>CAVWXY010000023.1:0-134708 GCA_963758945.1 uncultured Alphaproteobacteria bacterium | reverse complement strand
AGAGGTGGCCGAGTGGCTGAAGGCGGCGGTTTGCTAAACCGTTATACGGTCTAAAGCCGTATCAGGGGTTCGAATCCCCTCCTCTCCGCCAGTCTCCCCCGAGGATCGCCCGAGCCTCGCGGTCGCGACAGAGCCAATATCCGAAAGCTCCGGCGGCATACCGCGCGGGGTTGTCGCTTTATTTCCGCCCGATGAAATCGATCAGGGCCGATAGTCCGGCATGCCCGCCGCCTTCGTCGACTATGCTGTCGTGTTCGGTGATTTCCACGGAGGCGAAATCGCCGAAGGCTGTTTCGAGCAGGTCTCTGGTATAGAGATTCTCGGCCTGCGGAGGTCCGCCGGTCCGGTAGTTGAGCTGTTCGGGCCGGTAGCCCTGCATCAGAAGCAATCCGCCGGGCTTGAGCGCCTTTTTCATGCCGGCGAAAATTTGTCGACGAAACTGCGGGTCGGCGAATTGGATGAAGATGGGCGACGACGACGTCGAACTCGGCAACCGGCCACTCCCATTGCGAAAGGTCCGCCAGCTCCGCGCGCAGGCTGACGCCTCGCGCCGCGGCCAGCGCCCGGGCTTTCTTGAGGGCGTTCGGTGAGAAATCGAGCGAGAGGACTTCGAGCCCCTGTTCGGCGAGCCAAACCCCGTTGCGGCCTTCTCCGTCCGCCAGCGCCAGTGCCTTCTGGCCGGGGCTGAGACGGTGAGCCTGGCTTTTCAGGAACGCGTTCGGCGCGGTTCCGAATAAATAGTCGGAAGCGGCAAACCGGGACTCCCAGCGTTCCAGTTCGGATACGTACTGGGTCATTCTCAAACCTCATTGCGGGATCAAAGGTAGGGCCCCGATACTGCTCCGCTCCGACGCCGTGTAGATGGCGACGGCGGCCGCGTGCCGGCGCCGGGGGAGGGGTTACGAATGGCCGGCCCCTTCGCAGCTGGCAACGAAAGCTGCAATGCGGCCGATGATGTCGGGCTCGGTCAGGAGCGGCGCATGGCCCTGGTCCGGCACTTCGACCACGTCGAGACCGGGGTGACGCGCGCGCATGGCTTCGATCGTCGCCACCGAAAGAATGTCCGAATTGCCGCCGTAAATCACCATCACCGGCAGCTGAACAAGGGCGTCGAATTCCTTCCATAATTCCGGCAGCGGCTGCTCCAGGTCGACGGTTTCGAGGGTGGCCGCCAGGTTCACGTCATAGTCGGGACCGATGCGGCCGCCTGCCTCCTTGAAGGTCCGGCGCGCGAAGGCGAGCCAGTCCCGGCCAGCCAGCTTGGGGAATTGGCTGCCGAACATCCCGCGTAGCATCTCGGCGGCGTCCTCGAAACTTGCCGGTTGCGGCAGCTTGCCGACATAGCTCTTGATACGCATCACGCCCTTGGGCTCGATCACCGGGCCGATGTCGTTGAGCACGCAGCCGGCGATCGCCGTTGGGCGGGCCGTTGCCAGCAACATCGTCAAGATGCCGCCGCGAGACGTTCCGACGAACACCGCGTTGGCAATGCCCAGCGCGGTGAGCACGGCCATGAGGTCGGCGAGTTCGACCGGCAGGGCGTAATTCTCCTGGTTGCGGTCGTAGTCCGAGCGGCCGCGCCCGCGCGAGTCGAGCGCAATCACTCGCCGCGGTGCCTTCGGATCGCTCGCAAGCTCGGTCGCCAGCGTCTCGAAGTCGGCGGCCGTCCGCGCCAGCCCTGGCAGACAGACGACCGGCAGCGCCCGCGAGACCCGCGGGCCGTGGCTGCGCACATGCAACTTGAGCCCGTCCTGGGCCGTGATGAAGGTGCTTGCTGCCGGATCCGAGCTCATGGTCGACGCCTATCGCGTGCTCGTGGCGATGGTGGTGCGGAAGGCGACATCAACTTGGCTCAGCCGCCAAGCCCCGCGCAACTTTGCACGACGGATTTCGACCGTCCAGGGGTCGGAGGTGGTCGCTCGCCTGCGCCGCTGATGGTCTATCGGGATCCATCCGCCGAGGCGGTGGCGGCGCCACGACGCAAGTCCGACTCGATGAGGAGCTTCGAGCTGCCGCCGAAGCGAACGCGGTAGACTTGCAGGTTTTCGAGCACGCGTTGCACGTAGTTGCGCGTTTCGGAGAAGGGAATTCGTTCGACCCAATCGATCGGATCGACCTTGGGATCGCGCGGGTCGCCGTAATTGGCGATCCACTGCCTCACGCGGCCGCGGCCGGCATTGTAGCCGGCGAAAGTGAGGATGTGGGATCCGCGGTAATCGGCATAGAGGTCGCCCAGCTCGGCCGCGCCCAGTTGCACGTTGTAGCTCTGGTCGCTCAGCAGCCGCTTCTCGTCAAAGGAGGCGCCAAACTTCCTGCTCACATAGCGGCCAGCCTCGGGCGTGACCTGCATCAGACCCATCGCGCGCGCGCTCGAAACCGTCTTCGGGTTGAAGGTGCTCTCCTGGCGGGCGATGGCATAGACCACCGCCGGCTCGATTGCGGGTCCGATCGCATGATAGTTGGGAATGCCGATGGCCGGAAACGCATAGTGATCGAGCGGCAGGCCGCGTCCGAGCGCGGACTTGCCGAGAAGCACCATGGCGCGCGCGTCGTGATGACGCGCCGCGACTTCTCCGAGCGCCGCCAGCGTTGCGACGTCGGTGGAACGCTCGCCGAGATCGGCCAGCGAGCCCGCGATCAGGTCGCGCTCGTCGATGGCGTAGAGCAGGTCGATCGCGCGCACGACGTCGAGGCTCACCTTCCGCCGATCGGGCTCGGGCGGTGGGCGCACGACCATGTCCTTGCGGCCGAGCCGCGCTCGCGCGATCTGCCCGTAATAGGCGGTGGAATAGCGCGCCGCCGCCTCGTAATACGCGTGCGCCTGTTCCCTTCGTCCCAGCGCCTCCGCCGCGCGGCCTTGCCAGTAGCCCGCGCGGGCAATCGCGATCGGATTGTCGTTGCCCTCGGCGACCTTGTTGAAATGGGCGAGGGCGGTTGCCGGGTCGTTGAGGAAGCGCAACGCAATCCAGCCGGCGGTGAACTCGTGCTCGGCGCGATAATTCTCCCTGCTCGGGATGGCGGCATCGCGCGCGACGCGATAGGCGGTCTTGGCCTCGCCGAGATCGAGAAGCTTGCGGGCGACGAGCCGGCGTTCGATCCACCATTCGTTGGTGTCGATCGTCTGCCCGTGGTTGGATGGCACGGACAGCATCCGTTCGGCAGCTTCCTCGGTTTTGTCGGCGCGCCGGAGAAACTGGATGCGGCTGAAAATGTAACCGACGTCGCGATGCGCGTCCGCCGGCACCTCGTTGAGCAAGGCCTCGGCGTTGGCCGCCTTCTTGATCACGGCGATGCGCGCCTTGGCGATGGCCGGCGCGTCGCCGCCGGCGCGATGCGCCGAGCGCAGTCCGCCTTCGATATCTTCGGCATAGAGGCGCATGTGCATGCGCGCCCTGTGATCGGCCGGCGTGATCAGATCCCCGAACACGTCCAGGGCCAAGCCCTCGAGCTCGCCGGAAAAATAATCGTTGCGCCAAGCCTCGCGCGCAATGCGTTGCGCGCCGGCGCGGTCGCCCTGCAGAAGCAGCGCACGCGCGAGGGCGAACTTGCCCTTCGTCGTGGTCGGCTTGTGCTTGGCGAAAAAGGCCCGCACGAAGGAAGGGTCGCGGCGATCGGACCACAGCGTCGTCTCGGCGCGGCGCTGCAGCAGGCCGATCGCCGGCCAGCCGGGGTTCTCAGCGATGAACGTCATGTAGCGGCGCAGATCGATGCTTTCATTGTCGTCGCTGCGCAGGATCGCCCATTCGACCAGCTTGCGGGCGACCGGATCGCTGATCCCCTTCTGCAGCTCGGCTGCCTGCGTCGTCCTCCCGCGGCGGGCGGCGGTAATCGCCTCCTTCAGAGCTGCCAGGTCGGCCGCGGACGCCGTCTCGGTCGCGGCCAAGACCGATCGAACGGGGTGGCTCGTGGCGGTGGAGGCCGCCGCGGTCGCGCTCGGTCTGGCGCCGGGCTTGGCTGCGCCGGTCGGGCGCGGCTTCGGCAGCGGTACGCCGCCCGCCGAATCGGCCGCCAGCGCAAGGACAAGGGCCCCGGCCGCCGCCAGCACCGTCAAGGACCGTCGAGAGCTATGAGCGACCAAGTCACATCCTATCCGCGCCGCCATGCGGTGCTTATTTGCCTGATAGGTTGACGAAGAGCTAACCGGTGGACCATTACCCCCGACCGCGGCAAAAAGGCGGCGGCATCGCGCTGTGGGGGCTTTCTTCGCGGCCGGGTTCCCGGTAACAATGGCGTCCGGTTGAGGCCGTGGCTCGCGACCAACCGAGCGATCTCAGAGGATGGTGCCATGACTGCCAGGACGAGCTTCAGGGGCTCGTTTACCGCGCTCGTCACCCCCTTCAACAACGGCTCGCTCGACGAGAAAGCCTTTCGCGGCTTGGTGGATTGGCAGATCGCCGAGGGCACCAACGGCCTCGTCCCGGTCGGCACCACGGGCGAGAGCCCGACGCTGTCGCACGCGGAGCACGGGCAAATCGTCGAGTGGTGCGTCGCGCAGGCGGGGGGCCGGGTGCCGGTCATCGCGGGGGCAGGCTCCAATTCCACGCAGGAAGCGATCACTCTTGCGCGGCACGCGCAGAAGTCCGGCGCGGATGCGGTCCTGGTCGTAACGCCCTATTACAACAAGCCGACGCAAGAAGGGTTGTACCAGCACTTCAAGGCGGTCAATGACGCCATCGGCATTCCGATCATCATCTACAATATCCCGGCGCGCTCGGTGATCGACATGTCGGTCGACACCATGAGGCGGCTGTTCGAGCTCGAGAACATCGCGGGGGTGAAAGACGCGACCGCTAATGTCGTGCGCGTCTCGCAGCAGCGCGCCGCGATGGGAGAGGATTTCAACCAACTCTCGGGCGAAGACGCGACCGCGCTCGGCTTCATGGCCCACGGCGGCCATGGCTGTATCTCAGTGACCTCGAATGTTGCGCCGAGGCTGTGCGCCGAGTTCCAGAACGCCTGCCTGAAGGGCGATTACCGGACCGCGCTCGGGCTGCAGGACAAGCTGATGCCGCTGCATACAGCCCTCTTCGTCGAAACCAACCCGGCGCCGGCGAAGTACGCGCTCTCCCTGCTCGGGAAATGTGCGGACACGGTGCGGCTGCCGATGGTCACCGTGGCGGCAGGGACGAAAGCCGCGGTGCGAGACGCGATGGTGCATGCCGGCCTGATCAACTAGGCCGCTGGCCTGGTCCAATGGCCGCCTAGGTCGCAAGCCTACCAAGCCAGCGGCCTTGAGCCGAGGCCGCGTAGCCGCCGACCGATCGAGGACCCTGCTGACGCAAGCTATGTTCAGCGTGGGAGGGGCGCATGCTCGAGGAATTCAAGAAATTTGCCGTGCGCGGAAACGCCGTCGATCTCGCGATCGGCGTGATCATCGGCGCCGCCTTCGGCGCGATCGTCAGTTCGCTGGTTGGGGACATTTTAACCCCGATCATTGGCGCCGTTACCGGCGGACTGGACTTCTCCAACCACTTTGTGCCGTTGTCGTCGCAAGTGACCGCGGACTCGCTTGCCGAAGCCAAGAAGCAGGGCGCCGTCCTGGCCTGGGGAAGCTTCCTCACCATCGTGATCAATTTTCTGATCATCGCCGCGGTGCTGTTTCTCGTGGTCAAGCTGATGAATCGACTGATCCAGGCCGAGGCGGCAAAGGCGCCCGAGCCGACAAGGCAGGAACTGCTGCTTACCGAAATCCGCGATCTCTTGAAAGACGAGCGAAAATGATCGCGGCACTCCGCAGTCGAAGCGACAGTGTTCCAGCCATTAGACCGGGTGGAGTCCCGAGTAGGGAACTTCTTCCGTCTCGGAGCATTGTCAGGAGTACATGAGATTTCCGGCGCCTATTGAACCGGTGCTGCGAGGGTATTTCTTCTAAACTCTCGTTCTCGCAGCATCTTTGTCGGATACCGCACAGACAAGTTCCATGCAGGCGGCTTAGCTATGCCGCCGGGGCAGGCGCGTGCGTACGGCGCGCCGTGTCGTGGTGCGGGTCCAGCTCGGCGGAGACAAAAGTGCAGCTGGATCGCTTCCAGATGAGCAAGCGCAATCTGCTGTTGGCCGCGCTGCCCGCGCAGGACTTCGCATTGCTCGCCCCCCATCTCAAGGACGTCGTGCTCGAACAAGGCGCGATCCTGCAGGAGCAGGGCGACCGCATTGACCAAGTCTATTTCCCTCGCGATGGGATCATCTCGCTGCTGGCGGTGATGCGGCAGGGCGACGCCATCGAGACCGCCACGATCGGCTACGAAGGTGCGGTCGGCTCCTTCGGCGGACTTAGCGTGCGCCGCTCGCACACGCGTGCCGTCGTCCAGGTGGGAGGGATTGCCCAGCGCATCGCGGCGACGCCTTTCCGCAAGGCGGCGGAGGACAGCGAAGCCATTCGCGGGATGATCGTATGCTACGCCGAGATGTTGCTCATCCAGGTCCAGCAGACCGCCGCCTGTAATGCGCTGCATGCCGTCGAGGCGCGTTTGAGCCGCTGGCTGCTGCAGGCACGCGATCGGCTCGAAAGCAATACCGTCAAGCTCACGCACGAATTCCTGTCGCAGATGCTCGGCGTGCGCCGCACCACTGTGACCGTTGTCGCCAACGTGCTGCAGCAGGCGGGTCTCATCCGATATCACCGCGGCCAGATCGAGATTGTCGACCGGATCGGGCTCGAGGCGAGGGCGTGCGAATGCTACGCCGCCATTCGCCGGCAAATCGACGAGGTCACGCCGGTGCCGGGAAGTTAGCGCTTCGATCGCAAGCCCCGGGCGCAACCGCCCGTCAATTCTCCTGTATCGTAGCAGTTGGCAGCGCCGCCTTCGTCCGCTATCGGACGCTTGGCGTCGGCGCGTTCGAGGGCTGCTCGGCGTTCCAGGCGGCGGCGCTGCCGGAGGAGGCGGGATGGCTGCTAAGTCGGACGACAAAATCCGCGTCGTGGCCCAAAATCGCAAGGCCCAATTCAACTACCAGATTGGTGAGACCCTCGAGGCCGGCATCGCGCTCACCGGGACGGAGGTGAAATCGTTGCGGGCGGGCAAGGCCACGATCGCGGAATCCTATGCCGATACTCGCGGCGGCGAGATCTGGCTCGTCAACGCCAACATCCCGGAATATCTGCAGGCCGGCCGCTTCAATCATGCGCCCAAGCGGGTCCGAAAGCTCCTCCTCCACCGTGGCCAGATCAACAAGCTGATCGGCGCGGTCGAGCGCGAGGGCATGACGCTGGTACCGCTGAAGCTTTATTTCAACGAGAGGGGTCGCGCCAAGATCGAGTTGGCGCTGGCCCGTGGCAAAAAGCTCCACGACAAGCGCGAGACCGAGAAGAAGCGCAGCTGGGAGCGCGAACGCGGAAGGTTGCTCCGGGCCAAGGGTTGACCGGCCTCGCCGGCTGCAGGCGCGTTTCGCCATTGACCTTGCGGCCCGATCTTGCATTTGATTCAGGCTCGACCTGCCGCAGGTGGCGGGCGCGGAGGAGATCGATGGCGCTGCCGGTCACGTTCGATCATTGCGTCGTGCATGTTTCCGACTGGCAGCGTTCGAACGCCTTCTACCGCGACGTGCTCGGCGCCGAGCTCGTTCGCCGTCCGCAAGGTTGGGCCTACCGCTTCGGTGGCGCGCAGCTCAACCTGCATGGACCGGGCTTTCATCCCGCCGAGGTGGCGCGCCTGCCGGTTCAGCCGGGCAACAGCGATCTCTGCTTCGAATGGAATGGGCCGATCGCCGACGCGATGGAGCATCTCGATCGCTGCGGCGTCGCGATCCATATCGGTCCGACCGAACGCTTCGGCGCCAAGGGCGCGGGCACCAGCGTCTATTTTCGCGATCCCGACGGCTCGCTGCTCGAATTCATTTCCTATTCCCGCGGGGTAGGCCGCTCATGACAACTGGGCACGATCCCAACGTCTTGCCCGCCGACATTCCCGTCCCGCAGGACGACGGCGGCGCACGCCACCTCACCAGTCAAAGGCTGCCCGCCCTCCGGCTCGCCGCCACCGATGGCTCGCGCGTCGATCTCGCGAGCCTCTCCGGCCGCACGGTGGTCTACATCTATCCCCGTACCGGCGTGCCGGGGCAGGCGCCGCCCGACGGTTGGGACCAAATTCCCGGAGCGCGCGGCTGCACGCCGCAATCGTGCTCGTTCCGCGACCATTTCGCCGAGCTCAAGCGCCTCGGCGTGGCCCATGTCTATGGTCTCTCGACGCAGGACAGCGCATATCAACGCGAGGCGGCGGAGCGCCTGCATCTCCCGTTTCCGCTGCTATCGGACCAAAGTCTAGAGCTTGCGCGCGCGATCGATCTGCCGACCTTCAACGTGGCCGGCATGACGCTGCTCAAGCGCATGGCCTGGGTGATCGACGACGGCACCATCAGCAAGGTGTTCTATCCGGTCTTCCCGCCGGACAAGAGCGCTGCGGAGGTGATCGCCTGGCTTGGCGGCTGATGGCAGCTAACAGGAAAGCAGGGCCCCCTGGCGCATGGGCAGGCGGCGGGACACTCGCCGACGCGATCATCGCGCGACGCGCGCGCTGAAGAGCTTCGGATTGCAGGCAGCTAGGTTCTGCGGCCACGATCGTGGAATCGGCGTCACGGCTTTGATGGGTACGGAGCCGGCGCGTCGCCAGCGACCGGCGCTTGCGGCGCGGTTCGCCGGTTGCTTTGGCTGAACGCGAATGTTGCGCTCAGGTGCCGAGATAAGCGCGCGCTTTCGCAAACACGTCCCGGAACATTTTCGGTGTCAGCACGCCCGTGCTCGTGTTGTAGCGTGAGCAGTGATAGCTGACGAAGATCCGCAACCTTCCGATGTCGTGCGACGCACCGTGGCCGAACGGCGCGGCCAGGCGGCGGTGGTGGAGCGCTGCCACGGTGCTTTCGTGTGAAATCCGCCCGAGCGTGACGATGGCGCGCAGATTCTGCATCTCCGCGATGGTCGCCTCCAGAAAGGAACGGCACGTCCTGATCTCCGCCGGGGTGGGCTTGTTCTCCGGCGGCACGCAGCGCACGGCGTTGGTGATGCGCGCGTCGACCAGAGTGAGCCCATCGTCGACGCGCGCTCCGTAGCTGCCGCGGGCGAAGCCGAAATGCTTCAGGGTGTCATAGAGAAGATCGCCGGCGTAGTCGCCGGTAAAGGGTCGCCCGGTGCGGTTGGCGCCTCTGAGCCCGGGGGCGAGGCCGACGATCAGGAGGCGCGCGTTGCGCTGACCGAACGAGGCGACCGGCGCATTGAACCAGTTGGGCTCGCGTTGGCGCCAATCCTCCCGGAATGCTCTGAGGCGCGGACAGAGCGGGCAATCGCGGCCGGGCTTGCCGGACGCGTCGTGCTTGTCCGAAAAAGTGGACACCGACTTTCTGCAGCAAATGCGACCAAGAGAAGGCCCTAGTCCTCGAAATCGTCGTCGTCGACGGGAGCGCCTGCCCCTGCGCGCTGCGGCACGGCCGAGCGCTGCAGAAATTGCGGCGTGTGCCGCTCGCGCGGCTCGCGCGCCTCACGTGCCGCTCGTTCCGCGGGGTCACGGCCGATCTTCGGCTGCAGCTCGACGATGTCGAGAAAGATGTCGGCTTGGCGGCGCAACTCGTCGGCGACCATCGGCGGCTGCGTCGAGATCGTCGACACGACGGTTACCCGTACACCGCGCCGCTGCACGGCCTCGACCAGCGAACGGAAGTCGCCGTCACCTGAAAACAGTATCATGTGATCGATCGAGCCCGCGATTTCCATTGCATCGACCGCCAGTTCGATATCCATGTTGCCCTTGACCTTGCGGCGCCCGGTCTGATCGACGAATTCCTTGGTTGCCTTGGTGACCACGCTGTAGCCGTTGTAGTCGAGCCAGTCGATCAATGGCCTGATCGACGAATATTCCTGATCCTCGATCACGGCGGTGTAATAGAACGCCCGCAAGAGATATCCGCGCGATTGAAATTCCCGCAGCAGCCGCTTGTAATCGATGTCGAAACCAAGCGATTTGGCGGTGGCATAGAGATTGGCGCCGTCAATGAACAGTGCGATTTTTTCCAGTCTGGGTTCCATGATTGCTCTCGTTTAGGTCATCGAAACTTCGATGCCGGCTCCCCGACGGCACGCGGCCGCCGGACCCTGGTTCCGGACTCCTTCTTATCGGGACTGAGTGATCGTGTGCCGCTCAATTGCGGGTGCACGCTCGCCGTCACAACCGATGCGAAAGTATAAGAGTAAGGCTCGCATAGTGGTTCCCCGATCCTGCCTAACAGAGGCCTATCGGGACGCCAAGGAAAATGTGAGGCGCGAGTTTCGCCCTTGCAGTTTGGGGGCGAAATCGCTACGTAGCATCGACTTTTTGCAAGTTCCATTGCAGGAGCAGTTCCCATGGCCCGCGTCACCGTTGAAGACTGCATTGACAAGGTCGAGAACCGGTTCGACCTCGTGCTGCTGGCGAGCCATCGGGCACGGGTGATCTCGTCCGGTTCTCCGATCACGATCGAGCGGGACAACGACAAGAACCCGGTGGTGGCGCTGCGCGAGATCGCGGAGACCACGGTCTCGCCCGCCGACCTGAGGGAGGAGCTTGTCCATACGCTGCAGAAATACGTCGAGGTCGACGAGCCGGAGCCTGAAGCGGCGCCGCTCATAAGCGCGGCTGGTGGCGCAGTCGATGCCGACGACACTGAGGTTACGGTCGATCGGATGACGGAGGAGGAGCTTCTGAAGGGGCTGGAAGGTCTCACCCCGCCGGAGGAGCAGCCGGAGGAAGAAGAGTAGGTTTGCCGCCCTCGGCACCTGCAGAACCGCGGCCCGGGCCCTCCCGGGCCGTTGTCGTTTGGAACGCCGGCTCTCGCCTTGTAGCGGTTGCGACGCGTCGTGATATCCTTCGCACATGACGGCCGGCGCGGCCCGCGGGATGACCATGGTGCGTTCCTCTACCGATCTGCCCCGCATGCAGAACCAGTCGCGAGCGCGGGCTCCGCTCGGGCGAGGTCTCAATATTGTCTCGCAAGTATTTGAAAAAGCTGTAAAACAGCAGAGCCAGCCAAAGCCGCCGATGATGCGGCAATACGATCTGATCGAGCGCGTGAAGCGCTACAATCCGGACGCCAGCGAGGCGTTGCTCAACCGCGCCTATGTCTACGCCATGAAAGCGCATGGCGAGCAGAAGCGCGCGTCGGGCGATCCTTATTTCTCCCATCCGCTGGAAGTGGCGGCGATCCTCACCGACCTGAAGCTCGACGACGCCACCATCGCCGCCGCCCTGCTGCACGACACGATCGAGGACACCGCCGCCACGCGCGCGGAGATCGACCAGATGTTCGGCGCCGACATCGGCGCGCTGGTCGAGGGTCTCACCAAGCTCAACAAGCTCGACCTCGTCACCAAGGAGGCCAAGCAGGCGGAGAACCTGCGCAAGCTCCTGTTGGCGATCGCCGACGACGTGCGGGTGCTGCTGGTCAAGCTGGCGGACCGGCTGCACAACATGCGCACGCTGTCCCACATGCCGCCGGAGGCGCGCCGCCGCAGCGCGGAGGAGACCCTCGACATCTATGCCCCGCTCGCGGGACGCATGGGCATGCACGAGATGCGCGAGGAGCTCGAAGACCTGGCATTCCAAGAGCTCAATCCCGAGGCCTACACGGTCGTCAGCGAGCGCCTCGACGCGCTCGAAGGCAAGAACGTCGGCTTGGTGACCGAGATCGAGCAGCAGCTCACCCGCAAGCTATTCGACCGCGGCATCGAGGCCGAGGTGTCGGGACGGCGCAAGCGCGCCTATTCGATCTGGCGCAAGATGGAGCGCAAGTCCGTCGGTTTCGAGCAGCTCTCCGACATCTTCGGCTTCCGCGTGATCGTGAAGACGCTTCCTGAGTGTTACCAGGCGCTCGGGATCGTGCACACGACCTGGCCGGTGGTGCCGGGTCGCTTCAAGGACTACATCTCGACGCCCAAGCAGAACGACTATTGCTCCATTCATACCACCGTGATCGGGCCGAGCCAGCAGCGCGTCGAATTGCAGATTCGCACGCGCGAGATGCACGAGATCGCCGAATATGGAATCGCCGCGCACGCGCTCTACAAGGACAATGTGGGCTCGCCGACGGAGATGCTGTCGCGCGAGTCCAGCGGCTATGCGTGGCTGCGCCGGACCATCGAGCTGCTGTCCGAGGGCTCCAATCCGGAAGAGTTCCTCGAGCACACCAAGCTCGAACTGTTCCATGACCAGGTGTTCTGCTTCACGCCGAAAGGCAAGCTGATCGCGTTGCCGCGGCACGCGAACGTGATCGATTTCGCCTACGCGGTGCACACCGACGTCGGCAACATGGCGGTCGGCTGCAAGATCAACGGCAAGATCGCGCCCCTGGTTTCCGAACTCACCAACGGCGACGAGGTCGAGATCATCACCTCCAGGGCGCAGACCACGCCGCCGGCGGCATGGGAATCGCTCGTCACCACCGGCAAGGCCCGCGCCGCCGTTCGCCGCGCCACCCGCGCCGCGGTGCGCAGCCAGTATGCGGGTCTCGGCCGCCGCATCGTGGAGCGGCTCTGCCAGCGCGCGAAATTCGCCTATTCCGATGAAAAGCTCCAAGGCGCGCTGCCGCGACTGGCGCGCGCCTCGATCGACGAGGTGATGTCCTCGGTCGGTCGCGGGGAAATGCGCGCCGCCGACGTCGTGCGCGCGATGTTTCCCGACTACAAGGAAGAGCGTGCCGCTACCATCGCACAGCAGCCGAAGCCGGAGAGCGGCTGGTTCGGCCTCAAGAAGGCCAAATCGGTGAAAGCGCGGGTGCCCGGCGAGGCCGGTGCGGCGATCCCGATCCGCGGCATCAACACCGATTTGCCGGTGCGCTTCGCGCCCAATGGCGGCGCGGTGCCGGGCGACCGCATCGTCGGCATCCTCACGCCCGGCGAGGGCATCACCATCTATCCGATCCAGTCGCCGGCGCTGAAGGATTTCGAGGATGTCCCCGAACGCTGGCTCGACCTGCGCTGGGACGTAGAGGAGCGCACGCCGCAGCGCTTTCCGGCGCGCATCGCGCTGCAGACCGTGAACGAGCCGGGTTCGCTTGCCCAGGTCGCCCAGGTCATCGCCGAGCATGACGGCAACATCGACAATATCAGCATGGAGCGTTCGTCGCCGGATTTCACTTCGGTGACCATCGATCTCGAGGTTTTCGACATCAAGCACCTCAACTCGATCATCGCGCAATTGCGGGCGAAGGACGTGGTGGCGAATGCCGAGCGGGTAAATGCGTGAAGTTTGACGACCTCACCCGAAACGCGCGGTAATCCGACCGCCTATTCCTCCGTCGATCCGAGCTCAAGTCATGCCGGCGCTCCCTTACCTCCGTCTTGGCGTCAATGTCGACCATGTCGCGACCATCCGAAACGCGCGCGGCGGACGGCACCCGGATCCCGTGCGCGCGGCGGAGATCGCGATCGCGGCGGGCGCCGACGGCATCACTGCTCATCTGCGCGAGGACCGCCGGCACATCCGCGACGACGACATCGCGCGCCTCAAGGCGGAGATCGCCAAGCCGCTCAATTTTGAAATGGCGGCGACAGAGGAAATGGTCGCCATCGCAGTGAGGACCGGGCCGCATGCGGTCTGCCTCGTACCCGAGCGACGCGAAGAGCGCACGACGGAGGGCGGTCTCGACGTTACCGGTCAGCATGACGCGCTCGCGTCCGTTGTCGCCCGGCTGAAGGACGCCGGCATTCGCGTTTCCCTGTTCATTGCCGCCGAGCCGCGTCAGATCCAGGCGGCGGTGGCGATCGGCGCTCCCGTGATCGAGATCCATACCGGCGCCTGGTGCGACGCCGTGGCCGACGACCGTCCGTCGGCGGCGGAAGCCGAATGGCAGCGCATCCGCCATGGTGCGCAGCTCGCGCGCCGCCTGGGCCTCGAAGTTCATGCCGGCCACGGCCTCAATTTCAAGACTGCGGAGGCGATCGCCGGGCTGCCGGAGATCGTCGAGCTCAATATCGGCCACTTCCTGATCGGGGAGGCGGTCTTTTCCGGCCTCGCCGAGGCCGTCAAGGCCATGCGCGCGGCCATGGACCGGGGCCGCGCATGATCCTCGGGATCGGTTCCGATCTCATCGATGTGCGCCGCGTCGAGCGAACCATCGAGCGGCACGGCGAGCGCTTCCTGGCACGCATTTTCACCGCGACCGAGCGGGCGAAGGCCGAAGGCCGCGTCCGCAGGGCGGAAACCTATGCCAAGCGCTTCGCGGCCAAGGAGGCCTGTGCCAAGGCGCTAGGAACCGGCCTGCGCGCGGGTGTGTTCTGGCGCGACATGGGGGTGGTCAATCTGCCGTCCGGGCGCCCGACAATGGAACTCAGCGGAGGCGCGCTCGCGCGGCTCAACGCGATTACGCCGCCGGGCTGTGAGCCGCGCATTGATCTGACTATCACCGACGAGGGTCCCATGGCACAGGCGCTGGTGGTGATCTCGGCGGTCCCGCGCGCGTCCTCCGCATAGTGATCCGAGCGCGATCAGGTAGCGGGTTCCGATCGTTCTGGCGGCGCGCAGATCGCGTGGCCGCGAGCGGCCTGCGACGAGCCGATGACGATTGCAGGCACGATCTCGCAGAGACCCATATCCGCCATGTTTGCGCCTTTGCCTGCGAGCGGCTACAAGGACGCGGTTGCAACGGGTGCGCGGGGCGGCGCAGCCCGTGCAGCGCGATGGATTAACACGCTGAAGATGCAGTGATTTTCATGGATCAGCGGACGGGGTCGCCAACTCGGCGGCGTCGCGGGGCGCGCGGCACGAGAAGGACCAGAGGCAGATGAGCGTGACTTCGGGAGCAAAGAGAAAAGAGGGCGGTATTGCCGAAACCGGGCGCGTCATCTTTCACGCCCTTATCATAGCGCTGGTCATCCGCACTTTCCTGTTCCAGCCGTTCAATATTCCGTCCGGCTCGATGAAGGAGACACTGCTCGTCGGCGACTACCTCTTCGTATCGAAATATTCCTACGGCTACAGTCACTATTCGCTGCCATTCTCCCCGCCGCTGTTCTCAGGCCGCATCTGGGCGTCGCAGCCCAATCGCGGCGACGTTGTCGTGTTCCGGCTGCCGAAGGACAACTCGACCGACTACATCAAGCGTGTGATCGGCCTGCCCGGTGACCGCATCCAGATGATCGACGGGGTGCTTCACATCAATGGCGAGCCGGTGAAGCGCGAGCGCATCGAGGATTTCGTCGAGAGCGGGGAGGGCGCGCGCCCGACCCGGGTCAAGCGTTGGCGTGAGACCTTGCCGAACGGCGTCAGCTACACGACGCTCGACCTCGTCGACAACGGCTTCTACGACAACACGCCGGTCTATCAGGTGCCCGCCGGGCATTTTTTCATGATGGGCGACAACCGCGACAATTCCACCGACAGCCGCGTGCTTAGTCAGGTCGGCTATGTGCCGTTCGAGAACATCATCGGCCGCGCCCAGATCATTTTCTTCTCCATTCACGAAGGGGAGCACGCCTGGATGGTGTGGCGCTGGCCGTGGTCCGTGCGTTGGAATAGGCTGTTCACGATCGTAAGATGAGCCGCGGGCGAATAGGCGAATCGGCAGCCATTGAAGCGCCCGACCCCGGGACGGACGGCAAGCCGGCCGACCCAGCCTCCCGCGAGAAGATACCGAAGGCCGCGGCAAAGGAAACCAAGCGCCGCCGCCGCCGCCCAGCCGATTTCGAGGAGCGCATCGGCTATCGCTTCAACAATCCGGCTCTGCTCGAACAGGCGCTTACCCACATTTCCGCACTGAGCGGCGCGCGCAACCGTGCCGGCTCCTACCAGCGTCTCGAGTTTCTCGGCGATCATGTGCTGGGTCTGGTGGTGTCGGACATGCTGTTTCGTGCCTTCTCGAAGGCGGATGAAGGGGAAATGTCTCGTCGCCTCGCCGACCTCGTGCGCAAGGAGGCCTGCGCCGATGTCGGGCGCATGATCGACCTCGGCGCGGCAATCAGGCTGGGTGCATCGGAGGTCAATGCCGGCGGGCGCGGCCGTACCGCCATCCTGGCCGACGTCTGCGAGGCGCTGATCGGCGCGGTGTTCGTCGACGGTGGATACCCGGCCGCGGCGGCGCTGATCGAACGGCTTTGGAGCGAACGCATGCGCACCCCGGCGCGGCCGCTGCGTGATTCGAAGACCGTGCTGCAGGAGTGGGCGCAGGCGCGCGGCCTGCCGACGCCGGCCTATCGGGAGGTCGAGCGCAAGGGTCCTGACCACGATCCGGAATTCCGCGTGACCGTCGAGCTTCCCCACCTCGCACCGGCTGAGGGGCTCGGCCGCTCGAAACGCGCCGCCGAGCAGGC
Source organism: uncultured Alphaproteobacteria bacterium (assembly GCA_963758945.1). Lineage (GTDB taxonomy): Bacteria > Pseudomonadota > Alphaproteobacteria > Rhizobiales > Xanthobacteraceae > VAZQ01. The sequence continues at coordinate 118,444 of CAVWXY010000023.1, read as the reverse complement.
TGCGGCGGCCGCCATGCTGACCCGCGCCGGGGTCAAGGCGGACCGTGCAGATGGCTGAGGCGAAACGTCGCCGGCGCGCGGCGCCGGAGCGCAAGAACAGGGAGTCTCCGGCGGCAAGCTCGCCGCACGATCGGGTTGACGCGGCGGACAACACGCGTTGCGGATTCATCGCGCTGATCGGCGCGCCCAATGTCGGCAAGTCGACGCTGATCAACGCGTTCGTCGGCAGCAAGGTGGCGATCGTGTCCCACAAGGTGCAGACGACGCGTGCGCTCCTGCGCGGCATCGCCAGCGCGGGTTGCTCGCAGCTTATCTTCGTCGACACGCCCGGAATTTTCGCGCCCAGGCGCCGGCTCGACCGCGCCATGGTCACGCATGCCTGGGCGGGCGCGCACGACGCCGACATCGTGGGCGTGTTGGTCGACGCCAGGCGCGGCCTCGACGAGGAAGCGGATGCGATCCTCGATCGCCTCGCCGAGGTTGGCGGGCGCAAGATCCTCCTCATCAACAAGATCGATCTGGTCGAGAAGTCCGTCTTGCTCGCCATCGCCAAGCACGCCAACGAGCGGGTGGAGTTCGCGGCCACCTTCATGATCTCGGCGCTCACCGGTGACGGCGTCGCTGATCTCAGAGGCTGGCTTGCCGCGCATGTGCCGGAGGGGCCCTGGCACTATCCCGAGGATCAGATGACGGACGCGCCGCTGCGCTGGTTGGCGGCCGAGATCACGCGCGAGAAGCTCTATTTGCGCCTGCATCAGGAGCTCCCGTATCAATCCATGGTCGAGACGGATGCATGGGAGCCGCGCAAGGATGGATCGATCCGAATCGAGCAGACGATCTATGTCGAGCGTGAAAGCCAGCGCAAGATCGTGCTCGGCAAGTCCGGCCACACCATCAAAACGATCGGGGCCGAGGCCCGTCGCGAGATCGCCGCGATGATCGAGGCTCCGGTGCACTTGTTCCTGTTCGTGAAGGTGCGCGAAGGCTGGGGCGACGACCCGGAGCGCTATCGCGGAATGGGGTTGGAATTTCCGAAGGAATAGCGATGCAATGGAGCGATGAAGGCATCGTGCTCGGCATCAGACGCCACGGGGAAGCCAATGCCATCCTCGAACTGCTGACGCGCGCCCACGGGCGCCATCTCGGCCTGGTCCGAGGAGGGGCGGGGCCGCGACTGCGAGCGGTGCTGCAGCCCGGCAATCGCATTATTTCCACGTGGCGAGCGCGACTGGAGGAGCATCTCGGTCACTACGCGGTCGAAGGTCTCGACTTCGCGCGCGGCGTCCTTCCTGCTCGTCCCCCATGCCCTCTACGGAGTGACTCATCTGGCCGAGCTCTGCCGTCTGCTGCCGGAGCGCGACCCGCATCCGCACATCCATATCGCGCTCGACGAGGTGCTCGACGGCCTCCTCGACCTCCGCCGCGCCGGTCCCGACATCGTGCGGTTCGAACTTTTGCTGCTCGGTGAGCTCGGTTTCGGTCTCGATCTCGCGACCTGCGCGGCGACCGGACGAGACGACGATCTCGTCTATGTGTCGCCGAAATCTGGACGGGCGGTGTCGCGGCGGGCGGGCGAACCGTGGAAGGACAAGCTGCTGGTGCTGCCGCCCTTTCTCCGCGAGCCGTGCGCAGAGGAGCCCGCGCCGCAGGGCATCGTCGATGGGTTCGCGCTGACCGGCTTCTTCCTGCTGCGGCACGTGTTCGAACCCCGCGGGCTCGGCTTGCCCGACGCGCGTGAGAATTTCATCGCCGCGCTCCGGCGCGGCGCGATGGCGGCGGGATAGACGAAACGGGCCGGGCGCCTTTCCGGTCGCCCGGCCCGTTGTGGGTCGTCACCACCACCAGTGACGCCGATAGCGATGCCACCGCCAGTGCCAATGGTGGTAGCGGCGCCAGTACACCGGTTCGATCCCCTGATTGAACCCGGCTGCCATGGCGATCGCCTCGCCGTTGGCAGGCGCGGCCGGCGCCGGCGAGGCGCTGGCAAGGCCGATGCCCAAAGCCACGAGGGCTGGGACGAAGATTGCACGCATGTTGACTCTCCTTGTCTGTCGGGAGGCGCGGATGAAACGTCCCCCACGGTCTGGACGTTTGGCGACCGCGACGCCGCATCCGCGATTGAACCCGTGGCGGCGCGTGGTCCTCGGTCGACCGGCTCGCCCCTGCCGCGACGACAAACGCCATTGCGCCGAAATCTAAGCGCTGCAATCAGAACAGCGCGTGGCCAACGCATTCATCGCTTGTTCATCGCGTGTCGGCGCATTAACTTTTCTCCATGGGCAAACAGCTGATTCCCCCACGCGACGGCGAGGTCGAAGAGATTGCGTTGCGCGCGGCGTTGGAGGAGCGCTACCTGCAATACGCGCTCTCGACCATCACGGGGCGCGCGTTGCCGGACGCCCGCGACGGGCTCAAACCAGTCCACCGGCGGCTCCTCTACGCGATGCGGCTGTTGCGTCTCGACCCTGACGCCGCCTTCAAGAAATGCGCGCGCGTTGTCGGCGACGTCATCGGCAAGTTTCACCCGCACGGCGATCAGGCGGTGTACGACGCGCTCGTGCGATTGGCTCAGGATTTCGCCCAGCGCTACCCGCTGGTCGACGGGCAGGGCAATTTCGGCAATGTGGACGGCGATAATCCCGCCGCCATGCGCTATACCGAGGCGCGGCTGACCGAGGTCGCGCGCCTTTTGATCGACGGCATCGACGAAGATGCGATCGATTTCAGGCCGACCTACGACGGCTCGGAGAACGAGCCGGTGGTGCTGCCGGGCGCGTTTCCCAATCTTCTCGCCAATGGCTCGCAGGGCATTGCGGTCGGGATGGCGACGGCGATCCCGCCGCACAATGCCGCCGAACTCTGCGACGCCGCGTTGCACCTCATCGAGACGCCCAACGCTCGCAGCCGCACGCTTCTGAAGCACGTGGCGGGGCCAGATTTCCCTACCGGCGGTATTGTCGTCGATCCGCCCGAGACCATCGCCGAAGCCTACGCCACCGGGCGCGGTTCGTTCCGGTTGCGGGCGCGTTGGCACCAGGAAGATGCCGGGCGCGGCACCTATCTGATCGTGGTCACCGAGATCCCCTGGCTGGTTCAGAAGGGGAGGCTGGTGGAAAAGCTGGCCGAGCTGGTCAACGACAAGAAGCTGCCGCTGGTCGCGGGGGTGCGCGACGAATTGGCCGAGGACATCCGGCTCGTGATCGAGCCGCGCTCGCGCGCCGTCGATGCCGCGCTGCTGATGGAATCACTGTTCAAGCTCACCGAGCTCGAAAGCCGCGTCCCCCTCAACATGAACGTGCTGGTGAAGGGCCGCATTCCCAAGGTCGTCGGCCTCGCCGAAGCCCTCTCGGAGTGGCTCGCACACCGCCGCGAGGTGCTGCTGCGGCGCTCCCGATTCCGCCTCAACCAGATCGAGCACCGGCTCGAAGTGCTCGGCGGCTATCTCGTCGCCTATCTCAACCTCGACCGGGTCATCAAGATCATCCGCAACGAAGACGAGCCGAAGCCGGTCCTGATGAGGACCTTCAAGCTCTCCGACCTGCAAGCCGACGCCATCCTCAACATGCGCCTGCGCAATCTCCGCAAGCTCGAGGAGATGGAGATCAAGCGGGAGGACAAGGATTTGCGCGCCAAGCGCAAGGCGCTCAAGGAGCTCATCGCATCCGAACCCGAGCAGTGGAAAAAGGTCGCCGCCGAGATCAAGGAGGTGCGCGCCAAGTTCGGACCCAAGACGCCGCTGGGCAAGCGCCGCACCACCTTCGCGCAGGCGCCCGAGCATGACGAAGCAGCGATCGAGGAGGCGCTGGTCGAGCGCGAGCCGATCACCGTGGTGGTCTCGGAGAAGGGATGGATCCGGGCGTTGCGAGGTACCGTAGCCGATCTTTCCGGCATCGCCTTCAAGGCTGATGACGGGCCGAAATTCTCGTTCGCTGCCGAAACCACGTCGAAATGTCTGGTCTTCGCTACCAACGGCCGCTTCTACACGCTCGACGCCGCCAAGCTTCCCGGCGGCCGCGGTCATGGCGAACCCGTCCGCCTGTTCATCGATCTGGAGCAGGAGGCCGACCTGGTCGCCGTGTTCCGCCACCAGGGCGGGCGCAGGTTCCTGGTCGCGAGCGCGCAAGGCCGCGGCTTCGTGGTGCCGGAGGACGAATGCCTGGCCAACACCCGCAAGGGGAAACAGGTGCTCAACGTCACGCCGCCGGACACAGCGCGCGCCGTCGCGGTGGTGGAGGGCGAACTCGTCGCGTCGATCGGAGAGAACCGCAAGATGGTGATCTTCCCGCTCGATCAGGTGCCGGAGATGACGCGCGGGCGGGGGGTGCGGCTGCAGCGCTACAAGGACGGCAGTCTCTCCGATCTCAAGACCTTCAAGGCGGAGGAGGGGCTCTCCTGGACCGATACCGCCGGCCGCGCCTTCTCGCTCACGCTCAAGGAGCTTGCCGATTGGCGCGGCAACCGCTCCGATGCCGGGCGGCTCGCGCCGAAAGGATTCCCCCGCAGCAATACCTTCAGCCGGTCACCGACCAACGGCAGGGCGCGGGAGGAGCGCTGACCGGGGTCGTTTCCCGGACAACGCTCGCTTGCGCTCATCTGCTCGCGGTGCTCATGGCTCCACGATGATCATCCAGCCCACGCCGAAGCGGTCGGCGACCGCGCCGAAGCGCTTGGCGAAGAACGTCTTGCCCAACGGCATTTGCACCTGCCCGCCGTCGGCGAGCGCCGCGAACATGCTGTCGGCCTCGGCTTCGTCCCTGGCATTGATCGAGAGCGAGAAGCCCTCGAATTTCGGCTGGCCCTTCTGCGCGCAGCCGTCTGACGCCATCACGTCCGCGCCATTGATGCGAAAGCACGAGTGCATGATCTTGTTGTCGCTGCCGGGCGGAATTGTGCCGGGCGGCGGCTGCTCGGGGGCCTCCTTGAAGCGCATCATCATGCCGACCTCGGCGCCGAGGGCCTTCTTGTAGAACGCGAGGGCTTCCTCGCATCGGCCGTCGAAGAACAGATACGGTGTCACTGGCATGGTCTCTCCTTTCTAGCTCCGTTGCGATATTGCCGTTACCGGGATTCAGGCGGCTTGCGCCTGCTTCAGGGCTGCGAGGTCGATCTTGCGCATCTGCAGCATCGACCGCATGACCCGCTGCGCTTTGTCGGAATTTTCGTCCATCAGCATCTGGGGCAGCGCGCGCGGGATGACCTGCCACGACAGCCCGAACTTGTCCTTCAGCCAGCCGCAGGGCCCCTCTTCCCCACCCTTGGCGAGCGCATTCCAGAAGTAATCGATCTCCTGCTGCGTCTCGCAGTGAACCTGGAACGATACGGCCTCGTTGAACTTGAAATGCGGGCCGCCGTTGAGCGCCACCAATTTTTGCCCTTCGATCTCGAACTCCACGGTCATGACCGTTCCCGCCGCCTTCCCGTGTATCTCGAATCCCTCTTTTCCGTAGCGGCTGATCTTCCCGACCTTGGAATTCTTGAAGACGGAAACGTAGTATCTCGCTGCCTCTTCGGCTTGGGTATCGAACCACAGGCAGGGCGTGATCTTTTGCGCGGTCAGCTGCATCATCTGCTCCCTCGCTCGTCAGCATTGCATACGCGATCGGCGGCTCGTGCCGGCGTGCGGATCGTTCGGTTGACACGATAGGTTGATATCAACATAATTATGGCATGTCAAAGGCAACCGAAATTGCGTTCGAGACCACGCGCTTCGTTCGGGACGCGTGTTTGTGTCTTCATCTGCAACGCGCCGCGCGGGCGCTGGCGCGGCGTTTCGACGAGGCGTTCCGGCCGCTGGGACTCACGAGCGGACAATATTCGATGATGATGTCGCTCAATCGGCCTGAGCCGCCCAGCATCGGTTCGATCGCCTCGTTGCTCTCTATGGATCGTACGACGCTCACTGCCGCGCTCAAGCCGCTGCAGCGGCGCGGCCTCGTCACGGTGATGATCGATGCTGACGACAGGCGCAGCCGCCGGCTGAAGCTGACGCCGGCGGGTCGGGCGCTGCTCGCGCATGCCGTGCTCGTCTGGCGACACACGCATGCCGAGATCGAGCGCCTGCTTCCGCGCGCCGGCGCCGACCGATTGCGGCGAGACCTGCGCGCGCTGACTTAAAGCGCCGCTTGCAGTGGCAGAGTTGTCCGATAGAAGTAGCGCCCGACTTGTCGAGCGAGCTACGCTACCCACGCTCGCGTCGATCGCGTGCCTTCTCTTCGGGGAGCCGGGGACTGCGATGCAATACTAGCAGACGTGCCCCTCGCTATGACGCCACCCGCTATTGCACCGCTGGTCCTCTGTCCCATCTCCCTGGAAACCGCCATGAAAAAGTTAGGAGCAACCATGACATCCTGGACGGATTTCTCCAGCCAGGACTTTTTCGGCAACCCCGCCGCCGGGATCGAACGGCTCAGGGCACGCGGGCCGGTGGTCGAGACCAGGCTGCCGATTGTCGGCAAGGTCTGGATGACCACGACCTACGAGTTGGCGGCCCGCGTGCTGAAAGACAGCGAGACCTTCACGCTGCGCAGCGGCGGTGCGGTTGCCGGTGTTCGGTGGTGGATGCCCGGCATAGTGCGCTCGCTCGCCGACAACATGCTGACCATGGACGAGCCGGATCACACAAGGTTGCGGGGTATCGTCGACGAGGCGTTTCGCCGGCGCGCGATCCTCGACCTGGAGCCGCGTATCTTTGCGATCGCCGATGAACTCGCCGGCAAGCTATTCGCGGACGGAAGCCCAGCCGATCTCGTGGACCGATACGCGAGAAAGCTACCGCTTTCCGTCATCTGCGAGCTGCTCGGTCTTCCGCTCGCCGACCGGCCGAAATTCATTGCCTGGGCAAACAGAGTCGCGCGCCTTGCCGGCCCCGTCGATTTCCTGCGCATGATCGGAGGCCTTGCCACAATGAGGAGATATCTGGAAGGGCGGCTGCAGGCCGCGCGCAAGCATGGCGGCGAGGGCCTCATAGCGGAGCTTGTGCGCATCGAAAAGGAAGGCGGGCGGATCAGCGCCAGGGAGATGGTGGCGATGGTTTTTCTGCTGCTGGGGGCGGGGTCGGAAACCACGACCCATCTGATCAGCGGATCCGTCTACGAGCTCACCAGGACTCCCGCGTTGCGAGATTGGCTCGAGGAGGACTGGAGCCGGGCCAATCTGGCGGTCGAGGAGTTCCTGCGCTTCGTCTCGCCGGTGCAGTTTTCGAAGCCGCGCTTCGTGCGAAAAGACGTGGAGCTCGGCGGCGTCCGGCTGAAGAAGGGCGAGCGAATTATGGCCATGGTGGCGGCGGCCAACATGGACCCGGAGGCAAACGAGCGTCCGGAACGGCTGGATCTCCAGAGGCGACCGAACCGGCATCTGGCCTTCGGGACGGGGATTCATTTTTGCCTGGGTCATCAGCTCGCGCGCATCGAAGGCACGTGCGCCCTACACGCGTTGTTGAGACGTTGGCCGAACCTCGAACTGGCTGTGGAGCCGGCGCAGATCCGATGGCGGAGGCGGCCCGGTCTGCGGGCGATCGAGCAGCTGCCGGTCGTGGCACGTCCTCACTGACCGCCTCTGGCGATTCGCAGCCTCGGCGCGACATCGAAGTCGAATCCAGGAGGTGCCCAAGAGAACGTCGCGCAGCCCTTGCGCGTCGATCGGGATTGCAGGTCCACGGCCTAGCTCGCAAGGAAGACGACGGAGACCGGCGATTTTTCGAACACTGCCGCGGCCGTGTCGCCGAAGAACAGTCTGTCTCCCGGGCGGCGGCCCACGCCCATGATGATGAGGATGGGTTCGTCCGCTTTCAATTCATCGAGAATCGCCTTGTCAGGCGCGACGTCGGCGCGCATTTCGGTCTTCGCCTGCACGTCGTAGTGGTCGGCCATTTCGACGAAGTCCTTCATGATCGCCTGCTCCTGCTGACGGGCTCGGAACCCGCGCCCTCGCCGTGGACCGCTCGCCGGGCTGCCCGCAACGTAGAGGGCGGTGACGGGGTAGCCTGAGGCCCGTCCGATCGCGAGCGCCAACTCGGCGGCACGCCGCGAGACCTCGCTGCCATTTACCGGCACGAGGATGCGCAGCGGACTGCGCTCGGGTTGCTGCAGATGAACGCCTTTCCCTGCGACAACGGCGAGCGGACCCTCGAAGGCGGAGGCGATGCGCGTGACATCGGGATGAAATCCGCGATCCCTAGCGCGGGTGGTCTTGATCCCGACCAGTAAGAGGTCGTAGCCCTTCTTGGCTTCCTGCGCCACGGCCTGTTCGTTCGGGGCGTCCAGCTTGCGAAGGGTCACGTCGACCGGCGCCGGCTCATCTTCCGCTTCCTGCTCGCGCTCGCTGCTCTCCGCCGCCGCCTTCACCGTTTCCACGGCGCGTTCCTCCGCATCTGCCCGCGGCTTGCCCGATTTCTTGCCTTTGCTGGGCTTGCCCTTGCCAGCTGCCGAGAGCGGCAGCACAGTCGTCGGCATGCCGCGCAAGCCGGCGATCAAGCCGGCAAGCCGCGCGGCAAACTTGCCGTTGGGGCTTTCGTCGACCGCGAGCAGCAGGCGCTCCAGGTTCGAGACAAAACCTTTCTCCTCGAACTCCTCGCGCTCCAACCGCTCCTTTTCCTCCTTGCCCATCGGCACGCGCGCTAGGGCCCAGCGCAGCATCGGCGGCATCGCCATGGTCGTGACCACGGCCATGGCGACGATCATCGTGAACAGATTTTGGCTGAGCGCGCCCATGGACAGCCCGATCGTGGCGACAATCACCTCGGTGGAGCCCCGGGCGTTCATGCCGCAGGCGAGCGCGAGCGATTGCCGCCGCGTCAGGCCGCCGATCTCGCCGCCGAGGAAGGCGCCCGCGAACTTGCCGAAACTCGCGATGGCGATCAGGCCGAGCGCCATCAGTGCCAGCTTCGGGTCCGCGAGGACTGTCAGGTCGGCGGACAAACCCGCGATGCCGAAGAATACCGGCATGAAGAACGCGAGGATGAGGCCGCGCAGCTGCTCGTCGATGTGCTTGCTGAGGATCGGCGATTCGCCGATCAACACGCCTGCGACGAAGGCGCCGAGAACGGTGTGCACGCCGATGAAATGCGTCGTCAGCGCCATCGCTCCCATGATCACCAGGATCGTCGTGATGACGGGGAAGTCGCTCTCGAAATTGTCGTTCGCCCAGCGAATCAGGAAGAAAACGATCCTGCGTCCCACGGTGAAGCTCGCGACGAGGAACGCCGCGGTACCAAGCACACTTTTGGCGACGTTGAAGACATCGATCGTACCCGCTTCCGCGAGACCGAAGGTGACGGCGATGATGATCCAGCCGATCGAGTCCTCGCAGATCGCCGAGGCGACGATGATCTGGCCCAGATTGCGCCGGCTGAAGCCCATCTCGCGCACGATCGCCGCCACGATCTTGATCGACGAGATCGACAACGCCGTACCCAGGAACAGAGAGGTGAGCAGGCGTTGGTCGGGATGCGGCAGCAGCGACGCCGGCATGAATTGGCCGAGCGCGAAGCCGCAAATGAACGGTACCAAAACACCGGTAAGCGAGACGCTCAGCGCTGCCGTGCCGACCTTTCGCACAAGCTTCAGGTCGGTCTCCATGCCCGTCAGCAGCAGCAGAAGAAGGATTCCGAACTGGGAAATGCCGTCGAGCATCGCTTTCTGCTCGGGCATTTTCGGAAACAGTGCCTGCTGCAGGTCGGGCCACAGCACTCCCAGCAAGGAGGGCCCCAACAGCAGGCCCCCGAGCAGCATGCCCATTACCGAAGGCTGGCCGATGCGGTTCATGGCCTCGCCCAGGAGGCGCCCGACCAGCATCAGCGTGATGAGCTGCGCGAGGAAGATGACCTCCGAGGCGCTGCCCTGGCCGCCTTCGGCGGCCAAGGCGCCGCCCGACCCCACGACCAGGGCAACGGCGCTCCAGCCTGCGGCACGCAAAGATCGAGGCGGGCAGGGCAGAACGGCGGTACAGGTCATGGGAGTGGGGTCCGGTCGAGCAATCCGTGCCGGTGCCAATCGTTCCAGCCCCGCCAAGTGGTCTTTTACTTGGGATTTCGACAATTGCAGCGCCTGACCAAGCTTGCCCTCATCTCATGCAATTGCAAATTATTCGCAACATGGCTATGGAGAGGTGGGAAGGACCATTACATGACCGTGTCGTCTTTGCCGGAAGAGGGAGCAGCCTCTCCGGGCTCCCTGAGGACGGGCTGGCGGCGCAGCCGCGGCGCGCCCTCCCTCTCCGAGGTCTTCGGATCGGTCGCCACGCGGCCGCAAGGGCCGCTGTGGAAGAAGCTCACGGCCTTTCTCGGGCCGGGCTATCTCATCGCCGTCGGCTATATGGATCCGGGCAACTGGGCCACGTCACTCGCGGGCGGCTCGAAGTTCGGCTACGCGCTGCTGACGGTTGCGCTGCTCTCCAACGTGATGGCGATCCTGCTGCAGGCGTTATGCGCGCGCCTGGGAATTGGCTCCGGCCGCGACCTGGCGCAGGCGTGCCGCGACGCTTTTCCGCGGGCGGTGTCGCGGCCGCTCTGGCTGTTGGCGGAAATTGCGATCTGCGCGACCGACCTCGCAGAAGTGATCGGCACCGCGATCGGGCTCAATCTCCTGTTCGGCATCCCGCTCGAACTGGGCGTGTTGATCACGGCGCTCGACGTTTTCCTGATCCTGTGGATGCAGAATCTCGGCTTCCGCTGGATCGAAGCGTTCATTGTGACGCTGCTCGGCGTGATTGCGCTCTGCTTCGGTATCCAGATCGCGATGGCCGATCCGGATTGGGGCGCGGTGATCCGTGGCTTCGCGCCGACCACCGAGATCGTGTCCAATCCGGAAATGCTCTATCTGTCGCTGGGCATTCTCGGTGCCACCGTCATGCCGCACAATCTCTACCTGCATTCGGGCGTGGTGCTGACGCGCCGCTTCGGCGATACCGTTGCGGAGAAGCGCGAGGCCATTACGCTCGCCACGCTCGATTCCACGATCGCGCTGATGTTCGCGCTACTGATCAATGCGTCCATCCTCATCCTCGCTGCGGCGACCTTCAACAAGGCCGGCAAGACCGATGTGGCGGAACTCGAGCAGGTGCATTCGTTCCTTGCGCCGCTCCTGGGCTATGCCATCGCTCCGACCCTGTTCGGCATCGCGCTCTTGTGCTGCGGGCTCAATTCCACAGTGACCGCCACGTTGTCGGGCCAGATCGTCATGGAGGGCTTTCTGGACATCCGATTGCCGCCGTGGCTGCGCCGGCTGGTGACGCGCGCGATCGCGATCGTGCCGGCCGCCATCGTCACCATCTGGTACGGCGAAAAGGGCACGGCCCAGCTCCTTATCCTGAGCCAGGTCGTGCTCAGCTTTCAGCTGCCCTTCGCGGTGATTCCGCTGGTGATGTTCACCGCCGACCATCGCAAGATGAAGGAGCTCGTCGCCCCGCGGTGGGTCACGGCGCTGGCGGCGGTGGTCGCGGTGATCATCGTCGCCCTCAACGTCAAGCTCTTGTTCGACTTTGTTAGGGGCTAGCGCGGCGGTGAACACTCTGCAACGCGCCGCGTTGCTGGTCGGGCGAAAGCAGCCGTGCGCATCTATTCGGCCGCCTGGATGAACAGCCGCTTGGCCAAGACGGTCGTCTTCAACAGCGCAGCGAGCGCACTCGTTTCGTCGCGTGTGAGCGACGCATAGGGCGGGTAGGGGTCGCCGACGGCGACGCCACTGAGATTCATTGCCGCCTTCATCACCGGGGCGAGCCCGCGGTGCATCCATTTCGACGGAAACAGCGCGAACTGCAACTGCAATTCGGCGGCGCGCTCGTAGTCCTTGGCGACGTAGGCATCGATGACGTGCCGGGCAATCTCGGCAGCGGGCGGCGGCATGGTCGCGCCAGAGCCGCCCAGGATGAGCGTGATCAGCAGCATCTGCATGGTGGTGAAATAGCGGGCATGCCCGGCGCGATCGATCTCAACGATCAGGCGGGAGACCCGCGCCAGATCGCGCGAGCTTTCCTTGATGAACTGCACACGCGGCAGCCGCGCCAGCGCAACGGTATCGGCGATGGAGACGTCGGCACCGGGGCCGGGATTGAGGTAAAGCGTGATCGGAAGTTGCGTCTCGCGCGACACGGCCTCGAAATAGGCGATGAGGTCGTCCTTGGTCGGCGGGCCGGCGAACGGGCGCAGCGGCGCCAGCAGCTGGACCGCGGCAGCGCCCAGCCGTTCGGCATCGTTCGCAAGTTCGACCGCGGTCCTGAACGAGGGGTGGGAGACCCCAACCATCACCGGTACGCGGCCCGCGACCAGGTCGATCGTGGTGCGGATGAGCGCCTTGCGCTCGTCGAGGCCGAGATAGGTGTATTCTTGGGTTTCCACGCCGGCTGCGACCACCATGGTGGCGCCGCAGTCTTCGACCACATAGTCGATTTGGCGCCGCAGCGCCGGCACGTCGAGCTTGAGATCCGCCGTGAACGGCGTGAGCGGCGCCACGATCAATCCCGGCCGAGCCATTCTCGCTCTCCTTCTTCGTTCCTCATCGGGTGGTCCGAACCGGCGCATCGCAGGCTGCGCCGCAATTGCCGGCGCGCCGGGGCTAGCGGTCCACCCGTTTCCAGCCGTCGGGGCTGAGCCGCTGCTGCGGCAGGAAGCGTGCCTTGTAGTCCATCTTGCGCGAGCCTTGCACCCAATAGCCCAGATAAACGAAGGGAAGCCCCAGCTGGCGAGCCCGCGCGATGTGGTCGAGGATCATGAACGTGCCAAGCGAGCGTGCCGCCGCGTCGGAATCGAAGAACGAGTAGACCATGGAGAGCCCGTCGCTGAGCACGTCGGTGAGCGCGACGGCGAGCAGGTCTCCGCTGCCGCGGCGGTTGATGGCGCTGTCGGGACCGCGCTGCCGGTACTCGACGATGCGGGTTTCGACGTGGCTGTCCTCCACCATCATGGCGAAATCCAACACCGACATGTCGGCCATGCCGCCGTCGCGGTGGCGGGCGTCGAGGTAGGAGCGGAACACCGAATACTGCTCGGAGGTCGGTACCGCCACGCGCATGTCGCCGACGAGGTCGCAGTTGCGCTCGAGGATGCGGCGCATGCTTCGCGTCGGACGGAAATCCTCGGCCACGACCCGCACCGACACGCAGGCGCGGCAGCTCTCGCAGGCCGGCCGATAGGCGATCGACTGGCTGCGGCGAAACCCGCCGTGGGTGAGCAGGTCGTTGAGCTCGCCGGCACGCTCGCCGACGAGATGCGTGAACACCTTGCGCTCCTCCTGGCCGGGCAGATAGGGGCACGGCGAGGGCGCGGTGAGATAAAATTGCGGGGTGTTGCGCGAATGTTGGGTCACGGCAGTCTCGAACGGCAAGCTCCGGCTCGCCGGCGACTCCTAAGATCGCCCGCGCCGCGCGCCCCGTCAAATCCCTTGTCCTCGGGGCGGCGGCCAGCGCAGCGCCTGCGCGCGCGCCGGGCTGTTGATGACGATCGTGCCGACCAGCATGTCGTGCAAGAGCCGCCGACGCTCGTTGAAGAAGGCGACCAGCAGGACGAGCGGGGTCAGGAACGAGATTAAGAGCCAATAGACGATGGCGTGCACCGCCCCCAGCACGAAATAGCTCGGCGCCCCGTACCAGGTGCGCATCTCGAGCTCCATCACCCGCATCCCGATCGTCGCCGAGGCCTGGCTGCCGAAGGTCAGGCCGTAATACACCACGGCCCAGATCACGGTCGCCGGCCACAGTAGCCAGAACAGCACCCAGCCGAGCCCGAGCGTGACGAGGCCGAAAATGAAAATGAACAGCGCGGCGAACAGCACCGGGATGGCGATGATGACGACGTCGATCAGGAAGGCGATGCAGCGGCGTGCCAACACCCCCTCGAACAGCTCCGGGTTGGCCGCCGGGTCGTAGGCGTGGGGCTTGAGCTCGATCGACACGCCGATCCGCTTTGGTCCGCCGTCGGTCATGCGTATGCTGGCTCCCTGTCCTTGCGATGCTCGCGCGTCCGCGCCGGGCAGCGTAGACGATATCGGCGCCGGAGGCACGGCCATTCGCTCGCAAGCGCCCGGGCGCGGCCGCGCCACCCCGGGCAGGAGAAGAAAGATGAGCGTCACCATCACCGACATCGAGGCGGCGCGCCGCACGATCGCCGGCCAGGTGCTGCACACGCCGATGCTGCCGGCGCCCAAGCTCTCGGCGCTGACCGGCGCCCGCGTCCACGTCAAGTACGAGAATCTGCAGGTCACCAACTCGTTCAAGGATCGCGGCGCGCTGAACAAGCTCGCTTCGCTCGGCCCGGAAGCGCGCGGACGGGGTGTCATCGCCATGTCCGCCGGCAACCACGCTCAGGCGGTCGCCTATCACGCCGCAAGGCTCGAGATCCCCGCCACCATCGTCATGCCGGTGACGACGCCGTTCGTGAAGGTCGAGGCGACGCAGGCGCACGGCGCCGAAGTCGTGCTCGACGGCGAGACCGTGGCCGAGGCGCAGGTGCGCGCCGAGACCCTCGCGAGCGCGCGCGGCCTCACCTTCGTCCACCCCTACGACGATCCGCTGGTGATCGCGGGGCAGGGCACCATCGCGCTCGAAATGCTGGAAGCGGCGCCCGACCTCGACACGCTGGTGGTTCCCATCGGGGGCGGCGGTCTCATCGCCGGCAGCGCCATTGCGGCGCGCGCGCGCAACCCCGCAATCGAGATCGTCGGGGCGGAGGCGGCGCTCTATCCCTCGTTCTGGAACGCGCTTACGGGCGAGCACCGCCCGCTCGGGGGCCCGACGCTGGCGGAGGGCATCGCGGTCAAGAACGTGGGCACCCTCACGCTGCCGATCGTGCGCGAGCTCGTGTCCGAGATCATCCTGGTCGACGAGGCGCAGCTCGAGCGGGCGGTCAATGCCTACCTCACCCTGCAGAAAACCATGGCCGAGGGCGCGGGCGCCGCCGGCCTGGCGGCGATGCTGGTCCAGCCGGAACGATTCCGCGACCGCAAGGTGGGACTGATCCTGTGCGGCGGCAACATCGACCCGCGCATTCTCGCCTCGGTCATGGTGCGCGAGCTCGAGCGCGAGCACCGCATCGTCTCCTTCCGGCTGACCATCCCGGACCGGCCCGGCGTGCTTGGGCAGATCGCCACCCGGCTCGGCCGCCTCGGCGCCAATATCCTCGAAGTCGAGCATCGCCGGCTGTTCCTCGATGTGCCGGCGAAGGGCGCCAAGCTCGACGTCACGGTGGAGACGAGGGATCGGGCGCATGGGCAGGACATCTTCGAAGCGCTGGCCAAGGAAGGATTCCAGCCGGTGTGGATCGAGGCGGCGAGCATGCTGGAGTGATCGGCCCAAGTGCGGTGCGGCGCCGCACGAGCGCGCCGCTGCACCGCGACGCAGGAAGGACTTCCCGTCCGCCGGTTCCCTCGCCATGATCTGGGCCGGGGCACCGGCGAGTCATCTGGCTGAGGGCACCTTGCGCGAGAAGGAACTTCGCATTGCGCTCGTCTGTTTCGGCGGCGTTTCGCTCGCCATCTACATGCACGGCATCAGCAAGGAGATCCTCAAGCTGGTGCGCGCCTCGAGCAGGCTGCACGCGATCGCGGATCGCTCGCGCCGCGCGGCCGCGTCGTTCTTCGACCAGGTCGACAGGACGAATCCCGAATACGACACGGAGGAGGTCTATTTCGAGCTCTTGCGCGATATCGGCCGCAACGTCGAACTGCGGGTGATAGTGGACATCATCGCCGGCGCCTCGGCCGGCGGTATCAACGGTACCATGCTCGCGCGCGCCCTGAGCCACGACCTGCCGGTCGGCGCGCAGCGCGCCCTGTGGCTCGAAAATGCCGACGTCGAGGTGCTGCTTTCGACCCAGGCGCGCGCGCGTCGCTGGAGCAAGTGGTTCCTCCAGCCGCTGATCTGGGTCGCCGCCAAGACCGGCAGTTTCCGTGCGATCACCGACATGGAGGTGCGCCGCAAGCTTTCGCTGTTTGTGCGCTCGCGCTGGTTCCGGCCGCCGCTCGACGGGCGCATCATGGCGGGATTGATGTACGATGCCGTCGCGGCCATGGGCGCGATCAAGAGCCCAACGGCGTCGCTGCTCCCCTCCGGCCACGCGCTCGACCTGTTCGTCACGTTGACCGACTACTATGGCTACCAGCAGCTCGTGCAAATCCACGATCCGCCGCTCATTCACGAGCTGGATCACCGCCATGTGCTGCACTTCGGCTATCGCCGGCACTCGGACGGCGCGGTCGAGACCGATTTCGACCTGGACAATGCCGGAAGCCTGGCGTTCGCCGCGCGGGCGACCTCGTCGTTCCCCGGAGCCTTCCCGCCGGCGCGGATCGTGGAAATGGACGAGGTGCTGGCGCAAAAGCAGGCGAGCTGGCCGCGCCGCGCCGAGTTCATCGCCAAGAGCTTCTCCAACCACCTGCGCGCCGGCATCGACCCCACGACCGCGTCGTTTCTGGACGGATCGGTGCTCAACAACCGGCCTTTCTCGGAAGCGATCGCAGCGATCCACGGGCGGCCGGCCTTTCGCGAGGTCGACCGGCGCCTGATTTACATCGATCCGCACCCGGCATCTCCGGTGCCGCAACGCCACCACAAGACTCCGGGTTTCTTCGCGACCATGCGCGGAGCGCTCTCCGATATCCCGAGCTCGCAGCCGGTGGCCGACGAACTCGGCCGAGTGGTGGAGTTCAACGAACGGGTCCGGCGGCTGCGGGCGATCATCGACAGCGCCCGCCCGCATGTCAGCGAATTGGTCGGCAAGGTCGTTACCGCCGCCTTCGATCGCGTGATCTCGACGGAGGAGGTGCGTGGCTGGCGCGAGCAGGTGAACTCGCGGGTCGCGCGCGACGCCGGCTTCGCCTACCAGTCCTATGTGCGGCTCAAGCTCGCCTCGGTGCGCGCCTTCGGCGCGGAACTCATCGTCAAGCTGCGCGGCGTGCCCGCGCAATCCCCGATGTCGCGGGTGGTGGCCGAGATCATCGACGCCTGGGCGGTGCACAAGGGCATCGTCTACGAACGCGCGGACAGCGAAGCGCTCGAATTCGAGGTGCAGACCGCCGAGCATCTCCCCGCCTGGGTGAAATACCTCCTCGCCTTCGACGTGAAATACCGTGAGCGGCGCCTGCATTTCCTGATCGAGGGACAGAACAGGCTCTATCAGCTGCTTGGGCAGGACCGCTTCGCCGGTCTGACTGTGGCGATGGTCGACCGGCTCAAGCGCGAGTTCTACGGCCGCCGCGATGCGCTGCGGCAACGCGAGAACGCCAAGTATTACAGCCACGAGATCCGCGACATGGTGGCGGATATTTTTCCTTCCATGCCGTCAGCCGGCGAGGTCAAGCATCTCGCAGCCTATGCGAGGACATTCGTGGAGCAGCATGCCGCCAAGCTCGACCAGCTGATCGCTCGGATCGCGGGCGAGATCGATCTCGCTGCCAGCACGCGCGATCTCGACGACCTCCTGGCCTCGCTCGATCCAGCTGATTGGCATCCCGGCGCCCGCCGGGAGGTGCTGGTCAATTATCTCGGCTTTCCGTTCTGGGACGTGTTGACCTTTCCGATGATGGTCGCGCGTCAGATCGGCGAGATCAACGAGATCCTGATCGACCGCATAAGCCCGCAGGATGCCCACACGCTCGAAGGTTTCGACGGTGTCGAGAGCCTGAAGGGCGTCGGCTTCAGCCATTTCGCCGCCTTCCTGTCGCGCGCCTACCGCGAGAACGACTACCTTCTCGGCCGCCTGCACGCCCTGGACCGGTTGATCGACATCGTCTGCGACGCGGCCGGACTCGACCCGAGAGGAGCCCCGATCGACATCCTGGCGCTGAAGAAACGGGGGTTCCGCCGCATCCTCGACGCCGAGGAGAAATATCTCACCCATAGCAGCGAGCTGATCGCAGGCTTGCGCCGGCGCATCGGCGAGATCGGCGGCTCCGCCTCCGAACGATGAGTTTCTTGCCGCGGGAGTACCATTGCGGGAGAGGCACTGTGCCGAGGCCGCCGACGGATCATCGACTCGGGTAAGACTCGCCCTCACTGGTTTGCGATCGCGGGCGATCCGCGGCCGACGGCGGCCAAAGCCGCATGCAGCGTCGCTACGACTTGCGCACCTTCGCCGACTGCGGCGGCGACGCGCTTCACCGAACCTGAGCGGATGTCGCCGATCGCGAACACGCCTCGTCGACTCGTCTCCAGCGGTCGGCGGTTCTCGCTGGTGTCGGCGCCGGTCAATATGAATCCTCTGGGATCCAGCGCTACGCCCGAGCCGGACAACCAATCCGTGTTCGGCTTGGCTCCGATGAAGAGAAATAGGTGTTGAATCGGCAGTGGGACTTCCTTCCCTGACGCGCCTCGACGCCAGCGGATCGCCTTCAGCATACCGTCGCGGCCTTCGAGGCCGGTGACGCTGGTTTGCGTCAGCACCTCCACGTTGGGGAGGCCCACGATGCGCTCGACGAGATATCGCGACATGCTCGCCGCGAGGTCCGGCCCGCGCGCCAGGAGCCATACCTTCGAGGCTCGCCCGGCCAAGTAGACCGTCGCTTGCCCCGCCGAATTGCCGGCGCCCACCAATGCCACCTCCTGCCCGGCGCACAGCTTCGCCTCGAGCGGCGAGGCCCAATAGTGCACGCTCGAGGCCTCGAACGCGTCCAGGTTCTCGACCGCGAGCCGCCGATAGCGGGCGCCGCTCGCGATCACGATCGAGCGCGCGCCAACGCGTTCGCCGCCGGACAACTGCAAGACGAAGCGGCTTTCATCCGGACCGCCCCGGGGCTGCAGTCCGATCACCTCGGCCGGAATAGCCATCTCGACCCCGAACTTTTGCGCCTGGGTGTAGGCACGCGCCATCAGGGCCATGCCGGTGATCCCGGTCGGAAAGCCAAGGTAGTTCTCGATCCGGGCCGAGGCGCCGGCCTGACCGCCGAATGCGCGGCAGTCGAGTACCAGGACGGAGAGCCCTTCGGAGCCTGCATAGACGGCGGTAGCGAGGCCAGCCGGGCCGGCGCCCACGATGGCGACGTCGTAGACGCGGTTCGGATCGATCGGCCCCACCAGTCCGATGCAACGGGCGAGCTCGATCTCGCTCGGATTACGCAGCAGCTCTCCGCCCGGGCACAGCACGATCGGCAATTGAGCGGCGTCGACGTGGAAGCGATCAATCAGCGCCTTCGCCTCCGGATCAGTGTCGGGATTGAGCCTCTGATGCGGGTGGCCGTTGCGGCGGAGAAAACCTTCGAGCCGAAGCACGTCGCCGTTCTCGGCGCGGCCGACGATGACCGGTCCGCCGGCCCCCAGTTCGATCAGGCCGACGCGGCGCAGAATGAGCGCGCGCATGATGCGCTCCCCGAGTTCCGCCTCGGAGATCAGCAAGGCGCGCAGCCGCTCCGGCGCGATGATCAAGGCCTCCACTGGTCCCTGCGCGTGGGCGTCGATCAGAGCCGGCCGCCCGGCCAGTTGCGCCAGTTCGCCCATGAACGCGCCGGGGCCGTAGGTGACGATTGGCTCGCGGTGGCCCGTTTGGCCGCGCCGGGTGATGTCGACATTGCCGGCCAAGATGATCATCAGGCCGGGGCCCACATCGCCGATCTGGGCCAGCGCGTCGCCCGCGCGATAGGAACGGGCCTCGCCAAACCGATGCACCCGCTCGATCTCCCCCGGTTCGAGTACGGGGAACATTTGGTCGCGTCGCGTATCGATGATCGATTGCGTCGGCATGGACATCATCATTCCCACCCGGCTACCAGGAGCGCCGATTTCCACAAGTTAAAGTCTCTGCCGGCACAGCGCTATCGAGGGATGAGCGAACGCATCCGGCGTATTGCGAAACCGACGCTGTTGATCCAAGGCGGAACGGAGGGCCGCGGCGGAGCCCGAGGCTTTTCAAAGCGAGGAGTTGATGCGTTCGGTCAGAACGGCAGACGGCTTGAACAAGACCGCGCGACGCGCCGGAATGGATACTTCCTTGCCAGTCTTGGGGTTGCGGCCGGTTCTCTGGCGCGAATGACGAACAATGAAAGAGCCGAAGGAGGAGAGCTTGACCGCTTCCCCGCGCACGAGACAATCGGCGATTTCCTTTAGCACCAGCCCGACCAGCGCCACCGACTCTGCGCGCGACACATGGGCCGCCTGGTAGACGGCATCGTACAAGTGCGCGCGCTTCACTGTCTTTCGCGCCATCCTCGGCATCCAGGACGATGCGAGTTCGCGAACGCAAGCGATCGACCCAAAGTGGCACGGACTGCAAGCTTGGGCGGGTGATAGGGGCTGAGCGGTTAGCGCAACTCGTAGGCCTCCAGAACACTAGCCTCTTTATATGGCTTGGCAATACGCGAGGTTCGAAAGTGTTTGCTCACGCGTTCTGGCGTCCAGCCTTCATGGACGGCAATGAAAACTCACCTTGAATGTGACATTGGCATGACAACGCATTGGAACTGCGTCGCCCTGGAAACCGCCAGATTTCCGAGCCATATTCCGCCACATGCAGCGCATGAACTACCGCTACCGGGTTCGACGCAACGTGCGCCGTAATGGCATCGTTTGGCGCTGGTTTGTATTCGAGGGCGCGACGGGCGTCACATTAGACGGCGGAATCATTTTGGATGCCGATAGAGACAAGGCGGAGACTGCCGCGAAAGCGCCAATCGAGCGCCGGAGGCAGCCAGCGGCGGCCCCCGAAATGGGATAGCTGCCGTAATTGGGTGCTCAACAAGGATGGCCGCGTGAACTGCTGAGATGGGTCATCTGCCCCGAGCTGATCGCCCGCGTTGCCTTGGCCAAGTGAACCCTCCTCCCGATATAGCCTGATGCGCGGATAGGGCTGCCTCACCACACGTAGCGCACGGTGCCAGTGCCGGCATAGGTGGAGGAGTGGGCAGCGAACTCGCCGTCGAACTTGGCGAGCAGCGTGATCCCGTTGGCGAGGCGATATTCCGCGCCGGCCGAGACCAGCGCGGAATTCTTCGCCGGCGTCGCGCCGTTGACGATGAAGCTCGCGCCGGGCAGTGCCTGGAACAGTGGGGTGAGCGTCGGATCGCTCACCCAGTCGTGCGCCCAGGCCAGCCGCCCACGCAGCGCCAGCACCGCGTTGGTGTAGAACGCCAGCACCCGGTCGAAGCGTGCGCCCAGCTCGCTCCTGGTGTCGGTCGCGTCGCGGCCGTTGAAGCCGAGCGCAAAGCCGTTGGGGATCAAGCCGGTCTCGGCGTAGCCGGGCGTGTGGAAGCTCTGCGCCTGGATCGCGGCGTAGGGCGTGATCCCTCCGTACCGCGTCCCGAAGCGGTAGCCGCCTTCGAGCCGCCCGCCGTAGCTCTGCGCGTTGAAGTCGGCGGTCAGGTGGTCGCCGAAAGCGAAGCGATCGGTCGACATCCAATGATTGGTGAAGGCGAAGGCGGCGGCGAGATAGGCGGGACCCCAGCGCGTGGCGCCGTAGGCGCCGGCCTGGAAGGCATCGCTCCTGCCGCCGCCCAGGCCCTGCGCCAGGCTCCAGTTGGTGCCGCCGCCGGCGAACGCCAGGCCCACGACAGTGCCGGGCGTGACGGCATAGTCGAAACCGCCGGCAAAGCCCGCCGTGCTGGCCGAGAGGTCGTGGCTGCCGACCACGGCCGGATCGCCCGACGTGCGGTTCGCGCCGCCGTAGGCGCCGCCCCACACGCTCCAGCGCTGCCCGAAGGTCGATGCCTGCGGCGGCGCCTTGAGCACCGAGGAATAGGCGAGCGCGACGTCATCCGGCACCGGCTCGCGCTCCGGCGCGAATCCGAGCGCGGGCCCGCCTGCGCCACCGACGCCGCTCCTGCCGTCGACGAACGGGTCGAGCATCAGCGAGAGGAACTGGTTGGTCATCTGGAAGCCCACCTGCTGGCCGACGGTGGCGGCTTCGCCGGAGAGCTGCGACAGCGCATTGGCGAGATTGCCGCCGGTGAGGCCGAACACGCTCACGAAGGCGGGCGGCAGGGTCCCGCCGTTGTTGAAGAAGTTGTTGAGCGCGCCCGCGACATTGCGCTGGTTCCGGCTCAGCCCCGGGGTGCCGAGCCCGCCCGCGCCCGCGCCGCCGCCGCCCAGCGACGCGGTGAGGTTCAGGATCGCGTCATGATCGGTGTAGCTGAGGCTCGCGCTGAAGCCGGCCGGCAGATTGCTCGTCGTCAAGGCATTGAAGGTGGTGCCGTTGAGCCCGCCCGCGGCCGAGAGGATGGTATAGGTCCGCGTCACGTAGCTTCCCGATGTAAACGTCGCTCCCACCGTGCCGGCCAGCATGGCGCTGCCGACCGTGATCACGTTGGCGCTCGATGCGATCGACGGATCGACCTGCACGAGAAAGAGTGCGCCCGACTGGAACGCAAGATTGCCGCCGATCGTGATCGTACCGGGCGAGTGGCCGGGCGCGAAGCCTGCCCCGCTCGAGATCACGGTGGCGCCCACGGTGCCGGTGCCGGTAAGCAGCGCGCCGCTTGCCACCGTCACCGTCGAATTGGCGATCGAGCCGTTGACCATGAGCGTGCCGGCGCTGACGGTGGTCGGCCCGCTGTAGCTGTTCGCCCCGGTGAGCACGAGCGTTCCGGCACCGATCTTCTCGAGCGGGCGCGGCCCATTGAGCTCGGAAATCACGCCGGCCTGCGTCGCCGTGCCACTCGTCACCTGCAACTGCGTGGTGTTGCTGTTGATTACGATCGGATTCGTGATGGTGACGCCGCTGGCGTAATCGACCACGGAGCCGGTGGTGGTGAGCGCGCCGGTGCCAAGCGCAGAATTGTTCGCAAGCCGCAGGGTCCCGCCCGCCAGCGTGGTGCCGCCGGCATAGCTGTTGGCGCCCGCCAATTCCAGCGTGCCGTCGCCGATCTTGGTCAGGCCGCCGCCGCCGCCGACGACGCCGGCGAGGGTCGCGTCGTTGCCGTTGGTGTCGATGGTGCCGCCGCCGGCGTTGAGCGTGACCGAGCGGTTGGTGGTGAAGCCCGAGAGGAATTGTAGTGTGCCGCCGCCGAAGGCGAGGCCGCTCGACGCGGCGCCGAGATTGGCATCGGCTGCGACCGCGAGCACACCGGCATTGATGATGGTGCCGCCGGAATAGGTGTTGGCGGCGGTGAGGATGGTCGTGCCGGGACCCACCTGCGCGAAGGCGCCGGTTCCGGAAATGACGCCGCCGAAGGTATAGGTGTCGCCGCGATTGACCGCAAAGGTGCCGTTGTTCGTCACATCACCGAGAATCGAGCCGCTCGCGCCGCCGTCGCCGAGCTGCAGCGTGCCGGCGTTGATGGTGGTGCCGCCGCCATAGGTGTTGTCGCCAGCCAGGAT
Organism: uncultured Alphaproteobacteria bacterium; assembly: GCA_963758945.1. Taxonomy (GTDB): domain Bacteria; phylum Pseudomonadota; class Alphaproteobacteria; order Rhizobiales; family Xanthobacteraceae; genus VAZQ01. The sequence goes on along the minus strand of CAVWXY010000023.1, from coordinate 95,218 downwards.
GGTCGTGCCGGCGCCGTTCTGCTGGAACGCGCCGGCTCCGGAGATGACGCCGCCCAGGGTGAGGGTATCGGAGCGGTTGACCGCGAGCGTGCCGTTGTTGAGCACGTCGCCGATGATGGCGCCGCTCGTTCCGCCGTTGCCGAGTTGCAAGGTGCCAACGCTAATGGTGGTGCCGCCGGTATAGAAACTGTTTCCCGTGAATACCGTCGTGCCCGGTCCCATCTGGACGAACGCGCCGCCGCCCACGATGATGCCTCCGAAGGTGTAGGTGTCGGAGCGATTGATGGCGAAGGTGGTGGCGTTGAACAGGTTGCCGAGGATCGAGCCGCTGGTGCCGCCGTCGCCGAGCTGCAGCGTGCCGCCCAGCACCGCGGTCAGGCCGGTATAGGTGTTGGCGCCGGTCAGGATCAGCGTTCCGGCGCCGACCTTGACCAGCGACGCGCCGCTGCCGCCGCTCATGCCGCCGTCGTTGATGGTGCCGCTCACCGTGGTGCTGAGGCCATTGAGTCCGACCACGAGGGTGTTCGCACCGAGATTGTAGGTGCCCGCGCCCTCGATCGAGCCGGCCGTCACCCGGTTGTTGCCGGCGAGACCGCTGGTTCCGGAGAAGTCGACCACCCCGCCCGCATTGGTGATGAGGCGGGCGGAGCCGCCGCTGCTGTTGCCGGAGAAGATCGTCTGGCCGAACGCATTGGTGATGATGGTCGCGTCGTCCGCGGTGCTCGCATTGTTGAATTGCAGTGTTCCGAGCGCGCCGGCAACGCCGCTCACCACGAAGGTCGGCGCATTGCCCGAGATGTCGGCGACGCCGCCGCCCTGGATGAGGAGCGAGGAGGGCACGCCGCTGCTTCCGGTGATGTTGAAGGTATAGGCCGGCGCGCCGGCGTTGAACTGCAGGGCGCCGACTTCCGTGCCGAGCTGCCGGATGTCGATGGTGGTGATCACGTTGGCCAGAGGGTTGAACTGCGCGATGTCGTCGGTCGTCGGCACGACACCGGTGGACCAGTTGGTGCCAGTGTTCCAATCGCTGGTTCCCACTCCCGCGGTGGCGGTCCAGGAGAGCGGAGTGCTACCAGCGTCGATGACGAGGAAGACCTCGTGCGAGCTGTGGACAAGAGTCACGCCAGTCGCCCCAGTAAAATCGCCGGTAGTGGCGGGGGGACTAGGGAATGTCCCGGTCAGCGGCTCGATCGAGGTGAGCACCGGGAAAATCCGGTTGACCGTATAGCCGCCTGCCGTGATCGAATTGGCCGTAAGTGTTGCGCCGGCGTTGATCGTCGTCGAGCCAGTTACGAACGTGGTGCTGGCGGCGGTGGGCGAGACCGATCGCGGCAGGACGAACACGCCATCTGCTTATGGATCAGCACGGGAGACGATGCTGCGCCCGCTGTCTGCCCGGTTGAGTTGCTGTTACTGCCGATCTGGATGTGCACCCGTGCAATCGAGCGCACGGTCCTCCCGGGATGACGATGCTCCGATCGGCGAACTGGAAGCAGTCCCGATAGGCGACACACTGGCGACACGGGCGGGGCTTCGACGATCAGGCGTCGCGCCGGAGCATCACGCCTTCAGACTGTCCGGCACCTTGCCCCCGCTCTCGGCAAGCTTCGTCATCACTTGCCGGTGCAGCCAAATGTTCATATCCGCTGAGCCATCGAGGGCGCCGGTGTAACCCAGTTCCTGCGCCAGTTGTTTGCGGGCGCCAAGCCCGCTGTCCAGTTTCAGTAGCTTCATCAGGTCGACGATCGACCTTTTCCAATCGAGGTCTTCGCGGACCTCCGCGGCGAGTTTCTGGAGGATCGCTTCGACGTCGGCACGCGAGATCGGCCTCGCGGCGGCCGTGGCGGCGGGCGTTGCGGTGGATGCAGTCGATGAGGGCGGGGCCGGAGACTGCGCCGTCTTGGCGGTCACGTCCGCCGCGTGCTTGGAACCGAAGATCGCCGATACGATGCTCCCGAAGACGCTCATCCTCTCCTCCTGTCGTGCCGTTCACCCCCGGCAAATTGCGCGAAGCTGATACTGTTGTTCGGATACTGGGTATTCTGGCGCGTCTCGACGTTGCGGCGAAGTAGTCAGCCGCGCAATGCAAGACAGCTCGAGGAAATGCGGTTCGCCGTCCTCGCTCGTGCAACGGACCAATTGCGCCCGAACCACCTTGCAATCGATTGGATTCGAGGACCATTTTGCCGCTCCTTATCGATCATCAGGCAAGAAATTGGACAGACCGACTGACGCACATTCGTCCGCATCTCACGGACTTGTGATGGATTTCACGCAGGCGTCAGCGCAACATCGATTGCGCCCATGCCGCATCCGCTGATCGGAGCATCGATGTGCGCAAAAGCAAGCTTCCATACCGGTGACGGAATCGGCTTCGCCGATCATCGCGACGATCGGTCTGATCGCGAGAGCGGTTGATCAGAAGTCGCGGCACGCGGGGCGTACGGCCCGCTTGCAGCAGCGGTGCAAGCGTGGGTAACAGCGACGGCCGCCGGTCGGCCCGTCGCCCTGCGAGGGAGAGGGACGCGCAATGGAAACGATCGTCAATCTGATCATTCAGCTCATAGCGGGAGTTGTCGGTGGTAACGCGGCCGGCGCGGCACTGAAGGACTACAATCTCGGGGGAGTCGGCAACACCATCGCCGGCGCCATTGGCGGTGTCGGCGGCGGCCAAATTCTGCAAGCCCTCATTCCAGCGATCGCAGCCGCGGCCGGTGGCGGCGGTCTCGACGTCGGGGCTATCGTCGGCCAGATCGTCGGGGGCGGTGTCGGCGGCGCCATCCTCACGGTCATCGCCGGACTGCTGAAGAACATGATGGGGAGTCAGCAGACGCGGTGAAAGCGTTGCGCCTGCGGATTGCGGATCGAGGCAGGCCAGCGGCCACGATCAAGCGGAGCATCGGATATGCACATCGCACGCGCGGGAGATCGTCGTGTGGAATATCATCTGGATTATCGTGATCGGCTTTCTTGCGGGTGTGATCGCCCGCTTCTTGTCGCCCGGACCGAACGAGCCTCAGGGCTTCATCCTCACCACCCTGCTCGGGATCGCCGGGGCCTTCATCGCCACCTTCATCGGCCAGAGCGTCGGTTGGTACCGGCTCGACCAGGGCGCCGGTCTTATCGGCGCGACCGTGGGCGCGTTAATCGTCCTGTTTGTCTGGAACCGGCTGGTCGCCCACCGCGTGATTCGCGATCCAGGCAATCCTGCCGGCCCCGGCGCTCCGCCACCTCGCTGACTCCGGGCCGAGTCTCGAAGGAGCCGTAGCGGGCACAACACCAGGGAGGCAGATATGGGACTGCTCGATATCTTGAACGGAATGCAGAATGGCCCTCACGGACAGCGTCAACCGAGCCCCCGTGGTAGCGGAGGCGGCATGTCGCCGATCCTGATGGCGCTGCTCGGCCTCCTCGCCTACAAGGCGTTCAAGGGCAGGGGTGGCCAGGCGGCCCCTTCGGGCGGCGCGGACCAGCCGGGCCGATTGCCGCCGGGCAATAGCGCGAGCGGAGGGCTCGGCGATATACTGGGCGGACTGTTCGGCGGCGGCAAGGCTGGCAGCACGCCCGGCGCCACACCCGCGGGCGCCAAGCCCGGCGACAGTCTCAGCGACCTTTTCCCCGGCGGCTTGGGCAACGTGCTCGGCGGGGCCGCGGCCGGAAGCGTGCTGAGCGGCGGCCTCGTCAATATCATCAAGGAATTGCAGGACAGCGGACATAGCCGCACCGCGCAATCCTGGGTCGGCACCGGCCCTAACGAGGAGATCGCGCCCAAGGACCTGGGGAATGCGCTCGGGAGCGATACGCTCGAGACGCTGAGCAAGCAGACCGGCTTGAGCAGGGGCGAACTGCTCGCCGGCCTTAGTCAGTTTCTGCCGGATTTGATCGACCAGCTGACGCCGCATGGCCGGCTGCCGTCCGAACAGGAAGCGTCAAGGATGGTGTAAGGCGCATCCACCGCACCCGCGTGTCGGGGGGCTCATTCGTCACTCCCATGGGTTCGATGGCCGGCGTGAAAAGCGGTCCTCATCGTTGCTTGCCGGCATCGCGCCTCGCTTTCGCGAGCTGATTGTAATCTTTCTGCGTGCGAACCGCGTAGGTCATGGCGAAAGATGCCAGCGCATCGTCAAAAGCGGCGCTCTTTCCCATGTATCCCGCGAGCACGGCGGGATCGGCCGAGCGCGCATGCGCGCGCGCGAGCGTGCGCCCGCACAGGCGTGCGTAATTGGTGAGGGCATTTTCCTCCACGAGCTCGGTGATTGACCCAAGCCGCCGGTTCTTCAGCTGACGCACGTAGAAATGTCGGCCCGACGTCTCGTCTTTCGTCCATCCCAGGAAGATATCGCTCGCCGCCTGCATGATGTGCTGACCTTCGACGACCCGTCGGCCCGGATGGCCATTGAATTTGGGCCCGGGGCATTCGAGCACCGATCTTCCCGCTTCTTTGACCTGAAGGAACAGGGGAGCGCCGTCGCCGCTCGTGAACAAACCAATGGCGCAGAACGTGCCGACGCTTCCGACCCCAACCGCCTTGAAGGTCATGTCCTTGAGCGAGTAGCGGTCGAACAAACACAGCCGTTCCGGCGTAAGACATTTTTGGTAGGAGGCAAACATGCGCCGAGCGTTGACGCGGTGCCGCGCGTCGCGCATGCGCGTGAAGTGGTAGATCAGCGGCGGCTTATCTGCGATCCGGGGCTGCCGACCCTTCACGAGATGCGGGAAGTTGTCGTCTTGTTCGAGCCTTTTGCCCGCTTTGGTGAGGATGGCGTGCAGCCGTTGCCTCAGCGCGCGATCCTCGATTTGTCTGATTTCGCTCCACAGCTCGATTCTGCTGTGCCAGATCTCCAGCGGCGACAGCTTGGCAAGGGCGCGCATGCGGGTGCGGTACGCCTCGACGGTCGCAGCTGCGGTCGCGCGCGCCCGCTTGTTCGAGAACTTCGCGGCGAACGCGGCCACCGCCACGCTCGCGGCCAGCCGCTTGAGATCGACGGTGAAGTCGACACCGGGCAACGTCTCGTCGAAATCATTGATGTCGAAGAGAATATTTTCTTCCGGGGTGGCAAAAGCCCCGAAATTCATCAGATGGCAATCGCCGCAGGCCTGCACGCGAATTCCCGTGGCCGGCTGATGCCTCAGGTCCTCCGCCATGACGGCGGCAGCGCCTCGCAGAAAGGCGAACGGGCTTACTAGCATCCGCTCATAGCGAACCGGTACCAACTCCGGAACGCGCGTACGGTCGCCCCGCGCCAGAATCGCCACCGCGTCCCGCTCGCCGGGGCCGTGGAGATCGGCGTGTTTTTGGCGCGACGCCTTTCGCCGCAAGCAGATGCCCTGTTCGTAACGCTCGGCAAGCGTGCAAGAGGGCGTCTGGGTCATTGCGATCTGCCCCGGCCCAAAACGGCTTCACGGCATGGATGCCGAGTTGCGGGAGCATCCATGCTTATCATATTTTTCACCGTCCCCGCTATAACCGTGAGATCATCACGATGATGTCGAGCCCGCTCACTCGCATTCGGGGTGGACGGTCTCTCAGCGCTGGGCCGCCTTGAGGGTGTCGCACGCCTCGACCTTTCCCGATCGCAGCCCGGTCATGAACCAGCGGGTGCGATGGGCCGAGGATGATGCAGGAGCGGAGTCGTGCGAGCTAAATTCGGTACGGCGGACACGCGCGCGAAGCGGCGCGAAGGGCCGCAAGCATCCGTGCCTTGCGGCCGCCGCCCCGCGTCGGGCGCGGGGATCAACGCGCAATTTCAGCGAGTACCCGTTCTCTCGGTGATTCTCGCAACATCGCCGACAAGATTCCTCCGGCGGAGCGCCTCGCCACGCCGGCATTTGAGCGCTAATGGAACGGGCCGGGGAATGCCGCGGCGCGCCGAGGGTCTCCGACCGAGGTGACGCGCTTCCGCGGCGGAGTACGCTCGGATCTCGGACTGAAGCGAAGACCGTCGACCCATGCCCGATCGCCGCAAGCAAGCAGCACTTGACTATGTGCTCATGGGAGCCATGGTCGCGCTGGCGGTGGCGCTGTACGCCGTGACCGCGAGGAGCGATCGACCCAAACGTGCACCGGCGCGCGTAAGCCCGCGTGATTCGGGGGCCCGGCATGATCGGAATCCCGCGCTGGGCACCTGGCCGGGATTGTGGGTGATCGTCAAGCGCGTGTGGCAGCAAATGGGCGAGGACTACATTTCGGCCCTGGCGGCCGCGGTCGCGTTTTATGCGATGCTGTCGATCTTTCCGGCGCTGACGGCCCTGGTCTCGCTCTATGGTCTTGTTGCCGATCCGGCCATTGTCCAGCAGCAGTTGACCCAGCTGCAGGGCGTGTTGCCGTCCGAAGCCGTCTCACTCTTGTCCGGGTGGCTGCAGGCTCTCCTGCAGCGCCCTCGGTCCACCTTCGGCACCGGGCTCGCCGTCAGCCTGGCGTTGTCGCTATGGAGCGCGCGATACGCGACCGCCACGATGATGACGGCGCTCAATGTCGCTTACGACCAGCCGGAGGCTCGCAACGTGTTCTGGTTCAACGTCGTCGCCCTCGCGCTGACCCTCGCTCTCGTTTTCTTCGGCATTGCCGTCATCGCGCTGGTTGCGGTGCTGCCGGCCGTGATCGGTCTTCTGCCGCTGCCGCCGACATGGCAAAGCGTGGTCTCGCTGGTGCGCTGGCCGATCCTGGCGGCGGTGGTGATTCTCGCCTTGGCGGCGTTGTACCGCTACGCGCCGAACCGCGCCGAGCCGCGCTGGGAATGGGCAAGTGCAGGCGCGCTTGTCGGCACGGCGCTCTGGCTGATCGGCTCGGTCGGCTTCTCGCTCTATGTCAGCCGGTTCGCCAGCTACGACAGGACCTACGGTTCGCTGGGCGCGGTGATCATCCTGCTGCTCTGGTTCTGGCTAGGGGCCTACTCGGTCCTCGCGGGCGCCGAGCTCAACGCCGTGATCGGCCGGTACAAGCGGCAGGCGCCTGCCGCCGATGCGGGCAAACTTGGAGGATGATCCCGAGGAGACGCAGACGTTTCAGATAGGATCGTGCAGCCCAACAAACGTACAAAGCGAAATCACGATTCAAGCCGAAGCGATTTGCTCCAACCATGACATCGGCCGGAGACCGCTCGCCTGCGGCTGCTCGCCCGCCATGGCATATCGTGCTGCAGCAACGGCGCAGCAGGCCCGCTTGGCAGTCGTTCAGAAGAGCGCCTCGCCCGCCACGATGCCGAGAACGAGGAAGACCAGGAAAATGGCGAGGAAGATGAAGAACAGGACCTTCGCAATGCCGGCGGCGGCGGCCGAGATTCCGGTAAAGCCCAGCAGGCCGGCGATCACGGAGACGATGAAGAAGATCAGGGCCCATTTCAGCATCGCGTTCTCCTCAGGCAAGGTTGTGCATGGCTGACAACAGGATGATGGCGCGCAAGTTCCACGCGCCATCAGCCTCGGTCATGCCGCTCTGTGGGTTTCCGGCGAGAAAGTTGGTTGGAAAGACCGAGAATCGAAGCCCCCGCATCGCGGATCACGGCTGCAGCCAGCCGGATGCTCCGGCCCGCCGGCCGCGGAGAGGCCAGAGCGCGAGAAACAGGACGATCACGAGGACCGGGCCGGCCATCAGATTCAACAGCGTGATGCGACGTCCGAGACTTTCGACCTGCTCGCGCATGACGAGGCGGATCTCGCGCAACCGTCGGCGCGCGGGCAGCAGTTCCGCGAGCAATCCGCGAACCTGGGATTGGATGGCCTCAGGCAATTGCTCGGCGCGAGAGGCGCCTGTCGCCTCCAGCACCTTTGCGAGGGTCGTCTCGACTTTGCTTATGCGCTGGGCGAGATCGGCTTCCTCCCGGCCGTGCTGCAGCCGGGCGGCATTCAGCATGGCCGACACCAGGGTGAAAGGCCGCTGCAGGTGCCCGCGCGAGCGAATGGCGATGAGGGCGGGGTCGCCGGCAGCGTACTCCACCATATTGAGCAGCAGCGCGATATTGTCGTTGAGCGGGCGCGTGAGCACCTGATCGCCGGCACGGACCTGTTGGACCGAGAACGGATCGAAGATCCAGTCCACGTCGGCAAGCACGAATACGGCGGCGGAACCTGCGGATCGCGGCCGGAATCGATCCGCACGCACGCCTTCCGGCGCGGCGGAGAAGGCACTGGCGAAGGGCCCGCTGAGCGCGGCCGCAAGCACGCGTTTGCCTCCACGCGGCGCGAAGTGGGCCGCAAGTTGCTGGGGTGATTTGCCGGCGAATTGCTCTCGCGGCAGCGCGCCGGCCGCCTCCGTCGTCGTCACGATGGCGGTTGCACCCTCGCCGGCAAGCGACAGTGCGCCGGGCTCTGCAAAGGTGATTTCGTTGAGGTCGGCAGTCACGGGATGCGCGGCGGACAGGCCGTCGCGGCGGATGCGCAGCCAGTAGGGGTAGCTCAGCTGCTGCTGGTCTTCGTCGACGACCCGCGAACTGAGCTCGGAATCGCCGACCACCTCGGTTCCGATATATCGTGCACCGTAGCGCAGCAGAAGATCGGATATGTCGTTGATCTCGGCGGACGGCTGCGGGGTGACGATGTTGCTGGCGCGGTTGAAACGCACTTGCGGGTCCATCATGACGATGAGCCCGTGGCCGGCCATGACATGCTGATCGATAGCGTACAACATCTCGCGTTTGAGCACCGTGGCGTCGATCACGAGCAGAACGTCGAGATTCGGCGGCAACGCGTCGGCGAAGTGCGGAATGACCACCACGTCATAGGCTCGCTTCAGTTCTTCCAGAAACGAGAGTCCGTCGCGCGGCTCCTTCGCGTAGCGCGGCGACAGGAGCGGCGACAGCAGGCCGACGCGGCGGGTGCGGGTCTGGCCTAGGCCGTGCAGAGCGAGGGCGACGTCGTACTCGAGCAGCTGCTCGCGTCTAATGTCGAAGTACGCGATCCGCCCTTGTCGTCCGCCATGCCGGAAAACTGCGCCGAGCATGAAAGCGTCGCCGGAAGTCATCGGGACGCGACGAAGACCGGCGGCACGTGCTTCGGCCTCGGTCTCCGTGTCGGGCCTCGGATCATGTTCCCGAAGCGCGACACGACCGTGAGAGCGCGCCGTCACCGATCGCAGGAGATCGCGTGCCCGCCGCGCGTGCAGGCGAATGCTTGGCGGCACCGCCGCCTCGCTTGCGCTCCAATAGAAGTCGATCACGGTGTCCGCGGGCTGGCGCGCAATGATCTCGAGCGTCTGGCCATGCAGAGTGAACTCTTTTTCGGCCGTCAAGTCGAAACCCAGCGATGGCGCCTGATGCGCCCCGGCCACGACAAGAGCCCCGACCGCAATGAGAGCAAGGCCCCATACCGCACCCCGGACAACGCCGCCAAGTCGCACCGAACCTGCGCGGCGGTTCTCGACCAGCCAAGCCGTCGCCACCAGGGAAATCGCGGTCGCCGCCGCGAAGTAGACGAGCGCTGTGAATTCCACGTCTCCGGCGCCCATCCGGTCGAGCCAATGTTTCGGGCTGATCAGCGGCATGACTTCGAGAACACCGGCGCTCGCATGCCCCCCCAGCAACCGTGCGAACACGTCCCATCCGGGGAGCATCAGGATGAACAGGAGTCCGACGCCAAAGATGATTCCGGCGACCGGTTCTCGCATGGCGGCAGCGGCGAAGAGTGCGCCGGCGAGAAACGTCAGCAGGAGGAGCGCTGCGCCGCAATAGCCCGACAGCACCACGCCCCAGTCAGGCGAGCCTAGATAGGCGATCGTGGCCACAAGGGGAATCGTGAGCACGAGCCCGGTCAGCAGCAGCGCGCTTCCGGCGAGCCATTTGCCGATCACCAGCGACGACGTACGCATCGGCAGACTCAGAGTCAGCTCGAGCGATCGGTCACTCGGCTCCTCCGTCCACGCGCGCATGGCAAGCGCCGGTACGAACACCAGCGCCACCCACGGCAGAAACGTCAGCATGACGTCGATAGTGGCGGAATTGGTCGAATAGAAGTCGGCGATCAGAAATACGCAGGCCATCAGCGCCAGCAGGAAGGCGGCCAGGAAGACGGATGAAAGTGGCGCGTACACGAGCTGACGCCATTCGTGCCGAAAGACCGCCCAGATTTCCGCAAACCCGCCGCGCACGCCGGCCTGCGGCGCGTGGTGCGGAACGGCCTTCATTGCGTGGGACGCTCGATTTGCGCGTTGGTCAGCCGGGCAAAGGCGCCGGCAAGGCGGCCGCGCTCGTCCGTCAGCGCCTGGCGGCGCTGATCGGCGGCTACCGCGCCCTGCGCGATGATGATGAGCCGGTCGCAGAGCTGTTCGGCCTCCTCGAGGATATGCGTGGACATGAGGATGGCCTTGCCTTGCGCCGCCGTCCGCAGAAAGCGGCGCAGATGCATCTTCTGATTGGGGTCCAACCCGTCCGTCGGCTCATCCAGGATGAGTACCGGCGGGTCATGCAGGATCGCTTGGGCGAGCCATGCGCGCTGCCGCCAACCCTTGGAAAGGCTTTTGAGCGTCATCGCCATCGCGGGACCGAGATCGAGCGCCTCGACGGCACGCGCGAGTGCGAGGCGTCGTCCGGCGCCAAAATACCCTCGCGATTCGGCCGCGAAGGTCAGAAATTCGAGCACGGTCAAATTGGGAAAGCCCGCTGCGGCCTCCGGCAAATAGCCCAGACGGGCCTGCGCTTGCCGGCGCTCGGTCGCGATATCCTGGCCGTCGATGGCGGCGGTGCCGCGATCCGGCCGCAGGCAGCCGGCGAGCAGGCGCAGGAGCGTGGACTTGCCGGCGCCGTTGGTGCCGAGGAATCCGACGATTTCACCCGCGCCGACGTCGAACGAGATGTCCATGACGGCGGGACGGCCGCGAAAACTCTTCGCCAGATGGCGCGCTTCGATCATCCGAGCGATACCCCAGCGGGTCGCTTTGCCAGCAGGCGCACCGTCCGCAACGCGGTGGGAAATCTCCATGGCGCGATCTCCAGCTTCGTGAAGCTATCTGATTGTCGATCGGCGTTCAAACAGCCCTCGCGTGCCCTCAGGAATCGCTCGGAAAGTGAATTCGCGAGCCGGAATTGACAGTCGGTGCTCGTGACAAGGGCCGCCGCGGCGCGACGGCAACGCCGAGCAAGCCGAGAGGTCGAATGACTTTCAGCGCCCGGACAAGAATCCCGCTGCGATGAAGAGCGCCACGCTCGCCAGCGAGACGATGTAGCCGGCCCACACCACCGCCTGCGCCAACCTTGCGGTATTGCGACTGTGACTGCGCCACAAGCTGCCCGCCGTCACGAGGCAGGCGCCGGCGGCCGCCAGAGCGATGATCATCGTGCGATCGGTCAGAGGTTCCATGCCGGGTCGCGAACGAACTAAATTAGTGTCCCGATTGCGAAGTTCGCAAACCCTGGCGGCGGCACCCCCCGGCGCGAACTTCGGAACCAAAGGGCACTGGAAATTGATGATTAGTGTGGTTTTGGATTTGAAGTCTCTAAGCGAGCCGGCGGCTACAATGGTAGGAGCTTCAAATCCACCGCACCAGGCACCGGCGATCACGGACGGCCCGGCAGCCGGCCTGCTGCCGAAACTCTGAAGCTGCGCATCGCCTCCTGGTGCAGGATTTCCAGCGCCTCGCGCTTGTATTCGAAGGCCTCGGGCGAGCTCAGCACCTGGTAGTGCCGCGGACGCGGCAGCTCGATATCGATGACCGCGCGCAACTGCGCCGGCCGGTTCGAGAGCACGACCAGCCGATCCGCGAGGAAAATCGCCTCGTCGATCTCGGACGTGACGTACAGATTGGTGCGCCGGTTCTCTTCGAACAGGCGCAGGAAGAACTCCTGCATCAGGCCGCGCGACATGGCGTCGAGCCCGCGGAAGGGCTCGTCCATGATCATGATCTGGGGCTGATTGATCAGCGCGCGCGCGAGCTCGGCTCGCCGCTGCATGCCTCCCGACAGCTGAAGCGGGTATTTGTGAATGAAGTCCTGAAGCCCGACCTTGGTCAGCAGCTCATGGGCGCGTTGCCGAAGCGCCTTGCCCTTGAGGTCGCCGCGAAGCTTCGGTCCGAACACGACGTTCTGATACGTCGTCTGCCATGGAATCAGCGCCGTCTCCTGGAATACCACCATCCGGTCCCGCGAGGGGCCGGTGACGCGCCGGCCGTTGAGCAGAATCTCACCGCGGTCCGGCCGCTCGAAGCCTGCGATCAGATTGACGAGCGTCGACTTGCCGCAGCCGGAAGGGCCGACGACAACAGTGAGCTTGCCGGGCAAGACATCGAGCGTCAGGTTCTTGATGACATCCTGCCGCTCCCATTCCTCGCCGTAGGATTTGCAGACTTCCCTGATTTCGACGCTTGCCTGCGACGCGGTCCCCCCCGCGAGGCCGGCGGCGGAGGCCGGCTGATCGGCATTATGGCCCGGTCTGTGCATCAAGGGCGCCTATTTGCGGGTCAGAACAAGTTGCGCCAGGGCATGGCACGGTGGCCGATCATACGGATGACGCCGCTAGAAAGGTATCCGGCGATGCCGATCGAGATCATGCCGACGACGATCTGGGGCAGCGAGCCGCCCATGTAGGAGTTCCAGATGAAGAAGCCGAGGCCGCCGCCGCCCTGCGTGCCCCCGCTCGAAATCATCTCCGCGGCCACCACGACCTCCCAGGTGATGCCCATGCCGACGGCGGCTCCGGTGAAAATCGACGGCAATATTCCGGGCAGGATGATCCTCCAGAACAGATGCCAATGGTTTGCGCCCATGGATTGGGCGGCCCGCAGGTAGCGCACGTCGATGGTGCGTGCGCCGCCGAGCACGTTGATTACGATCGTGAAGAACGCGCCGAGGAAGGTGACGAATGCGATCGACATTTCGTTGGTCGGCCAGAAAATCAACGAGGCCGGGACCCAGGCGAGCGGCGGAATCGGGCGGAGCATTTCGAAGGGTGGGAAAAAGATGTCGCGAAAGTACTTGTTGACGGCCAGCATCAGGCCGAAGGGGATGCCGATGATCTGCGCCGCGATGAAGCCGGTCAGCACGCGCTTGAAACTCTGATACCAGCTTTCCCAATATCCCCATTTCACCAGCACTTTCGACCAGGCCACCGCCACATCGGACGGAGGCGGCAGAAGGCCCACATAGGGGAGCGTGTATCCGAACCATTCCTTGGAGCGCGAACCGACCTCCCACAGGACCAGGAACACGACGATGGCGACCAGTCCGCGCCAGAACTCCTGCCGGCCCAGGGTCCTGAGCAGGAACGGACGCCGCGACCGCGCGACGCCAATGGGACGACCGACCTCGCCGACACTGGCCATGATTGGTTTCTCGCCTTGCTCAGGCTAGCTCTCTTTCGCCTGATTGGAAGGCCTTGATGGCTTCCTCGTGCACGGCATCCTTGGTTTCCTCGACCAGCAACCTGAATTGCTCGGAGGAGAGGACCTCGTAGTTGCGCGGGCGCGGGATGTCGACATTGACCACTTTCTTGAGACGACATGGCCGTGTCGTCAGCACATACACGCGGTCGCCGAGGAAGATCGCCTCCTCGAGGTCGTGGGTGATGAAGAAGATGGTGACCTTGGTTCGATCGTACACTTCGAGCAGCGCCTCGTGCATGATCGATTTGGTCAGTCCGTCCATGGCGCGATAGGGCTCGTCGAGCAGCAGCACCTTCGGCTTGTTGATGAGCGCGCGCACGATCTCGGCGCGGCGGGCCATGCCCGAGGACACCTCGCCCGGATACTTGCCGCCGAATTCGCCCAGCCCCGCCTCCGCCAGCATCTCGTGCGCCTTCTCCAGCGCATCCCGCTTCGACAGGACGCCTTGCACCATCGGGCCATAGGCGACGTTCTCTGCCAGCGTCTTCCACGGAAACAATGCGCCGTTCTGGAAGACCACGATGCGGTCGGCGCCTTGTGCCGCCTTCGGTTTGCCTCCGCCGCACAGCAGCCTGCCGTCGAGAACGATGTCTCCCGAGGTTATCGAGTGGAAGCCCGCAATGGCGTTCAGGAGCGTCGTCTTTCCGCATCCCGACGGACCGACGATCATGCAGAACTCGCCCGGTGCGATCTCCATGGAGCAGTTGTCGACTGCCATGATATTGACGCCCTCGGGATCGTAGATTTTGACGACATCGCGGATGCTGAGCGCGCCGCGAGTCGTCGCGTTGCTCGAACCGTCGGCGTCAAGTGACATGCCCGCGCGCTTCATCGGCCCTGCAGCGCGAGCGCGCGCGCATGCCATTGCATCAGCCGATTGCCGACGAACCGGACTATCGCCGAGGTGAACCAGCCGACGAAGCCCAGGGTGAGCATGGCGATGACCATCGGCACGGTGACGCCGTTCACGTATGAGCTGAGGATCAGATAGCCGAGGCCGAAGTCGCCGGACACCATTTCCGCGGCGACGAGCGAGAACCAGGCGACGCCGACGCTGATTTGCAGGCCGGTGAAGATGAAGGGCAGCGCACCCGGCACCACCACGTGGCGGAAGACGTCCCACCGGCTCGAGCCGAGGCAGCCGGCCGCTCGGAAGTAGGCCTCGTCGATCGATTGCACTCCGAGCATGGTGTTGAGCGTCGTAACGAACAGGGAGGCAAGCGTGGCGAGAAAGATGACCGGGGTCTCGTAGCCGCTGAACATGAGGATCGCGAGCGGCACCCAGGCCAGGATCGGGATCGGCCGCAGCGTCTCCAGGATCGGAAACGTGTAGTCGCGGAACGTGCGCGACCAGCCCATGAGCAATCCGAGCGGAACGCCGATCGACGTTGCGATGCAGAACGCAATGAAGATGCGACGAACGCTGACGTAGATGTGCTCGTAGTATTCCGGGGTGAAGATCGAGATGCCCTGTTGCGGGTTGGGCGACAGCCACTCGCTCAAGAGAGTGACCGGCCCCGGAAGCTTCACGAAGCGGGGCAGCTGCAGGCCCTCGCACAGCAGCCAGTAGACGAAGAGCCAGAGCAAGATGCCGAATACCGTCAGGTACGGCGTTGGCGCCCGAGCGGCCTTCTTCAGCAGATACCAGGCGCGTGCGAGCCGATTCGGCATCGGCTTGGGGGCGGCCTGAAACTCGCCTGGAAAAACAACTTGATGCATCGGTTGGGGCCTGTCCCGGCGCGCCGCTCGCATGCCCGCCGGCGAGACGGCGCGCCTCGCCGCTACTTGAATGCCGAGAGCGGCTGGGCCTTGATGACGCTGACCGGGCTCTTGAGGCCGCGCTTCGCGAGCACTTCGCGCGCGACCTTGTCGTCGACGGCACCGTCGCGCACCTTAGGCGATGCCGCGGGCTTGTTCGGCAGGCCGTTGAGGAACTCGGTCGCTTCGGCGATCAGCTTCTGCACCCGGTCATTGACAATGAAATCGAGCTCCACAGTCACCTCGCCGCCGCCGGCATTCTTCGGATTCTCGCCGTAGAGCGAGGCCCACAGCACCTTGCGGTCCATCTGCTCGGTCTGCTGCTCCGCCAGCTTGGAGACCTCGGCCGCATTGTTGAGATCGGCCAGGAACAGCTGGGCGTCGAGCTCGGCTTCGAGCCAGCCCCGGACCACGTCCGGACGCTGCGTGATCAGGTCGTTGAGCATGATCAGGAAGCCGCCATCGAGCGCGTCGAAGTCCTCGCCGCTCGCGGCGCGGCGCGCTAATCCGCCCTGCGCGATCTTGGTGGCGGTGGGCTCCCAGATCACCGCTGCGTCGAGCTTGCCGGCGCGGAAATTCGTGGTGATGACCTCGATGTTCTGGTTGAGGTAGGTCTTCGGCTGGATGCCCGCCTCCTTAAACGCCAGCCGCGCAAAGCGATCCGTGCACGAGCCGTGCGGCGAGGAGGTATTCTTGCCGTCCATCCATTTCACCGCCTCCCTGCCGTTCTTGAATTGCGGCGCATCGTTGCGAACGAGGAAGATGTTGCACTGCTGCTTCGAGGTACCGAGCGTCGCCACGATGCGGATATCGGTGCCGCCGCGATCCGGCAGGTTTCGGAAGGTGGAGACGATCGCCGGCATGTCGCCGACATAGCCGATGTGCTGCTTCTCGCCGGTCATCGCGTTGACGATAATGGCGCCCTGCAATCCGACCTGAAACTCCGCGGTCGAGCCCGCCGGCAGGTGCTTCTTCCAAAGCTGCTTGCCGTTGACGACGACGCCGGACCAGGACTCGGTGTAGTAGGGCTGATAGCCCACGACGAGCGTGACGGGCTGGCCCTGCTTGCCGAACTCGACGGTCGCGTGCCCTGCGTTCGGCGCCAACAGAACTGCGCACGCCAGCGTCGAGCACATACCGATTTGCCTGCTGAGTTTCGACATCTCTTCCTCCCTGGATCAGGATCGCCCGGTTGCCCCGGGCTGATCGACGGGTCGAAAACCGTTGCCAATCCCGAGAAAGCGCGTCTGGTCGGCGACCAGCGGAAGCGGTGCGGCAGGAAATCGCCTCGGGCACCTCTGCTCCCTGCCACGGCGCGCAGCGAACGAAGCGTACGCCCGAGAACGGAGCAGCCGCAAGGGAATCTCGCGCGATGGATTATTCGTGCTCTCAATTACGAAATAGGAACTTTCGATCCCATATATCTTTTCACGTGAAATGATGCCGACAGGCGTGTAGCGCTTGGGTGGTTGCCGCCATCCGGTGGTCTGGCCGTCCGCGGCAGCGGGGCGCGTGGCACTTTGGTCGCCGCGCTCCCGGAGGCGCCCGCCAGCTCGCGCGGCCGGCTCTCATGACGGAGGCCGGCTGCGCCAGCTGCGTCACCACGCGCTTCGCCGGCCGACCCGTAGCGCGGGCGCGCCGGCGGCGCATCGAGCTCCTGATGCGTCAGCTCTTCGATGAACCGCGGATGCGCCCGCGAACCGCCGTCTCGATCGGATCAGTCCGCTCGTCGAAACATGGACGGCCGTATCGGTCTCGGGATGCTCTCGCGACGGCACCCCCGATGCGTGTCACAGTTTTGATGATTGTTTTCAATTTCGGATCGTGAACGGATTGCCTGATCAATCATAGCCGAGAGCGAATTTCAGATAGGCCCTTCAAATTTGACTCCTGAGCCCATTCGAACGCCCACTCATGCAAATGAGGCGGCTCCTATCGTGAACCAGATTGCCGCAGTGCTTCCAGTCGTCTATGTTGACGCCTGGAAGCGGGGGCCGATCGGGGGATGTCGACCAGTGTTCACCAGCAATCCTTTCGCCGAGCTCTCAGCGTCCATCCCACCCGCCGTCATGCAGACGTATGTCGTCGCCATGATTGTCATGGTCGCGGGCGGCACGTTGCTCGACATCATGCATAAGAAGAGCGCGAAGTACTTCTTTAACAATTGGCAGAACGCAAAGAATAAGGGCACGCGGCAGGTCGGCAGCGGGGAAATGGCGTCCGTGGCGGCCCAGACCGCTTTGGTGGACGTCCTGGCCTCCGGTGAATTCTGCAACGTGCAGCGCAGAATTGCTCACCTCCTGACAATGTACGGTTTCCTGGCTTATGTTGTCATAACCGTGATCATGGTTTTCGCGTACCCGACGCCCGCCACGCCTGCGCCCGCCATTCTGCCGGCCCTGTGGTACGTCGGGGCCCTGATGGTCTGCCTCGGCGGCTACTGGTTCTGGTTCTTCATCCGCGTCGACGTCGCCGCGGAAGGCAACTCACCTTTTCGCCTGGTGCGTGCCGACCTGTTCGTCGTTTCGCTTCTGGCGAGCGCGACGCTGGGACTGTTATGGGCGTCCGTGCAGACGACAGGTAGCCACGCCTGGGCGAACGTGTTCCTGGCTCTGTATCTCATCGCCACGACGGTGCTGTTCGGGTCGATCCCATGGTCCAAGTTTTCGCATATGTTCTTCAAGCCCGCAGCAGCCTTCCAGAAACGGGTCGAACAGGCGAACGGTTCGCGGAGCAACCTGCCGGCCCCCGCGGACAGCCCCGCGATTTTTGGCAGTGCCCGCCGACAGCCCCAAAATTATTGATTAGCCCATTACTTGGTGTTCGATACAGGAGATGACGTAATATCATGCCGACATTCGTCTACATGACGCGTTGCGACGGCTGCGGACATTGCGTGGATATCTGCCCGTCCGACATCATGCACATCGATACCACCTACCGCCGTGCCTATAACATCGAGCCCAATATGTGCTGGGAGTG
Organism: uncultured Alphaproteobacteria bacterium; assembly: GCA_963758945.1. Lineage (GTDB taxonomy): Bacteria > Pseudomonadota > Alphaproteobacteria > Rhizobiales > Xanthobacteraceae > VAZQ01. Next base: position 77,172 of record CAVWXY010000023.1, on the reverse strand, counting down.
CTATTCATGCGTGAAGGCGTGTCCGCAGAATGCGATAGACTGCCGCGGCTACGCCGACTTCGCCCCCTTGGGCCACAGTGTCCGGGTGCTCCGCGAAGAGGAGAAGGGGACCATTTCCTGGAAGATCATATTCCGGGACGGCCGCGAGAAGGATTTCGTTTCCCCGATCAGGACCACGCCATGGGGATCGATCAAGTCATCGTCTGATTACGCGGCGCCGAGCCCGGATGCGCTGAAGTCCCAGGAGCTCGCGCACGAGCCTGAGGCGCTCAACATCGATGCGCTGCCCGCGCTCACTCCGGACCAACTCAAGCGAGGTTTGCCATAATGGGCCTCCTGACACGCCGAAAAACGGTGTTCGTGGATTCGGATATCCTCGTCATCGGCGGCGGCATGGCTGGCTGCGGGGCCACATACGAATCCAGGTATTGGGGGCGCGACCTAACGATTGTCTGCGTCGAGAAGGCGAACATCGAGCGCAGCGGGGCCGTGGCACAAGGCCTGTATGCGATCAACTGCTACATGGGCATGCAGTGGAACGAGAACCGGCCCGAGGACCATGTCCGCTACGCCCGGAACGACCTCATGGGCCTCGTGCGGGAGGATCTGGGCTACGATATCGCCCGCCACGTGGACTCCACGGTGCACAAGTTCGAGGAGTGGGGCCTGCCCATCATGCGGGACCCGAAAACCGGGCGGTACCAGCGCGAGGGCAAATGGCAGATCATGATTCACGGCGAGAGCTACAAGCCGCTCGTCGCCGAGGCCGCCCGCAAGGCCGCCACCAAAGTCTACAACCGGATCATGGTGACCCACCTGCTGATGGACGAGACGAAACCCAACCGGGTCGCCGGGGCCGTCGGCTTCAACGTCCGTAATGGGGATTTCTACGTCTTCCGCTCGAAGGCCGTCATCGTATCTGCCGGCGGTGCGTCGCACATCTTCAAGCCCCGTGCGGTGGGTGAAGGCATGGGACGAACGTGGTACGCGCCGTGGAGCAGCGCCTCTGCCTATGCGTTGCCGATCCTCGTCGGCGCCAAGATGATGCAGATGGAGAACCGAATCGTCCTGACTCGAATTCAAGGACGGCTATGGTCCGGTCGGTGCCTACTTCCTGCATCTCAAGACGTACACCGAGAACGCGTATGGCGAGGAATACGAGTCAAAATGGCACGCTCACACCAAGGAATTGGTCGGGGACTACGTTGACCGGCACCCGGTGCCGACTTGCCTGCGGAACCACGCCCTTCTGGAGGAGGTCAAGGCCGGGAGAGGCCCCATCCGCATGGTGACGAAGGAGGCCTTCCAGGATCCGCACAAGGAGACGGTCGGCTGGGAGAACTTCCTCGGCATGACGATCGGGCAAGCGGTCGTCTGGGCGTCGCAGAACATCGATCCCAAGCATACCAATCCCGAGCTCACCACGTCCGAGCCTTACGTCATGGGCTCCCATGCCACGTGCTCCGGCGCATGGGCGAGTGGACCGGCGGACTACGCCCCTTCGGAATATCAGTGGGGATACAACCGCATGATGACCGTCGACGGACTTTTCGGTGCCGGCGACGCCATCGGCGGCACCGCTCACAAGTTCTCGTCGGGATCCTTCACGGAGGGCCGGATCGCCGGCAAGGCGGCGGTCAACTACGTGAACGACCTGGGTAGAGAGCAGCCTCAGGTCAGCGAGCGGGAGTACGAAGATCTCAAGAAGGCAATCTTCCAACCCTTGGAGACCTACCAGGTCGGCCGCAATGAGATCGTCGCAGGAACCGTTTCGCCGAGCTACATCTTGCCGATCAATGGTCTTCAGCGTCTTGAGAAGATCATGGACGAATATGTCGGCGGCATCGGCTCCTACTACACGACCAACGAACCTCTGCTCACCCGCGGGATGGAATTGCTAACCATGCTGAAGGAAGACCTCGCCTATCTCGGGGCCGAGGACCTTCACCAGCTTCAGCGGGCGTGGGAGCTTCACCACCGGGTTTTGGCCTCGGAGGCTGTGGCGCAGCACACGTTGTTCAGGACGGAAACGCGCTGGCCGGGGTATTACTACCGTGCCGATCATCCGAAGCTGGACGACAAAGATTGGCATTGCTTCACCCTGTCCCGCTACGACCGGGAGTCCGGGAAATGGGAGATGGAGAAGGCTCCGGTGTATCACATCGTGGACTGAGCAGTCGCACACTCAGCACTACGACTTCCAGATCCCGCGCGCTCGGGGCTTTACTCGCGTCAACCCGGAGCCCGCCACCCGCTGCAGTCCGCAAAGGCCGTCCTACTCCGCGACAGCTTGATTTCACGACGGAATCGCAATGCCGCAACTCGTACCGCCGCACGGTTCGGACACAGTCAAGCCACTGCTGCTGGCCGAGACGGAGCGGGGCGAGGAGCGCAAGCGAGCGGAGAAACTCAGGAGGGTTCCTCTCAATTCACGTGCGGTCTCCGACGTGTTCATGCTGGCAATGGGGGCCTATACGCCGCTCGACGGCTTTATGGGGCACGACGACTGGCGCGGTTCGTGCCTGGATATGAAACTGACCAGCGGCGTCTTTTGGCCGATCCCGATCACGCTTCCCGTAAGAAAGGACCTTGGCGATAGCATCCATGCCGAAGAGGAGGTCACGCTCATCGACGCGGAGACCGACGAAATTCTCGCCGTCATGCAGGTTCGCGAAAAATACGCGATCGACAAGGCGATCGAGGCCGAGCATGTCTATCGCACGATCGATCCGAAGCATCCCGGTGTTGTCAAGGTGTTGGAGCAAGGCGATGTCAATTTGGCCGGACGGGTCGTGGTTCTCAGCGAGGGTGCCTATCCGGTAAAATATCCGAACCTCTATATCCGCCCCGCCGAGTCGCGGGCCATGTTTCTTGAAAGAGGTTGGTTGCGCGTCGCCGCCTTCCAGACCCGAAATCCCATGCACCGAAGTCACGAGCATCTGGTGAAGATCGCGCTCGAGGTAACGGACGGTGTTTTCATCCATCAAGTGCTTGGGAAGCTGAAAGCAGGCGACATTCCAGCCGAGGTGCGCACCCGAGCGATCCAGGCGATGATCAACAACTATTTCCGCCCCGAGACGGTAATTCAGGCGGGCTATCCGATCGAAATGCGCTATGCGGGCCCGCGCGAGGCGCTGCTTCATGCCCTCATTCGCCAGAATTTCGGTTGCTCTCACCTTATCGTTGGGCGCGACCACGCCGGCGTCGGCGACTACTACGGTCCATTCGACTCGCATCACGTCTTCAATGAACTGTGGGACGGCGCGCTTCATACGAGAGCGCTGAAGATCGACATCACCTTCTATTGCCGGAAGTGTTACGGAATGGCGACGGCCAAGACCTGTCCCCACGATCCGGAGAATCACATCTCGATCTCCGGCACGCAGCAGCGCAAAATGCTCTCGACCGACGCGGCCATACCACCCGAGTTCAGCCGGCCGGAGGTGGTGGCGATCCTCAAGGAGTATTACGCGGGTCTGCGATCGACAGGCTAGTGCCGCGAACCCGGAGTTCGCACACATCGTGGGCCGGTGCGGTTGCGAACTTCGGGTTCAAGAGCGGCACTAGAATCATGGAGTTGCTTATGTCCCTTTGATTCCGAAGTTCGCATCGGAAGGCGCCGCAAGGGTTTGCGAACTTCGGAATCGGGACACCAGGTCCGGCATCATGATCATCGCGCAAATCTCCGATACCCATATTGCGCTGGATACGCCCGACGCCGAACGGAGGTTACGGGATTTCGCACTGACCGTTGCCGACATAAATGCACTCGATCCGGGCCCCGACGTGATCGTTCATACAGGGGATATCGTTCATAACGGACGGCAAGACGAATATGCTCAGGCCGTGGCCACGCTCGCGCAGGCACGGGCGCCGGTCTATGTGCTGGCCGGCAATAAGGACAACAGGACGAATTTGCGCGAAGCCTTCCTGGCATGCGGATATCTTGCGCCCGGTTCCGACTTTGTCGCCTATGCGATCGACGATTATCCGGTAAGGCTGATTGCGCTGGATACCCTGAGTTCAGGCAGCAACAAGGGTGACTTTTGCCGCGAGCGGGTCAGACATTTGATTGAGATGATCGACGGCGAGACCACCAAACCCATAGCGGTTTTCACGCACCATCCGCCATTTGAGGTTACGGTGGGGCCGGACCTGCTCCACTTCGAAACCTGGGATGTGATGTCGGGGCTGCGCCGGGCCTTGCAGCACTCTGGGCGGGTCGTCGCTGTTTTCAGCGGCCATGTTCACCGCGCTGCCGCGGGGCGTGTCGCGGACATCCCGGCGACGGTGATGCCGAGCATCGCGACGACATTGCGCAAAGGCGAATATCCGGCTGATATGAGGACACTTCCGGTCTATCAGGTCCACCGGTTTGATCCGGTTTGGGGTTTTGCCACCGAAACACGGATTGTCGGAACGCGGTAGGATGTGCCCCTGGCCGGGAACGGAGCGTCCGCAAGGAAATCTCGCGCGCCGCATTATTCGTGCTCTCAATTTCGAAATAGGAACTTTTGATCCTATATCTCTGTTCAGGTGAAATGATGATTCTGCTAAAATCACCGCGCAATCGGTGCCCTCGACGCGAGGGAAGACCGGAGGAATGAAATGCCGGCAAAGAACCACAAGCAGTGGCTCGCAAACCCGCCGCTCCAGCTCGGCGAGTGGGTCGATAGCCGTATCTATTCCGATCCGCGGATTTTCGAGGACGAGCTTGCGAACATCTTCAAGCGCACTTGGATTCCTGTCTGCCACGAGTCGGAGCTGCCCGAGCCGTACGACTTCCGCACCATCAGCATCGCCCGCGAGCCGATCATCGTGTGCCGCGGCCCCGACAACGAGGTGCGGGCGTTTCTCAACGTATGTCCGCATCGCGGCATGATGATCGAGCGGCGCCCCGCCGGCAGCTTTCTCGAAGGGCAGCCTTCGGGGAATCCGAAACGCATCACCTGCATGTTCCACGCATGGCAGTACGACTTGAAGGGAAACTGCGTCTATATCAGCCGCGAGAAAGAGGGCTTCCAGGACCGGCTGTGCAAGGAGAATGTGGGCCTGCGGCGGCTGCGCTGCGAGGTGAAATTCGGCGGGTTCGTGTGGGTAAGCCTCGACGACAAGCCGATCCCGCTGGAGGAGTGGTGCGGCAAGCCGTTCGAATGCCTGCGCAAGTCACTCGAGGCCGAGCCGCTCGAGGTGTTCCACTATCACAAGGCGATCATTCCGACCAACTACAAGCTCTGGCACGACACCAACAGTGAATTCTACCACGACTTCATGCACTACCATAACCGCGTGACCGGCTTCAACGACGCCTATTTCGCACGCAAGAACGAGGCGTTCGAGCACGGCCATGTCGTGGTCGGCACCTTCGAGGTGAACTACGACAAGTACGAGGGATTCGAGAGCCGGGCCGCGCTCTCGTTTCCGCACCTGCCGCCGAACCAGTGGTACATGATCGACCTCTTCCCCGCCATGAACTTCAACCTGCGCGGCTCGGCGCTGCGTTGCGACGTCGTCACGCCGCTGGCGCCGGACAAGGTGATGATCGAGTTCAGAGGCCTCGGCTTGAAGCGCGACACGGAGGAGGAGCGGCAGACCCGTATCAACCATCACAACTCGATCTGGGGCCCGTTCGGTCGCAACCTGCACGAGGACCTGCTCGGCGTCACGGGGCAGGGCGCGGCTATGTTGCCCGGCTCGGAGCCGCGCCGCATCCTCCACGGCCGCCACGAGAGCCAGACCATTCACGACGAGAACGGGATGCGCCACTACTACAACGAATGGGGCAAGTGGATGAACCGGCTGCCGAGCGATCCGGAACAGCCGTACCTCGCTCCGCTGCCCGCGGCCGCTGCGGAGTGACGGGGGAGCCGCCGAGGCAGGCGGGAGGATGCGCATATGACGCGTAACGGTGCCGATGTCGCTAACGGCGTGCGGGACACGATCTATCGCGCGACCTTGCTGCTGGATGACCAGAAATGGGAGCAGTGGCTCGATCTCTGCGACGACGATTTCTACTACGCGATCAAGTCGTTCAGTCCGGAGATCAATCGCGACATGACCTATTTCCAGGGCAGCCGGAAGGAACTGGCGACCATGGTCAAGCTGCTGCCCAAGCACAATACCGACCACTCGCCGCTGCGGCGGCATACGACCGTCTACACGATCGATGTCGCCGAGGATGGCAAGACCGCCTCCGCAGTCAGCTCTTTCTTGGTCTACCAGAACCTGCTCGACGGCGTGAACTCGCACATCGATGCCGGAGAAAGCCGGCTGTTTCTGGTCGGCCGCTACATCGATACGCTCAAGCTCGAAGACGACCGGATTCGGTTCATCAAGCGAGAAGTGCGTCTCGACAACCGCCGGCTCGACAAGGGCTCGCACTGGCCGATCTGAGAAACGTGGTGCGCCTCGGGACGAGCGCGATCTGCCTGCGCACGGACGGCGGACCCGACCATTCCATTACACGCGTGCCGTACCTCGGATGAGCTAGCGAGGCGTCATGAGCTGGAAACGCGTCTGTAGGGTTATCGACGTTCCCGAGAACAACTTGAAGAAGTTCACGGTCGACGGCGTGACGCTCGTCGTCGCGAACTACGGCAGCGGCTTTCGCGCGATCCCGCCGCTGTGTCCCCATATGGAGGAGCCACTGGAGGAATCCGGCGTCATCTCCGAGTGTGTGCTCACCTGCACCAAGCACCTGTGGTCGTGGGACCTGAGCTCCCTCGACATGCTCGGGGAGACCGAGCGGCCGCTGCAGACCTACGAGGTCAAGCTGGAAAATGGCGACATCCTCGCTTTCATTGACAAGGAGCTTGTCTACGAATTCGAGGACGCGGACGACATGGAGGACGATGATTTCTTCAGCAAGGCCTGAGCATCGCGCCCGAAGCCCAACGGCCGATCGCCGCCGTCGATGAAAATCCGCGTCGAAACCAATTCGGGCGTTTTCGATTTCGAGTGCGGGGCGACCGACAAGTTGCTCCATGCCGGCCTCGCGCAAGGCCTCGCCCTGCCTTACGAATGCGCCACCGGCACATGCGGCACTTGCCGGGCGCGGATCATGCAAGGCTCCGCCCATGTCGAGTGGGAGCAGGCGCCGGGATTCGCCAAACTCAAGCGCGAAAAGGGCGACGTCCTGATGTGCCAGACCTGCCCTGGCAGCGACTGCGTCGTGCGCGTCCCCGCCAAGGTCGTGGCGAGGCCGGACTGTGACACCCTGCCGCAGCATCGCACTGCCCACATCGAGGCGCTGCGCAAACTCACGCCCGACGTCATGCATTTCGAGCTTGCGCTGTCGCGCCCGATGCGGTTCGAGGCCGGCCAGTTCGTCCTGCTCGAAGTGCCCGAGGTCGTAGGCGGACGAGCCTACTCGATGGTCAACTTCGGCCGCGACGTCGACCGCCTCGTCTTCGTGATCAAGCAGAAGCCGGGCGGAGCGTTCTCTGACTGGTTGTTCCGGGGCGGCGCAGCGGGCCGCACGGCCCATGTCTTCGGCCCGCTCGGCCGCGCGACGTTCCATCCCGGGGAGGGCAAGAACATCCTGTGCATTGCCGGCGGCTCGGGCATCGCCGGGATGCTCGCAATCATCGAACACGCTGCCAGCGAGGATTATTTCCGCGACCATACCGGCCACGTCTTCTTCGGCGTGCGCACGTTGGAGGATGGCTTCTATCTGAGCGAACTCTGCGACTACGCCGGCCGAACGGAGGGCCGGCTGGAGGTAACGCTGGCGCTGTCGCATGCGCCTGCGCCGGCGGCGACACACCCGAAATTCCCTCATATCCGACTGGCGGACGGCATGGTCGCGGACGCGGCCCGGCAGGCGATGAGCGGGCGTTGGGACAACATGCTCGGATTCGTCGCCGGCCCGCCGGTCATGGTCGACCATGCGCTCCGCATGTTGATCAGGGACGCGCGCCTGCCCCCGCAATTCGTCCGTTACGACAAGTTCGCCTGAGGCCGGTTGCATCAACCGGCGCTCGCCCTGGTTGGCGAACGATCGGGCGATAATAGTCGTGCCCTCTTGCGACATAGGCCGAATTTGTTTGGCGGTTGTTGCTTGCCGGCCTTAAGCTCGGCGTTGCCGACGCTGGCAAAAACAACATCGCGTGGCGTGCAGACGGCGGTTTGCGGACGTCGCCACGAGGCGACATTGCACGCGAACGCGACCACCAACAGCGCCGTGGCAAGCCGGGAGGACGCCATCATGCAGAAGACGGACGTGGTGCGAGGCCCAAGGTCTCGCAGCGTGTCGGCAACCGACGACGCCGTGGACGCGGGTTTCCCTCGATCGCAGGCAAGACGCAGCTTCCTGCGCAGCGGCGCGGCCTTGGCCGGCGCGACGGTCGCGTCGGCGACAGGGATCGCCGCCGCCGGGGCGCAACGGCTGGAAGTCCCGCAGTCGAACCTCGAAATGGGCCGCGGCATCGAACCTACGGCGTACGGGATGCCGTCGAAGTTCGAGGCGCAGGTCAGTCGCAGGCGCAGCGACGTGCTCGTCAACAAGCAGAACTGGTCGGATTGGAGCATGACGCCGCTGCAGCACCAGCTCGGCATCGTCACGCCCAACGGCTTGTTCTTCGAGCGCCATCACGCCGGCGTGCCCGACATCGATCCCGACAAGCACCACCTGGTCATCCACGGCATGGTGAAGCAGCCGCTCGAATTCTCCATGAGCGACCTGATGCGCTACCCGTCGGTGTCGAAGTTCCATTTCCTCGAATGCTCGGGCAACGGGCTCACCGATTGGACCAAGGCCGCCTCGAACACCGTGCAGCAGTCGCACGGCCTGCTCTCATGTGCGCAGTGGACCGGCATTCCGGTCTCGAGCCTGCTGGACGAGGCCGGCCTCGACCCGGCCGCCAAATGGGTGCTGTTCGAGGGCGCCGACGGCTCCGCCCATGCGCGGTCGATCCCGATCCAGAAGGTGATGGCCGACACGCTCCTGGTCTACGGCCAGAACGGCGAGCGGCTGCGGCCCGAGCAAGGCTATCCCCTGCGGGCGCTCATCCCGGGGTGGGAAGGCAATGTTTCGGTCAAATGGCTCCGGCGCATCAAGGTGTCGGACCAACCCTGGAACCTACGCAGCGAGACCGCTCGCTATACCGACCCGATGCCCGAAGGCAAATGGCGGCAATTCAGCTTCGTCATGGAGTGCAAGTCCGTCATCACCAGACCATCGGGCGGGATGAAGCTGAACGGACCGGGCATCTACCCGATCGAGGGCTTCGCATGGTCCGGGAACGGAACCATCAAGGCCGTCGACGTGACGCTCGACGGCGGCAAGAATTGGCGTGAGGCGGTCCTCGAAGAGCCGTTCCTGGATCGCTGTCTCACCCGCTTCCGCTATCTCTGGCAGTGGGACGGCGGGCCGGCCAAAATTGCGAGCCGCGCCGTGGACAGCACCGGCTACGTGCAGCCCACGGTGGCCCAGATCGCGAAAGCCCGCGCGCTCGTCGGCTTCGTGCAGCACCACAATGGCGTCTTTCCCTGGTCGGTCAGCCCAAGCGGGGAGGTGAAAAATGCGATCGCATAAGCTCGCTGGAACGCTCGCGCTGCTCGTGTTCTCGTCGCTGGCGTTCGACGCTGCGGACGCGCAGTCGAAAAGCGCCACGCCGCATTTCGGCACGCCGGTTTCGGAGGCGGATATCGCGGCCTGGAACATCGACATCCGCACCTCGGACGGGAAGGGGCTCCCGAGCGGCAAGGGAAGCGTCGCCGAGGGCAAATCCCTATTCGCGGCACAGTGCGTGAGCTGCCATGGCGAAAATGCCAAGGGCGGGTCGATGTACGGCACCATGGTCGGGGGGATCGGATCGTTCACGACCAATGCGCGCGTGCTGACGCCGGGAAGCATGTATCCCTACGCGCCGATCCTGTTCGATTACATCCGGCGCACCATGCCGATGACGGCGCCGCAGAGCCTGACCAACAATCAGGTCTACGCACTCACGGCGTACATCCTGAATCTGAACGGCCTCGTTCCGGACGATGCGGTGATGGATGCGGAGACGTTGCCGAAGGTGATGATGCCGAACCGCAACGGGTTCATTCCCGACGACCGGCCCGACACCTTGGCGACCCAGTGCATGACGAACTGTTAGAGCGGATCTCGATCGCTCCGAATCGCGCGCGGGGCGGGCAGGAGGCCCACCCCGCGCCGCGTCGGCGCGTCAGGCCGATTTCTTCTGCGTGCCGATCTCGTCGAGCTTCCTCTCCCACTTCATGTCCTTGGCGAACTTCGCGAGCTCGTCGGGCTCCATGAAGACGGTCTCTTTCGGGCCGGGATAGCTGCGGCTGCGGACATCGGCCATGTAGCGGCTGATGACATCCTCGATGATGGGGATCAGGTCGGTGTAGATGCGCGAATGGCGCGGCACGTGCTCTTCCCAGAGGTGGAACAGATCCGAGGAAATGATGTGCACGCCGTGCGCGCAGTTGCCGGCGCCGAGGCTGATCACCGGCACCGGCAGTATTTGCGCGAGATACTCGGCGACTTCCGAGGTGGTGACTTCGCAGAGAATGGAGAAGCAGCCGGCGTCCACGAAGGCCTTTGCGTCGTCCACCAGTTCCTTCGCCCGCTGCGCGCTCTTGCCCTGGGCGACGAAGCCGCCGAGCTGCGGCATGCGCATCGGCGTGATGCCGATGTGGCCCTGGACTGGAATGCCCGCCTGCACGATCGCTTCGATATTCTTGGCATGATGCCGGTTGCCTTCGCACTTCATCACTTCGGCATTGGCCTCGTGCACGAAGCGGCCGGCGTTGGCGACGGCCTGCTCCTTGGAGACGTGGAAGCTCCAGTACGGCATGTCGACCATGCGCAGACCGTATTTCGAGCCGCGATCGATGGCCTTGGCCATCATCATCACCTCGTCGAAACTGACGGTGACGGTGCTCTGATGGCCGAACAGGATCATGCCGCCGGTGTCGGAGACGCACAGGATGTCCATGCCGAGGCGATCGGAGACGACCGCGGTGCGGTAGTCGTAGGCGGCAAGCTGCGTGATCTGCTCGCCTCTGCGCATCTTGGCCATCAGCGTGTTGATCGTCACCTTCCGGCGCGGCGCGGCTTCCTTGCGTGGTGCGGCTTCAGCCATGACGGTCCTGCCTGATTGAAACGACGGGGCCAACGGGATCGTTGGAGACGCGTGGACGGCCTCGGCGACCGAGCATGCCGACGTCCGGTCCGCGCGCATCGAGTGGGCGGCCTCGCGTCGCGTCAAGTCAAATACGCAGTTCCTATCAGGCGTTTGCCAATGCCTATGAACGGAGGATCACGGGCCCTGCATCGGTGCCGTCCACGAGGTTCTGGGACGGCGCTTTTGCCGATCGAAGAAGGGCAATGACGCAGGTTGAATATCGGCGAACGCCCCGGTCGGATCGCGCAGCGGCACCCCCGCAATCAGGTCGGACCGAGAGGCATAGCCCAGCCCCAGCGTGCCGCCGGCCTGCAGGCTGTGACAGGCCGAGGTGACGGTGATCATCCCGGCCCGGTTTGGGCGAACGACGGGCGCCGTCGGCTGCCACAGGACCGGCTTCTCGCGCGTGTTCGCCCGGAAGCAGACGAGGCTGATCTCCGGCTCCTGCGGCGCACCGCACAAACCGGCGAAGCGTTCGAGGCACGCCTCCCGCGCCGTCACCGGAAGTCGAAACTCATTCGCAAACAGCACGAAGCCCGCCTCGATCCGCAGCATGTCGGCGGCAGCGAAGCCGGCGGGCCGCGCCCGCCGCGCCAGCCGGTGCCAGAGTTCGGGCGCGGCGGGGCGTGGCAGCAGAATTTCGAAGCCCCGCTCGCCGCTGTACCCGAGCCTGCCCACGAGGCAGTCCACTTCGCAAATTCTGATTGGCACGAAGGTGAAATAGCCGAGTGTCGCGAGCGCGCCCGTATCCGCCAGGTCGGCGAGGGCCTCGAGCGCGCGCGGTCCCTGCAGCGCGATGATCGACGTGCGGGCGCTCAAGTCTTCCACCTTGCAATCGGCTCGCGCGGCGAGAACGAGATCCGAGATGTCCTCGGACCGGCCGCTCATCACTTCGTAACGGGTCTCGCCGTGCGTCCAAACGGTCAGATCCGAGAGCAGGTGGCCGTTCGAATCGGCACGCAGCGCGTAGCGGATTTGTCCGGGCAGCAGGCTCGCCAGCGACCTTCTCGTCAGTTGCCCGACGGCGTCGAGGGCGGCGGGCCCATCGAGCCGCGCGCGACCGACAAACGAATAGTCGAACAGGGCGCAGTCCGTCCGGCAGGCATGCGCCTCGAGCTCGGGATCGCCATAGTCCCGGCGGAGCGTGTTCGGGTCGAACGCCATCTTGCAAGTTCTCTGGCTATTCAGACGAGACGTGCGACCACCTTGATCGCAATCGAGGCGCCGACCACGATCAGCACGATCGCGACCGCGCCGCGCAACGCCCTGCGCGGCACCGCGTGGGCAATCCTTGCGCCCACGAAAGTCCCGATCGCCAACCCGGCGGCCAAGAGCCCGCCCAGGGTCGGATCGAGGTTGTCGGACAGAATATTGCCGGCGGTCGCGAGCACGGCGATCGGAAGCTGGATCGCTTGAGAAAGGGCGATGGCGGAAAGTACGGGAAGATCCAGCCAGATGAGAATGGGGACCAGGATGAGCGGTCCGCCCGTTCCCGACAGCGCCGAGCCGAAGCCCGTCACCGCACCGATGAATCCCAGCGCAGGGCTCGATATTGCATTCGAGCGCGCAGCGTCAGCCGCCGGGCTCGCCAGCAGCGCGTGGACGCCCGAGGCCGCCGTCAGCAGCCCGATCAGCACTTCGAGCAGGAGCGGGGAAGCCCGGCCGGCTGCGAGCGCGCCCGCAAGCGCGGCGGGCATGGCACCCGCGCACAACCACCCCGCCATGCTCCATAGGATCGATTTCTTGCTGGTATAGACCAGCGTGCCGATGAGCCCGGTGAGCACATAGCTCGCCATCGCCGCGGCGATGGCCGCATGGATCGGAATGCCGCCAAAGTAGACGAGGGCCGGAACGAGAATCACGCCACCGATTCCGACCGCCCCGATCATGAGTTCGGCAACCAGACCGAGCATGCCGAGGAAGATCGCGGCCAAGGCCGTCATGGCCGGACGATCGGAGCGCCAAGGGCGCCGCGCAGCCGGATTCGGGGGAAATCCGAGCGGCCCGGCTGCATCATTCGGTCCCCGCTACCCGGCGGTTGCGGCATCGATGCTGTCTATCGTTTTTGCATTTTCGAATATTGGAATTATCCTACATCCAAATTGGCTCCCTGCCAGTTGGCGTAAGAACGGAGCCGGACTACCGGGATTGGAAACGATGTTCCTGCGGCAGTTCCAGTATTTGGTGGCAGTCGCCCAGGAGGGACATTTCGGACGTGCGGCGCGGTCCTGCCATGTGAGCCAGCCAAGTCTTTCCAGCGGGATCAAGCAACTCGAGCTGGAACTCGGTGTGCCGATTTTTCTGCGCGGTCGGGGCCAGCGCTTTCACGGCTTGACGCCGGAAGGCGAGCGCGTGGCGCGATGGGCGCGTCAGGTGATTTCCGACTGCTCGGCGATGCGCGATGAAATAGACGCCATGCAGGACAATCTGCGCGGCAATCTTCGCGTCGGTTCGATGCCCTCGATGTCTCCCGTGCTGCCGGTGTTGGTGCAACTGGTCCGTCAGCGACATCCGGGCGTGCTGGTCGACGTGCAATTTATCGGCAACGACGCCATGAAGGTCGGCTTGAACAATTTCGCGCTCGACGTCGGCATCACCTACATGGACGCGGCAGACCTCGGACGCCGCAGCGCGCTGCCGATCTGTAGCGAGAGGCTGAGTCTGCTCGTGCCCGACACGGAGCCCTTCCGCAAGCGCACGACCATGAGTTGGAAGGAGGCGGCCGGATTGCCGTTGGCCATGCTGAGGCCCTCGATGCATGAGCGCCGGTTCGTCAACCAGGTGTTTGCGCGGGTCGGCAGCCAGCCGGTCCCGAAGGTCGAGTCCGAGTTGATCCTGCATCTGATGTTCCAGGTTCAGTTCACCGAACTTTGCACGATCATTCCCTCGCACTTCACGCGGATGCCCGGCTTGCAGCCGGGGACCAAGGCACTGGACCTGGTCGATCCGGTGGTGAGCCAGGAGGTCGGGCTGTTCTGGGCCGGGGGCGAGACCATCATGCCGATGGCCAACGCACTGGTGGCCATCGTCAAGAGCCTGAACAAGACCGGAGAGCTGCGGCGGCGTCTCGGCGACCCGAGCGCGGACCCGGTCAAGAGCAGCGCGCGAGACGGCCAAGTCGCAGCGAACGGCGCGGGTAGGGCGAGCCGCCGTTCCACGCGCGCGCAATAACGGCGCAGTGCGGCCCCCGGCGCTGATCGAGCCGGCGGCAGGGCTATCGCGCCGAGAGCTATCGCGCCGAGGGCGCGCGCAGGGCGCCGATTGCCGCGCGAAGCCGATCAAGCGCGAGCTCCCCAGGTCGTCGCTCTTGCAAGAGGCTTGCGGCGGTCAGGACGCTGTCGGGCCGCGGTGATGCGCCGGCGGTTTCGTCCCGGGACGCGACGTAGAAATAGGGCTGGTCGCTGCCACTATCTCCGGCCGAGAAGCCGGCGTACAGCGTCGGGCCGCCCGAGGCATCGTGCGGGTGCATTGGCAACTGCACGGCGAGGTGGAAGGCCTCGGGTCGGCACCATGGCGCCGGGATGTTGCGCGCGGCTGCAGGCAGCAACTCCCTCTCGACGGCGGCCAGAACCGACGCGGCGTTGGCGAACCAGGCGGCCAGCTCGGCCGCCAGCGGCTCGGCGACATAACGGACCGCGTCCCCGGTCATAAGATCGGACATCTCATACGGCAGCGACTTGGAGAACCGATCGCGGTCGACGCCGCGGTGCAAGAGCTCCACCAACACCCAGGCTTCCACCTCGGCCGGCGTGTGGTCATCGATCTTGAAGACGTGCGGCACGGCGCGGCCGCCTTCCTTGAACTGCAGCGCGAGCTCCGGGATGCGCAGTTCGACCGTCAGTCGCGGCAGAAACTCCTGCGTCACGAGCGCCTGCCGTTGCGGGTCCCACGCAAGGAACGTGTGCCCGGCACCCGGCTGCGGCGCCATGTAACTGTGCGCCAATCGCACCAGCCACTGCGCCGCGTTGTGCGCCTGACGCCGCGCCTGGCCGAGCCGGCGCGGGTCGACGGCGCCGACCGGGCGCCACGCCACGGCGCTCATCGCCTCGCCCTCATGCGACCCCGGCGCCACAATGGAGCATCCCGACGTGCTCGCCCTCCGCGAAGCACAGCCAGCGCTCGATAATTATGCCGGTTCTCTCGTCGGCGATGGCGCCGCTGCCAGCCGGGTTGAGCGCGACGACCTCGATGCCCCTGGCCTTCAACTTGTCGCGCGCGATCTTGATCGGATTGGAAGCGCGGTCCACCGCCGCGCCAAGCCGCGTGAAATACTTGGTGCCCCCATGCGTCCGTCGCGTCGACGGCCGCGACCTCTCGCAGAGGATGGTCAGCCGGAAGCATAGGATTGTCTATCTGGTCCCTCGCTTGCAGGGAAGGTTGGGGAAAGAGGGGTTGCTGTAAATTGATTTCTCTCTATCGCGTGATCGACGCGGTATGCCAGCACGTTGGGCTGCCATGCGGCCGCGCCGAACCGTTTGACCACGCCGGTGGCTCGCATCGCTGCCATGCTGCGCCGTCGGCCGCGGCCCGAGCTGGGCATCGATCGCGGAAGGCTTCGTGATAAGCTGTTGCCGTTCCGATGCAGACCGAATCGACCCTGATTTGCCCCCGCTGCGGGCATCGTTCGACCGAGCAGATGCCGACCGACGCGTGCCGGTTTTTTTACGTGTGCGGGGGCTGCGGGGAGACGCTCAAGCCGTTGCCGGGGGATTGCTGCGTGTTCTGTTCCTACGGCAGCGTGCCCTGCCCGCCGGTCCAGGGCGGAGGGTGCGCCAGAGCGGCCGGGCTTCGCCCCGGTAGAGGAACGTCATGATCCGAGGCCCTGGGATATGTGCCTTTCCAGGCGGTCGATCCGAAAGCCCGCCTCGAAGAGGAGATCATCGATCTTGCGGTTGAGGTGACGTCTCCCGGAAACCTCCTACAGAGGGAATCGTGGCAGTCTCGCCGAGACACAGCCCCGGTGCTCTTGCGAAGAATTCGTCTACGAAGCGCTTATCAGCGCCGGACCGGCGGGTTGAACGCCGTGGCCCACCCACGCGTCTTGCGGTTTCCATTTGTGCATTTTACCGCACGCGGGACAGCACAAGGGAACGGCCACCGGCGGAAGCGAATGGAATACGACCGCGTTGGTGGTGAGCCCGGTCGGGACGGGACTACCCGTGGTTGGACAGCTGATGAAGATCTTGCTCGCCTGAGAACCCGTATGCCGCACGGCACGAAGATACTCCGTGGTTTTGGAGGCCGGATCGGCACCGGCGGCATCGTCTTCAGTGCGGTCGGTCGTTCGCATCTCGACTGCCCTCGTCCAAAGCGGTGCAGTGTCAAATGGCATTGGAGGGGACGCTCACCGGTCTTTTAGTGGACCCCAAGCCGGATCGGACCCGGACCAGCGCATGGGGAGTTCGGACGGAACCCCCTATCGTCGGACCAAACGGACACAGCCAGGGATCGAATACCCCTCGCCGCGTATCGCCGTCATACTACCCAAGTGGCGATATCCGATGACAACTGGAACTTATCCCCGCTTTCCACGTCGTCGCAATCTTGATTCGAGACCGACATCGGAGGCTCGGCGGTTCTCCCGCGAGCGCGCTCGCCAACGGCTTGCGACCAATTTACGCGCAAGCGCGGTCGGGCCGCGAGACACGGCAACGCTCACGACATTCATCTCCCGAAGATTATCTGTTGAAGCGATCGCTTGGCTGCCGGCTGTCATTCCAGGGACATCGAAGCAGCAGAAATAAAATGCGGTGCACGGTCGGGAAACGCCGCTTCGACCGTTGTCCCCGACCGTGATGCGGGACTGATCATGCGATGAGAATCCTCGACGGGGACTTGCAGGATCTTGCGCGGACGGTCGCGGAGATGGGCGGACTTGCCGAAAGGCAAATCAGCGAGGCGATCGAGGCGTTGAATACGCGCGATGGTGACCGTGCGTGCCGGGCTATCGCCGCCGACGCGACCATGGACGTCATGCAGCGTATCATCGAGGAGAGGACTGTCGAGACGATCGCACGGCGCCAGCCCGTCGCCAATGACCTGCGGGAGATTGTCGGGATTTTGCGAATTGCCAACGAGCTCGAGCGGATTGGAGATCTGGCGAAGAACATCTGCAAACGCATCGTCGCCATCAACGAAGCAGAGATTCGGCGGCGGTGGATGCGCGGCGTCAACGAGTTGGCGGCCCTTGTCCAGGCCCAGTGCCGGGACGTCCTCGACAGTTTCGCCCACCACGACGCCTTGAAGGCTCTCGATGTTTGGACGCGGGACGAAGATGCCGACCGGTTGTGCACAAGTCTCTTCCGCGAGCTTCTCACCGACATGATGGAAGAGCCCGCCACGGTCCCCTCCGGTATTCACCTCCTTTTTTGCACGAAGAACCTTGAACGCATGGGGGACCATGCGACCAATATCGCGGAGGCCGTCCACTACATGGTGGATGGGCGGACCCGCCTGGGGGAGCGACCGAAGGCGGATGCCACCAGCATGATCGCCTTGGCGCCGGCCTGAGCACCACGGCTGTGCCCGGTGATCGGGCGCGCTCCGATCCCCGGGCTTGCCCGCGGCCGGGGTCGCGGCACTATATTGCAGGACAGCAGCCGCAATTGCGCGAAGGAGTTCGGCCTGACATCCTGATCGAGCTTGGTTTTTGACCGCGGAGGATCGTCGGGCGATGAAGCAGCTGCAGAACCGTGTCGCCATCGTCACCGGCGCGAGCAAAGGCATCGGCAAGGCCATCGCACGGGCTTTCGCCATGGAAGGGGCCAGCGTGGTGATCGCGGCGCGCAACCACGCCGATCTCGATGCGGTGGCGGGCGAGATCGAGCGCAATGGCGGAGCGGCGCTTGCCGTTCCGACCGACATCACGGTCGAGGCGGACATCGTCAAGCTCTTCGCGACCGCCATGGGTCGACATGGACGCCTCGACATTCTCGTCAACAACGCCGGCATAACGCTCGGCATGCCCACGGACCAAATCCCGTTGAGCAGCTGGCAAAAAGTGATCGACACCAATTTGACCGGCGCTTTCCTGTGCAGCCGCGAAGCGCTGAAGATCATGAAGCCGCAAAAATCGGGCCGCATCATCAATATCGGCAGTATCTCGTCGATCACGCCGCGCGCCAACGGCGCGGCTTATGCGGCAACGAAGCTGGCGCTCGAAGGGCTCACCCGCTCGATCGCGCTCGATTACCGCGAATACAACATCGGCGCCTCCATCATCCACCTAGGCGCAAGCGCAACGTCGTGGATGAAGGTGCAGCCGGAGGAGGCGACCGGGCCCGAATATCATCTGCAGCTCGATGACGTCGGCCGCCTCGCCTCCTTCATGGCCTCGCTGCCGACCGAAGCCAACATGTTCGAGACCACAATATTGCCGATCCAGCAGCGCTCGTTCATCGGCCGCGGCTGAAAGGCGCGACGCGAGACATCAAACCGGCCAGCGCAGGCATCCCGCCAGGCCGCGGCCCATGATCCATTCGAGATCGTCGGCGGAGAGGAAATCGAGCTCCTCGGTGAAATGGGTCACGACCTGCCGGTAAGAGCAGGTCGCGGGCACGCGCGTGATGTCGCTGCCCCAGAATGCTCGCCGCGGCCCGAACGCCGCGATGACGCGGCGCAGCGGCTCGCGCAGGTTGGCGAACGGATAAGGCTCGCTCGAGAAGCAGGGCAGGGCCGAGACCTTGACGAAGACATTGGGGTGTCGTGCGAGCGCGTTTATGCGCTCGACCGCCGGGAGGGCCTTGTCGTCCATGGTGTCGCGTGCAAACCCCATGTGATCGACGATGATCTTGAGGGCGGGATGGCGTGCGGCGACCGCGCCGATCTCAGCGAGCCGCTCCGGCGCGTGCACCATCACCGGAATGTCGTGGCGTTCCGCCTGCGGCCAGAACCAGTCGGCGGTGCCGTCGGTGAGCCATGGCCGGTCGGCGTCGCGGTGGAAGGTCAGCCGCACACCCAGCATGCCGGGCTTGTCTCGCCAACCTGCGAGGGCGTCCTTGCTCGCGCCTTCGAGTGCGATGCGCCCCATGATCGCGAAGCGGCCGGGACAGGCGCGCACGGCCTCGAACGCATAGTCGTTGCGGTCGGCGTCGAAGGAGGGTGGCACCAGGATCGCGCGGTCGACGCCGGCGCGATCCATGTCGCGCACGAGCTGCTCGTAGCCGTAGGGCTTGCGCTCGCCGACGCCGGGGCCGAGTCGCCGGTCCGGCCGGTCGGGTGGCCAGATGTGCACCTGCGCGTCGATGATCATGCGCGCTGGATGCTCGTCAGTTTCTCTGCGACACGCGGGGCGAAATAGCTGAGCACGCCGCAGGCGCCGGCGCGCTTGAAGGCGATCAGGCTCTCCATCATCGCCTTCTCGCCGTCGAGCCAGCCGTTCTGCGCTGCCGCCATGATCATCGCATATTCGCCCGACACCTGGTAGGCGAAGGTCGGCACGCCGAACGTCTCGGTCACCCGGCGCAGGATGTCGAGATAGGGCATGCCGGGTTTGACCATCACCATGTCGGCGCCTTCCGCGATGTCGAGTTCGACCTCGCGCAGCGCTTCGTCGGTGTTGGCCGGGTCCATCTGATAGGTGCGCTTGTCGCCGATCAGCGTCGCGGAGGAGCCCACCGCATCGCGGAACGGCCCGTAGAAGGCTGAGGCGTATTTGGCCGCATAGGCCATGATCGACACGTCGGCGAAGTCGGCCTGATCGAGTGCGGCGCGGATGGCGCCGACCCGCCCGTCCATCATGTCCGACGGCGCGATGATGTCGCAGCCGGCTGCGGCCTCGACCAGCGCCTGCTCCACCAGCACCTCGACGGTCTCGTCGTTGACGATCGTGCCGTGGCGCACGAGGCCGTCATGGCCATGGCTGGTATAGGGATCAAGCGCGACGTCGCAGAGCACGCCGACCTGCGGCACCGCTTGCTTGATCGCGCGGATGGCACGGCAAACCAGATTGTCGGGATTGAGCGCCTCGCTGCCGTCCTCGTCGCGCCGCGCGGGATCGATATAGGGAAACAGCGCGAGGCAGGGAATGGCAAGCGCGGCGGCGCGCTCGGCGTCGCGCACCGCCTCGTCGACCGAAAGCCGCTCGACGCCGGGCATCGAGGCGACCGGCACGCGGGTGTTAGTGCCATCGACCAGGAACAGCGGCCAGATCAGATCATCCACCAACAATGCGTTCTCGCGCACGAGACGGCGCGTCCAGTCGGCCTTGCGATTACGGCGCGGGCGGACGGCGAGATCGAGACGCTGCGCCGGCCTGGTCTCGACCGGGGCGAGGCGGGCTTCGATCGGACGGCCGTATTTGATGGCCATTGCGGCGCTCCAGGCTGACGGCGGCTCTTCTTCTAACTGCTCCGCGGGATGCCCGCCAGCGGCGGGTCGCGTCGGTTCAAAAAAGCGTCGCCGATTGCGGCCGCGGCCCCACCCCCACACATGGCGGGGCGTAGCACAGCGTGCGAGCTTGCCATCGCGCTCTGTGAACTCCCTCACCCACGCCGGGGCGCGTCCGTGCTATGGTAGTTGCGTGCAATAGATCATACAACTCACGGGGGGAGGCATGGCTGCGCCCTGGTTTTCAGTCGCGACGCATTTCAAGGGTACCAGCGAGGTGCACGGCTCGGTCGACAACCCGAAGATCGTGGAGATGTTTCGCGTCTCGGGCCATCCCGAGGTGCAGGACGACGAGACGCCATGGTGCGCGGCTTTCGTCGGCACCTGCCTTCGCCTCTCCGGCTTTCGCAGCTCGGGAAGCCTCGGCGCGCGCAGCTATCAGAAATTCGGCCAGGACCTGAAGCAGCAGCCGCGCCGCGGCTGCATTGTGGTTTTTTGGCGCGGGGATCCGAAAGCCGCGACCGGGCATGTCGCGTTCTACGACCGCGACGACGGCGATCAAGTCCTGGTGCTCGGCGGCAACCAGGGAGACGAGGTCACCACCCGTGCCTTTCCCAAGAGCCGGGTCCTTGCCTATCGTTGGCCGACCGAGACGGCGCCGCTGCCGAGCGACACGACGCTGCCAAATATTCTCACGATCGATCCGGCCGACGCGCCGCCGCACCTGGTCGGCGTCGGCACCGCCGCTTCGGCGGGAGACGTCAGCGTACGACGCCCACCGCGGGCGACCGACGTCCTGTCGGAAGGCTCGGAAGGTCCGGAAGTGCGCGCCCTGCAGACCGCGCTGAGCGCGCGCAACTTTCAGGTCGGACCGATCGACGGCGAATTCGGTCCGCTGACGCGGGCCGCGGTCGCGGCTTTTCAGACGGTGCAAGGCTTGCCTGTTAACGGCAACGCCGACGACGCGACCATGCAAGCCCTGGGGATTGCTCCGGCCGCGTCGGTCGTCGTGGTCGGCGGACCAAGACTCCCCGAAATCCACATCCCGGGATCCGGCAATGGAGGCGTGAGTACCACCATGCAGCCTCAGACGATGCAGTTCCAGGACGTTTTCAAGGTGCTGTTGGATGCCTTGATCGCGAAGCAGACCGCTGGCGCGCCAGCACCGGCTCCGGCCGCGCCGGCGAGTGTGAACACCACGCAGCTTCTGCAAACCGCGCTGGCGGCGCTCGCCGGCAAGCAGCTTCCAGCCGCGGCGCCGGTTGCGCCGTCGGAATCTTCACCGTCCGGAACCGAGCCGCCGGTGTTGTCGCCGATCGACAGCTGGCTGGGCGGCGAAGCGCTGGCGGGAAAAAAAACCGCGCTCGCCGTCCTCGCCTACGCCGTACTGTCGGTCCTGCAGGCCGTCGATGTCGCTGGAACCGCCACCGGTCCCACCACCACCACCACGGGGCAAATCCTGACCACGTTGATCGCGGCCTTCGGCGGGCTGGGCGGCGTCGCCAAGATCGATCGGGTCGTTCAGATTCTCGGACTGATGGCGGCGAAGCCACCGGCCGCGCGGAGGTAAACCGGATTCGCGCCATGCCGGCGCTGCGGTGATGGGGGTCGATGATGGCGGCACAATTCGAAGAATTCAAAGCCGACTACGCCGAACTCTGGCGACGTATGCAAGTGCGTCCCGGACGGGCGGGGGAGGTGGATCGCATCGCGCGGGCGTTGATCGGTCACAAACCGCGCTATGAAAAGGTAGCGGGCGCCACCGGCGTGCCCTGGTCGGTTATCGCCGTTCTGCATCAGCGCGAGTCCGACGCCGACTTTGGAACGTATCTCGGCAATGGCGAGCCGTTAAATCGCACGACGAGGCTCGTTCCTGCCGGGCGGGGACCGTTCCCGACATGGGAGGCCGGCGCCGTCGACGCCCTGCAGCACGACGGGCTCGACAAGGTCGACCATTGGACGCCGGAACGGACCTGCTACGAGATCGAGAAATTCAACGGGTTCGGCTACCGCAAGAACGGCATCAACTCGCCGTATCTGTGGTCGTTTTCCACGAATTACGACAGCGGCAAGTACGTCGCCGACCGCCAATTCGATCGCAACGCGGTCGACAAGCAGTGCGGCACGATCCCGATACTGAAACGGATGATGGAGCTCGACGCGTCCGTGCGATTCGACGGTACCGCCGACGTCCCGACTGCCGATACCGGCTCGCTCGCGATGGGCTCGGTCGGAGAACGGGTGCGGCAGTTGCAGGCCTCGCTGGCGCAACTGGGTTTTGCCGTCGGCGATATCGACGGCGAGTTCGGTCCGATCACCTCCGCGGCGGTGAGCGCGTTCCAGAGCGCCCACGGCCTGCCGGCAACAGGCGTAGCCGACCGCGTGACGCAGCAAGCGCTCGCGGACGCGCTCGTCCGCCCGCATGTGCCGATCGACGGCGCGAAGGCGCAGGAAATTCTGCACCTGCTGCTCAATGCTTTGCTCAAGACGCAGCCTTCGGCGCCCAGCGTGCCGAGCGCCGGCCAGCCGGACGCGGGCAACGTGCTGCAGCTCATTCTCGCTGCGTTCCTCGGCCGCCAGCCGGGACTGCTGCAACCGGGAGCCGCCGCGGGAACCGCAAACCCGCCGATCCTGTCCCCGATCGACAACATGCTCGGCGGGCAGGCGCTCGCCGGCAAGAAGACCGCCTTGTCGATCGTGGCCTACGCCGTGTTGGCCATCCTGCAGGCGGTCGGGGTGGTCGGCGCGGCAACGCCGGCGGGCCAAATCATCACCGTCGTTATCACCGCTTTCGGCGCCCTGGGCGGCATCTCGAAAGTCGACCGGATCATTCAGGCGCTCGGCATGATCGCCGCGAAGGCACCGCCCATCGCACGGTAAAGCAAGCCAGCTCGCCCGCCGATAGAGCGCGCCCCAGGTCTTGACCCCGTAGCCGCCAAGATGCGCGGCTTCGAGATGGCCGCTGGTGATGCGATCGCGCACCAAGAAATTCGAGCCGCCGCCGATGGCGAGGCCGACGAGCGCATCGGGGCTTGTTTTTCCATTGAGTGTGGCGCGCGCGCGCGGCTGCGTTGCCGGAGTTGCTTTCGTCGTGCCACCATGTGGGCCGGCGATCGTCTTACGCGAGGGCTTTCATGTCGGCTCCGGTACCCGAGCAGTCCCAGCAACCCGCGCTGTCGGGCAAACAGCTCGCTCTGATCGTCTACATCCTCTATCTGGTGGCGTATTTCATGGGAATAACGGCGCTGATCGGCGTCATCGTCGCGCACGTGCAGATCGGCTCGGCTGATCCGTTTCTGAGCACGCATTACCGCTTTCAAATTCGCACCTTCTGGATCGGCGTGCTGTATATCGTGATCGGCGCCATCCTGAGCGTCGTCATCGTCGGTATTGCCATATTGGTCTGGTGGTTCGTCTGGTCGCTCGTGCGCAACGTCAAGGGCGTGCTCGCATTGAACGACAACAAGCCCATTGCAAATCCGGGCTCGTGGCTGTTCGGGTGAGCGCGGGCGGCCCGTTCCCCCGCGCGCTGCACCTTTCAATTGACGCCGGAAAATACGGGCATTAACGCTGCCGCATGGATTTCGACCTCAGCGAGGAGCAGCGCGCCATCAAAGACACCGCCGGCGCCTTCGCGCGGGAGGACATGGCGCCCTTCGCCAGCCATTGGGACGAGGACGAGGTGTTCCCTGCGGACACGCTGCGCCGCGCGGCCGCGCTCGGCTTCGGCGGGATTTATGTGAGCACCGACTTCGGCGGATCCGGCCTGTCGCGGCTCGATGCCGCCTTGATCTTCGAAGAGCTGGCGCAGGGCTGCCCCTCCACCGCCGCCTATATCTCGATCCACAACATGGTGGCATGGATGATCGATGCCTACGCCTCGAGCGAGCTGCGGGGACGCTTTCTTCCCGAGCTCTGCAGCATGGCGAAGTTCGGCAGCTACTGCCTCACCGAGCCCGAGTCCGGCTCGGACGCCGCGAGCCTGAGGACGCGCGCGCGGCGCGAGCGCGACCATTACCTGCTGGACGGCAGCAAGGCGTTCATTTCCGGCGGCGGGATCTCCGACGTCTACCTCGTGATGGCGCGAACGGGGGAGGGCGGACCGCGCGGCATTTCCTGCTTTCTGGTCGAGAACGGCACGCCCGGGCTTTCCTTCGACGCGCAAGAGAAGAAGCTCGGTTGGCACTCACAGCCGACCGCGATGGTTACGCTCGAAGGGTGCCGCGTCCCGGCCGCGAACCGCGTCGGCGCCGAGGGCGAGGGCTTCAAGATCGCAATGCGCGCGCTCGACGGCGGACGCCTCAATATCGCGGCCTGCTCTCTCGGCGGTGCACAGTTTTGCCTCGACCGTACCATCGACTACATGAAGCAGAGAAGGCAGTTCGGCACCCGGCTGGCGGATATGCAAGCGCTGCAGTTCCGCGTCGCCGACTATGCGACCGAGCTCGAGGCGGCGCGGCTGATGCTCTACCGGGCGGCGATGGCGCTGGATCGGCGCGAGCCCGGCGCCACGCGGCTGGCGGCGATGGCCAAGCGGCTTGCAACCGACACCGGCTTCGCCGTGGTCAACGGCTGCCTGCAGCTGCACGGCGGCTACGGTTACCTGCGTGATCATCCCATCGAGCGGGTGTTGCGAGACCTGCGCGCGCATCAAATTCTCGAAGGCACGAACGAGGTGATGCGGCTGATCGTGAGCCGGGATATATTGGGCAACTGAGGTCGCGCATGCCGTCCGCGCTCGTCGTCAGCCAACAACTCGCGCTCGTCACCGCCGCGGCCTTCACCGGCGCCGCCGCCTACATCAACGTGGCCGAACAGCCGGCGCGGCTCGGTCTCGACGACAAGGCGCTGCTCGCACAATGGAAGCCGAGCTATGCCGGCGGCTTCGCCATGCAGGCGAGCCTCGCGCTTGCTTCGGCGCTGTTCGGGCTGCTGGCGTTCTGGTTCGCGCGCGACTGGCGCTGGCTCGCCGGTGCCGCGCTGATCTTCGCCAACTGGCCCTACACGCTGACTGCGATCCTTCCCGTCAACAAGCGCCTCGAGGCGACGCCGCCCGACGAGGCGAATGCCAAGACCCGCGCCCTGATCGAGAGCTGGGGCCGGCTGCATGCCGGCCGCACCGCGCTCGGGGCCGCCGCCACGGTGGTCTATCTGTGGGCGAGCGCGTGAGCGCGGCGGGCGCGAACGCGTCCGACCTCCTGTTCGCGCGGCAGGGCGCCGCCGGCCTCGTCACGCTCAACCGGCCGCGGGCGCTCAATGCGGTGTCGCTCGACATGGTGCATGCCTTGGGGCGGCAACTCTCCGAATGGGAGAGCGATCCCGCGGTCACGCGCGTAATCATCACCGCCGACGGCGGGCGCGCGTTCTCGGCGGGCGGGGATTTGCGCGCGCTCTACGATCTCGGGCGTGCCGGACGCACCCAGGAGGCGCTCGGCTATTTCCGCGCGGAATATGCGCTCAACGCCCGCATAAAGCGCTATCGCAAGCCGTACGTCGCGCTGATCGACGGCGTCGTGATGGGCGGCGGGGTCGGCATCTCGGTGCACGGGTCGCATCGCGTGGCCGGCGACAAGTTCGTCTTCGCCATGCCCGAGGTGGGCATCGGCTTCTTTCCCGACATCGGGGCCACCTGGTTTCTGCCGCGCATGCCCGGCGCGCTCGGCACCTATTGCGCGCTCACGGGCGAGCGGCTCGGCGCCGATGATGGCGCCGCCGCCGGCCTTGCCACGCACCGGGTCGCCTCGGCGCGGTTTCCCGAGTTGATCGAGGCGCTGTGCGGCACGGTGCCGGTGGACGCGCTGCTCGGCGCCTTTGCGCAGCCTGCGGCCGCCGGACCGGTCGCGGCGCGGGGCGCGGCCATCGACCAGCTGTTCAAGGCCGAGCGGGTCGAGGACATCCTCGCTGCGCTCGACGCCGAAGGCGCCGGCGGCGGACCCGAGGCGGGCTTCGCGGCCGCCGCGGCCGCCTTGATGCGCACAAAATCGCCGACGAGTCTCAAGATCACGCGCGAGCAGATGCGGCGCGGCGCGGCGCTCGATTTCGCCGCCTGCATGCGCACCGAATTCCGCATCGTCTCGCGCATCGTCCACGGACACGACCTCTACGAAGGGATCAGAGCGGTGATCATCGACAAGGACCAGGCGCCGCGCTGGCAGCCGTCCACGCTCTCCGCGGTGAGCGCGGCGGAGGTGGAGCGCCATTTCGCGCCCCTCGCCGACGAGCTCGACCTGGCATGAGCAACACGGAGCAGCAGCAGACGCTCGAGCCCGTGCAGGCCGACGAGGGCGAAAGCGAAGGCAGGCGATGGTCGCACCGGCTGGTCCTGTTCCTGCGGGTGATGGCTGGCCTGTCGCTGTTGAAGGGCCTCTATCATTGGGCGATCGTCTGCGGCATCGGCGCGCCGTTCCCGTCCGGCTTCGATTCCTATTCGACGCCATATCAGGTCGCGACCGTGTTCTTCGCGATCATCGATCCGGTGGCCGGGGTGGGGCTATGGCTGGCCGCGCCGTGGGGCGCGGTCGTGTGGCTCACCTCGGTGATCTCCATGGCGGCGGTGGAGCTGTTGTTTCCGCAGATTTTCGGCGGAAGCGTATGGGTCATCGCGATCGAGCTGCTGCTGCTCGCCGCCTATCTGGGGCTCGCGCTGATGGCCGCGCGCGAGCAGCCGGAGTGATCCGGCGCAACGACAATGGCCGCAGCGGAGGACCGCATGGCGAAGATCGGCTTCATCGGACTCGGCAATATGGGGCTGCCGATGGCGGCGAACCTGATCAAGGCGGGGCACGCGGTCTCGGGCTTCGACTTGAACGAAGCTGCCGGCGCCCGGCACGCCGCCGAAGGCGGGATGAGAGCGCACTCGATCTCCGATGCGTGCCAGGACGCCGATGCGGTGATCACCATGCTCCCCGCGGGCGAGCAGGTGCGCGAGGTCTATCTCGGTGACGGCGGCGTGCTCGCGGCGGTCGCGCCCGCGACGCTGCTCGTAGATTCTTCGACGATTGACGTGGAGACCGCGCGCGCGGTGGCGCAGGCCGCGCAGGCGCGGGGTCTCGCCATGGTCGATGCGCCGGTGTCGGGCGGCGTCGCGGGCGCGCAGGCGGCGACGCTCACCTTCATGGTCGGCGGCGGAGACGACGCCTTCGCGCGCGCGCGGCCGCTCTTGGAGGCCATGGGCAAGACCATTGTGCACGCCGGCGGGCCCGGCAACGGCCAAGCCGCAAAGATCTGCAACAACATGATCCTCGGCGCATCGATGATCGTAGTTGCCGAAGCGTTTCTGCTCGCCGAGAAGCTCGGCCTCGACGCGCAGAAGCTGTTCGACATCTCTTCGAGGTCGTCCGGGCAGTGCTGGTCGATGACCAGCTATTGCCCGGTTCCCGGCCTGGTGCCGACCTCGCCCGCGAACCGCGACTACCAGGCGGGCTTCACGGCGGCCATGATGCTCAAGGACCTGAAGCTGGCGCAAGGCGCCGCGCGCGCCACGCGCGCCACCACGCCGCTCGGCGCCGGCGCGGCTGCGGTCTACGAGCGCTTCGTCGACAGCGGCGACGGCAACGTCGATTTCTCCGGCATCATTCGCTACCTGCGCGGGGCATGAGCGCTGCGAACTGCAGACCGTCGTGACCGGCGCCGTACGCCGCGGGCCGGATGCGCACGGACCTCTTTCATCTGGCCCATCATGCCGTATGCGCCCTCTCTCTCTGGCGGGAGAAAGCATTATGGTCGTGAAACGAAATCGCCGAGGTGAGGCCGCTGCACAAAGCTCGGGTTCACTGCCCGAGATGCCGTCTCCTGCGAGCGGAGACGGCAGATGCTGCCGGGCGCGGCGCGCGGCAATGGCTTATCGTCGGCGAAACATTCGGCAAACGCGCTCCAGAAGCCGCCGCTCAGCGTGAACAGAACGTTACGGCGCGTGCCGCAACGGCCCCGCGTCAATCGAACGTTCACCGTGACGGATAAACCTTATCTTTAGCGTGTTGCTTAAGCCGATTTTAGACGCTGCCGCGTAGTGTGCACGTCGAGCGGGGAGACAGGGCCTCGCGGTCACGACAACGACAACACACAGGTAGGCGTCATGATCAAAGCTGTTGCCAAAGCGCTGGAGCCGGCCGACCGCGAAATCCGGGTCGACCCCGTCCGTTCGCTCTATCTCGAGACCTTGACGTTGGTCGAGCGGCTGCACCGCCGCCTGCTCGACGTCATCAAGGACGAGTTCGACCGCCGGGGTCGCGCCGACATCAATTCGGTGCAGGCGCTGCTGCTGTACAATATCGGCGAGAAGGACCTTACCGCCGGCGAGCTGCGCACGCGCGGCTACTATCTCGGCTCCAACGTGTCCTACAATTTGAAGAAGCTGGTCGAGATGGGCTTCCTCGATCACCAGCGCTCGCGCATCGACCGTCGTTCGGTGCGCATCAAGCTCACCGACAAGGGCCGCGAAGTGCGCGACATCGTCGAGATGCTGTATCAGAAGCACGTCGGCAGCGTCGCGCAGGTTGGTGGCATCAACTGCGACGAGTTCGCCACCCTCAACAAGTCGCTGCAGCGGCTGGAGCGGTTCTGGACCGACCAGATCCTCTATCGCCTCTGACTTCTGGTTCAACCTCCGAGCGCCTCGCCCCGGCCCCCGGCCGGGGCATTTTTTTGCCCGCAACACATGACATTGGTAGTGTGGGCTAGCTGCTTTCGCCATCGCCCGCGCGTTCATCGTAGGCAGGAGCCCGGGTCGCAAAGGAACGCGAAACCATCTTCATATTGCGATTGGCGGCCGCGCCTTTGCCCTCCCTGGTGCCGCTGCTACACTGCGCCGTTATCGATGAGACGCAAATGAAAGCAGTGAAGCCGGTGCTCGACAAGCTCTCCGCCGATGCGCGGGCCGTGGTCAATTCGCGGGAATTCGCGGACAGGGTCCGCAACCTGGGCATCTTCCCTCAGGGCGACACCCCGCAGGAGCTCGATCGCTGGATGCGCGAGCAGATCGCTCGCTGGGTGGACATCGCCAAGGCGGCCAACATCAAGGCCGATTGAAATTCCCGAGAGGACGTTTCCCGTGACCCAACAGCAGGCGCCGCCGACTACTGCTTATGGACCGCCGATCACGTTCGAGGCCGCGAGGAAAGCGATGGCCGCCGCCGAAGCCGAGGCGCTGAGAAACCGCTGGGGCGTGGCGATCGCGGTCGTCGATTCCGGCGCCAACCTGGTTATGCTGCATCGGCTCGACAACGCGCAGCTGTCTTCCGCGCGCATCGCGGAGCAAAAGGCCCGCAGCGCGGTCGAGTTCCGGCGCCCGACCAAAGCGCTCGAGGACGCGGTCGCCGGCGGCGGCGCGGGCTTGCGCGTGCTCACCTTCGGTGCTTGCGTGGCGGAAGGTGGGGTCCCCATCGTCGCCGACGGCAGGATCATCGGCGCCATCGGAGTGTCGGGCGTGGCCTCGCACCAGGATGCGCAGGTGGCCCAGGCGGGGGCCGATGCGGTGAAGTGACCGGCGAAGCGGCCCGATTTTCTTTGCGACGGTCGTGCAAGGTGGGTGCCTTCGAGATGAACGCTGCGTCCGGAACCATCGATTGCGATGTCCATCCGATCGTCCCGGACATGAAGGCGCTCGCATCCTATCTGGACGACTTCTGGCGCGAAACGGTGGAAGAGCGCGGCATCAACTCGCTCGAGACCGTCACCTATCCGCCCCATGCGCCGCTCACGGCGCGGCCGGAATGGCGCGGCAAGAACGGGCGCGCGGCGACCGCCGCGGGCGAACTGACAGCGCAGGTGTGCGACCGCTGGGGTGCCGGCGTGGCGATACTCAACTGTCTTTACGGGGTGGGCCTCCTCTTCAGCGAGGACATGGCCGCAGCTTTCAACCGCGCGCTCAACGACTGGGTCGCCAAGGAATGGCTCGATCGCGATCCGCGGCTACGCGCCTCGATCGTGGTGCCGATGCAGAACACGGAGTATGCGGTCGACGAAATCGAGCGCTGCGCCGGGGACCGGCGCTTCGTGCAGATCCTCGTGCTGGCCATGCAGGAAACGCCGCTCGGCCGCCGGCATCTGTGGCCGATCTACGCCGCCGCCGAACGCCACGGCCTGCCGCTCGGCATCCATGCCGGCTCGACCTACCGTCATTCCATCACCTCGCTGGGCTGGCCGAGTTACTACATCGAGGACTATGCCAGCCACAGCCAGGCCTTCCAGTCGCAGGTGGCGAGCCTCGTCTGCGAAGGCGTGTTCGCCAAATATCCCGGGCTGAAAGTGGTGCTGCTGGAATCCGGGGTGACGTGGCTTCCCGGATTCCTCTGGCGGTTCTCGAAGTTCTGGCGCGGCGTACGCTCGGAGGTACCCTGGGTCGACCGACCGCCGGCGGAGATCGTGCGCGACCATTTCCGGCTCACCATCCAGCCGTTCGACGCGCCGCCCGATCCCGGCGGCGTGGAGCGCCTGATCGAACATTTGCGGTCGGACGCGATGCTGCTCTACGCTTCCGACTTCCCGCACTGGCAGTTCGACGGGGACGAGACCGTGCCGGCGGGCATACCTGCTGCGTTGCGTCGCAAAATACTGGTGGAGAATCCGCTTGCGACCTATGATCGGCTTGAGACTCCATGAGGAGGGCGCGCAATGAACATCGAGGTGAGGCAGCCGCAGCGGGACGCCAAGGCACGGGTAGGCATCTTCGACTGTGACATCCATCCCAAGAGCGCGCTGGAGGATCTACGGCCCTATCTCAGCAACCGCTGGTGGGATTATTTGCAGACCTACGGGCAGCGCCAGCGCCACGGCTATGTCAAGGGCTTTCCCTATCCCAAGAGCCAGCCGCTCGCCTCGCGGCGCGACTCCTGGCCGCCCGGCGGCGGATTGCCGGCGAGCGATCTCAACTTCATGCGCGAGCAACATCTGGATTTTTACGGGATCGAATGGGGCATCATGAACCCGCTCTCGCCCACGGGGCAGGGCGAGCAGAATGACGAGCTCAGCGCCGCCATGGCGTTCGCGTCCAACGAGGACCAGCTCGAACGCTGGAACAGGCGCGAGCCGCGGCTCAAGGCGTCGGTGGTCATTCCCTACGAAAACAGCGAATTGGCGGTGACGGAGATTCGCCGCCGCGCCGGCGACCGCCGCTTCGCGCACGTGCTGTTTCTCAGTCGAACGAGCGAGCTTCTCGGCAAGCGGCGCTATTGGCCGATCTTCGAGGCTGCGGTGGAGGCGGGATTTCCCGTCGGCGTGCACGTCTTCGGCTCGAGCGGCCGGCCCATGAGCAATACCGGCTGGCCCTCGTTCTATATCGAGGAGATCACCGAGCACTCGGCCTCGCTGGCGGCCTCGGTCACGAGCCTGATCGTCGAGGGCGTGTTCGAGCGCTATCCCGAACTCAAGATCGTGCTGATCGAGGGGGGTTTCGCCTGGATACCCTCGCTTGGCTGGCGGCTCGACCAGAACTGGAAGCGCATGAAGGACGAGGTGCCGCATTTGCGCAAGGCGCCGTCGGACTATCTGCGCGAGCATTTCTGGGTCTCGACCCAGCCAATGGAGGAGGCGGAGGAGCCCGACCACGTTCTCGACGTGATGGAGTGGATCGGCTGGGACAAGATTTCTGTTCGCCAGCGACTATCCGCACTGGGATTTCGACGATCCGTTCCTCGCGCTGCCGCCGAGCCTGAGCGAAGAGCGCCGCAATAAGATCTATTCCGGCAACGCCAAGGCGCTCTATCGGCTCGACTAGAATCCTGGAGCTGCTGGTGGTCCTTGGATTCCGAAGTTCGTATCTGAACGTGCCGCCGCAGGTGCTGACGAGCTCCGGAGCCGGACTGCGAGCGGCGGAGAGCCCCTGAGCATGGCCAGGCACGTGGTTGCCGCGGTCGGCGACATTCCGCCCGGCACGCGCAAGCTTGCCGAGGTCAACGGGCGCATGATCGTCGTGTTCAATCTGGACGGCGAGTTCTTCGCGCTCAACAATCGCTGCCCGCATCGCGGCGGCAGCCTGTTTCACGGCAAGCAGACCGGCCTCGTGGAGGCGGACGGGCCCGGCAAATACTGCTATTCGCGTCCCGGCGAGATCATCCGCTGTCCCTGGCATGGCTGGGAATTCGACGTCCGCACCGGGCAATCCTGGTGCGATCCCGCGCGTGTGCGCGCGCGGCGCTACGCCGTCCGAGTTCGAGCCGGGAACGCGGCTCGTCGCCGGCCCCTACGTCGCCGAGACCGTGCCGGTGGCGGTCGAGAACGACTACGTCGTGGTAGAGGCCTGACGACAAATCCCGTCGTTTCCGCGTAAAGCGGGGGATCCATATTCCGGAGGCCGGCGGTTATGGCTTCCCGCCGGTGCGGGAACGAGGCCGGCGGAAATTCTAGCCGCTGACCAGGGCGCCGGGGCGCCCCCTAGATGTGGGCAACAGGCCGGCCACAGCGCCCATAGCTTGGCGGTCGGGGTCGGGTATGCTATCGCCCGGCCAGCCTTCCGGGGACCGGAAGGCGATCCCCTCAAACGGACGTGAATTGCAATGACCGATCCGTCTCGAGCCCAGGCCGACGTCGTGAACCTGTTCACGGCATCGCTGGCGGAGGCCGACCCGGAGGTCGCCGACGCGATCGGGCGCGAGCTTTCCCGTCAGCGCGACGAGATCGAGCTGATCGCCTCCGAGAACATCGTCAGCAGGGCGGTGTTGGAAGCGCAGGGGTCAGTGCTCACCAACAAATATGCCGAAGGGCTGCCGGGGAGGCGCTACTACGGCGGCTGCCAGTATGTCGATGTAGCGGAAAACTTGGCGATCGAGAGGGTTACGCGCCTTTTCGGATGTAAGTTCGCAAATGTTCAGCCGCATTCCGGCGCCTCCGCCAATGTCGCCGCCTTCATGGCGCTGATGGCTCCGGGCGATACTTTCATGGGCCTCAACCTCGCCGCCGGCGGGCATCTCACCCATGGCTCCCCGGTCAACATGTCGGGGCGCTGGTTCAAGCCCGTGCCCTACGGCGTGCGCCGCGACGACCACCGTATCGACTTCGAGGAGGTGCAAAGGCTCGCGCGCGAGCACCGGCCGAAGGTCATCATCGCCGGCGGCTCGGCCTATCCGCGCGTGATCGATTTTCGCCGCTTCCGCGCGATCGCCGACGAGGTCGGCGCCAAGCTCATGGTCGACATGGCGCATTTCGCCGGCTTGGTGGCCGGCGGCGCGCATCCCAGCCCGTTTCCGCACGCACATGTCGTGACCTCGACTACGCACAAGACCCTGCGCGGGCCGCGCTCGGGCTTCGTCCTGAGCAACGATGAGGAGCTGGCCAAGAAGATCAACGCGGCGGTGTTCCCCGGTCTGCAGGGCGGACCGCTGATGCACGTCATCGCCGCCAAGGCCGTGGCCTTCGGCGAGGCGTTACGCCCGGCTTTCAAGCTCTACGCCCGCAACGTGGTCGAGAACGCCAGGGCGCTGGCCGCGACGCTGAAAGCGAAAGGTCTCGACATCGTCTCCGGCGGCACCGATACCCATCTCATGCTGGTTGATCTGCGTCCCAAGCGCCTCACCGGCAAGGTGGCGGAATTGGCGCTGGGCCGCGCCCGCATCACCTGCAACAAGAACGGCATCCCGTTCGATCCGGAGAAGCCGGCGGTGACCTCCGGTATCCGCCTCGGCACGCCGGCCGGCACCACCCGCGGCTTTGGCATCGCCGAGTTCCAGGAGGTGGGCGAGCTGATCGTCGAGGTGCTCGACGGGCTCTCGCAGAAAGGCGTCGAGGAGGATGCCCCGACCGAAGCCGCGGTGCGCGAGAAGGTGAAGCGGCTGGTCGCACGCTTTCCGATCTATAACGGATGATAGGTGTCTCGTTCCGCTTGAGCCTTCAGGTTCGCTTCATCGCCCGGGACACCAGAGGGCGGCAGGGCGTAGGAGAGTCCCATGCGCTGTCCCAATTGCAGCAGCCTCGATACCCAGGTGAAGGATTCCCGGCCGACTGAGGACTCCTCCGTCATCCGCCGCCGCCGCGTGTGCCTCGCCTGCAATTTCCGCTTCACCACCTTCGAGCGCGTGCAGCTGCGCGAGCTCACCGTGATCAAGCGCAACGGCCGGCGCGTACCGTTCGACCGCGACAAGCTCCTGCGCTCGGTGCAGATCGCGTTGCGCAAGCGTCCGGTCGATCCCGAGCGCATCGACCAGGTCGTCTCCAAGATCGTGCGCGAGCTCGAAAGCCAGGGCGAGAGCGACGTCTCCTCGGAGACCGTGGGCGAGATGGTGATGGAGGCGCTGCGCGCGCTCGACGATGTCGCCTATGTGCGCTTTGCCTCCGTCTACCGCAACTTCCGCGAGGCCAAGGATTTCGAGGCCGTGCTTGACGAGTTGTCGAACGAGGACAGCCCGCCGGCCGCGGCGCGCAAGTGACCACCTGGCGCCCCGGCCGGTCTAATCCGACTGCTGCTTGCCCAGATATTGAAACAGCGTCCGGTCCCACCAGTCGCTCTCGGTCTCGTCCAGGAGGGCGGCATTGAGCACCGCGGGCAGAGGACCACTGCTCTTCGGCAACGCGATGGCGTAATGCTCATGCTCCAAGACGATGTCGAGGACGCGCAGCTTGGCTGAAAAGTCCTGCAACACCATCCAGGTCAGCAGCGGCTTGTCGTAGACGAAGGCGTCGAGCGCGGCTGTTTGCAAGGCGGTCAAGCCGGCATGCATGCTTGGGAAGGTCCGATGCGGAATACGCTCGCGGTCGAGATAGCCCACGGCCGCCGATCCTGCCAGCGTTCCGACCCGCACGTGTCGCAGATCGTTCACGCTGTGCACCGCGCCCTGAAGCTCTCGCTGGGTCAGGGTCGAGGTGACGGCGGCCGTGAACACCGCAACCGTGATGATCGAGGCGATCATCCAGCCGATAGCGACGAGGCGGCCGGGCAGCGTCGTCGGCGCATGCTCGCCTCCGCCCGACTGCGTCATGGTGGAGGCGGACCACCAGAAGCCGGTGCCCAGGCCCTTGGCGCCCCCGCCGAAATGCTCGCTCTGGCGTCGCTCCAGCAGCCAGATTACGAATCCCACCCCCATCGCGAGGCCGAGCAGGACCGACACGGCCTGAAAAAAGCCGAACGAGAAGAGGGTGCGGTAGATCGCGAGCCAGCGCGGCTCGCCGGTCGATACCGCCACCCCGAGCCCCGCCGTGAAGTAGGGCTGGGTGAACTCCACGACGCGATTGCGCGCCGCCGTCACCGAGATCGCCGCAATGCCGATATCGAAAGAGCCATGCGCGATGCCGTCGATGATGTCCTGATTGCTCGGCCGTTGGGAAAGCCGGTAGCGCAGATGCAACCGGTCGGCGATCCGGCGCCAGAGATCGATGCTGATCCCGTGCCAGGTCCCGTCGTGCCGTTTCATCACGAATGGCGGGACCTCCCTGATGGCGACGATCAGTTCCCGCTCAGGCAGGGGCGGATTGGAAGGAGCCGCCGGTTCAGCCCGGGCGCAAGCACAAGTCGCTGCGAGCATCGCCAGGACCGCAAGGGCTTGCAGCCGGTTCACGTTCATCACCTCGCCTCCGCATTTGGACAATTTTCGGCGTTTCCGCGCGGGCAGGGAGCGACCGCTTGCGCCGAGGCCGCAGCTCGCGTTACAGGTCCGGAATCTGCACCCGCTCCAGCAATCCATCGACCGTGGCATGGAATTGGTCCCACGGCGCCTCGCGGTCGCTCTGGTTGCGCACGATGATCGAATTGCCGGCATAGAAGCGCTCGTAGAGCATGTGCCGGCCGGCGAATTCCGAGCCGATCAGGTCCCAGGTGAGCTTGTAGAGCTTGAGGCGATCGACCGCGGGGAGCGTGGGCGTCGACCACCAGCGCTCGAACCGCTGCTTGAGTTCGGGGTCGGCGAGGAGGTCGATGCTTGCCGGCATCTGCAGCGGGGCGGCGCCGGCGAGCGTGCGCAACACGTCGATGATCTCGGTGTGGTGCTCCTGGCACCAGTTCAGTGTGGCATACATGATCCGCCGGTTCGGGGTGGCGTAGCCCTCGGGCCAGCGCTCGCAAGCCTCGACCTGTCCGGCCACCAGCCCCCCGATGGTCGCCTCGAGCGCAGCCAGCCTTCCCAGCGTCTCGCGCACCGCCGGGACCTTGTCGATGCCGTTCGCTTGGCACATGCGGCTCGCGAGCCCGACGATCAAACCCATCTTGGCCCAGAAACGCACGTTGGACTGCTGGTTCTGGTAACAGTTCGCCGGTGTCTCGATATAAATGCGGCGCGACATCGCTCCGTTGTTGTGCAGGAAGACGCGCTCCCATGGCACTTTGACGCGGTCGCAGACCAGCACCGTGTCGGTCTCGTCGAAACGGAAGCTCAGCGGATAATCCGCCTCGTGGCGGGCGTGCCGCTCATAGGGCTCGCGCGCCCAGAACGAGATGCCGGGCGTGTTGATCGGCAGGGCGCAGGTGATGCTCTCGCTCGCGCGCCTGTCGTCGATGGCGGTGAGATTTCCGATCCATACCTCGTCGGCGAACACCGCGCCGGTGGCCAGCATCTTCATGCCGGAGATGACGACGCCGCCATCGCCCTCGGCGATCACTTGCAGCGTCGGATCGTCGCGCGCCTCGCCGGTGAAGATTTCCCGGCTGCGGATGCCGGAAGGCGGCGTCACCGCGAACGATAGATAGAGATCGTGCAAACGCGCATGGTCGTAGTAGCGCGAGAGGTTGGCGCCGAAACCGGGGGTGAGGGTGTCGAGCAACTCGGGCTTCATCGCCAGCCCGGTGATCAAGCCGGCGACGTGGTCGGGCGAGCGACCGATCAGGCCATAGGTCGCCTCCGCGGTCGCCTTCATCGCACGGACGCGGCGGGCGAGATCTTCGCGCGTGCGGCAGCGCAACCAGGGCAGGCCGTAACGCTCGCCATTCTCTTCGAACGAGAACAAGTCGCTACGTTGCGGATCGGATTTGAACTCGTAGAGGTCGGCAATGGTCCGCGCCGCGTTTTTGAACGCTGGATGCGTCGTGACGTCGTCGACGCGCTCGGCGCCGATATAGACGGCGCGGCCGTCCCGCATGCGCTCGAGCTTTTCCTTGCCGCTAATCAGCATTGCAGCTCCCTGGACGGCAGACTTGATAGTTTGGCCTTATAACCTCAGGCTCCGACGATGACGAGTTGGGACGGACGACGTTGAGCCACGCGGAGCCGACCAGGACTTCCGACGATGAGCGTTTCATGGCGCTCGCGCTTGCGCTCGGCCGCCGTGGCCTCGGCCGCACCCGGCCCAATCCCGCGGTTGGCGCGGTGGTGGTGAGGGACGGCGTCATCGTTGGCCGCGGCTGGACCCAGCCCGGCGGGCGGCCCCATGCCGAGGTGGAGGCGCTCGCCCGCGCCGGTCCCGCCGCACGCGGAGCCACGCTCTACGTGACGCTCGAGCCGTGCTCGCATCACGGCAAGTCCCCGCCCTGCGCCGAGGCCGTCATCGCCGCCGGCGTCGCGCGCGTGGTCTCGGCGCTGGTCGATCCCAATCCGGAGGTGGCCGGCGCCGGTCATTGGCGGTTGGCCGAGGCCGGCGTCGTGGTCGAAGTCGGCATCGGCGCCGAGGAGGCACGCCGCGCGCATGCCGGGCACATCCGTCGCGTGCAGGACGGCCGCCCGCACGTGACGCTGAAGCTTGCGCTGTCGGCTGACGATAAAGTCGGCCTCGCCGGCCGCAGGCCGGTCCGCATTACCGGCGATGCGGCCACCGCGCGCGTGCATCTCATGCGCTCGCATAGCGACGCCGTGCTCATCGGGGTCGGCACCGCGCTGGCGGACGATCCGTTGCTCACCTGCCGTCTGCCCGGCATGCCATCGCCGGTGCGCGTCGTTCTCGACGGCGCGCTGCGACTACCACTGGCAAGCAACCTGGTCGCGACCGCGCGGCAGACGCCGCTCTGGATGGTGACCGGAGAGGCCGCGCCGCGCGAGCGCGAGCAGGCACTGGTTGCGCAGGGGGTCGAAGTTCTGCGCGTGGTCAGGCTGGCCGGCCGGCTCGACCTCGTCGCGGCGCTCGAGCGGCTGGCGCAACGCGGCATCACCCGCGTGCTGGTCGAGGCCGGGCCCGTGCTTGCGGCGTCTCTGCTGCGCGCCGACCTGATCGACGAGGCCGCGCTGTTCCGTTCCCCGGCGGCGATCGGAGCGGACGGGCTCGACGCTCTCGACGGGCTGCCGCTTTCCGCATTAACTCGATCGCCGCGGCTCAAGGCGGTCGGCAGCGAAGCCGTCGGCTCCGATAAGGTCGAGCTGTTCGAGCGGGTGTGAGATGTTCACAGGCATCGTCACCGACATCGGCGAGGTGGTCGCGGTCGAGGCACGGGCCGAGGGGCTCGCCCGGCTCAGGATCGCCTGCGGCTACGATCCCGATACCATCGACATCGGCGCTTCGATCGCATGCAGCGGCGTGTGCCTGACTGTGGTGGGGCGGGGCAGGGACGGCAATCGTGGCTGGTTCGCGGTGGATGCCGCCGCCGAGACTCTGCGGGTGACGACGATCGGCGGTTGGCTGCGCGGGACCCGTGTCAATCTCGAGCGCGCGCTCAAGATCGGCGACGAGCTCGGCGGGCACATCGTCGCCGGCCATGCCGACGGCCTCGCGCTCGTGCTCGAGCGCGAGGAGCTCACCGACATGGCGCGATTCACCTTCCGCGCACCGGCGGAGCTTGCCCGCTTCATTGCGCCCAAGGGATCGGTTGCGCTCGACGGAGTATCGCTCACCGTGAACGAGGTCGCCGGCGACGCATTCTCGGTGTTGATCATTCCGCACACGCTGACGGTGACGGCGCTTGCCGCCCTTGCCGCTGGCGATGCGGTCAATCTCGAGGTCGATCAGATGGCGCGCTATGCGGCGCGGCTGATGGAGGCGCGGTGATCGCGGCTTACGGCGCCGCCTCCTCGAGCGCGGCGCGCCGCTCCTGCCGCGCTGCGGCATAGACCTCGCGGGCGGCATCCGCATTGATGGCCGCGATCGCCAGCCCGACCACGAGGTCGGGCCAGGCCGACTGCGTCGCCGCCGTGACGAAGCCGGCCGCGACAATGGCGATATTGGCGAACGCGTCGTTGCGCGCGGACAGGAACGCGGCGCGCGTGAGGCTGCCAGCGTGGCGTCGGTAGCGCGTCAAGATGAGGGCGCAGGCGAGGTTCACCGCCAGCGCGCCGGAGCCGGTGAGTGTGAGCGGGATGGGCGCCGGGGGCAGCGGCAGCCAGAACTTGTCCCACGCGGTCCACAGCGTCGCGAGGCCGGGAACGAGCAGGATGCCGGCCAATACCATGCCCAGCACGGCGCGCCGGGACGCACTCCAGCGGAGCGCCACCAATATGAGCAGGTTGATCGAGGCGTCCTCGAGGAAGTCGATACTATCGGCGAACAACGACACCGAGCCAATGGCGAGCGCGACCGCGAACTCCACCCCGAAATAGGCCAGGTTGAGCCCCGCCACCGCGAGCACCGCGCGGCGAAGGGCCGAATGTTCGGAGGAGGACATCGCGGAATTGTGCCACATCGCCGGTTCGCGTCGAAACGCCGATCGCCTCTCCCTTGCTTCCGACCCGATCCGCTTGCTACGACCACCCCGACATTGGAGACGGGGTCCATGGCCGAGCCGCGCAGATCGGGCGGCAGCGATGCGGGCGATCGCAGTCGAGGCGATCTCTCCGGCGCGCGCATTCTCGTCGTGGAAGCCCGCTTCTACGAGGATATCGCCGACGCCCTGCTGGCCGGTGCCACGCGCGCGCTCAACGAAGCCGGCGCGACCTTCGCTTGCGTGAGCGTGCCGGGGTCGCTTGAAATCGCGCCCGCGATCGCCATGGCGCTCGACGCCGGCGAACGCGCCGGCCGGCCGTACGAGGGCGTGGTCGCGCTCGGCTGCGTCATTCGCGGCGAGACGCTGCATTTCGAGATCGTGTCGCAGGAATTGGCGCGCGCGCTGAGCGAGCTTTCGGTGGCACGCAAGATGCCGATCGGCAACGGCATCCTTACGGTTGATAGCGACGCCCAAGCTTGGGCGCGGGCGCGTCCCGAAGAAGCGGACAAGGGCGGCGATGCCGCACGCGCGGCGCTTGCGCTGGTGCGACTCAAGCGCCGCCTGGCCGCGGCCGCGTCATGACGCCGGATGGCGGTGCGAAGGATCCCCGCAAGGCCAACCGTCGCGGCGCCGCACGCCTCGCGGCGGTGCAGGCGCTCTACCAGATGGACATCGCCGGCACGGGCCTCGACGACATCCTTGCCGAGTTCGAGAGCCATTGGATCGGACGCGAGGTCGAAGGCGCGCAATATCTCCCAGTGGAGGCGGCGTTCTTTCGCGATGTCGTGTCCGGTGTGGTGCGTGAGCAGCGCGCGCTCGACCCGCTGGTTGACGAGGCGCTGGCGCAGGGTTGGCCGCTCAAGCGCATCGAAGCGATCTTGCGCGCGGTGCTGCGTGCGGGCGCCTATGAGCTCCGCTGCCGCAGTGACGTGCCGGCTCGCGTCGTCATATCCGAATATGTCGACGTCGCCGGCGCGTTCGTGGACAAGGACGAGACCGGCATGGTCAACGCCGTGCTCGATCAAATCGCACGGCAGTTCCGCGCAGGCGAGTTCGTCCGCCCGACACGATGACGTGCGGGGTCACTCTCCGATACAGCCGGTTCCCATATCCCAGCGACTGGTGGGATCTTCCTTGATCCAGCAATCGGGCCGGTAAATCGTCGCTCCGGGCGAAAATGGCGCCGCCAGTCCGCCCTGCGAATTCGGTGCGGTCCGGCCGGCGGTCGGCAGCGTGGCCATCGCGACCGCGAGCCCGAGCATGAATATGCGCATCATCATGCCGGCCTCCGCTTCGTTCATCCGGTCTGGATTCTATTGCGGCCGCGCGGGCCGCTGCGTGACCCGGCTCACTGTCATCGTGGAGTCCGCGAAGACCCCGGGACGCAGGCCCGGGGTCCAACATCCAGGCACGACAGAACGCAGGGATCAGAAGCTGCCGTTGCGCGTGCCGGCTTGGCGCTGCAGGTCGAACCGGACGTTGGCATCCGGATCGGCGCCGAGGTACTGGTTGCCGACAACCACGCTGCTGGATTGCGGGGCGCTCTGGGCAACCGCTGGCGAGATCAATGCGGTCGCGAGCGCGGCGAAAGCAATAAGCGTCTTCATGTCACGTCTCCGATTCCTGCTCTTCGATGCCTCCCATGTGCGACGCACAATGAGATGCTGCAACGCACAAGAACGTGCGGACTCCTGACGTCCGATTAACGGAATCGTGATGCGGCGCGCGGCGCGCTTCAGTCGCTA
Organism: uncultured Alphaproteobacteria bacterium; assembly: GCA_963758945.1. Lineage (GTDB taxonomy): Bacteria > Pseudomonadota > Alphaproteobacteria > Rhizobiales > Xanthobacteraceae > VAZQ01. Next base: position 35,482 of record CAVWXY010000023.1, on the reverse strand, counting down.
TCGGCGAACGAACGGCAATGCCGCGGGGCTGCGAAAATTCGAAGACGAATTCCAGACGAGCCCCTTGCTCGCCAGGTGGTAGTCGGGGATGCGCTCGAGAAAGCGCTGCATCGCCACCGCGGTGACCAGCCGAGCCATTCCGCTGCCGAGGCAGAAATGCTTGCCTGTGCCGAAGCCGAGATGGCCCTGCGGCCGGCGGTCGATGTCGTAGACGTCGGGATCGGGGAATTTCCGCCAATCGCGGTTACCGGAGCCGAAGGCGAGTGCCACCTTGTCGCCGACCCGCAGGCGCCGGCCATGCAACTCGGTTTCACGCATGACCGTGCGCTTGAAGCGTTGCGCCGAGGTGTTGAAGCGCAGCGACTCCTCGATCGCCGATTCGATCAGCGCGGGGTCCGCGACGACGCGTCGGCGGGCGTCGGGATGATCATGCAGGTTGAGCGCGAGCATGCTCATGAAGCTCGAGAGCGATTCGACCCCGGCCATCACGAAGGTCGCGGTGGTCAGCACGATCTCGCGCTCGGCCAGGCGGTCGCCGTCGATCTCGGCTTCGGCGAGGTGGGTGATGAGGTCGTCTTTCGGATTCGCCCGCCGCACCGCCACCTCGGCGGTGAGGAAGTCGCTCAACTCCGCGAACGCGGCGATGTGCTCGGCGGTGCGCCCCTTGGCGGACTTGTCGGTCGAGACCGCGAGGATGACCTTGCGCCTGATCTCGGCATGATCGCGCTCCGGCAGGCCCATGGTGCGGAAGAGGAGGCCGACCGTGATCTGGCTGGAAAAATCGTCGATGAACTCGAATTCCTGGCGCTCGCAGATGCGGTCGAGTGCGCGATCGGCAATCTCCAGGGTCGGCACGGTCAGGTGCTCGACGTTCTTGCGCGCGAAGGCGGCCTGGCTGAGAGCCCGCAGGCGGTCGTGGCGGGGCGGGTCGGTCGTTCCCAGCGTCGCGCCGGCGCGGCCGGGGAGCTCGTCAATCATGTTGCCTTGCGCGGAGGAGAAGGTTTCCCAGTCGCGCGCGGCCTGCACGATGTCGTCGTAGCGCGACAGGATCCAGAGCTGGCCGCCTTCGCTCCAGTAGCAGGGATATTGCTCGCGCAGAATCGCGTAGGACGGGAAGGGATCCGCATCGATTTCCGGGGAATAGAGATCGAATACTTCCATCACGCGGCCCGGCAATGCTTATTTTGGATTGGGCTCAGGCTATCATGGCGAACGCGGCGATCATACCGATCGACCGGCGAGCTCGGGCATTTGATGAGCGAAGAGCATAACGGTGAATTGGGCGAGGATCGGCTGATCGCGCATTATTTCAAACCGCTCGCGAAGCATCCCGGCGCCTTCGCCCTCGCCGACGATGCCGCCGCGATCGCGCCGCCGCCATCGTGCGATCTCGTGCTCAAGGCAGACGGCATCGTGGGGGGCGTGCATTTCTTCCCCGACGACCCGCCCGACACGGTCGCCAAGAAGGCGTTGCGCGTCAATCTGTCCGACCTTGCGGCCAAGGGCGCCAAGCCGCTGGGATTCCTGCTCACCTTGGCGCTGCCGCGCGAGATCGGCGACGCCTGGCTCGCGCCGTTCGCGCGCGGGCTCGGCGAAGATGCCGACCTTTTCGGCTGCCCGCTGTTCGGCGGCGATACCGATCGCACGGGCGGACCGATCACGATCTCGATCGCGGTCATCGGCGCGGTGCCGCACGGCAGGATGGTGCGTCGCGCCGGCGCCAAGCCGGGCGACCGCGTGCTGGTGACCGGCACGATCGGCGATGCCGCGCTCGGCCTCCTGCTGCGACGTGATGGCTTGGCCGCCACGCGCTGGCGGCTGGCACGAGACCAGGAGGATCACCTCCGGAGCCGCTATCTCCTGCCGCAGCCGCGCACCGCCATCGCTGAAGCGCTCACCGCGTATGCCTCGGCTGCCATGGACGTTTCCGATGGTCTCGCCGGCGATCTCGCAAAGCTCTGCCGCGTCTCGGGCGTGGCGACCGAGGTCGAGGTCGCGCGGTTGCCACTTTCCCAGGCCGCGCGCGTCGCGCTCGCGCAGGAGCCGGCCTTGATCGAAGCGGTCATCACCGGAGGCGACGACTACGAGGTCCTGGCCTGCGTGCCGGCCGGGAAAGTCGCGGCCATGCGCCGGGCGGCGTCGGCCGCGGGCGTCGCGCTCGCCGAAATCGGCACGGTGGGCGCGGGGGCGGGGCAGGCGCGTTTTCTCGATGCGCAGGGCAAGCCGCTGGCGCTCGAGCGTGCCTCGTTCAGCCATTTCTGAGGTGGCGCCGGCAATGCGCCGCGGAGGGGTCCGCTCGCCCGTTCCGATGCTATAGTGAGGCGCGAGAAGAGGGAAGGGGAGCATGCACGATACGACTGCCTTGGCGCGACCGCCGGCCTATACGCCGGCGGACAATCCGCGCTTCCTCAAACTGCATCGGCATTTTCCGACCGTCGCCTATCTGCGCCGCCACGCCCGCCGGCATGTGCCGCGCTTCGCCTTCGAATATATGGACGGCGGCGCCGGCGCCGATGGCGGCATTGCCCGCAACTGGCGCGCGCTCGACGCGGTCGAGCTCGTGCCGCGCTACGGCGTCACCACTGCGCTGCCGCCGGTCGACATCGAGCTGTTGGGTCGGCGCTATTCCGCGCCGGTCGGCGTCGCCCCCATGGGCGGTCCCTCGATCGTGTGGCCGGGCGCCGACCAGTATCTCGCGGCGGCGGCGCAGCGCGCCCGTGTGCCGTACACGCTCGGGCTGGTCGGCGGGATGACGGTCGAGCGTGCGGCCGAAATCGCGCCCGACGTGCTCTGGTTCCAGCTCTATCGCTGCTCCCGCAACGAGCACGCGATCGGTTTCGATCTGGTGCGGCGCGCCGACGCCGTCGGCGTGCACGTGCTCGTGCTCACGCTCGATGTTCCCGTGCGTACGACGCGGCCGCGCGAGGTCGCAGTCGGCATCACCTCGCCGTTCCGGCCTGACCTGCGCATGCTTGCCGGCATCATCGCCTCGCCCGGCTATCTCAATTCGCTCTGGCGTCACGGCCAGCCGCGTTTCGGCAATCTCAAGCCCTATGCCGCCGATACGGCGGACGTGAACGAGGTCGCGGCCTTCGTGCGGCGCGAAATGGGCGGCGCCTTCACCTGGGACGAGGTCGCGCGCTATCGCGAGCGCTGGAAGCGCCCGCTGGTGGTGAAAGGAATCCTGCATCCCGCGGATGCCGAGAAATGCGTGTCGCTCGGGGTCGACGGCATTTTGGTCTCCAATCACGGCGGCCGCCAGGTCGAGGGCTTGCCGGCCGCGATCGACGCATTGCCGGCCATCGCGCGTGCCGTCGGCGGCCGCGCGAGCGTGATGCTCGACAGCGGCGTGCGCTCGGGCCTTGACGTGGCGCGTGCGGTGGCGCTCGGCGCCGATGCGGCGTTCGCCGGCAAGGCCTTCCTGTGGGGCCTGGGCGCGCTCGGCCCGGAGGGGCCGGGGCATGTGATCGATCTCATGATCGACGAGATGAAGTCGGCGTTCGGCCAGATCGGCGCCCAGCGGCCGGCGCAAGCACGCGCGGCGGCGATTCGGCATCCCGGCGCGCTGCACTTCTGACCTGCATCCCGGGTATTGGTCTATTCCCGGGGCTGCGGCTAAGAAGAAAAACTTTTCTGTGCCAATCCCGTTTCGGAGCATTGCGGAATGTCGGCCCTTGCCGAGCCGGTCATGGACGCACTGACGGGCGACCGCCTGGCGCGGCGCAATGCGCTCGTCCTGGCGGTGACCCAGGCGCTTGCCGGCGGCAACAATGTGGTGCTGGTCGCGACCGCCGGCATCGTCGGCACGATGCTCGCGCCGGACAGGGGACTGGCGACGCTGCCGATCAGCGTCTTCGTCCTCGGCATGTGGATGGGGACGCTGCCGATCGGCGCGCTGGCGCGGCGGCTGGGTCGGCGCAACGCGCTGCAGATCGGTACCGCCTGCGGCGTGCTCACCGGCCTGATCTGCTGCGTCGCCGTGCTGCGAGGCTCGTTCCTGCTCTTCAATATCGGCGCCGTGTTCAGCGGTTTGTATGCCTCGGCTCATCAGTCCTACCGCTTCGCTGCCGCCGATACCGCGAGCGAGGCGTTTCGACCGAAGGTGATCGCCTGGGTCCTGTTCGGCGGCATCCTTGCCGGTATCTTCGGCGCGCAGCTCGTCATCGCGACCCAGGATCTGTGGCCGCCCTATCTCTTCGCGGCAACCTATCTCGGCCAGTCCGCGCTCGCCCTGGTCTCGGCGGGGGTGCTGATGTTCGTGAACATACCCAAGCCGCCGCCGCGCTCGGCGGCCGGCGACGGTCGCCCGCTTTCCGAGATCGCGAGGCAGCCGCGCTTCGTCGTGGCGGTCGCCTGCGGCGTCGCCTCCTACGCGATGATGAATCTGGTGATGACCTCGGCCCCCCTCGCCATGGTCATGTGCAATCATTCCGTCACGGACGCGACGCTCGGCCTGCAATGGCATGTGCTCGGCATGTACGCGCCGAGTTTCGTCACCGGCTCGCTCATTTCCCGCTTCGGGCTCGAGCGCATCACTGGCCTCGGCCTTGCACTTATCATCGTCGCCGCCGCCATCGGAATCGCCGGCATTTCGCTGTGGCATTTCTGGATCGGACTTGCCTTGCTCGGCGTCGGATGGAATTTCGCCTTCATCGGCGCGACCACCATGGTTACGGCCTGCCATCGCGCGAACGAGCGCAACAAGGTGCAGGCCTTCAACGATTTCCTCGTGTTCGGCTCGATGGCGATCGGCTCGTTCGCCTCCGGCCAGCTCTTGGCCAGCTTCGGCTGGACCATGGTGAACGAGGTGGTGTTCCCGGTCGCGCTGGCGGCGGTTGCGCTGCTGGTTTGGGGCACCCTGCGCCGACGCGCGCAGCTCGCGTAACGCCCCGCCCGCATCCGCAAGCGGGCGGTATCATGCGACCAAAGATCAGGGAGCGCTCCTCGCGCGGGCGTCCATTCCGCGCGCCTCATGCGCGCAGCTCCGCGATGCATTGGCGTTAATCAAACGGCAGCATTTGGCCGCGCCTCCGCTTTGCTGGCATGGCCGAAAAGTCCCATCTTCCGGCGAGAGACGGCCTCGCGGAGGCGTTTTCCCGCGCTGGCATACTCCGCCGCGGGGGCTTCGGCGGGCGCGGCGAGGCGAGCGAGAACCTCAACGAAGCGACGAAGGCAACGAAACCCCGGCACCCCCGCCGCGGCGGTGACGATGACGCGGATTTCGACCGCGAGGCGTGATTTCGGTCGCTGAACCACGGCGGGCGACGGTTGTTGGGGCCAAAGCCCCGCGGTCTTTGACCGGAAGCGCATTTGGAGACATATTGCGGCGGGAGACTCTCGATCGGGCGGGCGCGTAAGACGAAGAAAAGCAGGCAGCCATGCGTGGCGAACTGCCTCGCGACCCCGACGGTATGCGACGCATCGTAATTCTGCGACTGGCGGTGCTGGCGATAGCGGGTGCCGCTGTCGTCTCGGCGTGCAGCCAGGAATCCCAACAGGCGACGCAACAACAGCAGCAGCAGCAGGCTGCGGCCGATGAGCAGACACGCAAGGCGGCGGACGACAAGGCCTGGGCCGACGCGGTGCGCACGAACACGATCGCGGCATTCAACGGATATCTGGAACGCTTCAGCGCCGGGGCGCACGTTTCGGAGGCGCTGCAGCGTATTGCGACGCTCAACGAGCAGGCACGCAAGGATGCCGACGAAAAGGCCTGGGCCGATGCGGCGCGTGCCAATACCGTCCCGGCCTTCAACAGCTATATCCAGAGCTTCGCGTCGGGCACGCACGTGGCGGAGGCACGCCAGCGCATCGCCGCGCTCAACGAGCAGGCACGCAAGGATGCCGACGAAAGGGCCTGGGCCGATGCGGTACGCGCCGGTACGGCTGCGGCATTCAACACCTACCTGCAGAGCTACGGCTCGGGCGCGCACGCCGCCGAGGCGCGCCAGCGCATCGCCGCGCTCGACGAGCAGGCGCGCAAGGAGGCCGACGAGAAGGCCTGGAACGACGCGGTGCACGCGGGTACCGCTGCGGCGTTCAACACCTACCTGCAGAATTTCGGTTCCGGCGCGCACGCCGCCGAGGCGCGCCAGCGCGTCGCCGCCCTCGACGAGCAGACGCGCAAGGCGGCCGACGAGAAGGCTTGGGCCGAGGCGGAGCGCAGCGGTACTGCCACGGCGTTCAACACCTATCTGCAGAACTTCAGTTCGGGCGCGCACGCAGGCGAAGCACGCCGGCGCGCGGCGGCGCTCGAATCGCAGGGTCGCAGGGAGGTCCCAATCATCGACGTTCAGAAGACCTGCGATGCTGCCGCGGGCGTGATGATTAGCCTGCTGGGCGGCAGCACGACCGACCAGGACGTGAAGGGCTGCCTCGATTCCGAGCAAAAGGCCCGCGACCAGATCGTCAAGGATCTCGCGACCTATTCAGGTATGGACAAGACGCGCTGCATGCGGACCACCGTCTACCTCCCCAGCTACGTCGAGTGGCTCACCTGCCTTGAGATGGAACGGGACGTGCGCAAGATGGACGTGGGCGGGATGAAACTGGGAATGGACGCGAGGACGGGGGTTTACACGCTGCCCAAGGTGCGGCCGGCGCTCAATTGGTGAAGGTTGCGAGGCGGGGACCCCGGCCCGGCGGCGATCACCCTCGGCGGCCCGAGAATCCAGCCAAATCCGCGCATTTTCGAACGTTGCGTCGCTGGGCCGTTTTTGGCAATGTCCGCGCCACTTTCGGCCGGGGCTTGGGGCGACCAAGCAGGCTCGGCGCAAGCGCGGCCGTGCAGGGGTCTTCCGCCCGGAGCGCTCCACACAACCGGGGTTTTCGACCATGACAGCTCTCTGGCTGATCGTCCTTTGCGGCGCGCTCGCCATCGTCTACGCCATCTGGGCGATCCGCTCCGTGCTCGCGGCCGATCCTGGCAATCCGCGCATGCAGGAGATCGCGGCGGCGGTCCGCGAAGGTGCCCAGGCCTATCTCAAGCGCCAATACACGACCATCGGCATCGTCGGCATCGTGATCTTCTTCATCCTCGCCTATTTCCTGGGCTGGCTGGTCGCGGTCGGGTTCCTGATCGGGGCGGTGCTGTCCGGGGCGGCCGGCTTCATCGGAATGAACGTCTCGGTGCGCGCCAATGTGCGCACCGCCCAGGCGGCGATCCGCTCGCTCGGCGACGGGCTGGAGCTCGCATTCAAGTCGGGCGCGATCACCGGGCTCCTGGTGGCCGGCCTCGCGCTGCTCGGCGTCACGCTCTATTTCAGCTACCTCATCGGCACGCGGCATTTGGCGCCCGATAACCGCACCGTCGTCGACGCGCTGGTGGCGCTCGGCTTCGGGGCCTCGCTCATCTCCATCTTCGCCCGTCTCGGCGGCGGCATTTTCACCAAGGGTGCCGACGTGGGCGGCGACCTCGTCGGCAAGGTCGAGGCCGGCATCCCGGAGGATGATCCCCGCAATCCCGCCACCATCGCCGACAACGTGGGCGACAATGTCGGCGATTGCGCCGGCATGGCGGCCGACCTGTTCGAGACCTACGCGGTGACGACGGTCGCGACCATGGTTCTGGCGGCAATCTTCTTCCGCAACGCCGGCGCCGACATGCTGCTCAGGATGATGACTTATCCGCTCGCCATCGGCGGCGTCTGCATCATCACCTCCATCATCGGGACGTTCTTCGTCAAGCTCGGCGCCAACCAGTCGATCATGGGCGCGCTCTACCGGGGCCTCATCGTCACGGGGGTGCTTTCGCTTGCCGGCGTGGCGCTGGTCACCTACCTGCTGGTCGGCTTCGCGAGCGTGCCCGGGCAGCGCTACAGCGGGACCAATCTTTTCCTCTGCGGGGTCGTGGGCCTGCTCGTCACCGGCCTGATCATCTGGATCACCGAATACTACACCGGCACCAACTTCCGGCCGGTGCAGTCGATCGCCAAGGCCTCCGTCACCGGTCACGGCACCAACGTCATCCAGGGCCTCGCCATTTCGCTCGAAGCGACCGCGCTGCCCGCCATCGTGATCATCGCCGGCATCCTCGCCACCTACAAGCTCGCCGGCCTGTTCGGCATCGCGATTGCGGTCACCACCATGCTGGCGCTCGCCGGCATGATCGTGGCGCTCGATGCCTTCGGTCCGGTCACCGACAATGCCGGCGGCATCGCCGAGATGGCCGGCCTGCCCAAGGAGGTGCGCAAGTCGACCGACGCGCTCGATGCCGTGGGCAACACGACCAAAGCGGTGACCAAGGGCTATGCCATCGGCTCGGCCGGCCTCGGCGCGCTCGTTCTGTTCGCGGCCTACAACGAGGATTTGAAATTCTTCATCGGCAGTGCCGCCACGGTCCCGTATTTCCAGGGCGTTCAGCTCGATTTCTCGCTGACCAACCCGTATGTCGTGGCCGGCCTGCTGTTCGGCGGCCTGCTGCCCTATCTGTTCGGGGCGCTCGGCATGACCGCGGTCGGCCGCGCCGCGTCCGCGATCGTGGAGGAGGTGCGCCGGCAATTTCGCGAGAAGCCCGGCATCATGCAGGGTACCGACAAGCCCGATTACAGCCGCGCGGTCGACCTGCTCACCCGCGCCGCGATCAAGGAGATGATCGTCCCCTCGCTGCTGCCGGTGCTCTCGCCGATCGTCGCTTATTTCCTGGTCTACTGGATCGCCGGCGGCGGTGCGGCCGGCAAGTCGGCGGCGTTCTCCGCCGTCGGCGCCATGCTGCTGGGCGTGATCGTCACCGGCCTGTTCGTCGCGATCTCGATGACCTCGGGCGGCGGCGCCTGGGACAATGCCAAGAAATATATCGAGGACGGCCACTACGGCGGCAAAGGCTCGGAGGCCCACAAAGCGGCGGTCACCGGCGACACCGTCGGCGATCCCTACAAGGATACGGCCGGCCCCGCGGTCAACCCGATGATCAAGATCACCAATATCGTCGCGCTGCTGCTGCTCGCGGTGCTCGCGCACTGGCGCTGACGGCCGTGGACCGCCGCGGCTCTTGGCTGCGGGGCCGCCGCCGCGATGAACGTGCGTGCGCCCGCGCACGCGGAAATGACCACATAGCGCGGGGCCGCCTCCCGCGCCGGCTGCAAAATCCCCGCCCCGGCATCTCCGGCGGCCACGCGGCCGGGCTCAGTGGTCGAAGTGGAACTCCAGGACCGTCGCGCCGTCCTTGGCGGAGGTGCGAATGCGATCGGCGTTCTGCCGGAGCATGAAGCCTGCCAGCCGCCGATAGCCCGCTTCGGTTTCCATGATCTCCCGCCCGGAGGGCCGCTCATCGGGAAATTCCAGCGCCTCGCCGCGATAGCTGATCCTCACATCCAGGTTGAATTCGTCGAAGTGCGCTTCGATCGTGATCGGTCCCTGCGGCTCGCAGTGCTCGCGAATCGCCTCGATCGCTTGGTTGATGCCGAACGCGACGCGCACCATCACATCGGGGCGCGCGCCCCAACCCCGGCCGGCCGCGTCAAAGAATTCGTTCACCTCCGCGACCGCATCCGCGGCCGCCGGATCAAGCGCGAGCGCCACCCGCTGCCGCTGGCCGATACGAAATACGCCGTTGAGCAGCAACGCGGTGACGGTGCCGAGGACGATGGACGAGGCGACGATCGGCTGCAGCGCGTGCGGGATATCGTGGGCGAAGCTCGGAATGATCTCCGCCGCGACGCCGCTCGCAATGCCGAGACCGATGACGAGGGTGCGCCGCGCATCGAGCATGCGCGAAGTGATCGTCTGCAGCCCGCTGATCATGACGAAACAGGCCGAGAACAGCAGCGCCGCCCCCATCACCGGACGCGGCATCAGGATGAGCGAACCGGTGACCGAGGGGAGGAAGGCGAGCGCGATCAGGATCGTGCCCACGGCGTATCCGATCACCCGGCTGCTCATCCCGGTCGCCGCCTGCAAGCCGATATTGGCGGTCGACGGCGTGAGGCCGAGCGTCCCGACGAGGCCGGCGAAGATGTTGGCGAGGCCGTTGGCGAGCGTGCCGCGGCTGATCGAGCCCATCTCGGCGCGCACCCAGGAGGCGTCGTTGATCCGCTGCAGCGCCGTGATGTCGCCGATGCCTTTGAGGGTGACGGCAAGGGCGGCGACCGTGAAGGGCAGGATCATGGCCGGCGAGAACGCCAGGCCGCCGTGGGGAAAGTGCGGTATCGCAAACAGGTGCAATTCGTTGAGCACGCTCCACGCGTCTTTCGGCAACACCCCGGTGAGGATCGCCGCGCCATAACCGGTCGTGATTCCCATCATCGCGCAGAACAGCTTGGCCTGGCCCTTGCCCCAGACGTTCAGGCCGACCATGGTCATGAGCGTGACGGCCCCGACCAGCCAATACTCGCGACCGACCGGCTCCTTCACGCCGACTCCGATCACGTAACGGCATCCGATCGCCGCAAGGCTGGTGCCGACCAGGAAAACCACGAGCCCGCCGATCTCGGGCGGCAGCAGCGGTCGGATGCGATGGAGGATCGGCGACAACGCGGACTGAATGACCCCCGCAACCAAGGTCATGCCGAAAACGAGAGGCAGACCGCCGAGCTTGAGGGCGGCAATCGACGGCTCGAGGAAGATGCCGTCATGGCACGACGGACAGAGATATCGGCTGCCGACCGGGCCTTTCGGCAGCGATTGCAGGATGGCGGCAACGCCGAGCGCGATCAGCGAGAGGCTGAGCATGTTGACCGAGGCCTCGGTCGGCATCTCGGCCAATTGAATCACGAGCGCGGGAAAAATGAGCTGGATCCGCACCAGGCTGACGTGCTGGAAGCCGATGAATGCGGAAAGCAGCGGCGGTGGAACGTCGTCGAGCCCGTGAATGAATTCTCCGGGCTTTTTTGTTTGCGCGGACGGTCGCGTGCTCCGCCACAACTGGAGCCAGGGGCCCGGGTCCAGTGACTGTCTGACAAGTCGAGCCAGCCGAAGCCGCCCGGGAGCGTCGGGCGTGCCCGTCACTGCCGCAGCTTGCCGATGCCGTCGGCTTGCGTGGGGCAGATCACGAACTCGTCGGTGAAGCCGCCGATGTCGAACAGGCGCTTGACTTCGCCGATCACGCCGCAGAGCGCGAGCTTGCCATGCTGTCCCGCCGCGGCGCGGTGGGCAATGAGCAGGGCGCGAAACCCGGCGCTGCTGATATAGGCGATGTTCTTGAGATCGACCACCAGCGAGCTGCGGCCGGCCTGCACCAGCGAGACCAATCGATCGCCGAACTCCCTCGCGGTCGTGCTGTCGAGGCGGCCATAGGCCTCGACGATCGTGACGTCCTCGGCGATCGCTTCCACCAGTTTCATGCCGTGCTCCTAACGCCCCGATTCCGAAGTTCGCAAACCCCCGCGATTACCCTCTGACGCGAACTTCGGAATCAAAGGGAGGCACTGGCAAGTATGGTTCTCGTGCGCCTTTCCGCCGGTCTCGATCGTCATTGCCCGATGCGTTTCATCAAGCGCAGCTGATTGATGCGGTCGCGGCGGGTATAGGTCAGCTCATCCGTCAGCTTGCGCACGAAATGCAACCCCACGCCGCCGATTTCGCGCGGGCCGCTTGTGAGATCGGGCGCCGGCACGGCGAGTGGATCGAACGGTTTGCCGTCGTCTTCCACGGTCGCTTCGACGTTCCCGCCCTGCAAAGCGAGGCGCACGACGATCTCGTGATGCGCCGTGTCCTCGTAGGCATAGGAAATGATATTATTGAGGATTTCGTCAAGCGAGACGTTCAGAGCGACGATGACCTCGTTGGGGAATTGGTGGCTGGCGGCGAAGTCGTCCACCATTTCCGCCACCCGCGCAATCTCGGACAGGTCGTTGGCGATGCGTATTTCACAGGATGCCGACAATCCCGCCTGGGGCGAAACCGGAGATCCAGTGTTCATCGCTTCGACAAGCGTCCCGAGCGGCCATATTGTCGCACTATAGCCCCCCGCGCGGCGTGCGTCATCGCCGGAAGGGGATGCCTGCGCGGACCATGTGCCGGCGCGCGAAAAAGTCGGGCCGCATGACCTGCGGTCGCAGTGACGGATACGTTCGCCGTGCTCGAGGGCTGGGGGCAAGACGCTCCGCGGCCTTGCCGGCGCCGCAGCCCGGCGTGTACCGTGGCCGCGTGCCAATCCGCTGGCTGCGGCCCACGTACTTGGCACGTGGGGCGATATATTGTGGCCTACGAGCATCCTGGCCCCGACGGCGGCGCCGGAGCTGTTGAGGCTCACCGATGTCGCGAACGAGGCGCCCGCCGTCCGATCCCACGCTCTCGAGGGACGCTCTCCTGCTCGAACGATGGCCGATGATGCTCATTGACATGCGCGCCGATTTGGTCGAGGGGGCCGCGGCGTGAGCACGCCGTCCGCCGCCGCGGTGCTGGTCGTCGACGACGTGCCAGAGAACCGGGACCTGCTGGTGCGCAGGCTCCAGCGCCTCGGCATCAGCGAGGTCGAGCAGGCAAGCAACGGGATCGAGGCCTTGGCGGCGATCGAACGCAGAAATTTCGATCTCGTGCTTCTCGACATCATGATGCCGGAACTCGACGGGTTCGGGGTTCTCGAGCGGCTCAAGGCCAACGGCCGTGTCAACGATCTGCCGATCGTGGTCATTTCCGCGCTGAACGAGATCGAACCGGTCGTGCGCTGCATCGAGCTGGGCGCCGAGGACTTCATCTTCAAACCGTTCAATCCGACGCTGTTGCGTGCCCGGGTCATGGCAAGTCTTGAAAAGAAGGGGCTGCGCGACCGCACCCGCGACGAGCTGCGGCGAAAGCAGATGGAGCTCGGCGAAGCGCGCATGCTGCAGCTGGCGCTGGTGCCTCCTCCGCTGCGGGACTCGATCGGCGGCCGGACCGCCGCCATCGACGTGGTTCTCGAACCCGCCCAGGAGATCGGCGGCGATTTGGTCGATCATTTTCGCATCGGCGAGGATCTGCTCGTGATTTCGCTCGGCGATGTGTCCGACAAGGGCGCCGGTGCCGCACTGATGATGGCGCGAACGCACTCGCTGGTGCGCGGACTTGCGGCGCGACCGGACGCAGCCGCCTTGTTCCGCGAACCGGAGAAAGCGACGGCGCTGGTGAATGCTACGCTCGCCAGCGGCAACCATGCCGGCATGTTCGTCACCTTCCTGCTCGGCACGGTCGATTTCACGGCCGGACGCTTGCGTTATGTCCGCGCCGGCCACGTGCCGCCTTATCTGCGGCGGCGCGACGGCAGCGTCGAACGCCTGGGGCAGCATGGCGGACCTCCGCTTGGCTTCACGGAGCATGCCGTCTATAAGCCGGCCGACACCGCCTTCGGCGCCGGCGATACGATCCTCGTCCTGACCGACGGTTTCACGGAGGCGGCCGACCCCGCCGGCGAATTGTTCGGCGACGACCGAGTTGCCAGCTACATGACGCAGGCCAATCCACGCGATCCGGACTTGCTGCCCACGCTGGTCCGGCAGGTCCGCGACTTCGAGGCCGGCCGTCCGCCGTCGGACGACATGGCGGCGCTCGTGCTCTCCCTCGGCTAAGACGCGATGGTGCAATCGACCCATATTCGATTCCGCCGCGGCGCTGCGCCGGCCGCGCTGTCGGGATCGCGCCGAGCTCGCTGGCTCCGCCGCGCGGGCGCGTTCGCGCCGCCGGATCGGCGCGTGGTTGAAGCCACGCGAGCCTGCGAATGACGACAGCAAGCGACCCCAACCCCGCGCCGGCGCGCCGGCCGTGGTATCGGAGCATCGCCGGCAAGCTGCTGCTCGCGTTCGCGCTCATTGCCGCGCTGACCGTGAGCGCGACCTGGCTCTCATTGATCCGTTTCCAAGAGATCGATGCGGCCATGAACCGCTTGACCGAAGTCAGTCTTCCGCTGGTCAAGCTGTCGCTCGGCGTCGAATCGAAGGCCGCCGAGCTCATCGTGCTGGCGACCGAGGTCGGCAATGCGGAAGACGAGGTCCAACGCTTCGAGCGCATGGAGCGCCTTTCCGACCAGATAGGCCAGCTGTGGAGCATCCTCGGCAAGCTGCAATCGATCATCTCCGAGGATGCCGCCGCGGCGCGGTTGCAGGGGCTCGTCGCCGCGATCAACACCGAGGTCGGCGAGCTGGACCGTTCGACCCGCGAGGTGCTGCTGCTGGGCGCTCGAAAGGACCATGCCCTCGGCGAGGCGGTGTCGGTCAACGAGGTTGGGCTGCGTCGCCTGTTGCAGATCACCGACGATATGCTGTCGCGCATGGCGGCGAATCTCGAGCGGGCGGCAGCCGGCCAGGCCAACCTGGCGGGCTTGCAGCAGGATTTTCTCCTGCTGCGGGCCGCTTACGCGGCGCGCGCCGATTTCGTTCGGGTCAGTACCTTGCTCAGCACGATCGCAACGGCAGCGAATCCGGGCGTGCTGTCGGGATTGCGCGAGCAATTCGCCGCCGCCGCCGGCACCTTGCTGCACGATCTCGCGGCCGTCACGGCGGATCCCGCGCTCGATCGCGCGCGCGCGGCCGAGCTTCGCACTGCCGTCGAGTCGCTGGTCGCCCTCGGCAACGGGGACGCCGGCTTATTGTCCATCCAGGCAAAGCTCTTGCCGGAACGCCGCGCCGTCGCCGAGCACCAGGCGTCGCTGCAGAAGATCGGGCTCGATCTGCGCAGTCAGGTTTCAAGGCTCAATGAAGCCGCCGAGCGCGAGGCCGCCGCCACGGCGGCGCTCTCTGCAGATGCCATCGCCCACAGTCGGCTGTGGCTGATCCTGATTGCCGCGGCGAGTCTCGTCATCGCCGCGCTCATAGTCTGGCTGTTCGTGTTCCGCTACGTCATCCGCCGGCTGACCGAGCTCGCCGGCAGCATGCTCGCCATCGCGCGCGGCGAACTCGCAACTCCGATTCCGGCGCTCGGCCCCGACGAGCTCGGTGACATGAGCCGGACGCTCGCCGTGTTCCGGGACAACGCCCGCGAAATCCGCGCCGCCCGGGATGAAGCGGAAACGGCGCGCGCGGAAGCCGAAGCCGCGTCGCGAACCAAGTCGATCTTCCTCGCCAATATGAGCCACGAGCTGCGCACCCCGCTCAACGCCATTATCGGCTACAGCGAAATCCTGGTGGAAGACGCGGCCGACCGCGGCGACGACGCCACGGTCGGTGATCTGCACAAGATCCAGGGAGCCGGCAAGCACCTGCTGGACCTGATCAACGGGATCCTCGATCTTTCGAAGATCGAAGCCGGTCGCATGGACGTCTATCTCGAGCAGATCTATCTCGCCAAGCTCGTCGAGGAGGTGCGCACGATCGTCGAGCCGCTGGTCAAGAAGAACGGCAACGAGCTCGTCATTCGATGCCCGCCCGACATCGGCTCGATGCGCACGGATCTCACCAAGCTCAAGCAGAGCCTGATCAACCTTCTCAGCAATGCCGCGAAATTCACGCAGAATGGAAAAGTGACCCTGTCGCTATCGCGCGAGGAGGCATCGCCGGGCCCGACGCGTTTCACTTTCCACGTGTCCGACACTGGTATCGGCATGAACGAGGAGCAGCTCGGCCGCCTGTTCCAGGCTTTCAGCCAGGCCAACTCGTCGACCACGCGCCACTATGGCGGAACCGGCCTCGGGCTGACGATCACCAGGCATTTCGCGAGCATGCTGGGAGGTTCGATTCAGGTGACGAGCAAGCCCGGCGAAGGTTCGAGCTTCATCATGACGTTGCCGGACCAGCCGATCGCGGCCTCCGCGCCGACGCCTTCTGCGTTGCCGGTTTCGGCGCCCCAGGAGGAAGGAACCGGCCTCACCGTGCTCGTCGTCGATGACGATCCGGCCGTCCACGACTTGCTGACGGCGGCGCTGACAAAGGAGAACTATCGCCTGCTGCACGCGCGTGACGGCGCCGAAGCCCTCGAAATCCTGCGCAGGACGCCGCCCGACATCGTCACCCTCGACGTGATGATGCCGAAGGTCGACGGCTGGTCGGTGCTGGGCGTGATGAAGTCGGATCCGGCCCTCGATCACATCCCGGTCATCATGGTCACGATCGTGGACGATCGCAATCTCGGCTATTCGCTCGGCGCTTCCGAGTTCATGACCAAGCCGATCGACCGTTCCCGGCTCCTCTCGCTGGTGCGCCGTTTCGCCGGAAACGAGCCGCAAGCGCGCGTGCTCATCGTCGACGACGATCCCGAGGTCCGTGACATCGTGTGCACGACCCTCGAAGGCTCGGGATTGAAAACATTCCAGGCCGTCAACGGCCGCGCTGCGATCGAGTGGCTCAAGAGCCATCCCGCGCCATCCCTCATCCTTCTGGACCTGATGATGCCGGAGATGGACGGCCTCGAATTCCTCAACCGGATCCAGGACCAGGACAAGCTCGTCGACGTGCCCATTGTCGTTCTGACGGCGAAGGAACTGACCGAGCAGGAGCGGACGTTCCTGGCCGAGCGCACCCTGCTCGTCCTGAGCAAGGGCGCTCAACCGATCGGCAGCCTCGGCTCCACGCTGTCGGCCATCGCGAAGCAGCGCGTGATGCATGCGCCCGAGGGCAAACAACACGCAGCCGCGACGGGGTGAGATCAATGCCGAAAATCCTGTTGGTCGAAGACAACGAGATGAATCGGGACATGCTGTCGCGGCGGCTCGCGCGCAATGGCTTCGAGGTCGTGGTGGCCGTCGACGGCGAACAGGCCGTGACCATGGCCAGCGCCGAGAAACCCGATCTCATCCTGATGGACATGAGTTTGCCGGTGATGGACGGGCTGGAAGCGACGCGTCACGTCAAGGCTGCGCCTTCCACTCGCTCGATCCCCGTCATTGCCCTGACCGCCAATGCGCTGGTCGAAGATCGGGAAAGGGCGCTGGCAGCAGGCTGCGACGATTTCGACACCAAGCCCGTGGAACTGCCGCGGCTCTTGGCGAAGATCAAGAATCAGTTGCAGGGCGCGGCGACCGCGCCGCCGCCCGCCTAGACCACCGCCCCGAAAAGTTGCGGACTGAAGTTCCTATCGCAATCGCAGTCCGCGGGCCTGCCAACTTCAAATGCCGAAACTCCACTGGAGTCATCAAGTTGCCATGCTCCCCTGGGATTCGAGGTGCGCATGAACGCGTGCCGGCCGGATCTCGCGAGTTTCGGGAACCGGCCACATGCAAGCGGCGGTTCGTCGCGCGACGCGGCGTTTTCACGACTGCGCTGGTTGCTGCGATGCGCATGCTCGGCGCTGGTTGCAAACCATTCGTCACGAGTACAGACTTTGCGGATCGGCGCTTGAGGACCACGGGAGTGAGCAATGCCGCAGCTGAGAAACCTGAGCTGTATCGTCGTGGCCGCCGCAGCGGTGTTGACGCCGACGCTGAAGGCATCGGCCGAGGATTCGCTGAGAGTCACCGTTGCCCATCGCGGGTCTTGGGAGACCGCGGCACCGCAGCTCGGTCAGCAAGCCGGCATATTCAAGAAGAACGGCATCGTGCTCGATCTGACCTACGCTCCCGACGATGAAGATGCCGAGCACCCGGTGATCTCCGGCGGTGCCGACGTGGCCCTGGGCGTCGGCGTCATGGACGTGTTGCACGCCTATGTCGACAAAGATGCGCCGCTCCGGATCATCGGCGCAAACATGACCGGCTCCGCCAAATACTGGTACGTGGCGGAGAGTTCGCCGATTAAGAAGGTCAAGGACATCCGCGGCGGGACCATCGCCTATTCGAAGACCGGCACGGCCGGTCAATACGACGTTTTCGATCTCATGGATCGCTACCGGCTCAAGGCCAGGCCGGTGCTGACGTCGGGAGAGACCGCGGCGTTCGATCAGGTGATGGCGGGCAAGATCGACGTCGGTTGGGCGACGCCGCCGTTCGGCGTCGAAGCACTCGAGCAGGGCAAGATTCGCGTCGTCGCGAAAGCGAACGACATCCCGAAGCTCCGGGACAGGACGGTCAGCGTGATGATTGCGAACGCCGACACGCTGCAGAAGCGCAACGAAGCTCTCGGCCGCTTTGTGCAGGCCTACGGGGAGACCATCGAGTGGATGTATGCGGACCCGGCGGCGCCCAAGGCCTATGCCGAGTTCGCCGGCATGCCGGAAGGGCTTGCCCGGCGGCTGCGCGACGAGTTCTTCACCAAGGAGATGGTATCGCCCGCCAAGATCGTGGGCTTGAGCGTCGTCGCCAAGGATGCCGCGAAATTGAAGTACATTCGCGCCGCGCTGTCCCGCAGGCAGCTCGCCGAGCTCGTTCAGATCCCGTCCTCCGAGCGCGTCAAAGGGTCGGCGAAGGGCGGGTGGTTTCGGGTTTTCTCTCCACGCTGACCGTCGGCAATTGACCGCCGCATGATTGAGCGGATTTGCGCCGGATGACGGTGGAGGGAGCGTCCACGCGCTCAGAACACTTTGAACATCGCGTTGATGTAGGCGTAGTCCTTGCCGCCGGTCGGCGTGGTGCGACTGACGAAATCGAACACCCTGCCGTCCTTCATGCGGTAGTCGGCGAGCCGCTCCACCCGGCGATTCTTGTCGAAATAGACCGCGATCACCCGCTGGTCGACCACTTGTTGCGGCATGAAGCCGATCGGCCGCTCGGCGCGCTGGGAAATATAATAGAACGCCTCGCCGCTCAGCGTGGCGACCGTCGACGGCGTGCCGAGCACGATCAAGACCTGCTCCTGGGTGGATCCGATCGGGATTTGCTCGAGCGCGCCGTCGGGCAGAATGTAGCCGCGCTGGTAGGTTTCGGAAAAGCAACCGCCGAGCAGCACGCCGAGCGCGACCATGGCCGCGATCCCGGCAAGCGCCGTGCGTCGTGGACGAATCGGTCTGTTCATCCGGCTCGTGATCCCCATATCACCGTTGCTTTCGGCGACCGCGCGAAGTATCCGGCGCTGCCATGCCTCGCTCGCCGGTGCTCCTCTTTGCCGCCCCCGGGCTGCCGAGCTAACCCGATGATATTGCGCCTGTTTCGCCGCACTCCGCGGGACGATACCATCGCCGCTCTCTATGGCACGATCGTGGCACAGGCGCGCGCGCCCGCCTTTTACCAAGTCTATGGGGTGCCGGATACGGTTAACGGCCGGTTGGAAATGGTCATGCTCCACGCCGTGCTACTGCTGCGGCGCCTGGAAGGCGAGCCGGCGCCGCTGCGCGCCGTTGGCCAGGCCCTTTTCGATCGGTTCTGCCGCGACGTGGACGACAGCATGCGGGAAATGGGCGTGGGCGATCTCGCGGTGCCACGTAAGATGCGCCGGATCGGGGCGGCTTTTTACAGCCGCCAGGCGGCCTATCACGCTGCGCTGGAGGCGGCCGACGATGAGGCGCTTGCCGTGACCCTGGAACGCAATGTATTTGCCGGCGCGGCGGGTCCGGGAGCGGCGCCGCGGCTTGCGGCTTATGTGCGCGAGGCCGCCCGCCGGCTGGCCGCGCAGGATGGATTCGAGCGCATGCGGCTCGCCTTTCCCGATCCCGACTAGTGCCCCGAACCCGAAGTTCGCGCACATCGTGCGGCAAATGCGACCGCGAACTTCGGGTTCAAAAGGGGGCATCATAGAGTTGCTAGTGGTCCTTGGATTCCGAAGTTCGTATCTGAACGTGCCGCGAGTGCTGACGAACTTCGGAATCGGACCACTAGGTGCTGCTGCGGGCGTGACCGACGAGGAATGGAGCGATGATACGGGCCACAGCCGAACGTCCCTGGAGCGCGCCGCTCGCGGTCAGCGAGGTGCCCGAGACCGGTCGCCACATCGAGTTGACCGCCAGCCGCGAGGTGCGCGCCGCGGTCGCCAAGCTTGCCCGGCTCAGGGAGTTGCCGCGCCTCGAGGCCAGCTTCGACGTGACCCCGCAGGGTCGCGGTGGCTTGCGGGTGGTCGGCCGGGTGTCCGCCACCGTCGGCCAGACCTGCGTGGTGACGCTCGAGCCGGTCGAAAACGAAATCGACGAATCGATCGATGTCGCCTTTGCCCCGGCCGGCGCGCTGCCGACGCCGGAGGGGGAGGGCGGCGAGGTCGAGGTGCCGGCCGAAGATGCGCCGGAGCCGCTGGTCGGCGGCCGCATCGACCTCGGCGCGATCGCAACGGAATTTTTGATTCTCGGCATCGATCCCTATCCGCGCAAGCCCGACGCTGTGTTCCGCTCTCCGACCGCCGACGGCGATTCGGCGCATCCGTTTGCGTCGCTCGCCGCGTTGAAGGCAAGAGCGCGTGACAAGCGAACCTGATCCCCCTGTTGTGTCCTTCGCCGACGCGGTAGTCTTGCGCCATGCCCCACAAAGTCCGCATTGCGCTCGACGCCATGGGGGGTGACCATGGGGCAGCGGTGGTCGTTGCCGGCGCGCAGCTGTCGCTCAGCCGCCATCCCGACACCGAGTTCCTGCTGTTCGGCGACCGCGCCGCCGTCGAGCCGCTGCTCGCCGCACGCCCTCAACTCGAGGCCGTCTCGCGGCTCGTGCATACCGACGTGGTGGTGCAGATGCACGACAAGCCTAGCCAGGCGCTGCGCAGGGGGCGCCGCAAGTCCTCGATGTGGATGGCGGTCGACGCGGTGAAGCGGGGCGAGGCGGACGTCGCGGTCTCCGCCGGCAATACCGGCGCGTTGATGGCGACGGCCAAGATCGACCTGCGGACCATGGCGGGCATCGACCGTCCGGCGATTGCCGCCATCTGGCCAACTCTGAGGGGGCGGTCCATCGTGCTCGATCTCGGCGCCTCGATCGGTGCCGATGCCGAGCATCTCATCGACCTCGCCGCCATGGGCAGCGCCATGGCCGGAGTGGTGTTCGGGCTGGAGCGGCCGACCGTCGGCCTGCTCAATATCGGGGTGGAGGAGGTCAAGGGGCTCGAGGAGGTGCGCAAGGCCGGCCAAATGCTGCGCGCGGGACAATTCCCGCAATTCGAGTACCTCGGCTTCGTCGAGGGCGACGACATCGGCAAGGGGACGGTGGACGTGGTGGTGACCGAAGGTTTTTCCGGCAATATCGCGCTCAAGGCCGCCGAGGGCACCGCGCGCCAGCTCGGCCAGCATCTCAGGCACGAGCTGAACCGCAGCCTGGTGCGGCGGCTCGGTTACCTCCTGGCACGCGGTGCATTCCGCGCGCTCAGCGAGAAGATGGATCCGCGCAAATCGAACGGCGGGGTTTTCCTCGGGCTCAACGGCATTGTCATCAAGAGCCACGGCGCCACCGATGCCGAGGGCTTCGCCTGCGCGGTCGACCTCGGCTACGAGATGGTGCGCCACGAATTGCTCGCCAAGATCGGACACAGCCTCACGCGTCACCAGCGCACGGCGGCGGCGCCGCGCGCGATCGGGGGAGCGGCCTCGTGACCATGCTGCGGTCGGTGGTGCTCGGCTGCGGAAGCTATCTGCCGAGCCGGGTCCTCGCCAATGCCGAGCTGTCGCGGATGGTGGACACCTCCGACGAATGGATCACGCAGCGCACCGGCATTCGCGAGCGCCGCATCGCGGCGGACGGGGAGGCCACCTCCGACATGGCGCTCGCCGCCGCGCGCGCGGCGCTTGCCGCCGCCGGCGTGCCGGCGCAGTCGATCGATCTGATCGTCCTCGCCACCTCCACGCCCGACAACACCTTTCCCGCGGCCGCGGTTTCGGTCCAGGCCGGTCTCGGCATCACCCGGGGCGCCGCGTTCGACCTGCAGGCCGTGTGCTCGGGTTTCGTCTTCGGGCTGGCGACCGTCGACGGGCTGCTCAGGACGGGCGCTTTCAAGCGTGCGCTGGTGATCGGGTCGGAGACCTTCTCGCGCATCCTCGATTGGAAGGACCGCACCACCTGCGTGCTGTTCGGCGACGGCGCCGGCGCGGTCGTGATCGAGGCGCAACGGGGGGCCGGCACGCGCGAGGATCGCGGCATCCTCACCACGCATCTGCGCTCGGACGGGCGCTACAAGTCGAAGCTCTATGTCGACGGCGGCCCGTCCTCGACTCAAACCGTCGGGCATCTGCGCATGGAAGGACGCGCGGTCTTCAAGCACGCGGTGGCAATGATCACCGACGTGATCGAGGATGCCTTCAAGGCCACCGGCTATACCGCCGCGGATGTCGACTGGTTCGTGCCGCACCAGGCCAACAAGCGCATCATCGACGACACCGCCAGGAAGCTGGGCATCGCGCCGGAGAAAGTCGTCACCACCGTGGACCGGCACGGCAACACGTCGGCGGCGTCGATCCCGCTGGCCCTCACGGTGGCGGTGGCGGACGGCCGGATCAAGCGCGGCGATCTGGTCATGCTGGAAGCCATGGGCGGGGGCTTCACCTGGGGGTCGGTGCTGTTGCGGTGGTGAACCGCCGCCGCGTCAATGTTCCCGTTGACCGCCCCGGTCCAAGTGAATATCGTCTGATAATTCAGAGAGATATCTTGATCGCCGAACGCGGGGCTGGCGACGATGGCGGGAAAGACGGTCACACGCGCGGACTTATGTGAGGCGGTCTACCAAAAGGTAGGGTTGTCCCGCACCGAATCGGCGACACTGGTGGAACTGGTGCTGAAGGAGATCACCGACTGCCTCGAGCGCGGCGAGACGGTCAAGCTGTCGTCCTTCGGCTCGTTCGTGGTGCGCAAGAAGGGCCAGCGGATCGGGCGCAATCCCAAGACCGGCAAGGAAGTGCCGATTTCGCCCCGCCGGGTGATGGTGTTCAAGCCGTCCGCCATCCTCAAGCAGCGTATCAACACCGATCCCGGCGCCAAGAAGTGACCCAAGCCAAGGGCTGAACGGAGCAGCGCGGCGGTGGACAAGGCACCGGACGCATTCCGGACCATCAGCGAGGTCGCGCAGGAGCTCGACGTCCCGCAGCACGTGCTGCGGTTCTGGGAGAGCCGCTTCCGCGAGATAAAGCCGATGAAGCGCGGCGGCGGTCGCCGCTATTATCGCCCGAACGACCTCGATCTCCTGCGCGGCATTCGCCATCTGCTCTACAGCGAGGGCTACACCATCCGCGGGGTCCAACGCCTGTTGCGCGAGCAGGGCCTGCGCTTCGTGCAGAATGTCTGGCAGGAGGGCGCGCCGCAGCCCGCGCACCGGCCGGCGGAAGAGGAGGGGGAGATCGAGCGGCCCGAGGCCGCGGACGGCGCCGACAAGTTGCGCGCGCCGCCGCTTGCCGGCCCCGACGAGGGCGGACGGTCGGAGAGCGTCGAGCATGCGGTGCCGGTTGCGGCGCGCGCGGTGGCGCCGCCATCCGCGGGCCTCGCGCGCGAGGACGTGCAGAAACTGCAGGCCGCGCTGCGCGATCTGACCGAGTGCCGTCGGCTGCTGGAGGCGGCGCTGGCGGATACGGCCTGACCGGCCGGTTTCCAGCGCATCGCGATCAAAGCGCGTCGAGGTCCTTCAGGAAGGCGGCGCGCTCGCTCTGCGGGATGCGTCGGGGATCGTTGAGCCAGTGCGTCTCGCTCGTCGGCGGCAAGTATGTCTTGATGAGCTGGCTGATGCGGGAACCGATCTCGCCGATGAGCTGGTCGCGCTTGCGCTCGATCGCTCTGTCCAGCGCCTCGTCGGTGATCGCGCCGTCCGGTGAGGCAGCCATGATGACCTCCCGCGAGCATGAGCCTGAAAAGTTGCGGACGTCTCGGATAGGATCCCAAATGCGGCGGTTCAGAAGTCCATCATTCTTGCGGCGCATCCGACAGGCGGACTTCCGAACCAGAGCCACAGTAGATCAATAAGTTGCCAGTGTCCCTCGATTCCGAAGTTTGCAAACGAGGGCGCCGCACAATGCCGACTTCGGAATCGGGACGTCACGACCGGACAAATGCTCGGAGCGAAACCGGAGGCAAGTGAAGCGATTGCGCTCTGGGGCGCGGGTCCGTTGCGTCGTCCCGATCGCCGCAGCCGCGGCGCGTCTCGGGGAGAGGCGCTTCAATTCGATTGCGGCGGCTGCTCAACGTGGTTGGCGCGCAGCCACTGCTCGTAGGCGGCGTAGCTGCCCTCCAGGCCGAGCGCCTTGAGCTGTGCGGCATTGAGGACGAGCACCTTGTTGGACGGCTGCTGCATCATGTCCTGGAAAAGTTTTTTCGACATTCCCATGCGGGACAGGTAGGTCTGAGCCTTCTTCGTCAGCGCAGCGTATTTTTGCTTGGCGCGGTCGGAGGACATGCCTGCGAATTCTTTCGGGTCGAAATGCGGGCGCTGGATACCGACCTTGTCCGACGCCGGAGCTCGCCGCACGCCGGCTGCCAGGACGAACACGCACGCCCCCACGCACTCCCCGTCATCGTCCACCGCCGTCAAGGCCCATTGGCCCCTGAGCACCTCGCCGATCTCCATCGCCGCAGCCACGTCTCCGCCCGAAGAGTCGAGGACGACCGTCAGGTCGTTGACGTCCGGGCGGAGCGATTTGATCAGCTCGATGGCGTGGCTCGCCACGGCCTTGTCGATCGGGCCGTCGATTGCCACGGAGCCGGTGCCTGCTTGCCGGTCCAGGTTGTAGATGCTGGCGCTCCCCGTGGCTTCCTGGTCCGGTGCTTGAGCGGCGCCAGGGGACGGGTGAGCCAGGCTCATGAGGGATACGGCGCACAGCGCCGCCACGCTTCTGAAAAAACTCGGCATGTCCAACCCCGAGATCCGGCCCACCCTTTATCTTGAGCAATTAGGACAAAACTGGGGGAGGATCCGGGAGATTCCACAATCGACCGGCCTGCACCCCACGCGCCCGATAAGGCTCGACCCGCGCCGTTACAATTCGATGCTCGACCAAAACCATCTCATATCGGAACGATCGAGCGATGTGAAAAAATGCATGGGCGGCTACGCGTCCCGCCTTGCCGGCACCGCCGTTGCGGGGTGTGAGGGAATGAGGCTAACCAACTGATTCCATTGGCCTAGAGCGGCCCCGGTCGTCGATACGCCGGGGTAGGCATTAGGCGTCCTCGGTTGAGCGCTCCGCAGCCCTTGCGCCACGCCGCGCCCGCGCGCCCGTCCCCCGTGGGCAGGGCCGCGCACGGCAACCGGCGGAATCGTCCCCATCGGCAAGCGATTTTGCCCCCCAAGCCTCCCGGCGCCCCCACTGGCCCGCGGCAAACTGGGCGGGCGCCGCTTCGCCGGCAACAGCCGCCCAAGGGGGCTCGAGCCGCTGCCCGGCGGGGCGCGACGGCGCGCCTGGTCCGAAGGGTTAGATGTCGCGGACGATCGTGGTATCAGCGGCCGGGATCGGAAATAATGGTCGCGTCGAAGCGGCGCCAAAGCGCCGCCGGCCAGCAGGGAGGAGTCTCGAATGCGTCGTCTCGCGCGGTTGTTCGTCGTCGCCGCGGCCGGGCTGCTCGCGCTGCCGGCGGCCGCCGAGGACTATCCCACGCGGCCGATCCGGCTTTACCTGGCATTCCCGCCCGGCGGCGCCGCCGACATCGTCGCGCGTCTCGTGGCGCAGCCGCTGTCGGAGCGGCTCGGCCAGCCGGTCGTGGTCGAGAACAAGCCCGGCTCCGGCGGCAATATCGTCGGCGAGCTGATCGCGCATGCGCCGCCCGACGGCTACAGCCTCCTGATCGGGCCCGACAACCTGTTCACCATCAATCCGCATCTGTTCAGCAAGATGTCGTTCGACCCGCTCAAGGACATCGTCCCCGTCGCCACCGTCCAGTCGAACGAGCTTGTGCTGGCGATCAATCCGAAGGTGCCCGCGAAGAACTTCGAGGAGTTCATCGCGCTCGCCAAGCGCACCGATCCGCCGCTGTTCTACGCCTCGATCGGCAACGGCAGCCTGCATCATATCGCCATGGAGATGCTCAAGCAGGAGGCGGGCATCAAGCTCACGCATGTGCCGTATCGCGGCGGCGGACCGGCCGGCATCGCGGTACTGGCAGGCGACGTGGCGGGAATGTTCGGCGGCGGATCGGTGTTCCCGATGGTCAGCTCGGGCCAATTGCGCGGTCTCGCGGTATCGGGCCGCAAGCGGTCGGCGCAGCTGCCCGACCTGCCCAGCATCTCGGAATTCTATCCGGGCTACGAAGCCACCATCTGGCAGGGACTGTTCGCTCCCGCCGGCACGCCGCAGGACATTATCGACCGGCTGCGCAAGGAGGTAGGAGCGATCCTCGAGACCAAGGATTTCGCCGACAAGCTGGCCAAGACCGGCTCGGGCGAGCCCTACATCACGACGCTCGATGAATTCAAAGCCCGCATCCATCGCGATTTCGAACGCTATGGCCGGATCGTCAAGGCCGCGGGCGTGCAGGTGCATTGATCCGGCGGGGACGCGGCCGTGCCGCTTTGCTTCGCGCGCATCTCGTGCGTCGAAAGGTCTCTTCGGCTGGCCTCACTGGGGCGGTCGAACTATGGTTCCGCCAAAGCAAGCCGCGTTCGCGGGGAGGACATGCAATGGCTCTGGAAGTGATCCAGCGCGCGACCCGCATCCTGGCATCCGGCGCGCTGTGCCTCGCGGCGCTCGCCGGGACCGCGATCGCCGAGGATGCGGAGCCGGCCTTTTTCCACGGCAAGACCGTGCGGCTGATCGTGGGTTACGGCCCGGGCGGAGGCTATGACGCTTATGCCCGCCTGATCGCCCCGTCGCTCGCGAAAAATCTCGACGCCACCGTCGTCGTCGAGAATCAGCCTGGCGCCGGGGGGCTGGTCGCGCTCAATCGCCTCTACACGTCACCGCCGGACGGGCTGACGATGATGATCGTCAACGGCACCGGTGCCGCGCTCTCGCAGCTCACGGAGCAGTCGGGCGCACGCTACGACCTGGGCAAGGTGGGTTACTTGGGCACGGTCAGCGCCTCGCCCTGGATGTGGCTGGTCGGGCCCAACTCGACGATCAAGACGCCGCAGGACGCGCTCGCGCTCGGCAAGAAGATCAACTGGGCCGCGAGCGGACCCGCCGACGGCCTGTCCGACGGCGCCGCCATGACCTGCGAAGCGCTCAAGCTCGATTGCCACGTGGTGCTGGGCTACGGCGGCAGCAGCCAGGCGGCGCTGGCGGTCGCCCGCGGCGAGATGGATGCGATCTACGTCTCGGACACCTCCGCCAACCACTATGTGCGGAGCGGGCATCTGCGGCCGGTTGCCGCCATGGGGCGGCAGAAGTCGCGCTTCTTCCCCGATACGCGGGCGATCTTTGACGTGCTGACGTTGAACGCGGACCAGCAATGGCTGTTCGACTTCCGCGCCTCGCTCGAAAACCTCGGGCGCATTCTGGTGGTGCCGCCCGACATGGCTGCGGCCCGGCTCGCCTTTCTGCAGGAGGTGGCCAAAAAGACGCTCACCGACCCGCAGCTCGTCGCTGATGGCGAGCGCAGCCAGCGCTACATCGACTATCTCGACGTCGACTCGACCCGCAAGAATGCTCTCGCCGTGGTCACCGAGATCACGCCCGAGCAGAAGAAGCGCATCCAGACCATGCTGACAAAGATGCGGTGACGCGGGAAACAGAATTGACGCGGCGGTCGCAGCTGCTCCCGCTCCAAGGCGCTCGACATGGCCACTTGCGGCCGACGATGACAATTCCGAGGGAGGAAAACATGCCGCGCCGCCGAAGCATCGGGGTCCTGCTCGCAATTGCCGCGTTTGTCGTGTTCGGCACGGCCGCTCGCGCGCAGCAGGACTATCCCTCGCGTCCCATTCGCCTGATCATCCACACGCCGGCGGGCAGCCTGGTCGACGTGCTGGGCCGCATCGTCGCGCAGGAGCTCGGCGAGCGGCTGGGCCAGAGCCTCGTCATCGACAACCGACCGGGCGCCGCTTCCATGATCGCCGTGGAGCAGCTCGTTCACGCGCCCGCCGACGGCTACACGCTGCTGATCAATGCGCCGGAAGCCACGATGCTGCCGTTCCTGAAGAAAAGCTATCATTACGACCCGATCAAGGACTTCACGCCCATCGCGCTGATCGTGACATCGTGGACCGTGTTCGCGGTCAACCCCGCGGTGCCCGCGAACACGCTGCCGGAGCTGATCGGCTATTCCAAGAGCCATCCCGGCGGGGTGCGCTACGGCAGCGGCGGCGTCGGCGGCGCGTTGCATGTCGTGGTCGAGATGCTCAAGCGCGAGACCGGCGGCAACTTCGTGCACGTGCCCTATCGCGGCGGCGCACAGGCCGCGAACGACGCGATCTCGGGCCAGATCGAGATGGTGTCGATGGGGCTCGCATCGACGCGCGTAGCGGAGGGCGGCAAGTTGCGCATCCTGGCGCAGACCGGGCCGCGCCGCCATCCGATGCTGCCCGACGTGCCGACCACCGCCGAGCTCGGGCTGCCGGACGTGCGGATGGAAACCTGGTTCGGGCTGGTCGGGCCGCCCAACATGCCGGAGGAGATCGTGGCGCGCATCAACCGCGCGCTGGCCGCGATCGTCAAGGAGAGCGCGTTCCAGGATAAGCTGACCAAGGTCGGCCTTGCCGTGGACTACCGGCCGGGCAGCGAATTCAAAACCTATCTGGCCGACGAGACCAAGAAGTGGCAGCGCTTGCTGCCCACGCTCGGCATCCCGGTGGCCGACTGATCCGCATACCCCTTCCTCGCGATCGTGGCGCTCCGCGGCGATCGAACGGAGATCAAGTGCATGGCGAAGAAGACGTCGACGCGAACGCAGGGAGGGAAGGCGCTGGCCTGGCCGAACGGCAAGAAGGTCGCGGTCTCGGTGACGGTGATGTTCGAGACCTGGCCGGACGACAGCGCGCCGAGCTACTCGGTGCAGACCTCGCATCTCAAGAAAAGCACGGTCGATCATGCCGCCAAGGCCTGGTCGACCTATGGCGGCCGTGTCGGCGTGTGGCGGATCATGCGGATGCTGGAGCGTCTCGGCATTCCCGCCACCTTCTTCGTCAACGCCCGCTGCGCCGAGCAGTATCCCGACGCGGTGAAGCAGATCGTGGCATCGGGCTTCGATATTGCCGCGCATTCCTACACCCAGGACGATCTGCCGGCCTATTACACGCCGGAGGAGCAGGGCGCGCTGATCCGCAGGTGCGTCGATCTGCTGGAAGGCTGTGCCGGGAAGAAGATCACCGGCTGGGCCAGTCCGGTCGTTGCGTTCACGCCCGAGACCGCCGGGCTCCTCAAGCAGGCGGGCCTCTATTGGACTTGCGACGTCACCTATGCCGACCTGCCGATCAGGATCCAGACGCCGCACGGGCCGATCGCCGGCGTGCCGACCACCGATTTCTCGGACAACCGCGTGCTGCGCGCCTCCTCGCGCGATCTCTACGACGTGCATCGCGGCATGTTCGACTATCTGCGCAAGAACGAATTGATCGCCTTGCAGACACTGGTGATCCATTGCCAGTTCGGCGGCCGTCCGCTGATCACGGCGGTGCTGACGGAGCTGCTGCAGTACATGGCCAAATCGCGCGACTGCTGGTTCACCACCCACGAGGCGCTGGCCGACTGGGCGCTGCAGCAGAACGTCGACGAGCACACTTATCAGAGCCGGCATTTCGAAAAGGCCGCGGCGTCCCGGTAGCGCAGCGACGCTATCGGCCCCGCGCCGTCGTCATTCCGCCGCGACGGCGGGCAGGTAAGCTCCCGGTCCCACCGCAAGATCGCGCAGATCCGGCAGGCCCAGGCGGAGCAGCTCGGTCGTCTCCTCCGCGGTGAACGCGGCGTGCTCGCCATGATCCAGGAACACCGTCGTGAACGGCCGCAGCACCTGGTCGTCGACGCGGCCCTTGCCCCTGGTGGCGACGTAGATCGCGCGTCCGGCGCCGGGATACGACGAGCCTGCTTCGAGCTTGAGGAAGGCGGCTTCCGCGCGCCGCTCGGTGAACATGCCGAGCACCTTCTCGCAGACGCCGGGATGGCCCGCGACCGGCACCCACGCAAAATGTTCGCGGTCCATCATGATCGCGGCCGGATAACGCGGCTGCGGATACTGCAGGTCGCGTCCGTTGACGTGCGCCCAGATCGCCTCGTAGCCGTCCATGTTGCGCTTGCCGGGCACGCCCTCGTTGCGGCGATAGACGCCGGCCTCGAATGAGCCGAATTGCTTGAGCGCATCCGTGCCCGCCTTGACTTCCTTGCGCGAGAGATAGCCGCTCCCGCTTGCGCCGCCGAACTGCAGCACGATGGTCATGGCCGTGGATTCACTGGTCTGCGGGCCATAGGCCGCGCCTTCGGGGAAATAGCCGACCATTCCGGGCGTCATCTTCCCGTCGCGGGCGAAGTCAAGATCGCCTTCGAGCTGGAAGCGGAACTGGTCGAAGTTGTGCCGGTGCCGCGGCGACACGAAGTCCTTGTCGTTGCGGCCCATCGACAGCTGGAAATTGTCGATCGTTCCCGGTGTGCCTTCCATCAGGTTGCGGAAATGAAACGTCCCGCCGCGGTGCTCGAGGCCGCGCACCCATTCCAGCTCGTCGCCCTGCACGATCTTCATGAGCTTCCTCCATGGCCGCTGTCGGCGCCGCACATAGACATAGACGATTTTCACCTGCCGCGCACTCGCGCGCACGCGATCGTGCCCGTCATTTCGGGCCGGTGACCTCCCGGGATGCTTTTTGCTGCTTGGCAGCGGTGCCCGCGCTGTGCTCGGCGTTGACGGCGCGCAGTTTCTCGCCGGTGATGGGCGTTTTCGGGCCGGTTCGCTAGTGTCCCGGTTCCGACGTTCCTTGATTTGACTTTGGATGGCCTAACATTCTCAACCGCCACATCGGCGGAGAAGCGAGCATCGCCTTTGTCCGCCACCCGCAAACGTCGTTGATCCAGCCTCGCAGACGTTCCCGCGTTGCGCAGTCAAGAAATTGTTCCACCGCGTGGAACGTCTCTACGGCTCCATCCTGATAGCCGCGCCGATAAGCCATTTCTGCGTCTTCCGGGTCGATGCCCTGCATATCAGCCCTCCTGCCGCGAAGCCCTGTCGATCGCCCCTCTTGCCGGGACCGCCTTGGGGCCGCGCTGCATCACCGCCCCGCCTGCCCCCTCTCCGCTGCCTGTCGGTGCTCCATCTGCTTAACATGCTCGCGGCCATTGCGGCCTCGCGAAGTGGAGGGCCTTCGGTGTTGCGCTCGTCGGCGAGTGGGCCCGTCCGTCGGCTGATCTACCATTATTCGAAACCGTGTTAACGGCGCTACCATCCGGCCTTGTGGCATTCGTCCGACGTATCCGTTTAAGTCGGCGCACCCTTCGCCGACTTACGCTCTCGTCGCGAGCTCCACGAAGGACTCGCGGCTGTTGACGGTCTCGACGTCCAACCCGGCCGCCTGCTTGAAGCTCAGGGCGGTCGTCGCCAGCTCCTCGGGCGACAGCACGTCGTGAATGTGGGCGAAGCCGTGCGGCGCGCGCTCCTCGGCGGTCTGCAGGATCGACTCCAGGCCGAGGTTGCGGTTGCGGATGATGATGTCGTTCATCGCCGCGATGCGCCGGTCCTGATAATTCGCCAGCGCAACGATCGGGTCGCGCGTCGCCAGCAGCGCGGCGGCGAGCACCCGGGCGTCCACCACCGCCTGCGAGCCGGCCTGCGCCCCGACCGGATGCATGGGATGGGCGGCGTCGCCGATCAAAGTCACGCGCCCGAAGCTCCAGCGCGGGACCGGATCGCGGTCCACGTTGGGAAGCTGCAGCACCTCGGCGGTGGCGGCGAAGAGGCCGTGCACGTCGATCCAGGGGAAGCTCCAGCCCTGGTACTGCGCGACGCAGGCGCCCTTGTCGGCGGCGGTGTTCCACGCCTCGAGCGGCGGGCCGCCCGGCGGGATCCTGGTATAGGCGAGCCAGTTGATCACGACCTTGCCGGCCGGCCGCTGCATGATCGGGTAGAGGATCGCCCGGTGATGCCGGTGCCCGATCACGACCATGGACGCCCCCGTGAGGTAGGGCTCCGCCTCGACCATGCCGCGATAATGCAGGTAGCCGTCGAACACCGCCGTCTCGTCGGGATAGAAATGTCGCCGGACCGTCGAGTGGATGCCGTCGGCGCCGATCAGGAGATCGCCCTCGGCCGCGCCCACGGGTTCTCCCGCCGGATCGGCGAAGCGCGCGATCATCCGTCCGCCGCCGTCCGCGAAAGTAATCAGGCGGTGGCCGGTGACGACCGCCTGCGCGCCGAGGCGCGCATGGATCGCGCCCAGCAGGATTTCGTGCAGCCGCCCGCGCGAGATCGAGATTTGCGGCCAGCGGTAGCCGGCGGCGCGGCCGCGCGGCTCGCTCCAGATCAGCTGGCCGTGCTTGTTGTAGAAGGCGAGCTCCTGCGTGAGGACGCCGGCGGCTACGAGCTCATCGCCCAGCCCGAGCGCGGTCAGCTCGCGCACCGCATTGGGCTGCAGGTTGATGCCGTAACCGAGCGGCGCGAGCGAGGGCACCGCCTCGTAGACGCGGCAGGCGACGCCGATCTGATGCAGGCTCAGCGCCAGCGAAAGTCCGGCGATGCCGCCTCCGACGATGATCACCTGCACGGCGCGCCTGTGCTCCCGCGTGTCGCGGCCAATGTCACGCCTGTCGGCGAATCGATGCAAGGAACAAAACCTGTTGCGGGGCTGATTGGTCGGAGCGCCGAGATTTGAACTCGGGAGCCCCCGGTCCCTGGGCTCGTACGCCGGACCCGACTGCGCCGCGTTCCGAACCCGATAGACGCGGGTGCGGAAGCTCGCTAAAATATGACTAGTTTTATGGTCATATTCGAGGCGGAGAATGGTGACGGTCAATCTGGCCCAGGCGAAAGCGCGCCTGAGCGAGCTTCTTGACAAGGTTGAAATGGGCGAGGAGGTCATCATCACTCGTCACGGCCGCCCGGTGGCGCACTTGTCGGGAGCTGTACGGCCGAAATTGCCGCTGCGACCATTGAAGGCGTTCCGGGCGAAGATGCCGAGATGGCGCCGATCGAGCGCCGCCCTGCTGCGCGAGACCAGGGACGAGGGGCTTTGATTGCTCTATTTCGACACGAGCTTTCTTGCTCCGCTCATCCTGCAAGAGGCGACCAGCGCAAAGATCGAGCGCTTCGTCACCGGGCTTCCGCCGGGCACGCTGGCGATCAGCCAACTGGCGCGCGTCGAATTTTCCTCGCTGTTGGCGCGCGAAGTCCGCATGGGCGGCCTTGACGTGAAGGCTGCACGGGACGCCGACGCACAGTTCGAAGCGGTCATCAGGGAGTTGTTCATCATCCTGCTGCCTGGCGCCGATGACTTCGACTTGGCCAAGGAGTATCTTGCAAACTTCGGGACGGGCCTGCGGGCCGGCGACGCGCTCCATCTGGCAGTCGCCAAGAACCACAACGGGGAAGCGATCTATAGCCTCGACAAGACGCTATTGCGGGCCGGCAAGATGCTCGGCTTGCCGGTGAGTACGGGAATTTCGGCCGCCAGACTATGATGGGTCTCTCTCGCGACGATGGTCGGAGCGCCGAGATTTGAACTCGGGACCCCCAGTCCCCCAGACTGGTACACTCACTAGACATTGCCAGACAACCACGGACGCTCAACTCACAGAAAGCCGCGGTTTATATCGATTTAACGGGGTTTTGTCTGCCCCTGACATAGACATTGCCAGACAGCTCCAGACAGGGTAGAAGTGTTACCCGGCCGTTACCCAAGGGAGCACCAGACAAAATGGCAAGGCTCACCATCAGATCGCTGGAGACCATGAAACCCGGCGCCGTTCGCCGCGAGATCCCCGACAGCTTTCTGCCCGGGCTCTATTTGATTGTGCAGCCCAGCGGTGCGAGGGGGTGGGCGGTGCGCTATCGCTTTCACGGCCAATCGCGCAAGTTCACCCTCGGTTCGTATCCCGCCATCGATCTGAAGGCTGCCCGCGAGCTCGGCGCCAGGGCGTTGCGTGCCGCCGCCGAAGGCCGCGACCCTGGCCGAGAGAAGATTACGGCCCGCGCAGCCAAGGTCGACGGCGTCGACCGTATGGTCGCGGAATTTCTAGAGCGTCACGTCCGCCGCTCAAATCGAGCACGGACGCAAGAAGAGACCGAGCGGCTATTTCGTCTCCACATCTTGCCCCGCTGGCGCGGTCGCAGCATCGACAGCATCACAAGGCGTGACATCATCGACACGGTTGATCGTGTGGTCGATGGCGGTAGCCCCATCGCTGCCAATCGCGCACTCACAGTTGTAAAGACTTTTTTTAATTGGCTTGTCGCCCGCGACGTTCTCGCGGTCTCGCCTGCGCAGGGTGTCAAGCCACCGACGGCGGAGAAATCTCGCGACCGCGTCCTGGGTGACGACGAGCTGCGACTCGTCTGGCAGGCCGCCGACAAGCTTGGCGGGACATTCGGCCCGCTTGTGAAATTGCTAGCGCTCACCGGGCAGCGCCGCGACGAAGTCGCGGGGATGCGGTGGGACGAAGTTGATCTTGTCACTCGCCTGTGGACGCTGCCGCCCGCAAGGACAAAAAACAATCAGCCGCACGAAGTCCCGCTCAGCAAGGCCGCCCTCGCCGTTCTAAAGAACTTGCCGCACGTTGCGGCCTCGCCCTTCGTCTTCACAACAAACGGCGGCGCCTCGCCTGCAAGCGGCTACTCTAAGAACAAGCGCCGTCTCGATGCACTGCTGCCCTCTGATATGCCGTCGTGGCGATTGCACGATTTAAGAAGAACATGCGCAAGCGGCATGGCACGGCTCGGCGTCAATTTGCCTACCATCGAGAAAGTGCTCAATCACGCCAGCGGCAGCTTCGCCGGGATCGTCGGCGTTTATCAACGCCACAGCTTTGCGGACGAGAAGCGCCAGGCACTCGAAGCGTGGGGCAGCTTTGTCGCGGCCCTCATTGACGACAAGCCGGCAGTCAAGGTGCGGTACCCGCAGGGACGATTGATCATCGAGCCGGCGGTGGAGCGTAAGATTGTCCGCTTGCGTGAGAAGCGGTCGTGAAACTTCACGGCTGGCGTGATCTCAATCCGGCAGTTCTTGCCGAGTTGCGCAAAATTGTCGCCATTCGCGATAATCCCTACGCTTTATTGCACGCACAATATGTCTCTCAAGAGTGACGAGTTCTCTTCTGCTTTTTTGATGCCTTTTTCTTTCGAAGGTGGTCGGCGACCCACCGTTCTGTGAGGCTGTCGAGCTCGTCGAGTTGCGCCTGGGAGTAGTTTTCCGGGTCGTAGCCCATGTCGATCCAGTCGAGCAGGAACTCCTCGACCTCGTCGCGGGGAAAGTCCGGGTACTCTTTCTGGATACGCTGAATGGATTGCTCGAGATCGAGCGGCTCTGCGTCTGGCCAGATCAATTTTCGTTGCTTGGCGTCGAGCTGCACGTCCTCCAGCAAGTCCCAGAGGACATCGCGTACCGCTATGCATTGCTGACCCTCGGGCGACTTCATCCAATCGAAGAATCGATCGAGGAAAGGGTTATTCACGAAGATACTGTCTTGCGGATGCTCCTTGCGCTGCTTGCCCATGAGCTGCCCTCAATCAGGTCTGATATGAGCCATCGCGGCCCGTTTCGTGTTGGCGCGGCGGCGCCGTGCTTCGAGATATCCATCGTGCCGGCAAGGGGTCGGAATACTCGTCGCCCCCGATTCCCGCAACGTAGCTCGTCTCGTCTTGTCCGGATCATGAGCCCGAGCATGGTTAACGAATTGTAAATTTATGGTGCCTATTGGGTGACCCGACCCAACTTGACCATGGATACGACCATGCCGGATCGGGAACACCCACTCGAGCTGTGGGCTGTCTGGTGGAATGCGATCCTTCTTCTGCGGCCGGCATTCTCGCGCCTGCGTG
>CAVWXY010000022.1:0-40924 GCA_963758945.1 uncultured Alphaproteobacteria bacterium | reverse complement strand
ATGATGTCGAAGGTCCAGCCGAGCTTGCGGGCGATGGCGAGCGCCTGCGGCACGTTCGGCGTCTCCATAAATCCGAAACGCAGCGCGACGCGGGTGAACGTCTCCCCGACATTCTGGATGCGCACGCGTTCGGCCGGGTTGACCCGCGGGGCGTCGTCGACCTCGATGGTCAGGATGACGTTGTGCTCGTGCAGCACCTTGTAGTGCTTGAGGCTATGCATGAGCGCGGTCGGGGCGCAGTCGGGAGTGCTGGTGAGAAACACGGCAGTGCCCGGCACGCGCAACGGCGGTTTCTTCTCCAGCATGCGCACGAGATCGTCGAAGGGAATCTCCTGCCTGCGGGTCTTTTCGAACAACAGTCGGCTGCCGCGCCGCCAGGTGTACATCACGACCATGATCGCGCCGCCCAAGGCGAGCGGGACCCAGCCGCCCTCGAACACCTTGAGCAGATTGGCCCCGAGGAAGGTGAGATCGATCAACAGGAACGGTACGATCAGCGCCGCCGCCGCGAGCGCCGACCAGCGCCACACCTTCCAGATCACAACGAAGGCCATCATCCCGGTGACCACCATGGTCCCGGTCACGGCGATACCGTAGGCGGAGGCAAGCGCGCTCGAGGAATGGAACATGCCGACCAACAGCAGCACGCCGGCGAGCAGCGTGAAGTTCACCCGCGGCATGAAGATCTGGCCGTAATGCGCTTCCGAGGTGTGGCGGATTTCGAGGCGCGGAAGCAGACCGAGCTGGATTGCCTGCTGGCTGATGGAATAGGCGCCGGTGATCACGGCCTGGCTGGCGATCACGGTCGCGCTGGTCGCCAGGACGACCATGGGCAGCAGCGCCCAATCGGGATAGAGCAGAAAGAACGGGTTCTCGAGTGCCTTGGGGTTGGCCAGCACCAGCGCGCCCTGCCCCAGATAATTGACCGCGAGCGATGGCAGGACCAGTGCGAACCAGGCGGTCTGGATCGGCTTACGGCCGAAATGCCCGAGGTCGGCATAGAGCGCCTCGGCACCGGTGACGGCGAGGAACACCGCCCCGAGCGTCACCAGCCCGATCACCCCGTGGGTCAGGAGAAAGCGCAGCCCGTAGATCGGGTTGAACGCCAGCAGAACCTCGGGATCGCCGGCGACCGCGAAGATGCCGGGAATGGCGATGCAGACGAACCAGAGCGCGGTGACGGGGCCGAAGAAGGCCGCCACCTTCGCGGTGCCGGTGGATTGCACCGCAAACAATCCGACCAGGATCACGATCGTGAGCGGCACGACATAATGGTCGAAGGCGGGCGTCGCGACCTTGAGGCCTTCGACCGCGGACAGCACCGACAGAGCCGGCGTGATCATCGCATCGCCGTAGAACAGCGCCGCGCTGACGATGCCGCAGAGCACCACCGCGCCCGCTCCCTTCCCCAGCGCGCGCTGCGCCAACGCCATCAGTGCAAGCGTCCCGCCTTCCCCTCGGTTGTCCGCCCGCAGCAGGATGATCACGTATTTCAGCGTGACCACGACGATCAGCGCCCACAGGATCAGCGACAGCACGCCCAGCACCGCCTCACGGGCCATGGCGCCGTCCTTGCCGATCGCGGCGGTCACCGCCTCGCGCAGGGCATAGAGCGGACTCGTGCCGATGTCGCCATAGACGACGCCGACGCTGCCGAGCGTGAGCGCCCAGAAAGTCCTTGGGGACCGCGTCCCGGCATTTGGCTTGGCCGGTACGGCGCCTTGGCCGGAGGCAGTCAATGTGGGGGGCATGCGTCCGCCTAATAATGCTGCGCCGCAATATAAGGCGTGGCGCATTTGATAGCACGGGTGGAATGCCGGGTTGCAAGCCGCACGCCGGAGCGCGGGCAGACCCATGTTAGCTTACACCGCGACCTGGGTGCCCACCTCGACCACACGCCCGGTCGGGATCTGGAAGAAGTCGGTCGCATCGCTCGCCGATTTCGCCAAGCCAATGAACAGCCGATCCTGCCAGCGCGGCATGCCGGAACGAACCGCCGGCTTGAGCGCGCGGCGCGACAGGAAGAACGAGGTCGACATGATGTCGAACTGCCAGCCCTGCTTGCGGGCGATGGCGAGCGCCTTCGGAACGTTCGGCGATTCCATGTAACCGAATTTGAGCGCCACCACGCTGAAGCGCGGCGAGCGTGCCGTAATCTTCACGCGCTCCTCGTCCGTCACCCGCGGCGTGTCCGTGGTGACGATGGTGAGGATGACATTGTGCTCGTGCAGGACCTTGTTGTGCTTGAGATTGTGCAGGAGGGCGGTGGGCGCGAAGTCTGGCTGGCTGGTGAGAAACACCGCGGTGCCCGGCACGGTGTGCGGCGGGTGCTTCGCGAGGCTCGCGAGCAAAGCATCGAGCGGCACTTCGGTTCGCCGCGTCTTCTGCGCGAGGATATTGGTGCCGCGCCGCCACGTCAGGATCAGCAGCACCATCGATGCGCCGAACAGGATCGGCACCCACGCCCCCTCGAGCAGCTTGAGCAGGTTGGCGGAGAAAAAAACGAAGTCCACGAACACGAGCGGTAGAACGACGAGGATCACCCGCCACAGCGGCCAGTGCCACAGCTTCCAGATCACGATGAAGGCCAGCACACCGTCGACCACCATGGTGGTGGCGACCGCGATGCCGTAGGCGGAGGCGAGCGCGCTCGAAGTGCGGAACAGCCCGACCAGCAGCAAGACGCCGACCAGCAGCGCACCGGTGACGCGGGGAATGTAGATCTGCCCGGCCTGCTCGGCGGAGGTGTGCAGAACGGCGAGCCGCGGCAACAGGCCGAGCTGGATGGCCTGATGGACCAGCGAATAAGCGCCGGTGATCACGGCTTGGCTTGCGATCACCGTCGCGGCGGTCGAAAGCACCACCATCGGCAGCAGCAGCATCTCGGGCACGAGCCGGTAGAACGGGTTTTCGATCGCCGCCGGATCGGCCAGGACCTTGGCGCCCTGGCCGAAATAGTTGAGCAGCAGCGCCGGCAGCACGATGCCGAACCAGGCGCGCTGAATGGGGACGCGCCCGAAATGGCCGAGATCGGCGTACAGCGCCTCTCCACCGGTGACCACAAGGAACACGAGGCCGAGCGTCACCAGTCCGACGTCGCCGTGGCGGTAGAGGAAGGACACCGCATAGGCGGGATTGATGGCCGCGAGCACGCCCGGGTCGTCGCGAATGTGCAGCAGCCCGGCCGCCGCGATGGCGAGAAACCAGACCACCATGACGGGCGCAAAGAAGCTCGCGACCCGTGCGGTCCCGCGGCTTTGTCCGGCGAACAAGCCGAACAGGATGGCGATGGTCAGGGGCACGACGTAATGGTCGAAGGCGGGGGTTACAAGCTTCAAGCCTTCGACCGCCGACAGCACGGAAATCGCCGGCGTGATGACGGCATCGCCCAAGAACATCGAGGCGCCCACGACGCCGAGCAGGAAGACCAGCGCGGTGCGCCGCCCCATCGCGCGCGATGCCAGCGCGGTCAGGGACAGCGTGCCGCCCTCCCCGTTGTTGTCGGCGCGCAGCAAGAGAAGCACGTATTTGACCGTGACCACGACGATCAGGGCCCACAGGATCAGCGACAGCACGCCGAGCACGATGTCGCGAGTGATCGGACCGGTTCCGACCGCCGCCACCACCGCCACGCGAAACGCGTAGAGCGGACTCGTGCCGATGTCGCCGTAGACGACGCCGATACTGCCGAGCGCCAGCGCCCACAGCCTCGGTTTCTCCGCCCATGCGCTGTCTCCAGCTGAGCTGGCCGCGGCCGAGACGGTTTCTTGGTTTGCCGTGTGAGCCATGGGCAGTTCGGTCCGACGCCCCACAAACGAGGGGCGCGTTATATTACCGCTCCCTCGCAAGCAACATGCTCGCCGGCGACCGCGCTCCGGCACGTTGCCGGGATGCGGCTGCAACGTCGCTCGCGCCTGCGAGTTCCGACTGCGGTTCGTTGATAGCGACAACCTGCTGCACGACGCCGCGACCGCGCCGCGCTCTCGTTGTGCCGACAGGTCATCGGTTCCAAACGCGAAACGCGATTTCGGCTCAAGCCGCGATATTCCCGTACTCCTCCTTGAGCAGTCCGAGGCGGGCGTAGATGTCGCGATCGGAGACCTGAAACAGGCGGGCGGTGCCGCCGCCGCTCCGGTGGACGATCCGGTTGCCTTGCGGCAGCGTGAAAATGTCGCGCTTGCTCCAGCGGATCGTCGCATTGCCCACCTGGCTCTCGCCGGAGCCTTCCACCACGCAGCACACCGAGTTCGCGGTGGTGCGGAACGGCAGCGTGCTCGCGCCGGGATCGAGCTGCACGAGAAAGCAGTCGATCATCGCCATTCCGCAGCCGCCGGTGAGCGGATTGACGTAACGCACCCGGCGCGAGCCGTCGCGGGCGGGCGGCGCGGCCGCCACCGCCGCGGCTGCAGCCGCATAGGGATAGCGGAACACCGGCGAATAGTCCTTGGTCGCGTAGTCGGTGTCGGGCACGACATTGGCGACCGCGAAGGCCGCGTCGGCGACCGTCTCCGGCATGTCGCCGACGGGTCCGGGCTGGAACGCACCGGTACCCATATAGTGCTGGAACGGCACGTCGAGCGCGTCGAGCCACATGATCGGCGCGCGGCCTTGATGCACGTGCTCGTGCCAGGTCCACGCCGGCGTCAGGATCAGATCACCCTCCTCCATCGGGCACGACTTGCCGTCGACGATGGTGGTGGCGCCGGAACCCTCCAGCACGAAGCGCAGCGCGTTCATGGTATGGCGGTGGACTCGCGCCTGCTCCCCCGGCAACAAAATCTGGATATTGGCGGCGAGCGTTCGCGAGGTCTGCTGCTCGTTCTGGTGCCGCGCAACCGGCGGAACGAGCTGCAGCACGCGCCGCTCGACCGCCTCCGGCGAGGCGACCTCGATGGCGGCGGTGATCAGGGGCCTTATCTTCTCCCACGACCAGAGATGGGCCGCTTCCGGCGGCGGCGCCGGCCGGTGCGCTCGCGCGTTCTCCCACAGCGGCGCGAGATTGGCGTCCTTCCACGCCTTACGGACTTCGTCGATATCGCGCGGGGCGGCGGACATGGCGGCAACCTTTCCCGTGTCGGCAAGACGCTCGACCGAGCGCGACTCTAGATCACGTCCCCCCGCTGTCAATCGCGCATGCCGCCCATCTGCGTCGAACGGTCGGCATCCTGGCGCGATCCATGGCGTCGTTCGATTGACTGGCGAGCGCGTCGTCCTATAGTGCCGCATCATCCCCATCATCGCAGGGAATTGGCGGTTCGACGCGAGCGGAACGGGAGCACAGCGCCACATGCAATTCGGTGTGCAGTTTTTTCCCGCCGTCGATCATACCGACAAGAGCGCCGCCGATTACTACGCCGAATCGCTCGCGATCGCGCAAGAAGCGGAAACGCTGGGTTTCACCCACGCGCGTACGGTCGAGCACTACTTCACGCGTTACGGCGGCTACAGCCCGAACCCGATCGTCTTCCTCACCGCCGTGTCGCAGCGCACGAAGACCATGCGTCTCGTCACCGGCGCGGTGCTGCCGGTGTTCAATCACCCGTTCAAGCTCGCCGGCGAAATCGCGATGCTCGACGGCATTTCCGGCGGACGCCTCGACGTCGGATTCGCGCGCGCCTTCCTGCCGCACGAATTTCGCCGTTTCGGCATCTCGCCGGACGAGTCGCAGGCGCGTTTCCGCGAAGGGCTGGAGCAGATCGAGCTCCTGCTCACGCAAGAGAACGCCAGCCACCGCGGCCGCTTCCATTCGTTCGAGAACCTGACCTCGCTGCCGCGCCCGACGCAGGCCCCGCGGCCGAAATTCTACATCGCCGCGACGCAGACCCCGGAATCGTTCGAATTCGCCGGGAGCAAGGGCTACGCCCTGATGGCGATCCCGATCGGGCCGATCGGGCCGCTGCTCGAGCTCTACCGCAAGGCCTGGCGCGCGGCCGGCCATCCCGGCGACGGCGAGGTCATGGTGGCCTTCCACATGTTCTGTCACCAGGACGCGCAGCTCGCGCGCGAGATCGCGCGTCCGCCGTTCGAGGAATATTTCCGCGCGCTCAACGAGGCGGCCGGCGATTGGACGCGCGGCACCACGTCGAAGGACTACCGCGACTACGACACCTCGATGCGCCGGCTGCGCTCGTTCACGCTCGACGGCCAGATCGAGTCGGGCGGCGCCTGGGTCGGCACGCCCGAGGAGATCAAGGCCATCATCCGCCGCGTGATTGCCTCGATCGGCAGGTTCGAGCATGCCTCGCTGCAGATCAACTTCGGCGCCCTCGGTCTGCGCGATGCGCAGCAATCCATGCGCCTGTTCGCCGCCGAGGTGATGCCGGAATTCGCCGAAGGAATGCCGGTGGAGCGGCAAGCTGCGTCGCGCGCGCACGCCCTCTAGGGAGCCGTGCCCGCAGCTCGAGGCAGCAACGCTTACGTGTCCCGCATCTCGGATACGATGGAGTGCACCCCCAAAATGAGACACAAAAACAAGGGACAGTTCTTGAGGAGAGAGAACGATGTCCACAGGGAAGCGCCGTGTGTTTAGCCGGGCATTCAAGGTCTCGGCGGTAAAGCGGATGCTGGCTGGGGAGCATGTCGCCACCTTGGCGAGCGAGCTGGAGATAACAAGGGGCCAGTTGTCCAAGTGGAGCTGGCATTTTCGCCGTGGCGGACCGGAGGCGCTGCGACCGGCTTGTCGGCCTCGCAAAGTCTTTGGCGCGCCTGAGCCTGATCCGGTGGCCAAGGCGATGCGCGTGCAGGATGTTGCGACGGCTCGCAAGCGCATCACCGATCTGGAGCGCAAGATCGGCCAGCAACAGCTAGAGCTCGATTTTTTTCGGCAAGCCTTGCGGCGAGTTGGGGGATCACGCCAGCCGAGCGATGGGCCTGGCGTGAGGACGTCTACGCGATCATCGCGGCGATGACGTCACCGCGCCCGCGAGGCGAGCTCACGGTCGAGCGGATGTGTGCGCTGGCGGGGGTCAGCCGCGCCGGCTACTACCGGCGCTGGCGTGCATCGGCGCCGCGCCAGGAAGAGACGGCTGTTCGTGACGCCATCCAGCGAGTGGCGTTGGCGAACCGCCGCTACGGCTATCGGCGGATCGCGGCGCAGCTGCGTCGCGAGGGCTTTGCGGCCAACCACAAACGGGTCTTGCGGCTGATGCGACAGGACAATCTGCTATGTCTGCGCAAGCGCCCGTTCGTGCCGGTGACGACCGATTCACGCCATGACTGGCGGATCGTGCCGAACCTGGGGCGCGGCGTTGTTTTGACCGGTCTCGATCAGCTTTGGGTGGCTGACATCACCTACGTGCGGCTGCGGGAGGAATTCGCATTCCTTGCCGTACTGCTCGATGCGTTCAGCCGCCGGGTGATCGGCTGGGCTTTGGAGAAGCATCTACGGGCAAGCCTCGCCGTCGCGGCCCTCGAGATGGCGATCAAGGCGCGTCGGCCGATGCGCGGCAGCCTGATCCATCATTCCGATTGCGGCGTGCAGTACGCCTGCAGCGAGTACACGGAGCTGTTGGAGGCGCATGGCATTGAGCCGAGCATGAGCCGGGTTGGCAATCCGTACGACAATGCCCGTGCGGAAAGCTTCATCAAGACACTCAAGTACGAGGAGGTCGACGGCCGCAACTATCGTGATCTCAAGGAGGCGCGCGAGGCGATCGGCGCCTTCATCGAAAACGTCTACAATCGCCAACGGCTCCATTCGGCTCTGGCGTATCAGTCTCCGGCCGAGTTCGAAGCCAACCTGAAGCGGCCCACAGCTTATCCACAGGCCGCGCAAGCAACAGTAACTGCAATGAGTCTCTAGTTTCGTGTCTCAGCTGAAGGGTGCACTCCAACGACCCGTTCCTGCAAATAACAGGAAAAATACAGGCCGCCCCGCCGGCGGGCGCGCCGCTAAGGTCCCGGCGCGCGGGCCGACATGTTTGCGCAAGGGCGCGCCGAGGCGCGCCCTCGGCCGGGGCCGAGTGCGTTGCCGCCGACGCGATTGCGGCTCGAGCGCGGCGTTGACCGCTGCGCCGCTCGCGTCGTTTCCTCTTCACGATCTCA
Source organism: uncultured Alphaproteobacteria bacterium (assembly GCA_963758945.1). Lineage (GTDB taxonomy): Bacteria > Pseudomonadota > Alphaproteobacteria > Rhizobiales > Xanthobacteraceae > VAZQ01. Next base: position 32,881 of record CAVWXY010000022.1, on the reverse strand, counting down.
AACAGCTGAAGTTTCTTCGTTCCCGCGGCGCGTTGCTGCGTCCGGGTTTCTCTTTTTCCTCTTTCGCCCCGCCTTCGCCGAAGCGTCGGCGGGTATGTCTGCCGTAGCCCTTGCCGCTGCGAGCCCGCCCCGAGCGAGGGGTGGGCGGAGCGCCGGGAGGCACTGCCTTTAACCTGCCGCGCTCGTAGGGCGCGACACCACGCTTAGTCGTATCATAGATGCGATACGTAGTCAACAGCGTAGTTGCATGTAGTCAAATGGGGGGCGCCCGCGGCGCAGCATGCGCGGGGATTGAAATCTCCGCTCCAAAGGCCGGCCGTCGGCTAAGATCGCGCTCGCGGCAAAGGCGTCGATGCGTCCCATGAACATCGCACTGTGGCTCGAGCGCGCGGGAAAAAGCCACCCGGCCAGTCCGGCCGCCGCGCTCGGCGAGCGCGCGGTGCTCGACTACGGCGCGCTCGCCGCGCGCGCCGCGCGGCTTGCCGGTGCGCTGCGCACGGGCTTGAAGCTCAACGCCGGCGACCGCGTCGCGATCGTCGCCAAGAATTGCGTCGCCTATCTCGAAGTGCTCTACGGGATTTGGCACGCCGGGCTTGCCGCCGTGCCGGTCAATGCCAAGCTGCACGGCGCCGAGATCGGCTACATCCTCGAGCATTCCGGCGCCCGCGCGTGCTTCGTCTCGGAAGGCCTCGATGCCGACATCGCGCGGTTCGCGCCCGCCTCGCTCGAGCGGATGATCATCGTCGGCAGCGCCGGCTACGAGCAGCTGTTCGCGGCCGATGCGATTGGCGCGGTCGCGCGCGCCCCCGACGACCTCGCCTGGCTGTTCTACACGTCGGGGACGACCGGCCGGCCCAAAGGCGCGATGCTTACCCATCGCGTGCTCTCGGTCATGAGCCATGCCTATGCCACGGAGGTCGATCCGGTCGCGCCCGGCGACGCCATCCTGCACGCGGCGCCGATGAGCCACGGCTCGGGCCTTTACATCATGGCGCATGTGGCGCGGCTCGGCGTCAATGCCGTGCCTGAATCCGGCGGCTTCGAGCCGGCCGAGATTTTCCGCCTGTTCGGCCGCTGGCCGCGCGCCTCCATGTTCGCGGCACCGACCATGATCAAGCGGCTGGTCGAGGCGGGCGGGGACTGCGATCCGAGCACCATCCGCACCATCATCTGGGGCGGCGCGCCGATGTATGTCGAGGATGCCCTGCGCGCGCTCGACCGCTTTGGCCCGCGCCTTGCCCAGATCTACGGCCAGGGCGAGAGCCCGATGACGATCACCACGCTTTCGAAGGAGGACATCGCCGACCGCGGTCATCCGCGCTGGCGCGAACGGCTCGCCTCGGCGGGCCGGCCCTATGCCTGCGTCGAGGTGGTCGTGGCGGACGCCAAGGACCGCGCCTTGCCGGCCGGAGACATGGGCGAGATTCTCTGCCGCGGCGAGGTGGTGATGCCGGGCTATTGGGACAATCCGCAAGCGTCCGCCGCCACCTTGCGCAACGGCTGGCTGCATACCGGCGACCTCGGCGCCTTCGACCAAGACGGCTATCTGACGCTCAAGGACCGCTCCAAGGACGTCATCATCTCCGGCGGCTCCAACATCTATCCGCGCGAGGTCGAGGAGGTGCTGCTCAAGCACGCGCGCGTGCGCGAGGTCTCGGTCATCGGACGGCCCGACCGGGAATGGGGCGAGGTCGTCGTCGCCTATGTCGTCGGCGATGCGCCCATAGGCGAGCTCGACCGGCTTTGCCTCGAGGCGATCGCCCGCTTCAAGCGTCCGAAGGACTACGTCTTCGTCGACGCGCTGCCGAAGAATAATTACGGCAAGATTCTCAAGACCGAACTGCGTGCGATCGACGCCAAGCGGAGCTAGGGCTGCCCGCACGGGTCGCGCCCGAATGAGCGCACCTGCGCACGATGCTGGAGCCGACGTCGGGCGCATGATCGCGCAGCCGAATGAACAGGAGATGGGCGCGAGCTACGAACGCAAGCTCTGAACATTGTCGAAGAAAAAAATGGCGCGACACTAAAACTTCGGTTTGTTACTATCCGTCGAACGACAGCTCTCAGTCTCGATTGAAGCAGGAATGGAAAAATGTCGAACCATTTTACCGGACTCAGTCTCGGTCCGCCCCTGGGGGACCAAAGACTGGACCTCTGCGACCTCTACGCGTTCCAGGCACCCGCGGATCCGTCGAGGACCGTGCTCATCCTCAATGCAAATCCGACTGCCGACGCGCTCCATCCCGATGCCATCTACCGCCTCAACATCGACAACGACGGCGATTGCCTGACGGATATCGCGATCAGCTACGTGTTCTCGCCGCCGCAAAACGGCAGGCAGACCGCAACCGTCTTTGTCGCCAAAGGCGCGGAATCCCGTTCGGCCGAAGCCGTCGGGACGAAGATCATCGCCGATGCCGAGGTCTCGTTCGGCGCCAAACCCAACATTGTCAAGTCCGGCAGCTACACGTTCTTCGCCGGCAGTCGCAGCGACGCCTTCTTTTTCGACTTCGACGGGATCAAGAACCTGTTCGATACCAGGGGCGGCAGAAACTTCACCGCGCCCCACCTGGGCGGCAAGTCGCCATGGACCGGCGTCGATTCGAATACACAAGCCAATGTGTTCTCGATGGTGGTCGAACTGCCGACGAGTGAGGTCGGCGCCAGGTCCGAGATCCGCATCTGGGGACGATGCAGCGTGCGGCGCGACGGAAAGCTCCTCCATGTCGATCGCGCGGGCCACCCGAGCGTCAGCAGCTTCTTCAACACCGACGAGACCAAAGAGGAATACAACGCCAGCGAGCCGGTCAACGACCGCAAGCGCTGGCTCGATCAGTTCGTCCACCTGATGGGGCATACCGGCAATTACACCCGCGAAGAAGCAATCGCCGCGATCGACAAGGACCGGATCCTGCCCGATATGCTGTGCTTCGATCCTTCCAAGCCCGCGAAGTACCCCAACGGCCGCGTCTTTACCGACGATGTGATCGATCACCGCCTCGCCTTTCTCTCCAAGGGCGAAATTCCGCCCGACGGGCTCAAGCCGCACACCGACATCCTCAAGGAGTTCCCGTACATCGGCACGCCGCATCAGAAGCAGAGCTAGCGGCACGCGCAACAAATCAAAGCGGTTCCGTTCCTGTTTGATGCAGAACAGTGCCGCGCACTCGGTGCGTGACACTGTGCTGCGTCAACTCCACGGAGCCAGCTCCAGATCGGCGCGATCATCCCCCGAACAGGAGGTTCGGCAAGAAAGTCGCGATGCTCGGCACGTAGGTGATGATCGCCAGGACCACGATATTGACGACGATGAACGGCCAGACGCCCCGGGTGATCTCGACCACCGGCTTGTTCAGGGTCGAGGACGCAACGAACAGGTCGAGACCGAACGGCGGCGTAATCATCCCGGTACAGGCGGTGACACAAACCACGAGGCCGAAATGCACCGGGTCGATCCCCATTGAAACTGCCACCGGGAACAGCGCCGGAATCAGGATCAGGATCGCAGTGCCGGGATCGATGAACATGCCCGCGATCAAGAGGACGATACAGACGATCAGCAGGAAAAGATCGGAGCCTGCATCGACCGACTTGACGAACGCGAGAATCCAGTCGGGTACCTGGGCAATCGTGATGAAGAAGGAAATGGCGCTGCCCGCGGCCAACAGGATGAAAATCACGGATGTCAGCACGGCGCTGCGCTGTGCGATCAGCATGACCTTGCGGATCGTTAGCGCGCGAAACACCGCGGCCTCCACGAACAGCGCATAGAGCACGCTCACCGCGGCGGCCTCGGTTGCGGTGACGAAGCCGCTGTAGATGCCTCCGAGGATGATGATCGGCATGCCGAGCGCCCAGATGGTGGCGCCGGCGATTGCGCCGGATGCGGACACCTTGACCTCCCGCGGCACGACATCCTCCCGCCAGGTCTCGATCAGCACCGCCACGCCGAAGGCAAGCCCCAGCACGATGCCGACCACCAATCCGGCCGCGAACAAGCGGCTGATCGAGGTTCCGGTGAGCCAACCGTAGATGATGAGCGTAATGCTCGGCGGGATCAGCAGCGCCGTCTCCGCCGCCGAGACGATCAGCCCCAGGCTGAAGCCGTCCCGGAATCCCGCCGCGCGCAATTGCGGATACATCAGCCGGCCGAGCGCGGCGACGGTGGCCGGCGCCGATCCGCAGACCGATCCGAACGCCATGCAGGCGGCGATCGATCCGTAGCCCGCACCGCCCCGCAGGCGGCGGAAACAGGCGTTGGTCGCACGGCTCAGGAGTTCCGCGATGCGGCCGTCGGACATCAACTCTGCGGCGAAAATGAAAAAAGGAATCGCGAGCAGGATGCTGTGGTCGATCCCGGCGACCATCTTCTGCACCAGCACCACATCGGGCAGATTGGGATAATACACCTCCTTGATCAGCACGGCCGGGACGCCCAGCACGAGAAACATCTCGAAACCGAGGAACAGCATCGCGGCGCCGACGATCAGGATCAACGCGATCATGACTCGATGCCCTCTGGCCGCGAAGCCGCGGACGCCGTTCGGCGGGCGTCTCTGACGGCGAGCAGCCGCAGGAGAAAGCCGAGCGCCAGCGAGGCGAAGCCGACGGCCGGGGCGACATAGAGCACATAGGCCGGGACACCGAGCGTCGGACTGATCTGGCCCGATCTGGCGACAAAGATCGTCAGCTGGATGGAGAGCACCACCATCAGCACCGAGAAGGCAAAGCCGACGACGTCGATCAATGCGAACAGCCAGCGCTCGGCCTTTGCGCCGAACCGGCCCCAGAGCAGGTCGATGAGCACGTGGCGGCCGCCTTCGAGGGCAATCCCCGCGGCAAGAAAAACCACCCAGATCAGGATGTAGCGGGCCGCTTCGTCGATCCAGGCGAAGGTGCTGGCAAACTGCGGCAGAACCGCCCGAACCAGGACATTGAACCCGTAGAGCGCGGTCATGAAGATCATGAGCAGCGCCGCGGCATATCGCTGGATCGCCCCCCAGGCGTCGGCGCTCGCCTCGAGCGCCCGTCTCATGGCGAGCACCGCCCCCCACGACTACCGCGGGAGGGCGTCGCGGCCCCCTGGTCGCCTGCCATGGCGGGCCTGCCGGCGGCGGCCGTCACTTCGACAGCGTCGCGAGCTCCTTCTCGTACAACTCGATCATCTCCTTGCCGGCCGGACCGGCCATCTCGATGTAGGCGGCACGGGCTTTCGGGTAGACCATCTCGCGCAATTTCTTTCGTTCCGCCTCATCTGCGATGCGCACGTTCAGCCCGCGTTGCTTGAAGAACTCGAGCGACTTCTGGGCATCGGCGGCCTTCTCGGCCTCGACCTGGGGAGCGACCTCCTTGAAGGCGGCCTTGACGATCGCGCGATAGTTTTCCGGAAGCTTGTTGTACCAGCCCGGATTCATCAGGATGACTTCCGTGATCGCGCCATGGTCGGTCACCAGGACATTCTTCTGCACCTCGAAGAATTTCATCTTCTCGATGATGTCGAGGGGATTCTCCTCGCCGTCGACCACCCCGTTCTGCAACGCCGTGTAGAGCTCGGCAAACTGCAGCACGATGGCCGACGCCTTGAGGCCGCTGAACTGCTCGATGAGAATCTTAGAATCCATCACGCGAAACCGCTGTCCCGAGAAGTCGGAGAGCTCGGACAGCGGCTTGTTCGAGGTGAACTGCTTGCGTCCGCCGTCCCAGAGCGCGACCGGCTCGAGCCCGCGCACCCTGAATGAGGCGAGCACCGCCTCGCCGAACTTGCCGTCGCGCAGTTTGCGCGACACGTCCCGATCGGACGGGAGGATATAGGGGATATCCAGCACGGATACCAACGGGTTGAACCCCCCGAGGAACGCCGCCGGCGTGATCACGATCTCGATGGTCCCGAGCTGCGCGCCCTCGATCATCTGACGACCGCCGCCGAGCTGCGAGGAGGGGAAAACCGTGATTTCCACCTCGCCGTTCGTGCGCTCCTTGATCAGCTGCGCGGCTTTGAGGAGACCACGGTGCTTCGCCGTCGTCGTCGGATCCTGAGACGCCAGCTTTGCCTCGAACTTGGCGGCGTTCGCCGCGGGCATGGCTGCGAGGCAAATAGCCCCGGCGAGTATCGCGAATTTCGAAATGCGTCCCATGACGCCATCCTTCTTGCTCGTTGCTACGGAACGTTTGTCGCCAATGCGTCCTTTTACCAAGACGCCTCGACGGTTGCACGAAAGCTCGGCACTGACAACGTCCGCCTCAAAGCAAGCGACGTGCCATCAGGGGCTGGGCGTGCGACGGCACATCGACAGCAATTGCGCGAACCGATCCGACGCGATCTCAAGGTGCAGCAGCACGACCGTCGTGGCGATCGAGCGAGCGCGGGGTTTTTTCGGAATCGAGCGCGCGGACGCCCGACGGGCGCGGCATCGTACCGAACTCCGGGGCGCGAGGGCATTCCCTCAGCCGATCGGACCCGAGCGGGACGCATTCAAGGCAGCGGCTTACCCCGCACATCCGCCGCGCGCTCGATCTTCACCAGGACGCCGATGCCCGTGTCCGCGCCGACATGGGTCTGCTCGCGCGGCAGCAGCAGCTTGAAGATGGCTTCACGGACCGGCCCGCTTTCGTGCATTTCGGCCGTGCCATAGAAACGCAGGAATCCGGATTCGAGGACGCCGTCGCGCTGCGCCTTGAAGTTGGCGTAGATCACGCACACGCGCTTGTCGTGGCCGAGGTTTGCCAGCGCTTGCCGCTTGGAGCGTTCCCAATAGGCGAGATGCTCGTCGTCGAAAACCACCACGCTGCCCTTGGGCGAGATGTTGGGGCCGTCCGGTCCTTGCGTGGCGAGCAGACACGGCGAACCGTCATCCCACGCGGACAGGATCAAATCTCTGATTTTTCGGCTGATCGGCATGGGATCGGGCTCTCGTGAATTTCCAGACCTCCATAGTGTAGACTGCTTCGCAGCAGACTGCATCCTCAGCCGGCCAGCCTCGTCTCTGCGCGCCATGTCCGATTTGCGAGATACGCGCGCCATTTCCGACGAGGCGGAGCCAGTCGCTTCCTCTGCGAGCCCGAGGGCGACGCCATGGCTCGGCGTCGCCTCCATGGCGGGCGGCGCGGTTGCAGCAAAGCGTGGCGGCACGGTGCTTCCCGCGCAGGGCAAGCTGCGCTATCTGACAGTGGAAGAACGGCGCCCCGAATGCGAGCCCGGAGCCGAGGGAGAGAACCCATGCGCGAGATCGGCCATTTCATCGGCGGCAAGCAGGTGGCGGGAGGTTCCGGCCGCAGCGGCGACGTGTTCGATCCCAATACCGGCGAGGTCCAGGCCAAGGTCGCCTTCGCGAGCAAGGCCGAAGTGGAGCGGGCCATCGCCGATGCCGCGGCGGCGCAGCCGGCCTGGGCGGCGACCAACCCGCAGCGGCGCGCCCGCGTTCTGTTCAAGTTCCTCGAGCTCGTGCAGAAGGAGTTCGACAGCCTCGCCAGGCTCCTCTCCTCCGAGCACGGCAAGACCCTCCCCGACGCCAAAGGCGACATCCAGCGCGGGCTCGAAGTGGTCGAGTTCGCCTGCGGCATCCCGCACCTGCTCAAAGGGGAGTTCAGCGAGAGCGCCGGGCCGGGCATCGACCTGTTCTCGATCCGCCAGCCGCTCGGGGTCGTCGCCGGCATCACGCCGTTCAACTTCCCGGCCATGATCCCGATGTGGAAGTTCGCGCCCGCGCTCGCGTGCGGCAACGCCTTCATCCTCAAGCCGTCGGAGCGCGACCCGTCGGTGCCGATGCGGCTTGCCGAGCTGCTGTTCGAGGCCGGGCTACCTTCGGGCGTGCTCAACGTCGTCAACGGCGACAAGGAGGCGGTCGACACGCTGCTCGTCGATCCGCGCGTCAAGGCGATCGGCTTCGTCGGCTCCTCGGCCATCGCGGAATACATCTACACCACCGGCTGCGCGCACGGCAAAAGGGTGCAGTGCTTCGGCGGCGCCAAGAACCACATGGTGGTGATGCCGGACGCCGACATGGACCAGGCGGTCGATGCGCTCATCGGCGCCGGCTACGGCTCCGCCGGCGAGCGCTGCATGGCGGTGTCGGTGGCGGTGCCGGTCGGCAAGAAGACCGCGGACATCCTGGTGGAGAAGCTCATCCCGCGGGTGGAGAGCCTGAAGGTCGGGCCGTCGAGCGATCCGCAGGCCGACTACGGCCCGATGGTCACCAAGGCGCAGCTCGAAAAAGTGAAGGGCTACGTCGATCTCGGCGTCAAGGAAGGCGCCAAGCTCAAGGTCGACGGCCGCGGCTTCAAGCTGCAGGGCTACGAGAACGGCTTCTTCATGGGCGGCTGCCTGTTCGACGAGGTGACACCCGACATGCGCATCTACAAGGAGGAGATCTTCGGCCCGGTGCTCTCGGTGGTGCGCGCCAAGACCTACGAGGAGGCGCTCAAGCTTCCCTCCGAGCACGACTACGGCAACGGCGTCGCCATCTTCACCCGCGACGGCGACACCGCCCGCGACTTCACCAGCCGGGTCAATGTCGGCATGGTGGGCGTGAACTTCGCCATACCCGTGCCGCTCTCCCATTACACCTTCGGCGGCTGGAAACGCTCCGGCTTCGGCGACCTCAACCAGCACGGGCCTGACGCGGTGCGCTTCTATACCAAGACCAAGACCGTGACCTCGCGCTGGCCCTCGGGCACCAAGGAAGGCGCCGAGTTCGTCATCCCGACGATGAAGTGAGCGCGCTCGCGTGTCCCGGGCGCAGCGCGGCACGGCCGAGCGGTGCTGCGGTTCCTGCAGCGGACGGGACCCGCAGGCCAGCCTGATGCCCATGATGCGCGCGTTGCTGCACGGCGCCGTGCTGTCGCTTGCGGTCGCTGCACCTGCCGCGGCGCAGGGCGACACGCCCGCGCAGGCCGCGATCCGCGCGGCGCTGACGCAATGGATGGCGGACTTCAACGCCGGCAACGGCGCGAAGGTGTGCGGACTGTTCGCGCATGACTTGATCGCGCAGTACCGCGGCCAGCCCGAGCGCGGCTACGAGGAGCTCTGCGACCTGCTCAAGCGCTCGCTCGATGACCGCAGCAAGACCTACACCTACGCGCTCGCCGTCAAGGAGATCCTGGTCGCGGGCGATCTCGCGGTGGTACGGCTGACCTGGACGCTCACGCTGCGCGGGAAGGATGGCGCGGGCGAAACGGTGTCGGAAGAGCCGGGCATCGACATCTTCCGCCGCCAGGACGACGGCGGCTGGAAGATCTCCCGCTACCTCGCCTATGAATCGCCGTGATGGTCGGCGACACGCAGCGCTCTCTCGACCAGTTCATGCCGGGGACACGCAATGGCCGAATACCAGCTCTACTGCTTCGCCCAATCAGGCAACGCCTATCGCGCCGCGCTGATGCTCAATCTCATCGGCGCCGACTGGGAGCCGATCTGGGTCGACTTCTTCGCCAAGGGCGAGCAGCGCTCGCCGCAGTATCGCAACGACGTCAATGAAATGGGCGAGGTGCCGGTGCTGGTGCACGGCAAGAAGAAGCTCAGCCAATCCGGCGTGATCCTCACCTATCTCGCCGACCATTCCGGCAAGTTCCGGCCCGAAGGCGAGGACGAGCGCCTCGAGGCGCTGCGCTGGATCATCTTCGACAACCAGAAGGTCAACGGCTTTCTCGGTCCCTATCGCTTCCTGCGCACGCTCGCCAAGCCGCCGGGCGATCCGGCCGTGCTCGCCTTCCTCAAGGGGCGCATCGACCAGAACCTCGCCATCGTCGACAAGCGGCTCGCGAAGAGGCCATTCGTGCTGGGCGCGCGCCCGACCATCGCCGATCTATCGCTCGTCGCCTATCTCTACTATCCGGCGGAGGAATTCGGCTTCGATATTCCGGCGCAGCATAAGCACATCGCGGTCTGGCTCGACCGCATCAAGGCCTTGCCGGGCTGGAAGCACCCCTACGACCTCATGCCGGGACACCCGCTGCCGGAGCGGTGAGACTCCGGTAAGCCTCCAGCCGCCACCTCGCCTGTCGTCCCCGCGGAGGCGGGGACCCTTAGTCCTGAGGCCGCGTTGCATGGCACCATGGGTCCCCGCTTTCGCGGGGACGACAGCGCAGCAAGAATTCAGATGCCCTCGGAATGAGGACGGCGCGGCGCAACATGCTCACCGCGCCGTCAGACCGCCGTCGACGGCGAATTCCGCGCCGGTGACGAAGCGGGATTCATCGGAGAGAAGATAGACGCACAGCTCCGCCACCTCGGACGGCTGGCCCAGCCGCCCGAGCGGAATGTCGCGCGCGAGTTGGCCGCGCGCGATCTCCGGCCGGCCGGTCTGCGCCAGGATGTCGTCCACCATCGGCCCTTCGAGAAAGGCCGGATGCACGGAGTTGCAGCGCACCGGCGGCTTGAGCCGCGCGCCGTGCAGCGCGATCGACTTGGTCAGCAGCCGCACGCCGCCCTTGGAGGCGTTATAGGCCGCGAGGTTGTGACCGCCGACGATGCCGGAGATCGACGAGAGGTTGACGATCGAGCCGCCGCCGCGCTTGAGCAAAGGGAAGGCATGCCTGCAGCCGAGAAAGGTGCCGTCGAGATTGACCGCCAGCACGCGCCGCCAGGCGGCATAGTCGGTGTCCTCGATGCTGCCGAGGAGTGCGATGCCCGCCGAGTTGACGAGCCCGTCGAGACGGCCGTGCACATGGGCGACCTCCGCCACGACGTCGTTCCAGGACTCCTCTACGGTGACGTCGAGCACGTAGTCGATGTCCGCGCCCGGCGCGAGATCGGCCGCCACCGCAATGCCGCGCTCGCGCTTCACCGCCGCCGCCACGGCGCGACCGATGGCGCCGGCGGCGCCGACGACGAGCACGATCTTGTCGTTCAAACGGGCCATGGCGGTGCTCGTCGCTGATCGCGGGCGTTCGTGTGCGGGCACCCCTCACCCGTTCTTGTTCCTTGGAGCACCGAACTGCCTTCTGTCGCAAGGGGAGATGGCGATGTGGGTGGTGTCTTCGAGGCCCGGCCGTGCGAGTCAAAACGGCGGATCGGGCAATCCCGCTTCGAGCTCGATATCGAAGGCGGTGACCATGTCGCCCATGATGCCGTAAAGGCCGCAAAGGACGACGAGCTCGACGATGCCCGCGTTGCCGTAGGCGCCGACGAATCGCTGCTGCACCTGCGCCGGGATCGACCGTTTGGCGACCACCGCATCGACCGCCTCGAGCGCCGCCCGGGATGCATCGGGCAGCGTGTCGGGGACCCGCCCCGCCGTCAACGCGTCGATCGCGTCCCGGCTGAGACCGGCGAGCTTCGCCGGACGCTGGTGGTGGGACCACTCGTAGCCATATCGCCGCCGGGCGGCAAACCGCAGGATCACCAGCTCGCGCACGGCGTCGGGCAGAACGCCGTGGAACCGCAGATGCTCGCCCAGCGCGCCGACCTTCTCGGCGGCGCCCGGATTGTTGAACATGCGCACGTAGACGTCGCCGAGCTGCGCGCGACCTTCGGCGTGAGCGCGCGCCGACGCCATGCGATCGAACAACTCACGGTCGGCGCCTTTCAGCGTGGCTGTGGGATCGGGCAACGCGGCCATCGGTCGTGTCCTTCGTTTCCTGTCGGCGTTCGCCGAACTCTTACCGGTCTCTGACAGGTCTTGTCGATATCCAGAGCCGATCGACGTAGGCCTGCCGAGGCATATACGGTCCAAACGACGGCATCGGGCAATCGGGACCAATTCGCAACGCGCAATCGTGCTGTCGCGACGATGCGTCCTCGGCGTCGCCGGCGTGAGAATCCTACTCGGCGGTGAAAACAAATCGCGAAGGGTGAAGCGGCGCGCGCATCTCAATTGAGCCGGGGGGGCCGGTCGCCGTGCGGTTCGGAGGGAGCGGACGAGCGCGACGGCGCCTCGCCCGGTGTGCGCGCGCGAGCGCCCGCGTCGGCGGCGTGCTGCGCCGCGCCGGCGGCGGCCAAGTCCTTGCGCTGGTAGCGGCGATAGGACAGCCAGCCCACGGGCAGGCAGGCGAGATAGCAGACGGTGCCGATGGTCAGCACCACCCATGGATAGGAGACGAGCAGCGCGAAGAACAGCACCACCGCGACGAACACCGGCAGCACCATCTCCGGCGCAACGCGCTTGCCGACCCGCTTGCCGGAAAATACCGGCAGCCGCGAGACCATCAGGAAGGCGATGGCGAGCGTGTAGACGAAGGTCACCGGCGCGACGAAGGCCAGACGCGGCATGCCGAGGAAATAGACGTAGATCGGCAGCAGCACGGTGATGGCGCCGGCCGGCGCCGGCACGCCGGTGAAGAACTTTCCCGCCCAGACCGGCCGGTTTGGGTCGTCGATCATCACGTTGAAGCGCGCCAGCCGCAGACCGGTGCAGATCGCGAACACCATGGCGGCGATCCAGCCGCCGTTGCCCAATTCGTGCAGCCCCCAGAAATACAGCATCAGCGCCGGGGCGACGCCGAAATTGACGAAGTCGGCGAGGCTGTCGAGCTCGGCGCCGAAGCGCGACGTGCCCTTGAGCATGCGCGCCACGCGTCCATCGATGCCGTCGAGCAGCGCCGCGAACACGATCGCCGCAACCGCCCATTCGAGCTTCTCCTCGACTGCGAGCCGGATGGCGGTGAGCCCGGCACACAGCGCCAGCAAGGTGATCAGGTTCGGCAGCAAGGTGCGTACCGGGATGAGGCGGAAGCGGCGCCGCGCGGCCTCGGGTCGGACGGGCTCGTAGGGGGAGAACGGCATGCCGCCAATATAGCGAAGCCCGCGTGGGCCCGCCAGCGCGGGGCGCATTAACCATGTCCGATGAGGCGCTTACCGCGCCGCGAGCTCGGTGGTCCTGCCTCCCCCTGAAAGGGTCGGGTGGGGTCGACGGCGCCAGTCGGCTTGAACGGCGCTTAGCCGATGCGGAAGCTGCGCTGCGGATCACCGGCGCGCAGATCGGCGATGACCGTTTCACCGGCAATGGCGGTCTGTCCCTCGGCCACCAGCGGCCGCACCCCCTCGGGCAGATAGACGTCGACGCGCGAGCCGAAGCGGATGAGCCCGATGCGCTCGCCCACGCCGACGCTCGCGCCCTGCCGCACGAAGCAGACGATGCGGCGGGCGACGAGGCCTGCGATCTGCACGACGCCGATGCGGCCCCGGTCGGTCGCGAGGAGGAAGGAATTGCGCTCGTTGTCCTCGCTCGCCTTGTCGAGATCGGCATTCACGAAGGCGCCCGGGCGATAGACGATGCGCTCGATCTTGCCGGTCACCGGGCTGCGATTCACGTGGCAGTCGAACACGCTCATGAAGATCGACACCCGCAGCAGCGGCCGCTCGCCGAGCCCGAGCTCGTTTGCCGGCACCGCATTGGTGACGCGGCTCACGCGCCCGTCGGCGGGGGCCACCACGATGCCGTCCCGGACCGGCGTCACGCGTTCCGGATCGCGGAAGAAATAGGCGCACCAGAGCGTCGCGACGGCGGCGAGCCAGCCGAGCGGCGACCACAGCCAGAACAGGATGAGGCTCGCCAGCGCGAACATGCCGATGAACGGCAGGCCCTCGCGATGGATCGGCACCAGCTGCGAGCGGATGGAGGCAAGCACCGACATGGTCACTCCGCGGCGTCGGCGCGCTCGGTGGGCGGCGCGAGCCGGCCCTCGCGATCGGGCGGCTCGGGCGGGCCCTCTTCCACCACCGGCGGATCGCGGTTGGGCGCGGTGTCCTCCTCCTCGACCAGCGCGAGCTTCTCGCGCGCCGCGGCGGCCTCGCGCTGCCGGTTCCACATGCCGGCGTAAAGCCCGCCCTTCGCCAGGAGTTGGTGGTGGGTGCCGCGCTCGACGATCACGCCGTCGTCGAGCACGATGATCTCGTCGGCGCCGACGATGGTGGAGAGACGGTGCGCGATGACGAGCGTGGTGCGGTTCTCCGACACGCGCTCGAGCGCATCCTGGATCTCGCGCTCGGTGTGGCTGTCGAGCGCCGAGGTGGCCTCGTCGAGCAGCAGGATCGGCGGCGCTTTCAGGATCGTGCGCGCGATGGCGACGCGCTGCTTCTCGCCGCCCGAGAGCTTCAGGCCGCGCTCGCCCACCTCGGTGTCGTAGCCCTTGGGCGAGCGCCGGATGAAATCGTCGATCTGGGCGAGCCGGGCCGCCTCCTCGACCTCGGCGTCGCTCGCCTCCCAGCGGCCGTAGCGGATGTTGTAGCGGATGGTGTCGTTGAACAGGACGGTGTCCTGCGGAACCATGCCGATCGCCGCGCGCAGGGATTTCTGCGTGACGCCGCGGATGTCCTGCCCGTCGATCAGGATGCGCCCGCCGCTGACCTCGTAGAAGCGGAACAGCAGGCGCGAGATGGTGGACTTGCCGGCGCCGGAGGGACCGACCACCGCGACCCGGTGGCCGGCGGGGACCTCGAAACTGACGCCCTTGAGGATCTGCCGGTCGGGCTCGTAGGCGAAGAAGACGTTCTCGAACCGAATTGCCCCGCGCTTCACCATCAGCGGCCTGACGCCGGGCTTGTCCTCGATCTCGGGCGGGCGCGCGAGGATCGCGAACATCCGCTCGATGTCGATCACCGCCTGCTTGATCTCGCGATAGACCATGCCCATGAAATTGAGCGGCTGGTAGAGCTGGATCATCATGGCGTTGATCATCACGAAGTCGCCGACCGTCTTGGTGCCGTCCTTGACGCCGTAGGCGCACATCACCATCACGGCGGCGAGCCCGATGGTGAAGATCGCGGCCTGGCCGGCATTGAGCACGGCGAGCGAGACATAGGCCTGGACGCTCGCCTCCTCGTAGCGCGCCATCGCGCGGTCGTAGCGCCGCGCTTCCCGCTCCTCGGCGCCGAAATATTTCACCGTCTCGTAATTGAGCAGCGAGTTCGATCGCCTTGACGTTGGCGTCGGTGTCGCTGTCGTTCATGCGGCGGCGGATGTTGATGCGCCATTCGGTCGCCAGATAGGTGTAGGCCATGTAGAGCGCGACCACGGCGAGGACGACGACGACGTAGCGCCAGTCGAATTGATAGAGCAGCACGACCACGACCAGCGCGAGCTCGAAGACGGTCGGGACGAGCTGCATGATGACCATGCGCACGATCGTCTCGATGGCATTGCGCCCGCGCTCGAGCACGCGGGTGAGGCCGCCGGTCTTGCGCTCGAGATGGAAGCGCAGCGAGAGCTGGTGCATGTGCTCGAAGGTGCGGTAGGCGAGGCGGCGCACCGCGTTCATCGCCACCTTCGCGAAGATGCCGTCGCGCGCCTGGGTGAGCACCGCCATCAGGATGCGCATCCCGCCATAGGCGATGGTCATGGCGATCGGCGCTGCGAACACCCAGACGAGCCACGAGGACGGCGCCACCGGCGCGCTCCCCTCCCCGGTGAGCGCGTCGGTCGCCCATTTGAAGGTGAAGGGCACCGCGATGGTCGCGAGCTTGGCCGCAAGCAGGAGCAGCATCGACGCCGCGACGCGCAGCTGCAGGTCGGGCCGGTCGACCGGCCAGATATACGGCCACAGCCCGCGCATGATGGTGAACAGCGAGCCCTCGCCGTCGGCGGACTGCTCGCGCTTGAATGCTGCGGTCGATCGCGGACGGGAATCCATCTAGACACAGGCCCGGGCTGGCGGGCCGCTCGGGCGGACCGCGAGACCCTCATATAGAGACTTTCCAGACTGCAATCACCCCGGACGAGAAAATCCAACCAGCGAAGCGCGGCGAGCCGGCACGATCATGCCAAAACCGCGGCTTGACGGCCCGCCCGGCGCGCGCCACATCCTTCGTCCATGAGCACGATCAAATCGATTTGCGTCTATTGCGCGGCCAGCCCCGGCACGAACCCCGCCTTCGTTCAGGCGGCGACCAAGTTCGGCCGCGTCCTCGCCGAGCACGGCATCCGACTGGTCTACGGCGGCGGCTCGGTCGGGCTGATGGGCGCGCTCGCCGAATCGGTGCTCGACCACGGCGGATCGGTGACCGGGGTCATTCCCGACTTCCTGGTCAACCGCGAGCACATGCTGCTGCGCGTGCAGGAGCGCGTCATCACCCAGGACATGCACGAGCGCAAACGGCTGATGTTCGAGCGCGCCGACGCCTTCGTCGGCCTTCCCGGCGGAGTCGGCACGCTCGAGGAGCTGATCGAGCAGCTTACCTGGGCGCAACTCGGCCGGCACAAGAAGCCGATCCTCATTCTCAACATTGAACGGTTCTGGGACCCGCTCTGCGCACTGATCGACGACATGAAGCGGCTCGAATTCATCAGGCCCGACATGTCGGTCGATTTGCTGGTGGCCGAGCGCGTCGAGGAGATCCTGCCCAAGCTGCTGGCCGCGGCGGGCGCGGTGTCCGAGGCGGAGAAAGAGATGGCGCCGGTCGCCGCGGAGAAGATGTAGCGCGCCCTGGTGCGGGCGCGGCCGCAATATCGGCTGTCATCCCCGCGCAAGCGGGGATCCATATTCCAGAGTTCGTAGGTTTGGGCGCGATGGGTCCCCGCTTGCGCGGGGACGACAGCATTGCATGCGGCGGCGCCAAATCACCCCTGCTCCTTCACGAACGTCACCGCCTCGATGCGGTTGCCGTCGGGATCGCGCACGAAGGCGGCATAATAGCCTTCGCCGTGCTGCGGTCGCGGGCCCGGGGCGCCGTCGGAGCTGCCGCCGGCCGCGAGCGCCGCGGCATGGAAGGCATCAACCAAGTCGGTCGTCCGCACGCGCAGCGCGACATGCGCGCCGCTGTCGGGAGCGACGGGCGTCATGGCAGAACGCAGATTGATCCAGAGCTCGGGATAGGTCTTGCCGAAGCCGACGGTGAGCGGCCGGGCCTCGAGCTGCGCATAGCCGATGGCGCCCAGGACTGCCCGGTAGAAGCGCGCGGCGCCCTCGAGGTCGCGCACCGCGACGGAAACGTGGTCGATCATGGACGGCTCACGCCGGCGCTCCGGAGCGCACGAGCTTGTAGACGATCGAATCCATCAGCGCCTGGAACGAGGCGTCGATGATGTTGGGCGAGACGCCGACCGTGGTCCAGCGCTCGCCGAGCTCGTCCGTGCTCTCGATCAGCACGCGGGTCACCGCCTCGGTACCGCCGTTGAGGATGCGCACGCGGTAGTCGGTCAGCTCGAGCCCGCTGATGTAGCCCTGGTACTTCCCCAGGTCCTTGCGCAGCGCGAGGTCGAGCGCGTTGACCGGACCGTTGCCCTCCGCCGCCGAGATCAGCGTCTCGCCGTCGACCTTCACCTTGACCACGGCCAGCGACACCGTGACGCGCTGGCCGACGGCGTTGTCGCGCTGCTCGACATTGACGTCGAACTTCTCGACGTCGAAGTAGCTCGGCACCTTGCCGAGCACGCGGCGCGCCAGCAGCTCGAAGGAGGCATCCGCCGCCTCGTAGGCATATCCGATCGCCTCGCGCTCCTTCACCACTTCGAGCAGCCTCCCGATGCGGGGATCGTCCTTGTCGACCTTGAGGCCGATGCGGTCGAGCTCGGCCAGCACGTTCGACTTGCCGGCTTGGTCGGAGACCAGGAGCTTGCGCCGGTTGCCCACCCGCTCGGGCGGCACGTGCTCGTAGGTCTTGGGCTCCTTCATGATGGCGGAGGCATGGATGCCGGCCTTGGTGGCGAATGCGCTCTCGCCGACATAGGGCGCGTGGCGGTTGGAGGCTCGGTTGAGCATCTCGTCGAGGCTGTGGGAGGCGTGCGCCAGCCGCGCGAGCTGGGCGTCGGAGACCCCGATCTCGAAGCGGTCGGCGAACTCGCCCTTGAGCTTCAGCGTCGGAATGATGGAAACGAGGTTGGCGTTGCCGCAGCGCTCGCCGAGCCCGTTGAGCGTGCCCTGGATTTGGCGCGCGCCGGCGCGCACCGCGGCGAGCGAATTGGCGACCGCCTGCTCGGTGTCGTTATGGGCGTGGATGCCGACATGGTCGCCGGGAACGACCGCGACCACTTCGCCGACGATCCTCTCCACCTCGTGCGGCAGGGTGCCGCCGTTGGTGTCGCACAGCACGACCCAGCGGGCGCCCTCGTCGTAGGCGGCCTTGGCGCAGGCGAGCGCGAATTGCGGATTGGCCTTGTAGCCGTCGAAGAAATGCTCGCAGTCGAGCAGCACTTCCCGCCCCTTCGCCTTCGCCGCCCGCACGCTATCGCGGATCGAGGCCAGGTTTTCCTCCGGGCTGGTTTCGAGCGCCACGCGCACGTGATAGTCCCACGACTTCGCCACGAAGCAGATGGCGTCGGCCTTGGCTGCGAGCAGCGCGGCGAGGCCGGGATCGTTCGAGGTCGAGCGGCCCGGCCGCCGAGTCATGCCGAAGGCGGTGAAGGCGGTCGCGAGCCCGCGCTCCTGCGCGAACAGCTCGGTGTCGGTCAAGTTCGCGCCGGGATAGCCGCCCTCGACGTAGTCGATGCCGAGCTCGCCCAGCATCTTGGCGATGGCGAGCTTGTCGCCGAGGGTGAAATCGACGCCGTTGGTCTGTGCGCCGTCGCGCAGCGTGGTGTCGAAGAGGTAGAGCCGTTCGCGGGCCATGCTGAACTCACAATAACTGGGCGGCGACGTAGAGCGCGATCAGCACCGCCGCGGTGATGACCACGTATTTGAGCACGATGTAGTAGAGCCAGTGCTTCGGAAATGGCGTGTCCGGCCTTGTCATGCCCTTATCCTCCAGAGCGCCTCACCAAAGGTAGTAGTTGAGGACGAGTGCGATGGCGACAAGGATGGCGACGAGCGAAAGTATGATGTGGTGGCGCTGAAAGCGCGGGGCCGGGCTGTCAGGCTTGTTCATTGCGTGCGCTCCTTCGCAGCAAGCTGCTTCTCCATCGTGGTATTCGCCAGCCACTCGCCGCCGAGCGGAATGCTGTTGCGTTGCCGCGGCGAAAAGCCCCGGCGGCGGAAGAAATCCAGCGCACTGTCGCTGACCTCGGCGGTGAGCCGCGGCGCGCCGCGGGAGCGGGCGAGCCGCTCCAGCGCGTCGAGCAGCATGCTGCCGACGCCGTGCCCGGCCGCGGCGGGATGGACGTAGAGCATGTCGAGCCGCTCGGCGCCGGCGAGCGAGGCGAAGCCGCCCGGCGAGCCGTCGATGGTGCCCAGCAGCGTCACCGCATTGGCGAGCCGTGCGCCGAAGGCTGCCTCGTCATCGGCCCTGGCGGCCCAGGCCTCCTGCTGCGCCGCGCTGTAGTCGTCGCCGGTCAGCTCCGCGATGCTGGCGCGGAAGATTTCGGCCAGTAGCGGCAGGTCCGCCGGCAGCATCGGCCGCAGCGCGAGCTTGGGCTCCGCCCGCGCCATCATCGCGTCACGTCCCAAGTGGTGCCATCCTTGGTATCTTTCAAAGCGATACCCAAGGCTGCAAGTTGGTCGCGGATAGCATCGGACTTTACGAATTTCTTCGCCTTGCGGGCGTCTAGTCTGCGCTCTATTCGTTTGTTCAGTTCGTCAATTCCTATGGTTTCGGATATCAACAACATGTCGTCTCGCGAGATGAATTGCGGACCGTATTTCTTCCAAGGATCGAGGAATTTATGCAGGTCCGGACCAAAGAACGTAGATGAAATTGTAGTTGTCACGTTAGCCGATGAATCCAAGCCGCAGACTACACCATAAAATTGCTCAACTAGGGCCGCATCTCGCGTCTTCCCGTCTTGTACGCTTGAATGCGCCAGCTTGTCCTTCGCCCGCTGTGCTTCTAACCGTCTATCAGCCAGCACTCCAAAGAAAACGAGATTCGCGTAAAGTTCGTTCGCGGCCGCCTCTCTGAGGCGAGCCATCTTGGCCAAGTCATGAAAATGAAAAATTGCATCGGGTGTATTCAAATCGTCGAGAAGCGCGTTAGCGACGGACGCGCTGGGTTGTATTTCAACTTGATCATGATTGACGTTTGCTGTGATCAATTCCCAGTGGGATATCACTCGCCGAGCCTCGTCTAGCCCCTGGAGCGTCCAATCAAGAGGCTGCCGATATTGAGTTCGAAAGCATCAGGAGTTGGATTTCCGATCGGCGCCAACGCGTGCCTTTCCAGCCTTCAAACAACTCCCTTATCGTAATGAAATTGCCCTCCGACTTCGCCATCTTCTCGCCTTCGACCTGCAGAAAGCCGTTGTGCATCCAGGTGTTCGCCATCACCGGCGTGTGGAAGGCGCAGCGCGACTGTGCGATCTCGTTCTCATGATGCGGAAACACGAGATCGATGCCGCCGCCGTGGATGTCGAAGGTCTCGCCCAGGTGCTGCCACGACATCGCCGAGCATTCGATGTGCCAGCCCGGGCGGCCGGGCGTGGCGATGCCCGCCGGCGACGGCCAAGCCGGCTCGCCCGGCTTGGACGGCTTCCACAGCACGAAGTCGGTGGGATCGCGCTTGTAGGGTGCGACCTCGACACGCGCGCCGGCGATCATCTCGTCGAGCGAGCGCTTCGACAGCTTGCCGTAATCGGGCATCGACGGCACGCTGAAGAGGACGTGCTCCGCGGCGACGTAGGCGTGGTCCGCGGCGACGAGGCACTCGATCAGCACCTTCATCGCCTCGATGTGTTCGGTCGCGCGCGGCTCGACGGTCGGACGCAGGCAGCCGAGCGCGTCGACATCCTCGTGGAATTGCCGCTCGGTCTTTTCGGTGACGAGGCGGATGGCCTCGTTCAGCGTCCGGTCGGGATATTCCTCCGCCGCGCGCGCGTTGATCTTGTCGTCGACGTCGGTGATATTGCGCACATAGGTGACGTGGTCGGCGCCGTAGAGGTGGCGCAGCAGCCGGAACAGCACGTCGAACACGATGACCGGCCGTGCATTGCCGATATGGGCGAAGTCGTAGACCGTCGGTCCGCACACATACATGCGCACGCGCGCGGGATCGAGCGGCGTGAAGAGGCGCTTCTCGCGCGTCAGCGTGTCGTAGAGCTTGAGCTCCATCGTGTGCGTCTCATCGTGCTCGCGGTGTCCGTCTCGCTCGCGCGCGCGCCGAAACGAAACATGCGCCTTGCGGCCTCGCTGGCCGGGCGTCCAAGGGTCTCGATCGGGAGAACAGACGGCCGCAGCCAGCGCAGGTCGCTAGCGAATAATCTCCCGGCAAATGCCGCGGACATGGTCAGGGCCGTTCATGGCGGCGCAGAATGGGCAAGCATGCGTACTGCGTCAAGAGCCTGCCGTGGCGGGAGGCCGCCCGGGCCGTCGCGGGCCTTCGCATCCGGTGCCGGAACGACGGCAAGATCGGCCGGATGTGTGGCTTTCATGTCCTAGTCATAAACCGCCGATCCGGTTACAAAGGCGCGGGGATGGCGTGGAGCGGCGCTGCCGGGTTAGGGGCGTCTTAAGGCTTTGCACGCAGGATGAGGCGGCGTGTTCCGATCTCCGGGAAAACCCGGGATGGGAGGGGGGCCAACGATGCGTTTCGTTTTCGCCGCGCTCGTCCTCGCGAGCGCCGCCTTTGCGACGGCTGCGCAGGCCGAAAAGCGCACATTCATCATTGCCAACAATTCCGACGGCTACGGCGTCGACCGCTGCCTCGCGACCGGCGCGACCTGCGGAGCCGCCGTCGCCACCGCCTATTGCCGCTCGCACGCTTTCCTGCGCGCCGCGTCGTTCCACCGGGTCGAGCACCAGGAGATCACCAGCGGGGTGCCCACGACCAACGGCACCTCATTGCGCGACGAATTCGTCGCCATCGAGTGCCTGCGCTAAGCATTCGTTTTGCGCCGCGGATGCTCGATGCGCGGCTCCGGCCTCGCCTCCCCCGCTTGCGGCGGAGGGAGCAGGCCGAGTTTGCCGCTCGCCTGATCTCACTCGAGAGGGGCGTGCGCGACGACGCGCGCTGCCGTTGCACCGCCCTTGATCTTCGGCCAATGTTCGAGCGCGGTCGACGCAGCAGGCGCACCGTTTCACGCCGGGGGCGCAATCGATGATGAACTCCGGTCCAGTCCGTGACGACGCGGCGCCCCCCGCCCCAGGCGCTTCCGAGCCGCCGCTGCTCAAGCTCGAAGACTTCCTGCCGCATCGACTCAACGTGCTGTCCAGCCTGGTGTCGCAGGCGCTCACCCGGGTTTATGCGCGTCACGGTATTGGGATACCCGAATGGCGCGTGCTGGTCACCCTCGGGGAGAACGGCACGATGACGGGCAAGGCGGTCGGCGCGCACACGCACATGCACAAGACCAAGGTCTCACGCGCGGTCGCGTATCTCGAGCAACGCAAATTCCTCACCCGGCGCGCAAATCGTGCCGACCTGCGCGAATCGTTTCTCTCCCTGACACCGGCCGGCCGTGCCGTCTACGAGGAGCTCGCCCCGAGCGCGAACGCATTCATGGCGCGCCTCGCCGAAGTCGTGGCACCCGACGATCGCCCCGCCTTCGACCGCGCCATGAAGCAGTTGACCAGGCGCTCGGCCGAACTCGTCGCCGAAATCGAGAGCGGCAAGATTCTGAGGAGCCCGCAGCCCGGATGGAGCCTTGAGCGCGTTCACGCGCGTCTTGCGAGGCGCCATGGCGAAATCCGGGTGCCATCGCGCGGCGGCGCGGCCGCCCCGCATTGCGCTCGGCTTCACAGCCTGCGAAGACGGGCGTAAACGCCTTCGAGCGGGCTACGGCGCCCGGTCCAACAAAAGGAGGAAACGTGAGGCTCTACACCTATTTTCGCTCGTCGGCCGCCTATCGGGTCCGCATCGCCCTCAATCTCAAGGGGCTGAGCGGCGATATGGTCCCGATCCATCTGCAGAAGGAAGGCGGCCAGCACAGGAAGCCGGAGTACCGCGCGATCAATCCGCAGATGCGCGTGCCGGCGCTGGTGCTCGATTCGGGCGAGGTGCTCACCCAATCGCTCGCCATCATCGAATATCTCGACGAGATCGATCCGCAGCCGCCGCTGCTGCCGCGCGATCCGGTCGAGCGTGCGAAAGTCCGGGCCGCGGCGCTGGCGATCGCCTGCGATATCCATCCACTCAACAATCTCGGACCGCTGCGCTATCTCAAGAACGAGCTCGGGCAGGAGCAATCCAAGATCGATGCCTGGTATCATCATTGGATCCTGGAGGGCTTCGAGGCTTTGGAGACCATGGTCCGACCGGGCCCTTACGCCTTCGGCGGCGAGGTGACGCTCGCCGACATCTGCCTGGTGCCGCAGATCTACAATGCGCGGCGCCTGAAAGTGCCGCTGGATCGTTTTCCCAAGCTCACCGCCATCGACGCGGCGTGCGCGCAGGTCGCGGCCTTCGAGCGGGCGCGGCCGGAGAACCAGCCCGACGCGGAGTGACGTGATGCAGAACGGCGATCGCCGTCCGCTCGGTTCCTGAAGCGGCAGGCCCCGGAACAGCCGCGCGTGGCACCCAGGGATCTCGTTCGCGTCGTCCTCTGGATGACCGGCGCATTGCTGTCGTTCTCGGCGATGGCGGTGTCGGTGCGCGCGCTGGCCGGAAGCCTGAGCGTGATGGAGATCCTGGCGCTGCGCGCCGGCCTCGGCCTCATCGTCATGGCCGCCTTCGCGCTCACGCGCGCCGACCTGCGCGCCGCGATCCTCACCCGGCACCTGCGGCTGCACTTCTTTCGCAACGCCGTTCACGTGGGCTCGTCGTACCTGTGGGCCTCCTCGCTGCTGCTGATCCCGATGGCAATGACCTTTGCGCTGGAGTTCACCACGCCGGCATGGACGCTGCTGCTGGCGACACCGGTGCTGGGCGAACGGCTGACGGCGAGCCGGATCGGCGCCGTGGTGCTCGGTCTCCTGGGCGTGCTGGTGATCCTGCGTCCCGGGCTCGCCACGGTTCAGCTCGGCGCGCTGCTGGCGCTCGCGGGAGCCTTCGGTTTTGCCGTCACGCTGATCGCCACCAAGAAGCTCACCCGCACGGACAGTCCGTTCGCGATCGTGTTCTGGATGATGGCCATCCAACTGCCGCTCGCGCTCGCCGTCTCCGACCCGCTATTCGTGACCAGGCTCGATATGCCCCAGCTTCCGGCCGTCATCGGCATCGGGCTGTCGGGGCTGGCATCGCATTACTGCCTGACCCAGGCGTTTCGCTCCGGCGACGCGGGCGTGGTGGTCCCGCTCGATTTCATGCGCATTCCGCTGATCGCCGTGATCGGCTGGTGGCTCTACGGCGAGCGGCTCGACGGCTTCGTCTTCCTGGGCGCCGGATTCATCATCACCGGTATCCTGTGGAATTTGCGCAGCGAGGCCGCGCGGGCGGCCGCGGCGGCAAAGCCGGCCTTGCGGCCGGGCCCCGCTCCGCTCGAGCCTTAGTTCGGCTGTGACATCCGCGCCCGGTTCGAGCGGGCCCAGGCTTTTCATACTTTGGTCACCATTCCGCCGCTTCCATCCTCGAAGCTGCGCTTCGGGTCGGGCCGCACTTCATGACAGAAACAGCGATCGCGAAACTCTTGCGCGCACTGGGCGGCGGGCTGCCCATCGTCCTGCTGTGCGCCGTGCCGGCAGCGGCACAATATCAATATCCGCCTTCCGCGCCGGCGGCCGGCCGCAGCCAGACATGCGTGCGGCTCGAAAGCCAGCTCGCCGCGATCGACCGCGGCGTCACGGGCGACCCCGCGACGGCGGAGCAGATCAGGCGCTATGAGGACGCCGCGGCCAAGCAGCAAGCCGAGCTCGACCGGCTCGGACAGCAGTCGCAGAAGCTGGGTTGCCACGGCGGCGGCTTTTTCGCGCTGTTCAGCGGACAGTCGCCGCAATGCGGGCCGGTGAACAACCAGATCCAGCAGATGCGCGCGAACCTCGACCGCACGCTCACCGGGATCCAGCAGCTGCAGGGCAACACCGGCGAGCGCGAGGGGCAGCGCCGCGGGCTCCTGGCGGCGCTCGGCCAGAACGATTGCGGTCCGCAATATCGCCGATACGCCACCGGCGGGCCGGGCGGCTTTTTCGACGCCCTGTTCGGCGGAACGTATTCATCGCCCGCTCCGGACGGGCCGCTCGCGGGCACCTATCGGACGCTGTGCGTGCGAACCTGCGACGGCTACTATTTCCCGATTTCGTATTCCACGGTACCGAGCAAGTTCGCCGACGACGAACAGCTCTGCCGGCGGCTTTGCCCGGCCACCGAGGTGACGCTCTACAGCCACCGCAACCCGGGCGAGGACGTGGCCCGCGCGGTGTCGAGCACCGGCAGGTCGTACTCGGAGCTGCCCACGGCGTTCAGCTATCGCAAGACCTACAACGCCGCCTGCAGCTGCCGGGCGCCCGGCCAGTCCTGGGCCGACGCGCTGCGGCAAGGCAGCGGCGACCAGACCGTCGAGCGCGGCGACATCGTCGTCACCGAGGAGCGGGCGAAGCAGCTGTCACAGCCGCGCTTCGACGCCCAGGGCAAACCGGTCAAGCCCGAGGCAGGCCGGGGCGCGCCGAGCAACGCGGCAACCGCCGCAGCGGCGGCGGCCGACAGCACCGGGAACGCCCCCGCGCCTGCCGTGGAGGACAAGCCCGCGGACGCGCCGGGCAAGCGCAAGGTGCGCGCCGTCGGGCCGAACGTCTATCCGGTGCGGTGAGCGACAGAGCTCTCGTCCGCGCGCAGGTGCGCAGGTGCTAACTTAACAACCCCTTCGGATGTCATCGTCCGCGAAAGCGGACGATCCAGTAATCGCGCGACAGGGAACGAGGCACTGCTCCGGCCTCGAATCGCACGTCTACGCGTTACTGGATGCCCGCTTTCGCGGGCATGACAGCGGTGAGATTGCGTTTTCCGCTCAGGTTAGCGCCCATCCGCTTGCGCGGGGACGACAACATGGCAAGTTGCATCCCTAGACGCTTTTGGTCGCGGTGAGCGAATAGCGCTGCTCCGCGGCCAGGCACTCCGCCTCCGGCAAGCCCAGCTCCTTGCGCACGATATTGGTGCCCAGCACCATCGCGACCATCTTGTAGGTGGCGTGTCGGCGCCCCATGCCCTCGCGGCCCATGCCGCAGTCGGAGGAGATGATCAGCCGCTCCGGCGGGATATGCTTGAGCGCCTCGCGGATCAGCGCGGCAATCTCGTCCGGCCGCTCGACCTGCAAAGTGTGATGGTCGATCACGCCGATGACGACCTTCTTGTCCTTGATGACCTCGCCGATCGCCTTGAGATCGCCGGGGCCGGAGGAGCAGGTCTCGAAGGTCAAGGCGTCCGCTTCGACGCGGCCGAGCGCCTCCAGCGTGGGCTGGTAGCTCTGTACGTCGCGGAAGATGCGCTGCTGCGACGGGTTGCCCCAGCAGGTGTGGCACCACACCTCGGTCTTGCCGCGCAAACCCTTGACCGTGTTGTTGAAGACCTTCACGAGGTCGTCGACGTCGAGCTTGCCGAAGGTCTTGCCGCGCGCCGGCACCATGTGGATCTGCGGCTCCTCCATCTGCAGGACCGGGCAGCCGGCGTCGGCGAGCTCGTTGAGCTCGGCGTTGAGCGCATCGCTGATCGCCCAGGTGCGCTCGACCGGATCCTTGTAATAGTCGTCCTCGACGGAGGCCGCGATCAGCTCGGGCAGGATGGTCCCGAACTTGACCGGCCTCGTGGTCATGCGCTGCGCGGTCTTCCACATCGCGGCATATTGCAGGCGGCCGCGGCCGACCGGCCCGACGATGCGCGGGAACACGCGCGCTTCGAGAAAATCGTGCAGGATATGCCCGCGCGGATAGGCGACCGCGCCGATCTTGTAGATCATGGGCTCCGCCACTTCCGCGAAACCGTCCATATGCGTGAGCGGATATCCCTGCCAGCTCATGCCGCCGACTTCCTCGTCGTAATGGGCATCGCCGTCGGTGCAGATATCGAGCCCGGCGACTTCCTGCGCCCGCAGGAAGCAGGAGACGGCATCCTCGTACTGCTCGCGGTAGCGCGAGTTGACCATGGCTTCGAGGAAGCTCTTCGTTCCCAGCACCGCGTTGTACCAGGCCGGCCGCGGCAGCGAGCCGATGATCGAGGTCGGCAGCGTGACGCCTGCTGAAGCTTTGTACATCGTGTCCTCTCTTGCTGCGGGGGTGCGGATTCCCGGCGATCGGCGCTCAGAAATCGAAGGCTTCGCTCTTGGCCGCAGTCGCGAGCAAAGAGCGGTCGGGCGCGGGTACGGGCTCGCCGGAATCGCGGAAATGGTTGACGATGGGATAGCGGCGGTCGCGGCCGAAATTCTTCAGCGTCACCTTGACCCCGGGCGCCGCCTGCCGGCGCTTGTATTCGGCCAGATGGAGCATGCGCTCGATCTTCATGACGGTTGCGCGGTCGAAACCGTCAGCGGCGATCTTGGCGATCGGCTCCTCGCGCTCGACCAGGCGCTCGAGGATGCGGTCGAGCACGTCGTAGGGCGGCAGCGTGTCCTGGTCGGTCTGGTTCTCGCGCAGCTCGGCTGTCGGGGCGCGCGTGAGAATATTGTCGGGCATGACCGCTCCGCCCGGGCCCAGGGCGTCGTCCGGTTTCCAGCCGTTGCGCAGCCGCGCCAGCCGGTAGACCTCGGTCTTGTAGAGATCCTTGACCGGATTGAAGCCGCCGTTCATGTCGCCGTAGAGCGTGGCATAGCCGACCGACATTTCCGACTTGTTGCCGGTGGTCACCACCATCAGGCCGAACTTGTTCGACACCGCCATCAGGATGGTGCCGCGCGCGCGCGCCTGCAGGTTCTCCTCGGTGACGTCGGGCGCCGCTGCGGCGAACACCGGCGCCAGCGCTTGCTCCATCCCCGCGACCGCACGTTCGATCGGCAGCACGTCGTAGCGGACGCCGAGCGCGCGCGCCACGCCGGCGGCATCGTCGAGCGAAGCCTGCGAGGTGAAGCGATAGGGCAACATCACGCAACGCACGCGCTCGGGCCCGAGCGCATCGACGGCGAGCGCCGCCACCAGCGCGGAATCCACGCCGCCGGAAAGCCCGAGCACCACGCCCTTGAATCCGCTCTTGTTCACGTAGTCGCGCAGCCCCAGCATGCAGGCGAGATAATCGGCCTTGTCGCCCTCCTCGAGCCGAGCGATCGGGCCGTCGACGCATCTCCAACCGTCGCCGGTGCGTTGCCACACCATCGTCGCGACGACCTCGCGGAAGGCGGGAAGCTGGAAGGCGAGCGAACGATCGGCGTTGAGGGCGAACGAGGCGCCGTCGAACACGAGCTCGTCCTGGCCGCCGACCTGGTTGACGTAGACGAGCGGCAGGTTGCTTTCGGTGACACGGGCGACCGCGATGTTGAGCCGCACCTCGTCCTTGTCGCGCGAGTAGGGCGAGCCGTTGGGCACCAGCATGAGCTCGGCGCCGGTCTCGGCGAGGCACTCGACCACGTCCTCGTAGTCGCCCCATTCGGTCCAGATGTCCTCGCAGATCGGAACGCCGATGCGCACGCCGCGGAAGTTGATCGGGCCGGGCGGCGGTCCCGAGGCGAACACGCGCCGCTCGTCGAACACGCCGTAATTCGGCAGGTTCACCTTCAGCCGCACCGCCGCGATGGCGCCGCGGTCGAGCAGGCAATAGGCGTTGTAGAGCTTGCCCTCCTCGAGCCAGGGCGTACCGATCATCAGCGCCGGGCCGCCGTCGCCGGTCTCGCGCGCAAGTGTCTCGATCTCGGCCCGGCAGGCCGCCTGCAGCGCCGGCTTGAGCACGAGGTCCTCCGGCGGATAGCCGCACAGGAAAAGCTCGGGCAGCGCCACGAGATCGGCGCCATCGCGCGAGGCCTGCGCGCGCGCGCGCCGGGCCTTCTCCGCGTTGCCGGCAATGTCCCCGACGATCGGATTGAGCTGCGCAACCGCGATCGCGAGGCGGTCGGTGGGGCGGGCGTTCATGGACTTGGCTCTAGTGTGGCGGATTTGACGTTCCTACCAGCATTGTCGCGAGTCCTTCGTAGGAACGTCAAATCCAAAGCCACACTAGAATCATATAGTTGCTAGTGTCCCTTTGGTTCCGACGTTCGTATGAGCGCGCGCTGCAAAGGAATACGAACGTCGGAACCGGGACACTAGCGCGTCGTGGCGGCGGCCGGCAATCGCCGCCGGCAAGGCTCAAATCAAGCCGAGGCGCTCGGCCAGCGCCAGCAGCCAGGTAAATCCGGCGATCAGCAGCGCAAGTCCCACCGCGGCCGAGCCCATGTCCTTGACCCGGCCGATCTGGGGATCGATCGCCAGATTGACGCGGTCGGCGAGCTTCTCGATCGCCGTATTCAACAGCTCGACCACCAGCACGAAGCCCACGACGCCGATCAGCGCGAGGCGCTTCCACGCCTCGCCGGCCACCAGGAAGGCGAGCGGCACGGCCAGGATCAGGGCAACCAGCTCTTGCCGGAAGGCTTCCTCGCTGCGCGTCGCGGCAATCAGTCCGTGCCAGGTGTTGACGGTCGCGCGCAGCAATCGTTCCATGGGCGCTCGGTCAAGGCGTGGCCGATCCGACACTCGCGTCGCCCCGGCGCTCCGGCGCCCGTCCGGGACGATCACAGCCCCGCCGCGGCCGGCAACGGCCGCGCCCTGGCGGTCCGCTCGGCTTTCAACAGATCGGCCAGCAGGAATGCAAGATCGATCGATTGCTCGGCGTTGAGCCGCGGATCACAGACCGTGTGATAGCGATCCTTGAAATCGGCGTCGGTGATCATGCGGGCGCCGCCGGTGCACTCGGCGACGTTCTGGCCGGTCATCTCCAGATGCACGCCGCCGCCGTGGGTGCCCTCGGCGCGGTGAACCGCGAAAAAGGTCTTCACCTCCGACAGAATGCGGTCGAACGGCCGCGTCTTGTAACCGGTCTCCGAGGTGATGGTGTTGCCGTGCATGGGATCGCACGACCACAGCACGGTCCGGCCCTCGCGCTTCACCGCGCGGAGCATGGCCGGAAGCAGATCGCCGACCTTGTCCGCGCCCAGCCGCACGATCAGCGTCAGCCGGCCCGGCTCGTTCTCCGGGTTGAGGATATCGATCAGCCGCAGCATCTCGTCGACCTTGCTGGTCGGCCCGCATTTGAGGCCGAGCGGGTTGATGATGCCGCGGCAGAACTCGACATGGGCATGGTCGGGCTGGCGGGTGCGGTCGCCGATCCACACCATATGAGCCGAGGTGCAGCAGAACGTGCCGGGACGCGTCGAGTTCCTCGCGCGTCATCGCCTGCTCGTAACCGAGCAGCAGCGCTTCGTGGCTGGTGTAGAACTCGGTGCTCTTGAGCTCGGGATGGCTTTCGAGATCGAGCCCGCAAGCCTGCATGAAGCCGAGCGCCTCGGAGATGCGGTCGGCCAGCTCCTCGTAGTGGTGCGACTGCGGGGAATCCTTGACGAAACCGAGCGTCCACTGCCGCACATTGGCGAGGTTGGCATAGCCGCCGTGGGTGAAGGCACGCAACAGGTTCAAGGTCGCGGCGGAGTGACGATAGGCCTCGATCTGCCGGGCAGGATGGGGCCGGCGCGCCTCCTCGGTGAATTCGACCCCGTTGATGACGTCGCCGCGATAGCTCGGCAGCTCCTTGCCGTCCTTCTTCTCGGTCGGCGAGGTGCGCGGCTTGGCGAACTGGCCGGCGATGCGGCCGACCTTCACCACCGGCAGGGCGGCGGCATAGGTGAGTACCACCGCCATCTGCAGGAACACGCGCAGGAAGTCGCGGATATTATTGGCGCTGACGTTGTTGGCGCTCGGCTCGGAGAAACTCTCGGCGCAGTCGCCGCCCTGCAGCAGGAAACCTTCGCCCATGGCGACGCGGCCGAGCGCCTTGGTGAGATTGCGGGCCTCGCCGGCGAAGATGAGCGGCGGAAAGCCGGCGAGCTGCCGCTCGACCGCCTCGAGGGCAGCCTGATCGGGATATTCGGGCACTTGGACGATCGGCTTGCGGCGCCAACTGTCGCGCGTCCAACGCTCGGGCATGACCGCCCTCCACTGCGCTAAGCCCCGGTCAGGGCGAGCTTTTCCAATGCAACCCGGCTTATACACGAGCGCCTGCGCCGGAAGCCAGATCGAATTCCGTGCCCGGGCGCACCCGGCCTTGCCGCCAACCCCATGTCCGGCCGACACTTGCGCAGACGACGCGCGGTTCTTGCGCCGCCTCGGCGCCACGCCCAGCCGGGCGCGGCCGACCGCAAGGCGCAGGCTCGCCGGGCCGCCCGTGGACGGAACGATGGCGACCCCACAGCGTTGAAA
Organism: uncultured Alphaproteobacteria bacterium; assembly: GCA_963758945.1. Taxonomy (GTDB): domain Bacteria; phylum Pseudomonadota; class Alphaproteobacteria; order Rhizobiales; family Xanthobacteraceae; genus VAZQ01. The sequence goes on along the minus strand of CAVWXY010000022.1, from coordinate 1,906 downwards.
CCGGTCGGAGAGCGGGAATTGCATTCATGACCGACACGGCGCTGCTCGCGTTCCTCCCGGTGGCGGTCTACGTGACCGACGCGGAAGGGCGGATCACCTTCTACAACGAGGCTGCGGCCGATTTATTGGGCCACCGTCCGGAGCTCGGCACCAGTCAATGGTGCGGATCGTGGCGCCTTTTCCGGCTCGACGGCAGCCCGCTGCCGCATGACGAATGCCCGATGGCCGTGGCCCTGAGGGAGGGGCGCCCCGTGCGCGGGGTGGAGGCCATCGCCGAACGGCCCGACGGCACGCGCGTACGGCTTCTCCCCTACCCCACGCCGTTGCGCGACGGCGCCGGGCGGCTCGTCGGAGCCATGAACCTGCTGACCGACGTCACCGAGCGCGAGGAGGCGGCGCTGGAGGCGGCGCATGGCCGCCATCGTCGCTTCGTCGGAAGACGCGATCGTCAGCAAAACGCTTGACGGCACGATCAGGTCGTGGAACGAGGGCGCGAAGCGCATTTTCGGCTATGAGGCCAGCGAGATGATCGGCTCGTCGATCTTGCGATCATCCCGCCGGAGCTGCACAGCGAGGAAAAGCAGATCATCGCCCGGCTGCAGCGCGGCGAGCGCATCCAGCATTTCGAGACCGTGGCGTGACGAAGGACGGCCGCCGCGTCGATGTCTCGCTCACGGTGTCGCCGGTGCGCGACAGTTCGGGAAGTCATCGGCGCATCGAAAGCCGGACGCGACATCACGGAACGCAAGCAGGCCGAGAAACTGCAGCAGGTGCTGGTCGACGAGCTCAATCATCGGGTCAGGAATACGCTGGCCACGGTGCAGGCGATCGCAAGCCAATCGCTCGTCCATGCCAAGAACCCGGCCGAGTTCGTCCCGAGCTTCACCGGCCGCGTGCAGGCACTGGCGAAGGCGCACGCACTGTTGACCCGGAGCGAGATGCGGGGCGCCGAGTTGATGGACCCGTGCGCGAGCAGGTGCAGCTCGGGATCACCGACGACCGTCGCATCTCCTGCTCGGGCCCGCTGCTCGTGCTCGACGCGCAGGCGGCGCTGCACTTGGCGCTCGTGCTGCACGAGCTTGCCACGAACGCGCGCAAGCACGGCGCGCTGTCCGTGCCGAACGGTCGTCTCTCGGTCGTCTGGGAGATGCGCCGAACGGCGGAGAGGACCTGCTGTTGCAGTGGCGGGAGAGCAACGGTCCAAAGGTCCAGTTTCCCCATGCGCGCGCTTTGGCAGCACCCTGATCGAGCAGACGTTGCGAGCGCGACGGTGGCAGGGATCCGTTCACTACGGGTCGGACGGCGTGACCTGTGAAATGAATTGCCCCTCCCGAAAGAGGCGAGGGCGGGCATCGAGGTCGCCGCACAGCAGGCGAGGCACGCGGGCGGCCCTTCGCTGCTCCATCTGCACGACGACCGGGTCTCTGTGCAGGGCAGGCGGATTGTCCATCGAGGACGAGCCGCTCGTGGCGATGGAATTGGGAGCGAGCCTGACGGCGGCCGGATGCGAGGTGCGGATTCGCGGGAACGCTCGCGGAGGCAAGATCGCTCGTCGCGCAGGTGGATTTCGACGCCGCGCTGCTTGACGTCAATCTCGCGGGCCATGCCGTCGACGAGATCGCGCGGCGCTCCCCGAAAAACCACCGTTCGCGTCGACACCGGCTATGGGCGCGAGGGGCTGCCGCGCGGGTTCCGAGACGCCATCATGCTCCATGAGCCTTCGAGCCGCGAGCAGTTGCTGGCGGCGGTCGAGGTGCTGTTCTACGAGAGCCCCGGCACGTTCGCTGGCCGAAGAGGGCGAGCCGTCGTCACCCATCGGGGGCCATGGCCGCGGCGGCGAAGGCGGAGCTGGTCGCGGCGCGGCTACTCCGCCGCGGCACGCCGGTGGCTCAAGGCCTTCTGCCGC
>CAVWXY010000021.1:0-275489 GCA_963758945.1 uncultured Alphaproteobacteria bacterium | reverse complement strand
GGCGCGCTTCCATGGTTTCAAGCCGTGAGCCCGCAAGTGAGCGGGTCGCTGCGCGGGCTGAGGGTCGTCCTTCACGTAATAGACACCGCCGGACCCGGAAATCCCCAGCGACGCGACAACGTAAGGCTCTTCGTCAACTGATAGGTGACTGCAGTTGAGGGAAACCCAAGCGCCATCGACCATTTTTCAGACAACCGCCAGTCAAAGCCGAGGATGGGGATGAAACGGAAATCCTGCGAAAGGGATTCATAGGAGGCCCCGACGGCCAGAGTCAAATCGGGGGCCCATTTATACAGGCCCAGCGCGCTAACGCTCGTGCCCCATCCCTGGGAAGCAGCCCGGTTTTAGTCACGTAGCTGCCGACCGAGCCCGACGAAGAAACGGACCAGCGGTCGTTGATTTCCTGCGAATAGTCCAGCGTGGCGGTCAGTGATTGAAGGCGGTTTGGAACTGGCAGCTGGTTCCATTTGGGATGGCTCCGCTTGAAATCGTCCCACCCTTTTTTGTCATCGAAACGTCCGGGCTCCACGACGCTGGTATGGATGTACATTCAGCCCAGGCCTACGGAGGCGCTGCGGTTTCCGGCAGTGGTATGGCCTGCGATAGGGTCCAGCTTAGGTCCTGAATCGCGACTTTTCTATAGGCAGTGTCACTTCCCCGAAGCTCGGCATCACTGGACAAGACAACCTCGTTGGAGAACGTGAAGCCGAGCTTCTGCGGGTCCGACGAGAGCTTTGTTGTGCGTTGAAGAGTCCGGCATGCGCACACTGCGACGCCCACCAGAAATAGCGAAAAGGCGTGCGCATTCATTGCGTCAACGGTATAAGAATCACCATTCCCGTTCTTGGCGTTGCGCCAAGGACAGCCATGCAGACTCCCGGACGCCGACCGCCCTCAAGCCTGACCGCCGCCGCGCGTCGATTGCTCGCCGGCAGCGGCGCCGAGGGCTGCTCGGAAGCGATTACTGCGCGCGCACGGCTGCACCATTCCCCAGATGGTCGAGCTGGTGCGCGCCGGGCTGGCGACCGCTACGGCGGAGCGCGTGGTGGCTGGCGGCGAGACGGCCGAAATCGCGCGGGTCCGGCTCACGGACGTGGGGCGGCGGCCGCTCGCTCTACGAGGCTTTAAACCTCAATTATTAAGGGCAAGGCCCAGCCTCATTCGTGATCCTGTTGTCTCATAGCCGATCACCGCTTGATTATAGAGAAGCTGAGGGCCACGCGGACACAGGCATCGCGAACATCGCCGCCACTCACCGCGTCAAGATCGGCATCGTCAAGGATGGTTGGGACTTGCGTGTCGAGATCAGTGGTCATGTTCATGCTCCTGGAGGGCATTCGAACTCGCGGCGAAGGTCCCAGCCAAATCCGGCGTTTCGGGCATGTGATCTTGGAACCACTGGGTGACGGCGCGGAGAGCGCCGTTAGCAGCGTAGTCGCCGCCACTCACTTCATCGAGTTCTGAGTCGTACAAGGCAGCGATTGGTCGCTGTGGTGTACGTGCTCATGATACTGGTCCTTTGGCTGGATCAGGCCCATCGTCTATTTAAGCCAGCGCGGGCCATCCATCACTGGTACCGCCACACTGACGCAACGCTCTCGCCGCTCCTGTGAACCGGTTCACGGCGGCACCCAAATCAGACATTTCGTGATGGCCATCACAGGTCCGATGACACCGCTGATCCTCAAACGCGCGCCGGTTGGCGACAACCCGGAAGACTATGCCGTGCTCGAAGATGGCGTCGTGGTCGGCCGCATCTTTCTAGCGGCGGTCGCGCCGGCGGAGCGCCCGTGGATGTGGGCGAGCGGCCACAACGGCGACATCGAGCGCGCGGCGCATGGTTACGAGCCGACGCGCGAGGCGGCGATGGCGGCGTTCGCGAAAAGCTGGCGGACAAACTAAAAGGGAGGGCCCCGTGATGCGGAAAATGTCGATACTTCTTCTTATATCAGTAAGCTCACTATCCTTGTCTTGGTCCATGGCTTCGGCGGCACCGCCGCCACTGCCATACCCATGGTGTGATGCGCCGAGCTACATCAAGGTTCCAAAATGTGCCTATTTCAGTGTACGCGCTTCGGTCAGTGTCTAGATTATGCTCATGCGACCCCGATCGAGCGTAGATACCATAGGGGGCAAGTCATTTGGGGCTGCGCGCGTTACATCTGTACCGGGAAGGTCCTGCCCTCCAAAACCACAGTGCCAACGGCGCCAGTGAACCCGCGTTGACCACCAAAGTCATCGAATTCGCGCGAGGCTGCGATGGCGGCGTTCGCGAAGAGCTGGCGGCAGGGGCGGCAATAGACCTGCCGTGACGTTGGCGAGGCCACTGGCGCGCTGAACCGGCGTTCTCGGTCTGCTGTTACCCGATACGTTACCCGAGCCTCAAATTCCAATCCGCGAATTCAACTAAGTATTTGATTTTGTTGGTGAGCCCGGCTGGGGTCGAACCAGCGACCTACTGATTAAAAGTCAGTTGCTCTACCGCTGAGCTACGGGCCCCTGCAAACGGCTTGGCGCGGCTGCGGCGTTCAAGGCGGCGCTTGAGCGCCCAAGCCGCTTCTGAGCGACCAAGCCGCTTCGCGGCTGTGTACGGGGGGCATCCTGCGGGGTCAATAGGCGGGCGGCATTGCCGCAAGCTTTGACCTGTCCAAGGCGCTCCGATCGACCTATGTTCGAGACGGCGCGGCGTCGGCCGGACGCGCCATGCGAGGAGCAGAGCAATGCCGATCGTCAACCGCATCGCCGACCTGCACGGCGAGATCACCGCCTGGCGGCGCGACATCCACGCCCATCCCGAGCTGCTCTACGACGTCCACCGCACCGCGGCCAGCGTCGCCGAAAAGCTCAGGAGCTTCGGCTGCGACGAGGTGGCGACCGGGATCGGGCGCACCGGCGTGGTGGGCGTGATCCGCGGCGGCAAAGGCGCCAGCAGAGGCGCCGGAAACGGCCGGGTGATCGGGCTGCGCGCGGATATGGACGCGCTGCCGATCCACGAAGCGAACGAGGTGCCGTACAAGTCGACGGTGCCGGGCAAGATGCACGCCTGCGGCCATGACGGCCATACCGCGATGCTGCTCGGCGCCGCGCGCTACCTTGCCGAGACGCGCAATTTCGCCGGTACCGCGGTCGTGATCTTCCAGCCGGCGGAGGAGGGCGGCGCCGGCGGCAAGGCCATGGTTCAGGACGGCCTGATGGACCGCTTCGGCATCGAGGAGGTCTACGGGATGCACAATTATCCCGGCCTCCCGGTCGGTCAGTTTGCGCTGCGCCCGGGTCCGCTGATGGCCGCGGCCGACCGCCTTACCATCGAGATCGAGGGCCGCGGCGGTCACGCCGCGCGGCCGCATATCGCCGTCGACACCGTGCTGGTGGGGGCGCAGATCATCAATCAGATCCAGTCGATCGTGTCGCGCAACGTCGATCCGCTGCACGCGGCGGTGGTCTCGATCTGCGTGTTCCAGGCCGGATCGACCGACAATGTGATCCCGCAGACGGCGCTGCTGCGCGGCACCGCGCGCAGCCTGACCCCAGAGGTCCGCGATCTGCTGGAACGGCGCCTGCACGAGGTCGTCAGCGGAACGGCGCAGCTCTACGGCGCGACCGCGAAGCTCACCTACAAGCGCGACTATCCGGTGACCCGCAACCACGAGCGGCAGGCGGCGTTCGCGACCTCGGTCGCCGCGCAGGTGGTAGGGCGCGAGCGGGTCGACGATCACGCCCCGCCCGTCATGGGGGCGGAGGACTTCTCGTTCATGCTGGAGGCGCGCCCGGGCGCCTTCATCTTCGTCGGCAACGGCGACAGCGCCGGCCTTCACCATCCGGCCTATGATTTCAACGACGAGGTGATCCCGGTCGGCAGCTCGTACTGGATCAGGCTGGTCGAGACCGCGTTGTCGTGACGACCGGACATCGGCCGTCGGTAATCCAAGGCGGTTTCGCGGCCGGCGATGCCTTGCTGGCGGCCCCACTACTGATTGCCGATGACCGACTTCTGGTCGGCCGGGGCCTCGGCGACGGCGGATGCCTGCGGCAATTGCGCGGCGACCTTGGCCTCGACGCTGCGCCAATAGGCGAATTCGTTGAAGCGTGAGGCTTCCAGCACGGCGATCGCGACCGCGGCGAGGAACGGCAGGCTCTGCACCACGAGCACCAGCGCGAAAATATTCACTTCGTGGATTTGCTTGTAGTTCGTTGCCACCACGATCACGGCGCCGATCAACAGCAGCGCGGCCAGCACGGCTTCCCAGAACGCAGGAAAGTCCGGTCCCTTGCGGGTCGCGCCGCCCTTGGCGGTCCGCATGAAGGGCAGGCTCTCCTTCCACGCGCCGTAGCCGACCGCACGCGCGACGGTCCACTGCACCGACATGGCGGCGATCACCGCTCCCATCATCTGGCCGAGCGGAACAGCGACCCGCAAGCGGTAGAGCGCAATGAAATGGGCGAGCGTGACCACGAAGGCCGCGAGGATCGGGACGGTGAGGATCATGTCGGGGATGGCGATTTCGGCGAAGGCGACGACCGGCATCCAGACGAGATTGAGCAGCGCCACGACCACCCCGATCGCCTCCGCGCCCAGCCAGTTCAGCCAGCCGAGGGCGAATTCGCGCTTCTGCTCGCGCGTCAGGCCGGCGGCGCGGGGCAGGAGATGCCGCCAGTGCTTCCGCAGGATCTGGAAGCCGCCATAGGCCCAGCGATGGCGCTGCTTCTTGTAGGCGTCGAACGTGTCGGGCAGCAGGCCGTGGCCGTAGCGGCGGTTAGTATAGTGGATCTGCCAGCCGCGCTCGAGCACGACCAGCCCGAGGTCGCTGTCCTCGACGATGGTATCGCTCGACCAGCCGCCCGCGGAGATGAGCGCGGCGCGCCGTATCAGGCACATGGTGCCGTGCACGATGATGGCGTTCGCCTCGTTGCGCTGGACCATGCCGATGTCGAAGAAGCCGGCATACTCGCCGTTCATGACGTGATGCATGACGGTGCGGTCGCCGTCGCGGTGGTCCTGCGGCGCCTGGCACATTCCGACCTTCGGATCGGCGAAGGCGGGCACCAGGTCCTTGAGCCAGTCCGCACGCACGACGTAGTCGGCATCGATGACCCCGATGATCTCGGCGTCGGCGGCGGTATGCGCGAGCGCCAAACGCAAGGCGCCTGCCTTGTAGCCCGCCACGTCGTTCTCGTTGACGAACTTGAAGCGTTCACCCAGCGTGCGGCAGTGCTCCTCGATCGGGCGCCAAAACGCCGGGTCGGGTGTGTTGTTGATGACCACAACGCATTCGAAGTTCGGGTAGTCGAGGCGCGCGACCGCGTCGAGGGTGGCCTTGAGCATGTCCGGCGGCTCGCGATGCGCCGGCACGTGGATCGAGACCTTGGGCGCGAAGCCGTCGGCCGCGGGCAGGGCGGCCGTGATCAGGCGCCGCGGGTCGCGGCCGAAGGCGATAGCCGCGATCTCTTCGATGCGCGCGAGCGCGATCACCACCAGCGGGACGAGGAGGATGATACCGAGCCCGAGCGCGAAGGCGGCGCCGGGCACGAAATAGTGCGTCTGCCAGAAGGCGAACACGGTCGCAAACCACGCCCCCACCACGTTGGCCGCGACCGCGAGCGTCGCCGCCTCGCCCAACGTCGCGTCGTTGCGCGCGAGGATGGGGAGCGACAGCAGGAGACCGAGCAGCACCGCGAGGCCGCCGACCTTCCAGTGATCGGGATCGCTGACCGGGCCGGCCCAGGCGAACTTGGCGTGGCGGGCGGCATCGAAGATGCCCCAGTACATTCCGACGCCGCCTTCGTTGGTTTTCCACGGCTGGTCGAAGGCTTCGATGAGGTTGTAGTCGATGCCGTAGGCGTCGGCGCGTGCGACGAAGTCGCGCAGCACCGTGGCCTGCTCGATGCGCCCGGGATCGGCGTCGCGCATGTTGTAGCCGGCGCTCGGCCAGCCGAATTCGGCGATCACGATGCGCTTGCCGGGATGGGTGCGGCGCAGCTTGGTATAGAACTCGATCGTCTTGTCGACCGCCTGACCGGTGGTGAAGCCGTCCCAGTAGGGCAGGATGTGCGCGGCGATGAAATCGACCGCCGAGGCGAGCTCGGGATGCTCGATCCAGACCGTCCAGATCTCGCCGGTTGTCACCGGCACGGGGCTTTGCCGCTTCACGCGCTGCAGCAGCCGGATGAGCTCGTCGACCGTCTTCTCCGCGCGCAGCGTGGTCTCGTTGCCGACCACGATGGCATTGATGTTGCTGTAGCGGCGCGCCAGCGCGAGCGCCGACTGAATTTCGCGTTCGTTGCGGGCCTCGTTCTTGTCGATCCAGATGCCCAGCGTGACCTTGAGCCCGAACTCGGCCGCGATCGCCGGCACCAGTTCGCCGCCGCCGGTGGAGCTGTAGGTGCGGATCGCCTGCGTATAGGGGCTGAGGATTTTCAGGTCGGCGCGGATCTGCTCCGCCGTCGGCCGGTCGCCGTAGTCGGGATGTTGCGATCGCGTATAGGGAGAATAAGAGATGCTCGCGAGCGGAGCATCGATGTCGGCGACCGCCTGGTGCCGTTGGAGCAGACTCCATAAGCCGGCATTCACGCAGACGACGAGCGCCACCACGGCAGCGACGGTGCGCATAGTACAACTACCACGCGGGGCAGAAGCCAGAGACCCGAACCCGTCCCCTAGGTTCAACCAAGGTCACTGATAGCGTACCTTAGCGTAAGGCGTTTTAGCAAGTAGCCATCAGTCATGGCGGTTTCAAGGAAAACAACTGCGCAGCAAACAAAACGTTCCAAGAAAATTCTAATCAGTCATTCTGAACGTCTGTACAGCTTAGCGTCTGCGCGGCTGAACGTCTGTACAGATTAGCGGCTGGTAGTTCCGCTCGGCGCGGCTGCGGTGCCCTGCGTCTCGTTGCTCGGGTTGATCCAGCAGCCGTGCACGCGTCCATTGAGAGTGTCGGTCGCCTTGGGATCGATGTTGCCTTGCCGCACGACGCAGCGGAACGTCGCCTGGATGTGGCCGGCCGGGCAGCCGAACCGGTCGTAAAGATCGAGGTGGCGGAACGCAGTATCGAGATCGTCGCGCCAGAGCAGACTTACAACCCGCCGGCCGAGCCATACGCATTCCGGATTGGCGGCGGGACCACCCAGCAGCCGCTCGGCTTCGGCAAACTCGTCGACGGCCTTCTTCTGGGCCTCCTTGCCGTCGGCGGCCGGCGCCTTGTCGGCCGGCTTCTGGTCCGCGCTTTGGCTAAACGCCGGGCCGGCCACGAGCAGCGCCGCCGCGGTCAAGGCGGCGGTGAGAAGACGCAAGCGAGGACGGTGCATGGGTGCTCTGGATCTTGGCGGCCGGGACCGGCCAATTGCTTCCTTCACATGCGGCCCCATTCGGTCAGCATTACGGCAACCGCCCCGGCCGCTCGCAGGCAACGCGATTAAAGCAGCCGTGCGCCGGGTCGCCAAGACCGGAAAGCGCCGGCGCCGACAAAAAGCGCCATTGGCCGCAACTGCGGATGCTTGGCACCGCGGTCGCAGCACGATAAGCGGGGCGCCATCCTAAGGGAGGCGGGACGGACTGACCTCGATGGGCATTGCGAGCGCGCTTTTTGCGTTGGCGGCGGCGGTAATCATCGCGGCGTGGGGATGGCTCGGGACCGCGGTCCAGATGCCGCCCTCTCCGCTCGCCGCGGGCGAGAAGCCGTACTGCATCTCGTATGCCCCGTTTCGCCGCGACCAGAATCCCTTCGGCCCGGACGTCCCTATCGATCCCCGCCAGATCGACCAGGATCTGGCCCAGCTCAAGCGCATCACCGACTGCGTGCGCACCTACTCGGTCGATCATGGCCTCGATCAGATCCCGGAAATCGCCAGGCGCCACGGTATGAAGGTGTTGCAGGGCCTGTGGCTCTCGAACCGGCCGGATCGAAGCCGCATGCAGATCGAGACCGCAGTTGCTCTCGCCAAGCGGTTTCCCGACGTGATTGCGGCGGTCGTCGTCGGCAACGAGGTCTTGCTGCGTGGAGAGATGTCGGAGCCCGTCCTCGCGCGCACCATCCGCGAGATCAAGGCGCAGGTCGCGGTGCCGGTCACCTATGCCGACGTGTGGGAGTTCTGGCTGCGCCACCGCGAGATCGCGACGGCGGTGGACTTCGTGACCGTCCATATCCTGCCGTATTGGGAGGATTTCCCCATTCCGGCGCGAGAGGCGGCGCGGCACGTCGATGCCATCCGCAAAGAGATCGTGGCCGCCTTTCCGCAAAAAGAAATATTCGTGGGCGAGTTCGGATGGCCGAGCGCCGGGCGCATGCGCGAGGGCGCCTTGCCGTCCCCCGTGAACCAGGCTCGCGTCATGCACGAGGTGCTCGCCTTGGCCAAGCGCGAGAACTATCGCGTCAACCTGATCGAGGCCTACGACCAACCGTGGAAGCGCCGGCTCGAGGGTACCGTCGGCGGCCATTGGGGCCTCTATGACGCCTATCGACGGCAGGCCAAGTTTACCTGGGGCGGCACCATCTCCAATCACCCCGACTGGCCGTGGCAGGCGGCGGGGGGGCTTGCGCTCGCCGCGCTGGTCTTCGGCGTTGCGTACGCTGGGCGCCCGCGCAAGGCGCCCGCGGCGCCGCTGGGATGGTGGCTGCGAATTACCGTGATTGCGACGGTATCGGGGACCCTGATCGGCTGGACCGTTGCAAACGTGCCGCTCGAGAGCCTGACGGTCGGCGACTGGCTGCGCTCGCTCGGCTGGGCCGCGATCGCGCTGGCCTCTCCGGTTGTCGCGGCTGCCGCCCTGGCGACGGGAACGCGCATGCCGAGCTTCGCGCGGATGCTCGCCCGCCGTCCTCAACGCCCGCGCGGCCTCCTTGTGCTGTCGCTCGGCCTCGTCCTGGTGGCAGCCGCCGTGCTCTCGGCGCAGGCGGCGCTCGGCCTGGTGTTCGACGGGCGCTACCGGGACTTTCCGTTCGCGCCGCTGACCGGTGCCGTAGTTCCGCTTCTGTTGATAGCGAGGTGGAAACGGCGGTTGCAAGCACCGGTGGCGGAGACCGCGATGGCGGTCACGCTGGCGGCGTCGGCCGTCTACATCGTGCTCAACGAAGGCTTCGCCAACTGGCAGGCGCTCTGGTTCTGCGCTTCCCTGCTCGTGCTCGCCTTTACTCTAATGCAGGCGCGGGACGCGCCAGACTGAGGATCAGCAGCGCCGCCGCAATGCCGGCGAGATCGGCATTGTGCAGCACCAACCCGAACGCGGCGGCGGCGAGCCCGAGGGCGGCCAACAGGATCGACGGACGGATGAGATTGAGCACGGCCGCGCCGAGCGCCACCCAGCCGAACACTGCATGATTGTACAAGGTGATGACGAGCCGGAACGTCGCGCACAGCCAGGTGTCGAGACCGGCCTGGCAGGCGAGCGACACCTGCGCATACTCGATCGCGAGATAGCGCAGATAAAGCGCTTCTCCGAGCGCCAGCAGGCCGATGAGCAGCAACCAGTTGGTCTGCCGCGCAGTGGGAAGAAAGAGCCGGGACTGCATAGGTCACGGCACTATGCCGTGCCCGCCGATCCGGCACAACCAGCGAAGCTCCCGAGCGCCGCGCCTTTGGCGACGACGGATCGGAGCGGACGGGTGGCAACCGATCGGGCTGCGCTCGCGCATTCCGCTTTCCGGCCGGGGCGCACTCGGATATGACGGCGGCGGCCAAACGCGCCTCGGAGGACATTGATTGACGGGGGAAAGGACTTGCCTCGCGATCGTGCTCGCTGCTGGCGAGGGCACGCGCATGCGCTCGGCGCGGCCGAAGGTGCTGCGTACGATAGCCGGCCGATCGCTGCTCGCCCATGTGCTCGACGCGCTGTGCCAGGCCGGCGGCACGATGACGGCCGTGGTCGTCGGGGCGGGCGGCGAAGCGGTGGCGGCCGAAGCCAAAAGAGTGGTGCCCGGCGCCGAGATCTTCGAGCAGGCGGAGCGGCGTGGAACCGCGCACGCCGTGATGGCGGCAAAGGCTGCGATCGTGCGCGCCCCCGACGACGTGCTGGTGATCTTCGGGGACACCCCGCTCATCCGCCCGCAGACGTTGACCCGGATGCGCCAAGGCCTCGCCGAAGGCGCTGCGGTCGTCGTGCTTGGGTTCCGACCGATCGATCCTTCGGGTTACGGGCGGCTCGTGCTCGAAGGCGGCGAACTCGTCGCCATCCGCGAGGAGCTCGATGCCAGCCCGGCAGAGCGCTCGATCGGGCTGTGCAACGGCGGCCTGATGGCGTTCGCCGGTCCGACGGCGCTGGCGATCCTGGAACGGATCGGCAATGATAACCGCAAGGGCGAATACTATCTGACCGATGCCGTCGCCGTCGCCCGGACCATGGGCGCCAAAGCGATCGTCATCGAGACCGAGGAGGAGGACGTGCGCGGCATCAACACCAACGCGCAACTCGCGGAAACCGAAGCCGTGCTGCAGCAGCGGCTGCGCCGGGCGGCGATGGAGGCGGGCGTCACGCTGGTCGCGCCGGAGACGGTTTTTCTGTCGTCGGACACCAAGTTCGGGCGGGACGTGGTGGTGGAGCCCTTTGTCGTTTTCGGCCCCGGGGTGACGGTCGAGGACAATGCCGTCATCCGCTCGTTCTCCCATCTCGACCACGCATATGTGGGAAAGGGCGCGCGGGTCGGGCCCTATGCACGGCTGCGCCCGGGTGCGCGCCTCGAGGACGACGTGCACATCGGCAATTTCGTCGAGGTGAAGGAAGCCGTGATCGAGGCCGGCGCCAAGGCCAATCATCTGAGCTATATCGGCGACGCTACCGTCGGCGCCGGGGCCAATGTCGGCGCCGGCACCATCACCTGCAATTACGATGGCGTCGGCAAGTACCGCACGGAGATCGGCAAGAACGCGTTCATCGGGTCGAATTCGGCACTGGTCGCGCCGGTGAAGGTCGGCGATGGCGCCTATGTCGGCTCGGGCTCGGTCATTACCCACGACGTGCCGCCCGACGCACTCGCGGTCGGACGCGCGCGGCAGGCCATCAAGCAAGGCTGGGCGCGACGCCGGCGCGAGCTCGCGCCGGCGGCCGGAAAGAAGGCGCCGGCCAAGTGATGCGGCTGCGGGGCGCCTTCGTCTCCATTGTCACCGTTCGAGAGGTATTTTGATTTTGCCCGCGCAAGTTCTCCGCCGATACATCGCCTTCGGGCACGATCTGCGCCATCAGGCATAGGAGGCTGCCGCTCGCATGTGCGGAATTGTGGGCATTCTCGGGCGCGAGCCGGTCGCCCCCGCGCTGATTGACGCGCTCAAACGGCTCGAATACCGAGGCTACGATTCCGCGGGCGTCGCCACGCTGGAACGCGGGAAGCTTTCGCGGCGGCGTGCCGAGGGCAAGTTGCGCAATCTCGAGGCGAGGCTTGCGCGCGAGCCGCTCATGGGCACCATCGGGATCGGCCATACCCGCTGGGCGACCCACGGCCGGCCGACCGAAAGCAACGCGCATCCCCACGCCACCGACCGGCTTGCCGTCGTTCACAACGGCATCATCGAGAATTTTCGCGAATTGCGCGAGGAGCTGGAGAAGAAGGGCGTGAGGTTCGGCTCGGATACCGACACCGAGGTCATCGCCCACCTCGTGACCGAGGAGATGAAGAACGGCAACCCGCCGGTCAAGGCGGTGGCCGCCGTGCTGCCGCGCCTGCGCGGCGCCTTCGCGCTCGCCTTCCTGTTCAGCGGCGAGGAGAATCTTCTCGTCGGTGCGCGCAAGGGCTCGCCACTTGCGATCGGGTACGGCGATGGCGAGATGTATCTCGGCTCCGACGCCATTGCGCTGGCTCCCTTTACCGACACGATCTCGTATCTGGAGGACGGCGATTTGGCTGTGCTCACCCGCGACGGCGTCGAGGTGGTCGATGCGAAGGGCAGCAAGGTCGAACGCGCCGGTGATCAAGTCTTCGGCCGCGGCCTTTCTCGTCGACAAGGGCAATTATCGCCACTTCATGGCCAAGGAGATCCACGAGCAGCCCGAGGTCGTCGGTCACACGCTCGCGCATTACCTCGACATGACCGCCGAGCAGGTGCGGCTTCCGGGCCCGCTGCCGTTCGATTTTCGCTCGCTCCAGCGCATGTCCATATCCGCCTGCGGCACCGCCTACTACGCCGGCTTGGTCGCAAAATATTGGTTCGAACGCTTTGCGCGCCTGCCGGTGGAGATCGACCTGGCCTCCGAGTTCCGCTATCGCGAAGCGCCGCTCGACCCGGGCGGGCTCGCTGTCTTCGTGTCGCAGTCGGGCGAGACGGCGGACACGCTGGCGACGCTGCGCTACGCGAAGGAACACAACCAGCACACAGTCGCGGTGGTCAACGTGCCGACCTCGACGATCGCCCGCGAAAGCGACGTCGTGCTGCCGACGCTTGCCGGCCCCGAGATCGGGGTCGCGTCGACCAAGGCCTTCACCTGCCAGCTCGCGGTGCTCGCCTGTCTCGCGGTCGCTGCCGGGCGCGCCCGCGGGGTCTTGTCCGAAGACGACGAGCGGGCGCTCGTGCACGCCTTGATCGAGGTGCCGCGCCTGATGGCGGAGGCGCTCGCGCTCGAGCCCCAGATCGAGCATCTGGCGCGCGACCTCGCGAAGAGCCGCGACGTGCTCTATCTGGGCCGCGGCACCAGCTATCCGCTGGCGCTGGAAGGGGCGCTCAAGCTCAAGGAAATCTCCTATATCCACGCCGAAGGCTATGCCGCGGGCGAGCTCAAGCACGGGCCCATTGCCCTGATCGACGAGGCGATGCCGGTCATCGTCATCGCGCCCTACGACCGCGTGTTCGAGAAGACCGTGTCGAACATGCAGGAGGTCGCAGCCCGCGAGGGAAAGATCATTCTGCTCAGCGATCCCCGGGGCGCGCACGAGGCGCACGTCAACTCGCTGTGCAAGCTCACGCTGCCGGCGATGCCCGCTGCAGTCACGCCATTGGTGTACGCCATTCCGGTGCAGCTCATCGCCTATCATACCGCTGCCGTAATGGGTAAAGACGTCGACCAGCCACGCAGCCTCGCCAAATCGGTCACGGTGGAGTAATCCGGGCGCGATTTTGGGCTATATCGCCGCTGCGCCGGCGGCTGGCGTCGCGGCACCCTCTGATGCGAACCTCGGAAGTCAAGAGACACTTGCAACTGTATGAGTATGGTGCGGTTTTTGGATTTGAAGTTATAAATCCACGCACTAGGTAATGTCCGCCAGCCGGGCTGGTAACCGAAGAAGACCGATGAACGAGTTGGACCGCAATCCGAGAACCGGGCCGGGCGCGCCGGCGGCTTCCATGCCGACCGAGCCCGCCAAGCCCACCAAGCCCACCAAGCCGATGTCCTTCCATCGCGGCCTCGCTGGCCGTCTGCGGACTTATTTCCTGACCGGACTGGTCCTGGTCGGCCCGGCCTACATCACCATCAGCCTCACCTGGTGGTTCATCAACTGGGTCGACGACCTGGTGCGCCCGTTCATTCCCGTCGCCTATCAGCCCACGACCTATTTCCCGGTGAAAATTCCCGGCACCGGCCTCGTCATCGCGCTCGCCACACTGACGCTGCTGGGTTTCCTGACCGCCAATTTCATCGGCCGCAAGCTCGTCGAGATCGGCGAGAACATTCTCAACCGCATGCCGGTGGTGCGGCCGATCTACAAGAGCCTGAAGCAGATTTTCGAGACGTTCTTTGCAAAGGGCGGCTCGAGCTTCCGCCGCGTCGGCCTGGTCGAGTTTCCCTCGCCCGGGATGTGGTCGCTGGTCTTCCTCTCGCAACCCGGCCAGCGCGGACATCGCCGCGCGGCTGCCGGACACCGAACACGTCGCCGCGTTCATGCCCTGCACGCCCAACCCGACCACCGGATTCTTCTTCTACGTGCCGCGCCGCGACGTCATCGACCTCGATATCACCGTCGAAGCGGCGATGACGCTGTTGATGTCGGCCGGCATGGTGCAGCCCGGCGGCGGCGACCAGCAGAAGAAGCTCGCCGCCTTGGCCGAGACCGCGCGCGTCGCGCAGACGGCGCAGGCGAGCCGCACCACCGCGCCGGCGAATTGACCGGCCGCATTGCAGTTGCTCATCCCGCCCGCAACAGCCTGATCGCCTCGTCGCGCTCGAACAGATAGAGCAGATGGCGCAGTGCCTGCCCGCGCGCGGAAGCGAGCGTCGGATCGCGCGCCAGTACCAGCGCTGCCTCGTCGCGGGCAGCGCCGATGAGCTTGCCGTGGGTCTCGATGCGCGCGATGCGGAAGCCCGGCATGCCGGATTGCCGCGTGCCCAGAACGTCGCCTTCCCCGCGCAGCTTGAGGTCCTCCTCGGCGATGCGAAAACCGTCCTCGGTGTCGCGCATCGTGCCGAGCCGCGCCTTGGCGGTCTCGCCCAGCGGGCGTTTGTAGAGCAGCAGGCAGGTCGAATGCTCGCTGCCGCGCCCGATGCGCCCGCGCAACTGATGCAACTGCGCAAGCCCGAAGCGCTCGGCGTGCTCAATGACCATGATCGTCGCGTCCGGGACATCGACGCCGACTTCGATCACGGTCGTGGCGACCAGGAGGCGGGTCTCGCCCGCGGCGAAGCGCTCCATCGCGCGGTCCTTGTCGGCGCCCTTCATGCGGCCGTGCACCAGATCGACCATGGCCCCGAAGCGCTCCTCGAGCACGGCGAAACGCGTTTCCGCGGCAGCAAGGTCGGTATTTTCGGTGACCTCGACCAGCGGGCATACCCAGTAGACGCGCCGGCCCTCAGCCAAGGCGCGGCCGACCGCGCCGACCACCTCGTCCAGCCTCTCGATCGGGACGGTTCTGGTGTCGATGGGCTGGCGACCGGCGGGCTTTTCGCGCAACTCCGAGACATCCATGTCGCCGAAATAGGTGAGCACGAGCGTGCGTGGGATCGGCGTCGCGGTCATCACCAGCACGTCGACCGC
This sequence comes from uncultured Alphaproteobacteria bacterium, assembly GCA_963758945.1. Classification (GTDB taxonomy): domain Bacteria; phylum Pseudomonadota; class Alphaproteobacteria; order Rhizobiales; family Xanthobacteraceae; genus VAZQ01. Next base: position 260,604 of record CAVWXY010000021.1, on the reverse strand, counting down.
CTCGCCTTTCTTGGCGAGCTCGAGGCGCTGGTGCACGCCGAAGCGGTGCTGCTCGTCGACCACTGCCAGCGCGAGGTCGCGAAACGCCACCGCCTCTTGAAACAGGGCATGGGTGCCGACGAGCACATGGATGTCGCCGAAAGCGAGCCGTTTTAGGATATCGTCGCGCTCGCGTCCGCGCTCGCGTCCGGTGAGCAGGGCGACGCTGACGCCGGCCGCGGCGGCGAGCGGGGAAATGGTGTTGAAATGCTGCCGCGCCAGGATTTCGGTCGGCGCCATCAGCGCGGCCTGCCGGCCGCCCTCGATCACGGTCGCGGCCGCCAGCAGCGCCACGACCGTCTTGCCCGATCCCACGTCGCCCTGCAGCAGCCGCAACATGCGCTCCGGCTTGGCGAGGTCGGCCACGATCTCGGCGACGGCGCGCCCCTGCGATGGCGTGAGCGAGTAGGGCAGGGCCTCGATCAGCATTTTCCTGATCTGCCCGGTGCCGGGCGTCGCACGGCCGGCGGGGCGCCGCAGGTGCGCACGCACCAGCGCAAGCGCCAACTGCCCCGCCAAAAATTCGTCATAGGCAAGCCGCGACCATGCCGGGCCTTCCGGCAGCAGGTCGCCGGGTTGGCTCGGCTGGTGCAGGAGGCGAAGCGCCTCGGCGAAAGGCGGAAAGCGCTCGCGTGCGACCCAGCTCGGGTCCTGCCATTCGGGCAATTGCGGCACTCGCGCGAGCGCAGCCTCCACCGCGCGGTGCAGTTGATTGAGGCTCAGCCCCTCGGTCAGCGGGTAGACCGGCTCGACCAGCGGCAGCTTGGCGAGATCGGCCTCCGCCACGACACGGTCGGGATGCACCATCTGCAGCATGTGGTCGTAGAGCGTGATCGTACCCGATACGTAGCGGCGCTCGCCGACCGGCAGCAGCTTCTGCAGGTAGTCCTTGCGCGCGTTGAAATACGTCAGAACGAGATCGCCGGTGTCGTCGCTGGCATAGATCTGGTAGGGCGCGCGCGGCCGGTGCGGCGGTGACGGCCGATGGCGGTCGACGGTGACCGCAACCGTAACTACGGTATCGGGAGTGACCTCTCGCAGCTTCGGGCGTGCCCGGCGGTCGACCGTGCCGGTGGGCAGGTGAAACAGGAGGTCGACGACCCGTGCGACGTCTTCCCGCCCGAGCAGCCGGCGATAGAGCTTCTCCAGCCGCGAACCGACGCCGGAGAGCGTTGTGACGGCAGCGAACAGCGGATTGAGGAGGCTCGGCCGCATCGGACATCCCGGCTTTCGCCGGCGATGCTCGCGCGGCTCGCCCGTATAGGCAATGCGGTCGCCGACTGCGATAACGCGCCGACAACCGTTGCGGCCGAAAGAGCCCGGCGGCCGCTGACATTGGCCCGTGGCAGCGTTATATGACATTGCCCGGCCCGTCCGGGCTTTCTGCGTTGGTCCGGCGCCGGAGGAAGCCATGAGCGGCACGACCCGTTCGAGCGATGGATTGGACGTACGCCGGCGTAAGCTCCTGTTTCGCTCCTGGCACCGCGGCATGCGCGAGATGGATTTGATCATGGGCCGCTTCGCCGACGCCACGCTAGAGCAATTGGCCGAGGATGAGATCGCCGAATTCGAGCGGTTGCTCGAGGCGCCCGACCCTCAATTGCTGGCCTGGATCACCGGCGAAGCCGACGTGCCTCCCGATTACGACACCGCGCTGTTCCGCCGGCTGCGCGACTTCAACCATCGCCGCAAGCGCACGACATGAGCGGGGCCCGCAATCCCGCCGGGCTTCTGGCGCCCGGCCGTCCGCTGACGCTGGCGGGAGTGGCCGACGGCGCTGAAGGTCTCGTCGTCGGCGATCTCGCCCGCGCGGTGGCGGCGCGCGCCGGCGCGCCGGCCACGAGCCTCGTGGTGGTGTGTCGTGACGGCCCGCGCATGGTCGCACTCGCCCGTGCGCTCGAGTTTTTTGCGCCCGACCTCGCCGTGGAGGAGCTTCCGGCCTGGGATTGTCTGCCCTATGACCGGGTCTCGCCGCACGCGGGCTTCGTCGCCCAGCGCATGACGGCCCTGTCGCGGCTCGCTCGTCTCGAGGGTCGCGACCGGCCCTCCGTGCTGTTGACCACGGTCAATGCCGCGCTCCAGCGCGTGCCGGCGCGGGGCTTCGTTGCCAGGCAATCGCTTTCGGTCGTGCCCGGCCAGATGCTCGCCATGGACGGCATCACCGGCTGGCTCGAGCTCAACGGTTTTGCGCGTGCCTCGACCGTGCGCGAGCCGGGCGAATATGCGGTGCGCGGGGGTATCATCGATCTCTACGCACCCGGCATGGCGGAGCCGGTGCGGCTCGATTTCTTCGGCAACACGCTGGAAACGATCCGTAGCTTCGATCCCGAAAGCCAGCGCACGACCGACCAGTTGCGCGCGCTCGATCTCGTGCCGGTTGCCGAGTTTCAGCTCACGACCGAGACGATTCGGCGTTTCCGCCTCGGCTATGTCGAAGCGTTCGGTGCCCCCACGCCCGACGATCTCCTCTATCAAGCCGTGAGCGAAGGGCGGCGCTATGCCGGCATGGAGCATTGGCTGCCGCTGCTCCACGAGAAGCTCGATACGCTGTTCGACTACGTGCCAGGTTCCAGCGTCGTGCTGGAGTCGCTCGCCGACGAAGCGGCGCGCGAGCGGCTCGATCAGATCAAGGACTACTACGACGCTCGGCAGCAAGCTCTCACCCAGCGGGGATCGGGCCCGGTCTACAGGCCGCTGCCGCTCGACCGGCTCTATCTCGACGAAAACCAGTGGCGCGAGCGGCTCGAGACCACTGCTGTGGTGCGGCTCACGCCGTTCAGCTTGCCGGAAGGGCAGGGCCCGGTCATCGAGGTGGGCACCAGACGGGGGCGCAATTTTGCCGCCGAGCGCGCCGAGCCCGGCCGCAACGTGTTCGAGGCGGTGACCAGGCACGTGACGTCGCTGCAGGCCGATGGCAAGCGCGTGGTGATCGCGCTGTGGAGCGAAGGCGCGCGCGAGCGCATGCGCCATGTGCTCGCCGACCATGCGCTTGCCAATCTGACGCCGGTCGAGTCGTGGCCGCAGGCATTGGCGCTGCCCAGGCCGCAGGTCGCCCTCGCCGTGCTCGGGCTCGAAAGCGGGTTCGAGGCCGCCGAAGCCGCGGTCGTGGGCGAGCAGGATATCCTGGGTGACAGGTTGGTGCGCCCGCGCCGTGCCGCGCGCCGCCCGGAAAACTTCATCGCCGAGGTGACCAGCCTCGCCGCCGGCGATCTCGTCGTCCATGTCGATCACGGCATCGGGCGCTTCGTCGGGCTACGCGCGATCGAGGCCGCCGGCGCGCCGCACGATTGTCTCGAAATCCATTACGCCGGCGGCGACAAGCTGTTCCTGCCCGTCGAGAACATCGAGTTGCTCTCCCGCTACGGCTCGGAGGAGGCCGGCGTCGAGCTCGATCGCCTCGGCGGCGGCGCTTGGCAAGCGCGCAAGGCGCGCATGAAGAGCCGCATCCGCGAAATCGCCAATGAGCTGATCAAGATTGCCGCCGAGCGGCAGCTGCGCGAGGCGCCGCGGCTTGCGGTCGGGCACGGGCTATACGACGAGTTCTGTGCCGGGTTTCCCTACGAGGAGACTGAGGACCAGCAGGCCACGATCGATACGGTGCTGGCCGAGCTGGGCTCCGGGCGGCCGATGGACCGGTTGATCTGCGGCGACGTCGGTTTCGGGAAGACCGAAGTCGCGCTACGGGCGGCTTTCGTGGCCGCCATGGACGGCAAGCAGGTCGCCGTCGTGGTCCCGACCACGCTGCTCGCCCGCCAGCATACCAAGACGTTCACCGACCGTTTCCGCGGATTCCCGGTCCACATTGCCCAGGCCTCGCGCTTGATCTCGCCATCCGAGCTGGCGCGGGTGAAGAAGAAGATCGCCGACGGCGGCGTCGATATCGTGATCGGCACCCATGCGTTGCTCGGCAAGACCATCAAGTTCCGGGATCTCGGCCTCCTTATCGTCGACGAGGAGCAGCATTTTGGCGTCGCCCACAAGGAACGGCTCAAACAGATCCGCGCCGAGGTGCACGTGATCACGCTCACCGCGACCCCGATCCCGCGCACGCTGCAGCTCGCCTTGTCCGGGGTGCGCGACCTTTCGATCATCGCGTCGCCGCCGGTCGACCGGCTTGCCGTGCGCACCTTCGTCGCTCCGTTCGATCCCGTGATCGTGCGCGAAGCGCTGCTGCGCGAGCGCTATCGCGGCGGGCAGGCGTTCTACGTCTGCCCGCGGATCGAGGACCTCGCTGGTGCCAAGGATTTCCTCGACAAGCACGTGCCGGAAATGCGGGTCGCGGTCGCTCACGGGCAGATGCCCTCGCGCGTGCTCGAGGACATCATGTCCGCCTTTTATGACGGCAGGTACGACGTGCTTCTCTCCACCACGATCATCGAGTCCGGTCTGGATATTCCGACCGCCAACACGCTGATCGTGCACCGCGCCGATCGCTTCGGGCTCTCGCAACTCTATCAGCTGCGCGGGCGCGTGGGGCGTGCCAAGGTGCGCGCCTATTCGCTGTTCACGCTGCCGGCCGTGGGCAAGATCACGCCGCAGGCCGAACGGCGGCTGAAGGTGCTGCAATCGCTCGATACCCTCGGCGCCGGCTTCCAGCTCGCCTCGCACGACCTCGATATCCGCGGCGCCGGCAACCTCCTGGGCGAGGAGCAGTCCGGCCACATCAAGGAGGTCGGCTTCGAGCTCTATCAACAGATGCTGGAGGAAGCAGTGACGGGGCTGAAGGCCGGCATCACGGCACCGGTCGCCGACAAATGGTCGCCGCAGATCACCATCGGGACGCCGGTCATGATTCCCGAGGACTATGTCGCCGACCTGCCGGTGCGGCTCGCGCTGTACCGTCGCCTGTCCGAGCTCGAGGAGGAGCGCGAGATCGAGGCGTTCGGCGCCGAGCTGGTCGATCGCTTCGGGCCGTTGCCCGAGGAGGTGGAGCACCTGCTGCAGATCGTCGCCATCAAGTCCCTGTGCCGGCGCGCCAATGTGGAAAAGATCGAGGCCGGGCCGAAAGGCGCGGTGCTTTCGTTCCGCGACAATACCTTCGCGAATCCAGACCGGCTGGTGGCCTTCATCCGCGACCAGGGGCCGGCTGCGCGGGTGCGTCCCGACATGAAGGTGGTGTTCTTCGACGATTGGGAGCAGCCCGAGGCGCGGCTGCGCGGCACCGCGGCGATGCTGCGCAACCTGGCGGCGCTGGCGCAGCCGGCAAAAGCCGCCTGAGCGCACCGGCGTCCCGCCGCATGAGCGCGCGAGCAACCGTCCCGTGCCTTCGCCTGGTCCTGGCGCCTGCCGGTGCGATGCTGCTCGCCAGTTGTCCCGCCTTCGCCCACAGCGGTAGCGGCAGCGGCGGCTTCCTCGGCGGGTTCCTACATCCCATGTTCGGACCGGATCACGTGCTCGCGATGGTGGCGGTCGGTCTGTGGGGCGCGTTCCTCGGATCGCCCGCGATCTGGTTGTTGCCGGTGATGTTTCCGCTGGTCATGGCGGGCGGCGGCGTCATGGGCATCCTCGGCGTGCCGTTGCCGGGCGTCGAGGCCGGCATCGCCATATCCGCGATCGTGCTCGGTTCGATGGTGGCACTCGCAGCCCGCCCGCCCTTGTGGGTTGCCGCCGTCCTCGTCGGCGCATTCGCGATCTTCCACGGCCATGCCCATGGCGTCGAGCTGCCGCCCGGTGCCGATGCCGTCGCCTTTTCCGTCGGCTTCGTGGTCGCGACCGGATTGCTCCACCTCGCCGGGATCGCCTTCGGCCAGCTCGCGCGCTGGCCGGCCGGGCGCCTCACCGTCCGCGCCGCCGGCGGCGTCATTGCGCTGGCCGGGGTCGCCTTCCTGAGCGGACCGGGATGACCGACTTCGTGCGCGGATTGCTGCACCCGCTGGCCCTGCCCGCGCATGCGCTGGCATTGCTGGCGCTCGGCCTTCTCATCGGCCAACAGCAGGCGCGGCGACGACCTTTGCTGTCGGCGGCATTCATCGCCGGGTTGGCCGCTGGCCTGTCCGCGATCGCGCTGGCGGTCGGGCAAACGCCGGCCGCAGACGTTCTCCTGGCTGCCGGGGGCTTGGCCGGCATCCTGGTCGCGATCGGGCGTCCGCTGCCGGCGCTCGCCTGTGCGCTGCTGGCGGCCGTTGTGGGCGTGGCCTTGGGGCTGGACTCGCCGCCCGACGCGATTTCGATCGCAGCCGGCACGATCATGCTGATCGGCACCGGACTGGGTGCGAGCCTCATGCTCGCGATCGTCGTCGGGGGCGCCGGCTGGCTCGTCGGCGCGCAAGATAAGGCCGTGCCGCGCATCGGCATGCGCATCTTGGGCTCGTGGGTCGCGGCGAGCGCGATGCTCGTGCTGGCGCTGCGCTTCGCGCGAGGCGGGCTGTTCTAATCGGCCAGTGTCCGAACTTTGGAGTCAAAGAGACACCAGCAACTTTATGATTCCATGACGGCTTTTGATTTAGAGTTGCCAAGAGGGCTTGCGGCTACAATGATCAAGAACTTCAAATCTGCCGCACCTAGGCTTATTCCGCGGCTGGGCGCTTGGCGTATTCGTTGGCCGCGCGATCGATCGCCTGCGCAAGATATTCGGGAGATTGCGCGCCCTCCACGGCGAGCACACCGCCGAAGATGAAGCAGGGCACGCCGTCGATGCCGGCCTCCTTGGCGGACTCGGCGTCGCGCTCGACCTGCGCGACGTCGTCCTCGCCCGCCAGCCGCTCGCGCACCCGCTCGCCGTCGAGGCCGCAGTCGGCTGCCGCCTTGACCAGCAGCTCGCGGTCGGTGAGATCGCCGCCCTCGGTGAAGTAAAGGTCCATCAGCCGCTGCTTCATGCGCGCCGCGTTGCCGATCTCGTCTGCCCAGCGGATCAGGCGGTGGCAGTCGAGCGTGTTGGGCTGGCGCTGGATCCGATCGAGCGCATAGGTCAGGCCCTCGGCGGCGGCAGCCTGCGCCGCCCGCTGCGCGATGCTGCCGTAACGTTCGGGCGATCCGAACTTGGTGGTGAGGTAATCTTTCCGGCTGATCCCTTCGCGCGGCACCCAGGGATTGAGGAAATAGGGACGGAAGCGCACCTCGACCGCGACCTCGGGCCGCAGCGCAATTGCCTTCTCCAGCCGGCGTTTTCCGATGAAGCACCAGGGACAGACGACGTCGGAGATCATGTCGATCGGCAGGGCAGAAGTCATGGCACGGTCCTCGCGCGGCGGCCGCGAGATTATTCCCGCCGTCACTCGGCGGCAACCCGCGGACAGGCGCCGATGCGCGCCATCAGCGTTCCGAGATCGTCGCGCCGCCTCAGCGAGGCGAGCGTGATCGTCGGCCTTATGGTGCGGCGGTCGCCGGCGGGCGAGAGCATGGTGCGCCTGAGCACGCTGGCGATCCGGCGCGCGAGCACGTGGGCGCTGCGTAGGTCGCTGCCGTTAAAGGTAGCGAGGATCGATCCATCCTGCTCGCTGCAGGCAAAGTCGATGTCGCGCGCGAGCCGGCTGAACAGACGCGCGGCGTCGGTATGGGCACGGCGATCGGTGACGCCTTCGAAGGTGAAACGCGCGACCGACAGCACGCCGCGGCCTGCCTCGGTTGCTTGCACCGCGCGGTCGAGCTCACGCCAAAACGCCTCCGCGCCGAGCAGCCCGGTGTCGGGATCGATGACGCCCTCGGTCTCGAGCGATTTCAGCACGCGCTTGAGCCGGCTTTCGAATGCCTGCAGGCGCACGAAGGGCAGCACGCGATCGACGAGCAGCACTGGATCCGCCTCGACGCGCACCAGATTAGGCAGCCGCTCCTCGTCGACCCCGGTATTGTTGAGTAGTCCGACCGGCAGATCGCGAAAGCGGGCGTCCTCGGCGAGCAGGGTCAAGAGCGCCTCTGCCACGCGCGAACCCAGCCCTTCGCCGATAATGACGCCGTCGACATCGCGCGCGTTGAGGAAGCGTGCGGCGGTCTCGACGCCGAGCGCACCGATGAGCCCGACGCGCTCGCCGATCGCGGCGCAAAGCGCGGGATAGGAGGCGCCGCGGCCGATGTAGAGCACCGTTGCGTTGTCGAGAAGGTCGCTTGGAACGCAGGTGGGAATACTCTTCCTCGCGCCGGCACTGCGTGCGCGTCGCAACACCGTGGCGTGCAGCGTGCGGATTCGCAGCCCCGCGTGCAGTCGCGCAACCAGCCGCTCGGTCGAATCATCGAGCTCGATCGCCAGCGCATCAGGGATGGTCGGGCTTCCGTCCTGCTCCACCAGCGCGATGACCGGCATGATCGGGCCGCCGCGCGCCTCGATGCAATGAATGGCGGCACGCAAGTGTTGCGGCGACGGCGTGCCGCGCGGATCGGCGACGGCGAGCGCGACCGGTTGGATTTCGGCGACCGCGGCAGGCACGTCGGCCCAACGCGTCTCCACGATCGGGAAGGCGCCGGCCTTGCCGAGCACGTCGACCAAGTCGGCCGCCGAGCTCTCGGCGACCACCACCATCGGACCCAAGAGCGCCATGATGACGAGCCGGTTGCGCGGGACGGAGCAGCTACTTTAGGCGATGGGCTGTTAACGGCTCGTCAACAAAACTCGCGACGCCGGTCGGGGACGCAGCGCGACCGGCGCCAATCGCCCGGGGATCACGGCGCCCTCGGTTCGCGCCACCACGTCTCCGGGAGATAGCCGTAGAGCGAGGTCACGGCCGGCCGCCTGATCGTGCTCCAGCGCGCGATCCACTGCGCGGGAAGATGGAACAAGGGAATGACGTAGAAGCCGGAGATCAGCGTGCGGTCGAGCGCGCGCACCGCCGCGACGAAGTCCTTCCGGTTTTCCGCTTTGAGGAGGGCGGCGATCATCGCATCGACGGCCGCACTCTTCACGCCCATGTAATTGCGCGTGCCGGGCTGGTCGGCGGCGGCCGACCCCCAGTAGAAGGCCTGCTCATTGCCGGGCGATAGCGACTGGTCCCAGCGGTTCTCGATCATGTCGAAATCGTAGCTGAGACGACGCCCCTCGTATTGCACCGCATCGACCATGCGCACGCGCGCGGCGATACCGGCGCGCTTCAGGCTCTGCGTGAACAACAGCGCGAGCCGCTCCTCGTCGCGGGCCGCGACCAGGATCTCGAACGTGAACGGACGGCCGCTCTTGCGCTCGACGAGCCCGGTGGCCCGCAGCTCGTAGCCGGCGGCCGTGAACAGGTCGAGCGCGCGCCTGAGCGTGGCGCGGTCGCGCCCGGAGCCGTCGCTGACCGGCGGGGACCAGGTGCCTTCGAGCACGTCGGCGCGAACGGCATCCGGAAACGGCGCCAGCAGCGCCCGTTCTCGGCGATCGGCCGGCCGGCCGTGCGAGGACAGCTCGGAGCCTGCGAAATAGCTCGCGGTGCGGCGATAGAGATCGAAGAAGTAGCTATGATTGATCCATTCGAAATCGAACAGCAGCGAGATCGCCTCGCGCACGCGGATGTCGGAGAAGATCGCACGGCGCGTGTTGAACACGAAGAAAGTGCTCGTCTTCGGCACCCCGGTCGGCAGCGCCTCCTTGATCACGCGGCCGTCACGCACCGCGGAGAAATCATACGCGGTTTGCCAGCGCCCCGGATCGTGCTCGTTGCGCACGTCGTAGAGACCGCGCTTGAACGCCTCGAGATGCGAATTGGCCTCACGGTAATAATCGAAGCGGATCTCGTCGAAATTCCAGAGGCCGCGGTTGACTGCGAGGTCGCGTCCCCAGTAGGCCGGATTGCGCTTGAGCGTCACGCTCTTGCCGGCGTCGACGTCGGCGACGACGTAAGGGCCGCTCCCGAGCGGGGCCCGAAACGAGGTCTCCTCGAACCTCTCGGGATCGACGGCGTGCTTTGCGAGCACCGGCATCAATCCGAGGATGAGCGGCAATTCGCGATCCTCGCTGCCGGAGAGATCGAAGCGCACGGCACGCTCGCCGACCGCTTCGGCCTTGGCGACCTTGGCGTAGTAGGTGCGATGGTTCGGCCGGCCTTTGTCGCGCAAGAGCTGCCAGGAGAAAATGATGTCGTCGACGGTGACCGGCGTGCCGTCGGAGAATCGGGCCGCCGGGTCGAGGTGAAAGGTGACGTAGCTGCGCTGCGCGTCGGTCTCGACCGCGCGGGCGATCAATCCGTAGAGCGTGAACGGCTCGTCATAGCCGCGCGCCATCAGACTCTCGACCACGTAGCCGCGGATCGACTGCGGCGCGATCCCCCTCACGATGAAGGGGTTGAGGCTGTCAAAGGTGCCGAGCACGCCTTGAACCAGACGTCCGCCTTTGGGCGCGGCCGGATCGGCGTAGGGCAGCTGGGTGAATCCCTCGCGCAACGCCGGTTCGCCGTGCATGGCGATGCCATGCCGGGCCTCGGCGGCATGGGCGCGGCCGGTCGCACCACCGCCGTTGCCGGCGGCGAGGCCGAGCAAGACGGCGCAGGACGCCGCCAGACAGCTTGGTGCCGCGCGGCGGAGCAGAATAGGCAGGGACACAGGCGCGCTCACAGCAGAGGGGCAACTCGGCGGCTCGGGGTTACCACGAATGATCCCATGAACGCGGCGGCTTGGGCCGCGCGGCCGGCGGCGAATGCCGGTCGCAGGTGATGATCGGCCATGTCTCGCCTCAAACGCGGCGGGGTTATGGCTTCAACGGGCAGCGGAAATCGATATCAGGCGGTTGTTCGGCGTCACGCTCCCGCCGCATTTGGTGTCGACACAACGGTAATGCGGGGTTGCCGTTCCGGCGCGGGGGCGCCGGGGGGAAAGCGGTAAGCAAGAGGATCTGTCGATGGTTCATAGGTTGGTTTTTGCGCCGGCCCGGCCGGCCGCACGTTCGTTTGCCGTCGCCGCGGTAACGACGATGCTCACCGCCTTGGCTGGCTCCAGCGCCTTCGCGCAGACGCCGCCGGCACCTCCCGCACCGAAAGCTGCGCCCAAGGCCGCACCCAAGCCGGCGCAGAAACCGACCGAGGTTCCGCATACGCAGGCGCCGGCGGCGGCACAGAGCGGCGATCAGCCGCAGCTCATCTTTTCACCCTGGACCAAGTTCTGCCTGAAGGGGCAGGAGGCGAACGCCAAGCAGGTCTGCTTCACCGGCAAGGACGGCAGGGTCGAATCGGGCATGCCGGTGGTGGCGGCGGTGCTGATCGAGCCCGAGAACGATCCCAAGAAGGTGCTTCGCGTCACCTTGCCGTTGGGCATGTCGCTGCAGCCCGGAACCCGCGTCATCGTCGACAACGGCCAGCCCATGACCGGGCCCTACGTCATCTGCTTCAACAACGGCTGCATGGCCGACTATGAGGCGAGCGGGGAGTTGATCGGCAAGCTGAAGAAAGGGCAGGGCCTCGTCATCCAGGGCATCAACGGCGCCGGCCAGCCCATCAGTCTCGTGGTCCCGCTCACCGACTTCGCCAAGGCCTATGACGGGCCGCCGACCGATCCCAAGAAATTCGAGGAGCAGCAGAAGCAGCTGCAGTCGGAGTTGCAGAAGCGGGCCGAGGAGGCGCGCAAGAAGCTCGAAGGCCAGCAGCAGCAGGCCCCGACGCGTTAGCGGCTCCGATTTTCCTTTGGAATGGATCGAGGCGCGCCCCTGGGCGCGCCTCTCTCGTTCCGCGTGCTGGAATTCGCCAGCCGATGTTGAAGCGCGCGCCCGCCGCATGCGGCCGAGACGCATTACACGCGCTAATGAAGCAATGAATTGCGCGGCCGGTAGCTGCCCTTCTCGTCCTCCTCGAACACCTCGGCGACCTGCGGATGGCGCACCGGTTCGCCGGATGTGTCGGGCAACAAGTTCTGCTCGGACACATAGGCGATGTACTCGGTCTCCGCGTTCTCGGCGAACAGATGATAGAACGGCTGATCCTTGTGCGGGCGCACCTCGGCCGGGATCGACTCGTACCATTCCTCGGTATTGTTGAACTGCGGATCGATGTCGAACACGACCCCGCGGAACGGGAATAGGCGGTGGCGGACCACCTGCCCGATCTTGAATTTGGCGCTACGCGTCTTGTTCATGCTCGAACTGGACATAATCCGGGATCGCGGTCGATGCTAGAGGGTCACAGCGCGTAACGCACCGCCACCTCCGGGTCCTTTGCGGCGACCAGGCGGGCGAGATCGATGAGCACTTTGGCCTGTTTCCAAGTGGCGTCGTCCTGCATCCTGCCGTCGATCATGACCGCCCCGCTGCCGTCGGGCATGGCCGCCAGGATCTTCTTGGCGAAGGCGACCTCCGCGGGATCGGGCGAGAACACGCGTTTGGCGATGGGCACCTGGCTCGGATGCAGCGTCCAGGCGCCTGCGCAGCCCATGAGGAAGGCGTTGCGAAACTGCGCCTCGCAGGCCTCCGAATCGGAGAAGTCCCCGAACGGGCCGTAGAACGCCTTGATGCCGGCCGCCGCGCAAGCGTCCACCATTTTCGCGATGGTGTAGTGCCAAAGATCCTGCTGGAATTTCTTTCGCGCGACCCCCTGCTTGGCGTCGGCGAGGACAGCATAATCCGGATGCCCGCCACCCACGCGCGTGGTCTTCATGGCGCGCGAGGCGGCGAGATCGGCCGGACCGAGACTGATGCCGTGCATGCGTGGGGACGCCGCGGCGATCGCGGCGACGTTGTCGACCCCTTCCGCCGTCTCCAGGATGGCGTGGATCAGGATCGGTTTCTCGACCGCGTGTCTGGCCTCGAGTTGGGCGAGGAGTTGGTCGAGGTAATGAATATCCCACGGCCCTTCCACCTTGGGCAGCATGACCACATCAAGCTTGGCGCCCACCGCGCCGACGATCTCCATCACGTCGTCGAGCATCCAAGGCGAATTGAGCGCGTTGATGCGCGTCCACAGGCCGGTCGCGCCGAAATCGTTCGCTTTGGCCATGGTGATGAAACCGACACGCGCCGCCGCCTTGGCATCCGCCGGAATCGCGTCTTCGAGGTTGCCGAGCACGACGTCGACTTGCGCGATCAGCTCCGGCACTTTGGCGCGCAGCTTCTCGATGTGCGGCGGCACGAAATGGATCATGCGCTCGAGCTTGACCGGCAGCTCGCGCAGCGGCGCCGGCGCGCCGATCGCGAGCGGCTTGAAGAAGTTGCGCGGAAGCTTCATCGTCGTCCCCCCAAAATGCCGTTCCCAAGCGTGGCCGCCGTTTCCCGCTACGGTAGGGGCAATTCCGGGGTTTGGCCAAGCCGCTTTTGCGAGCAGAGGCGGGCAAGATTGATTAGCGCGAGAGCAAGCAGCGGGCAGCACCGGCGACCGAGCCCGTGCGTCGCAGCTGCGACGGCATGCTAGAGCGTCTCGCCGCGCATGAGGCGCGGCTGCGACGCGATCGGCGCGACGCCCTCGCGCATCAGCGCCCGCCGCAGCGGACCGATGCGCTCCATCAGGAACAGCCCGAGCCCGCGCGCCCCCTGCACAGGCAGGACATCCGAGAGCAGGCTACGGTTGAGAAGATCGACGGCGAGCGCCCGGCTGGTCACGTCGGCGCGGCGCATGCGGTCGTAGCGTTCGGCCACCTCGCCGACGTCGCGCCCGTCACGATGGGCGGCAACCGCGAGCTCGCCGATGGTGGCGGCATCGCGCAGCCCGAGATTGAGACCTTGTGCGCCGATCGGCGCAACGACGTGCGCTGCTTCTCCCACCAGCGCCACCCGGCGAGCGCCAAAACTGCTCGCGGTCTCGATCGCCAGCGGGAAGACGCCGCGGCCGGGCTCGACGGTGAGCTTGCCCAGGATCGAATGCGAGCGTCGCTCGATCTCCACCGCCATGGCCGCGTCGCAGAGCGCCGAGAGGCGAGGGGCCTCGGCGGAATCGACGACGAAGACGAGGCTCGATCGCCGTCCGGGCAGCGGTACCAGCGTGAAGGGACCGCTCTCGCTGTGGAACTCGGTGGACGTGTCGTGGTGCTCCCGGCTGTGACCGAGGTTGAAGGTGAGCGCCGTCTGGCGATAACCGCGGCCGTTGCTGTCGATGCCGGCGGCAGCCCGGCACAACGAGCGTCGACCCTCGGCGCCGATCGCCAGCCGTGCCGATACCGCGGCGCCGTTGCACCGCACGGTTACGCCGCCGTTCGCGATCTCGACCGCGTCGGCAGCCGCCTCCAGGCGGGTGAGCGAGGGAACCTCGTCCGCGCGCGCCACGAGCGCGGCAAAGAGAAACCGGTTCTCGATATTGTAGCCGAAGGCGTCGAGTCCGATCTCGCGAGCGGCAAACGAGACCTCGGGCGCACGCCACAGCCGTGCCGTGTCGTCGATGATCCGCAACACCCGCATCGGCGCGGCGTGCTCTCGGCAACCCGGCCAGACGCCGAGCGTGTCGAGCGCCGTGACCGAGCCGCCCAGTAGCGCGGTGGTGCGGTGATCCGGATCGGCGAGCGCCCTGGTGACCAGCACGGTTTCAACCCCGGCCGAGGCGAGCGCGATCGCTGCGGTCAGGCCCGCGGGACCGCCGCCGACGACCACGACTTCGGCCGTTAGGTCGTTCATCCTGCGGTCATCCTCATGGTTCAGCCCTCTTCGAGCCTCATTGCCGGCGCGAGCACATGGCCCGGGTCATCTGCATGTCAAGCGCAGTCACGCAAATGTCGCACCTTCCAATTCCGGCTTGTGCCGGCACGGCAACCTGAGGCACCTCACATGTATAATAGCTAACGGGAGAAGGGAGTCCGTATCCTTGCCGCCGCTCACGCAAACGCGCGCCTTCACGGTCCACGTCTTCACCGCGGCGGGGGCGGCGCTGGCGCTCGCCGCGCTCGTCTATGCGACGCGCGCGCAATGGGCGGCGATGTTCCTTTGTCTCGGGATCGCGCTCATTATCGACGGCGTGGACGGCACGATCGCGCGCTGGCTCAAAGTTTCCGACGTTCTGCCGCGCTGGTCGGGTGACGTACTCGACCTGGTGGTGGATTTCACCACCTACGTCTTCGTCCCGGCCTACGCGATCTCCGCCGGCGGCCTGCTGCCGGCGGCGTTCGCGCTTCCCGCCGCCGTCATCATCGTCGTCACCGGCGCGCTCTATTTCGCCGACCGCGACATGAAGACCGCCGACAACTACTTTCGCGGCTTTCCGGCGCTTTGGAACGCGGCCGCATTCTATCTGTTCTTGCTCAGGCCCGCGCCGTGGCTGACGACGGTCATTGTCGCGGCGCTCGCGGTGCTGACCTTCACACCGTTCAAGTTCCTCCACCCCATGCGGGTTGCGCGGCTGCGGGCTGTGAACGTCGCCGCATTGGCGCTGTGGTCCGTGCTCGCACTGATCGCCGTCCTGCACGATCTCGATCCGGGGCCGTGGGTGGCGGCAGGCCTGGTGGTGGTCGGGCTCTACTTCCTCGGCGTCGGGCTCACCGAGAAGCGCTGAATGAACACGCTCGCGCTCCTCGCCGATCCGAATGCCTGGGCCGCGCTGATCACGCTCAGCGTGCTCGAGATCGTGCTCGGCATCGACAATCTCGTCTTCATCTCGGTGCTGACCTCCCGGCTGGACGAGCAAAGGGCGCGCCGCGCCCGGCAGATCGGCCTCGCACTCGCCTTCGTCTTCCGCGTGGTCATGCTCGTGGGGCTCACCTGGCTGATAGGCCTGACGGCACCGCTGATCACCATCTTTGGCATGGCGATCTCCTGGCGGGACATCATCCTGATCGGCGGCGGCCTGTTCCTCATCGCCAAGGCCACGCACGAGATCCACGCCGAGGTCGAGGCGCGCGAGGAAGGTACGGAGCCCGCTTCCACCACCCAGGCGTTCGCCTGGATCATCGCCCAGCTCGTCGCGATCGACCTCGTCTTCTCGCTCAATTCGATCATCACGGCGATCGGCATGGCGGAGGACCTGGAGGTGATGATCGCCGCCGTGGTCATCGCCATGATCGTGATGTACGTGGCGGCGGGACCGGTCGGCGCGTTCATCGCCGAGCACCCCACCACCAAGATGCTGGCGCTGGCCTTTCTGGTGCTCATCGGGGTCGCGCTCATGGCCGACGGCTTCGATTTCCACATCCCGCGCGGCTACATCTATTTCGCCATGGCCTTTGCCGGGGCGGTCGAGTTCTTCAACGTCATGGCAAGGCGCAACCGGCGACGGCGCAAGCCGGGCGGCTGAGGCTTGATCGGCGGCCTCCGCTGGGAGACATTGCCGCCGCCGGCAGTCCGGCCTTTGAAGTCGAGACAGGGAGTGAGAGCCATGGTCGCAGCGGTGCGGGTCCACAAGACGGGCGGTCCGGAAGTGCTGACCTACGAGGACGTCGCGGTGCCGGCGCCGGATCAGGGCCAGATCAAGATCCGGAACCACGCCTGCGGCGTCAACTTCATCGACACCTATTTCCGCATGGGCATGTATCCCTCGCCGGTGGGACTGCCGTTCGTGGCCGGCAACGAGGGGGCGGGCGAGGTCGTCGCCGTCGGGCCGGGCGTGACCGACCTCAAGGTCGGCGATCGCGTCGGCTACACGTCGGCGCTCGGGGCCTATGCGGCCGAGCGCCTGCTGCCGGCCGACCGCGCGGTGAAGCTGCCGGACAAGATCAGCTACGAGCAGGCCGCCGCCATGATGCTCAAGGGCATGACGGTGCAATATCTGCTGCGGCGGACCTACAAGGTGCAGAAGGGCGACAACGTGCTGATCCATGCCGCCGCCGGCGGGGTCGGGCTCATAGCCTGCCAGTGGGCCAACCATCTCGGCGCCAATGTCATCGGCACCGTCGGCTCGAAGGACAAGGCCGAGCTCGCCAAGAAGAACGGCGCCCACCATGTCATCCTCTACCGCGACGATGATTTCGTCGCCAAGGTCAAGGAGATCACCGGCGGCAAGCTGTGCGAGGTGGTCTACGACGGCGTCGGCAAGGCGACCTTCCCGGCCTCGCTCGACTGCATCAAGCCGCTCGGCATGTTCGTGAGCTTCGGCTCCGCTTCCGGCCCGATCGAGGCCTTCAACATCAACATTCTGCAGACCAAAGGCTCGCTGTTCGCCACCCGGCCGACGCTCAACACCTACGTCGCCAAGCGCGAGGACCTGCTCAAGACCGCGAACGATCTGTTCGACGTGGTGGCGAGCGGCGCGGTCAAGATCCCGGTCAACCAGAAATACGCGCTCAAGGACGCGCAGAAGTCGCATCGCGACCTCGAAGGCCGCAACACCACGGGCTCGAGCATCCTGGTGCCGTGATCAGATCAAGCGATCCCCACTTCGACCTTCGGCACCCGCACTACAGCAACCCGGCGATGCGCGCGAAGGCCGGGTGGTCGCCCGCGCCGCCGGTCAGACGCGGGATGCCGATGACGTCGATGGAGTCCGCGAACAGCTGAACGGTCGCGACGGTATCCGCGAGCGACGCCGCGCTGCTTTCGCTTTCGCTGATTACCACCGCCGCGACATCGAGATTGCGCCGCGCCAGCACTTCGAGCGCGGTCAAGGTGTGGCTCATGGTCCCGACATAGCTCCCTGCCACCAGGATGATCGGGATGCGCAGCACCGACATCCAGTCGAGCACGGTGTGGCGGTCGTCGAGCGGCACCATGATGCCGCCGATGCCCTCGATCAGCAGCACGCCGCGGCGGGCGGACATGGCACGGCGACAGAACTCCACGACCTCCGGGAACGCGATTGCGCGGTGTTCGCATCGCGCCGCCATGTGGGGCGAGAGCGGCGCGCTGAACCGCCAGGGCGAGATTGCCTCGATCTCCTCCAAGGCCGCGGGGCGATCAAGTGCCGCGAGCAGAACCGCGGGATCGCTGTCCTGCCAGCGCTCGGCCGGGAAGCCGCTGACCACCGGCTTGATCGCGGCGACGGCCCGGCCGGCGGCGCGCACGTGGCGGATCAATCCCGCGGTGACGAAGGTCTTGCCGACATCGGTCCCGGTCGCGGTGACGAAAAACGCGGTCATTGCGCTGCGCTGGCCGCGGCCCGCGCGAGAATGCGGGTGCGGATGAGATCGGCCAGCCGCTCGGTCTCGGCGTCGGGATGTTGCGCGGTGAAGGTCAGGCGCAGCCGCGCCGTTCCGGCCGGCACGGTCGGGGGCCGAATGGCGACGACGAGGAAGCCGTGATCCTCGAGCAGAGCCGAGGCGGCGAGCGCCGCTTCGGCGCCGCCGAGCAGCACCGGCACGATCGGACTCGCCGGCTCCGGCAACCCGACGCGGCGGGCAAACGCTTTCGCCTTGGCAAGCGGCAGCGCGGCATAGCCGGGCTCGCGCTCGATCACGTCCAGGGCGGCAATCGCGCCGGCGACCACGGCCGCCGGCAGGCCGGTCGAGTAGATCAGGGTGCGCGCACGGTTGCGAATGAGGTCGATGACCGCGGCGGAGGCGCAGAGATACCCGCCGTAGGCGCCGAGCGCTTTCGACAGCGTGCCCATCTGGAGCGGCACGTCGACCTTGGCGCCGTGCGCGAAGCTCGAGCCCCGCGCGTTGCCGACGACGCCGAGGCCATGGGCGTCGTCCGAGATCAGCCAGGCGTCGTGGCGCTGCGCCAGCGCCGCGAGGCCGGGCAGGGGCGCGATATCGCCGTCCATGGAAAAGACGCCGTCGGTCGCGATCAGGGCATGCCGATGACGCGGGCGCAGCTCCGCGAGCAGCGCCCCCACATGCTCGGTGTCCGCGTGGCGAAACGGCACGACGGCGGCGCGGGAGAGCCGCGCGCCCGCCCACAGGCAGGCATGCGCGAGCTCGTCGATCAGCACGAGGTCGCCGTGGCCGGCGAGTGCGGGGATGATGCCGAGATTGGCGAGATAACCCGAGCCGAAGACGCACGCCGCCTGCGTGGCTTTCAGGCGCGCGAGCCTCGCCTCGAGCTCCGCGAACAGTGGATGATTGCCGGTCACGAAGCGGGAGGCGCCGGCGCCCAGGCCGTGGATACGCAGCGCCTCGATCGCCGCGTCCTTGACGGCGGGGTGATGGGTCAGGTTGAGATAGTCGTTGCAGGAGAAGGACAGCAGCGGGCGCCCGTTGCGCAGCAGCCGAGTTCCCGTCACTCGGGTGGTGTCGACGAGCGCACGGCGTAGACTGTTGCGTTCGAGCTCGGCGAGCTTGGCGGTCGCGAATTCATCGAGTGAACGCATCCTCGCATCGACCCTGCGTCGGTTCCTCACGCGACAGCATGGCGGCAATGAAGGTCGAATGGAAGCGCGGAATGTCGGGCAAGACGGGAGGCAAGTCGGGAGGCAAGACGGTAGACGAGGGAGCTTCGCGGCCCGCTTGGTACGAGGCGGGTCTCCCCCATGTCTGGCTGCCTTATGCGCAGATGAAGCGGATGCTGCCGCCGCTGCCGGTCGTGCGCACGCAAGGCTCCCGCATCGTGCTGGCCGACGGGCGCGAGCTCGTCGACGGGATCGCGTCGTGGTGGACCGCCTGCCACGGCTATAACCATCCGCACATCCGTGCCGCGGTCGAGCGCCAGCTCGCGCTGATGCCGCACGTCATGTTCGGCGGGCTTGCCCACGAGCAGGCGCTCACCCTTGCCCGCCGGCTGGCGTCGGCACTTCCCGGCGATCTCGATCGCGTCTTCTTCTCCGAGTCCGGTTCGGTCGCGGTCGAAGTCGCCATGAAGATGGCGGTGCAGTTCTGGATCAACAGGGGCGTGCGCACGCGCACCAAGTTCCTCGCCTTCAGCGGCGGCTATCACGGCGACACCACCGGCGCGATGGCGATCTGCGATCCCGAGGCCGGCATGCACGCGCTGTTTCGCGGGCTGTTGGCCGAGCATCACGTCGTCGGTCTGCCGCGGGACGAGGAGAGTGCCGCGGCGCTCGCACGCGTTCTCGAGCGCCACGCCGATGAGCTTGCCGGCATCGTCGTCGAGCCGTTGGTGCAAGGGGCGGGCGGCATGCGCTTCCACGACGCGGCGGTGCTGCGGACGTTGCGCGAGGCGGCCGACCGCTACCAGCTCCTGCTGATCTTCGACGAGATTTTCACCGGCTTCGGCCGCACCGGAACGTTGTTTGCCTGTGAGGCGGCGGGCGTGGTGCCGGACATCGTCACGCTGTCGAAGGCGCTGACCGGCGGAACGCTGCCGCTCGCCGCGACCATCGCCCGCAGGCGCGTCTTCGAGGCATTCTGGTCCGACGACCCGATGCATGCATTGATGCACGGGCCGACCTTCATGGCCAACGCGCTCGCCTGCGCGGCTGCCAATGCCTCGCTCGACCTGTTCGAGCGCGAGCCGCGGCTGCGGCAGGTGGCGGATATCGCGGCCACGCTCGAGCGCGGGCTTGCGTCCTGCCGCGGCTTGCCCGGCGTCAAGGACGTGCGCGTCAAGGGCGCAATCGGCGTGGTCGAGCTCGATCGCGTCGACGACCTCGAAGCCTTGCGCGCACGCTTTATCGAGGAGGGGGTGTTCGTGCGTCCGTTCGGCTCCATCGTCTATCTCACGCCCGCTTTCACCATCGGCGAGGAGGAGCTGGCGCGCCTGACCGGCGCGGTGGTGAAGGTTGTGGGCGCTCGTCGCCCTTAGATGGATCCGAGCTCGCGTGTACGCCCTCAACCCACGCTTGCGGCACGGCGCATGATGCAACCCGATCCTGTAAATAACAGGGAAAATACAGGCCGCGCTGGCTGGAGTGCACGCACCTCCAGCTCCCACCCGTGCGCGTGCCGGCGCGTTGCCGCCAAGACGCAGCGAGGCGCGCCCTCGGTCTGATCCGAGTGCGTTGCCGCCGACGCGATTGCGCTCGGGCGCACGGTTGCCGATGCGCCCTGCGCTCGGCCTGCACACGAGCGGCCGCCGCGTCCTTTCCTATTCACGATATCAAACAACGCAGTCTTCTTCGTTCCCGCCGCGCGTTGCTGCGCCCGGGTTCTGGCTTTTCCTCTTTTCCATCCGCCCCCAAGCGAGGGGGGTGGGGCGCCGGCAGGGCGCCGCGCAGGGATGGTCTTAGCTACTACAAATGCGAGTCGTAGTCAATACCGTAGTTGATGGGTAGTCGAAAAAAGGGCGCGGCAAAGCGGCGGCGACTATGCCGGCAGCGCTGGCGGCGAAACGATGATCCCAGCCCGCGGGCCGGCGCGGCTCGGCAGTTCCAGATCTTGTGCACCGGACGAGCTGTAGGCGATGGCGTCCCCGCACCGCAGCGGTGCGGCGTGCCTTCCAGCTGCGAGCACGACATCCGATTCGTAGCCGTATAATGATGCGGCGAACGCATGGGCATTGCGCGCGCAAGGGTGCGGACGAAACAGCAGATCCTACGCCGCCGGCACCGGCCTGCAGAGAGGGAGAACGAGCCATGAAAATCGACGTCGTCAAATCCAATGCCCCTCGGCCGCTTGCCAATTACTCGGAAGCGATGGTCGCGGGCCCGTTCATCTTCGCGGCGGGCCAGCTCGCGAGCGATTTCAAGACCGGCGTGCCGCCGGAGGCGCGCAAGCACCCCAACTTTCCGTTCTACGGCTCCGACATCAAGCTGCAGACCCGCTACATCCTCGAAAATCTCAAGAGGACGTTCGAGGCCGCAGGCAGCTCGCTCGAGCATGCCTTCAAGGCGCAGGTGTTCCTGACCGATCTCGATGATTTCTGCGCCTTCGACGAGGTGTGGAAGGAGTACTTCAAGGTCCCGCCCGCACGCACGACCGTGGGCACGACCGGCCTCCTCGTCAAGGACACCTTGATCGAGATCGACCTGATCGGATTGGTCCCGGGCAAGGGCGCGGAGAAGCAGGCGATCGCGTCGAGCGCGCCGCGCCCGCTCGCGCACTACAACGAGGCGTTCAAGGTCGGCGATTTCGTCTATGCCGCGGGGCAGATCGCCAGCGACTACAAGACCGGCGTCCCGGCCGAGGCCAGGCGCGGGGAGGGCTTTCCCTACTACAATTCCGACATCAAGCTGCAGACCCGCTATATCCTGGAAAACCTCAAGCAGACGTTCGAGGCGGCGGGAAGCTCGCTCGACAACGTCGCCAAGGCGCAGGTCTTCCTCACCGACCTCGAGAATTTCAACGGCTTCGACGAGGTATGGAAGGAGTACTTCAAGGTCCCGCCGGCGCGCACGACGGTCGGCACGACCGGCCTCCTCGTCAAGGACACGCTGGTCGAGATCGACCTGATCGGCGGCGTGCCCGGCAAGAGCGCCAAGCAGGCGGTCAAATCGGCCGCGCCGCAACCGCTCGCCAACTACACCGAGGCGTTCAAGGTCGGCGGCCTCGTCTTCGCCGCCGGCCAGCTTGCCAGCGATTTCAAGTCCGGCGTGCCGGAACAGGCGCGGCGGCATCCGAACTTTCCCTACTACAGCTCGGACATCAAGCTGCAGACCCGTTTCGTGCTCGACAATCTCAAGCGCACGTTCGAAGCGGCGGGAAGCTCGCTCGACAACGTCGCCAAGGCGCAGGTCTTCCTCACCGATCTTGCGAACTTCAACGGCTTCGACGAGGTGTGGAAGGAGTATTTCAAGATTCCCCCGCCGCGAACGACCATCGGGACGACGGGTCTGCTGGTCAAAGACGCGCTGGTCGAGATCGACCTGATCGGCGTCGCGACGGCCTAACCAGTCGGACACGGCTCCGCGACTGCCCCGTGCAAAACCGGCGAGGTCGCGCCGGGTAAGGCTAAAACGGTTTCCAGTTCGTTTGATTCATGTCCCCACATGCGTCACCCGCGGGCTTGATCCCATAGGCGCTAGCTAAGTTTAGGGCTCTTCGGTTGTCATCGTCCGCGAAGGCGGACGATCCAGTAATCGCCGGACAAGGTGAGAGGCACCGCTTCGGCCTCGAATTGCACCTTCATGAGTTACTGGATGCCCGCTTTCGCGGGCATGACAGCGAGAGATGGCTTAAGTTAGCGCCGATGCGCTTTCGCGGGCATGACAGCGGAGAGATCACGCGATGTCGAGGAGCTGTCGCCGCGACCGCGCACGGCAAGGATAAATGCGAGTAGTCGCAGCTCCAGGTCGGCCGCAATCGAGGAAAGCGAAGACGCCGGCTCATGGCGCGCCAGGCTCGAATGCGTTGCGGAGGTCGCCGAACTGAGTGCGGATGCCAGGCAGCGGTTCCAGCCCGAACCGCTTGGAGATGAAAGCCAGGATCGATGTGGCGTCGTAGACGGTGTGGTCGACGAATCCCTTTTTGGCGAAAGGCGAGACGATCACGGTCGGCACCCGCGAGCCCGGCCCCCAACGGTCGCCCTTGGGCGGCGGTACCGGATCCCAAAACCCGCCATTCTCGTCATAGGTGATGATGATCGCCATCTTGTCCCATTGCGGACTGCGCTGCAGCGTGTTGACGATCGTGCCGATGATCAGGTCCCCGGCGGCCATGGTGCTTTCGCCGGGATGCTGGTTGTCATTGCCGTCGGCCTTGACGAACGCCACCGCCGGCAATGTGCCGGCCTTGGCCGCGTTCCAGAACGCCTCCATGTCCTTGAGATGTTGTGCGCGCGCCTGGGTGCCCGGGGCATATTTGGCAAAGTAGTTGTAGGGCTGGTGGTGGGGCTGGAAGTTGACGGCGCCGCGGGTGTTGTAGATGACGCGGCGATCGGCCAGCGCCACGTCCCACCCCTGGGCGTACCAGGCCCAGCCGACACCCTTGTCCGACAGGCGGTCGCCAAGGGTCGGCAAGGTCTGCGGGGGCAAAGGATTTTGCGCCGGGTCGGCCATCGCGGGATCGCCGCCTCGCGCCGGTGGGATGCCGCTGGGCTGGTATGCCGGCTGCACCGTGTTCACCACATAGCCGTCGGGCGAAACGCTGCCGTCCCGAACCCATTTCGGCGGACCATTCAGGGCGGACTTGGGCGAGTCCTCGGCGGGCTTGAGCGTACCGTTTTCCGCGAGCACAGCCCGCAGGCTCTCCGGCGCATCGGGGAAAGGCGGCGAGCAAGCGCACGCCAGGAAGAAGTGATTGAGATTGGAGCCGCCGAAGGCGCCCATGAAAAATTGGTCGGCGAGCGTGTATTGGCGCCCGAGCCGATAGAGATGCGTGCCCGCGCCGCGATAGAGTCCCATCGCCAGCGAACCGACATTGGTCCAGGCGACGAACATGTCGTTGCGACCACCGTTGATCTGCATCTGGTTCTGATAGAAGCGATGCACCGGGATCGGGGTCAGGATGTCGGCTGGCGCATCGTAGGGCGGCTCGCCGAGAAAGAACGGCCCGTTCGGCATCGATGCCGGATAGGCGGCATCGGGCCGGGGAGGTTCGGGCCGTCCGGGGTCGGGCGCGACTTCGTCGGTGATCCACAGCGGCGGCAGATAAGGCAGGACCGAGCCGTCTCGGTCCCTTTGCACCAGGGCCGTCTTGGGCGCATCGGCGATCCCGGTTGCGCCGGGAAAGTCGGGGAGCAGGTGCACGTGGCTGCGATTTTCCTGGAGGATGACGACGATCGTCTGGATCTTTTGAAACCCTTCCGGCAACGGACCGTTCTCAGCGGCCGCCGGCGCAATGCCGATCAGCGCTCCGGCAATTCCCAGCCATACGCGACGCATGCCATACCCTCCAGACCTGCTGCCGGAAATGGATTTGCAACGAGCGGCACGAGTTCATGCCGGAGCAGCGCTAGAGCGCATCCCGATTAGGTCGAATTGGGATGCGCTCTAGATTCCTTGGCTTTGCGCATGTCCTTGGCGGAAAACCGGTGCCCACTTTTCCGGGACATGCGCTAATATCCGACCGCCGTGCCGTAGAGGTCGTACTCGTCCGCGCGCTCGATCCTGACGGTGGCGATCTCGCCGCGGCGGAGCGGCCGGCGGCTCCCGACATGGACGGTGCCGTCGATGTCAGGCGCGTCCCCGCGCGTGCGGCCCTTGGCGAGCACCGCGGCGCCGCGCGCGCCCGGCTTCCCGTCCTCCGGCCGGCCGACCTCGTCGATGATCACCGCCTGGCGGGTGCCGAGCTTGCGCGCGAGTTGCCGGCGCGAGATCGCCTGCTGGTGCCGCATGAGCCGATGCCAGCGCTCATCCTTCACCGCGTCGGGGACGGCAGGCGCGAGCTCGTTGGCGCGCGCACCTTGCACCGGCTCGTAGCGGAAGCAGCCGACGCGGTCGAGGTTCGCCGCCGAGAGCCAATCCAGCAGCGCCTCGAAATCGTCATCGGTCTCGCCGGGAAAGCCGACGATGAAGGTCGAGCGGATGGTGAGCTCGGGACAGATCTCGCGCCAGCGGGCGATGCGGTCGAGCGTCTGCTCCTGCGCCGCCGGGCGCTTCATGCGGCGCAGCACCGCGGGCGCCGCGTGCTGGAAGGGGACGTCGAGATAGGGCAGCAGCTTTCCGTCGGCCATCAGCGGGATCACCTCGTCGACGTGCGGATAGGGATAGACGTAGTGCAGCCGGACCCAGACGCCGAGCTCGCCCAGCGCGCGGGCGAGATCGAGGAATTTCGCCTTGACCGGGCGGCCCTTCCATTCGCTCGCCGCGTATTTCACGTCGATGCCGTAGGCGGAGGTGTCCTGGGAGATGACCAGGAGCTCCTTCACCCCGGCGGCGACCAGGCGCTCGGCCTCGCGCAGCACGTCGGCGGCCGGACGCGAGACGAGATCGCCGCGCAGCTTGGGGATGATGCAGAAGCTGCAGCGATTGTTGCAGCCTTCGGAAATCTTCAAGTACGCGTAGTGCCGCGGCGTGAGCTTGATGCCCTCGGGCGGAAGGAGATCGACGAACGGGTCGTGCCGCGGCGGCACCGCGCGGTGCACCGCGTCGATGACGCTCTCGTAGTGTTGCGGGCCGGTGACCGCGAGCAGGTTCGGGTAGCGCGCGGTGATCTTCTCCGGCTCGGCGCCCATGCAGCCGGTGACGATCACCCGGCCGTTCTCGCTCACCGCCTTGCCGATGGCCTCGAGCA
Organism: uncultured Alphaproteobacteria bacterium; assembly: GCA_963758945.1. Classification (GTDB taxonomy): domain Bacteria; phylum Pseudomonadota; class Alphaproteobacteria; order Rhizobiales; family Xanthobacteraceae; genus VAZQ01. The sequence goes on along the minus strand of CAVWXY010000021.1, from coordinate 234,885 downwards.
ACTCCGCCTGCGCGCTGTTGAGGAAGCCGCAGGTGTTGACCAGCACGACGTCGGCGCCGGCGTGGGAGCGGGTGAGCTCGTAGCCCTCCGCGCGCAGGCGCGTGACGATGCGCTCGCTGTCGACCAGCGCCTTGGGGCAGCCGAGCGAGACGAAGCTTACTTTCGGCGCGCGCGCCGCCGGCCCCGCGTCTTCGTTGTCCATGGGCGAGGGGCTACCCGAGCGCGGGCGCGGTCGCAAGCACGCTCGGGGCCGGGGCGGGCGCTCTCGGGCTGCTCGGCACAGGGCGGAAGCGGCCCCGGCGAGGGCGTCGCCGGGGCCCAGCGCTCCCGTGGGCTCGGATGAGCAGTGGGGGGCCTTCGGGGAACGCCGCAAGGTTACCGCTTGGCTGCGGTTTTGGTTCCGCATGAACTTGCGATCGGCGGGCGCCCGCGGCTTCGGGTTCGACCTTTTCCATCGGAACGAGGGACAAGTCTCAGATTTTCAATGAATTTCGAACGAGGGGAGCTGTGCTCTGCCTTGGCCGCTATTGTTGCCGGAAGGTGACACCCGGAGGAATTGTCCGCGTCATGGCGGAGCGAGCCTCAATTCCCTCATCGTGCGGGCCGACACTTCGCGGGCGTGATCGTGGGACCATGAACCGGGGGGATCGGACCATGTGGATCGTCATGTATGTCGCGATGATGGCTTCGCTCAGCGCCATGGGGATGGCGCCGAGCCTTGTGCCCATAGACACGGGCAAGGACCAACTGCCCGACGACGAGGCTTGAGCGGGCACGGCCGCTCGGAGCGCGTGGCCGGCAGCGGGGCTGGCGAGATTTCCGCCCCGCGGCCTTGAGATCTTCGACAGGGAGTGGGGGACCAGCCTGCGGGCTGATCGGCGTTTTTGGCGCAACTGAGCAACCATGTCGCGTCGGCCTCGGCGCGCCGGCAGCCGTTGCGCGTTCCTGCTGAGGCGCTCTTCCTGATGTGGGCGCAATATCGCTGGCCGACGTCGGCGTCGACCCTGCTATAGGCCCGGCGCACCGGCTGCATCGCGTGCGACGGGACGACGATCGACCGCGCCATGCGTTGGCGGGGCGGGGCAAGACCTGATAACAGGCGGCCCGGCTGGGCCAGCGGCACGTTCGCGGCGGTCCGGCGCATCCGGCCCAAAAGCCTGAAGCGCATTCTCGCAGGAAGGGTGGCCGAGTGGTTTAAGGCAGCGGTCTTGAAAACCGCCAGGGGGTTTGCGCTCCCTCGTGGGTTCGAATCCCACCCCTTCCGCCAAAATCATCTGAATTTGCAAGATTTTTTCCGTAATCGGCGAACAGACCCTCACTTTGGCCCCTAGGAAAGCCGCGAGCGGCAGGGCACGCGCCCTAGCGGGCCGCCGGACGGGCGGCGTGGCACCCCTGGCGCGGTTGCCGCCGGGCCGCTATGAGGGCGCCGTGCCCGCCCGCCGCACCCGCAAGCCCGACCAACGTCGCCGTGCGCTTGAGCTGCGCGCCTCTTGCGACGGCCAAGGCTGTGCCGAGGGGCTCATGCTCGCGCATGGCTTCTCGATCGGGCTGATGGTCGAGCTAGTACGCGCTGGGCTGGCGACCGCGACGGCTCAGCGCGTGGTTGCTGGACAGGAACGATACGAGATCGCCATGCTGCGGATCACCGACGCGGGGCGGCGGGCGCTTTAGGGAACAAGTAGACCGGGGGCTAGCGGCCGTATAGCGCGCGGGGGACCTTGAAAGCGCCCCTTACAGCCCATACGCTTTGTCCAAGTGACTCGAAGTGGGGAACGTGAGCTATGGCGAATAACGACAAGCTGGAAGACTTGGTCATCCGAACCCGCAAGATCACGATGTCGTCTGGCCAGCTTCGGGAGCAGCGCCGGAGCTTTGCATACGGCAACACCCATATCGAGAACGATCGCATCACACGCGAGATGGTTGCCGAAGCGGATCAAAAGATCGAAGCCGAATCAAAGTAACGGCTGGCGCTTGGCCGAAGATCGCCACAGCAAGGCCGAGGACGCCCAACTACTCAGCGATCCTGACGAGATTGCACGTCGCGAGGCCGAGAACGGTATCCGGCAATTCAGCCTCGCGATCGAAATCATCGCGAACCATGTGAGAGACCGAGAACGGCCGTTCAAATTGCGGGCGGGTCCGATCCTCCAATTGCACAAGGCGGCGCTCGATGGCCTCCATCGGTTGGCGGGCACCTTCCGCAACACACCGGTCAAGATCGGAGGGAGCCTGCATCAGCCTCCGGAGGCGGCCTTCGTCTCCGATGAGGTTCAGTCAATGTGCCAATACGTCAACGACAATTGGTCAAAGAAGAGCGCTGTCCATCTAGCAGCCTACGTGCTTTGGAAAATGAACTGGATACATCCTTTTGCGGATGGAAACGGTCGCACGGCGCGCGCCATTTCATATGTCGTTCTCAGTATCAAGCTCGATAGCTTGTTGCCCGGCACGCCAACGATCCCGGAACAGATCGCCGCTGACAAGCAGCCCTATTATAAGGCTTTGGAAGCGGCGGACCGCGAATGGGCCAATGAGAGGGTCGATGTGTCCGAGTTGGAACACGTCATAGACGCGATGCTATCTCAGCAGCTGCTCAATGCCGTTAAGCAAGCATCCGGCGAAGCATCGATCGATTAAACGGCTAAGTTAAAGGCGTGAGCACGCTCATGCTCAGGCGCGCGCCGATCGGCTGGAACCAGGACGACTAACACGTGCTGGAGGACCGCGTCATCGGCGGCCGCATCCCTGGTGCCAATCGCGCCTGAAGATCGTCCCTGGAGGTGGGCGAGCGGGCACAACGACGATCTACGCCGCGCGGCGCACGGCTACTAGGCCACGCGCGAGGCGGCGATGGCGGCGTTCGCAAGGAGCTGGTGACGGGAGGAGAGGCTATGAGCACTCTATTGCAACCAAGTTATCTCGCACAACGACTTGAACTCGCAGTGCCAGCTGCGTTCGACAATTTCGCCGCCAAACAGATCAGCGATCGCACGCGAACGGCTCTGACGGTCTTCGGCGACTTGGGCCGCGAACTCGGTTTCATGGTCTGTTGCAGAGCTGGCTGCTATGCGAATCGTACTGACGGCGAATATCTATAGGATCAGTTTTGGCACACGGATCACGCTACGAAAAAAGGGTTCATGGATCGTGCGGGGTTGGCGTTGGAGTCAGAATTCACCAAGTCAGAGCCAGGCATCGATAACGACTTCCCAAAACTTGTGCAGGCGCGCGCCGGCCGGGCCGGACGGCTCGGCCGGAGTTTTTTGGCCAACCGGAATTGGATACTCTGCATCCGGCGACGACCGACGACCAAACCAGCCGAAGGTTCATATGCAGATCAGCGACACGCGTAACAAAACGCCTAATCACTACTCCATCCAAGATGTGAAGGTCCGATTTGAAATACGGGGGAGTATTCAGGACCCGGCCAAGAAAAAACGGACAGAATGCATGCAGCCGCACTTAGTCGTCGCTCTTAAAGCGGAGCCATATTCGCGTAATCGATTCGAAGGCAGCACCTACGAAACAAAAAAGCATGGTGCGAAGGCACTGGTTATCGACTGCGAAGAACTTGAGATAATGGTCGGCGCGCTCAGAAAGGAGCTAGCCTATTGTTACAGCGTTTTCTTGAAAAATAGTCTTTTTGGCAAGCTTGACGAGTTCAAGAAGGAGTGGCCCAACTTGTACTAGCGCGCCGTCCGCGTCGGGCGAATCGCGTAGGATTGCCGCGCCGTTGATTTTAAGGGGCGGACATGGCCGGTGTTTGGAACACGGTTGGCGTTCTCCTGCTCGGAGGGGCAGGGTGGTTGGTGACCTCTTTTCTCGGTCGTCCGTTCAGACAATTCTTTGATTTGCGCGGTGAGGTCATCCACCGAAGCATCGTGTACGGCAATGTGAGGGCCGTGCGAACGGAGTTTCCAGACGGCTCTGTCAAAGCAGTCGACGACTTATCGGATGACGAAATTAAGAGATTGCACGAGGCTATAAATGTCTTCCGCGACCTCGCGGCCCGGATGCGAGCCTTTGCGCTAAATGAAGACCTCGCCGTGTGGGTCGTGAAAGGTTGTTACGATCCGTGGGAGGCAAACGAGGCGCTTTTCAGGGTATCCAACACTTTGGACACGTACGGAGGCGAGCGCGCGACTGCACAGGAGAAGCTGGAAGCAGCGTTGAAATTCCGGACCACCGAGCGCCAAAAGGGCTTCGGGTGTTTACGGGGCGCGTGGGTGCGCTCGCGCGGCAAACTAAACAAATTTCTAAAGCTAGGGCCTGTCCTCAGTTGAGGAGAATGATAGCCGAGGCAAGCTGGACGCCGGCGAGGAAATTTCTGGCGAGTTTGTCATAGCGCGTGGCAATAGCGCGAAAGTGCTTGAGTTTGTTGAAGAAGCGCTCGACGAGATTGCGCTCGCAGTAGAGGGCAAAATCGCAGGGCCGTGGTTTCTTGCGGCGGGGATGTGAAGGAATCACCGGGGTGATTTGCCGCTCGGCAAGAGCCTCGATGAAGACATCGGCGTCGTATGCGGTGTCGCCGATCAGAGCCTCTGGATCGGACTCCTCGAGCAACGGCTGTGCGCAAATGAGGTCATTGGCCTGTCCTGGCGTGAGCATCAATTCGACGGGATTGCCGAGAGCATCGACGAGCGCGTGAATTTTGGTGGTCAATCCACCGCGGGATCGGCCGATCGCTTGCGCGCCGTTTTTTTTCGTGCGCCGGCGCTGTGCTGGTGCGCACGCACGATTGTGGCGTCGATCATCATGTACTCATTATCGCGATCGCTGGCCAACAGCTTGAAAATACGCTCGAAAACACCGCCCTTCGCCCATCGATTGAAGCGCTGATGGACGATCTTCCAATCGCCAAAGCGCGCCGGCAGATCACGCCAAGGAATGCCGGCTCGGTATCTAAACAAAACAGCCTCGACGAACAGGCGATTGTCTGCTGCCGTGCCTCCGACATGGCCTTCGCGGCCCGGCAGAAAATCCTTGATCCGATCCCACTGGTCGTCCCGCAATGCATAGCGCCGCATCGGTCGGCCCCTCCTTAGGCCGACCACCCATGAATCACTCAATCACTGATTTGGGAATCCCCCAACTGAAGACAGGCCCTAAAGCGTTCTCAATAGACTTTGGCGGACACGCCTTCCGCCAGAGTCCTGTCCGCCACCATTGGCTGAAGAGCACCAACCGCGCCGGTTCCTCCAAGGCTGCGCGGAACGAGGGGCGGACGCTCGATATCACCGGGCCACTCCCAGGAGCCGCGCTTGCGTTGCCTCGTCGGCGCGCAGCTGGGCGCTCGTGCTGAAGTGGACCACCTTGCCGCGGTCGAGCACGGCTGCATGCTGCGCGAAGGAGAGGGCAAGCCCGGCGTTCTGCTCCACCAGAACGATGCTCAAGCCGCCTTCGTCGCGGATCTTCGGCAGGGCCTCGAACAGGGCCTCGACCACGATCGGCGCCAGCCCTTCGAGCGGCTCGTCGAGCAGCAGTACCTTGGGTCCCCCGACCAGCGCGCGGCCGATCGCGAGCATTTGCTGCTCGCCGCCGGAGAGCCGGTTGCCGGAGGTGCGCCGGCGCTCCGCGAGCAGGGGGAAGAGGTCGAGCACCGCCTCGATGCTCCAGCCGGAGGGCAGCACCGACACCGCCAGGTTCTCCTCGGTGGTGAGCGAGGGGAAAATCTCACGCTCCTGCGGCACGTAGCCCAGACCCAGCCGCGCGCGACGGTGCGTCGGAACGCCGTCGATGCGTTCGTCCCCGAGCAATACGGCGCCGCGATGCAGCGTGGTCAGCCCCATCAGGGTCTGCAACAGCGTGGTCTTGCCGACGCCGTTGCGTCCGAGGATGGCGAGCGTGCCGCCCGCCGGTACCGCGAGCGAAACGCCGTCGATGACGACGGTCGCGCCGTAGCCGGCCACGAGATCTTCCATCGACAGCCCGACGCTCATCGCGCGGCCTTGCCGAGATAGACCGCGCGCACCTCGGGGTTGCGCGAAACCTCCGCCGCCGTTCCGCGGGTCAGAATCCGGCCGCGCACGAGAACCACGATCTCCCTGGCGAAGCGAAAGACGACGTCCATGTCGTGCTCGATGATGAGCATGGCGATATCGGCCGGCATGCGGTTCAAGGCGTCGTGGATCACGTGCGTGTCCGCCGCCGGCACGCCCGCCGCAGGCTCGTCGAGCAGCAGAACCCGCGGCTCGAGCGCGAGCGCGATGGCGATTTCCAACAGCCGTTGCTGGCCATAGGGCAGCTCCGACACGCGCCGGTCGGCCACTTCGGCGATGCCCATCTCGGTCAGCCGCGTCTGCGCCTCCTCGAGGCACTGCCGCCATTGCGGAGCGAACCGCATCGTTCGCCACGCAAAGCCCTCGCGCTCGGCGATCGCGATGGCCACATTGTCGCGCATGGAGCTTTCGCCGAGTAGCGTGTTGATCTGATGGGTGCGAGCAAGGCCGCGGCGTACCCGGTCCTCCGGCTTCATGGCCTCGATCGACACGCCCTCGAGCGTGATCGTGCCGGCATCGGGGGTGAGAAAACCCGTCAGCAGGTTGACGAAGGTGGTCTTGCCGGCGCCGTTCGGACCGATCAGGCCGACGCGCGAGCCCGGCATCAGGTCGAGGTCGATCGATTGCGCCACGGTGAGGCCGCCGAAGCTCTTGCACAGCCCGCGTACCGAAAGCGCCGGAACCGTCATGAGCCGCCCGTCCGCCGCAGCAAGCGGGCGAGGAGGCCGCGGCCGACCCTGCCCAGGTCCATCAGACCCCCTTCGAGAAACAGCACGGTCGCCATCAGCATGCCGCCGACGATGAATTCCCAGAAATACGGACTGATCTTCGCCGTCGAATCCTGCACCACGTAATAGATCGCGGCGCCCAGGAAGGCGCCGTAGAGCCGCCGCGTTCCGCCCAGGATCAGCATCACGGTCACGACGCCGGAGGTCAGCAGGCTCAAGACCGAGAGGCCGACGAACCGGGTCGAATGCGCCGACAGCGCTCCGGCCGAGCCCGCCATCGCCGCCGCCAGCGTGTAGACGGCGAGCAGCCGCCACCACACCGGCGTGCCGATGGCGCGCATGCGCCGCGTGTTCTGGCGGATGCCGTCGAGCGAGCGGCCGAAGGGCGAATGCACGACCCGCCAGGAGATCAGAAACCAGATGAACAGGACGACGAGCGTGTAGAGATAGGCCGTCTGCCCGAAAATGTTGAACTCGAACACGCCGAAGATCGGATCGATCTTGATGCCCTGCAGGCCGTCGTCGCCGCCGGTGAGGTCGCGCGCCTGATTGGCGTATTCGAACAACATCGAGACGATGGCCAGCGTCAGCATCAGGAAGGTGACGCCGCTCGTGTGCAGGATCAGCGCGCCGGTGACGGCTCCCAGGAGGCCGGCGAGGACGATCGCCGCCAAGTGTCCCAGGATCGGATCGGGAGAGACATGAATGGCGAACAATCCCGCGGCATAGGCCCCGACGCCGAAAAAAGCGGCGTGACCCAGCGTCACGATGCCGGCATATCCCAAGGCGAGGTCGAGCGACAGCGCGAACAGAATCCACACCATCACCTGCGTGCCGAGGCTGAGATAGCCCTCGGCGAAGACGTAGAAGGCAATCATGATCGCCCACGGCAATGCGTGCCCGGCGATCGCCAGCGGGCTGCCGACGGCGAGCGCGCCGAGCCCGGTTGCGGGCGCAGGTGCCGCCGGAGCGGAGGGCGTCGGCGTCATAGCGCGGCCGATTTCGGCGGCAACAGGCCGTGCGGCCGCAACAGCAGGAGGACGAAAACGGCGGCGTAGAGCAGATAGGGAGCGGCCTCGGTGACGAAATACTTGCCCAGCGTGTCGATGATGCCGAGCGCCATGGCGGCGACGAACGAGCCCTTCAAGCTGCCTTCGCCGCCGACGATCACGACGAGCAGGAACAGGACGACGTATTTGAGCGCATAGGAGGGTTCGAGCGAAAGAATAGGTGCGCCGAGCGCGCCGGCGAGCCCGGCGAGCGCGCAGCCGACCGCGAAGGTCGAGGTGAACAGGACATTCACGTTCATCCCGACGCACCTTGCCATGCGCGAATTGTCGACCGCGGCGCGCAGCCGCGCCCCGTAGATCGAGGTCTCAACCACGTACCACAGAGCGGCCGCGATCACCGCGCCGACCGCGATCAGGAACAGCCGGTAGGCCGGGTAGGTCCGAAATCCGATGTCGACCGGCCGCGACAAGTAGTCGGGGAACACGACCGGGTAGGGAAACGCGCCGAAAATCTCGGTGACCGCCGCCGTCACGACGAAAACCATGCCGATCGTCAACAGCACCTGGGCGAGCTCGCCCTTGCGGTAAAGCGGGCGATAGACTGTGATCTCCGCAACGCCTCCGAACAAGCCGGAAATCACGGCGGCCGCCAGCACGGCGAGGTAGAAATCGACGCCGTTCTGGGTCAAGTAGCCCGCCACGTAGCCTCCGATCATGGCGAACGCGCCGTGGGCAAGGTTGATGACACGCATCAGCCCCATGGTGACGGTGAGGCCGACCGAGATGACGAACAAAATCATTCCGTACGAAACGCCGTCGAGCAGTACGGTCAATACGAAGCCTAGCATCGGTCGTCGCTGCGGCGGGTCGCGTTGAAGCGGACGCGCACGGAACCGCTCCCGGTCCCGCGCGCGAGCTCACATCCGGTCACCTGAAAATTATTTCTTCAGAGGATTGTCGATCTTCCAGGGGTCCTTGACCATGTCGACCTGGCCGATGTCGATGTTGACCAGCTTGCCGTCCCGCTTCTCGACGCGGCGGATGTAGATGTTCTGCACGACGTCGCGCTCGTCCGGATCGATCAGGATCGGCCCGCGCGGGCTGTTGAGCTTCTTGCCTTTGAAGTAATCAACGTATTTCGCGCCGTCGGCGTTCGCGCCGAGCGTCGCCACCGCCGCGTGGATCAGGCCGGTGCCGTCCCAGGCCGCGACCGAGGCGATGTCGGGCACCGCCTTTTCGCCAAACTGTTTCCGAAGCTGGGCCTTGAGGGCGAGATTCTCCGGATTGGTGTTGGTCTCGGTGTAGTGGAACGCGGTCACCACGCCGATCACGTCATCGGTGAAATTGGGCAAAAACAGCTCTTGCGTTTCACCGGTGCCGAGAAGCTTGATGCCGGCCGCCTTGAGGCCGCGCTCGACATAGCCCTTGACGAACGCGATCGATGGCGAGCCGGCCGGTTGGAACATGTAGAGCGCGTCGGGTTTCGCCTGCAGCACCTTCTCCATGTAGGCCGCGTAGTTGGTCTCCTGCTGCGGCGAACGGGCACTGCCGACGATCTCGCCGCCCAGTGCCTTGAACGTCTTGCTGAAATAGGTCTCGGCGTCGTGGCCGGGCGCGTAATCGCTAACGATCGTGTACACCTTCCTGATGCCGTTCCGGTAAGCCCATTGGGCGAGCGGAACCACGTGTTGCGGGATGGTCATGCTCACGCGCACGTAATAGGGCGAGCCGCGGGTGATCGACGCGGTCGCTGCGTTCATGATGACGACCGGAATCTTGGCCTGGGTGGCGATCTCCGCCACCGCCATGGCGTGCGGCGAGAGGTCGAACCCCGCCAGGAACTTCACCTTCTCGCGCAGGACCAGCTCTTCCGCGAGCTGCTTCGCGCGGTCAGGGCCGGCGCTGGCCGAGTCGCGATAGACGAATTGAATCTCGTGGGTCTTGCCGTCGGGTCCCTTGACGGTCTGGCCGTTGACCGCCTGGTACGCCTCGACCGCCTGCTTGAATTGCGTGCCCCAGGTGGCGAACGCCCCGGTGAAATCGGCAATCAACCCGACCTTGACGGTGTCGGCCGAAGCCATGCTCGCCGACAGCGATATCATCACTGCCGCGGCGCCGAATGAGCACCTCATCGCAATCCTCCCTGGCACGATCGCGGTTTGAAAACCGCAGTTTTGAAGTTGCCGGGTTATAGCGCGTTTCCGCATCACGCTCCACCGGCGGCCAAGGTTCGCGGCTGCAGTCCGTCGTGCTCGGGGGAGAAACCTCAACGTCGGTTGTGGGCAGCGCGAAGAGTGGGCCTTGCCAGTCGCGGGCAGCGGCTTGTGACGAAATGTCCTGTTCCGCATACTGTCGCGTTCATCGCAGACCTCGCGAGCCAGCATGTCCAACGGGTCGAACGGCGCCGATCGCTTCGATTACATCATCGTCGGCGCGGGCTCCGCCGGTTGCCTCCTGGCCAACCGGCTATCGGCCGATCCGCGCGCAAGCGTGCTCGTGCTCGAAGCCGGCGGCGCCGACCGCTCGATCCGGCTGCACGTTCCGATCGGCTACCGCTATGCCATCGGTGATCCGCGATACGACTGGTGCTTCCAGACGCAAGCCGAGCCCGGCCTCAAGGGCCGTTCGATCGGCCATCCGCGCGGCAAGGTAATCGGGGGGTCGTCCGCAATCAACGGCATGTTCCAGATCCGCGGACACGCCGCCGACTTCGACCATTGGCGCCAACTCGGGCTCGACGGCTGGGGCTGGGACGACGTGCTGCCTTACTTCAAGGCGCATGAAGACTTCGAGCTCGGCGCGAGCGCGAGCCACGGCGCGGGCGGGGAGCTGCGGATCGAGCGAACGCGTGCGCATTGGCCTGTGCTGGGCGTCGTGCAGCGCGCCGCGTGCGAAGACGGGCTGATCTTGCTCGACGACTTCAACACCGGCGACAACGAGGGCGTCGGCCCCATCCACCTCACGCAGAAACGCGGGCGTCGCTGGAGCGCCGCCACCGCCTTCCTCAAGCCGGTCCTGCGACGGCCCAATCTCAAGCTCGAAACCGAAGCCCTGGCGGAACGGCTCTTGTTCGAGGGCAGGCGAGCCGTCGGCGTCGAATATTGCCAAGGGACGGACCGGCGGACGGCATTGGCCGGTTGCGAGGTGATCGTCGCGGCCGGTGCGATCGCGACGCCGCCCCTCCTCTTGCGCTCGGGCATCGGGCCGGCCAGGCATCTGCAGGACCACGGCATCGACGTCGTGGTGGACCGACCCGGCGTCGGCGGCAACCTGCAGGACCATCTGCAGCTCCATATGAGCTACCGGATCGAAGGCATCGGGACGCTGAACGAGCGGGCCAACTCGCCCTTCGGCAAGGTCGCCATGATGCTGGAATACGCCGCCCTCCGGCGCGGCCCGCTGAGCATGGGGCCGTCGACGCTTGGAATCTTCACCCGCTCCGATCCGAACCGGGATCGTGCCAATATCGGTCTCATCGTCATGCCGTTCTCGCGCAAGGGCGCCACCGCCACCAGCGCGTTCCACGACTTTCCCGGGATCACGGTGAGCGTCTACGAGTTGCGCTCCGCGAGCCGCGGCACGATCCGGCTCAAATCCGGCCGCGCCGCCGATCCCCCCGCTATCCGCTTCAACTATCTCGACGCCGAGGAGGACCGCCAGGTCGCGATCGACGGTATCCGCGTGGTGCGGCGCCTCATGCGGCGGCCCGCGCTCGCTCCCCATCGGCCGCAGGAAATCGCGCCACGACCCGACGTCCGCGACGACGACGATCACGGGCTGCTCGACATGTTCCGCAGCTTCTCGACCACGGTGTTCCATCCTGTCGGCACTGCCAAGATGGGATTGCCGAGCGATCCCATGGCGGTGGTCGATGCCCGCCTGCGGATGCTGCGGATCGCCGGGCTGCGCGTCATCGACGCCTCGGTGATGCCGGTCATCACTTCGGGGAATACCAACGCGCCCACCATGATGATCGCCGAGAAGGGCGCCGCGATGATCTTGGAGGACGCCCGCAGTTAGGTTGTTCTTTCCAAAATTCTGTTCCCTCGACGTTGTGCCACGTTGCGCAAGGCTGCGGTGCTGCTGTGGAATGGACCTACCCCGATTTCGTGGACAGTTGACGTCTTGGGATCAGGCTACAGTGTCTGCCGTCAAAGGTGTCCTCCTTTTTCTGCCTTTTCTGCTCATCCTTTTGTTCGGCCCCTGCGGAGCTCATCCTTCCGTTCTCTAATCGCCACCACGAACGCAAGCATTTTCTTTCTTCCTTGTTTGCTTGTTCTCTTGCTTGTTCTCTTGCTTGCCTGGAGGCTTTCTTTGGGTTGACCGCGCCGCAGGCTCTTCCGCCCCGACCGTAGATTTCGAACGCCGCCGCGCGCAGAGGCTGTCAAGGTCGGCCGTCACTCCGCCATGCGGCGCACTCCACCGTTTCCAGGCCGCGCCTTGACAGCCGTGAGCACGGCGGCAGACTGGATGGTCACGGGCCGGAAGAGCGCTCTGCTATCGAGTATGGTCCCTTTAGCTTTTGCTCGCGCGGATTGATGTCGCTGCCAGGTCCACCGTTCTCTCCGCGGTCCAGGGTCGCTGGCCGCACCATGGCCTCAGGGTTTCGACGCCGCTATGTCCCGAACGCGCTCAACAGAAGCTCAGCGCAGGAAGAATCGCGCGGTCATCGAGGCCCGTCCCAGCAGGGACAGCGATCCGCCGCGAGATGCGGCGAAGGGATATTCGATCGATCTCAGGCGGCTGCAGATGCAGCCTCAGCGTTCCATCGGAACGTCCTACCTGAGGTCCACATGCGATGCAGGATGACGGCAAGCTTTCGGGCAACCGCCATCGTTGCCTTCTTAGCTCCGATACGCTTGCCAAGCGCCTCGCCCCAGGTCTTCAGCGCGCTTGGTCGCGTTGACCGACTGAGCAACACTTTGGCGGCCTCGAACAGAAGGCCGCGCACCATGCCGTCTCCGCACTTGGAGATGCGCCCTGCGTGATCGACCTCGCCGGATTGATAACGCCTGGGCGTCATCCCAAAGTACGCCGCCACTGACGACGATCGCTTGAAGCGTGCTGGGTCCTCAACGCCGGTGATATAGGCCAAGGCAACCACCGTGCCGACGCCCGGTGCCGACATCAGCTGACGGGCAATGTCGTCGCTGCGAGCGCGTTGAATGACGGCCCTATCGTACACGAGGAGTTGGGCCCGCGTTGCCTCCAGCACCTGCAACGTCGGCTCGATGATCGCCCCAAGTACAGGATGCCCGTCGATCGCCGCGCGCACGCGCGCCGGGAACTGGCTGCGCAAGCCTTTGGGAAGGACCCGACCGAAGGTCTTCAGAATGCCGCGCACGCAATTCTTCAGCGTCGTGATTTGCGACACGATCTGGCCGCGTGCTACCAGCAGTGCACGGACGGCTTGGCTGTCAAGGCCCTTCACCGTCACCTCGCGGTACCAGCCGACGCGCATGATCTGTGCCAAACCGAGGGCGTCGTTGGCGTCGGTCTTGTTGACCTTGAGCGACAACGCGGCTTTGGCGTGGCGCGCATCGACGCAGATCACGGGCAGGCCAATCGCCTTCAGCTCGTGGAACATCCAGTTCGACAGCTGCCCGCTTTCGAGTCCGATCCGAGCCGCATGGGGCGCGTGCTGCTTCACAGCCGATGCGATAGCTTCCGGCGTCGAGTTGGTTTGGCCGCGCCATACGATCTTCTCGGCATCGTCAATGACGCAGATCGACGTTTCCTTCAGCGACACATCGAGGCCGACATACTGCTTGCTCTTGGACATGATCTCGCTCCTTGGCGTTGCGGGGAGGACCAGCCTGCGCCGGCATTCGTTACCCCGCGATTACGCCATGTCCCGGCCCGCACATTCGACCCGCCGTCGCGCGCAGGGGCGGTCAAGGTCGCGCACTTTGCGCGCGCGCGAGGGCTTGACCTTGACGGCCCCGAGCACGGCGGCAGGATGGAGTGAGCCGGGGGAAACCGCAGGCTCCCAGTGCCGCCGCTCGAACTCGACGGGTGACAGATACTCGAGCGACGAATGCCGCCGGCGCGGATTGTAGAAGCCTTCGATGAACTCGAAGACGGCATTGCGTGCCTCGGCTTGCGTCTTGAACCGGCTGCGAGCCAGTAACTCGCATTCCAGCGTGGCGAAGAAGCTCTCCGCCATCGCATTGTCGTAGGCGTCGCCCACACTCCCCATCGAAGGCCGCACACCCGCCTCGCGGCAGCGGTTGCCGAACTCAATGGACGTGTACTGCGCGCCTTGATCGGAGTGATGAATGACGCCGCGCGGACGACGCATGGCCAGCGCCATGCTCAACGCATCGAGCACGACCGTGGTGTGCAACGTCGTCGCCATCGACCAGCCGACGATCCGGCGGCTGAACACATCGAGGACGACCGCCAGGTACAGGAAGCCCGCCCATGTCGGAATGTAGGTGATATCAGCCACCCAAAGCACATTCGGCGCATCCGCCGTGAACCTGCGCTCGACCAGATCGGGCGCTTGGCGGGCTCCATCACGCACCGTTGTGATCGCAAACCTGCGACGGCTGATACCAGCAACACCCGCCTCGCGCATGAGCCGCGCGACACGGTTCTTGCCGACCTGCACGCCGTTCGCCGCAAGCTCAGCGTGCACCCGCGGCGCGCCATAGGTTCCGCGCGATACCGCGTGGATCGTGCGTACCGTCTCGGTCAACGCAGTATTCGAACGCGCCCGTTGGGAGGGCGATCGCGTTCTCCACGCATAGTACCCGCTGCACGAGATGCCCAGCACTCGGCACATGGTGGCAATCGGAAACTCGGCCTGGTGCGCGCTCACGAATCTGAACCCTTCGGCGGGATCACATCCGTCTCCCGAGCGAACCAGGCCGCGGCTTTTGAGAGGATGTCGCGCTCCAGCCTGAGCTGCTTCACCTCGCGCCGAAGACGGTTGATCTCGTCGCGTTCTGCCGTCGTCACACCGTCATCCCGGCGGCCCGCATCCCGCTCGGCTTGCGCCACCCAGTTCCGGCCCCCCTCCCCTCCTTCCCTCTCCGGACTTCGCCCGGACCGAACCAGCTCAATCATCTGACGCCGAAACTCAGGCGTGTAAGGTGCGTTCTTTCTTGCCATCGTGGACTCCTGCAACACAAATGCTCGGGTGTCCACGAAACCGGGGGAACTTCAGAAAGAGCGAACAGCGGCACGCACGCTTGGGGCAGAGCAAGATCGATTACATTGGACCTGCCCAGCTATGTGCTCCCCGGGCAATGCAGGGTAAAGCAGCAACCCGCGCGTTGGCGCGCTGATTTCGGAAGCGCTGCAGAATAGGCAAACATCCTGTGGGAGGCAGGAACGGGATAGTCGCAAGCAGCCCCTTTGACGCAAAATATTCTCATGAAAAAGTTGGGTGATTTCAATGTAAGGAAGGTGGCCGAGCGGTTTAAGGCAGCGGTCTTGAAAACCGCCAGGGGGTTTGCGCTCCCTGGCGGGCTCGAATCCCACCCCTTCCGCCAGGCTCACTGGCGACCATTTCCAAGCACGCCGACAAAAAACTCCGACGGCGCCGGTGTCGTGGTGGGCGCTCCAGGCGCGCTGCGCGGTGGAGCACGAACTCGACCTCGACGAGGTCGTCGCGCGTCCTGGAGCCGATGCGAGCCGTCACCGCGCGCTTAATCGAAAGATTTGCTTTGGATGCAACCTATGATAGCAGTAGTCGGGCCGATGCACGAGCCGATCCCCATCGAAGGTAGATTTTGACCATGCGCACCTTCTCACAGAAACCGCGGACGACGGCGCAGCAGACGGCGTCTGCAAAGCCTCCGACCCACGATCGGCCAGCAGTTGGGGTGCCGCGGATGCTACAGACCGGTGCGGAAAAAGAACCGCGTCGGATCAACCAACCCGGCGACGTTTGCGAGCGGGAGGCGGATCTCATCGCCGAGCAGGTGTTGGCGAGGCCCACGCATAAGGACGTCAACAGCGCCGCGCCGCGCATCCAGCGCTTTGTAGGACAATCGAACGGACAGATGGGTGCGGCGCCTGCCAGTGTAGATCGTGCCCTCGCAAGCCCCGGCAGGCCCCTGGAGCCGGCGTTGCGGCGGGACATGGAGCAGCGTTTCGGCCACGACTTTTCGCGGGTGCGGGTGCATTCCGATATGGCATCCGAGAGATCTGCGCGGCAAGTCAATGCTCACGCCTATACGTCCGGATACGACATCGTCTTCGGCCCGGGACGCTTCGCACCGGCGACGCCCGCGGGCCGGCGTCTGCTGGCCCATGAATTGACTCACGTGGTCCAACAAACGCGGGAAGCCGATGGCTTGCAAACCAACCTGATACAGCGTGATGGCCCGCATAAAGCCGAAGACGTGACCCAGGAGGAAAAAGAAGCGCTCATCAACTTCAAAAATGACTGGGAAAATAATTTCTCACATTACGACAAGCTCATTAAGATTTCAGGGCGCTCCTACGATAAGGAGCAGAAAGAGGGCATAAGGGCTGTGAAGACAAATGGAACCTCAACAAGCATTATCCTGGGCAAGCCATACTCTACTGAAGCTGACGAACAAATTCGCTGGCAATGGATAAAGAAAGAAGTCATTGATAAAAATGTCACGACGGACAAGTTCGAGGAAGTTGCTTACGATCCTACTCATTCCAAGCTCAAAGAAATAGGCCCGCCATATCCTGCCGGTCAATATTGTACGCTCAATTGCCCGGCAACAGCAGCTTCGCTCGATCATTATCTCAGGACGGGAAACGTATCCCCAGCTATATGCAATCGTCCTAAAGAAGCAATTGAAGGTTATGGTTTCGACATAAGCATGAATACGTTTTCAACGCCTGTCAGTTGGGAGAAAGCCGAAGCGGCCATTAAACAGCAGCTTAAAAAACATGGAGATTTTGTGATTGTTGAAGGGACGCGCAGCGAACAACAAATGAAGGAGAATAATGTAGCAAAGACCCACTATTTCTCCGTTGTAAATGTGAAAGGGCAGCTATTCGCAATAGATGCTTTTGGCGGTGGCATAGTGTCCGATTCAATTCAACGTTATATCGATACCCGCGTGATAGCTACCACTTATCGTATTGTCAAAGGAGAATTTCAAGTAAAGGAGGTAATACCAAAACCATAGTGTTCTTTAAATCGTTTGCGCTCATCGCTCGGTTTGCCGGTGCGCAATGGGCACACGCGTCATGATCCGAATAGGGCCAACTTTCGTTTCAAATCGTCACGCATCAGTTGGAGCGAGAAATTATCGAGGGCTGACGGCGAACGGGTCATTTCCTGATCGATCTCATCGATGCGCTCCTCGAGACGGGTTCGCACCATGTCGGAGTCAACCGGCAGGAATATTCCAGATGTCTCGGTTTCGACCGTGCGCGTGGTCCGCACGTCCGTTGGACCTGGAACCACTGTTGAGCGCTTTTCCACCTTCAGCGTTGGGCTGATCTCGACGTCGATCAGCTTGCCTTCGATGTAACGGACAAAAGTTTCCGGCGGGCCGGTAAAGCTTATGCCGCCTCCCGACGGGGTCAACCCGCCCGGCATCGTCGTGGTTGCCTCGACGGTCGTGGCAATCGTGACGTTGGCGTAGATAGGAAGGAACTCGTCGATCCAAAGATCGACGATCCTGCTGCCCTGAGCGGCAATGCGCTGCGCGATCTCATCGCGGATCTGTTGCTGGTCGGCTTTCAGCTTTGCTTCGCTCTTTGCCGCGATGTTATGCAACACCCAGAGCTTGAACCCCTGTAATCCGGCATCCACCACGAGAGCGGTGATCTGCGCCTGGATGTCGATGCGTGACCTGCCGCGCAGCAGCTCGGGCTCGTCCTCTTCAGACGAGCTTGCGGACGTGCGTGCCGCACCTTGCCCGGCTTGGCTGCCGCCCGCTGGCGGATTGCCGCCGGCGGGAGGCTTGCCCCGTGCGGGCACAGGGTTGGGGTCGCGAACCCACTCGATCGGGATTCCCTTTTGGCTGACGAGCGGACCGCAGTCTGCACAAGGCTCGCGCGTCACAGCGATCCCGTGCATCTTGAATCCCTGCCGGCGGGCGCTTTCGACCATCAACTGTTCGGCGTGGCGCTCGCCCGCGACTTTGTCGATGCCTTCCGGATCCCAGCGAGTGAGCCCGAGCTGATCCGCGGCGGCTCGCATTCCCGGATTGGTGCTGTTGCTGGCGACGGTGTAGACGAGCGTGGGCTGGTTGTCGTGGCTGACGAGCGCGATCACGACGGTCGTGTTGCGATTCAGAGATGCGCGTTCGTCGGGTGTTAGCAGATTGTAGAAACTCAACATCGTGGTTCGCAGATTGACGAGATCCTCCTGGCCGGCGGCAAACGGCTGGTTCGGTTGACGGGCGACGAGGGTCGGCGCGCCCCCCGATTGCTGAACCGTATGCGCGAGCTCATGCGCCAGCAGGCGACGGCCGTCCGGCGTATGCGGGGCGTATTCCCCTTTTGCGAATACGATTTGGTTCCCAACCGCATACGCCCGCGCCTGCACGTCCTGCGCCGATTGGTCAGCAGCAGCGTCCGAGTGGACGCGCACCTGCGAAAAATCCTGGCCGAAACGCTGTTCCATGTCGTGGCGCGGCATTGGCTCCAGCGGTCTGCCGGGGCTGGCCAGCGCATCGGCGACGCTGGCGGGAGCGGCGTCCAGCTGGCCGCTCGACGGCGCGCCGAGGCGTTGGATCCCGAGTGGGGCAGGGCTCACGTCGGCCGCCACGGGCTGCTGCATCGCCTGCTCGGCGACGCGATCCGCCTCCTGCTCATAGGCATCGCCCGCCTGGTTGACGCTGAGCCTTCGCTGCAGCCAGCGCGGCAGGCCAGCGGCCTGCGGCGCGTCATGACGGCCGCTCTCGCGCGCGGGCTTGCGCTGCGTCGTCTTGGCGCCGCTGTCGCCGTTGCGCGCCGTGGATTTCAACGCGGTGCTCACGCCCTCGGCTCCGTTGTGCGGACGGCCAGAGATTGTTTGTGATCTGGGCTCATGCGCGCTTCACGCCGTTGCGGTCGGGCAGACATCACGGCGTGACCAGAAAATATCCGCGATCGCGCAAGTCCTTGAGCAGCTTGCCAGACTCGCCGCTCAACGATTCGTACGGCGTGATGACCTGCGCCTTCACCTGGTCCAGGACGTCTGCAGACGTCGTGCCGAGCGCCTTGAGCCGAGCCTCGAGCGCGTCGTCGAATGTCTTGTCGCGCCCGGCCGCCGGTCCGAACAGGAGCGCTCGGCCGCCGGGACTCTGTGCCATCACGGACAGCACGCGCCGGAGGTTATCGATGTCGCGTTTTCCCATATCGCGACCGAGCGAGGCGCGATATGTCGCGTCGTCACTGAGGATCTCGCGGGGCGCGATGTCCCAGTGGTGGCCGCTGTAGAAGTGCGTGCCGCTGCCCGGCGCGTGCGCCGCCACCGAGTTCGAGCCCAGCTTTGATCGCCTTCGGCTGGTCGTAGATTGGATAATCGGGATCGCTCACGATCTTGAGCCACTGCTTGAACGCGCCGCTCTTGAGTTCCGGTCGCAGCACGCGGTCGATTTCGATCGCAGCCGCCTCGCCGGCGTCGGCCTCGACGTCGTCCAGCGCGCCCTCCAGGTCCTCGAACGGGTCAGGGTCGGGAGCCACCCGGGCCAGCGCCAGCGCTGCCGCCCTGCGGGCCGCTGCCGCCTTCGTGGCGGCGCTCGCGGCACTCGTGCGCTCCTTGGTGAACTGGCTTGTCGTCTTTGCGACATCAGCTTGTTCGCGCTTTTCGGCCGCCGCCCACTTGCCGATCGCCTTCGTACGCGCGTCGCTGAGGGTCCGCTTCTGACGAAGAAGATTGGCCCTCGTCTTTTCGTCCACCTGCTTAGCCTTCAGCGCGTCCTCGACTTCGCTGATCTGGTCGTCCAGCACCTTGAGCTCGTCGTCGCGCTGGCTGCGGACACTGGCCACGTCAGCCTCTTCTTTCGCAACGGCGATCTGCTCCCGGGTGGCGCGCTCCTTGTCGGCAGCCTCCTCGGCTGCCTTGGCTTCGGCCTCGGCGGTGGCTGCGGTGCTCTGAGCGTCCGCTCGCAGCTTGGCCAGCCGCGTCGCGATACCGTCGAGCATCCGGATGATGTCGGTCGGCGTGAACTGATTGAGAACGCTCTCGAAGCCTCGCAGATCGCGCGCCACCTTGGGCAACTCGTCACGCACCATCTGCGGGAAGTGGGCCAGGTTCTTCTCACTGATCTGGTTGATCGCGACTCGGCGGCCGGCCATCTGCGAGAGTACGTCGGCCCGCAGCCGCTTGAAGGTTTTGAGAGCTGCCGCCCGGGCTATCTTCAGCTTGGGATCCGCCTTCTCGGCGGCATCGGCCGCATCCGCTTCGTCCAATATTTCTTTGGCCACCTCGGCGCCGTGGTCATGGAGCAGCTGGGCGATAGCCTGAGCAGTTTCCGCCGAGACGGCGTCGATACTGCCGGGTCGCAGATTTGTTGGCAGCCCGACTTGGTCTCCGTACTCTGAGATGAGCCGATGAATGAACGGCCAGTGTTCCACCCTGAAATTCCGGAAAGCACCCCGCGCGCCGGTGCCATTGTAGAAGTCGAAAGCCAGCCCCATGGCGTGATCGGTTCCGTGCGGATCGATCGTGCCGGCGCCATGCGCGTATTTGAGCGTGCGGGGCGGACTGCCGAGCGCGCTGAGCATCTCGCGCGCCGCGCGTGGCACGTCATCGTTGTCCGTCGGATCCGCAACCGCCTCGATGTCCTTCTTCCGCGCCAGCAGGAAGACGCGGAACTCCGGCTCGCGATGAGCCGCGGCTTCGTGGCTGGGGACGTCGACGTTGCTCTCCTGCCCTTCCAGCACGAGCAACATCCGCTCGATCTCGAGCCGCATGACCTTGTAGATGAGGTCGCCGCGCTCGACGGCCTTGGCGCGCTGAACGCCTTTGGCAGCGGCACCCGTTGCTCCGGCCCTGGGCGCCGTTGAGTAGCCCAGCGCAGTGAGCATGGCGATGACGTCCTTGAACAGCCACTGGAAGCCGCCGGCCGGAATGTAGTGTCCCTGGCCGAACGCGCGCCGCATGGTATCGGCCGCTTTCTTGCGCTTGGGATCGGCACCGGCTTGGGCGGTGGCCTCGCCGACGGCCTTGGCCGCGGCGTCGTCAATACCGACCTGACCGGCAGCGACGAAGTAGATGGCGCGCGGGTGGACGCCTACGCCGGAGTTGTGCATGCGGACGCCTGAGAGGCGGACATCCGGCATCGCCTTGGCGGCCGCGACGTAGTCCATGCCCATGCTGGCCTGGGCCAGCCGGTTGAGTTCGGCGACGTAGTGCAGAATCGTTCGATATTTCGTGCCACGCGGATTGGTGAACCCGATGTCGTCTTTGTTGACGTTCCAGGAATCGACGATGCGCCCCTTGTTCCCGAGGCGGTCACTGCCTTTATTGATCACGTCGAGCTCATCGAGCAGCGCGCGAACCGTCGCGTCGGTGCCGAGGTCGGCCAAGGCGTCAAGATCACCCAGTTGATCGAAGTTGACACCGCGCCCCATCAGCTCGGCCGCAAGCTGAATGCGCGCCATCGTGGTGAAGCGTCCGCTGGCATCGCGGGGCCACCGCATCATCATCGGCCCGGGCGCGGCCCCGGAGGCTGGGCGAGGGTGGCCCACATGCAACGCGTTCACGGGCAGGCCGCTGACACGCGCGGCTGCCGCCGACGCCTCCTGCTCCAGCGGATCGGACGGTGCGCTAACGCCTCCGTTCATGGGAATCCGGCCTTCGCTATATTGCCGCGCGTGGGTGGTCTCGTGCGCGATCAGCGCATCGCCGGTGCGGGTGCCGGGCGCGAACTGACCGGCGCCAAAGTAGATGTCGGATCCGATCGTGACGGCGAGGGCGTCGGCAGCGTCGGCGACGCCGGCGGCCGCGTGATCGGTGTGCGGCGTGACGCGATGCGGATCGGGGCCGCCGGCGCCGCGCAAAGGGGGCTGCAACTGCCCATGGGCTGCTTGTTGCTGCAGCCAGCGCGGTACGCCGACCTTCTCGCCATGGTTGCCACTATGGCTCTCGGCTTTGCGCTGCACTGGTGCGGCGCCGCTGTCCGGTTTTTTCGCCGAGGTCTGCGGCGCGGGGCTCATAGGTCTTCAGCCTTGGCCACGCGCGTGGCGTGCCGCCTCGCGGTAGAAGCGCGTGAGCGAGTAGTCGAGCGCCGCTTGGCGCGACTGCACGAAGTGGCGGACGCGAAGAAACGGCAGCCACGCGCGGTCGCCCACGATGACCTGCGACTCGTCCAGGTTGCGCCGCGGCACCCAGCGGCCGTCGAGCCCGCGCTCGAGCAGCGTGCCGAGATGGGCGCCGAGCGTAGGCACCATGAGCTCTTCCACGGTGGCGCGGTCCTTGGTGTGCGTGTAGTCGCGCAGGTAGAAGTGCGCGTCGATGAAGGGCAGGGAATTGGGCTCGGCTTCCAGCAGATCGGGAATTTCGGCGTGATAGCCGGCGACGAAAGTCTGCGCCTGACGATGGTAGTCATCGACCACGGCGTCGAGGTCATCCACGTCGGCCGGCAGCGCTTCCGCCGCCGGCCGCCACTCGCGCACCTCGGGCGGCCGGTACGCGTTGAGCCGAAGCTGGGTGGCGCGGCGCTCGGCGAGCGGCGCCGCCTCGACAATGATGCGGATGACCTCCGCCAGATCGGAGTCGCCGCCCGCCACCACCGGCTCGAGCTTGGCGCTGCGCTCCATCAGCTCGCGCAGCACCTGCGCGCGGTCGCGGTCGGGGCGCAGATGCGCGAGCGCGGCGGCCTGCGCTTGGCGGGCCGCCGGCGAGAGCAGGTCGACGGGCGAGGGCGACGTCACGATCAGGGCCGCGCCGTCAGGCAAGAACTCCACCTTGTGCGCGGGCGTCGCGGCCACGTGCGCACGCTTGAGCTTGCGCACCAGAGGCGCGCCCAGCACCATGAGCCAGTAGGCCTCGTAGATCTGCTTGGGGGCGAACGGGTTGGTGCGGTGCGGATCGCTTCCCAGGCGCACGTCCTCCTCGGCGTGCCCCCAGCCGTAGGACGGAGCGCAGACACTGCACACGGCGGCCGCGAGCGCCACCACCGGCGCGCCGTCGGCGCCGAGCAGCCGGAACGGAATGGTGAGCCATAGCATGGATCCCGGGTCGTTGCCGGAGCCGAAGCTGCGCCACTCGCCATCGACACCGTGGTCGTTGGCGAAGAATAGCGCATCGGGCCCGCCGCGCCGCCCGAATTGACGCTCCACCGCGTCGGCCGAGAACGGCACCTCGCGGTCATGCCGCTCGCGCAATCGCGTCGGCGCGAGATCGCCGCCGGCGCGGATGAGCGCGTCGAGCATCGGGCGAGCGGCCTCCGGGCTCGCCAGCGAGTCAGTCCTGAAGAAAATGCGTAGCTCGAAGCGACCGGTTGGCTCGTTGCGATCCGTCATGGCTGCAGTCGTGCCTCACATGAGATGGTCTTGCGGTATTTGGCACCCAGCGCGTTGCCGGTGGTGAGGATGTAATCGCGGAACCGCTCCGGCACCAGATCGCTCGCGCCTCGCCACACGAGGATCACCTTGTTCACGAACACAGGCTCGTCGTAGAGCGGGTGCTTCCCCTCCTTCGCTCCTCCCGCCTTTCCTTCCGTGGTCGACTTGTACTTTCGCCGGAAGGTCACCTGGCCGCCATAGAAGTCGATCGCCTCCTCGATATCGCTCTTCAGATTGTCGGAGATCCATGTCCGCACCTTGGCGTCGTCGTTAAGCTTGTGCACCTGCGCCGCAACGTTGCGCACCTTGAGACTGTACACCTCCAGGTTCTTGCTCGGCGTCGTGATGACGATGTCGGCGTAGCGCACGCGGCGCCGCCCCTTCTGCATCCCGACGTCGATCTCCGCCTGCTGCGGGTCGATGTCGCCGCGCTCGGCCAGGATCGTCTTGCGCAAATCGCTCTGGAACTCCTTGCGCTCACGCAGCCGGTCGTAGAAGCCGCGCGAACTCGATATAGGCGTCCCAGGCGAGCGGCGCGTCGTGGCGCTTGCGGTAATTAGGCGTGGTGAAATCGCGCTCGAGCACACTGATGTAGCGGTCGAAGTAGCCCTTGCCCGGCTCAGCGTAATCGTTCCACAGCTTTTCGGCGTCCGCATCGAGATCGGCCGGACGCGGCGGCTTGGCGGCGCGCACGGCATCCAGATCGGCCTTGGTCTCGATCTTGTAACGCCCCTTTTCATCGTAATCGACGGCGCCGGCCCCCGGCGCCGGGGGCGTGGTCGCCAGATCCGTCTTGTCGTAGGCATTGCCGTAGTTTGAAAGGCCGCTGCCAATCTCCTGGAAGCCGGCGGCATCGGGGTTCTGATTCTCTTCCGAACCGAGCGCGGCGAGGCCCCGCTCCATTGCCTGGGCCTGGGCCAGGAGCCCGCGCGCCTGCGATGCCTCCTGCGCCAGCAGCGCCGCCGCGTCGCCGGTCTCGGCCTTTTCCTGCTGCTCGACTGTGGCGATCTCGGCGCCGAGCTTGGTGGTGAGCTTGTCGTCGCCGTCACTCGCCATCTTGAGCACCGGCCCGGGCGCATGCTCCAGCCACAGCGTGTGCGGCGCGCCGTGCATGAAGAACTCGCGCCGCAGCTCGGTAGGCTTGGTCAGGAGCGGCGGCGTCTTGGTGGCGGCCTTCTGTTCGAGCGTCTCTTCGTGCTTACCGGTGTCCTCCTCTTCCTCCTCCTGGATCAGATCCTCCACGTGCGAGCCGAACTTGTTCTCGTCGAACTCGGTCAGCTCGTACTTCAGCTCGATCGGATCGTTCGAGCCGAGCACGTGACTGATCTCCGCTATCATGCCCAGGCTGCCGAGCGGGAGTTCGTAGCGCCCGAAATTGATGCGCGGACCGAAGCCCAGCACCTTGAAGTCGACATAGCCCCGCAGCCCCAGATCCACGGCGCCTGCGGCCTCGAGCTTGCCGGTGATCTTGTAGTTGGCCTCGTCCGGGGCCCCCGTGGCGATGCGCTCGAAGGTTGGCTGGATCTCCACATAGGCGCGCACCGTGGCGCTGCCGATGATGGTCGGCGTCACGCGCGCCACCTTGGCCACGCCCAGCGCCTTGGCGTTGAGTTCCAGCTTCAGCTTGGCTTCGAGCTTGGCCCAGGCCGAAAGGTTGGCGCGCCCGGTGGCTCGCGCCTCGAACACGCTGCCGGGACGCGTGGAGAACGTGCCCTCCACTTCCAGGCCATAGATGCGTCCGGGCCCGAGCCGTGCGCCGCCCCACAGCTCGAAGCTCGCGTGGCCGTTCACGCTCGCCGCCCACACGGTGGCGAAGGTGACCTCCTTCTCGATCGGCGGGACCAGCTCCTTCTTGACGCTGTACTTTTCGACATCGGCGAGGAATTGGAACTCGCGGGTAGGACGCAAGATGCCGTGCGACGTGATGTAGCCGTCGGGATCCACGACGACCGAGACGCTGCCGGTGAGCCACTCGCTGACGGCGAAGTTCACCGTGCCCCACCCGACCAGCACCAGGTCGGACTTCAAGGCCGCGCCTGCTGTGACCTTCGGCGCGTTGGCGCTGGCGGGGAGCTGGCGCACCACGTGCTCCCACGCCTGCGCGCGCGGCGCCAGCATCATGGTCACGCTGCCATTCACCTTGCGCGAGCGGTAGCGCGCGGTGCCCTGAATGGTGAGCATGCCGTCGGCGAACGAGCCCTGGACGTTGCCGGAGAAGGTACCGCCGAACGCGTCGGTGGGTTTGAGCGTGAGAGCGAAACTCTGCGCGCCGAAGATGCGACCGGCGGTGCGGTGCAGCGGCATGCGGCCCTCGGCGATGCCGGGCGCCTCGATCACCGCCTCGGCCGAGAAGCTCTGCGCATCGTCGATCACGCTGAAATTGCCGGTGCCGGTAGGCCCATCGTCGGTGCGGATCACAGTGCCGCCGAGGGCGGCGTTGCTCTGGAGCTGGAACGTGAAGTCGTTGAGCGCGTAGCGCAGCACGCCGTTGCGCACTTCGTTGGTGTGCTTCGTCACTTCCACCTTGCTCAGGCCGCGGAAGCCCAGCAGCCGCTCGACCGTGAACACCTGACGCCACTTGCCGATCATGAACCACGGCACGCGATCGGACGGGAAGAAGCTGACGTAGCCGGTGACCACGCTGTTGCGGACGGTCAGGTACATGCGCGGCGGCGCAAATCTGCCGGCGCCCGGGAAGGCGGGATGGGTGAGGTCGATATAGGCGTCGTCGTCGACGGTTTCGTAAAGCCCGCGCCCGCCGCCGCCGGCATCCCACGAGCTGCCCGCGCCACCGCCGCCGGATCGCCCGCCGCCGAAGGTGCCGCCGGAACCGCCGCCGGTGCTGCCGGGCCTCGGGGCACCGACCCGGCGCACGTAGATCATTCCCGATGCGAGCGTGCCGAACTGGACGCGCACGCCGAGCGCCGCCGGCTCGGCGCACTCGATCATGTCGGCGAGATCGTCCGACGGCTTGAACTCCCTGGTTCCCTTGAGCTCGACCACCTCACTCTGTCCCGCCGTCACGGCCGCGGGCGTACATGGGTCGCGGCGCATCGGACCCGGCATCGGCAGGGTCCGCGGTTGCTTGAACGGTCCCCACGGCTGCCGCTGGATCAGTCCGGGACGCGCGCCGCCCGACTGCTGGATCGTGTGAGTGAGCTCGTGCGCCAGCAGCTGCTGGCCGGCCGGCGTCTCGGGCGCGTAGCGGCTGGCGGCGAACACGATGTCCTGCCCGAGCGTATAGGCCTGGGCTCCGAGCTCGCGCGCGGATTCGGCGGCGGCGCCGCCGGTGTGGACGCGCACGGCGCTGAAGTCGTGACCGAAGCGCGGCTCGAACTGGTCGCGCGCCGCCTGCGGCAACGGCGCACCGCCGCCCTGTAGGGCACGAACATGGCTGGCCACCGTGGCGCCCGCCGGCTGACTACCATCGTGACCTGCATGTGCGATGTCGGCGCGGCGCTGTACGGGTTTTTCTCCGTCGTCGCAATGGCAATCGGATGCTCCCTTCTCCGCCGCTGCGCAGGCCGCGCACTTGCGCTGAATCATGGCCGCCTCGATCGCGGCCGAGCACGACGCGCAGCGCCGCTGGATGCGCGATGTGGCGAGCGCCGTGAATGGTGGCGACGCACTGCCCGGCTCCGCTTTGCGCATCACGTGATCGGCCACGCGGTCGGCCTCGCGCTCCAGCGGGTCGTCAGGCGCGCCGACCATGAGCTTGGGCTGGAGATAGCGCGGCAGCCCCGCAATTTCGGCCGTCGGCGAGTTCCGCCTGCTCGGGCTTCGCCGGTTGCACGGCGGGCTCGCCGGCCTTGGCCATGGGCTTGGCAGCCTGGGCGGGCGCGAGGCTCATCAGTCACGTCCGCTCATCAGCGCGGTGGGCAGCGGCTTGCCGAGCTTGCGGTATTCCGCCGTCAGCGCCGCCGCCAGGTCGGCCTCCGAGATCGGCCTGGCGTTGTCGCGGGCCGCGACCGCGGCGGCGAGCACGGCGTTGCGAATATGCCCGCCGGCAAGCTCGCAATTGGCGGCGTAGCGGTTGAGCTCAGCCGTACCGAGCGTGTGCGCGCTGCCGAGATGCGCAAGCCACAGCGCGCGGCGCTCCTCCGGCCCGGGCGGCGGGAACTCGATCACGGCGTCGAGCCTTCGCGTGAAGGCGGAGTCGAAACGGGCGCGGCTGTTGCTGGTGAGGATGGCGATGCCTTCGAACGATTCGATCCGCTGCAGCAGGTAGTTGGTCTGCGCATTGGCGAAGCGGTCGTTGGCCTCCTTGACGTCGGTGCGCTTGCCGAACAGCGAGTCGGCTTCGTCGAACAGCAGCACGCCTTCCGCGTGCTCGGCGCGAGCGAACAATTGCGCCAGGTTCTTCTCGGTCTCGCCGATATACTTGCTGGTGACGCTGGCGAGATCGACGCGGTAGAGCGGCAGCGCCAGCCGCGTCGCCAGCCAGGCGACGGCGAGCGTCTTGCCGGTGCCGGACGGTCCCACCAGCAACGCGCGCACGCCGGGGCGGTAGCGCGCGCGCGCCGCCGGGCCGAGGCCGTCGGCGAGCGCGTCGCGGGCGATGCAGCGCGCGGCGAGCCCCTCGATCTCGCGCCGTGTGATCGGCGGCAGCACCAGCGCCTCGTCGGGGATGGGCTCCGGCAGCAGCTCGGCGAGCGTGCCGAGATCGCCGCTGGCGCCGCTGCGCGCCGCGAGCGTCACGTCGGCGGCGGTGAGCCGCTCGCTGCCGGCGAGCCGCGCCTGGAAGCGGCCGGCGCGCCCCAGCTCGGCAATGCGGCCGGCCGGATGGCGATGCACGGCACCGAGCATCTCGGCGAGCCGTTCCTCGCCAGTGGCCGCGTGCCACAGTGCAATGCGTTCCTCGACGCACGGCACCGGCACGCGCCAGCTCGGCAGCGTCTCGCCGTCGCGCTCGAAGCTGCCATCGGGCCCGGCGGCGATCAGCCAGGGGCCGGGCCAGCCCGGCAGGTCGGGCAGTCGGCGCCGCTCGCCCGGGGCAATCTCGGCGCACAGCACCGGCACGCAGTCGGTGAGCATCAGCCACGGCGCGAAGTCGGACGGCGCATCGCCGTCGAGGAAGGCGGCGCGCGCGCCCTGCGCGGCGGCGATCTCCATCGCCACCGCGCGCGCTTCGCGCGGATGACCGCTGCGCACCACCAGCGCGCCGCCGGGCGCGAGCGCCCGCGCGCGCGCGGCGGCCGCCTCGCGCAGGCTCGGCGGCAACATCGGCGGCTCCGACATGCCGACGCGCACGCCGCGCGGCGTGAGGCGCAACGGCGCGTCGGCGAGGGCGAACACCACGGGCAGCGGAATCGACAGCTGCGCCTCGGGCAGCACGCGGCTGTTGCCGTCGAACTGGAGAAGCCCGCTCGCGCGCGCCATGCCGCCGGCGAGCGCCGCGAACGTGGTGTCGTCGCCGAATCGTTCCGCCAGCATGGCAACGAGGCCGATGGTCGGCCGTGCCCCGGCCACCGGCGCCTGCAGCCACGCCAGCACGCGGCCGATCATCGCGTCGGTCTCGGCCGCGCAGGCGAGCGCCACCGCCAGCAGCTCGGCGGTCGAGAGCCGCCAGCCCGGCGTCGCGGCCAGCGCCGCGAGCCGTGCGTCGGCGGGCGGCGGGGCGCGGCGCCAACGCGTGAACCATTCGCGAAGATCGGGCGGCTCTCCCGTCGCAGCGAACAGCGCGTCGCGCTGGGCGGCAAGCCAGCTCGCCTCCGCGCTCGCGGCATCGCCGTCGCGCGCGCACGCGGCGAGCGCGATCCGGTGCAAGGGCGCCGTGGCCACCATCACGTCCATGGCGCGTCTCCGTAATGAAAGCTCATCACGCGGCCGAACCACGGCACCCAGCCGGGATCGAGATCGAGGCCGCTGCGCCGCACCGCAAGGTTCGCGTCGGAGAGCGCGAAGAACGCGTCGGCGTGGGTCGGCGTGAGCGACAGGCGGGCAGGGCGCGCCACCAGGCTCGCCACGCCGATGCGCGCATAACGCCGCAGCCATCGCCGGCACGCCGTGAGCCACGCTGCAGTTACGGCGGCGGTGAGGTCCTCGCAAACAGCAAAGCTCTCCGCGTAATCTCTGCTGTCGCCGCTGACGCGACCGGGTCCCTCCCCCCATCGGGGAGAGGAGTGTGGTGAGGGCGCCCGCTCTGTCGGTCGTGCGGGTTTTTCGCGCACCTCGGAGAGCATCTGGATGACCTTGGCTGGGCGGCGCCTCCCGCGCCAGGCGGCGAGCAGCAGGCGTCCGCTCGCGTCCCACACGCGCGTGTCGTTGCCCGATGCAGAGCTGCACCATGCGCCGTCGCAGGCGGCGATGCCTTCGAGCCATAATGTTGGCGCGCAGTAGCGCGTCGGCGCGGGCAGCGCGGACGCGTCGCAGGCCAACCACGCCGGGTCATCGGCGGGCAGCGCGACGCGCGCGCAGGCAAGCGCGAGCACGCGCCGATCGATGCGCAGCGCCACCCATTCGGGCGCCGCCTCGAGCCATTGCGCATAGCCGAGCCGCGCCAGCACCGGCAGCAGGAACAACAGCCCGCCCGCCTGCGTGGGCGCCGCGTAGGGCCAGGCCGGCGGCGCGCTGCCGGACGCGTCGGCCGCATCGCGCGACTGAACGGCGGCAACGTCGGGCTTCGTTGTTCCGTGCGCTGTCGAGGGGCACACGGCCGGGGAGGCAACTGATCGTGCGCGCCGTGGCGTGTCGGCGACGGGCGAAACATCTTGCGCGCGGCGCTCGATGGAAGCTTCGGCACCCGTCGCATCGGCGGCGCGACGGCGCGCACGTGCCGCCTTGCGCGCAGTTTCATCGCTGTGCCGTTCGTTCGTGTGCACCGGCGAACGTGTGGCGGCCGCCGCATCGGCGAGTTTCGCCGTTGACGGCCGCACCGGGGCGAGATCTTCCGCACGCCGCCGGGAAGCGGGGACGGGCCTTGTCGGTTCAGTCACCGCGTCGCTTGCGGACGGCGTCTCGTCGGGGTGAACCAGCGCCGTGCCTTCGACGCGCAGTGCTGCGGCATCGGCTCCTCGCCGGGCACGATCGTCACCGCGCACCTGCAAGGCGTGAGCACGCGGCGGCGTGCTGTGGGCAATACCTACACCGACAGCGGCATCTGGCGATATGATGCGATTTGCACCAAACAGCGCCGCCGCCGGCGCCGATGGGCCGGCATCGAGCAAGGCTGCGGCCTGTGCCGCACCGAGCGCCGCGCGCATCAGGTCCGCATGTCCCTGCCGCGCGAGCGCGAGCGCGAGCGCCGGCAGGGCCGCGGACGCTTCCGGACGCCGCGCGAGCGCCTGCAGCACCAGGCGCAGGCGTTGTGGCGCTGCTGAGCCCCGCTCGATGCCGGGCACGACCAACGGCCAGAACCATTCGACCGCCGGCGCGCCGGCCGCCACGCGCTGCGCCAGCAGCGTGTGCGCCTCCAGCGCGTCGCGGAACCACACCACGCTCGCCTGCGCGGCAGCCGCCGCCGCCGCATGAACGGCGACATCACGCAACGCGGCGACGCGCTGCTCGAGCGCGAGCGCCAAGGTCTGCGGCGCAATGCCCGAGCGGAAGCGTCCGAGCGCAAAGCGGCGGAACACGATGAGGCGCGCGCCGGCATCGGGCAGGCTGGCGGAGCGCATTGCATCTTCGATGAGCCGCACGCCGCGCCACGCCAGCGTGTCGTCGGGCGCGCGCAGATGCAGCCGTTGCACGCGGCGCGAGGCGACAAGAGCGATCATCGCGGCACACCTCCCGCGTTCACAGCACCTTCGTGCGCACAGCCGTGACGGCGGCCGGCTGCCGCGCCAGGCTCACCTGCGTGGCCTCGGCGAACTGCACCCGCACGTCGACGCCGAGATTGACTTCCGCCGCGGCCGTGTGGACCACGCGCGCCGCCACCTCGCTGCCGATGTCTTCCACCACCGCGCGGGCGAGCACCTGCGGTCCCTGGTAGATCAGCGCATGCATGCCGATCCGCAGCCGCGCCGGATCGAAGGCGGTGAGCGGCAGGCGCACGCCCGGCCGCACCACCGCCGGCCGCGGCAGCCGGCCCGCCAGGATGCGGCCGATCGGCGCGTCGGCGGCGAGCAGCAGGCACATGCGCACGACGTCGTTCATCAGGCCGTCGGCGCGCGACTCGCGCGCGTCGACCTGATCGAACAGCCAGTCGACGAAGGCCTGCATCTGCTTGCGGTCGATGTATTCGATCTCGCCCCAGCGCGGCAGAACCGCGAGATCGCGCAGGCGCGGCGCCACGTCGAACTGCGACAGGCGCTCGGCCCAGTCGAGGCGGATCGAGGGCAGCACGGCGGAGAATTCCGCGTGCAGGCAGGCGGCGATGCGCGCCATCTGGTCGTAGGCCTCGGCGGCGCGCCGCGCCACCTCGCCGCGGCCATGCTCCCCGTCGATGAGATCGCCGATCGATACGATCGTCTGCGCCTGCTCCTGGACGCCGCGCCAAGTCAGCGTCGCGAGCCGCGCCACATCGACCGTGGTGGCGAGCTGGCGCGTCTCGAGCACCGTCTGATGCTGGCGCGCCTGCACCAGGGAGATCGCCCGCGCGACCGGCGATGCGGTGGCGGCGGTCACCGGAAGCGGCCGCGCGGCAAAGATCTGGCTGCGCAGCTGCGCGCTCTGCACGGCGCGGACCAGCAAGTCGACGCGGTCGAGCCGCTCGATCAGCTTCGGCACGGCGACGAACCAGGCGGCCGGCGCCTCGCGCAGCACCGCCAGCATCGCGGTCAGCTGGTCCGGAATGTCGGCGTGCTCGCCCAGGCAGGCCGGCACCGGCGCCTCGATGAGCCCGGGATCAAGCAGGCGCGCCGGCGTCGCCAGCAGATTGCACGTCTCGCGCGGCCGCACATAGGCGAGGAAACGCACGCCGTGGCGCAGCACGTCGGTGCGTCGTTTGTTGATAGCGGCGAGGCGCTCGTTCTCCTCGGCGATCAGCGCGCGGGTAACGGCGACGTCGTGGCGCGCCTCGGCGAGGCGGCCGTCCCACGCGGTGAGGCCCGCGGCGGCGCCGTCGATGTCGGCGCGCAGCGCGTCACGCGCCCGCTCGCAGACCGTGATGGCGGTGCGGTAGAGCTTGATGCGGCCTTCCACCTGCCGCATCAGCGCGATGGTGTTGTCCGACAGGTCGGCGGTGTCGGAGAAGTGCCCGGCCTCGTCGGCTTCCTCGCGGGCGGGCGGATTGAGTAGCCGCGCCAGGCGGCCGCGGTTGAGGATGAAGCGGTCGAAGGCCACATGGCGGATGTCGGCCGGCGGCGGCTCGTCGTCGTCGCTGAGGAACGGGTCGTTGGCGAGGCCGTAGACGTTGAGTCCCGCGAACAGGCCCGCTGTGGCGCCGCCGTCCTCCTGGCGCAGCTCGTCGACCAGCCGCAGCAGCGCCTGCATCGCCGCGTAGCGGGTGGCGGTGGAGTAGTTCTTGGCGTTGAGCGCCTTGGGCTCCTCGAGCCGTTGCGCGATGCTGGTGGTGCGGATCAGCGCCTTGCCGATCAGCGGATCCACTTCGGTCACGTCGCGCGGCGTGGGCGTGGGCGGCTTGGTTTCGACCACGCGGATGGGCCTCACCACCTCCACCTCGCGGTCGATAATGGTGGTGCGGTCGGCGAGCGGAGCCCTGGCGAAGGCTTCGTCGCGGATGGTGACGCCGATATCGAGCGCCGCGGTGGAAATCGACGTCGGTTGAACGACACGCGCGGCGGTAAGGCCGGCTCTCGTGAGGCCTGCGCCGGTGATGGGCCCGGCGACCGAAACGGCTGCCGTGGGGGGCGCGGTCGGGGCGGTGCCGCCGAACGCCGCGGCGCGCACAGTCGGCGCAGTCTTGAGCTCGTCGAAGAAGCTGGCGATCCGCTCCTGCGACGCGACCGCGGTTTCCGATTGGGCGATCGTCGCCAACGTGGGCGAGATGGCCAGCCGCGTGGCGGCGGTGGTGCCGAGGATCAGCTGCCGCACGCGATAGGTGTCGGTCTGCACCTTGACGAAGCCGTAGTCGACGATGTCGTCGGCGCGGTCGGCGCGCGACTTCAGGAAGGCGATGAAGCCGTCGAGCCCACGTGCGTCGAGCTGCTGCAGCTCGGCCGGCGAAAGGACGCCGCCGGTGACGTTGCCTTCCGTCACCGTCAACGGGGCGAGCGCGGAATCCGCCTTGAGCGCAGCGATGATCGTGCTGCGTCCCAGGGCGCCATTCTCGTCCGGGTCGACCTCGAGCCCGAACGGAGGCTCGAACGGCGCGTAGAGATCGTTGGGCGTGAGAAATGTCCAGGGATCGACGCCGGGATCCGACAGGTCGAGCTCGGCGCCCTGGGGCAGCACGTTGGAAAACCACGGCACAGCGACGCTGTCGGCGTTCACGGCGCCGGTCTCGCCGAACGCCGCTTGGCCGTCATAGAGCGTGAAGCTCATGCCGCTGAGCTCCGCACCACCGAGGCCGATGCTTTGCGCCGGCGCCTCCAGTCGCAACCACTGGCCGGCTTCCGGCAGGTCGCCCATCCGCACGACCGTGAGCGGCGTGCCGTCGATATCGGTGGCGATCAGTGCTTCGTCGTCGGCCGCCGCCCAGTAGGCGCGATGGTCGAAACTCTCGCCGTCATGCCACTGCAGCATCAAGGCGCGCGGCGGATGATCGGGATCGAGATAGACCCACGCGTAGAGCCCGTCGCCGACACCGAGCGAAAGCCGTGCTGTCGCGTTGCGGAAGAAGTGCTGATGCAGGCCCGGCGCGAGCAGCCCGCGATGGCCGCCGCCGGCGGGCGGCGGTCCCCACGGCGCGAAGCTCTCGGCTTCGAGCGCCTGCGCATCCTCCTCGGGTCTCGGCACCGGCAGCGCGCGGCCGGTGGCGAGCTGCACCAGCCGCGAGTGCTTGGCGCGCAAGCCCTGGCGCGCGCCGAGCGCCCGCGCGCGGGCAAGCAGGAAACGATCGAGCGTGGCCTGGAACTCGGGGTCGATCACCTCTTCCTGCAAAAGACGCGGCTCGTAGACCGCCTGCGGCACCGGCACCAGCACGCGCACACGCTCGGCCTGGCTCATTTCGACGGGCGCGAGCGAGGCCGCTTCACGCACGGCGAGGTCGAGGCTCTCGATCGGCACCGGCACGGCGTCGAGCTCGAAGGTGTCGGGAAAGAAATCGCTGTGCAGCGTCTCGACCGCATCGTTCAGCGGCAGAACGCCGAGATCGATGGCGTTGGTCGGCAACAGACCGGCCGGCGGCAACCGGGCAAAGGCCTCCGCCAGCGTGGCGGCGGGCGGCGGCGGATCGCCGGCATCGGCGATCTGCTCCGCCAGCTGCTCGATCTGCGCCTGCCACAGCGGCGCGCGGCGCCACTCGGCCGAAGGCTTGGCGCCGAGCGCGAGACGCGGGTCGCGCGCGCGGCCGCCGAGACGCACCACGCTGGCGCGGTCGATGAATATCGGCTGCAGCTGCAGCGAATCGAGCGCGATCAACGCCACGGGTACGCCGAGCTGCTCCCATGGCAGCACGGCGCCGGGCGGCAAAGCGGCCTCGGCCTGGAAAATCGTCCATGCGAGCGCGTTGCGTTGCGTTGGCCCAGCTGCCGGCAGCGGCCGCCATTCGAGCGGCCAGGCGTACCAGGCGAGACGCACGCCGTCGGCGATGCGCCAGTCCTCGAACGAGGAGTTGTCTCCGACCTCGCCGAAGCCCAGCTCGCACGGATCGGTAGGATCGAACTCGCCGAGGCGATCAAGCGTAATCGGCTGCAGCACCAGCACGCCGACGCCGGGGAGCGCGTTGGGCGCGGCGGCGAGCAGTGCGCCGAGCCTTCGCCGCAGGAAGGCGCGGGCGCGCAACTCGCCGGTGCCGGTGCCGCCACCGCCGTCCTCATCGCCGGGGCGCGGCGGAACATCATCGGGCGGCGCTGGAGCTCCGGTGGTATCGCCCGCGCCGACGCGGAGTGTATCTTCCGGTCGGGGCGGCGGTGGCACGTCTTCGGGTGGCGGGGGAGCCGGCACCGGATCGGGCGGGGGCGGGGCCGGTACCGGCTCGGGCGGCAGGCCGGCCTCGACCGACGGTTCGGCGAACACCGGCAGGTCGCGCAGATGGATCTCCACCGGCTGCGGCAGCACCACGTCTTCGCCGCTCACCGCGAGGCCGCGTCCAGCCGCGATGGCGAGCGTGATGTCGGGCCCTCCGCCGGCCGGCAGCGGCACGACGTCGTATCCGACTTCGAGCCCCTGCACGACGCCGGCGGTCAGCCGTTGTCCGCGCAGCGCCAGGCGGCCGGCCTGCCAGCGCTGCCGCCGTTGCAGCGTCGGCGCCGTGAGGGCGCGGCCGGGGAACAGATTGGGTCGCGCGAGCCAGACGGTGGCCGCTTCGGCGGCGCTCTCCGGCGACAGCGCAACGACTTGCTCGCCGGGCAACGGCTGATCGATCGGCTTGATGGTCACGTCATCTCTCCGGCTGTCTAGGGCTGCGCTTGCGCTTTGCGGTGCGCTTCTTCTTCGAGGCCGACTTCCGCTTCTTCGCTGCTTCTTCCTTCGGCGCCACCGCCGAGCGCGGCGCCAAGGGCGCGGTCGTGACCGCGGGCGTTGGTGCAACGGGGGTGGTGAGAGTCGGCCTTGTCGTTGCGGTCGGCGTCACGGTGGGTGTCGGTGTGATGGGCGCCGTGACGGTGACTCTGGGTGAAAGCGGCCCCGTCACGACGGGCGTGGGTGAAACGGGCGACGTCACGGCGGGCGAAACCGGTGCCGTCACGGTAGGCCGCGGGGCCGTGGGCGTGGTCGGTGCCGGTGAAACCGGCGTTGTCACGGTGGGTGACACCGGCGTTGTCAGAGTGGGTCGCGGCGCGGTCGGCGCGGTCGTCGGCGCTGTCGTGGGCGTCGCCGGCGTCGGCGCCGTGGGTGCCGTTGGCCGAGGTGTCGCGGGTGACGGCGTCGGTGTTGCGGGCGCGGTGGTGACCGGCCCAGGTGCGGCGGGCGCTGGTGCTGCTGGCGTTGGTGCGGCTGGGGTTGGTGCGGGGGCCGTCGGCGCACTTGGCCCGGTCAAGACCGGCCGGCCTGCCAAGGACGCGGCGAGCGTCGGCACGGTGCTCTCGCTCGCGGCGCGCGCCGCCGCGTCGGTGTTGCGCCAATCGGGCGTCGCGGCGATTTTGCTCAGCGCCTCGGGCGAGGTCAGCACGTCGCCCTGGCTGCGCTCGAGGCGGAGCAAGCCGTCGCCCACGCCGGACGCGGTCAAGCGCGCCGACGCGGCGAGCACCGATGCACGATCGAGCTGGCCGATGCGGGTCAAGTCCCCGAGGGCGGCGGCGGTGAGCACGCGCGAGGTGGCAAAGCGTGGGCTGGCGAGCAACGCCGTCACTTCGGCGGCGACGTTGGGCGGCGCGCGCTCGACCAGCGCGTCGAATTGTGGGCGCAGCCCCGTGGGTTCGAGCCGCGCGCGCACGCTGTCCTCGGCCGCGACGTCGCGGCCGGCGAAGCGCACGAAGCGTCCCGCGAGATCGTCGCGATACGCCAGGTTGCGCCGGCGCACGAACCACAGGTTCGGCAAGGTGGCGAGGCGCGCCCACTCCTGCTGCACCGGGTCGCTGGTGTCGACCGGCACCGGCAGCGGCGACGGCAGGCGCAGGCGCTGCAGGATCTCGAGCGGCTTGCGCGCGGCGAGGCGATTGGCGGCAGCCGGCAGGAGCTGGCGCGTCGCCGGCGTGCTGCCCGTCTGGTTCAGCCGATTGTTGACGGCAATCCACTCGGCGCGCGGCACGGGCGCCAGCACCAGCATGGCGGTCGAGTTCGAGCAGCGCCGGCGGCACGGTCAGGTCGACGGCCGGGAGGCCCAGCGCCTCGTCCACCATGGCGGGGAGCTCATC
Source organism: uncultured Alphaproteobacteria bacterium (assembly GCA_963758945.1). Classification (GTDB taxonomy): domain Bacteria; phylum Pseudomonadota; class Alphaproteobacteria; order Rhizobiales; family Xanthobacteraceae; genus VAZQ01. The sequence goes on along the minus strand of CAVWXY010000021.1, from coordinate 197,908 downwards.
CTCGGGGATGGGCGCAAGCTCGGCGTCGATCTCGGCGGGGAAGAAGTTCTGCGTGAAGTCGCGCGTGGAGATCATGCCGGGCGGCATGGGGCCGGCCGGCGGCAGCGCGCTGAAGCGCGGGACAGCCGGAAAACCGCGACCGCCATTGTGACGCAGCTCGTCCTCGAGATGGCCGTAATACTGCAGCAGATAGGCCAGCCTCAGCGCCCGGCCGCCGACGCCAAGGCCCGGCCGGTCGGCGAAATCGGCGCCCAGCTCGCGGCGCGCCATGGCCACGTCCAGCCACACCACCACGTTGTTCTGCAGCGCGACCATGGCCAGCGGCAGCACATTGGCCGACACGCCGCTCGGCCGGTTCTCGACGAAGATCGCGCGCGCGGCGCGACCGCGGCGGGCATCGAGCGCGTCGGTGGCGTTGTCGTCGGTCCACGGCACCAGCACCACCGCCGTGGCCTCGATGACGTCGCCGTCCTCAACGGTACGCTGGCCGGTGATGGAGGTCGGATAGGCACCGACCGGATTGGCGGTGAACTCCACCGGGCGCAGCGCCAGCACGAACAGGCCGGTACGGTTGCGCAGCGGCGGCTGCGGCCGGCGCGACAGCGCGAAGCGTGCGGAGAGCTGCTCGGCGAGGGGAATATCGGCGAGCCGCACGGTCAAATCTTGCGGCAGCAGGGTGAGTTCGCCCGCCGGGGTGACGCCATAGCCGCGGCTTACGACCAGCTCGTCGGCGGCCTGGCCGAGCGCGACGCGCAGGCCCACGGTAACGCCGCCGCCCGATGCCTGGCCGAGATCGGCTTCGCGGGCGAGGAAATATTGCTGATCGCGGATGAGGTCGCGGGCCGCCAGGAAGCGGCCGTCGAAATAGCGTGGCCGCTCGCGGCGCACATCCTCGATCAGGGCGCCGGAAGCCCGCAGCGAGTCGACGTCTTCCGGCGCAATCAGTTCGCGCGCGGCGCCTGCGGTGAAGTCGATCATGTCGTACGCTCCTCTATTCGTCTGCCGGCTTGACCGGCGCCCGTTCAGGCACCGACCCAGCGTGCGAGCAACGTCGCCGATGGCACGATGCGACGGCTGAAATTGTCGATGCACACCGCTTCATTGGTGCGCTGCGGCGGATTGCCCGGGCCGACCGGGATCAGCACCCGCGCCAGGAACACGGCGGTGGGATCGAGGTCGGGCGGATGGCCGGCGGGCGGCGCCATCGCGTCGGCGCTGCCGGCAACGCCGCTCACGGGGTAGGAGCTGAGAACGAAGTCTTGCAGCGCGGCGCGGCGCTGGTTCACGTCGGCGGTAGCGGCGAGGTCGGGCCCGAGGTCGGGCAGGCCGGTGAAGCGCTTGGCGGGATCGGGATTGTCGACGTCGAGGCCGTCGCCGCGCGCGATCAGGTGCAGCTCATAGGCGTCGCGCAGGCGCGACGGCGCCACCGCGTCGAGCGCATCGAACGGACCCGCTGCAAAGCTCGGCGTCAGCCCGTTCTCGCAGCTGACGAAGCGCACATAGACGTCGGCCACCACCGCGCGCGCCGGGAGCGCGCCGGGCGGCTGCACGCGCGGGCCGACGAGGGGATCGAGATTGCCCTGCGCGGCGCGGCGCAAGGTGTCGCCGCCGTCGCGCTCCGTCTCACCGGTGAACCAGCGCTCCAGCCGCAGACAGGCGGGCCGCGGAATCTCCACCAGCCGGCCGATGCCGTCGATCGCGATACCGGGCGCGACCTGGATCTCCTCCGCTTGATCCTGGGTCGCCGGCCGATGCGTCACGGCGAGGCCGGCGAGCGTGCCGCTGCCGACGCCGAAAAGCAGCCCGCGGGCCAGGCGGCCGCGGTGGTAGGTCTGCTCGTCGGCGAAGTCCTGCGCATCGAGCAGCATGCCGGTGGCATAAGCCGCGCGCTCAGGACGCGGCCGCGCATAGAGCGGGTCAGCCTCCGGGCGGCGCGAAATGGCGCTCATGATCACTTCTCCTTGCGCGGTGGGGGCGGCTTTTTGGGAGATCGCTTCGGCTTCTTCGCAGAGCCGCTCGACTTACGCGGCGGCTGGGCGCTCGTCGGCACGTCGGATGATTCCGGCAGCGCGTGCGGCACCATCGGCGCCGCGTCCCCCGACCGGATCACCGTCGGTGCGATCGGCGTGACGGTCGAGCGAGGCGAGGCCAGCGGGCTGAGGGTCGGCGTGGGCGACACGACCGGACTGACCGAGGGCGGGACGGCGGGCCGCGTAGGCGTCACCGCGGCCGGATTGATGGGTGTCACCGAAGTGGCCACCAGGTCCGGCGTGGGGGCTATCGGCACTGCGCGCTGGATGTCGACGACCGCGATCGCCGGCTGGCTGCGGTTGCCGGCGGCATCGATGACGACGAGCTGAAACCGGTGCTGCCCGAGCGGGAGCCCAGGGTCGACCGTGATCGTCGGCTCGGCCGTCTCGATCGTCTGGTTGAGCGCGAACTGCACCATGCTCACATCTCAGCGGATCACCGGCGTGGGCGCGGGCGAGATGATGGGTGGGGTGGTGATGATCGGCGGCGGCGCGACGACCGGAGACGGGCCGAGATAAGTCCAGGCATATTTCACGATCTTGCCGCCGCCGACGTCGAACGACTTCTCGCCGCTGATGTTGAAGCTCCGCCCGAAGCCGATGACCGACGGCACGTTGAGCACCGCGGTGGGCGCGTCCTGATCGGCGACGATGACTTCCACCACGTCGGGTTTCGACACGTTGCCGGCATTATCGGTGACGACCAACTGGAAGCGCTGCCGGCCGATGGGGAGCGCTTTGTCCGGCGACACCGTCACTTCCACCACCGGCACGTCGGTGACGACTTCCTGGTTGATGTTGAATTGAGCCATGGCTGTGCTCCTCTGGTTGCGGTTTCGATCGGATCAGGTCGCAGGCGGCAGACGCATCCACCGGTAGGCTTCGATGCGGCGGCCGGGGGCGGCGCTGGAGCCGCTGGCGTCGAGATTGAACGAGCGGCCGAATTGAACGGTGAAATCGGAGCCGGCGTTGGCCACCGGCGGTGGTGCGGAAGGCATCGGCGCGGTGCCGCCGGTGCGGCGCGGGTCGAGCGAGATCGGGCCGAGCACGTAGTCGCCCATGCCGAGCGACGACACATCGGTGCGCGCCGGCTGCGGCTGCGGCGGCGGGCCCAGATAGGTGTCGACGCCGACCAAGCTGGCAATGCCGACCAAGAGCGGCCACGTGGCGGTGGCGGTGCGCACGTCCACATGGGCGGGCGCCTCCAGCTCAACCACGCGGCGCAGCAGGCCGAGATCCTGCGGGCTCACGCCCCGATGCACCAGCACGGTGGCGCGGTGCGCGAGGCGTTCGTAGAAGGCGCGCACCGCGGCATTCTCCTCCACGGTGGCGACCTCCTCGCGGAACAACGCGAGCAGCTCGGCGGTCTGGGCCTCGGCGAGGATGAGGGTATCGCCTACCACCGAGTTGCCGCTGACGGCGAGACCGGGCAGCAGCGGGTCGGTTTCGTCGGCGAGGTCGACGCCGAGCAGCGTGGCCAGCAGCCGGCGCAGGCGGAAGTTTTCAACGAGGACGATCTCGCCGACGCGCACGCCGCCGCCGCTGGCGATGTCGAGCGCGAGCGTCAGCCCCTGTCGGGTGCCATGCAGGCGCGCGAGCTGGGGCGCGGCGGCGAGCCAGTCGCGCCGCCGCTCCGACGGCAGCGCCGGATCGAAGGCGAGGCCAATCCACGCTGCGAGCCAGTCGAGGCGGTCCGCCGGCGCGCTCGTCGGATCGGTCAACAGGTGCGCCGCCGCCACCCGATCCTCGAGCGGCGTCAGCATCGCCTCGAAGCTCAAGAGGAATTGCTCGAGAAAGTCAGCCGCTGTTGCCCCGGGCCGATACAGCGTGATGGCGTCGGCTTCGCGCCGCAGCGGCCATGCGCGTCCCCCTGCCGTGTCCTGCAGCAGCCACGCCTGGCCTGGTTGCTCGACACGGATCTCGGCCATGGGGCCGAGCGGCAGGTCGATGCCGGCGAGTTGCGCAGCCACTGCGGCGGACGGAGCGCCGCCGGCATCGAGCTGCGGCGCCAGCGTGTTGGCGAGCGCCTCCGTGTCGGCGAGATCGTCGATGCGCTCGCCCGGCGCGAGCGCCGGCGCGCCGAAGAGCTGCTCGCGATAGAGCCGCGGCAGATACCGATCGCGATACGAGAAGCGGCTCGCCCAGCAGCGCAGCGCGGCGATTTCCGGCGTGACGCGGCCGTCGCCGAACAGCTCCACGCGCGCCCACAAATAGCGCCCAATCAGGCTGTGCACGCGCCGCCGCGGATTCTGGATCAGCACCGAGAACAGGCCGGAACGGTCGCGTTCGCTCGGCCAGGGACCGAGGCCGGGATGGGCCGGCAGCTCGGACGGCAACGCTTCCCACGCAGCCTGCGGCTCGGGCCAGGCGGCCGGGCGCGGAATTGTCCGGCCGAAGCGATGCGCGCACCACGCCGTGTTCTCGCTCGGCGGCGCGGGCTCGGCCGTGGCGGCGAGCCAGACGATGAAGCTCGAGCCGGGCGGAATTGCTGCTTCGGCATAGAGGCGGTGCCACACTGTGACCTGGCTGCCGCTGTCGATGAGGTGCATTTGCGTGGAGGCAAAGTTCTCCGCCTCGCCGTGGCGCGCCAGATTGGCGATGGACAGCGCGTGCAGCGGCTCGGAGCCGTCGACGGTCGGATAGTGCGGCGGGCCGGCGAGGCGGTGCACGAACGGTGCCTCGACCGCATCCTCGGCGAGCGGAAAGATTTCGCCGAGCGGCGCGCGCGCGTTGTCGGCTTCGCCGTCGTCGAGCGCGAAGGCCGGCGCATCGCGGCGGCCCGGCAGGCGCACGGCGATGCGGGCTTCGTCGAGCCAAGCCAGCGCATAAGCATAACGTGCGCCCGTCAGCTCCACCGGCGCCGTCAGAATCTCGCGTTCCGCGTCGAGCCGGCGCAGGAAGGTCTGCCCGCCATCGGTCCAAGACAGGAATGCGAGGCCCTGCTGCGGATGCGCCGCGAGCGCCACCGGCCGCTCGCCGGACGGCCAGAGCACATGCTCCAGCACCCGCAGCGTCGGCGGGCGTCCATTCTCGGGGCTCGGACGAAACGTCGTGTGGGCGTAGTCCACATGCGGCCGCTGCGGCAGCGGCAGGCCTTGCAGCCTTGCCAGCCGGCCGCTGGCGCGCTCGAGCACCCAGGCGCCGCCATTTGCGTCGGTGGCAAGGCGCCATGGCGCGAAATCTTGATCCTCATCTTGAACTTTAACTTTGCCCGGCACCAACTCGTCCGGCCAGCGGCCGCGCAGGTCGTGCATGAGCACGCGATCGGCTAGCGGAAGGTACACCACGCCGTCGTGGCCGACGGCGAGATCGGTGGGGCGCTCGTGCAGCCGCAGTCGGACAACAGCGTCGGGCAGATGCGGGCTTGAGACCACCACGGCGCCCACGTTGCCATCCGCGTCGGACTTGTCGACCCAGCGCGCCAGGCTGCCGTGTGCATCGAGCGCGCCCGGTACGCGCTCGAGCGCGCTGGTGGCGGTGGCGAGCGCGGCGCCGAGGTCGGCCGGCGCGGGAAGGGTGCGCTCGCTCGCCAGCCGCAGCACGCGGCAATGGCGATCCCACACCGCATGGCGACGCGACGGGAAATGGCGCCCGTCGGCCAGCAACCAGAAGCGGAGTCCGTTGGCGTCCATCAGCACAACTCGGGTACGACCGGCACCGCGACGGCGTCCGGGTCGGCGTAAGGATTGGGTGGGGCGGTGAGCACGCTCGGCGCGCCAGAGGGATCATCGGCCACCACGACGGAGAGCAGCTCCGGCAATTGCCACGGTGCAAGCTCGAGGGTTTGGGCTGCGTCGGTGCCGTTTGCCAGCGAGCGCCAGGTATTGCCGTCGCGCCTGAACAGCGAGAGCCCGGTGACCTCGCGCACGCCGGCGACGCGCGAGACCTCGACCTCCACCTCGCGCGACTTGACGCTGCGGCCGAGCGGCCAGCCCTGGGCATCGGCACCGCCCGGCGGCAACGGCCACAGCAGCCGCTGCAGGGCCTGGCGTACCTCGTTCAACACCTGATCGCGCGCGAAGCCGTCGCGAATTGTCACGCCGACCGACACGCCGAGCGGGACGTATTCGCAGCCGATGACGTAGAGCTCGGTGGCGAGTGGCGTGCGCGCCGACAGGTAGGCATGCAGGCGCTCGATGAACGGTCGATCGGGACGCGGATTGGGCGCGCGCGACAGCGGCCGGAACGGCAGCGCCATCACGCTGACCACGCCGGGCACCTCGAAGCGGCGATCGTGCGGCTTGAAGCGCGGCAGCACGTCCACACGACCGACCGTGATGCCGGGCGTCTCGAAGGCGAGGCTGCGGTAATCCTCGGCCGTGACCGCGCGATCGCGGTGGCGCAGATGCGAGGGGATGCGACGCTCGGCCTGCGCCAGCGTCTCGGCATCCTCGCCGCCGTCGGCGGCGAGCGGCTGGAACACCTTGATGGCAAGTGCCGGCCCGCCGCCAACCACCTGCGCCGACAGCTCGGTCAAGCTGCCGGCCGCTAGGTTGCCGGCGCGGCCGCCGCCGAAGCGGCCGAAGGCGAGGCGGACGCGCATCTCGCGCTCCGGCACGCGACCGCGCACGCCATCGCCGAAACGCAGCACGCCGGCGGCTTCATCGAGCTCGAAAGCCGGCGCGTCGCGCGCCACGCTCGGATCGGGATGAATGGCCGCGAGATCGTCGACGCGATACCACGGCTGATAACCGCGGCCGGGCTCCTCCACCTCGATCTGCAGCGTCGCGGCATCGACCGAGCCGGCCGGCAACTGGAACGTCTGGTCGGCGGCGCCGTTGGAGGTGCCGAGCACCCGGCCCGCAATGGTGACGCGCTGATCGACCTCGACCGCGTTGATGCCGATCCACGCCAGCCGCAGATGCTCGACCAGCTGGCCGGGCGCTGGCCGCAGGCGCAGCCAGGCGATCAGCCGCGCCGCCTTCTCCACGTCATCGAGCCGCGGCGGAGCATCGCCCACGCCGGCGCGCGGATTCTCGCCGACGTCGTTGGACGGCGCCGCGATCAGCGACTTGTCGGGCAGCGGCAGCCGCAGCGTGCCGGGCCGCGCCAGCCCGGCCGTGGTATCGCTGCCGGCGAGCGGCTCGAGTGTGAGATAGTCGGCCTCGTTCGCGGTGCGACCCGGCGCTGTGATCTCCCACAAGACGGGCACGCGTGCGCGCGGCCCGATCTCCTCGAACAGCGCCGGCGTCGCCAGCGCCGGCACGATGCCGATGGACAGGAGCGCGGCCGCGCCGGTATCGCCGCCGCCGAGCGCCGCACGTGCGGCATCGTTGACCGCCTGCTGCTGCTCCGGCTGCGGCGCCGTCGGCGCCAGCAACGCCATCCACAGCGCGCGGTCGACGCTGCTGGCGAAGACGTCGACGCCGTCTGCCACCGCTTGGCCGCCTTCGAACAGGGGCGTGGTCTGATAGGCCTTGGCGGCAGCGGTGAGACGATGGACGCGGGCGAGGCCGTCGATCACGTCATCGAGGCGCGCGGCCTCCTGCTCGCTCAGCGCGCGCTTGACATAAGCCTCGGCCGAGATCGGCAGCACCGTCGCTTCACTGAGCGTCTCGAACGGCACGGCGCCAGCGATGCGGCCGCCCGCCACCAGTGTGGCGGCCGTGAGCACATTGGGCTGAGCAAAGGCGAGGCTCACCACCGTGCGCGCCGGCTGCGCAGGTTTGAGCGGCAGGCCGAGCAGTTTGAGGAATACCAGCCGCTGGCGCTCGGGGACGAGATTGGCGCGGTAGAGCAGGGCGTCGCCGAGCCAGGCGAACAACTCGATCAGCGTGCGGCCGGGATCCCCGAGGCGCGGATTGGTCCATTCCGGCGTGTGCGCCGGAATCCGGCGCAGCATGTCCTCGACCAGGTCGTCGAAGCTGCGGTCGGCGAGCGTCGGAGGCTGGAACGAGATCACGGGGCGCGCTCCGCTTTAGGTTCCGAGCTGCATGGTGGCGGCGAGCGCGCCCGGTTCGCCGGTGCGGGCAAGCCGATACGCGATCTCGATGCGGACGTGGGTTGGCTCGTTGGCGACCTCCCACACCTCGACCCGGTCGAGCAGGATGCGCTGCTCCCAGCGCCCGAGCGCGCTCTGCACCAGGTCGCGGATACGGCGGCGCGTGGCGATCGAGTTGGGCTCGTGCAGCAACAGCTCGAGGCCGGCGCCGAAGTCCGGACGCATCAGCTGCTCGCCCGGCCGCGTCGCCAGAATGGCGCGGATGGTCTGGCGTACGCTCTCGGCCAGATCCGGATAGGCGAGGAGGCCGTGCTCGTCGGGCAGCGGCAGCAGCGGCCAGCCGATGGGCGGCGCAAGCGTCGTGGCCATGTCAGCTTCCTCCTCCGCCGCCGCTGCCGGTGCTGATCTTCGGGAACGGGATGCAGATCTTGATGAACAGCAGCCAGCGGAAGAACAGGTCGAACAGCTTGAGGAAAATATTGAGCACGATGAACGCGCAGATGGTGATGATCGGAATGCTGAAGCTGCAGATCCACTGCAGGTCGGGCGAGGACGACGCGTCCCCGTTGCCCTTCATGAGGTCGTCGGCCTTGTTGCCGAGCAGGTTGTTGAGCGCGGCCGGTACCACGAAGGCGACGTTGGGCTTCAGGCTCTTGAGGAGATTGCGGTCGGTGGCGTCGGGCAGCGGCACCTGTACGGGCGGCGCGCCGGAGCCCTCGTACCATGGCGCGATGGTGAACGGCTCGCTGTAGGCGCTCCACACTGTGCGCGCCGGGCAACCGCACTCCGGCTTTACGCGGAGGAAGGCGCGGATCTGGTAGCGGGCGCCGGCCTGGTCGAAGCGGCCGGCGCGTCCCTGCACGGTCTTGAAGCGCTCACCGAGCGCGGTACCGAGCGCGGCCGTAAGGCGCGACCGCGCGGCGGCATCGAGCGCGGGCCACGACACCGGCATCTCGGGACGCGCGGCATTATCGTCGCGCTCGAGCAGCGCCGGCACGCAAGCACGCAGGAACGTGCCCGCCGTCACGGTGCGGGGCGTGGTCTCGCCGACGTGCAGCAGCAGCGGCAGCCGAATCGTCTCGAGCTCGGCGAACAGCGCGCGGCTCGCCGCCGACTCGCCGAAGGCATCGAACTCGATGGCAAGCTGGCGCAACAGCTTCACGAACAGGGTCACCAACTGCTGGTGATCAGCCTGGTTCGGCGGAATGTCGGCGATGTCGCGCCAGTCCGGCTGCACCGGCGATCCGCCGCCCGGCAACGTTGCGGCGTCGCCGCGCAGCGCCCCGACCAGATGATTGCGGAAAGCGGCGCTGCCAGGCTCGAATCCAGGCGGCATCTCGCCCGGCGCTTCCGACACGTCGCTGCTCGCGGTCGGCACGAGGCCGTAATACAGTGTCTTGCCGCCCTCGGTGCAGACGTCGGGCGGCGCCGGGAACAGCGGGATCACATGCTCGGCGAGCAGCGCGTCGGGCAGTTGTGCCGCGTGCCGGGCGAGCTCGCGCGCGAGCGACGGCGGCCCGACCGCCTTGCGGGCGAGGCGGTTGGCCGGCACCGGATCGTGCCGCTCGTCGGCTTCCGCTTCCTCGTCGACCTCCACCCAGCCGCGCAGACGGCCGGCGGCGCGCATCCAGCCTTCGCGCACCAGCGTAGGAGCGGCGAGGCGCCCGCGCGTCACGACGTTCGACGCGCGCGTCCGGATCTGCACGCGGCGCAGCACCATGCCGGCCGACTCGACGCGCGCCGGATCGATGCGCGGGAAGCCGGGCGCGTCGCACACCGCCTCGAGCACGGCGAGATGGAACTGGCGCTGCACCGGCTGGAACAGCTTGAGCACGCCGCTCGTCCGCGTGGCCGCGAGATCGGCCGCAAGCGCGGCCCGCCCGCTGCTGCTGCGCAAGGCTTCGAGCGCGGCTTCAACGAAATCGTCGTCGCTGCGCTGGAGGATCGCCGGCGGTCCGGCGGCGGCGGCCGCGCGCGTGGCCGTCGTGGGATCAAGCTCGCGCGGCGCTCGCAGCAGGATGGCATGAGGTTTCATCGCGTCACCAGATGTTGCCGGCGCCGGGCGTATAGCTCTTGGACACGACGGCGCTGGTCAGCAGCATTTCGCATTTGACGATGCCGGAGAACTTCGCCAGCACGGCATCGACGCTCACCAGTGCGGCGCTGACGTCGACCTTGGTGGCCTGCACCTTGACCGTGCTAGGCGCCTGCACGGTGATGCCGCTGGGCTCCAGCCGTACCGAGTTGCCGTTCGCATCCTCGAGCGTGATTGCCCCCGGCCCGTCCTTGAGCGTGACGGTCTGTCCGCCGGGCGTCTCGAGCGTCAGCGTCTCCTGGCCTTGGCGGTCCTCGAGTGTGATCTGGATGCCGTTCTTCGAACGGATGCGCTTGGTGACGTTGCCGCCGGCGCCGATCGAGGCCGGCGCCGGATTGGCGCCGCTCCACAGGCCGCCGAGCACGAGTGGATAGCGCGGATCGCCCTGCAGGAAGACCACCAGCACCTCGTCGTCTACGTCGGGCATGAGGAAAGCGCCGCGGTCGTTGCCAGCGAACGGACACACGACGCGCGCCCACAGCGGCAGATCCTGGCCGTCGATTCCCGCGTACGAGATCAGGCGTATCTGCACGCGATTGAGCTGCTGCGGATCGTCGATGGAGACGACACGCGCCAGATGCGCGGCGGAGAGCCAGCCGGCGGAATGATCGAAGACGACAGGCCGGCCCATCAGTCGTCTCCCAGATAGGCGCACTCGGCGCGGAACTCGGAGCGATAGCCCTCGTGCACGTCGTAGCGGTGGCACACGCCGACCACGTAGTAGGTGTTCTCGAAGCGGCGATCGACGCCGGTAATGCGGCAGTGCGTGCCGACGCGCAGCTGCGCATTGCCCTCGGTGACGCCTTCGAGCGTCACCAGCCGGCGTGCCCTGAGGTCGAATGCCGCGTCGGCCACGGCCTTGGCCTCGCCGTCGGTTGCCACCGCGATATGACCGAGATGCTCGCTGCGGGGGTTTAGTATTTGCTCCAGCAGGGCGGCGCCGTCGCGTCCCTGGCCCGGGCCGCCATGGGCGAGCCGGTTGGCCGCGCCCGACACCGGCTTGCCGTCGACGGGGTTCCAGCCGAGCGTCGTAATCGCCGTGACCTGATCGGCGAGGTCGACGCGGATGCAGGCCTTGGCGAGCTGGCCGTGCAGCTCCAACTCCACGGCGCCACGCTTCACGTCGCCGCGCGGCGACACATGCAGTTCCTTGCCGACGATCTGCACGTCGCCGTCGAAGCGCGCCAGCAGGCGGCGCAGGAACGACAGGTCGCTCTCGTTGAGCTGCGCCCAGATGCCGACCGGCGTGGCGAGCCCGGCGATCACCGGCGCGAGGCCGAGGTCGGTGGCGATAGTGCGAGCGACGTCGGCGGGCGATGTGTCGCGATAGAGACGGCTGCGGCGCGCCATGCGCGCACGTTGCAGCGCGTCCTCGGCCAGCACGGTCAGTTCCGGCGGCGCGCCGGTGGCGTATTCGGCCTCCAGCGCCGTGATGGTACCGTGGAAGATCTCGCGCGGCTGCGTCTCGTCGCCGGCATAGACCGCAAGGTCGGCGCCGAGCCTGAGCTTGGCGCCGGCCCCGAATGCGTATTCGGCGCTGCCGTCGGTGGAGCTCGCCCAGTTGGAGAAGCGCAGCTCGGCCGTGCTCATGCCGCCTTCGGCTTCCTCCATGCGCATGCCGATCAGGAGCTCCGAGGCGCGCTCGTCCTCGGCACCGGCGAGCCGCAGGGTGGGGCGGGCGCGGTAGATTTCGATCGTGCTGAGCGGGGTCTCGGCCATGGCGGTCCCGGTCCTAATCCGCGAGCACGCGGTGGCGGCGCAGTTCGATCAGGGCGAGCTCGCGGCGAATCTGGTCGGCGATCGCCGCGGTATTCGGCGTTGGCGGCATCGGCGCTGCCGCGGCGGGCTCGCCGCGGCGCTCGTCAGTGATCTCGGCATCGATCTGTTCGAACATCACGGGCGGCATCGGCGACCATTGCCTCAGGTTGTGAATGTCAGGCCGGCGGTGAGCTCGACGTCGGCACCGACGTCAGCGCTCAGGCTGGCGCCGGATTCGACCGACAGCGCGCGCCCGCCCGGCCCGAACTGCACGCCGGCGCCGACGCTCACATTGGCGTCGATCTCGATGAGTGGCGTCGGGTCCGGGATGGCGACCGTAATGGCGGCGCTCGCGCGCAATCCGCCGAACGCGCCGCCGGCAACCGCGCCGGCCCCGGCGCTAAATCCTGCGCCGGCGCTCACACCGGCCCCGAACCCGGCGCTGGCGCTCACACCAGCGCCGGCACTGATCCCGATTCCTGCTCCGGCGCTTAAGCCGCTCCCGATGCCGATTCCGCCGCCGGCGCTCGCGCCGAGGCCGGCTCCGACGCTGGCACCGGCCGAGAAGGCGGCTGCCCCCAGCAGGGTAACGCCGCCGCTCGCTGTCACATCGGCGCCGAATCCTGCGCCAGCTTCGAGCCCGGCGCCGGCCGCGAATCCGGCGCCCGCGCCGAAGGCGGCACCAGCCTCCAGGCCGGCGCCGGCGCTCAGGGCAAGGCCGCCCTCGCTACTGAAGCGCAAGCTCGGCGCACCGTTGGCGGCAGCGATCGCGCGCGCGGCGCGCGGCTTGCCGAGCGCCTTGGAGACGTCGGCCGGGCTGGGCGAGGGGGCATTCGGCGGTGAGAGCTGAAGCGCCGGCGCTTCCTTATCTTTGGCGTTGGGGTCGGGCGCCTTGGCGAACGTGAGCTCCTTGGCCGTGAGGGTGAGGCTCACAGTCGAACGCAGCGGCACGCCGTCGGCCGAGAAGAAATCGAGCGTTTCCTTGTACTGCTCGATCAGGCCCTTGAACGCATAGACGCCCCAGCTGAACTCCAGCGCGCGCGGCGCTTTCGACTTGTTGGCCGGCGAGAGCAGCTTGAGGACCCGTTCGGTGAGCCAGCGCACGTCCTTGCCGGTGTCGGTGGAATCGAACACGAGGTCCATCGACAGCTGGGCGCTGGTCTCGCTGACGTGCTGCTTCTTCTTCGGCCCCTGACCTTGTTCCTTGTTCGACACCGTATACTGCAGCGAGGCCGGATTGAACTGGACCTCGAACTCGATCTTCGGCGACAGGTCGTCGTCGCTCCTGAATTTGGCGAGTGCGAGCGCGGCTGGAGCGGGGGTGTCGGCCATCTAGCGCTTCTCCGACGGCGGCGTTGGGATGAGGCTCAAGCCCTCATGGGCGAGATGCAGCTCCTCGATGCCGACCTCGGTGCCGCGCGCGTTGAGGTCGGCCGTCTTGAACTTGATCGGCAGGGCGCGCGCGAGCTTCCACGTCAGCACCGGCTCGCCGTTGTGGTTCTGCATCGTGATCTCGGCGGAGAGTCGATAGGCGCAGGCGCCGCCGGCCACGAGCTGGAACCAGTTCCACAGGTCCCGCGTCGTGGTCATGCCGCGCTTGAGGATCACGGTGGCGAACGACACCTGGCCGACGCGCTGCGCCGGTCCGTAATTGAGGCCGCCCGACTTGATCACCTTGGGCTCCATGGTGGCTTCGAGCCCGGTGCATTCCGCGAAGGCGCCGCTGCACAGCGCAACGTCGCCGCGCGCTGGGCTGTGTCCGGGCAGCGCATCGCGCCGGAACATCACGCCGAAGCGGAAGACGTGCAGCGGCGCGAGCGAGTTCTCGCCGATCGGATCGACCGGGGCCATCACGCCACCTCGCGCAATTGCAGCGCCGCGCTGCCGGCGTCGAGCGCGAGAACGACCGTTATGCGCTCGACCGCGGCCGCCGGAGCGAGGGTGATCTGCGCAACGATGCGACCGTTGTCGATGTCGTTCTGCGTCATGGCGGAGCGGTCACAGCGCACCTCGAACGCTTCGGCGGTCGTTGCGCCGCGTAAGCCCCCCTCGCGCCAGAAATCGGTCAGCAGATCCTCGATCGACTGCTTGACGCGCGCCCACAGCAGCGGGCCGTTGGGCTCGAACACCGTGCCTTCGCCGACGCGACGCGCGCCACGCAGCACGCTCGCCATGAGGCGGCTCACGCCGCCTGGCTGCCAGGCCGGATCGGGGGAGGTAGTGACATCGGAGACGACCGACCAGCTGTCGGGCTCGGGCGCGATCAGGCATATGCGCTCGGCCAACTGCGCCGCGGGACTGTCCGGACCCAGGCCCCAAGCTGGCGTCGGCGTCGCGCCGAGCACCTCCGGCAGGCGCGTGCCGGCGATGGAGCGGAACGTGCCGCGCGCCAGCGCGGCGGCCGCCATCACGCCGGCGATGAGCCCGTCCGGCGGTTCGAGTCCCTCGGGCAGATCGCCGTCGCGGCGCGTCGCGATCCAGGGCCAGCCGACCTGCACAAAGGCGCTGGCGGCCGAGGTTGGCGGGTCGCTGTCGCGCCCTGCTTGAGGAACAAGCACGCCGGCGCGCAGCAGGAACGCCAGGTACTCGGCCTCGGCGAAGATCGGGCCGGCACTCGCGGGGCGGCTCAGGTTGTCGAGCGGCAGCGGCAGCGCGCCCACGAACAGAGTGTCGCGGCGATGGCGGGCGAGGAAGCTGCGCACGTCTTTTACGGCGAGGCGCCAGGCCGCATAGCCAAAGCTGTCACAGCGCGGCGCCGCCATGCGGGCGAGGCCGCGATCCTCCGGCGCCGGCGGCTCGTCGTCGCTGCATTCGACGAAGCCTTCAGGCGGCGCGGGCGGCTCGCGCGCGGCGGCCGGCGAGGGTGGATCCAGTGCGCAGGCATCGGCGAGATCCGGCATGAGCACGAGGCTCACGTCCGGCAAACCGTAGACGTGCTCCATGCCGCGCCAGGTGCGCGGGTCACCGGCATCGAACAGCGCCTGCGGCGACGCCGGATCGGCAAACGCTGGTACCAGCAAGCGGATGCGCGCGCGGCGCGCATCGCCGTCCGCCCGGTTGGCATCGAGATAAGGCCACGGATCGCCGGCGCGCACGATCAGCGCGCGGCGGCCGCCGCGGGCGAAAAAGCTACGCACGGCGGCACCCAGATAGGTGGCGCAGACGGTGACGCCGCCGGCGCGCAGCGGCCGCTCGTCCCAGGCATAGAGGTAATCGAATGCGTCCCAGCTCTCGACCGGGATCGGCAGCTGTAGCGCCGACTCGATCGCCTCCTCGCCGCGCTGCCATGGACCGGCGATCCAGCCCGCGGCGGCGAGCTCGTCGCGCACCGCCTGCGGCAGCGGCGCGCCGCGCCGGCGCCCGACAAAGCCGATGAAGCAGGCGATGTCGGCGCGATTGGGCACCGGCCGCACCGGCGGCGCAGCAGTTTCGAAAACGATGCCGATCGTCATGAGCTCGCCGTCCCGTCGAAAGCGTTGCGCGTCACGTCGCGCTTTGGAGGCCGTCAGACCTCGATCTCGATGGCCTGTGCCGAGAGCACGAGCTCTTCCATGGCAACGTCGCCGCCGCCTTTGCCTGCGAGCGTCGGGCCGGTGTACTTGGTCGGCACCACGCCGCGCAGCACCCAGCGCTGCACCGACGTCTGCGCTTCGTCGAGCAGCTCGATGGTGACTGTCCTGTGCGCGGCCGGACCGGTCGTGCGCGTCTCCCTGATCCAGTCCCACAGTGTCTTGGAGTTGATAATGCCGCGCTTGAGCGTGGTGTCGGAGACCGTGTGCGTCCCGGGCACCTTGCGCACGTGGTTCTCCACCTCGTTGCCGTTGCGGTACTCGGCGATCTTGATCTCGGAGCCGATGCCCGAGACGTCGGAGAAGCCGCCGAACGCCTCGGTGCCGTCGAAGCTCACGATGTAATTGAACGCGCCGTAAGGGACATTGCGGTCGTCAGCCATGGCTCATCTCCTCGAATCTGTGCTCGCGTCAGGCGCGCGCGTCGGCGGTCTTCTGGCCGATGCGGAAGATTACGAATTCGGCGGGCTTGATGATCGCGACGCCGATCAGGCAGACCAGGCGTCCGTTGTCGAGATCGTTCTGCGTCATGGTCGAGCGGTCGCAGCGCACGAAGAAGGCCTCTTCCTGCGTCTTGCCGAGCAGCCGGCCGTTGACCCACTCGTTGTAGAGGAAGTCGGCGACGGTCTGGCGCACATTGGCCCACAGCCGCTCGCCGTTGGGCTCGAACACCGCCCACTGGGTGCCGCGGTCGATCGACCCTTCGAGATAAGTCATGTAGCGCCGGTCGGAGACGTATTTCCATTCCGGATCGCTGGAGATCAGCCGCGCCCCCCACACGCGATAGCCGCGGCCGCTCAACAGGCGCAGGCAGTTGACACCCATCGGGTTGAGCAGGCCCTGCTGGCCGAAGTTGACGTCTATCTCGAAGCGCAGTGCGCTGCGCACGACCTCGTTGGCCGGCGCCTTGTGCACGCCGCGCTCGATGTCGTTGCGGGCGTAGATGCCGCAGACGAAACCCGACGGCGGCAGCGCTAGCTCACGCGGGATGTCCTCGCGGCCGGGCCGGGCGAGCGGATTGGCGACGATGACCCACGGGAAGTAGAGGGCGGCATAGCGCGAATCCATCTGGCCGCGCAGCGTCCGCACGTCGCCGAGGGTCTGGTTGGGCGGGGTGTCGAGCACGGCGATGCGGTAGGCGCGGCGCGCCTCGGCGTGAGCGATGAGCGCACCGGTGATCGCCTGCCCCTGCGGATAGGCCGAACTCCCCGGCGCCGCGACGATCGACACGTCCTCGAGCGCGGCCAGCTGGCCGAGCGCCAACGCGTATTCGTTCTCGCCGGGCACGCCGCCGTCGGTGCCGTCGGCGAGCTCGATCTCGCGCACGAGATCGCCGTCGGCATTTGCCACCGCGCCCTGGAGCAACGCATCGTGCAGCGCCATGCCGCTCACGTTGGCGCCGACCGTGATGGCGAACAGGTTCTCCAGCTGGTCGGCGCGCCGCGACGGCGTCTCGGCGAGCACGTGGCCGATCCAGCGCGGATGCGTGCGGTCGAAGCCGATATCCTCGTAAGATGTCTCGTTGCCATCGGCGTCGCGCACGGTGACGATCATGGTCACGACGCGCGGCGTGGCGCCCGCCAGCCCGGCCGGATCGGCGGCCGGATCGTTGGGGGCTCCGGCCGGGTGCCACTCGGAGCCGAGCTTGACGTGGTGAGAGACCACCGGCGGCGTGCCGCTGGACGTGCGCAAGAGCGTGCCGGCTGGCGCGTTGTCCATCACCACGCGCGAGGCCGGCGTCACCACTTCGCGAATGATGATGCGGCCGTTGCCGGCGGCGCCCGGAAAGCGCGCCGTGAAGCCGACATTGGCGGTCACCGTGGCGGTGGCGGGCGCCGCGCCCGCGCCTGGCACCCGCGCCACATAGAGACGTGAGCCGCCTTCGTTGAAGAAGGCGCGCGCCGCATGGGCGACGAAGTTCGCATGCTGGTCGGTGCCGGTGAGGGCCAGATCCGCGAAGCTGCCGTAGAGGCGCTCGAAGTCGCCGTAGCTGGTGAGCAGCTCGGGGAACGTGCTGTCGTCGTCGTCGACGCGGAATGGCCCCTTGCGGGTCGGCCCGACAAAGGCGGTGGTGCTGGTGCCGACTCCTTCGATTGACTTGGCGCGGAAGCTCGTCTCTTCGACGTATACGCCTGGTGCAAGATATTCAGGCATCGCGGTTCTCCTCTTCGACGCGGCGCGTCGGCTGCGCTTCTCTCGGTTGCCCTAGTCGGACAGGTCGAGCATGACTGACACGGCGAGCGGCTGAGCGGTCGCCAGGCGGATCGCCGTCTGGGTCCGTACGGCCCCGGGATTGGCTTCTGCTCGTGCCGGGTCGGGCGCCGGCAGCGCGCGCGGCGCGCGCCCGGCGGCGACGTCCGCGGCGGGCGCGCGCACGCCGCCGGCGCTTGAATCGAAGAAGACCTCGAGCGTGGCGTCGATCGCGGTGGCGACCACCGCTTCTTCGTCCTCGGCCCAGGTGGTGATCGGCACGCCAACCACCGGCACCAGCGCCTCACCGCGCCAATCCGACAGGCCACGGGCGAGCGTGCGGCCGTTGCTGCGCACGCGCAGAAGCGCACCGCCGAGTGCGTCGCCGCTCTCCTGTTCCCTGAGCGACACGCGCAGCGGCACCCAGTTGGCGCCGAGCGATGCCGACGGCGAGCGGTAGAGCTCGACGTCGACCGGATCGAACAGCGACTGCGGCGTGCCGGCGTTGGCCGGCTGGGGATCGCGCGGCAAGCGGATCTCGGCGGTACGGGCGAGATAGAAGCCCGACGGGTCGCGCAGCGTGACGGTGAGCGTCACGCTGCCGACCGGCGGCGTTGCCGGCGGCGCCGCGAAGGCGTTGCTGTGGCTGGCGAGCAGAGTATGACGATTGACCACGTAGAGGCCGCTGCGATTGCGGATGATCTGCGCCTCGGCCGGCGCCGTGACCTCGAGCGGCGATGCCACCGGCACGCCGGTGGCCGCGTCGATGCAGCGCCAGGCGCCGAGCGCGCGCCATTCGACCCGCTCGATCTCGCGGAAGGCGCGCATCACGGAACCGCCTCCGCCCCGAAGGCAAGCTGCCGCGCCACCACGCGGCGCGACGCGATCGGCTGGTCCGGATCTAGCCGCACCAGCCGCGCTATGTAGGTCGACGACAGCCGGTAAGACGCTTCGAACCCGTCCCACACGCGCATCATGTCCTCGGTGGTGAGCTCGGCCGGCACGATCTGAATCACCTCGTCTGGCGCCCAGCCGGCCTCCGGCGAGAGGGCCGAGGCATCGAGCACCGGGTGCTCGTGCAACTGGCGCAGCGTCCACGCAAAGGTCAGCTGTTCGTCGAGGGAGGTCGCGCCCCAGGCGGTCACCATGTAATGCAGATCGAGCGACAGCGGTGCGGGTCCATCCGCCGCCCGGTTGGGCGCGCGCGTCTGGCGCGCATGTTCGTCCACCGTCACCCGGTACAGCAGCAACGTGATGCGGGTCGTCGCCTCCTCGGTACTGCTGGCAAGCTGCGCGAACGACATGAGGTCGAACGAGCAGGTCGGCATCGTGATCCCTGCGACTTGCTGCGGATAGCTGTTGCGCAGGTAGCTCACGATCGAGTTGCCGACCGAGTGGAGCGCAAGGACGTTGGCCATCGGGGCACCGGATCGATCTGCTGGGCGGGATCACTGGTGCCCCGCGGGCGGAACATCGATGCGGCGCTCGACGCAAAGGCAGCGATCGCTGTTCATCACCCTCTCCCTTGTGGAATCGAACTGCTCCCCTGACCCGCCTCGTCGCCACAGGGATCGAGTCCCTCCTTACGTCCGCCGAGGGGGCGCGCGGCCGCCAGCGCGCGAAGGATCTCTCCGGCGGAGACGTCGTCGAGCCGGGTGGCCTCGGCCCGCAGCGAGTGCACGCAAGCCGACGTCCCGTCAGTCGCCAGGGCAACAATCGAAATGCGTGCTGCCTGCGCAAGCCTCGGGGCGACCTCGTCCAGGCTGGCAGGATCGCGCCGGGTCACGACAACCGCGTTGGCGCCGGCGGCGGTGGCAGCGGCAATCACATCCTGGTCATGTGCCGCACCGCGGATAATGCGAATATCAGGATGAGGCTGCAGCACGCTCGCTATCATGTCCTCGAGCATCCGAGGCAGATCGGCAAGCAACACGGTGGTGGGGGGCAAGTCGGTTGCTCCTGCCCGGACATCGGGCGCGCATAGTATCGGCAGGAGAAGCGACGTTGCGCCATGGATCGGAGGGGGAATGTGGTTTCCTGGCCCTTCAGAGAAAACACCTGGTTCGCACGGGCAGGACCGTCCGCCTCATGAGGCGCTCGCAAGGCCTGGGCGCCAACGTGACTAGGGACTATGCCCCATAGATCGATGGATCTAGATCCGCAGCCGTGACGCACTTTTCCTGCGCTGCGGTTTGAGAACCGCAGAAGACGATTCCGATGCTCGTCTACTCGGGATTGCTAATGTAAGCCGCCCGGGGCGACAGGGCTTGGGGGCGGTGCCTTGTTCTCGGTTCAGCACTAGAATCCGCGGCAGCTTCGCAGCCGCGCGACGGCTTGGGCGCGGCGGCTCACCTGTAGCTTCTGCAGGATGTTGTGCATGTGGTTCTTCACCGTGGCGCAACTGATCGCAAGATCCCGCGCGATCTCCTTGTTGGAGCGGCCTTCCTCTGCCAGCGTCAGAATCTCATTCTCCCGCGCTGTGAGCGGGGGTAGCGAGGCAGTTGGACTGGGCTCGCGCAAGAAGTCGGCGAGACGATGAAACATGGCGGCCGCGATATGCGGCGCGCAGTGCATGCGCCCATCCATCGAGTTCGACCAATGCGCGCAGCAGCTCCTCGGCGCTGCTTTCGCGCGGGACGTAACTGGAAAAGCCCGCCGCTGCGCAGGCGAAGACGTCGGTATCGATCTCATCCAGCGCGAAGGCCACAAGTTTGGCTTCGGGGCAGGCACCCCGCAGCAGCCGCGCTGCCCAAACGGCGTCGGTCTGGCCGAGATCGACTAGCATGACGTCCGGTTCTGCCGCGGCGATCCGGGCAATGCCTTGCGCATCCAGGCTGACCGCATCTACCATGGAAATTCCCTCTCGGCCGTGCAAACTAGCTCTCAGGCCCTCCCGCACCAGCCGAACCGGGCTCGCAATGACAAGCCGGATGCGCGCGGCAGCAGGCGGATAGGAATTGGGATGCAATGGTGCGGCGATGTCGGTCCACTGCGGCCGACGTGATGCGCCTAATCCGGCCCTCTGTACCATCGGTCCCCCACAAGGCGGTGAAATCTGCAACTGAATTCCGGCAGCGACTGAACGATCTCCTGAACGTAACCTCGACCGCGCGCGACGCGGCATTTCGAACGGGATGCGACTTCAGTCGCGTGAAGTATGTCGTCGCTCACGGGCAAGTGAGCGTGAGCTAGTTCACATCATGGCGAGATGTGAACGTGGCCCACGGATCTTACTCCATGGCTGAAAGCAACCCGCCCGGGATGGTTGCCTGCAGTAACTACACCGTCTGGCTCCTGGGTTGCCCCGTTTTCTGGAAGATGGACGGGCATGGGCATACATCGAAACCCAGAAAAACTGCGCAATATCAATGCTCAAGAGTGACGAGTTCTCTTCTGCTTTTTTGATGCCTTTTTCTTTCGAAGGTGGTCGGCGACCCACCGTTCTGTGAGGCTGTCGAGCTCGTCGAGTTGCGCCTGGGAGTAGTTTTCCGGGTCGTAGCCCATGTCGATCCAGTCGAGCAGGAACTCCTCGACCTCGTCGCGGGGAAAGTCCGGGTACTCTTTCTGGATACGCTGAATGGATTGCTCGAGATCGAGCGGCTCTGCGTCTGGCCAGATCAATTTTCGTTGCTTGGCGTCGAGCTGCACGTCCTCCAGCAAGTCCCAGAGGACATCGCGTACCGCTATGCATTGCTGACCCTCGGGCAACTCCATCCAATCGAAAAGTCCATCGAGGAAAGGGTTATTCACGAAGATACTGTCTTGCGGATGCTCCTTGCGCTGCTTGCCCATGAGCTGCCCTCAATCAGGTCTGATATGAGCCATCGCGGCCCGTTTCGTGTTGGCGCGGCGGCGCCGTGCTTCGAGATATCCATCGTGCCGGCAAGGGGTCGGAATACTCGTCGCCCCCGATTCCCGCAACGTAGCTCGTCTCGTCTTGTCCGGATCATGAGCCCGAGCATGGTTAACGAATTGTGAATCTCTGGTGCCTATTGGGTGACCCGACCCAACTTGACCATGGATACGACCATGCCGGATCGGGAACACCCACTCGAGCTGTGGGCTGTCTGGTGGAATGCGATCCTTCTTCTGCGGCCGGCATTCTCGCGCCTGCGCACCTTCATGTGGTTCGTCACCGCCGTGGCCGGCTTGACGGTGCGGGTGGAATTGCTGGGTGTCACCAGCATCGTGCGAGCCTTGAACCTACGACCCAGGCTCTACACCAAACTGCTCGATCACTTTCACAGCAGCGGCGTCAAGCTCGAGCGGCTTTCGGCCTTGTGGGCGCAAGTCGTGCTGCAGCTGTTCCCAGGCATCGTGCGGGTCAACAACCGGCTGGTCCTGGTCGGGGACGGCATCAAAGCCCCTAAACGCGGCAAGAAAATGCCAGCCGTAAAGCTCCTGCATCAGCAATCGGAATCGAACACCAAGCCAGAATACATCATGGGGCACTCCATGCAGGCTGTCGGCCTGCTCGTGCATGCGGCCAAGAGCGTCTTTTCCGTGCCGCTCGCCGTGCGCATCCATGAAGGTCTGGTATGGTCCAACCGCGACAAGCGCAGCTTGCTCGACAAGATGCTCGGCTTGCTCGATATCCTGGCTATCGAGGCTCCCTTCTACTTTGTCGCCGATGCCTACTACGCCGCCGGCAAGATGGTGAGCGGCTTGCTCGAGCAAGGCAACCATCTGGTGACCCGGGTCAAATCCAATGCGGTGGCCTACGCTCCCGCTCCGCCCAAGAAAGGCCGCAAGACAAGGGGGCGGCCCAAGATCTACGGCAAGAAGACAAAGCTGACGTCTCTGCTCGCGGATATCAAATCAATGCAACAGGTTCCCAGTCCGGTCTACGGAGAGTGCAACGTCACTCTGCGCTATCGTGTCCGCGATCTGTTGTGGCGTCCGGCGGGCCGGCTCGTGCGCTTCGTGGCCGTCATTCATCCCACAAGGGGAGCTTGCATCCTGATGTGCACCGATACGTCGCTGAGCGCCGTCGACATCATCCGTCTCTATGGCCTGCGCTTCAAGATCGAGCACAGCTTCAAACAAGCCACGCGCCAGATCGGCTCATTCGCCTACCACTTCTGGATGAAAGACATGATCCCGTTGCGCTATCGCAACGGCAATCAATACCTCCATCGCAAATCGGCCGATTACCGAAGCCGTGTCAAACGCAAAATGCGCGCCTATCACACCTTCATCCAGGCCGGTGTCGTCGCCCAGGGACTGCTCCAGTATCTCGCCGTCGTCGCCCCGAAGCTCGTCTGGGTCTCCTTCGGGTCCTGGCTGCGAACCATTCGTCCCGGTATCCCACCATCGGAGCTGGTCGTCGCAATAGCACTGCGCCAGACACTTCCCGACTTTCTCCTGGCTTTCTCGAAAAGCAATTCTCTCACGAAATTCATCACCGAGCGGCAGGACACGCAAAATATGCGGATTTTCCGCTTGGCTTCGTGATCAAAACGACGGACTCTTGAGATCAATGGTTATTGGCGGATACCCCTTCCGCCAGGTGCTTTGAAATCGTTGGCGCGTGGAGGTAACGGGCCGGATATCTGACACGAAGGCAACAACCGTCGCGGCTTCGGCGGCGGCGGTGAGGCTCGTACGATCCAAATCGACACCCTCTAATTCGCGGTGCTGCGCGCCGTCGAGAATGGCAGGTAGAGCGAAGCCATCCCGACGCAATCGCCCGACATGCTCCGCAACGCCCGGTATCAAACCGGACGAGATGCCATGGCTCGGCCATGGAGGATTGGCCGAAGGCGCAGAAGGGCCGCCGCCACCAGCAGCGGGTCGCCGATGTCGTGCGGCGATGCAGCGCTTGGAGCGGCGGCGCCGACCGTCATAGGATGATGCACGACGCGCAAAACACCGCGAGCGACAGACCGTGGCCCGCAACCGCGGGCACGCAACCGGCCGATCGAAGCAGGAGGAATTGTCACAATGAAATGGTTCACGCGGGCTGCAGCACTGCTCGTTCTTTTCACGCCAGTCACCGCAATGGCCCAGGACTGGCCGACCAAGCACCCGATCAAGATCGTTGTGCCGTTTTCCGCCGGCAGCGCCACCGACATCACCGCCCGCACCGTGTTCGACCAAGTCGGCAGGCAGATCGGGCAGACGATTGTGGTCGAGAATCGCGGCGGCGCCGGCACCACCCTCGGCTCGGGCATGGTGGCGAAGTCCGAGCCGGACGGCTACACGCTGCTCGTGAACTCGACCTCGCACGTCGTGGTGGCGTCCACCTATGCCAAGCTGCCCTACGACGTGGACAAGGATTTCGCGCCGATCACGGCGCTGGCCAGCATCCCTTTCGTGATCGCGACGGCGCCGAAATACAAGACGCTCAAGGACCTGGTGCAGGCCGGCAAGAAGCCTGGAAGCAACATTCTCTACGGCACTGCAGGCGCCGGCAGCTCCGGACAACTCTTCATGGAGCGCCTGCGCCTCGTCGCGGGATTTCCCGCGACCCATGTGCCGTTCCGTGGCACGCCCGAGGGCATGAACGAGCTCGTCGCCGGCCGACTCGACATCTATCCGGCGCCCGCGCTCAACGCGCTCGCGCTCGCCAGGGAAGGCAAGATCAGCGTGCTCGCGATCAGCGCGCCCAAGCGGCTGTCGCTCTTGCCGGACGTGCCGACGCTCGCGGAAGCCAGCCTCGCCGATGCTCTGTACAATTTCTGGATCGGAGCCTTCGCGCCGTCGGAGACTCCGCAGCCGATCGTCGATCGGCTGAACCGCGAGGTGGTCGCCGCGCTGAAGGTCAAGGCGGTCGCCGACAAGATCATTGCGCTCGGCGGCGAGCCCAATCCGATGACGACCGCGGAGTTCGCGGCGTTCGTGCGCAAGGAGATCGCGCTCAACGCCGAGATCGTCAAGGCGTCGGGCTACAAGCCGCAGTAGCTGCGGCCGCCGCGGTCGTCCCTCGGAGTTGATTCCTCAGAGCTAAAGGCATTTTCCAGTCGAATTGACCCACGTCGGTCGTCATTGCCGGGCTTGTCATCGTCCGCGAAGGCCGAAGGGCGGACGATCGCACAGGGCACAAAGCAGGGTTTCGAAGAAAATCGAGCCATATCAACGCTTGCAGACGGCCGGCCCTTGCGCCAGACGAAATCGACGGTGAGTTCCCGATCCGTCAGGGGGAGATGACTCACGGCATGAAAACCGGCATCCTCGGGGAGCCGTTCCCGAAGAACGGTGGCGTTCGAGCGAGCGCGCTCGTGCCGACGGATGGCGGCCGCAAGACGAAGGGGAAGTCTCATGAAAAAACGCATCGCGCTAATGGGCATCGTACTGCTGAATTTCGCATCGTTCGGAAGCGGCGCTTTCGCCCAAAGTAGTCAGACCGTCACCCCTGTGCCCATCACGCCGCCAACTCTGCAGACGACGACTCTCACGTGTCAGATCACCTGCGACACCTTGGCAATGAACTGCATGAACAGCTGCGTTCCGGTGACGGGATCGACTGCGAGCGCAGCAGGAGGCAACCCGTCCTGCAATCTCAGCTGCTCCACTCAGCAGCTCGTTTGCAAACAGCGGTGCTGACGGGCGACCTCGTTCGCGGAATTGCGTAGATCGCTGGATTTCCAGAGACGTTGGCGGATTTCTGCGTGGACGGACACCGCTTCCGCCGGAACATTCGAGCGCGGTTTTCTATCTTCCAACGTTCGCTGCGCCGTACCGGATGGAATTGGGCCGTCGCCACAGGTCCGGGGACATCAATGCGTCGGGCGCTTGGCCGATGCGCTCGTCACATTCGTCACGGCTGGGATACGGCCCGGCAGCGACAGCGCCGTCGTTATCGATCGCGTACCAACCAACCTTCAGGCCCCGCAGTCTGGATTGCCGTTCGCCCACGAACAGCGGAAAGAGCCGCGAAAAACGAAAGCCGGCGGCGGAAGGCGCGGTGAGCGCGAGTGCTTCCCGGGTATCGCAGCAGGTTGTCATGGCTCGGCTCCCAAGACTTTCTGGAGGACGCTGGTGGTGTTGATCCATGGGAGCAAGGCTACGCCGCCCGCGGGACCGCCGATGTGCCGGCCATCACACAATGGACGATCGCGCCGGGAGGGCCCCTTCCGTGCGGGCAAAGCCTGAACTCGCGACGCCGCTGGGCACGTTCAAATCCGCGTCGGGGGGATGCGTTTCGACGGCCTCAAGTCCGCCCTGCTCGAGACGGCGCCGTGCCCGCCTCGACCACCTGGCTTGCCGGCTCGCGTGACCGCAGGCGACGGTGCCACGGCGCCCGCAATTCGGAAATTTCAGCTTGGCAGGTCGCGCCCGGCGGCTTGCAAGTGCGGCGGCACAGGCGCCGCGCGTGGAAACGCTCGCGCCCGCTTGCCGGAGATCGCTCTTGATCAGTCGGTCGTGCTCTCCGCCACCAAGCGGTCGGCAGCGCTGAGACTGGCGGGCGGAAGCGGCGGTTGCCTGGAAGGCGTCTGGAGCGCCTTCACGACATCGTCGATCGACGAAAGCGCCGCCGCCACCTTGTCGGTGGAGAACGGCATCGCGCCTACAAGGTCGAAATTTCTAGTCATCTCGACACCATATCGGTCGGGGTCGCTCGGTGGTCGCCGACTGGGCGGCCCTACCGCTCTCGAGGAGGCTACGCGGCCGCCATTCCGCGCGGTGTGACCGGCGTCACAAAAGCGTCGATCAGCTCTTTGACTCGCTGATCGGCGCGGTGCGACTGTGCGAGGTTTGAAGGACCGGCTCGCGGCGCGCGAGCTACGCCGACAGTTCATGCCACCTGGTGGACGTGGCAGGGTTGCGCACCTGGATTTGGCTACGGGAGACTCCAATGAAATTGACGCCCGGCCGGGCACGGGATGTGGTGTTCTGGCTCGCTATTCTGTGCCTGGTCATTCTCCTGGGGATCGGCGTGGCGGTGTGGTGGATCGAATAGTGCAGGGGGGCTAATCGCCCTGTGGAGCGTCATCTCCCCGGGCCAGGCTTCGAGCAACCAATGTGGCGGTTCAGAAGTCCCATCATTCGTGCGGCGAGTCGAACATGCGGACCTCCGGCCGCATCCGTGTCGGTACATCCGATCGAGCTCCCTGCGCGGCGCGACCAGCTTGAGCTTCGCCTCCACGTCGGCAAAACCCGATGCGGGACGCGCGCGGCGCGCTCGCGGTGATGCGGGCCGGGCGGCCTGGTGCCATCGCCGGGCATCCCTCGTTCACGAACTTTTGCTTGCTCACGCCCGACGATTTGCCGCACCGGGCAAGGCGCGGTGGCAAGAGAGCATCCACGGTGTTACGTTGCAACCATGGCGAACAAGCTCGCCGTGTCCAGTCGATCGTGGCTTCGGGAAGAGGTCGAACCACGTCGAGGGCCGCATCTGCGCTTGATCGCTGCCCAAGAGATCTCCGGCCGAGTTCGGCGATATGGATATTCAGGGAACCTGTCCTGCGCACAGGATTCTTCGCAGCGGGCTCCACGACCACCTCATTCTTAAGACAGGAGCATTTCCCATGGTGGAGCCGGCGGCAACGGGGCAGGCCCCGAACAGCACCGTGAGGGCCGCGTCGTGAGCGCGGTCGCGACCAACGCGGCCACGGAGGCGACGGCCGTACCCGCCAGCCGAACAGCGCCCCCGGCGACCCTGGTGATCTTCGGCGCGGCCGGCGATCTCACGAAGCGCCTAGTCGTGCCGGCGCTCTACCATCTCGTGCGCGCCGGCAGGATGCCGGAGGGGTTCTCGATCATCGGTATCGATCTCAGCAACCAGGGCAACGAAGACTGGCGCCAGCATCTGACCGAGATGATGCGCGCTGGCGAAGCGATCGACGAGCAGGTCTGGGCATGGCTCGCGAGCCGCATGCAATACATGCAAGGCGACATCACGAAACCGGAGACCTATCGCCAACTAGGGGCGTTGCTGGAGCAACGGGAAGGGCAGGGCGCAAGCGCCAATGTGGTGTTCTATCTGGCCGTGGCCGACAGGTTCTTCGCGCCGGTGATCGAGCAGCTCGGCCGCGCAGGGCTCGTCCGACAGTCCCAAGATGCATGGCGACGGGTCATCATCGAGAAGCCGTTCGGCCACGACCTTCCCTCGGCCGAAGCGCTCAACGCGCAGATCCTCAAGGTGCTGTCGGAGGACCAGATTTATCGGATGGATCATTTTCTGGGCAAGGAAACGGTCCAGAACATCCTGGTCCTGCGCTTCGCCAACGGCATCTTCGAGCCCCTCTGGAACCGCGACCATGTCGACCACGTCCAGATCACCGCCGCGGAGACCGTCGGGGTCGAACGCCGCGGCCGCTTCTACGAACGAACCGGCGCGCTGCGGGACATGGTGCCGAACCATCTTTTCCAGCTGCTCGGCATGATCGCGATGGAACCGCCGATCTCGTTCGATGCCGACGCCGTGCGCGCCAAGAAGACCGAGGTCTTCCGCGCCGTCCGTCCGGTCTCGCCGGCCGAAGTCGTGCGCGGGCAATACGGCGCTGGAAAGGTGCTCGGCGAGCCGGCCCGCGACTACCGGCACGAGCCGGATGTCGCCCCGGATTCGATGACCGAGACCTATGTTGCGCTCAAGCTCAGCATCGACAATTGGCGCTGGGCCGGCGTCCCGTTCTACCTGCGGACCGGAAAGCACCTGTCGTCGCGCTCGACCGAGATCGCGGTTCAGTTCCGCCAGGCGCCCTACGCGTTGTTCCGCGATACGCCGGTCGAGCGGCTGCCCGCGAACATTTTGCGGCTGCGTATCCAGCCGGACGAGGGACTCTCGATCAGTTTCAGCGCCAAGCGGCCAGGTTCCGATATCGAGATCGCCGGCGTCGCAATGAACTTTTCCTACCAGGACTATTTTCCCCCGCTCGCGGTGGTAGGCTACGAGACCCTGATCTATGACTGCCTGATCGGCGACGCCACGCTGTTTCAGCGCGCCGACACGGTCGAGGCGGCCTGGAGCGCCGTCCAGGGCGTGCTCGATTTCTGGGCAGCCAATCCTGCCCGCGACATCGCGCGCTACGCGGCCGGCAGCGCAGGCCCCGCCGCCGCCGATGAGTTGCTCGCGCGCGACGGACGGGCGTGGCTGCCGATCGGGGCCGACGGCGCGCGCAGGGGGCAGGGCACATGACGCGCTCCGCGAACGCCTTCGCCGAAGGCCGCCAAGGACTTCGAGGTAACATCATGAAAGCAACCCGAACCGTCCACGATCTGGGCCAGAGCCTCTGGCTCGACAACATCACCCGCAACCTGTTGAGCAGCGGCACGCTGCGGAGCTACATCGAGGATCTGTCGGTCACCGGGCTCACATCGAACCCCACCATCTTCGACCACGCGATCAAGAACAGCGGCGACTATGACGGCGACATCCGTGCGCAACTCCAGAAAGGCAAATCGGGGGAAGACCTTTTCTTCAAACTGGCGCTGGACGACATCACCCGGGCGGCCGACCTGTTCCGTCCGATCCACGACCGGACTTGCGGAGTGGATGGCTGGGTGTCGCTGGAAGTCTCGCCGGTGTTGGCACACGACACCAAGGCCACGCTGGCCGAGGTCAAGGATCTGCACGCCCGTGCGGGCCGTCCCAATGTCCTGATCAAGATTCCCGGAACCAAGGAAGGATTGCCCGCGATCGAAGAGGCGATCTTTGCCGGCGTGCCCGTGAACGTGACCCTCCTGTTCTCGCCCGAGCAGTATTCAGCGGCCGCCGATGCTTTTCTGCGCGGAGTCGAACGGCGCATCGAGGCCGGGCTCCCTCCCGCCGTAGGCTCTGTGGCCTCGGTCTTCATCAGTCGCTGGGACGTCGCCGTGATGGGCAAGGTGCCTGCTAGCCTGAACGACCGGCTCGGCATCGCGGTCGCCAAACGCACCTACAAGGCGTATCGCGCTCTGCTCGATTCGCCGCGCTGGCTGCGCGCCTGCAATTTCGGCGCTCGCCCGCAGCGCCTGCTGTGGGCCAGCACGGGGACCAAGGATCCCAAGGCCTCCGACGTCCTGTACGTCAAGGCGCTGGCGGCGCCCTTCACGGTGAACACCATGCCCGAGGCCACCTTGAAAGCTTTCGCCGACCACGGCGAGGTCGGCCAAGCGCTGCCGGCAGACGGCGGCGACTACCAACAGGTGCTGGCGCAGTTCGCGGACGCCGGCGTCGACGTCGATGCCCTGGCCGCCCGGCTGCAGGATGAAGGAGCCAAGTCGTTCGTCCAATCCTGGGACGACCTGTTGGAGGTGATCGGGTCCAAGGCGGCCGCGCTCAAGAAGGCCGGCTAGCGTCCCGATTGCGAAGTTCGCGAACGCTCTCGGCCCGCTGAGGCGAATGTCGGAAACAAAGGTACACGCGCAATCTCATCATGCTGGTGCGGTCTTGGACTTGAAATTCCTGAATGAGCTTGCGGCCGCAACGGCGGGAATTTCAAATCAACCGCGCTAGGCCGATCAACGCAGCAGCGGCACTTTGCGCCGACAATGGCTCATTTCACGATGAAGAATTCCGCCAAGAAAGTACTGGTCGTCGATGTCGGCGGGACCTCGGTCAAGATCATCGCGACCGGCCCGAAAGACCATCGAGCGTTTCCATCCGGCCCGACGCTGACGGCCAAACGGATGGTCGCGGAAGTCAAGAAGCTGGCCGCGGACTGGAAATATGACGTGGTGTCGATCGGCTATCCCGGCCCGGTTCTCCACAGCTGCCCGATTGCGGAGCCGCACAATCTGGGACGCGGGTGGGTCAATTTCGATTATGCGGCGGCCTTCGGGCGTCCGGTCAAGATCGTCAACGATGCGGCCATGCAGGCGCTGGGGAGCTACCGGGGCGGCAAAATGCTGTTTCTGGGCCTCGGAACCGGGCTCGGCTCCGCCATGATCGTGGACGGGATCGTCGAGCCCATGGAATTGGGGCACCTTCCCTACAAAAAGGCCACCTACGAGGATTACGTCGGGCTGCGCGGGCTGACGCGGCACGGCAAGAAGAAATGGCGGCGCGACGTCGCCGATGTGGTCACGCGCCTCATTGCCGCGCTGGAGCCCACCGACACCGTCATCGGCGGCGGCAACGTCAAGAAGCTCGAAAAGCTTCCGCCGAAAACGCGCTCCGGAGAGAACGCCAATGCTTTCCGCGGCGGATTTCGGCTGTGGGAGAAGCGGGGGCGGGCGCTCGCCGATACCTAACGCCCGCGGCGGGTCGCGCCGGCGGGAGATGAACGGAGGTCCGATATGACGGCACGCTTGGAGCCGCTTGCAAAGCCATCATCGCGCCAACGCACGGCATGGGAAGCTCTCGGACGTCATTACCACGACGTGCGCGGCCTGCATCTGCGAGACCTGTTCGCCAACGATCCCGCGCGCGGCACGCGCATGACCGCCGAGGCCGCCGGCGTCTACCTGGACTATTCGAAGAACCGCATAACCGACCAAACCCTCGGCCTGCTCGTTGACCTCGCGGAAGCCTGCGACCTGCAGGGATACATCGATGCAATGTTCCGCGGCGAGAAGATCAACACCACGGAAGACCGCGCAGTCCTGCACGTCGCGCTGCGGGCGCCCAAAGGCGCATCCATCGTGGTGGACGGGACGAACGTCGTGCCGGAGGTTCACGCCGTGCTCGACAAGATGGCGGACTTCTCCAATCGTGTCCGCAGCGGGCAATGGAAGGGCCATACCGGAAAACGCCTGCGCAATATCCTGAATATCGGGATCGGCGGTTCCGACCTCGGGCCGGTGATGGCCTACGAGGCGTTGAAGCATTATAGCGACCGCGCCATTGTTTTTCGCTTCGTTTCCAACATCGACGGCACCGATTTCGTCGAGGCGACGCGCGATCTCGATCCGGCGGAGACGCTTTTCATCGTCTCCTCGAAGACGTTCACGACGCTCGAGACCATGACCAACGCGCACAGCGCCCGCGATTGGCTGCTGGCAGGACTCGACGGCGACGCCCGCGCCGTGGCCAAGCATTTCGTCGCGGTGTCGACGAATGCCGCGAAGGTCGCCGAATTCGGTATCGATACCGCCAATATGTTCGAGTTCTGGGACTGGGTCGGAGGCCGCTATTCAATGGACGCGGCGATCGGGCTGTCGACCATGCTGTCCATCGGCCCGGACAACTTCCGCGCCATGCTGGGCGGCTTTCACGAGATCGACGAGCACTTCCGCACCGCGCCGTTCGAGCGCAACTTGCCAGTCCTCATGGGTCTGCTCGCGGTCTGGTACAACGACTTCTTCGGCGCACAGACCGCCGCCGTCCTGCCTTACGAGCAGTACCTGAAGCGTTTCCCGGCCTATCTCCAGCAGTTGACGATGGAGAGCAACGGCAAGCACGTGACACGCGCGGGGACAGCGGTCGATTGCCAGACCGGCCCCATTTACTGGGGCGAACCCGGAACTAATGGCCAGCACTCGTTCTATCAACTGATCCATCAGGGCACGCGGCTCATCCCGTGTGACTTCATCGCCTTCGTGCATGCGCTCAACGTGCTCGGCCGCCACCACGACATGCTGCTGGCCAATGTCTTCGCCCAGACCGAGGCCTTGGCATTCGGGAAGACGCGCGAGCAGGTGAAGGCGGAAGGCACGCCGGATTGGCTCGTGCCGCATCGCGAATTCGAAGGCAATCGGCCGTCCAACGTCATTCTCCTGGACCGTTTGACGCCGGCGGCGCTGGGTAAGCTGGTCGCGCTGTACGAGCACAGCGTGTTTACGCAGGGCGCGATCTGGGACATCAACTCGTTCGACCAGTGGGGTGTCGAGCTCGGCAAGGTGCTGGCGCAGCGCATTATTCCGGAACTCGAGAACAAGGCCGAGCCCGAGCTCCGCCATGACAGTTCAACCAACAACCTGATCCATCGCTATCGCAGCCTCAAAGGCGCGGTGCGATGACGCTTGCATTCGCCGTCGGCCGCCCCGACCTTTGAGTTCCGGAGCTCGAAAGGCCAACTGCCGCTGCCTGCCGCCGTCGCCGTGGGCGACCGCCGCGATCGGAAGCTCGCTCAGACTTTCCGGGAGGACCGCATGTTGGAGCACGTCATGCCGCGCGAAGAACCCGGCCGAGACCAGCGCCCCGGCCTCCGCACCGTGAAGCTGGCGCCGTCGGTCCTGGCGGCCGACTTCGCGCGTTTGGGCGAGCAGGTAGCCGACGCCGACCGGGCCGGCGCCGATCGGATCCACGTCGACGTGATGGACGGCCATTTCGTGCCCAATCTTTCGATGGGCGCGCCCATCGTCGAGGCATTGCGGCGGACCACGCGCCTGCCGCTCGAGGTCCATATGATGATCACGAACCCCGACATGTTCGTCGACGAGTTCACTCAGGCTGGGGCCGATTCATTCCTCGTCCACTGGGAGGGCAACAGCGACCTGTCGCGGACGGTGCATCGCATCAGGGCACTCGGCAAACGCGTCGGGACGGCGGTCAACCCGGCAACGCCCGCGGCGGTGTTGGAGGAAATCCTGCCAGAGCTCGACCAGGTGCTGGTCATGACCGTGAGTCCCGGTTTCGGGCACCAGCATTTTCTTCGCTCCACGCTCCCCAAGGTTCGGCGTGTGCGCGAGATGATCGATCGGATCAAACCGGAATGTCAGCTCGAGGTCGACGGCGGGATCGACGCGGTGACGGCGCCGTTGGCCGTGGCCGCCGGAGCCGATGTCCTCGTCGCAGGGTCGGCGATTTTCAATGACACCGAGGGCGTCGCCGCGGCCATGAAACGGCTGCAAGCCGCAACTCGGTCCTAATGGAGAAGGAATCATGCAGCTAGCAATGATCGGCCTGGGCAGAATGGGAGCCAACATGGTGCGGCGGCTCCTCAAGGACGGCCATCAGTGCGTGGTCTTCGACAGATCGCCGAAAGCGGTCGAGGAGCTGGCGCGTGAAAAGGCGGTCGGGGCCGCTTCGCTCGCGGAACTGGCGCACAAGCTGGAGAAGCCGCGCGCGGTCTGGTTGATGGTTCCGGCGGCGGTGGTGGACCAGACCATTGCCGACCTCGTGCCCCACCTCGAAAGCGGCGACATTCTCATCGACGGCGGCAACTCGTACTACGTGGACGATATCCGGCGCGCAAAAGAGCTTGCATCGAAACAGATTACCTACGTGGACGTCGGAACCAGCGGCGGCGTCTGGGGCCTGGAACGCGGCTATTGCATGATGATCGGCGGCCCGGAGAAAGCCGTCCAGCATCTCGATCCGATCTTCAAGGCGCTGGCGCCGGGGATGGGCAGCATCGAGCGAACTCCTGGACGTGAGAAGATCGGCGGTACCGCGGAGTGGGGCTATCTGCACTGCGGCTCGAACGGCGCAGGCCATTTCGTCAAGATGGTCCACAACGGGATCGAGTACGGCATCATGGCCGCCTACGCCGAAGGCCTCAACGTGTTGCGCCACGCCAATGTCGGCAAGCAGCGGCAGGCGATCGATGCCGAAACGACGCCGCTGCGCGACCCGGATCTCTACCGTTACGACCTCGATCTGCGTGACATCGCCGAGGTCTGGCGGCGCGGCAGCGTCATCGCCTCGTGGTTGCTCGACCTTTCGGCGGCCGCTTTGACGCAGGACCCCGCGCTGTCGGATTTTGCCGGCAAGGTCTCGGACTCCGGCGAAGGACGCTGGACGATCAAGGCGGCGATCGACGAGGCCGTGCCGGTGCCCGTGCTTTCGACCGCGCTCTATGAGCGTTTCAGCTCGCGCGGCCAAGCGGATTTTGCCGACCGATTGCTGTCGGCGATGCGCTACGAGTTCGGCGGACACCTGGAGAAATCGGCCGGCTAGCGAGGCGCGCACAAGGAGGGCGCTATGCAAGACGACGCGACGCACGAAGCGAGGGCTAGCCCGGATATCTCACACTATCTTTGCACGATCGAGCAGGTTTGCGCGACGATTTGTTCGGTTTTCTGCGTTCGCGCTACTCTGTGGCGTCGGATGACGCGAGACTCGCTGGGACTTTTCCGGGCTGCGGCTGCAGCGAAGACGAGGTCTCGGTGGGCCTTTGATGATGCCGCGTTTGTTACGCGTTGCGGCGCCGCGTGTCAGGCGGGTGAGCCGCGTGCGCTTGCCGCGGCGTTGAGACGGACGGCAGCGTCGCACCAAGCAGGGGCCGCGGGACAGCCCGAGGCCATCGCGATTTTGATGCGGCGCACGCTGATGCGCACGAGCGCGCCGATCTTGAGCAGCTTGAGACGAATGGTACCGCAGCTTGCGTTGGCAAATGGCGTGTGATGCAGCCCCATCCGACGCAAGGCGCAGAGCAGCACGTAGGCCATCGAGGCGAACCACAGCCGCAGCTGATTTGCCCGCATCGTGGCGGTCGAGGTGCGATCGGCATAGAGATCGAGCTGGCACTCCTTGATCCGGTTCTCCATCTCGCCGCGGGCGCAGTAGACCTTCTCGTAGAGATATTTGGGCCTGCACTGGGCGCGCGTCAGCGAGGTCACGACGAAGCGCGGGTTCGCCTCGCCGGCGGTGAACTCGGCCTTGGCGACGACCCGGCGCTCGCGGCCCCAGCTGCGGCGCGTCCTCCACCTGAAGTCCTTGAAGTACCGCGCCGGCTTGCCGGTCCGCCGGCTCTTCGCCTCGGCCCGCGCCAGCTCGCTTGCGGTCTCGGCGATCAGCCGGTCGTTCTTGGCCAATCCGAACAGGAAGTGCACGCCGTGCGCCTCGCACCAGACCATCAGCTCCTCCCGCGCGAACCCGCTGTCGGCGCGCACCAGGATGCGCACGTGCGGCCAGCGCCGGCGGATCTGCGCGACGATGCGCGCCACTTCCTCCACTGCGCCCGCCGCGGCGTCCATGCTCGCCGGCCGCAGCTTGGCCGCCAACAGATCGCGCCCGCAGAACACGTACAGCGGCAGATAGCAGTAGCAGTCGTAATAGCCGTGAAAGAACCGCCCCTCCTGCTCCCCGTGCACCGGATCGTCGGTCGCATCGAGATCGAGGACGATCTCGCTCGGCGCGCGGTCGTGCGCCTCCAGGAAAACGTCGACCATGAGCCGCTTGATGGCGATCGGGTTGTGACTGATCTTGTGATAGCGCGTCGGCTCCAGCCGGCTCAGCTCCAGCCGGTTGAGCGTCGACTTCCCGGCCACCGGCGCACACTCCTTGCGCCGCGCCGCGAGCTTGCCCGCCAACACTGCCATCACCGGATCGTGGCGCAACTCGTCGTGGTCATTGAGATCCTCATAACCGAGCGCGATCCCAAACACCCGTTGCCCCAGCAGGGTCGCAACCTCATGCTCGATCAGATGTGGCCGACGGGCGTCGTGAAAGCACGCGGCAAACCGCTCCGTCAGCTTGATCGCATGATCCGCCGCCCCCAGAAGCAGCGCGCCGGCATCCGAGCTGATCGCCCCGCCGTCGAACGCCACCACAACGTCGCGGCCTTCAACGACTGCAAATCCGAACAAATCTGCGCTACACTCTGTCGGCATCGGGGCGCTCCGCGAATCACTCGAAAGTCGTTGCCACACAACCACTTTCGCTGATTCGGCGCCCCGATGCGCTTAGTAGTGTGAGATATCTGCGCTAGGGGGCTGACCGGAGCGGAGGCGGCCGCGTGAAGATCGAAGTGCTTGCCGATGTCGATGCTGTCGCCCGCGGAGCCGCCGCCATCATTGCGACGGCCGCCCGTGTGGCCGTGGCCGCGCGCGGCCGCTTCACCATGGCGCTGAGCGGCGGCCACACGCCGTGGCTGATGCTGCGCGCCCTGGCCGACGAGAAGCTCCCCTGGGAGGACGTGCACGTCGCGCAAGTGGACGAGCGTCTGGCGCCGGCGGGGGACCCCGACAGAAACCTCACCCATTTGCGCGACAGCCTGCTCGAGCATGCACCGCTGCGCCCCGATCACATCTACCCGATGCCAGTGGAATTACCCGACATCGATCAGGCGGCAAGGCAATACGCGCTGACGCTGCAGGAGGTGGCCGGCTCGCCGCCGGTGCTCGACGTGGTCCATCTCGGCCTCGGACCCGACGGCCATACCGCCTCGCTGGTGCCCGGCGACCCGGTGCTCGAAGTCTCCCACGCGGACGTCGCGACCACCGGCATCTACCAGGGGCGACGTCGGATGACCTTGACCTATCCGATGCTCGACCGGTCGCGCCGCGTGCTTTGGCTAGTCACCGGAAGCGAGAAGGCGGAAATGCTCGCGCGACTGCGTGACGGCGACCGGTCGATTCCTGCGGGGCGTGTGCGGCAGGACCAGGCTCTGCTGCTCGCCGACCGCGCCGGGGCGGGACACCTTCAAAAAGTGACACGGGAGCCGCAAAGATGAGTGACGTCGCCATCGGTCAGAAGGGTTCGGCTGCCCCGATGACCAAAGAGCAATTGGATCAATTGTCGATCAATTGCATTCGCACGCTGTCGATCGACGCGGTTCAGCAAGCCAAGTCCGGGCATCCCGGCACGCCGATGGCGCTCGCGCCCTTGGTCTACACGCTATGGAACCGGGTGATGCGTTTCGATCCGCAGGACCCGATCTGGCCCAACCGCGATCGGTTCGTGCTGTCGAACGGTCACGCGTCCATGCTGCTGTGGTCGGTGCTGCATCTGACGGGTACGCGCGCGGTGAACCCCGATTACGAGGTGCTGGGCCAGCCCTCGGTGTCGCTCGACGATATTCGTCGCTTCCGCCAGCTCGACAGCAAGGCGCCGGGTCACCCCGAGTACCACTGGGTTTCGGGGGTCGAAACCACGACCGGACCGCTCGGGCAGGGGATTGCCACCAGCGTGGGCATGGCGATCGCGGAGAAGTGGCTCGCCGAGCGCTACAACAAGCCCGACTTCGAGATCTTCGGCTACGATATCTACGCCGTGTGCGGCGATGGCTGCATGATGGAGGGAGTGGGTTCGGAAGCCGCGTCGCTCGCCGGCCACCTCGCCTTGGACAATCTCTGCTGGATCTACGACAACAACCACATCACCATCGAGGGCAGCACGCGCATCACCTTTACCGAGGACATCGCCGCCAGGTTCCTGGGCTACGGGTGGAACGTTCTGCGCATCAGCGACGCCAACGACATCGACCGCATCGCGGATGCGCTGGATGCCTTCCGGATGACCAAGGGCCGGCCGACCTTCATCATCCTGGACAGCCACATCGGCTACGGCTCGCCGCACAAGCACGACACCGCCGCGGCCCATGGCGAGCCCCTGGGCGAGGAGGAGGTTCGCCTCACCAAGCGCAGCTACGGATGGCCCGAGGACGCCAAGTTCCTCGTCCCGGACGCGGTCCGCGCGCATTTCGCGGCCGGGATCGGCGCGCGCGGCGCGCAGGCCCGGCGCCGTTGGAACGACCTCTTCGCGGCCTACCGGGCCAAGTATCCCGCGCTTGCGACCGAGGTCGACCAGATGCAGCGGCGCGAGCTGCCGGAGGGGTGGGACCGCGGCCTGCCGGTCTTTCCGGCCGACGCCAAGGGCATTGCCGGACGCGACGCCTCCGGCAAGGTGCTCAACGTTCTCGCGCAGAACATCCCCTGGTTCCTCGGGGGGTCGGCCGATCTCGGCTCGTCCAACAAGACTCTCCTGACCTTTGAGGGTGCCGGGGATTTCGAGCCTGGGAGCTTCGGCGGGAAGAACCTGCATTTCGGCATCCGCGAGCACGCGATGGCCGCCACGGTCAACGGGCTGTCGTTGTCGAAGCTGCGGGCCTTCGGCGCCACCTTCTTCATCTTCAGCGACTACGCACGGCCGGCCATCCGGCTGTCGGCGCTGATGGAGCTGCCCACCATCTTCGTTTTCACGCACGACGCGATGGGCGACGGCGAGGACGGCCCGACCCACCAGCCGGTCGAGCAGCTGCCTTCGATGCGCGCCATCCCCGGACTGGTGGTGCTGCGGCCCGGCGACGCCAACGAGGTCGTCGAGGCCTATCGCTATATCCTGCGGCTGCGTCACCAGCCCGCGGTGCTGGCCCTGTCGCGCCAGCCGCTGCCGACCTTGGACCGCAGCAAATACGCGCCGGCGGCAGGCGTCGCGCGCGGCGCCTACGTACTCGCCGACGCCGGCGGCGGCGATCCCGAATTGATCCTCATCGCCTCGGGCAGCGAGGTCAGTCTGGCCGTGGAGGCGCACGAGCAACTGCTTGCCGACGGCGTGCGTTCACGGGTGGTGTCGATGCCGTCCTGGGACATCTTCGAGCACCAGCCGCAACAGTACCGGGACAGCGTGTTGCCGCCGCAGGTGACCGCGCGCGTCGCGGTGGAGCAGGCGTCCACCTTCGGCTGGGAGCGGTATGTGGGCACGTCCGGCCGCGTGATCGGCATGAAGACGTTCGGGGCCTCGGCCCCGCTCAAGGAGCTCCAAAAGAAATTCGGATTCGAGCCCGAGCGGGTCGTGGAGGTTGCCAAGGAGCTCCTTGCCAAGCGGAAGCGCTAGCGCATGTGACGGCGACGCGAGCATCGGCTCCACTGTCAAGAACAGGTGCTCTCGACAATTTCCAACGTGTGTTCCCGAAACGGGACAGGCTGTCGTGTAACGAACAGATCGTGGTGGTGAAGCCGATGACCAAGACGCACGATGTCGTCTTCCTCTTCGATGTCGACAACACGCTGCTCGATAATGACCGTGTGCAGGCGCACCTGAGCGAGCACTTGGCGGAGGCGTACGGTGTCGCCGCGCGTGACCGGTATTGGGAAATCTTCGAGCAACTCCGCAGCGAACTCGGCTACGCCGATTATCTCGGCGCATTGGAGCGCTATCGGATCGAGGACCTGCATAGTCCCGCGATCTTGCGAATGTCGAACTGGCTGGTCGACTATCCGTTCGCCGAGCGACTCTATCCCGGCGCTCTGACGGCAGTGAAACACGTGCAGCAGTGGGGAGTCCCCGTGATCCTCTCCGACGGCGACGCGGTGTTTCAGCCCCGCAAGGTCGACCGCTCCGGCCTCTGGCGGGCATTCGAGGACCGTGTCCTGATCTACATCCACAAGGAGCAGGAGTTGGAGGACGTCGAGCGGTTTTATCCCGCCCATCACTACGTGATGATCGACGACAAATTGCGCATCCTGGCCGAAATCAAGAAGGTTTGGGGCGAACGCGTCACGACCGTGTTCCCGAAGCAGGGTCACTATGCGCTCGACGCGAAGGCCCTTGCCGAATACTCGCCCGCCGATATCCGGCTGGACAAGATCGGCGACCTGCTCGATTACGAGCTACCCGCTTTGCTCGGGAAGAATTGAGCGACACGGCGTCGTCCGGTCCACATCGAATGGCGCCCGCGAACCGCATGGCTCGCGCGAACGCCGTTACCCTCCTGCACCCTTGAGCCGCTGTGCCTGGACACCGGCGCTGCTGCGCTCGACCGCTTTGGGATTGCCACGCAAGACGTCGAGCTGCGTCTCCGCGCCATCGCGCCAGAACCGGATATCGAACATGTGCGCGCCGACGCGAAGGTCGAAGACGGTGAGGTCGGGCAGCCAGTCCGGCAGTTGCGGATCGACGTAGAGTTTGCCGCGCGGCGCGTCCGGCATGAACCCCAGCAAAGCCTGCATCAACGTGAACACCGACCCTGCGGCCCAGGCCTGCGGCACGTTGGCGCCGAGATACTGCACCGGGAAAGTCGTTTCGTCGCGCTGCGTAGCGGTATAAAGTTCCGGCAGCTGATTGAGCAGAAAGTGGCTCCCGGCCGCGCTGATGTCGCGTGCGATGCGCGCGGCCTCGGCCCCGAAGCCGTAGCGTTTGAATCCCATGGCGATGATGCCGTTGTCGTGGGGCCAAACCGATCCGGTCTGGTAGTTGTAGGGATTGAACGCTGGGTGAAGGGCGGAGAGGGTCCGGATGCCCCATCCGCTCCACATATCCGGCGCCATCAGCCGCTCCACCACCTTGCCGGCCCGTTCCGGCGGCACGATGCCGGACCACAGACAATGCCCGGGATTGGAGGCGACCGTCAGCACCTTCTTCTTGTCGCCGTCCAGGGCAAAAGCATAAAAGCCGAATGCCTCATCCCAGAAGGCGTCGTTGAAGCGCTCGAACAGCGCGGCAGCCTTTGCCCGCAACGCGCGGGCGCGCTCGGGATCGCCGAGCGCGTCGTAGACCTCGCCCATGCGCAGCCAGGCGTCGTAGACATAGCCCTGCAATTCGCACAGCGCCTTCGGCCCCTTGACCAGCGATCCGTCCGGATAGACGACGCAATCGCCGGAATCCTTCCAGGCCATGTTCTCATAGCCGACCGGCGAACGCGTCTGGTATTCCTGGAAACCATCGCCGTCGCGGTCGCCGTATCTGTCGATCCAGTCCAGACAGCCTTCGGCGACTTTCATGTGCCGTTCCAGCAGCGTCCGGTCGCCGGTGGCCCGCCACGCGGCATGGAGCGTGATCAAGTAGAGCGGCGTGGCGTCTGCCGTGCCGTAATAGGGCGTGTGCGGGATGAGCTTGAAGTGCGCGAGCTCGCCGTAGCGCATCTCGTGAGGGATCTTGCCGGGCTCCGCGTCGCGGTAGTCGTCCTCCTCCTTCGCCTGCAGCGACCCCAGGATCTCCAGCGCGCCGCGGGCGAATGCCGGGTGGATCATTTGATTCTGCAAGGAGACGATCAGGCTGTCGCGGCCGAACGGCGCGATGAACCACGGCAAGCCGGCGGCGGGCAGGAACACCGCATGATCGGTGCCGGGGAAGGGAAGCCGAAGGGCTGCCATGTCCTCGAGCGCCTGCCGATAAAGGCGATAGAACTCCTCGTTGCTGGTATTGATCTTCAGCACGGTGCGCAGCCAGCCCGCCAGTGATTCGGCGTGCGGCGATTTGAGGGCGTGTTGCACGCAATCAGCCGGAGCGACGAAATGCCGATCGCCGTCGCTGAGCGTGTAGAGAAGGCAGCAATGCCAGGTCTGGCCGGGGCCAAGCTCGACCTCGAGGCTGAGCCGGCCGTTGGCGTAGACCGCCTTGCCGTGCTGCGGCCTGGGAGTGACCGTCACCTCGCGAACGAAATCGCTGTTGCGATAGGTCGTGGAAAGCGCTTGCTTGGACTCCGACCAGCGGGTGGCGATCCGTCCGCGCCGCACGATGCGCCCCGACCTCACCTCGAAAATGTCCGCGAAATCGCAACGCAGAGCGATCTCGAGCTGGAAACGCACCGGCTTCATGTTGTGGTTGGTGATGTCGAGATCTTCGTGCATGCCGCCGCTGATCGAGCGGCTCACGATCAGTCCAACGGTCCGGGGAGGGATATCGCCACCCTCGGAAAGAATGGTTCGGTTGGTGAGATAGATGCGCGCTGCGTAATAGGCGATCGCGCCGCCGTTCAGCAACTCCCAGGGTTCGCCGTTGGCGTAGACATTCAAACTGCTCAGGACCCGCGTGTCCAAGAAGTAGAGACCCTTGTCGCTCGGCCAATCGATCTGCCCGTCCGGACCCGTGACCAGCACCGTTTGGCCCTGGTGGATAGCGATGTGCGGCGGACCGACCTGGACTTTGAAAGGCATGAAATATTCTCACGGGGCGTCGAGCAGGGCAGATATGATCATATAGAAAGACAACTTTCCGACCCGAGCGTTTGCTACGCCGGACGTTTGCCAGATCGCTGCTTGAGCGGGTTCTCGGCCAGCGCGAGATTATGGGCGGTATTGACCAGCGCGATGTGCGAGAGGGCCTGCGGAAAATTGCCGACGAGGCGTTTGGCGTGCGGGTCGTATTCCTCCGCCAGCAGCCCGACGTCGTTGCACAGCCCGATGAGACGCTTGAAGAGCCGCAGTGCCTCGCGGGTGCGGCCGAGCAGCAAGAGATTGTCGGCAAACCAGAAACTACAGGGCAGAAAGACACCTTCGCCGGGCGGCAGCCCATCCTTGCCGCTGCGCGTGTCGTAGCGCATGACGAAGCCGTCGACCATGAGGTCGCGCTCGATCGCCGCGACGGTGCCGCGCACGCGTGGATCGCTCGGCGGCAGAAAGCCAACGAGAGGCATCAGCAGCACACTCGCGTCCAGCGTTGCGGCGCCATAGTGTTGGGTGAAGGCGCCGACGTCGGGATTGAACGCCTTGCTGCAGATGTCCTCGTGGATTTCCTGCCGCAGCGCCTTCCAGCGAGCAACCGGACCTTCAAGACCGAACTCCTCGGTCAGCCTGACGGCGCGGTCGAACGCGACCCATGCCATGACCTTGGAATAGGTGAAGTGCTGACGCTCGCCGCGGATCTCCCAGATGCCTTCGTCGGGCTCACGCCAGATCTCGGCCAGGTGATCGAGCATCGCGCGTTGCAGCCCCAGACCGGCTTGCAACGGTCCAAGCCCGCCCCGACGCGCCTGATAGAGCGCGTCCATCATCTCGCCATAGATGTCGAGCTGCAGCTGATCGGAGGCCGCGTTGCCGACGCGTACCGGCCGCGCGCCCTGATAGCCGGGCAGCCACGGCAGTTCGAGCTCGGTCAGCCGCCGCTCGCCGGCGATGCCGTACATGATCTGCAGCTGGCCCGGGCTGCCGGCCGCGGCGCGCAGCAGCCATTGGCCCCAATCCCGCGCCGCGCCGTAGAAGCCGGCGTTCATCAGGCACAACAATGTGAAGGTTGCATCCCGTAACCAGCAAAAGCGGTAGTCCCAGTTGCGCGAGCCGCCCAGTTGCTCCGGCAACGAGGTGGTGGGGGCCGCGACGATGCCGCCCGTGGGCCGGTAGGTGAGCGCCTTGAGCGTGATCAGCGAGCGGCGCACAAGGGCCGACCACTCGCCGGTTTCGCGGCATCCACCCGCCCACTTGCGCCAGAACGTCTCGGTGTCCCTGAGTGCGGCCATCGGGTCGATCGGTTTGGGCGGCGGGCGATGGGACGGCCCGTAGGTGAGGACGAAAGGCACCGTCTGGCCTTCTGAGACCAGGAACTCGCCCACGGTCTTCAAGTCCTCGCCGACCAGTTCGATCGGCGTGCGCAGCACCGCCATGTCCGGCCCGGCTATCGCGCGCAGCGTGCCGTCGGCGAGCCGCGTCACCCAAGGAACGAGCCCGCCGTAGTCGAAACGCAGGACGAGCTCGCAATGCATCGCGAGCTGACCGCGACGACCGACGACGATGCGCACGACGTCCGACGCTCGTCCGCGCGGCGGCATGAAGTCGATGAGGGTGACGGCTCCGTCGCCGGTCTCGAAATCGGTCTCGAGGATGAGGGTGTCTTCGCGGTAGCGTCGGGTAATTCGCGCCTTCGGGTCGGCGGACGCGATCCGCCACCGCCCGTGCTCGGGAGTGCCGAGCAAGGCGGCGAAGCAGGCGCCGCCGTCGAAGCGTGGCCAGCACAGCCAGTCGATCGAACCGTCGCGTGCGATCAGTGCCGCCGTCTCGCAATCACCGATGAGCGCGTAATCCTCGAGCCGGGCCGCCGTTCCCGAGCCTGTGGCACGGTGGAGCCGATAGCGGCGTTGCGGTCGTCGAGCTTCCGGAGTGGCGCTGGTGCCCACATGGCTGTGAGCAGCCTTTGGTCGGTCGGGTTTTGTCGGCTCAGGCGGGGGCGGTTCGGCCCGATGGCGATTTCCGGGGGAAGCCTGCCCGCGGCCATGTTTCCGCGTCGTCTTCGACCGGTTCGCCATGGGTCACGAGTTTGTACGCGTCGATTTGCTCTCGCAAGCCTTATCCTGTGCGCCTCGGCGGAATTTGAAAAACGTCGCGGATGCGGCGACGTTTTGCCTCACGTAACATCTTGGCGCCCAACGGGAGCGCAGCGACCCTCCCGCTGATCAGTAGGCCGACCGTGGCGACGTGCGTTTCGTGACCCGCCGGCCCCTCGCGCTCGAGCCCCGCAACGAACTGCGTTCAGCGCAAGATCACGATCCAATCGGCGATCCGTTCATTGCCGTCCATGTGATA
This sequence comes from uncultured Alphaproteobacteria bacterium, assembly GCA_963758945.1. Lineage (GTDB taxonomy): Bacteria > Pseudomonadota > Alphaproteobacteria > Rhizobiales > Xanthobacteraceae > VAZQ01. Next base: position 153,622 of record CAVWXY010000021.1, on the reverse strand, counting down.
GCCGATATTGACCCTCGCGCCGGTCTTGAGGTCGGACCAGGTGCCGTCTTTTCCGCTGATGCGGAAGCCGGTCTTGTCAGTGGTCTTGTAGGTCCATTCTTTCTTGTTCCACTGGCAGACGAAGGTCTTGGCAGCGCTGTCCATGGCCATGATGACGCCGCGCTGCTCCTTGGCGTCTGCGGTTGCGATGGATGCCGCCGTGAGGGCTGCGGCCACGATCAGTGCCTTACGCATCGCATATCTCCCTGGCTGCGAGCCTCCGCTTGCCGCGGAGGCCGTCCGTCCGAATAGCACAGTGACGCGGGCCCGGTAACGTCACCCGCAGCGGTTTGTGGGTCGGACCGGCCGCAAGGTTCACGCGTCGGCGGCGCGACGCCGCCATCTGCGCTATTCTTGACCGGAGTCGGGCAATCTGCGTCAAGTTCCAACCATGGCGAAACGAGCGCGCGTTTTGATCGTCGACGACCATCCGGCGGTGCGCATGGGCTTGCGCGCGACGCTCGAGCAATCCGGCCAATACGAGGTCTGCGGCGAAGCGGGCGCGCCCCGCGACGCGTTGACGCTTGCCGCGCGCGAGCAGCCCGATTTGCTCCTCCTCGACCTGATGCTGGGCGGGCGGGGAGGGGCGGATTTCGTCGCTGAGTGCCTTTGCTGCGCTCCCGCGGCGCGGATCTCAATCGCTATCGCGACGCGCACGGCTTCTTCAAGGCAGTTTCCGCCGGCGCAGCCAAGAGTGTGATCCTCGAGGGCTACGAGCAATTCCAATGGTACGGGATCCTGGCCAGGCTGCTGTGACCAAGGGCATGCCGCCGCTCACGCCGTGCTCGGGTACCGAGCCGGGACAACGCCAACTCGCCGGCATCCAGACCACGGGCCGGCAGTATCGCAACCTGTCGCGGCCAGAATTCTCCGTGCGCCTCGAGCCCAGCGTCGCCGTTCCAATGCGCGACGGGATCAGGCTGCGGGCCGACATCTATCGTCCGGATGACACCGGGCGATTTCCGGCCCTGGTCGCGCTGTCGCCATACCCGCGACAAATGCAGGGTCTCAGCATCCCGGCTGGCTTCGTGGAAGCTGGGCAGAGCGATTTCTTCGTGCCTCGCGGCTACGCGCATGTGATCGCCAACAGCCGCGGCACCTGCGGAAGCGAAGGGACCTACGACTTCTGGGGACCGGTGGAAAAGACCGACCTCTACGACCTGATCGAATGGGTGGCGGCGCAGCCGTGGTGCGACGGTGAGGTCGGCATGATCGGCGTGAGCTATTTCGCCATCGAGCAATATCGCGCGGCGCTGCAGAAGCCGCCGCACCTGCGCGCAATCTTCCCGTTCTCGGGCTCGACCGATCTCTATCGCGAGGCGCTCTGGCAGGGCGGCATGCTGTGCGGCCGGTTCGCCGCGCGATTTTTCGCCGCCATCGGCATGCTGAGCCGCAAGAAGGACAGCTTCTTCCGTTCGGCCGCCTTCGACGCGCTCAACAAGATATTGCGGACGCCGCTCATTCACCGGAGACTCGCGGCGCCCCACAAGGACCCGCTGAAGGTGTTCGAAATGGCGCTGCGATTTCCCTACGACACCCATCCGTGGGACGACATCTTCTCGGCGGTCGCGGTCGAGCATCAGCTCTACGACGAGTTCTGGCAGTATCGTGACCTGTCCCCGCCGGATCGGCGATGTCGGAATTCCCATGTATCTCGGCGCGGATTGGGAGAACGTCTGCCTGCATCTGGACACGCCGTTCGCCGTTTTCGATCGTATCGACAAATCGGTGCCCTATCGCATGTCGATCACGCCGCGCGGATCGCTGCAGTGGCCGTGGGAAAGCATGCACGTCGAGGCACTGGCCTGGTACGACCATTGGCTGAAGAAGCGCGACACCGGCATTATGGAAGGACCTGCCATCCGCTACTACGTCGAGGGCGCGGACGAATGGCGGACGGCGGAAAGCTGGCCGTTGCCGGAAACGCAGTTCACCGACTGGTATCTGCAAATGGACGGCTCGTTGAGCGCCGTGCCCGGGCCGCAAGGAGCGAGGGAATACCTGCATTTGCCGCGCGCCTTGGACCTGCCCAAGAACGCCAATCCGCTTCAGCTCCCGGGCGCGCTCTCATGGGAGACCGCGCCCTTCGATCAGACCGTCGATCTTGTCGGCCCGTTCAAGCTGAGCCTGCACGCCGCCTCCACCGCGCCCGACGTCGACTGGATCGTCAAACTGCAACTGATCGACGCGGACGGAACGCCATGCGATCTGACCCAGGGCTGGCTGCGCGCCAGCCATCGCGCGTTAGATCCTGCGCGCTCCAAACCGTATCGGCCATACCATCCGCACGACCGCGCCGAGCCGCTCGCGCCTGGAGAGCCCACCTGGTTCGACATCGCCATCGTGCCGACCGCGCAGCGCTTCAAGCCGGGACAGCGGCTGCGGCTCCTCTTGACGAGCGCGGACGAAGGCCTCGCCATGCAGGGCCTGAGCCACGTCACCGTGGGGCTGCAGGCAAGAAACAGCATCTTCAGCGATTCGCGCTTGATGGTGCCGATCGTCGGCTAGACGCGCACCCTGCGCTCAGCGGTCACGGCTCGCTCGGGCCGCACCATCCCGGCAGGTAGCGGGCCTCCTGACTTTTCGCCAGGATGAGCGCGCGATCGAGCGCGCCGGTGAAGTCCTTCTCGACCTGGGCGCGCTTGATGCGCCGGCGCAGGAAGTCAGCCCACAGGAATTCACTGAACGGCGTGACGTCCTTGGCGAAGCCGCCGGCGCGGCGCAACTCGCCGGCGAGCGAGCGGAACGGGTCGTCCGCGAGGCCGGCGATGGATTTGGGAATGTCCTCGACGCCACGGCGGCGACCCTTGGCATCGTAGGGATGGACCCAGGCGTGGTGATCGAGCACGATCCAGAACGCATCGAGCTCCAACGCGCTCAAATTTGCGACCACGCTGACCAGCACGTGCTCGAGGCCCTCCTTGTGGAGGGCGAGGGCGAGATGATGGTGGTCGATGATGTAGTGGCGCTCTTTCGGGCCCAGCACGACCGGGATCATGTGGGCCCCGAGATATTTGCCGATCTTCTTCGCCGCGTGCTTGCGCAGATGCTCGCGCTTCTCGTCGACCTCCCGCATCCCCACGGTCATTTGGGTCGGCCGCAGGTCGGTGACCGGAATCGGTTGCAGGACGGGGTCGCGCACGACGATCATGACGGTTCTCCTTGGGCCGGCGAAGATAGCTCAGGGCCGTGCAAAAAGGGGATTGCAAGAGACGCGCGCAGGTTTCCTGCCCAGCATGCCTGGAATGCGCGGCGTGGTCGGGCTAGAATCGTGCGGAGTTCAGCGCGGAACAAGACCATGCGCATCCTCATCGCTCTCGCCTCGACGCTCCTGGCGGGCCCTTCGTTTGCGGATTCCGTGCGGCATCTCAGCGTACCGGAACGCTTCTGGGGGAGGTGGGCGCCGAATGAGGACCTCTGCCGCGACGACAAATCCGCGGTCGTCGTGTCCCCACAGGGCTACCACACCTCGCAGGAGAGCTGTGCGGTGCAATGGGTCACGGAAACCGCGGGCCGAGACGGACCGATCTACTCCGCCCATATGCGTTGCGCGCCTCCGGACGCGCCTGAGCAGAAGATGGAATTGGATCGGATTATTATCGCCCGGAACGACGGCCGGGTCTCGGCCGGTCCCGGCTTCGGTGATCTCAAGGACTATCAGCGGTGCTCGGCGAACTAGCAACTGCGCGCAACGCTCGGTGCCGTGGCCCCGCCATCGCGTTACGGGCGGCACCGTGGCTGGCTGCGAGCGTTTCCATAGTGATGAGCGCCTTCGCGGCTCCCGCGCAGAATGCTCGGATCGAAGAACTCGTGTCGGCGGTCGTACGGATAAAGACTCATATCAATCCAGAAGGACGCACGGTCGAGAGCCTGGGCCGCGAACGCGACGGATCCGGCATCCTGATTGACAGCGACGGGCTCGTGCTCACGATCGGCTACCTCATGGTCGAGGCCTACGCCGCGGAAGTCGTCGCAAATGATGGCCGCACCATGCCTGCGAGCGTCGTCGGCTACGACCATGACAGCGGGTTCGGCCTGTTGCGGACCATCGAACCGCTCCGGCTCAAACCGATGCCGCTCGGCAAGTCTTCCGACGTCAAGGAGCACGACCCGGTCCTCGTAGCGAGCTTCGGCGGCACCGCTATGGTTGCCGCCGCCTATGTCGTCGCCAAGCGGCAATTCGCCGGCAGTTGGGAATACCTGCTGGACAACGCGCTGTTCACCGCGCCGGCGCATCCGGCCTGGAGCGGGGCCGCGCTGATCGACCGGTCGGGCAAACTCGTCGGTGTCGGCTCGCTCGTCGTCGGCGATGCCGTCGGCGACGGCGACAAGACGCCCGGCAATATGTTCGTCCCGATCGACCGACTGCCGCCGATCCTGGCCGATCTCATCGCGACCGGGCGCGCGGCCGGCCCGGGACGGCCGTGGCTGGGTCTCAACACCGAGGAGTTGCACGGGCTGCTCTTCGTGAGCCGCGTGCTCCCCGGGGGCCCGGCGGACAAGGCGGGCATCAAGCACGGCGACGTGATCATCGGCGTCAAGGGTAACCCGTCGAAAACTCTGGCCGACTTCTATCGCAAGGTCTGGGCGCAGGGGGATGCAGGCGCCACCGTTCCGCTCGATGTGCTGCAGGGCGGCGACCTGCGGCGGATCGATCTCAAATCGATCAATCGCCTCGACCACCTAAAGCTGAAATCGACTTTCTGACGGGATGCCAAGCGTGTCTTCCGTGCAACGCCGCGGATATTTGTCACCCCTGGCGTAAGCTAAGCCCCATTCCTGCCGCGATCGACCCGCGATATCCCCCGCAGGGGGCGGTCGCGCCTATCGGATTCGGACGCGGCCGGCCCGTGACGTGCTTCCGGGCGCTGAGGCTTTACGGGGAAATGCGGCAGCGCGGTGGATGGTCGCGGGACGGGGATCGGATGGGGCGGCAGCTCACGGGCACGTTGTGGAGAGGGATCGCGCGCGTCGCAGCGCTCGCGGTCGGTTGCTTGGCGTTGGCGCATTGCTCCGGATCCTTCGTCAACAAGGAATACAGTCCGCGCGTCGTCGAGGAGGGCGAGCCGGTGCCGAAGGGCGGCGGCGCTTACCGCGTGGGCAAACCCTATAACGTCAACGGCCGCACTTATTTCCCGGCGGAAAATCCCCACTATCGCGCCGAGGGCATGGCCTCCTGGTACGGGCGTGATTTCCACGGCCGGCTCACCGCCAACGGCGAAGTCTACGACATGCACAGCCTCTCGGCTGCGCACACCACGCTGCCCATGCCGAGTTATGTGCGCGTAACAAACCTCGATAACCGCCGTTCCATTGTCGTGCGTGTGAACGATCGCGGACCCTACCACCGCAACCGGGTCATCGACGTCTCGATCGGGACCGCCAAGGCGCTGGACTTCTACAAGAAGGGTGTCGCCCATGTGCAGGTCGAATATGTCGGACGGGCGCCGCTCGAGGGCAGCGACGATGCCATGCTGATGGCGACGCTGCGCGAGGGTTCGCCGGCACCCGCGCCGTCGAAGGTGATGGTGGCTGCAGCAAAGCCCTTCATCCCAAAGACGGAGGAGGCGGAGGACTTGCCGCTGCCGGCGGCGCGCCCCTACACGCTCAGCAGCGCATCGAGCCGCTCGGTCAAGCCGGCAACCGTCCGCGAGGCCGCGGCGCTCGATGGTGCCAGGACGAAAGCGGGCGTGCGGCCGGCCTACGCTTCCGCGGCAGCGCCGGCGTTCCAATCGCCGTCCGGGGCTAGTGCTCCGGCGGTCGGTTTTGCCCCGGCCCACGAGGAGGGGCGAGCGCTCGGCCTGATGAGCGGCCGCGGCCTCTACTGAGCCGCGCACTCCGCGACCGATCGCCTCGCCTCGACCCGCTCGCGGGCCATCAAAGCGCCGCGAATTGCATTGATTCCAGCGGACCGAACTTGCTAAGCAACGCCCGGGCAGGGAAGGGAGCGCGGACCTCGGCCGCGCACGGCTTGCCGCAATCATGCACATCCGCGTAGCTCGTAGCGTGTGGCGCTCGCCCTTGCTCAGGTGGGGCACGGCCGCGATTCTCACTTGCGCCGTCGCGTCCGCCGCGGCCGCGCCCAATCCGGTCTCGGGGCCGAAAGGGGGCGACGGCGGCTTTCAGACCGCGGCTCCGCACGCCATCCTGATCGAGGCCGAAAGCGGCAGCGTCCTGTTCGAAAAGGCCGCCGACGAGCTCATTCCGCCGGCCAGCTTGTCAAAGCTGATGACCGCGGAAGTGGTGTTCAACGAGATCAAGCAGGGCCAACTGAAGCTGACGGATCAATTCGTCACCAGCACCAATGCCTGGCGCCGCGGCGGCGCCCCCTCACGCACGTCGGCAATGTTTATTCCGATCCATACCAAAGTGGCAGTGGATGACCTGCTCCACGGTGTTATCATCCAGTCGGCCAACGATGCCTGCATCGTTTTGGCGGAGGGCATATCCGGCAACGAGTTCGCGTTCGCGGAACGGATGACCAAGCGGGCGCGCGAGCTCGGCCTCACCAAGTCGACCTTCGGCAACTCGAACGGCCTGCCTGACCCGCGACAGCTCATGACGTCGCGCGAGCTGGCCAAGCTGGCGCGGCACATCATCGAGACATATCCCGAATACTACAAATATTATGGCGAGCGCGAATTCACCTTCAACAAGATCCGGCAACAGAACCGCAATCCGCTGCTCAACATGAACATCGGAGCGGACGGCCTCAAGACCGGCTTCACCAAGGAGGCCGGCTACGGGCTTGTCGGCTCGGCCGTGCAAAACGGGTTGCGCCTGATTGTCGTCGTCAACGGCCTGCGGTCGGAAAAGGAGCGCGCCGACGAAGCCAAGAAACTGCTGGAGTGGGGTTTTCACAATTTCCAATCCAACCTGCTGTTCGCGGACGGCCAAGAAATCGCGTACGCCAAGGTCTATGGCGGCGCCAGGGGCAGCGTACCGCTGATGGCGGCGAAACCGGTGCGGTTGATGGTGCCGCGCAGCGTACGGGAAAAGATCATTGCCCGCGTCGTCTATACCGGGCCGGTACCGGCGCCAGTGCAGCAGGGCCAGAAGCTCGGTACGCTGAAGGTCTGGCGCGGCGACTTCGTCGCCCTCGAAGTGCCCTTGCAGGCGGCGGAGAGCGTAGAGACCGGATCGATGTCGCAACGCGCCTTCGACGCCGCCACTGAGCTCGTGCTCGGCCTGTTCCGCGCCGGCTTCCAGCGTGCGCTGGGAACCGGGGCAGGCACGTGACGCGTCGACCAGCGTCCGCGGAGCTTGCCACCGACGTCGCTCGGTGAATGGCCCTGCCTCGTAAGTGGCGCCCTTTTTCGCAGCCGGCGCAGCCGCTATAACGAAGGCGGCGGCGAGCAGCGAAATGCGTGGACGATTCATCACCTTTGAAGGGGGCGAGGGCACCGGCAAGTCGACCCATTCGACCCTGCTCGCGGCGCGGCTGCAGGCGTTGGGCATCCGCGTCCTGCTCACGCGCGAGCCCGGTGGCTCACCCGGTGCCGAAGTGATCCGCTACGTGTTGCTCTCGGGGGTGGCGAAGCCGCTCGGCGTGGAAGCCGAGGCGCTGCTGTTCGCCGCGGCCCGCGGCGACCATGTGAGCCATACGATCGAGCCCGCGCTCGCGCGGGGAACCTGGGTGATCAGCGATCGCTTCATCGATTTCGACCAGGGTCTACCAGGGCGCCCTCGGACATCTCGACCCGAAGATTCATCCGCGCGCTCGAGCGGGTGACGGTCGGCAATCTCAGGCCCGATCTCACCTTCATCCTCGACGTGCCGGCCGACGTCGGCTTGGCGCGCGCCGGCAAGCGACGCGGCGAGGGGACCGCCGACCGGTTCGAGGCGGAATTGCGCGACTTTCACGAGGCATTGCGTGGAGCCTACCGTGCGCTCGCGCGCGACGAGCCCAGCCGCTGCGTGATCATCGACGCCACGGAGCCTAAGCCCGCGGTCGCTGAACGCATTTGGCGCAACGTGAACGAGCGACTCAATTCTGCGAACGCGTCGACTGTGCCTGCGAGCGCCCCATCGTGAGCGAGGCCGACCACGAGGCCGGCGGCGGCGTGGAACCGCGGCCGCCACGCGAAACGAGTGTCCTTTACGGCCACGGCGAGGCGGAGCGCACGCTCCTCGATGCCTATCGCAGCGGACGTTTTCCGCACGCCTGGCTGATCACGGGCCCCGCCGGCATCGGCAAGGCGACGCTTGCCTATCGCCTGGCGCGCTTCATGCTCGCCCGGCCAGATCCGCGCGCGCCGCTGGTCGAATCCGCCACCTCGCTTCACGTCGAGGCCGATCATCCGGTGGCGCGGCGGATCGCCGTGCAGGCGCAGGGCGATCTGCTCGTGCTCGAGCGCATGGTCAACGAAAAGACCAACAAGCTCTACCAGGACATCCGGGTCGACGACGTGCGCCGAACGGTCACTTTCTTCGGCTCAACGCCCGGGGAGGGCGGTTGGCGAGTGGCCATCGTCGATTTGGTCGATGAGCTCAACCCGTCCGGCGCGAACGCACTGCTCAAGGTGCTGGAGGAGCCCCCGCAGCGCGGCGTCCTGCTGCTGGTGAACCATTCGGCGGCGCGCGTCCTGCCGACCATGCGGTCGCGCTGCCGGACGCTCGCGTTGCGGCCGCTTTCCGCCGCCGACGTTGCGCGCGCGGTGGCTGACGCGCTCGGGGATGAGCCCGGCGCCGCCCGCGTCACGGCGGCTGCCGAGGCTGCGGAGGGCAGCGTGCGCCGAGCTCTAGCGCTACTCGACCGCGATGCCCTCGATCTGCGCAATCGCGTGGTGGCACTGCTCGAGCGCCTACCCGCAGTCGATCCGCGTGCGCTGCATACACTGGGCGAATGCCTCTACGGCACCGATCCGGGGACGCTTGCGGCCTTCGTCGACACCGTGAACGGATGGTTGTCCGCCCGCCTGACGGCGAGCGAGAGCGACCCGGCACGGCTCGCGCGCGTGGCCGAGGCCTGGGACAGGATCAATGGCGCCGCACGCGATGTCGATACCTTCAATCTCGAACGCAAACCCTTGGTTTTCAATGTCTTCGGCTGGCTTGCCGAGGCATCGCGTGGTTGATACCTATGCCCGGATCCCGTCGGGCCGGTCTGGTCTCGGCCTTTCAGTCATTCTCGGGGGCTGCGGCGCGTCCGCAATCCATAAGCACGAGCGGCGAGCATGGATTGCGCCCTTTGCGCCTTGCGTCCAACTGGAACGACTTGGTGAGTCAAGGCCGCGCGCGGAACCGACCGATGGCTGACAAACCCCGCTACTATCTCACCACGGCCATCGCCTATCCCAATGGGCCGCCGCATATCGGCCATGCCTACGAGGCGATCGCAACCGATGCTATCGCCCGCTTCATGCGACTCGACGGCTACGACGTGTTCTTCCTCACCGGCACCGACGAGCACGGCATCAAAATGCTGCAGACCGCGACGAAGGAACAGCTCGCACCGCGGCAACTCGTCGAGCGCAACGTGCCGCGCTTCAGGGCCATGGTGGAGCGCCTCGACTGTTCGAACGATGAATTCATCCGCACCACCGAGGAGCGTCACCATCGTGCGTCCGCGGACATCTGGCGGCGCATGGAGGCAGCCGGCGACATCTATCTCGACAAATATTCCGGCTGGTACTCGGTGCGCGACGAGGCCTATTACGACGAAGACGAGACGAGGCTCGACGAGAAGGGCGTACGCATCGGTCCACAGGGCACGCCGGTCGAGTGGGTCGAGGAGGAGAGCTACTTCTTCCGCCTCTCCGGCTACCAGCACAAGCTGCTCGATCTGTACGAAAAACACCCCGATTTCGTGCTGCCGAAGGAACGGCTCAACGAAGTCGTGAGTTTCGTCAAAGGCGGCCTGCAGGACCTATCGGTCTCGCGCACCACCTTCGATTGGGGCGTCAAGGTGCCGGGCAATGCCAAGCATGTGATGTATGTCTGGGTCGACGCGCTGACCAACTACATCACCGCGCTTGGGTATCCGGACACGGACAGCGCGCGATTCCGCCGCTACTGGCCGGCCGATCTGCACGTGATCGGCAAGGACATCGTGCGCTTCCACGCGGTTTACTGGCCCGCCTTCCTGATGTCGGCCGGCCTCGAGGTCCCGCGCCGCATCTTCTCGCACGGATTCCTGTTCAACCGCGGCGAAAAGATGTCGAAGTCCGTCGGCAACGTCGTCGATCCGTTCGCCCTGGTCGATGCGTTCGGCGTCGACCAGCTGCGCTATTTTTTCCTGCGCGAAGTTCCCTTCGGGCAGGACGGCAATTACAGCGTGGAGGCAATCGTCAATCGCATCAATGCCGATCTCGCCAATGATCTCGGTAACCTGGCGCAACGCTCGCTGTCGATGGTCGCGCGCCAGCTCGGCGGCGCATTGCCGAAACCCGGCGCTCTCTCCGAGGCCGACCAGGCGGTGCTGACTCTGGCCGACGGCATGCTCAAGAAGGCGCGCGACGCGATGAAGACGCAGCAGCTACACCAGGTGCTCGGCACGGTCTGGGCGGTGGTCGCTGAGGCCAACCGCTACTTCGCCGGTGAGGCGCCCTGGGCGCTCGCCAAGACCGATCCGAAGCGTCAAGGCACCGTGCTCTACGTCACCGCGGAGGTGATCAGGCAGGTGGCGATCCTCGCACAGCCATTCATGCCCGGTTCGGCGGCGAAGCTGCTCGATCTGCTCGCCATCCCGAGCGGCGAACGGCAGTTCCACGCGCTGGGCGCAGCGCGCAGGATCGCCTCTGGCTCGGCGCTGCCGGCACCCAGCCCGGTCTTTCCTCGTTACGTGCACAGCGAAGCCAGCGCCCAGACCTGATGCAGATCGACACCAACTGTTCGATGGATTACCGGGCGAACCGGGCTTCGTTCTCCGTCGGCATTCCATAAACACGTTTGAGCCATGGGCTGCGTGGCTCTACAGTGCGACCGTACGACGTTTGAGTACGTGGTCAGGGGTTCGCAGACGCCAATGGGTGACCGCAGCAAGGGTCGGACCGAAGCGCACGGTTCGCGCGCAGAGAACAGTTACGACTTCGTCCGTTTCTGTGCCGCCTCCGCCGTTCTATTCAGCCATCATTTCGACTTGGCGGGATTTCCGGAGCCGCTGGTGCCGAGCTACGGCGAGGACTTTGGAGAACTCGCGGTCGAGGTCTTCTTTTGTCTCAGCGGTTTCCTGATCTACCGGTCACTGCAGAAATCGACGAGTTGGGCTCGGTTCGTCTCCGCGAGGTTCCTGAGAATATTTCCCAATCTTGCCTTCGTGCTCATCGCGACCTCGGCCGCTACCTTTTTCTGGTACCGCAACTATGCCCATCTCGGGCCGCATGCCGAATATGTAGCCAACAATCTCCTGATGTTTGCGGTGGGGTTAAAACAGGTCATTCCCGGCGCATTTTCGGATACGGTGCGACCGACAGTCAACGAGCCGCTCTGGAGCCTGCCCTACGAGCTTTGGCTCTATGCGGTCCTTGCACTGATGTTCGTTCTCGGCGGTCGACGGAGCGGCACGGGCATCGTTGTGGGCGCTCTCGTCCTCGGCATCGCTTGGAGTGCAGCACCGATTCTCGGTGAGTTCGAGATCGGCCCCCTGAACAACCTCGACTTCCTCAGGCTGAGTGCCTTCTTCTTGTCTGGCGCCGTGCTCGCCGTCTTCTGGCCGTACATCGGAAGGCACGCCCTCGCGGTTGGAGCCACGGGGTTGATAGGGATTGCTCTCATTCGCAATCTGGTACCGATCGATACGATCTTTCAGTCGCTCGCAGTTGCCGCCGCGACAATAGGTCTCGGCAGCTCCAAGGCCATGGCATGGTTCTCGAAGGGAGGCGACGCGTCCTACGGAATGTACGTTTTTGCGTGGCCGGTGCAGCAATTTTCGCTGCTGCTCATCGCGCCGTTCTGGCTGTCCATGCTCGTCGCCTTCGTGACCACGGCCGCGCTGGGCTATGGCACGTGGCACACCTTCGAAAAGCGGGCCATGTCGTATTCCAATCGATTTGCGCAGACCGTTCAAAGGGCCAATCGGGCGGATCAACTGGCAAAAGACCATGCCAGCTGACGAGTGAGACGATGCGATCTCGAAGTCGATCGGCTTTTCGTAAGAACGGCTACCCCGCATCGGTCGCTGCGTTATTCCGCCGCCACCCTCGGAACGAATCTGGTCCGTCATCTCCTGTGATGGCGGGCTCGTAATAATCCGGTCAGACGCCACATTGCGGCGGTGCAGCTTGGCCGGGTTGCCGCACCAGACGGTATGCGGGTCGAGGACCTCGCCCTTCATGAGAAAGGAATTGGCGTCGAGCACGGAATGATCGCCCATGGTCACACCATAGTGAACGAATGCGGCGGGGCCGAGGGAGCAGCCCTTGCCGATCCGCACGTGGTCGGACTTGAACACGCCTTCCTCGAGCGAGTGCGCCTGCAGGACGCTGGCTTCGTTCAGATTGGCGTAGTCGGCGATCTCGACCAGCGTGCGGTCGGTCATGATGCTTCCGCCGTCGTAGACTTTTCGGCCGATCTTCACGCCCGCGAGGCGCGAGATCAGGTTCTTGAACGGCGTGCCGACGAAGAGACGCACGACCGGCGAGTCGGAGAGTTTCCAATGACGCTCGTGAAACCAGAAATACGGGTCGTAGATCGTGACCATCTTCGGCTTGAGTTGCCTGAAGCCGAGGCTCGCTCGTTCGAGGAACATGAAGAACAGGATTGCCCCGCCCGACATCACGGCCGCGGCGGCGAACAGCGCGAAAACGCCGTAGCGCGGATAATGCAGCAGGGCCAACTGCCAGACAACCAGCGTGGCGAAGAAGAGCAGCCACTGGGCGAACAGAAACAGCGAGGCGGTAACGAGATTGTAGAGGTTCTTTTGTCGCAGGCGCTGCCGGCGGGTTTCGGCACTCAAGGCGCCAATCAGGGTCTTGTCCCGGTCGACGATGCGAGGAATCTCGAAACAGGGGGAGCCGAGTAGCCCGACATTTTCGCGCATCGGCCCGTCGATCGGGATCATCACCTTGGTCCCGAGGAGGCAATTCGCACCGGTGCGTCCATCCGGCGGATAGTGGATGTTGTTGCCGAGGTAGTTGTGATCGCCGATGCTGGTCCTAGCGAGGCGGAATGACGAGCTCGACTGGTACATGTTGATCATCGACAAGCCGTCGGAGACCATCGTTCCGCTCCCGATGTCGCAGAGGAACGGATTGTCGTGCTGCTGGTTCGTGCCGAAGTTCGAGCCGGTCTGTTCCACCTCATTCAGGGTCCAGCCGACAAGCCGCATGTAGTGGACGATCGCGGAACTGTCGCCGAACAGCAGATTGAGAAAGCGCGAATTGCTGAACTGCGAGATGAGCGTTTGCAGCCGGTAATGAAAGCCGTAAAGGGAATAGGTCTTGTCGGTCTCGAGGAAGAGTTGGCAGATTCGCGGGACGATGAAGACCGCGAGCAACCCCGCCGCTAGCGAGCCGAGGAAGGAGCCAGCGGAGACCAGCAGCATGGCCGATGTCAGGTCGATCGCAGCGAGGGCGCCCCCCGCGACCTCGGCGGAATAATGTTCCCAATAGGTCAACAGCAGGATCGGGACTGGAATGGCGATCGCGAACAGGCCCAAGAGCTGGACCGCGTCGACGAGTTCGCGCCGGAGCATAGAGCAGGGCGCATTCTCGATCGGGCAGTAATCGGACGTCGTCTCCTGCGCGGGAGAGCCGTGATAACGCTTGCCGTCCGGGATGCGCTGGCCGCTCTGCAGCGACGAAGCATGTCCAAGTTGGGTGTCATTGCCCATCGCCGTACGGATGTCCAACACGCTGGCTTCGCCCACGAACGCGTTGCTGCCGATTTCGATCGGTCCGGTATGAATGAAATTGGCTTGGGCCCTGTAGCCCAGCAGGATGGAGTCCTTGCGGAGAATTGTATTGTCGCCGATGGCGATGAGGTCGGTGCAGACCGGGACAAACCGACAATCGACGACGACGTTCGATCCGATTCTCGCGCCCAGCAGCCGCAGATAAAGGTTGTAGATTGGGCTGCCGGAAAAGACCACCACGGGCGCACTGCGAACGAGTGTCTTGACCGCCCAGAATCGAAAGTAGCGTAGGCTCCAGATTGGGATAGCCTCGGGTTTCCACCTCCCGATCAGGGCCCACTTCGCGATGACGGGAACGGCGGTCAACACGACGAAGGATCCGAAGGCAAACGCCACGCTACGAAGGTAGACCTCCGGCGGGCTGCCGATCGCCGCATAGATCCATTCGAGGCCGGCGTCGAAAAACCACAGACCCAGCAGGCTGCATGCGGCATAGAACAGGAGTTGGAGAGCGCCGCATCCATAATAGGCGAGGTCGCTCGGGACGTGGAACGGTTCTGGTTTCGCCACCGTAACCGCCTCATCGGCACCATGACGCAGGCGCTCTGCAAGCTTGGCGACGGTCGGATTCAAATAGATGTCGCGCATCGACACATTCGACATGTCCGGATGCTGCCGAATGCGGGCGCAGAAGCGCGCCATGAGAAGAGAGTTCGCCCCCAGGTCGTCGAAAAAATGGTCTTCCGTGGAAACATGATCGACCTTCAGTACCTCCGCCAGCACGCGTGTGAGGAGATGCTCGCCTTCCGTCTTGGCGGCGACTAGCTTGGTGCCGGCCGACAGCCGCGGCCGTTTCGGTTTCGGCAGCCGTCGGTGATCAGCCTTGTTGCTGATCGTCATCGGAATGAACGGCAGCTCTTCGAGGTAGGACGGAACCATGTAGGCCGGCAGCCGGCCTCGTAGCGCCTGGGTGATCTCGCCGCGCGACAGGATTGATGCGTCCTGCTTCAGCGCATAGTAGGCTACGAGTTCGACCAATCCCGGCTCGGATTTCATAGGTCGTCACCACGGCCTGCGCGACCTCCGGCAAATCCTGCAAAGCGGATTCGATTTCAACGAGCTCGATCCGGTAGCCACGTATCTTGACCTGAGTATCGATCCGGCCGTGGTACTCGATCTCCCCATCCTCATTGAAGCGGCCGAGGTCACCGGTGCGATAGATCAGGTTCGAGGGGTTGTCGGGGATTGCCAGGAAATCGGCAACGAACTTCCTCCTCGTCAGTTCATCGCGATTTAAGTAGCCGGCGGCCAGTCCGATGCCGGCGATCCCGATTTCTCCTAGCTCGCCGGCGGCCGCGACCCGATCCGAGACCGGATCCAGAATGACAATCGAATAGGTTGGCAGCGGCAGGCCGATCGTGACCGGGTTGTCCGGGGTCAATTCCGTCAATGTCGCGGTGACGGTGGCCTCGGTCGGGCCGTAGGAGTTCAGGATGGTTCGCCCCAGTGCGATGCCATCGGACCACCAGGTTGTGCGGACAGGCCTCGCCCCCGACCAGCAGGATCCTGAGCTGAGGCAACTCCGTCTCGATCGTCGCCAAAAGAGTCGGGCAGCAACAAAGGCACGTGACCCTTCGGTCCCGTAGAAAATCAGCGAGTTCGTCCGCAAGCAGCGTGACCCCGGGAATTCCCGGGACGAGGGTCGCGCCTGCCATCAACGGGACCCAAACCTCCTCCACCGAGAAATCGAAGGCGATCGTCATGCCCTGATAGACGCGATCACCTGGCGCAAAGCCGTACCGCTCCGCCGCAACCCGGACGAAATTGCAGATGCTGGAATGTTCGATGACGACGCCCTTGGGAGTCCCGGTCGTCCCCGAAGTATAGATGATGTAACAGGTCCGATCGATCGGCGGCCCGACCTCGCCGTCGGCGAGGGGCGTGCTCGGCTTTACATCGATCGGCTGCTTCGCAGTGTCGAGAAGGACCTGGCGCACGTCGAAAGTGCCGAGCAGCCCGCCGAAGCCGGACATCGACACGACCGTCTTGACGTTCGCGTCCGCCAAAATGAACCCGACGCGCTCGGCCGGGAAACCGGGGTCAAGCGGCACATAGGCGGCGTTGACCTTCATCACGGCCAGCAATGCGATGTAGGTCTCGACCGTCTTGTCGAACAGAAGACCGACCCGATCGCCGGCTTTGATCCCCTGGTCGATCAGGTACCGGGCGACTTGGTTGGCGCGATTGTCGAGGTCGCGATACGTGAGGACGACATGGTCGGTGACGACAGCGTCGTTCGCGCCGAAACGCAGGCAGGCCTGCTCCAGGAGATGATGAAGCCGCTCTCCCTCCTTCCAGCGAGGGGCGCCGTCCTTGCTGGACAATACCGACGTCCGATCGTTCTTTCGCTCGAAGCGCTCGAACGCGACAGCCAGGTTGTCGACGCTTCGGACATGGGCGAAGCGGCCCGGCGGTGTTGCCGCGTAGCCCGACGGTAGCGCGTCCGCCAAGCGGTCAAACTCGATCCTATGAGCCATGGCACCACTCTGGACGCTGTTGACGCCGGCTGTGTGAAAACCGCGTTTGCGCACGAGAATTGGCTTCTCGCCCGAAATCCATCGCGCTCAAGACTTCACACGACCCGATCGCGATTTGAAAACGGTCTATCTATCTCCCGCGCCACTACGTTTTCCCGCAGCCAGGACACGGCCCGCCGGCAAAAACGCCATGAGCGCCGCAAGCCATCGATGGCTGCGACTCCAGGCGATGGGTCGGCGCGCGTGAGGTCCCTCGTGCGGCGAGCAGCGTTAAGCCCCTTCGCGCTCTTCGTGGAGCGCGCATTTTGGTTCTCCCGCCACCATGGCGGTTCGTAGATGAATGGAAGCTGAATAAACGCGTTGAGGGGAGGGCCGCGGAGGCTCCGCGGAGCTGCCGGCCTATGAGCCGGTGCTGGTGGCGAGCGGGGAGGCTCACGTCGCACGCACAGGGTAGGACGCCGGCACGGTGAGGACTTGGCCCTTGCTCCGGCACCCGCCAGAGGTTACCCGATGGCCGGGGGGTCTACCCGGCGGCCAGGGGGGTGCGCGGTGGCCCGGTTTGCTGCCCCCGCGCTACCATCGACCCTTGCACGGCCTTTGATGCCCGCACACGCAGCAACTCCCCGTTACGAACCATGCTGATCGACAGCCATTGCCACCTCGATTTTCCCGATTTTGCGGGCGAGCTCGATGCCGTCGTGGCGCGCGCACGAGCCGCCGGGATTGCTCGGATCGTGACGATCTCGACCCGCATCAAACAGCACGCCGAGGTGCTCGCCGTCGCCGAGCGCTTCCCCGAGGTCTACTGCTCGGTCGGGACCCATCCACACCATGCCGGGGAGGAGCTCGACGTCGGCATCGACGACCTGATCGATTGCACCCGGCATTCCAAAGTGGTCGCGATCGGGGAGGCCGGTCTCGACTACCACTACGACCTGAGCCCGCGCGAGGCGCAGGAACGGGGCTTACGCAACCACATCGCGGCTGCGCGCACCACCGGGCTGCCGCTGGTCATCCACTCGCGCGACGCGGACGAGGACATGGCACGGATGCTGGAGGAAGAGACGGCGAGGGGCGCATTCCCGGCCGTGCTGCATTGCTTCACCGGCGGTCGCGACCTCGCGCAACGGGCGATCGCGCTAGGTCTTTTCGTCTCCTTCACGGGCATTCTAACCTTCAAGAAGTCGGATGAGCTGCGCGCGATTGCGCAGGAGCTGCCGGGGGATCGCATCCTGGTGGAGACCGATGCGCCTTATCTCGCTCCCGGCCGCCATCGCGGCAAGCGCAACGAGCCGGCCTTCGTCGTCGACACCGCCAAGGTCCTCGCGGAAACGCGCCGCGTATCGCCGGAGGAGATCGCCCGGCAGACGACCGAGAATTTCTTCCGCCTCTTTCGCAAAGTGCCGCGCCGGTCGGCCACGGCAGACGAGCTCGCTCCGCCTGCGCAAGCCTGATCGCGTGCGGCATGACACTGCGCTTCACCATTCTCGGCTCCGGCTCGTCAGGCGGGGTTCCGCGTCCCGCCCTGGGCTGGGGCGCCTGCAATCCCGACAACCCCAGGAACCGCCGGCGGCGCACCTCGCTCCTGGTGGAACGGCGAAACGGAGCCGGCGTGACCCGCGTGCTGGTGGATACCTCGCCCGACCTGCGCGAGCAGCTGCTCGAGGCCGGGGTCGACTGGCTCGACGCGGTGCTCTTCACCCATGAGCATGCCGACCATACCCACGGCATCGACGACCTGCGCGGGCTCTTCATCCGCCGCCGGCGGCGGGTCGACGTCTATTTGGACGCGCACACGTCAAAGGCACTGCGCTCCCGCTTCGGCTATTGCTTCCAGTCGCCCCCCGGCAGCGAGTACCCGCCGATCGTGAGCGAGCATCGGCTCGAGCCGGGCCGGTCCGTCATCGTCAACGGGGAGGGGGGCTCGATCAGCGCCCTGCCGATCCTGCAGGAGCACGGCGATATCCCTTCGCTAGGGTTTCGTTTCGGGGCGTTGGCCTATTCCTGCGACCTGAGCGGCCTGCCGGAAGCGAGCGTGGCCGCGCTGGCGGGGACCCAGGTCTGGATCGTGGACGCGCTGCGCTACCGCCCGCATCCGAGCCATTTCAGCGTCGACGACGCGCTGGCATGGATCGGGCGGATCAAGCCGGTGCGTGCAATCCTCACCAATCTCCATTCCGACCTGGACTACGACGAGTTGCGAACGAGGCTTCCGCCGCACGTGGAGCCGGCGTTCGACGGGTTGGCGATCGAGACGGCCACCCCCGCTATTTCCTGAGGCTCCGCCACAAAGACGCCCCTCAAGCTGCTCAGGAATGTACGCTTTCGCATTCTCGCAAAGATGCGCCCCGAGCTGCATTGGCGCTCGATTTTTCCGCACGGCCAAGACGTTGGCGCAGGATCTTAAAGGTCGCGCATGGCTTTTGATCGATCGCAGGCCTGGACCGCCTGCCTGAGCCGAGCCCCGTGTTGGACTCGCGAACACCCAAACGCTGGCGGTGCCGCGAATGACGCATTATGCACGAGGATATCGGATGATATTCCATAATATCTCTTATGCGAATGACGGAACCGCCGGGCTGAGGCGCGCGTTTGATCGCAATCTGTATTTGACGGATATCAAGGCGCCCCGGCCGGCGCCCCTTTCATGTTGTAACTCTCCTCCAAAGCATGAGGTGCCTCCGTGACCAGCAAGGTAAAAAAGCTCGAGCCGCGCATCGCCCCCGCTCGGCTCGATACCCCGACCGATCTGTCCTCCGACGCCGTCCGCGAGGTGTCGGCCGCGCTCAACGGGCTGATCGCCGACACGTTTGCGCTTTACGTGAAGACCAAGAACTTCCACTGGCACGTCAGCGGCCCGCATTTCCGCGACTATCACCTCCTGCTCGACGAGCAAGGCGAGCAGCTTCAAGGCAGCATCGACATTCTCGCGGAACGCGCGCGCAAGGTCGGCGGCACGACCATCCGATCTATCGGCCATATCGCCAAGCTGCAGCGCATCAAGGACAACGACAAGACCTACGTCGCCCCGGTCGACATGCTGTTGGAACTGATGAATGACAACAAGACGCAGATCCATTCCATGCGCGAGGCCCATGAGGTAGCCGACAAGCATGAGGATGTGGCGACCGCCAGCTTGCTGGAAAACTTCATCGACGAGGCCGAAAAGCGCTGCTGGTTCCTGTTCGAGGCGAGCCGCGAAGCCGAGCGCGGCGGGCACTGACCCCAAGCTCGTCGGCTTGCGGGAGGCCAGGCCTCGTCCCGGCCATCGGCGTCTCGCGGACCGGACAAGGCCGCGACAGATGCCAAGACGGCGTAGTTTGGGTTCGTCCGTCACGCTTCGGCTTCTTCCCGACCGACCATGGCCCCTCCTCAGGCTTCGCCCATGACGCCTTCCCGCGATATCGCCCGTCTGCTCGAAATCATGGCGGCGCTCCGCACAACCGGAAGCGGCTGCCCCTGGGATCTGGCGCAGAACTTCGCGACCATCGTGCCTTACACCATCGAGGAGGCCTACGAGGTCGCCGACGCTGTCGCGCGCGATGACCTCGATGACCTGCGCGACGAGCTGGGCGATCTTCTGTTGCAAGTCGTGTTCCACGCCCGCATGGCGCAAGAGCAAGGTGCCTTCGATTTCGGTGACGTCGTACACGCCCTCACCGAGAAGCTCGTCCGGCGCCATCCTCATGTGTTCGGCGACGCGCGCGGCCTCACGCCCGAAGCGGTCGAGGCACTGTGGGAGCGCATCAAGGCGCAGGAGCGCACGCAGAAATCGGACCGGCGCGACGGGAAGGCGCCCGCAGGCGCGCTCGCCGGCGTCCCGGTCGCGCTCCCTGCCCTGACCCGCGCGCTCAAACTGCAGGTCAAAGCCGGATCGGTCGGGTTCGATTGGAACGATCCGCTGGCCGTGCTCGCCAAGATTCGTGAGGAAGCTGATGAGATCGAGGCCGAGCTCGCAGCGGGCAAGCATGCCGCTGCCGCTACCGAGATCGGCGATCTCCTATTCGCCGTCGTGAATCTGGCGCGCCACGTCGATGCCGATCCGGAAACGACGCTGCGAGCCACAAATCGGAAATTCGAGCGGCGCTTCGCGGCTGTCGAGCAAGCGCTCGCGCTCCGAGGCAAGACGCCTCAGGCCGCCACCCTCACGGAAATGGAGGAGCTCTGGAACGAGGCCAAGGCCGCGGAGCGGGTGTCGGAGGCCTGATGCCGGCTCGCTCCCGACTACTCCACTCCCGCCAGTCGCAAGTATTGCAAGTCCACGAATTGCTCCGGCGACGGCAGCGGCGGCTTGACCATCCCCGCCTCGGCCATCATGGCGATTACTTGCCCGAGGTCGCGGGGATCGATCTCGGCTTGGCGAGGCAAGACACCCCTCTCGGGCTCGAAAAACAGCGCCAGTGTTCGCCGTGCGATGGCCTCCGAGCAATTCGTGTTCTGCATAATCGTCCGCGCGACGCGATCGCGGTTCGCGGGATCGCGGATGTAGCGGAATGCCGCCGCAAGCGCACGGACATAACGCACGAGCGCTTCCTTGTTCGCCTGCGCCCAGGACCGCCGAACCGCGGTTACGGTGTAGAGGAATCGGGGCACCGCTTCCGTCGAGGCGCCGAGCGCGCGATAACCTTGCTCCATTGCGATCAAATCTTGCGGCTGCCCCAGCACGACTGCGTCACAGTCACCGCGGCGCAGGCAAGCCCATCGTGTCGATGTTCCTTCGATGACGCGCACGCCGAATTCTCCGCGCACGAGGCCGTGCCGCGCCATGAGCTTTCGCGTCGAAAGCGTGATGGTGCCGTACTCGTCCGCCAGCCCCACCAGCCGCCCCTTCAAGTCGGCGAAGGTCGTTATCTCGGGCTTGGCAACCAGGGTGTAGATCGGGTTGTTGAACTCGGCCGCGATCGCCACGGCGTCGGACCCGCCGAGCGTGGCGCGAATTAGGAACGGCGTAGCGACGTGGGTAATATCGACGCTGTCGTTATGCAGTGCCGTAATTTGGTTGTCGGCCCCGCCGGGGATGGGCACGAGGAATTCGACGTCGAGTTCTTCGCGTGCGAAAAAGCCTTCTCGCTCGGCGATCGCGACCGGCAGCGAGAAAATGCTCCGCGCAGCGGAATAGGCCTGACCATAGCGAAGCTTCAGTGCCTCACCGAGCGCGGCGGGGGTGAACGACATGCAGAACAGTGCCGCGACGGCAACGGCAACGCCCGCCTGCGACAATCGAGCCATTACGCCTTTCATTCCCGTCCACCGTGGCGGTCGGTCAGTGCGAGGCGACTTGCGCGCGGCCAAACTTGGCCCGCGCCTTCTCCGCATTGGCGGGGTCGGCGCGAATCGTGATGGCAAGCGCCCCGTCGCCGCGCAGCGCCGTCCCCATCACCTCGGTGTGGCGGTGGAGCCAACTCACGCCCGCGCCATCGGCGACGTCCACGACGAGCTCGAGAGTTACTCGGCTCGCAGCGAGCTGCGTTTCGATCTCGGCGGCGAGGCGATCAAGCCCCTCCCCGCTCAGCGCCGAGACCAGCACCGGACGGCGTCCGGCAGGACGACGCTCGGCACGGTTGCGGACGCCGGCCCGCGCTTCGCGATCGAGCCGATCGATCTTGTTCCAAACCTCGATCACTCGCGCCTCGTCTTGTGCGATGCCGATCTGGCGCAGGACCTCGTGCACGTCGACCGACTGCGCTTCGGTATCCTCATGCGACAAGTCGCGCACGTGCAGGATCAAGTCGGCCTCAACGACCTCTTCGAGGGTCGCACGGAAGGCCGCCACCAACATGGTCGGCAAATCCGAGATGAAGCCGACGGTATCAGACAGGATGACCCGTAATCCCCTCGGCAACTCGACCGCGCGCAAGGTCGGATCGAGCGTCGCAAACAGCATGTCGGCGGAGAGCACGCTCGCTTGAGTCATGCGGTTGAACAGGGTTGATTTTCCGGCATTGGTATAGCCGACGAGCGCCACGATCGGATACGGGACGCGCTTGCGACTGTCGCGGTGCAGCTTGCGCGTGCGCTTGACCCTGACGAGCTCCGCCTCGATACGGGCGATGCGCTCCTCGATCATGCGCCGATCCGATTCGATCTGGGTCTCGCCCGGTCCGCCGAGGAAGCCGAAACCGCCGCGTTGGCGCTCGAGATGGGTCCAGGAGCGCACCAGCCGGCTCTTCTGGTAGGTCAGATGCGCCAGCTCCACCTGCAGCGCGCCTTCGCGGGTGCGGGCGCGGCGGCCGAAGATTTCCAGGATCAAGCCGGTGCGGTCGAGCACCTTGGCGCCCCAGGCCTTCTCGAGATTGCGTTGCTGCACCGGCGAGAGCGCGCAGTCCATCACCACGATCCCGGCTTCGTCGCCCTTGACGAGGCCGGCGAGCTCCTCGACCTTGCCCTTGCCGATGAAGGTCGCCGGACGGATATCCGCGAGTGATACGATGCCGGATGAGACCACGCTGAGGTCGATGGCGCGCGCAAGCCCCACCGCTTCGTCGAGTCGCGCCTCGGGCGGGCGCGGCGCAATGCCGGCAGCCGAGTCGCGCGCATCGGCCGAGGCCGGCGGCCGGCCACGCAGATGCGGCTCGATCACGATCGCGCGGCCCGTTTCCGAACCCGCGCGGGGACTCAGTCGATCGCTGCGACTATCGAATCGACGCGGTTCCAATCAGGCCTTTTCCCCGGCCGACAATTCCTCGGCCCCTTCGAACAGCTGGATCGGATGACCCGGCATGATCGTGGAGATGGCGTGCTTGTAGACCAATTGCGAGTGCCCATCACGTCGCAGCAACACGCAGAAGTTATCGAACCAGGTCACCACGCCTTGCAACTTCACCCCGTTCACGAGGAAGATCGTGAGTGGCGTCTTGTTCTTGCGGACATGATTGAGGAAGGTGTCTTGAAGATTTTGTGAGCGGTCGGCCGCCATTGTCTTTGTTCCGTTTTTTCGCTCGCAGGCCCCTTCCCGCGAGCTTATTGCCAGTCCCTATGCCCATTTTCTGGGCTTGCACCGGATCTGACCTCGCTATTACAGGGCACGACTGCCGACGGCGCAAGCACAAGTTGGGAGCAGCGGATGCCCTGCCCGAGGCAAGTCATCTCCTCAGCTCCATTCGGCGTGGCGGTGAAACTCCGCCCGCAGCGCCAGAGCCAGCGATCCGGGCGCGCCATTGCCCACCGGGCGGTCGTCGATGCGAACCACGGGCATTACGATCTGACTGGCCGATGTCAGGAAGGCTTCGCGCGCGACGTAAGCCTCTTCGACGGTAAACGGCCGTTCCTCGAATTCCAATCCTTGGGCCCTGATCACGCCGATGAGCACCCCTCTCGTAATACCCCGTAAGATTCCGTTATCGGCCGGCCGAGTCACGACCCTGCCACCCTTGGTGACGATCCAAGCATTGCTCGACGACCCCTCGGTGACATGGCCGTCCCGGTCGACGAACCATGCCTCCTTGGCGCCGCGCTCGCGCGCCGCCTGTTTCGCCAGGACGTTCGGGAGCAGCGAAATCGACTTGATGTCGACGCGCGCCCAGCGGTTGTCGGGCACCGTGACGACGGCCACGCCTTCCGCGGCCATTCGCTCGTTGGCTGCGAGATCGAGGCTGCGGGCTGTCACCACGACGCTCGGCGAGGTATCTGGGGGTGGAAAGGCGTGATCGCGACGGGCAACCCCGCGCGTGATCTGCAGGTAGATGATCCCGTCGCGTACGCGGTTGCGCCGCATGCACTCGCGCATGACGATCGTCAGTGCGGTCTCCGACATCGGCATCGCAATGCCGAGTTCGGCGAGCGAGCGTTTGAGGCGTGTCAAATGGCGCCGCTGGTCGATGACGGAGCCGCCACGCACCTCGCAGACCTCGTAGACGCCATCCGAGAACTGGTAGCCGCGATCCTCGACATGGACGGTTGCCGCCCGCTGGGCGAGGTAGCGACCGTTGACGTAGGCGATGCGAGACATCAGACGACCGACACTCGAGGACGGGCCGCAAAAGATAAATTATTCATGGTGCTGGCTTCTGTCCCTCCCTCGCGGGTGCTCTGGTTCAGTCGATCCCGAGCGCCTTGAGCTTGCGATGCAGCGCCGAGCGCTCCATTCCGACGAACTCCGCCGTACGCGAAATATTGCCGCCAAACCGGCTGATCTGCGCGACCAGGTATTCCCGTTCGAAGACCTCGCGCGCGTCGCGCAGAGGCAGTCCCATGAGGTGCTCACCCCCGTCGCCGCCCGGCATGGACGGAACCATGGAGCCCACGTCCTGGGGCAGCATGTCGGCGTTGATCACCGCCTCGGGATCGCCGCCGGCGAGGATCATCAGGCGCTCCACATTGTTGCGTAGCTGGCGGACGTTGCCGGGCCAATCGTGCGACTGCAGTACGGCCATGGCGTCCTCGCCGATCAGGCGCTTGGGCAGACCGGTTGCCATCGAGATCTGCTCCATGAAATATTCGATCAAGAGGGGGATGTCCTCGCGGCGTTCGGCCAGTGGCGGCACGCGGATCGGCACCACCGATAGACGGTGATAGAGGTCCTCGCGGAATTTGCCGGCGGCGATCTCTGCTTCGATGTTGCGCCCGGTGGACGAGATGATGCGCACGTCGACCTGGACCTTTTGGGGGCCGCCGACGCGCTGAAAGCTTTGCTCGACCAGGACCCGCAGAATTTTGTTCTGGGTCTCCCGCGGCATGTCGGCGATCTCGTCGATGAACAGCGTGCCGCCATGCGCCTCTTCGAGCGCGCCCACCTTGCGTCCTTGCCCGTCGACCGGCTGCTCGACGCCGAACAGCTCGATCTCCATGCGCTCAGGCATCATCGCAGCCGCATTGATTACGATGAATGGGCCGTTGGCGCGCGCCGAATACGAGTGGATCGCCCGGGCCGCCAGTTCCTTGCCGGCGCCAGCGGGACCGACAATCAAGATGCGACTGTTGGTGGGCGCGATCTTTTCCACTGTCTGGCGCAGCTGGTTCATCGACGACGACTTGCCGACGAGCGTGGAAGGCGACAGCTGCTTGAGGGCTTTTACCTCCCGCTTAAGCCGTGATGTCTCGAGCGCGCGCTGGGCGACCAGCACCAGCCGGTCGGCCTTGAACGGCTTCTCGATGAAGTCGTAGGCGCCCTGTTTGATGGCGGCGACCGCGGTCTCGATGTTGCCGTGACCCGAGATCATCACGATCGGCAACTCGGGATGCTGCCCTTTCATCGCGTCGAGCAGTTGCAGCCCGTCGAGCCGGCTGCCCTGGAGCCAGATGTCGAGGAAGACCAGACTCGGCCTTCGGCTCGCGACATGCGCCAGTGCGTCGTCGCTGTCACGCGCCGAGCGCGTGATGAACCCTTCATCCTGGAGAATTCCGGAAACCAGCTCTCGAATGTCCGCTTCGTCGTCGACAATAAGGATGTCATCGGCCATGGTTTAAGCATTCGTTGCGAGTTGAGTGGTCTGAGGGTGAGCCGCGGGTTGGGCCTCTTTCGATCCCGCGGTATCGGTCGCGAAGCGCAGCCGCATCCATGCTCCTCGCTGCGCGGGAATTTTGTCGGCGGCATCGCGGAGCTCGATGCCCCCACCGTGGTCTTCGAGGATACGGCCCACGATCGCCAGACCAAGCCCGGTGCCCTTTTCGCGGGTCGTGACATAGGGTTCGAGCAGCCGGCTGCGGTTCTCCCTCGGGAGCCCGATCCCGTTGTCGATCACGTCGATAACGATGTCGGCGCCTTCGCGCCCGGCCCAAACGCGGATATGGCCGCGGTCGAGCTCGCCCGGCGGAACGGCCGCAATGGCTTCGGTCGCATTTTTGATGATGTTGGTGAGCGCCTGAGAGATCAGCCGGCGATCGAACCGCGCGGGCATGGGATCTTCCGCGATTTCGACGTCGATGTCGATCTCGGCGTTGCCCACGCGTTGCAGGAACACCACCTGGCGCACCATGTCGGCTACGTCCTCGGCTTCTATCACCGGCTTCGGCATGCGGGCGAAGCGGGAGAACTCGTCCACCATGCGTTTGATGTCGTCGACCTGGCGGACGATAGTGTCGGTGCATTGCTGGAAGATGCCGCCGTCCTCCTTGATGACGGAGGCATATTTCCGGCGCAACCGTTCGGCGGAGAGCTGAATTGGCGTGAGCGGATTCTTGATCTCATGCGCGATGCGGCGGGCAACGTCCGCCCAGGCGGAGGTGCGCTGCGCTGTCACGAGTTCGGTGATGTCGTCGAGCGTCACCACATAGCCGCCTTCGGCAGCGCCCGACTGCTCGCTCGTCACCCGCACCGACAAGTTGCGCTCGCGGCCATTGCGGTTGATGGTCACCTGGCCCTGCACGAGGCGCTGCAGACCGGAACGCGCGGACTGGAACACCTCGGCGAGCTCGGGGACGATGTCGGTGAGCGGCCGTCCGAGCGCGTCGGCCTCCGAACATCCGATCAGCCGTTCGGCGGATCGGTTCAGGATGCTGATGCAACTCTCGGCATCGACACCGATCACGCCGGCGCTCGCCCCCGATAGCACGGCCTCGGTGAAACGCCGGCGGCTGTCGATCAGGTCGCGGGCGCGCACGATATCGTCGCGCTGGGTGCGCAGCTCCTGGGTCATCTTGTTGAAGGTCTCCCCCAGCTGGGCAAGATCACCCTCGGAGCGCCGAGTGGGAACCTGAACGTAGAGATTGCCGGTCGATACCACCTGCGCCGCGCCGATCAGGCGACGGATCGGCGCCACCAGATAATTGGCGAAATTCAATCCGATCCACACCGCCGACAGCAGCACGATGAGGGCGATCACCGTGTACATCAGCGCGAAGGCGATCTGAATTCCGATTCGACGCGCCGAAAGGTCGGCATATTGAGCGACGCCGGCCTGGGTCGCGCGCAATTGCGCGAGTACCCGCGGGTCGAGAAGGCGTGCGATGTACAGGTAGATATCGTCATAACCGCGCAATTTGATGATGGAAGCGACGTAGTTGTCATCGAGGAACATCGCCACTTGCGGCTCGCTGTCATTGATGCCCGCCAGCACCTCGGCCGACGGCTTGACGAAGGCGTGGCTGACCTTCGTTTCAACCTGATCGACGACGTTGAGATCCTTGTTGAGCAGCATCAGAGCCGGCAAGCCGCGGATGGAGGCTTGGACCGCGAGAAAATTGTGGAACTGCTCGCGCGACTTTTCGAACATCGGTTTCGCGCGAGCGAGCTCGATGGCGGTGGCGATGCTTTCGGCGCGTACGAATTGCACCTGTTCGCGCACATAGGCGTCGGCGACGATGAGCGAATTCTCGATGAGCGCCTGGGTCTGTTGCGAGAACAGCCGATCAAGGCCGCGATCGAGCGTCACGCTCGCAACCACGGCAACTAGGACCGCGGGCACCGCTGCAATGATAGAGAACAGGGCGACGATGCGCACGTGCAGTCGCGCCGCGGCACGCCCGCGGCGTCGCGCCTGCACCACCCCCCAGACCTCGCGCGCGATCACTACGACCAGCAGGAAGACCATGACTGCGTTGGTGAGCAGCAGCGTGACCACGACCTCGTGCGTCGGCGGGATCGGCGTGAGGCCGGCCAGCACGACAAAGGTGATCAGGGCGGACAGGAGCGCGAGGGCGACCGCAGCGAGCCCGAGCGTCCGCGGCATCCATCCGGGCGCAGGCGCGGCAACAGTCGCCAGTTCGGCGGTTGCGGCTTGGCCGACGTTGGTCATCAGCTCGTCTCTTCCCAAACGGGAACCCCCGTGGCAGCGGGACGACACGCCCGTTTGGGTGCCCCCCAGTCAATCCGGTGAGTGGACCACTGGTGCCTTTATACAACAATGTTGCCGAATTGCGACAAATCCGGGGCATGCATTATGCGGCTGTTGCCAATCGGCACCATTGCCGCGCCGACCGGCCCTTCGCTATTACCCGTCGTTCCCGTTCAGCCGCTGCTTCGGAAAACCTGGATGTCGAGGTCGCGGATCTTCTTGCGCAAGGTGTTGCGGTTGACCCCAAGCAGATCCGCCGCCCGAATCTGGTTCCCGCGGGTGGCCGCGAGCGTCACCGACAGCAGTGGATGCTCGATCTCCCGCAGGACGCGGTGATAGAGGCCGGGCGGCGGCAATTCGTCGCCGAAGGTCGCGAAATAAGATGCCAGATGGCGTTCGACGGCGGCGGAAAGGCCCTCCTCCGATCGGGGCTCGTCGTCGGTGGAGACCATGGCGGGCTGGGACAGCTCGGCGTCGATGACTGCTGCCGAGATCGTCTCTTGCGGGTAGAGCGCGGCGAGGCGACGAGCGAGATTCTCCAGCTCACGCACGTTGCCGGGCCAGCGGTGACGCTTGAGCCGTTCGAGCGCGGCTTGATCGAGTTGCTTGCCCGGAAGGCCTTCCCGCTGCACCTGCGCGAAGAAGTGCCGAATGAGATCGGGGACGTCCTCGATACGCTCGCGCAGCGGCGGCAGGCGCAACGGCACCACGTTGAGTCGAAAGAACAAATCCTCGCGGAACAGGCCCTGCTGGATGAGTACGCGCAGATCCTTGTTGGTGGCCGCGATGATGCGTACATCGGCCTTGATCGGGGTGCGCCCGCCCACGGTAGTGTACTCGCCCTGTTGCAGCACGCGCAGCAGCCGGGTTTGCGCTTCCATCGGCATGTCGCCGATCTCGTCGAGGAACAGCGTGCCGCCTTCGGCCTGTTCGAAGCGGCCTGAGCTGCGGGTGTTGGCGCCGGTGAAGGCTCCCTTTTCGTGTCCAAACAATTCCGACTCGATCAGGTCATGCGGGATCGCCGCCATGTTGATGGCCACGAACGGACCGCTCCGGCGCTTGCCGTAATCGTGCAGCGCGCGCGCCACCAGCTCCTTGCCGGTTCCCGATTCGCCCGTGATCATGACGGTGAGGTCGGTCTGCATCAGCCGGGCGAGCACACGATAGATTTCCTGCATGGCCGGCGAGCGGCCGACCAGCGGAATGGACTCGAAATCTTCCGCCTTCACCGCCGGGCGCGTGCGCTCCTTCGGTTCCGACAGCGCGCGGCCCACGATACCGATGAGCTCCTTGAGGTCGAACGGCTTCGGCAAATATTCGTAAGCGCCCCGCTCGGAAGCACGCACCGCCGTCATGAACGTATTCTGCGCGCTCATGATGATCACGGGAAGCTCCGGACGCAGCTTCTTTATGCGCGGCAAGAGATCGAATGCGTTCTCGTCCGGCATGACGACATCGGTGATGACGAGATCGCCCTCCCCTTGGCTGACCCAGCGCCACAGCGTTGCAGCGTTGCTGGTCGAGCGCACCTCGTAGCCTGCGCGCGACAGAGCTTGGTTGAGCACGGTGCGGATGGCCGCATCGTCGTCGGCAACCAGAATGCTTCCAGCGGGCATTGGCATCCCTCTTTAGGCAGCGTCGCCCGGCTCGGCGTCGTCGCCCAAGAACATGGGCATCAGCACACGAAAGATGGTCCGTCGCGGTTGCGACTCGCATTCGATGATCCCGCCGTGGTCGCCGATGATCTTGGACACCAGCGCGAGACCGAGGCCCGATCCGGTGGATTTCGTCGTTACGAACGGATCGAAAAGATGGGGCAACAGATCGTCGGGAACGCCCGGTCCGTTGTCCTTGACGCAGAATTCGAGCGGCAGCGACACGCGCGTCTTGCTTCCGGGCAGCGACAGACGCACGCCCGGCCGGAACGCAGTCGAGAGCGCGATTTCGCCATCGGTCGCATTCTCGCCGATCGCCTCGGCCGCGTTCTTCACGAGATTGAGGAATACCTGAATGAGCTGGTCGCGATTGGCGAGCACGGGTGGCAGTGACGGATCGTAGTCCTCGACGAACTTGATGTGGCGCGCGACTCCCGATTGCGTCAGGCGTTTCACGTGTTCTAGCACGACGTGGATATTGACGGGTTCGCGTTCGATCGGGCGCTCATCGGTGAACACCTCCATGCGGTCCACCAGCTTCACGATGCGGTCGGCTTCATCACAAATGAGCCGCGTCAAGGTGCGATCGTCGTCGCCAGCCGATTGTTCCAGCAGTTGTGCCGCCCCGCGGATGCCGGAGAGCGGATTCTTGATCTCGTGCGCCAGCATGGCCGCGAGCGCGATGACCGAGCGCGCGGCCCCGCGATGGGTGAGCTGGCGGTCCATTTTGTCGGCGATCGTGCGCTCCTGCAGCATCACGACCACGTGGTCGGGACGCTCGGGCAGCGGCGCCACGTAAAGGTCGACCAGGCGCTCGCCCGGATTGCGCGGCGTGCCGAGATCGACCTTGTATTCGTTGACCGCCGCGCCGCGCGCGCGGACTTGGTCGATGAGCGCAAGCAATGGGCTTCCGAACGGGACCAGGTCGCACAGCCGGTGCCGGCGCAGCAACGGCAGCGAGGCCTCAAAGAAGGATTCGGCTGCCGCGTTGGCGTTTGCGATACGCCCGTCCGCCGAGACCATGACGACGGGATGCGGCAAGGCGTCGAGAACGGCGTCCGCCGTGCCCGAAGGCAGCGTCGGCATGGGTTCGAGCCTGCTCATGCCGCCTTTCTCTCGCTCCCGTAATCGCGCGCCGGTGCGGCCTCTCTTTCCTCGACCTTCACCATGGAGGCGAAAACGGCGTAGGCGGCAGCGAGCTGGCGGCGCACCTCGGCCGGATCGTCGGCCGTGAGCACGCGCTCGCGATGCGCCTTGCGCAGGGCGTCGGGCACGCCCGCCGTCTCGGCTGCCACATCGAGCGCCCAGCCGAGATGCTTGCGCGCATGGCGGCAGCCGACCGAGCGGCCGTGGTGCGAGAGCATCTCGTCGTAGAGGCGATCGACGATAGTGAATTGGCGCGCGAGGCTCGGCGAGGGCGCAAGCCGGCCGGAGGCAAGGCGGTGGCCGATTTGTCCCGGCAACCAGGGACGGCCTCTTGCTCCGCGTCCGACCATGACCGCGTCGGCGCCCGAGGCCGCAAGCGCGGCTACGGCATCCGCGTGAGTGCAGATGTCGCCGTTCACCACGACCGGAATTGAAACGCGGTCCTTGACGGCGCGCACCGCGGCCCAATTGGCGCGACCCTTGTAGAACTGGCAGCGCGTCCGCCCATGCACGGTGATCAGTTGCACGCCGGCGTTCTGGGCGCGGCGGGCAAGCTCCGGGGCATTGATCGTGCGATCGTCCCATCCGAGCCGCATCTTGAGCGTCACCGGGATCGACACTGCGCCAACGGTGGCCTCGATCAACGCCAGCGCATGATCGAGGTCGCGCATGAGTGCCGAGCCCGACTGCCCGCCGGTCACCTGCCGTGCCGGGCAACCCATATTGATGTCGATGACGTCGGCGCCGGCGGCCTCCGCGATCCGCGCGCCCTCGCCCATCCAGAGCGCGGCGCAGCCCGCCAATTGCACCACGTGCGCGCCCAAGCCCGCCGCTTCGGCGCGCAGCCGCGCGTCCGGCCGGCCGTCGGCCAGAGCCTCGCTCGCGGTCATTTCGGACACCACCAGACCCGCGCCGAGGCGCGCGACCAAGCGCCGAAAGGGTGCATCCGTCACACCCGACATCGGCGCTAAAATCACCGGGGTCGGCAGGGTCACCTTGCCGATCCTGATCGGGTGATGATTGAAAAGAGTCGTAGGCGAAGGCACTTAGCTTTCCTGCACACGAATTAGGCGCCAGCCCCCGGTTGCTTAGAGTTTAACCAATTGTGACAGATGCGCAAGTGCTGCACTGCAAAAATCCCCGCTTTGATCAGGCCTCGCGGCGAGGCCCAGAAATCCGGGTTTGCGGCTCGGCCCGGACGCGATAAAGCCATGAGCCAAGTCGTCTTTCGGATTGCGGGACATGGCAGATCGAGTAGCAGCCGTGGTCGTGGCGGCCGGCCGGGGGCTTCGCGCCGGGGGCGATTTGCCCAAGCAGTACCGGCCCATCCTGGGCGAGCCGGTGATCCGGCCGAGCCTCGCCACCTTGGCCCTGCACCGCGGCATTTCCGTCGTACAGCCGGTGATCCACCCCGATGACGCTGCCATGTTCCAACAGGCGAGCAAGGGCCTCGAGCTTCTGCCGGCCGTCCATGGCGGCGCGTCGCGGCAAGCCTCCGTGCGTGCCGGCCTCGAGGCATTGGAGCGACATCGCCCGGACCTCGTGCTGGTGCACGACGCCGCCCGGCCCTTCGCCTCGGAGGCGCTGGTCACGCGCGCGATCGAGGCCGCGGGCGCGAGCGGAGCCGCCGTCCCGGTCGTCGCGGTCGCCGACACCGTCAAGACCGTCGATGCGGCCGGCTGCGTGACCGGGACGATCGACCGCGCGAAGCTGCGTCTGGTGCAGACGCCGCAGGCCTTCGGCTTCGCCATGCTGCTTGCCGCCCATCGCCGGGCGCACGCGGCGGGTCGCGACGACTTCTCCGACGACGCGCAGTTGGCCGAATGGACCGGCGTCAAGGTCACGACGTTCGAGGGTGAAGCGGGAAACGTGAAGCTCACCACCAGCGATGATTTCGTCCGCGCCGAGGGGGCGCGGCTCGCGGCCTTGAGCGACGTGCGCACCGGCTTCGGCTTCGACGTCCACGCGTTCGGCGACGGCGATCACGTCATGCTCGGCGGCGTGCGCATTTCCCACGGGCGCGGATTGGCGGGACATTCCGACGCCGACGTCGTGCTGCATGCGCTCGTCGATGCCATCCTCGGCGCGCTCGCGGAAGGCGATATCGGCGTCCATTTTCCGCCGACCGACCCGCGCTGGCGCGGCGTCTCCTCCGACCGCTTCTTCGCCTTTGCCGTCGAGCGTCTGCGTGCGCGCGGCGGGCGGATCGCTCACCTCGACGTCACCGTCGTCTGTGAGGCACCGCGGATCGGCCCTCACCGCGACGCGATGCGCGCACGCATCGCGGAGATCGCCGGGGTGGCGATCGGGCGCGTGGGCGTTAAGGCGACTACGAGCGAGAAGATGGGATTTACCGGGCGCGGCGAAGGCATGGCGGCATTCGCCAATGCGACCGTGCGCCTGCCCTGGAGCGGATGATGGTGGATGCGGAGCTCTCGGAACGGGCGGGCGCGCTCCTCGATCTTTGCCGAACGAAGAACCTCAAGATCGCCGCGGCGGAATCGTGCACCGGCGGCCTCCTGGCTGCGACGCTCACCGAAATCGCCGGCTCCTCCGACGTGTTTGAGCGCGGCTTCGTCACCTACAGCAATGCAGCCAAGCAGACGATGCTCGGCGTCGCGCCGGCAACGCTGGCGAGCCACGGCGCGGTCAGCCGCGAGACCGCCGAAGCCATGGCCAAGGGGGCGCTGGCGCACGCGCCGGTCGACCTTGCGGTATCGATCACCGGGATAGCGGGACCGGGCGGCGCGCTGGCCGGCAAGCCGGTCGGGCTCGTGCATTTCGCCGCGGCCTCACGCGGGGGCCGGTTGATCGCACGCGAGCGCAGATATGGGGACGTCGGTCGCGGGCAAGTCCGCCGCGCCGCCGTCATCGAGGCGCTCGCAATGCTGGGCGAGCTGGCCGCTCAAGAGAAGCCCTTGCTGTCGGCTTGAAACGACTGGCGCAACGGCGACGAGTTCCGCTCCGCGGCGCGCCGCTCACCGCGCATAGACCACGTCGGCGCGCCGCTCGAACGCTACCGCGAAGCGCCGGAAGGCGACGTCGAACACGGTGCCCATGAGCATGCCCAGTGTCCGGCTCTTGAATTCGTATGAAATGAAAAACTCCACGTCGCAAACTTGCTCGCCGATCGGATGGAAGGCCCAGCGGTTTTCGAGTCGGCTGAACGGGCCTTCGAGGTACTCGACCAGGATCTGCAAATTGGGGCGGTCGAGCGTGACGCGGCTGGTGAAGGTCTCGTGGATGAACTTGTAGGCGACAGTCATGTCCGCGACCAGGATCTCGACCCCCTCCGGCTCGGGAATGCGCTTGCGGACCTTCAACGAGCGGCACAGCGGGACGAATTCCGGATAGCGCTCGACGTCTGCGACCAGGTCGAACATGTGGGCGGCCGAATGCCGCACCCGATGCATGGTGGAGAATTGCGGCATTCGATCGGCTCCGACCGTTGGCCGTTCAGGCGCGGTCCGGCCGCGACTCGCGCGCCGCCCTCAATCGCGCGAAGTCCTCGCCGGCGTGGTGCGACGAGCGCGTCAGCGGCGAGGACGAGACCATCAGGAAGCCCTTGGCATAGGCGATGGTCGCATAGGCCCTGAACTCGTCGGGCGGCACGAATCGCTCGACGGGATGATGCTTGCGTGTCGGCTGGAGGTATTGACCGATGGTGAGGAAGTCGACATCGGCCGCACGCAGGTCGCCCATGACCTGGAGGATTTCATTTCGTTGCTCGCCGAGGCCGACCATGATGCCGGATTTCGTGAAGATCGTGGGATCGAGCTCCTTGACCTGCTGCAACAGCCGGATCGACGCGAAGTAACGCGCTCCGGGCCGCACGCTGAGATATTTCGACGGCACGGTCTCGAGATTATGGTTGAACACGTCGGGCTTCGCCGCAACTACCGTTTCAACCGCGCGCTCCTTGCGCAGGAAGTCTGGTGTGAGCACCTCGATCGTGGTTCGCGCGCAATGAGCGCGGATCGCGCGAATGACCGCGGCGAAGTGCGCGGCCCCGCCGTCGTCGAGATCGTCGCGGTCGACGGAGGTCACCACCACGTGCCTGAGACCGAGTGTTGCAGTCGCCTCCGCCACGCGCAGAGGCTCGGCGATGTCGAGCGGACCAGGCAATCCGGTCTTGACATTGCAAAAGGCGCAGGCGCGCGTGCAAGTATCCCCCATGATCATGAAGGTCGCGTGCTTTTTGTCCCAGCACTCGCCGATATTGGGGCACCCTGCCTCCTCGCAGACCGTGTGCAGGCCGTTGGCACGCACGATCGCCCGAGTCTCGCCATAGCCCTTCGATATCGGCGCCTTGACCCTGATCCAGTCCGGCTTTTTCAACACCGGCGCGTCCGGCCGATGCGCCTTCTCCGGATGGCGCGGCCTGTTGCGGGCATCGAGGACGATGGTCATGGAGGCTCCGGGGCTTACTTACGGACGCGGCGCAAACCGCGCAAGCCTGACTTCGGTAGATCGGCTCCGGGGGGCACCCCGCGACGGACCGAGAACCCGCCATGGGCATGGCGGATATGCTTTGCCGGCGGCCGTCGTGTCTCCGACCAAGCTCTTGCGGGCTTAGAGTTCCGCCGCCCTCGGCTGCCTGCGCTGGTCATCCCCGATACCGCCGCACCGCGCGTGGCTATCTCGCTGCGTTCGTCACGCCTCCACGTCGAGATTGAAAAAGCGCGCCGCGTTGCGCCAGAGTATCTTTTCCTTGTCAGGCACGGGGATCACGAGTTCCTCGACGATGTCGACGTGCTCCTTGGGATCGATCGGGACCGGGCCGTAATCGGTGCCGAACATGACGCGATCAACACCGAATACCTCCACTGCCTCGCGCACGTGCGGCGCCCAGAAGCCCATGGTGTCGACGCATAGCCCGGCGAGGTACTCGCTCGGCCGCCGCCTGCAGCGGATGACGGCACGCTCGGGCATGCCGTCACAACCGAGCCGCCAGCCGAAATCGAGCCGTCCGATGACCGGTACGAGTCCACCGCCCATATGGGCGATCACGATCTTCAGCCGCGGATAGCGGTCGAACAACCCCGACAAGATCATGCGCGCGAGCGCCATGGCGGTATCGAACGGCCGCCCCACCAGTTCGTCGAGCTTGTATTGATCCATCTGCTGGTCGTGTCCGATCGGTACGCGTGGCGGGTGGATGAAGATCGGCACCCGGCGTTCCTGCGCCCATTCCCAGAACGGAAAGGCGGCTTCGCCGTCGATGAATCGGCCGTGCCAGCTCGACGTGATCAGCAGCCCCTTGAAGCCGAGCGTCCCAAGACAGCGCTCGCCCTCGACGAGATGGGTGGCATCGAGCGGATTGAGCGTGCCCAGGCCCCAGCTCGACCTCGGTGCCCGCGCCACTATGGCGGCGACCTGGTCGTTGATGTGCTTGACCACGTCGATCGCGGGACGTTCCGATATTGTGGAGATCACCTCCGCAGCAAACGGATTGCTGATGACGCGGCCGGTGATGCCGGCCCTGGCACAGACCTCCTGCTGCAGGTCGAAATCGTACATGTCGTGGTAGGATACCGCGGGCAAGCCGCGATAGTTCGTCACCGTATTCTTGCCGACCGGTACCCCCCGCAGCACCTCTCCGGCGCCGAACGGGTCACCCTGCGCGCGCGTCGAGCAATGGGTATGAATGTCGATGATGGGCATTGCTTCACTCAGATATTGAGGACGCGCCCGTAGGCGTCGAGCACTGCTTCCTTCATCATCTCCGACAATGTCGGGTGCGGGAAGACGGTGTGGATGAGCTCTTCCTCGGTCGTTTCCAGATTCATCGCCACGACGTAGCCCTGGATGAGCTCGGTAACCTCGGCGCCGACCATATGCGCACCGAGCAGCGCCCCGGTCGTCCTGTCGAAGATCACCTTGACGAGGCCCTGATCCTCGCCGAGCGCAATCGCCTTGCCATTGCCCACGAACGGAAATCGGCCGACGCGGATGTCGACCTTCTTCTCCTTCGCTGCCTGCTCGGTGAGGCCGACCGAGGCGATCTGCGGCGAGCAATAGGTGCAGCCCGGGATCAGGCGCTTGTCCATCGGATGCGGTTTCAAGCCCTTGATCGCCTCCACGCAGATGACGCCCTCGTGTTCGGCCTTGTGCGCGAGCAGGGGCGGCCCGGAAACGTCGCCGATCGCATAGATGCCGGGCACGTTGGTGCGATTGAGCGCATCGACCGTGATCGCCCCGCGCTCCGTCTTAACGCCGACCCTTTCCAGCCCGAGATTCTCGATATTGCCGACGACCCCCACCGCGGAAATCACCCGTTCCGCCGTTACAGTTTGCGTCCCGCCTTTGCCGTCGTCGATGGTCGCGGTGGCGCTGTCCGCCTTCTTGTCGAGCTTGATCACCTTGGCGCCGGTCAGGATCTTCATTCCCTGCTTTTCGAATTGCCTGCGAGCGAACGCAGAAATCTCGGCGTCCTCGGCGGGAAGAATCTGTGGCAGTACCTCGACCACCGTCACTGCGGCGCCGAAGGTCCGGTAGAAGGAGGCGAACTCGATTCCGATCGCTCCCGAGCCCACGACCAAGAGCGATTGCGGTATCCGCTCCGGCACCATGGCCTCGAAATATGTCCACACCACCTTCTTGTCGGGTTCCAGCCCCGGCAGCACGCGCGGACGCGCGCCGGTCGCGACGATGATATGCTTGGTCTGATAGGCGCCGGCGCCGAGGGCGCCCTTCGGCGCTGCGCTCTTGCTGGCCTTCACCGCAATCTTTCCTGGAGCCTCGATCGCCGCCTCGCCCCAGATGACGGTGACCTTGTTCTTCTTCATCAGAAAGCCGACGCCGTCGTTGAGCCGCTTCGAGACCGAACGCGAGCGCTTGACGACGGCGGCGGGATCGTAATCGACCTTCTGCGCGGAAAGACCGTAGTCTCCGGGATGCTGCATGTAGTGATAGATTTCGGCCGAGCGCAGCAGCGCTTTGGTCGGGATGCAGCCCCAGTTGAGGCAGATGCCGCCGAGATAATCCCGCTCGACGATCGCGGTCGAGAAGCCGAGCTGCGCCGCGCGGATCGCGGTGACGTAGCCGCCGGGCCCCGAGCCGATGATGATGATGTCGAAGGAATCCGCCACGTGCATCTCCGCGATTTGAATGCCTCGCGTTCGCTCGTCGCGGGCCGCTCACACCACCATCATCACGGGGTTCTCGATCAACCCCTTGAACGCGCCGAGGAGTTCCGCGCCGAGAGCACCATCGACCGCCCGGTGGTCGGTGGCGAGCCCGACCGTCATGACATGCGCCGCCTCGATCCTGCCGTTGCGCACGACCGGTCGCTCCTCCCCGGCGCCAACCGAAAGAATGGTCGCGTGCGGCGGATTGATGATGGCATAGAACTCCTTGATTCCGTACATGCCGAGATTCGACACCGCGCTGGCGCCGCCCTGATATTCCTCGGGCTTCAACTTCCGCGCCCGCGCCCGCGCGGCGAAATCCTTCATCGCGTTGGAGATGACGGACAGCGATTTCTGCTCCGCGTGACGCACGACCGGAGTAATCAGCCCGCCCGGGATCGCCACCGCAACGCCGATATCGGAATGCTTGTGCCTGAGCATGGCAGCTTCGGTCCAGGTCACATTGGCATCCGGAATGCGCTGGAGCGCGAGCGCGAGCGCCTTGATGACGAAATCGTTGACCGAAATCTTGTAGACTGGCCTGCCTTCCTTGTCCTTGGGTGCGGCGGCGTTGATCTCCTGGCGTGCCGCCAACAGCCTGCCGATATCGCAGTCGAGCGTGAGATAGAAGTGCGGGATCGTGAGCTTCGCCTCGAGCAGCCGCCGCGCGATCACCTTGCGGACATTGTCGTGCGGGACCGCCTCGTAGGACCCCGGCTCGAACAGGGCGCGGATTTTTTCGTCGTTGGGTGCCTGCAGCGCGGGCGACGCGGCGCTCGGCGCGGCAGGCGCGGCCGGGCGAGCAAGACCCTTGCCAGATTTCGCCGCTGCCACGTCGCGCGCAATGACGCGGCCGTACGGGCCGGAGCCTTGAATGCGCGCGAGGTCAATGCCGGCTTCTCTCCCCAGCCGTCGTGCCAGCGGCGAGGAGAAGACGCGATTCGTGCCCGTTCCCGTTCCGGCGCTCCGGTCCCCCTCGCCCCCAGCCTCTCTCCGCTGGGGAGAGAGTGTCGCCGATGCCTGGGGCTGCGCGACCTCGCGTATCTCAGGAGAGGACGGCGGCTGTGGCGGCGGGCTCGGTGGCACTCCCTCTCGCTTCGGGGGAAACGGGGGCCCGCCGTTGTCGATCTGGCTCGTTGCCGGAGCAGTGGCCTTCGCGCTGGCGGCCGCAGCCGCCTTTACGTCTTCCCCCTCCTCCGCAAGTACCGCGATGAGCTGATTGACCGGCACATCCTGCGTGCCCTCCGGTACGACGATCTTGGCGAGCGTGCCCTCGTCGATCGCTTCGTATTCCATCGTGGCCTTGTCGGTCTCGATCTCGGCGATCACGTCGCCGGGCTTGACCTTGTCGCCCTCCTTCTTGAGCCACTTGGCGAGGTTGCCCTTCTCCATCGTGGGCGACAGCGCGGGCATCAGGATATTGACCGGCATGACAAATTCTCGATCGCCTAGCTGATCGCGTTAGTGGTGCCCGGATCGGTCGGCGCGTCCATTTCGGCGTCGAACATCGCGCGGATGCGCTCGATCGCTTCGGCCTCGGCCAAGTTGGTCTCCTTGGCGAAAATGCGCGCCGCGTGCCGCACCACATCGGCGATGAGCATGCCCCAGGCCTGCGGGTCGTCGAAGGCGCGGCGCAATGAAACGTGCAGAGCGCCTTCGACGATGGCCGCACGCAAAATCTCGACCCCGCCATGCTCCAGCGCGGTCGGCGGAACATGGAGCGCATCGAACGTCGCCATTACATCCTCGTTCTCGTGGCGTCCTGGACGAAACGGCTCGCTGCCGAGCCGTCAACTCAATGAGGTTGAACCGCCTTCCATTTCCGCGACCGGACCATGCGCTACTTTATTGGCCCGATCGAGCTCGCGACGTCGGGCGGGGTTCTCATTTCGGCCTCGAACGCGGAGCCGATGCGCCTGAGCGTCTCGGGTTCCGGGAAACGCTCCTGGTGGGCGTAAGCGCGCGCCACCTGGCGCGCCACTTCGGCGAACACCCGACCCCAGTCCTGCGGTTCGTTGAACACGGGCCGCAGCGTCAAGTGGAGCTCGCCGTCGACGATGGCGCAGCGCAAGAATTCGAAGCCGCCGCGCTCGTTGGCGGCTGGGGGGATATTCAACGCTTGATATGTATTGCTCATCACACCTCACCGGTAGCAGACCGCCTTGGCCGCTGCGACCACGTCCGCAATCGAGGGCAGCGCCAGCTTTTCGAGGTTGGCCGCGTAAGGCATCGGCACGTCCTTGCCGCTGACCCGTGTCACCGGCGCGTCGAGCCAGTCGAAGGCATGCTCCGTTACGCTGGCCGCGATCTCGGCACCGACGCCCGATTGCCTCCAACCTTCCTCGACGGTCACGACGCGGCCGGTCTTCTTGACCAACTCGACGACGCTCGCGGTATCCATGGGCTTGAGCGTGCGGAGATCGATGACCTCGGCGCTGATCCCGTCTTTGGCGAGCTCATCTGCAGCTTTGAGGGCATGGCTCATGCCCATCGACCAGGCGACAATGGTCACATCGCTACCAGGCCGTACGACCTTGGCCTTGCCGATCGGCACCAGATAATCGTCAAGCCTTGGCACCGGGAAACTGTGTCCGTAGAGGATCTCGTTTTCGAGAAAGATGACGGGGTTGGGATCTCGGATGGCGGATTTCAGCAGGCCTTTGGCGTCCGCAGCGCTGTAGGGGGCGATCACTTTGAGGCCTGGGATATGGGAATACCAGGCGCTGAAATCCTGGCTGTGCTGAGCGGCGACGCGCGAGGCCGGCCCGTTGGGGCCGCGAAACACCACCGATGCGCCCATCTGACCGCCCGACATGTAGCGCGTCTTCGCCGCCGAATTGATGAGTTGGTCCATCGCCTGCATGGCGAAGTTGAAGGTCATGAATTCCACGATCGGCCTCAGCCCGGCGAACGCCGCGCCAATCCCGAGTCCGGTGAAGCCGTGCTCGGTGATCGGCGTATCGATCACACGCCCCGCGCCGAATTCCTGCAGCAGTCCCTGGGTCACCTTGTAGGCGCCCTGATACTCGGCGACTTCCTCTCCCATCACGAAGACAGTCTTGTCGCGGCGCATCTCTTCGGCCATGGCGTCGCGCAGCGCCTCGCGCACCGTCATGGTGACCATTTCGGTTCCTTCCGGCACGTCCGGCTCGAGCGGAGGCTGAAGCTTGGGCGTAACCGCGTCCGGTGATTTTGGCGGCGCAGGCGAGCGGTTGACTTGGGACGCGGGTTGCTCGGCTTTCCCGAGCGGCGGGGATTCGACCGCCTTCCGCTGGCGCGCCGGCGTGCCGCCGTCCTTCAGCGCGGCAACGTCCTCGCCCTCGGCCAAAATCATCGCGATCGGAGTATTGACCGCCACGTCGTTGGTGCCTTCCGGCACGAGGATCTTCCCGAGCGTACCTTCGTCGACTGCCTCGACCTCCATGGTGGCCTTGTCGGTCTCGATCTCCGCTATGACGTCGCCGGATCTGACGGCGTCGCCTTCCTTCTTGTGCCACTTGGCGAGGTTGCCCTTCTCCATCGTGGGCGAGAGCGCGGGCATCAGTACTTCGATCGGCATATAGGCATCACCCGTTGGGGGCCTGGCGGAAGACCCGCGCGCGGCTGACTGCCACCGACGTCGCCAGGACAGCAGATCTAGCAGGGACGAAGCCGGCGACATGCGCCTGGCGGGCCGCGGCCGGTAGGGTCACGTCCCTGCGTCGTGTCGGCGCGAAATAGCACCCCAGCGCTGCGAACATGTTCTACTCGGCGTACACGTCGGTCCAAAGCTCGGCTGGATCAGGCTCCGCGTCGTTGGTGGCGAATTCCGCCGCCTCATTGACGGTGGCGCGTATCTCTGAGTCGATCTTCTTCAAGGAGTCCTCAGTCGCGTCGCCCTTCCTCAGCAGGCGGGCGCGCACCTGTTCGATTGGATCGTGCTCGGTGCGCACCTTGTCGACCTCTTCCTTGGGCCGATATTTGGCCGGGTCGGACATCGAGTGGCCGCGATAACGGTAGGTCAGCATTTCGAGGATGATCGGCCCATTGCCGTCGCGGCACCATTTCACCGCTTTCTCGCCTGCAGCTTTGACCGCCCGTATGTCCATGCCGTCGACTTGCTCTCCTGGAATGTCGAACGAGCGGCCGCGCTGCGAGAGGTTGATGGTAGCCGACGCGCGGGCAACGGAAGTCCCCATTCCGTATTGATTGTTCTCGATGACGTACACCACCGGCAACTTCCACAGCTTCGCCATGTTGAAGCTCTCGTAGACCTGCCCTTGGTTGGCAGCGCCATCACCGAGATAGGTGAGGCAGACGTTGTCGTTGCCCCGGTACCTGTTGGCGAAGGCGAGCCCGGTTCCGAGCGGGACCTGGGCGCCGACGATCCCGTGTCCACCGTAGAAGCCTTTCTCGACGGAAAACATGTGCATCGAGCCGCCCTTGCCCTTGGAATAGCCCCCGCGCCGGCCGGTCAATTCGGCCATCACGCCCTTGGGGTCCATGCCGCAGGCCAGCATATGACCGTGGTCACGGTACCCCGTAATGACCTCGTCGCCCTCCTTGATCGCCATCTGCATGCCGACGACGACCGCCTCTTGGCCGATATAGAGATGGCAGAACCCTCCGATCAGGCCCATGCCGTAAAGCTGCCCAGCCTTCTCCTCGAACCGGCGAATGAGCAGCATGTTGCGGTAGGAGCGAAGTTCCTGCTCCTGGTTGAAATCCAGCACCTC
The DNA here is from genome assembly GCA_963758945.1 of uncultured Alphaproteobacteria bacterium. GTDB lineage: Bacteria > Pseudomonadota > Alphaproteobacteria > Rhizobiales > Xanthobacteraceae > VAZQ01. The sequence goes on along the minus strand of CAVWXY010000021.1, from coordinate 110,897 downwards.
CGCCGGATGCTCGGCAGGTGCTCGACGCACCGCGGCGGGTTGGGCCGCTGGTTTGTTGCTGGCAACGGCCATCGTTCTCCTCGAGGGATGGGCTGTTTGGCGACGAGGCGGACCGCTCCCCCATAGCCGAAATCGCGCAATGGCGAAAGCGGACGCGGAACAGCCGGGCGCGACCCTTTGCGCCAGCACATAGGCAGGCGCTACGGCTTTCGCAAATCGGCGCCGAAGCAGGAAAGGGTGGTCAGGGGCGCTTAAAGCGCAGGATCAATTCGCGCGGATCGGCATAGTTGAGCAGCACCCGTGCCCGCTCGTCGAGCATGTCGGGATCGATGCTCTCGGGCCGCAACAGCAGGACCCGGCGCTCCCAATTGGAGCGCTCAGCCTTGAGGCCGTCGAGCTCCTCGCTGAGTTGAGCGATCTGCTGGTCGAGATCCTGCTGCGCCCGAAGCCCGTGGTTGCCGGAATAGGCGTTGACACCGAAATAGCCGATCACGAGCGCGGCTATGGTGTAGAGCGCGAGCGCATTGAGGACGGCACGAAGGCGTTTGCGGGTGACCATACCGCCCACCATGACGCACCGGCGTTAAGGCGGTTTTAATCCACCGGAACGCCGGGAACCCGGCTGCGCCCGGTTCATGCGGCGGCAAACCTCGTCGCGTATCGAAGTTCGTTGCCCAGGAAATTGCCCACTCGCTTGCCGCGATTGCGCAAGAAACGCAGCAGGCCGGCATCGACGAAATAGGTAAGGAGGATCGAGTTCCCGCGTTTCGACCTCCGGCCCGACCGTATCAGCGGAGTGCCAGGTATCCTCGGCGACGGCGAAGGCGTAGCCGGAATTGGGCAGGAACTTCATCTGCGCCCGCTTCGGCAAACTGCCGTCCGACAAACGCTCGTGGAAGATCGTGCCGATGTGCGACGTGGTGGCGTCGCGCGGCAAGTAGAGTTGGACGGTGATGCCCTTCCAGCGCGTATCAGGATGCGGCGGAATTTTGTAGCCGGGGATGTCGCGCGTGAGGATCGGTATCGGATACATGCCGACCTCGGCGAAGTCCGCGCCGAACCGCCGTCCCAATCCCGGCGCAAGCCGTCGCACGAATGCTTGCTTTACTTCCTGCGAGCACAGCGCTCGGCCCACCACATCCCAGACCGCACGCTTTTGGGCCGGCAATCTGCGTATGTATTCCGGGAACAGATCGATCTTGACGCGAGTGGGAACGCCGTTCGTGGGGTCCTGGTCCTTGCTGCGTCCCGACATCGGACGATAGTCGGAGGCCTGCGGCATTGCCGCGAGCATGGCGGCGTAGACGTGTTCGGGAAACACGCCGTCGACTACGAGATGATAAAATGGCGTTTCGCCCGCACGCGCGCCTTCGACCGATTGGGCCACGAACCGGCTTAAGCTTTTGATGGCGCGCTGGCGATCGGGGCGACTCAAGGAGAGAGACTGATCCATGTCCTGTCCCGGTGAAAGTGCTCCTCTCGGGCCCATATTACGGTGCCGCAGCGATACCACAATCCCGCGTGACCTGGTGCAGGAGAATCCTGAGACGTCCCCGGCAATCTAGCATTACGAGACCTCAACGCATCGCCTTCAGCGCGGCTCTACCGGCGTATTTCGATTGGCTCCCCAGGTCCTCCTCGATGCGCAGAAGCTGATTGTACTTGGCCGTGCGGTCGGAACGCGCGAGCGAGCCGGTCTTGATCTGGCCGCAATTGGTGGCGACCGCAAGGTCGGCGATGGTCGCATCCTCGGTTTCGCCCGAGCGGTGCGACATGACCGCGGCATAGCCCGCCTTGTGCGCCACCTCGACCGCCGCCAGCGCCTCGGTGAGCGTGCCGATCTGGTTGACCTTGACCAGGATCGAATTGGCAAGGCCGTTCTTGATGCCTTCCATCAGCCGCGCGACGTTGGTCACGAACAGATCGTCGCCGACGAGCTGGCACTTGCCTCCGATGTGGTCCGTCAACATTTTCCAACCTTCCATGTCGTCCTCGGCCATGCCGTCCTCGATCGACACGATCGGATAGCGCGAGACGAGATCGGCAAGGTATTTCACCTGCTCCTGCTTCGAGCGCGTCTTGCGCTCGCCCTCGTAGCGGTAGGCGCCGTCCTTGAAAAATTCGCTTGCCGCCGGATCGAGCGCGAGCACGACGTCATTGCCGGGTGCAAAGCCCGCCGCCTCGATCGCCTTCATGACGAAATCAAGGGCGGCGTCGGCCGACGGAAGATTGGGGGCGAAGCCGCCCTCATCGCCGACATTGGTGTTGTGGCCGGCCGCTTTGAGCGCCGCGCGCAGGGTGTGGAAAATCTCCGAGCCGGTGCGCAGCCCCTCGGCGAAGGAGGTCGCGCCCACAGGCATGATCATGAATTCCTGGAAGTCGATGGGATTGTCGGCATGAACACCCCCGTTGAGGATGTTCATCATTGGCACCGGCAGCAGCCGTGCCGAGGTCCCCCCGACGTAGCGATAGAGGGGCGCGTCGTGCGCTGCCGCGGCAGCCTTGGCGACCGCGAGCGAGACCCCGAGAATCGCATTGGCGCCGAGTCTGCTTTTGTTCGGGGTGCCGTCGAGCGCAATGAGGGTCTCGTCGATCTTGACTTGCGCTTCCGCGTCCATGCCGCCGATCGCGTCGAAAATCTCGCCGTTCACGGCGTCGACGGCCGTGCGCACCCCCTTGCCGAGATAGCGGCGACCGCCGTCCCGCAACTCGACCGCCTCGTGCGAGCCCGTGGAAGCGCCGGAGGGAACCGCGGCGCGCCCTTTGCTCCCATCCTCGAGCACGACGTCGACCTCGACGGTGGGATTGCCCCGGCTGTCGAGGATTTCGCGGCCGTTGATGTCGATGATGGCAGTCATGGGATCCCCGGCGGCTGGCAGCTATTCGTCGGGCTTCTACAGGATCAAGAACGCCCTTGTCATGTCCCGTGAAAGCGGGGCATCCAGTCACTAGTGGTCCGATTCCGAAGTTCGTCATAACTTGCGGCACGTTCAGATACGAACTTCGGAATTTAAGGACCACTAGCAACTCTATGATTCTAGTGCCCCTTTTGAACCCGAAGTTCGCGATCGCATTTGCCGCACGATGTGCGCGAACTTCGGGTTCGGGGCACTAGCGGTCGCGCAGACCGTTCTCCGTGGACGATGGCGATGGCGAAGAAAACGGCCCAACCCCTTCGGCATCTCGGCAAGCTGAGCCGCCTACCCGCCTCGCCCGGCGAGGCGGTGCTCGACCGGGTCGCCAACCCGCATCCAGACACCGATTACGTCGCCCGTTTCGCCGCGCCCGAATTCACGACGCTTTGCCCGGTCACCGGCCAGCCCGATTTCGCCCATCTCGTGATCGACTACGTGCCTGGAAAGTGGCTGGTGGAATCGAAATCGCTCAAGCTCTATCTCGGCAGCTTCCGTAATGTCGGCCGCTTTCACGAAGACTGCACAATCGCCATCGGCAAGGCGCTCGGCGCACTGCTCAAGCCGAAATTTCTGCGCATCGGCGGCTACTGGTATCCGCGCGGCGGCATGCCGATCGACGTCTTCTGGCAAACCGGCGAACTACCCGCGAATGTGTGGCTGCCCGACCAAGGGGTCGCGCCCTATCGTGGCCGGGGATGAGGCGCCGCCTGCGTAACGATTGCGAGCAGCGCTCTTACTTCCCGTCCCGGATCGACGGCGCGCATGACGCCTCCCATCACGGCAATACCCGCCGGCCCGGCCGCCAGCACCTCCGCCGCCCGCGTCGCATTGAGGCCGCCGATGGCGAGAATTGGGACCGGGGCGGCCCGCGCGATCTCGGCCAACCCCTTGCGGCCGATCTCGGGGCCATAGCCCGGCTTGCTCGCCGTCTCGAAGGCGGGGCCAGCGACGGCATAATCGACGACATCGGGATCGATGGCCTCGGCCTCGGTGACGCTGTGGAGCGATACTCCGATGAGCTTTCGCGGTCCGAGCGTGGCACGGCCGGCGCCCGGATCGCCGCCCGCCGGCAAGTGAACGCCGTCGGCGTCGCAGGCTTTCGCCAAGGCGGCATCGCCGTGGAGCGTCAGGCACGCTCCGTATCGCCGGGCGATCGGCAACAGCGTCAAGGCCAGGGCGATCTGATCCTCGTCTGAAAGGTCTTTCTCGCGGACGCTTACCCAGCGGCAGCCGGCCGCGAGCGACGCCCGCACCACCTCGGTTAGCGGAAGCCGCGCCTGGTGTCGGTCGGTGACCACAAGCAGCGGCGGATCGGGCAGCTTCATGGGCTCGGGTCCCCAATGCTGCGCGCCGTCGGCGCCGACGTGCCACGATCCGCCCGCGAGACAAGGGCGGTCACGTACCCACGAGGCCGAATTGCGGGCTTGAAGGCTCCGCGTGGGCGAGCCTCGGGATGCGTCCGGCCAAGCGCGCCAGGCGCCCTCCCTCGACCGCCGCGCGCATGCTCTGAGCCATCTTGATCGGATCGCGCGCCTTGGAAACAGCGGTATTGAGCAGCACCGCGGCGCAGCCAAGCTCAAGTGCGAGCGCAGCATCGGAGGCAGTGCCGATGCCGGCATCGAGAACGACCGGTACCGGCGAGCGCGTGCAGATCAATTCGATGAGATATGGATTGCACACGCCGAGCCCGGACCCGATCGGAGACCCGAGCGGCATCACGGCCGCGGCGCCGGCATCGGCGAGCTTGCGGCAAACGACGGGATCGTCGGTGCAATAGGGCAGAACGGTGAACCCCTTCCCGACCAGCGTCTCGGTCGCGCGCACGAGCTCTTCGGTGTCGGGATAGAGCAGCTCTCGGTCGCCGATGACCTCGAGCTTGATCCAGTTGGTCTCGAGCGCCTCGCGCGCGAGCTCGGCGGTCAGCACCGCATCCTTCGCGGTCTGGCAGCCCGCCGTGTTGGGCAGAAAATGAATATGCTTCGGGATGAGATCGACCAGGCTTTCCTCTTCGCCGGCAAGGCTGATGCGCCGGATCGAGGCCGTCACCATCTCGGTGCCGCTCGCAGAGATGGAGTCGAGCATGAGCTTTCGGTTGGGATAGCCGGCGGTGCCGAGAAATAAGCGTGAACTGAACTCTCGGCCGGCGATGATCAACGGATCAGACATCTGGATTAACTCCTCAGCCGCCCTGACGGGCGCGGACGATCTCGACGCTGTCACCGGAGCGTAGCTGCGTGTGCGGCCAGGCCGCGCGGGGGACGATTGCGCCATTGACCGCAACTGCAATTCCGCGCTGGCTAGTATCCACGGCCTTTTCCTCCAACAATGCTGCCAGGGTTGCGGCAACGAGCGGCTCATCATGGCCGTTGACCCTGATGTTCGGTTCGGCGACCTGCGCCATCGCATTCTCCCTCATTCCGCAGCGGCGCGTACCAACCCGAATCGCTCGATGCCGAACGGCCGGATCGCTGGCTCGGCCACCCCATCGAGCACGAGCCGCGCGATCGCGTCGGCAGTGATCGGGGTAAGCAGAATTCCGTTGCGATGATGGCCGGTGGCGTAGATCAGTCCCTCCATCGGCCCCGCCCCAAGGATCGGGGCGTCGTCGCGGCTGCCTGGCCGATGGCCGACCCATAGTTCCTCGATCGCGAGCTCCTCGACGGCAGGCACCGCCCGCCAGGCCGCCTCGAGCAGCGTCAGGATGCCGCCCGCGGTCAGCGCCGTGTCGAATCCTTTTTCCTCGACGGTGGCGCCCGCGAGCAGGCGCCCATCCCGCCGCGGCACCAAATAGACGCCCGGCGCCCAGACCACATGGCTCAAGAGCGGCGCAGCCGCATCCATGCGAAGCGCGAGCATCTGGCCTTTGATCGGCCGCACCGGCGGCCGCAGCTCCGGCGCCAGCCCACCAATGCCGCGGGACCAGGCGCCGGCCGCGAGCACCACCACATCGACCGTGATCCTGGCTCCGTCGACGAGGACGACGCCATCGACCCGGCCGGCATGCGACGAAATCGCGCTGACCTCCCGCTGCTCGCTGATCCTTGCTCCTGCCGCTTCGGCGGCGATCCGCAATGCGGCTGCCAGCTTACGATTGTCGACTTGGGTATCCTCGGGGCTGTACACCGCCCCCGCGAGTTTGCCGGCGAGATGAGGCTCGCGCCGACGCGTTTCGGCGGCCGAAATCCACTGTAGCGGTAGCCCGAGTTTCTGTTGAAACACGAGCTGATGGTGCAGCCGCGCCTGGTCATCCGCTGTCAATGCGAGCACTAGCGTCCCTTCCGGGCGCAGTTCCACATCTAGCCCCGATAGCTGCTCCAGCTCAGCGGCGAAAGCGGGCCAGCGCGCCTGGCTTTCACGGCAAAGCGAGACTAGGGCATCCTCGCCGGGCTCAGCCTCCACGCACGCCGCCAGCATCCCAGCGGCGGCATGACTTGCGCCCGCGCCCGGGGCACCCTTGTCGAACACAGTGACCGATGCCCCGCGTGCCGCTAGCCGCCACGCGATGCCGAGCCCGATGACACCGGCGCCGATAATGGCGACTGTGGGTTTCTTGACGTTGCGGGCGCGGCGGATCGGCAAACGGCGGCTCCCTTCGCTGGAATGACCCAGACAGGTTCCATGGGTGTGATCTCAGCCGCGTCGCTGCGGCACCCCAGGCCGTCAGTGATGATGGGGATTTTGGGGCCTTCGCACAAGTCCATTTCAGATACATGCCGGCTGGGACCGTGCTCGTCTTGGCGAGGCGCGATGCCCGGCCGGGCAAGTCATCGAGGTTTGCGAGGCGGCTCAAAAATGCGAACTGGCGGCAATCGCGGCGCGCGAAGTCGGAATGTTGGGCCGCCGCCCGCCGTCCCCCGAGCGACGCTCGGACGCTCGGCCACAGGTGAGATTGCGCTGTTGACCACGTCGCTCCTGCGCTAGGGTCGGTGCAATCGCGAGAAAACAGCCGCAGCCAATTGCGGTCGGAGCGGACAAGGAAGAGCCCAAGGGAGGGACCGTCGTGCCTCGGATCGTGCGGGCGTGTGCATGTGCTGCGTTGTTGGTTGCCGGTGCCACGGCCATCCCAGCCTGGCCGGAGGATGCAAACGCACCCGCCTCCGACTATCCGTCCAGGACCATCACCATCATCGTGACCGTCCAGGCCGGCAGCCAGTCGGACGTGTTTGCGCGGCTCGTGGCGGAGCGGCTGCAAACTCGCCTCGGAAAGCCGGTGGTGATCGAGAACCGGGTCGGCGGCGGCCAAACGATCGGCGGCACAGCGGCGGCCAGGGCCGCGCCCGACGGCTACACGCTGTTGCAGGGCAATACGAGTGCTCTCATCATCTCGCCGCAACTGCGCGACCCGATGCCCTACGTCACCCCGAGGGATTTTAGGCCGATCACGCTCATGGCGAGCGGCCCTTCCGTCCTGGTCGTCAATCCGAAGCTCCCTATCAAGAGCGCGCAGGACCTTGTCGCCTACGCGAAGGCCAATCCCGGCAAGCTCAATTACGGCAGTCATGGCGCAGGCTCCTTCACCCACGCGATGACCGAGCTGTTCATGGGCGCGACCGGCATCGAGATGGTGCATATCCCCTACAACGGCGGCGGCCCGCTCTCCGTCGGCTTCCTGTCCGGCTCGGTCGACGTGGTTATATTCGACCTCGTCAGCATCCGCCCGCATGTCGAAGCGGGCAAGGCGCGCGTGATTGCCCAGGTCGGTGGGCGGCGCACCGCGCAATACCCGGACATTCCGCTGATTTCGGAGACCGTCACGCCCAACATCACGGCGGACTTCTGGGTCGGCATGGCCGCACCCGCCGGCACTCCGCCGGAGATCGTCGCCCGGCTCGACCGCGAGATCAGTTCGATCATGAACGATCCGACGGTCAAGGAGAAGGCCGAGGCGGTGTCCATGTCCTTCACGCCCGGTTCGCCCAAGGCCTTCGCCGAGCAGGTCGCACGCGAATGGGACCTCTGGGGCCGCGTCATCCGCGACCGCAAGATCGCGATCCGGTGAAGATTCGAGATCGGCCGCCATCCGCCCTTCGGCACGCAGCACCGAGCCACGCGGCCCGTGCCGCGTCGCATCCGAGTCATGAGAGACCCCGCCAAGGTGCCGGACGCATGCTGATCAGCCGCGAGCGGATTCTGACCACCCACGTCGGTAGCCTGCCGCGTAGTGGGATCCTGAGCGATCTGCTGGTGCGCCGTGAGGCCGGCGAGACGATCGATCACGCTATGCTCGCCGAGGAGATCGACAAGGCCATCGCGTACGTCATCGAGAAGCAGGCCGCGGCCGGCATCGACATCGGTAACGACGGCGAACAGCCGCGCGTCGGCTTTCAGACCTACGTGCCGCAGCGCATGTCGGGCTTCGGTGGAGAATCCCAGCGCCCGCTCAACCGCGAGCTCAAAGAGATTCCGGAACTCGTCGAGATGCAGCGCCTGCGTTTTCCTCGCCGCGGCCGCAACCGCAACGCTCCGGCCGCGATCGGCGATGTGCACTATCTCGACGACGGACCGGTCGAGCGGGAAGTCGTGCGTCTCAAGGCGCTTTCCTCGGGCAAATTCGCCGAGACGTTCATGACAGCGCCCTCCCCCGGCATCATCGCGACGACGCTGATCAATCAACACTACGAATCCGAGGACGCCTATCTGACGGCCCTGGCGCGGGCAATGCGGCGCGAATACATGGCGATCCATCAAAGCGGGCTCGTGCTGCAGATCGACGCACCGGACCTCGCCATGGCGCGCTCGATCAACTTCCAGGACAAGTCGGATGCGGAATTCGCGAAGATCTGCGAAGCCCACGTCGCGGCGATCAACCTGGAGCTCGAAGGCATCCCGCGCGACCGCGTGCGGTTGCACGTGTGCTGGGGTAATTGGGACGGCCCGCACATCTACGACATCGCGCTCGACAAGATCCTCCCGACGCTGGTGCAGGCGAATGCCGGTGCGCTTTCGATCGAATTCGCCAATCCGCGCCATGCCCACGAATATGGCGTGCTCGAGCGCATGACGCTGCCCAAGGACATGATCGTCATCCCCGGTGTGATCGAGTTCGACCAGCAATTTCGTCGAGCACCCCGAGGTCATCGCCGGCCGCATCGAGGCTGCGGTCAGGGCGGTCGGCGATCGCGAGCGCGTGATCGCATCGACCGATTGCGGCTTCGGAACTTTTGCCGGCCGCGAATACGTTGTCGCGCCGGTGGTATGGCTCAAGCTTGCCGCGTTGCGGGCGGGCGCCGACCTCGCCTCGATCCGGCTGTGGGGCAGAGGCGCCGCGTCAGAGCGACGAGGAAACCGTGGTCGGAAGTGACACTGCGGCACGCCGCCTCCGCACGCCGTCTTCAGTGCCATGCGCCCGGGTGGCGCAGCAGTCGCGAGCACGTCAATCCCACCGTCATCACCACCGCCGCGCCGATAAGGATAGTCGGCTCGGCGCCGCCGTGGGCAAAGCCATAACCGTAGACGACCGGGCCGACAGCCTGGCCGAGATAGAACGAGGACGAGTGCAACGACGCGGCAGCGCCGCGGGCGGTCTGCGAGAGGTCGGTGACGTGGACCTGGATGGAGCCGTGCAACAGATAAAAGCCGAATCCGAACAGACCGTAGATCGCGATCTGCCAAACCCACGGCAAATGCAGGGCGATGAGGAAGAGACCCGCCGCGGCGATCGTTCCGCCGGCCACCATCAGATAACGCTCGCGTATACGGGCGATGAGGACCGGCACCGACAGTGAATAGAACACGCCGCCCACCGCGAAAGCCGCAATCAAGAGACCAGCGATCGAGGCGCGGGTCTCGCCGATGGCGAGCAGCAGGAGCGCCACATACGGAAACAGTCCGTGGATGAATATGGCTTCGAAGAACACCGAGATGAAGCACACCTTGGCGCGCGGATCCGCGAAGATGCTGCGGAAGTTGGTCAGCACCGCCGCGCGATGGAACGGCGTGGGCGGCGGCGTCACTACCCCGCGGAACGCGAAGAACGCTGCGATCGTCACGACGAAACCAAACAGCCCGAGAATGGCGAAGACGCCGCGCCACCCGAGCAGGTCTCCGATCACGCCCGCAATGGAGGCGCCGATGAGGTTGCCCGTGAGCGCAACGGCGAGCAGGCGTCCGATCGCCACCTGGCGCTGACTGACCGGCACCAAGTCGCCGACCAGCGCCATCGCCACGGGAAATATGCCGCCCGCCACCAGCCCGGCGGCGACACGCATCGCGACCAGCAGCGAGAAGCTGGTCGCCACCGCGCAAACGAGAGCCGAAAGCGCGACGACGAGCAGGCACAGATTCATCAGGCGGGTCTTGCCGAAGAAGTCGCTGGTGACGCCGAGTGCGGGCTGCACGAGCGCATAGGGAAAGGTGAACGCGCTCGAGAGCAGTGCGGCGGTATTCACGTCGATCGCGAGATCGGCGGCAATCATCGGGATCACGGGATCGACCGCGCGGGTGAACAAGGTCTGCGCGAAAACCACGAGGGCGACAATTCTCAAGACGGACAAGGCGGCTAGACTCGCTTGATTTCAATCTTCTAGCTTCTATTCTTAGCGAGTTTGTCGAACTCGATGAGTGTGCGCAGCAGCCCGTCCATCTCGTTCAGCGGCACCATGTTCGGTCCGTCGGACGGCGCCTGGTCGGGATTTTGGTGGGTCTCGATGAACACGCCGGCGACACCCACGGCGACAGCCGCGCGCGCCAGTATCGACACGAATTCCCGCTCGCCACCGGAGGAGGTGCCCTGCCCGCCCGGCTGCTGCACGGAATGGGTGGCATCGAAGATCACCGGCGCGCCGGTCGTACGGGCGAGTATCGGCAACGCACGCATGTCGGAAACGAGGGTGTTGTAGCCGAAGGACGCCCCGCGCTCCGTCACCAAGACATTGCGATGGCCGGTGCACGTCGCCTTGGCCACCACATTGGCCATGTCCCAGGGGGCAAGGAACTGGCCTTTCTTGACATTGATCACGCGGCCGGTCGCTGCCGCGGCGACGATCAAATCGGTCTGCCGGCAGAGGAAGGCGGGAATTTGCAGCACGTCCGCGACTTCGGCGACGCGCCGGCATTGCTCGGCTTCGTGCACGTCGGTGAGAATGGGGACGCCGAGCTTTTGACGAATCTCCGCGAAAATCGGTAAGGCAGCCTCGAGGCCGATGCCACGGTTGCTCCGCGCGCTGGTGCGGTTGGCCTTGTCGAATGAGGTCTTATAGACGAAGCCGATCCCTATCTTGGCGGTGATCTCAGCGAGCGCGGCTGCCATTTCGAGCGCGTGCTCGCGGCTCTCGAGTGCGCACGGCCCGGCGATCAGTGCGAGCGGCAGCGCATTGCCGAAGCGCGCCTCGCCGACTGCGACGATCGCATTGGGAGCAGGCTCCACAGTCATGGCGGCGGACCATGCGCCGGCCTGATACCGGGGTCAACCGAGGCGCGCTTGCCCGCGACATAGGTGGCGCGAACGGCGCGGTCGTCGCCTAACGTGGTTAGCACCGCGAGCGTTTCCGCGATCGACTGCGAGTGGCGGTTGCGGAATGCCATGAGCGGGGTCGCGTTCGGATCGAGTACGACCATGTCCGCTTCTCGGCCTGCCGCCAGGGTGCCAATATGGCTGTCGAGCCCGAGCGCGCGGGCGCCCCCGAGCGTCGCGAGAAAAAATGCCTCGACGGCACTGATCGGCTGGTTCTGAAGCTGCGCGACTTTGCAGGCCTCGCTCATGGTCGCGAGCAGCGAGAAGCTCGTGCCCGCCCCGATATCGGTGCCGAGCCCGACGTGGACCGGACGGCGTGCACTGCGCGCCGTCCGCAGCGGAAACAGGCCGCTGCCGAGGAACAAGTTCGATGTCGGGCAATGCGCAAGCGCGGTCCCGCTCGCATGGCAACGCTCGAAAGCGCTCTCGTCCAAATAGATGCCGTGGGCGAGCACCGCGCGCCGACCGATGAGGCCGTAATGGGCGTAGATGTCGAGATAGTCGCGCCGCTGCGGGTAGAGCTTCATCACCCAGGCGATCTCGTCGCGGTTCTCGGCGATATGGGTTTGCACGAACGTGCCGGGATGCTCGCGCCACAGGCTGCTCGCCAACTCCAGCTGCTCCGGAGTGCTGCTGCCGGCGAAGCGCGGGGTGATCGCATAGAGGCAACGGCCGCGACCGTGCCATTTTGCAATGAGCTCCTTCGACTGCTCGTATCCGGAGCGCGCGGTGTCGGTCAGCGCGTCCGGCGCGTTGCGGTCCATCAGCACCTTGCCGGCGATCAGCCGCAGGTTGCGGTTTTCGGCCTCCTCGAACAACGCATCGACCGAGCCCGGGTGCACCGAACAGAACACGAGCGCCGTCGTGGTGCCCTGCCGCAACATCTCCTCACAGAACACACGCGCGGTGTCGCGGGCCACCGCCTCGTCGGCGAATGCTTGTTCCGCGACAAAAGTGTAGCGAGTGAGCCAATCGAGAAGCTGCAGTCCCTGGGCGCCGATGATCCCGGTTTGCACGTAGTGGACATGGGTGTCGATGAAACCGGGTGCGATCAGGCACCCGGAATGGTCCGCGACCTCGGCGTTCGGCGGCAACTCCGCTTTCAGCACGGCGTGCGGGCCGACCGCCTCGATCAACCCGTCACGGCAGATCACGAGGCCATCCGGTTCGCACACGAAGGCCTCGTTCGGATCGACGAGAAACGGATCGTCGCGGCAGAAGATCAACGTCCCGCGCACGGCGGCAATGAAGGCGCTGGCGGACGGCGTCATCGGGCAAGTCAGCCGAATACCAGCGTCGCGCCCATTGCGGTCCCGGGGGCGACGACGATCGAGCCCATCTGCTCGGAAAATGCGATCCCGCCCACGTCCAATGCCGCCATCAACGCGGCGCGCTCGCGCACATGAAATTGCACCGCGGCGAGCCGCGCACCTTCGGCGACATCCGGCGGCTCGGTGCCGAAATGGCTGCGGAAGGCGGCCTGATCCATCAGCTTGATGTCGCCGCGTGGCGTCGTGGCGGTGACGCCGCTCGACGTGGCCTGCAGGTCGCGCACACCGGTGAACGCCGACAGGAAGATGTGATGGTCGCTCGGGTTCTCCGCCACGAGCACGATGGCATCGATGCCGGCTGCCGTATTCCGGTGCTGCTGGAAGGTTGGATTCCAGAAATTTTCCGGGAAATGCTGCTGGCAAGCGGCAAAGCCGGCTCCCGGCGCATTCTTGTCGCGCGCGAAAGCCAGTGAGAAGGCGACTTTGACTGTCGAGCCGTCAGGCCGCCTGCCCTCGCGTTCGAAGGTCATCGCGTCGGCGACGCCGATGCCCGCCGCGCGAAACAGTGCGGCGTCCGCCCTGGCGTCGCTGCTTTCGAGGATGAGGAGCGACAGTCCCTCGTGATGCTTGAGAAAGATTCGATTGAAGGTGCCGAACAGGGCAGAAAAGCCGTCGCTTCCGAGTTTCTCCGGCTCCGCCACGGTGAGCAGTTCTACGAAGAAGCCCGGAAGCTGAACGAGCTGGTTGTGCGTGCCCCAGGGATGGCGGTTGCGCGCGCCCACGGTGAAGCCGAGCCGGCGATAGAGGTCGGCCCCCGCGTCAAGATCGCGCACGGCATGCACGACATGGTCGAGGCCGCGGGGCATGCTGTCACTTTACCGCCGAGAACGCCGTCGGCTGCAGGAACATGTTCGTGATCGAGGCGACGATCGGACCATCACGCTCGCTCTCGGCGCGCTTTGCCAGCCATTCCGGATCGCTCGCGAATTTGTTCCACTTCGCTTCCCGCTCGGCGAGCAACTCCCAGGCGAGCAGGTAGTGCAGGTCCTGATTGCCGCCGTTTCCGACCAGCACGGTCCAGAACCCGGCTTGCCGGATGCCATGCCGTTTCCAGAGCTCGAGCGTCGTGGTTTCGAAGCGTTTGAGCAGCGCCGGCAGCCGCCCGGTCGCGCAGTGATAGATCCGCAATTCATAGATCATGGTCGCCTCTCGGGTAGTGGAGGCGCTCGACGTTAATGGCGTTGCTCAGAAACGCAATGCGGCATCACACCAGCCGGCTCTGGTGCATCGCTGCCCCGATGAAAGATGAGAACAGCGGATGCGGCTCGAATGGCCGGGATTTGAGCTCGGGGTGGAACTGCACGCCGATGAACCAGGGATGGTCCTCATACTCGATCATCTCCGGAAGAAGCCCGTCGGGCGACATGCCGGAAAAACGCATCCCATGCTGTTCGAGGCGTCCGCGGTAGCCGGTATTCACCTCGTAGCGATGGCGGTGGCGCTCGGAGATTTCGCTTGCGCCGTCGTAAATCTGCCACGCCCGGCTGCCGCGCTGGAGCAATGCGGGATAGGCGCCGAGGCGCATGGTGCCGCCGAGGTCGTTGCCGATGCCGCGCTTCTGGAGCTCGTTGCCTTTCATCCATTCGGTCATCAGGCCGACCACCGGTTCCGGCGTAGCACCGAATTCGGTCGAGTTCGCCTCGTCGATGCCGCAAAGGTTGCGGGCGGCCTCGATCACGGCCATCTGCATTCCGAAGCAAATCCCGAAATACGGCACTTGGCGCTCGCGCGCGAACTGCGCAGCTTTGATCTTGCCTTCGGTTCCACGCTGGCCGAAGCCGCCAGGGACCAGAATTCCATTCACGTGCTCGAGGAACGGTGCGGCGTCTTCGCGCTCGAACACCTCGGATTCGATCCAGTCGAGATTGACGCGAACCTTGTTGGCGATGCCGCCATGGGAAAGGGCCTCGATCAGCGACTTATAGGCATCCTTGAGCCCGGTATATTTGCCCACGATGGCGATCGTCACGTCGCCTTCCGGATTGCGGATGCGCTCGTTGATGAGCCGCCAGCGCGCGAGATCTGGCTCGCCCTTGGGCTGCAGCCCGAAAGCCGCCAGCACTTCGCGGTCGAGCCCGGCCGCGTGATAGGCCTCGGGCACGGCGTAGATGTTGTCGACGTCACGCGCCTCGATCACCGCGCTGGGCCGGACATTGCAGAACAGCGCGAGCTTCGCGCGCTCGCCGTCAGGAATCGGCCGGTCGGCGCGGCACAGCAGGATGTCGGGTTGAATGCCGATCGAGCGCAACTCCTTGACCGAGTGTTGCGTCGGCTTGGTCTTGAGCTCCCCCGCGCTGGGTATGAACGGCAATAAGGTGAGGTGGATATAGATCGCCTGCTGGCGCGGCAGATCGTTGCCCAGTTGCCGGATCGCCTCGAAAAACGGCAAACCCTCGATGTCGCCGACCGTACCCCCGATCTCGCATAGGACGAAATCGTAGCCCTCGTTGCCCTCGCGGATGAAGTCCTTGATCGCATTGGTGACGTGCGGAACCACCTGGATGGTCGCACCGAGATAGTCGCCGCGCCGTTCCTTCGCGAGGATCTCCTGGTAGATGCGGCCGGTGGTGATGTTGTCCTGGCGCGTCGCCGGCCGCCCAGTGAAGCGCTCATAATGCCCGAGATCGAGATCGGTTTCGGCGCCGTCGTCGGTGACGAAAACCTCGCCGTGCTGGTAGGGCGACATCGTCCCGGGATCGACGTTGAGATAGGGATCGAGCTTGCGCAGCCGCACCTGGTAGCCGCGCGCCTGCAGGAGTGCGCCGAGCGCCGCCGATGCGAGACCCTTGCCAAGGGAGGAAACCACGCCGCCGGTGATGAAGATGTACCGCGCCATGGGGCTTAACTCTTAGCGTGGCGGAGATGATTCGACGAGGGGCCCAATTCGGCCTCCGTTCGAAATTCATGCGCCGCACGCATATCGAAAAATCCCAGTTACGGAATAAGCAGATGGGAGCGCGTCTTCATGTGACCTCCCAGGCTGCCATTCGCTTTCCGCATGGCTCCTCAAAGAGAAGGGGGCCGGTTCGTGCCGGCCCCTGATGATGACTTTTCACTGCGATTGCGGCACCTGCGGCCCGGACGGCGGCGCGGCCGGCTGCTCCTGTTGACGCAGCGTGTCGAGCAACCCGCCGCCCCCCTGCCCCAGGGGTGCGCCCGGCGTCTGTTGCGTCGGCGCGCCCGTGTTCTGGATGATGGACGCCGGCTTGCGGCCCCAGCCCGCCAGGATCGACAGCAGCAGGCTGGTCGCGAAAAACGTCGCTGCCAGGATCGCGGTCGTGCGGGTGAGCACGTTGGCCGTTCCCCGGCTCGAGAGGAACCCTCCGGTCGAGCCGATGCCGAGCCCGCCACCTTCCGACTTCTGGAGCAGCACGACGCCGATCATGGTGACGACCACCATGAGATGAATGACAATAATGACGGTCTGCATGGGTCCCCATGTCGCTGCTGGGCTTGGCGCATTCGGACGCGCCGCTCCTTCGCGTGATATAGGAAGTCGCGCGCGTGTCTACAGCATCTCCGCCGTCATTTCTATGGCGCCCGACGCGGGTGAGGGCCGCCCGCAGGCGGCCTCGGCCTTCCGCGCAAGGGGGGCCGAAGGCCACCTATTTCAAGGTCTTGAGATAGGCGATGGACGCCGACATCCCGCGCGCCCGCCTGATCCATGCTCAGCCTAGCGGTACACGCCAGCGATCGCCAGGAACTCGTCGGCCTTCAGGCTCGCGCCACCTACCAGTGCGCCGTCCACATTGGCAACGTGCATGAGCTCTGCGGCGTTCGCGGGCTTTACCGAGCCGCCATAGAGGATGCGCATGCTCTCTCCTGGAGATCCGAAGCGTGACGTAAGGTGCCGGCGGACAAAACCATGCGTCTCGGTCACATCGTCCAGCGTCGGCGTGAGCCCGGTACCGATCGCCCAGACCGGCTCGTAGGCAATGACGAGATTCGCGCCGGTCGCGCCTTCGGGCACAGAACCATCAAGCTGCGTTCCGACCACGGAAAGCGCGCGCCCGTCGTCGCGTTCGACCCGGGTTTCGCCCACGCAGACGATGGCGCAAAGTCCCGCGCGGCGCGCGGCCAGCGCCTTGGCCCGGACATCCGCATCGGTTTCCTTGTGGTAGCTGCGCCGTTCCGAATGCCCGACGATAACGGCGCTGGCGCCGGCGTCCTTGAGCATTTCAGCCGAGAGCTCGCCGGTGAAGGCGCCCGCAGGCTCTGCGTGGCAGTTCTGTGCGCCGATCCGCACCGGACTGCCGGCCGCGGCGCTCGCGAAATCGGCAATAAGGGTCGCGGGCGGGCACACTAGGAGGTCGACCGCGGCGAGTTCCCGGGCGCCCTGTACGATTCGGGCGAGCTCCGACACCGAGGCCCGCAGGCCATTCATCTTCCAATTACCCGCAACGAGCGGGCGTCGCAGCACGCGAGCCATCTCGGGTTACCCGACTTTTTCGCATCCAGCCAAGCGGTTAGCAGAGCGCCCGGAGGCGCGCCAGGGCGCGCTAGTGGTCCGATTCCGAAGGTTCGTCAGCACTCGCGACACGCTCAGATACGAACTTCGGAATCTAAGGACCACTAGCAATGCTATGATGCTAGCGCCCCCTTTTGAACCCGAAGTTCGCGATCGCATTTGCCGCATGGTGGGCGCGAACTTCGGGTTCGAGGCACTAAATTTAGTGACGGCCGGCCGCCCCCGCGACAGGTTGCGAGGCAGGAGCCCCCTCCTCTATGATGCGCCGCGCTCGCGGCACGGGTTGCCGTCCGCGAGTTTTTCTCGATCACGGATGATGCATGCTCCGAGGTCTGCGAAAAGCCTCTTCCAACTGGCTCGGCAAGGCCGTGATGGCCGCCGTCGTCGGCTTTTTGGTCATCAGCTTCGCGATCTGGGGGATCGGCGACATTTTCCGCGGTTTCGGCCGCTCGACGGTTGCTAAGATCGGCGGTACCGAGATCACGATCGAACAATTCCGTACCCTGTACAACGATCGGTTGCAGCAATATGCGCGCCGGCTCGGCCGCCCCCTCAGCCCCGATCAAGCGCGAGCGATGGGGCTGGACCGGCTGGTGATCGGGCAGATCATCTCCGAAGTCGTCCTCGACGAGCGTGTGCACTCGTTCGGTCTCGCGCTGTCCGATGCCGAAGTCGCCAAGCGCATCATGAGCGACCCGGCCTTTCGCGGACCCAACGGCCAGTTCGACCGTCTCCGCTTCGAGCAGACCATACGCGCCGCGGGTTATACCGAGGGACGATTCGTCAGCGAACAGCGCCGACAGTTGCTGCGCCGAGAACTCGCGAGCACCATTGCCTCGGGATTGGATGCGCCGAAGGCCTTGGTCGACGCGGCGAACCGCTATCAGAACGAGCAGCGCTCGATCGAATATGTGCTGCTTGATCGCGCCCAGGCCGGCGATATTGCGCCGCCCGGACCGGACGTGCTCGCGAAGTATTTCGAGGAGCGCAAGATCCTGTTCCGCTCTCCCGAATACCGCAAGCTCGTGATCGTGTCGCTGGTCCCCAGTGAACAGGCTCGTTGGATCGAAATCTCCGATGCCGACCTCAAGCGCGCATACGAGGAGCGGCGCGCGCGCTATACCACACCGGAGCGGCGGCACATCCTGCAGATCAATTTTCCCAATGCCGAGGCCGCCAGGGCCGCCGCGGAGCGCATCGCGAAAGGCACGAGCTTCGCGGAGATCGCCAAAGAGCTCGGCAAGAGCGAAAAAGACATCGACCTCGGCACCGTGCCGAAGTCGGCACTGATCGATCGCGCCGTTGCCGATGCCGCCTTCGCGCTCAAGCCGGGCGAAGTCAGCGCGCCGGTGCAAGGCCGCTTTGGCACCGTGCTCGTGCAGGTCCTCAAGATCGAACCCGAGGAGGTGCGTTCTCTGGAGCAAGTGGCTGGCGAGCTCAAGCAGGAGCTGGCGACGGCGCGGGCAAAGTCCGAGATTTTCGATGTCTACAACAAAGTCGAGGACGCGCGCGCCGAGGGTAAGTCCCTGGCGGAGGCGGCCGCCAATCTCAAGCTCGAGGTGCGCACCGTCGAGGTGGACCGCTCCGGGCGCGATCCAGCGGGGACCCCCGTCAAGCTTCCCGACGCACAGCAGCTGTTGAGTGCGGCGTTCACCACCGATGTCGGGATCGAACGCGACCCGCTGCAAGTGCAGGACGGCTACGTCTGGTATGATGTCCTCGCGATAACACCGTCGCGGGAGCGCCCGCTCGACGAGGTCAAGGATCAAGTGGAGGCTCGCTGGCGCGAGCAGGAAATTGCCACCCGTCTCGAGACCAAGGCGGCGCAAATCCTCGACAAGCTGAAAGCCGGCTCGAAGCTGGCCGAGATTGCCGCGCAGGATCACCTCAAGGTCGAAGCTCTGAGCGACCTCAAGCGCGGTGAGGCATCAGGGCCCCTGTCGGCCGCGGCCGTCGATACCGTCTTTCGGACCGCGAAGGACGCGGTCGGCAAGGCCGAAGCCCGGGAAGCAGGCGAGCAAGTCGTGTTCCGCGTGACCGACATCGTCGTGCCGAAGCTGGACATGGCTTCCGAAAGCGCCAAGCGCCTCGTCGAGACCCTCAATCGCGGCCTCTCCGAAGACATCCTCACGGAATACATTGCCCGGCTCGAAAGCGATATCGGGGTGACTATCAATCAGAGCGCTCTGAACCAAGTGGTGGGCGGCGCTTCGGGGGACGGCGAGAACTGACCGGTGCGGTAGCCTATGCAGATCGAGCCGCAGGGAACGGCATTTGCCAAGCGCTATGCGCGCGGCGAGGCCCAAGTCGTCTGGACCACGCTCGTCTCCGACCTTGAAACTCCCGTATCGGCCTTCCTCAAGACCACGGGTGCTCGCCCGATGAGCTTTCTCCTGGAATCGGTTGAGGGCGGAGCCGTGCGCGGGCGTTACTCGATCATCGGGCTCGAGCCCGACCTGGTCTGGCGCACGGTCGCCGGGCGGGCCGAGATCAATCGCAAACCGCCCCATCGACCCGAGGGTTTCATGCCGTACGGCGAGGCGCCGCTGGCGGCTCTGCGCGCGCTCATCGCCGAAAGCCGCATCGATCTGCCCGACGTGCTGCCGCCCATGGCAGCCGGCATTTTCGGCTATCTCGGTTACGACATGGTTCGACTGGTGGAGGAACTGCCTCAGCCCAATCCCGATCCGATCGGGATTCCGGACGCCATGCTGGTGCGGCCCACGATTGTGGTCGTTTTCGATGCCGTCAAAGATACCATCACCGTCGTCACACCGGTCCGGCCCGAGAGCGGCATTGGCGCCGACGCGGCCTTTAACCGTGCAGGCGAGCGCCTTGCGAGGATCGTCGATGCCCTCGACGCCCCGCTTGCGCATGCCCCGCCCAATATCCAACCGGGACCTCTCACCGTCTGGCCGTCTTCCAACACGCCGCCGGCCGAGTACGAGCGGATGGTGAACATCGCCAAGGAGTACATCGCCGCGGGCGACATCTTCCAGGTGGTTTTGTCGCAGCGCTTCGAGGCGCCGTTCGAACTGCCCTCGTTCTCGCTCTATCGCGCGTTGAGGCGCGTCAATCCGGCACCTTTCCTCTATTTCCTCGATTTCGGCGGTTTTTCCATCGTCGGATCGAGCCCGGAAATCCTGGTGCGCGTGCGCGACGGCACGGTGACCATTCGGCCGCTCGCGGGCACGCGGCCGCGCGGCACCACGCCCCAGCACGACAAGGCGCTCGAATCCGAGTTGCTGGCGGACGAGAAAGAACGTGCCGAGCACCTGATGCTGCTCGATCTCGGCCGCAACGACGTCGGCCGCGTCGCCCGAACCGCCACCGTGAAGGTGACGGACCAGTTCTTCGTAGAGCGCTTCAGTCAGGTGATGCACATCGTCTCCAACGTCGAGGGCCAGCTCGACGGCAAATACGACGCCCTCGACGCCCTGGCGGCGGGCTTTCCCGCCGGCACCGTATCGGGCGCCCCGAAAGTGCGGGCCATGCAGATCATCGACGAGCTCGAGAAGGACAAACGCGGACTCTATGCCGGCTCGGTCGGTTATTTCTCCGCCGCGGGCGAGCTCGACAGCTGTATCGTGCTGCGCACCGCCTTGATCAAAGACGGCGTGATGTACGTCCAGGCCGGCGCCGGTATCGTCGCCGATTCCAATCCCAAGTCGGAGCAGCAGGAGTGCGTCGACAAGGCCAAGGCCTTGTTCCGCGCCGCGGAAGAAGCCAAGCGTTTTGCGAGCGCCGCCAGACGCGGACAGTAGCGTGGATGGCCGCATGACTACCGAATCCGATCACCAGCACGCGCCCAAGTGGAAGCACGACGGCGTGCGCGTCATCCCGGGGCAGGCGCTCGACTCGAATACCGCGCAAACGCCGGGCATGGATCGCAAGGCAGCGATCAACTATGCGCGCGTGGGTGCCCGGAAAATCTGGGCGGGGACCGTGAGCATTCAACCCAATGCCAAGACCGGCGCCCATCATCACGGCGAACTCGAGAGCGTCATCTACGTGATACGGGGCAGAGCGCGCATGCGCTGGGGTGAGCAGCTGGAATTCACCGCCGAAGCGGGGCCCGGCGACTTCATCTACGTGCCGCCCTTCGTTCCCCACCAGGAGATCAACGCAAGTCCGAGCGACCCACTCGAATGCGTGCTCGTGCGGAGCGACAACGAGGCGATCGTGGTCAATCTCGATATCGAGCCGGCGGAGAAGCCTGAGCAGGTGCTCTGGATCGACCCGATCCATAAGGGATGAGATGGCTGCACGGTCGCGTCTGCGTTCGTCGCACGCGCCTGTTCATTCACTGGCTGCTTTCAATGAGCGGCGCGCCCTGTCGCCGCCGGTGACGACGACGGTGGCGCCGCCGACGCCGCGGCGCTCAACCAGTGCATAGAGCTTCGCCGCGTTCGCCGGGTGCAGCCGCACGCAGCCGTGCGAGGCCGGCATGCCGAGGCGCTTGGTCTCGTAGCTGTCCTGAATGGCGTGACCTTGCCGGGTGAAAGAAGATGGAATGCGGCATAGGCGCGTCGTCCCATTCCTTGGAAAAGTGCTCCCTTTCCATGCGGAATTCGGTGTAGCTGCCGCTAGGGGTGACGAAGCCGCGGCGGCCGGTGGATACCGGCCACGTCCAGCGCGTCGCGCCGTCGACCGCGACCGTCATGCGCTGCGAGGCCTTGTCGATCGTGATCAACACCCCCGCATCGGCGGTCGACGCAGCAGCCGCGAGTGCCGCGGTCCAGAACAGCAAGGCGAGGCGAATGGCGCGCATGAAAGCACCTTCACCGATCATTCTGCTCGTTAGGGCGTTCCGCGTCCACGACAAGCAACCGCCGCCGCGGCCCAACCCGTCGCAACGGTGTATTGTGTTGTGCAGATTGAATAAATTGGCATCCGCGCGCGATGTCGCCGACCCGCCGCCACCGCCGCCAGCCTTGATTCCCTCAAGACCCGCGTCTAAGAGCTTGAGCGGGCACGAAAACCATGATCGTTCTGATCGACAATTACGACAGCTTCACCTTCAACCTCTTCCACTATCTCGGGGGGCTGGGAGCGGAAGTCGTCGTCTACCGCAACGACAAGATCACGGTCGATCGGGTGATGACGATGGACCCGGATGCAATCGTGCTGTCGCCCGGCCCGCGCACGCCTCGCGACGCGGGTATTTGCCTCGAGCTCATCGACAAGGCATCTGCGACGGTTCCGGTGCTGGGGGTCTGCCTTGGCCATCAGGCCATTGGGCAGGCATTCGGCGGCGAGGTGGTGCGCGCCCCGTTGCAGGTGCACGGCAAGCTGTCGGAAATCCAGCACACCGGCGAGGGCATCTTTCGCGGCATCAATGCGCCGTTGAAGGCGACACGCTACCATTCGCTCGTGGTTGAGCGGGCGAGCTTGCCGGATGCGCTTGCCGTGACGGCCGAGACCAATGACCACCTGATCATGGGGCTTGCTCATCGCGAGCTTGCCGTGCACGGCGTCCAGTTCCATCCTGAGAGCATCGCTTCCGAGCATGGCCACCTCATTTTGCGAAACTTTCTCGACATCGCTGCGGCGTGGAACGCCTCGACCGGCCGGCGGGCGGCCGGCGTCCGCTCAAACCGCCGCATGTTGTAACACTGGCTCCACGAGCCTGACTCGCCATGCGCGATCCGATAAGTTCACCGCGAATCTCGGCGGGCGCCCTCACCCCGCCTCTCTGCCGGAAGGGGGCGCAGACCGAGCCAGCCTGAAGACCGGGGTCGAACGTGACCGACGAATTGAAGGGATTGATCGCTAAGGCTGCGACCGGCGCGACGTTGAGTTGGGACGAGGCCGCGCGTGGGTTCGACACCATGATGTCGGGCGAGGCGACCCCTTCGCAGATGGGCGGGCTCCTGATGGCTCTGCGTGTGCGCGGCGAGACGGTCGACGAGATTACCGGCGCTGTTACCGCCATGCGCGAGAAAATGCTCCGCGTATGGGCGCCGGCCGAGGCCATCGATGTCGTCGGCACCGGCGGCGACGCCTCGGGTTCATTCAACATCTCGACCTGCGCCGCTCTGATCGTGGCGGGCGCCGGCGTCCCTGTGGCCAAACACGGCAACCGGGCGCTGTCGTCGCGCTCGGGCGCGGCCGACGTGCTGGCGGAGCTCGGCGTCAACATCGAGCTCACTCCCGAAGGAGTGAGCCGCTGCATCGAGCAGGCCGGCATCGGCTTCATGTTCGCACCCGCGCATCACCCGGCGATGAAGAATGTCGGCCCGACGCGGGTGGAGCTCGGCACGCGCACGATCTTCAATCTGCTCGGGCCGCTCTCCAATCCCGCCGGGGTCAAACGCCAGATGGTCGGCGTGTTCTCGCGCCAGTGGATCGAGCCGCTCGCGCACGTGCTGAAAAATCTCGGTTCCGAAGCGGCATGGGTCGTCCACGGCTCGGACGGTCTCGACGAAATCACGACGGCGGGCACGACCTACGTCGCCGCGCTCGAGCACGGCTCGGTGCGTGCTTTCGAGGTCACCCCCGAGGAGGTGGGACTGCGGCGGGTCAAGCCTGAGGCCCTGCGCGGCGGCGACGCGAAAGACAATGCGCAGGCACTCGTCGATGTGCTCAAAGGTCGCGAAGGCGCCTTTCGGGATGTCGCCGTCTTCAACGCCGCCGCCGGGCTCGTGGTTGCCGGCCGAGCCGAGGATCTCAGGCACGCGGTCGCTCTCGCGCAGAAGTCCGTCGATTCCGGCGAGGCCGAAATCCGGCTGCAACGCCTGATCAGCGCGTCCAGGGAGTGAGCGATCCCAATGGCCGACATCCTCGCCCAGATCGAGGCCTATAAGCGCGAGGAGGTCGCGGCCGCGAGGCGTGCGCGCTCCTTCGCCGCGATCGAAGCCGAGGCCAGATCGGCCCCTCCCCCGCGCGGGTTCATCCACGCCATCGAGGGCGAGCTCGCAGCCGGCCGCTACGCTCTGATCGCCGAGATCAAGAAAGCGAGCCCTTCGAAAGGTCTGATCCGCGCGCATTTTGATCCACCGGCGCTGGCGCGCGCCTATGCCAGGGGCGGCGCGGCATGCCTCTCGGTGCTGACCGACCGGCCTTCGTTCCAGGGCCGTCCCGGAGATCTCGTCGCCGCACGCGCAGCGACCAAGCTGCCGGTCTTGCGCAAGGATTTCATGTACGACGCCTACCAGATCGCGGAAGCGCGAGCCTGGGGGGCCGACTGCGTGCTGATCATCATGGCCGCGGTCGACGATCGTGCGGCGCGCGAGCTGGAGGAAGCTGCGGCTGCGTTCAGCATGGACGTCCTCCTTGAGGTGCACGACGAGTACGAGCTCGAACGCGCGCTGCGCCTGCGTTCGCGGCTCATCGGCGTCAATAATCGCAATCTCAAAACCTTCGAGACCACCCTCAGCACCGCCAAGCGCCTCGCCCCGAGAATTCCCGCCGACCGCATCGCCGTCGGCGAGAGCGGCATTGTCTCGCCCGCCGATGTCGAATATCTCGCTGCCGTCGGGATATCGACCTTCCTCGTCGGCGAAAGCCTGATGCGCGAGCAAGACGTCGAAGCCGCGACGCGCGGGCTCATTCGCCCCCGCAAGCGCCAAGCCGCGCGGCCGCTCGGTGCCGCGGAGTGAAACCGTGGCGGCCAAGCTGAGCCATCTGGGTCAGGGCGGCCAGGCGCGCATGGTCGACGTTTCGGCCAAGCCGGCCACCGAACGGGTAGCCGTTGCCGAGGGCCGCGTCGTCATGACGGCAAAGACGCTGGATCTCGTGCTCGCGGGCAACGCCAAGAAAGGCGACGTGGTTGGGGCCGCCCGCATCGCCGCCATCATGGCAGCCAAGCGGACGCATGACCTGATCCCGCTCTGCCATCCCCTCCCCATTACGAAAATCGCGGTCGATATCGAGCCGGACCGCAAGCTGCCCGGCCTCCTCGTACGCGCCTGCGTGAAGGTCACGGGCCAGACCGGGGTCGAGATGGAAGCGCTGACGGCGGTAGCGGTCGCCTGCCTCACCATCTACGACATGGTGAAGGCGGTCGAGCGCGGCATGCGGATCGAGGGCATCCGGCTCATCGAGAAGCGCGGCGGCAAGTCGGGACATTATCGAGCGAAGGAGTGAGCCGTGGCGCTGATGCCAGTCGCAGAGGCGCTCGAGCGCGTGCTGGCGGAAGCCGAACCGCTGCCGGCCGAGCCCACGCCGCTCACACACGCCCACGGCCGTGTGCTGGCGGCGGATGTCGCGGCGCTGCGCACGCAGCCCCCGGCCGACGTCTCGGCCATGGACGGCTACGCCGTGCGCTCGGCGGACGTCGTCCAAGTGCCGGTCGAGCTCAAGCTCGTCGGCGAAGTTGCCGCTGGGCATCCATTTGCAGGCACGGTCGGCCACGGCGAAGCGGCGCGCATCTTCACCGGCGGCGTGCTGCCGCCCGGCACGGATGCCGTCGTCATCCAGGAGAACACGGCGCGCCAGGGCGATACCGTCGTGGTCGCCGCGAGTGCCGGCAAAGGCAAACATGTCCGAGTCGAGGGGCTCGATTTCAAGCGCGGCGCGGTGCTGCTCGCCAAGGGTCGCCGCCTCAGCGACCGCGATGTCGCGCTTGCCGCCGCGATGAACCACCCGAGCGTGCCGCTGCATCGCCGACCGAGAGTGGCGGTGCTCGCAACCGGCGACGAGTTGGTCATGCCCGGCTCAACGCCGGGATTTGGCGAGATCGTCTATTCCAACGGCTACGCCACTATGGCGCTGGCGCGCCGCGAGGGTTGCGAGGTGGTCGATCTCGGTATCGTGCCGGATCGCCTCGCCGAGACCGCGGCCGCGGTGCGTCGCGCGCGCGACATCGGCGCTGATATCCTCGTCACCTCGGGTGGTGCCTCGGTGGGCGACTACGATCTCGTCCAGAAGGCGCTTGCCGGCGAGGGGCTCACGCTGTCGTTCTGGAAGGTGGCACTGCGCCCCGGCCGCCCCATGATGCACGGCCGGCTCGGCGCCATGCACGTCCTCGGACTGCCGGGCAACCCGGTCTCCGCCTATGTCTGCGGCGTGTTGTTCCTGGTTCCCCTCATCCGCCAGCTCGCCGGACGTGGCGATGTCGAGCCGGTGCTCGAGACGGCACGTCTCGGCTGCGCGCTCCCGCAAAACGACGAACGCGCCGACTACATGCGTGCGACCCTCGCCCTCGGTGCCGATGGCGTGCCCGTAGCCACACCTGCTGCGGTCCAGGACAGCTCCATGTTGGTGCCGCTTGCAGGGGCCGATTGCCTCGTGGTGCGGGCGCCGCACGCGCAAGCCGCTAATGCCGGCGACAGGTGCTCAATCGTGAGGCTCGCGATCTGACGCCGGCCTCGAGCGCTGTTTCCGGCCACCTTTCCCGTCGTTCACGCCAAATTAAAAGGTTGCGGAACACATATCGAACATATAGTGTCTGTTCATGATTTGTTTCGGCGAGTCCCTTGGGACCGCCGCAACCGGGGAAACCGAAGATGCTGACCCGCAAACAATTCGAACTGCTGCGCTTCATTCATGAGCGCCTGAAGGAGGCCGGGGTGCCGCCATCCTTCGACGAGATGAAGGACGCGCTCGACCTGCGTTCGAAATCCGGCATCCATCGGCTGATCACTGCGCTCGAGGAGCGCGGCTTCATCCGGCGCCTGCCCAACCGGGCACGCGCCATCGAGGTGATCAAACTTCCTGATTTGGTCGCCCATGGCATGGGCAGCGGTCGAACGCGCGGATTTACGCCAAGCGTGATCGAAGGCAATCTCGGACGCGTGCGAACGGCGTCGGAGGACGACAGCGGCCGTCCGGTTGCAGTCCCAGTCATGGGCCGCATCGCCGCCGGCACGCCGATCGAGGCGATTCAGACCAAGAGCCACGTCATCAACATGCCACCCGACCTGGTCTCGAGCGGCGAGCATTTCGCACTCGAGGTGCGCGGCGACAGCATGATCGAGGCCGGCATTCTCGATGGCGACATTGCGCTGCTCAAGAAGACCGACGGGGCGGATACCGGCGACATCGTGGTGGCGCTGATCGACGAGGAGGAGGCGACGCTCAAGCGCTTTCGCCGGCGCGGCGCGTCGATCGCGCTCGAGCCTGCCAATACAGCCTACGAGGTCAGGATTCTTCCGCCCAATCGCGTGCGCATTCAGGGCAAGCTCGTCGGGTTGTTCCGGCGGTATTGAGGGATTCTAGACTCGCGGGTCCTCCGGGCGGGTGGAGCTAGGCCGGAACCCGGCGGGATTCCGCGTATCGTGAACCGCAGCTCGAATATTCCTGGTTCTGTCGTGCCGGGATCCGGCTCGGGGCGTGCTAGCGCTCGCCCGCGCCGCGAGACCGACCGCAAGCGTTGATGCTAATCCCCCGCCTCCAGATCGTCGGTTCGAGGGGTGGCGTCGTGCGGTTGCGGTGATGGCTGCGGGCCCGCATGCGGCGCCGGGCCTGCGGGCGTGAGCATGCGGGCCCAAGGGCGCTCGTAGCCGGCGGGTCGTGCCGGCGTGATCTCGAAGCGCTCGCCGAGGCGCCGCAGCGTCATTGCTCCGGAGCGTCGCCAGATCCCACGGTCGACTACCGTGACGGCGCAGCCGGGCGGCGCATCGCGCGCGCTGATCACCAGCGCGGCGCGGCGGCAGTCTTCCTCGAAAGCCTCAGTCGTCTTGGCGATGGCGACGAGCGATCCGTCGCGTAATCGGGCGATGCAGCCCGCGTCATCGCATCTGACCCCGTTGCCCAGCGTAGGGTCCTTGGGCGTCCGCGCATCGGCGTCGGCCGAAAGCCATTCGCGCATGGCGAAGGGGTCGCTGCCGGACCTAACCACCGCCAGGCGGCCGTCGGCGCCCCGCACGGCGAAGGCGCTGCCGTCGGGCGCGATCAGCACATCCGGCTGACGTGCCCGGATCATCAGGACAATTGCGCAACCGATCAGCAGCGCACCGATGAACCTCAGCGGCGTCTTGAAGAGGCAGAGCACGACCAGGCCGGCCGAACAGAGAAGTAGCGGACCGGTGCCGAACGCGGCCATACGCCCCACGGCGCCGGGAAAGCCGCTGACCCAGCGCGCAACGGCCACCATCCAGTCGATGCCATGACCCATCAGCTTCCAGCTCAAGCCGTCAAGGCCGAGCGGCATGGTCAGCACGCCCACGATACCCGCCGGCATGACCCAGCCGGACGCCACCGGCATTGCCACAAGGTTCGCGATGACGCCATACGGCGAGATGCGATGAAAATGATAGGCGATGTAGGGGATGGTCGCGGTGCCGGCGAGAAGCGAGACGAGGAGCAGGCCGACGACTTCCCGACCGCCCCAGAGCGCGATCTTCACCGCGAGCGGACTGTCCCCGCCCTTGCTCATCCAGGGGAGCCCCTGCTGGTAGCCGGCGACGAGCGCCAAGGTCGCGGCAAACGACATGATGCCGCGTCGCAACGTGTCGCATCTCATTGCAAGGATGCTTGCAAAAGCTTTGCCATTCGGGCATTTCTTGTCGCATGGCGTCGCATCGCGTCACACCACAGCGCCCGCCGTTTGGTAGCCAGGATGTAGCCTGGGACCGAACGACATCTGAAATGACGACATCTGTTGAGGCTACCAATGAAGACCGCGGTAACGGAAAGATTGCTGCGCTCGCTGCTCTCGAAGGGCGAGCCGCACGAGCCGATCTGGGATCAAATCCCGCCTGGGATCGAGTGGCGTATCGGCACAGCCAAGATCACCGGTTCGATTGTGGGGCGCGTGCGCGGGAGCGGCCGGCGCCAGCCGATCCGATTGCTGGCCGGGCACTTCCCCACACTGACCGTCGGCGAGATTCGCCAGCACGGCAAGCGGCTGCGACACGACCTCGACACCGGCGTCGACCCTCGCACGGTCAAGCGTGAGCGCCAGCAAGCGGAGGAGGACGAACGCAAGCGCCTGTTCGGCGTGGTCGCCGAGCAGTTCATCGCGCGGCTTGCCGAGGCGCGTACCGCCCGGGCCATCGAGCTACGCATCCGGCGCGAGCTGGTCGCGCGCTGGGGGAACCGGCCGGTTACCAGGATCACCCGCATGGACGTCGCTAACATGGTTGTCGAGATCTCCGAGCGCGGTCATCGCGAGGCGGCGCGCCAGACCTTCGTTTATGCCCGGCGATTGTTCCGCTGGGCCGTGGCGCGCGGCCTGATCGAGTATGCGCCGACCGATCACCTCAACGCCAAGGATCTGATCGGGGTCAAGAAGGTGCGCCAGCGGCTGTTGAACGAGCACGAGCTGGGACTGATATGGCGTGCCGCAGCACAGAGCCCCTACCCCGACGGGCCCTACGTCATGCTGCTGTTGCTGCTCGGCGTGCGCCGTTCCGAACTCGGCCGGGCCACATGGGGCGAGCTCGATCTCGATCGGGCGTTGTGGGCGATTCCGGCCGGGCGCATGAAGTCCGACGAAGGCCACACTGTGCCACTGCCGCCACGGGCGATCGAGATCCTGCGCACCCTGCCCCGATTCTGTGAGCGACTTTGTCTTCACCGCTCGCGGCAGTAAGGCACTGAACGACTTCGGCACCATCAAGCAGCGCCTCGACCGGCGCATCGCTGAGCTCAATGGTGGCGAGCCGATCCCGGCGTGGACGTTTCACGACGCTCGGAGGACATTTCGCACTGGGCTTTCGACACTCGGCGTCGCGCCGCACATTGCCGAGCTCTGCTTGGCGCATCGCCAGCCGGGACTGGCGCGGACCTACGATCTGCACCGCTTCGATGCGGAAAAACGTCACGCGCTCAACGCCTGGGCAGCGCGGCTCCTGAGCATTGTCGAGCCGTCGCCGGACAAAGTTACGCCGTTGCGCAGGGTGAAGTGATGCGTTGAAATGATTGGCCCGACGCCGAGTGGTGTCCGCGTCGGGCCAGATTGCATGTCCCTTGTACGTTGCGGACTGCTTAGCAAATAGACAGATTTGCTGGGCAGCGAGGAGAACGGTGAGCCTCTTGCGTCCCTTTGGCGAATGAGCCTGTGCGGTAGATTAGGCCCCGTTTTTCCAAGCTCCGCTGTTCAGACTGGACGGTATCCTGGGACGCGCATGAGCGTAGATCCTGTGTACAAGGTTGCTCGAAGCGGAGCTCGTGTTGAAGAGATGAGGTGGAGGGATAGGACTGTGATCGACGGAATATTGGGTATTGACGTTTGCAAGAATACACTCGACGTGAGCATCTCAAGCCATACCAAGGTGCGGACCAAGAGCTTCACGAATTCACCTGATGGGTGGCGCCATCTCCTGGATTGGCTGATTGCCCAAAAGATCCAACGGGTTCACGCCTGTCTGGAATCCACCGGGCGTTATAGTCTCGGCATCGCGTGTGCGTTGTACGAGGCCGACCATGTTGTCAGCATCATCAATCCCGCCCAGATTCGAGACTTCGTGCGCACCAAGTTGGGTCGCAACAAGACTGACGGGGTCGATGCGTCGCACATTCGTGAGTATTGTGAATTGTTCAAGCCCTCGCCGTGGGCACCACCCTCGGAGGCCCACCGTCGGTTGGGTGAGCTGCAGACGATCCGATCTGGCATCATCGCGGGCCTGACGGAATGGAAGAATTGCAGGAACAGCGGCATTGTCGACGCGGAGGCTCAAGCCCTGGCCGATGCGACGATCTCGCACTTCACGAGCCAGCTCGGAGCAGTCGACAAAGCCATCGCACTGACGATCGACAATGATTGCGACCTGCAATCGAAACGCGATCTTCTGCTGAGCATCAGCGGCGTTGGTGAGACTTTGGCTGGCGTAGTGTTGGCCGAATTGCCCGGTCCAGATGTACTGCGCTCGAGCGCCGAGGTGGTCGCTTATGCGGGATTGAACCCGCGGCGGTATCAGTCGGGAACGTGCATCGATCGAGCGACACGCATCTCCAAGATTGGCAACGCCGTTCTTCGCGCTGCCCTATACATGCCAGCCCTATCCGCCATGCGGTATAATTCTGCGATCGTGGCGCTGGTGACTTGGTTGAAGTCCCGGGGCCGCCTCAAACCCAAACAGATTGTCGTGGCTGCGATGCGCAAGCTTTTGGTGCTGTGCTTCGGTGTGCTGAAAACAGGCAGACCTTTCGATGCGGCGATAGCGATGGGCGGTTGAGCCACATCAAGGGGTTGATCGCATGGCGGACATCGGTTGGAGGCGGAGGCGGGGGTCAAGCCCCGCAGCCCGAAGGGGCGCGCGGCAGCGCGCGGGCTTGACCCCCGTCTCCGCCTCCAACACACTTTCATGCCAGCGGGAGACGCTTCACTCACAACAGCTCAGGTCAATCAAAAAATCCATTGACAGCGATCACGGTATCTACCGCGGCGCCGGTCCCGTCCTCAACGACCTCATTCCCGGACGCGTGGATCTCTATTTCGGCAGCGGCGCGCTGCTCGAGAGCGCGCGCACGGGCCAAATCCGCGGGCTGGCGGTGACCGGCGCCGAGCGAGAGCCGGCGGCGCCGGATTTGCCGACGATCGCCGAGGCGGGCCTTCCCGGCTTCGAGGTGTCGTCGTGGCAGGGCTTGTTCGTCCCGGCCAAGACGCCTCCCGAGATCGTCGCCAAGATCACTGCCGACGCCCGCGCCGCGCTGGCCGACCCCTTGGTCAAGGGAAAGCTGGAACAACTGGGCTACAGGCCGGTCGGCTCCACCCCCGAAGAGTTGGCAGCTCTTCTGAAGTCCGACATCGAAAAATGGGCCGCCGTCATCAAGGGCGCCGGCATCGCCATCCAATGATCGCGCACGACGGCCGCGCCAGCGGTTCCTCGTTCACGGCTTCCCTGCCAGCAATGTATCCACGATCGCGTCCCATTCCGCGGCCGGCGGCTTGCGCGAGAGCGGACGTTGCGCCTGCCGGTACCAATAGCGCGCGTTGTCGACATCGCCCTCGACGCGGTGCAGATAAGCATGCACCCAGGCGGCATCGCTGCCGCCCGCGTCCATGACGATCTTGTGTGCGGTCTCCCATTGGTCCTTGCCCGCCCACCACAAGGCCGACAGCGCCGGCGCCAGCCCGGAAGGAGGCTTAGCCTTGGCGAGGGAGCGTCTGAATTCGGCCAGGTCCATCACATGATGACCGCGAACATCGATCGATAGGCAATTACCACCACCGCTGCGGCGCGAACCACCCCGCCGCCTGCTCGACCACGCGGCCGAGCGAGAACAGCGTCTCCTCGTCGAACGGGCGGCCGATGAGCTGCAGCCCTAGCGGCAGCCCTTCGGACGACAGCCCCGCCGGAACGGAAATGCCGGGCAGCCCCGCCATGTTCACCGTCACGGTGAAAACGTCGTTGAGATACATCTCGACCGGGTCGGCTGCGCTCTTCTCGCCGATGCCGAACGCGGCCGAGGGCGTGGCGGGCGCGAGGATCGCATCCACGCCCTCGGCGAAGACGTTTTCGAAGTCCCGTCTGATCAGCGTGCGCACCTTCTGTGCCCGCAGGTAATAGGCGTCGTAATATCCCGCCGAGAGCACATAGGTGCCGATCATGATGCGCCGGCGCACCTCCTTGCCGAAACCCTCCGCGCGCGTGCGCTGGTACATGGCGACGACATCGCGCGCGGGGGCGCGCAGGCCGTAGCGCACGCCGTCATAGCGCGCGAGATTGGAGGAGGCTTCGGCCGGCGCGACGATGTAATAGGCCGGCAGCGCGTATTTGGTGTGCGGCAGCGACACCTCGACGATTTCGGTGCCGGCAGCCTCGAGCCACCGCGCCCCCTGCTGCCACAGCGCGTCGATCTCCGCGGCCATGCCGTCGATGCGGTATTCCTTCGGGATGGCGATCTTCATTCCTCTGATCGACTTGCCGACCGCCGCTTCGAAAGCGGGCACGGGGCGGTCGACCGAGGTCGTGTCCTTGGGATCGTGCCCCGCCATGGAGGTGAGCAGGATGGCAGCGTCGCGCACCGTGCGCGCGAACGGCCCAGCCTGATCGAGCGAGGACGCGAACGCCACGATCCCCCAGCGCGAGCAGCGGCCATAGGTGGGCTTGATCCCGACGATGCCGGTGAAGGCCGCGGGCTGGCGGATGGAGCCGCCGGTATCGGTGCCGGTGGCGCCGAGGCAGAGCCCGGCCGCCACCGCCGCCGCCGAGCCGCCGGAGGAGCCGCCGGGCACGAGCGGCGTGTTCGCTCCTTTTCGTCGCCACGGCGAAATCACCGGGCCGAAGAACGAGGTCTCGTTCGACGAGCCCATGGCGAACTCGTCGTTGTTGAGCTTGCCCAGCATGACCGCGCCGTCGCGCCAGAGGTTGGCGCTCACGGTCGACTCGTAGGTCGGCACGAAGTTGTCGAGGATGTGGGAGCAGGCCGTGGTGCGCACGCCCTCGGTCGCGAACATGTCCTTGATCCCGAGCGCGAGGCCTTCGAGCGGCCGCGCAGCACCGGCCGCGAGCCGCGCATCCGCCGCCGCCGCCATGGCGCGCGCCCGGTCCGGGGTTTCCAGCACATAGGCGTTGAGCGCGCGCGCCTGCTCCATGGCGGCAAGATGCGCCTCGGCGAGCTCGGCGGCGGAGAATTCGCGACGGCGAAGGCCGTCGCGCGCGTCGGCGAGCGTCAGGGACGTGAGCTCGCTCATTCGTCGGGACTGTCGCAGACAAACGCGCCGGCACCGGGCGCGGAACGCTGAGCCTTGTCCTCCTGCTTCGCAGACTCCTGCCCGACTCCGCCCTCGGCCTTGTTCTTCGGGAGCGGCAGTCCGAGCGCCTGCAAATCCTCCGCCGATACGCCCGGAGGCATTTCGCCGCGCGCCAGGAAGCCTGCGCACCACACGCGGAAGAAATACTCCTGCTCTTCACAGGCAAGGCACATGGCTGTTTCTCATCCTGCCATCCGGGCCGGGCTTGGCCGGGCCTTCCACGCCTTCCGTGGCCTTCTCCCTGTCGGGTCCTCGGGTCTCGGCCCGAGCATGATCGAACGAGCGGCAGCGCGGCTCATTCCACCACCTTCGGCACGACGAAGAAATGATCCTCCGTCGCCGGCGCGTTCCTGACGATGTCGTCGGGGATGCCGCCGTCCGTGACCACGTCCGCGCGCTTCTTCATCTCCATGGCCGTGACCGAGGTCATGGGCTCGACGCCTTCGACGGCGACCTCCGACAACTGCTCGACGAAGGCCAGAATGGCGTTGAGCTCCACCCGCAGCCCGTCGATCTCCTCCTCGGCGACCGCGATCCGTGCGAGGTCGGCGATGCGGCGGACGGTGGCGGCGTCGACGGACATCGGAACGTTCCTGCGGCCGACCAGGCGCGGTCGGCATGCCGCGAGCCTATAGCAGAGCGGCTTTTGCGGCGACAACTCGGATGCCCGCCGTATTGCGCAAAGGCCCGGAAAGGCCGATATAGCCGCCATGGATGCCCCGAACCCTTCCGCCAGTCCCACCTTCGCGAGCCGTACCCCGCTGCATATCGGCGCGATCGGCCTCAAGGTGCGTGATCTCGGTCGGCTTGCCGGCTTTTACGGCGACGTGCTCGGGCTCTCGCTGCTCGATCGCGGCAAGGACGGCGCGATCCTCGGAGCCGGCGATATCCCCCTCGTCCATCTCGAGCATCGGCCCGACGCCACGCCCGACGACACACGCACCGCGGGCCTCTATCACACCGCTTTCCTCATGCCGACGCGGGCGGATCTCGCGCGCTGGATCCTGCACGTGGCGCGCGACAAGGTGCCGCTGACCGGCGCCTCCGACCACGCGGTCAGCGAGGCGTTCTATCTCGACGACCCCGAGGGCAACGGCGTCGAGGTCTATTGCGACCGCCCGGCGGAAACCTGGCAGTGGAGCCGCGGCGACCTGAAAATGACCACCGATCCGCTCGACATCGAAGATATCGTGCGCGAAGTCCCGCCCGCCGCCGCCTATCCGGGCGCGCCCGGCGGGCTGCGCATCGGCCACGTGCATCTGCGCGTCGGCGACGTTGCGCGCGCGGAAGCATTCTATCGGGACGCGCTGGGCCTCGACGTCACGCGCCGCCGGCACGGCGCGACCTTCATGTCGTCCGGGCGCTACCATCACCACATTGCCGGCAATGTCTGGCACAGCGCCGGCGCCGGCCGGCGCGACGAGAGCCGCGCCGGCCTCTCCTGGCTGTCCCTCGAAACCGCCGATGCCGGCGATTTCGACGCGGTGACGGCACGCCTCGCGCAAGCCGGCGTCGAGCTCGCGGCTACTTCGGCGGGCGCCGAAACCACCGACCCCTGGGGGACCCGCCTGCGCATCGTGCGCGGGTGAGCGATTCCCCGTTCGAAGCGCTGCCCGGTCCGGTGCGTGCTTGCGGGCGATACCGCACGATTGCGTGATCTACCTGCGCTGCATGGGTGCCATAGCCATCGCGTGTGGCAGAGTCATGGGACCGACATCAAGATAGGTCATGCTGTTGGCGAGAGGCGGCCATGGAGCACCTCATCTTCATTTGCCCGACGACCGGACGCGAGGTCGACAGCGGGGTCGAGAGCGAGATCGGCACGCTGTTGCGCATCCGGCAGCAGAATGTGCGCGCGCTTTGCCCGGCCTGCGGCCAATGGCACCATTGGCCGGTGCGTGACGCTTTCCTGGCCAGGCCGGTCCGGCCCCGTGCCGACGGCGATCGTCACATCGCCTGACTCATGCCGCGGATGCGCCGCGCCATGGCGCCCATGATGTAGAGCGCGAAGTTCGGCACCTCGTCGACCATGAAATGGAACTTGCGCTGATCGATCAGCGAGAGCTCGCACGCCTCCTTGACACGCGCGGTCGCGCTCCTCGGCGCGCCATCGAGCATGGACATGAAACCGATCGCTTCGTTGGGTCCGCAGACCTCGATCACCGTGTCGCCGATCAGCATCTCGATGGCGCCGGACTGCACGACATACATGCAGGACCCCGGATCGCCCTTGTTGAACACGATGCCGCCGGCGGGATAGGTCACGTTCGCCCCTGCCCGCTGGGCGAACATGCGCATGTCGATTTCGGTGCCGTTCATTGCCACCTCGCCGTTCGAAGCCGCGTGCCGAACGGCCGCGAGTTATGCCAGAATTGCCGGTGTCGGCGCCAGCTTTCGCTCGGCCGCAGCCTCGACTATCCTCGGGTCCCTGCCACATTGCCGGTCCCATAGCCGACCAATTTCGGGAGACGATCATGGCCGCCGTCACGGCGCTGGAGGAGCGAAGACGCGAGAGCCCGTTGCCGATGCCGCTGGCGCGGATCGGAATGATCATTCCATCGGTCAACAGCATGACCGAGCCGCAGTTCAATCACTTTGCGCCGCCCGGTCTTGCCGTGCATGTCGCGCGCGCCCGCGTCGCCGGAGCATGGAAGCGACCGCTCGCGGCCATGGCCGACGAGATCGCGACCTCGGCAAGGCTCTTGTCGGACGTCGCCCCCGATCTCATCGTCTTCCACTGCACCGATACCTCGATGACGCAGGGTCCGCAGGGCGAGGGCCGCATTCTGGATATCGTACGGGACGCAACCGGCATCGAGGCGGTGGCAACGAGCCGGCTCGTACTCGAGGCATTGCAGGCGCTCGGCTTGCGCCGGCTCGTCCTGCTCAGCCCATATAAGAGCAACCAGGCCGTCATCGGCTACCTGCAGGCGACCGGGTTTGCCGTAGTCCATGACGTCGCGCTCGCCCTCGAGCCGCTCCAATTCGCCGCGGTCACGCCGCGGGAATGGACCGAGCTTGCGCGCAAGCACGATCGGCCGGACGCGGACGGCATCTTCCTGAGCTGTACCAATACGACGCAGATCGAGGCGATCGCCGACATCGAGCGCGTGCTGGGCAAGCCGGTGGTCAACAGCAACCAGGCGGTGCTCTGGGGCTGCGTCAGGCGGCTCAAGTCGGCGCTCGGCCCGCTGCCGCCGATGCCGCAGCTCGGCCGGCTCATGCAGCACGTCGAGGAATGATGGGGCGACGGCCCGCGAAGAAAGGAAACATGAAGATGCATCGGGGATGCCTGGCCGGCGCAGCGGCATGCTTCGCGCTCTTGGTCTCGGCGGCGATGCCGGCGAGCGCCCAGAGCTACCCTTCGCGACAGATCACGCTCGTGGTTCCCTTCGCCCCGGGCGGCCCCGCCGATTTCCTCGGCCGGCTCATCGGTCAGAAAATGAGCGAGGATCTGGGCCAGCAAGTTGTCGTCGACAATCGGCCGGGGGCGAACACCATCATCGCCGCCCAGGCCGTCGCCAAGGCCAGTCCCGACGGCTACACCCTGCTGATGGCGATCGACGGCACGCTGGTGATGAATCCGTTCCTCTACAGCAAGCTCGCCTACGACCCGTTCCGTGACTTCACTCCGGTGTCGCTGGTGGCGCTCGTTCCCTCGGCCATGGTGGGAAACATCAAGATCCCGGTCAATTCGATCAAGGAGCTGGTGGAGCAGGAAAAGGCCAAGCCCGGCACCTTTCAGATCGGGATCAGTACGCCGACCTCGCAGGTCAATGTCGGGCTGCTCAATATGATGGCCGGGACCAACTTCACCATGGTTCCTTATCGTGGCGGGACGACACAGATCACCGGCATTCTCGCCGGCGACATCCCGCTCGGGATGGAGAGCATCAACGTGTCGCTGCCGCTCTGGCGCGACAAGAAGGTCAAGATCCTCGGGCTGGTGAGTGCGCAACGGCTGTCGCTCGCCCCGGAAATCCCCGCCATCGCCGAGACCTTCCCCGGCTACGATCTCGGCATCTGGCAGAGCGTTGTCGCGCCAGCGGCCACGCCGCGCGACGTGGTGCACAAGCTCCACGGCTCGATCGGGAAAGTGCTGGCCATGCCCGACGTGCGCGAGAAGCTGCTCGCCGCCGGGATCGAACCCGCGAGCAGCCGTTCGCCGGAGGAGTTCGCCGCCTTCATCCGCGCGCAAGCCGACACCCGAGCCAAGGTCATCCAGGCGATCGGAATGAAGCTGGATTAGCTCCAGAGACGCGCATGTCCATCATCTCTCGCATTCCCGCCGTCGCTTTCGCCATCGCGATCCTGCCGGGGTCCGCGGCGACGCAAGGCACGCTCGAGGCCGACGCCCAGGCTTATCCCGATCGCGCAATCCACCTCATCGTGCCGTTCCCGCCTGGTGGGCCGGCCGACCTCATCGCACGCTTCGTCGGACAGAGGATGAGCCAGGACTGGGGTCAGCCGGTCGTGATCGAGAACCGCGCCGGTGGCAATACCGCGATCGGGGCGCAGGTGGCGGCGCGAGCGGCGCCCGACGGCTACACGCTGTTCGCGCCCATGGATACGACCATGGTGATCAATCCCTTGGTCACGCCCAATCTGCCCTACGACCCGCTCAAGGATTTTGCGCCGATCACGCTGTTGACCAAGAACATGTCGCTCATCGTGGTGCGAAGCGACGGGCCGAAGACCATCCAGGAGCTGATCGCCAGGGCGAAGGCCAATCCCGGAAAGCTCAATATGGGCGCCGGCACGATCACGTCGCGCCTGGGCGCTCTGCTGTTCGCCCGCACCGCCGGTATCGACGTCCAGCTCGTTCCTTTCAAAGGCAGCGCCGAGATCGGTCAGGCGGTGCTCGCGGGGACGGTCGACTTCGCCCTCGACAGCACCGGCACGAGCCTGCCGCTGATCCAGGCCGGCCGCTATCGCGCGCTCGCCAAATACAGCAACCGGCCGCTGCCCATCCTGCCCGATCTCCCGAGCCTCAGCGTGGCCGCGGACCTTCCCGGGCTCGACGAAAGCTCCACCTGGATCGCCCTGGTGGCGCCCGCCGGCACGCCGCGTCCGATCATCGACAAGATCCATCGCGCGGTTGCAAGCATCTACGCCGATCCGGCCATGATCGCCAGGCTCGAGCAGGTCGGGATCCTGCCGGTCGGCAGCCGCACGCCGGCGGAGCTCGATGCATTCATCCGCAGCGAGACGGCGCGCTGGTCGAAGGTCCTCAAGGACAGCGCGAGCATCAAATTGGACTAGGGCCGCGCGACGCCCCGCGGCGCTGCTGCAGGAAGCTCCGGACTGCGGGGTCGGATTCCAGGCCGATCGCCCGCCGGTAGGCTCGGTCGGCACCCTCGACGTCGCCTGTCCGCGTCAGCAGTCCGGCGCGCGCTGCCCAATACGGCTGATAGTCGGCAAGGCGCGCGTCCTCCGCCAGGGCGTCGAGCGCCGCGAGCCCGGCGGCGGGGCCGCGCGTTTCGGCGACGGCGATCGCTCGATTGATCGCCACGACGGGAGAATTCGTGACCGTCAGCAGGGCGTCATAGAGCCGCTCGATCGCCGCCCAATCGGAGCTGCCGGTGCGCCGGCGAACCACGTGCGCCGATTGTATCGCCGCTTCCAGCTGATAGCGGCCGATCCGGCCCATGACGCTGGCGCGAAGCAGCAACGCTTCGGCCTCCTCGATCAATTGCGCGTCCCAGGTGGCCGGATCCTGCTCCGCAAGCGGCACGTATTCGCCCCGCGCATTGCGGCGCGCAGCGCGGCGCGCTTCGGCATGGAGCATGAGCGCAAGCAGCCCGATCGCTTCCGGCTCGTCCGGCAGCAGCGAGGCCACCAGCCGCCCCAGCCAGATTCCTTCTTCGGCAAGATTGCGGCGCCGAATTTCGGTACCCGCGGGATCCGACCAGCCTTCGGCGAAGGCGGCGTAGATCGCCTCGAGCACGGAGTCGAGGCGCTCGCGGAGATCGGCACGCTCGGGTACCCGGAACGGAATGCCGGCCTGTCTGATCTTGTTCTTGGCGCGCGCCAGGCGCTGACCCATGGTCGAAGGCGAGACCAGGAAGGCCGAGGCGATGGCGGCGGCATCGAACCCGAGAATGGTTTGCAGCATTAGCGGTGCGCGGATGCCGCGCTCGACCGCAGGATGGGTGCAAGCGAACATCAAGGCGAGACGTTCGTCGGGAACCTGCGGCTCGCCTTCCGCCGCGGCGTGCAACTCCTCCACCATCAGCCGCAAGTGATCCGCGGCGCCCTCGCCGCTGCGCCGCCGCCGCGCAGCGTCGATCAGCTTGCGCCGCGCCACCGTCATCAGCCAGCCCTCCGGGCTGTCCGGGATTCCGCCCACGGGCCAATCGACCAGGGCGGCGGCGAAGGCATCGGCCAAGGCATCCTCCGCCGCCGCGACGTCGCGCGTGCGGGCCGCGAGAAAAGCGACGAGCTTGCCGTAGCTGCGACGCGCCACCGCTTCGGCGGCCGCACGCGCCTGCTGGTCGTCCTCTCGCCGCATCAGGGCGCCGTCTACATGGTCCAAATCGGCCGCACCTCGATCGCGCCGTGAGCGGCGCCGGGACAGCGCGATGCCCAGGAAATCGCAGCGTCGAGATCCGGCACGTCGATCATATAGAAGCCGCCGAGCTGCTCCTTGGTCTCCGCATAGGGGCCGTCGAGCACCCGGGTCTTGCCGTCGGCGGCGCGTACCGTGGTCGCCGAGGTGGTCGGCCGCAGGCGCTCCCCGCCGACGATGACGCCCGCCTTCTGCATCGCCTCGGTATAGGCTTCATAGGCGGAGGAAATCCGCTCCACCGCCGCGTTGTCCGCGCTCGGCCTGTTCGCTTCGTTGACGTAGATCAGCAGCAGGTATTTCATCGTCGTCTCCTTCATCCGTTGCGGCCGGGCATCACGCTCCGCCGGCTCATTGACGTTCGACCCGGCTCGATTTCGACCGACGCCGAAAACTTTTCGTGAGCCGTTTCGCCCGGACCGTGGTCGGTTCCCGCGCCCCCGCCATGCGTCTTGCCTATGCCTTTTCCCAAGTCTCGGTGCCCTTATGGCCCCGATCCGCGCGGCGCGACCATTTGCCGGAGAGCGAACCGTCCGGATTGACGGTCATGATCAAAATTGCGGTTCGACCCTTGATCAAACAGGCCACGACCACAACGTCGCCGATCACCTGGCCGACGCCGACCTGTTTGCCGTTGTTCCAGTCGAGCTCGAGCGCGCCGGACGGCGCCAAGCCGATGTCCACGATGCCGGCCCCTGCGTAAGGTTTGCCGTCGGGATCGGTGCCGTTCACGACATAGGACCCGATGAGACGACGTTTGAGCTCGTCGTCCGGCAGAGCCTCGACGGCGTTCTTGCGCATCGTCTCGAAGGCGGACGAGTCGCCGATGGCCGCCGCGCTGATGGTGGACCTGGTCGACGAGGACCACGCGGCCATGGCTGCCCCCGCGAGCAGCGCCACCGCGACCAAGCCGACGCCTTTCTGCGGGCATAGTCTCGTCACGTATTTTGCGAATGGTATTTTCATGGTCATGTCTCCACCCGGTCCGAGTCACCTGGGGCGTTGGTGGTGTTCGCGCGAGCGCGCTGTCCGGCCGTGCAAGACCTACCAAGGCTTCCTGCTTCGGCGAGAGTGGCGGTGCCGGCCGTAGCGGCCGCGACCCTCAGAAATGGTGATCTTGCGCATGGATAGTCTCCAGATTTCCGCCTTGCCGCGGGATGCGACGGGCGATCCCGGGAGCTTGACCCAACACGGCTGACCCCCGGCTGTTGATCCATGTCAGCGGAATGTCAGGGGGCTCTGCCCTGATGCGGCAGGAGAGTGGGGACCGCATCGAGCACGTAGCGATCACAAGCGGTCTCCTTCATTCGCTGTGGCCGGGCATCATGCTCCGCCGGCTCATTGACGCCCGACCCCGCCGGAATTCGACCGAACTCTGAAAAAATTCATGGCCGCGTGCGCGGCCAAGCCGGTGCTAATCGATCACTGCGCCACTTCGAGCGCGGCGCGCACCCGGGCCACGACATCGCGCGGCGTCGCCGCGAGCTCTCCGACCAGCGCCTGCACCTGCTCGCCGGTGAGCGGATCGACGTCGAACCGCAACTTCGACGCCTCGGCGATGAACGCGGCGTCCTTCATGGTGGCGTCGAAGGCGCGCCGCAGCGCCGCGATGCGCTCGGCCGGCACGCCCGGCGGCAGAAAATACGGCCGGCCGTATTCCGTGCGTGCGAACAGCATCTTCATCGCCTGCCGATCGGCCGGCGATCTCGCGAGCTCCAGCATGGTCGGGACATCGGGAAGCTCCGCCGCACGCTGGAAACCGTATTGGGCGAGCACCTTGATCTTCCGCTCGCTGATCCAAAGCGGCGTCTGCGCCTTGACCGAAGCCCAGCCGAGGCCGCCCATGCCCTGCACTTCGCCGCGCTCGATGGCGAGATTGATCTGCGGCGTACCTTGATAGCCGCGGACGACCTTGAACTTGTAGCCGAGCACGTCGTTGACCAGCAGCGGGAAGTCGACCATCGTCGTACCGGGCGTGGTCGCGCCCACGACCACCTCCTTGCTGGCCAAGTCGGCGATGCTCTCGACCGGCACGGTGTGCCACACGAAAGCGACATAGGCTTCGCGATTGGTGCTGCCGATCCAAATCAGCTTGGTCGGCTCGAACTGCGTGCCTGTTTGCAGCAGCGGCGCCGTCGGAATGCCGTTGATCGGAACCCCGATGACAGTGCCGTCCTTCGGACCCTGGCCGTAGAGCTGGTTCACCATCACCACGCCGCCGGCCGCCGGCTGGTTCTGCACGATGATGTGCGGATTGCCTGGAATGTGATTGCCGAGGTGACGCGCGACGATGCGCGCGAACAGGTCGTAGCCGCCGCCGACCGCCGAGCCCACGATCATACGCAACTGCTTGCCCTGGTAGAACGCGGCGACGTCCACCTGTGCGCTCGCCGGCGCCGCACCGGCAAGCAGCAAGGAGACGAGCAGCGTCGGCAGGGCAATCTTCATTCGGTCCGAGCTATCCGGCTTGCCCCAGGCGCAGCGGCGCGGCTGCCGCAGGCTCCTCGAACAAACGCCCGAGGCGGCCGGGCGGGCGGCGCCAGCCCATGAGCCGCAGCGCGTCCCAGATCACCGCCTGGTTGCTGGTGACGACGGGCCGTTCGAGACGCGCTTCCAACTCCGCGATGACGCCGAGGACGGAAATGTTGGCGCAACTGACGAGATAAGCGTCGGCATCAGGGCGCGCGCCCTCGAGGACGCGGTCGCGCCAGAACTGTGGCGGGGTCGCGCAATAGGCGTCGCTGCCGTCGAGCCCGAGGCCGCGCGCCGAGAGCACGTCATAACCGGACCGGCGCAAGAACTCGGCCTCGTGCTCGGTCGTTACCCCGCCGTAAGGGGTGACGAGTACGATTCGCCGCGCGGCGAGCGCGTCGAACGCGCGCTCGATGGCGGTGATCGTCGTGGTGGCACGGTGAGCTCCGGCGCGCATCAGCGCGGCGAGGATTTCATCCACACCCGCCTTGCCGCCCTGCATGGAATTGGCGGTGCAATGGAACGCCACGACGTCGCAACGCGCATCCGTGAGCGCATACGCCGCCTCCTCGACGCGCGGCAGGAGCCGGTCGAAAGTCAGGTGATTGGCGCCGGTCATGCGCAGGCGCGTGACATGCACGGCGAGGCCCGGCGGAAAGGCCGGCACCATCTCCTGCTCCACCATCCGGTTCGACGACGGGATGATCAGTCCGACACGCGCGGTCATGGTCGGCGCTGCTCGCGCAGGCCGGCGCGCTCGAGACGCGGCAGGACCTCCTCGCAAAAGAACGGAAGCTCGTCGACATAGTTGACCAGCGAAATGGCCACTCCGGTCAATCCCGCTTTGCTCAGGTCGATGAGCCGGTTCGCCACGTGGTCGGGATCGCCGACGATCGGCAGGCCGCCCATGCCCTGCGCGTAGCCGGTTCGAATCTGCTGAAACTTCTCCGGCGGCGTGTTCTGCGCCGTGATGTTCTTGAGCGCCAAGATGTCGTCGACCGCACGCCAATCGGCGTGCTCCACGATGGAATAGTGATAGTAGTCCTCGGCCTCCTGCTTGCTCGGCCTGCAGGTGATGACGCCGACCGTATAGACGCCGAGCTCCCTGCCCTGCTCCTTGGCCTGCATCTTGGCGGCGGCGACCCGCTGCGCGGTCTCGTCGAGCGATGTGCGCGAGGCCTGCAGGAAGAAGGCGTCGCAGTTGCGGATCGCGAAAGCCTGGCCGACCGGGGACGCACCCGCATTCATGATCACCGGCCGGGTGCCGCCAAAAGGCTTCGGCTTGCCGCGGATGCCCTTCATGTTCAGGTATTGGCCCTCGAAGTCGAAATCCTCCTTGTCCGACCAGATCATCTTGATGACGTCGATCCACTCCTGGGCGTAGTCGTAGCGGGACTCGTGATCGCGCTGCTTGACGCCGAACATGGCGAACTCGCCCTCGTTCCAGCCGACCACGATGTTCAGCCCGAAGCGGCCTTCGCCGATATGGTCGGCGGTGACCATCTCCTTGGCGGCGATGACCGGATTGAACAGCGGCGCATGCACCGTTCCGAACACGGTGACGCGCTTGGTCAGGGCGAGAAGACCGGTCGCCCAGGTGATGGTCTCGAGCGTTGCCCCCTGGTAGTCGGTGTCGCCGCCATAGCCCTTCCAGCGCCCGATCGGGAGGAGGAAATCGATGCCGGCCTCGTCGGCCATCAAGGCGAGCTTGCGATTGTCCGGCCAGCTCCCGGACCAGCGCTCCGGCACCAGGGTGACCGCGCGCCCGGACGAGCAGTTCGCCCCGAACAGGCCGATCTTGAGCTTGTTCGCATTATGCATCGACATGCGATCATGTCGGGATGGCGCGGGAGCGAGCACGGTTCCTCCTGACGTCTTGTTCGATGGCCGGGCGGATCGGGATGAAATTAGCGCATGGCCGCCGCGCTTTGAAGGGACGCTCGCATTAGTCGGTTGCCAGCGAAAAGCACAACGGTGACAATTGCTCCAACGAACAACAACATGCCGGCGGGAGGAGCCATGACGCGGGCGGTGCGATTCCTTCTATTTGCGGTTCTCGCGATCTGGGCCTGCGGCTCCGCCCTCGCCGAGGACGCTTCCCCGAGTTTCCCCAACCGGCCGATCCGGATCATCGTGCCCTTCCCGGCCGGCGGCCCGAG
Source organism: uncultured Alphaproteobacteria bacterium (assembly GCA_963758945.1). Lineage (GTDB taxonomy): Bacteria > Pseudomonadota > Alphaproteobacteria > Rhizobiales > Xanthobacteraceae > VAZQ01. The sequence continues at coordinate 65,950 of CAVWXY010000021.1, read as the reverse complement.
CGACATCGTGGCCCGGATCATCGGCCAGAAGATGAGCGAGGACTGGGGGCAGCCGGTGGTGATCGAGAACCGCCCCGGTGCCGACACCATGATCGGCGCGCAGGCAGCGGCCAAGGCAGCGCCGGACGGGTACACCTTGTTCATGGCGATCGACTCGACGCTGGTGATGAACCAGTACCTGCACAAGAGCCTGCCCTATGACCCGCTCGAGGATTTTGCACCGATCACCCTGACCGCGAAGACGGTGTCCGTGCTGGCAGTTGCCGGCGCGGGCGGGCCGCGGACCGCCAAGGAGTTGATCGCCCGCGCGAAGGCCCAGCCCGGCAAGCTCAATTACGGCGCGGGCACCATCACGGCGCGCCTGATGGGCCACCTCTTCCACAAGGCGGCGGGGATCGACATCCTCTACGTGCCGTTCAAGGGCACGCCGGCGACGGTGAACGGGCTGCTGACCGGAAGCGTCGAGCTCATCTACGCCGCGAACCAGATCGTGGCGCCGCTGATCGCCAACGGTCAGGTGCGCGCGCTGGCCAAGCTCGACCGCGATGCGCCGCCGTCCATGGCCGGCATCCCGCCCCTTGCCGACGCCGCCGGGCTGCCCGATCTCGACGACATCTCGGTCTGGCTCGGGCTGGTCGCACCCAAGGGCACGCCCAAGCCGATCATCGACAAGATTCAGGCCGAGGTCGTGAAGGCTTTGACCGATCCCGCGGTCAAGGAGAAGTCCGAGCAAACCGGCAACTATCCCGTCACCAGCACGCCCGAGCAGTTCGCCGCCTTCATGCGCAAGGAGGCCGCGCGCTGGGGCAAGGTGATCAAGGAAACCGGCATCACGATCGAGTAGGAGACGAGATCCCATGCATCCCCGCACGATCGCACTCGCATTGTCCGCAATCCTGGCGACGGTAGCCGCCGCCGCGCAGGAGCGGCCGGACGCCTTCCCCAGCCGGTCGATCAAGATCGTGGTGCCGTTCCCCGCCGGCGGCCCGTCCGACGTGCTCGCCCGCTTGATCGGCCAGAAGATGAGCGAGGACTGGCGCCAGCCGGTGGTGATCGAGAACCGCCCCGGCGCCAACACGGTCATCGCCGCCCAGCTCGTGGCGAAGGCGGCCCCCGACGGGTACACGCTGCTCATGGCCATCGATTCGACGCTGACCATGAACCAATACCTCTATCGAACCCCGCCCTACGATCCCATCAACGACTTCGCGCCGGTCACGCTCGTAGGCAAGACGCTGCAGATCCTGATGGTCAATTCGCAGAGCGATGTAAAGACCGTGAAGGACCTCATCGCCAAAGCCAAGGCCCAGCCCGGAAAGCTCAACTACGGGGCAGGCACGATCACCACGCGGCTGACCGGCGTCCTGTTCAACAAGGCGGCGGGCGTCAACACCGTGCTGGTGCCCTATAACGGAAGCGCCGAGGTCACCCAGGGGCTGCTCACCAAGAGCGTCGATTTCACCTTCGACGGCACGTCCGCCGCCGCCTCGCTCATCCAAGGCGGCCAGTTCCGCGTGCTCGCCAAGTTCGATCGCCGCCCCTTCCCGCCGGTGCCGGATCTTCCGACCATCCAGGCGGAGCTGCCCGCCCTGGACGAGATCTCGGTGTGGCTCGGCCTCGTCGCGCCCAAGGGCACGCCCCCAGCAGTGGTGGAAAAGCTGCAGGTCGAAGTGGCCAAGGTCCTGGCCGATCCCGCCATCAAGGCCAAGGCGGACGCCGCCGGACTCTTCCCCGTCACCACCACGCCGACGGAGTTCGCCGACTTCATCCGCAAGGAAGCGCAGCGGTGGTCCGTGGTCGTGAAGGAAAGCGGGATCAAGTACGACTGACGAGGATCGAGCCAACCGGGAGAAACGTCGTGCTGCTCGGATCGCGTTCCGCTGCTCGCCGCGCCGCGCTCGTCGCCGCCGGCAGCCTCATGTGCCTGCTGACCCCGGACGTCGCCGCCGCGCAGGAGAGCGCCGACGCCCAGACCTATCCCAACCGCGCGGTGCGCCTCGTCGTGCCGTTCCCGGCGGGCGGGCCGACCGACATCCTCAGCCGAGTCATCGCCCAACGCCTGAGCGAGGTGTGGGGCCAGCCGGTGGTGATCGAGAACCAGCCCGGCGCCAACACCGCGATCGCGGCCGCGCGCGTCGCCAAGATGCCGCCCGACGGCTACACGCTGTTCGCCGTGATGGACGTCACCATGGTGCTCAATCCCATCACCAACAAGAGCCTGTCCTACGATCCGCTCAAGGATTTCGCGCCGATCACGCTCGCCGCGAAGAATACCTCGCTGCTCAGCGTGCGCGCGGACGACGGCCCGAAGACGGTGAAGGAGCTGATCGCGCGCGCCAAGGCCAATCCCGGCAAGCTCAACTATGGCGCCGGCATCATCACCACGCGCCTGGCGGGCTACTTGTTCAACCGCGAGGCCGGCATCGAGGTGCAGTACATTCCCTTCAACGGCAGCGCGCCCACCGTGCAGGGCCTCCTCACCGGCGCGGTCGATTACATCGTCGACGGCGCGGCCTCCAGCCTGCCGCTGATCCATAGCGGGAAGTTGCGCGCGCTCGCCAAGCTCAACAGCCGCCCGCTGCGGGCCTTGCCCGAGGTGCGACCGCTCGCGGTCGAATCCGGGATTCCCGCGCTCGACGACATCTCGACCTGGGTCGGCCTGGTGGCGCCCGCCGGCACGCCGCGCGGCATCGTCGACAAAGTTCAGCGCGAGGTCGTCAAGATGTACGCCGACCCGCTCATCGCCGAGAAGCTCGAGAAATCCGGCATCATGGCGGCCAGCAGCACGCCCGAGGAATTCGCGGGCTTCGTACGCAAAGAGCTGGACCGCTGGGGGCAGGTGTTCAAGGACAGCGGGATCCAGCTGAACTAGACCGCCGCGGAGCCGCTAGCTTATCTGCACGCCGAACGCCTCTCGAAACATCCGCTGCCCCTTCGCGGTGATGGCGACGGCGCGCGTGCCGCGGATGCGGCTCACCCAGCCATGCTCGAGAACATAAGCGCACAAGGCTGCCCCGACCGCCCCGGCGAGATGTGGTCGCCGCTCGCTCCAATCGAGGCAGGGCCGGCACAGGACGCGGGCAGAGCGCTTGCCGCGACGCGCTAGGAGGGCCTCGACGTCGACGCCGATGCGGCCAAGCAGCGCGACGCCAGCGTCGGTCACCATACCGGCGTCGGTCGCGAGCTCCGCGTAGCCACCCGCCACCAGCGCATCCGCGAGCGCAACGCCCAGGCGGCCGGCGAGATGGTCGTAACAGGTTCGCGCCGCACGCAGCGCTGCGTCGCGCGGGCCGACCGAGAGCCGTGGCCGCGCAGGCTCCAATCCTGACGCGACTTGCATGATGCTTTCGATCATCTGCGCCACCGCCGGCGACGCCAGCCGGTGATAGCGGTGTCGGCCTTGCCTCTCGACGCTGAGCAGGCCGACCGTGGCCATGCGCGCCAGATGACCGCTCGCTGTTTGCGGCGTGATCCCGGCGACGTGGGCCAGCTCGGTGGCCGTCAACGCGCGCCCGTCCATCAGCGCGTGGAGCATGCCGGCGCGGGCGGGATCGCCCGCAAGCGACGCGACTTGTGCGAACAACGCATTGCTGGCCATGACCGGACTCCTGGCGGGGATGTCCACACCCTACCCTTCCCGCCGCCTCGATGCTTCGGCCGTCACCGTAACATTTCCGGCTGGCTCCGAGCAGGGTGCCGAGATGATCGTCGGGACCACGCGCACTTTCTACGGATGGCGGATCGTCGGCGCCGCCTTTGTCCTGGCGGCCTTCGGTTGGGGAATGGGGTTCTATGGCCCGCCGGTCTTCCTGGCTGTTGTCAGCGCGACGAGGGGCTGGCCGTTGGCGCTGGTGTCGACGGCGGTCACGGCGCAGTTCCTGATCGGTGCCGTCGCCGGAGCCAATCTGCCGAGAATCTACCGACGCTTCGGCGTTGCGACGGTGACGAAGGCCGGCGCGCTCTCCCTCGCAGCCGGCATCTGCGGCTGGGCCTTGGCGACCGCGCCTTGGCAGCTGTTCGTCGCGGCATCGCTCGGCGGCGCGGGTTGGGGCGCCATGAGCGCCGTCGCCATCAACGCGATCGTGTCGCCTTGGTTCGTGCGCGCGCGCCCGGGTGCGCTGGCAATGGCGTACAACGGCGGAAGCATCGGCGGTGTCGTGTTCTCGCCGCTCTGGGTGGCCGGGATCGACACGCTGGGATTTCCGATCGCGGCCGCGGTGATCTGCGCCGTCATGGTGCTCCTGATGTGGCTTCTCGCCGATCTGCTGTTTTCCAGGACGCCGCAGCAGATGGGGTTGACGCCCGACGGCGACGCGCCCGGCGTGCCCGCGACCTCGGTCACGTCACCGACCGCGAGACCGCGCCCCGGATCGCTGCTGTGGAGGGACGTCAAATTCCTGACCCTCGCCGCCGGAATGGCATTGGGACTGTTCGCCCAGATCGGCTTGGTCGCGCACCTCTTCTCGCTGCTCACGCCCGCGCTCGGCGCGCAATACGCCGGCTCGGCGATGGGATTGGCGACGGCTGTGGCGATCGCCGGCCGTACCCTTGTGGGCTGGGTCATGCCGGTGGGAGCCGACCGCCGGTTGGTGGCGTCGGCGAGCTATGCCGCGCAAATGACCGGCTCCGTCGTATTCGTTGCGGCGGCGGGCACGAGCGTCCCGCTCCTCCTTCTGGGGATCGTGCTGTTCGGCATCGGTTTCGGCAATGCGACATCGCTGCCGCCGCTCATCGCCCAAGTCGAATTCGTCGAGGCCGACGTGACGCGGGTGGTCGCCCTCATCGTCGCCGTCGCGCAAGGCACCTATGCATTCGCGCCTGCCGCCTTCGGCCTGATCAGGGCATTCGCTCCGCAGGCAACGGGCGCGTCCGCGGGCGCGGCACCCTACCTCTTCCTTGCCGCCGCACTCGTGCAGGCGCTCGCCATCGCCGCGTTTCTGGCGGGGCGGCGCACCATTGCTCACTCTTGAATACCTGGCCTAATCTCTCGCCTTTCGGAGGTGCGGGCACGCGACACCCGCACCGACAGCACAGATCAGACGGCCCTTCCTTCTTTTCTCCAAGCGATGGCGATGCCGGTCCAGGGCCATCCACCCCACGGAGCCTCCATGTCCAAGCCGAAAATCCTGATCTTCGCCCCGCGCGAGGAGCCGCCGGAAACCATCCACGCGCTCGAAAGCCTCGGCTGCGAGATCATCTTCGGCGATCGCGACTGGCAGCTGCCGCGCCGCAGCCACGAGGAGGAAGTGGTCGCGGCCGCGCGCGATGCCGTCGCGCTCATGGGCACCTCCATACGCCATACCCCCATCAGCCGGCGGATCATGCAGGCCTCGCAACGGCTGCGCGTCATCGCGAAATACACGGTCGGCGTCGATGACGTGGATACCGAGGCCGCAACCGACCTCGGCGTCATGGTCTGCCACGCGCCGACCGAGTCCAACTGCTTCGGCGTGGCGGAGACGACGGTGACATTCATGCTCTCGCTCCTCAAGAAGGTCGCCGAGCGCGACGCCGACGTGCGCGCGGGCAAATGGCGCACGCGCGAGAATTTCGCCTACTACGTGGGTAGCCGCGCCTCCGATGGATTTCCGGGCCAGACCGTCGGCCTCGTCGGTCTTGGACGGATCGGAACCCGCGTCGCCCAGCTGCTCGCGCCATGGCGGGCGCGCATCATCGCCTACGATCCCTATGTGCCGCCCGCGCATTTCCTCACGCACGGGATCACCGCCGTCGATTACGAGACGCTGTTGCGGGAAGCGGACGTGGTGTCGTTCCACGTCGTGCTCACCCGCGAGACGCGCTACATGTTCGGCGAGAACGAGCTCAGGCTGATGAAGCCGAACGCCATCGTCATCAACACCGCCCGCGGCAAGGTGCTGGATGAGAAGGCCCTCGCCCGCGCGATCGAGGGGGGGCGTATCCGCGGCGCCGCCATCGACGCCTTCGAGGAGGAGCCGTTGCCGATGGATTCCGCCCTGCGCAAGCTGCACGATCGGGTGCTGCTGTCGCCCCATTCGGCCTCCTACACCGAAGGGGGCGAGCTCCGTCAGGGGGTGGCCTGGGCCACCCGCTCGGTGGTCACCGCGCTCAAGGGTGGCATCCCCGACAATGTCTACAACCGGGAGGTCATTCCGCGCTGGAAGGAGCGCTACGGCGGGGCCAGCGTGAGCGGCTCCTAGCCCGGTTCCGGGGTCTTATTCGGATGCGACTAGCGCCGAATTTTGCTCGCTCATTCCGAGGGGGAATCCGCCGATCTTTATGAAGAAACAGTGTCTTAAGGCATGCATTTTATGCATAACTGCAGCGCAACATAAAGTCTGTTGCGACGCAGCATGGAACCCTATCTATCCATCAACTTCGTGGTCCGACTTTCGGACCGGTCAGAAAGGGGAACCATCCCATGCTTGTCGCGATCCTCAATTTCCTGCAGTCGTGGCGGCGCTACAACGCCTCCCTGCGCGAGCTTTACCAGCTCGGCGACCGCGAATTGGCCGATATCGGCATCACCCGATCGGACATCCCGCGGGTCGCCTGGGAGAGCGCCAACCGCTGACGGCGCTGCGCGCCCCTCGATCAGAAAGCGCCCGCCTCGCGCGGGCGCTTTCGCGTTTGCGGGCGCTCTTTTTCGCCGCGCGGCGGGATCCGCACGGAACCCGCATGAACGGAATGTTGCCGCCCTTGGGCGGCAAGAATAGATTTTCTTCATGAGCGACGAGCGCGCTCGCGCAGTGCACATCATCGGTGGCGGGCTCGCGGGCTGCGAGGCGGCTTGGCAGCTCGCCGCGCGCGGCGTTCCGATCGTGCTGCACGAGATGCGTCCGCTGCGCCCGACCGCGGCCCACAAGACCGCGGCGCTGGCGGAGCTGGTCTGCTCGAACTCGTTCCGTTCCGACGACAGCGAGCACAACGCCGTCGGCCTCTTGCACGAGGAGATGCGGCGGCTCGGCTCGCTGATCATGCGGGCTGCCGACGGCAATCAGGTGCCGGCCGGAGGCGCGCTGGCGGTCGACCGCGACGGCTTTGCAACGGCCGTCACCGCCGCGCTCGCCGCCCACCCGCTGATCGAGATCCGCCGCGAGGAGGTCGCCGGATTACCCCCCGCGGAGTGGGACAGCGTCATCGTCGCCACGGGACCTCTCACCTCCTCCGCGCTCGCCGCCGCCATCGCATCGCTCACCGGAGAGGACGCGCTCGCCTTCTTCGACGCCATCGCCCCGATCGTTCACCGCGATTCGATCGACATGGCGGTCGCCTGGATGCAGTCACGCTACGACAAAGCGGGGCCCGGCGGATCCGGCGCCGACTACATCAATTGCCCGCTCACGCGCGAGCAATACCATGCCTTCGTCGCCGCGCTGCTCGCCGGCGACAAGGTCGCCTTCCACGACTGGGAGACACCCTACTTCGACGGCTGCCTGCCCATCGAGGTCATGGCGGAACGCGGTCCGGAAACCTTGCGCCATGGCCCCATGAAGCCGTTCGGGCTCACCAACCCGCGCGCCCCGGGCGCCAAGCCGTATGCCGTCGTGCAGTTGCGCCAGGACAACCGGCTGGGGACACTGTTCAACATGGTGGGGTTCCAGACCAAGCTCAAGCACGGCGAGCAGACGCGCATCTTCCGCACGATCCCGGGTCTGGAGCGGGCGGAGTTCGCGCGGCTCGGCGGTCTTCATCGCAACACCTTCCTCAACGCGCCGAAGCTGCTCGATGCGACGCTGCGGCTACGTGCCGAGCCGCGCCTGCGCTTTGCCGGGCAGATCACCGGCTGCGAGGGCTACGTGGAGTTCGGCCGCGATCGGGCTCCTCGCCGGGCGGTTCGCCGCCGCCGAACGGCATTGCCAATCCGTCGCGCCGCCGCCCGCGACGACGGCGCATGGCGCGCTGCTCGCGCATATCACCGGCGGCCACGTGGAAGCCGTCGGCGGGACGGGAGCGGCCGATAGGCGCTCGTACCAGCCGATGAACGTCAATTTCGGCCTCTTTCCGACGCTCGCCCACGCGGTCAAGGACGAAAGCGGGCAACGGCTGCGCGGCACGGAAAAAGCGCTGGCCAAGAAGCGCGCGCTCACCCGCCGCGCGCTGGCCGACCTCGCGCGCTGGATCGCCGGCGACGACCACGCCGTGGCCGCGGAATAGCGCCGGTGCGGTTGCCGAGTGAAATCGAGGGGCTCTGGAGGAGCGGGGTGGTGCTCAAGCGCGACCCGCTCTCGACGGTGGAGCGCGGGCGGTTCGGCCGGCCCCCGGACGACGTCGAGGCGGTTCTGCGCCGCATCGACGAAGTGCCGTGGTGGAGTTTCGGCGTGGCGCGTCATCTGTTCGCGCGCGAGCGCCGCGCGCTGGCGATCGCGGGCGAGCTCGGCATCGCTCCGCCGCTGCTGTTCGGCGGCAGGCGCGCGCTGATCCGCGGCTGGATCGACGGCTTGCCGCTGCACATCGCCAAGCCGCACGGCGAGCGCGGCTTCTTCCGCTCGGCCAAGATTGCCTTGCGCGAGCTGCATCGCGCCGGGATCTGCCACAACGACCTCGCCAAGGAGCAGAACTGGCTGCGCGGCCGCGACGGCCGCGCCTATCTGACCGATTTCCAGCTTGCCGCCTGCTTTTCGCGCCGCAGCTGGCTGTTCCGCATCGCGGCCTACGAGGACCTGCGCCATCTGCTCAAGCACAAGCGGCGCTATGTTCCCGACGCGCTCACCGCGTCCGAACGGCGCGTGCTCGCCAACAAGAGCCTCCTGACCCGCATCTGGATGGCGACCGGCAAGAAGGTCTATTACGCGATCACCCGCAAGGTGCTGGGCGTCACCGATCGCGAGGGTGGCGGAACGCGGCTCGTCGACGACGCGCCCCGCATCGCCGCCCGCCTCAAGGCACATCCGCAGGTGCGTGAGACGGTGGTGCTCGCTTTTCCCGACCGCCGCGCGGGGACCGGGCTTTATGCCTTCGTCGAAGCGGATCCCGAACTGACCGAGCGCAGCTTGCGTGAATTCTTCGCCGCCGACACGTCGCCCGGGTCGACGCCGCGGCCGCCGGAGCATCTGCAGGTGACGACCCAATTGCCGCGCGCGGCCTCCGGTGAGGTGCGCAGCGAAATCCTCCAGCTCGTCGCCATGAACCAGGTCGACCTGATCGACACGCTGATCGCCGGCGAAGCCGAGCGCATTCTCATCGCGCGTATCGTCGCGGATCGCCGCAACCTTCGCGACCGATTCGCATTCTAGGGCCTGTTATATTAGCCGGGCAAGAACATCCGCGCGGGTCGCCGGGCCGCGCGCCAAATCAGCCACTGTCGCCGCCACGGCGCGATCTCGAGCGGCGCGAACGGATCGTAATCGCGCCGCTCCATGCGCGCGAGGGTCGGGCCGGCGAGCGCGACCGGCAGCAACGCGGGCAGGACGCGCGCCGGCGCCGCCGCGAACAGCTCTTGCGCTTGGCGCAGGTGCTGACGGGCGCGGTGGCGCAGTTCGCCGAGCGCGGCCTGCAATTGCGGCGTCGCCTGCCCGCCCACGAGGTCGCGGCGGCTGGCGCCGTGACGTTCCAGCACCTCGAGCGGCACGAAGACCTGACCGCGAGCGGCATGCACCGGCAGCGCCCTGAGCAACCCGGCCATCGCATGGGCGACACCGGCGTGATGACTGAGCGCATCGATAGTCGGCTCGCCGCCAGGCGCGAGAGTTTGCACCGCCAGTGCGATGAGCGTGGCCGACGCGCCGTCGGCGTAGGCCTCGAGATCGGCGAGGGTCGCCATGGGCTCGTCGTAGAGATCGAAGCGGCGCGCCGCGATGAGCGCCTCGAACCGCGCCGCCGGCAGCCGATAGCGGCCGATGCTCGCCAGCAGCGCGGCCGCCTCCGGGTAGGCCGCGACCTCGCCCCTGCCCGACCCGCTCAGCACATCGCTCCACCACTGCAGCCGGATTTCGCCCGCCACGGGATCGCGCGCGACCTCGCGCACTCGCGTGATTTCGACGTTGAAGGCGTAGAGCGCGAAGAGCGCGCCGCGATGCTCCGCCGGGGCGAACAGCGCGGCGAGAAAACGATCTCTGTCGGCCGCGCGAACCAGCGACTCGCAGTGGGCGAACGCATCCTGCATGGGCCCCCAGCCTAGTGCCCTGAACCCGAAGTTCGCGCACATCGTGCGGCAAATGCGATAGCGAACTTCGGGTTCAAAAGAAACACGAGAATCATGGAGCTGCTAGTGGTCCTTGGATTCCGAAGTTCGTATCTGAACGTGCCGCAAGTGCTGACGAACTTCGGAACCGGACCACCAGTCCCCGCGGGCGCCCCGCGGCCGCGCAATCTACCTGCCGGCCGGCCGCTTCTCCGCCGGCTCCTCGGCCTCCATGCGCGTCGTGCCGACGCCGAGGTAGATCAGGATCGGGGCGGCGATGAAGACCGAGGTATAGGTGCCGACCAGCACCACGCCAAAAATCATGGTCGCGACGAAGCTGTGGATGGCATGACCGCCGAACAGCAGCAGCGCCACCAGCGCCAGCGTCACCGTCACATGGGTGATGATCGAGCGCGACAGCGTCGAGTTGACCGAGACGTTGAGCAGTTCCGGCATGGGCATGCGCTTGTACCGGCGCAGCATCTCGCGAATGCGGTCGTAGATGACCACGGTATCGTTGAGCGAGTAGCCGAGAATGGTGAGCAGCGCCGCGATGCTCGACAGATCGAAGTCGATCTGCGTCAACGACATGTAGCCGATCGTCAACACCAGATCGTGCACGTTGGCGATCATGGCGCCGAGCGCGAACTGCCACTCGAAGCGAAACCAGAGATAGGCCAGGATGGCGAAGATCGCGAGCCCGAGCCCGATCGTGCTGTTGGCCAGGAGCTCCGAGGATACCCGCGGGCCGACCACCTCGATCCTGCGGTAGTCGACGGTGTCGCCGAGCGCCTGCCGCACCTTGCCGATGGCCGCCTGCTGCGCCTCTTCCCCGCCGGGCTGCTGCGCGACGCGGATCAGCACATCGGTTGGTGCGCCGAACTCCTGCAGCTGGACGTCGCCGAGACCCAGTCCGCCGAGCGTCGTCCGCATCTTCGCGAGGTCCGCGGGTCCCGATTTCGACTGGATCTCGATCAGCGTGCCGCCGACGAAATCGATGCCGAAGTTCAGCCCGTGAAAAAAGAACAGCAGGATGGCGACGATGGACAATACCGCGGACACGGGAAAGCTGATGCGCCGAAAGCGCATGAAGTCGAACTTGGTGTCGTCGGGGACGATCCGCAGCAGCGGAATGGAGCGATAGAGGCGCACGTCGGGTCCCGTCTATGAAATCGCCAGCTGCCGCGGGCGCGCCCACCTCACCCACCAGGCCACCATCAACCGCGTCAAGGTGAAAGCCGTGAACACGGTGGTCACGATGCCGATCCCGAGCGTCACGGCGAAGCCGCGCACCGGTCCGCTGCCGAAGAAGAACAGCACCGCCGCGGCGATGAAGGTGGTGATGTTGGAATCGAGGATGGTCGCCAGCGCGCGGCTGAATCCGGCATCGATGGCGGTGATGGGCGTACGCCCGGTGCGCACCTCCTCGCGAATGCGCTCGTAGATCAGCACGTTGCTGTCGACCGCTATGCCGATGGTGAGGACGATGCCGATGATGCCCGGCAGCGTCAGCGTCGCGTTGAGCAACGACAAGATGCCGAAGATCATGCCCACGTTGATGGCGACCGCGACGCTGGCGAAAACGCCGAACAGCCCGTAGGTCACGATCATGAACACGGCGACCAGCGCCGCGCCGAAATAGGATGCGAGCTTGCCTTTCTCGATCGAGTCCTGGCCGAGGCCGGCGCCGACGACACGCTGCTCGATCACCGTGAGCTTCGCCGGCAGCGCGCCGGCGCGCAGCAGAATGGCGAGATTGTTGGCGGACTCCACGGTGAAGTTGCCGGAGATTTGCCCGCTTCCGCCGAGGATCGGCTCGCGGATGACCGGAGCCGAAATCACCTCGTCGTCGAGCACGATGGCGAACGGCCGTCCGACGTTCTCCTGGGTGACCTGGGCGAACTTGCGCGCGCCCGAGGTGTTGAACTTGAACGAGACGATCGGCTCGCCGGTACGGTGATCGAAACCGGGCTGCGCATCGGTGAGCTCGTCGCCCGACACGATCACGCGCTTCTCGAGCAGATAGGGCTGGCGATGCTCCGCCGGCGAGCCGTAGACGATTTCCGACTCCGGCGGCGGACGGCCCTGCAAGGCCTGCTCGGCCGGCATCGAGGTATCGACCAGCCGGAACGTCAGCTTGGCGGTCTTGCCGAGAATGTCGAGAAGCTGTTGCGGGTCGCCCAGGCCCGGCACCTGCACCAGGATGCGGTCGTTGCCCTGGCGCTGGATGGAGGGCTCGACGAGGCCGAGCTGGTTGACGCGCTTGCCGATGATCTCGACCGACTGATCCACCACCTGCCGGATGCGCTCCAAAACCGCGGGCTCGGTCGGAGTGAGCCGGACGAGTCCGCCGCCGGCGTTCTCGACGTCGAGCGAGCGCTGACCCGTGCTGCCGATAAAGCCGCTGAGCGGCTGCGACAGCTCCTTGAGTTTCGCCAATCCCTGCTCCAGGTCGTTCGGGCGTATGATGACCTCGACCGAATTGCCGCGGATGACGGGAGCGCGGGTGAGGCCGATGCGCGCCTCGCGCAGGACCCGACGGACGTCGTCCTGCAGCGTCAAGAGCTTCTGCTTGCGCACGTCGTCGGCATCGACCTGCAGCAGGATGTGCGAGCCGCCTTGCAGGTCGAGGCCGAGCACGATGTGGCGTTGCGCCCAGGCCGGCCAGCGCTTGATGGTGCTTTCGGGAAAGAAGTTGGGAACGGCGAGCAGACAGCAGATCAGCGCCGTGAGCAGGATCGCCGCTGCCTTCCACTTCGAGATATAGAGCATGGATCGTCCCGGTTCACGCCTCGACTAGCGTCCCGATTCCGAAGTTGCAAGACCCTGCGGCACACTCTCGTGCGAGCTTCGCAATCGAAAGGGGCACTTAGTCCGGTTTCGGATTGAAGGTCCTAAGCGAGCCCGCTGCGATCCTGGCAAGAACTTCAAATCCACCACGCTAGTTGCAGGCACGATGCGCGCTAGAGCGGGATGACTTTTCTTCGAATCGCCATCCCGATCTAGCTTCTTGTCTGAGCATGATCTTTTCCGAAAACCGCTGCACACTTTTCGGGATCATGCTTTAGCCGCCCTCGTCCTTGACCGGCTCGCCCTTGGCGCGAACGCCCGAGACCATCGTGCGCATCTGGCGCACGCGCACCCCGTCCGCGATCTCGACCTCGATCTGGTCGTCGTCGACGACCTTGGTCACTTTGCCGAGCAGCCCACCGGAGGTAATGACGGTATCGCCGCGGCGCAAGTTCTTGATCAGTTCCTGGTGCTCTTTCGCCCGTTTCTGCTGCGGCCGCAGGATCAAGAAATACATGATGACGAAGATCAGAACGAAAGGCAGCAACTGCACCCACAGGCCGCCGTCGCCGCCGAACGGACTCGCTTGGGCAAAAGCGGGAGTCACGAGCATCTATCGGTCCTTTGTGCTGTGGGTCTGCGGGCGAGCTTGTCGCCACCGCGGCGTTCGGCTGGCGAAATCGGCGCGGACTATAGCGGCCACAGGCCCAATTGCAACGTTGCCGCGCAACGCCGAAACGGCCGTCCGCATCGGCGATCTTGCAGCTCTGCCGGCGCCCCGGTAAGGGTGCCACGCACACGCCCACATACCATGGCCAAACGCGCCCGAAAACGCCCCTCGATTTCCGCCTCGCGCCCCCGGATATCGGCCGCACCGCCGGGTTCCGAGCAGGCACTCGAGCGCGTGGCCGCCGCGCTCGAGCGGCTCGCGCCCGGCGCACCGGCGGCGCCGCAATTCGCAGCGGCGGACGCTTTCTCCTGGCATCCGGATGGGCGCAGGCTCGTGCCGGTCGCAAGAGTCAATCGCGTCGAGATGTCGCTGCTCAAGGGCATCGATCGTATGCGCGACGTGCTGCTCGAGAATACCGAGCGCTTCGCGCGCGGCCTGCCGGCCAACAACGCGCTGCTGTGGGGCGCACGCGGCATGGGGAAATCATCGCTAGTCAAGGCCGTGCACGCCTCGGTCAACGCCGCGCACGGGCGGCGCAAGGGCGACGACGGGCGGCTCAAGCTCATCGAAATCCACCGCGAGGACATCGAAAGCCTGCCCGAGCTGATGGCGTTGATACGTGGAGCCCCCTATCGCTTCATCGTGTTCTGCGACGATCTGTCGTTCGAAGCGGAAGACACGAGCTACAAGTCGCTCAAGGCCATGCTCGAAGGGGGCATCGAGGGTCGGCCGGACAACGTCGTGTTCTACGCCACTTCCAACCGGCGCCACCTGATGGCGCGCGACATGATGGAGAACGAGCGCTCGACCGCGATCAATCCCGGCGAGGCCGTCGAGGAAAAGGTATCGCTATCGGATCGTTTCGGCCTGTGGCTCGGCTTTCACCGCTGCAGCCAGGATGAATTCCTGGCGATGGTCGACGGCTATGTGGCCCATTACGGCATCGTGCATCCGCACGACAAGCTTCACCCCGAGGCGCTCGAATGGGCAACCACGCGTGGCGCGCGCTCGGGGCGCGTGGCCTGGCAATACGTGCAGGATCTCGCGGGGCAGACTCGGCGTCAGGTTGACGGCCGAGAAAAGCGAATAGCGAGTGGTGAACGAAAGCGCTACTGGCTATGCGCCGTTCAGGAACCGGGTCGGGTCGAGCGGCGAGGCCCCTTTGCGGATTTCGAAGTGCAGCTGCGGCGCGTTGACGTTGCCGGTCTGGCCGGAGCGCGCAATGACCTGCCCGCGTTTGACTTGATCGCCACGCTTGACCAGGAGCTCCTTGGCATGGGCGTAGGCGGTGACGTAGCCGTTGGGATGGCGCACCAGGACGAGGTTGCCGTAACCCTTGAGCTCGTTGCCGGCATAGGCCACGACGCCGTCTTCGGCCGCTTTCACCGGCGTGTTCTCCGGCAGCGCGATGTTGATGCCGTCGTTCTGCTGGCCGTTGGTCGTGGGCCCGTAGCCCGCGATGATGCGTCCGTTCGCCGGCCAGCGGAACTTCGGCAATGCGCCGGTTCCTTCCGCCAGCTTGGCAGCTTCCTTGTCCAATGTGTCCGGCACCGGCACGACCACGCTCGCGCTCTGCACGGGCTCGCCGTTCTTGGCCGCCGCCGATACCGCCGGCTTTGCCGGCGCGGCCGGCGCTGCAGCGCTGGGCTTGGCCGCCGCTGCCTGGGCGCCCGGGATCACCAAGCGATCGCCGACATTGAGCGTGGTGCTCGCCTGGATGTTGTTCGCTTTGGCGATCTCGCCGACGGGCTTGCGGTAGAGACGCGCAATCTTGCTCAGCGTGTCGCCGGCCGCAACCACGTGCACGCCGTGCGCACCTGCCGGACTCGTGGCCACGCTGGGCGCCGGCGCGGGCACGTGGATCGCAGATGCGGGCCCGGCGGAAGCCACGACGGTCCCGGATGCGGGGCCCGCCGAGGCGCCGGCCGCAGGAGCGCTATAGCGCGGGATCACCAGCCGCTGGCCGGGATAGATGGTCGCCGGTGCGGCGATATTGTTGGCCTGGATGATGACGGAGGCCGGCACGCCGTGGCGCCGGGCGATGGCATCGACGGTATCGCCGGGACCCACCGTGATCGCCTTGCCGCCGTCCCAGCTCCAGCGGGAGTTGGAGGCGGGCTTGCGGACCACCGATCCGGTCCCGTTGGGCGCGCCTTTGCCCGCGGCGGGCCCGGGAGCCGCGGCGGCGAGCCTGTTCGTTGCGGGCTGGACCTGTTGCGCCAGGGCGGGTTGTGACGGCAACGGCTGGCTTTCCACCCGGCTGATGGAAGGGGCCTGGCCTTGCGCGACCGAGCCGGTCATTTCGGGACGGGTGATGGCGGCGAACGGATTGTCATTGAACCGGGACGTATCGCTGCTGCAGGCCGCCACGCTGATGGTCATCAGCGCCAGCGCAGCAGCTCGCGGCCAACCTCGCGAGCGCACCATCTCGAGAACGCGGGACATCGCCACCCACTCGCACGCAATACACCTGATCGAGTTAACACCTCGCGGGTAAATAAGGCTTTAAGCAATGGCCGCGCCGCAGCCTCGCCCGGTCGAAGACAAAACGGTTACAAGAAGACAAAACGGTTACAATTCGCGCGCCGTTCCTGGCAAAAGCGGCACGAACCGAACTCCGATCAACGCCTCCTCCTTAATCCCCTGTTCACCCTTTGTGAGCTTGACCAGCTGCTGCGGACCGGCATGCGGCCCGAGCGGCAATACCATCACTCCGCCGTCGGCAAGCTCGCGCAGGAGCGCATCGGGCACGGTCTTGGCGGCGGCAGTGACGATGATGCGGTCGTAGGGCGCGCAGTCGGGCACGCCGGCGAGACCGTCGCCCACCCGCACATCGACATTGTCGTAGCCGAGCATCCGCAACCGCTGCCGCGCGGTTTCGGCCAGCGTCCGATAGCGCTCGACGCTGATCACCTCGCGCGCGAGCCGGGAGAGCACCGCGGCCTGGTATCCGGAGCCGGTGCCGACTTCGAGCACCCGATGGTCCGGCTGCACGTCGAGATGCTCGGTCATGAAGGCGACGACGTAGGGCTGGCTGATGGTCTGACCGCAGGCGATCGGCAGCGCTTGATCGGCATAGGCGCTGTCGGCAAAGGGCGTTTCGACAAAATGCTCGCGCGGAACTTCATCCATTGCGCGCAGCACCGCCGGATCGCTGATCCCGCGCTTGCGCAAGCCGAGCAGGAACTGCATGCGGCCGACGTTGTCGTCGCCAGGCGGTTGCTTGGGCACGCCGAGTCTCCGTGGCGATCTTAGCCGAAAACTCTGCCCGGCCAGAGCGGGAGGTGAAAACGACGTCGATCCAAGCGCTTGCGGGTCCAAGCGCTTGCGGAGCGGCAGCCCAAACCGGCCCGGCCCGCCTCGACGGCCCGGGGCAAGATCGCCCTCGTCGCATGGCTCCGAAACGAGGTCGCGCCCGGCCCGCAGTCAGCCCGGCGATATGGGCCCCGGAAGGGCAAGGCGCCTCAACTTTGCCGCGGCGAGCTGGTTGGCTGCTTGCGCTCGGACGTGCCGATTCCATCGGAGGACGAACGATGACCTCTGCCACACGGGCGCAGCCCGCGACGCCGGCCAAGCGGATCCTCGTGGTCGAGGACGAGCTGATGATCCGCATGCTGCTCGAGGACATGCTGAACGAGCTGGGTTACACCGTCGCCGCCGAGGCCGCACATATCGACGAGGCCCTGGAAGCGACCAAGAACGCCGACTTCGATCTTGCCATTCTCGACGTCAACCTCGACGGCCAACCCGTCTCCCCGGTCGCCGACGCCCTCGTCGCGCGCGGCACGCCGTTCGTCTTCGCCACCGGCTATGGCGAGCGCGGCCTGCCCGAGCTCTATCGCGACCGGCCGACCCTGAAAAAGCCGTTCCAGCTGGAAGGGCTCAAGCACATGCTGGAGAGCGCGCTGAGCAAGCAGCGGAATTGAGGCACGCGTCCCCATTCGGCATTGTCATCATCCGCGAAAGGCCAAAGCGGACGATCCGGTCACCACTGACGTCGCTTTCAATCGCGCGAGTGCTCGGTTTGCCGGCGCCTCGCTTCCGCGGCTTATGACGCCAGCTTCTCAGTCGAACAGCTCCGCCAGCTTGGTCATGAACGGCTCGTCGGTCATATCGAGGCGCAGCGGCGTGACCGCGATGCGATTGTCCGCGAGCGCGGAAAAATCGCTGCCGTCCGCCGGCGGCTGGCTCCGCATGCGCACATAGGCGATCCAGTAATAGTTGTTGCCACGGCCGTCCTGGCGCGCGTCGATGTGCAAACGCTCCTGCCGGTTGCGGCCCTGGTTCGTCACTGCGATGCCTTTGACCTCGCCGGGCGGACAGTCCGGAAAGTTGATGTTGACGAGCACGTCGCGCGGAATCCCTGCCTCGAGGACGCGCCGGATGATGTCGGGCCCGAAGCGGACGGCGGTTTCCCAATGCGGCGGGCGGCCGCTGCGCGACTTGTAGGCCTGCGACAGCGCCAGCGAAGGGATGCCGAGGATGGTTCCCTCCAGCGCTCCCGCCACGGTGCCGGAATAGATCACGTCCTCGCCGGCGTTGCGGCCGCGGTTGACGCCGGAGAGCACGAGGTCGGGCGGCCGGTCCTTGATGACGTGGCGCGCGCCCATGATCACACAGTCCGTGGGCGTGCCCTTGACCGCGAAGCGGCGCTCGCCCACTTCGCGCAGGCGCAGCGGATCGTTGAGCGAGAGCGAGTGCGAGACGCCCGACTGGTCGAATTCCGGCGCGAGCACCCAGACGTCCCCGGACAGCGCGCGCCCGATCTCGCAGCAGACATCGAGCCCCTCGGAGTGGATGCCGTCGTCGTTGGTGACCAGGATGCGCATGGGCTACTTGGCGTGCTCGATGGTCTTGAGCCCGCCCATATAGCCCTGCAGCACGTCCGGCACCGCGATGGACCCATCCTGCTGCTGGTAAGTCTCCATGATGGCGATGAGCGCGCGGCCGACCGCAACGCCCGAGCCGTTGAGGGTGTGGACGTAGCGTGGCTGGCGGTTCTCCTTGCCCCGGTAGCGCGCGTTCATGCGCCGCGCCTGGAACTCGCCGCACAGCGAGCAGGACGAGATCTCGCGATACGTGTTCTGCCCAGGGAGCCAGACCTCGATGTCGTAGGTCTTCTGCGCAGCAAAGCCCATGTCGCCGGTGCACAGCGTCGCCACACGGTAATGCAGGTCGAGCCGGCGTAGGACTTCTTCCGCGCAGGCGAGCATGCGCTCGTGCTCGTCCCCGCTCTGCTCTGGCGTGGTGATGGAGACGAGTTCGACCTTGGTGAACTGGTGCTGGCGAATCATCCCGCGCGTATCCTTGCCCGCTGCCCCGGCTTCGGCGCGGAAGCAGGGCGTGCAGGCGGTGAACCGCATGGGCAGCTCTGCTTCGTCGAGGATCGATTCGCGCACGAGATTAGTTAGCGGCACTTCGGCGGTGGGGATGAGCCAGAGGCGAAGAAGCTTCGATAAGGAGTCGAGAAGGTCACGCTGATACTGCGGCATGTCGGCAGCTATAACGTCCTTCAAGCGCTTCGCAGCGTGGGCCGGATCAACTCTGAGGCCAGTTTCTTGCTCGATTTCCCTAATAATGCTCGGCACCCTACTGACCGTTTCCTCGACGGATCTAGATATGTATTTGTTAGCAACTTCGATCAGTTCGGCTTTGTTGATTGTAGAAAACTGATCCTCCGCAAATTTTGGCAATTGTGCCGTTCCGAACATCACATCGTCGCGCACCAACAACGGCGGACTGACTTCGGTGTAGCCGTGCTCGTTCGTGTGCAGGTCGAGCATGAATTGCGCCAGCGCGCGCTCGAGCCGCGCGAGGCTGCTTCTGAGCACGACGAAGCGGGCGCCCGAAAGTTTCGTGGCGGTCTCGAAATCCATCTGGCCGAGCCCCTCGCCGAGATCGAAATGCTGCTCGGGCGTAAAGCCGTAATTGCGCTTGGCGCCGAAGCGGTGGTGCTCGACATTGCCGCTCGCGTCGGCGCCGTCCGGCACCTCGTCGAGCGGCAGATTGGGAACCCATGCGAGCGCGTGATCGAGCTCCTGCGAGATTTTCTTCTCCTCCGCCTCCAGCGCCGGGATCTCGGCTTTCAGGCGAGCGACCTCGGCCATGAGCGCCTGCGCCGCCGCTTCTTCGTTGCTCTTCTTGGCGGCGCCGATCTCCCGCGACGCCGCGTTGCGCCGGGCGAGCGCGGCCTCGGCCTTCTGGATGGCGGCGCGGCGGCGCTCGTCGATGGCGATGAGTCGGTCCGCCTCCGGCGCCACGCCGCGCCGCGCCAATCCGCGGTCGAACTCCTCCTTGTGCTCGCGAATCCATCTGATGTCGTGCATTGCCGAGTTCTTTCCGCGGTCATGCCCGCGAAGGCGGGCATCCAGTACACGTCAGCGTCGCCTGTCTAGGAAATGTCGCGCCCGATTCCAAGGCCGGTGGATACTGGGTCGCCCGCTTGCGCGGGCGATGACAGCGCGCGAAAGTCGTCATTCCGCCGGCTTGGCGGCGGCGTCGGCGGCTTCCTTGGCCTTGTCGGCGGCGGCCCGCTTCTCCACCAGCCGCACCGACCAGATCGAGCCTTCGTAGAGCAGCATCAGCGGCAGGGCGAGCGAGAGCTGGCTGAGCACGTCGGGCGGAGTGAGCACGGCGGCGATCACGAAGGCGCCGACGATGAAGTAGCGCCGCTTCGTCTTGAGCTGATCGGAGGTGATGATGCCGACGCGGCCGAGCAGCGTCAGGATCACCGGCAGCTGAAACGCGATGCCGAACGCGAGGATGAGCCCCATCATCAGCGAGAGATACTCGCCGACCTTGGGCAACAGCACGATCTCCGCCGTCTCGGCGCCCGGGCTCTGCTGCATGCCGAGGGAAAACCGCACCAGCATCGGCATCACCACGAAATAGACGACGGCCGAGCCGATCGCGAAGAAGATCGGCGTCGCGATGAGATATGGCAGAAATGCCTGCCGCTCGTTGCGGTAAAGGCCGGGCGCGACGAACATGTAGATCTGGGCGGCGACCACCGGAAACGACAGGAATGCGGCGCCGAACATCGCGAGCTTGAGCTGCGTGACGAAATATTCGAGCAGCGCCGTGTAGATGAATTTGGAGTTCTCGGGTCCCGCCACGAGCACGAACGGCCACACCAGCACGTTGTAGATCTGCTTGGCGAAGAAGAAGCAGCAGACGAACATCACCGCGAACGCCGCGACCGCCTTGATCAGCCGCGAGCGCAGCTCGATCAGGTGCTCCATCAGCGGCGCCTTGGTGGCCTCGATCTCCTTCTCTTCGTCCTCGCGCCTCATGCGGGCTTCTCCGCCGCGTCGGGCTTGTCGGCACCGCCCGCCACCGCTTCCGGCTCGCCTGCCGCTGCGCTCGACTCGGCCGCCGGCTGGTCCGCACTCGGCAGTGCCAGCGCCGCGCCGCCGGTCTCGGCCGGGGCGGGCTCCGCCGCGGCTGCCGGGTTCGCCGTCGGCTCGGCGACGATCGCGCTCTCGATCTGCTGCTGCGTGCTTTCCAGCTCCCGCCGGACCTCGCCGACGGGATCGAAATTCACGTAACTCTGCGCCTGGCTGGTCATGTCGTCGACCTGCTTCTTCAGGTCGGCCATCTCGGCCTCGCGCATCGCCTCGTGGAACTGGCCCTGGAACTCCGACGCCATGCGGCGGAGCTTGCCCATCCACTGCCCCAGCGTGCGCAGCGCGCCGGGCAATTCCTTCGGGCCGATGACGATCAGCGCAACGATGCCGATGAGAAGGAGCTCGCTCCAACCGACGTCGAACATAGCGCCATCAACTCCAAGGGGCGCAGACCTGCAGGCCGGCGCCCCCTTTCAACATTACCGGCTGCGCGGTGCGCCGCCTCCGCGTCAGCCGACCTTGCGCGTTTCCGTCGGAGCGCCGACCGCCGCTCCGCTCGCAACCGGCGCCCCGGTCGCGGACGCGGGCGGCTGATGGTCGATGGTCTTCATCGGATCGGTCTTCGCGGGCTCTTCGGATTTTTCATCCTCCGACAAGCCCTTCTTGAACGACTTGATGCCCTTGGCGAAGTCGCCCATCAGGTCGGATATCTTGCCGCGGCCGCCGAACAGCAAAAGACCGACGGCCAGCACGATGATCCAATGCCAAATACTCATAGAGCCCATCGGATTGTCCTCCATACGGGTCGCCGGACAAATCGGGTCATTGCCGACTTGAGCTTCGAGTGCCGGTCGCGGTTGATCCCGGCGATCGGATGCGGAACCCGCCTCTGGTTTTCAACCAGAACCTAGGCTCGGGGCACGGCAAAAACAAGGACTTCACCCCGCGACGCAAGGGCGGCCATCAACGCCGCAGCGGCCCACCAGTCAAGCCGGAAAGGGGCTTTCCGCCGTTAACGAAACGATGCCTTGGCGGGGTCGTCCGACTGGCGTGAAGCTCACTCCTCGGCGGTCCGCTCCGGAGGCGGCGCCAAGCCAAGATCGAGATCGCCGGGTTCCAGCGGGTCCTCGTCATCGCGCAGTGCCGGATCGTCCGTCGGCACCGGCACCGAGAAGCCGGGGGGCAACCGCCCGTCGAGCAAGCCCGAGCCCTTCAGCTCCTCGACGCCGGGCAGATCGCCCACGGCATCGAGCCCGAAATGCGAAAGGAAAGCCTCGCTCGTGCCGTAGGTCACCGGCCGGCCCGGCGCCTTGCGTCGCCCGCGCGGGCGGATCCATCCGGTCTCGAGCAGGACGTCGACCGAGCCCTTCGAGGTCGTCACCCCGCGGATCTCCTCGATCTCAGCTCGCGTCACCGGCTGGTGATAGGCGATGATCGCCAGCGTCTCGATCGCCGCGCGCGAGAGCTTGCGCGTCTCGACCGTCTCCTTGCTCAAAAGCCAGGAGAGATCGCTCGCGGTACGGAACGTCCACTTGCCCCCGATGCGGACCAGATTGACGCCGCGCGAGGCGTACTCCTCCTGAAGGCAAACGAGCGCGGCGCGAACGTCGACTCCTTGCGGCAGGCGCGCCGCTAGTGATTTTTCGTCGAGCGGTTCGGCCGAGGCGAACAACATCGCTTCCAACAGCCGAAGCTCGTCGGCCCGCGCCTGCGCCGCCTGTTCCGGTTCCTCGTCCGGCACTACCACTTTCAAACTCGGCATTGCTGCGGCCTCCTCTAGCCGTTGCCCTTCACCGGCGGCGCCGCCACGCCGCCCGGTCCGGGTCCCTTGTCGCCAGCCGGTTCACGCTTGCGCACGTAGAGCGGCGCAAACGCCGACTGCTGGTGCATCTCCATGACCCCCTCGCGCACCAGCTCGAGGCTAGAGGCGAAGCTCGACGCGAACACGGTCGGCGCGAGCGACGGCTCGACCACGAACGCGATCAGGTATTGGTCGAGGCGCGTCCAATCGGGCGACTGACCGATGAGCCGCTCGAGCGCCTCGCGCGCCTCGGCCAGCGACCACACCGTGCGCTTGGCCAGGCGGACATGCGCGAGCGCCGCCTTTTGCCGCTGCTGCGCGTAGGCCGAGAGCAGATCATAGAGCGTGGCGCTCCATTGCGGACGCTTGATGTGTGCGATCTCCTCGGGTTGTCCGCGCACGAACACGTCACGATCGAGCTGCGGGCGTCCGAACAGCCGCTCGGCGACATCGCGGATGGCTTCAAGACGCTTGAGCCGCATCGCGAGCGCGATCGCCATGTCCTCGGCGCTCTGGCCTTCGGGCGCGTTGGTCTCCGGCAATAACAGACGCGACTTCAGATAGGCGAGCCAAGCCGCCATCACGAGATAGTCGGCGGCGAGCTCGAGCCGCAGCTTGCGCGCCTCCTCGATGAAGGCGAGATACTGGTCGGCCAGCGCCAGGATCGAGATCTTGGCGAGGTCGACCTTCTGCTGGCGGGCGAGCGCGAGCAGGAGGTCGAGCGGCCCCTCGAAGCCCTCGACATCGACGACCAAAGCCGGCTCGCCCGCTGCTCGCTCGGCAACGAGGTCGGCTTCGAATTTGCTCTCCTCGGAATTCATGATACCGCCCTCCCGGCGCCTGCGGGGGCATCCATGAGCGCCGCCCATTCGGCCCGCAGGGCGGCGAGGTCGTGCCTCGAGGCCGGCCCTCGCTGGGCGAGCGCGGCGTCCGCCCGTGCCGCGGCGGCGCCGGTCAGCACCGGCACGGCGGACGCGACCGCCTCCATTTCCTCGAGCTTGCCGTTGCAATGCAACACGGCGTCGCAACCGGCCGAGATCGCCGCGCTCGCGCGCTCCGCGATCGAGCCGGATAGCGCTCCCATGGAGACATCGTCGCTCATCAACAGACCGCGAAACCCCAGCAAGCCGCGAATCACATCCCTGACCACAGTGGCCGAAGTGGTGGCCGGAGCAATAGGATCGAAGGCGGTGTACACGACGTGGGCGGTCATTCCCAGCGGCAGGTCGGAGAGCGGCTGGAACGCGGCAAAGTCCGTGCGCATGAGGGTGGCGCGATCGCTCTCGACCACCGGAAGCGCATCGTGGCTGTCGGCGCTGGCCCGGCCATGCCCGGGAATATGCTTGAGCACCGGCAGGACACCGCCAGCAAGCAGGCCGTCGGCCACCGCGCGGGCCAGCGAAGCAACCTTCTCCGCGGTCTCGCCGTAAGCTCGGTCGCCGATGACGGAATCGGCGCCGGCAACCGGCACGTCGGCGATCGGCAGGCTGTCGACGTCGATGCCGACTGCGACGAGATCAGCGGCGATCAGGCGCGCCCCCAGATAGGCCGCGGTGCGGCCCAGCGCAGGGTCGCGGTCGTAGACGCGGCCATAGGCGGCGCCGGCGGGATAGGCAGGCCAGTGCGGCGGGCCCAGACGCTGGACGCGGCCACCTTCCTGGTCCACGAGCACGGGCGCATCGCGCCCCACCGTATCGCGAAAAGACGCAGTGAGGCTAGCCACTTGCGAGGGTGTATCGATATTGCGCTTGAAGACAATGAGGCCCCATGGCTCGCTCTCGCGCAGGAACGCGCGCTCCGCGGGCACCAGCACCGTGCCCGCCAAACCCGTCACGAAAGCGCGTACCGTCATTTGGCGCGGACTAGTGCCCCGAAGCCGAAGCTCGGGCACATCGTGCGGCAAATGCGATCGCGAGCTTCGGGGAGCAAAAGGGGCACTAGAATCATACAGTTGCTAGTGGTCCTTGGATTCGCAAGTTCGCATCTGAACGCGCGCCGCAAGTGCTGACGAACTTCGGAAAACGAAGCACTAGCCCGCGCTCGGCGCGAGGGTCACGCGCAACTTAGTTGCTCGGCACCACGCACTGGCCGCCGGCGGCTTTGTAGCTGGCGCAGAACTGGGTTGCCTGATGGAGCGACGCAAATGGTCCGACCATGGTGCGGTAAAAGACCCCCTTGCTGCCCAGATCGACACGTCGAACGATTGGCTGACGCGCGCTGAGTTCATCGGGGAACTTCGCCTGCAGGCTGCGGAAGGACGCCAGCGCTTCGCTCTCGCTTCTCTGCGAGGAGAGCTGCACCACGAAACCGCCCGACTGGGTATCCGGCGCCTCCGCAGCCGGCCGTGCGGTCGCTGGAGGCACGGCAGCGGTCCGCGTGCGGCTAGCCGCTGCGGCGGACTCTGTGGCCTGTGGGTCGAGCGAGACCGGCGCGCCGCCGGTGCGTGCCGTACCCGGCTTGGCCGCCGGCGCTGCCGGCGCCGCCAGTCCCACTGGCCGGCCGCTGATATCGGAGGCGTCGGGGCGAATGGTGACGGTACGGATCTTCTTGGGCTCCGTCGATGCCGTCGCAGCCCCGGAGGATGGCTGCTGCGCAGCCGCCGGCGGAACGACGCGGGGCGCGGGCTGGGGACCGGGCTCCTGCAGCACCACCGGCTCTTCCTGCTTCGAGACGAGTTGCTCTTTGCCGGCGTTGGCCAAGCGATCCTGGACGGCTTTTTCCGATTGCGGGTCCCCGGCCGTGGCGGGGACGATCTTCGTCGGTGTCGAGTTGTCCGCGGTGATGACCGGGGGCGGCTGCGTCGAACCGGCAGGCGCCGAGTAGCTCCGATAAGCGTAGGCGCCGACGGTGCCGAGCAGGGCGCAGCCGACGAGCGCCAGCACGGTCACGAGGCTGACGCGCTGACGCGCGCGCGGCGGATCGTCGTACATTTCGTCTTCGCGCGGGTCGAACGGCACGTCATCCTGGTAATACTGCTCGTCCTCGTAGCCGTCCTGCGGCAGGTCAGAGGATTGCTGGACCTCGTGCGGCCGACCGTGATCATCGTCGTACTGGCCTTGGTGGTCAGCGGCGAGTGGTACCTCCTCGTAGACCCGACTGCCGGGGTCCCGGGCCTCCCCACCGGGCGCGAGCGGCTCCGCGTGGTCGCGGTCCGTCCGGTAGTAGGCGTCCCGAACCCGAGCGTCGTAACCGGCGACTTGTTGCTGATCATGCGCCGCCTCGTGCCATTGCTCGGCCGGAGCGGTGGACACATCCTGGCGGGCCGCCGCCCGGCGCGAGCTGCTTCGCCCGAACTCGGCGAACGGATCGCTTTGCCCAATCAGACGGGCGAGTTCGGCGAGAGGATCGTTGGAGCCTGCCTGCTCGCTCGCCACCGGCTCGGTCGCGCGCCGATGCTGATCATTCGAGCGATAGGGTCTTAACGTGTGGTCGTCCGCCATACTCTCCCCACTTGCGGTAATAGGCGTCGCACTCGATCGGCTTAATGACGGATCTGTCAGGCGTGGTCCGTCCAGCCAATGGCACCGAGCGAGACTAACGCATCTCCTCAGGCGCCTCGACGCCAAGCATACCGAGCCCTGACGCGAGAACGATGACAACGCCATGCACCAGCGCAAGGCGAGCCATGGTTAGTTGTGGATCATTCTGGATAATGAAGCGTAAATGTGGCGCATCTTTCCCCCGATTCCATTGCGCGTGGAAATCGCTTGCAAGTTCATAGAGATAAAAGGCGATGCGGTGCGGCTCGTGGGCGGTCGCGGCAGCCTCGACGAGGCGTGGATAGAGGGCAAGACGCCGCATCAGCGCAAGTTCGCCGGCGTCGTCCAACCGTTCGAGCGGGGCCCCCCCGAGCGCCGAGGCCAGTGCCGCCGGCTCGAGCGGCAGGCGGACCACCTCGCGCGCGTTGCGGAAGACCGAGCGGCCACGGGCGTGGCCGTATTGGACATAGAAGACCGGGTTGTCGCGCGACTGCTCGATCACTTTTTCGAGGTCGAAGTCGAGCACCGCATCGTTCTTGCGGTAGAGCATCATGAAGCGAACGGCATCTCTGCCGACCTCGTTCACGACGTCGCGCAAGGTCACGAACTCCCCTGCCCGCTTCGACATTTTGACCGGCTCGCCGCCGCGCAGGAGCTTGACCAGTTGCACGAGCTTGACGTCGAGATCGGCACCCGGGGCGTTGGAAATCCTCTGCACCGCCTTCACCGCCGCCTGCACGCGCTTGATGTAGCCGCCGTGATCGGCGCCCCACACGTCGATCAGGCTGCGGAAGCCGCGATCGACCTTGCTCTTGTGATAGGCGATATCGGAGGCGAAATAGGTGTAGCTGCCGTCCGACTTCATCAGCGGCCGGTCGACGTCGTCGCCGAATTCGGTCGACCGGAACAGCGTCTGCTCGCGATCCTCCCAGTCTTCCACCGGCGCGCCCTTGGGGGGGGGCAGCCGTCCTTCGTACACGTAGCCGGCGCGCCGCAGCGCGGCGATGGTCTCGCCCACGGCGTCGCGCGGACCTTCGATCAGCGACCGCTCGGAGAAGAACACGTCCTGCGCGACGTTGAGCGACCTGAGATCGTCGCGGATTGCCGCCATCATCATGTCGATGGCACGAGCGCGCACCAGCGGAAGCCATTCCGTCTCCGGCTTGTCCTTCAGGCTCGCGCCGTAGTCGGCGGCGAGCCGTGCGCCCACCGGCTTGAGGTAGTCGCCGGGATAGAGGCCCTCGGGAATTGAGCCGATGTCCTCGCCGAGCGCCTCGCGGTAGCGCAGGAACGCGGAGCGGGCGAGCATATCGACCTGCGCGCCGGCATCGTTGATGTAGTATTCGCGCGTCACCTTGAAGCCGCTGAAGGCGAGCAGATTGACGAGCGCGTCGCCGAAGACGGCGCCGCGGCAATGACCGACATGCATGGGCCCGGTCGGATTGGCGGACACGTATTCGACGTTCACGGCGGTGCCCGACCCGAGGTCGGTTCGTCCGTAATCCGCCCCCGCTGCGAGTACCGCGCGCAAGGCGTCGATCCAGGCCGTCGGCCTGAGCGTGAGATTGATAAAGCCCGGTCCCGCGACCTCGGCCTTCGCCACCATACCATCGGCGGCGAGCTTCGCGGCGATCGCTTCGGCCAATTGGCGTGGCGTCCTGCCGGCGTCCTTCGCCAGCACCATGGCCGCATTGGTCGCCATGTCGCCGTGCGCAGCCTCGCGCGGCGGTTCGACCACGACGCGGGACTGATCGATCCCGGCAGGCAGCACGCCCTCCGCGATGAGCGCGTCGTTGGCGGCGCGCACCTTGTCCAGGACGGCGGCGAAGATGTTCTGGTCGGTCATGGCCGGCGGGCTTGCGTTCAGGCCGCGCCGCCTAACGCAATTCCGGTGTCGAGTCAAAGAGCCGCGCATGTTCGCCGAGCGCGTAGCGGTCGGTCATGCCGGCGATGAAGTCGGCGATGCGGCGCAGCCGCGCGGCATCGTCGCCGGCCTCGAGGGGCTGCGCCCATTCCGCCGGGATGTCATGAGGCTTGTCCGCGTAACGCGCGAATAACGCGCAGACCACCGCTTCCGCATCGCCCATGATGCGCATGATGCGAGTGTGGCGATACATGCGAGGATAGAGAAAGCCCTTGATCGCGCGGTCGGTCTCCGCCATGACCGGCGAGAAGGCGCCGACCGGTGCCTCGGCATGACGCACGTCGTCCGCCGAGCGCGGCGCCAGCGCCCGCAGGCGGTTGCCGGTCTCGGCGATGACATCCTCGATCATTTGCGTAATGAGGCGGCGCACCAGCTCGTGCACCAGGCGACCGGAATCGAGGCCGGGGCTTTCGTCGTGGATGCGTCGCACGATGTCGCCGATCAGGGGCACCACGACGAGATCATCGAGCGCAAACAGCCCGGCGCGCAAGCCGTCGTCGATGTCGTGGGCGTCGTAGGCGATGTCGTCGGAGATCGCGGCGATCTGCGCCTCGGCGCTGGCAAAGCTCCAAAGTTCCAAGTCCTGCGTGGTGCCGTGCAGACGGATGGCGTGCGGCAGGCCGCGCTCGCGATAGCGCCCGATCGGGCTGCCGTCGCGGTGCGTGAGCGGTCCGTTGTGCTTGACCAGGCCCTCGAGCGTCTCCCAGGCGAGATTCAACCCGTCGAATGCGGGATAGCGCCGCTCGAGCGCGGTCACCACCCGCAGCGTCTGCGCATTGTGATCGAAGCCGCCCGCTGCTGCCAGGCAACGGTCGAGCGCGCGCTCGCCGGCATGGCCGAACGGGGGGTGGCCCAGGTCGTGCGCCAGCGCCAGCGCCTCGGCCAGATCCTCGTCGAGCCCGAGAGCACGGGCGAGCGCGCGCGCGATCTGGGCGACTTCGAGCGTGTGGGTCAATCGCGTCCGGAAATGGTCGCCTTCGTGGAACACGAAGACCTGGGTCTTGTAGGCGAGCCGCCGGAAGGCAGTGGCGTGGATGATGCGGTCGCAGTCGCGGCGGAAGGCGTTGCGGGTGGGGCTGACCGGTTCCAGGTGCACGCGGCCGCGGCTCCGACCCGGAGCCGACGCATAGGTCGCGCGCGCGACTGCCGCCTCGACCGCCATGCCGGACCACCCAATTGACCCGAGCCGAGTTGACCAAAGTCTTACGCGCACTTAACTATCGGTAGGCCCTGCTGGCAATGATGATGGTGCGCGGATGGATGCCATTACAGTGACCGAGCGCGCGGCGCGCCGGATTGGCGAGATCCTGGGCCGCGAGCCGCCGGGAACCATGCTGCGCGTGAGCGTGGAAGGCGGCGGCTGCTCCGGCTTCCAGTACAAGTTCGACATGGAGCGCGCCCGGACGGCCGACGACTTCGTGATCGAACGCAACGGCGCGACCGTGCTGATCGACCAGCTATCGGTCGGCTATCTGGCCGGCTCCGAGATCGACTTCGTCGACGACCTGATCGGCGCCTCGTTCCGCATCAACAATCCGCAGGCGACGGCGTCCTGCGGCTGCGGGACAAGCTTCTCGATTTGACGGTCGACCGAGGGAGACAGGGCAAGATCGTCCGTCCTCCATCGTCCGTAGTCGGTCCTCCGAATCTCACTCCGCCGCGACCGCGGTCGGCCGTTGCGGATGCTCCGGCAACTCTTGGATTTGCGGCTCGAGCCGATGCTTGAGCATGCGGTCGATACGGTCGAGATAGATGTAGACCACGGGCGTGATGAACAGCGTCAAGAGCTGTGACAGGCAAAGGCCGCCGACCACCGCGATGCCGAGCGGCTGGCGCAGCTCGGCGCCCTCGCCGGACCCCAGTGCGATCGGCAGCGCTCCGCAGATCGCGGCGAACGTCGTCATCATGATCGGACGGAAGCGCAACACCGCGGCCTCGCGAATCGCGGCTTCGGCCGAGAGCCCCACGCGCCTGCGTTCGATCGCGAAGTCGATCATCATGATCGCATTTTTCTTTACGATGCCGACCAACATCACGATGCCGATCATGGCGATGACCGACAGTTCCATCTTGAACAGCATCAGCACGAGCAACGCGCCGATGCCTGCCGACGGCAAACCGGAAATGATGGTGATCGGATGGATGAAGCTTTCATACAGGATGCCGAGCACGACGTAGGCGGCGAAGATAGCCGCAAGGATGAGGATGCCCTGCCCTTTCAGCGACTCCTGGAAAACTTGCGCGGTGCCCTGGAAGCCGGTGGAGATCGTGGCCGGCAGGTTCGAACTCACGCTCGATGTTCTGAATCGCCGCAACCGCGTGGCCCAGCGAATATCCGGGCGCCAAGTTGAACGAGATGGTGACCGAAGGCTGCTGGCCCTGGTGGTTGACGAGGAGCGGGCCGACCGTCTGTACGGGCTTGGTCACCGCGGAGAGCGGGATCGATCTCCCCGAGGGAATGCCGCTGCCGGTCACGCCCGAGCCTGGGCCCGGACCCGACGTTCCGGCGGTGGCGGCCCCGCCGCCGTTGGTCTTCACGTAGATTTTGGACAGGCTCGAAGGATCAGTGCGGAATTCAGGCTTGGCCTCGAGGATGACCTGATAGTCGTTGCTCGCCGTGTAGATCGTCGCCACCTGGCGCGCGCCGAAAGCGTTGTACAATTCCTGGCGCACCTGGTCGATGGTGACCCCGTAGACCGCCGCCTGTTGGCGGTCGACCTCGATCATGACCTGCGGGTTGGTCACGTAAAGGTCGGTCGTGACGTCCTGCAGCCCCGGGAGCTTGGCGATCTTGTCGCGCAGCTCCGGCGCAAGCCGGTAGAGTTCCTCGGTATCGCTTGATTGCAAGGTGTATTGGTACTGGCTCTTGTTGATCTTTCCGCCCACATTGATGTTTTGAATCATCTGAAAAAACACGGCCATGCCGGTGACGCCGCCCGTCTCGCGGCGCAAACGCTGGATCACCTGGTTCAGTGGGCCGCGTTCCGTCTTCGGCTTCAGGGCGACCAGCATGCGCCCCTGGTTGGAGGTGCTGTTGGGTCCGCCGACGCCGACGGTCGAATTGACGTAAAGCACCGCTTGGTCGTTGCGCATGATCTCGGCCATCTTGCGCTGACGCTCGACCATGGCGTCGAACGAGATATCCGACCGCGCCTCGGTGATGGCCAGCATGTAGCCGGTGTCCTCGAGCGGAAAGAAGCCCTTGGGAATGATGATGTAGAGCCAGACGGTGCCGCCGATGGTCGCAAAGGTGATCGCCAGCGTGATCGCCTTGTAAGCCAGGACTTTGTCGAGCGTCCATGCGTAGGCCTTGAGCGAGACCTGGAAGACCCGCTCGAACGCCCGCAGAATGAAGATTTGCTTCTTTTCGCCCTCATGGTGGCCGCGCAGCACGCGCGCGCACAACATCGGCGTAAGCGTCAGCGAGACGAACCCGGAAAGCACGATGGCGACCGCAATCGTCACGGCGAATTCGCGGAAGACGCGTCCGACGATGCCCCCCATCAGCAGCACCGGGATGAAAACCGCGATCAACGAGAACGTGATCGAGATGATGGTGAAGCCGATCTCGCGCGCGCCCTTGAGAGCGGCCTCGAACGGCCGCATGCCGCCTTCGATGTGGCGGACGATGTTCTCCAGCATCACGATGGCGTCGTCGACCACGAAGCCGACCGACAACGTCAGCGCCAGCAGGGTCATATTGTTGATGGAGAAACCGAAAATGTACATGGCCGCGCACGTGCCGACGAGCGAAATGGGCACGGCGAGGCCTGGAATGATGGTCGCCGCGGCCGAGCGCAGGAACAGGAAGATAACGAGGATCACCAGGCAAAAGGCGATGATCAGCGTCTCCTGAACGTCCGCCACCGACTGCCGGATCGAGATCGACCTGTCGAGCAGCGTCTCCATTCGGATCGAGGCGGGCACCTGCGCGCGGAACTGCGGCAGTTTGGCCCTGACCGCGTCGACCACTGCGACCGTGTTGGCGTCGGGCTGCCGCTGGATCGCGAGCACGATGGCGCGGTCGTTGTTGAACCAGCTCGCGATCTTGTCATTCTCCACGCTGTCGATGACGTGGGCTATTTCATTGAGCTTGACCGGAGCGCCGTTGCGCCAGGCCGCCACGACGTCGCGGTATTCGGCCGCGTGCCGCAGTGCTCCTGACGCGACCAGAGTGACGCTGCGGTCGGGCCCCGACAGGGTTCCGACTGGCGTATTGGAATTCGCTTTGGTGAGGACCGTACGGACGTCGTCGAGCGATATGTTGCGCTGCGCCGCGGCGACCGGATCGACCTGCACGCGCACCGCAAATTTCTGCGCGCCATAGACCAGCACCTGGGCGACGCCGGACAATTGCGAGATCTGCTGCGCCAGCAGCATTTCGCCGTATTCGTTCAGGGTCGAGAGCGGCAGCGTCGGCGAAATCAAGCTGATGAAGAGGACGGGGAAGTCGCCCGGGTTGACCTTGCGAAAAAACGGCGGCGTCGTCATCTCGACCGGCAGCCGGCGCGCCGCGACCGCCAGGGCGGTCTGCACGTCGAGTGCGGCGCCGTCGATGTCGCGGTTGAGATCGAACTGGATCGTGATCTGCGTCTGCCCGAGCGTCGATTGCGACGTCATCGAAGAGATGCCGGAAATCGTGGAAAACTGACGCTCGATCGGCCCCGCGACCGAAGCCGCCATCGTCTCCGGACTGGCGCCGGGCAAGGTCGCGGTGACCTGGATCGTGGGGAAGTCCACGCGCGGCAGGGCCGCGACGGCGAGCAGCCGGTAGGCGAAGATGCCGAACACGATGATCGAGGCCGTGATCAGCGTGGTCAGTACCGGCCGCCGAATGCAGGTTTCCGACAGGCTCATGTCAGGAACTGACCTTCTTGCGTTGCTTGACCCGAACTCCGTTCGAAAGGAGAAGCTGGCCGTCCGTCACGACCACGTCCCCAGGCTCCAAACCGGCTTCGATGACGGAGTCGCCGCCGACCGTGCGTTCCACCTGGACCGGGCGAACCGACGCCACATCGTCCTTGACCACGAACACGAAGGCACCTGCCTGGCTGAGTTGCACTGCGGTCGCCGGGACCGTGAGGCCCTCTTCGGTCCGCAGCGTCAATTGCACGCTCACCAACGTGCCCGGCCACAGCAGCTCGTCCACGTTCGGCATCGTGGCGCGAACGGGCACCGTCCCGGTCGGCGCATCGACGCTGTTCTCGATCATGGTGACCTGCCCGTTCGCGCGTCGCGACTCGCCGGGGATGATCGCCTCGATCGTCCCGGTCTTGTTGACGAGTGCTTGGCGCAGGTCGGGCAAGTCGCCCTGCGGTACCGAGAAGGTGACGTAGACGGGCGCGATCTGAATGACGGTCGCGAGCGGCGCGAGGTCCGCCTGGCGAACGAAATTGCCGACCTTGACCGCGGCCATGCTGGCGCGCCCGGTAATCGGCGCGCGGATGGTGCAATAGGTGAGCTGGATGTTGAGATTTTCCAGTTGCCCGGTGTTGGAATAGACCGCGGCGCGCCAAACGTTGACCTGCGTCCTGGCGTTGTTGAGGGTGACCTGGGTGGTGGCGTTCTTGGCGATCAGCTCGGTGTAGCGTGCGACGTCGCGCTCGGCCTGCTCCAGATTGGCCTTCGCTTGCTCGAGCACACCTTGCACCTGTTTGATTTGCGCTTCGAGCGCGCGGCTGTCGAGCGTGAACAACACCTCGCCTTCATGCACCGTGGCGCCATCGTTGAAGTGCACGCCCACGATCTCGCTGTCGATGCGAGGCCTGATGGCGACGCTGGCGATCGGGGTCACGCTGCCGAGCGCCTCGATACGGACCGGGATGGGCTTCCTAGTGGCGTCGGCGACCTCGACCGAAACGACACGCGGCGCGTTCTGACGGGGCGCCTGCGCGACGGCCCCCTCCGACCACAAACCCTCTCGTGTGGCCGCCACGATGCCTGCCCCTGCAAGCACGACGACGACCCCCAGCACCAACGTCCGCTTCTTCATTTACCCTGCCGGACAGCGGCTTTCTCGACCCGCCCGGGCTTCCTTTCCTCTGGTCCCCCGCGCATAACGATTCTTTTTGGTATGCAAGAGAAGGCTTCTAACATATCCGTACCGATGGTGCATCCTTGGCGGCTATCTGCCATCATAAAATCGTCGTAACTTTCAGAGGAGTCATAACTTTCAGAGGAAACGTCGTTCCGCCGCCGCATTCCCGTCACGGCCGCCGAGAACCGCGCCGCCTCGCTTCGTGCCATGCGCATCGCCACCTGGAACATCAATTCCATCAAGCAGAGAATGGATAATCTGACCGCTTGGCTTTCGGAGCGGCGGCCCGACATCGTGTGCCTACAGGAAACCAAATGCGTCGATGACGCCTTCCCGCGCGAACCGCTCGAAGCGCTCGGCTACAACGTTGCAGTGCACGGTCAGAAGACATTCAACGGCGTCGCGGTACTTTCGAAATTCCCGCTCGACGAGGTGACGGCACGCCTGCCTGGCGACGACGCCGACGCGCATGCGCGTTTTCTGGAGGCGGCAGTCTCGACGACGAACGGGGTCGTACGCGTGGCGTCCATTTATCTGCCGAACGGCAACCCACCGGAGACCGACAAGTATTCTTATAAAATCAGATGGATGGAAAGGCTCATTGATTTCGCATATGAACGCCTTCAACTGGAGGAGCCGCTGGTCCTGGCCGGCGACTTCAACGTCATCCCGTCGGAGCGTGACGCCCGCAATCCCGGCCGCTGGGTGGGGGATGCGCTGTTCCTGCCCCGAACCCGGGAAAAATTCCGCGCGCTTTGCAATCTGGGATTAACCGACGCGGTCCGCGCCGGAAGCGACGGCCCGGGCCCCTATACATTCTGGGATTATCAGGCCGGCGCCTGGCAGAAGAACGACGGCATCCGCATCGATCATCTGCTGCTGTCGCCGCAAGCGGCCGACCGTCTGATCGCCACCGGGGTCGACAAGCATGTGCGCGCCTGGGAGCGGCCCTCGGACCACGTTCCGGTGTGGGCCGATCTCGAGTTCAACGCCTGAAGAAGCCGTCCAAGATATTCCAAGGCAGCTGGTAATTCACGCCCACGCGCACGACGTGGTCGTCGAGATTGATGCGCTGATTGCTGGGAAACCCGGCCGGCGCCGGATTGAAATATGTTTTGTCCTGCAATCCCACGTAGAGATATTCGAGCTTGGCCGACCAGTCGCGGTTGAGCTTGACCTCGACGCCGGCGCCCGCGGTCCAGCCCCAATTCCACTGCGCCTCGGAGATCCCGCCGGCCGGCGCGAGGATGTTGCTCTGGACATTGGCCAGCGCCGCGCCACCGGTCGCATAGAACAGCCAATTGTCCCTCACATAGCCCACGCGGCCGCGGAACGTCGAAAGCCAGCGCTCCTTGATTTCGTTGCTGAAGGCGGCGTTGGGTGGGAACTCAAACCCGCTTCCCTTCTTGCTGGTGGCCGAGATGTCGCCCTCGAAGCCGAGCAGCAGGCCGCCGTTCTGAACGTTGAACCCTGCGGTGAGGCCGACGATCCCGCCGCTCAGATCGAACCGCGGGGTCTGGTCGGCGCCGGTCACGTCGTTGCGCACCACCGCATTGCCCCAGGTGCCGCCCCCCGCGATCCCGACATAGGACCCGGTCCAGGCGGCAACCGGCGCCGGCGGCGCTTTGTAGATTGGTGCGATGCTGAGATCAGCCGCGGCGGCGACCCTCGGTCCCGCCGCCGCCAGCACCAACACCAACGACGCCGTGCTTGCGCACAGCAATGTCCTCATTACACGCCTCGACTGGACGTATCTCGCATTGGCCTCAGAGATACGCGCCCGCCTGATAAGCGTCCATTAACTTGAAGCAGCACGAAGCGGATTTCCGCCCGGGTGTGGCGCAGAGGCCACAGTTTCCTCACTCGCGGCGGTTTTTCAACCAATCTTCCAGGTACTTATGGGCAAGTGCTCGCTCGCTGTCGCTGGCTTGGGCGAGCGCGCTGGAGTACATGTCGGTGATCCAGGCTTCGTCGGGACCGGCGGCGTCCTTGGCGATGATCAGCCAGAAGAGCCCGAGTGCCGCCTGCCGCGAAACCTCGTCGCCTTTGAACAGCATGTCGCCGAGGAGAGCCTGCGCCCGGTGATCGCCTTTGTTCGCGGACAAGCGCAGCCAGCGCGCGGCTTGGAAGGCATCCTTCGGCGCGCCTTTGCCCAGAAGATATAGCCGCCCGAGATAATATTGGGCCTCGGGATCGGCGAAATACGAGGCGGCGTAGCGGAACATTTCACGCGCCATGCCGGGATTGGCCTTCAAGGTCCCGGGAATGCCGTCGAGGTGATAAAGCCCCAAGGTCACGAAGGCATTGGCCAGAAACCGGGCGTTCGGCGCGCCCGAACCCTCGTCGGCATGCAAGGCGGTGAGGCGGCGGAAGTATTCGTAGGCGCGCGCCTTGTTCATGTTGACGCCGTCGCCATCCGCGTACATCCGCCCGAGCTTCCAGATCGCTCCGGGGACCCCACGCTCGGCGGCATATTCGAGCTCGGCGACAGCCTGCTCGGTCTTGCCCTGGCGGAGCAGTTGGGTGCCGGAGCGGAACGCCTCCAGCGGCGTCGCCGGCTGCACCGGGCGCGTCGGGATGGCCAGCGGCGCAGCCGGCACGGCGGCGAGCGGGGTCGCGCCGCCTAGCTCGGTATTGCCTGCGTCGGCGCCGGATTCTGGCGTCCGGCGCCGGTACCGCCACCGTGGTCCCTTCCGGAGTGCGCGTGCCGTCGAAGCTCACCGCCGGCGACAGACCGAAGGCGAAGCCGAGCAGACCGATGCTGACGATGACCTCAGATGTCCGCATAGCACGCCTTCTCAGCCGCGCCGCCGGGATGGGTCACCGCGCCAGCGCGCGCCGGCCCTACTTGCTGGGCATATTTCCACAGATATCCCGAGGTGAATTGGGGCGCTCTCGGCTTCCAGGCCTTGGCGCGCGCGTGGAGCTCGGCCTTGCTGAGCGCCACGTCGAGAGTGCCCTTCGCGGCGTCGATGGTGATGACGTCACCGTCGCGAACGAGCGCGATCGGTCCGCCGACGGCGGCTTCCGGCCCCACATGACCGATGCAGAAGCCGCGGGTCGCGCCGGAGAAGCGCCCGTCGGTCAAGAGCGCGACCTTGCCGCCCATGCCCTGGCCGTAAAGGGCTGCGGTGGTCGCGAGCATCTCTCGCATCCCGGGGCCGCCTTTGGGCCCTTCGTAACGGATCACGAGCACATCGCCTTCCCTGTACTTCTTCTTCTTGACGGCATCGAAGCACGCTTCCTCCCCGTCAAAGCAGCGCGCCGGGCCGGTAAACTTCAAGTCCGCCATCCCGGCAACCTTCACGATTGCGCCTTCCGGCGCGAGGTTGCCCTTGAGCCCGACGACGCCACCGGTGGCGGAGAGCGGCTTATCGGCGGGGCGGACCACGTCCTGGTCCTTGTTCCACTTCACTTTCTTGAGGTTCTCGGCGACCGTGCGCCCCGTAACGGTCAGGCATTCGCCGTGCAGATAGCCGTGATCGAGAAGCGTCCTCATCAAGAGCGGAACGCCCCCAGCCTCGAACATATCTTTGGCGACATAACGGCCGCCCGGCTTCAAATCCGCGATATAAGGTGTTCTTTCGAAGACCTTGGCGACCTCGAACAGATCGAACTTCAAACCGCATTCGTGGGCGATCGCGGGCAGGTGCAGCGCGGCATTGGTCGAGCCGCCGGTCGCCGACACCACCGCCGCCGCATTCTCGAGCGCCTTTCTGGTGACGACGTCGCGCGGACGCAGGCCGCTCTTGATGAGATCGAGGATCTGCTCGCCGGCGGTCATGCAGAAGGCGTCGCGGATCTCGTAAGGCGCCGGCGCGCCCGCCGAATACGGCAGCGCAAGGCCGATCGCCTCGGAGACCGTCGCCATGGTATTGGCGGTGAACTGCGCCCCGCAGGCGCCGGCGGACGGACAGGCATGCTGCTCGAGCGTCTCGAGATCGGCATCCGACATCGCCCCGACCGAATACTTGCCGACCGCCTCGAACACGTCTTGCACCGTCACCGGCTTGCCCTTGAACGTGCCGGGCAGGATCGAGCCGCCGTAGATGAAGATCGACGGCACGTTGAGCCGGCACATCGCCATCATCATTCCGGGCAGCGATTTGTCGCATCCGGCAAGCCCGACGAGCGCGTCGTAGGCGTGCCCGCGCATGGTCAGCTCGACCGAGTCGGCGATCACCTCGCGCGACGGCAGCGAGGACTTCATCCCTTCGTGCCCCATGGCGATGCCGTCGGTGACGGTGATGGTGCAAAATTCGCGCGGCGTGCCACCGGCGGCCGCCACGCCCTTCTTCACGGCCTGCGCCTGGCGCATCAGCGCGATGTTGCAGGGAGCGGCCTCGTTCCAGCAGGTGGCGACGCCGACGAAGGGCTGGTGGATCTGCTCGCGCGTCAGCCCCATCGCGTAATAGTACGAGCGATGCGGCGCGCGCTCGGGCCCTTCGGTCACGTGCCGGCTGGGCAGCTTCGCCTTGAGGTTCCTCTTCGCGTCCATCGAACCCGCTCTTTTGTCCCGACCGTCGCCCGACGACGCAGCCGGATTGCAACCCCTTGGAACTCTGATCTCGTGTTTCGGTATGGCTAAATCGCGGCGCGGCTCGGTCGGATTCTGGCCTTGGGGTCAATGTTTTAGGCGTGTTGCAGGGCTGCCACAGCGTTAATGATTGGTTAACAACAAAAGCCACACTGGGCTACGGCAACTGGCCGCGCAGGCGGA
The DNA here is from genome assembly GCA_963758945.1 of uncultured Alphaproteobacteria bacterium. Taxonomy (GTDB): domain Bacteria; phylum Pseudomonadota; class Alphaproteobacteria; order Rhizobiales; family Xanthobacteraceae; genus VAZQ01. The sequence continues at coordinate 27,081 of CAVWXY010000021.1, read as the reverse complement.
AATCCGGATCGAAGCCGAGCTCCGCCCGCGCCTTCGCGATCGAGACCGCGCCGTCGTCGTCGGCGATGTTGTAGATGCCCGCGCTGCCGCGGGTGATTGCGAGCAGCGCGGCCTGCGCCGCGGCATCGACGTGCAGCCCCGGCTTGCGGGCGGCGGCCTCGGACCAGGTGCCCGGCCCGTAGAGGAGGCCGTAGCGCAGCACGACGGCGTCCAAGCCCGCCGCAGTCAGCACCTGCTCCTCCATGTCGGCGGCGCCTCTCACCGTCACCGCCCGGGCGGGGTCGGCGAGGTTGAGCGGATCGGTCTCGGCATGCGGCTCCCCGCCGGGGGCATAGGCGAAGGCGATGCTCTGCACGATGAAGCGGCCGACCGCGGCCGAGCGCGCCGCGGCGAGGAGGTTGCGCGTGCCTTCGACGCGGATGCGGGCATTGTTGGGATAGGCGGCGGCGATCCGCGCCGGATCGGGGTCGCGCGGCAGATCGGTGAGCTGGTGGATGACGACCTGCGGGGCCGCCGCGCCGACCGCGGCAGCCACCCGCGGCGCGTCGAAAACGTCGAGGACAGCCGGAGTCACTCCCGCTCGCGCCAGCTCCTTCGCCGTTTCGGCCGATCGCGTCGTGCCGGTGACCTCGTGCCCGGCACGCAACAGCAGCGGCACCAGACGGCGGCCGACGGCACCCGTGGCTCCCGCGAGGAATACTTTCATGGACACTCGCTATCCGTTGTTCGCCACTCGCTACTCGCTCCTCACCATATATTCATGGTCCGCAGATCTTCCTTCCCGCGGCGCATTGCTGCGCCCGGGTTTTGCTTGCCTTCCTCTTCTCGGCTTCCGGCCCCCAACCGAGGGGGCGGCAGAGCGCCGGGAGGCGGTATCCTCATTCCGTCGCGCTCGTAAGGCGCGACACCACGTTTGCGAGACGCGGCCGTCCGGGGCAAACCGGAACGGGCCTCGCGGCGCTCCACCTGGCGATTTTGGGCCCGCTCCGCGCTCTCCGGCTCCACAGTTGCCTGCGGCTGCCTTGCGCGGGCGACCTTCGCTGCCGGGTGTCGCGCCCGGTCGGCCGAAGGTCCCGAACCTCCCGGGCACGGTTTACGAGCCGCGGCCGGGACGCCACTCCCCGCTCCGCCTTCAGGATCGTCTCCGGAGACGCCCCTCGATGAGCGGGGATGAGGCTATCTAGCACGGACGCGATTCGTAGTCAATAGCGTAGTTGCAAAAGTAGTCACGGCCACAGGCGGGCGTCGCCTTGCGCACGCTTCGTAGCCGGAGATGGGAGACAAGCGGAAGAAGCGGACTACGAGCGCGCGCGCCCCCGCGGCATGGTGCGCCACGACCATCCGCATTTCGCCGCCGCGCCATCCGGGCTAGGCAGTGGCATGGTCATCCGCCGCCGCTTCTTCGACCGCAGCGTGCACGCGGTCGCCCCCGATCTCATCGGCGCGACGCTGCTGTTCAACGGGGTCGGCGGCGTGATCGTCGAGGTCGAGGCCTATCACCAGAGCGATCCCGCGGCGCATTCCTTCGGCGGCCGGACCGCGCGCAACGCCGTGATGTTCGGCCCGCCCGGCTACGCCTATGTCTACCGCTCCTACGGCATCCATTGGTGCCTCAACTTCGTCTGCGAGCCGGAAGGCCAGGCGAGCGCGGTGCTGATCCGTGCGCTTGCGCCCACGCACGGGCTCCCCGCCATGCGCCGCCGGCGCCGCCTCGCCGAGGAGCGGCTGCTGTGCTCCGGCCCCGGGCGCCTGTGCGAGGCGCTCGGCATCACCGACGCGCAATACGGGCACGCGCTCGATGCCCCGCCGTTCGAGATTTTCGCGCGCCCCGGGAAGGTGGAGGTCGCCGCCGGTCCGCGCATCGGCCTGACCAAGGCGATGGATCACCCCTGGCGCTACGGCCTCAAGGGCTCGCCCTTTCTGAGCAAGCCGTTCAAGACTTCGCGGTGACGATCAGACGGGGGACTGCCGGCACGGTTCTCGAAGTCGGGCTGGCGTCCTCCCCCTCCCTGTTCGTCATTGCTGGGCTTCGAGCCGGCAATCCATCATCTTGCGCAAGAAGATGGATGCGCGGATCAAGCCCGGGTCAAGCCCCATAAGGCGCCAATAGAAGCGCCTCCTCGGTTGTCATCGTCCGCGAAAGCGGACGATCCAGTAATCGCCGGCCTCGGTGAGAGGCACCGCTTCGGCACCGAATCGTACGTTCACGTGTTACTGGATGCCCGCTTTCGCGGGCATGACAGCGGAGAGATCGTGCTTTGCCTAAGTTAGCGACTACGGGGTCAACGGGGTCCCCGCCGACGATGTCGGGGGTGCCCCGTCCCGCGCGTGACGGCGAAGGTCACTCCACGCCGGGCGCGAACAGCTCGTCGGCACCCACGACGCGCGGGGAAAGCCCCTGCTCGTGGACATAGCGGCCGATCGCCTCGAAGGTCGGCCGGTTCGGCGCGAGACCGTAGGTCCAGAAATCCTCGCCGAAGACGCGCCGCGCCTCCTCGACATGGTCGATCAGCCACGGCAGGGCGACGCGCAGCGCGTCGGTGTCGTAGAGCCCGTCGACGGCGAGATCGCGCGCTCGCACGAATGCCTGGTAGATGCTGCGGGCGGCCCACGGATGCGCGCGATGGACGTCCTCGCGCAGCACGACCGTGTGCATGATCGGAAAGATCCGCGTGCGCCGGTAGTAGTCCTGCTCGATCTCCTTGTAGTTCGGAAACAGCCGCGCAATGGCCGGCGAGCGCGCGAGAAACAGCTTCGGGATGTAGAGCGAGAGCAGCGCGTCGAGCTCGCCGGCCGCGAACATCTGCTCGAGCGTCTGCCCGCGCGACAGGAAATCGAGCCTGATCTCCTTCGGCAGATCGAGCGCGATCAGCGGCGGCTCGACGAAGCTGTTGAGCCCGCCCATGAACCAGTGCATGTCCCGCGCTCGCACGCCGTGATCGTGCTGCAACATGCCGCGCATGAACACGAGCCCGGTCGAGCCCCACTGCGAGGTGCCGACCCGCTTGCCTTTCAGGTCCTGCGGCGCGGCGATGCCCGCGCCGGCACGCACGTAGATGCAGGAATGGCGGAAGATCTTGGAGAGCGCGACCGGCACCGCCACGAACGGGCATTCGCCGCGGCCCTTCAGCGCCGTGTAGGAGGCGAGCGACAGTTCGCTGACCTGGAACTCCTGCGTGGTCCAGCATGCGCTGGAACGCCTGGCGCGGGCGCAGAATGGCGATGTCGAGATCGATGCCTTCGGGCTTGACGCGCCCGTCGATGAGCGGACGGGTGCGGTCGTAGTCCCAGCAGGCGAGCGTGAGCTTGAGGTTGGGCATCGGCGGGGTCTTGTCCGACCAGTCTGCAACATTTCGCGATCATGCTCCAGGCGCGGCCGGCGGCAACCGCGCGAGGCCCGAGCGCCATTCGAGATCGATGAGCAGGCCGTACGGCAATGTCGCCAGCACCGGCGCGGTCGGGACGCCGGCGGCATCGAGCAGGCCCGCGGTCCAATGATTGCAGACGCTGAAGAGATGAAATGTGCCGTTAGCGCGGAAGAACAGGCTCATCCCATAGAGCCCGCGCCCGAGCTCCACGGGCAGCAAGCCCCCCTCCCCTCGGGCGAAGGTGGCGTCGAGCTTGTCGGCGAGGCGCGCAAAGCCGGCCTCGCCGAGATCGAGGCGGACGAGATCGGAATTGGGGAACATGGCGCGCGCATCCGCCCCGCCGCCGACCACGTGCAGCACGGAAGGGTTGCCCGGCCGAAACAGCGCGCGCAGGGCCAGCGCCACGGTCAGCGACCGCGCGGTCGGAACCTCGCGATAGAAGCCCTCGTCGCCCCAGCCGAATTCGAGCCGCTCGAAGCCGTCAAAGCGCGCCGCCACATAGCCGAGCGCGGCGAGACCGCGCCGGTTCGCCACATCGGCGAGCGCATGAAGGGGTAGCACGAGGCCGGCGTGGTAACCGTGACTGACGACGAAAACCTCGACGGTGGGCGTCCCTGGCTTGGCCGGCCACAGGCCGCGGTCGCCCCAGCGCGCGGTGGCCAGCACGGCCGCGACGAATAGCGCCACCGCGACCGCAAGGGCGAGAGCCGCCGCTCTCGCCGCAATCGACAACGCGCGCGTGAACTTTCGCTCGGGCATGGCGCGGGCGGTCTGGAGCATTTTGCCGGAAAAGTGAACACCGCCTTCGGCGGAAAATACGACCAACAATCGCGATTAGCGCGCGGCAACATCCCGCGGTCGATGAAAGGCGATCGTCACCGGCACCACCAGCAGCGGCGTGAGCGCCATCGCCATCGGCAGGAACGCGAAGCGCGGGCTGCCGCCGAGATCCCAGGCCGCACCGCTGAGCACGGAGATGAGCAGGGCCTCGCTGTAGCTGATGGTGAACATCGCCGCCGACATGCGGGCGACGTCGGCCGGCGCGCTCAACAGCGCCGGCAACGCGAATCCGATGGTGAGCACGAAGGCGCCGAGGAAGCCGAGCACGCCCGCGAACACCACCGTCCAGGCGTCGGCGGTGGCGGCGATGCCGGCGAGGCACAGAAGCATCAAGGTGCCGCACAGAATGAGCGGCCAGGCGCGGCGCTCGAGCCTGCCGGCGACCGCGAGCATGACGAAGGAGGCCGGAAGCTGGCCGAAATTGAGCGCGGTAAGCGCGGCGATGATCAGGTCGGACCGGCCCGCGCCTGCGAGGTGGCCGGGCAGAAAGGCGTTGGTGGCGAAGTAGGAACTGTTGACGCTGCCGAAGAGGATGCCGAGCTGCCAGATCAGCTTGTTGCTCCAGTCCGGCCACCACTCGAGGCTTGCGGCTGGCGCGCTTGGGGTGCCCGCCGGCTTCGGCGCTGGTGCGAGCATGGCGGTGAGGATCGCGGTGACCAGAAGCGGAATGCCCAAGACCGCGAAGCTCCAGCGCCAAGAGCCGTCCACCAGCGGAAGAAGCGGGATCATCAGCATCACCCCGAGCGTTTCGCCGACGAGGAGCCCATTGGTGCAGGCCGCGGTGCCGAAGGTCACGCGCTGCGGCGTCCATTGCGCGATCAGCGGCGGCAGCGCCGGCTGCATGACGGCGATGCCCGCGCTCATCACGGCGGTGGCGGCATAGAGCACGAGCACGTCGAGCAAGGCGCCGCGCAGGCCGGATGCCACGGCTGCGATCAGCAAACCGGCGATCAGCGTGCGCAGCGCGCCGAAGCGCGCGATCAGCAGCGATCCGAGCAGCGCCGCGACGCCGAACAGGATGACCGGCAGGCCGGAGAGAAAGCCGACCTCGGTCCCGGACAGGTCGAGGTCGCTCTGAATGAGCGGGATGACCGGCGGCACCGCCAGCACGGTGAGCCGCAGGCTTGCCCCGGCGAGCCAGAGCAGGCCGATTGCAATCCAGAATTCCCGCATGGCATTCCCGGCAGCGGCTTTCGCCGTTCTCGTTCTCTATAGAGCGTTCGTTTGATGTTGACGCAGAAAAGTGGCGCACACTCGGTGCGCTCCCCTCCCCCTTGTGGCCCTTGTGGGAGGGGTTGGGGTGGAGGTCGTGCGATTGATGTACCGACGTTGCCAAACGCATCACCCCCTTCCGAGCCCTCCCTCACAAGGAGCCCACAAGAGGGGAAGGAGTACACCGAGCTCGCGGCTCGCGCAGTCTTCACTCGGCGCAAAGTTCCTACGCACTGCGCCGTCGTCTGAGACAAGAACCGGCTACGCCGCGCCCTTGAGGCGCTCCAGCGCCTCATCGATCTTGCGCCGCCGCGTCTCCGCCTCCTCGCGCTTCTCGCGCTCGCCCTCGACCACCTCCTCCGGCGCGCGCGCGACGAAGTCGGCGTTGGCGAGCTTGGCGTCGATGCGGGCGATGTCGGACTTGACCCGCACCATCTCCTTCTCGAGCCGCCCCTTCTCGGCGGCGAAATCGATGACGCCCTGCAGCGGCAGGCAGGCGAGCGCATCGGCGGTGATGATCTGCGCGGAAGCCGGCGGCGGCTTGTCCGCCGTTTCGATCGACGACACCCGCGCCAGGCGCTTGATGGCTGCGTCGTAATTGGACAGCCACGTCCGGGTTCGCGCGTGCCCGCCGACCAGCACCAGCGGAACCTGGGTCGCCGCCGGCACGTTCATTTCCACGCGCACGGAGCGGATCTTGGAGACGAGATCGACGAGCCAGTTAATTTCCTCCTTCGCCTCGTCGAAATAAGCGCCCCCCACCGGCCACGCGGCAAGCGCGAGCAGGCCCGCGCGCGGCGGGCCTCCTTCCGCGGTGACGCGCCACAGCTCCTCGGTCACGAACGGCATGAACGGGTGGAGAAGCTTGAGGATCTCGTCGCGCACATGGGCAGTGGCGGCGCGCGCCTCGGCCTTCGCCGCCTCGTCGGCGCCCTGCAGGATCGGCTTCGCCAGCTCCACATACCAGTCGCAATAGGTGTTCCAGACGAAATGGTAGATCGCGGCGGCGGCGTCGTTGAACCGGTAGTCGGTGACCGCCTTCTCCACCTCGGCGACGGTATCGGCCACCGACGTTACGATCCAGCGATTGAGCGTGTCCTTCACCGCGGCAGGAGCAAAGCCCGGCACCGTCGCGCAGTGGTTCATCTCGGCGAAGCGGCAGGCGTTCCACAGCTTGGTCGCGAAATTGCGATAGCCCTCGACGCGCTGCGTCGACAGCTTGATGTCGCGCCCCTGCGCCGCCATGGCGGCGAGCGTGAAGCGCAGCGCGTCGGCGCCGTACTCGTCGATCATCGGAATCGGATCGACGACGTTGCCTTTCGACTTCGACATCTTGGCGCCGCGCTCGTCGCGCACCAGCGCATGGATATAGACGGTGCGGAACGGCACCTCGTCCATGAAATGCAGGCCCATCATCATCATGCGCGCGACCCAGAAGAAGATGATGTCGAAGCTCGTCACCAGCGCGTCGGTCGGGTAGTAGCGTGCGAGCTCGGGGGTCGAGTCCGGCCAGCCCAAGGTCGAGAACGGCCACAGCGCGGAGGAGAACCAGGTGTCGAGCACGTCCTCGTCGCGCAGCAGGAACGGCGAGCGCTTCTCCGGATGGAGCGCCATATCGCGCGCCTGGTGCGGCGTGATGGCGCCGGTCTCGGCATAGAAGGCGAGCGCGCGGGAGACGGCTTCGTCCTCGGTCTCGGCCACGAACACCTTACCGTCGGGTCCGTACCAGGCCGGAATCTGGTGTCCCCACCAGAGCTGGCGCGAGATGCACCAGGGCTGGATGTTCTCCATCCAGTCGAAATAGGTCTTCTCCCAGCTCTTGGGCACGAACACGGTGCGGCCCTCGCGCACCGCGTCGATGGCACGCACGGCCAGCGCCTTCGCGTTCACGTACCACTGGTCGGTCAGGAAGGGCTCGATCACGACGCCGGAGCGGTCGCCGTGCGGCACCGTGTGCGCGTGCGGCTCGATCTTCGCGATAAGCCCCGCCACCTCCAGCCGGGTCACGACCTTCTTGCGCACGGCGAAACGATCGAGCCCGTGATAGGCCAGCGTCTCCTCGAGCTCCGCCGAGCTTGGCACGTCGCGGAGAAAGGCCTCGTTGTCGGCGAGATCGAGCTTGGCCTCGACGTCGAGCACGCTGACGAGCGGCAGGTCGTGCCGCCGTCCGACTTCGAAATCGTTGAAGTCGTGCGCCGGGGTGATCTTGACCGCGCCGGTGCCCTTCTCAGGATCGGAATAGTCATCGGCGATGATCGGGATGCGCCGCCCGACCAGCGGCAGGAGGACGTGGCGCCCGACGAGACCTCGATAGCGCTCGTCGTCCGGATGCACGGCGACGGCGGTGTCGCCGAGCATGGTCTCGGGCCGCGTGGTGGCGACCGTGATGAAGGTGGAAGCATCGTTCGGATCGAAGGCGGCACCTTCGAGCGGATAGCGGATGTGCCAGAGATGCCCCTTGACCTCGACCTGCTGCACCTCGAGGTCGGAGATCGCGGTGAGCAAGGTCGGGTCCCAGTTGACCAGCCGCTTGTCCTTGTAGATGAGGCCGTCGCGGTGGAGCGCCACGAACACCTTGACCACCGCGCGCGAGAGCCCCTCGTCCATGGTGAAGCGCTCGCGCGACCAGTCGCAGGAGGCGCCCAGACGCTTGAGCTGGTTGGTGATGGTGCCGCCCGATTCCGCCTTCCAGGCCCAGACCTGTTCGAGGAATTTTTCGCGCCCGAGCGCGCGCCGGCCAGGCTGCTGGCGCTCCATGAGCTGGCGCTCCACCACCATTTGCGTGGCGATGCCGGCATGGTCGGTTCCCGGCTGCCACAGCACGTCGCGGCCGCGCATGCGCTCGAAGCGGGCGAGCACGTCCTGCAGCGTGTTGTTGAGCGCATGGCCCATATGCAGCGAGCCGGTGACGTTGGGCGGCGGAATGACGATGCAATAGGGGCTGGCGCCGCGCCGCTCGGGCCGGCCGGCACGGAATGCACCCGCCGCCTCCCAGGTGGCGTAGATGCGCCCCTCGACCGCCGAGGGCTGGTATGTCTTGTCGATCATTGCTGTTTCGTTCCGACGATTTCGCGGTAAAAAGCCCGCAACGCCCGGCCTGTCAACGCCCGAGTCTCTTTCGTCATTCCGGCCGGGCGCGAGGGCCGGACTCTCCGGAGCGCATCCCGATTGGGTCGAATTGGGATGCGCTCTGGATTCCTTGCGTTTGCGTATGTCCTTGTCGGAGAACCGGTTCCCACTTTTCCGGGACATGCGCTAACCACGAAAGTTGCGGTATGGCTCCGATAATGTCCCGTTCGAACGGCAACGTTCATGGCTTCCGGCTTGCGCTCGCTCCGATCGCCCGGCCGCGATGACGGACACGTCGAGCGTGACATCTCCGGTGGACAGCGCGAAAGTCCCCACGCGCTCCATCATCCTGCTCGCGGTGGCGGGATTTGCGAGCCAGGCCATGGTGCGGGTGACCGACTCGCTCCTGCCGCAGATCGCGGCCGATTTCGGCACCACCGTGGGCGAAGCCTCGATCGTGGTCGCCGCCTATTCGCTGAGCCACGGCTCGATCCAGCTCATCATCGGTCCGGTGGGCGACCGCTTCGGCAAGTATCGCACGGTGGCGGTGATGTGCGCGCTCGCGACGCTCCTGGTGGCGCTCTGCGGCACGGTGCAATCGCTGCCTGCGCTGGCGGCGGCGCGTTTCGCCTCCGGCGCGGCCGCCGGCTGGATCGTTCCGATCTCGATGGCCTATGTCGGCGACGTGACGCCGTACGAGCGGCGCCAGCCGATTCTCGCCCGCTATCTCTCGGGGCAGATTTTCGGCCAGCTCTTCGGCCAGGCGGCGGGCGGCGTGCTCGGCGACCTGTTCGGCTGGCGCAACGTATTCTTCGTGCTCGCGGCAATATTCGCGCTGGCGACCGCGGGGCTCGCTTTCGAGCTCCTCACCAATCCGCGCACCCGCGTCCGGGGCCAGCAGGGCGAAGCCACGCGCGGCTTCGTCGCCGACTATGCCGCCGTGCTCTCCAATCCGTGGGCGCGCTTCGTCATCCTCGCCGTGTTCATCGAGGCCAGCACCGCCTGGGGCGCCTTCGCCTATGTCGGGGCCGACCTGCATCTGCGCTTCGGCCTGGGCTTTGCCGCGATCGGGTTGATCGTCGGAACCTTCGGGATCGGCGGCCTGCTCTACGCCGCGGCGGTCGGACCGCTGGTCAACCGGTTCGGCCAAGCGGGGCTCGCGGTCTTCGGCGGCGTCCTGCTGGGGCTCGCGTATCTGATGCTGGCGATCGGCGCCGCCTGGTGGCTTGCGCCGGTCGCGGTCACCGCGATCGGGCTCGGCTACTACGCGCTCCACAACACGCTGCAGACCAATGCGACGCAGATGACGCCGCAGGCGCGGGGAACCGCAGTCGCCATCTTCTCCTCGGCGATCTATCTCGGGCAGATGCTCGGCGTGGCGGCGGCCGCGCTGGTCTTCGATCGCTTCACGGCGGTGCCGCTGTTCATTGCGACCGCGATCGCATTGCCGGCGCTGGCTTGCTGGTTCGCGGGACGGCTGCGACGACACACCATGGAGCATGCCCGATCGATGATGGGGCACAAGCTGCGTGCGCCCTGAACGGGGCCGCACCCCGCCGCGTCATCCGCCGTCGGTGCTGCGTCCTTAGCTGCGTCCGCGCGTCACGCGCTCGATCTCGGCACGCACCAGGCGCTCGACCATGTCCGGGAGATTTTCGTCGAGCCAAGCCTTGAGCATCGGCCGGATGAGCTCGCTGACCAGATCCTCGAGCGTGCGGCCGTTGCGCACCTCCACCGCCTGAGCAAGGCTCGTGAAGGCGGAGTTGACCGCCGCGGTCGCCGCGGTGGAGAGGAGGCCGCGCTCGCCGACGTCCGCGCCGCCTCGCGGCTCCTCGGTCGCCCGCGCCGCGTGGTAGTGCTCGGGAGCGCCCCGCTCGATTGCAGCCTCGCGGCGACGATCGGTGCCGCGCGAGGAAGGCTCCGCACTCCGCTCGGTGGCACCCGGCTCGTCCGCCGGAGACGCCTGCCACGATCCTGCTTGCAGCCGGGTCAGCATCGAATCGATCTCCTGGTCCGTTTCCGTCGGCTCTTGCGGCGGCGCGGCGTGTGGCGGCGTCGGGGAGAGCGCAGCCGCGGCGCGCGACGGCGAATCCGTCGGCTCGCCCGCCTCGGAGAGCGGATCGGTCGCGTCCTCGTCCGCAATGATCCTGCGGATGGAGGCGAGAATTTCCTCCATCGAGGGCTCCTGACCCTTTGCAGGCTGTGTCATCTGCCGCGTCCCCGCTCGCGCCGTCAAAGCCCGAACGCATCCGTGAATCCGACGGCATCGGGCCGCTCGGCCTGGCCGTCGGAATGGAAAGAGTATGGCACGGCGAAGATCGAACGCAAACAAGCTGTTGCCGCCATCGATCGGCGGGTGCGCGAACCGATCGGCCGCGTTGCCGGCTAGATCGGGATGACTTTCTTCGAATCGTCATCCCGATTAGCTTCTGTCTGAGCATGATCTTTTCCGAAAACCGCTGCACACTTTTCGGGATCATCTTTAGCGTCCGCCGGGCGTGCGCACGCCGCCCCAGGCGTCGCGCACTTGCTGGTAGTGAACGACCGGGTCGTAGACCTCGATCCTCAGCCCGAGCACGTGCGGCGACAGCGCGCCGGTCGCCGCCAGCACGGTATAGGACGCGACCACCCGGTCGCGCTGGGCGGTGACCAGCGCCACGCGCGCATTGACGAGGTCCTGTTGCGCGTTGAGGACGTCGAGCGTGGTGCGCTGGCCGACGCGGGCTTCCTCGCGCACGCCGTTGAGCGCGACCTCGGCGGCGGTGACCTGGGCCTGCGTGGCGTTGATCTGCGCCTTGGCGGCGTCGAGCTGGCCCCAGGCCTGGGTCACCTGCGACTGCACCTGATCGCGCGCGGTATCGAGATCGAGCCGGCGCTGACCGAGCGTCTCCTTGGCTTGCCGGATCGTCGAATATTCGGCGCCACCCTGATAGATCGGCACCGAAAGCTGGGCCGCAATCGAGGCCGACAACGTCTCGAGCAACTGCAGCGATTGGACGGAGCCGAAGGTTTTCTGCACGTTGCCCACGGCCGACAGGGTCGGCGTCAATGCGCCCTCCGCGATCTTGACCTGCTGGAGCGCGACATCGACGTTGTACATCGCGGTGGTGATCAAGGGATGCTCGGTGCGGCCGCGGGCGATCGCACCGTCGAGGGTGCGGGGCGAGAGGCGATCGACGGGAGCTGCCGGCGCGAGCCGCGGGGGCGGCGGCACGCCGACCACTTGCAGGTATTGCGCCTGCGCGGTGACGTAGTTCGACTCGGCCTGGGAGAGCTGCGACCGGCCGGCGGCGAGCCGCGACTCCGCCTGCGCAACGTCGGTGCGGGTGACCTCGCCGGCGGTGAAGCGGTCGCGCGTCTGCCGCAGCGTCACCTCGAGCACGTTCACGTTGCTGCGCTGAAGCTCGAGGATGGCCGCGGTCTGCAGCAGGTTCATGTAGGCGGTGGCGGCGTTGAGCAGCGTATTCTGCTCGGTGGTGCGCAGCGTCTCGCGCGCAGACGAGACCTGGCTCTCGGCCTGGCGCGTGCGGTTCGCGGTCTGAAAGCCGTTGAACAGCGTCTGGGTCGTGGTCAGCCCGAAGGACGAGACCGCGAGGGAGCCTTTCTGCTGGCTGTAGAGTGCGCCGGTCGCCGGCGTGCTCCCCGCCTTGCTCAGGTTGTCCAGATAGACCTCGGTCAAGCTCGACGTGCCGGTCACGCGCGGGCGATAGCCGGACAGCGCCGTGGGAACGTTCTCGTCGGTGGCGCGGGTTGAGGCGCGCTGGGCATTGAGCTGGGGGTTGTTCCGATACGCTTCGACGAGCGCGCCGTCGATCGTCCCGGCGCCCGCGCCGCCGACCATGCGCCCGTAGGCCGCGACCTCGGCGGCCGGCGATCCGGCCGGGAGGGCCGCCACTGCGGACACGGCAAAAGCCGCGATCTGCGCAACCCGCGCAATCGCCCGCCGCCCCGGCAGCATCCCCCACGACATGCACACTACCCCACTGCACCGCTCTTCGCCCCGAGCGGCGCGGCCCCAACCCTCGACCCCTATGGGGCAATGTTAACCAGAATTGGGCTGGCTAGGGCGCAAGACCGGTGAAAATGACGCTTTCACGAAAAGACCGCTCTTGGTGCTTTCGCGCCACACTCCGAGCTGTGGAAAAAACGCCGGAAAATGCCCATTTCGAGGTTGCACCGGTGCTCCGGAATCAGGACGACCTCCTCGAAATCGTCGGGTGGTGCATGTTCTCCGCGCCGCGGACCGCTGCACCCCCGGATCAAGTCCGAGGCAGGCTTTCGCCGGGAGATGCGCTAGAAAACGAAGACGGGCGGCGCCGCAAAGCCTGGAAGCACGGGCGCGACGGCATCGAAAATCGGCCACCCGCTGACATCGTCTCCCACCGCGCGGTAAAGCATGGCGCGGCGCGTGGGCGCGCGGCCCACGACCGCCACGAGCCGGCCGCCGTCCTTGAGCTGGCGGCACAGCGCGTGCGGCGTGACCTCGGTGGCTCCGTTGACGAAGATGACGTCGTAGGGCGCCGCGGCCTGCCAACCTTGCGTCAAAGGACCGGTCACGACCGTCACACTGCCGGCGCCGACCGCATCGAGAGCATCGCGGGCGAAACGAGCGAGCGCGGGCTCTTCCTCGAGCGCAACCACGGAGTGCGCCAGGCGCGCGAGCAGTGCGGACGAGTAGCCGGTGGCGCAGCCGACATCGAGCACGCGATCGCCGGCCTGCACCGCCGCCGCCTGGACCAGCTTGGCCAGCACCATGGGCTTGAGCAGGCGACGCCCCTCCCCGCCGGGCGCCGCCTTGGTGACGGGCACGTCGAGATCGAGATAGGCGAGATCCGCGCTGCCCTCCGGCATGAAGCGCTCGCGCGGAAGCTCCAGCATGGCGGCGACGATGCGCAGGTCGGTGACGTCGCTGGTGCGGACCTGGCTGTCGACCATCATCCGGCGTGCCGCGGCAAAGTCGATCATCGGCGGATTCCGCGAGGAAACGAACGGCGTCTCTTAGCTGCAAGCGGCGTGACAAGGCAAGGCGCGGCGCCGGAGGTTCGCGGTCGGTGACCATCGGGTCAGGCGAGCGCGCCGAATTGTGCGTGCGGCGCCGCGAGACGAATGTCGGGCGCGCGGCGGCCGGCCGGTTGCCGGGCCGGAGCCGGTCCTGTATAGCCGGACGGAAGCTTCGAGCGGGCATCGCCCGTCCCGCCTTCGCTGCTTTCCAGGGGCCACGTGGCGGAGTGGTTACGCAACGGTCTGCAAAACCGTGTACCCCGGTTCAATTCCGGGCGTGGCCTCCATTAGAAATCTCAACGGGTTAGGCCAAGTTGTCCAGCTAAGATGCAGCCGCCGATTTGAGCCTGGGGATGCGCTGGGGCTCAGCAAGGAGAGTCACATGGCACCTTTCAAACCCAGGCCTCGACAACCGGCCATGACCAAAGCGCAACTGAGGGCGCAAGGCGTCCAGGCGCTGGCACAGGCCACCACGCCGATCGTCAAGTTGCCCATGAAGGTCAGACGGCAGTGCGGAGCCTGCGGCGACTTCAGCTCGGTGCTGGTGGAGCCCGGCCACGCAGTGCCGGCCTTCAAATGTCCGGCCTGCGGCTATCCAGCGACCTGATGCCGTCCGCCGTTGCTGACGGTCATTGTTGAGTTATTCGGCGATGGTCAATAACTTGCCGCGCAGCAGCTCACAAAGCACTTCGCATATTGTGTAGCGCGGCGCTCGCTCTACCGGATGCTTGGCCCGGGTGGCCGTGTCTACCCCAGGGCGTGCGTAGCTCGCGCGGTGAAGCCGCCAACCAGCCGCGGGTCGTTGTGACCTGCGTGATTTGGCTGCAAAACCGTGTACGAGCCGGCGGCAGGAGTAGCCATGGCAAAGGCGACGACGACGCTCAGCGCGCAGGACCGGGTGATCCTGTTCTGCGCCGCGACCGGCATTGATCACGCCGCGGCCGGCATCCTCACGCATGCGATGCAGTCCATGGCCGTTCGCGGATTCATCACCCATGATCGCGAGAGCGGAGCGTATGCGCTAACCGACAGCGGGCGCGCAACGCTCGCGGCGATCCTCGAGGATGCCGGGCTGGAGATTGCGCGGGGATAAGAAAATCACCGGCGCCGGGGCGGCCGGCCGCTCAGCCGCGACAAGGTTGGTCTCAGACCCGTCAATCGGGTCGCGGGGGGTCAACGCTGATTCCGAGCGTCGCGGCCCAAATGTCCCCCATGACGGCCAAGAACAGCCAAGGCGTCACCATCAACGGCACGAGCTGCCACTGCATATCGCTCGCGTCGAACAGTTTCGGGAATATCATTTGCTTGTCCCCTTTCCCCTCGCGCGGCTTCCTGCCACGCGATTGTGGCGAGGGCGCGCCCGTCTGGAGGGGAAGCGCCGGAGGGTCAATGCGGCGAAGGGTGAAAAGCGGCCGCGTCCGGTCCGGTTGCCGGATCGTTCGCGGAGCGACGAACTCAGACTGAGAGGAGCGACGCTTTGGGCGGAGCCGGGGAACGAGACATGACGTGGTTCGCCGCCGTCGAGATCGCGAGCGGCCAACCCGCAATCGACCGCTACCTTGCGGAGGGCTACGAGCAGGTGCGCGGCATGTCTTCGCGCTTCGCCGCCGCCATTTGCGGGCACCTCATCCGGCGCCAATCGGAGCTCGCTATCGGCGGGGATATTGTCGAGATCGGTACGTTCGAGGGCCGCTTCTTCATCGCCATGGCGCTCGGATTGGCGCCCGGCGAAAAAGCCCTCGGCATCGACCGGTTCGATTGGCCCAATAGCGGCGTCGAAGGTCGATTCCAGACCAACTGCACGGCGCATGGAATCGCGCGTGACCGCTACCTCTGCTGGAAGGCGGACAGCCGCGAAATCACGCCGCGCGACCTGCGGGACAAGCTCGGCCGGGGGGCCGTGCGCTTCGTCCACATCGACAGCCACCACTCGCGCGAATGCCTGACCAACGACCTGGAGCTCGTCCATCCGATCCTGCATCGCGACGGCATCATCTGCCTCGACGACATGCTGCACCCCGGCTATCCGATGGCGGCGACCGCCGTCTTCGATTATCTCGTCCGCCATCCCGAGATGCGCCTGCTCTGCATCATCGACCGCGAAGATATCGTCGCCGCGCCGAAATTCCTCCTCTGCCGCGGCGACGCGCTGGAGCGCTACAAGTGCGACCTGTTGGATGCCTTCGCGCGGTTCCACTTTCCTCTCGACGCGGACATGGAGACGTATTTTGCGCTCGTGCTGACGCCGCGGCCGCGGCTCGCGCAAGTGGAATGACGCGCGGCCAGAGCAAAATCGCTTCAGACCGAATCTCGATTTGGCATTTGCCTTCCGCCCGCTCGCAGAGAACCAAAATTCCCGAAGCCCGCCGGTAACGGTCCCACCCCGCGGTTTTGCGCAAGAACGGTGCAACGGCAGCAAGCGCCCGTAAGCCGCGGCGCGCGCACATCGCCACTTTTTTCGCGAGGCGATCGATCCACGCGGAACCGGCGGCGGGCCGCCGGTTCCCCTCGCAGGAAGGAAGCAGAACCATGACCCAGCAAGGCGACAGTCTCGAAGTCAACCTGGAGCGAGCCACAATTCCCGGCACATCGCTCGAGCTGTCGCGCGTGGCGCTCGGCACCTGGGCGATCGGCGGCTGGATGTGGGGCGGGACCGATGAAGCGGAATCCCTCGGCACCATCCGGGCGGCGCTGGAGCGCGGCATCACCGTCATCGATACCGCCCCGGTCTACGGCTTCGGCCGCTCCGAGGAAATCGTCGGCAAGGCGCTGGCGCAGGGCGGGCTGCGCCAGCGCGTGGTCATCGCCACCAAGGCCGGACTGGAATGGCAGCACGGCCGCGTGTTCCGCAATGCCAGCCGCGGCCGGATCCTGCGCGAGATCGAGGAGTCGCTGCGCCGACTGCGCACCGACTACATCGACATCTATCAGGTTCACTGGCCCGACCCGCTGGTGAGAATCGAGGAGACCGCCGAGGCGATGCACACGCTGCTCCGGCAGGGGAAGATTCGCGCCATCGGCGTGAGCAATTTCTCCGTCGAGCAGATGCGGCGCTTCCGCAGCGCCGCGCCGCTGCACGTGCTGCAGCCGCCGTATAACCTGTTCGAGCGCGGCATCGAAGCCGATGTCCTGCCCTACTGCCGCAGGAATCGGATCGCGACCTTCGGCTACGGGGCGCTGTGCCGCGGGCTCTTGTCCGGACGCATGCGGGCGGACACCGCGTTCGAGGGTGACGACTTGCGCCGCACCGATCCGAAATTCCGCGCGCCGCGGTTCGCCCAGTATCTCGCCGCCGTGCAACGGCTCGATCGACTCGCCCAGGATCGTTTCGGCAAGCGCGTCATCCATTTGGCGATCCGCTGGATGCTCGACCAGGGCATCACCGCCGCGTTATGGGGCGCACGCCATCCCGCGCAACTGGATCCGATCGCCGAAGTCTCGGGCTGGGCGCTCGACGCTCCCGCCAAGGCGCAAATCGATCGTATCCTGCGGGAAGCGGTCAGCGATCCGGTGGGACCGGACTTCATGGCGCCGGCGCCGCGCAGCATCGCCGCATGATCGGACGCGCCGCCGCGCCGCGTTTCGGACGACGTAGGCCCCGCCCTCCTCGACATGTTTCCCGCAATTCCGAGCAAGCCTCCGCATCAACGGTCAAGCCAGCCCCGGCTGCGGGGAGCATCTAAGCCGCGCGGGACGTTCACCACGCAACTCGTGGGGCTGTCCGCCAGCCAAGCCCACGTTGGCGCTTGCCTTGGGCATGCCCGCCCCGGCCGGCGTTCACGTCTCTGCCGATCCGAGACACCACCGGCAGACGGCGGGCAATTGCCGGGAGGACTTGGGATACGGCCGAATCTCGGGCGGGGTTGCGGCTGAGCCAACGCCGCCCGCGCAACTCAAACGGAGAACCGACATGACGACGCTTGCCATGAAATATCTCGGCGCACTCGGACTGGTGGCCGCGCTCACCCTGACCGCCGTGACGTCCTCGTTCGCGCAGCGGCACGATCCGAGCTGCATTCCTCAGTACGACACCTCGGGCGCGCAGATGGCGCCCTATTGCTGACCCTTTCCACCCCGCCCAACGGAAAGAGCCCGGCGCAAGCCGGGCTCTTCTCTTCGCGGCGGCCGCATTCCATCTCACATCAGAGCATTGCGCGTAACGCATGACTCCTTCATCGGCACGCGCGCGCCTCCAGCGGTCGCGTTTCCGCTTCGCTTCGCGCACGCAAATTTGAACGCGCCTGCCCATCCGGTAGCGACAAAGCGACGTGCATGTGAACAACCCCATCGCCAACTGAACGCGTGAGGATACGCCGCTCTAAGGAGGGAAACCGGATCCAATGAGAT
Organism: uncultured Alphaproteobacteria bacterium; assembly: GCA_963758945.1. Classification (GTDB taxonomy): domain Bacteria; phylum Pseudomonadota; class Alphaproteobacteria; order Rhizobiales; family Xanthobacteraceae; genus VAZQ01. The sequence continues at coordinate 9,244 of CAVWXY010000021.1, read as the reverse complement.
CGGGAGACCCCGTGATGAGCGAATTCGATACCGCCTCCGCGACACCGCTGCCGCCGGTCGTCGGCTTTGCCCCGCCGGACATCGCACATCGTCACATCGCAAGCTGGAACGGGCTGAAAGCCGACGTGGTCGAGGTCGTCAGGCGCGAGCCGTTCCAATACGGATACAAGGCGCCGTGTCACCTGCTGATCATGTGCGAACGCGCCGAGCGGGACGACGGCGAGACGCTGGTGGAAGGCCTGCCGAGGTCGACGTTGCAGGAATTCAACCGGACGATGAGCTTCGTTCCGGCCGGCCATCAATTCTTCGGCTGGCAAAAACCGCGCATCCTGACGCGCGTGACCTATTTCTACATCGACCCGCGCGGGCCGTTGATCGATCCGGAGCTGCGCTTTGCCGAGAGCGAGTTCAGGCCGCGTCTGTTTTTCTTCGACAAGGGCCTGTGGGAAACGGCGTCCAAGCTGAAGGCGCAGGCCGAGAGCTCCGATCCCGGCCAGCGGCCGTACGCGGAGGCGCTCAGCATCGTGCTCGCGCACGAAATGCTGCGGCTCAACGACGGCGCGGTGTCCCTCAAGCAATACCTGCGCGGGGGCCTTGCCGGATGGCAGGAGAAGCGAGTGGCCGAATACATCGAAGGGCACCTCGCGGAAGACCCTTCGCTGGCGACGTTGTCCTCGGTCGTGAAGTTGAGCCCGTATCACTTCATCCGGGCGTTCAAGCAATCGTTCGGCCTGCCGCCGCGCCGCTATATGAACAGCCTGCGCATGCAGCGGGCCAAGTCCCTGCTCGCGAACCCGGCGATGTCGGTCACCCAGGTCGGGTTCAACCTGGGCTTCAGCGAAACCAGCTCGTTCACGGCGACATTTCGCAAGCACACCGGGCTCACCCCGACGGAGTACCGGCGCGGCCTGGCATGACGCCGCCGGCCGCCTGCTCGCGTGCACGCCCTTCGCGCCGCGCGGTCGACCCGACCGCGATGTCGCATGGACGACGATCCCGACAGGCGGCGCGTGGCCGGGCGAAGCGGACGCCCGTCCGCCGCCGAGAACCGTTCTCGATCCCCACATAGACGCGCGTGCCGTCGCCCGAGGGCCAGATGCCGTGCGGCAGATTGCCGACCGCGATGGTGGCGACCTGCCGGCCCGCGACGCGCGCAGATACCTCGCCATCATGACCGTGGAGGATGGGAAGCCCGGCCGCCCCGTGCAGTTGCAACAGCCCGAAAGCTCGCCGGCGGCCGCGCAATAGCCCAAAGACGTCATCGCCGGAGAGGAAGGTCCACGGCACGCGGTGCGTGGAAGACCGCGTGGACGACGAAAGGCCTGCGGCTTCCCACGACGCCCTGGTTTGTTGTGCCTGGTTTATTGTGCCATGCAGCAACGTATTGCTGTCATGCGGTAAGATACCGTGATTACGTTGGTATACCAGACTATACCGAGCGCCAGATGGCCGCATCGGTCCGTTTCAGAGGTCCCCTGACATGACTGCTCTCGCCCTTTCCGCCTTGCTCGCCGCGACGCTGCGCGTGCTTCGCCGGCTGGCCCGCTACGGCGCCGAATTCCTAACCGGCATCGAGGAGGCGCGCGCGATGGCGTTTCGCTACCAGACCCTCGCCGCGCTGTCGGACCATGAGCTCGCTGCGCGCGGCCTGCGGCGCCCGGACATCCCGCGCGCGGTGCTCGCGTCTTCCGACGGCGCTTGATCGCGGCTGGCGCGCGCCGGCGGCGACTTTCGCGCTTTGCAAGCCCGAGGGCCTTTGTTATAGGCACACGCTCGCGCGTGCCGCCATGGTCCCCGGTAGCTCAGCGGTAGAGCAACCGGCTGTTAACCGGTTGGTCGCTGGTTCGAATCCGGCCCGGGGAGCCAATTTGTTCAAATAGTCGATCGAGATCAACAGATCGGTTTTGATCGCTGGTCTAGGGCCTGTCCTCAATTAGCGGATTCCCAAGTTGGAATGCTGATGATTCATGGAGGGTCAGCTGATTCGAGAGGCTGACCCATGCGCCGCTATGGCATACGTGACGACCAATGGGACCGGATTAAGGACCTGCTTCCGGGCCGTGAAGGCCATGTTGGGGTCACGGCGAAGGACAATCGGCTGTTCGTGGAGGCGGTGCTCTACCGCTATCGGACGGGCATTCCCTGGCGGGACTTGCCCGCGCGGTTCGGAGATTGGAAGCAGGTCCACACGCGTCATAGTCGCTGGGCCAAGAGCGGCGTCTGGGAGAAGGTGTTCAAGGTGCTGGCCGCCGACGCGGACAACGAATACGCCATGATTGATAGTACCATCGTGCGAGCGCACCAGCACGCCACTGGAGCACCCAAAAAAACCGTCAAGGCGACGAAGCGATCGGGCGCAGCCGAGGCGGACTGAGCACAAAGATCCACGCCTTGGTCGATGCCCTGGGCAACCCGCTGGCCTTTCTGCTGACGCCGGGCCAAGCCCATGATCTCGACGGCGCCGACGTCCTGCTGCCGCAGATGCAGGCCGACACCCTGCTGGCCGACAAGGCCTTCGATGCCGACAAGCGGGTGATCGAGCCGCTCCTGAGTGCTGGCAAGACGCCGGTGATCCCGTCCATGCCTGGCCGCAAGAGCCCGCGTCCCTACGACCGGGATCTCTTTGCCGCGCGCCATCTCATCGAGAACTTCTTCTGCAAGCTGAAGCAGTTCCGCGCCATCGCAACGCGTTACGACAAGCGTGCTATAAATTTCCTCGCAGGTATCTATGCCACCTCTATCCTCATTTGGCTCAATTGAGGACAGGCCTTAGTCGATTCATCGTTGGTCGCGATCGTCCCATTTGGCGGCCGGCGCGCGCAGCATTTCGATGAACAAAGCCAGTTCACATGGGCTTTTGAAATTTCAGTACGAACTCATCCACCGCTCTGCCGCTCGGCGGTTGGATCGAGAAGTCACGTGGATCCTCCGGGTGGCGCCAGAAATCGCCCTCAGCGACGAGCTTGAATCCAACCGCTTCAACTTCGCGGCGCAGTGCGCTCGCCTCGATGCGGTGGAAGGTCTTGCCCACCGAGGTGCCGTCACCAGCCCTCGCGGAATGGTCAGCGATCACAAGAATCCCGCCCGGCTTGAGCGCTGCGTATAGTTGGCGGTTCATCTCGGCACGGTCGACAGTCATGTACGTGGTGTCGTGGTAGTAGAACAGAAATGTAATGAGGTCCAATTCGCGCACGTTCTCGGGTACCGGATCGTCGAATGGCCGTGCCACACTCACGATATTCTTGCCGGCCGGCGTCTTGAGCCGCGCTTCGAACCTTGTCTTCGCGCGCTCGCTTAGACCTGCAGAATTTTGACCGTAGACTACGCCGGTAGGGGCAACCGCGCGCGCCATCAATTCCGTGCTGTATCCGCCGCCGGCACCCATATCCAGTACCTTCATGCCAGGGCGAGCGGCGGTGAATGCCAGCAGCTCGATCGGGTCGCGCCGCTTGTCAGCTTGCCGGTCCGCATCGGTGCGGTCGGGCGCAGCGATTATCGCGGTGTAATCGGGTACGGCGTCTTGCGCCGGCGCAGCGGTGATCGATATGCAAGCTGCAAGCACGGCGGCAAATGTCGAAGGGCCTATCATGACGCACCGAAACTTTTGAAGTGCAGCTTGTCCAGTCATGTCGTTGTTCCTGCCTGATAGGGTGAGCTGCATCGCGATAGTGCGCCTCGCACTGCCAAGTGGGAGGCGGTGTCCGGTCGAATCGGGGGGTACTCATATGCTTTTGCTCCCTCTCGGTAGCGTCGACTTCGGGCGGCTGGGTCGCGAGGCCTTCGATAGTCTGAAGATTTATCCGCGCTACTGACGACCGCATGGCGGTTTTAACATCGCCTTATGCGCCAACCTTAGCGATAAGCATAATTCTCACAATCGGCCCCGACGAAAGGCCTGCCACCTCCGGCGCTGCGCTGCCGCACGGCCTCCGTCTTCGGACCTGTCCATAGCCCGCCGTGGAACCGGCGAGGGGGCCCCCATCGTCCAGGGCCTCGAGCTCGTCGTAAGAAACATGTGGAGCTCTTCCATCTCCCGATCGGGTCAGCGGGCTGCTCGGACGCGCGCCTCGTGTGGGTACCATCATGCCTCCGGCCGGGCCGCCAGCTAGGCAAGGGGAACAAAAAAATGCTATTCGATATTTAAAGTTCGCCGACATCTGCTCTCGGGGACAACGAGGCCTCCACATGGCGCGCGCGAAACGAGCTTCCAAGCGAACGGCCCACGGGTCAACCTTGTCGGTCATGGGGACGGCCGGTGTCTCTTTGGCAATGGCGGGCGGCGCATCGGCAACCGCGCCCGCGGATGCACCGCCGCAAGACACCGCCCCGCGTCCGGCCGTCTTTCTCGGCGAGGAGGAAATGGCCGACGTGAGCCTGGCGACGTTCTATGTCTTCGACAAGAACTACGTCCAGGCCGGCGAAATCCTGCGAGTTGCACGCGGCGGCTGCGGAGGCTGCAGCGGCTGCGCAGCGCGCGGCTGCGCCGCACGCGGCTTCGGAGGCTGCGCGGCTCGCGGCTGCGCGGCTCGCGGCTGCGCACGCGCCTGCGCAGGCTGCCGCGGGTGCCGAGGCTGCGCAATACGCGGTTGCGGCGGCTGCGGCTGCGTAGCCTGCGGCGGAGGCTGCGGATCCTGCTGGCGGGTTTGGACGCCCTTGGGCTGGATCTGGTCCTGCTGACGGAAAATGCGGGCTGCCGGGGGTCGCGCCCCCGGACGCTTTTCGATCATGTCGGCACATGCAGGTCGGCGTGCCGAGCGTGGTGACGTTTGACCTTACGGGCCGTGCCCTGCTTGCGGCGCGGCCCACTTGATGCGCGGCCATGACGGGCGATCCCAGGAACAACTTTCCGCTCCACGATGCTCTGCAGTTCGCGCCGAATTTCACCGTCTATGTGCTGCCACCCGATGTCGTGTGCCTCTATTCCGAGGACCGGAAGTTCTTTCTTCACGGCGAGCTCTATTGCGCGCTGGCGTCCGCAATAGGCGAAGGCGGAAAGAGCTTTCGGGAGCTCGTTCGCGAGCTGGAGCGGGATTTTCCGTCCGACAAAATCCACGAAGCCCTGAAGCGGCTGCTCGACCGCCGCTTTGTCGTCCCGGCATCGCGCCGTCGGCCGGCGCCATAGCCGCCTATTGGGCGAGCCTCGGCCTGTCGCCGGAGGCCGCGGAGAGAAATCTCCAGAAATTTCGTGTGCGCATTCAATCGATCGACGTGGAGGGCGCAACGGAACTCGGCGCCGCCCTGAGGGAGCTGGGCGTTCGCGTCGTCAAGCGCTCCGCCGACCTGACGGTCACGCTGGTGAACGATTATCTCGACGGACGACTGGCGGAATTGAACCGGCAGCATTTGTCGGACCATACGCCCTGGCTGCTCGTCCAACCCTCCGGCATTTTTCCCCTGGTGGGGCCGGTGTTCAGCCCAGGCAAGAGCGCCTGTTGGACCTGTCTCGCCGAGCGGATGAAACGGAACCGGGAGATCAAGGCGCTTCTCGACCGCAGACAGGCCCGCTGCGTCGCCGTTTCGCCTCTCGCCCGGCACACGCTCGGACAGAGCGCCATCCAGCTTGCGGCCGTCGAGATCGCGAAAGCGATCGCCACCGACTTTCGCACGGAATTGCGCGATCACATCATCAGCCTCGACCTGTTGGGCTCGACCATCGTGAAGCATTACGTGGCGGCCCGCCCGCAATGTCCGACCTGCGGCCGCAAGAAGCTGCGCGACCCGGGCCGTGCGCCGGTGCCGGTCGAGCTCGGCGCCGGCGGCAAGCTGGTCATGACGAGCGGCGGATACCGGACCGTTTCGCCGGCGGCCACGGTTGCACGTTTCCGAAAGCACGTGAGCCCCCTCACCGGCGTGGTCTCGCGTCTCGAACGGATCGAAGCCGACTTGCCCTTGAACACCAACTACTTTGCCACGCACAATTTTTCGGCGCCCGCCGAGACGGTCGACGAGCTCAAGGCGGGACTGAGCGGCGGCAGCTTCGGCAAGGGCAGCACTGCCGAGCAGGGCGAAGCCAGCGCGCTCATGGAGGCGATCGAGCGTTATTCCGGGATTTTTCAGGGCGACGAGATCAGAGTGACGCGGCGGTTCACGGATTTCCCGCCGGGCGATGCCATTCTTCCGAACGACGTCCTGCTGTTCAGCGACGCGCAGTACGCGGGACCAGGCGTCGGCGACCGACCCGCACGAGGCGCCGTCGACGCCGACCCTATTCGATCCATCGGCCAAGATCGAATGGTCGCCGGTCTGGTCTCTGCGCGACGAACGCTTCAAATATCTTCCGACCAGCCTCTTGTATTTTTTCTACAGGGGCCCCGGCCAGCATCGCACGCGGATTCCAACGGCTGCGCGGCCGGCAACACGCTTGAGGAAGCAATCGTCCAGGGATTCCTCGAGCTGGTGGAACGGGATGCATACGCAATCTGGTGGTACAATCGATTGCAGCGGCCGGCAGTGGACCTCGGCCAGTTCGACGATTCCTACGTCCGCGATCTGCAAATCCAGCTTGCCGAAACCGGACGCCGGCTTTGGGTGCTCGACGTCACCAGCGATCTCGGGATTCCGAGCTTTGTGGCGATAACGCACTGGATGCGAGAACGCGCAGGAACATATCGAGTTCGGTTCCGGCGCGCACTTCGATCCGCCGAATTGCCTTGCTGCGTGCGATGACCGAGCTGAACCAATTTCTGTCCATCGGTCTCATGGGAGGCGGGACCGGGGAGAAATCGAGCCTCGACGGCTCCACTCCATTGCGGCTGCAGGACCATCCCTATTTGACGCCGAGCGACAATCCGGCCGGTCCAACCGGACTTCGGCTCGAAGTTCGGCCGTCTCGACAAGCGCGAGCAGGTGATGGCCTGCGTGCGTCTCGCCAAGCGAGAGGGCCTCGATTTCCTCGTCCTCGATCAGACGCGCCCCGACATCGAGGTCCCGGTCGTCAGAGTGATCGTTCCGGGATTGCGGCATTTCTATCGCCGCTTCGCGCCGGGCCGGCTTTACGATGTCCCGGTAAAGCTCGGATTGCGAGACCGGCCGCTGTCGGAAAACGAGCTCAATCCGACTTCACCCCCAGACCTGAGGGTCATCCCCGGCTTGCGCGCTCCCGGAACAAAGAGAGGGCGACGGGCGCGCCGCCAACTTTTTCCGCCCGGCTCGCGCGTCACGTCACGCTCGAAGCGCACGCGAACGGAGAAATCGTCGCCTGCTTCGATGGCCATTCGGTCGGCTTGGGAACAGTTCAGCGCGGGCGCGGCGGATCGCGCGCAGGACCTGCGCATTGGTCTGCCGCTCACCTCGTTTGCGTCCGGCGGCCGGAACATCGACAAGGAGATTCGATCTATTGGTCCGGCGATTGGCCAGGCGCGGTCTGTTGGAGTACCGCCTCGGGCGCTCGCGCAACGGCGAGGACCTGGTCGTCATCGAACCGCAGGTTCCCGATTATTGGCCGCGAACGCCGCAGCTCGGCAATGCCGACGCTCTCGTCCTGTCGCGGTTCGCGTACATGCGACGGCGCGGCAACGAGATGGTGCTGGAATCGCCGCGCGCCGGCGCGTTGTTCAGAATTTGCGATCCGAAGATTGCGGCCGCCTTGGCCATGCTGTCCACACCGCAACAAATCAAACAGCTCCGTCGGCAGGACGGTTTTCCGGGGGTCGAGCTTCTCGCCCTGCTGGTCGATTGCCAAATCCTTTTCAAGATCGACGCCGCCGGCGACAACTGGCCTCCGACCGGCCGAGGGTGACGACAACCTCGTTCTTTGGGACTTTCACGATCTTCTGTTCCACACGCGCAGCACGGAAGGCCGGCACGCCAACCCGCTGGGCGGGCTTTATCCATATGCGGGCGTCATGTCTCCGCTGCCGGCGGTGCGGCCCCGCTGGCCCGGAAAGAAAATCGATCTGCGCAAGTTCTCGGCCGCGCATTCGGAGGCAATCTCGCCGGTCGCAACGCTCCTGCGTGAACGTCATTCGACGCGCAGCTTCGATGACCAGCGACCGATCACGCTCGCCGAGCTTGCGCGGTTTCTCGACAGCACCGCGCGTGTCCAGTCGAGATCGAACAGCAAGCTCGACCTCGGCGACGGCGGTCCGATCGTCGCGTACGCCGCCAGGCCGTATCCGTCGGCGGGCGCCAGCTACGAGCTCGAGCTCTATCTGGCCGTCGACAAATGCGAAGGGCTTGCACGAGGATTCTATCATTACGACGCCGGCGGGCACGCGCTGGTGCCGATCGGCGTCCGCACGCATGAGCTCGAAGCACTGTTGACGGGAGCCGAATTTGCAATGGGCGCGCCCGCCGCGCCCCAGATCCTGATCACGATCGCTGCGCGCTTTGGCCGGATTTCATGGAAGTACAGCTCGATCGCATATTCGCTCATTCTGAAGGACGTCGGCGTATTGATTCAAACGCTCTACCTGATGGCGACCGACATGGGGCTCGGCGGATGTGCGATCGGGAGCACCAATATCGATCTGTTCGCGAAGATGACGGGGATCGAATTCCACGTCGAGGGCCCGGTCGGTCAATTTGCGATTGGTCGCGGCGCGAAACCGGAATCAGGCGGCTATCCTCCGACTGATCAGAACCGACGGCGCATTGGCGCAATTGTGCGGACATGACGCGCCAGGGCTGATTGTTTCGATTATCCGGCTTTACCAATACCATCGCCCGCCCCGCGCGTCGGAAGGATCGCGCGACACGACGCGCTCGAAATTTCCGATGCCTTGTGCCCCGCTTTCCCTCCAGCGCGAACATGGCGCCCTGAGGATCCGCGCATCGGACGATCCAGCTGCCGCCCGGCACTTCAAACGGGCCGTCGAGGATCTGGCCGCCACCAGCCTTCACGCGCTCCGCCGCCGCGTCGATGTCGCCGATGTTGAAGTAGTAAAGCCAGAAGGGGACCGGCACCTCGGGGGCTTAGTGAACATGCCGCCGATCGTCTGCCCTCCGGCGGAGAACAGCTGATATGTGCCCATCGCACCGATGTCGGGCGTCCGCTTTTTGCCAGCCAAAAAGCTCGCCGTAGAAAGCCAACGCCTTCTCCCAGTCGGCGGCGAGCAATTCGTGCCAGCCCACGCGGCCCGGTTCGCCCAGCTGGGCGGTGCGCTGGGCCGGGTTTAGCCCCTTGAACAACGTGAGTGTTGCCGTTTGCGGGTCGGCGACGACCGAAAAGCGGCTGATGTTGGGACGTCGGTCGGTGGGATGTGCACCGCTCCGCCAAGGCGTTTGATCCGGTCGGCAACGGCGT
>CAVWXY010000020.1:0-415812 GCA_963758945.1 uncultured Alphaproteobacteria bacterium | reverse complement strand
CCAGCGCCATGCTCAACGCATCGAGCACGACCGTGGTGTGCAACGTCGTCGCCATCGACCAGCCGACGATCCGGCGGCTGAACACATCGAGGACGACCGCCAGGTACAGGAAGCCCGCCCATGTCGGAATGTAGGTGATATCAGCCACCCAAAGCACATTCGGCGCATCCGCCGTGAACCTGCGCTCGACCAGATCGGGCGCTTGCGGCTCCGTCGCGCACCGTTGTGATCGCAAACCTGCGACGGCTGATACCAGCAACACCCGCCTCGCGCATGAGCCGCGCGACACGGTTCTTGCCGACCTGCACGCCGTTCGCCGCAAGCTCAGCGTGCACCCGCGGCGCGCCATAGGTTCCGCGCGATACCGCGTGGATCGTGCGTACCGTCTCGGTCAACGCAGTATTCGAACGCACCCGTTGGGAGGGCGATCGCGTTCTCCACGCATAGTACCCGCTGCACGAGATGCCCAGCACTCGGCACATGGTGGCAATCGGAAACTCGGCCTGGTGCGCGCTCACAAATCTGAACCCTTCGGCGGGATCACATCCGTCTCCCGAGCGAACCAGGCCGCGGCTTTTGAGAGGATGTCGCGCTCCAGCCTGAGCTGCTTCACCTCGCGCCGAAGACGGTTGATCTCGTCGCGTTCTGCCGTCGTCACACCGTCATCCCGGCGGCCCGCATCCCGCTCGGCTTGCGCCACCCAGTTCCGGATCGCCTGCGCCGTCGGCTCAAACTCCTTCGACAGGCTCTCCGGACTTCGCCCGGACCGAACCAGCTCAATCATCTGACGCCGAAACTCAGGCGTGTAAGGTGCGTTCTTTCTTGCCATGGTGGACTCCTGCAACACAAATGCTCGGGTGTCCACGAAACCGGGGAGCTCTCAAGCTCGTCATGTCGGGTCCAATTCCATTACGCCGTGATTTTGAAGCGTCGCAGCTGCGTGGTTTGGCAAGGGGGACGAAAGACGGCCCTCAGGCCCGCCGACTTCTGGCTCTTGCGGCGATCTATGACGGCGCGAGGCGGAGCGAGGCCGCGAAGATCGGCGGTGTCGGATTGCAGATCGTCCGTGACTGGGTGTTGCGCTTCAACGCGCGCGGCCCTGACGGTCTCCTGGATGGCAAGTCGCCGGGTCACCCACCCAAGCTCAATGCCGTGCAACGCCAAGCCATCGCCCGTATGATCGAGAGTGGCCCGATCCCGGCGGTGCACGGCGTGGTGCGCTGGCGGCTGATCGATCTGGTACAAGGATCTTCGAGGAATTCCGCATCACGGTCGCCAAACAGACGCTCAGCCGGGAGCTGCGCGCCATGGGCTACCGCAAACTCTCGGCCCGACCGCGCCACCATGCTCAAGCCGAGGGTGCGATCGAGGATTTTAAAAAAGCTTCCCGGCGCATTTGGAAGCCGTCGCCCGCCAGAAGGCACGTCCCTGCGACACGATAGAAATCTGGTTCGCCGACGAGGCCCGCATCGGCCAGAAGAACAAGATCACCCGCCGCTGGGCCAAGCGCGGCACCCGCCCCAGCGCGCCCCGCGACCAGCGTACTGCCTCCACCTACATCTTCGGTGCGGTCTGCCCGAAGGAGGGCAAGGGCGCAGCCCTGATCTTGCCTGCCTGCAACACCGAGGCGATGAACTTGCACCTGGCGGAAATCGCAGCGGCCGTTGCGCCCGCCGCCCACGCCATCCTCTTGGTCGACCAAGCTGGCTGGCATATGTCGACACGCCTCGTCGTCCCGGCCAACATCACCATCATTCTGCTGCCGCCAAAATGCCCCGAGCTTAACCCGGTCGAAAACGTCTGGCAGTTCATGCGGGAAAACTGGCTCTCAAACCGCGTGTTCAAATCATACGACGATCTCGTCGACCATTGCTGCGCGGCCTGGAACAGGCTCGTCGATCAGCCCTGGCGCATCATGTCCATAGGTTTGCGCCAATGGGCCCATGGGTTCTGATCAGTGGGACTTGGTATAACCCATTGAAATCGTTGGCGCTCCCTAGGGGACTCGAACCCCTGTTTTCGCCGTGAGAGGGCGACGTCCTGGGCCGCTAGACGAAGGGAGCACGCGGAGATGGACTGGAAATAGCCCCGATCGTGGCGGTACGCAAGCAAGCTGCTCGCGCGCGCTTGCTCATCCACCGCTCCGGCGGACTGCGCGCGAGGCTGGCACACCGGGCTTCCGGCCAGCGCGGTCCGTCCGCACAGGGCCGACGCACTCTCATCCACCGCTTGCGCGACGCGCCGTGCGGAATCTCGGTCGCCGCCAGCGTGGCGTCCATTGCGCCGCGAGCGCCGACAGGGCGTGGTTGTCGGAAAGATGAGCGCGCCGCGGCTTTAATCAGCTGCCGGGCGCCCGCCGAAAATCGCGATCATGCTTTCCAGCGCGCGACGGCAGGAACGGCCCGGCCCGTCATTTCAGCCGGCCGCTGAATGGCCCGACGCGGGTACGCAAGCGGCTTGCGCTTCGCTATGAATAAGAGGGCGAGGTCCCAGTAAGGGCGCCAATTGAGGTAGGTCGGTAGCGCCAGCCGGTGGGCCATCGCGGAACATCGACCGAACACGAGAAATTCTCCATTCTTGCATCCAACAAGCCTATTTGGGTGGCCTGTTTGTCAAAACAAAGATAGGGCCGAGTTCGATCCGCGTGATTTCCGCTGGTGCGACGAAAAAACCGTGCACAAGCGCTTGCCGGACGCACTTGCAACTTCGGGTCGATGGTCCTCCCGTGCGCAAGCGATCCGGCCCGGATCTTGATCGAGGATCAAGGCTCGGTCGCAAACCGCAACCGTCCAGTCGGCTTGAGCGTGCGCAAGTCGAAGGTTCGGATCTCGATCGCCCCGCCCGCGTCGACGGTAACGGCGATGCGGTCCTCGGCCACGGACGTGGCGAGGATGCGCGCGCCTTTCGGCAGCAGCGCGGTAACCTCGGCCTGCGCCGCCGCCGTGCTTCCCTCGGCCCTGAAAACGCGATAGCCGATGACGCCGATCACCGCGGCGACCGCCAGCAGCGTGGTGGCGCCGGAAATCACCATCAGCCAGCGCACTCTCGCGACCATGCGCGCGGCCGCGGGATCGAGTGGCTGGTGGTCGTCCGCCGATGGGTTGCTCATGGCCTCGACGCAGGGGCGCAGCGAGAAATTGGTGGTCGCCCCCGAGGAGGCCGGCGAGCGGCTCGACCGCGTGCTGGCCGCGCGGGTGGCCGAACTGTCGCGCTCGCGCCACAAGGCGCTGATCCTCGCGGGCCGCGTCGCGATCGACGGCGCCACGATCCGCGATCCCGGTCATCGCGTCAACGCTGGTGGAACGATCGTGCTCGATCTGCCGCCCGCCGAAGACGACGAGATCGAGCCCGAGACCATCCCGCTCGAGGTCCTGTTCGAGGATGCCGAGATCATTGTTATCGACAAGCCGGCTGGGCTGGTCGTCCATCCCGCCGCCGGCAACCGAACCGGCACTTTGGTCAACGCTCTCGTCGCCCATTGCGGCGCGAGCCTGTCCGGCATCGGCGGCGTCCGCCGTCCTGGCATCGTGCATCGCCTCGATAAGGATACCACGGGGGTGATGGTGGTGGCCAAGACCGATCGCGCGCATCGCGCCCTGAGCCGGCAGTTTGCCGACCACGGCCGCAGCGGCGCGTTGCGCCGCAGCTATCTCGCCTTCGTCTGGGGAGTGCCCGAGCGGCCTCGCGGCACCATCGATCGGCCGGTCGGCCGCCATCCGCACGCCCGCGGCAAAATGACCGTGCGCGCGGGCGGGCGCGCGGCGATCACCCATTGGGAGGTGCTGGAGCGCTATTGCGGGGCCGACGGCGCGCCGGTGGCGAGCCTCCTCGCTTGCCGTCTGGAGACCGGGCGCACGCATCAAATCCGGGTCCACCTCGCATCGACCGGGCATCCCCTCCTCGGCGACGAGGTCTATGGCGCCGGCTTCAAGACCAAAGCGAGTCAGCTGCCGCCGGAGGCGCGAGCCGCGCTGGAGGCCCTTGGCAGACAGGCTCTGCATGCCTATCTACTCGGTATCGAACATCCGTCGCAGGGTGCGAATCTGGAGTTCCGCTCGGAACTGCCGGACGATCTTCGTCGTTTACGCCACGGCCTCGGTGCACAGGGCACAGCGGCCTGATTGGAAGCTCAGGCCCATCAATGGCTTAGCTGCGCACGGCGGGGTCACGGCGACGTGACGCCGAGTTCACTTTCTTTCGCCCCCGTTTGTCCTGTAATGTTGGGCTCGCGAACATTTCGCGGCCGCAACAAGGACAGCGCCGTCGGCTCGGGGAGCGGCGGTGTGCTCCGCCCGCCGACTACCGGGGGCAAACTTTGGAGGGCGCTTACCATGGCCCGTACCGCAGCTTTACCGATTCTTACGGCCGAATCCGGCCTCACCCGCTATCTTGAGGAAATTCGGCGGTTTCCGATGCTGGAGCCGCAGGATGAGTACATGCTGGCCAAGCGCTGGCGCGAGCACGGCGACCGCGATGCGGCGCACAAGCTCGTCACCAGCCACCTGCGCCTGGTTGCCAAGATCGCCATGGGTTACCGCGGCTACGGGCTGCCGATTTCCGAGGTGATCTCGGAAGGCAATGTCGGGCTGATGCAGGCGGTCAAACGCTTCGAGCCGGAGAAGGGCTTCCGCCTCGCCACCTACGCCATGTGGTGGATCAAGGCGGCAATCCAAGAGTACATTCTGCGGTCGTGGTCGCTGGTGAAGATGGGCACCACGGCCAATCAGAAGAAGCTGTTCTTCAATTTGCGCAAGGCCAAAAGCAAGATCTCGGCGCTGGAGGACGGCGACCTGCGTCCGGATCAGGTCAAGCTCATCGCCAAACGCCTCGGCGTGACCGAGCAGGACGTGGTCGACATGAACCGGCGCCTCGGCGGCGACGTGTCGCTCAACTCGCCGATCCGCGAGGACGGGGATTCCGGCGAGTGGCAGGACTGGCTGGTCGACGAGGTCTCCGACCAGGAGACGCGGCTGGTGGAGAGCGAGGAATCGGACAACCGCAGGAAGGCGCTGGGGGATGCACTTTCGGTGCTCAACGAGCGCGAGCGGCGCATCTTCGAGGCGCGTCGGCTGGCCGACGATCCGGTCACGCTCGAAGATCTGGCGGCCGAGTTCGGCGTCTCACGCGAGCGCGTGCGCCAGATCGAGGTTCGCGCCTTCGAAAAGGTGCAGCGGGCGGTGAAGAGCCGGATCGCGGCAATGGAGACGCGTCCGACCGCGCCCGCGCTTTCGGCGCATTGATCAATCGGCGAATGGCCGATAGCTAGAGCGAAATCGCTTCAGATCGAATCGCGATTTTGCTCTAAGTATTTGGTTCGTCGCACCTTATCCGAAAAGTCTGCAACTTTTCGGGATCCTGCTCTAAGGGCGCTTCGCTTCAATTCGCGATTTGCAGTTTGTCACTGCGCCTCACTGCTTCCAAGCTTTGAAGGCGTCGGCGAACACGCGCTCGCCCGGCTCGCCCTTCTCCATGGCGAGGATGGCGCGGCGGTTGTTGTTGTAGACCACCGGGATGTCGAACCAGGCGCGCTCCTTCAATAGTTGCAGATTGCGCTCCTTGTCCGCCTCGAGGTTGGACAGGCCGATCAGGTAGAAGCCGGGCGTGACCTTCACCGCGAGCCCGGCGAGTGGCACGCCGCGCGTCTGTTCGGCCTGCTTCATCAAGATGCCGGGAACGTTGGAGATGCCGCCGGCGGGAAAATCCGCCGGCAGCTTGAACACGATCTCGACCGTATGGGTGGCGGGCAGGCCCTTGTCGGTGTTGCGGCGCAGCGACCAGGTCATGGCGAGCTTGCGCTCCGGCACTTCGACGTCGGCGCGGATCGCGAGTTCGGGCGGCTGGCCCGGTGCCGGCGTCACGGTCTCGGTCCGCCAGATCGCCGAGCCGACGAATCGCTTGCCGTTGGGGTCGGCCGGATCCTCCTCGTAGAGCACGACCTTCTGGGCAGCCGGCGCCGCGGGCTGCGCGCTGGGCGCGGGTGTCGGTGTCGCCGGCGCCTGCTGGCTGCCGGGCTCGATCCGGTCGGTGATCTTCGGACGCGTGGCCGCAGGCGGCGTTTCGCGCGCGGTTTCCGTCGCCGGCGTGCGGAAGGACCGGTAGAGCGCCGCCACGTTTGGCCATTGCCACAATACCATCCCGCCGACGAAGATGATCAGGCCGGCGATGGCGAGACCTTTCGTCAGATCGCGATACGAGGCGCGCGGCCGGACATCTTCGTCCGACGTTTCGAACAACTCCTCGTCTTCGTGCTGAGGCGGCGGAACCCGGCCTTCCTTGGTCGGCGCTGACTGCGCGTCGTCGGCGTACGACGACTCGAGCATGGGCTCCGAGAAATCCTCGTGCGGCGGCGGCTCGAACATGCGTTCTTGCGGCGCCTCCTGATCGAACATCTGGGTCTCGGGTCGGTCGAATTGCAGCCGGTCGTGGGGGCGGTGGAATCGATCGGAATCGGGGACCGGGGCAGGCGCAGGCGGATGCGGTTCAGGCTCTTCCGCCCGCGTCGTCACTGCGTCAGCCTCGCTCGGCTCGGCGACGGCAGTCCGGGAACCCCTGCGGACGAGATCGAACAGCGAGCGCCGCTCGCCCCCCGGCTGGCGCGACGGCTGGGGTGGCTGCGGCTCCTCCGCCGCCGGCGGCTGATCGAAGGCCGAGTGCGGTCTGCGCGTATCGGCAATCGGCGACTGCGACGACGCGGGCCACGGCCTGCGCCCCGCCTCCAGTGGCGGTGCGGGCTCCGGCGGTGCCGGCGATGGCGGGCTGGGGTAGCGCCGCGGCGCCGGCGGCTCGGCGTCCCGCCGTTGCCGGACTTCGGCTGCGGGTCCCGGCACGACCGGACCGGGCTCGGCGGCACGGGCCTTGGGCATTTCGTCGCGCTGACGGAGCTCAGGTGAACGCATGCGGGGCGCCAGTGCCTGGCGCGACGCCTCCACGAATTGGCGCGCGGACTCAGCCTCCACCTTGCGGATTGATTCCTCGAGCGCCAGCCGTTCGCGGGTGATGTCGGACTCGCTGAGCGGCGGCGTCACTCCGCGGAGTTGCGCCAGCAGGGCCGCCCGCGCCCGTTCATAGATGGCGCGGCGGTTCTCGCCGCTGTTCTTGTCGAGAGCGGCAACGGCGCGGGAGATGAGCGGGTAATAATCGGCCATTGGAGTCGGCTTGCTCGTTGCGTGTGCGAAATTCCGCTTAGGTTCAGTTCTCGAACGGGTTGTGCATCAGGATGGTATCCTCGCGCTCGGGGCTGGTGGACAGAAGGGCGACCGGGCAGCCCACCAACTCCTCGACGCGGCGCACGTATTTGATCGCCTGCGCCGGCAGGTCCGCCCATGAACGCGCCCGCGCGGTCTCTGCGTGCCAGCCTTCGACCGTTTCGTAGACCGGCTCGACCTGCGCCTGGGCGTGCTCACTCGCCGGCAGATAGTCGATCTCGCGCCCGTCGAGACGGTATGCCACACAAACCTTGAGCTCGGTCAACCCGTCCAGGATGTCGAGCTTGGTCAGCGCCAGGCCGTTGATCCCGCTGGTGCGGACGGTTTGGCGCACGAGCACGGCATCGAACCAGCCGCACCGCCGCGGCCGGCCTGTCACGGTGCCGAATTCGCGTCCGCGCCCGCCGATGAGGCGACCAATTTCATTCGCCTGTTCGGTTGGGAACGGCCCCTCGCCTACGCGGGTCGTATAAGCCTTGCAGATGCCGAGCACGTAACCGATGGCCGACGGGCCGAGGCCCGAACCGGTCGCTGCCTGGGCGGCCACGGTGTTGGATGAGGTCACGAACGGATATGTGCCGTGGTCGACGTCGAGCAGCGCACCCTGCGCGCCCTCGAACAGAATCCGCCTGCCCTCGCGCCGCTTCTGGTCGAGCAGCGACCACACGGAATCGATATAAGGCAATACTCGCGGCGCGACGCTCTGCAGCTGCCGCTGCACCGTTTCGACGCCGACCTCCTCGAGCCCGAGCCCGCGCCGCAAGGCATTGTGATGTGCCAATAGCCGTTCGATCTTACGCCCGAGCGACGGCGGGTCGGCAAGATCCATGACCCGGATGGCGCGCCGCCCCACTTTGTCCTCGTAGGCCGGGCCAATCCCGCGCCGGGTGGTACCGACGCGGGTAAGGATGTTTGAGGACTCGCGGATCGTGTCGAGCTCCTGGTGCAGCGGCAGGATCAGCGTTGCATTTTCGGCGATGCGCAGGTTCTGCGGCGTAACATCGACCCCCTGCCCCTTGAGTTGATCGATTTCCTCAAGGAGCGCAAGCGGATCGATCACGACGCCGTTCCCGATCACGGACAGCTTACCCGGCCGCACCACCCCCGAAGGCAGCAGCGACAGCTTGTAGGTAGTCCCGTCGATGACGAGCGTATGTCCCGCATTATGTCCACCCTGGAAGCGAACAACGATGTCGGCTTGCTCCGACAGCCAGTCGACGATTTTCCCCTTTCCCTCGTCCCCCCACTGGGAACCAACCACGACCACATTGGCCATGCGGCGCCTTTCCTCCGCGTCGCCGATACCCGGGATAGCCTCGAAGCGACAAAGGCTTGTCCGGCATTCGGAACCTCCACGGGATAAGGGATCGGCCCCGTGCAGGCAAGCCAGCGCGGCCGGGACGGATTGCTCCGTCCACGACCAACCACCTGATTTTGCGGGCCTTATTTACCCCTTGCCGTCGCGCCGCACTAACCACACCGGATGATTCCGCTCTCTCCAAGGCAATCTCGCGGCAAGATCGGGGCGGCGCACGCTCCTGTGGCGGCCGCCCCGGCGCCGATGCCATCGGCATCAGCACGGCGGCCGGGCTGGTTGGGGCGCCGAAGAATCCAGTCGTTGTGTAAGCTAGTTCACATCCGCGCCGGATGTTCGCTTCCATCCTTCCGCTGTCATTGAGCTCGGAGGGAAGTCATGGAAAACCGGACACAAGTCGCCCACTACGCCGCCACGTTGACGCGAGAACTTTGCAGGATGTGCCGCAAGGTCGAGCTGGACGACCTGGCCTATCTCCTGGAGGTTGCGGCGGCCGAGGCGGCGAAGATACGGGCGTCGAACGCCTCGATTGGAGACGGCATTCATCAGCTGAGCGCGCAGAGCGGCTAGCGCCGCCAGGCAGGCTCAGAACTTCAGCGGCCGCGCCTGCTGCACCTGCGGCAGTGCGCGCACCGCTGCGAGCACATGTGGCGGCAACTCGCCATCGATCTCAATCAGTGCAACGGCATTCCCGCCCGGCGCATCACGGCCGACATGGAAGGTCGCGATGTTGATGCCGGCGTCGCCGAGCGTCGACGAAAAGCGGCCGATGAAGCCTGGCTTGTCCAGATTGGTGATGTAGATCATGGAGTGGCCAAACCCAGCGTCCATGCGGATGCCCTTGATGTTGACAATGCGCGGGCGTCCGTCGGCGAACACCGTGCCGGATACGCCGCGCGTCTGGCGCTCGGTGACCACCGTCACGGTGATCAGGCTCTCGTAGTCTCCCGCCGCGGCGCGCGTCGTCTCCTCAACGACGATGCCGCGGTCCTTGGCGACGATCGGCGCGGACACGACATTGATCTCCTGCAGCATGGGCCGCAGCAGGCCGGCGATGGCGGCCGAGGTCAGCGCCTTGGTGTTCATGCCGGCGACGCCGCCCTCGTAGGACAGTTGCACCTTGACGATGCCGGTCTCGGTCAATTGGCCGGCGAAGGAGCCGAGCTTTTCCGCCAGATCAATGAAGGGGCGCAGCCGCGGCGCCTCCTCGGCGGTGATCGAGGGAAAGTTGACGGCATTCGAGATTGCTCCGCGCAACAAATAGTCCGACATCTGCTCGGCGATCTGCAGCGCGACGTTTTCCTGCGCTTCGGTGGTGGCAGCCCCGAGATGGGGGGTGCACACCACGTTGGGATGGCCAAACAACGGGTTCTTGGTCGCCGGCTCCTCGGTGAAGACGTCGAAGGCGGCGCCGGCGACGTGGCCGCTATCGAGTGCGGCGCGTAGAGCCTCCTCGTCAACCAGTCCGCCGCGGGCGCAATTGATGATACGCACGCCCTTCTTCATGGCCGCGAGCGCCTTGGCGTCGACGATGTTATTGGTCTTTTCCGTGAGCGGCGTGTGCAGCGTGACGAAGTCGGCGCGCCGGATCAGCTCGGAGAGATCGACCTTTTCCACGCCCAACTCCAACGCCCGCTCGGGCGAAAGGAAGGGATCGTAGGCGATCACCTTCATCTTCAACCCGAGTGCGCGATTGGCCACGATCGAGCCGATATTGCCGCAACCGATGATGCCGAGCGTCTTGCTGGTGATCTCGACGCCCATGAAGCGGTTCTTCTCCCACTTGCCGGCCTGCGTGGAGGCGTCGGCGTGCGGAATTTGACGCGCCAGTGCCAGCATTAGCGTGATCGCATGCTCGGCGGTGGTGATCGAATTGCCGAACGGCGTGTTCATCACGATGATTCCTTGGCCGGTCGCCGCGGGGATGTCGACGTTGTCGACGCCGATCCCGGCGCGCCCGATGACCCTGAGCTTCTTCGCCCTCTCCAAGACCTTCGGCGTGACCTTCGTGGCCGAGCGGATGGCAAGGCCGTCGAAATCCCCAATCAGCTCAGCGAGCTTCTCCTTGTCGCCGCCGAGCTTGGGCTGGAAGTCGACCTCGACGCCGTGATCCTTGAAGATCTGCACCGCGGCGGGAGAGAGCGCGTCTGATATGAGAACCTTGGGGGACATGACGGAAATCCTATCTTTAAGACTTCGGTGTCGTCCCCGCGAAAGCGGGGACCCATAGACACCTCCGTGGCAAAATCTCTTCGCGAGGTTGATGGGTTCCCGCCGGCGCGGGAACGACCGACGAGCTCACGCCGCCTTGCGCAACGCGTCCTTGCTTTTTGCGAACGCCCAGTCGAGCCAGGCGGTGAGCGCCTCGACATCGGCGCGCTCCACCGTCGAGCCGCACCAGATGCGCAACCCGGGCGGCGCATCTCGATAGGCGTCGATGTCGTGGGCGACGCCCTCCTTTTCCAGCGCCGCGGCGATGCTCTTGACGAAAGCCGCCTGCGCCTCTGCGGGGAGCTTGCCCACGGCCGGATCGACGATCTTCAGGCAGACCGAGGTGTTGGAGCGGATCGCCGGATCGCGGGCGAGGAAATCGATCCACGGCGTGACCGCGACCCAGTCGGCGATCGCCTTCGCATTGGCATCCGCGCGCGCGCGCAACGCCGCGAGCCCGCCGATCGATTTCGCCCAAGCGAGCGCATCGAGATAGTCCTCCACGCACAGCATCGAGGGCGTGTTGATGGTCTCGCCCTCGAAAATGCCCTGGTTGAGCTTGCTGCCTTTGGTCAAACGGAAGATTTTCGGCAGCGGCCAAGGCGGCGTGTAGCTCTCGAGGCGCGCGACCGCGCGCGGCGACAGGATCAGCATTCCGTGTGCCGCCTCGCCGCCCAGCGCCTTCTGCCAGGAGAAGGTGACGACGTCGAGCTTCGGCCAATCCAGCGCTTGGGCGAAGCAAGCCGAGGTGGCATCGCAGATGGTGAGACCCGTGCGCTCCGCGGCGATCCAGTCGCCGTTCGGCACGCGCACGCCCGAGGTCGTGCCGTTCCAGGTGAAGACCACGTCGGAAGCTGGATCGACCTCGGCAAGATCTGGAAGCTCGCCGTAGCCGGCCTTGAGCACCGTCACGTCCTTGAGCCTGAGCTCCTTGACGACGTCACCGACCCAGCCCTCGCCGAAGGACTCCCAGGCCAGCATGGTGACCGGCTGCGGCCCGAGCAGCGACCACAGCGCCATCTCGACCGCGCCCGTATCGGAAGCGGGAACGATGCCGATGCGGTAGTCGGGGGGAACCTCGAGCACTTCGCGGGTGAGATCGATCGCGCGTTTGAGCTTCGCCTTGCCGATCTTGGATCGGTGCGAGCGTCCGAGCACGGCGTCGGTGAGGGTTGAGAGGCTCCAGCCGGGACGCTTGGCGCAGGGGCCGGACGAGAAGTGCGGAACGGCCGGCCGCACGTTGGGCATTGCATCAGTCATGATCTACCCTTCCAGATAGGCGCCCCTCGGTGGGGAGGGGTGTCCCGCGGCGGGACATAAGGAAGGAGCAGGGTCCCGTCAAGCGGACTCGCACGAGAACTCGTGGCTTGCGGGAAGTCGCAGCGATGGCGCGCCGCCACGTCGTCCGGACCGCGCCGGCTCATCACACCGTTTGCTGCGTGCCGATGCCGCGGCGTCAATCGTCGTGATCGTCGTCGAGCTTGCCGATATGGTGCTGGGCGTAGAGTTCGAGGCCGAGCTTGGCGACGAGATCGAGTTGCGTCTCCAGAAAATCGATGTGCTCTTCCTCGTCGTGCATGAGCTTCTCGAACAGGTCGCGGCTGACGTAGTCCTTGACCGCATGGCAATGGGTCGCGGCCTCCTGATAGAGAGCGCGCGCGGCCATCTCGAGCGCGAGATCGCAGTCGAGCACTTCCCGCACGTTCTGGCCGATGTGGAGCGGATCGAGCACCTGCATGTTGGGAAAGCCGTCGAGGAAGATGATACGCTCGACGAGCTTGTCGCCGTGCTCCATCTCCTCGATCGATTCCTTGCGCCATTTCTTCGCCAGCGCCCGATAGCCCCAGTTCTCGAGCAGCCGGTAATGCAGCCAGTACTGGTTGATGGCGGTAAGCTCGTGCCGCAGGCCGCGGTTGAGGTATTCGATGACTCGTGCGTCGCCTTGCATGTGCGCATCCTTAGGTCGAGCTCTGCCGCGATCACCCACCACAGTTTTGAATCGATCCAATCTTGCGCAAAACGCCGGGTGCCGGCAAGGCCGACGCCCGTCACCCTTGCCGCCGCGACGGCAGTCATCGAATCCTGATCTGCGCGCGATCCTGCCTTAGGCGCGGTGCTGACCGCTTGGGCAGCAGGTGCAGCCGGTGCCGCAGGCTCCGGCGATTGCCTCGTCCATGATCCGGCGAATGGTCCGGGCGCAACGCCCGCATTGAGGGCTGCAGCCGAGGCAGCCGTAAACCTGGCCGGTGCTGCGCGGCGTTTGCGCAGCGGTGAGCGCTGTCCGCACGTCGTGGTCGGTCAGCACATTGCAGGAGCAGACGATCATGGAAACCCGGCGTTCCCAGCCATTTAGTCCATTATGCAACCATCGATATATGAGCCCGACTGTCGAGGCAAAAGCAAAACGTCGATTTTACAGGTATTCCAATCTGCGTCGGTAAAGCGCATTGGCGCCGGGCCGGAGGCTCAGCTTTTCGCGAGCTTTGGCAATGGGATAGCGAGAAAACGCGGAAAGGCGCGGGGCGTTGTCAGGCCGCGTCAGTGAGCGCGTCGACGATGCCGTCGACGACCGCCTCGACCAGGATCTTATCGTCCCCCTCGCCCATGACGCGGATCACCGGCTCGGTGCCCGACGAGCGCACGATCAGCCGACCGTGGCCGTCGAGACGAGCCTCCGCGTCCCTGATGGCGTTGCGCACCTTGGCGTTCTCGAGCGGCTTGCCGCTCCGGTAACGCACGTTCTTGAGGATTTGCGGCAGCGGATCGAAGCGATGACAGACCTTGGACACCGGTTGGCCCTGCTTTTTTACGACCGCGAGCACCTGCAGCGCGGCCAGCAGGCCGTCGCCCGTCGTGGTATAGTCAGACAGGATAATGTGGCCCGACGGCTCGCCGCCGACATTGTAGCCGTGCTTGCGCATGTGCTCGAGCACGTAGCGGTCGCCGACCGGAGTGCGCACGAGCGAAATCCCCAGATTGCCGAGATAGCGTTCGAGGCCGAGATTGGACATCACGGTCACGACAATGCCGGGCTTGGCGAGGCGGCCATCCGCCTGCCAGCTCTCGGCGATCACCGCCAAGAGCTGATCGCCATCGACGATGCGTCCACGCTCGTCGGCGATTATGACGCGATCGGCATCGCCGTCCAACGCGATGCCGATATCGGCGCGCATCTCCTTCACCTTCTGGCAGAGGGCGGCGGGCTCGGTCGAACCGCACTCGCGGTTGATATTGAAACCGTCGGGCTCGACACCCATGGAGATGACCTCGGCATCGAGCTCCCGGAGCGCCTCCGGCGTCACGCGGTAGCCGGCGCCATGCGCACAATCGACGACGATGCGCAGCCCGCCAAGCGAGAGATCTCTCGGCAAGGTGCGCTTGGCGAACTCGATATAGCGGTCCTGCACGCCGTCGATGCGCTTGGCGCGACCGAGATCCGCGCCCCTCGCCAGCTTCGTGACGAGCTCGGAATCGATCAGCGCCTCGATCTGACGTTCGACGTCGTCGCTGAGCTTGAAGCCGTCGGGGCCAAAGAGCTTGATGCCGTTGTCGTCGAACGGATTGTGCGAGGCCGAGATCATCACGCCGAGGTCGGCGCGCATGGAGCGCGTGAGCATTCCCACCGCCGGGGTCGGGATCGGGCCGGTGAGCAGCACGTCCATGCCGACAGAGGTGAAGCCCGCGACCAGCGCGGTTTCGATCATGTAGCCGGACAGCCTGGTATCCTTGCCGATGAGCACGCGGTGGCGGTGGTCGCCGCGGCGAAAGATCAGCCCTGATGCTTGGCCGACCTTGAGCACCAATTCGGGCGTGATCGCGCCGTTGGCGCGGCCGCGGATGCCGTCGGTGCCGAAATATTTGCTAACCATGTTCCCCTTACCCCGTGAAGGGCGATGTTTTTCGATAATAGGTCAATTCAATGGCGGAAATCTTCAAAAAAGCTTCAAAAGAGACGGGCGATTCTTGCGCGCATGATAAACGACCACCGGCTGCGGCCGGTGGTCGGTGGGGTGGGCCTGTAAATCGGCCAAGAGGCCTGGGCCGTATTTATGGCTTTTTCTTCTTATCGTCCACGGATGGAGGCGGCTGCGTGACGTTGATCGGATCGGAAGCTGGAAAGCTGTCCTCGAGACCCTGCTCCAGCGATTTCTCGAGCTTGCGCTTGCGTTCCTCTTCCCGGTCGCGCTTGGTTTTCTCGTCGAGCTCGTTCTCGGCCACGGTTTCGTTCGGAATTCCCATGAATGCTCTCCCTGCCGCCGGCGGTTGACCGGCTTCCTTGTGACAACGCGTGAAACGGCTACGCCGTTCCCCCGTTTCCCCCGCCGGGCGCGCCAGTTATAACCGGCGCATGCGCACCGTGACCTGCATCGAGGACCTGCGGCAGCTTGCTCGCCGCAAGGTACCGCGCGCCTTCTTCGAATATGCCGAGGCGGGCTCCTATTCTCAGGAGACGCTGCATGCCAATCGCGCGGACCTCGAACGCGTCAAGCTGCGCCAGCGCGTGCTGGTCGACGTGTCACAACGCGATCTCGCGACCACCATCATCGGCGAGAAAGCCGCGCTTCCACTGGCGCTCGCGCCCATCGGGCTTTGCGGCATGCAGTACGGCGACGGCGAGATTCTGGCCTGCCGCGCGGCGCAGGCGGCCGGCATCCCGTTCACGCTTTCGACCATGTCGATCTGCGCGATCGAGGACGTGGCGCAAGCGGTCGGCAATCCGTTCTGGTTCCAACTCTACGTGATGAAGGACCGCGGCTTCATCCGCGAGCTGATCGAGCGGGCCGCCGCCGCGCGCTGCAGCGCGCTCGTGCTCACGCTTGACCTCCAGGTGCTCGGGCAGCGCCACTGCGACGTCCGTAACGGCATGACCGTGCCGCCGCGAATCAAGCTCGGCAATGTCATCGACATCGCGACGAAACCGGCCTGGGCGCTCTCGGTCCTGCGCGGCAAGCGCACGACCTTCGGCAATCTCGCCGGTCACGTACACGGCATGGAAAGCGTAAATTCGCTGGCGCAATGGACCGCGAGCCAGTTCGATCCGGCATTGAGCTGGAAGGACGTGGAGTGGGTGCGCGGCCTCTGGCCGGGCAAGCTCATCCTCAAAGGCATCCTCGACACCGAGGACGCAAAAATCGCCGCCAAGGCGGGTGCCAGCGCGCTCGTGGTCTCCAATCACGGCGGGCGCCAGCTCGACGGCGCGCCGTCCTCGATCTCGGCGCTGCCCAAGGTGGTCGACGCGGTGGGCGCGGAGATCGAGGTGATGTTTGACGGCGGTATCCGCTCCGGCCAGGACGTATTGCGCGCGCTCGCGCACGGAGCGCGCTCGTGCATGATCGGGCGCTCCTACATCTACGGTCTCGGCGCCGGCGGAGAGGCGGGCGTCGCCAAGGCGATCGACATCCTGGCCAAGGAGCTCGATGTGACCATGGCGCTGTGCGGGGTGCGGAGCGTGCGCGACATCGATCGCAGCGTCATTGCCCAGATGCGTGACGGGGCGTAACCTGGAGATGGTCGAGAGCGGCCGCGGGCCGCTTGGCATTGGCCCGGGAGTTCCGCGCGGCGGCAATCCAGTCGTCGGAATTTTCCCCCTACGGAATCATCGCGCATTTTCAATACATTACGCTTTCGCCTTGACGCCGCTGCGTGGCTCGGGAATCAATAGAACAAACAGTGAACATGGCGTGATCCATGGCCGCAGCCGCACGACGGCAATTGTCTTCTTCTTCCGACGCGACGGCAGCCGACATCGACCGGCTGCGCCGGACGCTCTGGACGCTCGAATCCGGCCTCGCGGGCGATTGCGGCGCTCCGCTGCCGTTGGGAATTCCGGCAATCGATGGCGCGCTCGGCGGCGGGCTCAATTGCGGCGCATTGCACGAGATCGCCGCCGTCGCCGAGACGGCGACGGCCGCCACCACTGGTTTCGCACTGGCGCTGACGACACGAGCAGCGCCGTTGCACGGCGCATCCCGCAATGACGAAAGCGTTTCCAACCTCGGTCGCGACCGCAACCTCATCTGGATCGCCGAGGACCTCTCGCTGGCCGAGAACGGCGCGCTTTACGGGCCCGGTCTCGACGGCGTGGGCATCGCCCCCGAACGGCTGATCACGGTGGCGGCGGCGTGCAGGCGCGACGTGCTGTGGGCGATGGAGGAAGCACTGCGCTGCCGCGCCGTCGGCGTGGTGATCGGCGAAATGCGCCCGCACGGCATCGATCAGGTGGCGACGCGGCGGCTCGCGCTCGCGGCCGCCGCCGGCGGCACGCTTGGCCTCATCCTGCGTGCTGCGCCGGACGGGGCACCCTCCGCCGCCGCGACGCGCTGGATCATCGGCACGTCGCCTTCCGCGTCCCGTGTGGCAGGCGACGACGGCGTCGGTCCGCCGCGCGTGATCGCGCAGCTCGTGCGCAACCGCCGCGGTCATCTCGGCGCATGGATCCTGGAGTGGAACAGTGTGGAGCAGTGTTTCGAGCTCGCAACGCATTCTGAGCCTGTGGCTGGAACGGCTTTCGACCGACCGCATCGCGCGGCAGCGAGATGAAGCCTCTTCGCCCCTCGTCGTCTTCGGCAGGCGCGGCAATCTCGACCTCCTGGTCGCGGTCGACGCAGCGGCGGAGCGGCTCGGATTGACCGCAGGCCTCGCGCTGGCACAGGCCCGCGCCATGCATCCGACGCTCACGGCCGTGCCGGAGGATACGGCCGCCGACACCCACCTCATCGAAGCCTTCGCCGACTGGTGCCAGCGCTATACCCCGCTCGTTGCCGTCGATCCGCCCGACGGCATCCTGCTCGATATCGGCGGCTGCGCGCATCTCTTCGGCGGCGAGGAGAGACTTCGCAACGATCTCCTCGCACGGGTGATGGGCTTCGGCTTGTCGGCACGTGCCGCCATTGCCGCGACCATCGGCGCCGCGTGGGCCATGGCGCGATGCAGCGACGCGACGCTCGCGGCGCAAGCCAGTCGGATAGATCCGCCTTGTCAGGGATCCGACACGCGGGCATCTCCGAGGTCCGCGCGTTGCGAGCGCGGGCTTCTTGCGCCGTTGCCCCTTGCCGCGCTGCGACTGCCGGACGAGACGGTCGCTGCGCTGGCGCGCGTCGGCCTCCGGTGCATCGGCGACATCCTCGATCTACCGCGCGCCCCGCTCGCCGCCCGTTTCGGCGCCGATCTCCTGCGTCAGCTCGATCGCGCGCTCGGGCGCGAAGACGAGCCGCTCACTCCGCGCCGCCCAGTCGCGCCCTATATCGCCGAGAGAAACTTTCACGAGCCGATCGCGCGCGAGGAGGACGTGCTCGCGGCCATCGAGCGGCTCGCGGCGCGGCTTAAAACGGCGCTGTCGGTGCGCGGCGCCGGCGCGCGGCGGCTGGAACTCGCGCTTTTCCGCACCGACGGCATGGTCAAACGCATCGCCGCCGGCACCTCGCGGCCGCTGCGCGATCCGCAGGCGATCCGCGCGCTCTTCGTCGAGCGGCTGGCCGCACTCGGCGACGAGGTCGATCCGGGCTTCGGTTTCGATCTGGCACGGCTCTCCGTGCTCCACGCCGAGCCCTGTCCGGACGAGCAGATTGGCCTCGGCGGACACGCAGATCAGGCCGAGCTCGATCGCCTCGTCGATCGCCTGAGCGCGCGGCTCGGACGACGGCGGGTTGCGCGGCTCGTCGCCCATGACAGCCATAGTCCCGAGCTCGCCGCGCGCGCTCTCCCGGCGCAGGCGATGGCGCGCGCCGAACCCGGCTGGGAGGCGTTCCGCCGTTTCCGCGTCGAGGCCGGCCTGAGCCCGCGGCCGCTGCGCCTGCTCGCCCGGCCCGAGCCGATCGAGGATGTCTTCGCGCTCGTGCCCGACGGCCCGCCGGTGCGCTTCCGCTGGCGGCGCGCGTTGCACGAAGTGGTCGCAGCCGAAGGGCCCGAACGCCTCGAAGGCGCCTGGTGGAACGAGGATGGCGGCCCCGCGCGCGACTATTTCCGCGTCGAGGACAAAGCGGGGCTGCGCTTCTGGCTGTTTCGCGCGGGGCTCTATCGCGACAAGGCGGCTCCGCGCTGGTTCCTGCACGGGATGTATGCGTGAAATGCCCCGCTACCTCGAATTCGCCGTCACCTCCAACTTCTCGTTCCTGCGCGGCGCCTCGCACGCCGAGGAGCTGATGCTGCAGGCGGCGCATATCGGGCTCGACGGCCTCGGGCTGTGCGACCGCAATTCGGTCGCCGGCGTGGTGCACGGCCATCTCATGAAACGCGAGAAGCAATTGGCGCTCGCCTATCATCCCGGCGCGCGCCTCGTCTTCGCCGACGGCACACCGGACATTCTCGCCTATCCGCGCGACCGGCCGGCCTGGGGCCGGCTCTGCCGCCTGCTCACGCGCGGCAACCTGCGCGCGGAGAAAGGCGACTGCATTCTCCTGCTCGACGATCTCATGGAACACATCGATGGCCTCGAGCTCATCGTGATGGAGACATCGACGCGCGCGGCGGTAGCGCCGCCGGTCGAAAAATGGAAATCGACGAACGGCGCGGAGGGCGCGCGCACCAGGAGCGGTCGGGCAAAGCTCAGGCTCGTCGCAGGTACAGAAAAACCTTCGCTTCTCGCCGCCCTGCGCGCCGCCGCCCCCGGCCGCGTGCGGCTCGCCGCCAGCATGCTTTATCGCGGCAATGACCACGCGCGGTTCGTCCAGCGCGCCGAGACCGCGCGCCGCGTCGAGGTACCGCTCATCGCCGTCAACGACGTGCTCTATCACCACCCCGACCGGCGGCAATTGCAGGACGTGCTCACCTGCATCCGCGAGCACCTGACGATCGACGAAGCCGGCCGGCGCCTTGCCGTCAATGCCGAGCGCTATCTCAAGCCGCCCGCCGAGATGGCGCGTCTCTTCCGCGCTGCGCCGCAGGCGATCGAAGAAACGTTGAAGCTCGACGAGACGCTGACCTTCACGCTGGACGAGCTGCGTTACGAATATCCCGACGAGCTGCGCTCGGGCTTTGCCACCGCTCAGGACGCGCTGGTCCACCTGACGTGGGAAGGTGCCGCCATCCGCTATCCCGGCGGTATCCCGGACAATGTGCGCCAGAACCTGGAGCACGAGCTCGCGTTGATCGCCGGGCTGAAATATGCGCCCTATTTCCTCACCGTCCATGACATCGTCCGCCATGCACGCTCGCAGAACATCCTCTGCCAAGGCCGCGGCTCGGCGGCGAACTCGTCGGTATGTTTTTGTCTCGGCGTCACGGAGGTCGATCCGAACCTGCACGATCTTCTGTTCGAGCGCTTCGTTTCCGCCGACCGCAACGAGCCGCCCGACATCGACGTCGATTTCGAGCACGAACGGCGCGAGGAGGTGATCCAATACATCTATCGCCGATACGGCCGCGAACGGACCGGCATCGCCGCGACCGTGATTTCTTACCGCGGTCGCTCGGCCATCCGCGAAGTCGGAAAGGTCTTCGGCCTGTCGGAGGATACGATTGGGGCGCTCTCCTCCTCGATCTGGGGCATGGGCGGCGGCCCGGTCCGCGCCGACGCGCTCGAGCGCGCGGGGATCGACCTTGACAGTCCGCGTATCAGAAAAATGCGCGCGCTCGTCGCGGAGATACAGTCCTTCCCGCGCCATCTCTCCCAGCATGTCGGCGGCTTCGTCATCACGAGGAATCGGCTCGACGAAGCGGTGCCGATCGCGAACGCGGCGATGGACGAACGTACCTTCGTCGAATGGGACAAGGACGATCTCGACGCGCTCGGCATCCTCAAGGTCGACGTGCTTGGGCTCGGCATGCTGACCTGCATCCGCAAGGCATTCGAATTCGTCGAAAGCCACTACGATGAGAAGCTGACGCTCGCGACGATTCCGAAAGAAGAAAAGGCCGTGTACCGCATGCTCCAGCGCGCCGACTCGATTGGCGTCTTCCAGGTCGAGAGCCGCGCGCAGATGTCGATGTTACCGCGGCTCAAGCCGGAGAGTTTCTACGACCTGGTCATCGAGGTTGCGATCGTGCGTCCGGGACCGATCCAGGGCGACATGGTTCATCCCTACCTGCGCCGGCGGCAGAAACTCGAAAAGGTCGAGTACGTGTCGAAAGAGCTGGAGGCAGTGCTCAAGAAAACGCTCGGCGTCCCCCTGTTCCAGGAGCAGGCGATGAAGATCGCCATCGTCGCCGGCGGCTTCACGCCGGGCGAGGCCGACAAGCTGCGCCGCGCCATGGCGACCTTCAAGCGCACCGGCACTATCGGAATGTTCAAGAGCAAGATGATCGAAGGCATGGTGGCGCGCGACTATCCACGCGACTTCGCTGAGCGCTGCTTCAGCCAGATCGAGGGCTTCGGCGAGTACGGCTTCCCGGAAAGCCATGCCGCGAGTTTTGCGCTGCTGGTCTACGCCTCGGCTTGGCTGAAATGCCGCTATCCGGACGTCTTCGCGACTGCGCTGCTCAATGCGCAGCCCATGGGCTTCTACGCGCCGGCGCAGATCGTGCGGGACGTGCGCGAGCACGGCGTCGAGGTGCGCCCGGTCGATATCAACCATTCCGACTGGGACGCCACGCTCGAGCCCGGTCCGCCCGCAGGCGCACGCGTGCACGCGCTTCACCGCGAGATGGCGGGCGACATCCGCACCACCCACGCGCTGCGGCTGGGCTTTCGCAAGATCAAAGGCTTGGCCGAGCAGGACACGAAGCTGATCGTCGCCGAACGAAACGGACCCTACACCTCGGTGCGTGAGCTTTGGCTGCGTACCGGGCTTTCCCCCCGCGTCATCGAACGGCTCGCCGACGCCGACGCCTTCGGCTCGCTCGGGCTCACGCGGCGGCAGGCCTTGTGGGCGGCCAAGGCGCTCGGCCGCGTGGGCGGCAGGGACGATGATCTGCCGCTGTTCCGTGCCTATCCGATGCCGACATCCGCGGCCGCCGTCGAACCACGAGCACCGGCGCAAATGTCGGTCTCGCGCGAACCCGAGGTCGAGCTGCCGCTCATGCCGCCGGGCGAGGAGGTCGTGAACGACTATCGCTTCCTCGAATTGTCACTGCGCGCGCATCCAGTGTCGTTCCTGCGCGCCGACCTCGCCCGGCGTGGTATCATTCACAACGAGGAACTGCACCGCACGCCGTCGGGGGCACGCGTCACCGTCTCCGGTCTCGTCACCATTCGCCAGCGGCCGGGCTCGGCCAATGGGGTCATCTTCATGACCATCGAAGACGAGACCGCCGTCGCCAACATCATCGTCTGGGCAAAGACGTTCGAGCGTTTTCGTCCCGTCATCCTGGGCGCGCGCTACGTCGCCGTGAGCGGAGAGGTGCAGCAGGAATCGGGTGTCATCCATGTGGTCGCGCGCCAGCTCGACGATCTCACCCCCCTGCTGGCGCGCCTGACCGCACACGCACCTCCGATCGAGGCACTTGCCCGCGCCGACGCGGTCAAACGCCCGCACGACGAGAATGTCGACAGCCGCGCCCGCGGCCGCCGCAATCCGCCGCGCATCGCCGCGCCCGCGCAGCTTCCGGACCTGCTGGCCAGCGATCTCGACGTTCCGGCGCGCGGCTCGGCGCACGCGCCATCCCGCCGCGGCGGCACGAAAATCGTGCGTCGCTGAGGCTCGCCGCCAAAGCGCAGACCTACGGCACGACGCCGTCGCGCCCGACATTGACGCGCGCGGCCTCGAACGTTCCGTCCGATTTCCTTACCGCGTTGACGATATTAATGTGGGCGCCTGGCTTGAGCTCGGTCTTCTCTCCAGGCACGTAGCGAACGATCGGCGTGCCCGGCGGCACGATGAGTTTCTTTTCACCATTCCCGTACTTCACGGTAATCACCGAACCGTCGACGCCCGTGACGGTCGTACCGGCGGTGCCATTGGTCATGGTGCCGTTGGGCGCACCGCCCCAGGGGCGGTGACCTTCGCCGGTGCCACGCTGGGTCTCGGCGAAAATGTGCACCTCCACGGCCTTCTGGCTGCCGTCGGCTTGCGGCATCGCGCCGCTGCCGATGTAGGAGCCCTCCTTGACGTCGGCCAGCGAGGCTTTCACGACGCCGATGACCTGCACGTTGCTCGCCAGCACGACGGTGGCCACGGCGCCGTCGCGTGACTTCACCGACAGCGTGTCGCCATCGACCTTCTCGATCGTGCCGCGCACGCGCTGGGTTGGCGGCTGCTGCGCGTGGGCGGCCGAAACCGCGATCGCCGCTATCACTGCCGCGCCCGCCAGCATATCTCGTGTGACCGTGTTCATGTTTCCTCCTGGCGTGCCCGTCGCGATAGGACGACGCGCACCATAAGCTGCCGCATGAGCGACCCGAAGGCGCCTCACATCGGCGGCGTGGTGCCCTCGCGGAGCGCCGCCTTGACGATGCCGCGCACCGCGGCATTTGTCGTCGACGTGGCGGCCCGCACGACCCGGTGCTTCGGCACTGCCCGATCACATCGGCGGTACGACGCCGTCACGGCCGACATTGATCGCCGGTGTGGTCAAGGACCCATCCGCCTGCTTGGTTGCGCCGAAGACGATGACCTGGGCACCGGGCTTAAGCTCGCTCTTGTTGCCCGGAGCATAGGCAACGATCGGCGTATCGGGCGGAACAATCACCTTCTTCTCCCCGTCCTTGTACTTGACCATGATGGTCTGGCCGTCGACGCCGGCGACGGTCGTTTCCACGATCGCGTTGGTCATGGTGCTGCCCGGCCGCAGATCCCACGGCCCATGCCGGTCGGGCACGACACCTTTCTGCGCATCCAGGAAGATGTGGACCGCGATCGCTTTCTGGCTGCCATCGGCCTGCGGCATGGCGGTGACGCCAATGAATTTCCCAACCTTGACGTCAGCGAGCGAGGCCTTGACCAGCGCCGTCACCCGCGCCGGATCGACGAGCTTCACCTTCAGCACATCCCCGTTTCGCGCCTTGATGTCGAGTACGTCACCCTCGACCTTCTCGATTTGCCCGCGGATGCGAACCGGCGGCGGCTGCTGGGCAAAGCTTGCGGATGTGGCCAACAGCAGGGCGAAACCGGCCACCCCGAAAACGCGCCGTGTCACCTGCCTCATGTCATCCTCCCTGACTGCCTTTGCGGGCGAAATGTCCCACGAAGGATCAACCCTCGGCGGGCCGCGCTTATTCCTGCGGTCCGCGAGTTTTCCCCTATGAGACCAATCCCCCCCGGCGCGCGCAAGCTCTCCGGCGACCGACACGCGCAAACGTGAAGCCGATCAATAATGGCCCGGTGTGGCGCCGCCGTCGACCGCGATCGCAGTGCCTTGGATGTGGCGCGCGCGCTCCGAGCACAGGAACAGGGCGAGTGCGGCAATGTCCTCGGGCGCACCGAAGCGGCGCATGTTGCTCTTGACGAGTGCCTCGGCCCGCAGCTCCTCGACGGTCTTGCCGAGCGCCGCCGCGCGCTGCTCGCGCAGCTGCTGCTGCCGTTCGGTGTCGGTGTTGCCGGGATGAATGGCGTTCACGTTGACGTTGTCGCGGTTGCCCAATTTCGAGAGACCTTTGGAGAAGTTGGCGACCGCCGCGTTGACCGAGCCGCCGATCAAGAATTCGGGATCCGGGGTACGGCCGGCGCCGCCGACGATGTTGACGACGCTCCCTTGCGCGGCCTTCAGCAGCGGCCAGAACAGCCGCGTGAGCCGAACGCAGCCGAAGAATTTCAGCGCGTAGCCGTCGAGCCAAGCCGCATCGGGCAGTTCGAGGAATGCGCCGGCACGCGTCGCTCCGGCATTGTTGACGAGCACGTCGCAGCGCCCGAAGCGCTCGTTGACCGCGCCGAACACTCCTTCACAGGCGTCGAGCCGGCGCAGATCGCCGGCCACGGTGAGCGGCTCCGGGCCCTCCGCCGCGATCGCCTTGGCGGCGGCGGCGAGATTTTGCTCGGATGAGGAAACCAGCACGGTTTGCGCGCCCTCGCGCGCGAAAGCGAGCGCGATGCCGCGGCCGATGCCGCGGCTCCCGCCGGAGACGACGACGATCTTGCCCTTGAACTCGTCTGACATATCCCATCCTCCCTGGCGACCGGTTCGGGCAGTATTACTATGTCCGGGACGGTTCAGGAAACAGCACGCCCATGAAAGCGATCTTCGTCGATTGCAACGACCAGCTCGCCCCGGTATTCGCCCGCGTGTGGCGGCCCGATGACCCGCCGATCGCGGTCAATACCGAGCGCTTCCAAGTCGCCGATCTGCCGCGGCTGCTTTCGGGCTACGACGTCTGCCTGGACGACCATTCGTACCTGCCGACCGAGATCATAGCCGAGTGTCGCGCGCTCAGGCACATCGTCTTTCTCGGCACCGGCGCGTCGAGCTACATGGACGTCGCGGCACTTCACAAGCTCGGCATCGCGGTACACACCATCAGGGGCTACGGCGACACCGCGGTCGCCGAGCACGCGGTCGCGCTGATGTTCGCCTGCTGCCGCGAACTCGCCCGCATGGACCGGGCCGTGCGGGCGGGCGCGTGGCAGCCGCTCGAAAGCATGCAGCTCAAAGGCAAGACGCTCGGTCTGATCGGGCTCGGCGGCATCGGGGCGGAGGTGGCGCGGATCGCGCGCGGCATCGGCATGGAGGTGATCGCCTGGAACCGCTCGCCGCGCCCGCATGCCGGCGTTACGCTTGTCAGCCTCGACGACCTGCTGGAACGGGCCGACGTCATTTCGTTGCATCTTGCCTTGACCGACGACACCCGCGGCCTGATCGACGCCGCGCGGCTGGCGCGGACGAAGCCGGGCGTGATCCTGGTCAATACCGCGCGCGGCGCGCTGGTGGAGGAAAGCGCGCTCATCGACGCGCTCAGCAGCGGCCATGTTCGTCACGCCGGACTCGACGTCTTCCACGCCGAGCCGCTCGCCGCCGACCATCCGCTGGCAAGGATGGAGAACGTGACGCTCACAGCCCATGCCGGCTTCCGCACCCGTGAGGCCTCGGAAACGCTGATGCGGCGGGCGATCGACATCGTGCGCCGCATCGCCGCCCCGGCCGCCTCCCCCGCCCCGGCGCCATGAAACTTTCCGGCCACTTCCCGGTTGTCATGGGCTTGTCACGGGAATGGGTTCATGGCCGATCCGACTTTGCCTACGGTTGCGACGCATGGCGCCGCCCGCCTCCCCTTGGTCGACGTCGAGAGCTATAACGTCGAGTTGAAGGATGACGAAGGCTTCCTCGGCGACCGCGCCAGCAAGGGTGCTTTCCGTGCCATTATCGAGAACTGGCGCAAGCCCTTGCGCAAGGCCGGCAACGATCCGTTCGGCGACGAGCCGAGCGATCAAATCAACAAGAAGCAGCTCGACCTGCTGCTCACCGAGGGTGATCTGGAGGCCGCCGGCGTGGTGCACGGCGCGATCGAAGATTTTGCCCAGGAGTTGGCGCTCGTCATCCGTCGCTTCCTCAAGCTCAAGTCCTGGCGCGACATCGAACGAATCGTCGTGGGCGGTGGCTTTCGCGGCAGCCGCGTGGGCGAGCTCGCCATCGGCCGCGCTGCGGTGATCCTCAAAGCAGACAAGGTGCCGATCGACCTCGCGCCGATCCGCGGCGACCCCGACCAAGCGGGGCTCGTCGGCGCCGCGCATCTGGCGCCGCCATGGATGTTCGAGGCGCACGACGCCATCCTGGCGGTCGACATCGGCGGCACCAACATCCGCGCCGGCGTGGTTGCGCTGAGCTTGAAGAAGGCACCCGATCTTTCCAAGGCCTTCGTCTGGAAATTCGAGCTGTGGCGTCACGCCGACGAAAAAAAGGTCACCCGCGAACGCGTGGTCAAGGAGCTGACCCGGATGCTCGAGGGTCTGATCACACGCGCCGGCAAGGAGGGACTGCGGCTGGCACCGTTCATCGGCATCGGTTGTCCCGGTATCATCGAGCCGGACGGCACGATCGACCGCGGCGCGCAGAACCTGCCGGGGAACTGGCAGAGCAGCCGGTTCAATTTGCCGCTTTCGCTGCACGACGCGATCCCGAAGATCGGCAAGCACGAAACCACCCTCCTCTTGCATAACGACGCAGTGGTGCAGGGGCTGAGCGAGGCGCCGTTCATGCGCGACGTGACCCATTGGGGCGTCCTCACGATCGGCACCGGGCTCGGCAACGCGTGCTTCACCGACCGCGTGGGGACCGGGAAGGATTGACGGCCCGCCCGCGGCGGCGACAATAAGCAAAAAGCGCCGCGGGGAGGACGATGAAGCCGGCACCGTTCGCATATGCCAAGGCTCGTTCGGTCGGGCATGCGATCGAACTGCTGGCGCATGACGACGCGCGGCTCCTCGCCGGCGGACAGAGCCTGATCGCGACGCTCAATATGCGGCTGAGCCACCCGGCCCTGCTGGTCGACCTCAACGGCGTAGAGGGGCTCGACGGGATCGCGTCGAAGAATGGGGATGTGGAAATCGGCGCCCTGGTGCGCTACGCACGGGCGGAGCGCTCGGCCGAGCTCGCGCGCGACGCGCCGCTCATCGTCTTGGCGCTCCCGCATATCGGCCATCCTGCGATCCGCAACCGCGGGACCATCGGCGGGTCGCTCGCCTTCGCCGATCCCGCCGCCGAGCTGCCAGCGTGCCTCGTCGCCCTCGGCGGCGCCGTCGAAATCACCGGCCCGCAGGGGCGGCGCACGGTCGGCGCCGACGACTTCTTCAAGGGCCTGTTCGAGACCGCACTCGCGCCGCGCGACGTTCTCACCGCCATCCGCATTCCGGCTGCAACGCCGGAGACCCGCGTCGGCTTCGCCGAATTTGCGCGCCGGCACGGCGACTACGCCATGGTGGGGCTTGCCGCCTGCGCGCGCGCCGAAGGCGGCCGCCTCGGCGCCCTGCGGCTTGCCTATTTCGGCGTGGGCCCAACGCCGGTGCGCGCGCGCCGTGCCGAGCAGGCGCTGGCGGAGGGCGACCTCGAGGCGGCGGCGGGCGCCCTGGCGCAGGACCTCGATCCGCCCTCCGACGTCCATGCGTCCGGCGCAGTGAAGACCCATCTCGCCGGCGTACTGCTGCGCCGCGTCGCGCAGCAACTGGGCCAGCCGTCATGAGCGAGCGTTTCCACGATATCGCCGTCACCGTTAACGGCGAAGAGATGCGCGAACGCGTCGACGCACGCGCGACGCTGGTCGACTTCCTGCGCGAGCAGGTCGGCCTCACCGGCAGTCACGTCGGCTGCGAGCACGGGGTGTGCGGCGCCTGCAGCGTGCGTCTCGAGGGCGCTGTGGTGCGGGGCTGCCTGCTGCTGGCGGTGCAATGCGACGGCGCGCGCGTCGACACCATCGAGGGCGTGAGCGACGTGGGCGAGATCGCCGATCTGCAGCGGGCATTCGTCGAGCGCAACGCGCTCCAATGCGGCTTTTGCACGCCGGGCATGCTGCTCAGCGCGCAGGAATTGCTGGCCGCCGGCGGCGTTCCCAGCCGCGAAACGATCCGTGCCTACCTCTCCGGCAACTACTGCCGCTGCACCGGCTATCAGGCCATCGTCGACGCGGTGGAAGCGGTGGCGAAGGCGCGGGCGGGAGAGACGCCATGATCGAGCGAGGCGTCGAATGAAGATCACGGCCGATTCGCCTCCGACCCTGTCCGCACTCGACCGGCCCAACTCCTATATCGGCCGCTCGGTGCCGCGTCCGAACCTCGCGCGCCTGACCCAAGGCCGCGGCCAATTCGTCAGCGATCTCGCGCTGCCGCGCATGGCGCATGTGGCCTTCGTGCGTTCGCCGCACGCCCACGCGCGCATCACCGTGATCGCGACGGCGGCGGCCAGGGAGGCGCCGGGCGTCATCGCCGTGGTCACCGGCGTCGAGCTCGCCGAGGTGATCACGCCGTGGGTGGGCGTGCTCACCCATCTCAAGGGCCTCAAATCCGCACCGCAACACGCGATCGCGGTCGAGCGCGCCTGCTGGCAGGGCGAGGCGGTCTGCGCCGTCGTGGCGCGCAGCCGCGCCGAGGCCGAGGATGCCTGCGAGCTGGTCGAAGTCGG
Source organism: uncultured Alphaproteobacteria bacterium (assembly GCA_963758945.1). GTDB lineage: Bacteria > Pseudomonadota > Alphaproteobacteria > Rhizobiales > Xanthobacteraceae > VAZQ01. The sequence continues at coordinate 387,165 of CAVWXY010000020.1, read as the reverse complement.
CTACGAGGAGCTCCCTCCGGTCACCGATGCCGAAACTGCGCTCGATCCCGGCATTCCCGTGATCCATCCCGAACTCGGCGACAATCTCGCCTTCGAGCGCGTGCACGTCGCCGGCGATCCCGACCAGGGCTTCAAAGCCGCCGACGCGGTGGTGGAGACGACTTTCGTGTTCGGCCGCCACACCGGCGTCACCAACGAGCCGCGCGCCATCGTCGCGGATTGGAATCCGGGCGAGGAGAGGCTCACCGTCTACCACGGCACGCAGGCGCCGCACATGATGCAGAACCTGTTCGCCAAGCATCTCGGGCTCGAAGAGCACCAGGTGCGCGTCGTGACCAAGGACGTGGGCGGGTCGTTCGGCATCAAGGTGCACACCTATGCCGACGAGATGGCGACGGTCGCGCTCGCCAAGCTGCTCAAGCGGCCGGTCAAGTTCGTGGCCGACCGCATCGAGAGCTTCGCCACCGACATCCATGCCCGCGACCACCGCGTGGCCGCCAAGATCGGCGTCAAGAACGACGGTACCATCACCGCCTGGGAAATCGACGACCTCACCGGCATCGGCCCCTACTCGGTCTATCCGCGCACGTCGGGGATCGAGGCGAACCAGATCGTCAACCTCACCGGCGGGCCCTATACCTGCCCGAACTATCGCGCCCGCGCCCGAGTCGTGTTCCAGAACAAGAACGTCATGTGCCAGTACCGCGCGGTCGGCCATCCGATCGCGACCGCGGTCACGGAGGGGCTGGTCGAGCTGGCCGCCGCCAAGATCGGCATGGACCCGCTGGAAATGCGGCGCCGCAACCTCATCCCGGACGACGCCCACCCGTCCAGCGGGCCGTCCGGGATCAAGTTCGAGGCACTGTCGCACCACGAATGCCTCGCCCATCTCGACGCCATGATGAACTATGCCGGGCTGCGCGCGGAGCAGAAGCGGCTGCGCGCGCAAGGCATCCATCGCGGCATCGGATTTGCCTCCTTCATCGAGGTGACCAATCCGAGCGCGGCCTTCTATGGGGTGGGCGGGGCGAAGATCTCCTCCCAGGACGGCGTCACCATCAAGCTCGACGCGCAGGGCGCGATCATCTGCCAGACCGGCGTCACCGAGCAGGGCCAGGGCGCCGAGGCGGTCATCGCGCAGGTCGCGGCGTCGGCGTTCGGCGTGCCGATCGAGCGTGTGCGCGTCATCACCGGGGACACCGACAATACGCCCTATGGCGGCGGCACCTGGGCGTCGCGTGCGGCCGGGATCGGGGGAGAAGCCGCCTGGCAGGCCGGCAAAGCGCTGCGCGCCAACGTGCTAGCCTGCGCCGCCAGCATTCTGCAAGCAACGCCGAACGATCTGGACATCCGCAATGGCGTCGTGGTCGACCGCGGCGGCGGCGGCGAGCGCCTGTCGCTCGCCGAGCTCGCCCGGATCGCCTATTTCCGCCCGGACACGCTGCCGCCGGGCTTCCAGGCGGAGCTGATGGCCACGCGCCACTATGTGCCGCGCGCCTGGCCGTTCGCCTTCACCAACGGCATCCAGGCGAGCTACCTCGAGGTCGACGTCGAATCCGGCTTCGTCAGCCTCCTCAAGCACTGGTGCGTAGAGGACTGCGGCACCGTGATCAACCCGCAGCTCGTCGACGAGCAGATCCGGGGCGGTGTGGTGCAGGGCATCGGCGGCGCGTTGCTCGAGCATTGCCGCTACGACGAGCGCGGGCAGCTCACCAACGGCAACATGGCGGACTATCTGGTGCCGATGGCCGCCGAAATGCCCGACATCGAGGTCGGCCACGTGGTCACCCCGACCGCCGATTCCGAACTGGGCGCCAAGGGCGCGGGCGAGGCTGGCACCGCGGGCGCGCCGGGTGCGGTCATGAACGCCATCAACGACGCGCTGCGCCCGCTCGGTGCCGCGCCGCTCACCGATATGCCGTTTACGCCGGGCCGGATCTTGCAAGCGTTGGGGCGGGTCAGCGAACACGAATGAGGATGGAAGGAATCGACGATGGACATCAAGGTGGGCAGGCAGGCGATTGCGGAAGCGACCGAGAAGCTCAAGAACTGGGGCCGCTGGGGCAAGGACGACCAGATCGGCACGCTCAATCACGTGCGCCCCGAGGACGTCGTCAAAGCCGCCGGCCTGATCCGCAGCGGCAAGGTGTTCGCCCTCGGCATCCCGCTCGACAGCAACGGGCCGCAGACCGGCCTGTTCGGCGGGCGCTTCAATCCAATCCACCAGATGCTCGCGACCGGCACCGACGCCATCGCCGGCCGGCAGGATTGGAACAAGATCCGCTACGCCGACGACACGCTCAATCTGTGTGTGCAGGGCGCCACGCATTGGGACGCGCTCGGGCACGTCTTCTACGAGGACAAGGCCTATAACGGCTACGACGCCAAGCTCATCGACGCCAGGGGGCTGAGCGTGCTGGGCATCGAGCATTCGCGGAACAAGATGGTGGGACGTGGCGCTCTGCTCGACATTGCCCGCTTCCGCGGCGTCGATTGGCTCAAGGACGGCGAAAGCATCTCCAACGACGAGCTCGACGCCTGCGCGAAGAAGCAGAAAGTCGCGATCGGCCGCGGCGACTTCGTCATCATCCGCACCGGACAGATGGAGCGCTGCCTCGAGGAGAAGAAGTGGGGCGGCTATGCCGGCGGCGACGCCCCCGGCGTCAGGTTCGAGAACTGCTACTGGTGCCAGGACAAGCAGGTTGCCGCCATCTGCACCGATACCTGGGGCGTCGAGGTGCGGCCGAACGAGACGACGGAGGCGAACCAACCCTGGCACTGGGTGGTGATCCCGGCCATGGGCTTGTGCATGGGCGAGATCTTCTACCTCAAGGAGCTGGCGGAGGACTGCGCTGCCGACGGCGTCTACGAATTCTTCTTCTGCGGCCCGCCGCTCGTCATCACCGGCGGCACCGGCTCGCCTATTAACCCGCAGGCGATCAAGTAGAGCAAGACTCGCCCCGCGAAAGCGGGCATCCAGTATTCCGAGTACTTGCGCTAAGATCGAACGTCCGGCGATGACTGGATCGCCCGCTTTCGCTTTCGCGGGCGATGACAACGGTGGATCGGAGAGACCCCATGGCCCGCTATCTCAAGCGCGGAATGGACGCGAGCGCGATCAAGGCCGCCGACGCCAAGGTGCGCGAAACGGTCGAGCGGATCCTCGAGCAGATCGAGGCGGGACGCGACGCCGCGGTGCGCGAGCTGTCGCAGAAATTCGACAACTGGTCGCCGCCCGCCTTCAGGCTGACCGCGTCCGAGATCGAGCGCGCGATATCGCAGGTGGGCAAACGCGATCTCGACGACATCAAGTTCGCACAGGCGCAGGTGCGCAATTTCGCGCAGAAGCAGAAGGAGACGCTGCGCGATCTCGAGGTCGAGACCCTGCCCGGCGTCGTGCTCGGGCACAAGCACATCCCGGTCAATTCGATCGGCTGCTACGTGCCGGGTGGGCGCTATCCCATGGTCGCCTCGGCGCACATGTCGATCGTGACCGCGCGCGTCGCCGGCGTCAAACGCATCGCCGCCTGCGCGCCGCCATTCAAGGGCGGCCCGCACCCCGCCATCGTCGCCGCCATGCATTTCGGCGGCGCCGACGACATCTACGTGCTCGGCGGCGTGCAGGCGGTTGCGGCCATGGCGCTCGGCACCGAGACCATCCCCGCCGTCGACATGATCGTCGGGCCGGGCAACGCCTACGTGGCGGAAGCCAAGCGCCAGCTGTTCGGCCGCGTCGGCATCGATCTGCTTGCAGGCCCGACCGAGACGCTGATCATCGCCGACGACAGCGTCGACGGCGAGATCTGCGCCACCGACCTGCTCGGCCAGGCCGAGCACGGGCCGACCTCGCCCGCCGTCCTCATCACCGATTCGGAGGTGCTCGCGCGCGACACCATGCGCGAGGTCGAGCGGCTGCTCGCGATCCTGCCCACCGCCGACGCCGCCGGCAAAGCCTGGGCGGACTTCGGCGAGGTCATCCTGTGCGAGGATGCGACGGAGATGGTGCGCGAGGCCGACCGCATCGCCTCCGAGCACGTCCAGGTGATGACGCGCGATCCCGACTACTTCCTCGCCAACATGAAGAACTACGGATCGCTGTTCTTAGGCCCGCGCACCAACGTCGCCTACGGCGACAAGGTGATCGGGACCAACCACACGCTGCCGACTAAGAAGGCCGCGCGCTACACCGGCGGCCTGTGGGTGGGAAAATTCCTCAAGACCTGCACCTATCAGAAGGTGCTTACCGACGAGGCGTCGGCGCGCATCGGCGAATATTGCTCGCGACTGTGCATCCTCGAGGGCTTCTCCGCCCACGCCGAGCAGGCCAATGTGCGCGTGCGCCGCTACGCCGGCCGCAACGTGCCCTATGCGCAGGCGGCGGAGTAGCCGAGTCCGCCGCCTGTCATGCCCGCTCCGACCGTCGACCTAGCCAAGACGCCGTCTTTCCGCCTCGACGGCAAGCGCGCGCTCATCACCGGCGGCGGCCGCGGCATCGGGCTCGCGGCGGCTTCCGCGCTCGCGCAGGCGGGCGCCGAGGTGACGCTGCTTGCGCGCACGCAGGCCGAGATCGAGGCGGCCGCGCAGGCGATCGTCGCGCGCGGCGACAGGGCCGCCGCGCTTCCACTCGACGTCACCGATCTCGATGCGGTGCGCCGCACGATCGCGGCGGCGGACCCGTTCGACGTCCTCGTCAACAATGCCGGCACCAATCGGCCGGCCTACCTGATGGACGTCAAGGTCGAGGATTTCGACGCCATCTTCGCGCTCAACGTGCGCGCCGCCTTCTTCATGGCGCTGGCGGTCGCGCGACGTCTGATCGAGGCCAAGCGCCCCGGCTCGATCATCAACGTCTCCTCGCAGATGGGCCATGTCGGCGCCGCGCGCCGCACCGTCTATTGCGCCAGCAAGCACGCCATGGAGGGTTTCACCAAGGCGATGGCGATCGAGCTCGCGCCCCACAACATCCGCGTCAACAGCCTTGGCCCCACCTTTCTGGAGACGCCGATGACGCGCCCGTTCTTCGAGAACAAGGCGTTCCGGGACGAGGTGCTCGCCAAGATCAAGCTCGGCCGCCTCGGCCAGCTCGACGAATTGACCGGGGCGATCCTCTTCCTCGCCTCGGGTGCCTCCTCGCTGATGACCGGCGCCGCCCTCGTCCTCGACGGCGGCTGGACGGCGGAATGATCGGGAGAAGCAGTAAGCAGCCTATTGCAGGTTGAGCTTCAGTCTCGGATCCGCAACGATCCCGCGGTAAAGCGCGAGCTGATCGCGGTTGAACGTGTCGAGCTCTTGCGGCGTCGAGCCGACGGCCTCCGTTCCCGCCTGCCGCAGCCGGCCCACCACGCCGGGATCCTTCATCGCCTTTGCGATGCCCTCCGCCAGCTTGTCGACAATTGCTTTCGGCGTTGCCGCCGGCGCATAGATCGCGGTCCAATACGGCACCTCGTAATCGAGCCCCTGCTCCATCATGGTCGGCACGTTCGGCAACGCCGGCGTTCGCGCTCTGGTGGTCACCGCCAGCGCGCGAACCACGCCGGAACTCGATGTTCTTCACCTGCGGTGGAACACCGTCGATCAGCATGGCGATGCGTCCGGCCAAAAGGTCCGGCATGACTCCGGCATTTCCCCGATAGGGAACGTGCACGATGTCGACCCCGGCAGTCGCCTTGAACAGCTCGCTGGCCAGATGAATCGCGGTTCCCGCGCCAGACGATCCGTAGCTGAATTTGCCCGGATTGGCCTTCGCCAGCGCGATGAACTCCTTCAGGTCGCGCGCGGGAAGCGAAGGATTGATGATCAGCACGGGGGCGAAGCGGGTGACCAGCGAGACCGGAGCGAGGTCGCGCAGCCAGTCATACGGCAGATCCTTGCCCACGGCCGCGCTCACCACCCCGGTGACAGAGTGATAGAGCAGGGTATAGCCGTCGGGTGCCGCGCGCACGACCGCATTGACGCCGATGGTGCCGCCCGCGCCGCCCTGGTTCTCGACCACCACCTGTTGCCCCAGCACGTCGGAAAGCTTCTGTGCGGCCGTGCGCGCGGTGAAGTCGATGCCGCCGCCCGCAGCCAGCGGGACGATCAGCTTGATCGGCTTTGTCGGATAACCGTCCTGCGCCGACGCAATGCTGGTCGCCAGGCACGCGATGACGGAACAAGCGAACCCAATCAGGTACGGCGCGGCGGCTCGTCGTTCGATCATGGCATTCAGTCCTTCCTCCCTTGCCGCCCGCGCCGTTATCGATTGCCGCACGCAGCGCGCTTTCGCATTCATTAGCTCACCGAAGGCGAAAAAGTCCAACAACCTTCGCAGCGACACGCTCATGTGCCCACGCGACTGAATCAGGCCGCCTTGACCGGGTAGACCGGCTGTTCGCCGCTCAACACGCGCGCGACGTCGGCCGCGCATTTGGTTTGCAATTCTTCGAGCGCCTCGACCGAATAGAACGCGGTATGTGGCGTGAGGATGACATTGTCGCGTCCGAGCAGCCGCGATTCCTTGGGCAAAGGCTCGACCGCGACCACGTCGAGTGCGGCGCCGCCGAGCTGGCCGCTATCGAGCGCCGCAACCAGCGCGTCTTCGTCCAGCAACAGCCCACGCGCGGTGTTGATGAGAAGCGCGCCTCGCTTCATCTTGCGCAGGACGTCGGCGTTGAAAAGCCCACGTGTCGCTGGCGTTAGCGGTGCATGGACCGAAACGAAGTCGGACATTTCGAGTAGGCGGTCGAGGCTCGCCCCCTCGACGCCGGCGGCGGAGAGCGCCTCCGGCGCTGCATAGGGATCATGCGCGACCACGCGCAGGCCGAACGCCTTCGCCTTCGGCGCCAGCGCGCGCGGAATGTTGCCGAAGCCGACGAGGCCGAGGACATGCCCGGCGAGCCGGTGGATCGGAACCGCCGCCGGCATGTCCCAGCGCCCGGACTGCACCAGCGCGTTGGAGCGCGGAATTTTCCGCACCAGCGCGAGCAGCAGCGCCATGGCGTGATCGGACACCTCGTGCATGCAGTAGTCCGGGACGTAGGTCACGCTGATGCCGAGCTCCGCGGCGGCCTTGATGTCGATATTGTCGACCCCGAGGCCGAAACGGCCGATCGCCTTGCAGCGCGTGAGCTGCCGCAACAGCTCGCCCGGCAGCTTGGCATAGGTGACGAGGATGGCATCGGCATCGCGCGCCGCCGCCAGAATGTCTTCCGCCGACGGGCTTTTCGCCATGCGCAGCTCGGGATCGAGACGCGCGAGCGCGGCCTTCGCCGGATCGAGCGAGGGAAACGGGCTGTCGGTGACGGCGATCAGGGGACGGGACATGACGATCTCCACGCTCGTTCTCGAAGCCCGCACGGGGCCTGAAGCGCGTTCACCCGCGTCTTCGGCGCGCCGAGGCAGAATGCGGGGCAGCCGCCCCCGGATGTTGCCAACGCCTGCACGACGGCTCCATCCGGGCTATGGTCCTGGCAGAACCTCCGGGTTGACGCAGTTGGGCGGCGTCTTGCCGGCGAGAAACGCCAGGATGTTGTCCACCACGATATTCGCCATCTCTTCGCGCACCTCGAGCGTTGCACTGCCGAGATGCGGGGCCAGCACGACATTCGGCATCTTGCGCAGCGCAGCGTCGACCTTGGGCTCGTGCTCGAACACGTCGAGGCCGGCGCCGGCGATCCGGCGCCCCCGCAGGGCCCGCACCAGCGCCGCCTCGTCGACGATCGGCCCGCGCGCGGTGTTGATCAGGAACGCGGTCTTCTTCATCAGCTTGAATTCGCGCGCCCCGATCTGGTGGCGCGTCTCCGGCTTGAGCGGCTGATGCAGCGACACGAAATCGGATTCGGCGAGCAGCTGATCGAATGGAACGAAGGTCAGGCCTGCCTCGCGTTCCACGCTCTCGGGCTTTCGCCGCGGCGTCCAGTAGAGCACGCGCATGGAGAAGCCGTGCGCGCGCCGCGCCACGGCCTGACCGATCAGCCCGCCGCCACCGACAAGGCCGATCGTCTTGCCCCAGACAAAGGAGCCGAGCAGATAGCTCGACTGCCCGCCGGGAAACTTTCCCGCCCGCACCAGGCGATCGCCTTCAGTCATCCGCCGCGCGACCGCGAGCATCAGCCCGAACGCGAGATCGGCGGTCGCCTCGGTGGTGACCGGAGGAACCACGGTGACGGGAAGGCGCTGCGCCGTTGCCGCCCCGACGTCGATGTTCGACGGCGAGATCGATTGTGCCGCAAGCAGCCGCAGCGCCGGATTGGCTGCGATCACGTCGCGGTCGATCCGGTCGTGCAACAGGCAGAACAGGATGTCGCACTTGCGCACGGCGGCGACCAGCGCCTTCTTCGGGATGATGCGGCTCGAATCGGGATTGACCCGGACGCTCGCGACCTTGCGCAGGCGATCGAGCGCGCTCTTGGCGACCGGCTGGGTGACGAAGATTCTCGGTCGAGAAAGGCTTGCGCGCATCAGCTCATCCACCGCACGACGCCGGCGACGCCGTCGACGGCGACCTGCGAGCCGTCCGGGATGCGGCTGGTGGCGTCGAGCACGCCGAGCACCATGGGGATGCCGCGCTCGCGCGCGAGCGAGGCGAGATGCGAGGTCGAGCCGCCCAGCTCGGCAACCACGCCGGCAACGCGCGGCAGCACGTGGCTCAGCGCCGGGCCGGCGACGCGCGTCACCAGCACGTCGCCCGGCGCGACCCGGGAGAGCTCGCATTCGCAGTTGACCACCACGGCGCGGCCGGCGCCCCAGCCGATGCCGGCGGGGTGTCCGTTCAGGCCGGGATCCCGGAGCCAGACTTCGTCGGGCACCGCCGCCGGCTCGATAGCCAGCGGACGCGCCTGCAGCAGCTTGAACCCCGCAGCGTCGAGCGCCCATTCGATCTCGACCGGGGAGCCGATCACCGCTTCCGCCTTTCGCATCATGCGCCCGAGCGTGACCGCCTGCGCGGCATTGAGACACGGCGCATGCACGAGCTGGCTCGGCACCGCCTGCGGCACGGCGCCCGCGCCGTGCCCGCAGCTCTCGCGGTGATCCTTGCGGCCGGCTTCGAGCTTGCGCAGGAAACCCTGACGCGAGAGCACGATGCGGTCCGGCACCACCTCGCCCTGCGCGATGGCGGAGCCGAGCCCCCAGGTCGCGCTGACGAGCATCTTCCCCTCCGCCGTCTCGCTCAGGCCGCCGCCGGCGGCGCGTGCATCGACGAGGGGCTGGATCAGCACCGCCATGGCCGTGTCCGCGGGCGAGAGCGCGTTGTTCTCCATGTAGCGGCGCGCATTGGTGGTCCACAGCGCCGCCCAGCAGGCGCGCACGGCAGTAACGAACGCGGCTTCGTCGGCGATGCCGAGAAAACTCTCGAATTGGCCGGCGAAACTCGTGCCCTTGCGGTCTTCGATCAGGGCGGAAGAGCGCACCGCGGTCTTTGCCGCGCTTCCGGCGCGCTGGTCGTGCCAGGCCGCGAGCAGCGCGGCGAGGATGCCTGGTGCGACCGGCTGCTCGTAGAGGCCGAGCCTGATGTCGACCGCCACCCGCCGCTGCTCGACCCCGTCGGCCGAGGCGAAGCGGCACACCAGCGGCTCGAGCCCGAGTGCCGCGATCTGCGCCCGGTAGGCCTTTGCGGTGAGACAAAAGCCGCCCGGCGTCGGCAGGCCCGCCTGCGCGAGCGCCGCTAGGTTCGCCGCTTTGGGCCCGACGCGCTCGGGGTTGAGCGCTGCAGCATCGGTGAGCGGTATGATGAACTGGTCCATTTGCGATCAACCCAACCGCCCGCGTGTCCCGGATGCGGTGCAGCGCACGCAGATAAGTTTACGCAGTGCGCGCACTGTTTAACTGCGTTGCGCTAGCGGAGCGGTGCACCGCTGTCCGGGACCGTTCCAGACTCGGAGTTCATGACGGTCCACGCAGGTCGGGCTTGCCCGACTTGCGCGCATTTGAGCGCCGATCTCGGGTAAACCCGAGATCGGTGTGTGGAGCGCACCATTCCTCTTCGCTTCATGCCGGAACACGGAGCTACTTCACGTGGTCGCCGTAGCCCGGGAGCGGGTCGACCACGGTGATCTGCTTGACCGGGAAATTGGAGATGATCTCGATCTCCTTCTCGTGCACGATCAGCATTTCCTCGATGCGTACGCCATAGCGGAAGCGCTTGCCGTGCTGGGTCTCGAGCGCGAACGTCATGCCGGCCTTGATCTCGATCGGATGGTCGAGGGACCAGATGCGCGAGATCACCGGCGGATCATATTGGGCAAGACCCAGCCCATGGCCCCAGAGGTTCGCCGCTGCCTGGTCCTCCTCCTTGTAGCCCCAGGCCTCTTTCGCCGACGGCCATTTCTTCGCGATCTCGCGGGTGGTGGTGCCGGCCTTCACGGCACCGATGGAATTGTACAGCCATTCCAGCGCGGTGGCGTAGGTGTCCTTCTGCTCCTTGGTCGGCTCCTTGCCGACGCAATAGGTGCGGTAGTAGCAGGACTTGTAGCCGTTCCAGGTGAGCGCGGCCAAATCCATGAACACGATGTCGCCGGGCTGGATGATGCGGTCGGAGAAATTGCGCCAATTGGGCCAGGTATTGGGGCCGGACGAGACGATCACGTCCTCGACGTCTTCCATGCCGGGAATGCTGTAGAGGTATTTCATCAGGTGGGCGGTCACCTGGTTCTCGGTGATGCCCGGCCGCAGAAACTTCATGCATTCCCAGTGCGTGGCGTCGCCGATTGCGCCGACGATGCGCATGCATTCCTGCTCGTCGACGTTCTTGACTGCGCGCGCCTCCATCATCGCCGTCATGCCGTCGGCCCAGTTGATCTTCTTCTCCTTGAAGATATTGATCATGTTGATGTCGATGAAGTCGACGCCGAGTTTCTCCCCGGCGACCCCGTGGCGCTTCATCTCGTAGAGGATCGCGTCGGTGAATTTCTTGACCTGCTGCTGCGAGGCCGGGCCGGCCGCGCCCTTGATCCAGGCATAAGAGTAGCGGACGTTCTCCTTCGGGAGCCACGGCGAGTGGCGTTCGATCTGGAAGCCGAGATCGCCTTGCTCGAACAGCACCGGCGCGCCATCGCCGCAAAGAAGCGCGTAGCGCAGGCCGGGCTTCAGCCGGTTCCAGCCGGGCGTGAGCGTGCCGGTGAGGTAGCGCACGTTCTCGTCGTACATGCACAGCATGGCGCCGAGCTTGTGCTTCTTCATGTGCTGGCGCGCGCGTTCGGTACGGTAGGTGCGCATCCGCTCCCAGTTGACGCGCTGCTGCCAATCCAATCCGGCGATGCCGAAATTTGCCGTTCCCATGGACCCTCCCGGGGGTGACGCCGCGCGGTTCGCGGTTGCTGTTGGGCAAAATCCTATCCGCATGGCTCCTGCGGTCGAAATAATATATTTTGCGGTAAGGCATCAGTTTTCTTGATAGCGAGCGTCCATGGCCAATATCGCGCTTCGCCAGATCCGCGCCGTCGTCGCCGTCTGCGAGGAAGGCTCGTTCACGCGCGCCGCCGCGCGCGAGAACGCCACCCAATCCGGCATCTCGCAGCACGTCGCGACGGTCGAGCGGGCGCTCGGGGTGAAGCTGTTCGAACGCTCGGCGCGCGGCGTCGTGCCCACCGCTGCGGGCCTGCGCTACTACAAGAGCTGCGTCGAGGCGGTCGGCCGGCTCGAGAGCGCCCACGAGGAGGCGCGCAGCGTGGCGGGCGTCATCACCGGCGACCTGCGCATCGGGCTGATGCCGACCTTCACCCGCGCGGTGCTGGCACCCACGCTCGAGGATTTCGTGCCGCGCCATCCCGACGTGCGCCTGCACGTGTTCGAGGGCTACAGCGGCGTGCTGACCGAGATGGTGCTGGCCGACGAGCTCGATTTCGCCCTGGTGCCCGCCTTCGAGGGCAGGACGGGATTGAAGTCGCGGCTGCTGGTGCGCGACCGCGAGATGCTGCTGTCGGGGCCCAAGCGCGCGCTCAAGCCGCTCGCGCCTGTGCGGCTTTCCGATTGCGCGCCGCTGAAGATCGTCGTGCCCGGGCCCGACAATATCCGCCGCCGCAACCTCGAGACCTATTTCCAGACCCACGGCGTCGAGATCGCGGCCATGCTGGAAATGGACGCCATGATCGGCACCCTGGAATTCGTCGCGCGCACGGACTGGGTGACGGTGCTGCCGGGCCTCATCTCGGTGAACGACATCGACAAGGGCGGCCTCGTGGTCAATCCGATCGGCGATCCGCCGCTTTTTGCCGAGTTCGTGGTGATTCAGCCGGCGCGGCGCACCTTGAGCGTACCGGCGCGGCTGTTCCTCGAGCGCTTCGAGGCCGAGGTCGCGCATATCCAGGCGATCTGGGACAAAGCGCTGGCGGCACCGGTCGCGCCAGACCGCAAGCGCCGGCATTGAGCGACCCGCGCAAAATTGGCGACGTCCACAGCGCCGGATGGCGCTCACCCATCCTGGCCGGGATCGGCCTTGAGGCCCGCCGCATCGATGCCGGCGATTGCGCAGGCTTCGTCCTTGTCGGAGGTGTCGCCGGAGATGCCGACCGCGCCGACGATGTCGCCGGCCGCGCTCCTGATCAGCACCCCGCCGGGATTGGTGACCATGCGGCCCTCGCTCGCCGCCGCCAGCATGGTGAAGAACTGCGGCGTCTTGGCCGCGCGCGCCGCGAGCGTACGCGAGCCGAAGCCCATGCCGAGCGCGCCCCACGCTTTGCCGAAGGCGATGTCGAAGCGCAGCAGGCCCGACTTGTCCTCGCGCTTGAACGCGACCAGCTGCCCGCCGGCGTCGAGCACGGCGACGGTGAGCGGCGCGCAATTGGTGTCGCGGCCTTTCTTGAGCGCGGCATCGACGATGGTGGAAGCTTGCGCAAGCGTGACGACCGACATGATGGCTCCAAGGTTCTTGGTTCAAAGGATTTCGTGCACGTCGTACCCGGTTGATTAGTCGGATACCGTATCATTGCTTTCCGCGGTTCGCCCAATAGACCGAGACCGCGGACACTTCCGCCGCGCCCGAGACTTTTCGTTTGGTCTCCTCGTAGCAGGCGAGCGTTTTTTCCACGAGCGGGAGCTCGAGTCCGTGCCCCTTGCCCTCGGTCAGCATGGTGCGCAGATCTTTGATCGCGCTGTCGACGTCGAAGGTCACAGGTCCGCCGTCGCCGCCCTTGAGCATGGCCGCGACCCCCGCCCCGCGCACCTTGAGCACGTTCGGGCCACCCGACGTGTCGGAGAGCAGATCCATGATCCGCGCGGGGTCGAGCCCGAGCGGACGGCAAAGCGCCAGCGCCTCGCCCAGCGCCTGCCAGTAGATCATCAGCGGCATGTTGATGGTGAGCTTCATGACCGCGCCCGAGCCAACCGGCCCGCAATGCTCGAGCCGGCGGCAAAGCTGCTCGAGGATCGGCCGTGCACGCGCGGCGTCGGCCGGCTCAGCGCCCATCAACCCGATCAACTTGCCCTGGCGCGCCGGACCGGTCGAGCCGCCCACCGGACACTCAACCAGGGCCGCACCCTTCGCACGCACTTTTTCGGCCAGCGCCAACTCGGTCTGCGGCTGCACGGTGCTCATCTCGATGAACAGCTTGCCGCGCACGCCCGGAGCGAGCAGCCCGGACGCGCCGTTATAGACCGTGTCGATGGCGGCAGCATCGGTGAGGATGGTGATGACGGCATCGCTCGCCTGCGCGAGTTCCGCCGGGGTGGCGGCGACGGCGGCGCCGGCCTCCCTGACCGGTTTCAGCTTGTCGGCGGAGCGGTTCCAGGCTGTGACCTTGTGCCCGACCTCGAGCAACCGCTGCGCGATGGCCGCGCCCATCTTGCCTATGCCGGCGATGCCGATATGCATGCAAGTCTCTCCGCGGTTGCCGGCCTCTGCCCCTCCCTGCCGCCGTGTCACTCCGACACAGCGGGGCAACGATAAGAGATTAGGCTCGGATGATAAAGACGGCTATCCGGGAGGACGCCGATCGGCACATCGCGCTTGAATGCAACGGACGCTCCCGGCTAGCGTCCGCCGCCGCAGTGACCGCGCAAGGAGGTGGGGAATGGCGAAAGGCAAGGTCGGCGTCGTAGGCCTCGGCATCATGGGCGGCGCGTTCGCCAACAACCTCGTGGACGCCGGCTGGCGCGTCATCGGCTATGACATCGATCCCTCGCGGCGACGGGCGCTGGGACGTGCCGGCGTGGAGATCGCAAAGGATGCCGGTGCGCTCGCCGCCGAGGTCACGACCATTGTCACCAGCCTGCCCAAGCCCGCAGCGCTCGATGCCACCGTCCAGGCGATCATCGCCGCGGGCGTCGGCCCGCGCGTGATCGTCGAAGCCAGCACCTTCACCATCGCCGACAAGCTCAACGGCGAGCGCGCCTTGCGCAAGGCCGGCCATGTGATGCTGGACTGCCCGGTGAGCGGCACCGGCGCGCAGGCCAAGGTCAAGGACCTCGTGGTCTATGCGAGCGGCGACCGCGCCGCGATCCGCAAGCTGCGCCCGCTGTTCGCCGGCTTCGCCCGCGCGGTGTACGACCTCGGTGCGTTCGGCAACGGCAGTCGCATGAAGTTCGTCGCCAACCTGCTGGTCGCCATCAACAATGTCGCCAGCGCCGAGGCGATGGTGCTCGGGCTCAAGGCCGGACTGGATGCCGAGACCGTGTTCGAGATGGTCAAATCGGGCGCCGCCAATTCGCGCGTGTTCGAGCTGCGAGCGCCGATGATGGTCAAGGACCGCTACGACGATCCGACGATGAAGATATCGATCTGGCAGAAGGACATGGCGGTGATCGGCGAATTCGCGCGCGAGCTTCGCTGCCCGACGCCGATGTTCGACGCCACCGTCCCGGTCTACGCCAAGGCGCTGAAGTCGGGCCACGCCGAGCACGACACCGCCGCGGTCTGCGCGGTGCTCGAGAGAATGGCGGGGGTCAAGCGCGCAAAGAAAGGGCGGGCAAAAAAGCGCGGCAGATGAATGCCGATGCTCGAGCGCTCGCTATCGCCGCTTGCGCAGATGCGCCGCCCCACACCCGGAGAACACACAAACCGCCAACCGGCGGCTATTGGGAATCCTGGATCGTGCGCACGACGCTTGCGGTCGGCCGCCCATCGACAGTTTGGCCGGCCCGCATCTTCACCATAGCGTCCTCGTATTGGGGCAGCGACGCCACGGCATTTTTGGCCTTCAAATGCACGACCTTGAAGCCCTTTGCCTTGAGCTGCAGCAACAACGCCGGAAGCGCGACCGCGGTCGAATGCTGGAAATCGTGCATCAGGATGATGCCCCGGCCGCGCTTGTCGAGCTTGGTCATCACCGATGCGATCACCAGCTCGGGATTCTTGAGCTTGAAGTCGAAGGAGTCGAGATCGATCGAGAAGATGCCGATGTTCCTCTCAGCGAGATAGGCGATCAATTCCGGCGTCTGGCTGAGCCCCGGGAAGCGGAAAAAGGGTGCCAGCGGACGCCCGGCGGCAATCGCGACGGCGCTGATGCCGTTCTCGATTTCGTCCTTGGCTTCCGCCAGGGATTTCTTGGCTAAATTCACGTGCGACCACGAATGGGAACCGACGGTGTGACCCTTGGCGACAACCTGCCTGAGCAGCTCGGGATGCCAGCTCACGTGCTGCCCGATCGGAAAAAACGTCGCCTTCACGCATTGCGACGCCAATGCGGCCAGCACCGCCGGAGTATTGCCCGGCCATGGGCCGTCGTCGAAGGTCAGCACGATTTCGCCTGGTTCCAGGAAATCGTGGGCCTTGAACTGCGCGGAACCAAAGCCCGGTCCGCCCGCGGTGTCGACCTCCACAGTTCGGTGGACGCCGAGCGCGTCCGGATTTTCGCATCTCGGGTTGGCGGGGGCGCGGGCCCTGGTTGGCGCGCCCGGGATCATCGCGGTCGCGGGTCGTGCTTGAGGTGTCATCGGCGCGGCCGGCGGCGCGAACGATTGCGGCTGGGCCGCCTGCGGCTGCGTGTCGGCCACGGCGCTGGTGCGTGATGTGACCGTGCCGGTCACCACCTCGCGGTCGGCCGCCTTGGCCTCCGGCGCGTCCGGCGCCGGCGCCTTGGGGCCGAGAATCCAACCGATGCCAATGCCCAAAGCTACCGCAGCAGCGACCGCAGCCGCCAACCCCGTCATCCGACGCATGGATTATTTCCCCCTGTGGTCCGGCCGCACGATCGATGGGAAGTGTTTAGTTTCGATTACCGACCGATCCGGCGGGAGGGGCATCGCGGATGCTATCCCCGATCTGCCCGGCCTTCGCGTCGAAGCGCGCCCGCGCATGATCCCGAGAGACTTCGATCTCACTCCCGCAGGAAATCGAGCACTGCGGTCTCCGCCAACACCGCGGCGGGAATGCCGTGGCGCTGCGAGCGGCTGCGCTCCTCGACCGTTTGCGTGGCCTGCAGATAGGCGCCGAGGTGGCGCGCGCGCTCGATGATGCGGCGTCCGACCGGAAGCCGCGCCGCCTCGAACCGCCGCAGCGCCGGCTCGACCTCGCTCTCCTCGAGGGCCGCGCTCAAGGTTTCCGCGTCGTCCGCGGCCTTGGCAACCCCGGCCGCGACGTGCGGCCGCGCCACGAAGGCGGCATCGCCGATGATCGCCGCCCGGCCGAAGGCCATGCGCGGCGTCTCCAGGTCGTAGATCGGCTGCAGGATCGGCTCGTCGATCATGCGCACCACCGCGCGGAATTGCGGCGCGAGCAGGCGCTCTGCGGCCGCGCGCATGTCGGCGACGGCTCGCCGAGTGATCAGCGGCGGCGGGATCGAGATCGCGTGGGTGGTGCCGCTCTCGTCGGTGAGCAGGCGTTGCAGTTCCCGGGTCTCGTCCGCGGGCCGGTACCAGACGACGTTGTAGCGGCGGTGGCCGGGATGCAGGTCGTTGTCCGGCCCTGCCACCGGATAACCCAGGAACTGCTCGCCCGGCGGCAGGCAGAACGTCATATAGTTGAACAGCTCGCGATGGATCGCCGGCGCAAACGCCGCCTCGGGGATGAGCGCGCGCCATGCCACGTAGCCCACATAGAGCGGCAGGAGCTGCGGCAGGCATTGCTGGCGGATGGTGGAGCGAAGGCCGTCCGCCCCCACCAGCAGCTCGCCCTCGGCGCTGCCGCCGTCCGCCAAATGCGCCACGACCGAACGCTCGCTCTGCTCGAAACTGCGCACGCCGCGGCCGCGGTGGTAGCGCCCGCCCGGAAACGCGTCGCGCAGCGCCCGGTAGACGCGCTCCCAGGCGGTCAGGACTTGAGGACAGGCGCACTCGCCGACGAGCCGCCCCGAGGCGTCCAGGATCTTGCGCGTGGTGATCGCGACGCCGAGGTCGGTCGGATCGATGCCGAGCCGGCGCAGCGTCGCGATCAGGTCGGGCTGCGCGACGATGCCGGCGCCGCGGCCGGCGAGCTCGCTCTCGACCCGCTCGAACACGTCGACCTCCCACCCGGCGCGCGCGAGCAGCAGCGCGGCGAGGAGGCCGCTCATCGAGCCGCCGACGACCAGCGCGCGCCGCTTGCCTGCCATTCGCTCGATCCCGCCATTTCCAGCCGGGCAAAGTTGCTATATATCGGGCCAAACCTGGAGGAATGCCATGGCTCTGACGATGTTGGACAAGCAGGCGGAAAAATCCGAGCGCGCGGCCTGGCCGCCGGCGATCGCCGCCGAATTCGAGCGCGAGAAGGCCAATCCCAACCCCTGCGTCGGCAGCACGCTGGTGTCGGAGACCGATCGCGTGCGGGTGTGGATGATCCGCCTCGCGCCTGGTGAACGCATCGGCTTCCACCGCCATGTTCTCGACTATTTCTGGACCGCGGTGAGCGGCGGCCGCGGGCGCCAGCACGTGCACGACGGCACGACCGTCGAATACACCTACGCGCCCGGCGAGACGCGGCACGAGATTTATGGAGCCGGCCAATTCAAGGTGCACGATCTCGAGAACCTCGGCGACAAGGAGATGGTCTTCATGACCATCGAGTTCCTGCAAAGCGCCAACAAGCCGTTGCCGCTGCCCGACCACGTGCGCCAGCAGGCCGCGGCATGATGGTGCGCTGAGCCGGGTCGGCGGCCGGCCGTGGGATCGCGAGGCCCGGCGATGTCGGGCCGGGGTGCCCCGATATGGTCGCGTCGCGGCGTTCCCGTCGCCGCAATCATCGGCATCTGGTTCTGGGTGGCATGTGCAATGGCCGCGGACGGGTTGATCACCGCAGCCAGCAGCTTCGGCCCGGAGGAAACGGCGGACCGGCTGGAGTCCGAGATCACGGCCCGCGGCATGACAGTATTCGCCCGCATCGATCACGCGGCGGGCGCCACGCAAGTCGGCATGGCTTTGCGGCCGACGCAAGTGCTGATTTTCGGCAACGCCAAGGGCGGCACGCCGCTCATGCAGTCCGACCAGACCGTCGGCATCGATTTGCCGCTGAAGGTGCTGGTTTGGGAGGATGCGGACGGCAAGACCTGGCTGTCCTACAACGATCCCAAGTGGATTGCGCAGCGTCACGGACTTGGCGCCGACGCCGATCGCGTGATCGACAATTTGTCCGCTGCGCTCAAGGCGGTAGTGCGAGCAGCGACCGAGCGCCCGTGATGCTGAAGGACTAGCCAAGGCGGCACCCTTCCTGCACACTGCCGCCAAACAAACGAAGCTCGTCCCGGCGGACCCGTTGCCGCGAACCGGGCGTGGGGACGTTGGGGGGAACGAGTGGGCCTTAGCTTCGACTTGCTGATCAACGCCCTGATCGCCGGCATATTGCTCGGCGGGTTTTATGCCGCGGTGACGCTCGGGGTCTCGATCTCGTTCGGCATCCTCGACATCGTCAACATCGCCCATCCCGCCTTCATCATTCTCGGCTCCTACATCGCCTATATCGTCAACGCCCGGCTCGGCATCGATCCGATCGTGATCAGCATCGTCATGCTGCCGGTGTTCTATCTTCTCGGCGCCGGCGTCTACCAAGTCTACTACGAGTTGTTCGAGCGGCGCGGGCAGGAAGCGTTGCGCGGCCTTTCCTTCTTCTTCGGCCTGCTGTTCGTCACCGAGGTGATGCTGATCCTCGTCTTCGGCGTCGACTACCGTTATGTCGAAGCCTGGTATATCGGACCGAGCTGGCATCTCGGGGTGATGGATTTCCCGCTGCGCATGCTGGTGCCGTGCGTGGCCGCGCTCGCAATGTTCGCCGCGCTGCAGCTTTACCTGTCCTACACCTTCATCGGACGCGCGATTTCCGCCGTGGCGCAGGACCAGCTGGCGCTGCGGCTCATGGGCGCCTCCCCGACCCGCATCAAGCGCATCGCCTTCGGCATCTCGATCGCGACCACGTCGGTCGCCGGCGCGCTGCTGATCATCATCCAGCCGGTCGAGCCCTCGGTCGGGCGCGAATATATCGGCCGGGTGTTCGCAATCTGCGTGCTCGGCGGGCTCGGCAGCCTCCCCGGCACGGTGATCGGCGCCATGCTGCTCGGCATTCTGGAGAGCTTCACCGCCACCTTCTACGGCCCGTCCTGGGCGCCTGCGGTGGCGTTCGGCGTGCTGCTTCTCACCCTTGCGTTCCGGCCGGCGGGGCTTCTCGGGCGGTAGGATTGTCGATCGTGCGGACCCGCGTCTTTCTGCTGATCTCGATCGCGGTGGCGGCCGGCGTATTTCTCGGCGCGCGCGCGGTGAACAACGACTACCTGTTCTTCGCCGGCTACACGGTGCTGCAGTTCGTCGTGCTGGCAACTGCCTGGAATATCCTCGGCGGCTATACCGGCTACGTGAATTTCGGCTCGGCTGCGTTCTTCGCCTTGGGCGCCTATTCGACCGTCTTCCTTCACAAATTCTACCCGATGCCGATCCCGATCCTGATCGTGATCGGCGGCATCGTCTCCGGCATCGTCGGGCTCGGCATGGGCTACTTGACCTTGCGGCTGCGCGGCGCCTTCTTCGCCATCGCGACGCTCGCGCTCGCCGTCGTGCTGCAGACCCTGGTCGTCAACTGGGACTATGTCGGCGGCTCGCGCGGCGCCTATATCATTCGCCCGAACGACATTCCGCTGATCGGTCCGTATATCCAGTATCTGTTCCTGCTGATGCTCGCGCTGGCGGTCGTCGCGCTCGTCACCGCGCGCGGCGTCGAGCGCTCTCAGCTCGGCTACGGCTTCGCGACCATCCGCGACGACGAGCTCGCGGCGGAGGCCTCGGGCGTGCCCACGCTCCGGCTGAAACTCGTCGCCACCATGCTTTCCGGCGCGCTCATGGGCATGGCCGGCGCGCCTTTTCCTTATTACATCGGTTACCTGCAGCCCTCTTCCGCCTTCGGGCTCGAATACGCGGTCAATTCCATCGCCATGCCGATGATCGGGGGCACCACGAGCTGGGTCGGGCCCTTGATCGGCGCGATCCTGCTCGGCTCGCTGCAGCAGATCGCGACCGTCACCATCTCCTCGGCGGTCAACCTCCTGATCGTCGGCCTGCTGCTGGTCAGCTTCGTCATCATTGCGCCGAACGGCATCGTCGGTCTGGTCCAGGATTTCCTGCGTGGGAGGAAGAAGTGACCGCCCTGCTCGAGGTCACCGGTCTGAGCAAACGCTTCGGCGGCTTCGTGGCGCTCGACGGCATCGACCTCGCCGTCGCCGAGGGCGAGCGGGTCGGTCTGATCGGTCCCAACGGCTCCGGCAAGTCGACGCTGGTCAATTGTATCTGCGGGACGCTGACGAACGAGACCGGCACCGTGCACTTCAACGGCGAGGCGGTCGACGGACTGGCCACCCATGAGCGCACGCGCCGCGGCATGGCGCGCAGCTTCCAGCTTCCGCGCCCGTTCACGACGCTGACGGTCGCCGACAACTTGCGGGTGCCGCTGCTCTACACCGTCAATGCGCGTCCGGGCTCCGCACTGTCGCCGGCCGAGCTCGATGCCCGCTGCGCCGAGCTGCTGCAGCTCGTCGCGCTCGCCGACAAGGGGACGAAGCTTCCGCGCGACCTCACACAGGTGGAGATGCGCAAGCTCGAGCTCGCCCGCGCGATGGCGGCCGAGCCGAAGCTGTTGATCGCCGACGAGTCGATGGCGGGGCTTTCGCAGTCGGAGGTCGACGACATCGTCGGCCTGCTCATCCGGCTCAACGAGCGTGGCATCACCATCATCCTGATCGAGCACATCATGCGCGCCGTCATGAAGTTCTCGCAGCGGCTGGTCGTGCTGGTGTCCGGCAAGAAGATCGCCGACGGCTCGCCGGACCAGGTGATCCGCGACCCCGAGGTCGAGAGGGCTTACCTTGGCCAATAGCCTCACCATCGAGAACATCGACGCCGCCTATGGCAGCGTGCGCGTGCTCGAGGACGTGTCGCTCAGCGTCAATGCCGGCGAGACCGTGGTCCTGCTCGGCACCAACGGCAACGGCAAGTCGACCTTGATGAAATGCGTGATGGGGATCGTGCGCCCGCGCACCGGCCGCATCGTGGTGGAGATCGACGGCGACAAGCACGACCTCGTCGGCCGCACCACCGAGCAGATCGTCGATCTCGGGATAGCGCTGGTGCCGGAGGGCCGTCGCCTGTTCCCGCGCCTGACCGTGGAAGAGAATTTGCTGCTCGGCGCCTTCCGCAGCAAGGCGCGCGCGACGCTCAAGTCCAACCTGAATTTCTGCTTCGAATGCTTCCCGCGGCTGGCCGAGCGGCGCGCCCAGCTCGCCGGCTCGATGAGCGGCGGCGAGCAGCAGATGCTCGCGCTCGCGCGCGCGCTGATGCTGGCGCCGCGCATCCTGCTGATCGACGAGCCCTCGGTCGGTCTGGCGCCGGTGCTGGTGAGCCGCACCATCGACAAGATCAAGGAGCTCAAGGAGCAGTACAAGCTCACCGTGCTGATGGCGGAGCAGAACTTTCCGCAGGCGCTGCGCATCGCCGACCGCGGTTACGTCATCGTCCACGGCCAGATCGCCTTCGAGGGCCGTTCGGCCGACGAGCTCAACAACAACGAGTTGATCCGCAAGTTCTATCTCGGGCTGTGAAGCCGCTTGGTCCCGCTTTCGCGTAAGACGGCATCTCGACGGGATGCCGCCGTGTTCGCGCGGGCAACGGCTAACCTGCGGCCGTTGCCCGTTTCCATGCCGGCTACTTCGCCTTCTCGTACGGATAGATCACCTTGCCCGATTCGTACTCCTTCGGCGTCAGCACGACCTGGGTCGAGATGTCCTTGAACTGGCCGACGTCGTTGCCCTTCACGTTCTGGAACTGGACCTGCAGCACGCGCGATTGCGCCCATTCGCCGTCCTTGCCGAATTTCACGTCGCCGACCACGGTCTTGAAGGTGTTGGCGCGGATGTAGTCGGCAAGCTTGTCGTCGTTGAGGCTCTTCGTTCCGGCAATCGCCTGCGCCAGGACCTCCATCTGCGCATAGCCCCAGGGCCCGATGTAGTAGCCGAGCGGGTCGACGCCCTCCGACGCCGCCTTGGCCTGATACTTCTTCATGAACTCCGCGACCCCGGGGAAATTCATCTTGGGGACCGGCAGCCAGAAGTCGTAGTTGACGAAGCCGTTGAGCATCGGCCCCAACTGCGTCTTGATGGCCGTCGCCTGCAGGCCGACCAAGCCGCCGCCGATCATCTTCGGCTTGAAGCCGATCTCGTTGACCGCCTTCACCATCCCGACCGAGTCCGGCGGATACGAGCAGATCACCACGATGTCCGGATTGGTCGCCTGGACCGCGCGCACGATCGGCGCGAAGTCGGTGGTCGATGGGGGATAGCGCTTGTCGTAGACGACCTTGAGCCCGGCCGCCTTGGCGTTCTCGCGCGCGCCGTCGGAGGCGTTGACGGAGAACTCCGCGTCGGCCGCGACGATCGCCACCGTCTGGGGCTTCGGGCTCTGCGCCATGGCGGTGTCGAAGAAGCCCTTGGTGAAGGCGGTCTTCGGGGCCGGCCCCGACGGAATCATCGCGAAGTAGTTGGGATAGCGGAACTCGCTGTTGACCGCGAGCCCGAACAGCCCGATCAGCATCTTCTTCTTCTGCACGACGACCGGCATCGCCGGCGCCAGCATGTTGGTGCCGTAGCCGCCGATGATGAGGTCGACCTTGTCGACGTCGAGCAGCTTGGTGTAGATGCCGGGCACCGTCGCCGGATTGGTCTGGTCGTCGTAGTAGACCAGCTTGACCGGACGGCCGAGCAACCCGCCCTTGGCGTTGACGTCCTCCTCCCAGATCTTCTGGGCGAGCAACGCGGACTTGCCATTGGGCGCAAGTCCGCCGGTCTGCGATATGCCGTAACCGATCTTGATCGGTTCCCCGCTCTGCGCCCCGGCGGGTCCGGCCCAGAGCGCGCACGCGAGAAGCCCCGTGAACAAACGGGCAAGACAAGTCCATGCCCGGCATTTCGGATCGTGCAGCATCGTCATCCTCCCAGTTGCAGCCGTTTTGGTACGATCTTACGGGCACCGCGGGGCATGCGCTAGTGGGACACTGCCCGCCGATCAAGGGCCGGGCTCTCCGCCTTCGACCATGATGGTCTCGACCTCGCCCGCGCCGCTGCGGCGGAACGCCGCCGCCGCGTCGTATTCGGGCGAGGTGGAGCAGGCGACGCCCTGCTCGAAGGTCGGGAACTCGATCACCACGAAGCGGTGGAATTTGTGCGGACCCTCCATGATCTGGTAGCGGCCGCCGCGGGCGAGCACCTTGCCGCCGAACTTGGCGATGATGCCCGGCACGAGCTCGGTGTACTTCTTGTATTCGACGGGATCGTTGATCTTCGATCGTGCAACCCAATAGGCCGGCATGATGATGTCCTCGCTAACTTTTCGCCTGTATCAATGACCGTCATGCCCGCGAAAGCGCGCATCCAGTAAACTCCGCCGCCGCAGGAAGAATCGCAAATGTCGGTGTTTACTGGATCATCCGCTTGCGCGGATGATGACCGCATGAATTGTTGCATGAGGAGTTCCTTATCATGCCACGCACCCTCGTCGACATCTCGGTGCCGTTGGAGAACGATGTTGCCGCCGATCCGCCCGGCTACGGGCCCAAGATCGACTATCTCACCCACCGCCAGACCGCTGCGGACATGGTCAAATTCTTTCCCGGCCTCGCCGAGGAGGATTTGCCCGACGGCGAAGGCTGGGCCATCGAGTGGATCAGGCTGTCGACCCACAACACCACCCATCTCGACGCGCCCTGGCATTTCGCATCGACCATGGATCGCGCGTGCGCCGACGAGCCTGTGTCAGGCGAGTGTCCGGCGCACGCACCTAATAGCAAGGCCGCGCTGGCCGCTCGCTTCTCTCGCCAGCGCGGCAAGCGCGCGATCACCATCGACGAGGTACCGCTGGAGTGGTGCCTTCAACCCGCGGTCAAGCTCGACTTCCGGCACTTCCCCGACGGCTACGTGGCGAGCGCGCGCGACGTCGAAGCCGAGCTCGCGCGCATCGGACACCGCCTCGCGCCGCTCGAGATCGTGCTGGTGAACACCAGCGCGGGCGCGGCCTACGGGCGCCCCGACTATGTCGCCAGGGGCTGCGGCATGGGGCGCGAGGCGACGCTCTATCTGCTCGAGCGTGGCGTACGCGTCACCGGTACCGACGGCTGGAGCTGGGACGCGCCTTTCGTCCATACTAAGGAAAGATATCTCGCCACCGGTGACGCCGGCCTGATCTGGGAGGGCCACAAGGCCGGCCGCGAGATCGGCTATTGCCACATCGAGAAACTGCACAATCTCGAAGCCCTGCCGGCCAGGGGATTCACGGTGAGCTGCTTTCCGGTGAAGGTGCGCGGCGGATCCGCCGGCTGGACGCGCGCGGTCGCGATTATCGACTGACGCGCGACGCCATTTGTCGCGTCGCCGCGAGGTTGACCGCATCTGACACGCCTCCTAGCATCGCCGCCGATATCACACCGGCAGCGCTGCAAGCCGGGAGACACCAGGGAGGATCAAGCGTGGACAGACGAAGCTTCGTCGTCGGCTCCGCCGCCACCGCCGCGGCGCTCGCCACCAGGTCGGCAATCGCGCAGGAAAGCTACCCGACGCGGCCGGTCACGTTCGTCAATCCGTTTCCGCCCGGGGGCGCGGCCGATGTCGTCGGCCGGCCGCTCGCGGCGATGATGGAGCCGTTGCTCAAGCAGCCGGTGGTGATGGAAACCAAGGCCGGCGCCGCCGGCCAAGTCGGCGCCCAGTTCGTCGCCAACGCCAAGCCGGACGGCTACACCTTGCTGGTCCATATCGTCTCGATCTCGGGCTTTGCCGAGGTCGACAAGCTGTTCGGCCGGCCTCCGAAGTTCACGCGCGCGGACTTCATCCCGATCGCGCGGCTGACCGCGGGTCCGATGGTGCTCGTCGTCAACGACCAGCAGCCGTACAAGACATTGAAAGACCTTGTCGACGACGCCAAGAAGCGGCCCGACCAGATCGTGTTCAGCTCGTCCGGACTCTACGGGGCGCTGCACCTGCCGACGGTCCTGTTCATGAATGCAGCGGGCATCAAGATGCGGCATCTGCCGACCAATGGCGGCGGGCCGGCACTGACCGCGATTCTCGGCAACAATTCGCAGGTGCTGGTCTCCTCGATCGCCGCCGCCAGCGGTCACCTGAAGGCGGGGAAGCTGCGGGCGCTCGCGAGCTTCGGCGCCCAGCGCGCGCCCTCCGCCGCCGACGTTCCGACCCTGAAGGAGCTCGGCTACGATGTCGAGTTTTCCCTCTGGGTCGGGCTGTTCGCACCGAAGGGTACGCCGGATGCGGTCATCACCCGCCTGCGGGCGGAAACCCAGAAGGCGGCCGCGTCCGATCAGTTCAAGAACGCGATCAAGAACATCGGCGACGAGGTTGCCTATCTCGACCAGCCGGACTTTGCCAAGTTCTGGGACGAGGACGCCAAGCGCGTAGAGGCAGCGGTGCGATCCATCGGCAAGGTTGGGGGCTGATCGCACAGAGCCGGCATCGAACTGCCGTGCCCCGCGCGAGCGGGGCATTGCATTTCCGCCTGCAGCGTCGGAGAACACCGCATCGTCCGGTTCGGGTGGATCAAATCCGCCCGGCGATGTAAGGCGCTTGCGATGACCCTTCGTACCGACCACGTCTGCGGCGCTTTCTTCGTCGCATTCGGCGTCCTGGTGTTCGCGATCAGCGGCGATCTGCCGTTCGGCACCTTGTCGGCGCCGGGCGCCGGGATGATGCCGAAGCTCATGGCCGGCTTGATGATTGCATTCGCGTTGCTCGTGATCGTCGGCGGCGGCGCGAGCCAGAAACTCGCCGCGGTCGATTGGAGTGACCGCTGGCACGCGGCGCTGGTCGTATTCATTACGGCGGTGGCCGTCGCGGCCTATCAGACTCTCGGCTTCATCCTCACCATGTCGCTCCTCGTCTTCGCCCTGCTCGTCGTCGTGGAGCGACGACATATGCTGCCTGCCGCCGCCTACGGCGTCTCGCTCACGTTGTTCGCCTACTGGCTGTTCGGAGTGGCGCTCAAGTCGCCGCTCGAGCGCGGCCTGCTCTGGTTCTGACGGCCGTGGAAACCGTCGGCAGCCTGCTGCACGGCTTTTCCGTCGCACTCCACCCCGACGTCCTTTGGTATGCCTTTCTCGGCTGCGTGGTCGGCACGCTGGTGGGGATGCTGCCGGGTATCGGGCCGCTCGCGGGCATCAGCATCCTGCTGCCGCTGACCTTCGGCCTCGACGCCACCAAGGCCATCGTCATGCTGGCCGGCATCTATTACGGCTCGCAATATGGCGGCTCGACGACCTCCATCCTGCTGCGCATCCCGGGCGAAGCGGCCTCGGTGATGACCTGCATCGACGGCAACGCCATGGCCAAGAATGGACGCGCCGGCGCGGCGCTGTGTATCGCCGCGGTGGGCTCGTTCATCGCCGGCACCTTCGGCGTGGTGGTGCTCACGCTGGTCGCGCCGCCGCTCGCGACTTTCGCGCTGCGCTTCGGGCCGCCCGAATACGCCGCGCTGTTGGTCCTGGGCCTCATCTTCCTGGCCTACATGTCGACCAGCTCGCTGCCGCGCACCCTGCTCATGGCAACGTTCGGGCTCCTGCTCGGCACGATCGGCATCGATACGATGACGGGACACTTTCGCTTCAGCTTCGATCTTCCGGAACTGGGCGACGGCCTCGGCATCGTGCCGGTGGCGGTCGGGCTGTTCGGGCTCGGCGAGATCCTGGCGACGCCGAGCCATCAGGTCACGGGCGCGGTCGCCGCGCCGCGGCTGCGGGAATTGTGGCCGAGCCGCCAGGAGTGGCGGGAGTCGGCAATGCCGATCGCGCGCGGCTCCTTGCTCGGCTTTTTGATCGGCATCATCCCCGGCTCGGCGCACATCATTTCGAGCTTCATGTCCTATGCGTTGGAGAAGCGCATCTCCGCCCGCCCGGAGCAATTCGGCAAGGGCGCGGTGGCCGGCGTCGCCGGGCCGGAATTGGCCAACAACGCGGCGTCCACCGGGGCATTCGTGCCGATGCTGGCGCTCGGGATACCGACGGGGCCGGTCACGGCGGTGCTGATCGCCGCGCTCCTGATCCACGGGGTGCCGCCCGGTCCGACATTGATCAACGACCACCCCAGCGTGTTCTGGGGCTTCGTCGCCTCGATGTATGTGGGCAATCTGATGCTGCTCGCGCTGAACCTGCCGCTGGTCGGATTGTTCGTGACCCTGCTGCGCATCCCCTACGCGTACCTTTATCCCCTGATCGTGATGTTCTGCGTCATCGGCGTCTACGAGGTGAACAACTCGATCGTCGACGTGTGGATGATGCTGATCATGGGGGTCGTCGGCTACGGCTTGCGCAAGTTCGGGCTCGATCCCGCACCCCTGGTGCTCGGGTTGGTGATCGCGCCAATTTTCGAGATGTCGCTGCGCCAATCCCTGATCATGTCGAACGGCAATTGGGCGATCTTCTTCGAGCGCCCGATCGCGCTGGCGCTGCTCGCCTTGTGCGCCGTCCTGCTCGCGCTCGCCGCCGCCTCGCTCATCCGCAGCCGCAAGGATTGGCGCAGCCGGCTCGCGGAGGCGGAGGTCGGCGAGGGTCGCTAAATTTGCGGTCCGCTTATCCCGCACGACAGTCGCTGCCGCCGGCCAACCCGACGATTCGTCATGCTTGCCATGAGAACTGTGCGTTGGCGTCATTCAAGGTTTGACGCCATGTCATTGGACACCATGCCGGCCGCTTGGACGGCGTTCACAGCCGAAACAGGAGCGTGAAAGTGAGCTTGAGCGGCAAGCGGGTGGTGGTTCTCGGCGGCACGTCGGGGATCGGTCTCGCCACGGCCAAGGTGGCCGAGCGCGAGGGCGCCGCCGTGGTGATCGCATCGAGCCGCCGGGAGCGCCTCGGGCCTGCGCTGGCATCGCTGCGGGCAGGCGCCGAAGGCCAGGTCGTCGACGTCTCGGACGAGGCGCAGGTGCGCGCCTTGTTCGAGCGCATCGGCGCGTTCGACCATCTGGTGTTCACCGCGGGCGAGACCTTGCATCTCGAAGCGCTCGAATTGATGCAGCTCGACCGTGCGCGCAGCTTCGTAAACGTCCGCTTCTGGGGCGCGTTGATGGCCGCGAAATACGCAAGCCCCCGCATCAGGCCGGGCGGCTCGATCACATTGACCAACGGCATTGCCGGATTGCGCCCGCGCAGGGGCTGGGCGGTGGCCGCGAGCATCTGCGGGGCGGTGGAAGCGCTCACCCGCGCCTTAGCCGTGGAGCTGGCGCCGATCCGGGTCAATGCGGTCTGCCCCGGGACGGTGCGGACCGAGTTGTGGGGCGGCATGGCCGAGTCCGATCGCGCAGCGATGTATCGGGACGTTGCCCAGAGGCTTCCGGTCGGTCGGGTCGGCGAGGCCGACGACCTCGCCCAGGCCTACATCTATCTGATGCGGGAAGGCTTCAGCACCGGCCAGGTCATCGTCGTCGACGGCGGCGCGGTGCTGGTCTGAACCCCCGATTTCGTGCGCAGCAGTCGCCTCCCTTCGGGTGTGGCATCGAGCCTCTGATCCGCGGCGGGCGCCGCCAGGTTCCACGCTGCCGCGCCTCACGCCGAGGCTTGGAGCGCGACGGCTTCAACTTCGATCTTGAAGCCGTAATGCAGTCCGGGCACCGGCACCACCGCCCGGGCCGGCCGGGCGGAGCCTGCCCACGCCGCATAGATCGCGTTGAAGGCAGGCCACGAGGCGATGTCGGTCACGTAGACGCGCACCTGCGTCAGGGCTTCGATTGAGCTCCCGGCCGCCCGCAGCGCTTCCGCGACATTGGCGAGCGCCTGCTGCGCCTGTTGCTCGAAGGTCGCCTCGTTGAGCTTGCTGCCGTCGGGCGCGATCGGCAGTTGCCCGGAGACGAAAACGAACCCTCCGGCGGCGACGCAATGGCTGTAATGGCCACCCGGGGCGGCCATGGTCGCGGGATTGATTTGTACGATCTCAGCAGCCATCGAAGCGTCTCCCTGTCCGCGCGGAGGTGATTCGCATCCGGCGCCATTGCGCCAGGAATAACGGCCCGGGCGAAAATGTCAGCAACACTGTCATTCCCGCCAACTGGGTCTACCGGCCGATACCTGAGGTGCGGCATTTTGTGCTTTGCTAAGGACACCCGCCACAACAAGTGAATTGGTTCGTGCCCGGGCGCCATTGCGGTGATGTGACTCTGGGTGGCGGGATTCCTGGTGTGCCGATCCGGCAGTATGGGTAGGCATGATTGACACGCAAGCGATTTGCAAACGCTGGGATACCGTCGGCTCGAAGCTCGATGAGCGCGGTCAGCGGGTGTTCGCATCCGGAGAGGTACGGGCTGCGGGATGGGGCGGTCTGGAGGCGGTCCATGAGATCACGGGGCTCGCGCGCTCGACGATCGGTCGCGGCCTGAAGGATCTCGACGCCGCACCGTTGCCGAAGGGGCGGGTGCGACGAAAGGGTGGTGGCCGGCGACATCTGTCGTTCGGGGATGGAACTCTCATTGAGGATTCTGCGGCGTATCGTCGAGCCGGTCACGCTCGGGTGTCCGGTGCGACCACTGCTGTGGGTGTCGAAGAGCCACGACAAGCTGGCTGTCGCCTTACAGAAGATGGGCCACAAGATCAGCCCCAACAGCGTGCGCAGACTGTTGCCGACGCTCGGCTACAGCCGGCAATCGAACCGCAAGGCCGACGAGGGCTCGAAGCATCCGGATCGCAACGACCAATTCGAGCACATCAATACCAAGGTGGTTGCGGCGCAGGCTGCGGGCCAGCCCGTCATCTCCGTCGACACGAAGAAGAAAGAGTTGATCGGCAACTACCGGAACGGCGGCACGGACTATCGGCCCAAGGGCGATCCGCGGCGCGTGAAGGTGCACGACTTCGAGAACAAGGAACTCGGCAAGATCGTGCCCTATGGCGTGTACGACGTGACGGCCAATGCGGGCTGGGTCAGCGTCGGGATCACGAGCGATACAGCCGAGTTCGCCGTCGCCTCGATCCGCCGCTGGCTCGATGAGATGGGGCGTGAGCGATATCCGCATGCGAGCGAGCTGACGATCACGGCCGACTGCGGCGGCTCGAATGGAGCGCGCGTGCGGTTGTGGAAAGTCCAGCTGCAAAAGCTCGCCGATGCGACGGGCCTTGTAATCCACGTTCATCACTATCCGCCGGGTACTTCGAAGTGGAACAAGATCGAGCACCGCTTGTTCTGCCACATCACGCAGACCTGGCGTGGCCGACCGTTGACGGACAGATTGGCCGTCGTCGAGCTGATCGCGGCGACGACGACCAAGACTGGCCTGAAGGTCGAGAGTGCGCTCGACACGCGGACCTACGAGAAGGGCATCAAGGTCAGCGATGCCGAGATGAAGACCCTCGACATCAACGGTGACCCGTTCCATCCTGAATGGAACTACACTATCCGCCCGCGATCATCTGAAAATCGGAGCGGTTAATGTGGCAGGTATCCTAACCTAGACCAATTGGCGGATCGTCCCTCGACCGCTCCGGGGGCGGCGAGGCTCGACCGGCGCACGAATCTTCACCGCTGCGGCGGTACGTGCTCAGTGAAAAAAAAGCATCGAGCGGGTTCAAGGACCGATCGTCCATCCCGTCAACGAGCAAGCCATCCAGAGGAAAATGCCATGCTCAAGCGTGTTCTCACCTCATTATTCGCCGCCGTCTCGATCATCGTGATGGCAAGCTCCGCGGCCTGGTCGGAGCCGAAGGACATCCGCTGGGGCACGGGCCCGGTCGGCTCGTCCGGGCACAAGGCGCTCGTCGTTCTGGCCAATCTCCTGAGCAAGGAGATGCCGGACTATCGCATCTCGGTGCTGCCGCTGCCCGGTGCGGTGATGGGGGTGAAGGGCTACGCCACCGGCGAATACGACGCCTACTACGGCTCGGACATCGCGCTCGAGGAGTTCGCCACTGACAGCGGCCGCTTCAAGGGCTTCAAGGCGCACATGAAGCGCGAGCCGGTGCAGTCGTTCTGGGCCTACACGCTGGAAGTGAGCCTCGCCATCAAGGCCAGCAACCGCGACACGATCAAGAAGTGGACCGATCTCACCGGCAAGAAGGTCTATACCGGGCCGCTGCCCTTCGACACCCGCCTCAAGCTAGAGCGCGCGCTCGCAGCGCTCGGCGCCAAGCACGTCTACACGCAGGTCGATCTGTCGACCGCGGGCTCGCAGCTCGAGTCCGGCGCCATCGATGCGATGATCATCTACACGGCCGGAGGGACGCAGCCCGCGCCGTGGATTCTCGCAAGCCTCGCTCGCCGTTGACTGGGCGGCGCTTAATCCCAGCGCGGACGAAGTCGCGACGCTCAAGAAAAAGGGCTTTCAGATGGTCGACGTGAAACCGTCCGCATTCCGGAAGGACGTGCACGCCGACAAAGTCGTGGTGCTGCCGTTCTATTGGGGCTTCGATGTCGGCCTCGAGATGCCGGCGGACGACGTCTACAAGATGCTGAAGATCATCGACCAGCACTCCGACGACCTCGCCAAGCTCGACCCCAGCTTCACGCAAATCAGCGGCGGCAAGATGGCTGAATTCCAGAAGAGCGCGCTCGAAGCGACTTGGGAGTATGTCCCCATCCATCCGGGTCTCGCCAAGTACATGCGCGAGAAGGGGGTGTGGGACAAGAAGTGGGATTCCAAGATCGCCACCATGTAGGGCCGCACCGACGCGACGCGAACCCCCGGGGCGGGTGCCGACGCGGGCCCGCCCCGCTGTTGTTCAACCAGACAACGGGCCCGCCATGACCGATACCTTTTCCGCTCGGCCGCGCGCGGTCATCGACTGCATCTATTACACCTCGGCGACGGCCTTCGTCATTTATCTGCTCTACTATTACTGGACGGGCGTCGGGGGAGCAACGCTGCTGGCCCTGACGCTGATCCCCCTCACCTTCGGTCTCTTCACCCTGCAGGCTCTGCGCGACAACGCGCTCTATCCGCGTCTGCCGCCGCGCGCGAATTACCTCATTGCGACGATCTATTGCGCCTGCGCTGTGGCGGTGTCCTACTACATGAACACCGAATACGAGGCACTCGGCACCTCGCGCGCCGGGATGTGGGATCCCGCCGACCTGGTTGTCGGCGGGGTCATGACGCTCCTGATCATGGAATACGCGCGCAAGCGGCACATGCCGCTGTTCGTGCTCAATATCGTGCTCATCCTCTACGCGGTCTACGGCTACCTGGTGCCCGGCATGTTCTATCACGCGGGTCTGAGCTGGGAGCGCGTGCTGACCGCCATGAGCATCGAGATGGCGACCGGCATCTACTCCAACCTGCCGCAGATTGCGCTCACCGTGGTCGGCTCGTTCATGCTGGTGCTCAGCCTGCTGACCGGCTACGGCTGCATCGATTTGCTGCTGCGCGCGACCAAGCGCGTCGCCGTGCGCTCCCCGCACGCGCTGCCGCAATCGGCCGTGATCGGATCGATGTGCGTCGGCACCGTGAGCGGCAGCGGTGCTGCCAACGCCATCACCATCGGTTCGGCGACCATTCCCGCCATGATCGGCGCCGGAATGCCGCGCGCCACCGCCGCCGCCATCGAGTTCGGCATCCTCGCTCGGCGGACAATTCATGCCGCCGGTGATGGGAATCTCGGCCTTCCTCATGGCCGAGTTCCTGGGCAAGGACTACTTCGACGTGGTGGCACGCGGCTGGGTGCCGGCCCTGATCTACTACGCCACGGTCGCAACTTCGGTCTATCTGCTGGCGATCCGTTACCGGACCAGGCTCGTCGTCGGCTCGTTCGAGCGGCTGAGCTGGCGCGATTACGTGAACCTCGGCGCCTTCATCGCGGTCGTCGGCGGTTTGATTGGGTTGATGGCGGCCATTCATCTCGCACCGATGTTCGCGGCGCTCTACGTCTTCATCGTCGTCGGCGCGTCTCTGTTCGTCATCAACCTGACCGCGCTGCTGGGATCGGGCCGCTGGTCGTTCGCCGCTTTCATCGGGCCGATCCGCCGGTTCGTCGACGCCTATACCGAGATGGTGTCCGACCTGGCGCTCCTGCTCGCGACGCTGTCGATCATGACTGGTGCGCTGGTCATCACCGGCGTTCCGACCAAGCTCGGCAGCCTGCTGGTCGAGGCCGCCGGCATCAATCTCGCCGCAATGGTCCTTCTTTCCTTCATCTTCGGCGCAATCCTTGGGACCGGATTGCCGCCGGCACCGACCTATATCCTGGTCGCCATCGTGATCGCGCCGCCCATGATCAGCATGGGGGTCAACCCCTGGGTCGTGCATTTCTTCGCGTTCTTCCTGGGAGTGTTCGGGGAATTGACGCCGCCGACCTCGTTGGTCGCCGCCATCACCGCCAAGATCGCCAATGCTTCGTTCTACCAGACCTTGAACCGTGCGTTGCAGATCTGCGTCTCGCTCTTCACCTTGATGGCCGGCGTCTTCGTCCGGCCGGAGCTCGTGATCGAGCCGGGCCTCGGTCAGATGCGGGCCGCGCTGCTGATTGCGACCGCCACGATCGGGATCACCTTCAGCCTGCAGGCCCGATTCGCCGACCGCGGATCGGTCGACATCCCGATCCGGCTCGTGCTTGCCGCATTGTCGCTGGTGGTGTTGCTGCATCCGAGCGAGCAGGTGGCGGCGCTCACCTGTCTGCCCGTGGGTCTGATCATCGGCTACTGGCTTCTCCGGCGCCGTGTCGGAAGCCCGGAGCCGGCCGCGACCCCGGTGTTGGCCCCTTCATTTGCGGAGCCTGATTCCCCCGGGCGCGCCAACTGAACGCGCGGGTCGGCCACTTCGCGACCCATGCCGGCCCGTCGGAGTTGTCGAAAGCACGCAAAGCGCGCAGCGTCCGCTCCAGGGCCGGGTCGATAGGTCCGCCGTCATCGACGACGGCGTCATGCTTGCTTCCGGAGACCGACGGAAGTGGATTCCGTTTTGCCGAAAAACGCTCTACGCTCGCACTGCGATTCGGCACGGATCGATTCCATCAGATGACTGGAATAGCCGTTAGCCATTGCCCGCGCTGCGGCGCCGCCGCCTCCTATTTCGCTCGCTCCTGCCCGCACTGCCACGCGCCCAATCTGCCCAATCCCGTCGCCGCCGTCGCGGTGCTGTCGGCCGTGCTCCTGGCGGGGGGGCTGATCGCGCTCGGCTGGTGGACGCTGCGCGGCGACGGGGAACCGCAGAGCCCGCCATCCGCGCCGCCGGCCGCCGAGAGCAAGTCGGACTATGGCTGGCTGATCACGGCCATGGCCGAATGCGAGGCGCAAGCCAAGGTCAAGTCCGACGCCGTGCACTTTCTGATCGTGCCGGTCACCGCGACGGGAATCTCCCTGCCCGGCTGGTCGCCGGGCGTGCTCGGCAAAATCGGCGACGCCGTCACGCTGTTGCAATCGACCGATGTCCTGATCGGGCTCAGGAACGGCGCCCTGGCGCTCTATTCCAAGCCGGTGACGTTGGCGCTGTCCGACCCGGCGAGCAAGACCGTGTACAAATGGAAACCGGCGGTCGGCGTCACGGCGCTCACCAGCCGCGAAATCGGCCCGGGCGGCCTTGCGCTCGGATTGGACATTCCGGACCTAGCCAGCGAGATCGCGTGGGGGCCCACCATCGACCTGACGAAGGGGACCTGCTACTGGATCAACGCGCTCGTCGCAGCGCCGACGCACGGCCGGTAGGCGGGCCGACCCGGGCTACGCCCACAACCGCTCCTTCTCGAGTCCCTTGTAGAGATCGGCGACATAGTCGCCATAGCCGTTGAAGATCAGCGTAGGACGACGCTCGTTGAGCCCAATCAATTCCTCGCTCGCCTGGCTCCAGCGCGGGTGCGACACCTGCGGATTGACATTGGCCCAGAAGCCGTACTCGGCGGACTGCAACGCCTCCCAATAGCTTTTCGGCCGCTCGTCGGTGAAATTGAAGCGCACAATCGATTTGATCGATTTGAAGCCGTATTTCCACGGCACGGCTAAGCGCAGCGGCGCCCCCTGTTGCTTCGATACCGGCTTGCCATAGGCACCGGTGACGAGGAATGCGAGCTCGTTGCTCGCCTCGGCGATGGTCAGGCCTTCGACGTAGGGCCAGGGATACCAGCTCTGCCGTTGCCCCGGCGCGACCGAGGGTTCGAGGAAGGTCTCCATCCGCACGTATTTCGCAGAGGACAGGGGCCTGGCCAGTTCCACCAGCCTGGCGAAGGGAAAGCCGGTCCACGGGATGGCCATCGACCACGCTTCCACGCAACGGTGGCGATAGAGCCGCTCCTCCAGCGGCATCTTGCGGATGAGATCGTCGATCCCGATTTGCTGCGGCTTCTCCACCATGCCGTCGATCTTGACGGTCCATGGTCGCAGCTTGAGCGCCTGGGCGGCTTTGGCGATGTTCTTGCTCGACCCGAACTCGTAGAAATTATTGTAGCTGGTGTTGATCTTCTCGTCCGTCACCGGCCGGTCGAGCGCGTATTTTTCGTTGCGTTTGGCCGGATAGAGATCCTTGGTCGGGTCCGGCAGATCGGCAACGCGCTGGGCCCAAGCCGGCTTGGCCGACAGCGCCAGCGCGGCCGCGCCGGTCGCCGCCAGGAAGCCGCGGCGGTCGAAAAACAGATGCTCGGGTGTGGCGAGGCGTTCGGGAATTTCCCATCCGCGGCGGCGAATGACGTGCATGGGCGCGTCCTCCGGATTCGGGTGGTCATTCGATACGCCGGCCGGCCATCACGAGCAAGTCACGGCTGCGGCAAGACCGGGTGACATGATCTCGCTTGTCGTCCGGGCATCGGGCCGTCGCACGCTCGGCCAGCTGACCGTGTTTGATTTCATCCTGTTCCTGATCGTCGGCGGCACGGTGCAGCGTTCGCTGATGGGGCAGCGCGAAGACAGATATTGGATGATCGAGGCTTCCCGGCCTCCGACCCCGGTCTTTCTGCCCTTACGCCGCCTGCGACTTGCGGGCTGCCACGATCTGGTCGGCGGTGCGGCCCACGAGCTCGGCCATGTGATCGAACCTGAAGGTGAAGCTGCCGACCCCGGCAGTGGCCGAGCGCACCTCCACGATGAGATCACCGATCTCCGATTCCGGCATCTGCACGCGCACCACGTCCCAGCCGTCCCAGCCAGCGCGGGTGTCGAAGCCGAGGATCTGCCCGCGCCGTCCGGACATCAGCCCGTTCATCTTGGCGGTCGCCTCCGACGGGCAGACGATCTCCACCTCGTAGATCGGCTCGAGCAGCACCGGCTGACACTGCGGGAGCCCATCGTGGATGGCGAGGCGACCGGCGAGCTGGAACGCCATGTCGGAGGAATCGACGGTGTGATAGGAGCCGTCGATCAGCTTCGCCGCGACGTCGACCACCGGAAACCCGAGCGGGCCGTG
The DNA here is from genome assembly GCA_963758945.1 of uncultured Alphaproteobacteria bacterium. Lineage (GTDB taxonomy): Bacteria > Pseudomonadota > Alphaproteobacteria > Rhizobiales > Xanthobacteraceae > VAZQ01. The sequence continues at coordinate 350,511 of CAVWXY010000020.1, read as the reverse complement.
CTTGAGCGCGTCCTTGACGCCCTCCTCCACCGACGGGATGTAATTGCGCGGGACCACGCCGCCCTTGATTTCCTCGCTGAAGGCGAAGCCCGAGCCGCGCGGCAGCGGCTTGATGTCGAGCACGACGTCGCCGTATTGGCCGTGGCCGCCGGACTGCTTCTTGTGGCGACCGCGCTGCACGATGCCCTTCTTGATGGTCTCGCGATAGCCGACCGTGGGTTTGTGCGAGACGGTGGCGACGCCGAAGCGGTCGGACAGACGTTCCGTGGCCACGCGCAGCTGCATCTCGCCCTGCCCCCACAGCACCACTTCATGCGCCTCGGCATTGTGGACTACGGTGATCGAGGGGTCTTCCTCGAGCAATTTCGCCAGCGCCTGTCCGAGCTTGACGTCGTCCTTGCGCTCCTTGGCGACGACGGCAATCGACAGCACCGGAGCGTGCGGTGCGACCTTGGCCACAGGCGCGTGCGCCTGCTGACCTTCGGTCAAGGTGTCGCCGGTCCGGGCATGGTCGAGCTTGCCGAGCGCGACCGTGTCGCCGGCCTCGGCCGGACCGCGCTTCTCGGTGTGCTGGCCCATGAGCCTGAACACGGCCGCGACCCGTCCCGCCTCGCCCTCCGGTGTGACGAGATTGGCGCCGTCGCCGACCTTGCCGCTGAGCACGCGCGCCACCGACATCTTGCCCCCGTGCGCGGTGTTGACGGTCTTGAGCACGTACGCGACCGAATCGCCACCCTTGATCCCGAGCCGCTCCGCAGTCTCCGCCACGCCGGGGGCCTCATGGCGCAACGCCTTCATCAGCCGCAGCACGCCGTTGGTGCGCGCGGCCGAGCCGAGCAGCACCGGACAGACCAGGCTGTCGCGCAATTCCTTGGAAAGGTCGTCGAAGATCTTGTCGCGCGGAGGCTGCACATCCTCCAGCAGTTGCTCCATCAGCTCGTCGTCGTGGTCGGCGAGCGCCTCCAGCATCGAGAAACGGGCGGTCTTCTCGCGATCGAGCTCATCGCCTTCGAGCGGAATGACCGCCGAGGGCGCATGCTCCTTGTAGACGAAGGCGCGTTCGAGCGCGAGATCGACGAAGCCGGTGACGATGTCGCCGGAAAATGTCGGGATTTGCCGCAGCAGCAACTTGCTGCGCGAGGCGGGCTGCAGGACTCTCAGTACGTCGTGAATGGTGGAATCCGCCTTGTCGATCTTGTTGAGAAACAGGAAGCGCGGGATCTTCTGCTCCTCGAGCTCGCGCAGGATGAGCTGAAGCTGCGGCACCTTCTTCTCGTCGAGCTCGCACACCACGACCGCAGCGTCGACTGCGGGGAGCGCCGCGCGCATGTCGTGAACGAACTCAACCGAGCCTGGACAATCGACGAAAGTATAGGAATCGCCCTTGAAGTTGGTCGTAGCGACGGAGATTTCGACGCTCATCTTGTGATGGCGGGCCTCGCTGCTGGCGTCGCCCACCGTGTTCCCGGCATCGATCGTGCCCTGGCGCGCGATCGCGCCGGTGCGGGCGAGGATCGCTTCGAGCAGGGTCGTCTTGCCGCTTTGGAACGGGCCCACCAGCGCAATGCACCGTGGACCCGCAGCTCGTGTGCCGTTCTGTGCCATGTCCGCCTCCCAATGCGCCCAGATGCGGCCTTCTGCGAGGCCGTTCGCGCCATCGTTTCAGGCGAGAGGGGGAGTTGGCAAGAGGCGCCGGCGCCCCGGGCAGGACGGTGGAACCCGGCGGACATGCCCGCCGGCATGCCGAACGAAAACGGCCGCCCAGCGGCGGCCGTTCGCGTCCCGCAGCGACGATACGCCGTCAGGGGCCGGGGCGCAGATGCAGCTCCGCCACACCGAGGGCGAAGTTGAGCCCGACCGAGCTGTCCACCGAGAGCGGCTGCAACGCGACCGTGCGGTTGGAGCCGCCAATGAGCACATTGGCGCCCAGCCCGGCGGCAACCGTCACTTGGCCGGTCGCGCCGAAATAGTCGCCTGCGAGAAACCCGGGGCCGGGAGGGGCGATGCTGTCGGTGAACACCGCCCATATCATGACCCCGCTGCTGGTGGCGCCGATGTCGAGCCCGAATTTGCTGATCGACCCGCTGTAGACCTGTTGCGGACCCGGCGGTTCCGGCGCGAACGTACAGGACACCGACTTCTGCGAGCCGATAATGAAGCCGATGCCGGCCGATATGTCGCAGGTCAGGACGCCTGCCCTCACCCGCTGGGCGCCGGCGGGATCGACGCAGATCACGGCCGATGCGAGGGCTGCAGCCCCGATGGCGTAGCGAAACATCATGGACCCTCCTTTTGGTGAAATCGTGCAATCCGGACCGGCTTGCACGCCGTGCTTCGACCTCAACAACAACGCCGACGGTGTCGCGTCGCGCGCCGTCAAGCCTAGGTACACCGCGCCCACCGGTCCGCGCGCCGCGGCGGCAACGTCATTTCAAGTTTCCGCAGAAGCGCTGGATGCGCCGGCAGGCCTCTTCCACGTCCTCGGTCTTGGTCGCGTATGAGATGCGGAAGGCGGAACCGAAACCGAACGGCGTCCCCTGCACGACCGCTACGCCCTCGGCGTCCAGGAGCTCGGTGACGAAGTCCTCGTCCGTGACGAGCTTGTTGCCGGTCGGCGCCGTCCTGCCGATGGTGCCGGCGCATGACGGATAGACGTAGAATGCCCCCTCGGGCTTCGGGCATTGGATGCCGCGCGCCTGATTGAGCATCGATACGCACAGATCGCGGCGCTCCTTGAAGATGGCGTTGTGCTTGGCAATGAAATCCTGCGGCCCGTCGAGCGCCTCGACCGCCGCCCATTGCGCCACCGCCGTCGGGTTCGAGGTCGATTGCGACTGGATCATCGCCATCGCCTTGATCAGCGGCTCCGGGCCACCGGCATAGCCGATGCGCCAGCCGGTCATACAATAGGTCTTGGACACGCCGTTCACCGTGAGCGTGCGCTCGTACAGCCGGGGCTCTATCTGGGCGGGCGTGGTGAACTCGAAATCGTCGTAGACCAGGTGCTCGTACATGTCGTCGGTCATCACGTAGATGTTCGGATGCCTCACCAGCACGTCGGTCAGCCGCTTGAGCTCGGCGCGGGTGTAGGCCGCGCCGGTCGGGTTCGACGGCGAGTTGAGCAGCACCCACTTGGTCTTCGGCGTGATGGCGCGGTCGAGCGCCTCCGGCGCCATTTTGAAGCCGGACTCCAGCGTGGTCGGCACGGCGACCGGCTCGCCGCGGGCGAGCATCACCATGTCGGGGTAGCTCACCCAATAGGGCGCCGGGATGATCACCTCGTCGCCGGGGTCGAGCGTCGCCATGAACGCGTTGTAGAGCACCTGCTTGCCGCCGGTGCCGACGATGATCTGGCTCGGCTTATAGTCGAGGCCGTTCTCGCGCTTGAACTTGCGGGCGATCGCGGCCTTGAGCTCCGGGATGCCGTCAACGGCGGTGTATTTCGCCGCCTTCCCCGCCTCGATCGCCTTGATCGCCGCGCGCTTGATGTTCTCCGGCGTGTCGAAATCCGGCTCCCCGGCGCCCAGCCCGATTACGTCGCGGCCCGCCGCTTTGAGCGCGCGCGCCTTGTCCGTCACCGCGATGGTGGCGGAGGGCTGGATGCGCTTGAGATAGTCCGCGAGCAGGGCCATGACACGCTCCGTTCGCCCGGTGTCGGGCGCGAGCTTCCTAATGGCCCAGGCCGCCGACGGCAAGCCTCAATCTCCACCGCACACACCGCTGTGATCGCGTCCGCCCGACTGTGGTTCCGCTGATGACGGACCGGATGTTCGACGTCGTGGCGGGACTTGTGCCGGCCATTCACGGCTTTGACCCCGTACCGGTCGAGACCAAGTGGTTTGGGGTGCGGCACGCGCGCGCATGACCGCGGGGGATCGGCCGTGCGCTATTGAAATATTTCGGCGAAACGCGCCTTGAGCTCCCGCCCGCGCTCCTCGATCAGGTCGAGATCGACGGGCAGAAATTTCACCTGGTTCAGCGCCGGCTGGCCGGGCGGCGGCGCGATGTCGATGCGTGCGGCATGAATGCCGCCGGCCGCGATCGTCTGCTGCGCCGCCGGCGAGATCATGAACTGCGCGAACAGCTTGGCAGCGTTGGGCTTGCGCGCGTCCTTGAGCACCGCCGTCGGCGAGGAGACGATAAAGACGCCTTCGGTCGGGTAGATCAGCTTCTGGTTCGGCACCTCCTGCCCATGGGCGAAGCTGCGCGGATCGGCGCCTTCCGCGCCGATCACCCGCTCGCCCTGCTGCATCGTGCTGAACACCTGCTGGTGGCCCTGCACGATCATCGTCTCGTTGGCGCGCAGCGCCTCGTAGAAATCCCAACCCAGCACGCGCGAGAGCATGCCGACCACGACCAGCTGTATCGCCGTGAAGGACGGGTCCGGCATCACCATGAGGCCTTTGTATTTTGGATGTTTGAGATCGGACCAGGTCGCGGGCACGTCCTTGACCTTGTCGGTGCGCACCGGGATGCCGATGATCGACAGCCGCTGGGCCATCCATCGGCCGTCGCGATCGCGCGCGGCCTCCACGACCTGCTCGAAGCCGGCAGGCCGAAACGGCTCGAACAGGCCCTGTTTCGCCAGCGCATTGGCGGCACCGGCATCCGACATCGTCATCACGTCGGCGCCGGGCCGGCCGGCGGCGATCTCCTGTTGCAGTCGCCGCAGCACCGCCTGCCCGCCGGTGCGCAAGAGCTGGACCTTGATCCCCGTCTGCTGCTGAAAGTCGTCCGCGAGTTGCTGGGCGAGCGCGATCGGCGTCGAGGTGTACCAGCTCACGCTCCCTTCCTTGCGCGCGGCCTCGGCATCGGCCCGGTCGGGCGCCTGCGCCCATGCGTGCTGCACGGGGCAAACGCCCAGCATCGCGACCGCGGCCAGAGCCACGGCAAATCCCGCCCGCGACCTCATCATTGGTCCTCCCGTCCATCGGCGAAACGTGGCGCCGCCGTTGCCGGCATGGTCGGCCCGCGGCCGCGAAAAGGCAATCGGGCCGGGCGCAACGGGCGGCGGTCGCGCGCTCGTTTTCGCGACGCTCGAGATTTGATTTCGCGTGGGGTGATTTCCGGATCGCGCGCCGTTACACTGCGCGAACACTACGGCGCGATCGTCCCCGGGAGGACGCCATGAAACTCACGCGCGATCAGATCAGGACCTTCGATCGCGAGGGTTACCTGTTCTTCCCGAATTGCTTCGTCGAGGAAGAGGTCGCACTTCTGCGCCGCGAAGCCGACGGCATTCTCCGCAGCGATCGCCAGGAGGTCTGGCGCGAAAGGACCGGCGCGCCGCGCACCGCCTTTGCCGCGCACACCTACAGCGAAGCCTTCCGGCTGATGGCCCATCACCCGCGCCTGGTCGAGCCGCTGCAGCAGCTGTTCGGAGAGGGCGTCTATGTCCATCAGTTCAAGATCAACGCCAAGGCGGCGTTCGAAGGGGACGTCTGGCAGTGGCATCAGGACTACGGCACCTGGGCGCGCGACGACGGCATGCCGGAGCCGCGGGCGATGAACATCTCGATCTTTCTCGACGAGGTGCTGCCGATCAACGGGCCGCTGATGCTCATCCCGAAGAGCCACAGATACGGCACGCTCGCGGCCGGTCACGACGAGAGCACCACCTCGTATCCGCTGTGGACGCTGGACGCGCCGACGGTGACACGCCTTTGCGCCGAAGCGGCAGCGCCCGGCGGGATCGGCATCGTGGCGCCGACCGGCAAGGCCGGCTCGGTGCTGATGTTCCACGGCAATCTCGTGCACGCCTCGCCGCCCAACATCACGCCCTATCCGCGCAAGATCGTGTATCTCACGCTTTGCGCCGTTTCCAACCACATCACCAAGTTCACGCGGGCGGAATGGATCGCCCACCGCGACTTCACGCCCATCGTGCCGGTGGAGGACGACGCGCTCGTCGGCTATGCGCGCGCCCGTCGCGTCGCGGCGGCATGACGCCGGAATAATTCTTCTGCATACCGCGCTCATCGCAGCAGATATGGACTGCGGTTCGGTCCACCGGTAGTCGGCGACCGCTCGGGAGTGCCGCGTTGCGTCATGACATTGCCGCCGTGATGGCCTAAGCAACAACCGTCGGGGGCCAACTGCGGTGCGGTGCCGCCAAGGGAGGCCGATGTATACGCTCTATTCGATGCAGCGATCGGGCAACAGCTACAAAGTACGCCTGACGCTCGCCCAGCTCGGCATTCCCTACCGCCTGGTCGAGATCGATATCCTCAAGGGCGAGAGCCGCACACCCGAATTCCTGGCCAAGAATCCGAATGGTCAGGTGCCGCTGCTCGAAGCCGCGCCCGGCCGCTACCTCGCCGAGTCCAACGCGATCCTCTGGCACTTGGCCAGCAGAACGCCGCTGCGGCCGGACAACAGCATCGACCGCGCCGAGGCGCTGCAATGGATGTTCTTCGAGCAGCACAGTATCGAGCCCAATATCGGCGCCGCCTATTTCTGGCTCGCGCTGGTGAAGGGTGGACGTGACCTGCAGCAGCACGCGCTCGAGGACTGGATGGAAGAAGGCTATCGCTCCCTGGCGGTCATGGAGAATCACCTCAAGCGCCATCGCTACTTCGCGGCCGACCGCTACTCCGTCGCCGATATCGCGCTCTACGCCTACACCCATCTCGCTCACCAGTGCGATTACGACCTCACGACCTTTCCGGAGATCCGCGCCTGGCTCGATCGCGTGGCGGGCGAGCCCAACCATATCGCGATGGACTGGCAGCCGGAGAACGTCGTCGCGGCGGAATGAGCGCGTGACGCGCAGGTTGGGCTGGAGCAAGCCGCTTGATTGGCGCCGCAACGTTGTGCGTCAGTCATCGCACGTATCCGGACACGCATGTCCGGCCACGCATATGGGTTGCGCGCGTTTCACGACCTGTCGTCGCCGCTCCGGCCGGTTAACGGCGCGTTAACCAAGAATGCCGAGAACCCCGCGGCGTTAACCTTTCGTTAACCTAAACCATAAATTTGCCCTTATTCGCCAAAGCCTTCGCCCAAGTCCGAACGAACCGGCGCCGGCATCCGCAGCGACAAATTGCGAACTGATTCGTGGAGATTGGCATGTCCAGAAGATTGATCATGCGGGTCGAGCGGCAGGTCCGTCAGCCGTCCGCGCCCAAGCACCGTACCATCGCTTTTGTCGAGTTGATCGCTACTGCCGCGCTCGCTTTGTCGACCGCCGTTGCCGTCACCGTCGTGTCGATCGGCATCGCGCGCGCCGACGTGCTCGGGGCGGTGACGAAGGGCGACGCCACGCCGTTCGCCATCGCGCTGTCTTTTGGGCTGCTGCTTTCCGCCATGGGCGGGCTCACCGCCATCATCGCCCTTGCTCCGCGGCGGGAGTGAACTTCACCATTTTGGCGGCCGGTCGGGGGAAGTCACTGCCGCGCGTCGCCGGACGCGCGGCAGTGAAATTGTCGGGCTCCTGGTACCGGCCTGCGCCGTGGCGTTCGCCCCGCCGCCGGCCCGCGGCGCCGTCAGTCCGGCTTGATGTTGGCCGCCTTGATGATCGGCCACCACTTCTCGATCTCGGCCTTGTGAAAGGCGGCCAGCGCTTGCGGCGTCTGCTCCTCGCGCGTCGCGATCACGTGGCCGAGATCGGTGAGCCGTTGGCGCACCGCCGCGTCCGCCAATGTGTCCACCACGGCGCCGTTGAGCTTGGCGACGACGTCCTTGGGCGTGCCCTTGGGAACCCATAAGCCGTTCCAGAACGAAATGTACATTCCAGGCACGCCCACTTCGTCCATCGTCGGAACGTCGGGCGCCGCGGGCCAGCGCTCCTTCGACATCACGGCGAAGGCCTTGATCTTGCCGCCGCGCAAGAACGAGAGCGTCTGCGAAGCCTCGGCGCAGAACATGTCGATCTGTCCCGCCACCAGGTCCTGCATGATCGGCGCACCGCCGCGATAGGGAACGAGCTGGACGCTGGTGCCGGTCTTCTGCTGGAAATAGAGCAGGCAGATGTGCGCCCCGCTGCCCGCGCCCACGGTCGCGGCCGAGGCCTTGCCCGGATTCGCCTTGAGCCAGGCGATCAGCTCCGCGGCGTTCTTCGGCGGCAGCGCGTTCTTGCCGACGATCATCAAGGGCGTGGCGCTGATGCGCGACACCGCCTGCAGTTCGAGCAGTGCGTCGTGCACCGCCGGATACATGACGCCCGCCCCGACGTGGCTGGTCCAGTTGCCGATGCTCAGCGTATAGCCGTCGGGCGCCGCTTGCGCGGCGCGCGCGACGCCGATGCTGGCGCCGGCGCCGGTGATGTTCTCGACGATGACGGGCTGGCCGAGCGTGACCTTCATGCGCTCGCCCAGGATGCGCGCGAGCGTATCGGTCGGCCCGCCGGCGGGAAACGGCACGATGATGGTGACGGGGCGCGACGGATAGCTCTGCGCATGCGCTTGAACGACGCAGCCCAGCGCGATGGCCAGTGCCGCGGCAACGGACGTCAATTTCATGGAGTTTCCTCGCCGGTTCTCTGCTCGATGGTTGTCGCCAGACATGCCATGAGGCGCCTCGGCACGAAAAGTCAGTAATACTGTCACATCGAAGTGAACCGCCGGGACCTTGCTGGAACATCGCCGGCAACGCATCGTTGTCGCGGCGATGCATGGTCGCATTGCGCACGGGGGATCAAGGCAGGACAATTCGGCGCGGGAGATTTCGCCTATGAGATTTCGCATGCGGCGGTCTGCGATGGCGTGCGCAGCCGGGCTCGTCGCGTTTGCGTGCGCCCCCTCCCAGGCGCAGACCTTTCATTCGTCGGCCGGCAACCTGGCGGTCGAGACCGTGGCGAAGGGTCTCGACCATCCCTGGGCGCTCGCCTTCCTGCCCGACGGCCGCTTATTGCTCACGGAGCGCCCTGGACGCATGCGCGTCGTCGCGCGGGATGGTGGGCTGTCGCCCGCGCTCGCGGGCGTGCCGAAGGTGTTCGCGGCCGGCCAGGGCGGCCTGCTCGACGTCGCGCTCGACCGCTCCTTCGCACAGAACGACACGATCTATTTCTGCTACGCCGAGCCGGTGGGTGCGGGCGCGCGCACGGCGCTCGCGCGCGCCAAGCTCCTGGATGAAAGCACTCCGCGGCTCGACGCCCTCGAGGTGATCTTCCGGCAGGACGGCCCGCTCTCCAGCGGCAATCATTTCGGCTGCCGCATCGTGCAGACTTCCGACGACGCGCTCTTCCTGACCACGGGCGAACATTTCACCACCCGCGACCAGGCGCAGAATCTCGGCAATCATCTCGGCAAGATCATCCGCATCCGGCCCGACGGTTCGGTGCCGCCCGACAATCCCTTCGTCGGCAGGGCCGATGCGAAGCCCGAAATCTGGAGTTACGGCCATCGCAATGCGCAGGGACTGGCGCTCGATCCCGCCAGCGGGAAGCTGTGGGAGCACGAGCACGGACCGCGCGGTGGCGACGAGGTCAATCTCATCGAGAAGGGCAGGAATTACGGCTGGCCGGTGATCGGGTTCGGCATCGACTACAACGGCGCCAAAATTCACGCGAGCACGCGCAAGGAGGGAATGGAGCAGCCGCTCTGGTACTGGGTGCCCTCGATCGCCCCTTCCGGCATGGCCTTCTATACCGGCGATCTGTTTCCGGCCTGGCGCGGCAATCTCTTCATCGGGGCTTTGGCCGGGCAGCTGCTGGCGCGGCTCGAGCTCGACGGCGACAAGGTGGTGAAGGAAGAGCGCCTGCTGGGCGAACTGCGCGAGCGTATTCGCGACGTGCGGCAGGGGCCGGACGGCGCGCTGTGGCTCCTCACCGACAATTCTGCGGGCCGGGTGCTCCGCCTCGTGCCGGCGAGATGAGCGCGGTGCGCCGTCGTTACGCAGGCGCACGCACGCGCAGTCCCGATGAAACGTCAGCGGCATCCGGGGCGGTCTTTGCCGGGCGCGAGACCGCCCACAGTCCGCTTTTCGCTCCCTGCGGGCGTCGGGAGCGGCAATCATCCGAATTCCTGACGACCGTCTCCTGAAATTCTATTGCAAAGCGCTTGTGCACTCCTCGCAATTCGTTTCGCCGTCGGCTTCGATCCACATTCGTGGCGCATCTGCCATAGTCCCGACACGAAGCTCCTCTACCCGCCGCCTCCGATCCGATAATAGGAATGCGGGGTCGCACCGCTTGACGGCGCCACGGATGGCGTCGTGGCGCGGTGACGTCCCATTTCGAGCCGGTGCCATGTTTGCGCTCTTCGAACGGCTGTTGAAGCCGACCGACATCCCGGAGCAGGCGGAGCCTCCGCCCGGCTTCGTCGCCTTCTTCTGGCATTTCGCCCGTCAGGCGAAAGGCCTGTTCGCGGCTTTGTTCGCGGCCGGCTTGGTCGTCGCCCTGCTCGATTCGACCATCCCCGTGTTCATGGGGCGCATCGTCACCTTGATCACGGCGACGGCGCCGGACGAGCTGTTCGCGCGCTTCTGGCCGCACCTCGCCGGCATGGCGGTCGTGCTGCTGATTGCGCGGCCGATCGCGCTGACCACGCAGAACCTGATCGCCAACCAGGCGATCGCGGCCAATGTGTCCAATCGCATCCGCTGGCAGAACCACTGGTACGTGGTGCGCCAGTCCTGGGCATTCTTCAAAAACGACTTCGCCGGCCGCATCGCCAACCGGGTGATGCAGACCGGTCCGGCGATCCGCGAGACCTTGGTCGCGCTGCTCACCAGCGTCTGGTACATCATGGTCTACGGTACCAGTGCGCTCATCCTGCTCGGCTCCGCCGATCCGGTGCTGGCGGTACCGGTCGTGCTCTGGTTCCTGGGCTATCTGGTGATGCTGCGCGTGCTCGTGCCGCGCATGCGCGACCGCTCCAAGGACGTCTCGGAAGGCCGCTCCCTGCTCACCGGGCGCATCGTCGACAGCTACACCAACATCCTGACGGTGAAGCTGTTCGCGCGCGCGCGCGAGGAGGACGCCTATGTGCGTGACGCCGTCGACCAGCACACCGCGCTGTTCTATCGCTCGCTGCGGCTCAACACGCTGTTCAGCTTCTGCCTGTCCTCGCTCAATGCCCTGCTCGTGACCGGCACCGGCGCGCTGGCGCTCGTGCTGTGGACCCAAGGCAAGGTCGAGGTCGGTACCGTGGCGATGGCGCTGCCGCTCGCCTGGCAGATCGTCAACGTCGCGGGCTGGGTCGCCCTGCAGATCACCTCGATCTTCGAGAATATCGGCGTGATCCAGGAGGGCATGATGACCATTGCCCGGCCGATCATGCTCACCGACCGGGCTGACGCGCCGGCACTCGAGGTGACGCGCGGTGAGATCGTGTTCGAGAACGTGCGCTTCGGCTACGGGCGCGAGAGCGGCGTCATCGACGATCTGAATCTGACCGTAGCGCCGGGCGAGAAGATCGGGCTGATCGGCCGTTCCGGCGCCGGCAAATCGACCGTGGTCAACCTGCTGCTGCGCTTCTTCGATCTCGAAGGCGGCCGCATCCTGATCGACGGCCAGGACATCGCCACGGTGACGCAGGAGAGCCTGCGCGCACAAATCTCGGTCGTGACGCAGGATACCTCGCTGCTGCACCGCTCGATCGCCGACAACATCCGCTACGGCCGCCCGCAGGCGACCGACGCGGAGGTGGTCGCGGCGGCGAAGCTCGCCCATGCCCACGAGTTCATCCTCGAGTTGGAGGACTGGAAGCAGCGGCGCGGCTACGTGGCGCAGGTCGGCGAACGCGGCGTGAAGCTGTCCGGCGGGCAGCGCCAGCGCGTCGCCATCGCCCGCGTGATCCTCAAGGACGCGCCGATCCTGGTGCTCGACGAGGCCACCTCCGCGCTCGACAGCGAGGTGGAGGCGGCGATCCAGTCCAGCCTGGGCACGCTGATGGCCGGCAAGACCGTGATCGCCATCGCGCACCGGCTCTCGACCATCGCGCGCATGGACCGGCTGATCGTGCTCGATCGCGGCCGCATCGTCGAGCAGGGCACGCACGAGGAGTTGTTGCGGCACGGCGGCCACTACGCCGCGCTGTGGCGGCGTCAGTCCGGTGGCTTCATCGATGTCGACGACATGCAGGCGGCGGAATAGCCGTCCCCGGAACGGCGTTGCCGCGGGCTCGGTTCGCCCCTCCGCCGGCATGCGGACGGAGGTCGAGCCCGCGGCACGCGCACTCAGCTGGTCACGCGCAATCGATTTGGGCTGAAAAAGCGCTATGCCCGCTGCAGCAATCCGGCCATCGACTTGACCGCGCCGCTGTCGGGAAAAACCTTCGCCGCGAGCGCCGTGCCGTCGACGCGCAGGTGGTCCTTGAGCAGCCCCTTGAGCACGGCGCGCAGGTCGGTGGTCGGGCGCAGATCGCGGCCCTCATAGAGCTTGGCGGGCTTGAGCCCGGGCCAGTCGGCGACGACGCGGCCGCCCTTGAGCGCACCGCCCGCGAGCAACGCCACGGTCGCAGTGCCGTGGTCGGTGCCGTCGGTGCCGTTGATGCGGGCGGTGCGGCCGAATTCGGTGACGACGGCGACGACGGTCTCGCCCCAGGCGTCCTTCATCTCGGTCTCGATGGCGGCAACGGCGCCGTCGAGCGCGCCGAGCAGGACGGCGAGCCGGCCGTTGGTCGCGCCTTCCGCGGCATGGGTGTCCCAGCCGTCGAAGGCGAGCGCGCCGATGCGCGGCCCGTCCGGGCGGGCGAGAAACCGCGCGGCCGCTCCTGCCGAACTCTGCGAAATAGGCGCGTACGCGCCCGGCGCCGGCGGCGCGCGGCTGCTCGCCATCCATGCCGCCGGCACGGGCGATGGTCGCGAGCCCGACGCGCTCCTCGAGCACGCGGGCGAGCGCGGGGTCGATGTGCCGGTAAAGCTCCATGAGCCGCAGCACGGTGTCGTCGCTGGCCGGCGGCACCCGGCGCGGCGTCCACGACAGCACCGGCGCCGGCCCGCGCACCACCAGCGGCGCGATGGGTCCGAGTGCGAAGGCGTCGCGGGCGCCGGCGCGGCCGCCCGGCTGCAGCGACGCGAGCGCGCGGTTGAGCCAGCCGCTGTCGGTCGCACCCGGCTTGACGAAACCGCTCTCCAGCACGTCCTGGCCGTCGAAATGCGAGCGCTCGCGGTACGGGGTCGCCACCGCATGCACGATCGTCGCCGCACCGGACCTATAGAGGCGGTGCAGGTTGGGCATCGCCGGGTTGAGCGCGAAGAACGAATCGAGCGGCAACGCCGGCGGCTTGCCGTCGAGCGTGAGCGCCTTGTCGCCGCGCAGCCGCGCCCAGTCGGGATCGCCGACCGGAGCCACCGCCGCCAGGCCGTCGAGCGCGCCGCGCAGCACGACCACCAGCAGGCGCGGATCGCGGCCCTCCGCGCGCGCCGCTTTCGGCAGATAGGCCCAGGCGAACAGCGTGCCGGAGGCCAGGAGCAGCTCGCGGCGGCTGGGAGCGTGAAGGTTGCAGGTCATCGGCTCACCTCGTCGTCGCGGCGCATCAGCGGCGCTGGAATTCGGGCGCCATGAACAGCAGCGCAAGCGCCTGCGGCCGGCTCTCGGCGCGCGTGATCGCCTGGCGCGTTTCGGCCGAGGCGAGGGGACCCAGCGTCGCCTCGAACACCTCGCGCGGATCGGCCTCGCCGCCCGCGCGCCGGGCCAGCTGGTTGGCGATATCGAGCCGCTGCGCCAGGCCGTCGAGCCACGGCGCGCTCTCGTCGGTGAACCCCTTGGGCGCCGAGGGACGCCACAGCGGCTCGCCCAGGAGGTTGTGCGCCTGCATCACCGTGGCGATCTCGCGCGGCGCGACGCCAAGCGCGCGCAGCGAACCGATGATCCATTCGCCCGGACGCTTGAGCTTGGCGCGCGGCGCCTCCCAGGCCTCCGGCGAGCTCAGCAGCGCCTTCGACACCGCTTTGAGATCGCCTTGCGTGGCGAGGAAGCGCTTGGTCAGCCGCTCGACCAGCGCCGGCGGCGGCTCGTCGGCGACGAAATGGCGGGCGAGCTTCGTCGCCACGTGCCTGGCGGTCGCGGGATGCCGGGCGAGCGCGGCGAGCACGGCGCGGCCCTGCGCCGCGCCGGCATCGGGATAGCTGGTGCCGATCACCGTCTGGCTGCCCGGCTGGTGCATGCGCGCATTGAACTCGAACTCGCCGCCGCGCGCCGACGAGCGAAACGGCACGAAAGTCCAGCCCGTGATCACGTTGGCGAAGCGGGTGACGTCTTCCTGGGTGTAGACGCTGCGCACGCCCACGGTATGCAACTCGAGGATCTCGCGCGCGAGATTTTCATTCAGCCCACGCTTCTGCCTGATGCCGGCGATCGAGTCCGGGCCGATCGAGCGCGCGTTGTCGAGATAAACGAGCATCGCCGGGTGCGATTCGGCGGCCAGCAGCATGTCGCCGAAGCGACCGAGCACGTTCGCGCGGATGGCTTCGCGTTCATAGGCGCCGCAGATCGGGCGCACGATGCCCTTGTCCGCCGAGACGCAGAAATGGTTCGACCAGAACCAGACCAGCCGCTCGACAAAGCCGATGTCGGCGTCGAGCGCGGCATTGAAGCGCGCCTTGGCTTCATCGAGATAGATCTGCTGCGGCAGGCCCGGACCGGGATTGCGCTGCGGCTGCGGCGCCGCTCGCTCCGTCGGCTTCATCGCCGGCGGCGAGGCGCCGGCGTTCTGCATCTCGGGGCTTTGCCCATCGGCGCCTTGCGCATTGGCGCGCTCCGCGCGGCGCGCGACCTGCACGGCCTGCCGATAGGCGAAGGCGGCGCGCGCGGCCTCGCCGCTGGTGAGGAGATCGGCATTGGCGAGGCGGCCGGCGCCGGCGCGATCCAATTCGGCGAGCAAGGCGCCGCGCGGGTCCGATGCAATGGCGGCGACCGATCCGGCGCGCGGGCCGAGTCCGAACCGATGCAAGGCGAGCGCCGCTTCGGCTTTGGGATCGAGGGCCATGCGTCAAGGTCCTTTCGGCCGGCGCGCGACGCCGCCCGCTGCGATCGGCGGGATCGTCGGTGGCGGCGATGTCGAGATTGCGGCGCGCCACCTTTCGCGATCATGACCGCGGCATGAAAAATCCGAAGGGTGATCGCGAACGGTTACAAGGCGACAGAGTGGTTGAACGGCAGGCCAAAGCGAGCGCGTCTTTTCACAGCACGAGCAGGCCGATGGCGATGGTCACCAGCGTGAGCGGCGCGCCGACCGTGAAATAGGTCCAGAAGCCGATCTCGACGCCGCGCGCCTTCGCCCGCTGGGCGACGATGAGATTGGCGACGGAGCCGACCAGGGTGAGGTTGCCCGCGAGCGTCGCGCTCATGGCGATCACCAGCCAGGCGCGCTGCGGATCGGGCAGATCGGGAACGAACGGCTTGAGCACGAGAACCGCCGGCACGTTGCTGACCACGTTCGACAGCAACGCGGTGATGGCGCCGAGCACGGCCGGGTCGTCGAGATGCGCCCGGCCCGCCGCCGCCGTCACCTCCGGCGTAAGCACCATCTTCTCGAAGCCGGCGACGACGACGAACAGGCCTACGAACATCACCAGCAGCGGCCAGTCGATCTCGATATAGATCTTCTCCGGCTTGACTCGGCGCGTGAGCAGCAGAAATGCGCCGCCGACGATCGCCACCTTGGCCGGCGGCTGCCCGAGAAAGAACAGAACGACCATCGCCACCATCACGAGGACGGTCTTCACCATCAGCGGCCCGTGATGGTGCGTGGACGTCGCCGCCTTCTCCAGCCGCTCCCGGGTGAAGAACTCGGCGCGATGGGTGAGCGCGATCAGGAGCGTGGCGATCACCAGCCCGATCGCCGCGACGGGCGCCAGGGCCGCCGCGAACACCGCGTAAGGAATATGCGACAGGCTGCCGATGATGATGTTCTGCGGATTGCCGGTGATGGTCGCGACGCTGCCGATGTTCGACGCGGTCGCGACCGCTAACAGGTACGGAACCGGGTTGCGCCCGACGCGGGTGACGAGCTCAAGCACGAGCGGCGTCATCACCAAGCAGATAGTGTCGTTGACCAGGAACGCCGAGAGCGTGCCGGATGCCGCCACGACCGCCGCCAGCAGCGCGAGGGGATGGCGGACGTGGGAGGCGATCCAGTCCGTGACGACGCGAAAGAAGCCGGACACCCGCAGGTTCGCGACCACAATCATCATGCCGAGCAGGAGCGTGATGGTGTCGAAATCGATGGCGCGGTACGCCTCCTCGGCGGTGAGCACACCGGTGCCGACCATCAGGCTGCCGCCGAGCAGCGCCGCGCCCGCGCGATCGATGCGATAGACCGGGATTTTGCCGACCGCGATGAAGGCGTAGGTCGCGCCGAAGATTGCCACTGCCGCGATCAGGGTCAGGTCGGGCATTGCGATCGTGTCCCGCGAGCCGCCGGCGCGGCGTCACGCCCCTGTAACACGTGTAGGCTAGACGTTGCCTGGCAGGAAACGCCCCATATCTTTGCCGTAAACTGTAGCGTCCATGTTCGCCATGACTGGCGGTTCCAGCCGCATTTGCCCCGCGGCGGGAACCGCTTTTTCTCGCGTGCTCGCAAACCGGGAATCCACAAATGCGGGTTGCGGTTATCGCTTCCCGTCTTGCGCCCGCGTTCGGGCGAAGGGCGTGCCTGTGCTGCGGACGCCTGGCGATGACATCAGCCGGATATACGACCTTGGGTTCTGTCGCCCGCTCCGAGGCCGGCGCGAACCGCGCGGCGCGTTTTGCGCTGCCGTAGAGATGGGGTAATCGGCCTGCCAGCTTGTGGATAGCTGAAGATTTTGGGTGATGCGCTTCAGGCTGATGGTGAAACGAGGTCCGTGAACACGGCCTCAAGCATCAGAAGGAGAAGCGCAGCATGGACCATTTTGCTGGACTGGACGTTTCGGTCAAGGATACGAGCATCTGCATTGTGAATGACGCAGGCAAGATCGTTCGGGAAGTAAAGGTGGCGAGCGAACCTGAAGCGTTGTTGGCGGTGCTGAAGAACCCCGCCTACCACTTCAAGCGAATTGGGTTGGAAGCTGGACCGTTGTCGCAATGGCTGTTCAGCGCTCTCGCCGAAGCGGGCTTGCCGGTGATCTGCGTTGAGACGCGGCACATGCGGGCGATGTTGAAGGCACAGATCAACAAGACGGACCGCAATGACGCGCGTGGCATAGCGCAGATGATGCGGGTGGGGCTCTATCGCCCGGTGCATGTGAAGACATTACGCAGCCAGAAGCTTCGGGTACTGCTGACCCATCGCAAGCTGCTTCAATCGAAGGCCATTGCCATCGAGAACGACCTGCGTGCCACCTTGCGCAACTTCGGTCTCAAGGTCGGCATGATCGGGACGGTCAAGTTCGAGACGCGTATCAGGGAGCTTGTCGAGAACCTCCCCGATTTGGCCGCGCTGGTGGAACCGCTGCTCATTGTCCGGCGGGTCGTTCGCGAGCAGCTCGGCATCCTGCATCGCCGCTTGCTGGCCATCGTCCGGGACGATGAGGTGTGCCGGCGCCTGATGACAACCCCCGGTGTCGGCCCTGTGGTCGCGCTGACCTATCGCGTCACCGTCGATGTACCGGCCCGCTTCAGGAACTCCAAGGCGGTCGGGGCGGTATTTGGATTGACACCTGCCAAGTATCAGTCGGGCGAGATCGACCGAACCGGCGCAATATCACGGTGTGGAGACGAGATGATGCGGATGATGCTCTACGAAGCGGCCCAGAGCATGCTGCTGCGTTCGGCGAAATGGTCCTGGCTCAAGGCCTGGGCGATAAAGATTGCCAGGCACCGCGGGATAAAGAAGGCGATCGTGGCGCTAGCGCGTCGGCTGGCCGTGATCATGCATCGCATCTGGGTTGACGGCACCGAATTCCGATGGACTAGGGAGGTCGCCGCAGCGTGAGAACGTACAGGATCAAATCAGATAGGAGAAAAACCTGAGATCCACCTAACGGTGGAATGATGTCCCTCGCGGGACGATGGATGAGGTGAGTTCGTATGTCCGCTTGGGTCGGCCGTATCTCACGGCAAGGCCGCGGTAGAGATTGTTCCGCCTGATCCTCGAATCCCATGATGGAAGGGCCTTGGTGCCGAGTTCCGAAGAGAAGCGAGAGCCCGCGAGCGACATCGACTCTGTAGTGGTGGATAGTCTGAAAGCGCTTGACCCCGAACGGCCGATTAGAGAAGCAGACTTAATCGCGCGCTAGAGCGGCTCCCGTTCCGTCTGCCCACCCCCCACGCGCCCAGAAGCGGTTTCCCCCTGGCCGGAAAACGCTATACATGCTTGCGCTAGAACTTGGGAGACATCGCGATGCGCCATCCAGGCCTTCCCTTAACCGGTTTCGTCGCGGCCGCGCTCGTGATCGCAGGCGCATTGGCGCCCGCTTCGGCCCTGGCGCAGGCGCAACCGCCCGCCCAGGGACATCCGGCCGAGCCGGTGATCGGGCCGTACCAGCCGGTGCCCATCAAGCTGGCGCCGGCGATCAACGATCCGAGCCTCGAGGCGTTCCGCAAGCAGCTCAGCGAGGTCGCCCAGAAAAAGGACCGTGCCGCACTGGCGCGCGTGGTGGCGCGCAATTTCTTCTGGATTCCCGAAGACAAGGACCTGGCCGACAAGACGAAGCCGGCGATCGACAATCTCGCCAAGGCGCTCGGACTAGATGACAAGGATGGCTTCGGCTGGGAGGCGCTGACGGGCTATGCCGGCGAGCCGACCGCGGCGGCCAACTTGCAGCACCAGGGCGTCCTCTGCGCACCGGCCGAGCCCGCCTTCGACGACAAGGCCGCCGATGCGCTCACCAATGCGACCCATACCGATCCCGCCGACTGGGCCTTCCCGATCCGCAACGGCGTCGAAGTGCGCGCGGCAGCGAAGCCGGACGCTCCGGTGGTCGAAAAGCTCGGCCTCTATCTCGTCCGCGTGCTCGCCGACGACTCGCCCGCCGGCGCGGTGGCGGCGGATTTCGTCAAGGTCGCGACCCCGTCCGGGAAGGTCGGTTTCGCGCCGGCCGACACCATCCTGCCGATCGGCGGCGAGCAGCTGTGCTACGTCAAGGAGGCGGGCGCCTGGAAGATCGCGGGCTTCTACGGCGGCGAGGCGAGCCAGTAGCAGCCTCGCGCGGGGGGCGCGTTCGCTTGGAGAGAGACAACCTTTCCCGACCGCGACGCCTGACCTGCGCACGCTGCGGCGCGGATTTCGACTGCGCCCTCGGCCGCCACTGCTGGTGCGCCGAATTCGCCCGCGTGCCCATGCCGGCGCCCGCATCGGCGGAAGATTGCCTCTGTCCGAGCTGCCTGCGGGCGGCGGGATCGCGCCCATTGGAGATCGAGCCATGATCATCGAAAACCAGCACGACGTCACCACCGCAGTCCTCTCCGAGCTGCAGCGCGCGCCCGATCCCAGGTTCCGGGAGATCATGTCGGCCTTCGTGCGCCACCTGCACGACTTCGTGCGCGAGGTGCGATTGACGGAGGAGGAGTTCCACGCCGCCGCCGCCTACGTCGTCGCGCTCGGCAAGCACAGCAACGAGTTGCACAACGAGGCGGTGCTGATGGCGGGCTCGCTCGGGCTCTCGGCGCTGGTCTGCCTCCTCAACAACGGCGATCGCGGTGCGACGGAAACCGACCAGAACATGCTGGGGCCGTTCTGGCGCATGCATTCGCCACCGACGCCGAACGGCGGCTCGATCGTGCGCTCACCCACGCCGGGCCCGGCGCTGTTCGTCGATGCCTCTTTCCGCGATGACCACGGCGATCCGATCGTCGGCGCGGAGGTCGATATCTGGCACTCCTCGCCGGAGGGCTTCTACGAGAACCAGGACCCGGTGCAGGCCGACATGAACCTGCGCGGCAAGTTCCTCACCGATGCCGACGGCCATGTCGGCTTCCGCAGCGTGAAGCCCGCCGGCTATCCGATCCCGATCGACGGGCCGACCGGCGACCTCCTGCGCGCGCAGGGCCGCCACAACATGCGGCCGGCGCACCTGCACGTGCTCGCCCGGAAGGACGGCTTCAAAACATTGATCTCGCAACTCTACGTCCCCGACGACAAGTTCATCGAGACCGACGTGCAGTTCGGCGTCACGCGCCATCTCATCGGCAACTACGTGCGCCACGAGAACGAGCCGGCGCCGGCGCCCGACGTCAAGGGGCCGTGGTATTCGCTCGCGCATACCTTCGTCATGGAGCCGGGCGCGAGCAAGCTGCCGCGCCCGCCGATCAGCGGCAAGGCGCGCGGCGAACGGCCCAAGATTCCGCACCTGGCTTGATGGTGGTCTCGCGGTCGCGTGTCCCCGCCAAGCGAGCGCCCCCGCTCCATCAATGGTGGACGACGCGAGGGCGCGAGCGCGAGGCGGCACCCGGTGCCCGGGGCCTCGCTGCGTTCGCCCGGGACACCCGAGCCGTTGAACCCCTACCTCGCCTGCGCGGCCGCGCGCTCGACCGAGGCCGCGGTCTGGCCGAACAGGATCGCGCGCTCTTCCGGAGTGCGGATGCCGCCGGCGTTGGGGTTGACCGCCTTCGCCTTCTCATAGGCGCGCTCGACCGCGGGCCGCGCGCGGATCGCCTCGAACCAGCGCTTGACGTGCGGGAAGTCCTCGAGCTTCTGGCCCTGGCGCTCGTAGGGCACGATCCAGGGATAGATCGCCATGTCGGCGATGGAGTAGTCGCCCGCCACGAAGCTGCGGTCGGCGAGCCGCCGGTTGAGCACGCCGTAGAGCCGGTTGACCTCGTTGCGGTAGCGATCCATGGCGTAGGGAAGCTTCTCCACCGCGTAGTTGCTGAAGTGATTGTTCTGGCCCGCCATGGGGCCGAGATTGCCCATCTGCCAGAACAGCCACTGGATCGCCTCGGTGCGCGCACGCAGGTCGCGCGACAGGAACCGGCCGGCCTTCTCCGCCAGATAGAGCAGGATGGCGCCGGACTCGAACACCGCGATAGGCTTGCCGCCGCCGGTAGGGGCATCGTCGACCAGAGCGGGGATGCGGTTGTTCGGCGACACCGCCAGGAATTCCGCCTTGAACTGCTCACCCTTGCCGATGTTCACGGGCTTGATGTTGTAGGCGAGTCCTGCCTCCTCGAGAAAGATCGTGATCTTGTGGCCGTTCGGTGTGGTCCAGTAGTAGAGGTCGAACATTGGCATGTTCCTTGCGCTGCGGTCGATCGGATGTCGCCCTAGGATAGCCTCGATCTGCGGGTGCACCCACCCGCCACGATATCAAATCTTCCCCGTGCATGGCTCCCTTGCGGCCCGTGAGTCGCCGCGGGGCACGGGGCACTGGACCGCGCTTGCAATCCGCCGCAATTGACTGCAGGTTGGACCCGCCGGACCCATGCATCTGCGCCTTCTTCTTCCCCTCGTCATGCTCGCGGCCTGCCTGGCCGCCTCCGCCGCCCAAGCGCAGTTCGGCGCGCCGTTCGCGTTGCGCAACGTGACGCCGACCGTCGAGGACGCTGCGCCGGGCAGCGAGCCGGCGCCGGAGGGCAAGGTCGTGCCCGAGGTCTACCGCCGCCAGCCGGTGTTCTACCGCACCAGCGAGGCGCCGGGCACCGTCATCATCGACACGCCGCGGCGGTTTCTCTACCTGATCCAGTCCAACAATGTCGCGTTGCGCTACGGCATCGGCGTCGGCCGCGACGGCTTCCAGTGGAACGGGCTGCTCAAGATCACGCGCAAGGCGGAATGGCCGGACTGGACGCCGCCGGCGGAAATGATCGAGCGGCAGCCCTATCTGCCGCGCTTCATGGCCGGCGGTCCCGGCAATCCGATGGGCGCCCGCGCGCTCTATCTCGGCGCCACGGTCTATCGCATCCACGGCACCAATGCGCCGGACACCATCGGCCACGCGGTGTCGTCGGGCTGCTTCCGGCTGGTCAACGAGCAGATCATCGACCTCTACGAGCGCGTGCCGGTGGGCACCAAGGTGATCGTGCAGCAGTGAGCCGCGGCGGCGGCGAGCGCGCCGCGGCGCGGCGGAACGTCTATTCCATCTTCGGCGACGTGCGGATGCTCGACGATGTGCTCGCCTCGCTCACGCGCGGCCTCGCCAAGGCGGCGGCGTAGAGCGTTTCAAACGGAGAGCGGATTTCAAACGATGTCGTCCCCGCACAAGCGGGGACGACAGCACGTTTTGCTGCGCTATTCACCCACCCGCGCCGACTTTGTCTCTTCCGCCGCTTTTACCCGAGCCGCGCATCGCCTGACGCCTTTTCTCCGCCATCGGCGTATCCCATATTCGGGCGATGACGGAACCGCCCGACCGGCCCAGCGCGCCAAAGCCCAGGCCCAAGCGCGATCCGGCCAAGCATTCGAAGAAGGACCCCGCGCGGCCCACGCGCGCCAAGGCGGCGCGGCCGGAGGCGCCGCCGACCGAGCCTGCGCTGGCGGACCTGCTCAACCCCGGCATCGGCCAGGGAACCGCGGGGCCGGGCTCGCAGACCGGCTTGCGTCCGCCGGCCGACAATTCCTTCGACCGCCGCGCCGATTTTTCCGCCGCCCACCGCGCCCGCAAATCGACGGCGCAGGGTTTCGGCGAGGCGCCGCAGGCGCCCTACGCCGGCAAGGCGACTCCCGGCCCGCTCGATCCCGATCTCGCGCGGGCATTCGGCATCGATGGCGAGGACGGCGACGCCGTCCCGCCGGGGGCGAGGCCGCCGGGCGTGCCGGCGGCACGCGATTTGGGCGTCGCAGCGACCGCGCGCGCGCTGGAGACATTGCTGCGCGACGGGAGGCCGGAATTCGGCGAGCGGCCGTGGACGCCGCACCGTCCGCCGCGGCCGGAAAAATCCGAGGGCGGGCGGGCGCTGGTGATCGCATCGGACTTCGCCCCCAAGGGCGACCAGCCGCAGGCGATCGCCGATCTCGTCGAGGGGATCGACCGTCACGACCGCACCCAGGTGCTGCTCGGCGTCACCGGCTCGGGCAAGACCTTCACCATGGCCAAGGTGATCGAGGCGACGCAGCGGCCGGCGCTCGTGCTCGCCCCCAACAAGACGCTGGCGGCCCAGCTCTACGGCGAGTTCAAGAGCTTCTTTCCCGACAACGCGGTCGAGTATTTCGTCAGCTATTACGACTATTACCAGCCCGAGGCCTATGTGCCGCGCACCGACACCTATATCGAGAAGGAATCCTCGATCAACGAGCAGATCGACCGCATGCGCCACAGCGCCACGCGCGCGCTGCTCGAGCGCGACGACGTCGTCATCGTGGCCTCGGTGTCGTGCATCTACGGCATCGGCTCGGTCGAGACTTATTCCGCCATGACGTTCACGCTGAAGCAGGGCGAGCGCATCGACCAGCGGCAACTGATCGGCGACCTGGTCGCGCTGCAATACAAGCGCTCCGCCGGCGATTTCTATCGCGGCGCGTTCCGCGTGCGCGGCGACGTGATCGAGATCTTCCCCGCCCACTACGAGGACCGCGCCTGGCGGGTCTCGCTGTTCGGCGACGAGGTCGAGTCGATCCACGAATTCGATCCGCTCACCGGGCAGAAAACGGACGAGCTCGAATTCGTGAAGATCTACGCCAATTCGCACTACGTGACCCCGCGTCCGACCCTGCTGCAGGCCATCGCCGGGATCAAACAAGAATTGAAGTGGCGGCTCGAGCAGCTCAACGCCGCCGGCCGGCTCCTCGAAGCGCAGCGCCTGGAGCAGCGCACGCTCTACGACCTCGAAATGATGGAGGCGACCGGGAGCTGCGCCGGCATCGAGAACTATTCGCGCTACCTGACCGGCCGCAAGCCGGGCGAGCCGCCGCCCACGCTGTTCGAATACGTCCCGGACAACGCGCTGGTCTTCGTCGACGAGAGCCACGTCACCATCCCGCAGCTCGGCGGCATGTTCCGCGGCGACTTCCGGCGCAAGGCGACCTTGGCGGAGTACGGCTTCCGTCTGCCCTCGTGCATGGACAACCGGCCGCTGCGTTTCGAGGAATGGGACACCATGCGGCCGCAGACCGTGGCGGTGTCGGCGACGCCGGCGGCGTGGGAGATCGACCAGGCACACGGCGTCTTCGCCGAGCAGGTGATCCGCCCGACCGGGCTGATCGACCCGCCGGTCGACGTGCGGCCGGCGCGCACCCAGGTCGACGACCTCGTCGGCGAGGTGCGGCAAGTGGCGCAGCGCGGCTACCGCTCGCTGGTGACCGTGCTGACCAAGCGCATGGCCGAGGACCTCACCGAATACCTGCACGAGCAGGGTATCCGCGTGCGCTACATGCATTCCGACATCGACACGCTGGAGCGCATCGAGATCATCCGCGACCTGCGGCTGGGCGCCTTCGACGCGCTGGTCGGCATCAACCTCCTGCGCGAAGGGCTCGACATCCCGGAATGCGCGCTGGTCGCGATCCTCGACGCCGACAAGGAAGGCTTCCTGCGCAGCGAGACCTCGCTCGTGCAGACCATCGGCCGCGCCGCGCGCAACGTCGACGGCCGCGTGATCCTCTACGCCGACAGCGTCACCGGCTCGATGCAGCGCGCCATCGCCGAGACCGATCGCCGGCGCGAAAAGCAGACCGCGTTCAATGCCGCAAACGGCATCACGCCGGAGAGCGTGCGCCGGGGCATCGCCGATATCATGGAGTCCGTCTACGAGCGCGACCACGTGCTCGTTTCCACCGGCGGCGGGCTCGCCGGCATCGGCGACGAGGACGCGCCCGCGACCATCGGCCACAATTTCGAGGCGGTCATCGCCGACCTCGAGACGCGCATGCGCGCCGCCGCCGCCGATCTCGACTTCGAGGAGGCGGCGCGGCTGCGCGACGAGATCCGGCGCCTGCGCACGACCGAGCTCGCGGTGATCGACGATCCCACCGCCAAGGCGATCGCGATCTCCCGCGCCGGCGGCCCGGCTGCCGGCGCGCGCCGCAAGGTGCACAAACCCGAGCTCGACGAAATGGGGATCGCGCTCTACCACGAGAGCGTCCCGCATCGCCCAGGCGGGAAAAGTGCCGCGAAAGGCGAACGGCGCGACGGGCCGCGCAAGCCGACGCTCGACGAGATGGGTCCGGGACCGGCCCGCGAATCCAAACCCTATCGCCCCGGCCCGCGCTCCACCACCGGCCGACCCGGCATGCGCGGCGGCTGGCGGCCGCGCGGGCGCTGATCGGCACAACAACTCGGTGCCGTCCCCACGCAAGCCGTAATCGGCGCAACAACCCGGCTGTCGGCAGAGAATCTGGCCTGCGCTGAGCACAGGCCCGGGCAACGATGGAGTGAGCCATGCCCCGCGTCGTCGGCATCGACCACCTGGTGCTCAGCGTCGGCGATCTCGCCCGCTCGAAGGCATTCTACGACAAGCTGCTTCGCTTCCTCGGCTTCAAGCTCAGGCACGAGTATTCCGACATGGCGGGCTGGAGCAACGGCAAGACGCTGTTCTGGATCGCGGCGGCCGACGCCAAGGGCAAGAAGCGCAAATACCGCAAGGGCGACATCGGCTTCCATCACTACGCCTTCGAGCTTGCGAGCCGCAAGGACGTGGACGCGCTCGGCGCCTTCCTCGAACACAACGGCATGCGCGTGGTCGACCCGCCCGGCGAGTATTACGAGCCCAACTACTACGCGGTCTATTTCACCGATCCCGACGGCATGAAGCTCGAGGGCATGGTCTACAAGCCGCCGCCGAAGCAACGGCAGCCGCGGAAGAAGAGATAGATTGCCGTGATCCGGGCCTCGGCCTTCGGCCGGCCCGGCCGTGACGACAACGAGGTCGTCTCCGGCTGTTCGCTAACCCGGGTGCGTCGCTGACGCCTTCTTGAGCGGATAGTCCGGGCTCTCGTAAAGCTCGCGGATGTCCGCGTGGCCGAGCCGCGCCTCGTCGATCTCGATGAAGGCGCCCAGCAGGAGCGATGCCGGCAGCTCTTCCATCGCGAACCGGATGGCGTCCGCGGCTTTGTCGAAGCGCCGGTACTTCACCAGCTGCTTGATCTTGCGGTTGCGCGAGGGAAACAGCTCCGCCGGCGCGCTGTAATCGAACTTCGCCATGGCGCATCTCCAAACGACATCGAACGGATAATTTGAGGGATCACCATTCAAACTCCCCATTATATGGGTATTGTTTGCGCTTAATCGAGGGGCTTGTGGGTTCTATTCGCCGCGGTCTTGCATGGCGCACGAGACCTGGCCGCGCCGGCGTCCCCCGTCGTTGAGGCTCCGGGCCGCCGGCACGCCGGCCGGACAATTCTTCGCCGGGTGAAAGGGCGCGGTGCTAAAGCATGATCCCGAAAAGTGTGCAGCGGTTTTCGGAAAAGATCATGCTCAGACAAGAAGCTAGATCGGGATGACGATTCGAAGAAAAGTCATCCCGATCTAGCCTCGGCGCGAGGAGTCGTCATGGCCACCTACTTCATCTTCGGCGCCGTCGGCCAGTGCCCGGCCTGCGCGGATCACCGTTTTTCCGGCCCTGCCATGCTGGCGCCGGAGACGAGCGTGACCTGTCACCAATGCGGCCACGTGTGCACCGTGGAGGAAGCGGTCGCGACCGCGCTCGAGTCGGGCGCCGTGAAGAAGCTCAGCGACCATCGCGTGGTCCAGGGACGTTGAAATACCATCGCGGGGTCGTAGACTGCGGCACGCATCCAGCACCGGAGGACGCCA
The DNA here is from genome assembly GCA_963758945.1 of uncultured Alphaproteobacteria bacterium. Classification (GTDB taxonomy): domain Bacteria; phylum Pseudomonadota; class Alphaproteobacteria; order Rhizobiales; family Xanthobacteraceae; genus VAZQ01. The sequence goes on along the minus strand of CAVWXY010000020.1, from coordinate 324,021 downwards.
TGGCAAAAGGTCAAATGCGAAGCAACAAGGAAAAGAAGAAGCCGAAGCAAGACAAGAACAAGAAGCAGAAGGGCGGGGCGGCCCCTTCGCCGTTCGCCGCCGGGCAAGGCCAGCCCGGCTTCAACCCGTACGCCGGCAAGAAGGGTTAGTGGACGCGCGTTCCGGCACAGGCGGGTCTGCGGTGCAGGTCCACTCGGCCGGCGCCGCACAAGAATCGGCGCGCGGAGCCGTCCTCGCCGAGCCGAGAGGCGGCGGCTGAATGAACGGTCCGCGCACCGAGGCGACGGCGCGGATCGCCGCGACGGCGCTCTCGCTCGTGGTGCTGTCCGCTGCGGCCGGCTCTCCGGATGCGCACGCCCTGCCCGAGCGCGTGACCTTCCCGAGCGCGGACGGGCGCACGACGCTCGTCGGCTACGTCTTCCTCCCGCGCAAGATCGGCGCGGGGCGCGTGCCGGCGGTGGTGATGATGCACGGCCGCGGCGGCGCCTATTCGAGCCTCGCCGACGGCCGCTACGACGCCTCCACAATCTCGCAGCGCCACCAGATGTGGGGCCGGTTCTGGGCGGCGCAGGGCTATCTCGCCATCCTGGTCGACGGCTTCGGCCCGCGCGGCGACCCGCAGGGCTTTCGCCGCGGCACCTACAAGGACCGCCCCGGCGCGGTCAACGAGGTGACGGTGCGGCCGCTCGACGCCTATGGCGCGCTTGCCTATCTGCGCGCGCGGGCCGACGTCCTGCCCGAGCGCATCGCGCTCCAGGGCTGGTCGAACGGCGGCAGCGCCGCGCTCGCCATCATGGCGCCCGACGCGCCGGGGATCGCGCGGCACACGCCGGCGGGGGGCTTTCGCGCCGCGCTGGTGTTCTATCCCGGCTGCGGCCTCAAGCACCGCTTCGACCATGGCTTTGCGCCCTATGCGCCGGTACGCGTCTTCCAGGGCGACGCCGACGAGGAGGTGTCGCCGCGCCTGTGCCGGCGGCTGGTCGCGCGCAGCCGCGCGCGCGGCGGCGACATCTCGCTCATGCTCTATCCCGGCGCCACCCACGACTTCGACGATCCCGGCCGCCGCCGCCAGCGCCTCGCGGCCAATGCGCGCGCCAAGGCCGACGCCGCCGCCGCCGCGCAGGCGTTCCTCGCCGGCGAGCTGGGCGCCGGGGGGCGGCGGTAGCGCCGGTCGCAGGCGTCCTCGCCGGCGGCAACGCCTGCGCGATCCCCGTCTCGCATGCAACCCGCTTCTGTAAATAACAGGAAAAATACAGGGCGCCGTCCTGGACTGCACCCTTCGGCTGAGACACGAAACGGCGTGCCGCAGCGCAAGCAGGGCGCGCTCGTTCGCGCGCTCGGCCGGGACCGAGCGCGCTGCCGCCGACGCGAGTGCGCTCGAGCGGATCGTTGGCCGCCGCGCCGGTCGCGTCATTCCCTATTCACGATGTCAAAGAGCGCAGTCTTCTTCGTTCCCGGCACGTTTCTGCGTCCGGGTTGGCCCCGCTCGACCTTCAGGATCGTCTCTTCAAGACGCCCTTCGACCAGCGAGGATGGCGGATCATACCTCGCCCTCGTTTGGTAGTCAACAAATATCTACAATACGTAGTCGGCCTTGGGGGCCGAATGCCCGCTCGCCTCGCCCTCGCACCGACGGAGACTGCGCCTTACGCGCGCAATGACTGCCTCGGCCTTGCAACCGCCCCGGCGGAGCGCTTGAAATCCTCGGCCGCTCACACGAGCTTGGCAAGCCAAGGAGGACGCCATGGCCAAGGGTCAGATGCGCAGCACCTAAGGAAAAGAAGAAACCGAAGGCGGAGCACAACAAGAAGAAGAAAGGCGCTCCCGCGTCGTCGCCGTTCGCGGTGGGGCAGAGCCAGCCAGGGCAGGGCCTGACGGGCAAGAAGGGTTGCTGAAGCAACCTTCGCGTGGGGCGAGGGTCGCCCCGAACGATTCGCGTTTGGAACTACTGCTATTCCGCAACGACGATCCTGCCGGCCGCTGAATGGTGCGAATACGTCTTCCAGGTCGGCCGATAGTCGTCGTCGGCCTGATGGCCCCACGTCACCCAGCCCTTGCGCATGCCGCGCGCGAACAATTCGAGGAACGGGCCGCGGCTGCATGCCTCGATGATCTGATACTGCTCGTCCGGCTTGCGCGAATGCTCGCGCTTGCGCGTCGCCAGCAGGTTCACCTGCCGCCGTCCGGGCGCGAGCGTGCGCGCGTTCTTGCCGCGCACGCCGAACAGAAGCAATTCGGTCACGTTGCGGAAATAGAATCCGACGCCGCGTCCGTCGGAGCCGCCGTCCTTGCGCACCTTGTGCCAGACGATGTTGGACTTGTAGGCGAAGCCCCACGCCTTCATCACCACGAGGCCGTCGGGAAGGAGCGCATTGGGGCACCAGAGATAAAGGTGCGCCGTCGGCGCGGCGATGCTTTCGACCAGGAGCTCCGATATCTCGCCGAGCGTCATCGTGCCGTATCGTGCCAGGCGCCGGTGCTCGGGCGCGACCTTGCCGGTCTTGTTGACGAACTGCCAGGGTGGATCGGCGAGAATGGTGCCGAAGCGGCGGTTTGCGACAAAGGCGAGCAGGTTGGGATCGATGGCGTCCATGCGATGTGCTTCGCAACGATTTTCGGGGCCTTGCGAGGCCGTCGATTCGCAACATTAGACTAAACGCGCTCGGGACGCGACGCAGCCCAGGATGCGGTCGTGTCTCAGTTTGATTGTGGCAAGGCGAACAAAGCGGCCGCTGCTGAATAGCCGCCCGCATTTCCGCGCCATCGATCAGCCGGGCCGCATCCGCCATGTCCATGAGCTTGGACGTGAGGCCCGCAGCCATAGCTGGCGTTACCCGGTGCGCCCTGTGCGTTCTGATCCAGTTGTACCAGCGCCAAGTAAAAAGTTCAGAAGCAATTACCCCGGGTCGTACTTCAGTGCAATCGCTCAGGAACGGCTCGCGCATCCACAGCATCACCTCGCCGTCCTGCTGGTCGAGCGGCACCGACAGATCGACGCCGGCATGCACGAAGAAGCGCAGGCCGTCGTCGTGGCAGAACGGCAGGCCGGCGAGCCAGGCCAGATGGGCCTCCTCGATGCGGCCGCCGGTGCGGGCGTAGTTGCGCTGCGTGGTGGCGCCGCTGTTCTGCAGCCACAGTGCCATGGCGCGCTCGTCGGCATGCGCCATGATCGCCATCTGCTCGTGGTTGCCGCGCAGGCAGACCACGGTGCCGGGCTGCGCCTGCTGCCGCCGCATCAGCCATTCGACGACGCCGCGGCTGTCGGGGCCGCGGTCGATATAGTCGCCGAGAAAGACGTAGCGCGCGGGCCGCCCGCCGGCATGGGCCTCGCAGGCCGCGGCGAGCCGCTCGAGCTTGTCGAGACAGCCGTGGATGTCGCCGATCGCGAAGGTGAGGACTGACATGGCGCCGGGCGAAGCTCGGCCGCCCCCGCGGCGGCCGCCGCACCATCTTATGACCGGATCGCGCGGATTCGGAATATGCCGCCGCCGGAACGGCTTTTTCTTCGCCGCGGCGCGCCGGCCGGGCAAGGCGCCATCCCCTGATTGGGCGCGTTAAGTCCTGGGTCGGCAATGGGCAAAAACCGCGGCCCGGGTTCCATTCGGCCGCGAAGCGGACACAATCTCATGCCGCAATCAGGGGAGTGGAGCTGTGCCCGCAGGGCGCTGAACGGGGGTATCAAACATGGCCTTTCTCAACACACGTGACTCCGCCGAAGTCGACACGCCGGTGGAAACGGAAATGGAAGGGGAAATCCGCGAATTCGTGCGCCGCGACGTTGCGACCAGCCTGCGCCGGCCGGAGAGCGACAGCGAGATCGTGGCCAGCAATATCGGCGCCCTGCTGCAGCGCGTGGCGGGCACCTCGGTGCAGGAGATCGAGAAGCTCATCAGCGAGCTGCAGACCTTGCGCGACATGCTGCACAACGAGGGCGCTCGCGTACAGCGCGAGATCGTCGAATACGCCACGCTCAGCCAGGCGGCCATGCAGTCGACCAAGATCATCGCCGAAAGCCTGACGCAGTGGAAGAAGGTGCCGGACGCGCCGAGCCTGCGCGACTGACGCACTGGAAGCTCTCGGGACGCTGAACCTCCCAGACATTGCGCGCCGGCCGCGGCCGGCGCGTTTTTTCTGTGCAGAACAGTGCCGCACGCTCGGTGCTCCCCTCCCCCTTGTCGGCAGGGGTATCGCATATGGAATTTCTCAAATCGCATCTGCAGCTTGGGCCCGTGCGGCGCTGTGCGTTCAAACCCTACGCGCGAGGCCAATCGATATCCGCTTCAGCCGGCCCCAGGCGACACCACCATCTCCTTGCCGCCGCGTGCACAGCGCGCGTTCGTGCCTACGATCTCGCGGCGCCGTCGCCCGAGACGATGTCGCGCCGGCATTTCGGGCACACATAGCCGGCCGCTGCCGGCGCGAAGTCGTATTGCGGACCGACATAGGCGCAGAGCATATGATGCAGCAGCCGAAAGCGCTCCAGCGCCGCCGCGCCGCAGGCCGGGCATATCGCTTGCTCCGCTTCATCTGCATCGCGTGGTGCTCCGGCCCGCGTGCGCGCCTCGCCATCAATGAAGGCCGAACAGCTGCACGAGCCAGGTCGAGACGCGCACGGAAAAGTCGCTGTAGTGCATGTGAACGTAGACCGTGAGTTCAGCGGCGGCGGCAGCGCGCCCGGAACGTAAGCGGATGCGCGCGATCTGCGTCGCAGGCCGGTCCGCGCCCCAGCACCTGCTGTGTGCTGCCATACACCCCGGACACCGGCAGGATCTCCACGATCTTTCCTGGATCCGCCGCTGCCGAACAGCACCAACCGGCTTGCCGACCTCGGGATCGATCATGCGCTCGTTGGGAATGTACCAGTCCACGAAGATGTCGGTCGGATCGAGATTTCCGCGATGGCGTGCCCGCCGTCAGCGACTGGCCGACATACGCGAGACCCGTCGAGACGATGCCGGCATCGGCGCCGACACCCGCCCGCGCCCGAAATGGCTTTCCACCTCGTCGAGCGCGCTTGCAGCTGCTTGATGAATGCATCCAGCGAGGCGAGTTGCACGGCGGACTCCGCGACTTCCGCCTCCTGCGAGATCACGGCCTTGCTCGCCTAGGCGCGCTCGCGCATGTCCTCCATGCGGAAAGTCACCGTGGCCGTGGCCATCGCGTCGACCGTTGCACCGCTTCCTCGGTCACGCGCAGATAGGCGCGCGCCGCGTCGAGCGAGTCCCGCGCGACGCTGGCCTTGATGCGCAGCTCCGCCGTGCGGCCGGCGATATCCGCGAGCGCGCGCATGTAGTCGCGACGATGCTGTCCTGCTCCGGCGAATCACCTCCGCGATCTCCTCGCCGGCCTTCACCGTGGCGCCGCGCATCACGTTCATGCGGGTGACCTGCACGGTGTAGGGCAGCGACACCACATAGCGCGGGGCCGTCACCGTGCCGGGGCCGCTGAGGAACACTAAGGGCGCGCCGAAATAGACCACGAAGAAGGCGATGCATGCCGAACACATGGTGGCATAGGCGATGCGCACCAGCCGTCCGGCCGCGCGCCGGCGGCTTTCGACCGGATCGGGAAGATTGGGATCGAGGCGGTTGATCGCGACGTTCATCGCGCCGCTCCTTCACTTCGTCTCCGAGGAGGCGCGGCGAACCCGCGGCGGCACGAAGTCGTCGTGCCGCGACGAGGCGAAGATGATCTCCGAGGAGTACGAGAAGAACCGGGCGAGCTTCGAGAAAACGCCCTGGTAGAACGGGAAGATCAGCCAGGACTCGAGGCCAACAGCCCGATCGTTCGATTGAACATGACGAACGCCAGCGCCATGTTGAAGATCGAGATCCACAGCAGCATGACATAGATCGCGGCCAGAACAGGCCGGTATTGGCGCCGAACATGAGCACACGTAGACCAGGTAGAACGGTAGGCTGAGCGTGGGCACGAGATCGAACAGATGAAGTCCAGCCGTTGCAGCGTGTCGCGCAGGCGCTCCAGCCGGTGGAACAAGCCGAACTCGCCGTACATCATGAAGCGGATGCGCAGCGCATCGCGGTCCCAGCGCGCGCGCTGCGCAAGGAGGCCGATGGCGCTCGTCGGCCCGGCGGTTTCCGCCCACGCTTCCGGCACGAACCGGATGAGATGCGCGAGGCGGCGCAGCCGCAGCTGTACTCCAGGTCCTCGCCCGGGCCAACGTCGAGGCCGCCCTGCCGCAGGAAGTGTCGCGGCGGTACATCGAGCAGGCGCCTGACAGGCACGCGATCGCGCCCACGATCTCGAGGATGGAGCGTCCCGCGCTGATCGACATCAGGTACTCGACGCTCTGCAGGCCTGGTCCATAGCGACTTGCCCTCGTTGTCGATCGCGATGTTGCAGCTCGCGCCGGCGACGCGCGGGTCCTTGAACGCGTCGGCGAGCCGCGCCACCGCGGTGGGCTCGAACACCGTGTCGGCTCCACAGTCAGCAGCAGGTCGCCGCTCGCGAAGCCGGCCGCCGCGTTGATCGCCGCGCTGCGGCCGCAGCGCGTGCCGTGGCAGATCACCATGTCCACCAGGCCCTGCGCCCGCGCCCGCTCGGCGATCGCGCGCGTCGTGTCGGTCTAGCCGTCGTCCACACGATAATCTCGACCGGCCGCAGGGTCTGCCGGCGCAGCGACGCGATCTAGCGCGCGAGCCCGGAGCCGCCGTTGAAGGTCGGGATGATCGCGCTCGACCTTGGCTTCGCCCGCGGGCACTCTGTCGCTTCGTCGGCCAGAGCCCCGAACAGCGCCAGCGAAAGCAGCCACAGCGTGTAGCGCGGAATGTCGAACACCAGCACCGAGAAGACGAGCACGAACGGATCGGCGGCGGCGAGCAGCTGCACCATCTCGAGCATGTGTACTTGTTCCGCCGGCCTCATCTGCGCTCGCCCGCTGCGGATGCAGCCGGCGCGCCAGCAAGCCCGGCGCCCTCCATGGACCCATGCCGCCTACCCCGCGCCCTGTCGCGAGCCGCGCCGCGCGGGGAGGCGGATCGCCAGGCAGTGTCCCACAGTTCGCCCACCTCGCCTATGCCCGAAGCGGGCCGTGCCGCTTGCGCGGCCGGGCCGCACTCGTCCTCTCCCCGCGTGCGGCAGCGTATCGCATATGGAATTTCTGCAATCGCATTCTCGCAGCTCGAGCCCGCCTCATCGTCGACCTTCGATGCGCGGCCGTCTAATCGGATCGAGAACAGACCATAATCGAAACGCGAACGCCACCGGTTCCCTTGACACGTTCCTGCCCGCAGAACATCGCGCACGCGTTTTTTTCCATAGGCTTTGCGCATGTCCTTGTCGGAAAACCGGTTCCCACTTTTCCGGTGACTTGTTCCGCTTTAGCGCGCGGGCGGCGGCGAAAAAGGCCCCGCCAGTTGCGCCAGCGGGGCCAAGTCGAGGGAGGAAACGCCCAAGAGGGCGACCTGCCACCGTCACCGATCGCTCGGTGACGGTGAGAGGATAGCCGGCATCCGGCGGATCGTGAGTGAACTGGTTCACACTCGCGCCGCGCGGCCGGAAGCCGTACCGGACCGCCGATCAGACCTTGATCTTCTCGTCCGCGACCACGCGCTGCACGGCGGGGCGGGCGAGCATGCGGTCCTTGAACGCGGTGTAGTTCTTGAGCTCCGCCATCGGCAGCTCGCGGCGCACGCCCCAAGTGTAGAACACGAAACCGTAGGGATCGAGCACGGAGTACTTGTCGCCGAACCATTCCCGCCCCGCCAGCCGGCCGTCGATCTGCTTGAGATAGCCGTGGAAGGTCTTGAGCCCGGTTTCCTTGATCGTGGGGAAGGCCGCCGCATCGGCGGCGTAGCGCTCGGGCCGGCCGACATGGGCGTGGGCGGGATGCACGCTCGCGGCGAAGAAGCCGATCAGCGACAGCGCCTTGGATTCGGCGGACGGGTCCGTCGGCCACAGCCCGAACCGCTTGCCGAGATAGGGCAGGATGGCGGTGTTCTCGGCCAGCGGCTCGCCGTCGTCGAGCCGCAGCGCTGGCACGCGTCCCAGCGGGTTGATCTTGAGATAGCTGTCCGTGCGCTGCTCGCCCTTGGCGAGGTCGACCTGCTGCGGCTGATATTTCTCGCCGCTCTCTTCCAGCACGATGTGTGCGGCCATCGAGCACGCACCGGGGGCGTAGTACAGCGTCAACATTGCGAAGTCCTCCTTGGGGGGATGGAAAGATCATAGGCCGCCGCCACGGTCGATTCCAGCGCGGCGATCATCTGCGAAACGCTGTAGCCCGCATGGAGCCAACGGGTCCGCGCGACGCGCGGCCCGATGACAGGCTCCGCGGAACGCGGGGGCGATCCCGCCGTGGCAAGAGCCCGGGATTTCGCTTCGCTTCATCCGGGCTTCGCCAACGGGCTACGACAAGCCGACTATGGCAGCAGCCTGTAGCGCGGGATCATGGCCACGACCACGCGACTGCGCGGCTCGACCACGACGATGCGGTCGTCGAACTTCACGAATTTATGGCCCTGAACCAGCGGAATCTCCCGCGTCACGCCGGCGGGCAGATCCTGCATCGGCACGTCCTGCGGCAGCGCGTCGGCGAGCGCGGGCGGCGGCACGGACGCATTCGGCGCGTCGGGGATGCCCATCACGCCCTCGTAGATGCGGCCGCGCTGCTCATCGCTGAGCGCGAGCTCAATCCTCGCACGCTTGCCGCCGCCGACGCTGCCGGTGGTCTCGTCCATCGCCCATTCCATCGACCATGCGTCGGTGCGCTCGCCGCCGCGGCCGGCGCGGCCGATCTGCGCCGCCGCCGCAAGCCCGAAGCATGCGGCGAGACTAATCGCGGCCAGGCCAAGACGCCATGCGGGCAACATCGCCTCCCCCTGAAGCTCCCGCTCCAAAGGCTAGAGACGGCCTCCTCCCGCCTGCTTAACGCGCAAGCCGCGGTTTGTGTTTCATCGCCGGGTGTTGCGCGGAGTCCTCACCGGCGTGCCGGGGATTTTTGCATGATGCCAATGCTTTCAATAGATTAGCCGCACATCGCCGTTAACCAACCAATCGCACAATGATGCGAACTTCGGAATCGGGACACTAGTGCGGTGAATTTGAAGTTCCTATCAGTTCTGCCGCACGATCGTTATAGGAACTTCAAATTCAAAACCGCACTAGAATCATAAAGTTGCTAGTGTCCTTCGTTTCCGAAGTTCGCAAACGAGGGTGCTGCGCAATGATGCGAACTTCGGAATCGGGACACTAGGTGTGCTCGGAGTGCTGCTCGCCGCGCTGTCCGCGGCCACGTTCGCCTTCAACAATGCCAGTGCGCGACGCGGGGTGCTGACCGGTACGGTGGCGCAGGCGCTTGCGATCACGGTGCCCGTCGGCGTGCCGATCTTCTTCCTCGCGGCGGTGGGGAGCGGCACGCTCGCCACCTTGTGGCGTTTCTCCGCCGACGCGGTCGGGCTGCTGGCGCTCGCCGGCGTGCTGCATTTCGTCGTGGGACGCTACTGCAACTTCCGCGCGGCGCAGGCGATCGGCGCCAATCTTTCGGGCCCGTTGATCCAGCTCAGCCTCGCGGTCACGCTCGCGCTCGCGATCCTGGTGCTGAAAGAGCCGCTCACGCCGCTGCGGATTCTGGGAATCGCGCTGCTGGCGCTGGCACCCGCGCTCATGCGCAACGCAGCCGCCGAGCGCGCACCGCCGAAATTCCAGCCGCGCTACGCCGAGGGCTATACCTTTGCCCTGCTGGCGGCGCTGCTCTACGGCGTCACGCCGCTGCTCATCCGCCTGGCGGTGATCCGCGGCGATCTCGGCAGCGGCATTGCCGGCGGCCTGATCTCTTACCTCGCCGCCACGGCCATGGTGGCGCTCTTGCTGCTGTGGCCCGGCAATTTGCGCCATGCGCTCGCGGTGGCGCCGGAATCGTTGAAGTGGTTCAGCTATTCCGGCGTCTCCGTCTGCATTGCGCAGATGTTCATCTACATGGCCTTCGCCGTCGCGCCGGTGTCGATCGTGACGCCGGTGCTGCAGCTGCATCACGCGCTGCGCCTGCTATTCGCGCGCCTGCTCAATCCTCACCACGAGATCTTCGGCGGTAGGATGGTGCTGGCCACGGCGCTGTCACTGCTCGGGGCGGCGACGCTGTCGCTCGACGTCGAGCACGTGCTCTCGCTCGTTCCGCTGCCGTCGGCGCTGGCTGCGGCGTTGCGTTGGCATTGGCCGTGATGCGCGCCCGGCATGGCAACCTCGAAGGCGTCAATATGGCGTCACTCGCCTACAAAATGCCAAGGGCGTCGTGTTGGCTATGATCGATCGGTTGCAACCGAAGAATCCCCCGAACGCTTGGAAGGAACCAATGCATTCCCCTCGTGTGCTGCGCTTGTGCGCCGGATCGATGGCGCTCCTCCTGCTCGCGGGCACCGCGCGCGCGCAGGAAGCCGAAACTGCGCAGACCGCGCCCGATCTCTCCGCCGACGAGCCGCTCGATCTCTCGACGCCGCAGCCGGATGAGTCCGGGCTCAGGGCAGTCCACCCGTTGGCCGCCGGGCCGTCCCTGTCCGATTGGAGCAGCCGGATGGGCATCGATTACCGTCAGCCGTCGATCCCGGCCGCCAAGTTCCAGCCGGATGCGCTGACCGCCGGCGCCATTCCCGACCAATCGACCGGGGTGGCTTGGGCGAAGGTGACCGCGCCCGGATTCGATTTCCCGCTCGGCTGGGACCAGACCTCGTTCGAGACGCGGGTCGATCCCTCGCAAGAGCAGGGCGAGCTCGGCACCACGTTGAGCCGATCCGTGCCGGTCGGCGACAACGTGATGATGACGCTCCAGAACGGCGTCTCGGTCACCCGTCCGCTCGCCGACACGCCCGCGCAGCACCCCGGCTGGGCCAGCAGCCAGGCGCTGCGTTTCAATTTCCTGCCGACGGATACCAGCCTGGCGGTGGGCGCCAACATTTCGAGCACCGACGAGAAGTGGCTGCCCACGCTCAGCGCCGAGCAGAAGCTGTTCGGCGGACCTTTCAGCGTCTCCGGCTCGGTGAGCGAGCGCGCAAGCGGCGAGACCTCGAAGAGCCTCACGGCGGGCTTCAAGCGGCACTGGTGAGCTGCGCCGCGCCGACCTGTGGGTGGGCATCGCGCTGTCGCGATCGATTTGCTCAACGGGTTGCGCGCAACGCCCACGCCTACCGTCCGCGTGGGCAAGATCGCTTGCGTGACGATACGAAGCCGGGCTTTTGTTCGGCGAGCGATTTCGCGCTAGCGGCGTCCATCGCTGGCACCGACGCCGCCCGCGTCCGCAAAGACGCCCACGACCGCCCTGCTCAGCGGCGACACCAGCAGCACGCGTTTGTCCGCGACGGCGTAGCGGTAATCGCCGGTCTGCGGCACGCGGCGGGCGATGTCGTCGGGTATCGCGCGCAGCTCCACGGCGGGCGGCAGCACGACACCCACCTCGGCATTGAAGGCCGCGCCCGGCGGCCGGCCCTTGAGGCCCTCGTAGATGGCGCGGCGCTGCTCGTCGCTCAACGTCTTGAACGTATAGGCGAGCGTGACGAGCTTGTCGTCGGCCGCGTTCCGTGCCGAGAATTTCGCCGGCACCGTATCGCTGTTCGCCGGTGCGCCCGGAACCGCGAGGGCGCCGTTGACGAGCACCGCGGTCTGCTGCGGCTTCGCGCTCGGCGCGTGCGAGCCCGGCTCTTCCTTGCCCGCCTGGCCGGAGTGACTCTGCTGTGCGTCGTCGTGTCGTTGCTGCTGCTGCGGGTCGGCGGGTGGCGCGGGCTGCTGCGCCACGGCGGCGCTCACCCCGCCGGCGACCGCCAGCACCAGCGCGCTCGCGCGCAAGAGATCGCCTCGCATCGCCGTCTCCTGTTGTTCTCGCCGGGTGCGAGATTACGCATCGCGCAACGGCACGGCCTCGTTGTGGCTCCGCACCCATAACCACCGAAGCCGCCGTTTGGTTGCATCCCGGCGCGCGGCGTCCGATGTCGCGAAAGGCCGGCGGCCGGCGGACCTCCGCGTGATCAGAGGGCGCGAGAATATTTCGGCTGCGCGCCGTCGGGCCTGTCGCTAAGGTGGGGCGCCGGGAGAGGGAAGACCGCAATGATTCTCGCACCGTTTGCCGCGGCGGCGCTCGCCGTCGGCGTCGCGACCGGCCCGAACGTCGCGCCGAGGCTTTCGCCGAATTTGTCCCTGGAGCAGAAGAGTGCGGCGATGCAGCCGTTGATGCGCTCCGCCACCGAATGCATCGCACGCGCGGTCAGCGCCGACCCGCGCTTCGGCCGGCGCAATGCCGATCTCGGCGACCTGATCGTGGCCTCGATGTCCGGCTGCACCACACAGGTGCGCGCGATGATCGAGGCCTACGACCGCTATTTCGGCGACGGTGAGGGCGAGGCGTTCTTCATGGGCCCCTATCTCGACGTGCTGCCGGCCGCCGTCAGCAGCTGGGTCAGGGACAGCGTGAAATAGCAGGCGCGCGGAAATGGCCCCTGTCGGGCCATTTCCGTTCTCGCCGCGGCGTCCCGGCCGCTATCCGTCAGTCGCACCGCCGCTCGGTCCGCGTCACTCTCGTGCCGTTGCGCCACTCCTTGACGGTGACGGAACGGCAATCGCGAACGCCTCGCCCTTCGGTCTCGATCACGACGCCGTGGCGGCGGCGGGGATGATCGATGACGACACCGGGCCGCGGACCGATGTGCACGTCGACATCGGCCTGCGCCAGCCGGACCGGATCGGCATTGGCGGCTCCAACCAGGCACGGCGCGGCCGCCGACAGCGCGGCCGCAGCCGCCATTGCAATCAACACGGATTTCATGGGCGTCCTCTCTGGGTTCGACATACCCCATCCAACGAGAGGCGGGGCGAAATCGTTCCGCGCCTACGAGCGCATCCCGATTAGGTCGAATCGGAATGCGCGCTAGGTTCCTTGGCTTTGCGCATGTCCTTGGCGGAAAACCGGTGCCCACTTTTCCGGGACATGCGCTAATTGCTGATCGGCCGGCAAAGCCCACGGCGGCGGGCTGATGCCTTCTCACGCGGGCTGCGGCGGCCAGGACCGGCTCGAGCGCGAGAGCGGCAGGGTGAGCAGCACGATCGCGGCGACGGCGAGCCGGCGCCGGAGGCGAGGCTCACGGCTCTGCTCGTCCCTTGTCCTTGCGTTCCACGAACGCGCTGCTGACGAACGAGATCACCGGCTCGCCGCGCTGGTTCACGCCGATGCTACGCACGAAAATGATGCCCCAGCCGGGGCGGCTGTTGGACGCCCGGGTCTCGACCACCTCGGTGGCGTAGGAGATGGTGTCGCCGACATGGACCGGCTTGAGCCACTGCAGATCGCGGAAGCCGGGCGAGGGTCCGAGCTCGGCCACCGGCTCGCCGCGGGCGCGCCGCTCGTCGTCCTCGCGGCGCCGGTGGTTGGACAGTAGCCGCATCCAGACGCAGGCCGTGTGCCAGCCGGAGGCGCACAGCCGCCCGAACTGCGAGCGCGCCGCCGCCGCCTCGTCGAGATGGAAGGGTTGCGGATCGAAGCGTGCCGCGAACGCCTTGATATCCTCGGCCGTGAAGGTGTGGCGGCCGATCGCGGCGATCTCGCCGACGCGGATGTCTTCGAAGAATTTCATGATCGGCCGCGGGCCTGCTCGGCTCCCGGCGTCGCATCGACCGGCCGGCGGCCGAACATCGGGCTCACGACCAAGGTCATCACCGGCTGGCCGGACGCGCCGATGAGCTCGAAGCGGAACTTGACGAAGCCGATGTCGGGACGGCTGCGCGAGGGACGGGTTTCGAGCACGGTGGCGCGCGCTTCGATCCGCTCGCCCGGGCGCACCGGCGCGAGCCACTTCACCTCTTCGATGCCGGGCGCGCCCATGAAGCTCGCTTGACAGAGCAAGCTGTCGGACAGCATCCGCATCAGGATGCAGCAGCTGTGCCAGCCCGATGCAAGCAGGCCGCCCGGCAGGGTCGCGCGCGCGGCCTGCTCGTCGAGATGCATGGGCTGGGGGTCGTATTCGGCGGCGAAGGCGACGATCTCGGCGCGCGTGACCAGGCGCGATCCGCACGCGGTGACTTGGCCCGGACTGAAATCTTCCCAATGGAGGCGGGGCACGACGATCCTGCGCGAAACGCGTTTCAGCACGACGCGGCCACCCCTCGAACGGACGCGGGTTCCAATCGGCCGCGCCGTCCGGGCGTCGGACCGAAGTTCCCTAGACGGCGCTCGCGAAGAGGTCAATCGGGCCGGCGGCATCGCGCCCCGCCCGCACGCGCAGCCCCGGTTAATCAGACATTAACAAGCATCGGAGAGCTTGATTGACCACCGGGATGCCGCAGGGCAGTGTCCGGCGGCGAAGGCCGACCGACGCGGCCGCGCCGTTGAAGCGCGCGGGAAACTGCAAGCGGGCGGCGTCGGCCGCACCGATTCGCGTGAACTCGCTTGGCGGCGCCCCTGGCGTCGGGAGGAAGACCCATGTTCGATTTTCGCGACCTGTTCCAGTGGGAACGATTCATCACGCCGTCGATCATCAAGGTCTTCTACTGGCTCGCGGTCGGCATAGCGGCCTTGTTCGGCCTCTCCGGCATCGTCTCCGGCCTGACCTTGATGGCGCTCAGCCCGCTCGCCGGCCTGTTCTATATCGTCGGCAGCCTGATCGGCATGGTGATCGGCGTGATCTTCGCGCGCATCATCTCCGAGTTCGTGCTGATCATGTTCCGCATCAACGAGCATCTCGGCGCCATCCGGCAACGCGGACAGATGTGAGATCAGAGCATTTTCAACTTGTGTTGATCCGGTATCGCGGTCGTCATTGCCGGGCTCGACCCGGCAAACCATCACCTTCGCGAAACGCTTCTTGCAGATAGGATGGACCCGCGGGTCAAGCCCGCGGGTGACGAGTACGGGTAGAGGACGCGATTCCAACCAATCTGAAATCGCGCTACGTCGCAAACCTGAAATGCATGACGTCGCCGTCGGCGACCACATATTGCTTGCCCTCGAGCCGCATCTTGCCGGCCTGCTGCGCGCCGGTTTCGCCGCCATACGCCACATAGTCGTCGTAGGCGATGGTCTCGGCGCGGATGAAGCCGCGCTCGAAGTCCGAATGGATGACGGCCGCCGCCTGCGGCGCCCTGGTTCCGCGCGTGATGGTCCAGGCTGCCGCCTCCTTCGGCCCGGCGGTGAAATAGGTGATCAGATTGAGCAGCGCATAGCCGGCGCGGATCAACCGATCGAGGCCCGGCTCCCTGAGTCCGATCGCCGCCAGATATTCGGCGCGCTCGTTCGCCGGCAGCACCGCGATCTCCGCCTCGATCTTCGCCGAGATGATGACGCATTCCGCCCCCTCCTTCTTCGCATGCGCCTCGACCTTGCGCGAGAAGTCGTTGCCGGCGGCGGCGGACGCCTCCTCGACATTGCACACGTAGAGCACCGGAAGCGAGGTCAAGAGCCCCAGCATGTGAAAGGCCTTCTCTTCCTCCGGCTTGCGCTCGACCAGGCGCGCCGGCTTGCCTTCGCGCAGCAACGCGAGCGACCGGTTGACGAGATCGAGGGTCTCCCTGGCCTCCGCCGCATCCTTGTCGTTGCCCTTCGCCTTCTTGGCGAGGCCGTCGACGCGCCGCTCCAGGCTGTCGAGATCGGCGAGCATCAACTCGGTGTCGATGGTATCGATATCGGCGAGCGGATCGATCGTGCCGGCGACATGGGCAATATCGGGATCGACGAAACAGCGCACCACGTGCGCAATGGCGTCGACCTCGCGCACATGGGCGAGAAACTGGTTGCCGAGACCTTCGCCCTTGGAGGCGCCGCTCACGAGGCCGGCGATATCGACGAAGATGAGCCGCGTCGGCTTGATCTTCGCCGACTTCGCGAGCTTCGCGAGCACGTCGAGCCTCGGGTCCGGCACCATGACCTCACCCACGTTCGGCTCGATCGTGCTGAACGGGTAATTCGACGCCTGCGCGGCCGCGGTCGCCGTCAGCGCATTGAACACGGTCGACTTGCCGACGTTGGACAGGCCGAGGATGCCGCATTTGAATCCCATGAAGTCTCTCGTGTCGATTTGCGGTCGGGGGACGATCACGCGTCGCCTTGATCCGTCTCCTTGGAGTCGAGGAAACCTTTCGCCTGCATGCCGAGATGCACCTTGTTCTGGAAGCTCGCGTCTTGGCCTTGCGCCAGCAAGTCGGCGTTGTCGGCGATGATGGCGGACAGCGCCTCCACCCACGGCCGCTCGTCCTTGGCGAAGTCGTCGAGCACGTGGGCGTGCACCAGGTCCTTCACGCCGGGGTGCCCGACGCCGATGCGCACGCGCCGGTAGTCGTTGCCGACATGCGCCGAGATCGAGCGCAGTCCATTGTGGCCGGCGACTCCGCCCCCGGTCTTGACGCGCACCTTGCCGGGCGCCAGGTCGATCTCGTCGTGGAATACGACGATGTCGGGCAGCCCGAGCTTGTAGAAATGCGCGGCTTCCGCGACCGCGCGGCCGGACTCGTTCATGTAGGTGCCGGGCAGCAGCAGCAGCACGCGCTCGCCGCCCAGCGGTCCATCGGCGGCGACGCCTTGGAAACGCCGCCGCCACGGCCCGATGCCGTGGCGCTGGGCGATCGCCTGAACCACCATGAAACCGATATTGTGTCGGTTGCCGGCATGGCGCGAACCGGGATTGCCGAGCCCGACGAAGAGCAGCATGCGAGGATATCCGTGCTGTCATGCCCGCGAAGGCGGGCATCCAGTAACCTCGGATCGCGAGATCGACGCCGGATCCCTTCTCGAATCGCCGGCGGTTACTGGATCGCCCGCCTGCGCGGGCGATGACAATAGAGGTTTGTTACTTCTTCTCCGCGGCGGGGGCGCCGGTGGCGGCGGCGGCGGCCGGAGCGGCGGGCGCCGCGCCCGGCGCCGCGCCTTCGGCCGGAGCGCCGGCTTCGGTCGCGGCAGCAGCGGCGGCAGCGGCGGCGGCAGCGGCCTCGGCAGCCGCCTTGATCTCCTCCGCATAACCCGACGGCGGCACGATCGTGACCAGCGTCTGATCGAACTTGCCGACCACGCGCACGTTCGGCGGAAGCGTGATCTCATCGAGATGCTTCGAATAGTTGATATCGAGGGCCGAAATATCGACGTCGATCGCCTCCGGGATGTGATCGGGCGAGCACACCACCTCGACCGCGTGGGTGACGATGTTGACGGTGCCTCCGCGTTTGATGCCCGGCGCCTGGTCCGCGTTCATGACGTGGACCGGAATGCGCACGCGGATTTGCGCGCCCTCGCCCAGCCGCAGGAAGTCGACGTGCACCGGCAGGTCCTTCACCGGGTCGAGCTGGAAGTCGCGCGGAATGACGCGATGCTTGGCGCCGTCGACGTCGAGATCGTAGACCGTGGTGAGGAAGCGGCCGGCATAGATGCGCTGCTTGAGCTCGGCGTGATCGACCGAGACGTTGAGCGGCGGCTTGCCGTCGCCGTAGATCACGCCCGGTACGCGGCCGGCTCGACGCTCCGCCCGGGCGGCCCCCTTGCCGGCCCGCGAGCGCGCCGCCGCCTTCAGCTCTTTGACGGTCGCCATGTGCAAATCCTCGTGCAAACGAAACGGCCGCCGAGCTGCGGCCAAACCTCGCGCGGCATGCCTCCAGGGGTGTCGGGGCCGCGACCTTGCCGCAATCCGGACGGTCGGACCAGTGTCCCGATTCCGAAATTCGCAAACACTCGCGGCACCCTCTGATGCGAACTTCGGAATCAACGGGACACTGGCAACTTAATGATTCTAGTGCGGTTTTGGAGTTGAAGTTCCCAAGCGAGCTTGCGGTCGCAATGACAGGAACTTCAAATCCACCGCACCAGCCTGCGGTCGGCGCGCTTATAGCGACCGCAATGGGGAAAGACAAGGAATCCGGGCGCCGCGCGGGCCCGGGACAAAAACGACGGTTGCGCAGCCGGTTACGACGTCCCGCCGGGTCCGCGCCTGGCTTCCAGCGCGGCCACGCGCGCCTTCAGGTCCTCGGTTTCCTCGCGCGCCAGCCGCGCCATCTCCTTGACCGCCTCGAACTCCTCCCGCTTGACCACGTCGAGATCGCGCAAGATGCGGTCGGCCTGGTTGCGAACCACGGTTTCAAACTCGCGCCGCACACCCGAGGCGACGCCCGCCGCATCGTTCATCAGCCGCGCGAACTCGTCGAAGAAGCGGTTGGTGGTCTGCGTCATCGCTGGTCCTGGGGTCCGAAATGCGTGTGCCTGCCCCAACAATGGGGACGGATCGTTTGCCCCGCAAGGCCCCGGTCGCGCGCCGAGCTCCACCGTCCACTCTCGCGGCTCGATCCGTCGACGGCGAATCCCGGCGAAGGCCGCGACCGTATCGCTGCCGGCGATTTCGACCGGTCGGCGCACGGGATGCCATGGCCGTCTTGGGGGCGGCAGCTTGACTCCGCCGGCCGCCTGCCCGCATCAGGCCCCCGCAGAGCGTGGTGCGAATCGCCGATGCCGCTTTACGCCATACCCTTCCCCGCCTTCGACCCCGTGCTCATCAGCTTCGGGCCCTTGGTCGTTCGCTGGTATGCCCTCGCCTACATCGTCGGCATCCTCCTGGGCTGGCTCTATGCCCGCGCGGTCATCCGGCGGCAGGAGCTGTGGGCGAGCCCGGTGCCGATGACGGTGCACGACTACGACGACTTCGTGCTGTGGGTCACGCTCGGCATCATCCTGGGTGGACGCATCGGCTACGTGCTGTTCTACAATCCCGGCTATTTCGCCGCCCATCCGCTGGAGAGCTTCCAGCTCTGGAAAGGCGGCATGTCGTTCCACGGCGGCTTTCTCGGCTGCGTGCTCGCCGTCCTCCTGTTCGCGCGCCACCGCGGCCTGTCCATACTTTCGCTCGGCGACATCACCTGCGCGGCCGGTACCATCGGGATCTTTCTCGGCCGCATCGCCAATTTCATCAACGGCGAGCTCTGGGGTCGCCCGACCGACGTGCCCTGGGCCATGGTGTTTCCGACCGGCGGACCGCTGCCGCGCCATCCGAGCCAGCTCTACGAGGCGACGCTGGAAGGGCTCGTTCTGTTCGTGGCGCTGGCCGCGCTGATCCGCGCCGGCGCGCTCAGGCGCCCGGGCCTGGTCCTCGGCGCGTTCAGCTTCGGCTATGGTATCGCGCGATCGATCTGCGAGCATTTCCGCGAGCCCGATCCGCAGCTCGGCTTCCTCTGGGGCGGCCTGACCATGGGAACGCTGCTCTCGATCCCGTTGATCTTGGCCGGCATCGTGCTGATGGCAATGGCGCTGCGACGAGAGCCGACACGGCGGACATGATGGCGCACGATATTTTCCCGCTCGAGGCCGAGATTCGCCGCCGCATCGCGGTCGGCGGCCCGATGGCGGTCGCGAACTACATGGAGCTCTGCCTTACTCATCCCGAGCACGGCTACTACGCGACGCGCGATCCGCTCGGCGCCGCCGGCGACTTCATCACCGCGCCGGAGATCAGCCAGATGTTCGGCGAGCTCATCGGTCTGTGGGCGGCTGCCGTTTGGCGGGCGATGGAATCGCCCGCCACCATCCGCCTGGTGGAGCTCGGACCCGGCCGCGGCACCATGATGGTCGACGCGCTGCGGGCGGCAAAGGTGATGCCGACATTCCGCGCCGCCATCGCGCTGCACGTGGTCGAGGTCAGCCCGCGGCTCGAACGGCTGCAGCGTCAGGCGCTGGCCGCGGCCGACGTCCCGGTGACATGGCATCGATCGATCGACGACGTGCCGGATGGAGCGCTGCTCGTTCTCGCCAACGAGTTCTTCGACGCGCTGCCCGTGCATCAGGCCGTCATGTGCGCCGACGGCTGGCACGAGCGTGTGGTCGAGATCGGCGACGACGACGCGCTCCAATTCGGCATCGCTCGCGATCCGATCCCGCTGTTCGACAAGCTCTTGCCCGGTACGCTGCGCGCGGCGGAGATCGGCGAGATTTTCGAGTGGCGCTCCGACCGCATGGCGCTGGAGCTCGGCCGGCGCATCGCGCGCTTCGGCGGCGCGGCCCTGATCATCGATTACGGGCATCTCGAGACCGCCATCGGCGAGACGCTGCAGGCCATCGGCGGCCATCGCTTCGTCGAGCCGTTGCTGACGCCGGGCGAGGCCGATCTCACGGCGCATGTGGATTTTCAGGCGCTGGCGCAGGCGGCCGAAGGCATGGGCGCGCGCGTGCACGGGCCGGTGACCCAGGCCGTGCTGCTGCGCCGGCTCGGCATTCGGTCGAGGGCGGCGGCGCTGAAGGCCGGCGCGCCTCCCGAATATGCGGGCACGATCGATGCGGCGCTCGCACGCCTCACCGACGAGAGCCGCACCGGAATGGGCCGGCTGATCAAGGCGGTCGCCTTGTCGAGCCCGAGGCTCGAGGCCCTGCCCGCGTTCGAAACCTGAGCGGGCCGGCTGATGGTTCGATTGCGAAAGTCGCCGGCGCTCGTGGCAGGCTCAGACGTCGGAACTTCGGAATGATGGGGACAGCGGCAAATCTATGATTCCAGTACCTCTTTTGAACCCGACATGCGCGATCGCCTGGCCCGCACGGCGTGCGCGAGCCTCGGATTCGGGGCACGAGCTTGTCAGCGCCGGCGAAAACCGGGCATGAGAGGCGCATGCTGCAGGCCGCCTCGCTCGCCGCGCTCGACGGCATCCGCCACGCCTTCTTCACGCGCGAAGGGGGGGTGTCCGGCGGCGTCTATACGAGCCTCAACGGCGGACCCGGGTCCGACGACGCGCCCGCCAGGGTGGCGGAGAACCGCGCCCGCATGGCGGCGGCGCTCGGGGTGCCGGCCGACCGCCTCCTGACCGCCTACCAGATCCATTCGCCCGACGTGGTCACGGTCGAGCGGCCGTGGGATCCGCAGCAGCGTCCTCGCGCCGACGCCATTGTGACCCGCGTGCCGGGCCTGGCGATCGGCGTCACCACGGCAGATTGCGGCCCGGTGCTGCTCGCGGATGCAAGCGCCGGCGTCATCGCCGCCGCTCATGCCGGCTGGCGCGGCGCCGCGACCGGCGTGCTCGAGGCCACCGTCGCCGCCATGGAGCGCTGCGGGGCCGAGCGCGACCGCACGGTGGCCGCGCTCGGGCCGATGATTCGCCAGGCCAATTACGAGGTCGGCCCGGAATTCGTGGCCCGTTTCCGGACCGAGGACCGGGGGAACGAACGCTTTTTCAGTCCCGCCTCCCGGCCCGACCATGCGCTGTTCGATCTCGCCGGCTATGTCGCCGCCCGTCTCGCCGCCGCCGGCATCGCGCGTATTGAGGACCTCGGCCATTGCACCTATGCCGACGCAACGCGGTTCTTCAGCTACCGCCGGTCGACGCACCGCCGCGAGCCGGACTACGGGCGTCACATCAATGCCATAGCGCTGGCAAATTAGCGCGCCCGCGCCGACCGGGCCTGGACCGGTTGCGCAACTCGTGTTCCATTCGGAGCGAGGTTCGGCGGCCCGCACGCTCGCGGGCAGAAACATCAACGCCGATCGCCGGGCCTCGTGGGGAAGCCGATGCAGAGTGGATCGGGCCGGTGCGCCGCCGAAGCGGCGACGGCGGGCAGTGCGCGGTATTTTGGCCGCATCGCCGTCCTCCTCTCGGGGCTGGCGGTATCCGCCTGTGTCAATGCCGGCCAGATCGCCGATCTCACCGACACGAGCCGCGCGGCAGTCGCCATCGAATTGGTCGACGGGGCACCCTCGGCCGTCGTCCACAGGTTCGTCGACGCGCTGAAGGACGAGGCGGCCGCCCGCCAGATCGCCATGGTGGCGCCGAGCAAGGCCAATTACCGGTTGCGGGGCTATCTCGCCGTGCAAGCGGCCGAGGAAACCGCGTCAGTGACTTCGGTGACTTGGGCGCTGGACGTCTACGGCGCCGACCAGCGGCGCGCCGTCCGCCTCGCCGGCGAGCAAAAGACCGCCGGGGGCCGGTGGGAGCAACTCGACGATCAGGTTCTGCGCCGCATCGCTCGCGCTGGCGCCGAGCAGCTCGCCGCTTTCTTGGGCACCGTCAGGCCGCCGGCGGCACCTGCTTTCGCGCCTCCCCCGCCGCCGCAACCGGCGGCCTCGCTGCTGGGCGCGCTCGACGACTGGGCCCCGGAGGCTTCGGGCATTTTCCGTATCCTGCGCCGCGAGCCGGCGCGGACCGAGGCGGTAGCCGATACGGCCGTCCCATTGCCGCCGGGCGCGATCCCGCTTCCGCGCCGGCGGCCCACCGCCGCCGGCCCCGGGATCGGCTGAATCTTCGGGACAAGACTCGCGCCGGTCGGCGGTCATATTGCCAGCCTCGGCACCTCCTTGTTATCAGGGCGCCGCAAGCGGGCAGGACTCGCTGGTGTGGCGGATTTGACGTTCCTACCAGCGTTGCCGCGAGTCCTTCGTAGGAACGTCAAATCCAAAGCCACACCAGAATCAGATAGTCGCTAGTGTCCCTTTGGTTCCGACGTTCGTATGAGTGCGTGCCGCAAAGGGATACGAACGTCGGAACCGGGACGCCAGGAGACAGCGGATGCGGCCCAATAATGGAGCGATCAAGCTGGTCGCCGGCAACTCCAATCCCGCGCTGGCGGACGCGATCGCCGCCTACCTCGCCACGCCCCTGACCAAGGCGGTCGTGCGCCGCTTCGCCGACATGGAGATCTTCGTCGAGATCCAGGAAAACGTCCGCGGCGCGGACGTTTTCGTCCTGCAGTCGACGTCGTTTCCGGCCAACGACCACCTGATGGAATTGCTCATCATCATCGATGCGCTGCGCCGCGCGTCGGGACGGCGGGTGACCGCCGTCATCCCCTATTTCGGCTACGCGCGGCAGGACCGCAAACCGGGGCCGCGTACGCCGATCTCGGCCAAGCTGGTGGCCAACCTGATTACCCGCGCCGGCGCCGACCGGGTGATGACGCTCGACCTCCACGCCGGCCAGATCCAGGGCTTCTTCGATATCCCGACCGACAATCTCTACGCCGCGCCGATGATGGTGCGTGACATCAAGGAGCGTTTCGACATCGGCAAGGTGATGGTGGTTTCGCCCGATGTCGGCGGCGTCGGCCGCGCACGCGGACTGGCCAAGCGCATCAATGCACCGCTTGCGATCGTCGACAAGCGGCGCGAGCGCGCCGGCGAATCCGAGGTGATGAACGTGATCGGCGAGGTCGAGGGCTATACCTGCATCCTCGTCGACGACATCATCGATTCCGGCGGCACCGTGGTCAACGCCGCCGATGCGCTGTTGGAGAAAGGGGCCACCGAAGTCTACGCCTATATTACCCACGGCGTGCTGTCGGGCGGCGCGGTCGCCCGCATCACCGCGTCGCGGCTCAAGGAGCTGGTCATCACCGACTCGATCCAGCCCACCGAGGCGGTCAACGTCGCGCGCAATATCCGCACGCTCTCGGTCGCCAGCCTGATCGGCGAGGCCATCGGCCGCACCGCCGCCGAGGAGTCGGTTTCGAGCCTGTTCGACTGAGAGCGGACAAGAGGACGTAAAGTTCCGTCCGCCGCCGCTGTGATCCGTCCGCGGCCGGCGGAACCTGTGGAGAAACGACTCCCGCCCGGCGAGATATCCACGAACAGGTGGCCGCCGCCCCCCGTGATTGCACTTTAGTCACTGGAATCAAAGCGGTTATATTCGACTCACCAAGTGATTCGCCCCGGAGCGGTCAACGCGCTCCACCGGGGCCGCGTGAGCAGCGCCATGCGCGAGTGCGCATCCACGTCAGAGCGGCAAGGTGGAGACGAGCATGTCCCTCATCGACGCTATCGAACCGATTCTGGCCAACCCCCTCGAGGTGGTCGAGGGAGTGGCCGCAACGAATGGCTGGTCGTTCGAGCGCGCGGGCGAGGACGAGATCACCATTCTGGTGACCGGGAAATGGACCGACTACCAGGTCTCCTACACCTGGATGTTCGATATCGAGGCGCTGCACCTCGCCTGCGCCTTCGAGCTGAAGGTGCCGGAGCGCCGCCGCAGCGAGGTGCAGCAGCTCATCTCGCTGATCAACGAGCAGATGTGGGTCGGGCATTTCGACCTCTGGAGCCAGGACGGCCTCGTCATGTACCGCCACGCGCTGGTGCTGGTCGGCGGCGTCGAGGCCACCGGTCGGCAATGCGAGGCGCTGCTCGCCACGGCGCTCGATGCTTGCGAGCGCTATTTCCCCGCCTTCCAGTTCGTGGTCTGGGCGGGCAAGCCGGCGCGCGAGGCGCTCGACGCCGCCATGTTCGAGACCCAGGGCCAGGCGTAGCCCCGTGGGCGCTAACTTAACGGCCATCGGTTGTCATCGTCCGCGAAAGCGGACGATCCAGTAATCGCCGGACCGAGCGAGAGGCACGGCTTCGGCCTCGAATCGCGCGTTCACGCGCTACTGGATGCCCGCTTTCGCGGGGATGACAGCGGAGAGATTGTGCTCTCCGCTCAGGTAGCGCTTACGAGTTAATCCGTCCTTCCTCCGTCGTTCCGAGGATGCGCCAGCGATCTCGGGTTTACCCGCGATCGGCGCTAGAATGACCCTGGTCCGGGTAGACTCGACTCGGATCAATGAGCGAACACCGCCATGACGACATCAAAGACGCGGGACAGGCATCCCCTCGCCAATCCGGCCGGAGCCATCCTTCTCGCCGGCGCCGGCAAGATGGGGAGCGCCATGCTGGAGGGCTGGCTGGCGCTCGGGCTCGACCCCGGCGATGTCGCCGTGGTGGAGCCGCAGCCCACGCGCGAGATCACCGCGCTGACCGCGCGCGGCCTGCGTCTCAATCCGCCCGCGGACGCGCTCGGGGAGGTCGCCGCCGTGGTGGTCGCGGTCAAGCCGCAGGTCGCGCCCGACGTCATGCCGGCGCTCGCCCCGTTCGTGGGCGCCATGACCGTGGTGGTATCGATCATGGCCGGGCGCCCGCTCAAATTCCTCGCCGACGCCCTGCCGGATGCGGCCCTCGTCCGCGCCATGCCGAACACGCCGGCGGCGATCGGCCGCGGCATTACGGTCGCGGTTGCCGATGCGCGGGTCTCGGGTGAGCAGCGCGCGCTCGTCGACGCGCTCCTGTCCGCGGTCGGCGCCGTCGAATGGGTGACCGACGAGGCGCTGATGGACGCCGTGACCGCGCTTTCGGGCTCGGGCCCGGCCTATGTGTTCCTGCTGGCCGAGACCATGGCGCAGGCGGGGGCCGCTGCCGGCCTGCCGCCCGCGCTCGCCGCCAGGCTGGCGCGGGCAACCGTGGCCGGCGCGGGGGAGCTCCTGCATCGTTCGCCGCTCGACGCCGCGACGCTGCGGGAGAACGTCACGTCGCCGGCGGGGACCACCGCCGCCGCACTCGACGTGTTGATGGCCGAGGATGGGCTCGCGCCGCTGATGCGCAGAGCCGTCGCCGCGGCCACCGCGCGCTCGCGCGAATTGGCGGGATAGCGCATGTCCCGGAAAAGTGGGAACCGGTTTTCCGATAAGGACATGCGCGAAACCAAAGAAGCTGGAACGCCGCCCGGCGCCGGCCTACATTGAGCGAGGGGAGACATCGGTCCAGGAGTTCGGTCATGGCGCGCAAACCTCCGCGGAAGTCGGCAGCGCGGCCCGCTGCGGGCGGCGACAAGACCGAGCGCGCGCGCATCGTCGACGCGTTCATGGCGCTGCTCGCCGAAAAGCCGATCGAGCAGATCGGGTTCGCCGAGATCGCCAAGCGCGCCGGCATTTCGCTTTCCGGCCTGCGCGACGCGTTCGGCTCGACGCTCGCCATTCTCGCCGCGCACATGAAGGCGATCGACCGCGCCGTGCTCGCCGGCGGCGACGACGACATGGCCGAGGAGCCGCCGCGCGAGCGGCTGTTCGAGGTGCTGATGCGCCGGCTCGAAATACTGGCGCCGCACAAGGCCGCGGTGCGTTCGCTGCTGCGCTCGGCCGGCCGCAACCCCGGGCTTGCCTTCGCGTTGAACGGCCTTGCCGTGCGCTCGCAGCAATGGATGCTGACCGCCGCCGACATCGACGCCGCCGGCCCCGGCGGCATGCTGCGCGCGCAGGGGCTCGCGCTGCTGTTCGCGCAGGTTTTGCGCACCTGGGTGCGCGACGACGACCCGGGCCTCGCCCGCACCATGGCCGCGCTCGACCGCGCGCTGGCGCGCGGACAGCGCTGGTCGGGCTTGCTCGACGATCTTTGCCGGATTCCCGCCCGCGCCTGCCGCCTGCGTCCGCGCCGGCGGCGCGGCGAGGACGACGCCGACGAGGAGACCGCTGCCGCGTAGAGCCAACTGAGAAACCGCGCAAGGGAGGACAAAATGCGCGCAGTGCTGAGGGCCTTTACGGCGTCGGTCTGGGCGATGCTCGCGTTCGCGGCTGCGGTGCCGTCGGCCGCGGCGCAGACCGACCAATATCCGTCGCGGCCGATCACCATCGTTGTCCCCTTCCCGCCGGGCGGCTCATCCGATGTGGTGACGCGGCTGGTCGCGGCAAAGCTCGCGGAGAATCTGAAGGCCAACGTGGTGATCGACAACCGCGGCGGCGGTGGCGGCGTGCCGGCGGCGATTGCGACCAAGCAGACGGCGCCCGACGGCTACACGCTGTTCCTCGCCAACAACGGCCTGTTCGCGATCATGCCGGCGCTGAACGCCGACATCCGCTTCGATCCGGTCAAGGATTTCCAGCCGATAACGCCGCTGTTCTCGTTTCCGAGCGTGCTGGTGGTGCCGTCCGGATCGCCGGCCCGCACCGCCAAGGAGCTGGTGGAGATCGCCAAGAGCAAGCCCGGCGGCCTGAACTATGCCTCACAGGGCGTCGGCTCGGGCGGCCACATCCTGGGCGAGATGCTGCGGCTACGCTCGGGCGCGCCTTTCGTGCACGTGCCCTACCGCGGCGCCGGGCCCGCGGTTCAGGACCTTGCCGCCGGCAACGTCGATCTGCTGTTCAGCTCGTATGTGTCGGCGATCGGCCAAGTGCAGGCCGGCCAGCTCCGCATCTTGGGCTGGACCGCGACCAAGCGGGCGCCCGCGCTGCCGGACGTGCCCACCATGGCCGAGGCCGGCTATCCGGGTGTGGAGCTTGAAATCTGGCAGGGCATCGTGGCGCCCGCCGGCACGCCGTCCACGATCGTGCGCAAGCTGAACGCGGAGCTGGTCAGGGCAGCCACCTCGCCGGACGTGGTGCAGAAGGTCGCGGCCCAAGCGGTCGAGATGACCACCAGCACGCCCGAGGACTTCGCCAAGCTCCTCGCCTCCGATATCGCGCGGCTCGGCAAGCTGATCCGCGACGCTGGAATCAAGGGCCAGTAGCAAGCGATTACTGCTAGACCGGCACCCGCACGGTCGCCCGCAATCCGCCGAGCGGGCTGTCCGACAAGATGATGTCGCCGCCGTGCGAACGCGCGATGTCGCGCGCGATCGCAAGCCCGAGCCCGGTGCCGCCTTCGTCCTGATTGCGCGCGTCGTCGAGGCGCAGGAACGGCTTGAACACCTCCTCGCGCAGATGCGGCGCGATCCCCGGGCCGTCGTCGTCGACGGTAACGGTGAGCCAGCGGTGGTCGCGGTGGCCGGTGATCGAGATCGAGGGCGCATAGCGCGCGGCGTTGGAGACCAGATTGCCGAGACAGCGCTTGAACGCCGCCGGACGAACCGTGACGATCGGGTGGCCGTGGAAATGCACGCTCGACCTGTGGCCGTTGCGCTCGGTGTCGGCTTTGAGCTCCGCGAGGAAGGCGCCCATGTCGGTCGGCGCCGACTGCTCCCCGGAGTTCCCGCGTGCGAAGGCGAGATAGGCCTCCAGCATGCGGCCCATTTCATCGACGTCCTTCTTCATCGCCTCGATCTCGGGGCTGTCGCCGAGCAGCACCAGCTCGAGCTTGAAGCGGGTGAGGATGGTGCGCAGGTCGTGGGACACGCCGGCGAGCATGGCGGTGCGCTGCTCGAGCGTGCGCTCGATGCGCCGCTTCATCTCGATGAAGGCCAGTGCCGCGCGACGGACCTCGCGGGCGCCGCGCGGGCGGAAGTCCGGAACCTCGCGCCCTTTGCCGAAGCTTTCGGCGGCATCCGCCAGCCGCAGGATCGGCCGGATCTGGTTGCGCAGGAACAGCACCGCGACCGTGATGAGCACCAGCGAAGTGCCGACCATCCACGCCAGGAAGATGTGGGAATTCGACACGTAGGCCGCGCGGCGGGGCGCGAACACCCGCATCACCGCATTGTCGAGCTTGATGCGCAGCTCGACCAGCGCCGAGCGTCCGACGGTATCGATCCAGAACGGCCGGCCGATCTGCTTGCGCACCTCCTCCGAAAGCGCCTGGTCGACCAGCGAGAAGAACGGCTTCGGTCCCGGCGGCGGCAGGTCGTTGACCGGCAGGAAGTCGACGACGAGGCCGAGCTTCTCCTGCGCGATGCGGCGCAGCTTCGCGTGATCGGCGTCCTGCGGGTAGACCTTGTAGACCTCGATCAGGGTGGCGATGTCCTGCACCACGCCGGCGGACAGCCGTTGCGTGACCAGGTTGTAGTGCCGCTCCATGAACATGTAGGCGACCACCGACTGCAGGACCACCATGGGCGCGATGATGATCAGCAACGCGCGCGCATAGAGTCCCTTCGGCATGACGTTTTTCACCGTCATGGTCGTGCGATCGTAGAGCTCGTAGAAGCGACTTGCCGCCGTGCGCAGCGCGCTGAGGCCCGAGCGCAGCGCGGCGATGCCGATATCGAGGCTCGTCATGGCGCGGTCACCAGCCGGTATCCGATGCCGCGCACGGTCTGCACCAGCAGCGGATTGGCGGGATCGTGCTCGATCTTGCGGCGCAGGCGGTTGACCTGCACGTCGACCGCGCGCTCTCCGGTCGCGCCGCCGTTGCCAGCGAGCGCCTGCCGCGGCACGGTCTCGCCCGGGGTCGCGGCAAGCAGGCGCAGCATGTCGCGCTCGCGGTCGGTGAGCCGGATGATCTCGCCGCCGCGCTTGAGCTCGCCGCGCGCGAGGTGGAAACGAAAGTCGCCGAAGCGCACCGTCTCCACCACCGGCGCCGCGGCCGGGCGCGCACGCCGCAGGATGCTGGCGATGCGCAGCGAAAGCTCCCTGGGCTCGAACGGCTTGCCGAGGTAATCGTCGGCGCCGATGGTCAATCCTTCGATGCGGCTCTTGGCCTCGTCGCGCGCGGTCAGCATGATGATCGGCACGCTCGAGACCGCGCGCAGGTCGCGCGCGAGGTCGAAGCCGGTTTCTCCCGGCATCATGACGTCGAGGATCAACAGATCGAAACGCAGCCCTTGCAGCTTGGCACGCGCATCGGCGGCGGTGTCGGCGGTGGTGACGCGGTAGCCTTCGGCGAACAAAAAGCGCGAGAGCAGGTCGCGGATGCGGCGATCATCGTCGACCACGAGCAGGTGCGGGGCGTCGTCGGGCAGCGCGGCGGATACCGTGGCGCGCATGGCGGCCTCGCCGCTAGCCGCGCCCGCGCCGCGCCCGGTCGGCTCGCGCGATGAACCGCAGCACCGAGTCGCGGTGGTCGGCGTTGATCATGGCGGTGAGGAAGCGGCAGGCCGCGTCGTGCGCGTTCGGCCCGAGCTCGGAGAGCGCGTGGCCGATGCGCGCGGTCTGCAGGCCCGCGAGCTTCATGGCGAGCGTCTCGCCTTTCGGCGTGACGTAGAGCAGGCGCTGGCGCCGGTCGTTGGCGCCCTCCTTCTGCACCACGTAGCCCTGGTCGATGAGCTGCTTGAGGACGCGGCCGAGCGACTGCTTGGTGATCTTCAGGATGTCGAGCAGCTCCGCGACCTTCATGCCGGGATTGCGATTGACGAAATGCAGCACCCGGTGATGGGCGCGTCCGAAATTGAATTTCGCCAGCACGTCGTCCGGATCGCCGGTGAAGTCGCGGTAGGCGAAGAACAACAGCTCGATGACGTCCCAAACCGGCTCGTTCCCGCGTGCCCCCCGGTCGCCGGCGGGAAAAGACCGGTCGCTCGGCAGCGGGACAGTTAGGTCAGCCATATTGACATATTTGAGTCAGATTGTTATCACGGAGCAGGTCGCTACGAAAGGATCGTGCCGGCCCGCCCATCTCGAGCCGATTGCGCCGCAGGCACAACCGCGCTCTCATGGGCGACGAAACATACCGGGTGTCGGTCCGCGACGCAAAAGCATAAGCCGGCGGAACAATGCCGCCCCGCACACCCCGATGCGCAGTCCGAGGAGGAAATGCCATGGCTGAAAAACCGTACGACCGCCTCGACGGCGTCATCTGGTACGACGGCAAGCTGGTGCCCTGGGGCGAAGCGACGCTCCACGTTCTCTCGCACGGCTTGCATTACGCGAGCTCGGTGTTCGAGGGCGAACGTGCCTACGGCGGTGAAATCTTCAAATGCACCGAACACTCGGAACGGCTCAAGCGCTCGGCCAAGCTGCTCGATTTCGATATCCCCTACTCCGTCGCCGAGATCGACGCGGCCAAGCGCCTGGTGCTGGAGAAGAACGGGCAGACCGATGCCTATGTGCGGCCGATCTCGTGGCGCGGCTCGGAGATGATGGGCGTTTCGGCCCAACACAATAAAATCCACCTCGCCATCGCCACTTGGCAGTGGCCGAGCTACTTCGATCCGGTGCAGCGGTTGAAGGGCATCAAGCTCGATCTCGCGGACTACCGCCGTCCGGACCCGGCCACCGCGCCGGCGCTCGCCAAGGCCGCCGGCCTCTACATGATCTGCACGATTTCCAAGCACAAGGCCGAGCGCAAAGGTTATGCCGACGCCATGATGCTGGACTGGCAGGGCCGCGTGGCGGAATGCACCGGCGCCAACATCTTCTTCATCCGCGACGGCAAGATCCACACGCCGATCGCCGATTGCTTTCTCGCCGGCATCACCCGCGCCACGGCGATTGACTTGGCCAAGAAGCGCGGCATCGAGGTGATCGAGCGCCGCATCATGCCGGACGAGCTCGCGCAATTCTCCGAATGCTTCATCACCGGCAGCGCGGCGGAGGTCACGGCGGTGTCCGAGATCGCGCAGTGGACATTCGCCCCCGGCGCCATCACGCAGCAGCTCATGGCGGACTATACCGCCGAGGTGCAGCGCAAGGGCAACAAGGCGGCGGCGTGAACTCCGCGTTCGGTTGAACGGCTCGACGCGGCTCGCGCCTCGTGGACGAGTCCTAGTGTGGCGGATTTGACGTTTCTACCAGGATTGCCGCGAGTCCTTCGTACGAACGTCAAATCCAAAGCCACGCTAGAATCATGTAGTTGCTAGTCCGAGCCATGCGCGGCGATCATCGCCTTGCCCATGCGCACGAGGCGCGGACCGAGACCGTCGGTGCCGACGCTCTGTGCGGTGACGCGGGCGCCCTCCAGGAGCAGATGCAGCTCGTCGGCCAGCATCTCCGGCTCGCCGAGGTCAGCGGCACGGCACAACTCCACCAGCCGACCGCGTTGCGCGAGCTTGAACTCCTCGATCACCCGCCGCGCCGGGTGACCCTTTTCCGGTAGCTCGACCGCCGCATTGGCGAGCGCACAGCCGCGCTCGTCGGCATTGGCGACGTGCTCTGCCATCTCCGCGAGCCAGGCGCCAAGCTGGGCGCGCGCGTCGCCGGGATGGGCTTGCCTGAACCGGTGCCAGCAGGCGTCGGCGAGCTTGGCGGACTGGCGCAGGTACTCTGCCACCAGCTGGTCCTTGGACGCGAAGTGCCGGTAGAGAGTCATCTTGTTGGTGCCGGCAGCCTCGGCGATGGCATCGACCCCCACCGCCCTGATTCCGTGGCGATAGAACAGGTCGCCGGCGGCCGCCAGAAGGCGCGCCCGCGGCGGGATCCTGTCGTCTTTGTCGTAGGTTACAGCGGATTTAAGGATCATGGGCGGCGGCCTTGACATAGGTGTTACCGGTCAGTACCTATGTAGTGTTACCGGTCAGTATCACAAGGCCGGACGCAAGTCACCCGTTTTCCGCGCAGCCCCCTCAGGAGCAAGCCATGAGCCTTCACGAACAAATCGCATTGAGAAATCCCGTCCTTGTGCAGCCCGATGCACCGAACGCGTTGTTTTCGCCCTATCGCCTGGGCGAGCTCGAGCTGACCAATCGCCTGGTGATGTCGCCGATGACGCGCAGCCGCGCGGGCGATGGCAACGTCCCAAATCCGCTGGCGGCCACCTACTACGGCCAGCGCGCCTCCGCCGGCCTGATCGTGAGCGAGGCCACGCAGGTGAGCCCGCAGGGCGTGGGCTATATCCGCACGCCCGGCATGCATTCCGCCGAGCAGGTCGCGGGATGGAAGAAGATCACCGAGGCCGTGCGCCGGGTGGGCGGAAAAATCTTCGCCCAGCTCTGGCACGTCGGACGCGTATCGCACCCGGACTTTCACGACGGGGCGCTGCCCGTCGCTCCGTCCGCGCTGCCGGTGGAAGGCGAAGCGTTCACCGCGCGCGGACGCACCAAGCTGGTGACCCCGCGCCCGCTCGCGACCGACGAGATTGCCGGCATCGTCGCGCAATTCCGCGCCGCGGCGCAGAACGCCAAGCTCGCGGGTTTCGACGGCGTGGAGCTGCACGGCGCCAACGGCTACCTGCTGGACCAGTTCCTGCGCGACGGCTCGAACCGGCGCACCGATGACTACGGCGGCAGTATCGAAAACCGCGCCCGCCTTCCGCTCGAAGGCGCCGACGCCGTCAGCGCGGTGTGGGGTCCGGGTCGCGTCGGATACAAGCTTTCACCCTATTTCTCCGCGTACTCGATGCCGGATTCCAATCCGCTCGAGACGTTCGCCTTCATCGCCGCCCAGCTGGGCAAGCGCGGTGTCCTCTACTTGCACGTGACCGAGCCGGTGGCAGGTGCCGCGGCGGTACCGGCCGCAACGCGGCGGGTGACGCCGATCCTGCGCAAACTGTTCAACGGCGCGTTGATCGCGAATGGCGGCTACGACGCCCAGTCCGGCCATGCGGCGATCGCGCGTGGCGAAGCCGACCTCATCGCATTTGGCGTGCCGTTTCTCGCCAACCCGGATCTTCCGGCGCGCTATCGCAACAACGCCGCGCTCAATTCGGCGGACCCGACGACGTTCTATGCCGGCGAGGAGAAGGGCTACATCGACTATCCGGCTCTGGCATGATGTCGATCGCGACTGCGCACCCAAAGATGACAGCGTCCTTCGCGCCACGCGGGCCGCGGCGCGGTGCGCTCGAGCGAAAATCAGGCAGTTCGACGCAATCGCGTTCAATCCCGGATCACCACCAGTCGGTCCGTGCCCGATTCACCGCCCCACGCCTCCCCCGGCCTTCCGAGCATCTGGCGCACGTTGGCGCCCCGCCTGTCGCTGGGAAAGGTGGTGTAGCTCTCGCTCCTGGGGTCGAAACGCTGGATGGCATTGGCGAGCCAATCGGTCGCCCACACCCGATCCTTGTCGTCGACGTAGATCGAATACGTGCCGGACTTGCTCTGCGGCATGGGATAGGTCGTCCAGGTCTTGGCCGCGGGATCGTAGCGGCCGATCGCGCCGGCGTGCCAGAAGCTGACCCACAACACGCCTTTGGAATCCGACCAGATGCGGCGCGGCCCGACGCCCTTGCGCAGCGGGTCGACGACGGTGGCCTCGCCGGTCGAGGTATCGATCCGGGCGATGTGGTCGCCGGCCAGCGACGCGTACCAGACGTCGCCTGCGGGCGTCACCGTGATCCCATAGGGCCCCCTGCCTCTCGGCGCCTTCCAGGCGTCGACCTTCCCGCTCTTGGGATCGACGCGGCCGTAGACTCCGCTCTGGCCGGTGAACCACACGATACCGCCGTTGTCGAAAGCGAGCGTGTTGAGATTGGCGCCCGCAAAATCCCTGGGCAGCGGGAACAACTTGACCTCTCTCGTCCGGGCATCGACGCGCGCGATCGCGTTCTGCCCGCCTTCGGTCAGCCAGGCGTTGCCGTCGGGCCCGACGATCACGCCGTGCGGCGCCGCGCTGGGCCCGAGCGAAATCTTCTCGAGCTGGCCGGTCCTCGGATCGAAGCGGCCGGCAAAGCCCTGCCGCTGGCCGCTGATCCAGACGGTGCCGTCCGGCGCCGGCGCGACGTCGTGCGGATAGGCGCCGGCCGGAAGCTGGTAGAACGTCATTTCGGCGGCCGGCGCGACCGTGCTCGCCGCAAATGCCATGGCAGCGGCAACGACGCGAGCGTCGATCATGGCCTTCCCTCCGTCCGTGGCCCTCTCCGTCCGCGCAACCTGGTCGGCGCAGCCCGCGATCGTGCCTGCCGCGGCGGCCAACCCGCGCCCGGATCATTCCGCCGCGTCACGCCGGCCGTTCGGAGGCGTCCAGCGGTCCGCCAGGGCGTCATCGGAAGCTTTCGCGTCGACCCACCGCTTGCGGTCGGCATATTCGACCTGCTTCCAGAACGGGGCGCGGGTCTTGAGGTAGTCCATCAGGAACTCGGCGGCGGCGAAGGCATCCTGCCGGTGCGCCGCGGCGGTGACCACGAGCACGATCTCCTCGCCGGGCACAAGACGGCCGAAGCGGTGGATCACGGTGACGCCGAGGAGCGGCCAGCGCCGCTCGGCCGCTTCCACGTGCCGGCAGACCTCGGCTTCGGCCATGCCGGGATAGTGCTCGAGCGTCATGGCAACGAGCGGCGCGCCACCTTCGTCAGCGCGGCAGATGCCGGTGAAGATGACGAGCGCACCGATGTCGGTACGGCCGCTTCTCAGCTTCGCCGCCTCGGCCGCGGCGTCGAACGGCTCGCGCTGCAGGCGGACGGTCGCGGTCATCGTGTTCTGGAGCGCGTCCCGATCCGGCGGAACGGGGTCATGCTCTAGCCTCCGGTCATCGGCGGGAAGAAGGCGATCTCGCGCGCGCCCGAGATCGCGGTATCGGCCCTGACATGGGCGCGGTCGATGGCGGCGCGGATCACCTTCGGGTTTTCGAATGCGTGGGCATATTCATCGCCGCGCCGGCTCAGCCAGTCGATGAGATCGGCGACGGTCGCAATCCCCGCCGGCGGGTCGATCTCCTCCTCCGGCTTGCCGACGCGCTCGCGCACCCAGGCGAAATAGCGAAGCTTCAATGCTCAGTCCTCGATCAGATGCCGCACGCCGGCACGGAAATAGTCCCAGCCAGTGTACAGCGTCAGCAAGGCCGACAGCCAGAGCAAGGTGAGCCCGATTGGACTCACAACCGGCACGATGGCATCGCCGGCCTTGCCGGCAATCAGGAACCCGACAGCGACGAGCTGCAGCGTCGTCTTCCATTTCGCGAGCTGGGTCACCGGCACGCTGACGCGCAGCTCGGCGAGATATTCACGCAGCCCCGAGACCAGGATTTCGCGGCAGAGGATGACGATCGCCGCCCATAGCGACCAGCCCCGGATGGTGCCGTCCGCGGCCAACATGAGCAGGCACGAGGCCACCAAGAGCTTGTCCGCGATCGGATCGAGCATGCGGCCGAAGGCCGATTGCTCGCCCCATTTGCGCGCGAAATAGCCGTCGAGGACATCCGTCACCCCGGCGCAGATGAAGAGGACGAGCGCCACCCAGCGCAGCCACAGGCCGCCCTGAAGAATGTCCTGCCAATACAGGCAGGCGACCACCGTCGGCACCGCGACGATGCGTCCGTAGGTCAGCAGGTTCGGCACCGCGAGGGGTCGTGCCGAAAGCTGTCTCGACGTGACCGTGTTCATGGGCCGAACGAATACCCTTCCCGCGGCCGCGTCAAACGGGTTGCGCCGCCATCCCCATCGGACTTCGCCCAGCCGCGGCCCGCGGAGACCCACGAGCGCAATAAGGCGCAGCGGTTCGGTACATAAATATGACGGCCGCGGCGGATTCGCGAGCCGCATGCCGGCTCCTCCAGCATTGCCGGCCATTCAACGGGCAAACAGCGCAGAAAATCGGCTTCCGACGGAGCACGACCTCGCGCGCTCGCCTCCAGGCCCGGCAATCGCCGGACGACGCAAACTACCCCGCGCGCTCGTGAAAGAAGTCGTAGATCTTGCGTGCGATTTCCGCGCTGATGCCGGGAACCTTGGCGAGATCGGCCGGGGCCGCGCGCTCGATCGCCTTGAGCGTTCCGAAATGATGGAGCAACGCGCGCTTGCGCGTCGGGCCGATGCCGGGAATTTCCTGCAGTCCCGCTTCGCGGATGTCGCGGCGACGGCGGACGCGGTGCGAGCCCACGGCGAAACGATGCGCCTCGTCGCGCAGGCGCTGCACGAAATAGAGCACCGGCTCGCGCGGCTTGAGCTTGAACGGCTCGCGCCCCGGCAGGAAGAAGGTCTCGAGCCCGGCGTCGCGGTCCGGCCCCTTGGCAACCGCCACCAGCGGCAGGTCGGAGACGCCGAGCGTCTCCAGCGTCTCGAGTGCCGCCGTGAGCTGCCCGCGGCCGCCGTCGATGATGACGAGGTCGGGCCAGGGCGACTCTTCCTCTCCCTCCGCGCCGCCGCCGGTCGTGCCCGCCGGCACCGGTGCGACGGCGGGTGCGGACGGTTCCTCGGCGGATGCCGCGTACGGCGCCGCGCGCGGCGCCTCGGCCATCAGCCGCTTGAAACGACGGCTCAACACTTCCCGCATCATGCCGAAATCGTCGCCGGGCACGAGATCGTCGGCGCGGATGTTGAACTTGCGATAGTGATTCTTCTGGAAGCCGTCCGGACCGGCGACGATCATGGCGCCGACGGCGTTGCTGCCCTGGATATGGCTGTTGTCGTAGACCTCGATGCGCCGCGGCACTCGCGGCAAGCCGAAGGTGGCAACCATCAGTTCCAACAGCTTGCGCTGGGAGGCGGTCTCGGCGAGCTTGCGCGCCAGCGCCTCACGTGCATTGGCGAGCGCATGATCGACCAGCTCCTTCTTCTCGCCGCGTTGGGGGACGCTCACCTCGACCTTGTGGCCGCTCTTGGTGCTCAGGGCCTCGGCGAGCAGCGCGCGCTCGTCGATTTCATGCGAGATGAAGATGCATCGCGGGCACGGCTTGTCGTCATAGAATTGCGCGAGAAACGCGCTCAACACCTCGCTCGCGGACAGCGAACGGTCGGCCTTGGGAAAGTAGGCGCGGTTGCCCCAGTTCTGGCCGGCACGGAAAAAGAACACCTCCACGCAGCTGAAACCGCCGGCCTGATGCACGGCGAACACGTCCGCCTCCTCGACCCCGCGCGGATTGATGCCCTGATGCGATTGCACCGCGGACAGCGCGGCCAGACGGTCGCGGTAGATCGCGGCGCGCTCGAAATCGAGCGCGGCGGAGGCTTTCTCCATCTCGGCCGCCAGCTCGTCCTTCACCGCCCGGCTCTTGCCCGACAGGAATGCATTCGCCTCGCGCACGAGCTCGCCGTATTCGGAAAAGTCGATCTCGCGCGTGCAGGGTCCCGAGCAGCGCTTGATCTGATGGAGCAGGCACGGCCGCGTGCGGCTCTCGAAGAAACCGTCGGAGCAGGAGCGCAGCAGAAAGGCGCGCTGCAGCGCCGTGATCGTGCGGTTGACCGCCCACACCGAGGCGAACGGGCCGTAATAGTTGCCGTCGCGGGCGCGCGCGCCGCGGTGCTTGAGGATTTGCGGCGCCCAGTGGTCGGCGGTGATCAGGATATAGGGAAATGACTTGTCGTCGCGCAGCAGCACGTTGAAGCGCGGGCGCAGGCGCTTGATCAGGTTGGCCTCGAGCAGCAGCGCCTCGGTCTCGGTGGCGGTCGAAACGAATTCGAGCGCGGCGGTCGCCGCGATCATGCGCTCGATGCGCGGCTCGTAGCCGGTGGGACGGGTATAGGCGATGATCCGTTTGCGGATGCTCTTCGCCTTGCCGACATAGAGCACCTCGCCATTGCCGTCGATCATGCGATAGACCCCGGGCGAGGACGGCGCGAGCTTGGCGTGGTCGGCGATGACCGCACGCCCGAGCGCGAGCGGTCCCGCCGGCGCGGCAAGGTCGATGGCGGCGTCCCGCTCGGGCTCGGGCAGGGCCTGGTCCTCGTCCTCCTCGACCAGTTCGGTAGTCGGGTCGATGTCCTTGTTCGGGCCGTTCATGCTGCGAAGGTAAGGTCTCGGCGCCGCAGGGGCCACCGGCTTCGCGGCGCCTGCGCGGTCGTCGGTGCAGGACCGCTCGCACCTCCCGCAGCCTCCGCATCGCCATTCGTCCCGGCGCGCGACGGCGCCCGCTTGACCGCGGGTTCGACCACCGCCCACGGATGCAGAGCCCGCGCAGCGGCGCAGACCGGCGACATCGAGCCGCCACCGCACGGCGCGGGTCGCCCTCGCGACCGGCGCGGAGACGGGCGAGCGCGCGGCTGCGCCGCGAGCTCGTTAAGTAATCGTTGACCATGTGGTGCGGTCTAAACGATTTATTAACTGTATATCTGGCTATTCGATGGCTGATTTAAAGCTTAATATCGTCGCAATATTTTGATTTCGGATGTGTCTTTCTTGCACTAGATTTAAATAAAATTGCTAATACTGTTCGAGCCAAACCGACCCCGAAGGAGGATAGAGTAATGAAGCGTTTGGTCGTTGCGTGTGTGGGGTTTCTGGCTGTCGCCTGCGCGGGGGGACCGGCCGCCGCCGCGGATTTCCCGCGCTATCAGCCGCCACCCCCGGCCTACAGCCCGGCCTACGGCCCGGGCTATTACTGGACCGGGTTCTATCTCGGCATCAATGGCGGCGGCGGCTGGGGTACGTCCCAGTGGGACGGCGTCGGCAACTTCGATCTCTCCGGCGGCGTCATCGGCGGCACCGTCGGCTACAACTGGCAGGTGAACCAGTTCGTGCTGGGCGCCGAGGGCGACGTCGACTGGTCGGGGATCAAGGGCACCACGACGGTGCTATGCCCCACCGGCTGCGAGACGCGCAACAAGTGGCTCGCGACCGTGCGCGGCCGGCTCGGCTACGCCTTCGACCGCTTCCTGCCCTACGTCACCGGCGGCCTCGCGGTCGGAGACATCGCTGCCAGCGTGCCGATCTTGCCGGGCGGCAGCATCACCAATGCGGGCTGGACCGCCGGCGTCGGCCTCGAAGTCGGCGTCGTCAGCAATGTGAGCGTGAAGGCCGAATACCTCTACGTGGATCTCGGCAACTTCAATTGCGGTCTCAATTGCGGCCTCGCTCCGGGCGGCAACGTGTCGTTCGACACCAGCCTCCTGCGCGGGGGTCTCAACGTACGCTTCTGATGCGACGGCGCTCGGCGAACGGCAAGGCCCCGGACCCGAGGTCCGGGGCCTTGCCATTTGCATCGCCGACAACGGAGCTTTGACGGGCGCATCCTGAATTATCGCCGCGCGGCATCCGCGCGAGGCAGCCTTCGTCGTGTGGCCGCAGCGCCTCAGCCCGGCGGCGCCGTCGCGGCGAAGGCCGGCACGCGCCGGGCGAAGTCGTCGAGCCACGCCACCAGCCGCGGGTGATCCTTGCGCCAGGCGTCGCCGAAGCGGAAGTCGCGGTAGCCGAGCGCGCAGGCGAGCGCGATCTGACCGACATCGGGCGCCGTCGTCGCAGGTAGCGGCGCGGCTTCGAGCGCCGAGAGCGCGCGCTCGACCTTGCCGGTCTGCAGCTCGATCCATTTCGGCTCGTGCCGTTCGGGCGGGCGCCAGCGTCCCTCGTAGACCAGAAGCACCGACGCATCCATGATGCCGTCGGCGAGCGCCTGCAGGCGCAAGGCGGAGAAACGCGCGCCGGGGTCATTGGGAATGATCCGGCCGCCGCCGGCACGATGATCGAGATATTCAAGGATCACCCGCGAATCGAACAGCACGGTGCCGTCCTCGAGCATCAGCGCCGGGATCTTGCCGAGCGGATTCTGCCGCCGGATGGAATCGGCCGGGCTTACCGTATCGGCGGGCTCGATGGTGATCTCGCGATCGAGGCCGAGCACGCTCGCGGCGATCCTGATCTTGCGAACGAAGGGCGATGAGGGCGAGTAACGGAGTGTCAACATGGCAGGTGTGGTAAATCGATGGTCGCTCACGCCGCGAGCCGAGAGCGCCGGCGATGCTGCGGCGGCAGGAACAGCGGCGGGTGAGAGTTCGCCCGCGCGACGTCAGCCGGTGATCACGAGATTGACCGCCTTCGGCCCCTTGCCCTTCTTGTCGGGCTCGACGTCGAAGGAGATGCGCTGTCCCTCGGTCAACGACTTGAGCCCGGCCCGCTCGACCGCGGTGACGTGCACGAACACGTCGCGTCCGCCGTCGTCCGGCTTGATGAAGCCGTAGCCGCGCTCGGCGTTGAAGAATTTGACCGTACCTGCCATGGCCATCGGGAAACTCCTTTCCCCGTGGTTGCTCCGCCGCCGACCACCACGGTGCGGCGGCTCGGCCGGACATTCACGAACGGGGAAAGCAGCGGCCTTTCGGCCTCCGTCACTCCGCCGGCCCCCACAGGAGGCGGAACGTCAAAGCCAGCGGACAAAAATAGGCTAATCCAGGGCTGTGGAAAAGTGGTGAAACTACTTTTCGCCTAGGAGCCGGTCGACACGGCCTCCGACCGGGGGAGAAACGAGAGGCTGGCGTTCGCGCGAGATCCAATCGACGCGGTGGGCACCACTGCCCGCGTCGGCAAGGACACGCGCGAGCTCCGGCAGCAGGATTTCAAGCTCGCCCGCAAGCGTAAAGGGCGGGTTGACCACGATCAGGCCGCAGGCGCCGAGGCGGGTGCTGCCGCGCGGGAGCGGCAGGCTGAATTCGACGCGCAAGATTTTCGCCATGCCGCTCCGCCGCAGGCGCTGGGCCAGCGCGTCGGGCGCACCACGCTCCTTAATGGGATACCACAGCAGATACATGCCGCCCGCCCATTTGCGATGCGCGGCTTCCAGCCCCTGGGCGAGCCGCGGAAAATCGCCGGGGTCCTCGAACGGCGGATCGATGAGCACCACGCCGCGTCGCTCCTTCGGCGGCACATAGGCATTGAGCGCGGTCCAGCCGTCGATGGCGACCGCCTTGCAGCGCGCATCGCGGTGGAGATTGCGCGCCAGCGCGGCGGCCGCCGCGGGCTCGAGTTCGCAGGCGATCACCCGGTCCTGCGACCGCAGCAGCCCCCGCACCAGCACCGGCGAACCGGGATAGGTGGCGAGGCGACCGGCGTCATTGCTGGCGGCGACCGCGTCGAGATAGGGCGCGAGCAACGCGCGCGCCTTTTCCGCGATCGGCGCGCCGACGAGCCGGCCGATGCCGTCGCGCCATTCCCCGCTGCGGCCCGCCTCCGTGCCGACGAGATCGTAGCGGCCGGCACCGGCATGGGTGTCGATGACGCGGAAGGCGGCGGGCTTGGCCCGCAGATGGACGAGGATACGGACAAGCACGGCGTGCTTGATCACGTCAGCGAAGCTGCCGGCGTGAAAGGCGTGGCGATAGTTCATGCCCGCAATCTAGTTCATGCGCGCCGTTCGCGCGGGCAAATCCGCGCTCGTCCGCCAGCGCATGTCCGCAAGATGTGCTACCGCGCGAGCGCGGCGCTGCCGCCGCGCACCGGCGGCATCACCACCTGCTCGCGGCGGCAGGCGCGCACATCGGTCTCGGGGCAGGAACGGAAGCGAAAGTCCTTGCCCAGGCAGATGCGCACCTCGCCGAGCCGCCGGCTGTCGCAGGTGACCGCGACGCCGTCGCGGGGGAGCCCGGGATTGGCGTTCAAGAACGCCTGCTCGACCTCCTCGGGCGACACCGTGAGCTGCTCGCTCGGCTCGATGTAAGCGTCGGGGATCTTCACCAGCGCGCGTGCCTTGCGCACGGTTTCGAAATAGGCGTTGGCGTTAAGCCCCGAGCAGGTGCCGTGCTTGTCCCACTGATTGAAGATCAGCCGCGGCGCCGGCATCAGGTCGAGCATGGAGGACACAATCGAGCGCTGGAGCCGCGGCGCCGGCTGCTGGCAGAATTCGGGAAAGCCCTTCTCGTATTGCGGCCACAGCCCGTGCACGACGAACGAATAGGGCCGTACCGCGCATTGCTGCTGCGGCGGCGTCCCGCGCTCGCCGGACGCCTCGCAGAACGACGGCGACCACGACAGCGCCAGCACGTAGAAATCGAACTGCCCCGGCTCGTTCTGGCGCCGGTCCTGAGCGAAGGCGTTGCCGGCAGCGCCGGCGATCAATCCTGCGACGAGCGGCGGCGACTGCGACGCGAGCGACGTTCCGAGCCATGGAAAACCCCCAACAGCCGGTAGCATAGAGCGAAGCGTAGCAGCACGGCCCGAACATTTCAAGAACAAAATGGAAACAGGAAGAGTTCGCGCCCGGGCGCGGGCCGCCACGACGCGGCCCGAACGGGGTGTACGCGAGCCGCGAGACTTACGGCCGAGCCATCTTGCAGGCCGGGTTGTAGGCCCAGTTGCGGTCGAGCCCGATGATGCACCAGTCGATGCCCCAGCTCGCGCCGATCATGCCGCTGTCCTCGGCGATGGAATAGTGGATGACGTGCCTGCGCCCATCCGAGACCTCGACGAGGCCGCTGCAGAAGCGGCGCGGAATGGTGTTGGCGGCCCACGGCCGGAACGCGGTCTCGCGGATCTTCTCGAACGTGAGGATGCGCAGATCGGTGGCCCAGTACATGTTTTCCCGCTGATTGAAGCGCGAGGCGATCTTGACCAGCGCGCCCGGGTAATCGCAGGGCGGCAGCTTGCCCTCGTATTCCGGGCCGGACAGGTAGAAATTCATCTCCAGCCAGTTGGCGGCACCAGCCGTGCCCGCCGGCAACGCGGCGAGCGCTGCGGCGAGCGCGCACGCGAGCGAGAAGGCACGGCGGGTCATGTTCGGGCTCCCCCTCCGATCATCGACGATCACGGTGGCCGCCGACCCCGGCGGAATCAAGATGTCCGCCGTCTCCGACGCCAAGAAGTGCCCGACTGTGGCGTTCGGGCCACGGTGCGGGTTTCATCGTCGCCGCGGCTTTGCAGGCGCGGAGGCGGCGTCTAAGCTTTCTTCGGGGAAGATGGGGAGGCGCCAATGCTGCGCGCGGCGTTGCTTTCGCTGATCGGCGTTCTCATGCTGGGCACGGCCGCCCAGGCGCAGATCTACCACGCCAACGATACCGGCGGCATCATCCCGTGGTCGTGCGAGAACGAGGCGATCGCGCAGCAGGTGGCCGCCGCCTATTGCGCGCGCTGGGACAAGTACCATCGCATCACCAGCGTGCATCGCCAGTACGGCGACTTCATCGCGTTCGCCTGCCTGTGGTCGCCCTATGTCAATCCCTACGCGCTGCCGGCGGTGGGCACGCGCTCGACCTGCGCCTATCCGCGCTTCGCCCCGCTGATCATCTCGAAGTGATCTGCGCTTAGTTTGTCGCATCGTATCCCGTAGCCCGCATGGAGCGGGAGCGGAATGCGGGGCAGTCTCGCCATGCGGCGCGAATCCCGGATCTCGCTCGCGCTCCATCCGGGCCACGTCAGCCCCACTTCACGCCATGGCGGGCGAGAACCTCGCGTACCGCATCGACGAGCTTGTCCTCGGACACCGCGAACTGGGCGGGGCGGCCCGCGCGCCATTCCTGGTTGGAGGCGATCGCCGCGGCGGCCTTGGCGCCTTCGATCAGGTCCTTGATCTGCACCTCGCCCCTCGCCTTTTCGTCGCCGCCCTGGATGACGACGCACGGCGCCGCGCGCTTGTCGGCATATTTGAGCTGCGGGCCCATCCGGCCGCTGCCGAGATAGAGCTCGGCGCGGATGCCGGCGTTGCGCAGGGCCGCGACCATCTTCTGGTAATCGGCGATGCGATCGCGGTCGAACACCGTGACGACCACTGGACCGGGCTCGGGCTTGCTGTCGACCTTGCCGAGATGTTGCAGTGCCGCCATCAGCCGCGACACGCCGATGGAGAATCCGGTCGCCGGCACCGGCTCGCCGCGAAACCGTGCGATCAGCCCGTCGTAACGACCTCCGCCACCGACGGAACCGAATCGAATCGAATGCCCGTGCTCGTCCCTTGTCTCGAAGGTCAAATCCACCTCGTAGACCGGACCGGTGTAGTACTCGAGGCCGCGGACAACGGAGGGATCGATTCTAACTCGGTCGGAGTAGCCCGCGGCAGACACAACTTGAGACAGCTCGCTAAGCTGCTTTAAGCCCGCTTCGACAGCAGCAGGCATAGACCGTTCGCGCAAATAAGCGCGAAGCTTCTCGCGATAGTTCTCAAAATTAAACGGCGGCGGCTTTGTTTTCTCTACTTTCTCGATTTCCGCTGGTGGAATTAACTTGTCGAATGAATAGATCATCGTGGCAGTCGTTACACTGCTGGTTATGAAATTGTTTGCCCCGACAGATAAGTTGGCCCCCGCAGTAAAATCGCCGCTTTCATCCTTCCGGCCGGCGTCCAACAACTGCTGAACGCCTTTCATCCCAAGACGGTCGCGTTTGTCAATGGATCGCAGCACCTTGAGGCGCCCTTCGGGTGAAGCTTCCTGAAGTTCGGGCACCGCGTCCATGAGGCCATCTAGCACCTTTCGATTCCAAACCTTGACGACGTAGCGGCCTCCCAGACCGAGCGCCTCCATCGTGTCCGCCGCCATCATGCAGATTTCGGCGTCCGCTGCGGGTGAGGCGGACCCGACCGTGTCGGCGTCGAACTGCATGAACTGGCGGAAGCGGCCGGGGCCCGGCTTCTCGTTGCGGAACACGAAGCCCTCGCGGTAGCTGCGGTAGGGCTTGGGCAGCGCGTCGAAATTCTCGGCGACGTAGC
Source organism: uncultured Alphaproteobacteria bacterium (assembly GCA_963758945.1). Lineage (GTDB taxonomy): Bacteria > Pseudomonadota > Alphaproteobacteria > Rhizobiales > Xanthobacteraceae > VAZQ01. The sequence continues at coordinate 279,548 of CAVWXY010000020.1, read as the reverse complement.
GCGCGAGCGGCGCGGTGAGGTCGTAGCGCAGCGAGAGCCACTGCTCGTCGTCGTCCTGGAAGGAGAACACGCCCTCGTTCGGCCGGTCCTGGTCGGGCAGGAACTTGCCGAGCGCGTCGGTATACTCGATCGTCGGCGTCTCCACCGGCTCGAAGCCGTAGCGCTCGTAGACCGCGCGGATCGTCTCCAGCATGCGCCGTGTGGCGGCGATCTCGGCCGGACCGCGGTCGGCCAGCCCGCGCGGCAGGCGCGCCTTGAGCTTGTTGGTTTTGTCGGATTTGTCGGCCATTCGTGCTCTATAATCGCGGCCCGCGGTTGGTAGCAGCCGCGTCGCGGAGCGGCAAGCGAACTATCAGGGGGAACATCCATGCCATCGGCACCAGCGCAGCGGGCGAGCGCCGTCCCCAACGACCTCGAGGCCTTCTGGATCCCGTTCACGCCCAACCGCGCGTTCAAGGCCGCCCCGCGCCTGATCGCGCGCGCCAAGGACATGCACTACTACACGCCCGACGGCCGCGCGGTGCTCGACGGCACCGCCGGGATGTGGTGCACCAATGCCGGGCACAACCGCGATCCGATCGTTCAAGCGATCCGCGCCCAGGCGGCCGAGCTCGACTACGCGCCGGCCTTCCAGTTCGCCCATCCCAAGGCGTTCGAGCTCGCGAGCCGCACCGCCGCGCTCGCGCCCGGCGACCTCGACCACGTGTTCTTCTGCAATTCCGGCTCGGAGGCGGTCGACACCGCGCTCAAGATCGCGCTCGCCTATCACCACGTGCGCGGCGAAGGCGCGCGCACCCGCCTGATCGGCCGCGAGCGCGGCTACCACGGCGTCGGCTTCGGCGGCATCTCGGTCGGCGGCATCGTCAACAACCGCAAGTTCTTCGGTTCGCTGCTCGCCGGCGTCGACCACCTGCCCTCGACCTACAGCCGCGAGCACCAGGCCTTCAGCAAGGGCGAGCCGGACTGGGGCGCACATCTCGCCGACGAGCTCGAGCGCATCGTGGCGCTGCACGACGCGTCGACCATCGCCGCGGTGATCGTCGAGCCCATGGCGGGCTCGACCGGCGTGCTGCCGGCGCCCAAGGGCTACCTGCCGCGGCTGCGCGCGATCTGCGACAGGCACGGCATTTTGCTGATTTTCGACGAGGTCATCACCGGCTTCGGCCGCCTCGGGCATGCCTTCGCCGCCGAGCGCTACGGCGTCGTCCCCGACATGATCACCTTCGCCAAGGGCATCACCTCGGGCAGCGTGCCGATGGGCGGCGTGCTCGTGCGCAAGGGCATCTACGACGCCTTCATGCGCGGGCCCGCGCACGTGGTCGAGCTCTTCCACGGCTACACCTATTCCGCCCATCCGCTCGCCTGCGCCGCCGGCCTCGCCACGCTCGACCTCTACCGCGAGGAGCAACTGTTCGAGCGCGCCGAGACGCTCGAGCCGGTCTGGGCCGAGGCCGCGATGGCGCTCAAGGGCCTGCCCGGCGTGCTCGACATCCGCTGCGTCGGCCTCACCGCCGGCATCGACCTCGCCTCGCGCCCGGACGAAGTCGGCAAGCGCGCCTATGACGCGATGGTCAAGGCGTTCAACGACGAGAACCTGGTGATCCGCGTCACCGGCGAGACCATCGCACTCACCCCGCCGCTGATCGTGAGCGAGCGCGAGATCGGCGAGATCTTCGCCAAGGTCGCGCGCGTGATCCGCGCCACCGCATAGCTCTCAATCGGCCCGCGCGAAGGCCGGCTGCGGCCGCAGGATCGCCCAGCCCACGGTGAGCACGTGGTCGCCGCGCCGGAACGGCAGCGTGAACGGCGGCTGCACCTGGGCGTCGCCGGCGATGCCGCGCAGCCGCACCGGCATGACGGTCGGATCGCCGTCGGTCCACACCACCACCGCGCCCTTGCTGCGCAGGTCGCCGAGATCGATCCACGGCGCGCGGTGCGGATCGCCGTCGATCAGGACCCGCGGCTGCTCGCGCGCGTAATGGGCGACATTGCCGCCGTCCCACATGGTGCCGATCACGTAGGTGAGCGGCCGCCCGGTGGCGGCGCGGAAGCGCCGCGCCAGTTCGGCGGCGAGCCGGTCGCCCGGATAGAACACCGCGCGGTAGCGGTGATCGAATGCCGGCAGCACCGAGTAGTTGACGGCGAAGACGGCGGCGAACAGCGCGAACACCACCGCCCAGCACGCCGCCACGCGGGCGAGTCGCGCCGGCTCAATGGCGGTGCGGGCCACGAGCACGATCCAGACCCCGAGGAACAGCCACAACGGATAGCCCCACATGGCGACGGTGCCGCGTCCCGAGGCCGCGGACAGCGCGACGGTGGTGGCGAAGGGGCCGAAGGCGAGGAGCGCCACGATCCGCCGGTCGAAGGCGTCAGCCGTGACATCCGATTTGGCGTCGGATTTCGGCCGCGGCCACAGGAAGGCGGCGGCGATGATGAGCGCCGGCAGCAGAAACGCCAACTGCCCGACGGCGAACATGAAGGGGTGCAGGACATGGTCGAACAGCCCGCGCACCGGCGCCGCGCGCGCGCTGGCATAGGCGAAGGGAAGAAAGTCGTTGCGCACCAGCCAAAGGAGATGCGGCGCCATCACCGCCAATGCGATGGCGAGCGCGATCCACGGACCGGGCGTCCGCAACGCGCGACGTGCGTTGCGGTCGAGCAGCAGGAAAAGCGCCATCGGCGCCGCCAGCACGACCACGAAATATTTCGCCCACAGCGCCAGACCGAGTGCGAGACCGAGCAGCGCCCAATCGCGCAGGCGTGCGCGCCGCAAGCCGGAATGGAAGGCGTAGCCGGCGAGCGCCCACAGCGGCAGCTGGATCACGTCGTGATTGAACTTGGCGGCGGTGTAGTGGAAGTAGTGCAAGCCGTCGAGGATGAGGACGGCGACGAGCGCGCCGACGGAGCCGACGAGTGGGCGCGCGGTCAACCACACCAGGGCGAAGGCGGCGACGACCGCGATCTGCGCCAGCGCGTAATACGCGACCTCGATCCCCAGCGTCTGGTGGAGCAGTTCGATCAGCCACCACGGCAGCGGCGGCAGCTTGTCGTAGCCGAGCTGCCATTCGCGGCCATAGGTGAGGGCCTCGATGAGGTCGAGCGGGAGATTGGGATAGAGCAGCGTGGGCAGCGCCGTCCAGACGACGACATGCAGCGCCAGGAACGCGGCGAAGGCCGTCTGCGGACGGCGCTCGATGGTGGCGATCAATCCCGGCATCGGCGCGGAGGCGACCTTCGTTGCAAAGTTTCGGGGCTCGAAGCGATGGCGTTATAGCGGCTGGACGCCGCAGCGGGATAGGGCAAAGGGATCTGCACGGGATCGGCGGCGGTTGACATCGGGAGAGCGACGACCGAAGACGACACAAGCCCGCGGGCCTCATTCGAGCGCTGCTCATCCATCCTCCGTCACTCGCCGTCCGTCTGCCGAGTCCTCATGTCGGTCGTGCCGCCCCCCTTCACCCGCCACTTTGCCGCGCTCGCCGGCGGCTACGACGTCGTGCTCAGCGACGTCTGGGGCGTGGTCCACAACGGCATCGCCGCGACGCCCGAGGCCTGCGATGCGCTCACGCGCTTCCGCGCGGGCGGCGGCACGGTGGTGCTGATCACCAACGCGCCGCGCCCTGGCGCCAATGTGCGCCAGATCCTCGACCGACTCGCGGTGCCGCATAGCGCCTATGACGCGATCGTCAGCTCGGGCGACGTCGCCCGCGCCCTCATCGCCGCGCGCGCCGGGGAGCGCGTGTTCCACATCGGGCCGGAGCGGGATCTGCCGATGTTCGAAGGGCTCGACGCGCCGATAACCGACTTGGAGCACGCCCAATACGCGGTCTGCTCGGGCCTGTTCGACGACACCGTGGAGACGCCGCAGGACTACCGCGAGCGGATCGAGCGCATGCGCGCGCGCGCGCTGCCGATGATCTGCGCCAATCCCGATATCGTGGTCGAGCGCGGCGACCAGCTGGTCTATTGCGCCGGCGCGATCGCCGATCTCTATGCCGCCGCCGGCGGCGAGGTGATCTATGCCGGCAAGCCCTACCGGCCGATCTACGAGCAGGCGCTGGCCGTCGCCGAAGCCGCGCGCGGGGCGCCGGTGGAGCACCGGCGCCTGCTGGCGATCGGGGATTCGGTGCGCACCGACCTCAAGGGCGCGGCGGCGCTGGGCATCGACAGCCTGTTCGTGACCGCCGGCATCCATGCCGAGGAGCTCGGCGCCCGCCACGACCCGGACATCCTTGCGCTTTCGAACATTTTCGCGGCCGCGGACGTCGTCCCCAAGGCCGTCATGCACCGCCTGACCTGGTAAGTCTCGACCACCGCGGCCGCGGGCCTCGATCTCCGCGCGCGGCAGGCGGCGGGTTGAATGCGATCGACGGTCTTGCGATCACGGGCAGGACCGTGGTCAAGCTTCCTTAGACCGTGCCGTCGCCGAGGCCCCGTTCCACCGATTGCCGCCATGACCGATCCGCTGCAGCCGAGTGAGCCGTTTGTCGTCGTGCGCGGCGAAGCATCGGCGGATCATGCCCTCGATGGCGCGGTCGTCGCCATCGGCAATTTCGACGGCGTGCATCGCGGCCACCGCGCCGTGATCGCGGCCGTCCGCGCGCGCGCCCAGGCGCTCGGGCGACCGGCCGCGGCGCTCACCTTCGAGCCGCACCCCCGCAGCTTCTTCCGGCCCGGCGAGCCGCTGTTTCGCCTCACCGACGAGCGCGCCAAACTGCGGCTGCTGGCGGCGACCGGGCTCAGCGGCGCGATCGTGCTGCGTTTCGACGCGGCGCTGGCGCGCCTGTCGGCCGCTGATTTCGTCGCCCGGATCCTGGTCGGGCGGTTTGCGGTCGCCGGCGTCGCCGTCGGCTTCGATTTCCATTTCGGGCTCAACCGCACCGGCTCGCCCGACTATCTCGCGGCGCAGGGCGCCAAGCTCGGCTTTGCGGTCGACGTCGTGCCGCGCTTCGAAGACCAAGGGCGGCCGGTGCGTTCGGGCCCGATCCGCGCCGCGCTGGCCGCCGGCCGCGTGGCCGAGGCGAACGAGCTGCTCGGCTATCCCTGGTTCGTCAGCGGCACGGTGGTCGACGGCGACAAGCGCGGGCGCGAGCTCGGCTATCCCACCGCCAATCTGCGCCTCGACCCCGGCTGCGGCCTCGCGCACGGGATCTATGCCGTGCGCGTGGGCGTGGGCGAGCGCCGCTACGACGGCGTGGCGAGCTTCGGGCGGCGGCCGATGTTCGACCAGGGCACCGTGCTGCTCGAAGCGTTCCTGTTCGACTTTTCCGGCGACCTCTATGGCGAGGTCATCGATGTCGCCTTCATCGACTGGATCAGGCCCGAGCTCAAGTTCGAGAGCGTCGCCGAACTCGTGCGCCGGATGGACGAGGACTCGCGGCTCGCGCGCGCGGCGCTGGCGCGTGCGCCGGACGCCTTTCCGCCGCTCGGCCGGGTGTCTGGTTAGCTGTCGCCTGAAGGCTCGTCGGCGGGCGCGTCGCGGTCCGACCACTCCTTCGCCACTGCCGCGGCGAGCACGGCGACCGCCGCGAGCGAGGCGAGCCGGCGCCAGCCGACCGCCTGCCCGATCTGCCAACCGACCCCGACGAGCTTGGGATCGAACCAGGTTGCGCTGCTGCGGGCGGCGAGCTCGAGCCGGGCGCGCTGCATGTTGCGGCGGCGGATCATGACGCAGGTCACGGCCGCGATCACCGCGATCAGCGCGAACAGTCCTGCCAGGATCAGGCCGGCCACCACGCCGCCATAGAGCTGCGCCAGCCAGACGAAGGCGGTGACCAGGAGAAAAATCGCCGCCGCCACGACCGCGACGGCGGCAACGATCGCCCAGATCACGATGTGAGTGCTAAAGCCGGTGCTGACTTGTGCCTTCAGCGCAAAATAACGGAGCCAGCCGCTCATTCGCTCAACTCATTGCCCGCGGGGCTCGTCCCGTCGATCGGTCACGCCGCCACATCCGCCGCCGCAGGTCCGGCACGCAGCGCTATCTGCGCCGAAGCCCTATCGACGCCAGGTCGCCCCGAACAGGAATCCGATGGCGGCCGCGAGCGCGAGCGTGGTGTACGGCCGCTTCTTGAGCAACTCGTCGATCGCGTCGACCACGTTGTCGCCGACTTCGCGCACGGCCTCGACCGCTTCCTGCCCCTTGGCGCTGACGTCCGACATCACGCCTTCGACGTTCGATCGCGCGCGGCTCCACGCCGCGTTGCCCCTGGAGGCGAAGATGTCGGCGATCTGGTTGCCGAGCCGCGTCACATCGCTACGCAGGGCCTCGAGATCGGCTTCGATATCGCCGCTCGCGGCGGAAGCAGCCTTGCCGCTTTCCCGGACCGCTTCCTTGGCATCCTTCACGGTATCCCGAACCGTCTCCCTCATTGTGCCGGATGTGTTTGACATTTACTCGCTCCACGCTGCTGCCGGTTGATATTCGCTGTGCCGCTAACCGGGGGCAAGCAAAAAAGTTCCATCGGCGCGATGGCGTCAGTCCGGAAGCTTGCTCTCGTCGGGCGGGAAGAGATGATGCAAGGTCACGACGCCGACGATGGTGAGCGGAACGGCGAGAAACGCCCCCATCGGGCCCCACAGCCAGGCCCAGAAGGCAAGCGCCAGCAGGACCACGAGCGGATTGAGCGTGAGCCGGTGGCCCAGCACGGTCGGGGTGATGAACTGGCCTTCGATCGTTGCCACGGCGACGAACGCGGCCGGCGGCACGAGCGCGAAGCCTAGCGACGGGAACGTCACCAAGCCCACGCCCAGGAGGATCAGCGTCACGCAAGCGGCGCCGATATAGGGGATATAGTTGAGCACTGCGGCCAGGATGCCGAAGATGATCGGGCTCGGAAAGCCGAACAGCCAGGCGCCGATCGCGACCACCACGCCCAGGCCGAAATTGATGACGGTCACGACGGCGACGTAGGACCCCAGATGCTCCTCGATATCGTTGCTGATGCGAATGAAACGCAGCTTGGCGTTCCTGGACGTGAAAAACGATGCCATGTATCGACGAAAGTCGATTTGTGTCGCCAGAAAGAAGATGAGCGTCACGAAGAACAAGGTGACCTCGACGACCGCCGGCGTCACGACCGAAATCACCGGGGTGACCATGCCCAGTTGCGACGGCTCGACCGCAACGGTCGCTCCCTGCGAGGGCAAAAACACCTCTTGCAGCTCGCGCAGCGCGGCCAGCGGGCGGTCGAGCACGTAGAGCTTCTGCTTGATCGCCGCGCCGACCTCCGGCGCCTTGCCGATCCACTCGCTCACCGGCGCGGCGAGCAGGGTCACGGCGATCGCCGCGGCCACGATCAGCACGATCCCGAGCACGATCGCGGTCGCCCATGGCGAGACGCGATGGCGAGCGGCGGCCTTGACGATGGGCGCCAGCGTCGTGCCGATCACCATGGCCGCCACCACCGGCAGCAGGATCGGGCGGCTGAAATAAAGCGCCGCCACCAGCACCAAGACGAAGATCCCGACCGTCGCCATCTGCGCGGCCGGCGTCCAGATGTCCTCGATGGCTTCGAGCGGTTCGGGCTCTTTGATCGGCGGTGCCTTCGCCCTTTCGCGATGGGCACGCAGAAAATCCACCTTCACCTCCAGGAGGCCGACGGGATGCGTTCCGTCAGGCGAAACTCAACGCGACACTGGCAGGCCGGGTTCCCTCGCCGCGGACCGCGGCGCCTCAAAGGGCATCGACGCGCCGTTCGACACCGCCGGATCGGCCTTTGCGGCCGCCGTGCGATCTGCTAGGAAGCGCCCATGATGGCGCGCGTTGCATCCGCTGCCGCTTTCGGGTCAGCCGCTCGGCGAATTATGGGCCCGGCTTCCGCTTGACCATCGGTCGGCGGGACCGGGATTGCGTTGCCGAGCCACCCCAGCCGTCCATCCCAAGTCGACCGCCAGGTTCGTCATGACCGCCGCCCGCGATTACAGCGAGACTCTATTTCTGCCCAAGACCGATTTTCCCATGCGCGCCGGGCTGCCGCATAAGGAGCCCGAAATCCTCGCGCGCTGGCAGCGGCTCGGGCTCTACGAGAAGCTGCGCGTCGCCGCGCGCGGCCGGCCGAAATTCATCCTGCACGACGGGCCGCCCTACGCCAATGGTCATATCCATATCGGCACCGCGCTCGGCAAGATCCTCAAGGACATCGTGGTGCGCTCGCAGCAAATGCTCGGCTACGACTCCAATTTCGTGCCGGGCTGGGACTGCCATGGTCTTCCGATCGAATGGAAGGTCGAGGAGGAGTACCGCGCCAAGGGCAAGAACAAGGAGGACGTGCCCATCATCGAATTCCGCGGCGAATGCCGCGCCTTCGCCGAGCACTGGCTGGGCGTTCAGCGCGCCGAGTTCATGCGGCTCGGCGGCGTGGGCGACTGGGACCATTACTACAGCACCATGAGCTACGCGGCCGAGGCGCAGATCGCGCGCGAGCTGATGAAGTTCGTGCAGAACGGCACGCTCTATCGCGGCTCCAAGCCGGTGATGTGGTCGGTGGTGGAGCAGACCGCGCTGGCCGAGGCCGAGGTCGAGTACGAGGACTATGTCTCGGACCAGGTGTGGGTGAAGTTTCCGGTGCGAAGGTCGGCGACCGAAACCTCCGACACGAACCGCAAGCTTGCCGCCGCCGCGATCGTGATCTGGACGACGACACCGTGGACGATCCCTGGCAACCGCGCGATCAGTTTCTCGCCCAGAATCGAGTATGGACTCTACGAAGTCGTCGACGCGCCTGCCGACAATTGGGCGAAGCCCGGCGAGCGATTCGTGCTCGCCGACAAGCTCGCCGCGGATGTTTTCCAGCATGCGCGCGTGACCGGATTCAAGCGGCTGGAACCGGTCGCCGCGAGCGACTTGGCGATCCTGCATTGCGAGCATCCGCTCAAGGGCTTCGGCGGCGACTACGACTTTCAGGTTCCGCTGCTCGCCGGCGACCACGTCACCGACGACGCGGGGACCGGTTTCGTGCATACCGCGCCCGGCCACGGGCGCGAGGACTTCGAGGTGTGGACGGCGAATAAGGCCGCGCTCGAAGCGCGCGGCATCAACACGGTGATCCCCTACACCGTCGACGAGAACGGCGCGTTCACCGATCACGCCCCGGGCTTCACCGGCAAGCGCGTGCTCACCGACAAGGGCGAAAAGGGCAACGCCAACGACGCCGTGATCGAGGCGTTGAAGAAAGCCGGCATGCTGATCGCGCGCGGGAAGCTCAAGCATCAGTATCCGCATTCCTGGCGCTCGAAGAAGCCGGTGATCTTCCGCAACACGCCGCAATGGTTCATCGCCATGGACAAGCCGATCGCGGACGCGGCGGGCCAGGCCAAGCCCGGCGACACGCTCCGCCACCGTGCGCTCGAAGCGATCGAGGTCACGCGCTGGGTGCCGCCGCAGGGCCAGAATCGCATCACCGGCATGGTCGAGAGCCGGCCCGACTGGGTGATCTCGCGCCAGCGCGCCTGGGGCGTGCCGATCACCGTCTTCGTCCGCGAGCAGGACGACGGCTCGGTCGAGATCCTCAACGATGCGCGCGTCAACCAGCGCATCGCCGACGCCTTCGAGCAAGAGGGCGCCGACGCCTGGTATGCGACCGGGGCAACCGCGCGTTTCCTCAAGCCCGACTACGATTCCAACGCGTGGCGGAAAGTCGACGATACGCTCGACGTCTGGTTCGATTCCGGCAGCACCCACGCCTTCACGCTCGAGGCCCGCGACGATCTCAAAGTCCGGCGCAAGAAGGACGGCGGCGAAGACGTGGTGATGTATCTCGAAGGCTCCGACCAGCATCGCGGCTGGTTCCAGTCCTCGCTGCTCGAATCGTGCGGGACGCGGGGAGTCGCGCCCTACGACGTGGTGCTCACCCACGGCTTCCTGCTCGACGAGAAGGGCGTCGACAAGATGTCGAAGTCGCGCGGCAACGTGATCTCGCCGATGGATGTGTTCCGCACCAACGGCGCCGACATCTTGCGGCTGTGGGCCGCCGCATCGGACTACGCCGACGACGTCCGCTTCGGCCCCGAAATCCTGAAGAACTTCGCCGAGACCTATCGCAAGCTGCGCAACACCATCCGCTGGATGCTGGGCTCGCTCGCCCATTTCCGCGACGAGGATCGTGTCGCGCCCGCGGACATGCCCGAGCTCGAGCGCCTCATGCTGCACCGGCTCAGCGAGCTCGACGGGCAGGTGCGCCGGGGCTACGCCGATTTCGACTTCAAGCGCGTCTTCGCCGCGCTCAACGCCTTCATGACCAGCGACCTCTCGGCGTTCTACTTCGACATCCGCAAGGATGCGCTTTATTGCGATCCGATCTCCTCGGTGACGCGCAAGGCGTGCCTGACCGTGCTCGACGAGCTGTTTCGCGCCACCGTCCTTTGGCTCGCGCCGATGCTGCCGTTCACCGCCGAGGAGGCCTGGCTCGCCCGCTACCCGTCGGCCGACGGCTCCGTGCATCTCGAGCTGTTTCCCGAGCTGCCCGCCGCCTGGCGCGACGACGCGCTGGCGGCGAAGTGGCACAAGGTGCGCACCGTGCGCCGCGTCATCACCGGCGCCATCGAGATCGAACGCGCGCAAAAGCGCATCGGCTCCTCGCTCGAGGCCGCGCCCGTGGTCTTCGTGTCCGACCCCGAACTGTTCGCCGCGCTCCTCGACATCGACCTCGCCGAGGTCTCGATCACCTCGGCGGCGACCCTGGTCGAGGGCGAGGGCCCGCCGGGCGCGTTCCGCCTCGACGAGGTCAAGGGGGTGGCGGTCGAGGTGCGGCTCGCCGAAGGGACGAAATGCGCGCGCTCATGGAAGATCCTGCCGAGCGTGGGCTCCGATCCCGCCTTTCCCGACGTCTCCCCGCGCGACGCCCAGGCCTTGCGCGAGTGGGAGGCGGTGCGCAAGGCGGCGGAGTGAGGAGCGATGGCGGACGACAGCCCCATGACCGCGCAGTCGGAGCAGGCGCCAGCCCTGTTCTGGGGCCCGCTCACGGGTTTCGCCCTGGTCATCGCCCTGGCGGCGGCGGCCGTCGACCAGGCCGCCAAGCTCTATCTCCTGTTCGTCGTCGATCTCGGCGCACGCGGCATGGTGACGCTGACCCCCTTTCTCGACCTCGTGCTCACCTGGAATACCGGCATCAGCTACGGCCTGTTCCGGCAGCAGGGGCCGCTGGGGCAATGGGCATTGCTGGCGCTCAAGGCAATCGCCGTGATTTTGCTGTGGATTTGGCTGGCGCGGACCTCCTCCCGGCTCACCGCGGCCAGCCTCGGCTTGATCATCGGCGGGGCGGTCGGCAACGCCATCGACCGTTTTGCCTACGGCGCGGTCATGGATTTCGTGTTGCTCCACCTGACGACCGCAAGCTTCAGCTTCAAATGGTACGTGTTCAACCTGGCCGACGTGGCCATCGTGGCGGGGGTGGCGGGCCTCCTTTGCGAGACCCTGCTCGACCGAGGCGCCGCAAAAGCGCCCCGATCCTGATCACAATGGCCCCGGGGTAGACGGCGCATTCCGCCGTCAAGTGAAGGGGATAGCCATGCGACACCGGGATCGGAAGAGGCAGCGCCGCGTCGCTGCTGCTGCGGCCGTCACGTTGGCCGTGGCGCTGGCATTGGGCACGGGCGGCGCTTTCGCGCAGGACGAGGACGAAGAGGTGCCGCTCGATACCAAGATCTTCCGCCAGCTGATGAAGGACTTGGGCCTGCGCCGGGACGGCGAGGAAATCGACTACCGCGAGCGCGCGCCGCTGGTCGTGCCGCCGAGCCTGAACCTGCCGCCGCCGCAAGACGGCAGCCCGGTCGCCGCCAATCCGGCCTGGCCCAAGGACCCCGATGTCGCCCAGCGCAAGGCGGAAACCGTGCGCAAGAAGCAGCCTGCCCGCACCGCGGCCGAAGCCATGGAGGCGGAAGGACGCCCGCTGTCGCGTGCCGAGCTCGACCGCGGCAAAACGACCGCCAAGGCCGGTGGATCGGCATCGCCCGACGAGGGCGCGCGCGCGATGCTGCCCTCCGAGCTGCATTCCAAGAGTTTCTTCAAGGACATGTTTTCGTCCTTCAGCAACGAGCCGGAGGTCGGCAAGTTCGACGGCGAACCGGTGCGTGAGAACTTGACGGCGCCGCCGCCGGGCTATCAGACGCCGTCGCCCGAGCAGCCCTACGGACTGCGAGCCGCGAGCCAGAAAGCCAAAGCGGCGACTGTCGAAGACCGCGCCGTGGGGTATAATCGCTGACGGGCGGCTACGGCGCCGCCGCATATTGCCCACGCTTGCTCCACCCCGTCGCCAGCGGCCGGCGCTTGGCGAGTCCGCCCGCGACCGTGCGGGCTCATGCTGTCGTTCGTAGGACCATCGTTTTGCTGAAAGCTCCCATCACCTTGGCCGCGCTCGCCGTCGTCGCGAGCGCGCTTGCCGGTTCCATCGGCACCGCCGCCGCAGGCGCTCCCCACATCACCCATTTCACGCTGCCCAACGGGCTCGAGGTCGTGGTCATCCCCGACCATCGCGCGCCGGTCGTGACCCATATGGTCTGGTACAAGGTGGGCTCCGCCGACGAGACGCCGGGCAAATCGGGGCTCGCACATTTCCTCGAGCACCTGATGTTCAAGGGCACGGCCAAGAACCCGTCCGGGCGCTTCTCGCAAGTCGTCGCCACCATCGGCGGCCAGGAGAACGCGTTCACGTCTGCCGACTACACCGGCTATTTCCAGCGTGTGCCGCGCGACGAGCTCAAGGCCATGATGGAGTTCGAGGCCGACCGGATGACCGGGCTGGTGCTCTCCGACGAGGTGGTGCGGCCCGAGCTCAACGTCGTGCTGGAGGAGCAGAACATGCGCGTCGCCAACAATCCGGCGGCGCGGCTCGGCCAGCAGATGGATGCCGCGCTCTATCTCAACCATCCCTATGGCCGGCCGGTGATCGGCTGGCGCCACGAGATCGAGCAGCTCGACCGTGCGGCGGCGTTGGACTTCTACCGGCGCTTCTACACCCCCAACAATGCCATCGTCGTGGTGGCCGGCGACGTGACGCCGGAGGACGTGCGCAAGCTCGCCGAGGAAACCTACGGCAAAGTCCCGCGCGTGGCGGAGATCAAGCCGCGCGTGCGCCCGCACGAGCCGCAGCAGGAGGCGCCGCGCACCGTCACCCTCGCCGATCCGCGGGTGACGCAGCCGACGGTGAGCCGCTACTATCTCGTGCCGTCGAGCACCTCGGGCCGGCCGGGCGAGACCGAGACGCTCGATCTGCTCACGCATATCCTGGGCCGGGGCGCGAACAGCCGCCTCTACCAGACATTGGTGGTCGACAAGGGAATCGCGGTGAATGCCGGGGCGAGCTACGACGGCACCGCGCTCGATGCCACGCGCCTCGCCGTCTACGCCACGCCCAAGCCGACGACGAGCCTGCCGCAGCTCGAAGCGGCGATCGACGCCGTGCTCGCCGAGGTGATCGAGAACGGGGTGACCGCGGACGAGCTCGAACGCGCGAAGAACCGCCTGATCGCCGACGCCACCTATGCCAACGACAACCAGCGCACCATGGCGCAATGGTACGGCTCCTCGCTGGCCACCGGCGCCACCGTGGACGAGGTGCGCACCTGGCCCGACCGCATCCGTGCCGTCACCGCCGAGGCCGTGCACGCGGCGGCACGTCACTGGCTCGACAAGCGCCGTTCGGTCACCGGCTATCTCGTCAAGGACACCCGGCCGGAGGAGAAACGCTCGTGAACGCGTCCTGCATGCGCCGCCTCGGGGCGCGCGCCCTGACCGCCCTCGCCGCCGCGGTTCGCGTCCTGGCGCTGCCCGCGATCATGCTCGCGCTGGCGGCCACCGCCGCCGGGGCGATGACCATCGAGCGGGTGGTGAGCCCGGGCGGGATCGAAGCCTGGCTGGTGAGCGATCGCGCGGTGCCGGTCGTCGCCCTCGAATTCGCCGTCACCGGCAGCGCCGACCAGGATCCCGCGGGCAAGCCCGGCGTCGCCAACATGGCGACCAGCCTGCTCGACGAGGGCGCCGGCCCCTTCGACGCCGCCGCGTTCCAGGGCCGCCTCGAAAGCAAGGCGATCGAGCTCAGCTTCCGCGCCTCGCGCGATTATTTGCGCGGCACGTTGCGCACGCTGAAGGACAACCGCGACGAGGCGTTCGACTATCTGCGGCTCGCGCTGACCGAGCCCCGCTTCGATCCCGCGGCGGTGGAGCGCATACGGGCGCAGGTCATGTCGCGGCTGCGGCGCGAGGCCACGGTCCCGAACGAGATGGCGAGCCGCAATTGGTGGGCGACGGCCTTTCCCGACCATCCCTACGGCGAGCCGGTCAACGGCACGCTCGAGTCGCTGCCGCGCATCACCGTCGACGATATGAAATCCTACATGCGGCGGGTGCTGGCGCGCGACACCCTCAAGATCGCGGTGGTCGGCGACATCGACGCCGAGACCGCCGGCAAGCTCATCGATCGCACCTTCGGCTCGCTGCCGGCCAAGGCCGACCTCACGCCGGTCGCCAATGTCGTTCCGCAAGGGCTCGGCCGCACCGTCGTCATTCACCTCGACGTGCCGCAGGCGGTGGTGAATTTCGGCGGGCCGGGGATCGCGCGCAGCGACCCCGATTTCATGGCGGCCTATATCGTCAATCACATCCTCGGCGGCGGCTCGTTCTCCTCCCGGCTCTATCGCGAGGTGCGCGAGAAGCGCGGCCTGGCCTACGGCGTGCATTCCGGCCTGATCTGGCTCCAGCACACGGCGCTATTGCTCGGCAACACCGCGACGCGCGCCGACGCCACCGGCCAGAGCGTCGAGCTAGTCGAGCACGAGTTCCGCCGCATGGCGGAGCAAGGGCCGACGGAAGAGGAATTCAGCAAGGCGAAGACCTACCTCAAGGGCGCCTTCGCGCTCGGCCTCGACACCTCGAACCGGATCGCGAGCCAGCTGGTGCAGATGCAGCTCGACAATCTCGGCATCGACTATATCGAGCGCCGCCCCGGCATGATCGACGCGGTCACGCTCGACGACGCCAAGCGGGTGGCCAAGCGCCTGCTCGACCCCGGCCTCCTCGTCACGGTCGTCGGCCGTCCGCAGGGCGTCACCTCGACCGACAGCGGCCTCGCGGCGTCCTCCGACCAGATCGCCAAGCCGCGCGCGGTCCCGACGAGCCGCGCACCCGAGACGCGCTAGATCGGGATGACTTTTCTTCAAATCGCCATCCCGATCTAGCTTCTTGTCTGAGCATGATCTTTTCCGAAAACCGCTGCACACTTTTCGGGATCATGCTTTAGACTAGCTGCCGCACGCGGCGTGCGCCGCCTGCGGCGCGCGCCGGCCGCATGCTATGCTGCCGCGATGATCCGCATCACCAGGACCATCGCGCTCGCCGAGGACGAGCTGGAGGAGCGCTTCATCCGCGCGTCGGGCCCGGGCGGGCAGAACGTCAACAAGCTCGCCAGCGCCGTGCAGCTGCGCTTCGACGTGCGCGGCTCGCCGAATCTTCCCGACGACGTACGCGCGCGGCTCGAACGCCTCGCCGGCAAGCGCCTCACCCGCGAGGGCGTGCTGGTCATCAACGCGCAGCGCCACCGCACCCAGGAGCGCAACCGGCAGGACGCGCGCGAGCGTCTCGCCGACCTGATCCGGCGCGCCGCGGTGGCGCCGACCCCGCGCCGGCCGACCAAGCCGACCGCGGGCTCGCGCGAGCGCCGGCTGGAATCGAAGAAGCGCCGCGCCGCCGTCAAGGGCTGGCGGCAGGACAAGCCCGGGTTCGAGTAGAATCGACGGCGCTCACGCGCCTGCCGAGGTCACGGGCCGATGCGACCACGCCCGCGGGCATCACGTCTGGATTGCAACCCGCTCCTGTAAACAACAGGAAAAATACAGGGACCGGTGGCTGGCGCGGTCGCCTCGAGGTCGGCGCCCACGCGCGTGCGGGGGCGTTGCCGCGAGGGCGCGCCGAGGCGCGCGCTGGGTCGGGACCGAGCGCGTTGCCGCCGACGCGATGGCGTTTCGAGCGCGACGTTGACCGCTGCGCCGCTCGCGTCGTTTCCTCTTCACGATGTCAAACAACGCAGTCTTCTTCGTTCCCGCGGCGCGTTGCTGCGCCCGGGTTTCTCTTTCCTCTTTCCATCCGGCCCCAAGCGAGGGGCGGATGGGGCCTGGCGATTACGCGCCGCGGTTCGACGTCACCTCCCGCTCCGCCTTCGGGATCATCTCCGGAGACGCCCCTCGACGAGCGGGATTTTCGAATCCTTATCACAGACGCGATACGTAGTCAATAACGTAGTCAAAGACGTGGGCGTGACGACGAATGGTTCGGCTCCCCGGGCTTGCGGCGTCGGTCCCGATCACGCCTACAGATACTTCGCCCGAATATCGACCGTCGATGCGACGCCGACCATGTCGAAATGCGCCTCGAGCCAGCGGGCGGCGCGGTCCTGCCCGATGTCGTGCAGGCGCAGCAGAAACTGCCAATCGGCATTGAGCTGGCTCATGGGCCCGAGACCCTGCATCACGTCATCGGCCTCGATCGCGTGAATCAAAATGCGCTTGAGACTGCCGTCCGTGACCCGTCCGTCCTCGATGAGCTTGCTGACGAATGCAATCGCGCGCATCTCGCGAAACAGCGACGAATTGAAACTGATTTCATTGATGCGATTGATGATCTCCTGCGCCGTCTTCGGTATTTCGAGGCGTTCGGTCGGGTTGACGTGGATCACGATGATGTCGGGCGACTTGCATCCATAGATCAGCGGAAACAGCGCGGGGTTGCCCATGTATCCGCCGTCCCAGAAATATTCTCCGTCGATTTCGACCGCCTGGCAAAGCTGCGGCAGGCACGCGGAAGCAAGCACCCGCCGCACGCAAATCTCCTCATTGGTGAAGACGCGAACTTTGCCCGTGCGCACATTGGTTGCGCACAGGAAAAGCTTGATTGCGCATCGGCGACGCAGTCCCTCGAAGTCGACCACCTCCTCCAGCAGCCGCTCGAGGGGATTGTAGTTGCAGGGATTGAATTGATAGGGCGAAAACACGCGGGACATGAGATCGAAGAAAAAATAGGCGGGGGAATGCTCGAGGCCGCGGTTTTGGGTTGCCGGGTCGTACCACAAAGGTTGCAAGGCGCCCCACGTCGCCGTCCTCGCGATCCGCTGCCAGAAATCGGCGAGCGCGTCGATGGCGCCCTCGCGCCCGCCGACGGTGAGACCATGGGCGAGCACGACGGCGTTGATGGCGCCCGCACTCGTCGCGCTGATGCCGTCGATCTCGAGACGCGGCTCCTGCAGGAGCCGCTTCAGAGCGCCCCAGGTGAAGGCGCCGTGGGCGCCGCCGCCTTGGAGCGCAAGGTTGGCAAGGCGCGTTTGCGTCATTGGCTGTCGCGGCCGTCGTGTCGGCCGGCTTCGAGTCCCCATGCGTCAGCTTATCCAGCCGGGAATTGGTCCGCCAGCGACCAATGCCGGCGGCAGAGGGGCGAGCCGCCCGCGCTCTGCGACAAGCCGTACCAAGAACGGGTCCCGATCGATTTGCACCAATCTCTCGGTCGCCATTCCCGGGCCCGAGCACAGCGAGGGAGCCTGGTATCCATGATCGCCGGCAGTGGTTGTGGATTCCGGGTTCGCCGCTTCGCGGCGCCGCGGAATGACGGTGGCCAATGCCAGGTCGGCGGGAACCGCTTTTATTCGCCGTGGTCGCACTTTTTGCCGCGCCGAACGTTATGGCCTCGCGCTTTACCGGCGGAGGCTGCCATGAACGAAACCATCGACGTCGTCCTGCGCCTGGGCGCCGCCGCGCTCGCCGGCATGCTGATCGGGGTCAATCGCGATCTCGCCGACAAGCCGATCGGGATGCGCACGCTCGGCCTGGTCGCGCTCGGCGCGGCGATCGTGTCGCTCGCCGGGATCCAGGTCGAAGGCATGGCCGAGCACCCCGACGCGCTCAGCCGCGTGGTGCAGGGCATCATCCAGGGCGTGATGGCGGGGATCAGCTTCATCGGCGCGGGCGTGATCCTGCGCGATATGAAAGCGCGCCAAGTCGAGGGATTGACCACGGCGGCCACGGTCTGGATCACCGCGGCGCTCGGCATCGCCTGCGGGCTCGCGGCGTGGAAGACCGTCGGCATCGCGGTGGTGCTGGCGCTCGTGCTCCTGGTCGCGGGCCGCTGGGTGGAAGCCTTCTACGCGGCCGCAACCGACAAGCGCGGCAAGGGCGACGGCTGAGCCGGCTTCGCGCAGCATGACCGGGCGGGTAGACTGCGCCGTCGCAATCCGCCGATTCGCCCGGAACCATCGATGCCCGTCCGCCAGCTCTCCGAAGGCGTCGTCAACCGCATCGCCGCCGGCGAGGTGGTCGAGCGTCCGGCGAGCGTGGTCAAGGAGCTCGTGGAGAACGCGCTCGACGCCGGCGCCACGCGCATCGAGGTGGTGACCGACGGCGGCGGCCGCCGGCTGATCCGGGTGAGCGACGACGGCGCGGGCATGACGCGCGCCGACCTCGCGCTCGCGGTCGAGCGCCACGCCACATCGAAGCTCCCCGACGACGACCTCAACGACATCCGCACCCTCGGCTTCCGCGGCGAGGCGCTCCCCTCGGTCGGCGCGGTGGCGCATCTTTCCATCACCACCCGGCACGCGCACGAGCCGCACGCCTGGACGATCGCGGTCGACGGCGGCGCGAAGTCGCACCTCAAGCCCGGCGCGCTCGGCGCAGGCACGCGCGTCGAGGTGCGCGACCTCTTCTACGCGACGCCGGCGCGACTCAAATTCCTCAAGAGCGACCGCAGCGAGGGCGAAGCCGTTCGCGACGTGGTGCGGCGCCTCGCCATGAGCCGCCCCGATGTCGCCTTCACGCTCGCGGGCGAGGAGCGCGCGCCGGTGACCTGGGCAGCGGCGCTCCCTGGCGCCGCCGGACGGCTTGCCCGCCTCGGCGATATTCTCGGGGGCGAGTTCCGCGCCAACGCGGTCGAGGTGCAGGGTGGACGCGAGGGGCTCATGATCGAGGGCTTCGCCGCGCTGCCGACGCTCACCCGCGCCAACTCGCTCGGGCAATATCTTTTCGTCAACGGCCGCCCGGTGCGCGACAAGCTCCTCATCGGCGTGGTGCGCGCGGCCTATGCCGACTACCTGCCGCGCGACCGCCATCCCGTGGTGGCGCTGTTCGTCACCGTCGATCCGCGCGAGGTCGACGTCAACGTGCACCCCGCCAAGGCCGAGGTGCGCTTCCGCGATGGCGGACTCGTGCGCGGCCTCATCATCCGTGCGCTGCAGGATGCGTTGGCGCGCGAAGGCCGGCGCGCCGCCACCACCGGCGGCAGCGCGACCGTCGCCGCCTTGCGTCCCGCCGCGCTGCCGCGGCGCGATCCCGCGGGCGGCGGTTCCGGCGGCGTCCGGCACGGGACTTGGGACTGGCACCGCTCGCCAGCGCGCCCGATCGATCTGCGCGGCTTCCCCATGCGCGGCGGCGGCGCGCTCGGCTTCGCCGCGGCGGCGCAGGCGGCGTTCGATACCGGCGCGCCCGCCGCCGACGCGCGCGTCGACATGGCCGAGGGCGCGCCCGACCTCCTCGACCGGCCGCTCGGCGCCGCGCGCGCGCAGGTGCACGCGACCTATATCGTGGCGCAGACGCGCGACGGCATCGTGATCGTCGACCAGCACGCCGCCCACGAGCGCATCGTCTACGAGCGCCTGAAGGCGGCGCTGGCGAGCGCCGGGGTCGCGCGCCAGATCCTGCTCATCCCGGAGATCGTCGAGCTCGACGCGGCCGACGTCGAGCGCATCGCGGCGCGCGCCGAGGAGCTTGCGCGCTACGGCCTCGCCATCGAGCCGTTCGGGCCGGGGGCGGTCGCGGTGCGCGAGACCCCCTCGCTCCTTGGCGAGATCGACGCGCAGGCGCTCGTGCGCAATCTCGCCGAGCACATGGCGGAATGGGACGAGGCGCTGCCGCTGGAACGCCGGCTGATGCACGTCGCCGCCACCATGGCCTGCCACGGCTCGGTGCGCGCCGGCCGGCGGCTCAAGCCGGAAGAGATGAATGCGCTGTTGCGTGAGATGGAAGCGACGCCGAATTCCGGCCAGTGCAACCACGGCCGTCCGACCTATGTCGAATTGAAGCTCGCCGACATCGAGCGGCTGTTCGGGCGGCGGTAAGCCACGGGGCTTGTGGGGATGCTGATATTCCTTGATTCAAGAGCGATTGCGAAGCCCACTCCCGTAGGACTTGCATCGCGCGCTGCCAAGGTATCGCAGCGGCAGTCCCGGAACTTGCCAGCTCACCCGGCGCAAGCCCCGGGCCGGTCGTCTTGTGGCCGACCGACTGGCTGCATAGCCCTTGCACCTCTTCGGCCGGCTGCGAGGCTACGAAATAGCAGCCGCCTTGTTCATGGTGAACTGCGTCAACGCTCTTCGATGGATGACGTCGAATATATTCTCTAAGCCTGGAGCGGCGACACAAGTCGACTCCTGCATAGCTCGCTTCAGAATGCCATCCATGATTTCAAAGCCAAGGGAACGATAGCTCTCGAATTGAGACTCGCTAAACCACTGATCCAGCGTTGTTTCATGTGGAAAGTCAGGGTTCGCTGTGGCATACCCTTTGATGCCAGCATCTCCGCTGCCGTGATAGCTCGGCTTAATATAGACTATTATGCCGTTCTCGGCAGCACCGTCCGCCTTCCGATAGTCGATTTCTCCAACTGCATGATATGCGTGATCCCCTCCGGGCACTGCGCCGTCGACACGCTTCTGTAATCGCTCGAGATCGTAAAACTTGATCGCCACGCCAAGGTCCACCGAAATCCTGCGAACTGCGTTGGCCAGATCCTCGAACGAGAAGTCGGCGTCACATCCCGCATCAATCACGAGGATCAAGCGGCAGCGCCGACGTATCATTTCAAACAGCCCTAAATTCTCGAAGTGTCCGCCATCCGACAAATAGATGTATTTCCTTTCGTCTGTTGTCAGACCCAGCGCCTCTTGAAGCAGCGGCACAAGCGACCAAGTCGGCCCATCGTTCTCGTAAGGTCGGCCGCGCTCGAATGTCGGATTGCCGAGCCACCATCCGAGGCGCACGTTGAGCATGGACATGAGAAACGTCACAGAGGGCGATGAATGATAGCCCATATTGGGACTCACAGCTGCGCCCGAAATCGCCATCGCCGTTCCCAGTGAAATCCCGGCGCCGTATTCTTTACTTGAGCGGTACGCCCCACTGTCCGCGGAGGCGCCCTGCTCGCCCGTGCTTCCCGTGCCGCAATGAAGTGGGCTCACTGTGAATGGCGCGGCTTTTCGCTCCTGCCACGAAAGTCTCTTTCCAGATACCAGATTGAGGGTCAGGTTAATGACATGAAAAGGTCGCCACCCTTTTCCTGCCTTGTCTGGCCAAAGAGTATGCATTCTTGGATTATCGAGAGGGTCAAAACCAGTGAATAAGTCCGGTTTCCTGTCTCTAGACGCGCCCAAAAACGCCCTGATCAGCCGATTGCGATAGAAGGCATGGAGCGAAAACCGATTGATATTGATGAAGTACGACGTACACAGACCCACCACCGCAAAGGCGACAAGGCCAAGCAACAGCGGGGACAGAAACTGTGTCCACACGGTTTGAAAGTTTTGGTCGTGCCCTCCGGCGCCCGACATCATCGAAAAGTCCTGGAATAACAACTTTCCCAACAGCAACTTGTCGATCCCGACCGAAAGGAGAAAAATCAAACCCGCAATGAACAGGGGCGCCGCAACTGCCAGGGCGATCTCGGCCGATTGTGTCCAAATCAACTCCGTTCCCGTCGTCGGCGTCCGCGTGAGCTTGCCCTTGCTGAGCAGCGCCGTGACAAGCCCGGAAATGCCGCTGATCGGGATGATCGAGCCGTTGATCAGCGCATGCAGCGCAGAATAGCCATACCGATTCCATAGCAGGAATGCACCGAATGTCAGAAGCGATAGGGCGAACCAGCCGGCCGCCGCGACCAACATCCATCCTCCGGCCCGCCCCAGCCATTCCCGATCGGCGTCCGACTGCGGTCGGTAGCAGGATAACCCGAGGAAGGCATACAAGGAGCAGACCAGCGAGCACAGGATCAATGGAGCGCCGATTGTCAGCGGAAGTGCCGGACTGTCGACAAACATCGCCTCGGACTGCTCGCCGCCCGGCAGCGTTGCAAAGAAATAAAGGCCGAACGCGAGCAATCCGCCGTATATCGAGCCGGATACTGCCCAAGCGAGAAACCCGGTCAGGTCCATCTTTCTGCGGCCAAAGATCCGCCCGATGACATAGGCGATTGCGTAGACCAAGACGCCTGTGACGCCGCCAGCGGCCAAGATGGCGGGTAGCTCATATCTCAATTCCAGCTGACCGGGCGCATCCACCTCGAGACCGAGACCACTAAGATACAGCTGCTGTGCTTGACCGGCCCGCCCCGGTCGCCTTCTCTCACTCAGGTCCAGGGTCTTCTCAATTTTTTGCTTGCCACGAGAAACAACGACAGTGGCATCCTCATCCCCGGTATGGGTCTTCAAAGAGACGTGAAAGTCCTCAAGCGAGCCAACCTCCTTTCCATCGAATTGAACGATCTTGTCGTTGACTTCGATGCCTGCATCCTTCGCCAGCCCCTCGACGGACTTAACGGACACTCCCCCCGTCGTGACCGGATCGCAGCCCCTCGATCCGAGCTTCTCGACCAGCTTGCCGACAGGGTCGGCTCCGAGAAGCTGTGCCAGCAGGATCGCGGAGACGAGCGAAGGTAGAAGGGCCCGCAATAGGAAGGTTTTCTGAGTGGAAGATGGCTGGGAAGGAGACGGCGAGGCTCGGGTTGCAGAAGCTGGACTGGCAGGCAGGTCGGCACGCAGTATGCAATTCTGCGAAAGAAATGACAGCGCAAGGATGAGCAAGGCAACCCCCGGAATGCCGCAAAACAGAACATAAGGCTGCCAGTGGATCGGACAATTCTTACTTTCATTGTGAAACCAAGGATATCCTAGCCAATTTTCCTGCCCTGCGGGCGGAAGCCAATTTTCCAGAACCATTATCGCATCGAGCAGGACCGCAACAAGTTTTACCGCAATGATGACACAGCAAAACAAGGGCAGGATGATCGACCAGTTGAGCAAAAGGTTGCAAATGTAAGTCGAAAACGCACTCCACGCGTCCGCGGACATTGCTCCGATTCTCGGCGTGAGGTAGTTGCTGTAGGAACGCAGCCAATTGATTTGCGACGGCTCGATATCCGGGCCGCTCGGCCTTGCCACAAGATAGCGCCAAACATGTGGAAAGCCCGCTCGCGTGCACCAAGTTGAGAGCCAGCTTCCGATATACCCACCCCCGGATACGGTCGACAGATAGTCGAATTGAGCAAGGAGAGAGTTGTTGGCTTTCTCAGCGATTTTCTCCTCCGGGATGGTGTCCCATTCGGTCGGAGCAACTGTCTCCGGTGAGCTTGCCAATGCCTGAACAATTCCCAAGCCGAAAGCTGCGCTGCGAATGCCTCCGCCCGACAAACAGAGTGCAGCGAGCTTGCACTCATTTAGTTTTCTATAAAGAGACCTTCCTTTGCCGTTGAGTTTGAGCTCGGAACCGGCTTTCCGCCGTCGAAAAATCGCTTCCACCTCGAGTGACAGAATTTGGTCGGTGCGCAATGGAGATGACATGCCCCTCAACTCCAGCCTTGGAAGCTTCCGCGCAATAATTGATATTCTTCAGCTCCGCCTGTTCAACTCTCGCGCTTGACGGCGCGGTCAGGAGGGTCGGCGCTCCAATGGAAAGCATTGAGCAAGCGGAACCCGAGGCAAGAGATTGGGGCCCGGTCCTTGGAACACACGGTCCCGACCGACATAGCTGTCTTCGTTATTTAAGACGATGACCTCCGTAACACCAGAAAGTTGCCGCAGGGCGTCGATATATGTCCGAGGGAGCTCGTAACTATGTTCAGGATGCGTCAGATCGTGTGCCCTGTCAAATTCCACGATAGTGTAAGGTATTTGAAGGCATTCCGCGATGCGTCGTCCTGCTTGAATGTCGGGAACGTCGATTGGCCTTAGCCTGCCTCGCTTCAGTCGCGAGTCACCTTCATAACCAGGAAGAGCTGCCAGCTGTGCGGTTCGCTCCGACGTCAAGAAACTGGGGGGTCGTCGGATCCTGCTTCGAGTTATCAACTCCTCCCAAGTCGTCAGGTTGTTGTGGGCAACCAAGCCGGTCACGCGTTCAGGCTCTATGATGCTCTCGGCTCGTAGACGATCTTCAATGTCATAAGCCATATTGATGATCGTCCGCATTTGAGCCGGTGTGCGCGGATGCGTCGAGCCGGCCGGATGATGTAAATTGTCGATCCTGATGTAGTTCGCGCCGAGCCGCCATCCGTTCTCGATCCCGTCGCGCAGACGAGCGAGAACTGCCGGATGCGTGATATCAAGAATTCGCCGCTCCTCCTTGTTCCAGTGCCAGCTTCCGGTGGACCCGAGCCGCACGCTTTTCGGAAGGCTATCGCAAGCGGGACCGAGCTCGCAGTGACCGCCCACCAGATAAATGCTCACGCGCGCTCCAAGGGCCTTCAGGCCGGCGACGAATTCGACAGCCTCAACGGAGGACATCGTGCGCGGATCGATCTCGACAATTTGGCCCGGCCGGAAATTGGCCAGCGGCAGCCTGCCTTCGATCGCCGGGTACAATCCCGTGAATTCGATACTCTGGTCCGGCAAGAGACGCGCGCAACAAGTCGTCCAGCGCCGAGATAGCAGCGGCGCGGTCCGAGCGTGCGTAGGTGATGCGAATTCCTCGGCATGAGCGGCTTGATCGATCGTCGTGTGGACGATGGCAACGAGCGCAAGCAGTGCAACTGCAACGGCTGTCGGGATGGATGCCCTCATGCGGGTAAAGCCGAGACCCCGTTTGCGGTCCGCGTCGAGATTGGTGCCGCTGGCCGGTCTCCCAAAAGACGAGGCTATCGTTTTGGGCGGCGAGGTCAATTGCCCGAGCGAAGCGCGTCGTCATTCTGCACCCTGAATTGACAGCAAGATTGCGGCACCGGGCGACTTGCCCTAACTTGAAAGTCGCCGTTGGCCAGGTGGGCCTGTGAACGGGCATCAAACATACGTGCAAGAGCTCCTGCCGCTTCTCGACCGCGCGCCGACCGCGTGGCCACTTGTGGCTCGGGCACAGCAGCCGACCTCGCGAGCGCTCGACTGGCCCGGCCTCGATCATGGCGTACTCCATTCGCTGTCAACGACAGTGCTGGGATGCGGGCGACCCACGACCAGGAGCGTATTGTCGATTCTTCTTCTCGTGCTGACGATGTTGCTACCCGCCAGCAAGCTGACGCACGCCGAGGAAAATCCTCGAAAGTTCGGAGTGTACTATGGAACTCGTCTCGATCCGCAACTGTCCGCGTTCGATGTTTTGGTGCTTGATGCCGATTCCGGTTTGGATCTAGCGCGGATCCGCAAACGGGCGAAAGCGCGGCAGCTCATCCTCGGCTACTTGGCCCTTTGCGAGGTCGATCCCAGTCGCAGCTACGTTGGGAAGATACGACAAGCTCGACTGCTGCTGCACGAATCGCGTTATTGGCCGGGGAGCTTCTATATCGACATTCGGCGGCCTGAATGGCGGCGGCTGGTCATTGACGAAATCGTTCCCTCCATTCTGAAGGCCGGTTTCGACGGCCTGTTCCTCGACACGATCGACGATGCACCGTGGCTGGAGACCAGCGCCAATAGTCCATTGTCCGGCGCCACCGCCGCCGCCGTGGCATTGGTGCAAGAAATTCGGCTTTCTTTTCCCAATCGCAGGCTGATGTTGAACAGGGGGTTCGACCTTCTTCCAAAGCTCGAACCCGATATAGATATGATCCTGGCGGAAAGCATCTTGACGACCAGCGTCGCGGGTGAACGCAGACCGATCCGGGTCCCACAGGAGAGCTATGACGCGCGCGTCAAAGAGCTGCGAGCGGCCCAAGCACGACAAACCAACCTCAAGCTCTACTCGCTCGACTATTGGGATCCGATCGATATTGCAGGCATTCGCGATATCTACGCGATCCAACGCGCTAACGGTTTCGAGCCGTATGTCAGCACTTCGACGCTCACGAGAATCATTGCCGAGCCTGTGCAGTAGTCTCCAGTCCCGTTCGTCGGCCGTGCCCCGGTGCGCACAAGGTCATTCGCCGCTAAGATGCACTTATTGAGCGCGGGAGTGTCTTGAGCAAGATCAGGCAGATCGCTGGACTGTCGTTGCTTGCTGTCGGGTTGCTCCTCATGCAGGCCGAGAGCTTGATTTCTCTCGTCAACGAGGCGCGCAGTCCGAAGGACCTCGGCGTTGTCGCGAGCTGGTGCTATCAGCCGGATGCACTCGATCTCAAGACGCTGGGCAAGACAAGCTGCGACGTGCTCGTCATTGACGCAGGCGACGGCACGCGCACCCCTTATTCGATCAAGTCACTGGCACCGCTCCGGATGAATTCGGATGGCACTCGCCGTACCGTCCTCGCATATCTCAACATCGGCGAAGCGGAAGCGCACCGGTCCTATTGGCGTCACGCGTGGCTGGCCGACCCGCCGGCATGGATCGTCGGCCGAAACCAGGCATGGCGCGGAAGCTTCAAGGCGCGTTATTGGAGTGCGCAATGGCAGGATATGATCTACGGCGGCTCCGATTCCAGCCTGGCCAACATCCTCAAATCTGGTTTCGAGGGCGTCTATCTGGACAATGTCGACGCCTATGAAGACCTTTTGCCGGAAAACCCGGAAGCGAGGTCGCAGATGATCACTTTCGTCGCGAATCTGGCGCGGGAAGCGCGGGCCAAGCGACCGCGCTTCAAGATCGTCGTTCAGAGTGCGGAGGAGCTGCTGACCGATCCTAGCTATCTTGGCGTAATTGACGGCATCGCGAAGGAGGATCTGTTGTTTGGTATCGAAGGCGATGGGGTGCGTAACCAGGCTGCCGATATCGGCCACAGCGTCAAGCATCTCCAGATCGCGCGTCACCATGACAAACCGGTGTTCGTCGTGGAATACCTGGACCCGACGGCAATCGAGGCCGCTCGCAATGAGATCATGCGAGAGAGCTTTATCCCGTACTTTTCCCAACATCGCCGTTGCTTGGAGTGCGGTCGAGAAGAGGCAGGCCGACCACGTGCACCCTCTCCATAGGGACTCTTTCGTGCGGCAACATGCGCGTCCACGTCACTCGCGCGCCGAAACCGAGGTCGCGCTTGCGAACGTCAAATAAACAAGGTCGCAAAGTGTACGATCGAGCCAGAAGTAGGAGGCGAGACCGCAACAAACGGCCGCAGTGAGGTAACCCATTCCGGCGTAGTCGGACCCGAGTTGCAGAAACGCCCAAGTCGCAGCGCCGTTGCACGCAAGAAAGAGAATCTGGAGCGCGCAAAACGCCTTTTGTCGGTTGATGAAAAGCAGCACCGAGCAGCACAAGAGGAAGAGGAGGTGAAACACCGAGCCGAGCAAGCCCAGCCGCATGATCGGGATCTGCCGAAATTGCATGCCCAACGTTTCCACAATCAGCGGAAGGGCAAGAATGGCGCAGGTAGATACCGCTGCTTGCACGATAAACAGATGAAACAGCGAGGAGCGAATCAGCAGACCCAGGCGATCGGCAGCCGTTTGAATCTCTTCGAGCGTCCCATTTTGCAGCACGAGGTCAAGAAAGCGCGTCAGGTGCCCGTAGAGGCCGGTCTCGACGTGGATGATGAAGGCTGCGAGGGCAGGCACAACCACCAAGAAGGATATGAACATCGCGCTGTCGTAGAGGGGCGCATAAACAAGACCGGCGACGACGGTTGTGCCGGCATGCGAGCTCCACATCACCAATTTGTCGGCCCACATTCCGACCGCGCCCGCCGCGACACCGATGGCTAGGAGAGGGAACCGCGACAATCCCCGACAGATGTTTCGAGCTCCCAGAAACGGATCGGCCGGCTTGCTCGGAAGACTCACCGAGGCCCGCGCCGCAAGCCAGATTGATGTCGTCATGTTCCCCGCGGTCATGCACCAGGTCATTGCTCCGGCGTCCGGGCGGTATTGCGCGAGCACCGCGGCAGTGGCGGCCAGGACGATGACCCCTGCGAGAAAGGCCTCCGTCACACCAACGTAATCCTTCAACGTTCCGCAGAAAACAGTGGTGACCCACAGCAGGGCAATCGATTGCGAGAGCGCCCAGGCAGCAACCGCAATGTCCGGCGGGAGTGCAAGTTGCGCGCTCCAGAAGACAACGCCGATGATGCCAGTCACCAGCGCGGCGAGCGACAGGGCTCCGATGAGCAGAGCTGGAATATCGTCATAGCTCTTGTCATAAATGCAATCAGCGACCAGACGCGTCACGAGAACAGCCGTTGGTGACGCGGAGACCAGCGCCAATATCGACGCGTAGGTCAGCGAGACTCGGAACAAGGTGATCTCGAAGGCGGCTGCGCGGTCGAACGTGAGCAGTTGGACGATCAGAAGTCCGATGGCAGTGAGGATGAGCGGTCCAGAGCTCACCCAAGTGGCATGTGCCAACGAAACAAGCGGACTTGCGATCGAATGCCGGTTGCTGAGGGTGCGGAGCTCGAAGCCGATGCCAGCCACGTTCTACGTATCCTTCTCCGTGCCCGCGGTCGGCATCTGCCGAAACTCCTCATACAGCGCGGCATACGCCCGACAAAACTCGCCCTTGTCATAGAACCGCCGCACCCGAGCTTGCAGTGCATCACCACGGCGTCCCCGCAATCCGGGATCGCTGAGGAGGGTCACCATGGCTTCGGCCGTGTCCGTCGGTGCAAGCGGTCGCGTGATGATCCCTCCGGGCTCAGCGTCGTTCTCTCGCGCTGCAGTACCCAGGACCATTTCGCGGCATCCGCCGACATCAGTCGCAATGCACGGAACGCCGGTTGCGCCAGCTTCGAGGATGGCGAGTGGTTGCGCCTCGCTCAAGCTTGTCAAGACCATTGCATGCAGTCGGGGGAGTATCTGCGTCACGTCGACCACGCCGGTGAATTGGACACAATCGCCGAGATCGAGCTCGCGCGCAAATGCTTCGCACTGTGCAGCGTAGCTCGCATCTTCCTCCAGATCGCCGACCACAAGCGCCTTGAGAGCGGGAAGTCTCGAGCGCGCCAAACGAACCGAAAGCAGGAAGGTCTTGACGTCTTTGACAGGCACGACCCGTCCAATCAGCGCGACCGTGGGCGGTCCATCGGCAGGAGCCCGGGGCAAGCGAGCAAAGGTATTTAAGTCAATTCCGTTGGGAATGATCCGCAATTTTTCGAGCTCCGCACCGAGCTCGCATTGGAAGGCCTGATTCTCGGAGAAAAGCGTGATGATCGCGCTGCTCGCCTCATAGCAGGTGCGCGCGTAACTTTCGAAACATCCGATCCAGAAAGAGCGAAGACTGACACGCCGATCGTGCACGGACAAGCTGAGATCGATGTCGTCAGAGATCCAATCCGCCATGAGCAATTCGATCAGGCGCTCGTTTGCATCGATTCCATGCTCGGTCAGCAGCGCCGGACGACCGGTCTCGTGCGCCGCACGCGCGGCAAGCAAGCCTGCAAACCCCGTCGAAACACTGTGAAACACGGTCGCTCGCGGCAGCGGGCAGGCAATGATTGCGAGCAGCCCTCCGAACAAAGCTCGCCAAGCCCAGTAGTACTCACGAAAGGACACCTTCGGTGCGGTCTTACGGTACATGCGACAGGCGATATCCCAGCCCAGCTTGCTATCGACGAGATCCGTCAGCGCAATTGCATTCAGCGTCATCACGTCCCTCGCCAATTGGATGATCCGCGCGAGCATTTGCAGTTTGCCTGTCGTGGAAAAATCAGCGAGCGTATCGACAAGCTCGTCGAGAACATCGTCGGCAAGCGGATGCATCCGGCGCCATGCGTGCGTCGTGGGACCGAGTCGAAGTCGGTGAAACGCGCGGACGTTGGAGGGCAGGGAATACAATGGCGGAAGCTCAAGTCCCGGCGGCTAAATCGAGATGACGGCGAAGCTCAATGCCGCCTGGTCGCGCAATAGGGTGTCCACCCAGTTCGAGACGCCTCCTCGTCGATATGGATAACAGCCTTCGACGACAAGGCACACGTCGACGGCATTATCGGCAGGCTCCTGCGATGACCCGGAATGATGTCGCAGTGTGATCCGGCTTGAGTGGTCCACCTGGTGATGAGGCACCATGGCGTTATATTCCGCGATCCAGTCCCATCTTCGCGCGATGGCCGATGCCGGTGAAGGGTTCCAATCGTTCTGAGCGTTCCGGACGAATCTCGCTTGCGTCCGCGCCACGATCGTCCGCCAAATCCCGCAATAGGAGGGCGGCTTCCTCGTATCTTCTCAATTTGACAAGCGCGTTACCCGCGACAAGGAGGGCGCCGCGGTGCTTCGGGTGTTGGCGGAGGATTGTCATGCATAAAGCATGCACCCGTCCTGCCACCGTTTCGCCGATGGACGGGTCGATGATATCGAACGGACATCGCCGCAATAAGGCGCTTGCCTCCGCCAGGGCTCGGTCCGCCTCGGCTTCACTTGCAACGGGCAGGCGAGTTACCTCCACGGCCCGCGCCAATGCGCTCTCGATGAGCGACGCCAAGATCGCATATGCGGGCGTCCGAACGGGCAACGTCGCGCTCGCTAGCGCAGCTTTCAACACGCCTGCGAGCTCCGGGTCGTACCGCGCGGAGAGCCGGTAGAATGTCGCGGTGCGATCTGCCGGAAGTCCCCCGGTCAGCGCGGACTGCAGGCACGAGGGTACCGGAGCACTCGGGTCGATGGAGCGACCGGATTTGATACGAGCAGCCAGCAGAGCTGCGGGATCATCCGTGCCGAGGCTGGCAGGGGAGACCAGCCACCCGCGATGCGCAAAGCGGTACGGGTTGACGAAGGCCCGCAGCCAGGCAAGGACCGCGCAGCCGATGGCGCCGATCGGTCCGGTGGAGGCGGTGGCCACCAGCGCGATCGTCAGAACGGTACCATCCCGTCTCAATCGGCGGCGTACGACAAGACAAGAGAGGCCAGCGACCACCGCAGCGTGCGCCAAGAGAATTGAGTATGCCGACGCTCCGCTGCCCGAGAATCCGACAATTGCAACCTGGCACACGAGCGCTGCGGAACAGATGAGTGCATCCACCATAGGCTGCTGTGCACGGCACTGGAAGAACCGTCTCATCAATGTTTTTCAATTGGCAGAGCCGAGAGAGAGGCGTGACCAGTAGCAGCGGCCGCTCTTGATTGGTCCGACCGGTCGAAAACCAAAGCAATATGTTTGCACAGCGCGACCAGACATCGTTCCGCCATCGGGGTCACCTGCAACGGGACCATATGCTCGATCTTAAGCATCCCGAACGTCTCTCCGGTACGTGTCGAGCAGAGCGGTGCAGCCAGCATGCCCTGCGCATCCAAGGCATTACGATCGCGAGCTCGCAAGCTGCTGAGCACTTCGCGACCGCGGACGATCCGGTCGTACAAGAGCTCTTGGGAGCCGAAGCGTGATCGCCGGGCTGGGACGGCTTCCGGTCCAATCCGGACAGTCGCGATAAGCGCGCCGTCAACCAGCTCGTACAATGATAGGCCGTCGGCTCCGAGAGCAAGCTCCCCGCAAACCGTGATCGCGGGCTTGAAGCAGGCGTCGTGAGGCTTGCCGCGATGGAGCATCAAGAGAGCCTCCATGAGCTCCGTGGAGCTGTCGGGGCGTATTCCTGCCAGCTGCAGTTCGAGGCGCTCCACGCGCCCATAGGTGACCGTCAGGTGCGCGGCGAGCAATTTGCGCTCATTGTCGATCCGATCACAACTCGTCCTTAGCCTGCGGGCCTCGCTGATCTGACGAAGGCGAAATTCGCCGATGAGGATCGCCGAGCCCAACCACAGCATCGGCTCATTCAAGGTCCGGGACAGGTAGATGAAATAGTCCTCGTTGGCGTCCGGCTTTGGCCAATCGAGCAGCCAAAGGGTCATGGTGCACGCGGCCACTGCCACGAGACCATCGATCGTTCCATATTGCAGGCTGATAAGGATGATTGGTATCCAGAATGGATGCGGCTTGAGGCTCGCGAGCGTGCCCGGTTGGAGCAGCCACATGTCGATCGCTGCGGCGGCAACCAGGAACGCAGCAAGTTCGAGGAGCGCGTTGCGGTAAATCGTGAATTCGAAAGGCGGATCGTCGTCCGTCAGCTCATGCACGGCTGGTTCGGCTTCAGTTTCCATCTCTCTGCTCCCGGCAGCCCAATGCACGCTCCCCTCGCAAGAGGTCGGAATGCTCATTGGGAACCGAACAACCTGATGATGACGGCACCTCAACGCGCCCCGCAGACACCAGCGCCGACACGAGATCGGGCCGATCGATTCGCTCGGCCAATTGAATGTAGCGATGAAGCGTTTCCGCGCCGGCTGTGTGGCTTTCCCCGATCCAGGCAACGAGAAGATCGGAGACGCGTTCAGTCTCGCCCGATCCGAAAACCCGCTCTGCACAGGCCACATACACTTCATTTTCGTGCGGTTTCGCTCGCCGCGTGATCGTCACCGCATGCTCGACATGTCCGGACAGAGCGAGCCTGGCGCAGAATTGGGCTGCCGCCCTGTCGTCCGGCCGGGCCGCAAGCCACTTGATCGCCCTGCGGGTCGCGTCATCAAGACGGGCTTGTTCAATCAACAAATCGAACAGCGTGATGCGCGCGGCGCGGCCGATCCCCTCCCTCGTGTCGTCGCCCTCGATCAGCAGTCGCACGGCCGAGGAGTAGTCGCCCTGCGCAGCCTTGATCATGGCGAGTCGTTCAATGTCGGCGCTGGTCGCATAGCCTGTGCTCGTCGCCAGCTCGAGGAACCTCACCTCTTTCTCCAGGTTCTGACTGATGCGGTAGTGATCAAGGAGATCTCTCAGGACTCGCGGCTCCCCCCAACGATGGTAATTCGCTCAGCCAGCGCGATGTAGCGCTCGCGTTGGGCGCTATCGTCGCGCAGGAGATCGAGCAACTTGGATTGCACCGCGAGATTGTCGGGCCGGGCCGCATCATACAGCTCCACCGCCTCGGTGGCAGACTTGACGTCTCCCAAGCGAAGGTGCAGCCGCACGACGAGATCCAAAATATTCGTATCGCCTTGTCTGGACAATAAAGGATGCGAGATCTGCTCGAGCGCCTCCGCTATCAGACCGTCGCGCTCGAGCAAAGCAAGTCTCTCGCGATCGCTCGGCAATGAGAGAACCGCGGCTGCGCCCGCGACCGAAGCGAAAGCGAGCAAGAGTGCTCGATAACCCAGCCTCCCGCCATTCATCGCCGGTCCGACCCTTCGCATCGGATGGTGACCACGAGGGGAGTTAGGGCGGCGGCCTCTATCGTGAAATTAAGGACCCCGGTGGCATCGACCTCCGCTTCCGATATCCAGACTGCCTCGGCTCCCCGCCGAGCCTCCATCTCGTAGCGCCCCGGGGGCAGGCTGCGCCAGGACATTTGCCCAGGTCCGTAGCCCGTAGCTGTGAATGAGAGGCGGCATGGTGCAAGCCTCAGCCCCATCAATCTCCACCGACTCTCGCTCAAGTAGGGCCTCCCGACCGAGCCCGTGGGCTCGTCCTCGATCGAACGCAGTGCCACGACAGGCCGATCGACCGCCGGGTCCAGAGACACGTAAAGAGCATCCCCGTGCCGCTTCATCCCAAGTATGCCCGAGCTGGTCGAGAAGTCGACCAGCTTGTCACCAGGTTGATCGAGTCGCACAGTCTCGATGTCCCCCCGGTCATGGACGGACCAGCGGTCTGGACCTTCGAGCCACAGTTCTGTCGAGAAAAAACTGTCGGCTATGGCTGCATAGCGCCATGCTTCGATCGGAACATACGGACCGCGTTCGGCGAGTTCCAGAAAATGACGCACGGCGCTCAAGCTGGTGCTCCGCTCCCCAACGTACATGTGGTAGTTGAGATTGAAACCTCTCAATCGAGCTGGGGACTCGGTATTACGAAGGGTTTCTTCAAGCAGCAGGAATGCCTGCCCTCGCTCGAACTTTTCGAGATAGGTATAGTCATTGCTGTTGACGGCATAAATCTGACGCTCGTCGCCTACGGCCCGGGAAATCGGCGGCAGGTAAGTCATGGAAGGGTAGACACTGTCCAAGCGGGCATCCCCCCCGTTTATGTTTCGTACGCCCAGTTGTCGCGTCATGCGAACAGCCGCTTCGAAAGGTCGGGCGTCCCCGCTCCATTGATACAGCGTTGCCTGCTTTCCCGGTGGCGCGAGAGACTCCGCGGCACGCAACGATCCTTCCACCTCGACGTGAAGGTCGAACGGCCTTTGTGAATAAGCGCGCAGCGGCGCAGCGACGGCATCCGGCTTCGAGAAGACCTGCACGCCGAGAGGCGTACGTGGTTCAGCTTTCGGCGCGGCAGCCTGCTGCAACCGCTGCTGTTCGAGAGCACGGTCGTATCTTTCAAAAAAAGCCCAATCATACGGGTGGGTATAAGTGTGACTGCCTATTGCCACTTGCGGCAAGGCGAAAATCTCATGCGCGATCTGCCTCGCCCTCGCGTGTCCGCCATAGTCAGGATCGCCGTCAGCAGCCACAAATCCCACGGTAACCGGCAGATCCCGATACGGCTCGATCAGCTCCCGCAACACGACCTCGGCTGACAGCATATGCAACTCGTGGTGCCGCTCGGTCGTTGAAATATTGCTCCAGCCGTCGCCATCGATGTGGGAGAAATACAGTCGACGGCCGCTGATCGTCGTGACATCCGGAACCGGAATCTTCTCATCATCGAAGAGCGCGCGCCGAAAGAACCCAAACGGCTCGATCATCCACTGGTGGCGGTCGGCGCGGGTGTCATGCCAAACCGCATAATTGTTTGCGACAAAACCACCAGCTGCGCCGGTGGCGACCAGCACACTTTCGGCAACGCCCGTTCCCCTGGGATGTATGATCGTGAGGTGGGGTACGGTTCGATCCGACTTGAGACTTACCGCAGAAAAAGGCGGCAATGGCGGATCTAGCCTGCGCTCTGCGGTCGTTACAATTTTATCGATCCGCGAAACGCGCGCGCGGTATGTAGCGTCGATCTCGTAGCCCTCGTAATGCAGCCCCAGTCGGCTCAGTAAACGGTTGATGATAGGGGCGCTTTCATTCGAAACCTCCGCGATCTCTCCCATGAGGACGATCTTGACGCCCGCGTCCGCAGCATTCGCGACCCATTCCAATGCATGTAGTGGCGGCTCGGCGCCGGACTTCAGCCAAAGCACGATCGCTCGAGCGCGGGCCGTAGTTGCGTCGGGCAGTGGTTTGCGCAGATCCAGGTATGTGACACGGAGCCCAAGATAGTTGAGCGGCATCTCGACGAAACGGTGGATGCCGGTCAGGTCAGATTGCGCCTCGACGATGCTGTCGTATAGCGCAATCACATCTCGATTGAGCTTTGTCGATGCAGCACGCGTTTGTGCTCCGCCCGCCAGTATGAGCGCAGTCACCAACCCCGCCAACGCTCGAACTTGGATTCGCTGTCGACGTGTCATCTCACCTTGCACGGCAATTCCGCCATGATTTCGTAGCATTCTGTGGTGCGGCGTTCAACTCGACGCCGAGCAAGCGTAGACGCTCACGGTCACATCTGTTTCAGTTCATGGTGGCTG
Organism: uncultured Alphaproteobacteria bacterium; assembly: GCA_963758945.1. GTDB lineage: Bacteria > Pseudomonadota > Alphaproteobacteria > Rhizobiales > Xanthobacteraceae > VAZQ01. The sequence continues at coordinate 244,024 of CAVWXY010000020.1, read as the reverse complement.
GCCGTCAATGCCAACAACCCGACGAAGCGTACTTGTCAGCTTTTCGAGCGGCTGTTCGGACGGAGATAGATTGGGATCCGAATGATTCCCCCAACGGTCTGCGCGTGGAGATGCCCGGCGTGGAACCGTTACCGAAAGGCACGAACTTCGTGCGCGCCAAGACGCTTTGGGAGATCGGCCTGCACCTTGCCGGCAGTCCGGCGACACCATATCGCGGCAATCGCGATATGGTCATCACCGTCGGCAGCGGCTCCGGCGCGGCCTTCCGGCCATGGCTGCGGTTCGCCACCGGCTCCGCCATTCTCGCCGAGAAGGTTGCCGAGGGGCGGCGGCGTCGATCTGGCTTTCGTCAATCCCTCGGCGCTGCTCACGCAACCCTATCGCGGGATCGGCTTGTGCCGCAGGCCGCTTCCCGTACGTATCGTCGCAGCATATCCGAGGACCCACCCGAGGACCGATGATGCTGATCCCCGTCGTACGCCGTGCCGGGCATTGAAATGCAACTCACCAAGTCGGCCATGCGGCTGAGGGTCTTCGAGGGCCTTCGGCCTTTCAGCCGCGGCGGGGCCGTACGCGACGCGCTGGCCGGGGTCACGCTCGCGTCCATGAACGTCCCGCAGGTGCTCGGCTATACGCGGATCGCGGGCACGCCGGTCGTCACCGGGCTCTATACGGTGCTGCTGCCGCTGGTGGCGTTCGCGATCTTCGGTTCTTCCCGCCATCTGGTCGTGGCCGCCAACTCCGCCACCGCGGCCATCTTCTCCAGCTCGCTCTCCCAGATGGCGGCGCCCGCGAGCGAGAAGTACATGGCGCTGGTCGGCATGGTGGCGCTGCTGACCGCCGGATTCCTGCTGCTGGCGCGGATCCTGAAGCTCGGATTCCTCGCCGATTTCCTCGCGCGCACGGTCTTGGTCGGGTTTCTCACCGGCGTCGGGATTCAGGTCGGCACGGCGATGCTCGGCGACATGCTCGGCGTCGCGGTGGAGTCGCACCGCACGGTCGTTCAGGCCTGGGAGGTGCTGCAGGGCCTGCCGCGGCTCAATGTTCCGACCTTGTGCCTGTCCGCGCTCGTGGCGGGAAGCATCCTGCTCGGCAATCGCGTTGCCCCGCACTGGCCTGTGGCGCTGATCGCGGTCGTGGGCACGATCGCGGCCAGCGCGGCGTTCGGGTTCGCCGAGCGGGGTATCGCCGTCATCGGTCCGGTTCCCGGCGGATTGCCCGCGATCGGATGGCCCGAGGTGAGCTGGGACGAAACCCTGGCGCTGTTGCCGGTCGCCGCTTCGTGCCTCGTGGTGATCGTCGCGCAGAGCGCCGCGACATCGCGCGTCTTCGCCTTGCGCTATCGCGAACGGGTCGACGAGGACGCGGACATCCTCGGGCTGTCGGCCGCGAATGCCGCCGCCGCCGTGAGCGGGGCGTTCGTGGTCAATGGCAGCCCGACGCAAACCGCCATGGCGGATCGCGCGGGCGCGCGCAGCCAGCTCGCCCAGCTGGTGTTCGCAGGCATCGTGCTGCTGGTGCTGCTGGCCCTGACCGCCCCGCTGCAATACCTGCCGCGCGGCGTGCTGGCCGCCATCGTGTTCACGATCGCGGTCGGGATGATCGACACGGCCGGCCTGCGCGACATCCGCCGCGAAAGTCCGGGCGAGTTCTTGCTTGCCGTCGTTACCGCCGCGGTGGTCGTGACGGTCGGCGTCGAGGAGGGCATCCTGCTGGCGATCGTCTTGTCGCTGTTCAGACACGTGCGCCACAGCTATCGCCCGCACACGGCGGTGCTGGCGCTGGACGCCGCCGGCCGGCGGGTGCCGATGCCGGCGACCCCGGGCGCAGAGACCGAACCAGGCATCATCATCTATCGTTTCGGCGCGGATCTGTTCTATGCCAACGATCACCGCTTCACCGACGAGGTGCACAGCCTCGTGGAGCACGCGCCGACGCCGGTGCGCTGGTTCATCGTGGACGCGGAGGCGATCACGGATGTCGACTACTCCGCCGCGCGCTCCGTCCGAGAGCTGCTCGGCGACCTGGCGCGACAAAAGGTGGGCATGATGTTCGCGCGCGTCAGTCCCTCCCTCAAGTCCGACATGGACCGGCACGGCATCACCGCCGCGATCGGCGCGGCACGGATTTTCACGACGCTGCACGAAGCCATTGACGCGGCGCGCGCCGACGCGCCCGCGCCGACGGGCAAGCCGGATGGAATTTTCGGAAAGGACAAACGCGACGGTGAGGACGAGCCGTAACGCGGGTAGGCGCTCGTTCCGATGGTCGCGCGGACCCGATGCGGCGTGGCGCCTCGAACAGGCGGCCTCAGAACGATGATGCACTATTGCGGTGCATCCCGCCGGTCGATTTGACGCCTGATATTTTCCATGAGCGCATTCAGGCTCGGATCTCCCGGCACGGTGCGGGCCAGTCGCCCGGCATATTCGAGTGCGCTCGCGAAATCTCCGGCATTGCGGCTGAAGCTGACGAGCGCCAGCAACGTGTCGCGATCATCGGGGTGCCGAACCAGGATTGCTTTCAGCGCCGCCATCGCCTCCTCGCCACGCCCGCCCGAATGCAGTGCGACGGCATGGACATAGGCATACCTCGCGCGCTCGGGCTCGAGCTCGGCGGCGCGGCGCAACTCGCCGAGCGCCTCGTCGGGGCGCTTGAGGCGAGTCAGCGCCAGGCCGAGCGCGTGATGCAACCCCGCGTCCCGCGGCGATGCGGCGACCGCCGCGCGCAAGACGCCTTCTCCCTCGCCGTCCCGGCCGAGCTGCCGGTAGAGATCGGCGAGGTTGATCGCCGCGGGCGCATATTGCGGGCTCAGCCGGAGGGCGGCTCTGTATTCGGCCTCCGCATCCACGAAGATCCCGCGCCGCGCGTAGAAATTTCCGAGCGCGGACCGCGCCTCGGGCCGATCGGCATTGAGCCGTTGGGCCGCCACGAGCTCGGCCGCGGCCCGCTCGAAGCGCTCGCGGTCGGCAGGCGGCTGGCTCGCGGCCGGGACCGCCGCCAGCAGCGCGGCGGCTCGGATGCGTACGCCGCGACTGGAGTCGGAGAGGAGCGGCGAGACCAGCGGCCAGAGCTGATTGGCCGGTACGCGCTCGAGCATATCGAGAGCGCCGATGCGCACCATGGGATCGGGGTCCGCCAGCCCCGCCCGCGCCAGATTGATGTTCGCGGGCGAGACGTGCGGCCCAAGCTCGCTCAGCGCGCTGGCGCGGACAAATGCGGGCGCATTGCCATCGGATGCCACGGCGGCGAGGAGCGCCGCCGCGTCGCCCTGTTCGGTCCAGGCGGAGTGGAAAGCCTCGGCGTATGTCTGGAACCCCTTTCGGGTCGGTCCGTGCCAGGTTTCGATCGCCGCCGCCGCCCATCCCGGCGACTTGCCGCCATGGCAGTCGTTGCAGGCATTGGGCGTGCCGAGCTTCGCCGACAGATCCGGCCGCGGAATGCGGAAGCCATGGTCGTGTCGCCGATCGACAACCATGTAGGTGTGGGCGGGCATATGACAGGAGCCGCAGGCGAGCGCCGGCTTTACCTCCGCGTGATGGTGGTGCGTGACCGCCGCGTACTTGTCGGATGAGTGACATTGCAGACAGACACCGTCGCCAGCAGCACGAAGTTTTGCGCCGTGCGGCTCGTGGCAATCGCCGCAGGTGACGCCGGCCGCGAACATCCTGCTCTGCTTGAACGAACCGTAATTGTAGACCTCGTCGAGCATCTGTCCGTCGGCATGGTAGAGACCGCGGGCGAGCGGTTGCACGACATGGGTGTCGGATAGCGACTTGCCGGGAACCCAGTCCTCGGAGAACTCGCCGCGGCGGGCGTGGCAAAGGCCGCAGGTCTCGACCTCCCTGCGAACCAGGGCGGGTGGGAAGTTGCGTGCTGCATTGCCCGTTTTAGAATCGACCCGCCAAGTGACGTCGCGCCGCTCGTCGAACCGAACGAGCAGCCCCTTGCCCGGGTCTTCGCTCTTGCCGAACGGCCACCAGCTTTGCTGGGCGCGGACCCAAGCCACGTGATTTGAGCCCTGCCCATGGCAGGCCTCGCAGCCGACGCTGATTTCGGCGAAGCTCGTGGCGAAGCGGTCGGTTGCCGCATCGTAATTCTTGCGCACGCCGGTCGAGTGGCACTCCGCGCACATGAAGTTCCAGTTCTGGTTCAGCCTGGTCCAATGCAAGACGTCGTCGTGCTTGATCTCCTCGTTCGGATAGAGATGGAACCAGCGCTGGCCCCCCTGCTCCTTCGGCCGGGTGTCCCAGGCGAGCGACAGCGCCTGCAGCCGGCCATCGGGAAACTCGACCAGGTATTGCTGCAGCGGGTCGACGCCGAAGGTGTATTTCACCTCGAACGTGGCGAGCTTGCCGTCCGGGCCGTCGGTCTCGACCAGGAATTTTTCGCCCTGGCGGAAGAAGCGGGAATGCACGCCGTGATAATCGAAGCTTGTATCGGAGAAGTCGCCGAGCACCGCCTTGTCGGTCGCATGCTGCATGGCGAGCTTATGCTGCGATGCGCGCCACAGCTCCGCTTCCGCGCGGTGACAGCCGGCGCAGGTCTCGCTGCCGACGAAGGTGGCTGCCGCAACGGCGGGGGAGCCGGAGGATGCATTGGGCCGGCCGCCGGTCAGGAATTGAAATGCCAGGCCGCCCGCGACGGCGATCACCGCAACGACCGCCGCCGCAATGACGATCGTCCGCCTCGAAACGCGTCCCGGCGCCGCGTCGCGTTGTCCTGCGTGAGCCTTGCCGATATCCGATGCAGTAGTGGTCGATCTTTGGATCGGCGTTTTTTCCCGGACCTCTGTTTGGAACGAGCCACGTTGTCACCGCTGAGCAGTCGATCGGCAATTAGAGATTGTCTCCATGACGTGTTCGATCGAGAGCTGCCTGGCGTCTGGCGTGGCAGTCGCGACGAACGGCGGGGGTCAGTTGCGTCGGCCGCGCGTCGCGCGCCCTCCTGCCGGCTGGCCGCCAGCATTGCTCTTGAAAAAATTGGGCCGGCACCATCCGCCCGTCCCACGTATGGTCTCGTAGCACTGCTCGAAGCTGTAGAAGCCGCAATTATAGGTCGAGGCGTCGTAGAAGGCGCACCAAGGCCCGTCGGCATGGGCGCTCGATCCGGTGCCGACGACCAGGAACAACAGCGCGATACCGCCGATCAGCTTATTCATGAATTGCTCCTGTTGCGACCTTGGGCCCTGTTTGGAGCGAGCCAACCACCCGCCACACGATCATTGCAGATTATACGCTCGAGGCTTGCTACTCGAACGCAAAGATGCGCCTCCAGTCGTTCTTCATGCTGATCACCGTCCAGCCCTTGCTTCTTCGCCTCGTCGTAGAGCGCCGGCGTGAAGGTGCCGACCTTGCTGTCGGGCAGCCCCGCGGCCGGGCCATAAGCGTATTCGCGCGCGGCATCGTCGTGCAGCACCAGCATTTTCAGCCGCGCGCCGGCACCCGCGCCGGTCCATTCCAGCATCTGGCGGTCGCCGGTCGAGTTGCCGAACGCCGCGTAGGGCCGGCGGCCGATCATGAGGTGGATTCCTTCCGGCTTGCCGGCGTTGTTGTCGTTGAGCATGAGCTTCGGCTCCTTGGTCAGGAACGGCTTGCCGTCCTTGCCGTAGCCGTATTTCGTTCCGCCCGCGGTGCCGACCACCTGCTCGGGCGGGATGCCGTAGACCTTTTCGGCGTAGACGCGCACGAAGTCCTGGCCGCCGCCGGTCACGATGTAGGTCTTGTAGGCGTTGTCGCGCAGGTAGCTCAAGACTTCGAGCATCGGCTGATAGGCGAGCTCGGTGTAGGGGCGGTTCCAGCGCGGATGCTTGGCGGTCTCGATCCACTTCTTCGCTTCGGTGTTGAACTCCTCCACCGACATGCCGGTCAGCGTCGCGGCGAGGATCTTCTCGAGATCGCGCATCGAGAGCCTGGCCATCGCCTCCCGGTTGCCCGAGAGCACGGTCTTGAACGGCTCGACGTTCCTGAGCTCCGGCCGCTTCGCCACCACCGCCGGAACGCGCTCCAGGCAATAGACCACTTGCGTGTACATGGGATGCTCGACCCACAGCGTGCCGTCCTGATCGAACACCGCGATGCGGTCCTCCGGGAACGACGTAGCTCGGGCTCGACCGGTCGATGGTCGCGCGCACGAAATCGAAGATCGCCTGCTTCGCCGATCCTTCGTTCCACGACGGCAGCAGTCCGCCCGACGGCGCGGTCTGCGCCGGCGCGGAGATGGGAAGGAGCGTTCCGAACAACACCGGAAGCAGCGCCAACGTCGAGAGCAGAACGCGACGGCTGATACCGGAAGAATGGACGATCGGTCTCATGTTCGGCTTCTCTCAATCATACCATGACGCAGTCAGTTGCTCGACGGCGGGAATGGACGCACCTCCGTTAAAGTCGAAACCAAGGCATCGTCAGGTAAACGCACGCGCCCATCGCGAGCGTGGGAACCATCCACAACCAGTCCCAGCCAGAGACCGTCGCGTCCATCGCGCAGGCAACAACGCGGCAACGAGGCCGAACATGAGTGCCCCGAGCGCGGCCGTCGCTGTCCAGCCGTACCAGTACATCGCGGGATGCAACGAACCCCATCGAGGGCGCGACGACATCTCGCGCATGGTGCGTGCCCAGAACGACGAGGCCAATCGAGGGATAGACGGTAAACAGCGCGAAATCCGCGCTTGATCGCAATCACGTACAGAACTGCGAACGCTGTTCCATATGCAAATGCGAACCTGCGGAACGCGTGCGAGGACATCATAACCCAAAGCCCATGATGTTGTTCACGACGTGACCGATCAGAAAGCTCCACCAGACGATGAAGGCCAAGATCGTCGTCAAGGCGGCGCGCGTCCGGGCGGATTCGTCGGCAGCGGCCGCCGCCAGCACACCCAATAGGCCGGCAGCAGCGCCAAGCCGATGGAGATGAAATGCTCCTTGAGGTCGAAGAAGCCGAGGGCCGGCCAGTGCCCAGCGCGCTCCAGGTCGGGCCTAACGGCGACGCTGAAGTCCAGATACACGATCGCGCCCAGCAGCGCGCAGATCGCGTACAGCACAACGACGGCGTTAGCGAACGAGGCGGACTGCACGGTGCGGAAGCGGCCGAAGAACGAGCCCGGCCGCGCGCTCGCCGGCGCCCACGTCGCCAGCGTCTGGTGCGTGATTGCGCCGAGCAGCGCGACCGCGACCAGGCCATGAATGATCAAAAGTGCGGTCGCCATGACTGCACGCTCCAGCGCTGATCCGGTCAGACTGGCTCACTTGAACAGTTCCACGCTCGCGAACGGCTCGGCCGACCACGGCCGGAAGCGATTGAGCGTGAACTTCGTCTTCTGCCCGGGTTCACGTCCACCAGGACGTAGTTGTATTCCTCCTTGGGCGGCTCACCCTTCCAATAGAGATCCGGCGGATAGTCCGCGGGCAACTTGATGCTCGTGCGGCCCGGGAGGATCGGATCCTGCTCCGCGCCGCCGCCGCCCAGCATCAGGTATTTCACGCCGTCGACGTCGTACATCTCGGTGGTGTGGACGTGGCCGTTGAACACGACCACCTCCATGTCCTTCGCGTAGGCCGCAATCACCTTGTGCGGATTATCGGGGCCGGGGATGGCGCCCAGGCCCGAGCGGGCGAACATCGGGTAGTGGAAGATGATGAAGGCCTTGCGGATGCCCGCGGTCTTGGCTTCGTCCATCCATTGTTGCAATTGCTTCATCTGCTCCTCGTACTTCGGCCGATCGGCATCCCACAGCGACGGCGACCGGTAGTCGTACTTGCCGCTCCACAGATAGATGAAGCGGACGCCCTTGAAGTCGAATTTGTAGATGAGGTTCTCCGGTGTGACGCCGAACTTCTTCAGATAAGGCACGGCATTCAGCACGCCCTCGATCTTAGGATCGCCCCACACTTCATGATTGCCCACGCCCATGAACCACCGACCGTCCAAGCCTGCCGCGCGCATTTCGCTATCCGGCGGCGGCAGCTGCTTCAACATCGTGTCGTTCACGCGCTTCCAATACGGGCTATCGGCAACCGTACGGCCCTGATTGCCCCACCAGACCACGTCGCCGCTGTTGATCACGAATTTGGCGCGCCCGGATTGGACGTCCTTCACGATCTCGCGCGTTACCCATTCGCCGCCCTGAAGCCGGAACATCGTCCGGTGCACGCCGGGAAGCAGTTTCACGTCTTCGACAGATGCCTCCGTGACCCACCCCTTATCCACTGTCAATGTCATGACTTCGGTCTTGGACTTGAACGGCATGATGACCTTGATGAGTTCCTTGGTGGCCGGATCGAAGATCATCTTTACATCCCTCTTCACTACCGCTTCTGCGATCTTCTCGGGCATGACCAGGCCGAACATTTCGACAAAGAACTTATTGAGGTCCGGCTTGCCCTCCTTGTACGGGAGATACATCATCGGTCGCGAGTCGCCGACCACGGCAAACGAAAAAGCGGAGCTGGCAGCTCGTGGAGCTTGCTGGGCCATCGCAGCCCGCGGCTGAAAGGCCGGAAGCACCGCCAAAGTCGAGAGCAGAACGCGACGGTTGATACCGGGAGGAATGAACGATCGATTTCATGTTCGACCTCCGCTGTGCTAGTTGCTCGACGGCGGATTCCTGAGCTTCTCCATGGCCTGCTCGACCGAGAAGGTGCCGGGCCTCTGGCGCGGCGGGAACTGCTGGAAGCTCTCGAGATGCTGCGCCACCAGCGCCTGCGCCGGGACGAGCACAAAGGCGTGCTCGACGAACCATCGCACGTAGTCGCCCGCCTCGTGCTGGGCCCGCTCGAACGGATCGGAGCGCAGGTTGAACAGCCTGGGCAGGCGCAGCTGCACCATCGGCTCCGCCCAGACATCGAAGCCATGCGCCTTCTGCTCCAGGAACACCGCCTTCCACTGTCGTAGCGAAGGCCGGCGAGGTTGCCGTCGTCGGTCCAGTAGAAGAACTCGCGGCGCTTGTCCGGGCCCTTGCGGGCGAGTAGGTCACGCTGGTCGTAGCCGTCGAGGTGAACCTTGAAATTCTTGCCGGCGGCATCGTAGCCCTGCAGGAGCTTGTTCTTGACGTCAGGCTCGCCGGCCGCCGCGACCAGCGTCGTCGCCCAGTCCTCGGCGGAGAAGATGTCGTTGATTTCGGTGCGCGGCGGCACCAGGCCGGGCCAGCGCACCATCGCCGGCACGCGGTAGCCGCCTTCCCAGTTGGTGTTCTTCTCGCCGCGGAACGGCGTGGTGCCGCCGTCCGGCCAGGAGAACGCCTCGGCGCCGTTGTCGGTGGTGTAGATCACGATCGTGTTGTTGGCGATGCCGAGATCGTCGAGCTTCTTCAGGAGCTGGCCGACCTGCCCGTCATGCTCCACCATGCCGTCCGGATAGATGCCGAGTCCGGTCTTGCCCTGGGACTTCGGCTTGAGCCGGGTCCAGATGTGCATGCGGGTTGGATTGAACCAGACGAAGAACGGCTTCTTGTCCCGGATCGGCGCGGTCGATGAAGTCGGTTGTGGCCTTCAGAAACTCCTCGTCGATCGTCTCCATGCGCTTCTTGGTGAGCGGCCCGGTGTCCTCGCATTTCTGCTTGCCCCAGGGGCCGAAGCGGGGATCATCGCCCGGCGTGTCGGTCGTGGTCGCGACGCACTTCATGACGCCGCGCGGACCGAATTGCGCCTTGAACTTCGGGTTCTTCGGATAGTCGGGATGCTCCGGCTCGTCCTCGGCATTCAGATGATAGAGATTGCCGAAGAACTCGTCGAAGCCGTGCACCGTCGGCAGGAATTCGTTGCGATCGCCGAGATGGTTCTTGCCGAATTGTCCGGTCGCATAGCCCTGCGGCTTGAGCAGTTCGGCGATCGTCGGGTCCTTCGCCGACAGCCCCTCCTTCGCGGCCGGCAGGCCGACCTTCAGCAGTCCGGTTCGCATGGGCTCTGGCCGGTGATGAAAGCGGCGCGGCCGGCGGTGCAGGATTGCTGGCCGTAATAGTCGGTGAAGATCGCGCCCTCGTTGGCGATGCGGTCGATGTTGGGCGTGCGATAGCCCATCATGCCGCGGTTGTAGGCGCTGATGTTCCAGTAGCCGATGTCGTCGCCCATGATGACGAGGATGTTCGGCTTCTGCTGCTGCTGCGCCGACGCGGTCGCCGCGCTGCGGCGGCAATCGCCGAGCAGAGCGAGCAGGCAATGCCAGCTAAGGCCATGATGCCGTCAGACTGTTGCACGAGATCCTGTTCATCGGTCCGATCTTCGGCGTGCGACGATAGCAGTGTCGCATGCATCGAGAAGCCCGCTGTCGATGCGAGTTGCGGACGCCCAGCGTCGGGCGCCCGCTTCGTGACATCGCGTCGTTTCACGCGGCTAGTCGCTCGGCGTGACTGGCGTCGGCCTTCTTGACCTGCTCCATGATCCCGCTGAGGTTGTAGGTCTCCGGCGCCTGCAGCGGCGGGAACTTCTCGTACGACTCAGCAGGTGCTTCAGCCACAGCTGCTGGCCGATCGGCAGCATGTTCCAGTCGTACTGGAAGGCGGTCACCGGGCCGCCGAGCGCGCCGCCCAGGCCCATGGCCGTCTTCTGGTCGATGCCGACCGCCTGCTCGAACGGATCGCGCTTGATGTTCTGCACCAGGGTGAAGTGGAACGGGACGAGCGGCAGGATCCAGCCGGCCGGCCCGGGCTGCGACATGGTGTAGTACATCTTCCAGTTCTTGTAGCGCACCGCCGACGGCGTCGCGCCCGAGAAGTAGAAGAAGTAGTCGCGCGCCGACTTCTCCGACGTGCCTTCGAGGTAGTCGCGCTGGTCGAAGCCGTCGAGCGTGGTCTTGACGATGCCGGGATACTGTCCGGCCTCGATCTGCTGCTTCAGCCCGTCGCCCTTGGGCCCGCCGGCGATGTCGACGAACGTGGGCAGCCAGTCGAGCGCGGCGAACAGCTGGTTCTTGACCGTGCCCGGCTTGATGTGGCCCGGCCAGCGGACGACCATCGGGGCGCGATAGCCGCCTTCCCAGGCCTCGCCCTTCTGGCCCTTGAACGGCGTGACGCCGCCGTCCGGGAAGGTGATCGCCTCGGCGCCGTTGTCGGTGGTGAAGACGACGATGGTGTTGTCGAGCTGGCCCATGTCCTCGAGCTTCTTGAGGACGAGCCGATGTTGTCGTCCATCTGCTTCATGCCGGCTTCGTTGACGCCCCAGTCCTTGCCGCCCTGCTCGCCCACCATCGCCTCGTACTTCGGCGACAGCACGGTCGTGACGTGCATGCGCGCCGGGTTGTACCAGACGAAGAACGGCTTGTTGGTCTTCTTCGGATCGTTGCGGTCGAGGAAGTCGATGACCTTGGCGGAGATTTCCTCGTCCACCGTCTTCGAGCGATCCAAGCGTCAGCGGGCCTTCGTCCCTGCACGTCTGGTTCTGCTGCCGTGCCGTCGGAGGACTTGCACCAGAGCACCGGGCGCGGCGGCGTCAGGCAGGTCGTGGTCTTGGGATCCACCGCGCCGGGGACCTCCGGAATGCCGGGGATCGGCGTGTTCCTGCACGGCGGCGCGACGCGTCTGCTCGGTCGGGCTCTTGTTGATGTCGGGGAAGCTCACCTGCTGCATCGCGTCGAGGTGATAGAGATAGCCCCAGTATTCCTGGAAGCCGTGCGCGGTCGGCAGCGCCTCGGTGTGGTCGCCGAGGTGGTTCTTGCCGAACTCGCCGGTGTTGTAGCCGAGATCGAGCAGGAACTTGGCGAGCGCCGGGGTGCCGGGCCGCAGATAGGACGGGCTGCCCGGCAGTTGCGGCGGGATCATGCCGGTGCGCAGCGGATACATGCCGGTGAAGAAGGCGTTGCGGCCGGAGGTGCAGCTCTGCATGGCGACGTAGTCCATGAAGATCGCGCCCTCCTTGCCCGATGCGGTCGATGTTGGGCGTCTCGCCGACCATCAGGCCGCGGTGGTAGATGCTCGGCTGCATCCAGCCGATGTCGTCGCCCATGATGAAGAGGATGTTGGGCTTCTGCTGCTGCTGCGCAGCCGCCGGCGTGCTCGCCGCCGACACGGCGGCGAACAGCGCCAGCAAGCCGAGCCATAGCTCTCGACAGACTTTCATGGTGTGATCCTCCAGTCGTGCATCTGGTCCTCACCTCCGTTACGCGAATCGGGCGCGCGCGGTGGGCTAGCGAGATTCTCTTGCGTTGCTGGTTTCCTCCTCCGCCGTGACGGGAAAACCCCCGGCATCATCGTGCGACCAATATTATCAGGAGGGCAATCACAACCTCGCGACACGCTGAAGAACGGGCAGTCATATTGACCGGTTGTCTTCGACATAAGACTTCTTTATTGCGCATTCGCCGGATTTGAGGTCGCGGCTTGCGTTTGAATTCCTTCCGCGCCCGCACGCCGGCGCGAACATGCATCGGTGCACATCCCATTGCAATATCGCCCGTTCTGGTGCTGCGGAATAGTGGCCCATGGGTCACAAGCACCAAGATTTACGTCTCCGATCGAGATGAAGAATGGGCGTGCCCTGCGCGCGCCCTAACTTGATGTCGGAGTGTCACGCAGGCCACGGGGCGTGGGCATGGCGCACTCGGAAGTCACATTTCATCATCCGAGCTGTCGGTCGCTGGCGCGGCAGCGCCTTTGCCTGTTCCGAGGGTAACAGAAGGCCGGGGGGCCGACATGGAACGCACGACAACGTGGACCGCATCGCAAGCCACAGCTCGAACTAGCCGCAGGCTGCTCACACGACGTATCTCGACCGGCGCCCTGGCCGTCGCATTTGCGCTTGTCTCGCAGGCGTCGCTTGCCGACGAAGGCGGGGTGAGCTTCTGGATCCCCGGCTTCTTCGGAAGCCTGGCGGCGGCCCCACTGCAGCCGGGCTGGGCCCTGCAGACCAATTACTACCACACCAGCGTATCGGCCGGCGCCGACGTGGCGCGGGCGCGCGAGATCACGATCGGGAAAATCCCGGTCACGCTCAACGCCAACCTGAGCGCGAACTCTCGACGCGCGGGCCGATCTCGGCTGGGCGCTGCCGATGTACACCTTCGCCACGCCGGTTTTCGGCGGCCAGGCCAGCGTCGGCGCCATTGGAACATATGGCCGCGTCAGCACGTCGCTCGCGGGGACGCTCTCCGGCACGTTGGCGACTCCATTGGGAACGTTCCCGTTCTCGCGCTCCGACAGCATCAGCGACGCGGTGTGGGGCTTCGGGGACCTCTTGCCGATTGCCACGCTGCGCTGGAACGCGGGCGTCCACAACTACATGACCTACATCACCGGCGACGTACCGGTCGGGGCCTACGACTCGACCCGCCTTTCCAATCTCGGCATCGGGCACGGCACGATCGACGCCGGCGGGGGCTATACCTATTTCAATCCGCAGACCGGGCACGAACTCTCGGGCGTGCTCGGCTTCACCTACAATTTCGAGAACCAGTCGACCCAGTATCAGAACGGCGTCGACATGCATTTCGACTGGAGCGCGTCGCAGTTCCTGACCAAGCAGTTTCAGATCGGAGCGGTGGGCTATGTCTACAAGGAGATCGGCTGCGACAGCGGCTCCGGCGACCGCGTCGGCTGCTTTCAGTCGCAGGTGGTCGGGGTTGGCCCGCAGCTCGGCTTCATCTTTCCGGTCGGCGACCTGCAGGGCTATCTCAATCTGAAGTATTATAGCGAATTTGCAGCGGAGAACCGTGCCCACGGCTGGAACACCTGGGTCACGTTCACGATTTCGCCGCCTGCACCCACGCCGAGCGCGCCGCCCAGGCGCATGGTCACGAAATAGCAGCCCTGGGGCCAGACCAGGCCGCGTGATGCGCCCAGACGGCCGGACGCGACGGACCTCCGCGGCTGCGCGCCGTCTACTGCCGCACGGCGCAGGTCCACGCCTCGACGACGCTCAAGCGCGCTTGAGCAGAGTTTGCTCCAGCGCCGCGGTGGGCTTGAGGAAGAACACCAGCATGGTGCAGCCCTTGGGCGCCGTCGGCGCGTGGCGGCTCCCCTTGGCGCGGATGACGAAATTGCCGGCGGTGCATTCGCCCTCGGCGTCGAGCAGCGAGCCTTCGAGGACGAAGGTCTGCTCCAGGTCCTCGTGCACGTGGGCGGGAATGCCGGCGCCGGGCTCGAGCTTGGCCAGGATGGTCAACATGCCGGTGGCGGGATCGTGATAGATCACCTTCATCTTGTTCCCCGGCGCGGTCTCGATCCATGGCACCGCCTCGGTCGCGATGAAGCGTGAGGCCAGCGCGCCGAGCGATGATGCTTCAGCCATGGTGTGCTCCTCCAATATGGTCCTCTCGCATCAGCCTACGCGCAGGCGGCGAGGCGGTCCAGATTGCAGACGGCTCGGCCGGCAGCCCTCGACGGGGGCAGCCGCTGCGATGATCGTTCTAGAGCGCATCCCGATTAGGTAGAATCGGGATGCGCTCTAGATTCCTTGGCTTTGCGCATGTCCATGGCGGAAAACCGGTGCTCACTTTTCCGGGACATGCGCTAAACTCCAGCGACGACCGGCTGCACGATCACGTTGTTCTCGATCGCCCGGACGCCGGCGACCTGTTCCGCAGCCACTCGCGCGGCCTCTTTCTCCGCCTCGGAGTCGACGATGCCCCACAATTTGACGGTGCCGTCCTGGACGGTCGCGTTCAAAAGGGCGTACTTGCTCCACCGCTCGGATTCCAACTGCAGCATGATCTTCTTCCGGATCGTCGAATCACTGATCGTGCTTTGCCGGCTTTCTTCGCGCGAGCTCGCCAGAGCTTGAACGAGATTCGCGCGACTGACGATTCCAACCACCCTCCCCTTGGCGACGATCGGTACACGTTTGATGCGATTCTTTTCGAGCAACGCGGCAATGTCCCTGAGCGACGTGGCCGGCTTCGCGGTAATGACCCTTCGGGTCATGACGTCTTCAACTCTGCGGGCGTGCGATTTCACATAGTCGATGGCGAGGCTCTCCGTGCTCTTGCGGACAAGGAGCTCCAGCCACCAGGAACGGCGGTCATCGGTCTCCAGCTCGGCTCGTCGCGCCAAGTCGCCCTCGCTGACGATTCCAATCAACGCCCCGTGCTCGTCAACGACGGGGAGAGCGCTGATCCGGTTCTGGAACAAAATATTGGCAGCCTGTCGCACCGAGGTTTCCGGTCCAACGGTCATCACGTTCATGGCCATGACGTCTCTGGCTTTCATGACAGGTGCTCCTCCTGCAAGGAAACAAACACCCTTGGGGCCATCGCACTTCCAGAAAGCACCAGTAATTCTGCCACCGTAGGCTGGCTATAGCCGACTTGCGCTCCTGAGGATGAGAGCGGAACTCGGATCTCAACGCATCCGGTCGCGGGCGGGCGATGCCGTCCGACCGGATTGCAACATCTCGTAGCGATCTTCGGCCGCTTCGGCTCGTGCGACGCGGGACACCCTTCGGGCCGCGGCTGCGACAATTCCTTCCCTTCGAGGCACGCGCAAGGGTTGCGCAAACGTGTTATGCTACGGCTTAAAGATCAAGGCGCGCGCGCCGTCGCGAGACCGACGCGCCAGAGACCAGAACGCGCGATTGCCAGGGAGGACCCACGCATGAAAAGGCTGCTTCGCATTCTCGTGGCCGCCGGGGCGGTATCGTTCAGTCCGGCAGTGCATGCCGACGACTATCCAACGAGACCGATCAACCTTGTCGCCGTCTTCGGCCCCGGCAGCGCCAGCGATACGATCTGCCGTCTGGTCGCCGAGCCGCTCGGCGGGGCCCTCAAGACGACCGTCGTGGTCGAGAACCGTCCCGGGGCGAACGGTGCGCTCGCCGCCATGTACGTCGCGCGCGCCGCGCCCGATGGCTACACGCTGCTGATGGCCACCAACTCCCCGCTCTCCGCCGTGCCGTTCATGATGAAGAAGGTGCCCTACGATCCGATCAAGGACTTCACGCCGGTGACACGCATGGGAAGCTTCACGCTGATGCTGGTGGTGCATCCGAGCATCCCCGCGAAGAACGTCAAGGAGCTGATCGCCTACGCCAAGGCCAATCCCGGCAAACTGTCGTTTGCCAGCGCCAACACCTCCGGCATCGTCGCCGGCGAGACGCTCAAGCACTGGGCCGGCATCGACGTCCTCCACGTTCCCTACAAAAGCGCGCCGCCCGCCCTCCAGGACTTGATCGCCGGCCGGGTGTCGATGATGTTCACCGACCTCACGACCGGACTGCCGCATGTCAAATCCGGCGCGCTGCGTGCGCTGGCGGTGACCCGCATCCACCGCAGCTCGCTGTTCCCAGAGCTCCCCACCATGGACGAGGCAGGGGTCGAAGGCTTCGACATGGATTCCTGGGCCGGCATCGTCGCACCCGCCCATACCCCGCCGGAGATCGTGAGCAAGCTCAATACCGCGCTGCGCCCGATCGTCGACAGCGCGGCCATCAAGACCACGCTCGCCAAAGTCGGCTTCGAGGCGTTCTCGAGTTCGCCGAAGGAGCTGGACGACTTCGTCAAGGTCCAGCTCGACAAATGGGAAAAGATGATCAAGGACGCCAACATCCAGCCGGAGTGAGGCCGGACCCCGGACCATCCCTTGTCTCGGCGCGCCGCATTCGCACCGAGCTGTCGCTCCGAGGCGGCCGCGCATCAGACGCGCGGCTGACCTCCGCACGGGCTCGTTTCCGCGGCTCAGCCCACTTTCTGCCCGACGAAGTCGACGAGGTCGCGGCGCGTCACGTCCGGCGCGAACCAGAAGAACAGCGGCGCGAGCAGGAAGAACGACAGCGCCAAGAGCGGCAGGCCGGCGGCGATCGAGTGCACGGTCGCGATCCAGCCGATGATCATGGGCGCCAGCGAGGCGAAGCCCAGGCCGACGGCGAAGGTCGCGCCGACCGCGGTGCCGCGGATCTGGGTCGGGAAGATCTCGGCGGTGTAGCCGAGACCGGTGCCGAAGCTTCCGGTGATCAGAAAGTTCGTCGCCAGCCCCACCCAGAACAGGCTCGACGCGCTGTCGAGATGGCCCATGAGCAGGAGCAGGACGGCGGCCGGAACGGCGAAGGCCGGGATCACGTAGCGCCGCCCGAACAGGTCGCACAGCCAGCCGCAGATCCAGTAGGCGAAGATGGCGCAGGCCATCCAGACCGAGAGATAGGCGGTCATGGTCGGGAAGCCGAGGTGCTTCTCGTTGGCGAGATAGAACGGCATCCAGGCCGACCAGCCGACCCAGGTGAAGAGATAGAAGAAGTAGATCAAGGTCGCGAGCACGCTCTCGCGCGGATAGGCCTTGAAGGGCGCGAGGATGTCGAGCCGCTTCCTCAACCCTTCCTTGAGCATCTGCGCGGTGACGCGCTCGTAGCGCGGGCTTTCCTTGATGCCCAGCCGCACCCACAGCACCAGCAGCGCCGGCAAGATGCCGAGGAAATAGAGCGCGCGCCAACCCCACAGCGGCACCACGACGAGCGCGGCGAGCGAGCACAGCATGTAGCCGAAGGGGTAGCCGCCGACGAGGCCGCCGAGCGCGGTGGCGCGCCACTTCTTCGGCGCGGTCTCGGTCACCAAGAGCATGCCGACCGGGTTCTCGCCGGCGAGCGCGATGCGGGTGAGCGAGCTGAAGATCAAGAGCGACACCCAGCCGGTCGAGAACCCGGTGAAGCCGGTCAGGACCGAATAGCCCAGGATCGACCAGATCAGCACCGGCTTGCGGCCGTAGAGATCGGCCAGCACCGGAAACGCGAACGTGCCGATCAGCCCGACCCAGCGCGAGATCGTGGTCACGGTTCCCATCGTCGCCGGAGTGATTCCCCACTCCTTGATCAGGATCGGCGTGACGAGCTGCATGATGGTGGCTTCGTAGATGTCGAAAGCCCAGCCGAGGATGCAGATGGTCAGCACGGTGGCGCTGTAGCTCGTCCAACGCTCGTCGGACGTCGCGGGTGCCGCCGCGGTGGCGGACGCAGTGATGCTGCTCGCCATGATCGTTTCCTCCCTTGGCAACCCGCTCTGTGGCGGGTTTATTGCCTGGACGAGCGTCGCGCCGGGGCGATCATCCCGTCAAGACTTCGACCGCATCATTCCGATCGGCGGCCGGTCAGCCGCCGAGAAATCCAAGGACCGCCTTCGCCACCGCCTCGGGCTGCTCCAGCTGCGGCAGGTGGCCGGCCTTGTCGATCAGCGCGATGCGCGCGCCGGCGATCCGGGAGGCGAACTCCTGCGCGTAGGCCGGAACGATGATGCGGTCGGCGCTGCCCCAGACGATCAGGGTCGGCGCGGCGACGCGGTGCGCGCGCGCCTTGAAGCCGCGGTCGGGAACCGGCCAGACGAACTTGCCGGTGCAGGCCTGCGCCCAGATCGACTGGGCGAGCACGTCCACCCGCTCGGCCGCATCGTCCGGGACGCCAAAGAAGCGCTGCGCCGCCGCGCCTTCGGGATCGGCGAACAGCGACGGCGCGCGCTCGCCGTCGCTCAGCACCATCCAGTTCTTGACCGGAAGATCGTCGCGCCACAGCCCCACCGGGTCGATCAGGACGAGCCGGCGGACCGACTTCGGCGCCGCCGCCGCCACTTCGGCGGCGACCAGCGCGCCGAAGGAATGGCCGACGAGCGCGGGCTTCAAGTTTTTGTTTTGCGCGTGATCTTGTCCGAAAACCGGTTCCCACCTTTCGGGATCACGCGTTTTGTTTTGCGCGTGATCTTGTCCGAAAACCGGTTCCCACTTTTCGGGATCACGCGCCAGCTCGAGGCGCTCGAACAGCTCGCCGTAATAGACGACGAGATCGAGCCAGCTGTCGAGCGCGTGCACCGCCTCGGGTCGCCGCGGCTGGTGCCGGGATGCTTGGGCGCGTAGACCGTGTTGGCGTCGGCGAGCCGCGCGACGAAGTCGCGATCGGGGCGCAGGCCCCACGGCCCGTGCAGGTAGACGAGCGGCGGCCCGCGGCCTGCGATCTCGACCTCGGTCTCGACCCGGCCCTGCCAGAGCCGGAGCCGGCGCACCTCGGGAGCGGCCATCGGTGTCGCTCCGCCCGCTCAGGATGCCGCGGCGACGGAAGCGAGCGGGCGCTTCGCCCGCAGCCGATCGGGCCACCAACGGTCCTCGTATTCGTCGTCCCACAGATCCTCGAGATAGGGCAGCACCGAGCGCGCGAACAATTCGATATTCATCTTGCACAGCTCGGTCGGCATCGATCCGAAATGCAGCAGCGCGAGCAGGTGGCCGATGCGCAGCCGCTTCACGCCCTCCATGAGCTGCTCGCGCACGGTCCTGGGGCTGCCGACGATCACGAAGCCGCGCTCGTAGAAGTCCTTGGCCTTGAGCTCGCGCAGCTTGACCGCCGCGCGCGGATTGTTCTCCAGCGCCTGCACCAGCGCGGGGTATTCGAGGCAGCCCGGGATCGCCTGATAGTAGGACGGCGTGTAGAGCAGCTTGTGGAAGAAATACTCGGCGTGCGCGGCGTAGCGATCCTCGGCCTCGGCATCGGTCTCGGCCACGCCGATGAGCTGCAGGAAGCTGAAGCGGTAGGGATTGTCGTCGCGGCCCTTGCGCGCCACCAGCTCCCAGTAGCGGTCGCCGACCTGCGCGGCGTTCTTGGCGCCGTAATAGCTGAGGTGACAGAAGCAGTGGTCGAGGCCGACCACATAGTCGGCGGTCGAGGAGATGCCGGAGCCGGGAATCCAGATCGGCGGATGCGGCTGCTGGATCGGCCGCGGCCAGAGATTCACCATGCCGAGCTGGTAGTGCCTGCCGTTCCAGGCGAAGATCTCCTTCGCCGACCATGCCTTGGTGACGAGCGCGAGCGCCTCGCGGAAGCGTTCGCGCTGCTCGACCGGGACGACGCCGTTGGAGAGGGTGGCGTCGGTCGGCAGGCCGGTGGGAAAGCCCGCGACCAGCCGCCCGCCGCTGATGCAGTCGAGCATCGCATATTCCTCGGCGATGCGCGTGGGCGGCGTGGTCGAGGGGAGCGTCGAGCCGAGCTGGATGATCGCCACCTCCTGGCCCTCGGTCTGCCGCGCGAGCACCGAGCCCATCAGGCTCGGATTGGCCATGAAGCCGTAGACGTTCTGGTGATGCTGGTTGGTGCAGACTCCGTGCAGGCCGACCTTGGCCGCAAACAGCAGCTCGTCGAGGGTGGCGTTGTAGTATTGGCCGACCTTCTCGGGATCGGCGACGTCGAACCACACGGGATCGATGAAGGCCGACTTGTAATGGCGGTCGAAATCGGTCGGCAGGTCCCGGTACGGCATCAGGTGGAACATGCAGACCTTCACGGCGCCGCCTCCTCGCCTTACGGCTGTTGGAGCATGATTTTTCCGAAAACCGGAACCCACTCTTCGGGATCACGCTCTCGCGTTTTGCCGCATGCTACGCCGGGCTTCATGCCCGGTCGAGCCGGAACCTGATGCGGCAGGGCCTTTGCGACGCGCGCGGGCAACCGGGCCCCATGGGGGGCATCTGCGCGGCCGCGTCGTCACTCATGGCGCGCTTCCGACATGCGCGGGTCTCAGCGCACCTGGAATACGAGCTTGCCCCTGAAATGGCGCGACTCGCTCACGCGGTGGGCGTCGGCGGCCTCGGACAGGCGATAGAGCTTGATCTCGGGCGCGCGCACGGCGCCGGACCGATACAGCTCGGCGATGCGCTCGAGGTGCCGGCGCGAACGTCCGACCGGTGGCCGCAGCGCCCTGACGTCGTCGCGATCGGGCTTGGGTGCCTGCGCGCCGGAGGCGATGAAGGCCGCGCGGCCGCCCGGCTTGAGCACCTTGAACGACTTTTGCGCGACGTCGCCGCCGACGGTGTCGAAGACGGCGTCGCAATTCGCCACGACCTTGGTGAAGTCGACGGCGTTGTAGTCGATGATTTCATCGGCGCCGAGATCGCGCAGATAGGCGTGGTTGGCCGCGCTCGCGGTGGTGATCACGCGGGCGCCGATATGCTTGGCGAGCTGGATGGCGAAGCTCGCGACCCCGCCCGCGCCGCCCTGGATCAGGATCGTCTCCCCGCGCTCGAGCTGCAACGTGTCCTCGATGGCGCTCAACGCGGTGAGGCCGGTGAGCGCCAAGGCGGCGGCGTCGACATGCGATAGCGCCGCGGGCTTCCTGGCGACGATGGCGGCCTTGACCGCGATCTTCTCGGCGTAGGCGCCCTCCTGGCCGGCCTCGCAAACGCCGAAGACCGCATCGCCGACCTTGAAATCCGCGACGCCGTCGCCGACGGCGCTGACCACGCCGGAGAAATCCCGGCCCAGCGCGAACGGAAACTTCGCCTGCTTGTACTGGCCGACGCGCACCTTCCAATCGGCGCCGTTGACGCTGGCGGCGACCACGTCGATAACCACCTCGCCCGGCCCGGCCGCGGGATCCGGCAGCTCGCCGTATTGCAAGACTTCCGGCCCGCCATAGCGTTCAATGAAAGCAGCTTTCATCGTGATCTTGCCTCTACGAAGCCAACGGATGCGCTCGATTGCCGAAGGACGCGGCGGAGCGATGGTACACTGCGCCCGCAATCAGGCAATGGCCGCAGCCTGAAGGGTCCCGCAACGGAGCGTTCTCGATGACACCGCCGCGCGTGCCGATCTTCGACGGCCACAACGACGTGCTGCTGCGTCTTTACCGACGCGGCGGCCCGGACGCGCCGCGGGCGTTCCTCGAAGGCGAGGCCAAGGGCCAGTTGGATCTTCCCAAGGCGCGCGAGGGAGGATTCGCCGGCGGGCTGTTCGCGATCTTCGTGCCTTCGCGCGACGGGGCCACCGGCCCCGGCGGCGAGACGCCGCCTCAAAACGCCGACAGCGCCGCTCCGGCGTTGCCGCCCGTCGAGTCGACGCCGGCACAAAGGGCGGTCTTCAGCATGGTGTCGCTGCTGCTGCGGATCGAGCGGGAGTCGCAGGGCCGCGTTCGCGTCTGCCGCACTGTCGAGGATATCCGGCAATGCCTCAAGGACGACGTGCTGGCGCCCGTCCTGCATATCGAAGGCGCGGAAGCCATCGACCCGGAGTTCGAGATCCTCGACGTGCTGCACCAAGCGGGACTTCGCTCGCTGGGCCCCGTCTGGAGCCGCCCCAACGCGTTCGGGCACGGGGTGCCGTTCCGCTGTCCCTCCTCCCCCGACACGGGACCGGGTCTGACCGACCTCGGCAAGGCGCTGATCGGCGCCTGCAACCGGTTGCGGATGTTGATCGACCTGTCGCATCTCAACGAACGCGGGTTCTGGGACGTCGCCGCCATCAGCGACGCGCCCCTCGTCGCCACCCATTCCAACGCGCATGCCTTGAGCGCGCATTCGCGCAACCTCACCGACAAGCAGCTGGCCGCGATCGGTGAAACCGGCGGCCTCGTCGGCGTCAACTTCGCCACCAGCTTCCTGCGCGCCGACGGTCGCGCCGACGCGGACACACCCACCGAACTGGTGATCGAGCATCTCGAGCACCTTCTTGCCCATGTCGGCGAAAACAGCGTCGGCTTCGGGTCCGACTTCGACGGCGCCAGGATCCCGGCGGGGATCGCGAATGCCGCCGGACTGCAGACTCTGGTGGAGATCATGCGCGCGCGCGGCTACGGCGAGCCGCTGATCGAGAAGCTGTGCTTCCGAAACTGGCTGCGGGTGTTGGCACGAACCTGGGGCGACGCGCCCGCGCGCTGACGGCGCCGCTCGCCGGCCGGAACAAGGCGAATACCTCACCGGCCTTCCCGTTGCGAGGCCCGGGCCTCCTCGCACGGGCGGATCTTATTTTGGAAGCTTGTCCGCCAGAATTTCGAGCTTGTGGATCGCGGGCGCCTTGGCAAACAGGTCGCCGGCCTTGGCCTTTTCCATCAGGGCCGCCGCCACCTTGCCGTTGAGATGCGCATCGCGTCCGGCCTCGGTGTCGAACGTGTCGAAGATGGCGAAGGAGGATGGCCCCTCTTGGATGGCGAACCACGAGATCGTGCCCGCTTCAGCGTTCACCAACGGTACGGCGGAACGCAGAAAATCCGCGACCTCTTTCTCTTTGCCCGGCTTCGCCTGCAGAGGAACATACAGAGCAAATTTCGTCATCGGCTTCCTCCTTTGACAGCGTGCCAGGACGAAGGCCCGCGACACGCATTGAAACTCGTGAAGCTTAGACGACGTTCATGCAGAAATAAGGGCGCGGGCTTGCCTTGGCGGGCATCTATCCTGCGGTGTCTGGAGTTCCGTCGTGGAACGGTTCCCTTCGGGTTTGCTGCGAGACGCGCGTTCGGCTTGCGCCCAATCCGGACTCGGCCGAGGATGAAACCGTCGATCAGCGTCAGGAGCGACAAATGACCAAAATCACCTACGAGGTCGTCGAGCACGACGGCGGATGGGCCTACCGGGTCGATGGCGTGTTTTCCGAGACCTTCCCGTCTCACGACATGGCTCGCAGAGCGGCGGAGCGAGCGGCGAAGGAGCAAGTCGTCCCGGGAGACACCACTGATATCTCGTACGAGGACAAGGATGGTCGCTGGCACGACGAGGTATCCGCAGGCGATGATCGACCTGAGACCGATGTCGAGGGCTGAGCGACGCTCCCAGTGCCGGCGTGATCCGCGTCACCGCGGCGTCGGGCTTCCGTCATCTGCCCGACGCCGGTAACCTGACGCACGTCTCGCTACCGCATGATCTCATGCTCGAGGTCGTGCAAAAGACCGGCAGAACGCTGCCCCCTTTTCAAGAACGTCCGAGTCGAAAAAAAGTCGATCGCGCCGGAGACGAGCGCGGCCGGCGGCCGGCCCGCATTCGGACTCCTCCGAGAGCCGGACGCACGTTCGAGGGGTTCGGCATGTCACGGCAAAGCGCCGGCGGACTCGCATGGGGACCATCGCAATGCGTCGCGCCTAGCGCGTGCTGCCGCGGTCCTCGACGTTGAAGCCGGAGGCCTTCACCAGCCGGCCCCAGCGCACGATCTGCTCCTTGATCTCGGTCTTGAGCTGAGGACCAGTCTCGCCGGAGACCTCGAAGCCCTGCGCCTCGAGCTTCTCCCGCACCGCCGGGTCGGCGTGCGCGGCCCTAGCCGCGTCGGTGTAGCGCGCAAGGATGGCGGGCGGCGTGCCCTCCTTCACCAGAAGCCCGAACCAGATCTTGGCGGTGAATTCGGGGTAGCCGAGCTCCGCGAAGGTCGGCACCTCCGGCAGCGAGCGGTCGCGAGCGGGCCCGGTGGTCGCCAGCGCCTTGAGCTTGCCCGCGCGCACATGCGGCAGCGAGGAGTTCACCTGCGCGAAGCCGAACTGCGAATGGCCGCCGAGGAGCCCGGTCACCTGCAGCCCGGATCCGCGATAGGGCACGTGGGTGAGATCGAGGTCCCACTTCTCGTTCATCTGGAAGCCGAGGAAATGCGACGGCGTTCCGGCCTGGTAGGAGGAATAGCCGAGCTTGCCTTTTTTCTCCTTCGCCCACGCGATGAACTCGTCGAAAGTGGCCGCCGGCACGCTCGGCGTGGTGATGAACACCAGCGGCGCCTCGACGCCGCGGATGATCGGATGAAACTGGTCGATCGACCAGCGCGCGTCGGGGAACATGTTGGGCACGATCTCGGTGAACGCCTGGGTGCCGAGCCAGATGATCGAGCCGTCGGCCGGCTGGTCGGCGATGTACTGCGCCGCGAGGCTCCCGCTCGCGCCCGGCCTGTTCTCGATGATGATCGGCTGCCCCAGCGTCCCGACCATGTGCTCGGCGATCACGCGGACATAAGGCTCGATCGCACCGCCTGCCGCGGTGCCGACGATGATGCGGATGGTGCCGCCTTGCGGCAGCGCGGCGGTGGCGGCGAATGACGGCAGCAGCGCGGCCGTCAAGACGAGCGCACGCCGCGAAAGCTTCAGCGGTGGCATGGGCGTCTCCCCGGTGATCTCGATCGAAGGATAACCGAACGCGGAGACTGGCCCAAGCACGCGGCCCTGCGCGCGTTGCCGCAGCCGCCGGTCGACCTCAGCGCCACGAACCCAATTCCATGACGAGCTGTCCTGGCATGGTAGCGCCGCCGACGACGGGCGCTGCGCCGATCGTGCAGCACTCTACCAGCTCCAGTAGCAAGAGCGCGCGTCACGCGTGGCGTTCCCATGCGCCCGTTACGGCCGGCCTCCCGGATTGCGAGGCTTCGCAGGAAGCATGACCAGCAGCGCAACGCCACCCACGACGGCGAACGCCGCGCCGTAGAGAAACACGGCGCCGTGGCCGACATGGTCCCACAGCAGTCCGGCGGCGATGCTCGCGACCAAGCCGAGCACGCCAACCGTGGCGTTGTACCAGCCGACCCCGCTGGCGCGCAGGTGCTCAGGCACGAGATCCGTCGCCAAGGCCTTGCCGACGGTGCGGAATATCCCTTGGTACAGGCCGTAGAAAACGAACAGAGCGACGATGAGGACCGTATTGCCGGTCAACGCAAATCCCAGATAGGCGAAGAAGAAGATCACGAACGACATGAGCAGGATGTTCCTGCGCCCCCAGCGGTCGGACAGAAATCCGGCGGGATACGAGATCAGCGCGGCCACCAGATTGAAGGCGGCGTAGACGAGGATCGTCGCCTCCAGCGAGGCGCCGATGGCTTGCGTCTGCAAGATCAGGAACGCATTGCTGGAATTGCCGATCCCGAACAGCGCGGTCACCAGCAGATATTTCCAATAGGTTGTCGGAAATTGTCGCACGCCGAAGTCGAGCTTCGATTTCGCGGCGACCGCCACCGGCCGCTCAGTCACCAGCACGATCATGAGCACGGCGAGCAGTCCAGGAACGAGCGCCAGGTAGAAGATGACGCGCATGTCCACCTGCAAAACCATGAGCAAGGCCACGGCTAGGAGCGGCCCGAGAAACGCGCCGAGATTGTCGCCGATCCCTTCCAGCCCGAATGCCTTGCCGCGATGTTCTTCGTCCGCCGAAGACGCGACGAGCGCGTCGCGGGGAGCGGAACGGGCGCCGGTTCCAAGCCGGTCCAGGAACCGTCCGCCCAGCACGCCCGGCCAGGAGGTCGAAAGACCCATCAGCGGTTTGGCGACCGCCGCCAACAGGTAGCCGGCGAGCGCGATCGACTTGCGTCTCTGCAGCTTGTCCGACAGCCAGCCGGAAAAGCCCTGCACGATGTTCTGTGTCGCCTGGGCGACGCCGTCGACGAGGCCGACGACGCTGCCGCTCGCGCTCAATACTTGCGTCAGGAAGATCGGCAGGACCGGGTAGAGCATTTCGGTCGAAATATCGGCGAACAAGCTGGCGCTGGCGAGCAGGAACGTGTTCCTCGAGAGTCCGGCAAAGTATCGCCGTCTCACCGGTTCAGCCATTGAAGCAGCGCCTTCTGGTCGCCATGCGGGCCCCCTGCCCGCTCCATTTTACGTGCCAAAATACATCTGCACCTTCCGCCAGACCCATTGCCCGACCTTGTCGCCGATGTCGCGGCCGTCTCGATCGCCGGTATCGATCAAACATGAAACAAGACGAGGACCACCTCAAACCTGCGTGAGTTTATCGACTTTCGATATCGATCGCCATAAGCTCCGAACAGACAGAGAGAGGGCGGCCGCGACTCTCGCGCCGCTCGATCCGGCAGTTCCGTGGAGACATCGAATGTACAACGGGCGGAGCTCGATCCCCTTGCTCCACCGTCGCGGCTTCTTGGTTGGAGCCGGCGCAGCCGGGATGGCGCTCGGGACCGGACTGGGCGGGGCATATTCGCAGATCGTCGCTGCGCCGGACCATTCGCTGCGGATCGCGCCGCTGCGTCTCGAGCTCGCCCCGGGCAAGGTGATCGACACCTTCGGCTACAATGGCACCGTGCCGGGCCCGACGCTGCGGCTCCGCGAAGGCCGCCAGGTCAGCATCGATATCCGCGACGATACGGACGTCGACGACATCGTGCATTGGCACGGCCTGTACGTGCCGGCGGAAGCCGACGGTGCCATGGAGGAAGGATCGCCGATGGTGGAGCGCGGTGGCGCCCGGCGTTACACGTTCACCGCCGAGCCCGGCGGCACGCGCTGGTACCACAGCCATGATGTTGCCGGAAAGGATCTGACCCGCAGCGTGTACTCGGGGATGTACGGCTTCCTGATCATCGAGCCGACCAACGATCCCGGCCGATACGACCAGGAGGTGCTGCTGGCGGCGCACCACTGGGAGGGCTCATGGGTCAGCATGCAGGACATTCGCAAAGGTCCGCCCCCCGACAACGGCCTCGAGGTCCTCTACAAGTCGGCATCCTTCAACGACAAGATGCTCGGCCACGGCGAGCCCGTGCGCGTGCGCGAAGGCCAGCGCGTGCTGTTTCGCATGCTCAATGCCAGCCCGACCCAGAACGTCACGTTGGCGCTTGCCGGCCACCGCTTTACCGTCATCTCGCTCGACGGCAACGCGGTGCCGACGCGCCGCGAGGTGGACACGCTGTTCCTCGCGCCGGCGGAACGTGCCGACGTGATCGTGGAGATGAATTGGCCGGGCGTCTGGATTTTCGGAGGAATCAGGGACGAGGACCGGAATATGGGCCTCGGCGTCATCGTCGAATACGCCAGACAGCGCGGCGACCCGCGATGGTCGCCCCCGCCCAATTCGACCTGGGACTATACGATCTTCGGCCACGACGCCCCGGTACCTGCGCCCGACCAGCGCTTCGATCTGCTGTTCGAGAAGGTGCCGGGCGGCCGCGGCGGCTACAACCGCTGGACAATCAACGGCAAGTCTTGGCCGGCGACCAATCCGCTGTTCACTACCGAGCGCGGCAAGCGCTATCGCCTGGTGATGACCAACAACAGCGGCGACAATCACCCCGTTCATCTGCATCGCCATACCTTCGAGCTGACCAAGATCAATGGTAAGGCGACGGCAGGGGTAATGAAGGATACGATCAACATGGCGCGCTTCAGCACGGTGGAGGTGGACTTTGTCGCCGATGATCCGGGACCTACGCTGCTGCACTGCCATCACCAGGATCATCAAGACGAGGGCTTCATGGGCCTGATGACGTATCTATAACCGCGGCCATCCGCCTTCGGATCAGGAACCGGCGCGGGGGCACGCCGAAAGTTCGGGCCCGGACCAAACAGCGTTTCCCGAAATTGCTTGGACGCCGCAAGCAGTTGCGGGACACCCACGGACGGCCTCGTCGTTGCGGGAAAATCGATGCCGGGGTCGAGGATTGGACGAGATCGAGAATCAAAGCTGACCGAGCATGGTCCCCTCCACGTCGGCAGACAACAACGCGGCCCTGTGACCGATGTCGCTGGCGGATCTGCTCAGTAATCGGCTGGTGGCCCTCCCGCTGAGGAACCCGAACTTCGGACTCTATGCTGCTGGAAGCGCGGTATCTCTCATCGGAATGTGGATGCAGCGAATCGCGATCGGCTGGCTGACTTGGCAACTGACCGGATCGGGATTGTGGCTCGGCATCGTCGCGTTTGCCGATTTTTTTCCGGTCGTTCTGGTCGGACCGATTGCCGGGGCCGCAGCCGATCGCTGGGACCGGATGCGGGTGGTGAAAGCCAGCCAGACCATCTCCTTGTTCCAGGCCACCATTCTGTTCGTGCTCACAGCGAGCGGTCACATGACCATGGGGCTTCTGGTGGCCCTGACCGCCTTTCAGGGCATGGTAGTGGCGTTCAATCAACCGGCACGGCTTGCCCTCGTTCCGTCACTGATCCCGCAGCCGGATCTTGCCACCGCCGTAGCGATCAATTCGGTCGTATTCAACTTGGCCCGCTTCATCGGCCCGGCCTGCGCCGGCCCGGCCATCGTTTGGTCCGGAGTATCGGCAGCCTTCGCAGCCAATGCGGTGAGCTATCTTGCCTTCTTGCTGGCGCTCGCCCGCATTCGCATCCCTGCCGTTGGTACGGCGCTGCACAAACGCCGGGGCCTGATTAGCGACCTGACCGCCGGCATTCGGTATACGGCTTCGCACCCCGGAATTGCCGCGTTGCTCGTGCTGCTGATTGCAATCGGCGTCGGTGGGCGGCCGCTGAGCGAGCTGCTCCCCGGAAATTGTCGCCGACGTGTTCAGCTCCGGAGCCGGGGGGCTTTCGATCCTGGCGTCGTCGATGGGTGCGGGTGCCGTTTTAGGTGGCCTTTGGCTGGGCCAACGCGCGCATTCCTCCGATCTGACGCAGGTTGCCCTCGCAGGCTCGATCGTGGGCGCGCTGGCGACCGTCGCGGCGATCGCAACTGCCACGATGTGGCTGGCGGTCCCGGCGGTGGCGGTTTTCGGTTTCTCCATGTCGAGCGCCGGCATCGCCATCCAGAGCGCGATTCAGCTCGCGACCGACGGCGCCATGCGTGGACGAGTGATGGGGCTTTACGGGCTCATTTTTCGCGGCGCGCCCGCAATCGGCGCCCTCGGCGCCGGCCTGGTGTCGGCATATTTCGGCCTACGGCCGCCGGTTCTGTTCGGAGCGCTGATCGTGATGGGGGTTTGCCTGTGGTTCTACCTCGGTCGTGAACGGATCGCCGCGGCACTGAAGGCGTACGATTCCGATGCCGGCGTCTGAAGGCGATGACAGGGGGCTGTTCGACCTCCGGCCCGCAGCGCTCGGCGGAGGGCGGCTGAGACAGCTCGACGAGAGTCCCAGACGGGCCTTACAACAGAATTTGCGGGCCACCCGGCCCGGCGACGATGTCGTCGCGGGACTCGACGCTGGCACGCGCAAGTGCACGACCTCGGCTGCCGGCGGGAGTGCCGCACGAACCACGGCTTCATGAGCCTTCCGACAATGGCCTCAAACGGGCCATGCTTGTTCGATATCGAATGTCGATAGCATGACCGAGGCGCGGGAGGAAACGGGATGTTGACTCGCCGGCAATTCGCGGTCGGCGGCGCGGCGATGATTTCGGCCGGCACTCTCGGTCACGGCCGTGCGAGCGGCGCACCGGTGTCGTTCGATACGCCGTTGCCGATTCCCGAACTCATCGACGCCGGAAAAGCAGGCGAAGCCGTCAGATTGCAAATCGCGTCCGCCCGGCATGCTTTTCTCAAGGGCAAGCCGGCGACAACCTACGGCTATTCGGCACCCGTGCTCGGGCCGGTCATCCGGGTCCGTCGCGGCGACGAAGTCGAGATGGCGGTCGAGAATGCGCTCGACCGCGACACGACCGTGCACTGGCACGGGCTGCAAATCCCCGGCGACATCGACGGCGGTCCGCATCAAGTCATCACGCCGGGCGGCCGCTGGCGTCCGGTGCTCAAGATCGACCAGCCGGCGTCGACCCTCTGGTTTCACCCCCACCCGCATCACGACACCGCCCGCCAGCTGTATATGGGCCTCGCCGGAATGATCATCATCGAAGACGGCTCCGAGGCACGCGCGGACCTGCCGCGTAGCTACGGCGTCGATGACTTGCCGATCGTATTGCAGGACCGTTCGTTCGCGCGCGACGGCGCGCTGGTCTACGCCCCGAGCCCGTTGGCGACGGCGTACGGCAGCCGCGGCGACACCATCATCGTCAACGGCGCGATCGCTCCGGTCGCGAAGGTCCCGCGCGGCCTGGTGCGGTTGCGGTTGCTCGATGCCGCCAATGCCCGAAACTTCTACCTGCGCTTCGGGGACGGCCGCAGGTTTCACGTCATCGCGTCGGACGGCGGCTTCCTCGCCGCGCCGGTCGCGGTCACCCGGCTCACGATCTCCCCGGGCGAACGTTTCGAAATCCTCGTCGACTTCTCGGACCATAGCGCGGTCGCGCTGGAGACCGGCCCGGACGAAGCCTTGGGCTTCTTCGGCGGACCGAGCGCGCAAGGCGCGGGCGACTACGAACCGATCATGCGCTTCGAGCCGGTCGCGACCCCGGGTGGCGGAAAGGCATTGCCAATCCATCTCGTCGAACTGGTCGCAGCCGAAAAGGCGGTCAGACGCCGTCGGTTCATCCTGGACAGCAGCACGTGCACGGGCGCCGACCGGCCGGCCGAGGCGCACGCGGGCAACGGTCGCGTCATGTGCATCAACGGCAAGCCGCACGACATGGCCCGCATCGACGAGGAGGTGAAGGTCGGAACGACCGAGATCTGGGAGGTCTTTTCGATCGGCATGGCGCACCCCTTCCACATCCACGGCGCCTCGTTCCGCGTGCTCTCGCTCGGCGGGTCGCCGCCGCCCGCGCATGCCGCGGGCTGGAAGGACGTGGTTCTGGTCGAGGACAAGGCCGAGCTTCTGGTCGCCTTCCACAAGCCGGCGACGCGGCGATATCCCTTCATGTATCACTGCCACATCGCCGAGCATGAGGAGGCAGGGATGATGGGGCAATACGTCTGCGCTTGATCGGCTCGATGGAGCGCCGTGTCCGCGTCGAACCTCCTCTCACCATAGGGTTCGAGTTCGCAACCAGGCGGCACGGCCGTCTTTGTTTCGAGAATTGAACGTTGCTATCGTGGGAATCGGGAACCTCGAGGCGACAATGGCAAGAATGAAGCACCAGCAACTGCTGAAAGGGCTGATTTCGGCTGCATATTCTGCATCACGCCGCGATCGAGGAGTTCTACGGGCAGTGGATGATTCACGAGCTCGCCCGCCACGGCTACACGCTCAGCCCCGGGACCCTCTACCCAATGCTGCACCAGCTCGAGCGCAGCGGCTATTTGAGGTCGCGCGAAGAGCGGCTGGGCCGCACCTACCGGCGCATCTACCGGGCCACGGCCTTGGGCAAGGAGGCAAACAAGGTCGCCAAGGTCCAGGTCCGCGAGCTGACGGGCGGAGGCCGCGGACGGAAGTCGACGCCGCAGCGCAAACCCGGCACGCACCGCTGATTTGCAAGTCTACGCGGCGCGCCGCGGCCGAAATGATTCGAGGCCGCGAGGGAGGGCATCTCACACTACTTTCGAATGGATATCGAAGTCCGATTGTCAAAGCCGCTCACGCCCTTTCGGACGACGGCGGCCCAACGACGCCGAGCGATTCCCGAAGGCCAGAGAGTCACGGAACAGTTAAGTTGTCGATATCGACTTTCGTTATTGATTTCGCCTAGATTTCGCTTTCCACCGGAGCGCAGCTCCAAGACGGCATGGAACCATCAAACGAAGAGCCTGCTCGGACGCATGAATGGCAAGGCGGGGAGGGCCGAGAATGGAAAGGGCCAGAATGGCCGTCTGGGCGGCAGCAAACCGGCGGCGCCTCTTCGTTCAATTGGAAGGAGAAGGCCCATGGCGCTCGATCGACGCGACCTGCTGAAATTGGGCGGTCTCGCGGTGCTTGCAGGAGCTCCGCCATGGCTGGCGGGTGCGAGGTCGATGGCCGAAACCACCCCGCTTCTCGAGAGCAAGGCCGACTACAGCATCCGCATCGGCACCGGCTTGGTCGAATTGGCGCCGGATCGCATCATTTCGACGACGACCTACGATCGCCAGTTTCCCGGGCCGCTGCTGCGGTTCAAGGAAGGCCAGCGCGTGGTCGTCGACATCCACAACGACACCGACATGCCGGAGCAGCTGCATTGGCACGGACAATTCGTGCCCGTCGACGTCGACGGCGCCGCCGAGGAAGGCACGCCCTTCATCCCCGCCCATGGCATGCGTCGCATTGCCTTCACCCCCAAGCCGGCAGGCTTTCGCTTCTATCATTCGCACGTCGTTCCAAGAGCGGATCTCAGCAAGGGCACCTATAGCGGACAGGCGGGTGCCGTCTACATCGAACCAAGAAACGAGCCCGGCAATTACGATCGCGAGGTGTTTCTCGTGCTCAAGGAGTTCGAGCCGACGCTCAGCCGCGGCGGCGACATGGAGCAGGATTTCCTCGCGCCCGCGGCGCGCGACAAGGCGTTGGAAGATGCCGGCGAAGCCGCGATGCGCGCATCCTTGGCCAAAGGAATGCCGCACGGGTACGAGGTCGGTTATCAGCTGTTCTCCATCAACGGTCGCATGCTCGGCCACGGCGAGCCGGTTCGCGTCAAGGCCGGCGAGCGGGTGCTCTTTCATGTGCTCAACGCCAGCGCCACCGAAATCCGCAGCCTGGTGCTGCCCGGACATGCCTTCAGAGTCGTGGCGCTCGACGGCAACCCCGTGCCGACGCCCGCCGACGTGCCAGTGCTGTGGATCGGCACCGCCGAGCGCGTCTCCGCGATCGTCGAGATGAACCATCCGGGAGTTCTGGGTCATGGGAGATCTCGCCGACGACGACCGCAACCACGGCATGGGCATCGTGCTCGAATACGCCGGCCGAACCGGCAGACCGCGATGGTCGGCACCCAAGCCGTTCAAGTGGGACTACACCCGTTTCGGCAAGCCTAGTACCACGGCTGCAACGCCCGACGAGACGATCGAGATGACATTCGAGAAGAACAACGCCGCCCTGGACGGCTTCAACCAATGGACGATCAACGACGTTCCGTTCTCGATGGAGACGATGGAGCCGAAGCTCCCGATCCGCCAGGGACGGCGTTACCGGCTGCGCATGCGCAACGCCAGCGATGACATTCATCCCGTCCATCTCCATCGCCATAGCTTCGAGCTGACGCGGATCGCGGGGAAAGCCACCGCCGGCGTGATCAAGGATGTCGTGATGCTGGGCGGCTATCAGGAGGTGGAGGTGGACTTCACGGCCGACAATCCCGGGCTCACCTTGTTCCACTGCCATCAGCAGTTGCACATGGACTTCGGTTTCATGCTGCTGTTCGATTACGCGTGAGCGCGGATTCGAAAGGCGGTATTGCCACCGAATCTCCGACAGCGCCGGGATCGACATGCGACTTGAGGAAACGAGATCGCCGACCTCGCCATCGGAAGGTAGCATATGACACTCGGCTCGGCCGCAACGGCAACCGCGACCGTGCCGCGCGGCTCCGCCTGGGAGGTCTTTCTCGTCTTCCTGCGGCTCGGACTCACGAGCTTCGGCGGCCCGATCGCCCACCTCGGCTACTTTCATGACGAGTTCGTCGTTCGGCGACGGTGGCTCGCGGAGAAGACCTACGCCGATCTGGTCGCGCTCTGTCAGTTCCTGCCCGGGCCGGCCAGCAGTCAAGTCGGCATCGCGATCGGCCTGTCGCGCGCCGGCTATCGCGGCTCGATCGCGGCGTGGACCGGATTTACCCTGCCATCCGCCATTGCCCTCGTCATCTTCGCCTACGGCGTCGAAGCACTCGGCGGCGCCCTCGGCGGCGGTTGGCTGCACGGCCTCAAGGTGGTCGCCGTGGCGGTGGTGGCGCAGGCGGTGCTCTCGATGATGCGGTCGCTGGCACCCGATCGCGAGCGCGCGACGCTCGCCGTGGCCGCTGCCGTACTGGTGCTGGCGACCCCGTCCGCGTGGGGACAAATCGGTGCGATCGTTCTCGGCGGAGTTGCGGGCCTCGTCCTGTTCCGCAGAGCGCCGCCCGCCGATCATGTCGCGCTGCCGCATCCGATCAGCCGGACCGCCGGCGTGCTCGCGCTCATTCTCTTTTTTGTGCTGCTGGTGGGGCTGCCGTTGCTGGCGGCCGCGGTTGCGAGCCAAGGCTTGAGGCTGTTCGAGGCGTTCTATCGCGCCGGCTCGCTGGTGTTCGGGGGCGGCCACGTCGTGCTGCCGCTGCTGCAGGCGTCGGTGGTGCCGCCCGGCTGGGTCACCAACGATGCGTTTCTCGCCGGCTACGGCGCGGCGCAGGCGGTGCCGGGACCGCTGTTCACCTTCGCCGCCTATCTCGGGGCGGTCATGGGGCCACAACCGAACGGATGGGTCGGCGCCTCGCTCTGCCTCGTCGCCGTATTCTTGCCCTCGTTCCTGCTGGTCATCGGCGCGCTTCCGTTCTGGGACCAGCTGCGCAGGAGGCGGTGGGCGCAGTCCGCACTGACCGGCGTCAATGCCGCGGTGGTCGGGCTCCTGCTCGCGGCGCTCTACAATCCGGTGTGGACCGCCGGCATCACCAGCGGCGCGGATTTCGCGCTGGCGGTCGCGGCCTTCCTGCTGCTGTTCATGTGGCAGACGCCGCCATGGCTGGTGGTGATGCTCAGCGCCGCCGGCGGCGCACTGATCTCCCTACTCTAGAACGTGTGTTCGGTCCACGCGCAGCGGCGCGAAAGAAAGCCTTGATCGCGGCGGCGATGCGCGCGAGTGTCCGGCGAACAAGGAGAACCGCATGCACAGGATGGTGGTTGCCGCCGCGGCGGCAATGATCGCGCTTGCTCCCCCGGCCTTCGCCGAGGACTGGCCGACGCGGCCGATCACGCTCATCGTTCCGTTCGCCGCCGGCGGCGGCATCGATGTGAGCGTGCGCATCCAGGCGCAGCGCATGAGCGAGCTGCTGGGACAATCGATCGTGGTCGAGAACGTCGGCGCCGCGGCGGGCACGGTCGGCAGCGCACGCGTCGCCAAGGCCGCGCCCGACGGCTATACCATGCTGATCGGCAATACCGGCACGCACGCCTACAACCAGACGCTCTACAAGAAGCCGCCCTACAACGCCGCCGCCGATTTCCAGCCGGTCGGGCTCGTCTCGGAGTCGCCGCGCATCCTGATCGCGCGCAAGGATCTGCCGGCGAACAATCTCCAGGAGTTCATCGCCTATCTGAAGGCGAACGAGAAGACCGCCCAATTCGGCTCCGCCGGCGTCGGCTCCGGCACGCATATTCCCTGCGTGCTGCTCAACTCCGCGATCGGCGTCGACATCACGCATGTGCCCTATCGCGGCGCCGGACCGGTGATGCAGGACCTCATTGGCGGGCGCATCGACTATATGTGCGACACCATCCAGACCGGCGCGGCGCAGGCCAAGCAGGGCGCCGTGAAAGGCATCGCGGTGATGGCGGCGAAGCGCGTGCCGATCATTCCCAATCTCGCGACCACCGGCGAGCAGGGCCTGCCCGGCGTCGAGGCCAGCGTGTGGAACGCCTTCTTCCTGCCGAAGGGCACGCCCGAGCCGATCGTGCGCAAGCTCAACAAGGCGATGAGCGACACCCTCGACGACCCCGCCATCCGCAAGCGGCTGGAGGAGCTCGGCCTCCAGATCGTTCCCCCCGAGCGCCGCAGCAGCGAATATCTCGCCAAGTTCCTGCCCGAGGAGATCGAGCGCTGGGCGAAGCCGATCCGGCAGGCCGGCATCAGCGTCGATTGACGCGCAGCCTCGTGAGTGCCGTCCCCGCGCCAGCGGGGACGACAGCGAAATAGATGCGAGAACCTGCAGGAGACGCGCAAAGCGTTCGGAATCCCGGGAGGAAAGCATGATCAGAGTTGTCAGCGTCGCGATGGCGTTCTTGCTCGGCGCGGTGGGCGCGGCGAACGCGCAGGACTGGCCGACGCGGGCGGTGAACCTGGTGGTGCCCTACGCCGCCGGCGGCCCGGTCGACACCATCGCGCGAATCCTGGCGGCGCAACTGAGCGAGAACCTCGGCCAGCAGGTGGTTGTCGAGAATGCCGGCGGCGCCGGCGGCATGACCGGCGCCGCCCGCGTCGCCAAGGCGGCGCCCGACGGCTACACCGTGCTGCTCTCGGGGAGCGCCGTGCTCGCCATCAACCAGACCCTCTACAAGCACCCGCTCTACAACGCCGTGACCGACTTCGAGCACGCCGCCCTGTTCGCCGACTCGGCGCGGGTGCTGATCGTGCGCAAGGATCTTCCGGCCAATACGCTGCCGGAATTCGTCTCCTATGCCAAAGCCAATCAGGCGAAGATGCAGTACGGCTCGGCCGGCGCCGGCTCCGGCACGCATGTCTGCGCCATCCTGCTCGACGTCGCCATGGGTACCAAGATCACGCATGTACCCTATCGCGGCGCCGGACCGGCGATGCAGGACCTGATCGGCGGCCGCATCGACTACATCGCCGAGCAGATCTCGACCGCGCTGCCGCAGATCCGCGGCCACAGCGTCAAGGCGATCGCCACGCTCGGGCTCGACCGCGCGCCCGGCCTCGAAGAGCTGCCGACCGCGCAGGAGATGGGCCTGTCGGGGCTCGACTGCGGCAGCTGGGCCTCGCTCTCGCTGCCGAAGGGAACGCCGGCCGCGATCGTGCAGCGCCTCGCCAAGGCGTCGAACGCAGCGGTGGAAACGCCGGCGGTGCGCGAGCGCTTCAAGGCGATCGGCGTGACCATCCCGGCGCCGGAGCGCAGGAGCCCGGAATATCTCGCCAAGTTCGTTCCGAGCGAGATCGCGCGCTGGGCCGGCCCGATCAAGGCGAGCGGGGCGAGCGCGGACTGACCTGCCTGCTGCGGCATCACGCGTCTTTACATCGGGCCCACTCTCTGGCGACCTGAGCGGCGAGGCGGACACCGTCGCTCAATCAACGCGCCGCCAAAAGGGAGAAGGACATGCCGAGGATCGTCGTCGGTGCGCTGCTCGCCTGCGTGCTGGCCTGGCCGGGCGCGGCCGCCGCGGAAGATTGGCCCACGCACCCGGTGACCGTGGTGGTGCCGTTCGCGGCCGGCGGTCCGATCGACGTGGTCGCCCGCCTGATCTCGCCGCGGATGTCGGAGCTGCTCGGCCAACAGGTGGTGATCGACAACGTGCCCGGCGCCGGCGGCATGGTAGGCGCGAGCCGCGTCGCCAAGGCGGCGCCCGACGGCTACACGATGCTGATCGGCAACCAGGCGACGCACGTCTACAGCCAGTTCCTCTATACCAAGCCGCTCTACGATCCGGTGACCGAGTTCGAGCCGGGCGGCATGCTGCTCAGCAATTACAAGGTGCTGGTGGCGCGCAAGGACCTGCCGGCCGACACGCTGCCGCAATTCGTCGCCTATGCGAAGGAGAACCAGGCGAAGCTGCAATACGGCTCCGGCGGCGGCGGCTCGGCCACCCACATCGCCTGCCTCCTCCTCAACGCCAAGATGGGCACCAACATCACCCATGTGCCTTATCGCGGCGCCGGCCCCGCCATGCAGGACATGATGGCGGGGCGCATCGACTTCATGTGCGACGTGGTCTCGACTGCGCTCACGCAGATCCGCGCCGGCACGGTGAAGGCGATCGCTATGCTGTCGAACACGCGCGCCGCGGTGCTGCCGGATCTGCCGACCGCGCGCGAGCAGGGCCTCTCCGATGTGGACGCCGACGGCTGGAACGCGTTGTTCTTCCCCAAGGGAACGCCGGCCGCGATCATCCAGCGCGTCAACGCCGCCGCCGGCGAGATGCTCGACACGCCGGCGGTCCGCACCCGCATCACCGACCTCGGCCTCTACGGCGCCCCGCCCGCCGAACGCAGCCCGGATTTCCTGGCGAAGCTGGTGCTGCGCGAGCTCGACAAGTGGGGACCGCCGATCAAGGCCTCGGGCGTGGCCCCGAAGTAGCGCGGCGGAGACGCTCACGCGCGGTGGCGCAGCACGATGAGCATGCTGTCGTCGTAGCCGCGCCGCTCGAGCTCGTCGAACCCCGCGGGCGCGGCGAAAGCGGCCTTCGCCGCCTCCTCCACCACCACGAGCGCGCCGGGCGCGAGCCACCCGCCCGCGCGCGCCGCGGCCAGCGCCTTCTCCGCGAGGCCCTGGCCGTAAGGCGGGTCGAGGAAAGCGAGCGAGAACGGCGCGAGCGGATGCGCCGCGCCGAGCCGGGTGGCGTCGCGCCGGAAGATGCGGGCGACGCCGGCGAGCCCCAGCACCGCGACGTTCTCGCGCAGCAGCGCGCGCGCCGGCGCCGCGTCGTCGACGAACAGCGCGAAACCCGCGCCACGCGAGAGCGCCTCGAGCCCGAGCGCGCCGGTGCCGGCAAAGAGATCGAGCACGCGCGCATCGGTGACCGGATCGCCGTAGGCGTGCACCAGGATGTTGAACAGCGCCTCGCGCAGGCGGTCGGCGGTCGGCCGGATCGGCTGTGTTGCGCTCGATTTGGGCCCCGCGAGCGCGCGGCCGCGCAAGCGCCCGCCGACGATGCGCATCAGCGCGTCTCGTCGCGCGGCGGCCGCCGGCCGCGCCGCTTCTCGCGCCGCGCCAGCTCCGGCTGGCCGACGCGATCGGGATCGCCGCGGCGGCGCTTGCGCTTTGTCGCGGTGTCGTCCCCGCGTAGGCGGGGACCCTTATTCCAGAGACCGTGGTTATGGGTCCCCGCAACGGGGTCCCCGCGACGCTCGCGTCGCGGGGTGCCCCGCGCGGGGACGACAGACTTCGGGATGCGCGACGTGTGTGCCCCCTCGCGCCCTTCTGGGTGGGCCTCGTGCTCGACCCGCGGCCCGGTGAAGTCCACGCCGGCCGCGGCGGCGACGCGCACGCCGAGCTGGTCGCGCAGGGTACGCGTCCTCACCTCCTCGATCGCGCCGGGCGCGAGCCCGGCGAGCTGGAACGGGCCGAACGACACCCGGATCAGGCGGTTCACCGCGAGCCCGAGATGCGCGAGCACGTTCTTCACCTCGCGGTTCTTGCCCTCGCGGATCGCGAAGGTGAGCCAGACATTGCTCCCTTGCGCGCGATCGAGCGTGGCCTCGATCGTGCCGTAGCGGATGCCGTCGATGGTGACGCCCGAGCGCAGGCGGTCGAGCGCGTCCTGCGTCACGCGGCCGTGGGCGCGCACGCGGTAGCGGCGCAGCCAACCGGTCGCCGGCAATTCGAGGATACGCGCGAGGGCGCCGTCGTTGGTGAGGAGCAGCAGCCCCTCGGTATTGAGGTCGAGCCGGCCGACGCTGACGAGCCGCGGCAAGCCCTTGGGCAACGCGGAAAAGATGGTCGGGCGGCCGCCGGGATCGGCGTGCGTGGTCAGGAGGCCGCGCGGCTTGTGATAGAGAAAGAGCCGCGTGCGCTCGCGCGCAGGCAGCGGCGCGCCGTCCACGCTGACGCGGTCGGCGGCAGTCACGTTGCGCGCGGGCGAGGCGACGACCTCGCCGTTGACCGCCACCCGCCCGGCCGCGATCCACGCCTCCGCTTCCCGGCGCGAGCACAGACCGGCGCGCGCGATCGCCTTGGCGATGCGCTCGCCCGCCGCCGGATGCTGGTTCTGCCCGCCCATGTGCCGCCCGCTCATGTGCCTCATCGTTGGGCTCGCTGCCCGCGCCGCGGCGTGATAGCAAAGTTGCGGCGACCTGTCCGGGTCAGTAAGCAGGGGAATGGCAATCAGCAATCGGAGGCGACGCTCCTCCGATTCCTGATTGCCCACGTTCGGACAACGGATGCCCCCGCACACCTTCATGGAGCTCGCGCTCGACGAGGCGCACGCCGCGGCCGCGGCCGGGGAAGTGCCGATCGGCTGCGTGATCGTGTGCGACGGCGACCTGATCGCGCAGGCCGGCAACCGCACCTTGGCCGACCGCGATCCGACCGCGCATGCCGAGATGGTGGCGATCCGGCGGGCGGCGGAGGCGCTCGGCAGCGAGCGGCTCACCGACTGCGACCTCTACGTGACGCTCGAGCCCTGCACGATGTGCGCGGCGGCGATCTCGTTCGCGCGCATCCGGCGGCTCTATTACGGCGCCGCCGACCCCAAGGGCGGCGCGGTCGAGAGCGGCGTGCGCTATTTCTCCGCGCCCACCTGCCTGCACCGGCCCGAGGTCTACGGCGGCATCGGCGAGACCGAGGCCGCCGAGGTGCTGCGGGGGTTTTTCGCCGTGCGCCGCTGAGCGCGGCGTCCCTCGATCGCTGCTCCGCGCGCCGCTCGCGAGTCCCCCACGAGCGCCGGTCCGCGCCGCGCTCGGAAGGTAACCCAAGGCCGACGCGGGCGCGCGCGCTGCCCGTACTATCCGCGCGCGAATCGGATGGTGCCAATCGAGGAGGCTTCCCGTGACCAGACCACGCGCCGCGCTCGCCGTCGCGCTTTTCGCCGTGGCCCAGGCCGCGCCCGCGCGCGCGCAGGAGCAGCAGTCGTTCAAGACCATCATCGGCAAGGGCTACGAGATCAAGGCCGTCACCTTTGCGCGCGGGGAATCTACCGACAACCGCGAAAGCTTCGTGGTCACGCTGCAGAAGGAGAAGTCGGTCGCGGTGTGCTACTTCGCCGCCGCCAACTGGATCAATCTGAGCCCCGCCACGCTCGATGACTCCAAGCGCTGCGACGTGCGGTAGGCTTTGTCGTTCCTGCGCGTGCGGGAACCCATCTCCACAGGCCGGTGATTGTGGGTCCCCGCGTGCGCGGGGACGACAGCGGAGCAGACGTTATTCCTCCAATAGCCCCGCCAGCTTGTCCTTCAGCTCGGCCTTGACCGGCTCGGCGGCGCGCAGGATCGCGCTGGCCTTGAGAAAGTCGAGCGCGCGGAAGCCGCCGACGCGCGGCCGCACGATCAGCGCGGGCGGCCCGTGCTTGACCTTCTCGGCGGTGATGGCGCTCGCCATCACCAGGAAGGTGCCGAGCAGGCACTCCAAAGGATTGGGAATGTCGCGGCGATCGTCCGGCGGCTCGCCGGAAATGTCGACCGCCACCACGACGTCGGCGCGCTCGGCGAGCTGGTCGAAGGGGAGCGGATTGGTGGCGCCGCCGTCGATCAGCACGCGGCCGCCGACGACGACCGGCCGCATCACGCTCGGCAGCGCGATCGAGGCGGCGAGCGCCGGCTTGAGCGCGCCGGCGGAGAGCGCCACCTGCCGCCGCCGGTAGAGGTCGGTGGCGATGACGGTGAGCGGGATGGCGAGCGAGCCGAACTCGTCCGGCACGCGGCGCGGCAGGAACTGCGCGCAGAACTTCTCCGCATCGACCAGAGTAGCGCTGGCGAACCCGCTGCTGAGCAGGTTGGCGAAGGTGCCGGCGCGGGTCGCGATCAACCGCCGGAACAACTTGCCGGGATCGTGCGCGAAGGCGACCACGAAGCGGCGGATATCGCGGCCCGACATCCCGGCCGCATAGGCGGCGCCGATGAGCGCGCCGATCGAGGTGCCGGCGATGGCCACGGGCTTGCGGCCCATGTCGTCGAGCGCCTCGAGCACGGCGATGTGCGCGATCCCGCGCGCACCGCCGCCGCCCAGCGCCAGCGCGAAGCTTTTGCTCATCGCGGGCGCGCCTCGCGCGCGAACTCCCAGGCCTTGTGCGCGAGCGGACGCACCAAGGGCGCCATCGCCGCGGCGTTCTCGCTGG
The DNA here is from genome assembly GCA_963758945.1 of uncultured Alphaproteobacteria bacterium. Taxonomy (GTDB): domain Bacteria; phylum Pseudomonadota; class Alphaproteobacteria; order Rhizobiales; family Xanthobacteraceae; genus VAZQ01. The sequence continues at coordinate 202,292 of CAVWXY010000020.1, read as the reverse complement.
TGGCGGTGCCGTCGCGCACGCGGCCGACGATCCCTTGCAGGATCGCCGCCAGGCGGAAGAAATTGTAGGCGAGATACACCGGCAGATGCGGCCGCGGATCGAGCCCGGTGCGCGCCACATAGGCGTCGACGTAATCGGCGCGGGCGGGGATGCCGAGGCGGCCGAGATCGCGGCCGACGAGGGTGCCGACGCCGGCGCCGGTCGGCGACGGCGGCATGTCCCACTGCATCAGATGATAGGCGAGGTCGGCCAGCGGATCGCCCAAGGTGGAGAGCTCCCAGTCGAGCACGGCGAGGATCGTCGCCCCGGGGCGTGACAAGATGATGTTGTCGAGGCGGTAGTCGCCGTGCACCGGCCGCACCGGCGCCGGCGGCGGCAGGTGCGCCGGCAGCCAGGCAATGAGCCGCTCCATCTCCGAAATCTCTTCGCTCTGCGAGGCGCGGTACTGCTTCGACCAGCGCTCGACCTGGCGCGCCACGTAGTTGTCGCCGCGCCCGAAATCGCCGAGCGAAAGCGCCGCCGGCTCGAACGAATGCAGCCGCGCCAGCGTAGCATTCATCGTGTCGTAGACCGCGGCGCGCTCGGCCGGCGCGGCGTCGGGCATGTGCGGCTCCCAGACCACGCGGCCGTCGACATGCGCCATGAGATAGAACGGCGTGCCGGCCACCGCGGCGTCGTCGCAGTAGAGCAGCGGCGCGGCGACCGGAAAGCCCTGCGCGTGGAGCGCGCTGATCACGCGGAACTCGCGGTCGACCGCGTGCGCGGAGGGCAGAAGCTTCCCCGGCGGCTTGCGCCGCAGCACGTAGCGGCGCGCGGGGGTCTCCAACAGATAAGTCGGGTTCGACTGGCCGCCCTTGAACTGGCGCACCTGGAGCGGGCCGTGGAAATCGGGAAGCCGCGCGGCGAGAAACCCCTCAAGCCGCGCAACATCGAAGGCGAGCGCGGAGGCGACCTCCTTGGTGCCTGAAAACGTCGCTTGTCGATCGATCGAGGCCATCACTCGATATCTAACCGCGCCGTCGTCCCCGCGAAAGCGGGGACCCAGTAGCCACGAGCTGAGGTAAAGGGCACCGCCATGCCCTTACGGCCTCGTCGGAGTTTACTGGATCGCCCGCCTGCGCGGGCGATGACGGCCGAGAGGTGCGCGGGCGATAACAGCCGAGGAGGCTGCGCGAGGGTGGGGCGACGTTACCCGGCCGTAAAGAACTTGATCAGCGCCTTCGCCGTCGCCTCCGGTGCCTCCTCGGCGAGGTAGTGCCCGCAGTCGACGGGGAAGCCGCGCACGTCGCTCGCCCATTCGCGCCAGGTCGCGAGCGGGCCCTCGGTCTCGGCCGGGATGCCGCCGGCGGCGCCCCAGATCGCCAGCAGCGGACAACCGATCTTCCTGCCGGCAGCGCGGTCGCTCTCGTCGTCGGCGAGATCGGTGGTGCGGCCGGCGCGATAGTCCTCGCAGGTCGCGTGGATGCGCAGGGGATCGTCGAAGAAGGCGTGGTAGTGCGCGAGCGCGCGCGGGTCGAAGGCGGCAAGGCTCTTGCTCTTGGTTCCGGCCGCCGCGCGCGCAGTCGAAATAGAAGCGCGGGTCCTTGCCGATCAAGGTCTCGGGGAACGGCGCCGGCAGCGCCAGGAACATCCAGTGCCAGGCGCGGTTGGCAAGCCGCGCGTCCATGCGGTGCCACATCGCCCAGGTCGGCACGATGTCGAGCACCGCGAGCCGCTCGAGCCGCCCGGGATGATCGAGCGCCAGCCGATAGGCGACGCGGCCGCCGCGGTCGTGCCCCGCGAGGCGAAAGCGCACATGGCCGAGCGCCTCCATCACCGCGATCATCGCGTTCGCCATGGCGCGCTTGGTGTAGGGCGCGTGCGCGGTGTCGGCGGCGGGCGCGTCCGACCAGCCGTAGCCGGGCAGATCCGGAAGGACCAGGCTGAAATGCCGCGCCAGCGCCGGCGCCACGCGGTGCCACATCACGTTGGTCTGCGGATAGCCGTGCAGCAGCAGGAGCGGCGGGCCCTCCCCGCCGCTGCGCGCGAATACGCGGCCGGCGGCGGTGTCGATCCAGTGCGACGCGAAGCCGGGATAGAGGTCGGCGAGGTCAGACACCCGGCCTCCATGTCTCCATCATGGGCGCCAAGCCGCAACCACGTCGGTCTGCAGGAAGTCGTCGCCCTTGAACAAGAGTGTATCGCCGCGTGCCCTTGCCAAAGCGTAGGAAAAGCAGTCACCAAAATTAAGCTTAGCCGGGCTGCGACCTCGTCCGTAACGCATGAACGCCAGGCGTGCGAGGTGACCTTGGTTGAGATCGACAGGACGGACATCGACGCGGAGCAATGAGAGTGTCTCCTCCAGCCGGTCGATGTCGTAGTTTGGGCGCTTGCTTAGCAAGGCGATGGAAGCCTCCACGACCGACACCACTGACATGACAACGACAGGAGTGCGAAGAATCAAATCTTCGAAAAGCGGCCGCTCATCCTCTCCGATGACAATGGCGACAAGCGCGGACGTGTCGATCACCATCAGGTCGGCAAGCCGTGTTCGTCGTAGCCAATCATTTCATCGTCGGTCAGATGTTCATTCTCTCGCGGCAGCGAGTCGAAATAGGCGAGCAACTCCGCAAGCTTGCGCTTGCGGGCAGCGACCTCGTTCTCGTTGAGGGGAATGCGCTGGAGGCGTTCCCAAACTGCTTGTCGTACGGACTCCGTAATGCTCTCGCCCGTCCTCAGCGCAAGCTCGCGGATCAGACGGTCGGCTTCGGGATCCTTGATGAGAATCGTCATGGCTAGCCGCCGCGTTTGTATATCCCTATGTTATATACATATATACCGAAAGTCCACGTATCTCTTATCCGATTGAATTCTCCCGCTTAATTGCGCGAAAGCCGATGTCGCGGCGGCAGAAGCCGTCGGGCCAGCGGATGCGATCGACGGCCTGATAGGCGCGCGCCTGCGCCTCGGCGACGGTCTTGCCGCGCGCGCTAGACGTTGAGCACGCGCCCGCCATTCGCGAGCAGGCGATCGCCGTCGGCCTTGGTGCCGGCGTGGAAGACCTCGACGCCCTCGACTCGGCCGCCGCGTCGCCGAGGCCCTCGATCACCGTGCCCTTCGCGGTGTTGCCGGGATAGCCCTTGGCCGCCATCACCACGGTCAGCGCCGCGTCCGGGTACCAGCGCAGATCGAAGCTCTTGAGCATTCCGTCGCAGCTCGCGAGCAGCGCCGGCACGAGATCCGACATCAGCCGCAGCATCAGCACCTGGCATTCGGGATCGCCGAAGCGCACGTTGTACTCGATCAGCTTCGGCCCTTCGCGCGGTGATCATCAGCCCGGCATAGAGCACGCCCTTGTAGGGCGCGCCCATGGCCTTCATCGCGCGCACCGTGGGCAGCACGATCTCCTCCATGGCGCGGCGCGACATCTCCGGCGTCATCACCGGCGCCGGCGAATAGGCGCCCATGCCGCCGGTGTTCGGGCCCTTCGTCGCCGTCGAAGACGCGCTTGTGGTCCTGCGCCGACGCGAGCGGGATCGCGGTCTCGCCGTCGCACAGCGCGAAGAACGAGGCTTCCTCGCCCTGCAGGAACTCCTCCACGACGACTTCGGTCCCGGCCTCGCCGAGCGCGCCTCCGAACATCATGTCGATCGCCGCCTCCGCCTCGGCGACGCTCGTCGCCACCACGACGCCCTTGCCGGCGGCGAGCCCGTCGGCCTTGACCACGATCGGCGCGCCCTGCGCGCGCACATAGTCCTTTGCCGGCGCGGCGGCGCTGAAGCGCGCATAGGCGGCGGTCGGAATGCCGTTCGCCCTGCACAAGTCCTTGGTGAAGCCCTTGGAGCCTTCGAGCTGCGCCGCGGCCTTGCTCGGCCCGAACGCCTTGATGCCGGCGGCGCCGAGATCGTCGACGATGCCGGCGCAGAGCGGCGCCTCCGGCCCGACCACGACGAGATCGATCCCGTGCGCCCGGCAGAAACGCGATCACCGCCGCGTGGTCGGCGACATCGAGCGCGACCACGTCGCATTCGCTGCGCGATGCCGGCATTGCCCGGCGCGCAGTAGAGCCGCTCCACCAGCGGGCTCGCCGCGATCTTCCAGGCGAGCGCATGCTCGCGCCCGCCGGAGCCGAGGAGAAGGATGTTCATGCCGGTGCCGCCGGAGCGCTGGGACGGTTTTCCGCGGGTGGTGTAGCATGCCGCGACCCCATCGCAAGATCAGCGCGCGGAGGACACGCCACCATGGACATCAAGCCGCTGGGCTCCATGCCCTCACGTCGTACACCGGCGGACTATTTCACCGGGACGGTATGGCAGGACCCCATCATCGAGGCGCCGGCGCCGGCGCGCATCCGCGGCGCCTGGGTGAGATTCGAGCCGCGCGCCCGCACCGCCTGGCACACCCACCCGCTCGGGCAGACCCTGCACGTGGTGTCGGGCGTCGGACGGGTGGCGCTCTGGGGCGGCCCGGTGCGCGAGATCCGCGCCGGCGACACGGTGTGGATCGCGCCCGGCGAAAAGCACTGGCACGGCGCCGCCCCCGACTCCAACATGGTGCACTTGGCCCTGCAGGAGCATCTCGACGGCACCCATGTGACCTGGCTCGAGAAGGTCACCGACGAGCAGTACGACGCCAAGGCCGGCGGCTAGCCGTTACCGCGCGGAGCGAAGATCTGCGGGGTGGGCATTGCGCCCTCCTCCCGCTTGCGCTTGCGGATGCTGCGAGCGCAAGGCCGACGCGTTCCATCCGCGTGGGCAAAACCGCTCGCGAAAACAGCGCGGGAATCGCCATGTCGGGGCAGGCGATCTTGCCCACGCCACGGCGTCGCGAGTTGACGCCGCGCCGAGATGGTAATTCACCAATCCCATGAACGAGCCGGCGCGCGCCAATATTCCGGAATGGACCGTCTCGGAGCTCTCGGCGGCGCTGCGCAAGACGGTCGAGGACGCCTACGGCTACGTGCGCGTGCGCGGGGAAATCTCCGGCTATCGCGGGCCGCACGCCTCGGGCCACGCCTATTTCGCGCTCAAGGACCAGGGCGCCAAGATCGAGGCGGTGATCTGGCGGACCGCGTTCGGCCGCATGCGCCTCAAGCCCGAGGAAGGGCTCGAGGTCGTCGTCACCGGGCGCCTGACCACCTATCCCGGCAAGTCGACCTACCAGATCGTGATCGAGACGCTCGAGCCCGCCGGGCTCGGCGCCCTCATGGCGCTGGTGGAAGAGCGCAAGCGCAGGCTCGCCGCCGAGGGCCTGTTCGACGCCGCCCGCAAGCAGCTCCTGCCCTATCTGCCGGAGCTGATCGGCGTCGTCACCTCGCCCACCGGCGCCGTCATCCGCGACATCCTGCATCGCCTCGCCGACCGCTTCCCGCGCCACGTGCTGGTGTGGCCGGTGCGCGTGCAGGGTGACGGCTCCGCCGAGGAGGTCGCCGCCGCCATCCGCGGCTTCAACGCGCTCGCGTCCGACGGGCCGATCCGCCGGCCCGACCTCCTCATCGTCGCGCGCGGCGGCGGCTCGCTCGAGGACCTGTGGTCGTTCAACGAGGAGATCGTCGTGCGGGCGGCGGCGGCGAGCCTGATCCCGCTGATCGCGGCGGTCGGGCACGAGACCGACGTGACGCTCATCGACTTCGCCGCCGACGTGCGCGCGCCGACGCCCACCGCCGCCGCCGAGCGGGCGGTGCCGGTGCGCCTCGATCTCGTCGGCCGGCTCGACGGCCTGACGCGGCGCTCGCTCGCCTGCTGGCAGCGCTGCCAGGAAGCCCGGCGCAGCGAGCTGCGCGCGGCCGTTCGCGCCCTGCCCACCGCCGAGGAACTCCTGGCGCTGCCACGCCAGCGGCTCGACCAGGCGAGCGCACGCCTGCCGCGCGCGCTCATCGCCAATGCGCAAATTCACCACACGCAGTTCTCGCGCATCGCCGGCCGGCTCGGCCCCCAGCTCCTGCGCGCGCGCACGGCGCGGTGCTGCGAGCTGGTCACGGCGCTGGTCGAGCGCGCCGGGCGCGCCGAGCGCCTGGCGCGCCAGCGCCGGCGCGAGCGGCTCGCAACCGCGAGCGCGCGCCTCGCGGCGAGCCTGCGCGCCAACGCCGATGCCCACCGCAACCGCATCGCCCGCCAGCACGAGCGCGTCGCCGCGCTCGCGCAGCGCAGCGAGCGCGCGGCGCGGCTGCTGCTGCGGCAGCGCGGCATGGCGGTCGAACGCTGCGGCCAGTTGCTCAACGCGCTCTCGCATCGCGGGGTGCTCGCGCGCGGCTTTGCGCTCATCCGCGACCTGGAGGGCCGCCCCTTGCGGCAGGCGGCGGCGGTGTCGGGCGGCATGTGGCTGGACATCGAGTTTTCCGACGCGCATGTGCGCGCCTTGGCGCAAGGGTCGTCCGCCGCCGGCGCCGCCAAGTCGGAAACGGTCGCGACGAGCAAGCCGCGCGGCCGCCGCGGCGGCGGCGATCCCGGGCAGGGCAGCCTGTTCGGCGCATAGCGCCGGATCGGCCGGCGCGGGATACCGGCTCGAGGGTTACATCGGCGCCGCCGAGCGACTATGTTACGCGCCGGCCGCGATCTGCGGTGATCGTCGCCGCAGCCGGCGCAAGCTCGGCTGCTTATCATTGCCGCAGCCGGCGCAAGCTTGGCTGCGATGTGGAGACAGGATGTGCTGAACCGATCCGACCGTCCCTCCCCGATGGCGGGCGAAGCCGAGGTGAAATATCTCGACGGCGACTTTCGCGTCGTGCGGCCGGGAGCGTTCGTGCGCTGCGCGGTGACCGGCCTGCCGATCCCGCTCGAGGAGCTGAAATATTGGAGCGTCGACCTGCAGGAGCCTTATGCCAATCCCGAGGCAGTGCTGCAGCGGCACGCAGCACAGAGGATCGAGCGCAGGTGACGGATGTCGAAAATGCGACGCCCGTCCTATTCAGCCGTTGATCTCGATCCTCCCTCTCCGCCGTCATCCGACATCCCTCCTCCGGGCCTCCGCAATTCGTCCCAGCATCAGTGAGCTGAACTCCGCCGCGTGCTCAAAAGCGAGCGCCACCGGCAGCGCCCGCGCATGCATGGCGAGCCGCTCGATTTCGCGGTCGCCGACGAGCCGCGCGAGGTCCTTTTCCGTGGTCACCAGCGCGAGGCCCGCGCGCTCGGCGTCGTCGCACAGCGCCTGCGCCTCGGCGCGGGTGTAGCGGTGGTGGTCGGGAAAGCTGCGGTGGGCCGCAACCGCGGTGCCGGCCTCGGCAAGCGTGGCAAAAAACTTCTGCGGATCGCCGATGCCGGCGAAGGCGAGCACCGGAGCGCCACCGAGCGCCGCGATGACGCCGGCATCCGGCTCGAGGCGGGCCGCGAAGAGCGCGACGTTGCGCGCGCGCGCGGCCGCCATCACCTCCCCGGCGTGCGACGGGGTCCCGACCACGACCAGCGCATGCGCACGCGCCAGCTGCGCCTCGATGGGCGCGCGCAGCGGGCCCGCCGGGATGACCCGGCCGTTGCCGACGGCGCGCCGCCCGTCGACCATGAGCACCGAAAAATCCTTGGCGAGCGACGGGTTCTGGAAGCCGTCGTCCATGACGACGACACTCGCCCCGGTGGCGACCGCCATCTGCGCCCCTTCGACGCGACCGCGCGCGACGACGGCGGGCGCCGCGCGCGCCAGCAGCAGCGCCTCGTCGCCAACGTCAGCGGCGCAATGCCGGGCCGGATCGACCTGCACCGGCCCCGCGAGGCTGCCGCCGTAGCCGCGGCTCAAGAATACCGGCCGTTCGCCCGCCGCAGCGAGCATCCGCGCCACCGCCAGCGCGGCCGGCGTCTTGCCGGCGCCGCCGACGGTCAAGTTGCCGATGCAGACCACCGGCACGCCGGCGCGCCAGCCGTGCCGCGCGAGCCGCGCTGCAGCCAACGCGCCGTAGATCGCCGCCAACGGCCCGAGCGTCCGGGCAGCAATCCCGGCCTCGCGCCACCAGAATGCCGGCTCACGCATCGCCGGCGCGGCGCTCGAGGCGGATCTGCATGAGATAGGGTTCGAGCGCGGCGAGCGTGCGCTCGAGCCCGCCGCCGAGCGCGCCGATCATTTCCCGCGCGGCCGTGACTGCCGCCATGCGGTCGCCCGCGTTCTCGAGCCAAGCCTGCACGCGCCGCGCCAGCCCCTCCACGTCGGCGACCTGCTCGGCGCCATGCGCCCTGTCCAGTTCCGCGTAGACCTCCGCGAAATTCCAGACATGCGGGCCGTGCAGGATGGCGGCGCCGAGCTTGATCGGCTCGATCGGATTCTGGCCGCCATGGCTCGCGAGCGAGCCGCCGACGAACACGATCGGCGCCAAGCGATAGATCAGGCCGAGCTCGCCCAGCGTGTCCGCGATATAGATGTCGGTGTCGGGCCCTGGCAATTCCCCCCGCGAGCGCAGCGCCGCCGCGAGCTTGCCGCCGTGCGCGACCTCGAGCACGCCGCGGCCGCGCTCGGGATGACGCGGCGCGATGATGGTGACCAGCCGAGGATAGGCGCCGCGCAGGCGCTGGTGCGCCTCGACCAGCATGATCTCCTCGCCGGCATGGGTCGAGGCCGCGGCGATGACGGGGCGCTCGCCGATCGCCGCCCGCAGCGCCGACAGGGCAGCGGGATCGGCCGGGGGCTCGGGCACGTCGAATTTGAGATTGCCGGTGTTGACGACGTGCTGTGCGCCGAGCTCGCGGTAGCGCTCGGCATGGGCGGCCGATTGCGCGAGGCAGAGATCGAAGCGGCCAAGCAGCGCGGCGATCGTGCCGGGAACGCGCCGCCAGCGATCGAAGGAGCGCTCGGAGACGCGGCCGTTGACCAGGATCAGGGGAATGCCCCGCGCGGCGCTGGTCACGATCAGGTTGGGCCAGAGATCCAACTCCACGAAGAGCGCGAGATCCGGCCGCCAATGGTCGAAGAACCGCGTAACGAAACGCGGCGTATCGAGGATCACGAACTGGTGGATGACGCCCTCCGGTAGCCGCTGCTCGGCGAGATTGGCCGAGGTCACGGTGCCGGAGGTGCACAATACGCCGAAGCCCTTCTCGCGCAGGCGCCCGATCAGCGGGATCACCGAGAGCAGCTCGCCGACGCTCGCGCCGTGGACCCACACCAGCGGCCCCGGCGGACGCGCGACCTTGCTTTTGCCGTAGCGTTCAGTGCAGCGGGCCGCGAGCTCCTTGCCGCGTCTGAGCCGATGCGCGATGAGCGCCGGCGCAAGCGGCGTCGCCGCCGCCGTCAGCAGGCGGTAGGCGCGCAGCGTAAGCGGCAGACCGTCATCAGGCACGGCCGCCCTCCTGGGCTCCGTCCGCGATCGCATAGGCGCGCGCGGTCGCCGCGTCGAGGGAGATTTCGAGCGCGCGCCGTGCCGCTTCGAGCGCGGCATCATCGGCGTCCGCCGGCACCCGCAGCGGCTCGCCGGCAACTCCGCCGCCGCGGCCGAAGGGAATGTTGATCGTCGTGCGGTCCCAATTCTTGAGCTGCAGGCGCCGCCGGGTCGCGATCGCGATCGGATAGATCGGCCGCCCGGACGCGCTCGCGAGCTTGACGATGCCGAGGCCGGCGACGCGCGCGACCTTGGGGATATCGGCGGTGAGCGCGATGTTGCATCCCTGCTCCAGCGCGTTGAGCATCTCCCGGAACGCGTTCACGCCGCCCTTGCCGATGAAGCCGCTGCCGTGATGACCGGACCCGCGAATGGCGCCGACGCCGAGATGCTCCGCCGCGATGGCATTGATCTCGCCGTCGCGATGGCGCGACACCAGCACCTTGGCGCGATCCCCGGCGCGCCGGATGAACGGAGCCAGGAAGTGCTGCCCGTGCCACATGGCGATGATCACCGGCGCGTCGCGGTCGACCCGCTCGTAGATGCCTTCCGGCTCGATCGCGAACCGCGTCGTCCGCCACACCAGACGGAGATATTCGGCCGCGAGGACCCCCGCCGTCTGCTGGAACGGGCGCGAGCCTGCGAGGTGCTTCACCCATGGCATCGGGCGAAATCCGGCAGCGTCAGCGCTTGCCCCGCTGATCCGTTTCCGGATCGAGCAACCGGTGCAGGTGCACGATGAAGTAGCGCATGAGGGCGTTGTCCACCGTCTGCTGCGCCTTCGCCTTCCATGCGACATAAGCGGTGGCGTAGCTGGGATAAATCCCGACGATGTCCAGCTTGTCGATATTCCTGAATTGGACGTTGTCCAAATCCGTGAGTTCGCCGCCGAAGACCAGATGCAGCAGCTGTGCGCGCTGACGTTGATCCGACATGACTTCGTCCCTCGATCCCCCGTCGCTCCGGATCGCTCGCTCACGCGAATTCGGCAAGCCGATCGCGAATGAGGCCGAGCAACACCGCATGGCGCGCGCGCCCGGCGGCCACCAGCGCGCCATGGATCGGATCGGGCCGATTGTAGATCAACGACTGCCCCGTCAAAGTCGATATCAGCCCTCCGGCTTCGTGCACCAAAAGGTCGGCTGCCGCAAGGTCCCAGTCGTGGCTGTCGGGGGCCGCAAAGGTGCCGTCGAGGGCGCCGGTGGCGACGCGGGCGAGACGCAGCGCCAGGGACGGGATGCGTGGCATCGTCTCAATGCGCGGCTCGACCGCGGCCAAGCTGTCGAGCCGGCGCTTGGCGCCGGAGAAGCGCGCACCCGCGAGCCGGTCACCGCCGCTCGCCTCGATCGGCGCCCCGTTGAGCGTGGCGCCGGTGCCGGCGATGGAGAGGAAGAGCTCGTCGGTCGCCGGCGCGTACAACGCGGCTACGACGGGGCGCCCCGCGCTCACCAGCGCCGCGGAGACCGCCCAATCCGGGAGGCCGGCGAGGTAGGCGCGCGTGCCGTCGATCGGGTCGACCACCCATACGTCGGCGCGTTCGAGCCGGGCCGGATCGTCCTCCGTCTCCTCCGACAACCAGCCGGCGTCATGGATTTGCAGCAGGCGTTCGCGCAGCAACGCGTCGACGGCAAGATCGGCTTCGCTCACCGGCGACGACTTGCCCTTGATCCAACTCTTGGGCCGGCTGCGAAGGGTCTCCAGCGCCAGCACGCCGGCTTCGCGCACGGCGGCGGCAAGACGATCGCGCACCTCCACCCGATCGATGCCGCTATCACCGGCCGGCAACGGTCAGGCCCTCCACGCGCAGGGTCGGAGCGTTCGTGCCGAAACGGAACTCGAGGTCGTTGGCAGGCGCCAAGGTCCGGAACATCTCGACCAGATTTCCGGCGATCGTCACCTCGCTCACGGGAAAGCTGCGCCGGCCGTTCTCGATCCAGAATCCGGACGCGCCGCGGCTGTAGTCGCCGGTCACCTGATTGACCCCCATGCCGATCAGGTCGGTGACGTAGAAGCCCTCGCCGATGTCCGCCAACAACGCTTCCGGCGTGTCCGCGCCGGCGGCGAGATGAAGATTGCTCGGCCCCGGCGCAGGCGTCGAGGACACGCCGCGCTGGGCGTGGCCGGTGGTCGCAAATCCGAGCTCGCGCGCGGTCGCCGAGTCGAGAAACCAAGACGTGAGCACGCCGTCCGCGATGACCGCGAGACGCCGGGTCGCGACCCCCTCGGCATCGAACGGCCGCGAGCGCAAGCCGCGCTTGCGGCGGGGATCGTCGATGATTTGGATGCCGGACCCGAACAGCCGCTCGCCGAGCTTGTCCTTGAGGAAGCTGGTCTTGCGCGCCACCGCGCTGCCGTTGATGGCGCCGGCGAGATGGCCGACAAGCGAGCCCGCCACCCGCCGATCGAACACGACCGGCGCGCGTTTGGTCTCGACCTTGCGCGGATTGAGCCGCTCGACCGTGCGCTCGCCGGCGGTTCGCCCCACCTTCTCGGGAGGGTCGAGATCGGAGCCGTGCAGGGTGGAGGAATAATCGTAGTCGCGCTCCATCGCGGTGCCTTCACCGGCGATCGCCGTCATCGACACGCTTTGTGCCGAATTGAGATAGGCGCCGCGAAAGCCCTGGCTCGTCACCAGCACCATGCCGCCGATGCCGGCCGAGGCGGAAGCGCCGCCCGACTTCGTCACGCCCTTGACCGCCAGCGCGGCATTCTCGGCGCGCCGGGCACGCTCCTCCAGGAGCGTCACGCTCGGCAGATCCGGATCGAGCAGGTCGAGGTCGGGAATGTCGCTTGCAACTTGCGCCGAATCAGCCAAGCCGGCAAACGGATCCTCCGGCGCCGCTCGGGCCATCGCGACCGCGCGCTCGGCGAGCTCACTGACGTCGGCCCGGTTGTCGTTGCTCGACACCACGGCCTGGCGCCGCCCGACGAACACGCGCAGCCCTATATCGTCCCCCTCGGAGCGTTCGGATTCTTCCACCGCCCCTTCGCGCACCTCGACTGCAAGCGAGACCGAGCGCAGGGCGAGCGCGTCAGCCGCATCGGCGCCGGCGCGGCGCGCCGCGCTGACGAGCCGTTCGGCAAGATCGGTCAACGCAGACTGGTCGAGCAGCGAGGACATTGGGGAGACAGACTTTCGTTCGGGGATCGAGGGCTTTCGACCGGTCGCGGACGCTTCGGGCGCGGCCCGCGAGCGCGCGGCAAGGTCTCGTCAAGCATGAGTCGCATTGCAGCCGTGATACCGCAGATTAACCAGGAACGTTAAGCGGATTCCGACCGAATTGCGGCATGATGGCCGCAACGATCGGGGGAACAGCTCCGACGGGCGCGAACCGGGATGCACCCGGCAGGGAGATAAGCTTTGAGCCGTCAAACAGCAACCGGCAGGGTCGTGCCTGCGGGGTCGAGCCGCGGCGAGCGGCTCGACCCCTTCGCCTTCCCGCTGCGCTTCGAAGTCGCCGACGATCCCGCAGAGCAGCGGGCGGGATCGGTGGAGCTCGATGCCGCGCGCGTGCTACTGCGCTGCGCCGTGCGCGGCGCCAACACGCTCGTGCTGCCGCTCACCACCTATCACGGGGTGGCCATCCGGATGGATCCGCCGGCGGGCACGACCGCGGGCGCCGTTGCCGTGGTGCTCGAACATCCCGATCCCGCCTTGTCGCTCACGCTCTATCGCTCGGTGCACGGCAGCGATGTCGTTGCGGAATGGCGGGCCTGGGCTCGCGCGCTCGGCGTGCCGCTGCTGGTGACCGAGGCTGACGGCCGCCTGCGCGAGCCGTTCGCGCGCATCGGAGCCATGCGGATCGGACACTCGGCGATGCAGCGCCGCAGGCGCTCGTCGCGCAGGGCGCGCCGGACGCGGCGCGGCGTCACTGCCGTCGTTCGGGGATTTGGATCAGCTCCGCGAGCCCGTCCTTGGTCAGCGGCTTGGCGATGAACTTGAAGTTGATGGCGTCGGCGACCACCTCGTCGAGCCCGGAAATGCGGTCGGGATCGACCGCGGCGCGGGGCAAGAACTCCTCGAGCGCGCGCCTCGCCGTTGCCTCCGACAGCTTGGCGAACGCGGCATAGGCCTTGAGCCCTTCGGGCGAGGAATAGATCCAAGCGAGCGAATCGCGATAGCCGCGCATGAAGCGCGTGAACACGTCGTGGCGCGCTCTGAGCTCGCTGGCATTGGCGATGATCACGCGGCTCGTCTGCTTGTCGAAGTCCGGCGCGTCCGACGATTTCATGATCAGCCGAGTCTTGCCCGCTTCCAGCTCGGCGACGCCGAACGGTGCCCCGGCCCAGCCGACATCGACCTGGCCGCTGAGCGCCGCGGTCATGGTTGCCGCGGCATTGCCTGTCGGTGTCGGCTTGAAGTTGATCCGGTAGTGCTTCTGCAGCGCCAGCGCGCCGGCATGGGTCGAGGAGCCATTGGTGGAATAGGCGACGGTCTTGCCTTCCAGATCCTGCGGCGTCCTGATCGGCGAGTTCGCCGGCACGTACCAGAACACTTGCGCACCGCCGGTATAGGAGGCGCCGATGATCCGCACCGGCGCGCCTTTGGCGAACACGCCGATGGCTCCCAGAAAGCCCGAAGCCACGCCGATTTGCGCGCTGTTCGAGATCACCGCCTGCTGGGTCTCGCCTCCGCCGTCGGTATAGAAGATGTCGAGCGCAAGATTGTGCTTGTTGAACAAGCCAGCCTTGTAACCGACCTCGGTGACGAAGGTTTCCCCGATGCCGCGCCCGCCGACCGCGATCTTGAGCTGGTCCTGGGCGTGACACGCTCCGCCCGCCGCGAATGCCAGCACGGCCGCGACCGCCGCCGCCGTGATCCTTGCGCGACGGGTGATCCTTGCATGACGCATGGTGCGCTTCCTCCAGTGTCTCGTTACCGCAGAGCTAACAACGGCGCGGGCGACGGCGCAACGCGGCTTGCCGCCTCACCGCATGCAATTGCATCATCTTGCGCGATTTGGCATCGTCCCGGCGGGAGGTGCTGTGATGGCAGAACCACAATCGCTCGATGGCCGAGTGGCCGTCGTCACGGGCGCGGCGAGCGGCATGGGCCGCGTGATGGCGCGCGCGCTGGCCGCAGCCGGAGCGAAGGTCGCCGGCATCGACATCGCTGCGAGCGGGCTCGAGCGCCTCGCGGCCGAGCCGGCCTTGGCCGCAAAATTCCGCGGCATCATCGCCGACGTGTCGAGATCCGCGGATTGCCGGGGCGCGGTCCGCCGCGTCATCGAGGCCTTCGGCGCGCTCGATATCCTGATCAATTGCGCCGGCATCAGCATGTCCACCGCGGCCGACCACGCAGAGGCGCGGATCAAGTTCTTCGAGGCCGATGCAGAAGGCTGGCAACGGATTTTGGCGGTCAACTGCATCGGCGCATTCCTGATGGCGAGGTTCGCGGCGGAGCCCATGGTCGAGCGGGGCTGGGGGCGCATCGTCAACGTGACGACGAGCTTCGACACCATGCTGGCGGCCGGACTGTCGGCCTACGGCGCCTCCAAGGCGGCGCTCGAGGCGATGAGCGTGACCTGGGCGAAGGACCTCGAAGGCACCGGGGTGACGGTCAACATCCTGGTGCCGGGCGGCCCCACCGATACGCCCGGGTTCTTTCCGCCCGGCAAGCCGCGTCCCTCGGTGCTGCTCGACCCCGAGATCATGGGCGCACCGGTCGTGTGGCTCGCCTCGCCGCAATCCGACGGCATCAGCGCTTGCCGCTTCATCGCGCGCGACTGGGACCGCAACCTGCCGCCCGCGGAAGCGGCCGCGCGCGTGCGCGCGCCGGCAGCCTGGCCCACCCTGGCGCAGGGCGCCGCGGCGGCCCGCGGCCATGCGATGTAGCCGTCGTGGGACGGGTTGAGCGTAGGATGGGTCGAGCGCTTTGTGCGAAACCCCTCACCTCTCACCGCGGCCGGCCGGGCTTCGCCCGTAACGTCGCGATGGTTTCGCTCGCGCTCAACCCATCCTAGTTGCCGGAGCCGCGACGCCTCGGCTCGCACGATACGCACTCGGGCTCATGCCCATCAGCCGCCGAAAGCGGCGGTTGAACGTCGACAAGTCGTTGAAG
This sequence comes from uncultured Alphaproteobacteria bacterium, assembly GCA_963758945.1. Taxonomy (GTDB): domain Bacteria; phylum Pseudomonadota; class Alphaproteobacteria; order Rhizobiales; family Xanthobacteraceae; genus VAZQ01. Next base: position 186,954 of record CAVWXY010000020.1, on the reverse strand, counting down.
CCGGCATCGAATGCGACGGTCGAGATCGACGCATCGGACCGGCGCAGACGCACGGCGGCGCGGTGGAGCCGGGTGCGGAGCGCGAATTGATAGGGCGTCACGCCCACCACTCGACGAAACGTGCGCAAGAAATGGTAAGGGCTCATCGCCGCCTCGCGCGCGAGGGCGCCGAGCGCCACCTGCCCGAGCGCCCGCGCCTCGATCCGGCGCAATGCATCGGTGACGCGCCGCTCGTCGCGACGACTCGGCGGCGGCGGGGCGCGGCGCACTTCGGCCAACGCCGCGGCCACCGCGCCCGCGAGGCGCAACGCCAGCTCTTCGAGTTCCTCCTCGTCGCCGTCGTCGCCCGCGGCCTCAGCGGCGGCGAGCAAGGGCAGGAGCGACGGCAAAGGCGGCAGGCGCGGAACGGCGAATGCCGTCCGCCGTGCGCCCGGCACCGCGGCCACGATCGTTTCCAGGTGATCGGGCGCGAAGTGGAACGCGAGGCAACGGTCCCCGGTTGCGTGCTCGTGACCGCATTCGAAGCAGGCCCCTTCGTCGCCTAGAAGCAGCGCGCCCGGGGCAAGCACGGCTGAGCCGCGGCTCGATCGGTACTGGAACGTACCGTGCGTTACCGCGGCGATACAGGCGGCGTGATGCCGTTCTTCGAACGGCCGGTCGTGCGGCCCGGCGGTGCACACCACATCGCTGACGCTCCAGCCCGGGCCCGACCCCAAGAGGCGCAATTTCACTGCCATGCCGCAAAATAGCAATTTTTCCCAAGCGGCGCAGGATCGAGCGGCCTACGGAGGGCATCCCCGACATGCGAAAGGCTCCGACCATGACCGCATCTGCCGCCTCCTCGTTCATCGCTGCGCTTCATACCGATCGCCCTGCGCCGGACCGCGCGGAAAAGATGGGCCTTTACGGCCAGCTGGTGGGGCGCTGGGAAATGGACGGCGCCGTGTACGGCGACGACGGCAGCAAGCAGACCGGCCGCGGCGAAATTCACTTCGGCTGGGTGCTCGAAGGCCGCGCCGTTCAGGACGTGTGGATCCTGGCGGGATTGTTCTACGGCACGACGCTGCGGGTCTACGATCCCGGCATCGACGCCTGGCACATCTTCTGGAGCGATCCGCTGAAGCAGCTCTATCGTCGCCAAGTCGGCCGCGCCCGCGGCGGCGACATCGTGCAGGAGGGCAGGGACGACAACGGCGCCGCGGTCCGCTGGCGCTTCACGGAGGTCACGCCCGATTCGTTCCGCTGGCTCGGCGAGCGTTCGCTTGATGACGGCGCGCATTGGCAGCTACAGGCCGAGTTCTTCGCCCGCCGCGTGCGAGGGGCCTGATCGCGCCTCGTGCGATTGCGCGAATATTGCATCAGGCCAGCGGCCAACCGAGCCCAGCGCTGCTTGCTGCTCATGTAGGCGCGGTCGCGTGGAGGCGCGGCTCCGGGGCGCATCGAGGCCAGAGGTCGTGACGTCGATCGTCACGGCCTTCGGCTTTCGCGGCCAGGCCAGTTGTCCGGGTGCCGATCATGGCCGTCCGCTCCATGCATCCAGCACCAGCCCGGCGAACAGGATCAGTCCGGCATCGCGGTTCGACTTGAATACCACGAGGCAGTTCACGGGATCGTCGATATCGAGCCGATGGATCTGCCATGCCAGATGGGCGGCGAATGCAATGAGGCCGAGCGAGAACAGGAGACCCCCTCCCGCGCTCCACCCCGCCCACGCAATGAACAGCACGGCCAGCGCATAGAACAGCGCGAGCATGGGCTTGGTGCGCTCGCGAAACAGCAGCGCCGTCGACTTGATTCCGATCAGCGCGTCGTCCTCGCGATCCTGGTGGGCGTAGATGGTGTCGTAGCCGATCACCCAGGAAATCGCGCCGGCGTAGAGCAGGAACGCGGGCGGATCGAGCCGCGCGAAGGTGGCCGGCCATCCGATCAGCGCGCCCCACGAGAAGGCAAGACCCAGCACGATCTGCGGCCAATAGGTGATCCGCTTCATGAAGGGGTAGACCGCAACCACGGCAAGCGATGCGAGCCCGACGCCCACCGTGAAGCTGTTGAACTGCAGCAGAACGGCGAGGCCGACCAGAGCTTGCAGCACAAGAAAGGCGGCGGCGGACGCGACGCTGACCTGCCCGGAAGGGATCGGGCGCGAGCGCGTGCGCTCGACCCGCGCGTCCAGGTCGCGGTCCACGATGTCGTTCCAGGTGCAGCCGGCCCCGCGCATGGCGAAGGCGCCGATGAAGAACAGCACGACGTGCCAAAGGTCGACGCTCGTGCCCGCGCGCACGGCCGCGAGCCCAGCCGACCACCAGCACGGCAGCAGCAGGAGCCATGAGCCGATCGGGCGGTCGAGGCGGGCGAGCCGCAGATAGGGGCGCGCCCAGGCGGGGGCGAAGGCGTCGACCCAGTTACCCGTCGAATCGGCGACGCGACCGGCGTCGCCGGTCATCGCGCCAGCGGACTGCCGATCAGCGTGTCGAACGTGCCCGGGTTCTTCTTCGGCGCCGCCGAAGCATCCGGCACCGTCGGCGTGGTGCCGAGGGCATCGCTCAGGCTCGGGCCGGACGGCCGCGGCCCTTGCGCCGCCGCCTCGCAAACCTGCTGACCGACCTGCGCAGCCCTGCCGTGCGAGGTCTTGATCTGCTGGAGCACCTCCGGCGGCACGCCGCAGGTCGCGCTGTTCTCCTCCAGGCCCTTCAACATCTTGCCTTCGGAGGCGATGAACACCTTGAACAACTTGCACAATTCCTCGGGAGGCACCTTCTTCTGGCCGGCCGCGTGGATGGCCTTGCCGTACTTGGCGGTCTCATCGCGACTGGCCAGGAGCTGCTGGCAAACGGCAGGCGGCTGCTGCGGCGCCGCCCCGAACGGCGCTCCCGGCATGGTCGGGGACATCCCGGGCGCGCCGGGCATGCCGGGCATCCCCCCAAACTGTCCTGCAGCCGGCGAGAGCGGCAAAACGGCGAGCGCGAGCACCCACGGAAGAGCCCGGCTGAACATCATATGGCTATTTCCCCCGGCCGCCCGATTCGACCCCGGCCGATCTTGCGGCCCCTCTATTAACAGCCTGTCGAATTCGGCGATAACACGGCAGAAACGGGGGTCCCGTAAGCAACCGGCCCGCAATCAGGAGATGCGGCGGTCGGATTGCAGGCCGAAAGCCCTGATTCGTCGGGCCCGTCGTGTGATCGCTTGAAGTCCGAATGCCGGCCGCTGATGGCCGCCCATCCACGCCCAGTCGCTCCGACGCCCATGGCTCGCTACGATTTCCGCACCCCCCGGCTTTATCTCGGCAAGCCGCTCGAGGCGGGAGCGAGCATCGCGCTCGATGCGTCGCAAGCCAATTACCTCGGCAACGTGCTGCGGCTGAAAACCGGCGATTCCGTGCTGCTTTTCAACGGGGATGACGGCGAATGGCGCGGCACGCTCGCGAGCGCCGGCAAACGCCGGCTCGCGCTCACCGTCGTCGACCGCACCCGGCCTCAGACCAGCGCGCTCGATCTGCACTACCTGTTCGCGCCGCTGAAACATGCCCGCCTCGACTATTTGGCGCAGAAGGCGGTGGAGATGGGTGCCTCCCGCCTGCAGCCGGTGTTCACGCGTCACGCCCAGGTTGTGCGCCTCAATCTCGAGCGAATGCGAGCGAATGCGATCGAGGCGGCGGAGCAGTGCGGCATCCTGACGCTGCCCGAAATCGGCACCCCCTTGACCTTCGAGCAGATGCTTGCCGAGCGCGACGCTGCCCGCCTGCTCGTGTTCTGCGACGAGGACGCCGAGGTCAAGGATCCGATCGCCGCGCTCGCGGCAGCACGCAGCGCCGGCCGCGCCGAGCCGATGGCGCTCGCGGTGCTGGTTGGCCCTGAGGGCGGGTTCGCCGAGACGGAGCGCGCCGCGCTCCTCGCCTTGCCGAACACGGTGCGCCTGGCGCTCGGTCCCCGCATTCTGCGGGCCGATACCGCCGCGGTCGCGGCGCTCGCGTTGGTGGGAGCGGTGCTGGGGGATTGGCGCTAGGCGCGGCGCCGCGCGCGGCCGTGACGTGTTGCGTTAAGCGCTTTCCCGGTTTGCCGTCGAATTCACCCCGCAAGCGTGCTAAATCGCCGCCGCCACAAGCCTTAATGGACCGTCACCGACCGCGCCATGCCGAGTGCAACTCGCCTCACGACGAGCGCCCCGCCCGATGCGCGGGCCGAAGCTCTGCTCGCATCGTTCGAGCGCGCGGGCTATGCGCGGATCGCACCGGCGATCCTGCAGCCGGCCGAGCCGTTCCTCGATCTCTCCGGTGAGGACATCCGCAAGCGCATGTACCTCACCGCCGATCCGCAGGGACTCGAGCTGTGCCTGCGCCCCGATCTCACCATCCCGGTCTCGCGCCACTATCTCGCCTCGCCGGCGGCGGGCAGGCCGCAGGGCTTCTGCTATCTCGGTGCGGTCTTCCGCCATCGTGACGCGGGCGCGAGCGAGTTCCTTCAAGCCGGCATCGAATCCTTTGCCCGCGCGGACACCGCCGCGGCGGACGCGGAAATGCTCGCGCTCGGGCTCGACGCCACCGCGCATTACGGCCTCGAGGCCGCCGACATCCGCATGGGCGACGTCGCGCTGTTTTCGGCGCTGATCGACGCGCTCGACCTCGCGCCTGGCTGGAAGCGGCGCCTGATCAAGGATTTCAATCACAAGACATCGCTCGCGCACGATCTCGACCGGCTCACCATCACCGCCTCGCCGGCGCGGCCGGAATATCAAGGCGTGCTTGCCGCGCTCGCCGGATCCGACCCGAAGGCGGCGCACGCGCTGGTCACCGATCTGCTCTCGATCGCCGGAATCACCGCCGTCGGCGGACGCTCGGTGGGCGAGATTGCCGACCGCTTTCTCGAGCAGGCGGCGCTCGGCGCGCAGACCTCGCTGCCGCGCGAAACCCGTGCACTGATCGAGAAATTCCTCGCCATCCGCGGCGATCCCGACGAGGCGGCGGCCGATTTGCGTGCCTTCGCGCGCGACGCCAACATCGCGCTCGATGCCGCGCTCGATCTGTTTGAAAGCCGCACGGGCTTCCTCGCCGCGCGCGGCGTCGACGTCGGGCGCATCCGGTTTTCGACCGCCTTCGGCCGCGGCCTCGACTACTACACCGGCTTCGTGTTCGAGCTGCACGATCCCGCCGCGCAGGCGGCCGACCAGCTGGTGGCAGGAGGACGTTACGACGGATTGCTCACGCGGCTCGGCAGCGCCCGCGCCATCACCGCGGTGGGATTTGCGGTCTGGATCGAACGGCTCGCGGCGCTACGGAGCCGATCATGAGCGCGCCGTTCGTGATCGCGGTGCCGGCCAAAGGCCGGCTGCAGGCGAACGCCGAGGCCTTCTTCGCGCGCGCCGGACTGGAACTCGTCAAGCCGCGCGGGATGCGCGATTACCGCGGCACGATCGTCGACCTGCCCGGCGTCGAGGTGGCCTATCTCTCGGCTGCCGAAGTGGTCGACCTGCTGGCGCAGGGCGCGGTGCATCTCGGTGTGACCGGCGAGGATCTGGTGCGCGAGAAGATCCCCGACGCGGACGAGCAGCTCGTACTCATCGACGGCCTCGGCTTCGGCCATGCCAACGTGGTGGTGGCGGTGCCGCAGGCATGGATCGACGTCCACGGCATGGCCGATCTCGACGACGTCGCGACCGCGTTCCGCCTCAAGCACGAGCGCAAGATGCGGCTTGCGACCAAGTACGTGAATCTGACGCGCAACTTCTTTTCCGCGCACGGCGTCACCGACTACCGCATCGTGGAAAGCGCGGGCGCGACCGAGGGCGCGCCCGCGGCCGGCACCGCCGAGCTCATCGTCGACATCACGACGACGGGAGCGACCCTCGCCGCCAATGCGCTCAAGGTGATCGACGACGGCGTGATCCTGCGCTCGCAGGCCAACCTCGTTGCAGCCCGCGCCGCCCACTGGGGCACGACCGCGCGCGAGACCGCGCGCGTGGTGCTCGACCGCATCGCGGCGCAGACGCGCGCGCGCGCCTTCCGCGAGGTTCGCACGCGCTTTGCCGGTTGCGATGAGACGTTGCTGGCCGAGGCCAAGCAGCGCTTCGGCGTCGAAGCGCCGTTGGGCGGACCGACCTCCTCGGGCATGCTCACGCTGCACTGCCCGCCCAAGAACGTCCATGGACTGGCAACGCTGCTGCGCGACAAGGGTGCCGAGAACGTCGTGGTCGCCGACCTCGGCTACGTTTTTTCGCGGGCCAATCCGCTCTACGCCAAGCTGGAGGCCGCACTGACCTGACGGGAAGTGAGCGGCGGACGGCGACCATCGCAAACGCGGTATCAGCCCTGGAACTCCAGGATGTCGAATCCGACGTGGCGGTCGATCAGGTAAATGAGGCCGCGCTCGTCGAGCGCCACATCGTTGCTCTGCGGCGCAGGCCGGCCCGCCACAGGCTCCGGGATGAAGTGGCCGATCTCGCGCGGACTTGCCGGATCGGCAACGTCGACGATGCGCAGGCCGCCGCCGAACCAGACGGCGTGAACGATGGTACCGGCCATGCGTTCGCAGAACTGGTGCGCGCCGAAGCGCGCCCCGCCCGCGCGGCTGAACGGCGAATCGAGCTCGCTCACCTGAAACTGCGCGAGCGGCCTGATCGCGGCGAGGTCGCTGACGTCGAACGTCAACAGGCAGGCATGCGCGCGCCCGCGCCGCGCCTCTTCCTCGCTCGCGCTCTGCGCCTGGTCTTCCTCGTCGATGGCGAGCGCGATGCGCCGGCCGCGGATGCGCCCCGGCACCGGCATCACGGTATGGGTCGGCTCGGGAAACAGCGGATGGTAGTTGTAGCTCGCGGCGCTCTTCGGATGGGCGAGGTCGGACACGTCCACGACCCAGAAGCCCCCATGCCAGCAGCTCGCCCACATCTCGTCGCCAAAGCGCAGCGCGTGATGCAGCCGATGGCGGCGGCCAGACCAGGTCGGCGTCTCGCCGCCCTCGACGTGCTGCCCGGGCATCCACCAGCGCGAGATCTCCCGCGGCCGCAGCGGATCGGCGAGATTGTAGATGACGAGGATGTTGCCGACATAGCCCCTCATCTCGGTAGAGATGTAGGCGTGGTGCTGGTCCATGTCGAAGCGGTGCACGCCGATCCCGCCGGTCTTCTGGTACGCGATCAGCTTCGGCTCGCCGGGCGTGGCGACGTCGTAGATCTTGAAGCCGCCGTTGTCGTAGCTGCGCTGCTCGAACTCCTCGAGCAGGCGCAGGTCATCCTCCGTCACGCTCATCCCGGCCGCGATCTCCGCTCGCGTCGGCTCCCGCCCGAGCTCTTCGCTCAAGCTGCGCCGCGCCGCCGGCAATTGCTCGGCCCGACGACCGATCCTGCTCATGTTGCGCTCGTGATTGACGATCATGATGTCGCCCGCGACGCGCACCTTGTGGCTGTGCGAGTCGTGATCGTCGAGTGTGACGGTGGCAACCACGCGCGGCTGGCGCGGATCGGAAATGTCGACCACCGACGTGCCGAGATGATGCTGGTTCGGAATGTGCCCGACATAGGCGTGCGAGCCGGCGACGGTGACCTGGCCGCCGCCCGGCAGATCGAGGTGGCCGAGGCGGCGGACCTTGTGGGCGAGCGCGGAAGTCGGCCGATCGATCTTGTTCATGCCAAGAGCTCCGATGGCTAGCCAGATATAGGGCGGGCAAGATCGCGTGCGCGAGCAACGGCGATTCCCACCCTGGCGCGAGCGATTTTGCCCACGCGAAAGGAACGCTTGGACATTGCGCGCGCGCAGCACGCCCTTTTGATGAAATCGGAAACGCGCAATGCCCATCCTACTGAATGCCCGCCCGCCTTGGCGGGCATGACGATCCGAATGCTCAATCGAGCTTGGCGCCCGACGCCTTGATGATCGCGGTCCATTTGGGAATCTCGGATTTGATATAGGCCGCGAAGTCATCCGGTGTGCCGCCGATGATGTCGACGCCGAGATCGCCGAGCGACCTCTTGACGCCCGGATCGGCCAAGGCGGCCGCGAGCGCGCGGTTGAGGGTGACAACGATCTCCCCCGGCGTGCGGGCCGGCGCGACCAGGCCGTGCCACGTGGTGGCGTCGAAATTCTTGATGCCGAGCTCGTCGATGGTGGGAATATCGGGCAGCACCGCCGTGCGCTTGAGCGTGGCAACCGCCAGCGCTCTCACCTTGCCGTCGCGGATATGCGGCACCACCGAGGAGGCGGTGGCGAACATCATCTGCACGTGGCCTGCGATCACATCCTGCAGGGCCGGCGCCGCGCCCTTGTAGGGCACGTGGACGATGTCGATCCCAGCCTCGGCCTTGAACAGCTCGCCGGCGAGGTGCGCGGCGAGACCGTGGCCGGAGGAGGCGAAATTGAGCTTGCCGGGATTGGCCTTGGCGAGCGCGATCAGCTCGGCCATCGTCTTGGCGGGCAGCGCCGGGTTCACCACCAGGATGTTGGCCTGCGATCCGATCAACCCGACCGGGGCAAAGTCCGCGACGGGATCGAAGTTGATCTTCTTGTAAAGCGCGGCGTTGGTGGCGAGGATGGCGTTGTTGCCGGCGAGCAGCGTGTAGCCATCGGGCGCGGCATGGGCGACGCCCTCGGCCGCGACGTTGCCGCCGGCGCCGGGCCGGTTGTCGATCACGACCGGCTGCCCCAGGGTCTGCTCGAGTTTCCTGCCGAGTAGGCGCGCGAGCACGTCGCTCGCCCCGCCCGGCGGAAACGCCACGACCAGGGCAATGGGCCGCGTCGGATAGTCGGTCGCGGCGGCCGCCGGCAGGGCCCACGCGAGCAGTGCAAGGCCAGCAAGCGCGCACATGGCCTTTCGCGGCATCGGCCTCCCCCTCGCTACACGAATTGCACCGCGATGCCCCCGAGCGCGCCGAAATCGGCGTGCAGGGTATCGCCCTTCTGCGCGAGCACGACCCGCGTGAACGAGCCCGCGAGGACCAGATGACCGGGCTCGAGCGCGACGCCGTGGCTTCCCAGCTTGTTGGCCAGCCACGCAACGCCGAGCGCGGGATGGCCGAGCACGCCGGCGGCGACGCCGGTCTCCTCGATTTCGGAATTGCGGTACATGATGCCGCCGACCCAGCGCAGGTCGATGTCGAGCGGCGCCACCGGGCGGCCGCCGACCACGATGCCGGCGGCCGCGCCGTTGTCGGCCACAGTGTCGAAAATCTTGCGCGGGTCCTGCAGCCGCGCGTCGACGATCTCGATCGCGGGAATCACGTATTCGGTCGCGCGCAACACCTCCGCGAGGCCCACGCCCGGGCCTTTCAGCGACTTGCCCATGACGAAGGCCAGCTCGATCTCCACCCGCGGCCGGCAATAGTTCTCGTGCGGAATCTTGGCGCCGTCGGCGATCATCATGTGGTCGAGCAGGTGACCGTAGTCGGGTTCGTCGATCTGGGACGAGCGCTGCATCGCCTTCGAAGTCAGGCCGACTTTGTGACCGATGAGCTTCGCGCCGGCGGCGATCTTGCGCTTGGCCACCTCGGTCGAGATCGCGTAGGAGTCCTCGAGCGTGATGTCGGGCCAGGTCTTGGAGAGCTGCACCGCCTGCTTGCGCTCCTTTTCCGCGCTCATGAGAATGTCGGCGGCTTTTTTGCGGTGGGCATCGGACAGCATGGCGGCTCCTCTGGCGGACGGATCGCTGACGGCAGTCTAGCGCGAAACGACGCCGTGCCTAGTTTTCATTGCCGTTGAACGCCAGGCGATCCGGCAGGCCCACGCCCAGCGGAGCCGACGCTTACCGGCCTCGCTTGCCGGGTCGGTTCTTCTGGATGATGGCGACGATGATCAGCCCGAATGTGACCAGCCGTGCCAGATAGAACAGCGGTTCCGCCTCGTTCGACACGTGGCCGAGCCCGAGCACCGACCGAGTGGCGGCATCGAGGCCGAACGCCACCGCGAACAGCAGGAAGAAGCTGTCGCCGGTCTGCCGCCAGAAACGCAAAAAGAAGAGCGTCGCCACGAACGAGGACATGGCGACCGCCCCCATCAGCACCGAGGTGACCTGGTCCATCATTCGGTCTTCCAAATCAAGCCGTAGAGCAGCACGGCCATTGCCAAAAGCGCAACGGCCGTGCGCCAAGTCGACAGGTCGACTTGGGGAAACACCAACTTGTCGAGCACCAGCAGCAGATTGTTGAGAGTCAGGCCCGCGAAACAGATGCCGCTCCAGAGCAGCAGCTGGTATTTCCCGCGCCGGTAGCCCTGCAGCAGAAGGTATGTGCACAACGCGGCGGTGAGCGCGCAGAGGCCGTAGATGATCGCCGCCATGCTAGCGATCCTTCCTGAACTTGAAGGCGTCGGCAAACTCGCGGATCCGGCGGGGCTTCGCGTGGATCATGTTGGTCACGGGGATGAGATGCCGGGAATAGACGCTTGCCAGCCGATCGACTTTTTGCCTTGCCTCGGACGCACACTCGTAACGGTACACTCCGTCCTTGCAGACTAGGGTGAAAACTCATTAACGCCTTTGCTCAGATGATACGCCATTGATTTGCTGAGGGAAGGATTCATGAGCAGGAAGCTGTTCTGGCTGAGCGACGAACAATGGGCGCGGATCGAGCTGCATTTGCCTACGGATGTACGGGGCGTGGAACGCGTGGACGATCGTCGCGTCATCAGCGGCATCGTGCATGTGCTCAAGAGCGGCTGCCGTTGGTGCGATTGTCCGGAAGCCTATGGCCCGTATACGACGATCTACAACCGCTTCGTACGCTGGGCGCAGCGCGGCATCTGGGAAAATCTGTTTCGGCAGCTGGCCGGGAACGGGCGCTCGGCAGACACGCAGATGATCGACTCCACCCACGTCAAGGCGCATCGCTCGGCCGCGGGCGGAAAAGGGGGGAGCAGAAACAGGCTGTCGGCCGCTCACGCGGCGGGCGCAATACGAAGATTTACGCACTCGCAGATGCTAAAGGGCGCCTGATCGCCATCCTGCTGACCGGAGGCGAAGCACACGATTGCCCGGTCGCGGAGCGCCTCATTCGCAGAGTGAAGTCGGCCAAGCGCATGCTCGGCGACAAGGCCTATGACAGCACCGAGTTGCGCGAGGAACTGGACGAGCGCGGAACCAAGCCGGTCATTCCCAACCGCAGCAATAGAAAGAAGCCGTTCAGCTTCAACAAGCGTCTCTACAGGCTTCGCTGGCGCATCGAGAACGCCTTCAACAGATTGAAGGACTTCCGGCGGATCGCAACGCGCTACGACCGACTGGGGCGAAACTATCTCGCCTCTGTCTGTCTTGCAGCCGCCCTTGTATGGTGGATTTAATGAGTTCGACCCTAGCAATCCGTCCGCGCAGAGACGTGCGAGCACCTCCGCGATCTCACTCTCGGTGGTGTAGAGGCGCTTTGCCGTGCGGGCTGCGTCCCAGTGTCCGTTCGGATTCGCCCGCAGCAGCAGCAGCGCCTCCAACTGGGCGACGGAGTCGATGTGCTTCTGGATGAAATCCCGGACTTCGTCGGGAACGAGATCATCCGCCATGTTCGGCCTCTGGACCGCTTGCCGATACGTGCGGCGCCGTCTTCGTGGCGCCCACGAAATCCGTCATCTGCTCTGCACCAATCTTGCCGGCCGCCGTCGAGGGCCGGCCGGCATCGTACTTCGTCCGTGCGTCGCCATCTCGAGGATCTCGCGCCGCTTCCTCAGCTGAGCGGCGTCGAGCAGCATTTGCGCCGCCCAGCGATGGACGTTGCGTGCGCGCACGATGTCGCGCATCACCTGCATGCGGGCGCGTTGCTCGGCCTCCGGCATGAACAGCGCGCGATGAATGACCTCGCCCATCGCCTGCGTGTCGTAAGGATTCACGATCAGCGCCTCCGACAGCTCGCGCGACGCCCCGGCAAAATTGGAAAGGATCAACACTCCCTGCTCGTCGTCGCGCGCCGCAACGAATTCCTTTGCGACCAGATTCATGCCGTCGTGCAGGCTGGAGACGATGCATATGTCGGCTGCCCGGAACAATTCGAAGACCTGCTCGGGTTCATAGTGCCGGACGACGAGCATGATCGGCGGGTGGGCTGCATCGGCGTAGCGAGCGTTGATCTCGTCGGCGAGAGCGTGAGCCTCCGTTTGCAGGTCGCGGTATGTAGAGAGCTTGCTGCGCGTCGGCGCCGCGACCTGGACGAACACGAAGCGCCCCTTCCATTCCGGATGATTCGTAAGCAAGCGATCGACCGACCGCATGCGATCGAGGATACCCTTCGTGTAGTCGAAGCGTTCGATGCCGACGGCGAGGCGAACATCGCTCGGCAGCCCCAGGCGCGCGCGCACCGCGGCGCGACAATCGGCGAGCCGGCTTCTGGCCGGAAAGCGCGGCGGGCGGCCACTCGATCGAGATCGGATACGGCCGCACGAAGGTTTCGTGGCCCCCGACCGTGATCGAGGCGTGCTCACGGTCGATGCGGCTCTCGATGAAGCGGTCGACGGTATCGATGAAGTTGTTGCAATGGAACTGGGTGTGGAACCCCAGCACGGTGCTCCCGAGCAGTCCGTCGATGATCTCCTCTTTCCAGGGGCAGATGCCGAACGATTCCGAGTTCGGCCAGGGAATGTGCCAGAAGGCGATGATGGTGGCGCCAGGCAACCGCTCCCGGATCATCGCCGGCAGCAGCGCGAAATGATAGTCCTGGACCATGATGATCGGGTCCGGACGCGTCGCCTCGTCGAGGACCGCCTCGGCGAACCGAGCGTTCACCGCGCGATATCGATCCCAATCGGACTGCCGAAACGTCGGCCGCACGAAGGCGATGTGGCAAAGCGGCCACAGACCTTCGTTGGCGAAGCCGTAATAGTAGCCATCCTGCTCCTCGTCCGAGAGCCAGACGCGGCGCAGCGTGTAGGCCGGCGCATCGGGGGGCACGCGAATACGGTCGCGGGCGTCGACCACTTCGCGGTCGGCGCTGCCGCTGCCGTGGGCGATCCAGGTGCCGCCGCAGGCACGCATGACCGGCTGGATCGCCGCGACCAGGCCGCTGGCCGGCGTTTGCACGGAGACGCCGTCGGCGGTCCGATTGTGGATATAGGGCTCTCGATTGGAGACCACGATGATCTCGGTGTCGGGCAGGTGATTGGCGAGCGCGAGCCGGAGCGTCTCCGGATTCCAGTCGGCGTGGGCTGCATCGAGCGAGCGGCGACTGTCGTCGAGTTGACGGAACAGATGCCGTATTTCCTTGGCCAGGACCGAGCCGTCGGGCGGCGCTTCGATGTCGCGCCGCCCTGTCCTGACCTCGTCGATTGCCCTGCGCACGGATTGCAGCCAGCCGCGCATGACCAAGAGTGCGATGACCGATGCCAGCGCCGCGCCGACAAGCGTGACGGTGGCGAGCGCGATCATGACCGACGTTCGCGCTTGTACCCCGCGCCGTTGAGCGAAGGTCAGGTCGTGAAGCAGTACGAGATGCCCGTTCGTCGTTCCGGCGGTGATCGGGAACGATCCGACGATAGTGGGAAGACCTGCCGTTTCGATGGTGGAAAAGCTATCGCGATTTCGATCGCGCGACCTTCTGACAGGAGAAGTCCGCGGGCATCAGTTTGCTGTGATAGAGCAGGACGCCATCGCTGCTGCAGAAGCCGACCGCACGCAGGCGTTCGTCGAGTGCGAGCCGCTCGAACAGGTTGTCGATCTGGGTGGTCGCGTTCGACCCGATCAGATTCGCCAGCTCGTCGCGCACCGAATTGAATACGAGGACCGAACGCAGCTCGACGTCGCGTCGCGACCACTGCTCGACGAAGGTCGTGGCGAACGGCGAAATCGCGACCACCGCGGCAGCCGCGCCAAGTATCGCCCCGACCCCATAGGGGATCAACAAACGCAAAGGCCCCCCACAATCTGCAAGTGATCGATTCGCGTCCGCAGAGCATTGTGAACATTCGCAGCGGTCCATTCATACTCGACGATGCCCGAAGCGGGATGCGTCTTTTTTTAGCATCGGGCAACTGAATTTCGAGGCCGTGGACGATAGCGCGAAAGGGACCAATCCGCTCGGCCGCGCATTCGTTTCCGCGACAGATCGCCACACGATGCGGATCGCTCCGGTGCGCTGGCGCAACAGCAGGATCGCCTCGTCGGTTATAGCGCACTCCTGTTTCGAGACGGCGCTGGTGCGTAGGGCTTCGAAGCCAGGCATTCAAAACCGCCACCGGCGCGTTCACCAGGAACCAACGATCGCAACAACGGAAGGACCGTGCTCGAGATCTTCGAACGCGCCTCGCCCGGCATCTCGATCGTGCTCGACTCTTGGGGGGCACGCACCCTGCGCTAGGCGGAAGCGGCGCGATCCGACTTGCCCGCCGGCCCCTCGCGATCCGCGGCCACGCGCAAGGTCATCTCCTTGCGGCGCGTGAGCATCGGCCTCGTCATCTCGCGATACGCAGCGAGCACCTCAGCCGGCGCCGAATTGGGCGAACCGGCGGCGAACGGCGGTCGCGGATCGTATTCCATGCTGAGCTGGATACGCTCGGCCGTCGCCCGATCGGTGAGCGCTTCGGCCACCACCAGGCCGAAATCAATGCCGGCGGTGACGCCGCCGCAGGTGATCCGGTTGCGATCGACGCACACGCGCGTCTTGGCGGGAATGGCGCCGAAATACTCAAGATTGTCCATCGACGTCCAATGCGTCGTGGCCCGGTAGCCGTGCAGCAATCCGGCCGCTCCCAGCATCAGCGCGCCGGTGCAGACCGAGGTCACATAGCGCGCCCGTTCGCCCTCCCGCTGCACGAAATCGAGGATCTCGCGATCCTCCATGAAGTCGATCTGCCCCGACCCGCCCGGCACGCAGATGACGTCAAGTTGCGGGCAGTCGGCGCAGGTGGCAGTGGGCAGCACCGTCAGTCCGCTGTCGCTCGCCACCGGCTCGATCCGCTTCCAGACAAGATGGACCGCAGCGTTCGGGATGCGGGCGAACACCTCGAACGGCCCGGTCATGTCGAGCTGGGTCATGCGGGGAAAGATCAGAAGGCCGATCTGAATTTGGCTCATTGTCGCCCTCGTCCGATCAGGATGCCGCGCGATTGTGCGCGGGCGCGGTGCCATGATCTGCCGCTCCGCGGGCCATTTCAATTGGGCTCGATCCCGGCAGTCTCGGCGAGACCGGCCCCGCCGGTCAGCCGACTCGATCTACGCGCGTCACGCGCCGCGCGCTGCCTGCGCGCGGCGGATTGCGGCGAGCACCCGCCGCGGCGAGAGCGGCGTCTCGTTGACCTCGGCGCCCAGGGGCGCGAGCGCGTCGCGCACCGCGTTGGCGATCGCCGCCGGCGGCGCGATGGCGCCGCCTTCACCCATGCCCTTGACGCCGTATTCCGTGTACGGCGTGGGCGTGCTCAGGTGCACGATCTTGATCGCCGGCAATTCGGCAGCGCCGGGAACTAGGTAATCGGCGAGCGTGCCGGCGAGCGGCTGGCCCTGCTCGTCATAGGGGATCTCTTCGTAGAGCGCGGTGCCGATCCCTTGCACGACGCCGCCGCGGACCTGGCCATCGACGATCATGGGGTTGATCATCGTTCCGCAGTCTTCTGCGACCGCGAAGTCGAGGAGCTCGATCATGCCGGTCGCGGGATCGACCGCCACCACGGCGGCGTGCGTGGCATAGGAATAGACCCCGGTATCGATCCCGGGCTGATAGGTCGAAGTCACGTTCAACAGCGGCTCGACCCCAGGCGGCAGCGCCTCCATCCGGATATGCGCGACGCGGGCGATCTCCTCGATGCCGACGGCGCCGCGCTGGCCGACCACCTTGCCGCCGGCGCAGCGCACGTCGGCGGCATCGCATTGCAGCAGGTGCGCACCGATCTTGAGGACTTTCTCCCGCAGCAGGCGGGTGGTGTGCGCGACCGCGCCGCCGGCCATGACGATGCTGCGCGAGGCGATCGTGCCCATGCCGAACGGCGACAGCGAGGTGTCGCCGTGGCGGACCGAGATCTTGGCGGGATCGATGCCGAGCTCCTCGTGCGCAATCTGGGCGAGCGTGGTTTCCAGGCCCTGGCCGTGCGACTGGATGCCGACCAGCAGCACCAGCGTGCCATCGGGCATGAGCTGCGCGGTACAGCTCTCGTAGCCCGGAATGAACGGGCTGCCGCGGCTGACCCATTCGCCGCAGCCGTGGCCGGTCTGCTCCGAATAGCAGGCGAAGCCCACGCCGATGCGCCGGCCGTCGGGCTCGCCGCGTTTCTGCCGGGCGCGCACGCCGGGAAGGTCGATCGCTTCGGCGCACAGCTTGACCGCGGCGGGATAGTCGCCGTTGTCGAATTTGAGATTGGCGATCGTGGTGTAGGGCATCTGCGCCGACGTGACCATGTTCTCCAGCCGCACCTCGACCGGGTCGCGCCCGACAGCGCGCGCCACCTCGTCGATCGTGCGCTCGATGGCGAAGCACGCGCCCGGGCGGCCGACGCCGCGATAAGGTCCGATCGGCGCTTTATTGGTCGCAACCGTGTAGGTCTTCACGCGGTAATGGCGAATGTCGTAAGGGCCGGGAAGATTGCGCGCGGCCATCCCGGTCTCCAGGAACGGCCCGTTCGGCCACATCGCATAGGCGCCGCTATCGACGATCAGCTCGACGTCGATGCCCGCCACGCGCCCGCGCTCATCGGCATAGGCCGTGACGCGGTAGTGGTGGTCGCGCGTGTGCGTCGACGCCAGGAAATGCTCGGCGCGGTCCTCGACCCAGCGCACGGGGTGATCGACTTCGAGCGCGAGTGCGGCGATCGCCGCTTCTTCCGGCGACAATCGCGCCTTCGAGCCGAAGCCGCCGCCCACGTCCGGCGCGATGACGCGAATGCACCGCTCCTCGAGCCCGAGCACCTCGGCCAATCCCAGCCGGATGATGTGCGGCACCTGCGTCGAGGTATAGACGACGAGTTGGTCGAGGCGATGGTCGCGATGGGCCAGCACCGCGCGGCCCTCGAGCGGCACCGCGACCTGCCGGTGCATGCGATAGCTCCGGCGCACAACCACGTCGGCCGCGCGCGCCACCGTGTCGATATCGCCGGCCTGGAACACGCGCTCGATGAAAAGATTGTTGCCCCAGGTCTCGTGCAGCAGGCTCGGCGCCTTGACGAGCGCGGCCGCCGCATCGATCACGGCCGGCAGCACCTCGTAATCGACGTCTACCGAATTCGCGAGGTCTTCGGCCTCGGCCCGGGTCGCCGCGACGCAGGCGGCGATGGGCTCCCCGACATACCTCGCCTTCTGGGTCGCCAGCGGCGGATAGCCTGAAACCTTGAAGCCGGTGACCTGGGGCACCGCGCGCATCTCCGCGAGCCGCGGCAGGTCGCGCGCCGTGAACACGCGCCCGTCGGCGTCGGGCGGCAGCGAGATGCCTCTAATCCGCGCATGCGCGTGCGGGCTGCGGACGAAAGCTACGTCCTGCGTGCCGGGCAGCTTTACGTCGGCGACGAATTGGCCGCGCCCGTGCAAGTGGCGCGCATCCTCCTTGCGCTCGAGCGAGGCGCCGACGCCAAAGCCGGCAGCCGCGGCGGTATCGCTCATGCCGGCACCTGTCGGCCCGGCGCCGCCGCTGCCGCGACATCGGCGGCGGCGCCGGCACCACCGGAGAGCGCCGCCGCGGCCGCGCCGATGGCAGCCACGATATTGGTATAGCCGGTGCAGCGGCAGATATTGCCGGCGAGCTCCTTGCGGATGTCCTGCTCCGACCGCGCGCGATTACGCCTGACGATGTCATGCGCCGTGATCAGCATGCCCGGAGTGCAGAATCCGCACTGCAGCGCATGATGCCGATGGAAGGCCTGGCGCAACGCCGCCATGACGGCATCGTGGGCGAAGCCTTCGATGGTCGTGACCTCGCGCTCATCGCAGGCCACGGCGAATGTCAGGCAGGCGCGCGCGGGCTCGCCGTCGATCATGATCGTACAGGCGCCGCAGACTCCGTGCTCGCAGCCGAGATGCGTCCCGGTGAGGTTTCGTCGCTCCCGCAGGAAATCGGCGAGCGACAGGCGCGGTGGAACGTCGTCGTCCACGACCTTGCCGTTCAGGCGCAAGCGCACGCGGCTCATGCCAGCACCTGCCGGAGAGCGCGCGCGGCCATCGCCGCATGCAGGCTCGCTTGAAAATCGTCGAACGGCCGCCCCTGCAGATCCTCGGCGATGGCTGCCCGGCGGTCGTCGAAATTGCCGCCGAGGACGAGCGCCGAGGTACGCGCGAGCATGATCGGCGGGCCGTCGACGGCGCCCAGCACGACGCGGGCATAATCGCGCTCCGGATCATGCACGACCGCGGCGATCGAATGCGCGAATTCTCCCGACTTGCGGCAGAACTTGGCATAGCCCCAGCGCCCGTGCGCGGACAGTTTCGGGATGCGGACGCTTTCGATGATCTCGTCCGCCGCCCGCACGGTCTGGTAGGTGCCGGTCGCGAACTCGACGGCGGCGACCGAACGCCGGCCACCCGTCCCGCGCAGCGTCACCTGCGCGTCGAGCGCGGCCATCACCGTCGGCCAGTCCGCGGCGGGATCCGACAGCGCAAGGCTTCCGCCGAGCGTGCCGCGCGTGCGCACCGCGCGATAGGCGAGGTTTGCCGCCACGCTTGGCATCAGGCCGCGCGACGGGTCCGGAACGCGCCCGTCCTCGATGGCCGCGTGGGTGACACAGGCGCCCAGCGACACGTGATCGGATGCGTCCGAGCAGGCCTGCAGCTCGTCGAGCCGGGCGATGTCGACGAGAAGATCGGGCGAGGCCACCCGCAGGTTCATCATGGCGACGAGCGACTGTCCGCCCGCCATCACCTGCGCGTCGCCGCTCGCCTGCGACAGAACGGCGATCGCCTCGGCGACGCTCCCAGGCCGGACATACTCGAAGGCGGCGGGCTTCACGTTACTCGACGGCCCCGGCTTTGGCTCCCGCCGGAGCGACCTCCTTCACCGACTTTCGCCAGCCGACGGCCTGCCCGGGCATCCGCGCGGAACGTTCCGGATCCGGAACGCACAGGGCGATGGGACGCATGCCCGCAACCATGGCGATCTTCTCCTCGTCCCGCAGCGGGACCGGCCGCCGCCGGTACCCCCTGCTCAATTCCACCGGCCGGCCGGCAGATTGTCAACAATTTACAGTGGCGCGGCCCTGGCCTAAAAGACTAACGCGTCCGCACGCGCTCGGCGCGGGCGGCGCCGCCGCTGCGATGACGGGTCCCTCGATGCCGGCCAAGGCCAGCGCTCTGAAAATTCTGCAGTCGACGTCGCTGCCCGATGCGGTGCGCGACGAGATCCACCGCCTCATTCTCGATGGCACCTTCGAACCCGGGGACAAGCTCGGCGAGGCGGAGCTGGCGTGCCGACTGGGCGTCAGCCGCGGTCCGGTGCGGGAGGCGTTTCGCGCCTTGGAGGAGGCGGGCCTCGTCAGGCAGACCAAGAACCGCGGCGTTTTCGTGCGCGAGGTCAGTGCCGAGGAGGCGAGCGAGCTCTACGTCGTCCGCGCCGCTCTCGATGAACTGGTCGGACGGCTGCTGGCGCCGCGCATCACGGCGGCGAACCTCCGCGAGCTGCGCGGGCTCGTCGACGAAATGGACGAGAGCTCCGCGCGCCGGGACATGCGCAAATACTTTCCGCTCGATACCCGATTCCACGACCGGATCGCCCAAATGGTGGGCAGCGGCAAATTGCTCGAGCTCTATCGGCGCGTCGTCAATGAGATGCGGCTGTTCCGACGCCAGAGCATCCTGCGCGGCGGAGGTCTGCTCGTCTCCAATCACGAGCACCGCGCCATCGTCGCGGCGCTGGCGTCGCACGACGGCCACGACGCCGGGCGCATCATGCATGAGCACGTCATGCGCGCCTACGAACGGCTGATGTCGCTGCTTACCGCGTCGCGGGCGGGCCGCGGTCCGTCGCGCGCCAAGCGGTCGGAACATCGCGCGAGCTAGTCGGCGGAAATGGTGCGCGCCGGAGAACCGGGCGCGCTGCTGAAACTGGGCTGACACGGCTGCAAAACGCGCAACACGCCGTCAGGACACGCCGCTCGCCGGCGGCTGAACGCGGCACTGCCTCCTGTCGTCGCCGCGCAGGCGGGGCCCATGGTGCCACACACCACAGTTTCTGGAAAATGGGTCCGCGCCTGCGCCGGGACGACAGAACGAAGCGCTGCGATGGATAAGCTCACGCCTTCACGCCTTCACGCCTTCGGCGCCGTTGGTCGCGGCATAGGCGGCGCCGAGTCGCGCCTGCACGACGGCGCGGTCAATCTTGCCCGCGCCGTTGAGCGGCAGCGCCGCGACGATGTCGACGAACCGCGGGTGCGAATAGGCCGGCCCCTTGTCCAGGCAATAGCTCTTGAGATCCTCCGCCGTCACCGCCGCCCCCGCGCGCGCGATCACCATCGCCGCCGGCACGAAGCCCTTCACCGGATGCGACACCGGCGCCACCACGGCATTCACAACGTCAGGATGGGAGAACAGCAGGTTCTCGACCTCCTTGGGATAGACGTTCTCGCCGCCGCAACTGAACATGTCGTCGACGCGGCTGCGGAAGTAGAAGAACCCGTCCTTGTCCTTGCAGAAGATATCGCCGGTATGCAGCCAGCCGTCGGTGAGCTTGGCACGCGTGATCTCCGGCTCGTTGTAATAGCCGAGGCAGACATAGGGGCAGCGGATCAGGAGCTCGCCTTCCTCGGCGTCGTCGCCCTGCGCGTCGATCAGTCTGAGCTCGATCTCGGGCGCCGGCACGCCGGGGCTGCCGCGCGGCACAGGGCGCCCGTCGATCGGCGCGCGCAACGGGCTGCCGCCTTCGGTCAGCCCGTAGCTCTCCGAAACCTTGATGTGCGGAAGCGCGCGTTCGACCGCATCCATCAGCTCGGGCGTCACCACCGCCGATCCGATCGTCATGCCGCGCAGCGCGGAAAGGTCGAGCGTGCGCAGATAATCGCGATGCTGGAGGAACATCGTGAAGACCGCCGCCACCCCGCGCGAATAGGTGCACTTGTACTTGGCCAAGGCGTCGAGATAGGCGCGCGGCTCGTAGCCCGACATCAGCACGAAGGAGCCGCCGGCATAGAGCATCGGCTTGACCGTCCCCCGCAGCGCATTCTTGTGGAACAGCGGCAATGCAACCAGCCCGCGGTCGCTCTCGGCCGACGGCCAGTGGCGCTGGTTGTAGGTGACGTACCACAGCATGCCGCGGTGGGTCATGATCGCCCCCTTCGGCCGACCGGTCGATCCCGAGGTGTAGGGCTGGAATGCCTGGGTGTCGTCGGCGATCGGGGGCGGCTCGACGCGGGCGCAGGGCTTCGCCATTTCCACCTCGAAGGAGAGAAAGTCCGCTTCTTCGCGGTCGAGCAGGAGCCGCCGGCGCAGCGGCAAGCGCCGCGCCAGCGCGAGCGCGTCGCGATGGCTCGCGGGGTCCACCATTGCCAGCGCACAGCCGGCGTCGGCGATGATGTGCTCGAGCGTATCGCCGGCGAGCCGGATATTGAGCGGAAGCGGAATGGCGCCCGCACGCATCGCGCCGAAGAAGAATTCGATGAACTCCGTGCGGTTGCCGATCAGCATGGCGACGCGCTCGCCCGGCCGCACGCCGAGCCGGGCCAGCATGCCCGCCACCGCGTCCATGCGCGCGTCGAGCTGCCGGTAGGTCGAGCGGCGCTCGCGACCGCCGAACAGATCGATGATCGCCACCTTGTCCGGCACGCGCGCGGTGGCCTGGTCGAAGAAGAAACCGAGATTGCGCCGACGGTTCACGTTGTCCATGGCCGCTCATGTCGTTCGGGCGGATATGCGGTCGCGCGCGCGCCGAACCGGAAAAGCACAGCAGCAAGGCGGGAGTTTAGCCTTTCTTCCCGCCCGCGCGTGCCGAGGGATTGGACGGGTGCGCATGCCAGGTCCGATCTGTCTTTGCGATTTGTCATTTTTCAGAAACACAATTCACCTGGCGATGGCGGCGATCGAGCGCATCCCTCGGGTGCGCTCCCGCAACGAAGACCTGGCCCCGGAGTTGGATTCCAAACTGCGGGACCACCGACGATACATCGAGGCTCACGGCGAAGACATGCCCGAGATCCGCGACTGGACGTGGAGGCAATGATGGCCAGCATTCCGTTGGCGCGGCGCCTCGCGGCTGTGACGAAAAGGTCACACCCGTTTGCAAATGTCGGCGTGACGCTGGATTGACGATTGGCAGAACGGATGAAATGCGCCACCTTGCCCCCGCCTAATCATGGGCGTTTCCTCCTTCACTTAAAGCCCCGCTCGTCGGGGCTTTTTTCTTTATGATTGCTGTTGTCGACAGCGCGCAATTCTGCGCGCCGCCGTCAGAGGAGCACCTGCGGCCAGCGCGCCAGCGCCGCGGTTCCGGCTTGGGTGAGGGCATAGACGCCGCGCTCGACGCGCATGAACCAGCCGTACACGTTGCGCAGCAGAATCTTGGGCGCGTCGGGGATGGCGGTCTTGAGCTCGGATGTGCGCCGGGGCCCGCCGGCAAGCGACGCCGCACAGGCCAGCGCCTGCTGGCGGTAGGCGGTCATGATCGGCAGCTTGCAGGTTCCGCCGAGGGCGGGATCGCCGATGCGTCGACGATGTTCGTGCACCAGCCGTGAGCGGCGCCTCGGGTCGCGGCGCGGGCGCCATGGCCCCGGCTCGACCAGCACCTCCACCCGCCCGCTGGCTGCGACCCCGAGCAGCCCGAAGCCCAGGAAACGGCAAAGCTTGCGCACGCGCGGATCGCGCTCGCGGCCACCGCGCCCCGACGCGCGCACGGCAAGCCAGATTTCGTCGCAAGCCGGCGTGCGGTTGATCCCCTGCAGCACGAGCTCGAGGTTGAAACCGAGCTTGAGCTCGCCGATAACCACGAGCGGCGGCTCGCCCTCACGCAGCGCAACGAGATCGCAGCCGCAGATCTCGCCCTTGACGTCGAAGCCGAGGGTCTCCAGGAAGCGCTTCACCGGGGCGTATAGCGAGGTCTCCCGCCAAGCGGAGATCGGCGCCGTGGATCGTTGCCGCGGCTTCGCTGCGAGCGGCCGTGACGCGCGCTTCGGCACGCCGCCGCTGCTTTCGGGACGCGCCTCGATGCGGACCGGCACGACAGCCTCCTCGCGTTGCGGGCGGTACGGCACCATGTCGCCGGCGTGGTAAACACAGCGTTAACGCGGCGCCCCCCAGGGGCTCGGCCCGCAGGCACCGCGAGCATCCGGTCACGCTTCGTCCTGCGGCCGCCCGTAGATTTCCGCGGCCGCTTGCGGGCTGACATAGCCGTTGCGGACGTCGTCGCGCACCGCCTCGGGAGCGCGCTCGCCGGGCGGCCCGAAGCCGGCGCCGCCGCTGCGCTCGAAGCGGATCACGTCGCCGGCCTTGAGAAGCCGGGTCTCGATGGCGCTGAGCTCCTCGTGATCGGGCCGGCCAGGGTTGATGATCACCCGCGACGGCCGTGGACCGGCGCCTCCGGCGTAGCCCTGCGCCGCGAACACGTGGTTGGATGAGCGCACCGTCAGCACGCTGTCCTCCAGCACCTCGAATTCGCGCGCGTAGCCCAATCCGCCGCGGTAGCGCCCGGCCCCGGCGGAATCGCATATCATCTCGAACGCCCGCACCCGCAGCGGATACTCGCTCTCGAAGATTTCGACCGGCGCGCCAGGGGTGAAGTGGTTCATGGCCATGACCGCCGCGGCGCCGTCGTTGCGGCTGGTGCCGCCGAGCGAGGTGTTGAGGAGCTCGTAGAGAACGGCGGGCTTGCCGCTGCGCGACTTGCGATAGCCGATGGTCACCGCGCCGGAGCCGAGCCCGGACGGCGCGACCGCGCGCGCCGGATTGAGAGCGCCGAGCGCGGAGAGCACGGTGTTGTAGACGAGGTGCGCGGTCGGAAAATAAAGATTGACCGTTGCGGGGTGGCGCGCGTTCACCACGGTGCCTTCCGGCAGCACGAAATCGACCGCCTCGCGCAATCCGAAGTTCACCGGGATGGTGGGATCGCAGATCGCCAGCACCGCCATCAGCGCGGCTGCCTCGGCGGTGCAAGCGACGAGATTGACCGGGCCGGCGGTCTGCGCGTCGGTGCCGGTGAAGTCGAGGGAGAGACGTTCGCCCGCCTTCGTGGCGCGCACGCAAATGCGCACCGGCTTGTCCTTCACGGCGCCGTCGTGATCGAGAAAGCCCTCGGCGGCGGCGGCGCGATCCGGCCACGCCCCCAGCTCCGCGGCAATGCGGCGGGCGGTCAAGCCCATCAGGCTCGCCATGACGTCGCACACCGTCTCGCGGCCATATTCCTCGCACAGCGCTGCGAGCCGCTCGACCCCGAGCCGCGTGCAGCCGACCTGCGCGCGCAGATCGCCGAGCACGACCTCGGCGACGCGGCTGTTGTTGGCGATGATCGCCTCGATTGCTTCCTCGATGCCGGCCTCGGTCTGGAACCGGACCGGCGGCAGCAGCAGGCCGTCGTGATAGATCTCGCGCGCCGCCGCGCCGGAGGAGCCCGGCACGAGGCCGCCGATATCGGACTTGTGCGCGAGACTGACGCCGAAACCGATGAGCACGCCACGATGGAAGGCGGGCGTCACCGCGACGAAGTCGGGTGCGTGCGGGCTGCCGCACTTGTAGGGATCGTTGGTGATGAAGCTCTCGCCCGGCTTGAGCATGGCCGCGGGATAGCGCGCGAGCACGGCCTGCACCGCCTGCTGGTAAGCGGTGAAATGATATTGCAGCCCCCCGCTGATGATGACGACGCGGCCGGCGGCATCGGTCAGGCCGGCCGTGCCGTCCTTCGATTCCCGCAAGATCGGGGAATAGCCGCTGTGGTAGAGCGCGTATTCCATGGTGGCGGCGGCCTCGCGCAGCCGGCTCGCCACCACCTCGGTCGTCACGGGATCGATCGTCATGGTTTTTCACTCCCCGCGATGACGAGCGTGCCGCCGCCGTCGACCGTCGCGGTCGCTCCCGCCGGAACCACGGTGGTGGCGTCGAACTGATCGACGACGGCCGGGCCGGCGATGCGGTCGCCCGCCATCAGCTTCTGACGATCGTACACGCGCGCGCGGACGAAGCGGTCGGCTTCGCTGTCGAAGAGCTCGCGCTCCCCTTTCAACGCGCGATCGGCATGGCCGTCGCCCTGGGCAAGCTTGGGCAGCTCGAGTCGCGGCACGTCGATCTCGGCCTGCAGGCGGAACGTCACGATCTCCGCGTCCTCCTTGGGGGCCGACTGGCCGTAAACCTGCCGATGTGCTTGGTCGAAGGCGCGCTTGAGGCCCGCCTTGTCCGGCTCGGCGATCTCGGCCGGACAAGCGACCGGCAGGGTATAGCCTTGATGCGGGTAGCGCAGGTCGAGGAGGCGGGTGAGCTTCACGGCATCAGCGGCAAATCCCTCCTCCTCCGCTTCGGCGAGCGCCTGCCACTCGAGCTCGCGGAACAGATCGTTCATCCGCTGCGCCGGGAAGCGGCTGACGAGCCCGACCTCGGACTTGAGATAGGAGTGGCGCACGCTCGTCTGCAGCATGCCGATGGCGCAGTTGAGTCCGGGATAGGGCGGCACCAGCACGGTCGGAATCCCGACGCTGCGCGCCAGCATCGCGGCATGCAGCGGTCCAGCGCCGCCGAAGGCCACCAGCGCGAACTTGCGCGGATCCTGCCCCTGCTCCTGCAGCGCGAGACGCAGGTCCACCGCCATTTGCGTATTGACGATGCGCAGGATGCCGGCAGCCCCTTGCAGGACGTCGAGGCCGAGCGGTTTGGCGACCTTCTCGATCGCCCGCGCGGCGCGCAACGGGTCGAGCCGCAACGCGCCCGCGAGGACGGTATCCGCGCTCAGCGCCCCCAGCACGACGTTGGCGTCGGTCACCGTCGGCTCCTCGCCGCCGCGGCCGTAGCAGGCCGGTCCCGGCAACGAACCCGCGCTGTTCGGGCCGACCTTGAGGAGCCCGTCCTTGCCGATCCAGGCGATGGTCCCGCCGCCGGCGCCGAGCGTGCGCACACGCAGCATGGGCGTGCCGATATCCTGGCCGGCGATCTGGCCTTGCGTCGTCTCCAGCACCCGCCCCTCGACGATCACGCTGATATCGGTCGAGGTACCGCCCATGTCGAAGGTGATGGCGTGCGGCCGCCGCGTCGCGCGCGCCAGCCCGGTGCCCGCGATAACGCCCGCCGCGGGTCCCGACAGCAGCGTCTGGTTGGGATGTCGCGCGCCCAGCGATATGCGCATCAGGCCGCCGTTCGACTGCATGAGAAACAGCTGCGGCGTCTTCAGGCCACGCTCGATCAGGCGCCGCTCCAGCCGCAGCAGGTAGTCCGCGATCTTCGGACCCACATAGGCGTCGATCACCGTCGTGGACAGCCGCGGATATTCGCGGATCACCGGCAACACGCTCGACGACAGCGAGATGCGGCACTCCGGCGCGACCTCGGCGATGATATCCCCCGCGCGCCGCTCGTGCGCGGGGTTGAGGAACGAGAACAGGAAGCAGACGGCGATGGCTTCGGCGCCCTTGGCTTTGAGCCGGCGCGCCGATTCGCGCAAGGCCACTTCGTCGAGCGGCGTAACCACCTCGCCACGGTAATCGAGACGCTCGCGCACCTCCTCGGTCAGCCACTGCGACGCCAGCAATGGCGGCTTGCGATAGAATGTGTCGAGCAGATCGCTCCCGCGCGGTTGCGACCAGCCCCGCGCCTCGTACACGGCGCGAAAGCCGTGCGTGATCATGAGACCGGTGCGTGCGCCTTTGCCTTCCAGCAGCGCATTGGTTGCGACCGTCGTGCCGTGGACGAAGAGCGATATCTCTGACGGCTCGGTGCCGTCCGCGAACAGCTTGCCCATCGCATCGAGCACGGCCGCCGAGGGATCGCTCGGGACCGACGGCACCTTGGCGCGACGCAGTTCGCCGCTGCCCCGTTCGACGGCGATGAGGTCGGTGAACGTGCCTCCGGTATCGACGCCCACCAGCCACACGCCCACAACATCCTCCCGCTACGCGTTTTTTCTCTGATTATTTCCAGCCCGCCGCCTGAGCAACTCGGGCATCGCGTCATTCGTCTTGTTCGGTCTGCACTCTTGTAGTTAGGTACAGAAAACATTTCACGGATGTAAGGGAGGAGCGTTCATGTTTCGCCGCAAGATCATGCAGGCTGCGGTTGCGGCCGCAGTCGTAACGCTATCGGGCGCTGCAGCAGCTGCGCAGGAGCTCGTGCGCATCGGGTTGGCCGTGCCCAACAACGCGGCCTACGTGCAGTTCTACGCGGCGGATACGCTCGGCTTCTACAAGGAAGCCGGGCTCAAGACCGAGATCACGCTCTACCGCGGCGGCGCGGCATCGCAGGAGGCGCTGAGCGCCGGCGCCGCCGACATCATCACCTATTTTGGCGCCGGCGTCGCGCTCGCCGTCAGCAAGGGCGCCAAGGAGAAGATCGTCGCGACGATCGATCCGACCCCGCACGGCTGGCAGTTCCTGGTGCTGGCAAGTTCGCCGATCAAGACGCTCAAGGATCTCGACGGTAAGAAAATCGGCGTCGCCACCAAGGCCGGCACCGCCGACATGTTCGCGCTCTGGATCGCCGACAAGGCCGGCGCCCACGTGCAGACCATCCCGGTTGGCGGCGGCGGCATGGTTCCCGCGCTGCGCGCCGGCCAAGTGGATGCCATCGCGATGTTCCCGGGATTGAGCCTGCAGCTCGTCGCCACCGGCGAGGCGCGCTCCCTGATGGACATCGGCAAGGAGATGGAGCCGACGCTGCCCGACGTGATCGTCGCGTCGCAGGAGATGATGGACAAGCGCCCGCAGGCCGTGCGCGGCACGCTCGCGGCGATCTACAAGGCGGTCGGGCATCTGCGCGGCAACCGCGACTGGGCGCTCAAGTACCTCAAGGACTTCACCCAGGAGAAGGACGACAAGGTGAACGTCCTCACCTACGAGCAGGTGGTGGTGCCGCTGTCGCAGGACGGCGTGGTGAAACCGGAATGGATATCGAATTCCGTCAATATCGCCGCCAAGGTCTGGGGCCTCGAGGATCTGCGCAAGGTGAAGCCGGAAAGCATCTATACCAACGCCTTCCTGCCGTCGGCCGCGCGCTGACGGCACGGTGGATCGGATCGTGACGGGGTGGCTCGCAAGGCTCGCGCCCCTCGTCTTGCTCGCGCTGCTCGCGGCGCTGTGGGAAACGGCGAGCCGGTCCGGCTTCGCCGATCCGCGCCTCTTGCCGCCGCCGTCCGAGGTGCTGCGCGTTCTCGCCGTCCTGCTGCAGGACGAGCGCTTCCGCGGCGATCTCGCCGTCACCCTATCCGAGATCGCCGTGGCGTTCGCGAACGTCGGACCGCTCGGGCTCGCGTTCGGGTTCTTTCTGGGCGAGAGTCTCGGCGCCTACCGCATGTTCGCGCCGGCGCTGCATCTGCTACTCTCGACCCCGAAGTCGATCTTTCTCCCGGTTTTCATTTTCGCCTTCGGCATCGGCTTCCTGCAGAAGGTCATTTTCGCCGTCACGCTCGCATTCTTCATCGTCGTGCTGAGCGGCATCGCGGCGGCGCGCTCGGTTCCGGCCGGGCTGGTGATGGCCGCGCGTTCCTTCGGCGCCACGCGCCGGCAGATCTATCTGCACATCTACCTGCCGGCGATGGAGCCCTTGATCATCGAAGGATTGCGCATGGGTCTGATCTTCACCGTCACCGGCGTGCTGCTCGCCGAGATGTACGGTTCGCCGCGCGGCGTGGGCCGCGTCATCTTCGCCTGGGGCGAGATGTTTCGCATGCCGGAACTGTTCGCCGGCGTGTTGCTGGTGGTCGCGGCGACCATCGCCTGCAACGAGCTTCTGCGCGCCGTCGAGGATGTGCGCAAGGCGCGGCGCCGAGGCTTCCGCTGATGCCCGGCGGCGGCGCGGCGGCCACAGGAGAGATCATCGTCGTCGAAGGCGTCGGCAAGACCTATGGCAGCGGCGAGCAGGCGCTCACAGCACTGCTCGACGTGTCGTTCACGGTGCGCGAGGGGCAATTCATCACGCTCGTCGGCCCGAGCGGCTGCGGCAAGTCGACCCTGCTGCAGATCCTCGCCGGCCTGGTGCCGGCCTCAACCGGCCGCGTGCTGATCGACGGGCGGCCGGTCACGGGGCCGTCGCCGGGCAAGGTCGGCGTCATGTTCCAGGACGCTTGGCTGCTGCCATGGAAGACCGCCGTCGAGAACGTTGAATTCCCGCTGGCGCTGCGCCGGGTGCCGGCGGCGGAACGCAGGAAGCGCGCTTTGCCGCTCATCGATCTCGTCGGGCTCGCGAGCTTCGCGCACCGCTATCCCGACGAGCTGTCCGGCGGCATGCGCCAGCGCGTCGCCATTGCGCGCTGCCTGGTGCAGGAGCCGAGGGTTCTGCTCATGGACGAACCGTTCGCGGCGCTGGACGAGCAGACCCGCACCCGCATGGGCAGCGAGCTTCTCCAGATCTGGGAGGCGAGCGGCGGCACCGTCGTGTTCGTGACGCATGGGCTGATCGAGGCGATCTATCTCGCCGACGCCGTGTTCGTGATGGGGACCCGCCCGGGACGCATCATCGAGCGGATCACTGTGCCGCTGCCGCGCCCGCGTACCATCGACATGATCGGGAGCGAAGCCTTCGGCCGCCTGCGCAACGAAATCTGGCATCTCATCGCGGAGGTGCGCGCATGAATGCCCGGCGGCATCTGCTGCGGCTTGCCGGGCTGGCGCTGTTTATGGCGATCTGGGAAGCCGCGTTCCGGTTTGGGCTGTTGAGCCCGATTATCTTCGGCTCTCCCAGCCTGATCGTGAGGGCGGCGGCGAAAGACGGCCCGACCTTCCTGCTCGCCTTCCGCATCACGGTGTTCGAGATCGCCATGGCGATTCTGATCGCGTGGACCTTGGGCGTCGGGTTCGGCGTCTTCGCCGGTTCGCTGCCGATGCTGGCGCGGATTTCCGCGCCGGTGCTGTCGGCGCTGATCGCCGTGCCGCTGGTGGTGCTCTATCCCGTCCTTATCGCCTGGCTGGGACTGGGACCTGCCTCCAAGATCGTGTTCGGCGTCGTCTCCGGTATTTTCCCGATCGCGCTCAACACCATGGTCGGCGTGCAAGGGATCGATCGCGGCTACGCCACCATGGCGGCGGCCATGGGCGCCAACCGCCGGCAGATCATGTTCCAGGTGATGGCGCCGCTGGCACTTCCCGCCATCATCTCGGGGTTGCGGCTCGGCACGGCGCTGATCGTGATCGGGGTGATCTTGAGCGAGATGCTGGGCTCGACCGACGGTATTGGCTTTTGGATTTCCTACCATCGGGCGCTATTCAACACCGGCCAAGTCTATCTCGGCATCCTGCTCGCGCTGCTGATCGCCGGACTGACGAACGCCGGATTGTCGTTGGTCGAGCGGCTCTACGGCCGGCGGGCGACGGATCAATCCGTGCCGTAAGGAGATTTATGGAGCGCCCGCGACCGGCCTGCCCCTCCACGAGTATTTCATCGGACGGCGCCCGGTGTGGCACGGACCGAGGGTGACCGGGGCAGGCTGTCGCCGGAACACCCCCTAAAACCGCCCGATTTCAGGGCATCCACGGCCAAAGACTCTTTCCTTACAGGCTCGAATCATATCTTCTGCCGTTCGCGCATTTCGCGTCTCTGAGGAGGGCTATCCATCATGGCGTCTTCGCGCACAGGCAAAGCAATGGCACCGGCGGCCGCCGCCAAGAGCAGCCGTCCGGTGACTATCAAGCATTTGGCGGCAAGGCTGGCGAAGGATCATCAGCTCACGAAGCGTGCGGGGGAAGCCATCCTCGGCGATCTCGTGACGATGATCACCAAGCATCTCAAGAAAGGCGAACGGATCCGGATCGCGGGTCTCGGCATATTGCAGGTCAGGGCGCGCGCCGCGCGTATGGGACGCAATCCCGCGACCGGCGAAGCCATCAAGATCAAAGCGAGCAGGAAGGTGGCGTTTCGCGCGGCGAAGGACCTGAAAGCCGCGATCTAACGGCGGCGCCGCCGTCCCGGGAGACATTGCCCCGTCGGCGACCACCGGCGGGGGCATTTCCTTTTATTGTCTCTTTAGCCTGTCTGAGTTCCTCCGGCGGCTAGACTAAGCGATCACCACAGCTGTCCGAGGGAAGCCGTTCACGTCAGTGCCGCATCTCCGAGCCTGATGCATCTGCGTATTCGGCCTCGAATTGCGATATCTCGCGGATCAATTGGTCCACGATGCGCTGGCGAGTCGATGCGTCGGAGCCGTAGGTCATCTCTGCGACGGTCTTGGCCAGCGCAGTCATGATTTCGTCCACGTCGAGCGTGTCCTTCTCGCCGTCGAGCGAGCCGTATTCGGCGTAGAACTCGTCGATCAGGTCGCCGATCAGACAATGCAGACACGGCCGCTCGTCATTCGATTCCGGGTTATCCGACATGGCCATCCTTTCACGCGCAGATCCGGCACTCGGTCCCAGTGGTGCCGGCGCTTTCCCGGACCTGGCCCGCTCGCCATCGGCCGGGAAATCTTGGCGGTCCCGAGAGGACTCGAACCTCCGACCTTCGGTTTAGGAAACCGCTGCTCTATCCGGCTGAGCTACGGGACCAATTGAAGAATTTCGCTTCCAGGTCCTTTCTGGGCACCGGGTTTCGTTCGCCATTCCTTCTCATAGCATATCTTGCGTGACGCGTACCAAGCCGCCTCGGAGCTGATGAAGGCCGCCCTCCCGAGCCCGCCTCACCGCGCGAGCGGGGTCTGGCGACCGATAGCCGACCGCACGGATTCCATTCCGGAGCAGCCTGCCGCTCTCCGGAATTGTAGGGTGATGGCTGCGCATGAGCAGCGCGCGCGAGTGTGAGGCCCCCTGGGAGATGCGATACGCGACACCCGCCGCCAATTCGACCTCCAAAGCGATTCCCGCTGGGTCGGATTCAAGAAGTGGATGGCGTGATCGAGCCTCTTCCGCGGAGCAGATCGTCAAAGTAGGCGATCGTCTTCCGCGGGGCATGTCGGTTTGCCGGTGGTGCGACGGCACGACGCCTCATCGCGCGTGCGCGGCACGACACCATCTCACCGGCGATTTCTTCATGTTGAGCGACTTCATCATGAACTCGGTCGCATCGGAGAAGGCATCGGGCGGAGCACCCGACCAATAGGCGGTCTTGCAGGTCGCCGTCTTGCAATCGCCACCTGCCGTGATCCATTCGCCCGTGCGCACCACATCGCAGGCACAAATCGCCTTCTTGGGGTTGGTGGGGTCCACCGTGCACGGCTTGTTGAGGCACCACGTCCATGGTGTGCCGGACGCGCACTTCAGGGTGCGCTTGCCTTGCCGCCATTGCTTGAGCGAAAATTGAGAATATACGGTGCGAATCCCGTCCGCGTCGGTGCCGGGCTTGACGGTGTCGCACGCGACGCTGGCCAAGCTCGGGCCCTCTTCGACATCGCACGAGCAGATCGCCACTTTCGGATTGCCGGGCTCGGGTATGCATGGCGCTGACGTGCACAGCGCAAATTGCTCCTGGCACAGGTGGTTCTCGGCTCGCGCCGGACCGACGCAGCACATGGCGGCGATCAACGCCACCGCAGGTCGCGCGCGTGCACCGATCGAACTCAAGAGGCGGCCTCCGCCCGTCGGAATAACGGCGTTACAGGCTCCAAAATCGCCTGGTCCGTCGACCGCGGTTCCGTCGATCACATAAAAATCGTATGGCGCTGGAAAAACAAGTGTCAAGCGCAGGTTCCGTATTCGTCTCGGGCCGTGCCATTGCATCCCATGACAAGCGGGAGATCGCGAGGTACCCTGACACGCCGATGCGCCGGGGCTGCGATGGTCGACGCCGTAGCCGCGAGCGTTCGCGAGCAAGCCGAGCCACGGATCGGAGGTCCGCATGCGTCGCCTGGTCCTTTTCACCTCCATCGCGCTTGCCTTCGCCGGAGCATCGGTGCGGGCGGGGCCCTGCACCAGCGACATCCTCAGCATCGAAAAGGCCGTGAACGAGCCCAACTCGACTTACGCGCCCACCGCGCGCCAGTCCGTGGGCGCGCCGATCGGCAGGCAGCCGACACCGTCTTCGGTCGCACGCGCCGAGCAGCGAGCGGACTCGAACTATACGACCGTTCTCGACCGTGCACGCGCGCTCGACAATCAAAACAACCCGGAATGCGCGCAGGTGGTGAAGCAGCTCAAGGATTCTGGTAGGCATGCCGTGAAATCGCGGCCCCGGGCCTGCGGGACGGCCGCACTCAACGAGCTTGCATCCCTCTTCCGGACTCCGGTGGCAAGGCGCTCCATGCGGCATACGCGCACCGTCACGACCGTGCTTGTGCTCGTTGCCGCGGTCCTCTCGTCAGACCCGAGCGAAGCCGATCGGACGCTCGCAGCGAAGGAAGTACCTGCCGCGGCAGCCGCCCGCCCGGGCGCCGCAGCCATGACGGCTCAGCGCGCCGCGACAAACGATGAACCGCAGAGCACTACCCGATCGCAGGCGCCGGTGCCGAGCTACATCGAGGCCGACCGCTCCCCGGCCGAGCGGATGCTGGGAAAGCACCTCGCCGACGACGTGTTCTCCGACCGCTTCACCGCGCTGCGCAAGCAGCTGGTTGCCGCTTCCCTGCAGCCCAATCCGGCCGCGGGGTGCGCGCAGCCACCGGTCTTCACGCTCGAGATCGTGGCGCCCGTGCAAGCGGCCGCGGGAGCATCGGCATGGCAGGAGCGGTACGTCATCGCGTGCAAGCCCGACGTGCGTCGGACGTTTCTGCTCGTTGCCGCAAAGGGCGGCGTGCGGAGCGCGGAGCTGGCGCCGGGAGGCACGATCGCCGACGCGACCGTGCAGCGCGACGTGCTCCAGGGCGCGATGGCGGCGACGGTCGGCAGGGTGCCCGCCCGCTGCAAGGACGTGCAGGTCCGCGACACGCGCGTGACGTCGGCGATCGACCCGCCGAAGCCGTGGACCGAGATCTGGACGCTCGAGGCCTGCGGCAGATCGATCGACGTCGAGGTCCCGTTTACGCCGTCGCCCGGGGGCGGAACCGACTGGTCGGTCCAGCTGCTCAAGTGAGGACAGAGCGCGCTCGACGCGCCAGGCGCGTCCGCGTCGCGCGCCCACGCCGGGTCGGCGTCCCGGCACTGCTCAGATCGAGCCACGCTCCGGCTTCGCGCGGCAGGCACCGCGTCCGTAGCGCCGTTCGAGCACCCGCCGGGAGAGAAGGACTTGAGCCCGGCCCCGGCGCAGGCTGTCTCGCCGCAGCGCCTCCGCGTTGTGCGCCAGGACCATGAGGGAGATCAGGATGTTCTCGCCGAAACGGCGGAGGCGTTCACCTATCGTCACGGTTGCCGCTCGGGGAGCCAGCTCGAATCCGTACCGGCCGATCAGGCGCACCATCTGCGCGTTCCGCTCGGCGCCGCCGAATGCCATGTTGCAGCGGATGACGGAAACGTCGTCGAGACCGGGTCGCGAGGCGAGGTAGCGCGCGAGCTCGCGCAGCGAAGACTGGAAGCAGAGGTGCATCCGCCGCGCCCACGCGATCGACGCCCCCTGCCCCGGGATTCGGGGGATTTGCTCGTTCCAAAGATGCAGATCGACGATGCGGTCGCCGGCGCGGACACGCGTTCCATCCGAGAGCATGGCGTCGGCATCGAGCCGCTCGAGCTTGATGCGCAGGATGCAGTTGGGATCGGAAGTGTATTCGATGATCGATTGCCAGCGACGCAGCACGCGGTCCAGCCGGGAGACAACCGGCTGCAGCCAGCGCCTGAACGACCACGGCAAGAGATCGCGATCGCGCTTCTCGCGAGTGGCGCGCGCGCCTTCAGCCGTGCCAGACGGGCTGAACGGAGATGCATACCCTTCCCGACGTAGCATCGGTGGAAATCCTGGCCACTGCGTTGCGAATCTGGGAATCGAGGTATTTGCGGCGGACAGATCCTGGTCTTGTATTGCTCCTCCGATGAATCGAACATGCTTCCGCGGATGTCGTCATGTGCCCTTCTGGGCGGCTTACAGTCGACTCGGCGCTGCCGGCCACCACGACCATGACGCCGACCGTCAGCGTATCGAGGCGGCCACCTAGAGGGGGACGCCTCGCTCGCATCCAGTCCGCGAATTCCGTGGCTCTGCCCCCATTCCGGATTTCGAATGCTCGCCTACGCGACTGCGCCCGGTATCGAGCATAGTGCAGAAATTCCCCGAGTGCACAAAAGAAGCGGTGCGCCAAGCGGCCCTCGGCTATGCATCTGGTTCCATTGGGACGGCCAGATCGCGCCGTCATTTGCCCCGTCGGGCCTGCACCGGCCGCAATGGGCCGGGTAAAGCACGCTCGGCCTCGAGCTCCAGCCGTCGTTCATGCC
This sequence comes from uncultured Alphaproteobacteria bacterium, assembly GCA_963758945.1. Lineage (GTDB taxonomy): Bacteria > Pseudomonadota > Alphaproteobacteria > Rhizobiales > Xanthobacteraceae > VAZQ01. The sequence goes on along the minus strand of CAVWXY010000020.1, from coordinate 151,760 downwards.
GGGCAAGGACAACCGCCAGCGCAACGATCACGCCGAGAACGAGGATCCCCAAGGCAAATCCGACCGGCGCGGCCAACCGCGTTATTTCATCGCCGACGTAGTAGGCGCCGAAGCAGTCGATCCCGGCCCACGTCACGGCGCCCGCGACGTTGGCGATCGAGAAGTCCCGCCATGGCATGCAATTCGCGCCGGCGAGGAAGCCGACGATGCTACGGAGCAGCGGCACGAAACGCGCAACGAAGACGACTTTGCCGCCGTAGCTCAGGAAGAGATATTGCCCGATCTTGATGCGCGAGTTGCTCAGGCCGAGATAGCTCCCATAGCGCAGCAACAAGCGGTACCCGAACACACGCCCGATCCAGAATGCGACCGAATTGCCGACAATCCCGCCGATGACGGCGGCGACGAAGACCGACCAGATGCTGAGCTCGTGCGTCGAGCCCGCATAGATCGCCGCCGCAACGAGGACGGTTTCCCCCGGCAGCGGAAGCCCCATGCATTCCAGGGCGATCATGGCGGCGACCAGCCAGCTGCCGTAAGCGGAGATCAGCGAAGCGAGATGTTGGGTCAATTCGTCTCAACTCGCGGCGCGCGTTGCCGGAAATCCCGGCGCCGAAGCCAATCCCCGCTCGGCACATCAGGCGGTCGCATCGACGCTCAGGAATTCCACGGCCTTGTCGTGTTCGTCGGTGAATACGCCGGCAGTCAGGGCGCGGCCCCACCCAGCTGCGGTGTCGATATTGGTGCGATGATGACGCACGTCGGGCTTGCCGTCCATGCGCGGGGTATGGCCGTGCACGACATGCTTGCCGAAATCGTGGTCCGCCGACAGGAACGGTTCGCGGATCCACAGGCGTGTCTCGATGTCCGGATCCGGCGCGGGCACGCCGGGTCGAAACCCGGCATGAACATAGTAGCGGCGTGCATCCTCGTGGACGGTCGCAAGGGAGGAAGCCCAGAGCAGGATGTCGTCGGGAAGGTTTTCCGGGTCTTCCACGCCATAGGATGCGAGCGTCGCGTTGCCGCCGGATTCCAGCCAGGCGCTGACGAGAAGCGGATCTTCATGCGACTTAAACAGCAGCTCTTCGTGATTGCCCATCAGGCAGATCACGGTCTCCGGCTCACGGCGCTGCAGGTCCCGCGCGAGATCGATCACGCCGGCGCTGTTCGGCCCGCGATCGATATAATCGCCGACGAAAACGAGACGGCGATCGCGCCCGCCGCGATGACTTTCGATCCGATCCAGGAGCGCACCCAGAGCGGGCGAGTAGCCATGGATGTCGCCGATTGCGTAAGTGATCATTCGAGATTGCCCGCTCCGGAACGGCGCCTCTGGTTCAAGCTCGCGTTCGTTTCCCGTGTCGCTCTGCGCGCGTCGCCGTCATCCGCGAGGGTCGTGCGGCAGTGACGGGTCTGCCTTGATGGTTGTCAAGCGGGCGTCGCAGGCGGTGGCCGTCAGACCCGACGGGGCTGGGAGGGCGCCCCAGCTTGGGGCATGCTAGCGCTCGCGGAGCGCCCCTTTACGGTGCGGAAGGCGAACGATGAGCCATGCTGCGGGACGAGATGCGACCCCTCCGCCGCGGGCCGCCGAAGGCAGCGATCTCGAGACCATGCCGCTCGACGAGGTGCTCGCGCGCCTCGAAGTGACGCCGGAGAAGGGCCTGAGCGAAGACAGCGTCCGCAAACGACTGGCCCAATACGGACCGAATGCGCTGCCGGAACACGAGGTCGGGGTAACCGAGAAGCTCCTGCATTATTTCACCGGCCCAATCGCCTACATGATCGAAGCCGCCGCGATCGTGTCGGCCGTGCTCGGCCGCTGGGACGATTTCGTCATCATCGCCGGCCTGCTGCTGTTCAACGCCGGGCTCGAATTCTGGCAGGACATGAAGGCCTCGAACGCGCTCGCCGCGCTCAAGAAGGGCCTCGCGCTCGAGGCGACAGCACTGCGCGAGGGAACCGTGCGCGCGGTCGATGCTACCACCCTGGTGCCGGGAGACATCGTCGACATCCGCCTCGGCGCCGTCGTTCCCGCCGACCTTCGTCTCGTCGGCGCGGGCTACGTCCAGATCGACCAAGCCGCTCTGACCGGCGAATCGCTACCCGTCGCCAAGAAGGTGGGCGAAGAGGCCTATTCCGGCAGCATCGTCAAGCAAGGCCAGATGCGCGGCGTGGTCATCGCCACCGGCGCGAGCACCTTTTTCGGACGCACCGCCAAGCTCGTCGCCGGTGCCGGCGCGATGAGCCATACCCAGAAGGCGATGCTGCAAATCGGAAACTTCCTCATCGCGGTCGCTGTGGCGCTGGCGCTGATCATGGTGGCGGTGCGCGTCTATCGGGACATCGTCGTCGCCGATGATTGGGGCCTTTCGGATGCCCTCGACATCTTGCAATTCGTGTTGATCCTGCTGGTGGCCTCCATCCCGGTGGCGATGCCAGCGGTATTCTCGATCACCATGGCGCTCGGCGCGCTCGCCCTGTCCAAGGAGAAGGCGATCGTCTCGCGGTTGGCTGCAATCGAGGAGATGGCCGGCGTCGATATACTGTGTTCGGACAAGACCGGCACGCTGACCAAGAACCAGCTTACCTTGGGAGAGCCGATCCTGATTGCCGCTAAGCAGGCGCAGGAGGTCGTCCTCGCCGGCGCCCTTGCCTCCAAGCCCGGCGATGGCGACGCCATCGACGACGCGGTGATCGCCGCGTTCAAGGACGCCGCCGCGCTCAACCGCTACCGCTGCACCAATTTCGTTCCATTCGATCCGGTGTCGAAGCGGACGCAGGCGACGGTGGTGGGTCCGCAGGGAGCGGCTTTCACGATCGCGAAGGGCGCCCCGCAGGCCATCGTCGCTCTGGCGCGGCCCTCGCCGGAGGTCGCCGGCAAGGTCGAAACGAGCGTCGCCGACCTTGCCGGCCGGGGCTACCGCGCCCTTGCCGTCGCCCGCTCCGAGGATGCCGGCACGACCTGGGCGCTGCTCGGCGTCCTGCCGATGTTCGATCCGCCCCGCGACGACTCCCGCGCCACCATCGAAAGCGCCGAAAGCAAGGGCGTGCGCATCAAGCTGGTGACCGGCGACGACACCGCGATCGCGCGCGAGATCGCCCGCCAGCTCGGGCTCGGCACCAACATCATTCCCGCGGCCGAGGCCTTCCCTCCGCACATGGACCCGAACAACGTCCCGCCGCAGATCGCCGACGCCATCGAGGCCGCCGACGGGTTCGCGCGGGTGTTTCCCGAGCACAAATACGCGATCGTCAAGGCGCTGCAGCAGCGCGGGCATATCGTGGCGATGACCGGGGACGGCGTGAACGATGCCCCGGCCTTGAAGCAGGCGGATTGCGGTACGGCGGTTTCCGGCGCCACGGACGCGGCGCGCAGCGCGGCGGCGCTCATCCTCACGGCGCCCGGGCTCTCGGTGATCAACAACGCCATCGACGAGGCGCGGCGGATTTTCGGTCGAATCACCAGCTACACCATCTATCGGGTGGCGCTCACCATGGACATCATGGCGCTCGTCGTCCTCTCGATCATCTTTCTCGGTTTTCAGCCGCTCACCGCGATCATGATCGTGATCATGTCGCTGCTCGACGACGTGCCGATCATGACCATCGCCTACGACAACACGCCGGTTGCCCAGCGTCCGATCCGCTGGCGCATGCCGCATCTACTCTGGGTAGCGGCAACGCTCGGCCTGTTTTCGGTGGCGCAATCCTTCGGCCTGCTGCTGGTCGGCATGGAGGTTCTCTCGGATCCCTCCGAGCAGCGCTATTTCGGGCTGTTCGACCAGTCGCAGCTGCAGTCCGTGATGTTCCTGCAATTGGTCGCCGGCGTACACCTCCTCCTGTTCGTCACTCGCACCGACAAGTGGTTCTTCCTGCCGCCGCATCCAGCGCGACCGCTGGTGATCGCCATTGCGCTGACCCAGATCCTGGCCGTGCTGATGTGCGGGCTCGGCTGGTTCGTTCCGGCCATACCCTGGACGCTGATCGGCTGGATTTGGCTGTACGACCTGGCTTGGCTGCTCGTCCTCGGCAGCGTCCGACTGGCAGCGGAGAAACTCTTCGCGGGAACCAGCGCGCGGTGGGCGCGCAGCCTCCAGCTCCTCAATCGGTCGCTGCGGCCGAACGTCCCCGCCAGCGGGCGGCGGTAAAAGCCCCGATCGAGACGACGCGTCCCGCATTGAAGGACCGAAACATGGATTATCGCGAGCAACTGATCGTCGCGCCGGGACGGAAGGTGCGGCTTGCGGACATCGATCCCGCCTATCACGGCAAGCACGAAAGCCACGACAAGGCCGAGCCGGAAATGGAGGGCCATCTCGCGCGCATGTCGGCGCTGCAGGAATTGCTCTACGCGGAACGAAAGCACGCGCTGCTGATCGTCCTGCAAGGCATCGACGCCGCCGGCAAGGACGGGGTGTGCTGGCACGTCGTCAAGGGCATGAACCCCCAAGGCTGCAGCGTCACAGGCTTCAAGCAGCCATCGCAAGAGGAGCGGGCGCATGACTTCCTGTGGCGTATCCACCAGCACACGCCCGGTCTCGGCCATGTCGGCGTCTTCAACCGCTCGCATTACGAGGACGTGCTGGTCGTGCGGGTCCACAAGCTCGTCCCCAAGGACGTGTGGCAGCAACGCTACGATCTCATCAACGATTTCGAGCGGCTGCTCGGGCTCGCAAACACGACGATCATCAAGTTCTTTCTCTACATCTCCAAGGACGAGCAGTTGGAGCGCTTCAAGCAGCGGCTCGACGATCCCGCCCGCCGCTGGAAGATCAGCGACTCCGACTACAAGGAACGCGACTTCTGGGACGACTATGTCTCTGCATACGAGGACATGCTCTCGAAATGCTCCACCAAGCACGCGCCGTGGTACGTCATTCCCTCCAACCACAAATGGTTCCGCAACCTTGCGGTTTCGCAGATCATCTGCGCGACCCTCGCGGACATGGGCATGAAGATGCCGCAGCCCTCGGTCGACATCGCGGCGATCAGGAAGCTTTATCACCAGGCTGCGGCGGACCAGGCGAAAGGTCGCGCCCGGCCTGGGACGCCTTCTTGATGGACGTTACCGTCCTCATCTAGCGCCTGGCCTGTGCGCAGCTCGCGCCCTCGTCGCTCCCGGGCTTTCGGGGCGATCGGACGGGCGCGATGCTTCCACGGCCGCGATCCGGCGGCGGCCGGGCGCGATCAGCACGAGCCGCTGCCGCTCCCGCTCGCTCCTCGACATGCGGCCAGGCACCGCGCTTCGCCCCATTCGGGCTGCGATCGATGCCGCGGCAAATCGAGCCAGACCGTCAGGACTCTGCCAGCTGCGCCATCGCGGCCCTCGTCCCGGCGGCTTCGCCTGTCGTCCCTCCGCTCGCCGGCATCACCATGCGGGCGAACGTCGGGATCACCAGCAGACTACAGATCGGCGACAGCAACATGCCGCCCACCACGACGCAGGCGAGCGGCTGCTGAACCTGGGCGCCGATGCCGGTCGAGATCGCGGCCGGCACCAGGCCGATGCATGCCGACAAGCCGGTCATGAAAATCTGCCGCATGCGGGTTTCACCGGCGAGGATGATCGCCTCGTCGTTGGGCAGGCCCTCCCGCAAGTTCTTGCGGATGTAGGACACGAGCAGGATCCCGTCCATCGAGGAGACGCCGAACAGGGAGATGAAGCCGATCGCCGCCGAGATACTGAAATTCAGTCCGGCGACGTAAAGCCCCAGGACGCCGCCGGCCACCGCGAAAGGAATGCCGGCGAGGGCAAGCAGGCTGTCCCTGACGGAATTGAACAGGCTGTAGAGCAGCATCATGATCAGGACCAGGCTGAGCGGCACGATCACGGCGAGCCGTTTCTGGGCTTCTACCATCGCGCCGAATTCGCCGGTCCACTCCATGCGGTAGCCGGGCGGCAGCGGCAGCCTCTCGGCGGTGACCTTCTGCGCCTCGGCCACGGTCGAGCCGAGGTCGCGGCCGCGCACGCTGTACTTGAGGGGGACGAAGCGCTGGCTGTTCTCGCGATAGATGTAGGCGGCGCCGGTCTCGAGCCTCACCTCCCCAAGCTCGCCCAAGGCGATATAGGCGGTCGGCGCTTTGGGGTCGTTGTTCGGCAGCGCGACTGGAATGGCGCGGATGGCGTCGATGTTGGCGCGGTATTCCGGAGCGAAACGCACGGCCAGCGCGAAATTCATCTCGCCTTCGTAGACCCGCGTGACCTCCTGGCCGCCGATCGCCGCCTGCACCACTGCGTTGATATCGGCAACTGAGAAGCCGTAGCGCGCGGCCTTCTCGCGATCGATCTTGACGATGAGATTGGGCTGGCCGAGCAGATTGAACCCGCCCGGATTGGTCACCCCCGGCACCGTTGCGATCTCGCTCTTCAGCGACTTGGACAGGCGTTCCAGCTCACCGAGATCGCGGCCGAAAATCTTGACCGAGTTCTCGCCCTTCACCCCCGACACGGCTTCCTCGATATTGTCCTGGATGTACTGCGAGAAATTGAAGTCGACCCCGACGAATTCGCGCCGCAGCTGCTCGCTCATCTGCTTGACCAGTTCCGGCTTGGTCATGCCCTTCGGCCATTTCTCGAAGGGTTTGAGCGGCACGAAGAATTCCGCCACGAACGATCCGTCCGGATCGGTGCCGTCCTCGCCGCGCCCCTGCTCGGAGACCACGGTGCGCACCGGCGGATAGCGCTTGATCACGTTGCGCATGCGCGCAACGGAGTCCATTCCAGCTTCGAGCGTAATGGTGGGCGGCAGCAGCGCACGGATCCAGAGATTGCCCTCTTCCAGCTTGGGCAGGAACTCGGTGCCCAGGCGCAGGCCGAGCAAGCTGCAGACCGCGAGGAATGCGAGCGCGACCGTCGCGGCGACGCGGTAGTGGCGCACGGCAAGCGGCAGAACGAACGTGTAGACGCTGCGGATCAGCCGCACGAGAACCGTCTCGACCTCCTGCACCCGCTCCGGCAGTAGGATCGAAGCCATGACCGGTGTCACGGTGAAGGTGGCGATGACCGCACCGATCAGAGCATAAGCATAGGTACGCGACATCGGGCCGAAGATCTGGCCTTCCACCCCCTGCATGGTGAACAGCGGCAGAAAGGCGGCGATGGTGATGACGACGGAGAAGAAAATCGGCTTGTCGACCTCGACCGCGGCGTTGAGAATCCTGCGCAGCTTGTCGTTCAGACGCTCGTCGGGGTTCGCCGTCTCGGCTGGAACGTCGTGGGCGAGATGGCGGAAAATATTCTCCACCATGATGACGGTGGCATCGACGATGATGCCGAGATCGATCGCTCCCACCGACAGCAGATTGGCGGATTCCCCGCGCAACACGGTGATGATCACGGCCAGGAACAACGCCACGGGGATGGTCGCGGAGACGATCAGAGCGCAACGCAGGTTGCCCAGGAACACCCACTGGATCAGAAAGATCAGCGCGATGCCGAACGCCATATTGTGCAACACCGTACTGACGGTGATGGCCACCAGGTCGCCGCGGTCGTAATACGGCTCGATCTTCACGCCCGCCGGGAGCGAGCCGTCGGTGTTGAGGCGATCGATCGCCGCGCGCACGCGCGCCACCATCTCCGAGGTGCGTTCGAACTTCTGCATCAGGACGATGCCGGTGACGACGTCGGTGACATCGTCGCGCCCGGCGATGCCGAGCCGCGGCGTGAAGCCGACCTTCACCTTGGCCACGTCGGAGAGCAGCACCGGAACGCCGCCCTGCTGGGTGAGCACGATATTGCCGATATCCTGCAGTGTGCTGACGACGCCGATGCCGCGCACGGTCACCTGCTGCTCGCCCACGGCGATGGTACGGCCGCCCACGTTGGAATTGCCGGCCGAAATCGCGCTGATGACCTGCGGCAGGGTCAAGCCGTGCGCGATCAAGCGATTGAGGTCGATCTCGGCCTGAAACTGCTTGGTCTTGCCGCCGAGCACCAGAACGTCGGCCACACCCGGCACTATGCGCAGCCTGCGCTCCACCACCCAGTCCTGCAGCGTCTTGAGCTGCATGACGTCCATGCCGGGTGGTCCCTTGAGCTGGTAGCGAAAGATTTCGCTGATGCCGCCGGCGGGCGAGATGACCGGTTGCACGCCGGCGGGAAGCGTCGCGTCATTGAGCCGATTGATCGTCTGCTGGCGGACGAAGTAGTAGTCGCGGCCGTATTCGAACTGCAGTCGGATGAAGCTGAGCGCATAGACGGTGTTGGAGCGCAGATATTTCAGCCCGGGCGTGCTGGCGACGGCGATCTCGATCGGGATCGTGACGTAGCGCTCCATCTCTTCCGGCGACTGGCCCGGATACTGGGCGATGATTTCGATGATCGGCGGCGCAGGATCGGGATAGGCCTCGATGTTCAGCGTAGTGAACGCGGCGTAGCCGAGCGCCAGGAATGCCGCGAAGCTGATCAGCACGAGTGGGCGGCGCGACAGGCAGAACGCGACTAGGTTACGCAGCATGGACGCCCGGCATCATTGCCGCCATTCGTTGTCCACGAAGATCGCGCCGCGCACGACGACGAGATCGCCGGCCTTGAGGCCATCGCGGATCTGCAGCCGGCCTTCCTGCTCGATTCCAAGCTTTACTTTGCAACGGCGGAACAGCATCGGCTCGTCCTCGACCCACACGACCGCGACGTCGCCCTCCCGAATCACGGCCTCCACCGGCACCGAGGGCGAAGGCTCTTCGGCCCCGGTGACGATCTTGAAGCGCGCGAACATTTCCGCTTTCAGCGCGCCGTCGCGGTTCGGCACCTCCGAGCGCACGACGATGCGGCGCGTCGTGAGGTCGGTTGCGGAGCTGATCGCCGTGATGCGCGCCTCAAACACGCGGCCTGGGAGCGCGCTGACCTTGACCTCCACCTCCTGACCGACACGCACGAAAGGGATGTCGTTTTCGGGCACTTGTGCCTTGACCCACATGGTGGAAAGGTCGGCAATGGTGTAGAGCGCTTCGCCCGAGTCACTGCGCACGTATTGCCCCGGCCCGACCTTGCGGGCGATGACCGTGCCGTCGATCGGCGTGGGAATCGGTGTCGAGCGCCTGACGGTGCCCTTTTCCCTCAGGGTCGCGACCTCCTCGTCGGTGAAGCCGACGATACGCAGCCGCGCGCTGGTGGCTTCGAGCGCGATCTGGGCGGAGCGAATGTCGTTCTCCGCGGCGACAAGCTGGCCCTGCGCCTGCTGCCAGTCCTTGAGCGGCGCCGCCTTGCCCTCGTAGAGATCCTTGAGCCTCTTCTCGGCGATGCGCGCGAGGTCGAGCTGCGAGCGCGCCTTGTTCAGGGCGGCGACCGCCGCCACGAAGTCGTTCTGCGGCTGTACGACTTCAGGGCTGTCGATCTCGAACAGCGGCTGGCCGCGCTTCACATCGTCGCCGACCTTGGCGATCAGCCGGGTGACCCGGCCCGAGAACGGCGCCAGCACGGCGGTGCTGGTGTCCTCGTTGTAGGCGATCTGACCGACCGCGAATTTTTGCACCCGGAATGGATGCAGCTCGACCTTGCGGATGTCGAGCTGATGCATCTGATCGCCGGTCACGCGCACCGTGTCGCCATCCTTCGGCGCGCCACGAGCCGCGCCACCACCGGACGCGAGAACACCGATTTCCAGCGCCGCAAAAAGCAACGCCGTGCCGGTACAAGCCGGCACGCGACCCGCCGCGCGGGGCGCCGGGGGCGCGCACGTGAAACAACTAGCCCTCACCGCGTCCCGCCCGGCTCCGGATTGGGTGGCCCGTCTAGCCCTTGGGGCCTTCCATATCAGAGCGACGCGCGGCGCGAAAGCACGGCGGGGAGCCCAGATCGCCAAAGTGCCGCCCCATTCCGACCGTTTCGTTATGGCATGGGCGGGTGTTGGCACGTCGCTCTTGCACGCTGGTATGGGATTTGCTGCATGGCCGGCGTGGTCGTCCTGCCGATGGGGGGCGCGCGCGCGGAAAGCCGGCCGCCGACCGCCTGCGGCTTCGAGGTCGCCGGCACCGGAAAGGTTCGCGCCGTCACCGATGGCCGCAGTTTCATTCTCGACGACGGGCGCGAGATTCGCCTCGCCGCAATCGAGGTCCCCTTGCCGCCCCGCCCGGGCGAAAACGGCGGGCGGGCCGCGGCCGGTATTTCGGCCCAGGCGGCGCTGGAATCGATCCTTGCCGGTCAGGCCGTCGAGCTTCGTCAGACCGCTGCGGCCGCCGATCGCTACGACCGGATGCTCGCCTTCGCCTATGTCACCCGGGACGGCACGCCGAGGTCGGTGGTGCATGAGATGCTGGGGAGGGGATTCGGGCGGGTTTCCACCCGCGTCGGCGATCCCGGATGTGCCGCGGAACTCCTGGCGCAAGAACGGGCCGCGCGCCAAGCCAAGCTTGGCCTCTGGAGCGAACCGTATTATGTCATTCTGGGCGCCGAGAGCACGGTCGAACTTGCGGCCGAGCGGGGTCATTTCGCGGTGGTCGAAGGCCGGGTATCGTCGGTCCGCGAGAGCGGAGGCACGATCTACGTAAATTTCGGGCGACGATGGTCGCAGGCTCTCACGGTCACCATCCTGAAACGCCGTGAGCGCACCTTCGTTACCGCCGGCATAGCGCCGAAAAAGCTTGAGAACCGCCGTGTCCGGGTGCGCGGATGGATCGAGGAGCGCAACGGACCGCGGATCGAAGCCGCACGCCCGGAGCAGATCGAGTTCGCTGAACGGAACTGACGGAACCGCAAACATCGCAGCGTGGATGCCATAGTGAGATCCGCTCACCGCCCGGACGGAGCGTCATGCTCGTTCACGCGCTTCTTCGGCGCGCCGTTAAGCGCGTGCATGCGCGCCCACAGCCCGCGAAGACCGGCGTCAAACGCCCTTGAGGACGCGCCAAGGCGGAACGCGGCAGGGTCGCGGATTTCGGCGCGACGCCATCCGGGCTGCGGGCCGCTCCTCATCGTCGCGCTCGGCCTCGCGCTGGCGGGTTGCAGCTCGTCGCTGCTTTCGGTCGGCGCCCCACCGGGGTCGCTGCCCGAGGCACCACGGCAGGCTCAGCAGCGACAAGCGCCCGTCCCGAACCAACGCGAGCATCAGCGCATCCTCGCCGCATATAATGGCGCCTACGACGACCCGAATCTGGAAGCACTGCTCAACCAGACCGTCGCCAAGCTCGTGGCAGCGTCCGAACGGCCGGACATGCACTATCGGGTCACCATCCTCAATTCAGCCGCGATTAACGCCTTCGCGCTGCCGACGGGGCAGCTCTACGTGACCCGGGGCCTGATCGCGCTGGCCAACGACACCTCCGAGCTCGCCTCGGTGCTCTCCCACGAAATGTCGCATGTGATTGCGCGCCATGCCGCGATCCGCGAGGATCAGGCGCGCCAAGTGGCCCTGGTGAGCCGCGTCGTGCAGGATGTCCTCAGCGATCCGGAAACAGGCGCGTTGGCGCTCGCGAAATCGAAGATCGCGCTCGCCAGCTTCTCGCGCGCGCAGGAATTCGAGGCGGACGGCATGGGGATCGGCATTGCCGCGCGCGCCGGCTATGACCCTTTCGGGGCCGGCCGCTTCCTCACCTCGATGGGGCGCAATGCCGAGCTCAAGCCGAATTCCAGCCAGTCGCGCATGGACCCGCGCGCGCCCGACTTCCTCTCCTCGCATCCTGCAACTCCCGAGCGCATCAAGAATGCGCAGGAAAACGCGCGGCAGTTCAGCGCGTCCGGCAGCAGTGAGCGCGACAAGGCGGCCTATCTCGCGGGGATCAACGGCTTGGTCTACGGCGACGATCCGAGCGAGGGTTTCGTGCGCGGCCGGCGCTTTCTGCACCCCAGGCTCGGTTTCACCTTCCTTGCACCCGACGGATTTTCTCTCGACAACACCGCGCAGGCGGTTCTCGGCGTCAAGGAGGGCGGCGGCCAGGCTTTGCGGCTCGACGTCGTACGGGTGCCTGCCGAGCAGACGCTGCCGGACTATCTCAATTCCGGCTGGATCGAGAACATCGATCCCAAGAGCGTCGAGGAGGTCCTCGTCAACGGGCTGCCGGCGGCGACCGCCACCGCCAAAGGCGACCAGTGGACATTTCGGCTCTATGTCGTGCGATTCGGCAGCGACGTCTATCGCTTCATCTTCGCAGCCAAACGCACGACGCCAGAGATCGATCGTGCGTTCCGCGAATCGGTCAACACCTTCCGTCGCATGACGCTGGCGGAAAGCCAGGCGGCAAGACCGCTGCACCTCAAGATCTGGATCGTCGAGCCCGGTGAGACGGTCGAGCGCCTGGCGAGCCGCATGGCGCCGGCCGACCATCAGATCGCGCGCTTCCGCACCCTCAACGGCCTCGGCCCCGACGACCGTGTGAACCCCGGGGACCAAGTGAAGATCGTCGTCGAATGAGCGGCCGCGCGCGCCTCGTTGCCCGCCTGGAGATCGTCGGCCGCGCGTGTCCTTGACAACGAGCCGGCATCCACTGCGCCGGAACATGCGCTAGCCTTCCGCCGCGTTCGAGGTCATCATCCGGCTCGCAGAGTTTGTACCTCGCGAGGCGAATGATGGACATCGGTTTCGTCGGGCTCGGCGCCATGGGCAGCGGCATCGTGCCGCGGCTCATGGAAGCCGGGCATGCGGTCACCGGCTGGAACCGGAGCAGGGAGAAAGCGGAGCCTATGATCGCGGCCGGCATGCGTTTTGCGGCGACGCCGCGCGCGGCGGCCGCGGACGCGGACGTCGTATTCTCGATCGTGACCGATGCCGCGGCGGTCCGAGCAGTGGCGCTCGGAAGCGACGGCATCATCGCCGGGCTCAAGCCCGGCGGCATTTACATCGACATGAGCACGATCGCGCCGGAGGCGAGCCGCGCTCTCTCGGCCGAATTCGCCGGACGCGGCCTGGCGATGCTCGATGCGCCGATTTCCGGCAGCCCGGTGACGCTGGCGCAGGGCAACGCGGCGCTGATGGTCGGCGGCGACAGGGCGGCGTTCGAACGGGCGGAGCCAGTGCTGCGGGCCATCGGGCCGAAGGTGACCTATATCGGCGAGAGCGGTCTTGCGGTGCAGATGAAGATCGCGGTCAATCTACTGCTCATGGTCGAGGTGATCGCCTTCGGCGAGGCGGTCGCGCTGGCGGAAAAGGGCGGCGTCGCCCGTGAGATCGCGGTCGACGCGATCCTCAAGAGCGTCGCCGCCTCGCCGGTGCTGGGCTATCGCGGACCCTTCATCCTGGAGGGCAAGATGCCCGCGGTTCCGCTCGCCGATGTCACCTTGCAGCAGAAGGACATGCTGCTGGCGCTCGAGCTCGGCCGCAAGCTCGGCAGCCCGGTGCCGCTCGCCGCGGCCGCGAACGAAATGATGAATGCTTGCCGCGGGCTGGGCATCGACCACCGCGACTTCGTCACCGCGCATGAAGTCTATCGCCGCCTGGGAGGGCAATCGTGAAGAAACCGAGCCGCAAGACACGGACTGCAACGAGCGTCCCCGGGAAGAATGCGGCCCGCAAGGCGGCAACGAGCAAGCCGGCGAAAATGCATCGCACCAATATACGCGACGTGCCGAAGGTGGCAGGTCTCAAGCGCAAGGACGGCTGGGTCGACATGCAGGTGCAATTTCTGATCGACAAGGCCTCCGCCGACGCCGACCATGTAATCGGCTGGACCGTGCTCAAGCCCGGAGCACGGCACGAACGCCACCGCCATCACAATTGCGACGAGTTCTTCATCGTGCTCAAAGGTCGCGGTCATATCTACACCGACCAGGGCGACGTCCCCTCGGGTGAAGGCGACGTCGTTTATTCGCCGCGCACCTGCTGGCACGGCTTCAACAACACCTCGAGCGAGGACGTGGTGCTGGTGTGGGGTTGGATGGGGGCCGGCTCCATCGAGGCTTCCGGCTATGAGGTGGATCCAGAGCAGCACCGGGGCGCAACGCCATGAAGCTCTGGGAAGATGCGCGGGTCGTGCGCGGCATGCGCGCACAGCTCGAGCTGCGGCGCCGACGGCTTGACGGCGGCGACGAGCCGCTCGGCTGGAAGGTGGGCTTCGGCGCGCCGGCGATGCTGGAGCGCCTCGACATCACCGGCCCGCTCGTGGGATTCCTGACCCGCGGCGCTCGCCTGCGATCCGGGGAGAGCATATCGCTCGCCGGCTGGGCGAAGCCGGTGGCCGAGCCGGAAATCGCGGTCCATATCGGTCGCGACGTCCCCGCCGGCGCCGGCCGCGAGGCCGCGGCGGCCGCGATCGCCGGCATCTCGCCCGCCATCGAACTTGCCGATCTCACCACGCCACCGGAGGACCCCGAGCATATCCTGAGCGGAAACATCTATCAGCGCCATGTGGTGCTCTCCGGGACGGTGCCGGCGCGCGCCGGCGGCGCCGCGGACGGGTTGACCTGCCGGCTCATTCGGCATGGGCGCGAGTCAGCGCGCACCACCGACCCGCAGGCGAACACCGGCGAGTGGGTCTCGATCGTGCGCCACGTCGCCGACGTGCTCGCAGCCTTTGGCGAGCGGCTGCGCGCGGGAGAAATCATCATCACCGGATCGGTGGTGGCACCGGTGGTGATCGAGGCGGGCGAGGACGGCATCGCCTTCGAGGTCGATCCGCTCGGGGACGTTGCGGTGCGGTTTCAGTAATGCGGGGAATGACTGTCATGCGTATGCGCGCGCTCTCGCCAACGACTCTGGTTGCCGGGCTGATGCTGGCGCTCGCGCCGGCACTTGCCCAGCCTCAGGCTCAAGCGCAAACCTGGCCGCAGAAAACCGTGCGCTTCATCGTGCCGTTGCCGCCCGGCAGCGGCATGGACCTGTCGGCGCGTCTGGTTGCGGAACGGCTGACCGAGCGCTGGGGGCAGTCAGTCGTCGTGGAGAACCGCCAGGGCGCCGACGGCATTCCCGCCGTCACCGGTTTTCTCTCCGCCCGCGACAATCACACCTTCCTGTTCTCGTTCGGCGGCATCGTAACCTTCAACCACCTGCTGCACGAGCGACTGCCCTACGATCCCAAGGAGCTGCTGCCGGTCGCGCCGGTCATCGACAATTTCCTCGGCGTCGCCGCCAGCGCGGTGCTGAAGATCGACACGCTCGCTGACCTGGTGAAGACGGCGAAGGCGCAGCGGGGCAAGCTCAACTGGGCGGCGACGCCTGGCCTCCCCTATTTCGTGCTGCTGGCTCTGCAGAAGAGCGCGGGCATCGACATGGTGCAGGTGGCCTATCGCGACTTCGCGCCCGCCTATCAGGACTTGAACCAGGGGCGGCTGCACGTCGCCGGCACCGGCGTGCCGACCTTGGTGCCGCATCACCGCGCCGGCACCGCCAAGCTCCTGTTCGTGACCAACCGCGAGCGGTCGCCGCAGGCGTCCGACGTGCCGACCGCGGCGGAGGCCGGCTATCCCGACCTCACCTTCGATGGCGTCTCCGGCATCTACGGCTGGCGCGACATGCCGGCGGAGATCAAAACTCGCATCGCAACCGATACCCGCGCCATCATCGCCGACCCGACGTTCCGGGCGCGCGTGATCGGTATCGGCACCGCGCCGCGGCTCGGCACGCCGGAGGAGTTCGCCGCGGCAATCGAGGAGCAGCGCGCCAGGATCGCGGCGATCCATCAGGCCAGCGACAAGAAACCCGCGCAGTGAACGTTGCGCACGCCCAACGCAGCGATTAGCGTTCCATGACACCTCGTCCCCGCTTTCGCGCGGACGAGGACAAATAGATTGGGGAGGATACGTTGGTCAAGATTACAAGACGACGTGCGCTGGCGACGGCGCTCCTCGCCGCGCCTGCTTTGCTGGCGACGCGCACGCAGGCGCAGACACCGGCCCAGAGCTGGCCACAGCGGCCGGTGAGATTCATCATTCCCTTCGGCCCCGGCGCGGGCGCCGATATCGGCGCTCGCCTGATTCAGGAAAAGCTGTCCGCGCGCTGGGGCAAGCCGGTCGTGATCGACAACCGGCCCGGCGGCGACAGCATCATCGCCATCCAGGCCATGCTTTCCGCCAACGATGATCACACCTTCCTTTGGGGGCCGAGCGGCAATTTCATCGTCCACCCGTACCTCTACCAGAAGCTCTCCTACAATCCGGACGACCTTCTGCCGATCGCGAGCTTCTCCACCACGGTGCTGTCGGTTAGCGTGCCGACCTCGCTGGGCGTCAGCGACCTCGCCGACTTCGTCAAGCGTGCGCGCGCTGAGGCCGGCAAGCTCAACTCGGCCGCCGTTCCTGGCATCACCGAGCTCGCATTCGACTACTTCGCGGTGAAGGCGGGGTTGACCTTCACCAAGGTGCCCTACCGCGACATCGTGCAGGCCGTGAACGACCTCGCCGAAGGACGCCTGCAAGTCTATTCCTCCTCTTATGCGATCCAGCGTCCGCAGCGGGAAGCCGGCCGGATCAAGGTCTTGGCGCAGATGGGGCGCAAGCGCGCGCCGAGCCTCCCCGACATTCCGACCGCGGCTGAGGCGGGCTTCCCCGCCATGGAAATGGAAGGCCTGGTCGGGCTGTTCGGCAGCCCCGCGGTTTCAGCCGAGCTCCGCGAAAAGATCGGCGCCGACATCGTCGCGGTCGCCGACGACAAAGTCCTCGACGCCAAGCTCAACGCCACCGCGCAGACCCCGACGCGCGGCGGGGCGAAGGCGTTTGCCGAGATCATGGCCCGCCAACGCGCCCAGATCGCCACCATCGCCAAGGCGCTCGATCTCAAGCCGACGCGGTGAGCGAGCTACGGCAACAGCAACGCGGAGCCCGCGACCTTGCGGCTCTCAATGTCGCGATGCGCGGTTGCGGCGTCGGCGAGCGCATAGCTGCGGCCGATCTCGACTTTGAGAGTGCCGCGTTCGACCAGGTCGAACAGCTCGGCGGCGGCCGCGCGCATCGCCGCAACATCGGCGGTCAGGCTGCTCAAAGCGGGCCGGCAGACCGACAGCGAACCCCGTTTGGCGAGTTGCAGCAGATCGAGCGGAGCGGGATGACCCGAGGCGTTGCCGTAGTTCACCAGCACTCCGAACGGCCGCACGCAATCGAGACAGGCCGTGAAAGTGTCCTTCCCGACGCCGTCGAAGACGGCCGCGACGCCCTCCTTCGCGATCGCCCTCACTGCGGCGACGAAATCGACCTCGCGGTAGAGAACGGCGCGATCGCAGCCATGCGCTTCGGCGATCTGCGCCTTCGATTGCGAGCCGACGGTGCCGATGACCGTCGCGCCGAGATGCTTCGACCATTGGCTCAGAATGATGCCGACGCCACCCGCCGCGGTATGGATCAAGACCGCATCGCCACCTTTCGGCCGAAAGATGCGGTTGACGATGAGCGACGCGGTGAACCCTTTCACCATCATTGCCGCCGCCTGCCGATCTGAGATCGCAGGCGGAAGCTTGATCAGGCGCTCGGCGGGCACGTTGCGCGCTTGCGCGTAGGCGCCGGTCGCCTCGAAGAATTCGCCGCGCATCCCGGCGTAGACCGCACGGTCGCCGGCGCGAATCTCGGTGACGCCGGGCCCGACGCTCTCGACCACGCCGGCCGCCTCGTTGCCCAGGATCACCGGGAAGCGCAGCGGCCGCGCCAGATAGAAGCCTCCGCGCCGCACGTTGACATCGGAGTAGTTGACGCCGATCGCGGTGTGTCGGATGCGCGCTTCGCCCGCTCCGGGAGGCGGCAGCGCCATCTCCTCCCAGCGCATCACCTCCGGACCGCCATTGGCATGAATGCGGATGGCCTTGATCATCGCGCTGTGCCGGCTGTAGCCCGGATGGAGACAGAAGCGCGTTCACGCGCGTCTTCGACGCGCTGTGGCGAAATCCGGGAGCTCGTGCCGCGGGCGAGACCGCCCCGCATTCCCGTCCGCTCCATGCGGGCTACGTTACGTTCGACGGAGACTTCTCGTCTTCGAACACGGAAATCACCGGAGGCGCTCCGCTCAGTCCAAGCTCCTGCCACCGCGCCACCACGTTCTCGTAGGCATCCTTCGACAGTTTGGTGCGCTTGGAGAACGACTTGATGAATTGATAGTCCATGCAGGCATTGATCAGACATTTCGATCCCCATGGTCTGATTTCCGGCGGGTTGAGGCTGGGATCGAGATACGTGCTCCAGGTCTCGCGCAGGATGTCGATCGATTGAGCCGGACGCGAACGCGTCGCCATTGCCCAGAGCACCTGGTTGACGTTGGTCGGGTCGATGTCATCGTCGACCACGATCACGTATTTGCCGAAATAGGCTCCGGCCGTGCACTGCGCCGCGAGCGCCATCACCTGCGGCGCATGCCCGGCATACATCTGCGTGATGGAGACGACGGTGATTCCCCAGCCCGCGGCCTCGGGAATCGACCATACGCCCCGGATCCCTGGCACACCGAGCTTTTGCAGGTCGGCCCAGATGCCGGCCGAGCGCAGCGCCGCCCAGAACAACCCGGCCTCGTTCGCCGCGCCGTCCGCCATCAGCGCGCAGGTCAAGGTCGGATTGTCGCGGTAACGCACGCGCTCGACGCGCATATAGGGCGTGGCGCCGCTCGGGCGGCCGTAATAGCCGGTGAACTCGCCGAACGGCCCCTCCGCAAAGGTCTCGTCGGGATAGAGAAAGCCCTCGAGCACGATCTCGGCCCGCGCCGGCAGCGGCAGGCCGGTGAGATCGCTCATGAAGACCTCGATCGGC
Organism: uncultured Alphaproteobacteria bacterium; assembly: GCA_963758945.1. GTDB lineage: Bacteria > Pseudomonadota > Alphaproteobacteria > Rhizobiales > Xanthobacteraceae > VAZQ01. The sequence continues at coordinate 133,168 of CAVWXY010000020.1, read as the reverse complement.
GCGCCATTGATGCCGGAATAATATTCGTATTCGCATTCGGTCTTCGGCAGGCTGGTGGCGGCGACGAGGAACAGCAGCGGATCGATGCCGTAGGCGGCGGCGATCGGCATCGGCTTGCCCATCTTCCACCACTTCTCGCGATCGATGGTGGCGTCTTTGCCCGGCGAGGTGTAGACGCCGACCTCGCGCGGGCCCTTGATCATCATCCGGTAGGTGCCAACATTGATGCGTCCGGTCTCGGGATCCTTCGTGATCACCGCATCCCCGGTGCCGAGATACATTCCGCCGTCGAGCGGCCACATCCGTTGCGCCGGAAAGATGCGGATGTCGATGTCGTCGCCTTCGCGAATGTTCTGGTTGCAGATCGCCTGGTCGGGCGGCACTTCCTTGGGCGGCATTTTCCGCCCGAGCTTCTGCTGCAGGATTTGCACGGCTTTGAGCGGATGATCGACCGGCTGCTCGCCGATCATGAGACAGAACCGCGACAGGTTGCATCCAATCATGTTGAAGAGCGCGCGGTGGCCCGGATGGCCCTTGATGTTCTCGAACAGCAATGCGGGGCTCTTCTCGCCGCCGACGAGGTAGGTGATCGTCGCCGCTTCCAGGTCGGGATCGACTTCCGCGGTAATGCGCTTGAGCTCGCCGAGCGCCTCGACCTTCTCCAGCCAGGCATCGAGATCGCTCGAGTTGGCGCCGCGAGCGATCGTCTTGGCGCCGGCCCGAGCGCCTTGCTGTCCACCGCCGGCCGCGCCGATCGTGACGCTCATGTCCATGTTCGTCTCCCGTCGTGTTCTGATGCCGATCGGCCGAAGTCTAGCCGAGCACGCAACAAAAAGCCCGGCGCATCGGCCGGGCGCGAACGGTCAGAGATGCGAGGCTCCGATCAGAGCCCCGCCATCGCATTCTCGAGGCCCAGGAGATGGGCGAGCGATCGGAGTTCCCGCCGCTGGTCGTCGCTGAAGCTCATTACGAGCGGATACCCGGCCGACTTGAGGCCTTCGACGTTCACTCTGCTCATGTCGACCGACGCCGTGCGGCTGCCGCCCGACTGCTTGGCGTATTCCATCTTGCGCAACTCGGCTTCGACCGCCGGCCAGTAGCGCTCCTGATCCGGCGTCAGGTTGAGCCGTTTCTTGATACCGGCGATCTGCGCGTCGTTGAGCACCGCGTTGGACCGGAGTTTCGCGGCGGCCGCCTTCGCTGCCAAGTCGGCCGGCCTCGGTCTCGGCATCGGCATCGGCTCCGCGGAGGGCGAAGCCGCGGCCGTCGCCGGAGCGGCCGCCACCGGCAAGGTGGGGTTCGGACTGAACAGCACTATTCCGCTGTCAGCGGAAGCCAATGCCATCCTGCGAGGTGAGGTCTCTGCCGCCCGCTCGGCCGCGGCGGACGCCAATGCGGCCACCCTTTGTGACGCTGCCTCAGCGGCCGCTTCCGACCAATCCGCCGGGAAGCGCAAATTCACGGTTTCCGCCGGCGCCATCTCGGCGACTGCCGCCAAAACCGCGGGCGATGGCTCCTGGGCAAGGTTCCCGCGCGCGTTGAAGCCCGCGGCGAGACCACCGATCCCCGCCCCGCCCAGAACGGCGAGGCAAGCCACCATGCTCATGTTGATATAGCTAGACCGCCCCTGCATGTCCCCCCACGCCACTTTCCCCAAACGCCCGTCCATCTTCTGCGCAAACCGAGCGTAATTATGGCTGCGTCGGGACATTTCTTCGGTCGTTCTTTCCGGTCGGAGCGCGAGAATTGTCCCCGGTTCCAGCCGGCGAGGACCATCATGGCGGGCCGGTTCGCTTCCACCAGATGAAAAGGCCCGACATTGCTGCCGGGCCTCGTGTCGCGTTGACGCTGGCGGAAGCGGGCTTACGCCGCCTCTTCCTCCACGACCACGTCTTCGTCCTCGCCATCGGCAGGCTTGGGTCCGCGCCGCGGACCCTTGGCAAGGGCGGCCTCGATCTCCTTGATCGCTTCGGTCTCAGTGATGCGTTGCACCGCCGAGATCTCGCGCGAGAGCCGATCGAGCGCGGCCTCGTAGAGTTGCCGCTCCGAGTACGACTGTTCCGGCTGTGTGTCCGAGCGATAGAGGTCGCGCACCACCTCGGCAATCGCGACGATATCGCCGGAATTGATCTTGGCCTCGTATTCCTGCGCGCGGCGCGACCACATGGTGCGCTTGATGCGGGCACGGCCCTTGAGCGTCTCCAGCGCCCGCCTGACCAGGGGCGGCTCGGCCAACTTGCGCATCCCGACGGACACGATCTTCGCGGTCGGGACCCGCAACGTCATCTTATCCTTGACGAAGTTGATGACGAACAGCTCGAGCTTGGCCCCCGCAACCTCCTGTTCCTCGATCGAGATGATCTGACCCACGCCGTGGGACGGATAGACGATGAACTCGTTGGTCTTGAAGCCCTGACGCTGAGTGGTCTTCTTGCTGGTCATGCCGGGAGAAGCTCCTTCGTCCGGCTTGCGGCGGACGGGTGTCTTGGCCACAGGGGCCCCCCGTCGCGACGCCGCGCGGGGAGCTTGCGATGCCCTCCGGCGAACGCCGGCTGAGGTCTTCTTTGTCCGCCGGGTTGTGGCGGTGGTCCTCTTCGACCGATGGCGCGTTTTTCCAGCCACGGCTTTTTGCGTGGATCTCACGTCCCTAGTTGCGGGTTTCTCGGAACAGCCCGAAAAATAATGCTCCCCAGGGGGAGCGGCTCGGGTGCGGTGTTTTTGCTCATTTTGAAGCTGTATAACACATTTTTCGTCGAAATCAAAGCCTTACGGCGCCGAAAAAGCCCGATTTAGGGCATTTCAGCATTACATTTTCGTCACGCCTGGTTAACGGCGAGGCCTAGTCACCGGTTCCGGGATTGGGGGAGAAGGAGGTCTCCAGCTTATTGGGCACGTCTTCCCAGGCCTTGGCGTCGTCCGGCGGCTCCTTCTTCGCCGTAATGTTGGGCCAGATCTTCGCAAAATCGGCGTTGAGTTTGAGCAGCTTCTCCAGCCCCGGCTCGGTGTCGGGCTTGATCGCCTCGACCGGACATTCCGGCTCGCACACCCCGCAATCGATGCACTCGTCGGGGTGGATCACGAGCATGTTCTCGCCCTCGTAGAAGCAATCGACGGGGCACACCTCGACGCAATCCATGTATTTGCACTTAATGCAACTTTCGACGACGACATACGTCATTCGTGACTTCTCCGCAGGCACGCTCGAGCGCGTTCGGCAAATGGCCATCCTGCCGTGCGTCCGAACACGCTGCAACGCATGATGAGCGCGTCTTCTCCGATCCCGGGGCGACCCGAGGTCGGCAGCTTCGGGCGGCCAAGTCGGTCAGAGGCCGACTTGGGTGCGGCTAACCGGTCCCACTTAGCCTGAAAGCGCGCTAGTAGCGCATGGGCCGGTGGCAAGCAAGAGTTGGCGGTTTGCGATCCCATTTGCCAGATGCCGGGCGCCGCGGCGCGGCCGGCCAATCACCCGACAACGCTCACCCGCCATCCTTCGCGCGCAGGCGTTCGGTCGCGCGCCGCTCGTGCTTGGTCGGTCGCCCCGCACCCGGCTCCCGCAGGCCGGGGGGCGGAGGCCGCCCGGCCGGCAGCGCTGGCTCGAGCGTCTCGCAGAGGCTACGGGCGTCATCAGCCGAGCCGCGGCGCTCGGCGAAGGCAACGACCCTGAGCACCCGTACGGCGCGATCGAGCGCGACCGTGATGACGTCGCCCGGCCGTACCGCGCGGCTCGGCGCGTCGACGCGTTGGCCGTTGATCCGCACGTACCCAGCGGCGGCGAGCGCCGCCGCCTGCGAGCGCGTGCGCACCACGCGAGCATGCCAGAGCCACTTATCGATACGCTGGCGGTCCAACGCTCCTCGTCCAAGCCTTACGCCTCAGCGCGGTTCCTTGGCGTTCGCCTCGAGCTGCTCCTTCAGCGCCGCGAGCTTGGCGAACGGCGAGTTCGGGTCGGGCTCGCGGTCACGGCGGTCCCTGCCATCGCCGCGTCCCTTGATGTATTTCGCGCGCAACGCCGGATCGCGATCCGGACGGTCACCGCGCGGCGGCCGATCGAGCTGCTCGGTGCGCGCGTGATGCGAGGAGCGGTCCGGGCGTGGCTGACGTTCCGAGCGCTCGCCGCGGTCGGGACGACGGTGACGCTGGCGTCCGGCGTCCTTCGGGCGCTCGCCGGCCGCGGGCGCCGGCTCGGCGGGATGCTCGGCGGGGCCCGCCGCGGCGGTGGTGGCCGCCGCAGCGGCGGTGGCATCGGAGGCGGCGGCGGCAAGCGGCGCCTCGATCGGGCGCTGCGGACGGCGCGGACGCGGGCGATGTTCATGGCGCGGCTTGCGCGTATGCTCGTCACGGCGGCCGGGTCGCCAGACGTCGATGAATTCAGTCGTGATCGGCTCCGCTTTTGACGCAGCGTGCGCCGGCTGCGGCGCGTCCGACACGTCAGTGATCTCCGCCGCCGCCTCGACCTGCTCGGAGATCGCGAGTGCGGGGGCTTCAGAAACACCGATCACCGCCTCGGCCATCTCGGCTGGCATCGGCTGGCCCGCGAGTTCCAGCGGCTCGCTGGAAATGCTGGATGCGGCCACATCCGCCGCTTCCGACCCAGCCGACGCAGGAATTGCCTCCGGCGTCTCGGCCGCCGCCCCGGGGCTGGGCTCTCGCTCACACGCGAGCGCCGACGCGGCGGCCTCGTCGGCCGGCGCGGCGTCCGCCGAAAGAACGGCAGGCGCCGCAGATTCTGCAGACGCCGGCGGTGGCTCGGCCGGTTTCGGGCGCTTCTCCAAGCGATAGCCGAGCGAACGCAGCACGGAGGCAAAATCCTCGCCCGAACAACCGGCGAGCGACATCATGCCGGCGGTGACGGTGAAGCCAAAGCCATCGATCGCGCCGGGCGGCCTGGTGCCGCCGGCACCTGCCCTCCACGCCAGTGCCGGACGGATGAGGTCGGCTAGCCGCTCCAAGATGTCGACGCGAACGGCGCGCTCTCCGCACAGCCGATAGCCCGCGATGTGGTAGAGCGGCTTGGCGACGGTCGGATCGCCGGCGATTGAGGTGCGGCCGCTGCCGGCAAGCTGCTGGATCGCGTCGAGCGCCTTGCCCTCCGAGCCACCGTGCTTGAGCGCCCAGAGCTGCGTCGCGAGCATCCGCGGGGCCGGCTTGAGCAGCGCCGGCAGGTAGACGTGATAGGCGCCGAAGCGCACCCCGTATTTGCGCAGCGTAGCGCGTGCGGGCTGATCGAGGCCCTTGACCTCCTCTGCGACCTTTTGACGATCGAGCACGCCGAGGGCTTCGGTAAGCTGGAACGCGACGCCGCGCGCGATGCCGGTGACGTCATCGGCGGCGGAGAGGCGGAACAGCGCCTCCAAAAGTCTCTCGATGTGCGACTTGAGCCAGAGATCGAGCCGAGCTTGCACCGCATCGCGCGGCGCGCCGGTGAGATGTTCGTCGGCGATGATGCGCAGGCGCGGCTTGAGCGCCTCTTCGCCGGCCGCGAGCCTAGCGACCGGCTGGCCGAGCCACCTGACGGTGCCGTCGGACGCGAGCACTAATTGCCCATCCGACGCGTGCGCCAGGCGTGTGGCGCGCGCGTCGATCTCTCCCGCGAGTGCCTTTTGCGCCGCGCCGGCGAGCGCCTTCGCTTCCGAGCCGGCGCTGGAGACGTCGGGTGTGAACATGAAGCCGTCGAGCCGGCCGATGGCGTGGCCTTCGACGACGACTTCTCCGCTCTTGCTGATATCGGTCTCGAGGACCGTATTCTCACGCAGGCGCCGCATCAGCACGCTGGTACGCCGGTCGACGAAACGCTCGGTCAATCGTTCGTGCAAGGCATCCGACAGCTTGTCCTCGACCGCGCGCGTGACGCCTTGCCAATGCTCGGGATCGGCGAGCCAGTCGGGACGGTTGGCGGCAAAAGTCCAGGTGCGGATATGAGCGATGCGGTTCGACAGCGTGTCGATATCGCCGTCGTCGCGGTTCGCTTGCTCGACCTGGCGGGCAAACCAATCGGTGGGGATCGCTCCCTCCCGCATCAGGAAGCCGTAGAGCGTCGTGGCGAGCTCGGCGTGGGTGGCGGGCGAAATCTTGCGATAATCCGGCACCTGACAGACGTCCCACAGCCGCTCGACTGCTTGGCGCCTCGTCGCGAGCGCTCGGGTGTCGTCGTCGCGCGCGGCATGCTCGAGGACCAGGATGTCCTCGGCGATGGGCGCGCGGGTGAGGCCGCTCTCTTTCGGCGTATCGGCAAGCGAGGCCTGCAGCGCGCCGACGGAGGAAAAGTCCAGCGCGGAGTTGCGCCATTGCAGCATCTTGATCGGCTCGAAGGAATGGGTTTCGAGCGCTTGCGCAAGCTCGGTCTCGAACGGCGGGCATCGGCCGGTCGTGCCGAATGTGCCGTTGCGGGTGGCGCGGCCGGCGCGGCCGGCGACCTGCGCCAGTTCGGCCGGATTGAGCTTTCTGAACTGATAGCCGTCGAACTTGCGGTCGGACGCGAAGGCGACGTGATCGACGTCGAGATTGAGCCCCATTCCGATCGCGTCGGTGGCGACGAGATATTCGACATCGCCGGACTGGTAGAGCGCCACCTGTGCGTTGCGCGTGCGCGGGCTCAGCGCGCCGAGCACCACGGCAGCGCCGCCGCGCTGGCGGCGGATCAATTCTGCGATGGAGTAGACCTCGTCGGCGGAGAAGGCGACGACGGCGGAGCGGCGGGGAAGGCGCGTGATCTTCTTCTCGCCCGCGAACGAGAGCTGCGACAGCCGCGGCCGCGTCAGCACATGGGCGCCCGGGAGCAGTCGCTCGACCATCGGTCGCACCGTCTGGGCGCCGAGCACCAACGTCTCCTCGCGCCCGCGGCGATTGAGCATACGATCGGTGAAGACGTGGCCGCGCTCGAGATCGGCGCCGAGCTGCACCTCATCGATGGCGAGGAACGCGACATCGAGATCGCGCGGCATCGCCTCCACGGTCGACACCCAGTAGCGCGGATTCGGCGGTTTGACCTTCTCCTCGCCGGTGATGAGCGCGACCGCGTCGGCGCCCACCCGCGCAGCGACCTTGTTGTACACTTCGCGCGCCAGCAGCCTGAGCGGCAGGCCGATGATGCCGGAGGAATGGCCGAGCATGCGCTCGATGGCGAGATGCGTCTTGCCGGTATTGGTCGGCCCGAGCACGGCTGTGACGCCGGAGCCGCGGGCGCCGGAGCCGCGATTGGTCGGAGAGGAGAAGGAGATGGGCATTAACGGTCGAAAGCTGGGGTCGACAACGGATGCTGCTGCGTGATGCCGTCCATCACTCTGCGGCGGGCGCAGTGAAATTCGCAAGAATTGTAGGTAGCAGATCGTGCGGCGTGGTTGGACTCCTGCCGTCCATTTTCAGCAGCGCCTCGGGCCGCGCGCGCATCTCGCGGCCTGGAAGATACATGCTTCCTCCATATCCGGCAAACGCCCATTGGGGCCCCGATAGGCGCGGGATCGGCGCGAACCGGTCGCAGCGGTTCCACCGCACCTCATGCGACCAATGCGCGATGTTTGAGCTTATCCGCAGCCAAACTCGACATGCGATGAATCGTCGGCGAACAACGAACGTCGGCCACGAAGCAGGCAACTCTGCCTTCGGTGCGCGCCTGCAAACGATGATCGCGCCCCGGCTCGAGGGCGATCGACCTGCCGGCTTTCAGTCCGTCGCAGGCACCGGCGGCCCTCGTGCCATGCGGTGCATTTTTTCGGGCGGCGCCCTGTGGTTGCACGTTGTGTCTCGACTGGCGACGGAAGCGGTCCTCTCCCCCATTTCGCGCGGTCGGTGCGTCGCAATTCGACCTAGAGGAGCGCTGTGGGGAGCCCTGTGTTTAAGCTGTGGAACGAGTCCCGAACGAATCGCGCCCGAATCGCTGACTCGATGCCAGTCGGACTTCGTTCACGGCCACATGTCGTGGCGCCCTCCAACCATACCACCAAATCATGTAACGGGGAGGACATGACGATCGCGGCGAAAGCTCGAACCGGTTAACAACGGGGGCTTGACTGCGGAAACCCGGGAAAGGCGCCCCGCGAGCCGACCTTGCCTCGCATCACTGCGTCTTCGCGCTGGCCTTGCTCGGCTGCGGGCCGGAGACAAACTGTGTCGCTTGCATGACGCCGAGCCCGATCGGAGTCGGTACCGAAACCCGGTAGGGAACCATCACGCGAGTGCCCGCGATCGGCGCCAGCCACATCTCGATGTCGCGCAATTGCATCAGATACTTGATCGCCGTGCGATCGGGAATGTGGCCGGCAATCGGCGCAAAACGGACCGCGCAGACCACCGTGGTGCCCTGATAACCCTTCTCCGACCTTACGCCCTCGAAGCGTTTGAAGGACAGCTGCAGATCGTAGCGCATACGGCCGTCGAAGATCGCCAGCTTGCGCTGGCAAGCCTGTGGGGCGAGCGGGTCGCCGTTGCCCGGAACCCGCATCAGCGACGCCGTCATCGGATCCGACACTCCGCGCCGATGGGCGTCGGTGACCGGAACGCGATCCGGACTTGCGACGTTGGGTGGGTCGGCATGAAATGCCTTCACCGAGCCGGCGCTGATCACCATGCGCACATCGTCGGTCTTCTGGTCGGTGACGATGTGAGACGCGTAGCTCGACGTGATGGGCTGGCCTCCGGAGACGCTTCCGCGCGCCGCGCTCTGTCCGTGGCCGCTGGCAAAGACCCGCATCAAGCCGGAGGTTGCGCCGCTTGCCGAAGCGGTGAAATGATCATCGCCGATGTCGATCAGCCAAGCGCCTTGGCCGATCGGCAGACCGGCCAGGGTGACGGTGTAACGGGCATCGAGCTTGCCTTGGCAGAAGACCCGGCCTTGCGCGGCATCCGCCACCGCCGTCACGGCAAACGCCGCTGCGCCCAGGACCAACGCGCGACCGGTGAGGCGATATGAACCCACGGAGTCCGATCCCTGCCGCCCGCATCCCGCTTCGTCGACCTTGCCGGTCCGCGACCGGTGCTGCGCCAACGCGGCCAGCCGGGTCGCCCGCGGGTCGATTTCATCAATCCTTGGCGCGGCATCTTGGCCCGATCAAGGCAGGTTCTGCCGCGGCACGAGCGGTACGCGGACACGAAGCCGATGCCGGCCAAATGCGCGGCTTGACGGCTTTTCATGCGCTCATTATAGGTCCCGCCGGCCTTATGAAACTGCCCTCTGGCCGTTGCGGCGATGCACGCGCAGCGGCTCGGTCGGCAAACCCTTACGATCATTCAGAGGTTTCTCAATGTCGCGGCGGTGCGAACTGACCGGCAAGACCGCGCAGGTCGGGCACAAGGTGAGCCACTCCAATATCAAGACCAAGCGGCGCTTCCTGCCCAATCTGCTCAATGTCACCATGATGTCGGACGCGCTCGGCCGCTCGGTCAAGCTGCGCGTGTCCGCACACGCGCTCAAGGCGGTCGATCATCGCGGCGGCCTCGATGCGTTTCTCAGGAAGGCGAAGGACGACGAGCTGTCCCGCAAGGCGCGCGGCATCAAGCGCCAAATCAGCAAGAAGCAGCAGGCGGCCGGCTAGGCCGCACCCGACCGCAGGCACGGCCCGGCGCGAGCCCTCGCCCATATTTTTCAAGGTTCCGCCAGAGTGAACTGCAGCAGCAGCGTGCGCTGAAGGGGAGAGAAATTGTCGTCGGAAATGAGCGTGAGCACGATCTCGCCGCCGGCAACGCGGTGAACGCTCAAGCCTTCCATGTTGTCAATCTCGTAACCCAGATCGACTTCGAACAGCAGCGGGCCGTCGACCACCGCGCCCGGTTTGATCGCGCCGAGCGGGATGCGCCGCATGCGGATGGCCAAGCCGCCGCTCCAGCTGAACCTCCGTTCCAGCAGCACGACATCCCCGCCGGGGAGGAGCGCGGCATCGGTGACGTCGAAGTTCGCGCTGCGCTTCACCGCGAACGTGCCGGGGTTGGAGCCGCCGATCAGGAAAGCGCCGATATTGCCCGCCGCGTCGAGGGCGCGCTCCGAGATCGCGATCAGCGTACGCGCGAGCGGCAAACCCTTCGGCACGAAGACCATGGCCTCGAGCCCTCTGTTGGCGGGCATTGCGCGCAGTCCCGGCGGCACCGCGATCGGCCGGCCGCGGGCGAGCAGACTTTCCTTGCCATAGCTGAAGCGGACGATTTGGTGTACGCGCTCGATCCCCACATAGAGCGTCCCGCCGTCCTCCGCGATCGATTCCGTGTCGTACCAACCGCGGGCGGCCAGCGGGCGGCCGTCGGCACCCAGGATCGGCGCCATTTCGGCGTCGGCTATGCCGCTCGGGCGCGTGCCTTCGTAGACGATGCGCCCGCGCAACCACCAGCCCTTGTCGCTCAGTGCGATGAAATGCGCGCCATCCGCGGCGACACGAATGGCCGAAATGCCGCCGAAATTCTTGTCGGACGAGCGCAGTACGAGACCGCCGCGGAACTCGAGCAGCCCGAATTGCCGACGGGAGTGGTCCCGGATGTCGAATGCGGAGAACGGCTCGCTGCGAACTTCGATTGCGCCCGAGGGCGTAGCGGCCGATGGCGTCTGCACGTCGGGAACGGCGGCGAGCGCCAGTGCGCTCGCGAGCAGCGCGGCGAGGGTCCGTCGGTTCGGCGGCGGGAGCCGGCCGCGCCAGACGCGCACGCGACGGCTCACGCGTGGAGCCTCCGCGTCCGCCGCGGTTCGGGCGGCGCCTCCTCGTCGAACAGCTCGGCAAGCTTCTCCGTCATGGCGCCGCCGAGCTCCTCGGCGTCGACGATGGTGACGGCCCGCCGGTAATAGCGCGTCACGTCGTGCCCGATGCCGATCGCGATCAATTCGACGGGCGAGCGCGTCTCGATGTCCTCGATCACCCAGCGCAGGTGCCGCTCGAGATAGTTGCCGGGGTTGACGGACAGGGTGGAATCGTCGACCGGCGCGCCGTCGGAAATCATCATCAAGATCCTGCGCTGCTCGGTACGGGCGAGCAGCCGCTTATGCGCCCAGTCGAGCGCTTCTCCGTCGATGTTCTCCTTGAGCAGACCCTCGCGCATCATCAGGCCGAGATTCTTGCGCGCACGGCGCCAGGGCGCGTCCGCCGATTTGTAGATGATGTGGCGCAGATCGTTGAGCCGCCCGGGATTGGCGGGCTTGCCGGCCGCGAGCCACGCTTCGCGCGACTGCCCGCCCTTCCACGCGCGCGTGGTGAAGCCCAGAATTTCGACCTTGACGCCACAGCGCTCGAGCGTCCGCGCCAAGATGTCGGCGCAAGTCGCAGCAACCGTGATCGGCCGACCGCGCATCGAACCTGAATTGTCGAGCAGGAGCGTGACCACGGTATCGCGGAAGCTCGTCTCCTTCTCCTGCTTGAACGAGAGCGGATGCAGCGGATCCACCACGATGCGCGACAGCCGCGCCGGATCGAGCAGCCCCTCCTCCAGGTCGAAGTCCCAGGCGCGGTTCTGCTGTGCCATCAAGCGGCGCTGCAGCCGGTTGGCGAGCCGCGCGACCACTCCTTGCAGATGCGAGAGCTGCTTGTCGAGATAGCCCCGCAGCCGGTCGAGCTCTTCCGGCTCGCACAAATCCTCGGCCGCGACCGTCTCGTCGTGCTTGGTGATGAAAGGTCGGTAATCCGGGCCGCGCGGCTCGTTCTGCCCGTGCCGGCGCTGACGGCGGGGCTCGGCTGGAGCATCGGCATCACCCATCTCGGCGTCGTCGGCCATCTCGGCGGAGAGCGCCTCGGCGGCCTCGGCGGTGGAGTTGGACATGTCCTCGCCCGCAACGTCAGCTTCATCGACGCGGGTCTGCGTGTCCTCGGCGTCGGCGCCTTGGCCGTCCTCGCCGGACTCCTCCTTGCGGCGATCCTGCTCGCCCTCCTCGCCTTCCTCTTCGTCGGACTCGGTGCTGCGGTCCTCGCCCATGTCGAGCGCATCGAGGAGGTCGTGGATGGCGTCGCCGAAGCGTGCCTGATTCTCGATTAGCCGCTCGAGCCGATCGAGATCGCGGCCGGCGCGGTCCTCGATCAGGGGGCGCCACAAATCGACGAGCTTCTTCGCCACGGCCGGCGGGGCTTGGCCGGTCAGCCGCTCGCGCACCATGAGCGCGACCGCTTCCTCGATCGGCGCATCCGCGCGGTCGGTCACCTCGTCGAATTTGCCGCGATGGAAACGATCGTCGAGCATGGCCGCGAGGTTCTTCGCAACGCCCGACATCCGGCGTGCGCCGATCGCCTCCACACGCGCCTGCTCCACCGCCTCGAACACGGCGCGCGCCTGCTGCCCGCCCGGCACCAGCTTTCGATGCACCATCGGGTCATGGCAGGCGAGCTTGAGCGCGATGGAGTTGGCATGGCCGCGCACGATCGAGGCATCCGATCCGGTAAGCTTGCGCGGCGGCTCGGGCAGGCGTGCCTTGCCCCCGACGATCCCTGGGCGCTCGGCCGCGAACGACACTTCGAGCCCGGGCTTGCGGGCGATGGCGCGCAAGCATCCCGTCACCGCGCGCTTGAATGGCTCGGTCGGGCTTTCCCTGGCGGGGTTCTTACCTTTGAAGTTGGAGGACATTTCGAGAGCTTCTCAATCGCCGGCCGGGGGTCGACAGCGCTCGACCTCACGCCTCACCGATGGCCGCGTCGTGATGCAATCCATATCTCGACGGCCCGCGAGGCATCCTTTCGCGAAAGATGGCTTCGCGGCTCGCGCCGGCGGACGACATCCCGTCAACTCAGCGCCACGTTCACCGACGATTCCGGCAACTCCATTCCGAAGCAGCGCTGATAGAACTCGGCTACGATCGGCCGCTCCAGCTCGTCGCACTTGTTGAGGAATGTGAGCCGAAAGGCGAATCCGATATCCTTGAAGATGTCGGCGTTCTCGGCCCAGGTGATCACCGTGCGCGGGCTCATGACGGTCGAGATGTCGCCGTTCATGAAGGCATTGCGCGTGAGGTCCGCAACTCGCACCATCTTGTTGACGATGTCGCGGCCCTGGTCGGTGCGATAGTGCTTGGCCTTGGCGAGGACGATGTCGACCTCGTTGTCGTGCGGCAGATAATTGAGGGTGGTGACGATCGACCAGCGATCCATCTGCGCCTGGTTGATCTGCTGTGTGCCGTGATAGAGGCCGGAGGTGTCGCCGAGGCCCACCGTGTTCGCGGTGGCGAACAGGCGGAAGGCCGGATGCGGTCTGATCACCCGGCTTTGGTCCAGCAGGGTCAGCCGGCCGGAGGATTCCAGCACGCGCTGGATGACGAACATCACATCGGGACGGCCGGCGTCGTATTCGTCGAAACACAAGGCGACATTGTGCTGGTAGGCCCACGGTAGGATGCCGTCGCGGAACTCGGTCACCTGCATGCCGTCGCGGATGACGATGGCGTCCTTGCCGATCAGGTCGATACGACTGATGTGGCTGTCCAGGTTGACGCGCACGCACGGCCAGTTCAGGCGTGCCGCCACCTGCTCGATGTGCGTCGATTTCCCCGTGCCGTGATACCCGGTGACGATGACACGGCGATTGTGCGCGAAACCGGCGAGAATGGCGAGTGTCGTCGGCTTGTCGAACCGATAGTCGGGATCGATGTCCGGGACGTGCTCATCGGCCTCCGAATAGGCCGGAACCTCCATGTCGCTGTCGAAGCCGAAGACCTGGCGGATTGACACTTTCATGTCAGGCAGGCCAGCGACCTCTTGAGTGGCGGCGGTCATTGATCCTCCGTGATCCCGGAACGGCCGAGATCCGTTTCAGTCTGGGGAACGCGGTGTCGCTTCGGGGCGCGAACTTAGCAGAAAGCTGGTGCGCTGCGAAACCTGCAAAGTCGCCGATCGAAAATCCCGTTTTTTCAAATATGTACCGATCGATACAGGGTCAATGGCGCGCACCGGGGCAAGGCGGAGGACGCCTGCCGCCGCGGCGGTTGCAATGCAGTCATGACCAGGAGGCGGCCCTGGCGGCTGAATCTGTCCGGCTCGCCGCCGGCGCCACGCCCGGGCTTCAACGGAAGCCGATCGATTTCAAGTAATTGTACGCCTGAATGATCTCCCGCAGCTTGTCTTCCGAGGAGCGGTCGCCGCCATTGGCGTCGGGGTGGTGGCGCTTCACCAGTGCCTTGAAGCGCGTCTTGACGTCTTGCGCCGAGGCATTCGCTTCAAGGCCAAGGGCATCGAGCGCCTTGCGCTCGGCGTTGCGCACCACGCGGCTCTCGGATGGCGGTTTGGCGGAGCGCGCGCCGGCCGATCCGCCGAACTCCCGGAACACCCCGAATGGATCGTCGGCATTGGCAAACTCCGGGCGGAAGCGCGACGAGTGGGAGCGCGACGCGGATCGTCCCCCGTTCATGCCCATCTTCCAGGTCGGGCGATGCCCGATGACGGCCTCCTTCTGGTAGCGGGCGATGTCGTCGGCGCTCATGCCCGCAAAGAAATTGTACGTGTGGTTGTACTCGCGCACGTGTTCGAGGCAGAACCGCCAGTATTCGCGCTCGCGCAGCCGCCCCTTGGGCGCCCGGTGGGTCGCCGGCGCCTCGCAGTTCGGCCAGTCGCAGGCCGGGCATTGGGCGCGCAGCCGACGATCCTTGTCGGGCTTGACCCGGATGCGGTCGAACAGGGGCGAGTTGTTTTTCATGGACCGATCAGTATGCGCGCGGGACGAAGTGACCTTCAAGTCTTGACAAGCGCGTTTGTGAGTTCCCGCCGGTTATTCGGCATTGACCGGCGGCCACGGCTGCCGCTATGCGGGGCGCATGGCGCGGCGCGATCTCATCACGGACAAATTGACCAAGGCGTTCACGCCCGAGAGCGTTCGCGTGGAGGACGAGTTCCACCGCCACGCCGGGCATGCCGGCCACCGGCCGGAGGGAGAGACGCATTTCCGGGTATATATCGTCGCGGAGGCGTTCCGCGGAAAGAGCCGGCTCGACCGCCATCGTATGATCAATGAAGCTCTGGCCGGCGAGCTTCGCGGCGGCGTGCACGCGCTCGCCATTCATGCCTCAGCCCCGGGTGAGGACGGCGGGGCGTAGGGAGGCTTGCGCGTCCGCATGCGCCGCGCGACTCGTGCGCGGGGGGCGTTTAGCTCACTCGGCGATCTTCACTCCGGCAATCCGCACCAGCTCCTGCCCGCGCAGGCGGTCCTCGGCCAGGAATTTGCGGAACTCATCGGGCGTATTGCCGACCGCGTCATAGCCGCCGGGCACGATGAACCGGTCCCGAAAGGCCGGCGATTTGATCACCGCGGCGAGCTGGCGGCTCAACTCCTCGGCGCGCGCCTTCGGCGTTCCGGCGGGAGCGAAGGCGCCGAACCAGGTCTTGGCATCGTAGGGCGGCAGTCCGGACTGGCTGAACGACGGCACGCCCGCAAGCATGGGCGCGTATTGTCCCTCCGGCACCGCAATAGGCTTGGCGAGGCCCGACTTGATCCGCTCGATCACGGCGGGCGAAGCGACCAGATAGAGCAGATGCGCGTCGCCGCGTTCGAAGGCCAGCAGCGCGGGCGCGGCGCCGCCGTAGGGAATATGGGTCATGCGCGTGCCGGTCCTCGCCTTCAGCCATTCGAACACGAGGTGGGAATCGCCGCCGATGCCGAACGAGCCGAAATTGAGCTTGTCGGGGTTCTGCTTCGCGTAGGCGATAAGTTCGCCCATTGCGTTCGCCGGAATCGACTTGTGCAGGATCATCACCTGATGGGTGAAGACGACGTTGGTGACGGGTTCGAGATCCGTTCGCGGATCATAGGACAGGTTGCTGAACAGGAATGGATTGAGCGAGATCGTGCTCGCGGTCAGGAGACAGAAGCTATGGCCGTCCGGCTCGGCGTTCTTGCAGGCGGTGGCGCCGATCGTCGTGCTTCCACCGGGCTTGTTGTCGACCACGAATGGCTGGCCGGTTCGCTCCTTGAATCCTTCGCCCAATGCCCGGGCAAGCACGTCGACCGGCCCGCCCGGAGCGAACGGAACGATTACCCGCACCGGCTTCGAGGGAAAATCCTGAGCGCAGGCGGTCGACACGGCGAGCATGACGGCGCAGGTGGCGAGCAGCCGTGCACAGACGGTGACGAGCATGGTGTCCTCCCTCGATTTCGGCGGGCCTCCTTCGAGCCCGGCCCGAGCTGCGGCCGCTACGACGCCTTTTCCGCGGGGCGGCCGTAGGGTTGAAAGCCCGGCCGATAGGTCTTCTCGTCGAGGAATTGGCTCAACCCCTGCTCGCGGCCCTTCTCGCGATCGAGAAAGCGCAGTTCGATCGACTTCGCCGCGAGATAGTCGAGCGCGGCTTCATCGCCCATGTTGCGGACGTTCTTGACCGCCTGCTTGGTGGCACGGATGGCTTCGGGGTTGAGCTTCATCAGCCGCTCCGCAAGCGCCACCGTCTCGGCGCGCAACTGCGCGCGCGGCACCGCGCGGTTGATGAGCCGCGCGCGCTCGGCCACGCGGCCGTCGAAAGTCTCGCCGGTCACGGCGAACCACACGGCGTCGCGCATGCCGAGCGCCTCGACCAGCGCCTTGCTGACGAAACCGCCGGGCAGGATGCCCCAGTTGACCTCGGACAGACCGAATTGCGCGTCCTCCGCCGCGATCGCGAAATCGCAGGCGATGAGCTGGGTGAAGCCGCCGCCGAAGCAGAAGCCATTGACCATGGCGATGGTCGGCTTGGCATAGGTGAAGAGCTTCTGCCAGCGCCAATAATGACTGGCGGCCGCGGCGCGCGTGCGTTCGACCGGCTTGTCGTCGAGATCGCGGAAGAACAGCTTGAGGTCCTGCCCGGCGCACCAGGCGTCGCCCGCCCCGGTCAGCACCAGGACCCTCGCCTGCGGATCGTGTTCGAGCACGTCGAGGACGTCGCACATCTCGTAGTGCAGTTGCGGGCTCATCGCATTGCGCTTGTCGGGCCGGTTGAGGATCACCCATGCGATCCCATTCTCGTGCTCCACTTTCACGGTTTCGTATGTGCGCGACATCGCTTGGCTCGCTCCTTGCGTTGCTCTGCGAGTGGGGCCTCGCGAGTGTTTGAAAAAGCCTAGCACCAAAAGGACGCGCTCCATAGGCGCGCGCATCGGCTGCAATCTCGCGTTGCGTGCTTTCGGCACCGCTCTCGTCACGCCGACTTCGCGACCGGCTGGCGCATCAGCGGCGTGATGCGCAATGTGGTGATCCGGTTTCTTTCGCGGCGCAGCACGCGAAAGCGGAAACCGTGGAACGTGAAGGTCTGGCCGGGCTCCGGGATCGAGCGCGCCTCGTGGATGACGAGACCGGCGACCGTGGTCGCCTCGTCGTCGGGCAGGTTCCATTCCATCGCACGATTGAGGTCGCGGATCGGAACGCCGCCGTCGACGTTGACCGAACCGTCGGGCTGCGGCCGCACGCCGGGCACCACGATGTCGTGCTCGTCGGTGATGTCGCCGACAATTTCCTCCAGGATGTCCTCGAGCGTCACCAAGCCCATCACCTCGCCGTACTCGTCGACCACCAGGGCGAAGTGCGTCTTGCGCCGGCGAAAGGCCTTGAGCTGCTCCGGAAGCGGGCGGATGTCGGGCACGAACCACGGAGGTCGCGCGATGGCGGCGGCGTCGATCTTGGCCAGGTCGCCGTCGGCGACCTGGATCGCCCGCAACAGATCCTTGGCGTGCAGGATGCCGACGATGTTCTCGGGCTTTCCCTTCCACAGCGGCACGCGCGTGACCTCCGCCTCGAGCACCGCCTTCACCACCTGCTCCGGCGGATCGTCGGCGCAGACCGTGATCATCTCGGTGCGGTGAATCATCACGTCGGAGACCGTCAGATCGCGTAGATCGAGCAGGCCGCTGAACATGTCGCGGTCATGTTTCTCGACGCCGCCTTCATGATGCAGGAGGTCCACGGTTCCGCGCAGCTCCTCGTGGGCGGACAAGAACGCCTGACCGGCCCCGACGCGAACTCCGAACAGGCGGAGGATTGAACGCACGAGCGCTTCGATGCCCACCAGCATCGGGCCGAGCAGCCGCACGATCCACGAGATCGGTCGCACGACCAGCAGCGCGACCCGATCCGGCGCGTTGATCGCCACCGTCTTGGGCAACACTTCGGTGAAGACCACGACTACGACGCTCATGATCATGGTCGCATAGAGGACGCCGACATCACCGAACCAGCTGAGCAACAAACCGGTCGCGAGCGAGGAGGCGGCGATGTTCACGATGTTGTTGCCGGTCAGAATCGCGCCGAGCAATCGCTCGCGCGTCTCCAACAGGCGATTGACGATGGCGGCCCGCCGATTTCCCGTTTTCTCCATTCGCAGCATTCGCGCGCGCGAGAAGGCGGTGAGCGCCGTCTCGCTCCCCGAAAAGAAGAAAGAGAGGGCGAGGCAGAGCACGATGACGACGACCGCAAGCCAGTCTTCGATGCTCATCGCTTGGCGAGTGTTCGGATCAGAAAGGCGCGCACCTCGGCAGCGTCGACGTCCTGCGCGATGAAGCTCGCGCCGATTCCGCGCGCCAGGATGAAAGTCAGTTTGCCGCGCTTGACCTTCTTGTCCTGCGCGATGAGGCCCATCAAGCGGTCGGCGTCGGGCGTGCCGCCCGCAACCGCGCAGGCATGGACCGGCAGGCCGACCGCCACCAGATGGTGCTCGACGCGCTCGGCCTCTACCGCGGGCAGCAGCCCGCGCTCGGCCGACAACGCGAAGGCGAGCGCCATGCCGAGCGAGATCGCCTCGCCGTGCAGCAATCGGTCGGAGAAGCCGGCCGCGGCCTCGAACGCGTGGCCGAAAGTGTGGCCGAGATTGAGCAGAGCCCGCTCCCCGGTCTCGCGCTCGTCGCGCCCGACGATGGCCGCCTTCATGCGGCAGCTCACCGCGATGGCGTGCTCGCGCGCCGGGCCACCGGCGAACACTTCCGCCCAGTTGCTTTCGAGCCAGGCGAAGAAGGCGGCGTCTCCGATCAATCCGTATTTGACCACCTCGGCATAGCCGGCGCGAAATTGACGCGGCGGCAGCGTGTCGAGCAACGCGGTGTCGGCGAGAACCAGCACCGGTTGGTGGAACGCGCCGACGAGATTCTTGCCCTGCCTGGAATCGATCGCGGTCTTGCCGCCGACGGCGGAATCGACCTGCGCCAGCAACGTCGTCGGCACCTGCACGTAGTCGATCCCGCGCCGGACCAACGCGGCCGCCAAGCCGGCGAGATCGCCGATGACGCCGCCGCCCAGCGCGACGACAAGGTCGGCGCGCTCGATGCGCGCGACAATCAGCGCTTCGCACACGCGCTCGAGCACAGGGAAGCTCTTCGAGCTTTCACCGGCCGGCACGGTCACGCACGAGGAGCCGATGCCCGCGCCTGCAAGGGCGGCCTCGGTCGCGGCGAGATGATGGTGGGCGACGTTTTCGTCGGTGACGATCGCGACCTTGGCCTGCGGCCGCAGCGCGGCGATCTTTTTCCCCAGCGTCGCGAGCTGGCCGCGGCCGATGACGATGTCGTAGCTGCGCTCGCCGAGCGCGACCGTGACCACGACCGGATCGCTGGCGCGCAACGGCGCGGTCATGGCAGGTGCCCTCCGTCGCCGCCGGGCGCGGCCGGTGCCACGCCGGCCGCCGCGACGCGGCCGACGAGCGCGCTCACGATCTCGTCGACGATCTTGTCGTGGGTCACCTCGCGCGACTGCACGGTGAGGTCGGCCAAGGCATAGACCGGCTCCCGCTCCTCCAGCAGCGTGCGCAGCGTCGCGGCGGGGTCCGCGGTCCGCAGCAGCGGCCGATCGTGACGGCGTCTGATGCGTTTCATCAGCACGTCGAAGTCGGCCTTGAGCCAGATCGAGATGCCCTTCGCGCCGATGGCGGCCCGCGTCTCCGGGTTGATGAAGGCGCCGCCCCCGGTCGCCAGGACCTGCGGTCCGCCTTCCAGCAGACGAACGATCACGCGCGTTTCGCCGGCGCGGAATTCCGCCTCGCCGCGAACCGCGAAAATATCGCTGATCGCCATGCCGGCCGCCTTTTCGATTTCGGTATCCGCATCTACGAACGGAATGCCGAGGCGCAGCGCCACGCGCCGACCAACTGAGGACTTGCCCGCCCCCATCATGCCCACGAGAACGATCGAGCGCCCACCGAGCGCCGCGACGATGGCCGCCTCCGGCCGATCCGTAACCTCGTGCGCCAAGTCGGGGGGCATGTCGGCCAATCCTCCCATTCTCGCTGCGAGCGCCGCGGCGCGCAGGTTTCCAGGCGGTTTCTGTTCCAACACAACCACTTGCCGTCAAGCTTCTTGGTAGCACAACCGCCGCGGCGAAGTTGTGGTTAACCCTGCGCGCGGGGACGTTTACGATGTCGGCGGCACTTTATGGCCCCTATGTCCCAGTTTCTCCATTCTTTTATGCGAGCCGTGCCGTCGAGAGGTTCATCATGCCGAGCCTGTTTCGGCTTCTCACCCTGATCGGCGTCGTGGGCGGCCTGACCTACGGCGCCATGTTCATGCTCGCGACCTGGTTCGATCCGAAGCCGCGCGAGATCACGGTCTCGATTCCGCCGGACCGGTTCGCCAAACAGCCTGAGTGAATGATCGCCGAATGGCCCCGACGGCCAAAAATTCCGACCGGGCCGCAATCGAGCTGTTCCTCGATATGCTGGCGGCCGAGCGCGGCGCGGCCAAGAACACGCTCGCCGCCTATGCCCGCGACCTCGACGACGTCTCGACGCATCTCGGCGCGGCGGGGCGCACCATCGCCCACGCCACGACCGAGGACCTGCGTGGCTATCTCGCCTCGCTCGCTAAGCGCAGTTTTGCGGCCGCGTCTGTGGCGCGGCGGCTGTCGGCCATCCGCCAGCTCTATCGCTTCCTCTATGCGGAGGGACGCCGCGCCGACGATCCTTCCGCGGTCATCGAGGGGCCGAAGCGCGGGCGTGCGCTGCCCAAGGTGTTGGGCATCGCCGAGGTCGACCGCCTGCTCGCGCAGGCGCGCAGGGCCATGGACAAGCCGGACCAGCCGGCCGCGGAGCGGCTGCGCGCATCGCGGCTCGTCTGCCTCATCGAGGTGCTCTACGCCACGGGATTGCGGGTTTCCGAGCTCGTGGCGCTGCCGGTTTCGGCCGCCGAGCGCAGCGCCCGCATGCTCACGGTGCGCGGCAAGGGCAATAAAGAGCGCCTCGTGCCGCTCAACGAGGCCGCCAGGACGGCCATGCGCGAGTACCTCGCGCTGCTTGCGGAGAGCGGTCGTCACCGGAAAACCAAATGGCTTTTTCCCTCGTTCGGCGAAGCCGGCCACCTGACCCGCCAGCATTTCGCCCGGGACTTGAAAACCCTTGCCGCCGCCGCGGGGCTGCGCTCCGCGCAAGTGAGTCCGCATGTGCTGCGCCACGCCTTCGCGAGCCATCTCCTGCACAACGGCGCCGACCTGCGGGTGGTGCAGACACTGCTCGGTCATGCCGACATTTCCACGACGCAAATCTACACGCATGTGCTGGAAGATCGCCTCAAGAGCCTGGTACGGGACCTGCACCCGCTGGGCGAGTCATGACAGAGCGATCCGGCATGATCTAGATTGCGCGCCGCAAGCAACGGAGTCGTCGATGCGCCTTGCGTTTTTTCCCGCGATCTTGCTCGGTGTCCTGCTTGCCGGTGCCGCTGCGTCCGGCCAGACGGCGCAGGAGCGTCAGTGGTGCGAGGGCGAGGACCAGGCGACCATCGATCAGCGCATCGACGGCTGTTCTGCGGTGATCAAAGCGGGACGCGACAGCAATCGCGGCCTCGCCCATCGCCTCAAGGGCGACGACGAGCGCGCCATCCAGGACTACAATCAGGCCATCAAGCTCAACGCCAAGTCCGCCACCGCCTACAACAATCGCGGCGTCGCCTACGACCGCAAGGGCGAATACGATCACGCCATCCAGGACTACGGCCAGGCCGTCAAGCTCAAGCCGTCGGCCGAGGTCTATTTCAATCGCGGCAACGCCTATCTCGGCAAAGGGCAGTACGACCACGCCATCGACGACTACAATCAGGCGCTCCGGCTCGAGCCCGATTTCGCTCCGGCCTTCGACAACCGTTGCTGGGCGCGCGCGGTCGTCGGCATTCTGCGGCCGGCGCTGGCCGACTGCAGCGAGGCACTGCGGCTGATGCCCCACAATGCCGCGACGCTCGGCAGTCGGGCCTTCGTGTTCCTGAAGATGAGACAGTTCGACGCCGCCGTGTCCGACTACGACGCGGCTTTGCGCCTCGACCCGAAGCGCGCCTTCGCGCTCTACGGCCGCGGCTTGGCGCGGTTGAAGAACGAGGACCTCGCCGGCGAGACCGACATTGCGGCGGCCAAGGCGCTGCAAGCCGACATCGCCGAGGAATACGCGCGTTACGGCATCCAGGACGTCCACTAGCCGGGCTTCGGCGCCCCATGCCATAAGGCGGGGCACGCAGCACGGAGGGATGCCATGTCCGCGACCTGGCGAAAACTCGAGGACTGGCCCGAGCTCGTCCTGGAGCGGCTGGAAGACGCCGGCGTGGCGCGCATCGTGCTCAACCGGCCGGACAAGCGGAACTGCTGGAACCGCCCGCTCTGCCTCGCCTTTCTGGAAGCACTCGAGATCATCCGAGCGGACAAGGAACTCAAGGTCGTCATCACCAAGGGCGCCGGCAGCGTCTACTCGTCGGGACTCGATCTCGGCTTCCTGCGCGAGATATCGAACGCTCCGCTGCTCGACTGGGACCGCCCGACTCTCACGATCCGGATCGCGGAAGCGTTGCGCGCGTTTCCGCGTATCGCCATCGCTCAGGTGCACGGCTATTGTCTCGGTGGCGCGCTCGGCATCATGAACTGTCACGATCTCGTTTACGCCGCCGAGGATGCGCAGTTCGGCATGCCGGAAATCCTGCGCGGCAGTTTCGGGCAGCTCGTCAGCTCGACGCTTCTGCACAGCGGGCTGCCGGTCAAGAAGCTCGCGCATATCGCGCTCGTCGGTCGCAACATTTCGGGCCGCGAAGCCGATGCGCTCGGCATCATCAGTCAGGCCGTTCCCGCCGATCAGCTCGAGCAGCATACCCTCGGAATCGCGCGGGAAATCGCCTCGCGCCATGCGGCGCCGCTCGAACACCACAAGATCGCCGTGCAGATGGGCCGCGATCTCTCCCTGTCGCAGGCGATCCAGCTCGACCAGCTCGTCGGGCAGCGCATGCGGCGCGCCATGGACCCGCTCGACGACGTCGAGGCCTATCTCAAATCCCAAAAAGGCGGGCCGAACTTGAGCTACAAGCGACCGGATGTTTGATAGGGCGCCCATCGTCCGATCCGGTCCTGCCGGTCGCGGCCGACCTTCGCCGACGGCATCGGCAGGCCCGGCCCGTGCGCTCGCCTGAGAGCCATTCGATGCGCAGTTACCTCGATTTCGAAAAGCCGGTTGCCGAGCTCGAGGCCAAGGCGGAGGAACTGCGTGCGCTGGAGAGCGGCGACAGCGCGGCGGCGATCGGCGAGGAGATTTCCCGTCTCGAGGCCAAGGCGGCGCAAGCGCTGAAGGACCTCTATGCCGAGCTCACGCCGTGGCAGAAGACCCAGGTCGCCCGCCATCCCGAGCGCCCGCACTGCCTGGATTATGTCGGGCGTTTGCTCACCGACTTCGTGGCGCTGTCGGGGGACCGCAAGTACGGCGACGACGAGGCGATCGTCGGCGGTTTGGGCCGCTTCCGCGGCGAGAGTATCTGCGTGATCGGGCATGAGAAGGGCTCTTCGACCGAGAGCCGTCTCAAGCACAATTTCGGCATGGCGCGGCCGGAGGGCTACCGCAAAGCCGAGCGTTTGATGCAGACGGCCGAGCGCTTTGGCATCCCGGTGCTGTCGCTGGTCGACACCGCCGGCGCCTATCCCGGCATCGGAGCGGAGGAACGCGGACAGGCCGAGGCCATCGCGCGCTCGACCGACGCCAGTCTCAATCTCGGGGTGCCGAACGTGGCGGTGATCATCGGCGAAGGCGGCTCGGGCGGCGCCATCGCCATCGCCTGCGCCAACCGCGTGTTGATGTTGGAACACGCGATCTACAGCGTGATCTCTCCCGAAGGTGCCGCCTCGATCCTGTGGCGCGACACCGCCAAGGCGCAGGAGGCCGCAGTCGGGATGAAGATCACCGCTCAGGACATGATGCGCTTCGGCGTCATCGACCGGATCGTGACCGAGCCGCCCGGAGGAGCCCACCGCGACCCCGCGACCACGATCGCCGCCACCGGAGAAGCCATCGCCAACGCCCTCTCCGAGCTCGCCGGGCTCGATCCGGAGACCGTGCGCCGGCTGCGCCGGGAGAAATTCCTGGCGATGGGACGGGCATTGGGGTGATTCCGCGCCGGCCACGGTCTTTCCCGACTTCCGCAAATGGCCGGTAAGCGTTTGTTTTCCAAACGAAACTGTAATTTTTTTGATTCTTGACCTTTGCCCTGATCTTACCCAAGTCTTGGCCTAGCGTTGATGCACGTCTGCGCAGGTGGGGACCTGGGGGCTGCGACCGAAAAAATACCCCTCGTTCACCTTGCGCACGCGCAAGCGCCATCCACCACCGCGTTGCGGTGGGCGTTCGTTGCCGATGGCGGTTACGCGCTGAAAGGCTTGGGGAAGCCTAAGACTGGGGGGTCAGTTGAACCGTCGGCCTTTGGTGCGCGCGCTTTTGGCGTCCGCTGCGGTTGCGGCGGCCATCGCGCTTGCCGGCTGCAACACGGACGGCACCAGCACCGCCGCCGTGAACGGCCGGCACATGCAACCGCTTTCCGACCGGATGGTTGCCGCGATCGAGGACAAGAACATGGCGAAGGAATCGCCGATCCTTGTCCGCATCTTCAAGGAGGAATCGGAGCTCGAGGTCTGGAAACAAGACAAGGCCGGCCAGTTCGCGCTGCTCAAGACCTACCCGATCTGCCGCTGGTCGGGCGAGCTCGGTCCCAAGATCAAGCAAGGCGACCGTCAGGCACCGGAGGGCTTCTACACCATCACGCCCGGCTTGATGAACCCGAATTCCAACTACTATCTCGCCATCAACACCGGCTTTCCGAACGCCTACGATCGCGCCAACGGGCGAACCGGAGCGTTCCTCATGATCCACGGCGACTGCTCCTCCGCCGGTTGCTATGCCATGACCGACGAGCAGATCGCGGAGATCTACGCGCTCGCGCGCGAATCATTCTTCGGCGGGCAGAAATCCTTCCAGATCCAAGCCTATCCGTTCAAGATGACGCCGCTCAACATGGCCAAGCATCGCAATTCGCCGCATATGGCGTTCTGGAAGATGCTCAAGCAGGGCTATGACCATTTCGAGGTCACGCGGCACGAGCCCAAGGTCGATGTCTGCGAGCGGCGCTACGTATTCGACGCCGACGCCACCGGCAAGTTCAGCCCCTCCGACCGCTGCCCGGCCTACAAGGTCCCCGAGGAAATCGCCTCCGCAGTGAGGGACAAGGAGCGCCGCGACGACAGCCAGACCGCCGAATTGATCAGCCGTGGCACCCCCACCGCTCCGGTCAGGATGGGCGTCGACGGCGGCATGAACTCGACGTTCCTGGCCGCGGTGAAGAGCCACGGCGGCCCGGGCGCGCCCATTCACACGGCCTTGGGGACCATCCCCGCCCACGTCAACCCGCCGGCCGAGACTTCGGCCGATACCGGGGGCGGCATCCTGATGAGCCTTGCCTCCGCCGAGTCGAGGCCTGTTGCCGGACCACGCTCCTCGGTTCAAGTCGCCTCCGCAGGAGCCGGCAGCTCGGGCGGGATCGGCAGCTTCTTCGGTAGCCTGTTCGGATCGAAGGGCGAGGATCAAAGCACCCAGTCCACCGAGGTCTCGTCGTCCAAGACGAAGCCCGCTCCGGCCAAGTCGACAAAGACCGCAGCCCACACGGCCCGGCCCAAATCGCGGCCGCACGGGACCCAGCCGCAAGCCGCGCAGACCCAGACTGCGAACGCGGCGTCGCCGCCGCCGAAGCAGGAAGCGAGCGCCGCGCCGCAAAGCAACACCGCCGGGACCGCAAGCCTGCTCAACGGCGCCGCGCCGACCATGCCTTCGGGCGGCTTCGACAACCGCTTCGGCGCCTGGCGATAAACGAACGATGGAAAACGCACGGCCAACGGCGGACCACCGGTCCGTCGCGGGGCTCCTGTCGTCTGGGCTATCTGATTAGGCGAACCGGCCGTGGCAGTGCTTGTATTTCTTGCCCGAGCCGCAGGGACAAGCTTCGTTGCGGCCGACCTTGCCCCAGCTCGCAGGATCGTTCGGATTGCGCAATGTCGCTGCACCGGCGGTGATGCCGTGACGCGCGAGGGTCTCGGCGCCCGCGCGCGCGAGGGCGAGCTCGTCCTCGCCGGTTGAAGGATCGATCTTGTGCGCCTCCATATAGGGCAGGCTCGCCGGCTCGTCCGGCGGCGGCGCCGCCCTGATCTCGACCCGCATCAATTGCGCCGTCACCGCCTCGCGCAGATTGGTGCTCATCGCCTCGAATAGATTGAACGCTTCCGCCTTGTACTCGTTGAGCGGGTCGCGCTGTCCGTAGCCGCGCAGTCCGATCACTTGCCGCAGATGCTCGAGCATCACGAGGTGCTCGCGCCAGAGATGGTCGAGGGTCTGCAACAGGATCGACTTCTCGACGTAACGCATCACGTCGGTGCCCCACTGGGCGACCTTGGACGCCATGTGCTCGTCCGCGCGCCGCTCGACGCGAGAAAGCAGCTCCTCGTCGGCGATGCCCTCCTCCTTCGCCCATTCGTCGACCGGCAGATCGATGTCGAGGACGCGCTTGAGCTCGTCCCGCAGCCCCTTCGTGTCCCACTGTTCGGGATAGGCGTTTTCCGGGACGTGCTTGGCGACGAGGTCGTCGACGGCGGCGTGGCGCATGTCGGCAACGATCTCGTTGACCGCCTCGTCCTTCATCCATTCCACCCGCTGCTCGAAGATCACCTTGCGCTGGTCGTTCATCACGTTGTCGA
This sequence comes from uncultured Alphaproteobacteria bacterium, assembly GCA_963758945.1. Classification (GTDB taxonomy): domain Bacteria; phylum Pseudomonadota; class Alphaproteobacteria; order Rhizobiales; family Xanthobacteraceae; genus VAZQ01. The sequence goes on along the minus strand of CAVWXY010000020.1, from coordinate 106,311 downwards.
ACTTCAGCAAGTTCTTGCGGATGTCGAAGTTGCGCGCCTCCACCTTCTGCTGCGCCTTCTCCAACGCCTTGTTGATCCAGGAATGGACGATCGCCTCGTTCTCCTTCAGCCCAAGACGCTGCAGCATCGTGTCGAGCTTGTCGGTCCCGAAGATGCGCATCAGGTCGTCTTCCAGCGACAGGAAGAACTTGGAATGCCCGGGGTCGCCCTGCCGACCCGAGCGCCCGCGCAGCTGGTTGTCGATGCGCCGGCTCTCGTGCCGCTCCGTCCCCAGCACGAACAGCCCGCCGGCCGCCAACGCCTTCTCCTTGAGCCGCCCCACCTGCGCCCGGATCTCGGCCGCACGCGGGTCGCGCTCGCGCGCGCGCGCGTCCTCGACCTCGGCAAGCTCGTGCCGGATGCGCATCTCGGCATTGCCGCCGAGTTGGATGTCGGTGCCGCGACCGGCCATGTTGGTGGCGATGGTGATCGCCCCGGGCACCCCCGCCTGCCCGATGATATAGGCCTCCTGCTCGTGGTAGCGCGCGTTGAGGATGGCGAACACCTTGGCCTTGGAGGCCCCGTCGTCGCCCGAATAGAGCGCCGCGAAGGCGTTGGGGTCGGAAAAATCGTGCTGCTCCCAGCCCAGCTTGCGCAGCATCTCCGCCAATTGCTCCGACTTCTCGATCGACGTCGTCCCCACCAGCACCGGCTGCCCGCGCCCCTTGCAGTCGTCGATCAAGGTCAGGATCGAGCGGTACTTCTCCTCCGCCGTGCGATAGACCTCGTCGTCGTCGTCGATGCGCACCATCGGCTGGTTGGTCGGCACCTCGATCACCTCGAGGTTGTAGATGTCGATGAACTCGTCCGCCTCCGTCATCGCCGTGCCGGTCATGCCGGCAAGCTTCTCGTACATGCGGAAATAGTTCTGGAACGTGATCGAGGCCAGCGTCTGGTTCTCAGGCTGGATCGGCTGGCGCTCCTTGCCCTCCAGCGCCTGGTGCAGACCCTCCGAATAGCGCCGCCCAGGCATCATCCGCCCGGTGAACTCGTCGATGATCACCACCTCGCCGTTGCGCACGATATAGTCCTTGTCGCGCTGGAACAGCTTGTGCGCTCGCAGCGCCTGGTTGACGTGGTGCACCGTCGACACGTTCTCCACGTCGTACAGCGAAGACCCCTTGAGCAGGCCGTCGGCGCGCAGAACCTGCTCCATCTTCTCCATCCCGGCTTCCGTCAGCGTCACCGTGCGCTGCTTCTCGTCAACCTCGTAGTCGGCCTTCTCCAGCCGCGGGATGTAGGCGTCGATCGTGTTGTAGAAGTCAGAGCGGTCGTCCAGCGGCCCGGAGATGATCAGCGGGGTTCGCGCCTCGTCGATCAGGATCGAGTCGACCTCGTCCACGATGGCGTAGATGTGCCCGCGCTGCACCATGTCCTCGAGCCGATACTTCATGTTGTCGCGCAGATAGTCGAAGCCGAGCTCGTTGTTGGTGCCGTAGGTGACGTCGGCGTCGTAGGCGCGCTTGCGCTGCTCGTCGTCGAGCCCGTGCACGATCACCCCGACCTCGAGCCCGAGGAAGTTGTAGATCTGCCCCATCCATTCCGCGTCGCGCTTGGCCAGATAGTCGTTCACCGTCACCACGTGCACCCCGCGGCCGGCGAGCGCATTGAGATAGACCGGCAAGGTCGCCACCAGCGTCTTGCCTTCCCCGGTCTTCATCTCCGCGATGCGCCCCTCGTGCAGGATCATCCCGCCGATCAACTGCACGTCGAAGTGCCGCTGCCCCAAGCTGCGCTTGGCCGCCTCCCGGCAGGTGGCAAAGGCCTCCACCAAAATGTCGTCCAGGCTGGTGCCGTCCGCCACCTGCTGCTTGAACGCCTGCGTGCGCGCCCGCAGCGCCTCGTCGGACAGCCCCTCCAGCTCCGGCTCCAGCGCGTTGATCGCCGCAACCCGCGGAAGATACGACTTGATCCGCCGCTCGTTGGAAGAACCAAACAGCTTGCGGGCAATGGCGCCGATCATGCGCTCCGTCCTTCGCGTCCAATGAGGTGCCGCCGCACTTTAGCAAATCCGCGGGGGAGGAACCGGTCGGCGGGAACCAATTTTGTCGCGGCGAGGCCCGCGCGTTCGTCCATGGTCGTGGAAAGCGGAAAAAGCCGCACTGTTCGGGCGTCTTTCATGCAAATGGCGGCGGCTTGCGGCCCGATCGGCCGGGTTTGAGGAGAGATAGGAGGGGGTCACATCCTTGTCAATTGGCCCCGCCCCGCTCACGTTCTCGTCAAAATCGGCCCCTAGACGATTGCCAAGCGGGGCCGTTTGACGCAACTGTCCGGCGCGCCTTCGATGGCCGCCTTGATCCAGGACCACGCCATGATCTCCCCCAATTCGCTGCCCCGTAGCACGCCGCGCCGGCGGCCGATCTCGCTCGCCGCCATGGCCGCGCTGCTGCTCCTCCTGCCGGCCGCCGCAGGCTGCTCGAAAGACTCCTCGTCCGAGCCGCGGGCCTCCGCTTCTGACCCGGTCGTCGCCCGCGTCAATGGTGTGGACATCAAGCAGAGCGATCTCGCGCTCGCGGAAGAGGATCTGGGCGCCGACGCGCAAACCGCCTCGCCTGAAGCCAAGCGCGAGCATCTGATCTCGTATCTCGCCGACATCATCCTGGTCACACAGGCAGCCGACAAAAAGAACCTCGCCGACAATCCCGAGTTCAAGCGCCGGCTCGCCTTCCTGCGCAAGAAACTGCTGATGGGTTACGAGCTGCAGGAGGAAGCCAAATCCGCCCTGACCGACGAAGCCTTGCACCAGACCTATGACGAGGCGGTGAAATCCATGGACGGGCAGGAAGAGGTGCGCGCCCGCCACATCCTCGTCGACAGCGAAGACGAGGCCAAGGCACTGCTCGATCAGATCAAGGGCGGCGCCGATTTCGCCACCCTCGCCAAGGAAAAGTCCAAGGACCCCGGCGCCGCCGAAGGCGGCGACCTCGGCTATTTCACCAAGGACCAGATGGTGCCCGAGTTCGCCGAGGTGGCGTTCAAGATGTATCCCGGCCAGCTCTCCAATCCGGTGAAGACACAGTTCGGCTGGCACATCATCAAGGTCGAGGACAAGCGCGCCAAGCACCCGCCCGAGTTCGAGAAGGTGAAGCCCCAGATCGAGGCATACCTGGCACGCAAGTCGCAGACCGATTTCATCACGAAGCTGCGCCAGGACGCGAAGATCGAGCGTCTCGACAAGCCGGCCGATCAACCAGCCGGCAAGCCGGCCGACCAACCAGCCGGCAAGCCGGCCGACCAACCAGCCGGCAAGCTGGTCGACCAACCAGCCGGCAAGCCGGTCGAACCGACGAAGAATTGACGGGCGCCGTTTTCTTCCATTCGAAATCCGGTAGATTGGCCGGGGCACCCGCAACCATCGTCCCCGCGCGGGGCATCCAGGGACGCGAGCGTCGCGTCGATCCCGTTGCGGAAACCCCAGTCACCGATTCCGGGATAGGGGGGTCCGCTTTCGTGGGAACGACGGCCACATAATAAATGCGTCAATCGCCATGACCACCGCCGTCTCTCCGCTTGCCCCCGCGCACTTTCCCGACATGCCGCCGGTGGCCGGAGTCAGGATTGCGACCGCCGCCGCCGGCATCCGCTATGCCGGGCGCACCGATGTGCTGCTGGCGCTGTTCGACTCGGGCACGACGGTGGCCGGGGTCTTCACCCGCTCGAAGTGCCCCTCCGCCCCGGTCGACTGGTGCCGCGCGCATCTCAAGCGCGGTGCGGCGGGCGCGCTCGTGGTCAATTCTGGCAACGCCAACGCCTTTACCGGCCGGTCCGGGCGCGAAGCGACCCGGCTCACCGCCGCCATCACTGGCGCGGCCGCGGGATGCAAACCCTCCGACGTGTTTCTGGCTTCGACCGGCGTGATCGGCGAGCCGCTCGACGCTACGAAGTTCGGCGCGGTCATGGAGCAACTCGTCGCCGGCGCAAAACCGGGGGGCTGGCACGCCGCAGCCGAGGCGATCATGACGACCGATACCTTTGCAAAAGGCGCCGCCGCCATCGCACGGCTCGGCACCACGCCGATCACCATCTGCGGCATCGCCAAGGGCGCCGGCATGATCGCGCCCGACATGGCGACCATGCTGTCCTTCGTGTTCACCGACGCGCCGGTCGCTCCGGGGGTCTTGCAAACGCTGCTCACCCAGGGCGTCGCCGATACCTTCAACGCGGTGACGATCGACGGCGACACCTCGACGTCGGACACTCTGCTCGCATTCGCGACCGGCGCGGCGGCCGGGCGTGGCGCGGCGAAAATCGCCAGCCTGTCCGACCCGCGGCTGCCGGCGCTGCGCAAGGCGTTCGAGGCGGTGCTCGCCAATCTCGCCGAGCAGGTCGCCCGCGACGGCGAGGGGGCGCGCAAGCTGGTCGAGATCATCGTCGAAGGCGCGGTGTCGAAGCCCTCGGCGCGCAGAATTGCGCTGTCGATCGCCAATTCGCCGCTGGTCAAGACCGCGATCGCCGGCGAGGACGCGAACTGGGGCCGCGTGGTCATGGCCGTGGGCAAGGCGGGCGAACGCGCCGACCGCGACCGGCTGTCGATCTGGTTCGGCGGCATCCGCGTCGCCCACAAGGGCGAGCGCGATCCCACCTATGACGAGGCCGCGGTCTCGGCGGTGATGAAGAAGCCCGAGATCACGCTCAAGGTCGGGCTCGGGCTCGGGCGCGGGCGCGACCGGGTGCTTACCTGCGACCTCACAAAAGAGTATGTGGCCATCAATGGGGATTACCGCTCATGAGCCAGCGATGGATCGTGCCGGTGATCGCGGTCGTCGCATTGCTCCCCGCAGTCGCGGCAATCCCGGCGTGCGCGCAGGGGGTTCGCGAAGGCAAAATGCGCGTGCTGGGTCGAGCCACGGTGGAAGCCGTTCCCGATTATGTGGCGGTGCAGGTCGGCGTGTCGAACATAGCCTCCTTGCCAACCGCCGCGCTCGATCAGAACTCGGCGGTCGCCCGCGAGATCATCGATTTCGCGAAGCGTTTTGGGGTGGAGGAAAGGGACATCCAGACCGCCTCCGTCAACTTGGCTCCAGCCTTCAAGACCGTGCGCGACCCGAGCGGAACCACGCGACAGGTGCCCGATGGCTACACGGCAAGCAACATGGTGCGAGTCAACCTCGGAGACCTGTCGCGGCTCGGAACCTTCCTGCGTGAGATTCTCGATCACGGTGCGAGCAACATCGCCGGGGTGCATTTTGGATTGTCGAATCCCGAAACATTCTCCGACGAGGCGCGCACGAAGGCGGTCGAAGATGCCGTGCGGCAAGCGCAGGGACTTGCCCAGGCAGCGCGGGTGAATCTCGGACCGATCCAGGACATCGCATACCCTCCCCGCAGCCAGTTCCGGGTCATGGCGAACCTGACCGACTTGCCCATGCGCGCGCCGGCGAGAACCGCCGTGCCGATTGAAGTCGGCACGATCAGGATCACCGCCGAGGTCGATATCACCTGGACGATCCAATGAGACAGGGACAGGGACAGGTGCAGGCGTGCGAACTGACCCCCTCTGGCCAGTCGCCGCGATGAGCCGCGTCTGGCCGAGTTTTGACCTCAGCCTGCCATCTCGCGTGCCACGGCCGTGAGCGCAAACCTCGTCCTCGTCGCCGCCTGCGCGCTGGTCGACACCGACGGCCGCGTGCTGATCGCGCAACGCCCCGCCGGCAAGCCGATGGCGGGCCTGTGGGAATTTCCCGGCGGCAAGGTCGAGGCGGGCGAGCGGCCCGAGCAGACCTTGATCCGCGAGCTCGAGGAGGAGCTGGGCATCGTCGTCAACGAGGCCTGCCTGGCGCCACTCGTCTTCGCCAGCCACTCCTATCCCGATTTTCATCTGCTGATGCCGCTCTATGTGTGCCGCCGCTGGGACGGCACGGTCACCGCGCGAGAAGGCCAGCGCCTGGCCTGGGTCCGTCCCAACCGGTTGCGCGATTATCCCATGCCGCCCGCCGACGAGCCGCTGATCTCCCACTTGATGACGCTGCTGTGAAAGCCGGCGAACCGTGATCGCCGTCGGTCCTCCCCGCGAGGGGCGGAGCGCCTTTCCAAACCGCCTCAGAATTTGAACGCCGCACCCGCGGTGACCGTGTGGGCGTAAAAGTCCTGGCGGAAGTCCCCGTCATAACGAGCGTACACTTGGCCCAGCGCGGTGCGGCCGATCACCGCCAGCCCAGGCTGCAGACTATTCCGGTCGTCCTCCACGGTCTGGATCGTGAAGCTTCCAGGCTGGCCCACCAGCCCAGCCGTGATGTCGCCCGAAGTGGCCGACAGGCGGTGGGTCCAGACGACATTCCCCTGCAAGGCCAAAGCGAACGGGCCGGCGGACATCAGGTCGCAAAAGGCCACGGCGCCGAGCCGCGACCGTAGGCCGTCGCTGACCTTGTCGTCCGTCGTCAGATTGATGCTGCCGGCATTGGTCTCGGCGAAGCCGAGCCGGTTCAGCCAGCCGTACGAGAGCCCGACAAACGGCTTCACGGCAACCCGGTACGCCCACAGGTTCGTCCCGAAATCGAGCCGAGCAGCGACGCCCGGTGCCTCGGTCTTTCCGTTCGCGGTCCGCGATATGGCGGTGGACAAGCCCGGTATTCCCAATCCGGCATCCGGGATGACGATTTGCCGATTGACGTCGATGAACGAGTAGGTGCCCGCCACTGCGCCGTCGATCAGCAGGGGGCCGTAATTGGTGCCGCCGTAAGCGCCGAGCACGCCGGTCGAGATGATCCCCGTGCTCTCGCCGACATCGCGCCAAGTCGCGTTGCTCCTCAAATAGCCGCCGCCGATGCCGAACACGAGGCCATCCCCGTCGACGTAGCTGAGCCCGCCGAGGCCGCCGCCGGAGGTGGTGCGGTACCCGGGCATCGTGCTGGTCGTATCGCGGTCGCCGAAGTCCCCGAGCATGCGTCCCCACAGGAAGGCTCCGGGAGCGATCGCGTGCTGGTTCACCTGGGGGTCGGCGTAGGGCCACCGGGTGGCGTCAACGCGTCCGCCGAAGGCGTCGAGGATCAGGGTTTGCTGGCGGCCGATGATCAGCGGCAGCGCGCCGTAGCGATCGGGGCTGAGCTGGCCGACCGCTGCCGCCAGCGGCCCCGGGTTGTTCGGGTTGGCGAGATTGAGGACGTCGAGCGAGGTCAGCACCCGGTCGAGATCGCTGTAGGCCGCGACGCATCGCTGATCGAGGTAGCTGCCGATCGCTCGCGCGTTGCCGGACAGGCGCGGCCCGTACACGAGGACTGGGCCGCCATTGTCGGGGGTCGGCAAGATGTAGTTGGCGGGCGGGACCTGGAAGCTTCCTGTGACCTGGCGGCCGACGAAGTACTGCGTCCCACCGCCGCTGCCCCAGAACAAGCCGGTGCTCGCGTCTGTGATGGGACCGGCGATGCCGCTCCACGACGTCGTCCCGGAAGGAACGACGACCAAGGCGATGGCGTTGTTGCGCGGAGTGGGCGGCGTGTTCGGCAGAGCAAAATAGTTGAGATACTGCTCGCGTGTCAGGCCGCGCAACTGGGCGAGCGGCAGCAGGAAAGAGCCGACCGCACCGGCTTGGGGCTGATTGGGGTTGTAGAGAAATGTGCGGCCGGCGATGAAGGGTTGATTATTGGAAAGCGTATAAGCGGTGCTGCCCGATAGAAAAGATAGAGTGCTCGGGGTGTTTGTGCCTGTCTGTACAAGAATGTTGTTGAAAGTGTCGGCTGGCGTGCTGTTGAGGACAGTACCGCCTGGAACAAACGCGGGATCGGCCGTGCTGCACAGCAAGGCGGCTGCAGGCGCCACGCCGGCGAGGTTCAGCGCAACGGCGAGAAGACCTCCGCCCAGTCGGGACCAATCGAGGAACTTCCTACCGAGGAACGACCTCCTCACACGAGCGGCGCGGGTCGACTTCGGCATCATGTTCTTCCTCGGAGACAGGGAGTCCTGCGGCTGCGCATCCGCGGCTGACGTTTGCGTACGGCTCCCTTGGTGTATGCCGTTAACTATACGCTCCGAGGGGCCGAAGAGGCTGTGATGCTGGTGCCACAGTCTCGATATTTTGCGCCTTCGGCGGACGCATTGGGACTAAACGCGGCACTCCCGGTGCGATGGGGTTTATCGGATCAGCCGACCGGTCCCGCTCTTTCCGCGGAAGGTGCAGCTGACTTACTGCTCGCTCTCCCGCGGCAACTTGTTCTCCGTGGTGCCGAGCGCATCCGCAAGTCGCTGGCGCGCCGAGCCCGGCGCGAGCGGCTGCTGCTGGCTCGCGTGCGGCGCCCACCCGGAGAGCCAGACGATCTCGACCGTCGCCCGAATACGACCATCGGGATCGGAGAAACGCTCGGCATAGATCTGCATCATCCGCGCCAATGTCGCCCGCCTGAGCGGCCGCCGGCTGCGCTCGCGCAGCGGATTGGTCGCGCCCATGCGGCGCAGATCGTGCATCAGCGCCAGTGCGGAGGCGTAACGCACCGTGATCCGGTCGCTGTCGGTGACCGGCAGCGCAAAGCCTGCCCGCTGCAGCAGCGCTCCCATGTCGCGCACGTCCGCGAAGGGAGCAACCCGCGGCGAGACGCCGTCCTCGATCTCGGCCTCGGCGGCGGCGAAGGCGTCCCGCAGCTCGCTCAAGGTATCGCCGCCGGCCAGCGCCGCGAGCAGCAGGCCGTCGGGCTTGAGCGCGCGGCGGATCTGGATGAGCGTGCCAGGCAGGTCGTCGACGAACTGGAGCGCGAGCACCGACACGACCAGATCGAGCGAGGCATCGCGAAACGGCAGCGCCTCCAGCCCGGCGGCGACGGCGAGCGCCCGGTCGGTGGACGTGGCGGCGGCTTTCTCCGCTTCCCGGGCGTCGCCTTGCATGGCCGGTGGGCGAGACGGGAAGGCGGCGCCGACCAGCGCGTCGGCGGCGATGATGGTGCCGACCTTTGCGCTTGCGGCGAGCGCCCGCCGCGCGGCGTCGGTCGGCGTGCCGAGATCGACGGCGCATTCGAAACGGCGCAGCACCGTGGCCAGGCGATCGGCCAGGTCCTGTCCCACCCGCTCGATCAGGAACGTCGAGGGCCCGAGCGCCGCCGCCCGCGCCCGGCGCGCGTGCAGCAGGTGCCGGTCGAAGATGAGCGGATGCGACGGCATTGCGGCGTCCTCGACGCGAGAAGTTTGTACCGCGATCTTGGTCGCTGCGCGAATGGTTGAGGTCGGTGCTCCGCCGCGCTACCGTTCCTGCATGCATGGGGAGACCAAAGCCGGCGGGATTCCGGCAGGGCGGTTTGCGCGCCTGGGCGCCGCATTGCGCGCCACACTGGGACTCCTCGTCGACGTCGCCCTGCCGCGGCTTTGCGCCATCTGTCGCGAGCCGGTCGACGGCCCGGGTCTGTGCCCGGCGTGCTGGCCCAAGCTCTCTTTCATCGCGCCGCCCTATTGCGAGCGCCTCGGCATTCCATTTCCGTTCGACGGCGGGCCCGGCCTGTTGTCGCTGGAAGCGATCGCCGATCCGCCCGCCTACAACCGCGCGCGGGCGGCGGTACGTTACGACGATATCGCGCGCAAGCTCGTGCACGCGTTGAAATACGGCGACCGGCTCGAGCTGGCTCCGCTCATGGCAGGTTGGATGGCAAATGCCGGCCGCGGGCTGATCGCGGACGCCGACGCGCTCGTGCCGGTGCCGCTGCACTGGCGCCGGCAATGGGCGCGGCGCTTCAACCAGTCGGCACTGCTGGCCGAGATCATCGCCAAGGCGAACGGCCGGGTGGTGGCGCATGGCGCGCTCAAGCGCGTCAAGGCCACCCCGCACCAGGTCGGTCTCGCCAAGGCTGAGCGCGCGCACAACGTCCAGGGCGCCTTCCGCGTGCCGGCCGAGGGCAAGGCCGAGGTGGCGGGACGAAAACTCCTGCTCGTCGACGACGTACTCACGTCGGGCGCAACCGTCGACGCCTGCGCGCGTGCATTGTTGCGGGCGGGCGCCGCATCCGTCGACGTGCTCGCCTTCGCCCGGGTTGTGACGGCGCTGCGCCCTCCCATATAAGTGGTTCGGTCAAAGCGCACGATTCACCATGCCGCAAATCGAGATCTACACCACCCGTTTTTGCCCCTATTGCCACGCCGCCAAGCGGTTGCTGTCGCGCAAGGGCGTTACGTTCACGGAGATCGACGTCAGCGGCGATCCGCAAGGGCGAAGCGACATGGTGGCGCGCGCGCGCGGGCGCATGACCGTGCCGCAGATTTTCATCGACTCGACCCATGTGGGCGGCTACGACGATCTCCATGCGCTCGATCGCGCCGGCAAGCTCGACCCCTTGCTCGGCGACGACGACACGGACGCGCGCGCCAACGAGAGGCCGTCGCCATGAGCACTGGCAGGGCTGCGACCTTCACCGCGGGCCTCGTGCAGATGCGCTCGGGGCTTTCGCCGCAAGCCAACCTCGATGCGGCAATCCGGCTGATCGGTGAAGCGAGGGACGGCGGCGCCGACTACGTGCTGACGCCCGAGATGACCAATATCCTGGAGGTCAAGCGCGAGCGCCTGTTCGCGACCATCGTGGTCGAGGAAAGCGACGCCACGCTGGCGGCCTTCCGCGAGCTTGCGCGCAAGCTCCACATTTTTCTGCATGTCGGCTCTTTGGCGATCAAGCTCTCGCCCGAAAAAGCCGCGAACCGCTCGTTCTTGATCGACGGCAATGGCGACATCGTCGCGCGCTACGACAAGATTCACATGTTCGACGTCGATCTCAACAACGGCGAGAGCTATCGCGAATCGCGCAGCTACCGTCCCGGTGAGGTCGCGGTGACCGCCGACCTGCCGTGGGGGCGGCTCGGACTCACGGTCTGCTACGACCTGCGCTTTCCCGCGCTCTATCGCGCGCTGGCCGAGGCCGGTTGCTCGTTTCTCGCCGTCCCCTCGGCGTTCACGAAGCAAACCGGCGAGGCGCACTGGCACGTCCTCAACCGCGCCCGCGCGATCGAGAACGGCGCCTTCGTGCTGGCGGCTGCCCAGGGCGGCGCGCACGAGAACGGGCGGGAAACGTTCGGTCATTCCCTCGTGGTCGATCCCTGGGGCCGCATCCTGGCCGAAGGCGGCACCGAGCCCGGGGTGATCCTGGCACGCATCGATCCCGCCGAAGTCACGGCGGCGCGTGCAAAAATCCCGTCGCTGCAGCACGGCCGTCGATTCGAGGTCACCGGGCCGATGGCGGAGCCCGCCCATCTCCATGTCGTGCGGGGTCCGACATGATCCGCTACGCGCTCGCCTGCGACAACGGGCACCAATTCGAGAGCTGGTTCCAGAGCTCCGCCGCCTACGACAAGCAGGTCAAGCGCGGTCTCCTGACCTGCCCGCTGTGCAATTCCGCCAAGGTCGAGAAGACGATCATGGCGCCACGGGTGTCGGGAGCGAAAAAACGCGGCGCCACGCCCGCACAGGGGCCCGCGTCGTCGGCGCAGCAGCAGCCCGCGGCGGCGCCCAGCCCGGTCGCCATGCTGTCGCCGCAGGAGCGCGAGTTCCGCAGCAAGCTGAAGGAATTGCGCGAGCACCTGGTCAAAAACGCCGACTATGTCGGCCGCCGGTTTCCCGAAGAAGCGCGCAAAATGCACTACGGCGAGATTGAGCATCGCTCGATCTATGGCGAAGCCTCCCCCGATCAGGCCAAGGAGTTGCACGAGGAAGGGATCGAGTTCCACCCGCTGCCGGTGCTGCCCGACGAGCGCAATTGAGGGTGCTGCGCGAATCTTGATCCCGATCAGCGCTTGCGGCGCTCCGGTGCCATTCAATTGCTCCACAGCAGCAGCACGACGCCGATGACGATCAACGCGATACCGACGGCTTCGCGCGGCGTCGTCGCCTGCTTGAACGCGAAGCGCGAGATCGCCTGCGCGAACAGCACCTCGACCAAGGCGAGCGTACGCACGCTCGCGGCCGTGGCGAGCGCGAAGGCGAGAAACCAGAACTGGGAGGCGAGCGCGCCCATGAAGCCCGCGAACAGCGACGGCCGCCACGCGCGCGCGATCGCGGCCAGCACGTCGGGATTGCGCAGCCAGAGATAGAGCGAAAGCAGAAGCGACTGCAGCAGGAGTCCGATGGCGAGGGTAAAAGTGGCGGCCATGACATAGCCGGGCAGGGCGAGGCTCAGGATGGCCCCGCGGTAGCCGACCGCCGAGAGCGCGAACATGGCGCCGGCGGCGAGCCCCAGCAGCGTCGCCCTCAGGTCCGATGTGGTGCCCGGCTTGAGCGCCATGGCGACGACGCCGGTGGTGGCGATCAGGATCGCCGCCGCCGTCAAAGGCGTCACCACGTCGCCGAGAAAGACGAGGCCGAACAGCGCCGCCTGCACCGGCTCTGTCTTGATATAGGCATAAACCACCACGAAGGAGCGGTCGCTCATGGCGGCGAGCATCAACGCGGTGGCAGCGATCTGGGTGAGTGCGCCGCCGATCACCCACGGCCAATAGATCGGTGGCGGCCGCGGCAAGGCCTGCCCGAGCGCGATCATCACGGCGCAAAGGAAGACCAGCGCAAAGGGAAGGCCGAACAGGAACCGCACATGCGTCGCGCCCACGGTGCCGAGCTTGACGGTGAGCTCGCGTTGCGTGGCGTTGCGCACGGTCTGCGCAGCCGCGGCGATGACCGTGAACAGCGCCCAGAGCCACCAGGGTTCGAACATCCGACCTGCCGCGCCGACGCGTGCCGCTACACAACCCGGCGAGCTTCGCCGCTCTCGGTCCACTCGGTGACGTTGCCGTTCTCGTTGTCCACGAGCATCAGCAGGTCGAAGTAGCGGATGACCGGGTCGGCGCCGGTGCGTTTGCGCACGCCTTCCCGCCACGCCGCATCATGCCCCTTCTGCGCCGCCTCCTTCGAGGGCCAGATGTAGACACCACCACCGTGACCATCGTCGCTCAGGATGTAGTGCTTGCGCAGCAGATCGGCGTTGGCCCGCCAGCGCGGGATCGTGTGCTTGGCATCCTCCAGCACCGCGGCCCGGTCCATGCCGGGAGGCGACTTGAACAGTACGAGTTCGAGGATCATGCGACTGGACCTCTGCGCGAAAGATGCGAGACGAGCTCAGGAGCGGGCGCGCTCGGCGACCACCATGTAGTTCACGTCCATGTCGGTCGAAAGCTGCCAGCGGTCGGCGATGAGATCATAGATCACGCCGGTCTCGTCGACGGCCACGAGGCCGTGCCGCTCAAGCGTCGCCTCGAGCTCGTTGGGCGTGACGAACTTGTCCCATCGATGGGTGCCGCGCGGCAGCCAGCGCAGCACGTACTCGGCGCCGACGATCGCCAATGCAAAGCTCTTCAGGGTGCGATTGAGCGTCGCCGCGATCATGAGACCGCCGGGCTTGACCATCTCCGCGCAGCGCCGGACGAAGAGGTTGAGATCGGCGACGTGCTCGACGACCTCCATCGCCAGCACCACGTCGAAGCGTTCGCCGGCGTCCGCGAGCGCCTCGGCCGTGGTCGCGCGGTAGTCCACGGTCACGCCGGCATCGGCGGCGTGCAGTTGCGCCGCCGCGATGTTGGTCTGCGCGGGATCGGCGCCCACGACCGCCGCGCCGAGCCGCGCCAGCGGCTCGCTCAAAATGCCGCCGCCGCAGCCGATGTCGAGCATGCGCAGGCCGGAAAGCGCGTCGAGCCGCTTGGCGTCGCGGGCGAAATGACCGCACACGGCAGCCTTGATGAAGCCGAGCCGCACCGGGTTGAACTTGTGCAGCACGGCCATCTTGCCACGCGGATCCCACCAGTCGGCCGCGACCGCCGAGAAGCGCGCGACCTCCGCATCGTCGACCGTCGACGCGCGCCCGGGTTCCGTCCTGCTTGCCATCGGCCCTCCAAACGCGCGGTTGCGGCCCCCCGGCCTCGCCGCTATGTATACGCGCCTTTTCGCGCGGGGGCTTGCCGTAAAGCGGATCGCGCGCCTCTAGATCGCGTCGGAGAGCTGCGCAAGCCTGCCATGGCCCGCCTGGTGATGAAATTCGGCGGCACCTCGGTCGCCGACATCGAGCACATCCGCAACGTCGCGCGCCACGTCAAGCGCGAGGTCGACGCCGGCCACGAGGTGGCGGTGGTCGTCTCCGCCATGGCCGGGGCGACCAATCAACTGGTGGCCTGGTGCCGCGAGGCCGCCGCGCTGCACGACGCCCGCGAATACGACGCCGTGGTGTCGTCGGGCGAGCAGGTGACCGCCGGCCTTCTCGCCATCGTGCTGGAGGGAATGGGAGTCAACGCCCGCTCCTGGCAAGGCTGGCAACTGCCGATCGTGACCTCGAACGCCCACGCCGCGGCGCGCATCCTCGAGGTCAACGGCGGCGAGCTGCTCAAGCGCTTCAGCGAGCGCCACGAAGTGGCAGTGGTCGCCGGCTTCCAGGGCGTCCACAAGGAGACCGGTCGCGTCACGACGCTGGGGCGGGGCGGATCGGACACCTCGGCGGTCGCGATCGCGGCCGCGATCGCCGCCGAGCGCTGCGACATCTACACCGACGTCGACGGCGTCTATACCTCCGACCCCCGCGTCGTGCCGCGCGCGCAACGGCTCGACAGGATCGCCTACGAGGAGATGTTGGAACTGGCCTCGCTCGGCGCCAAGGTCATGCAGGTGCGCTCCGTCGAGCTTGGAATGGTGCATAATGTGCGCATCTTCGTGCGTTCGAGCTTCCAGGAGCCCGAGGACATCGATCCGCACGGCACGCCGCCCGGAACGCTCATCTGCGGCGAGGAGGAGATCGTGGAGCAGCAGGTCGTCACCGGCATCGCCTTTTCGAAGGACGAGGCGCAGATTTCGATCCGGCGCGTGCAGGACAAGCCCGGGGTCGCGGCAGCGATCTTCGGTCCGCTCGCGGAAGCCAGCATCAACGTCGACATGATCGTGCAGAACGTTTCCGGCGACGGCGCGACGACCGATGTGACGTTTACCGTCCCGGCCTCCGACTACCAGCGGGCGACCGACGTGCTGGTCAAGGCCAAGGGCCAGGTCGGCTACGAGCGCCTCGACGGGGCAAACGATGTCGCCAAGATCTCGGTGATCGGGATCGGCATGCGCAGCCACGCCGGCGTCGCGGCCAAGGCGTTCAAGGCGCTGGCGGAGAAGGGAATCAACATCCGCGCCATTACCACCTCCGAGATCAAGTTCTCGCTGCTGATCGAGGCCAACTACACCGAGCTCGCGGTGCGCACGCTGCATTCGCTGTACGAGCTGGACAAGTAGCTCGAGGCAAATAGCGAGTAGCGAATAGCGGCAGCGGTGCTGTCTATTCGCTATTCCGCCCTACAGGGCACACCGATATGTCTCAGCAGGTCTCCTACGCCCAGCGTTTCGAGGACCTCTACCTCATGCGC
Organism: uncultured Alphaproteobacteria bacterium; assembly: GCA_963758945.1. Taxonomy (GTDB): domain Bacteria; phylum Pseudomonadota; class Alphaproteobacteria; order Rhizobiales; family Xanthobacteraceae; genus VAZQ01. The sequence goes on along the minus strand of CAVWXY010000020.1, from coordinate 90,993 downwards.
TGCTTCGGCACCCGCAGCGAGGGCTTCTACATCGACATCGGCTCCGGCCATCCGGTCTACGACAACACGTCGTTCGCGTTCTATCTGCGGGGATGGCATGGCATCACGGTCGAGCCCAACCCTTGGCTCGCGCGCCTTGCCAGGGCGGTGCGGCCGCGCGATCGGCACGTCGAGGCGCTCGTCGGCGCGCAGGCGGGCGAGGCCACGTTCTACCTGGTGGAGGAATTGCACGGCCTCTCCACCATGATCGAAGCCCACGCCCGCGCCGCGCAAGCGCACTTCGGCAAGGCGGCGCAAGCCATCGTGGTCCCGGTCACGACGCTGAGACAGCTGTGCGAGCGGCATGCACCGCCGGTGTTCGATTTCCTCAAGGTCGACGTGGAGGGCGCCGAGCAGGATGTCCTGCGCAATGGCGACTGGCAAAACTATCGGCCGAAGGTCGTAGTGGTCGAGGCGCTCACGCCCTTCACGCTGGCACCGGCGTGGCAGGCGTGGGAGCCTTTCATCGCCAAGCACGGCTACCGCTATGTCTGGTTCGACAGCCTGAACCGCTATTACCTCGCGGAAGAGGCGAGCAATCTGGCGCACTGTTTCGACCCTGCTCCGACCGCCTTCGACGACGTCTTCCAATTCCGCAACGTCAAGCCCGCGCTGGCCGACCCGGCCCATCCCGACCATCGTCTGGCGGTGCTCTTGGCCGGCGCCGACATGACGCGCCTCCCCTTGATGGATCGCGACAACCTCCTCGACCTGCTCACCGCCGGCATCACCCCGGCGGCGTTGGAGCGGCCGGTCGGCGCAGACCACATCGCCGGGGCGATCGGGCGGCTGTTCGGGCCCGACCCCGCCCTGTCGATGGCGAATCTGGCGCTTCCTCCTGCCCCCCGGCTGCGCGACGTCTACGCCGTCCTGATCGACAGCGACCAGTTCCGCGCCGCCTGCGGGCGGATTTCCGCGAGCTATGCGTGGTAGCGGGTCAGGACGGAGGCTTTGGCTTGCCCGGCCCATGGAGCATTCGCTATACGGCCTATGGATTGTAGCCGCTGCGGGCGCCCGGGCCCGGCGGGTACTATTTCCTGACTTTGGATGAGCCGAGGGCGCAGGGCGCTTTCAGGCTGAGTGGGTACCGGTCAGCCACCCGGAAAGGGCGCTCTCGACGCGTCGGAGCGCGTTCGGAGCGGATCCGGGTCCCACTCTCGCCCAACGCGCCCTGCCCCCGGCCGAATGGGCTGGTCCGAGGGATCACGTCATGCGTGGCGCGCTCGGCGGTCCGCGCGTGCTGTTACGCCGGCTCCGCGAGGTGATGGCGGAGCCGGTCAGCGCGCAGGACCGCCTGGACAAGATCGTGGTGCTGATCGCCGCCAACATGGTGGCGGAGGTCTGCTCCGTCTACGTGCTGCGCGTGGACGGCACGCTCGAGCTTTACGCCACCGAGGGCCTCAACAGGGAGGCGGTGCACCAGACCGTGCTGCGCTCGGACGAAGGCCTGGTGGGCCTGGTCGCGAGCGAGGCCAATCCGATCAACCTGTCGGACGCCCAGAACCATCCGGCCTTCTCCTATCGGCCGGAGACCGGCGAAGAGATCTACCACTCGTTCCTGGGCGTGCCCGTCCTGCGCGCCGGCAACACGCTCGGCGTGCTGGTGGTGCAGAACCGGGCGCGGCGCACCTATACCGAGGAGGAAGAAGAGGCGCTGCAGACGACCGCCATGGTGCTTGCGGAGATGATCGCCTCCGGCGAGCTCTCCGCCATCGCCAAGCCCGGCGCCGAGCCGGCCGCGCGCCGGCCGCTGCACCTCACCGGCACCGCGCTCAACGACGGCGTCGCGCTCGGCCACGTGGTGTTGCACGAGCCGCGCGTGGTCATCACCAATTTCATCGCCGACGACGTACCGAAGGAGTTGAAACGGCTGGAAACCGCGGTCGAGACCATGCGATCGGATCTCGATGTGCTGCTCGAGCGGGGCGAGGTCGCCGACGGCGGCGAACACCGCGACGTGCTGGAGGCGTACCGCATGTTCGCCTACGACCGCGGCTGGGTGCATCGCCTCGAAGAGGCGGTGGCGACCGGCCTCACCGCCGAGGCGGCGGTCGAGCGCGTGCAGTCCGACACCCGGGCGCGCATGCTGCGCGCGACCGATCCCTATCTGCGCGAACGCCTGCACGATCTCGACGAGCTCGCCAACCGGCTGATGCACCAGTTGCTCGGCCAGGACTACGCGCCGGCGCGCGACCGTCTGCCCGAGAATGCCATCCTCGTGGCCCGCGCGATGGGGCCGGCGGCGCTGCTCGATTACGACCGCAAGCGCCTGCGCGGGCTCGTTCTGGAGGAAGGCGGACCCAATTCGCATGTGGCGATCGTCGCCCGCGCGCTGGGCATCCCGGCGGTAGGGGAAATCGCCAACGCCACCGGCGTGGCCGACCCCGGCGACGCCATCATCGTGGATGGCTTGACCGGCGACGTCCATGTGCGGCCCTCGCCCGACATGGAGGCGGCCTATATCGAGCGGGTGCGGCTGCGCGCGCGCCGGCAATTGCAGTATCTGGCGCTGCGCGACAAGCCGTGCACGACCAAGGACGGCGAGAAGATCACGTTGATGATCAATGCCGGCCTCCCCGTCGACCTGCCGCATCTCGACGAGACCGGCGCCGCCGGCATCGGGCTGTTCCGCACCGAATTGCAGTTCATGGTGGCGGCGAGCTTCCCTCGCACCGCCGAGCAGTTCTCGCTCTACCGCGCCGTGCTCGACGCTGCCGGCGACAAGCCGGTGACGTTCCGCACGCTCGACATCGGCGGCGACAAGGTGCTGCCCTATATGCGCAACGTCGAGGAGGAGAACCCCGCGCTCGGATGGCGCGCCATCAGGCTGGGCCTCGACCGGCCGGGCCTGCTGCGCAGCCAGATCCGCGCGCTGCTGCGGGCCGCCGGCGGGCGGGATCTGAAGGTCATGTTCCCGATGGTCGCCGCGGTCGAGGAATTCGACGAGGCGAGGTCGTTGGTCGAGCGCGAGCTTACCCACCTGCGCAGACACAGCCACAAACTGCCCGAGCGGGTCGAGGTCGGCAGCATGCTCGAAGTGCCTTCCCTGCTCTACCAGCTCGACGAGCTGCTCGAACGCGTGGATTTCCTATCCGTAGGCTCGAACGATCTGGTGCAGTTCTTCTACGCCACCGACCGCGGCAATTCGCGCGTCGCCGACCGCTTCGACGCGATCTCGGCGCCGGTCCTGCGCGCGCTGAAGGCGATCGCGGATAAGGGTCGCGCCCATGCCAAGCCGGTGACGCTGTGCGGGGAGCTGGCCTCGAAACCGATCGGGGCGCTTGCTCTGGTCGCAATCGGCTACCGCGCGCTCTCGCTCTCGCCGTCCGCCGTCGGTCCGGTCAAGGCCATGCTGCTCGACCTCAATGTCGGGAAAGCCGCCGCGCTGATCCAGCCGCTGATCGAAAGTCCGGCCGGCAGTCAGCCGATCCGCGAGCAACTCAAGGCTTTCGCGGCCGCGGAGGGGCTGCAGATTTGACCTCTGGGGCCCATCTAACGCGTGTGTCGCCGGCGGCGGGGGGCGCCGCGCCCGGAGTCCGCGGTTTCGCTTCGCACAGTCAAGGTGGCCATGCTTCCTGAGCAAAAACTCGACGCGCTCGTCGCCCGCCACAGGGCGGTCGAAGGCGACCTCGCGCGCCAAGTGGCGCCCGAGGCCTATGTCAAGCTTTCGCGCGAATTCGCCGAGCTCGGACCGGTCGTGGCGGCGGTGAAAAACTATCGCGGCGTGATCGCCGAGATCGAGGGCCTCGACGCGCTTATCGCCGACCCCGCAACCGACCCGGAAATGCGCGCGATGGCGGTCTCCGAGAAGCCGCAGCTCGAGCAAAGGCGCGCGGCGCTGGAACGCGAGATCAAGCTTGCGCTGGTCCCCAAGGACGCCATGGACGAGCGCAACGTCATTCTCGAAATCCGCGCCGGCACCGGCGGCGACGAGGCTGCGCTGTTCGCCGGCAACCTGTTCCGCATGTACGAGCGCTATGCGGCAAAGCAGGGCTGGAAGGTGGAGATCATCTCCGCCAGCGAGGGCAGCGTCGGCGGCTACAAGGAGATCATCGCCGAAATCCGCGGCCGCGGCGCTTTCGCCAAGCTGAAGTTCGAATCAGGCGTCCACCGCGTGCAGCGCGTGCCCGACACCGAAGCCTCGGGCCGCATCCATACCTCCACCGCCACCGTCGCCGTGCTGCCGGAGGCAGCAGATGTCGACATCGAGATCGACGACGACGACCTCAAGATCGATACCTTGCGGTCGGGCGGCGCCGGCGGCCAGCACGTCAACAAGACCGAGTCGGCCGTGCGCGTGACCCATATCCCCACCGGCATCGTGGTCATGATGCAGGAGGACCGCTCGCAGCACCGCAATCGCGCCAAGGCAATGGCCATTCTGCGCGCGCGGCTCTACGATTTCGAGCGCCAGAAGCAGGACGCGGCGCGCGCCGCCGAGCGTCGCGGCCAGGTGGGCTCCGGCGACCGCTCCGAGCGCATCCGCACCTATAATTTTCCGCAGGGGCGCGTGAGCGACCATCGCATCAATCTCACCCTCTACAAGCTGCCGCAGGTGATCGAGGGCGAGGCGCTCGGCGAGATCATCGACGCCCTGGTGACCGAGCATCAAGCCGAGCTGCTGGCGGCGGAAGGAGCGCCGCAGTGAGCGAGGCAACGAGCAGCGCTCCCCGCTCCGTCGCGCTGACGCGCGACAGGATCGACGCCGGGCGCCGAGATTTCCATATTGCACCTGGCTGCTCGGTCGAACTCGCGCGACGGCTTCTCGCGCGCGAGTTCCGCCGTCAGAGCCTCGATGCGCCCACAGTCGACGCCCGCATTCTCGTCGGCCATGCGCTCGCGCTCGACCACGCGGCGCTCGCCGCGCAGTCAGACCGCACGCTCACCGCCGAGCAGGCGAGCGCACTCGCAGTGCTCGCGGCGCGCCGGCTCGCGCGCGAACCGGTCGCGCGCATTCTCGGGCACAAGGAATTCTGGGGTCTGCCGCTCACGCTCAATGCCGATACCCTGCTTCCGCGGCCGGAAACCGAGACCGTGGTCGAGGCCGCGCTCGCGGCGATCCGCGACCCGGACCGGAGCTCGCTGCGCATCGTTGATCTCGGTACCGGCTCGGGCGCACTGCTGCTGGCGCTGCTCGCGGAACTGCCCCGCGCACACGGCATCGGCACCGATATCAGCCCCGCGGCGCTCGACTGCGCCCGCTACAACGCCGCCGCGCTCGGCGTGGCGGATCGCGCGGCGTTTGTGGCCTGCGACTATGGTGCCGCGCTCGGGGGACCCGTCGATCTTCTTGTTTCCAATCCGCCCTATGTCGCGCGCGGCGACATTGCCGCCTTGCAACCCGAGGTGCGCGACTTCGATCCCCGGCGCGCACTCGACGGCGGCCCCGACGGCCTTGCCGGATATCGTGCCATCGCGCCGCAGGCTCGGCGCCTGTTGGGCCGGGCCGGCGTGCTGGTGGTGGAGCTCGGCTTCGGCCAGCTCGCCGCGGCGCGCGCAATCTTTGCCGCGGCGGGGCTTGCGCCGGTGGCCGCGCATCACGATCTTTCAGGTGTCGTCCGGGCGCTGGTGGTGCAGCCTCTGCCATGAAGGCTCCACATTCCTGGTACGAAAAAAAGCACTTGGATTGTGGGTCAAGACCGACTAGGTTTCGGCCACGGAATCGACCCGAGATCGTTGAGCGCCGATAGCGAGCCCCGGAGCAGGACTGCGGAGAGCCGACGGTGCGGACCTAGCGAATGAAGGACGCCGGATGACCCGGCAGGTGGGTCGCCCAATCGGGACGGAATGCTTCATCGGTTTGGTGCTGATCCGCGAGCGACGCGGACATGCCCGTGAGGAAGAGGTGGGCAACGCCGCGATGCGCTGCTGGCGAGGGGTTGCTGCTTCGCGACACGGAACCTGACATGGCGGCGAACGGCGCCGCATTTCTGCCTTCTGTTTGAGTTGGCGAGGACGCGGATGTCGCCGCGTCGCTCGTGCGAGAGCCACTGTGGTGAAGAAGACGGCGGCGCCGGGCCGCCACAATGAAGGGGTTGGCAACAGGCAAGTCATGAGAAACGGTCAAAACAAGCGGATGCGCGGGCGCAACAACCATCGCAAGAGTCACAATCCGATGGCGCGCGTCTTCGAGTCGAACGGCCCGGATGTGAAGATTCGCGGCAATCCGTCTCACATCGCGGAAAAATACGTCCAGCTTGCGCGTGACGCATTGACCTCGGGTGATCCGATCGCGGCGGAAAATTACTATCAGCACGCGGAGCATTACTATCGTGTGATTGCCGCGGCGCAGGAGCAGTTCCGGCAGAACAATCCGCACTTCTCGCGTCCGGAGGGCGACGGACCGCGCGAGGACATGTTCGAAGACGGCGACGAGCAAGGATCGTCGTATATGGGCAGCGCAAGCGAATCACCTTACGGCACACGCGAGCCGCAGCCCTACATTCCTCGCGACGCGCAACCCTTCCCGACGCATCAGCAGCAGCCTTCGCAACAGCCGCGACCGCAGCAAGGCACCGCCGCCCCCGAGGGCGACGTCGATCGCTTGCCCTCCTTCATCACCGGCGGGCAACAGCCGCCGCATCACCAGGCCGCCCAGCAGGGCCAGAACGGTCATGACGGTCAGCCCGACCGCTTTCCGCTCCATCGCCGCCGCCGCCGCCATCGCGGCCCGCGGCCCGATTTGCAGGGCGGCGCCGAGGGCGGAGACGAGCCGGCGCCGTGAATGACGGCGGCGGTCAAAACGCAGCCGCACGAACCGCGTACACGTAGGCGGTTGTACTCATTAAATCGTGATAGGCGAGAACGGCCTAATCCAGGAAATTAGCTCAGCGAGCAGGGCTGGGCTAAAGTCTGTCGCCGCTATGGCGTCCAGCAAAATTGATAACCGTCCGGTTCGGTCCTGCACCATCTTCCCGTGACAGGGTTCACGATGGCAGTGTCCGGGTAGGGCCCTGGGCCGTAGCCATAGCCCGGCCCGCCATAAGGGGCTGCTGCGGCGACCGCAGGCCCAGGCCGGTAGACCGGGGCAGGTCCCGCGACATACGCCCCAGCAGGAGCGCCGGCAACAGCGGCGGCTCCAACCGCAGATCCTATTGCCGCGCGGCGGTATTCGCGCCGATGGACTCTCCGGCTAACCCCTGCAACGCTCGTTGCGGTAAGGGGCCGTCGGACCCTGGCCTCAGCCGTGTCCAGAGAGAATATTGCCGGCGACCGATTAACGAGGCCGGTACCGCTGCGTAGACCAGAGCGGCACCAACCGAAACAGCAAACCTTCGGACTCGGGTCGCTAGGGCGCGAGCGCGGGCTCCAGCGCAGGCACCAGCCGCACCCGCTCGCGGCGCGCCGGAACGGCGCGATAGACCTGCTTCGTGGCCTCGACCAGGTGCACCCCCGCGAACGGTGCGGCAATCGCCGATCCCGCCCGCTCCCAGGCAACCGCCGAGCGCAAGAACCAGCCACGCGCGACCGGCGGGACATGCAGAGCCTCGCCCCATCCCGTGGGCGTGAACCAAGTTTCGCGCAACAGATGCGTGATCTGCGAGCGCGAGTAAGGTCGGCCATGGCCGAACGGCGTCGTATCCAAGCGCGCCCATACCCCGCGCCGGTTCGGCACCACGATGAGAAGCCGCCCGCCCCCGGCCAGGACCCGCCAAACCTCTCGCAGCAGGGCGACCGGGTCATGCGCCATTTCGAGTGCATGTACGAGCAGCACCCGATCGACCGCTGAATCCGAAAGCGGCAAGTCGAGTTCGTCGACGAGGGCGGCGAGACCGGGCCGGTTCGTCGGCCACTTCATGACGCCCTGCACCGCCGGCATGAAAGCGAGGCAGCGTTCCGCCTCCTCGCGAAACAGGCCGAGATAGGGCGTCGGATAGCCCACCCCAAGCACGCTCATGCCGCGCGTGTCGGCAAAGCGCTTGCGGATGCCGCGGCCGATGAAGCGCCGCGCCACCACGCCCAGCCGCTGGGCGTAGAAATTGCGCAAATCGACGACGTCGATGGACATGCCCGCAGCGTAGCATGGATTTGTCCTCTCGTCGTTTTGCCCGGTCGCCGCGTCCAGCCTGGTCGAAGCATGCGGGCGCGAGACCCGGCCGGTCGCTCGCGACGGGCCGCGGAAATGGGGCGATCTTGCGGGCCATGGACGCCGACGCCTAACTAAGCAATGCTGCCCGTGGCTCCCGGAGGCGATCGAGATGTCGGCGCAAACTCACCTCTTCCTCTGCCTGAAGGACAATTACGGCGTGCTCCTGCACGATCCCCACAGCGGGGCGACCGCGGCGATCGATGCGCCCGAGGCGGCGCCGATCGAGGCCGCGCTGGAGGCCACGGGCTGGCGGCTCAGCGATATCCTCGTCACCCATCACCACGCCGATCACACCGGCGGCATCGCCGCGCTCAAGCAGCACCATGGCTGTCGCGTCGTCGCTCCCCATGGCGAGGCAACACGAATCCCGCTGGTCGATGTCACCGTGCGGGAGAACGACAAGGTGCGTCTCGGCGCCCTCGAAGCCTACGTGTTGGAGACGCCGGGTCACACCGCCGGCCACATCAGCTACGTCTTCCCCGCCGACGAGCTTGCCTTCGTCGGCGACACGCTGTTCTCGATCGGCTGCGGGCGCGTCATCGAGGGCACGCCGGAAATGATGTGGAATTCGCTGCTGAAGCTGCGCTCCTTGCCGGACGAGACGCGCGTCTATTGCGGCCACGAATATACCGCGGCCAACATTCGATTCGCGAAGACCATCGAACCCGAGAACGCCGCGCTGCGCGCGCGCGCGGCGCAGGTGGAAAAACTTCTCGCTGCGCGCAGGCCGACCATTCCGTCGACCCTGGGCGAGGAAAAGGCGGCGAACCCGTTCCTGCGCGCCGATGCGCCGGAGGTGGCGAAGGCGGTCGGGCTGGCAGGCAGCCCGGCATGGAAGGTGTTCGCCGAGATTCGCGAGCGCAAGAACCGGTCGTGACGCGGACGGCGCGCGGTCGACCGCAATGGTATTTGAACTCCCTCCCGTCGGAGGGCGCGGCGCGCTTTGCAATTACATCAGGCGATGTTAGTTCGGCGCCGCCTGCGCCAGCTTGCTCCACTCGTCGGGCTGCACCCGCACCAGCAACTTGTATCCGTTGCCGTCCGGCTTGAGCACCGACGCCTCGCCTTCGCGCACGTCGAACCAGTCCTTGCCGAAGGCGTCGAGGATGTTGGGCTTGTGGGTGACGACGACGATATTGGTACCGGCGGGCGGTGGCGTGGTCGCGAGCTTGCGCAGCGCCAGGGCACGCCGGTTGTTCTCGATCGGGGTGACTACCAGGCCGCCCTCGCTGAAATCCGCCGACGACGTCACCGGGCCCACGTCCATCAAAGTGCCGGTCTCGACGGCCCGGTTGAACCTGCTGGAATGGACTTGGGCGACGGGGATCTTCAGCTTGCGGAAAGCCTCGCCGATCTCCTTGGCCTTGGCGCGGCCGGCGTCGTTGAGCTGGCGCTGCTGAGCGACGTTGTCGAAGTGAAGCGGATCGGTATCGGCTTGATCCGTGTGGGTTGCGCCGTGGCGAAAGACGATGACGTAGCCGCCCTGGCGCAGGGCGTTGATCCAATCGGCTTGCGCATACGCGCTTGATCCTGCCGCCGATAGACAGCAAAGCGCTGCTGCAAGGGCAGCAAGGGTCCAACGAGCAGCCTGAACCATGGTGTCGCCTCCTCTGATCGAACATGGCAAAAACGGTCGCAGCGGAATGATCGCCGGGGCACCGGGGACGCATACAGCCTATAATTGCATGAAATGAAAGGCAACTACCTTATCGTGTAAGGAAGGAGGCACCATGCCGGCGCTATCCGCGGCCGACGTAATCCAACTGCTCGATCTGAAGCCCCATCCGGAGGGCGGCCACTTTCGCCAGACCTTCCGCGACCCGCTTACCGTGGACGGCGCACGCGCTGCGTCGACCGCGATCTATTTTCTGCTCTCGCGCGGCGAACGCTCGCATTGGCACAAGGTCGATGCGGCTGAGGTCTGGCACTATCACGCCGGCGCGCCGCTCGAGCTCGCGATTGCACTGGACGCGCAGGATCCGGTCGAGCGCCTGACGCTGGGACCCGATCTCGTCGCCGGCGAACGGCCGCAGGCGATCGTGCCGGCTCACGCTTGGCAGGCGGCGGCGAGCCTGGGTGAATGGACGCTGGTGGGCTGCACGGTGGCGCCCGGCTTCGAGTTCAGGGGCTTCGAACTGGCGCCCGCGGGCTGGGCGCCGTCGCCCGCCCTTCCCTGAGAACCATCACTCGCGCTCAAACGAGATACTGTCCGCCGTTCGCGGTCAGCGTGGAGCCGGTGATGAAGCCGGCATCGTCGGAGGCGAGGAAGACGACGCAGCGTGCGATTTCCTCGGGCTCCCCCAGCCGTCCGAGCGGGATCAGCGGCAGGATGCTCTTCTCCAGCACGTCCTTGGGCACTGCCTTGACCATCTCGGTGGCGATATAGCCGGGACAGACGGCGTTGACGGTGATGCCGCTCTTGGCGCTTTCCTGCGCCAGGGCCTTGGTGAAGCCGATCTCGCCCGCCTTGGCGGCCGAGTAATTGGTCTGGCCGACCTGGCCCTTCTGGCCGTTGATCGACGAGATCGTGATGATGCGCCCGAACTTGCGGCTGCGCATGCCCTCGATCACGGGGCGGCACATGTTGAACAGCGAGCTCAGATTGGTGTTGATCACCGCGCTCCACTGCTCGGGCGTCATGCGGTGGAACATGGTGTCGCGGGTGATGCCGGCGTTGTTGACCAGGACCTCGACCGGAGCGAGGTCGGCTTCGACCTGCTTGAGGCCGGCGACACAGGAGTCGTACGAGGAGACGTCCCACTTGTAGACCGCGATGCCGGTCGCGGCCTTGAATTTCTGCGCCGCCTCATCGTTGCCGCCGTAGTTGGCGGCGACCTTGTAGCCTGCGGCCTTGAGCGCCTTCGATATGGCCTCGCCTATTCCGCGCGTTCCGCCCGTCACCACCGCAACGCGTGACATGTGGGTGCCTCCCTGAACCAAATCGTTTTTTCGTGGCGACAGACTACGGACGACGGGTCGAACGAATCAAGACCACGTCGTCCGCCGTTTGCCCGGCGCGTCTGTCGTCCGGCTTGCGTCTACCGCTCGACGCACATCGCGATGCCCATTCCGCCGCCGATGCAGAGCGTGGCGAGCCCCTTCTTCGCATTGCGCTTCTGCATCTCGTAGAGCAGCGTCACCAGCACGCGGGCGCCCGAGGCACCGATCGGATGGCCGAGCGCAATGGCTCCGCCGTTGACGTTGACCTTGGACGTGTCCCAGCCGAGGTCCTTGTTGACGGCGCAGGCCTGCGCGGCGAATGCCTCGTTCGCCTCGACGAGATCAAGATCCCCGATCGTCCAGCCGGCCTTCTTGAGCGCCGCGCGCGACGCCGGGATCGGCCCGGTTCCCATGATCGCAGGATCGACGCCGACATGCGCCCACGCCACGATGCGCGCGAGCGGTGTCTTGCCGCGCTTGGCGGCCTCGCTCGCGGTCATCAGGACGACCGCCGCCGCGCCGTCATTGATGCCCGACGCGTTGGCGGCGGTGACCGTGCCGTCCTTGGCAAACGCCGGCCGGAGCTTGGCGATGGCGTCGAGCGTGGTACCGTGCTTGGGATATTCGTCGGCGTCGACGACGACATCGCCCTTGCGCGTCTTCACCGTCACCGGCGCGATCTCGTCCTTGAACCTTCCGGCCTTCTGCGCCGCCTCGGCCTTGTTCTGGGATGCCACCGCGAACTCGTCCTGTTGCGCGCGGGTGATCTGCCACTGGCGCGCAACGTTCTCGGCGGTGTTGCCCATGTGGTAGCCGTTGAAGGCGTCCCACAGGCCGTCCTTGATCATGGTGTCGACCATCTGGAAATCGCCCATCTTCACGCCGTTGCGCAGATGCGCACAGTGCGGCGCCTGGCTCATGGACTCCTGGCCGCCGGCGACCACGATCTCGGAATCCCCGTTGAGGATGGCCTGATAACCGAGCGCGACCGCGCGCAAGCCCGAACCGCAAAGCTGATTGACGCCCCAGGCCGGGCTCTCGACCGGGATGCCGGCTGCAATCGAGGCTTGGCGGGCCGGGTTCTGGCCCTGACCGGCGGTCAGGATCTGCCCCATGATGACCTCGGAGACCCGCGGCGCCTCGACCCCGGCGCGCTTGAGCGACTCCTCGATCGCGACCTTCCCCAATTCGTGCGCCGGCAGCGCGGCAAACGCCCCGTTGAAGGCCCCGACCGGCGTGCGGGCTGCGCTGACGATGACGATATCGTCCTTCATGTGGTAACTCCTCTTCGTGTCCGGCTGACAGCGGCGGAAATCGCCTGTCGGTTCACTATCGGCTCCCGGCAACGCCCGCGTGACGCGGGGGCGATCCGTACCCCTCGCTGCATCCTTGGAATCTGGGTGCCAGCCTGTCAATTGAAAGGATTGCCGGTCTATTCTGCATCAATTGTCCGCGAGGCCAAGCCGCGCACGGCCATGCCGCCGCCGGCCCAGTACCGACAAAACGGTGGCCCGGCCGAAAAGAAACAGGCTATGCTGCCCACCGGACAGGCGAACAGAGATCACCATGTCGGCGGGACCGGTCATCATCAAGAAATACGCCGGCCGACGGCTCTACAGCCCTGCCGCGAGGAGCTACCTGACGATCGACGAGATCGGCGCCACGGTGGAGGACGAGGAGGAGTTCGTGGTCTACGACGCCAAGACCGGCGATGACATCACGCAGTTGGTGCTCAGACAGATCATCGTCGAGCGTGGACGCCATGGCTAAATCGGAACAGCCGATCACAATCAAGAAATACGCCAACCGGCGGCTCTACAACACCGGCACGAGCACCTATGTCACGCTCGAAGACCTCGCCGCCATGGTCAAGGCGGGCGAGGATTTCATCGTTCACGACGCCAAGACCGGCGAGGACATCACGCGTCAGGTCCTGGCCCAGATCATCTTCGAGCAGGAGAACAAGGAGGGGCAGAGCCTGCTGCCCATCGCCTTCCTGCGCCAGCTCATCCGCTTCTACGGCGACAGCATGCAGATGCTGGTGCCGCGCTATCTCGAGGTCTCCATCGACTCGCTCACCCGCGAGCAGGAAAAATTCCGCCAGCACATGGCGCAGGCCTTCGGCGGCAGCCCGTTCGGCGCGCTCGAAGACCAGGTGCGGCGGAACATGGAAATGTTCGAGCGCGCCTTTGCCATGTTCACGCCTTTCGCGCGACGCGAGGGGCAGGCGGGCGCGGAGCAGGAGCGCGCTCCCGCGCAAGCGGCCGGGGGCGAGGAGATCCACGATCTCAAGCGCCAGATGGAGGAGATGCAGAAGCGTCTCGACCGCCTGACCGACAAGGACAAGACTTAAAGCTGCAGCTAATTTGGCGCGCAGCCGTCTCGCGCTTATCGCAACCTCAGATCAACTGGCGGCGCTCCCGGTCGACCGCGGATCGCCACCGGCAGGCAAAGCCGCGGCGCATGGTTGTTGCGGCGAGGTTGCGCTATTCGATGGCGGTCACGGCGCTTAGCAGGGAGAGACGCGATGACACTGACACTTGCCCAAGCTCGCACCATTCTCGACAAGACCCTGGCCTCCGCCCGCGAGAAGAAGCTCAAGCCGCTCGGCGTCGCCGTGGTCGACAGCCGCGGGGCGCTGCGCACCTATGCCGAGGAAGACGGCAATCCGATCCTGCGGTCACGCATCGCATCCGGCAAGGCCTTCGGGTCGGTCGCCTTCGGCGCCGGATCGCGGCGGCTGCACCAGATCGGCGTCGAGCGGCCGCACATGGCGGCGGCGCTCGTCGAAATGACCGGCGGCGCGCTCGTCCCGGTCCCGGGCGGCGTGCTCATTCGCGACAAGGCGGGCGCCCTCCTCGGGGCGGTGGGCGTATCGGGCGACACCTCCGACAACGACGAGGCTGCGGCGGTCGCCGGCATCGAGGCCGCCGGCTTCGTCGCCGAAACCGGCGGGTAAGCGCGCATCACGGCCACGGCGCAGCGCGGCGCCTCAACCTGGCGCCTGTTGTGTCCGCTCGAGCACGATCTGCTGGTAGACCGGCCGAATCGAGAGGCCGGCGATCACGTCGACGAATCCGAGCACGGTAAGCAGCAACAGGGTCGAGGACTCCGCCTGCGGCACCAGCACGAGCTCCGCGGCCATGGCGATGAAGACGATGAAAGAGAGCAGGTGGTCCACGACCCCCTTGCCGCCTGGTCGCGCCGCTTTGACCACCTCCACATAGAGCAGCAGCATGCCGATGGCGACGATGAGGTCGCCGACGGTGACCGGCATGGGCCGATCGAACACCGGTGGCATGCTGGGCTCGGAGACGAGGGGGATGTCGAATACCGCCTCGGTAAACTGCATGTCGAGGAGGAAAACGACGATGTTGAAGAACGCGAACGGGAGCAGCAGAAGCGGAAAAGCGATCAGGTACATGGCCATCGGCTTTCTTCGCGCCGGCGCGGCCGGCCCAATGTCGTTCGAACTCGCGAACGACGCGCGAAGTCTAGAGCACGTTCGAGCAAACTGGAATGGTTCAGGCACGTGCCACGCCCGGCTCCTCGCCGGACGTGCCGGGCGAGGGCGGGCTCCGCGACGTAGCGCGGGGCGGTCGCACGCGAAAAAGGACGCGTCAAGCCTCTTTCTTCGACTTGAGCACCTGCCGGCCGCGGTACATGCCGGTCTTGCGATCGATGTGGTGGGGCCGGCGCAGTTCGCCCGAATCCTTGTCCTCGACGTAGGTGGGTTGCGCAAGCGCATCGGCGGAGCGGCGCATCCCGCGCCTCGATGGCGATGTCTTTCGTTTCGGGACGGCCATGGTTCTTGGCTCCTGGGCTCCTTGGAGCGAAATCGCTTGAGATTGAATTGCGATTTCGCTCTAGGCATTTACTAGGCCGCATGACCCAATCCGGAAAGTCCGCAACTTCTCGGGATCATGCACTCGGGAAGCCGCGCTTATAGAGGATCATGCGGATGAAGGCCAGGGTCCGCCCGCGTCGCGCGTGCGGTCGATCGGCGCGATCAGCCGTGCCTCCTGGCACAAGCCGCGAGGGCTGCCTGGGCCGCGCCGCGGCTCACGTAGATGGCGGCGAGCCGGCGCACCGCCGGGCCCGGCTGCTTGGCGCTGCGCCTCCGCGGATTGGGCAATACCGCGGCCAGCAGGCCCGCTTCCCGCGCGCTCAGCGCGTGCGCCGACTTGTTGAAGGCGTAGCGGCTCCCGGCCTCGGCGCCAAACTGGCCGCCCGGACCCCATTCCGCGATGTTGAGATAGATTTCGAGCACGCGCCGCTTGGGCAGCACGAGATCGATCCAGAGCGCGAGCGGGAACTCCAGCGCCTTGCGCACGAAGCTGCGGCCCGGCCAAAGGAACAGATTCTTCGCGGTCTGCTGGGTGATGGTGGACACGCCCCGCGCCTCGCTGATGTCGTCGACGTCCTCCAGCCGCTCCTGCAGTTCACGCCAGTCGATGCCGCGGTGACTGCAGAAGCGGCCGTCCTCGGAGGCGATGACCGTGGTCGGCAATACCGGCGCCATGCGTTCGATCGGCACGAAGCTGTGCTCCACGCGCGCGCCTGTCGCCCAGCGCCACAGCATGAGAGTGGAGACGGGATTGACGACGCGATAGAGCGGCGCGAGCAGATACGGCAGCAGCAGCACGAGCCCGACAATGAGCGCCGCCGCCCAGATCAAACGCGAAAGCCATCGACGCCGCGGTCGCGGGGCGGCTCGCGGCCGCGATTGCGTTGCAGCAGGCATACGCCGAGCGTAGCGCGGAGAGGGCGCGGGCGAAATGCGGCCCGGTCGAGCCTGTTGTCACAGATGCCGCACCGGCGACGGCGGCGCGAGCCGGCAAAAGAAAAGAGTCCGGTTTCCCGGACTCTTCCATCGGTTCGTGGCCCGCGCGCCTCAGCAGTATGGCGCCGTCTGCGCGCCCGAGGTGTCATACTGCGGAATGCACCGCTGCGCGAACGAGGCCGTGGCACCGCCCAACGACACGGCGGCAGCGCTCAGCGCGACGCCGCCGGCCAGGGCGAGAGCGATCGCCAATTTCGTCACTGTCGTCTGCATGTTCGTTCTCCATTTCTTGTTCCTGCCCCGCCCGCAAATGGTCTCGAATCCGCTCTGACGCAACGCACAATTGTTTGAAAGCTCTGTGAGAGGAATGCCACTAAAATGACTATATATCAGCGGCTTACATCTCTATGAAAGTTAACGGAAAATTGACGCGACGCAATATCGGCCATCCTCGCCACCCGCATCGCGCGAGCAGCGGACGCTCCCGGCGCGGCGCCGGGCGCAGACGCGACCGCGCGAACGGAGAGCCGATCTGTCGGCGCCTCGAGTGCATTTGCGCACCGCCGCTCGCCGCTGTTAAACGAGGGCGAGAACGAACGGTGAGGAAATCCGTGCCTGAGGAGGCGGCGGTGGCCGCGCAGGACTTGGCGGACCGATTCGAGGTCGAGGCGAGGCCGCGCCATGCGTGCTTTGCTCGGGCGCTTGCCCGCCTCGGCGAGGAGCCGCACATCGGGGAAGTCTCTTCGGTCGAAAGGGCGATCCCGCCGCCGAACGCGGGGTGAACGCGCCGAGCCGCGGCGATGGTCCGCTTGTCATGGTCAAGCCAGAAATCCCAGCGGCTCGCCGCCTGCCCTACCTCGTGCGGATCATCTACGCCCGCCCACGGCTTGCGACGTCGGCGGCGCTCGGCACCGCGGTCGCGCTGTGGCCAGCGCCGTGGTGGCTGACGACGCGGGTGCTGATCGCCTGGGATGCCGGCGCCGCGCTCTATCTCATCCTGGTCTGCATCCTGATGGTGCGCTCGGGCGCCGAGCACATTCGCGGCCACGCCGCGCGCGAGGACGAAGGGCGCCTCGGCATCCTGGTGCTCACGGTGCTGGCCGCGCTGGCGAGCCTCGGCGCCATCTTCATGGAGCTCGGCAGCAAGAGCGAGGCCGAGCGTACTGCGATCGACCTCGTGCTGGCGACCACCACCATCGTGCTGTCATGGATCCTGATCCATATCATTTTCGCCCTGCACTACGCCCACGACTACTACGGCGAGCGCGGCGCTAAGCAGAGCGGGCTGAATTTTCCCGGCGACGAGACACCGGACTATTGGGATTTCGTCTACTTCTCCTTGGTCATCGGCATGACCTCGCAGGTGTCCGACGTGGCGGTGGCGGCCAAGCCGATCCGCCGCACCGTCACCGCCCACGGCGTTGTATCCTTCTTCTTCAACGTGGCGCTGCTGGCCCTGATGGTGAATATCGCCGCGAGCGCGATCTTGCGTTAAGGCCCGGCCTAGTGCCGCCTGCGAGCCCCGCTCGCCCGATCGACCCGCGCTACTCCGCCGCGGTCCTGCCGGCGCCGCCCTGCCCGAAGCGGCGCTCGATATAGTCGATCACCATCTGCTTGAAGTCGGCGGCGACGGTGGCGCCGCGCAAAGTCACGGCCTTCTTGCCGTCGATGAAGACGGGCGCCGCCGGCTGCTCGCCGGTGCCCGGGAGCGAGATGCCGATGTCGGCATGCTTGCTCTCGCCCGGCCCGTTGACGATGCAACCCATCACCGCGACGTTGAGCGCCTCGACGCCGGGATAGCGCCGCTTCCAGCCCGGCATGGACTCGTGGATGAAGCCCTGGATGTCGCGCGCGAGCTCCTGGAAGGTGGTCGAGGTCGTGCGCCCGCAGCCGGGGCAGGCGGCGACCAGCGGCACGAACACGCGAAAGCCCATGGTCTGCAGGATTTCCTGGGCGACCTTCACCTCGAGCGTGCGGTCGCCGCCGGGCTCGGGCGTCAGCGAGATGCGGATGGTGTCGCCGATGCCCTGCTGGAGCAGCACGCCGAGCGCCGCCGACGAGGCGACGATCCCTTTCGAGCCCATGCCCGCCTCGGTGAGGCCGAGATGCAGCGCATAGTCGGAGCGGCGCGCGAGATCCTGGTAGACCGCGATCAAGTCCTGCACCGCCGAGACCTTGGCGGAGAGGATGATGTGGTCGCGCGGCAGCCCGATCTCCTCCGCGCGCTGGGCCGAGAGCAGCGCCGATTGCACCATGGCCTCGCGCGTCACCGCGCGCGCGTCGATGGGATTGGGCGAGCGCGCATTCTCGTCCATCAGGTGGGTGAGGAGCTCCTGGTCGAGCGAGCCCCAATTGGCGCCGATGCGCACCGGCTTGCCGTGCCTGATCGCGGTCTCGACGATGGCGCCGAACTGCCGGTCCTTCTTGTCCTTGAAGCCGACATTGCCGGGATTGATGCGATACTTGTCGAGCGCCTCGGCGCAGGCGGGATGGTCGGCGAGGAGCTTGTGGCCGATGTAGTGGAAGTCGCCGACGATGGGCACGCCGACGCCCATGGCGAGCAGCCGCTCCTTGATGTGCGGCACCGCGGCTGCGGCCTCGTCGCGATCGACGGTTACGCGCACGAGTTCGGAGCCGGCGCGCGCGAGCGCCGCCACCTGCCGCGCCGTGCCCTCGACATCGGCGGTGTCGGTATTGGTCATGGACTGAACGACGATCGGAGCGCCACCGCCGACGCGCACGCCGCCGACATCGACGGGCACCGACCGGTGTCGTTCCTGCGGCCCTGCCTCGGCCATGCTGGGCTCCTTGCTGCTAGAGGGAAGTGCCAGACTGCGCCCGCCGCGTCAACGCGGCCCGGTTCCATGCGCAAGGACAGAAGACGGAGGACAGACGACGGCCGACGGGCCGGAAACAAGCTCCTCTGTCCTCTGTCGTCCCTCCTCTGTCGTCCGTCCTCGATCCTCGCATTAGGTCCCACGGCAGTGCGTGCAGATGCCCGTGAGTTCGATCACCGGCGACTTCGGCGCGAAGCCGACGGCGCGGGCCGCGGATGTCAGCGTGGCCGTGACCTCCGGAGACGACGCCTCGCCGACGGCCCCGCAGCGCTCGCAGATCAGGAACACCACGAGCGCGCCTACGGCGTGATTGTGCACGCAGGCGACGAAGGCGTTGCGGCTCTCGATGCGGTGCACGAGCCCGTTCTGGCGCAGGAACTCGAGCGCCCGGTAGACCGTAATCGGCGCCGGGCGCGGCCCCTTGGGCGCGAGCCGATCGATGATCTCGTAGGCGCCGAGCGGCTGGTGACTGGCGAGCAGCGTGGCCAGCACCTTGCGGCGAATCGGGGTCAGGCGCTGGCCGCGCTCAACACACAGCGACTCGGCGGTGGCCATGGCGTCGTTGGAGCAGCGATCATGATCGTGGTCGGGGGCGGGAAAAACGGCCGACGGCCGCTCGGTGGAGCGCGCGCGGGGAGATTTGGCTTTCGACATGGCAGCAACCTTAGCGTTTCGACGATGTTTGCGCTTTGCTGCACCGCCATAATTCGATATTGCAATGCAGCAATTCGATCTCCACATTGGGGATCCCCCCTCCAGAGGCCTGCCGACGACCGCATCGCGAATGTTTCCCATTCTGCTCGCCAATCTCGTTACCCGGGTGCTCACGCCGCGCGGCGTGGCCCGGCACGCGCTGCCGCGGGGACGGGAGCGGGGCGGCAAACCGATCAACCTCGCCTTGCAGGGCGGCGGCGCGCACGGCGCCTTCACCTGGGGCGTGCTCGATCAACTGCTCGAGGATGGCCGCGCCGGGATCGAGGGAATTTCCGGCGCCTCGGCGGGCGCGATGAACGCGATCATGCTGGCCGACGGGCTGACCCGGGGAGGCGCCGACGAAGCGCGCCAGCGGCTCGCCGATTTCTGGCGCGCGGTGAGCGTCGACGGACACTTGCCCGACCTGCAGCGCGGCGTCGCCGAGCGGCTGTTCTCTTTCGTGCCGCGCGAAAGCCTGTGGTTCGGCGCGATGTCGCGGCTGCTGTCGCCCTACGACCTCAATCCGCTCAACATCAATCCGCTCAAGGAGCTGATCGAGCGCTTCGTGGATTTCGCGGCGATCCGCGACGACCTCGGGCTCGAACTGTTCATCTCCGCCACCAATGTCCACACCGGCGAGCCGCGCGTCTTCACCCGCGGAGAGATCACGCCAGAGGTGGTGATGGCCTCCGCCGCGCTTCCGCTCCTGTTCCGCGCGGTCGAGATCGAGGGCGTACCCTATTGGGACGGCGGCTACAGCGGCAACCCCGCCGTCATTCCGTTCCTGCGCACGACCGCGACCGAGGACGTGCTGATCGTCCAGATCAATCCGCGCGAGCGCCGCAAGGTGCCGACGCGAACGCGCGAGATCATGAGCCGGGTGAACGAAATCAATTTCAACGCCTCGCTGCTGTCGGAGCTGCGCGGCGTCGCCTTCGTCAACCGCCTCATCGACGAGGGCCGCCTGCCGCGCGGAGTGCGGCCGGGCGAATTCCGTCGCCTGCGGCTGCACCGCATCGTGATGGAGGAGCTGCCTGAATCCGCCGACACGCGCAGCACGCTGAAGACCGACTACGAATATTTCGAGATGCTGCGCAAGCTCGGCCAGCGCGCGACCCGCCGCTTCCTCGACGCGCATTTCGACGACATCGGCCGGCGGAGCACCATCGACATGATCGAGACGATCGAGCCGGAGCTGGTGGACTAGCGCGCCCATCCTGCGCGCCGCGGTGAGTTGCGCTAAGATATCGGCATGGGCGCCCCACCCCTGCTCGGCGCGGAGGTCGGAGCCACGCGGCTCGAAGTCTGCGTCGCCGACATCACCGCGCTCGAGGTCGCGGCGATCGTCAACGCCGCCAACCGCACGCTCACCGGCGGCGGCGGCGTCGACGGCGCCATCCACCGCGCCGCCGGCCCCGAGCTTCTCGCCGAGTGCCGCACGCTCGGCGGCTGCGAGACCGGCTCGGCCAAGATCACCCGCGGCTATCGGCTCAAGGCGAGCCACGTCATCCACGCGGTCGGCCCGGTCTGGGGCGGCGGCGACAAGGGCGAGGAGGAGCTGCTCGCCTCCTGCTACCGCACGGCGCTGGCGCTCGCCGCCGAGCACCGGCTCGCTTCGATTGCCTTTCCCGCGATCTCGACCGGCATCTACCGGTTCCCGCCGGAGCGCGCCGCGCGCATCGCCGTCGGCACGGTGGCGGACGAGGTCGCCGCGACGCCGCGCGGCATCGCGCGCGTCGTGTTCTGCTGCTTCTCGCCAGATGCCGCCGCCCACCACCGCGACGCTTTCGCCGAACTGGGGCTGGCGTGACCCGCAGGCGTGCGCGGGCGCGCCCTCGGCCGGGAGCCGAGCGCGTTGCCGCCGACGCGAGGCGCTCGAGCGCGGCGTTGACCGCCGCGCCGCTCGCGTCTTTCCATCTTCGCGATGTCAACAGCTCAAGCTTCTTCGTTCCCGCGGCGTGTTGCGGCGCCCGGGTTTCTCTTTCCCTTCCCTGGCCGCCTGCACCGAAGCGCCAGCGGGGATATGTCTGCGGTAGCCCTTGCCGCTGCGAGCCCGCCCCGGGCCGATCTCGATTCCCTTGGGCGATAGGCGCCAACGAGGGCGGAGGGATGTTCCAGGAAGGCAGGCGGTAAGAACCGCCAACGCCTACACAGCCGCAGCCCGCTCGCCGGCGAGTGCCGCGCAGCCGAGCAATCCGGGCTCCTCGCAGGTGATGAGGAAGGTCGGGATGCCGGCGAGCAGCGTCTGGTAGGGCGGATGCGCCTCGAAGGCTGCGCGGAACGCCGGCTCGTCGAGCAGCGGTCCGAGCCCGTTCGCGACCCCGCCGGTGATGTAGACGCCGCCAGTGGCCTTGAAGGTGAGCGCGAGCGAGCCGGCAAAACGCCCGAGCAGGCGCACGAGCAACCGCGCCGCGGCCTGCGCCGAAGGCTCGCGCGCGAGCGCGCTCGCGGCGATGGTCTCGGGCGCGTGAGCGCCGGCGCGCGGATCGAGCGCGCGCGCGAGCCGCACCAGGCCGGGGCCGGACAGCACGCGCTCGGCACTGACGGCACCGCATTGGTCGCGCAGCCGCGCGAACACCTCGACCTCGTCGGCGGCCTGCGGACCGAACGCGGCATGGCCGCCTTCGCTCGCCACCACGTGCCAGCGGCCATCGGCCGGAAAGAGCGCCGCAACCCCGAGCCCGGTGCCGGGGCCGAGCACGAGCTTGACCCCTTCATGCGACGGCATCTGCCGGCCGAGCGGCCGCGTCTCCGCCGCGCCGAGGCGAGGCAGCGCCCAAGCGATAGCCTCGAAGTCGTTCACCACGCGCAGCTGCGAGAACCCGAAGCGCTTGGCGAATTCGCCGCAGCGGAACCGCCATGACGTCCGGTTGGTGAGCGCCACCTCCTCGCCGTCGATCGGCCCAGCGACCGCCAGTGTCGCCGCTTGCGGAGACGCGCCGGTTTCCTCGAGGTAGCGCGTGACTGCCGCGTCGAGATTGGCGACCGTATCGTTGTCGATCACCAGGATCCGCTCGGGCCGGCAGGCGGAATTGGCGATGGCAAAGCGGCTCTTACTGCCGCCGATATCGCCGAGAAGGGTCTCACTCATCGCTGCGCTACCCCGACTGCTGACGATTTCCTAGCCAACCGGTTGCCGTATCGGCAAGCCGGAACTTAGATTTTCCCTGGGGAAACTAGTGCCCCGAACCCGAAGTTCGCGCACACCGTGCGGCGCATGCCGATCGCGAACTTCGGGTTCAAAGGGGCACTAGAATCATAGAGTTGCTAGTGTCCCTTTGATTCCGAAGTTCGCGTCAGAGGGTGCCGCGAGGGTCTGCGAACTTCGGAATCGGGACACTAGCGGCTCAATACGACCGCGGCAGGCCGAGAACGTGCTCGGCGAGATAGGACAGGATCAGGTTGGTCGAGATCGGCGCGGTCTGATAGAGCCGGGTCTCCCGAAACTTGCGCTCGACGTCGAATTCCTCGGCAAAGCCGAAGCCGCCGTGGGTCTGCAGGCACATGTCGGCCGCCGCCCAGGACGCGTCGGCGGCGAGGAGCTTGGCGAGATTGGCTTCCGCACCGCAGTCGCGCGAGGCCTGGTACAAGGACGCCGCCTCACGCACCATCAGCTCCGCGGCGCGCATCTGGGCGTAGGCACGCGCGATCGGGAACTGCACGCCCTGGTTCTGGCCGATCGGACGGCCGAACACGACGCGCTCCTTGGCATAGCCGGCGGCCCTGGCGATGAACCATTTGGCGTCGCCGATGCATTCCGCCGCGATCAATATCCGCTCGGCATTCATGCCGCTGAGGATGTAGCGGAAGCCCTGGCCTTCCTCGCCGATGAGGTTTTCCGCCGGCACCCGCAGGTCGTCGAAGAACAGCTCGGTGGTGGCGTGGTTCATCATGGTGCGGATGGGATTGACGCTGATGCCGGTGCCTTGCGCGAGCCGCATGTCGACGAGAAAGACCGAGAGCCCGTCGGTGCGGGTCTTGGCCTGCTCGCGCGGCGTGGTGCGGGCGATCAGCAGCAGCAGATCGGAATGCTCCGCGCGCGAGGTCCAGATCTTCTGGCCGTTGATGATGTAGTGGTCGCCCTCGCGCACCGCCGTCGTGCGCAGGTTGAGGGTATCGGAGCCGGAGCTCGGCTCGGTGACGCCGAAGGCCTGCAGCCGCAATTCGCCCGCCGCGATCGGCGGCAGCCAGCGCGTCTTCTGCGCGGCGCTGCCGTGCCGCAGCAGCGTGCCCATGGTGTACATCTGGGCATGGCAGGCGGCGCCGTTGCAGCCCGAGGCGTGGATCTCCTCCATGATCGCCGCCGCCGCCGTCATGGTCAGCCCACTGCCGCCGTAGTCTTCCGGGATCAGCGCGGCGAGGAATCCGGCCTTGGTCAGCGCCGCGACGAATTCGGTCGGATAGGCGCGCTCGCGGTCGAGCCCGCGCCAATATTCCCCGGGAAACCTGGCGCAGAGCGCGCGCACCGACTCGCGGATTTGCGCGAGCTCGTCCGCCGGAGGCTGCAACCGCGCGTCGACCATTGTGTGTACCGAGCACCAACGACTTTCATTCTAGGCCATGCTCAAAAAAAGCAAAGCGCGCGGCTCATCATCCCATGCTGCCCTTGCGCTCTTTCGTCTCGTTCAGCATGCCGTCGTGGAGCATGTGAATTTGTCCAAGTCGATGCCAAGGCGCAGAAATAGCGCCTTCGCATCATGAAATCGCGAGCTCTTTCACCGTCTCCTTTTCAAGCGCACCGTCGCGCAACCGGAAGATATGGTCGAACCGGTCGAGGATCATTTCGTCATGCGTGACGCACGATGATCGCCGCATTCTGATCGACCGCGATCTTACGCAACAAATCCATCACGATTCTGCCGCGTTGCGAATCGAGCGGCGCGGTCGGCTCATCGGCGAGAATTATGCGAGGCCGGTTGCCGAGCGCACGAGCAATCGCCACGCGCTGTGCTTCGCCACCGGACAGCTCCGCCGGCATCGCATGTTTGCGGTGGCCCACCTCGAGATAGTCGAGCAACTCAACCGCGCGCGAGCCGGCCGCCGCAGAACCATATCCCGCAAGGTGGAGCACCAAGCCGACATTATCGGTGGCGTCGAGAAACGGCAGCAGATTTGGGTATTGGAAAATGAAGCCGATCTTGTCGAGACGAAGCCGGCGCAAATCCGCCCTGAGCCAGCGATCATCGTAAACGATCTCGCCATCGAGCGTGATGCGTCCACTACTCGGCTGCAGAATGCAGGCGATGCAGTTCAGCAGCGTCGTCTTGCCCGAACCGCTCGGGCCCATGAGCCCGACAACCTGGCCCGGAAAGACCTCCATGTTGATGTCGATCAGGGCATCGACCCGCGCGCTCCCTGCGCCGAAATGCTTGGAGAGGTGCTCGATGCGCACAAGCGCTTGTCCACTCGTCTTGGCCATCGTCCTATCCTGCCGCCGCGAGCGCCGCCGCCGCCGGGTCAACCTTGAGGGCGAGCCGAATACCGAGGGTGCTGGCGGCAAGACACATCACGACCGTGATAACGAACACGGCCGCGACAGTCTCGGGATCGAGCACAAGCCGTCGGGGAAAGTAGGGCTGGAACGTCAAAACAAGCGCAAGGCCCGCGAAGTAGCCAAAGAGTCCCATCGACAGCGCCTGCTGGACGATGAGGCCGATAATGGTCCGGTCCTGCGCGCCGACGAACTTAAGTGTAGCAATCGAGCGCACCTTGTCCATGGTCATGGTATAGACGATCAAGGCAATGATGACCGCCGATACGATCACCAGCAGCACCATGATCAGAAGCTGCTGCCTGCGTGATTTCTCGATGATAAGCTTGCTCAGCAAGGTTTCCTGTTGCGCCTGGGTGAGCGTGGTGAGGTGTTTCCATCGTGAGAGCGCCGCCGCGACCTCATTGATGGGGACGTAGGGCGATACCTTGGCAATAACGGCATTGATCTGATCACTCGTCTGCAATGGTCCTGCGCGCGCGATCTCGCGCCGCTCAGCTGGGGGAGCAAGCTCGAACTGGAGCGCCTGCGCGTCGTGCAAGGTGATGTAGCCCACGGGATCGCCGGAAGACGTGGTCTCGTTTTTCATTAGGCCAACAACCGTGAATTTGTGCCCATGGGTTCCCAGCGGCAGCTCCTGGCCGAGCGCGAGGCCTGTGGAGCGGTCGGCGATCATCTCGTAATGGCTGCGCATGATCTGGCGCCCAGCCAAAAGCTTGCGGGGACCGCCGGGCCTGTCCAGTTCGAAGCCGATGAGGAAGACACGGAGCGGCTTGCCGTTCAGCTCGGTCTGCACCGATTGGTAGGTGACGGAGCCGGCACGCTCGACGCCATAGACCCTGCTGACCAATTCCCGCGTATCACCGGGGAGGCGCGACGACTCTGCGAACGGCCCGTTGGTGCCGGCTTGCACGACCCAGAGGTCCGCATTCGCAGCGCGGGCCTGCCGTAGCGCGTCGTCAACCAAGCCCCCGTAGACGCCGGTGATCACGATCACCATGCCGAGCAGCAGGCTCAATCCGAAGTTGGTCAGGACGAAGCGCAGAAGATTGTGCTTGATGTCCCGATAGGCCAGGTTCATGAGCCTTGTCCTTCGGTGATCTTGGCCGCACGGCCGCTGCGCAGGCCGCTGGGCAACTGGGTGACCACAACGGCCTTGTCGGGCAGGCCGCCCGTGATTTCGTAGCGTCCATCGAGCAGCCGGTGTCCGAGTGTCACCGTGTGCTGCTGCAGGTATCCATCCTCGACGGTCCACACCGTTCCCTGATTTTTGCCGAGACCCATAATCGCCGCCTCTGGAACCAAAAGCGGGTGCGCCAGGTGCACGGTCGTGATGTAGACCTCGGCCTGTTCGCCCAGATTGAAGTTGTTCGGCAGAGCATCGAACGCGATCTCCACCCGGCGCTCTTCGTTGACGCGGTCGCTCTCAGGCTGGATCCGGGCAACCCGCCCCTGAAACCGTTGGTTAGGAAGGGACCGCAGCACGATCTGGGCAGGCTCCCCGACTTGAATTTCACCCGCTTTGCTCTCATCGACATAGGCGAGCACCCAGACGGTTTTCGGATCGATCAGGGTGAAAACCGACTCTCCTGCGCCAAGCGCGGAACCAAGCTCCTTCTGGCGCGCGGTCACCGTGGCGTCGTAGGGCGCCACCAGGGTGTGGAAGTCCAGCGTGGCGGCCTCCTGCTGCTGCTGTGCCTTGGCATCGCTGATCGCAGCCTTCGCCACCAGAACCTCGGCGTTTGCCAAATTCACATCGGCAAGCGCGGCATCCTGAACTGCCTGGCTAGTCTGCGCTGTCTCAGTCGATGTAATGTTGCTCTCGACCAGCTTTTGTCGACGCTCGTTGATGCTCTTGGCATTGGCGTAGTTCGCCTGGGCTTTTCCGACGCCCGCCGTGGCCCTTTGAAGATTGGCCTCGGCCTGCTCGATGCTCGCTCTTGCCCTGCCCACACGCGCGCTCTGTTCGCGGTCATCGAGGCGGGCGAGCACCGCACCCTTGGGCACTCGATCCCCCACATCGGCCTGAAGATCGACCAGGACGCCGGACACCTTGAACCCGATCTTGGATGTGACCCGCGCCTCAATGGTTCCGAGGCCGAAGACCTGGACTGCTACGTTGGATTCCGGATGCGAGACTTTCACATTGATGGGGCGGAGAAACAGAGCCCACGCGCTGGCGCCCACGGCCGCAACCATTGCAAGTACGAAGACCAATAAAAGCACGTGTCGAGGCTTCGTGGAGGGCTTTCCGGCACGGACGATGCCGCGATCTTGTGCGCCTCGCACGACGGGAGGAACGTCCTTCGTTGCCGGTTTTGGCATATCAAGCATCAGCATACCCTTGGCCGGGACAGGATAAAATGCGTAGCAACTAACCTGCGCTGAGCAGAAGCCCGCATTGACTTACATCAAGAAGGCAGGACGGGGCGTTGCGACAACCGTCGCGGGCTGGCTGGTGGCCCAGGGCCGTATGGATTGGATTTGGGCCAGCACCATCACGGGGTAGCTGCAATGGTCGGCGACGCCGTCGGCTATAGTCTCGGAGGTCTGCTAGGTCGGGAAGTTCTGGAACGCCACGGGCAGTGGTTCGGCTACACGCAGGCGCGGCGCGAGCGTGTTCAGTTGCTGTTCGAGCGGTGGGGATCGGTGATGGTATTCATCACCCGCACCGTCATGTCTTATCTCGCCGCAGCCGCGAGTCTGCTGGCCGGAATGAGCCAGTATCGCCCATCAAAATTGGGTAGCGTCTCAGTTTGAATTTTGAGACAAGAGTTGGATTCCGGCCGTCCCGAGGATGATCACCAGGATGTACCGTGTCGTCCTTTGGGATAGCCACCGCAGTCCCACCACAGCGCCAATCATCGCGCCAATCAGAGCAGCCAGAGCATATACCCAAGTGTCACGGGCGGGCACCTGACCCGCGTACATAGCACCCGCTAGTCCAATCCGTTGGTTGGAGGTTTCCGACCAGAGAGAACCTTATTGACCGACGTGAGGTCAATGCTCTCTCTTCTCGCCCAGGAAGACTGGCCTCCCGCTCGCTCGACCTCCAGCCGGAGCACGCGAATGACATCTTTGTTGTCCAGCTTACGCATGCTTATCCGACGGACGATCCCCGCCCAAACGCATTGTTAGGGACCACCACCTCAGCGAATGCGATAACTCGCATGGCACGCCGTGCAGCTTGTCGTGACGTCATGAAGGGCCCGGCTGACGTCGCGCATGGTATCGAACGTCGGCGACACCGACGTGTCCTGCAGGACAATCGCCAAACGGCTTGCCGCGCGATGCATGCTGGTCCCGATGTCCTGCATCGGTTGCGGCATGAAGGGTGCCATGTGGCCGGCGCCGTGAAGGCCGAGCGAGCTCATCCCGAGCCGCTGCTCGGAAAGCTTGGCAGCCTCGTCGAATTTGCCGTCCGCCACATCGCCGATGATTTCGTTCAAGGTGGCGAGGTGGTCGCGCATGTTGGCGAGCATGTGCTCTTGCATCGGCTGCGGCAGCCGGACGAGCTCGCGGGAATCTTGAGCCTGGCTGGCGCCCGTGGCCGCCGCCAGAAGCACGACTGCTGCAAAGAGTACGGATTTCATGAGCTATTCCTGTTCAGGGCCAGGCAGGTGAAACCCTCCGCACGTTGCGAACGTCAAGAGGGCTCAGGTTCCATTGCCGCCGAAGCGCGGCATCACCGGCCTCAATGCTGCGGGCCACCCATGCCCGCTGCGTGCCGCATGCCCGGGCCGAACGCAAGCCCCGGGAGGGTCTGCTGGGCCTTGGCCTTCTGCGTATCGTCGAGCGTGGCGAGCAGCTCCTCGGCCGCGGTCTTCACCGCCGCGAATTGCTTCTGCGCCTGCTCCCGGATCTTGCTCACGAATGCGAAGCGGTCCTGCAGGGTCATCTTGCCGACGGTGTCCGGGTCGATGCCTTCGCGCGTCGTCTTCATCGCGGTCGCCGCGTCCTCCACCGTCTTGGCGTATTTGGTCCAGGCCGGCTCCTGCGCGGCCGTGATGCCGAGCTCGGTCTTCAACGCCGCGAGCCGCGCCGGATCGAATCCCGTCGGACCGGCGCCGCCGTGCATCATGCCGGGACCCATTCCACCGCCCCCGTGCCGCATCATGCCCATCCCGGGGCCCATTCCCTGACCCATGTGCTGCATCATGCCGGGACCCATGCCGCCGGGGCCGTGACCGACCGATTGCGCCAGCGCCCATCCACCGGCGAGGACGGCGGCAGTCGCCACGGCGCCGACGATCAGAACTTTCTTCTTCATGACTCTCTCCAATGCCTGGCAACAGGGATGCCTGTTGCTCCCGCGCAGTGGAGCGGCCGGATTTCACCCAAGTTTTTCAGCCGCGGCTTTTTTTGTGACAAAGTGTGTCAGGCGCGGCATTGGCGACAATCCGTCATACATTCGGGGAAATGGACGTGGGCCGTTGGTCTATATTTCCGCCATGCCAGGGGCGCCGCACATCCTGATCGTCGACGATCACCGCGAAATCCGCGATCTCGTCTCGCGCGCACTCTCCAAGGAGGGCTTCCGCGTCAGCACGGCGGCGGATGGCCGCAGCATGCGCAAGGTCCTGGCCGACAGCCGGATCGACTTGATTCTGCTCGACCTGATGCTGCCGGGCGAGGACGGGCTGTCGCTCTGCCGCGCGCTGCGGGCGGAGTCGAACATCCCCATCATCATGCTGACCGCAAAGGGCGACGAGGTCGACCGCGTCATCGGCCTGGAGATGGGCGCTGACGATTATTTGCCGAAGCCGTTCGGCAGCCGCGAGCTCATCGCGCGCATCAGGGCCGTGCTGCGCCGCAGCCGGGAAAAGCCGGCGTCGGCGGAGCGGGAGCATCGACCCGAGCGCTATCATTTCGACCGCTGGGGGCTGGATACCGGGGCGCGCGAGCTGCTTCGCGATGACGGCGTTACCGTCCCGCTCAGTACCGGCGAATACGATCTCCTGATTGCGCTGGTGGAGCGGCCACAGCGCGTGCTGAGCCGCGATCAGCTTCTCGATCTGGCGCGCGGCCGTGCCGCGGCCGGTCTCGACCGCAGCATCGACACGCAGGTGAGCCGGCTTCGCAAGAAGCTCGAGCTCGACCCCGCCGACCCGAGGATCATCAAGACGGTGTGGGGCGGCGGCTACATGTTCACGCCGACGGTGCGCCACGAATGAGCCGGTTGCTTCCCGCCAGCCTCTTTGGCCAGACCCTGCTCATCCTGCTCGCAGGGTTGATCATCTCGCATGCCTTCGGCTCCTGGATTTATACCGCGGACCGCGAGCAGGCCGTGCGCGCCGTCGGCGGCTTTGCCGCGGCTCAGCGCATTGCCAATCTGACGCGCCTCGTCCAGGAGGCTCCGCGCGAATCGCGGGAGCGGATCGTTGCCGCGCTGAGCGACCCGACGTTCCGCGTCTCGCTCTCCGACGAAGCTCCGGCGATCAGGACTGCAAACGACGACGCGCCGGTTGCCCAGGCGATCAGAGACTTCCTCGTCGATCAGCTGTCCCTTGGGCCGGCGCGGCAGCCTCGCGTGTCGGCCGCGCTCCCGGACGGCGCCGGGTTCGGCGGCTGGCACCCAATGATGGGGCGCGGACCGATGATGCACGGCTTCGGCGCGTTCGGAGCGTTTAAAGGCTTTCGCGACCTGCAGGTCGCGGTCCCCTTGCCGGATCGACAGTGGCTTTCGTTCGCGACCGCCCTGCCCGCGAGCGGTCCTTCATTCTCGCAGCAGTTTCTTCTGTCGATGGGCATCATGGCGATCATCATTCTCGCCGTGTCCGTATGGGCGGTGCGACGCGTGACGGCACCTCTGGCCTCGCTCTCGGCCGCGGCCGAACGGCTCGGCAACGACCTGAACGCTCCGCCGATGCCCGAGACCGGCACGATCGAGACGCGGCAGGCCGCGCGCGCCTTCAACACCATGCAGGCCCGGTTGCGTAGCCTGCTCGAAAACCGCACGCGCATGCTGGCAGCCATCTCGCACGACCTGCGCACACCTCTGACGCTGTTGCGGCTCCGGGCGGAGAATATCGATAGCGTGCAGGAGCGCGAGAAGACGCTGGCCACCATCGCCGAGATCGATGCGATGGTGGCCTCGACGCTGCAGTTCGCACGCGACGAGGCGAGAGCCGAGCCGCGCCGGCGAACCGATCTCGCGGCGCTCCTCGCCAGCACGGTCGACGATCTGGCGGACGCCGGGCTCCCCGTTGCGATGACGCCGGCCGAGCCCCTCGTCTGCGAATGCCAGCCGGCTGCCTTGAAGCGTGCACTCAGCAACCTGCTGGACAATGCGATCAAGTACGGCAAGCGGGCGCGGGCGGCGATCCGTTCGACCCCGCACGGGGTCGAGATCACGATCGACGACGATGGGCCGGGAATCCCGGAAAGCGAGTTGGTGCGGGTATTTCAACCCTTCTACCGCATGGAAGCATCGCGGAGCCGCGAGACCGGAGGGATCGGTCTCGGATTGGCAATTGCGCTCTCCGTGGTGCAATCGCACGGCGGGGAGCTCTCGCTCCGAAACCGCCCGGAAGGCGGTCTGCGCGCCCGCATCACGCTGCCGATCTGACCATCGCGAGACGCAGCGCGCGTTGCGCCCGTCACACCGGATCCCACGAAAACACGTCGGTCGAGCGCTCGAGCGGCGTCAGCGAGGGCCCCAACGCGCCCTTGAGCTGCTGGTCGATCTTCTCGGGCGTCCAGCCGTCGGAACGATGGATGGTGCGAATGGGTCGCGGCTGGCTGAACAGGAAAATCTCGTTGTTGCGCACGCCGAAAATCTGGCCGGAAATTCCCTCGGCGCGGTCGCAAGCGAGGTAGACCGCAAGCGGCGCGATCTTCTCCGGCGTCATCTGCTGGAAGCGCTCGACCCGCGCCTTCTCCTCCGGCGTCTCCGCCGGGATCGAATCGATCATGCGGGTCCAAGCGAACGGCGCGATGCAGTTGGAACGCACGTTGAAGCGCTGCATGTCGAGCGCGATGCCGCGCGCGAGCCCGACGATGCCGAACTTCGCCGCCATGTAATTGGCCTGGCCGAAATTGCCGACCAGCGCCGAGGTCGAGGTCATATGCACGAAGGCGCCGGAATTCTGCTCGCGGAAGTGGCCCGCGCACGCCCGGCTCATGTTGAAGGAGCCGTTGAGGTGAACCGCCAGCACGTCCGACCAGTCCGACCAGCTCATGCGGTGGAAGATGCGGTCGCGCAGGATGCCGGCATTGTTGACGAGAATGTCGACCCGGCCGAAGGCGGCGAGCGCCGCGCGCACGATCTCGTCGGCGTTCTTGGGCTCGGCGATGGACAGCGTCGAGGCGATCGCCTCGCCGCCCCCGCGCTTGATCTCGTCGACCACGTCGTGCGCCGGCCCGGCGTCGGCGCCGGCGCCTTCGAGGCTCGCGCCGATGTCGCACACCACGACGCGGGCGCCCTCCCGCGCCAGGGCGAGCGCAATGCCGCGGCCGATGCCGCGACCGGCGCCGGTGACGATGGCGACCTTGCCCGAGACGATTGCGCTCATGCGTGCTCCTCTACAGCGAATAGCGAATAGAAGGTGGGGGTCGGGGACGACGCTACTCGCTACTCGCTACTCGCTACTAACCCCACACTTCGTCGGCCACCTCGACGATCCTGCGCAGCTTCGCCCATTGCTCGTCCTCGGTCAGCAGATTGCCCTCCTCGGTCGAGGCGAAGCCGCATTGGCCGGAAATGCAGAGCTGGTCGAGCGGGGCGTATTTCGCCGCCGCCTCGATGCGGCGCTTGAGCTCGTCCTTGCTCTCGAGCTTGCCGCTCTTGGTGGTGACGATGCCGAGCACGACCTGCTTGCCCTTGGGCAGCATGCGCAGCGGCTCGAAGCCGCCGGAGCGCGGATCATCGTACTCCATGAAGTAGCCGTGCACGTTGATCTTGCTGAACAGGATTTCCTGCACCGCGTCGTAGCCGCCGGTGCCCATGAAGGTCGACTTGTAGTTGCCGCGGCACAGATGCATGGTGACGGTCATGTCGGAGGGAATGTCCGACATCGCGGTGTTGATGAGCTCGGCGTAAACTTCGCCGAGTTGTTCCGGGTCGTCGCCGCGCTCGGCCATCTGCGCGCGGTATTTCGGATCGCACAGCATGGCGATGAAGACCTCGTCGAGCTGCAGGTAGCGACAGCCGGCGTCGGCGAAGGCGCGCACCGCCTTGCGATAGGCCTGCCCGAGATCGTCGAAGAAGCGATCGAGCTTGGGGTACACGCCGGCGTTGATCGGAGTGCGCGAGGGGCGCCCGTAGATCGCCGAGGGCGCCGGGATCGTCATCTTCGGCGTGCGCTTGGTGTGGGCCGCGACGAACCTGAAATGCTCGATCATGGGATGGCCGGAGAAGCCGAGCTTGCCGGTCACCTGCACGCCCTCGTTGCGCGTCCTCACCCCGGCAAAGGCGATGCCGGTATCCATGACGTGCTTCTCGGCGCCGTCGAGCCCCCACAGGAAATCGAGGTGCCACCAGGAGCGGCGGAACTCGCCGTCGGTGATGGACTTCAGCCCCACCTCCTCCTGCTTCTTGATGACGCGTTCGATCTCGCGGTCCTCGACCGCCTTGAGCTCGGCCGCGCCGATCTCGCCCCTGGCATGCTTGTCGCGCGCCTCCTTCAGGGCTGCCGGGCGCAGCAGGCTGCCGACGTGGTCGGCCCGGAACGGCGGCTTGGTGCGTTGCATTGTTTGCTCCCAGTTTCCCGCTGTCATGCCCGCGAAAGCGGGCATCCAGTATTCGCCAGCGGCCCAGTTGCGGCACGGCCGTGACAAACTGCGCGTTCCGAGGTTACTGGATCGTCCGCCTTCGCGGACGATGACATCCTCGGTTTGGCACTACCGTGAATCATCCCCACACCTCGTCGGCCACCTCCACGATCCGGCGCAGCTTCGCCCATTGCTCCTCCTCGGCCAGGATATTGCCTTCCTCGGTCGAGGCGAAGCCGCATTGCGGCGACAGGCAGAGCTGGTCGAGGGCCACGAACTTCGCGGCCTCCTCGATGCGGCGCTTGAGCTCGTCCTTGCCTTCGAGCGTGCCGCGCTTGGAGGTGACGAGGCCGAGCACCACCATCTTGCCCTTGGGCACGAAGCGCAGCGGCTCGAAGCCGCCGGCACGCTCGCTGTCGTATTCCATGAAATAGGCGTCGATGGCGACCTCGTTGAACAGAATTTCCGCCACCGGCTCGTAGCCGCCCGAGGCCACGAAGGTGGACTGGAAATTGCCGCGGCAGAGGTGCATCGCCCTGGTCACGTCGGCGGGGAGATCCGACAGCGCGGCGTTGATCACGCCGGCATAGATGTGCGGCAGCCGCTCCGGATCCTCACCCCGGTCGGCGACGACGGCGCGCAGCTTCGGATCGCACAGATAGGTGAAGTTGACCTCGTCGAGCTGGAGATAGCGGCAGCCGGCGTCGGCGAAGGCACCCACCGCCTTGCGATAGCTCTCGCCGAGGTCGCGGTAGAACTCGTCCATGTCGGGATAGATTTCGACCGGCACCGCGTCCCGTCCGTAGCGGAAATGCAGCGACGACGGCGAGGGAATGGTCATCTTCGGCGTCGCCTTGGCATGCGCGGCGACGAACTTGAAGTGATCGATCATCGGATGCGCGCGGTAGCCGCCGAGCTTGCCGACGACGCGCAGCATCATGGGCTTGGGTTGCGGGCCCTGGAACTTGATCTTGCGCTCGCCCAGATAGGCTTCGACGCCGTCGAGCCGGCTGAGGAAGTCGTAGTTCCAGAAGGCGCGACGGAACTCGCCGTCGGTGACCGACTCGAGCCCGATCTCCTCCTGCTTGCGGATGACCTCAACGATCTCGCGGTCCTCGACCGCCTTAAGCTCCTCGGCGCTGATCTCGCCCTTCTCACGTTGCGCGCGCGCCGCCTTGAGCGCGGCAGGGCGCAGCAGGCTTCCCACGTGATCGGCGCGGAACGGCGGCTTGGTGCGGGGCATGATCTGGCGTCTCTCTCTCAGATGTTGTCGCGCCCGCGAGGGGCACCCCGCGACGCTGGCGGGGACCCCGTTGCGGGGGCCCATATTCCAGAGGGCTGTGGTTATGGGTCCCCAACGCATGTCGGCTATAGCCGACATGCGTGCCAAAAGTGCCGATCTCGGGTAAACCCGAGATCGGATGCGCGGGGACGACACCGAGCAAGACGCACCCGTGATCGCCTACTCCGCGGCGGCGAGCGCCTGCGCCTCTTTCTGCAGCACGAAGTCGTACTTGATCTCGTAGAACGGCGTGGCGAGCATCTCGCCGGTCGGCGCCCTGCCCGGCGGCCGCTCGACGAACTCGACGATCAACGGCTCCTTGACGCCGTAGACCACGTCGGTGTCGATGAACTTGTCGCCCTTGCGGAACAGATGGGTGACGCAGCCGTCGTAGCCGGGCGCGCTGATGGCGAAATGGACGTGGGCGGGCCGCATGTGGCTGATATTGGTGCGCTCCATCAGCTCGCCGACGGTGCCGTCCATCGGGATGGTGTAGGCGATCGGCGCGACGGTGCGGATGACGTAGCTGCCGTCACCCTGGGTGCGGTAGAGCCCGCGCATCCATGGGCCGCTGACCTCGCGCTGGTCCTCGTAAAGCCCCTCGCCGTCGGTCTGCCAGAGATCGAGCACGGCGCCCGCGACCGGCTCGCCGTCGAGACCCTTGACCGTGCCGGTAATGAAGCACGGCACCCCCGGCGCGCCTTGCGCCATGTCGCCGCCGTTCGCAATCGGCGGCGCGTTGGGCACGTGGAACGGCCCCTCGACCGTGCTCGGGGTGGCTTCGCTCGGCCGGCGGTGGTTGATCGCGTCGACCAGCATGCTCACGCCCAGCACGTCGGAGGTGAGGATGAATTCCTGCCGCTTCTGCGAGCACAGCTTGCCGGTACGGGTGAGCCAATCGATCGCAGTCGCCCATTCCGCCTGCGTCGGCTCGATGTCGCGCACGAAGCCGTGCAGATGCTTGATCAGCGACTGCATGATCTGCCGCAGGCGCGGATCGGGGATGTCCTTCCAGCGCTCCAGCGCCACGTCGGTGAGGTTGTCTTCGGTCACGTAGGCCATGGTCATCTCCTGGAAACGGTTCTTCTTGCTTGTTGCCGGGTGAACTCGATCATAGCGGCGATGATCGCCCCGGCAGGCAGCCATTGCAAGACCGCCCCGGATCGGTGCAGCGCGACTTGGGCCCCTTCTTGGGGCGCTTCTTGGGCCCGCTTCGCGCCGCACCGCCTCCGGGACAAAGGGAGGCCTATTTCGCCTTCGCGTAGGGATAGATGACGTTGCCGGTCTTCAAGTCCGGCGGCGTCAGCACGGTCTGATAGCTCATCCCCTTCCAGGTCTCGATGCCGGCACCTTCCTTGATGCCGTGGTACTGCACCTGCATCATGCCCGACTTGGTCCATTCGCCGTTTTTGCCGAAGCTCATCTCTCCCATGATGGTCTTGAAATGGTGGCTGCGGATGTAGTCGGCGACCTTGTTGTCGTCGATGCTGTTGGCGCCCTTGATGGCGTCGCCGAGCACGCTGATATAGGCGTAGCCCCAGCCGCCGAGATAATAGCCGAGCGGGTCGACGCCTTCAGCGCTGGCGAGCGCCTGATACTTTTTGAAGAAGGCTTCAGCCGGAGCCATCATCTTCTCGGACGGCACCCAGGTCTCGTAGTTGACGATGCCGTTGAGCTTGGGCCCGAGCTTGTTCTTGAACACGGTCGCCTGCAGGCCGACCATGGCGCCGCCGAACATCTTCGGCTGCAGGTTGACCTCGTTCGCCGCCAGCACGATGCCGACCGAGCTGAGCGGATAGGAGCAGATCACCACCAGGTCGGCGTTGGCGGCCTGCAGCGCGCGCACGATCGGCGTATAGTCCGTCGTGTTCGGCGGATAGGTCTTGTCGTAGGCGATCTTGAAGCCGTACTTCTTGGAATTCGCGCGCGCACCTTCGCAGGCATTGCGGGAGAATTCCGCGTCCTCGGCCGCGAGCGCGACCGTGGTCGGCTTCGGATTCTGCGCCGCGGCGACCTGGAAAAAGCCCTCCGTGAACGACTCCTTGGGAGTCGGGCCGGTGGGAAGGACCGAGAAGTATTTCGGGTACTTGAACTCGGCGTTCACGTCGAGCGCGAACAGGCTGATGAAGTTCTTGCCCTTCTGCATCACGACCGGCATCGCCGGCGCCACCATGTTGGTGGCATAGCCGCCGAGCACGAGGTCGACCTTGTCCACGTCGAGCAGCTTGGTGTAAATGCCCGGCACTGTCGCCGGGTTGCTCTGGTCATCGTAGTGGATGAGCTTGACCGGACGCCCGAGCAACCCGCCCTTGGCGTTGGTCTCCTCTTCCCAGATCTTCATGCCGAGCAGCGCCTGCTTGCCGTTGGCGGCGAGCGGGCCGGTGAGCGCCATCCCGAAGCCGATCTTGATCGGCTCGCCGGACGGCGTCTGCGCCTTTGCCGGCGTCAGAACTACGGCCACAGCGGCCATGGCGAAGAACGAGGCCACTGCGCCTCGCCGGTTCAGTCGTGCAAGCATGGCTTCCTCCAGTTGGCTGTAAATCGGTTGTGCCGGGACTTCTTGGCGGTCCCTTTGCTTCTTCCTCGGCG
Source organism: uncultured Alphaproteobacteria bacterium (assembly GCA_963758945.1). Classification (GTDB taxonomy): domain Bacteria; phylum Pseudomonadota; class Alphaproteobacteria; order Rhizobiales; family Xanthobacteraceae; genus VAZQ01. Next base: position 53,538 of record CAVWXY010000020.1, on the reverse strand, counting down.
GACCGAGAACTCTCGTTGTTGTCGCTCCCGCGAAAGCGGGGGCCCATATTCCAGCGGCGGTGGTTATGGGTCCCCGCTTTCGCGGGGACGACGACACCGATCAAGATGCCCGCTCATCGTTCCCAGACCTCATCGGCGAGCTCCACGATCAGGCGGAGCTTCGCCCATTGCTCGTCCTCGGCGAGGATATTGCCTTCCTCGGTCGAGGCAAAGCCGCATTGCGGCGACAGGCACAACTGCTCGATATCGACGTATTTCGTCGCTTCGTCGATGCGGCGCTTGATCGCGTCCTTGCTCTCCAGCGTCCCGCTCTTGGAGGTGACGAGGCCGAGCACGACCTGCTTTTCGCCCTTCGGCACGAAGCGCAGCGGCTCGAAGCCGCCGGCGCGGGCGCTGTCGTATTCCAGGAAATAGCCGTCGATCGCCACCTCGCCGAGGAGCGGCGCCGCCACGAACTCGTAGCCCCCTTCCGCGATCCAGGTGGAGCGGAAATTGCCGCGGCAGGAATGCATGGTGATGGTCATGTCGGCGGGCCTGCCCGCCAGCGCGGCGTTGGTGAGGCTGGCATAGCGGGCGGGCAGCGCATCGGGATCGTCGCCGCGCTGGCGCGACGCCTCGCGCTCGCGCGGCGAGCACACCATCGCCCAGGCGGTGTCGTCGAGCTGGAGATAGCGGCAGCCGGCGTCGTAGAAGGCGCGGATGGCCTGGCGGTAGGCCGCGGCGACGTCGTCGAAATAGCCGTCGAGATCGGGGTAGACCTCCTTGCTGATGGCGACGCGGCCCTGGCGGAAATGGAACGTGCTGGGCGCCGGGATGGTCATCTTCGGCACCGCGCGCGCATGCGCTTTCAGGAAACGGAAATGCTCGAGCATGGGATGGCCGGAAAAGCCGATCCTGCCGGTGACCCCGATCCCCTCCGACCTCGTCTGGACGCCGTGGAACTGGATGCCGTGCGCGGCGGTGGTGGGCGTCACGCCGTCGAGGCCCTTGAAGAAGTCGAAGTGCCACCACGAGCGCCGGAACTCGCCGTCGGTGGCGAGCTCGAGGCCGGTCTCCTCCTGCTTGCGGATGACCTTCTCGATCTCGCGGTCCTCGACCTCCTGCAATTGCCCGGCGCTGATCTCGCCCTTGTCGCGTTTCGCCCGCGCCGCCTTGAGCGGCGCCGGACGCAGCAGGCTGCCTACGTGATCGGCGCGAAACGGCGGCTTGGTGCGTTGCATGATTTGGCGCTGGCTATCGGGCGTCGAGAACCCGGTTGTTGTCGCTCCCGCGAAAGCGGGGGCCCATAACCACCGTCTCTGGGATATGGGTCCCCGCTACGGGGTCCCCGCGACGCAAGCGTCGCGGGGTGCCCCTCGCGGGGACGACAGACCGAGCGACATGCAAGCTCATCTGCCCCACACCTCGCCGGCGAGCTCGACGATCATCCGCAGCTTCGCCCATTGCTCCTCCTCGGCGAGGATATTGCCTTCCTCGGTCGAGGCGAAGCCGCACTGCGGCGAAAGGCAGAACTGCTCGAGCGCGGCAAACTTGGCGGCCTCCTCGATGCGGCGCTTGACGTCGTCCTTCTTCTCGAGCGTGCCGCTCTTGGAGGTGACGAGGCCGAGCACCACGATCTTGTCGCCTTTCGGCAGGAAGCGCAGCGGCTCGAAGCCGCCGGCGCGCTCGGTATCGTATTCGAGAAAATAACCGTCGTAGTTGACTTTACCGAGCAAGGTCTCCGCCACCGGCTCGTAGCCGCCCTCCGCGATCCAGGTCGAGCGGAAATTGCCGCGGCAGACATGGGTGGTGATGGTCATGTCGGCGGGCTTGGCCGCGAGCGCGGCATTGATCACGCGCGCATAGATGCCCTGGAGCTGATCGACGTTGGCCATCCGCTCGCGCGCCTTGCGCAGCTCCTCCTGCGAGCAGAGATAGGCCCACACCGTGTCGTCGAACTGCAGGTAGCGGCAGCCGGCGTCGTAGAACGCCTTCACCGCCTGCTTGTAGGCCTCGCCGAGGTCGTGGAAGAAGCCGTCGAGATCGGGATAGACCTCCTTCCTGATGCCGTCCTTGGCCAGGCGGAAATGCAGCACCGGCGGCGCCGGGATGGTCATCTTCGGCATGACCTTGGCGTGGGCCTTGAGAAACTTGAAGTGCTCGAGCATCGGATGGTTGGAGAAGCCGACCTTGCCGACGATGCGCAGGCTCTGCGCCTTGGTCTGCACGCCGCGAAACTGGATGCCCTGCTCGACTTCGTAAACCTCGACGCCGTCGAGCATGCCGAGGAAATCGAAATGCCACCAGGAGCGGCGGAATTCGCCGTCGGTGGCGAGCTTGAGCCCGATCTCCTCCTGCTTCTTGACGATCTGCTCGATCTCGCGGTCCTCGACCGCCTTGAGCTCGGCTGCCGTGATCGCGCCCTTCTCGCGCTTGGCGCGCGCCTCCTTGAGCGCCGCGGGGCGCAGGAAGCTGCCGACATGATCGGCGCGGAACGGCGGCTTGACTCTTGTCATTGCTCGGCTCCTCGGGGCGATTTCAGCGCGAGCAAAGCCACGCCGGGCACGGCCTCGTCAACCACAAAACGACGGCGGATCGTCCCGGCGGGAGGAAGTGCAGACAAGGAGGTAGCGAAAAACGCGGGTGTGGGAACGCTCCCATCGGCAGACGGCCCGGGCGGCGTCGCGGTCACTGCCGCGCCCTCCCCCCGCGGGTACGTCCGACCGCGGTGACGCCGAGATGGCTCTCCAGCACCGCGCGATCGGCGGCGAGATCCGCGCTCGCCCCTTGATAGACCACGGCGCCGCGCTCGATGATCGCGGCCCGGTCGGTGACCTCGAGCACCTTCTGCGCGTTCTGCTCGACCAGGATCGCCGACATGCGCTCGTCGCGGATGATGCGGCGCAGCGCCGCGAGCAGCTCCTCGACCAGGATGGGCGCGAGCCCTTCCAGCGGCTCGTCCAGCAGGATGACGCGCGGATTGAGCACCAGGGCGCGGCCGACCGCGAGCATCTGCTGCTCGCCGCCGGAGAGCTGGTTGCCGAGATTGCGGCGGCGCTCGGCCAGCCGCGGGAACAGCTCGTAGATGCGCTCCACCGTCCAGGCGCCGGGCTGGGCGACGGAGGTGAGGTTCTCCTCGACGGTGAGCGACTTGAAGATGTTGCGCTCCTGCGGCACCCAGCCGATGCCGGCATGCGCCCGCTGGTCGGGCCGCAAGGCGGTGATGTCGCGGCCGTCGAGCGTGATGGTGCCGGAGATGAAGCGGGTCACGCCCACGATCGAATTGATCAGCGTGGTCTTGCCCATGCCGTTCCTTCCGAGCAGGGCGAGCGACTGGCCCTCGGCGAGCGCGAGCGAGACCTCGTTCAGCACGACGGCTTCGCCGTAGCCCGCCGTGAGACGATCGATCGCGAGGAGCTCAGGCATCGAGCGCCTCGCCGAGATAGACGGCCTTGACGCGCGGGTCGCGCGCGACCTCCTCGGGCGGGCCGTCGACGAACAGGGCGCCGTTGACCAGCACCGAGATGCGATCGGCGAACGAGAACACGATGTCCATGTCGTGCTCGATCAAGAGCACGGTCACGTCGGACGGCAGCGCCGCGACCGTCGCCAGGATCTCGTGGCGCTCGTCTTCGGGCACGCCGGCCGCCGGCTCGTCGAGCAGCAGCACGCGCGGGCGGCAGGCGATGGCGAGCGCGATCTCGAGCAGCCGTTGCTTGCCGTAAGGCAGATTGCCGGTGCGCTCGTACATCACGTCGGTGAGATGGAAGCGCGACAGGACCTCGACGATTTCCTCGACCACCGCCGGATTGGTGCCGACGAGGCGCCACCATTGCCCGCCGGCTCCCATGCGCTCCGAGATCGCGAGCCCGATCGTCTCGAGCGGCGTAAGGTCGAGAAACAGCTGATTGATCTGGAACGTACGGGCAAGCCCGCGCCGTACCCGCTTGTGGGCGTCGAGCAAGGTGATGTCCTCGCCCTCGAGCAGGATGCTCCCGGCCGACGGCCGCAGCACGCCGGTGAGCAGGTTGATCACCGTAGTCTTGCCGGCGCCGTTCGGGCCGATCAGCGCGTGGCGGGCGCCCTTGGCGATCTTGAGCGAGACGCCGGCGACCGCGGCGATGCCGCCGAAATGCTTCTCCAGGTCCACGGTTTCGAGCACGGCGGGCATGCTCAGCGGCCTTTCCCTGTGGCGGCGGCCGGCGCAAACCGGCGCGCGATGTGCACGGCGAGCGCGCGCACGCCGCCGGTCATGAGGCCGATGCGCTCACGGCCGACCAGCACGATCAACACGAACACCAGGCCGATCCAGAACTGCCAATATTGCGGCGTGAGGCCGGCGATCCAGTCCTGCATCAGCTTGAAGATCACCGCGCCGATCAACCCGCCGTAGAGATAGCCGGTGCCGCCGATGATGAGCACGAGCAGAAGGTCGGCAGAGCGCTCGAACGAGAACACGTCGAGCGAGGCGAAGGCGGTGGTCTGCGCCAGCAGCGCGCCGGCGACGCCGGCGTAGAAGGCGGCGAACGTGTAGACCGCCACCAGCCGCGCATTGACCGAAATGCCGATCGAGGCGGCGCGCAGCGGGTTGCCCTTGACCGCGCGCAACGACAGGCCGAACGGCGAATAGACGATGCGGCGCGCCAGCAGAAACAGCACGAACAGCACGACTAGGCAGTAGACGTAGGACACGTGGCCGAAAATATCGAAATGGAACATGCCCAGGATGGGCGCGACCACGACGCCTTGCAGGCCGTCGGCGCCGCCGGTGATGTCCGGGATCTGGTTGGCGATCTCGCGCATGATCAGCGCGACCCCGAGCGTCACCATCAGGCGGGAGAGATCCGAGCCGCGCAGCACCAGAAAGCTGGTGGCAAATCCGAGCGCGGCGGCGCAGAGCCCGGCGGCCACGAGCGCGAGCACCGGCTCGTTGATGATGCCGTGCTTGGCGATGAGCGCGGCGGCGTAGGAGCCCAGGCCGAAGAAGGCGGCATGGCCGAGCGAGATGATGCCGGCATAGCCGAGAATGAGGTCGAGCGAGAGCGCGAACAGCGCCAGCCAGGCGATCTCGGTGAGAATCAGGTGCCGCTCGGGGAACAGGAATACGCTCGCCAGCGCCGCGAGCCAGAAGACGTATTCGAGCGGGCCCCAGCGGGCGCGGGCGGCGAGGTGGCGGGCGACCTGCTCGAGAAGAGCGGACGGCATCGGCGATCCCGCGCTACTTGCCGGCGGCGCGGGCGAACAGGCCCTGCGGACGCAGGATGAGCACGACGATCATGATCGTATAGATGACGAAGGCCCCGAATTTGGGGACGTAATATTTGCCGGCCACGTCGGCGATGCCGATCAGGAGCGAGGCGACGAAGGGCCCGGTGATGCTGGAGGTGCCGCCGACCGTCACCACGATCAGAAAATAGACCATGTATTTGAGCGGAAAGGTCGGATCGAGACCGAGGATTTCGGCGCCCAGCGCCCCGCCGAGCCCGGCGAGCCCCGATCCGAAGGCGAAGGTCAGCGAGAACACGGCGTTGACATTGATGCCGAGCCCCCGCGCCACCCGTGCATCGTCGACCGAGGCGCGCAGCCGACTGCCGAAGCGGGTACCGGAGAGAATGAGCTGCAGGCCGAGCGTGAGAAGGCCGCAGACCACGATGATCAGCAGGCGGTAGCGCCCGACGCCGACGCCGAAAATCTCGAACCGCCCCTGCAGCACGCTCGGAATCTCGATGAAGACCTGCTGCGAGCCCATGACGTAGTCGACGGCGGCGACCGACATGAAAACGAGCCCGATAGTGAACAGGACCTGGTCGAGATGGCTCTTGCCATAGACGTGCCGGTAGAGCGTGCGCTCGAACAGCAGCCCGATCAGCGCGGTGATCACGAAGGCCACGGCGAGCCCGGGAAAGAACGGCACGCCGGCGCGGTTGACCAGGACCAGCGTGATGTAGCCGCCGGCCATGGCGAAGGAGCCATGGGCGAGGTTGACGAAATTCATCAGCCCGAGCGTGACGGACAGCCCGCAGGCCAGCACGAACAGCAGCATGCCATAGGCGATCCCGTCGAACAGAATTGTCGGCATGGCTGCTCGCCGTCCCCCTCGACGGTCACTAGTGTCCCGGTTCCGACGTTCGTATCCCTTTGCAGCACGTGCTCGTACGAACGTCGGAACCAAAGGGACACTAGCAACTATATGATTCTAGTGTGGCTTTGGATTTGACGTTCCCACGAAGGACTCGCGGCAATGCTGGTAGGAACGTCAAATCCGCCACACTAGGATATATTGACGGCGGCACGGGGAGCGAGGCAAGGCCGCTCCCGGCCGCCGTGAGTTCCGGCTTCGGCTGCGGTAGGCGCGGCGCGCCGGACCTTCACCCGGCGCGCCGAACGGCCGCTTACTTCTTCTTCAGCGGATCCTTGACCGCGTCGAAGGTCGCGAACTCGACATTGTAGAGCTCGCCGTCGACCTTCTGCACCTTGCCGATGTAGATGTTCTGCACGATCTCGCGCGTCTCCGGATCGATCGAGATCGGCCCGCGCGGGCTCTCCCACTTCATGCCCTTCATCGCGTTCACGAGCGCGTCGCCGTCGGTCTTGCCGCCGGTCTTCTTGAGCGCCTCGTAGATCAGGTGCATGCCGTCATAGCCGCCGAGGGAGATGAAGTTCGGGCGCAGGCCGCCGTTCGCCTTCTTGAAGGCGGCGACATACTCCTTGTTCAGCGGCGAGTTGTGCGCCACCGAATAGATGCCGGCGGTGACCACGCCGAGCATGGCGTCGCCCATGCCGGGCAGGTCGTTGTCGTCGACGATGTCGCCGGGGCCGATGAGCTTGATCCCGGCCTTGTCGAGCCCGCGCTCGGCGAACTGCTTGGCGAAGGTCCCGGCCTGTCCGGCGGGCACGAACACGAACAGCGTGTCGGGATGCAGGTCGCGGGCGCGCTGCAGGAACGGCGCGAAATCCGGATTGGCGAGCGGGACCTTGATGGTCTCGACCACCTGGCCGCCGGCCTTGGTGAAGGCGTCGGTGAACACCGCGGTGGCCTCGGCGCCCGGCGCCCAGTCGGACTGGATGATGGCGACCTTCTTGCTGCCGTTCTTGGCCGCCCATTCCGCGATGATGCCGGACTGCTGGCCGAGCGTGAAGCTGGTGCGCACCATGTAGGGATTGCCGGGATTGATCACGCGCGAGGTGCCCGACACCATCACCACGTTGGCGGTCTTGGCCTGGGTCGACAGCGGGCCGATGGCCATGGCGCTCGGGGTCAACGCCGAGCCGACGATGGCGACCTTGTCGTTGACGATGAGCTCCTGCGCCAGCCGCTTGGAGTTGTCGGGCACGCCGCCGTCGTCCTTGATGATCAGCTCGATCTTCTTGCCGGCGACGGTCGAGCCGTGCTGGCTCATGTAGAGCTTGACGCCGGCCTCGACCTGCTTGCCGACCGGGGCGAGCCCGCCGGTGAGCGGCAGCACCAGGCCGACCTTGACCGTGTCCTGGGCAAAGGCGCCGGCGGAGGCCAGCGCGCCCGCGGCGAACGCAATTGCGGTAGTGACTAATCTGCGCAACATGAGGTTTCCTCTCCTTCAGGGCAGTTGCCGCACTCTATAGCGGAAGCGGCGGCGGGGGTCATGGCCCCGGAAAATGAAACTTCGGACATAATGCGGGCAGGTCGGCGCAGGCGGGCGCCATGCCGCCTCGTAGCCCGCATGGAGCGGAGCGCCATGCGGGGCGGTGGTCCCGTGCGGACAGAATCCCGGATTTCACACGCAATCAAGCTTGCGCAGATTGCGTAAACTTATCTGCGCTGCTCCACCCGGGCTACGCGCTTCCGCAGGGGAGAGCGTGCATCACGACGACCGCGCCTACGCGTGCGCCTTGCGCTGCGGATCGACGATCTGCTCGAGCTTGCCCAGCACGCGCATGCAGGGCAGCACCTGCGCCAGGCTGCCGTTGGGCTCGCGCTTGTCCTTGATCGCGGCGAGGAATTCGCGGTCCTCGAGCTCGATGCCGTCCATCGAGACGTCGACCTTGGACACGTCGATCTTGTTGTCCTTGCCGTCGCTGAGGTCGTCGTAGAAGGCCTTGTAGGTGCCGTTGTCGCAGATGTAGCGGAAGAACGAGCCGAGCGGCCCGTCGTTGTTGAACGAGAGCGAGAGCGTGAGGATGGCGCCGGACGGCACCTTCGCCACGATGCCCATGTCCATGGCGATCCCGAGCTGCGGGTGGATCGGCCCCTGCACCGCGTAGCAGTCGGAAATCGTCTCGCCGGCCTGGTACTGGAACAGGTCGATGGTGTGGGCGGCGTGGTGCCAGAGCAGGTGGTCGGTCCAGCTGCGCGCATTGCCCGCCGCGTTGATGTTCTTGCGGCGGAAGAAATAGGTCTGCACGTCCATCTGCTGGATCTTGAGCTCGCCCTGCTCGATGCGCTTGTGGATCCACTGATGGCTGGGATTGAAGCGGCGCACATGCCCGCCCATGGCGACCACGCCGGTCTCTTTCGCGATCTTCACCAGCGCCTCGGCATCCTCCACGCTGTCGGTGATCGGAATTTCGACCAGCACGTGACGGCCGGCGCGCATCACCTGCTCGCCCTGCCGGAAGTGCATCTTGGTCGGCGTGGTCAGGATCACAGCGTCGGCGCGCTTGATGCCCTCGCTGAGATCGCCGGTGTAATGTGGGATGCCGTATTTCTTGGCGACCTCGGCGGTGGCGTCCTGATTGCCGCCGACGAGCGACGTCAACTCGACGCCGGGAATGCGCTTGAGCGCATCGAGATGCTTCTGGCCGAAGGCGCCCTGGCCGGCTACGCAGATCTTCATCGTCGTCCCTTGCTTGCGATACGGTGACTTTTTCGCCGAGCTGCCGCTTGCCTGGTCCTGGCCGCGCCCCGGCTCTTGCCGGCGACCTTGCTCCTGCCGGCGGCCTTGCGCCGGTTCTCCAGGATGATGTGGCCGACCGCGGTATTCGAGGCCGGCACGGTGTAGAAGCGGTAGACCTCGTCGACCTTGTCGTCGAGCGCGCCGCGCATGATCAGCCACATCACCATCTCGATGCCTTCGGCACCGGCCTCGCGCATGAATTCGACGTGCGGGATGCGGGTGAGCTTCTTGGGGTCCTTGCTGAGATTGTCGAGGAAGGCCTTGTCGAACTTGCTGTTGATCAGGCCCGCGCGCGGGCCGGAAATCTGGTGCGACATGCCGCCGGTGCCGAAGATGACCACGCGCAGATCCTCCGGGTAGGATTCGACCGCCTTGCGGATCGCCCGGCCCAGCATGTAGCAGCGATGCCCGGTCGGGGGCGGATACATCACGACGTTGACGGCGAGCGGAATGACCGGGCACGGCCACTCTTTCGGCGAGCCGAACAACAGGTTCATCGGCACGGTCAGGCCGTGGTCGACCTCCATCTTGTTGACGATGGTGAGATCGAACTCGTCGAGGATCACCGACTGGGCGATGTGCGAGGCGAGCTCGGGATGGCCCTTGACCACCGGCACCGGCCGCGGCCCCCAGCCCTCGTCGGCGGGCGGAAACTCCGCCGCGCAACCGAGCGCGAAGGTCGGGATCATCTCGACCGAGAAGGCGGAGGCGTGGTCGTTGTAGACCACGATGGCGACGTCGGGTTTCGCCTTCGCCATCCACTCCTTGGATTTCTCGAAGCCCGAGAACACCCGCTTCCAATAGGGCTCCTCGGTCTTCTTGTTGTCGATCGCCGCGCCGATCGCCGGCACGTGCGAAGACGCTACTCCCGCGATGATCTTAGCCACGTTTGGACCTCGGCTTGCTGCGCGTCTTGGATTTGGACTTGGCGGTTTTGCCCGGAGGCGTCTTGCCGGGCTTGTCCCGCCCCGACCGGCTACGATTGCCTTCCACCGACCGGCCGCCGGCGAGCATCATGGCGGCATAGTCCTGCTGGCTGGAGCCGGTCATGACGGCGGCCAGGTGCTGGAACGAGTGGCCGTCGGTGGCGCCGAGCTTGGCGGTGAAATAGATGTTGCCGCCGAGCTCGAGCATCCTGTTGTAGTCGCGCTTGAGGATCGCCTCGGTCTGCGCCGGCGTCAGCCTGAACTTCTTCAGGTACGCCGCCTCGTCGGCCTTGAACGCCTTGCGGTTCTCGTCCTTCATCAGCGACATGCAGAACATGTTGATGCCGAAGCCCTCGCGCGAGCGCTCGGCGTCGAACACGAAGGTGCCCGGAATGTCGTCGTATTCCTGCGGCCTGCGCGCCATCCGCCTTCTCCATCCAACCGTCGCCGCCCCGAGCGAGCCGACGCCCGACCCGTTTCGTTCGCCCTGAGATAATATAGCCCGGATCGCCTTTGCAACGTAGGCCGCCGTCGCAGGCTTGAGCGATTCTAGCTCCAGTAGAGCCGCATCGGATTGTCGACCAGGAGCGCCTGCTGCGCGGCCGCGCTCGGCGCGATGCGCGGGATGTGGTCGACCAGCACGCCGTCGTCGGGAGCTTCCTTCTTCATGTTGGGATGCGGCCAGTCGGTGCCCCAGATCACCCGGTCGGGGAACTTCTCGACCAGGCTCCGGGCGAACGGCACCACGTCGTCGTAGGGCGGCCCGGAAAGCGTCATGCGTTCGGGGCAGGTGGCCTTGACCCAGAAGTTCTCGTGCTCCGCCATGAGGCGGTGGAAGCGCTGGTTCTCCGGGTGGTCCACCCCCTTCTTCGCGTCCGGCGTGCCCATATGGTCGACGACCACCGTGGTCGGCAGCGAGGTGAAGAAGCCTTCGAGCTCCGGCAGGTCCGGCATTTCGAAATAGACGACGATATGCCAGCCCAAGGGCGCGACCCGCGCTGCGATCTGCTCGAGCACCTCGCGCGGGGTGAAATCGACCAGACGCTTGACGAAGTTGAAGCGCACGCCGCGCACGCCGGCGCGGTCCATCGCCTTGAGCTCGGCGTCGGTCACCTCCTCGCCCACGAAAGCGACGCCCTTGGCCTTGTTGCCCGAGCTTTCGAGTGCGTCGATCATCGCCCGGTTGTCCTTGCTGTGGCACGACGCCTGCACGATCACGTTCTTGTCGAAGCCGAGAAAGTCGCGCAGCGCGAACAGCTTCTCCTTGGGCGCGTCGCACGGGGTGTATTTGCGCTCCGGCGCGTAGGGAAAGCGGCTTTCCGGCCCGAACACGTGGCAATGCGCGTCGACCGCGCCCGCCGGTGGCCGGTATTTCGGCTTCGACGGATTGGGATGGAACGGGATGTATCCTGCGCTCATCGGCACCGGCGATGTCTCCTTGGGCTTCGTGGACTAAACGCGCTCGAGCGCGAGCGAGACGCCCTGCCCCACGCCGACGCACATGGTGGCGAGCGCGCGCCTTCCGCCGCGCCTTTCCAGCCCGTGCACCGCGGTGAGCGCAAGGCGCGCGCCCGACATGCCGAGCGGGTGGCCGAGCGCGATCGCCCCGCCGTGGGGATTGACGTGCTCGGCGTCGTCGGCGACGCCGAGCTGGCGAAGGCAGGCGAGCCCCTGCGAGGCGAAGGCCTCGTTGATCTCGATCAGGTCGAAATCGCCGATCTTGAGGGAGAGCCGCGCCATCAGCTTGCGGGTCGAGGGCACCGGGCCGATCCCCATCACCCGCGGCGGCACCGCCGCCGAGGCCATGCCGAGCACGCGCGCCCGCGCCGTGAGGCCGTGTCGCTTGGCCGCGTCCGCCGACGCGAGGATCACCGCCGCTGCGCCGTCGTTGATGCCCGATGCGTTTCCCGCGGTGATGGTGCCGGGATTGCGCACGATCGGCCTGAGCTTGCTTAAGCCCTCGAGCGTGGTGTCGGGCCGCGGATGCTCGTCCTTCGCGACCGTGAGCGGGCCGCCCTTGCCGCCGGGAACCTCGACCGCGACGATCTCCTCGGCGAAATAGCCCGAAGCCATGGCCTTGCCCGCGCGCTGCTGCGAGCGCAGCGCGAAGGCGTCCTGGTCCGCGCGCGACACCTGGTACTCCTCGGCCACGTTCTCGCCGGTCTCGGCCATGGAGTTGACGCCGTACTGCGCCTTGATCAGCGGATTGACGAAGCGCCAGCCCAAGGTGGTGTCGTGGAGCTCGGCGCTGCGCTGGAAGGCTTCCTGCGCCTTGCCCATCACCAGCGGGGCACGCGTCATCGATTCCACCCCGCCGGCGATGGCGAAGTCGGTCTCCCCGGCGCGGATGGCGCGCGCGGCATCGCCGATGGCGTTGAGCCCGGAGGCGCACAGCCGGTTGACGGTGATGCCGGGGACGCAATCCGGCAGCCCCGCCAGCAACAGCGCCATGCGCGCCACGTTGCGGTTGTCCTCGCCGGCCTGGTTGGCGCAGCCGAACACGACCTCGTCGAGCGCCGCCCAGTCGGCCTTGGGGTTGCGCTCGAGCAGCGCCCGGATCGGCACCGCGGCGAGGTCGTCGGTGCGCACCCGCGCGAGCGCGCCGCCATAGCGGCCGATCGGAGTGCGCACCGCGTCGCAGAGGAAAACGTCGCGCGTATCGGTCATGTCGAATATCGCTCCTCATGCACGGTGTCGTCCCCGCGCAGGCGGGGACCCATCGTGCCATTCGCCGTAGCCTCTGGAATATGGGTCCCCGCTTGCGCGGGGACGACAGCCAGGAGCGTAGCGCTGAACAGGCCCTTCTTCACTTATTCATATACCGCCCGTCACGCCGCGTCGCCGTGCGCCCGCGCTGTGCGGGCGTGCAATTCGCGCAGCACCGAAAGCTCCTCCGCCGTCGGCGGCGGGGTTTCGTCGACCGTCGCGCGCGTAGCGCACGGGCCAGCCGGTATTGGCCGCGATCTCGTCGCGCGTGACGCCGGGATGGATCGAGGTCACCGTCATCTCCTTGCTCGCGGGGTCGGGCTCGAAGATCGCGAGGTCGGTGATGAGCTTGGTCGGCCCCTTGGTCGCAATTCCGATCCGGGTGCGATGGTCGCCGCCTTCGCCGTGGCCGAACGAGGTGACGAAGTCGAGCTTGGCGACGAAGCTCCGCGGCGCCTGGCGCATGATGATGAAAATCTCGCCGCAGGCGCTGGAGATCTCCGGCGCGCCGCCGCCGCCGGGAAGCCGGGTCTTCGGCTTCTCGTAAGGACCGACCACCGTCGTGTTCAAGTTGGCGAAGCGGTCGATCTGGGCGCCGCCGAGAAAGCCGACGGTGAAGCGTCCGCCCTGCAGCCAGTAGCGGAACATTTCCGGCACCGAGACGGTGGTGAGCGCGGTGTCGCACAATTCGCCGTCGCCGATCGAGAGTGGCAGCACGTCGGGCTTGGTGGCGATGGTGCCGGACTCGTAGATCAGCGTGAGCTCGGGCGCGTGGGTGAGCCGCGCCAGATTGCAGGCCGCCGACGGCATGCCGATGCCGACGAAGCAGATGTCGCTCCCCCGCAGCGCGCGCGCCGCCGCGACGGTCATCATTTCGTTGGCGCTATAATTCATGGCGCGACTCGCTGATTCCGCGGCCGCATTGAGCCGCGCGCTGTGCACGGCGAAGGCTTCCGGCCCGCGCTCGAGCACGTTCGCCTTCATCCAGGCGAGGAAGCTGTCGCGGTCGCGCGCGATCGCGTCCCAGGCCTTGTAATAGGCGTTGTCGCGCTTGTAGTAGCCGTGCGCATAGGAGGGGTGCGCGCCCCCCGGCACGCAGGCGATGGCGCCGACCGTCCAGCTCGGCAGGATCACCGCATTGGCGCTGCGTGCGCCGAAATCCTCGACGATCTCTTCCACCGTGACGAGCGAGCGCTTGGCCGCGAGCACCGCCTCCTTCTGCACGCCGACGATGCCTTCGATCAGCACGTTGCCGGCGCGATCGGCCTTGAGCGCGTGGATCACCGCCGCGTCCGGCCGCAGGGCCGGCACGGCGGCCAGGCGCTCGCCGGTGAACGGACAGCTGACGTGCTTGATGTTGGGGTTCACCTTCGGCAGGTCGACGCCGAGATAGCCGCGAAACACCGCCAACGGCAGCCCGGCCGCGCCCGCCGCGTAGGCGTTGGCCATGGCGGCATGCGAATGCTCCTCGATCGCGATCGGGGCGGGCCAGCCGTTCTCGTAGGCATCGCGGAAGCGGTGCAGCGAGCCGACGCCGGGGTTGCCGACCCACGAGAAGATGAGCTTGTCGGCGCAGCCCATGCCGATCAGCTGATCGTAGATGAGGTCGGGCGTCATCCGGATGAGCGTGAGGTGGCGGCGGCGCTGGCGGACGACCTCGTGCCCCGCCGCGAACGGGATGAGATGGGTGAACCCCTCCATCGCCACCGTGTCGCCATCGCGGATGGTCGATTCCACGGCCTCGGCCAGCGGCAGGAAACGGGACATGCCGACACTTCCCAATGATCGCGCGTTCATTTAGGGGTCATGCCCGGCGGGGTCAAATACCGCCTAGTGCCCCGAACCCGAAGTTCGCGCACACCGTGCGGCAAATGCGATCGCGAACTTCGGGTTCAAAAGGGGCACTAGAATCATAAAGTTGCTAGTGGTCCTTAGATTCCGAAGTTCGTATCTGAACGTGCCGCGAGTGCTGACGAACTTCGGAATCGGACCACTAGGCGCGCGGCGGGGATGCGACCTCAACCCAGCGGTGGCCATGATATCGCAGACACCGATCTTCACCATCCACGCCGAGCTCGGCGACATCAGGCATTTCGGGCAGACGCCGTACGGCGAGCGACGCGTGGTCGATATTCTCGGCGGCCGCATCGAGGGGCCGCGGCTCAGAGGCCGCATCCTGCCCGGCGCGGACTGGCAGATCGTGCGGCCGGACGGGGTCACCGATCTCCAGGCGCGCTACGCCATCGAGACCGATCAAGGCGCGCGCATCCTGGTCACCAGCGACGGGCTTCGCCACGGCCCGCCCGAGGTGATCGCCGCGCTCGCGCGCGGCGAGGCGGTCGATCCGTCGCGCTATTATTTCCGCACCCTGATGCGGTTCGAGACCGCCGACCCCGCGCTCGCCTGGCTCAACCGGATCCTGGCGCTCGGCAGCGGCGCGCGCGAGAAGCTCGCGGTGCGGCTCGATGTGTACGAGGTGGTGTGAGCATATGAAGGGATCAGTCGTAGCCCGGATGGGGCGCAGCGTAATCCTCGATTCTCCGGCGCCGCGCGGCCGCCCCGCATTTCGCGGAGCCTGTCATCGGGCCGCGCTTACGCGCGGACCCGTTGGCTCCATGCGGGCTACGCCGCTTGACCGGTTTTGGCGGAAATGTCACCGAACAGAGGCGCGAAGCGCGAGCCTGAGGAACGCCGTGAGCAAATCCGGTAGCGGCTTGGATATGCAACTGCCCCGGTCGCTCAAGGCCGAGCGCCGCGACGACATCGCCGTTCTCGTCCTCGCGCGCCCGCAAAAACGCAACGCCATCGACGACCCGACCGTTTTCGGCATCGAGGCGTTCTTCGCGGGGCTGCCCGACGGGATCAAGGCCGTCGTGCTGGCCGGCGAGGGCGAGCATTTCTGCTCGGGCCTCGATCTCGGCGAGCTCACCGCGCGCGACGTCGCCCAGGGCATCGCGCATTCCCGCAGCTGGCATCGCGCCTTCGAGCGCATCGAGTTCGGCAAGGTCCCGGTGGTGGCGGTGCTGCACGGCGCGGTGGTGGGCGGCGGGCTCGAAATCGCGGCGGCATGCCATATCCGGGTGGCCGACGCTTCGGCCTATTACGCACTGCCGGAAGGCAGCCGCGGCATCTTCGTCGGCGGCGGCGGCTCGGTGCGCCTGCCGCGCCTCATCGGCACCGCGCGCGTGATGGACATGATGCTGACCGGCCGCATCTACGACGCCGAGGAAGGCCAGGCGATCGGCATCTCGCAGTATCTCGTCCCGCGCGGCGCGGGTCTCGCCAAGGGCATCGAGCTTGCCCGGCGCATCGCCGGCAACGCCCCGATGACCAATTTCGCCGTCACCCAGGTGCTGCCGCGCATCGCCGAGTCCGATCCCGCCAGCGGCTACGTCACCGAGGCGCTGATCTCGGCCATCGCCCAGGGCGACGACGAGGCCAAGGCGCGGCTCAAGGCCTTTCTCGAGAAGCGCGCGCCCAAAGTCGTGCGCGACAAGGTCGTGCGCGGCAAGACCGCGCCCAACTGACGCCCGAGCGCAGGAAACGATGGCGGCACCGGTCAAAGAGCGTCGTCCCGAGATCGCCGCGACGCCGCCGGTGCGGCCGGTCCGCCTCGGCCCGCGCGACGTCGTCATCGAGCGCCGGACGGACGGGGCGCTCCACCTCAAGTCGCCGCACGCGCTTGCGCCCTACCCGGAGAAGCTGACCGAGCGGCTCGACTATTGGGCCGCGCGGGCCCCGGAGCGCACCTACCTCGCCCAGCGCGACGCGGCCGGCGGCTGGCGCAGGATCAGTTACGGCGAGGCGCTGGCCGCCGTCCGCCGCATCGGCGCAGCCCTGCTCGCGCGCGATCTCTCGCCCGAGCGGCCGATCGCGATCCTCTCCGGCAACGATATCGAGCACGCGCTCATCGGCCTTGCCGCCATGTATGTCGGCATTCCCTACGCGCCGGTCTCGCCGGCCTATGCGCTGATCTCGAACGATTTCGGCAAGCTCAGATACATCTTCGACCTGCTCACGCCGGGCCTCGTCTTCGCCGCCGACGGACAGTCCTATCGCCGCGCGATCGAGGCCGTGGTGCCGCCCGGCGTGGAGCTCGTCGTCACCCGCAACCCGCTTCCCGACCGGCCGACGACGCCGTTTGCGAGCTTGCTCGCGCCGCGGCCGACGGACAGCCGCCGAGCAGGCGCAGGCCGCCGTCGGCCCCGACACCATCGCCAAGTTCCTGTTCACATCGGGCTCGACCGGCACGCCCAAGGCGGTGATCAACACCCAGCGCATGTGGTGCTCGAACCAGGCGATGATCCTCTCCCAGCTCGCTTTCTTCGCCGACGAGCCGCCGGTGATCGTCGACTGGTCGCCGTGGCACCATACCGCCGGCGGCAACCACAATTTCGGCTTCGTGCTCTACAACGGCGGCACCTTCTACATCGACGAGGGCAAGCCGGCGCCGGGCTTGATCGAGACCACGGTGCGGAACCTGCGCGACGTCGCCACCAACTGGTATTTCACGGTGCCGAAAGGCTACGAGGCGCTGCTCCCTTATTTCCGCGCCGACGCGGCGTTGCGCGATACTTTCTTCGCGCGGCTCAAGGTGCTCTGGTTCGCGGGCGCGGCACTGTCGCAATCGGTGTTCGACGAAATGCAGGAGCTGGCGCTGGCGACCTGCGGGGAGCGCATCATGTTCCTGACCGGCCTGGGCTCGACCGAAAGCGCCCCGATGGCGATTGCGCGGATGTGGCAGAGCAAGGACTCCACCAATATGGGCGTGCCGGTGCCCGGCGTGGAGCTCAAGCTGGTGGCGAACGAGGGCAAGCTCGAGGCGCGGCTGCGCGGTCCCAACATCATGCCGGGCTATTGGCGGCAAGGCGAGCTCACCGCCGGGGCCTTCGATGCCGACGGCTTCTACCGGCTCGGCGACGCGCTCAAGTTCCAGGATCCCGCCGACCCGCGCGAAGGCCTTCTGTTCGACGGCCGCATCGCCGAGGATTTCAAGCTCGCGACCGGCACCTGGGTGAATGTCGGGCCCTTGCGCGCGCGCCTGCTGGCCCAGCTCGAGCCCTATGCCCGCGACATCGTCATCGCCGGCATCGATCGCAACGAGATCGGCGCGCTGATCTTCCCCAACCTGGACGCCTGCCGCCTCATCGCCGCCGGAGCCGACGACATCACCGCCGACCCACGCGTACTGGACGAATTCCGCGCCCGGCTCGCGGCGTTTGCACGAACGAGCACCGGCAGCTCGAACCGCGTCACCCGCGCCATCCTGCTCGCCGAGCCGCCCTCGCTCGATGCCGGCGAGATGACCGACAAAGGCTCGATCAACCAGCGCGCGGTGCTCGCCCGCCGCGCCGATCTCGTGGCCGAGCTCTATGCCGCGCGACCCTCGGCGCGCGTGCTCGTGATCGATCAGGGAGCGTGACATGGCCAAAGCCGGGCTCAGCGCGCGTTGGAGCGACATCTGGCTCCTTGCCGGCGTGCGTACCCCGTTCGCCGACTATAACGGTCCGCTGGCGGCGGTGTCGCCGACCGATCTCGGCATCAAGGCCGCGCGCGAGGTGCTCGCGCGCGCGGGCGTGCCGCCGCAGGACGTCGGCGCCGTCATCACCGGCTCGATGGCGCAGGCGAGCTTCGACACCTACTGCCTGCCGCGGCACGTCGGGCTCTATTCCGACGTGCCGATCGAGGTGCCGGCGCACATGGTGCAGCGGGTGTGCGGCACCGGCCTCGAAGTGCTGATGCAGGCGGCGGACGTCGTCGCGCACAAGGAGATCGACGTGACCCTCTGCGTCGGCGCGGAATCCATGAGCCGTAATCCCGTCGCCTCCTACACCATGCGCGGGTTCCGCATGGGCGCGGTCGATTTCAAGGACTTTCTCTGGGAGGCGCTGCTCGATCCGGCGGCCGATGCGACCATGGGCGACACCGCCGAGACACTGGCGCGCCAGTACCAGATCACGCGGCCGGAGGTCGACGCCTTCGCGGCCCAGAGCTTCGCGCGCGCGGTCGCCGCGCAGGAATCGGGCTTCCTCGCCGGCGAGATCGCCGCGCTCAAGAGCGAGACCTTCGAGCGCGAGGGCTATGCGCCGCGCGCGCTCAAGCTTCGAGGCGCAAAAGAGCTCGCCGCCGACACCCACGTGCGCCCCTCCCCGGTCGAGACCCTTGCATCGATCCGGCCGGCCTTCGGCGGGGTGCAGACCGGCGGCAATTCCTCCGCCATCGTCGACGGCGCAGCGGCGGCGCTCGTCGCCTCCGCCGACTACGCGCGCAAGTCCGGCAAGCCCGCGCTGGCGCGCATCGTGGCGGGCGCCACCGTCGGCGTACCGCCGCAGATCATGGGCATCGGGCCGGTGCCGGCGATCAAGGCGGTGCTCGAGCGCGCCGGCCTGAAGCTCGCCGACATCGACCGCTTCGAGATCAACGAGGCGTTCGGCGCGCAGGTGATGGCCTGCGCGCGCGAGCTCGGCATCGACGAGGTCAAGCTCAACGTCAACGGCGGCGCGATCGCCATCGGACATCCGCTGGGCGCGACCGGCGTACGCCTTGCCATCACGCTCGCGCGCGAGCTCAAGCGCACGCGCCTGCGTTACGGCATCGCCTCGGCCTGCATCGGCGGCGGCCAGGGCATCGCGCTGTTGATCGAAAACCTCGACGCCACTCCCGCACGGAACGACTGATCATGGACATTACAGGACACGCCGCTGTCGTAACCGGCGGCGCCTCGGGCCTCGGCGCGGCAACCGCGAACGAGCTCGCCCGCGCAGGCGCCCAGGTCGCCTGCCTCGACATCAACCTCGAGGGAGCGCGCGCGGTGGCGGAAAAAATCGGCGGCTGCGCGGTGCAGTGCGACGTGACCAATGCCGCGCAGGCCGCGACCGCGCTCGCGCAGGCGCGCGACCGGCACGGGCCGGCACGCATCCTCATCAATTGCGCCGGCGTCGGGCCGGCCAAGCGCATCGTCGGCCGCGACGGGCCGATGCCGCTCGCCGACTTCGAGCGCGTGATCCACATCAACCTGATCGGCACCTTCAACATGATGCGGCTCGTCGCCGCCGACATGCAGAGCCTGAGCCCGCTCGCCGACGGCGAGCGTGGCGTGATCCTGCTGACGGCCTCGGTCGCCGCCTTCGAGGGGCAGATCGGGCAGGCCGCCTATTCCGCCTCCAAGGGCGGCGTGGCCGCGCTGACGCTGCCGGCGGCGCGCGAGTTCGCGCAGTTCGGCATCCGCGTCAACGCAGTCGCGCCGGGCATTTTCCACACGCCGATGCTCATGGCTTTGCCGGAGGAGGCGCGCGCGAGCCTCGCCGCCTCCGTGCCGTTTCCCAAGCTGCTCGGCCGGCCGGATCAGTTCGCCTTCCTCGTGCGCCACATCATCGAGAACACCTACATCAACGGCGAGGTGATCCGCCTCGACGGCGCGCTGCGCATGGCGCCGCGCTGAGCGGCCGCGGGGGGCGCAGGCGCATGCTCGTCAACAGCCGCACCGTGCGGATCGAATGGGGCGATTGCGACCCCGCCGGCATCATCTATTATCCCCGCTATTTCGCGTTCTTCGATGCCTGTACCTCGGCGCTGATCGAGCGCGCGCTGGGCATGACCAAGCGCGATTATCTCAAGGCCTACGATTTCTCCGGGCATCCTTTGGTCAGGACGCATTCCCGCTTCATCGTTGCGACCCGCTTCGGCGACGACGTCACGATCGAGACCACGGTCACCGAGATCCGCCGCTCCAGCTTCGACGTGCACCACCGCCTGTTGAAGAACGGCAAGCTCGCGGTCGAGGGCTTCGAGACCCGGGTGTGGGTGCGGGGCGATCCGACCAAGGGTACCATGCGCGCCGCTCCGCTGCCGCAGGAGGTGATCGAACGGCTGTCCAAAGACTGACACGCGACGGTGAGCCATGCTTGCCATCGAAAATCTGGCCAGCCGCTACGGGCGCATCGCGGTGCTGCACGGCGTCTCGCTTGCGGTGAACGCGGGAGAGATCGTCGCCCTCGTCGGCTCGAACGGGGCGGGCAAGACCACGCTGCTGCGCTCGATTTCCGGCGTGCACCCGGTTTCGGGCGGCAGCATCCGGTTTGCCGGCGAACGCATCGATGGCTTGCCGGCGCATCAGCGTGTGGCGCGCGGCATCGTTCAAGTGCCCGAGGGCCGGCAGGTGTTCGCGCCGCTCTCGGTCGAGGACAATCTTCGCCTCGGTGCCTATACCCGCGGCGACCAGGCGATCGCTTCAGATCTCGCCGATGTCTACGCCACGTTTCCCGCCCTGGCCGAGAAGCGCCGCACGATGGCGGGCGCGCTCTCCGGCGGCCAACAGCAGATGCTCGCCATCGGCCGCGCGCTGATGGCGCGGCCGAAACTCGTCCTGCTGGACGAGCCGTCGATGGGGCTCGCGCCCGTGCTGGTCGAGCAGATCTTCGCGATCATCGGTGCGCTCAAGGCGCGCGGGCTCACCGCCTTGCTGGTCGAGCAGAACGCGAACGCCGCCCTCGCCATCGCCGATCGCGGCTATGTGATCGAAACCGGCCGCATCGTCATGACCGGCCCGGGACCGGAATTGCTGAACGATCCGAATGTCCGCGGCGCCTATCTGGGCGTTTGAAAGCCCGACGCCTCGCATGCGCAACGCGCGCGCCCCGGAAGAGGCTCGGCCCCTACGGCGGTCCGCCGCCTACGGGCGAGCGGGCAGCCTGGGCCGGCTTTGCATCCGCTGTCGCAGGCGGCTGGGCATCCGGGGCGAAGCCGCCATCGACGGCGAATGCCGCGAGCACGCCGTTCGGGTCGCGAGCCCAGGCGACCACCGGCACCGGCGCGCACAGCAGCATGAAATAGTCGTAAGGCGCGCGCCGGTCGCTTGCCATGATGAACTGGTAGTGCAGCCGGAAGAAGTTGAATCGTATGCGCCAGTAGAAGCGCCGCGACAGCATGTCGCCGAAGCGTACCTTCCAGATCAACGGATTGCAGCGGAATCCCGCGACGCGCGCGCCGATCCCTTCGATCGGGTCGAAATCCCAGAAGTTGAGGACGTCGGCGCGCGACTGGGAATCGATCCAGGTGAGCGAGGGCTCGACCGCGAGCCGCGCGAAGTCCGCGCGCAGCCGCGCCGCCCTGGGATGGAGCGCGGCGCCTGGCGCGATGGATCCGAGCGTGAGGAGAACGAGCGGCGGCCCCTTGCGGCCGACATCGGGATCGAGCGCGAGCGCGCGCGTGACCACCGCCGGCGCCAGGGCGCCGCCGCCGCTATGGCCGACGACGACGATTTCGTCGACGTCGTTCGCGTCGACCGCGGCGATGACGCGCCGCGCGCCCGCCTCGATCGGGGCATCGAAGCAGGTGGCCTCGCCGCGGGCGAATTCGCACAGATAGGGCCAGTGGTTGTTGATCTGGATGATGAACCAGCGATCGGCCAGCCGCCGCAGCAGAAGGAAGATCGCGACGGCGGCGACGACGCCGGCGAGCGCCGCCACGGCGCCGGGGATGCCGAGCGCGTGCATCACCGCAAGCGCAACGAGGAAGCCGCCGCCGAGCGATAGCGCGATCCAGGCAACCAGCATCACCTGGAAATAGATCAGCACCAGGCCGAAATACGGCGACGCGCGCAGCACCCGGAAGATCGCACCGCTCGTGACGTAGTCGCCGGCCCAGGCGAGCGCGCGCCGGATCTGCCGCCGCAAGGGTTGCGCCATGTTGGCGCGGATGATGTGCTCCTGGCGCAGGAAGTCGTAGCGCGTCGCGACCTGCCAGTTCGGACCGGACGCTTCGATGGTCCAGCGCGCGAAGTCCCGCGACTGAAGCTCGAGCTCGCTCAGCCGCGCCGCGAGCGGCCAGACCTTGAGGAAGCGCGCCAGGGAACGGGCGAACAGGCGATAGTAGCCCTCGGCCCCTTGCGGATCGTAGCCCTCGACGTAGATGACGTGCCGCCGCCGGATCGAAGCGCCCCCGGCCGCGCCGGCGCTCGATCGGTCAGGCACGCGCGTCATCCGCCACCGCTTCGACCACCGTCATCGCGGGATGCCGGGTCGGGATCGTGCGCGCGAGACGCAGGCCCGCCCTCGCGAACAGCGCGGCATATTCCTCGACCGTGCGCTCGCGGCCGCCGCAGAGCAGCATCACCTGCAGATCGAGCCAGCGGCCGGGACCGGGGCTGTCGTCCGCGGGGAGCGGCGCTTCGAGCACCAGCACGCGCGCCTGCGGGAGCATGGCGCGCCGCACATTGGCGAGAATGCGGGCGCAGTCCGCGTCCTCGTAGTCGTGCATGAGATGACGGATGAGATAGAGGTCGCCGCCCTCCGGCGCCGGCGTCGTGAATACGTCGCCGGCTACGAAGCTCACTCCGGGCAACGGCCCGCCCTCGCCGCGCTTGGCGGCGGCGATCGCTTCCGCCATGTCGAACAGCGTCGCGCGCCGGTTGGGATGGGCGGCGAGCACGGCGGACAACAGCGCGCCGTTGCCGCCGCCGACATCGACGATGTGCTCGCACCGCGAGAAGTCGTAGGCGGCGACGATCGCCGGCGTCTCCGGCCCGTGCACCTCGAGCATCATGCGGTTGAAGCGGCGCGCTTCGTCCGGATTGGCGGCGAGCCAATCGAAGAACGGATGGCCCTCCATCGCCTCGAACGCCGTTCGCTCGCCCGTGAGCGCATCGTCGAGATGCGTCCACATGTCGGCGAAGTAGTCGTTGAGAAAGATCGCGGTCGTGCGGGTGTTGTTGGGCGCGTGCGAGCCGAGCAGCCGCCCGAGCGGGGTGAGCGCGAAGCGTCCGCGCGCGGTCTCGGCCACGATGCCGACGGTCGAGAGCGCGCGCAGCAGCCGGTTGACCCGGTCGGGAACAAGGCCGCGCGCCGCGGCGATCGCGGCGTGGTCCTCGACGCCCTCCTCCATGACGTCGGCAAGGCCGAGGCGCGCAAAGCTGCCCACTGCCCGCGTCACCCACAGGCTGCTCAACAGCTGCAGCATCTTCTTGTGCAGCAGCGCCGGAGCGACGTCGGGCGCTTTTCCGCTCTTGCCGTCCACCACTCCTCCCAGTTCCATTTCGACCGCAGCGGCGCCGCAGCGATGGGCGCTAGTGTGGCGGTTCAGAGGTCCGCATCATTCTTGCGGCGAGTCCGAAATGCGGACCTCTGAACCAAAGCCGCACTAGAATCATAGAGTTGCTAGTGTCCCTCGATTCCGAAGTTTGCAAACCAGGGTGCCGCACAATGATGCGAACTTCGGAATCGGGACACTAGCCCCCGCATAGACCAATTCGACTGGTGAAGCCAGCGCTGCACGCCCTCGGCCCGGCGTCCGCGCGAACGTCACTTTACAGTGTGCGTCGGTTCGGGCTCAATGGCGGCAAGGGCAGCATAACAACCAGTTTTCCGTCAGGAGGAGACGATGCGATCGCGTCGAACCAAGCGTCATCTTGCAACATGGGTCGCGTCGGCTGCGGGGCTCGCCGTCGTGCTCGCAGCACCCGTTGCGCGCGCGCAAGACAAGACTTTCGAGCTCAAGCTCTCGCATTGGGTACCGCCGACACATCCGCTGCAGAAGGCGATGCAGGAATGGGGCGCCTCCGTCGAGAAGGCGTCGAACGGCACCATCAAGTCCAAGATCTTCCCCTCGCAGCAGCTCGGCAAGGCCTTCGACCATTACGACATGGCGCGCGACGGCATCGCCGATTTCGTCTACGTCAACCCGGGCTATCAGCCCGGTCGCTTCCCGATCATCTCCGCCGGTGAGCTGCCGTTCCTGGTCGGCGACGCCAAGGGCGGCATCCGGGCGATCGACGCCTGGTACCGCAAATACGCGCCGACCGAGATGAAGGACGTGAAGTACTGCTTCTCCTTCATCCTCGATCCGCTCACATGGCATTCGAGCAAAAAGAAGATCGTGGTGCCGGGCGACATCAAGGGAATGAAGGTGCGGCCGTCGCAGGCCACCGTCGCCGCCTGGGTGACGCTGCTCGGCGGCACCAACGTACAGGCGAGCGCGACCGAGGTCCGCGACGTGATGGAGAAAGGCGTGGCCGAGGCGGTCACCTTCCCCTGGGGCTCGGTGCCGCTGCTCGGTGTCGACAAGGTGACGAAGTATCACATGGACGCGCCGCTCCACACCGTGACGTTCCAGTGGCTGATGAGCCCGGCGACCTACGCCGCGATGTCGCCGGCACAGAAGAAGGTGATCGACGACCACTGCACCACCGAGTGGGCCGGAAGATTCGCCGATCCATGGGCGGACTTCGAGCATGCCGGCTTGGCGAAGGTGAAAGCCGAGCCCGGGCACGAGGTCTACACCATCACCGACGCCCAGCTCAGCGAGTGGAAGAAATCGGCCGAACCGCTGCACAGGCAATGGACCGACAACGTGCGCAAGGCCGGCGGCGATCCGGATACCATCATGAAGGAGCTCAATCAGTCGCTCGCACAATACAAGGCGGCCTACTGACGCGATCACCGCAGCGCGGGCTTTTCGACAAGCCGATGGTTCGCGACCAGGCGGGCGGCGGCGGGATTTCCGCCGCCGCCACGGCGGCGTCGGCTTCGGCGGCATGGGCGATGGGGGACATGGCGTGACGACCAAATTCATGGATCGCTTCATCGATTCCATCGAGTTCCTGGCCGCGCTCTTCGTCGGTATTGTCGCCGCCGACGTGTTCGTTTCCGTGCTGCTGCGGTATTTCTTCAGCGTCTCGATCCCCGACAGCTACGACTTCGGCCGCCTGCTGCTGGGCGTGCTGATCTTCTGGGGCATCGGCGCGACCTCCTATCGCGGCACCCACATCACCGTCGATCTGCTCTATGCCAATGTCGGCCCGAGGGCGCAGCGCGCGATCGACGTGTTCGCGACCCTCGTCCTGCTGTTCGTCGTCACCGTGCAGACCTGGACGCTCTACGACAAGGTCGCGAGCACGCGCGCCGATCATGTGCTCACCTTCGATCTTCGGCTCCCGACCTGGCCATTCTTCCTGCTGGCCTGGCTCGGCGACGTGTCGGCGGTCATCCTGATTGCGTTGCGCACCTATCGCCTGATCTTTCATCCGGAATTGCTGAGCCGGCAGCTCGCCAAGCCGGTCGAATGAGATCATCGCGATGAGTTCCGACGCCATTGCCGTACTGGGTTTCGTCGTTCTGTTCGTGTTGATGCTGCTGCGCGTGCCGGTCGGCATGGCGATGGGATTGGTGGGGGTGAGCGGCTTTGCCTACATCGTCGGCGGTGCGGCGGCGCTCAAGAACGTCGGCCACACCACGATGCGCACGGTGACCGACTACAATTTCGCCGTCGTGCCGCTGTTCCTGCTGATGGGAGCCTTCGCCACCACCTCCGGAATGAGCCGGGAGCTGTTTCGCGCGGCGAATTCCTTCGTCGGCCACCTCAGGGGCGGGCTCGGCATCGCCACCATTGCCGCCTGCGGCGGGTTCGCGGCGATCTGCGGCTCCTCGGTGGCGACCGCGGCCACGTTCTCGAAGGTCGCCTACCCGGAAATGCGCGCCTACGGCTATCCGCAGTCCTTCGCCACCGGCGTGATCGCGGCCGGCGGCACGCTCGGCATCATGATCCCGCCGTCGACGGTGCTGGCGGTCTACGGCCTGATCACCGAGCAGGACGTGGGCAAGCTGTTCATCGCCGGGGTTTTGCCCGGCATCCTCGCGGTCGGCATGTACATGGTCACCATCGCGGCCATCGGCACCGCGCGGCCGGGCTTCCTGCCGGCCGGGCCTCGCAGTCTCTGGAAGGACCGCGTCGCGGCGCTGCGCGACGTGTGGGCGACGCTGCTGCTGTTCGCGTTCGTCATCGGCGGCATCTACGGCGGCGTGTTCACCGCCACCGAAGCGGCGGGCGCCGGCGCCGGCGGCGCCTTCGTCATCGGCGTCGTGCGCGGACGGTTGTCGGGGGCGGACATCTATCGCTCGCTGCTGGAAACCACGCGCATCACCGCCGCGGTGTTCACGGTGCTGATCGGCGCCATCCTGTTCGGCTATTTCCTGACCGTGACGCAGACGCCGCAGAAGGTGACCGAGTTCCTCACTTCGCTCGGGCTCGGCCGCTACGGCGTGCTCGCGCTGATCATGATCATGTATCTCGTGCTCGGATGCCTGATGGATGCGCTCGCCATGATCATCCTCACGGTTCCGATCATCTTTCCCGTGATCAAGCAGCTCGGTTTCGACCCGATCTGGTTCGGGGTCATCGTGGTCATGACGGTGGAGCTCGGTCTCATCCATCCGCCGGTCGGCATGAATATCTTCGTGATCAAGAGCGTGGTGGAGGACGTGAAGATTTCCACCATCTTCTACGGCGTGCTGCCGTTCATCCTCACCGATATCGTTCGTCTCGTGATTCTGATCGCATTTCCGATCATCGCGCTCTACCTGCCCTCCAAGATGTGACTTGGAATCCATGTCACGACTTCGAACCTGGTTGTTGTGTGTCGTCCCCGCGCAAGCGGGGACCCATATTCCAGAGGCGGTGGTTATGGAGCCCCGCTTGCGCGGGGGCGACAGCGATATGAATTCAGTAGTGTCCGGTTAAGTTGAAGGGTGTTGCCGGAAAAGGCAATTGTGACGGGCTTTTTTTGGCTCCGACTGGTGTCCCCGACTTGAATTGAAAATGGCGTGTTGGGCTAGCGTCCGGGATTTCGCCACCCCGGAGTCGCCATGTACGTCGGCAAGACCCTGTTCGCGCAGGTCATGGATTTCCTGCCATGGAAGACTTTCCATCGCATCGTGGATCATTACGGCGGTGATCACCGGACGCGCAGTCTCAGTTGCGCCGAGCAGTTTCGCGTCATGGCTTTCGCGCAGCTGACCTACCGCGAGAGCTTGCGCGATATCGAGGTCTGTCTGGGGGCTCAAGCCGGCAAGCTCTATCATATGGGCATCGGCGCGGCGGTCGCACGCTCGACGCTGGCTGACGCAAACGAGTTGCGCGACTGGCGCATATACTTCGAGTTGGCCCAGCGGCTGATCTTCAAGGCCCGCGCGCTCTACGTCGGCGAGGACTTCGGCGTGGAGTTGGCCAATACTGTGTATGCGCTCGATGCCACGACTATCGATCTCTGCCTGTCGATGTTCCCGTGGGCGCCGTTTCGCTCGACAAAAGCAGCAGTGAAGTTGCACACGCTGCTCGATCTTCGAGGCGCGATCCCCACCTTCATCCACATCTCCGACGGCAAGGTGCACGATGTCAATGTGTTGGACCTGCTGCTCATCGAAGCCGGCGCCTTCTACATCATGGATCGGGGTTACCTGGACTTCGAGCGGCTCTACGCGATGGATCAGGCGGGAGGATTCTTCGTCACCCGCGCCAAGCGAAATCTCGATGCGCGACGCCTGTACTCGGCGCCGGTGAACCGCGATACGGGGCTCATCTGCGATCAGACCATCGTGCTCAACGGCTTCTATGCCTCCAAGGACTACCCCGGCCACTTGCGCCGCATCCGCTATCGCGATCCCGAAACTGGCAAGACCCTCGTGTTTCTGACCAATCAGTTTGCGCTGCCGGCGCTGAC
The DNA here is from genome assembly GCA_963758945.1 of uncultured Alphaproteobacteria bacterium. GTDB lineage: Bacteria > Pseudomonadota > Alphaproteobacteria > Rhizobiales > Xanthobacteraceae > VAZQ01. The sequence continues at coordinate 25,564 of CAVWXY010000020.1, read as the reverse complement.
CATTTGCGCCCTGTACCGGTGCCGATGGCAGGTGGAGCTGTTTTTCAAGTGGATCAAGCAACACCTGCGCATCAAACGCTTCTACGGCACCTCGGAGAACGCCGTCCGGACGCAAATCTGGATTGCCATCAGCGTCTATGTGCTGGTGGCGATCATCAAAAAGCAACTTCGCCTGGATGTGACCCTGCATACGCTGCTACAGATTTTGTCGCTGACGCTCTTCGAGAAATTGCCGCTGCAACAAGCCTTCAAGCGCGTCGATCCGGTCGAAAACAACCTTATCTCCGACAGGCAGTTGAAATTGTTCGAGTTTTAACCGGACACTACTGATATGAATTATGAATTCATCCAGAGGACGCGATATGATTGCGCGTCAAAGCGAGAGGAGTCCGCCATGTCCCGACATACGCTGATTGCCGGCCTCGCCGCGCTCGCCGTGCTCGCCGCGCGTCCGGCGCTCGCGGCCGACGCCAAGCAAATGGAGGAGAACAAGAAGACCATCGCCGCCTTCTACGACGCCGCGCTCAACCAGAAGGACTTCGATGCCGCCTCGAAGTATCTCGGGGGCAGGTATACGCAGCACAATCCCGGCGCCGCCGACGGGCCGGAGGGGCTGAAGGCCTTCATCGCCTTCCTCAAGGACAAATTTCCCAACAACCGCAGCGAGATCAAACGCATCTTCGCCGACGGCGACTACGTGATCGTGCACGTCCATGCGGTGCGCGAGCCCGGCACGCGCGGCAACGCCATCGTCGACATCTTCAAGCTCGAGAACGGCAAGGTGGTCGAGCACTGGGACGTGAATCAGCCGGTCCCGGAGAAGGCCGCAAACGGCAACGGAATGTTCTGACCGGCCGCCGGCGGCGCCCGCCGGCGCGGTCATATTCGGACGGCGCGATTGTCTTCAAATTCACGCAAGGAGAACTGCCATGGACCAGCGAACACGACCAGCGCCGCGTCTCGCTCCGCTTCCTCCGGAGCACACGCAGGAGCTCAGCGAGCAGTTCGAAAACGCGCGCAAGCGCATGGGTTTCATTCCAAACAGCGTCCTGATCATGCAGCGCAGCCCCAAGATGGTGCGCGCCTTCACCCGGATGAGCGCCGCGATATGGGACCCGCAAGGCAAGGTCGATCTCAAGCTGAAACGACTGATCTCGCATGTGGCGAGCCGCTCCGCGGGCTGCAAATACTGCATGGCGCACACGGCGGAAGGCGCGGCCAAGCTCGGGGTCGAGCAGCGGAAGCTCGACGCGGTCTGGAATTACCAGACCAGTCCGCTGTTCACCGCGGCCGAGCGCGCCGCCCTCGACGTCGCCGTCGCGGCCGGCTGCGTGCCCAATACCGTCACCGACGACATGTTCATGGAGCTGCGCAAGCACTGGAGCGACGAGCAGGTCGTCGAGATCGTCGGCGTCATCGCGATGTTCGGATTTCTCAATCGCTGGAACGATACCTTCGCCACGCCGCTCGAAGACCACCCGCTGGCATTCGGCGAGAAACATCTCGCCGGGCAAGGTTGGGACGCCGGCAAGCACCTGCGTTGACGGTCGGGCCGGCAACAGACCCTGCGCGATGACTTTGCTGCTCGGCGCCGCGCGACCGCAGTCCACGTGGCGCCGCCGGTTCATGCGGGTGCGCGACGTGTTTCCCGTTACGCGATTGTAATGGATTTAATCACGGATGTGACCGCGACTCCGGTGCTCCCTTGGCAAGCATGGTGCGGTGTTTTTCCACGGAGGGATCCATGCTGAGCAGACGCAGTCTGCTGGCGACCGACCCTTCCGGATAAGGCCGCGTGACCGAACGCATGTTGGGAGCGGGATCGTCAACCTGCGGCGATTTCGCCCCAAGCGCGCGGTCGCCGCATGCCGGTGCAACGCAATTCGCTGACAGCACCTCGGTTCAGGCCGGATCAATACATGCACTTGGTCTTCACCAGGATGGAAAAGGCATCGAGCTCGAAGTCTTGCTCGAGACTATGCCCGAGCAAGCCGAGCCATCGGTCTTGCGCCAGGTAGGCGAGCTGTTCGCGCCCCTGCGGGCATTCGTATTTGTGCCCACCCATGTTCTGCAGATGGTGCACCATTTCATGCACGAGAACGGACAGTTCGCCTGGCGTGGTTCCGGTCCAGCCCTCGGCCAGATAGATCGTCTGCGTGGCATCGGAATAGACCGCGACGACCTCGCGCGGTGTCGCGGCCACCGGTCGGCGATTTGGCGCGTTTTCGCCGCCCGAATTGGGGATGAAGCCCTGGTGGCGCAACGCCGCGATCTTGGCCGGATGCAGGAGCTCGATGCGGGGATGACGCCCGACGCTCGGAAGAGCGAATTGAAACGCGAGCCAGCCTTCGATGGCGGCGAGTAAGGGCTGCCCCAAGGCCAAGACGGGCTGCCGGGGCTCCTTGCCGCTCGGGAGAGCATCGGAGCCCGTGACGGGCCTTTGATCCTGCGGCCGCCCGATGTCATCCGCGATGGCCGGCCCCTGAACATTGATCGAAGCGGCCATCACGATGGCCGTGAGCAAGCTGCACCAAAAGCAGGTCCTGGCCATACCGGAGCGCCCACCGTGTCCGAGCGGATTTGCATCACCGCGGCTGGACGCTACCGGCAGGTTCTGACGCCCTTGATGATGCAGCTCACATGTGAGCTCGCTCACACCGGATCATGCGGGTGGCGGGCTTCACGTGCGAACGCCGTCTCTGCGCCGGCGAGGGGCCTTCTGCTGGCGGAGGCGGCTACGGCGCCTGGAGGATCGAGCCAGTGCCACCATCGCGACCGCTTTGAATTGCGATTTCGCTTTCGAGCAATATTCTAAGCCGTGCTCGCTCGGCGCCGTCCTGAATGCTCCAGCACCGCCGCCCATCGGTTGGCGGCGGATGGCGTCAGGGGGACCGCGAACAGGTTGCAGATCCAATCGATGCTTTCGACCTCGATCGGATCGCCGAACGGAATCTTCTGCCCGCCGAGATCGTCGACGTAGTGCAGCGCATAGCCAGCCAGCAGGTCGAGCAAGGTCCGCAGCGAGGAACCGGATTCCATCAGCGCGACCGGATGATATTCAAACAGGATTGCCGGCCGGTCCGGCCGGGACAGCATGCCCTGGGCTCCACGCAGGACGGCGACTTCGCTGCCCTCGACATCGATCTTCACCAGGTCCGGAAAAGCCCCCACCGACGCGCAGAACTCGTCCACAGTGATCCCCCTCGCCTGCGCGAGCTTGTCGCCCACACGTGGGTTCAGGCCGCAGGCACTGACCTGTGCGAGCAACGAGTTCCGGTCGGAATAGCTGATGCGGACCGGTCCGGGGCTGTCGACCACGGCCGCCGGAACCGGGAGCACCGAGGCGTTCAAGCCGAGGCGCTCCACAGCCTGCGCGAGCTTGGCGAAGGTCGCCGGCACCGGCTCGAAAGCATAGATCCGCGGCCCGCGCCCGGCGAGCATCTGCGCAAGATGGGTCGAAACGAAGCCGCCATTTGCGCCGATGTCGAACACTACCGGATTGGTCTCTGCCTGCAACCAAGCGGCACAGAGCTCGAGCTCGGCCTGATAGGCCCGGCGATAGTAAAATGGAAAGTTGGCGAGGTCGCCCGTGTGGCAAACGAAGTCGTAGCCGAGCCCGCTGGTCGCGACGAACCTTGTCACGCCCACGGCCTTGAGTGCTTTCAGCCAAGCCAACCGCGCGGCGCCGCTGACCAGCGGAACGTCCGTGGCCGCGGCCGCGGAAACGTCGCCCGCACTGCCGCACATCACCTGAATGCCTTGGTTGACGACGTAGGCTCTCAAGCGCTGCCGCCACCCCGGACGCTCGCGGAGGTTCGCCGCTCGAGCCGTGGCTTTGCCACGCTCGCGCCCTGCCAGCCCCGGTTTGTCGATGGTCACGCCGCCCCCCGCATGTGCAACGCGCAACATACGCGGCACGACCGCAGGCGGCTAGCCGGAAGGCGGGGCCGGCCCAGCCAAAAAAGGTCGCAGCCCCCGCGAGACGGCGCGTCGAGCGCCTCATTCGGCCGTAGCATTCGCCTTGGAGCCATTATAGATGTAGCTCCCTCGCGCGCGGGACGAAGCGATGGAACGCTCCTTCAAGAAAGAGGTGCAGGCGCTCAAGCTCGGCGACGGCGACACCTTCCGCGGCGAGGGCATCCTCGCGGTGACCAAGGCCTTGCTGCAGTCGGGGGTGAGCTATGTCGGCGGCTATCAGGGCGCGCCGGTATCCCACCTGCTCGACGTGCTGGTCGATGCCGAGGACATCATCGGCGATCTCGGCGTGCATCTCGAAACCTGTACCAACGAGGCTTCCGCCGCGGCCATGCTCGGCGCCTCGATCAACTATCCGCTGCGCGGCGCCGTGACCTGGAAGTCGATCGTCGGCACCAACGTGGCGGCCGACGCGCTGTCGAACCTCGCCTCCCCCGGTGTCGTCGGCGGCGTGCTGGTCATCCTCGGCGAGGACTACGGCGAGGGCGCGAGCGTGATCCAGGAGCGCTCCTACGCCTATGCCTTGAAATCGTCGATGTGGCTGCTCGACCCGCGCCCGGATCTGCCGACCATCGTTCGCATGGTCGAGGAAGGCTTCGAGCTCTCGGAGGCGAGCCATGCGCCCGTCATGATGGAGCTGCGCATCCGTGCCTGCCACGTCACCGGAGAGTTCCAGACCAAGGCCAATCGCCGCGGCGCCTTTTCCGGGAAGAACCGCATCGCCGGCCCGCCGCGTTTCGAATACGGGCGGCTGGCGCATCCGCCGGTCATCTTCTCGCAGGAGCGGCGCAAGGTCGAGGAGCGACTCCCGGCCGCGCAGCAATTCATCCGCACGCGCAAGCTCAACGAGCTGATCTCCGGCGATGTCGGCGAGGTCGGCATCATCGTGCTCGGCGGGCTTACCAACGGCGTGTTGCGCGCGCTGGCGCGGCTCGATCTCGCCGATCTCTATGGGACAAGCCGCATCCCGATCTATGTGCTCAACGTCGCCTATCCGCTCGTTCCGGAAGAGCTGCGCGAGTTCTGCGCGGCCAAACGGGCGGTGCTGGTGGTCGAGGAAGGAAGCCCCGACTACGTCGAGCAGGCGGTCAACGCGGAGCTGCGCCGGGCGGACATCCAGACGCGCGTGCTCGGCAAGGGTGCGCTGCCGCGCGCCGGCGAGTACACCTCCGAGGTGCTGCTCAACGGCCTTGCGTCCTTCATCGTCGAGACGCGGCCGGGCGGCATCGACGCCGACGCCATCGCGGCGCGCATCAAGAGCATGCTGGCGCACAAGGCGCCCGCGGCCGTGGCGGTCGGCGACATCCCGCCGCGGCCGCCGAATTTCTGCACCGGATGTCCCGAGCGGCCGGTGTTCAGCGCCATCAAGCTGATGCAGCGCGAGCTCGGACCGACCCATATCAGCGCCGACATCGGCTGCCATTCGTTCGCGACCTTCGCGCCGTTCAGCCTCGGCAATTCCATCCTCGGCTACGGCATGTCGCTCGCCAGCGCCGCCGCGGTCGCCCCCAACATGGAGCGCCGCCCGATCGCGGTCATGGGCGACGGCGGCTTCTGGCACAACGGCCTCATCACCGGCGTCGCCTCCAACCTGTTCAACAAGGGCGACGGCGTGCTGATCGTCATGCAGAACGGCTACGCCTCCGCCACCGGCCAGCAATATCTACCCTCGAGCACGGCCAACCGCATCGGCTCCCCGACCGGCATGACCATCGAGCAGACCCTGCGCTCGCTCGGGGTCAAATGGCTGCGCACCGTGCGCAGCTACTCCGTCGCCAAGATGACGAAAACGCTGAAGCAGGCCATGCGCAGTCCCGAGCGCGGCCTCAAAGTGATCATCGCCGACGGCGAATGCCAGCTCGTGCGCCAGCGCCGCCTGCGCGCCGAGGACGCCGCGAAGCTCCAGCGCGGCGAGCGCATGGTGCGGGTGCGCTTCGGCGTCGACGACGAGATCTGCACCGGCGATCATTCCTGCATCCGCCTCTCCGGCTGTCCGTCGCTCACGGTCAAGCCAAATCCCGATCCGTTGCGCAGCGATCCGGTCGCGACCGTGATCGAGAGCTGCGTCGGCTGCGGCTTGTGCGGCGAGGTGGCGCACGCCGCGGTGCTATGTCCGTCGTTCTATCGTGCTGAGATCATCCGCAATCCCAACCCCTGGGACCTTGCGCTCCATCGGCTGCGCCGCACCGTCATCGGCTGGCTCGCAGGACGCCGCATCGGGGCTCCGGCATGAGCGGTCCGCAGCCGAGACCGGTCGCCATCCTGATCGCCGCGCTCGGCGGCGAAGGCGGCGGCGTGCTCACGGACTGGATCGTGGCAGCGTCCTCGCAGCTCGATTTTCCCGTGCAATCGACCTCGATCCCCGGCGTCGCCCAGCGCACCGGCGCCACCACCTATTACATCGAGCTCGTCCCGGTGCCGCGGCGCGAGCTTCCGGCGCGGCCGGTCTTGGCGCTCGCGCCCGGGATCGGCGACGTCGACGTCGTGCTGGCGAGCGAGCTGCTCGAAGCGGGCCGCGCCATCGCCGGCGGCTTCGTCACGCCCGACCGCACCTTGATGATCGCCTCGACCGCCCGCTCCTACCTGGTGACGGAGAAGATGGCGATGGGCGACGGCCGCTACGACAGCGCGCGCCTGACCGAGGCGGTCAAGGCCCAGGCGCAAGACCATCTCCTTCTCGACATGGCGGCGCTCGCCGAGGAGAGCGGCGCCATGATCAACGCCGTGATGCTCGGCGTCATCGCGGGCTGCGGACGGTTGCCGATTCCGGCGGAGGCGTTCGAGGCCGCAATCCGCGCCGACGGCAAGGCGGTCGAGACGAATCTCAAGGGCTTTCGCACTGGGCTTGCGGCGGTGCTGGCGGCCCGGCACGGGAGCGCTGCGCGTGTCGAGGAGGTCGCGGCCCGGAGCAGTAGCACCGAGGCGGCCTCGCTCGCCGATCTCGAGCGCGAGATCATCGCCGCCATGCCGGCGGCCGCACGCGACCTGATCGTTGCGGGCGCGCGGCGGCTCGTCGCCTATCAGGACATCGCTTATGCCCGCCGCTACATCGACCGACTGGGTCCGGTGCGGGCCGCCGACGCCCGCGCGCGGGCCGGCGGTTGCCTCTTGCGGGAGACCGCGCGTCACCTCGCCGTGCGCATGTCCTACGAGGACGTGATCCGCGTCGCACAAGCCAAGATCGACCCGGCGCGGCTCGCCCGCATCGCGGTCGAGATCGGGGTGAAGCCTGGCGAGCCGTTCACGGTGACGGAGTTCCTCAAGCCAGGCATCGAGGAACTGTGCTCGCTGCTGCCGCCCGCCATCGCGACACGCATTCTCGCGGCCGCCGAGCGGCGCAGCCTGCTCGACCGGCTGCATTGGGGCATGGAAGTCAACAGCGCCGCGATCTCGGGCTATCTGCGCTTCTGGTTGCTCGCCAAGCTCGTCCGCTGGCGTCCCAAGTCCCACCGCTTCCGCGAGGAGCAGCGCGCGATCGAAACCTGGCTCGATCTCGTCGTCGAGGCGGCGCGACTTTCGGGCGACCTCGCGCTCGAAGTCGCGGAATGCGCGCGGCTGATCAAGGGCTACGGCGACACCTTGAAACGCGGCGCCGGCAATTACCGCCTGATCGAGACCCGCGTCATCCGCCCGATCCTGGCCGGGCGCATGGCGCTCGCGCGCGGCCTCGATGCCATCGCCAGCGCGCGCGCGGCGGCGCTCACCGATCCCGAGGGGGAGGCGCTCGCGCGCTGCCTCGCCGCGCTCGAGGAACACAACGCGTTACGCATCGCCGCCGAATAAGCCGCAGCGCAGTTGCGCGCCAGCTGGGCCGGCAAAAGAAGCCGCCGGCCTTCGAGCCGTCAAGCCGATCAATGCCGGCCATCGATCGTGCCGACGGTCGCTTCGGTGCGACAGTCTGCACCGCCGCGCGGCGTGACCGCGGTTCCCGAATTTGCTAGGAACGCTGCAACGCAATCCGCAATAACCGAATAATCCAGGAGGAACCGCATGGCCACGTCGCCGAAATCGATCGCCGTCCTCGTCGGAGCCGTCACGGCCGCGCTTGCCGCGGGTACCCCGGCGGCGGCGCAGATGTACGGGCTTGGCACCGGCAAGCAGGGATTTTTCACCTACTCCGCCGGGGCGGCCATCGCCAAGGTGGCCTCCGATAACGGACTGGCGCTCCGCATCCAGCCCTATGGCGGAACCAGCGCCTACGTGCCGGCGGTCAACGCCAAGGAGATCGAGTTCGGCCTCGCCAATGAGCTGGAAACGAACTATGCGGTCACCGGCAAGGTGATCTACGACGGCAAGCCCCAGCCCGACGTGCGTGTCGTAGCCATTCTGACTCCGCTCTATTCGGTGCTGCACGTCCGCAAGGATTCGCCGATCAAGACCATCGCCGATCTCAAGGGCAAGCGCGTGCCGACCGATTACGTCAGCCAGCGGGTGCTCGACGTCCTGGTGAAAGGGACGCTCGCGAACGGCGGCTTGAGCTACGACGACATCCAGAAGGTGCCGGTGCCGAACGTTCTCGGCGGCGCCAACGAATTCGCCGAAGGCAAGGCCGACACCTTCATGTTCGCTCTCGGCTCCGGCGCGGTTGCCGAAACCGACGCCAAGGTCGGGGGCTTGCGGGTGCTGCCGATCGATCCTTCGCCCGAGGCGATGGCGCGGATGCACAAGTTCATTCCGGTCGCATACGCGACGAAGCTCGAGCCGGCCAAGGGCCGTTACGGCATCCTGGAACCGACAATGGTCTACGCCTACGACTACCTGGTCGTGGTCAACAAGGACGTGCCGGACGAAGCGGTCCACAAGCTCGCCAAGATCATGCACGACCACAAGGCGGACTTGGCCTCCGGCTTCGGGCCCCTCGCCGGGTTCATGCCTGATCGCATGGCCAAGAAAATGGACCCCGTGCAGTTCCACCCGGGCGCCATCAAGTATTACACCGAGATCGGCGCCTGGCCGCCCAAGCCGGCGAGCTGAGCGCGCGCGGCTGAGACCCGACGCCGAACCAAGTGGAAACCGAAGTCTCCCCGGCTCCGCCGGCATCTGCCTCCCCGAGCGGCCGCCGCCTCATAGCAGTCGCGGCGGCGCTGCTCACGCTGGGCTCGATCGGCTTTGCGCTGCAGTTCTACCGCAATGTGCTCGGGCTCCTGTTGTTCAATGAGCAGTTCCTCGCGGGAATGCTCGGACTGGGGCTCGCGCTCGTCTACCTCACGCAGCCGTCCCGGCGCGGGGAGCCGCGCCTACGTGCCCTGGTACGACTGGGCGCTCGGCGCACTGAGCCTCGTCGTCGGCGGCTACATCGCGGTCCGCTTCCCGACGCTCTCGGAGGAAATGACTGCGCGCCCGGTCGACGGCCTCGTCGTGGCGTTCGCGGCGATCCCGCTGGTGCTCGAAGGCCTGCGCCGGGTGGCCGGACCGGCATTGGTGATCGTCGTCGTCGTATTTCTCTGCTACGCCTTGGTCGGCCACCTGGTTCCGGGCGAGCTCGCCGGTCGCCCGGTGAAGCTTTCCCAGCTTGCCTATTATCTGGTCTGGGATCCGGGAAGCATGCTCGGCTTGCCGATGATGGTGGCGACCACGATCGTGATCGCCTTCATCTTCTTCGGTCAGCTGCTGTTCGCGTCCGGCGGCTCGGCGTTCTTCACCGACATCGCGCTCGCGTTGATGGGCCGTTACCGGGGCGGTTCGGCCAAGATCGCGGTCACCGCCTCCTGCCTGTTCGGCATGATATCGGGAAGCGCGGTCAGCAACGTCGCGTCGGTCGGCGTCATCACCATCCCGCTGATGCGCCGAGGCGGCTACCCGGCGCACATCGCCGCCGCGATCGAATCGGTCGCCTCGACCGGCGGCCAGCTGATGCCGCCGGTGATGGGTGCCGCCGCCTTCCTGATGGCCGAATTTTTGCAAGTGCCGTACCGCGAAGTGGCGGTCGCCGCGGCGCTGCCGGCGCTGCTCTACTACTATTCGCTCTTCATCCAGGCCGACCTGCTCGCCGCGCGCGCCGGTATCGCACCGGTCGATCAATCGCAGATCCCTTCAGTCGGCCGCGTGCTGGCGCGGGGATGGCATTTTCTGCTGCCGTTCATCGCCCTGATCTTCGCGCTGTTCTGGCTGAACTGGTCGCCGGAACTCTCCGCGCTCGGCGGAGCCGCCGTACTGTTCGTCACCGGGATGCTGATCGGCTACGACGGCAAGCGGCTGACGCTGCGGGCCGTCGTGGAGGCGCTGCACAGCACCGGCCTGGCCTCGCTCGATCTGTTGATGATCACGGCGGCTGCCGGCTTCATCATCGGCGTCCTCAACATATCGGGCCTGAGCTTCGCGCTCACTCTGATGCTCGTCCAGATCGGAACCGGCAACGTCTGGGTGCTGCTGTTCCTCGCAGCGTTGGTCTCCATCGTCCTCGGCATGGGGATGCCGACGGTCGGCGTCTATGTCCTGCTCGCCGCGTTGGTCGCACCGGCCATGGTCAAAGTCGGCCTCTCGCCGATGGCGTCGCACATGTTCGTCCTGTACTTCGGCATGATGTCGATGATCACGCCGCCCGTCGCGCTCGCGGCCTACGCCGCGGCCGCGCTCGCCAAGACGGACGCAATGAAAACTGGCTGGTACGCGGTGCGCTTCGGCTGGATCGCCTTCATCATTCCGGTCCTTTTCGTGCGCGCGCCCTCGCTCCTGTTCGAAGGCGATCCCGGCGCCGTCGTATTGGCGCTGCTCACCTCGCTCGCGGGCGTATGGATGATCTGCGCGGCGTTCGCGGGCTATTGCACACGCCCGCTGAGCGTGCCGATGCGGGTCGGTTTTGGCGTCGCGGGACTATTGCTGTTCATCCCGGCCGACGCGGTGCCCCACGGCGAACTGACCGACGTCGCCGGTCTTGTGCTGGGAGCCGCCCTTTTCGCGCGTGAAATGTTCGCGACCCGCCTGTTACGCCGCCGCGTGGCCGCGGGGCAGACACGATGATGGACTCCCGCCGGACAAGACGTTAACAACTCACGTCCATCCCGCCTCATCACGGCGCGGGCCGCGCGCGACATCGACGGCGAAATACCGCATATCCGAGCAAGACACGCAAAGCTGGAGGACCGCAGATGCGGATCGACGCATATACGCACTTCTTCCCGAAAAAATTCTTCGACAGGATGCAGGACGTCGCTGGCGACTACAAGGACATGGGCAAGCGCGTGCGCTCCCTGCCCGCGCTGTTCGATGTCGGTGTCCGCAAGAAGATCGTCGATGGCCACAAGGACTATCAGCAGATCCTGTCCTACCCGCAGCCGCCGGTCGAAACCTTCGCCAAGAGTCCGGCCCAGATCGACGAGCTCATCCGCATCATCAATGATGGCTTCGCCGAATTGTGCGCCAAGGAGAAGGACCACTTCCCCGGTTGGGTCGCACAGATTTCGCTCGACGCGCCCGACGCCGGAGTGGCCGAGGCGGAGCGAGCTATCAGGCTCGGCGCGCTCGGCGTGCAGATCTACACCAATGTCGCCGGCAAGCCACTCGACCGGCCGCAATATCTGCCGTTCTGGAACAAGATGAACGAACTCGGCAAGCCGATCTGGCTGCATCCGGCGCGCGGCGCCAGCATGCCGGACTACATCGACGAGAAGAAGTCGCTCTACGAGATCTGGTGGACGTTCGGATGGTCGTACGAGACCGCGGCCGCAATGGCGCGGCTCGTCTTCTCCAAGATCATGGACACCCATCCCAATCTCAAGATCATCACGCACCATTTCGGCGGCATCGTGCCCATGCTGGAGGGCCGTATCGGCCCGGGCTGGGACGTGCTGGGCTCGCGCACTAGCGACGAGGACTACGTCTCCTTGCGAAAGAGTCTGAAGAAGCGCCCGCTCGATTACTTCAAGCAGGATTTCTATGCCGACACCGCGGCCTTCACCGGCGTGCCGGCAACCAAGTGCGGGCTCGAGTTCTTTCCCCTGGAGAAGATCGTCTTCGCCTCCGACTGCCCGTTCGATCCGGAAGGAGGAACGATGTACCCGCGCGAGACGCTGAAGATTCTCGATTCGCTCAACATTCCCAAGGCCGACCGGGAGAAGATCGACTACAAGAACCTCGAAGCCGTCACCGGCGTGAAGCTGGTGAAGTAGGTTCCGTCGGGCAAATTCGATTGCAACCTCGTGCACGGGGCTTGTGCCGAGGGGGGCTCGCTTGCGCGAGTTGCGCCGAATTGTCGGGGCCGCGGCATCTTGACGAGCGGGCAGCCCCGGCGCTCACATATGCGACAATCTGGCACGATGTCGGGCTGCTTTTGACGTTTCGGTTCCCGCGATTTTAGTCGGATGATCGCCAACGCTTCGGCAGGAGGGCGGCAGACCCTCCGCCAACACACGACTAATCTCTTCGCGCCGCAGCGGTTCGCGCTCGAGGCAATCGAAGACGGGAGGATAAGATGTCGATACGCCGCACCACCATCGCGTTGCTCGCCGCCGCGCCGCTCGTGGCGGCCGGCAGCGCACACGCGCAAACCAAGCTCGTCATCGGCATGCCGACGACGCCGCCGAACATCGTGCTCATGCCGCTTCACGTCGCCAAGGAGCTCGGCTTCTTCAAGCAGGAAGGCCTCGACATCGAGATTGCCGAGCTGGAAGGCGGAGTGAAGACCTACCGCGCCATGGTCGCGGGCAGCGTCGATATCTCCTCGTCCCCGGGTCCGTTCTCGATCATCGGCCGCGCCAAGGGGGCACCGACCAAGATCATCCTGTCCAATTCGCCCAAGCTCGAAGCCTCCATGGTGGTGCAGAAGGACATTCAGACGCCCGCTGACCTCAAGGGCAAGCGAATCGGCATTCAGGAGCCGGGCGGCTTCGCCGACGTGCTGGCACGGGCGGTGTTGCGGGCGGGCAAGGTCGATCCAAAGGAGGTGAGCTTCGTCAGCATCATGTCGGAGGACGTGCCGCCGCTGGTGGCCCGCCAGATCGACAGCGCGATCCTCCATATCGAGCAGGAAATGTTCGCCAAGCGAAAGCTGCCCGATCTGCACGCCATCGCACGGATGTGGGAGCTGCAGCCGAAGCAGCTCTACAACGCGCTGGTCGTGTCCGAGAAGTCGATCGCCACCCGGCGCGCCGCGATCGAGGGCTTCGTCAAGGCCCATATCAAGGGAACGCGCATGATGTATAGCGACCCGGCCAAGGTCCTTCCGATCCTGGTCAAATACACCGGTCTGCCGCAGGACGTGGTCAAGGATTCGTACGACTTCCTGGTGAAGCAGTGCATCTGGGACGCCAACCACGGGCTCTCGCAGGAGCGGGTGGCCTTCTCCACCGACTTGATGATCCGCGTCGGCAACCTCGACAAGGAAAAAGCGCCGAAATACGAGGACGTCATCGATCGATCCTTCGCCGACAAGGCGATCAAGGAACTGGGCGAGTGGAAGGGGCCGGTCTGCCCCTCCGAATCGTCGTAGGCGATCTCGTGGAAATCGGATAGTCCTGGTCAGTCTGCTGGACGAGCGCGGTGGATTTGAAGTTCTTGTAGCCGCGAGCTCGCTGAGGATATCAAATCCTCGGAATCGGGACACCGGATCGGGAGCGCCGATCCGGCAGCATCGCCATCATACGGCCCGGAGCTGAACCCATGGATGCGATCAACGAGGCCCAGGCCGGCGGGATCGATGCCGCCTTTGCCGAGCGCGCGACCGCGGCGAAGCGCAAGGTTGCATTCTGGCGCCAAGCGCCGCTCTACCGTTACGGCTTCATCGCTTTCATCCTCGTCGTATGGGAGCTGGGCGGACCGTTCGTCAACCCGATCTTCTTCTCCTACCCTTCGAAGATCGTCGCGGCCGCATACCATCTCACGGTCAGCGGCGAGCTTCCCTATTACACCTGGCAGAGCCTGCAGGTTCTGTTCTGCGGTCTCGCCCTCGCCGTCTTGGTCGGGATTCCGCTCGCCGTGCTGATGGCACGCGTGCGGCCGGTCGATTGGGCGCTCGATATGCCGATCAATGCGCTCTACGCGACACCGATGGCCGCGCTCGTCCCGCTGCTGGTGCTGTGGTTCGGCATTCACATGGAGGCCAAGGTCATCGTCGTGTTCCTGTTCGCCGTGTTTCCGATCCTGATCAACACCTATCAGGGGGTGCGGGAATGCGACCAGAACATCATCGAGGTGGCGCGCTCGTTCCGAGTATCGGAAGTACAGATGTGGACGCAAGTGCTGCTGCCGTGGTCGGTGCCCTTCATCGCGGCCGGCATCAGGCTGGCGATCGGGCGCGGCCTCGTCGGCATGATCATCGCGGAGTTCTTCACCTCGATCTCCGGTCTCGGCTACATGATCACGCGCTACACTCACATTTTCGAGATGGACAAGGCCTTCGTTCCGGTGCTGCTGCTGATGATCCTCGGCGTATCCATGACGGCGGCGCTGAAATGGGCCGAACGGCGCATCGCGCCTTGGAGCCGCGCGGAGGCCTGAGCGGCAGCGCCGAGTTGCTCCAGAGAGGTCATGGGCGCTGCCGGCGCGGCGTGGTCCAAGTGCCTTTCCGACCAGGTGCCGTCGGCGACCGGTCACCGGCCTACCCTGTGGCTATCTCCGCTCACGCGCATGAACTGCGCCGCGTCATCTGCTAGCGTCGCGGCGCCATGGATGCTCCGCTGCCGCCGCCCGGTTTCGAATCCGGCACGCCCGCCGAGGGTGCCGGCCGCGCGACGCCGGTCATGGAGCAATATATCGAGATCAAGGCCGCCAATCCAGACTCCCTGCTGTTCTACCGGATGGGCGACTTCTACGAACTGTTCTTCGAGGATGCCGAGGTGGCGGCGCGCGCGCTCGGCATCGTGCTCACCAAGCGCGGCAAGCATCTCGGCCGCGACATCCCCATGTGCGGCGTGCCGGTGCATCGCGCCGACGAATATCTGCATCGCCTGATCGCGCTCGGCCACCGGGTGGCGGTGTGCGAGCAGCTCGAGGACCCGGCCGAGGCGAGGAAACGGGGGGCCAAGGCCGTGGTGCGGCGGGACGTGACCCGCCTGGTGACCCCGGGCACGCTCACCGAGGACACCCTGCTCGACGCGCGCCGCAACAATTACCTGCTCGCGATTGCCCGCGCGCGCACCTCCGGCGGCGGAGAGAGCCGCTTTGCGCTCGCCTTCATCGACATCTCGACCGGCGAGTTCCGCGTCGCGGAATGCGACCGCGCCGGCCTTGCCGCCGAAATCGCCCGCCTCGAGCCGGGCGAGATCATCGTCTCCGATGCGCTCTACGGCGACGCCGACCTCGCGCCTTACCTGCGCTCGCTGCCGGCGGTGACCCCGCTCACCCGCGACGTGTTCGACGGGGCGACGGCGGAACGGCGCCTCGCGGGCTATTTCGGTCTCTCCACCACGGAAAGCTTCGGCGCGCTGTCGCGACTCGAGCTCACGGCCGCCGCCGCCTGCGTCACCTACGTGGAACGCACGCAGCTCGGCCGCCGCCCGCCGCTCTCGGTGCCGCTGCGCGAGGCGCAGGGTGCGACGCTCGCGATCGACCAGGCGACGCGCAGCAACCTCGAGCTCGTGCGCACGCTCGCCGGCGAGCGGCGCGGGTCGCTGCTCGCCGCCGTCGACCGCAGCGTGACGGCGGCGGGGGCGCGACTGCTGGCGCAACGACTGTCGGCGCCGCTCACCGATCCGGCGGCGATCGCGCGGCGCCACGACGCGGTCGAATTCTTCGTCGCCGCGGCGGGAACGCGCGCCGAGATGCGCGGGCGCCTCGCGGCGGCGCCCGATCTCGCCCGCGCGCTGGCGCGACTCGTGGTCGGACGCGGCGGACCGCGCGACCTCGCCGCCATCTGCGACGGCATCGCCGCCGCCGCGGTGCTCGCGGCCGAGCTGGAGCAGAGCGCGGATGCTCCCGCCGAGCTTGCAGCGGCTGCGCGCGCGCTGCGCCGGCCCGATCCCGCCATCGCCTCGCAGCTTGCGGCGGCGCTCGCCGACGAGCTTCCCCACCTCAAACGCGACGGCGGGTTCGTGCGCGCGGGCTACGACGCCGCCCTCGACGAGGCGCGGGCGCTGCGCGACGAATCCCGGCGCGTGATCGCGGCGTTGCAGGCCCGCTACGCCGAGACCGCCGCGGTGCGCGCGCTCAAGATCCGGCACAACAACGTGCTCGGCTATTTCGTCGAGGTGACCGCACAGCACGGCGACAAGCTCATGGCGCCGCCGCTCAACGCGACCTTCATCCATCGCCAGACGCTGGCCGGCCAGGTGCGTTTCACCACCACCGAGCTGGGCGAGCTCGAAGCCAAGATCGCCAGTGCCGCCGACCGCGCGCTCGGCATCGAGCTCGAGGCCTTCGACAAGCTCGCCGCCGCCGTAACCGCGGCCGCCGACGACATCAAGGCGGCCGCCGAGGCGTTGGCGATCCTCGATGTCGCCGCCGCGCTGGCGCAACTCGCGGTCGAGCGCCACTATGTGCGGCCGCAGATCGACGCCTCGCTCGATTTCGTGGTCGAGGGCGGGCGGCATCCGGTGGTGGAGCAGGCGCTCGCGGGCGACGGCGGGCCGTTCGTCGCCAACGATTGCGACCTCTCGCCGCCGCACGCGGCCGCGGCCGGGCGCATCTATCTCCTCACCGGTCCCAACATGGCGGGCAAGTCGACCTATCTGCGCCAGAACGCGCTGATCGCGATCCTCGCGCAGATGGGCGGCTTCGTGCCCGCGCGCGGCGCCAGGATCGGCGCCGTCGACCGGCTGTTCTCGCGCGTGGGCGCCGCCGACGATATCGCGCGCGGGCGTTCGACCTTCATGGTCGAGATGGTGGAGACCGCAGCCATCCTCAATCAGGCGGGCGAACGCTCGCTGGTGATTCTGGACGAGATCGGCCGCGGTACCGCGACTTTCGACGGGCTCTCCATCGCCTGGGCCACCATCGAGCACCTGCACGAGCGCAATCGCTGCCGCGCCTTGTTCGCCACCCATTTCCACGAGCTCACTGCGCTGGCTGCGACGCTGCCCCGCTTGTTCAACGCCACGGTCCGGGTGAAGGAATGGCAGGGCGACGTCGTGTTCCTGCACGAGGTCGTGCCGGGCGCCGCCGATCGCAGCTACGGCATCCAGGTCGCCAAGCTCGCTGGCCTTCCGGGCAGCGTGATCGAGCGGGCGAAGGTGGTGCTCGCCGCGCTCGAAGCCGAAGATCGCTCCGCGCCGCGCGGGCTCGAGGACCTGCCGCTTTTTGCCGCAGCGCCGCAGGCGCTGTCGCCGCCACCGCGCAACACGGCAATTGATACAGTCATCGCGGCGCTGGCGTCGTTGCATCCCGACGACATGTCGCCGCGCGAGGCGCTCGAAGCGCTCTATGCGCTGAAAGCAAGCGCGGCGGCGAAAGATCGATAGGCGCTCGCGGCGACGCAGGACGCAGCGTCGAAGACAACCGCAAGCGCAAGCCTGGAACGGGAGGAGAGAATGACGAAGTGGCTTGGTCCGGTGGTCGTGCTCGGATGTCTCGCGGCCGCAACGAGCGCGCCGGCACAATCCTATCCTTCGAAGACGGTCACGATGATCGTCACGGCGGCGGCCGGCGGCGTCACCGACGTGGTCGCGCGTGCCATCGGCCAGCGCCTCTCGGAGAAGTGGGGCCAACAGGTCGTGATCGAGAACAAGGGCGGCGCCGGGCACATCACCGGCGCCGTTGCGGTCGCCAATGCGGCGCCCGACGGCCATACCCTGATGGTCGCCGAGGCCGGGACCTACGTGATCAATCCCAACGTCTATCCCAAGGACAAGTTGCCCTACGACGTTGAGAAAGGTCTGATCCAGATCACCGGCCTGGTGCGCATCCACCACGCGCTGGTGGCAACGCCGTCGCTGCCGGTGAAATCGCTCGGCGAACTCCTCGCCATGGCGAAGGAGAAGCCGGGCGAGCTCACCTACGGTACCGCCGGCGTCGGTTCCGGCCCGCACCTGAACATGGTCAGGCTGGAGAACGCGACCGGCGCCAAGTTCCTCGCGGTCCACTACCGGGGCGCGACGCCGGCGCTGACCGACGTCATCGGCGGACATACCAACATGATGCTGATCAGCATTGGCTCCGTCCTCGGACCTGCCAAGACCGACAAGGTGAAGATACTCGCGATCGGAAGCCCGAAGCGCCTGCCTTCGCTGCCGGACGTGCCGGCCGCCGATGAGACCGTGCCGGGCTATACGGCGGGAACCTGGTTCGGGTTGTCCACGACCGCGGGAACCCCGCACGACGTCGTGATGAAGATCAATGCCGACGTCAGGGAAGTCGTCGCCGAGCCCGCGATCCAGGAGCAATTCGTGAAGAAGCAATTGTACGATCCGATGACGAGCTCGCCGGAGGAATTCGCCGACTTCATCAGGTCCGAAACGCAGCGATGGGGCAAGGTCATCCGCGAGCAGCACCTTTCGATCGCCCACTGATTCGGCGGTGGCGCCGATCTCACGCGCGGTCGACCTCGAGCTCGATCGGCGGGCCGTGCTTGAGCGTCTGGTAGACGACGCAATAGCGCTCGGTGAGCTTGAGCAGCTGCTCGAGCTTCTCCTGCGGCGCGGCGGTCTCGACCTCGAAGCGCAGGCGGATTGCGGCAAAGCCGACCGGCGCGTCCTTGGCGACGCCGAGCGTGCCGCGGAAGTCGAGGTCGCCTTCGGCCGACACGGCGCCGGAACGCAGTGGAATGTCGAGCGCGGTGGCGACCGCCTTGAGGGTGACGCCGGCGCAGGCAACCAGCGCCTCCAGCAGCATGTCGCCGGAGCAGAGCTCGAGCCCGGAGCCGCCGGTGGCGGGATGCAGCCCCGCCACCGCGAGCGCGCGCCCGGTCTCCACCTTGCAGGCGATATGGGCATCATCGAGCGTGCCTTTGGCGCGCAAGGTGATGGAGGCGGATCGGGGATCGCTCTTGTAGCGCTCCTTGAGCGGCGCCTGCAGGGCGCGCAACGCGGTGGCATCCATTGGGGGTCCTTCTCGTGCTGGGTGCCCGATCGTCCGAGACGGCGGGCGGGCGGCATGGATTGAGCGCCAGCGCCATATTTATTCTTGGAAGCCGCTGGCAAAGGCGTCAACGGGAAAGTATTTGTCGCGCTATCATGAAAATGTAGAAGCATGTTGCATTTCGCTCGCGCCGGCATCCGACTTTTGCTCGCCCCGCCTCGCGCCCGGCGGCGCCCGCCACCGGTGACAGGCGGCGTGCGCTCCGGTATCCCGGTGAAGCCATGCTGACCCCGAACGATCAGGCCCCGCGCGATACCGAAGTTTTCGATGCCGCCGCCGTGGCGGGCGAGCTCGAGCACCTGGCCGAGGTTCATTCCGGCAACGAGCGCGAGCTGCGGCTCGCGGTGTCGCGGCGCATCAAGGCCGCGCTGGTCGAAGGGCGCGCCGCCGCCGAGCGCCTGCTCATCGCGGACCGGCACGGGCGGCGCTGCGCGGAGCGGCTCTGCTTCATGCAGGACGAGATCATCCGCGTGCTGTTCGAGTTCACCGGCAAGCACCTCTATCCCGCGCAGAACCCTTCCGAAGCCGAGCACATGGCGATCGTCGCCACCGGCGGCTACGGCCGCGGCGTCCTGGCGGCGGGCTCCGACATCGATCTGCTTTTCCTGCTTCCCTACAAGCAGACCGCCTGGGGCGAATCCGTCGCCGAGACGATCCTCTATTGCCTGTGGGACATGGGGCTCAAGGTCGGCCACGCCACGCGTTCGATCAACGAGTGCATCCGCCAGGCCAAGGCCGACATGACGGTGCGCACCTCGCTGCTCGAATCGCGCTACCTTCTCGGCGACCGCAAGCTCTACGACGAACTGGTCGTGCGCTTCGACAAGGAGGTGGTGCAGGGCACCGCCGCGGAATTCGTCGCCGCCAAGCTCGCCGAGCGCGAAGAGCGCCACCGCCGCGCCGGCCAGTCCCGCTACCTGGTCGAGCCCAACGTCAAGGACGGCAAAGGGGGCTTGCGCGACCTCCATACGCTCTACTGGATCGCCAAATACGTCTACCGGGTGCGCGAGCGCGAAGAGCTCATCGCGTGCGGGGTCTACGATCCGCGCGAATATCGCCGGTTCCGCCGCTGCGGGGATTTCCTTTGGGCGGTGCGCTGCCACATGCACTTCCTGACCGGCCGCGCCGAGGAGCGGCTCTCCTTCGACATCCAGCGCGAGATCGCGGTGCGGCTCGGCTACACCGAGCATCCGGGGCTGCGCGAGGTCGAGCGCTTCATGAAGCACTATTTCCTGATCGCCAAGGACGTCGGCGATCTCACCGCCATTCTCTGCGCCAAGCTCGAGGACAGTCAGGCCAAGGCCATGCCGGTGCTGAGCCGGATGATGGCGCGCTTCCGGCCGCGGACGCGCCACGCGCTGGTCGAGAGCGAGGATTTCGTCGTCGACTACAATCGCATCAACGTGGCCGACGAGAACGTGTTCAAGCGCGACCCCGTCAACCTCATCCGCATCTTCCATCTCGCGCAGAAATACAATCTGGCGTTCCATCCCGACGCCATGCACTTCGCCACCCGCTCGCTCAAGCTCATCGACCAGAAGCTGCGCGAGGACCCCGAGGCGAACCGGCTGTTCCTCGAAATCCTCACCTCGACCAACGACGCCGAGACGGTGCTTCGGCGGATGAACGAGGCTGACGTGCTCGGGGCCTTCGTGCCCGCCTTCGGCCGCATCGTGGCGATGATGCAGTTCAACATGTACCACCATTACACGGTGGACGAGCATCTGCTGCGCTGCATCGGCGTCCTCTCCGACATCGAGGCCGGCCGCACCCAGGACACCAAGTTCGCCAACGAGCTGATGCGAACCATCCAGCCGCGCCACCGCGAGCTGCTCTACGTCGCGCTGTTCCTGCACGATATCGCCAAGGGCCGGATCGAGGATCATTCGCTCGCGGGCGCACGGGTGGCGCGCAACCTGTGCCCGCGGCTCGGCTTCTCCACGGCGGAGACGGAAACCGTCGCCTGGCTGATCGAAGTGCATCTCAAGATGTCGTCGGTGGCGCAGTCGCGCGACCTTTCCGATCGCATGACCATCGAGCACTTCAGCGCCGTCGTGCAGTCGGTCGAGCGGCTGAAGCTGCTCGCCATCCTCACCGTCGCCGACATCAAGGCGGTCGGCCCCGGGGTGTGGAACGGCTGGAAGGCGCAGCTCATCCGCACCCTCTATTACGAGACCGAGCCCGTGCTCACCGGCGGATTCTCCGAGGTCAATCGCGCGCAGCGCGTCGCCATGGCGCAGGCCGAATTCCGCGCCGAGCTCGCCGATTGGACCCCGGCCGAGGTGGACGCCTATATCGCCCTGCAGTATCCGGCCTATTGGCTCAAGGTCGATCTGCCGCAGAAGATCGCCCACGCGCAATTCCTGCGGTCGGCGGCGCAGGCCGGAAAGGCGCTCGCCACCAGCGTGACCTTCCCCGCCGCCCGCGGCGTGACCGAGCTTACCGTGCTCGCGCCCGACCATCCGTGGCTGCTCTCGATCATCGCCGGCGCCTGCGCGGTGGCGGGCGCCAACATCGTCGATGCGCAGATCTTCACCACCACCGACGGGCGCGCGCTCGACACCATCTCGGTGTCGCGCGAGTTCGAGCACGACGCCGACGAGGCGCGCCGCGCCGCGCGCATCACCGATTCGATCGAGAAGGCGCTGCGCGGCGACCTGCGGCTGCCGGAGGTGGTGGCCAAGCGGGCGACGGCGAAAGCGCGGCTCAAAGCCTTCGCGGTGCCGCCGGAGGTCACACTCAACAACGGCTGGTCGAGCCGCTACACCATGGTCGAGGTCATCGGGCTCGACCGCCCTGGCCTGCTGTTCGAGCTCACCGCCACGCTCTCCAAGCTCAACCTCAACATCGCCTCGGCGCACGTGGCGACCTTCGGCGAGCGCGTGGTCGACGTGTTCTATGTCACCGATCTGTTCGGCGCGAAGATCACCTCGGCCACCCGCCAGGCAACGATCAAGCGCGCGCTCATTGCGCTGCTCTCGCCCACCCACGAGGCCGGCGCCAGGCTGCCGCGCGGCGCGGCGGCCGAGGTCACCGGGTGAGATGACCACGCCTGCGGGTGTCACCTCTCGGCTGCAACCCGCTCCTGTAAATAACAGGAAAAATACAGGACGCCCTCGCGCGGACGCGTCTGCGGCGCGGCCGTTCCGCCCGCGGCCATTGTAGACAACAATAAAAATACAGTAGTGTCCGGTTAAAACTCGAACAATTTCAACTGCCTGTCGGAGATAAGGTTGTTTTCGACCGGATCGACGCGCTTGAAGGCTTGTTGCAGCGGCAATTTCTCGAAGAGCGTCAGCGACAAAATCTGTAGCAGCGTATGCAGGGTCACATCCAGGCGAAGTTGCTTTTTGATGATCGCCACCAGCACATAGACGCTGATGGCAATCCAGATTTGCGTCCGGACGGCGTTCTCCGAGGTGCCGTAGAAGCGTTTGATGCGCAGGTGTTGCTTGATCCACTTGAAAAACAGCTCCACCTGCCATCGGCACCGGTACAGGGCGCAAATGGTCAGCGCCGGCAGCGCAAATGATCCACGATGCGATGGAAAGTCTTCCATGGCAGGAAATCCATGACCTGCGCGAACAGGGTCTTGCCGACGTACATGGCAACTCCGGGGTGGCGAAATCCCGGACGCTAGCCCAACACGCCATTTTCAATTCAAGTCGGGGACACCAGTCGGAGCCAAAAAAAGCCCGTCACAATTGCCTTTTCCGGCAACACCCTTCAACTTAACCGGACACTACTGATAAAAATACAATGCCGGGGGCCGAACTGCACCCTTCGGGTGAGACACGAGACGAGAGAGCCGGACGCGATCGGTCGCGCGCTCGGCCCGAGCCGGAGCGCGTTGCCGCCGACGCGATGGCAGGCCGCGGCCGGCGTGGAGCGGGAGCCGCAGGCGCCGCAGCCGTGTTGGGTCGCCCCGACACGGATTTCGTGTCGCTTTGTCTGGGCCTCGCCCATCGCGTTGTTCCACCTTCACGATGCCAAACAGCTCCCCGCTTGCTTGGGGTCGTCTCTCGGAGACGCCCCTCGATGAGCGAGGATATGCGATATGTAGCATAGACCCTATTTGCAGTCAATATCGTAGTTGATATGTAGTCGAACAACTGCCGCGACGGTGATAGGGGGCCCCCGCACTCGCCGGACGTGAGCGCGTGCTCAATCACGTCGTAATCGTCATCTCTCCAACTGCCGCAGGGGCCTGGCCTCGCGGTTGACCATGTGCCCTGCGCCAGACCTGATCGTTGCCCGCGAGGAGATGCCCGCGGATGCGCCGGAAGCCCGGCGTCATGCGATGCCTCATATTCGCCTTATCCGGGACCGATGAACTTTTTCTTCATCGCGGGGAAGACGGGGGAGTGGATGAAGGCGGTTTCGCTTGGCGTCATCCTGGCCATCACGGCCACGTTGGCGCACGCAGAAGACATGGCGGAGACGATCTCGCGGTACCGGCGCGAGCACGGCCTGTCTGCCGTCAAGACCGACCCGCATCTCACGGCGATCGCTGAGCGACAGGCAAAGGCGATGGCCGAGTCCGGCATCATGGATCACAGCGTAGCCGGCTCGTTTTCGTCCCGTATCTCGGGCGCGCATACTGGCGTAGCGGCGGAGAACATCGCGGCCGGCACCAAGACATGGGCCGAGACGTTCCGCTCCTGGCAGAAATCACCGGGTCACAATGCAAATCTGTTGCAAGCCCGCGCCGACAGCGTCGGAGTTGCCGTTGCCCGCAACGATCAGACCCGTTACAAGACGTACTGGGCGATGGTGATCGCGGACAAGTCACCGAAAAAGAAGGACCGCAAGGTCGCGGCACAAGAGAAAAATGCGGAGCGCCACGAGAGTTCAATAAACTCTGAAAACCCGCTCACGACGGTGAAGAATTTCGTCTGCAAGTATCTGTGCCGATAACCGAGGTGTCGGCGTCCGACGCGGGCGCTGGCGGGCCTGGCTCGGCCACAAGAACATTCAGCACACGGCGCGCTATACTGAGCTCACGCCCGATCGTTTCAAGAGCTTTTGACGGAGCTGACAATGGCGAAACCCTGGAAAACAGACCTATTCGCCACTGCGGAGCATGACATCAGGCAATTCGGGGCTGCACTGTTCGGACTGTTCCGAGCAGCCCCTCGTGCGATGGCTAAGCGCGTGGGGATCACTACGCGACGCGACTTTGCCCACCGCATCGATCTATGGGATTCGAGCGGGGAGAACATCGTCGAGCACCTGGCCGAGATCGAAGACTTCGAGCTGGCCATGGCGACCTACCGGGCCGCGTGCGAGCGCTGGCCGGGCGCGAACATCACTTTGCGAGCTGGTGCGACCGTGATCGAGGACAGTCGACGGGTGCGCACGGCAACGGCCAAGTACCCGCTGGCCTGAAATAAATCCCATTTCGACCCGGAGCACGCGGCCCGGCCCTTTCGGGGCAAGCGCGGTCGGCGCGTGAGGAAAACGAGGCGAAAGCGACCTGGCAGCTTGTAGAGCAGGGCGTCGGGTGGCCTATCTAGGTCGAGTGTTAGGCGATCGCCGGCGGATGTCCGCTTTGCTCCCCAAAGCGACTGGAGAGATGGGGTAATCGGCCTGCCAGCTTGTGGATAGCTGAAGATTTTGGGTGATGCGCTTCAGGCTGATGGTGAAACGAGGTCCGTGAACACGGCCTCAAGCATCAGAAGGAGAAGCGCAGCATGGACCATTTTGCTGGACTGGACGTTTCGGTCAAGGATACGAGCATCTGCATTGTGAATGACGCAGGCAAGATCGTTCGGGAAGTAAAGGTGGCGAGCGAACCTGAAGCGTTGTTGGCGGTGCTGAAGAACCCCGCCTACCACTTCAAGCGAATTGGGTTGGAAGCTGGACCGTTGTCGCAATGGCTGTTCAGCGCTCTCGCCGAAGCGGGCTTGCCGGTGATCTGCGTTGAGACGCGGCACATGCGGGCGATGTTGAAGGCACAGATCAACAAGACGGACCGCAATGACGCGCGTGGCATAGCGCAGATGATGCGGGTGGGGCTCTATCGCCCGGTGCATGTGAAGACATTACGCAGCCAGAAGCTTCGGGTACTGCTGACCCATCGCAAGCTGCTTCAATCGAAGGCCATTGCCATCGAGAACGACCTGCGTGCCACCTTGCGCAACTTCGGTCTCAAGGTCGGCATGATCGGGACGGTCAAGTTCGAGACGCGTATCAGGGAGCTTGTCGAGAACCTCCCCGATTTGGCCGCGCTGGTGGAACCGCTGCTCATTGTCCGGCGGGTCGTTCGCGAGCAGCTCGGCATCCTGCATCGCCGCTTGCTGGCCATCGTCCGGGACGATGAGGTGTGCCGGCGCCTGATGACAACCCCCGGTGTCGGCCCTGTGGTCGCGCTGACCTATCGCGTCACCGTCGATGTACCGGCCCGCTTCAGGAACTCCAAGGCGGTCGGGGCGGTATTTGGATTGACACCTGCCAAGTATCAGTCGGGCGAGATCGACCGAACCGGCGCAATATCACGGTGTGGAGACGAGATGATGCGGATGATGCTCTACGAAGCGGCCCAGAGCATGCTGCTGCGTTCGGCGAAATGGTCCTGGCTCAAGGCCTGGGCGATAAAGATTGCCAGGCACCGCGGGATAAAGAAGGCGATCGTGGCGCTAGC
>CAVWXY010000019.1:0-82360 GCA_963758945.1 uncultured Alphaproteobacteria bacterium | reverse complement strand
CCTCGATGCGGTTGCCGTCGGGATCGCGCACGAAGGCGGCGTAATAGCCTTCGCCGTGCTGCGGTCGCGGGCCCGGGGCGCCGTCGGAGGTGCCGCCCTCCGCGAGCGCCGCGGCGTGGAAGGCGTTGACCAAGTCGGTCGTCCGCACGCGCAGCGCGACATGCGCGCCGCTGTCGGGAGCGGCCGGCGCCATGGCGGAACGCAGATTGATCCAGAGCTCGGGATAGGTCTTGCCGAAACCGACGGTGAGCGGCCGGGCCTCGAGCTGCGCATAGCCGATGGCGCCCAGGACTGCCCGGTAGAAGCGCGCGGCGCGCTCGAGGTCGCGCACCGCGACGGAGACATGGTCGATCATGGACGGCTCACGCCGGCGCTCCGGAGCTCACCAGCTTGTACACGATCGAATCCATCAGCGCCTGGAACGAGGCGTCGATGATGTTGGGCGACACGCCGACCGTGGTCCAGCGCTCGCCGCTCTCGTCCTGGCTCTCGATCAGCACGCGCGTCACCGCCTCGGTGCCGGCATTGAGGATACGCACGCGGTAGTCGACCAGCTCGAGCCCGCTGATGTCGCTCTGGTACTTGCCGAGGTCCTTGCGCAGCGCGAGGTCGAGCGCGTTGACCGGACCGTTGCCTTCCGCCGCCGAGATCATGGTCTCGCCGTCGACCTTCACCTTCACCACCGCCATCGACACCGTGACGCGCTCGCCGACGCGCGTTGTCGCGCTGCTCGACGTTGACGTCGAATTTCTCGACGTCGAAATAGTCCGGCACCTTGCCGAGCATGCGCCGCGCCAGCAGCTCGAAGGAGGCATCCGCCGCCTCGTAGGCATAGCCGATCGCCTCGCGCTCCTTCACCTCGTCGAGCAGCCGCCCGATGCGCGGGATCGTCCTTGTCGACCTTGAGCCCGATGCGGTCGAGCTCGGCCAGCACGTTCGACTTGCCGGCCTGGTCGGAGACCAGCAGCTTGCGCCGGTTGCCGACGCTCTCCGGCGCCACGTGCTCGTAGGTCGCCGGGCTCCTTCATGATCGCCGAGGCATGGATGCCGGCCTTGGTGGCGAACGCGCTCTCGCCGACGTAGGGCGCGTGGCGGTTGGGCGCGCGGTTGAGCATCTCGTCGAGCGCGCGCGAGACATGCGCGAGGGCTTGAGCTTGTCGTCCGACACGCCGATCTCGAATTGGTCCGCGAACTCGGGCTTGAGCTTCAGCGTCGGGATGATGGAGACGAGGTTGGCGTTGCCGCAGCGCTCGCCGAGCCCGTTGAGCGTGCCCTGGATCTGGCGCGCGCCGGCGCGCACCGCGGCAAACGAATTCGCCACCGCCTGCTCGGTGTCGTTGTGGGCGTGGATGCCGACGTGGTCGCCGGGGATCGCCTTCGACCACCTCGCCGACGATCTTCTCCACCTCGTGCGGCAGCGCGCCGCCGTTGGTGTCGCACAGCACCACCCAGCGCGCGCCCTCCTCGTAGGCCGCCTTGGCGCAGGCGAGCGCGTAGGCGCGGATTGGCCTTGTAGCCGTCGAAGAAGTGCTCGCAGTCGAGCAGCACCTCCCTGCCCTTCGCCTTCGCCGCGCGCACGCTGTCGCGGATCGAGGCCAGGTTCTCCTCGTTCGTCGTCTCCAGCGCGACCTTCACGTGGTAGTCCCACGACTTGGCGACGAAGCAGATGGCGTCGGCCTTGGCGTCGAGCAGCGCGGCGAGCCCGGGATCGTTCGAGGTCGAGCGGCCGGGCCGCCGCGTCATGCCGAACGCCGTGAAGGTGGTGCCGAGCTTGCGCTCCTGCGCGAACAACTCGGTGTCGGTCGGGTTGGCGCCCGGATAGCCGCCCTCGACGTAGTCGACGCCGAGATCGTCGAGCATGCCGGCGATCGCGAGCTTGTCGTGCAGCGTGAAATCGACGCCCTTCGTCTGCGCGCCGTCGCGCAGCGTGGTGTCGAAGAGGTAGAGGCGTTCGCGGGACATGCTGAACTCACAATAATTCGGCGGCGACGAGGCGACCAGCATCGCGGCGATGACCGCCTAAGCACGACGTGGTGGAGACAGTGCCGAAGCGCGTGCATGTCTTGCTCTTATCCTCCAGAGCGCTCACAGAGGTGTAGAGCGTGACGAGTGGACGGCGGCAAGATCACTCCGTATTTGAGAGATGATGTAGTAGAGCCAAGCGCGGGGAAACGGCGTGTCGGGCTTGCTCATGATGCGCGCTCCTTCGGCGCCAGTTGCTTTTCCATGGTGGTATTGGCGAGCCACTCGCCGGCGACCGGAACGCGTATTGCGCTGCCGCGGCGTGTAGCCGTGCTTCCTGAAGAAGCCCTGCGCGCTGTCGCTCACGTCGGCCGAGAGCCTGCCGGCGCCGCGCGAGCGCGGCAGCCGTTCGAGCGCGTCGAGCAGCATGCGAGCCGACGCCGTGGCCGGCCGCGGCGGATGCACGTAGAGCATGTCGAGATGTCGGCGCCGTCGAGCGTCGCGAAGCCGACCGAAGAACCGTCCATGGTGCCGATCAGCGTCAGCCGCTTGGCGAGCTTTGCGGCGAACCTCCTCGTCGTCGGCCGCCGAGGCCCAGGCCGCGCGCTGCGCTCGCTGTAGTCGTCCGCGCTCAACTCCTCGACGCTGGCGCGGAAGATCTCGACCAGCACCGGCGCGTCCTGCGGCAGAAACGGCCGCATCGCGATCTTCGGCTCCGCCGCGCCATCATCGCGCATCTCCCAGTCGTGTGCCGTCCTTGGTATCCTTGAGCACGATGCCCATGGCGGCAAGCTCGTCGCGGATGCGATCGGACTCGGAAATCTCTTCGCTTGCGAGCGGCAAGTCTGCGCGCTATTCGGTCGTACAAGCGCATCAATCTGTGCGTTGGATCCAGCCCATGTCGTCTCGCGAGCTGAATTGAGTCCGTACGTCTTCGATCGACCTCATGTAGCCGATAAAGCGTCGTTTGTGCTGCGTTCCTGACCACTGGTCTAACCAGCTCGCTCGACAGGCCGATCTGCAGCAGACGCGAATGCCAGCCATTTCGGCCGCTGCGTCAGCCGTCATCAGTCGATGCGCTCATGACAGCAAGTTCGGTGGAGGTCAGCTTCGCGGCCGGTGTATTGAGATCGTCCTGCCAAGTGCATCGAAAGAATTGCTTCGCGTGTATTCGGCGTCGGAACCTTAATACCTGTTCCCGAGCCAATTGATCGTGATCGCCCTCAAGGTCGCTTCAGATTCTCAGTGCGTTCACTCAACGAACGCTTCCTAGCGTCCAATCGATTGGCTGACGATAGTGTGTTCTAAGCATTGCAAGCCGAAGTACGTACCATCCCCAACGCGGCCGCCAAATTTGAGCTGTTAAGCAATTCCCGGATCGTCACGAAATTCCCCAGGCTCTTGCCATCTTCTCGCCTTCGACCTGCAGGAAGCCGTTGTGCATCCAGTAATTCGCCATCACCGGCGCGTGGAAGGCGCAGCGCGACTGCGCGATCTCGTTCTCGTGGTGCGGAAACACGAGGTCGATGCCGCCGCCGTGGATGTCGAAGGTCTCGCCCAGATGCTTCCACGACATCGCCGAGCACTCGATGTGCCAGCCCGGCCGCCCCGGCGCCGCGATGCCCGCACGGCGACGGCCACGCCGGCTCGCCCGGCTTCGACGGCTTCCACAGCACGAAGTCCTTGGCGTCGCGCTTGTAGGGCGCGACCTCGACGCGCGCGCCCGCCTCCATCTCGTCGAGCGAGCGCTTCGACAGCCTGCCGTAATCCGGCATCGACGGCACGCTGAACAGCACGTGCTCCTCGGCCACGTAGGCATGGCCCGCCGCGACCAGCCGCTCGATCAGCGCCTTCATCTCGTCGATGTGCTCGGTCGCGCGCGGCTCGATGGTCGGACGCAGGCAGCCGAGCGCGTCGACGTCCTCGTGGAATTGCCGCTCGGTCTTCTCGGTGACGAGGCGGATCGCCTCGTTCAGCGGCAGGTCGGGATATTCCTGCGCCGCGCGCGCGTTGATCTTGTCGTCGACGTCGGTGATGTTGCGGACGTA
Organism: uncultured Alphaproteobacteria bacterium; assembly: GCA_963758945.1. Classification (GTDB taxonomy): domain Bacteria; phylum Pseudomonadota; class Alphaproteobacteria; order Rhizobiales; family Xanthobacteraceae; genus VAZQ01. The sequence continues at coordinate 78,350 of CAVWXY010000019.1, read as the reverse complement.
GGTGACGTGGTCGGCGCCATAGAGGTGCCGCAGCAGCCGGAACAGCACGTCGAACACGATCACCGGCCGCGCATTGCCGATATGGGCGAAGTCGTAGACCGTCGGCCCGCACACGTACATGCGCACGTTCGCGGGATCGAGCGGGGCGAAGACCCGCTTCTCGCGCGTCAGCGTATCGTAGAGCTTCAACTCCATCGTGACTGCGTCTCTTCGTGCTCGCGATTCCGTCTCGCTTGCGCGGCGCCGAAACGAAACGTCCGCCTGCGGCCTGCTGGCCGGGCGTCCAAAAATCTCGGTCAGGAGAACAGACGGCCGCAGCCAGCGAGGTCGCTAGCGAATAATCTCCGGGCAAATGCCGCAGACGTGGTCAAGGCCGTTCATGGCGGCGACAATGGGGAACCAGGCGACCGCGTCAAGGGCCTGCCCTGGCGGGAGCCGCCGGGCCATCGACGGGCCTCGCATCCGGCCTGTGGGAAAGACGGAAAACGCCGGAAAGTGTGGCTTTCCCGCTCTAGTAGCAACCGCGCGAACCGCGCTACACACAGCCGCTGGGACCGGGTGGAGTCCGGCGGGCGGACTTAACGAGCCCTTAACGGTTTCGCACGCATTCTCGGCAACTGTACCGATCCCGGTGCGCACCGAGAGCGAGCTGCCACCCATGCGGTTCTCCTGGCCGCTTTCGCCTTCGCGGCGCCGCTGTTGGCAATGTCTCGGCGCACGCCGAGAAGCGCATCTTCATCATTGCCAATAATTCGGACGGCTACGGGGTCGACCGCTGCCTGGCGAGCGGCGCGACCTGCGGCGTGGCGGTAGCGACAGCCTATTGCAAGTCGCGCGAGTTCAGCAGGCGGCTCCTTCCGCAGGGTCGACCGCGACGAGATCACCGGGGCGGTTCCCACGAGCAGCGGGGCCGGCGGGGCGCAACGAATTCGTCGCCATCGAGTGCACGCGCTAGGCCCCCCTTTTGCTCAGCGTATGCTCGAAGCGCGGCTCCGGCCTCACCTCCCCCGCTTGCGGCGGTGAGCAGGCCGAGTTTGCCCCTCGCCTGATCTCACTCGAGAGGCGTCTTCGCGACATACCCGGCCGCCGTTGCACATCGCCCGTCTTCGGCCATCTGCGCGCGTGCGGCCGACGCACCAGGCGCTCGGCTTGGGGCGCGCAACGATGAGACCTCCTCCAGTCCGGGTCGAGCGGCGCCCGCGCCAGGCGCCGAGACGCCGATCATCCGGCTGGAGGACTTCCTGCCGCACCGGCTCAACGTGCTGTCCAGCCTGGTCTCCCAGGCGCTCACCAGGGTCTACGGGCGTACGGTATTGGGATACCGGAATGGCGGGTGCTGGTCAGCCTCGGCCAGTTCGGGGTGATGACCGGCAAGGCCATCGGCGCGCGCACCCACATGCACAAGACCAAGGTGTCGCGGGCGGTCGCCCAGCTCGAGCAGCGCAAGTTTCTCACCCGGCGCGCCAACCGCGACGACCTGCGCGAGGCCTTCCTGTCGCTGACCCCGGCCGGCCGCGCCGTCTACGAGGAGCTGGCGCCGCGCGCGCGCGCCTTCACCGACCGGCTGGCCGAGGCAGTGACACCCGCCGACCGCGTCGCCTTCGACCGCGCCATGGCGCAACTCACCGAGCGCTCTGCCAAGCTCGTCGCCGAAATCGAGAACGACAAGACTCTGATGATTGCCCGCAGTCCGGATGGAGCCTTGAGCGCGTTCACGCGCGTCTTGCGAGGCGCCATCGCGAAATCCGGGTGCGATCGGGCGGGGGCTCCAGCCGCCCCGCATTGCGCTCGGCTCAAGCCTGCCACGAGTGGCGTGAACGCCTTCGAGCCGGCTACCGCACCCGTTCCAACAGGACCTCTCGTGAAGCTCTATTCCTATTTCCGCTCGTCGGCCGCCTATCGCGTGCGCATCGCGTTCAACCTCAAGGGGCTGAGCTACGAGACCGTCGCGATCCACCTGCAGAAGGATGGCGGACAGAACCTCAAGCCGGAATACCGGGCGATCAATCCGCAGATGCGGGTGCCGACACTGCGGCTCGATTCCGGCGAGCTCATCACCCAGTCGCTCGCCATCATCGAATATCTCGACGAGGTTCACCCGCAGCCGCCGTTGCTGCCGGGCGACCCGGTCGGGCGTGCGCTCCGCGCGCGGCGCTGCCGTCGCCTGCGACATCCACCCGCTCAACAACGTGGGGCCGCTGCGCTACCTCAAGAACGAGCTTGGCCAGGACCAGGCGAAGATCGACGCCTGGTACCATCATTGGGTGCTGGCCGGCTTCGAGCGCTCGGAGCGATGGTGCGGCCGGGCCCCTATGCCTACGGCAGCGAGGTCACGCTCGCCGACATCTGCCTGGTGCCGCAGGTCGCCAATGCGCGCCGCCTCAAAGTGCCGCTCGAACGCTTTCCCAAGCTCGTCGCCATCGACGCCGCCTGCGCCAAGCTGGCCGCCTTCGAGCGGGCGCGGCCGGAGAACCAGCCGGACGCCGAATAACGTGATGCAGATAGGCGATCGCCGTCCGCTCGCTTCCTGAGCGCAGCCCCGGACAGCCCGCGTGCACCCACTCGTTCGCGTCGTCCTCTGGATGACCGGCGCGCTGCTGTCGTTCAGCGTGATGGCGGTGTCGATCCGCGCGCTGTCGGATACGCTGAGCATCATCGAGATTCTCGCGGTGCGCGCGGCCTCGGCCTCCTGATCATCGCCGCGGTAGCGGTGGCGCGGCCGACCGCGCGCCGCCATACCGTCACCCGGCACCTGCGGCCTGCACGTGCTGCGCAACACGATCCATTTCGGCTCGCAATATCTGTGGGCGTCCTCGCTGCTGCTGTGCCGCTTGCGATGATTCGCGCTCGAATTCACCATGCCGGCCTGGACGATCCTGCTGGCGCCCGATGTTTCTGGGCGAGCGCATGACCGCGAGCCGGATCGGCGCGGTGGTGCTCGGGCTCGCGGGCGTCTGGTCATCCTGCGGCCCGGGCTCGAGACGTTTCAGCCGGCGCGCTGCTGGTGCTCACGGCAGCGCTCGGCTACGGCATCAAGCAGATCGCCACCAAGAAGCTCACGACGACGGAAAGCACGTTCGCGATCGTGTTCTGGATGAACGTCATCCAGCTGCCGCTCGGGCTCGCCGTCTCCGCCCGCTCTTCTTCGGCAGGCTCGATCTGCCCCACTTCCGGCCATCATTGGGATGGGGCCGCCGGGCTGTTCGCGCACTTCTGCCTCAGCAATGCCTTCCGCGCCGGCGACGCGAGCCTCGTGGTGCCGCTCGACTTCTTGCGCATTCCCCTGATCGCGGTGGTGGGCTGGTGGCTCTATGCCGAGCCGCTCGACGTGTTCGTGTTTGCCGGCGCCGGCCTCATCATCAGCGGCATCGTCTGGAACCTGCACAGCGAGGCCGCGCAGGCGGCCGCGGCGGCAAAGCCGGCCTTGCGGACAACGTGACCGGCCCGCAATAGCCTTGTTCGGCTTGACATACGCGCCCGGTTCGAGCGGCCCAGTCTTTTCACACTTTGGTCACCATTCCGGAGCTTCATCCGAAGCTGCGCGGCGGGCCGGGCCCACTTCATGACTGGAACAGGATCTCGAAACTTTTGCGCGCACTGCGCAGCGGGCTGCCCATCGTCGTGCTGGGCGCCGCGCCGGCGGCCGCACAGCAGCCATATCCGCCTTCCGCGCCGGCGGCCGGCCGCATCCGGTCTGCATCCGGCTCGAAGGCCAGCTCGCCACGCTCGACCGCGGCAACACGCGATCCGGCGACGGCGGATCAGATCAGGCGCTATGAGGACGCCGCCAACCAGCAGCAAGCGGAGCTCGACCGGCTCGGACAGCAGGCGCAGCAGCTGGGTTGCGAAGGCCGCGGTTTCTTCGCGCTGTTCGGCGGCCAACCGCCGCAATGCGGACCGCTCAACAACCAGATCCAGCAGATGCGCGCGAACCTCGACCGCATGCTCGGCGGGATCCAGCGCTGCAGGGCAACAGCGGCGAGCGCGAGGGGCAGCGGCGCGGGATCCTGGCGGCGCTCGGCCAGAACGACTGCGGCCCGCAGTACCGCCAATACGCCACCGGCGGGCCGGGCGGCTTCTTCGACGCCCTGTTCGGCGGAACATCATTCATCGCCCGCTCCGGACGAGCCGCTCGCGGGCACCTATCGGACGATCTGCGTGCGCACCTGCGACGGCTACTATTTCCCGATTTCCTATTCCACGGTGCCGGGCAAGTTCGCCGACGACGAACAGCTCTGCCGCGGCTTTGCCCGGCGACCGAGGTGACGCTCTACAGCTACCGCAACCCCGGCGAGGACGTGGCGCAGGCGATGTCGAGCACCGGCAGGCCGTACTCGGAGCTGCCCACCGCGTTCAGCTACCGCAAGACCTTAAACCCGGCCTGCGGCTGCCGGGCGTCCGGCCAGTCCTGGGCGGACGCGCTCGGCAAGGCAGCGACGACCAGACCGTCGAGCGCGGCGACATCGTCGTCAACGAGGAGCGGGCGAAGGAGCTTTCGCAGCCGCGCTTCGACGCCAAGGGCAAACCGGTCAAGCCCGAGGCAGGCCGGGGCGCGCCGAAGAATGCGGCAACCGCCGCAGCGGCGGCGGCCGACAGCACCGAGAACGCCCCCGCGCCTGCCGTGGAGGACAAGCCCGCGGACGCGCCGGGCAAGCGCAAGGTGCGCGCCGTCGGGCCGAACTTCTATCCGGTGCGGTGAGCGACAGTGCTCTCGTCCGCGCGCAGGTGCGCAGCGTGCTAATTAACAACCCTTTCGGATGTCATCGTCCGCGAAAGCGGACGAGCCAGTAATCGCGCGACAGGCAACGAGGCACTGCTCCGGCCTCGAATCGCACGTCTACGCGTTACTGGATGCCCGCTTTCGCGGGCATGACAGCGGTGAGATTCCGTTTTCCGCTCAGGTTAGCGCCCATCCGCTTGCGCGGGGACGACAACACGGCAAGTTGCGTCCCTCAGACGCTCTTGGTCGCGGTGAGCGAATAGCGCTGCTCCGCCGCCAGGCATTCCGCCTCCGGCAAGCCCAGCTCCTTGCGCACGATATTGGTGCCCAGCACCATCGCGACCATCTTGTAGGTGGCGTGTCGGCGCCCCATGCCCTCGCGGCCCATGCCGCAGTCGGAGGAGATGATCAGCCGCTCCGGCGGGATATGCTTGAGCGCCTCGCGGATCAGCGCGGCAATCTCGTCCGGCCGCTCGACCTGCAAAGTGTGATGGTCGATCACGCCGATGACGACCTTCTTGTCCTTGATGACCTCGCCGATCGCCTTGAGATCGCCGGGGCCGGAGGAGCAGGTCTCGAAGGTCAAGGCGTCCGCTTCGACGCGGCCGAGCGCCTCCAGCGTGGGCTGGTAGCTCTGTACGTCGCGGAAGATGCGCTGCTGCGACGGGTTGCCCCAGCAGGTGTGGCACCACACCTCGGTCTTGCCGCGCAGTCCCTTCACCGTGTTGTTGAAGACCTTCACGAGGTCGTCGACGTCGAGCTTGCCGAAGGTCTTGCCGCGCGCCGGCACCATGTGGATTTGCGGCTCCTCCATCTGCAGGACCGGGCAGCCGGCGTCGGCGAGCTCGTTGAGCTCGGCGTTGAGCGCATCGCTGATCGCCCAGGTGCGCTCGACCGGATCCTTGTAATAGTCGTCCTCGACGGAGGCCGCGATCAGCTCGGGCAGGATGGTCCCGAACTTGACCGGCCTCGTGGTCATGCGCTGCGCGGTCTTCCACATCGCGGCATATTGCAGGCGGCCGCGGCCGACCGGCCCGACGATGCGCGGGAACACGCGCGCTTCGAGAAAATCGTGCAGGATATGCCCGCGCGGATAGGCGACCGCGCCGATCTTGTAGATCATGGGCTCCGCCACTTCCGCGAAACCGTCCATATGCGTGAGCGGATATCCCTGCCAGCTCATGCCGCCGACTTCCTCGTCGTAATGGGCATCGCCGTCGGTGCAGATATCGAGCCCGGCGACCTCCTGCGCCCGCAGGAAGCAGGAGACGGCATCCTCGTATTGCTCGCGGTAGCGCGAGTTGACCATGGCCTCGAGGAAGCTCTTCGTTCCCAGCACCGCGTTGTACCAGGCCGGCCGCGGCAGCGAGCCGATGATCGAGGTCGGCAGCATGACGCCTGCTGAAGCTTTGTACATCGTGTCCTCTCTTGCTGCGGGGGTGCGGATTCCCGGCGATCGGCGCTCAGAAATCGAAGGCTTCGCTCTTGGCCGCAGTCGCGAGCAAAGAGCGGTCGGGCGCGGGTATGGGCTCGCCGGAATCGCGGAAATGGTTGACGATGGGATAGCGGCGGTCGCGGCCGAAATTCTTCAGCGTCACCTTGACCCCGGGCGCCGCCTGCCGGCGCTTGTATTCGGCCAGATGGAGCATGCGCTCGATCTTCATGACGGTTGCGCGGTCGAAACCGTCGGCGGCGATCTTGGCGATCGGCTCCTCGCGCTCGACCAGGCGCTCGAGGATGCGGTCGAGCACGTCGTAGGGCGGCAGCGTGTCCTGGTCGGTCTGGTTCTCGCGCAGCTCGGCTGTCGGGGCGCGGGTGAGAATATTGTCGGGGATGACCGCTCCGCCCGGGCCCAGGGCGTCGTCCGGTTTCCAGCCGTTGCGCAGCCGCGCCAGCCGGTAGACCTCGGTCTTGTAGAGGTCCTTGACCGGATTGAAGCCGCCGTTCATGTCGCCGTAGAGCGTGGCATAGCCGACCGACATTTCCGACTTGTTGCCGGTGGTCACCACCATCAGGCCGAACTTGTTCGACACCGCCATCAGGATGGTGCCGCGCGCGCGCGCCTGCAGGTTCTCCTCGGTGACGTCGGGCGCCGCCGCGGCGAACACCGGCGCCAGCGCTTGCTCCATCCCCGCGACCGCACGTTCGATCGGCAGCACGTCGTAGCGCACGCCGAGCGCGCGCGCCACGCCGGCGGCATCGTCGAGCGAAGCCTGCGAGGTGAAGCGATAGGGCAACATCACGCAACGCACGCGCTCGGGCCCGAGCGCATCGACGGCGAGCGCCGCCACCAGCGCGGAATCCACGCCGCCGGAAAGCCCGAGCACCACGCCCTTGAATCCGCTCTTGTTCACGTAGTCGCGCAGCCCCAGCATGCAGGCGAGATAATCGGCCTTGTCGCCCTCCTCGAGCCGAGCGATCGGGCCGTCGACGCATCTCCAGCCGTCGCCGGTGCGTTGCCACACCATCGTCGCGACGACCTCGCGGAAGGCGGGAAGCTGGAAGGCGAGCGAACGATCGGCGTTGAGGGCGAACGAGGCGCCGTCGAACACGAGCTCGTCCTGGCCGCCGACCTGGTTGACGTAGACGAGCGGCAGGTTGCTTTCGGTGACACGGGCGACCGCGATGTTGAGCCGCACCTCGTCCTTGTCGCGCGAGTAGGGCGAGCCGTTGGGCACGAGCATGAGCTCGGCGCCGGTCTCGGCGAGGCACTCGACCACGTCCTCGTAGTCGCCCCATTCGGTCCAGATGTCCTCGCAGACCGGAACGCCGATGCGCACGCCGCGGAAATTGATCGGGCCGGGCGGCGGTCCCGAGGCGAACACGCGCCGCTCGTCGAACACGCCGTAATTCGGCAGGTTCACCTTCAGCCGCACCGCCGCGATGGCGCCGCGGTCGAGCAGGCAATAGGCGTTGTAGAGCTTGCCCTCCTCGAGCCAGGGCGTGCCGATCATCAGCGCCGGGCCGCCGTCGCCGGTCTCGCGCGCAAGCGTCTCGATCTCGGCCCGGCAGGCCGCCTGCAGCGCCGGCTTGAGCACGAGGTCCTCGGGCGGATAGCCGCACAGGAAAAGCTCGGGCAGCGCCACGAGATCGGCGCCCTCGCGCGAGGCCTGCGCGCGCGCGCGCCGGGCCTTCTCCGCGTTGCCGGCAATGTCGCCGACGATCGGATTGAGCTGCGCAACCGCGATCGCGAGGCGGTCGGTGGGGCGGGCGTTCATGGGCTTAGCTCTAGTGTGGCGGATTTGACGTTCCTACCAGCATTGTCGCGAGTCCTTCGTAGGAACGTCAAATCCAAAGCCACACTAGAATCATATAGTTGCTAGTGTCCCTTTGGTTCCGACGTTCGTATGAGCGCGCGCTGCAAAGGAATACGAACGTCGGAACCGGGACACTAGCGCGTCGTGGCGGCGGCCGGCAATCGCCGCCGGCAAGGCTCAAATCAAGCCGAGGCGCTCGGCCAGCGCCAGCAGCCAGGTAAATCCGGCGATCAGCAGCGCAAGTCCCACCGCGGCCGAGCCCATGTCCTTGACCCGGCCGATCTGGGGATCGATCGCCAGATTGACGCGGTCGGCGAGCTTCTCGATCGCCGTATTCAACAGCTCGACCACCAGCACGAAGCCCACGACGCCGATCAGCGCGAGGCGCTTCCACGCCTCGCCGGCCACCAGGAAGGCGAGCGGCACGGCCAGGATCAGGGCAACCAGCTCTTGCCGGAAGGCTTCCTCGCTGCGCGTCGCGGCAATGAGTCCGTGCCAGGTGTTGACGGTCGCGCGCAGCAATCGTTCCATGGGCGCTCGGTCAAGGCGTGGCCGATCCGACACTCGCGTCGCCCCGGCGCTCCGGCGCCCGTCCGGGACGATCACAGCCCCGCCGCGGCCGGCAACGGCCGCGCCCTGGCGGTCCGCTCGGCTTTCAACAGATCGGCCAGCAGGAATGCAAGATCGATCGATTGCTCGGCGTTGAGCCGCGGATCACAGACCGTGTGATAGCGATCCTTGAAATCGGCGTCGGTGATCATGCGGGCGCCGCCGGTGCACTCGGCGACGTTCTGGCCGGTCATCTCCAGATGCACGCCGCCGCCGTGGGTGCCCTCGGCGCGGTGAACCGCGAAAAAGGTCTTCACCTCCGACAGAATGCGGTCGAACGGCCGCGTCTTGTAACCGGTCTCCGAGGTGATGGTGTTGCCGTGCATGGGATCGCACGACCACAGCACGGTCCGGCCCTCGCGCTTCACCGCGCGGAGCATGGCCGGAAGCAGATCGCCGACCTTGTCCGCGCCCAGCCGCACGATCAGCGTCAGCCGGCCCGGCTCGTTCTCCGGGTTGAGGATATCGATCAGCCGCAGCATCTCGTCGACCTTGCTGGTCGGCCCGCATTTGAGGCCGAGCGGGTTGATGATGCCGCGGCAGAACTCGACATGGGCATGGTCGGGCTGGCGGGTGCGGTCGCCGATCCACACCATATGAGCCGAGGTGCAGCAGAACGTGCCGGGACGCGTCGAGTCCTCGCGCGTCATCGCCTGCTCGTAACCGAGCAGCAGCGCTTCGTGGCTGGTGTAGAACTCGGTGCTCTTGAGCTCGGGATGGCTTTCGAGATCGAGCCCGCAAGCCTGCATGAAGCCGAGCGCCTCGGAGATGCGGTCGGCCAGCTCCTCGTAGTGGTGCGACTGCGGGGAATCCTTGACGAAACCGAGCGTCCACTGCCGCACATTGGCGAGGTTGGCATAGCCGCCGTGGGTGAAGGCACGCAACAGGTTCAAGGTCGCGGCGGAGTGACGATAGGCCTCGATCTGTCGGGCAGGATCGGGGCCGGCGCGCCTCCTCGGTGAATTCGACCCCGTTGATGACGTCGCCGCGATAGCTCGGCAGCTCCTTGCCGTCCTTCTTCTCGGTCGGCGAGGTGCGCGGCTTGGCGAACTGGCCGGCGATGCGGCCGACCTTCACCACCGGCAGGGCGGCGGCATAGGTGAGTACCACCGCCATCTGCAGGAACACGCGCAGGAAGTCGCGGATATTATTGGCGCTGACGTTGTTGGCGCTCGGCTCGGAGAAGCTCTCGGCGCAGTCGCCGCCCTGCAGCAGGAAACCTTCGCCCATGGCGACGCGGCCGAGCGCCTTGGTGAGATTGCGGGCCTCGCCGGCGAAGATGAGCGGCGGAAAGCCGGCGAGCTGCCGCTCGACCGCCTCGAGGGCAGCCTGATCGGGATATTCGGGCACTTGGACGATCGGCTTGCGGCGCCAACTGTCGCGCGTCCAACGCTCGGGCATGACCGCCCTCCACTGCGCTAAGCCCCGGTCAGGGCGAGCTTTTCCAATGCAACCCGGCTTATACACGAGCGCCTGCGCCGGAAGCCAGATCGAATTCCGTGCCCGGGCGCACCCGGCCTTGCCGCCAACCCCATGTCCGGCCGACACTTGCGCAGACGACGCGCGGTTCTTGCGCCGCCTCGGCGCCACGCCCAGCCGGGCGCGGCCGACCGCAAGGCGCAGGCTCGCCGGGCCGCCCGTCGACGGAACGATGGCGACCCCACAGCGTTGAAACCGGTCGGAGAGCGGGAATTGCATTCATGACCGACACGGCGCTGCTCGCGTTCCTCCCGGTGGCGGTCTACGTGACCGACGCGGAGGGGCGGATCACCTTCTACAACGAGGCTGCGGCCGATTTATGGGGCCACCGTCCGGAGCTCGGCACCAGTCAATGGTGCGGATCGTGGCGCCTTTTCCGGCTCGACGGCAGCCCGCTGCCGCATGACGAATGCCCGATGGCCGTGGCCCTGAGGGAGGGGCGCCCCGTGCGCGGGGTGGAGGCCATCGCCGAACGGCCCGACGGCACGCGCGTACGGCTTCTCCCCTACCCCACGCCGTTGCGCGACGGCGCCGGGCGGCTCGTCGGAGCCATCAACCTGCTGACCGACGTCACCGAGCGCGAGGAGGCGGCGCTGGAGGCGGCGCATCTGGCCGCCATCGTCGCTTCGTCGGAAGACGCGATCGTCAGCAAAACGCTCGACGGCACGATCAGGTCGTGGAACGAGGGCGCGAAGCGCATTTTCGGCTATGAGGCCAGCGAGATGATCGGCTCGTCGATCTTGCGAATCATCCCGCCGGAGCTGCACAGCGAGGAAAAGCAGATCATCGCCCGGCTGCAGCGCGGCGAGCGCATCCAGCATTTCGAGACCGTGCGCGTGACGAAGGACGGCCGCCGCGTCGATGTCTCGCTCACGGTGTCGCCGGTGCGCGACAGGTCGGGCAAAGTCATCGGCGCATCGAAAGCCGGACGCGACATCACGGAACGCAAGCAGGCCGAGAAACTGCAGCAGGTGCTGGTCGACGAGCTCAATCATCGGGTCAGGAATACGCTGGCCACGGTGCAGGCGATCGCAAGCCAATCGCTCGTCCATGCCAAGAACCCGGCCGAGTTCGTCCCGAGCTTCACCGGCCGCGTGCAGGCACTGGCGAAGGCGCACGCACTGTTGACCCGGAGCGAGATGCGGGGCGCCGAGTTGATGGACCTCGTGCGCGAGCAGGTGCAGCTCGGGGTCACCGACGACCGTCGCATCTCCTGCTCGGGCCCGCTGCTCGTGCTCGACGCGCAGGCGGCGCTGCACTTGGCGCTCGTGCTGCACGAGCTTGCCACGAACGCGCGCAAGCACGGCGCGCTGTCCGTGCCGAACGGTCGTCTCTCGGTCGTCTGGGAGATGCGCCGGAACGGCGGACAGGACCTGCTGTTGCAGTGGCGGGAGAGCAACGGTCCAAAGGTCCGGGTTCCCCATGCGCGCGGCTTCGGCAGCACCCTGATCGAGCAGACGTTGCGCGCGCACGGTGGCACGGCATCCGTTCACTACGGGTCGGACGGCGTGACCTGTGAAATCAAATTGCCCCTCCCGAAAGAGGCGAGGGCGGGCATCGAGGTCGCCGCACAGCAGGCGAGGCACGCGGGCGGCCCTTCGCTGCTCCATCTGCACGACGACCGGGGCGCTCTCCAGGGCAGGCGGATTCTCATCATCGAGGACGAGCCGCTCGTGGCGATGGAATTGGAAGCGAGCCTGACGGCGGCCGGATGCGAGGTGGCGGGACTCGCGGGAACGCTCGCGGAGGCAAGATCGCTCGTCGCGCAGGTGGATTTCGACGCCGCGCTGCTCGACGTCAATCTCGCGGGCCATGCCGTCGACGAGATCGCGACGGCGCTCACCCAGAAAAACCGACCGTTCGCGTTCGTCACCGGCTATGGGCGCGAGGCGCTGCCGCGCGGGTTCCAAGACGCCATCATGCTCCATAAGCCTTTCAGCCGCGAGCAGTTGCTGGCGGCGGTCGAGGTGCTGTTCTACGAGAGCCCCGGCATCGTGTCGCTGCGGCCGAGAAAGAGCTAGCTCGCTCGTCACCCGATCGCGGCGCCATGCCCGCGGCGGCCAAGGCGGAGCGGTCGCGGCGCGGCTACTCCGCCGCGGCACGCCGGTGGCTCAAGGCCTTCTGCCGCATGGTCACGAGTTCCTCGGCGGCGGTCGGATGCACCGCCATCACCGCGTCGATATCGGCCTTGGTGGCCTTCATCTTCAGCGCAACCGCCATGAGCTGGATCATTTCAGCCGCGTCCGGCCCAACGATGTGGCAGCCCACGAGCTGCTCGGTCTCCCCGTCGACCACGAGCTTGAAGAACGCACGCGTGTCGCGGCCCGCGAGCGACATCTTCATCGGCCGAAACGACGTCTTGTAGATGTCCACCTTGGCGAACCGCTCGCAGGCCTGCGCTTCGGTCAAGCCGACCGCGGCGACCTCGGGCTCGGAGAAGACGGCGGTCGGCACATTGGCGTGATCGACCGCGGTGCGCTTGCCGCCGAACACGGTGTCGGCGAAAGCGTGACCCTCGCGGATCGCGACCGGCGTGAGGTTGACCCGGTTGGTGACGTCGCCGATGGCGTGGATGTGCGGCACCGAGGTCTGCGACAGCGGATCGACCGCGATGCCGCGATTGCCGGTGGACCGCACGCCGGCGGCGTCGAGGCCCAGCCCGGCGACGTTCGGCCAGCGTCCGATCGCGAACATCACCTTGTCGACTTCGACCACGCTCTCGTCCGACAGGATGGCGGTGAAGGTATCTTGCGCGCACTGCACGGCCCGCACGGTCCGGCCGCAGCAAATCCTGACGCCGCGCCTCTCCATTTCGGCGGCGAGATGGGCGCGCAGATCGTCGTCGAAGCCGCGCAAGATATTCTCGCCGCGATAGACCAGGGTCACCTCCGCCCCGAGGCCGTTGAAGATGGCCGCGAACTCGACCGCGATATAGCCGCCGCCCTGGATCAGAATGCGCCGGGGCAATTGTTCCAGATGGAACGCCTCGTTCGAGGAGATGACGTGCTCGATCCCGGGGATCGCCGGTCCGAACCACGGCGCCGCGCCGGTGGCGATGAGGATGTGACGGGGCCGGAGCTTTTCGCCGGTGGCGACGAGACGCACCGTATGCGCGTCCTCCAGCACCGCACGGCTCTTGACGATCTTGACGCCCGCGCGTTCGAGCGTGGTGATATAGGCGAGCTCGAGCCGCGCGATCTCGCGGTCCTTGTTGGCGATGAGCTTCGCCCAATCGAAGACCGGCTCGCCCACCGTCCAGCCGTAGCCCGCCGCGTCCTCGAAGTCGTCGGCGTAGCGCGAGGCGTAGACCAGCAACTTCTTGGGGACGCAGCCGCGGATCACGCAGGTGCCGCCGACACGGTACTCCTCGGCCACCATGACGCTGGCGCCGTAGCCGGCGGCGATGCGCGCGGCGCGCACGCCGCCCGAGCCTGCCCCGACGACGAGGAGATCGACGTCGTGCTCAGCCATGTCGCGCCGCGAAATCAGTCATCGGTGTCGGCAGTCATAGTGCAAATCGGCAGAGCGGATCGACCGATCGGCAGGCAGGAACGAGGCCGCAGGCTTGCGATCACGATTACGGCTCCCGGCCTTTGCGACTAGATCTCGTGCCCTCGCTTCTTCATCTCGGTGCGGATCTTGGCGATGACCTCCTGCGACAGCTGATCGGCCCAGCTCTGCGCGTTTTTCATGCTCTGGTCGAGGATGTTGGGTTCCTCCACGAGCAGCTTGCGGCCCAGCGGGGACTTGTAGAAGGTGAGCGCGTCCCTGAGCTCCTGCTCCGAGAAGCGCGCGGCGTAGAGGTTGGCGACATCGTTGATGATCTCCACGCTGCGAGGAGCGTACTCGGCGCGCAGCTTGAGCGCGACTTCGTTCAGGTCCTTGCCCAGCGTCGGGTTGGCGCGCAGGAAGACGCTCTTGGCCTGTTCGATCACGCCCGGAACGAGGGGATCGTAGAGTGCCACCGCACCCTTGGTCGTGATCAATTCCTTGGCTATCGCGACTGCTTTCGGGGAAGGTTGGTGCTGCGCGCCGGCGGCGCCGGCCCAGGCGGCAAGCGCCATGCCGAGCGCAAGCACGATGGGCATCCTGGCGGTTGGGTTGGTAAGCATGAAGACCCTCCTGGTCGGGGATACGAGCTCAACGCCGCTCGATGACACGCACGCCGCTCGAGCCGGCGACCACGGCGGCGTGGGCAAGCCCGACGAACAAGCCGTGCTCGACCACGCCCGCAATGCGGTCGAGCTGATCCGCCAGCGCTCGCGGATCGGCGATCCGCTCGAGCGCCGCGTCGAGAATCCAGTGCCCGCCGTCCGTGACGAAAGCGTGGCCGTCCTTGCCCCGTCGCAGCAGCGCTGGTCCGGGACAGCCCCCGGACACGGTCGCGGCCTCGATCTTGCGCCGGGTCGCGGCGAGCCCGAACGGCACGACCTCGATCGGGAGCGGGAAGCGGCCGAGGGCCGATACCCATTTCAATTCATCGGCGATGACGATCAGCCGCGCCGAGGCGGTAGCGACGATCTTTTCCCGCAGCAGCGCGCCGCCGCCGCCCTTGATCAAGCTCAAATCGGCCGCAATCTCGTCGGCGCCATCGACGGTGAGATCGAGTTCCGGCGTTTCGTCGAGGCTCGTGAGCCGCACGCCCAGCCGCTCGGCCTCGGCACGCGTCGCTTCCGACGTGGGCACGGCGATCAGGTCGAGACCGGCATGGACGCGCTCGGCCAACAGCTCGACGAAATGCTTGGCGGTCGACCCGCTTCCGAGGCCGAGCCGCATGCCCGGACGCACGAATTCGAGGGCGCGGGCGGCGGCAGCACGCTTTTGGGCATCGACATCCATCGCGATCAGGACGGTTGGCTCGCATATCCGAGAAGTGACCGCGTCTATCTAGCGCCGTTCGCGGGGACAGCATAGCCCGTTTGCCGGCGACGGACCCTGGGCGCGCCTTGCCATTGCGCCCGCCACCCGCTAGCGATCACGGATCATGCTTGCTCCTACCGTCGTGTTCGATCTCGATGGCACACTGGTCGACAGCGCGCCCGATCTCGTCGCCACCCTCAACATCATTTTCGCGCGCAACGGGCTGGCGCCGGTCGCCTACGATGCGGCGCGCAACATGGTCGGCGGCGGCGCCCGCGCGATGATCGCTCACGGCTTGGCCGCGGAGGGACGCAAGCTGGCAGAAACGCAGGTCGATCAACTCGTCGGCGACTTCATCGACTACTACGGCGCGCATATCGCGGACCACTCGCGGCCGTTCCCGGGCCTCGATGGTGCGCTCGACGAACTCGCCGCCGCGGGTTGTCGCCTTGCGGTGTGCACCAACAAGCTGGAATGGCTGTCGCTGCGGCTGCTCGATGCCTTCGCCCTGTCGGGGCGATTCGCCGCGGTCTGCGGCGCCGACACCTTCGGGTTGCGTAAACCCGATCCGGAGCTGCTGCGATTGACGCTGGCGCGCGCCGGCGGCAGCCCGGATCGCGCGGTCATGGTCGGAGACTCCATTAACGACATCGCGACCGCGCGCGCGGCGGGCGTTCCGGTGGTGGCGGTCGATTACGGCTACACCGAAACACCGGTCGGCGAGCTGGGAGCGGACCGGATCGTCGGTGCCCTCTCCGACTTGCCCAAGGCCGTTTTCGATCTCTTGCGCGCGCGCAGCGCCACCCGCGCGCAGCCGGCCTGATCGAAATGTTTCCTTAGCGGCGCCACACTTAAGGGCATATTGGGGCGCTAACCATAGGGTATGAGGAAGCGGACCCGCCATTGCGCCGGGTTCGCCGCGTCTCTATGGTTCGAGTTTGGGGAGACGGCGGCCGTCCGCCGCCAAGGGGTGGGATCTCGTCATGAGCCGAGTCATTGCCGTCTTGGCATGTGGCTTCACCGTCGCCGCATGTTCCACATCGATGCCGAGTCTCGAATTCATGAAGCCGGCCACGCAGGCCGAGGCGTTGCGGATCGAGTCCGAGCCGCCGGGGGCGGAGGCGAAGATTTCGTCGGGACAGAGCTGCCGCACCCCCTGTGAGCTCACCGTCGAGGGCGGAAGCGAGCATTCGATTACGCTTGCGCTCAACGGATACCAGCCGCAGACCGTGTCGATCCGCCCGGAGAAATCGGCAGCAGGAGCACTTGGCGGCGTCATGAGCGCGCCGAAGCTCGCGCCCAATCCGGTCCACGTGGAGTTGCAGCCCGCGCCGGCTCCGGCGGTGAAGAAGCCGGCCGCCAAGAAAAAGAAGCCGGTGGCGGCGGCCCATCCGAAATCGACTCCCGTGGCCTCGGCCGCGCCGGCGCCCGCTCCTGCGCCCGTGCTTGCGCCCGAGCCGCCCGCGGAAGCGGCCGCATCCGCAACCAACTATCCCTGGCCGTCGCGCTAGACCCGCGGATCGCCGACCGTCGCCCGGCCCACCCGCGGCCGGACCCCTGGACGCTCTGGTCCATATTCGTCAGAATGCCCATATAGGCTCCGAGCCTGGGTTCTCTGGCCCGGATGGAGCGAAGCGAAATCCGGGGCTGACCGCGGCGGTGTCCGGCGTTGCGCTACGCTCCATGCGGGCTGCGAAGTCGGGCAGTGCCCCTCGATGGCGACCGCAATGTAATGCCCCACGACACGCAAGATCTCGCATTCGACCGCCGCGCCCGACACCCCGCGCCGGCGCTGGTCGATCCGTTCGGGCGGGCGATCACCTATCTGCGCGTCTCGGTGACCGACCGTTGCGATTTCCGCTGCGTCTACTGCATGTCGGAGAACATGGCGTTCCTGCCCAAGGCCGATCTGCTCTCGCTCGAAGAGCTGGACCGGCTGTGCAGCGCCTTCATTGCGCGCGGCGTGCGGAAGTTGCGCCTCACGGGTGGGGAGCCGTTGGTGCGGCGCGGGATCATGACGCTGTTCGCCTCGCTTTCGCGCCATCTCGCCGCCGGCACGCTCGACGAGCTCACATTGACCACCAATGGCTCGCAGCTGCCGAAATACGCCCGCGAGCTCGCCGACCACGGCGTGCGGCGCGTCAACGTGTCGCTCGATACGCTCGACCCCGACAAGTTCCGCGCCATCACCCGCTGGGGAGAGCTCGACAAGGTGCTGGCCGGCATCGACGCCGCGCAAGCGGCCGGGCTCAAGGTCAAGATCAACGCTGTCGCGCTCAAAGGCGTGAACGAGGACGAGTTCCCCGCGCTCATCGCGTGGGCGCACGGCCGCGGCATGGATCTGACCCTCATCGAGGTGATGCCGCTGGG
The DNA here is from genome assembly GCA_963758945.1 of uncultured Alphaproteobacteria bacterium. GTDB lineage: Bacteria > Pseudomonadota > Alphaproteobacteria > Rhizobiales > Xanthobacteraceae > VAZQ01. The sequence continues at coordinate 61,055 of CAVWXY010000019.1, read as the reverse complement.
CGACGTCGGCGAAGGGCGCCTCGACCAGTACCTACCGCTGTCGATCGTGCGGGCGCGGCTCGCCGAGCGGTTCGCGCTCGAGGACGTCGAGTACCGCACCGGCGGTCCGGCGCGTTATGTCGACGTCGCCGAGACCGGCGGCCGGCTCGGCTTCATCACGCCGCTGACCCACAACTTCTGCAAATCCTGCAACCGGGTGCGGGTGACCTGCACGGGCACGCTCTACATGTGCCTCGGGCAGGAGGACGCGGCCGATCTGCGCAGCCCGCTGCGCGCGTCCGAGGCCAACGACCTGCTCGACACGGCGATCGAGGAAGCGATCTCGCGCAAGCCCAAAGGGCACGATTTCATCATCGACCGGCGCCATCAGCGTCCAGCCCTGTCCCGCCACATGAGCGTGACCGGGGGATAATCCGACACCGGCGCGTGGCCGTGAGGCACCGAGCGCGCGTGCGGTCGTCGCACGCACACCGGCCGTTGTCCGTTTTGCCAATTGACGTCCGCGCGAGCGTCGAGGAAGGTTCCCGGGCCCGGCGGCGGCCCGTGTGGCGGATTTGACGTTCCTACCGGCATTGCAGTGGAGTCCTTGGTAGGAACGTCAAATCCGAAGCCACACCAGAATCATATAGTTGCTAGTGTCCCTTTGGTTCCGACGTTCGTATGAGCGCGTGCTACAAAGGGGTACGAACGTCGGAACTGGGACACTAGGGCCAAGCTCCAGGGGACAACTGGGCGGCGTATCGGGACCACTACGCGGGGAACGGTCGTGGAGGGTTTGCTCAAGCTGAGCCGCGGCATCGACGCGGTCAATTTTCGGATCGGCAAGGTCCTGTCCTGGCTGATCCTGATCGTGGTGATCATCTCGGCGGCCAACGCCACGGTGCGCAAGGTCTTCGACACCTCGTCGAATGCCTGGCTCGAACTGCAGTGGATCCTGTTCGGAGCGATCTTCCTGCTGTGCTCGCCGTGGACGCTTCTTTCCAACGAGCACATCCGCATCGACATCGTCAACAGCATGCTGCCGAAGCGCTGGCGCGACGGCATCGACGTTTTCGGCCATGCCTTCTTCCTGCTGCCGATGACGATCGTCATGATCGTCACCTCGGTTCCGTTCTTCATCCGATCGTTTCTCATCAACGAGCAGTCGGTGAATGCCGGGGGACTGCCGCAATGGCCGGCGAAGTCCCTGATCCTCATCGGATTCGTGCTGCTGTTCTGGCAAGGGATTTCCGAGCTGATCAAGCGCATCGCGGTGATGCGCGGCCTCATTCCCGACCCCTATGCCGCCGCCGGAGCGCACTCCGCCGCTGAGGCGGAGGCCGAACGCATCCTGGCCGTGGCCAAGACCGATGGCCCATAGCCGTCGAGACTAGAGCCCGGAGCGGCGACCATGACGGCGATCCTCGTGCACTACATGGCGCCGATCATGTTCGCGTCGCTCGTGATCTTTCTCCTGCTCGGCTACCCGGTGGCGTTCTCGCTTGCCGCCAACGGTCTCATCTTCGGCCTCATCGGCATCCAGCTCGGGCTGTTCCACCCGGACTTCCTGCAGGCGCTGCCGGAGCGCATCTACGGGATCATGAACAATGACGTTCTGCTCGCGATTCCGTTCTTCACGTTCATGGGACTCATTCTCGAGCGGTCCGGCATGGCGGAAGACCTGCTCGATACCATCGGGCAGCTGTTCGGAACGATCCGCGGTGGCCTCGCCTACGCGGTGATCTTCGTCGGCGCGTTGCTGGCGGCGACGACCGGCGTAGTCGCCGCCTCGGTGATCTCGATGGGGCTGATCTCGCTGCCCATCATGCTGCGCTACGGCTACGACCGGCGGCTGGCCTCTGGCGTGATCGCGGCATCAGGAACGCTGGCGCAGATCATTCCGCCTTCGCTGGTGCTCATCGTGATGGCGGATCAGCTCGGCCGCTCGGTCGGCGACATGTACGAGGGCGCATTCCTCCCCGGCCTCATGCTGGCGGGGCTTTATGCGGGTTATGTGGTGCTGGTGACGCTGCTGTTCCCCAAATTCGCTCCCGGCCTGCCGGTCGAGGCGATCGAGTACCGCGAGGACGACGGCAAGCGCGGTCTGCTCTCGCTGGCGGCGTTATTCGTCGCCAGCAGCGCCGTCAGCGTGTTCGCGATGCGAGAACTCGAGCACGCATGGAGCCGATTACGTTGTATTCATGATGTTCATCGGCATCGTCTTCGCCTTCTGCGTCGCGGTAGCGAATTGGGCGTGCGACAAGCTTTTCCACGTTCGGTTCCTGTCGCGCCTTGCGCAGCAAGTGACGTTCGTGATGGTGCCGCCGCTGTTCCTGATCTTCTTGGTGCTCGGGACCATCTTCATCGGGCTGGCCACACCGACCGAGGGCGGCGCCATGGGCGCGAGCGGCGCTTTGATTCTTGCGCTGGTCAAGCGGCGGCTGACATGGGACTTGACGCGCCAGGCCGCCGAGGTCACCGCCAAACTGTCGGCCTTCGTCGTCTTCATCCTGATCGGGGCCCGCGTCTTCTCGCTGACCTTCTACGGCGTCGATGGGCATAAATGGGTGGAGGAGCTTCTGGTCTCGTTGCCCGGCGGAGTCGTCGGCTTTCTCGTTTTCGTCAACGTCTTCGTGTTCTTCCTCGCCTTCTTCCTCGATTTCTTCGAGATCGCCTTCATCGTGATTCCCCTGCTCGGCCCGGCGGCGGAGCGGCTCGGCATCGACCTCATCTGGTTCGGCATCGTGCTGGGCGTGAACATGCAGACCTCGTTCATGCATCCGCCGTTCGGATTTGCCCTGTTCTATCTGCGTTCGGTCGCACCGCGCGAGCCTTACGTCGACCGCGTGTCGGGCAAGCGCATGGCGCCGGTGACGACCGGGCAGATTTATTGGGGCGCGATGCCGTTCGTGCTGATTCAATGCATCGCAGTCGCGCTCGTCATCGCGTTTCCGGCCCTGGTGATGCACTACAAGGGGGCGGGACCCCTGGTCGATCCATCGAAGATCCAGATCGACATTCCGCCGCCCGACTTGCCGCCGCCGCTCGACTTCGGCGAGCCGCCGAAAGTCCAGTAGGGCGGAGGCCCCGAAGCAGCGCTCCGGGGCCCTTGCGAGCGGCCGTCCATCATACTCGGCCGCGCATCCGAATCATGAAGCTGTCGAACGAAAGCTCGGCGACCTGGAACCACATCAGCAAATCGCCGCGAAATGCCACGAGACTGTCATACAGCTTCTTGAAGAGAGGGTTGGTCTTCGACAAGTCGGCGTAGATGTCGAGAGCGGCCTTGTAGCACGCCTCCATCACGTCCTGCGGAAACCCGCGCAGTTGCACGCCTTGCGCCAGCAATCGCTTGAGCGCGGCCGGATTGGCGTAGTCATACTTGCCGATGACCCATTCCCACGCATCGCCGGACGCGGTCTGAACTGCGGCCTGGTAGCTTTTCGGCAGCTCGTTCCATTTCGCGAGATTGATGAGGTTGTGGGCCTGACCGCAACCCTCCCACCAGCCCGGATAGTAATAATACTTTGCAACCTTGTAGAATCCGAGCTTCTCGTCGTCGTAGGGCCCGACCCACTCGCATGCGTCGAGCGTACCTTTCTCCAGCGCCGGATAGATGTCGCCGGCGGCGAGCTGCTGGGGCACCGAGCCGATCTTGGCAAGAATGGTGCCGGCAAATCCGCCGATGCGCATCTTGAGGCCCTTCATATCGTCCACCGACTTGATTTCCTTGCGGAACCAGCCGCCCATCTGGGCGCCGGTATTCGCCGCCGCCATGCCGGTGCAGTTGAAATTCCTCAGCAGCTCGTTGAGAAGCTCGGACCCGCCGCCGAAGCGAAGCCACGAGTTCATCTGGCGAGCATTCAACCCGAATGGCAGCGCCGTGCCGAAGGTGAAGGCCGGGTCCTTGCCCCAATAGTAATAGAGCGCGGTATTACCCATCTCGACGGTACCGTTCTGCACGGCGTCCAACACCTGCAGCCCCGGGACGAGCTCGCCCGCCGCGAAGACTTGAATCTGGAATTTGCCGTCGGTGATCTCGGCGACACGTTTGGCAAAGTACTCGCATCCGCCGTAGAGCGTATCGAGCGACTTCGGCCAACTCGCCGCGAGCCGCCATTTCAGCTCGGGCGTCGACTGGGCGATGGCGGGTGCGGCAAGCGAAGACGTGGCCAGCCCGATGCCCGCTGCCTTGAGAAGTTCTCGTCGTTTCATGTTGATCCTCCCGGTGTCGCCTGTTTTCGGCTTCTTGTGTGCTGTGGGATGTCGGCGCCGGTCATGCCGCGGCGCTTGGGTCTTCGCCAAAAGCGAGCAGCGCGAAGCGGTGCTCGGCGAACGAGTTCGCTGTTTATAGACCGAGACGCGGAAACCGTACACAGCGATCGGCGGATCGCGGCCCGCCGCGCACCGGATGGGTTACCGAGACATTCGCCGGCAAACTGCACGCGGACCGCGCCGGCAGCGGCGCAGCGGTCATTTGCGGCTGGCGTTCAATCAGGTGCGCGTGCGATGGCGCACGAGGTAGGTGTCGTAGGTCAGCTCGGCGACCTGCCACCACAGATATTCGTCGTTGCGGAAGGCCAGCATCGCCTCGTAGACCTTCTTGAAATCGGCGTTGCTCTTGGAGACCTCGGCGTAGAGCTCGAGCGCCGCTTTCAAGGAAGCGTCCATCACCGCCGGCGAGAACGGCCGCAACTGCGCGCCGGTGGCGACCAGCCGTTTGAGCGCCGCCGGGTTGCCGGCGTCGTATTTCGCCTGCATCCACTGGTTCGCCATCGCCGACGCGGTGCGCACCAGCGACTTGTAGGCCGGCGGCAGCGCGTTCCACTTATCGAGATTGACGAAATTGTGCAGCATCGGACCGCCTTCCCACCAGCCCGGGTAGTAATAGAATTGCGCCACCTTCTGGAATCCAAGCTTCTCGTCGTCGTAGGGCCCTACCCACTCGCAGGCATCGAGCGTGCCCTTCTCCAGCGCCGGGTAGATGTCGCCGCCGGCGATCTGCTGCGGCACCACGCCGAGCTTGGCGACGACGCGGCCGGCAAACCCGCCGATGCGCATCTTGAGCCCGCCGAGGTCCGACACGTCCTTGATCTCCTTGCGGAACCAGCCGCCCATCTGGGCGCCGGTATTGCCCGCCGGAATCCCGTAGATATTGAATTTCCGGTAGAAGTCGTTCATCAGCTCCATGCCGCCGCCGAAATACATCCACGCTGTCTGCATGCGGCTGTTGAGCCCGAACGGCACCGCGGTCCCGAACGCGAAAGTCGGATCCTTGCCGAAATAGTAATAGGAGGCGGTGTGGCACATCTCGACCGTGCCGTTCTGCACCGCGTTGGCCGCCTGCAGACCCGGCACGATCTCGCCGCCCGCGAAGACCTGGATCTGGAACTTGTTGTCGCTCGCCTCGGCCACCGCCTTGGCGAAGGCCTCGGCCGCGCCGTAGATGGTGTCGAGCGATTTCGGATAGCTCGACGTGAGCCGCCACTTGAGCTCGGGCATCGATTGCGCGATCGCGGGCTTGGCGAGCGCGCTCGCCGCCCCGGCAAGGCCTGCCGCCTGCAGGAATTGACGACGTTTCATGGCCGGTTCCTCCCTGACCTTTGTGAGCCGCCGGTGCAACGCGGCACGGTCAACACGGCTCAAGCCTTCTGCCGGAGCTTCGACGGCGCGTGCGGCGCATGGCGGCAGCCGCCCACGCCCTTGCACCCCGGGCTCGCGCAAATGATGCGGAACCCGGGCAAGTCCGGGTTGCGTGGAAGAGCGCAAGAAGGGCGAGGTTATTTTACGTCCGCGTCCGGCTGCGGATCATGAAGCCATCGTAGGTATATTCCGCGACCTGCCACCACAGATATTCGTCGTTGCGGAACGCCTGCATCGAGTTCGAGGACCTTCTTGTAGTCCGCGTTGGTCGCAGCCGTCTCGGCATTGACCTCGTTCGAGGCCTTCAGGCACGCTTCCATGATCGGCTGCGGATACGCGCGCAACTGGGTACCCGCGGCGATCAGCCGCTTCAACGCCGCCGGATTGCGCGCGTCGTACCTGCCGGTTTCTTCGACATTGGCGAGACCCGCGGCTGCGGTGAGGATGGCCTGGTAGTTTTTCGGCAGCTCGTTCCATTTCGCCAGGTTGATCAGGAAGTGCTGCGTCGTGCCGCCTTCCCACCAACCCGGATAGTAATAGAACGGCGCGACCTTGTAGAAGCCGAGCTTCTCGTCATCGTACGGGCCGACCCATTCGGCGGCGTCGATCGTGCCTTTCTCCAGCGCCGGATAGATGTCGCCGCCTGCGATCTGCTGCGGCACGACCCCGAGCTTCTGCAGCGTCCTGCCGGCCCAACCGCCGATGCGGAACTTGAGACCCTTGAGATCGTCGACGGTCTTGATCTCCTTGCGGAACCAGCCGCCCATCTGCGCGCCGGTATTGCCGCCGAGCAGAGGATGGACGGTGGACTTCTTGGCGAATTCCTCCATCAGCTTGGTGCCGTCGCCGTCATAGAACCAGGCGTTCTGCTGGCGGGCATTGAGCCCGAACGGCACGGCGCAGAACAATGCCCAGGTCGGATCCTTGCCGATGTAGTAGTACACGGCGGTGTGGCCGGCCTCGACGGTGCCGTTCTGGACCGCGTCGAGAACCTGCAAGGCAGGGACGATCTCGCCCGCGGCGAAGGCCTGGATCTGAAACTTGTTGTCGGTGGCCTCGGAAACGTATTTGGAGAATGTCTCGCAGGCACCGAACAGCGTATCGAGCGATTTCGGCCAGCTCGCGGTCAGCCGCCATCTGATCTCCGGCATGGACTGCGCAACGGCCGGCGCGGCCACCGCCGACGCGGCCATTCCGGCCCCGGCGACCTTGAGAAATTCACGGCGTCTCATGGATGTGTTCCTCCTGGTTTGCGGGCGTTGCCGCCACGGATTGCAATCTGGCCCTCGTCGCACGCTGTCGAAGCGTCGGGACCCGGCGACCCGCAAGTTTCGCGGCTAGATTGTCCTCCGCAGGCGGCGCGCGCAAGGGGCAAGACCGCGACATGACGATCATTTAAGGAACCACGTCGACGTAAAGCTCCATCTTCGGATGGATGCCGCAGAAGACGAGGAACGAACCCGACGCGGGAAAGGCGATCTCCACGGTTTCGCCGGGCTCCTGGGCGCCGGAGTTCGAAGTCGAGCGCGGGATCGAAGACCCGGACATTGTGGGTGCGGGTGTCGTTGTTGACAATCCACAATCGCCCGCCGCGCGGAAGCGCGACGTGGGTGGGATGGAAGGCCTTGTCGTCCTGAGACACGGTGCTGACCCGCACCGCCGGTGCTGTCGGGCCACGCTCCACCGGCACGATCCTGTCCGGCAGCGCGGGGATCGTTTCGCTCGAGAGCGTGCCGAGGAACGCGATGAGAGCCGTTTGCTCGCCGTCCGACAGCTCCAGGTGGCGCGCGACGTCCTCTGAGACCGTCGCCCGCTCGACCACGCCGCTGACATAGTGCCGCAGCACCTCCGCGAGCGTGGCAAGCGACCCATCGTGCATGTAGGGCGCGGAGCGACCAATCTCGCGCAGTCCCGGCGTCTTGAAGGCATGCTCGGCCGCCGGGAGCTGCAACACTGCTCCCCGCCCGCGATCGTCGCCCGGTAAACCGATGTCGTGGAAGGCGTAATCGGTGAAGGCGAAGCCGCTGTGGCAGTTCGCACACTGCGCCTTGCCGGTGAAAAGCCTAAACCCGGCGATCTCGGTTGCGGTCAGCGCTTGCTCGTCGCCCGCGATCCAGCGGTCGAAGCGCGTCTCGGGCGACACGAAGGTACGCTCATAAGTCGCGATCGCTTTGGCGAGATTGGAGCCGTCGACGTGCGGCGCCTCGGGAAAGGCCTCGGCGAAGGCACGCACCATCGCGGGATCGGCGGCGAGCCGTGCGATGACCGCGGCGAGCGGTTGCGCCATCTCATCGGGCGACTCGATCGGGCCGGCGACCTGCTCCTCCAGGCTACGCGCGCGGCCATCCCAAAACACGGGGGACGACCAGGCGAGGTTCCACAGGGTCGGCGTATGGCGCTTGAGCGGCCGTCCGGGCACGCCGCGCCCCGCGACCTTGCCGTCGGCAAAGCCCTTGCCGCGCTCGTGACAGCTTGCACAGGCGAGGCTGCCGTCGATCGACAGGCGCTTGTCGTGGAACAGTGCCGCCCCAAGCTCGCGCTTCTTCTCCGAGAATGGATTGTCGACGGGAAACGGGACCGTCGAGGGACGGCGGAACGATGCTTTCAGTGCGGCGAGCTCATCCGCCTGCCGCGCTGCGGCCGGCGGCGACCCCAGCACCTCGAGCAAGAGCGCCGCGCCCCCGCCGAGCGCGCCGCCGGCCAGAAACGCCATGGCGACCAGAGGCGTAGCTAACCGCCGCATCGACCTCACATCAGCTTGCCGGCAGCGAGCTCGATGCGCGAGACGTCGCCGAGCACAGCGCCATGGTCCTTGACGGGCGTCCTGGGCGGCATGGGCGAGGGGAAAGCCTTCTTCAGCTCGGCCAATCCCGCCCGGACCTGGGTCAGCGCCGCGGCGTCCTTCTTTTGCAAGTCCGGAGCGACGCCCTCGATCATCCGGTCCGCCTGCCAGATGAAGCCGCGCGCGTCTTGATATTCCACCGGCTTCACGATCCTGCCGTTGACGATGGCATTTTGGTACTCGCCGGCTGCGGCCTTGAGCGCCTCGACCGAGGCCTCGACGACGAAGCCCGGCCAGTTCTCCTGCTTCGCCTTCATGGCGGCAGTCACGGCGGCGAGCGCATCGTTCACGGACTTGAGCGCCTGGGCGTAGTCGCTGCCCCCCTTTCTGGCCTTGACCACGGCGGCGAGCGCCTTGAGCGCGCCGTCGAACGGCGGCACCTGGTAGAGGGCGAGCTGCTCCTTGATATCGCCGTAAATCTCCTCGGTCGGATGGAGGAAATGCGGGAGCGCCGCGGCCCATTGCTGCTGCCTGACCAATTCGTCGCCGACCAGCAGATGGCCGCGCAGCAAAGCGATGCGCGCGGCAAAGGCGAGCGCGGGAGGCAGGCTGGCGAGGCCTCCGGCTTCGCCTCCTTCGCCCGCCTCCTGCGCATGGCCGGCGTGCTCGGCAACGACGACGGGCGCAGCCGACGTGAGCGGGTTCGCGGTCTCGGCCGGCAGGCCGGGCGGCACGCTCTGCGTGAGCCCGGTTCGCGCCGCGAGCGGACCCACCGCACCAGCCGCGCCGGCGCCGACGACCACGAAGGCGCCGATGCCGAGCCAGATCTTGCGTTTCGTCTGCATCGGACGTCCTGACGATCAGCGTCTTGACGACGACGGGGCGACCGGACTTGCGTCGCCTCGCGCTTGCGGCGGAACGCCGGGCACCAACCCTCGAAAGCGTCGGCGGATAAATATAGTTTCGACCCGAATCCGTCCAGTAACGTCGTAGTTTTGAATGATTCCAGTGAGAACTGTGCGGCCGCCGTCGGCGCGAGCGCTTGCGGGGCAGCCACGATTTCATGTTCGATGACCCGTCCGGATCATGTCGGCCAGCCGGGGAATGCGGGATGCAAATCGTCATCGGCAATGTGCTTTCCGCCGACGAGACCGAGACGGTGCGCGCCGCGCTCGCACGCGCGCGCTTCGTCGACGGCACGGCGACTGCCGGTTTTGCGGCCCGCGCGGTGAAGCACAATCGACAAGCCGCGGGCTCGGACTCTTCGCTCGCCACCATCCGCAAGCTCGTCGCCGAGCGCATCCTCGGCAACGAGGTATTTCGCCTCGCGGTACGTCCGAAGGTGCTCTCGCCGCTGCTGTTCTCCCGCTACGAGACCGGCATGCGCTACGGCAGCCATGTCGACGACGCGTTGATGGGCGGCATGCGCACCGACGTCTCGTTCACGCTCTTTCTCTCCGACCCCGCGAGCTACGACGGCGGCGACCTCGTCATCGAAAGTGCGGCGGGCGAGGAGACATTCAAGCTCGCTGCAGGCGGGCTCGTCGCCTATTCCGCCACCTCGCTCCACCGTGTCGCCGACGTGACGCGCGGGGCAAGGCTCGCCGCGGTCGGCTGGGCGAGAAGCTTCGTGCGCGATCCGGCGCGCCGCGAGCTCCTGTTCGATCTCGACACCGCAAGGCGGCAGCTGTTCGCGCGCGAAGGCAAATCGGCCGAGTTCGACCTGATCTCGAAATCGTTCGCCAATCTGCTGCGAATGTGGGCGGAGGATTGATCGGTCTGCGGACGCCCGATCATGCCGCGGCCGCAATGGGCAGCGAGACGCGGAATCGCGCGCCGCCGCCCGGGCGGTCCTCGACCGCGATCGCGCCGCCATGGTGCTGGATCAGGTGCCGGGCGATGGCGAGGCCCAATCCGGCGCCGCCCCGCTCGCGGTTACGCGACGGATCGAGACGCAGGAACGGCTCGAAGATCCGCTGACGCTCGCCCGACGGGATGCCAGGGCCACGGTCGTCCACCATGATCTCGACCGCGCCCGTGCCTGCGACCACCGACACGTCCGCCTCTCGACCGTATTTGAGCGCATTGTCGATTAGGTTGCCGACCACGCGCGCGAGCGCGGCTCGCTCGCCGGCGACGATCACGCGCCCGGGCGGCAATTCCGCGCGCACGGCGCCACCGGTCGCGGCGCGCTCGGCGCATTCGTGGCGCACGATCCCGACGACGTCGACGGCTTCACGGGCGGTGCCGTTGAACGAGGTACGGGCGAAGGCGAGCGCATCCTCGAGCAGGGCGTTCATGTCTTCGACGTCGCGCGTCGCGCGCTCGCGGATGTCGGCGTCCGGCACCATCTCCACCCGCAGCCGCAGCCGGGTCAAATAGGTTCGCAGATCGTGCGATATCGCGGCCAGCATGAAGGTGCGGCCGCGCACGAGCTCGGCGATGCGCGACTGCATGCGATTGAAGGCGCCGGTCAGCGCGCGCACTTCCCGCGCGCCGCGCTCGGGCACGGCCACGGGCTCGATCGCCTCGCCGAAACGCTCGACCGATCGCGCCAGCCGTGCCAGCGGGCTCGTCTCCCGCACGACCGCGTAGAGTGCGAGCGCGGCCACGGCAAATCCGATGATGCCGGCCCAGAATCCGGGCGGCAAGCCGAGAACCTGCACGGTGAGCTCGTCGAGCGTCTCGGCCACGAGCACGCCGCCGCCGGGAAGCGGATAGACGATACGTATCGGCCTGACGCTGAATGTTTCCAATGTCGGGCGATCGCTTTGGGCGCCGATATAGTACGCCCGCAGCGCGCCCTCGCCGCTCTCGCCGAGATAGCGCGCCACCGCGGCTTCGATCCACGGCGCCCGCTGCAACGGGTGGGGCTCGGGGGGTGCGTGGCGTTCGATCGCGACGCGCAGCCCCGCCCCGTTGGCGATGCGCAGCACGAGCGTACGCTGCTCGGGCGGCGCGCGCTCGACGAGCTGCACGATCGCCGCGATCTGGTCGGGCAGCGGCACCCGGAAGCCCGACTCGGTGGCGCGGCCGCGCTGGACGTAATAGGCCGCCGCCGCAACCATCTGGATGGCGACGAGTGCCGCGATCACGATCAGCGCGACCCGCCAGACCAGGCCGAGCCGCCGCATGATCAGAGATCCACGACTTCGGCGGAAAACAGATAGCCGCCGTTGCGCACCGTGGTCACGACCGCGGCCGCGGCCGGATCGGCGCCTTCGAGCTTCTTGCGCAGCCGGCTGACGGTGACGTCGATGGTGCGGTCGAACGGATCGGCGCTGCGGCCGCGCGTCCAGTCCAACAGCTGGTCGCGGGTAAGTACCCGGCGCGGCCGCTCGATGAAGCAGGCGAGCAGGTCGAATTCGGACGACGTCAGCGGGACGCGCGTGCCGTCCCTGGTCTCGACGCTGCGGGCGTCGAGATCGATGACGAAGCGCGCGAACGATCGGCGTCGGTGCGCGGGCGTGGCAGACGCCCGGCCGATCGATGCGACGCAGGACGGCGCGAATTCGTGCCAGCAGCTCGCGCGGATTGAACGGCTTGCCGAGATAATCATCGGCGCCGAGCTCGAGCCCGACGATGCGATCGACGTCGTCGCTCCTGGCGGTCAGCATGATGATGGGCACCGCGCTGCGCGCCCGCAGCCGCCGGCAGATCGACAGGCCGTCCTCTCCCGGCAGCATGATGTCGAGGATCACGAGGTCGGGCTTCGTGCGGGCGAGCGCACGGTCGACGGCGGCGCCATCCTCGGCAACCTCGACGATGAAGCCCTCGCGCACGAGAAAATCGGCCAGCAGTGCGCGGATGTCGCGGTCATCCTCGACGAAGAGAATGGACTTGCCGTTCATGCCGGCACTCTAGATGCGAAAAGAGCACAGGCAATATCGAACGCCACGGCGTTACAAATCGTTACAAATCGATCCCACGCTGAAACATTCCGGCAAAGCGAATGCGCGAGCTTGCTCCTTGTTCCAATCGTCGTCGTCGCGCCCTGCTCAGAGCCGAGCGCGACCAGGCACCGGGCCGGCCGTCCCCCCAGCCCCCGCGCAGCCGGCCCGGTGCCCACTCGCATGGATCGGAGCTCAGCGTGACCGAGCTGATGAGCCTTGCCGCCCAATATCCCGCGCTGCGGCTCATTCCACTGCTCACCTTCGCAACCATGCTGGCGGAATGGCTCTACATTCGGATCGCGCTGCACGACGTCGACAGCCACGATCTCGAGGAAGCGGCAGCCTCGATTGCGACTGCGATCGGCAATCAGCTGATGCGCCCGGCGGCTTCCCTGCTGGTCGCGCTTCCCCTCTATCTGGCCTACCAGTTCCGGGTGCTCGACATCCCCTCGACCAGCGTCGTCGCACTGGCCGTGCTGTTCGTACTCGTCGACTTTGCCGATTATTGGTTCCACCGCGCCGCGCACCGGGTGCGAGTCCTATGGGCGACGCATGCGGTGCATCATTCGACCACGAGTTTCAACCTCACCGCGGCGGTCCGCCTGGGCTGGACCGGGCCGCTGTCGGGCGCGGTGGTCTTCTTCCTGCCGCTGGCGCTCGTCGGCTTCCATCCGCTCGCGATCATGGCCACGATCGTGCTCAACCTGCTTTATCAATTCTTTCTTCACACCGAGCACGCGCCCCGCCTGGGCGCGCTCGAATGGGTGCTCAACACGCCGACCCATCACCGCGTGCACCATGCCGCGAACGCGGCCTGCCTCGACAAGAACTTCGCCGGCGTCTTCGTCGTCTGGGACCGCCTGTTCGGGACCTTCGCCGCCGCGCCGGGGGACGAGAAGCTGCGCTTCGGGCTGCGCGCGCCCCTGCCCTCGCAGAACCCGTTGACGGTGAACTTCTTCGAGTGGGGCCGCTTGCTGCGCGACCTGCGGCGGGCGCAAGGAACGAAACGGCGGCTGCGGATCCTGTTCGGCGCGCCATAGCCGGCTGCGCCGGCGGGCCGCGGCGCTTAGCCCGCCCGCACGTCCGTCCGGACACGTTACCGATCAAGCCTCGATCACGATCTTCGGCGCGGCGCGGCCGGCGGCGCCGCCCTGGAGTTGATCACGCACCTTGGCGGCGATGTCGCGATAGATCCGCGCGTGCGGGCCGTCGGGCTCGGTCGCCACCACCGGCAGGCCGGCATCCGACTTTTCGCGAATCGCCATGTGCAGCGGCACTTCGCCGAGGAAGGGCACGCCGAGGCGCTCCGCCTCCTGGCGCGCGCCGCCATGGCCGAAAATCTCCGAGCGCGTGCCGCAGTCCGGACAGAGGAAATAGCTCATGTTCTCGACCATGCCGAGCACCGGAACGTTGACGCGCTTGAACATGGCGACGCCGCGCCGGGCGTCGACGAGCGCCAGGTCCTGCGGCGTGGACACGATGACCGCGCCCTTGAGCGGCACCTGCTGCGCCATCGTGAGCTGGGCGTCGCCGGTGCCGGGCGGCATGTCCACGACCATCACGTCGAGCATGCCCCACTCGACCTCGCGCAGCATCTGGGTGAGCGCCGAGATCACCATCGGGCCGCGCCAGATCATCGGGGTATCCTCGTCGATGAGGAAGCCGATCGACATGACGGTGAGGCCGTAGCGCGTGATCGGCTTGAGCCGCGTGCCGCCGAGCGTCTGCGGGCGCTCCTTGATGGCGAGAAGCTTCGGCAGCGACGGGCCGTAGATATCGGCGTCGAGCACGCCGACCTTGAGCCCGAGCGCGGCAAGGCCGAGCGCGAGATTGACCGCGGTGGTCGACTTGCCGACGCCGCCCTTGCCCGACGCGACCGCGATGATCGCCTCGACGCCCGGCACGCCCTGCACGGATTCGCCGCGCGGCGCGTTCCGCGGCGCGCCGCCTGCCGGGCGCGGCGACGACGAGGGCGCGGACGCCTTGCGCTCCGCCGTCAGTGCCACGAGCGCGGATTGCACGCCCGGCAGCGCGCGCACGGCCTCCTCGGCGCGTTTGCGCACCGCCTCCCACCCCTTAACCTCGGCGGCATCGACGCTAATGGAAAAGAACACCTTGCCCTCGCCCGCCACCACCTCCGACAGCGTGCCGGTCTTGGGCAGCGGAGTTCCATCGGGCGAGCGCACCCCCTCGAGGCTTGCCAGCACCTGCTCCTTGCTCACTGCCATCGCACCGTTCTCCATCCGGGGGGCGCCGTTCCCGGGCGGCACCATAAGCGCCGCGCGGCCGCGGTCAACGCGACCTGCCGGTTGACGCCGCCGCCGCGCCGTCGCAATCACTCCACCATATAGGCATCGCTACGGGCGCGTGCCGGGCGCGCGAGGGAGGACAGGATGGCGAAGGTGGCTTTTCTCGGTCTCGGCGTCATGGGCTATCCCATGGCGGGGCACCTCAGGAACAAGGGCGGCCACGAGGTCACCGTCTATAACCGCACCGCGGCGAAGGCCGAGCGGTGGGTGGACCAGCACGGCGGGAAGAGCGCGCCGACACCCAAGGCCGCGGCCGAAGGCCAGGACTTCGTGATGTGCTGCGTCGGCAATGACAACGATCTGCGCGAGGTCACGCTCGGGCCGGATGGCGCCTTCCACGGCGTCAGGAAGGGCGGCGTGTTCGTGGACCACACCACCGCTTCCGCCGAGATCGCGCGCGAGCTCCATGCCGAGGCCAAGAAGCGCGGTTTCGACTTCGTCGATGCGCCGGTGTCCGGCGGTCAGGCCGGCGCCGAGAACGGCACGCTGACCGTGATGTGCGGCGGCGACGCCGAGCCCTATGCCCGCGCGGAGAAAGTGATCGCCGCCTATGCCCGCATGTGCAAGCTGCTCGGGGAAGCCGGCGCCGGCCAGCTCACCAAGATGGTCAACCAGATCTGCATTGCCGGACTGGTGCAGGGGCTCTCCGAAGGCATCCACTTCGCCAAGCAGGCGGGGCTCGATATCGACGCGGTGATCGAAACCATTTCCAAGGGCGCGGCGCAGTCCTGGCAAATGGAAAACCGCTACAAGACCATGGCGGCCGGCAAGTTCGATTTCGGCTTCGCGGTCGACTGGATGCGCAAGGATCTCGCCATCTGCCTGAGCGAAGCGCGCAAGAACGGCGCCAGCCTGCCGGTCAGCGCGCTGGTCGACCAGTTCTATGCCGAAGTTCAGAAGATGGGCGGCCGGCGCTGGGATACCTCGAGCCTGATCGCCCGGCTGGAGCGGTGAGACGACAACGCCCTCGCCGTCAGGAAGGCGCTGTTTGCGGTCTTGCCAATCGGCCGGGCGGCGGCCGGTAGATGTAACCCGTCGACCGGCTCGGCCTCGGCGGTTCCTTGAATCATGCACGGCACGTCGTATTTGAGCATCAGGCGAGACCAGGTGCTGCGGTCAGGCTTGTGGAGCACGCGCACATCGAACACGGGCAGCCCGGACGCCGCGAAATCGGCAGCCAGCCTATTGATGGCCGGTAGGACGGCGGCAAGCTGCGCCGCGCGGTCTGGAAGCTGAAACATCCAGCGCTGCATATCGATCGCGGCGAGGGCCTGCAGGGGCATCCCGGGGCCTACACCTCGATCACCAGCCCGTCCTCGGCCACGAGCGCACCGGCGGCCCTGGCTTCGTCGATGCGGGCGAGCATGATCGGGCTCATGTGCGTGAGCATGATCCGCCCCGCCCGCAGATCGGGCAGCCGCGCCTTGATCACCTCCCAGGTGAGGTGGCCGGTGAGACGGCCGGAATAACCGTAGCACTCAACGATGAAGAGATCCGCGCCTTCCGCGACCGACACGAGCGCGTCGACCCATTCGGTGTCGCCGGAATAGGCGAACAGCGAAACCCCGTCGGAGAGCCGAAGCGCGGTCGAGGCCGCGCCCGAATAATGCAGAACCTCGGTGGTCGTGACCGTATGGCCCAACACCTCGGTCGGCCGCCCGACCTCGATCTCCAAGACATCCCAGGAAAACCGCCACTTGTTGGTGCTGGACCGCGGAAAGAATACTTCGAGCGCCGCGTCGATGCGCGCGCGTGTGCCGGCCGGGCCGGCGATCAACAGCGGCCGTTCGCGCTCCCCAAGAAATTGGGCGTCGAGCAGGAGAAAGGGAATCGCGCCGAAGTGATCGCCATGAAGGTGTGACAGCACGATGCCATCGATGCGATTGGGGTCGATGCCGCGCGCCTTGAGCGCGACCAGCGAGGAGGCGCCGCAATCCACAAGCAGCGTGGACTTGGCGGTTTCGAGCAAGAAACAGGTATTGAACCGGCCGCCGGAGCCGAAGGCATCGCCTGATCCTAGGACCGTGAGGCGCATCGTCAGGCTGCGGCGCTCGGTCGCGCGGACACCGCGGCGTGCCAACGTTTGAGATTGCCGAGCTCGTCCGGCACGACAAGCTTCGCCGGCTTCATGAAGTCGACGGTGACAAGGCCGGTGATGTCGGCCACGGTGAAGGCGTCGCCCGCGACGAACGAGCGGTCTTTCAGCTCGGCATCGAGCAGGGTCATGAACTCCAGGATGCGCGGCTTGTTGGCATCGGCCCAGGCTGGGACCTGCGGCACCTCCATGTCCTTCATCGCGGGGTGCGAGTTGCGAAACACGTGGGCGACCGGAAGCAGGAAATGCAGCTCGAGCCGCCGGTTCCACATCTCGACACGCGCAATCTCCAAGGCACCTCGCCCGAACAGCGGTGGTTCCGGGTGGAGCGCCTCGAAGTAGCGGCAGATCGCGATCGATTCGGTAATCACCGTACCGTCGTCGAGGACGAGCGCAGGCACCCGTTGCATGGGATTGATCGCCGCATAGGCGGGCGACTTCTGCTGCATGGCGCCGAGATCGACCTGCTCCAGAGGCAGCTTGATGCCCTTCTCCGCCAGGAAGACTCGCGTGCGTCGCGGATTGGGCGCCCGCCCTCCGTCGTAAAGCTTCATGGGATCTCCCGTGCTGCGCACGAGCCGGCCGGCCCATGCAGACGATTAGTTGCATATTCCCTCGACCACACCCCAACATGCTGTCGCATGGTGGTCAAGGGACCCGCTTCGCCGACCTGGCAACCGCGACGCGGTGCCGCCCCTTCAAGATACGGACCGCGGTCGCGGCCGGATGCAAGGAAATGCGGGCGCCGAGGCGCCCACAATTGCGTTCCGCGCCGCGGGCCTTATCTTGCCCCGCCGCACCGGCGCGACGACTCATGACCGACATCGAGAGCCCCTGCAACAAAGTGTGCACGGTCGACCCGATCTCAGCGCTTTGCATTGGCTGCGGCCGCAGCATGGCCGAAATCGCGGGCTGGATCGGATTCGGTGCCGACGACCGCGCGCGTATCATGGCGGAGCTGCCCGGGCGCCTCGCCGCGCTCGGGCGACCGACCGACGCCGAACGCGCCGATCCGAGCTGAAGGACACGCGCGTGCGCCGCCTGCTGTGGATACTGCTCACGGTGCTGACCATTGCGCTGCTCGTGCTCGTATTGCAGCGCAACGAGGCCACGCTCGACGACCTCGCCCACCTCGACAGCGCTTCGCCGGAGACCAAGATCATGGCGCTGGCGCTGGTCGGCATGATCGCGCTGGTCCTGTTTCGACAGCGTTTCTCCCATGCGCTCGAATCGGCGCTGATCTGGGTGGCGGTCTTCGTGCTGCTGGTGCTCGGCTATACCTATCGTCTCGAGCTCAACGACGTCGCGGACCGGGTGTTGGCCGAGCTCATTCCGGGCCGCGCCGCCACCCGAGGGCGGACCGTCGAGATCGCGCGTGGACGCGGCGGCAGCTTCGCGGTCTCGACCCAAGTCAACGGCGCGCATGTCGCCATGGTGCTCGACACCGGCGCGAGCGCCGTCGTGCTCACCCAGGAAGCGGCCAGGGCGGCGGGACTCCCGCTCGAAGTCCTCCGCTATTCGGTCAACATCGAAACCGCCAATGGCCGCGCGCGCGCCGCGCCGGTCACCCTCGACCGGGTGTCGATCGGCGGCATCACCGAGCGCTCGGTCCCCGCCCTCATCGCACCGTCCGGGCAATTGCGCACGAATTTGCTCGGCATGAGCTTTCTCGACCGGCTCGAAAGCTGGGAAGTGCGGGGCGACAAGCTGCTCATGCGCGGCTATCCCTAGAGCATGATCCCGAAAAGTGGGTACCGGTTTTCGGAAAGGATCATGCTCCAACAATAACGCGTTTTCCGCGTTCATTCGGCGAGACTCGCCACGAAGCGCGCGCATACGACCAGCAGGAAGCAACCGAAGGCGACTTCGAGCCGGCGCTTCGAGAGCGCGTGGGCAAGACGCGCCCCGTAGGGGGCGGTGAAGCTCGACACCGGCGCCATCAGCGCGAAGCCGATCAGCGACACGAAACCGAGCGAAAAGGGCGGCATCAACGCCTGCTGCGGCAGGCCGGCCAGGACGTAGCCGATCGTGCCCGCGATCGTGATCGGCACGCCGAGACCAGCCGAGGTCGCGACCGCGTTGTGCATCGTTTTGCCGTGCAGGGTCAGGATCATGTTGGAGATGGAGCCGCCGCTGATTCCCATCAGCGAGGCGGCAAGTCCGACGAAGAAGCCGTAGGCGATCATGCCGCCCCGGCCGGGCAGGTCATCGGCCAGCCGCCAGGTGTCGCGGCCGGCGAGCAGCTTGAGGGCGATCACGCTTCCCACCAGCACGAAGGCGAGCTTGAGCAGCGCGGCGGACGCGAACGCGGCAACAGCCGAGCCGACCGCTACGCCGATCACCGCGGGCGGCGTCCATGCCCGCATCACGTCCATCAGCACCGCGCCCTTGTCGCGGTGGGTGAGGAAAGAGAGCACGTTGGTGGGCACGATGATGGCGATCGACGTGCCGACGCACAGCTGGAAGCGCACCTCGTCCGGCACGCCGAGGGCGCTGAACACTTCGTACAAGACCGGAACGATGAGCGCGCCGCCGCCGATTCCGAACAGCCCGGCGAGAAAGCCGGTGACGACACCGCCGACAATGATCAAGGCCGCGAGCAGCAGCAACTCGCTCGCGGGCACGCCCAGCAACATATCCTGCTCCGAAGATCCCGCCTGGCAGGTCCCCGTACCATGCCGTGGCGGTATGCGCTATTCGTGCCTTCCTGTCCGCAAGGAGCGCGGGTAAGGGGCACATTCGAAGGTGCCCGGCGTTAGCCGTAGAGGCTTTGAGGATTGAGAGAAGTCGCGCGAATGCTCCTGTCGACCAAGCCCATACCATCCGTCTGGCAGCGCCTGTCCGGCATCGAGGTCCCGCGCGCGCTGCGCACGCTCGTGCGGGCGCGGGAATCGGGCCTCATCCTGCTTGCAGGGATCATCGGCGCCTTGGCGGGGCTCGTGGTGGCCGCAATGAGCTTTGCGGTCAGGCAGATGCATTGGCTGCTGTTCGGAGTTTCGCCCGGCGAATGGCTGTCCGCGCTTGCCGCGCTCGATCCCTACACAGCCGTGACGGTCCCGATGCTCGGGGGCCTCGCGTTCGGCTCGGCGATGCTGCTGCTGGTACGCTGGCGGCCGGCGCGGGAGGTCGACCCGATCGAAGCCAATGCATTGCACGGCGGGCGCATGTCGCTCGTCGGCAGCGTCAACGTCGCGCTGCAGACCGTATGGTCCAGCGGTGTCGGCGCCTCGGTCGGGATGGAGGCCGGCTACACGCAGCTGGCCAGCGGCATCGCCTCTTCGATCGGCCGTGCCTTTCATTTGCGCCGCCGGGACTTGCGTATCCTGGTCGGTTGCGGGGCGGCGGGCGCAATCGCCGGCGCGTTCGGAGCACCGCTCGCGGGGGCCTTCTACGCCTTCGAGCTCGTGATCGCGAGCTATTCGGTCGCAAGCCTTGCGCCGGTGGGCCTGGCGGCGCTCGTCGGCTACGTCGTGGCCAACCTGTTCGATCCAACTTCGCTCGGGATCGGAAGTTTATACGTGTCGCGCGTCACCGCCCGCGATCTCGTGATTGCGAGCGGGGTCGGGCTCGCCGCCGCCGCATTCGGCATCGCGCTCATGCGCGGGGTTGCGCTGTGCGAGATCGTGTTGAATCGACTCTCGGTTCGGCCGTTCTTGCGGCCGGCCCTCGGGGGCCTCGTGGTCGGATCATTGGCCCTCGCCACGCCGCAGATTCTCTCGTCCGGCCATGGCGCGCTCCACCTGGCATCCGTTCTCGATCGCCCGCTCCGCGAGGTTGCCGTGCTCCTCCTGCTGAAGGCACTGGCGTCGCTGGTGTCGCTCGGAACCGGTTTTCGCGGCGGGCTCTTCTTCTCTTCGCTGTTGATGGGTGCGCTCGGAGGCTACATGTTCGCGGACGCATTGTCGGCGCTGTGGCCCACGCTCAAGCTCGATCCGCACATCTATGCCATCATCGGGATGGGAGCGCTTTCGGTCTCCGTGATCGGCGGCCCGCTCACCATGACCTTCATCGCGCTCGAAACCACCGGCGACTTCTGGCTGAGCACCGCCGTGCTGATCGCCGTCATCGTCTCGGCGCAAGTGACCCGAGAAGCATTCGGCTATTCGTTCGCGACTTGGCGCTTCCACCTGCGCGGGGAGAGCATCCGCAGCGCCGCCGACGTCGGCTGGCTGCGCGATCTGACGGTGCGGCGGATGATGCGGTCGGACCTGCGCACGGTCCCGGCCCATACGGCGCTGTCGCGCTTTCGCATGGTGTTTCCGCTCGGCTCGGTCACGCAAGTGGTGGCGGTGAACGAGGACAAGAGCTATGCCGGCTTGGTGCAGGTAGCGGAAGCCCATGCTCCTGAGCTCGACGAAACGAGCCCCATTCGGGCGATCCTGCATTATCGCGATACCACTTTGCTGCCGACGATGACGGTCAAGGAAGCCATTGCCATCTTCGACAAGGCCGAGGCAGAGGCGCTCGCGGTGGTTCATTCGCAAGACCGGCGCCATGTCGTCGGCCTGCTCTCCGAGTCCCATGCACTGCGCCGCTATGCGGAAGAGCTCGAATTGAGGCGGAAGGAATTGATCGGCGAGTAGCCGAGACTCGGCTGCGGTCATCAAAACTTCGTGTTGACGCATTGTCGCCCACCTCGCGGCGCAGGTTCCAACCAGGGCGGCCATATTCATTCAGCCTCGCGATGAATACCGATCGCCTCACGCTCCATGGCCAATTACCCAATTCTAGCGTCCGCGACGCGGTTCGCTCGCGCCTGCATTGGTGGCGATCCGTGTGGCCGTGGGGGCTTTCTCCCGGATCGCCGGGCGCGCTCGCTTTCGCCGTCGTCTGCGTCGGCGCGGCGACGGCCATCCACTGTGCAATCGGCCTCGTACGGCCCTCGAGCGTGGTGTTTGCGCCATATTGCGCGGCCACCCTGGTCGCGGCGTTGCTGGGCGGCGGCGCGGCCGGCATGCTCGCCATGCTACTGGGCGGAGTGGTCGCGTATTGGCTGTTTGCGCCGGCGCAGTGGGCGCTGGCGCCGTTTGCGCTGGAAACCCTTGATAACTGGCTGCTCTACGGCTTGTCGTCGTCCTTCATTCTGTGGGCGGCGGTGAGCTACCGCGGCCTGCTGCAGCAGCTGCGCGAGGAGCAGCAGAAACGCCAGCTCCTCAACCAGGAGCTCGCCCACCGGCTCGGCAACATGCTGGCCAGCATCCAGACCATTCTCAACCAATCGCTCGTGCATGAAAAGGAATTGCGGGAAAAGATCGGTGCGCGGCTCGCGGCGCTCGCCGCCACGAACGATCTTCTCTCCAGGTGCGACTGGCAGTCCGCTTCCCTGCAGGACATCCTGGTCGGAGAATTGCGGCCCTATGACAGCGCTCGCGTCAGCTGGTGCGGCGACGAGGTGAGGTGCTCGTCGCAAACGGCAATGTTGCTGGCGCTCGTCATCCACGAGCTCACGACCAATGCCGCGAAATACGGGGCGCTCTCCAAGCCCGACGGCCGGATCGAGATCCGGTGGCAGCACGCGAGCGGCCGGCTTACGCTGCATTGGCGCGAGAGCGTCGATTTGCCGCCTGCACCGCCGACGCGCAAGGGCTTTGGCAGCAAGCTCTTGGAGTCCGCGATCAAGCGGCTCGACGGCGAGGTCGAAACCACATTCGCGCCGAGCGGCCTGCGGTGCAGAATATGCGCGGTCCTGCCGCAGGCGCCTCGGGCGGCGCAAGCGCCACAGCCTCGGGCAGGCCGCGACCGTTCAGGCCGCGGCTGAAGCCGGGTGCGCCGCTGGCGCGCTACCGTCGACCACGAGCGCGAGCGCGGCCCGGAAGACGGCGGCAGTCGCGCCGGGCTTCACCGCCTCGGTCGCGAGATGCCGCCGGAACGCGCGCGCGCCAGGCACGCCGCGGAACAGGCCGAGCACGTGGCGGGTGACGGCGCTGAGCCGCGTGCCGCGCGCGAACTCGCGTTCGACATAGGGGATCAGGGCCTCGGCCGCCGCCTTCGGCGAAGGCGACGGCGCACGCGCGCCGAACAGCACCGGATCGACGCCGATGAGCCGCCACGGCTCCTGATAGGCGGCCCGCCCCATCATGACGCCGTCGACGCGCCCAAGGTGCGCGACCGCCTGGTCGAGGTCCGCGATGCCGCCATTGAGCACGATGCAGAGACCGGGATGCGCGGCTTTGAGACGATGGACGCGCGCGTAATCCAGCGGCGGCACATCGCGGTTCTCGCGCGGGGACAGACCCTCGAGCCAGGCCTTGCGCGCGTGCACGATGAGCGCGGCGACGCCGGCCGCCTCGACCGCGCGAGTAAGCGCCTCGAGCGCTTCCTCCGGGTCCTGGTCGTCGATGCCGATGCGGCACTTGACCGTGACCGGGAGCGTGACCGCGGCCTTCATGGCGGCGACGCAGTCGCCGACCAGCGTCGGCTCCGCCATCAGGCAGGCGCCGAAGCGTCCCTCCCGCACCCGCTCCGAGGGACAGCCGACATTGAGGTTGACCTCGTCGTAACCGAGGTCCTCGGCGATGCGCGCGCATCGCGCGAGCGCGGCCGGATCGCAGCCGCCGAGCTGGAGCGCGACCGGATGCTCCGCCCGATCGAACGCGAGGAGCCGCGCGCGGTCGCCGTGCAGCACCGCGCCGGTGGTGATCATCTCGGTGTAGATGAGGGCGCGACGCGTGAGCAGGCGATGGAAGAACCGGCAGTGCCGGTCGGTCCATTCCATCATGGGCGCGACACTAAATCTGAACCTACTGAAATTACTGGATTTTGTTTTCATTTCAGTCGGTTGTACCCGCAGTTTGCTGTACTCATTCACTCCCGTTTTCTCCGATTTTGGCTCATTTTCTTGCCTCAGCTACTGCCATGCTGTACCATAGGGCTACATGCTGTACCACGATTTGCCTTGAGGACGAAATGGGAACGATCATCGCCCGTAAGCGAAAGAGTGGGTCCACAGGTTACCACGCGCAACTTCTCATCAAGCGCAAGGGCACGATCGTTCATCGCGAAATCACGGACGTTTGACCGCAAACAGGCCGCCGCCGCATGGCTCGAAAAACGCGAGAGCGAACTCGCCAAGCCCGGCGCCCTCGAACGGGAAAAAACCCCCGACCCTACCCTGGCTTCGGTAATCGATCGCTATACCGAAGAGTCCGTCAAAGACATTGGTCGAACGAAGACGCAGGTGCTACGTGCGATCAAGCGCTACGATATCGCAAACCAGCGGTGTTCGACCATCACGAGCGCCGACATCATTGCGTTCGCCAATCAACTTGTATCGAAGGTCACGCCGCAGACCGTCGCCAATTATCTGTCGCATCTTGCAGCAGTCTTCGCGATCGCCCGGCCGGCGTGGGGATATCAGCTTGACCAGAACGCGATGAAAGACGCTTTTGTGGTCGCCAAGCGGCTGGGCATTACGACCAAGAGCCGCGCGCGCGATCGGCGTCCAACGCTCGACGAGTTGGATAAGTTGATGACGCATTTCGGCGAGCGGCTTAAGCGCCGCACGTCGTCGGTTCCCATGCAGAAGATCACGGCTTTCGCGATTTTTTCGACGCGCCGCCTGGAGGAAATCACTCGCATCTGTTGGGGCGACCTTGATACGGGAGGAAGTCGCCTGTTGATCCGCGACATGAAAAATCCCGGAGAGAAGATTGGAAACGATGTCTGGTGCGACCTCCCGCCGGAGGCGCTCCAAATCATCCTCTCGATGCCGAAGACCTCTGAGGAAATTTTTCCCTACAGCACGGATGCGATCGGGGCGGGCTTCACGCGAGCGTGCCAATTTCTCGAAATTATGGACTTACATTTCCATGACCTGCGCCATGATGGCGTTTCGCGACTGTTCGAGACGGGCCTGAGCATCCCGCAAGTAGGGAGCGTGTCCGGTCACCGGGCATGGTCGAGCCTCAAGCGCTATACCCATCTTCGCCAAACGGGAGACAAATATACCGACTGGAAATGGCTCTCTGTCGTCACTGGCGGAGCGGCCAGAAGTCGTGTACCAAACCAAGCTGCATAGCGTTGCCCTCCGAAGGCAGAGGTCACAAGTTCGAATCTTGTCGGGCGCGCCAGATTTCAATAACTTATTAAATGGTATTTTGTACGATCGATGGTTGCGGAAGCACCACGGAAGCAGCAACCGGCAGGTAATTGGACGTTTTGTCGCATCCCTGTCGGGACGCGCGTTCTGACAACGAGCAATCACATCGGTGCAACGCACAGGAATAGGTCGACTACCCGAGTTGCTCGCAGTTGCTCGAGTTGTTGCGCCACGCGCACTCAAGCAGTCGGCGATCTCTGGGTAATGCCACAACCGGGTGTAGGCGCGCGCTCAAGAGCTTCGGTGTCGAGGGCATCTAATCGACTCATTACGCTTGCGATGCACGATCCGCAGGACGGCCAGCGCAGCTAAGGCTGTCCCTGCTCAAATTTCCACAAGCCTGAGAAAGGCTGGTGATTTTCGGAGCCTGGTCGTACCGTCACCGTCATGGTGGCGATTCTCTCTGCCCTTGTTTCGATCTTCGCCTTCCGCTTCCGTGGCCGCGCCTCGCTGGAAATCGAGCTAATCGCCCTGCGGCATCAGGTGACCGTCCTGCGGCGACAGCGTCCTGGTCGGCTTCAGCTTTCATTCCTAGACCGGCTGCTGTGGGTGTGGCTCTACCGGATTTGGCCGCAAGTCATCGATGCGATGGTATTGGTCAAACCGGCAACCGTTGTCCAATGGCATCGCACCGGCTTCCGGCTCCACTGGCGCTGGCGATCACGCCGTCCGGGACGACCCAAAACCGAAATAGAGATCCGTGATTTGATCCCGTAAGGTCAAAAAATTCATCTGATGCGCCTCGCCCGTTCACGCTGCCTCCTGATGGTAATAACGCAAGAGTCCGCCCAGTCGCTCGCGGCATTGAACAGGCCGATCGCGTCGGATGTTCGTACCCCGGGGGAACAGCAGGGCATTGCCCTTCCCTTGGTGATTCCGTTCGGCATGGAAATGTTCGACATATTCGCTCAGCGCCCGCCGCAGGGAGTGCTCGCCAAAAAGGATTACCTTGGACAGGCACTCCTCCTTCACCGACCTGACCCAGCGCTCCGCATAGGCATTCAGGTTCGGGCTGCGCGCGGGCAGCACGAGCGGCTCGACCCGGCCTGACGCAATGATCGCTCGGAAGGACTGGGTGTACTTGGTGTCGCGATCGTGCAGGAGATAGTGACAGTCTCGGAGAGCGCCGCATCCCTCCATGGTCACGTTCCGGGCCATCTGCTGCATCCACCGCTCGTCCGGGTGAACGGTGATGCCGGCGATGTCCACCCGGCGGCTCTCGAGATGGATGAAAAACAGCACATAGTAGGTCACCAGCCCGCGCAGCGTCAGCACCTCCGCGGTCAAGAAGTCGGTCCCAGCCAGCAGCGCCAGATGGATCCGAATGAAAGCCGGCCAGGTTGTCGTGCGCTTACGCTCAGGTGCGGGCAGCAAAGCGTGGCGTTGCAAGACATTGCCGACCGTCTGATCGCAGACCTCGTACCCCAGATTAGCCAACGCCCCCGCAATCCGGTCATAGCCCCAGTCGCGGTTCTCCTTGGCCATGCGAACGATCAACTGCTCGACCTCTCCCTTGATCCGAGGCCGGCCGGGGCTCCGACGGGCCTTCGAGCCATCGAATTTGCGGGCCACGAGCTTGCGATACCAGGCCAAGATGGTGTCCGGCCGGGCCACATTGGCGACCTCGGCCAGAACCTTGCGGCCCAATCGATGACCGATCTCGCCGAGCGCGGCTCGCTCGGCGTCCGAGAGCTTCAGCCGCCCTTTCAACTGGGCCTTCAGGATCTGATTTTCAGCGGCCAGATATTCGTTCCGCGCCAGCAGCTCCTGGTCCACCATCCCCGTGACAAAGGCCAGGATGCGCGCCCAATCCATTCGTCCTCCACGCCAGCCGATTCGCGATTGATTGCCCAAAAATCGTAGCCAGCGCCACCCGGCGAGGCTACGCCGGGAATGGACCACTCACCGGCTTTTCTACAGTTTAAATTTTTTGACCATACGGGGTGTCGATGGACGGCGCCCACTTCAAGACCAATGTCGGGCCAGACGCATTTGCGGCCCGCCTCAGGTGGACAATGCGCCGTGGTCGCGCCGACGCACGGCATCGTCATCGTCCATCTCAGCGACGCCAATACCCGCGCCAACGATCAAAATCCGGTTCGCCATGTCACTCCTTCGCCAAATTCCCGGGATCGCCTCGTGCAGTGGTCAGCCGAAGTTTGGCGCCGCCGTTCACGATCACAACCTCACCCGTCATGTAGCGCGCGGCGTTCGTCGTCAGGAAGCACGCAACACCAGCGGTGTCCGCAGCGCTTGCAATACGGCCAAGCGGCGACCGCTGAGCTTGCGCGGCACGATGCTCGGGCGAGTAGCTTGCACTCATCGGTGTTGCCGTCGCGCCCGGAGAAATTCCGTTGACGCAAATTCCGTCGGGACCGAGCGAACGGGGAGCGATCGGACCGGCCCGATGATCGACCTTCGATGCGACATAGGCCGGTCCGCCAAACCCGGCGTGGCCGCCAACCTTCGGTCAGGGCTCAACCGACTATTCTTGGATTGCGCTGCGAACCGAAAAAGCTCTAATATTTTACAAAATCGTGGTTAAGGAACGATCATCCAAGGGAGACGCCGATGGCCTTCACGCTCGATGAATTCTGCGCTGAAACCCGCGCCATCCTCAAAGCCGATCCGCTTGCGAAGGCGCTGCCGCAGATCGCCGACCGGCTGACGAGGCTTCTGAAGAATCCCGCCTTCGTCGCGGAGACATTCAACGACGAAACGCCAGTGGGCAAGCGTCAGCTGTATCACGACCCGGAGACCGACTTCTATGTGCTTGCGCACGTCCAGGAAGGCGGCAAGACTGGTAAACCACACAGCCACGGCAGCTCGTGGGCGGTCTACGGCAATGCGCGCGAGTTGACCGAGATGACCGAATGGCGGCGCGTCAACCCGGAGAGCGAGGCCCACGCCGAGCTTGTCGCGACAAGCAAGTATGCAATCGGTCCCGGCCAGACGTGCGGATACGGCCCCGGCGTGATGCATTCGACCTGTCATCCCAAGAAGGCTTGGGTCATCCGTGTGACGGGCACTGATCTCGACAAGCTGCCGCGCTATCACTTCCGCAAGCAGGACAAGATTCTTGAAAAGGTGTGAGTGGCTTATGCTGCCGCGGTGAGCCGAGTCGCTCGCCTCATCCTGAGGTAACGCATGAGCTTGAAAGAAGACCTTCGAGCTTGCGCGCCTTGGCCACCCTGCAACGAATGCAATCGGCTGCCTCGGCCGGCAGTCCGTGAGTGCGACTTTAACGTTACCGGACGACCTCACCCAAATACAAGGCGAAAAGCACCGCACGACCCCCGCGCTCGAACCCGCTCCCCCATCCGCAAATCCGACGCCCGAACAGTTTCAAGCAACTTCCGATGTCGAATGTGCAAATCCATTCCCCACTGGCTTTCGCGGTTCCGCGCCCTCCGGCGCCGCGGCGCTTCCGTGCACGGAGCCGCCGCCGCAGCGTCCGGCGTCTCCCCGTTCGAAAGCGTCGGGCAGGAACCGAAGATCCGTGATTTGCTCTACTGGAAGGTTGTCACTGAACGCGCCGAGTTCCATTTGCAGCGCAATCGCCTGACGAAGGCCTTCGATGTCGATCTTGCAGTCGCGGGCGGTATGGGGCAACTCGCGACCGACGGCTCGCCTCGCCGCCTCCGGTGAAACGCCATGGGACGCCACCAGGAACTGCGCCCATTCATCAGGATGCTCGGCCATATATCGACTGGAGCGCGCGCAAGCGCGGAGCACCGCCTGCAACAGCTCCGGCTCGCGGTCGATGAAATCAAGTCGCGCGACCATGACGACCCATTGGTAACGCGGCAGGTATTCGGGATCGCAGGCAGCCGCCCAGACGCGCAGCAAACCCTGACACTCTCCTGATGCCAGATCGGGCTCGATCGTGAGAATTGCTTCGAACTTGCCTTCCGCCATCTGGGCTAGAATGCGTGGATAATCGCCCTTCACGGCGACCATTTTCAAGTCGTGCTCGGGATCCAGTCCCGCTTGGCTCCACAATCGCCGCGCCAACCAATCATTACAGCTGCCCAGAGTGAGCAGCCCAAGCCGCTTGCCGCGCAGCTCCGCGTAGTCCTTGATGTCGGAACGAACCCCCAGATACATGAGAAATTTTCGGCGCATGCCGCTGCCGATGATCTTGATGGGCGCGCGTTGCGCAATCGCGGTCAGCGCCGGCGGAGAGCCGAACTCGCCGATCTCGACGTCCCTCGCCGCGAACGAACTTGCCAATTCCGGGCCGCCATAGGTCAATCGAATCTCGAGATCGATCCCCTCCTCAGCAAAGAACCCCTTCTCGATTCCGAAGCGTACGTTGGGGGCCGACTTATTGGTGGCGATTCCATAGTGAAGCTTGCGCACACTGCACCTCAATTCGAAAGACCGAGAAGACGCTCGGCGTTGCCCCGCAGCACCATTTTCTTTTCCTGATCCGTCATCGGTGGGTGACGGGTCACCACCTCGACCGGGCGATCGTAACCGAGCTTGAAGCAGTAATCGCTTCCCATCATCACCCGGTCCGCGCCGACGAGATCGGCGCCGAGTAGCTGATCGTATCGTAGTAGAAGCGCCTCAAGTAGTCAGTCGGCGGCAGCGCAATGTGACGAAGATCGGGTCGTGTCTCCCACCCGCGCTCGATACGGCCAATCACGAACGGCAGGGCGCCGCCAGCATGGGGTAGGCAGACGACGAGCCTTGGGAAGCGATCCAGCACCCGGCCGAAAATCAAATGTGCCGCAGCGACGGCCGTATCGAACGGATTGCCGAGCAGATTGTCGAGGAAGAAGGCTTCGAGCCGTTCGGGCGCCAACACGTCGACCGGGTGAAGGAATATCGGAAGGCCGATATCCTCGAGCCGCTCGTAGACGGGGAGAAAAGCCTCGTCCGATAGATCCCGGCCCGCAATCCAGGTCGCCATGTACACGCCTTTGACGCCGGGCGCGCGGGCAATGCGCTCGAGCTCGGCGACGGCGAGCGCGGGATGGTGCATGGGAAGAACGGGAAATGAGAACAAGCGATTCGGATGGGCCTGATGTGCTGCAATCGCGGCATCGTTGAATGCCTTCGACAGCTTGTCGGATAATGCGGCGTCTGCCCAATAGACCATTGGCACGGTGAGCGACAGCACATGCGCGGACACATTCTGGGCATCCATCTCCTTGATTCGACGCCCGACGTCGACGAAGCCAGAATGCAGGGGCGGCGGCGTGTGCCCGGCGACCCTGAGAACGTAGCCTTTCTCGCCGTGCGTGCAGTGGGCATTGAACGGCGCGCCCTCGGCTGCGATGAGATCGAGAAAAGACTTCGGGAAAAAATGGGCATGAACATCGACGCCCCAATTCGCGCTCATGAGGTCCTTCCTTTCGCGTTGCTTGCAAATATCGAAGCATTGCGTCGGAAGAGCGGAGCCAGCTTCATTGTTAGCTATCCTCGATCAAGCTTGGGTCTTTCCTCAGACAGTAACGGCCGTCCTCGAGGCGATCGAGATGAGAGGCGGCACGGAGTCCGTCGAGTTCGCAGACGATCTCGCGCCCGTCCCGGCTGCCAAGGGCCTCCATGATTTGTCCGAAGAACATCGGGCGTGATTCGAGGGCATCCTTCACCGTCTGGAAACGCGCCGGCCCTTCGAGTCTCGGCGCTTCGGGAACAGTGAAGCGTATCTCGCCGCGCTTGCCGAACGGCAGGGTGAGATCGAAGCCGGCCTTCGCCCACGTCGTGCGTCCGTCGAGTGAAGGATCGAGCGGCAAGGCGCGAAACCCTGTAGCAATCACTAGGTCGCGGTCGGCCTGGAACCTCGTCGCCAGAGCCCAGTCCATCTGATCCTCGGAATGGATATCGATGTCCTCGTCGACGACGAACACGTGCTTGATATTGGCAAGCGATCCGAACAGAGCGGAGATCGCATTTCTGGCCTCGCCCGGAACACGCTGGCGCATGCGAACGCGCAGCGTGCAGATGCCGGTGCCGGATGCGGTCGCATAGACGCCGAGGGGTTCGCGCACCGCTGTCTCCAGTGCGCGCCACGCGGCAAGCTCTGTCCGTATGGTCCCGATTTGTGCGGTCTCGGTGCGCCCCAGCGTGCGACCGCCGATGGTCACTGATTGGAACAGCGCATCGCGACGCATGGTGATCGCGGCGAGATGAAATACCGGATTCATCTTCATCTCGCCGTAGTAACCGAAGAACTCGCCGTAGGGTCCTTCCGGTTGGCACCAGCCGCGCTCGTCGAGATAGCCTTCAAGAACGATCTCGGCATCGGCAGGGACGCGGATATCGTTCGTTACACAGCGCACAACGGGGAGCGGCTCGCCGCGAAGCGTGGCCACCAAGGTCAACTCGTCACCCGGCAGGCGCATGGCCGCGGCTATGAAGTCGATCGGGTGAGAACCGACGGTGAAGCTGATGGGCAGACGCTGGCCTTGAGCTACCGCCTTGCGGTAGATCGCCTGGAGATCGCTCGGGGCGACAAGATCGATACCGGCCTCCCGACAGCCGCGCAGCATCAGGCGCCTGCTGCCGACATTCATGAGGCCGCTGTCGGGGTTGACGACGTAGTCGATTGACGCGGAGATGTACGGACCGCCGTCCAATGCATGCTGCAGGTGGACCGGCAGTTTGGTGAAGTCGGCGTCATCGCCCTTCAGCACGACATTTTGAACGGGCGCATCGGCCGATGCCACCTCGACGACCGGCTGAGGAGCACGAATTCTGCGCCCGATCTCCTGGGCCACATCCGGCCCTTCGACG
The DNA here is from genome assembly GCA_963758945.1 of uncultured Alphaproteobacteria bacterium. GTDB lineage: Bacteria > Pseudomonadota > Alphaproteobacteria > Rhizobiales > Xanthobacteraceae > VAZQ01. The sequence goes on along the minus strand of CAVWXY010000019.1, from coordinate 29,509 downwards.
CCAAATGCGAGGGCAATCCGGCTGCGATCGCCCATCACGTTGGCGATCAGCTCCACCTGCTGCGGTCCCGCCTTGTTGAACAACACCGCCCGTGCGTTGCCATCGATCCGTTGCGCCAGTTCGGCCAGCGGGACAGGATCGTTGACGATGTCGACCTCAGCGCGGACCTTCAGCTGCTCGACGAACCGGCGCAAGCGGAAGCGCTCAGTATCAACCTTAGTCTGTCCCCGACTGTTGTCAGCTGACATTCTTGTTGGCTCCTCAGGGCAGCCGCAGAGAGGGGGTTCCCTTGGCTGTTGTCGGCACCCGCTCACGAGTGATGGATCGCCCGCCAGACGTCTTCTGATCTTACCGGCATTGCGATGTGCTTCACGCCGTATTCCCTGAGCGCGTCGACCACCGCGTTGATGAAGGCAGCCAGGGCCGGCGTCGTCCCTGCCTCTCCGGCGCCCTTGACGCCAAGAGGATTGGACGGCGCAAGCACCTCATAGGTTTCCACGTTGAAGACTGGGAGGTCGTCCGCTCGGGGCATGCAGTAGTCGAGGAATGAACCGGCTATGAGCTGGCCGGTCGCGCCGTCGTAGACAGCGTCCTCCAACATCGCCTGGCCAACGCCCTGGGCGATGCCGCCGTGCACCTGGCCATGGACGATCAGCGGATTGATCACGCGCCCGACATCATCGACGCAACTCCAGCCGACAATCCCCACCCTGCCCGTCTCCGGATCGATTTCGACTTCGCAGATCGCGGCACCAGTCGGGTAGGCCGGCAGCCGCCGTTCCAGGTGATACTGGGCCTTGAGCGGGCCGCGTAGCTCTTCCGGCACCTCCTCGGTCAAGGCCCGGCGCGCGGCTTCGAACAGGTCGAGCGAGCGGTCCGTTCCCCTTACACGGAATCTGCGGTCCTCGAACTCGATGTCATCCACCGCCGTCTCAAGCAGATGCGACGCGATCTGCTTGCCTTTCCTGATGATCTCCTCGGAGTTCCATACGATCAGAGCGCCTGAGAGCCGCATCGATCGGTCCGAATGGGTGCCGCCGCCGACTGGTATGACATCGGTATCGCCCGTGTACATCCGGATCGAGTCGAATGGCACGCCAAGACTGGTGCAGATCACCTGACGGAATGTCGTCTCGTGCCCCTGGCCCTGCGCCAGAGAGCCGGACAGGAAATCGACCGCGTCGTCGGGCTTGATCTCGACCGAGGCCCATTCGTCGCGTGCCCCAACCGGTATCTCCACGTACATGCCAAGGCCAATACCGCGCAGCCAGCCCCGCGCCTTTGAGCCCTTTTTGCGCTTTGCGAAATCCGGCCCAGTCGTGCAACGCGACAACCCGATCGAGGCAGCCGGCAAAGTCGCCCGAAATCGTACCGGGATGCCCATTGGATTCGTGTACGGGATCGCCGCCTTTGGAATAAGGTTGCGGCGCCGGATCTCGACGCGATCAATGCCAATTTTTTCCGCGGCAGCGTCGAGCAGGCGTTCGATATTATGCATCAACTCCGGCCTCCCGGCGCCGCGGTAGGGCGCGGTAGGAACCGTATTCGTGATGACGGCTTTCGCCCGCAGACACAGTAGCGGAATGTTGTACACGCTTGTTACTAGGCGCGTGCCGTTGGCGAGCGGGACGTAAGCAACCGTGATCCCGCCGACATTGTAGAGGATCTCGCAGCGCATCGCCTTGATGCGGCCATCCTCGTCGAGGGCGATCGCCGCCTTGGCGAATTGATCACGCGCCTGATAATCGCTGATGAAGCCGTCAGAACGGGTGGAGACCCACTTGACGGGGCGCCCGAGACGCCGCGCCGCCCAGGCAATGAGCGTGTACTCCGAGTACATGAAGAGGCGAGGACCGTAACCACCGCCCACGTCCCAGGCCATGACCCGGACGCTGTCATCGGGCACATTGAGCGCACGGGCGAGTGACAGCTTCAGCCGGTGCGAGGATTGGCTGCCGGCATAGAGCGTGTAGCGCTTCGAGCTGGAGTCGTATTCGGCAACGGCCGCGCGCGGCTCCATCTGTCCGTTGACGACGCGATTGTGCCTAAAATCCATCTCGACCACGTGGGCTGCCGTGGCAAATGCTTCCGCGGTCGTGCCGGCGTTGCCCCATTCGGCGTCGACGGCGACGTTGCCAGGAGCATCGTCCCAGATGCGAGGAGCGTCCGGTTTCACCGCATCGCACACGTCGATGACGAACGGCAGCGGCTCGTAGTCGACCTCGATCAGCTCTACGGCATCTTGGGCTGTATGAGCGCTCTCGGCAACGACGATGGCAACCGGCTCGCCGACATGGCGCACCTTGTCGACGGCGAGCGGAATATGGGGCGACACGAACGGCTTGGTCCCGTCCCGGTTGATAAGGGCCTGCTTCCAGGGGTCGAGCGCATCGAGCGGGTTGGCGCCCTGCGGCATAGAGCCAAGGCCGTCGCCCAGATAGTCGGCAGCGGTCAGGATCGTCAGCACGCCCGCCGCAGCCGACGCGGCTCGGCTGTCGATCGCACGAATCCAGGCGTGGCCATGGGGTGAGCGGAGCACGAAGGCGTAGGCTTGACCTGCACGGTTCATATCGTCGCTGTATCGCCCGCGCCCCGTCAGCAATCGACCATCCTCATATCGAGGAATGGGCTTGCCGATGCCGTGTTTCATTCCTTCGCTCCCGGTGCAAATCTTAAGTCGGGTGATCTGGTCGCCACCCTTACTCATCCCCTAGCCGCGGCCGTACGTGCTGCGTTGATTGCATTCCAGACGTGCTGAGGTGTGGCCGGCATCGCCAAGTCGCGGACGCCGGCGGATTGCAGCGCATCAATAATGGCATTCATCCCAGCGGCTAGAGCGGGCGTCGTCCCGCATTCGCCGCCACCTTTGATGCCAAGAGGGTTGCTGGATGTCAGCGCCGTCTCCACCGTCTTGACTTCGAAACGGGGAAGATCGTCGGCGTGCGGCATCGCGTAGTCCATCATCGAGCCCGCGATGAGTTGCCCGTCGCTGTCGTAGCAGCTGTGCTCCAGCAGCAATTGCCCGACGCCTTGGGCAATGCCGCCATGCGCCTGCCCATGCACGATCATCGGGTTTATCACGCGGCCCACATCGTCGACGCAGCTCCAACGGACGATCTCAACCTTGCCGGTGGCCGGATCGATCTCGACTTCGCACACAGCCGCTCCGGTCGGATAGGCGGGTATTCGTCGCCAAATCTCCTGATCCGAGCCGAGCCGGCCCCGCAATTCCTCAGGCACGCGGTCTGAGGCCGCGTGCGCAGCGGCTTCGAACAATCCAAGACCTCGGTCGGTCCCTGTCACTACGAAGCGGCCATCGACAAATTCGATGTCTGAAGCCGCGGCCTCCAGGATATGCGCGGCGATCTGCTTGCCTTTCTCTACGATTTCTCCGCAGCCCCAGAACATCAGCGAGCCAGCTAAGCGCATTGAGCGATCCGAATGCGAGCCGCCGCCCTCCTTGACGACCTCGGTATCGCCCGTGATCAGGTTCACTGAATCGAATGGAACTCCGAGCTGCTCGACCATCACCTGCGCAAATGTCGTCTCGTGCCCTTGCCCATGACCTTGGGTTCCGAGCACCACGTCGACGCGTCCGCCCGGCCGTACCGTGATCTCGGCTCGCTCCTGCGGCCACCCGACCGGCGTTTCCAGGTAATTGGAAAGTCCAATGCCGCGCAGGCGATTGCGCGCCAGCGACTGGTCTCGGCGGCTCTTGAAACCCTTCCAGTCCGCGAGTTCGAGGACTTGCTCCATATTGGAATGGAAGTCACCGCAGTCATAGGTGACGCCAAGCGGATTGCGATACGGAAGCTTGGCCGGGGGAATGAGATTGCGCCGCCGCAACTCGACCCTGTCGATCCCGCTAACGCGCGCGGCTTCGTCGATCAGCCGTTCCAGGTTGTGCATCGCCTCCGGCCTTCCGGCTCCGCGATAGGGAGCAGTAGGCGCGGTGTGGGTCAGCACGCCACGCACCCGGACGGATGCCAGCGGTATATCGTAGATCGACGTGACGATACGCGAACCATTGGCCAACGGCACGAAAGCGACGGTGTGCCCGCCGACATTGCCGATGTTGGAGATGTTGAGGGCGAGAAAGCGCCCATCGGGATCCAGAGCGAGCGCGCCTTCTGTCACGAGATCACGCGCCTGGAAGTCGCTGAGAAACGATTCGCTCCGGTCGCCGATCCATTTCACGGGCCTCCCGACGCGTCGTGCGGCCCAGAGCGCAAGCACGAATTCCGGGTAGACCCAGTTCTTCATGCCGAAGCCGCCGCCGACATCGCGACAGATGACGCGCATCTTGTCGGCCGGCACGCCGAACATCTTCATCAGCGTCGTCTGCTGGCGGACCGCGCCTTGGCTTCCCGAGTAGAGCGTGTAGCGTCCGGTGTCGGCATCGAATGCGGCCAGAGCCCCGCGCGGCTCCATCGCCACGGCGGTGATCCGCTGGTTGGAGAGCTTGAGTGACACCACGTGCTTTGCGCGGGCAAATGCGGCTGCGACCGCCTCGTCATCGCCGAACACCGCGTCGAATGCGATGTTATTCGTCGCTCCGTCCCACACCAGGGGTGCGCCGGATGCGATCGCATCGGCCACCTCCGTGACGGCCGGCAGCACCTCGTAGTCCATCAATACCTGCTCGGCCGCATCCTTGGCGGCGTTGAGGGTGTCGGCGACGATAAAGCAGACACCTTCGCCGACGTATCGAACCTTGTCCTGCGCCATGGGCCAATGCCGCGCCAGGAAGATCGGTGAGCCGTCCTTGTTGTGGAACGCCGGTGTCTTGGGGTCGTTTATGTCTGGCGGATTCGCCACGTGCAGGATCGGACCCGCGCCATCCTTGAGGTAGTCCTGCGCGGTGAGTACGGTGCGAACCCCCGGGCATCGCGCTGCCTTGGAGACGTCGATCGAACGGATACGAGCGTGGGCATGGGGGGAGCGCAGCAGATAGGCGTGCGTCTGATCCGGCAAAGTGAAGTCGTCGGTGAAGCAGCCCGTGCCGGTGATGAGACGAAGATCCTCTTTGCGAGGGACCGATTGCCCTATTCCATTTTTTCGAGCCATTACGCACTCGCGGCTGGTATTGAGCAAGCTGCTTCGGTCAGCAACAAAGCGTTGCGGCTTGCGTTCGGTGTCGTTCCGGCGGATTCTAGACGCGGGCCCCGATCGTGCGCGGTGCCGGAGCTCGATGCTGATCGGTCGTCACGCCCACTTCCGACAGCCATGCGAGCGCCAGCGACGGGTCGCCGTGAGCGCCGATGGCCCGCTGCACCTCGTCCTTCTCGGCGAACACGAGGCGACCATCTTCCCACATCACTTCGTCGTCAAAGGTGATGGTGGGGTCGAGACAGGCGGCGGAGTATTCGCCCGGAGCTTCGGTCCCCACGATGTGGAAGTGCACGATGCGTGGGTTCTGATGTCCGATGAACAGCCAGCGCTCCACGCCAGAAGAAACCCGATGCTCCGGCTGCACCTGGGCATTGATCCCGGCGTGCCATCCATTGAGCAGGAACCCGTCCTTGCCGTAGCGCTCTCCCGCCTCCTGCAGGAACGATCGTGCGGTCGCCACGGCACGCGGTTCTCCATCGAGCGCCGTGATACGCCCATTCACCACCGTGGCCCGGACGGCCTCCTCCAGCGACAAGCTCTCAGGTGCAATGAAATGGATGCCACTGGTGCCGAGCCAGCGCAGCATCAAGGTGCCGTTCGTGGTGTCGGTCGGGAGCGGCTTGAAGATTCCGATCGGGAACGAGATTGTCGAAAACGTCTGCCCGGTCGAAGGGGCAGCGGCCCTCGGCGCAAGCGTCCCGCTGAGATCGGTGCCATCCGGGCAAGTCACGCGCCAGGCACGGGCGCGGTTGACGCGGTCCTGCACCTGTCGCAGGAGCTCGCGCCAGTAGACCATCGGCATCTGCGCCACAGGCGCGCCAAGACCGGCTGCCGTGGTGAAGAAATTGCTGACCATCCTGCCGCGCTTGAGTGGCATCAACCGGAGCATCGACGAGATGCGATGGTTGAAGACCGTGACATCGGCCGTCTCGAATGCGCCCTGCACGAGGGCGGGCACCTTCTCGACGCTCTCGACCTTGTCGGTCGATAGAACGTGCACGCGCGCGCCCACGGTGCGGCCGGCTCGCTCGATCGCAGCCGTCATCTTGGGGTCGACCGATCCGTCGGTCGTGTTGATGATGAGAAGGTGCTCGCCCTCCCGAGCGCCCGCCGCACCGCGAATGAGGTTCATCGCGCCGGCATCGATGTCATACACCGTACCGTGATCCTTGGACGATTTCGATTCGACCGAAGCTGCCATTCGCACACCGCTGAGCCCTGTCGAGCAATTTTGGAATCATCTTGGGCCAGCCAATACAGTCGCGCAAGAGGCAGGAGATGGCATGGACAGCAACCCAGGCATGTTGTTGGCGTTCAGCCCCGCGAAAAAGCATTCCCATAACGCCAAAGACCGGAACGCAGGCTCTGCGCACCATGCACCGCGGCAATTCGGGACAACCCATTCACAAGCTGACGAAACGCGAGGAGCTTGTTGCGCTCAACCGTTGACCAAGTATGTTCTACAAGGCCTATTCCCGCCGCACCGAGCGGAGAACCCACATGATCACCGTGCTCGTACAATTCATGCCCACTCACAAGCCGCCCCGCGCGGAAGTGACCGCGCGCTTCAAGGCCAGCGTGCCGCACTACAAGGACATTCCGGGCCTTGTTCGCAAGTATTACACGTGGGGAGACGATGGAGCGTGCGGCGGTTTCTACGAGTTCGAGAGCAGGACGCAGGCCGAGGCTTTTTTCAACGACGCGTGGAAGGATGGCATGCAGGCTCGGTTCGGTGACCATCCTCGCGTGACCTATTTCGAATCCCCGGTCGTCATCGATAACGTATCGGGGCAGGTCATCTTTGAGGCCTGAAGCGACGCTTCCGATTGGCTGCGCTTCCGAATGCGACGCGCTTTCCATTACCTTGCCGGTATGCCCGCATACGGGATCTTTGCCGCCGTTCGGGCCATGATGTACAGAAGCACGACTCCGACCGCGGACCCAACTATGGTCGTGTCACCCTTCGCGTAAAGGCTGAATACAGAAGCCGGCATGATCGCGAACGCGCCGGCGATGCCCACGGCAATCCGCTCGATCATGCTCATCGGTCGCTCGAACCAGCCCACCATGGCCGCAGTCAGCAGATAGATCCCGATGCCCGCGGTTACACAGTCTAGCAAAATCCATACCGGGTGACCGAAGAGCAACAATGTGGGCGACAGCACAAACAAGAATGGAAGCATGAATTTCGCCCAGCCTATGCGCACCGCCCACCAGCCGGTCTGCATCGGGCCGGCGCCCGAGATATTTGCCGCCGCGTAGGCCGCGAGCGCAACAGGTGGCGTAATCATCGAAAGCATGCCGCCATAGAGGATGAACATATGTGCGGCCATCTTTATGGCGTTGGGATCCGTCACGCTGCCATCGAAGAACTTACCCAACGCTTGAATCACTGACGGCGCTACCAGCGTTGCCAGCAGCACGTAGACGGCCGCGGTCGGCATGCCCATCCCGAGAATGAGCGAAAGCGCGAACGCGATGAAAAGCAGAATGTAGAGATTTAGGCCAGCGAGATTGACCAGCCACAAGGTCACGGCAAAGCCCAAGCCAGTAACATTGAGGACCCCGATGACGAAGCCGGCTGCAGCCAGGGTCACAATCAGATCCGTCATCGTACGACCCGTCGCCGACAGCGTCATCAGGAAGTCCGTCAGCTTCAGCCGGTTGCCCTTGTAACCGCGGAAGATGTTGACGACGAAGAGCGCCAGCGTCGCATTCAATGCTGCGACTTCTGGAGATTGTCTCAGGACGAAGATACACGCCAGGAGAACCGGAAACGGAACGGTCAGATGCCAGCCTTCCTTGAGCACCTGGCGCGCTTCTGGAATCGCTTCATTGAGTCTCTGGTGGCTCTCCTTGCCAGCGATGAGATCGACCTGCCAGTAAAGTGCCAGATAGTAGAGGATCGCCGGTATTGCCGCTGCCAGCGCAACCTCCGCGTAAGGTTGCTCGATGAACTCGGCCATCAGGAATGCAGCCGCTCCCATGACGGGCGGCATGAGCTGTCCGCCAGTAGATCCCACAGCTTCGATTGCGCCGGCGACCTTGGGACTGTAGCCCGTCCGCTTCATGAGCGGGATGGTGAAGACGCCGACCGAGGCGACGTTGGAAACCGCGGAGCCGGAGATCGTGCCGAATAACGCGGAACCCACCACGCAAATCTTCGCCGGTCCTCCGCGTCTTCGCCCAAGGAGCGCAACCGAAATATCCTTGAAGAACTCCCCTCCGCCCGAACGGATCAGCGCTTCACCCATCCACAGGTACATCAGCACAATGGTCGAGCCAATGATCAGGGGCATCCCAAGCAGTGCCGACGAGTCGAACACCAAATAGACGGCGAGTTGGTCCGGCAGCATCGAGCGTCCACGCAATGCCTCGGGAGCCAGATTGGCCAGCATCGCATAGACGATGAACAGCAATACGACCAGGAGAAGTGCCCAGCCCGTGGCCCGCCGCAATGCCTCCAGGCACAAGAGCAGGACGATCGCCGAGAGAACAAGGACCTCCGGCGTTCTCGTCGGCACCGCATACAGCAGGCGGGGATAGTCCCAAGACACCCACAAGCAGGCTATGAGGCTGATCGTGCCGAGCAACATGTCGAGCAGTGGAAGCCCAGACTGGCGCTCCCCACGTATGTTGAGGCTATGGAAGCAGATGCAGAGCCCGAGTCCGAGGACGATCGCCAGGAACTGTTCGATGTAGAGCGAAAGCCCCAGCATCTGCGGAACCCAGAGAACCCATCCAATACAGATAGAAGTCAACAAGACGCCACAGATATTGATGATCCCGGCCGGCAAGGGGTGGAGGGGCTGTGCGCCGTTCTGATCGGCATCGCGCGTCTTGAGTTTCGCCGGCGCCAGTGGTGCGCGCGCTTCATCTCCCATTACCGATCTCCGAAATGTCGCAACATCCTGGTGCAATACATCGGCACGTGGATTTGCCAGTGCCGGGCCGCCCAGATCAAGACATGCAGACTTGCTGTGCAACGATTGGGCAACGACCAGTCTACTTCACCATCCCCTCATTCCGCTCCTGCGCTTTCTGCATCTCGTCGTTCCATTTTCCTTTGCTCTTGTAGAAGGCGACGGCGTCCGGATGATACGGCAATACCGCCAATTCCGTCGTTGCGGCATTCTCGGTGAACGTTCGCAAGATCGGATGGATCTTGACCAACTCATCAGTATGGTCCCAAAGCGCCTCCAAGACCTGACGGACCTTGTCCGCCGGAAGATCCGCCCTCGCCACTAGATAGATGTCGTAGTCCACCATCGGGGTCGCCTTGGCCAGAAAAAGTCGCGGGGTCGGCGGTACGGTAGTCAGCCGCACACCGGGGAACAGCTCCTGTCGGAAGACTCCGATCGCTTCCGGCGAATTCGGCATCGGCAAATAGGCAACCGGCACTTTCGCGTTGACTTCCTGTAGGGCGGGAATACCGAAAGCTGTCCACGTTGCATCAACGCGGCCGATTTCGAGCGCATGGATCGCATCGCTGATACCCGAAACCCGAACGGCAACGACATCCGCAAGCGACAAGCCAGCGGCCTTCAATGACGCGGTCGTGGAAAATTGCAGAAGCGGAGTGGCCAGGAACTCGGTGGCAACGCGCTTACCCTTCAACCCCGCAACGGAGTCAATTCCGGAGGCCGCCGCTGTAATGTAGGTTTGCCGCAGCCCACCTGTGCTGGCCATCAGCAACCGCATGTTCTTGTACTTGGTCTTCGTCGGGTTTTTTCCCGTGAGTTGCAGCCAAGCGCCAAATGACGAGACCGGTCCCATGTCGACCTCGCCCCGCTCCATGGCTGCGATATAGAGATCCTGGCCAGCGAATGTGCTGGTCACGATGTTGGTCTTGGAGTACTTGGCAACGATGCTCGCCATGCCCGCACCGGCGGCGTTCAGGATGGTTCCGACCTTGTCGGTCGCCATGGTGAGTGGTTGAGCCGCGGCCGCTGTTGCAACGCTGGCGGCGACGCAGAGAGAACCTGCAAGACGCAGGATATCCGCGCGCAAGAAATTCATTTCAATTCCCTCCCGTCGATCTTACGAGTTTTTGATGCCCCGACCTCCACGATACTCGATCTAGCCTTCGCGGGGTGGTTCAAATTTAGCTGCTAATGCTGGCCGCCCGTGCAATCGAATGTCAACATCGTGGTTCTAGACCGAGCGTGCTTCAGCCCGTCGCGGGCACACAGCCAGGGCTTAGTCTCGGCAAATAGGGCAAATCGCCACGGACGAGCCGGCGCCACGGCAACTAATCCGCCAAGCGTGATGCTGCCGACGTTGCAAGCGCCCATGCGCCGAGCGCGGCTGACCTGATCACCTACCGATGCAATGGCCTTCCAAACCTTCCTGGCCCCCGCGCTGGGGACCGAAGCTATTTTGAGGCCGAGCCCATTTAATAGGCCCCCAAATTTTCAGTTGTTGGATTGTTGCGTCATGTGTCGTGGGTAGATGGATGGAACAGCCGCTCCGCTGGGAACGGCAATGTGATCAACCGCTGATCGTGAGAGTAGCCGATGAATTGCTCAAGGTTCTTGCGATTACTCTTGAAATCGTTCGGCCAAGGGTCTGCGCCGAAGTCCTGCCGCTGCTGTTCATACAGCATGCGACCGTCGACCAGCAGCGAATAATTTAAATCGGCATAGAAGTCGTACGCGAGCTTCTTTGCATCCTCGAACATGCGCTGCAGTTCGCGAGGCAGTTCGGGATGTTTCTCGGCGAGGTCGCGCTTCAGGACGATGAGGTGCATGATCGGATAGAAGCCGTATTTGCGGAAATAGCGCACCTCTTCGGCGTGCACGTCAGGAAAAAGCCGGCGATAGCGGTCAGGCCGCGCCAGCATCGAGGCGTTCGGCTGCGGCGAGATCAGCGCGTCGATCTCGCCCTCGCACAGCATCATACCCATGTCCTTGCCCTCAGATATAACCTCTACCTTCACGTCCTGACCAAGATCGACGGGGACGATTTCCGAGCGCGTGCAGATCCAGTGGATCCGTTCCCACGGAACGCTGTACTCCAGTTTCAGGTCGCCCTTACCGAGGACCGAAAGCGTCGTTTGAAAGGAATGCAGACCGACCTTGCGGCCAATCAAGTCCGTTGGGGCTCTGATGCCGGAATCGACGCTGACATACGTCTGCCCAACACTGAAAAAGCGGCGTGGAAATACAGGTATGCCAACAAGTGGCAGGTCTGGATCGCGCGCCACTGCCATGATGAAGGACGACAAGGACATCTCGGCGACGTCGAAGGCAAGCTGTTTGAGCATCCGTCCGTGCCGGCTGGTGCCGTCGCGATAGACAGAGCTTTCTCCGACTTCGAGAGGCTTGAATGTGATGCCCTTCGGCGCGTTGACGGTGTCGTTGAAGAATGGAACGTGGCGGTCGTAGCGGTTGATTGCGATCGTGATCCGCATGCGGACTCCTGTCAGCTCCGTGTATTAGATTCGGACGTATCGATCGTCCATTGTCGCCATCCCAATCCCGTCTGGGCCGCACCACCGATTCGGAGAGGACAAGATCAACACAGACCGAGTTTTCTGTACCCACTGAGGCAATTACTTCCGGAAGCGGCTTTTCGGATGTGGCAGACCCAGATTGGCCCGAAGCGTATGGCCGTCGTATTCCCGGCGAAATAGCCCACGCCGCTGCAGCTCCGGGATGACTAGTGCGACAAAATCGCCCAGCGAGCCGGGAAACGTCGGAGGCATGACGTTAAAGCCGTCGGCACCGCCTTTGACGAACCACTCCTCAAGCTGATCTGCGATCCGCGACGGCGAGCCGACAAGGTGCCAATGGCCGCGTGAGCCGGCGATGCGCATGGCGAGCTGCCGGATGGTCAGGTTTTCATTGCGCGCCAGCTTGAGCAACATCGCCGGCCGGCTGGAAACTTTCACCACCTCCGGCAAATCTGGCACGGGCCCATCGAACGGATAACTCGAGAGATCGAACTTGATAAATGTTGAGAGTTGCGCGAGAGCGATCTTAGGATCGATAAGGGATTGCAGCTCCGCATACTTGTCGCGGGCCTCCGCTTCAGTGCGGCCGACGATCGGGAACACCCCAGGCATGACCTTGACGTGATCGGGGTTGCGCCCGTGCCGCACCGCGCGCTGCTTGATGTCTTCGTAGAACGCCTGCGCGTCGGCGAGCGTCTGGTGCGCGGTGAAGACCACCTCGGCAACGCCTGCGGCCAAGTCCCGGCCGACATCCGATGAACCGGCCTGCACGATCACCGGCTGGCCTTGCGGGGAGCGCGACACGTTCAATGGCCCGCGCACGCTGAAGTATTTGCCCTTGTGTTCGAGCATGTGCATCTTCTCGGGATCGAGATAGCGGCCGGTTGCCTTGTTGCGCATAAAGGCGTCATCGTCCCAACTGTCCCAAAGTCCTTGCACCACGTCGACGAATTCCCAGGCGCGGCGATAGCGCTCGTCATGCTCCACGTGCGCTTCCCGGTTGAAGTTGAACGCCTCGGCGGGATTGGCGGACGTCACCACGTTCCAGCCCGATCGTCCGCCGCTGACCAGGTCGAGCGAGGCGAACCGGCGCGCGATATGGTAGGGCTCGTCGTAGGTGGTGGTCGCCGTGCAGACCAGACCGATGTGCGAGGTCACGGTCGCCAGCGCCGCGAGCAGCGTGTATGGCTCGATCCGCACCATGTAGGAATTGCGGCTCAGGTTGTCGGCTGTGTCATTGAAGATCGCCGCCTGATCGGCCAGGAACAGCATGTCGAACAGGCCGCGCTCGGCGATACGCGCGACTTCGGCGAAGTGATTAAAATTCACGCCGGCATCAGCCGGGACGGTCGGGTGCCGCCAGGCGGCGATGTGATGCCCGGTCGGCCAAAGAAAGGCGCCGAGCTTCAAGTGTTGCGTCTCGCCGCTCATCTCTCAGTCTCGCCGATTCGACAATTCTCGGGCAAGCCCGCCAGCCGAACCGACATGTACCGGCCCGCTTGGTGCAACTGCCGTTGCCGGATGATTGTGGTCGCTAGGCCCGGCACCTATTGTCGCCGACGACAATCTAGCGTCGCGGAACGCCGTAATTGTCAAATTCCGTTCAACAGTCCTATTCCTTATGCACTTGTTATTGCGGCGAACGAAGACCCCTATGCTGCTCAATTCGGGCTGCCTGCGAATCGCTCTCGGCACGAACGGCGGCAGCTTGGTCCCAGGCGACGGGTCCGCGGCGCAGCCCGCCTGCATTGAGGGGGATGCTCATGCTTGATGGTACCGTCTCTCGCGTCGGCGTCATTGGTCTTGGCAAGATGGGCCTGCCAATCGCTCGCCACCTCAAGCGCCGCGGTTTTTCCGTCATCGGCCACGACCGGAGCGCGGAGGCGAGCTGTCGCGTCACGGAAATGGGCGGCGTCAGCGCCAGCACTTGCGCGGCGGTTGCCGCCGACAGCGATCTGGTGATGATCGTTGTCGGCTTTGAAAGCCAGGTGGATGAAGCCCTGTTCGGGCCATCCGGCATTCTTGCCGGCGCCGCTGATGGGCTGATCGTCGCAATCGCGTCGACGGTCGCTCCAAGCTATGTCAAGGCGCTGCCGTCGCGCATCAGCAACAAGGCCGTCACGTTTCTCGACACGCCCCTCACCCGGGCCGAGCAGGCGGCCCAGGCAGGGACCTTGCTGATCCTGGGCGGCGGCGACAAGGCCGCCTTCGACCGCTGCCGACCGGCATTCCAGTCGTTTGCCAGCGATATCGCCTACCTAGGCGCGCTGGGCGCGGGTCAGGTCGGCAAGATGATCAACAACCTCGTGCTATGGGCCTGCACCGCGGTTAACTACGAAGGGCTGGAATTCGCAAAGAAGCTCGGCGTCGATCCGGAACAGCTGCGGGCGGCGCTGGGCAAGAGCACAGCGCAGAACTGGGCGATGTCATCGCGCTCTGACGAAAGGAGCGCGCCATGGGCCGAAAAGGACATGATGATCGTGCTCAAGGAGGCCGACATCGCCCGCGTCAGCATGCCGCTTGCCGGAGTGGTCAAAGAGGTTATCAAGGGCTTCAAGATCGATCACGGATATCCGATGCTGAGCGAAGACTGAGGCGGCCGTCCGATGCGTCCTCGGGGGCACCGGTGCAAGCAGCTGAAATCCTGTAGCGTCTGCGGGATTAGGGCACGCTATAAAGAGCGTTGCAAACAGTAACCACTGAATCAATCCATGGGTACCCCGCCAGGCGAAGCTGACAATCAGGTGAAACGCGTTCCAACCGAAGGCCGGCGGACCCGGACGCTCACGGGTGCTGTGGGCGCAATCGTGCGCGCGGTGTCGATCGGCCTGCCGATCTACGTCATGCTGTATATTTCGACCGTCCTCGACCTCGCCGGCATCCAATTGTACGGGGCAAATCGCGCCCTGGTCTTTGCCGGAGTTCTCTTCCTTCTCTTCATGCTGTACCCCGCCTCGATCAAGGGGCCATGGGACCGGGTGCCCTGGTACGACTATTGCCTCGCCTTAGTCGGAGTTCTGGCGTCGCTTTACGCCTTCGCTTCCTGGGACAAGTGGAGCTACGGCGTAACCTTGCCGAGCGGGCGAGAAGAGGTTCTCGCGGTCGGGCTCGTCATTGCGGCGCTGGAAGGCGCACGTCGCGTCCTTGGCTGGGCCTTCGTCTCGGTGGGTCTCGTATTCCTGCTCTATCCGCTTGTTGGCGCTTATCTACCAGGCATTCTCGTCACGCCGCACTATTCGCTCTCCCAGCTCACGCAATTCTTCTATCTGGCCGGCGGTGGCAGCGGCATCTTTGGCACGCCGATGGAGATTTTCACGACGACGGTCGCGATCTTTCTTGTCTTCGGCGCATTTCTGCAAAGGACCGGCGCGGCCGACGTATTTCTTGACCTGGCAATGGGACTATCCGGACGTTTCCGCGCCGGCATGGGGAAAGTCGCCGTCGTTGCCAGCGCGTTGTTCGGCATGATCAGCGGTGTCGGCGCGGCTAATGTTCTGGTTACCGGGTCCTTCACAATTCCGGCGATGAAGCGCATGGGCTTCCGCCCTTCCTTGGCCGGCGCAATCGAGGCTGCCGCAGGTACCGGAGGCATCCTCATGCCGCCGGTCATGGGCGCCGCCGCCTTTTTAATGGCCGAGATCCTCGGAGTTTCGTATTGGTCGGTGGCACTCGCAGCGTTCATTCCCGGTATCCTCTACTACGTCGCCATGTTCTGCATCGTCGATTTCGAGGGCGGTCGAACCGGCCTGCGCGGCGTTCCACCCGCAGATATCTCCCCGCTGCGCAAGACGCTTGCCAATGGCTGGTTTCTGTTCGCAGCGGTGGCCGTTCTGTTGCTGATGCTGGGTTACAGCGGCTTTCCAGTCGAACAGGCGGCATTGAGCGCGGTTGTTGTGCTCGTGGTCCTAGCGACGTTCCGCCGCAAGCGATTGAGCCTGCGCACCATCGTCGATGCTCTGGAGGATGGCGGCCGGCTACTGGCTGAGATCGGCGTTGCCGGCGCGGTGGTCGGAATCATCATGAGCGGCTTTTCGCTCACAGGTCTTGCCGCGCTCCTGCCCTCCGCGATGCAGTCGTTATCGGGCGACAACCTGCTGCTGCTATTGATCCTGGCGGCAATAGCATCGACCATCCTTGGCATGGGAGCGCCGCCGCTCTTGGTCTACGTCTTGCTGGCAGCGACCGTCGTGCCGGCCATCATCCAACTCGGGGTGAAACCGATCGCGGCGCATATGTTCATCTTCTACTTCGGCCTCCTGTCGATGGTGACGCCCCCGGTTGCACTCTCTTCTTTGATTGCCGCCCGCATCGCCGGAGCGGGCTTCTGGAAAACCTCGATTGAAGCCATTCGACTTTCGATCGTCGCTTTCATCGTTCCGTTCTTCTTTGTTTATCAGCCGGCGCTGCTGCTCGAAGGTGATTGGCAAACCGTCGCCTGGTCATTCATTACCGCGCTGATCGGTGTCGTCGCGCTCAGCGGTGCGTTGGCCCGCTATCTATTTTTCCGGCCACTGAATTTGCTGGAATGCGGGCTTCTTTGCATTGGCGGATTGTTGTTGATGTATCCGGAGTCTTATACCGATTTCATCGGTCTTGCGCTCATGCTGCCGTCGCTAACGATCACCCTGATTACGTTGATCCGGCGGCGGCGCGGCGCATTGCTGCACTCGTCGCTGCCGTGATCCGACGCGAACAGAATGGGTCCGAAACGGGACCTGAAGGGGAGGATGCGCTATGACATTGTTTTGCACGAATGCACGGTCACCTCGAAGGTTGCGAATGCTAGGCGCGGCCATGCTGGCGGCCAGCTGTCTGCTCGCTCCGAGGACTGGCTCGGCACAGGTCCAAGATGTCGTCACCTTTGCCGTGCCGCCGGAAGGCGCCAGCGGTTACCTGATCGCCGCGGGCTACAGCAAGGTCATCAACGCCCAGACTTCGATCAAGAAGGTCATTCTGCAGCCGTTCAGCAGTGCAACGGCATGGCCGGTCCGGATGAATGCGGGTGAGGTGAATTTCTCACAACATTGCGGCTACGAGCAGATTGTCGAGGCCTATAACGGCACTGGGCCGTTCAAGTCGGTTGGAGCACAGCGCAACATCCGCAATCTCGCGACGTCGTATGGATTGCCGTGGACGGTTCACGCGGTTGATCCGGCCGTCAAGACGTTCGCCGATCTCAAGCGCCGATCCGTGTTCGTTCAAGTCAGCCACTCCGATCACACCACTGCGATGCGGATCCTGCTGAAGGCGGCGGGTCTGGACTACAATCGAGACATCCAGGTCATCCCGTTTCGGGAGCCCGGCGAAGCCGTTCAAGGAATCGCGTCCGGTCGCGGCGATGCCATTGCTTTCGGTCTCATTCCGGCGCTGGTCGAACTGAATCGGTCAAAAGGTCTGCATTCCATTCCTATCTCGCCTGAACTCGCGCGGCAGGTGCAGGCCGCCGATCCGGTCTGGGGCACTGCGGTGATCAAAAAGGGTCAGGGTCCACTGACGCCGCCCGAGGACGTGTCGGTTTTGGCGATTGAGTGCGGAATGGCGGCGGCGGCACAGACCAGCGCCGAGACGGTCTATCAGGTGCTCAAGGCCGTCTACGACCACCACGACAGTTGGAAGGGCGTGCATCCGCTGGCGAACCAAACCACGCTGAAGAAGGCGCTTCAGGTCGTTGTGGTGCCGTTCCACGATGGTGCGATCCGCTTCTACAAAGAAGCCGGGCTCTGGACCGCAGAACTGGACGCCAGGCAAAAAGAGCTTCTGCGCCAGTAAGCAGTCCTGGGCTGTCTGTGAGGCTTCCGGAAGCTCCGCGCGCCCCGGTGGCAAGCGATCAGCCGCGCCGTTGCGATCGGCCGCCCCGCGGTTCGGTCCGCGGGGAGCGCAACGTCGGCTTTCGCCGGATCGGTTGTTTGCGTGGCTTCGGAGCTGCCGCCGGCGAGCTGTTCTGGCGATGGTAGTCGGCAAAGCTCACCGGCGCGTGCTTGAATCGCTCCGCCAGGAACTCGACCAACAGACGCACCTTGGCCTGCAGCAGCGGCCGGTGCGGATAGAGCGCAATGATGGGGCGCTCCGGGCCGCGATAGTGCGGCAGGATTTCGACCAGGCGTCCGCCGGAAAGATCGGCGCAGATGGAATAGAGCGGGAGAAGCGCAATCCCGAGATCCTTGATCGCCGCCGCGCGCAGCGCCAGTGCGCTGTTGGCGGCGAAAGTTCCCGCCACTTCGACCTGCACCAGCCCTCGCGGCCCTGCAAAGGTCCAGACGCTGTCAGGCGACGATTTCAGATGCACCAGGCAATTGTGACGCACGAGATCGTCCGGCGTCTGCGGATGCCCATGCGCTGTAAGATAGCCGGGGGTAGCGCAAAGGATCCAGCGAGAGGCACCGATCTGCTTGGCGATTGTGCTGGAATCGGCGACCGGCGACAGCCGAATCGCTAGATCGACGCCATTGTCGATCAGGTCGCGGCTGCTGACGGAACCATCTTGTAGCAGCAGGGAAACCTTGATCTCGGGGTAGCGCGCGACGAAATCCGCGATCGCCGAACCGACGTAGATGTTGCCGAACGACTTTGGCGCCATCACCTTGAGCGTGCCGCGCGGCTCGGTCTGGAGGCCAGCGACGGCGACGCGCTCCTCCTCCATCTGCGTCAAGATGCGGATGCAGAAGTCGTGATAGGACTTGCCGATCTCCGTGAGGTTGAGCCGCCTGGTGCTGCGATAGAGCAGCCGGGCGGCGAGGTGCTCCTCCAGGAACTGGATGTGCTTGCTGACGATCGCCCGTGAAACGCCGAGCTGATCGGCGGCGCAGGCGAAGCTGCCGGTTCGCACCACCCGCACGAAGCTTTCCATGGTCTTCAGAAGGTCCATGACGCAACCGTCCGATGCCGCGCCATTGTCAAATGGCGTTCAATAGTCTCGATCATCTCGTCCCCGTTATCAATGCTGCCGCAGGCTCCTACGATGCGGGGTTCCGGGGCGTGGGTGGGCGTAAGCCGCGACAATCAGGAGCCAGTTGACACATGTTGATCATCGGAAACGACGTCGTTTCGCAGCTGCTGACGATGGATGACTGCATCCGCGTGCAGGAGGAAGCCTTCAGGAAGCTGGCGACCGGCGGCGCCATGCACCGGCCTCGCATCGACATGTACATGCCGTGCGATCGCGAAGACAGCTACTTCCGCTGGGGATCGATGGAAGGCGCCAACGACGACTATTTCGCTATCCGCATGAAGTCCGACATCATCACTTGGCCCGCTGACGACAATGGCAACTGGACCGAGGAAAAGTACTGCCGCGAGCCGGGCACATATTGCGGATTGATCTTTCTGGTATCGACGCGCAATGCCGAACCGCTCGCCTTCATCAACGATGGCGTGCTGCAGCATATGCGCGTCGGCGGTGGTGCTGGGATCGGAACGAAGTATCTCAGCCGCGAGGATTCCCACGTCGTCGGGATGCTGGGCTCCGGCGGCATGGCCCGCACCTTCCTCGAAGCCTTCAGCCGGGTGCGTGAAATCCGGCTGTGCAAGGTCTATAGCCCGACAGCCGCCAACCGGGAACGATACGCGGAAGAAATGTCCAAGCGTCTCAACATCGAGGTACGCGCCGTGGACAACCCTCACGAGGCGGTTCGTGGCGTCGATATCCTATCCTCGGCGACCGACAGCATGCGCCCGGTCTATGACGCGGAATGGATCGAGAGGGGCATGCATGTCACCAATCTCGGGCGGCGCGAAATCAGCGACAACGCGATGGCGAAGTTTGACGTCGTGGTGCGGCAGGGCACCGCCGGGCTGCAAATGCGGCAGAGCGAACGGTTCCAGGCCGAGCGCGGGCTGTCGCCGGCGGCCTTCATCGGTGGAACGCGAGAGCAGATGAATCGCATACCGGCGAAGAATCCTCAGCCGGGGTTCGGCGGCGACACACCCGAGTTCAATGATCGCGGCAAGGGCGGCGACAAACCGGATTTCGCCGACCTGGTCACGGGGAAGTGCAAAGGGCGCACCAGCCCCGACCAAGTGACGTTCTATCGCAACGTCGGCAATCAGGGGCTTCAATTCTCCGCGGTTGGCGGCTGGCTCTACAGTCAGGCGGTCAGGCGCAAGCTCGGCCGCGAAATTCCAACCGACTGGTTCCTGCAGAATATCCGCGACTAAATTCCGCCATCATGCTCGTCATCCCAGACCTGCAGCTGCGCGGGCTATTTCGGCGGCAAATGATACTTCCCGCCAAGAAAAAGGATCGGCCGCTGGCGTATGTGTGCAAGGCGTTGCGAACGAACAAGCAAATTGGCAACGGACGACGCATGCCAAGTTGCCCCGCGCGCAGGGCGAACTCCGGGGTCATTCAGCGCGGGGGAAATGGCTCCCAGCGACGTGGCTCCTGTTGCGCGGATGGCGTTCACAAGGGGCACCAGTCCGGCCGCGAACTCGTCGGCTGCTGCGGTCTGGGCAATACGGCCGGCAGACCCTGCAAGTCCGATGTTGCGCGGATTGCCGAGCTTGGCGCCGCTTACCTTGTCCCTATCGCAGACCCAAAGCGGCTGACCGACGCTCCCGAATCGGTTGATAGTCCGATCGATGAGCGATCTCTGCGGATTGATCTGGTGTGCCTTGACTGGGCTGTTCCGGCCGCGGGCCGCGTTAGAAGCCGAAAACCTTGTCCTTCGGCATCAGCTCAACGTGCTGCGGCGTAAATCACCCAAGCGAGTGGCCCTCAGCAGCTTCGACCGGCTATTGCTTGTCGGGCTTTATCGCCTGGATCCCGAGGTGCTGGACGCTGTGAAGATCATAAGGCCGGAGACGCTGATCCGCTGGCACCGTGCCGGCTTCCGCGCCTTTTGGCGCTGGAAATCCCGTCCGCGCGGTGGTCGACCGCTGACACCGGCCGACATTCGCCGCCTCATTCGCGAGATGAGCGTCGCCAGCCCGCTCTGGGGCGCTCCGCGGATCCACGGCGAACTACTCAAGCTCGGTATCGACGTTGGACAGACCACGGTCGCGAAGTACATGGCGAGAAGGAGGCGACCACCATCGCAAAGCTGGAAGACCTTCCTGTGCAATCATGCTAACGGCATCGCATCGATGGACCTGTTCCTGGTCCGGACGATTTCGTTTCGGCTGTTGTACGGCCTTTTGATCCTGCAACACGGTCGACGTAAGCTTCTGTGGCTGGCTGTAACCGCGCATCCGAGCGCCGAATGGCTGGCCCAGCAACTGACCGAGGCATACGGGTGGCAACAGGCGACGCGATATATCATTCGCGATCGGGATTGCGTCTATGGTGGTGTCTTTGCCCGCCGGGCTCGCGGAGGGGCGCGGCACATTTCGCGAGCTGAGCGTTCGTGAAAATCTGCGGCTTGGAGCATTCTGCCGAAGATGGGACGCCGAGACCCGCGGCGATCTGGACAGGGTACTTGAGCGCTTTCCCGTCCTTGCCGAACGGATCGATCAGACCGCTGGAACGCTGTCCGGCGGCGAGCAGCAGATGCTGGTCATAGGGCGCGCGCTGACGTCACGTCCACGCCTGATGCTGCTTGACGAGCCTTCGCTCGGCCTCGCCCCGCTGATCGCCGTGCGCATCTTCGAGACCATAACGATCTTGAATGAACAAAACGTCGCGGTTCTGCTGGTTGAACAAAACGCCCGCGCGGCGTTGAAGCTCGCCAAACGCGGTTATGTGATTGAGCTCGGCCGCACCGTCCTGGAGGGCGAGAATTTGTCCAAAAATCAGCGCGTGCTCGAGGCCTATCTTGGTGACTTCATCACGCGGCGAGCAAAGTTCGCTTCCGTTCGCTGTGTATACCGAAAACCTCATCCACGTTGATTAGCTGACGGGATCGCCTAACGTCCTGCCAAAGTGATGGCGTACCGTATCGACCTCGCCTCACGTCAGCAGTCGCATAGTCCTTGCTCCTTGGGGTGCCCGACGTGAGAGTCTGGTGTTCCAGGTCTTGGATGTGAAACGCATCACATACCCCGCGCCCGATCAGCGAAATGCTCCGCGAGGGTCGGCATGTCGTCCTTAGAATGCGTGTCCCTGCGCGACCCACGTTTCCCGCGGGTGACGACTGACACCCGCTGGGGCTCAGGTTTTTTCTTGCCGGCGGCAAGATCAGCGTCGAGGATCGCGGCGAGCTCCGCCTCGCAGGCGCGATCGTGCGCGAGTGCGAGCAGGTCCACCATGGCGCGCCAGGCATGTTTGTCGGGGTGACACATGTGTATGGACAGACAGGGCACTTCCAGTTTCACGTCGATCTGCTCGGCACGCACTTGGGTCTGACAGCATCTGACTTCATTCTCTGACTAGGCGGTAGGCATGATTTGCGGGGTGGGGTGCGGGCCTCCGGGCGGAGCGAACCTCCTCCCCACCCTTAATCGCCGACGTTCTTGTCGCCATAGGTCCAGTGCGGCAGCGGCAGGCCCGCAACCGGCGCCTGGAACATCGGCAGCGTGTCGCCGGCCAGCGACCCGAGGTACGCCGTCCGCAAATCCGCGCCGCCGAACGCGATACTCGCAATATTCTGCATTCGGGCCCCGGACTTCATATAGAAATGGTCGCGGGTGATCGTGCCGTCCCTCAGCGCTTTCTCGACCTTGGTGATCAACTCGGGATTGCCGTCTTCGAACACCAGCTTGGCACGGCCGTCCGGCGCGACGCGAAACAGCCGGTTGCTGACGATGCTGGTCACCCACAAATGATCCTCGGCGTCGAACGCCATGCCGTCCGCAAAGGTACCGTGGCCAAAAGTCGTGAACGTCTCACGCCCGGAAAGCTCTCCCGACGCGCCGAGCTTAAACCGTGTGATCCGCCGCCCCTGCGTCTCTACCACGTACAACCTCTTCCCGCTCGGATCGATGCGGGCCTCGTTGGTGAAGGCGAAGCCGTCGGCGAGGATACGCGCGCCCTTCCCGTCCACCATGCAAACGAAGCCGTCCTTCAGTTCCGGCTGGCCCAACCCGGTCATCGCCTTCGACAGCGGATCGGAGCGCGTCGTCACTGTGATCCAGATGCGGCCCTGCTCGTCGTTGAACACGAAGTTCGCTTTCGCGAGCTTCTCGCCGCCGACTTTCATCAGATACGGCTGGACCTGTCCGCCCGGGCGCCGCGCCCAAACGCCGCCGTCGTGACCCATGTTGGCGATGAGGAACGTTCCGTCCGGCAACAGCGTAAAGCCATTGGGGATGAAGTCGTGCGCGCCCGCAGGCATCTGCCACTTCAGTAGCGCCTGCCGCCCGTCCGGCTCGAGGCGCAGAATTCCGCCACCACGATGCGCGACATAAAGACGGCCCGAGGGCATGCAGAGCACACACTCGGGCCGCTTCAGATCATGCCCGGCAAAGCCGAGCTGGTTTGCCTCGATCTTCAACGCGTCACATCGCCTTGGCGTTGATGTGCGCCGCTGGATTCCCCGGCGCGACCGTATGCTTTTCGAGATCGTAGACACCCTGCACAAGCTGGCTCAGATCGGTGCCGGTAACGCGAATGTAGCGCGAACCCGGCGTGAACTCTACGGTGTGCACGATGCCGGGATGAAAGACACCGGCGTCGCCTGCGTTCAGCTCGTAGGAATCGATCTTCTCGAGATCGGCATGGCCGTGCTGTTTGTCGCCCTTGGCGCCGTCCTTCCTTCGCCATACCTCGACATTGGTGTGGCCGATCGCCTGACCGTAGATCGCCCAGGAGGTCCCGTGGTCATGCGGCGGCGATTTCGCGCCGCCCTTGAAGCAATGCGCCAGGACATTGAAATCGAGCTCAGGATCGCGATAGAGCAGCATCGTGCCGGGCGGGTGCTCAGTGCTGCAATATTTCTGCACAAATTCCTTTTCCTTGAGCAGCTTGGCGAGATAGTCGCGCGCTTTCTCCCGGCCGTCATCGCCTGGATTGGCCTTCATCGCCGCGTTCGCGTCAGCGCAGAACTGTTCGAGTGTATAACCCATCGTATCCTCCTGAGCCGAAATTCGCTAGATAAAATGGTAGCAATTTTTGCAGCGACCCAAAAGGGCGCCTGGGACGCTGATAGCGGAACGAACGACGCCAAATTCCGATGCCGGCGAGGAGCTTCACCATCGCTCGCCTTGAGCGGGGTCCGCTTGTCCGCGACCGCATTCGCGCTGGTGAACCTTTCGACATGGTTATCACGACGCAATCGCGTGTCGAAGAGCTTGCCGGCGCAAACAGGGTCGTTGCCGATACTGTCGCGATCATTGCTCGTTCGCTGATCGGGGTGGGGGTACGAGCCGGACGGCACAAGCCCAACATCGCCTCGGTCGAGGCTTTCATCGGTACCTTAAGCGCCGCCAAATCGGTTGCGTGTGCCGATCCCGTCTTCGGCACCGCCAGCGGACTTTACTTGGTGGACCTGTTCGATCGGCTCGGATTGACGGCGGAGCTCAAGCCGAAGATGCGCTTCATCAGCGCTGCCGGCGGAGCGCCGGTCGTGGTCTGTGCGGCAGTTGCGGAAGGCAGGGCGGAGCTTGGCATTCAACAGATTGCCGAGATTGTTTCAGTGCCCGGCGTCGACCTGGTCGGCCCGTTGCCACGAGAGATTCAGCACGTGACCGTGTTTGCAGTCGCGGTCGCGTCGGCTGCGCCAAATCAGAGTTTGGCGCGTGACTTCCTGACCTTTTTTAGGTCGGCAACGGCGAGAACCATCACCGCGGCGCACGGCATGGAGCCGGCCTGACACGGGTTGCTTGGGATGTTATTATTGGGCCCGCCCCCGCAACGCGCGGATTTAGTTTTCGGAAAGCACCGGAGCTTCCGACAGGGACAACGCATGCTTTTACGCAACTGTCACAACTTTCATGATTTCCGGCGTCTGGCCAAGCAGCGGCTGCCCGGTCCGATATTCAATTACATCGACGGAGCCGCCGACGACGAAGTGACCCACCGGCGTAACACCATAGCCTTCGAGAGCTGTGACCTCGTACCCAACGTTTTGCGTGGCGTAGAGAAGGTTGATCTCTCTGTCACCGCCATGGGCCAGAAGCTCGCTCTACCGGTCTATTGCTCTCCTAAAGCGTTGCAGCGTCTCTTCCACTATCAGGGCGAACGTGCCGTCGCAGCGGCGGCCGCGAAATACGGCACAATGTTCGGAGTGTCTTCTCTCGGCACAGTGAGTCTTGAGGAACTGCGCAAGGCGCACGACACACCACAAATCTATCAATTTTATTTTCACAAGGATCGAGGCCTAAACCGGGCTATGCTCCAGCGGGCCAAGGACGCACGCGTTGAAATCATGATGCTGACTGTGGACAGCATCACAGGCGGGAACCGAGAACGCGATCTACGCACCGGCTTTTCCGTACCATTCAGGCTGACGCTCGCGGGGATGCTGTAATTCGTGATGAAGCCGATATGGGGAGTCAACTACGTTACTCACGAGCGGTTCAGGCTGCCCCAACTTGACGAGCACGTCCACATGAGCGGCGGCACGCTCTCGATCGGCCGTTATTTCACGGAGATGCTTGACCCATCTATGAACTGGGATGACGTGGCTGAGATGGTGCGCCAATGGAACGGCCAATTCTGCCTCAAGGGCATCATGTCCGCGGCCGATGCCAAGCGCGCCGCCCAGATCGGCTGTACTGGCATCGTTGTCTCCAACCATGGCGGCCGACAGCTGGACGGCTCCCGGGCATCGTTCGACCAACTGGCCGAAATTGTCGACGCCGTGGGTGATCGGATCGACGTGCTGATGGATGGCGGGGTCCAGCGGGGGACGCATGTCCTCAAAGCGCTCTCTGTTGGTGCCAAGGCGGTTGGCGTCGGCCGCTACTATCTCTATCCATTCGCTGCGGCTGGCCAATTTGGCGTCGAGCGCGCGCTCGGCCTGATGCAAACAGAAATGGAGCGCGACATGAGGCTGATGGGGTGCACCGCGATCAGCCAGCTCTCGCGCGACAATCTCCGGTTCAGATAAGTGATATGACACTCAGCCAGAGGGGTCCTCACATCAACCCGTCCTGGCACTGCACGCAGAGGCGAGCGAGCCGAGCTGACGACTGGCGAAGCGTTGCCGTAGAATTGGTGATGGCATCTGTGCGGCGCTGAGCCTTTGAAAAGAATTACCAACACTGGGGGAACGCCATGGCCGATGAAGAAGACTGGGTCGACATCGGCGGCGCGGAGGAGCTCGCCGTGACGCCGCTGAAGAGTTGCAAGGTGAAAACCATCGCCATTGCGATCTCGTTCAAGGATGGACAGTTCGGCGCGGTGTCGAATGTCTGCAACCATGCCAATGGGCCGCTCGGCGAAGGCCGTCTCGACGGCGATTACATCACTTGTCCTTGGCACGGTTGGAAATTCCATCGGCGCACCGGCGTCGGCGAGCCCGGATTCGAGCAGGATCGCGTGCCGGCCTTCCCGGTGAAGGTCGAGAACGGCCGCGTGCTCGTCAACGTCGCGGCGCCGTCGCGGCGTGCCAAAGCGCCGCACCAGCCGCATCCGCTCTCGCGCAAGCCCGAGCGTTCGCCGGGGCGTCTGCGTCTCGCGGGCATCTCGACGACCGTAATGGACATGACCAACCCGCGCTTCTCGGGCTCCGACCATCTGCTCGACCATGCGCTCAAGGCGGCGGCCGACCTCGGCGCCGACACGCGGCTCATTCGGCTCAACGATCTCAAGTTTCGCGCCTGCGAGGGTTACTATTCAAAGGCGGCGCGGGCCTGCACCTGGCCCTGCTCGATCACGCAGATGGACGTGAGCGACGAGCTGGACCGAGTCTACGACGCCTTCGTGCACTGGGCGGACGCAGTCATCGTCGCGTCGCCAATTCGCTGGGGCACGGCGTCGTCGCTCTATTTCAAGATGGCCGAGCGGATGAACTGCGTCCAGAACCAGATCACGATTGCGAACCGCGTCCTCATTCGCAACAAAGTCGCGGGCTTTATCATCGTCGGCGGCCAGGACAACATCCAGATGGTTGCCGGCCAGATGCTCGGCTTTTTTGCCGAGCTCGGCTTCGTCTTTCCGCAGTTCCCTTTTATCGCTCATTCGCGCGGCTGGTCGCACGAGGACATGGAGAACAACGTCGCGATCGTGCGAAACTCGGCGGAGCTCGCCGAGGGCGCGCAGATGCTCGTGAAGCGGTTGCTCGATCTTGCGGCGCACCTGATCGCGCAGGACGCGGCGCCGGCCTCGATCGAGCGCGGCGGCCGCAAGGCCCATCCGGTGTAGGGGCCGAGCTGGGAGGCCGGCTGCGTCTCCCCGTTCCATAACTTGTCATTATGCGAATGGCAGAACTCCTTGATTTTGGAACGATTGCAGTGATCGTAGCTGCTGTACACCCAAGGGCGGCTATTCTGGGGGAAAAAAATGGCCTTGCCAGAGAGCCAGGAAACGCCGCGCGGGCGGCATTTGCAAGACATCGTTGAGAAGGCGGCGGCGACCGATCTCGCGGGTTGGCCGATGCTGAATGAAAAGGACTATGTGCTAGTAGGAGCGTTCGTTGTTCTGTTTAGCTACATTGATCTCAACCTTCGTCGCGTGATCGAAGCGTTCAACCATGCGGGACTACTGAACCCACCTTGGAAAGCTAGAATAGGCAATCTAAATTCGGCGGAAGTAGCAGATGCGATTCAATCGCTTCCGTGCTGGGACGAACCGGGCCGCCAAGTGCTGGCGGAAATTGAAGAGTTGCGGAAATTTCGCAACCTCGTCGCTCACTTTGCGGTGAGGCGCTTTCCGGAAGACGACGCCTTCCTCTTCATCGCAAAAGGCGCCCGCGACTATAAGCGACAGTTCGGCGCCGATCCCGAGCCCGGCGCGATGCTCACCGCGGTTGTGGACTGCGAGCAGATGCGCGGCGCATTACGGCATGTCGGGCACGTACAGAACTGGCTTTCCACAGCAACAGCCAAGCTCGAAGAACACCTAGACCCTAGGGACAGAAGTTGAGACTAGGGATGCGCTTTTGAGGGGAGTCACCGTCATGATGGACTCATCGGGGGGTGGGAGAAGAATCAATACATCGGGGCGGAGGTTGCAGCCGCCCCGTGTCCCATGGACAAGGTGAGTTCCTCAAATTTCTTAGCCATGTGCTGTATAGATGTGCACCACATTCAAACCATGACCGCGTTCGGGACCATGAAGATGCGGCCGACGATGACGCCGTTCTCTAGCACTTCGTAATCGTCTTGATTCCAGCCGATCGGCGCGCGCTTGAGGATCAGCGGGCCTGGCATTCTTGCTCTTGACCATATCCCAGACATGGGTCGCGGCGGCGCATCGAGTTGTTTGGTCGGTTCGGAGAAGTTCGCGACGGTCTGACGGAACTCGATCCCGGCATCCCCGCCTGCTGCGCGCGCTCCCCGATCACTACGTAGCGAGTGGCATACGCACTGGCCAAGCCCACGTTCACGCCTCCCGGATGGCTGTTCGGGCCGGTGTGGACGGCACTTTAAATTATGATCGGCGTTGCTGGCTGGCGCAGCTGGCGGATTGATATTCGCGGATAGTCGATAAAATTCTGGTGGGGGCAGCTTGTTGTCAACTTTCTCTGGTCTCCAAATTTGTAGACCTCATTGGGGACCTCGCTCAAGACGTGCTATTGATCCAAGCCTTCCCGTCGATGGATCCGGTAAGGCTGACAAGCCGGTGCAATCACATAAGACAGGTCATGTCATGCTTCTCCTGACAAATGACGACATCGAATCGCTACTCTCCATTCCGGAATGCGTTGCGGCGTTGGAAGAGGCGTACCGCGATCTCGGCAACGGCGACGCTGTCGACATGCCGCGCCAGGATATGATTGTCAGCAACCCACGTGAAGGCGCAGTGCACGCGTTCAAGACCATGTCGGCAAGCTGGCCGCGCGCAGGCATCGCCGCGGTTCGACTCAGCTCCGATATCGTGACATGGCCCGTCACGAACGGTTCGCCGCGCCGCGTCAAAGTGCCGCTCTCCGACCCCGGCGGACGTTACAATGGTTCGCTGCTGCTGTTCTCCACCGACACCGGCCAGCTTCTATGCATGATGAGCGACGGCGTGGTGCAGAAGACGCGTGTCGGCGCCACGAGCGGGGTCGCGGCGAAGCATCTCGCGCGCCGCGACAGCCGCGTGCTCGGCTTGCTAGGTACCGGCTGGCAGGCGGAAGGGCACCTCGAAGCCATGTGCGCCGTCTGGCCGTTCGATGTAGTCCGCGTCTACAGTCCCACTGAGTTAAAATCGGCATAAATTCGTCGACCGATTTCGCGCCAAGCTGCAAATCAACATCATCGCCGTGGACACGCCGAAAGCCGCAGTCGATGGCGCCGACATCGTGATTTCGGCGACAAATTCGATGACACCAACGATCAAGCCCGAATGGGTCCGCCCAGGAATGCACCTTGCGAGCGTACGTGGCAGCGAGATTCCACTGGCGGTGCTCGAAAAGGTCACGCGACTGATGGTGCATACCAGCGAACCAGTGAAGGCTTATCCAGCGCGTGGCTTTCCTTCGCAGATTCCCGAATTCATCAACGGCGATTATAGCCGGCCCGACGTCGGAATCCTCGATCTCTCCCACGTGCCGGAACTGAAGGACGTGGTTGCCGGCAAGGCGCCCGGACGCCAGAGCGACGACGAGATTTCCTGCTTCCACAACTACAAGGGACTTGGCCTGCAATTCGCCGTCGTCGGCGCGCTCGCCTACCGCGAGGCACTCAAGCGCAAGCTCGGCCATGCCATGGACGACGCTTATTTCACTCAGACCGTGCATCCATAAAGGTGCGACGGGCCGGCTCGACATGTCCAGGTCGAACCACTTCATTCATTGGTTCGAGGTGCTGGTTGACGCTGTCATGCACGCTGACTAAGCTTCATTTTTATCGACACGATTTTACCCGTTCGTCACGACGCATTGCCGTTCGCAGTATCGCGCGCGCTTTTGATTGAACCTGTCTCGAACCTCGTAGGGTAAATCATGCCGCACCATCCGCGCACGTTTCTTCGAGTGAATGCAC
>CAVWXY010000018.1:0-203948 GCA_963758945.1 uncultured Alphaproteobacteria bacterium | reverse complement strand
CGAAGTCCTCCCGGGCCCACCAATGATTTCAATGCGTTGCGCGGTGCGCTGTCGCGGCAATTGGCGTCTGACCAATGGATCAACCAATGAAACGCGCGGTCGGTACCCAATCGCCCGCGCCGCATTGCGCAAGTAGTTCGGATGGTGGTGACCATAGACCCGATCGATCATCTCCACGGTCATGCCCAGGAACCCCGCCGCCTCCCACTTGTCGACGCCCGCCTGCATGAGCCAGGTCGCCGCAGTGTGCCGTAGCGTATGCGGGGTGATTTTGCCTTCGAGCTTCGCCAATCGCGCGGCGGTCTTGAATGCTGTCTTGACCGATTTGATAGGTCTTCCACGCCACTCGACGAAATGATCCCGCGCGATGCCATTGGCGCACCAACGGCGAAGATGCGCGAGCAGGCGAGGGGGGATCGGAACAGGCGGCTGACGTTTGGTCGTTTCGCGCTGTCCCTCGGCGAGCCGATAGAAGATGCCTCGCTCAAGATCAACGAACGATCTGCCTTCACCCCTGTGCGGCGATGCTGTGGCGATCGCGCCGGCACGGGTTCCGGTATAGAGGCCGATCAAAATGAACCTCGCCAAGTGACGCAGGGGCCTCTTGTCGGTCTCGATCTTCGCTCCTTTCAGTGCGCCGCGATGTTGGGTTTGAACCTCGCGCGCTCTCCAACAGGCGTGCAGTAGCGCGGCGGCCTCCTTGCGCGTCAGCCAGCGGGTGCGCGCGAGGCCCCTGGGAGGCAGAACGACGCGCACGACACCGCGGTGCAAGCCCTCCTTGGCGTGGTGATTGATCGCTGCCCGCAAGTCCTCGAGATCCCGCCTCGCGCCACCGGCCGAGCCGCGCCAACGCACGTACTCACGGCAGGTCTCGCCCGTCACCTCGGCGAGCTTGCGATTACCCCAGAACTCATTGAGACGCTCCAATCGCGCGTCGAGCTGCGCGCGTCTGATCTGCAGAGGGCCGCAATCGTTATCGTAAATTGACAGCACGTCCGCGATGGTTATGTTTTCGATGTCGCGCTCGCGGCGGTTCGGTCTGTACTTATCGGCGATGTACGCGGCGAGCTTGATCTGCGCCTGTGCAACTTCGCTCGCAAGGCATCCTGTGGCGATATGCTTGTCGCCGTCGAGAATGATCCAGACAGCCTGGCTGATGCGCTTTCCAATCTTGTCCTGCCGGGCAGGACGGAGCCAAAGTCTTGGGCCCTTGCTTCGAGGCGGCATCGTTGTCTCATTCGGTCAATATCGGCGAGGGTCGTATAATCCTTGCCTGCAATGCGCTCAATAGTGAGGCGGCCCCGCCGCGCCTCACGCCTCAGTCCGCTGACGGTCATCGAGCCATCAGGATAGGCGAGGGTGGCGGCCACGGCGAGACGAAGCGGTGTGTCCGGCTGTATCGATTTAGCAGATGGTAGCCGCGTGGGGCGCAGTCGACGACGATCGCCCGCACTGCGAGACTTGCTCGTTGTCGGAACGACAAGTCGACGTTGTCGCGAGTTCGCTCTCATAAGCCAAGTCCTCGTTTCCTTCCGAACTTCCATGAGATGCCGATGGTGAGAAACTCATCCACAGCGCTGTATTGAAAGGATCAAGGTCTTCGCCACAATAGGCCAATTCAGCCCATCGCAAGGGATCGCGGAAATAGAAACGATCGGCGGTCTCGTAGAAATTCAGGCCGGCAGGTTCACTGCTCGGCCGCCGGTGCCGTCGACCAGATTTGTCTTCGTTACAATCCCATTCGGGTATTGCGACGTACCTGCAGGCGGGTAGTAAGCGATTTGGCCTGTGATCGCCGCCTATGGCGTCGCTACAAGCCAATGCCGAGCCCCATGGCGCGACCGAGCTGCCAGGAGATGTCACCGCCGCGCATCACGCCCATCACCTGGCGCCCGATCTCCTTGTCGATTACCGGCCGCCAGGGCACCAGACTGAAACCCAGTCCGTCGTCGATCATGGCGAAACGGCCGCTGGCGAGTTGGGCCGAACCGAAGAGCTTGCCGCGCACCGTTTGCCCGTCGTGGATGGGCTGGAATGTGAGGCCGCGTTCGGCCGCCAGTTGCCGGCCGAGGCGCTCGACCTCCTGGCGCGCCAGGGTGCCGATGAGGTCGGCTCGAATCCGCGTCCCGCCTTGGATCGTCCGGTTGGCGTGCCCTTGTCGGACCAGCTCATTGGTGCGCCGCTCCAGGGCCTGACGCACCTCGGCGCCGAATCCGCTGGTGGCGAGCGAGCTGCGATCGCGGCCGACCAACTGGCGGTCGAGCCAGGTCGCGCCGTCGCTGGTCACCTGCCGATCGAGGTCGTAGGCACAGAGGAGGCGCAGTTGGGTCCGGCGCCCCCGGGCGGTCTCATAGGCGGCAGCACGGGCCTCGAAGTCCTCCGGGATCAGCCAGCGGTCGGCATCGGCCCGCTCGGCGATGCCGGCGCGGCGGAGCGCTTCGAGGCGCCTGACATGGGCGCTGACATAGGCGTCATAATCCCCGCCCGGGACACGGATATTGCTGCCCTCGGCCAGCGCCCGATGCTCGCTCGGACGATAGACCCCGGTGCCGCGGGCGACCTGGGCAATGTTGTGGTCAGCCGGACGCTGGGAGCGGGCGCGGCCGACCTCGATGATGGCGCCGATCGGTGCCTGCTCGGCGGCTAATGCGTCCGGGAGCGCCACGTGGTGGACCCGCCCGTCGATGCCGTCGATGACCACGCCGATCCGGTCGCCGAGCTCGTCCGAGAGCTCGCTTGTCGATCATGCGGCCGACGATAGGCGTCCCGACCTCCTCGCCATGGAGGTTGAAGGCTTTCCGGGCCGCGCTGCTGGCCCCGCGCGGCGAGCGCGCGATTGATGGCCTTCATGATGTCGCCGCGCTCGCCGAGCTCCCGCATGGTCGGCTCGAGCCGCTCCGAGAGCGTCCACACCCCTGGCGCCGCCTCCTTGGCCAGCCCATAGCGCTCCAAGGTCTGCAGACGGCCGATGCGCAGCGACCGGTCGAAGCCGCCACGGACCTGGCCGGCCTCGGGCCGCAGGTCCAGGAATCTCTTCCTGGGCCTCGCCCAGCATGGCGCGGTCGATGCGGGTGAAGCGCTCGGCGGAGACCTCGACCTTTAGCTTCGCCCGCAGCTCCCGGTCGGTCTCCGGGCCAAGCTCCAGCGTCGCCCGCTCCTGGGCGCGCAACCGCACGCCGTCGGTGATGTAGTCCTGGGCGATGATGAGATCCTTGCCCTGGTCGTCGCGACCGCGAACGATGACGTGGCTGTGCGGGTGGCCGGTGTTGAAGTGGTCGACCGCGACCCAATCGAGCCGCGTCCCGAGATCCTCCTCAATCTGCCGCATCACGTCGCGGGTGAAGGTGCGCAGGTCCGAGAGCCGATCGCCGTCCTCCGGGGCGACGATGAAGCGGAATTGGTGGCGGTCCCCCCGGCCGCGGTCCGTAAAGTCCTTGCCGTCTGCCGCGCTCGGTCTCGGCGGCGTAGAGCCGGCCGCGCTCACCATCGCGGGTCGTGCCGTCGCGTTGGAGATAGCGGACGTGGGCGTCGGCCGCCCGGCTGCCCACCTTAAGGCGCACGATCCGCGCCTTGACCACGACCCGGCGGATCCGCTCGGCGGCCATCCGCTTGAGCCGATCGGCGACCGTCTGGCCCCGGCCGATCCGGGAGCACCGCCCCTTCTTGGGCCGCTTTCGCCCGCGCCCGCGCCGCCGCTCCCCGCGCATCTCGGTCAGCTTGGGCGGACCGCCATTGGCCCTGGTCGCCGCTCGCATGACCTGAGCCACAAAGGAGCGCGGCCGCGGGCTTGAGCGGGCGCCGCGATCGCGTACGCGGCCGAGTCTTGGGCGGAAGTCGAAGGCGTCGTCGTGGGTCATGGTCGGCAGATTGCGCCGACGAAAGAGTCTTTCAAGCTGGGACCACGACAGCACGTATTACAGCGCTGAAAAACTTGCGTTCTTCGGTGCGACCACCCCGTATAAGTGCCGAAGACGTCACATGTGAGGTGCAAGAACCAACGTGCAGACAACCGCTTGGCCTTCGCAGAAGGCCGCAAACGCCAGTTTGCTTTAATCTTGCAATCCCCGGGTGTCCGCCGTTTCCGCGCCGTTCCCTTCTAAACCGCTATCATCCTGGGGTTCAATCCAAGCCAAGAAGGTCCACCCTCGGAGCAAGGTGTCAGTATGCCACCAAGCTGAATTGCCGCCGCGCGAATACTTCTATGAATGCGAATAGTGCGTCGCTGGACACACGGGATTGAGCACTGGGATCGCGCCGCCTTCTCCGATTTTGTGCTGGTCCTGCGTGGTTGCGCAGCTGCCTGAGAGAGTGGCTCGCCGCAGAGACTTGGCGTCCGCCGGCGCCATTGCCGACAGCGCGACTCACGTTATCGTGGGCAAATCCTGACGCAGTCGCGTACAGCGCGGCTGCGATGCGCAAGTGGTTTTAATGGCACGATCCAGAGGTACGGAGATGGCAATCAATTCGGACCGCATCGAGGACCGCGTGCTCGCGCTCCTGCTGTTGGGTCGGCACGACGGTCAGCGCGTTTGGAAGTCGTTCGACTGGCTGCGATGGAATGATTGCACAAGAACGGCGTGATCTCGAGATCCCGCGGGGCGCGCCAAATCCGTCGTCCTGATCGACGAAGGCCTGGACAAGGCCGAGCGGCTGTTTCGGGAGTTGTTCGTGACAAACCCGTAGCAAGAGCGGTCACGGACTTGCGCGTGATTTGCCGGCCCGCACCGAGGCGATCGTAATCCGGAAGGTCGACATGGTCAGGGGATCTGTCAGGGAAGAGACAATCCGCGCGCGCGCGACGCCCGCTCCTTTGCGCGCGGCCGTAGCTACTTCGACGACGGAGCGGTTTCCGATCTCATCCGGCGTGGTGATCGATTGACGGCGGACGTGGAGGGTAGCGAGTTTGCACCCTATCGGGTTTCCGTCTGGCTGCACGATGGCGGGATAGCCGAAGCACGGTGCAACTGCCTCTACGACCGGGGCGGATATTGCAAGCACATCGTGGCCGTCCTGCTGAAATTCGCCGACGAAGCGACGCACGTCATCGAACGCAAGTCGCTCGCCGAACTGCTCCGCGGACTGGATCAGGCCCAACTGGCCGAGCTTCTGGAGAAGCGTGCCGAGAGCGACTCGGAGCTGGCGACGTGGATCGAGGCGGAGCTCGTGACGATAGTCGAGGCGTTGTCACCGCGCCGCACGGACGAGCCTCGGCGACGGACCCCCCGTCGATCCGGAACCGGTACGTGAACACGCCCGCAATTTGCTCGCCAAGCGCGAGCGCCGCGGGCGCTATTGGGACGGCTATCGGTCATCCGGCGACGTCGAGGAACTGCAGCGGCTTGTCGAAAAGGCCGTCCCGTTTCTCGAGGCCGGAGATGGCAGCAACGCGCTCAAGATGCTCGAGCCGATCGCCGAGGCTTTCGTCGATGATTGGCTGGAACATTCGTTTGGCTCCGACGAACATTTGTACGAACTCTTCGCTGATTTGGGCCGCCTCATGGCGGAGGCAGCGCTCAAGAGCGACCTTTCCGCGGGCGAGCGCGATGCCTTGGCCGGGACACTCGAGGACTGGCAGGACCGCCTCGAGGAATACGGCGTCGACGAGGCTTTCACGTCGCGATTTCGGGCGCTTGAAAGAGGCTGGGACGCCCCGGTTGGCAGCAGCCATGGCCGGCGAAGGCAAGACATGGCCGCCATCGGGGGAGGCCGATTGGCTCGACGGTCAGCTGACGGCGGTGCGTCTGCGCGTGCTCGAGGCGTGCGGCAGGACGGAGGAATACCTGAACCTGGCCCGCGCCGCGTGCGCACACACGAGCTGCGCGGTCATGCTGGTTAAGCTTGAGCGGGCACCGGAGGCCATCGAGTACGCGCTCAAGTCGTTCAAGAAGCCCGATGAGGAGCTGGCGCTTGCTACGACCCTGCGGGAGGCCCGCGGCACATGACGACGCGCTGAAGATTGCCGAAGCCGGCCTCGGGCTTGCCGGCGATGATGACGATGAAACGCACGGTTCGGTCGTGCCGTTGGCGCATTGGCTGAGCACATGAGCTAAGTCCTCGTCCGACTCGCTCCTACACGAGGAGACTCCGTTGCGCAGCATTCGGCCCGTCGCCGGTTTACGGCGTAGTGTTCACCCGACCGCTGATGCAGGCAGCTTGAAATTCCGATGGCCGTGGAATTGAATTGGACAAGCGCAGGGAGGAAAGCGCGTCTTCTCGCTGCGGCCGAAGAGGATGAGGTTCACCCGGAGGCTCTTCGTTGCTACCTAGTCATTTGCAGCCATGGGAAGGATTACTCAAAGGCAATTGGCCTGCCGACGCGGGGCCAATACCTGATCAGAACGCCGTCAACATGGCGTGCAGATTATTGGAAGCCTTTGATGAGCGATCGAGGCGTCCCGACCTCGCTATCATCATGTATTGCCGCGCTGGCGGCGCATCTAATGTGGAAATCCGTGCAGCGACTGGAGAAACCTGGACGAACAAGGCACGGAAGCTGCACCTAGAGGGCAGGTTAGATTTTATGAAAGCCAAAATGCCGGACGGAGCGATGCGCTATTTTATTGGGCCGCCGGGGAATTGGCCTGGGCCAGCAAATGCAGTCGAATTTGTCCCCAGAGGCGCAACTCCTCCGGATGGGGGCGACGCTACTTCGCCGGACCGCGATGAGCCGGCTGACGACAAGCATATGGATGTCGCGCCCACCAACTTGATCTTGTATGGGCCACCCGGCACGGGCAAGACCTATGCAACAATCGAGATGGCAGTGAGATTGTGCGATGGCGAGCTTCCTGGAGGGGGACGCCCAGCGATCAAGGCACGCTATGACGAACTCGTCGCAGAAAACAGGATCAAGTTCGTCACCTTTCACCAGTCGTACAGCTACGAGGATTTCGTTTTGGGCCTGCGGCCCGTCGTAGGGGCTGGTGGCGTCGGTTTCACGCTGAAACCAACACCCGGCGTTTTCTATCGGATCGCCGAATTGGCACGAAACGCTACGCAATCGTCGGACACGGACGGATCCAATTCCGCCCCTCACGCGTACGTCCTCATCATCGACGAAATTAATCGCGCCGACGTTTCAAAGGTGTTCGGCGAACTGATCACGCTGCTTGAGCCGGATAAGCGGCTTGGTCGGGAAAACGCGCTGACAGTGACCTTGCCCTACTCAGGCGAACAGTTCGGCGTGCCCGCCAACTTGCACGTCATCGGCACCATGAACAGCGCTGACAGGTCGATCGCTCTGCTCGATACTGCTCTGCGGAGGCGGTTTCGATTTAGAGAGTTGGTGCCGGATTCCAGGCAGCTTAGGCCGGTCGATCAAATCGACATTGGCAAAGCGCTCGATGGATTAAATCGTCAGATTGAGTTCCTCTTTGATCGCGATCATCAGATCGGACATGCCTACTTCATGGAGTGCACAACGAGGGCAGAGCTCGAAAGCGTGATGCGTGAGAAGGTCATTCCGTTGCTTGTCGAATATTTCTACGAAGATTGGTCGAAGATTTGGAGTGTGCTGGGTGAGCCCGAAGGCGGAGAGGGAGCGTTCTTGCGGCGAGAGAAATTAGCTGCACCCAACCCAAACGAGGATTCCGAATTTGAGGCCGAGCGCTGGCGGTACGCTGTCCGCGAAAAGTTTGGAGACAATGCTTTCCTTCAGCTTGCGCGATGATTTGGCGAACTATCCAAGAATGGGACTATTTGTCCGTCACGAAAGACGGCGGAGGCCAGACGGTCACCCGACCTCAGGCCAATCGGCTTATGTCAGTCGCGCGGGCAGCGCAGACATCGCTCCGCCTCGCAGGCTCAGAAGGGGAACGAATTCTTGTAGACTATCGTCAGCGTCTCCGCGCGCAACAGGTGGTCGGCGTTCTAGCGGCGCCTGGAATATCGCTGGAAATATTACCCAAGATCGACGGACTCGAAGGAGATGGAACGCGAATTCAATCTGATTCGTATGCTCGCCCGCATACTCGATCTCAAGATCGCGGGTGGCGCCCTAACGCCGGTCGGATGGCAACCTCGCGACGTGCTGGAAATCTTGATTTGGCTGTTCTGTGACAAGCTGCTCGATGCGATTTACCGCGGGCTCGCACGCAGATATTTTCGGCATGAGGACGACCTACCGATGCTGCGCGGTCGGAATGACGTGAAGCGCCAATTCACTATCCTTGCTGCCTCTCCTCACCGCGTTGCCAGCCGCTACGACGAGTTAAGCGCAGATACGCCGCTCAACCAAATCCTGAAGGCAGCGGTCAGGCGCTTGCGCGTGATCTCGCGTGCCTCGGAGAATCAGCGGCGGCTCAATGAACTCGAATTTGCTCTGGCGGATGTAAGCCTCCTGCCGATTGAGCAATTGGCTTGGAGGCGAGTTGTGCTGGATCGGACGAATACCGCCTACCACGACTTGCTGCAGCTTGCGACGGCGCTCCTGCGTGGTCACTATCAGTTCATTCGCGGAGAAGAGGGCATAGGCTTCAGCCTGTTGTTCGAGATGAACAGACTGTTCGAAGAATTCATCGGCCGCACTTTGCGGAGTGCAATGAGGGATTGCGGCCTCCGTGTGACGCTGCAAGGCCCAAAGAATTATGCGCTGTCGGAAATCGGCACGAACGTACCTCGATTTATGACCAAGCCTGACATTGTGATCCACTGCGGCGACACGCCTGTCATGGTGATCGATACGAAATGGAAGCGACTAACCGGGCCAATCGATGATCCAAGGCGCGGCGTCTCGCAATCGGATGTCTATCAGACGATGGCCTATGCCCAAATCTATCGAGTTAAACATTTGATGCTGCTCTACCCTCATCACGCCGAGCTTGGAAAGGACGAGGGGTTGGTCTGCGAGTACAGGATCGCGGGGGCGGAGGAGGTACGGCTCGGTGTTGCGACGATTGGCCTTACAGACCTAGATCGAATCTCATCTCGGATAAAGTCTCTCATTGCAGCAGTCGGTCCAATTCCCTGCGCCCGCGCGGCCTAATCGATGGCGACCTGACGAGCGACAATTCACGTGCCTCGCTCGCCCCCTCCGAGCGGGGTTCCCGCTACCCGTGCGACCGCATCCGAACCTGGCCGGACTTGATGGCGACAGATAGAACGCCGCGGTTTGTGAGCGCTACAGTTGCCAGATGGCATAGCCCGCGAGAATCCCGGCAGCGGTCACAACGGTACACAGCACGACAACAAACCACTCGATGGGATCGCGAGCATCGACGTTCTCGGCGGGCGGCTCGTCCCGAACGAGCCTCCGGTCTTCGGGGCTAAAGGTCTGCTCCATGCGCTGCTGGCGGGCGCGAGTGTTGTGCAGGTGGAGTTGAAGGTTAAGGAGCAGGGAGACGCCAATGACCACGACTGCAGCCACGAGCGCGCACCATACGGCCTTCTCGCACGACGTCGGCGATTTAGAGGTCAGCTTGGCAACCCCGAAGACGGCCCCCATCAGGAGCAGAAGGTAATTCGTAATTGCCCACTGCTGCTGCTTTGCGAACTTCAACTCGTCGATGAGCGCCCGGTACAGAATCTCGGCAGGCTTCGACATCTCGGTCATTTTCGGCTTGCCAATCGCCATGGCCCAGGGCCCTCCGTCGGCACAGAAACGCCGGAACATAGCACCGGGCAGAGGGCGTCGCGCCTTCTGGCGGCATCCTGGGCCAGGACGCTGCTTAGCAACGTGACGCTCGGATCCTACCGATTTTAGCGGCACAACTTCGTGGCGCTGGGTCGCAGGCCATCGTAGTTATGGCGGTCGGGGCGCAGAGTTGGCTTCTATCTCATAGCGAACACATAGTGCCCATCTTCATCGACCGTGGCGCGCCATTCCCATCAAGCACCGAACCGCACCGTTTGAGCCGCCGAAATTAAAACGGTTTTTCAAACGGTTTTCGCCCGGCGAGAAGCGTGGCGAACGGCCGCGAGCCGCATCGCACCACCGCGTATCGGCCGCCGGCGAGACGCAGGCGAGTGCCTTTCCGCGTCGGAACTGACTCGTGAGTAATTCAGCGTCGACTTAGAGGTCATGGTCGGCAAGTCCGCGAACTTCACTGTGAGCGTCAGCGTTGTGTCTGCATGCCGGTCTGCCCTGTTGGTGTCAGGATCTTGTCGAGGCGATTGAATGGGATCCCCACCCGGAGCCTTTCACTCGCACCAGACGATCCTGCCCAGCCTGACCCAGAAATGTGATTTGCATCCTTCGCGCAGCCAGACCGACGGATGGAAGGACACGTATCCGCGCCGATCGACTGAAACGTCCCAGCGCGGCTTCACTTCCTTGAGCAGCATCATCTCCAAGCGCTGGCCGCAACCGCAGGGGCATCGCAAGCCCACCGACCAATCTTCATCCCCGTCGCGGGCCACCACGAGATTCCAGAGCGGCAGCTTCTCGGGCAGCATGTCGCCTTCGACAACCTTCAGCGCGCGCCGCGGCGTCAGCGCCGCGATCATTCGGCGCCACCAAAGCGGCTTTCGTTTCATGCCACCCTCCGCCGCTTGGCCAGCGCCGGCAAGCCGAGCAGCGGGTCGGTCACGCCTAACGCGACCGGAAAACGGTCTCCGGCCTTAAGCTGACTCTCGGCAAACGAATCTTCGTCGCC
Organism: uncultured Alphaproteobacteria bacterium; assembly: GCA_963758945.1. Taxonomy (GTDB): domain Bacteria; phylum Pseudomonadota; class Alphaproteobacteria; order Rhizobiales; family Xanthobacteraceae; genus VAZQ01. The sequence continues at coordinate 193,356 of CAVWXY010000018.1, read as the reverse complement.
TTCCACCAGCATGAAGATCGAGCGCACGCGGGTTTCATTCGCAAACTCCCGGAACGGAAACATCCGCGTGATGAACTCGATGACGCAGGCCAAAGCGGCGCGCATATTGAGCGCGATCACGCCGGGGGCTTCCTCGGCCGTGCCACGCAGATAGCCGTCGGCGATCTTCCGCGCGAGCGCCTGCGGCGAGGCCTTCGCGAGATATTCGGCCTCCAGGAGCGCGGCATCGTAAACGCCGCGATCCATGAGACTCGATCCGCCGGGATAAACGTAGTCCACGCGCCCATAGACTTCGGCGATGCGGCGGCTCCCGCCCGGAGCCGCTTCGGTCGGTATCGCGACGCCGACATCGAACAGCGGCATGGCAAAATAGGCGCAGAGCCGGTCCGCGATGTGGCGGCCTTCGGCGGTATCGACACACGAGAAAAGCACGTCGGCCTCGGACGCAGCCAAGATCGCTTCAGGCGTCGCGATGGAACGCGGCGGCGCCACGGTTTCGCAGTCGGGCCGATAGCGGCGGATCGCGTCGGCGAACATCTCCACTTTATAGGAACCGATGTCGGCGAGCGTTCGGTTCAGAATACGATTGAGATTCCGCTCCTGCAGCTTGTCAAAATCAATCAGGATAACCTCGCCAACGCCCAATCGAGCGAGCTGTTCGGCGACGATCAAACCCGTACCCGAAACGCCGATCACGCAAACGCTGATCCGTCCGAGCCGGGCGCGCATCTCGCTCGTGAAAGCCATGGCCGGCCTCGCAGGTCCCGCAGCCGTCGTGCTATCGTTCCACCATAGCTGAAGGTCCGAACCCGCCGTCATCACCAGATCGACGGGCGTCGCGGTACGGTCGCTCGCGTAGACTAGCCGGAGGTGCTACGTCCGATTCTGTCGCAGAACACCCGTATCCTGCCCCGCGCCATGCATCCGCTCTCCGCTTCGCGCCTTAACGACTTCCTCGGTTGCCCGCACCAAGCGGCGCTGTGGCTCGCAGGCATCACGCCCGGCGACGAGGCGGACGCCACCTTGGAGCTCATTCGCAGCAAGGGCTTCGAGCATGAGGCGGCTGTGCTCGCGCGGCTTGAAAAGCTGCACGGTCCCGCCGAGCGCATTCCCTCCGACGGCACTCTCGCCGATCGCGCGCGCCTAACCTGCGAGGCGATCGAGCGCGGGGCCATGCTTATCTACCAAGGCGCTTTGACCAAGGAAGCGTGGCTCGGCTATCCCGACTTCCTTTTGCGAACCGGCCCGACGCCGGCCGCGGGTCTTGCACCGGAAGATGCCAAGCTGTCGCGCAAGGCCAAGGGCGAGTATGTCCTTCAGCTCGGGATCTACGCCGAACTGCTCGAAGCGCTGTTCGGCGTTCCGGTCCAGAGCGGCACGGTGCATGTCGCCGCCGGCGATCCCGAGACCTTCGACCTTCGCCGCACCCGCTACATTCTCAAGCGGCTCATGCGCGCCTTCGAGCGCTTCGTCGCCGACGAAGCGCGCGCGACCAAACCTCTGCCGTGCGCGGCGTGCGCGCAATGCGACTACAAGCCCCGCTGCGAGGAGGAGTGGCGCAAGGCCGACAGCCCGTTTCTCGTGGCGGGTCTCAGCGGCGCGCAAGTCGCGAAACTCGCGGCGGCCGGTGTTCACACCCTGTCGCAGGTCGCGGCACTTTCACCCGCCGCCAAAATCGAGGGTATGGGCGCCGAGACCGTCGCCAAGCTTGCGGCGCAGGCCCGCCTTCAGCTCGACGCGCGCAAGACCGGCCAACATAACTTCGAATTGCTGCCGCGCTCGCGGGGCCGCGGCTTCGCAATGCTGCCCGCGCCCGATGACGGCGACCTCTTTTTCGACATGGAGGGCGATCCGCTTGCGGGCGAAGGGCTCGAATATCTCTTCGGCGTCTATGGACGCATCGCGGGTGCCAAAGAGCCTTTGTTCCGGCCAATCTGGGCACACAGCCCGGCGGAGGAAAAGGCGGCATTCGAGAGCGTGATGCGCCTCCTTGTCGATCAGATCGCCCGGCATCCCGGCGCGCACATTTATCATTATGCCGCCTATGAGCCCACGGCGCTGAAGCGCCTCGCCATGCGCTACGCGACGATGGAGGCGGAACTCGACCAGCTCCTGCGCGAACGCCGCTTCGTCGATCTTTATCGCGTCGTGGTTCAGGCGCTTCGCGCCTCGACCGAGACCTATTCCCTCAAGGACCTTGAAGCCCTTTACGGGCACGAACGCACCGGCGAGGTCACGACCGCGTCCGACAGCATCGTCGAATATGAGCGCTGGTGCGTGACCAAGGAAAACACCATCCTCGATTCCATCGCGCATTATAATAAAGACGATTGCGTTTCGACGGCGCAACTGCGGGACTGGCTTGAGGGCTTGCGTCCTTCCGGCGTCAATCTCGAAATCGTCGATGACACGGCGGCCGAGAAGCGCGAGCAGTCGGCCGCGCGCGCCGAGCTTGAAGCGCGCAAACAGGCGCTGGCCGCAGCCGTGCGCGCCTCTGGCCATGGCGATGCGCGCGTGCGCGAACTCATTGCGGAACTGCTGTGGTTTCACCAGCGTTCGCAAAAACCGGGCTGGTGGGCGCTGTTCGAGCGGCAGGCCTGGTCCGAGGACGAATTGGTCGATGACGCCGAAAGCCTCGGCGGGCTTCAGCTCGACACCGCAACGCCGCCGGTTCAGGTCAAAAGGTCGCTCGATACGGCCTACGTCTTTCCGCCGCAGGACACCAAGCTCAAGGTCGGCGACACGCCGCGGATCGCGGAAACCCTGGGCTACGCCGGCACCATCGTCGAGATTTCCGCCGAGGACGGTCGCGTCGTGCTGCGCCGTGGCATGAAATCCAGCGCCATGCTCGAACGCTTCAGCCTCGTGCCGGCGCCGATCAATCTGCAAGCCGTGCCCGACGCCGTGATCGCCTTTGCCGATCGCTTCGCACGCGGGCCGAGCGAAGAGGATCAGGCCTTGCTCGACATCCTCATGCGCCGCGCGCCGCGCCTCAAAGGACGCGCGGCCGGCCTGCCCGTGCGCAACCCGGGCGAGCCTTTGACCGATGCCGTGATCCGCGCGGTCATGGACCTCGACCACAGCTATCTCTTCATTCAGGGGCCGCCCGGCACGGGCAAGACCTACACGGCCGCGCAGGCCATCGTTGGGCTGCTGCGCGCCGGCAAGCGCGTCGGCGTCTCCTCCAACTCGCACAAGGCGATCAACAAGCTGCTCAGCGAAGTGGAGAAGCACGCCGCTGCGTCCGGCTTCCGGTTCGGCGGCGCGAAGAAAGGCAACAAGGACGATCCCGAGACCGAATTCAACAGTCTCAACGTCACGACGATTTTTGATTCGGCAGACGCCTCGCCGCAGCACCGGCTTGTCGGCGGCACGGTGTTCCATTTCTGCCGCGAAGACCAGCGCGGCACCTACGATTATCTGTTCGTCGATGAAGCGGGCCAAGTATCGCTCGGGAATCTTGTCGCCATGGCGGCGGCCGCCGCGAACATCGTGCTTGTTGGCGACCAAATGCAGTTGCCGCAGCCGGTTCAGGGCGTGCATCCGGGCGAAACCGGCCTCTCCAGCCTTGAGTACCTTCTGGAGGACAAGGCGACCGTGCCGGAGGATCGCGGAATTCTTCTCAATGAGACGCGCCGTCTGCACCCAACCCTTTGCGCCTTCATTTCCGAAGCCATTTACGACGGGCGCCTTGAGGCGCATCCATCAACGGCGAACCGGCATCTTCGGCTTCGCTCCGGCGCGGATGCCGCGCTCCGGCCGGCCGGACTTTCCTTTGTTCCGGTCGCGCATGACGGCTGCACGCAGTCGAGCCGCGCCGAGGCGGAAGCCGTCGCCCGGCTCGTCGCCGAGCTTCAGACCCAGACCGTCGTTCGCGACGGCAAGGAATCGTCCGTGACCCTTGAGGATATTTTGATCGTCGCGCCTTATAATCTCCAAGTGAACCTGCTCAAGCAGCTTCTGCCGCCCGGCGCTCACGTCGGCACCGTCGATAAGTTTCAGGGGCAAGAGGCCGCCGTCGTCATCGTGTCGATGACGACCTCAAAGGGCGTCGAGGCGCCACGCGGCACGGAATTCCTCTTCAACCCGAACCGCTTCAATGTCGCGGTCAGCCGCGCGCAATGCCTCTCGCTCGTGGTTCACGGCGCGGAACTTCTCGAAGGCGCATGGACTAAGATCGACGATTTTCGCCGCCTCAATCTCTTTGCTCACGCCGAGGCTGTCGCTCTCCGGCAACCGTGAATCCCCAGACCTAAATGTTCGAGTCGATAAATCATGCTCAGAGCGCCATTCATATCAGTTCTGAATTCGATCCCTCGGAAGAGGCCGAGGGCAGCATCGATCCCCTGGGATTGCAGCCCGGATACGAGCGCCTCGCGGATCGGTTGCTGCCGGCCGTGACTGTGCGCATGGGTCACCCGCGTTTCGTGACGGCGATGGCGGTCGGCGCGTGCGTCTGTGACGAATGGGACACGGATGCGGTCGCGGCGGACGAGATAACGCCGCCGTGGCTCGTGTGGGAGTGGTTTGTCGATTGAAGCGTTTGTACGCGCGGAAGACTCGCTCTCCGGAATTTCCGGCGTTCCCGGCATTCAGAAGGTCCGGCGCGCCTTGCGCAATCAGCGACCCGTAAGCGCGACGGCGTACCTCAAAACGCCCACCGCGTTCGGCTTCACGGGCGTGTTTCGCCGTCTCGCGCGCGGAATCGGAATTCTCACCGACGATAGATCGCTCGACGACGGGGGCTACGAATTGGTCTCGGCATGGGCGAAGGGGGACACGCGCGCCGGCTACTACGAGCGCAAGCTGCAGACCAAGGCGGGCGAGGTGCGCCTGAAGGTCCCGAAGCTTCGGGCGCAGACCTTCGAGACGGCGATCATCGAGCGCTACCGGCGGCGCGAGAGCTCGGTCGAGGCCGATTCCGTCGGGGTGGTACGTCAATCTCGGCAGTTTCCGACAGCGGTCGTATCGGCGGACCAGGTTGAGACCTCTTCCCAAGGTTTCGTGTCGCCGCGCCGCTTCGACCTTGAGGACGGCAGCGGCATCAGCGATCACTGGCCGGTGGTGATCCATCTGGTGCGGCGTTAGGTGGAAGACTCTCTGGTCCAGCTTCGTGGACCATACTTGCATATACAATCTGGCCAACGGCGCCGGGATCAGCCGGACTGCGCTGCGAGCTTTGGTGAAAGCGTTGCCCGCAGCTTGTGACCGAAGCTTCCGCCGAGCAGCTTGGGTTGCCCGGAGAGGCTGAGCATCAGCTTGAAAGCGCCGAGATAGCGGGCGTAGTAGAGCGGCAAGGACTCCGATCGTTCGACGCGGCTGCCCAGCAGCGCGGCCAGCGAGAGCAACGCCTCCTTGAAATGCTTGTCTGAGACTTTCTTTTTGTACGCCTCAGCAAAGTCGAGGAACGTGGCGTAGTCCGGAACCTGGGAGGCGCTAAGGGCGGCCGCTTGGTAGAGAATATCCGCTCGCACCTCGGGGACGGCAAAGTGAGACGTCCATGTCCGCGGCGCCTTACGGCCGAGCGCGACCTCTAAATGGTCGGCACTGCGCCTTTGCGAGATGTGCCACGAGCAGAAGCTGTCCGCGCGCTCTTGCCCGAAGGCGAGCAGATAGTCGAGCGCGTTCCGCGGTCCTTCGTCGCCGGCGGGCTCGTGAACCCCGTCCTGTCTCAAATCCACATACAAGCTCGACTGCTTGAATGCGTCGAGACTCTCCAGGACGCTGTCCGGGGCATAGTGCCTGTAGAGCCGGCGCGTGAGCATCGGATCGCCCTCGAAGAGGTGCCGTATCGTCTGTCCATACGCGAGAATGAGCGCCTGCTTGGCCTTATGGGAACCGCCGGACCTCCAGCGGGCCTTCCAGGCATCGGGGTCCTGCCCGCGCTCGTAGCGCAGGAACGTGTTCACGAGCAGCGGGACCTTCGCAAGTTCCTCTAGGCCAAGAACCGTCAGTGCCGCGGCGCGGGATACCTTCTCGCGTGTGCAAAGGAGCAACGCCTCTTCGAACAGGTTGAGGGCGTTGTTCAGATAGGCGGTGGTCGCTTCGGCCACCTCGTCACGCGTCAGAGTGCCTTCTCGCCTGATCGGCGCTCGCTGCCGGGTGAGCCAGGCTATGATTTCATCTTCGGTCATGCGGGTGCTCGTGGGAGGGTCCGGTGTCGACCGCGTTCATAGCGGTTCCGCCGGGCACACCGGGCACATTTTGGGCGCATACCTATTTGTGCCCGTTTGTGCAGCCTTGGGATTCCGCGGGTTAGGTTAGGGCGGGGGATGAAATGGTGGATAAACTGGTGGAAAACTGGGCTCATTCGCGGTGGCGTATCACAAGTGGCTGAATTGCAACGATATTTTCTCCTCCGGGCACAAATTGGGCACAAGTTCACGCCCGAGAGGATCTCCATCTCGACGTAGCCGGCCCGCTCGGAGCGTCGAGATCGACGCGCTCGTCCAGGCTATTATCGACGGCGTGCCGGGCAGCCGCGTCAAGGACAAGATGGCGGCGCTCGAGGCGCGCAAGGCGAAGCTTGAGTCTCTCCTCGCGCAGGCGGAAGAAGCGTCGCCGGTCCTGCTGCATCGGAACATGGGCAAGGTCTACCGGGAGGAAGTGGCGGCGCTGGCCGAAGCGCTGAACGACAAGTCCGAGCGTGCCGAGGCCTCGGCCCTGATCCGCAAACTGATCGACCGGATCGTGCTCACGCCGGTCGAGTACGAGGGTCGGAAGACCCTCGCGATCGACCTGCAGGGCCGGCTTGCCGGCATCCTCGCGATGGCCACGAAAGCAAAGAAGCCGCACAGCGAGGACAACAAGCGCAGCGCCTTATGGGAAGCGAACCGCGATGCGGTGCTGGCTGAGTGGATCGCAGCGCACCCCGGAACGCGACCTAGCCTTTGGTGGAGGCACGACGCGCCAGAACCGCGCGACGAGACGGACGCCGACACCAGCTATTTGAAACGTCTCGGCCGCCTCCTGCCGGGCGAGCGGCGCAGATTGACGAAACGGGACTTTGAGATGCCGGTCCCGCTCATAGCCGGTTAGGCCGCGGTCGCGGGAAAGGGACCACCTCCCTTGGCGCCGCTATGGATTGAGAGCGCGGCTCTACCAGCAAAGCAGCCACGGGATCGTTAGATCGCGCCTGGATCAATTGAACCGGGGAAGCACGGGCAACTGGCTTGCTCGGAATGGAGCCTGTGTACTTCACGTCGAAATTTCTATTTGCCTCCTTGCCCGAGTTGTTCTTCAGGAACGTGAATACCGCAATCAGCGAAACGACCCCTGCGACAAATACGCATATCGTACGGATGTAGCGACCTTGCATTGGTGCAGGAGAGGACAAGGCCATCAGCCCATTGCGCCGACGCATGATCGAAGACATCACGATGCGCAAGCTCGCGCCGAAAACTCAACACGACTATGTGCAAAGGGTCAGGGACTTCGCTGCGTTTCTCGGCCGATCACCCGGCCACTGCCAGCAAGGAAGATGTCCGACACTATCAGCTGCATCTGGCGTCGAGCGGTGCGCGCACGCCAAAGATTAACGCCGCGGTCACGGCTGCAGTAAGTCTGCACGGAAACTGCTGCCTGGGCGCTTCGCTTGGTTTTTGTCAGATTGCAATGTAGCGAAGGACAGCGCAGGACTGGCGGGGCGCAGAGCCGGACCAGGCCGCGCGCGCCTACCTCAAGGTGATCGCGCGCGAGCCCGACGTGGTGCGCAAGGCATCAACGCCATGAGCGGCCGCGAAGCCGACCAATGATTGGCCAATGAAACGGGTAAATCGAGCGCGAACAAACGTCGTCAAACGTTCGCCTAAGTATCTGATTTCTCTGGATCATCCGCGTCCGGTGGCTCACTCATAACGGTCTGGTTGGAGGTTCGAGTCCTCCCGGGCCCACCATCTAGATTTTTGACGCTCGAGGCACGGTTGGACCGCGGCGAGCAACGCGAGGCCGTCGATCGGCCGATTCTTCAACAGGTAGTCGCGTCATGCTTGCCGCCGGTACCGCAACCGCGAGCCTCGCGAATGACCAGTGGTCGATGCGTCGTCCGGATTGCGCAGGGAGGGCCCGCCGGGGCGACGGCGGATCATAAGCGCGAGGTGCTTTCGGCGACGAACCGGTTCCGCATCTTCCCCAGGCTCTCGATCTCGGTCTCCATCACGTCGCCGGGGGCGAGAAAGGTGTTGGTGCCCTGACCGACCCCGCCGCAGGTGCCGCAGCTGAAAACGTCGCCAGTCTCGATGGTGAGAATGTTCGAGGCGTATTCGATCTGCTCCTCGGGCGTGAAGATGAACTGCGAGGTGTTGCCGTTCTGCCTGACTTCGCCGTTGACGGTGAGCCGGATGAACAGATTCATGTGATCCGGCACGAAGGCCCGCGGCACGAGGAAGGGGCCCATCGGGGCGAACTTGTCGTGGCTCTTGCCGCCGAGCCAGTCCGAGCGCAGCGCCGGCCGGTCCGAACGGATCTGGAGATCGCGGCACGAGACGTCGTTCGTGGTCATGAAGCCCGCCACGTGCTCGAGCGCGTGCTCGGCCTTGATGCGCTTCCCCTTCCTGCCGATGGCGAGCGCGATCTCCGCCTCCCAGTCGATCTTCTTCATGCCGGGCGGGAGCTCGATGTCGTCGAAGGCACCTGCAAGGCAACTCGGCGCCTTCAGGAAGAGATAGGGAACCGTCGTCGATTTCTCGCCGGTGAACCGGGCCCCTCCCGCCGGCGTCATGCCAGCACGGATCATCTCGTCAACATGCTCCTGAAAGTTCTGCGCGGCGTAGAACATCTTTCCCGGCCGCATCACCGGCGGCAGTGCACGCAGGCTCGCGAGCTTTGCGGCGTCCGGCTGCAACCCTTCTTTTTCCAGGAAGGCCACGATCTCCTGCAACACGGGAAAATTCGCCTCCCAGTTCTCCAGCAGGCCGGAGATGCTGTCGGTGGCGCTCACGGTGCCGCCGCGTCCGGAGGCGCGATAGGCCGCGTGCGCTGCCGACAACTCGATGGCATCATCGCCCAGCACGATGGCGGCGAACGGGCTTCCACCCGGTTTTGCGAACGTTGCGAGCTTGAAAGGTGGGCCGTTCATGTGATTACGGATACTTCGCCTTGGCGTAGGGGTAGATCATGTCCCCGGACTTGTACTCGTTTGGTCATCGAGCTTGGATGTTGGCGCCCCCGACCCGCTGTTTCAACTCGACGACGACCGGACCCGACGTCGGAGCGGTGACACCCCGGCCGCCGCCAAGGTCTTCGAGCGTGCCGGGAAAGGAATTGCGAGTCGGGATCATTGCGGGTCGCGGCTTTGCCAGCGGCTCCATGGCGGTCCATTCAACCATGATACCATAAATCAGTGCGCGCCGATCATGGATCATTTCGACCGAGACTGCCAGAAACCCGTGATCCTTGCAGCCGGGAGCGGGCCATACATTTGCGATGGATGCCACAAGCTCTCGACATTTCCCTTCAGCACGCCAGCGGTCAGCGCCGGTCTCTCAAGATTGCTCGGGCGGCTTGAGCAAAATCCTTGAAGAACGCACCCCGCTGTTCCAGCCACGGAAAATGGCCGGCGTTTCTGATCGTGAACAGTGTCGAGTTCGCGATGCTGCGATCGAGTTGGAGCGCTTCAAGCGGCGTCGTAATAACATCGCGGTCCCCTTCGAAGACCGCGGTTGGGACTTGGATCTGTGCCAATTTCTTGGGGGTGAATTTGGGAGTATAGTCGTCGTACTTGAACGCTTCAATATGATAGCTAGATGAGGAAAAATAATGCCGCGCCTTCACGGCGGCGTCGTAGCTGGCAAAGTACAGGGGGAGTTGAAGGCAGAGAAAGCTTTGCCTAAATTCATCGTCGGACTTTGGATCTCTTTTGGAGGCCTTGTCGGCGGCGGCAAACCAAGGTTCCTGCGATAGCTTTTTCATGCGCGCACGCGCGTCGTCTCCTAATTCCTTGTCGTCGTCGTCGTTTAGCGTGCCATCCACGATAAAAAGGCCGCGGCAAGCTTTCGGATGTTCGATAGCGTACGCCATGGCCTGCAAACTGGCGTCGGAGTGGGCGAAGATCATCCAGCGATCGAGGCGCAAATGCAGGCGCAGGGTTTCGAGGTCGTCCAAGAAATGGGAGAATGCATAACCGGAGGCTTTCGCCGGGGCCTCGGAGCGGCCGGCCCCACGCGTGTCCAAGTAAATGAGCGCAAATTCCTTCTCCAGGGGACGCAGACTCTTCATGTACATGTCCACACTTGCGCCCCAACCCGGGGTCGGCACAAGCAAGGCAGGGCCACGACCTGAAACCCTATACCAGAGTGAAAGGCCATCACGGGTCTTAAATCGACCTGCTTCGTTCGGAAGATTTTTCGGACTCTTCACCGCCGCGAGCCTCCATACATCCGCGCGGGCAGATCTGCCCGGCGGGTTCGCGCCAACTCAGCCTGATCACCTTTCCACGGATTACGATCGCGATTTTTTGAAGCGGCCCGTGGCGGCCAACGCCGCCCCAATCCGAGCACACATGTCTACGATGGCCGCCATTGCCGGCGGCCGAGCACCGCGCAGCACGATCGGGGGCCGTCCGGCGCGATCAACGTCCAGGTTCGCTGCCCGGTTGGCCGGCCAATTTGGCCTCGCCCAACGCATAAAGCGTCTGGTTGTCGAGCTTGCCGCTGACCTTCATTCCGTAACGATCCTGGAAATTGCGGACGGCTTCTTCCGTCCGTGGCCCGAAAATCCCGTCGAGCGGGCCAACATCGAAGCCCTTCTTGCGGAGCGCATCCTGCACTTGCCGAATACTGTCCTCGGCCAGGGTTGGCACTGCGTCCATGCTCAACTGAGCGGCGTCGACGGACGCCGCGGGCCGGGGCTGAGCCGATTGAGGCGCCTGGGCGGTAACGGGGAAAATCGCGAGTGCAGTCAGAGACGCTGCCACGACGGTGGCAAAGACGAGCGTGCTTCACGAGAGCCTCCATCCTGGGGGAATGGACATCGTGTTCAACATGGCGGTGCCGCGCGGCACCACCGTTCGGCGGCGAGTGGCCGCAACGGGATGTTAGACCCATCTGCCATATTTGCCACAACTACCTCGATGGCATCGATGACGATGGCGTCCAGTTGCCGGCCGCCGTCTTTCAGGCAAGCCGCATCGTCGGCGGTTCTATCGCCCGATCAGTGCATTAGCGCTTCGTTTACGAACTTGTGCAGGATTGGTCGAGTGATCGAGGAGGTCAAAACGCGGTGGCCGCGCTGCCGCGTCCAGAGGCCGCGCAACGCTGATACCGGATGGATTTCAACCTCGCAGACTATCTGACGCGTTTGGTCACCGGCGACGGTTACATCGTGCTGGACGCCGATGGCAGGTGTCGGCTGAAGAACCCCGATGGCAGTGCCATGGAATTCGTCGACGGCTACGGCAGAAGGCATTTCCCCGAATTGCCGCGCCCGTTCTTCAATATCTACCGCAGGGAAGGGCTCATCCGGCAGGATCGCACCGCGCCAGCGGGCCGCGGGCTCGTCTTTCGAATGACCAAAAACGGCAAAGAGCGCGCGACTTCCTGAGGCAGGGCCATCCACCTACTGGCGGGGCATCGGCAACGATGCCAGCGGCGGTGGCGACCGCCGGGCGACATGCGGACCCCAGGGGGGCCGGTCGGCGCCTTCAGCCGATCGCACGGCCGAACGGCGTTGCGGCTTCGGCGCGAGCGGACGGCGTCGCCGCGAGCGCCGCGAGCGCGGCCGCGGGTGCGCAATGCGACGCCTGCGCGCGCACATGGGGCACGACATCGAGGACGGTGTCGAACGAAAGATGCCGGCGCCCAAGGCGCCGCGCGACCTCTTCCACGAGTGCGTCGCCGATGCCCGCCCCGAGCACCGGCGCATCCGCCGGCATTCGCGTCGACGAAAGGACCAGCATCGCTCCGTCCACGACGGTACGGATTTGCCGCTCGGCGAACCATTGCGCCACCATCCGCCACTCGGCCTCGCCGCCCTCGTCCGCGTCGCGTCCAATCATGCGCGCGAGCCGCGCGTGCGAGGCCTCGATGGTCTTGGCGCGGCCGTCGGCGGTCGCCATCTGGTCGACACCGTCGGGCAGTTGACCGAGAATGCGGTACACGTCGGCCATGGTCGCGAAGTTTTCGTTGATCAGCGGCGACCAGCGGCCGGCGAAAGGCGCGCGTTCGGCCACCGCCATCACGAAGCTGCGCACGAGACCGGTGTAGACGAGCTCGCCGGCGGCAAGGCGCTCAGCATCGGTATAGCCGCGTGCGGCCACCGCGCCGTCCACGACCGGCACCAGGTCGGTGGTCGTCGAGCCGATGTCCACGAGCAAGGCTGTGCGCAACACGCGGCCGACGAGCGAGGCGCTCGCGAACCAGTTGGCCGAGGCGATGTCTTCGACGTGTCGTGGCGCGTCATGCGGCGCGATGAAGCCGGCGCGTCCGGCATAGAGCACGACCTGCTGCGGTGCGAGCTCGCGCACCGCCAGTTCGGAAAGAGCTTCGACGCCTTCGGCGCGGGAGGAGAACGTATCCGCCAACTCGCCGGTCATGGTGACCGCGTGAAACGGAGCCGCGCCTATCCGTGCCTTTGCGTCCGCGAAGGCTTGCGACAAACAGTCGAGGCCCAGGCGCAGCGGCGAGGCGACTTGAAGCGCGCCGACGACGCGGCCGTCCTCGACGCGGGCAGCCTTGAGATGCGCGCCGCCGACGTCCCATCCGATCACGCTGCGCATGTCCCGTTCCCTGTGATGCTTGTGATACCTTCATACCTCTGGCGTGGGTCCCGTTCCTTCGCGGTTGGGGCACGCGCTGAAATTGTCGAGTGAGCATGCCGTTGACGGCGAACCGGTGCCGGTTCGCCAGAACATGCGGCTGTCATCGCTTCTCGAGGCTGGGCACTGCCATGGAGATCATTCCCGTCGTCGACCTCAAGGGGGGCACTGTGGTTCGCGCCCGCATGGGGCGGCGAGACCTTTACCGCCCGATCGAGACGCCGCTGTCGCCCACCAGCGATCCCGTCGACGTGGCGCGCGGGCTCGTGTCGGTGCATCCGTTCGCCGCGCTCTATATCGCGGACCTCGATGCCATCGAGGGCCGGGGAGACAATCGCACTGCGCTGATGCGGTTGCGAGCGGAGCTGCCGCAGCTGACGCTCTGGGTCGACAGCGGTATTTGCGATCGCGGCAGCGCGCAGGACTGGCTCGACACCGGATGGGGACAGCTCGTACTGGGCAGCGAAACCCAGCCCGACGCCGCCCTGGTTCGCCACCTCGCCGGCGATGCGCGCGTCACGCTGTCGCTCGATTTCCGTGGTGAGTCGTTTCAGGGGCCGCCGGCGCTGCTGGAGGAAACGGGGTATTGGCCGCGAAAGGTAATCGCCATGACGCTGGCGCAGGTCGGCAGCGGTGCCGGCCCGGATCTGGAACGGCTGCGCGGCATCCGCGCCGTCGCGTCGGGCCGACAGGTCTATGCGGCAGGCGGCGTGCGCGATGCGGCCGACCTTCTCAGCTTGAAACGGGCCGGAATTGCCGGCGCGCTGGTTGCATCATGCCTTCACGACGGCCGCTTGACCGGCAAGGACATCGCCGCGCTCTGATCGCACACGACCTTCGGAGCGGAACAAACGAAACCGCTCGTGCCGATGGCCCGCGCGGGCCGCGCACACGCAACCGGCGCAAACCTAGAACGCGCGCGCTGCCGGCCAAGGCGACCGGATAGCGCTAGAGCATGACCCCGAAAAGTTGCAGACTTTTCGGATAAGATCATGCGACCAAACAAATACTTAGAGCGAAATCGCAATTCAATCTGAAGCGATTTCGCTCTAGGCCGCGAATGGATGCTTGACCTGGTCGCGCTTGGCCACCACCTCGGAGACCTTGGGCTCGCCGTTGACGGCGCGCGCGATCGCCTCCTTGGTGGCGCGATAGTTGTAGTCCTGGATCTTCTTGTTGTCCTCGGCTTCCCAATGGATGAACACGCCGACGCAGATGAAGAGGTTTTCGGCCTCGTCTTGCGGAATGACGCCTTCCGCGACGCTGTCGGCCACCGCCTTGGCCACTGCGTGCTGGGCCGGCCCGAACATCTGCACGGCCTGCTTTGCGCCTTTGATCGTCACCTTGTTGAACAAGATGGTGGGGGGCTTACAGAGCAAATTCGGCGCCACGACTGCAAGCAGCGACGTGAACCCGTCCTTGTTGTTGGTCAAGGCATGGGCGAATGCCGATTCCGCTGCGCTTCCACGCGGGCCCATGATGAGGTCGATGTGGGCCACTTCGTTGCCTTCACCGACGAGCGATTCACCGACGCAGAGTCCGTTCACCTTTGCCATCGCCATCTCCTCCCAAGGAAACGAGAAATCCCTCTCCGAACGCCGAAGCCTCGGGCATTCGGCTGAACGGCTATCCTTGTTGTCAGCGTCCGGCTCGAATGCGGCCGGACCGGTTTGCCAGATAGCGGCGGACATGGTCCGCGGTGCAAAGTCAATCACTGTTGCGTGCCGACGGCAAGATGGTCCTCAAACGGTGGGCAAACAAAGTCGCGACCGTGAGATCGGCACTGGTTCCGGGATTGACGCCGGCCTGTTTGAGCCGCGCATCCCATCGCAAGAGATCGGGCAGCAGCGTGGCGCGACCTTCGCCCGACTGCACACGGGCATGAAATTCGAGCGCGGTACGGCGTATGTCCTGCGCTGTTGACATGCGGTGCTTGCGCACGACGTGGCTGTCCGGGAGCTCGCCGAGGAATTCGAGATAGACCGCGAGCGTTGCCCACGCCCGGTCGGGCGAGCGCGATAAGGCCGTCACCAGGGCGGGCTCGCCCCGCTCGAAGACATCCTCGAAGACGCTGACGTATTGGTGGGCGATGCGGTCGCGCTGCGAAGCCTCGGCCATGGCCGCCCTGAGACTTACCCTGGCAGGCGCCAGGACGTCGTACCGTTCCGCTCGCCCGAGCCCTGCCGGCGCGGCGCGCACGATGGCGCGGAAGGCAAGCGCGGCATCTTGCACGTCGAGGGACTCGAGCACCTGCGCGAGGGCGGCGCGCAAGTCCGGCGAGCCGCTTTCCGCCGCTGCCGCAAGCGGAGCGCAGAGCAGGACGATGCCCAGATTGGTATTGGTGCCGACCGCGGCCAACGTCGCTTCGACGGCGCCGAGAATGCGAACGCCGACGCGTGCGCCCGGCAGCGAGAGCGGCTCGGCCGCGGCCGCGGCGCTGCGGACGAACTCCGACGCCGTCATGTGGTGGCCGGAGGCGAAGACGTGCACGTTGCCAGGCTTTGGTGCGTCGAGCTCGTCGCGACAGGCCGCCTGGAAGGCGCCGGCGATCGCTTCCGCGAGCGTGGTCACGCCATTGCTTCCGGCCGCGCGCGGATGGCGAGCGCGGCCAGCAGGTCGCCGGCCAGGATCACTGCAACGCTCTCCCGCGCCACTTTCTGCAGTCCCGACCACGCCGGCATGCTGTTGACCTCGAGCACGGTCGGCCGCCCATCGGCACCGTAAAGGATGTCGACGCCCGCGAAGCTCGCGCCGACTGCCGCGGTGGCGCGGACGGCGAGTTCTTTGAGGTCGTTGCCGGCGACGACGGCAAGCGGGCGGCCGCCTTGTTTCACGTTCGTGATCCAGCTTGCGGCCTGGCGCGCCATGGCGGCAACCACGCGGCCCCGCGACACCAGCAGGCGGAAGTCGCGGAAACGACCGCTGTCGCCTTCGACGCCGACATAGCGCTGCAGATAGTAGACGCCCGCTACGACGTCGCCCTCGGGCAGGTCGTCGTCGGCACGGATGAGCTTGAGCCCGCGGCCCTGCGAGCCGAACAGCGGTTTGAGCACCAGCGGCCCATGTGCGATCTCGCGCCGTACGATCTGGCGCGCGCTTTCCCGCGATTCCATCGCCCAGGTGGCCGGCGTCGGAATACCGGCGCGCGCCAGCAGGAAGCTCGTCATCGACTTGTCGACGCAGCGCTCGATGGCGCGCGCATCGTTCCAGACCAGAACGCCGTTCTCCCGCAGCGCGTGGAGAATGCCGAGGCGCAACGTCACCGCCTGCAGCGTTCCGCCCGACATGGTGCGCACAAACACGGCATCGGGAAGACGGTCGCCGAGACCGTCGAGAGTCAGCCCGGAAGGGCGCTGCGTCTCGATGGCACACGCGCGCAAATCGATCGCTCGCGTGCGCACGCCGAGCCCGGCGAACGCCTGCGCGAGCACGCGGGTGTGCCAGTCGATGCCCTCGACCACGAGGGCGACCAGGAAACGCGCTGCCGCGGGTTCGGCGGCGAAGGTGTCACGAAAAGGAGGCATCGAGAAGGTTCAGGTCCAAACGGCCGCGATGGAAGCTTTCGCCGGTCTCGATCGCGGTGACGATCACCTCGGCGGGGCTGAACAGCATGGGGTCGATGGAGTAGAAGTCGCCCTTGAAGCGTTTGAAGATCTCGGCAAACGGCCGGCCATAGTCGCGGGAGCCCTCGCTCGGCAGCGCCTGCGCGAGGTCACGCGCGTCGCTTGCCGGGCCGGTGACGAAGAGATGGACGCGCCCCGCATAGATGATGGCGTCGTTGGTGCGTCCCATCGCGGTCACCAGATCCGGGTGCGGCGGCGAGAGCGGCGCCGCGCCGAGACCTTCGACCAGGCGCCCCAGCGGAAACTTGAGCTCGTGCGCCTTGTGCAGCGCGACCTCGAGAACGCGGGCGACGACCTGCACCCCGCCGGCGATGCTCTGCGTCGGGGCGTAGATCAGGGTCAATCGGTCGGGATCGACCCGGCAGTCCTTCGCGATGCGTGCCACCAGGGCGGATGGCGGCGGGCCGGCGCTCTCGATGACGAGTGCGGCGGTCGGAGCGCTGTCGCGGTAGTCGAGCTCCTCGAACAGCGTCTCGACCCGCGCGAGCGCACGCGCAGGCCCGGAGCCGAGTGCGAAGAACGCGTGCTCGCCTTGGCCCTCCGATAGTCGCCAGCCGGCATATTGGCAGGCGAGGCAGGCGGTCACCGGATTGGAGGAGCGCACGAGCAGCGTGAACGGCCAGCGCGGCGTCGATGCACTTTCGGCCAGAGTCACCGTGCCGAGTCCGCCCATGCAGATTTCGGCGATCTGCAAGCCGGCGGCGATGCTGCCTGGCGACCGGCTTCCGGCATCGATCAGCGTCTCGCCGAGCTCGCCGCGCGCGACGGCGATCTTGAGCTCGGCCGACGCCGCCTTGATCCGCTGGACGAGCCCCGCCGCGCGCTCGTTCACGCTCAATGTCGGCGAGACGCTCATGCTGCGAGGCTCGCGTTTGTCGTGGTGACAATCATCGCGGCTCTCCGCTGTGCGAGCGCTTGCGCGCTGGCGGCGCTGGCGGCGCGGGCAAAAACGGTGCACAAGGGGTCGCCCTTGGCAACGGCGGTTCCGACGCCCGGCCGATCGGCTGCCCAGGCCGGCCAATCGAGCGCGGGAAACGCCGGGATGTGGCGCTCGGCATAGACGATCGCGGAGGCCTTCGCTTGCTCGAAGCCCGGCGCTTTCGCCGGCAATATATCCTCGCACGCCGCGATGTGCATGGCGAAGATGGAATCGTCGTCCGGCTCGAAAATGTCGAGCGTCGCACCCGGTCTGGGATTGATCTCCAGGAGCTGGATACTGCGTCCATCGATTAGGAAATCGGCACTGTTCAAGCCGACGAGCGACAGCTTCGGCACCAGCCGCTGCACGGCCGCGATCATGGCATCCGCCGCCGTACGGGCGAGCGGGGCCGGCCGCACCGCCCCGCCGTAGCGAAACGGATGGTCCGCCGTGGGCGAGCACCATTGCTCGCTGAAGCCGAGAACCAGGGCGCGACGGCCGTCGGCGACAACGAGGGCGGACACCGGCCGCCCCTCGACGCGGCGTTGGAAGTAGAACGCTTCGTCGGCGGTATCGGAGTGGACTGCGGCTCGGATGTGGCGCCCGCCCGCGCCGCCCCTGCGCTTCATGAGCCACCCGGCCGGATCGGCTGGCGGTCTGAGTGACAAGGCGGGATGAGGGATACCGCAGTCGCGGCAGAACTCTGCCAATGCGCGCGGATCCTTCGCCCGCACGACCACGTCCGCACCGTTCCCGAGCAGCCGCCAGCGTCGCGCAATGGCGACGAGCAGCGCCGGTCGGTCCTCGAACCCGGTGCCGCACACGATGCCGGCGGGTTTTTCCACCCTCGCCAGCCGCTCGAGCGCAGCGAGGATGCCGTCGGAGCACATGCCATGGGTGAGGCCGTCGGGCAGACGGACATGCGCACCGGCGGCGGCAAGGGTGTCCTCATCGCCGAAGAAGTCCGCGACCAACGGCGTATATCCGCCGCGCCGCGCGGACGCGGCGAGCGCGCGGCCGGAAGCAGCGGCGATCAGCACGGCGGTCGGCCTAGGCATTCAACTCGCGCGCCAGCCGGAACGCGTCGCGAAAATCGAGGCTCACCGGCTTGGTCGCGGCGATCATCCGCTGGAACAGACCGGATTCGGTCTTGTATTTGACATTGCCGATCGTGAGCGGGCCAATGCCGAGCGTGCCGTGCGGGGTCAGTTCCTGGCCGTTCGCCATCATGTCCAGGCCCTCGACACCCGACGGGGGCACGGCATTGACGTCGGCCACGATCAGCAGATGCCTCGCCGCCCCGAGCTGGGCAACGGAGAGGACGCGCACGCCCGCGCGCCCGGCGCAGAAGGCCGCTTCGGCCTGGACCAGGATCTCCGTTTTCTTGTCTTCGTCGCTGCCGTCGGCGACACGTGTGTCGACCTGGAATTGGGCTTTGATCTCGCGTGCGGCGTCGCTCACGCGCTTGACGCCGTCGTGACCGACGAGGGTGACATCGGCGCCTTCCAGCGCGGCAATCACTCCGGATGAAAAGCCGACGACGCCGGTCGCTCCGAAGATCGCTACCTTGAGCCCCTTCAGATCGCGTTGCTTCTTGTCGTGCAACGTCTTCTCGACGCAGGCCACCATGGCAGCCGCGGTGGTGAACGATCCCGCCGGGTCGGCAAACAGCGAAATGCCGAACGGCGGCACCAGCGCTTTCTTGGCGGCGGTCAGCATGTCGAGGGCGAGGATCGCGTTCTTGCCGCCGACGAACATTCCGGTTCGGACGCCCACCTTGGGCGGACGCGAGAACATCGCGTCCTGCACAAGGCCGCTGACCTCCTCGAGCGTCACGCTCACGTAGGAGAGCACCGCATCGTAGCCCGCGTCCAACGCCATGTTCACGTCGAACGGGCTCATGTGCTTGAGCGGAGTCAACATATGCAGGATGTTCTTGTCGGTCATGGCATGCCTCCCGACGCGCCTACTTCCATTGTTGTCGCTCGGGCTCTTCGACCGCCGTATGCGCCACGATTTCTGCTCCGCGGTTGAGCCCGGTATAAGCGCGGATGTCGAGGTTTCGGCAACGACTGTCGCGGCGCGCGCGCGCCAGCAGGCGGTCCGCCGCCTCCGCCGAAGGCGCGAAGGCGAAACCGGTGGGCCCCCACGAACTCTGGCCGATGCCGAGCGCGCCCTCGCCTTCGAGGAACTCGAGCGCCGCGGCGACGTCGGGACTGGAAAAGCGGCTTCCAGCCTGCATCGGCGCGAAATAATCACCGAGCCGCAGCTGCATTTCCCTGATCGCCGATCCGAAGCCGACGATGTCGCAATCCGCCAGTGCGGGCAGCGCCTTCATCAGAACGAGCCGGCATAGATGCGCCGCCTCCGAATCGGAACAAGGCGCCAGCTTGCCGAATATCTCGCGCTCGTCCGGTCCGTGCACGCCTTCTCGATGCGGGTCGAGCACGAGGAGAATGCGCCAGTGCTCGGGGAACGGCAGTCGGCTCACGATCGGTGCGACCGTTCCCGGCGGTTCGCGCCCGCCGTCGACGACGAGGCCGCCGCGTTCGAAAAGGCCGATACCGACGCCGGAGCGCGTGCCGCGTCCGAGCCGCATGGCATCCTGGCGCACATCAAGGGGCAGGCCGTGAAGACGGCGCAGGCCGGCGGCTACGGCCAGCGCAAGCTGCGTGCCCGAACCCAGGCCGGCATGAGCCGGAACGACTTCCTCGATCTTCGCCTCGTAGGCACCCCCAAGGTCGAGCGCGCGGCGCATGGTCTCGATATGGCCCGCGACCCGTTCACGCTCGGGACCGGTCACCCGCATGTGCTCGGCCGCGCCGATGGTTATGCTGGTACGTAGCCCGCTGACAGCCACGCCGATGCTGCCGAAGCGACGGCCGAGTCCGCCGTTGAGATCCAGAAAGCCTAGGTGCAGCCTCGCCGGAACTTTTACGGTGACGTTCGCGGACGAAAGGGCTGCGCTCAACCGTTCTCTCCCGAGATTTTTTCGTGGCCGGGTTTTTCGAGCCGCAATACCGGAATAGACTGCGGCACCTCGCGTGCGTTGGCAATCTCAGAGGAAACGCAGAGCACGTTGTATCGAGGGTGGCATGCAATGACCGAACGCAGCAAGGATCGCACCTATTCGGATGAAGAGATCAAGGAACGGCTCCAGCGTGAATTGCCGCACTGGTATTTGGAGGGTGGCTGGATCCGCCGCAAGTATCGCACCCATGGCTGGAAGGGAACGTTGATGGTGATCAATGCGGTCGGCCACCTCGCCGAGGCCGCGTGGCATCATCCCGATATCACGGCATCCTATGCATGGGTCGAGGTCCGGCTCCAGAACCATGCGGCCAAGGGCATCACCGACAAGGACTTCGAGTTGGCGAAGAAAATCGAGGACGTGGTCCACTGGCAGCCGGGCAAGGAAGGAGCAGCGCTCGAAGGCACGCCGGAGAAGGATCAGCGCTTCGCCTACATCAAGTACGACGGCTGAACGCTCGAGTGCCGCGCCGGATATCGGCCGGCCGGTGTAGGGCAAGCGGAAATGAGCCACGCCTGGATCGATGGTAGACCCGTGGCGCTCAACGTCGCGCTTTCCGAAGCGGCGAGATCGCTCGCAACAAGTCGCATGCCGGTCG
Organism: uncultured Alphaproteobacteria bacterium; assembly: GCA_963758945.1. Classification (GTDB taxonomy): domain Bacteria; phylum Pseudomonadota; class Alphaproteobacteria; order Rhizobiales; family Xanthobacteraceae; genus VAZQ01. The sequence continues at coordinate 172,434 of CAVWXY010000018.1, read as the reverse complement.
TGGCAGGGTTGGGCACCGATGTCGCCGGGGCCCGCGCAACCATTGCGCTCGCCCAGCGGCTGGGCGCGGCCATCGATCACATGAATTCCGAGGCCGTGCTGCGCGACCTCAGCGTCATGCGCGAAGCCGCGATGACGGTCACGACGGCGAACGAAGCCCGGCTGCGCGCCGACGTGCTGGTGCTGGTCGGCGCCGGGCCCGCGGATGCCGGGCCGGAACTGACGCAGAAACTCTTGGCTGCGCCCGTCCCGCCGCGGCTCGAGGAAGGGGCGGTGCGCCGCATCATCCGCCTGTGTCCGGGAAGCGGCCCAACGAAGCGCGCCGGTATCGCAAACGCGCAGGTGGTCGGCCGCAGCCCGGGGGACTTGCCGGCAGTGCTCGCGGCATTGCGGGCACGCGTTGCGGACCGCCCAGTCGGCAAGACGCGGGTCGCTGCCACGGCACTCGATGCGCTGGTCGTCGATCTGCGCGGCGCGCACTTCGGCGTTGCGGTCTGGTCGGCGACGGAGCTCGACGCCCTTGCCATCGAAATGCTTTGCGGCCTGATCGACGACTTGAACGCCGAGACGCGCTTTGCCGGGCTTGCCTTGGCGCCGGATGACAATGCCATCGGCGTGATGCAGGTCTGCGGCTGGATGACCGGATTTCCCATGCGCACCGGATTTGCGCGCGGCTATGCCGAGCACGACCCTTGGCGCTTCGACGCCACGCGTCTCGTCGAGAGCGGGGAGGGCGACTGCGCGCTTTGGATTTCCGCCTACCGGCCGGCCGCGCCGCTGTGGAAGCGCAACGTACCGACGGTTGCGCTCACGGCGCCGGGAGCGAACTTTCGCCACGCGCCGCGCGTTTACATCGAGGTCGGCTGCCCCGGCACGGACCATGATGCAGTCGAACATTGCCCGTTCACCGGAACGCTCGTTCCGGTCGCGGCGACGAAGCCCGCCGGCACCATCTCGGTCGCAGACGCCATCGCCCATATCGCCACGGCGCTGCCATCCGCCGGAGCATCGTCGTGTTGACGCGGATCATGGGAGGTCGCGTCATCGATCCCGCCAACGGGCGGGACGGCGTCGCCGACGTCTGGATGAGCGATGGACGGATCGTCGAGGCACCTGCCGGCGGCGTCCGCGCCGACGACACATACGACGTCGCCGGCAAGATCGTGATGGCAGGCGCGATCGACATCCATTCCCACATCGCCGGCAGCAACGTGAACACCGGTCGCTTGCTGTTGCCGGAATTGCATCGGGCGCCGTCACCGGCACGCCCGCAGACGCCGTTGTCGAACGCGGCCTGGGGAACGTTCTGGACCGGCTGCCGCTATGCCGGCATGGGTTTTACGACGGTGGTCGAGCCGGCGGTGGCGCCCGATTACGCCCTCCACGCCCACCTCGAGCTCGCCGATATTCCGATCATCGACAAGGCGACCTTGTCGGTCCTCGGCAACGATGACTATCTGCTGAGTCTAATGCGCGCGGGAGAAAGCGCATCCGCCATTCGCGATTACGTCGCATGGACGCTGGCGACGACGCGCGCGCTGGGCGTCAAGGTCGTCAACCCCGGCGGCGCCGTTGCCTTCAAGGCCAACCTGCGTCAATTTTCGTTCGATGACGTCGTGCCGTTCTACGGCGTTTCCTCGCGCGCAATCGTCAAGACATTGCAGCGCGCGGTGCACGAGCTCGGCGTGCCGCATCCGCTGCACGTGCATTGCAACAATCTCGGTCTTGCCGGTAATGCCGAGACCGCCCTCGCAACCATCGCCGCGTCCGAAGGTCTGCCGCTGCATCTGGCGCATCTGCAGTTCTATGGCTACGGCAAGGAAGGCGAACGTGGATTCTCCTCGGCCGGGGCGCGGCTGGCGGAGGCGGTGAACGCCGCCCAGAACGTGACTGTCGATGTCGGCCAAGTCATGTTCGGGCAGACCGTGACGATTTCCTCCGACGTGCTGCGTCAATTCAATGCCCGCAAGCAGGCGAGGCCGCGGAAGTGGTTGATTCTCGACGGCGACGCGAACGGGGGCGGCGTCGTTCCCTACGACTATCGGGCCACGGATTTCTACAATGCGGTGCAGTGGTGCGTCGGGCTCGAGCTGTTCCTGCTGATCGATGATCCCGCGCGCGTCTTCTTCACCACCGATCACCCGAACGGCGCGCCATTCACGACCTATCCGGACATTTTCGCGCTGCTCATGGACCGCGAGCTGCGCGCGCAGTGGATCGAGACGTTGCCGCCGGCGGTGAAGGAAGTGACGACCCTTGCATCCATCAGGCGCGAATATTCGCTCCACGAAGTTGCGACGATGACGCGCTCCGCGCCCGCGAAACTGCTCGGCCTCGAGGAGCGGGGCCATCTCGGCCCCGGGGCCATCGCCGACGTCGCCGTCTACTCGGACGAGGCGGATCGCGCGAAGATGTTCCGCGCGGCGGCGCTGGTCTTCAAGGACGGCGATCTCGTCGTTCGCAACGGCGAGGTGACGCACTATCGCTGGGGCCGTGCGCTCACGGTTGCGCCGGGACACGATCGCGCAATTGAACGCCGGATGCGGGACTACTACTCCGATCGCTACGGTTTGCCAGCCGATATGCTGGTGGCGGTGCCCGCCGCCGCGATCGGGCGGCCGAATGCTTTTGAACAGGTGCCATGCGCGCGATGATCGTCCGGGGCATACGCATCGACGACACCTTCGCGGAAGCCTTCACCATGCGCGCGACAGCGGTTGTCATTACCGCCGACAGCGCGCGCTGGGCGCGCCAGGCGGCAGTCACCATGACCGGCTTCGCGACGTCGGTGATCGGCTGCGGATGCGAAGCCGGTATCGATAGCGAGTTGAGCCCGCGGCGGACGCCGGATCGTCGGCCGGGTATCCGAGTGCTTCTGTTCGCGGTCTCGACCGGCGAATTGCAGAAGCAGTTGCAAAATCGAGTCGGCCAATGCGTGCTCACCACCGCGAGCGCGGCCTGCTACGCGGGGCTCGAGGGCGAAGAGGCGCTCAAGCTCGGCAACGCGCTGCGCTTCTTCGGCGACGGCTGGCAGATTTCCAAACGTTTCGCCGGCAAGCGCTATTGGCGCGTCCCGGTCATGGACGGCGAATTCGTTTGTGAAGCGACGACCGGGTTGACAAAGAATGCGGTCGGCGGCGGCAACCTGTTGATCATGGGCCGGAGCGCGGAGACCACGCTGGCGGCGGCGGAGGCCGCGGTGAAAGCGATCGGCGCCGTGCCCGACGCGATCACGCCGTTCCCCGGAGGCATTGTGCGGTCGGGGTCGAAGGTGGGCTCCAAATACAAGGCCAGCGCGTCCACCAACGAAGCCTATTGCCCGACACTGCGCGGCGCCGTGAAGAGCGCCCTCGATCGCGACGTCGCATCGGTGCTCGAGATCGTCATCGACGGTCTGACAGCGCCCGCGGTCGCTGCGGCGATGCGGGCCGGCCTTGCGGCCATCATCAAGCTCGGGCCCAAGCGGGGCGCATTGCGCGTCGGCGCCGGGAACTACGGCGGCAAGCTCGGTCCGCATCATTTTCACCTCAAGGATCTCCTGCCGTGAAGCCGCTCGTGCTCGAGATGCGGATCGCTCCCGATCAGCGGCTCGACCTCTCGCCGCTGGTGCCGCACCGCCTGGCCGGAATGACGGTGGCGGAGATCCGAAAGCTTCCGCTGCGGACGACGCGCCATCCGGTCGCGGTCGGGGACATCTTTCGCCTGCGCGCCGGCGACGGCGGGCGCATCCGCATCGAGGGCGCCACCGATCGGCTCGACCAGATCGGACAGGACATGGCCGACGGCGAGATCGTGGTGGTGGGAGAAGTCGGCAACCAGGCTGGGCGATCGATGCGCGGCGGCCGCCTGAGCATCAGGGGCAATGCCGGACACTGGACCGCGTCCGGTATGCGTGGTGGGCATATCGATATCGCAGGCTCTGCCGGCGACCGCCTCGGTGGACCGCTCGCCGGCGAGACCGCAGGAATGCGCGGCGGCGTTGTGGTGGTCAGAGGCGACGCCGGCGCGCGCGCCGGCGACCGCCTGCGCCGCGGCACGATCATCGTCGAAGGCCGGGCCGGTGCCCATGCGGGCAGCCGGATGATCGCGGGGACATTGGTTTTGTGCCGGCGCGCCGGGCGGCTTCCCGGCTATCTCATGTGTCGCGGCACCATCGTCCTGGCGCAGGGCTGCGACGAGCCTTCGCCGACATTCGTCGATTGCGGCGTGCACGATCTCGTGGCTTTTCGGCTGCTGGCGGCGTTCGTGAAAAACCACAGCAGTGCCGCCGCCTCCGCATTTCGCCTGCCATTGCGGCGCTTCGCCGGCGACATGGCGGCGCTCGGAAAGGGCGAAATATTCGCTCCGCCGGAATAAACCGCGGCAGCCGACGGGCGTCGTATTGCGTATATTCAGCGGTGATTGGATCTCCGATCGAGAATGATAAATGGGTTTGATCGAAATAGTCCTGACCGTGTGCGCATTGTCGCTGCCCAATCAGTGCGAAGAGCAACATCTTCATTTCGCAGCGGACATGTCGCTCAATCAGTGCGTCATGAATGCACAGCCCTATATCGCGCAGTGGATCGGCGAGCACCCCAAATGGATTGCGGTGCGCTGGCGCTGCGAATACGGCGGCGGCAAGGAGAAGACGTGATGCGCGCCGAGTTGCGCGCCAAACGCGACGCCCTTCTGGGCAAGATCAAGTCCCGTCCGGCCGTCATGGGGGTTCTCAATCTGACCCCGGACTCGTTCTCCGACGGCGGCCGCTTCCAAGCCTTGGACGCCGCCGTTGCCCATGCGAAGGCCATGGTGGCCGAAGGATGCGACATCGTCGATATCGGCGGAGAGTCGACGCGGCCGGCGGCCGTTGCCGTGCCCGAGGCGGAGGAACTAGCGCGGATCGAGCCGATATTGACGGCGCTGGTGCGCCGTCTCGACGTGCCGCTCTCGATCGATACCTACAAGGCCGCCGTGGCGGTGAGAGCGGCGGAGATCGGCGCTGTCATGGTCAACGACGTATGGGGATTGCAGAAAGACGCCGACATGGCCAACGCGGTCGCGCAAACGGAGGCGGCGGTCGTCATCACCCACAATCGCGCCGAGCGGGATGAAGCGGTGGATATTTTCGCCGACATGCGACGTTTCTTCGATCGCTCGCTCGCGCTTGCAGCGAAGGCGGGCATCCGTCCGGAGGCCATCATCCTCGATCCCGGCATAGGCTTCGGCAAGACCACGCGTCAGAACGTCGAGGCATTGGCGCGCATTCCCGAGCTCAAGTGCTACGGCTTCCCGATCCTGGTCGGCGCCTCCCGCAAGGCGTTTCTCGGGTCCCTCACCGGCGACGGCGTCGAAGCAACGCCTATCGGAACGGTCGCCGTCAATCTGACGGCCGCTGCGGGCGGTGCTGCGGTCTTTCGCGTCCACGAGGTCGCCGCCAACGTCGCAGCGCTGAGAGTGTGGCAAGCCATCCACGGCGATACCCGCCGCTGAGCGGCGCTTCACTGCGGGCAGTCGGTCAATTGCTTTTCCTCGATCGTGAACACGGCTGCGTCCTTCACCTCGATATCTCTGACCGTGCAGACGCGGCCGATCCTGTCGACGAGTTTGACGTCGTAGCGACCGGGCGCGATCCCGGTGATCCTCAAGCGCTCATCGTGGTCGACCGTTCCATCGCGATCGTTTTCGCACTGGTTCGGGCCCCATGCGTCCTGGCCCGCCGGCGAGATCCGAAGATCGGTGATCGTGTGGAGGGTGAGATTCCAGAACCGGATGCCGCGGCGATCCTGGGCTGCGGCCACCGAGCCGATGACCGCGAGAACAGTCGCAGTAAGCGGCGGCCAGCGCATGCTCGCACCCCCCGTGAGATCGCGTGTCCGACACCGCGCAATGCAAGCGCGCATTCATTCGCGCAGCAGGCGCTGGATGTTCTTGGCTTTGTCGAAATTCTTGGCCCTTTCGAGCCCGACTGGAGCCACCAGCCGCGCGGATGCGAGGTCCGCCGCGAGGAAGTCGGCGCCGGCAATGGTGGCCCCCGTGAGATTGGCGCCGCCCAAGAGGGCGCCCTGGAGCGAGGCGTTGGTCAGGTCGGCGTGTTTGAGGGAGGCGAATTCGAGGTCCACGCGCGCGAGGTCGGCATCGCGCAGGACCGCGCGCTCGAGATTGGCGGATTTGAGCACGGCGCGCATGAGCCCCATGGACTGGTTCTTCATGTCGGCGCTCAGATCGGCGCCGGCGAGCACCGCGCCGACGAGACTCGCCCCGGTCAGGTCGGCTGCAATGCGCGCCCCGGACAGATCGGCTCCGTCGAGCCTTGCGCGCTGCATCTGGGCGGCAAAGAGGCTCGCACCCTTGAGGCTCGCGCGGCTGAGGTCGGCCTGCAGCAGCCAGGCCTGGTCGAGTATGGCCCGGTCGAGCTTGGCATCGGCGAGTTTGGTTCCATTGAGCCGCGCAGCGCGCAAGAGCGCGCCGGAGAGGTCGAGTCCGGACAAATCGAGGCCCGAAAGTCTCTTCCCGCTGAAATCGGCCGGCCGTGCGGGGGTTGCTGCCGCGATTGCGGCCTCCACGTCGGCACGCGTCATTTCCGCCGTCACCATCTCGGGTGACGTCAGATCGAGATGCCGCATCATGTCCTGCGCCGCCGCAGGAGCGGTGGACAGAAGAGCCCAAGCCCCCACCGCGAGGCTGCAAATCGATGCGCGTTTCATGGTCCAGCTCTGCTTCGGTCCGGCTGACAGCGAGCCGGGTTCTAGGCCGGCCGTGGGGCGTGAGGCCTCGGTCTTGCGCAGGGTATCCATGCGCGATCGTGCCTCCCGATCACATTCACGCGACCTGCGTCGCGCCAGATCGATGACCTCGGCGAGTCGTGGCCGACTTGGCGCGCATTGCAGCCCCTATGGCATGCGGCTGGTCCGGCGCGTAGAATTGCACGGTGGATCATTGTTGACGACAAATGAATTTGATGGCCCGCATACCCAGCTTCGGCGTGTTCGTTGTGGCCGCCGGCGCGACAGCAATGGCCGGCGCTGCCGACCTCAACGACTACCCGACCGCGGCGCGGGCCGACTACGTCTTCGCCTGCATGAAGACCAACGGGGACACGCGACACGCGCTGGAGCAATGCTCCTGCTCCATCGACGTGATCGCATCGATCGTGCCCTACGATCGCTACGTGGCGGCAGAAGCCATCCTGAGCCTGTCCCAGGTGCCCGGCCGTTTCGGCGCCATGTTCCGCTCCCCCGAGCAGGCGAAGACCGCGACCAACGATCTCAGGCGTGCGCAGGCCGAAGCCGAGGTCCGCTGCTTTTGATGCCGGCGGCCTGCTACATCTCGGATGCCTGGAACGGCCAGGCGCCCTTGAAGACGCGGTTCTGCGTGTCGGTGACTTCGACACGAAACGGCTTCGAGCCGCTCGGCGCGAAGGTGAAGCGGATGTTGGGATCCTCCGAAATCGCGATGCTGCCTTGCACAGCGAGCAGCAATGCATCGCCCTGCCAGATCTTCACGCTCTCGACGAAATAGGCCGGCGTGTAAAGCCGCGAGATCTGGTCCATTTGCAGTCCGGAATGGTTCGGATGACGGATCATGATCTGGACTTCGTTGCCGGCTTCGGCCCGCTTGCCGAATTGTCTGAACCGAAGCTGACCGAGCCCGGCTTGCTCGGCATTCTTGGTCGCGGGAGCCGAACAGCCGCCCGCGGCCTTCACATAGGTCTTGACCACGTAAAGCTTGCCGTCGCTGAGCTCGGCCACCGCATGCACGTTGGTATAAGAATTGACGCGCACGCGGGTCGAGATCGACGAAACGACCGCATCCGCTCCGATATTGAAGGTCGCAGCCACCGGGGCGGGGTTCTCATCGATAACGATCGTGATCGCGTTGACGCGGCGCGGGTCGCCGAGCGGCAGCGTCGCGCGCACGGTCACGGGAACGATCGCGGCGTCCTCGGCGCGGGCGGGCATTTCGATGGCGATCAGGCCGGCGCCGTCGGCGAGCGGTCGGCCGTTGAACACCTGATTCGCAAGTTGCGGCCAGGGATCGTCGCGGGCGGCGTCCTGCGCAGCAGCGGAAGCGGGGGCCCCGCCCCAGAGGGCGACGCCGATTGCGGCCGCGCATGCGATGCGAGCGATGTTTCCTGTCACCGTGTTCCTCCCGCGTCGCCGAGCCCAAGCCGCGCGCCGCATGCCTCACTCCCATTCGAGCTCGGCGAATGCCGCCGTGGCGTTGCGGGCATTATACTCCTCGAACAGTTTCCAGCGATCCTTTTCATCCAGCGCGGCACGCTGCGCCGCGCTGGCGAGCGGCACGCCGCGCGCGATCAGGCCGCGAACGTCGTTGGTCAGGCGCTCGAGATAGCGCCGTTGTGCTTGCAACGCGCCCGGCCAGTCCTCGATGACCGGCCCATGACCGGGAACGACATGCCGGGCCGGGATGCGAGCGAGCGCGTCCATCACCGTCAGCCATCCCAGCAGGCGTCCGTCGAGGACCGGCACGTGCTGCGTCACGACAAGATCGCCGGCGAACAAGGTGCCGGAGGTATCGTCCAGCACGGTGAGATCGTTGTCGGTGTGGGCCGCCTCCCACGCCTTCAGCGTCAGGACGCGTCCTCCTAGATCGAGCTTCGTCTCGTCCTCGACCACTCGTCCCGGGGGGATGATCTTGACGGCGGCCATGATTTGTACTCCCAGCAGCTTGCGGTATTTCTCAAGGTAGAACTGCCCGCGCTCGGTCAGCGCCCGCGGCAGGTTTCGATGGCCGATGAAGATTGCGCCCTCGCGGTCGAATGCTGCATTGCCGAAGATGTGGTCGGGATGCGCGTGGGTGTTGATGACGTATCGGATCGGCGCGGTCGTGTGTGCACGGATCGCCGCACGTAGCCGCCGCCCCTCCCGGACGCTGCCGCCGGTGTCGATCACTGCGACGGCATCGTTGCCGACGACAAATCCCAGATTTGCGATGGCGCCTTCGTTGTCGGGGGTCATGAGCGCGAGGGCGCCGGTATGCACAAAGATCCCGCTCGCAACTTCGGTCACGGCCAGGGGCAGCAGAGGCGTTTGTGCATGGGCAACGACATGCACGACGCCGGAGGTGAGCATCAACGTTAGGCCGAAGGTGGCGAGCTGGTGAGCCATGCTATGTTCCCGTCCATCGAGCGCGTCAGATTCCGGCATTCAAAAAACACGAATTATGATCGTTAATAAGACGTCGCGATCATGCCCGCGGCCGGCGGGTGTGGCGAGGTGAGGCACGCGCGCGTGTTTTTTGTTGCGGTCGGCCAGCGGCAAGCATAGACTTTCCCCACGGTTTCCGGCTTCAAGGACGTCAGGTCGACGGGAATCCTGACGTTTCTTCGTAAGCTAGGCGGGGCATCGAGCGCTGTGCCCCTTGTGCCTCGCAACGCTGTGACACGCTGCCGGAAGCTCTTCCCAATCAAACGGGTGCCGACCCGCGGCACGGTGGGTGTGCGCGTGTCGGTCAACCCTCGACAATGGTCGTAGGGAGGACTCTGATGCGCAATTTCCTGCTCACAACCTGCTTCGGCGCCGTTGCAGCTCTCGCTGCCGGCGCTGCCCACGCGAACGACGAACTCATCAAGATGTCGCAGAACCCGAAAGAATGGGTGATGCCGACAGGAAATTACGCCAACCATCGCTACTCTTCGCTCAAGCAGATCACGGCCGACAATGTCGGCAAGCTGCAGGTGGCGTGGACATTCTCGACCGGCGTTCTGCGTGGCCACGAAGGCGGGCCGCTCATCATCGGCGACGTCATGTACGTCCATGGGCCGTTCCCGAACCCGGTCTACGCGCTCGACCTCAACCACGACGCCAAGATCCTTTGGAAATACGAGCCCAAGCAGGATCCGAACGTCATCCCCGTGATGTGTTGCGACACCGTCAACCGCGGGCTGTCCTATGCCGACGGCAAGATTTTCCTGCACCAGGCCGACACGACGCTCGTCGCGCTCGATGCCAAGGACGGCAAAGTCGTGTGGCAGGCAAAGAACGGCGACCCGTCGAAAGGCGAGACCGGTACGTCCGCGCCGATGGTGATCAAGGACAAGGTCCTGGTCGGTATTTCGGGCGGCGAGTTCGGTGTGCAGTGCCACGTGACCGCCTACGACCTGAAGACCGGCAAGCGAGCGTGGCGGGCCTATTCGGAAGGTCCGGATGACCAGGTCATGCTCGATCCCGTGAAGACTACCGATCTCGGCAAGCCGGTCGGCAAGGACTCCAGCCTCAAGACCTGGCAAGGCGATCAGTGGAAGATCGGCGGCGGCTGCACCTGGGGCTGGATCTCCTACGATCCCCAGCTCAACCTCATCTACTACGGCTCGGGCAACCCCTCGACCTGGAATCCGAGCCAGCGCCCGGGTGACAACAAGTGGTCGATGACGATCTTTGCGCGCAACCCCGATACCGGCATGGCCAAATGGGTCTACCAGATGACCCCCCACGACGAGTGGGACTACGACGGCGTCAACGAGATGATCCTCACCGATCAACAGATCGGCGGCCAGGCGCGCAAATTGCTGACGCATTTCGATCGCAACGGGCTGGGATACACCCTGGACCGCGACAACGGCGAGTTGCTGGTAGCCGAGAAATACGATCCGAAGGTCAACTGGACCAGCGGCGTCGACATGAACAAGTCGTCGCCGACCTACGGCCGCCCGAAGGTCCTGCCCCAGTATTCGACTGAGAAGCAGGACGTGAACGTGAAGGGCATATGTCCGGCCGCGCTCGGCACCAAAGACGAGCAGCCGGCGGCCTATTCGCCGGACACCGGCCTGTTCTACGTGCCGACCAATCATGTCTGCATGGACTACGAGCCGTTCCGGGTGAGCTACACGGCGGGCCAGCCCTATGTCGGGGCGACGCTGTCGATGTATCCACCCCCCGGCGATAGCCACATGGGCAACTTCATCGCCTGGGACGGCAAGACCGGCAAGATTGTTTGGTCGGTTCCCGAGCAGTTCTCGGTGTGGTCGGGTGCCTTGGCGACGGCCGGCGGCGTGGTCTTCTACGGCACGCTCGAAGGCTACCTCAAGGCCGTCGATGCCAAGACGGGCAAGGAACTCTACAAGTTCAAGACGCCGTCCGGGATCATCGGCAACGTCACCACCTATGAGCATGGCGGCAAACAATACGTCGCGATCCTCTCCGGTGTCGGCGGCTGGGCCGGTATCGGTCTCGCGGCCGGCTTGACTGATCCCACCGCCGGCCTCGGCGCCGTGGGTGGCTATGCGGCCCTGAAGAACTACACCTCGCTCGGCGGCCAGCTCACGGTATTCGCGCTGCCGTGAAACTGACCCGGTCGGTCGCAAACTGAGCCGAAGGGCTCCCCCGGCCGTCCGCCGCAAGCCCCTGCGCCCAAGTCGGCCTGTGCCGACTTGGGCAGCAGACTTGGGCAGCACAAGCCCCGATCTCGGACCCCGAGATCGGGAGGGTTGCGTCGCCTCGGCCTCGACGCCCGGTCAGCGTAAAGGGACATGCTCGTGAGATATCTCATCGCGGCTATCGTGCTGGCCGGATGCCTGTTTGCTGTCGGCGCAGAGGTCGTGTTCGCCGATGGGTCCGGCGACCCGGCGGCCGTCAAGAACGAGGACGGGAAGTATTACGACAAGGACGGCAACCCGACCTACAAGGCGCAGAGCGATGGCACGGTGGATTGGTTCACCTATTCAGGCTACCGCCGCTACCACTCCGACTGCCATGTGTGCCACGGCCCCGACGGCGAAGGCTCGACCTATGCCCCTGCACTCAGCAATTCGTTGAAGACGATCAGCTACTCCGACTTCGCCAATGTCGTGGTCAACGGACGCAAGAACGTCAACACGGCACAGGAAAGCGTGATGCCGGCGTTCGGCACCAATCCGAACGTCATGTGTTATCTCGACGATATCTTCGTTTATCTCCGAGCCCGCGCCAATGACGCCATTCCTCGCGGACGGCCGCAGAAGCATGAAGACAAGCCCGCGTGGGTCTCGAAAGTGGAGGAAAGCTGCCTTGGGCAGCGCAGCTGAGCACCGCCGCGTGCAAGAGCGCCCGCTTGTCTGGTCGCGTCGGCCCGCGCGACTGCTCCGCGGGAAGTCGGCCGCCATCGCGAGATTGGCGGTCTGTGGTTGGGTGGCGCGGCTGGGCCTGTCCGCCATTTGCGCAATGACGCTCGCCGGCGCATCGTTGCTTGGACGCTTGTCAGCGCAGGCACAGGAGCGACCACAGTCGTCGCTCGAGCTGATCGACCCCAAATTGCTGCGAGTGTGCGCCGACCCGCACAACATGCCGTTCTCGACCGACAAGGGCGAGGGATTCGAGAACAAGGTCGCCGAACTCTTTGCCGATAAGCTGGGGAAGGGTTTGGCCTATGCCTGGTATCCGCAAGCCACGGGCTTCGTGCGCAACACCCTTGCCGCGCATAAATGCGACGTCATCATGGGCGCTCCGCAGGGGGAGGATCTCGTTCAGGTGACGAACCCGTATTACCGCACGGCCTATGCGCTCGTGTTCAAGCACGGCAGCGGGCTCGGCGGCGTCGATACACTGGAGGATCCGCGCCTCAAGGACAAGCGCATCGGCATCGTGGCCGGCACGCCTCCCGGCAACAACATGGCGATCAATGGACTGATGGCCAAGGCGAAACCCTATCCGCTCGTGATCGATACCCGCGTTAACTCCTCGGCCGCCGCGATGATGCGTGATCTCGACGCCGGGGTGATCGATGCGGGCGTCCTGTGGGGACCGATGGCGGGGTATTACGCACGGGAGGCGAGTTCCGCCACCGACGTGATTCCGTTGGTCAAGGAGACCACCGGTCCGCGCCTCGCCTACCGCATCGCGATGGGCGTCCGCTTCGCCGACCAGGACTGGAAGCGTCTACTCAATCGCCTGATTGCGGAGAACCAGCCGGCCATCAACAAGCTCCTGCTGAGCTTCGGTGTGCCGCTGCTCGACGACAACGACCGACCCCTCGGCGCGAATGCGCCGGCCAAGTAGATGACGATCTTCAAGCTTGCCGGCGCGGTTGCATTCGGCTTCCTGCTTCTGGGCGTCCCTTCTGCGCGCTGCGAAGATCGAGCGCCGCCCGAGCCCGAGCACTATCGCAGCGAGGACTATCGCGCCCCGACGCCCAAGACCCTGCGGGGTGCCCGGGTGCTCACCACCGTGCAGGCCGAAGCGCTGTGGCGAGCCGGGACCGCGGCCTTCGTGGACGTGATGCCGCATGTCCCCCGCCCCGCCAATCTTCCCGCCGGAACGCTTTGGCGCGAAAGGCCGCGGCACAATATTCCCGGCAGCATCTGGCTCGCCGACACCGGTTACGGCGCGCTCGCGGCGAGCACGGAGGCCTATTTCAGGGCCGGCCTGGAGCGGATCACGGGCGGCAATTCCGCCAAGCCGCTCGTGATCTACTGTCAGCGCGATTGCTGGATGTCGTGGAACGCCGCCAAACGCGCGATCGCGTTGGGCTATACCGGCGTCGCCTGGTATCCCGACGGTACCGACGGCTGGCATGAGGCTGAACTCGCGCTCAGCGAGGCCACTCCCGCGCCGCGTCCGTCCGAGTGAGCCGGCCCGCGCGGGCGCGAGTACCCAGCGAATGCGTCAGCGATCTGGGTGCCATTCGCATTGTGAGGAGAGGGGCAGAAGGCCGGCCCGCAACGGTGGAGTCGATCGTGGCAACGCCCCGCGCTATTCGAGCGATTGCGCAATTGCACGGGCGAGCGCGAACAGCCGCCGCTCGATGATCACCGGCACCTCGCAGACGTACCCGATGGTCTTCTGCCGCTCTTCAAAAATGCGCGTCTCCCACTCGATGCGGCCGGCCAACTCGTTGAGCTTGTCCTCGTCATGATCGGGCTTGTCCTGGACCTCCCGAAGTTGCTGCACCGTCGATCGGATCTCATCGGCGAATTGCTTTTGCCGGCGGGAGAAGCGTTCGATCCCGTTCATTACTTCGCTACGCTGCCGATTGAGCGTCTCGAACAGCCCAGCGAAGATGAGCTTCGCCTTTTGCTGCCGCTGGGCTGCGCTGCCGGTGATTGCGTCAGCAATCGTCTTCTCGGCGTCATCCAGCGGCGTGCGGCGTGCAGCTAGCCGCGCGACGATCTCCTTGACGGCGGGGTCGTCCGCCCACGCGCTGCCGACATCGTCGATCGGTGGACCCGTCCATACCGCGGTGGCGGAAAGTTCCGGTACCTTGATCTGGTTGCAGGGCCAGTCGGGATGGCGCGGATCGGCGGCGAGCGCGGCACCCGGCACAGCGAGGCCAAGGGCGGCAGCAACGGCGAGCGCACGATATCTCATGCAGCGCCTCCCGCCTCGCCGCGCCGGGCGAGGAGTCCTCGTGACGGATCGTAGGCGATAATCGCCCCCACCATGAACAGCGCCGTACATCCCGCGACCACCGCAAGCGAGATCCAATTGATCTGCAAGTAGAGCGCAAAGCGCACCAGCTCGACCGCATGCGTGAAGGGATTGAGCTCGCATACGTAGTAAAGCAACGGGCTGCCCTCCTTCACGCGCCACAACGGATAGAGCGCGGACGAGGCGAAGAACATCGGGAAGATCACGAAGTTCATGACGCCGGCGAAGTTTTCGAGCTGCTTGCTGACCGACGACATCAACATGCCGAGCGCGCCCAGCATGAGGCCCGACAGCACCAGCGCCGGCAATACCGTGACGTATCCGAGAGGGGGCGGCTCGATGTCCCAGAACCAGGCTATGGCGAGAAATGTGTAGACCTGCGGCAGCGACACCGCCATGCCGGCCATGAGTTTGGAGGAGAGCAGGTACCAGCGTGGCAGCGGGCTCACCAGCAGCGTCCGCATATTGCCCATTTCGCGATCGTAGACCATCGACAGCGACGACTGCATGCCGTTGAACAGTTGGATCAACAGCATCAAGCCCGGCGTGATGTAAACCTCGTAGAGGACGTAGGTTTCGTAAGGCGGGATGATCGATACCCCGAGCACCTGGCGGAAGCCGGCAGCGAAGATGAACAGCCATACCAGCGGGCGAACGAGCGCGGCGACGAAGCGCTCGCGCTGGTGCAGGAAGCGCAGCCCCTCGCGCCAAACGATTCCCTTTAGGCAGACCGCGTATTGCGCCAGCGAGAAGCCGGTCGGCCGCGCGTAGGTCGCCACGTCGACGGTCATGAGGCCTCGCTTGCGGTGGGCGACGGGAGTTCCTGCGTCAGCCGCGTGAACGCGGCACGGACGTCCTGCGCCCCCGTGGCCGCCACCACGCGTGTCACCGGGCCGTGTGCCAGAACACGCCCGTGATGCAGCACGACGACGTCGTCCTCGTCCGCGACCTCATCGATCAAGTGCGTGGCCCACAGCACCGAGACGCCCTCCGCGATCACCAGCCGGCGTACCTGGCCGAGAATATCGGCGCGCGACTTGATGTCGAGGCCGACAGTCGGCTCGTCCAACACGAGCAGGCGCGGCCGGTGCAGCAAAGCGCGGGCGATCTCGACGCGCCGCATCTGGCCGCCGGAAAGGTTGCGCACCTTGTCGTGAGCACGGTCGGCGAGCGCGATGCGGGCGAGGACGTCGTCGGCACGCTTACGGCCTTCGCGCTTTCCGATGCCGTGCAGGGCCGCATGGTAGGTGAGGTTCTGGATGACCGAGAGATCGAGGTCGAGCGTGCGCGGCTGGAACACCACGCCGATCAGGCGCAACGCTTCGCTCGCCGCCCGTTCGACATCGTGGCCGAAAATGCGGATGCGACCGCGCTGGACGGCGTAAAGGCGCGTCATCAGCGAGAACAAGGTGCTCTTGCCCGCTCCGTTGAGGCCGAGGAGAACCGCGAATGTCGATGGTGCGATGGTGAAGCTCACGTCGTCGAGCGCCTGCCGGGCACCGTAGAAGTGGCTGACGCCCTCGATCGCGACGGCGGCCGGCTCGATGGTGTTTATCGCGTGCATCATGAACCGCGCCGCCCGGGAAAGACCACGTTCAACGCCCCGAGATTGCAACTCCCCACGGCAGCTCGCCGACCTGGATGCTCTTGATCACCTTGAGATTGGCCACATCGATGATCGAAACGTCGTTCGAGACACCGTTGGTGGTCAGAAGATATTTCTCGTCCGGGGTGAATGCCAGCTGCCAGACGCGCTGGCCGACGAGAAGATATTTCTGCACCGCGTGGGTCAACCCGTCGATCACGGCGATGCGATTGGCGGGTCCAAGCGCCACGAACCCGGTCTTGCCGTCCTTCGTGAGCTTGATGCCGACCGGCTGGATCGCTTCCTTGCGCAGCCCGGGAATGTCGAAGGTGATCTTCTTCGTCACGGAGTGTTTGGCGGGGTCGATGACGCTGACCGTGCCGCCGACTTCGGACGACACCCAGAGTTCCGAGCCGTCCTGCTTGAACTCGGCGAAGCGGGGGCGGGCATCGACCAGCACGTTGGCGACGATTTGGTGCGTGGAGGTGTCGATGAAATGCGCCATGTTGGTCGTTTCGGAGGTGTTGACCAGGATCTTGCCGTCCGGGCTGATCCCCATGCCCTCCGGCTCGACGCCGACTTGCACTTCGCCGAGCGGGACGCGCTTCTCCATGTCGATGACAGTGACGGTATTGGCGTCCTCGTTGGCCACGTAGAGGAGCTTGCCGGTCGGATCCAGCGTGAACAGCTCGGGGTCCGGTCCGGAAGGCAAGGTGGCCACGATCTCGTGCGTGCCGGTGTCGATCATTTGGATGGTGTCGTCGTCGCCCACGGCCACCAGCAGGAATTTTCCATCCTTGGTCAGTTCGATGCCGCGCGGTCGCTGGCCGACCTTGATCGTCTTCACCACCTGGAACTTGTCGGTGTCGACTACGCTGACGGTGTTGCTTCTCTCGTTCGACACATAGGCGGTAAAGCCGCTCGCCGAGGTCCCGAGCAGGCCGAAAAGCATGGTGCCGAGCAGGCTAGCGCGCCACATCCTCGCCGTTCCGATGATCCGCTATTTGAGCTTGCATTTGCTTTCGGGCCGGTCGAAGCCGAGCGTGTCCAGCTCCGAAAACTGATGCTGAAACCCTTCCTGGGGGGATACCGAGACGATCATTCGGCCGTCAGTCAGCAGAATGGGTTGGCGCAGTTGCAGGTTCCAGTCACGCAGCGTCAGGCGCTGGCCCTTGAACGCGGCCAAAGCGAAGTCGGGACCTTTGAGGAAGTCGAACATCGCTTTCGCATCGGTCGAGCGCGTTCGCGAAGCACTCTCGCCGATCATGCGCACGGCGGACCATGCCTGCATGTCGCGCGCGGTCATGTGCCGCGCATACCGCTTGACGAAGCGTTCCTGCAACTGCACCGCTCCCCACTGATCGTGCGAGGCATCCCAACTGGTCGGGATGAGGCCCGCGGACCCCGCCACGGGTCTCGGATCCCAGGTCCTGTATGGCAGATAGGGGGCAAAAACATCACTCTCGTCCGCGGCCACCAGCACATCGTAGGCCGGTACGCCCTGCGTGAACACCGGGAGTTGCCGCTGGATCTGGACCACGCCGCTGTCGGTCCTGCGCGCTCCGCCGGTATCCTCGAACACCTTCTCCTGGACGATGCGCGCCCCGAACCGCTTAGCCGCCCGTCGCAGCGCGTCGGCATAAAGCTTGTCCTTGGGGTGGGAGCCCGCCACGAGCAGCCATCTGCGCCATTGCTTCCACACGAGATATTGCGCCAGGGCGTCGGCCAGCATCGAGCGCGTCGGTGCGGTGTGAACGACGTTGGCGCGGCAGTCTTCTTCGCGCAAGCGATCGTCGGTCGCACCCACGTTGAAGAACACGAGGCCGCGTGGCCGGCCGGCGTCGGCAGCCTTGAGCAACGCCTCCGCCTCGAGATCGCCGACGATCAGGGAGACGCCGCGCTCGGCGAGAGCGATCGCGGCGCCCGCGGCATCGCCCCCGTCGTCGAGTCGTATCTCCTCCAACGAATAATGCTGGTTCAAGAACTTGCCGGTGGTGTTGTTGTCGTCGATGGCGAGGAGGGCGCCGGCGACGCCGTTGTTCTCTGCCGGTATGTCGATCAGCGACAGGCGGGTCTTGGACTCCGTGCGCTTTAGATACCCGAGCTTGATTTCCGCGGGAGCGGCCCACGCGTACGTCCACGTGAAGAGAAGCGCGCCGGCCAACAGAAGGCGGATCAAAGGAACACTCCGCTCAGTGTGAGGGTTGGCAGATGACACGGCCGTTCTTTGTTTAAATCATGATAGGTTCTACTATGTTAGGCGAGACGCGCCGGATGCAGGATGCGGCGGATCGCCTGCCCGCCTGGGTCAACGAAACATGAGCGGGGTTCCGGAAGCGGTACTTGCGCCCGGCCTGTGTGGCGGTGTTAAATTACCATCTCCTTGCCGAGTGCCATAATGACCTTGCTGCTGGCCAGCGTGACCGGACCGGACGAAGCCGCGGTCGTGCTCGCGCATGGTGCCGACATCATCGACTTGAAGGACGCGTCGCGAGGTGCGCTGGGAGCGCCCGATCCGGACGTGGTACGCGCGACCGTGGCGGCGATTGGCGGACG
This sequence comes from uncultured Alphaproteobacteria bacterium, assembly GCA_963758945.1. GTDB lineage: Bacteria > Pseudomonadota > Alphaproteobacteria > Rhizobiales > Xanthobacteraceae > VAZQ01. The sequence continues at coordinate 153,952 of CAVWXY010000018.1, read as the reverse complement.
ACGGCCCACGAGCGCGGTCATCGGCGACCTTCCGATGGAACCGGACGTGATCGCCGCGGCGGTTGCGCGCATCGGCGAGACCAAAGTCGATTACGTCAAGGTCGGCTTGTTTCCCGGCCCGAGACGGCGGGACTGTATTCGCGCGTTATCGTCGCTGGCGTCCCGGACCAGGATCGTGGGCGTGATGTTTGCCGACCGCGAAGCCGATAACGGCCTGCTCGAGGTCATGGCCCAGGCGGGTTTCGCCGGTGCGATGCTCGATACCGCCGACAAGGGCGCAGGCCGGCTCATGGACTGCATGGACGTCGCCGCCTTGGGCGTCTTCGTCGGCGCGTGTCGGCAGCACGGTCTGATGGCGGGTCTCGCCGGGTCGCTCGAGGCGCCCGATGTTCCGCGGCTGCTTCTGCTGGAGCTGGACTATCTCGGTTTCCGTGGCGCCCTTTGCGTCGGGCGTGACCGGACCGCCCGCATCGATCCCGCATCGATCGCGATCATTCGCGAGCTCATTCCCCTCGACACCCGCAGTGCCGCCGAGCGCGACCCCGCAACGACGCGGATCAATTACCGGCTGCTGGCGGCGCGGGGGTATTCGCTCGCTCCGGACGACGGCGATTGCGCAACCGACCGCATTTTCGTCCGCGATTTCGTGCTGCCAGCCCGCATCGGCGCCTATGCGCGCGAGCGCGAGAAGGCGCAGAACGTTCGCTTCAATGTCGACGTCAAGGTGCGCCGCATCGGGCACGGCGTGGAAGACATGCGCGACGTGTTCTCCTACGACGTCATCACCGACGGCATCAGGATCATCGTCGCGCAGGAGCACATCGACTTTCTCGAGAGCCTCGCCGAGCGTGTCGCGGCCTCGGTGCTCGGCCACCCGCGCGCGGTCAGCGCGATGGTCCGGGTCGAGAAGCTCGACGTCGGGCCGGGCGCGGTGGGCGTGGAAATCGTGCGCGAGCGGCCGGCCGACGTGGCGAGGGTCCACCACCTCTACCCCGCCGCGCCCCGGCAGCCGAAAGCCGCAGAGTGAATGCGCCGCGCCGCTGCTCCTACGGTCGTCAAGCTCGGTGGAAGCTACGCCTTCTCGCGCGCGCTGCAACGCTGGATCGACGTCATCGCGGCATGTGCGGGCCGCGTGGTCGTGGTGCCGGGCGGCGGCCCGTTCGCCGAAACCGTGCGGAACGCGCAGCCGCAGATGGGCTTCGACGACCGCGCCGCCCACGAGATGGCGCTGCTCGCCATGGACCAGTATGGCTGCGCACTCGCCAATCTCGGAGCCGGATTGCAGCTTGCCGCCTCCGCGACGGCCATCCGGCGCGTGTTGCTTGGGGGCGGCGTGCCGGTCTGGTCGGCCTCGCCGATGCTGCGCCACGCCAAGGACGTTCCGTGGTCGTGGGACGTGACAAGTGATAGTCTGGCGGCCTGGCTCGCGGGCAAAATCGGCGCCAAACGGGTGCTGCTGGTCAAGCATGTCGAGCCGCCGGCGGGCCCGCTACGCGCGGCCGACCTCGTGGCGGAGGGCTTGGTCGATCGGGCTTTTCCGGGCTTCCTACGCGCGAGCGGCGCTCGAGCCTTCATCGCCGGCCCGAGCGGCCATGCGACGGCCGCGGTCGCCCTGCGCAACGGCGGGATCGCCGGCGCCGCGATCGAGCTGGGTTAGCTGTACGTTCCTGCGTTGGGCGCTCTCACCATGGCCAAGGTCAAAACGCCGCGCTGGGGCTGGGCGCTCACCGGGTCGGGACATTTCTTCAAGGAATGCCTCGTTGCCATCCGCGCGCTCGAGGAGGTGGACCTGTTCGTCAGCCGGGCTGCCGGCGAGGTGCTTCGCATGTACAAGCAGGATCTGAGCCTGCCCAAGTCCGCGCGCATCTTCCGCGACACGACGGCGAGCTCGCCGCCGGTCGGATACTTCTACTACGGCGTCTACCACACGCTGGTACTAGCGCCGGCGACGTCGAATACGGTGGCGAAATGCGTCTACGGGATTTCCGACAATCTTGCCACCAACGTGTTCGCGCAGGCCGGCAAGTGCCGGGTCCCGACCATCGTCTTCGCCTGCGACACCGCGCCCGAGCTCGAGACCGAGGCGCCGAAGGGCATGGTCAAGGTCTACCCGCGCCGCATCGATCTCGAGAACACCGAGCGGCTGAAGGCGTTCGATGCAACACAGGTGGTCGAGTCGCTGACCGACCTCGAACGGGCATTGACGCGCCGCCAGCGCGAGCTCGCAGGGCATGGCTGAGCGCGTCCTCTTCCTCACCGGTCATCTCGCCCGACCGCGGCTCGAAAAGGTGCTCGCCAGCCTCGGCCATGTCGCCTTCGAATGGTCGGTATTCGATGTCGGCGTCAAGGTCGCCGCTCTGATGACCGAGGCGATCATCGTGCGCCGCCTGCCGCGCCCGGTGGCGGCCGAGCGCGTCATGGTGCCCGGCCGCTGCCGCGCCGATCTCGACCGCCTCAGCGCCGAATTCGGCGTCCGCTTCGAACGGGGGCCGGAGGAATTGAAGGACCTGCCGGCTTATTTCGGCAAGCATGGCCACGACCTCGACCTGTCCCGCCACGACATGCGCATCTTCGCCGAGATCGTCGACGCCTCCGCCCTGAGCGTCGAGGCGATTCGCGTGCGCGCCATGGCCATGCGCGCGGCGGGGGCCGACGTGATCGACCTCGGCTGTCTGCCGGACACGCCGTTCCCGCATCTCGAGGATGCCGTGCGCGAGCTCAAGGCTGCAGGCCTTGCGGTCAGCGTCGACTCCGCCGCAATCGACGAGCTGCGCCGCGGCGCCAAGGCTGGTGCCGATTTTCTGCTGAGCCTCACGGAAGGCACGCTCGACGTCGCGAGCGATACCGGCGCAACACCCGTCCTCGTTCCCGCCACGCACGGCGACGTGCCATCGCTGCTCCGCGCGGCTGAGGCCGCGGACAAGCGCGGGATTCGCTCGATCCTCGATCCGATCCTCGACCCGATCCATTTTGGCTTCATGGCCTCGCTGCAACGCTACGGCGACGTGCGGCGCGCCTTGCCGGAAGCAGAGATGCTCATGGGGACCGGCAATCTCACCGAGCTCACCGACGCCGATTCCGGGGGCGTCACGGCAACGCTGCTGGGGATTTGCTCCGAGCTCTGCATCGGCAATGTCCTGGTCGTCCAGGTGAGCCCGCACACTCGCCGCACCATCCAGGAACACGACGCGGGGCGGCGCATGATGTTCGCCGCGCGCGAGGATGGCAGCCTGCCGCAGGACTATGGCGGAGCATTGGTGCAGCTGCATGATCGGGCGCCGTTTCCGAACACGCCGCAGGAAATCGCCGAGCTCGCCGCGCAGGTCAAGGACGCCAATTTCCGCATCGAAACCGCCGAGGACGGCATTCATGTCTACAACCGAGATGGGCATCACGTCGCGCAGGATGCGTTCGCGCTGTTTCCCAAGCTCGGTGTCGCGGACGATGCACCGCACGCGTTTTATCTGGGTGCTGAACTGATGAAGGCCGAGCTCGCATGGCGGCTGGGCAAGCGCTACGCCCAGGACGAGCCGCTCGCTTGGGGCTGCGCGGCCGACCGGTTGGCCGAAGACCTCACCCGCCTGCGCGCCGCCGGCCACACGCTGCGTTGGCGAAGCCCCGAGAGCTGACGCCATGCCGATGATCCGCGAGACCATCCTGACGACCGTGGGGAACGAGGGCCGTGTGCATATCGCGCCGATCGGCATCATCGCCGACGGCGAGGGGTGGATCGTCGCCCCGTTTCGCCCTTCGACCACGCTCGACAATCTCGCCGCCGTACCGTTCGCGGTGGCGAATCATACCGACGACGTCCGCATCTTCGCCGGTTGCTTGACCGGGCGGAACCAGTGGCCGACCACCGCGTCCGACAGCGTTCCGGTGCCGCGGCTGGCGGGTGCGCTGGCGCACGTCGAACTGGCGGTGGTGGATGTAACCGAACACGAGCAGCGGCCGCGCTTTCGCTGCAGCGTCGTGACCCGCAGGTCGCACGCGCCGTTTGGAGGATTCAACCGTGCCCAGGCGGCCGTGGTCGAAGCCGCGATTCTCGTGAGCCGCCTGCACCTGCTGCCGCGCGAGAAGGTCGAGGCCGAGATCGCCTATCTCGCGGTCGCGGTCGAAAAGACGGCGGGCGCGGAGGAGCGCGAGGCCTGGACTTGGCTGGAGGAGGCCATCCGCGTCCACCATGCCGGGAGTGTCCCCGCGTCCCAGTCCCAGCCACCGCGTCCACTGGCGTGACCGGCATTCCCTTAGCAATGCAGCACCGCCGGCTGCGGGCATCGCTCAACTGGCCCGGTTCTTGCCTGAAGGCGGTTCCGGCCTTGCGCGCCTGCCTACTACCCGCAAGCTCCGGCCAAGGAGGATGCGCCCGTCAAACCACGATGGGAGCTATTTTGATGCTAACAGCCCTGATTTTAGTTTGCTCGCTCGCGTCCGTCCCGGACCTTGCCGACTGCACGCGCGATAACGCGCGCGACGTGCTGCATGTCCCCGCCACGTTCGCGAGTCCGGTCACCTGCTTCATGCATGCACAGGCCTATGTTGCCGATACGACGATCGGACGCGACCTTGCCGCCGACGAAGCGGTCAAGGTGGTCTGCGTGCGCGGCGCGAATGGCAGGATCGACAAAGCCGAGGGCCGACCATGACATGTGTGCCTCACGCTGCCGGCGTCAGCGCACACTCGGCTTGGCGCCGATCGCGACCGCAAAGGCCGGGCGGGCATCGATCGCGGCCTGCCAGCGCGTGAGCTCGGAACAGGGCGGCCGCTCGATCGCAAACTCCAGGCAACGCTTCACGATCGAGGCGAGCGCGATGTCGGCGATGGTGAATTGATCGAGTGCGAACCACCTGCGCCCGGTGATGTGACCGTCGAGGATCTCGAGCTGGGCGAGGAGATCGGCGCTCTGCGCCGCGAAATCGGGTGCGCGCTCGGGGGGCGCCTTCTTGACGTCCCTAAACACCGCGACGTAGGGCGTGTTGAGAGCGCCGAGCAGCCAATCCATCCAGCGCTCGACCATGGTGCGCTCGGCTGGCGTCGCGCCGGTCAGGCCCGGCCCGTGCACCGCGGCGAGGTAGCGCAGGATCGTGTGCGATTCCCAGATTACCAGATCCCCGTCGATCAGCGTCGGGACTTTCGTGTTGGGGTTGAGCTTGCGGTAGGCGTCGGTCAGCGTGTTGCCGAACTGGCGGCCGTAGTCCTCGCGCATGTAGGGCACGCGCAGCTCTTCGAGACAGAAGATGACCTTTTGCACGTTTCCCGACGTCTGCCGGCCGAGCAGTCTGATCACGTTTGTCCTCCCTCCTCGTCCAGCGGCGGAGCCTCAAGCCAGCGCCGCGCTTTCGATGATGTCGACGCCGCGCACGCGGTCGACCAGATAGATCAGCCCGCGCTCGTCGACCGTGACGTCGTTGGACGATGGGCGATCCGCGCCGTCGGCGGGATCGGGCAGGAAATGGCCGACCTCGCGCGGCGCGAACGGGTCGGCGATGTCGACGAGCCGCAGCCCTTGCGCGAACCATGCGAACGGGATGACGGTGCCGCGGAAGCGTTCGGCGGGCTGGTGGCAGCCGGTCATCGGCGGCTGCGGGCTGCCGTCGCGGTCGAGGCCGGGTACCTGGAAGGTCGCGATCGGCAGCGGCAACTGCTCGACCGTGATGTCGTAGATCCAGGCGAACGATGGTGCCGACGGCCGCAGCTTGGCGACGTCCTCGTCCGCCACAACCATGATGCGCCGCGCCTTGAGCGGTTGCGGGATCGGCAGAGCGGTATGGGTCGGGTGCGGAAACGCCGGGCTGGTATTGACATGCGCCACCGCCTTCGGCTGCGACATATCGGAAATGTCGAGGATGAAGAGCCCGTGATGCCAGTAGCTGACATAGAGGCGATCGCCCATGCGTAGCGGGTGATGGCAACGCGGGGAGGGCCAATTGTCCCAGGGATACGGTTCTCCTCCGGCTTTCCACTGCCCGGGGATCCACCATCGCCCGGCCTCGGCCGGGCAGGCCGGATCGGCGAGGTCGAGGATCATCATGATGTTGCCGACATAGCCTTCGGCGGTCGGCGACAGATAGGCATAGCGGCCGTCGAAATCGTAGCGGTGCACGCCGCGGCCTTCGGTGCGCCACTTGCTGATCAATGCCGGGGCGCTCGGCCGCGAGACGTCATAGATCGCGATGCCGCCGCCGAACTCGGCCGGTCCGGCCTGGCCGAGCTTCTCGTGGTTGACGATCATGATGCCGTTGGCGGCGCGCACCTTGTGGGAATGCCAGCCCTGAGGCAGCTCGATGGTCGCGAGCGCGCGCGGATGGCGGGGATCGGCCACGTCCACGATGGTCGTGCCGTGCGGGGCCTGCATGTGACCGATGAACAACGTGGTGCCGTCGACCCAGACCTGACCGCCGCCGGGGCAGTCGAAGTGCGACACGAGGCTGGTGTTCGATCGGCTCGCCACGAAACGCTCGATGCGGTTGGCGTCGTGAATAGTTGGAGGGGACGAGGGGCCTCGGCACCGCGATGTCAGGCGATTTTGACGATGTCGCCGGCCCGGTCGCGGCCCCATTTCTTGAACAGGTGAAAGCATTTCAATGCCGGCTCGTCGCTGGCGACGAACAGCACCGCGGACCGCGCGTCGTCCCCGTTGACGTGCTCGAACCAGGAGCCGCCCGGCACCGCAAGGTTGTCGAACGCCTGCCAGTCGAAGCGCTTGCCGTCGATGATCGAGTGTCCTTTGCCCTCGAACGGCGCCACGAGCAGGCTCGCGGTCTGCCGCACCGGCAGCGTCTTCTCCCCGGGACGCAGCACTTGCACGAAGAACGTCATCGTCTTGAACACCGGGCCGCCGGTCAGCGGGTCGGTATATTCGATCGACAGCGCCTCGTAGGGATCGCCGTCCCAGTCGCCGAAACGCTCGATCAGCTCCTGCATGCGTTCCCAGCGGTAGACGTACATCGGCGAGGAGAAACCGGCACCGCGATGATGCGTCAGGAATCGCGGCCGAAGCCCGCCGTGGTCGTAGGCACGCCCGGAATAATCGGACGGCACGGTAGCGGTCTGCTGCTGCTTCCTGACCGGCTTGCCGTCGACGAGCTCGGTGTAATCGTGCTCGAAATAGACTGCGTTGAGGGTCTCGACCAGCGGCAGGTCGAGCACCGAGAGATTGACCGCCGGCTCGTTGCCGACGTTGCCGTGATTGTGCCAAGTGTCGACCGGGGTCAGCACCATGTCGCCCGGTCCGAAGGTGATGTCCTCGCCGCCGACGCCGGTGAAGTTGCCCTTGCCGGTCAAGCCGAAGCGGATGGCGTTGGGAGAGTGCCGGTGCGGCGGCATGACCTCGTCGGCATCGTTGAGCCGGTACGCTGTATACATGGTGCTCACCGTGGCGCGCCGCGGCGACAGGCCGGGGTTGACCAGGATGAGCGAGCGCCGCTCGGAATCGTCCATGGTGACCAGCTCGGCCGCCCGAAACAGGATCGGCTCGATATCGCTCCTGTAGCTCCATAGATGCGGAACCGCTTTGGGCGTGCCCATCAGCTGCTTGATCTCGTCGTGCGCGACGTCGGTCGAGGTCGCCCAGAACGGGAACATGTGCTTTGCGGAAATGTCGCTATAGAGCGCGTCGAGCGCTGCTTCCCGGTTCGGAAGCCGACGCGCCACGCTCGATGCGTTGTGCTTGCCTGCCGACATGTCGGTCGCTCCTTGCGCGAAAGCTCCGCAGTAATCCGCGATTTCAACGTAACACAGGCGGTTGCCTCGTCAATCGTGCCGGCCCGCGTCGATGGCGCCGCAGGTGCGTGCTTTGCCGATATCGCTCAGGCCGCCACGAGCCATGCTATAGGTCGCCGGCGAGCCGCCGTCGCGGCTTTGTTCGAACCGCGCAGGGGATTCGCCAGCCATGGACAAGACCCCGGACAGCGCCTTCTCGCGCGAGGCCTGGCACCGCAATGCCGGGGTCTACGAGGCCATCCGCACCATGCCCTTCAACGCGGAGCTCACCGCCGGCACGCTGAGCGAGGCGCGCTTCAAGCACTACATCGTGCAGGATGCCCACTATCTCATCGGTTTCGGCCGCGCGCTGACGCTTGTCGCCGCCAAGGCGCCGGAGGCGGACCGGATCGTGCAATTCGCCAAATCGGCCGAGGGCGCGATCGTTGTCGAGCGGGCGCTGCACGGCTCGTTCTTCCGGCACTACGGCATCACGCCGCAGCTGTTCGAGCAAGCGCCGCTCTCGCCGGCCTGTCACCATTATGTGTCGTACCTTCTCGCCACGGCCTATGCGGAGCCCTACGAGGTGCTGCTCGGCGCGCTGCTGCCCTGCTTCTGGATCTACGCCGAAGTCGGACGCGATATTCATGCACGCGCTGCGGGCGACAATCCCTATCGGGCCTGGATCGACACCTATGCCGGAGAGGACTTTCACGCCGCGGTCCGCGCCGTGATCGCGGCGACGGACGAGGCCGCGGACGAAGCCTCGCCGTCGCTGCGCAAGCGCATGCACGCCGCCTTCACCCGGGCCACCCAGCTCGAGTGGATATTTTGGGACTCGGCATTTCGGTTGGCGACCTGGCCGGTATAGGCGAGCGGGGACGGCGCGCAACATCGAACGATGCAGCCGCCCGGATCGTCAGATGCTTAGGTGTTGAGGTCCTGCTGGCCAGGGCGCCCAGAAGCGCATGCCGCGCGCCGCATCCAGCTTCCCCCCCACCTCCTTCAACATCGTCTCGAGCTCGTACCGGTCGACGCCGTCGGCTTCCATGACCGCCTCGATGATCGGGTCGGACAGCAAGTCCTTGAGCGTGGGTTCGCGACGATAGCAGTTCATGGGACTTCCTCGATGATAGTTCGGTAATTCGATATCAGTCATAGAACTCTTCGCGTTCATTCCGCGGCGACGCGGATGGGGCTCCGAGCCCCGGTCACGGGTTGAATTCGACGCCGCTGCCGTTCTTCAGTCCCGGCATCACGATCAAGGGTGCGTTGACGGTGCGGTTCAGCGACCTGACGCTCTGGGGAGGATGACCGGAAAACCGACTTGCATCGTCATCGCCCTGTGCCAAGCTCCGCCAGCTCGTGCCCGTCGCGCAATCATGGCGCGGGGCTTGCGTCGCGGGAGCGGCATGGATGACTGCGGCGCCGCAACCGTCAACGAGGAGACGTAATGATGTTCATCGCCATGAACCGCTTCCGCGTGAAGAAGGGATCCGAGCAGGACTTCGAGAAGGTGTGGCTGAGCCGCGATTCGCATCTGGACAAGGTGCCGGGCTTCGTCGAATTCCACCTGCTCAAGGGGCCTGAGCACGAGGACTTCACGCTCTACGCGTCGCACACGATCTGGCAGAGCAGGGCGACATTCGAGGCTTGGACCAGGTCGGAGGCGTTCCGCGCCGCGCACAGGGACGCCGGGCAGAACAAGCCGCTCTACATCGACCATCCGCAATTCGAGGGCTTCGAGGTGCGCCAGACCCTGAGCCGGGGCAAGGCGGCGGTGGCGTAGGATACCGTGCACCGCAGGGGTGCACTCAGGCTGTGGCCATTGAAACAACAATAAAAATACAATGGCGGGGCGGCGAGAGCCGAGCGCGATCCTTCGCGCGCCTGGCCCGGACCGAGTGCGTTGCCGCCGCCGCGATCGTGCCGTCAGACACGCCGCAAACCGGGGCAACCTGTGCGGGTGCCACATCTCGGGTACGACCCGCTCCTGTAAATAACAGGAAAAATGCAGGACGCCCTCCCTGGACTGCACCTTCGAGTGAGACACCAAACCCGCGGCGCGCTCGTCTCCAGGTCCCGCGCACGCGCCCCCGGCACCTTTGCCTCGAGGACGCGCCGAGACGCGCCCTCGGCTGGGACCGAGTGCGTTGCCGCCGACGCGATGCGACCAGCGACATTGCCTATGTGCCACTCGCGTCATTCCCTATTCACGATATCAAACAGCGCAGTCTTGTTCGGTCCCTCGCGCGTTGCTGCGCCGGGGTTTTGCTTCTCTCTTTCATCTCTCTTTCATCCACCCCGAAACGAGGGGCGTGACGATGACGATTTGTAGCATAGGCGCCAGAAGTAGTCAATAGCCGTAGTTGAAATGTAGGCATCGAGAGAGGTATCTGAACAGCCAGTCGGGCTCCGGCATGCTCCTGAAGTTCATGCCGTAGGAGGAGGCGGCCAGCGTCGGCGGCATCAGGCAGACGGCGGCGATCGAGAAAATCTTGATGATCTGACTCTGCTCGAGGTTGATCAGGCCGAGCGTCGCGTCGAGCAGGAAGTTGGTCTTGTTCGACAGGTAGGTGGCGTGATCGCTGAGCGCCGCGATATCCTGCAGCAGGTCCTTGGCCCAGGCCGCCGCGTCCTTGTTTGGGACCTTCGGCCGCCTTTTCCGTGGTGTTCTGATAGGCCAGCAGCCGGTTCAGGCTGAGCAGGCTTTCCCGGATCAGGGCCAGCAGGTCGCCGCTCGGGATTTGTGCGACGGGGCCGATCGTGACAAAGTCGGCGCCGGATCGGCATCGTCCTGGAGGCCGGCTTGCGACTGCGATTGACACGCCGAGAGGTCGCCCTGCTCGCCATGACGCTTCTCTGCGCGATGGATTGCGCACAGGAGCAAGCGTTCGCGCAAGCCGCGGCGGCGTCCTCGTTTCCCGAGCGAACGGTGCGCATCATCGTGCCGTTTCCGGCAGGCGGCGCCACCGACATCGTGGCGCGCGCGCTTGCGGAGCGAATGGGCGCCGCCTGGAAGCAGCCTGTGATCATCGAGAACATCGCGGGCGCGACCGGCGCGATCGGAACGGCGCAGGCGGCGCGCGCGCCGCGCGACGGCTATACGCTCATCGCGGGCGTGGGTACGACCACCGCCATTCTCAAGGCGTTGAAATCAAATCTGGCGTTCGATCCGATAAACGATTTCGTCGCCGTCTCGCTTATCACCACCTTCCCCAACGTCCTGGTCGTGCGCGGCGATTTCCCCGCGAACAACGTCAGGGACTTGATCGACGTGCTCAAGGCCAATCCGGGCAAATTCACCTATGCCAGCTCCGGCTACGGCAGTTCGCTGCATCTGGCCGCCGAGCTGTTCAAGCTCACCACCGGGACCGATATCGTGCACGTGCCCTATACCGGCAGCGCGCCGGCGATCACGGCGCTGCTCGGCGGCCACGTCGACCTCATCTTCGATACCATACCGTCGATTTGGCCGAGCGTTCAGAGCGGCAAGCTCAAGGCGCTTGCGGTGGCGAGCCTGCAGCGCGCGCCGGCGGTGCCGGATATCCCGGCGATCGCGGAGACCTTGCCCGGTTTCGACGTCACCTCCTGGGAGGGAATCCTGGCGCCGGTGGGAACGCCCGCGGCGGTGGTGAGGAAGATCGCGGACGAGATCAAGCGCATCGCGGCGGAGCCGGCATTCGCGCAGAGCTTGCGCAAGCTCGGGGCCGTCGCCACCAGCAATACGCCGGAGGAATTCGCCGCCTTCATCGACGCCGATTACGCGAAGTGGCAGCGCGTGGTGAAGGCGGCGGGGATCAAGGTGGAGTGAGAGCCATCGCGCCCGCCTCGTGCTGACGACATGAACTTCTCTGCCTGCGCTCGCGGTGCAGCGCATCGGGGACGCGAGATCAACTTGCTCACTCGCCCCACACCCGTCGTGCCACCTCCACCACTCGCGCGAGCTTCGCCTTCTCGATGTCCTCGGTCACGGCGACGTGCTCGGCGGCGCTGGTCGAGAAGCCGCATTGCGGGCTCAGGCCCAGTTGCTCGAGCCTGATGTACAGGCTCGCCTCCTCGATCCGCCGTTCGAGGATGTCGACGCTCTCCACTTCGGGCACCCTGGAGGCGACGAGGCCGAGCACCACGAATTTTTCCGCGGGCACGAAGCGCAGGGGAGCGAAGGTCCCGGCGCGGGCATTGTCGTATTCGAGAAAATAGCTGTCGACCTTCATCGCGTTGAACAACGGCTCCGCGATAGGATCATAGCCGGCGTCCGCTTGCCAGCTCGGGTCCTGGCTGCGGCAGATGTGGATGCCGACCGTCATCCCGGCGGGGGCGCGTGCGAGAACGGCATTGACGACACCGATATAGGTTCGCAGCAAATCGGACCAGTCGTCCCCGCGCTCCGCCAGCAGGCCGCGCACGCGGGGGTCGCCGAGCTTGACCAGCGACGTCTCGTCGATCTGCAGATAGGTGCAGCCGGCGTCCGCAAGCGAGCGCATTTCCCGGGCATAGGCCTCGACCAGGTCCGACCAGAACGCGTCCAGATCGGGATAGGCGTCACGGCTGATATTGGTGCGCCCGGCGCGATAATGGATGTAGCAGGGGCCGGGCAGGGTGATCTTGGGCATGAGCGTGGTCAGCGACTTGAGGAAGCGAAAGTCGTCGGCGTTCTGCGGCCCGTTCCAGGCGATGCGGCCCACGACCTTCGGAATGCGCCGCGCCATGCGGTGGCCGTGGCTCTGCGAGCTCGTCCAGCCGCGATCTTCGGTCATTTCGATCTGCACGCCGGAAATGCCGGCGCTGGTGAAGGAATTGGAGTAGGTGCCGCGGCGGAACTCGCCGTCGGTGACGACCTCGAGGCCGACATCCGCTTGCAGCTTGACCACGTCGCGGATGGCCTCGTCCTCGATCGCCCTGAGCTCCGCGCGACCGAGCTCGCCGTCCAGATGCTGCTGTCGCGCGCGCAGGAGGTGCGGCGGCCGTACCAGGCTGCCGATGTGCTCGGCGCGAAAGGGAGGAGGTCGGATCATTCCTGGGCGCCTCGTGCAGTGGGTTCGTCCTGAGGGACTATCATGGAGCCGCCACAGCAGTCTTGCCGGGTGACGGCCGTCACGATGTGCCCTGTGTCCACTCGTCCCATTCCGCATGGGCGAGCAAGTGGTGTATCGTCCCGACCGCTGCCCTCGCAACGGGACGTGCCGAAGGCCCCCTATATGAAGCGGGCTGCGGACTTTCAGAACCAGGAGACGCACCATGTGGATGCTCCGATCGGTCCTCGTGCTCGCCGCAACGGCGCTTGTTCCCCTCGGCCTCGCCACGGCCGATGCCCAGACGCCGGTCACGATCGGCAAGGTGATCGGCGGCAGCGGCTTCCACATTCCAAGCTACGTCGCGATGGATCAGGGTTACTTCAAGGCGGAAGGCCTCGATGCCCGCTTCGTGTCGTTGACGGGCAAGGCTCAGGTCACCGCCGGGCTGTCGGGCAACATCGACTTCGTGCCGATCCCGTCGGGCGGCGCGCAGGCGGCGTTGAGCGGGGCGCCAATACGATACGTCGTCGGGGAGTCGCTCAAATCGCAGTGGGTCGTCGTCGTGCGCCCAGAGATCGGCAAGCCCGAGGACCTGAAGGGCAAGACCCTGGGCTACGGCCGCGCCGGCGCCGCCGACTACGACGAAGGCGCCACGGTGCTCAGCCGTTTCTTTCAGATGAACGTCGGCAAGGATTACAAGGTGATCTCGTTCCAGGGCGAGGCCGAGCGCATGGCGGCGCTGATCAACGGCGACATCCAGGGAGCGCTGGTCTCGGCGCCGCGCGTCCCCAAGGCATTGGAAGCAGGAATGAAGGTGCTGCTGCGCACCGGCGATTACGTGCCGCGCGCGGGCGGAACGATCTGGACCCAGCAAGCCTATGTCGAGCAGCACCCCGATACGGTCAAGAAAGTCATCCGCGCCATCGCCAAGGGCGTGATGTACTTCCGCGACAACAGGGCGGGGTCGATCCCCTCGCTCAAGGAGCATCTCGGTCTGCAGAGCGACCAGGAGGCCGGCATCATCTGGGATCAGTTGCACAACACCTTCGGCGCCGAAGTGCCCAAGGACCTGTTCCGCGAGATCCTCGAGGCGCGCCGGCAAACGATGATCGTCGCCAATCAGTGGCCGAAGGACAAGCCGCTGCCCGATCCGGAGCAGTTCCTGACCCGGGATCTCTTGGAGTCGACGCTCAAGGAGATGAGCTACGTACCGACCAAGCTCGACGCGCCGAGCAACTGATGCCGGCCCGCGAGGGCGACGACGGTCGCTGCGATATCAGTAGTCGGTGGTGCGCCGCGGCCGCCAGCGGGTGAGGCGGTCCTCGAGCAGCTTCACCAGCCCGGTCATCAGCAGCGACAGGGCGGCGAACACGATCAGTCCCGCGAACACGACATCGACCTGGTAGCGGCCAGACGCCTGCACCATCATCACGCCGAGCCCTTCCTCGGAGCCGAAAAATTCGGCCACCACGACGCCGAGGACGGCACGGCCGATGCCGAGCCGAAGCCCGGCGACGACATAGGGCAGCGAATTGGGCAGCACCACCAGCCGCGCCACGTCCCATTCCTTGGCGCCGAACGAGCGCACGACGTTGATCAAGGTCTTGTCGGCGTTTCGCACCCCTTCATAAGTATTGATCAGGATGGGAAACAACGCGCCGATGAACACGATGACCACTTTCGACCATAGCCCGAGCCCGAGCCAAAGCAGCACGAGCGGCAGGAATACCAACCGTGGCGTGGCGTTGAAGGCGGTGATGAACGGATCCAACATCGCATTGAGGGTCCGTGAGCGGCCCAGCAGGACGCCGAGCGGAAGTCCCACCACGATCGACAAGCCGAGCCCGAGCGCGAAGCCGGAGGCGCTGACGCCGAGCGGCGCCCAGATCGTCCCCGTCGCGAACATGTTCCAGAGCGTGCCGGCGATCTGGCTCGGCGTCGTGAAGAAGAGTTTGGTTCCGGCGGAAATCGTGAAGATGTGAGGCGCCAGCTCCCAGGCCATGAGGAGGAGGCAGATGCTGCCGGCGCCGAGGATGATCGGCTCGAAGCGCCGCCACGGATGGGCGGCCGGCGCTACGACCTCGTCGGTCGGCACCGCGATGTCGGCTTTGATGGTTCCGGTCTCGCTCATTGTCCGACTCGCCATGGAAACGCTGCGCGCTCCGCCCACCGTACGGCTTCGGTGAGCACGACCGCGATGACCATGATGACGAGGATGCAGGCGAACATGCGATCGAGTGCGTACAAATCACCGAACCGGGCGATCGCATATCCTATCCCTTCCGATGCTGCGAAGAACTCGCCGACCAGCACGCCGACAAGGGCGCGGCCGACGGCAAGACGCGCGCCGGCGACCATGTAGGGCAGGGTGCTCGGGAGGATGACCTTGAAGTAAAGGTCCTTTTCGCTCCCGCCTAGCGAGCGGATGACACTGATCAGAAGCGGATCGACCGCGCGCACGCCGGCATAGGCGTTGAAGATGAACGGGAAGACCGCGAGCGAGAAGATGATGATCGCCTTTCCCGCCACGCCGACGCCGAAGAACACGACCACCAGCGGCGCCAGCGCGACCAGCGGGCTTGCGTAGAGCACGGTCATCAGCGGATCGAGGGCGTAGCCGACGCGTACGCGCCAGCCCATCACGATGCCGACCGCCACGCCGACAACGACCGCGGCGGTAAACCCGTATACGAAGGGCACGGCGCTGACGCGCAGGTCGTCGAACAGCTGCCCGGTTGCAATCAAATCGAGAAGGCCCTCGGCGATGAGGCTCGGCTTGCTGATGAACAGCGGATTGAGCGGAACGACGAGAAACAGCGCCTGCCAGGCGGCAAAGAACAGCATCACCGCCACGCAGCCGAGCAGGAGGGTGCGGTGCCGTTCCGTAAAGCTCTGCCGCGTCGTGATGTCCTCGGCTTCGACTAGACCGAGATTTCGTCCTTCAGCGTGTGCCATATCTCGAGTTTCAGATCGTTGAATTCGGGTGTTACCCGCATCTCGTAGTCGCGCGGGCGCGGCAGGTCGATCGCGAAGATCTTCTTGGCGCGGCCCGGACGCTTGGTCATGACCATGACGCGGTCGGAAAGATAGATCGCCTCGTCGATCTGGTGGGTGACGAACAGGACCGTCTTGCGCGCCGCCTGCCAGATGTGCAGCAGCTCGACTTGCATCAGGTCGCGCGTCTGCGCATCGAGCGCGGCGAACGGCTCGTCCATCAGCAGCACGTCGGGATCGGTGGCGAGCGCGCGGGCGAGGCCGACGCGCTGTTTCATGCCGCCCGACAATTCATGCGGGTAATGACTCTCGAAGCCGATCAAGCCGACCATCTCGATGAAACGCGCCGATATGCCGCGACGCGCGCCGGCGGCGACGCCCTTCAATTCCAATCCGAGTTCGACATTGCTCTGTACGGTCCGCCAGGGCAGGAGGCCGAACTCCTGGAACACCATCGCCCGATCGGAGCCGGGGCCGGCGATCGCCCTGCCACGCAAGGTGAGATCGCCGGAATCGGGCCGCAGCAAGCCGAGCAGCACGTTGAGGAACGTGCTCTTGCCGCAGCCGGACGGTCCGACGATCGACAGGAATTCGCCTTCGCCGATGTCGATGTCGAAGCCGCGCAGCGCGCGCACGGGTCCACGGTTCGGCGGCCGAAAGGTGAGATTGATATTCCGGCCTTCGATATAGGCTTGCATGTAATTCCATGACGTCGCGCGACCGTGCCGGCACTCCCCACCGGGCGGTCGTCGCATCATGGGGCCAATCCGGCAGTGCGCAAGCAGCCAATGGTCGCGGTCGGGCGGATGCTGCATTGCAACCGCGGCGGTTCCGTGCATTCCCGCCCGCTCCGCACGTCGATGATCACGAGACCGTTCGGCGCTCCCTCGTGCAGCGCGCGGAGGCGGGAGGGGACCGAGGGCGGCTGCGCCGGGTCCGCGCATGGCGCATTGCGTTTCCAACGTTTTTTGCCGAGACTTGCCGCCACGAGGCCCTTAAACCAAGGGGCGTGCCGGCTGGGCGAAGAGAGCTCTACGGGGAAGGGAAAGGCATGGTTGCCAGGGATGCGCTCGTCGAGCCTGCCATCGTCGCCGAGGGCGCCAGCAAGCTCTTCCTCGACGGCGCCGTCGTCGCCTTCCATCAGCTGTCGGTGTCGGTCCGCCGCGATGAGATCATGTGCGTCGTGGGGCCCTCGGGCTGTGGAAAGACCACGCTTCTGCGCTGCATCGCCGGTCTCACCGATCTCAGCAGCGGCAGGCTTCTCGTCCACGGCCAGCAGGTCGCCGGACGGCCGCCGGACGGGGTGGCCATGGTATTCCAGCACTTCGGCCTGCTTCCGTGGAAGACCGTTTACGACAACGCCGCCTTCGGCCTGGCGATGGCGGGCGTGCCGCGCGCGGACGTCCGCGCGCGGGTCGCGCATTACCTCGAGCTCGTCGGGCTGACCGGCTTCGAGCGCCAATATCCCTATCAGCTCTCCGGCGGGATGCAGCAGCGCGTGGGACTGGTGCGCGCGCTCGCCATGAACCCGTCGGTGCTGCTCATGGACGAGCCCTTTGCCGCGCTCGACGCGCAGACGCGCGAGATCCTGCAAGAGGAGCTGCTCGCGCTCATGGAGCGGCCCGACGAGCGCAAGACCATGATGTTCATCACCCATTCGATCGACGAGGCGATCCTGCTCGGCGATCGCATCGCGGTGATGAGCGCGCGCCCGGGCCGCATCAAGGAGGTGCTCGACATGCCGTTCGGATGGCCGCGCAATCCCGATGCGGTGCGATCCGATCCGCGCTTCGCCGAGCTCCGCCTGCACATCTGGCACCAGCTCCATACCGCCAAACCGCGCAACCTTCGGGCACCGAGAGAGGTCGCGTGACCACCGTCGAGCAGGCCCGCGGCGACCTGTCCGCTACCACGCTGGACCTGTCCGGCGATCAGGCGCGCGCCGAGCGGGCGGCGGCCGCGCGCCGCCATCGCCGCCAATTGGTCAATCTCGCCATCCGTGTCGTGTCGCTCGCGATCGCGCTGGCGCTGTGGGAGGTGGCGGCGTGGAACGTCGACCCCGTGCTGTTCACCTCGCCGAGCAAGGTGGCCGTGGCGGCGTATCACATGGTGATGAGCGGGGAATTGTGGACCTATCTGTGGCCGAGCCTGGTCGTGCTCGCGATCGGCTTCGCCTTCGCTGTGGTGGCGGGGATCGGCATCGGGCTCTTGCTCGCGCGCTTCTGGGTGCTCGACGTCGCGCTTACCGTCTACATCACCTTCCTCTATTCCATTCCTTCGGTCGCGCTCGTGCCGCTGATCGTGCTGTGGGCCGGCTTCGATACCACGGCGAAGGTGATCATCCTGTTCCTGTTCGCCTTCTTCCCGATGGTGATCAACACCTACCAAGGCGTCAAAAGCGTCGACCCGAAACTGCTGGAGGTGGGTCGCGCCTTCCGCTGCTCGGAACGCCAACTGTGGTGGAACATCGTGCTGCCGGCGGCCCTGCCGTTCATCGTGACGGGACTGCGGCTCTCCCTCGGTCGCGCCCTGATCGGCATGGTGCTGGCCGACCTCTATACCGCGATCTCCGGCATCGGCTATCTGATCGTGCGCACGGCGAGCACCTATCAGGTGGACAAGATGTTCGTGCCAATCGTGACGCTGGGTCTGCTCGGCGTCACGCTCACGGCCCTGCTCCGCCTCGCCGAGAAATATGTGGCGCCCTGGACCGCGGCGTCGCAGGACGACTGATTCCATGAACTTGAACTCAGCCCTCCTCATTGCGTCATGGCCGGACTTGACCCGGCCATCCATCGCACTTCGCAATGATTTTTATGATGGATGCGCGGGTCAAGCCCGCGCATGACGGGCAACGACCGCGGCTCATGATACAATGCAGGTTGCGGCAAACGGAAAAGCAAGGGAACGTGCCAAGGGAAAACGTATCATGTCGAACGGCTACCGATCGGTTTATCTGCTGGCGCTGCTTGCGTCAGGCGCTCTCGCGATGGCGGATGACGCCGCGGCGCAGGGCTGCGCCGCGATGCGCAAGATCAATATCGGCGTGTCCGTTGCGCCGCCCAACGTCGTGCATACGTCGCCCTACGTGGCGAAGGAGCTGGGTTTCTTCGCCAAGCGCTGCATCGAGCCCAACATCATCCAGTTCGAGGGCGGCCAGTCGGCGACCTCGGCCGCCGCGGCCGCACAAGGCTCGGCCATCGTGAGCGTGAGCGACGTCGCCATCGGCCGCGGCATGAAGGTGCAGCAGTTCTGGGGTCTCGCCCCGCGCATGCCCCAGGCCTATATGGTCTCGCCCGACATCAAGACCGCGGCCGATCTCAAGGGCAAGAAGCTCAGTGCCACCGGCGGCGGCGTGGGCGGCTTCAACTGGCGCATGGGCCGCGAGGTTCTGAAAACCGCCGGCCTCACGGTCGACGACGCACAATTCATCCCCGCCGCCACGGCGGGCCGCCTGCCGGGCCTCCTCGCCGGACAGATCGACGGTGTGGCGCTCCATCCCGAGGACGTCTATCTCGCCAAGAAGCAGAAGCCGACGCTCAACCTGCTGGTGCAGCTCGCCGAGCTGATGCCGCACTACATGTTCAATGCCTATGGGGCTTCGCTCGACTGGATCGGGCGCGACCGCGCGCTGCTGCGTGACACCGCCGCCGCGATGATCGAGGCCAATCGCACGATGTATAAGGACAAGGCCAAGGTCGTGCCGATCATCGAGAAGGCGACCGGCAAGCCGAAGGATGCGGTCGACTACGCCATCGACGTGCTGACGAAGAATTGCGTCTGGTCGGTCAACGGCGGGTTGGATCCCGAGCGCACGGCATGGTCGATCGACAACAGCGCGGCGAACGGCGATATCGACAAGGACAAGAAACCCTCGCCCGAGCAGGTCGCCAATTTCGCGCTCGCGCGGGAGGCGGTCGAGGCCGCCGGCGGCGCAGTCACCATCGGCAATTGCAAGGATTAGCGCATGTTCCGAGAAGGCCTGCCCCGGATTTGATCCAGGGTGAACCGGCTTTCCCGATAGGACACGCACCAGACCAAGGACTTCGCCATGAATATCCAGACGCCGCGTCCGTCCGGGCAGAGGAGCTGGGAGGAGGTGCGCACGCGCCTCGACCAGAATGCGCCGTTCTCCAACATGCACGACACGCCCTACTACCGCGACGCGGTCTACGATCATTTCTCCAAGGAGGAATACCAGCGCCGTTACAGGGCGCTCCGCGAAAAAATGCGCGAGCACAAGCTCGACTGCGTGATCGTGCCGGGAGGGCCCAGCCACTGGAGCTTCGGCGGCGGCATGCAATGGCTCACCGGCCATTGGGAATGGCACGCGATCTCGTCCTACGTGGTCGTGCCGCTCGACGGCGAGCCGACACTGATCTTCTCGATGGGCGGCACGCACGCGGAGGCCTGCCGCCGCGAATGCGCCAACGCCTTGACCGACGTGCGCCACAGCCGCAGCGGCAGATACGCCGAGGTCATGGTCGAGCGCCTCAAGGAGCTCAAGCTTGAGCGCGGACGTATCGGCCTCGTCGAGGTCGATGCCCGCCATGCCGATTATCTGCCGGTCAACCAGTACAACGTGCTGCGCCAGTCGCTGCCGGAAGCGGAGCTCGTCTTCACCAAGGGCTTCCTGCACGAGCTGGTCGTTATTCACAGCGAGGAAGAGCTGCGCTGCGTGCGCAGGGCCGGCGTGCTCTGCCAGCGCGCCATGGAAGCGATGATTGCGCGCGCCAAGCCAGGCGTGCCGGAATACGAGCTGCGTGCCGCCGCCGGCGCCGCCATTCTCGACGGCGGCGGCGACATCGATTTTCTCATCATCGGCTCGACGCCGATGGCCGAGCCGGCCATGGTGTTCGGCAATCCGCGGCCGTCGCACCGCACGCTGAAAAAGGGCGATATCATCAATATGGAGCTGGCCGCCGGCTATAACGGCCTCTCGGCGCAGATCGGCTCGCCGATCACGCTCGGCCCCCCGACCGACATGGTGCGCAAGTTCTGGGAAGAGATCACGCTGCCCGGCTACGGCAAGATCGTCGCCGAGATCAGGCCGGGCAACGCCACTGACAATATGCGGCTCGCCAGCCGCTTCTTCCGCGAGCAGGGCGTGCAATCGCGCCCCACCCAGGTGCACGGCATCGACATCGTCACCGACAAGCCGCACGTCTTCGCCGAACGCACCGAGGCCGACGAGATCGACAAGGTGCTCAAGCCCGGCATGGTCATCATGGCCGAGCCCAATCCGATCACACCGGACGGCATGTTCGGCATTTTCCTCGGCCACACCTTCATCGTGACCGGGGACGGCCACGAATGCGTCGACGAGTTCCCGCTGGAGATCGCGGTGGTCGATTGCTGAGTGCTCGCGTGCCGACCAAGAACGAAGCCCAAGACATCCGCCGCGTTCCCGCTGCCGCCTTGCGGGCGTTCCTCGACGACGCCTTGCGCGCCTGCGGGCTCAACGAGGCCGACGCCGCCACCGTCGCGGGCGCGATGCTTGAAGCCGACCTCACCGGCGCCGACGCCCACGGCGTCTTTCGCCTGGCCGGCTATGTGCGCCAGCTCAAGCGCGGGGTGATGAATCCGCATGCCACCATCAAGGTGGTCGAGCGCTCGCCGGCAACCGCGCTGATCGACGGCGACCACGGCATGGGCCACGTGGTGATGAGCTATGCGGCCAAGCTTGCGGTCGAGCTCGCGCGCGATTGCGGCGTCGGCTGGGTCGGCGCGCGGCGCTCCAATCACGCCGGCGCCGGCGCCACCTATGCCGCAATGGCGCTCAAGCACGGCATGATCGGAATCTACGGCGCGGCGTCGAGCGTCAATCACATGGCGCCGTGGGGCGGCACCGAGCCGCTGCTCGGTACCAATCCGATCGCGGTCGCGATCCCCACCGGCGACGAGGCGCCGGTGATTCTCGACATTGCGACTTCGCTGGCATCGAACGGTGCTATCAGGACGCACGAGCTGGAAGGCCGGCCGATGCCGGAGGGTTGGGTGCAAAACCGCACGGACGGCTCCGCCATCACCGATCCGGCCCGCATCAATGAGGGCACCTATTTGCCGATGGGCGGCTACAAGGGCAGCGGGCTCTCCATCATCATCGGCCTGCTGGCGGGGCCGCTCAATCGCGCCGCGTTCGGCCGGGATATCAGGGATTTTGCTCTACCTCCCGGCGGCGAGCTCAATGTTGGGCAATTCGTGATCGCGCTCGACGTCGCGCGCTTCCTCCCGCCCGATGTGTTCAAGGCGGAAGTCGACCGGCACATTCGCGAGCTTGCCGGCTCCCGGCGGCTGCCGGACATCGCGGATATCCGCGTGCCGGGGCAGGGCCGCGTGGCGCGCAGGCGCGAGCGGGAAAGCACCGGCGTGCCCCTCAACGCGACGCTCATCGCCCAGGTCGACGACGTGGCCAGATCGCTTGGCATTTCGCCGCTCAGTGCGCGCGCATGAGCACGGTGGAACCATCGTCGCAGGGCTCGCCGTTCTGGCGTTTCTCGCTGCGCTTCTACCGCCAGCCCGAAGTGGCTGACGCCTGCATCCGGCTGCAGGAGGAGGCGGGCGTCGACGTCAACTTGCTGTTGTTCCTGTTCTGGCACGCGATACAGCAGCGGGCGCTGTCGGCGGCCGAGGTGGCGGAGCTCGAGCGCCGGATCGGCGCGTGGCGAGACATGACGGTCGTCCCGCTGCGCAAGCTGCGCCGTGCGCTCAAGTCGCCGCCGGCGCTGGTCGCTCCCGCAACCGCCGAGGGCTTCCGCACCCGGATCAAGGCGGCCGAGCTCGAAGCCGAACGGCTGCAGCAGGAGGCGATGTACGAGCTCGCCCGCGCCTCGCTCTGGGGGCGCGATGCGCCGTCGCTCGAGGATGCGGCGCGCGCCAATGTCGCGTCCTACGCGGCCCTGCGCGGCCCGCCGTGGCCCGAGGCGGCAACCGAAACCTTGCTCGCGGCGCTGATCGGCCTCGAGCGCAAAACGGAGGAATGACAATGGACCAGGATGTGTACGACCGCGGCCTCAAGATGCGCCGCAAGGTGCTGGGCGAGGACTACGTCGACCGCGCGCTCAAGAGCGCCGACGACTTCAACCGCGACTTTCAGCGCATCGTCACCCAGTATTGCTGGGGCGAGGCTTGGGGCGACGATACGCTGAGCGCGCGCGAGCGCTCGATCCTCAATCTCGGCATGATCGCCTCGCTCGGGAAAATGGAAGAGTTCCAGACGCATGTCCGGGGCGCACTGCGCAACGGCCTCACCCCGAACGAGATCCGCGCCGTGCTCACGCAGATCGCGGTCTATTGCGGTATCCCGGTCGGTGTGGACTGTTTCCGCGCCGCCAAAGCGGCGCTCAACGAGGGCAAGAAGACCTGAGGGTCGCGGCTGCCGCCCCCTCCTCATCTAAACCATTGAATCCGGGTGAGTTCCATCAACGCCGCGGCGTCAACAGCTTGGTGATTTTTTCCGCCTATGGTCTTGAATGCGCCTTGTTCGTGGGTGACTTCGTTTATCGACCAACGGTTCGCGTCAGGGGGAGGGGGAATGGTTTTCCGCACAGCTGGTGCCATCGCGACGCTGCTGCTCGGCCTGGGAGGGGCGGGCAGCCAGGCTTTGGCGCAGTACTATCCGCCTCCGCAAGCCTATCCGCCCGCGCAGGGACATCCGTCGCACGGCCCGCTCGTCCCGGTCGCCGAGGGCGACCAGCAGCAGCTTTACGACGCGCAAGGCCGCCCGGTGCAACTCTACGACGCGCAGGGTCGCCCGATGAGCCCCGCCGCGATCGTACCGCAAGCAACCGAGCCCCCGACCGACCCCCGCCATGGACGCGGAGGTCCCGCCTATCCGGCGGAGGCTACGGTCCCGCCGCCGCCCGGATCCGCCTACCGCGACGTGGCGCCGCAAGCTCCGCAAGGCTACGAGCCGGCCGCGGCCGGCACGAGTCCCTATTACGGAGCGCCCGGTTACGGAGCACCGCCGCCTGCTCCGAGCGAGCAGGAGGCCACGCGGCCGCCGCTGCCGATCGGCCCCGGACAGATCGATCCGGGCGCGACCCGGTCGACCGGCGGCGATCCGCGCAACATGGCGGCATTCCCGCCCGAGGTGAGGCCCGAGACCGGGCCCAAGAAGGCGCTGCCCCCGCAGTTCCGCCGTACGCTGGTCGACTACTACACCAAGGAGCCGGCGGGCACGATCATCGTCGATACGCCGAACACCTACCTCTATCTCGTGCTCGGCAAGGGCAAGGCGCTGCGTTACGGCATCGGCGTGGGCCGCGAGGGCTTCACCTGGTCCGGTGCGGAGCGGGTGACCAAGATGGCGGAGTGGCCCGATTGGCACCCGCCGGAAGAAATGATCGAGCGCCAGCCCTACCTGCCGCGCTTCATGGCCGGCGGCGACGGCAATCCACTCGGCGCGCGCGCGCTTTACCTCGGCCAGACGGTCTACCGCATCCACGGCACCAATCAGCCGTCGACCATCGGCACCTTCGTGTCCTCGGGCTGCATCCGGCTCACCAACGAGGACGTGACGGACCTTTATACGCGGGTCAAGGTCGGCGCGCGGGTGGTCGTGCGGCCGGGCAAGCCGCCGGCAACCGCCGCCGCGCCGCCGCCCGCCGCCGCATCCGCGGTTCTGCCGTCCGGTCCACCCACGGCCCTGCCGCCCGCCGGTGGCGGGGCGCCGGTCATGACCACGCCGCTTGCTCCGCCTCCCTCCGCGATGGCGCGCTGAGCGCGCGTCACTCCAGCACTCGCACCGGCTTTTCGTCGAGGAAAGCGCGGATGTCGTCGACCACGCCGGCGAAATAGGCGCGATAGTTCTGCAGCGCCACGTAGCCGAGGTGTGGCGTGAGCACGACGTTGTCCATCTTGCGCAGCGGATGATCGAGCGGCAACGGCTCGACGTCGAACACGTCGAGGCCGGCGCCGGCAATCTTGTTCTCGCGCAGGACCGCGAGCAGCGCCGCTTCTTCGATGATGGGGCCGCGCGAGGTGTTGATGACGTATGCAGACGGCTTCATCACGCCGAGTTCCTTCGCGCCCACCAGGCCGCGCGTGCGCTGAGATAGCACCAGGTGGATGGTGACGAAGTCCGCCTGGCGGAACAGATCTTCCTTGCTCACATACTCGACGCCGGCCTCCTTGCACTTCTCCGGCGTCAGGTTCTGGCTCCAGGCGACGACCTTCATCCCGAACGCTTGTGCAATCCTGGCGGTGCGGGCGCCAAGCTTGCCGAGGCCGAGGACGCCGAGCGTCAAGCCCTCGAGATCCAGGCCGATCGTGGTCTGCCAGGGCACGCCCGCCTTCATCCGCGCGTTCTCGTAGCCGATGCGACGGGTCAGCTCGAGCATCAGGCCGATGGCGATGCCGCAGGTCGGGCTACCGGTCGACGGGGTGCCGCAGACCACGATGCCGCGCTCCTTGGCGGCGGCGACGTCGATCGAGGCGTTGCGCAGGCCGGTGGTGATAAGGAGTTTCAAGTCCGTGAGCTTCTCGATAACCGCGCGCGGGAACGCGGTACGCTCGCGCATGGCGCAGACGATGTCGAAGCCCTGCAGCGCTTTGACCACGTTGTCCTGGCTGCCGAGGTGCTCCCTGAACACCTTGATGTCGAGGTCACCCGAGACTTTCGACCAATCGGCGACCTTCAGCGCAACGTCCTGGTAGTCGTCGAGGATCGCGCAGCGGTGGCGGGGCATGGCAAATGTCCGTGGTTGTCAGGTTCAGCGGGAGCGTGAGGGCAGGAACGATTGCCCTATAGCACAGGTGAAGCTGTGCCGAACCGCAACAGCCGCGATAGGTTCGCGTCCCGGCTCGTGAAGCGAGGCGCAACGAGTCGCGGAAGCGGGCGGAAGAGTTGCGCGGCGCAACATCCGCGCAGCGGGCCGTGAATCCCCGGTCCCGGACCTTCGGGGCGACCTCGCCGCCTCCTGCGGGACCCGTGATCGCGCGAGAGTCAGATCTCAGGCGGTCGGCGTGATGAAGGACAGGATCGCGGGGAGATCAGCGCCGCACGCGCACCCGCACGGGGGCGAGAGCCGGGATAACCTGGTAGCCGACCGGCGCTCGGTCGTGCTTGGCGTGCCACTTGGGCCCGGGGCCGCGCATGTAGTGCAGCTCGGGCCGATACGGGTCGAACAGGCTCCTGGCCAGGTTCTGCACGAAATCGGCGAGGTCTGCCAACAGGCGGGGCGCCTCGCGATGCAAGCTTCGAATTGTCTTTGCCATGACCCCCTCCGGTCGATTTGAGCTCGATACCGGTTGTGCCTTCGCTCCACTGTATTGCTGGAGCGCCCCAGGCACCGCCATTGTGCGGACGAATATGTTAAAAACCAGTAGGAATTTGCTTGAGATTTCAGTTTCGTGACACGAGTTGTAAAAAAGGCACTATTAGGGTTAAGGATCGATGCAATCAGGTCACAGTCATGAACCGGAATAGTCGTATGGCGGCCAATGCAGCCATTGGCCGGGTCCGCGACAAGCCGCTATCGACCGCAGCGTCTGATCTTGATCGGAAGACGAATCAGCGCTGGCAGCCCGCGTCGGTTCTGAATGGGGCGCGGCGGAGCATGCTTGGCGCGCCACCTGGGGCCCGGTCCGCGCATGTAATGCAGCTCCGGCCGGTAGGGATCGAACAGTGCCTTGGCCAGATCGCGAAACAGGCCGCCGAGGTCGGCGGCCAAGCCCGGGACTTCACCGCGGACGGCGCGTCTGCGCACTCTGGTCCCGACCGCGATCATGACACTCTCCGCTCGGCGCCCTCGCTGCACACATCTATTGAGTTAGTGATCGCAGGGAATGCGGCGGTTCGCCCGGGTTGCATTAAACCTTGGTAAGGGATCGACGGCGGCGCTGCGCCGTCGGTCGTCTCGCTTGCCCATCGAGATACGTCGGATACGGCGCGGTGGATGCGGAGGGAGGCCGCCCTTTTGCGGCTCGCATCCGCGATTATCACGCCGCGGTGACCTTGCTCTTGGCGGCGCGTCTCGCTACATCACCCGCGACTTCCCGACATTCCGGCGCCGAAAGGGGCGTCCAACCATGCGAGCGTGGCGCTGATGGCCCGTCAGTTCATCTATCACATGCAGGGTCTCTCCAAGACCTATCCCGGCAATCGGAAGGTGTTGGAGAACATACACTTGTCGTTCTATCCCGACGCCAAGATCGGCGTGCTCGGCGTCAATGGCTCCGGTAAATCCACCTTGCTGCGCATCATGGCCGGCCTCGACAAGGAGTTCACCGGCGAAGCCTGGGCGGCCGAAGGCTCGCGTGTGGGCTACCTCGAGCAGGAGCCGCAGCTCGATGCCGCGAAAACCGTGCGCGAGAATGTGATGGAGGGCGTGGCAGCGCGGAAGGCGATTCTCGACCGCTACAACGAGCTCGCCATGAACTACTCCGACGAGACCGCGGACGAGATGACCAAGCTGCAGGACGAGATCGAGGCCAAGGGGCTGTGGGACCTCGAGTCCAAGGTCGACCAGGCCATGGACGCGCTGCGCTGCCCGCCCGACGACGCCGACGTGGACAAGCTCTCCGGCGGTGAGCGCCGTCGCGTCGCGCTCTGCCGGCTGCTGCTCGACCAGCCCGACCTCCTGCTGCTCGACGAGCCTACCAACCATCTCGACGCCGAATCCGTGAATTGGCTCGAGGGACATCTGCGCAACTACCCCGGTGCGATCCTGATCGTGACCCACGACCGCTACTTTCTCGATAACGTCACCGGCTGGATCCTCGAGCTCGATCGCGGCCGCGGCATTCCCTATGAGGGCAATTATTCGGCCTGGCTCGGGCAGAAGCGCAAGCGGCTCGAGCAGGAGGGCCGCGAGGAGGAGGCGCGCCAGCGCACGCTCGCGCGCGAGCAGGAATGGATCGCGGCCTCGCCGCGCGCCCGGCAGGCCAAGTCCAAGGCCCGCTACCAGCGCTACGAAGATTTGGTGAAGCAGGCGGCGGAGAAGACCGCCCAGACCGCGCAGATCGTCATCCCGGTGGCGGAGCGGCTCGGGCAGAACGTCGTCGACTTCGAGGATCTCACCAAGGGGTTCGGCGACAATCTCCTGATCGATGACCTCACCTTCAAGCTGCCGCCGGGCGGCATCGTCGGCGTGATCGGCCCCAACGGCGCCGGTAAGACCACGCTGTTCCGCATGATCGTCGGGCAGGAAAAGCCCGACAAGGGTACCATCAAGATCGGCGAGTTGGTGCATTTCGGCTACGTCGATCAGTCGCGCGATACGCTCGACGGCAAGAAGAATGTCTGGGAGGAAATCTCCGGCGGGCAGGACATCATCCTGCTCGGCAAGCGCGAGGTGAATTCGCGCGCCTACTGCTCCAACTTCAACTTCAAGGGCGCCGACCAGCAGAAGAAAGTAGGATCGCTCTCGGGCGGCGAACGAAACCGCGTGCATCTCGCCAAGATGCTGAGGTCGGGCGCCAACCTGCTCCTGCTCGACGAGCCGACCAACGATCTCGACGTCGACACGCTGCGCGCGCTCGAGGAGGCGCTCGAGGATTTCGCCGGCTGCGCGGTCATCATCAGCCACGACCGCTGGTTCCTGGACCGCATCGCCACCCATATCCTGGCGTTCGAGGGCGACAGCCACGTCGAATGGTTCGAAGGTAATTTCCAGGATTACGAGCAGGACAAGATGCGCCGCTTGGGGACCGATTCCGCCATCCCCCATCGCATCAAATACAAGAAGTTCTCGCGCTAGCGTCGCGTTTCCGAAGTTCGCATCATTATGCGGCACCCTCGTTTGCGAATTTCGGAATCGAGCGACACTTGGGCGCGTACCCATAAATTCGGTTCATGTGCGCTTCACTCCGAAAGCGACGCAATTGCTGCGTAGCAGCGGAATGTCGCGAAGTGCCGGAACGGGATATTCCAACACCTAGACCACAGCCACGATTACGTGTGCCTGAATTTTGGCAGCAACCTCGCCGCTGCCATGTCTGTCTGCAATCGCGGATGCGGCGTAGTCGGTTGCGGCTTCCAGTTTTCCCGCGTCTCTGGCCTCGATTTCGTTGCGAAGAAGAGTTCCCTGACAATAAGCAACGGCCGGAAGGCGCGGCGAGGATGCGCGGCTTTGTTCGGCTCTCGTCTCGATCACCACACGGGAGAAACCTGCGTCCTCCAGCTCGCTACGGATCAGTGCCGTATCGTGGTAGCCGTGCGGCGTGCGTGCCAGAAAGCGCGGCGGATCGTTCGGAAAAATCTTTGCGAGAGCATTCGTCACATCATCCGCAAATACATTCTCCTCGATGCGATCCCATACGTTGAATAAAAAATGTCCTCCGGGCTTCAGGACTCGCTTTGCTTCGCGGTAGGCAGATGAGCGGTCGGGAAAGAACATCGCGCCGAACTGACAACAAACGAGATCGAAGGCCGCATTTTCAAACGGTAGCGCCAGAGCATCCGCTTGGCGCCATTTGATGCGACTGTTGGGAGCTTGTCGCGAAGCGGCGTAGTCGAGCATCGGCTGGTTGAGGTCGGTTACGATATAGCTTGCGCCGGGGGACAGTTTTGGCGCCAATTCGCGGGTGACAACCCCGGTGCCCGCGGCGGTTTCCAAAACGGCGCTTGGCGACAAGGACGCCGCTCGTTGTGCAAGGTCTGCGGCGAACGGCTCGAAAATCAACGGCACCATATAGCGGTCGTAGTTTTCCGGAATCGAGCCAGCGAACACCTTGTCCGTTTCCAACATTGCTATCACCCGCCGTCCGTTTGATGGCTCGCGACACTAGCAATTTTTTGATCTAGTGTGACCTTGGTTCAGAAGCCCGCATTTCCGTCTCGCCGCAAGAGCGATGCGGACTTCTGAACCGCCACACCAGGGTGCGTGCTGATGGCCGAGGACTGGAGCGCGCAGCAGTACCTCAAGTTCGAGGACGAGCGCACCCGTCCGCCACGCGATCTGCTCGCGCAGGTGCCGTTGAACTCACCTCGAATCGTCTTCGACCTCGGTTGCGGTCCCGGCAATTCAACCGGGCTGCTCGTCGAACGCTATCCGCAGGCGGAGGTCGTGGGCTTGGACTCCTCGCCCGACATGCTGCGTCAGGCGCGCGAGCGGCTTCCCGGTTGCGCCTTTCTCGCGGCCGACCTTGCGCATTGGCGCCCGCCCGAGCGCACCGATCTGCTCTTCGCCAACGCGGTGTTCCAATGGGTCCCCGACCATCGCATGGTGCTCCGGCGCCTGCTCGAGGGATTGCCCGCGGGCGGCGTATTGGCGCTGCAGATGCCCGACAACACCGCGGAGCCGGCGCTCGCACTCATGCGCGAAGTGGCGGAGAGCGGTTCGTGGGCCGCTGATCTCGCCGCGGCGGCGGCCGCGCGCGACGATCTGCCGACGCCGGCCGCCTATTACGATCTGCTGCGGCCGGTGTGCGCGCGCCTCGACATTTGGCACAGCGTCTACAACCACGTGATGCCGGGACCCGAGGCCATCGTCGAGTGGTTCCGCGGATCGGGGCTGCGGCCCTTTCTCTCCCCGCTCGACGACCACACGCGTGGCGATTTCATTGCCGCATATACCGCGCGCATCGCTCGCGCCTACCCGCCCTGCTTCGACGGCCGGGTGCTGCTGCGCTTTCCGCGACTGTTCATCGTGGCGGTGCGGTGACCTTGCAGCCACAAATTCCAGCGTTCCGGCGAAAGCGGGGATCCATATTCCAAAGGGTGGTGGTTTGGGTTGCCGCTTGCGCGGGACCAACTCCCACCGAAGCGGCTAGTCCGTCGCCGAGTTTTTCGCCTTCACCCGCACCTTGGTCGCGATCGGACCGGTGTCGCCGACATCCTCGTTGTAATAGACGTCGTCGCCGCGCTCGAGCTCGTCGAAGTCGCCGGTGAGGACCGAATTGCGGTGGAAGTAGAGCAGGCCTCCTTCCTTGGTCATCAGAAATCCGAAATCCTCCTCCGCCGTGATCTCGGCGATCTGGCCGAGGGACTGGTTCTCGGCGTCGTGACCGCCGACCTTGGTGCGGCCGTCGCGCTGCTGCTTGAGGTCGAGCAACTGCCGCTCCGCGATGCGGAACGCCTCGTTGATCGCCTTGTGCAGGTCGGGGTGCCGATATTTCCGCAGCAGGTGCTCGGGCTCGTGGCTGACGACGAGGTCGCTGCGGCCGGGAATGCCGAGCTCGATGTGCACCACCGGCGGGATCGTGCCCGTGAGGTCCTTGGCGCGCTGGTCGATGCGCACCCGGCATGACACCAGCCGGCCATAGAGCCTTTCGAGATCGGCGACCCGGGCGCGGATTTCCTGCTCGGCCCATTCCGAGCTCTCGATATTATGAAAGGCGATCTCCAGCGGTACTTGCAGCATCGGCAAGCTCCATACGTTCATATCTTCGGCGCTTTTTGACGGTTTTGTTAACGCCCGGCGGGATCGAATCGTTGCAATGCGAGGCTCCGACGCATCCGTGCCGGAGGTCTTCGCGACGGTCGAAAGGACGAGCTGGCCATGGGTCGATTTGGAAACTATGCAGCGGTCGTACTTGGCGCCTGGCTCGCGGCGGCGACCGCCGGCTCGGCCGAAGCCGCCGATCCGGCGTTTCAAAAATGGCTGGAGGGCCTCTGGCCGGAGGCGCAGGCGTTCGGGGTCTCGCGCCGGACCTTCGAGGCGGCAACGCGCGGGCTCGAGCCCGATCTCACCCTGCCCGATCTCGATCTGCCGGGCCGCGCCGGCGCACCGCCGCGCGGGCAAGCCGAATTCGTGCAGACGCCGGCCGGTTACATCAGAGAGGCCAGCATCGCGCACCTCGCCGCGGAGGGGAAGAAGCTCGCCGCGCGGCACGCCCGCACCCTGGCCGCGATCGAGGAACAATCCGGCGTGCCGGGAAACGTGCTGCTCGCGATCTGGGGCCGTGAAACGGCATTCGGCGGCTACCGGCTGCCGAAGAACGGCATCACCGTGCTCGCCACGCAGGGCTATTACGGTCGCCGCAAGGACATGTTCCGGCAGGAGCTGCTTTACGCGCTCAAGATGCTGGAGGAGGGCCACGTCAAGCTCGCCGACATGCGCAGTTCCTGGGGCGGCGCCATGGGGCTGACCCAGTTCCTGCCCTCCGAGTTCTACAAATACGCGCAGGATTTCGACGGCGACGGCAAGAAGGACATTTGGACCTCGGTGCCCGATGCGCTCGCCTCCGCCGCGCAGCAGCTGGTCGGCAAGGGCTGGCAGCGCGGCACGCACTGGGCCTACGAGGTGCGCCCGCCGCAGGGCGTCGACTGCACCATCGGCGTGCCGGAGATGACGCGTCCGCTCCGCGAATGGCTGAAGCAAGGATTCACGCTCGCCTACGGCCGCAAGCCCGCCGCCGCGGAGCTCGACGAGCCGGCCTCGCTGCTCCTGCCCGAGGGCACCTACGGGCCCGCCTTCCTCACGCTCAAGAACTATTACGTCATCAAGGAATACAATTTCTCCGATCTCTACGTGCTGTTCGTTGGGCACCTGAGCGAGCGCATCAGCGATCCGCGGCCGTTCGAGACGCCGTGGAGCAAGAACACGCAGTTGCGCACGGCGCAGGTGGAGACGATGCAGCGCACGCTCAGCAAGCTCGGCCTCTACAAGGACAAGATCGACGGCAAGGCCGGCATGCTCACGCGCTCGGCGCTCGGCGCCTATCAGAAGGCGAATCGGCTCAAGGTCGATTGCTGGCCGACCGCGGCCGTGCTCGAGGACATGCAGCGGCGTGCGGCGGGGAACTGAGCCGACGGCATCGCCAAAGGCTGAAAAACCCGGCGGGGCTGTCCCCCGCCGGGTCGTTGATCTTGCCGCGTCGGATTGCGCGATCGAGGCGACCTATTGGCAGACCGCCACCGGACGGCCGCGCCACCCGACCACGTTGCCGTAGTAATCGTAGACCGGCATGCGCGTCCAATAGCAGTTGGGCCCGGGAAGCGCCGCCGCGTAGGCCGGATAGGCCACGTAGCCGGGTCCGGGCGCCACGTAGGCCGGGCGCGAATTGGCGACGGCGCTGCCGATGATGGCGCCTGCGAGCAATCCGCCAACCACACCGGCGCCGACCGCGCATCCGACGCAGCGTGCTTCCGCTGTCGTCGGCGCTGCGGCGCTCGCAGCCGCGATGGCCGCGGCCGCAACTAGGGCAGTGAGCGTTGTCTTCATCAGAGTCTCCATGAGCGTCGGCTCGCGCCGAGCATTAGGCGTCGGCTCGCGCCGAGCGCGGGGAAGTTTGCGATGTACGAATTAGCCCCGAATGAGCCATATCCCCCGATACAGCCGCTGATGCATTCTGCCGGTTAATTTGTCGGAATTTTGGTTGGTCTTGGGCATAGGTCGGAGCGTCGAGGAGGTAACGGAAGCCGGCGCTGCACATGAGCGCCGGCTCGCCTGCCGGTGCGCGGGCTGGCGATTTCGCGGTCAGCACACGCGATAGCGGTAGCCGCGCCGCCAGCGCCAGCACCCGTAATAGGGCCGGGGCGCGTAATAATAGCCGGGCGAGTAGCCGTAATAGGCCGGCGCGTACCCGTAGCCGCCGTAACCGTAGCCGCCGTAACCGTAGCCGCCGTACCCGTAACCGGCGTAGCCGTAGGCGGGATAGCCGTAATAGCCGCCGTAATATCCGTAAGCGGGCCTTGCCAGCACGCTCCCGATGATTGCCCCGATGGCGAAGCCGCCGATGGCGGGGCCCCACCAGCCGCGGCGCGCATCCGCGGGGGTCGGCGTGGCAATTGCCGCGACGGCGATCGCTGCCGCTATGACGAGCGCGATCAGGGATCTCCTCATTGGGGCGTCACCTCAGTGTGAGTTCGAATGGCTCACGATCAACGTGACCTTCGTTGCGAATGTTCCACCCCCGGAACTGAACGGCGGCTGAACGGCGTGCCGACTTTTGCCCGAATGCCGCCATGATTGGGTTTACCAGCGGTGCCGGCCGCCGGGGGCGGAACATCGACGCACTGCGCCCTACGCGCTCGGCTGCGGAATCGGCACCTCGTGCACCTTCATCGCCAGCGCCACCGAGGTGTAATAGCCAAGCAGCACCAGCACCTCGGCGATGCCGTTGCGCCCCAGCACTTTTTCGATCTCGGCGAACTCCGCGTCCGACAGCTTCGCGCCGGACACGAGCGCGGCGGCGAACCGGTGCACGGCGCGCTCGTGCGCGTCGGCGAGCGCGGGCTCGCCGCCGGCGAGGATCGCGTCGATCGTCTCCGCCGGCAGCCCGGCGGCCTTGCTCTCGCGGATATGCGCCTGCTTGACGTAGTCGCCCCGCCAGTGCTGCGCGATCACCAGGATCGCGATTTCCACCTCGCGCTTCGACAAGGACGAGCGCTTGTTGAGAAACGTCCCGATCTGCTCCATGCCGTCCGCCACCGGCGGGCTGTGGATCCAGATTTTGTAGGGACCGAGGATGCGGCCGCGGCCTGCGGTGAGCCGGTCGAATACCGTTGCTTGGTCGGGAGTGAGCCGCTCGGGCGGGATTTCGAGTATCCGGTTCATGACGATGGATCGTCCTCGGCGATATCGGTGTGTTGCTTGGAACTGAATAAGGTTCGGATAAGCGTATGGCGCACCGCGTATCGCACCACATCGCCGCGCGCGACGCCAGCAGGGCAGCACCGGCGCATGCCGCGACTGCGGACGGCGACAGGCAAGAGCGAATGCTCCAGCCTGCAGCCCGTGAGCGAAATCCAAGTTGCCGCTCAGAAGAAACGGTTCTTCGGGCGCGGCAGGCCAAGATTTTCGCGCAGCGTCCTGCCCGCGTAGTCGCGCCGGAACAGACCGCGCTGCTGCAGTTCCGGCACCACGCGGTCGACGAAATCGTCGAGCCCGCCGGGCAGATAAGGAAACATGATGGTGAAGCCGTCGGAGCCTTCGCTGGCGAGCCATTCCTCCATCTCGTCGGCGACGGTCTTGGGCGTGCCGACCATGGCCAGCCCCGAATAGCCGCCGAGGCGCTGGGCGAGCTGCCGCACGGTGAGGTTTTCCCGCCGCGCCAGATCGATGGCGCGTTGGCGGCCGCTCTTGCTGGCATTGCTCTCGGGAATTTCAGGCAGCGGTCCGTCCGGATCGAAGCCGGAGGCGTCGTGGCCGAGCGCAATCGAGAGCGACGCAATGGCGTTGGCGTAATGCACGAGACCGTCGAGCCGCGCGCGCTTTGCGCGTGCCTCCTCCGCGCTGTCGCCGAGCACCACGAGGCAGGCCGGCATGATCTTGAGATGATCGCGCGAACGGCCGGCGCTTTCGGCCCGGCGTTTCACGTCGGCGTAGAACTCGCGCCCGGCGGCGAGGTCGTTCTGCGCGGTGAACACCATTTCCGCCGTCTCGGCCGCGAGCTGGCGGCCGGCGTTGGAGGCGCCGGCCTGTACGATCACCGGCCAGCCCTGGATCGGCCGCGCGATGTTGAGCGGGCCGCGCACCGAGAGATATTTGCCCTGATGGTCGAGCACGTGCAGCTTGTCGGGATCGAAATAGATCCCATTCTCGACGTCGCGGATGAAGGCATCGTCGGCCCAGCTGTCCCACAGGCCGGTGACCACGTCGTAGAACTCGCGCGCGCGGGCGTAGCGCTCGTCGTGCTCCATGTGATCGGTGAGCCCGAAATTGCGCGCCGCGTCCGGATTGGAGGTGGTGACGATGTTCCAGCCGGCACGGCCGCCGCTGATGTGGTCGAGCGAGGCAAACCTGCGCGCGACATGGTAGGGCGCGTCGAAGGTGGTCGAGCCGGTAGCGACGAGGCCGAGATGCTCGGTCACGCCGGCGAGCGCCGAAAGCAGCGTGAACGGCTCGAACGAGGTCGCGGTGTGGCTGCGCTTGAGGGCGTCGAGCGGCATGTTCAGCACCGCGAGGTGATCGGCCATGAAGAAGGCGTCGAACTTGCCGCGCTCGAGGGTCTGCGCGAAGCGCTTGAGGTGGGCGAAGTTGAAATTGGCATCCGGGAAGCCCCCGGGATAGCGCCAGGCGCCGGTATGGATGGTGGCCGGCCGCATGAACGCGTTCAGCCGCAGTTGACGCGAAGCCGTCATGGATACCCTCCCGCGCGCCGCTCGACGCAAGAACGGACGAGCCCTTTATATAGCCGCGTCCGTGCTTGAATGAAGCGGCGAAGCGTGGGCGCAGTGCTGGAAGAATTCGAATCTCTTGCCCGCTGCGGTGATCGAATTTCCTCGCTTGCGCCGCGTGCGGGGCGCATTGCATCCATCGAGCCGACGCCGGGCGGATTGTGCTCGCGCCCACCGGGTCGCCCGGGAGCCGCGGTCCGCACGCGGCGAAGCGAGCACCCTATGTCACAACGGCGATTTCAGCGCGCCGTCGCGCAGGCGAATGGGATCGCGCTCGCCTTGCTTTGCAAGCTCGATGATGCGCTTGGCCACGGTCTGCGTCGCCGGATCGTCGCGGTTGGACAGGCCGAGCTTGCCCAGGGCCTCTTCGAAGGCTTGTGTCAACAGCACAATCTCTTCCGGCCCGAACGAATGGTCGTCTTTGAGAAGCAAGCGGATGGGCATCACGGCCGGCTCCGGTAGGGGGCGGAGCCGGTGGCTGCCCCCGTCATCGCCATCCCCGAATGCGGCCGATGACGCGCGAGTGTGTATGCAACCGGCGATGATAGCCAGAAAATAAATTGGCAGCGGCGCGCGCTGATCGCCAGCAATCCCGAGTGGGCTCGCCCCAAGGCGTCCGGCTCCGCTATACTCCCGCGCGCTCGGGGGCGGGCAACCTCGCGGTGGAGGATGTGAACATGAAGGCAATGCTCAACGGGCATGTGGTCGCCGACAGCGACGACATCGTCGAGTGCGGCGGCTACCATTACTTTCCGGGCTCGACGGTGCGCATGCAATGGCTGGAGAAGGCGCCGAAGACGGCGTCGGATCGTGCCTGCCCGCACGGCGTCCAGTTCTACGACGTGGTGATCGATGGCGCACGCCACGAGCGCGCCGCGTGGTCCTACGAGGCGCCGCGCCCCGCCATGAAGCAGGTGGCCGAGCGCTTCGGCTTTTGGCAGGACGTCGAGGTCGCCTGAGGCCCGAGCACGGTCCTCGCAACGGCGGCCTTATCGCGGGACTGGGAGCGGAGTTGGGGCCGGCTCAGGCGGCCCGAAAGGGGAGACCGGCGACGGCCCGGTCGATCAGGCCGGCGCGACGCGCCTTCAGAAGGCGAAGGCGTTCAAGACCAGGGTAAAGGTGAAAATTCCGCCCAGGATCAGGCCGACCAACTGGGTAATCCGACGCTCGCTCATAGCACCCTCCAGCACCCGGAATATTAGTCGCGCGAGCAGTCCTTCCGGTTCAATTCCGCATGGAGAGGAAGCAAGAGGCCACCGCCCGGCGGCCCTGCGCGGATGCACCGGCCGCGCCGGACCTGCCTTTGCTGGCCGCCCATGCGCGTTCCGGCCGGAACCGCGACCCGGCCGATGCGGTTGTCGCGTGGGTCCCGAGACACCAAGGACAGCGCCATGTCCGTCGTCGAGAGCATCAAGAGGACCGTCGGGCAGGTGACCGGCCGGGGCCGGCCGTGCGGTCGGGACCTTGACGGTCTGCTGCGGCGACGAAAAGCCCATGCCTTCCGTTTCGAGGACGACGGTCTGGTGCCCAACAATCCGTACTGGCCGCTGGTGGTCTATCGCAGCCCGGTGCAGCTCGCGGATGCGCGCGATCCGGCGGCGATCTTCGAGGAACTGTTCGAGCGCAACGGCTGGGGCGATGCCTGGCGCGACGGGATTTATGACTTCGTGCATTACCATCCCCGCACCCATGAGGTGCTGGGGATCGCGCGCGGCCACGCGCGGGTGCAATTCGGCGGCCGCAAGGGGCGCAGGCTCGAGCTCAAGGCCGGCGATGTCGCCGTCCTGCCGGCGGGGACCGGCCACCGGCGGCTTGCCGGGAGCAGGGATTTGCTCGTGGTCGGGGCTTATCCGGCGTCCGGAAAATACGACGAGTTCGGCGCCTCGAAAGACGAGCACGACCGCGCTCTTGGCGCGATTGTACGGGTGAAGCCGCCAACGGCGGATCCGGTATACGGCCGCAACGGCCCGCTGATGCGGCTCTGGCGCGACCGACGCTGACTCATGAGGCGTTCGGCCCGGCGGCTGCCGGGCGCCGCGGCGCTTAGCTTACCCTGCGCGTGCCGCGGTCGCCGATGGAGTGTCCCCCCTGGTGCCGCGGCGTGCGGGGATGCGTCGTGTCCCGTACGACCTTGTGGGTATGCGGCGACACCGAGGCGTGCCCGAGGCGCACCGGCCGGACATGCCCCGGCTTCGCCGGGAAGGGTCCCTGCGCCACGGTCCGCAGCCGCGCTGCCGTCGAGACAGGTCTTGCTTTGCGCAGCCCGGCCCCCGGACCCAGGTGCGCAGTGGCGTCGGCTCCGGCCGTCGCCTGCTCGGGCCGCAATGGCCCGACGGGAGGACGATCGACGGGGTCGCGGGCGAGCGGCGCCTCGGCCTGCGGATCGGCCGCGTGCGTCAGATGCGGCCGGTTGATGCGGTAGAGGAGGAACCGGTCGCCGGCATAGATCGGCTCGAGCCGCATGGGATCGGGATTAGCGTAATCGGGATCGGTGAACAGGACATAGAGGTAATCGTAGTCCCGGCTCCAGTGCGACCAGTAGGGCGGCGCCCGGCCGCCGATCTGGCGCACCGGCTGCAGCAGCTGTTGCACCGAGGGAGGCATGCCGTCCTCGGTGTCGACGCGGTCGCGATAATAGGGGCGCACATGCATGACCTGCTTGCCGAGCACGGTGAAGGCGGTGGTGACCAGCGCCGAGCGCTCGATGATCGCCAGGCACGCGGCATGCATCAGCCAGAACTCGCGCGCGTCGTCGCCGTTGTTGGGGTCGGCATAGGCGACCAGCACTTTGGCACCGCGCTCGATGTGGCGGACCGACTCGCTGAACGACGCCGTCCCGCGCGAGAGCTCGCGCCACACGCTCTGCACTTCGAAGGCGCGCATGGCCAGCAGCACGACCAGCACGGTGGCGAAGCCGCGCCGTACGAAATCGTCGCGCAGGTCGAGCTGGGCGCAGGCGATCACCATGAAGGCGAGCGCGATCGGCAGGCGCTGGTCCGCCATGTAGGTGTCGAACAGCACGCGCGGCAGCATCAGATAGGTCGCGCCGCCGACTGCGAGCAGGACCCATCCCAGCGGATGAAACCGCAGTGCGCGATGACGCATGGCGAAGGCCGCGGCGACGCCGACGACCGTCGCCAGCAGCAGGGTCGCGGGGCGCCAATACACCTCGATGACGAAGAGGAGACCGCTGAACTTGCCGCGCAGCTCCCAGTTATAGTCCCACCGCAGCGTCCAGGTCGGGCTCATCAGCAGCAGCGGCAGCACCGGCAGGAACGGCAGCCCGCAGGCGACGAAATCGAGCAGGGCCGGCGCGCTGCGACCCCCCACGTGCTTGGACCACGAGCGGTCGCTCCGCCACGACGTCCACAGCCTGTGCAGCTCGAATGCGAGCAGGCCGAGCCCATAGACCCCGACCGCGTAGAGGTGGCAGAAGAACAGTGCCAGCATGAACAGCGCCGACACGGTCAGGCGCAGGGCCATCGCGCGCTCGCGCAGCGCCGCCCACGTCGCCAGCGCCCACAGCGCGAGCCCGACGCCGAACAGATAGTTCATCGTGCCGACGAGAAAGACGGAATTGTACAGCAGCGGGAAGGCGATCAGCGGCAGCACCGACCAGCGGCCGTAAAGCCGGCGGTTGAGCGCGAGGGTGCCGGACAGGATGAGCACGAAGGTCATGATCGTGTACGCCTGCCCGGCGAGGTAGACGTTCATCACCCGCTCCAGGACCGGAACGATCAAGTCCATCGTCAGGTTCGGAATGACCTGCCATTGCACCTCGTAGAACAGCGCCAGATCCGGGTCGTGATCGATGGCGGCGATCACGTGCATGCGCGCGAGGTGATTGATGTAGTCGCCGAGCGGCGGCCAGGGATAGAGCAGGATCGGAACCGCGGCGATGGCCGCGAGCACAGCGAACAGGGCGGCGATCTGGCCGGCGCTGAACTGGCCGGCGCCTGCGATGGCCTCCGACCGGCGGGCGCCAGGGCGGTGCTGCGCCACCGCCGGCCCCGTAGGGGCCGTCGGCTTCGCCGCATTCAACCCGGGGAAACGACCGGCATCAATCATTTCGCGCGACACGCTGAGGAGCCGTTTCATCGAGCCGAGAGGCGGCGGAAGATTCGTGCCGGCCTGGGCGGCGCGGCGCGCGGGGGACGAGCATGCCCCCGCATCGTGTCGACCGGCGCAGGTCCACGGCCGCCTCTGCCGCCGCGGCAGACGAATCGCAGCATGCCAGTTCGCGCAGCCTCGCGCCATCGCGCCGTCGGGTCGCGGCCGTCTTCGCCCGGCTATTGTGTCCTGCGAACGACGGCGGCGCGATCGCGATCGATGAACGCCACCAGTTCTTTCGCCAGATCGGTGAAAAGCTGCAGTTTCCCGGTATCGAGCGGCTCGCCCAGCGTCTGCAGCAGAAAAGTATCGGCGCCGCCGGCGAAGGCGGGGCCCAGGCCGCAGAAGAAAAAGCCGAGGCCGCGGGCGGCCTCGGTCAGCGCGGCCAGCCCGGGATCGCCGATCGGGGCGGAAAGCTGCACCGAGTTCCCGCCCAGCGCGCGCACGTCGCGCAGCGCCTGGGCGAGCTCGATCGCCGCGTTGGGGCCGATGCGCTCGAAGGAGATCACCCCGTAGCCGCGATCGTTGACCTTGATGCCGGTGCGCGAATCGGCCGCCGCGGGCCCGGCCGGCTCCGCCACCGCCACCGACACGCCGAGGCTCGCGTAAAGTTTGAGCAGCATGTCGCGGTAGGGCGCGGGAGCGTGGATCGTGCGGGGGGCCGGCGGTCCCACGAAGCGAAAGGTGCGCAGGTAGCTCTGGCGCTGGCCGGCGGTGGGAGAGGCAAGTCCCTTGGGGCGGAAGTCCTCGGGATTGGCGCCGAGGAGCACGGCGCAGACCGGCATGCCGGCGCGCTCGTCGTTGCGCTGGGAGTAGGTATGGAGGGTCAGCGGCTCCGCGTAAATGCCGTGCAGGTCGTGCTTGGGCGCTTCCTCCCGCAGCCGTTCGGTCATGCGCTCGAGCAGGCCGTGGCCGCGATGCGCCGCGCGCACTACCGCTTCGCCGCGTTCGGCGACCTGCATGCCCGGCTCGCGTTCGAGCGCGACATGGCCGATGACCTCGCCCTCGCCGTCGCGCGCCACCGCCGGAATGAGCTCGCCGCTCTCGACCTTCTCCCAGTAGCGCCGCGTCGAGAACACTTCCGAGTGCACGTAGTGATGACCGTAGACTTCGAGGAAGCAGCGCGCGATCGCCGCCGCGTCCTTCTGCTGGGGCAGGTCGATGGCATAGGCCGCTGCTGCCACCGCCGGCGCCGCCAACGGCTCGGGCGGTTGCTGGGACGGTTCTTGGGCGGCCGGCACGGGCGGCGGAATGTCCGCGGTCAGGCTGCGGTGAATGCCGACCTCCCACCCGTCGATGCCGCGCTCGTGCCAGGAGATGCCGCCGTCACGCGGAGTGAGGCCGGCGAGGGAAGCCGCGATATTGGCGAACCGGGAATAGCCGTGCAGCAGGATGCGCACCTTGATCTCGCGGCGGACGGCGAGCGTCACGATTCGGGCGCGGTCGCGCCCCGATCCGGGAGTGCATAGCGCCTGCCAGATCTCGGCGGCGTCGTCGGCGATCTGGCTCGCCACCGAGACCGGCGTGCCTTCCGCCAACGATGCCTCGCGCACGAAGGCGCGCACGAGCTCGCTTCGCTGCGGCTCGAGCACGAGCTGAAGTTCCGAGGACCGCACCACGGAGGGCTTCGTCATGCCGGCACCAGTGCAAATTCATCGCGGCATCGTCAAGGCCGGCCGACGTCGCGGATTTCGTCCTGGATGTTGCGCATGTCCTCATCGGAAAACCGGTTCCCGTCTTTCCCGCCCATACGTCGAGCCCGTGTTACGGGCTTGATCGGCACGCGCCGCTACGGGACACTTGCCGCGAAGCAACGAGACGGTGATCCTCGTTTTCCAGTCGCGGGGCGGCAGGCCGATCGTGATCTCTGTTGACGAGGTCGAGGAGGCCTCAGGTTCGGCGTGCAGTAGCGGTCTGATCTGTCCATATTGGCGGTCATCCCCGTGCAGGCGGGACGACCGGAGGAACATATTCGCACCATCGACCCGCATCGGGGAGAAGGCATCATGGCGGACGCAGTCGATTTCGCCGCGGGCGGCTATCGCTTCCTGCCGAGCGTGTTCCAGTATTCCGGCGGCGCCGTGGCGCTGCCCGGCCATGCAGTCGAGCGCGTGCGCTTCCGCGTGCCGGTGCCGCTCGAGGAAGGGTTCGCGCGCATCGAGCGCATCATCGGCGCGGCCGGTCGCCCGCTGACGTCCTTCTGTGCCTGCGAGCTGCGCTCGCCCGCTCCGTTCACCGAACAGGGCTTTCGCGCCTTCAACGAGGTCTACGTGGTCACGCTGGAAAAATGGGGCCTGTTCGACGGCAAGGTGAACCCGGTCGCGCGCAGCAATGTGTGTCCCGAGCTCGACCCCCCGGCGGAGCCCTCCTTCCACGCCTTCTCCTTCACCGTCGCCGCCGGTGAAGGCGCGCCGAGCTTCGTGATCGCAGGCGGCGCCGAGGCGCGCGAGGGCGGCGCGAGCTACGGCGACCGCACCGTCCGGCGCGGTGAAGTGAGCCCCGATGCCATGCGCGAGAAGGCGCGTTATGTGCTCGGCGAGATGGAGCGCCGGCTAGCCGCGCTCGGCGTCGGCTGGGCCGACACCACGGCGACGCAGGTCTACACCGTGCAGGACCTCCACCCGTTCCTCGCCGAGGAGATCGTGCGCCGCGGCGCCGCCCGCTCCGGGCTCACCTGGCACTATGCCCGGCCGCCGGTGCGCGGGCTCGAATTCGAGATGGACTGCCGCGGAGTAGCCCGCGAGCGCGTGGTTTAGAGAGGCCCGAAACACGATTGAAACCGTTTTTTCGGGCGACGAAACCATATTCTGCTCTTGTCTTTGAACGCTCGGCGTCACGACCGGCGACCAACCGGGCGCCGGCACCGCTCGTGCAGACCGCGGGCCGTCATCGGAGAGGAACCCATGTCGCGCAACGGCCCGCTGCACTGCGATTTCTGCAAACACGGCCACGTCGCTTGGAACGACCGGCGGTCGCGTTTCGGCAATGGACCGACAGGGGCCATGTCTCCTGCAGTGTGACGATCCCGCTCGGCGTCTGCGACCACTGCCGGT
Source organism: uncultured Alphaproteobacteria bacterium (assembly GCA_963758945.1). Lineage (GTDB taxonomy): Bacteria > Pseudomonadota > Alphaproteobacteria > Rhizobiales > Xanthobacteraceae > VAZQ01. The sequence continues at coordinate 111,070 of CAVWXY010000018.1, read as the reverse complement.
CCGGACACTGGAGCGCTGATGCGGAGGCGATCGTCGAGGAGGCGGTCCGGCGCGCCTACGAAAAGCTCGCGTCCGCGGCGTAGAGCGAATTCCCATCGAGCGGCGTCCACCGCGGGTAGGGGCGCCTGAGCCCCGGCGCCGCCCCGAAGCGGCATGGCGATGCGATCAGGCCACGCCGGCGCGCGATTTCCGCGAAGTGTTGCACGCCGACTACAGCCTCGGCGGCGGATTCGGGTTTCAATTCCATCCGAGTCGTCATCAGGGGATGGGATTGCCTGCCATGGCTTCGGCGCACGGATTGCCTTCGCATTGGATTCGCGTGGTCGGGCTGCTGGCAGCCCTGGCGATTGCGGGCGGAAGCTGGGATCAGTCCGAGGCGCGCTCGGCGCGCAGCCACGCCAAGCCGCGTGCGATTCACGGGCCCAGTTATCGGCCGCCCTATGCCGACATCGTGATCGACGACAAGACCGGCGAGGTGCTGCACGAGGTCAACGCGGACGAGCCGCGCCGCCCCGCATCGCTGACCAAGATCATGACGCTCTATCTGCTGTTCGAGCAGCTCGAGAACGGCAAGCTCACGTTCGACGCCCCGCTGCCGGTCTCGGCCTGGGCTGCGGTGCAGAACCCGACCAAGCTCGGGCTCAAGGCCAATCAGACCATCAAGGTCGAGGACGCGATCAAGGGGCTGGTGACCAAATCGGCGAACGACGCCGCGGTGGTTGTCGCCGAAGCCATCGGCGGCAGCGAAACCGAATTCGCGCAGCTCATGACGGCGAAGGCGCGAATGCTCGGCATGACGAGCACGACCTATGTCAACGCCTCGGGACTCCCCGCCGACGACCAGCTGACGACGGCCCGCGACCAGGCCCTACTTGGCCGCGCTATCCAACACCGGTTCCCCGTCTACTACCGCTACTTCGCAACTCCCAGCTTCAACTATCGTGGGCGCGAGATGCGCAATCACAATCACCTGCTCGAACAGGTGCGCGGCGTCGACGGGATCAAGACCGGCTATACCGAGCTCTCCGGATACAACCTGGTGACATCGGTCCGCCGCGACGAGAAGCACATCGTCGCGGTCGTGCTCGGCGGAACCTCGAATGCCGCGCGCGATGCCCGCATGCGCCAGCTGATCGAAGAGAATATCGCGCTGGCTTCGACCCGGCGCACCGTCACCGTCGCTGTGGACGGGATCGACAAGCTGCAGGACGGCGAGCAACTCGAAGCGCTCGTTCCGGCAACTCCCAGGAAGAAAGCCGCGTCCGGTGCGGGGCCCGATCTCCCCCCGATGCGCGTGCGAGCGAGCCTGCTCCCGGTGGCAAAGCACCAGCTCCCGACGCCGAAGCTCGCGGCCGAGCCGTCGTCGCGGGCGCCGAGCGCCAAGGCCCCGCTGCGTCAGGCGCAGCGCCCGATGGCGAAAGCGCCGACATTGAGCTCGGCAGACAGCGCTCCGACCTCGCTTCCGCGTCGATCGCATCACGCCGAGCGCAAGCCGGCCGTGCTCACCTCCCCCTGACGGGCCGTCCCGGCCGCAGCGGCGCCTCGAGCGTCCCCAGACCCGTCGCGATGGGATCGAGGCGCAATCGCCGGCGCCTGTATGTCCCGACATCGGGCTTGGTGCTCGCACGCAGCGGCATCCGGCGCGATGTGTGACGGCGGTCACATCGCAATTGTTCCATCCATGGCATGTTGGGGCGGCGCGCCAGAATCCGACCGGCGGCGCGCGATGGAGCTGACGATGTTGATGGCCTTGGTCCTGGTTTGCTCTGCTGCGGCCGCACCCGATCTGCACGACTGCACCCGCGCCAATGCGACGGTGGTGATGCGCGTTCCCGCCGATTTCGGGAACCCGGTGTCGTGCTTCATGCACGGGCAGGCTTACCTCGCCCAAACCACCATCGGCCAGGAACTGGGCGCCGACGAGCGCGTCAAGATCGTCTGCGCGCGCAGAGAAACCGTCAATGCGTCGATCCCGCCGGTGGGCGCCCGATAGTGCCGCACGAGCGGCCACGCTCCGTACGCCGTGTTTGTGCCACCGGTTCCGCCTCTCCCCGCGAGCGAGCAGGGTGAGGGGCACCGCGACGCCGTGCGTCGGACGTGACGATTGCGCTCGACGTGAGCGTCTACAAGCGGCGCCCTTCGGTCTACAATGAGCGACCCTGAAGCGGCCATGGGGATGGCGCCATGACTGCGCAAGAAGATTTCGAGCTCCTGCGTCGGCACATGCTCGCGGAAATTTCCGCCGGCACCTTGCATGCGAGCGGCATGATCGGGAAGGCGGCCCTCGACGAGCGGGTGATGGCGGCCATGGCCGCGGTGCCGCGGCACGAGTTCGTGCCGATAGAATTGCAGGACTATGCCTACGCCAACATCCCGCTTCCGATCGGTTTCGACAAGACCATCTCGCAGCCGTTCATCGTCGCCTTGATGACCGATCTGCTCGAGGTCGGCCCCGACGACAGGGTGCTCGAGATCGGCACCGGCCTGGGGTATCAGGCCGCGATCCTCGCGCGGCTCGCCCGCAGGGTGTACAGCATCGAGGTCATCGAAGAGCTCGCCCGCCAGGCGAAGCGGCGGCTTCTGGGGCAAGGCTGCGCCAACGTCGAGGTCAAGGTCGCCAACGGCTATCACGGCTGGTCCGAGCACGCGCCATTCGACAAGGTGATCGTGACCGCGGCTCCCGATCTCATTCCTGCGCCGCTGCTCCAGCAATTGCGAGCGGGCGGCAGGATGGTGATACCCGCCGGCCTGCCCGACGCGCAGCAGCTCATGCTGGTGGAGAAGGACAGCGGCGGCAAGGTGGCGATGCGGGAGATTCTGCCGGTGCGGTTCTCGCAGCTCGAGGAGCCCGAACCGGCCTGAGCCGCCGCGCCGCGACTCGTGCGGTTGTCGGCGTTGCCCGGATCGGATCGCAACCGGCCTGCAATCGCCTTGCATGGAGCCTTGCCGCCATGATCGACAGCATCAGCGCTGTTACGCTCGCGACCCACGACATGGCAGGGGCGGTGCGCTTCTATCGCATGCTGGGATTCGAAATCGTTCACGGCGGTGACGAGGCGGCCTTCACGAGCTTTCGCGCCGGACGGAGCTATCTCAATCTCGTCGCCCAACCCGCGGGGCGAACCTGGTCGTGGTGGGGACGCGTCATCTTCTATCATTCCGACGTCGACGCGCTCTATCGCAAGGTGCTTGCGGCCGGCTACCGCGCGGACACGGCGCCGCGCGACGCGGAGTGGGGCGAGCGGTTCTTCCACCTCACCGACCCGGACGGTCACGAGCTCAGCTTCGCCTGGCCGCTGTGATGACGTGAACGGCGCGCTGCTCGCCGCGATGCCGGCGACGGACGGTTAACCATCGGCCGCGATCGGCGCGGCCCGCGTCAACCGCTAGCCGAATGGCCGCGCACCGACGCCATTAGCGGGCCTGCGAGAACAAAAGCAGGACTCCAAGAAGGGCCGAAAAATTGCTATCTAATGGGTGTTCCCCGTAGCCGTCGGTAGGAGCGTATCGTGGCGCCGCGTGCATATTGGAAAGGCTACCTCAAACTCTCGCTGGTGTCGTGCCCGATCGCGTTGAGCCCCGCCACATCGTCCTCCGAACGCATCTCGTTCCGCCAGATCAACAAGCAGACCGGCAACCGGTTGCGCCAGCAGCTGGTGGACGAGGTCACGCGCGAGCCGGTCGATGCCGCCGACAAGGGCAAGGGCTACGAGGTCGACAAGGGCGTCTATATCGAGGTCGACGACGACGAGCTCGAAGCCATCGAGGTGGAGAGCAAGCACACCATCGAGATCGATCGCTTCGTGCCGGCGGCGCAGATCGACAAGCGCTTCTACGACAGCCCGTATTACGTCATGCCCACCGACACGGTCGGGCAGGAGGCCTTCGCGGTGATCCGCGACGCCATGCGCGGCAAGGGCATGGTTGCGCTCGGCCGCATCGTTCTGGCCAAGCGCGAGCGCGTCATCGCGCTCGAGCCGTACGGCAAGGGGCTGCTCGGCACGACGCTGCGCTACGGCTACGAGGTGCGCAAGCCGGAGGAGTATTTCGACGGCATCCAGGACGTCAAGGTGCCGGGCGAGATGCTCAAGCTGGCCGAGCACATCCTCGACACCAAGAAGGGGGACTTCGAGCCGACGCAGTTCGAGGACCATTACGAGACTGCGCTGGTGGAGCTCTTGCGCAAGAAGCAGGCTGGTTTCAAGCCGCCGAAGCAGAAGGAGCAGGCGGCGGCGCCGCGCAATGTCATCAATCTCATGGACGCGCTGCGCCGCAGCGTCGAAGCCGAGCGCGGCGCCGCGCCGGGACCGGCGAAGAAAGGCCGCAAGCGCGCCGCGGGCCAGCGCGAGATGCTGCTGCCGATCGAAGGCGGCGGGGAGCGCGTCCCGCAGCGCGCCGCCGCCAAGAAGGCGAGCGCGCGCCGCAAGGCGGGGTGACGCCCCTCGACGCTCGAAGGATGATCGAGCTGCCGCACCGGTAGAGGGTAATTCGCCCGGCGGATTGGAGACGCGCCTCGCATGGCAAAGGCTGCCGACTTGCGCCGCATCGCGCTGGCGCTCGCGGGCACGGTCGAGGCGCCGCATTTCGACCGCGCCGCCTTCAAGGTGGCGCGCATCTACGTCACGCTCGCCGCCGACGGGCGCAACGCCAATTTCAAGTTCACCCCCGACGAGCAGGAGTTCAAGTGCATGATGGCGCCCGCGACCTTCGCTCCGGTGCCGGGAGGCTGGGGCAGGCAGGGGTGGACCACCGCCGCGCTCGCGGCCATGAGCGCGGTCGAATTGAAGGACGCGCTCACGACCGCGTGGCGCCACGCCGCGCCGAAACGGCGATCGCGCCGCTAGTCCCGAGCATGATCCCGAAATTTGGATACCGGTTTTCGGAAGAGATCATGCTTCGGCAATAAGCTGCGGAATGACGTTCGAAGAAAAGTCATCCCGCTCGAGCTCTGGACAAATTTCGCTGCGCTCAACCCATCTTGTGCGTGGCGCTTGCGCCGAAACACGCGGCCATCCCCTCCCGACGCCCCGCGCGTGACCGGGCCCGCCCCGTAAAATGGGTTGAGCGCAGCGAAACGAACTAAACGATGCGAATCGATGGGCAAACGCCCCGGGAACGGCACCGCCTTTTCCGCTGTGGCGCCTTCGCAGCGGCCCGTGTGCGCCGCCCATCGATCACAATATTCGGGAGTGGCAGTTCCGATCCCCCAGCCCGAATACCCGAACGTTAAAATATTGTAGCAGTGATTGGTTCCGCCGCGCGCGCGAATTTCTCTCGGCGTACGCCACATCGTCGGCCGCTGTGGCCCGACCGCCACATGCGTAACTCCTTGAGCCTTCTGCGGGGCGATCCCCATTAACCTTATCGCTACCCGAGTAGCGCCTTCCTCGGCACTGTGAGGATGCCGGCCGTGCGCCTGTAACCAAAAAATCACACTGAAATGAATTATCGCGGCCGTCCCCCATTCGGCCGTCATCGGGCCATGGTTTCCCGGCCTCCATGGTCGGCTCGGAGTTCGGTTCGGGGGGTGCAATCGTGTCGTCATTCAGTGGTGAGCGATTCTCGCGCGTGGGCGTTGGCGAGGATCACGTTCGTTCCCGCGGGCCTGGAGCCCGCTCCGCCGCGGGCAGGGGCGCGCTGCAGTTGTTCGCCTTCGCCGCGCTGGCGGCGACGCTGGCGGCCTGCGCGCAGCCCAATGTTGTAGCCGAAAGACCCGGTTCGCTTGCCGGCAGCCGACACGCGTCGACGCGGTCGGACGGCGCGGCGACATCCGCTCGAAAGCCCTCCACCAGGCGAGCGGCGGTCGCCGCCAAGGGCGCTGCGCCGGCCGCCGCCGGTGCGCAAGACGCGTCCTACGGGCTGGCCAGCTACTATTCGTACGACCCGCACACCGCGAGCGGCGAGAAGTTCAATTCGCGAGAGCTCACCGCCGCTCACCGGACGCTGCCGTTCGGCACGCGCGTGCGCGTCACCAATGTGTCCACCGGCCAAGCCGTGACCGTTCGCGTCAACGACCGCGGCCCGTTCGTTCCCGGCCGCGTGGTCGACGTCTCGCGCGGCGCCGCCGAGTCGCTGGGATTGGTCGGAAGGGGCGTGGCGAAGGTCAAAGTCGAAGTCGTGGACTAGCAGGCGGCGACGTTCCGAGCGCGCGGTGAAAATTTTCTCGGGCAGATTTTGGACGGATTGCATCCGTCGTCATCGCCGTGCTTGTCACGGCCATGACGACCAAAGAGACCGTATTGGCCGGCTGCAACTCGCCGGTCATCCGCTACCGCTTCCCGGCCGGAACAGCTTCACGGGGCGGATCTCGTACGCCCCCGCCGAGCTGCTCGCGCGTGCCAGGTCCTGCGCGGTTTCGATCGCCGCGTCGCGGGTCGCGCAGTCGACGATGTAGAAGCCGAGGAGCTGTTCCTTGGTCTCGGCAAAGGGGCCGTCGATCACCAACGGCTCCTCGCCCTTCCTGATGGTGGTCGCCGCGGCGGTCGGCATCAGGCGGGCGACCGGCCCGAGCCGGCCTGCTCTCGTGAGCTTGTCCTGCACCACCGCGAGCTTGGCCATGACCGCGTCGTCCTCCTGCTTGCTCCAGGACCCGACGACGTCTTCGGAATCGTAGCACAGGATCGCGTAGAGCATGAGGTTCCCCTTCTTCCCGGCGACAGGCGAGCCTGCGCCGTCGGCGGACAGGCCCCCCGCCGCCGCCAAATCGTTGGACTCTGCCGGCGCGGGCCGTGGACCGGACTGCGCGGGTTGGACCAGCTCGGCCCGCTGGAGGCGCTCGACGTGCTGCGGATCGCGGGCGCCGGCTCGACGTTCAGAACGGTCCGGTCTGGCGGGACGCGCTGCATGCCAGCATGAATCCCGCGCGGTCGCTGGAGCAGTCACGCGGCGCGGGCTTCGGCTCCTGCTCGACCCCGGCTCGGCTTGATCACCATCCCGTGCGGTTTACGGTACTCGCTGCGATGGCCGTGTCGATCCTCTTTTGCGAAGCGCTTTTCCTTCGCCCTGGAGGCGAAAATCTCGCTGACCTTGCCCCGCTTCTTGATGATCACGTAGCCGCCCTTGGTCATGCTGAAGGGCTTCTTGAGCAGTCCGAGATGATCGAATTTCGTGCCGGGCGGATGCTTGAACGGCTCGAACCACGATGGGTGCAGGAAATTCGACATCTCGATCCCGTCGACGAGGAAGGTGTCTTCTTCGACCGCGTCGCACATTTCATAGGCGTATTCCGTGCCGTCCGGGGCCTCAGCCCACAAGTTTGCGATCGGGTCGATCACCATCTCGAATAACTCGTGGCATGCGGTGACGCTCACGAGTTGATGGTCCGCGAGCGTGGTCTTGACGAACACCTTCGAGACCGGCTGCCCGTTCTTGGTCAGGTCGTGGTAGCCGAGCGCGCCGGCCGTGTCGGCGTCATCGAAATACACGAACTGCCAATCCGAGGGCTTTGAGACCTTGGTGTTGTAGAGCTTCACCGGGTAGCCCCAGACCGGAAGGAAGTGCAGGTCGTAGCATTTCTGCAGCGTGGCGGTGAGCCGGTCGAACGGCACGCCGAGATCGACTGTCGCCTTGTTGATGCAGGCGATAGTGACCGGGCCCCCTTGCCCGGCTTGGGCCGCGTGAATGACGTTCATGGGTACCTCCGGTTCGGTTGAATGACGCCGTGCTCCCTCTGGTAACCAAGCCGATCTATTCGGCCGCAATGCTCGCCCAGCACGTGATCGCGCTGCACACCGAGCTCCACCGGCCGAAGCCCTTGTAGATCTGCGCCGCCACCATCGCTTGCTGCTTGAGCGTCAGGCCGTTGGCCTTGATCTGCGGGTCGGAGACGTTGCGGATGGCGAGCCAGCGCGGCGCGCTCTGGCCCATGTCGGAGGCCACCAATCCGAGGACCGCGTCTCCCATTTCGCAAACGTCGCCGAGCCCTTGCAGCTCGTAGTGGTCGTTCGACGTGTCGAAACCGAAAAAATCGGTCGTGACGACGGACGAGCCCAGCCCGTTCACCGGCACGCGGATGATCTTCGGAGGGCGCTGATTGTCCTTCGGGAGCTGCGCCGCGTTCGCCTTGAACAGCGATCGTGCGGTGGCGAAGTGCGTCGCTTTCGGCGCCGAGCTGGCGAAGTGCGCCTGTGCGAAGGGCTTGTTCTTGAATTTCGCCGTGCAATCGAACCGGACGACGGGGCTCACGATCACGTCGCCGACTTCGAACTGCTTGCCGATGCTGCCCGCGGTCCCGCTCGTGATCACCAGCTCGGGCTGCACCTCGACGACGATCTGACGCCACACGTCGATGTTCGGCAGTTGCGGACCGTCCTGCGACATGTGCGAGTCCGACTTGAAGATCACGACCGACTTGCCGCCGATGGTCGTGGTCCAGTATGCGCCCAGACGCTTTGCTTGGAGCGCCGGGCAGCCCTTGCGCATCTTCTTGGAGATCGTCGCGAAGTTATGCGTGTAGGAGAGGTAGTCGTTGCGGGAATCCTTGCCGGGGGTGAGCACGCGGCTCAGCGCGTGGCCTTCATCGACGGTCCACGTCACCACCAGCACGTCCGCACGGGGCAGCGGATCGTCGCTGTTGCGGCCGGGTGCGCGTCCGGTCTTGGGCGCCAGTCCCTTGGGCCAATCGACGTCGGTGTAACGCGACAGGCCGGTCGCGGTGCTGAAGGCCATGAACTGCAGGCCGGCGGGAGACTCGGAGTCGAAATCGATGATCTCGCGCTGGAAATCCTCGGGCGTTGCCGCCCTGGCGGCGCGCGCGGAGGCAAAGGTCGCGTCGGGCGGCGGGGTCGCGATCGGATCGAAGCCCAGATTTCTCTCAACCCACTTGCGGTCGGCTCTCATGCCGCGCTCCGTTCGGCCAAGGAGGTTGGGCGCGTATCGACACCATACTCCGCGCGAAGACGGACTCAACTAAAGATTGCATAAATAAATAGCTAAACTGCAGCGTCAGAGACCCGCCGCAGCGCCGAGGCCGTCGGGCGGCCCCGCGTAGGCAGATCTCGAGCGTCCCCCGACGGGAGGGCGCTGACCGGCCATATCGCGCGCGGCTCGGTTGGCATAAGCTCGCCGCGCAAGCGCCGGCTCCGGCCAACGAGAGACGAAACCAGCAAGGAGGAGAATGTGATCAAGGTGAGCGTGCTCTATCCCAACACCGCGGGCTGCAAGTTCGACATGGGCTATTATCTCGGCAAGCACATGCCCATGGTGCAGCAGAAGCTCGGCGCCGCCTGCAAGCGCATGGCGGTGGAGGAGGGCATCGGCGGCGGCGCGCCCGGTGCGCCGGCGGCCTATGTCGCCATGGGCCATCTCTATTTCGAACTCGACCGACGCCTTCCAAGCCGCCTTTGCGCCGCACGCGCAGGCGATCCTTGCCGACATTCCCAACTACACCAACACCCAGCCCACGATTCAGATCAGCGAAGTCAAGCTGTAGCGGTGCCGCGAGGGCGTCGTCGCGCGCGCAGGAGGCCTCGATGCGGGTAGGGATCGGGTTCAAGCAGAACGAGGCCTATGTGCACGAGTGGACAGGGGACATCGCCGAGGAGGGCGACATCGGACAGGCGATCGGCAACGTCATCGCGGCCTACACCAAACGCAGCGGCAAGGCGATCTGGGGGACCACGATCATGGTCGACAAGGCGCGAGCGGAGAAATAGCCGCGGCTCGGCCGCGGTCCCGTCATCTGCACGGCTTCGACGGAGAAAACCCCACATGCATTCCGATTCCGCGGCTCGCGCGGCCCTGCTTGCGTTCGGCCTGGCCTTATGCGCGGGCGGCGGCTCAGCTGCCGCCGAGGACTGGCCGACCGCCCGGTGACCATGGTGGTTCCGTTCGCCGCCGGCGCCGGCGGGATGGTGGGCTCGGCGCGCGTCGCCAAGGCGGCGCCGGACGGCTACCAGTTCGTGCTCGGCAGCCGCGCCGACGCCAGCCACCAGTCGCTCTACAAGAAACCGCTCTACAATCTCGTCACCGATCTCGCGCCGGCGGTGTTGATCGCCAACCAGGCGACGGTGCTGGTCGCCAGCGAGATCGCGAAGAACGCAGGTCCGATCAAGGCCGCCGGAATTTCGATGGATCGAAGCGCGGGCGGAGGGCGACCGTCAGGCGAATCGCGGCGCGCTTGAGGCCGTCAGGGTCACCGCTTTGCGAGAGCAATGCTGCCGACTTTCGTGATGATTGACGGTTTCCCGTCATCGCCATGCTAGTCCCGGCCATCCACGCCTTGCTCTGCGAAATGAACGACGTAGATGGCCGGCATAACGCCAGCCATGGCGGGTTTCTGAGGCTCGGCATGGCCTCGGCTATCGCCATCCGGATTCGCGGTCGCAGGCACGGCGCGCCGCCGGGTTGGCTTTTTCCCATTCGGTGATGGAGCGGGTCTCGTTGGCGTCCATCTTGTCGTTCATGCAGATGCAGTATTTGCGCACGATCGTGTCGCTGGCGCCGCCCTTGTTGTCGGCGATGCATTGATTGATCCATTTCACGTCGTCCGCGTTCAATTGTTGCGCAAGCACGGCGTTGGCCGAAAGGACAGATCCGACGACACCAAGCACAATGGCTGCAAGCTTCACGGCGCTTCTCCGCTCCAGGTTCGATCCACCGGGCAGCACGATAGCCGCGCCCCCGGGGGACGCAATAGCGGGGCGCTATCGCTGTATGCACGCCCGCCCGCAAACCGTGAAAAGTGTGTCCTGCGTCACAGAACGGCGCGGCGCCGGCTCATATCCTTGTGCCAGTCCCCTGCGTAAGGATACGCTTCATGACCGGCACCACGGACTGGATCCTGATCTACTCGATACTGGTGATCATCGGCGGCGCCGTCGCCACGCAGTTGCTGTAGCGCTTGGCAGGATGGGTTGAGCCTCAAGCGCGCGTTCATGCGCGTCTTCGACGCGCTAGCTATCGCGAAACCCATCGCTATCCCCCGATCGCGCCGATCGCGGCAGAAACTTACTGCACCGAACCCGAACTTCGCGCACACCGTGCGGCACAAATGCGATTGCGAGCTTCGGGTTCAACAGGGATCGTAGAGTTGCTCGCATGCCCGTCGCACTTCGACGCCGCGGCTCGCTTTCGCGGCGAGCATGGGCGGGCGGTCGCGCGACGGCGCGCCTTCGTGCCCGGCCGATGGGTTTCGCTGCGCTCAACCCATCTACGCTCGGGTCAGCCCGTCCGGCGTTCGGCGTCCTCGAACGGCCGCGCGCCGCTCTTCCAGGACGCGAGGCTCTCCGACATCGTCCTGATCGACGCCCTGGCGGCGTCGTTCATGGACGCATATCGGCCGATCTCGCCTTGCACCCGCGTCGCTGCGTGCTGCAGCTGGTGGCGCAACGCCTGCAGCTCCGCGATGGACTCGTCGATCGCCCGCACCGCGTCGCCGGCCACACGCTGCAGCAGCGTGCCGATATGGCCGGGTGTCAGGTCGGTCCAGTCTTCCAGCCGGCGCCGGGACACCACGGCATCCCGACGGACGAAATCGCGGATTTCACCTTCGACTTGCGAAAAGATTTCCGCCGCCCTGTCGTCCTGGGCGCGCTCACGCGTTGTCAACCAACTCATGTTTGAAGCCCCCGATCGAGCGCCGTTTTTGGCGCAAGCTTTGCGCCTCGATTGCCGGACACAAATGTGACGAATTCGCGGCCGTCCGCGCCGGCGTGCGACTATCTTCGCGGCCCTCGTGACCCCGCACGGCCGGGCCGGAGGCCCGAACCGGCTCGCTTCGACCACCACGGTGGCAGGCTTGGCGCGACGGCGCACCGCTTTGTATGATGCCGCCGGCACGCCCGGCCACGCCCCGCCAATCTCATGGGAAACAAACGATGCGAGGGATGACGAGAACTCCTGTTCTGCGTGCTCGGCTCGGCGCTCCTGCTGGCCGCGGGCGCGAGCTTGGCTGAGCAGCCTGCGGCGGTGCGCGTGCGCGGCACGATCGAGGACCGCGACGGGGCGATATGCTCACGGTGCGCTCGCGCGACCGCCAGACGGTCTACAGGATCAAGGTGGCGGACAATGCCGTGGTGCGCGGCATCGTGCGGGCCGCGCTCGCCGAGATCAAGGACAATGCGTTCATCGGAGTCAGCGGGCTGCCGCAGCCCGACGGCAGCCAGAAGGCGCTGGAAATACACATCTTCCCCGAGCCGATGCGCGGCACCGGCGAGGGCCACGTGCCGTGGGACCTCATTCCGAACAGCACGATGACCAACGCCACCGTGGCGCAGATGGTCAAAGCGGTCGAGGGCGACGTGATCACGCTCAAGTACAAGGGCGGCGAGAAGAAGGTCGTGGTTGTGCCGCAGACGAGGATCGTGACCTTCGTTTCCGGCGACAAGAGCGAGCTCGTGCCCGGCGCCAAGATCTTCATCGCCGGTGCCCGCAAGCAGGCGGACGGGACGCTCGAGGCGCAATCCATCGCGGTCGGCCGCGACGGCCTCGCGCCGCCGATGTGACGCCGCTCGCTTGCGAGCCGTAGGATCGCGGTCAACCATCTCGAAAATTCGCGCTCGCAGCGCGTTCTCCGGCTGCTCGAGGAGCGACCCAGAGCCCCACGTCGCTTATCGCGCTCGCTTGTTGTGGAGATCGGTGGCGGACGACGCTGCGCTATTCCGCCAGCGCGTTATTTTTGCGATAAGCATCGGGGTCAATGGGAGGAGCTGGGCATGTCGAACGAATCGATTCTCGTCATCTTGCTGGTTGGTCTGATCGCGGGATGGCTTGCCGGACATCTCGTCAGGGGCACGGGCTACGGCCTGATCGCGGACATCTGCATCGGCATCATCGGCGCGCTGATCGGCAGTTGGTTGCTCCCGCAGATTGGCATCCATCTCGGCGCCGGCATCGTTTCGTCGATCATCGTGGCCACGATCGGGGCCGTCATCCTCCTGGTCATTCTGCGGCTCGTCAACCGCGGCGGCCGATGGTGACGGCTCGGCGTGCCCGCAGCCTCGGGTCCCGGACGAGCGGCCGGGGCGTGCCTATTTGACCTCGACCAGCTCGATCGCTTCGCGGCTCGGCCCTTCGATCATGACGGCGCGGGTATCGCCGAGCGGATAGGGCTCGTGCAGGAACACCACGCCTTCCGCGCGCAGCTTGGCGGTCCAGGCCGCGAGGTCGGCAACGCCGAGCGCGATGTGGTCGTACAATTGCCCGCGCGTGCCCGCCAGCGGCTGGTCTCCCTGGCGCATGTACCAGGTCAGCATGACGTCGCCGAAGGTGACGGCGGCGGTCGGCACGCGGAACGTGCCCTTGCGCGTGAGCGAGGGCCAGCTGCGGTCGGGCCCGCGCGCGACCTCGCAGTTTTCCTCGCTGCGTGCGGGCGAGGCGGCGCGGCCCTCAACCCGCGCCGCGTTAAGGTGCTTCTGGTACCACAGCTGCGCGCAGAACGGCTGCTCCTGCCACATGTGCACATGGTTCATGCGCTCGACCGGCTGGTTTCCCAGGTACTCGACGATCGCGCCGTCGGGACCCTGCATGTAGGCGAAGCCGCCGCCGCCGGCCGGCTTGACGGCCCTGGCCTTGGCGTCCGCGATCTGCGCCCTGGTGAGGCCGAGCACGCCGCCCGTGCCCGGCCAGGTGTCGCTGCTGATGAGGACGGAGCCGCCTTCGTCGCTGGTGTAGAGTGGAAGCAGCGTGACCTCCGGTCGCGCCTTGTAGGTGGCGAGCGCTTTGCGCACGTCGGTCACATGCCAGCCGAAATGCCAGATCGCCGATTGCGGCGCGACCGGCGGCGGCCTGTCGACCTTGTTGAACAGCACGAGGACGTCGGTCGGCGATTTGAGCGCGGGAATGCCGCCCCAGCTCGACTTCGAGGTGCTCGCGAACTGCCTGGTATAGAAGTCGATCGCGGCGGCGGGATCGAGCGAATTCAGATGCAGGTGATGGAAGCCCGGAGCCGGCAGCATGATGGTCCGTCCTGTGGCGGGATGCTGGTTCAACGGCGCAGATGCCGCGGCAACGCCGCGGCCATCGCCGCTCTCGTTTGCATGATCGGTTCTCGGCTCCCGACGCCTATGCCAATCGTCGAGGAATGATACGTTCGGGCTTCGGCACGGCGCAATCGCACGCGCTCCTGCGTCCCGGACGAGCGAGCGCGGAGCGCGAGCGCAGATCCGGAACCCGGGGCACACGGCGTACGGCATCCAGACGATATGACACGTCGCAACTCTTGCGCTGGGTCCCGGTCTCGTTCCGCTTTGCTCCACCCGCCCGGGACACGCGCGAATGTTCGCGGCGGCATCATCTCCCCAGGTGCTTGTCGAAGAAGCGGGCGATCTCGCCGAACACCTCCTTCGTCTCCGGCGCGTAGGGGTCGAAATTATACTGCGCGTGCGACATGCCCTCGAACACCTGCAGCTCGGCCTCCACTCCGGCGCGCCGCAGCTTCCGGTGGGTGAGCACGGTGAGGCTGAGAAACAGGTCGCGGGTGCCGCTGGTGAGAATGGCGGGCGGGAAGCCGGCGAAGTCGCCGTAGATCGGCGAGAGCTGCGGGTCCTTGAGGTCGTGCCCGTCGGCGTAAAGCAGCGCGGCATGGCTGAGATAGCCGTCGTAGCTGACCAGCACGTTGTCGAGCCACTCGTTGGTCTTGTAGGTGTCGCCGGTCTCGGTCAGGTCCGACCATGGCGTGCCGGGCGCGATCGCCGCCGGCAGCGGTAAGCCTTCGGTCTTGGCGCGCAGGATCATCGCGAGCGTCATGCCGCCGCCGGTCGAGGTGCCGAAGATCGCCATGTTGCGCGCCTCCTGCATCCCGAGCGCGGCCCGCCACACCGCCATGGCGTCGTCCATGGCCGCGGGGTAGGGGTGGTCGGGCGGCATGCGGTAGTCGAACGAGATCACCTTGAAGCCGCCGTAGGCCGCCATCAGCGTGGCCTCGCCGGTGCCGGCCTCGCCCGGATTGTAGACGTAGCCGCCGCCGTGCACGTGCACGAGCAGGCGGCTCTGGTTCACCGCCGGGATCACCTTAGGATACCTGCCACATTAACCGCTCCGATTTTCAGATGATCGCGGGCGGATAGTGTAGTTCCATTCAGGATGGAACGGGTCACCGTTGATGTCGAGGGTCTTCATCTCGGCATCGCTGACCTTGATGCCCTTCTCGTAGGTCCGCGTGTCGAGCGCACTCTCGACCTTCAGGCCAGTCTTGGTCGTCGTCGCCGCGATCAGCTCGACGACGGCCAATCTGTCCGTCAACGGTCGGCCGCGCCAGGTCTGCGTGATGTGGCAGAACAAGCGGTGCTCGATCTTGTTCCACTTCGAAGTACCCGGCGGATAGTGATGGACGTGGATCACAAGGCCCGTCGCATCGGCGAGCTTTTGCAGCTGGACTTTCCACAACCGCACACGCGCTCCATTCGAGCCGCCGCAGTCGGCCGTGATCGTCAGCTCGCTCGCATGCGGATATCGCTCACGCCCCATCTCGTCGAGCCAGCGGCGGATCGAGGCGACGGCGAACTCGGCCGTATCGCTCGTGATCCCGACGCTGACCCAGCCCGCATTGGCCGTCACGTCGTACACGCCATAGGGCACGATCTTGCCGAGTTCCTTGTTCTCGAAGTCGTGCACCTTCACGCGCCGCGGATCGCCCTTGGGCCGATAGTCCGTGCCGCCGCTCCGGTAGTTGCCGATCAACTCTTTCTTCTTCGTGTCGACGGAGATGACGGGCTGGCCCGCAGCCTGCGCCGCAACCACCTTGGTATTGATGTGCTCGAATTGGTCGTTGCGATCCGGATGCTTCGAGCCCTCGTCGGCCTTGCGGTTCGATTGCCGGCTGTAGCCGAGCGTCGGCAACAGTCTGCGCACGCTGTTGGGGCTGATCTTGTGGCCCATCTTCTGTAAGGCGACAGCCAGCTTGTCGTGGCTCTTCGACACCCACAGCAGTGGTCGCACCGGACACCCGAGCGTGACCGGCTCGACGATACGCCGCAGATCCTCAATGAGAGTTCCATCCCCGAACGACAGATATCGCCGGCCACCACCCTTTCGTCGCACCCGCCCCTTCGGCAACGGTGCGGCGTCGAGATCCTTCAGGCCGCGACCGATCGTCGAGCGCGCGAGCCCCGTGATCTCATGGACCGCCTCCAGACCGCCCCATCCCGCAGCCCGTACCTCTCCGGATGCGAACACCCGCTGACCACGCTCATCGAGCTTCGAGCCGACGGTATCCCAGCGTTTGCGAATCGCTTGCGTGTCAATCATGCCTACCCATACTGCCGGATCGGCACACCAGGAATCCCGCCACCCCGAGTCACATCACCGCATGGCGCCCGGGCACGAACCGATTCACTTGTTGTGGCGGATGTCCTTAGGGGAGAGGATGAAGGCCTTGACGCCGCCGATCACGGTCTCCTCCATCGTGACGCCGAGCTTCTCGCGCGCCTCCTTGCGCGCGGCGGCGCCGGCGGCCGCGGCCTTGTTGATCAGCTCCTTCCACTCCGCGGCGCTCTTCGGATTCGCGTTCCAGTTCGGCACTCGATAGGGCGCGGCGATCGAGGCCTGCAGTTGCGGGCTCGCGGTCGCCGGCACTGGAATGTTGCGGCCCGGCACCGTGCGCGGCCCGGGCTTCGAGTTGGCGGCGTTCTGCGCCGCCTCGAGCGTCGCAAAGTCGCTCGCGGATCTCAGACCGATGGCGGCGTCTTGCGCCAGCACCGGGAGCGTCACGACTAGCGCGGCGGCGAGCGCAAGCGGAACGGCGGCGGAAAGCCGGATGATTTTCATCGTGTTTCCTCCCTCGCGCCGGGATGTCCGGCACGCTTGTGCATGCGGCTCCTGCGCGGCGAAGAAGGCTACGCCTGGGCGGGGCGGATCACCAGCGCGCGCGGGGAATGCGCTGGGTGCGATAGCGCCGCGCATCGCAGCGTCTGTTGCATCGAGGCCGAGCGGCAGACTACGCTTCGCTCACCGCCCTGCGGCCGCGCGACACGAAAGGCACGGCAAGCTGATGCTGCCATCGCAACGCCTGCTGTTCGATATTCCGCGCGAGGTTTGCTATCTCAACGCCGCTTCCTGGAGCCCCTTGCCTATCGCCGCGCAGGAGGCGGGCCGCGTCGGCGTCGCGCGCAAGGGGCGGCCCTGGCTGATCGATGCGGCGTTTCCCGCCGGCCAGCACGAACGCGCGCGCCGCGCGGCGGCGCGGCTGATCAGCGCCGATGCCGACGACGTCGCGCTGATTTCCTCGGTGAGCTACGGCGTCGCAGCCGCGGCCAAGCTTGTGACCGTGCCGGCCGCGTCGCGCGTGCTGGTGCTCGAGAACGACCATTCGTCGGCGGTGCTCGAATGGGTGACGCGGGCGCCCTCCGGGCGGTTCACCGTCGACGCCGTGCCGCAGCCCGCAGACGGTGACTGGACCGCGGCGGTGCTGGCCGCCATCGAGCGCCCCGGCGCGCCCCCCGTCGCCCTCGCCTCGATCTCGTCGGTGCACTGGTCCGACGGCGGCACAGTCGATCTCGACCGCATCGCCGCGGCGTTGCGTGCCCAACGGGCGATGTTGCTGGTCGATGCCACCCACGCCGCCGGCGTGATGGCGATCGACGTAAAGAGCCTCGACCCCGACTTCGTCGTTTTCCCCACCTACAAGTGGCTGCTGGGGCCCTATGGGCGCGCCTTTCTCTACGTCGCGAAACGCCGCCAGGACGGCGTGCCGCTGGAGCAGACGAGCTACGGCCGCCGCGCGATCTCTTCCGAGGGGGAGAGCTATTATCGCGACGTCGGTTTCATCGCCGGCGCGCGGCGCTTCGACATGGGCGAGCGTGATCATTTCATCTCGCTGGAAATGGCGTCGATCGGAATGGAGATGATGGCGCAATGGGGCTGTGACGCCGTCGCGTCGCGGCTCGCCGCGCTCACGGCGCGGCTCGCCGATGGCCTGCGCGGTTGCGGCGTCACGTTTTCCGATGTCGCGGCGCGCGCCCCGCACATCCTCAGCCTGCGGTTTGCCGCCGGCATGCCGCAAGGGCTGATCAAGCGGCTGGCGGCGGAGCAGGTCTTTGTCGCGTCCCGCATCGGACGCATGCGCATCAGCCCGCATGTCTACAACGACGAGGACGACGTCGACCGTTTCGTCGCGACCTTTCGCCGGCTGGCCCGCGCCTGAGCGCCGCCTCGCCGCTCAAGGGTCGCGCGGCATGGCTTGAGCGAACCGACGGTATCGAACTGCCGTTCAGTCGCCCCTATGGCGAGCCATCCTCAGGCAATCTCAAGGGAATCTCCAAGAAAACTCACGGCAAGCCAAGCATCGGCTGCAAGCGTGCGGTCCGGTCGGCGGCTAAACCCCGCGCCAGGTGCCAACGCCTCCGCAGACGGATGCGCAGGGTGCTGACCAGCAGGCGGCCCGCCGCCGAGACGAGCAAACTGAACAGGAGAAAACGATGAAGAGGATTGTTCTGGCCCTGGCTTTGGCCATTACCGCGTTCGCGACCGTTCCGGCGGCTGCGGGCCCGTCTTGCCAGGAAGACCTGGGATACGGCCGCACCGGCAGCTTCGGCTGCGGCGGTTGAGTTATGTCGAGCCTGATCCCGAAAAGTGGATACCGGTTTTCGGAAGAGATCATGCTCCAACAATAAGCCGGAGCGGGATGACGATTCGAAGAAAAGTCACCCCGCTCTCGGCCTGCGCCCCGCCCGCGACGTGGTCGCGGCGGCCGAGGACGTTGCAGGAGGCTCCATCATGTCAGGCATCGCGCGATCCATCGTTGTCGCGGCGGTCGCCGGCGCACTCGCGCTGTTCGGCGCCGGCGCGGCCGGCAACGCCCTTGCCCAGTCGCCGGCCGTGCGCCTCGCGTCGCCGGACGGCCTCGCCAACCGCTGCGATGCTCCGGTCTCCGAGACCGATGTCGGCCGCGCGGACCAGCATGCAGGCTTCGTCGAACGCGGCGATGCCCCGCCCTTCGACAGCCTGCGGATATTCCTGGCCAGGTAACGGGAATCAGCGCCTAGGACGGGTCGGGCGCAGCGAAACCCGTCACAGGGCGGCAGGACGGCGGCAGGAGCCCTGTTCTCAGCTCCTGCCGGATCGGGGGACGGAACGCCTCTCCGCGAATCCGGAAGCCCGAGCGTAAAGCCGCTCCAAGAACGACCAGCGGCCTTCAAGTGCGAGAATCTCTGCCTTCGACCGACGGCTTTCTCGTTCGAGGAAATCAGCCTTCGTGCCCGGATGCACCGCCGCATCGGCGGTGCGCCGGGCCGCGACGGGGCGGCGCGATTCTCGGGGCATGACAAACCCTCCACCTCGGGAGTAGCCCCTGATCGACCATTTTGCCGGCGGCGTGTGTGAGCTTGTTCACACAGTGACCTTTTTAACATGCCCGCGGGCCACGACGCGCGCAGTTACGCTTGGCGATGGCAGTAAGCCGTTGTCCCTGCGCGGGGGCCACGTTGCGGAAAAGCCCCGACCAAATCTCACCACGGGTTGTTGCGAGACGATGGCAAGCGGGCGAATGGGGCCGGCTGTCGGCTTGAGCCAACCGGCGGCTTTCTTGCTCGCAGCTCGGGCGCCGCATTCTCCGTTTGCTTGCGGGACGAAATGCGGGGGGACACGTCGTGCGGCCGGCAACTGCCGGACCTCACCCCCTTTTTCGAGCCTTGATCTCGTTGAACTTGGACAGCGCCCGTTCAAATTTGTCGTCGAACAGCCACATCGCATCGAGAATTTCGCGGAAGGTCGCGGATGTTCTTGCCCTGTCGGCTCGTCCGAAGGTGAAGACGCTGTTGTTGCGCAGATAGCCCATGATCGTCGGGTCGGAAATTCTGTACTTTGCCAAGTTGCCTGAATTGAGAGCGGACCTGGTCGGGCTGGGAATGATCTGGATGAGCTCGAAAAGTTTCATTTGATCGATCGGACTTGGCAACGCTTTCACGATCGCCGGAATATGCGGGAAAACGTCCGCATGGGCGTTCATGAGGGCGTCTCTCACGGCGGTCCAGTGATTGAAGCGATGATCTGAATTGCCCGCCCGCGCCTCTTCTTTGTCGTCGCGAACGCTCAGTGCAGGATCGAGGGCTGCGATCGACTTCTTGATCACCGCCCATTTCCTTTGACCGTTTTGATCCTCGGATACGCCTGTTTGC
The DNA here is from genome assembly GCA_963758945.1 of uncultured Alphaproteobacteria bacterium. GTDB lineage: Bacteria > Pseudomonadota > Alphaproteobacteria > Rhizobiales > Xanthobacteraceae > VAZQ01. Next base: position 91,019 of record CAVWXY010000018.1, on the reverse strand, counting down.
AAGCTTCCCTTGTACTTGTTCGAGCGCGCATTCCCCATGTTTTGATGGCCGTTGGTCTCGGCAAAGAACAGGCCCAGGCTGATACGACCTGCCGCTTCGGCACTTGCCGCATCGAGGCCCTTGGCGCGTCCGATGGCGGTTCCCAAGTCGACGACGTCTTTGAAGGGAGTAGCCGAGTTCTGCGCGTGGGCGGGCGGCGCCTGCATGATGTTGAAGAGGGCCGCATACTCATCGAGCAGCGGCTCATTGTCGGCATCGAAATACGCTGGAGGAAGTCCGAATTTGTTGGGCCTTCCGATCTTGGACGGAAGTGCGTCGGTGAGATCCTTATACGCGCTGATCATGTTGTTGCGGGCAAGATAGAGCGCCTGTCCCGGCAAGTTCGGCAGCTGTTGCTTCGAATTGATCTGTGCGCGCCGCTGGCTCAGGATCGACTTAAATCGGCTTACGGCATTGTTGTACGCGGTGAGCGCATCCGACTGTGACGTCGCGAGCGCGGCCGGCTGACCTGCTGCGGGGGAAATGAAGGCGAGGTGGCCGATCTTGACCGGGGTGAGCGACCTGACCGCGTCGGTCATCGTGGCGATGGCGTCGGAAACCGGCGGCGCGAAGACGAGCCAGAGCGCAAGAGCCGGCGCCCGCGTCGATGCCAGCGCCCTGAAGGTTGCCGCCTCGACGATGCGCGCTCCGGCGCCTGGCGCAATCGACTTCAAGGTCGATGGCAACGCGATGCATCGCGCGTTCTCGCCGAACCGGGACGACGGTGCGGCGGTATGACTTGTTGTCGCCATGGCGGTCGCGATGCCTCAGGTTCTACGAGCTACACTCATCGGATCGTAAGCAACGCGCGCGCGTCTGCGCGGGGAGGGGAGCATACCGAATGCGCGGCACTGTTCCGGATCAACACGAACGGAAACCGCTTTAGTAGCGATCTTGCACGATCTCCGGCTATCCCAGCACCATGGCCAAGATGTGGAGGTTCAAGCGGCCGCCCTGCATCGAGCCGGCGATCGGAGCCGTGAGCTTTGGCGGCGACTAGCGGGGTCAAAGCCGAAATATCGCGGACGGCGTCGAAAACCACGCGGATGACCCGAAGCGGCCGTCTCGCGCTCAGCATCTGGAACAGCACCGGGCTTTATAACAGCGCCGTCGGTGATGCGCTTGCGCGATTCGTGGACAATGAAACCGCCGTTCGCTTCAACTCTTCGCGGCAAGCTCCCACCGCGGAGGAACTGCGGCGTCTCGCAATGGCAGCGGGGTTTTCAGCCATAGACGTGCGCGTCAGTCGGATCAACGTCCACCTGCCCCGTCTCGACGAATTCACGCTGGACCATTTAGCCGCAACGCCGGTCGCACCGGCCATCGCAGCCGCCGATCCCGAGGCGCGAAAAGGAATCGGCGTGAGCGTCATGACGCAGCTGCAGCGCTACGCCGACGGCGATGGGGTGACCTATCCCGAAGAAACACACGTGTTGACGGCTCGGGTGGGATGACTGCCGCGCCGTGCGCGTATGGCTGCTCCCGGCAGCGAGCCGACCCCATCGACCAGTAAACGAATGTCCGATGGCGGGAATAGACCGGAAAGCATCTGTTCGCTCCGTGCCTTGCCGGGTTGACCCTGAACGGACTTTCAGGCGCGGTTAGGCACCGAAACACTTATCGCCTCGCGCGGAACAGGCGATTTGTGTAATTTCGGTCGGCATGTCGCAGCATCAAGCCCTCGCACGCGCCGCCGCATTTTGTGAAACATTCAATATGCGCGTGCCGATTTTGATGGCGCCGATGGCCGGCGTCTGCCCTGCCTCGCTGGCCATTGCGATTGCCAATGCCGGTGGCTTGGGAGGCTGCGGAGCGCTCCTCATGCAACCGGATGCAATCAGGAACTGGGCCGCGGACGTGCGCGCGGGGAGCAACGGCGGCTTTCAGCTCAATCTGTGGATTCCCGATCCGCCTCCCAAGCGGGACGAGGTCGCCGAGGATGCGGTGCGGCGTTTCCTCAGCAATTGGGGACCGGAGGTCGCGCGGGAAGCCGGCGATGTCACGCCACCGGATTTCGAAGCACAGTGCGAGGCAATGCTGGAGGCGGGACCACCGATCATATCCTCCATCATGGGCCTCTATCCGGACAACTTCGTGGCGCGAATGAAGAGCAGAGGCATCAAGTGGTTCGCGACGGTGACGACTGTCAGCGAAGCAAGGGACGCCGAGAGTGCCGGTGCCGACGCCATCATCGCTCAAGGCATGGAGGCGGGCGGACATCGTGGCGCTTTCGACGCGACAAAGGCCGAAGCCAGAATGGTCGGCCTGTTCAGTCTGTTGCCGGCTGTTGTCGACGCGGTGAAAGTTCCGGTCGTTGCAACCGGAGGAATCGCGGATGGGCGCGGGGTCGGCGCGGCGCTGTTGCTGGGTGCTTCCGCTCTACAGGTCGGCACCGCATTTCTGCGCTCTCCCGAAGCGAGAATTCCCACGGCCTGGGCGGACGCGATTGGACGAAGCGCACCGGAAGACACGATGGTCACGCGAGCGTTTTCGGGACGCCCGGGCCGCAGTCTAGCGACCTCTTATGTGCGGGCAGCAACGGCTCCAACCGCTCCGCCACCAGCTCCATATCCCGTGCAACGAGGGCTGACCCAGGCCATGCGCGATGCCGCGGTGAAGGAGAACGAGATCGGGCGAATGCAAGCCTGGGCCGGTCAATCGGCCGGCCTGGCTGGAACGGACCCTGCGGGGGAGGTTGTTCGACGGTTATGGGAGGAGGCACAAGCGTTGCTCAGATAGTTTCGATCCTCACTGCCCGCTGCGACGTGGCGCGCCGAGATGTCCGTTCCTGGTGCCACGACCAGACATGACTGCGTTTGCGCGCGATCATTCTCCGGCCTGGGATGCAAAAATCTTGGTCGCCCAGTCGAGAAACTCGCCGGCCCGCAATCGCGGGCTGAGCGCAGCCGGCGTCGGAAAGCCGGATCCGATCAGGCCTTCAGCTGGCGGGCGATGAATTCCTTGACCACCTCGACCGCCTTGTCGGTCTGCGGACCGGGCTTCGCGACCCATTGGTGAACGGAGTTCTCGAACAGGCGATAGTCGCAGTCGCCGCCGGCGGCTTTGTAGGTCTTGGCGAATTTTTCCTGCACCTCCGGCAACACGTTGTCGTCGAGCGCGCCCTGCATGATGAGAAACGGCACCAGGGTGACCTTTTCCTCGCGCTCGAGAATTTCCTGCGGGTTGCTTTCGTGGATGGTCTCCCACGGATTGAAGAACACCTTGTTGTTCTTCACCATGTTGTCGTTGCGGCGCCGCTCCGCGTTCTCGTAGCGCGCAAAGGTGTTGCTGATCGGCGAGCGCATCGCGACGTAGGCGACGGTGGCGTCGACGTTCGGCGCGGCGGGAAGCGGAATTGCATTGTAGCGCGGGTCGCGCGGACGCATCGCCAAGAGCTCCGCGACGTGGCCGCCGCTGGAGGATGCGTAGACGCCGATCTTCGAGGTGTCGCCGTGCCAGGTCGCGGCGTTCACCTTGAGCCAGCGCACGGCATAGTTGGCGTCCTGCACGCAGGCCGGATACGGCGCTTCGGGCGCCACCGTCATGTCGACGGCGACGACCAGCAAGCCGCTCGAAGCGAGCGCGCGATCCATCGGCTCCTCGGCGAAGCGGTCCTTTCTATTCCAGGCGCCGCCGTGCAGATCGAGAACGGTCGGGAAAGGTCCCGGCCCTTTCGGCTGGTAGATGCGGGCCATCAGCATCCGCCCGGCGCTGTTGCGCCGCAGCTCGACTTCGCTGACGGCAAGGTCGAACCGGGCGGCGGGACTATACGAAGGTGCGGCGGCGGCATGAGCGGCGCCGGGCCAGAACGTGCGCACGGCGGGCACACCTGCCGCGCCCGCGGCGGCCATGAGCTCGAGAACGTCACGCCGACCGAAGGTGCCCTTGTTCAAGTTTGCCTCCCTCAAAACGCGTTGGTTGCCGCAATCATAGGCTCTCGACAACCGCCCGCAATGGGTCCGCCACGCAGGCGGTCGGCATTCGGACGCCGCGGTCCGGCCTAACGCCCAGTTAACCTTGAGGTGATGAGCGTCGCCACGCGCCGAGCAGCGAGCCGCCGGGCTCCGCCGGCCGGATCGGTCCGAACGATTTTTGCCGCAATCAACAGGCTTGCTTCCGCCCGCGTCGGGGGACGCGCGTTGCCGTTGGACGCTGTGCCGACGGCGACGCGGGTGGGAGTGGGGGGAAGTATTGGTTCAATTGGGGGCCCGTACGATTCCGGTCGGAATCGCCGCGGTGGTGTTGGGGTTCGTCCTTAAATCGCCAGGAACGCAGGCGGATCCGGCAGATCCCGGACCGCGCGGTTCGGGCATTTCCGTTTTCGGAACCATCCACCCGGACGTCTTCCGGCTCGGCGCGCCGCTGGGACCAGGGCCATCGCCCGGTCGCATACGACTGGCAAGCCTGGAATTGCCGGTCGGGTCCGATGCCCCGATCAACGCGTGGGGCATGGTGACGGACACCTCCGCGTCGGCGTGTCGGAACGCGTCGGCAGACGAGCGTTTCGCCGTTTTGGGTGATCGGCCTGCGTCTTTCGACAAACGTTTCGCCTCGGCCGATGATTGTCCGGCGTCCGTCGACGAGAGCTTCGAGTCGGCCATGCAGGCGCTTGCGAGCAGCCTGCGACCGCCGGAGCGGGAGGTCGAGAACCGGCCGGCCGATGCGCCGCCGAAATCGACCGCTTCCAACACGCATAGTCGCCCCAAGCAAGCGCGCAGGGATTCCGCGCCGCTGCCGGACGACGACGGCCGCACCGCGATCTACGATATCACCGCGCAGACTGTCTACCTGCCGAGCGGCCGCCGGCTCGAGGCCCATTCCGGCCTTGGCGGCCTGATGGACAATCCCCGCCATGTGCAAGTGAGGATGCGAGGGGCAACGCCACCGAATATCTACAATCTCACTTTGCGCGAGCGTTTGTTTCATGGGGTTCGCGCCATCCGCCTCAACCCCGTCGACGACAGCAGAATGCACGGGCGCGATGGCATCCTTGCCCATTCCTACATGCTGGGCTCGAACGGTCAGTCGAACGGATGCGTGTCCTTCAGAAACTATCCCGAGTTCCTGAGCGCCTTCCTCAAAGGCGAAGTCACCCGCCTCGCCGTGGTCGAGCGTCTTGAAAGCCCGCCCAGCAGGCTCGCCGCGGGACAGCTGCCGGCCCCGGTCAAAGACTTGTTGAAGGCGACGGATCGCAGCCGCCAATACGCCGCCGCGGACGGTCGCTGACGCTCGCGTCCACCACCTGCTCCAACCCGAAATCTGTTGCTCCGGCCATCGGCAAGGCCGCTTGGGCGATCACGTCCCTCTCCCGGGCACTTTCGAAGCGCAGAGGAGATTCCAGTCGACCCCCGGCGGCTGGCGCGCCGCAGCCCTGCGCGCTCTGCTCCGCGCCGTTGCCGCGACCGATTTCGGGGCTGCGCCCCGGCGGCGCCCGCAACCGAGCCAGTGGGCCGAAACCGCCAAGGAGAAATACAGGGCAAGCTTGCAGGCAAAGTCGCTCTCGTGACTGGTGGCAAATGGATCGTGAAGGCCGCGGTGTTTCTCGCCTCCGACGACAGCAGCTACATCACGGGAACGGAGCTGTTTGTGGATGGCGGCTTTGCACAAGTGTAGGCTGGCGAACGCGGAGCGGCACGGTAGCGGGGCCCGATCGGCTCGTGCTCGCGTCCTCGATGCGGAAGTCACCCCTGCAGTCGGGAGAACCTTCATGCGTGGCCGTAACAGCTCTCCCGTTTGGAACGCCGCCGTTTGTGCGCTGAGTCTGGTGGCTGCTTGTGGCGTCGCCGCCGCCCAAGGCGTCCCGCCGCCGCCGGCTGTTTCAGTCACCCCGGTGGCGAGCCGGCAGGTTACCGAAACGAGCGACTACATCGGACGGATAGTGGCGATCGACAAGGTCGACATCGTCGCGCGGGTGCCCGGCTTCATCGAGCAACGCAATTTCACCGAGGGCCAGGTGGTCAAGAAGGGCGACCTGTTGTTCCGGATCGAGCAGGCAACTTACAAGGCGGTGGTCGAGCAGGCGCGCGCCACCCTGGCCAAGGCCAAGGCGACGGAGGTCAATGCCAAGCTGCAGCTCGAGCGCGGGCAGGAGCTCGTGCGCAATCAGAACATCCCGCAATCCACGCTCGACCAGCGCGCCGCCGACGAGGCGACGGCGCAGGCCAGCGTGATGGAGGCGCAGGCGGCGCTCGACCAGGCGGAAATCAACCTCGGCTACACCGAGATCCGCTCGCCCATCGACGGACGGATCGGGCTCGCCATCTTCACGGAGGGCAATCTGGTGCAGCCCTCGTCCGGAAGGCTCGCGACCATCGTCCGCCAGGATCCGGTCTACGTCATCTTTCAGGCCAGCGAGCGGGATGTGCTCGACTACAAGCGCAAGGTTCTCGAGTCGCCGGACAAGAAGCCGCAGCCGACGATCCGCATCAAGTTGCCCAATGGCGGCGTCTATCCGCATCCCGCCGTCAACGACTTTCTCGACGTCCAGGTCGACCCGAGCACCGACACCGTGGCGGTGCGGGCGCGGGTCGCCAATCCCGAGCTTCTGCTGATCCCCGGCGGGATCGTCGGCGTCATGGTGGAGCGGGGTGAGCCGCGGCCCGCGCTGACGGTTCCGCAATCCGCCGTCCAGCTCGACCAGGCCGGCCATTACGTTCTCGTGGTCGACGCGACGAAGAAGGTCGAGCAGCGCCGGATTACGACCGGCGTCGAGCAAGGCCGGAACATCGTCGTGACCGACGGCCTCAAGCAGGGCGAGCTGGTCATCGTCGAGGGCATCCAGAAGGTGCGGCCCGGTCAAGTCGTGACCGCGAACGTCGTGCCGGGAACCTGAGGCGAATGTTTTCCGGCATCTTCATCGACCGGCCGCGGCTTGCTTTCGTCATCGCCATTGTGATCACGCTTGCCGGCATCATCGCCATTACCGCGATTCCGATCGCGCAATTCCCGGACATCGTTCCGCCGCAGGTCTCGCTGACTGCGACTTATCCGGGCGCCGACGCTGAAGTGGTCGAGACCACGGTGGCGCAACCGATCGAGCAGCAGGTCAACGGCATCGACAACGCGCTCTATTATCAATCCGCCAGCGGATCCGACGGCAGCTACAATCTCACTGTCACCTTCGCGCTGGGCACCGATCCCGACATCAACACCGTCAACGTGCAGAACCGCGCCAGCCTCGCTACGCCGCAGCTGCCGCAGGAGGTGTCGCGGGCCGGGCTCACCATCCGCAAGAAGTCCGCCGCCCTGCTCCAGGTGATCAGCCTCTATTCCCCCAAGGGGACCTATGACGCCGTCTATCTCAGCAACTACGCGACCATCAATCTCATCGATCCGCTGGCGCGCATCAAAGGCGTCGGGCAGGCCACGCTGTTCGGACCGCTCGACTATTCGCTGCGCATCTGGCTCGACCCCGACCGGCTGACCGAGCTCAGTCTCACCCCCAATGACGTCATCGCCGCCGTGCAGAACCAGAACATCCAGGCGGCGCTGGGCCGCGTGGGCGCGGCGCCGACCACCAGCGCGCAGCAGCTCCAGATCAACATCAAGACCAAGGGGCGGCTGACGCGGCCGGAGGAGTTCGCCGGCATCGTGCTGCGCGCCAACCCCGACGGCTCGGTGGTCCGCGTCAGAGACGTGGCCCGCGTGGAGATGAGCGCCAAGTCGCAGGACCGCTACAGCCGCTTCAACGGCGCGCCGGCGGCCGCGATCGGCATCTACCAGAGCCCGGGGTCCAACGCGGTCGAGGTGGCGCGGCAGGTGCGCGACACCATGAACGCGCTGGAGAAGCGCTTCCCCGCCGACCTCGCTTATACCGTGTTCTTCGACTCCACGGTGTTCGTCACCTCGACCATCGATGAGGTCGTTCGCACGCTTGCCGTGGCGATCATGCTCGTGGCGCTGGTCGTGTTCCTGTTCCTCGGCAGGTGGCGAACGACGCTGATCCCGCTCATCGCCGTGCCGGTGTCGATCATCGGCACGTTCGCGGTCATGCTGGTCATCGGCTATTCCGCCAACACCGTCTCTCTCCTGGCCCTCGTGCTTGCGATCGGCATCGTGGTCGATGACGCCATCGTCGTCGTCGAGAATGTCGAGCGGGTGATGGAGGAAAACCCCGAGCTGCCGGTGCCGGACGCCTGCAAGAAGGCGATGGCCGAGATCACCGGCCCGATCCTCGCCATCACGCTGGTGCTGCTGTCGGTGTTCGTGCCGGTGGCTTTCATCCCCGGCATCAGCGGGCAGCTCTTCCGCCAATTCGCGGTGGCGGTCTCGGTGTCGATGCTGATCTCGGCCGTCAACGCCCTGACATTGAGCCCGGCGCTTTGCGCGGTCTTGCTCAAACACGGCCAAAGAAGCAGCGGTCCGATGCGCTATGTGCTGCGTGCGATCGACCGCACGCGCGACGGCTACGTGGCGGTGGTGCGCCGCCTGGTGCGCGTGGCGATCGTCGGGGTCGTGGTCGTGGCCGGCGTGCTGGCGGCCTCGGCGTGGCTGTTCAGCAAGACGCCGCAGAGCTTCCTGCCGGACGAGGACCAGGGCGCGATTTTCGCCGCGCTGCGGCTTCCCGAAGGCGCCTCGATTCCCCGCACCGAGGCGGTGGTCAGGCAGGTCGAAGATATCGCGCGGCCGATACCGGGGGTCCTAGGCGTGCTGTCGGTCGTGGGGCTGAATTTCATCGATTACGTCGCGTCGTCCAACCAGGCCTTCTTCGTCATCCGGCTCAAGCCCTACGAGGAGCGCACCGACCCGGCGCAGAGCGCCGGCGCGATCATCGCGCGCCTGCGCCCGCTGATGGCGGCGATCCCGGGCGCCGTCGCATTCCCGTTCAACCTGCCGCCCATTCTCGGCCTCGGGAGCACCGGCGGTTTCCAATACGCGTTGGAGGCGCTGCAGGGCCAATCCCCCTCCGACGTGGCGGCGGCGCTGCGCGGCCTGATCGTGGCGGCCAACGGCGAGCCCGAGCTCGCCGGGGTCTACAGCACGTATGCCGCCGACACGCCGCAGATCTATCTCGACATCGACCGCGACAAGGCGCAGGTGCTCGGGGTCAAGATCAGCGACATCTTCAACGCCCTGCAATCGACGCTGGGTAGCTTCTATGTCAACGACTTCAACGTGTTCGGCCGCACCTGGCAAGTCAACGTCCAGGCCGAGACGCCGTTTCGCGACAATATCGACGACATCTACCGGATCTATGTGCGCAACGCGAAGGGCGGCATGGTTCCGATCAGGGCGTTGGCCGAGGCGAAGCTCGTCCAGGGGCCGCAGACGATCGTACGCTACAACGGATTCCGCAGCGCCATAGTGAACGGCGCGCCCAAGCCCGGCTACAGCTCCGGCCAAGCGCTCGCCGCGATGGAGCGTGTCTCCGCCTCCACGCTGCCGGCGGGCTACGGCTTCGAATGGACCGGGACCGCGCTGCAGGAGAAGGCGGCGAGCGGGCGCACCGGTATCGTGTTGGGGCTCGCCGTCCTGTTCGCGTATCTCTTCCTCGTCGCGCTTTATGAGAGCTGGAACATTCCGGTGTCCGCCCTGCTGTCGGTCAGCGTCGCGGTTCTCGGCGCGATCGGCGCGATCATGCTGGCCCGCCTGAGCTTCGACGTCTACGCGCAGATCGGGCTCGTCGTGCTGATCGCGCTCGCCGCAAAGAATGGCATTCTGATCGTGGCGTTTGCGGTCGAGCAGCGGCGACTCGGGAAAGAAATTCAGGCTGCCGCCATCGAAGCGGCAGGCCTGAGATTTCGCCCGGTGATGATGACCAGCTTCGCGTTCATCCTGGGGCTGTTGCCCCTGGTGGTGGCGCATGGCGCCGGCGCCGCGACCCGTCAGGCGGTGGGCACGCCGGTGTTCGGCGGCATGCTCGCCGCGGCCGTATTCGGGATTTTCATCATCCCGCTGCTCTACGTAACCGCGGAACGTTTGCGTCGACGGGCACCACGCCAAAAACCCAAGTGATCGCAGTCCGCCGGGGCATGATCCCGGCTAGGAAATACCGGGTTTCAGCGAATGGGCCTGCGCTTTCACCTCGAGGATGAGGTCGGCGAGCGTTCTCTCCGCGCGCGCTCATCGGCGCGGCGACCGGCAAGCCCATGCTCTGCGGCGCTGTCGCCGTTGCAGGCCGCATGGCGGAAGACTTAGACTCACGCGGCCACGGGAGAACCCGACATGTCTCACCGCACCCACCGAGGTCTCACTGCCGCGTCTTGCCTGCGTTGGATCGCCGCCGCGGCAACGGCTGCGCTATCCTGGGCCTCGACCGCGGCGGCCGAAGACTTCTACGCCGGCAGGCAGATCACCTACATCGTCGGCGCCGGCGTCGGTGGCGGCTACGATTTGCAAGCGCGGGTGACCGCGCGGCATCTCCCCAAGCACATTCCGGGCAATCCCACGATCGTCGTGCAGAACATGCCGGCGCGGATCGCGGCCGCCAACCATATGTTCAACACGGCACCGAAGGACGGCACCCACATCGCCCTGATCCAGCGCGGCATGCTGCTGGCCAAGTTGATCTACCCCTCGGGCACCCGGTTCGAGATCGAGAAGTTCAACTGGCTCGGCAGCCTCAACAGCGAGGTTGCGGTGACGCTCGCCTGGCACACCGCCCCGCACAGGACGGCGAAGGATCTGTTCGACCAGGAGCTGATCGTCGGCGGCATCGTCGGGGTCGATCCGGAGACGACACCCAAGCTCTACAATTCGCTCATCGGCACCAAGTTCAAGGTCGTCACCGGCTATAACAGCACCGCGCAGATCGCGCTCGCCATCGAGCGCGGCGAGGTCCAGGGCATCGCCGATTGGTCATGGTCGAGCGTCAAGGCGGTACGGCCCCATTGGCTGCGCGACAAGAGCGTGACGCTCCTGATGCAGGGCGCGCTCAAGAGCGATCCCGAGCTCGGCGACCTGCCGAATGCGCTCGACTTCGTCAAGAACGACGCCGATCGCAAGGTCCTCGAGCTTCATTTCTTTCAAAAGACCGCGGCGCGGCCGGTCGTCGCGCCGCCGGACGTCCCGGCGGAGCGGGTCGCGATCCTGCGCCAGGCGTTTGCCGCGCTCGCGCACGACAAGGAGTTCCTGGCGGACGCCGAGAAGAGCAAGGTCGAGTTCGACTTCGTGCCGGGCGAGGAGGTCGACAAGGTCGTGGCGCGGATCGCCGCGACGCCGGCGGACGTCGCCGATCGCTACGCCAAGGCGTTCGGGCCGCCGAAATGATCGGCCGGCCGCCGGCGTGGCTCTTGTCGCCGGCGTGATCGAGCACGCGAATCCGGCCGCGGTGGCAGGTGGATGAACGCCGCGCGCCGACGGCGTGGAGCTCAGTTGATCGTCACGCCGCTGGCCTTGATCACCTTCGCCCATTCCTCCTTCATCGTCGCGATGAAGGACGCGAATTCGGCCGGGCTGGTCAGCTTCGGGCTGCCGCCCAGCTTGATGATGCCGGCCTTCAGATGAGGATCTGCGAGACCCTCGTTGATCACGCCGTTGAGCTTGGCGATGATCTCCGCGGGCGTACCCGCGGGCGCGACGATGCCTTGCCAGGCATCGGGCGGCATGCCTTTGATCCCCTGCTCCGCCATGGTCGGCACATCGGATAATTCCGGGATGCGCCGAGGACTGACCACGCCGATCGGCCTGAGCTTGCCCGTTTGGATGAACGGCATGATCCCGGTCGTGCCTTGGAACGTCATCTGGATCTGTCCTGCAATGGCATCGCTCGCTGCCGCTGCCGCCGTCTTGTAGGGGACAAACACGATCTTGGTTCCGGTGAGGACCTTGAACATTTCTCCCGAGATATGGGGCGGGGTGCCGATCGACGCGCCGAAGTTGAGCTTGCCCGGGTTGGCCTTGGCATAGGCGATCAGGTCCGCGATGTTGTTGATCGGCATCTGCGCGTTGACGGCCAGAACGAGCGGTGCGGTCGAGATCAAGGCGATCGGGGCAAAACTTGTGACCGGGTCGTACCCGGCATCAGGGTAGAGCTGAGAACTGATCGACAGCACGCCCGAGGTCGCCAGCAGCAACGTATAGCCGTCGGGCGGCATGGCGGCGACGGCCTTGGCGGCTATGGTGCCGCCGGCGCCGGGCCGGTTCTCGACGAAAATAGTGCCGAGATGCGCCGACAAGTAGTCCCCGATAATGCGTGCGGCGACGTCCGGCGGCCCGCCCGCGCCGAACGGGACGACGAGCTTGATCGGCCGATCGGGATAGGTCTGCGCACCGGCCGCCCCGCAGCCGGCTGCGTAAATCACCGTCGCGGCGAGCCCCGCCAGTATGCCCCGCCGCCTGATGCTGAACCGCCGCCCTCGATGCCGTGTCATTGGACCACCCTCCCGGAGAGCAATATTTGCCTGGGTTTTCCCGGATTTTCCCGCACGATGTTGAATATCCACCCTTCTCCGCAGTCCCCTTTCCCAGCAATCGCATAAGCCGGACAATGCCACTTACCCGGTGATGCCGCATTTACCTCTCCCAGCCGAAGTCGGGTTTACCCGACTTCGGCCCGCTCTAAGTGCCGAACTCGGGCAAGCCCGAGTTCGGGCGCGGGCGAGGGCGACTTGGTGTTTCAGCGAGAAGAAGGGGTGAGGGCCCCAATTCGCGTACTTGTCGAGCCTCCGTTTTGACCGGCAATGAATTCGAAGCTCCCGGACGAACCGAGGATGGGCACGGATGATAGGCGATTTCCAAACTGGCGGTAAGCGTAAGCGAAGTATCGCCGGCTCCCGGCAATTCAGGCCGTCCGTGCGTGCGACGCCTGAGGTCCGATCTCGCCGTTTTCTCGCTGCCGCTAGCGTCCCCGCAGCTCCCTTGACGCCGTGCCCGCGCCCTCGACCAGCGCTTCGAGCTTCGCTCCGGCCGGATTTCGCGATGGACGAAGCCCCCGAGCCGCTCGGCACTTGCCCCAGCGGGGCAACCATTCCTCGCGCGCATGTCCGGATTCGGACCCTCGGGAAACATCGGGGCCGAGGCGGCACAAGCATCCGCGCCCAAACTTTCCGCCGCGAAAAGATGTGGTAATCTTCGCCGCAGCCGGGAATGGCTGAAGCCTCTGGCAGTCAACGGAGCGGCGCGAGTCCGTAGCCGATTTTCGTCGCCCATCCGCGAGCGGACAATCCGGGCTTCTGCGTCACGAGGAGGGAGCGATGGCAGACCAGGTTCAATGGCATCTGTCCGGTGACTATTTCGAGAACTGCAGTTGCAACGTCGTGTGTCCGTGCCTTGTGTCGAAGGCCGCCCCCCTGACGGCGCGACCAACCGAGGGGGTGTGCAACGTGCCGCTGATCTTCCACATCGAAAGCGGCAGCTATGGCGGCATCGCGCTCGATGGCCTCAACGTGGCGCTCGCAGTCCATACGCCTGGGCCGATGGCGGACGGAAATTGGTCGGTGGCCGCCTATATCGATCAACGCGCCGACGACAAGCAGACCGAGGCGCTTGGTGCGATCTTTACCGGCGCTGCCGGAGGGCCCATGGCGGCGCTTGCGCCACTGATCGGCAAGAATCTCGGGGTGACGAAGGTCCCGATCACGTATCGCATCGAAGGCAAGAAGCGCTCCGCGGAAATCCCGGGTATCCTGCACATGGCTGTTGATCCGCTGCCGACCGCGCATCCGAGCGGAGAGATGTGGGCGAACACCGGCCATCCGGTCAGCCCCGAAAAGTTGGCGTTCGCCGTGGGAGCGCCCGGGAACACGTTCAGCGATCATGGCATGCGCTGGGATAATTCCGGCAGGAACGGCCACTATGCGCCGATCCGCTGGTCGAATCAGTCGTGACGCATTTGGTCCGGCGCCCGGTCGGCGGCGTCGGCGGCATTCCTGACAAATGACCGACAGCACCACCCTGGAAACGGTGCTGCGGCGAGATCGCCTGGTGGTGGCCGGCGCGCTCGCCGTCATCGTCGCGCTGGCGTGGGGCTACGTGCTCTGGCTCGCCGCCGACATGGACATGGGCGGCATGGACATGGCCGGGTTCCGCATGATCCCGGCCGGCCTCGGAATCATGGCGCCGGCGGACGCGCCATGGAGCGCGATCGAGTTCGCCTTCGTGTTCGCCATGTGGGCCGTGATGATGGTCGGCATGATGGCACCCTCGGCGGCGCCGATGATCCTCATGTATGCCCGCGTGGGCCGGCAGGGGAGGGCCGAGAGCAAGCCGCTCGCCGCGACCGGCTGGTTCGCCGCCGGCTATTTCCTGGCCTGGATCGGCTTTTCCCTGGCAGCCACCTTTGCCCAATGGGTGGTCGAACGGGCGGCTTTGCTCGATTCCCAGATGGCAAGCGCCAGCAACGTGTTCGGAGGAATTCGTGCTGATTGCGGCAGGCGTCTACCAATGGACACCGCTCAAGGACGTTTGTCTCGCCCAATGCCAGACGCCGTTCCAGTTCCTGATGCGCCACGGCGGCTTTCGTGGCGATGTGCCGGGCTGCCTGCTGCTCGGGCTTCGCCACGGCGTTTATTGCGTCGGCTGCTGCTGGGTTCTGATGGCACTCTTGTTCGTGGGCGGGGTGATGAACGTGCTTTGGATCGCGCTGCTGGCGCTGCTTGTCCTTCTGGAGAAACTCACTCCCTTCGGCCGGTGGGTTGCGCGCGCCGCCGGCGTTGCTTGCGTCGCTGCGGGCGCCTGGCTGTTGTTGCTGTCGCCGCGGTGACGAGCCGTCGGCCCGCGCCGGTTCGATATGCCATTCGCCACACGGCGCATGCCCGCTGTTTGGATGCGGTTCGCGTTGGGGGGCAAGATGAACTGCGCGCAGACAGGCAGGGTGATTGCAGCTGGAATGATCGGCAACGTGCTGGAATGGTACGATTTTGCGATCTACGGGTACTTTGCGGCGACGATCGGCCGTCAATTCTTCCCGCACGAGGACGCGCGACCGCGGTGCAGCGCACGGTCGCAGGCGCAGCCTCCACCAGAATTGCGGGCAAGGCCCCGTAATAGACGCCCATCAGCAAAACCAGGCCAAGCTGGCCAAGCTGGGCAAGCAGCTCCGGGAAAACGAGCAATGGCCGACAAGGATATCATCATCGGCCGGGTGATCAATGTCACGGGGATGATTGGAGGCTTGGCGGGCATCGTCTTATTCATTTTCCAGTGTTGTGTCCCGGAAATTCGCTGACAAAGTCGCGCGAGTTTCTGGAGGATAGAGGAGCCGACATGACCCCACGCATTCCCGAGAATACTTCGCACTTGGTCGGTCGACTGGAGCCTCGTCACCATCTCGGGCAACACGATGCCGCCACGAGACCCCAACGACGATGATGACGAGGACGAAGAAGACGAAGAGGACGAGGACCGGCATGAAGAACCGGCGGTCGTCAGAGAGCCCGACGAATAACCCTCGTTCGCTGACAGTCAGCTGTTGCCGCGAGACATTCCGCTCGCCTGGTCGGATCAGCGCGTCACATTTCGGATCCAGCGATTGAATGGACAACATCACTGGCTCAACCGGGCAGGTTGTGCCGGCGTAAGCTACTGTGTACCCTGGCATAATCAGGTCGTGTACAACTTGCGGAGAGAAGTAGGACAATGGGTCTCTTCCGAAGAAAGGTGCCAATCCACTACATCCCAGTGCATCCAGACAACATCGCAAAAAAGGACTGGATCATTCTGCTAGAGGCTGGAACCATCGTCGGCCCGTCTGCTGAGAAGCTTCGGGTTGCATTGGCAACCTTGGAAAGAAAGATCGTTACGAAGTACAATGTTTTTCTTAGAGCCGAACACTTCCTCGTGTTGGAGGGATATGACCCAAGGATCCATGCTTTGTATTATTGTCCTCAGCTCTATCGGTACGACGCCGATAAGACACTTGTCCCGTTAGAGGGCCAGGAGATCGGAAAATTGGTCGCGCAAGCGGTTCAGAATGGGGTCGTGGAGAAGCAGCCGTGGTACCCGCCTTCGGAAATGCTTTCGGACAAGCCTATAGTAGATGGAAAAATGAACATAGATTTTGACAGCGTCGTCGTGGACGCTCCTGTGGGGCGTAGTTCGGCTGAAGCAAGCTCATAGTGGCCCGGTACACTACTCGCACCCGTACGCTCTGCCTTGGCGCAGTTCACCGGCTCCGCGCTCGATCTGCGGCTTACGCTCGACGAAAATGGGCATCTCAAGGAGATTCACCTGGCATCGATCTCCGGTGTCTATGCACAGGGGGTTGGTTCCTGCGTGCGATCCCCAAGCGCGGGCCTATATGGACCGGGCGCTGGCGCCGGTCGGCGATGACAATGATGCAACGTCAGATCTACCGACCAAGACGGCCGGAGCAAGCACCGCGATCGCGCATATCAGGAAAGTCACGGAGCTGACGAGAGGCACCCGTGTAAAATGATGGTCCCGTGATGTCCCGGAGTGTTTCCGGTTTGTCGCGCTCTGCGGGGCCTCCCAAAGTATTTGCGATGTCCCCCAATGGCACAAATGCGAAGTTCGGAAACGTCCGCTCTTGCGCCGCGGCCGGGGGTTGAGCGGACACCGGTCCGTGGTTGCCGAACGGTCACGATCTATGCGTACGTGCCCTGAATTCCGACCGCCTGGCAGTGCGGATGCAAGGGAGCGGAGGAGACCATGAGGGCATTTCGCGCAAGCGCTGCGACTCTGTGTTGGCTGTGCATTTCAGCTGCATGCATACCCGCCTTCGCGCAAACCTGGCCGACCGCCAAGCCGATCACCATCGTGGTGCCGGTCCCGCCGGGCCCGTCGATCGACATGATTGCTCGGCTGGTCGCCTCCAAGCTCAGCGAAGCGCTCGGCCAGACCGTGATCGTGGACAATCGCAGCGGCGCCAACGGCACGATCGGATCGAACATCGTCGCACATGCGGCACCCGACGGCTACACGCTGCTGGCGGCAACGCCGGCTTCCCATGTGACCGCCGTGCATCTCATGAAGAACCTCCCCTTTGATCCGGTGCAGGATTTCACGCCGATCATGGCGGCAGTCGAGCCGGTGACCGCGCTTGTGGTCAATGCCAACCTGCCGGTCAACTCGGTGCAGGAGTTGATCAGCTATGCCAAGGCGAATCCGGGCAAGCTGTCCTACGGCAGTTCGGGGATCGGTTCTGTGTTCCATTTGACCGGCGAGCTGTTCAACCGAACGGCCGGTGTCGACATCGCTCACATCCCGTATCGCGGCGTGGCGCAGCCCGTACAGGACGTGGCCGCTGGGACTATCCAGTTGATGCACGTTTCATTGTCGAGCGCCCGGGGCGCCTTGGCATCGGGGAATGTGAAGGTCCTCGCCATACTGGAGCCTCACCGTTACGCCAAATTGCCGGATATCCCGTCGATGAGCGAGATTGTTCCAGCCTTTCGTAAGCCGTCGACCTGGTTCGGATTCTTCGGCCCCGCGAAGTTGCCGCCGGAGATCCTCGCGCGCCTCAGCGTTGAGATGCGCACGGCGATCACGGCCCCGGAGATACGAGCGAAGCTCGAAGCAAGCGACCTGAAGATCATCGCCGACACTCCCCAAGAGTTTGCAACTCTGCAAAAGGAGGGCATCGAGCAATTCGGAAAGATCATCAAGGCGGCAGGCATCGAACCGCAGTGACACGGCGCGCCGTCTTTCCATTCCGCTCCGCGAACGCCCGGACATCGTGTTCGGCCAAGTGCGTATCAACCAAGTCGTGGCGGCGCTGCTCGCACTGGGAGCTGGCTGCGCCCTGATCGTGCGGGGTTGGGCTGCATAGCAGTGGTGCGCCGCCGGGACCATCAGGCCTGTCGAAGGCTGCAAGCAAGACGCCGTGAGAGTGCTGGTTGAGCCCATCGTGAGCAGGTGACTACCCGGCTTCGGTCCTCGGCGGTCATACCAATAGGATCCGGATATTGTCAGTTGCGAGAATTGACCGTGCCAGTCAGCTGGCACGGCCAGGGGCGGTGGTCATGTGCGTGGAACCGGGTTCCATGTTGATCTGGGTCAATGATCGTGGCTGAGCAAGCAACCATGGTTATGCAGCCTCAAAGAATGCTGAAGGAGACGTGTCGAAGAATGCTGAAGGGAACTCGCAATGGATATCCCTCGTCGCCTTGGCGCTGAGTTCTTCGGAACGTTCTGGTTGACCTTTGCCGGTTGCGCTAGCGCCGTGCTCGCGGCTGGCTTTCCCGCCCTGGGCATTGGTTTTTTAGGGGTCAGTCTGGCGTTTGGCCTGACAGTCCTCACGATGGCGTATGCGGTCGGCCATATATCAGGAGGGCATTTCAACTGTGCGGTCACAATCGGGCTCTGGGCAGGAGGCCGCTTCAAGGCGAGTGATGTGATTCCCTACATCATCGCGCAAGTGGCAGGGGCCATCGCTGCGGCGGCAGTTCTCTATGGGATTGCATCGGGCAAGCCTGACTGGGTGGCAGGAGGATTTGCCTCCAATGGCTTTGGCGATCTCAGCCCCGGCAAATACGGACTCGTGTCGTGTCTCTTCAGCGAAGTCATCGCAACTTTTTTCTTTCTGTACGTGATCATTGGCACGACCTCGAAGGGAGCAGCCGTGGGATTTGCCGGCATTCCAATTGGACTATGCCTGACTCTGATCCACCTGTTCCTGATTCCGGTCACAAACGCGTCCGTCAACCCGGCTCGTAGCACCGGCCCCGCGCTGTTCGCCGGCGGCGCATATATCGGCCAGCTCTGGCTTTTCTGGCTTGCGCCATGCCTCGGCGCAGCGCTTGCAGGATTCGTCGGCCGGTGGCAGCACGAGGTTGACACCCCATCGGCGTGACGCATCACAACGCGCCGTCGCTGACATTTCCTGCCGCGATTCTCCGCGCGCCGGACTTGTTCAGGACTTGGCGTATGTCTTTGGCGTATGTCTGGAGTTGGCACTTTTACGACGTCCACCACTCCGCGGCCGCTTTCGGTGGCAAAGCGGGTATCTCGAAATCGACTGGGCATCGAGCCCGCATGATAATATCATGAGCGATCTTCGGTCGCTTTTGCTAGGAGGAAGCACCAATGGAAGAGCAGCAGATCGGCTGGATCGCAGCCATCATCATTGGCGGGATTGCCGGCTGGCTCGCCCAGCAGTTCATGAAGAGCCAAATGGGGCTTGTGATGAACATTGTGCTGGGCATCGTAGGGGCCGCTATCGCCAGCTGGTTGTTCGGCTTCCTCGGTATCACGTTTGGCGGTTGGATCGGTTATCTGATTGCAGGCTTCATCGGAGCTTGCATCCTGATCGCGATCGTCAACGCATTCAGCGGCGCCTTTCAACGAACATGAATTGCATCGGCGAGGGCCGGCTCGCAAGTCGCCGGCGCTAGCGGCGTCCCGCAAGTCCCGAGTCGGACCAGTCCTCCGTCGTCGCGCTCGCGCACCTTGTCCTCGGGAATGCCGGTCAGGGCGCGCTTCGGGCCCCGTCAGTGCACATGGAAATCGCCCTTCGCCATCATCAGATGGTGGGCCTGGTGGTGGCCGCCTTGCACCATGATTCCCATGAAGCCGAGCGCCTTGAGCTTGGTGGCCTGCTTGGGGTCATTGCTCGTAACCCTGAGCTTCACTCCGTTCGGCAAGTCTTCGGACTTGGCGTTCCAGCCGATCTTGACGAGCTCGCCGACATGCGCCGGGACCATGCGTCTGATGGCGTCAAGCGTACGGCCCTCGCCCGTCACCGCGATCTCGACGCCGTTCTCGAGCGCTTGCTCGGTCGCGAGCGCGCGCAGCGTCACTTCGTTCATGTCGATCAGGTGCTCGCGCAGCGCGGCAATATTCACCTTCGACCAGTCCGTGGTCGGATCGGCCTCTAGGATTTGCACGACCTCCTGGATTGTCCCGAACGCCTCCTGTCCCGGCCGGTTGGGTTGACCGCTCGTTCCGCTGTGCTGCCCCATCATTGCGTGCTGCATCCCGCCGTGCATCATCTGCATCATGCGTTCGTGCATCGCGCCGTGCATTGCGCCCTCTGGGGACACCGGCTGCTGACCCTGGGCGCCAGGCCCCGTCTGGGCATGCATGCCGTCGTGCCCGGTCGGCATTTGCGCCGCCGCGTAGGCCGTTGCCGCTACGATGGCGGCGCTGGCCAGGCCGGTCTTCCATGACCATGAAGACATGATCTACCTCATTGCATGAGCGCCCTTGGCGCCTTCTTACACCGGTCTTGCGCCCGCTCATATGATTGCGATCATATGGCGGATTTCAGCACTCGGATCGCTCCTCGGCGCCGCTCGATCTCGCCATCCGCCGCCATCTCCGCGAGCGCGCGGTACAGGGCTTCGTGCGTGAGCCCCAATTCGCTCGCCACGTCCTTGAGCGTGCCCGAAAGCGTGACCGTGCGCCCGTCCGCGTCGGCGTTGATCGCGAGGTAGTGGCGGACGCGGTCGCGCGCGGCGCGGATGTTGCGGTGTTCGAGATGCGTCCGTAGCGTCATGACCTGGCGCGCGAGGACTGCCGCGAATTTTTGCGCCGCCTTCGGATTGCGGTCAAATTCGGCGAGGATGGCGGCCTTTGGATACAGCCGAACGACGGCATCGGTCGTCGCGATAGCGTCACAGTGGTAGGAAGCCGAAAACAAAGAGGCTTCGGCCATCGTGTCGCCTGCCGTTGCCACGTGCAGCACGGCCTCCCTCCCGGCGCGGTTGACACGCACGAGGCGCACCTGTCCTTCCACGATCTCGTACAGGCCGGAGGTTCGGTTGCCTCGTCGGAACAGGGCCTGGCCGGCTTTGAGCGTGCGCTCTCTGGCGGCAGCTCGAACAGTGGCGGCAAGCCAGTCAATTGCATTCACGTGCGTGGCCTCCTCCGCCGGGGCCGGGGCCACCGGAACATGGGCGGCGGCGCGCAACAGGTCGTACAGGGTGACCACGCCGCGGCGGTGTAGCTGAAGGACGCGCGGTTCCAGGCGCTTGGTGCGCCAGTACTCCAGATCAGCCTCGACGGCCTCCACGTGGCCCTCGTAGTCTTGCATGTGGCCGTGTGCGGCCTGCGTGCTGTGCGCCATCTCTCCCCACGACGGAATGTTTGCTTGCGATTGTTCCAGCTTCCGCATGATTTTTTCAAGAGGCGCTCGATCCAGCTTGTCCGCAGATCGGTCGTTGCCGGGGGTGAAGCGGAATGCATTGCTCGGTCTGAGCCTTGGCGCACCTTGTCCCCGGGAATGCGAAGCTTCCGCTTCTGTCGAGGCGCGCGGCTCGTCAAGCCGAACATCCTCCGCCGGAGTGGCGTTTAAGTCCGCGGATTGCGCGCTGCCGATCCCGGATTGCGCTGCTTGCGCAACGCGTCGGCTGACAGACGAACCACTTCGGAAAATTGCAGGAGCTGTCTGGCCAGAGGGCTCGTCTTGCGCCAGATCATGCCGATGGTCCGCGAGGGTTGCGGATTTTTGAAGCGAGCGACGGACACCGACGCCGAGCGTGTCTCCACCGCCACGGCCATTTCCGGGATCAAAGTGACACCGATGCCGGCGCTGACCATTTGAACAAGCGTCGACAGAGAGCTCGCGTCCAGCACCTCCCGTGGCGGCGACGATTGCATATTGCAGAACGACAGGGCCTGATCGCGAAAACAGTGCCCCTCTTCCAACAGAAGCAGCCTCATGGCGCGCAACGCTTTGCTGCTGGGCACCGGCGTTCCCTCGTCCTCGCCCGGCCGGACCAGCAGGAAATGTTCCGAAAACAGCGCGACCTCGACAAGCGAAGGTTCGGACACCGGCAGAGCGACAATTGCCGTGTCGAGCCGTCCGTCCGCGAGCTCTTGTATCAGCTTCGGCGTCAGCGTCTCACGTACGTGAATGTCGAGCTCGGGATGCATTCGAGCGAGGTTCCCGATGATCTTGGGCAGCAGATAGGGCGCAATCGTCGGGATCATGCCGATGCGCAGCCGGCCCACGAGCCGGTCCCGCGACGCACGCGCGAGGTCTCCCAGTTCGTCGACCAGGCGCAGGATGTCGCGGACGCGTTGGGCGGCCTCCTCTCCGAACTCCGTCAGCGCGACCTGTCGGGCGCTTCTCTCGAGCAGCACGCCGCCCAGAGCTTCCTCCAGCTCCTTGATCTGCATCGACATGGCCGGCTGGGAGATCGCACATGCTTCGGCCGCGCGTCCGAAGTGGCCATGGCGTGCCAGCGCATTGAAATAGCGAAGCTGCCGAAGCGTGACGTTGATCATCAGAAAATCTTATCATAGCAATCATCAAAGTCAACTTTACCTGATGGGAAGCGTCGCGTAGATTGCAAACCATGCAAACCGCGACAGGAGGCAATGATGGATGACAAAACCAAGTGCCCGTTTTCGGGCGGGCAACGCACACACACGAACCGAGACTGGTGGCCGGACCAGTTGGACCTTCAGGTTCTGCACCAGCACTCCACCCTGTCCGATCCGATGGGCAAGGAGTTCGACTACGCCGAGGAGTTCAAGAGCCTCGACCTGAATGCCGTGATCAAGGACCTGCATGCCTTGATGACGGACTCGCAGCCCTGGTGGCCGGCCGACTTCGGCCACTACGGGGGGCTGTTCATCCGCATGGCGTGGCACAGCGCGGGCACCTACCGCATCGCCGACGGCCGCGGCGGCGCCGGCGCCGGCCAGCAGCGCTTCGCGCCCCTCAACAGCTGGCCGGACAATGCGAACCTCGACAAGGCGCGCCGGCTGCTGTGGCCGATCAAGCAGAAGTACGGCCGGAAAATCTCCTGGGCCGACCTGATGGTTCTCGCCGGCAACGTCGCCCTCGAACTCGATGGGCTTCAAGACCTTCGGTTTCGGCGGCGGCCGCGCCGACGTCTGGGAGCCCGAAGAACTCTACTGGGGTCCCGAGGGGACGTGGCTGGGGGACGAACGCTACAGCGGCGAACGCGAACTGCAGAATCCGCTCGGCGCGGTGCAGATGGGCCTGATCTACGTCAATCCGGAAGGGCCGAACGGCAAGCCGGATCCGGTCGCGGCGGCCAAGGACATCCGCGAAACGTTCTTCCGCATGGCGATGAACGACGAGGAGACCGTCGCGCTCATTGCCGGCGGCCACACCTTCGGCAAGACCCACGGCGCCGGCGATCCGTCGCTGATGGGCCCGGTGCCGGAAGGCGCCGCCATCGAGGACCAGGGCCTCGGCTGGAAAAGCAGGCATGGCACCGGCTTCGGGGCCGACGCCATCACCGGCGGCCCGGAAGTCACCTGGTCGCAGACGCCGACGAAGTGGAGCAACCACTTCTTCGACAACCTGTTCAACAACGAATGGGAGCTGACGAAGAGCCCGGCCGGTGCGTACCAGTGGAAGGCGAAGGGCGGCGCCGCCACGATCCCGGACGCCTACGACAAGTCGAAGAAGCATGTGCCGACCATGCTGACCACGGACCTCTCGCTGCGGCTCGACCCTGCCTACGAGAAGATCTCGCGACGTTTCTACGAGCATCCGGACCAGTTCGCTGACGCGTTTGCCCGGGCGTGGTTCAAGCTGACGCACCGCGACATGGGCCCGATCGTGCGCTATCTCGGCCCGCTCGTTCCGAAGGAGACGCTGATCTGGCAGGACCCGATCCCGGCGGTGAACCATCCGCTGATCGGGGAGCAGGACATTGCTGCTCTGAAGGCGAAAATCCTCGCCGCCGGCCTGTCCGTGTCGCAACTGGTCTCCACGGCTTGGGCGTCGGCGTCGACCTTCCGCGGCTCCGACAAGCGTGGCGGAGCGAACGGCGCGCGCATTCGCCTCGCGCCGCAGAAGGATTGGGACGTCAACCAGCCGGCACAGCTGGCCGCCGTCCTTCAGAAACTCGAAGCGATCCAGAAGGAGTTCAACGCGTCGCAATCCGGCGGAAAGAAAGTTTCGCTCGCCGACCTGATCGTTCTCGGCGGCAGCGCCGCGATCGAGAAAGCCGCGAACGCGGCCGGGCACGACGTGAAGGTCCCGTTCACGCCGGGGCGCATGGACGCGTCGCAGGAGCAGACCGACGCGCACTCTTTCGCCCCGCTCGAACCGACCGCTGACGGCTTCCGCAACTATCTCCGCGGCAAGCAGCTCATGTCGCCCGAGGAGGCGTTGGTGGATCGGGCGCAATTGCTGAGGCTGACGGCGCCCGAGATGACGCTCCTCGTCGGCGGCTTGCGCGTCCTCGGCGCGAACGCCGGACAGTCCAAGCACGGCGTCTTCACCAAGCGGCCCGAGACGCTGACGAACGACTTCTTCGTCAACCTGCTCGACATGGACACGCAATGGCAGCCCGCTGGCTCCGATGGCGTGTACGAGGGTCGCGACCGGAAGACGAATGCGGTCAAGTGGACCGGCAGCCGCATCGACCTGATCTTCGGTTCGCACTCCCAGCTCCGGGCCCTCGCAGAAGTCTATGCGTGCGCGGACTCGAAGGAGAAGTTCGCGAAGGACTTCGTGGCTGCCTGGACCAAGGTGATGAACCTCGATCGCTTCAACCTCGCCTGATCGCAGCGAAATCAGGGCGGCGTTTCAAGACGACTTGAAACGCCGCCCTGACACCGGGCCCCGATCGTCCGCTGGCCCAGGTCCGAGACCTGGCGGGCCCGTTCTCTTAGATCGTTCCAGAGCCTAATTCTGACCCGCTCTTATCCACGGTCAGTCGCGTATAGCCGGTCGATGAAGCCGCTTCGCTCAAGTCCATCGATGAACGATGAATCTGCACTTCGCTAGAGGTGCCAGCGCATTGAATTTACGGTCGGTATTGGAGGTACTGCGGACATGCCGGAGCTCGTCGGGCGCGCGTCCGGCCGCGTCGCCTGGCTGTGTCACCGGCCTTGGCCGCGCCATCCAGGCTCCAGAGTCATTAAATCCACCATCCGGGCGCAGCGCCAGACAGACAGAGGCCAGGTATATTTGCACGCGAGTCTGTCATATCGCGTTGCGATGCGCCCAACCTGTTGAAAGCATTCTGGATGAGCCATCGTGCCTTGTAGGGGCGCTTGTTGAACGCTGAACCCGAGCATGTGTTTCGATGGCTTTGTTCGCGGATGAGGCGCTGTTGGCGGAGTCTGGAGCGCGATGTCTGGCGGGATGGCAGCAGCGCGAGAATGCGCGCGGCGACCCTTGCGGCTGCTTAACGAAACTGGCGGAACTTGAAAACAAATCCCGTTAAAATGCCGAACGGCTCCTTTGCAGGAGGAACGAGAATGGTTACCAACGGCGCGCTTCCGGGTTGTCTTGCCGGCGTCCGGGTTCTGGACCTGACCCAGTTCGAGGCCGGCCCATCCTGCACCGAGGCGCTCGCCTGGCTCGGGGCCGAGGTCGTCAAGGTGGAAAACCCGCAGGGCGGCGAAGCGGGCCGCTTCTTGTTGCGCGGGTCGTCCGGCCAGGGCCAGGATTCCTGGTATTTCCTGCTGTTCAACGCCAACAAGAAATCCGTCACCATCAACCTGAAAGCCGAACGCGGACTCGAGCTCGTCAAGAACATGGCGAAGCGCGCCGATGTCATGGTGGAGAATTTCGCGCCGGGCGCCATTGAGCGGCTGGGGCTCGGCTACGACGTGGTGCGCGCCATCAATCCGAGCATCGTCTACGCGCAGGTGAAGGGCTTTGGCACCGGCGGACCCTACGAAAACAACCTTGCCTTCGACATGATCGCGCAAGCGACCGGCGGCGTCATGAGCATTACCGGCGAGCGTGACGGGCCGCCGCTCAAACCCGGCGCGACGCTCGGCGATACCGGCACGGGTATGCTGCTCGCCATTAGCATTTTGGCTGCACTCTACCGGCGCCGCGGCACCGGCCAGGGCGAGCGCATCGAGATCGCTATGCAGGACGCCATGCTGCAATATATCCGGGTGGCGCTCTCCACCCAGGCGACCTACGGCGTGGCGGCGAAGCGCAATGGCGCCAAGGTGGTGTTCGGCTTCGCGGTGCCGAGCGGCATCTATCCGTGCAAGCCCGGCGGATCGAACGACTACCTCTATGTCTATACCAGCCGCACCAATCCAGCGCATTGGCGGCGATTGCTCGAAGTGATCGGACGCAAGGACTTGATCGGCGATCCGCGCTTCGACACCGGGGCGGCGCGCCAGGAGCGCGAGCCCGAGATCGACGAGATGATCTCCGCCTGGACGCGCCAGCACGACAAACGCGAGGCGATGCGCGTGCTCGGCGACGCCGGCGTGCCGGCCGGGGCCATCTTCGATACGATGGAGTTGACCGACGAGGCGGATTTCGAGCGGCGCGGCATCATGCAGACGATGCAGCACCCGATCGCCGGCCCATTCAAGATGCCGGGCTGGCCGGTGCGCTTCGGCGGGCGCACGCCGGAAGTCAAGCCGGCGCCGCTACTCGGACAACACACCACCGAAGTTTTGGGCGAATGGCTTGGTCTTGACGCAGATCAGATCGACCAACTCGACAAAGACAGCATCATCTAAAAGGGAGGAGGCAGAGATGGCGGAACTCACTGGGTCGGAGATCCTGGCAAAATCGTTGAAGAACGAAGGCACCGACATTCTGTTCTTCCTCATGGGCGGGCCGATGCTCCTCGCCGAATCCTCCTGCATCAAGGAAGGAATCCGTCCGCTCGACGTGCGCCACGAGCAATCCGCCGCTTTCATGGGACAGGCGTATAGCCGGCTGCTGCAGAAGCCCGGCGTGTGCATGGCGGCGAGCGGTCCCGGGGTGATCAACCTGACCACCGGCATCGCCAACGCGCTGATCGATTGCTGCCCGGTCGTAGCGGTCGGCGGCTCGAGCCCGATCAGCCAGAACGGCCGCCAGGTTTTCCAGGAGATCGACCAGCTTGCCATCATGAAGCCCTGCACCAAATGGGCCGATCGCGTATACAACCTCAAGCGCATTCCCGAGCAGGTGAATTTCGCTTTCCAGAAAGCGATGAGCGGAAAACCGGGCCCGGTTTATCTGGATTTCCCTGGCGACGTTCTCTACGCCAAGATTCCAGAAGAACAGGTCGACTGGAGCCTTTCCGGCCGGCCGCTGTTGAACGCGCGGCCGCTGGGCGATCCCAACAAAGTGGATGCGCTGGTCGACGCGATCGCCGGGGCGCGCCAGCCGATCATACTGTCCGGCAGCGGCGTGATCTGGTCCAAGGCCTGGGCGGAACTGCAGGAGCTCGTTGAGAAGACCGGCATTCCGTTCTACACCACGCCGCAAGGCCGCGGCGTCGTGCCGGACGATCATGAATATTCGTATCTGACCATGCGCTCCTCGGCGTTCCGCGAGGCCGACCTGATCATCGTGGTCGGCACTCGCATGAACTACATCATCGGCCACGCGGCACCGCCCCGCTTCAACGGTGGCGCCAAGATCGCGCGTATCGATATCGATCCCGACGAAATCGCCACCGCGCCACGCAGGGTCGATATCGGCATCGTCGGCGACTGCAAGGCGGTGCTCCGCCAGCTCATCGATGCGAGCGCCAAGCGCATCAATGCGGATCATTTCTCCGCATGGCGGCGAATGCTGTCCGATGGCGAGACGGCGAAACGCCAGGCGCCGGGCGCCAACAAGCCGATGGACGAGACGCCGATCCATCCGCTGCGACTGTGCGACGAGATCAAAAATTTCATGCAGCGTGACGCCATCCTGGTGGTCGACGGGCAGGAAATCCTGAACTTCGGCCGCCAGTCGATGCCGACCTTTACGCCGGGCCATCGCCTCAATTCCGGACCGTTCGGCACCATGGGCGTCGGACTGCCGTTCGGAATCGGCGCCAAGATCGCCAAGCCGGACAAGCAGGTCATTGTCGTGCACGGCGACGGCTCGTTCGGTCTGAACGCGCTCGAGCTCGACACCGCGGTGCGCCACAACATTCCGATCCTGGTGGTGGTGAGCCTCAACGGCGGCTGGACCGCCGACCCGCAGCGCAACAAGCCCGGCCGCAATCTCGGCTATACGCGCTTCGACAAGATGGCCGAAACGCTCGGCTGCTATGGCGAATATGTCGAGCGCCCCGGCGAGATCCGCCCAGCTTTGGACCGCGCCCAACGGGAGGTCGATCGCGGCTCGGTCGCGCTCGTTAACGTCAAGACCGACGACTGCGCCCGCGCCGGCACGGTCGCATTCGCCCAATATGCGACTTGAGCATGCGCGGACGCGGTTTTGACGGCGGCACCCGCTTCTCTCCTTTGAGGATATGGCCGACGTAGCCGGCCGCTCGACGGTATGGATCACCTCGTCCGCGCGAGAAGCGTGTGCCGAGAGGCGGGCAAGCTCGAGCTCAATCCTCAGACGGTCGAGCTCGCGCCGCTGATCGACGAGGTCATCGTCACCGCGCGTAAGCTCGCCCAGCAGAACAAGAACCGCCTGGTTGTCGAGGCCCAAGAAAACCTCGGGGCCATTACCGTGGACCCAATGCGGCTGCGACAAATCCTGCTCAAGCTGTTGAGCAATGCGTGCAAGTTCACCAAGGAGGGCGAGGTCAAGCTGCGGGTGCGCAAGGTCGCCAACGGCCGGGACTGGATCGAGCTTGCCGTCTCCGATACCGGCATCGGCATGACTCCCGAACAGCAGGCGAAGCTGTTCGAGGAGTTCAGCCAGGCCGACGCGACGACCGCGCAGCGATTCGGCGGCACCGGTCTCGGCCTCGCCATCACGCGCAAGCTCGCGCGCATGATGGGCGGCGACGTGACGGTGACGAGCGAGCCGGGCAAGGGCTCGGTCTTTACCGTGCGCTTGCCGGCCGGCACCAGCACCTGAGCAGAACGGGACAGGCACGGCTTGTCCTCACCTGGCAGAACCGGACGTGCGCCCCCCCTAAACAGGTGGTTGGGGTTTGACCGCCCCGAACCGATCATCGACGACCAGCATTCGCGGAACGAAGCGTTATGGAACGTCGCCCAAGGGGCTTCAGTCGATCTTCAGCCCGAGCGCTTTGACGACTGGCGTCCAGAGAGCAACATCGGCTGCGAGGGACGGCCGGAATTTTTCGGGATTTGAGTCGAGCGTGGGTTCGATGCCCGTGTCGATCAACATTTGCTTGAAGGCCGGTTCGGCGACCGCCGTGCGCGTCGCCTGCGCAATTTTGTCGATGATTGCTTTCGAGGTCCCGGCCGGTGCGAGCAGCCCAAGAGAGCCGACCACGGTCATGCCGGGGAGGCCTAGTTCGGCTGTCGTCGGAAGCTCGGGCGCAGCGATGAGACGCGTGGGACTTGTCACGGCAAGAATCCGCAACTTGCCAGACC
Organism: uncultured Alphaproteobacteria bacterium; assembly: GCA_963758945.1. Classification (GTDB taxonomy): domain Bacteria; phylum Pseudomonadota; class Alphaproteobacteria; order Rhizobiales; family Xanthobacteraceae; genus VAZQ01. Next base: position 61,943 of record CAVWXY010000018.1, on the reverse strand, counting down.
GGTGGAATTCCAGCAGTTGCCCGGTCACTCCTGGAAAGCCCAAAGGAACTTGGCCACCGACGAGGTCAGTGACCAGTGGCCCAGTGCCCCGGTATGGCACCTGCACGATCTCAGGTGTCCCCGCGACCGATTTGAACAACTCTCCTGCCAGATGCTGGATCGAACCGACACCGGCGTGCCCATACGACAGCTTACCGGGATTAGCCTTCGCGTAAGCGATGAACTCCTTGACGGTCTGAACCGGCACCGCAGGGTGCACGACCATGCCCAGAACATTGGCCGCCACACTCGCAATCGGCTCCAAGTCCTTGACCGGATCATAGAGCGGCCGGCTCTTGAGCAGGGCCTCGTTGATGTGCGTCAACGTCCCGCCGAGCAGGATTGTGTAGCCATCGGGCTGGGCGCGCGCGACGGCGGCGGCACCGAGCGAGCCGCTGGCGCCACCGATGTTTTCAACCACCACCGTGCCGAGCAGGGATTTCATCTTGTCCGCCCACGGGCGTCCGACGGCATCGTATGCCCCACCCGGGGGAAAAGGAATCACGAGTCGCACCGGCCGCGTCGGATAGGCTTGCGCCCTCGCGATGCGCGGCAGAGCAGGAAGCGCGGCAGCGCCCGCGGCAACATACAGAAATCGTCGGCGGGGAAGTTTCATTGGCGTCGTCCTCCCTGATCGTCTTTATTGCACGCGCGTAAATGGGCGCGGGCGCGCGATGCGAGCGTGGATAGACCGCACAAATGATGGTCTGAGCGGGATACCCGCCGACGGCATCAGCCTGCCGCCAACAAACGGGGGACTTCGGCACGTCCCGCTGGGGCGGCTCGAAGGTTAGGCTACATTAACGGCGCCACCGGGAGGAAGGGGGCATGACCGCTTGTGGTACTTCGCGTCGAATGAAGAGCACGCCTCGTGAGTTTGGAATCGGATGTTTTCAGCCATGGCGCAGAAACTCATCGAGCGTCTGAGCAGATGGCAGCGCAAAGCCCGACTGCGGGATGCGGCTCGCGACCGATACGCCGAGACGCTTCAGCTTGACCGCCATTTCGGCGGCTTTGATCACCACCGTGACTCCGTTGACGATCGGAGCGCCATCCACATTGACGTCCGATTCTTTGCCGAACAACATCATCGGAATGCCTCCGGTCGGCACGATGACATCGGCGCCGCCATCGATGAGGCGACGTGCCTCGCGTTCGAAGATGGCCTGCAGTTCCAACTTTTTCGCGGGCGATGTGAAAGCTTCCATGTAATCGCTGATATTGGCTTCCATCGCGCGGATTCCAGCGATCCGTTGTTGCAGCCCATAGCGACAAATCTGCTCGTTATGGGTGGGTATAAAGGCGGGGTTGATCGCTATCAGGCCGAGCTTGCGGCCCATGATGCAGGCATGGAGCAAGGTCGCTTCACCCAGGCCAAGCACTGGTATTTTCACCGCCGCTCTCGCCTCGTACAGGCCGACGTCCTGGAAGTGGTTCATGAAAAAAACGTCATAATCCTCCCGCTCGGCCTGAATGGCGCCGCGTATCACCGCGCGCGAGACGCGGAATTCCGACAACGCGTGCACCGTCGTCACTGACGGCGTCATGGTCTTGAAATCGAGCTCGAAGTCGGGATCCGTGCAGGCCTTCATGTGCGGCAACAGCTGCGTCAGGTAGCTGCGGTGGCCAACCTGATCAGTGGCGCCCTGCGCCCAGATGCGGTATCTCTTCGTTGCGTCCAATTTGCCCTCCTTTGGAATTTTCAACGGGCGGTCCCGACGGCCAGCGGCCATGCGATGGACGGATTCGCTCTTCAAAACGTTCGCAATGCCGCAAAGGCGTTGATGACCGGAAACCAGCAGCGGTCTGGGACGATCGGATACCGGCAAGCAGCTTCGCTATTTCAGGCGCTTGGCTGCATCGTCTAAAACGGTCAGGTCGGAATACTTTTTCACATCAGTATCGGCGCTGATCAGTCCGAGTTCTTTGACGAGTGCGACGTTGCGCTGCAGCGCGTCGAGGTCCGGACGCATTCCCGGCACGTGATAGTAATCCTGCTTGGTGAAGACCCAGCCCAGACGCTCGGGGGGTTGCTTGGTCAAGCGCGAAGCAATCGCCACGACTTCGGCGTGGTTCGCCGGATCGAGAAACCAGTAGGTGATGCGCAGCGTGTCTTCCATGAAATCCACCATCGCGGCGCGATTCTTATCGATGAAGGACTGCCGCGCGCACCAGAACAGGAGCTGCGTCAGACCCATGACATCGCGGTTGTAGAAGAGAGGCTTGGCAATGCGGCGCAGCTCTGGATCGAACGAGAATGGCACGACAAGGGGAACCAGATCGGCTTTCTTCTCGGCGAGCATGGCACGCATTGTCGGCAATGGCGCCTCGATCATGACATAGTCGCGGTTCTGCTCGAGCCCTACCTTGAGCAGCATCTTGCGCATCGCGACATCGACGGCCGAGCCGCCGGCATTGGTCGCAATCACGCGACCCTTCATGTCTTCAAGGCGCTTCACCGGCCCGTCGGCGAGCACCATATATTCTTGCGAGTAGTAGTCCTGCACGCCGTCCTGGAATTCATCGGCGATGACCCGCAGGTCGGAGAGGCCCGCGTTGTGAATCGCTATTGGCAATGTCGAGAAGGCGAGGTTTGCAATTTCAAGCTCGCTGTTTGCGAGCGCTGTGATCATTTGTGGCGTTCCGGGGTAGCGGACAGGCTCGAGTATGTAGGTCCGCCCCATGTGCCGGGCGATCTCCTTTTTCTCCATGAGCAACGACGCCCAGTTCGAAAGCGGCGCGATCCAGGATACGCGGATCTTGACCGGCTCAGCCTTCGATGCGCCCTGCGCCAGAAGTGAAATTGCTGCAACGACGAGTTCGATCAACCAAGACCGTACCAGCCACATATGTCCCTCCCACGCCTTGCCTGCCCGGAAAGTTACAATAGCGACTTTTGCGGATGAGCCGCAACCGCGGCCATTCCGATCGTGTTCTCGGGCCGGCACCGATGCGGTAACGCCGGGTCGTTGCAGGTCTCGATCGGCCGAGCGGCAACGCCACCGGCATCAGCTTCATGGTCACCTGGCCCAGAAACTCATCGAGCGTCTGATCAGAGGCAATCCAAAACCTGACTGCGGGATACGGCTCGCACGATAGCCGAGGCGCTTCAGCTTGACGGCCGTTTCGGCGGCTTTGATTACTATCGTAACTCCTTGACAATCGGAGCGCCATCCACATTGGCACCCGGTTCCTTGCCGAACAACATCATCGGAATGCCCCCAGTTGGCACGATGACATCAGCGCCGCCGTCGATGAGCCGACGTGCCTCGCGCTCGAAGATAGCCTGCAGTTCGAACTTTGTCGCGGTGATGCGAAAGCTTCCATGTAGTCGCTGATATTGGCTTCTATCGCGCGGATTCCGCGATTCGTTGTTGGAGTCCATAGCGATAAATCTGTTCGTTATGGTCGGTATAAAGGCGGGGTTGATCGCCAACAGGCCGAGCTTGCGGCCCATGGTGCACGCATGGAGCAAGGTCGCTTCACCCAGGCCAAGCACCGGTATCTTCACCGCCGCTCTCGCGTCGTAGAGGCCGACGTCCTGAAAGTGGTTCATGAAAAACACGTCATAGCCCTCCCGCTCGGCCTGAATGGCGCCGCGTATCACGGCACGCGAGAAGCGGACTCCCGACAACGCGTGCACAGTCGTCACTGAGGCGTCATGGTCTTGAAATCGAGCTCGAAATCGGGATCCGTGCAGGCCTTCATGTGCGGCAAGAGCTGCGCCAGGTAGTTGCGGTGGCCAATCTGATCAGTGGCGCCCTGCGCCCAGATGCGATGTCTTTTAGGTGCGTTCAATTTGCCCTCCGACCCCCCGTCCCCAATGAGGCTGCTCTTTTGGAATGTAAGGTATCGAGGACTGAAAACCAGCGGCAGTCCGCGACCATCAGATGCCGCGATTGGTTTCGCTATTTCAGGCGCTTCGCAGCATCATCCAAAACGGTCAGGTCAGAATACTTTTTCACATCGGTATCGGCGCCGATAAGACCGAGTTCCTTGACGAGCGCAACGTTGCGCTGGAGTGCCACGAGGTCAGGCCGCATTCCCGGCACGTGATAGTAATCCTGCTTGGTGAAGACCCAGCCCAGACGCTCGCGTGGCTGCTTGGTCAGGCGCGAAGCGATCGCCACCACTTCGGCGTGGTTCGCCGGATCGAGAAACCAGTAGTAATGCGCAGCGTGTCTTCCATGAAATCCACCATGGCGGCGCGATTCTTATCGATGAAGGACTGCCGCGCGCACCAGAACAGGAGCTGCGTCAGACCCATGACATCGCGATTGTAGAAGAGAGGCTTGGCAATGCGGCGCAGCTCTGGATCGAACGAGAATGGCACGACAAGGGGAACCAGATCGGCCTTCCTGTCAGCCAGCATGGCACGCATTGTCGGCAATGGCGCCTCCATCATGACATAGTCGCGCTTCTGCTCAAGCCCCACTGTGAGCAGCATTTTGCGCATCGCTACATAGACGGCCGAACCGCCTGCATTAATCGCCACCACGCGACCCTTCATGTCTTCAAGGCGCTTCACCGGCCCGTCGGCGAGCACCATATATTCCTGCGAGTAGTAATCCTTTACGCCGTCCTGGAATTCATCAGCGATAACCCGCAAATCGGACAGACCCGCGTTGTGAATTGCCATCGGTAATGTCGAGAAGGCGAGGTTCGCGATTTCAAGCTCGTTGTTTGCGAGCGCCGTGATCTGTTGCGGCGTTCCGGCGTAGCGGACGGGCTCGAGGATGTAAGTCTTGCCCCATGTGCCGGGCGATCTCCTTTTTCTCCATGAGCAACGACGCCCAGTTCGAAAGCGGCGCGATCCAGGATACGCGGATCTTGACCGGCTCAGCCTTCGATGCGCCCTGCGCCAGAAGTGAAATTGCTGCAACGACGAGTCCGATCAACCAAGACCGTACCAGCCACATATGTCCCTCCCACGCCTTGCCTGCCCGGAAAGTTACAATAGCGACTTTTGCGGATGAGCCGCAACCGCGGCCATTCCGATCGTGTTCTCGGGCCGGCACCGATGCGGTAACGCCGGGTCGTTGCAGGTCTCGATCGGCCGAGCGGCAACGCCACCGGCATCAGCCATACTTCGGCCCTCTTCGCCTCCTCCATTGTCAATGGCTGGGTCGGGATACCGTCCCTCTCCGGGAGGTGCCGGTAAGCTTTTGTTTTCCAATTGATCTGAATTCTGGGTTGGTCGCCGTTCGCCCTTGATCTCACCCAAGTCCCGGCCTAGAGCATGATCCCGAAAAGTGGGTACCGGTTTTTGGAAAAGATCATGCTCCGACAATAAGCTAGAGCGGGATGACGACTCGAAGAAAAGTCATCCTGCTCTAGCGTCCGTCACACTCGGGGATCAGGGCTGGCGTGCTCCACCAATTTACTCTCCGCTCACGGCCTCTGCTGCGTGCGCTGCTGGCGTCGGCCGCGATCATTGCCGTGACGATCCTTGGCGGATGCGGTGGCACACCGGTCATCAGCCGCGACATGCAACCATTGTCGGAGCGCACTCTGGCCCAGCTCAAAGCCAAGAAGATGGAGAAGGAATCCCCGATCCTTATCCGCGTCTTCAAGGAGGAGTTGGAGCTCGAGGTTTGGAAGCAGGACGACAGCGGGCGCTTCGCGCTTTTCCGCACTTATCCGATCTGCCGCTGGTCGGGAGAGCTGGGGCCCAAGATCAAGAGCGGCGACCGTCAGGCGCCGGAGGGCTTCTATACCATCACTCCCGGCCTGATGAATCCGAATTCCAGCCAATATCTCGCGATCAATACCGGCTTCCCGAATGCATATGATCGGGCGAACGGCCGCACCGGCGCGTTCCTGATGATCCACGGCGGCTGCTCGTCAGCCGGCTGCTACGCCATGACCGACGAACAGATCGCGGAAATCTACGCGCTCGCCCGCGAAGCATTCTTCGGCGATCAGGCGTCGTTCCAATTGCAGGCGTATCCGTTTCGCATGACGGCGCTCAACATGGCTCGCCACCGCAACTCGCCGCACATGACGTTCTGGAAAATGCTCAAGGAGGGCTATGACCATTTCGAGGTCACGCACCTCGAGCCCCGAGTTGACGTGTGCGAGAGGCGCTACATTTTCGACGCCCTAGCGATGGAGAGGTTCAGCCCTGCCGACCGTTGCCCGGCCTACAGAGTGCCGGAAGAAATCGCCGCCTCGGTAGGCGAGAAGCAGCGCCGTGACGAAATTGACGCCGCTGAGCTGAGCAGTCGCGGCACCCCGATCGCGCCTGTTACGACCGGCGTTGACGGCGGCATGAATCCGGCCTTTGTGGCAGCCGCAAAGTAGCACGGTTGCTCAGGCACGGTCATGGAGACCGCCCCGGCCACGATCCAACCGATGCAATCATTCATCGCGCGTATGTCCGGATTCGGCGTGAAGCAGACGCTTTATGTTGACGGAAAAGGCGCGATCGACCCGAAGTGGTCATCAGCCCGACACGGTGTGTTCGCAGATCGAGATATTACGGAATATTTGGTACGGATTGCTGCATTACTCCGGCTTGATGCTGGCTGCCCGGATCACTTTGCCCCACTTCTCCGTGTCCTCGGCCATGAGCTTGCCGAAGTCGGCGGGCGAGCCCGCAAGCACGGTGCCGCCCAGGTCTGCAAGCCGCGCCTCGATCTTGAGGTCGGCGAGAGCAGCGTTGATCTCCTTGTTGAGCTTGTCGATGATCTCAGCGGGCGTTTTCATGGGCACGCCGAGGCCAAGCACCACGCTCGCTTCGTAGCCCGGGACGAAATCGCCCACGGTCGGGATGTCCGGCAGCCCCTCCCAGCGTGTCGCGGTCGTCACCGCCAACGCACGCAACTTGCCGGCCCTGATCTGCTGGATCGTCAGTGAAGTGCTGCCGAACAAGACTTGCACCTGTCCGCCGAGCAGGTCGGTCATCACGGGTCCCCCACCGCGATACGGCACGTGAACCATGTTGAGTCGGGCCGTCATCTTGAATAGCTCGCCGGCCACGTGAGGCGGGGTAGCGATGCCGGGCGACCCCATATTGATCTTGCCCGGGTTGACCTTGGCATAAGCGATGAACTCGGGAACCGTCCTGGCCGGAACCGCTGGATGTATCACCATGACGAGGGGCAAGCGAACAATGCCGGCGACCGGCGCGATATCGCGCAGAAAATCGAAATTGAGTTTGTCGTAGAGCGTCACGTTGATCGCGTTCGTCGAACTTGCCATGAGGATCGTGTAGCCGTCCGGAGGAGCGCGCACGACCGCTTCGGTGCCGATATTGCTGCCGCCACCAGGGCGGTTTTCTACCACGAACTGCTGGCCGAGCCGCTCCGACAGCCATGGTCCCATTAGGCGCGCAAGGATGTCGGGCGCGCCGCCGGGGCCCGTAGCGACAATGATGCGCACCGGCCGGCTCGGATAGGCTTGCGCCCAAGCGAAACGCGTCACAGCCGGCAGCGCGGCAGCGCCCGCGGCCAGATGCAGAAAATGTCTACGGTGGGCAGTAGTGTCCGGTTAAAACTCGAACAATTTCAACTGCCTGTCGGAGATAAGGTTGTTTTCGACCGGATCGACGCGCTTGAAGGCTTGTTGCAGCGGCAATTTCTCGAAGAGCGTCAGCGACAAAATCTGTAGCAGCGTATGCAGGGTCACATCCAGGCGAAGTTGCTTTTTGATGATCGCCACCAGCACATAGACGCTGATGGCAATCCAGATTTGCGTCCGGACGGCGTTCTCCGAGGTGCCGTAGAAGCGTTTGATGCGCAGGTGTTGCTTGATCCACTTGAAAAACAGCTCCACCTGCCATCGGCACCGGTACAGGGCGCAAATGGTCAGCGCCGGCAGCGCAAATGATCCACGATGCGATGGAAAGTCTTCCATGGCAGGAAATCCATGACCTGCGCGAACAGGGTCTTGCCGACGTACATGGCGACTCCGGGGTGGCGAAATCCCGGACGCTAGCCCAACACGCCATTTTCAATTCAAGTCGGGGACACCAGTCGGAGCCAAAAAAAGCCCGTCACAATTGCCTTTTCCGGCAACACCCTTCAACTTAACCGGACACTACTGTACGGTGGGGAAGTTTCATTGGCGTCCTCCTCCCTGGTCGTCCTTATTGCACGCGCGTAAATGCGCGCGGCCGCGCGATGCGAGCGTGGATAGACCGCACAAATGATGGTCTGAGTGGGATGCCCGCCGACGGCATCAGCCTGCCGCCAAAAAAGGGGGGACCTCGGCAGGTCCCGCTGGGCCGGCTCGAGGATTAGGCTACATCAACCACGCAATCGACGGAAGGGAGCATGACCGCTTGTGGCACATCGCGTCGGATGAAGAGCATGCCTCGTGAGTCCGGAAGCGGGGCACAGCGGACTCGCGTCTGACTTATCTCCCCCACAGCTCCTTCGACGCCGTGCGCGCGCCCGCGACCAGCGCCTCGAGCTTGGCCCACTGCACCGAGGGGTGGCAGCGCACGATGTTGTAGCTCTGCGAGAAGCCGCAGTCGGTGCCGGCGATGACGTTCTCGCGTCCGACCACGCCGGCGAAATTCCTGATCCGCCACGCCACCAGCTCGGGATGCTCGACCACGTTGGTCGAGTGCGTGACGATGCCGGGAACGAGGATCTTGCCATCCGGCAGCTTGACGTCCTGCCACACCATCCATTCGTGCTCGTGCCGCGGGTTGGCGCTTTCCAGCGAATAGGCCTGCGCCTTGACCTTGAGGATGAGGTCGACGAGGGTCTTGAGCGGCACGTCGGTGGTGTGCGGCGCGTTCCAGCTTCCCCAGCACACGTGATAGCGCACCTTGTCCTCGGGAATGCCGGTCAGTGCGTAGTTGGTGAGGTCGACGCAGCGCTCGGCGTATTTGTGCACCTCGCGCTCGCCCATCTCGCCCAGGAGCCGGTCGTATTCGTGCGCCAGGAACGCGTCGTCGAGCTGGAGGATGAATCCGGCGTCGACGATCGCCCGGTATTCCTCCTTGAGCGCGTCGGCGAGCGCGACCACGATCTCCTCGTCGCGCTTGTAATAGGCGTTGAGCCACAGCCCGCGCGCGCTCATCGGCGCGGCGACCGGCATGAACGCGCCCGCGACGTTGACGCCGGCGAGCGCCGCCTTGAAGTTGGCGATGTCGCGGCCGATCGCGGCCTGCCCCTTGTAGCTGATCGGCGCCACGCATTCCCACACCAGCAGGTTCCGGCGCTCCGCTTCGGGATCGGCCTTGAGCGGCGTCGTCGACTGCCCCGGCGGCAGCCAGTCGTAATACTGGATCGGCGTATAGGCGGCGTAGAACTCGGGAAACTTCTGCGCCTCGCGGATGATGTAGACCGGATTGTGCTCGTGGTCGTCCGGCCGGAATCTCGCGGTGGACGAAGCCGCCCAGCCGCTCGGCGACGTAGCGGATCCAGCCGGCCTTGCCGAATTCGCCGTCGCTGACGACGTCGACGCCGACCTCGGCCTGCTTGCGCACGACGCCGGCGACCTCCGCGCGCAAGGTGCTCTCGTAGGCGGCCTCGTCGTAGGGCCGGCCGTGGTCGCGCGCCGAGAGAATGTCGCGGATCGACATCGGGCGCACCAGGCTGCCGACATGGGTGACGAGAATGCGGTCGCTGCTGCGGTTCATTGATTAAACTCCCTGCCGGCGGTGGCCCGCCCGGAAATCGGGTTCACCCGATTTCGGGCGCTTCATGGCACCAGTCGGATACGTTCGACCTGCGTGGTCAAGTCCCATAGGCGCTAACCTGAGATCGAAAGCCGCGATTGCTCCGCTGTCATGCCCGCGAAGCCTGTCCCCGCGAAAGCGGGGAGCGGGCACCCAGCAACACGTGAATGTGCGATCCGGTGCCGAAACGGTGCCTCTTGCCGGGGCCGGCGATGACTGGATCGTCCGCTTTCGCGGACGATGACAACCGAGGACCCTCAACTTGGCGCGCAAGCGGTCAAGCCCGCGGGTGACGCGCGTGGGTGCCGTGAACCCCTGCAAGCTGCTCTAAACTCTCGCTTTTCATTTTATCTGCATTTTGTAGTTGACTACGTTACGCGCGTGAGGTATGACTCCGGCACGATCCGAAATTGCGCCTTGACCTGGGCCCCCGCGCCGGGGCGGCTTTCCGTCCGCCGCCCGGCATCGGCGTGCCCCGGTCTGCGCGCGGCTTGATCGCTCCACATCCCCGTTTCTCGTCGCCACCGTGGCGCGTCTTGCGCGCGCCGCGCGGCATTGCCTCGCGTTCCGCCCCCATGACTGCGACCGGCGACCAGCAGCAGACGGGCCGGCCGGAGGGCGCGCGCCGGGAACGCAAGCAGAAGCCGTACGAGCAGGACCCGTTCTATCAAGGTCTCACGCGCGACCTTCGCCGTGCGCGACGGGAGCGCCGCAAGGACTTCATCAACGGGGACCGGCGCCGCCGGCGTGCGACCGACGCCGACTATCGCGACAAGGAACGGGCCCGCCGCTACGGGCTGTCGCTCGCGGAGCTGCGCGCCATCCTGGCGCGGCAGGGCAGCGCCTGCGCCATCTGCCGCAAGTCCGGCGTCCCACTGTACATCGATCATTGCCACGTCACCGGCATGGTCCGCCGCCTGCTTTGCCGCAACTGCAACACCGGGCTCGGCTGCTTCAACGACGATCCGGCGCTGTTGCGGGCAGCGGCGGCGTATCTGAAGGCGGCCCGGCGCGGGCAGAAGCGCATGTCCCGGAAAAGTGGGAACCGGTTTTCCGATAAGGACATGCGCAAAAAAGGGGCGGGCGCGCAGGCCCTTCGCGGCGCGCTTCAGCGCTGGGGCGCCATGGGCGTATGCCCGGAGAGCTTGGCGAACGCCGCCTGCCGCGCGGTTTGGGCGCGCATGAAGGCGTCGAACTTCTCCGGCGTGTTGTCGGCCGGCACCGTCATGCCGAGCGCGGCCATCCGCTGCTTGAACGTCTCGGTCTCGATCGCTTCGTTGAGATGCTTGTTGAGGAAGGCGATGACCGGCTTCGGCGTCTTGGCGGGCGCGGCGAGCCCGACGAAGCCGCGGTGATCGAAATTCTTGTAGCCCAGCTCCTCCATGGTCGGCACGCTCGGCCACGCCGCGATGCGCTGGGCGCTCGCCACCGCGAGCGCGCGCACCTTGCCGTCGTCGGCGAGCGGCTTGGCCTGGGAATAGAACGCGAAGGTGCCCTGGATCGCGGCGCCGGCCACGTTGCGCGCCGCCTCCCCCGATCCGCGATAGGGCACGCCGACGATCTCGGTCCCGGCTACCGCATTGAGCTGCGCCAGCGAGATCGCGGGCGAAGTGGCGGGACCGGAGGTGCCGAAGCTGATCTTCCGCGGGTTGGCCTTGGCGTCGGCGATCAGCTCGGCGAGCGACTGGTAGGGCAGCTTGGCGTCGACGATGAGCACCAGCGGCGGCCCCTCCACGATCAGGCCGATCATGGCGAAATCGTCGACCGCGCTGTAGGGCACCGGGATGTAGTGCAGGTTCTGCGTGTCGGCGAGCGAATTGGCGAGCAGCGTATAGCCGTCCGGCGCCGCCCGCACCGCGTAGGTGCCGCCGACCACGCCCGAGCCGCCGGGCTTGTTCTCGACCACGATGTTCTGGCCGATCTTCTCCTGCATCAGCGCCGCCACCAGGCGGGCCGGCACGTCGGTCAGGCCGCCGGGCGCGAACGGCACCACGAAGGTGATCGGCCGCTCGGGATAGCTCTGGGCGTGCGCCGAAAGCGCCCAGGCCATGCCGATGGCAAGCGTGCCCAACAGCGTCAGGCAGGATCGCAGGCGAGGCGTCATCGGGGAGCTCCTGTGGGTGCGGCGCTGCCCGCGCGCCGCAGTCGCCGGAGCAGGCGAGGGGACGGGGACAGCGGTTTGATCACCGGCGCGGTTTGATCACCGGCAAACGCCATAGGCTATCGATCTTGAGCATCGTTGCCAAACCAGCTCCATGGAGCCGCTCGCGCACGTTGCAGGCACGCCGCAGCGGCTGTTGGCAACCGCAGCCGCGCTCGACGGGCCCTCGCGGGAAGAGGCAACCAAGATCGGTGACATGGATCGTCAGACCCTGCGGGGCCGTTCTTCGAGCGGATTTCCTAGATGCCGCGAGTTTCTCCCAGGAACTTTACAGCCGCTGAAGAGTTCCACCGGGTTGGCTGGTCTCAGGGCCCTCCGGTTAGGTTCACCGAGCCGCCGGTTCGGGGCGCGAATCCTTGCCTTTGCAAAGGCGGTTGTGGCGAACGAGTTGACCGCATCGATGTCGTCGGACCTGTCGGGCGACCGCACCTTTCTCGAAGGCGGCGGAAGGATCGGCGCGCTCATGCGCGTCCACGACTGGTCGACGTCCCCGCTTGGTGCGCCTGAGACCTGGCCGCAATCGCTGCGTGCGATCGTCGCCCTTCTGCTTCATTCGAAATTCCCGATGTTCGTGGCGTGGGGAAAAGAGCTCGGATTCCTTTACAACGATCCCTACGCCGAAATCCTCGGTGCGAAGCATCCGCGTGCGCTCGGTGCCCGCTTTCAGGACATCTGGCCGGAAATCTGGCCCGACATCAGCCCGCTCATCGATGCCGCCTTGTCGGGCGAGGCCAATTATCACGAAGACCTGCCGCTGGTGATGAACCGGAAAGGCTACGACGAGCAGACATGGTTCACCTTCTCCTATTCTCCGGTGCGCGATGAACGCGGCCGCATTGCCGGAATGTTCTGTACCTGCACCGAGACCACGGAACGCAAGAAGGCTGAAGACGCCCTGCGCCGGAGCCGTGCGCAAGTCGAAGCAGAGCTCGACGATGCCAAGCTCTTGCAGGATCTCAGCGCGCACCTGATTCATGAGGCGGACACTGCCGCGCTTTATGAAGAGGTCATGGACGCTGCAGCAGCCATCATGCGCTCGGACTTCGCGAGCGTGCAGATGTTCTACCCCGAACGCGGGCGCGGTGGCGAGCTTCGCCTGCTGACGTTTCGCGGGTTTGGTCCGGATGCGGCAAAGTTTTGGGAGTGGGTGGGCATCGATTCGGCCGGCAGCAGTTGCGGTGCCGCGCTGCGCACGGGCCGCCGGGTCATCGTTCCGGACGTCGAGGAATGCGAGTTCGTCGCGGATACCGAAGACCTGAAGGTCTTTCGCGAGACGGGTATCCGCGCCTGTCAAACCACTCCCCTTCTCTCCAGAAGGGGAAAGCTGGTCGGTATGATCTCCACGCATTGGCGCAGCCCATACCAGCCTACGGAACGCCAGCTGCGCCTCATGGATGTCGTGGCGCGGCAGGCCGCCGACATCATCGAGCGCCAGCATGCGGAAGAAGCGTTGCGCCATCGTGCCGCGCAACACGAAACGCTCCTGAATCAATCTCCGCTGGGAGTTTACCTGATCGACTCCGAATTCCGTATCCGGGAGGTGAACCCGGTCGCCGCGCTGGTGTTCGGTGATATTCCGAATCTGATCGGCCGCGACTTCGACGAGGTCATCCATATCCTTTGGGAACCAAACTATGCGGACGAGATCGCACGCCGGTTCCGGCACACGCTGGCGACCGGCGAGCCGTACGTCTCGCCCGAGCGCGCCGAGCACCGTGTCGATCGCAACACCACCGAGTATTACGAGCGGCGGCTGGACCGGATAACGCTGCCGGATGGCCGCTTCGGAGTGGTCTGTCACTTCCGCGATATCGGGGCACAGGTCCAGGCCCGCCAAACGCAGCAGTTGCTGGTCGAAGAGCTCAATCATCGCGTCAAGAACACGCTCGCAAGCGTTCAGGCGATCGTGCAGCACACGTTGCGCAGCGCCAAAGACCCGGCCCATTTCGCGTCGAGCTTTTCCGGACGCATCCAGTCCATGGCGCGGGCGCATTCGCTTTTGACCAGCACGGTCTGGAAAGGGGCCGATCTTCGCGATGTCATCCGCGATCAGCTGCGCCTTGGCCCGGTTGATGAGTCACGTCTCACCGCATGGGGCCCGGCCGTTCACATGCAGCCGCAGTTGGTGCAGCATGTCGCCTTGATGCTGCATGAGCTCGGAACCAACTCTGCCAAATATGGCGCACTGTCGACCGAGAAAGGATGGGTTACGATCAATTGGACCGTCCGGGATTCGATGCTGCGGCTCAATTGGGTCGAGCAGGGGGCCCCGCCGGTTTCGGCGCCCATCCGGTGCGGGTTTGGCACGACCTTGATCGAGCAAAGCGCCCGCAGTGAAGGCGGGGATGCGCTTATGTCGATCGCGGCCAGGGGGATCGCCTGGGAGATCACGATTCCGCTGCCTGAAAACGTCCCCTCTCGGGACGCTGCCGCGACGACTCGGATGGTTGACGTCGCGGCGCCCAGCCAGCCGCCCGAGGCAGACGAGGCTCCAGCGCCGCTGGCCGGACATCGCTTCCTCGTGGTCGAGGACGAGCCGCTCGTCTCAATGGACATCATCGCCGGCCTGGAAGAGGCGGGCGCCGAGGTCGCGGGCCGCGCCGGTACCTTGGAGGAGGCGCTTCATCTCATTGAAGGCATGTCGTTGGACGCCGCGCTACTCGACGGTAACCTGCGCGGCCGGCCGGTGGACGATATTGCTGCGGCGTTGACGCGCCGAAAGATACCCTTCGCATTTGTGACCGGATACGGCCATAACAGCCTGCCGCGTTCGTTCGGGCATGCTGCGATTCTATCCAAGCCGTTCAGCCGCGAGCAATTGCTCGACGCCGCGCGCCAGCTCGTCGAGCGGCCGAAAGGCACCGTTCGATTGCCGGGGCGCGGGTGAAGGGGCGGCGGGACACGGTTCTTTCCGAAGCGAACCCCTCACTCATCACGGTGTGTTCCGCGACCATTGTGCCCGCCCCGCGGCCGAAGTCGGCTTCATCCGGCTTCGGTCGACTCTCGAGGTGCCCGAGCTCGGGCAAGCCCCAGCTCCGGTGGGAGAGGGGGCATATGCGACAGGCCGCCCGCGGCACGTCCGGGCTCCACCGCAGCTCCGTCGCACGGGATTCCATATGCGATTGCCATGCCCACAGGGGGATGGATAGCACCGAGTGCGCGGGACTGTTCTGCATCGACAGCAACGGAAATCGCTTTGGTTCACGTCCGCCCAGATCGCATACTGGGCGTCCACGGGAGAGGAATTTCATGAACGAGACGCGCGTATCGGGCTCGGTGCAGCCGCTGCTGCCGGTCGAGCTCGGCTCCGGGAAGGTCAAGTTCGCGCAGGGCGTGAAGGCCGGCCGCTGGGTGTTCGCGGCCGGGCTCATGGCGCAGGACTTCGTCAACGGCATCGCGCCCGACGTCATCTCGGAGCGCATGCCGCACGCGGGCCTGCCCAAGCGCGAGAAGGAGGCCGCGCGTCTCTTTCAGAATCTCGACGCCGTGCTGCGCGCCGCCGGCACCGAGCGGGACAATCTCGTGCGCACCGACCAGTATTACACCACGGTCGAGGCGGTGCCGCCCTATCAATATGTCCGGCGCGAAGTCCTGCGCGGGCGCATTCCGCCCTCGACCTCGATCGCGCAGCGAAAATTCCTGCTGCCGGCGGCGGACATGAACATCCAGGCGATGGCGGTGGTGCCGGAAAAGGGCTTCGAGGTCGCGCATCTGAAGCACGACGAGCTCAAGGGCCGCCCCACCTCCGGCTATTCGCCCGCGCTGACGGTCGGCGACTTCATCTTCATTCCCGGCATCACCTCGATGGCGGTGGGCGACGAGCCGCGCCGCAACGGCGTCGCGGCGGCGGCGCTGATGGCAGAAGGCGCGCAGTGGGGCGGCCAGCCGATCAAGCTCGAGACCGAGTTCATCATCACGAAACGCATCGTGCCCTCGCTCGCGCTCGCGGGCGCGAAGCTCGAGGACGTCGTCCACGCCCAGGTCTATCTCACCCGGCGCGAGGACTATTCCGCCTTCAACGAGGTCTGGTCGCGCCACTTCGCCGCCGCGCCGCCGACCATTTCCATCGTTCCCTGCATCGAGCACGGGCTCGCCCCCTACCACGGCGGGATCGAGATCAATGTGCTCGCGGCCAAGCCCGGCAGCGCGGCAGGCAAGAGCCATATCGACGCCGGCGTGGTCACCGCGTTCCGCCACCAGCCGCAGGCGGTGAGGGCGGGCGATCTTCTCTTCATCTCGGCGCTGATGGCGATCGACCGCGACGGTCTCGTCCCTTCGGCCGCCGTGGACCCGCGCCAGCCCTATTTCGGCTCCTCGCCCGAGGCGCAGGCGGAGACGATCATCGGCAACATCGCGCGGCTGTGCGAGGCTGCCGGCACCTCGCTCGGCAATGTCGTGCGCGTGCTGCAGTTCCACACCGACATCGCCGAGTTCTACCCCGTCTACAAGGTCTGGGAGCGCCGCCTCGGCGGCCGTCCGCTGCCGTTCGCGGCCATCGAGGTCCCCGCGCCCCTGCCGGTGCCGGGCGCCACCGTCATGATCGAGGCCTGGGCCTACGCGCCGTGACGGTGCAGTCGCAGGCGCTGCGCGCGGCTGCGGGCCGCATTGACCCCCCTCGCGCGTACGGATATAATCCGTACGTAATTTAGGAAGTGAGGATCCTGCCATGGCGGCAAGCGGCGCGGCCCGCGAAGATCGGATCGAGTTGCGGGCGACCAAGGAGGAAAAGCGGCTGCTGGCAACGGCTGCCGCCTATGAACGGCTGGATGTGACCAGCTTCATCATGCGCAACGTGCTGCCGACCGCGCGCGAAGTCGTGGACCGAGCCGAGCGCATCGTGCTCAGCGAGCGGGACAGCAGGCGTGTGCTGGATCTGCTGGAGAATCCGCCCAAACCGACCTCCGCCCTCATCGCCGCTGCGCGGCGCCGCGTCGGCAAGAGATAGCTGCGTCGGTGGCGTGGCGCGAGGAGCCGATCGGGCGGCACCACGACCGCAAGAGCTTCGACTGCGGCTCGCCCGAGCTCGACGAATACCTCGACCGTTACGCCAGACAGAACCATGAGTCCGGGGGCGCCAAAACCTTCGTGGCGGTGTCTCCGGCGGCACCCTCGCGCGTGCTCGGCTTCTATTCGATCAGCCCGGGCGCCATCGCGTTCGCCCGCGTGCCTGCGAGACTGACCAGAAAACTCGGCCGCTACGAGGTGCCGGTCTTTCGGCTCGGGCGTCTCGCCGTCGATCGCGCGATGCAGGGGCAAGGCCTCGGCGGCGACCTCCTGCTGGCGGCCGGCGAACGAGTCTTGGCTGTTGCGGCGGAAGTCGGCGGCGTCGCCCTTGCCATCGACGCCAAGGACGAGAACGCGGCGAGGTGGTACGAGCGGTTCGGAGCGCTGGCGCTGCTCGACGATCCACTCAAGCTGATCCTGCCGCTCGCCGTCGTCGCCGAAGCGATCGCGACCGCGAGAACCCGACGGAAAGGCGATTGATGAGCTTGCCAGTGATCTTTGGAAGACTGAATAACGCAGGATCCCTGCGCTAAAGAAGGATGCGCGGGTCAACGGGGTCCCCGCCGACCATGTCGGCGGGGTGCCCGTCCCGCGCATGACGTAGGAGAGGGCCGGGGCAAGTCCCAACGAGTGCCGCTGCGGTCGACCCGCGCCAGCCCTATTGTCCTCGCCGCTGGAGGCGCAGGCGGAAGCGATGATCGGCAACATCGCGCGGCTGTGCGAGGCGACCGGCACGTCGCTCGGCAATGTCGCGAGTTCTATCCCGTCTACAAGGTCTGGGAGCGCCGCGTCGGCGGCCGTCCGCTGCCGTTCGCGGCGATCGAGGTGCCGGGGCCCCTGCCGGTGCGGGGCGCCACCGTCATGATCGAGGCCTGGGCCTACGCGCCGTGACGGCGCGATGTATCCGCTGCAGCGGACATGGGAAGTCTGAGGCGCCGGCAGGCTACAGCCCGAGCGCGATCTCGGCCCAATGCTGCACGGTCCTGCTGTTCAGGAACGCCATGACATCGGGCTCGATCGTCGCCGGCCGGTCGTGCGGGAGTACAACCGTCGCGACGATCATGTCGCAGCGGTCGTTGACGACGACCGATATCGCGGACCGGCCCGACCGACTGCGCGCCGGGAGCGTGTAGGCGCGACTGCGGCCTTTCATCGAGGCGATCGCGATGGGCCGGCCGGCACCGAGGGGCAAAACCTCGCCGCCGACCAGATCGAAGTCGCTCATGCGATCGAGGTCGTCGTCGTCAGCGACACCGGTTGTGCAATTGCAGGAGCCGAGCTTGGCGCGCAGATAGAGCCTCGCCTGCGTGCCGCAGTGCTCGGCCCTGCACTGGAACGCCCTTCCTTTGCCCCACTGATCCGTCGGGAACGGCCACGGCACCTCGGTCCAGACCGGATTGGGCGGCGGCGCGGCGGCGCTGTCCGGCTTGAGCGCATGGCCGGCCAGCAGTCCGATCGCGCCGAGCACCCCGCCCGACACCAAGGCGATCGCAACGACCAGAATGGTGCTCCGTCTCATCGCGTCAGCCGTGACCGGCGCATGTTCCGGCGAAGCGGGGACCGGTTCGCCGTCATGAACGTGCGCCCCCTCGACAATTTCAAGAGCGGATCCCGATTCCGAAGGAACGGGATACGCTCTAATTGGTCGCCACGAACTTGCGGGCGTCGGCGAGCTCCGGCCGGTCGGAGCTCGAGCCGGCCGTGAGCGCGAGCAGCTTCTCGTAATTAGCCTTCGCGGCGGCCTTGTCGCCGAGCTTTTCGGCGGCCTGGGCTGCGCCCAGGAAGCCGCGGAAGCGGTTCGGCTCCTTCGCCTTAGTTGCCTCGAAGGCGGCGAGCGCCTCCTTTGCCATGCCGCGGTCGAGCAGCATCTCGCCGTAGAGCTCGCGCGCCGGCGCGAGCGGCCCGGGCGTGACCGCGTGCTTCTCGGTCCTGTCCTCGGCGTCCGCCGCCGCGCTCATGGCTTTCAGCGCCTCGTCGTGCTTGCCTTGCGCATACAACAGCCAGGCGGCGGCGACCTGCCGCTGGATGTCGACGATCTCGGCCCAGTATGGGTCCTTGGCGTCGCGCAGCTTGTCGCGCAGCTCGGCGAGCTTGGCGACGTCGGGCTGGGCGGCCTCCGGCTTGCCGGAGCGCGCGGCCCCGAGCGCGCGGGCAGAGTGCGAGATCGCCATGACGAAGTTGAAGGGACTCGGCCGGACCGGCAGTTGTGCCGCGCCGTTCCAGTCGCCGCGCTCGACCGCATAGCGCGCCGGCGAGGCCGCCAGCGCATAGTGGGCGCCCAGGACGCCCGCTTTGAAATCGGCCTCCTTCATCATGTCGTCGATGACGTCGCGCGCCTCCTTGTCTTGCGCGAGCTGCAGGTAGGCATAGACCATGTAATCCTGGGCGTGCAGATAATTGCCGACCGATTTTTCCGCCTTCGCCGCCTTGACCGAGGCGATATTGGAATTGATCGACTGCTGCCAGTGGCCGACGCGGGTGTAGATGTGCGACGGCATGTGCTGGGCGTGCGGCGCGGCCGGCGCGATCGTGGCGTAGCGGTCGGCGGCTGCGATGCCCTTGGCGGCGGTCTCCGGATAGTCGTAGAGGTGGATGAGGTAGTGGGTGACGCCGGGATGCCGCGGCAGGCGCTGGGAGATCGGCTCCAGGAGCGCGGCGCCCTTCATCTGCTGGGCGCGGGTCTTGTCGCTCAGGTCGGCCGAGGTATTGAGCGTGATGGCGTAGGCGATCTGCGCCTCGTCGTCGTTCGGATATTTCGCCGCGATCTTCTCCTCCGCGTCGCGGAACAAGCGGATGCGCTGGACATGGCTGAGCTTGTCGTAGTCGGCGTACATCAGCATCAGCGCGTCGACGTAGTCGCGCTCGCGCTCGGTCTTGGCGCCCATGGCCTTGGCCTTCTCAATGGCCGCACGGCCCGGCGCGAGGTTGGACTTCGGGATCGCGTTATGGGGATTGTCGAGCAAGGTCAGCGCGATGCCCCATTGCGCGATGGCGCAGGTCGGATCGGCTTTCAGCGCCTCCTCGAAGATCTCCTGGGCGGGCCCGTACCAGTACGAGTGCTGATAGCGCATGGCCCGATCGAAGCGGCGCTGCGCCACCTCGTTGCACGAGGTCTCGAAGTGCACGCTGCCGAGCTGCTGATCGACATCGCTTTGGGCGACCAGCGGGTGCGAGGATGAAAGCGCCAGTGCGGCGACGCTGACGGTGGCTGCGAGCAAGGACTTCCGCATGATCGTCCTCCTGTCGCGAGGGGAATGGGGTGTTCTCTGAAGATGCATTATACGACGCTCAACCCCTGGCCGAGAAGAGATATCCGGGTAGTGCAAGGCGCCTTCCGAAGTCGAAGCGTCCCCGCAGTGGAACGGGCGCTGATCATTCAATCTCGAGACCGCCGAGGCGTCGGCCTCTGCCGCCCTCCATAGATGATCGCTATCGCTGCCGTGCGCAGGACGCATCGGCTGCCGCATCCAAAGTGCCCGCGAAAATCACAAGATCTTCCAATGACTGCACGTGGCGATACGACAGAGCGCGATGAGCCGGCCGGATCGCGGCCGGTGCGTCAAACTTCATCATCGAAGGCGTCGCGCACTGATCGACTGAACCGGACCTGAACTATCCTGCGTTTCTGACAACTCGTACCCTTGGTATCGTCGACATGATTTTGAAGGATTTTGACGACTGCTCAATCGACGCGTCACGTTTCGGTGGCGATGAAGCGTGGAAAGTTGCGCGCGACTTGCGCGGTGCCTGGCAATAGCATGTTGCTCCAGTCGAGGACTCCTTCCGATGGCATCCCAATCCGTCGTGCCCGGCGTATCCATTGCGGGCTTCGTTCCCGATCTCGAGGCTCTCATCGCGCAAGCGATGGAGGAGTGGAAGATACCGGGCCTCGCCCTCGCGGTGGTGCAAGACGGCGAGGTTGCGCTCGTCAAGGGGTACGGCCTTCGCGATATCGAAGCCGGCTTGCCGGTGACCACCGGCACCCATTTCGCGATCTGCTCGATCACGAAGTCGTTCGCCTCCACGGGCTTGGCGCTCTTGGTGGACGAGCGGCGCCTCGACTGGAAGCAACCGGTCCGGGATTACATCCCGGAATTCCGCCTGCATGATCCTGTCGCGACCGGCCGGGTCACGGTGCGCGATTTGCTCTGCCATCATTCCGGCCTGCCGCGTCACGATTGGATTCACATGCCAGGCGATTTGTCGCCGGCGCAGATGCTGGCGGCGATGCGTCATCTCGAAGCGAGCGAGGACATCCGCAGCGCCTTCCAGTACCAGAATCTCGGTTATCTCGTGGCCGGCATGGTGGCCGAACGCGTCAGCGGTCGCAGCTGGACCGACTTCACCCGCGCGCGCCTGACCGACAAGCTCAACATGACCGTGACCTTCACGGCCGGGGATCTTGCCGCCACCGCGGATGCGGCGGCGCCCTACGCCATGGACGGGGACACCCGCCTGCGCGCCAAGCTCTGGCCGATCAGCACCACCGCCTCGGGCGGCATCAACACCTCGATTGCGGACTTGGCAAACTGGCTGCGGCTTCATCTCGGCAACGGCGAGTTCGAGGGGCAACGGCTGCTGTCGCCGGGCTTGATCGGGGAACTGCATGCGCCCCGCGTGTATGTTGCGGCCTCCGAATTCGCCGAGATCGGCGACGTGCACTACGGCTTCGGCTTCGGTGCGCACAGCTATCGCGGAGAGCGCGTCGTGAGCCACGGTGGCGGCTGGATCGGCTGGAGCACGCTGATGACGATGCTGCCCGCGCGCGGCGTCGGCGTCGCCGTGTTCACCAATCGTGACGCCAGCCCGGTGCCGGATATTCTCACCAATTACGTCTTCGATCGGGTGTGCGGCAACGAGCCGGTGCCCTGGCTCGAGCGCCATCGTGAGCGGCGCCGCAAGGCCTTGGCGCAGGTCGAGGTTGACCGGCAGGCGCGCACGGCATCGCGGCGGCCGAACACGCGGCCGAGCCATGAGCCCGCCGACTATGCCGGCGACTACGACCATGCCGGCTACGGCCGCATGAGCATCACGCACAGCGGTTCCGAGCTGCGGTGGTCGTATCGCGGCATGTCGGAGACGCTCGCGCATCGTCATTACGATACGTTCGAGCTGCCCGAAGCGGCGGGCCGCCTGCTGCCGGACCGGCTCGCCATCTCCTTCTTCACCGACCGCGAAGGAAACGTCGCGACGCTGTCGGCCCCGCTGGAGCCGCTCGTCAAGGACGTGGTCTTCACGCGCGTTCCGTCCGGCGATTGCATGGATCCCGCTTTCCGCCGCGACTGCGTCGGCACTTTCAGCCACGGGATGACGACCATCGTGGTGGGGCGGGACAACGATGACGAGCTCACGCTGACCGTCGGAGGCCAGCCGACCTCCAGGTTGCTCCCCTACCAGGCCCGAACCTTCACCATCGCCGGCCCCGTGGGCTGCCGCGTGGAATTCCGCCGTGGTCCCGAGGGGACGGTGGACGAATTGATCTTCTATCAGCCGAACGGGACGTTCACAGCGCGCAGAGCATGATCCCGAAAAGTGGAGACCGGTTTTCGGAAAAGATCATGCGCCAACAAAAGCTAGAGCATGATCCCGAAAAGTGGATACCGGTTTTCGGAAAAGGTCATGCTCCAACAAAAGCTAGTGGTCCGATTCCGAAGTTCGTCAGGACTCGCGGCACGCTCAGACATGAACTCCGGAATCTAAGGACCACTAGCAACTCTATGGTTCTAAAGCGGCTCCCGTCGAGATGGAATCAGCGCGAGCGGCAAACTCGGTCTGCTCCCTCCCCCCTTGTGGGGCTACGGGATTCAGACATCCGAGTTGTATCCAGTAAAATCAACGGGTTAGCCGACAGCATGGTAAGAGGGGCAAAACTCGGTGGCAGTCAGGAGTTTGCGCAGCGATTCTCAGGATGTCGGCACGAGTTCGGGATTTCGGTGTGATTGGGCATCTGCCAGCCGTGAGCCGAGATCATTCCCAGAAGGTGATGCCGAGTCTTGCACAGGTCTGTGCTGAAGCCGTTGGAAAGCGTCGCGGCAGTTGCGTCCGGTGTCGCTTGCTTCGTACCGCCGCTGATATTTCCCGGCTTAAGGTGACTCTGGCAGCGGACGTCGTTCATCCGAACCGTAGGTGTGCGATGGGATATAGGCGACCGATCCGAGGACGATCAGCAATTCGTGCTTGCTGGCATGGAGCCGTGCGAGCAGACGGGCGAGGATGACCTCGAGGCCTGTCTATGCGCATGAAGATGCGGACCGTCAAACTCGCAGCCCCGCCGCGCGGCCTCTGCGCTTCTAAGGATACACGAGTGCTGACGATCAGGATTTGGTGAGCCGTCCGCACGCATAGAATTCCGCCACGAGCGCTGCAAACGCCGCGTCGGCGACACATGACAGCGCCGCTCCGGCTGCGCATCAGTGAAGGTATTTCGAGCCTGTGAACTACGCCGCTTCGGCATGGACCCAATGCCACAGGCCGTGCAAGTCGACGTTGAACTGCCCGGCTGCTCGTCGCTGACGATGACGGTGTCGTGCAGGAAGCCATGCATCTCCGACGCTGCCGCCACAAGGCGCCCTCGCTGGTCGACCATGACCGGATCGGTGTTGACCTTGAGAGCCGAGATGCCCAGGCGGTCGAGATGCGCGGTCCAGGCGACCTGGGTGGTCCAGACGCCGCCTGGGATGCGGCCAGGCGGGCGATCACCGGCGCTCGCCACAAGGCCGCGTTGTCGGCATGTCGGCCAGCGCCGATCGGCATTGACGACACTAATCGCTGTGGTCCGGCGCGCAGCAGATTCGAAGAAACGCCACAACGGTTCTTCGAACTGCTGCGCGCCGAACCACAGCGATATGTCGTTCAATGCCGAGCGCTGCCTACGTGCAGACAACCGCCATGTCCGCGGCCTGTGATCGCCCGCCTGGCCGAGCATCCCGAGCGTGTCTTCACCACCGTGATCGCCTGGACCGCGCGTCTCGAAAGCCCGACGCGCAGCACGTCGCGGGCCTCGTCAAGGTAACCGTCCTGGCCGGTCAATCAGCAGACGCACGAGCTGCCGCCTTGGAGATGATGACGCCGAAGGCCCGCACCAGCGCGTGCAGCCGCGCCACCGTCACTTGCCCCTGATGGTATTGAGCGACGCACGAAGCGGTGTCAACGTCCGGCCCGAAATGCCTGCGCTGATGTCCGTGCCGGCAGCGGCGCTCGTTCATCGAGCTCGATACCGTCACGGCGTTATGCGCAGCGCGCGGCCCAACGCCGAAATTCGCGACGTTGATCTGGACGGTTCTCCAGATCGCGCACCTCAAAACCTATCGTCAGTAACCTTTCCAGCAGCGCAGAGGCCGCGCTGCGGGGCAGCGAGTTTGACCGTCCTCTTCTCGTGCAATCGACAGGCCTCGTCATCTTGCTGCCCGTCTGCTCGCGCGGCTCCATGCCCGCAAGCACGAATTGCTGACTTCGGCCTCGATCGACCCTGAAATCCCATTGCACACTAACGGTTCGATGTTCGACGTCCGCTGCCAGAGCCACCTATCGAAAGACCAGCGGCAATACTCATACGCGTTGCGCCGCAACGCGTCCGCCGCAACGCTTTCCTCGGCCTCAGCAAGACGCTTCAGCACCAAACTTTTCAGCATCACCTTTGCGATATCGGCCATCGAGGTCGGTAGTGCCGCAATCATCCCCAGAATGAATCCCGTACTTGCCGACAACTGTCAGGCATCGCTGCGCCACCGCTGACCGCCACCGGTTTTGCCCCTCTTACACAGCATGCAGGAATCTCGGAATAGGCGTCATGTTCACTCCAAGACGTTGAAACGACTCTCGTTTTCGTTGGCGTCAACAGTAAACGCGAATTAGATCCCTGCATCCCGTAGCCTTGTGGGGGAGGGCTGGGGAGGGGGGTGGTGCGTGTGGCACTGTCGGTGCGTCGATCTCACGACGCCCACCCCCCAACCCCTCCCCACAAGGGGGAGGGGAGCGCACCGAATGCGCGGCGCTGTCCTGCATCAAAACCAGCGGGAGCCGGCGCACGCCGGCTTGTATCGTGCTCGATGTGCACATTCCGGGCCGGTCCGGGCTCGACATTCTGAAGGAGCTCAATGCCGAAGACTATCCGGCGCCCATCTTCATGATGTCGGGTCATGGAGACATTCCGATGGCGGTCGATGCCATCAGGCATGGTGCGTTCGATTTCATCGAGAAGCCGTT
This sequence comes from uncultured Alphaproteobacteria bacterium, assembly GCA_963758945.1. Taxonomy (GTDB): domain Bacteria; phylum Pseudomonadota; class Alphaproteobacteria; order Rhizobiales; family Xanthobacteraceae; genus VAZQ01. The sequence goes on along the minus strand of CAVWXY010000018.1, from coordinate 36,900 downwards.
TCGTGGCAGCGAGATTGCCACGCGTGTGCGGGCGGCGATCGAAGCCTTGGCGCGCCGTCGAGCGAACGAGAAGACGTCCGATAGGCTCGAGTTTCATCTCCCTGCCGGTCGTGAGCCCTTGACGCCGCGCGAAAGCGAAGTGTTGGCGCAGGTCGTGGCAGGGGCCTCCAACAAGGAGGCGGCCCGTCAATTGGGGATCAGTCCGCGCACGATCGAAGTTCATCGTGCCCGCATCATGGAGAAGCTCGGGGCCAAGAACATCGCCGATCTCATCCGCATCATCATGAGCGAGAAATCCGGGACATGAGCGCGCCGCTTGGCCGCCGGGCCTTGCACGGGCAGCCGCTCGTCCGCGCTCTTGACAAACGCGGCGATCGCCCTTGCCGAAAGTTGGTCCGGATCGAATGTCCGCCTTGTCGTGAGGCGCTGCGATTGCGCGTGCTGCGCGGACTTCCGGCATGAGACTGTCGACTTGCCTGATGGTGGCAATGGTCGCGCTGGTGCTGGTGACCGCGGCCGCTGTCGGAATGCTCACCTATCGCAACATCGAAGCGATCGCGTTGCCGAGCGCATTGGATCGCATCGAGATGCATACCCGCATCCTTGCGACCGAGCTCGAGGCCTCGGTTCTCGGGGCTCGTGCCGACGTGAACACGCAAGGTCGGGCCGTGCAGGGCCTCGTGCGCGCAACCCTCGCCGGCGGCCGCGATCCCCTCGATGGAACGCCCGAGGCGGAGTGGCGCAACGCGCTCGCTGCACGGTTTGTCGCCGAGCTTACCGCCAAGCCCGCTTATGCGCGGTTCGGCCTGGTGGGCATTGCCGACGGCGGGCGCGAGATCGTCCGCGTGGATCGTTTGGGGCCGGGCGGCAGCATCCGGGTCGTGCCGGATGCCGAGCTGCAGCGCTTGGCCGATCGACCTTATTTCAAGGCGATCATCGGCCTGTCGACGGGCCAGGTCTATGTTGCGCTGGTAAATGTCGAGCGCCAGCAGAGCGCCGGCGATCCGCCGGCTGCGCCGACCCTGTGGGTTGCTGCTCCGGTTTTCGCCGCCGACGCCAAGCCATTCGGGTTTCTCAGCGTCGCCGTCGATCTGCGTCCGGCATTCGGCCGCATTCTCGCGGCCAGTCCTCGCGACGGGGCGATCTACATCGTGAACGAGCAGGGCGATTATCTCGTCGAGCCCGACCAAAGCCACGCGTCCGGTGCAGCGCCAAACCGGCCTGCGCGCATTCAGGACGAGTTTCCGCTGCTGGCCGAGGCGCTGAGCGCCAAGGAGTGGCAAGCGCGCATCATTCCCGACCGGGCGGGCACGCGATTCGGGGTCGCATCGGCTGCGGTGCCGCTCACGGAAGGTCGTCGCATCGATCTGATCGAGGCGGTGCCGCGTGCCCAGATCATGGCCGCCGCGAACGCGGCGCGCGATGCCAGTCTGCTCGGCGGTCTCGTCGCGGTGCTGGGAGCGATCGTCCTTGCCGTGCTGCTCGCCCGGTCGCTCACGCGGCCGCTCGCCCAGATCACCGCGGCGGTCGACGGTTTCACCGGCACCGGCACGATCCAGGTGCCGACCGGCGCGAGCGGCGAGGTCGGCGTGCTGGCCCGCTCCTTCGCCCGCATGGCGAAAGAGGTCCAGAACGCCACCGCCGCGCTCAGCAAGGAAACCGAGGAGCGCCGCCACCTTTTCGAAACGTCGCTCGATCTCATCTTGATCACGGATCGGCAAGGCAATTACGTCCAGGTCAGTCCGAGCGCGGCGGCAATTCTCGGCTACAAGCCGGGAGAGATGATCGGCCGCAACGCCGCGGAGTTTCTCTACCCCGACGATCTCGAGCGGAGCAGACAGGGGATGCGCTTGGCGCGCCAAGGTCGCCATCTTCGCAACTTCGAATGCCGGTATTGCCGTAAGGATGGCAGCGTGGCGACGCTCGCGTGGTCGGGCGTGTGGTCGGAGTCGAAGCAGGAATTTTTCTTCATCGGCCGCGATATGACGGATCAGAAGCTGGCGCAGGAGAAGTTTGCGCTGGCGGTGGAGGCGTCTCCAAGCGGCATTGTCATGGTCGACGCCAGCGGCATCATCGTTCTCGTCAATGCCGAGACCGAACGGATGTTCGGATATCGGCGCGAGGAGTTGGCCGGGCAACCGATCGAGAGTCTGGTGCCTCTCGGGCTGCGCGCCACGCATTTGCGCGACCGCATGGAATTCGTGGCGCGACCCGAGACGCGTCGCATGGGCATCGGGCGCGAACTGTTCGGCGTACGCAAAGACGGCAGCCAGTTCCCGGTGGAAGTCGGCCTCAATCCCATTTCCACCCGCGAAGGGCTCATGGTGTTGAGCTCAGTCGTCGACATGACGCAGAAGGTTGCGGCAGAGGCGCAGGTTCGCCAGGCCCAGAAGATGGAGGCCGTCGGGCAGCTGACCGGCGGCATCGCGCACGATTTCAACAACATTCTCACCGTGATTACCGGGACGATCGAGATTCTCGCCGAGGCGGTCGCCGACAAGCCGGAAGCCGCCGCGATCGCGAAGATGATCGACGAGGCCGCCGAGCGCGGCGCGGCACTGACGCAGCGGCTGCTTGCCTTCGCGCGCAAGCAGCCGCTGCAGCCGCGCAAGGTCAACGTCAACGAGCTGATCGTCGATACGGCGAAGCTGCTGCGGCCGACGCTGGGCGAGCATATCGAAATCCGATCGATGCTCGCGGACGACCTCTGGCCGAGCCTGGTGGACCCCCACCAGCTCTCCACATCGGTGCTCAACCTCGCGCTCAATGCGCGCGACGCCATGCCGGGCGGAGGCAAGCTCACGCTCGAGACCAGGAATGTTCATCTCGACGAAGGCTATGCGAGAGCCAACACCGACGTGCAGCCCGGGGCCTATGTCATGGTGGCGGTGAGCGACACCGGCACCGGAATTCCGGCGGCGATCCGCGATCGCGTGTTCGAGCCCTTCTTCACCACCAAGGGCGTCGGCAAGGGAACCGGTCTCGGGCTCAGCATGGTGTACGGCTTCGTGAAACAGTCCGGCGGCCATATCGAGATCGACAGCGAGGAGGGACGCGGCACCACGATCAGGCTCTATTTGCCGCAGGCACGTCAGCTCGACGAGGCCGCCGAGGTGGCACCTGCCACGCCGATCGAAGGCGGCCACGAGGCGATCCTGGTGGTGGAGGATGACCCTCTCGTGCGCGTGTTCGTCACCATGCAACTCGAGAGTCTCGGCTATACCACCTTGGCGGCGAGCAACGGCGCGGAGGCGCTGAGGATGATCGAGGGGGGCGCGGCATTCGATCTGCTGCTCACCGACGTGATCATGCCGGGCGGCATGAACGGCCGGGAGCTCGCCGAGAAGGCGTTGAAGCGCCGGCCGTCGCTCAAGGTGCTGTTCACGTCGGGCTATCCGGAAGACGCCATCGTCCATCACGGTCGTCTCGACCCCGGCGTGCTGCTGCTCGCGAAGCCGTATCGCAAGTCCGATCTCGCGCACATGATTCGCGCCGCGATCGATCGGTGAAGGGGAACGGTCGCCCGTTTGCTCCGGAGGGGCGACCGATGCGCGCAGCCCGGCGCGTAGGGGCCTTATACTTAGGTCGCAAGACGGGCTGAACCGGGCGCCTGATCGCTCCAGAACTCATAGTATTATCAATGCGTTGGATGCAGCGCGCGCGCTGGCTGGGTCAGCCAACATTAAGGAAGTTTCATTTGTAACTACGTATAAACCCGGATTTTCCGCAGTGCACCAATTGCCTAATTCAGCGCTGTCGCCGCGCTCGCGCGCGGCACGCCGGATGAACCCTTAGCGACGAGGCAATCTTGGGTGACCTGCTGATCATGGCGCTGTTCCTGGCGAGCGTGCTCACCACGTTGTCGTCGCTCGATGACGCGTTCATCGATCTTCTCGCCATTGGAATCACTCGCTACCGCCCTCCGCGGCTGAACGAGCAGGCCGGCGCCATTCCCACCACCGCCGTTTTCGTCGCGAATTGGCACGAGGAGGACGTGCTCGGGAAGATGGTCGAGGGCAATCTCGCCCGCATCCGGATCCCGGAGGTGTCCTTTTTCCTCGGCGTTTACCCGAACGACAGCGGAACGTTGCGCGTGGCCAGGGAGCTCGAAGCGAAGCACCCGGATCGCGTCCGCGTCATCGTCAACACCTTGCCGGGGCCGACCTCGAAAGGCCAGATGCTCAACGAGATGTTCTCGCAGGTCTTTAGCGGCGAGGACTGTCCCGATCTGGTGGTGCTGCACGACAGCGAGGACGTCATCGATCCGCGAGCGTTCCGGATCTACGCCGCCTATGCCGTCGATCACGACTACATTCAGGCGCCGGTGTTCTCGCTCAGCCGCGACCAGGGCGCGCATGTCGCATCCACCTACATGGATGAATTTGCCGAGCGGCACACGCGCGAGATGATCGTGCGCGACGCGCTCGGCGCCATGATCCCGTCGGCCGGCGTGGGCACCTGCCTGACCGGAAGGCTGGTCAAGCACTTCCTGAAGACGCGCGGGCAAGTCCTGATGTCGGGCACCGTCACCGAGGATTACATCCTCGGCGTCGAGGCCAAGCGCGCGGGCTTCAAGTGCGCCTTCGCCGCGGTGTCCGCGAACGCGGACGAAGGCCTCGACTTCGTGGCCACGCGCGAGTTCTTCCCGAAGACGCTGGCCGCCTCGATCAAGCAGAAGGCGCGCTGGGTCTACGGCATCAACTTCGAGGCCATGTACAAGCTCGGCTGGGAGGGTGATCTCTGGGATTTCTATTTCTTCATGCGCGACCGCAAGGGCATGATCACCAACTTTCTGCCGCCGGTCTCGTTTGTCCTGTTCGGACTTCTGTTCTTCGAATACATCGATCTTTCCGACGTACCGCGCGACCTCGAGCCGATCCTCGCCGCCTCGCTTGGCGCCAATCTGGTCGCGCTCATCGCTCGCTACGTCGTCCGCGTTGCCGCCTGTCGGCAAGTGTACGGCAGGTTCGATTGGATCGGCGTCGCGGTGCGATGGCCCGTGGCGCTCTACATCAACATGGCTGCCGTCTTCCGCGCGTGGAAGACCTACCTCGGCGAGTCCGAATTTGCGACCAAGCCCGTGGTCTGGTCGAAGACCGTGCACGAGGTGCCCGAGGATTTCGCGGCCGCCGCTCGATAATCACCACCAGAGGAAAAAACATGCGCATTCTTGTGGCGTTCGGCACTCGGCCGGAAATCATCAAGCTTGGTCCGGTATACCGGGCCCTGCGGCGAACCGGTGTCGAGCTCGACGCGTTCTGGTCCGGTCAGCACGTCGAGCTGGCCAAAGGCCTGCTCGACCTGTTCGGCATTGCCGTCACGCACAACGGCTTCGACATCGTCGAGGAGCCGGGCCTCGCGGGCAAGGTCGGCCTGATGACCCGGCAAATCGAGAGATTGCTCAAGGCCAAGAGCTACGACTGGATCGTCGTCCAGGGAGACACCGCGACCGCGGCTGCGGCTGCCACCGCGGGCTTCATGAACCGGGTTGCCGTGGCGCACGTCGAGGCTGGTCTTCGGACCGGCGATCTCGAGTCGCCTTGGCCCGAGGAATTCAACCGTCGTCTGATCGGCCTCGCCGCGGCACTGCATTTCGCGCCGACGCCGCGGGCGCGCGACAATCTCCTGCGCAAGGGCATTCCCGCGGATCGCATCGTCATGGTGGGCAATACCGTCGTCGATGCCCTGCTCTATGTGCGCGAGAAGATCCGCAAGGGCTACACCCCGATCGATCCGGCGGTGGCGGCACTGCCGACCGACAAGAAACTCGTGCTCGCGACCCTGCATCGCCGGGAGAACATCGGCGCGCCGCTGCGGAGCGTGCTGCGGGCACTGCGGACGCTGGGCCAGGACGGCGACAAGCTGATCGTGCTGCCGGTCCACCTCAATCCGCAGGTGCGCGCCGAAGTGATGGATAGCTTGCGCGACGCACCGAATGTGCGGCTTCTGGACCCGCTGCAGTACACGGATTTCGTGTATCTCCTCAGTCGCGCCTGGGTCGTGGTGACCGACTCGGGCGGAGTCCAGGAAGAGGCTCCGACGTTCGGACTCCGCATTCTGATCACCCGCGAGACGACCGAGAGGCCCGAGGTCATCGAGGCCGGGTTCGGCACGCTCGTGGGATCCGACTACCACGCGATCGTCGCCGGCGTGCGAAAGCTGACCGCGGGCGACCACCCCCGCCTTCTGCCGGCGCACAATCCCTTCGGGCGCGGGGATGCTGCCCAGCGGATCGCCGCGCGTCTCGCGACGCGCACCTCCCTTAGGTCGCATGCGCTGGCTTGCGCCGCCTAGTTGAACCTCGAAAGAACAGAGAGATGAGCAAGGAACTTCAGACCAGCAAGCTCGCCTGGACCAAGCTGCGCCGGCTATTGTTCACCGCGGCCGCTCTGGGCGGGATCGGCGCGGCGGCGTGGTATATCGTGTCGGGTGACGCGGTGATGTTGAGCGCCGACGCGATCGTCACGCGTCAGCGCGTCGCGGTTGCCGCGCCCTGGCGGGACGCCTGGGTGCGCGAGGTCTCCGTCCGGCCGGGCGACCGGGTCGAGGCAGGGCAGAAGATTGCGACCGTCGAGTCGGCCACGATCTCGCGCTCGCTGGCGGAGCTCGCGGCGGAAAAAGCGCGCATCGGCGGCCGCGTGGCGCAGCTCGAAGGCCGAAGGACAGTGGTGACGACGCTGCTGCCGCTCGCCCAGTCGAGTGCCGCGGAGGCTCAGGCGTTCCTGGGCAAGGTCCAGAACGCCGGCGCCAATGGCCTGGCCGTGAGCAAGACGCTCGTGGATATCATGGCCGCCAGCGTGCAGGCATCGGAGCGATCGCTGTCGCTGAAGGCCGAGCAGGTCTCGCTCGAGATCGAGATGAAGGCCAACCAGAAGGCCTTCGACCAGGTATCGGCCGCCTACGACGACCTGGAGCGCACCTACGGCAACGGCGTCCTGCACGCGCCCGTCAGCGGTTATGTCGGCGCCAGCGTCGCCATGGTGGGTGAGGTGCTGAGCGGCGGCGGCGACCGGATCGCGAGCATCTATACGGGCCCCAGCTTCGTGCTCGCGTACATCCCCGAGAGCTACCTCTTCGACGTGACCGAGGGGCAGAAGGTCGCGGTGAAGGCGCGTGGGCAGACGATCGTCGGTGACGTCGAAAAGGTCCTGCCGGTGACCGAGGCTTTGCCGCCCGAGTTTCAGCTGCCGAACAGGGTGCGCGGGCGCGGCCAGTTGGTGCGGATCGCGCTCCTGGACAAGGCCGACTTCGCCATCGACCAGAAGGCGCGCGTCACCGGCTGCTGGTTCGAGAGCTGCCGGGCGGGCTTGTCGGAGGCGGTCAAGGCGGCGGCCCCGACGCTCCAAAGCTTTGCCGACGCGGCAGGCCGCATGGGCAGCAGCCTGAAGAACTTTGCGGTGGCGCTGTTCAAGGATGCGATCGCCAGGCCGGCTGTTGCCGAGACTGCGGACGCGCAAAAAGGCCTTTCACCAGTCGGCTTGAGGTAGCCGCTTTTACGGGCAAGGCGCGAGCGAGAGCCGCGTCGCTGCGCGACGCTCCCCGGATGAAGGCGGGGACGGGGCCGAGGTGCTCCCGGGAGCAACAATGTTGTCAGAAGCCAATCCCCCCGGAGTCGCAGCCAAAGCGGATCATAGTACGGCACGCGGCGGCCGTTCCGGCAAATCCGTTGGAACCAAGCGCCGTCCTTGTGATTCTTTCTATGCTGGACATGGCATCCGTTCAGGTTTCCTTCATGTGCGGAAGGGCACCCTGAAGCCAGATCGTGGAGGAGACGCCCATGCGTAAGACGATTACGGCCATTGTCGCGAGCGTCGCCGTTGCCGCGGCGGTGATTGCCACGCCGAAGCCTGCGGAAGCGAGATGTATCGGCTGCTGGGTTGGCGCGGGGATCGCCGCCGGTGTGGTCGCCGGCGCGTTGGCGTCGCGGTCCTACGGTTATGGCTATCCCGCGTACGGCTACGGGTATGGTTACCCGGCGTACAGCTACGGGTACGGTTACCCAGCGTACGGCTACGCGCAACCCTACGGATACTATGGCGGCTACTACGCGCCGCGACGCTACTACGCGCGCCGCTATTACCGCCGTTACTGACCGCACGCACGGGCAAGCTATTACGGCTTGCGCATGATCCCGAAAAAAGTGTGCAGCGGTTTTCGGAAAAGATCATCCCTCGCTTCGCTCAGGCCACCCTCTCCCCGCTGCCGCGGGGCGAGGGAATGCACCGAGTGTGGCGCCCCCGATGGCTGCGATCGGCATGCGCTTCGTCAACGGCCGAGCGTCGCGGGATTGATGTCGAAGCCGAGCGTTGCCGAGAACGTCGAGCCGCACAGGCCCGAGCGCAACCCGAAGGGATTGTTGCCCGGATTGGCCACGCCGCCCGGGATGGCGCCGAGGTCGCCGGTCAGCACGTAGCAGTTCTCTTTCGAGAGGTTCGTGTCGGTGTAATTGAGGCCGAGCTTGAACACGCGGTAGGTGAACGTCAGGCCGGCGTGCCAGTTGGTGAAGTCCGGCAGCGCAAGCCCGCCGCCTGCCGCGCTCACGCCGCCGCCGCTCGAGGTGGGACCGAACAGCCAGCGCCCGACGTCCACGGACAGCGTCCAGCCCAGGTCGGCGGGAAGCAATTCGCTCGGCAGATCGAACGAGAGCGTGCCGGCTGCGTAGGTGCCCCAGGCGCCCGTCTGCCAGACGTCGGGCGCGTAGGCGAGGGTCGGTGCCAGCATGATCTTGTCGGTCAGCTTGTACGATACCGTCGCGTGCGCTTCCCAGTAGTTGGACAGCTCCGGCCCGAGCTCGCCGGGGTAATAATAATAGGCCGCGCCGATATCGAACTCGAACGGACCGAGCGTCGGGCGCGCACCGACAGCCATGGTCACCTCGACGGCGGGGCTGGTCGAAAACTTGACGCTGTGAAGTGGCCCCGGTTGTCTGAACAGAATTTCCGCCTCGATAAGTGGAGTGCCTGCCGAAGTTAGGCTGCCAAGCGGAGTGGCAGCGGGGTGAAGTAGGCTTGATCCGGTGTCGTGCCGTCAAGGCTCGAATGTGGGCGCCGGCCATTATAGAAGTCGAGGTAACGGCCGATCGAAGCACGGGCCTCGCTGACGCTGTCGTAGGCCTGCAGATACACCTCCTCATATTTGACGGTGCGCCACAGCCGTTCGACGAAGACGTTGTCGCGCCAAGCGCCCTTGCCGTCCATGCTGATCGCAATGCCGTTGTCGGCGAGCACGCCGGTGAAGGCCTCGCCCGTGAACTGCGAGCCCTGGTCCGTATTGAAGATCTCCGGCTTGCCGTGACGAGCCAAAGCATCCTCCAGCGTCTCGACGCAGAATGCCGCCTCCATCGTGATCGATACCCGCCACGACAGCACGCGACGGCTGAACCAATCGAGCACGACGGCCAGATACACGAAGCCACGTGCCATCGGAATGTAGGTGATGTCCATCGCCCACACCTGGTTCGGTCGCGTAATCTCCATCCCGCGCAGCAGATACGGGTAGATCTTGTGGCCGGGCTCCGGCTTCGTGGTGCGCGGACGGCGGTAGAGCGCTTCTATCCCCATCCGCCGCATCAGCGTTTTGACATGCCGACGGCCGATCTTGCACCCCTCGGCAACCAGCAGGCCTCGCAACATCCGCGAGCCGGCGAAGGGAAACTCCAGATGCAGCCGGTCGAGACGTCGCATAACTTCCAGATCGGTCGCCGACACCGGCCGCGGCAGGTAGTAGACACTGCCACGGCTGATGCGCAGGACCTTCGCCTGCTTTGTGATCGGCAGATCGTGCGCACGGTCAATCATCGCTTTGCGCTCAGCAATCCCGCCTTGGTGAGCGCTCCCCCTAAAAAATCGTTTTCCAGCGTCAGCTCGCCGATCTTCGCGTGCAAGGACTTCACGTCCACGGTCGGTTGCGCCGCTCCCTTGCCGCCACCGGGACCAAAAACATCGGCAGCTCCGCCTTCGAGCTGGGCTTTCCACGATGTGATCTGATTGGGATGGATGTCGAACTGCTCCGCAAGCTGAGCCAGTGTTCGATCGCCCTTGATGGCGGCCAGCGCCACCTTCGCCTTGAAGGCCGGTGTGTGGTTCCGGCGCGGTCGTCTGGTCATTGTCTCTCCTGATTCGCGGGCCACAGCGTGCCCGCTGTCAGGCAGAAACTCCACTTATCGTCCTGTACAGATTTCCGAGACCAGCTCTATAGCCGCCGAGCACACCAAAAAGACGGCGCTCACAACAATTGCAAACAGCCGGATTCGTTTGAATTCGGACATCCAACAAAGATCGTTCTGGGCAGCTGCTATAAGACCTTATTGCTCTCCTTCACCGCCGCCGCATCCACGTACACCTCGCTGCCCAGCTGCCGGAATTTCTCCGACATCTGCGCCATGCCCTGCTCCTTGTCGTTCAAGGTCGCCGCATAGTCGCGCACGTCCTGGGTGATCTTCATGGAGCAGAATTTCGGGCCGCACATGGAGCAGAAGTGCGCCACCTTGTGCGCCTCCTTGGGCAGGGTCTCGTCGTGGTACTCGCGCGCGGTGTCGGGGTCGAGCGAGAGGTTGAACTGGTCGACCCAGCGGAATTCGAAGCGCGCGCGCGAGAGCGCGTCGTCGCGCAGCTGCGCGGCCGGATGGCCCTTGGCCAGGTCGGACGCGTGCGCGGCGATCTTGTAGGCGATGACGCCTTCCTTGACGTCGTCGCGGTCGGGGAGGCCGAGGTGCTCCTTGGGGGTGACGTAGCAGAGCATGGCGGTGCCGAACCAGCCGATCATGGCGGCGCCGATCGCCGAGGTGATGTGGTCGTAGCCGGGCGCGATGTCGGTGGTCAGCGGCCCGAGCGTATAGAACGGCGCCTCGCCGCATTCCTTGAGCTGCTTCTCGACGTTGACCTTGATCTTGTGCATGGGCACGTGGCCGGGGCCTTCGATCATCACCTGGCAGCCCTTGTCCCAGGCCACCTTGGTGAGCTCGCCCAGGGTCTCGAGCTCGGCGAACTGCGCGCGGTCGTTGGCGTCGGCGATCGAGCCCGGGCGCAGGCCGTCGCCGAGCGAGAACGACACGTCGTAGCGCCGCATGATGTCGCAGATCTCGTCGAAGCGCTCGTAGAGGAAGCTCTCCTTGTGGCGGGAGAGGCACCACTTCGCCATGATCGAGCCGCCGCGCGAAACAATGCCGGTGACGCGGTTGGCGGTGAGGTGGATGTAGCCCAATCGCACGCCGGCGTGGATGGTGAAATAGTCCACGCCCTGCTCGCATTGCTCGATGAGCGTGTCCTTGTAGCACTCCCAGTCGAGCTTGACCGGATCGCCGTTGACCTTCTCCAGCGCCTGGTAGATCGGCACGGTGCCGATCGGGATGGGCGCGTTGCGGATGATCCATTCGCGGGTGTTGTGGATGTTGCGGCCGGTGGAGAGGTCCATCACGGTGTCGGCGCCCCAGCGGATCGCCCACACCATCTTCTCCACCTCCTCCTCGACCGAGGAGGTGACGGCGGAGTTGCCGATATTGGCGTTGATCTTGGTGAGGAAGTTTCTGCCGATGATCATCGGCTCCAGTTCGGCGTGGTTGATGTTGGAGGGAATGATGGCGCGCCCGCGCGCGACTTCGCTGCGCACGAATTCCGGGGTGACGAAGGCCGGCACCGAGGCGCCGAAGCTCTCGCCGTCGGCGAGCGCGGCCTCGGCGCGCTCGAGCTTGAGCTTGCGGCCGAGGTTCTCGCGCTCGGCGATGTAGATCATCTCCTTGGTGATGACGCCGGCGCGTGCGAACTCCAGTTGCGTGACGGGTTTGCCGTCGAGCGCGCGCAGCGGCCGGTGCGCGGTCGGGAAGTTGCGCGCGAGGTGCTTGCCGGTGACGTTGCCGTTGTCGACCGGCTGGATCGGCCGGCCCTCGTAGTCCTCGACGCCGCCGCGTTCCTTCACCCATTCGATGCGGGTGCGGGGGAGCCCCTTCTCCACGTCGATCGCGACCTTGTCGTCGGTATAGGAGCCGGACGGATCGTAGACCGGAACCGGCGGCTCGCCGGAGCTGGCGTCGAGCGCGATCTCGCGCACGGGCACGCGCAGGTCGGGCGCCGCCTCGGGCCGCGCATAGACTTTGCGCGAGCCGGCGATCGGGCCGGTCGTGACCTTGGGCGTGGCGATGTTGGAATCATGGATGTTCATCGTGTTGCTCCCGTTCGGAGTGCCGATGGTTGGTGGACATAGCCGTAAAAGGTCAAAACCGCGCCGACCGCGAGCCAGATCACGGCGGCGATCATCAGGCCCGCCGGGCGCGCGACGAGCCAGTCCCCGGCCGCGACCGTGAGCTGCGGCCACGCGATGCGCACCGCGCCGCCGATGGCGGCGAGCCAGCCCAGGACGGTGATGATGACGCGCCAGTCGGCCGTCCAGACATTGTGGACGAGCACCACGGCAACGCCGGCCACCATGGCCAGGATGCCGGACAGATAGATCAGCGCGTGGCTGCGCAGGGATTCCTCCGCCACCGCCTCGAATGCGCCCGGATTCACGAGCCCGGCGATTCCGACCACGAGGAAGAGCGGCGCGATCAGCTTGGCGAGGAAGATCGACGTGGGCATGGAAGGATGTCCTGTCCCTTCGCCGGCATGACCCGGATCAGGTTCAAAGGGTTCCCGCGGTACCGACTTGCGGGTGTCTCAGCTCGCTGACCGGAGCTCCCCTCGGAACGAAGCTAATGTAGGCCCGCGGACGGGGCTGTCAACGCGGGCCGGGAGCGGGTGTGGGCTGCAACCGATGCGGGGGCCGGCGCCGGCTCGCGGCCGCGGGCCCGGGCATCTCGAGACGCTGACGTGTCGCCGCGCGTCCCCGCGTTCAATATTGCGGCGCGGGCTAACGACACGCCGTATCGACCGGCGCGGCGTACGGAGGATCATTGCGGCTGCGCAGGCTGCGTAGCCTGCGTCGAGCCGGGCCGGCGCTGCACCTGCCTCGTCGGCTCGGGCAGCCAGCTTTTGTCGAACACCTTTCGCGCTCGACGGGCGTCGATATGGGGGCCGATCAGCCTCTGGAATGCAAAGGCGACCTGCTTGTATTCGCCTTGGCAGTCCTCGGCCCTTTCCTTCGGCAAATATCCCTTCGCCACGAGATCGCCGAACAGTTGCGCATCGGCGCCGTAGGCGATGCACAACAGGTTGTAAAAGCGCTGCGCCGGCGTGCCATGCACGTTGGCAAACTCCTTCAATGCGGGCGGCGCAGTCGCGGCTTCGACTTCGGTCTTGTACGCGTAGGCGGTGCCCAGGAACAGTCGGCGGGCCTCGGCCTTTCCGAGTTGCAGCATGATATAGGCCGACACCTGATCGGCTGCGTCTTCCTCGCGTCCGAACGTTGGCACCCGCAGCATATCGAATACGGCGTGGCCGAATTCATGCAAGCAGGTGTCGATCAAGGGTCCCAGCAGGGCGTCGACCGGCGTGACGCCGGCCGGCGTCGTCTGCGCGGGGACGTTCTTCCAGAGCTCGTCCACATATTCGTAACAGATTGCGATTGCATCATCCGCGTAAGAGGCATTGGCGTCACCGTCGCATCCCTCGGTCTTCACCAGCAATGGACGCGGCAGCCGTATCGGGCTGAGAATCTCCTGCAGCTTCTCGAGGAATCGGATGTCCTTCAGCCGTTCATAAAGACCCTGGTGCGCAGGGTCCTTGGGCGGCACATAGGCGATAGTGATCCGGTTCGCCCGCGCCGGAGCGGCCTGCGCCGCCGTCACAGTCCCCGGAACGAGGACCGTCCAGGTGATGGCCAACGCGAAGACGGCTTTCATGACGGCCTCCATTGCCAGACAGGACGGCCTCAATTGCCGGGCCAGCGATCTTGGACGAACGCGTACGCCCTTTCCATGATGAAGTTTCCACGCTGCCGGGCCCGCGACGACGTCCGCCGGTCGACGATCTCGATGCTGCCGGCCGTGTCGCCGATCAGCGCTGCGAGGGTGCGGTTGGTCGGTGCGTAAAACCAAAAAAATCTTCAACGGAGCCGTCGATGGCCTGAACGCCGACGCGTGCTCTTGCAGTCAACTCCGGCGGGGTCACGACACTTGGGAGAAGGCCGCGCCTCGGAGCCGCCGAGGGTCGGCATTTGCAGAGGCGGCCGCGGCAGCGCGGGAATGACCGGCGGTCCGACCTGGCTCGGAGCGGGGGCGACGGATGATCCCGCTTGCGCTCGAGCCAGGTCCGCCGCTCCGGCGACAACGCACGCCCACAGCAGGGTGTCCTGTAAAAGTCGCACGCGGTTCGCCTTCGCTCCGACTCCGACCGCCCGGCAGTGGCGCGGCGCTCGACTTTTCGCGCGCGGGAGGCGCGGGGCGGCGCGGCAAAAGAAGCAAACGCCGGCCTTGCGGTGTCGCAAAGCCAGCGCTTCGGTTTGGTCGGTCGCTTCGGGCGAGCCGAGCGCGGCTCAGTCGACGCTGCTCGCGCTCGCGCTCGCCGCGGCGCGCCGTCCGTGCATGGGCAGCACGACGACCTTGGTGCCGACATGGACGCGCTTGTAGAGGTCGATCACGTCCTCGTTGAGCATGCGGATGCAGCCCGAGGAGACCTGGCCGCCGATGGTGTCGGGCGCGTTGGTGCCGTGGATGCGGTAGACCGAGCCGCTGAGATAGAGCGCGCGCGCGCCGAGCGGGTTGGTCTCGCCGCCCGCCACGAAGCGCGGCAGGTAGGGCTGGCGCTGGATCATCTCCGGCGGCGGCGTCCAGTCCGGCCACTCGGCCTTGCGCTCGATGGTCTTGGTGCCCGACCAGGTGAAGCCTTCGCGGCCGACGCCGATGCCGTAGCGCAAGGCCTTGCCGCCCGGCATCACGAGATAGAGAAAGGTGTTGGGCGTATCGATGATGATCGTGCCGGGCGCCTCGCTGGTCCGGTAGTCCACGACCTGGCGCTGCAGCTCGCTGCTCAGCGCGGCCTCGTCGTTGCTCGGGGCGGGGGCGGCGTAGGCCGGCGCCGAGACCTGCGGGCGCAAGGGCCCGAACAGCGCCTCGAACGGGTTGAACGGATCGGCCGAAGCGGAGGTGGAGATGGCGGTGGCGGCAGCAATCGTGACGATCGCAGCCGCGACCTTCAAACGGGAATGCTTGATCATGACGTCCCCCTGTGATCACCCATTGGTCGACTGGGGGGGTGGCTTGGTTCAAAAACCTTGCCGAAAATTAATCCCGGAGCGTGGTTAGCGGCTACGGTCCGAGTTGGTAAAGCGCTGAGATCATTTCGATTTCTGGCCGGAAGCATGCCAGCCGACGACCGCCTCGGGAACCGCGTCGGTGGAGGTAAAATAGGGCTTGATGTCGATCAGCGGGGTGTCGTCGAGGCAATCGAGGCCGACCACCGAGAGCCGGTTACCTTCGACCTTGAGGAGCCGGACCACGCTCATGGCGATCGGGTTGGGGCGCGCGGGCGAGCGCAGGGCAAAGGTGCCGCGCACCTCGGAATAGTGCCTGGGCACCTGCAGCACGAGGTCGCGCCGCGAGCGGTTCATCCAATAGAGCACGACCAGATGCGAGCAGCTTTCCACCCCGGCGAGCGCGGGCGCCCAGCGGGGATCGACCACGAGGGTGCAGACCGCCTCGGATTCGCGGGCATTCTTCGGGCATTCCTCGCGCCGACGCCAGGGGGTGCGGATGCGCCCGATGTAATAGAGCGAGGCGTCGAAGCGCTCGGGGAGCGCAACGGCAGTTTCTCCCTCCCGGATGCCGAACTCGCCATCGTCTTCAGTGTCGCTCATGGTCGCTCCCGCATGTGCTCGGGTCTGGGTCGGGGCCGCGCCCCGGCCCCTCCGGGGGGCTGCTACGCGGGCCCCGGGGTCGGGGATGATGGAGTGCCGGGCCGGGCGGGGCAATCACGCCGCCTTGCGCGCCGCGCACGCGAGGCTTGCAATCCTCGCTTAAAGGCATAAAGATATCTTTATATGCTCGCCGGCGGAGGCTGGCCGGATCGAAATGGGGATCGCTGCCCACGCCCATGCCCATCGCTGCCCACATGGATT
This sequence comes from uncultured Alphaproteobacteria bacterium, assembly GCA_963758945.1. GTDB lineage: Bacteria > Pseudomonadota > Alphaproteobacteria > Rhizobiales > Xanthobacteraceae > VAZQ01. The sequence goes on along the minus strand of CAVWXY010000018.1, from coordinate 20,913 downwards.
TCGAGGCGCTCAACGGCGCGCTCAAGGCCGCCGGCGAGGCCACGAGGCTGCGCATTCTCGCGCTCCTCGCCGAGGCCGAGCTCACGGTCTCGGAGCTGACCGCGATCCTGCGCCAATCACAGCCCCGGATCTCGCGCCACCTGCGGCTTCTGGCCGAGGCCGGGCTGGTCGAGCGCTTCCGCGAGGGCTCGTGGGCGTTCTTCCGCCTGGGCGAGCGCGGGGGCGCCGCCGAGCTCGCGCGCGAGCTCATCGGCAGGCTTGATCCCGCCGACGCGACGCTTACCCGCGATCGGGAACGGCTCACCGCCGTGCGCACGCAACGCAACGCCGCGGCGCAGGCCTATTTTCGCCGCCACGCCGCGCAATGGGACCGCATTCGCAAGCTCCATGTCGCCGACGAGGCGGTCGAAGCCGCGATCGCCGGCGCGCTCGCCGACGTGCCGATCCACGCGCTGCTCGATCTCGGCACCGGCACCGGGCGCATGCTCGAGCTGTTCGGCCCGCGCATCGCGCGCGGGCTCGGCCTCGATCTCTCGCTCGATATGCTGGCGCTCGCGCGCACGCGGCTCGACCGTGCTGGCCTCAAGCATTGCAGCGTGCGCCAGGGCGACATCTACGACCTCGCGCTGCCGAAGGATTCCTTCGACGTCGTCGTGATCCACCAGGTGCTGCACTTCCTCGACGACGGCGCGCGTGCGATCGAAGGGGCGGGGCGGGTGCTGCGCCCCGCCGGCCGCCTGCTGGTCGTCGATTTCGCTCCCCACGATCTCGAATTCCTGCGCGACGAGCATGCTCACCGCCGGCTCGGCTTTGCCGAGGACACCGTGGCGCAATGGATGAAGGCCGCCCGCCTCGAGGTCGTGCTGCAGAAGAACCTGCCGCCCGAGCCCGCCTCCGAAGGCAAGATCGCGGTCTCGCTCTGGCTCGGGCGGGACACCCGTGCGGCGGTGGCCGCTCCGGCGGCTCCGGTCGCGCGCGAGGTGGCATGATGAGCGCCGAACCGCGCGCCAGCCGCTTCGTGCACCACGCCGGCCAGCCCGGGCGCGATGGGCGCCGCATCCGCGTCTCGTTCGAGTTCTTTCCGCCGAAGAGCGAAGAGATGGAGAAGACGCTCTGGGACTCGATCACGCGGCTGGCGCCGCTCGAGCCGAACTTCGTCTCCGTCACCTACGGCGCCGGCGGCTCGACGCGCGAGCGCACGCATGCGACCGTCAAGCGCATCCTCGCTGAGACCGCGCTCACGCCCGCCGCGCACCTGACCTGCGTCGCCGCCACGCGCGAGGAGATCGACGCCGTGATCCGCAACTACTGCGCGGCCGGCGTGCGCCACATCGTGGCGCTGCGCGGCGATCCGGTCGGCGGCATCGACGAGCGCTACGCGCCGCATCCCGGCGGCTATCGCAACGCCGCCGACCTCGTCGCCGGCATCAGACGTCACGCCGACCTCGAGGTGTCGGTCTCGGCCTATCCGGAAAAGCATCCGGACAGCCCGACGGTCGAGGCCGATCTCGACATGCTGGCCGCCAAGGTCGACGCCGGCGCAACGCGCGCCATCACCCAGTTCTTCTTCGAGAACGACCTGTATTTTCGCTACCTCGACCGCGTGCGCGCGCGCGGCATCACGGTGCCGGTCGTGCCCGGCATCCTGCCGGTGCAGAATTTCAAGCAGGCGAGGAGCTTCGCCGCGCGCTGCGGCACCTCGGTGCCGGCATGGCTCGCGCATCGCTTCGACGGTCTCGACGACGATGCCGCCACCCGCAAGCTCATCGCCGCGGCGGTCGCCGCCGAGCAGGTGCTCGATCTCGTCGATCGCGGCGTCACCGACTTCCACTTCTACACCATGAACCGCGCCGACCTGGTCTACGCCATTTGCCATTTGTTGGGACTGCGACCGAAGCCCGAAACCGGCCACGAGCACGATGCGCTCCCTCTCCCCGCGGGGGAGAGGGTCGGGGCGAGGGGGCTCGGGTGATGTCAGCGAGTCCTGCCGTCTCGCCCACCGAGCAGACGCTGCGGCGGCTCGCCGCCGAGCGCATCCTGGTGCTCGACGGCGCCATGGGCACCATGATCCAGTCGCTCGGGCTCGACGAGGAGGGCTATCGCGGCGCGCGCTTCGATGCGTGGAACCGGGAAGTTCGCGGCAACAACGACCTGCTCATCCTCAGCCAGCCGGCGAAGATCCGCGACATCCATCTCGCCTATTTCCGCGCCGGCGCCGATATCGTCTCGACCAACACCTTCTCCTCCACGCGCATCGCGCAGGCCGATTACGGCATGGCGGGCATCGCGCACGAGCTCAACGTCGAGGGCGCGCGGCTCGCCCGCGCGGCCGCCGATCTCGCGCAAGCGGAGGACGGCCGCCCGCGCTTCGTCGCCGGCGCGCTGGGGCCGACCAATCGCACCGCCTCGATCTCGCCCGACGTCGCCAATCCCGGCTTCCGCGCGGTCACCTTCGACGAGCTGCGCGCGGCCTATGCCGAGCAGGTCGAGGGGCTGCTCGCGGGCGGCGCCGACCTGCTGCTGATCGAGACGATCTTCGATACGCTCAACGCCAAGGCGGCGATCGCGGCCATCGCCGACGTCACCGAGGCGCGCGGCATGCGCGTGCCGGTGATGATCTCGGGCACGATCACCGACCGCTCCGGACGCCTCCTTTCCGGCCAGACGCCGGCCGCGTTCTGCAATTCGGTGCGCCACGCTGCGCCGTACTCGATCGGGCTCAACTGCGCCCTCGGCGCCAAGGAGATGCGCGCCCACATCGCCGAGATCGCCCGCATCGCCGATACCTTGGTCTGCGCCTATCCCAATGCCGGCCTGCCCAACGAGTTCGGCCGCTACGACGAGAGCCCGGACTACATGGCGGCGCTGCTCGCCGAATTCGCCGAGGCGGGCCTGGTCAACATCGTCGGCGGCTGCTGCGGCACCACGCCCGACCACATCCGCGCCATCGCGCGCGCGGTCGCGGGCAAGCCGCCGCGGAAAATTCCGGAGCCGCCGCGCCGCCTGCGCCTCTCCGGGCTCGAAGCCTTCACGCTCACGCCGGAGATTCCGTTCGTCAATGTCGGCGAGCGGACCAACGTCACCGGCTCGGCCAAGTTCCGCAAGCTCGTCACGGCCGGCGACTACGCCGCCGCGCTCGCCGTCGCCCGCGACCAGGTCGAGAACGGCGCGCAGATCATCGACGTCAACATGGACGAGGGCCTGCTCGATTCCGAAAAGGCGATGACGACCTTCCTCAATCTGATCGCGGCCGAGCCGGACATCGCCCGCGTCCCGGTGATGGTGGACTCCTCGAAATTCTCGGTGATCGAGGCCGGGTTGAAATGCCTGCAGGGCAAGGCGGTGGTCAACTCGATCTCGCTCAAGGAGGGCGAGGCCGCCTTCGTCGCGCACGCCGAGGCCGTGCGCCGCTACGGCGCCGCCGTGGTGGTGATGGCGTTCGACGAGCAGGGCCAGGCCGACACGCTCGAGCGCAAGCGTGCGATCGCCAGGCGCGCCTACGACATCCTGGTGGAACGGGTCGGTTTCCCGCCCGAGGACATCATCTTCGATCCCAACATCTTCGCCATCGCGACCGGCATGGAGGAGCACAACGGCTACGGCGTCGCGTTCATCGAGGCGGCGCGCTGGATCCGCGAGAACCTGCCGCATGTTCACGTCTCCGGCGGCGTGTCGAATCTGTCGTTCTCGTTCCGCGGCAACGAGCCGGTGCGCGAGGCGATGCATTCGGTGTTCCTCTATCACGCCATCAAGGCCGGCATGGATATGGGCATCGTCAATGCCGGGCAGATGGCGGTCTACGACGACCTCGACGCCGAGTTGCGCGAAGCCTGCGAGGACGTCGTGCTCGATCGGCGGCCGGACGCCGCCGAGCGCCTGCTCGCGCTCGCCCAGCGCTATCGCGGGCACGGCAAGGAGAGGAAGGAAGCCGACCTCGCCTGGCGCGAGCGGCCGGTCGAGGAGCGGCTCTCGCATGCGCTCGTGCACGGCATCACCGACTTCGTCGAAAGCGACGTCGAGGAGGCGCGGTGCAAGGCCGAGCGTCCGCTGCACGTCATCGAAGGCCCGCTGATGGACGGCATGAACGTGGTCGGCGACCTGTTCGGCTCGGGCAAGATGTTCCTGCCGCAGGTGGTCAAGTCGGCGCGCGTGATGAAGCAGGCGGTCGCCTATCTGATGCCGTTCATGGAGCGGGAGAAGAAGGAGAAGGGGATCGAAAAGAAAAGCTCCAACGGCAAGATCGTCATGGCCACGGTCAAGGGCGACGTGCACGACATCGGCAAGAACATCGTCGGCGTGGTGCTCCAGTGCAACAATTACGAGGTCGTCGACCTCGGGGTGATGGTGCCGGCGGCGAAGATTTTGGAGACGGCGCAGCAGGAGAACGCCGATATCGTCGGGCTCTCCGGCCTGATCACGCCCTCGCTCGACGAGATGTGTCACGTCGCCGCCGAGATGGAACGCCAGGGCTTCGGTCTGCCGCTCCTGATCGGCGGCGCCACCACCAGCCGCGTGCACACGGCGGTCAAGATCCATCCGAACTACCGGCGCGGGCAGGTGGTCTACGTCACCGACGCGAGCCGGGCGGTCGGGGTCGCCGCCAATCTGATGTCGCAGGCGACGCGCGGGGGTTACCTCGCCGACATTCGCCAGGAATACGCCCGCATCTCCGCGGCGCACGCCCGCGGCGAAGAGAGCAAGCAGCGGCTGTCGCTCGAGGATGCGCGCGCGAACGCGCTGAAGCTCAACTGGTCGGGCAATTACGTCCCGCAGCCGCCGAGCTTCCTCGGACTGCGCGTGCTGGAGGATTATCCGATCGCCGAGCTGCGCGACTATATCGACTGGTCGCCGTTCTTCGCCACCTGGGAGCTGACCGGCAAGTTTCCGGCGATCCTCGACGATGCCAAATACGGCGCGGCCGCGCGCAGCCTGTTCGACGATGCCCAGGCGATGCTCGAGCGCATCGCCTCCGAGGGCTGGTTTACCGCCAGCGCCGTGTTCGGCTTCTGGCCGGCCAACGCCGACGGCGACGATATCCTGCTCTATGGCGACGAGCGGCGCACGCAGCCGGTTGCGGTGCTGCACACGCTGCGCCAGCAGCTCGCCCGGCGCGAAGGGCGCGCCAACCTGGCGCTGGCCGATTTCGTCGCCCCGCGCGCGAGCCGGCTCCCCGACCACGTCGGCGCCTTCATGGTCACCGCCGGGATCGGCGAGGACGACGTGGCGGAGCGCTTCAAGCGCGCGAACGACGACTATTCGGCGATCATGGTCAAGGCGCTGGCCGATCGCCTGGCGGAAGCCTTCGCCGAACGCCTGCACCAGCGCGTGCGCAAGGAATTCTGGGCCTATGCGCCGGAGGAGGCGCTCGGCGGCGCCGATCTCATCGCCGAGAAGTATCGCGGCATTCGTCCCGCGCCCGGCTATCCGGCGCAGCCCGACCACAGCGAGAAGGCGACGCTGTTCGCGCTGCTCGACGGCGAGCGCCGCATCGGGGTCAAGCTCACCGAGAGCTTCGCCATGTGGCCGGGGGCCTCGGTCTGCGGGCTCTATTTCAGCCACCCCGACAGCCACTATTTCGGCGTCGGCAAGATCGAGCGCGACCAGGTCGAGGATTATGCCGCCCGCAAGGGCTGGACAGTCGCCGAAGCGGAGAAGTGGCTCGCGCCGGTGCTCAACTACGATCCGCTCATCGCCGCGCGCACCGCGGCGGAGTGAGGACTCGGTCCGTTTGAGCTTGTCCGCCCTCTTGTACCGGCAGAGCCAAGCCGTCAAATCGGGCAGAAGCAACGGTTCGCGTCGGCGCCATAGAAACGGAGCTCCAGGCTCCAAGCACAATTTTTCATCGTGCAGAGTCATACGTGACTCGCGTAACGTAGTCAACTACAAAATGCATATGAAGTAAAAAATCGCTTGGAAATAGCAGTTTACGGCGGAATTATAGGGACCCAGTCGCATCAGTCCGGGATGGGTCGTCGTAGCCATTCAGGCCGGGGCCGTGGTCGGCGATAGCTACGACTCGCTCGTCGCCGCGCGCACTGCGGCGGAATAGCGCCGGCAGTCGTTGCAACCGAAATGCAAGCACCGGGGAGCGGCCCTTTGCCGTGCCTCAAACCCTCGTCGATGGCTCTCGCTCTTGCTCGTGGCTGCCCGAATCAGGTCGCGCCGATCAGAACTCGCCCAGCATGGCCTGGACCGGTCCCCGCCGACGGGCTAATAGGCCAAACATGGCTCTGCCAGATATGGAGCGGGACGCTTATCTCCGCGAGCGTGAGCAACGAGTTGCTCCGCCAGCGCGATCAGGCAGTCGGCGAGCGCAATGAATACCTGCGCCAGCGCGGCGAGGCGTAATACCGTATCTCTGAAATCATGACTTTTTGGCGCTTCCCGAATTGAGGCGAGTCAGATTCAACATGGCGAACGAAGGAGGTTCGTCATGTCGGGTCCAATCCCATTACGCCGTGATTTCGAAGCGTCGGAGCTGCGTGTGGTTTGGCAAGGGGGACGAAAGACGGCCCTCAGGCCCGCCGACTTCTGGCTCTTGCGGCGATCTTATGACGGCGCGAGGCGGAGCGAGGCAGCGAAGATCGGTGTCAGATTGCAGATCGTCCGTGACTGGGTGTTGCGCTTCAACGCGTGCGGCCCTGACGGTCTCCTGGATGGCAAGTCGCCGGGTCACCCACCCAAGCTCAATGCCGTGCAACGCCAAGCCATCGCCCGTATGATCGAGAGCGGCCCGATCCCGGCGGTGCACGGCGTGGTGCGCTGGCGGCTGATCGATCTGGTACAATGGATCTTCGAGGAATTCCGCATCACGGTCGCCAAACAGACGCTCAGCCGGGAGCTGCGCGCCATGGGCTACCGCAAACTCTCGGCCCGACCGCGCCACCATGCTCAAGCCGAGGGCGCGATCGAGGATTTTCAAAAAGCTTCCCGGCGCATTTGGAAGCCGTCGCCCGCCAGAAGGCACGTCCCTGCGACACGATAGAAATCTGGTTCGCCGACGAGGCCCGCATCGGCCAGAAGAACAAGATCACCCGCCGCTGGGCCAAGCGCGGCACCCGCCCCAGCGAGCCCCGCGACCAGCGTCCTGCCTCCACCTACATCTTCGGTGCGGTCTGCCCGAAGGAGGGCAAGGGCGCAGCCCTGATCTTGCCTGCCTGCAACACCGAGGCGATGAACTTGCACCTGGCGGAAATCGCAGCGGCCGTTGCGCCCGCCGCCCACGCCATCCTGTTGGTCGAGCCCTGTCCCTCTCCCCGGTGTCTACGACGCAGGCGCGGCTTTACTGTACGGATACGGGACAACTATAGCTTCTGAGTTGTGCTGTTAGATCCACAACAGGTCGGTTGCTGCGTTCCCGTGGAAATTGCCTGAGGCCATCAGAGTCGCTCCCGAAACTGCCGCTGCGAGCACGTTGCCGCCCATCCCCCCGTTGGCGGACATCAGCCATTCGCTGGTGGCACCGGTTGATGCATTCTGCCAGAGAATGTCGGTGATGCCGTCGTGGTTGTAGTCGCCCGTGCCGATCACGTCCCACCCGGTGGCCGACGGCGTCCACGGGTTGCCGGCCATGGAGCCATTCGCCATCAGCCATTCGCTGGTGGCGCCGGTGGCTGCATTCTTCCAGAGGAGATCCATGGTGCCGTCGCCGTCGAAATCGCCGTTGGCGACCAGGTTCCATCCCGCGGCCGACGGCGTCCACGGGTTGCCGGCCATGTGGCCATTCCCCATCAGCCATTCGCTCGTGGCGCCGGTTGTCGCATGCTGCCACATCAGGTCGGTGACGCCGTCATGGTTGAAATCACCGCTGGCGACCAGATTCCATCCCGCGGCTGATGGCGTCGCCGGATTGCTGGCCATCTGGCCGTTCGCCATCAGCCAATCGCTCGTCGCACCGGTCGTCGCGTTCTGCCAAAGCACGTCCGTGGTGCCGTCGCCGTTGAAATCCCCGCTAGCCGCCAGGTTCCATCCCGCAGCTGACGGCAGGGCTGGGGTGCTGCCGATCCCACCGTTGCGTGACATCAGCCATTCGCTGGTGGCGCCGCTGGCCGCGTGTTTCCAAAAAATATCGGTCACACCGTCGTGGTTGAAATCGCCGGTGGCGACAACGTCCCATCCGGTGGCTGACGGCGTACTAAGGTTGCTGGCCACGTGGCCATTCGCCATCAACCATTCGCTCGTGGCGCCAGTGGATGCATCTTTCCACAGCAAGTCGGCAGTGCCATCACCGTTGAGATCGCCGGTGGCGACCACATCCCATTTCCCGGTCCCGTTCGCGATCACGGTTGCAGCCAACGCTGCGGACGCCGCGCTGACATTCCCGGCCGCATCAGTGGCGGTCGCAGTGAAACTGTGAGTAGCGTCCAACAGAGTACCGGTGGTATAGCCCCAATCCCCGCTGCTGTTTGCGTTCGCCGTGCCGAGCAGCTTCGTCCCGTCGTACACACGCACCGTGCTGTTGGCCTCGGCCGCCCCAGTCAGGGACAAGGTGTGGTCATTCGTAATGCCGTCGCCTTTGATGCCAGTATCATTGGAAAACGCAGAAATCGCCGGCTTCGCTGGCGCAACCGTGTCTGCATCATTGTTGGTGATCGTGCCGACACCTTGACCATCGGTGATGGTGGCACCATTGGTCGCATTTGACAGACGGACGTTGAAGGTCTCGTTCGCCTCCACCTTGGTGTCGCCGTTGATGGTGACCGAGATCGCCTTGGTGTTCTCGTTGGCGCCGAAATTCAACGTGCCGGAGGCCGCGGCATAGTCGTTGTCGGCGACCGTGGCGGTCCCGTTGGAGGTGGCGTAGTTCACACCGAATGCCGCCGTGCCGCCAGTGCGTGTGGCCGTGAAGGTCGCCACCTTCGTGCCGCTGTTGCCCTCGCTGATCGTGACGTCGTTGATCGAGACCGAGCCTGCAATCACTGCGCCATCGTCGTTGGTGATCGTGCCGACACCTTGACCATCGCTGATGGTGGCGCCATTGGTCGCATTTGACAGACCGACGTTGAAGGTCTCGTTCCCCTCCACCTTGGTGTCGCCGTTGATGGTGACCGAGAACGTCTTGGTGTTCTCGTTGGCGCCGAAATTCAACGTGCCGGAGGCCGCGGCGTAGTCGTTGTCGGCAACCGTGGCGCTCCCGTTGGAGGTGGCGAAGTTCACAGCGAATGCCGCAGTACCGCCAGTGCGTGTGGCCGTGAAGGTCGCCACCTTGGTGCCGCTGTTGCCCTCGCTGATGGTGACGTCGTTGATCGAGAGCGAGCCAACCCCACCTCCTTCCATCGGCAAAGGGGGCGGGATAAGGGCGCCCGGAACGAGCACGCCATTCTCGATCGTTGCGTAGCGCACATTTTCCCAGTGAGTGATGTGTATTGGCGCATTGACTTCCTGAAAGAGAAGTGGGCCCCAGTTGAATGGTCCCACGAAATACACATTTGTGAGAGATGGAGTTTCTGCCTGACAGCGGGCACGCTGTGGCCCGCGAATCAGGAGAGACAATGACCAGACGACCGCGCCGGAACCACACACCGGCCTTCAAGGCGAAGGTGGCGCTGGCCGCCATCAAGGGCGATCGAACACTGGCTCAGCTTGCGGAGCAGTTCGACATCCATCCCAATCAGATCACATCGTGGAAAGCCCAGCTCGAAGGCGGAGCTGCCGATGTTTTTGGTCCCGGTGGCGGCAAGGGAGCGGCGCAACCGACCGTGGACGTGAAGTCCTTGCACGCGAAGATCGGCGAGCTGACGCTGGAAAACGATTTTTTAGGGGGAGCGCTCACCAAGGCGGGATTGCTGAGCGCAAAGCGATGATTGACCGTGCGCACGATCTGCCGATCACAAAGCAGGCGAAGGTCCTGCGCATCAGCCGTGGCAGTGTCTACTACCTGCCGCGGCCGGTGTCGGCGACCGATCTGGAAGTTATGCGACGTCTCGACCGGCTGCATCTGGAGTTTCCCTTCGCCGGCTCGCGGATGTTGCGAGGCCTGCTGGTTGCCGAGGGGTGCAAGATCGGCCGTCGGCATGTCAAAACGCTGATGCGGCGGATGGGGATAGAAGCGCTCTACCGCCGTCCGCGCACCACGAAGCCGGAGCCCGGCCACAAGATCTACCCGTATCTGCTGCGCGGGATGGAGATTACGCGACCGAACCAGGTGTGGGCGATGGACATCACCTACATTCCGATGGCACGTGGCTTCGTGTATCTGGCCGTCGTGCTCGATTGGTTCAGCCGTCGCGTGCTGTCGTGGCGGGTATCGATCACGATGGAGGCGGCATTCTGCGTCGAGACGCTGGAGGATGCTTTGGCTCGTCACGGCAAGCCGGAGATCTTCAATACGGACCAGGGCTCGCAGTTCACGGGCGAGGCCTTCACCGGCGTGCTCGCCGACAACGGCATTGCGATCAGCATGGACGGCAAGGGCGCTTGGCGCGACAACGTCTTCGTCGAACGGCTGTGGCGCACCGTCAAATATGAGGAGGTGTATCTGCAGGCCTACGACAGCGTCAGCGAGGCCCGTGCTTCGATCGGCCGTTACCTCGACTTCTATAATGGCCGGCGCCCACATTCGAGCCTTGACGGCACGACACCGGATCAAGCCTACTTCACCCCGCTGCCACTCCGCTTGGCAGCCTAACTTCGATACGTAGTCCTCGCCTGGACCGTCGTTAGCGATACGCAGGCCATACGGACCGCCCTCGAACATCACATTATTAAAGGTGAATGTTCCGGTGTAGCCATCTGCGATGAACATTCCGGCGGTTGCATTGTTGTCGTGGGCAACAATTGCTGTATTCGTGATGGTCACTGTCCCGGAACTTCCGGGCGCGTAGGCCTGAATACTATCAGCATGATCGCCGGATTGCCCTGTTGCCTCAATCCATGCATCGTTTATAGTTATGTTTCCGCTACCTCCGATGCGCACCCCTTCTCTCGAAGAGATACGAATATCATCGAGGGTAGCGCCACCGGCCAATACGACGGATGCAATTGAGCCGGTTTGAGTAATACTTACATCAGAGAGCGTACCCCCGTTTGGGACCGTGACGGACCCGGAATTAACATTATCGCTAAAAAGCGCGTCGCTCCAGCTCAGAGGAATGTAGGTAGCCATGGTTTTCCTTTCCTGCGCGGCATCCTCGCGAGCGGTGATTTGTGATGAGCGAACGCTGTCCCGAGCAACGTTACCGTGATCACCGTGTTGTCATTGGTATCCGTCGCCGCCGACGTTGCTGTCGGTCGGACTAAGGTCGCGTCATAAGGTAAGGAGTAAACGTCCCCCATCAGGCACGCGCGTCAGCGATCTTCCAGTCTCCGAGTATGCACGCCCCATTGTCGTTTTGCGGAGACCGTACTGAGCAGCGCCGCTCGTCCGCGCCGTCAAAGCGCGGATGATGGAATTGGGTACTCCCACTTTGCAGCAGGATTGCATCACTGCCCGAGGCAGAGGATGGAGCGGCCAAAAGTTGAGATGCCGATGAAACGGTCCAATTGGTCATGTATGTTGACCCCCCAAGCTTCGCGGCGAAAGGTTAAGGACGAAACCAAACTCAGGAGACTGCCGCAGCTGCGCAGACTGTTTCCTGCGCTCGCGAGCACAGGCGCGATCCAGGTGACGAAGTGACGCCATCTGACCAGCGCCAGAAAGGTCTGCAATGCCAAGCAGATAGACGATTTAATACGCGAGACAAACTCCAAAGCGCCGCTAAATGACCTTAAAAGCGCCGCAAGCAATTCCGTTCGTCCGTCTGATTTCCCGAGATCACCACCGCCGGGTCCTTTAAGGCGCGATCGTATAACACCCGCCCTGCGATCGCCCTCGGCTTATTCTGTGTAGCCGCCACTCTCGACGCCCGGCCATTGCTGCGTAGGGGGGAATTCGAGCCATTCGCCGCATCAGGATGACAGGGCCGCGGTCGCTGGATTGAATATCCGATCGCGATCAGCGCGTCCCACCGGCGCTGATCATGCACCGATCAGACCCTGTGGAACCTGGCAGTCCGCGCAATCTTCGGCCCCTCCACAGCCCGCCGTCATCGGGCGGCGTCTTGATCCGCTCCTGGAGCGCCCCCAGTGTCTCAGGCGTGAGCGTCGTCGGCTTCGTTCCATTGTGGACACGTTGATCGCCGAGCGCCCCAGCACCGCCATCGTAGTATCGCTTGATCAGCGTCCCCACCCACCGCGGAGAAAACCAGAGCTATGCGGGATTTTGGGTGACGAGGCGATCAGGCGGCGTGGTTTGCCGGCAGTTCGATGACCTCGATGCCATTTTCAAATTTGACACCTGCGACGACCTTCGGCAACTGATTTGTGCCTTTTAGCCGCCGCCAGGTCTTCGCTGCGGCGCAGAGCAGCTTGAACACCATCAACTTGGCAGTGGTTGACGACAACGAGCCTTTCGTACGCACCGTCCTGTGCCGGACCGTCGCGAACACGCTTTCGATGGGATTCGTCGTCCGCAAATGGTCCCAATGCTCGGCGGGGAAGTCGTAGAGCGCAAGCAGTGCGTTGCGATCTTTCGTCAGACACTCGACCGCCTTGTCGTACTTCGCTCCGTATTTTTCGGCGAAGACGTCGATCGCCACTTCGGCCGAAGCTCGGTTCGGCGCCAAGTAGACTTCGCGCAGGTCCTTCTTCATGTTGGCCTGCACCGGCAGGGCGACCTTGTTCAAGATATTTGCGGTTTTGTGCACCCAGCACCGCTGATGCCGTGTGGCGGGGAAGACCTCGTCGAGCGCCTTCCAGAATCCGAGCGCGCCGTCACCGACCGCAATTTCTGGGGCGATCTTCAGCCCACGGCTTTTCGTCTCGACGAGCAGCTCGTGCCAGCTCTGCGCGCTCTCGCGCACGCCGACCTGGAAGCCGATCAGCTCCTTCTTGCCTTCCGGCGTCGCGCCGATCAGCACCAGCATGCATTCGCCGTGGTCTTCCATGCGGGCTTGAAGGAAGACGCCGTCCGCCCACACGTACACGTACCGGCGCGCAGACAGATCGCGCTTCTGCCAGCGTTCGTACTCGCCCTGCCACTCCGCCGTCAGTCTGGAGATCACCGCCGGAGAAAGATTCGGCGCATCCTTGCCCAGGAGTGCCGCCAGCGCCTCCTGGAAGTCGCCCGTCGAGATGCCCCGCAGGTAGAGAACCGGCAAAAGTGCGTCCAAGCTCCTCGTGCGCCGTGCCCACAGCGGCAAGATCGCCGACGTGAAGCGAATCCGCTCGCCATCGCTGGGCGCCGCGCGATCCCGAATCTTCACTCGGGCAACCTCGACAGCGCCGATCCCCGTCTGGATCGTCCGCACTGGGCCGTGGCCGTGCCGCACCAGGCGGTCGCGGCCGTCGGGAAGCTTCATGCCCTTCATCGCGGCGAGAAATGCCTCGGCTTCCATCTCGACAGCCTGCGCAAGCAGCTCCCGCGCACCAGATCGCAAGATATTCGTCAGTGGATCGTCGATCTCGTCGGGCTGACGCAGTGGGACAACGTTGCTATTCTCATTCATGGCGTATCGCTCTCCTCGAGAGGTTCTGGCAGGCTCGACACCCGCCTCGATACGCCGCCTATCTCATTCCGTCATCACCCAGTTTCCCGCATAGCTCAGAAAACCACAGTAGCTCCGCTAGATCGACCTCATATCCCGACGACGCCTGAAAATGGCTCTTGCCCACCAGATCGACCGCCGTCTTATAGCGCGCCTCAAGCTCAACACTGCTCACATGGGCCTTGATCCTCGTCATGATCCTTGCCTCCCACCGAACATGACGACGAAAGCTAACCGCTTTGATCCTTGTCGTGAAATCAAAGAACTCCCAAGAATCAATCAGCCGGAACGGTATGTGATCTCGCTAGGCAAAAAACTGGGTAATTGAGTAACTAATACCAAGTCCCACTGATCAGAACCTATGGGCCAATTGGCGCAAACTCATGGACATGATGCGCCAGGGCTGATCGACGAGCCTGTTCCAGGCCGCGCAGCAATGGTCGACGAGGTCGTATGATTTGAACACGCGGTTTGAGAGCCAGTTTTCCCGCATGACCTCCCAGACGTTTTCGACCGGGTTAAGCTCGGGGCATATTGGCGGCAGCAGAATGATGGTGATGTTGGCCGGGACGACGAGGCGTGTCGACATATGCCAGCCAGCTTGGTCGACCAACAGGATGGCGTGGGCGGCGGGCGCAACGGCCGCTGCGATTTCCGCCAGGTGCAAGTTCATCGCCTCGGTGTTGCAGGCGGGCAAGATCAGGGCTGCGCCCTTGCCCTCCTTCGGGCAGACCGCACCGAAGATGTAGGTGGAGGCAGTACGCTGGTCGCGGGGCGCGCTGGGGCGGGTGCCGCGCTTGGCCCAGCGGCGGGTGATCTTGTTCTTCTGGCCGATGCGGGCCTCGTCGGCGAACCAGATTTCTATCGTGTCGCAGGGACGTGCCTTCTGGCGGGCGACGGCTTCCAAATGCGCCGGGAAGCGGCGCGGTCGGGCGGAGAGTTTGCGGTAGCCCATGGCGCGCAGCTCCCGGCTGAGCGTCTGTTTGGCGACCGTGATGCGGAATTTCTCGAAGATCCATTGTACCAGATCGATCAGCCGCCAGCGCACCACGCCGTCCACCGCCGGGATCGGGCCGCTCTCGATCATACGGGCGATGGCTTGGCGTTGCACGGCATTGAGCTTGGGTGGGTGACCCGGCGACTTGCCATCCAGGAGACCGTCAGGGCCGCACGCGTTGAAGCGCAACACCCAGTCACGGACGATCTGCAATCTGACACCGATCTTCGCTGCCTCGCTCCGCCTCGCGCCGTCATAAGATCGCCGCAAGAGCCAGAAGTCGGCGGGCCTGAGGGCCGTCTTTCGTCCCCTTTGCCAAACCACGCAGCCGCGACGCTTCAAAATCACGGCGTAATGGAATTGGACCCGACATGACGAACTGAACCGCCCCGGGATTGCCGGAGGCCGTTTCGTTTGAGTCACGCCGCCATGGCTGGCTTTTCCAGTATGGCGTAGTAGCGCTCCTCGGCTTCGGCTGGCGGGATGTTGCCGATCGGCTCCAATAGCCGGCGGTTATTGAACCAGTCCACCCATTCCAGCGTGGCGTATTCGACGTTGTCGAACGACCGCTATGGCCCACGCCGATGGATGACCTCGGTCTTGAACAGGCCGATCACTGTTTCGGCGAGCGCGTTGTCGTAGGAATCTCCGACACTGCCGACCGAAGGCTCGATACCCGCCTTGGCGAGCCGCTCGCTGTATTTAATCGAGATGTACTGGACACCGCGATCGGAATGATGGACCAAGCCGCCTTCGACCGGCCGACGGGCATGAAGCGCCTGCTCCAGTGCGTCGAGGACAAAGCCCGCCGAAGCGGTGCGGCTGGCCCGCCAGCCCACGATCCGTCGAGCGTAGACGTCGATAACGAACGCGACATAAACGAAGCCGCTCCAGGTGGCGACGTAGGTGAAATCGGAGACCCAGAGCTTGTTCGGCCTGTCAGCGGCGAATTGCCTATTCACCTTGTCCAGCGGACACGGCGTCGCCTTGTCGTTGATCGTCGTCTTCATCCGCTTCCCTCGGACAACGCCTTGCAAGCCCATGGCTTTCATCAGCCGCGCCACGGTGCACCGAGCGACGTCGACGCCTTCGCGCATCAACTGCCTCCAGACCTTGCGAACGCCATAGACACCGAAGTTCTCCTCGAACACCCGCCGGATGTAAACCGACAGCTCGCCATCCCGCTTGGCCCGCCGCGGCAGGCGACCCGGATCGGCTTTCCGGCGGGCGTGTTCGTACCAGGTTGACGGGGCGATCTGCAGAACCCTGCACATCGGCTCGACCCCGAACTCGCGCGTGTGGGCTTCCACGAAGCCGATCACTTCTTGAACGGGCGGTCGAGCTCCGCCGCCGCGAAATAAGCTGAGGCTTTCCGTAAGATCTCGTTCGCCTGACGAAGCTCACGGACCTCGCGCTCGAGCGCCTTGATCCGCTCGCGTTCGTCCGTCGTCAGACCCGGTCGCTTGCCCTCGTCGCGCTCAGCTTGGCGAACCCAACTGCGAAGCGTCTCGGGATTGCAGCCGATCTTGCTCGCGATCGACGTGATCGTGGCCCACTGCGAGGTGTGCTCAGTCTGGTGATCAAACACCATCCGCACCGCTCGCTCGCGGACCTCAGGTGAAAACTTGTTGCTCGTCTGCTTCGTCATGGCTCCCACTTTCTCAGAAGTTGGAGCCTCCGAAAATCCCGGTGCGGTTCAAACCTCCCTCGTTCGCCATGTTGAACCTGACTCGCCTCAATTCGGGAAGCGCCAAAGAAGTCATGATTTCAGAGATACGGTATTAGTCGCGGAGTCCGCGCCTGCAAAGAGCAGCGAGTGCGGGTGAGGAGGCGCAACTTGGCGCAACGTCATCGCTCGCTTTATCGGCTAATGCAAGGCTACTCCAGCGAGATAGACAAGCCAGGACAACGGCCATACAATTGACCAAATGATTGCCTTGGACAAGCTGATGCTGCACGCGACCGTCCCCACGCAATAGCCAGTACGTATCCAGATTTGAAACATGAGCGTTAGGCACGCAACAACAATATAGCACACCAGCCACCACGATGTCAGGACGCCTTTGGTCCAACCTGTCTTTGAAATTGGATCGGTCGACGCATAAACACCTTGAGCTACAGCTTCTCCGAAATAAGCTTGACGTCGGTGCCAAAGAAACCAGGTAATTGTAAAGCCAGCCAGCGTCACATAGAACCCCAGCCACATCATCTTGACCGGCCAAGGATCGTAGTTCCATTCGACTATATGCTCCCTGGCGGGCAAACGAATGGCCTTGTAGGTGTAGTTAGCAGGGTATATCGGAACGCGTGAACCGTCCACTGTTGCGATCCAAAAGCGATCGTAGTTATCGTTCGATACCATGAAGGAATCCAAGGGAGCACTGACACGAACACGAACTGTATTCGGAGTAAATTTGAGAATGGTGACGGGAACGTCCTTCAGCAAGTGTCCTGCTCCGACGAGACCATTCGTTGCAGCTTCATCGTGAATGTAGAAGGATTGGATCGCGCGCCGCTTGGCCTCGTCCAGCGTAGGCAAAGGATTATTCGCTGGCCGGCCATCGTGCGAGAACGGAAACCCGGTGGCGGGATAAGCAAGTTCGCGTGCGGTTCCATCATGCATGAGCGCGAAGGCGCGAATCCCAATCCGCTGGTCGGGCGGCAACTTTCGTGAAGTGATGGAAAAGCCGCTGAAACGATAGGCGTCGCCGAAGGCAGTCGCGATGTCCGGGCGTTCGACCCCGGTTTGCCTACCCATCCAAAATCGCTCACCGGCAAAGACCACGATCCGCTCCGGCACACTGTTTGCCTTCTTATCCACCGCCCATCCTGAAAATTTGACGCTGGTCGCATCCGCGGCCACGCCATCAATTGAGCCGACCGGAGCGCCGGTTCGTATCGGAATGTGCGGGCCATCAGCAGCCTCGATCGACATCCCGTCAAGGGATAGTTGATAGGCGTGTAGGGGGCCCGGGACGGGGATCGAATCGATGGTTCTGATGGTGTCGAAGGGAACATAGGCAGCGTTGCTGAAAAACTGAAAGCTCGGATAAGCAAGCATCCTTCGAGAGTCTGCGCTCCAATTGACAAGGACGGGCTGCCACTCGGGCCTATACTCGAGAACAAGCCAAGTCTTCATCCCGTACAAAGGCACGCCGGCGAGGTTGTGAATGAATCCGCGATAGGAGCCAGGCCAGTTTTGGTCTGGTGACGAAATTGGCCCGATCGTCTGCGCCGTTGGATATGAGTGAACGCCCTCGTTTGCGAACCATACCTTCCCGCGTTTCCAATAGGCGCTTGCCGAGATGGTCAGATCCACAAACGCGATCACGAGCAAAGCCAGGCAAATCGCTCTTGCCGCCGCCAGCCGAGCAAACAAAAGAAGGAAGCAAAGAAGCGAGCTGATCGCGAGATATATGCCCATGTGCGTCAAGGCACCACGGACCGGTGCACCCTCGCTGGAGGCTCCGAGCACAGCAGCCGAAAAACCGACCGCAATCATCCCGAGCAACATCGCAGCGAAGACCCAAGGCGGAATGCTTGACGTTTCCGGCTTGTCATCCGCGCCCTTCATCAGCGCATCGAGACCGAGACCGCTCAGCAACATGACCATGATACTCGGCCCTTCGCGCGGCATCGTGTTTGACATCGTGCGGAGGTTTTGCATCACGGGGAAGTTCTCGATCAGCGGGAGCAGCGCAAGATTTTGAACGGTATAAGCAATGAACAATATGCAGAGCGCGAAGGTCATGAACGTGACGAGAATGTAGCGATTGTCCGCGGCGTTCAGCAATGCCACGAACAGCAGCGGCAGTGTCAGCATACCCAGATAACGGTGATCGATGCCGGCGCCGTACGGATCGAACTTCAGCACTTTGTCGTGGAGTTCAGGCAGCGGCGACCACATCAGAAAGTTGGTCCAGGCCGGCCATGCGCTCATTCCCTGATACGCAAAATCACCGGATAGCGCAATGTCATAGTCAACCGGTCGCCCGCCGGAGACGCGCATGACCTTTCCGAGATTGAACCAATGGGGAGTGAAGAACGCAGCGAACCCTGAGAGTCTGTCCGGAAACATCAGTGAGGATTACAGAGTTTTCGGAGCATGAGCCGGATTGAGGCGAGGCGCAAAAACGCGAGCGCTGTGCGATTGAGGTTCTCCCAATCCTTGGTAAGTCTTCGGCAGCGGTTGAGCCACGCTAGCGTGCGCTCAACGATCCAGCGCTTGGGCAGCACCACGAATCCCTTGGCCTGATCCGATCGCTTGACGATCTGCGTTCGTAGGTGAGGCAATATTTGTTTGAGCGCGTTGTGGAATTGCCGCCCTTGATAGCCGGCGTCAGCGAACAGTGTCTGCAAGAAAGGATACATCCCGAACAAGGTCGCAAGCAGCAGGATGCCGCCGTCGCGATCCTGGATATTAGCGGGATGAACGATGGCGTGGAGCAACAAACCCAACGTGTCTACCAGAACGTGGCGCTTCTTGCCCTTGATCTTCTTGCCCGCATCATAGCCATGCGGATCGATGCAGGCCCCCCTTTTTCGGCGCTTTTCACGCTCTGGCTGTCGATGATAGCAGCGGTCGGGCTCGCTTCGCGTTCAGCCTGCTCGCGGCACGCGACATAGAGTGCATGGTGGATGCGATCGAGAATGCCGTCGCAACTCCAAAATATAAAATAGTCATGTACCGTGCTCTTCGGCGGGAGGTCCTTGGGCAGTGCGCGCCACTGACAACCCGTGCTCAAGACGTACATGACCCCGTTCATCACCTCCCGGACATCAATCGTTCGTTTGTTGCCGCCGGGCTTGGCGGGCGGGATCAGGGGCGCGATATGCGCCCATTCCTCGTCCGTCAGATCACTCGGATATCGCAACCGGCTGCGGTCGTAACGTTTGCGGTTCTGCGGCGTCCACATCGGTGACCCTCCCCGAATCAGGCCACCACCTTTAAATCACAACAGATTCAACGGATTCAATATGTTTTCGGACAGACACTGAGAGGCAGAGCAGGATACCGATGACGACGAGCGCGCGACCAGACTTGCTCTCGCCCATATCGTCCTGAGGATGGCCCAGGTGGCTTTCGGCAGGTCCGGGAAGAAGAGAAGGAGCATCAAGGTGAAGGCTGAGGTCCACCAGAGCGACGATTGCAGGAAAGCATAGTTCAAGCTTGCCAAGAACGCGCCGGTGAACAGGACGAATACGAGGAATGCGTTCGTTGTGCGCCGGTTGTTATAGTAGATCAGTCCGAAGAGGTAGAACAGCGCCGGGGGCAAGTTCTCGTAGAGGCCGGCGTCACGAAAGCCGTGGAAGCTGATTTCAGAAATGGTGAAGATCAACGCCGGGAGGAAGCGTGCAAGCGGATGCCGGATCAGCTCACGCGAAATTAGCATGACGGCTGCAAGATTTCAGTCCGAAGGAAATCAGGGTCAGATGCAGGATGACGAAGGCGTTGATCGACATGCCGAACAGATGGCCTATCCACGCAATCGCAAGTGCCGGCAGCGCGTACGGCGAGAGGTAGCTCACGTAGACACTGGTTGCATAATAGTAGGATGGCCAGCCGTTGAACGCAGTCGGATCCCACCATGCGAATTCGTGAAAATTTAAGAGGGACAAAATGTTGAAATAGAAGAACGACCAGAGTAGCTGAGTATCGCCACCCATCACGATATCGTGGCGTAGAAAGCGGCTAGCGAAGAACCAATAGTAAATTCCAACGCACAGCAAGTAGGGGCAGGCGAAATCGACGAAAAAGCGTCTGCGGGATGTCTGCTTGGCAGTTTCCAGAGAGTGCGCTTCCGGCTCAAGCGGTGGGTAAATTTCGCGTTTCCACATGTAGTTGCGCTAGCGGATTTTGCTCGTTCTGTCTACTAGCTCAAGAGTCCGTCGTTTTGATCACGAAGCCAAGCGGAAAATCCGCATATTTTGCGTGTCCTGCCGCTCGGTGATGAATTTCGTGAGAGAATTGCTTTTCGAGAAAGCCAGGAGAAAGTCGGGAAGTGTCTGGCGCAGTGCTATTGCGACGACCAGCTCCGATGGTGGGATACCGGGACGAATGGTTCGCAGCCAGGACCCGAAGGAGACCCAGACGAGCTTCGGGGCGACGACGGCGAGATACTGGAGCAGTCCCTGGGCGACGACACCGGCCTGGATGAAGGTGTGATAGGCGCGCATTTTGCGTTTGACACGGCTTCGGTAATCGGCCGATTTGCGATGGAGGTATTGATTGCCGTTGCGATAGCGCAACGGGATCATGTCTTTCATCCAGAAGTGGTAGGCGAATGAGCCGATCTGGCGCGTGGCTTGTTTGAAGCTGTGCTCGATCTTGAAGCGCAGGCCATAGAGACGGATGATGTCGACGGCGCTCAGCGACGTATCGGTGCACGTCCG
>CAVWXY010000017.1:0-358695 GCA_963758945.1 uncultured Alphaproteobacteria bacterium | reverse complement strand
CGGAAGCGGTGGTGCTGTTGCCGGTCGACGGCCTGACCGACGCCCGACTTGCCGCCTTCCGCCTGCTGTGTGCGCCGCGGCGGCCGCATCTCCTCATCACCGCGCGCCGCGCCCGCGCGCTCGGGCTCCCAGCCGCCGGACCGACCGGCGTGGCGATCGGCGATCTCTGCGACGCCGAGGCGACGGTCTCGCTCTCCGCCGATGCGCAGGTTGCCCGCCATCTCGACATCGTTCCCGCCGGCGAAACCGCAGCCGCCGCCATCGCGCTCGCCAAGCTCGCACACCGGCTGCCGGCCTTGCTCGCCGGCGATGCGGGCGCAGCGGGCGTGCGCGGGTGCGATCCGCCGCTCATGGTCGTGGCCGCGGATGCAGTCGCACAATTCCGGCAGGCGATCATCGAATCGCTTGCGGTGGTCACCGAGGCGACCATCCCGCTCAGCAGAGGGTTCCCCGCCCGGTTCGTGGTATTTCGCGACGGGATCGGCGGCACGCCGCTCGCCGTCATCGTCGGACAGCCGGATCTCGCGCAGCCCGTTCCGGTGCGGCTGCATTCGGCTTGCTTGACGGGAGACGTATTCGGCTCGCGCCGATGCGACTGCGGGGATCAGCTCCGCCTCGCACTGCCGCAGCTCGAGCAGCACGGCGGCGGCATCATTCTCTACCTGGAGCAGGAAGGCCGTGGGCTCGGTCTCGCCAACAAGATCCGCGCCTATCAGCTGCAGGATGCCGGGCTCGACACCGTCGATGCCAACACTGCGCTGGGCTTCGACGACGACGAACGGGACTACGGTGTGGCCGTGCGCATGCTGCAGGTGCTCGGCTGCACGCGGGTGCGGCTGCTGACGAACAATCCGGCGAAGCTCGACGGCCTCTCGCAGGCGGGCATCGACGTGTCGGGACGCGTGCCGCTGCAGGGGCCGATCAATGCCGATAACCGGCGCTATCTCACCGCCAAGGCCAGGCGCGCCGGGCACAAGCTCGATCACGTCCTCGGCACGTTCGCCGAGATCGCCGACGATGGGCGCAAGCCGTGACCGGCACGGCCGCCGGAACGCCGCCATGACCGAGCAGCGCTCACCCGCGCGGGCCAATGCGCATGGTGCGGGGCCGCGCGTGTCGCTCCGGCGCAGACCTCTTGTGACGGGCTGACCCCGGCGCGCCCGTGGCAAGCCCGCCGTTCACGCGCTCGATCGCAGACCTCACCTTTCCCGAGGTTTCCCGGCGGTTACAGGAGACGTCGATCCTTTGCCTGCCGATCGGCGCGATCGAACAGCACGGGACGCACCTGCCCCTCAGCACCGACGTGATCATCGCCGAGGAGCTCGCGCGCGGCATCGTCGCACGCTGGGGCGACGAGCTCGATCTGTGGCAGCTTCCGACGGTGTCGATCTCGCTCTCGCGCGAGCATGATTGGGCGGCCGGAACGCTGTCGCTGAGCATCCAGACTTTCGTCGCGCTCTTGCGCGAGATGGCGCGGGACATCGCGCGCGCGTTGCCGGCGCGCAACCTGGTGATCGTCAACGGCCACGGCGGCAATCGGGGAGTCCTGGACAACCTCATCCACGAGCTGCGCGGCGATTTCGCGCTCAATGCCTGCGTGCTCCATCCCTTCGATCTTTCGAAGGTCGCGGTTGCGGCGGGAAGCGCCGATGTTCACGGCGGCATCAGCGAGACATCGGTGATGCTGGCGCTCAAGCCGCAGCTCGTGCGCCTCGACCTGATCGCGCCGGCAGGCACACCGCCGGAGGCGGAGACGGTCGCGGCGCTGATCTTCGATCGCGGTGTGAGCTTTCCCTGGCGCACCGATGATCCGCGGCTTGCGGCGAGCGGCGTGATCGGCGATGCGCGTGCTGCGACGCCCGAGCTCGGGCGCGCGATCATCGACAGCGTGATCACGCAAGCGCGTGAGGCTCTCCGCCGCCTGCTGCAGAATCAGCGCGTCATGGCGAATACGGTGCGCCGGCCGCCGGTCTAGGCGGCGCTCCTTCTGGTCGCGCGCGCGCGCCGGTCGTCATGCGCGAGCACCGCGGCGATTCCCCCGGCGAGCGTGGCGAGCACGCACCAATAGGCGTAGCGGGTTTATGTCGGGCGCCGTTCCCCGGCAACGCCGGATCGACGCCCCTTCGCTGGCGACGTTGGCGCGGTAGGCTCGCTCAGAACGGGTCGGCCCAATACTCGACCGGGACGTTCTTGCCTTGCCTGACCATGATCTCCTGCGGCGAGATCGGGGCCGACGCTGCGGCCGCCTCGACCTTGTTCCCACCCTTCGGCTTGGCGTATGTCGACACCGACCACACGGCGGCGAGCGCTGCGAAAGCAACGAGCCCGACCGGAATGATGATCTTGCGCATCTTGTGTCACCTCTGCATCGTGATGGACCGTGCGATGCATTGACACAGGGTTTGCAGCTCCGAACGTGAGGCGGCTCACACAGGCGAACTATTTTCGTTACATGCCATGCGCGGAGGGATGGTTGCCGCAGCGGCGCGCGGGCGAGGCGCCGCCATCACGTCGGGATCCTGGCCAAGCCGATTCCGCGTGCGAAGACCGAGGCAACGAGGGACAGGAGTGTTTCCGCCGACGACTTGGGCCGTGATGGCTACCAAATGGTCAAGTTCGGATCGCCGGCCTTGGAGATTGCCAGGGCCATCCAGGCTCGCGCCCTTGCGTTCTCGGCGACACGGTCGGCATGGCAAGGGGCGCTCTGCGTAAAGCCTCCAGCGTCCACGTATTGCTGCGCTATTCTGCCCATGGAGCGGCAATTCGACGAATCCTCGTATTTCACGCGCCGGTCGCGGACGTCCAGCACGCAGCGGTTGACCGCGTCTCGCAGTTGGCCGGCGATGGGGTCGAGCTTCGTTTCGCTCGGCGAGCACGCGGACATCGAACATATGAGCAAGAGGAGCGGAACAATGCATTTGCCGTGTTTCATTGTCGTTCTCCTTGGGTCCCTGCCCGGTGCCGCTCCGCGGCCTGAATATCGAATCCGCCCGGTCCGCCGATCGGGCCGGTTTGATTCGCCATGATGCCCTTCAGTCCTTGACGTCGCATTGATCCGCCTCAAAACGAGGCCGCAGACCATGTATTTCCCGATTTTGCCGCGCCGGCCCAGCGCACGAATGCGGCCGCCGCCGCCACGCCCTCCGCGGGAGCCCACGCGGCGAATTCGTTCGCTCGGTAGGGGCCCGGCTTGATTTCCATGACCAGGCTCGCGCAACGCGCCACCGCGCCGTGCCAGGTCCCGCGCGGGATTTGCACGACCGGCGCAGTAGGGCTCATCGCCAACCGCTGCTCCAGTGCCGCCTCCGGGGTGAAGATGAGAACGTCGAGGCGGCCGCGCAGCAGCACCAGCATTTCCCATTGCTCGCTGTGCACGTGCGGGCGGACGTAGCTGTCGGGTTCGAGCCCGATCAGCAGCCGCTGGACCTGATCCTGGTGGTCTTCATGCAGCAGGAGGTGCGAGCGTCTGCGGATGCTCGCGGCGGCCTCCGTGAGGAGCCGCTGCAATTGCCCTTGGTCAATGTGCTGCGGTCGATCGATTGGGGTCATCGGAGCACCGTTCCTGCCCTCGGGCGAGCAGCATGGCAGCCGGTACCAGTGTACATCGGCGGGACTTGCAGCGAGAAGACGTCGTACCGGCCAGCGTCCGTGCCAGCAGGTGCAAAGCCTTGGACATGATCGGCGCCAGCCAGTGTCCCGATTCCGAAGTTCGCATCATTGTGCGGCATCCGCGTTTTGGTCCGGAAGTCCGCATTCCGACTCGGCGCAAGAATGATGCGGACTGCCAAACCGCCACACTAGCGCTTGCTGGCAAGCACGATGTTGTAGCCGTTGCCGAACACGAAAACCTTCGATGTGCGCCAAATGATCCGTTCCAGGTCGACCATTGTCCGCATGCGCAGCCGGAACTTCCACAACAGCAGATGTTGAATGAAGTTGTAGGTCAGGCCCCATGCCCAAAACGGCAGCTGCCGGTAGCGGATCGAGCGGAAGCCCAGCCGACGTAGCTTGAAGACGAGAAGGTTGGCGCCGAGAAAATTGTAGCGCCAATTCTCGAAGAAGGCGGTGACGCTTCGATAGTCGTGCTCCCGCCGGCAAGCGTCTAAGGATCCAGGCGAACGGATCAGCAGTCGTCCGTCGGGCTTGAGCGATCGCCAGCAGCGCGCCAACCAAGCATCCAAATCCTTGGTGTAGCCGATCAATTCGAACGCGTAGATCGCATCGAAACTCTCATTCGACAGGTCCAGGCTGTCGAAGTCGGCAACGATCACGCTCACGCGTCCGGCGAATTTCTCGAATTTCCGCCGGCAAATATCCGCTTGCACGGCGGAATTGGTCACGCACACGATTTCGACTTTGCAGCGGCTGGCGAAATAGTCGGCCGCCGCCCCCGAGCCGCAGCCGAGGTCCAGTAGGCGCATCCCATCCTTCGGCGCGAGCAGGGCATAGTCCGCCTCGTAGGGAGGCGTGAAGATCGCCCGCGGAAAAACGCACGAGCTGTAGTTGTCGTGCTCGCCGCGATAGGGTCCGAACACCTCGTCATAGGTGCGGTTCTCGTCATCGTGCTTGAGGAAATCGTCACGCTTGGGAGTCCATTCGACCAGTTGCCGCTGTTCGAACTCGTTGAGCTCGTGGCCGATATTGCCCGCGTCCTTCGGATGGGTGACGAGCAGAAACAGGACGTAATGAAACAGGTTATACGCGGCGAACAGCCCGACGACGATCGCCGCTATCACCAGGAGTGCCGAAACAGGATCCACGGGTCGTTCCTTCGCAGGCGTTCGTAACGGCGGGTGTGATTCTCTCGACCAGAATCTTCAACAAGAAAGCGTCCGGGCCGGATGGCGGCTTGCGGGTGGATCGACGTGGCGGTTCCGCGCCCACCTTACCATGCCTCCTCAGTGTCGGATGGTGGTGGAGTGTTGGATGGCGACCCCGGCTGGATTCGAACCAGCGACCTTCAGCTTAGAAGGCTGTTGCTCTATCCCCTGAGCTACGGGGCCGCAATCGGGGAACTTTTAGCGCAAGACGAGGTGCAGCCGCCAGCGCGACCAGTCCGCGGACCCCGCCTGGCCCGGAATTCCTCGTCTGTGGATTTCACGCCGGGGCGGAGTTGGCGTAATTTCCCATCGTAAGAGCCCGCGCGTGAGCAAGACCGGCGCCGCGCCGGGGTCGTGCGGCTCGGGCGTGCCGGGACTCGGGGTCGCCGGCCGGGAGGGCAGGAATGATTGCGATGCGCAGGCTCGCCCATGCCACGCTGACGACGCCGGACCTCGCGCGGCAGGTCGCCTACTATACCGACGTGGTCGGTCTCAGCCTGATCGAGCGCAGCGGCGGGCATGCCGTCCTGGCCAGCAAGCAGGGGCTCGAGGCGATCGCGCTCGAGCCAGGCCCATCCAATGCGCTGGCGCGGCTCGCCTTCCAGGTCGCGCCCGGGACCGATCTCGCCGAGGTCGCCCGCGAACTGGCCAAGCACGGGATTGCAAGCGAGCGCCGCAGCGGCATCTCTCCAGGGGTCGCCGAGGCCATCGTCTTCAAGGACCCGAAAGACACGGTGATCGAGGTCTTCTCCGACTACGTCTTCGCCAAGGAAGACGATCGCCAGGGCGGCATCATGCCGCTCAAGCTCGGTCATGTGGCCTACCGCGTGAACGACGTGCAGCGGGTGGTGAAATTCTATACCGACGTGCTCGGGTTCAGGGTGTCGGACTGGCGCGACGAGACCTTCGCCTTCCTGCGCTGCGGGCCCGACCACCACAGCGTCAATTTCGTCTTCGACGAGGTCCCCCAGCTCCATCACATCGCCTTCGAGGTCAAGGACTGGGCGGAGATCCAGCGCGCCTGCGAGTGGCTTGCCAAGAACGACATTCACCTGGTCTGGGGTCCCGGCCGCCACATCATCGGCCACAACATCGCCATCTACCACCGCAATGCCGACAAGGTCCGCGTCGAGTTCTTCTGCGAGATGGACCTGATGAAGGACGAGGCGCTCGGCTATTTCGACCCGCGCCCCTGGCACCAGGACCGGCCGCAGCGGCCGAAAGTATGGGGCCCTGACACGCTGCGCAATTATTGGGGATTCGGCTCGGAGCGGATCATCCGCGGCTACCAGACGGTGGAGTAAGCGATCCCCATCCCCGCAGCGGGCGGCGAAAGCCCGAAAAATTTGCCTGCCGGAAAGCCCCGACTATGGCAGGAAAAATGCGAGCTTGATCAGTTGGTTGCCTTTCGTTCTTCGCAGCCATTTGAGGTCCAGACAGAGTCGTCCAGTAGTGGAACCCGGTCACGACCTTGACACGTTTTACCGTTCAGCTTGCCGTTGCCCCCCGTCCGGATTCCCCCGCCGGCCGGGAACCGGAGGTCCCCCATGCTCGCGTTCGTTCGCGCTGCCTGCGCAGCTGCGCTCGTTGCGTTTTTGTCCGTCTCCGCCCTCGCCGCCGACAAACCGTTCAAACGTGGCGATCTCGCCGACGCCGCGTTCAAGCTGGAAGCGCAGATCAAGTCCGAGGCCGGCCAAGTGACGAAGCCTGCCGCCGCGTTGCGGCGCGATGCCGACGCCGCCTTCCAACGCAACGACTTCCGCAGCGGCATGCAGATCCTCGGACAGATCGTGGCGGTCGCGCCCGACGACAGCGCGAACTGGCTTCGTCTCGCCAAGGCCGTGCTGCAGATCCGCCCCGGCAATGACCGCGAGCGCACGCTCCTGCTCGAGCGCGCCGCGACCGCCGCCTATATCGCCTACCAGCGCTCCGGCAATCCCGGCGAGGAGGCCGAGAGCCTGCTGCTGATCGGGCGCAGCTATTCCGATCGCTCGCTGTGGCGACCGGCGCTCGACGCGTTGCGCGTTTCGCTCGAGCAGCGCGAGGTCGCCGAGGTGCGCCAGCAATACGAGCGCCTGCGCGAAGAGCACGGCTTCCGGCTGCTGGACTACACGGTCGATTCCGACGCGGCCTCGCCGCGCGCCTGCTTCCAGTTCTCCGAGGACCTGCCCGGCAAGCGCACCGATTTCTCGCCTTTCGTCAGCGTGACCGGACAGGACAAGCCCGCGCTGTCCGTAGAAGACCGGCAGCTCTGCGTCGAAGGCCTCAAGCACGGCGAGCGCTATGCCATCACGCTGCGCGCCGGCATTCCCTCGCTGGTCAAGGAGACGCTGTCGAAGTCGGCCGACTTCAACATCTATGTGCGTGACCGCAAGCCGCTGGCACGCTTCACCGGCAAGGCCTATGTGCTCCCGCGCACCGGCCAGCGCGGCATTCCGGTGGTCAGCGTCAATACCAGCGCGGTGGCGCTCGAGATCTACCGCATCGGCGACCGCAACCTGCTCGAGACCGTGGTAGGACGCGATTTCCAGCGCAACCTCGACCGCTATGACCTCAATCGGCTGAGCGAGGAGCGCGGCGCGCCGGTCTGGAAAGGCGAGATGACGGTCGAGCAGACGCTCAACACCGACGTCACCACCGCCTTTCCCGTCGATCAGGCCGTCGGCGCACTGTCCGCCGGCGTCTACGTCATTGTCGCACAGCCCGTCGGCGTGACCGCGGATCAGTTCGATTCGCTCGCCACCCAATGGTTCATCGTCTCCGATCTCGGCTTGACCGCGTTCTCCGGTAACGACGGCATCCACGCCTTCGTAAATTCGCTCGATACCGCGCAGCCGAAAAGCGCGGTCGAAGTTCGGCTCCTTTCGCGCGCCAACGAGGTGCTTGCGCGCAAGCGCACCGACGATACCGGCCACGCCCAGTTCGAGGCCAATCTCACGCGCGGTGAAGGCGCCCTGGCTCCGGCGCTGCTGATCGCCGGCGACGGCAAGGGCGATTACGCCTTCCTGAGCCTCAAAACGCCGGCCTTTGATCTCACCGACCGCGGCGTCTCCGGCCGCGTGGTCCCAGCCGGTCTCGACGCTTTCGTCTATACCGAGCGCGGCGTCTATCGCTCCGGCGAGACGGTGCAGGTGACGGCGCTGCTGCGCGACGGCCAAGGCATCGCGGCGCTCAACGTGCCGCTGACGCTGGTGGTCGAGCGCCCGGACGGGGTCGAGTACCGCCGCACCGTGGTGCCCGACCAGGGCGTGGGCGGCCGCGCGTTCTCGGTTCCGCTTGTGTCATCCGCGCCGACCGGCACCTGGCGCGTGCGCGCCTTCGCCGATCCGAAACGCCCGCCGGTGGGCGAGGCGACCTTCCTGGTCGAGGACTATGTCCCCGACCGGCTCGAATTCGAGCTCGCCTCCCAGGCCAAGGGCCTGTCCGGCACGCGCCCTGCCGAGATCACCGTCGACGGACATTACCTTTACGGCGCGCCGGCCGCGCGGCTTGAGCTCGAAGGCGAGGTCACGGTTTCGCCCGCGACCGAGCGGCCGGGCTTTGCCCGCTACCAATTCGGACTCGCCGACGAGGAGGTGGAAGCCACCCGCCAGCCGCTCGAAGGCTTGCCGGATACCGACGAGAACGGCAAAGCGCGTTTCGCTGTGACGCTCGAGAAGCAGCCGGCGACCACGCGTCCGCTCGCGGCGGAGGTGGTCGTGCGCATGGCCGAGCCCGGTGGCCGCGCGGTCGAACGCAAGCTGACGCTGCCGGTGATCCCGGCCGCGCCGATGATCGGCGTCAAGCCCCTGTTCTCGGGCCGCTCGCTCGGCGAAGGCGAGAACGCGACCTTCGACGTGGTGGTCGCAGCGCCCGACGGGGCGTCGCTCGCACAAACGGGCCTTCGCTACGAGCTGCTCAAGGTCGAGACCAAGTATCAATGGTACCGCCGCGACGGCGCCTGGGACTTCGAGCCGGTCAAGGCGACGAAGCGCGTCGCCGACGGGCAGATCGACGTCGGCCGCCGACAAGCCGGCGCGCATCTCGCTTCCGGTGCAATGGGGCCGCTACCGCCTCGAAGTGTCCACCGCCGACCGCAATGGACCGGTGACATCGGTCGGCTTCGATGCCGGCTGGTATGCGGAGGCGAGCGCCGACGCGCCGGATCTGCTCGAAATCGCGCTCGACAAGCCGGAATACGTGCCGGGCGAGAGCATGACGGTCGCCGTGACCGCGCGCACCGCCGGCAAGGTGACGCTCAACGTGATCGGCGACCGGCTCGTCTCCACGGTCACGCAGGACGTGGCCGCCGGCACGGCGCGGCTGCGCGTGCCGGTGGGCAACGACTGGGGCACCGGTGCCTACCTGGTGGCGACGCTGCGCCGTCCGCTCGACAGCAAGGCCGAGCGCATGCCCGGACGCGCCATCGGCGTGCAGTGGTTCTCGATCAATCGCAAGGCGCGGACGCTGGCGCTCGACATGCGGCTGCCGGCGCTGCTGCGCCCGAACAGCGCGCTGCGCATCCCGATCACCGTCGGCGGACTCGACCCCGGCGAGCAGGCGCGCATCGTCGTCGCGGCGGTCGATGTCGGCATCCTCAACCTCACCGCCTACAAGCCGCCCGCGCCCGACGACTACTACCTCGGCCAGCGCCGGCTCACGACCGACATCCGCGACCTGTACGGTCAGCTGATCGACGGGATGCAGGGCACGCGCGGCCAGATCAGGACCGGCGGCGATGCCGGCCCCGTCGAGCTGCAGGGCTCGCCCCCGGCCCAGAAGCCGCTCGCGCTCTATTCCGGCATCGTCCCCGTCAAGCCCGACGGCACGGCCGAGGTGCTGTTCGACATTCCGGATTTTGCCGGCACCGCGCGCGTGATGGCCGTCGCCTGGTCGCAGGGCAAGGTCGGCCACGCCGTCGGCGACGTCACCATCCGCGATCCGGTCGTGCTCACGGCGACGCTGCCGCGGTTCCTCCGCAACGGCGACCGCGGCACCATGCATCTCGACCTCGACAATGTCGCCGGCCAGGCCGGCGACTACCGGCTCGAGGTGAGGGGCGAAGGCGTCGACGTCGTCGGCGGCGCCGCGCCGCAGACGCTGCGGCTCGCCGCCAGTCAGGGCGGCTCCGTCACCGTGCCTTTGTCGGCCGGCGCAGCCGGCGATGCCGGCGTGACCGTGCGCATCAGCGGGCCGAGCAACTTCGTGCTCGAGCGCAGCTATGCGCTCGCGGTAAGACCTGCGACACGAATCCTCGCCCGCCGCACGGTCAAGCCCCTCGCCAGGGGCGAAAGCCTCACGCTCTCGAATGATCTGTTCGCCGACCTCGTGCCGGGCAGCGCGAGCGTGGCGGTCTCGGTCGGGGTCTCGACCGCGCTCGATGCGGCGGCGCTGCTCGCCGCGCTCGACCGCTATCCCTTCGGCTGCTCGGAGCAGATCGCCAGCCGCGCATTGCCGCTGCTCTACGTCAACGATCTCGCGAGCACGGCCCACCTGGCGCTCGACGCCGCCGCCGACCAGCGTATCCGCGACTCGATCGATCGGCTTCTGGCACGACAGGGCTCGAACGGGTCGTTCGGGCTGTGGTCCGCCGGCGGCGACGACCTCTGGCTCGACGCCTATGTCACCGATTTCCTCACCCGCGCCCGCGAGCGCGGCTTCGCTGTGCCCGACGTCGCCTTCAAGCTGGCGCTCGACCGGCTGCACAATTTCGTCGGCAACGCCGAGGATCCGTCCAAGGACGGCGGGCGCAACCTCGCCTATGCGCTCTACGTATTGGCGCGCAACGGCGCAGCCCCGGTCGGGGATCTGCGGTACTTCGCCGATAGCAAGCTCGACGCGATCGCCACGCCGATCGCCAAGGCGCAGATCGCCGCGGCGCTAGGCATGCTCGGCGATCGCGCGCGCGCCGAACGCGTGTATGCCGCGGCGCTCGCGGCGTTCGCGGCGCATCCCGTGCTCGACTACGGCCGCAGCGACTACGGCTCGGCGCTGCGTGATGCGGCGGCGCTGGTGACGCTCGCGTCCGAAGGCGGCGCCCCGCGGGCGACGGTTATCGGCGCGGTCGAGCGCGTCGAGGCCGCGCGCGGGCTCACCCCTTACACCTCGACGCAGGAGAATGCGTGGATGGTGCTGGCCGCCCGCGCGCTCGCCAAGGACGCGCAAGCCGTCTCGCTCGACGTCAACGGCGAGAAGACGCACGGCGCGTTCAATCGCAGTCTGCGCGCGCGCGAGCTGCAGCAACCGGTCAAGATGACCAACAGCGGCGACGGTCCGGTGCAGGCGGTGGTCACGGTGTCGGGAGCGCCGCTGGTTCCGGAAGGCGCCGCGGAGAGCGGCTTTCGGATCGAGCGGCAATATTACACGCTCGACGGCAAACCAGCCGATGCGAGCAAGGCCCGGCAGAACCAGCGCTTCGCCGTGGTGCTGAAAATCGTCGAACCGCAGCCGCGGTTCGGGCGCATCATCGTCGCCGACTATCTGCCGGCGGGTTTCGAGATCGACAATCCGCGGCTGGTCTCGTCCGGCGATACCGGCACGCTCGCCTGGATCGATGACGCACAGGAGCCGGTGACCGCCGAGTTCCGCGACGACCGCTTCAGCGCGGCCTTCGAGCGCAAGAGCGGTGATCCGTCGGTGTTCACGGTCGCCTACGTGGTGCGCGCGGTCTCGCCCGGCCGCTACGTTCACCCGCAGGCCTATGTCGAGGACATGTATCGGCCCGACCGCTTCGGTCGCACCGCCACCGGAACGGTCGAGGTGACGGCGGCGAACTGAGATGCGTCTTGCGTTGACCCCCACCCGGACGGCCTTGCCGTCCGGCCTTCCCCGTCCCAGGGGCGCCGAGCGGCGGTCGCGGCGATGGCTGTGCGCAGCCTTCACGGCGGTAGTCGTTGCGATCGTGGCTGTTGCCGCAACGGGCGCATATTGGATCGCGTCGCTCGGACCCGCGCCGCTGGGAAAGGGGCTCGCGTTCTCCACCCTCGTGGTGGACCGCGACGGCGAGCTGCTGCGGGCTTATCTCACGCCGCAGGGTCGTTGGCGATTGCCGGCGACGCGCGAGAACGTCGACCCGCGCTTCCTCGCGCTTCTACTCGCTTATGAGGACAAACGCTTCGGCGCGCACCACGGGATCGACCCGCTCGCGCTCGCCCGCGCCTTCGCGCAGCTGGCCGCCCATGGCCGCATCGTGTCCGGCGCCTCCACCATCACCATGCAGGTGGCGCGGCTGCTCGAAC
Source organism: uncultured Alphaproteobacteria bacterium (assembly GCA_963758945.1). GTDB lineage: Bacteria > Pseudomonadota > Alphaproteobacteria > Rhizobiales > Xanthobacteraceae > VAZQ01. The sequence continues at coordinate 346,658 of CAVWXY010000017.1, read as the reverse complement.
CGCGCGCCGCGCGCAGCTTCACCGCCAAGCTGCGGCAGATGATCCGAGCGGTCGAGATCGAGCGCGCGCTCTCCAAGGACGAGGTCCTCGCGCTCTATCTCAGCCTCGCGCCTTATGGCGGCAATCTCGAAGGCGTGCGCGCGGCATCGCTCGCCTATTTCGGCAAGGAGCCGCGCCGCCTGACGCTGGGCGAGGCGGCGCTGCTGGTGGCGTTGCCGCAATCGCCGGAGCAGCGCCGACCGGACCGGTCGGCGGCCTCGGCGCGCGCCGCGCGCGACCGGGTGCTCGACCGCGCGGCCGCCGCCGGCGCGGTTCCAATGGACGAGATCGAGCGCGCCAAGCACGAGCCGGTGCCGAACGGACGTAGGCCCTTGCCGATGCTCGCCCCCCACGCCGCCGACGCGGCGCTTGCCTCCGCCCCCGGTCGCGGCGTTCTCCGCCTCACGATCGATGCGACGCTGCAGAGGAATCTCGAGGAGCTCGCGCGCGAGCGCGCCCGCACGCTGGGGCCGGACATTTCCGTCGCCATCCTTGCGGTCGACCACGCCAGCGGCGAGGTGCTGGCGCGGGTCGCCTCGGCCGATTATTTCGATGCCGCTCGCGCCGGTCAGGTCGACATGACGGCGGCGGTGCGCTCGCCCGGCTCGACGCTCAAGCCGTTCATCTACGGGCTCGGCTTCGAGGACGGCCTCATCCATCCCAACACCCTGATCGATGATCGCCCCGTTCGCTTCGGCAGCTACACCCCGGAGAATTTCGATCTGACCTTTCAAGGCACGGTGACGGTGCGCCGTGCCTTGCAGCTTTCGTTGAATGTGCCGGCGGTGGCCGTGCTCGACAAGGTCGGCGCCAACCGCTTCGCGGCCCGGCTCGGGCAGGCGGGCGGCTCGTTCGTCCTGCCCCCGGGCGAAACGCCGGGGCTCGCCATCGGCCTCGGCGGGGTTGGTGTCACGCTCGGCGATCTCGTCGCGCTCTACGCCGGATTGGCGCGGCTCGGCACCACGGTGCCGCTCACCGAGCGCGTCGCCGACGGCGAAGAGGCGCCGACGCAGCGCCGTCTGTTGGACGCGCCCGCCGCCTGGTACGTGGGCAATATCCTGCTCGGCACGCCGCCGCCCGAGAACGCGGCCGCAGGCCGCGTCGCATTCAAGACCGGCACCTCCTACGGCTACCGGGACGCCTGGGCGGTCGGATTTGACGGCAAGCACACCATCGGCGTCTGGGTCGGCCGCCCCGACGGCACGCCGGTGCCGGGTCTGGTCGGACGCACGGCCGCGGCGCCGATCCTGTTCGACGCCTTTGCCCGCACCGGCAGGCTGCCGGCGCCGATGCCGCCGGCGCCCAAGGGCACGCTCGCCGCGGCGACGGGCAAGCTGCCGCCGCCGTTGCAGCGCTTTGGCCCCGGCGCTCTCGTCGGCGAGAACGCGCAGCAGCCGCGCATCATGTTTCCACCCAATGGCGCAAGGCTCGAGCTTGCGAGCGACGGCGCCGGCAAGCTCGATCCCGTTGCGCTCAAGGTCACCGGCGGCAGCGGCGCGCTCACCGTGCTGGTGAACGGTCTGCCGCTGCCGGCGCCGCGCGGACGGCGCACGCTCTTCTTCGCGCCCGACGGACCGGGTTTCGTGCGGCTCACCGTGATCGACGGCCGCGGCGCCACCGACAGCGTGGTGGTGAGATTGCAATAGGCCCGCAACTGCTGTTATGCCGCCGCCCCGGGGCGGGCCGCAGCCGATGGGGCTGCGGGAGCGGTATTCACAAAGCCTGAAAGCGCGCTGACGGGGCAGGGGACATGGTGGTCACGGCCGACAGGGAGGAGCGCCGAGGTGCGGCGTCCGCGCGCGGCCTGAAGGGGATCGTCGACTTCGCCGTCGGCTCGCATGCGCGCGCAGTCGCGGCGTTGCTCGTGGTCGCGCTCTTGAGCTTCCTGCCCGGTTTCTTCAGCATTCCGCCGATCGATCGGGACGAGGCGCGCTTCGCCCAGGCCACCAAGCAAATGTTGGAGAGCGGCGACTACATCGACATCCGCTTCCAGGACGAGGTGCGCTACAAGAAGCCGGCCGGCATCTACTGGCTGCAGGCCGCGGTGGTGAAGACGGCACGCGCGCTCGGGTTCGAGCGGGCGCTCACCACGATCTGGCTCTATCGCCTGCCTTCGCTGGCCGGGGCGATCGGTGCGGTTCTCCTGACCTATTGGGCTGCGCTCGCCTTGGTCTCGCGGCGTGCGGCGGTGCTTGCGGCCCTGATGATGGCGAGTTGCGTCCTCCTCGGCATCGAGCGGCTCATCGCCAAGACCGATGCAATGTTGCTCATGACCGTGGTCGCAGCCATGGGAGCCATGGCCCGCGCGTACCTCCAGCGGCCGCGCGAGCGGCAACGCGCAGGAAGTGCCTGGGCCCTAGAAGCCTGGGCGGTCCCCGCGGTGTTCTGGACCGCGCTCGCCGCCGGCGTGCTGCTCAAGGGCCCGTTGATCGTGATGGTCTGCGCGCTCGCCGCCATCGCGCTGATCGTGGTCGATCGCTCCGCCCGCTGGCTGTTGGCGCTCAAGCCCATCCCTGGCGTCGTATGGTTTGCGCTGCTGGTCGTACCATGGTTCCTGGCGATCGTCGGACGCGCCGGTGATGCTTTCTTTGCCGAGTCGGTCGGACAGGACTTGCTCACCAAGGTATTCTCCAGCCAGGAATCGCATGGCGCGCCGCCGGGCTACTATTTCGTGCTGTTCTGGCTGACGTTCTGGCCGGGTTCCATGCTGGCGGCGCTGGCGACGCCGGCGGTCTGGCGCGCGCGGCGCGAGCCGGCGGTCGAGTTCCTGCTCGCCTGGCTCGTGCCTTCGTGGCTCGTGTTCGAATTGGTGGTGACCAAGCTTCCGCACTACGTGCTCCCGCTCTATCCCGCGATCGCGATCCTGATCGCCGGCGTGATCGACCGGGGTGCGCTGTCACGCCGGCCGTTTCTGGTGTGGGGAACGGTCTGGTGGTTCGTGCTTCCGATGGCGGCGGGGATCGCGGGGATCGTGGCGCTCGCGGTGATCGGTCGCCAGTTCGGGCTGCTTGTGTGGCCCTTGATCGGGGCTGCCTCGGTGATGGGCTTCTTGGCCTGGCGGCTCTATGAAGCCGACGGCGCCGAGCATTCGCTGCTGCGCGCGGTCGTGGCCGCGGTCCTGACCGCGATTGCCATTTTCGGCTTGATCATGCCCTCGCTCGGTCAGCTGTTTCCGAGCGCCACGCTCGCCCGTATTCTGCGCGACAGCGGCTGTGCCGCCCCGTCGGCCGCGGCCGTCGGCTTTCAGGAGCCGAGCCTAGTGTTCCTCGCAGGCACCGACACCCGCCTCACCGACACCGTCGGTGCCGCCGAATTCCTGCGCGGCGGCGAGTGCCGCTTCGCCTTCGTCGAGGCGCGCCAGGAGCGAAGCTTCGCCCAGCGCGCCGACGCCATCGGACTGCGCTACACCGCCGGCCCCCGCGTCGACGCGATCAATATCAGCAGCGGCCAGCCGATCACGATCGCCGTCTATCGCTCGGTAGGGCCGTCGTGAGCCTGAGCGACCGCCTCAAGCGGGTATCGGCGGCGCGCGGCGCCGCCGGGCCGGAATGGGTGCGGGCCAACGTGGCCGGCTATCTCGCGCTCTTCCGCCGCACGCCGAGATCTGCCGAGATTCCGACATGGCGCAGACCGCTTCGGCTCGGCCTCGGTGCCGTCGCGGTCATTGTCATTACCGCGGCGACCATGATCGCGGCCGACGCGTGGGCGGTCACCCTCGCGCAGCGCATGCCGGAGTGGCTGAGCCGCATCTTCGATCACATCACCGAGTTCGGGAAATCCGGCTGGCTGCTGGTGCCGATCGCGTTTGCGCTCGCGGGGATCGCGCTCGCGGCTTCGCCGGCGCTTCCGCGCATGTCGCAGCGCGTGCTTGCCGCAATCGCGGTGCGGCTCGGCTTCCTGTTCGCGGCCGTCGGCCTGCCGGGCCTCATCTTCACGATCTCGAAACGGCTCATCGGGCGCGCCCGGCCGCTGGTCGAAGGCAGCGCTGACCCCTTCAACTACCGGCCGCTGGGCTGGAGCGTCGAATATGCCAGCTTGCCGTCCGGCCACGCCGTCGATGCGTTCGCGATCGCGATGGCGGTCGGCGCGCTGTGGCCGCGGGCGCGGCCGCTGCTGTGGACCTACGCAGTATTGATCGCCGTAAGCCGGGTGGTGTTGACCGCGCACTTCCCCAGCGACGTCATCGCCGGCGCCGTCGTCGGCGTGGTCGGAGTGCTGCTGGTACGCGACTGGTTTGCGGCGCGCCGGCTGGCTTTCCTGATCGGCGGGGATGGAATGGTTCGGCCGTTGCCCGGCCCGTCGTTGGCGCGGATCAAGAGGGTTGCCCGACAGCTTATGGCCCCATAAGAAGCTCGCGCCAGGGCGGTTTGCGTTCCGATGGAATCGAAAAAACGCTCTGGGGTCCTTGCGTTCGACGCGTTCTCGCCAGTGAACCGGTTCCCATCCCGGATCGAGTCCGGGGCTAATGTTCACCGGAAAACACCCTCGCCGAGGATGCGGGTCGCATGTCGGGCAGATCATGAGCGAAACGTTTGCAAGCGGGGCCCTTCCGGCCGTGTCCATCGTCGTGCCGGTGCGTAACGAGGCCGGCAATATCGCGCCGCTGACGGCCGAGATCGCGGCCTCGCTCGGTGACGAGGTCAGCTTCGAGGTCATCTACGTCAACGACGGCTCGACCGACCGAACCGAGCTCGAACTGACGCGGCTGATGGCAAGCCGGCCGTGGCTGCGGCAGATCAAGCACCGGACCGCATGCGGGCAGTCCGCGGCGGTGTCGAGCGGCGTGCGGCATGCTCGCGCGAGCGTCATCGTCACGCTCGACGGCGACGGCCAGAACGACCCCGCCTTCATCCCGGCGCTGCTCGCGGTGCTGGCGGCGGGTACGCCGCGCGTCGGCCTCGTCGCCGGTCAGCGCGTCGGCCGCAAGGCGACCGGATTCAAAAAGCTGCAATCGCGGATCGCCAACGCCGTGCGCGGCGCCGTGCTGCGCGACGGCACCCGTGACACCGGGTGCGGGCTCAAGGCGTTCCGGCGCGAGCTTTTCCTGGCGCTGCCCTATTTCGACGGCTTGCACCGGTTCCTCCCGGCGCTGGTGCGGCGGGAAGGTTACGATATCGGCTACGTCGACGTGGTGGATCGGCCGCGCCATGCCGGCACATCGAACTACGGCATGTGGGATCGACTGTGGATCGGCATCCTCGATCTCCTGGGGGTCTGGTGGCTGATCCGCCGCCGTCGCCGTGTGCCGCAGGTCTCGGAGGTGAAAGCGAATGCTGATTGATCTCTCGCAGGCGGTCGGCAGCTACCTGCACGATGTGTTCGTGGCCAAGTTCCAGTGGTGGGTGCTGCTCGGCTATCTCGCGCAGGCCATGTTCACCATGCGCTTCGTGGTGCAGTGGATCGCGTCCGAGCGGGCGGGAAAGATGGTGATGCCGATCGCGTTCTGGTTCTTCTCGATCGGGGGCGGAGTGCTGCTGTTCGCCTACGCGCTTTACATCCGCGATCCGGTTTTCATCCTGGGCCAGGGCTTCGGTGTTTTCGTCTACGGACGCAATCTCTATTTCGAGCTGCGCGACCGGCGCCGTGCGGCAGCGGCGATCTAAGGCGCGAGCGCGTCGGCGATCTCGTGTTATGGGACAATCGCTGCACCATGCACGCGCGACGTCTTCGACCCGAACAGCCGCCGCATCATGCACCGCACCCAGGTCAAGGGCGAGCAGCGCCCCGCCTGAACGTCGCAAGCTAAAGCCGGCGCGCGAGACCAAGAGGCTCTCTGGCAATCGCCTCGCGGCAATTGCCCCGCGTCGGAGCAAGCCGATCGCGCGGCCTCAGCGCGCGGCAGCGAGCGCGGCGAAGCCGCGTTCGAGGTCGCCGATGAGATCGTCGACGCTTTCGAGCCCGACGTGAATGCGCACCGTCGGCCCGCCCGGCGCCCATTTGGTGGCAGTGCGGATAGCGGAGCAGTCGAAGGGAATGGCGAGGCTCTCGAAGCCGCCCCACGACGCGCCAATGCCGAACAGGGCGAGCTCGTCGAGGAAGGCATTGACCGCGGTGTCCGGAACCGGCTTGAACACGACGCTGAAGAGCCCGCTGGCTCCGGAGAAGTCGCGGCGCCAGATCGCGTGACCGGGGTGGCTCTCGAGCCCGGGATGGAGCACGCACGCGATCTCCGGGCGCTGCTCGAGCCAGCGCGCGACCTTCAGGCCGGCTTGGTGGTGATGCGCGAGCCGCACGCCCATGGTGCGCAGCCCGCGCAATCCGAGATAGATGTCGTCGGGGCCGACGCAGAGACCCAGCGCGTGCACGGTGTCGCTCAGACGCTGCCACGTCGCCGCGTTGGCCGATACGGTGCCCAGCATCACGTCGGAATGTCCGCCGATATACTTGGTGGCGGCCTGGATCGACAGGTCGACTCCCTTGTCGAAGGCGCAGAAGTAGAGCGGACTCGCCCAGGTGTTGTCCATCAGCACGAGGGCGCCGTTGGCGTGGGCGGCGGCGGCGATTGCGGGCACGTCCTGGATCTCGAACGAGAGCGAGCCCGGCGACTCCACGAATACGGCGCGGGTGTTCGGCTGGAACAGCTCCGCGATGCCCCGGCCGATCAGCGGGTCGTAATAGGTCGTGGCGATGCCGTAGCGCGGGAGCACGCCGTCGCAGAGCTTGCGGGTGGGCTGATAGGCGTTGTCGGTGACCAGCAGGTGATCGCCGGCCGCGAGCACCGCGAGCACCGCGGTCGAGATTGCGGCGAGGCCCGAAGGCAGGAGCGCGACGCCGGCGCAGCCGGGCCCTTCGATCGCGCGCAGGGCGGTTTGGAGCGCCTCCGATGTCGGAGTGCCGCGCCGCCCGTAGGGGTAGCGGGCGCGGCGGGCGCGAAAGTCCTCGGCGCTCGGATAGAGAACGGTCGAGACGTGGTGAACCGGCGGATTAACGAAGCCGTGATTGGCAGCGCTGTCGCGCCCTCCCACGACGAGCCGTGTCGCCGGCTGTAGCGGCGGATAGGCGGGGTCGGCTTCGGTCTTCTTGGTCATGAGGCAATTCTTGGGGCGGGCCTTGCGGTGCTCAATTTCGCACGCGCTGCAATCTGACGCACCGATCGTGCCGCCATACTGCTCATGGCGGGCTGCGGCGTAATCGTCAACCCCTTGACCGCGGTGCCTGATCGTTCTCAGATGGCGCGAAGACCACGGCGGGGCCGGCGCATGCGGTCGCGCCCGCACGCGACGCCGCTGGCACGTCCTGCGCGCCCCGTGACAGTTGGGTTCAAGACAGATCTTCCAGATTCATGCTAGTGTGGCGGTTCAGAAGTCCGCATCATTCTTGCGACGAGTCGGAAATGCGGACTTCTGAACCAAAGCCCCACTAGATCAATAAGTTGCTAGTGTCCTTCGATTCCGAAGTTCGCAAACCAGGATGCCGCATAATGATGCGAACTTCGGAATCGGGACACTAGTTGCGGTCGAGGGCGTCGCAAAGACCGTTCCAGGAGAGGCTGTTCCATGCAACGCGCTGTCTTTCTCTTCGCTGCGATCTTCGTGCTCGGCTCTCCAGCTGCGGCCTCGGCGCAGACGCTCAAGGCGGTGAAGGATCGCGGCTCGCTCATTTGTGGCGTGAGCCAGGGACTGCCGGGCTTCTCCAATCCCGACGACAAGGGCAACTGGACCGGCTTCGACGTCGATTTCTGCCGCGCCATCGCGGCCGCGGTGTTGAACGATTCGACCAAGGTGAAATTCACTCCGCTCTCGGCCAAGGACCGTTTCGAACCGCTCAAGACCGGCGACATCGACCTGCTGTCGCGCAACACGACCTGGACAATGTCGCGCGACGTGGCCTACGGCAATTTCGCCGGCGTGACCTATTATGACGGCCAAGGCTTCATGGTGCGCAAGGCGCTCAAGGTCAATTCCGCGCTTGAGCTCAACGGCGCCTCGGTGTGCACGCAGACCGGCACGACGACCGAACTCAATCTCGCGGACTTCTTCCGCGCCAACGGGATGAAGTATGAGGTCGTCGCGTTCGGTACCGCCGATGAGACCGTGAAAGCCTACGAGGCCGGCCGCTGCGACGTGTTCACGACCGACGTCTCGCAGCTCTACGCGGAGAAGCTCAAGCTCACCAATCCCAACGACCACGTCGTGCTTCCCGAAATCATCTCCAAAGAGCCGCTCGGGCCGCTCGTGCGCCACGGCGACGATCAATGGTTTGACGTCGTGAAGTGGACGCACTTCGCCATGCTCAACGCCGAGGAACTCGGCGTCTCGTCCAAGAACATCGATGAGGCATTGAAATCCAATCAGCCGGAGATCCGGCGCCTGCTGGGTGTCGAAGGCAATTTCGGCGAGCAGCTCGGCCTGACCAAGGACTGGGTCGTGCGCATCGTCAAGCAGGTCGGTAATTACGGCGAGGTGTTCGACCGCAATGTCGGAACGGGATCCAAGCTCGGCATCAGCCGTGGCGTCAACCGGCTTTGGACCAAGGGCGGCATCCAGTATGCGCCGCCGATCCGCTGAGCCGGCGCCTTCGAATCCGAGATGACGAGCGATCATGAACGGTTCATGGCGATCGCCATAGAGGAGGCGAAGCTCGGCGCGGCCGCGGGCGAGCAGCCGTTCGGCGCGGTCGTCGTCCGCAACGGCGAAGTGATCTGCCGGACGCGAAGCCTGAAAGTGTCGACCTCCGACACCACCGCCCATTCGGAGACCTTGGCGATCAAATGCGCGACGCAGAAGCTCAAGCGGCGCACGCTGCCGGACTGCGTGTTCTACTGCACCTGCGAACCCTGTCCGATGTGCTGCGGCGCCATCCTCAACGGCGGGATCAACACCCTGGTCATTGGGGCGCGCAGCAGCCAGCTCAGAGATCTCCCGACGCGCGCTTTCAATTTCAAGGACCACACCGTCGAGCGGTTCGCCGCGATGGTCGGATGGGAGCTGACGGTGATCGACGGGATCCTGGGGGCGGAGTGCGTCGCGCTCTATCGCGATGCGAAGGTCGAGCTGACACGATGAGTGGCGGCATCGCGCCGCAGGATGAAGAGAGGCGCGATTGCTGAACGAGACAGAGCGCCGCTCGGCGCCACCGCGGGTTGCGTTCCATCACAACCCGAAAGTACGCGCCGTCTTCTACCAGCTCGTCCTGCTCGCGCTGGCGCTCGGCGTCGCTTACGCATTCTTCCTCAACGCCAAGGCCAATCTCGCCGCCCAGAACATCGGGAGCGGCTTCGGCTTCCTCGACAACGTCGCGGGCTTCGGCGTCAGTCAATCGCTCATTGCCTACAACGAATCGGACACCTATGGCCGCGCCTTCCTCGTGGGGCTGCTCAACACGCTGCTCGTCGCCGGGCTCGGAGTTGTGCTCGCGACCCTGCTCGGCTTCCTGATCGGGATTGCGCGCCTGTCGCCCAACTGGCTCGTCGCTCGGCTGGCCGGCGGCTACGTGGAGTTGGTTCGCAACCTGCCGCTGCTGTTCCAGATCCTGTTCTGGTATCTGGCGGTATTGGGGGCGCTGCCCGGACCGCGCCAGAGCATCTCGCTGTTCGGGGAGATCTTTCTCAACAACCGCGGCATCATCGTTCCCGCGCCAATGGCGGGGCAGGGAGCGGGCCTGGTCGCGGCCGCGGGTGCGATCGGCGTTGCCGCCACCGCGGTGCTGCGATGGTGGGCGCGGCGGCGGCAGGGGCGCACCGGCGAGCAATTCCCCGTGTTCTGGATCGGCTGCGCGATGGTCGTCGGGCTCCCGCTCGTCGCCCTGGTCGCGACGGGTTTCCCGATCGCCTTGCAGAAGCCTGAGCTGCGTGGGTTCAACTTCGTGGGCGGCGTCAGGTTGATTCCCGAATTCGTGGCGTTGCTCGTCGCGCTCACGACCTATACCGCGGCCTTCATCGCCGAGATCGTGCGCGCCGGCGTGCTCGCGGTTCCACGCGGGCAAACCGAAGCGGCGGGCGCGCTCGGCCTGCGGCGGGGCTCGACGCTGCGGCTCATCGTCGTGCCGCAAGCGTTGCGCGTGATCGTGCCGCCGCTCACCAACCAGTACCTCAACCTCACCAAGAACTCCTCGCTCGCTGTCGCCATCGGCTATCCCGACCTGTTTGCGGTCTTTGCCGGCACGACGCTGAGTCAGACCGGGCAAGCAATCGAGATCATCGCCATCACCATGGCGGTTTACCTGTCCATCTCGCTCCTCACCAGCGCGCTGATGAACTGGTACAACGCGCGTATCCAGGTGGCGGAACGCTGATGACGCAGGCTTCGCAAGCGTCGTTCGTGCGCCATGCCCTGGTCGAGCCCGAGCCGCCGCCGACCGCTGCGGGAAACGCCCTGTCGCGGGGTCGCGCGGTGCTGTTCGGCAGCGTATTCAACGCCGCGCTGACCCTCATCACCGCGGTCATCATCGCCGCGCTGGCGTGGCCGGCGCTGAGGTTCCTGGTTGTCGATGCGGTCTGGACGGGGTCGGATCGCGTCGATTGCCTGCCGGAAACCGTAGGCCACCAGGTCGGCGCCTGCTGGCCGTTCATCGAGGCCAAATTCGCCCAATTGATGTACGGCTTCTATCCGGAGAGCGAGCGGTGGCGGGTCGATCTCACCTACGCGCTCGGCGCGATCCTGTTCGCGCCCCTGCTCATCCCGGCCGTACCCTACAAGGGCTACAATGCCGTCCTGTTTTTCATCGTCTTTCCGGTGGTCGGATTTTTCCTGCTCGTCGGCGGGGTGCTGGGGCTGCCGCTGGTGGAGACGCGGCTCTGGGGCGGTCTGCTCGTCACCCTCGTCATCTCGTTTACCGGCATCATTTTTTCGCTGCCGCTCGGCATTCTGCTCGCGCTCGGGCGGCGCTCGCAATTGCCGATTGTCCGCACGCTCTGCGTGGTCTTCATCGAGTTCTGGCGCGGCGTCCCGCTGATCACGGTGCTGTTCTTCGCGACCTACATGCTGCCGTTCTTCCTCCCGGGCAGTTGGCGGATCGACGGGCTCGCCCGGGTGCTGATCGGGGTGGTGCTGTTTGCCGGAGCATATATGGCGGAGGTCGTGCGCGGCGGCCTGCAGGCCGTCCCGCGCGGCCAGTTCGAGGGCGCGATGGCGCTCGGGCTCGGCTACTGGCGCGTGATGGGTTTCGTCGTGCTGCCGCAGGCGCTGCGGCTGGTCATCCCCGGTATCGTCAACTCGTTCATCGCCCTGTTCAAGGACACCACCCTGGTGCTGATCGTCGCCATTTTCGACCTGCTGGGGCAGTTGCGCGCAGCCTTCGCCGATCCGACCTGGGCGACGCCGGTGACGCTGTTCACCGGCTTTGCATTCGCAGGGATGATCTATTTTCTCGTGAGCTTCGGGATGTCGCGCTATGCATTGTTCATGGAGCGGCGCCTGAACATCCATCAGTCGCGTTGAGAGATGGCAGCAGCCTTGGGCAGCGGTGATGGGGGCGGAAGGCCGGGCGACCGGACCGGAGACATCCTGCTCGACATGCGCACGACCGAGAACCCGGTCGCCATCGAGATCATCGGTCTCAACAAATGGTTCGGCAAGTTTCACGTGCTGCGGGATATCGATCTCAAGGTCATGCGCGGGGAGCGCATCGTCATCTGCGGCCCCTCCGGGAGCGGCAAGTCGACGCTGCTCCGCTGCATCAATCGTATCGAGGACTGGCAGCGCGGCCGCGTCATCGTCGACGGCCTGGAATTGAGCGAGGACCTCAAGAAGATCGACGAGGTGCGCCGCGAGGTCGGCATGGTATTTCAGCAGTTCAACCTCTTTCCGCACTTGACGGTGCTGGAGAACTGCACGCTCGCGCCGGTCTGGGTACGCAGAATTTCGAAGAAAGCGGCTGAAGAGATCGCGCGGCACTATCTCGCGCGTGTGCGCATCCCGGAGCAGGCCGACAAGTATCCGGGCCAGCTCTCCGGCGGGCAGCAGCAGCGGGTTGCGATCGCGCGGGCGCTGTGCATGCAGCCCAAGATCATGCTGTTCGACGAGCCGACCTCCTCGCTCGACCCGGAAATGGTGAAGGAGGTGCTCGATACCATGATCGCGCTGGCGCTCGACGGCATGACCATGCTGGTGGCGAGCCACGAAATGGGATTTGCCCGCCAAGTCGCGAACCGGATCGTGCTGATGGATGTCGGCCAGTTCATCGAGGTCGACGAGCCGGAGGCCTTCTTCACCCGCCCGCGGCACGAGCGCACCAGGGCCTTCCTGAGCCAGATCCTGCGCTGAGCACTGTCGCCGCGCGTTGCATCCGTGCGGGCCGCGGGTCCGTATATCCGGACATCGTCAGTTCGGGAGGAAACCGTGAGCAGCGCCAATATCACCTTCGTCCAGAGCCTCTACGCCGCCTTCGGCCGCGGCGATATCGCAACCATCATCGGCGGTCTCACCTCCGACGTCGATTGGACCGTCAACGGTCGCCGGCACGACTATCCGCTGCTCGGCCGCTGGAAAGGCCGCGACGAGGTGGTGAAATTCTTCCAGGACGTCGCCATCCACGAGGAGGCCACCGAATTCTCGCCGCGCGACTTCTTCGCCGCCGGGGAACGCGTCTGCGTGCTCGGACATTACACCTGGAAGATTTGCAAGACCGGCCGCGCCGTGGCGAGTGACTGGGTGCACATTTTCACCATCCGCAACGGCAAGATCGCCAGGTTCCAGGAGTTCAACGACACCGCGCAGTTCGCGGACGCCTATCGCGGCTGACGTGTCTATTGGCGGAGCGGGGCGCAAGCCATCAACCGTCGCTCGCCTGGACCCAGCGGAGTGCGGCAAGGCGCGCTTTCAACGCACCAGCGCCCCGCCTGCCTTCTTCCAGGCGTCGATGCCGCCCTCGATGTGGCGGGCGGAAACGAGACCGGCGTCCTGGGCGGCGCGTACCGCCATGGCCGATCGCTCGCCGAAGGCGCAGTAGAAGATCATGCGCTTGCCGGTGGCTCGGGCGAGCTCGTTGAGCATGCCGCCGGGACGGACATTGGCCGCGAGATCGGTATAAGGCGCGTGCAAAGAGCCGGCGATGATACCGTGCTTTTCGCGTTCCGCCCTTTCGCGCAGGTCGACGAGGATGACGTCCGTGGCGCCGTTGAGCGCCAGGGCCTCGGCGGCGCTCAATGCCCAGCCGCGCCGCGCGATCTCCTCCTGGGCCAGGCCGACGCCCATGTTCGCGGGCACCGCCACGTCCATCATCTTCGGATTGGGGAGCTTGAGGTTGTTCATCAGCTCGACGTACTCGTCGACGGATTTCACCTGCAGGCGCGGGTTGAAGGCCTTCTCCTCCGCGACGGTCGAGACGGTCTCGCCCTTGTAGTCGTGGGCGGGAAAGATCAAGGTTTCGTCCGGCAGGCGCAGCAGCTTGTTGAAGATCGAGTTGTACTGCGCGCGCGCGTCGCCGTTCTGGAAATCGGTGCGCCCGGTGCCGCGGATGAGCAGGGTATCGCCGGTGAAGACGCGGTCGCCCATCAGGAAGCTGTAGGAATCATCCGTATGCCCCGGCGTGTAGAGCACGTCGAGGGCGACGCCTTCGATCGTGAGTTTGTCGCCCTCCGCGAGTCGCATCGACACCACGTCGACCTTGCTGCGCTCGCCCATCACGGTCACGCAACGGGTGCGGTCGCGCAGGGCGCCGAGCCCGGTGATGTGGTCGGCGTGCAGGTGGGTATCGACGGCCTTCACCAGCTTGAGGTCGAGCTCGTCGATGAGCTGGAGGTAGCGGTCGACCTTCTCCAGCACGGGATCGATGATCAGCGCCTCGCCGCCGTGGCGGCTGGCGAGGAGATAGGTGTAGGTACCGGAGACGCCATCGAACAGCTGACGGAAGATCATCACGGTGCCTCGCCGATCTGGAGAATCCGAATCCTTTCGGCCCGCTGCGGACAATATAAATCTTCCGTCCCCGCCCCAAAAGGGCGACAAAACGTCTAAGCCCCCGCTTCAGGCTTTCGGTTCGACCGGAAGGTCGTGGCGTGATCCCCATTCGCTCCACGAACCGTCGTAAAGCGCCCGGGGCTGCTTGCCGATGGCGTCGAGAGCGAACCAGAGGGTGGCGGCGGTCACCCCCGATCCGCAACTGGTGATGATCGGCTTTGCCAGATCGACGCCGCCGGCGGCGAAAATCTGTCTGATACGTTCCGGCGCCACCAGCCGGCCGTCCTCGACCAGATCCGTCGAGGGCACATTGAGCGAGCCCGGCATATGACCTGGGCGCACGCCGGGCCGCGGCTCGGGCGCCTCGCCGCGGAAGCGATTGGCCGGCCGCGCATCGACCACCTGGGTGGTTCCTTCCGACAGCGCCCGCCGGACGTCGGACACGCCGGCGACCGAGGCGGCATCGAGCCTTGCCTTGAATTCGCGTGGCTCTCGCTTGACCGCGCCTGCCTGCAGGGGTCGGCCTTCCGCTTTCCATTTCGGCAGGCCGCCGTCGAGGATGAACACGTTCTCGGCCCCGAAGGCACGAAACGTCCACCACACCCTGGGCGCGCCGCCGAGCCCGATGCCGTCATAGACGACGATGGTGTCGCTGTCGGCGATGCCGAGGGTGCCGACATCGCGTGCGAACTGCGCGGCGTCCGGCAGCATGTGGGGCAGGGGATTGGCGCGATCCGCGATCGCATCGATATCGAAGCGTACCGCGCCGGGAATGTGCCCGGCGAGATACTCGGCCGCGGCATCGCGCTTCATGGCCGGAAGGTAGAACGAACCGTCGACCGCGACAGTGTCGGGGGTCCCGAGGCGTGGGGCCAGCCATTCGGTGCTCACGAGCCAGCGGGAAGCGAGGGGTTCTTTCGACATCTCGGCCTTTTTTGGTTGTGATGAACGGCCCTGGCCGCCGCCAAGGCGCGCCGGACACTGGTCATGCAAACGCAATCCGCACGCGGCGGTTCTGTCGACCCTTCTTTTCGACCTGCGTCACGCGCACGTCTCCGATCTCGTCGGTGCTGCGAACATGGGTGCCGCCGCAGGGCTGCAGATCGTATCCGACGATCTCGATCAGGCGAACGCGGCCGGTGCCCATCGGCGGCTTGACCGACATGGTCTTGACCAGGCCGGGCTGGGCGGCGAGCTCCGCATCGGTGATCCAGCGCGCGCGCACCTCGGCGCCGGCGATGATCATCTCGCCGAGCTTCCTGGTGATGTCCTCCTTGTCGAGGCCGGCCTCCGGAATGTCGAAATCGAGCCGCCCCTCGCTGTCGCCGACCGCGCCGCCGGTTACCGGATAGGGGAGCACTGCCGAGAGCAGATGCAGCGCGGTGTGCATGCGCATGCGGGCATAGCGCAGATCCCAGTCGATGGCCGCGCGCACGGATTCGCCGATCTGGAGCCGCGGCCCGGCGGTGTCGGCCGGCAGATGCGCGATTTCGCTCTTGTCGGCATCGGTGTAGCCGGCGCCCGAGATGACGACGGTGCCGCCGGCTGCGGTGGTCAGCACGCCGCGGTCGGCCGGTTGCCCGCCGGAGGCAGCGTAGAACACGGTGCGGTCGAGCACGATGCCGCCCGCTTCGGTCAGCCCGACCACGGTCGCGCTGCATTCTTTCAGGTAGGAATCGTCTCGAAACAGGCAGTCGGTGGACATGGTGATGACAGCTCAGCCAGCAGCGCCTGATATCAGACCTTTTCGTACGGCACCTTGATGTGCGTCCGCCGTTCCAGCCATTGCGGCACCGGCAGGCCCTTTTCGCGCAGGAACGCCGGATTGAACAGCTTGGATTGATAGCGCGTGCCGAAGTCGGCGAGAATGGTGACGATGGTATGGCCGGGCCCCATCTCGTTGGCGAGCCGGATCGCGCCCGCGATATTGATCCCGGTCGAGCCGCCCATGCAAAGGCCTTCGTGCTCGAGCAGGTCGAAGATGGCCGGCACGGCTTCCTCGTCGGGAATCGAATAGGCCTTGTCGACCTTGATGTCCGCGATGATGGGGGTCACCCGGCCGAGGCCGATCCCCTCGGTGATCGAACCGCCTTCCGACGCCTTGGCCTCGCCATGCGCGAACAAATTGTACATCGCGGCGCCCTTGGGGTCGGCGACGCCGATGACGATGTTCCTGTTCCGCTCGCGCAAATAGGTGGAAACGCCCGCAAGGGTGCCGCCGGTGCCGATGGCGCAGATGAAGCCGTCCACCTTGCCGTCGGTCTGCCGCCAGATCTCCGGACCGGTCGAGAGGTAATGCGCCTTGCGGTTGTCGAGGTTGTTCCATTGGTCCGCGAACAACACGCCGTTGGGCTCGGTCTTGCGCAGCTCATCCGCCAGGCGCCGGCCGATGTGCTGGTAATTGTTGGGATTGGCGTAAGGCACCGCCGGCACTTCGACCAGGTCGGCACCGCACAGCCGCAGCATGTCCTTCTTCTCCTGGCTCTGGGTCTCCGGAATGACGATCAAAGTGCGGTAGCCGCGGGCATTGGCGACGAGCGCGAGTCCGATACCGGTGTTGCCTGCGGTGCTCTCGACCACGAGCCCGCCGGGCCTGATCTCTCCCCGCTGCTCCGCCTCCAGGATCATCTGGCGCGCCGGACGGTCCTTGACCGACTGGCCGGGATTCATGAACTCGGCCTTGCCCAGGATGGTGCATCGCGTCGCGGCGGAGGCGCGTTCGAGGGTGATCAGCGGCGTATTGCCGATCGCCTCGACGATTCCATCTCTGATCTGCATCGCGGCCATCCGCGTAGAGAAAGGCGATCGGAACCTAGATGACGGCGAGGCAGAGATGCAAGAGATGCGCGGAACTCACGCCGCAGGCCGTGCTGCGGCGGGCCGAGACGCGACGGCGGAGCCAGCGCCTACTTCGCCTCCTCGACCCGTGTCAGCGTTCCCGGCCCTTCGCCGACGATGAGCACCCACGCCTCCTCGTCCTTGGCGCCGTCCCAGTGCACCTGCTTGCCGAAATGGGTGAGGAAGCTGCCGGTGGGCATGGGAACCATGTTCTCCTTGTCGACCTTGTTGCCGGTCGCGACCCACCAGGTTCCCTTCACCACCGTGATGAAGCGGTCGTTGGGATGGAAGTGCGGTTTGCTGAAGTTGCCGGGCTTGAACCGATTGAGCACGACGTAGAGACCGTTCTTGGTCGGATCGCCATGCAGGACGACTTGGTTCACGCCGGCCGCGCCGGTTGGGTCGCGCCATTTCAATTGGTCCGGCAACTTGTAGATGAGCGCGGTCGGATCGAGCTCGGCAGCGTGGCCGGGGATCGCCCCGCCGAGGGTGAGGAGCGATGCGGCCAGCAACGAGCGCCAGGGGACAACGCCAGCGGACATATTTTCCTCCCGTCTTCGCAGCCTCCCAGGTGCTCCGAAGCATAGTCCCACCGGATCGGCCGGCAAGAGCCGGCGCGGCGCATGGCGATGTCGCCGGTGCGTGGCGGAGCGTTTCACTCCGCCTTCCAGGGAATGATGACGCGCTCGAGCTCGTTGAGGCCGAGCGTGATCAGGTAGCCGATGATTGCGATCACGAACAGGCCGACATACATCTGCTCGACCGCGAACGTGCTCCATGCGCTCCAGATCAGATAGCCGAGGCCGCTCTTTGCCCCTACCATCTCCGCTACCGCGATCAGCACGAGGCCGATGCCGATGCCGAGCTTGAAGCCGGTCATGATCACCGGCAGCGCGCCGGGCAGTGCGATGGTCCAGAACGTGTTCCAGCGGTTGGCCTTGTAGTTGCGTCCGACGTCCAGATAGATCTTGTTGATTTCGAGCACGCCCGTCGTTGCGTTGATCACCACCGGGAAGAACACGCCAATCGCCACCATGAAGACCTTCGACGCCTCGCCCAGACCGAAGATCAGCAGTGCCAGCGGCAGGATGGCGCTCTTGGGCACCGGGTAGGTCGCCGCGACGAGCGGATCGAACAGCGCGCGGATCGGGCGATTGAGCCCCATGGCGATGCCGAGGACGAGGGCCGGCACGCCGCCGAGGATCGCGCCGTAAAGCAGGCGCTGCATGCTCACTGCGGTGTGGGTGACGAGCTCGCCCGAGCGCAGCATCTCGATCATCGTCGCCACCACGCTGGAAGGCGCCGGAAAGAATCGCGTATCGATGAAGCCGAAGCGGGCGCAGAGCTCCCACAGGACCAACAGCGCGAGCGGCGAGATCACGTTCAGCAGCCGGTCGCGAGTGCGCGCCGACATCTTGGCGGCCGCCTCGGGCGCGGTCGAAATCGTCTGTACGCTCATGGTTTCATCTCCTCCTCCTGCTTGCGCGCCCGATGCACCTCTTCGCGCAGGCTCGACCAGATATGCGCGATCAGCTCGCCGTATTGCGGGCTCTTCTGCAGCTCCATGATATTGCGCGGGCGCGCCAGCGGCACCGCCACGAACATCTTCACCTTCCCCGGCTGCGCGGTCATGACCATGATGCGGTCGCCGAGAAAAGCCGCCTCGTCGACCGAATGGGTGATGAAGACGACGGTCTTCTTGTGCTCTTCCCAGATGCGCAGCAGCTCCTCCTGCAGCAGGAGCTTGTTCTGGGCATCGAGCGCCGAGAACGGCTCGTCCATCAGCAGGATTTCCGGATCGTTGGCAAAGGCGCGCGCGATCGAGACGCGTTGGCGCATGCCGCCGGACAGCTGGTGCGGGTAGTACTTGGCGAAGCGGCTGAGGCCGGTGCGTGCAAGATAGTGCCCTACCACCTCCTTGATCATGGTATGCGGCGCGCCGCGCATCTTGAGACCGTAGGCGGCGTTGTCCCAGACCGTCATCCAGGGAAAGATTGAGTTGCCCTGGAAGATCATGGAATTTACCGGCCGCTGCGAATTCGGCGTCTCGATCTCGATCCTGCCGGAGCCGACCGAATCAAGGCCGGCAAGAATGCGCAGCAGCGTGGTCTTGCCGCAGCCGCTCGGCCCCACGATCATGAAGAATTCGCCATGGGCGATGTCGAGCGAGATGCCATCGATGGCGGTGAGCTTGCCGAATTGCTTGCGGAGTTCGCGGATGCGGATGGCCGGCCGTTCCGACAGCGGTTCGGAGGCTTCGAGCTTGGCGAGCGGACGGATCATGCACGGTCCTTGGCGGCTTCAATTTGCCGGGCCAAGCCGCCGTTCACAACTCCAATCTTTCGGGTGAATGTCACTTGCCCGGCGCTCGCGAGATCGCGCGCCGCGACTCCATGACGGCGATGTGGCAAGCGGACGGCGCGCGCAACCGCGCGCTGCGCGGCCGCGACGGTATGATCCGGTTTTCGATTGTTCTTATGCCGCACCGAACAACAAGGCGGCTGGGTCAGGAGCGTCCAGCGCTCGGGAATTGGCCGGCAGGAAACTCGCCTGGCATGGTGGAGTTGCTCGATACCTCGCATGCGATCTCTCTTTCCAGCATGGAACGAAAATCCTCGTGCGAGGCTGTTTCATCAATGTCGATATCATCGCGGGCAGCCGCCGACTCGCGGCGCAGATCCGAGAAACCGTTGTCACCCGGAATGCACCAGCGGCGGCGCGCCGGGCGGTGGGCATCGGCCCATGCGATGTATGCGATTTGCCGCGCGCTCGCGATCGCTGCTAGAAGGCGCACCGTCCCGCGCAGGTAGCGAACGAGCAACATCAACATGAAGCGCAGCAGCGACCGAATTCTCACCACGCATGTCGGCAGCCTGATCCGGCCACAGCCGCTGCAGGAGTTCCTGCGCGCGAAGCAGGCGGGCAGGCCGTTCGACCAGAAGGCCTATGACCGATGCCTGACACGCTCGGTCGCCGACATCGTGCACCGGCAGGCCGAGACCGGCATCGATGTGATCAGCGACGGGGAGTTCGGCAAATCGATCAGCTGGTCGCAATATGTGCTCGAGCGCCTGAGCGGCTTCGAGCGCCGTCCGGTCAAGGCAGGTGCCAACCCGTTCCAGCGCGGCGCCGACCGGGAGCGCTTCGGCGAGTTCTACGCCGAGCTCGATGCGCGCGAAGAGGTGGCGACCAGGACCGATTCCGTGTGTGTCGGGCCGATTGCCTATACCGGCCAGCAGGAACTCCAGCGCGACATCGACAACTTCAAGGCCGCGCTCGCGGGGGTGGAGGTCGAGGAGGCGTTCCTGCCGGTAGCGGCGCCCGCGAGCGTGATCCCGGACCGCAAGAACGAGTACTACAAGAGCGATGAGGAATGCCTCGTCGCCATCGGCGCGGCCATGCGCACGGAATACAAGATGATCGTGGAGGCCGGCTTCGTGCTGCAGCTCGACGATGCGCGCGCGGCGGTGACCTACGATCGGATGGTGCCGCCGGCGAGCTTCGCCGACTACCGCAAGTGGGTGGACATGCACATGGACGTGCTCAACCAGGCGATTGCGGGGCTGCCGCCGGATCGCATCCGCTATCACGTCTGTTGGGGAAGCTGGCCCGGACCGCACACGACCGACGTGCCGCTCAGGGACATCGTCGATCTCATCCTCAAGGTGAACGTGGGTGGCTATGTGATCGAAGGCGCCAATCCGCGTCACGAGCACGAGTGGAAGGTGTGGGAAGAGGTGACCTTGCCGGAGGGGAAGCTGCTCATCCCCGGGGTCATCAGCCACGCGACCAACGTGGTGGAACATCCCGAACTGGTCGCCGAGCGCATCGGCCGCTATGCGCGGCTCGTCGGGCGCGAGAACGTGCTGGCGGGGACGGATTGCGGATTCGCGCAGGGGCCGTTCTACCGGCGGGTCCACCCGTCGATCATGTGGGCAAAGCTCGAGGCGCTCGCGGAGGGCGCGCGCCTCGCCAGCAAGGAATTGTGGAATTGACGGTCGGCCCGACTCCTAACCCTTCTTCGACAACGCCCAATCGATGCTGAAGCGGCCGGGCCCGGTCACGAACAGCAGGAGGGTCCCGCCGAAGATGGCGAGGTTTTTGAGGAAATTGTTGTACTGCGCTCCCATTTGTGCGGGCGGATATTCCCAGTAGCGATGCGCGAGGGCGGTCGCAACGATCAGGAACAGGAGGCACAGCAAGGCGGCGTAGCGAGTCGCGAAACCGAGGATCAGGGCAGCGCCGATCAAGAATTCGACCGGTGCCCCGATCCAGGACCAGAACTCGGGATTGGGAACTTTGAGATTGGTAAGATAGGCGGCATACCCACCCATGTTCATCAGCTTGCCCCAAGCGCTCGCGAGAAAGAGCCAGCCGATCAGGACGCGGCCTATCAGCGCCAGGGTGTCGGCAGCATTGCCGGCGATGCCGTCGGCATGTGACAGCAGCGGGTGCGACGATTCGGTTGATTGAACGGACATGGTTTCCCCCTCGATGTTCTTTGCTGTTCGCCCAGGTTCCTCCGCCTCGCCTTCTGTCGGATCTCGATGGGCGAACAAAGCCCGGCGTGACGAAGCGCTGGACCAGCTTATCCGGTCGGGGCGATAAGTGCATAGAGGCTTGCGCCCGCGGGGATCCTCGATTTGTGCGCTGCCCGGGTCAGAGAGAGAGCGTCGGAACCGTTGCGCGGCTGCCCGGGTTGGCCAGCGGAAGCCGAAGCATGGAGACGCGATCGTGCCGCTGAAAATCGTTCAATTCCTCGCGGTTGTGCTGACGGCGCTTGCCTTGGTGCCGGGCGGTGCGCACGCCTTCGTCATCCCCAACAAAATCGAGCTTGGCGCCGAGCAATATTTCATCGTACAGAACATCTATCGCGGCTGGGCTTGGTTCGGCATCGCGCTCTTCGGCGCGCTCTTCGCCGATCTCGCGCTGGCGCTCATGCTCCGTCGCCGGAACGGCGCACCGTTTGCCCTGGCGCTGTTTGCATCCGGCTGCATAGCCCTGACGCTGGTCATCTTTTTCGTCTGGACCTATCCCGCCAACCAGGTCACCAACAACTGGACCACGATTCCCGACGCTTGGGAGTATTTTCGCCGGCAGTGGGAATATTCGCACGCGGTCAACGCCGCCATAACCTTCGTGGCGCTGTGTTCCGTCACCTTGTCAGTGGTGACGACGCGGGAATGAGCGCGGCCGCGCGGGTTCGACTCATCGATCGCTACCTCGTTGAAGGTTCCCGAGCGGTTGTCTATCGTCGCTTCGATCGTCCGACATGTCAGGGAGGAATTGGAATGACCTTTGCGCCGCGTACCGTCGCGCCTGTCACTTGCGCTCCTGCGCTCGCTTCGCTGGTCGCGATGGCGCTCGCTCTGAGTTTTTCATGGCCGGTCTCTTCCCGCGCCCAGGATTATCCGACGCGCTCGGTCAAGATCGTCGTGCCGTTCGGGGCCGGTGGGCCCGCCGATGTCTACTCGCGGGTGCTTGCCCAGCAGCTGTCCGAGACGCTCAAGCAGCCTTTCGTGGTGGAGGATCGCCCGGGCGCCGGCTCGATCATCGGCAGCGACGCGGTGGCGAAGTCGCCTCCCGACGGCTACACGCTGCTGGCAATGTCGAATACGCACACCACGAACGAATCGCTCATCCCCAACAAGCCGTTTCAGTTGATGCGCGACTTCGTGCCCGTGGCGGGCATCAACTATTCCGACCTGGTGATGGTGATCCCCCCGTCCGTGCCGGCGAAGGACCTCAAGGAGTTCATCGCCTATGCGAAGTCGAAGCCCGGGCAACTCAACTACGCCTCGTCCGGGGCCGGTACGCCCTACCACATGGCGGGAGAGTTGTTCAAAGCGATGAGCGGCACCGACATCGTGCACGTGCCGCACAAGGCGTCGGGCGAAATGCGCAACAGCGTCATCGGCGGTCACGTGCAGATGGCGTTCGACGCCATCACCACCATGGCGGCGAACGTCAAGGCCGGCCAAGTGCGGGCGCTGGGTACCTCCGCGGCCAAGCGCTCGACGGTGCTGCCCGATATCCCCACCATCGCGGAGGCGGGCGTGCCCGGCTACGAATCGACCATCTGGCTCGGAATCATGGCCCCGGCCGGTACGCCGCAGGCGATCGTCGAGAAGCTCAACGCCCAGATCAACAAGGTGATCAGCAGCCCTGAGGTGAAGCAGGCGTGGGACAAGCAGGGAGCGGTGCCGCTGGTGATGACGCCCGCCGAGTTCGATACCTATCTGCGCAAAGACATCGAGAAATGGGCGCAGGTGGTGAAGGTCTCGGGCGCCAAGGCACAGTGACCTCGTCCGGCGACCACCGCTGCTGACGACTCCGACTTGACGGCCGGCAGGAGATGCCGCGGCCGCGCGCTCCTTTGATATTGCGCACGCGCCTCAAAGGGCCGAAAATATCGGCACATCCGGCGACCGCGGCACGCAAGCCGCCGAGGAGGAAACCATGCTCTCGACGCTGAAGTTCGAGATCATCCTGTGCGGACTGGCGCAGCTTCTCAGATACGCCGCCTGGCGCTATCCGGTCTTCCGCGCGCGGCTCAAGGAGCGCAACCTCGTCGCGCAGTTCAAGGCGCGCGACGAGGAGATCGGCCGCTGGTTCGCCGTCCGCGACGGCAAGGTCACTTCCGGGCGAGGACTGCGCGCGGACGCCGACGTCACGGTCGCCTTCAAGACCGCCGCGCTCGGCGCCGATCTGCTCATGCCGCCGATCAACTGGCTCGACCAAATCAACGCGCAGAAGGATTTCAAGCTCACCGTCGAGGGACCCGAGGACCTCACCAACTGGTTCGCGCAGACCGTCATGATGAGCCAGAGCGTCGGCCTGAAGATCGGCACGCGGCTCGCGGACGGCACCATGCGCTATTGCAACATGACCAACGGCGGGCCGGTCTTCGTCTACGTCAAGGATGGCAAGATCGTCCGCATGACGCCGATCGACTTCGGCGACGACGATCCGCCGCCGTGGACGATCGAGGCGCGTGGACTGAAGCTCACGCCGCCGCGCAAGACCACGCTCGCTCCGCATGGGCAGAACGCGAAGTCGATCGTCTATTCGCCGGATCGTCTGCTTTATCCGATGAAGCGCGTCGACTTCGATCCCAACGGCGAGCGCAATCCGCAGAACCGCGGCAAGTCCGGCTATGTGCGCATCTCCTGGCAAGAGGCGCTCGATCTCGTCGCCGACGAGATCAAGCGGCTCAAGCGAACCTACGGGCCGGGCGTCATGACGGTGTCGCATGGTTCGCACCACACCTGGGGCAATATCGGCTACTACTTGTCCGCGCTGTTCCGCTTCCGCAACGCCGTCGGCTATACGCAGATCCACCACAACCCCGACAGCTGGGAGGGCTGGTACTGGGGCGCGGTGCATCACTGGGGCTACACGCTGCGCGTCGGCCAGTCGGAGACCTACGGCACGGTCGAGGACTGCCTGCAGAACTGCGACATGATCGTGTTCTGGGCCGCCGATCCCGAGAGCACCAGCGGCTCCTACGGCGCGCAGGAAGGCACCGTGCGCCGGCAATGGCTGAAGAACCCGAAGCTCGGGATCAAGGTCGTGCACGTCGACCCGTACTACAACGCGTCCGCACAATTCCTGCCGGGCAAGTGGTTCGCGCCCCGGCCCACCACCTCGGTCGCCATGGCGATGGCGATCGCCTATGTCTGGATCAAGGAAGGTCTCTACGACAAGGCTTACGTCGAGACCCACACCGTCGGCTTCGACAAATGGAAGGCCTACCTCCTCGGCGAGGAGGACGGCGTGGCGAAAACTCCCGAATGGCAGGAGAAGGAAACCGGCGTGCCGGCGAAGGACGTGCGCGCGCTGGCACGCGAATGGGGCGGGAAGCGCGTCTATCTCGCGCCCGGCGGCTGGGGCAACGGCCATGGCGGCGCCTGCCGCAACCAAACCGGCATCCAATGGGCGCGCGTGATGGTGTGCCTCACGGCGATGCAGGGCCTGGGCAAGCCCGGCGTCAACATGGGCAATCTGCAGTGGGGCTGCCCGCTCGACTTCCAGTTCTATTTCCCCGGCTATGCCGACGGCGGCATGTCCGGCGATCTCGAGAACACCGCGATGCCGGTCGAGCTCTACCAGCGCATGCCGCAGCTCCCGAGCATGGCGACCACGTTCCAGCGCATTCCGCGGCTTTGGACGCCGGAGGCGATCGCCGACGGCAAGGCGGAAGGCTATCCCTGGGTCGGCAAATCGATCGAGCACCAGTTCGCCAAGTTCAGCTACCCCGCGCCCGGCCACGCGCCGGTGCGGATGATGTACAAATACGGCGGCTCGATCCTCTCCACCATGAACAACACCAACCGCTGGGTGAGGATGTACCAGTCGCCGAACCTGGAATTCGTGGTCAACCAGTCGATCTGGTTCGAGGGCGAGGCCAAGTTCGCCGACGTGATCCTGCCGGCTTGCACCAATTTCGAGCGGGTCGACATCAGCGAATGGGCGGGGCTCGGCGGCTACGGCCACCACGGCCAGCAGCAGCTCAACCACCGCGTCATCGTGTTCCAGGCGCCGGCGATCGAGCCGCTCGGCGAGTCGAAATCGGATTTCTGGATCTTCAACGAGATCTGCAAGCGTCTGGGCCTCGCCAACTATTTCTCCGAAGGCGTCAACGAGATCGACTGGGTCAAGCGCCTGTATCTCGCCTCCGACATGCCGAAGGTGATCTCGTGGGAGAAGTTCATCAAGCGCGGCTACTACGTCGTGCCGGCGGAGAAAGAGAAGCTGCGCGCGCCGGTCTCCTTCCGCTGGTTCTGGGAGAACCGCAAGAAGGACGTACCGGAGGCGCAGCCGCTGCCGTCCGACTACAGCGAGGAATTTCTGCGCGGGCTGCAGACGCAGTCGGGCAAGCTCGAATTCGAGTGCAACAGCCTCAAGCGCTTCAACGATCCCGAGCGGCCGCCGATCGTCAAATACGAGCCGTCATGGGAGGGGCCGCATTCGGGCGAGATGTACCGGCGCTACCCGCTGCAACTGCTCACGCCGCATTCCAAGTATTCGTTCCACACCCAGGGCGACGGCAAGGATTCGTTCCTGCTCAATATCGACGACCACCGGGTCAAGGTCGACGGCTACTACTACTGGATCATTCGGCTCAATGCCGAGGATGCCGCGGAGCGCGACATCAAGAAGCACGACCTGGTCAAGGTCTACAACGACCGCGGTGCGGTGATCTGCGCGGCGCTGCCGACGCAGCGGCTGCCCCGCGGCGTGTGCCACGGCTACGAGTCCTCCGCGATCTACGACCCGATGGGCGAGCCCGGCAAGTCGGTCGATCGGGGAGGGTGCCTCAACCTGCTCACGCCGGAGCGCACGCAAACGAAATCGACTCACTCGATCGCCGGCGCCAATTCGCTGGTGCAGGTGGAGCCGTGGGACGGCCGGACCGAGCACATGTCGGAAACCTTCGCGCGCATGGAGAAGGACAAAGAAGTCCGCGAGACGTTGAAGGCCGCGCATCTGGTGCCGGCGAAGTAGGAAAGATAGCGAATAGCGAATAGGAAGACTGGGGCGGATAGCGAGGTTCATCTACTCGCTATTCGCCATCCGCGTGGAGCGGCATCATGCAGAAATGGAACATGATCATCGACGTGGCCGAGTGCACGAATTGCAACCTGTGCACGCTGGCGGTCATGGACGAGTATGTCGGCAATGCCTGGCCGGGCTATACGGCGCCGATGCCGAAGCATGGGCACAAGTGGATCAACATCCTGCAGAAGGAACGCGGGCAGGTGCCGATGATCGACATCGCCTACGTCCCGACCATGTGCAACCACTGCGACGATGCGCCGTGCATGGCGAAGGGCGGCGACGCAGTGACGAAGCGCGACGACGGCATCGTGCTCATCGACCCCGTGAAGGCCAAGGGGCGCAAGGACTTGATCGAGGCTTGTCCCTACGGTCACATCTGGTGGAACGAGGAATTGCAGCTTCCGCAGATCTGGCCGTTCGACGCCCACCTTCTGGACCAGGGCTGGCAGCAGACCCGCGGCCAGCAGTCCTGCCCGACCGGCGCCATGCGCGCGATCAAGGTCGAGGACGAGGACATGGCGCGCATCGCGCGCGCGGAGGGGCTGGAAGTGATGAAGCCCGAGGCCGGAACCAAGCCGCGGGTCTACTACCGCAATCTCTGGCGCTATTCGAAATGCTTCATCGGCGGCACGCTCGCGGCCGAGAGGGACGGCGTCGTCGACTGCGTCGAAGGCGCGAGCGTTCGCCTCGCCCAGGATGGCCGGACCGTTGCGGAGACGACGAGCGACAACTACGGCGATTTCAAGTTCGACAAGCTGGACGAGAATTCGGGTCGCTACCTCGTCGAGATTGTCGCCCCGGGCCACCCCCGGCGGACGGTCGAGGCCAACCTCGGCGCGAGCATCAATCTCGGCGAGATCAGGCTGTAGGCTTCGCCGCTCCGGGGTGAAACGGGGGGCTGCCATGCCGGCTGCCGAGACGCCGCTGATCTTTCCGGCCTTGGGCGCCCTCTATCAAGCGCTCGCGCCTTGGGCGGAGGCGATCCTGCGCGCCTTCGTGGGCTTGGCGCTGGTCCCGCACGGTTTGCGCAACACCTTCGGGCTGTGGCCTTCGACCGGCGTGCGGGCGCACAATCTGACCGAGCTCGCTCAGCAGCTCGACCAGGACGGCTATCGTCCGGGAAAGCTGTGGGCGTCGGCGATCTCGGTCACGCAACTTGCCGCCGGACCGCTGCTGGCGCTCGGTCTGTTCACGCGGCTCGCCGCCATTCCGATCGTGATCTTTCTGGTCGTGTCCAATTTCGAGCGCTGGCGCGTCGGCGGTTATTTCTGGAACAAGACCGGGCTCGAATACACCCTCATGTGGACCCTCGCCGCATTCTATTTCCTGGTGCGCGGCGGCGGCGCGATCTCGCTCGACCATCTGCTGATCGGCCGCGAATTTTGACTGTGGCGCATCCGAACCCGGCTTACCCGAATTCGCTGTTTCGGGCAGGCGAAGGCGAATCGATCCGACTTCGGCGGGGCACGCGGCGGGCCGCTGGAACCGCGGCCGCGATTTCTCTATCATGCGCAGCATACGAATTCGCGCGCCGCATCCTGTGGCTGCGAGAAGGGAGGCCTTGCCGTGAACATCCATACGAAGGGCTCGAGCAGCACCGCCGGCGCGGTCTCGCCGGAGGAATGGCAGGCGCGCGTCGATCTTGCCGCGGTCTATCGCCTGGTCGCGCATCACGGCTGGGACGACGTCATCTACAATCACTGCTCCATGCGCGTGCCCGGGGAGGATCGAAAGCTCCTGATGAAGCGCCACGAGCTCTTATGGACCGAGGTCACGGCCTCGAACCTCGTCAAGGTCGACATGGACGAGGACCTCGACGAGCGGGCGGGCGTCAACCGTCCGGGCTTCACACTGCATGGCGGCGTGCTGCGCGGACGGCCCGATGTAAATTGCGCCGTGCACGTCCACACCCGGACCGGCATGGCGATCGCCGGGCTCAAAGGCGGGTTGCGCATGATCTCGCAAGAAGCGGTGCGCTTCTTCGGCGGCGATCGGCTATCACCCCTACGAGGGGATCACCGAGGACTTCGGCGAGCGCGAACGGCTCGTTGCGCATCTCGGCGGCAATCGCGCCATGATCATGCACAATCACGGCGTGCTCACCGTCGGGAAGACCGCGCGCGAGGCGTTCATCCTGATGAAGCATCTGTTGGAGGCCGCGGAAATACAGTTGGCGATGGAAGCAACCAGCGGCGAGCTGATCGAGATCCCGCCTGAAATCTGCAAGAAGACGGTAGCGCAATACGAAAAGCACGACAGCGGCCGCGGCTCCGCCGACTGGCCGGCATATCTGCGCATGCTCGATCGGATCGATCCAAGCTACCGCAGCTGAGGGCGGCGACACCATCCGTTGCCCGGCTGGCGGCGCGGAGCCGTGCACGCCGATATTCATCGCGCCACGGGTATGGCAGGATCGCGCTGGCCGGGTGTACGCTTCGCGCCTCCCACCGCCACTCGTGGCAAGGCGAGACGACGGCATTCTGGCGTGCCGCATCGCCGGTCCACAGACCGCTGCTTTCGACCTACGAGGAGCTTTGGCCATGCTCGACCTTCCCAAGCAAGTTGCACCCGCCATCCCGTTCGACGCGGGCCGGCTCGACCGCCTGATGGATGACGCCGGTATCGATGTCCTGGTCGCGACGTCGAAGCACAACGTGCAATATCTGCTCGGCGGGCATCGCGCTTTTTTCTTCGAGTCCATGGATGCGATGGGACTGAGCCGCTATCTGCCGGTCCTCGTCTATCCCAAGGGCGCGCCGCAGAAGGCGGCCTATTTCGGGCATCGCATGGAGGGCTTTCAGAAGGAAAATGATCCGTTTTGGGTGGGCGAAGCGCAGACCAATTCGTCGGGATCGGTCGACACCATGCAGAAGGCGGTCGACCACATCCGTCGCGCGGGCGCGAAGCCGCGTCGAATCGGCGCCGAGCTCGCTTTCCTGCCGGTCGATGCCGGGGCGGTGCTGCGCAACACCTTTCCCGACAACGAAATCGTCGACGCGCTGTTCGTGCTCGAGCGGCTGCGCGCGGTGAAAACCCCCGAGGAGCTCCAGAAGCTGCGCATCGCCTCGGAGCGCGTGATCGATTCGATGCTGGCCGTGATCGCCGAGCATGGCCCGGGAACGACCAAGCGGGAGCTGACCGAAGCGCTCAGGCGCGAGGAGACCAACCGCGGCCTCGTCTTCGATTATTGTCTGATCACGGCGGGCGCGAGTCTCAACCGCGCTCCGTCGGACCAGCCATGGGGAAAGGGTGACGTGCTGTCTCTCGACTCCGGGGGCAACTATCACGGCTATATCGGCGACCTGTGCCGGATGGCGATTTACGGTGAGCCCGACGCCGAGCTCGAAGATCTGCTGGCCGAGATCGAAGACATTCAGCGCGCGTCGATGAGGCCGATCAAGGCGGGGGCGACCGGCAGTGTCATCTACGCTGCGGCCGAGCCGTTGGTGCACAAATCCAGGCACCACAACCACATGCACTTCCTGGCCCACGGCATGGGGTTGGTCAGCCACGAAGCGCCGCGACTGACCGCAACGGGGCCGGTGCCCTACGATGCCTACGATGCCGGCCGTCCGCTCGAGGCCGGCATGGTCATTTCGGTCGAGACCACGCTGCAGCATCCACGGCGTGGCTTCATCAAGCTCGAAGACACCGTCGTGGTGACCGATGCCGGCTTCGACATTTACGGAGAGGGTGGCCGAGGCTGGAATCGCGGCGGCACGGCGTTGCGAAGCTGAACGAAGGTCGCTCGGATCGCGTGC
Organism: uncultured Alphaproteobacteria bacterium; assembly: GCA_963758945.1. Classification (GTDB taxonomy): domain Bacteria; phylum Pseudomonadota; class Alphaproteobacteria; order Rhizobiales; family Xanthobacteraceae; genus VAZQ01. The sequence continues at coordinate 316,621 of CAVWXY010000017.1, read as the reverse complement.
GCATCGCAGCTGACGCGACGCTATCTCGCCCCGCGCGAAAAGCGGGGAGCGCCGGGCACGACCGAGTTGTGGGCAGACGTCGTCTTTTAGGGAGCTCGCAGCTCTGGCGGGGTGCGGAAGGCACTCACCGGACGGCAACGCCGCGGGCCGGGCAGAGGGCCGGCCGGCGGCTTTCCGTAAGGGAATTTCTCCTTAGATGCTCAGCGCGAGCAACGCCACCGCGCCGATACCCACGACCAGGATCACCAACGCCACGGGGTCGTAGTCGAGCCAATGTCCACTCTGTGCACGCATGACGCACCTCGCCCTGAAAGATCGCCTAGCCTGCGCCCACTCTTGTGCCGAGCCCCATATTGCGGGCCGATGATGGTTCGCCACCCGTTAGTCGCGGCTAGCGGGCCGGAGGTTCAAATTGCTCCTGAAAAAGGTCCACCGGACTAGGGCATAGTGTCGCCGCGGCCGGGTATCCGGAGAGCGCTGATATCAATGGGGTTTCGTTCCCGGCGGTAGGCGGAGCGGCGGGCTGCCCCGGCTGCTCTCGCCGGGCGGCAATGCGGCGATCCCGTCCCGAAGAGGGCCGTGGACTGGCCGCGCGCCGACATCATCGTCCGCCTATCATGATCCGCCGGGATCTGCCGGCAAGAGCGCCTCGATGGGCGTTTCCCGTGGTCACTGCATGAACCAGCCGTGGCTCACGACCAGCGATTGCCCGGTCAGCGCGTTGCTCGGGAAGCCGGCGAAGAATACCGCTGTTTCGGCGACGTCTTCGACGGTCGTGAACTCGCCATCGACCGTCTCCTTCAGCATCACGTTCTTGATGACGTCGGCTTCGGAAATGCCGAGCTCCTTCGCCTGTTCAGGAATCTGCTTGTCGACGAGCGGTGTGCGCACGAAGCCGGGGCAGATGACGTTGGCGCGCACGCCGTGCTTGGCGCCCTCTTTGGCGACGACCTTGGCGAGCCCGATCAGTCCGTGCTTGGCGGTCACGTAGGGCGCCTTCAGCACCGAGGCCTCTTTCGAATGCACCGACCCCATATAGATGATGCTCCCGCCGGAGCCCTGCCGGTACATGCGCTGCAGCACGGCGCGCGTGGTGAGGAATGCGCCGTCGAGATGGATGCTCAGCAGCTTTTTCCAGCTCGCAAATTCGAACTCATCGAGCGGAGCCACGATCTGGATACCAGCATTGCTCACGAGCACGTCGATTTTTCCGAACTGCTCCACGGTGCGCGCGACGCCGGCTTCCACTTGCTGCTCATTGGTCACATCCATGGCGACGCCGAGCGCGGTGCGCGAGTCGCCGATTTCAGCCGCGGCCGCATCCGCCGCCTTTTGATTGAGATCGGCGATCACGACGCGTGCGCCTTCGTGCGCAAACGTCTTGGCGATCTCCTTGCCGATGCCGCTGGCGGCGCCGGTCACGATCGCAACTTTGTCCTTAAGGCGCATGTCAGGAAGCTCCTGCGGTGGCGCGAGCCGGAGCCGGCTCGCGCTGTGACGAGGACGGTTGGAGATAATCGTAGGCGACCGTACCGAGGCCGAGCGTGATATCGCATACGAGGTGCACGGCAGAGACGATTTCGAGCACGGGCAATTCCGCGACCGGGGCGAGGGCGTGCGGTGCCAGCGACAGCGCCGCGGGGCCGGTCCAGGCGCCCTTGAGCGTGACGTCCTCGAGGTGATATTCCACCAGCTCGCAAATCCTCGCGCTGCCGTCGACGTGGGGAACGATCTTGAGCAGGAAGTTCGGGGCCGCGAGCGAAGCGCGAACCGCATCGAGATCGGCAGGTCTGTACTTGTACCCCATCGTTCCGGTCGCGACCCGTATCGGACCGTAATCGAGCGTGCCGATCAGCGTGTCGATCTCGACCCGCAGGTCCGGATTGGCGAGCTTCTTGGGAAAGCCCCAGAGCTCGCGACCGCCCGCGATCGGCCCCTCGTCGTTCAGGAACATGCAGTGGCTGTAGCCGCCCTTGCGGCCCCGAAATCCGACCGGGATGACCTGTCCGGTTTCGGTGTAATCGCCGAAGCCGGTGGAGTCTGGCATGCGGATGAACTCGTATTTGACGAGCGGCTCGTCCACCTCGAGCGGTTCCGGGACCACGGCGCGCAGCTTGTCCGGGTCGGTGCGATAGGTGATCACCATGAATTCGCGGTTGACGAAACGGTAGGGGCCGGGCGGGTAGGCTGGGCTCGTCAGCGGCATGGCGAACGCCCGTGCCCTGACCTCGGATTCCTTCATGCTGCGCTCCTTCTATCGGCCGACGTATTTGCTATCGATCTGCAACCCGATCATTCACGGCCGTCGACGGCGACGTCGAACGTGGCGACCCCGACTTGATCCGCGGGCCGTTGCAGCGCCTCGGGATGCTCGGGTCTGATCTTGTGGGAGGTCGAATCGAAATACACGAAATTGCCGCTGCGGATGTTGACGGCGCCGATGCTGAACCGCATCTCGCCGGAATTGATGCGATCGAAATCGATGAGCCGCTCCAGCGTGCTCCGCAGCGGCGAGGTGTCATACCAGCTGGTGGCCTCGACCGTCCCCGGGGGAGAGAGGTAAGGCGGCGGCAGTCGCGGGGTAAAAAACCCGGGGGCACCCTCGAACAGCGGGGTTCCGGCGCGCAACCGGTTGAGGAAAACGTGACCCATGTCGCCGCGCAGCCAGTAATGGGCCATGCCGAAAGGATCGAACATGCGCTGCGTCGTGACCTCGTCCCAAAACGCGTGCAGCTTGTCGAGGCGGTGCTCGGGCGCGTTGCCGGCAATCAAGGCCGCGTTGATCGCGCCGATGGAAATTCCGGCGATCCAATCCGGATGCAGATTTGCCTCGGCGAGCGCTTAGACCCGGCCTGAACCCCCCAGCCGCCCCGCCCTGCAGGACCAAGGCGATGCACTCGAACTGCGGCCGCTCCACTCCGACATGGCTCTTTCTGAGCGGCTGTACGAAGTTCCGGGCTATCGTCGCGGCGGTCGGCTTCGGTTGAGCCTTGGCGTCGGAGGAAGGAGCGCCGCGGTCGGTTGCGGGATGCACGCGGCGGGCTGAGGCGTCGGTGTTATCCAAGCTCAATCTGTCGCCCATCCGCGCCGCTGCACGACAACCGGACTCGACGTCGAGGGTGGGGATATTGTCGACGACCGCGTGCAGCAGCGTCGCACTGAGCGCAAGCGAAATGACTGACGGCGACACTCGGGGCTCCCGCTTGCTTGCGCCCCTGCAGCCCAATCCTGCGCGAGGCACGAAAACGCCGGCAACTCCCGCCCCAACCGGCGCCGCCAGCGGTGGATCAGATCGACCAAATCCTCGTGAGAACGTTGCTCGAAGACATTCTTGGCGTGTCCGAACCGCATCGGCACACCGTGATCATTTTTTGCATAGCGGTTCTTCGGACGGGCTGCAAGGAGCGGAAACGCCCGAGCAGCCCCGTGGCCTCGCAATACCTGCGCGGCCTCCGCGCCATACGCCTCGACGGCACTGTGCGCGCCGCTATTCCGCGATGGTGGATGACGACGGCGGTTGAAGCTTGCAAGCGTTCAGCACGGCGTAATACCCCTTCTCGCCGCGCTCGAAGCTCACGTTCGCGGTGAAGACGTACGATCCGTGTTTGGGGTCCTTGAGATCGTACACCCACCAATTCGTCACCTTGCCCGGCTGATGGGAAAATTGCGAACAGGTACCGTCCGGCCCATCGAGGATCGGAACGCTTAGCATCTGGTAGCGGTAGTCCTTCGCATCGGGCCAGGCGACGCCGATTCCGATCCGCGGCCGGTCGTAGTCCAAGGGAAACGCCTGCGACAGATTTTGCGGGCCCCCGCAGTTGGGGAAGGCGGTGACGTATTCGGGGGTCGCCGTGCAGATCATGACGGGCGCGCCGTTGCTCCAGTCGATCCCGCCGGGCAAGGCGCCCCAATGGGTTTGGCAGCAGGGCTCGACAGGGACGTTTGGCCATCCCGGCGGCGTTTGAATCGATGCGCTCTGGCTTCTGATGCAGTAATTGGTGGTGCAGGCGTACTGCGCGCGTGTCGGCGCCGCGATCGCCAGCGCGAGCAAGCCCGCGATCAAGGCCAACCCGGTTTGCAACCCATTCATGATCGGATTCCCAATCGCCACTTTCTTATAGCGTCGTCCTCGCGCGCACCCTGGCTATCGCCGGGCGGCCTTGCTCATGTACATTACCATATCGACGGCGCAAAGGAGCGACTCTCGCTGCCACAATCGCTTGACAATCCGACGCAAAATGCGCACCCGCTGGTCGGGCCGTGAATTCCAAGCTCGTGGTCTGAAACCTTCGGCGAGCCGAACGCACATGAATGTCCGATACGCATTGGCGAGTTTTTTCAGCGCTGCGGTGTTGATCGCGGGCATGACACACGCGAAAGCGGCGCCGTCGACGGTGGCGCAGAAGCTTCCGGCCGAAACCGAGAAATCCGCCGCCACGCTTTACACGGACAATTGCTCGAGTTGCCATCAGCCGAACGGCCTCGGAATTGCCGGCTCGATCCCGTCGCTCGCCGGCAATCCGGCGGTGCTGACCGCCAAGCCCGCCGACGCGCTTTCGGCGGTGCTGCAGGGCATTCCGGCGCGCGATGGTTTGCCCGCGATGCCGAGCTTCGGCGGATCGATGGGGGACCGCGCGGTTGCCGACGTCATCAATTACGTGCGCACCAACTGGGGCAATACGGCAGCGCCCAATGCCACGCCGGAAATGGTGGCGGCCTGGCGTTCGAGCCTGTCGCTGCCGGTCTATGCGGGCAATACCGCGCGACGGTTCGACTGCCCGAACGTAAAGTCGGGCGGCCCTGCCGCGCTCGATCCCAGCCTGATCGCGGACCTGGGCGGCGAGCTCGCCCGGCGTTCCGTGGCGTATGCGACGCTCGTCGACAAGTACAAAGCGCAGAATCCGAACGCCACCATGGGGGACATCGTCGACAATCTCGTGGCGGCCTATTGCCCGGAGGTTGCCGCCAGCGCCGCGTCGCCGCAGGCCGGGAGCCTGGCGCTCAAGCGGTTCGCGCTCGAGATCACGAACTACCTGTCGAACCAGCGCCTCGCCGCGCAGGCGGCGGAGCCGAACGTGGGCATCATCTGGGCAGTCCCCGTCGGCTACTCGCTCGTCGAGCGCGATCCGGGCTGGCAGCCGGCGCTGAAGTGCCCGGCCAACGACAATTCCCGCGTGCCGGCGACATTGGTGGGGGCGGCCGCGCAGATCGAGGGCAAACCCGATCTCAATCTTTCCGCGCCCGCCGCGATCCGCCAAGCCGACGCCATGCTCGCAAAGAATCCCCGAGCCAAACCGGCCGATCTGGCCAATGCCTTGATCCTCGCCTATTGCCAGGGGGTGGCGGGACTCTCGGGCGTCGGCGACGCGGAGAAGGACGCTGCACTCATGCGCTATGGCGAGCAGGTGATCCAGGAGCTCCAGCTCAAGGCTGAAACGACGGAGCGCGCGCCTGCCTCCAAAGCGTCGCGATAGCATATGCTGCCACCGCTCGTTGGCTTCGGTTGCCACGTGCCTCCCGTGCACGTCGTCCGCGGCAATTTGTCGGGCGTCGGCCAACTATTGGCTGGCGCGAAAATATCGACACGTCGTAACCTGCACGGGGTCGTTTCGGGAAAGTCGAGGTTCTCGGTCGTATTTGCTCGGGCGACAGCGGTCGCCAGCGCGTTACGAGGAGGCATGAACCGATGAGATTCGCTGCCGGGAAAAACTCCCGCGCGGTTGGGGCTCGCCCGCTCGCCCCGCTGAGCGGAGCGACGCCCGAAAGCGGTCGCGGCGGGCTCGTCTTCATCGCCTCCGCCGGGCTGCTCACGCTGCTGTCGGCATGCGGCCAGGAAAACCGCTTCATTGCTCCACCGCCGCCGAAGGTCATCGTCCAGTTTCCCACGCAGCAGACGGTCACGCCTTATCTGGAGGCGACCGGCAATGCCGCCTCGCTGAACAACATCAAGCTGGTGGCACGCGTGCAGGGATACGTGCAGGAGATCAAGTACCAGGACGGCCAGGCGGTGAAGAAGGGCACGCCGCTGTTCGTGATCGAGCCGGAGCCCTACAAGGTGCAGCTGGAGCAGGCACAAGCCGCGGAGGAGGGCGCCAAGGCGACGCTGCTCAACGCCGAGGCCGAATTCACGCGCCAGCAGGAGCTCCAGTCCAAGGACGTCTCGACCCAGGCCAATCTCGACAAGGCGCGCGCCAACCGCGACACCGCGCGCGCCAACGTCCTGCAGGCGCAGGCCAATACGCAGAGCGCCGAGATCAACCTTAGCTATACCACGGTGTCGGCGCCCTTCGACGGCGTCGTCACGGCGCGCAAGGTCTCGATCGGCGAACTCGTCGGCGGCAGCCACACCAGCGAGCTCGCCACCATCGTCCAGATCAACCCGATCTGGGTGTGGTTCAATCTCGCCGAGAACGACGTGCAGCGCGTCCGTGACCAAATGGCGAAACGCGACGTTACCGTCTCCCAGATCATCAACAAGGTCCCGGTCGAGGTCGGGCTGCAGACCGAGAAGGGATATCCGCACAAAGGCCTGCTCGACTACGTCTCCCCCGAGGTCAACCAGTCGACCGGCACGCTGCAGGTGCGCGGCATTTTCGAGAATCCGGCACCCGCTTTGCTGCCCGGCTATTTCGTTCGCGTGCGGGTTCCGCTGCGCGCCGGGCAGGCGCTGTTGGTGCCGCAAGTGTCGATGGGCAGCGACCAGGCCGGCCGCTACGTGCTGACGGTCAACGCCGACAACGTCGTCCAGCAGCAGCGCGTGCAGCTCGGCCAGGTGGTCGGGCAGATGCAAGTCGTCGAGAGCGGGCTCAAACCCGACGACCGCGTCGTGGTGTCCGGTATCCTCGACGCGGTGCCGGGTCAGAAGGTCGATCCGCAGCTGCAGATACCGCAATCTGCGGCGGCGGAGCCGGCTGCGCCGCAATAGCGCCGCGCCATGATCTCGAAATTCTTCATCGAGCGCCCCGTCCTGGCGAACGTGCTCGCCTTGCTCATGATCATCATCGGCGGCGTGGCGTTGTTGAAGCTTTCGGTGGCGCAGTACCCGAATGTGGTGCCGCCGACCATTTCCGTCACCACCCGCTATCCCGGCGCGAGCGCGCGTGCGGTGGTCGACACCGTCGCCCTGCCGATCGAGCAGCAGGTCAACGGTGTGGACGGCATGATCTACATGCAGTCCTGGAGCGCTTCCGACGGCAGCTACACGCTCATCGTCACTTTCAAGATCGGAATGGACATCAACTTCGCGCAGGTTCTGGTACAGAACCGGGTATCCAGCGCGCTCGCCCAATTGCCGCAGCCGGTGCAGGCCCAGGGCGTGACGGTCCAGCAGAAGTCCACCGCCATTCTGGAGTTTGTCACGCTCACCTCGACCGACGACCGGTATGACAGCCTCTTCCTCGCCAATTATGCGACCATCTCGCTGCAGCCGGAACTGGCGCGGCTGCCCGGCGTCGGCCAGGTCAACATCTTCGGCGCCGGCCAGTATTCGATGCGCATATGGCTCGACCCCAACAAGCTCTACTCGCTTTCGCTGACCACCACCGACGTGGTCAACGCGCTCAAGGGCCAAAATCAACAGGTCACTGCCGGGCAGCTCGGCATGCCGCCGGCGCCGAACACGCAGGCGTTCCAATATACGCTCGACATCGCGACCAGGCTCGAAGATGTCAGCCAATTCGAAAACATCGTCGTCAAGACCGCGTCGGACGGACGGATGACCTACCTGCGCGACGTGGGCCGCGTCGAGCTCGGCGCGCAGGTCTACAGCCAGATCTTCACGCTCAACGGCAAGCCGGCGGCCGGTATCGGCATCTTCCAGACGCTGGAGGCGAATGCGCTCGACGTGGCCGGCGAGGTCCAGGCCAAGATGGATCAGCTCGCGAAGAGTTTTCCGCCGGGACTGACCTACAGCGTTCCGTTCGACACCACCACCTTCGTGCGCGCTTCCATCAACGAAGTGTGGAAGACGCTGTTCGAAGCGGCGATCCTCGTTCTGATCGTGATCGTGGTGTTCCTGCAGGACTGGCGCGCGATGCTGGTGCCCATGACCACCGTCCCGGTCACCATCATCGGCGCTTTCGCCGGCATGGCGGCGCTCGGCTTCACCATCAACCTGTCGACCCTGCTCGCCATCGTGCTGGCGATCGGCATCGTCGTGGACGATGCCATCGTGGTGGTCGAAGGCGCGGCCCATCACATCGATCGCGGCTTGCCGGGGAAGGAGGCGGCGATCCAGGCCATGAACGAGCTGTTCGGGCCCATCGTCGGCATCACGCTGGTGCTGATGTCGGTGTTCTTGCCGGCCGCCTTCATCCCGGGCCTCACCGGCCAGATGTTCGCGCAGTTCGCGCTGGTGATCGCCGCCACCGCCTTGCTCAGCGCCGTCAACGCGGCCACGTTGAAGCCGACCCAATGCGCGCTGTGGCTGCGGCCTGCCGTTCCGCCGGAGCGGCGCAACCTGTTCTTTCGCGCCTTCAACGCCGTCTACGACCCGTTCGAGCGTGCCTATGCGCGGCTGATCGGCGGCATGATCGCGCGCAGCGGCCTGATGTGCGTGATCGCGCTCATCGCGATCGTCGGCGCCGGCTACGGGCTCTCGCGGATTCCGACCGGGTTTCTTCCGATCGAGGACCAGGGCTACGTGCTCGTCACCGTGCAATTGCCGGACGGCGCTTCGCTCGAGCGCACCAAGCGCGTGCTCGATCAAGTCAATGAAATTGCCCGAAAGAATCCGGCGGTCGAGAACGTGATCGGCATTTCCGGGGTCTCCGCGCTCGACAACAATTCCACCCTGGCCAATGCCGGCGTCGCCTATGTGGTGCTCAAGGATTGGAGCGTGCGTGGCAAGGGCGAAGACCTGCTTTCGCTGTTTCAGCAGTTCAACCGCGATTTCGCCGCCATCACCGCGGCGCGCATCGTGGTGTTTCCGCCGCCGCCGATCCAAGGGATTGGCAATGCCGGAGGCTTTGCCATGCAGATCGAGCTGCGCGACGGCAGCTTCGATCTCACCAAGCTGCAGGCCGCCACCAATGCGGTGGTGAAGGACGCCCAGACCCAGAGCGGATTGCAGCGGGTCACCACCTCGTTCCGGTCCACGGTGCCGCAGTTGAAGGTTGACGTGGACCGTGCCAAGGCGGAGACGCTGCAGGTCACCATAGACGACGTGTTTTCCACGCTCGCAGCTTATCTGGGTTCGAGCTATGTCGGCCAGTTCAACAAGTTCGGCCGCGTCTTCCAGGTCTACGTGCAAGCGGATTCGAGGTTCCGTCTGCGGCCCCAGGATATCGAGCTGCTTCCGGTCCGCAACAAACAGGGGGAGATGATTCCGCTCGGCACCATGGTGCACATCACCCCGACGGTCGGGCCGTCGCTGCTGAGCCTCTACAATCTCTACCCGTCGTCGACCGTGTTGGGGCTGCCTGCCACCGGCTTCAGCTCCGGCGAGGCGGCGGCACTGATGGAGCAGATCGCCAACAAGGTGCTGCCGCCCGGCACCGGCTTCGAATGGACGGCGATGTCGTATCAGGAACAGCTGGTCGGCAAGCAGATCTACTATATTTTCGCCCTGGCCATGCTGCTGGTCTACCTGGTCCTGGCCGGCCAATACGAAAGCTGGCTGCTGCCGATCGCGGTGCTGCTGGCGGTGCCGTTGTCGCTGGCGGGGCCGGTCGCGGCGCTCAAGGGGCTGGGAATCGACAACAACTTGTATACTCAGATCGGCCTCGTCCTGCTGATCGCACTCTCGGCCAAGAACGCCATCCTGATCGTGGAAGTGGCGCGCGAGCGGCGCATATTCGACGGCAAGCCGCTGCTGGAGTCCGCGCTCGAGGCCGCGCGCGCCCGCTTCCGCCCCATCCTGATGACCTCGTTCGCCTTTATCCTGGGCGTGGTGCCCCTGGTGCTGGCGACCGGCGCCGGCGCCAACGCCCGCAGGTCGATCGGCATCGCGGTATTCAGCGGCATGCTGGCCTCGACCTGTCTTGCCGTGCTGTTCGTGCCGTCGTTTTTCGTGGTCGTGCGGCGTTTCGAGGAGTGGCGCGCCGCGCGCAAGGCCGCGGCGGCAGGCACGGCCCCGGCCGAGTAGGCGCCGGACGCACGCTCCGCGCCCATGCGACGGCGCTTCCCGGTGCGGATCGTATCAAGCGCCGCGGACAGGAAGGGTGAGGCGCCCCATCGGGTGCTAAGAAGATGACCGGCTGACAGAAGGGAGTTCCCATGACTGAGCTATCGCGCGACGAGGTGGTCGAAATTCTTGGGCCCGTGAACGATGTGATCGTGGCGGAAGTCATTGCGACCGGGATCGGCAAGGACGACCTCGTGGCCGCGCACGATCGCGTCGTCAGGGACCGCAAAACCCATACTCCCGGCCCGGAGCTGGAGCCGGGACCTTTTGCCCGGGTCGTCGAGATCCTGGAGCGGTCGCGCGGTCTCCTGGGGGAGGGCGGCTCGACGCTGGAATAGCGCCCGCGCGCCGGCGCGCAATTGCGGCGTGGGTCCGTTCGACCAAGATGGCCGGCCGGACTCGGGGATCGCCGCGACGAAATGAAAACCCGCCGCGGCTCTCGCCGGGCGGGCCCACTCAGGTGCCGCTCGCGCCGTGGCCACCTCCGGTACATCCGCGGTCGGCAGCGCTGTCGCGATCGACAACATTCATATAGGCGGCAATCATGATGGTTCAATGACGGAGCACGGCCCAGGCGGACTCGGGACTATCCAGGCGCGGGCGAAGCAACGCGACCGTCAGCTGATGGTGAATGTCACCGCGGCGGCGGCGACGATCAACACGGCGACCGCGGCCGAGAGCACCGTGACGCAGGTTGCCAGCCTGGTCAGGAGCCAATCGCGGCGGGCCCTGAGGGCCCCTCGCCGCGCCGGCAAGGCCGGCATTGCTGGCCGGGAATTGGTAGGCATCGGATGGCTCTCCTCGACTGAATGCCCAGGAACGCCTGCAAGCAACAATGACTCCTTGAACCGCCGGGGTTCGCTCGCCTACTCCGCAGCGCTGGCCAGGAACGCGGCCATGAGCATAATGAAGGCCGTGGCCAACCAGATGACTTCGGCGGGAACGACGGAGATCATGGGGACACACGCAACCGGTTCACGAGAAGCAACGCTCACTTCAATGTTAGTGTCGCGAGCGACCCCCGAGGTTCACCGGATCAGGGCATGATTGCCGGAAAGCGGACACCGGTTTTCGGAAAAGATCACGCTCCAACAATAAGCTAGAGCGCGATGGCGATTGGAAAAAAAAGTCCTCCCGCTCGAGCGGCCACCGAAGCGAAAGATCGCCGGTGCCCGGCTCCCGCCATGACGGCGCGATGCGTCTTGCGACGCAATCTCCGGGCCGCGGCCAATGCCGGCGTCAAGGGATGTTTTGCCAGTAATTCGAGAGATTTGCAGCGCCGCGTTGAGGCGGCGCCGCAACGTCGGGCGGCGCGCGCCGGGAGCGCGCAAGGGTCCTAGGCGGTGCGATTGGGGGTGCCGAGCAGGTGGACGTCCGGCGGCAGCATCACGTTGTCGAACTGCTGCGTGAACATCGCCGCCGCGAAGAAGGCCACCGCGCGCAACGTCTCGGTGCCGGTATTGGCGAGGTCGTGCCGCATCGGCGTCGGCAGGACGAAGACGCTCCCGGGTCCGACCTTGTGCTTGCTGCCGTCCTCCAGTCGCAGTTCGCCGGTGCCGGCCAGGATGTATTGCGTCTCCTCGGTGGCGTCGGTGTGCCAGCCCAGCCGCCCGCCGGGCTCGATCTCGTAAACGATGGTCGAGGACGCGGTCGTCCCGTGTCCGCCATAGGCGGCGAACGCGCCGGCCCATCGCACCGATGGGTCGTCCACGCCCCCGACTTTCGCGCGCGGAAGATCTTTGGTTTGCACCACAAACGCTGAGCTCACGGCCGTCTCCACATGCTCCGCGTCCCGTTCTCGGGACGCACCCAGGCGCGGCGCCGCCGCGACACGCGGCGTTGCCGCAGAAACGAAAACGCTATAATCGCGCACTGAGGGCGTCAACACGCGGCGACACCCGGGTCGCGCGTCGCTTCGCGCTCGGCAGAGGCAGGAGGATCGCATGCGCCTTGTTCACCCCGAGCCGCCGCAAGCCCTGTTGGGCCTTCGTGCCATGAAGAGCGTTGCATCCGCCGACGGCGCCGTCGGCTCGGCGCAGCGGGCATTGATGGAGGCCGCCAAACAGGTGGTGCTGGGCATCGACGCCGACATCGATGCGCTCGCTCCGATCGATCCGGCAGGTTTTGCCGCCGGCTTCCCCGACAGCGCGCTGCGGCGACAATTCGTCAATGGCCTGCTCGTTCTGGCGCTTGCCGACGGCGTTCCATCACCCGCGCTGACGTCGTCGGTCGAAGCTTTCGCCGAGGCGCTCGGCGTCGACGCACCGGAGCTGCGCGAGCTTCGCCAGCTCACAGAGCATCACATGCTGATGTTTCGGCTCGACTTCCTGCGCCATGGCCACATCGCGGATATCATGCGCAATCAGCTCGACCGGCACGGCATGCTCGGCCTGGCCAAGGGCGTGCTCGGCCTGCGCGGCTTGACCGAGGACAAGGAGCTGGCGGCGAAGTACCGGGGTTGGGAACGCCTGCCGCCGGATTCGCTCGGGCATGCGGTGTGGCAGTACTACCAACGCAACGGCTTTGCGCTTCCGGGCGAGCGCACCGGGTTTCCCGAAGCCGGTCTCTACCACGACTTCTCGCACGTGCTCGCCGACTACAGCACCGATCCGGCGGGCGAGATCGAGGTCGCATCGTTTACCGCCGGCTACAAGCAGCGTCGGCCGATCTATGTCGTGCTGTTCGCGGTGCTGGTCTTCAGCACCGGAGTCGATGTGCGGCCGGTAGCGGGGGAGACCCGCATCGGCATTCTCGGCGAGCCCGGCGTTGCGGCGCGCCTGTTCGCCGCGCTTGAGCGCGGGAGCCAGGTCGCCGTCGATCTTGCCGACAACTGGGACTATTGGCCTTATGTCGGGCTGCCGCTCGCCGAGGCGCGGCAGCGGCTCGGCGTTCCGGTGGCGGCATCGCAATGAAAGAGCCGGTGCAATGACCGAGGCGCACCGCTTTTCGAACCGGCTCGAGCACAAGGCTTGGCGCCGAGCTCGCGCGCGGCGGGACAGCCGTGTCACGGCACGAGCGCCTTGAAGACCGGACGACTTACCATGCCGCGAGCCGTGATGTCCGAATACGCGATCTCTGCGTCATAGACTGGCTCGACCCACTTCGTGTCCGGCGTCTTGACGGGTTTGGACAGCGGCGATGTGGGCCGCAGATGGGGTTCGAGCGCGCGCCGGATCGAGCGCGCGGCCTTGCGGTCCCAACCGGTCCCGACGGCGCCCACGTAGGTCAACCTGCCGCCCTCGCGCCGTGCGAGGCGTAGCTTCAGGAGCCCGTCCGTCCCTTCGGGCGCGAACCCGACCACGGCGAAGCGTTCGCTCTTCCAACACTTCACCTTGCACCACTGTTCGCTGCGGCCGGAGCGATACGGCGCGTCCGCCCGCTTGGACACGATCCCCTCCAAGCCCAGGGCGCGCGCCCGGTTGTACAGGTCCGCCCCGTCCTCGAAATGCTGGCTGAAGATTATCCCTGGCGCCGATGCTCCCGCTTCCGCGAGGAACGATTGCAGCACGCGCTTTCGTTCGATCAACGGCGCCGCGCGGGTGTCGAAGCCGTCCAGGTGCAGGAGATCGAAGGCGTAGTAGGCCATCCGATCATCGCGGCCGCGCTTGAGATCGTCCTGCAGCGCCGAGAAGTCCGGGCGGCCGTCCGCGCCGGCGGCGATCAATTCGCCGTCGATGACCAGCTTGCCCGCCGGCAGCCGGCCCAGCTCGGCGGCAATCGTGGGAAACCGATTGGTCCAGTCGAGCCCCGTGCGGGTATAGAGCGTCACGCGCCGGTCCCGAAGGTGCGCCTGGATGCGGTAGCCGTCGAGCTTGAGCTCGTGCACGAATCCGCGGGCGCTGGTCACTCGGTCGCGCAGCGTCGCAAGGCACGGCGCGATGAAGCCGGGGAACGGCGACGGCTTGGCGCCCGGAAGGACGCGAGCGACGAAGCGGGACGTCGAGCGCGGACGCGCGGGCGCTACGCGGGCCATGCGGAATTTAGGTCAGAATTCGGTTCCGTTTCCAAGTGTGCTCCGGCTCGCGATCCCTGGCTCCTGATCCCTGGCGCGCGGCCGCAGCCGACAGCCGCATCCGCGCTCCTCCGGCGGTGAGTGGGCCGGGGCATTGGGCACGCCCCGGGCCCCGCTAGCCGAACAGGCTCGCGGCCGCAACGACCACTCCGATGACAAACGCGGCCAGACAGGATAGCAGCAAGATTTCGTCGAGGAGTCGGCCCATTTAGAACCCCCCTGGGCTTGCGCGAGGACGGGAATACCATTCCACGGAAACCACAATTCGGCGCTGGCTTTTTGGTTCCCCGATATCTTCCCAGGCACGCCGCACGCCCCGGCCGGCGGACCGCCGAATTGAACGCTCCGTTCACCGCCGCTTCAGCTACGCAGTGGCACGCTGAGCGAGGCCCCGGAGTCGTCCCATGAGCACGATCTTCAAATCGTTGGCCGCCTGCGCCGTAATCTTGGCGGCGACCCAGGCCGGCGCCGGAGAGTTCCTGGCTCCCGGTCCCCGCAGTTACGCCCCGCACGGCCGGGGCCACGCGCCTTTCGGCTACCGCGGGGGCTACATCGCTCCCCGCTATTACGCGCAGGATCACGGTCCTGATCTCGGCGCCGCCATCGCCGGGGCACTGGCCGGCGCGGCGCTGCAGCTGATCCCGCGCGCCGCGGAGGCACTCGCTGCACGGCTGCCGCCCGCGCCCGCCCCGCAATCGCCGGCGGCGACCGCGCCGCCGCCGCTTGCGCCTCCGCCGCCCGACGACGTCCTGGCCGATATCGAAGGCAATTCGCGCGGCATTACCCGGCAGGAGGTCGAGGCGGCGCTTCTCGATTGGTGCGCCAGCCACGGCGACGCGCCGCTGTGCCGAAAGCTTCAGGTCAGGTAGTACGCTCGCCACCGACGACGAAACTCTTCCGGGCTGAAGATCGTCGATCCCTTGCGCGGCGCGCGATCGACCTTGCTTCCCGCGGGTCTGCGAGCTTCGTGCGCGCCTGCGAGGCTCTGTTCCGATTGGAACTAGGGTCGAGACTCATTAAATCCACCATACAAGGGCGGCTGCAAGACAGACAGAGGCGAGATAGTTTCGCCCCAGTCGGTCGTAGCGCGTTGCGATCCGCCGGAAGTCCTTCAATCTGTTGAAGGCGTTCTCGATGCGCCAGCGAAGCCTGTAGAGACGCTTGTTGAAGCTGAACGGCTTCTTTCTATTGCTGCGGTTGGGAATGACCGGCTTGGTTCCGCGCTCGTCCAGTTCCTCGCGCAACTCGGTGCTGTCATAGGCCTTGTCGCCGAGCATGCGCTTGGCCGACTTCACTCTGCGAATGAGGCGCTCCGCGACCGGGCAATCGTGTGCTTCGCCTCCGGTCAGCAGGATGGCGATCAGGCGCCCTTTAGCATCTGCGAGTGCGTGAATCTTCGTATTGCGCCCGCCGCGTGAGCGGCCGACAGCCTGTTTCTGCTCCCCCTTTTCCGCCCGCGGCCGAGCGATGCGCCTTGACGTGGGTGGAGTCGATCATCTGCGTGTCTGCCGAGCGCCCGTTCCCGGCCAGCTGCCGAAACAGATTTTCCCAGATGCCGCGCTGCGCCCAGCGTACGAAGCGGTTGTAGATCGTCGTATACGGGCCATAGGCTTCCGGACAATCGCACCAACGGCAGCCGCTCTTGAGCACATGCACGATGCCGCTGATGACGCGACGATCGTCCACGCGTTCCACGCCCCGTACATCCGTAGGCAAATGCAGCTCGATCCGCGCCCATTGTTCGTCGCTCAGCCAGAACAGCTTCCTGCTCATGAATCCTTCCCTCAGCGAATCAATGGCGTATCATCTGAGCAAAGGCGTTAATGAGTTTTCACCCTAGGCCCACAGGGGGGCCGCTACATTCTGTCAATTGCCCCTGCGACGGGACCGGCGTTATAGTTTTTTCGCCTGCTCGGGAACCAACCCGGCGGCCAACCGGACTTTCATGGGAGGATCAGGAACATGCTCAACCGGGCAGGATATGCAGCGGCTGTGGCAGCGGCCGCGCTCGCTTATGCTCCGATAACGACGCAGGCCCAGACGTGCGGCGAAATCGAGCTTGGCGCCGCGTTGTCGGCGAGCGGTATTTTTGCCGCCAACGGCAACAATACCAAGAACGGCTACGAATTCGCGGTCAAGAAAATCAACGACGCCGGCGGCGTGAAGATCGGCGGCAAGTGCTATCATTTCAAGATCAAGTACTATGACGACGAGTCGACGCCCGCCCGTGCGGCGCAACTGGTCGAGCGCCTGATCGATCAGGACAAGATCAAGTTCATGCTCGGCCCCTACAGCTCGCCGCTGGCCAAGGCTGTCCTACCGGTGACCGAAAAATACAAGACACCGGTGGTGCAAGCTGAGGCGGCCTCGCGCTCGCTGTTCACGCAAGGCTACAAGTATCACTTCGGCATCATTGCGACGTCGGAAAAATATCTGTCGCCGATTGTCAAGATGGCGGCCGACCGTGCCAAGAAGGCCGGCAGGGACGCGTCAACCGTCAAGGTCGCGATGATCTTCCAGGACGATCCGTTCTCGCTGGACGTCCGGGCAGGTGTCGTCGACGAGGTCGAGAAGTTCAAGATGAACACGGTGATCGACGACCGCATGCCGAAGGATCTGAACGACATTACCGGCTTCTTCACCAAGGTGAAGGCGTTGAAGCCGGACGTGCTGCTGATCTCGGGACACGAGAAGGGCGCCGCGACCGCGGCGCGCGAGATGGGCGAGCAGAAGATCGAAGTGCCGTTGATCGGCATGACGCACTGCGAGTCGGCCAAGGTGACGATCGATTTTCCGAAAGTGGCTGAAGGTTTCGTCTGCCCGACCCAGTGGGACGAAACCATGAAGGCGGGCGATCCGCTGTTCGGAACGGCAGCCGATTACAACAAGGACATGATGGCTGCTTATAATTACAAGGTGGTGCCCTACCAGACCGCGGAAGCGAGCGCCGCCGTCTACGTCTGGAAGGACGCACTCGAGCGGGCTCAGTCGCTCGACCAGGAGAAGGTGCGTGAGGCGCTGACCAAGACGGACATGTCGACGTTTGTCGGCGGCATCAAGTTTGCTCCCGATGGCAGCAATCCCGGCAAGGAAATGGTGATGCGCCAGATCCAGGGCAGCAAGTACAAGGTCGTCTGGCCGGAAAAGATTGCGGCGGCAAAACTGATCTATCCGCGCGAGCCTCAGTACTGAGCAGGTAGGGGAAACGGGCGGCCGAGCCGCCCGTTTCTTCGCGATATGCGGGCGTCGTGCGATCGCAGCGCGATCGGGTCGCCCGTTTCGCTCATTTGCAGCACCGGCCGATGGCGTCCACCATGCAGCATATATTGGGCAACCTCTCGATTCTGACCGCCGCGCCGGTTCTCAACCTTGGCCTGCTGATCGACGGGCTGCTGATCGGCTCGATCTTCGCGCTCGCAGCCTACGGCCTCGCTCTGGTCTGGGGTGTGATGAACGTGAAGAATCTGGCGCAGGGCGACTTCATCATGCTCGGCGGCTACATTACGTGGGAGCTCGGCCGCTACGGCATCAGTTCGCTGCTCGGTGTGCCGATCGCCTTCGTGCTGCTGTGGGGGATCGGCTGGGTCGTCTATCGCACGGTGGTCAGCAAGGTCATCACGCGCGATCTGTTCACGTCGCTGCTCGCGACCTTCGGCGTCGCCATCGTCATACAGCAGAGCCTGAACCTTGCGTTCGGACCGGACACCCAATCGGCGCATTCCGGTTTGCCCACTTGGCAGTTCGCCGATGGGTTCATCACCATTCCGGCCACCCGCGTCATCGGATTCGCGCTGGCCATCCTGCTGGCGCTGGCGGTCATCTTGTTCATGAAGAACAGCCGCATGGGCCAGGCCATTCGCGCCACCGCCCAGGATGCGCGCGCAGCGCGCGTGCTCGGCATCGATACCGAAAAGGTCTACTCGTTCACCTTCTGCCTCAATGCGGCGATCTGCGGGGCGGCCGGCGCGCTCGTCGCCCTGGTCTGGAACGTCCAGCCGTTCTTGGGCACCACCTATTCGATCCGGCTGTTCGTGATCGTGACCGCGGCCGGATTCGGCAATCTGCCGGCGGTCATCGCCGCCGGCTTCGGCATGGGCGTGTTCGAGCAGTTCGGCGGCTTCCTGCTCGGCGCCCAGTTCCAACAGGCGCTGATCGTGCTCTTGCTGTTGGGCGTGCTCGCGTTGCGGCAATTGCAATACCTGCGCGTGCGGCAGGCCGTGCAATGAACTTCATTTCCGGACGGACACTGCCGTTCTGGCTCATTCTCGTGGCGGGCCTGCTCGCGCCTTTCGTGTTTCCCCAATACAGCAACGAGTTTGCAGTGCTTTGGCTGATGATCGTGTTTGCGTCGACCTGGGACATTCTCGGCGGCCAGATGGGCTACAATTCTCTCGGCAACATCTTCTTCTTCGGCGCCGGGATGTACATCTGCGCCGTCGTGCAGATCGGACTGTTCTACGATGTCGGCATGTACACCTCGAGCGCCCGCACCACCCATATCGTTTTCACCCACGCGCAGTATTTTTCCGGTTTCGCGCTCGGCACCCTGGCCGCGGGCATCGGCGCTGCCGTGCTCGCCGTCGCCGCCGGCTGGATCGTGTTCGGCTTGCGCGGCCCGTATTTCGCGATCGGCACGCTCGGCCTGGCCGTCGCCGCGGCCGAGCTGACCGCGTCCTGGGACTGGGTCGGCGCCGCCAGCGGCATCTCCATGCCGGTGTTTCCCGGTGAGCCGGAAACGCAGAAGCATTTCTTCTATTTCCTGCTGTTCGCGCTGGCGTTCAGCCTGCTGATCTTCCTGTGCTGGCTCTATTCGACCAGCTTCGGCCTTGCGCTCAATGCCATCCGCGACGACGAGGAGAAGGCAGAAGCGATGGGCCTGCACACCCGCCGTTACAAGCGCACCGCGTGGGCGATCTCGGCGTTTTTCCTCGGCATCGCCGGCGCGATTTTCGGCAACATGACCGGCTTCATCGAACCGCGCGACATCGCCTTTCCCACCACGACGTTCAACCTGTTCATGGTCGTGATGGTGCTGCTCGGCGGCAAGGGGACCCTGTGGGGGCCGGTGATCGGCGCCGTGATTTTCCATACCCTGAAGGAGGTGACCTGGACCTATTTGCTCGGCTGGCAGTTCGTCGCCCTCGGTCTGCTCATCGTCGTGACCATCGTCTATTTCCAGCAGGGCGTCGTCGGATGGATCACCGAAAAATATCCCGGGTGGTTCGCGCCGCAGGCAGCAACCAGGCGCGAGCGGGACGTGGCGATCGGCGTCGGGCTTGCGCCGCATCCGGAGAGCGCCGAATGAACGACGCCATCATCGATCTCGACAAGGTCACCAAATGCTACGGCGGCGTCGTCGCCAACCGCGCCGTTTCGCTGACGGTGCCGCGCGGCGGCATCACCGGGCTGATCGGCCCCAATGGCTCCGGCAAGACCAGCCTGTTCAATTCCATCGTCGGCTATCACCCCATCGACTCCGGCTCGATCCGCTTCGAGGGCCGGGAAATTTCCCGGCTGCGCGTGCAGGAGATCGCGCGGCTCGGCTTGCTGCGCACGTTCCAGACCACACGCATCTACAGCAAGATGAGCTGCATGCGGAACATGCTGATCTCGGTCCCGCACCGCAAGGCGGGCTATCTCGACATGTTCACCCATGAGCGCGGCGAGGTCGTCGAGCGGGCCGAGCAGCTCCTTGCCTTCGTCGGGCTGTTCGAAAAGCGTGACCTGCGCTCGGGCAGCCTTTCCTTCGGCCAGCAGAAGCTGTTGGAATTCGCCATGGCGCTGATGAACCAGCCGACCGTGCTGCTGCTGGACGAGCCGACCGCCGGCATCAATCCGACGCTGATCAACGGCTTGCTCGACCGCCTCAAGCGCGCCAATACCGAGTTCGGCATCACGCTCTTCATCATCGAGCACAACATGCGCGTGATCATGAACATGGCCAGCAAGATCTACTGCATGGCGCATGGCGAGGTGCTGGCCGAAGGCGAGCCCGGCGAAATCCAGCGCGATCAGCGCGTCATCGACGCCTATCTGGGAGCGACCTGATGGCGGATTTCGAACCGGCGGCCGCCGGCGGCTATCATGGCGGGCTCGCTCCTGCCATCTCCGTCGAGGAAGTGGCGCGCCAGGCACTCGAAATCGCGCGCGACATCGGCGTCGGGGAGCTCGACGCGCTCGTCGGCGGCGTGCCGCACCTGCGTATCGACGACCTGCATGCGGGCTACGGCCAGATGGAGATCCTGCACGGCCTCAACCTTCGGGTCGGGCACAAGCAGTCATTGTGCCTGATTGGCCCAAACGGCGCCGGCAAGTCGACGGTGCTGCATTCGATCTTCGGCTTCACCAATGTCTATTCCGGAAAGATCTCGATCGAACGCCACGGCACGAAGATCGACGTGACGCGGCTATCGTCGAACGAGAAGCTGCGCTCCGGCAGCATCGCCTATATCCTGCAGGACAAGTCCGTATTCCCCGGCATGACGGTGGAAGAGAATCTGTGGATGGGCGGCTATCTGATGGGCCACTCCGTGGAGGCCAAGCGCGCCGCCGAGAAGGTGTTCGACAAGTATCCGCGCCTGGCGGCCCGGCGCAAGCATCCGGCCAAGGTGTTGTCGGGCGGCGAGCGGCGGCTGCTCGAGATCAGCCGCGCGCTGGTCGTGGAGCCGCAGATCCTGCTGGTCGACGAGCCATCGATTGGGTTGGAGCCGCGCTTCATCGATGCGGTGTTCGAAATTCTCGGCGACCTCCAGCACAAAGAGGGCAAGACTATCGTGATCGTCGAGCAGAATGCCAAGAAAGGCCTCGAGTTCGCCGACATCGGCTATGTGCTGGTCGCCGGCAAACTGGCGCTTGCCGGCCGGGCGAAGGATCTGCTCGACAATCCGGATGTCAGCCGACTTTTCCTCGGCGGGTAATACCAATCCACGCAAACTTCGGCTCGTCATGCGCGCTGAGCCGTCTCAGCCGCCGATATTGTGGCCTTCCATGCGGAAGCTTCAATTAAGACGACGCGGGTTTATCAACCGCTCGGCGGAGCGGCCGCTGGTCGCGCGCGCGGAGGCCTGCCCGTATTCGCTGGATCGGAGACTCTGATGCCGTACACCGGGGGTGACGCCGAAGGGCGGCAGTCATTGTGCCGCTACGACAAGCGCCTTAGAAGCTTGATTGGACTGAGGGCCGCGACACTCGGATCGACGTGTACGGCACGCCTCGGCCGCGGTCCACGGCGGTCTCCCATGGCTCAGCGTCAGTCACGTGTTCTGATCGTCGGGGGCGGCCCGGCCGGCTTGGTTCTCGCCATCGAGCTAGGGCGGCGCGGCGTGCCGTGCACGCTGTTTGAGCGCAATGTCGGCCCGCCGACCTTTCCGAAGGCCAATTCCACCACTTCGCGCACGATGGAGCACTACCGCCGGCTCGGTATCGCTGCCGACATACGCCGTCTCGGCCTGCCGGACGATTATCCGCCCGATATTGCCTACTACACGCGCTTCGCCGCCTACGAGCTCGCGCGCCTGCATTGGCCCTCGCGCGGCGAGGAACTGCGCACCCGGCACACTGCAGACGCGCGCTGGCCCACGCCCGAGCCGGTGCATCGCGCGCAGCAGATGTTCATCGAGCCGGTGCTCAAGCGGCACGTCGAAACGCTGCCCGCGGTCGATCTGCGTTTCGGCTGGCGGGTCGATGCCGTCGTGCAGGACGGCGAGCACGTCCGGGTGCAAGCAACCGAAGTTCTGTCCGGCAAGAGCGAGGAACTCGAGGCCGACTATGCCGTTGGGTGTGACGGCGCGCGCAGCCTCGTGCGCGAAACGCTCGACATCCATTACGAAGGCGAGAACGCTGAGGACCGGCAATTTCTCGGCGGCCGTATGCTCGCTACCCATCTCGATGCCCCGGCGTTTTATGCATGCGCCGGCGTCAAACAGTCTTGGCAGTACTGGTCGATCAACCGGGAGCGCTTCGGCATTCTGGTGGCTATCGACGGCCGCGGGCGGTTCGTTTTCCACACGCCGCTGCCGCGCGGTTGCCGAGGTTCGACCGCTTACGCGAAGGAATTGTTCGCACTCGCGACCGGACGAGAGTTTCCCTACCGGGTGATCGACATAGCCGAATGGACCGCGGGCTTTGCACTCGTTGCGCGGCGTTATCAAACGGGCCGAATCTTCCTCGTCGGCGATGCTGCGCATCTTTTCACGCCAACGGCTGGGCTTGGCTATAATACGTCGGTCGAGGACGCGGCCAATCTCGGCTGGAAGCTTGCGGCTGTGTGCCGGGGCTGGGGCAGCCCGCGTCTGCTCGCCACCTACGAGACCGAACGCAAGCCGGTGGCGGAACGCAACACGCGTTTCGCGCATTCGATCGCGGAATTCTTTCGCAACCTCGTGCTGCCACCGTCACTCGAGGACGCAAGCGAGGAGGGCGCCGCCATACGCGCGGAACTCGGCGCCCGGCTTTACGCGAATTGTGCGCGCGAATTTGACTCGCCCGGCACCCATTTCGGTGCCTACTACGGACGGTCGCCCATCGTCGCGCTGGAAGGTGGGGCGGCGCCGTCAGAAGGCTCAGACCCGTACGTGCCGCAAGCGCGGCCGGGTGCGCGTGCACCGCACGTCTGGGTCGGCGACGACGTGGCCCTCTACGACCGTTTCGGGCTCGATTTTACGCTGCTCAAACTCGTCGAACACGATACGACGCGGTTGGAGGGCGCGGCGGAAGAGCGCAATGTGCCGCTCGCCGTGGTACGGATCGTTAGTGAGGAGGCGCGCGATCTCTATGCCAGCAACCTCGTCCTCGTTCGCCCGGACCATCATGTCGCTTGGCGCGGCGACGATGTTCCAGATGACGCGGCAGACTTGATCGGGCGCGTCGCTTTGGCGCGGGCTGAGGGCTACCTGTTGATTTCTAATGATACCGCGATCTGGGACCATTATCACCGCACCCATCGTTTCCGGACTGTATCACCGCTATGTGCGGATATGATTTTCGGGAGAGGGACAGCGCCGGACTGAATTCGCCGTCTTTTTGCTGCTTCATTTTTTTACCCAACGCTGGTCGGATGGGCCTCGCTATGGCGCCAGCCGGCTGGTTTCGCCAAGGCGGCTCGGATGCGGCGCTGCGACGTCCTTGCAAGGCTCTGAACGGGAGAAACCGACGTGGTTGATTTTTATGGCCGTTTCGCCTGGTACGAGCTGGTTACCACGGAGATGGAGGCGGCCAAGGCCTTCTATACCGAGGTCATGGGCTGGGGCGCGCTGGACGCGTCGGTGCCCAGCCGAGCCTATATCCTGTTTGCCGCTGGAAATGTCCCGCTCGGCGGGTTGATGGACCTGCCGGAGGACGCGAGGAAAGCGGGCGCAAAGCCGGGTTGGCTCGGATACGTCGGGGTCGATGACGTCGACGCCGCTGCCGACCGGATCAAGCGCCTTGGGGGAACGGTGCATCAGTAGCGCGGATCAGTAGTGTCCGGTTAAAACTCGAACAATTTCAACTGCCTGTCGGAGATAAGGTTGTTTTCGACCGGATCGACGCGCTTGAAGGCTTGTTGCAGCGGCAATTTCTCGAAGAGCGTCAGCGACAAAATCTGTAGCAGCGTATGCAGGGTCACATCCAGGCGAAGTTGCTTTTTGATGATCGCCACCAGCACATAGACGCTGATGGCAATCCAGATTTGCGTCCGGACGGCGTTCTCCGAGGTGCCGTAGAAGCGTTTGATGCGCAGGTGTTGCTTGATCCACTTGAAAAACAGCTCCACCTGCCATCGGCACCGGTACAGGGCGCAAATGGTCAGCGCCGGCAGCGCAAACTGATTGGTCAGAAACACGAGGGTCTTGCCAGTTTCGGGATCGCGATAGCGGATGCGGCGCAAGTGGCCGGGGTAGTCCTTGGAGGCATAGAAGCCGTTGAGCACGATGGTCTGATCGCAGATGAGCCCCGTATCGCGGTTCACCGGCGCCGAGTACAGGCGTCGCGCATCGAGATTTCGCTTGGCGCGGGTGACGAAGAATCCTCCCGCCTGATCCATCGCGTAGAGCCGCTCGAAGTCCAGGTAACCCCGATCCATGATGTAGAAGGCGCCGGCTTCGATGAGCAGCAGGTCCAACACATTGACATCGTGCACCTTGCCGTCGGAGATGTGGATGAAGGTGGGGATCGCGCCTCGAAGATCGAGCAGCGTGTGCAACTTCACTGCTGCTTTTGTCGAGCGAAACGGCGCCCACGGGAACATCGACAGGCAGAGATCGATAGTCGTGGCATCGAGCGCATACACAGTATTGGCCAACTCCACGCCGAAGTCCTCGCCGACGTAGAGCGCGCGGGCCTTGAAGATCAGCCGCTGGG
Organism: uncultured Alphaproteobacteria bacterium; assembly: GCA_963758945.1. GTDB lineage: Bacteria > Pseudomonadota > Alphaproteobacteria > Rhizobiales > Xanthobacteraceae > VAZQ01. The sequence goes on along the minus strand of CAVWXY010000017.1, from coordinate 292,148 downwards.
CCAACTCGAAGTATATGCGCCAGTCGCGCAACTCGTTTGCGTCAGCCAGCGTCGAGCGTGCGACCGCCGCGCCGATGCCCATATGATAGAGCTTGCCGGCTTGAGCCCCCAGACAGACCTCGATATCGCGCAAGCTCTCGCGGTAGGTCAGCTGCGCGAAAGCCATGACGCGAAACTGCTCGGCGCAACTGAGACTGCGCGTCCGGTGATCACCGCCGTAATGATCCACGATGCGATGGAAAGTCTTCCATGGCAGGAAATCCATGACCTGCGCGAACAGGGTCTTGCCGACGTACATGGCGACTTCGGGGTGGCGAAATCCCGGACGCTAGCCCAACACGCCATTTTCAATTCAAGTCGGGGACACCAGTCGGAGCCAAAAAAAGCCCGTCACAATTGCCTTTTCCGGCAACACCCTTCAACTTAACCGGACACTACTGAGCGCGGATAGATCTTCAGACTATCGAAGGCCTCGCGACCCAGCCGGCCGAGGTCGACGCCGCCGAGAGGGAGCAGAAAACATGTGAGGTCGCCCCCGAACCGACCGGAGTCCGCCTCCCACTTGGCAGTGCGAGGCGCACTATCGCGATGCCGCTCACCCTATCAGGCAGGAACAACGACATGACTGGACAAGCTCGACTTCAAAAGTTTCGGTGCGTCATGATAGGCCCTTCGACATTTGCCGCCGTGCTTGCAGCTTGCATATCGATCACCGCCGCGCCGGCGCAAGACGCCGTACCCGATTACACCGCGATAATCGCTGCGCCCGACCGCACCGATGCGGACCGGCAAGCTGACAAGCGGCGCGACCCGATCGAGCTGCTGGCATTCACCGCCGCTCGCCCTGGCATGAAGGTACTGGATATGGGTGCCGGCGGCGGGTACAGCACGGAATTGATGGCCCGCGCGGTTGCCCCTACTGGCGTAGTCTACGGTCAAAATTCTGCAGGTCTAAGCGAGCGTGCGAAGACAAGGTTCGAAGCGCGGCTCAAGACGCCGGCCGGCAAGAATATCGTGAGTGTGGCACGGCCATTCGACGATCCGGTACCCGAGAACGTGCGCGAATTGGACCTCATTACATTTCTGTTCTACTACCACGACACCACGTACATGACTGTCGACCGTGCCGAGATGAACCGCCAACTATACGCAGCGCTCAAGCCGGGCGGGATTCTTGTGATCGCTGACCATTCCGCGAGGGCTGGTGACGGCACCTCGGTGGGCAAGACCTTCCACCGCATCGAGGCGAGCGCACTGCGCCGCGAAGTTGAAGCGGTTGGATTCAAGCTCGTCGCTGAAGGCGATTTCTGGCGCCACCCGGAGGATCCACGTGACTTCTCGATCCAACCGCCGAGCGGCAGAGCGGTGGATGAGTTCGTACTGAAATTTCAAAAGCCCAGGTGAACTGGCTTTGTTCATCGAAATGCTGCGCGCGCCGCCCGCCAAAAGGGACGATCGCGACCAACGATGAATCGACTAGAGCGCGCCCGGATGGCTGCCCGGGCAGTCTCGGCAGCCCGGGATGGTCCCCCGGCACCACGGCATCCACGTCGGGGCGGACAAGCGGTGAGTGTCCGCGACAACCGCCGCAGCACGGGACGCGCCGTCATTCCTTCGCCGCGGGCGCGCGCACCGCGGGGGCGGCGGATGTAACCTGCCGCCCGCATCACGGGGAGACTACCGGCGCCGGCCCTCCTGAGTCGGGGTACCTTCCTATGAGCAGCTAGAACGGAATCTCATCGTGCTCGTCGGATCGCCTTAGCTTTTGGCGCGGCGGCAACAGCGCCGCCCTTGGCTCGGCCGGCGGAAGGCGACGATCCTCGTCATCCGCCAGTTTGGCCTCGGCGACAACGTCAGGATGTTCTGCGTCAGCTTTCCGACGACGTCGGCGGAGGTCCACACCGCTCCCGGCAGGCCGAGGATGGCAATAGCCAGCATCGTTGCCTCCATCAGATTGAGGCGCGGCTTGTCGAGTGCGGCTTCAAACTCCGCCAGTCTCTTGTGGAGCGTTGCTCGTTTCGCATCCGGTAGCTTCGCCTCGTCGACAGCCTGCCGCAGCGCGTAAAGGTATCCGCGAATCCGATCCTTGTCTTTCGGCGAGATCGGGACGGAATTGCGCCTGTTTCTGAGCGTGTTGTCGACTAGAAGCTGCGTCAGGTAGTGGTCGAGGTCGGACCTGAACTCCCGATAATCGTCTTGGCCGAAGTCGCGGCGCCGGGGTACCTCGCGGGAAGCAAAGGGCTCGATCTTGAACGAGCGGGCTAATCCTATCACCACGTTCTCAAAGCCATGGCGATAATCCTGGATGTATTCCCAACCGTCTTGGTCGCCCATGTGTGGCGCGCACAAGTCGACCAGCCGCTTCTCCGCAATGCCGACCAGCTCGGCGAATGCCATCGCAGGGTCTTCGGGAGCGGCTTCGATCTCGTCGGAGGTGATGAAGTCGTGGACGGCCATGCAGGCTAAGGTGGCTAGACGTCTTCGAAGACGCGGCAAGATAGCATGGTGCGGCTAGTCGCCTGATTTAATCAGATTGCAGGGTCAGTAGTGTCCGGTTAAGTTGAAGGGTGTTGCCGGAAAAGGCAATTGTGACGGGCTTTTTTTGGCTCCGACTGGTGTCCCCGACTTGAATTGAAAATGGCGTGTTGGGCTAGCGTCCGGGATTTCGCCACCCCGGAGTTGCCATGTACGTCGGCAAGACCCTGTTCGCGCAGGTCATGGATTTCCTGCCATGGAAGACTTTCCATCGCATCGTGGATCATTTGCGCTGCCGGCGCTGACCATTTGCGCCCTGTACCGGTGCCGATGGCAGGTGGAGCTGTTTTTCAAGTGGATCAAGCAACACCTGCGCATCAAACGCTTCTACGGCACCTCGGAGAACGCCGTCCGGACGCAAATCTGGATTGCCATCAGCGTCTATGTGCTGGTGGCGATCATCAAAAAGCAACTTCGCCTGGATGTGACCCTGCATACGCTGCTACAGATTTTGTCGCTGACGCTCTTCGAGAAATTGCCGCTGCAACAAGCCTTCAAGCGCGTCGATCCGGTCGAAAACAACCTTATCTCCGACAGGCAGTTGAAATTGTTCGAGTTTTAACCGGACACTACTGTTGCAGGGTATAGATGCTTAAGTTTGATGCGAGCATTTTTGGTGGTGAATTGCCAGTCTGCTTTGGTGTGGTTGGCATTGCGGTCGTGCTCCCAGGCGGCGATTTCGTCGATGAGGATTTGTTTGTTGGGAATGCGGCGATCGAGGCACTGGGACGTTAGGACGCCGAGTTCAAACTCGGCCAGATTGAGCCAGCTGCCGTGTTTTGGAGTGTAGTGCCATTCGAAGCGCTCGACCAGGCGCCTGGCTTCGACGGCTGGAAAGGCTTCGTAGAGTGAAGCCTTGCTGTGGATGCTGAGATTGTCCTGGACCAGAACGATGGTCTTGGCGTGCGCGAAGTGGATGTCGGCCAAGTCTTTCAAGACGCGAGCGTAATCCAGGGCGGTATGGCGATCTGTTACCTTGACGTGGCGCCAGCCTTCGAGCGGAGCAAACATCATGAAGAGATTGGCGGTGCCATTGCGCTCGTACTCATAATCGAAACGGGCCGGGCGTCCCGCTTTCATCGAGATCGGCACGCGCGTTTCGGCAATGAGTTGCTTCGAGGTCTCGTCGAGGCAAACCAGCGGACAATCGCCGTCGCGTGGCCGCGTGTAGACGGCCAGCACGTCTTCCATAGCGGCTACGAACGCGCTGTTGGCCTTCGGCGGGATGACCCAGTGCTGGCGGCGATGGGGCTGAAGAGTGTTTTTTTGAGCGCACGCCCGATCGTGCTGTCGCTGGCACGATCGACAATGCCGAGTTCTACCACCTTGTTCTCCAACAACCGCAAGGTCCAGCGTGCGCGTCCTTTGGGCGGCTTGGAACAGGCCAAGGCAATCAGCTTGGCCTCCTTCTCGCCGTCAAAAATCCGAGCAACGGCAGGCATCGCGCGCGGCTTGCGGCTCAACACGGCCTCGAAGCCTTCTTCCACCAGTTGTTTGCGCACCCGGTAAACCATGGATGTGCTGGTTTCCAGAGCTTCGATGATCCGGTTGTCGCTCCGCCCTTTGCCAGCTTCCGAGACATCGGCCTTCAACAAGATCCGCGCCTTCAGTACCCGGCGCGCCGGGCTCTTTCCTTTCCGAATCAACGTTTCAAGCCGTTCGCGTTCCTCGCCGCTCAGCCTCACAACATACTTCTTTACCGAAATCTCCTTCGCAGCCATGATTGCCTCCTCGCCAGTCGTTGGCGACGAAAGCGAATCACTAAATCCTTTCAAATTGGTTGAAGCGGGCGACTAGCAACTTATTGATCTAGTGTGGCTTTGGTTCAGAAGTCCGCATTTCGGACTCGCCGCGAGAATGATGCGGACTTCTGAACCGCCACACTAGCTAGGCCCGGCCGGACCGTCCGCGGCTCCGACTGCGGCCCACGCCGCGCCGCGCGGAAGGTCGCTCCGTTGCACCACCGCCGAGCCCTCTCCCGCGAGGCGAGAGGGCGCATATGCACCGGCCTCATGCGCGGCACGTCTGGCAAGCAGGGGAGGAGGAGGCCGCGCTTCCTACGTGCGCCAATTCCACGCTCCGCGCATGCTCCAGAGCAACGTCATTCCCGCAGCCGCCGCAGCCATGCGTGCGAGACCATCCGAAAGCCGAGCGCCGCCGCGAGCCCGACGCCGATCGAGAGCGCCTGCTGCAGGATCGTGTGTTGCGTGTAGAAAGCGGGAGCCAGGAACACGCCGATGAGGATCGCGACGGCGAGGTTGTTCAGAAAGGTCGCAGACAGCTTCACCTGCTCATTGTGAACGAGATTCGACATGCCAACGCTCCTCCGGCCGGTGGGGCGGTCGCAATGGAGTCTTGCAGCCGTGGAGATTGATGCAAAGGGCCGCTCGGCAGGGCCAGCGCGCCTCGCCTCCCAAGCGTTTCATCGCGCCCTGCCAGCGTGGCAGATTTTAAGAATTCGCCTCCAAGCCTGCGATCCGCCGCGGTCAGTCGCTCTTTGCCTGTGTCTTCGCCTGCGGCTTCATGCGCCAGAGCTGAAAGCCCTGCGCATCGATCGCGCGTTCGATCTCCTCGCGCGGCAGCTTGTGCGGCGGGTCGCGGTCCGGGGCGACCACCCCGATCGCATGCCAGGGACGAAATTGATCCGGCAGCTTCATTCCTTTGAGATCGCCGGCGAACGCCCGCAACCCGCTCTTCGCCTCCGACTTGAAGATGTAGATGCGCATCATCGCCTCACCGTGTTGCGGCCGGGCGTAGGCCCGGGCCGCGTCCGCCGGCTCTTCCCGCTTCGAGCGGTTTCTTGGCCGGAGCCGCAATCAGCCCTTCCCGTATCGCCTGCTTGCGGGCGAGCTTGCGGGCGCGGCGGATCGCCTCGCCCTTTTCCCGCGCCGACTTCTCCGACGGCTTCTCGTAGAATCTGCGCCGCTTCATTTCCCGGAATACGCCTTCGCGTTGCATCTTCTTCTTCAGGACGCGGAGCGCCTGATCGACGTTGTTGTCGCGAACGAGCACTTGCAAAATCTCTCTCCTTCTGTCGGTCGAGCCGTTGCGGCGATCAGAGTTGGCGCGCGCGCGACGGCCGCCCGCACGCGGATCGCCGCTTGCCGGGTTCCGGTGGATCGGGCTTACGCCCGCTCGAGCTCGCTTTCCTTCGCCACGCGCTCGTGCATCTCGCGCGCGCTCTTGATACGGTATTGATAGTCACCGTCACCATAGGGAAGCTGTCGAACCACCTGGTAGAAACCCTCGGCCGCATTGCGATGCGGAAAGCCGGGAATCAGGCGCACCGTCTGCCCGGCATGGAATTTGTGAATCATGACTGCGGTCTCTCACACCGGCACGTGCAGCACCGTGATCCACGCATGACCACAGGAACGGCACAGCCAGTGATGGTGAATGAGTTCCCTGCCGCGATACTCCGAGGTAGCCGGCGCGATCGAGGCCGGCCGGTGGCACGAGGGACAGCGTCCGGCGCCCGCGGCGTTGTCGTTGCGCGGCATCGGCAGGGGGCGGACGCGAATCGGACCCGGCGACGGTCGATCGATCTCGCGGCCGATTGCGTGGCAGATATGGGACACGGCGCTCCTCCCGTTGAGGCGGGAGCACAACCGGTCTCTCAGCCATCGGCGCCAGGATCACATGCCGATGATGTTATCAACATGGGGTCTGCGGACCGAAATAGCCAGCATTTTCTCGTCCGCGCGACACCACGCCGTGTTCTCATCGCGCGCGAACCAGCCGTTTTCAGGTTGCGGATCGAACCGCGATGCCCTATGTAAGGTGGATCGAGTTTTCGGCCGAACGACTTGGCCTTGCCGCGAACAGCGCGGCTGACTAACGACCTTCTCCAAAATCTCGAACTTAACCGGCCGCGCTCGCGCGCGGTCTACGACACGCATATCTAGAGAAAGGGCTCCCATGAACAAGGGAACCGTGAAGTGGTTCAACAGCCAAAAGGGCTTCGGCTTCATTCAGCCGGACGACGGCGGCAAGGACGTCTTCGTGCACATCAGCGCCGTTGAACGCGCCGGGATGAGCAACCTCAACGAGGGACAGAAGGTCTCCTTCGATATCGTTGCCGATCGCAGGAGCGGCAAGTCGGCGGCGGAGAATCTGCGCGCCGACTAAGCGGCGACGCCTCGCCGTTGCGCCCTGACCACGGATGTACTGGCAGGGCCTGCGGCTTGACGCCCCGCGTCCGGCTTTAGCCGCGCGGGGTTCTTTCACAGCATGCTTCGCGCTTTTCGCGCTCGGTTTACGCAAGTCGGATTTACCCGACCCGCGCCCATCTAACTGCCGATCTCGGGCAACCCCGAGATCGGTTGTCTCGTGGAGTTTACCCTCAGGCCGCGCGAAGGGCCGACGCTGGGCTCGCGCAAGAGCGCTCGCTGCACGCGCCCGGGACCTCGGGGGCCACGCGACGATTCTCGGGGGCCACGCGACGATTGGAGAGGGATGCGCGCCAAGGGCGATCCCCAGCGAAAGAAATAGAAAGATGGGACCAGCGGGAAGGCGGGAGACGGGTCAAGCAGCGCCCGTGCCCGCGCGGTCGAAATCGCCGATCGCGCCCACGAGATCCTTCTCGCCTCCGTCGGCCACTGCCTTGCTGCTCCGATGCCGCAGCAGGCATAGGCGGACAGCGCAGCGGGCACGGGCATCCGCCGCGCTGCGCTTGCGATCTGTGCCAGAGATGTCGGGCGGAGAAACCTACCCGGTTCGGCTCGCGGCGTCGCGCGCCAGCCGTAAGGCGCGAAGGCGCGCGGTCTTTTCCTGCATCGCCGTTCGATTGGCCTCGTCTTCGGCCATCGCCTTTTGGCCGCTCCGCAGCCGCTCCTCCTTCTTGAACAACGCTTCCGCCCGTACCCGGGCCCGACTAGAATCGGTCGTCGGCATCGCAACTCCTTGCGGCAATGAAGCCCACGGGCACGAACGCCCGCGGCCCATATTGCCTGCCGATTGTGGCTGATACGTGTACTAACGCCAGGGCGCGCCATTTAGTTCCGTTGGCGGTCCGACCGGCGGATTGATCGCGGCCTGCCGGCGGGGCGGCTCCTTTCGGACCGGGCAGCGCTTTAGACAAAGCCTCGCGGGCGGCATGGTGGCCGCCGGATTTCTCTCATCGGTTCCAGGGCTGGCCGGTCGTTCCGAGGATTTCTCTTATGCGCCGGACGATGTCCGCGGTTTTTGCGTCCTCATGCAGGAAGCGCTGCCCGTCATTGGCCCGCAAGGCATCGGCAGCCCGGTTGGTGGCAACGCTGTATTCCGCATGGAGGCGCTGAAGCTCGGCGCCTTGCTCCGGGGTGATGACGCAGTGAGGCTTGGCCATGGGTCCATCCTAGTCCGGTCGCGGCCGGTCGGCCAGGACGGGGAAATTCCGAGGCAGGCCGGACGCCCGCGCCGCTCGGCGCCATTCCGACGACGATTCGCATAAGTGCGCTTCGCGCTCGCTGCGCTGGATCCCGGCTCTCGTTCCGTGTGCGCGGCACGCTGACAGCAACGAGTGACCCGACGCAACTCACGCGCTGAGCTTCGCCTGCGCCATGAAGGCGCGCCAGCCGCCGAACTGCGAGATGTCGCGCGCGCCGTGGGTGGCCGCGGCTTCGACCAGAAAGCCTTTGACAGCGCGGCCGTCGGCGAGCGTGAGCGTGCCGATCGACAGCGGCGGGGGCACCGCGGCGACGAAGCGGCCGAATTCCGCCGCCGGCATCGCCCAGACCTCTACCTCGATCGCGGCGCCGGTCCCGGCACCGGCAGCGGTGTCCCCGCCGTCGCCGACGCGGAGGAGCCCGGGCTTGGGCGGTGCGGCATCGGTCAATGCGAACAGGCGATAGCGCGCCGCGGTCGTGGTGCGCTCCAGATACCGCGCGCCGCACGCGCGCAACTCGGCGTTGAGCTGCATGCCGGAGAGATGCGCGCCGACGACCGCGACCGCGATCTCGCCGGCGGCGGGCAGGCTGGACATCGGCGCGAGCGCCGGCTGCGGCTTGCCGGTTGCGCCGAGCGGCAGGCCGGTGTCGGCGTGGAACACGCGCCCGAGCGAGGCGAGCGCGGCGTCGTTGCCGGTGGGCGCGACCAGCGTGATGCCGAACGGCGTGCCGTCGCGGCACATCGACGCCGGCACGGCGAGCGCGGCGAGATCAAGCAGGTTGACGAAGTTGGTGTAGGTGCCGAGCCGGCTGTTGAGGCCGATCGGATCGGCCAGCACCTGCGCTACGGTGTAGATCGTCGGCACCGTCGGCAAGGCCAGCGCGTCGACCGCGCGGAAGGCGTGGTCGCGCACGCGGCGCAGCTCCTCGAGCTGGTAGAACGCCGCGAACGCGTCGACCGCGCTGCCATGGGCGCCGCCGAGAATGACCTGCCGGGTCACGGGATGCATTGCCTGCGGCGCCGACGCGATCAGCGAGCGTGCGGTGAGGTAGCGCTCCGCCACCCACGGCCCCTCGTAGAGGAGGCGCGCCGCCTCGTAGAACGGCTCGATGTCGATTTCGAGGATGACGGCGCCCAGGCCGGCGAGGCGCGCGAGCGCCGTCGCGTAGGCGCCGGCCGAGGCTTCGTCGCCGAAGAACAGGCGCTGGCCGGGCATCGGCACGCCCACGCGCACGCCCGCGGGCACCGCCCCCGGGGCGCCGAGGGCACGCGGGCGCGAATAGGGATCGGCGGCGTCGGCGCCGGCCATGACCTCGAGCGCGGCGAAGGCGTCGTCGACCGTGAGCGCGAACACCGACACGCAGTCGAGCGTGCGGCAGGCGGGCACGAGGCCGGCGGTGGACACGAGCCCGAGGCTCGGCTTGAGGCCGACGATGTTGCTCAAGCCCGCCGGCACGCGGCCCGAGCCCGCGGTGTCGGTACCGAGCGCGAGCGGCACCAGACCGGCGGCGACCGCGATCGCCGAGCCCGAGCTCGAACCGCCCGGGATTAACGCGGGGTCGAACAGGTTACGGGGAACGCCGTAAGGCGAGCGCACGCCGACAAGGCCGGTCGCGAACTGGTCGAGGTTGGTCTTGCCGATGACGATGGCGCCGGCGCGCCTGAGGCGGGCGACGCAGGTCGCGTCCTTTCCCGGCTGATACGAGAAGGCCGGACAGGCGGCGGTGGTGGGGAGCCCCGCAACATCGATGTTGTCCTTGACCGCGAGCGGGACGCCGTAAAGCGGGTGGCCGTCCGCGCCCGCCTTCGCCAGCGCCTCGGCTTCGGCAACGGCGTCGGCCTCCGCGCGCAGCGAGATGAACACGGCGGGATCGTCGTGGGCGCGGATGCGCGCGTAGGCGCGCGCGACCGTCGCCGCGGGGCTCGCCGCGCCCGAACGATGCGCCTCCAGGATCGCGGCTACCGTGTCGCCCACCGTTCATGCCCTTGCCGGCCGACGCCGATGCAGCAAGCACCGTGCCAGACGATGCGGTCAAGCCCCGCAGGCGCCAAGTCAAGGCTGTCATCGCCGGGCTCGATCCGGCGATCCATCTGCTTTGCGAGGATTTCCCAGCATGACGATGGATGCGCGGATCAAGCCCGCGCATGACGACGGCTTCGGCTACCCCACGGCGAGCGGCGTCGGCACCCAGTCGGCTGCGACGCCGAGATCGGAGAGGACGACTTGCGCGGCGTTGTAGGCGGGAAGCCCGGTGATGTTGCCACCGGGATGGCTGCTCGAGCCGCAGAGATAGAGCCCGGGCAGATGGGTGCGATAATTGCCGGCGCCCGGGAACGGGCGGTGATAGCCGACCTGGTCGTTGGCGAAGGCGCCGACCAGGAGGTCGCCGTGGCGCATGTTGGGAAACTCGCGCTCGACGTCGAGCGGGGAACGCGTAAACGAGTCGAACACCGCGTCGGCGAGGTTGGGCGCGTGCCGCTGCCACAGCGCGAGCATCGCGCGGCCGTGGGTGTCGCGCAGCCGGTCCCAGTTTTGCGGATCGCCGTCGACGCGGTAGGGCAGCTTCTCCCACATGAACGCGGTATGGCGGCCCTCCGGCGCCTGGCTCGGATCGAACAGGGTCGGGCAGGCCCCCCACATCACCGTCGGCGGGACGGTGCCGGCCTCGTGGTGGCGCACGATGTCGCCGAACTGGTCGACGTGGTCGAGCCCCATGATCACCATGAACGCGCGCGTCAGCTCGGGGTGCTCGGCGGCGGCGCGGTAGCGCGGCGGCTCTGCGAGATCAAGGTTGAGCGCGAACAGCGGCGCCAGCAGGTTGTACTGGAAGGCCTGCGCCCGGTCGCGGATCTCGCGCCGGACGAACGCGTCGTCCATGAGGTCGAGAAAGGTCTGCTGCGGGTTGAGCGAGGAGGCGACGAGGTGGCGTGCGCGGATCACCTCGGCCTCGGCGGTCTCGATCCCGACCGCGCGGCCGCCTTCCACCAGAATGCGCCGGGGCTCGGTCAGCAGCCGGATCTCGCCGCCGGTTGTGCGCACGGCGGCTTCGAGCGCGCGGGCGAGGGCCGCCGAGCCGCCGCGTGACATCTGCGCCTTGGCCGGACTCGCGAGCAGTGCCGCGATGTGATGGCCGAAACCGGGAAGCCGCAGGTCGACCTCGCGCAGACCGTTGAAGAAGAGGAGCCCCGCCTGGATGGTCGGGTGCTCGAACTCCTGCTGCACGAACTGCAGAGGCGAGAGCGCGCTCACCGCAAGGAGCCGCCGGCCGGCGGCGGAGCGCTCGAGCAGCGCCCTTCGCTCCGCCGGCGGCAGCGGCGGCGCGCGGCCCTCGGGGGTGAGGATCGTCTGCACGATCGGCACGAACTCGTCGTGCCAGCGCCGCAGCGTCTGCGCATCCCTCGGGCTGAACGCATCGAACGACGCGATGGTCCTGCCGATGTCGGTCCACCATTCGAGCGCGCCGCGATCGTGCGTGAGCAGCGCGACGTTGAGCTCGGGCTCGATCATGCGCGCACCATGGCGCTCGAGCGCGAGGTCGCGGTACCACGGCATGGCGGTGATGGCGCGCAGGAAGAAGGCGTGGGTGTTGTGCAGAAAGCCGGGATGGCGCGGGTCGGCGAGCGTGCTCAGGCCGCCGCCGGCAAGCGGGCGGCGCTCGATCGCCACGGTCTTGAGCCCGGCCATGCCGAGATAGGCCTGCAGGATGAGCCCGTTGTGCCCGGCGCCGAGGATGATGCCGTCGTAGGTCGTCATGTCGTACGTGCAGCTCCTTCGGTGTCATCATCCGCGAAAGCGGATGATCCAGTAGTCGCTGGACTTGGTGAAAGCACCGCTTCGGCCTCGATCTCGGACTCGCGGGTTACTGGATGCCCGCTTGCGCGGGCATGGCTGCATCCATCACACCACCGTCTGGTGGCGTTCGATGCAGACGCGCAGCACCTCGTCGCCATGGCGCTTCCACCAATTGCCGGCGGAGAGAATCTCGACCTCGCAGTGGCCGCGATAGCCGGCAGCTTCCACCATGGCGCGGATGGCGCGCAGGTCGATCACGCCGTCGCCCATCATGCCGCGGTCGAGCAGCAGGTCGGTGGTCGGAAGGAGCCAGTCGTTGACGTGATAGGCGAGGATGTTGCGCCCCGCGCGCGCGATCTGCCGCGCGAGGTCGGGGTCCCACCAGACGTGATAGGTATCGACCGCGACGCCGGCGCCGTCGCCGAGCTCGTCGCAGAGGTCGTTGGCCTGCGCGAGCGTGTTCACGCAGGCGCGGTCGGCGGCATACATGGGATGCAGCGGCTCGATCGCGAGCGGCACGCCCGCCTGCCGCGCGTAGGGCAGGAGCGCGGCGAGGCCGTCGCGCACCTGGCGGCGGGCGCCGGCGAGGTCGCGCGAGCCTTGCGGCAGCGCGCCAACTACGAGGATGAGGCATTGCGCCCCGATCGCGGCGGCCTCGTCGACCGCTCGCCGGTTGTCGTCGAGCGCGGCTTGGCGTCCGGCCGCGTCGGCGGCCGGGAACATGCCGCCGCGGCAAAGCCCAGTCACCGTCATGCCGTGCGCGCGCAAGAGCTTCGCCGCGCGCTGCGCGCCGCAGGCCTGCAAGATGTCGCGCCAGGGCGAGATCGCGGAAATGCCGGCGCGGGCACAGCCGTCCACCAGCTCGGCGAGCGACCACGGCTTCACCGTCATCGAGTTGATCGAGAGGAGTGCGCAATCGTTCGACAGGTCGCGCATCACGCCTCCACGCCGCGCGTCGCCATCACGGCGCGCATGCGCGCGGCGGCGCGCTCGGGCTCGGCGAGGAGGCCGGCGGCGTCGGCGAGGCGGAACAGCTCGGCGAGATGCAAGGTCGAGCGCGCGCTCTCCTGGCCGCCGACCAAAGTGAAATGGTCCTGCAGGCCATTGAGATAGGCCATGAACACCACGCCGGTCTTGTAGAAGCGGGTCGGCGCCCTGAAGATATGGCGCGAGAGCGGCACCGTCGGCGCCAGGACGGCGTGGAAGGTCTTGGTGTCGCCGCGGGTCAAGGCGCCGAGCGCGGCGGCCGCGGCCGGCGCGATGGCGTCGAAAATGCCGAGCAGGGCGTCGGAATAGCCGCGCGCGTCGCCGGCGATGAGCTCGGCATAGTTGAAGTCGTCGCCGGTATACATGCGCACGCCCTGCGGCAGCCGGTGGCGCATGGCGATCTCCTTGTCCTTGTCGAGGAGCGAGATTTTCACGCCGTCGACCTTGGCGGCATTGGCGGCGATCACGTCGACGGCGACGTCCATGGCCTTGCCGTGATCCTCGTGCCCCCAATAGCCCTTGAGCGCGGGGTCGAACATCTCGCCGAGCCAATGGATGATCACCGGCTCCTTCACCTGCGCCAGGATGCGACCGTAGACCTTGGCGTAGTCGTCGCCCGAGCGCGCCGCCTTCACCAGCGCGCGGCTCGCCATCAGCACGATGCGGCCGCCGAGCTTCTCGATCGCCGCGCATTGTTCCTCGTAGGCGCGGATGACGTCATCGAGTGTGACGCGTGCGTCCGCCTCGAGGTGATCCGTGCCGGCGCCGGAGCCGAGAAGGGCGCCGGGATGGTCGCGCGCGGCATCGAGGCTTCGGCGGATCAGTTCGAGCGAGGTCGGCCAGTCGACGCCCATGCCGCGCTGCGCCGTGTCCATCGCCTCGGCCACCCCGAGCCCGAGCGACCACAGATGGCGTCGGAAGGCGATGGTGCGCTCCCAGTCGATCGTGGCGTCGAGCCAGGGGTCGCCGTCGGCCAAGGGGTCGGCGACGACGTGCGCGGCCGCATAGGCGATGCGGTTGAATGGCGGCTTCGCCGCGGGAAACTGGCGCGGAGGCCGCATCGCGTAGGGTGCAAGCCTGCCGCCGGCGACGGGAAGATCGAGCGTGGGCAACTCAGTGACCTCGTTGTGGTTTGGCGAGCAGTGAGAGAAGCGAATAGCGACTAGCGAATGGCGAATAGAAAGTACTCTTTGTCATTACCCGCTATTGCCCAAATTGCTGCTCGCTATTCGCTAATTCGCCTCTTTCACACCTTCAGCGGCGGGATGTCGATCCAGCGCCGCTCCTTCCAGCTCTTGAGCCCAGCCTCGGCGAGCTGCACGCCCTTGGCGCCTTCGAGCAGGGTCCATTTGAACGGCGCGCCCTCGTAGAGATGGCGGATGAACATTTCCCACTCGAGCTTGAAGCCGTTGTCGTAATCGGTGCTGTCAGGCACCTCGCTCCAGGTGGCGAAGAAGTTGATCGGCTGCGGCACGTCCGGGTTCCAAACCGGGCGTGGCGTGTTCACGCGCGCCTGGCTCCAGCATTTCTGCAAGCCGGCGACCGCCGAGCCGTGCGTGCCGTCGACATGGAAGGTGACGAGATCATCACGCCGCACGCGCGTGCACCAGGAGCTGTTGATATGGGCGACGATGCCGCCCGCGAGCTGGAAGGTGGCATAGGCGGCGTCGTCCACGTCGGCCTTGTACGGCTTGCCGTCCTCGTCCCAGCGCTTGGGGATATGGGTCGCCCCGAGGCAAGAGACGCTCTCGACCTCGCCGAACAGGTTGTCGAGCACGTAGCGCCAGTGGCAGAGCATGTCGAGGATGATGCCGCCGCCGTCCTTCTTGCGGTAGTTCCACGACGGACGCTGCGCCGGCTGCCAGTCGCCCTCGAACACCCAGTAGCCGAACTCGCCGCGCACCGCGAAGATGCGCCCGAAGAAGCCGGAATCGATCAGCATCTTGAGCTTGCGCAGGCCCGGCAGGAACAGCTTATCCTGCACGACGCCGTGCCGGATGCCGGCCTTCTTGGCGGCGCGCGCGACGTCGAGGGCGTCCTTGAGGTTCTCGGCGATCGGCTTCTCGCAATAGATGTCCTTGCTGGCCGCGATCGCCTGGTGCAGCAGCTTGGCGCGCAGCTTCGTCGTGGCGGCATCGAAGAACAGCGTATCGTCGGGATTCGCCAGCGCGGCATCGAGGTCAGTCGACCAACGCGCGATGCCGTTCGCCTCGGCCAACTGCTCGAGCTTGGCCTCGTTGCGGCCGACCAAGATCGGGTTCGGCATCACCGTGTTGCCGTTCTTGAGCGCGACGCCGCCCTGGGCGCGGATCGCCACGATCGAGCGGATCAAATGCTGGTTCATGCCCATGCGGCCGGTGACGCCGTTCATGATGATGCCGAGACGTTGCTGCGCCATGCATGCTTCCTTTCGCGTGGCTTCGAGCTGTACTGCGCTCACTCCATCCCCAACAGCCGGTAGATGCGTCGGGTATAGTCGCCGAATTTGTCGCCGGTCTTCATCTCGAGCGTGCGCGGATGCGGCAGCTCGACGCGGAAATTGTCGGCCATCCGCGCCGGGCCTGCCGTGAGCACGATCACGCGGGTGCCGAGAAAAACCGCCTCGGTGATGCCGTGGGTGACGAAGACGATGGTCTTCTTCGCCTCCTCCCAGATGCGCAGGAGCTCGATGTTCATCTTCTCGCGTGTCAGCGCATCGAGCGCGCCGAACGGCTCGTCCATCAGGATGAGCTTGGGATCGTGAATGAGCGCACGGGCGATGGCGGCGCGCTGCTGCATGCCGCCGGAAAGCTCGTATGGATATTTGTCCTCGCTGCCCTCGAGCCCCACGAGCGCGAGCAGATCGCGGGCGCGGGCTCGGCTCGCGGGTATGGGGAGGCCGAGGATTTCCGCCGGCAGCAGCACGTTGTCGATCACGCGCCGCCATTTCAGCAGCAGCGGCTGCTGGAACACCATGCCGATGTCGCGCGCGGGGTCGAACGGCTGGGCCTTGGATCCGATCGCCACCTCGCCGGCGTCGAAGGGGTGAAGGCCCGCGAGGATTTTGAGCAGCGTGGTCTTGCCGCAGCCCGAAGGTCCGACCAGGGAAACGAGCTCGCCGGCCTCCACGTCGAAGGTCGCTTCGGAAACGGCGAGAAAGTCCGCCCCGCGCGTGCGGTAGACCTTCTGCACGCCGGCCAGGTGGATGAAGGGTTCGCCCATCGCCTCCTGCCGCGGTCGGTCTCATGAAATCCGCGCGTCGCGCACGACCAGCATGCGCTCGAGCGTCAGCACCATGCCGTAGAGCACCATGCCGATCAGCGTGATCAGGATCACCGCCATGAACATGGCGGCGGTGTCGAGCGTGACCTGGACCTGCAGCATGAGGTAGCCGAGCCCGCGGTCGGAGCCGAGAAACTCGCCGACGATGGCGCCGGCGACCGCCAGGATCGCGGCGACCTTCATGCCGGAGAAGATATAAGGCAGCGCGCCGGGCAGTTGGATTTTAGTGAACAGCTGCCAGCGCGAGCCCTTGAGGCTGCGCACCAGGTCGAGCAAATCCGGCTCGACTTCGCGCAGGCCGCGCGCCGTGGTGAGCACGATCGGGAAAAAGCAGATGGCGAAGGCCATCAGCGCATTGGGCCCGATCCCGTAGGCGAACCACACGATGATCAGCGGGCCGAGCGCCACTTTCGGGATCATGTTCAGGCTTACCAGAAGCGGCATGACCGCCATTTCCAGCCAGCGGAACCAGGAGAACAGCAGCGCCGCGCCGATGCCGAAGACCACGGCCAGGATATAGCCGCCGAAAATTTCGGTGCTCGTCACCGCGATGTTTTCGAGCCAACGATAGTTCGGGACGAGGAGCGCGCGGACCGTCTCGTAGGGGGACGGCATGACGAATTTCGGCACGTCGCCGAGCTTGACGAACAGATACCAGGCCACGACCAGCCCGATGTGGCTCACCACGGCGAGCGCATAGCGCTGCAGCGTTTGCGGACTTCCTCCCAACGGCTACTCCCTCGGCTCAGGCGACGGCCGGCGCATCGTACGGCATCCAATTCACGACAGCCATCGCTCGAGATTGGCGGCCACGAACGCGTCGTCGTTGAGGTGCGGATAGGCGGCGTGCACGCGGTCGATCTCCCGCTTCTGCCCCGGCCCCAGCGTCTCGGCGGGGTCGAGGCACCAGATGCCCGCGAGCAGTCCCTGCCGGCGCAGGATTTCGTGGCAGCCGGCGATGACGCCGCGAAAGTCGTTGGCGACGTCGAAGATCGCCGCGTTGCAGTCGGTGACCTGCGCGGCGAGGGCCAGCAGGTCGCCGGACACGCCGCCGGTCGCGACCGCGGCGTGAATGCGGTCGAGCAGTTCGACCGCGGTCTTGACCCATACGCTCCAATGGCCGAGCAGCCCGCCCTTGATGCGCACGGTGGTCGTGCGGCCGTTGACGGACACGCTGAACGGGGCGACGAGGTCGAGCACGATGTTGTCGTCGTTGCCGGTATACAGCGTGACGCGGTCGGCGGCGCCCGCCTCCGCGACGCCGCGCACGACGTCGAGTGTGTGGTAGCGGTTGAACGGCGCGATCTTGATGGCGACGACGTTCTCGATCGCGGCGAAGCGGCGCCAGAACGAAACCGGCAGCACCAGCCCGCCCACGGCCGGCTGGAGGTAGAAGCCGACGAGCGGAATCTCGCGCGCGACGGCGTGCGCATGTGCGATCAGCTCGTCCTCGCTTGCGCCCTCGAGCGCGGCGAGCGAGAGGAGCCCGGCGTGATAGCCGAGACCGCGCGCGAGCTGCGCCTCGTTCACCGCCTGCGCCGTGCGGCCGCACAGCCCTGCGATCATGACCGCGGGTTCGCGTGCCCATTCGGCCGCGCTGCGCATGGCGAGCTCCAGCACCGGCGCGAGCAGGCCGGCCTCGCGAATGGCGAACTGGGTGGTGTGGACGCCGACCGCGAGCCCGCCGGCGCCGGCATCCAGATAATAGCGGCTGAGCGCGCGCTGACGGCGGGCATCTAGCTTGCGATCGGCATCGAGCGCGAGCGGGTGCGCCGGGATCACCGCGCCTTTGCGCAACGCGGCCAGCACCTGCGGAGCCCAATCCTGCCAGCGCGACGACATGCGACGAAAACCTCAAGTAACCGGGCGGTTACATTGTGCCTAAAGCAGCATGGACGTCAACGCGGATGCTCCCGAACCCGCCGCGCACGTCACCCCCGCGCAAGCGGGGACCTAATTTCCAGAGGCCACGATTGCGGGCCCTATGGGTCCCCGCTTTCGCGGGGACGGCAGCACGGCATTCAGGCCCGGATCGCATGCAGGATGACGTCGACGTTGTGCCGCTTGCGCCTGCGGCACGCCGCCGCACTGCCGAGGTCGCGGCCGAAGATCGCCGACAGCGTCCGGTTGTTGGAGAGGTAGAAGTAGCCGACCGCGGCGATGGTGATGTAGAGGTCGACGGGATCGAGGCCCCGCCGAAACACGCCCTGCGCCACTCCGCGCCGCAGGATGTCGCCGATCATCGCGACGAACGGGCTGTGCAGCCCGCGCACCTTCTTGGATTTTCGCAGGTGCCGCGCGCCGTGTAGGTTCTCGTTGTTGATGAGGCTGATCAGCTCGGGATGGCGGCGGGAATAGTCGAACGCGAACTCGACCAGGCGCCGGATGGCGGCCGCGGGCGCGAGATGCCCGAGATCGAGCGCCCTTTCGGTTCCGCGCAGATCCTCGTAGACGCGCTCGAGCGCGGCGAGATAGAGCCCGTCCTTGTTGCCGAAATAGTGATAGATCATCCGCTTGTTGGCGCGCGCGCGGCGGGCGATGGCATCGACGCGCCCGCCCGAGAGTCCCTTGGCCGCAAATTCCCGCTGCGCGGCGGCGAGGATCCCTTCACGCGTGCGGTCCGGATCGCGCCGCCGCGCACGCGGTTTCGAATTCGCCATGCGGAACCGCCAAGCTGCTGATCCTAGCGCCGATTGACAGGATGGGAGGCCCCTCCTATCGTCCCGGTAACCACGCAGTTACCACGAACATTCGCTGCGCGTCGAGAACGACGCGCCAACCTCTCGCCCAACATTGGAGCTCGGCATGAGGATCTTCACGCCAGTCGCTCTCGCGACCCTCGTTGCGCTCGGCGCGTCTCCGGCCGTGGCGCAGAAGCTCACCTTCACGCTCAATTGGGTCGCCGGCGGCGATCACGCGCCGTATTTCTATGCTCAGAAGATGGGCTGGTACAAGCAGGCCGGCCTCGACATCGACTTCGAGACTGGCCGCGGCTCGGCCGCGTCCGCGCAGAAGGTGGGCGCCGGCCAGTCGCAGCTCGGCCTCTCCGACATGGCGGGAGTGCTGCTGTTCCGCGGCAAGGGCGCCGACAATGTCGGCATCATGAACGTCTACGCCAACTCGCCGCAGGGGCTCTACTGGCTCAAGAGCTCAGGCATCCAGAGCGTGAAGGATCTCGTCGGCAAAAAGATCGGCAACCCCGCGGGCGATGGCGCGCGCACCATGTGGCCGGCTTTGGCCAAGAAGGTCGGCATCGACCCGAATTCGGTGACCTGGGTCAACATCGACGCCAATGCCAAGCTCGGCGCGCTCAAGGCCAGGACGATCGACGCGACCACCTCGTTCTTCAATCTGCACCACGTGTTCGCGCGCGAGCTCGGCAGCGACATGGGCTTCCTGGCGTGGAAGGACGCGGGCGTGAACCCCTACGGCAATTCCATCATCGCCAACGGCGCCTGGCTCAAGGCCAACCGCGACAAGGCCGACAAATTCGTCAAGATTACGCAGAAGGCGTTCGCGGAGTGCGCCAAGACGCCGGAACCCTGCATCAACGCGCTGGTCGAGGCGAACGGTGCGCTGCTCTTCAAGAACGAGCTCGACAACTGGCACCTCGTCACTATCCTGATGAGCGACGACACCTCGCGTAACGTGGCGCTCGGCTGGCATGACGACAAGCGCATGGCCGACGACTACAAGCTGGTCGACGAATATCTCAAGATGGAAAAGCCCTACGACGTCAAAACCGCCTACACCAACGAGTTCCTCGACAAGAACGTCAAGATGCCGCCGATCAACCCGCCCAAGCTTTATTGAGGCGGCGATCGTCGGACTCCGAATTCGTAGGCCGAATTCGTAGCCCGCATGGAGCGGAAGCGCAATGCGGGCGGTTTCTCGCCGCGCGCAGGCCGAACCCGGATTACGCTCCGCTGCGGCTTACCCGCCCGGGACACGGGCTGTCCGTCGCTCACCCGAATTCCGGCCCGATCACCGCAAAGGTGCGCGCCGCGTCGTCGAAGCGCAGCGATGATCCGTAGATCATGCGCGTGAACGGCCGCGCCGCGGCGAACCCGCGTGCTTCGAGAAGGCCGCGCAGCCCGGTCTTGTCGTCGGCGAGATCGATGAACAGAGGATTGTCGATGCGGTCGAGCGCACGCGCGAGCAGCGCCTGTGCGATCGCGTCGTCCTCGGCGATCAGCGGTCCGATTTGGGCGGCAATCGCGCCGTCACGGCCGAGCAGGAAGCCGGCGATGCGGCCCGCGCGCTCGGCGACGAGCTCGGCCGCCGGCAAGCGTCCGCGCAGGCCGGCGAGCACCGCGTCGCGTTCGGCGCCGAAGGCGGCGGCATCGTAGGCGCACAGCGCCGGCCAGTCGCCCTGGGTCATCGGCCGGATGGCGACGTCCGCGGGCGCGTCCGGCGACGCTGCCTCTCGCCGCTCGCGGCGGACGAGACGATGAAAGCCCCAGCAGTCCTCGAAGCCGAGCCGGCGATAGACCGCGCGGCCGTCGGGGGTCGCATCGAGCACGGGCACGAGGCCGGCAGCCGCGAGCTCGTCCATGCCCCGGCGCATGAGCTGCGTCGCCAGGCCGCGGCGGCGGTATTCGCCCGCGACCAGCACCATGCTGATCCAGGCGAAGCGGCCGCCATAGGGCAGCGTCGCCGTGGTGGCGACGATACGGCCCTGCGCGGTCTCGGCGGCATGGACGCGGCCGAGCGCGAGGAACACGCGCCAATCGGCGGTGAGCTGGTTCCAACGCGCCTCGCGCAGGAGCGCGGCGACGTCATCGAGCTCGGACGCCGACAGCGCGGGTTTGACCGTCAGTCGCAGCTCAGAAGTTGCCGTCGCGGATATCATAATGGGTGTCCTTGCCGAGCGAAGGCATCCCGCGGGAGACCCAATCCGCGGTCCAATCGACGAGCCGCGCCAGCGGCACGCTCGGATAGCCGAACAGCCGCATCGCCTCCGCGGTATTGACGAGCCAGCCGTCGGCGGCCTCGACGCCGGCGAACACCGGCGCCTTGCCCAGGCGCTGCCCGAAGGCCTGCGCCAGCCAGCGCACGCTCACCGTCTCCGGGCCGCTGACATTGAGCGGGCTCGACGGCACCGTGCAATGCCCGAACGCGCGCAGCACCATGTCGTTGGCGTCGCCCTGCCAGATCACGTTGACGTGGCCGGCGGTGAGATCGATCGGCTCGCCGACTAGCACGCGCGACGCGATGTCGTGCAGCACGCCGTAGCGCATGTCGATGGCGTAGTTCAGGCGGATGATGCGTCCCGGCGTGCCGCGCGTGCGCGAGAAGTACTGGAACATGGCCTCGCGCGCGACGCAGGAATTGGCATAGGTGCCGGGCGGCGGCGTCGCCGGCGTCGCCTCGGTGGCGCCGCCGTGCCGGATATCGACGTAGGGATAAACGCAGCCGGTCGAATAGGCGACGATGCGTGACCGGGCGAAGGCCTGCGCGACCAGCGCCGGCACATGCGCATTCATCGCCCAGGTCAGGTCCTCATGGCCCGCGGAGCCGAACTTGCGGCCGGCCATGAATACGACATTGGGAAGCTTGGGCAGCGCCTCGACCTGCTCGCGGTCGAGGAGGTCGGCCTCGATGCATTCGATGCCGGCGCCGACGAGCTTCTCGCGCACGCTGCGGTCGCTGAACCGGGCGACGCCGACCACGCGCTTGCCCGTCGCCGCGCGCCTGGCGAGGCCGGCGAGCGTCGGGCCGATCTTGCCGCCCACGCCGAGAATGATGAGGTCGCCGGGAAGCTTCTCGAATGCGGCGCGCAAGGCGGCCGTCGGCGCGGTCATCACCTCCTCGAGGTGCTCGACGTCGCGAAAGCGGTCCGGCGGCGGGGCGGTCGGTTGGCTCATCGGGCACTTCGTCTTTCAACAGCGGCGCAAAGTGATCTGCAAGTAACCAGTTGGATACTAGCGGCAGCCTGCCCGCGGCGGCAAGCCGGCGGCCCGACCGCCGGCAGCCGAGATCGGCCTGCTGCGGCCGGCGCTCGGGCGCATCATCGGCGAGGGCGGCCGAGATGCCGCGCGCGATAGTGCCGTAGCGAGGTCCTACCTGGGATTGTGAGCGCCTGCGCGCGACTGGCAAAAGCCGGCGAGCGACGTACAATCACCAACAACCGAAGAACGGCGCGGAGGGAGCGCGGGATGAAAGTCTTCATGTTTCACCTCATGCCCTATGCCTCTCTGGACATGAGCTTCGGCGACAAGCATCGCGCCGCCTGGGTCGTCCTTCCGAACACGTATTTCGACCCCAAGAAAGGGCACGAGCTCTACAACCGCTATCTCGACGAGCTCGAGCTCGCCGCCGAGCTCGGCTTCGACGGCGTCTCCGTCAACGAGCATCATCAGAACGCCTATGGGCTGATGCCCTCGCCGGTCGTGATGGCCGCCGCGCTCTCGCGCCGCACCAAGGACGCCAAGATCGCCATCCTCGGCAATGCGTTCTGCCTGCGCGAGCATCCGCTCACGCTGGCGGAGGAACACGCCATGCTCGACTGCATCACCGGCGGGCGGCTGATCACCGGGATGGTGCGCGGCACTCGATGGGCTCCAACCCGGCATTCTCGCACGCGCGCTTCCAGGAGGCGCACGATCTCGTCGTGCAGAGCTGGACCCGCCCCGGCCCGTTCGCCTTCGAGGGCAGGTACTATCATTTCGGGTACGTGAACGTGTGGCCACGCCCCTACCAGCAGCCGCATCCGCCGATCTGGGCGCCCTCCACCGGCTCCACCGAGACGATCGAATGGGCGGCGCATCCCTCGCGCAGATACGTCTACCTGCAGGCCTACAGCCCGATCCAGTCGGTGATGCGCTATCTCAACTACTATCGCGAGGCGTCGCAGCGCCTCTACGGCTATGCGGCAAGCTCCGAGCAGATCGGGTGGTCCGCGCCGGTCTACGTCGCCGATACCGACGCCAAGGCGCGCGAGGAGGCGGGCCGGCACATCGAGACGCTGTTCAACAAGCTCCTGCGCCTGCCGTTCCAGATGCTGTTTCCGCCCGGCTATCTCAGCGCCAAGTCGCTGAAGAACATGCTGAGTCACAAGCGGTCGGTCTCCGGGCAGGAGCATACCGTCGATTCCCTGATCGAGCAGGGCATCATCCTGTGCGGCGGCCCGGATACGGTGCGCAAGCAGCTGACGGACGCTCACCGGCTGCTCGGCTTCCAGAATCTCCTGGCGCTGCTGCAATTCGCCGCTTTGCCGCGCGACCTCACGGAAAAGAACATCAGGCTGTTCGCGCGCGAAGTGCTGCCGGCGCTGCAGGCGCTCACCGACAAGGAATATGCGGGCTTGCAGATCCAGGCCGCGGAGTAGGGAATCAAGGGAGGCAGTGCCGTGCTCCAACAGTTGCGGTTCAACGGCGAAGTCGTGGTCGTCACCGGCGCGGCCGGCGGCATCGGGCGCGCCACCGCCGAGGCGCTGGCTGAGCTCGGCGCGACCACGGTTCTGGTCGGCCGCACGCAAGCCAAGCTCGACGAGGTGAAGGCGGCGCTTGCGAAGAACGACGCCAAGTCCGAAGCCTTCGCCGCCGACGTGTCGAAAGAGGCGGACGTCGCGCGTTTGCGGGACTTCGTCGAGCAAAAATGGGGGCGGGCGAAGGCGGTCGTCAACAATGCCGGTAACAATTTCATCTCGCCGATCACCGAGCTCTCGACCGAGAAATGGCACGAGCTGATCGCGGTCGATCTCGACAGCATCTTTTATATGTGCCGAGCCTTCATCCCGCTGCTGCTGGAGACGAAGAACCCGTCGATCCTCAACGTGGCGTCGACCTTCGCCCATATCGGCAATCCGCACATGCCGGTCTATTGCGCGGCCAAGGGCGGCGTCGTGTCGCTGACGCGCCAGCTCGCGGTCGACTACGGGGAGAAGGGCTTGCGGGTGAACTCGCTGTGTCCCGGCCCCACATTGTCGCCGCGCGTGAAAGGATATTTCGACAGCGGCAAGACCGATCCCAAGCCGACGCTGCAGAAGGTGATACTGCAGCGCTTCGCGCAATGCGAGGAGATCGGCAATGTCGCGGCCTTCCTGGTCTCGGACGCCGCCTCCTACGTGCACGGCGCCTCGATCGTGGTTGATGGCGGCCAGACCATCAACTAGCCGATGCGCGACGAAGCGGAGTGATTCTCAGTGACCGACGTTCTCAAGGGCGTGCGCGTCGTCGAGCTCAGCACGGTCATCACCGCGCCGCTCACCGGGCTGATGCTCGCCGATCTCGGCGCCGAAGTCGTCAAGGTCGAGCATCCGCAGGGCGGCGATCCGTTCCGCAATTTCCGCGGCGGGCAATACAGTCCGAATTTCGTCGCCTACAACCGCGGCAAGCGCAGCATCCAGCTCGACCTGCGCACCCAAGCCGGCCGATCGATTCTGCTCGAGCTCGTCGTCCGCGCCGACATTCTGTTGGAGAATTATCGGCCCGGCGTCATGGACAAGCTCGGATTGGGAGACGACGTGCTGCGCGCCGCTAACCCGCGGCTGATCCATTGCTCGATCACCGGGTTCGGCGCATCGGGCCCCTATTGCGCGCGGCCGGCCTACGACAATGTCGCGGTGGCGCTGAGCGGAATCCTGAGCCTGCAACTTGATCCGCAGCGCCCGCAATCGAGCGGGCCGACGATCGCCGACAATGCCACCGGGATGTTCGCTTGCTACGGTATTCTCGGCGCGCTCCACGAGCGCGAGCGAAGCGGCCGCGGCCACCGCGTCGACGTCAACATGCTGGAGGCCGCCATCGCCTTCGTGCCGGACCCGTTCGCGAACTACACACGGGCGGGCATTGTGAGCGACCGGCTCACGCGGGTCGCCGCCTCGCAATCCTTCGCGTTCCGCTGCGGCGACGGCAAGTTGCTCGCCGTCCACCTGTCGTCGCAACCGAAGTTCTTCGAAGCGATGGCGGCGGCGCTCGAGCGCCTCGACCTCGTGCAGGACGAACGCTTTGCCACCCGCGATCTGCGGATCGCGAACTACGGCGAGCTCACCCGCGTATTGGCCGAAATCGTGGCGAGGAAGCCGCGCGCCCATTGGATGAACGTGCTCGAACAAAACGACGTGCCGTTCGCGCCGGTGCAAAGCCTGCCAGACGTGCTCGACGATCCGCAGGTGCGCCACCTCAACACGTTCTATCGGCAACACCATCCGACCGAGGGCGAGATCACGGCAATTCATCGCCCGGTGCTGATCGACGGCGAGCGGGACGAGCGCGCGCTGGCGGCGCCCACACTCGGCGAGCATACCGACGAGGTGCTCGCCGAGCTCGGCTACGACGAAGGCCAGATCGCCAAGCTGCGCGCGGCCTCGGTGATCTAGTGCAGGCAACGGCTATCGGATGAAGGGCAAGCGTAGCACTGACCGCATCCTGACCACTCATGTCGGAAGCCTGATCCGCCCGCAGGCGCTGCAGGACATCATGCGCGCCAAGCAGGGCGGCCAGCCCTACGATCGCGCGGCCTACGAGGCCTGCCTCGCGCAGTCGATTGCCGAGGTGGTCCGCCGCCAGGCGGAGGTAGGGCTCGATGTGATCAGCGACGGCGAATTCGGCAAAGCGATCAGCTGGAACCAGTATGTGGTCGAGCGCCTGAGCGGTTTCGAGCTGCGTGCCATTCCGCCGGGCTTGCGTCCCGGTGTCCCGGGCGCCGACCGCACACGCTTCAGGGAGTTCTACGCCGAGCTCGATGTCCGCGAGCCGATGGCCAACGACAAGATGGTCGCCTGCGTCGGGCCGGTGGACTATGTCGGCCAGGAGATCGTGCGGCGCGACATCGCCAATTTCAAAGCCGCGCTGGCGAGCGTAGCGAGCGGCCAGCGCGGCGACTTTCCAGTGCGCGCGGGCGTGCGGGTGGAGGAGGCCTTCATGCCGGTGGTCGCGCCCTCGAGCGTGCTGCCGGATCGCAAGGACGAATACTACAAGGGCGAGGAGGACTGGCTCGAGGCGGTCACCGCGGCGATGCGCACGGAATACCGCATGATCGTCGACGCCGGCTTCGTCCTGCAGATCGACGACGCGCGCGCGGCGACCGCTTTCGACCGCATGGTGCCGCCGGCCAGCTTCGAGGACTATCGCCGCTGGCTCGCAAAATTCGTCGAGTTGCTCAATCAGGCGCTCGTCGGCATTCCCGAGGAGCGCGTGCGCTACCATGTCTGCTGGGGAAGCTGGCCGGGGCCGCACGTGAGCGACGTGCCGCTCGGGAGCATCGTCGACCTCATTCTCAAGGTCCGTGCCGGCGCCTATGTGATCGAGTCCGCCAATCCGCGCCACGAGCACGAATGGCAGGTGTGGAAGACCGCCAAGTTGCCCGACGGCAAGGTGCTGATCCCCGGCGTCATCAGCCACGCCACCAACGTGGTCGAGCATCCCGAGCTCGTCGCCGAGCGCATCTTGCGCTTCGCCAACCTGCTCGGGCGCGAGAACGTGATGGCCGGCACCGATTGCGGCTTCGCCCAGGGCACCTTCTACCGCCGTGTGCATCCCACGGTGATGTGGGCCAAGTTCGAGGCGCTGGTGGAGGGCGCGCGGCTGGCGAGCAAGCAATTGTGGAATTAAGTGCAACCGCACCTGTTGCCGCGTCATCCCGCGCGAGCGGCCGCAGGCGGCGAGATCCGGAATCCATAACGACGGATTCGGATTTTGGATTCCGGGCTCGCCGCTTTGCGGTGCCTTGGAATGACGCCCGGTTCGTTTGAAAGGATCGCACCATGCGCCACATCGATGCCTTCTGCCACTTCTTCCCCAGGGGCCTGTTCGAGAAAATGTCGCAGACCACCGGCGGCACGCACGATATCGGCAAGCGCATGCAGGGCGTTCGTACCATCTATGACCTCGATGCCCGCCTCAAGATCATGGACGAGTTCGACGATTACTCGGAAGTCCTCTCGCTCGGGCTGCCGCCGCTCGAAGCAATGGCCGGGCCGGATCGGACGCCGGAATTCGCCCGGGTCGCCAATGATGGCCTCGCCGAGCTGTGCGCCAGGCATCCCGACCGCTTCGCCGGCTACGTGGGCGCGCTCCCGATGAACGCGCCCGACGCGGCGGCGAAGGAAGCCGAGCGCATCCTGCTCGACGGCAATGCCAACGGGCTGCAGCTGCACACCAATGTCAACGGTGCGTGCCTCGACGAGCCGCGCTTCTTGCCCATCTTCGAAATCGCGGCCAGGTCGGGCAAGCCGGTGCTGCTGCATCCCGCGCGCACGGCCAGCGTCCCGGACTTCCCGGCTGAGAGCAAATCGAAATACGAGATCTGGGCGATCCTGGGCTGGCCCTACGAGACCAGCTGCACCATGGCCCGGCTCGTCTTCTCGGGTGTCACCACGCGGCTGCCGAACTTGAAAATCCTCGTCCATCATCTCGGCGCGATGATTCCGTTCTTCGACGCGCGGCTGGAGACCGGCTGGGCGACGCTCGGCAGCCGCACCTCGGATGAGGATTACACCGGCGTGCTCAAGATGCTGGGCAAGCCGCTGATGGACTGCTTCAAGGATTTCTACGCCGACACCGCGCTGTGCGGCGGTCGCATCGGCACCGTCTGCGGGTTGGAATTCTACGGCGCCGATCACGTGCTGTTCGCCTCCGACGCGCCGTTCGGCGCGGAGGGCGGCGCGAGCTATATCCGCGAGACCATGAAGGTCATCGCCTCCCTGGATATCGCCAAGGCCGACAAGGAGAAGATTTGCTACCGGAACGCGCAGGCCCTTTTCAAACTAAACTGAGCCATGCGCGTGCGCGGCTTTACCGCTCTTCGCGGCATCGGCTAAGGTGCCATCGCAACGATAAAGAACAGGGAGAAACGCCGATGCTGCCGACTCTGCGCTCCGTCATGCCTGCCGTCCTGGCGGGGGCGCTTGCGGCGGCGATTGCGAGCCCGGCGCCGGCGGCCGACAAGGTCGCGGTCGGAACCGGCGGCTCTGCCAGCGATGCGCCGTTCTACATCGCCTACGACAAGGGGTTCTTCAAAGACGAAGGCCTGGACGTCGACCTGATCGTGCTCGATTCCGGCGCCAAGGTCATTGCGCCGCTCGGCACCGGCGAGCTCGACGTCGGCAGCGGCGCGCTCTCGGTCGGCTTCTGGAATGCGCTCCTGCGCGGCGTGAAATTCCGCATCGTCGCCGATCGCGGTCACACCGAGCCCGGCTATCTCTACCAGACCGTGTTCATGCGCAAGGATCTGATCGACAGCGGCCAGTTCAAGAGCCTCAAGGATCTCAAGGGCATGCGCATGGGGTTCGCGGCGCAAGGGGTGACCTCGCTGTCGCTGCTCAATGAGGCGGCAAAGTTCGCCGGCATCAAGTTCGAGGACGTAAGCCCGGTCTACCTCTCGTTCCCGCAGCAGATCGCGGCTTTGCAGAACAAGGCTCTCGACGGCACGTTCCTGATCGAGCCGCAGGCGACGGTCGCCGTCAATGCCGGATACGGCGTGCGCTTCATGGATACCAACGAGTTCTATCCGCATCAGCAGATATCGGTGATCTTCTACAGCGACAAGTTCGCGCGCGAGCGCAAGGACGTGGCGGAAAAATTCATGCGCGCCTGGCTGCGGGGCGTGCGCAGCTACAACGATGCGATCAAAGGCGGCAAGATCGCCGGCGTCGGCGCCGACGCGGCCGTGGCCACCATGGCCAAGAGCTTCAACATGAATCCCAACCTCGTACGCGAGATGTATTCGCAGGCCGTCGAGGTCACCGGGGCGGTGAACGCCGCCGGCATCCAGAAGGACCTCGACTTCTTCCGCAAGCAGGGCTGGGTGAGCGGGCAGATCAAGGCGGGCGACGTGATCGACATGTCGTTTGCTCAGAAGGCCAGCGCCGAGCTCGGTCCCTATCAGCGGAAGCCGCAGTGACAACATGATTTCCATCGCGGGCGTCGACCTCGAGCTGTTCGAGCGCGGCCAGGGCGCGCCGGTGCTCTATCTGCACGGCGGCGGCGGTATCGGTTCCGATGTCGGTTTTCTCGATCTGCTCGCCAAAGGCCGGCGCGTCATCGCTCCCTCGCATCCCGGCTTCGGGAAATCGTCGCTGCCCGACTGGCTCGACAGCGTGGACGACATTGCCCACATCTATCTCGAATTGATGGATCGCCTGGGTCTGACCCGAACCGATGTCGTGGGCTTCTCCATCGGCGGATGGATCGCGGCCGAACTGGCGACCAAGGCGCCAGAGCGGCTCGACCGGCTGGTCCTGATCGGCCCGGTCGGCGTCAAGACCGGCCGGCCCGACCACCTCGACATTCCCGACGTGTTCGCCATGCCGCGCGACAAGCTCGACAAGCTGCGCTTCCACGATCCCGCCAAGCACGCCGGCGATTTCGCCGCACTGTCGGAGGAGGAGCTGTACATCGTGGCGCGCAACCGCGAGACGCTAGCCTTGCTGAGCTGGGAACCGTACATGCACAACCCCAAGCTCAAGCACCGGCTTCATCGCGTGAACGTGCCGGCGCTGTTTCTGCGCGGCGCGAGCGACGGCATCGTCTCGGCCGAATACCTCGAACGCTACGCGCAGCTGCTTCCGCAGGCCGGGATCGAGACCATCGCCGCCGCAGGACACCTCCCGCAGGTCGAGCAGCCGACGACGACGGCCGCGACGATCCTGCAATTCCTGAACGGCGGACAAGCGGCGGACCCATCGGGAGTAAGATCATGAAAGCGTGGCACTTCAGCGAGAACGCCTATCCCTATCTGCCACCCGATGACGAATACGAGTTGATCCGCGTGTCGCTGCCCAATCGCCTCTACGACCCGAACAAGGGCGCGGCGCTCTACGACCGCTACATCGACGAATGGCTGATCGCCGAGGACGAGGGCATGGAGATCATGCTCAACGAGCACCATCAGACCGCGACCTGCGTCGATCCCGCGGCACCGCTGGTGCTCGCCGCGCTGGCGCGGCTGACCAAGAAAGCGCGCCTGCTGATCCTGGGGAATCCGGTCGCCAACCGCCGCCAGCCCGTGCGCGTCGCCGAAGAGATGGCGATGGTGGACGTGCTCTCGAAAGGCCGGCTCGAATGCGGTTTCGTGCGCGGCGTGCCCTATGAGGTGCTGCCGGCGAACAGCAACCCGGTGCGCATGAACGAGCGCCAGTGGGAGGCCATGGACCTCATCGTCAAGGCCTGGACCAGCCACGACGGGCCGGTGAGCCACGAAGGCCGCTTCTTCCATCACCGCAACATCAACATCTGGCCGCGCCCTTACCAGCAGCCGCATCCGCCGATCTGGGTCTCGACCACGACGCCGGGCGGGGCCGGCCGCGTCGGCACACGCGGCTATGTGCAGGCGACGTTCCTGACCGGGTACCGCGGCACGCCGGCGATCTTCGAATCCTACCGCAAGGGTTGGCACGAGGCCGGCCGCGGCGTGGAGGTTCCGGTCCACCGCCTCGCCTATGCGGCGCTGGTTTATGCCGGCGAGAGCGAGGCGGAGGCGCGCGCAGGCGCCGAGAAGCTGCTCTGGTACATGACGGCGAACAAGGTGCCGCTGCACTTCTGCTACCCGCCGGGCTACGTGCCCACTCCGGTGCACGCGCAAATCCTGCGCGGGGCGGCCGTCGACCAGCACGCGGCCAACCGCGCCAATGCGACGGTCGACAAGGCGATCGAAGCCGGCATCATGTTCGCCGGCACGCCCGACCAGGTCTTTCGCCAGATCAAGAAGATGTACGACCATGTCGGCGGCTTCGGTCATCTCCTGATCATGGGACAGGCCGGCTTTCTCGAGCACGACGAGACGGTGCGCGGGATCAAGACCTTCGCGCGCGAGGTCTATCCGCGGCTCAAGGAAGCGTTTCCCGACAGCGCCAGCTCGGGCCTGCGTGAGGACTCCACGGCCGCGCGCGTGGTGGCGTAGCGCAACATCCATGGCTCCTGCAATACGCGCCGACCGGGACACCAGCGGGGACAACTGCGCACGAGCCCAGATGCTGCAACGCGCTTCCACCGGTGCGCTCGCATCATGTCGCTGACGCACGAGACCGGTCTCATCACGGCGCCGCTGCCGGTCTATTACGAGACTTTCGCGCCGGCGGCCGCGAGCACGCCTGCGACCGTGGTGATGGTCCACGGCGGCGCCCATTCCGGCGCCTGCTATCAGCGCACCGCCGACGGCCGCCGCGGCTGGGCCTATCTCTTCGCCGAGCGCGGGTACCGCACGGTGGTGCCGGATTGGCCGGGAACCGGCCGCAGCGGCTACATTCCGCTCGATCGGCTCGACGGCTCGACGGTGGTCGAGGGGCTCGGCGCGCTCATCCGCAGCCTGGGCACGCCGGTGGTGTTGCTTACGCATTCCATGTCGGGCTGCTACGGTTGGCGACTGCTCGAGCTGCACGGCGACGTGATCGACGCAGTCGTCGGCGTGGCGCCCGGTCCGCCGGGCAATATCCAGAAGCTCGCGCCGGTCTACGCGGAAACCGAGAGCGAGGTCGAGACCGAAGCCTCCGGGCGGCGCGTGCGCATCGACAAGAGGGCGCCGGTCATTGCCACCCGCGATTTCGTGGAGCGCAAGCTCGTTGGCGAGAGCCGATATTTTCCGCGCGACCGGCTCGCCGGCTATGCCGCGAGCCTGCGCCCGATCCCGCCCAATATCCTGCTCGAACGGCAGAACGTGCACGGCCGCCAGGTGCGGGTGAGCGATCCGGGAAAGCTCGCGGGCAAGCGCGTCCTCGTCATCACCGGCAGCGCCGATCTCGACCATGCGCGCGAGGTCGACGGCGCCGTCGTCGCCTGGCTCAACGCCAACGGCGCGAAGGCCGACTTCTGCTTTCTCGCCGACCGGGGTATTGTCGGCAACGGCCACATGCTGATGCTGGAGGAAAACAGCGACGAGATCGCGGGCGTCATCCTCGATTGGCTCGAAGGCGCGTGCAGCGGCCGATCGTCGGCGGTCCGGGCAGGCGAGCGCGCCCGCTGAAGCTGACGGCGGTCGGCGCGCCGAAACGAGCGGAGACCCAATCATGGCAAAGATCGTACTGGGCATGGCGGCCTCGCACGGCCCGCTATTGGCGACGCCACCCGAACAGTGGGACCAGCGCGTGGAAGCCGACCGGCGCAATCCGGCGCTCATCTATCGCGACGGCACCTTCAAGTTCGAGGAGCTGGCAAAGCTCCGCGCCGGGGAAAATCTCGGCGAGCAGATCAGGCTTCCCGTCAAGCAGCAGCGGTACGACGCCTGTCAGCGCGCCATGGCGGAAATGGCGCGGATGTTCAAGGAGGTGAAGCCGGACGTCGCCGTCCTCGTCGGCAACGACCAGATGGAGGTGTTTGAGGACGCCAACATTCCGGCCTTCATGGTGTGCTTCGGCGAGAACCTCGACAACATTCCCTTCTCGACGGAGCAGAAGAAACGTTTGCCGCCAGGCATCGAGATCGCCGAGCCGAACCACCACGGCAAGTCCGCGCAGAGCTATCCCGGCCATCCCCAGCTCGGCCGCTACCTGATCGAAGCGCTGATGCAGCGCGATTTCGACGTGGCGGCGGCGGCGCGGCTGCCGCAATCCCCCTCGTCCAGCATCTCCGGACTTCCGCACGCTTATGGCTTCATCTACCGCCGCATCATGCAAGACGATTTCGTTTCGGCGGTTCCGCTCTTCGTCAACACGTTCTATCCGCCCAACCAACCCACCACGCGGCGCTGCTTTTCGCTCGGCGAGGCGTTGGCCGATGCGATCGGCGCCTGGCAGGCCGATCTCCGCGTCGCCGTCATCGGCTCGGGCGGGATGTCGCATTTCGTGGTGGACGAGGAGCTCGACCGCGCCTTTCTCGACGCCATGCGGCGCGGGGACGCCGATGCCCTGATCTCGATTCCCGCCTACAACTTCCGTTCCGGGACCTCGGAATTGAAGAATTGGATGCCGGTCGCCGGCGCCATGAACGAAGTGGGTCTCGGCATGACTGTGATCGACTATCAGCCGCTCTATCGCTCCGCCGCCGGCACCGGCAGCGGAATGGCATTTGCGTATTGGCGCTAGACTAAGCGTCTCCCGCCCCTTGCAATCGGGGTACACGCTAGAAGTTTGCATGGCGCCATGTTGTGATGGCGAACCGGTGCCCGCTCTGGCTAAGCAGGCGCCAGCGTCGCCGCACGCGGTGCCGGCAGCGCCGGCGGCAACGGACGCGCGTCGATTGAGCCCCTCGCGTCGACCGGATCGCATATTATATTTTCCCGATGCTCTACATCGAACTGGCGATCGTCGTCGCGCTGGTCCTCGTGAACGGCCTGCTTGCGCTCGCGGAACTGGCCGTCGTCTCCTCCCGGCGCAGCCGTTTGCAGATCCTGGTCGAGCACCGGGTCACCGGCGCGCGCCGCGCACTTGCTCTTGCGAGTGATCCCGGTCGATTTCTGTCGACCGTCCAAGTCGGCATCACCTTGGTCGGCGTCCTCTCCGGCGCCTTTTCCGGCGCCACGCTCGGGGTTCGTTTGGCCGAATGGTTCGTCGAGTTGGGACTGCGGAACGGTGTCGCTCAGACGCTCGGCGTCGGGCTCGTCGTGACCGTCATCACCTACTTTTCGCTGGTGGTCGGCGAGTTGGTGCCGAAGCAGATCGCGCTGCGCAACCCGGAAAAGATCGCCGTCCGGGTGGCGCCGGCGATGACGGCGATGGCCAGGATCGCCGCACCGGTCGTCTGGTTCCTTGATGTGTCAGGGCGCGCCGTTCTCGGAGCGCTTGGATACGGGGCGCAGGCCGAGCACCGCGTCACCGACGAGGAGATCCGTGCCTTGATCGCGGAGGCCGAGAGCGCCGGCGTGATCGAGCCGGGTGAGCGCGCGATGATCGCGGGTGTGATGCGGCTCGGCGACCGCCCGGTTCGCGCGGTCATGACGCCACGCCGCGAAGTGGACATGATCGACCTCAGCGCGGATGCCGACGAGAATCCGCAGGACGATCGTGGAGAGCATTCATTCGCGGCTGCCCGTTCATGAGGGCGCGCCGGAAGAGATGCTCGGCGTCGTGCAGGCCAAGGACTTGCTCAACGCCTGCCTGCGGGGCGAACCTCTGAATATGCGGGCGCAGGTGCGATCGGCTCCCAGCGTTCCCGATACCGCCGATGCGCTCGACGTGTTGGCTCTCATCAAGGAGTCGGCGATCCATATGGCACTGGTCCACGACGAGTACGGCAACTTCGAAGGAGTGGTCACGAACGCCGACATCCTGGAAGCGATCGTCGGCGATTTTCGAACCGACGAAGGCCCGGCCGAGCCGGACGCCGTGCGGCGCGACGATGGTTCGTGGTTGATCGAGGGCAGCATGCCGGTGGATGAAATGGCCGAGCGGCTGCCCATCGCCCTGCCGCCCGAGCGCAGCTATCATACCGCCGCAGGATTCGCGCTCAGCCAGCTCGGTCATCTGCCGGCCGTCGGCGAAAGCTTCGACAGCCAAGGATGGCGTTTCGAGGTCGTCGACCTCGACGGCCGCCGCATCGACAAGATTTTGGCCCGACGTGTCGATAGCGGTCGCCGGCGGGCAAGTGTCTAACCGTCGTCGTCCCAATGGATAAGCAACGCGCCGAACTCGAGCGGCGGGTGATGGAAGAGATCGAACGTCGAGCTTGCAACAATGAGCGACCATCCGCATCCACACGGTCACCCTCATGATCATGCGCAGGGCCACAGCCATGGCGTCGTCGATCCCTCGATCGCGACCAGCGCACGCGGGCTGTGGGCGGTCAGATGGTCGTTTGCCGGTCTCGCCGCCACCGCCGTGCTGCAGCTGCTCGTGGTGTTCGTATCCGGCAGCGTGGCACTGCTCGCCGACACCATTCACAATTTTGCGGATGCCGCGACTGCGATCCCGTTGGCCATCGCCTTCTGGTTTGCGCGCAGGACGCCGAGCGCGCGCTTCACCTTCGGCTATGGCCGGGTCGAAGATCTGGCCGGAGTGGCGATCGTGCTCACGATCCTCGCCAGCGCCGTCGTCGCGGGATATGAGAGCGTTCAGCGGCTGCTGCATCCCCAGGACATCTCGCATCTATGGGCGGTCGCGGCGGCCGCGATCGTCGGCTTTCTCGGCAACGAGGTCGTCGCGA
Organism: uncultured Alphaproteobacteria bacterium; assembly: GCA_963758945.1. Classification (GTDB taxonomy): domain Bacteria; phylum Pseudomonadota; class Alphaproteobacteria; order Rhizobiales; family Xanthobacteraceae; genus VAZQ01. The sequence goes on along the minus strand of CAVWXY010000017.1, from coordinate 257,189 downwards.
TCTTCCGCATTCGCGTCGGCCGCGAGATCAACAGCGCGGCCTTGATCGCCGACGGCTACCACGCGCGCATCGACGGGTGGACGAGTCTGGCCGTGCTGTTCGGCGCGGTCGGCGTGTGGCTCGGCTACCCGCTCGCCGATCCGATCATCGGCCTCATCATCACGGCTGCGATTTTCGCGATCGTCATCCAGAGTGCAAAGTCGATCTTCATCCGCGTGCTGGACGGCGCCGATCCGCAGATCATCGGCGAGATCCGGCATGCCGCCGAGCACGTGCCCGAGGTCAGGGGCGTGACCGAAGTGCGGGCGCGCTGGCTCGGTCATCGCCTGCATGCCGAGCTCAACATCGCCGTCGATCCGCAGTTGACGATCGCACAGGCGCATGCGGTCGCCGCCGAGGTCCGCCACCGGCTCCTTCATCACTTGGACCACTTGTCGCTCGTCGTCATCCACGTCGATCCGGCGGACCAGTCCGGGGAAACCCATCACCGCATTCGCGCTCATGCCCACGACGGGCTGCCCGTGCATTCGCACGGTTGAGCGCGCTCGCTCGTGTCCTGCGTCCGGTCAGGTCCCCTCGGCCTGCGCCGCGGCCTTGTTCCTGCGGCAGACACTGGGATTTGGAGGGGCGCAGGAAACGGTCGAAAGCAGCTACGGCCAGATGGCTGGAAAGCGGGATATATCGAGGCTCACCGTCCAGGTCGGAAGGTTTGCCGTGCATGACGTCTTCGACACCAACGCCTACGCCATGGACGCGCGTGCGGATTTCTTGAACTGGTCGATCCGGGCGGCGGGCGCGTTCGACTACCCCGCCGACAAGGTCGGGCTCACCTACGGCGTAGTCGCCGAGCTCAATCAGCAACATTGGGCCCTGCGGGTCGGTTATTTTCTCGTGGGAAACGAGCCGAACGCGAACCAATTCGACATGAATTTGTTCGCGCGCGGCGCCTATGTCACCGAGCTCGAGACGCGTTACGCGTTGTTCTCGCGGCCGGGAAAGCTGCGGGTGGGGATTGGGCCGACACCTACCTCGCCGGCAGCTACAGCCAGGCGCTCGATTTGACCTTTCTCAACCCGGGCCTGGACCCGACCGAGGCGCTCGTTCAGACCAGGCGCATCCGAAGCAAATATGGCTACTTGAATTTCGAGCAGGCGGTGACCGACGACGACGGCCTGTTCGGGCGCTGGAGCTGGAACAACGGCAAGGACGAGATCGCGGCCTTTACCGACATCGATGCCAGCCTGTCGTTGGGACCTCGATCCGGGGCACGCGCTGGGGACGACCCGAGGACAAGGTCGGCCTGGCCGGAGCAATCAACAGCCTGTCGAACGATCACTGCGACTACATCGCAGCAGGCGGCCTCGGTATCCTGATTGGCGACGGTCGCCTCAATTACCGCCCCGAGACGATCCTCGAGACCCTCTACGCCATGAACGTTGCCACAGGTGTCATGCTGACGTTCGACTACCAATTCCTGGCGCACCCTGCGCACAACGCCGACAGAGGCCCAATCTCGGTCTTCTCGGGACGCCTGCATGGCGAGTTCTAGGTGCGCACACGGGCCGGAGAGGTGAGTGCAGTCTCGCGATAGTTCTATCTTTGGTTGAGAGCTTGCGGTGTCTCGATCCAACAACGTGAGGCGCCTCAGCGTCGCCGGCGCCATCGTGCCCGCGCGATTTGTCCGATTGTATTGGCAACCGCGCCGCTGGTATAAGCGTCATCAAGGCGACTTATAATCGCCGTAGAGGCGAGCGAAGCGACGCCCCGTGGGTGGAATCGAAGTGTCCGACGATCCTGATCGCCCCCAGCTGCGGGTGCGTGCATTGCCAACTCGCCTGCAGGCGCTGACCGCGCTGGCGCTGGCGCTTGCCGCCGGCGCGTGGGGCATCAAGTCGTACACCAGCGGTACAGCGGCGGACAGCGACACGGCGGTGTCCAGCCAATCGAAGCGGCCGCGCGGATTGTTCTATCCGTCCTCCACCCAATGGGCGGCGCTGACGGTCGAGCCGGTGCAGCAGCGGGTGTTTCGCTCCGAGCACGTGACCGAAGGCAAGATCGCGGTCGACGAGGACCGCGCGACGCCGATCTTCTCTCCCTATGCCGGCCGGGTGACGAAGCTGTTCGTCAAGCCCGGCGAGGTCGTCAGTGTCGGCCAGCCGCTGTTCACGGTCGAAGCCGCCGACATGGTGCAGGCGCAAAACGACTTCATCGCCGCCGCGACCGCGCTCAACAAGGCGCGCTCGGCGCTCAATCTGGCGCAGATCAACGACAAGCGTCAGCGCCTGCTCTATGAAGGAAAGGCGGCACCGCTCAAGGAGGTGCAGCAGGCCCAGGGTGCGCTCGACGCCGCCCAGAACGACGTGCGCTCGGCCGAGGTGGCGCTCGAAGCGACGCGCAACCGGCTGCGCATCCTCGGCAAGACCGACCAGGAGATCGCCGAGTTCCAGGACAAGGGCTCGATCAACCCGGCGACCCCGATCTATGCCCCGATCGCCGGCACCATCGTGCAACGCAAGATCGGACCGGGACAATATGTCGGCAGCGGCGCGAGCGACCCGGTCTTCGTCATCGGCGATCTGGGAACGGTCTGGCTCGCGGCCTATGTGCGCGAGACCGACGCGCCGCTCGTGCGTGTCGGTCAGCCGATCTACTTCACGGTCCTGGCCTATCCCGACCGTGCCTTCCCGGCCACCATCGGCTACGTGGCCGCCTCGCTCGATCCGACCAGCCGGCGCCTCCCGGTGCGCGCGACGGTCGACAACTCCGCCGGTCTGCTCAAGCCGGAAATGTTCGCCAGCGTGAAGATCCTGACCGGCGAAAGCGACGCTACAGTCGCCGTACCGCGCGATGCCATCATCTACGAGGACGACACCGCCCGCGTTTGGGTCGTGCGTGACGACAAGGGCATCGAGCTGCATCGAATCAAGGTCGGCCTGACCAACGGCAACATGGTCGAGGTGCTGGACGGTCTTGAGCCGAGCGATCGCGTCATCACCAAGGGCAGCCTGTTCATCGATCGGGTGGCGACTGCAACGGTGGAGAGCTAGAGCGATCTCGACAGTCGGCTTGGACTTTTCATAGGATCTTGGTGTCGAGCGCACCGCGGCGATCCTGCGCACCGGCGAGCTGCAGATGCGCCCGGTGCTGATGACCTGCGTCATCGCCGGCGTCGGCCTCTTGCCCGCGGCAATGTCGACGGGGATCGGGTCGCAGGTGCAGAAGCCGCTGGCGATCGTGGTCGTCGGAGGGATGATGCTGGCACCGGTGGTGATCCTGATCACGTTGCCGGTGCTCATCCTGCTGTTCTCGCGCCGCACGCCCCGCGCGTTGGCGCAAGACGCATTGCCGGTGCCGGCGGAGTGATCAAACCGGCTTGTTATGCCCCCGCCGACCCTGTGCGAATTCCACGGTATAGCCGTCGGGATCGTAGGTTTGCATGGACCGTTCCCAGGGCATGTCTCTCGGGGGACGATGAAAGTGGACGCCGCGCGCCGTGAGCTGCTGGTAGAGGACGTCGAGATTATCCGTGCTCAGTTCCACCTGGATGGCTGCGCGCTGTTCCGGGGTCATGCTTCTCGCGCCGGCGGCCTCCGGAAGTTGGGTGGACAGAAGACCTATGGTGCCGCCCAAGGGGCCACCCACACGGATCATGGCGAACGTCGGAGCACGGTTCGCCTCCACCACCAGTCCCAACTTCTCTCCATAAAACTCCACCGACCGGCCTACGTCCTCGACGGCCAACGTCAAACCCTCGAGCCTGACTTCAGCGATCACATCAGCCTCATGGTTCGGACTACTGTCCCGACGGCGTGCGCAGGCCGCCCCAGGCGTCGCGGACCTGGTGATAGTGCACCTCGGGCGCATAGTCCGGAGTATTGAGGTGCAGCGTCTTGACGTCGAAGCGGCCGATGGCCGCGAGCAGCGCATAGGCCGCGATCACCCGGTCGCGCTGGGCTCCGATCAGCCGCGCGCGGGCGAGCATGAGGTCCTGCTGCGCGTTGAGCACGTCGAGCGTCGTGCGCTGGCCGCCTTGCAACTCCTTCTGCACGCCGGAGAGCGCCACATTGGCGGCGCGCACCTCGGATTCCGCCGCCGCGAGCGCGATTTTCGCTCCCTCGTGGCTGGCCCAGGCCCCGATCACCGCGGTCTGAGTCTGGTTGCGAATGAGCTCCAGCACGATGCGGGCCTGCATCGCGATCTCCTTCGCCTGCCGGATCTGCGAGGCGGCGAGCCCGCCGTCGTAGATCGGCACGTTGGCCTGTCCCAGGATCGAGGCGATATCGTTTCCCTTGGCGCTGAGAGTCGGATCGTTCTCCCATTGGCGCTGAACGCTCCCCTGCACGGACAGGTTGGGCCACAGGCTGCTCTCCGCGATCTTGGTCCCGAGCTGGGCCACGTCGGTGTCGTACATCGCGGCCAGGATGGCGGGATGCTCCTTGCGGCTGATCGCCACCGCGTCCTCGCGGCTGTGCGGCAGCAACCGGTCGACCGGGACGGCCGGCGCCAGCCGGCCCGGCGGCGCACCGGTCACCTGCGCGTAGATCGCCTGGGCGATGGCGTAGTTGACCTCCGCCGCATTGAGGTCGGCCCGGCCGCGGCTCAGCCGCGCTTCGGACTGCGCCACGTCGGTCGGCGTGACGTCGCCGGCATCGAGCCGCTTCTTGGTCGTATCGAGCGTCTCGCCCAGGAAGGTCGTGTTGACGCGCTGCGCCTCGACCAGGCTCTGGTTGGCCAGCACATTGGTATAGGCGATCACCGCGTCGAGCAGCACGCCCTGCCCGGTATTGCGCAGCGCCTCGCGGCCCGACAGCACCTGCGCCTCCGACTGGCGCACCGAATTGGCGGTCTTGAAGCCGTTGAAGATCGTCTGCGACACGGTGAGGCCGATGGTCCAGGTGCGCAGCGTGGCGGTCTGGATGGTATTGTCGGGAAACAGCACCCGGACCTGCTGCAGCCCTCCGGTCAGGACCGCCATGATCTGCGGACGGTAGCCGGCGAGCGCCTGCGGCACGGTCTCGTCGGTGCCGCGCAGGTGTGCACGCTCGGCGTTGAGCTGCGGATTGTCGCGATAGGTGCGCACCAGAGCATCCGCCAGCGTCTCCGCCGGCGCCGCTCGCGGCGACAGCGCAAGGAGCACGGCCGCGCCAGCGGCGCAGAGCCGCGGGCGCAGGGTGCGGCGGATCGGGGCCGGGCTCGGGCGCAGGCGCAGCCGTCCGTCCGCACGCAATACGCCTATCGCTACGCGCATCGACAGGATCCGAAACTTCGACAGTCGGCTTGAGGCCAGCCCCCGCGGCCGACAATTGCAGGTTCTTCCACCCGCCGCCAGTCGATTTCATGGCAGCCCGTCCGAGGCAACAATCCCTTGAAATTGCCCCCGAAAACAGGGCGTATCGGGGCCGGGTCGCGATCGGCTGGTCCGATTGACACCGTCGGCGGAGGCGGCTTTCTCCGCCCATGGACGCGGACACGAAAAGCGGCCAAAACCAGGCATGTCCAACCTCGTCTGCCACCGGCAATTCATCGTCGAATGGGGTCATTGCGACCCCGCCGGGATCGTGTTCAACAGTCGCTTCTTCGAGTTCTTCGATTGGAGCGCGTGGCTGCTGTTCGAAATGGCGCTCGGCGTGCGGCCGAGCGAGCTGGCAACGACCTTCGGCATCGTGGGCATTCCGCTGGTCGACGCCAAGGCGCGCTTTCTCAAGCCGGCCAAGTTCAATGACCTGGCCGACATCGCCTCGGAGGTCGGCGAATTTCGGCGCTCGAGCTTCGAGGTGACGCATCGCATCACGATCGGCGGAGAGCTCGCCGTCGAAGGCAGCGAGACCCGGGTATGGGCGGCGCGCCACCCGCACGATCCGGCCAAGTTGAAAGCCATACCGATCCCGGCGGCCGTCATCGAGCGGTTTCGGGCAGCGGCCTAGTGCGGTCGGGAACACTAAAGGCTCAAATCGTGCAGCAAATTCCCGATCACGGGTCTGGCGAGCGGCCTGCCGTTGCGCGCATGTCCGGGCGCCGAGGACGCTGCTTTCGATGATTGAACCTCTCACGCTCGGGTTCGACTTTCGTTTCGAGGACCTCTATCACCGCGACGGCCTCGTTCGCCTCGACGCGCGCTTCGCCGAGGCGCTCAAGACGCGCAATCCCGACCTGCACGCCAGGCTGATGGCGGCGCGCGCCGCGCTGGCGAGCGAAGCGAGCGGCCAGCGCGGCAACTCTATAGTGCGCGCGCATAGCGCGTCGGAAGACGCGCGTGAACGCGCTGATGACACTCGCCCTGAACTGGGCTCGTCGGCGCGCGCCGCGCCTGAGCAGGTCGCGGGTCAGGTAGAATCGGATCTCATCGTCGAGCTCGCGCCTGAGCTCGAGGACTTCCTCGCCGAGCTGTTCGGCATCGCCCAAGAGGTGCGGGCGCTGCGGATGCGCCACGACATGCTCGCGCCGCTCTACGCGGTGAAGCGACTGTTCGTGCAGCGCCGCGCGGCCAAGAAATACGGCCCCGACCAGGCGGCGAGCTTCGACGGCGCGGCCTTGCGTGCGTCGCTCGAGCCGCTTCTCGGCGGCGCGCTCACGGAATTGCGCTTCGCCGAGCGCGTCGAAGGCTGGATGAAGGCCGAAATAGAGAACGCGGCAGCTCTCGAGCTCGCCGCGCGCTACGCCGCCTGGGCGGTGCACACTGCGGAGGGCCAGCGGCTGCACAAATCCGGCGTCCTGTTCAAGGTGCCGCACAAGGTCGATCCTCATCATCTCATTCCGGTGGAGACCGAAGTCGTCGACGGCGTCACCATGCTCAAGCTGCCGCCGGCGCATCGCCGCGCGCGCGACGGCTTCGCGCTCACCGATCCCGGCACCGATCTCGCCGGAGCGCTCGACCACGCCAACTACTGCATCCGGTGTCACAACCAGGGCAAGGACTCCTGCTCCAAGGGGCTCAAGGAAAAGAGCGGCGAGTTCAAGAAGAGCGCGTTCGGTGTGGTGCTCGCGGGCTGTCCGCTCGACGAAAAGATCTCCGAGATGAACCTGCTCGAGGCCGGCGGCCACACTATCGGCGCGCTCGCCGTCGTGACCATCGACAACCCGATGTGCGCGGCCACCGGCCACCGCATCTGCAACGATTGCATGAAGGCCTGCATCTATCAGAAGCAGGAGCCGGTCGATATTCCACAGGTCGAGACCCGCGTCCTCAAGGACGTGCTGGCGCTGCCCTGGGGTTTCGAAATCTACGCCCTGCTCACGCGCTGGAATCCGCTCGACCTGCGCCGGCCGGTGCCCAAACCGGCGAGCGGCAGCAAGGTTCTGGTGGTGGGCCTCGGGCCGGCCGGCTTCACGCTGGCGCATCATCTCGTCAACGACGGTCACACCGTGGTCGCCATCGACGGGCTCAAGATCGAGCCGCTTGCCGCCGACATTTCCGGGGTCGACCCCGCCGGCGCGCGCACGCCGTTCCGTCCGATCCGCGACGTCGCCGAGCTGCGCGAGCCGCTCGACGCGCGGGTCATGGCGGGGTTCGGCGGCGTCGCCGAATACGGCATCACCGTGCGCTGGGACAAGAACTTCCTCAAGCTCGTGCGCCTCCTGCTGGAGCGGCGCGACGAATTCGCGATGTTCGGCGGCGTGCGCTTCGGCGGCACGCTCGGCATCGACGGCGCCTTCGTCCTCGGCTTCGACCACATCGCGCTCTGCGCCGGGGCCGGACGGCCGACCATCGTGCCGATGAAGAACGGGCTCGCCGCCGGCGTGCGCCAGGCCTCCGACTTCCTGATGGCGCTGCAGCTCACCGGCGCGGCCAAGACCGACAGCCTCGCCAACCTGCAGGTGCGGCTGCCGGTGGTCGTGATCGGCGGCGGCCTCACCGCGATCGACACCGCCACCGAAGCGCTCGCCTATTATCCGCTGCAGGTGGAGAAATTCCTCACCCGCTACGAGACGCTCGTGCGCGAGCGCGGCGAAGCCGCGGTGCGCGCGGACTGGACGGCAGCGGAGGCGGAGACCGCGGCCGAGTTCCTGGCGCATGCGCGCGCGATCCGTGCCGAGCGCGACCGGGCGGGGCGCGAGGGGCGCAAGCCGCAGCTCGCCGAGCTTATCCGGCAATGGGGCGGCGCGACCATCGTCTACCGGCGGCGCCTGATCGATTCGCCGAGCTACACCCTCAACCACGAGGAAGTGGCGAAGGCGCTGGAGGAGGGCATCGGCTTCGCCGAGCGGCTCACGCCGCAGGAGGTGATGCTCGACCGCTTCGGCGCGGCGCAGGCGCTGCGGCTGTCCTGCCAAGCCGCGGCCGACGGCAACTCGGGCGTTGCCGCGCGCGACCTGGTCATGCCGGCACGCACCGTCCTGGTCGCCGCCGGCACGCAGCCCAACACCGTGCTCGGCCGCGAGGAGCCGGAGCACGTGCGCATCGACGGCAAATATTTCCAGGCCTTCGACGAGGACGGCCGCGCGGTCGCGCCGGAGCGCATCACCAAGCCCGCCACCGCCCACGTGTTGATGAATGTGCGCGCGGACGGCCGCGCCATCAGCTTCTTCGGCGACCTGCATCCGTCCTTCGCCGGCAACGTGGTCAAGGCGATGGCCAGCGCCAAGCGCGGCTATCCCGTGGTCAGCCGCATGCTTGCGCGGCTCGAGCCGTCGGAGGCCGCGCCGGCGGCGCTGATCGCGCGGCTCGACGACGAGCTGCGCGCCAGCGTGCACGCGGTCAACCGGCTCACGCCCACTATCGTCGAGGTGGTGGTGCGCGCGCCGATGGCGGCGCGCGCCTTCAAGCCCGGGCAGTTCTACCGGCTGCAGAACTACGAGACGCTCTCACGCAGCGCCGACGGCACGCGGCTGGCCAAGGAGGGGCTCGCGCTCACCGGCGCATCGGTCGATCGGGAGCAGGGACTGCTTTCGACCATCGTGCTCGAAATGGGCGGCTCCTCCGACCTGTGCGCGCAGCTTTCGCCGGGCGAGCCGGTCGTGCTCATGGGCCCGACCGGGCACCCGACCGATACGCCCGCGGGCGAGACCGTGCTCCTCATCGGCGGCGGGCTCGGCAATGCGGTGCTGTTCTCGATCGGGCAGGCGCTGCGGGCAAACGGCAGCCGCGTGATCTATTTCGCCGGCTACAAGCGCGCGATCGACCGCTACAAGGTCGAGGAGATCGAGCGCGCCGCCGACGTCATCGTCTGGTGCTGCGACGAGGCGCCGGGCTTCCGCGCCGATCGGGCCCGGGACAAGTCCTTCGTCGGCAACATCGTCGCCGCGCTCGACGCCTACGGCTCGGGCGCGCTCGGATCGGCGCCGATCCCGCTCGCCGAGGTCGACCGCGTTGTCGCGATCGGCTCGGACGGCATGATGGCGGCGGTCAAGCGCGCGCGCGAGGGCATGCTGGCGCAGCACTTCAAGCCCGGCCACAAGGCGATCGCCTCCATCAACTCGCCGATGCAATGCATGATGAAGGAGATCTGCGCGCAGTGCCTGCAGGTGCATCGCGATCCCGCGAGCGGGGTCGAGAGCGTGGTGTTCTCCTGCTTCGACCAGGATCAGGACCTCGACCGCGTCGATTTCGACAATCTGCGTGCCCGGCTCGGGCAGAACGGCGTGCAGGAGAAGCTCACCCGGCTGTGGATCGACCGCTCGCTGCGCCATCTCGGCCTGCGGGAGGCCGGCTAGGCGGTTCCGTCGCCGTAGCGCCATTGTAAATAACAACAAAATACAATGGCCGGCGCGGGGAAACCCAGGCCGCGCGCGGTGCGGCTGCCGCTGCGCTCACCATGATCTCGCTCGCGGCTCGGCTGGTTCGGTCGCCGCGCTTCGCAGCCGGGCCAGGTGTTCTTCGAAGCCGGCCGCTTCCCGCGCCCGCAGATAGACGTCGATCACCCTGGCGACGTCGACGGCCTCGGATCGCGCCAGGTCGCCGGCCGCGACTGCCGCGAGCACCGCGGCCGCCGCCGCCGCGCTGTCGGCGGGCTTGTCGAGCGGCGGCAGCTCGAACGCGATCGGCGCGGCCTTGGACGCCGGCGCCAGCCGGTCGAGGCACATGCGCAGTGCGGCGACGTGGCCGTCCTTGGCGAGATCGATCGCCTTACGCGCGAGCGCCTCGCCGGCCTCCTCCAACAGCGTCTGCCAGAGGATGGTTCCCCTGTTGCGCGCCCCGCGCGGGCGGCCGGCGGGATTGCCACTCTGGCCCTTTTGAAACGTCATGGCTTGTTCTCCTTCTCGATTGGATCGGTAGGTCGCGCCGGCTGGCATCAGCCCCGGATTTCGCTTCGCTCCATCCGGGCTACGCGTTGGTCGCGAGGCGAAAAATGCCCGCCCCGGCCGAGGTTTGCGGCGCGCCCGCGAAAAGACCGACGCGGTCTCCCGGCCGGGCCGCATGCGCAATTCTCGATCATGCCCAAATCATAGCTTACTCGCGTAACGTAGTCAACTACAAAATGAAGGCAATAACAAGCGGGGACGGCAGGCCCCGCGCCGGCACGCCTCGCGGGGCGTGCTGCGCAAGCCCGCACCCGGCGGCCGGGCGATGCGTGGGGTCTTGCGCGCGCATGCGCGAGACCCGATTTGAACAGGGTGCCGATTATTGCTATTGGACATGCCAGATGATGGCTTCTTCGGCGCGCATTCTCGAGCTCACGCTCAACGGCCGACCGCGCGTGGATGCGGTGCCCGACAGTCTGTTGCTGCTGGACTATTTGCGGGAAGTCGTCGGCCTCACTGGAACAAAAACCGGTTGCGACGGCGGCGAGTGCGGCGCCTGCACCGTGTTGGTCGACGATCGGCCGCGATTGTCGTGCCTCACCCTTGCCGGCAGCGTGCATGGCCGGCGCGTCGATACGGTCGAATCGCTCGGCGAGGACGGCCGCCTCTCGGCGGTGCAGCGCGGGTTCCACGAGAAGCTCGGCGCGCAATGCGGCTACTGCACGCCGGGATTCATCATGGCGTCGGCCGGCTTGTTGCGGCGCAATCCGCGTCCGAGCGAGGACGACATCCGCGCGGCGCTCGGCAGCAACATCTGCCGCTGCACCGGCTACGTGAAGATCATCGAGGCGGTGCAATACGCCGCCGCACTCCACGCCGACGGAGTGGCGCCGTGAACGAAGTGGAGCCGGCGCACACCATCGGCGCTTATGTGCCGATGGTCGACGGGCCCGAGAAGGTGTCGGGGCGGGCGAAATACACCGCCGATCTGATCGCCCCCGGCATGCTGGCGGGCCGCATCTACCGCAGTCCCTATTCGCACGCCGATCTCCTCGAGGTCGATGTCTCGGAGGCGTTGCGGCTTCCCGGCGTGAAGGCGATCGTTACCGGCGCCGATTGCGACAAGACCTTCGGGGTGCTGCCGATCGCGCGCAGCGAGCACCCGCTGGCGCGCGACAAGGTGCGCTATCGCGGCGAGCCGGTGGCGGCGGTCGCCGCCGTCGACGACTTGACCGCCAAGCGCGCGCTCGGCCTCATCCGGCTCAAGGTGCGCGAATGGCCGGCCTACTACACCTCGAAGGAGGCGATGGCCGCGGGCGCCGTCACCATCCATCCGCACAAGCCCAACAATATCGAGCGCGACGTGCTGTTCGAGCTCGGCGATGTCGCCGCGGGCTTCGCGGAAGCCGACCTCGTGCGCGAGGGTCTCTACGATTGCGCCGAGGTCTGCCAGAACCAGATGGAGATGCACGCCGCGGTCGCCGAATACGACGCCGTGCGCGAGCGCATGACGGTCCACGCCAGCACGCAGGTGCCCTACTACGTGCACCTCATGCTGGCGCAGGTCCTCGACATGGACATGTCGCACATCCGCGTGGTCAAGCCGCATGTCGGCGGCGGCTTCGGCTGCCGCACCGAGGCGCTCAACGTCGAGCTGATCGCCGCGCTGCTCGCGCGCAAGGCCGGCGGCAGCGTGCGCATGGTGATCAACCGCGAGGAGACGTTCATCACCCACCGCGGGCGGCCGCAGACCGACATCCGCCTCAAGCTCGGCCTGCGCAAGGACGGCAGGATCACCGCGGTCGAATGCGAATGCCACCAGCGCGGCGGCGCCCATTCCGGCTACGGCGTGGTGACCATCCTCTATGCCGGCTCGATGCTGTACGCCATCTACGACCTGCACAACGTCAAATATATCGGCAAGCGCGCGCTCACCAACACGCCGCCCTGCGGCGCCTTCCGCGGCCACGGCACCGTCGATGTGCGCTTCGCCTTCGAGAGCCTGCTCGACGAGATGGCGCATGCGCTCGGGCTCGACCCGCTGGCGGTGCGGCGCGCCAACTATCTTGCGGCGCCCACCTTCACCGACAACGATCTGATGGTGAACAGCTACGGCCTGCCGGAATGCGTTGACTGGGTCGAGCGCGCCAGCGGCTGGCACGCGCGCAAGGGCAGGCTGCCGCGCGGCAAGGGGCTCGGCTTCGCCTGCTCGCATTACATCAGCGGCGCCTCCAAGCCGGTGAACTGGACCGGCGAGCCGCACGCCACCGTCAAGATCAAGCTCGATTTCGACGGCTCCATCGTCGTGCTCTCGGGCGCCGCCGATATCGGCCAGGGGTCGTCGACGATCCTGGTGCAGACCGTCGGCGAGGTGCTCGGGCTCGATCTCGCGCGCATCCGCGTCGTCACCGGCGACAGCGAGCTGGTGCCTAAGGACAACGGCTCCTATTCCTCGCGCGTGACCTTCATGGTCGGCAACGCCGCCATCGACGCGGCGCAGAATCTCAAGCGCCTGCTGGTGGCGGCGGCCGCGCGCAAGCTCGACGCCAAGCCGGACGAGATCGAATGCCTGGGCGAGCTCTATCGCGCCGGCGCACAGGACAAGGGGCTCACTTTCAATGAGGTGGTGACCGAGGCGCTCAGGGACACCGGCACGATCACGGTGACGGGCAACTATTCCACCATCCCGGAATCGCACGGCGGCAAGAAATATCGCGGCGCCGCGATCGGCGGCACCATGGGCTACAGCTATTCGGCGCAGGTGGTGGAAGTGAGCGTCGACGAGGACACCGGGGTCGTGACCGTCGACAAGGTGTGGGTGGCGCACGACTGCGGCAAGGCGCTCAACCGCCTCACCGTCGAAGGCCAGGTGCAGGGCTCGGTGTGGATGGGCCTGGGCCAGGCCATGAGCGAGGAGACCGCCTATCACGAGGGGCTCCTCATCACCGGCAACATGCTCGACTATCGCGTGCCTACCATCCAGGATTCCCCGCCGATCGAGGTCGGCATCGTCGAAAGCAACGATCCGCACGGGCCGTTCGGCGCCAAGGAGGCGGGGGAGGGCTCGCTGGCGGCGTTCCTGCCGGCGCTGACCAACGCCATCGCCGATGCCGTCGGCGCGCGCTTCAACGACCTGCCGGTGACGCCCGACCGCGTCTTCGCCGCGCTGGTGAAGCGGCAGCGGGGCAAAGGCAACGGGAGCAAGGAAAACGGCGGGGAGGTATCGTCCCTCGGATGATTACTCGATCCCTCGGCTGTCGTCCCCGCGGACGCGGAGACCCATATTCCAGAGGCCGGTGTTGTATGGGTCCCCGCTTTCGCAGCCGAACTCCGCGTTTACCGGAGTTCGGCCGCTCGTATGCCGGTCGAAGTCGGATAAATCCGACTTCGGCCGACGACGCCGAAATTCATCCCTGCACGGAAGCTGCGTGATGGATGCGCTGCCGCCGTTCGCGCTGGTGCGCCCGCGCACGGTGGACGACGTCGTCAAGGCGCGCGCCCAGCATCCCGACAGCTGCCTCCTCGGCGGTGGCACCGACCTCGTGGTCAATATCCGCCGCGGCATTGTCGCGCCTGACGTGCTCATCGACGTCAATCGGGTGGAGGAGCTGCGCGCCGTCAGGGCCGATGCCGACGCGCTCGCGATCGGCGCCGCGGTCACGCTCGCCGAGCTTGCGGCGCATCCGCTGGTGATGCGGCACTATCCGGTGCTGGCGCAGGCCGCGGCCTGCATCGCCGGGCCGACCCACCGCAACATGGGCACGGTCGGCGGCAACCTCTGCCTCGACACCCGCTGCCTGTTCTATAACCAGAGCGAATGGTGGCGCGCCGCCAACAACCATTGCCTCAAGACCACCGGCGACATCTGCCACGTCGCGCCGAAGAGCCGCGGCATCTGCTTCGCCACCTATAGCGGCGACCTCGCGCCGGCGTTGCTGACGCTTGGCGCCGAGGTCGATCTTGCCGGCCCGCAGGGCCGGCGCACGCTTGCGCTCGGGCGGCTCTATATCGGCTATTCCCGCCAGGACCAGCCGATCACCGAGACGCTGGGCGACGGCAAATATTACCTCGCGCTGCGGCCGGGCGAGTTCATCGTCGCGGTGCGCGCGAAGAACACGGCCGGCCTGCGCTCGGCCTACGACAAGATCCGCATCCGCCGCTCGATCGAATATCCCGTCGCCGGCGTTGCAGTGGCGCTGCGGCGCGAGGGCGATGTGCTCGTCGATCTGCGCGTGGCCTTCACCGGGACCAATCCGCGGCCGGTGCTGCTCGAGGGCACGGCGGAGCTCACCGGGAGCGCGCTCGACGATCGCGTGTTCAAGCGCCTCGACGAGCTCGTGCGCGACCAGATCATGTCGATGAAGACCACCTTCACGCCCGGGCACTATCGCCGGCGCGTCGCCGGTGTGCTCGCCCGGCGGCTGGTGGCGAAGCTGTTCGCGGGTTGATGGATCGTTGTGCGGCGAAGGCCGCGGCGCTTCTGCTCTGTCCGCCGGTACTCCCGCCGACCTTCGTTGCAGGGGCCTGGATCTCAGACGTCGCTTCTCGCCGGTTCGGTAGCGAATGTCGATCTCAGCCCCTTCCGTAGCGTTCGGCAGCCGGTATAGTTCGATTGCAGGATTGCGCGCGGACCTGACGAAGCGCCGGCGTTTTCGGCGGCAGCGCTGATGGCTCTGGCAGACGAGCAGTCGAAATAAAATCGCGATTTTGGGGGGTACTGCATGAAAATTCCGCGCCGTCGATTTCTCCATTGGGCAGCGGGAGCGGCCGCCCTTCCGGTCGTCTCGCGCCTCGCAGAAGCGCAGACCTATCCGGCGCGCCCAGTGCACTTGATCGTCGGCTTTGCGCCCGGCGGGTCGGCGGACATACTCGCGCGGCTGATGGCGCAATGGCTGTCCGAACGGCTTGGTCAGCAATTCCTCGTCGAGAACCGCGCGGGCGCCGGCACCAACATCGCAACCGAGGCGGTCGTGAACTCGCCCCCGGACGGCCATACGCTCCTGTTCGTAACGGGGGCAAACTTCATCAATGCGACGCTCTATCGAAATCTCAAATTCAACTTCGTGCACGACATCGCGCCGGTCGCGGTCCTCGCCCGCGAACCCAATGCCATGGTGGTGCATCCGTCGGTCCCTGCCAACTCCCTTCCGGAGTTCATCGCTTTCGTCAAAGCCAACCCGGAAAAGGTCACCATGGCATCGGGCGGCAATGGAGCCCCGTCGCATATTTCCGGCGAAATGTTCAAGATGCTGGCCGGCGTCGACATGGTTCACGTGCCCTATCGCGGCGCCGGCCCCGCGCTGACCGGGCTGCTCGGCGGCCAGGCCCAGGTCTATTTTTCGCCGTTGTCCGCGACGATCGAATACATCAGGAGCGGCAGATTGCGCGCGCTCGCGGTGACGACCGAAAAGCGCTCCGACGTTCTGGCCGATGTTCCGACCGTGAGCGAATTCGTCCCGGGCTACGAGGCGAGCCAGTTGTACGGCATCGGCGCGCCGAGAAACACGCCTCCCGAGATCGTCGACAAGCTCAACCGGGAGATCAACGCCGTCCTGGCCAGCTCCGCGGCGAAAACGCGGCTTCACGACCTGGGTGAAACGGCGATGGGCGGATCGTCCGCCGAATTCGGCAAGCTCATTGCGGACGAAACCGAGAAGTGGGGCAAGGTCGTCAAGTTCTCCGGCGCCAAGGTGGACTGATCTCGGAAATTCCGGGTACGCATTTCGATATTGCGAACTCGCTGCCTGCACGGTCACGATCCTGTGTAGGCGCGATACCGTCCCGTTGCAGGCGCGCAAGAACTATGACACTTGGGCAAGACCGACGCAGCCGGCCGGGACTTCACGATGACTAGCGGCATTCCGGGCTTTTTCGAAGGCACCGAAATGCCGAATGCCGGATGGTGGGAGGCGCTGTGGCCCGATCCCGCCGGCGTGCTTGTCAAGCTCGGGGTCGGATCGGATATGGACGTGATCGATCTGTGCTCCGGGGACGGCTGGTTCACGCTGCAGATCGCGAAGATCGCGCGTCACGTCGTTGCCATCGACATCGACCGCAAGCTACTGGACGTGGCGCGGCACCGCCTCGCAGAAAGCAAGGTGACGAACTGCGATCTGATCGAGGGCGATGCTTACGACATCGCCAGGCTCGCGCCGCAC
The DNA here is from genome assembly GCA_963758945.1 of uncultured Alphaproteobacteria bacterium. Taxonomy (GTDB): domain Bacteria; phylum Pseudomonadota; class Alphaproteobacteria; order Rhizobiales; family Xanthobacteraceae; genus VAZQ01. Next base: position 240,852 of record CAVWXY010000017.1, on the reverse strand, counting down.
CCGGTCGACTTCGTTCTCGTGGCAAATGCCTTTCACGGCGTTCCCGATCGGCGGCGATTGTCGCTGGCGGTGCACGGGGCGCTCAAGCCGGCAGGCCGCTTTGCCATCGTCAACTGGCATCGCCTTGCGCGCGAGCAGACGACGATCTTGGGCGAACCGCGGGGACCAAGGACGGAATTGAGACTGTCGCCCGAACAGACCATCAAGTCGGTCGAGCCCGCCGGACTGAAATTCGTGCATTTGGTCGAAGTGCCGCCCTATCACTACGGCGCAATATTCGAGCGAGTGGCTGCCTCGGAACGGTCATGACCCCCATTCTCGACAACAAGGATCCTTCGGCACCGTCGATCTTCCGGCCCGCGGCGCTCTTGCGTGAAGCGCGGCGGCAAAAGGGCCTCGCCAGTGCCGAGGTGCCGCCCGTCTGCATCCTCGATCCGGACGGCGATATCGTTCGCCATCTCAGGCGCGCAGGTCGCGCGCGCCCCTTCGAGGGCTGGCCCTGCTACCACACGGCGCTCGATACGTTCACGCTCGCCGACCAGAGCGTGGCGATCGTGGGCTGTGCCGTCGGCGCACCGTTCGCCGTCCTGGTCGCGGAGCAACTGTTCGCATGCGGCTGCCGATTGCTCCTGAGCCTCACATCCGCCGGCCAGATCACTCCGGCCGGCAATCCTCCGTACTTCGTCGTCATCGATCGCGCTCTGCGCGACGAAGGAACGAGCTATCATTATGCCGCGCCTTCAGACTATGGCGAGGCGGATCCGCAGCTCGTGGCGATGGCTCGCGCGGCGCTCGAGGCGGAAGGCCTGCATCCGATCGTCGGCTCCAGTTGGACGACCGACGCTCCATTTCGCGAGACCGCCGAAGCGGTTGCAGCGGCCCAATCCAAAGGCGTACTGGCGGTGGAAATGGAGGCTGCCGCCCTCTATGCCTTTGCCAAAAGCACCGGCGCTCGGGTTCTCTGCCTCGCGCACGTCACGAACACCATGGGACAGCTGGGACAAGATTTCGAAAAGGGCGAAGCCGACGGAACCGCCGATGCCCTGCGAATTCTCGCAACAATCGTGCGATCAAGCGAAATTTAGAAAACGCTATCAGGAGCGCTCCAGCGCCGAGACGTCAAAAGACCACTTCCGGATTGGGTCCAGAGCCGGCCCGGCAGTCCCTGCGCCCATGAACCGCGAGGCACTCACATGCCGTGCTCCGTCGGCCTGTTGACCGGTGCGGGCGGCGGGAGCGGTGAGGAGTTTGGCCGACGCTTTCGCAGCCTCCAGCTGCTCCACTCCGCTTACGGAATATGCGACCTATAATAAGGTGGGACTCACGTTTCGCTCGGGAAAGATACCCCCTGCATACGCCCGGTCGAGCGCTTCGGTGATATTGTCGCGCATCCGATTCTGAGCCGGGCTACACCATCGATACGCGCGCATCCAACTTTTCGGAAGCGACCAGCTTCGCCGTGATTGTTGCCGTGCTCGCCTTTGCTCGGGCGCCGGCCTACCCGGCACTCAATTCGCCAAGCGCGGACGTCAGTGTCAAAGACTCCGCGATATACACTTTCCGGCGGCGGCTGATCAATTCGATCTGCTAGCGAGGACAGCTAGCCCGGCAAACAGCTTTGCACTTATTGAAATTGGTGAAGCAATCCCGGCGGGCATCGGTGCGCCCGCACCCATATTGGGCGCCGCATTTCGCCTCGCACAAGCCGTAGCATTGGTCGTATTTACGGGCTTTGGTCGCAGCGACCACTGCGGGCGCCATTCCCAGAAGCAGCAGCGCCGTAATTGTCATCGTGAGCATGCCAAGCCGGTTCATGCCTAAAGCCTCGCCTGTAGGCTGAGGCCTTCCAGAATAGCAGATAACGCGACACAACTGAAAATTTTCGCTTTTGCCCATTCCTGCGGAAAAGAGCGTCTCGGCTAGTGAAGCATGAACTGCAGTCGCTCAAGACCAGCAAGAGCACCGCCACCATTCCGATTATCGATAGATCGATGGCTCCCACCCTGAGAGGCGAGGTGGGTCATACGCGACCAAGCCCGGTCGCATTGGTGTCCGTTCCAGGGCCGCAATCCATGGGCACCGGCCGTGGTTATGGAGTCCAGGCTTGCGCCTTCGGCGCGCCCCTGAAAGACATCCAGCCTGAAACAAGTGTCAGAAATACAACACAACGGCGCCTTCCGGCGAAGTGGCCACCGGTTCGCCGCGGAAAACGCATCAAACGCAACGACTCCAGAGCGGCGATTCCACGGACGGAACCCGCCTAGGTAATCACGCGCCGGGCGCGGCCGGCTTGTCGACTGCGCCTCCGCCTTCGGCCCAGTCCTTGAAGGCGCCGAGATTGTAGACCTGATCGTAGCCCATGTCCTTGAGCACCTTGCCGCTCAAGGCCGAGCGCCCGCCGGAGGCGCAATAGACGATGACGGTTTTGTCCTTGGCGAAATTCTTGTCGTGGTAGGGCGACTCGGGGTCGGCGCGGAATTCCAGCATGCCGCGCGAGACGTTCACGGCGCCGGCGACCTTGCCGCTCTTCTCCACTTCCGGCGCATCGCGCACGTCGACCACCAGCGTGTTGCCCTTGGCGATCATCTCGCGCGCCTGCGCCGACGCAATCCGCGGCACGGCGGTGTTAGCCGCTTCCATCATCTGCTTGACGCTTGTCGCCATGGCGTCCTCCTCTCGACATTGACGCCTCTGAGCTGCGGATATGCTCCGGAGCGCGAGGCTGCGCCAAGTTATCACACCTCGCACGGCGCCGCAGGGGGCATCGAAAAGCGGCAAGGTTGGGCGAGGACGCGCGGGAAAGGCGCGTAGGGCGGGATCCGGGCCACGCATTCAGGCCGTGAGCCGCGCCGTCGGCGTCGCCAAGCTGGGCTTATCGTCCTGATTTTCGCCGCACGCGCGGCGCGCGAGCCAGACCCACAAGGCGGCGACCTCGATCGCTGCCTTGCCGGCGGGCTCCACCTCCTGCGCGCATTTGCTTTGCGCCAAGGCGTGCCCGAACACGGCGCGCTGTCGAACGACGATCGGGCAGACCTCGACACTGTACCACTTGCGGATCGATTCGGCCGCCGCGTCGGCTTGTCCGCCTTGCGCAGGCGCCGCGTTGATCACGGCGGCGACCGGCTTGCCGGCGAGCTTGGCGATCTCGACATTGACCCCGATCGACCGCAGATCAAGGATGCCGGGCCGCGTCACGATCAAGCAGAAGTCGGCCGCCCGCACCGCGGCCAGCGCCGGGCTCTCGACCGCCGGCGCGGTGTCGATGAAGGCGACGCGGGCACCATTGCGCCTGGCGCCGTGCAGGACCATGGCGAGACGCGCCGGCGGGCAGGCGATCACGGTTGGCCCCATCGCCGCGCGGCTGTCCGCCCATTGCGCCGCGCTCGATTGCGGATCGATGTCGACGATGGTCGCCGGGCCGGACTTGGCCGCCTCGACCGCGAGATGCAGTGTGAGTGTCGTCTTCCCGACGCCGCCCTTCTGGGCGATGACCGCGACCGTCAGCATGTCGAGTCTCCGCGGGGTCGATGGGTCGAGACACCGTTAGATGATTCGCGCGTTCGCCGCCACTGTCTCGCGGGACGCGCACGATCCGAGCATGTGTGCGCCGGGCTCGCCTGCGCCGGGCGCTGCCTATCGCAGGGTACCGGCCGGGCCACCGCCGATCGCGACCGCTATTGTGGGCACCGACCCGGAGGTGTAACTAAGGCACGAGCTGCCGCTGGAACGAGGCGTGCCGAACTTTCCGTTCCGACTCGACGGGCAGCGATCGTGCCGTCGGCAGGCATCATTCCTGAATTCAGCGCCTATTTTTGAGCGCTGCCGCTATTCACACCTCGCAGGTTGGCGCGCCGCTTTCACCGCGGCGGGGAAACGCTGTCTCTAACCCATGGAGGACCGCATGCCGATGTTCATCTTGTCGCTGAGCTGGACCGAGCAGGGAATCCGTTCGGTCAAGGACGCGCCCAAGCGGGCGCAAGCGGCCAGCGAGCTTGCCCGAAAAGTGGGTATCGAGATCAAGGAGGTTTACCTCACGTCCGGCGAGGACGATCTCCTGGTCATTGTCGAGACTCCCAACGGCGACAACGTTGCCAAATTCGCGCTCGCCCTCGGCGCACAGGGAAACGTGCGATCCCGCACCGCCCGCGCCTGGCCGCAGGCCGAATTCCAAAAGCTGATCGCCGAGCTGCCATGACGGCCGGTGGCCGCCCCCCGTTCCGTCACGCTTGATGTCGAGGCGGCGTCGGTTCCGGTGTGACGCCGATGGCGTTCATCCGCGCGGATGGTGACCGCGCGCACGCCGCTCCCGCCAGCGAAAGGGCCGCCGCGAGCAGCGGCGCGAGGCGAATGATCAAGGGTGGTTGCCCCTCGGTGCGCGGCAGCGGGCAACACCGGTGGCATGGAACTATGCTTGCTACGAGACTTTTTCAATTTGCCCCGGAGCTGACCTCATCATCACAGGGCAAAGCTTCCAAATCGGGCTAGCGTTGGATAATGCGGCGCTCGGCAATCGCAAGCGCCGGCGCATGGCTCATCGATAGAGGCGTGCTCCAACAGTGCTGGTATGTGGCGCGGCTTAGCTCGCGCTCTTCTGCTGCGGCTCGTGCCGTTGCGGCTTGCGGATGAACCGCGGCCCTAGGCCGGCACGTTCGCCGAAACGAATACGAGCAAGAGGCCGACGATCAAACAGATCAAGGCCCATGTGACGTCCGGAGCCAAGGGCCAACCGTGCCTCTCCTGGTCGGCGTTCATTGTCTGGTTGCTCATAGCGTGATCCTTCCGTTGCCGCCTGCAGCAGGATGGCGGCCTCTGCGCACCGCTGCGGCCTGCTTCGACGGTGCTGCCAATTGCCCGCTGCATCATTGGACTAGTCCACTTGTTTTGAATTGCGGTGAGGCCAAGCACAGTTGGCGTTGATCTGCTTTCGAGGCGCGACCATTGGTCCGTGCGTACACCTGTTGCCGGCATTGCCCGAATGCTTCCACTTGCTCGGCTAGAAACAGCCACTGGCGAGCAAGCTGCTCGTACTGTTCCTTGATCAGATCGCCCCAGTAGCTTGCGAGCGCTTCGCATTCTGCCGCCTGGGCGCGAAATTCTTCGGATCGCGGTTGCATATGACACTCGGATGTGCGGAGCGGAAGCCAACTCGGCCGGCGCTCGGGTGTGAGGTAATGCCGGAAATCTTCCGCACATGTGATGCGGTTCAAATTCGCCCAATTATTCGTCTCATTCGGAACAATTCAGGCAGCGACCGCAGCCGACACGCAGCGGAAAGGCTAGCAGTTTTCGAATCGCCAGCATTTCGATGTCTCCCGTAATAATAACGAGGTCCGCATTGCTGCCCCGTACGGAAGAGACCCGCCCGCAACCGTTTTTATTCGGGAGCTCACAACAAATTGCACGCGATGGCCGCGCCGCGCATGAGCCAGCGGTCTTCTCGGGATCGCGAGATCACCGGCGCAGCGGCGGCTCGCGTATCCTGATCCTTCTACCGGAGGCGATAGGACGCGACGTTCGTCTCGCGGAGCATCACGGAATTGTGACGGATTGGACGCGTCGCGGTTTCGAGCAAAGCTAGTTGCAGCGGCCCAGTGAGTTGGTCATTTGCAGGATTATCGAGGCAACGGCGGCCGAAAAACTCGGGAATAAATCTCGCTGATTCCTGATCTCACTCCTGCAGCCATCATGGCGGCAAGGGAGATTGGCGATGACATCCGATCGCGACGAGGCGCACGGCTTCAGCCGGCGCAAAGTCCTGGAGTGCATGACCTGGGCCGGTACCGGCGTCCTATGGACGGTCGCGGCCGGCGTACCGCGTTCAATGGGCATCATCGGCGAGGCGTCGGCTGCGGAACCGAGTGGACTGACGTTCCTGCAGATCAGCGACAGCCATATCGGCTTCGACAAGCCGGCCAACCCCAACGCCATCGGCACGCTCGAGGAAGCGATCAACAAAATCAAGGCTTTGCCGGCGAAGCCGACCTTCGCCATCCATACCGGAGACATCACCCATCTGTCCAAGCCGTCGGAATTCGACGATGCCGACCGCATCATCTCGCAGGCTCGCCTCGACGTGCATTACGTGCCGGGCGAGCACGACTTCATCGATGCTGAGCAGAAGCTCTATCGCGAGCGCTATGGCCGCGGCACGAAGGGCGCTGGCTGGTACAGCTTCGACGCCAACGGGGTGCATTTCATCGGCCTCGTCAACGTGGTCGATCTGAAGGCCGGCGGCCTGGGCAATCTCGGCAACGACCAGCTCGAATGGCTCGAGAGCGACCTCAAGGGGCGCTCCGCGTCGACCCCAATCGTTGTCTTCGCGCACATCCCGCTCTGGACCGTTTACCAGCAGTGGGGATGGGGCACGGACGATGCCGCGCGCGCTCTTGCTTATCTCAAGCGCTTCGGATCGGTGACGGTCCTCAACGGCCACATCCATCAGATCATGCAGAAAGTCGAGGGTAACGTCACCTTTCATACCGCCATGTCGACCGCGTTCCCGCAGCCGGCGCCGGGCACGGCCGCCTCGCCGGGGCCGATGAAGGTCGCCGACGACAAGCTGCGATCGCTTCTCGGCATCACCGACGTCACCTTCAAGCGCGGGCAGCAACGGCTCGCGATCATCGACCAGCCGCTGCACGGCTGAGGCGGAAACTTGAATCATGAAAGCAATCGCAAGTCACATCCGCATTGCGAGCGCGCTTGCGGCCGCCGTCCTCGCCGCGACGGCCGCCTTTCCTGCGGCGGGGGCGCGGGCTGCGGACAAGGAAGTGAAGATCGACAACTTCGCCTTCTCTCCGCAACGCGTCACCGTGAAGGCCGGCACGACCGTCACCTGGACCAATGACGACGATATCCCGCATACCGTCGCCGCGAGCACCAAGGCCTTCAAGTCGAACGCGCTCGACACCAACGACAAATTCTCGTTCACGTTCACGACACCCGGCACGTACGAGTACTTCTGCTCGTTGCATCCGCACATGACGGGGGCGATCGTGGTCGAGGCTGCAACCGGAAGCAACGCGGCGCACTGATCCTCCCCAAAGTGGGGTCTCCCAGGAATGGGCAATGCATGAGGACCGGGATTGCCCCGCTGGTTGGTCAGCCGGACGTGCACAAGACGAACAAAGCCTGCTGTGGCTGAGACACGACCCGGAAATGGGCCGAATTTACTTCCCGCTGCGGCAATGCGACTATCGCTCGCGAAACGCGCCGGGGAGACGATGATCGCGCGACGGAACCTCCTCATCGGAATCGGCATCGGGATTGCCTTCCCGACGGCCGCTGCGTGGGCAGCCGAACCCTCCGCCAAGTCGTTCGTGGAGGCGATCTATGACCACTACAAGGATAAGGATGCAAAGGGAATTCCGCTGGCCACCGACGCGGAGATCAGGCGCTATTTCGAGCCCAAGCTTGCGGCGCTGATCATCAAGGACCGCAAGGGTGCGCGCGGCGAGGTCGGAAAGCTCGACGGCGATCCCTTCGTCGATGCGCAGGATTGGCAGATCGACAGCGTCGACGCCGCGGTCCGCAACATCGGCGCCGACAAAGCCAGCGCGACCGTCGCGTTCAAGAACACGGGCAAGCCCAGGACCGTCATCCTCGACCTCGTCAAGCTCAAGGGGGATTGGCGGATCTCCGACATCACCTGGGACGGCAAGGCGACGTTGCGCGGACGCTTGACCGGCGAGTGAGCAACTCGTCGGGGCAAGACGATGGGTTTCGCTGCACTCGACCCATCGTGCCGTCGTGCCTCGCTCACATGGTCGGATTGGCGTAGCGGCCGCCGAGCGCATGCAAGCCATAGGCGGCGCCGGCGATGTCGAAGTTGAAGGAGAAGTGCTGGTTGATGGCGAGCACGTCGCGCAGGTGGCGCTGGAGCGGATCGCGGGTGTAGAGACCCTGCGCCCCGTAGCAGGACCACAGCGTCTCCACCGCCTCGCGCGCCTGGCCCACGGCGAAGGCCGAGTGCGCGCGGAACCGCAGCTTGGTCTCGAGGTCGGGCACCTCGTTGCGTTGCGCGGCGGCCTGGAACGCGATGGCGGAGCCGCGCAGCAGGTCCCGCGCCGAATCGATCAGGCAACGCGCACGCGCGACCTTGATCTGCACGGCCTGGAAATCCGCAACCCGGGCGCCGGTATAGGTGCCGGCCCGCCCGGCCATCGCCGCGAGGAACAGATCGTAGGCGCCCTCGGCGGCGCCGAGCGCCGCCGGCGCCAGCGGGTGGCTGGAGGCCGCCACCATCGGGATGCGAAACAGCGGGCCGGCGTTGAGCGCCGCGCCCGGATGCTCGGCGCCGCCGCGGCAGGAGCGCAGCGCCAGCGCGCGGCGCTCCGGCACGAACAGCTCGCTGACCGCGACGTCCTTGCTGCCGGTCGCCGCCATGCCCATGGCGTACCAGGTGTCGATGACCTCGTAGTCGGACTTGGGCACCAGGCACAGCCGCCAGTCGATCGGCGCTTTGCCGCCGTCGTCGTAGACGGACACGGCGAGCATGTTCCAATCCGAATTGTCCACCGCCGAGGAGAACGGCCAGCGGCCGTTGACGATGAAGCCGCCCTCGGCCTTGCGCCCGCGGCCGGCGGCCAGCGCGATGGAGGAGGCGATGAGCGCATCCGGATTGGCGTCCCACACCTCGTGCTGCGTCTCGGGATCGTAGTAGCCGAGGATCCAGTGATGGCAGGCGACGTTGCCCACGTTCCAGGCGGTGGACGGACAGCCGCGCGCCAGCTCCGCCGGGATGTCCACCACGGCTACGAAGTCGAGCTCCATCCCGCCGAAGGCGCGCGGCTGGTGAAACCTGAACAGCCCGCGCTCGTGCAGGAGCTGCTCGTTCGCGCGGATGAGCATGCGCGCGTCCTCGGCCTCCGCGGCGCGCTCGCGCAGGATCGGCACGATCTCGCGCGCGTGCCGCATCGCCTCCTCGTAGCCGACGGCGGAGAAATCGCGCCGCACCGCCTGCGGCAGCGTACCCGCGGCATCGCGTGGCTCGCTCGTGCCGGGGATCCCTCCCGCGTCCGGCTGTCGTTGCGCTGCGTCGGCGGGAGGCATGCGGGGAACGCCTATTCCTCCGGCTCGGTGGTAAAGAGCAGCGGATAGCCCTTGCTGCGGCCCGCGTCGGTCGCCCGCGTCGCCTTGGTCTCGGCGACGTCACGGGTGTAGACGGCGACGACACATACCCCGCGCTTGTGCGCGGTGATCATCACCTGATAGGCCTGATCCTCGTTCATGCGGAATTCCGCCTTCAGGACCGTGACGACGAACTCGCGCGGCGTGTAGTCGTCGTTGACGAGAATGACCTTGTGCAGGCGCGGCCGCTCGGTCTTCAGCTTGACCTTGGTGCGCGGTCTGGTTGCGATCTTACCCATCAGCGAGACTTTCCACGATAACGGCACGGCGCCGCTTTCTCTCGTATTATTTTTGCACGTCCGCGGCGCGGCGTCTAATCGGCGGCACATGACCTTGGCCTTGCAGCCCGCATGAAGCGGAGCGGAATGCGGGGCAGTCTCTCCGCGGGCACCAACCCCGGATTTCGCTTCGCTCCATCCGGGCTACGCGTGCTATTGCTTCGACGGGTGAGAGATTCCGACATGCAGATCGATTGGGACGTGCCGATCGCCATGGACGACGGCGTGGTGCTGCGGGCTGACCTGTTCCGGCCTGCTGGGGCGGGGAAGCATCCGGTCATTCTCAGCTACGGGCCCTATGCCAAGGGGCTGTCGTTCCAGGAGGGCTACAAGGGCAACTGGGCGCGCCTGATCAAGGCCGCACCCGAGGTGCTCGCGGGCTCGAGCAACAGGTATCAGAACTGGGAGCTGGTCGACCCGGAGAAATGGGTGCCGCACGGCTATGCGTGCCTGCGCGTCGACTCGCGTGGCGCCGGGCGTTCGCCCGGCCATCTCGACGTGTGGTCGCCGCGCGAGGCGCAGGACCTCTACCAGTGCGTGGAATGGGCGGGGACGCAGCCCTGGAGCAACGGCAAGGTCGGCATCAACGGCATCTCCTACTACGCCATGAACCAATGGCAGGTGGCGGCGCTCAAGCCGCCGCATCTCGCCGCCCTGTGCATCTGGGAAGGCTCGTCCGACTATTATCGCGAGCTCGCCCGTCACGGCGGCATCCTCTGCGAGTTTCTCGCGAGCTGGTACCCGCGCCAGGTGGCGAGCGTGCAGCACGGCGTGGGCGAGCGTGGTGCAACGAGCGCGGTCACCGGCGACCTGGTGGCCGGCCCGCCGACGCTGAGCGCGGCGGAGCTCGCGAACAACCGTGCCGACATTCCCGGCGAGGCCAAGCGGCGGCGCCTCATCGACGATTACTACGCCGCGCGCACGGCGGCGTTCGAGGCGATCGAGGCGCCGCTGCTCTCGGCGGCGAACTGGGGCGGCATGGGACTGCATCCGCGCGGCAATTTCGAAGGCTGGCAGCGCGCCGGAAGCAAGCAGAAATGGCTCGAAGTGCACGGCGACACCCACTTCACGCATTTCTACAGCAATTACGGCGAGACGCTGCAGAAGCGGTTCTTCGGCCACTTTCTCAAGGGCGAGGACACCGGCTGGGAAAGCGAGCCGCGCGTGGCGCTCAACATTCGCCATCCCGGCGAGCGGTTCGAGCGGCGCGCCGAGAATGAATGGCCGCTCGAGCGAACGCGATGGACCAAATACTTCCTGCAGCCGGACGGGTTCGCCCTCGGCACCGAGCCGCCCGCAGGCGCGGCGACGCTGAGCTACGAGACCACCGGCGACGGCCTCACCTTCCGCACGCCGCCGCTCGCCGAGCGGCTCGAGATCACCGGCCCGGTGGCGGCGAAGCTGTGGGTGTCGTCGCAGACCACCGACGCCGACCTCTTCCTGGTGCTGCGGGTGTTCGATCCCCGCGGCGCGGAGGTGGTGTTCATCGGCTCCAACGATCCGCGCGTTCCGGTCGGGCTCGGCTGGCTGCGCGCCTCGCATCGCAAGCTCGATCCGCGCCGCACGCTAGCCTATCGGCCCTGGCACACCCACGACGAGGAACGGCCGCTCGTCCCGGGCGAGCCGGTCAAGCTCGACGTCGAGTTCTGGCCGACGTCCATCGTCGTGCCGCCCGGCTACCGCGTCGCGCTCAGCGTGCGCGGCAAGGACTACGAATATGACGGAACCGACGCCGGGCTCGCCAACGCGCCCTATCCGATGAAGGGGGTCGGCCCGTTTACGCACGCCGATCCGGACGACCGCCCGGCCGCGATCTTCGCCTGCCGCAATACGCTGCACTTCGCCGCCGGCAGGATGCCCTACGTCTTGTTGCCGGTGATACCGCAAGCGTTGCGGCCGGGGGTTCATATCGATGGCGCGGGTCGTGCTTGAGAGTATTGCGCCGTGATGTCGTCCCCGCGCAAGCGGGGACCCATCGCGCCACACACTCCGGCCTCTGGAATATGGATCCCCGCTGGCGCGAGGATGACATCCGATTTTGCGGCGGCGCTCGGACCGGCCCCTCGGGTCCCGAGTGGCTCCATTCTCGGCATCTGCCGCCTCACCGCGAGGGCTTAAGCACCTCATCGAGCCAGTCCCACATATAGGCGGAGCAGATGCTCTGGTTGTCGATCTGGCAATGATGGTAGCCGCCCTCCTCGCGGGTGAAGACCTTCATCGTCTTCTGCCTCGAGCCGACCGCCTCGAAGCATTTGCGCGCCTCGGCGAGCGGAATCTGCTCGTCGCCTTCGCCGTGCAGCATGAGGAACGGGCAGGCGATCTCCTGCACCACGCCGTCGAGCTTGAACGGTGCGAGCCGCGCGAGCGCCTCCTGCTGCGAGGTGGCATTGACCACCCACAGGATGTGCCGGGCGGCCACCGACAGCGCCGGGGTGTCGGCGCGTGCCAGCCGCTCGAAACGGTCGCGCCGAATCTTCTCGTAGTCCCACTGCGCGCCCCAGGCGATGCAGCAGGCGTAACGCGGCTCGAAGGCGGCCGCCCGTGGTGCATAGTAGCCGCCGAGGCTGATCGCCATGACCCCGATGCGGGCAGGATCGATCTCCGGCCGCGTGGCGAGATAGTCGAACGCCGGCGTGGCGTAGCGCTCGGTCTCGTGGTGCAGATAGAGATTGCGGAAGCGGATGCTCTCGCCGTTTCCCGGCCCGTCCACGATCAGGCAGGCGATGCCGCGGGCGACGAGATCGGGCACGCCCTTGAAGTATTGGATCTCCTTGGTGACGTCGAGGCCGTCGAAGAACACCATCGCCGGCACCTTGCCGCCCCTGTTGGCCGGCTCGGCCTGAACGTAGATGGCGGGAATGCTGGTGCCCTCGTAGGGAATTTCCACGTGCTCAAGGCGCGGGCGCTTCATATGCGCGGCGGCGTCGCGCAGGCAGTCGACGCCGCGCATATAAGCGTCGAGCCCGTCCTTGCTCTTCGGCTGCAGGAAGCGCTCACCCAGGTGGTAATAGGCGCTCGCGCGCTTGAGATATTGCGCGCCGCTCGTCGTGCGGCCGTCGGCGAGGAGGCTGCGGCCGCGCTCCTCCACCGCGCGTGCTTCGCGCGTCCATTCGCGGAACCAGGCACCGTCGTCGCCGACGCAATGCTTGAGCCGCAGCCCGATACGATTGATCTCGCCGATCTCGGCTCCGCCCCACGGCGCCATGTTCAGCCCGATCAGCAGCCCATGCGACCAGCGGTAATTCTCCGGGAAATAGGTGAACGACAACTCCTCCTGCGCAGCGCTCATCCGGCAGCCCTCCGTGCGATGACGAGGGTCGCAGGATAAAATCCGTGCGCTGCAGGTGCAAACGCCGCCCTCGCATGCCGGCAGCGCCGCGGCGGGGCGCCTGGGCGGGCGGTGCAAGGTGACGGGAGCGAAATGTTGCCGCGCTCCCGCGGATAGCTTCGCTAAGCTTGGGCAAAACAACGCAGCCCCTCCCGGACGCGGCGCGTGTATGATCAAAGATGCTGGACGCGCGGCCAAGGTCAACAGTATGCACGCCGGCCCGGCGGCATGCCGTCCGCGGGTGCCGACGCGCGGGGAGGAGCCCGGAGACGGGGTAGGGGATTTGGGATGCGTTACGTCAGTCTCGCAATCTTCCTGTTCGCATTCTGGCTCGCCCTGTCCGGACATTATACCCCCGTGCTGGTCGCCGTCGGCGCGGCGAGCGCGGTGCTGTGCGTGCTGGCCGCGATCCGCATGGGCGTCGCCGACGAAGAGGGGCATCCGATCGAGTTCTTGCCCGCGGCGGTCACCTATTTTCCGTGGCTGGTCGCCGAGATCGCCAAGTCGGCATGGGGGGTCAGCAAGATCATCCTGCACCCGCGGCTGCCGATCTCGCCCACCATGACCGTGGTGCGGGCGAGCCAGAGGACCCAGGTCGGCGTGGCGACCTATGCAAACTCGATCACGCTCACCCCCGGCACGATCACCGTGGGAGTGAACGGAAACGAGCTCACCGTGCATGCGCTGACGCGGGAGGGTGCCCTCGATCTCGAGGCAGGAGGCATGGACCGCCGCGTCAGCCAATTCGAGGGCACGGCCTGATGTTGTTCATGGCCGCCGCCGCCGCCATTCTCGTCGCCCTGGCGCTCGCCATCACTCGCGCCATCAGGGGGCCGACCGTGTTCGATCGCGTGCTCGCGGGGAACACGGTCGGAACGCTCGCGATCATGCTGCTGGCGGTGATCGGGTTCATGACCGGGCGCCCCGAGTTCCTCGACATCGGCCTGACCTACGCCCTGCTCAACCTCATAGGAACGCTGGCCGTGCTGAAATTCTTCCGGCACGGCGATCTCGCCTACGACGTCGACACGGAGGGACAGCCGTGACGATGCTGGCGGTTGCGAGCTGGCTGTGCATGCTGCTGGGATCGTTCTTTGCGATCGTCGGGGCATTCGGGCTCGTGCGTATGCCGGAGGTCTTCACCCGCATGCACGCGGCGAGCGTGATCGACACGCTCGGTGTCGGCTTCATGATCCTGGGCATGGCTCTGCAGGGGGGCTTCAGCCTGATCACGCTCAAGCTGGTCTTTCTTCTGGCGCTGTTCTTCTTCACCGGTCCGGTCGTGACGCACGCCTTGGCGCAGGCGTGCCTGCACGAGAACATCCGGCCGCTGCTGCGCGAAGACCGGCGCGGGCTCGACCGCAACGACGCCGACGTAGCCGACGGGAGGCAGCCATCGAATTCGTCGTGAATGCAGGGCTGCTGACGCTGCTCGCGGTCGTGACGCTGGCGATCGTGCGCCGGCGCAACCTGTTCGCCGTGGTCGTGCTCACCATCATCTACAGCTTTCTGATGGCGAGCATATTGATCGTGCTCGATGCCGTCGACGTCGCCATGACCGAGGCCTCGGTCGGCGCCGGGATTTCCACGGTCGTGCTGCTCGCCACGCTGCACCTGATCAAGACCACCGAGATGCGCACGATCCGCCCGCGGCTGCTGCCGTTGTTCCTCGCCGTCGGCACCGGCGCCATCCTCGTCTGGGGCACGCTCGTGCTGCCGCCGTTCGGAACCCCCGACGCAGTCATCCACCAGCACGTCGTGCCGCGCTACATCGACGAGACGATGAAGGAAACCAATGTTCCGAACGTGGTGACCTCGGTACTGGCCGACTACCGCGGCTACGACACGCTCGGCGAAACGACGGTGATCTTCACCGCCGGCATCGGGGTGATGCTGCTGCTGCGCGGAGCGCGGCGCAGGAGCGACCGGGACGGGGAGACGAGCCGGCAATGAGCCTCGATCTCATCCTGCGCGTCGGCACCAAACTCGTCCTGCCGTTCATCCTGCTGTTCGCGCTCTACGTCCAGTTCCACGGCGATTTCGGCCCCGGCGGCGGCTTCCAGGCCGGAGTGATCGCCGCCGGCATGGTCGTGCTCCTGGCCATCACCTTCGGCCTGGAGGCGGCGCACCGCATCGCACCGCCGCGGCTGGTCGAGCGCATGGTGCCGCTCGGCGCGTTGATCTACGCCGGCACCGGGGTGGCGGGACTCCTCATGGGCGAGAATTACCTCGACTACTCCGTCTTCTCCCACGATCCGGCCCACGGGCATGAGCTCGGCATCTTCCTCGTCGAGGCGGGCGTCCTGATCACGGTGTCGGGCACCATGACCGCCTTGTTCTACGCTTTCGTCGAACGAGGCCGCTGATGGCGACGCTGATCGTCCTGGCGCAACACTACAACTACGTGATCACCATCCTCGTGATGATGACCGGGCTTTATATCGTGGTCGCCCGCGGCAACATGGTGAAGAAGCTGGTCGGGCTCTCGATATTCCAGACTTCGGTCTATCTGCTCTACATCGAGCCGGCCAAGATCATCGGCGGCACGGCGCCGATCGTCGATCCCGCATTCTCGACCTATTCCAACCCCCTTCCCCATGTCCTGATCCTCACCGCCATCGTGGTCGGCGTGGCAACGCTCGCGCTCGGCCTGGCGCTGGTCGTGCGCATCAACGAGGCCTACGGAACCGTCGAGGAAGAGGAAATCCTGGAACGAGATCGCGAAGAATGAACGCCGTGTGGCCGCAACTTCCGGCCTTGCAGGTCGTCATTCCGCTTGTCGGGGCATTGCTCGCGGGTTTCCTGCGCCGCGGCGGCGCGGCATTCGCGCTGGCGCTGGCGGTGACCTGGATGATGCCGATCATCGCCGGCGCGATGCTCTGGCAGGTGCTGCAGGCGGGGCCGATCTCCTACGCCATGGGCGGCTGGCCGCCGCCATGGGGAATCGAGTACCGGGTCGACGCGCTGAATGGCTTCGTGCTGATGCTGATCTCGACCATCGGCGCCGTGATCATGCCCTTCGCCCACCGTTCGGTCGCGTTCGAAATCGACCAGGGACGGCAGGCCTGGTTCTATTGCATGTACCTGCTGTGCCTCGCCGGCCTGCTCGGTGTCACGATCACCGGAGATGCGTTCAACGCCTTCGTCTTTCTCGAAATATCGTCGCTGTCGACCTACGTGCTGATCGCGCTCGGCCGGGATCGGCGAGCGCTGCTGGCCGCGTTCCAATATCTGATCATGGGTACGGTCGGAGCGACCTTCTACGTCATCGGCGTCGGTCTGCTCTACCTCCTCACCGGCAGCCTGAACATGGCCGACATCGCCGCGCGCCTGGGGCCGGCCTGGGCCGACCAGTCGCGTGCGGTTCTGGCCGCTCTCGCCTTCGTGAGCGTCGGCGTCAGCCTGAAGCTCGCGCTGTTCCCGCTCCATGCCTGGCTGCCGAACGCCTATACCTATGCGCCGTCGTGGACGACCGCGTTCCTTTCCGCGAGCGCGACCAAGGTCGCCGTCTATCTGCTGATCCGCTTCTACTTCTCGATCTTCGGCGTCGCCATCGATTTTCATGCCTTGCCCGTCGCGAAGATCATCATCGTTCTTTCGGTCGCCGCGATGTTCGTGGCCTCCTTCGTCGCGGTGTTCGAAAGCAATCTCAAGCGTATGCTGGCCTATTCGTCGGTCGCGCAGATTGGCTATATCACCCTCGGCATCGGGCTCGCCAACCAGGCAGGCCTGACCGGCGGCCTCGTCCACATCGCCAACCACGCGATCATGAAGGCGGCGCTGTTCCTCGCCGTCGGCGCGATCTTCTATCGCGCCCGCACGGTCGAGCTCCAACAGCTCGCGGGCATCGGGCGTAAGATGCCACTTACGGTGGCGGCATTCACGGTCGCCGGCTTCGGCTTGGTGGGCACGCCGGGCACGGTCGGCTTCATCTCGAAATGGTATCTGGCGGTCGGCGCGCTCGATAACGGCTGGTGGGCGCTCGTGTTCCTGATCGTGGCGAGCTCGCTGATCGCGCTCGTCTATGTCGGCCGCGTTCTCGAGGTCGCCTGGCTGCGCGAGCCGTCCAAGGAGATAGCGGACGCGAGCGATCCGCCGCCGTCCATGCTGCTGCCGATCGTCGCGCTGGCCGCCGCGACGATCTATTTCGGCATCGATACCGAGTGGACCGCGGGCATCGCCGCAACCGTCGCCGAGGTTCTGCTCGGGGGGCTGCGATGACGGCGATCATCACGCCCGAGCACCTCGTCGCCTTCGCGATGCTCGCGCCGTTTGCAGCCGCGCTGCTCATCCCGCTGTTCCGCGATCTGCCGAACCTGCGCGAGACGGTGACGCTCCTTGCCGCGGGCGTGCTCTGCATGGCGGTCGCAGGCCTGCTCGCGCCGGTGCTCGACGGCGCCAGGCCGGAACTGCACGTCATCGACGTCCTTCCCGGGCTCGCGCTCGCGTTCAAGGTCGAGCCCCTGGGTATGCTGTTCGCGCTCGTCGCGTCCACCCTTTGGATCGTGAACTCGGTCTATTCGATCGGATACATGCGGGCCAACCAAGAACCGCGGCAGACCGGCTTCTATGTCTGCTTCGCGGTGGCGCTGGGCAGCACGATCGGGATCGCGTTCGCCGCCAACCTGTTCACGCTGTTCCTGTTCTACGAGGCGCTCACCATCTCGACCTATCCGCTGGTGACGCACAAGGCCGATGCCGAGGCGATCCGCGCCGGCCGCGTCTACCTCCTGCTGCTGCTGGGAACATCGCTGATCCTGTTCCTGCCGGCGATCGTCGCCACCTGGGTGCTCGCCGGCACGCTCGATTTCACGCCGGGCGGCATCCTGGCGGGCAAGGCCGGCGCGCCGCTGATCGCCGCGCTGCTTGCGCTCTACGTGTTCGGAATCGGCAAGGCTGCGGTGATGCCGCTGCATTTCTGGTTGCCGGCGGCGATGGTGGCGCCGACGCCGGTGAGCGCGCTCCTGCACGCGGTCGCCGTCGTCAAAGCGGGCGTGTTCGCCATTGTGAAAGTGGCGGTCATGATCTTCGGCATCGAGACGCTGAGCAGCCTGGACCAGTCGGCGTGGCTGACGGTGGTCGCGGGAACGACGGTGCTGGCCGCCTCCGTGGTCGCGCTCCGGCAGGACAACCTCAAGCGGCTGCTGGCCTATTCGACCGTCTCGCAGCTCTCCTACATCGTCCTCGGCGTCGCGGTGCTCACTCCGATCTCGGCGGTCGGCGCGGCCATGCATCTCGCCGCGCACGCGCTCGGCAAGATCACGCTGTTCTTTGCGGCCGGATCGCTCTACACCGCCGCGCATCTGACGCAGGTGAGCGAGCTCGACGGCATCGGGCGGCGGATGCCCTGGACCATGGGTGCCTTCACTGTCGGCGCCCTCGCAATGATCGGCGTCCCTCCCACCGCGGGCTTTCTCGGAAAGTGGTTCATCCTCATGGGGGCCATGCAGACTGCCAACTGGGTCGCGGTCGCGGTGATCGTGCTCAGCACCCTGCTCAATGCCGGCTATTTCCTGCCGATCGTGTTCCGCGCGTTCATGCGTGAGCCCGCGCAACACGGGCGCGACGACAAGACCGGCGAGGCGCCTTGGCCGATCGTGGCGGCGCTCACGGTGACCGCGGCCGGCACCGTGCTCATGTTCCTATGGCCCGGGATACCCTATGCGCTGGCGCAACTGATGATGACCGGAAGGTGAGACGATGGACGATAATTGGCTCGTGCGCGAAAGCACCATCAAAGGCCTCTGGATCGCGTTCGCGGTCGCGCTCGCGGCGAGCGTGCTGATCGACCTGGTGATCGAGCACCATCCCTATTTCGGGCTCGACGGCACGTTCGGCTTCGGCGCCTGGTTCGGGTTCGCGAGCTGTGTCGCGCTGATCGTGGCCGCGAAGGCGCTCGGCGCGGTCCTGAAGCGGCCGGATACCTATTATGACAGCTAGTCTCGTCATTCCGCCGGCCGCCATCCTGATTCTCGGCGGCCTGATCCTGCCGCTGCTGAGCGAACCGCTGCGCCGGCTTGCGCTGCTGGTATTGCCGCTCGTCACGCTCTACCTGGTGTGGCAGATCCCTGACGGGGTCGCGCTCGAGGCGCGCTTCCTCGGCTACACGCTGGCGCTCGTCAAGGGCGACGCGCTCTCGCGGCTGTTCGCAACCGTTTTCGCCGTCATGGCCTTCGCCGGCGGGCTGTTCGCGCTGAACCAGCGTCGTGTGGTCGAGCTGGCCGCGGCGCTCTGCTACGCGGGAAGCGCCATCGGCGTCACGTTCGCGGGCGACCTGCTCACGGTGTTCGTGTTCTGGGAGCTGATGGCGATCGCCTCTACGCTCGTGATCTGGAGCGCGGGACCGTCCGCCCGTGGCGCCGGATTGCGCTATGCCGCGATTCATCTCTTCGGCGGCGTCCTGCTGATGGCGGGCGTCGCCGGCGAGCTCGCCTCGACCGGATCGATGGCCTTCGGCGCGCTCGCCCTCGACAGCGCGCCGCGCTGGCTGATCCTGGCGGGCTTTCTCGTCAACGCCGGTGCGCCGCCGCTCTCGGCGTGGCTGCCCGACGCTTACCCGGAGAGCTCGTGGAGCGGAATGGTGTTCCTGTCGGCGTTCACCACGAAGGCGGCGGTCTATGTGCTCCTGCGCGCGTTTGCTGGCGCCGAGCTGTTGATCTATGTCGGGCTGTTCATGGCGTTCTACGGGATCATCTACGCCATCCTCGAGAACGACATGCGCCGCATCCTCGCCTACTCCATCGTCAACCAGGTCGGCTTCATGGTGACGGGGATCGGCATCGGCACCGAGATGGCGCTCAACGGCGCTGCCGCCCACGCCTTCGCGCACATTATCTACAAGGCGCTGCTGCTGATGTCGGCGGGCTCCGTGTTCTATGTGACGGGCAAGCGCAAATGCACCGACCTCGGCGGACTGTTCCGCACTATGCCGCTGACCACGGTCTGCGGCATCGTGGGGGCGCTCTCGATCTCCTCGTTCCCGCTGACGTCCGGCTTCGTAACGAAATCGATGATCTCCGAGGCCGCCGGCATGCAGCACCTGGAAGTCGTGTGGTACCTGCTGGCCGCGGCCTCGGCGGGCGTCTTCCTGCACGCCGGCATCAAGTTCCCGTGGTTCGTGTTCTTCCAGAAGGATTCGGGCCTGCGGCCGCCGGAGCCGCCCTGGAACATGCGGCTGGCGATGATCTTCTTCGCCGTCCTCTGCATCGGCTTCGGCATCTGGCCGCAGCCGCTCTACGCCATGCTGCCGTTCCCGGTGGAGTTCGTGCCGTATACGGCGAGCCACGTCGTGTTCTATCTGCAACTGCTGCTGTTCTCGGGCCTCGCCTTCTTCCTCCTGCTCGGCTGGCTCAAGCGCACGCTGACGATCACCCTCGACGTGGATTGGCTCTATCGCAAGGCCGGCCCGCTGCTGGCCCGGCGTCTCGCCCGGGCGATGGACGCCGCGTGGCTCGGCGGCGTGACTGCGGCGGCCGATGCGGCGCGCGGCTTCGTCGAAGCGGTCCGGCGCCATCACGGGCCGGAAGGCGTCCTGGCCCGGACTTGGCCCACCGGCAGCATGGCGCTTTGGACCACGCTGATGCTGGCCGCCTATCTGATCCTGGCCTACCTCTGATCGCGAGCCCCTACGCGCGAAAAAGACACGGCGGGCGCAAAAAGCGAAAAAATGTGATGGCCATCACAGATTTCTCCCGCGAGAGGGCGCCATAGCCACCGTCATGGCCAAATGAGGGGCGGCGGCTGCGCCCGAGGGAGATCGTCATGATCAGAATGCGCAGTGGAGTGCTTGGAGCGATCTGCCTGCTCCTCGGCGCGGTGCCGACCGCGGCATTCGCCCAGCTCGAGGCGACCGCGGAACGGCGCGCGGCCTGCATGGGCGACGCAGTCATGCTGTGCAGCTCGGCGATCCCGAACAAGGCGCGCATCGCGGCGTGTCTGGCGTCGAAAATGTCCCAGCTCAGCCCGCGCTGCCGGGCGCAGTTCAGCAAGCGCTGAGCGGTATTCGGTTCCCGCGGAACCGGCGTCCCGGAGCAGGCTCGATCAGGAGTGCTCGAACAAGCGCTCGAAGAAGCGGTGCCTGGACTCGCCGGCTTGCGGATCGTGCCGGCGTCCGGCTTCCGCGAACAGTCTTTCGCGCTGCATTTCAATGAGCATTTTCGAATGGCGGGTCGCGAAATCCCGGCAAACGTCGTAGCTGACGGTGGCGTCCCAAATGAAGCGAAGAACCCTCAGAAATACCGCCTTGTTGTCCCTGAGCCCGGAGTTGCTCGCTTCCAGGAGATCGAAGGCGAGATGTCGTCGGCGCACGTCGGCCGAACGAAGCATTTCGTAGAGCTCTTCCTTGGAACTATCGCCGTGCCTGACCATGGCGCGCCCCGACTGGCGAATGGGGTCTTGTAGCATAAAGCCGCCCCGGGTTCGGGCGGCTTTGGGAATATGGTGTGCGAATTGTTAGCGGATGCGATGTCGGCGGCGCTGGCGGCGCGGCCGGCGCACGCCATCGGGCGGGCCTCAGGCCGCGAGCGCGACCGCGCGTGGGCTCGCCACATGCTCCTTGAGCACGCTGTCGGCGCTATCGACCTCGTGCAACAGGACGTCGTAACTCCAGAGATCGGCGAGGTGCTGGAGCACGCGCTTGGCATCCTCCTCCTCGAGCAAGGCTCCGTCCACGACGGCGTGGCGCAGCAGCAGGCGCCGGTCGCCGGCGAGATCGACGTCGACCACCTCGATGTTGGGGTCGGTCCAGCCGACGTCGTATTGTCGGGCGAGTTGGCGGCGGATGCGGCGATAGCCGCGCTCGTCGTGGATCGCCTCGACCTTGATGCCGGCGCTCTCGTCGGGGTCGTCGTGCAGGTGGAACATGCGCATGTGCCGCATCAGGCGTGGGCTGAGGAACTGGGCGATGAAGCTTTCGTCGCGATAGCTGGCCCAGATCTCGCGCAGGACCGTCATGACGTCCTTGGTGCCGGCGATGTCGGGGAACCACTCGCGGTCCTCGTCGTCGGGATCGGCGACGATTCTCTCGAGGTCCTGCATCATGGCGAACCCCAGCGCGTAGGGGTTGAAGCCGGAGAAGCGCGGGTCGTCGAAGCCCGGCTGGAACACTACGTTGGTATGCGATTGCAGGAACTCGAGGAAGTCTCCGTCGCAGATGCGGCCGTCCTCGTGCAGGCGGGTCATGATGCGATAGTGCACGTAGGTCGCAGTACCCTCGTTCATGACCTTGGTTTGCCCCTGCGGATAGAAGTACTGCGCGATGTGGCGCACGATGCGCAGCAGCTCGCGCTGCCAGGGGTGCAGGCGCGGCGCCGACTTCTCGAGAAAATAGAGGATGTTTTCCTGCGGCAATCCGAGCAGCGCGCGGCGCCGCTCCACGCTGAGCTCGGATGCGCTTTTGCCCGGTCCGACCGGGACGGTGCGCCAGAGATCATTGAAGACGCGCTCCTCGTGCGTGCGGCGTTCGCGCGCGCGCTTCTCCTCCTGGCGCAGGTCGAGCTTCTTCTTGCCGGGGTAGCGGTGAACGCCGTGCGACATCAGCGCGTGCGCCGCGTCGAGCGTGCGCTCGACCGCGACCTGGCCGTGGCGCTCCTCGCAGTGTGCGACGTAGCCCTTGGCGAAGTTCAGGTAGTCGAGGATGCCCTCGGCGTCCGTCCACTGTTTGAACAGGTAGTTGTTCTTGAAGAAATGATTGTGGCCGAACGCGGCATGGGCGATGACCAGTGTCTGCATCGTCGCCGTGTTCTCCTCCATGAGGTAGGAAATGCACGGCGAGCTGTTGATCACGATCTCGTACGCCAAACCCTTGAGACCCCGGCGATAGAACGCCTCGTGATGGGCGAAATGCTTGCCGAAGGACCAATGCTTGTAGAACAAGGGCATTCCAATCGAGGAATAGGCATCGAGCATCTGCTCGGCGGTGATCACCTCGATCTGGTTGGGGTAGACGTCGAGGCCGAGCTCGCCGAGCGCGATCTCCTCGCAGGCGTCGTGCACGCGCTGGAGGATGGAGAAATCCCAGTCGGCGCCTCGGTAGAGGCGTCCGGTCGCGGTCATGGCGCGGCCCTCTCTTTTCCCCGACGACGCTGGAAAAGCTCGTGGAACACCGGAAAGATCTCGCCGCGGTCGCTGACCTTGCGCATGGAGAGCGGCGCCCCGCCGGCGCGCAAGCGCTGGTAGAGGGTCCACAGGGCAGAGTCCGGCATGGAACTTGAGTGACCGGATTCGCCGACCTCGAGGTAGGCGAAATACTGCGTGACCGGGAGGATCGCGCCGCTGAGAAGCCGCGCGGTCATCTCTCCGTCGGAGTGGGAGTTGTCACCATCCGACGCCTGCGCTGCGTAGATGTTCCAGTCCGCCGGGCGATAGCGCGCCCTGACGATGGCGTGCATGGTTTCGAGCGCGCTCGAAACCAACGTTCCGCCCGAGGCCGGGCTGCGGAAGAAGGTCTCCTCGTCGACCTCTTCGGCTTTGTCGGTATGACGGATGAAGACGATCTCGACGTGGCGGTAGCGGCGCGTGAGAAAGACGTAGAGCAGCATGTAGAAGCGCTTGGCGAGATCCTTCATGTGCTCCGACATCGAGCCGGAGACGTCCATGAGGCAGAACATGACCGCCTGGGCGATGGGCTTGGGCTCGCTCTCGAAACGGCGATAGCGAATGTCGATCGGATCGATGTACGGGATGCGCCGGATCTTGGCCTTGAGCGCCTCGATCTCCGCCCGCAGCTCGGCACGGCGTTCGTCCGGGCAGTCCGCGCTCTCCGCCTCGAGCCGCTCGATCGTTTCGGGCCGCGGCCGGCGCAGCGCGATCCGGCGCGCCATTGCAATCCGCATAGTACGGCCGACGGCGATATTCGCGGGCGAACCGGAGACGGCGTAGCCGGCGCGGCGGATGCCCTCATGCTCCGCCTC
This sequence comes from uncultured Alphaproteobacteria bacterium, assembly GCA_963758945.1. Taxonomy (GTDB): domain Bacteria; phylum Pseudomonadota; class Alphaproteobacteria; order Rhizobiales; family Xanthobacteraceae; genus VAZQ01. The sequence continues at coordinate 217,207 of CAVWXY010000017.1, read as the reverse complement.
GGCGAGCTCGCCGCTTGGCAAGGTCGGGCAGCTCGAGGTCGTCGAGGAACAGATCGAGAAATTCCTCGCGAGTCAGGACGAAGCGGAAGGCGTCCTCGCCGTCGCCTTCGCCGGCCTCCTTGGGCTTGCCGCCGCCCTCGCTCGCGCGCGGGAGCATATCGCCCTCGACGAATTTCTTGTTGCCCGGGAGCACTTGGTCGCGGGTACCGCCGGCGCTCCGATGCAGACGCGGCTCGTCCATTCCGTCGAGCGGAATGCTGACCTCCCCGCCCTGCAACACGTCGCGGATATCGCGGCTCTGCGAGGAGTGCTTCACCGCGCGCTGCACCACCGCCTTGGCTCGGCGCAGAAATCGCTGGCGGTTCTCGAGGCTCTTGCTGCCCGGGTTCAGACGCCGATCGACGATGTGCATGGCCGCTTTCGCACCCGGCTCAGCCGGCTTGCTTTACGCGCATGTACCATTCGACCAGGCGGCGAACCTGGCGCTCGGTGTAGCCGCGCCCCGTCATGCGCCGGACGAACTCGCCGTGCTTCTTCTCGCTCTCGCCGTCCTTCTTGGATCCGAACGAAATGACGGGCAGCAGGTCCTCGACCTGGGAGAACATCCGCTTCTCGATCACCTCGCGGATCTTCTCGTAGCTGGTCCAAGACGGATTCTTGCCGCCGTTATGGGCGCGCGAGCGCAGCGAGAATTTGACGATCTCGTTGCGGAAGTCCTTCGGATTGGCGATGCCGGCCGGCTTCTCGATCTTGGTCAGCTCCTGGTTGAGCAACTCGCGGTCGAGCAGTTGACCGGTGTCCGGATCCTTGAAGTCCTGATCTTCGATCCAGGCGTCGGCGTAGTCGACGTAGCGGTCGAACAGGTTTTGCCCGTAGTCCGCATACGACTCGAGATAGGCCTTCTGGATCTCGTGCCCGATGAATTCCGCGTAGCGCGGAGCGAGCTCGGCCTTGATGAATTCGACGTAACGCTTCTCGGTTTCCTCGCTCAGCTGCTCGCGGCGGATCGCCTGCTCGAGCACGTACATGAGATGGACCGGATCGGCGCCGACCTCCGCCGTGTCGTGGTTGAACGTCGCGGCGAGCACCTTGAAGGCGAAACGCGTCGAGACCCCGTCCATGCCTTCGTCCACGCCGGCGGCGTCCTTGTACTCCTGGACGCTGCGTGCCTTGGGGTCGGATTCCTTCAGGCTCTCGCCGTCGTAGACCCGCAGCTTCGCGAACACGGTCGAGTTCTCGTGCTTGCGCAGGCGGGAGAGCACGGTGAAGCGCGCCAGCGTCTCCAGCGTCGCCGGGGCGCATGGCGCGCGGCTGAGCTCGGAGCCTTGGATCAGCTTCTCGTAGATCTTCTGCTCCTCAGTCACCCGCAGGCAGTACGGCACCTTGATGACGCAAATGCGGTCGATGAAGGCTTCGTTGTTCTTGTTGCTCTTGAAGCTCTGCCATTCGGCCTCGTTCGAGTGCGCGAGAATGATGCCGGAGAAGGGGATGGCACCGATGTTCTCGGTACCGATGTAATTACCCTCCTGCGTCGCGGTGAGCAGCGGGTGCAGCATCTTGATCGGCGCCTTGAACATCTCGACGAACTCGAGAATGCCCTGATTGGCGCGATTGAGGCCGCCCGAATAGCTGTAGGCGTCGGGATCGTTCTGGGCGAACGTCTCCAGCTTGCGGATATCGACCTTGCCCACGAGGGAGGAGATGTCCTGGTTGTTCTCGTCGCCGGGCTCGGTCTTGGAGATCGCGATCTGGCGCAGGCGCGAGGGCTGAATCTTGGCGACCCGGAAGCGGGAGATGTCGCCGCCGAACGCCTCCAGCCGCTTGAGGCACCAGGGGCTCATGAGCCCGTTCAAGCGCCGCCGCGGGATGCCGTAGCGTTCCTCGATGATCGGTCCCATCGTCTCCGGATCGAACAGACCCAGGGGACTTTCGAACACCGGGCTGAACTCGTCGCCGGCCTTGAGCACGTAGATCGGGTGGACCTCCATGAGCGACTTGAGCCGCTCCGCCAGCGACGACTTGCCCCCGCCGACCGGCCCGAGCAGATAAAGGATCTGCTTGCGCTCCTCGAGCCCCTGCGCCGCGTGCCGGAAGAACGAGACGATGCGCTCGATCGTCTCCTCCATCCCGTAGAAGCCGGTGAAGGCGGGATAGGCCCGTATCGTCCGGTTCAAGAAAATTCGGCCAAGGCGGGGGTCCTTGGCCGTGTCGATCATCTGGGGCTCGCCGATGGCGGCCAGTATGCGTTCCGCTGCGTTGGCGTATCGCATCGGATCGCCGCGACAGGACTCCAAGTACTCCGCGATTGGCATGTCCGTCTCGCGCCGAGCCTCGAAGGAGCGGGCAAAGGCGTTGAACAGAGAATCGTTGTACATGAGCCCTCTCGTGATCCCATTGACCGATTGCTGGAGCGCAAACGCCTTCAACCGCGATTGAAGCGCCCTGCGCCACCTGATCGCGAATCAGCAACCTTTGTGCCAATTGGATACTCGCCGGTTCCCCACGGCAATATGCGAAAGGAAGCCGCTGCTAAAAAATTGTGCCTAGCGATTGTTGACGGCGCAGGCTGTTTTTCAACGTCGTGGGTTGATTTGTCTACAAATCGCCGCAATCGCGCCGCTCGCCGATGATGCGCGCAAGAATGCATCTGCCGAAAAATTGTGCTCACCGCCTCTCGCGCAGGCGCTCATGCCATGCAAAATCGCCGAGGGGGAAGCATTCGCGAGCCGATCGGCGACGACCATCGGCGGCTTGAACCGCGCGGGTCGCCCGTCACCCGCGCAGCTTGAAACGCTGGATTTTTCCGGTGGCCGTGCGCGGCAGGTCGGGCCGGATGTCGATCCAGCGCGGATATTTCCACGGACCGGCGCGCTCCTTCACGTGCGCCCGCAGCGTCTCCAGCAGTTGCTCGTTCGCGGCATAGCCCTGCTTGAGCACGATGAAGGCCTTGGGCTTTACCAGCCCGTCGCCGTCCTCCTCGCCGATCACGGCGGCTTCGAGCACGGCTTCGTGCGAGACGAGCGCCGCCTCGACCTCGAACGGCGACACCCACATGCCGTTGACCTTGAACATGTCGTCGGTGCGCCCGCAGTAGTAGTAATAGCCGTCCGCGTCGCACCGATATTTGTCGCCGGTATAGGTCCATTCGCCGGCAAAGGTGCGGCGGCTCTTGGCGCGCTGGTTCCAGTAGCCTTCGCCGGAGGAGGGCCCGCGCACCACGAGCTCGCCGATCTCCCCGGGCGGGAGCTCGTGCCCGCCCTCGTCGACGATCTTCACGTCGTATCCCGGCACCGGCTTGCCGGTCGATCCGTAGCGCACGTCGCCCGGCCGGTTGCTGAGGAAAGTCTGCAGCATCTCGGTCGAGCCGAGTCCGTCGAGCACGTCGACCCCCACCACCGCCCGCCAGCGCTCGCCGAGATGGGCCGGCAGCGCCTCGCCGGCCGAAATGCACAGCCGCAAGCGGTCGGAGCCCGCGCCGCGGCCGATGCCGGGCTGCGCCAGCAACGCCGCGTAGAGCGACGGCACCGCATAGAAAATCGTCGGGCGATGCTGGCGCAGGGTAGCGAGCACGGCTTGCGGCGTCGGCCGGTCCGGCAGCAACACCGCGCTCGCGCCGACCGAGAGCGGGAACGCCATGGCGTTGCCGAGCCCGTAGGAGAAGGAGAGTTTCGCCGCCGAGAACGCCACGTCGTCCGCGCCGATACCGATGACGCCTTGGCCCATCAGCCTGGCCACGGCCATCAGGCTGGTGTGCACGTGCTTGACCGCCTTGGGATCGCCGGTCGAGCCCGACGTGTACATCCAGAACGCGACCTCGTCCGACATCGTCGCTGCGGCGAACGGCGTGGGCTCGCCTTTCGCCAATACGTCCTCGAACAGGATCGCCTCGCGCAGCTGCGTCCGCTCGGCGGCGCCTGCCCCGGCCACGATCAGCGCGCGCAGGTGCGGCAGGCGATGGCGGAGCGCTATGAGCGTGGGCGCGAGCGGCGCAGCCATCACCGCCGCCGCGGCGCGGCTGTCGGCGAACAGATAGGCGTATTGCTCGGCGGTGAGCAGCGTGTTGACGGGGATGGGAATAATGCCGGCGCGGATCGCTCCCCAGAACGCGACGGGGTGATCGACGGTGTCGTGCAGCGCGAGGATGACGCGGTTTTCCTCGCCGAGGCCGAGCGCCTTCAGCCCCGATGCGAAACGGCAAGAGCGCGCCTGCAGCTCGGCATAGGTCAGCGCGCGCGCGGTATCGGTGAATGCGATCTTGTCGCCGAGGCCGCGCGCGACGTTGGCGTCGACGAAATCGCGCGCGGCGTTGTAAGGCCGGCGTTGCAGGACGTCTTCAAGCATCGGCGCCATCAAGCGACGGGTCCAACACGAACATGCTTGGAGCTGTCGAGAGAACCTCCCGCTCCCCCGTGACACGCGGGAGAAATATTATTTTGAGCAGGACTATAGCGCCAGCCGACCGCCTGTCCCGGAACAATATCGGGAGACGATGCGCATTCGGCCGCAATTCGGCGGCTCATTCCGCAAACACCCACGCCCCGTGCCCAAGCTCCGCGGGGAAGGCGACGATCAGCTCCCGCTCGCCGCGCCGCATGCTCAGGCCGGCGCGCCCCAGGACGTCCTCGAGCTGCGTCAGTGACGCCACCCGGATCCCGTAGGCGCCGACGAAAGGCAGCGAGGGGATGGCGATGCCCGGCAGCCGGCGGGTGAAGGCGTCGGCGCTCAGCAGGTGCACGCAGCCGCGCTCGAGCGCAATCATCTGTGCGTCTGCCGAGCATGTCGCGCCGCGGCCGGTGAAACGCGCGAAGCGCGCGGCCGCTTCCTGCGGGTCGGCGACCGCGATCACGACGCTCGTGAGCGCCTGCGCGCCGTTGCGATGCGAGAGCCAGCGCGGCTGCCAAACCATCGCCTCGCTGCGGTGGGTGAGGATCTGGATGCGTCCCTCCGGCATTTCCCCCGGCTGCAGGCGCGCGAGGGTGAAGGCTGCGATTCCGGGCGGTCCGCCGGTGTCGACCGGGCGCTGCATGTCAAGGAGCGGCTGCACGCGGAAGCCGGCATCGGCGAGCCGGCGGTGTGCGGCGGCGGCATCGGCCACCGCGAAGGCGGCGAGGTGTACGCCCGGATAGCGCGCCACCGCCGCCTCCAGCTCGCGCCCGAGCGGCGTATCGGCGGTCTTGAACAGCGCTTCGATGTAACCGCGCGACAACATCGTGGTCACATTGCCGGTGCCGGTGAGACGCCGGCTGCCGTCGGCGGCGGGATTGACCTGGATGGACACCGGCGTCGGGGCAAAGCCCGCGCGCGCGAGCGCCTGGCTCGCCGCCTGCGGATCGCGCACGAAGTGACCGACATGGTCGAGGAAGATCTCCTCGCCCAGGGGAAGCCGGCGATCCGCCGCGCAAGGCTGTTGCCGGATCACCGAAGTCTAGCCGCCGGCTTGGTCATGCTTACGAGTATTCGCGCGCGGCCATGGCGGCGCAAGCGGCGAGGGGAGGCGCTCAGGACGGGCCGCTTCCCATCCGCTCCTGCGCCAATCGGCGCAACGCGTTGCGGTCGATCTTGTTGGTCGAAGCGAGCGGCAGCTCGTCGGCGAACCAGACGAAGCGCGGGTGGGCGTAGGCGGGCGCATTGGCGAGCGCGAAACGCTTGATCTCGTCCGCGCTCGGACGGCGTCCTCTCTTCGCCACCACGAAGGCCACCGGCTTTTGCCCCTTGATCTCGTCGTCGATCGGCACGACCGCGGCCTGCGCCACGTCGGGATGGCGCTCCAGCATGCGCTCGACGTCGGAAGGGCAGATGTTCTCGCCGCCCGAGACGAACATGTCGTCGGTGCGGCCGACGAAATAGTGAAAGCCTTCGACGTCGCGCCGGAACACGTCGCCGGTCACGTAGAACCCGTCGGCAGTGAACGGCGGCGTCACGTCCGGGCGGTTGTGATAGCCGTTCATCAGCGCCGGGCATTTCATCTCGAGCACGCCTTCGACGGCGTCGCGGCCGTCACCATCGACGAGCCGCAACGCGACCTGCGGATGCGGGACGCCGACCGACATCTCCGGCTGCGGCAGGCCGCGCGGGTGCGGGCCGAACACGACCGGGCCGGCCTCGGTGGTGCCGTAGGCGTTGGTCACCGCCGCGCGCGGCAAGGCGTCGCGGATCGCTTCCGTCAGGCCGTGGCTGACCGGCGCCGAGCCCATGCGGACGAACTCGACGCTCGAGAGATCGGTGCGCGCGAGCAGCGCGTGCTCGCGCAGCATCATCGCGATCATCGGCGGCACCGCGGTGAGCCAGGTGCAGCGGTAGCGCCCGATCGCCTCGATATAGACGCGGGCGGAGAATTGCGGCAGCAGCACGATCGTGGCGTGGGCGGCGCAAGCGAGCTTGGCGAGCGCGAGCGCATTCATGTGATAGAGCGGGGCGGCGATGAGATAGCGGTGGCGGTCGAGGTCGGCCGCGAGCCGCGTTTGCACCACCCAGATGTGGCTCTGGTGCGAGAGCACCACGCCCTTCGGCGTTCCGGTCGAGCCCGAGGTGTAGAGGAACATCGCGGGCTCGCGCTCCTGCGGCACCACCGGCGTAAACGCGCCGGTATCGAGGAAACGATCGAAGCCCTCGGGCCCCGCCTCGCCGAAATGCACCGACGGCATATCCGCCGGAGCGTCGGCGCGGCGCGGCAGATCGCAGAACACCAGCTTGGCGCCGGCATCGCGCAGGATGAAATGAATGGTCCGGCGCGGGAACTTGAAATTCACCGGCACCGCGACCAGGCCGGCGCGCATGATCCCGTAATAGGCGGCGAGATATTCGGCGCGGTTGGCGGAGAGAAGGCCGATGCGATCGCCGCGGGCGATGCCGCGCGCTGCCAGGGCGCGGGCGACCGCGTTGGCCATGGCGTCGAGCCGGGCGAAGCTGATCTCGCGCCCGGCCGCCTCGCCGCCGAGGTCAATGATCGCGGTCTTGCTCAGGTCGCGCTCGCGGCGAATGAGGTCGCCGAGATTGGTGAACATGGACACGTCTACGTCACCCGCCTGACGGTCGCGGCATCCACTGCGCTCGGGCCGCCTGCTTCGAGGGGCGCACCTCGCGCGCACCTCAGCACGAGATACATGCGAGTTGCGTCATGTCGTCTCGTCCACGACGCGGTTGCGCAGGGTTCCGATGCCGGAAATCTCGACTTCGAGCACGTCGCCCGGCTTCATCCACAGCGGGGGATTGCGGCGGTGACCCACGCCTTCGGGCGTGCCGGTCGCGATGACATCGCCCGGCGCGAGCGGCGTGAAGTCGGAGCAGAAGGCGATGATCTGCGGCACGGAATAGATGAGCAGATCGGTGCCGGATTTCTGCACCTCCTGCCCGTTGAGGCGGGTGGTGAGCGTGAGTTGCTTCGGATCCGGAATGTCGTCGGCAGTGACGATCCAGGGTCCGAGCGGGCCGGTGCCTGGAAAATTCTTTCCCGAGGTCACGGAGAACCTCTGGTAGTCGCGCACGCTGCCGTCGACGAAGCAGGTATAGCCGGCGACGTGCTCGAGGGCGCGCTCGACCGGGATATGGCGGCCGCCGCGGCCGATGATCACCGCGAGCTCGCCCTCGAAGTCGAAGCTTTGCGACACCGAGGGGCGGATCATCTCGCCCTCGTGGCCGGTCAGCGTATTGGCGAGGCGGATGAACATGCTCGGCTGCTTCGGCAGCTCGCGCCCGGTCTCGGCGGCGTGCGAACGGTAGTTGATGCCGGCGCAGAGGATTTTCTCCGGGTTGGGAATCGGCGCCAACCACGCGATAGCGCCGAGCTGGTGATCGGGCCCGGCGCCCTCGGCGCCCTTTTTGATCTCGGCCAGCCCGCCCATCGCCAGCGCTTCGCGCAAGCTCCGGTAGCGGCCGCCGAGCCGCTCGTTCAAGGTGATCACGCCGTCGCCGGCAACCACGCCGAAGCGCTGCTTGCCGTCCGCAATATAGCTTGCGAGCTTCATTCACAGCTCCATGTCGCGCTCGACCGGCCGCCAGCCGAGCGCGCGCCGTTCCACCACATTCACCGCGGCATTGATCGCCAGGACCAGCACCATCGCAATCACGATGCCTGCGAACACACCGACGGTATCGGAGACTTGGCGGGAGTGCTCGATGTAGTACCCGACCCCCTGGGTGGCAACCAGGAACTCTCCGACAATGGTGGCGCTGACCGCCCGTGGCAAGGCTACTTTCAGCCCGGTGAAGAAAAACGGCTGAAGCGACTTGAAGATGATCTCGCGCGCGATCACCAGCTCGCCGGCGCCGGCGACCCGCGCCATGGCGATCAGGCGTCGATCGACGGCGCGAATGCCCGCCGAGGTGGTGATGAAGATGATGTAGAACACCATCAGCGTCACGACCACGAGCTTGGGAAGGTCGCCGATGCCGAACCAGAGAATGAGCCAGGGCGCAAGCGCGTATTTGGGAATGCCCATCGAGGCCATGATGTAGGGCTCGACCGCCTCGCTCACGCGCGGTGCGCGATGCAGCAGGAACGGCAGCAGGACGCCGGCAATGCAGGCGATGGCGAAGCCGAGCGCGGAGACGCGCAGCGTCGACGCGACGTCGGCGAACAGCGTTCCGCTTTGCGCCAGCTCGGCGATCCGCACGACTACGTCGAGCGGCGCGGCGAAGAACAGCGAGCCGAACGTGCGGGCGCTCAGCTCCCATGCCAGCAGCAGCAGCAGAGCGAGCAGGAGGCGGCCGCCGAACACCATCCACTTGCGCGACGCGGCCGGCGCTGCGGATGCGATGGGGGCGGTCAAATCGGCCTGCGTCATTGGATGGCTGCCCGGATGCGCTCGTAGATCGCGGCGAAACCTTCGAGGGCGAAAATGTCCTCGACCTTGCGCGGCCGCGGGATCGGGATGACATGCTCGGCGGCGATCCGCGCCGGCTGCCGGCTCAGCACCAGGGCGCGGTCACCCAGGGCGATCGCCTCGGCGATGTCGTGGGTGACGAAAATGATGGTCTTGCGCTTGAGGCTCCAGAGCCTGAGCAGGTCGGCGTGCAGCTGCGTGCGCGTTTGCGCGTCCACCGCGGCGAACGGCTCGTCCATCAGGATGACGGGCGGGTCGTAGGCCAGCGTGCGGATAAGGGCCGCACGCTTGCGCATGCCGCCCGACAGTTCGTGCGGGTAGTAACGTTCGAAGCCGTCGAGCCCCACGGCGCGGACCAGCATTTCGGCGTGCGCGCGCGTCTCGTCGTTCAGCCGGCCCTGCACCTCGATTGGGAACAGGACGTTGTCCATGGTGGTGCGCCAGGGCAGCAGGTTGTCGTCCTGGGTCACGTAACCGATGCTGCGGCCGCAGCCGGGACGCAGGGCGCGTGCGTCGCGCGATGTCACCGCCTGGCCGTTGAACACGATCTCGCCGTCGCTCACGGTATCGATCTGCGCGATCATGTTGAGCAAGGTCGACTTGCCCGCGCCCGAGGGCCCGACGATGGTCAGGAACTCGCCCGGGCAGACGGAAAACGACAGGCCCTGGATTACCCACGGCGACGGCTCGCGCCGCTGGCGTCCGGGAAAGCGCTTGCCGAGACCCTTGATCTCGAGGAGCGGTGCGTCGCCCATTTTCAGGTCTCGGCGTCAAGCATGGCCTGCGACGGCGGCCGCCAGCGCAGCAGCGCGCGTTCGGCGCCGTTGAGCATCCAGTTGGCGGCGTGCACGATCAGGGTGGCGGCGAGGATGGCGGAGAACACCGAAGTGGTGTCGAAATTCATGGCGCCGGTCTGCACGAGGTAGCCCAGCCCGCGGTTCGAAGAGATCAGCTCGGCGATGATCGCGCCGCCGATGGCGTAAGGCACCGCGATGCGGAAGCCGGAAAGGATATGTGGCGCCGCCGCGGGAAAAACGATATGCCGCGCCACGTGCCGTTCGCCCGCGCCGGCGATCTGCGCCATCTGCACCAGCCGCGGATCGAGCGCGCGCACCCCGGACAGGGTGTTGAAATAGACGATGAAGAAAACCACGCCCGCCACCAGCGCGATCTTGGATTCGATGCCGATGCCGAACCAGAGGATGAACAGCGGGGCGAAGGCGAGCTTGGGGGCGCCGTAGCCGCCGACCATGAACGGATCGAGGATCGCGACCATCACGGGGTGACGGCGCAACAGGAACGGCAGCAGCACCGCCGGCACTCCGCCGATCACCGTGCCGACGAGCGATTCCTCGATGGTGTAGCCGCCCTGGATGAGCAACTCGCCGCTCCAGATCTGCGCCGTAAAGCGCGCCGCCACGGCGGCGGGCGAGCTGAGCCAATAAGGACCGACGAGGAAACTCCCGACCTGCCACCCCGCCAGGATGATGGCGAGCACAAGCAGCCGATCCGTGTAGATACGCCATCGCATGATGTCGGCTCGACGTGAGCGCTAATGCTCAATGGTTTTTTCATGGATTATAATGGGCCATCTTGCTTGCGGTGAAAAGGACGGGCGGCAAGCGGCGCAACCGAAGCACAGGGGTGAGGATTTGACCGACCACACGCCGGTCCTGATTGTCGGCGCCGGACCCGTGGGGCTGGCCCTGGCGGGCGATCTCGGCTGGCGCGGCGTTGCCTGCACGCTGATCGAGAAGACCGACGGCGCGATCGAGCAGCCGAAGATGGACATCGTCGGCCCGCGCACCATGGAGTTCTGCCGGCGCTGGGGCATCGCGGACTGGGTGCGCGACGCGCCTTATCCCGGCGACTATCCGCAGGACTGCGTCTATGTCACGTCCCTCGACGGCTATGAGCTCGGGCGCGAAACATTCCCGGGACGGGCGCAGGAGAAATGCCCGCCGCAGAGTCCGCAGAAGCGCGAACGCGTGCCGCAGGACATGTTCGACCCGATCCTGCAGCGCTTCGTGCGGAGCTTCGCGCATGTGCGCCTGTGCTATCGCAGCGAGCTCGTTTCGTTCGTGGAAACGACCGGCGGCGTAACCGCGCGGTTGCGCGATACCGCCACGGGTGCGATCCGGGAAATCTCCGCCGATTATCTCGTCGGCACCGATGGCGGCGGGAGCCTGGTGCGCGAGGGCGCCGGCATCACCATGAGCGGCAACCCGGCGCTGACCTACACCACCAACGTGCTGTTCCGCTGCGCCGACTTTCCCTCGCTGCATGACAAGGGCAAGGCCTACCGCTTCATTTTCATCGGACCGGAGGGCACTTGGCTCACCATCGTGGCGATCAACGGCGGCGACCGCTTCCGCATGTCGATCGTCGGCACGGCCGACAAGGTGACGCACGGCGAAGCCGAGATCCAAGGGGCGCTGCGGCGTGCCGTTGGGCGCCATTTCGATTACGAGATTCTCTCGGTCATGCGCTGGGTTCGGCGCGAGCTCGTCGCCGACAGCTACGGCACGCAGCGCGTCTTCATCGCCGGTGATGCCGCCCACCTGATGTCGCCGACCGGCGGCTTCGGGATGAATACCGGCATCCAGGACGCCGTCGATCTCGGCTGGAAGCTCGCAGCCGCCGTGCGCGGCTGGGCCGGGCGCTCGCTGCTCCGCTCCTACGAGGCCGAGCGCCGGCCCGTCGCCGTGCGCAACGTCACGGAGGCGAGCTCGAATCTCGGCCGCATGCTCGCCACGCGCCAGCGCTTGCCGCCGCCCGAAATCTTCCAGGCCGGCCCTGCCGGCGATGCCGCGCGCGAGGATTACGGCCGCTGGTTCAGCGACACCATGCGGCATGAATGGTTCACCGTCGGCTTCCACCTCGGCTATCGCTACGACGGCTCGCCGATCGTCGCGCCGGACGGCACGCCGGCGCCGCCGCTGCCGACATCGACCTACGCGCAGACGGCGCGGCCGGGCGCCCGTGCGCCCCATGCCTGGCTGCCGGACGGCGGTTCGACGCTCGACCTGTTCGGCAGCGGATTCGTGCTGCTGCGCCTGGGCCCCCACGCCCCGACCGGCGAAAGCATCGCGCGCGCGGCGGCGGAGGTTTCCGTTCCGCTCGAGGTGATCGCGCTCGACGTGGCGGAGGTGACCGAGCTCTATCAACGCCGGCTCGTGCTCGTGCGTCCCGACGGACATGTGGCATGGCGCGCGGACCGCCCGCCGGCGGACCCTCGCGCGCTTATCGACCTCGTACGCGGTGCGCGGGCCGGCTATCGGGAGCCGGTGATCAGTAACCAGTCGTCGGCCACGCGAACGAATGGTAACCTCGTCTCCGATTACTGACGCCCGACGACTGCTTCCTGCAGGGAGGAAGGCCATGAACCAGGACATCCGCGCCCCCTATTATGGGGAGCTGGGCCGGCTGAGTTTCTCTCCGGGCTGGGCGCGGCCCGAGCCCGCCATGTGGCCGGTACCGAAGCCGAAATTCCGGCCGGCGGTCTGGCGCTTCGCGGCGGCCAAGGCGGCGCTCGACCAGGCCGGCGAGTTTGTCCCGGTGGAGCAGGCCGAGCGGCGCAACCTGATCATGGTCAACCCGGTCGAAGGCAACGTCTACGCCACCAGCCGCAATATCGTCGCCGCCTATCAGATGGTGAAGGCGGGCGAGAAGGCGCGCTCGCATCGTCACACCGCGGCGGCACTGCGCCTCGTGGTCGAAGCGAAGCCCGGCACCTATACCGTGGTCGACGGCGCCCGCGTCGACATGGCGCCCGGCGACGTGGTCCTGACCCCGTCCTGGTGCTGGCACGGCCACGCCAACGAGAGCGACGCCACCAGCTACTGGATCGATTTCCTCGACGTCCCGTTCGTGCAGCATTCGGAGGCCATGTTCTTCGAGCCGAACCCGGTGGGCTTCGAGCCGATTACCAGCGCCGGCCCCTCGCCCCTGCGCATCCCGGCGCGCGAGGCACTGGGGCCGGGACACGACGCCAGGACGGTGGAGATCGCCAAAGGCGCGTTGCCCACCATCGGCCTCGGTCTGGTCCGGCTGCCGGCGGGCTCGCGCCGCGAGATTGCGAGAACGACGGTCAATCATCTCTATGCGGTGATCAGCGGCAAAGTGCGGGTGACGGTCGAAGGCGGCGCGGACGAAAGCCTCGCGGTCGGAGACGTGATGACCGTGCCGTGTTGGCATAAGCATTCGATCGCGGCGGCGGAAGATGCGGTCGTGTTCATGGTGACCGACGAGCCCCTGCTCGCCAAGGTCGGCCTGGTCAAGACCGCCTGATCCCGGGACATCGGGGATGGGCCTGGAGCAGGCAACAGCGGGTGTGGCGACCGCAGTCGATTTCGATCGCTATCGGCTGCGCATTTTCGTCGACGCCCTCGGCGTGCAGGAGCTCGAACGCAGGCCGGGTACGACCAGGCTCAGCGAGGTCGCGCGCGCGCTCGAGGCCAACCCCAAAGCCGTGCTCTTCGACGAGGCCGGCGGCCATGCGCTCGTCGGCAATGTCCTGGCGAGCAGGACGCGGCTGGCGCAGGCCTTCGACGTCACCCCGCAACAGCTCCTTCCCGAGATCCTGCGGCGGCTCCGGCTCAAGCCGGAATTTATCGAGGTCGGCCGCGAGGAGGCCCCGGTGCAACAGGTGGTCGCGACCGGCGCGGAGGTGGACCTGACCCGCCTCCCCGTCCACCTCCAGCACGGCAAGGACGGCGCGCCGTTCATTTCCGCCGCCATGGACTTCGCGCGCGATCCCACGAGCGGCTGGACCAATGTCGGGCTGCGCCGCCTGATGCTGCGCGGCCGCGCCACCACCGGCATCGATCTCGTCGCCCCGAGCGACCTGCGCGCCATCTATCTCGCAGCGCTCGCGCGCGGCGAGCGGCTGCCGCTCAGCGTCGTGGTCGGAGGCCATCCCATCGACTATTTCGGCGCCACCATGCGCCTGCCGGTGGACGAGCTGGGGCTGCTCGCATCGCTGCGCGCTGCGCCGCTGCCGGTGGTCAAGAGCATCACCAACGACGTCAGGATTCCGGCCGATGCCGAATGGGTGCTCGAGGGCTATCTCGGCGAGGAAGGATACGTCGAGGCCGAAGGGCCTTACGGCGAATTCCTCGGCTATTACGGCGGCGTCAAGACCAATCCGGTCTTCCATGTCACCGCCGTCACGCGCCGGCGCGACGCGTTGTTCCAGACCCTGACCATCGGCGGCGCCACCATGAGCCGCACCGATACCGCGCAGCTCGCCGCCTTGCGCACCGAGGTGTTGATCTGGCGCGCGCTGGAAACCGCGATCCGCGAGCCGATCGCGGTCTACGCGCCGGCCGCCACCGGCGGCACGATGAACGTGCGCATCGCCATGCGCCAGCGCGTGCCGGGCGAGGCGCGCAACGCCATCATGGCCGCGTTCGGCTCGCAGGCGAACGTCAAGAACGTGTTCGTGGTCGATCCCGACATCGACGTGTTCTCGGACGAGCAGATGGAATGGGCGCTGGCCACGCGCTTTCAGCCGCATCGCGATCTCGTGGTCGAGCGCGGCTTCCGCACCCTGCCGCTCGATCCATCGCTTGCCGACGCCACCACGGGCGCGAAGGCGGGGTACGATCTCACGCTGCCGTTCGGCCGCCCGCGCGCGCTCGAGACGGAAATTCCGCAGCCGCCGCGTTTCGAGGGAGCGAGGTTCGAGTTGGTCGAGGCGGCATTGCGCGACGGACCGAAATTGTTCGAGAATCTCATGGCCGCGATCGGCAGCGAGGACGGACGGGAAATCGTGCGCGCTCTCGATGAACTCTATCGCAAGGGCCGCCTCGAGCGCGATGCAACGGACGGGCGCTATAGCCTGATCGAGGGACAATGATGCCCGCGAAGAGCTTCGCAATGCCGGCTTTGCGGCGGCCGGTCGCGGACCGCAGGCCTTTGCCCGGCGCATCGCCGAAGATGTGCCGAAGTGCACGAGGCCGGACCTCGCTCTAATGCATCGCCTTGCCGCCGTCGACGTTGATCGTCTGCCCGGTCATGAAATCGCTCGCGGCCGAGGACAAGAACATCACCGCGCCGACGAGGTCGGCAGGGACCTCGACCCGCTCGAGCGCGCGGCCGGCGACGCGGGCGGCGAGATAGTTGCCCGACGACGACTGCACCTGCGTCTCGCTCTGCGTCATGCCGGGGGTGACGGCGTTGACCGTGATGCCGAACTCGCCGACCTCGCGCGCCAGCGCGCGGGTGAAGCCGATGACGCCTGCTTTCGACGTGGTGTAGTGCAGCCGGTTGGGCGTGCCTTCCCACACCCGCGACGAGGAGATGTTGACGATCTTGCCGCGTCCTTTCGTCTTCATGGCGGGAAACACAGCGCGGCAGGAAAGAAACATGCCGCGCAGGTTCACCGCCATCACCCGGTCCCACTCCTCGACCGGGATTTCCAGCCACGAGCGTCGCGGCAGCACGCTCATCAGCGAGGCATTGTTGACGAGCACGTCGATCGCGCCGAAACGCTCCAGCGCGGTCCGTGCCATGGCCGCGGTCGATTCTTCGCTGGCGATGTCGGTGGCCAATCCGATGCTCTCGAGGCCTTGCGCGACGAGCGCCTCGGCCGCGGATTTCGCCGCCGCGCCGTCGATGTCGGCGGCGACCACGCGGGCGCCGGCCTTGGCGAATTCCTCCGCATAGACCTTGCCGATGCCTTTGCCGCCTCCGGTGACGATGACGGTACGTCCGGTCAGATCAAAGCGCTCGTTCATGCCGGTATGCCTCGCACGGTTGAGGGCCCGACGCTACACGGCGCGCCACGCAGCCGCCAAGCCATGTCGGACCCGGCCTATCGAAGGCTGTAGCCGCGGCTGACTGCGCGAAAGACGCGACGTTGCGCGGCGCCCATGCCGTTGACCTATAATGCGGACCTTGCACCGGGTCCCAGATGGCCATTCCCGCAACGTTTGAACCCGCCGGCGAGCGCCGGCGCTCGCCGCCGGCGCGGCTTTATCTCGCGCACGAGCGCCTGGCGATCGGTGGCGGCACGTTGCTCGCCCTGCTCGTGCTCTGGGAGGCGCTCGGCAGCAGCGGGCTGATCGATCCGCTGTTCATCTCCTCGCCCACGCGGATCGCGCAGACCGGCTGGCAGCTCGGCCACGACGGCGATTTCTGGAACGACCTCAAGATCAGCGGAAGAGAATTCCTGCTCGGCTACGGCATGGCGGTCGCGGTCGCCGTCCCGCTCGGACTCGCAGTGGGGTTGTCCAAGCGTCTGCAATACATGTCGAGCCCGTTCGTCGATACGCTCAATGCGGTGCCGCGGGTGACGCTCTTGCCGCTGATCGTGATCTGGTTCGGCATCGGCATCTGGTCCAAGGTCGCGGTCGTTTTCCTCGGCGCCGTCATTCCGATTCTCATCAATACCCAATCCGGGGTGAAGACGAGCGAAGCGCGCTTCATCCGTGTGGCGAAGAGCTTCTGCGCCTCGCGTATCAAGGTGTTTTCCAGCATTGTGCTGCCCGGCACCGTGCCATTCATCTTCACCGGCTTGAAATACGGCGCGGGGCGCGCGCTGCTCGGGGTCGTCGTGGGCGAGCTCTACGCCTCGACGGGGGGCCTCGGCCACATGATCGCCGATGCCGGCAATACGTTCCAGACCGACGTCGTCTTCTTCGGCGTCATCATCTTCATGGCTGCCGGGCTCGTCGTGGTGGCGCTGCTCGATGCCTGCGAGCGGCGGTTCGAGAACTGGCGGCCGGCGCTAAGATGACGATCATGACCGGCGCGGCGGCAAGCATGGAAGGCGCGGCAGCGTGAGCTCGTTCGATCGCATGCCTGCCGCGAATAGCGAAGCGCCGGCCGTGGTGCGTTTCTACCTCGCGCACGAGCGTGCCGTTCTCGGCGCGCTTATGGTGATCCTCTTCCTGCTCGCCTGGGAAGGCTTGGAGCGGGGCTGGTGGGCGCAGGCGCTGCGTCCGCTGATCGGCGCCGCCGCCGAGCGCTGGCAGCTCAAGCCGATTTTCATCTCCTCGCCCACGCTCGTCACCGAAAGCGCCTTTCGCATGTACTTCGTGACCGGCGAGATCTGGCGCGACCTCGCCTGGAGCGGGTTCGGCTACGTGCTCGGGCTCGCCGCGGCGATCGCGGTCGGCATCCCGCTCGGGCTCGCCGCCGGCTGGTACCGCCGCTTCTCCTACGCGGTCGAGCCGCTGCTGACGGCGCTCAACGCCACGCCGCAGGTGGCATTCCTGCCGCTGATCGTGATCTGGGTCGGCACCGGGCTGGGTGCGCGCGCGCTGATCATCTTCCTGCTCGCGGTGCTTCCGATCGCCATCAACGCATATGCCGCGGTGCGCACCACCGACGCGCGACTGGTCAAGGTGGCGACGAGCTTCGGCGCCGGCGACTGGCGGCTGTTTCGAACCATCATTCTGCCGAGCTCGATTCCCTTCCTGCTCGCCGGGCTTCGCCTCGCGGTCGGGCGCGGAATGATCGGCGTGGTGGTAGGCGAAATCTACGGCTCGGCCACCGGCATCGGCGCCATGATCAGCCAGGCCGGTGCACGCTTTCAGACCGACAAGGTGTTCGTCGGTGTGCTCACCATCGTCGCCGCCGGCGTGATCCTGGTCGAGATCGTGCGGCGGATCGAACGCCGGGTCGACGCCTGGCGCCCGCCGGCGTGAGCTCCTTCGCCATGAACGCCAAGCTCGAAGCACAAGGCATCCGGCTGGACTATGTGCAGCCCCGCACCAATACCCGGCTCACGGCGCTCGGGGGCGTGGATTTGCAGGTCATGGACGGTGAATTCGTGTCGATCGTGGGCCCCTCCGGCTGCGGCAAGACGACGTTCCTCTCCGTCGTCGACGGGCTGATCCCCGCGAGCGCCGGCCGCATCCTTGTCGGCGGCAGGGCGGTGACGAAGCCCGGGCCGGATCGCGCGGTCGTATTCCAGGACGCTTCGCTGCTGCCGTGGCGGACCGTGCTCGGCAACGTCGTCTACGGCCTGGAATGCCTCGGTGTCGGCGGGCGCGACGCGAGGGCGCGCGCATCGCGCTTCATCGAGATGGTGGGGCTTTCCGGCTTCGAGCATCACTACCCCTATGAGCTGTCCGGCGGCATGCAGCAGCGCGTGAACCTGGCGCGCGCATTGGTCGTGGATCCGGAGATCTTGCTGATGGACGAGCCGTTCGCCTCGCTCGACGCGCAGACCCGCGAGCTCATGCAGGAGGAGCTGCTGCAGATCTGGGTCAAGGCCAAGAAGACCGTGCTGTTCGTCACCCATCAGATCGATGAAGCGATCTATCTCTCGGACCGCGTGGTCGTGTTCTCCGGCCGGCCGGGCAAAGTCAAGGACATCATCCCGGTGGCGATCGAACGGCCGCGCCGGCTGGCGGTGAAGCGCGAGCCGCGTTTCCACGCCATCGAGGACCGCATCTGGAGCCTCATCGAGGAAGCCGCCGAGCGCAACCGGCGCACCGTTGACCGGAGCGATGCCAATTTCTAACCCATAGGGGCGGACAGCTCGTTTCGTAATTGGGCACCGAACTCAGGGAGGAAAACAATGCGGTCAGGCACCTTTCGCGCGACGACGGCGGCCCTCGGTCTCGCGCTTGCCTTGGGCGCGCCGACGGCCAGAGCCGCCGATCCGGTCCCGTTCAAGATCGGCATCTCGGCGCCGGTCGTCACCATCCTGCCGGTGTGGATGGGGGAGGCGGGTGGCTTCTACGCCAAGGAGGGGCTCCAGGTCGAGGTCATCAACATGGAGGGCGGCACGCGCGGGCTGCAGGTGCTGCTCTCAGGCGAGATCCAGGGCATGCATGTGGGCCTCGCCCCGGCCGTGCTCGCCAATAAGCAGGGGGCCGACCTCAAGCTGGTGACCTCGACCTGCAACACCATCCCGATCACCATGTTCACGAAGGCCGGGGTCGGTCCGCAGGATCTCAAGGGCAAGACCTTCGGCATCAGCACCTTCGGCTCCGAGACCGACATCGCCATCAGCATCCTGCTCAAGAATCTCGGCCTCACGCGCCAGGACGTCACGGTCTCGCAGATCGGCGGCAGCTCGCAGCGCTTCGCCGCGCTCGTCGCCGGCCGCATCGACGTGGCGCCATTGATCGAGCCGGCCATCACGCGGGCGAAGGAGCGCGGCTTCAGCCCGCTCGTCGACCTCGCGGCCGCCAACACGCCGTGGATCTTCAACTCGGTCGTCGTCACCAGCGGCTATCTGCGGCAGAACCGCGGCACGCTCATGCGCTTCGTGAGGGCCTATATCGCCGGCGCCTACCTTGCCCTTTCCGATCAGAAGAAAGCCGAGGAGGTGATCGCGCAGAAGTTCAAGACCAATGACCCCAAGGTCATCGCCGCCACCTACGCCGATTTCAAGCGCCTGATGCCGCGCGATGCGGCGCCATCGCTCGAGGGCGCGAAGAACGTGCTCGCCCAGCTCGAGGCCATCGGGACCGACTTTGGCAGCCGCAACGTCAACGATTATCTCGATCTCGGCATCATCGAGCAGCTCGAGCGCGAAGGGTATTTCGCGCAGCTGGAGAAGACCTATCCGGTGAAGTGAACCTCCGTCGTGCCCGCGACGCAAGCATCGCGCGGTGCCCCTCGCGGGGACGACACTCACAGGAACGGCTCAACCGCATTCTGTATGACCGCGTGCCCGCGTGCACGGGCATGAAGACCTTGGAAAGGCGCATCCGTGAACGCCATCGATCTCGAGGTCATCTATCAGTCCACCCTGCAGATCGCGCGCGAGCTGACGCTCAACATGCTGCGCACGGGCTATTCGACCATCATCAAGGAAAGTCAGGATTTCACCTTCGCGATCTTCGATGACGCCGGCCGGATGGTGGCCCAGGGCATTCCGCAGCCGCTGCATATCGGGCCGCTGGCGGCGCAGGTGAACGAGATCCGCCGCCGCTTCCGCGACCAAATCGAGCCGGGCGATGCCTTCATCGTCAACCATCCCTACCAGGCCTGCCAAAACCACGCCACCGACGTGACCGTGATCTCGCCGATATTCGTCTCCGGACGGCTCGTCGGCTTCATCGGCAACATCGCTCACAAGCCCGACCTCGGGGGCAAGGTTGCCGGCACCAATAGCGGCGATGCCACCGACCTGTTCCAGGAGGGGCTGCTGATCCCCCCGCTCAAAATTCTGCGCCGCGGCGAGCTCAACGGCGACGTGGAAGCGCTGATCTGCGCCAATACCCGCACCCCGGAGGTGACCTGGGGCGACATCAATGCGCAGGTCAACACCAACAGCTACGGTCTCGGCAAATTCACCGAGCTGTTCGACAAGCACGGGACCGACAACGTGCTCGCGTGCTGGCGGCGCTGGATGGACCTTTGCGAGGCAGAGTTGCGAAAGCAGATCGCCGAGCTGCCGGACGGCCGCTATGGCCCGGAGACCGACTATCTCGACGACGACGGCGTGGACCTCGCCAAGCCGCATCGCATCTCGGCGTCGCTCCAGGTCGAGGGCGACACGCTGCATTTCATCCTCGACAGCGACGCGCAGGCGCGCGGCCCCGTCAACCTGCGGCCGTGCGTGTCCCGCAACTTCATCGAATGTCTGGTGAAGATGGTGTTCATTCCGGACCTGCCGGTGAACGACGGGCTGTCGCGGCCGGTGCGCGTGTCCTATCCGCCGGAAGGCTCGCTGCTCAATCCGCGCTTTCCCGCGCCGGTGAACATGTACGTGCGCCCCAGCCAGGTCACCACCGCCGTAATCATGCGCGTGCTGGCGCAGGCGCTGCCCGGCCGCGTCCCGGCACCGGGCAGCGCGGCGGGCGGCTCGCTGTCGAGCGCCGGCCGTGATCCGCGATCCGGCCGCTGGTACTCGCAATACGAAATCCTGAACGGCGGCACCGGCGCGCGCCCCGACGGCGACGGCGTGAGCGCCATGGACGAGCTCGTGGTGAACGTGATGAACACGCCGGTCGAGGCGATCGAGAGCGAGTTTCCCGTCCGCGTCGAGCGCTACGAGCTCGCGACCGAACTCGGGCGGCCCGGGGACCTTTCGCGGCGGCCTCGGCGTGCGCCGGCAGTGGCGAATTTTGGCGGACGAGACCAGCGTGAACCTGCGCATGGACCGCTTCAAATTTTCCTCCGGCGGCGTATTCGGCGCCAAGCCGGCGCGTCCTTCCAAGGCAGTGCTCAACCCTGGCGGCGCCACCGAACGCGCGCTGACCTCCAAGGTCGCGGGCTTGCGCCTCCAACGCGGCGATCTCTTGTCGGTGGAGTTCGCCGGCGGCGGCGGCTGGGGCGATCCCTGCACGCGCGACGTCGCGCGCGTGCGCGACGATGTCGTGCGTGGCTATGTCTCCGCGGCCTCGGCGCGCGACGACTACGGCGTCGCGCTTACTCCCGACCTCGACGTCGACACCGACGCGACCGGGCGGCTGCGACGGGACAAGACCGGCCGATGAAATTGCGCGTCGGCATCGATGTCGGCGGGACCTTCACCGACGTCACCGCCTTCGACGAGGATCGTGGCGAGCTCGTCGCCGTGCGCAAGTACCGCTCCGAGCCGCTGCGGCCCGTCGCCGTCATGGAGACGATCACCGAGGACTTGGTTCGCGACTTCGGCGCGGATTGCGTGGCGCTGATCCTGCACGGCTCGACCGCCGCGCTGAACACGCTGCTCGAGGGCAGGGGCGTCCGGGTGGGACTGCTGACGACGCGCGGGTTCCGCGATGTCTACGAGATCGGACGCCAGTGGCGCGGCGAGAACGTGTTCAAGCTCTTCGCGCCGGCGCCGCGCATGCTGCTCACGCGCGACCGCATCTTCGAGATCGGCGAGCGGCTCGACTGCCGCGGCGAGGTGGTCGAACCGCTGGCGGCCGAGGATGTCGCCCGGGCGGCGCGCGAGCTCGTGGCCGCCGGCGTCGAGGCGGTGGCGGTGTGCTTCCTGTTCGCCTATGCCAATCCCGCCCACGAGCAGGCGGCGGCCGAGATCATCCGCGCCATCGCGCCCGACCTCTACATATCGCTGTCGCACGAGGTGAACCCGGAATGGCGCGAATACGAGCGCACGGCCTCGACCGTGGCCAACGCCTATATCGGCCCGCCGGTCGCTCGCTATCTCCACGGGTTGGAGCAGCTTTCGCTGCGGCGCTTCCCACGCTCGCGCACGCTCATGATGAAATCCGACGGCGGAGCGGCGAGCGCGAGCATGCTGGCGCGGACGCCGATCCAGACCGTCATGTCCGGGCCCGTGGCCGGCGTCATCGGCGGCCGGCATCTCGGCGACGTCAAGGGTATCGCCAATCTCATTACCTTCGACGCCGGAGGGACGAGCTCGGACATGGCGGTGCTTCCCGGCCCGCCCCTGTTCAGGTCGGAGGTGACGGTTGCGCGCCATCCGCTGCGCACGCATACCGTCGACATCGAGACCATCGGTGCCGGCGGCGGCAGCATCGCCGCGGTGCAGCTCGGGGGCGTGCTCAAGGTAGGGCCGCGGAGCGCCGGCGCCCAGCCCGGGCCGGCGTGTTACGGGCGTGGCGGCGGCGAGCCCACCCTCACCGACGCGCTCGTCGTGCTCGGTCATCTCAATCCCGCGGCGCTGCTCGAAGGTGCCATGCCGATCGACGGCGCCAAAGCGCGCGAGGCCATCGTCGCGCGGGTAGCCGAGCCGCTCGGACTGTCCGCGACCGAGGCGGCGTGGGGAGTTCTGCGCGTGCTCGCCACCAACGTCATGGTGGCGATGCGCACCATCACCGTCGAGCGCGGCTACGATCCGCGCGAATTCACGCTGCTGCCGTTCGGCGGCATGGGGCCGACCATCGCCGGCATGATCGCACCCGAGCTCGGGATCGGCCGTATCCTCGTTCCGCGCGATCCCGGCACCTTCAGCGCGCATGGGATGTTGGTGACCGACGTGCGCCAGGAGCGCAGCCTCACCCGCATCACGCCGCTCGATGCGGCAACGCCCGCCGAGCTCGAGACGATCTTCGCCGGCCTGGAGGCGGCGGCGCTGAACGATCTGCTGCGCGAGCAGTTCCCGCGCGAGCGCTTGCAGGCGCACCGCCGCGCCGGCATGCGCTATCGCGGCCAGTCCTACGAAGTCGCCGTGCCGGTACCGAGGTTGCGCGGCGCCGAGGACCTGGCCGAATTGATCCGCCGGTTCCACGACGCCCACCGCCGCCGCTACGGCCATATGGCGCAAGCCGAGGCGGTCGAGCTGGTCAACTTCCAGGTCACGGCGGTCGGCCTGATACCGAAGCCCGCGGCGAAAGCTGTCGATGCGGCGGCGGGATCGGCGCCGCAAGCGGCGCCGCAGGCGATGCGGCCGGCCTATTTCAACGCCGCCGATCCCTGCGATGTGCCGGTGCTGCGGCGCAGCGCGCTGCCGCCGGGGGCGTGCATCGCGGGGCCGGCGGTCATCGAGGAGCAGACGTCGACCACCGTGCTCTATCCGGGGCAGCGCGCGACGGTCGACGCCTATCTGAACATCGAGATCGATCTGGCGCCCAAATGATCAACAGGCGAGCTCGATTTCGCGACCCCATCGTCCTCATGCGAGCGGAACCATGTTCCAGAGCCGGCGGTTAGGTGTTCTGGCTCTGCGTGGCTAGCCTTGGAGAACGAGCTCGCGTTCGACGCGATGTGCCCGATGAGTCGGGTCTTCGCGCTACCGGACGGATTGGAGCAAAGTTCCCCTTTCGAGCCGCGGCGCGGACTTGTACTGTCGCCGCGACGATGTCCGCGGTCGCGAGCAGGTCGCCATGGGCACGATGGTTATCCTCGACTTGATGGGCGGCGTTGCGCTGCTGTTGTGGGGTCTGCACATGGTGCAGACCGGCATCTTGCGCGCGTTCGGCGCCGACCTGCGACGTCTGATGTCCAGGGCCCTCGGCAACCGGTTCGCCGCCTTCGCCGCAGGATTGGGCCTGACCGCCGTCCTGCAGAGCAGCACGGCCACCGGCCTGATGACGGCATCATTCGCGGCCGAAGGCCTGGTCGGACTGGTACCGGCGCTGGCCATCATGCTCGGGGCCAATGTCGGCACGACGCTCATCGTCCAGGTGCTCGCATTCAACGTTGCCGCGGCGGCGCCGGTCCTGTTCGTCATCGGTCTCGTCGCGTTCCGTGGCGGCGCCCGCACGCGCGCGAAAGACATCGGCCGCGTGGCCATCGGGCTCGGTCTGATGCTACTGGCGCTTCACATCCTGCTCGACACGCTCGCGCCCGCCGAAAACGCGCCGGGGGTGCGGGCGCTGCTGAACGCCGTCACCGACGACCCCGTGCTGTGCATCGCGATCGCGGCCGCTCTCACCTGGGCCGCGCATTCGAGCGTGGCCACGGTGCTCCTGATCATGTCGCTCGCCTACTCGCATTTCGTGACGCCTTTCGCCGCGCTTGCCCTCGTGCTGGGCACCAATCTCGGGAGCGCGATCAATCCAGTCATCGAAGGCGGCCATCGCGGCGACGCCGCCAGCTACCGGCTGCCGGTGGGGAACCTGCTCAACCGGCTGTTCGGCGTCGCCCTAGTGGCGCCGTTCCTCCACCCCATCGCCGACGTCTTGGTAAGCTTCCAACCCGACATGGGGAAGGCGACGGCCGCCTTCCATATCGCCTTCAATGCCGCGCTCGCGGTCGTCTTCATCGGGCTGCTCGACCCGCTGGCGTGGCTCCTGGTGAGGATGTTTCCCGCGCGCAAGCGGAGCGTCGACCCTTCGGCGCCGCGCTATCTCGACGACAGCGCGCTGGAGACGCCCTCGCTGGCCCTGGCCGACGCCGCGCGCGAGGTATTGCGCATGGGCGATCTCGTCGAAACGATGCTGCGGCAGGTGATGACGGCGCTGATGACGAACGACCGTGCGCTCGCCGTCGAGGTCTCCCGCATGGACAACGCCGTCGACCGGCTCGACGAGGCGATCAAGCTCTACGTGACCAAACTCACGCGCGGCAGCCTGGACGAGCGCGAGGGCCGCCGCGCGATGGAGATCATCTCCTTTGCCATCAACCTTGAGCATGTCGGCGACATCATCGACAAGAACCTGAGTGAGCTCGCCGTCAAAAAGAACAAACGAAGATTGCAGTTCTCACCGCAAGGGGCCGAGGAGCTCGCGGCCTTCCACAAGCGCATTCTCGACAGCCTGAAGGCCGCGTTCGGCGTGTTCATGTCCGGCGATGCCGCCGAGGCGCGTAAGCTGATCCTGGAGAAGACCCAGTTGCGCAACGCCGAGCTGGCGGCGGCGGAACGGCATTTTGAACGGTTGCGCGAGGGCCTGCCGGAGACGCTGGAAACGACGTCGCTTCACCTCGATGTCCTGCG
Source organism: uncultured Alphaproteobacteria bacterium (assembly GCA_963758945.1). GTDB lineage: Bacteria > Pseudomonadota > Alphaproteobacteria > Rhizobiales > Xanthobacteraceae > VAZQ01. Next base: position 192,127 of record CAVWXY010000017.1, on the reverse strand, counting down.
CGACCTCAAGCGCATCCATTCGCACATCTGCTCGGTCGCTTATCCAGTGCTCGAGGCGGCGGGCGAGATGATGACGCTCCAGGTCGGCGAGAGCGACCCCATCACCTTTGCTGCCCCGGGCGCAAAGCCCGCCGTGCAGTGACGGCAGCAGCGATCGGCCTCGCCGCCGCAACGTCCGACCGCCCGGCGGTACCGCACCCTCGAATCCGTTCGCTTAACGTCACGCGTGCGATAATTAAATCGTCAATAATAGATAACTTCTGTCCAAGCTCCCGTATGCGGGCAACCAGGTCGCAGAACATAGCGCCGCGTCCTTGCACTAAACGTCGTCGCAGCGCGCTGGGCCACTGCGTGGTTCAGGGTCAGATATTCCGAGGATCGGTACCGCCCGCCGCCAGCCCGCCCTTGTCCTCGATGAAACGTGCGATCACATCGACGCCCCCCCCGCCGCGGAGATTGCTGAAGACGAACGGACGCGCGCCGCGCATGCGCTTGGCATCCCGCTCCATCACCGCGAGCGAAGCGCCGACATGCGGCGCCAGATCGATCTTGTTGATCACCAAGAGGTCGGAGCGGGTGATGCCGGGTCCGCCCTTCGACGGAATCTTGTCGCCGGCGGCGACGTCGATGACATAGAGCGTGAGGTCGGCGAGCTCCGGCGAGAAGGTCGCAGCGAGGTTGTCGCCGCCCGATTCGATCAGCACCAGATCGAGCGCCGGAAATTTCTTCTGCATGTCCGCCACCGCGGCCAGATTGATCGAGGCGTCCTCGCGGATCGCGGTGTGCGGGCAGCCGCCGGTCTCGACGCCGGCAATGCGCTCGGCTGGGAGCGCGCCGGAGCGCACGAGAAATTCAGCATCCCATTTGGTGTAGATGTCGTTGGTGATGGCGGCGATCTCGTAGCGCCCGCGCAGCGCCTTGCACAACGCGTCCATCAGCGCGGTCTTGCCGGAGCCGACCGGACCGCCGACGCCGACGCGGAGGGGACCGTGGGGAATGGTCATGCCTCGATCTCTCAGCTTCTGAACAATCGGGTGTACTGGCGTTCGTGATGCATGCTGGCGAGGTCGGCGCGAAAGGCTGAAGCGCCGACGTCGTCAAGCGTTGCGGCGAGTGCGCGTTCGGCGGTCGCCGCCACCGTCGGCTCGAGTCCGGCCAGAACGCGCTGCCCGTCGGTCTGCCCGAGCGGGACGAGCCGCACGCCGGCGGAAACGAGGTTGGCGGCGAGCGCATTGAGGTAACCGTGCAGGACGGCCTCGAGTGCGATCCGGTGCCCCGAAGCGGCGACACCGACCGCAACCGGCAGCGCCAAAGCCCCGTCCCATATCGCATCGAGCCGATCGAGCGCCGGCGTGAACCAAGCCGCGCGCGTCACCTCGACAAAGGCGCGCCCCTGGGCCGTCGTCTCCAGGTGCCGTTCCTTCGACGATGCGAAGGCGGCGGCAAACTCGGCAACCGTCCTTAGCGCCGCATCGTCGCCCTCGGCGGCGGCGCGATAAGCATGCGCGAGAAAGACGGCGTCGCAAAATCCGCCGCCGTCGGCGATCATCACCGCCAGCCAGTCGCGGAGCGCTGCCGCGTCGACGATGTCGCCGGCCTCGACCGCCCATTCGATGCCGCCGGAATAGGAGAAGGCGCCGATCGGGTAGCCCGGCGACAGCCACGCCATCAGCCGGTAGAAGGCCGGCGCGTTCAGGCCGTCGGGCGGGTGCCGCGGGCGCTCAGTGGTCATGGTGGTGAGAATGCTGCCCGTAGGCCCCCGGCTCCGGGTCGAACGGCGCCTCGAGCGGCGTCAAGCGGGCGCCGAGCGCGCGTAGCATCTCCTCCAGTACGTGGTCGCGGCGAATGCGCAACGCGTCGCCCACGACCTGCACGTCGGTGTGGCGGTTGCCGATATGCCAGGCGAGCCGCGCCAGCGCGGGCGCCGATGCCGCGGCGATCTCGATCAGCGGTTCGAGCTTGCCGGCGACGCGCACGATGGCGCCGTCCTCGAGCACGAGCCCGTCGCCGTCGCGCAGCGCGGTGGCATGCGGCAGGTCGAGCAGAAAAGTAGTGCCGCGCTCGCCGGTCAGCACGATGCGGCGGCGATGGCGCTCCGCGGCGTCGAGCACGACGCGGTCGATGGCGGTCGCCGCGTTCCAGCTGCCGGCGGTTCTGATTTCGGACGCGCGCCGCATCGGATCACATCTTCAGAACAGGAAATAGCGCTGCGCCATCGGCAGCACCTCGGCCGGCGCGCAGGTGAGCAGCTCGCCGTCGGCGGTGACCTCGTAGGTTTCCGGATCGACCTCGATCTTCGGCGTGGCGGAGTTGTGCACCATGCTCGTCTTCGAGATGCGTCGGGTGTTTTCCACCGCGACGAACTCCTTGTCGACCCCGAGCTTGTTGCGCAGGCCGCCCCGGAGCGCGGCCTTCGACACGAACAGCACCGAGGACGCGGTGAGCGCCTTGCCGAACGCACCGAACATCGGCCGGTAATGCACGGGCTGCGGCGTGGGAATCGAGGCGTTGGGGTCGCCCATCGGCGCGGCGACGATGGTGCCGCCCTTGATGATGCAATCCGGCTTCACCCCGAAGAAAGCCGGCGACCACAGCACCAGATCGGCGAGCTTGCCCTTCTCCACCGAGCCGATGTGCTTTGCCACCCCGTGCGCGATCGCGGGGTTGATGGTGTATTTGGCGATGTAGCGCTTGGCGCGCAGGTTGTCGTTGTCACCGGTCTCCTCTTTCAGGCGGCCGCGCTGCCGCTTCATCTTGTCGGCGGTCTGCCAGGTGCGGATGATGACCTCGCCGACCCGCCCCATGGCCTGGCTGTCGGACGACATCATGGAGAGCGCGCCGAGGTCGTGCAGGATGTCCTCGGCCGCGATGGTCTCCTTGCGAATCCGGCTCTCGGCGAAGGCCACGTCCTCCGCGATCAGGGGATCGAGATGGTGGCACACCATCAGCATGTCGAGATGCTCGTCGATGGTGTTCCTGGTGAACGGCCGCGTCGGATTGGTGGACGAGGGCAGCACATTCTTCAGGCCCGCGATCTTGATGATGTCGGGCGCGTGCCCGCCGCCCGCGCCTTCGGTATGGAAGGCGTGGATGGTGCGGCCCTTGAACGCCTTGATGGTGTCCTCGACGAACCCGGATTCGTTGAGCGTGTCGGTATGGATCATCACCTGCACGTCGTAGTCGTCGGCGACCGACAGGCAGCAGTCGATCGCCGCCGGCGTGGTGCCCCAGTCCTCGTGCAGCTTGAGCGAGCAGGCGCCGCCCCTGACCATCTCCTCCAACGCCGCCGGGCGCGACGCATTGCCCTTGCCGGCGAAGCCGAGATTGACCGGCAATCCGTCGGCGGCCTGGATCATGCGGCCGATATGCCACGGCCCCGGCGTGCAGGTGGTGGCGAAGGTGCCGTGCGCCGGTCCGGTGCCGCCGCCGAGCATGGAGGTGACGCCCGACATCAGCGCCTCCTCCACCTGCTGCGGACAGATGAAATGGATGTGGGTGTCGAAGCCGCCGGCGGTGAGAATCTTGCCTTCGCCCGCGATCGCCTCGGTGCCGGGGCCGATGACGATGGTGACATCGGGCTGGATGTCGGGATTGCCGGCCTTGCCGATGCCTGCGATGCGGCCGCCCTTCAGGCCCACATCGGCCTTCACGATGCCCCAGTGGTCGAGGATCAACGCATTGGTGATGACGGTGTCGACCGCGCCCTGCCGGTTGGCGGTCTGGCTCTGGCCCATGCCGTCGCGGATCACCTTGCCGCCACCGAATTTCACCTCCTCACCGTAGCTGCAAAAGTCCTTCTCCACCTCGATGATGATATCGGTGTCGGCGAGCCGCACGCGGTCGCCAGTGGTAGGGCCGAACATCTCGGCGTACAGGGTGCGCGCAATTCGGCTCGGCATGCATTCAGCTCCCTAGGGGCGCGGCGGCAGACCCCGGCCCCGCATCGTGTTGGCGCCAGCGGTTTTCGAAGGCGGGCCGCAAGATGTCGTAGGCGAAGCGGAACCCGTCCCGGCGCCGGCGGCGCACGGTATCGGGCGAGAAATCGCGCATGCCGTCCTTGTCGTCGGCCGGCCGCTGCGCGGCCGGATCGAGCGCAGCCGCCGGGTCCTGCATGTCGATGTTGACGATGGCCTCGATGATCTTGTAGCGCCGCGCCTCCTCGAGCCGGGCGCTCAGCCATTCGTCGACTCGTTCGGGCGGTACTCTGATCGCGAGCTCGTCGATAGTCTCGACCAGCGCATTGATGCGCCGCGCGGTGTCATGATCCTGACGCAGGCGGTTGCCGAAGCTCAGCTCGTGCAAGCGATCCTCGACGGCGGCGAGATTGCGCGGCAACCGCGCGCGCAAGGGATAGAGGTTCATCACCACGAGCATGCGGTCGACGGCGGGATCGGCGCTGAATGCGTCGATGGCCAGTCCCAGCGGGGTGTTGTCGACGATGCCGCCGTCCCAGTACGGCATGCCGTCGATTTCGGTCCACGGAAAGCCGGGCGGCAGGCTGCCGCTCGCCAGCACGTGCCGCGGCTCGATCCTGGTCGCGGCGATGTGTCGTCCGACCGGCTTGTTGGCGAATGCCTGCAGCGCGCCGGTGACCACCTCGACCGCGGTCACCACGAACGCGGTCGGGCTGGCATTGAGCGCAGCGAAGTCGACGTGGCGGGCCAGCGTCACCAGCAGCGGGCGCGTATCGTAGACGTAGGTCCAGGTCGGAGCGGTCCAGAAATCCGGCCGCGGCGCGTAGAAGCCGGGCAGCCCGAAATAGGCGAGGTCGCGTTGCGCCGCCGCGATCCAGAACGGCGGCGCCTCGAGCATGAGGTCGTCCCACAGCGCGTTGAGCCGCGCGCGGGCATCGGCGCGGGTCTTGGCGCCGACCACGCAGGCGGCGTTGATCGAACCGATCGATACGCCGGTCACGACCTTGAGCGCAAGCGCGCGGCCTTGCGCCGCGAACTCGTCCATCAGCTCGAGCAGCGCGTTCAAGGCGCCGCACTCGTAGGCACCGAGCGCGCCGCCGCCCTGCAGAACGACGCCGACTTCAAGCAGCTTGCTCGATGTTTCGGGCACGGGCTGTCCCCGCTCACGTCGCGGCTTTCAGGATCAGAGCTTCCCCATCACCTCTTGCCGGAATCCATAGATCGTCCGTTTGCCCGCGAGCGCCACGAGCGCGACCTCGCGCGTCTGCCCGGGCTCGAAGCGCACCGCCGTGCCGGCGGCGATATCGAGCCGCATGCCGCGCGCGGTCTTGCGATCGAACTTGAGCGCCGGATTGGTCTCGAAGAAATGATAATGCGAGCCGACCTGGATCGGCCGGTCGCCGGTATTGGTGACCGAGAGCGTGACGGTCTTGCGGCCGGCATTGAGCTCGATCTCGCCGTCCTTGATGAACATTTCGCCGGGGATCATCTTGATACCTCGTAGGGGCGTTGCCGTCACGGGCGGACTTGTTGTGACTTGTTGCGGGCATGACGGAGGAGGGTGTATTCACGCCTCATCTTATCGGCTCGTGCACCGTCACCAGCTTGGTTCCATCCGGGAACGTCGCTTCGACCTGGATTTCGAGGATCATTTCGGCAATCCCGTCCATCACCTGGGCCCGCGTGAGCACGTGCGCGCCGGCCTCCATCAGCTCGGCGACGGTCCTGCCGTCGCGCGCGCCCTCGACGATGAAGTCGGTGATGAGCGCGAGCGCTTCGGGATGATTGAGCTTGACGCCGCGCTCGAGCCGCCGCCTGGCCACCATCGCAGCCATGGACACGAGCAGCTTGTCCTTTTCGCGGGGTGTCAGATGCATGGCTTACCTGCGATCCTCGCTTCACGTCAGTTGAGCCAGAGCCGCGGCAAGGGCGCGCCGCGCAGCGCGGCGAGCACGGCGGCGAGATCGTGTCGCAGCGCCGCGCCGTCGGCGGCGCAGAGCCGCACCACGGCGAACCCATTCCAGGCGGAGACGCCGACTTCGCCGCGCACGCGGCCGGCGAGCGCTCGCACGTTCGCCGCCGTGGCCTCCTCCGCGGGCGCGGCCAACACGGTGGCGACGGCGATGCCGCCGCCGGCGACCGCGCGCTGCGCAAGCTTTGCCGCCACGGCGCCCTCGAGCCGCACGGCTTCGGCGTGGACGAGCCGCCCGCCCCGACGAAGCCGCCAGCGGTCGAACAACCTGATGTCGTCCACCGCCTCGCCCATGCCGGAACGGCCGAACACGAGCGCTTCCGCCAGCAGCAGCTCCGCGTTCTCGGCGAGGTCGATGTCGATCGTGCGCGTGAGCCGCGCCCGATCGAACAAGATGGTCTCCTGCGGCAGCCAGGCGAGCGCGGCGGCGGTACCCACGCTGAGCTTCACGCCGATGGTCGCGTCCGGTGCGAGCGTACGGTAGACCTTTTCCGCCGCGGCGGTGGTGACGACGAGCCGGGCGCCCGGCCCGACGGCGAACTCGAACGTGAGGCGGTCGCCGCCGGCGACGCCGCCCGCGGTATTGACGATGACCGCCTCGAGCTCGGCGGCCGGACGGCCCGGACATCGCACGCGCAACGAGCCTTCCTCGCGCAGGCGCGAACGGCGCGTCGCACCGGCGCTGGCCCCGACCGCGAGGGCGACGCGTCCGATGGCGCGGTTCGCGGCGAATGTATCGGCTGCCTCAGCCAACGCGTTGCTCACGCTTCACCCCTCGTCGTCGCCGCTGGCGGAGCCGGCGGTCCCAGCCTAACCCGTGCTCACGGCGCCATTCAATGCATGCGGGGGCCGGATGCGCGCTCGACGGGCGGGCGGGTCGGTCAAATCGCCATGGCGCGCCGGAGCGCGGCCTCGTCCATGCTGTCGCGGGTGCAGGAATAGACGATCGCGCCGCGGTCCATGACCGCGAAATGGTCGCCCAGCTCGCGCGCGAAGTCGAGATACTGCTCCACCAGCACGACGGCGATCTTTCCCAGATTGCGCAAATAGGCGATGGCGCGCCCGATATCCTTGATGATCGAGGGCTGGATGCCCTCGGTCGGCTCGTCCAGGAGCAGCAGCCGCGGCCGCATCACCAGCGCCCGTCCGATCGCGAGCTGTTGCTGCTGGCCGCCGGAAAGGTCGCCGCCGCGCCGTCCCAGCATGTCGTTGAGCACGGGAAACAGCGAGAAGACGTCGTCGGGGATCGAGCGATCCTCGCGCTTGAGCGGCGCAAAGCCGGTCTTGAGGTTCTCCTCGACGGTGAGCAGTGGAAAGATCTCGCGCCCCTGCGGCACATAGGCGACGCCCCGTCGCGCCCGCTCGCTCGGCTTGAGCCACGTGATGTCCGCCCCATCGAAGGTGATGGCGCCCTTACTGACCGGATGCTGCCCGGCGAGCGCGTCGAGCAGGCTGGTCTTGCCGACGCCGTTGCGTCCCAGCACGCAGGTCACCTTGCCGGGTTCGGCGGAAAGCGACACGGCGCGCAACGCCTGCGCCGCGCCGTAGTGGAGGTCGATTGCGTTCACCTGCAGCATGGCGCTAGCGTCCCAGATAGACCTCGACCACGCGCTCATTCTCGGAGACCTGGTCGATGGTGCCCTCCGCCAGAACCGAGCCTTCGTGCAGGCAGGTGACCTTCACTCCGAGCTCGCGCACGAAGGTCATGTCGTGCTCGACGACCACCACGGTGCGATCGCGATTGATCTCCTTGAGGAGCTCGGCGGTTTGCCGGGTCTCGGCGTCGGTCATGCCCGCCACCGGTTCGTCGACGAGGAGAAGCTTGGGTTCTTGCGCCAGCAGCATGCCGATCTCCAGCCACTGCTTCTGGCCGTGCGCCAGCGAGCCGGCGACGCGGTGGCGCACGCCCGACAAGCGGATGATCTCGAGAATGCGATCGATGCGGTGCGCCTCTTCGCTGGTTTCGTGCCAGAACAGCGTTTTGCGCGCGCGCCGGTCGGCCTTCAACGCGAGGCCGATATTGTCCTCGACCGTGTGCATGTCGAACACGGTGGGCTTCTGGAACTTGCGGCCGATGCCGAGCAACGCGATCTCGGTCTCGTCGAGACGCGAGAGATCGTAGGCGCCGCCGTCGAAATAGACGTCGCCGGTGTCGGGACGGGTCTTGCCGGTGACGACATCCATCATGGTGGTCTTGCCGGCGCCGTTGGGACCGATGATGGCGCGCATCTCGCCGGGCTCGATCGTGAAGGCGAGATTGTTGAGCGCGCGGAACCCGTCGAACGACACCGTTACGCCATCGAGATAAAGCAGCGCAGTGGTGGTGCGGGGGTCCATCGCTCACTCCGCCGGCCGCGGCGAGGCATCGGCGACGCGAGTGGGCGCGTTGCCGGCGCCCGGCCGGCGCTCCCGCCATTGCCCCCACCAATGGTGGATCGTGCCCACGATGCCGCGGGGCAGCAGCAGCGTCACGGCGATGAAAAGGCCTCCGAGCACGAACAGCCAGTACGGCGCCAGGAAGCCGCTGGTGAAATAGGTCTTGCCGTAGTTCACGAGCACGGCGCCGAGCACCGCGCCGGTCAACGTGCCGCGCCCGCCGACCGCCACCCAGATGACCGCCTCGATGGAATTGCCCGGCGAGAATTCGCTCGGATTGATGATACCGACCTGCGGCACGTAGAGCGCGCCCGCCACGCCAGCCATACAGGCGGAGAGCGTGAATACGAACAGCTTATAGGCTTCGACGCGATAGCCGAGAAAGCGGGTGCGCGCCTCGGCGTCGCGGATGGCGACCAGCACCTTGCCGAACTTGGAGCTGACGATGACGCGGCAGATGACGAAGCCGAGGATGAGTGCGAGGGCCGAGATCACGAACAGCGCCGCCCGGGTGCCCGGCGCCTGCACGTTGAAGCCGAGAATGTCCTTGAAATCGGTGAGCCCGTTATTGCCGCCGAATCCGAAATTGTTGCGGAAGAAGCCGAGCATCAGCGCGAAGGTCAGCGCCTGGGTGATGATCGAGAGATAAACCCCGGTGACGCGGCTGCGGAAGGCGAACCAGCCAAACACGAAGGCGAGCAGGCCCGGCACGAACAAGACCATGAACGCGGCGTAGGCGAAGTGCTGAAATCCATACCAATAGATCGGCAGCTCCGGCCAGTTCAGGAACACCATGAAGTCGGGCAGGACCGGATCGGCATAGACCCCGCGGGTGCCGATCTGGCGCATCAGGTACATGCCCATGGCGTAGCCGCCGAGCGCGAAGAAGGCACCGTGGCCGAGCGAGAGAATCCCGCAATAGCCCCAGATCAGGTCGATCGACAGGGCCAAGAGCGCGAAGCACAGGTACTTGCCGAACAGGGCGACGAAATAGGACGACAGATAGAACGGCGAGGAGGCCGGCACGAAGAGATTGAGCACCGGCACGAGGACGGTGATCGCGGCCAGCGTCGCGAGGAAGGCGATCGCACCGCGATCGAGCGCGCGCAGGACCAGGCCGGCGATCATGCCTCCACCGCCCGGCCCTTCAGGGCGAATAGGCCTCGCGGACGCTTCTGAATGAACAGGATGATCAGCACCAGGATGGCGATCTTGCCGAGCACGGCGCCGGCATAGGGCTCGAGGAACTTGTTGGCGATGCCGAGCGTGAAGGCGCCGACCAGCGTGCCCCATAGGTTCCCGACGCCCCCGAACACGACCACCATGAAGGAGTTGATGATGTAACCCTGGCCGAGATTGGGGCTGACATTGTCGATCTGAGACAAGGCAACGCCGGCGAGCCCGGCGATGCCCGACCCGAGCCCGAAGGTCAGCGCGTCGATGCGGCTCGTGCGGATGCCCATCGACGCCGCCATCGCCCGGTTCTGCGTCACCGCCCGCATCTCGAGCCCGAAGCGGGTGAAGCGCAGCAGCCCGAGCAAGCCTACGAAGATGAGAAGTGTGAAGACGATGATCCACAGCCGGTTGTAGGTGATGGTGATCTGCCCGAGATCGAAGGAGCCGCTCATCCAGGAGGGATTGCCGACATCCTTGTTGGTCGGGCCGAAGGCGGTGCGCACCGCCTGCTGCAGGATCAGCGACAGGCCCCAGGTGGCGAGCAGCGTCTCCAGCGGCCGGCCGTAGAGAAAGCGGATGATGCCGCGTTCGATCAGAATGCCGACGAAGCCGGCGAACAGGAACGCGAGCGGAATGGCGATGGCGAGCGAATAGTCGAACAGCGCCGGATTGTGCGCCCGGATCACCTCCTGCACCACGAAGGTGGTGTAGGCTCCGAGCATGACCATTTCGCCATGCGCCATATTGATCACGCCCATCACCCCGAAGGTGATGGCCAGCCCGATGGCGGCCAGCAGCAGCACCGAGCCGAGCGAGAGCCCGTACCAGGCATTTTGCACGGCGGTCCACAGCGCGAGACTGCTCTGGATCGAGGCGGTGGCGTCGGCCGCCGCCTTCTTCACGGCGGGAGCGGCGCTCGCCGGCAATCCGCCGAGCAGGGCGATCGCGTCCTGATCCCCGCGCTGGCGGATCACGGCGACGGCATCGATCTTGTCGGCGTCGGACGCATTGTCGAGATAGAGTACGACGGCGGCGCGCGCCTCGATCAACGCCTGTTTCACGCGCGGGTTGCTCTCCTTGGCGATCGCTTGGTCGAGCGCCGGCAGCGCATTGGCGTCCTTGGACTTGAGCACGGCCTGCGCCGCATCGAGGCGCTTGTCAGCTTCGGGCGCCATCAACGTCAGGCTGCCGAGCGCCGCCTCGACGATCCGCCGCAAGCGGTTGTTGAGGCGCACCGGCGCGAGGTCGGGCGGGCCGTCGCCGGCAATCGGCTGGCCGGTGGCGGCGTCAATCAGCCGGTCGGACGGATCGCGAATGAAGACGCGCTTGCTCTCCGCGCCGAAGAAGAGCCGCCCCTCCTGCAGGGCGCCGATCACGCGCGCCGCGAGTGGATTGCCGCTCGCGGCAACGCCCTCGACTCCCTCGATCGTCTCGTTGAAGCTGTCGGCGGTGAAGCGGAGCAGCGCGTCCTCGTAGGGCCCGGCGCCTGCGGCCGTGCTCAGGGCCGCAAGGACGCCGAGCGCGAACACGAGCGCGATGAAGCGATCGCAGAAGGCACGCATCCTGCTAATCCCGGCATCTCGGAGCGAGGCGGCCCAATTTCGAAATTGGGCCGCCTCCATTCTTGCTACGCACACAACGCTACGCTGTTAGGGCGAACACCACGTTACGACGCGCCGCCGCACTTTTTGGTCGCGGTGTTGTAGTTGCCGCATTTGAGGGTGACCCAGTCCGCCTCGAGGTCCTTCGAACCCGGCAGATAGTTGGACCAGGCGTCGCCCGGAACCAGCCCCGGTGTCTTCCATACCACGTCGAACTGACCGTCGGCGCGCACTTCGCCGATGAAAACCGGCTTGGTGATGTGGTGGTTGGGCAGCATCTTGGACGTGCCGCCGGTGAGGTTGGGGGCCTCGATGCCGGGCAACGCGGCGATCACCTTGTCGGGATCGGTTGACTTCGCTTTCTCGACCGCCTTCACCCACATGTTGAAGCCGATGAAGTGGGCTTCCATCGGGTCATTGGTCACGCGCTTCGGATTCTTGATGAAGGTGTGCCAGTCCTTGATGAACTTGTCGTTGATCGGCGACTTGATGGACTCGAAGTAGTTCCAGGCGGCGAGATGGCCGACCAGCGGCTTGGTGTCGATGCCGGCGAGCTCTTCCTCGCCCACGGAGAAGGCCACCACCGGAATGTCGGTCGCCTTGACCCCCTGGTTGCCGAGCTCCTTGTAGAACGGCACGTTGGCGTCGCCGTTGATGGTGGACACGACCGCGGTCTTCTTGCCGGCCGAACCGAACTTCTTGATGTCGGAGACGATGGTCTGCCAGTCGGAGTGGCCGAACGGCGTATAGTTGATCATGACATCGGCATCCGCGACGCCCTTCTGCTTGAGATAGGCCTCGAGGATCTTGTTGGTCGTGCGCGGATAGACGTAGTCGGTGCCGGCGAGCACCCAGCGCTTCGCCTCGCCGCCGTCCTTCGACATCAGGTAATCGACGGCTGGGATCGCCTGCTGGTTGGGGGCGGCGCCGGTATAGAACACGTTGCGCTCGCTCTCCTCGCCTTCATATTGCACCGGATAGAACAGGATGCTGTTGAGCTCCTTGAACACCGGCAGGACCGACTTGCGCGACACCGAGGTCCAGCAGCCGAACACCACGGCGACCTTGTCCTTGGTGATGAGCTCGCGCGCCTTTTCCGCGAACAGCGGCCAGTTCGAGGCTGGGTCGACGACGACGGCCTCGAGCTTCTTGCCCAGCACGCCGCCCTTCTTGTTCTGCTCCTCGATCAACATGAGCATGACATCTTTCAGCGTGGTTTCGCTGATGGCCATGGTGCCGGAGAGCGAATGCAGGATGCCGACCTTGATGGTGTCTTGCGCCTTGGCGGGAAGAGCCGCCGCCACGCCGAACGCCAATCCCGCCGAGGCGGCAAGCAAGCGGCGGCCGAACGGTCGCTTGGCGACCGCGCCAATAGATATGTGCATCGCGATGTCCTTCTGTTGACGCGCAACAGACGGCTCAGGGCCGTCCGCGGCGACGGAATCGCAAGCCCCGTGCCAAGCCGCTGGCATGCGGTAAGCCGTTGCGGTGGCTATTTGATCCGGCGCGCACGCGGGCGAATCTCGGGCGCTAAGGAGTTCGTCTGCCGCGAAATTAGGCAGGCGCCTAATTGATAAGCAGGCCCCGATCGCGAACTTCACCGCCGCGGCGGCTTGGCCGCGAATTCCGAGCCGCGCACGCACATCCGCCCGCGCGCGTCCTGCCAAAGCTTCTCGGCCGCGTGCAGGTGCCCGAGCGCGCGCGCGACCGTGCGGAAATCGTAGCCCGAGAAGCGCTCCGCGATGTCGGTGTAGTAGAGCGGCGTCTTGGCGATCGTCTCCAGGATCTTCTCTGCCAGATCTGCAACCTCGACCTCGTCGCCGGCAAGCCCCGCCTCGTCCGCCTTCCCGTCGACATAGTCCTCGATCTTGGCGCGATCGGCATAGGCATAGGTGATGCGCTCGTAATATTCCCGCGGGATGCCTTCCGGGATGGTGGCGTCGATGCCGACCTTGGCGCCCGTCGGCACCACGCCGTAGCCCTGCGGGAGGCTCGGATCGAGCGGCTTGGCGCGCGCATTGGAGACGATCATCACGTCCTTGTCGCCCTGCACGCGGGTGGCGATCGCCCACTCGACCTCGGTCGGGTCGTAGACGTCGATATCGTCGTCGACCACCACCACGTGCTTGAGGTCCATGACCGAGAGCGCCGCCAAGAGCGCGTTCTTGGCTTCGCCCGGCTGCTTCTTGATCGAGATCACCGCGTGCCAGAACGCGCAGCCGCCGAGCGTGACGTTGATGTCCTTGACCTGCACGCCGGCGGTCTTGAGCGCCTGGCGGATCGCGGCATAGCGCGTGGGCGCGGCGAGCCAGGTGTTCTCCCACGGCATGTGCAGATTGTAGTAGATGGCGTCCTTGCGCATGGAGATCGCCTTGATGCGCACCAGCGGGTTCCAGTGCAGCCCGCCCATCAGCCGCGTGAACTCGCCGAAGCGGCCCTTCCGGCCAGGTCCACCCCGTCGGCAGGATCTCGGCCTCCAGCACGATCTCGGCGTCGGCGATGTAGGGCAGGTCGATGGTCTGGCAGGGGGCGAGCTCGACCGGCGCGCCGCGCAAGCCGCCGGCGATCGCCATCTCGTCGACGCCGAGCGGCGCGCGGTAGCCCGAGCCGGTGATCTCGATCGGATGGGTGCCGATGCTGATCGAGATCGGCAAGGGCCGGCCCTGCTCGTAGGCGCGCTGGGCGAACAGGCGCATGTTGTTGGGCGTGACGATGTCGATGCCGGTGAGGCTCTTCTCCTTCACGATGAAGCGGTAGATGCCGCTGTTGATGCCGAGCTCGGGATCGCGCGCGATCACCACGCCGGCGGTGATCATCGGGCCGCCGTCGAAGATCGACGACATCGGGATCGGCAGCTTGTAGAGGTCGACGTCGTCGCCGGCGACGACCACCTCCCGCGCGGGCGAGCTCTTCACGTATTTCGGCGGGATCGGATGGTCGATCGCCTGCGTGAGCTTGTCCTCGATCTCGCGGTAGGTCTCGCAGCCGAGCGCCATGATCGAGCGCTCGCGCGTGCGGATGAGGCCGGAGACCACCGGCATCTCGTAGCCGATGACCTTGTGGAAATAGAGCGCGGTGTCGGCCTGGTCGACCAGCGTCGCGATGTGGCGGATGTCCACGGGCTGGTGCAGGTCGACGAGCTCGCCGTTCTGCCGCAGGCGATCGAGGAACTGGCGGAAATTCTCCTGCATCGAGGCGCTCCGGATGGCGGCGGGAGGTCGTTGGCGGAGGTTGTTGTCGATCCTGGCCTAAGCTACTTAGACCGGCGGCGGACCACAATCCAGGCGGCGAAGGAACGGAAAGCGTGAACGGCAAGAAGACCATGAAGGCGCTGCTCCTGCGCAAGCACGGCGGGCTCGAGGAGCTCGAAGTCGTGCACGATTATCCGATGCCCGCGGCGGTCGAGGGGCACGTGGTGATCCGGGTGCGGGCGTCGTCGTTCAACTATCACGACGTGTTCACCGTGCGCGGCATGCCCGGCATCAAGGTGCCGCTGCCGGTCGTGGTCGGCCTCGACATGGCGGGCGAGATCGCCGAGGTCGGAGCAGGCGTGGCCGGCTGGAAGGTCGGCGACCGCGTGCTGGTCAATCCGCTCAACAAGAAGAAAGGGCTGATGGGCGAGATGCTCGACGGCGGCATGGCGGAATATTGCCTGGTCGCCGCCGACCAGCTGGTGGCGATGCCGGCGGGGGTGAGCTTCGAGGACGCCGCGGCGCTGCCGGTCGCCTACGGCACGGCGCACCGCATGCTGATCACCCACGACACCGTCAAGACAGGGCGACCGCGTGCTCGTTCTCGGCGCCAGCGGCGGCGTCGGCACCGGCTGCGTCATTCTCGCCAAGCATCTCGGCGCCGAGGTGATCGCCTGCACCTCGAGCGCGGAGAAGATGGCCAAGCTCAGCGACCTCGGCGCCGACGAGGTGCTCAACGTCAAGGAGGTCGATTTCTCGAAATGGGCGGTGGAGAAATACGGCAAGCCGCAGCGGCGCAGCTATGACGGCGGCGTCGACGTGGTGATCAACTTTACCGGCGGCGACACCTGGCACCCATCGCTGCGCTGCCTCAAGCGCGGCGGCAGGCTTCTGGTCTGCGGCGCCACCGCGGGCTACGATCCCAAGGAGGATCTGCGCTATGTCTGGAGTTTCGAGCTCAAGATCATCGGCTCGAACAGCTTCTATGACGACGATCTCCAGGCGCTGATGAAGCTCATCGCCCAACGCGAGATGCGGCCGGTGATCGACAAAGTGCTCCCCCTCGAACAGGCGCGCGAAGGTCTGCGTCTGATCCAGGACCGCGAGGTCATCGGCAAGGTGGTGGTCGCGCCATGAGCGAGGAACTCTCCTTGGAGCGCGTGCAAGAGCTCGTCGCCCGCGCGCCCTACCATCGATGGCTCGGCCTCAAGGTCGTCGCAGTCGCCGCCGACGGGATCGAATTGACGGCGACGTGGCGGGACGAATGGGTGGTCAACCCGGAGCGGCGCTACACCCATGGCGGCGTCCTTGCCGCGCTGGTCGATCTCGGCGCCGACTGGGCCATGGTGCAGAAGACCGGGCGGGGCGTGCCCACCATCGATCTGCGGGTGGATTATCACGCCCCTGCCATGCCCGGGGATCTCACCATCCGCGGCAAGGTCGTGCGCATGGGCAGCCAGTTTTCCACCGCCGAGGCGCGCATCTTCGATGCGCAGGGAAAGCTCGTCGCCAGCGGCCGCGGCAGCTATTACACCGCACAGCCCAAACCGTAGTGCCTGGTCCGCCGCATCGTGAGCGATTCACTCGATACCAGTATCCATGCTATCGGCCCCGGGGCGCCGGAAGGAGGGCGGAATGAACGCCCTCACTTCACATAGTCATCCGTATAGAGCCCGTCATACGATTTCAATTTCTCCTCGGGCTTCAACAGCCCGGCGCCGATATTGTAGAGCTCGGCGTTCTCCAGGTCGGCCTTGGTGACCACGGGCGGGCGCGGCGTGCCCTTGCGGATCTCGGCAAAACCGGCGGCCAGCAACTTGTCGTCGAACGCCGCGAAGCGCTTCTTGAGCACTGCAAGCGCCTCCGCCGGATGGTCCAGCATGATGGCGATGGCCTCGACCAAGGCTTTGCCGAGCTTCGCGCAGGCGGACTTGCGCCGCTCGCACGTCTCCGGCTTGGCGACGAAGACGTTGTGACCGAAGGGATACATGTCGGGCGGATCGCCGTCGGAGCCGCTGGCGATCACAACCGCGCTCCCTTCGAGCACGGGCTGCAGCGGCCACGGCATCGACATCGCGAAGCCGTCGACCTGACGGGTCTGGAAGGCCGCCATCGCGCTGTTGGGCGCCATCGGCGCGATGCGGATGTCGTCGGGATTGTAGCCGGCCCGGCGCGCCAGCAGGAGAACATAGGCGTGGATGACGGAGTTGATCGAATCCACCGCGATGGTGCGGGAGCGCATCAGCTGTGCGCGCTGCGCGAGCGGCGCCTTGGGGTCGAAGCCGCCCGCGGCGGCGATCTCCTTGCGCAGAACGATCTGGATGGTTGGCCGGTTAAGCGTGCTGGCGAGGCCGATGAGACGCTGGCCGCGCGCGGCGGCACGCGTGAGCGTCGCGCCCGATATCTCCGCGAAATCCGCGCTGCCGGAAATCACTGCGTTGGCGGAGCCGATGCCCGCGATCACCACGCTCTTGACGTTCAGTCCCTGTTTGGCGAACAGGCCCAGATCCTCCGCGAGATAACCCGGAGCGAAGGTGAGCGCGATATTCGGCACCGCCAGCACGACGTTTTCACCGCCGGCCGGCTGGGCGTGAACAGAGAGCGGCAGGACGAGGGCGGCCGCGAGGGCGGCGAGATGACTGAAGCCATATGTCGGCATGGCATTGTCTCCGCGATCAATGAGCGAGATCATGGTCGCTATACGCAGAATCCGCAATCGGGCCCGCGTGCGGGGTCCGATCGTATGGATGCGGCGCAAGGGCCGATGCGACGATCGCGGGCGCTTGAAGGGCATTCCCCTTCGGCCTCGACCGCGGGGGGACGAACGGGCGGTGGTCGGAGCCGCGGGCGTACCGGCGGAAGACAACGATCTAGGATTTCTTCCGCCCGTCGTCGAAACGCGCGGGAGTCTCCGGTGTGAGCCCGCCGCGCTGGCGCACGAGCGTCTCGCGGCCGGTCAGTTCCCAATCGCCGGTGGCGGCGCGGCGCGCGAACGTCTCCCAGCGATCGGTCCAATCTCCGAGGCCGTAGCCGTGCCAGGGCGATTGAACGTTGAGCGGATAAAGATCGAGCTCCTCCCACAGCGCGCGGGCGTGCTCCATGTACTGGCGGGTCGGCAACGCCAGCGGCGCCATCGGATATTTGCGGGTCGCATCGACCAGCATGCCGGAATCCGCGGTCTTCGGCCCGTATTGCGCGCCTTGCACGCCGCCACGGTGCGGCACGAGCAGCACATCCTCGATCGGATTGGTGCGATAGGCGAGCGACCACAGCACTGCATCCATGCTGGTGGGATCGATGTCCTCGCTCACCGCGATGACGATCTTTCCGCAGTTGGACTGCAGGATGGCGGCGCCGTGCAGGGCGCGCCAGACTTCGCTCCGCGGCGTCGCATCCGCGAACTGTACGAAGATGACCGGTCGCAGATTGGTCAGCCGCTCGTGCATCACCACGCGGCGAACGCCCTTGATCCCGAGCCGTTCGCGCAGGTGGCTCAGGAACAGCGGCTCGTAGGCCACCTTCTTGATCACGCTCAACTCGCTGGGCGTGACTTGGCTGATGATGGATGTGAAGACCGGCGCGCGCTTGTGGGTGATGGCAGTCACCCGCATCGGCATGTTGTAGGCCTCGAGTGCGACGTAGCCGTTGCTCTCGCCGAACGGCGCTTCCGGCTCGAGCTTCTCGGGGTCGATCAGTCCCTCGATCACGATTTCCGCCGAGGCCGGCACGTCGAGATCGACTGTCGCCGCCTTTGCCACCTCGATGGGAGCCCCGGCGAGCGCCCCCGCCACGCCGAGTTCGTCCATGTCGATGGCGAGCTTCTGCGGCCCCGTGAACATGACCACGGGCGCGCAGCCGATCACGATCGCGATCGGCATGGGCTCTCGGCGCTGTCGGTACTTGAGCCAATGCAGATAGCCGCCGGCCCCGCTCGCCTCGCGTGCGACCATACGCACGACCAGCCTGTCGGATGCTTTCAAGGCCGCGCGATACGTCCCCATGTTCTGGACGCCGCTGTCGGGATCGCGGGTGATGCAGAGCGTCGCGGTCAGATATGGCGCGGAATCGAATCCGGGGGTCGAGACCGGCACCGGCAGCCGGGCGAGCCCGCCCGGCGCCGCCAGATCATCGCCGGTGAGCACGACCTCCTGGCAGCGCGGGGCACTGACGGCTACGGGCGCAAGCGGAGCGGCGATCGCCCGCATCCAGGCTTCGCCGATGTCCTCGACCGGCGCGCCCATGCCGACGGCGTAGATCTCGGGCGAGGCCGCGAGCGCCCCGACCACCACCGGTATGTCGTACCGCCGGCCTTTTGAGTCCGTCACATTGGTGAACAGGAAAGCGCGCCGCTTGTCCTCCGGCACGCCGCCGAGGAATTGCCAGCGCACCAGTGGGTGCAGTTCGGTATCCTTGTTGATGGCGCGCTCGATGCGGACCAGAAGACCGTTTGCCTCGAGCTCGGCCAGATGGTCCTGGAAATCGAGCCGCGGGCGGCGGTGCAGTCGGGCGCGTTGCGAGGCGACGGGCTGATCGAGCATCTGGTGCGGGTTCCGCTGGCGCCGGGCCTTGTACCCGGCGAGCCTATCACGCTCCGGCCGATGCGCCACCGGCTACTCGATCTGCCAAGCCGGATGCACTATGGTTGCGGCCTCGCCGATATCGCCTCTTTCCTCGCAGGCAACCCACCCATGGTCACAGCGACAACGCCAACGATCGACGTTCACGCTCATATCCTCACCGAAGAGACGATCCGGCTGCTGCAGCGCGAAGCCGCGCAGGTGGCGCCGAAGCTCTCCGAGGTCGATGCCGAGTTCGGCACCCTGGACGTTGCCGGTCACGTCTATCGCAAGTTCCCGCGCGGCGGCTGGGATTTGGACCGCCGCCTGCGCGACATGGCGAAGGCCGAGGTCGATGTCCAAGTGCTGTCGGTGTGTCCGCAGACTTTCCTCTACGCGCAACCGCCGGAGCTTGCGGCGGCATTCGCCCGTATCCAGAACGAGCAGCTCGCCAAGCTTGTCGGCGCGCAGCCGGACCGCTTCCTCGCCATCGCCACGCTGCCGCTGCAGGCGCCGCGGCTCGCCGCGGATGAGCTGCGTCACGCCATGCGGGTGCTCGGCCTGCGCGGCGCGCAGATCGGCTCGAACGTGGCCGGCAAGAACCTCGACGACCCCGAGCTCGAGCCGGTCTGGGCGACGGCGGCCGAGCTCGGCGCGTTCATGCTGCTGCACCCGATCAATGTGGCGGGTGCAGACCGGCTTTCATCGTATTATCTCGGCAATCTCATCGGCAATCCCCTGGATACGACCATCGCTGCCGCCTGCCTGGTGTTCGGCGGCGTGCTCGAACGCCATCCGTCGCTGAAAATCTGTCTCGCGCACGGCGGGGGGTTCGTTCCCTACCAGGCCGGGCGCTTCCTGCACGGCTGGAACGTGCGCGCGGAGCCGAAGCGCAAGCTCGCCAAGCCGCCGACGGAATCGCTTGAGCGCTTCTATTTCGATACGATCGTGCACTCGAAGGAGGTGCTCGAATTCCTCGCCGGCATTGCGGGTGCCGACCGCGTCCTGCTCGGGAGCGACTATCCCTTCGACATGGGGATGCCGGACGCGGTGCCGCAGGTGCGCGGCTCATCGATCCCGGCTGCCGAGCAATCCGCCATTCTCGGCGGAAGGGCGCGGAAGCTGTTGCATGCCGACGACGAAACGTCGGCGCGGGCGTTCGCCTGACGCTCGGCAAGTCGCGATCGGAGGAAAGCGGAGGACGCAACAATGTCGCAGCAAGCAGCAGTGGTGCGCACGCCCGGCGCCACGCGCGCCGGTGACGGCGAATACGTGTTCGACCTCGCCAGGGTGAACCACATTCTCGGCGGCCCCGACTATTCGACCGCCAACGGCGCCTGCGTCGAAGGCGACCGCATGATCGTGGGGTTGATGCGCATGCCCGCCGGAACCGGCGCCGAGCCGCATTCGCATCCCAACGAGCAATGGATCTATGTCCTGCAGGGCACCTTCCAGGGACAGATCGGGGACAAAGAGATCGAGGCCAAAGCCGGTTCCGTGGTCTATGTTCCGGCCAACGCCGTGCATTCCGGAAAGGCGACGCGCGACGCCGATGTCGTGTTCTTCACCTGCAAGGACGCCTCGCACAGCCTGCACGGAATCAAGGCGGCGTAAGCCTCGGCAAGTTGAACTTGGCCGTCGTCCCCACATGGGGCGCCCGGCGTCGCAAGCGTCGCGGGGACCCCGACCCAGAGTCGGTCGTCCCGAGTTCCCGCTTTCGCCGAGACGGCGGTGGGGCGTTCGGTCGGAGGGCGACAAGAACGCGCGGCCTGCTCGCCTGTTTCGGTCCGGCCCGTTGGGCTAGAATAATTGGGAGCCGGCCCATCCAGGCAAGGGCGGCCGTGGGACGAATGCAACAAGGAGGATGTAATGACGCGAGTTGGATTGGGTCTGGCGCTGCTGTGTCTCGCCTTCGGCACTGTCACCGCTTCGGCGCAGGACAAGTACCCGTCGAAACCGGTGAAGATCATCGTGCCTTACGCCCCCGGCGGCGCGACCGACATCACCGCACGCCTGTTCGGTGACCAGTTGCGGCAGAACCTCGGCCAGCAGTTCGTGGTCGAGAGCAAGCCGGGCGCGTTCGGCATTCTCGCCATCGAAGACATGGCCCGCTCCAAGCCGGACGGTTACACCCTGATGATCGGCAACGTTTCGACCAATGCCATCACCCCGATCCTGTTCAAGAAGAAGTTCTCCATCAACTTCGAGAAGGACGTGGTGTCGGTCTCGCGCCTGGCGATCTATCCCTCCTTCCTGATCACGACCACGCACAATTTCGAACCCAAGTCGGTGGCGGAGTTGATCGCCTACGCGAAGAAAAATCCCGGCAAGGTGCGTTACACCAGCGCCGGCGTCGGCAGCTTCCCGCATTTCGACATGGAGATCTTTTCCAAGCGCGCCGGCCTCGAAATGGTGCACATTCCAAACAAGACCGGCGCCGCCGGCATGATCAACGATCTCGTCGTCGGCGACGCGCAAACCTCGTTCCTCAACGCCGCGAGCTCGGCGTCGATGATCAAGGCCGGCAAGCTGCGGCCGATCGCGGTGCTCGCCGAACGGCGGCTGGCGGACTATCCCGACGTTCCCACGCTGGCCGAGGCCGGCTACCCGGGCGTCGGCACCTTGCACTGGCAGAGCATGCTCGCGCCGGCGAACACGCCCAAGGAGGTCCTGGCGACGCTCTACAAGGCGATCGTCGATGCCGCGGCCGCTCCGCAGCTGCAGGAAGGTTTCAAGAAGCAGCTCGTCACCGTCAAGCCGAGCGCCTCGCTGGAGGAAGCGCAATCGTGGCTCAACGGCGAGCTCGCGACCTGGCGCAAGAACGTCGCCGAGGTGAAGATCGAATTGGCCGACTAGAGCGACATCCCTGCGTTTGACGCCTGTAGCGCGGCGAAGCGTTCGTGCTTCGCCGCAAGACATCATGGCGCGAGCCCACCGGCAGTTCGCTTGCTGACCGCTTGGCGTTTCGCCAAGCTGCGGCGCAACTGAACGAGCTCGTGAGGATCGCGCCCCGGATCGAGGGCGCGCGGGGAGGAGAGGGGCGGCAATGAAGATGGAGGCGGTTCCCGCGGTGCCGTTTCACGGCATCGTGGCGGAGAAGGACGTCGACGTGCCGGTGCGCGACGGCGCCCGGCTCAAGGCCGATGTCTTCCGGCCCGCAGGCGCCGGCCGCTTTCCCGCGATCCTGAACCTGGGGCCTTATCAGAAGGACAAGCTGTGGGTTCCGCCGGATACGCTGGAGGAAGAGCCGAACCCGTTGATGAACTGGGAGACCGTCAATCCGCAATGGTGGGTGCCGCGAGGCTACGCCGCCGTGCGCGTCGACGGACGCGGCAGCGGAAAGTCGCCCGGGCAGTGCGAACCGTGGTCGCTCGCGGAGTCGGTCGATTTCTACGACGCGATCGAATGGGCGGCGGCGCAGCCCTGGTGCAACGGCAATATCGGACTCTCCGGCATTTCCTATTACGCCATCAATCAGTGGTTCGTCGCCAATCATCAGCCGCCGTCGCTGAAGGCGATCATGCCCTGGGAAGGCTTCGCCGACATCTACCGCGACGCCCTGTTCCACGGCGGGCTGCTCAGCTTGTTCATGCCCAACTGGTACGCGGCGCACCTCATGCATCACCTGGTGGGGCGGGCCTCCCGGCACCAGCCGAACGCCTGGCAGGGCAACACCTTGCATTTCTGGTTGAGCAACAGCCTCGACAGCGGCGCCCTGCGCGGCGCGCAGGCGCAATGGGACAAGATCACGGTGCCGATGTTCAGCGTCGGCAACTGGTCGGGGATGGGCCTGCATCTGCGCGGCAACACCGAAGCCTTCATGCGGGCCGCCACGCCGCACAAGAAGCTGCGCATTCACGCCGGCACGCATGTGCACCCCTTCTATACCGAGGAGGGGCGCCGCGATCAGCTGCGCTTCTTCGACCACTGGCTCAAGGGCATCGACAACGGCGTCATGGACGAGCCGCCGGTCAAGCTCGCGATCCGCAAGGGCCACGACGAGATCGAATGGCGCTACGAGCACGAGTGGCCGCTTAAGCGCACGCAGTGGACCAGGCTCTATTTCGATCTGTCGTCGCCGGCGCCGAAAGCCGGCGGGCTCGTTGCTGCCAACCCCGCGATTTTGGGCTCGCGCAGCTACCCCGCCACCAGCCTCGGCTCGATGGGCTCGACCTCGGCGGCGTCCTCGCAGGTGATGGGCGGCGGCATTCCGCCGGGCATGGGCGTGGCGCTCGAGACCGCGCCGCTCCCGCACGACATGGAGGTCACGGGACCACTCGCCGCAGTGTTGTGGGTGTCGAGCTCGACCGAGGACATGGATCTCTTCCTCACCATCCGCAATATCGACGCCGACGGCAAGGAGGTGCTGGAGACCGGCCAGCAGGGCACGCCCGTACCGGTGGCGAAAGGCTGGCTGCGCGTCTCGCATCGCGAGCTCGACAGCGCCTTGTCGTTGCCGTATCGCCCCTATCACCGCCACCAGCGCCGATTTTATCTCACGCCCGGGGAAGTCGTGGAGGTCGAGGTCGAGATCTGGCCGACCTCGATGGTGTTCAGGCGAGGCCACCGCATCCGACTCGACGTCCAGCCCCGCGACGGCGTCGGTAGCGCCTCCTACATGCATTATCATGCCGACTACAACACCGGCACGAACACGATTTATTCCGGCGGCGACAAACAGTCGTATCTTCTGCTGCCGGTTATTCCGTCTACGTCGGATTGGTAGGGAAAGTCAGTCAAATTACTCGGTGTCATCATCCGCGAAAGCGGATGATCCAGTAGTCATCGGACTTCGGAAATGGCACCCCAGCGCTAGTGGTCCGATTCCGAAGTTCGTCAGGACTCGCGGCACGCTCAGACACGAACTTCGGAATCAAGGACCACTAGCAACTCTATGATTCTAGTGCCCCTTTTGAACCCGAGGTTCGCGATCGCACTTGCCGCACGATGTGCGCGAACTTCGGGTTCGGGGCACTAGATCGTACGTGCGGTGTTTACTGGATGCCCGCATTCGCGGGCATGACGGGCGCGTTCGGGTGGGATGGTCATGCCGTTCGGCGAGCGAAGCAAAGCGCCAGGTGCCGCGGTCGTGCAAGTGCTCGCGCGCAAGGATGTGCTGGCGGGACTTCTTTTCGTCGGCGTGGCGCTGCTCGGCCTCTGGCTGTCGCGCGACTATCCCATAGGGACTGCGTTGCGCATGGGCACCGGCTACGTGCCGCGGCTGTTGTGCTGGATCCTGCTCGGGCTCGGTGCGGTGATCCTGGTGCAGGGAGCGCGCGCCGCGCTGGCGAGCGAAGCGAGCGGCCAGCGCGGCCACTCTATAGTGCGCGCGCATAGCGCGTCGGAAGACGCGCGTGAACGCGCTGATGACACTCGCCCTGAACCAGGCTCGTCGGCGCGCGAGGTGCAAGACGCGCGCACGCCTTCGTCCGGCGAGGTGTCGGCGTGGCGGCCGGTCGTTTTCGTCACCGCGAGCCTGGTCATTTTCGGCCTGAGCATCGAGCGACTGGGGCTCGTCGTCTCGATCCTGCTGCTGGTCGGCGCGGGCGCACTTGCGGCGCGCGGCCTGCGGCTCGCCGAGACCGTTGCGGCGGCGCTGGTGCTGATCGTTCTCTCCTGGGGCATCTTCATCCTCGGGCTGGGCCTCACCATCCCGGTCTGGCCGGAGTGGTAGATGGAACTGCTCGACAACCTGGTCGTGGGATTCACCGTGGCGCTGACCCCGGCGAACCTGTTCTTTGCGCTTGCCGGCGCCTTGATCGGGACGCTGATCGGCGTCCTGCCCGGCATCGGCCCGATCGCGACCATCGCGATGCTGTTGCCGCTGACGTTCCACGTCGAGCCCACGTCGGGACTGATCATGCTCGCCGGAATCTTCTACGGCGCGCAATATGGCGGCTCGACCACCGCCATTCTGGTGAACCTGCCGGGCGAGACCTCCTCGGTGGTCACCTGCATCGATGGCCATCAGATGGCGCGGCAGGGGCGCGCCGGCGCCGCGCTGGCGGTGGCCGCGCTCGCCTCCTTCTTCGCGGGCTGCGTGGCGACCCTGCTGATCGCGACCTTCGCGCCGCCGCTGGCCAAGATCGGCCAGTCGTTCGGCGCGCCGGAATATTTCTCGCTCATGGTGCTCGGCCTCATCGCCGCTGTCGTGCTGGCGCACGGCTCGGTCGTCAAGGCGGTGGCCATGATCATCCTGGGCCTGCTGGTCGGTCTCGTCGGCACCGACGGCAATACCGGCGGCACGCGCTTCACCTTCGGCATCACCGAGCTGACCGACGGGATCGACGTTGCCACGCTCGCCATCGGGGTGTTCGGCATCGGCGAGATCATCACCAACCTGGCGCAGCCGCAGGACACGCGCGCGCTCGTCTCGCAGAGGATCACGCGGTTGTGGCCGACGGGCGAGGATTTTCGGCGCGCATGGCCGGCAGTGCTGCGCGGCACCGCGCTCGGCTCGGTCCTCGGCGTGCTGCCCGGCGGTGGCGCGACCTTGAGCGCATTCGCCGCCTACGCGCTGGAGAAGCGCTCCTCGAAGCATCCCGCGCAATTCGGCCGCGGCGCGGTCGAAGGCGTGGCCGGGCCGGAATCGGCCAACAATGCCGGCGCGCAGACCTCGTTCATCCCCATGTTGACCCTGGGCATTCCGGGCAATGCGGTGATGGCGCTGATGATCGGCGCGCTCACCATCCACGGCATCCAGCCCGGCCCGCAGATCATGAGCGAACGCCCCGGCATGTTCTGGGGAATGATCGCCAGCATGTGGCTGGGGAACCTGATGCTGGTCATCATCAACCTGCCGCTCATCGGCATGTGGGTTCAGCTGTTGAAGGTGCCGTATCGCTTTCTCTATCTCGCGATCCTGCTGTTCTGCGGCATCGGGGTCTATACCGTGGGCAACAGCTCCGCCGCCGTGCTGCTGGCGGCGCTGTTCGGCCTGTTCGGCTTCGTGTTCTCGCGGCTGGGATGCGAGCCGGCGCCCATGATCCTCGGCTTCGTGCTGGGTCCGCTGATGGAGGAGAACCTGCGCCGCGCGATGCGGATTTCCGGCGGCGACCCGATGATCTTCGTGCAGCGGCCGATCAGCCTCGGCCTGCTGATCGCGGCGCTCGTCCTCTGCCTGCTGGTGGCGCTGCCGGCCATCCGCAGCAAGCGCGAGGAGGCGTTCCAGGAGAGTCCGTAGCCAGCCCGAAGCGCAGTACAACCTGCGCAAGATTCTCCGGATGGTTGCAGGCCGCCCTCGGCTGCTCGCCTCTCCTGTAAACAACAGGAAAAATACAGGGCCCGGGAGCTGGAGTGCACCCCCAAGCCGAGACAGAGAAACAAAGGACAGTTCTCGCCGCCGGCGGTCTGCAACCGGGGGCTGATATCCGGGCGCGCGTCGGGCACGCGCGCGCCCGCGCCGCTGCCGGCAGGAGCCGGCGTCGGTTGGACGGCATGGGTGCGCGATCTTCGATCTCGCGCTACCCGCATCTTAACGATGTCAAACAGCCCCTCGACGTGCGAGGGTGAGCGACTCCTACTACGGATGCGATGTGTGGTCAATAGATAACTTCGTTACGTGCTCGACTACTCTCCGAGCACGCTCCGGTGCTCACGCCGGGAACCACCTCGACTGCAATCCCGGCTGCGCGGCAGGCCACGACCGTCGTGTCGGCGTGGCGGCCCGTCATCGGGTCGCCGGCCCTGAGCCACGCCACGCGCCTGCCGGCCGCGGCGACCGCGATGGCCCGCGCGCGGGCATCGCCGCGCTCGCCGAGGCGGTCGGGGGAGGCGGCATCGACGAGCATCTTCCTTGCCTCGCGGCGGGCGAAGTCGATGATGTCCGGCGCGACGCGGTCATCGATCATGACGACGTCGGCGGACTGCAACGCGCGCACGGCGCGCAAAGTCAAGCAGCTCCGGATCGCGGGCGCCGGCATCGATCAGGGTGACCGTGCCGAGGCCGGCCATGTCGTCGCCAGCGCTCGCATCCAACAGCGCGCCTAAATTCGACGGTTTGGGGTCGCGCTCCGGCTGGGCCAGCGCCAAGCGCGCAAACGCCTGCCAGAACCGAAGGCGCGCGGCAAAAGGGAGCCCCGAGAGCTGCACCGCGGGCCGCCAGCGCCGGGCGGCCTCCGCCCAGCGGGCAAAGCCGCGCGGAATCATGGCTTCGAGCCGGGCTCGGATCGCCTGGGCGAAGACCGGAGCGGCGCCATCGGTCGAGATGCCGATGACGAGCGGAGAGCGGTTGACGATCGCGCCGAAGGCGAAATCGCAATAGGCCGGCTTGTCGATGACGTTGACCGGAACGCCGGCGGCACGCGCCGCGGCGGCGAAGCTCGCGGCCTCCGGCGCGTCGTCGAAGCCGCCCACGGCGACGGTGGCGCCGCGCAGGTCGGCCGCCTGCCACGAACGAGATTGCAGCGTGATCGCACCACGCGGAGCCTGCGCGGCCAACGCGCGCAGCTCCTCGCAGGGATGCACGGCGAAGACCGCGACGTCGGCGCCGGCCGCCGACAACAGCTCCGCCTTCCAAGCGACCGGCGCTCCCTCGCCGGCAACGACCGCGCGCTTGCCCTCGAGCGCGAGGAAGATCGGCAGCCGCGCCAACGCTGCCATGCGCGGTGCCGGCGCCTCGCCCCCACGGGGGTCGCACCCCGGCATCAGTACACGTCCTGCTGATAGCGTCCGGACTTCTTCAGCTCGGCGACGAAGGCGATCGCCTGGTCGGTCGAGCGGGCGCCATGCATCGCGACGATCTCGACCCATGCGCCCTCGACGTCCTTGGCCATGCGCTTGGCGTCGCCGCAGACGTAGACGTGCGCGCCGTCGGCGAGCCAGGCCCAGAGCTCGCGGCCGACCTCGCGCATGCGGTCCTGGACGTAGAACTTCTCCGCGCCGTCGCGCGACCAGGCGAGCGACAGCCTGGTCAGCACGCGCGCGGCCTTCATGCCGGCGAGCTCGTCCTCGTAGAAGAAGTCGTAGTTGCTGCGCTGGTGGCCGAAGAACAGCCAGTTACGTCCCGGCGCCTTGCCCGCCATGCGCTCGAGGAGGAAGGCGCGGAACGGTGCGATGCCGGTGCCGGGTCCGATCATGATCATCGGGAGCGACGGATCGGGCGGCAGGCCGAAATGCTGCGCCTTCTGGATGTAGACCTTGACCTTGTCCCCCGGGCGCACGCGGCCGCCGAGAAAGGTGGAGGCGACGCAGAGCCGCGTGCGGTCGCCGACCGGATAACGCACCGCGTCGACGCACAGGGCGATGCGCGTGCCGTCGACCTTGGGCGAGGAGGCGATGGAATAGAGCCGCGGCTGCAGCGGATCGAGCGCCTCGATGAAGGCTTCCGGATCCGGACGCACGCCGGCAAATTTCTCGATCGCCGCGAGCACGTCGAGTGTCTGCGCATCGCCGTCGGGATCCTCGCCGGCGGCGAGCGCCTTCGCCTTCTGCCGCCGCTCGCCGCCGGTGATGTAGGAGAACAGTTGAAACAGCATGTCGGGCGCGGTGCCGAGCGAGACGCCGTCCACGAGCACGTCGCGCAGCGCCCGCCCGCCGATGGGGAAATCCGGCGGCGCGGCGAGCGCCGCGATCACGGCGTCGGCGAGCGCGGGATCGTTGCCGGGAAACACGCCGAAGGCATCGCCGACGGCGTAGCTCATGCCCGTCGCGCTGAGATCGAACTCAACGTGCCAGGTCTCCTTCTCGGAGCCCGGCTTGTTGAGGCGCGTGCGCGACAGGAACGTCGCCTCGGCCGGGCACTCGCGCGAACATCCCGGCACGGCGGCCGGCACAACCGTAGCAGCGGCAGGCGGCGGGATCCCGCTCGGGATATTGGTCGGCGCCTTGGCGGCCGGCGGCGTCTGCTCGAGCTCCTGGTGCAGCGCCCTGAGCATGCGGGCGGTCTCCTTGCCGCCGGGCACGCACAGATTCAGCCGCTTTTCCTTTTCCGAGAAGAGGGCGTCCGAATAGTCCTGGCAGGTGTATCCGCATTGTCCGCAGTCCTGTTGTCCCATCGCCGCCATCAGCCGCCGCCGCAGCGGTCGGCCTTCGGCGAGCTTCATGCGGTCGTCGAGCGGCATGGCCGGGTCGTGCCACGGCGCGTCGCCGTCGTCGCCCGCGGCGTCGGGCGCCGCGACGGCGGACGCGCCCGGCAGCAGGGCCGCGGCCTGTTCCGGGGAGAGCGGCGTGACGCCGCCTTCGAGCGAAAGCAGCCCGGCGAACAGCCCGCTGAGCCAGACGCGCTGCTCGGCGCTGAAAGGCGCGCTCTCGGGAATGAGCGAGACCGCACGCGGGGGCTGGATCATTCGGCCGCCCCGCCGTCGAACAGCGTGCGCAAGGCGTCGATGTTGTGCCGCCGGGTGAACGCGAGAAAGCTTTCCTGCGGCGAGGCGCGATGGGCGAGATAGGCCTCGAGCATGCGCCCCACCGTGCCGGGCACGTCCTCCGCCCTGACGTCGCGGTAGATCTCCGGCGCGATCGCCGCCTCCGGCCCGAAGCCGCCGCCGACGTGAACGTGGTAGCCCTCGACGGTGTCGCCTTCGTCGGAGATCGCCACCTTGCAGGCCAGCAGTCCGATGTCGCCGATATAGTGCTGGGCGCAGGAGTGGTGGCATCCGGTGAGATGGATGTTCACGGGGCCGTCGAGCGCGACGCGGCTTTCGCACCAGCGGGCGATCTCCTCGGCGTGCCGTTTGGTGTCGGAGGCCGCGAACTTGCAGCCGACATTGCCGGTGCAGGCGACGAGCCCCGCCCGGATCGAGGTCGCGCTGGTGGAGAGGCCGAGCGCCGCGATCTTGCCTTGCGCCTCCGCGAGACGTTCCGTCGGCACTCCCGAGATGATCAGGTTCTGCCAAACGGTGAGACGGATATCGCCGTCGCCGAGATCGCGGGCGACGTCCGCGAGCCCCCGCATCTGCACGGCCGTCAGCTTGCCGACCGGGAGCACGACGCCGATCCAATGGCGGCCGGGCTCTTTCTGCGCGTGCACGCCGATATGCGCGGCGCGATCGAACTGCGGGCGCGGGCCCAGTGCCTCGGCGGGAACGCGGTCGAGCTTGCGGCCGAGTTTGTCTTCGACGAGCGCCAGCATCTTGTCGAGGCCCAGGCGGTCGATGACGTATTTGAGCCGCGCCTTGGTGCGGTCGGTGCGGTCGCCATGGTCGATGAACACCCGCACGATGGCGTCGGCTACCTGGGTGGCGTGGGCGGGTTCGACCACGACATCGGTCTCGCGCGCAAAGTCCTTGTGTCCGGTGATGCCCCCGATCAGCAGGCGGAACCACACGCCCGGCGCGACGGCAAAGCCGTCCTGCACCGCGACCGCCTGGAAGCCGATGTCGTTGGTGTCCTCCAGCACCGGAATCACGCCGCCGCCGTCGAAGCCGACGTTGAACTTGCGCGGCAGGCCGTAGAGCGCGCGCTCGTTGAGAATGTGGAAATGCCATTCGCGCGCGTAGGGACGCGTGTCGATCAGCTCCTGCGGATCGATGCCGGCGGTGGGCGAGCCGGTGACGTTGCGGATATTGTCGGCGCCGGAGCCGCGCGAGCACAGGCCGAGATCCTGGATCGCCTCGACCATGGCGACGGCGTTCTTCGCCTCGATCTCGCGCACCTGCAGGTTGGCGCGGGTGGTGACATGGGCATAGCCGCCGCCGTAGCGCTCGGCGAGATCGGCGACGCCGGCGAATTGCCGGTGCGCGAGGATGCCGTTCGGCATCCGCAGCCGGCACATGTAGGAGTTCTGGTTCGGCGCCACGTAGAACAGGCCGAAGAAGCGCCAGCGGAAATTGTCGGGCGGCTTGGGGTATTCGTTGCGAACAGCTTGCGCCTTCAGCCGCTCGTAGCCGTCGAAGGGATGGAGCTCGCGCTTGAATTTTTCCTGCTCGGACAGTTTGCCGCCGGCCGCGAGAACGCGATCCTGCGCGCTAAGGTGCGGAGCATCGGGACCGGCCGATCCCGGCGCCGCGGCGCCCCTGCCGGCGGGGGCGCCCTCGCGTGCGGCCTTGGCGATCTGCACGCCCGCCACGAAGCCTTCCAGGTAACGCTTCTGTTCGGGGTTGAAATCGCCGGACATGGGTTGCTCTCGGCTTCTTTCTCGAGCAGCGCGCATGCCAAGACACCGCGCGAACGGCCGTCGTTGGCCCGGTTATGCTGCAAAGCAGCAAGGACCGTGCCAAATCGGTTGCCGTTGTTTTTGTTAGGAGATTCTAGTTCCCTGCAGGCGGATCGCCGCCGTCCTGGGCAGCGCCTCGGGGGGCCGATCGAATTCTGTGCAGGCCGAAGTCGGATGCGGGCCGCGCTGCCATACGGGGGATGTCCCACAGAAATCCCTTGAGGTGTACCCTATCGGACTCCGTCTAAGCAGCGGGCCACGTCTTGTGGACCCGAATTGGCCTTCGAGCCGGTCGGGTAGTGCAACGAACCCTGTGGAACTCCAGTTGCGAACCCAGAGGTTGCAACGTACCGTCACGTGCCGGGCGGGGCGCGATGACGAGTTTCAGCCAAGTTTACGACATCCAAAATCTTCAACGAGCGTACCGCTGGGTCCTGAGCAGCTCTGACACTCGTTACAAAAATTACTTCCGCGAGGGATATGCCGCTTACGCCCTTGCCAGCGCTCGCAACTTACAAATTCTTCGTCGGCAGATACAACATGGCAGCTATCTGCCATCGCACGCTTCGAAAATCTACCTGCCCAAGGCGTCAGGTATTCTTAGGCCGATATCGTTGCTGACCATAAACGACCAAATCGCGTACCAAGCTTGTGTGAACGTAATTGCAAAAGAGCTGCAAAAGCGCGTTAGGAAACGACGCTTGGTTACCGTCTTTTATCATCTCTATGCCGGAGATAGCTCCCCTTTCTTTTACCTTCGATGGCAGAGGTGTTATTCTATTTATGCAAATACCGTCCGGCGTAATTTTGCAAACGGATACAAGTATATCGCGACGTTTGATATGACGGCCTTTTATGATTTGATAGATCATCATGTCCTGAAGGTGTTTCTTAGGCGGACTTAAATTGATCCAGACACAACTCAGTTCCTTCTAAGCAATCTCAAGCACTGGACTG
The DNA here is from genome assembly GCA_963758945.1 of uncultured Alphaproteobacteria bacterium. Lineage (GTDB taxonomy): Bacteria > Pseudomonadota > Alphaproteobacteria > Rhizobiales > Xanthobacteraceae > VAZQ01. The sequence goes on along the minus strand of CAVWXY010000017.1, from coordinate 160,290 downwards.
AAGCGACCTGGAGTGCAGGTCAGGGGCGGCTGATTTATCACGAGCACGGTATTCCACAAGGTCCTTCTTGCTCAGGCATGCTGTCCGAGGTCGTACTGCAGCATCTCGATATTGTTGGGGATCGAAAATCGAGAGACGTTAGATATCTACGATACGTGGATGACATAAAACTCATGGCTAAGGACGAAAAGACGCTGCGCCGCAAGTTGATCGCACTTGATGTTGCGGCAAAGGAGATCGGCCTATTTCCGCAAAGCTCCAAGGTCGCCATTCGGGAAATCACAGACCCCGAGGAGGAGGTAAAGAGCGTCAGCATCCCTCCTGAGCCTGCCGCGGCTTCGTCTGCTACGCAAGATGAAATTCGAACGAGAGTGAGGGAACTCTCGAGGCGAGGGGAGCCTACGGATACCACCAGATTGAAGTATGTTCTTCCTTTGCTGCGACCAACAAGCAAGACAAACGACCTTTTGTATAAGGTAACGAAAAATAGACCTGATCTGTCCGAAATTATGGTTCCGCACTTTCAAAAGTACAAAAAGCTTCCAACGAAGTTGGCTGATCAAATAATCGCCGAGACAATGTCGGAGGAGTCTACCATTCCGTTAATGCAGATTTGTTGAACCTGCTGTACGGCCGGATAGACGGCGCTCGACTGACCCAAGTAGCTGATTTTTCGTACGAGCGTCTATTCGCTGGCAGATACCGCGGTTCCGCGTTCCCGGCGCCCCAACCTACATACAAAGCTGCGCTTATTCGATGGGCACTTCTTTCAGCTCGGACGACCTTCTCGGACGTTGAAGGCATCTTGCGCCGGGAGCGAGACTGGTGGGTGCTGCAGGAGACTCTGACGTTCCTCGACGAGAATAGGTTCGGTCGGCCGAGCTATGAGTCGCTGCTCAACTTAGGAATGAGAGCTACTGATCCCGACCCCGCGCGTGTCGCTGCGTCGCTGGTGTTTTCACATTCACTATCGGCTTTCACACCGCACCGAGAGTGCCACTGGGCGGCTCGGCTCCTTCTGCGCAACGTTGGCCTTGTTCGTTACGCTGGTCGCCCTCCCAGCCTCATTCCAGCGGTGTTGGATTACTTCCTAAAGTTTTCGACTTCGTACAACTGGCAGAGGCTTTTTGGCGCCGTTCACGGCCCAGCCGAACGTCTCGCCATCACATCCAAGCAGAGATATGAAACGGACATCGACGCCTTTGTAGTTAGCCTCGACAGCTTCTGTGATCTCATATTGAGACAGATTTACCGTAAGCGGTCTTTTGACCCCACGTTAAACGCCGGCCGCTGATGGGCGAATGTCCGACCGCTGAATCGAGCGGGTTGGAGACATGTCGGACACTGAGCTTTTGCCCAAATCCAAGCCGGAGCCGGTACGCCGGCTGGAGGTGTTTACTGGCGCCGGCCGCCGCCGCGCCTGGAGCGCGGAGCAGAAGGCGCGGATCATCGCCGAGAGCCATCAGAGAGGGGAGACGGTGTCGGCGATTGCGCGTCGGTACGGGCTGACGCCGCAGCAGCTGTTCGGATGGCGCCGTGCTGCCCAGCGCCGGGCGGAACATGAGGTCGATGAGGGCGGGTCGGCGTTTGCACCGGTAATCGTGGCTGCCGGCTCGCGGTGCCTGGAGGTTCCGGTTGCGCCGGCGTGCTCGGGCGGCTCCCCGGCGATCGAGATCGTGCTCGGCGCTTGCACGGTTCGGGTTCCTCCCGGGGTCGATGCCGCGACCTTGCAGGCGGTGCTGCGCGCCGTGAAGGCGACCACATGATTGCCGTACCAGCGGGCGTGCGGGTACTGGTGGCCACCAAGCCGGTGGACTTCCGCCGCGGCGCCGACAGCCTGGCCGCGCTGGTGCGCGAGCATCTGCGGCACGATCCATTCTCGGGGACGATCTTCATCTTCCGCTCGAAGCGGGCGGACCGCCTGAAGATCCTGGCTTGGGACGGGTCCGGCCTGGTGCTGTTCTGGAAACGGCTCGAGCACGGCGCGTTCCGGTGGCCGCCGATCAGCGACGGCGTAATGCGGCTCACCGCATCGCAGCTCGCTGCCCTCGTCGACGGATTGGATTGGTCGCGCCTGCATGCGCACGATGTCCCGCGTCCGACGGCTGCGTCATGAGAGCTGTGACGAATTGAATCAGTTATGCAGATTGCGTGCCACAACGGCGCGCGAATCTGATTCCGTACTTCTCGTGAGCGAGACCACAGCTCAGTTGCCAACGGATGTCGCTGCGCTGCAGGCGCTGCTTGCGGCGGCGCGCGCGGAACGGGACACCGCGATCGCGGAGCGCGACCACATGCGGTCGCAGTATGATCGTCTGCGTCATTTGCTGCGCCAGTTGCAGCGCGCGCACTTCGGGCGCAGCTCGGAGAAGCTCGATCCGGAGCAGCTGCATCTGGCGTTTGAGGACATCGAGCAAGCCATTGCAGCCACCGAAGCCGCCGACGACAAGAGGGACCCGGTGGGTGCTCGCGCCCGCGCCGACAAGCGCCGCGTCAATCGTGGCGCGCTTGCCGCCCATCTGCCGCGCGTCCATGTGACGATCGAGCCCGAAGACACCAACTGCCCCTGCTGCCGCGCCCCGATGCATGTGATCGGCGAGGAGACCTCGCAGCGGCTCGACGTGATCCCGGCGCAGTTCCGGGTGATGGTGACGCATCGTCCCAAATATGCCTGCCGGGCCTGCGAGCAGGCGGTGGTGCAGGCGCCGGCGCCCGAACGGCTGATCAAGGGCGGGCTGCCGACCGAGGCGATGGTGGCCTATGTGCTGGTTGCCAAATACGCCTGGCACCTGCCGCTCTACCGGCAAGCCCAGATGCTGGCCGCGCAAGGCCTCGACATCAAGCGCGCGGTGCTGGCGTTCTGGGTGGGCTATGCGGCCGCCGAGCTCAAGCCCCTCTATCTTCGGCTGCGCGAGCTCATTCTGACCGCGGGCAAGATCGCGGTCGACGAGACGATCGCGCCGGTGCTCGATCCCGGCCGCGGCCGCACCAAGCAGGGATACTTCTGGGCCATTGCCCGGGACGACCGGCCGTGGGGCGGAACCGACCCGCCGGCCATTGCCTATAGCTACGCTCCCGGGCGCGGCGCGGTCCATGCGCTGAAGCTGCTCGATCACTATCGCGGCATCGTGCAATGCGATGGCTATGCCGCCTACAAGACCATTGCCGCTGCAGCACCCGGCGAGATCACGCTTGCCTTCTGCTGGGCGCACCTGCGCCGCAAGTTCTTCGACCTTGCCAAGGGCGGCAATGCGCCGATCGCGAGTGAAGCGCTCGAACGCATCGCCGCGCTCTATGCGATCGAGAAGACGATCCGCGGGGTGAGCGGCGATGAACGCCGCAGGGTGCGCCAGGACAAGAGCAAGCCGCTGGTGGCGGCGCTCAAAACCTGGCTCGAGCATCAGCTCGCGCGCGTCTCCGCCAAGGCGCCCATCGCCGACGAGATCCGCTACGGCTTGAACCACTGGGATGGGCTCACCCGTTTCCTCGACGATGGCCGTATCGAGCTCGACACCAACATCGTCGAACGCGGCATCCGTCCCATCGTAATGACCGATTCATTCTGCACCTCCTCTTCAAGTGCCTGGAAACATTGAGATCTGTTTTTCGGGATCGGGCCGACACGGGCGACCTTTCCGCTTGAGCGCAGCGACGACCTGGTCGCTTGCGAGGTCGGCGGCACGGATCTGGTGAGGTGCGTCGGGCATGATCTGCTCGCTGACCAGGACGCCGGCCTTGATGAGCTTGCGAATTTGATGATGGCTGACACCGAGCTTTGTAGCCGCGTCGCGCAGTGTCAGCCACTCGCCGTTCTTATCGGCGGAGCGGTAGCTGTGAATACCATGCACGCGTCGCAGGTCCCCGACACGCTTCGCCGTCCAGGTCTTGCCTTGGCCGGTCGGCATTCCCATTCGGTTCAGTGATGCGGCGATTTCCTGATCGGACCATCGGCCAGCCATGCTGCGCATGACGGCGAGTGCCTGCTCGGGGGTGCTACAGCCGTGCTCGCCGGTTCGCGGCTTGCGAACGCGCAGCTCGGAATGCTGGCCGCCCTTCCAATGGATGACCAGCACGATCTCACCGGCCGTCTCGTCGACGTCGGCGACGATCTCGGTGATCAGCGCCCGCACCAGTCGCTGGCGCGTCCGCATCGTCGTCTTCGGCGCCCTCCATGCCGCCGAGAGATCATCAGCCAGCCCCGTGAGGTCGGGGCGAGCTTCGCCGGCATCGGGCTCAGGCATTCCATCGAGCCGCTGCCGGCAGGTCTCGACACGTTGCAACGCGGCCTCCCACGCCTTCTCCAGCTGCGCTGCGATCAGGCGATTGTCGGGGTCGCAAGCGGCATAGCGACGTTCTGCCAGCGATGCATCGTACTGGGCCTGCTGCAGCTCTAGCTCGGCGATGCGCCGTCGGTCCTTGTCCTCGTCTCTCAGCATGCGCTCGGCCTCCGCAGCCGCCTCGATCGCGATTGGCGCAACCGCGCGCAGCATCTCGGCGGCGATTGTCGCGTCGATGCGCTTGCCGCCGAAGCTGAAGCAACGCCGCTGCCCAAGCTGCAGGTTCGGCTTGTCGCACCTGTAGACTGGGCGAGGATAGCGACCGGTGTAGATAACGTTGAGCCGACGGCCACAGCGTGCGCAACAGATGAGGCCGGCCAGAAGTGCGCGGCCGCCCCGTCCGGACTTCGTGTCGCCCACCTTGCCGTAGGCGTTACCGGCGAGCAGCGCCTGATTGCGCTCGTACTCCACCCAGCTGATGTAGCCCTCGTGATGATCCTTGATGAACACCTCCCACGCGTCCATCGGTTTGCGGTGGCCGTAGCTCTTGCGCGCACGGCCGTCGACGATTGCGGTCCGCTTCTCGCTCTTCCCGTAGACGTAGACACCAGCATAGAAGGGATTCTTGAGAATCGAGATGACATTGCGATACCTGATCGGCCGCCATTCGAAGGACGTCAACGTCCTGCCATTCGACGGGTAGGGAAAGTGGATATTCTGCGACGCCATCCACAACAGCACTTGGCGGCGCTGCCCAGCTCACGGAACTTCTGGAACACCAGCCTGATCACCTCCTGCAGCCGTCGATCCGGATCGAGGCAGAGGCCGACGTGCCGGTCCCAGGTGTAGCCGATCGGGATCGAGATCCTCAGCTCGCCGCGCCTCGCTTTCGAGCGTACTGCTTCGTACATTCGGGACCGGATAATCCCCAGCTCGAACTCGCTGATGCTCCCCTTCATGCCGAGCAGCAGGCGGTCGTTCGGCCGGCACGGGTCGTACACGCCATCGAGGTCGATGACGCGGGCATCCACCAATCCGCACAACTCCAGCAGATGGTGCCAGTCGCGGCCATTACGGGCGAGCCGCGAGGCATCAAGGCAGAGCACAGCGCCGACCTGGCCGGCGCACAGAGCGGCGACCAATCGATCGAAACCCGGCCGGTCGACGGCGCCACTCGCAGATCGGCCGAGATCGTCGTCGATGATCTCGACGTTGGTGAAGCCGCGCCGCCTTGCGACATCGACAAGCTCGTACTGGCGCCGCTGGCTCTCAAGGTTCGATTGCACTTGCTGCGGCGTCGACTGGCGGACATAGACGACCGCCTTGCGTTGCAACACCGTTGCCGGAAGGAGCGCGTCATGCGTGCTCATCGTCGGCCTCCTGCGGTGCGATGCCGCTCGCCTCGAGCAGCAGATGCGCCAGTGACCTGAGAGCTGCTTGGCGCTCCGCCGGTGTCATGCCCCGAAGTCGCACGTCGTCGAGAACGAGGTCGAGCTGGCGTGGTGGTGTCGGGCACGTGTGCCCCCGCGGAACGAGCTCTGTCCTTCGGGCGAGCGGTAGCGGCGATCCCATCCTGCGCCTCCTGCGTGACGATGTTGCCGTCCGCGGAGACCAGCCGTGATTCGCAGGCGATAAGCAGCTCACGCAATGCGCAGAGCGCCGCCAATGAGACCTGCGGAGCTCCTATCTTGAGACCGGCGCAATAGACCGCATCGAGCTTCCACGCCGGCAGGATCGTCACGACGCCCGGTCCCAGCTCGACGTGCACGAACTCGCCCGTTGCGCGCCGTTCAACCTGAATGCGACGCGCGCTTTGCCCGTACAACGGATGCCAGCGATAGTGGATGACGACATCCTGCCCGATATGGGCAGAATGACCGCGAGATGGTGCTCAATCGCAAGAACGCGCTCTTCGCCGGTCACGACGAAGGCGCTTCTTGCTGCCCATGACAATCTCTCCTTACAAATCAAAGCTTGTTTGGAGCCGATCGGTGGACACCGGGCGACGTTCGCGTCGGCGATCAGCCTCTCGGCGTACCCTCTCGTGCCTCAAATCGGCATGACGAATGATCCAGGGCGCGCCTTTGCACAGTTGGCTCGCTGGAAGGGTACCGGCATTGATCATGCGACGGATCGTAGATGGGCTGACGGATAGTTGCTCGGCGGCCTCGTTGAGCGTGGCCTCTCCACGTTCGTCGCGCTCGCCTTCGCGGTAGACAGCGATGCCGTTCTGCTTGCGCAGTGAGCAAACCCGCATCCGCGTCCAGCTATGCCCGTGCGAAGTCGACTTGCCGGAGCGGTTCAACACCGCCGCGATACTTTCGTCGGGCATTTGGCGCGCCAAGGCGGCAACGAGATTGACGACATCGGCATCCGTGACCCATCGATTGTGACCAGCCTTGTTCTTCTTGACTGTCAGCTCAGTGTGATCGCCGCCTTGCCAGTGGATGACGAGTTTGAGCGTATCGCTTATATCCACGACGATCTCTGCGATGAGCAGCCGGATGATCTTCTTCTTCGTCTCGGCGGTTGCGCCTGGACTGTCCCATGCACGAGCAAGGTCTTTACCCAACGACATCAGTCGTTCACGATCGGATAAGGTGAGAGTGTGGGCAGGCGTTGCAATGATCCGATTGAGCTCTTCTTCGATCGCATGGACGCGGCTCAGCTTCTCGTTCCAACGCCGCTCCAGCTCACCGGCAACAATCCGATTCTCTGGGTCTACGGCATCGTACTGCCGGTGTGCACGCGAGGCCTCGTAGCGCGCCGCCTGGATGGCATTCTCAAGCTGACGTCTCTTCTCGGATTGCTCCTCATCTTGCGCCGCAAGTGCGGCCAGAGCGGCTTCAATTCCGAGCGGCTGGATGCGATCGAGCACCTCTGCCGCAATGGCGCGGTCAACTCGCATGCCTCCGAAGGCAATGCAGCTGTTCGCCGCGATGGTCGTGAACGCGCCGCGGCAGACATAGCGCTGCGTTGCCCCGCCCGTGCCGCTGTAGGCGACCGTGAGCTTCTTGCCGCATCGGCCACAGCGGAACAGGCCCGCAAGCAGAGCCTCGCCACGCCGGATCGAACCACGTCCCATGTAACTCTTCCCGTTTGCATTATCCGCGATCAGGCGCTGATTCCTCTCGAACTGTCCCCATGAGATATAGCCTTTGTGGTGATCCTTAATCAAAACGTCCCAGTCCTTCGGATCGCGGTTGAGGCTGCGCACGACGCGCTTGCGGCCACCCTCGATCGTGACACGCATTGCGCGACGTCCGAAGGCATAGGCACCGGCGTAGACCGGATTGGTCAGCATGTGATGCAACGTGTGATAGACCGGCACCTTCCATTCGACCGGTCGCTTGCCCGTGCCCTGGACAAAGGCCGGCAGCAGGACATTCTCCTGGCGGAACCACACCAGCACCTGTCGAACGGTCTGCAGCTCGGCAAACTTCGCGAACACGAGCCCGATGGCGTCCTGCACGCGGCGATCCGGGTCCTTCTCGATACGGTCATCGTCAGCCTTCACATAACCGATCGCCACCGTCAGAAAGAGCTCGCCTCGCCGGGCCTTCTGCTGCATGGCCTCGCGTGAACGCTGCCGGAACACCGACAGCTCCATCTCGCTCATGGTGCCCTTCATGCCAAGCAGCAGTCGGTCATTGGGCGAGCGCGAATCGTAGATGCCATCCTCGTCGATGATCAGCGTGTCGACCAGGCCGCAGAACTCGAGCAACGTGTGCCAGTCGCGGCCGTTGCGCGCGAGCCGCGAGGCCTCGATCGACAGCACTGCACCGACACGGCCCTCGCAGATTGCAGCCAGAAGCTTCTCAAATCCCGGGCGGGCGGCACCACCGCCGGAGCGACCGAGATCGTCGTCGATCACCTGAACGTCGCTCCAGCCGAGCTGTCGGCCCCGATCGACGAGACCATATTGGCGTCGCTGGCTCTCGAGATTGTTGGTGACTTGGTAGGTCGTGGATTGACGGACATAGACGATGGCAGAGCGCGCGAGGTGTTCAGGCGTGATCTTGCTCATCGCCCACCTCCCGGTTGCCGCCTGCGTCGGCGCTGTGATCGGGCGCGTCTATAGCTTCTGTCAGCAGCGCTACCAGCAGCTTCATTGCTGTGGTGCGCTGATCGGCTGTCAACTCGAATGTGGGCCGTGGTGGCGTGAACAGATCTGACGGCGGTAGCGGCGATTGCCTCATTGTCTTGCCCTCCAGGGATAATCTCGTCCCCTGAGGACAAGCCGATAAGTCTGTCAGCGAGCAGGCGCAGCTCAAAAAGGCAATCAACGGGGAGCCGCGGCCGTGCTAGGATTCCAATCGTGCCGGCGTACTCGCTCACCATCCACGCCGGCAGGTGGTATGCACCGCCATCGGGCTTGCGGATGATCAGATGGGGGACGTCTGCAAACTGATGCTCCCCGACGACCAACACAGATTGGCCATTGAGAGGATGAAACGGATACGTGACCGTCGCCTCGAACGTCAGAATCCGGGCATTATGAGCTCCGCTCCGATCAGGGCGCGGAAAACTGGGCCTGCATCGCCTCGCTGATCGAAACCTGCAAATTGAACGGCGTCGATCCGCAAACCTACTTCGCCGACGTGCTCACCAGGCTCGTCGATCTCTGGCCGGCCTCACGCCTCGACGAGCTCATGCCCTGGGCCTGGTCGGCCGAGCGCTCGACCGACAACCTCGCAGCGTGACGCCACTTTCGGCCAAAAAATCAAACCGTCGCAGCCGTGGTGCCAGAAGACCGCTTACGATTTACCAACACCGTGGGCACGTCATGTCCACATCATACGGCAGGGCTCTAAAGTCAGGAGCCCCGGCTTGGCTCCGCGTCGATTTCCCCAAATTGATGGCCGGTTTCGGCCGGCTACACGCACTTCGTATTCGCTCATTCACGGCTCACCCCCGCGATCAACGTACAGGTTCGCTCAACAAACGTATTACGCACACGCAGTTTTTTCGTGTTCGCGCGGCTCTGGTCGACGCATTAGACGAACTGGTTTTGGCTCTTGCGCTTTGAAGCAAGATTTGGTGTTGAACCCATTGCCACTAGGGCGGTCGTTTAGCGATCTTGGCATGCTCCACCGTCACTTTGCCTGTACGGTCGCGCGATCGCCGCTCACGGCCGGTACGAAAATCCGCTGCAGCACCTGGCGTTGCACCGGCTTCTTGACGATGGGAACGGGGCTGAACCGGCGGTCGATGCTCTCGACGCCGTAGCCGGTCACGAGCACGAGCGGAATTTTCCGCGCCGTCAGCACGTCGGCGAAGGATAGACGAACTCGCGCCGGAGATTGACGTCGATGATGCCGGCGTCGATCCCGTCGTGTGTGGCTGCGATCATCGCCTCGGCCAGTCGGCTGAACGGCCCGATCACTGCAAAGCCGAGCTCGCTCAGGATGCGCTGCATCATGGCGAGCAGGATTTCGCATTGCACCAAAGCCGTCCGATTTCAGTGGCGGGCGCCCGCAACAGGCATATATTTGAATGACCTTCCGCCCTGCGAGGTGGGCGCTCCGCTGGCAGAGCCCAGCGGGCAAATTCAGGCGCGGTCTCGCCGGGCCGTCGAAGCGGCGAGAGAAGGCGAACGCAGCGGCGCACGGCGCAGATTTGTATGCGCGGTTATGTAAGGAGGCATCCCATGAAACGATCTCTGACTGCACTGGTGCTGGCGGGCAGCCTGGCGACCGCCACGATCGCCATGCCGACACAGGCGGACGCTCGCTGGCGGGGCAGGGGTTGGGGTTGGGGAGTCGGAGGCTTTGCGCTCGGCGCGCTCGTCGGTGCCGCGCTGGCGCGTCCTTACTATGCGCGTTCTTACTACTACTCCCCCGGCTATTACGGCTATGCCTACCCGGGCTACTCCTACGGTTATGCCTATCCGGGCTACTCCTACGGCTATGCCTACCCGGCCTACTCTTACGGCTATGCCTACCCGGCCTACGGCGGATACGGGTCTTGGCGCGGCCCGGCCGGGTATCAATGATCCGGTGGCGCGGAGGCAGACTGCCGACGCATCAGATCGCCTGGTGCTCCGCTAGATCGGGATGACTTTTCTTCGAATCGTCATCCCGATCTAGCTTCTTGCCTGAGCATGATCTTTTCCGAAAACCGGTGTCCACTTTTCCGGGACACGCGCTCGCGGGCGCCCTGAACGAGCGCATGGGCGGGGTTGGCATGCTCCTTTCACGGTCACCAGGCCACGCGGGAACGGAGCGCGAGGTGGGGTCGCCTGAATTGGCGGGCCGTCGCGGCAAACGATCAATGAGCCCCGCCGGCTTATCGATCGCTTACGACCGGCCGGCGGTCGCCGCGCGGCCGAGGCGGCCACCGCCGTACCGCTTGGGCAGGGTCGTGGGGTCGCCGCTCGCGGCCGGGACGAAGATCCGCTGCAGCACCTGGCGCTGCACCGGCTTCTTGATGATCGACACGTGGCCGAACCGGCGGTCGATGCTCTCGACGCCGTAGCCGGTCACGAACACGAATGGGATGTCGCGCGCGGTCAGCACGTCGGCGACCGGGTAGACGAACTCTCCCCCCAGATTGACGTCGATGATGCCGGCGTCGATCTCGTCATGGACCGCTGCCACCATCGCCTCGGCCAGCCGACTGAACGGCCCGATCACGGCAAAGCCGAGCTCGGTCAGGATGTCCCGCATCATCATGGCGACCAGGATCTCGTCCTCGACCAGCAGGATGCGGTTGCCGCTCTCGAGCCGCAGCGGAAGCGAAGGCTTATCCTCACCCGACGCGCGGTGCGCGCCGCCGTGTCGCGCGAGCGGCGCAATCCGGTCGCCGCAAGGAACCTGCAGGCTGCAACTGAGGCCCTCCGGTTGCCAATGGAAATCGGCCCTGCCTTCGAGTTGCCGCTCGATGCTGGCGCTGATCACGCGGATGCCGAAGCCGGGCGAGGGCGGCGGCTCGGCGGGCGGTCCTCCACTCTCGCTCCAGCGCAGGACGAGGCTCTCCGGTTGCAATTCCCAGCTCACGCCCACGCGCCCGGACTCTACCGAGAGCGCGCCGTACTTGGCGGCATTGGTGGAGAGCTCGTGCAGCGCCAGTGCGAGCGTCTGCGCGGTGCGGGGCTCGAGCGACACGTCCGGCCCGCTGGCCGCGATCCTTTCGTCGTCGCCGCCGCGATAAGGCGCGAGCTCCTCCGCGACCAGGCGGCCGAGGTCGGCGCCCTGCCAGCGGCTCTGTGCCAGCAGCGTGTGCGCACGCGCCAGCGCGCCGATGCGCCCGTCGACGGCGGAGATATAGGATTTGACGGTATCCGATCGGGTCAGGCGCACGATCGATTGCACCAGCGCCAGCGCGTTGCGCGCACGGTGGTCGACCTCGCGCGCGAGCAGCACCTGGCGTTCCTCGGCCTCCTTGCGGTCGGTGATGTCGACGGTCACGCCGCTGATGCGCACGATGTTGTCGGTCGCGTCGACGCTCGCCACCGCCGTTCCGATGCACCAGCGCAGCTCGCCATTGGGGCGACACACCCGGAACTCGGTCTGGAAGCTCGGCGTGTTCTGCGTCGCGGAGGTAATCGCGTTCTGCAGATGCTTCCAGTCCTCGGGATGGATCAGCGCCTTCATGTTGTCGACGGTGACGTCGAAGCTCTTGGGATCGACGCCGAAGATCCGATATTGCCCGTCGTCCCAGACGAAGTGGCCGTTGACCGGGTCCCACTCCCACGATCCCATCTGGCCGGCGAGAAGCGCCAAGCTGCGGCGCTCCTCGCTGCGCATCAGCCGCGCGGCCGAAGCCTCCAGCTCCGCGGTCCGTTCCGCCACGCGGCGCTCCAGCTCGTGGTTGAGCTGCTCGAGCTGCCTGGTCTTGCGATAAAGCTCGGAGAAGATCCGCACCTTGGCGCGCAGCACTTCCGGGATGACCGGCACCGGAACGTAGTCGACCGCCCCCATCTCGTAGGCGCGCAGGCGGTCGACGTCGGTCAGATGGATGGCGGAAATGAAGATGATCGCGGTGCTCTGAAAGCGCGGGTGCTCGCGGATCATCGCCGCCAACTGGAAGCCGTCGAGCTCCGGCATGCACACGTCCACGAGGATGACGGCGATCTCGTGCTTGAGGAGCTGCTCGAGCGCCTCCCGCGCCGACGTCGCCTTGATGAGACGCTCGCCCAGCTCCGCCAGGATGGTCTCGTAGCTCAGGAGCTTGGCGGGCTGGTCGTCGACCAGCAGGATATTGACCTTGTCGTCCATTTCTCGATCCCTGCCGCTATTGCCGGAGCATGATCTTTTCCGAAAACCGGTATCCGCCGCACTAGCGATGCAGCCACATGCGCAGCGCTGACAACAGCTGCTCGGTATTGACCGGCTTGGCCAGATAGTCCGACGCCCCCGCCTCCAGGCATTTCTCGCGGTCGCCCTTCATCGCCTTGGCCGTGAGCGCGACGATCGGCAGCCGCCGGAAGCCCGGCCGCTGCCGGATCACGCGGATGGTCTGATACCCGTCCATTTCCGGCATCATGATGTCCATCAGCACGATCGCGAGATCGGGCGTCGCGTCGGCGAGCGCGATGGCCTCGCTGCCGGTGGTGGCGGTGAGCACGCGCATGCCGCGCCGCTCCAGCGCGCTCGACAGCGCGAAGATGTTGCGGGCGTCGTCGTCGACCAGCAGCACGGTGCGGTCGACGAGGTCCTCGTCGGAGCTGTTGAGCCGCTCGAGCATGCGCTGCTTCTCGTCCGGCAGATCGGTGACGACGCGATGCAGGAACAGCGCGGTCTCGTCGAGCAGGCGCTCGGGCGATTCCACGCCCTTGACCACGATGCTGCGCGCCATGGTATGGAGCTGGGCATCCTCCTCCGCCGACAATTCGCGACCGGTGAACACCACCACCGGCACGTCGGACAGGCTGGCGTCGGCGCGCAGCGCGTCCAGCACCTCGAACCCCGACATGTCCGGCAGACGCAGGTCGAGGACGACGCAGTCGCAGGGGTCTCGCCGCAGAACGTCCAGCGCTTCCGAGCCGGTGCCGGCGGCGACGATCTCGATGTCGTCGTGACCGAGCAGCTCGGCAATGCTCATCTGCTCGGCGCGGTCGTCCTCCACCACCAGCAGCCGCTTGCGGCGCGGCTGAGCGTATTCCTTGATGCGGGCCAGCGCCGCCTCCACCCCCTCGGGGGAGGTCGGCTTGGTCACGAACGAGAACGCGCCGCGCGCCAGTCCGTGCTGGCGATCCTCGTCCAAGGTGATGATCTGCACCGGAATGTGGCGCGTGAGCGGGTTCTGCTTGAGCTGGCTGAGCACGGTCCAGCCGAGCATGTCGGGCAGGAACACGTCGAGCGACACGGCGGTCGGCTGGTATTGCTTGGCGAGATCGAGCGCGTCGGCGCCGCGCATCGCCACCACCACCTTGAAGCCCTTCTCGCGCGCGAGGTCCACCATGATCCGGGCATAGTGCGGGTCGTCCTCGACGATGAGCAGGATCGAGTCGCCGGGCTGGATTTCGAGCCGGTCGTCGGGAATATGCTCGACCGGACGCTCCGGCGCCGCGTGCGTGCCGGGACCATGCGCGGTCTGCGCCGGCGCAGCCGGCGGCCTGGGCGCCGCGGCTGGTCCGACATATTTCAGCGGCAGATAGAGCGTGAAGGTGCTGCCGACGTTCATCGAGCTGCGCAGGTGGATCTCGCCGCCGAGCAGGCTCGAGAGCTCGCGGCTGATCGCGAGGCCCAGGCCGGTACCGCCGTATTTGCGGCTGGTGCTGGCGTCGGCCTGCATGAAGGCCTCGAAAATGATCTTCTGCTTGTCTTGCGGGATACCGATGCCGGTGTCGGAAACCTCGAACGCCACCACCGCAGGCGCCTGCTTGAGCACCGGATGGCCCGGGCTCCACCCGCCTTGCGCCGCCGAGACGCTCAGCCGCACACCGCCTTGCGCCGTGAACTTGAACGCGTTCGACAGCAGGTTCTTGAGGACTTGTTGCAGGCGCTTGGAGTCGGTCACGATGCTGCGCCCGAGACCGGGATCGAGGTTGACCTCGAACGACAGCTGCCGGGTCTCGGCCTCATGGCGGAAGGGGCGCGCAATCATGTCGAGCAGGTTGGCGAATGCGAGCTCCTCGGCGTCGACCGTGACGGTTCCGGATTCGATCTTGGACAGGTCGAGAATGTCGCTGATCAGGTTCAACAGGTCGGTGCCGGCGCCGTGGATGGTGCGGGCGAACTCGACCTGCTTGGACGTGAGGTTGGCGCCGGGATTGTCGGCGAGCTGCTGACCCAGGATCAGGATGCTGTTGAGCGGCGTGCGCAGCTCGTGCGACATGTTGGCGAGGAATTCCGACTTGTATTTCGAGGTGAGCGCGAGCTCGGTGGCCTTCTCCTCCAACGCGCGGCGCGCCTGCTCGATCTCCTGGTTCTTGCGCTCGACTTCGACGTTGCGCTCGGCAAGCTGCTGGGCCTTCTGTTCGAGCTGATCGTTGGTCTGTTGCAGCTCCCGCTGCTGCGCCTGCAATTCGGCGGCGAGCTGCTGCGACTGCTTGAGCAGCCCCTCCGTCTGCATCGTCGCCTCGATGCTGTTGACCACGATGCCGATATTGGACGTGAGCTGTTCGAGGAACATCATCTGCAATTCGGTGAATTCGCCGAGCGAGGCGAGCTCGATCACCGCCTTGACCTGGCTCTCGAACAGCACCGGCAACACCACCACATTGCGCGGAACCGCCTTGAACAGCGCCGATCCGATCGGGGCGGTGTTCGGGGACATTTCGGCGATCAGGATCCGCCGCTTCTCCACCGCGCACTGGCCGACCAGTCCCTCGCCCATCAGGAAGCGCTCGGGGTGGCCGTTGCCGCCGTCGTCGGCATACGCCGCCAGCAGCTGCAGGCTGGGTTCGCTCTCGCTCCTCACCCGATAAATGACGCCGAGCTGCGCATTGACCAGCGGGGTGAGCTCGGAGAGCAGCAGCCGCCCGACCGTGGCCAGGTCGCGCTGGCCCTGCAGCATGTTGGTGAACCGGGCGAGATTGGTCTTCAGCCAATCCTGCTCGGTGTTGCGGTCGGTGGTGAGCCGCAAATTGTCGATCATCGTGTTGATGTTGTCTTTGAGCTCGGCCACCTCGCCGCGCGCATCGACCTTGATCGAGCGGGTAAGGTCGCCCTTGGTCACGGCGGTCGCGACCTCGGCGATCGCGCGCACCTGCGTGGTCAGGTTCGCGGCCAAGAGGTTGACGTTGCCGGTCAGGTCTTTCCAGGTGCCGGCGGCGCCGGGCACGTTGGCCTGGCCGCCGAGGCGGCCTTCCACGCCCACCTCGCGCGCGACGCTGGTGACCTGATCGGCGAAGATCGCGAGCGTGTCGGTCATGTTGTTGATGGTCTCGGCGAGCGCCGCCACCTCGCCTTTCGACTTCACCGTCAGGTTCTGCTTGAGGTCGCCGTCGGCGACCGCGGTCACGACCTTCACGATGCCGCGCACCTGCTCGGTGAGATTGGCCGCCATCACGTTGACGGTGTCGGTCAGGTCCTTCCAGGTGCCGGCGACGCCCGGCACAGCCGCCTGTCCGCCGAGCCTGCCCTCGGTGCCGACCTCGCGCGCGACGCGGGTCACTTCCGAGGCGAAGGCGTTGAGCTGGTCCACCATCGTGTTGATGGTGTTCTTGAGCTCCAGGATCTCGCCCTTCACGTCGACGGTGATCTTGCGGGAAAGGTCGCCGCGCGCCACGGCGGTGGTCACCTCGGCGATGTTGCGCACCTGCGTGGTGAGATTGGCGGCGAGCAGGTTGACGTTGTCGGTGAGGTCCTTCCAGGTGCCGGCGACGCCCGGCACCACCGCCTGGCCGCCGAGGCGGCCGTCGGTGCCGACCTCGCGCGCCACGCGCGTCACCTCGGCGGCGAACGAGCGCAGCTGCTCGACCATGGTGTTGAGGGTTTCCTTCAGCAGCAGGATCTCGCCGCGCACGTCCACGGTGATCTTCTTGGAGAGATCGCCGCCGGCGATCGCGGTCGCCACCTCGGCGATGTTGCGCACCTGCGCGGTGAGGTTCGACGCCATGAAGTTGACGTTGTCGGTGAGGTCCTTCCAGGTGCCGGCCACGCCCGGCACGCCAGCCTGGCCGCCGAGCTTGCCCTCGGTGCCCACTTCGCGCGCCACGCGGGTGACCTCCGAGGCAAAGGCGTTGAGCTGATCCACCATGGTGTTGATGGTGTTCTTGAGCTCCAGGATCTCGCCCTTCACGTCGACGGTGATCTTGCGGGAAAGATCGCCGCGCGCCACCGCGGTCGTCACCTCGGCGATGTTGCGCACCTGGGCGGTGAGGTTGCCGGCCATCGAGTTGACGCTGTCGGTGAGGTCCTTCCAGGTGCCGGCGACGCCCGGCACGTTCGCCTGCCCGCCCAAGCGCCCTTCGGTGCCGACCTCGCGCGCCACCCGCGTCACCTCGCCGGCGAAGCGGTTGAGCTGGTCCACCATCGTGTTGAGCGTTTCCTTCAGCTGCAGGATTTCGCCGCGCACGTCGACCGTGATCTTGCGCGAAAGATCGCCCTCGGCGATGGCGGTCGCGACTTCGGCGATGTTGCGCACCTGACCGGTCAGGTTGCCGGCCATCGAGTTGACGCTGTCGGTGAGGTCCTTCCAGGTGCCGGCGACGCCGGGCACCTGCGCCTGGCCGCCGAGCTTGCCTTCGGTGCCGACCTCGCGCGCCACCCGCGTCACTTCCGCGGCGAAGGCGTTGAGCTGGTCCACCATCGTGTTCAGCGTTTCCTTCAGCTGCAGGATTTCGCCGCTGACGTTGACCGTAATCTTCTTCGACAGATCGCCCTGGGCCACCGCGGTCGCGACCTCGGCGATGTTGCGGACCTGGCCGGTCAAGTTGGAGGCCATCGAGTTGACGCTGTCGGTCAGGTCCTTCCAGGTCCCGGCCACGCCGCGCACCATGGCCTGACCGCCGAGCTTGCCTTCGGTGCCGACCTCGCGCGCGACACGGGTCACCTCGCCGGCGAAGGCGTTGAGCTGGTCCACCATGGTATTGATGGTGTCCTTGAGCTCGAGGATTTCGCCGCGCACGTCGACCGTGATCTTCTTCGAAAGATCGCCGCTGGCGATGGCGGTCGACACCTCGGCGATATTGCGGACCTGCGCCGTCAGGTTCGAGGCCATCGAATTGACGCTGTCGGTCAAGTCCTTCCAGGTGCCGGCGACGCCGAGCACGTTGGCCTGTCCACCCAGCCGCCCTTCGGTGCCGACCTCGCGCGCCACGCGCGTCACCTCGCCGGCGAAGGCATTGAGCTGATCGACCATCGTATTGATGGTCTCCTTGAGCTGCAGGATCTCGCCGCTCACGTTCACCGTGATCTTCTTGGAGAGATCGCCGCCGGCGATGGCGGTGGCGACGTCGGCGATGTTGCGGACCTGCGCGGTCAGGTTCGACGCCATGAAGTTGACGCTGTCGGTCAGGTCTTTCCAGGTGCCGGCGACGCCGGGCACCTGTGCCTGGCCGCCGAGCTTGCCTTCGGTGCCGACCTCGCGCGCGACGCGCGTCACCTCCGAGGCGAAGGCGTTGAGCTGGTCCACCATGGTATTGATGGTGTCCTTGAGCTCCAGGATTTCGCCGCGCACGTCGACGGTGATCTTGCGGGAAAGATCGCCGCGCGCCACCGCGGTTGTCACCTGGGCGATGTTGCGCACCTGATCGGTGAGGTTGCCGCACATGGCGTTCACCGAGTTGGTCAGGTCCTTCCAGGTGCCGGCGACGCCCGGCACGATGGCTTGGCCGCCGAGCTTGCCGTCGGTGCCGACCTCGCGCGCCACGCGGGTGACTTCCGAGGCGAACGACCGCAGCTGGTCGACCATCGTGTTGATGGCTTCCTTCAGCTGCAGGATCTCGCCGCGCACGTCGACCGTGATCTTCTTCGAGAGGTCGCCATTGGCGACCGCGATGGTCACCTCCGCGATGTTGCGAACCTGCGCGGTCAGGTTCGACGCCATCGAGTTGACATTCTCGGTCAAGTCCTTCCAGACGCCGGTCACCTCGGGCACCTGCGCCTGGCCGCCGAGCTTTCCTTCGGTGCCGACCTCGCGCGCCACGCGCGTCACTTCCGAGGTGAACACGCCGAGCTGCTTGATCATGGTATTGACGATGGTCGCCGAGCGCAGGAATTCGCCCTCGAGCGGCCGGCCGTCGACGTCGAGCCGCACCGTCTGCAGCAAGTCCCCCTGCGCGACGGCGGAAATGGCGCGCGTGACCTCGGTGGTCGGCCATAGCAGGTCGTCGATCAGGGTGTTGACCGAGGTTTCCATCTCGCCCCAGGCGCCGCTGGCGAGCGCGAACTTCACGCGCTGGCGCGTCTTGCCCTCGCGGCCCACGACCTGGCCGACGCGCTCGAGCTGCCGCGCCATGCGCTCGTTGGCCGCGACGATCTCGTTGAAGGTGTCGGCGATCTTGCCCATCAGGCCGATCTGGTTGACCGGCATGCGCACGGAGAAATCGCCCACGCGCATGCATTGGAGGGCGTTCAGGAGGTCGCGCAGGTCGGCGGGCGAGCCGTCCACGAGGCCGCCTGCGGGCATCTGCGCGGCGGCCGCGTCAGGGGCGGCGCCATTGCTCTTGAGGTCGCCAACCGGTTCAGGATTCGGCTGCATGGTGTCTCCTCCGGAGCGGATCGACCGCACTATCTCACGGGTGCAGACGCATTGTCATGGCCGCGCCGTCGCGGCCGCGATGACGCCGCAAGTGTGTTTCGCAGACCGGCCGGAATCGATTGCGCCCCGTGCCCGCTTGGACGGGGGAATGGCACGCGACGCCCGAAGAGCTTTGTGCGAAGCGGCCGAATCCGGCCATGAACCAACACCCCTTGGTGCATCCAGTCGGACCACCACCTGACGCCCCCAACGCCCGGACGATCCCGTTGGTTCCGTCGCGGCGGTAAAATTTTGCCGGAAGGGAATCCGCAGAGTTTTCAGCGGATTATCAGAATATTGAGGGCGCTGCGCGGCCATTCCGGCGGCCGAACCTGGTTAAGACTTTCCTCGCCGTAGTGGCTTCATCGCTGGCCACGTAGCAGCAGCCTTTGGCTGTCGGTTGCAGGCGTCCCGACCGCCGAACGAGGCAGCAAGAAACCGGCGGGATGAGACTGCGCCAGGGATGCGCGACCGCTTGACCTGCGCGCAGGGCAGCGGGCTTGCGCGGGCTTTGCAAACCTGCCCGCATGCTCACGCCGCTTTATCCTTATCCTTCCTTCCGGCGGGGTTGACCCCCGCCGTACGAGCGCGGCTATATCTTGCCGCCCACCGACCGACAGCATGAAACAGCGTACCCCGTCCCCAACCAACGGCTCGAACCTTCGCCTGGCCGCCGACATCGGCGGCACTTTCACCGACATCGCGGTCTTCGACGACCGGGCCGGTAAGCTCACCTTTGGGAAAGCCTTGTCGACGCCACAACGCCTGGTCGAAGGGATCAATGCCGGCGTGGAGAAAGCGGGGAGCGACTACAGCGCCGCCGGGCTGTTCCTGCACGGCTCCACCATCGCCATCAACACCATCCTGGAGCGCAGCGGGGCGAAGACCGCGCTGCTCATAACCCAAGGCTTTCGCGATATCTACGAGATCGGCCGCATCAACCGGCCCGACGCCTACAATCTGTTCTTCCAGAAGCACCGGCCACTGGTCGAGCGGGCGCTGCGCTTCGAAGTCTCGGAGCGGGTGCTGGCCGACGGCGAGATCGAGACGCCGCTCGACGCGATGGAGATCGAGGCGCTGGGCCGCAGGCTGGCCGCGCTCGGCGTGGAGGCGGCCGCAATCCTCTTTCTCAACTGCTACGCCCGCCACGACCATGAAGCGCGCGCCAAGGCGATCCTGGAGAAGAACCATCCAGGGATGTTCGTTTCCGCCTCGCACGAGCTTTCGGAAGAGTATCGCGAGTTCGAGCGCTGCTCGACGGTGGTGGCGAATGCCTATGTGGGGCCGATCGTTCGCAGATATATCGGCGAGATCGAGGATCACATCCGCGGGGACGGCTTTTCCGGCTCGTTCCTGATCGTGCGCTCCACCGGCGGCCTCTACGCGGCGGACCAGGCCAAGAGCCAGTGCGTGCACATGCTGGAGTTGGGCCCGGCGGCCGGCGTCATCGGCACGCGGGCGCTTTGCCATACGCTCGGTCTCAAGAACGCGATCGCTTTCGACATGGGTGGCACGACCGCGAAGGCAGGCGTCATCCACAACGGCGAAGCGCTGACCACCGGCGCCGCCTTGATCGGCGGTTACGACAAGGCTCTGCCGGTGCAGATCGCGATGATGGATATTTTCGAAGTCGGCACCGGCGGTGGCTCGATTGCGTGCGTCGAGGAAGGCGGACTGCGCGTAGGCCCGCAAAGCGCCGGAGCGGCGCCGGGCCCGGCCTGCTACGGGCTCGGCGGAGGCGAGCCCACGGTGACGGACGCCAATCTCGTTCTCGGCCGGTTGGGTGCCGACCGGTTTCTCGGCGGCGAGATGCGCCTCGACGTCGCGGCCGCCGCAACGGCGCTGCGCGAGCGCGTGGCCGAGCCGCTCGGCATGGACGTCACGGCGGCGGCGGACGGCATCCTTCGCATCGCCGTGACCGCGATGTCCTATGCCGTGAAGGGCGTCACCACAGAGCGCGGGCTCGATGCCGGAGATTTTGCGCTTGTCGCCTACGGCGGCGCCGGGCCGTTGCACGCGGTGGAGGTTGCGCGCGAGATCGGCATGAGGACCGTCATCGTCCCGACCGCGCCAGGCGTGTTCTCGGCCTTCGGCATGCTGTTCTCGGATCTGCGCTACGATTTCGTGCGCACCTCCTTCGCGCGGCTCGAGGAGGCGCCGTTCGAGGCGATCGAGCGCGTCTACCGCGATCTCGAGCAGGAGGGCCGCGCGGCGATCGCCGCCACCTCGGTCGGGCCGCTGAAGATCACGGTGCAACGGGCGGCCGACATGCGCTATGTCGGCCAGGAGCACGCGGTAACCGTGGATCTGCCGCTCGCGGTATTCGCCAAGCAGGACCGGCCCGCCATCAAGCGCCATTTCGACGCCATGCACGAGCAGCGCTACGGCACGTCGGCACCCGACGAGCGCGCCGAGATCGTGAGCCTGCGCAGCACCGTCACCGGCATCATGCGCAAGCCGCCGCAGGAGAGGATCAAGCCCGGCAAGCGCGCGCCGGACAAGGCTGCCTTCACCGGCAGGCGGCCGGTCTATCTCGACGGCAAGTACCGGGCCACGCCGACCTATGCCCGGGCGGCGCTCGCGGCCGGCAACCGGATCGATGGGCCCGCGCTGATCGAGGAACATGCCTCCACGACCGTGCTGCTGCCCGGCGACCGGCTCGAGGTCGATGCCTACGGACATCTCATCATCAAGGTGGCGGGAGCGCGCTGAGACCCATGGCCAAGACGACGAAACGCGGCGTCTCGAGGCGCACCAAGGTCGATCCCGTGGTGACGGAGATCGTGCGCAACGGCGTCATTGCGGTGACCGAGGAAATGAAGACCAACCTCATGCGCACCGCCTACAACATCATCATCTACGAGGCGCTCGATTTTACCACCGGCCTGTTCACCCCGCGGGGCGAGACGATCTCCATCGGCATCGGCCTGCCGATGTTCATCCGCGGCATGGCGGAGACGGTGAAGGCGAAGATCAGGCATTTCGGCGTCGACGCCATTCGTCACGGCGATATCTACGTCACCAACGATTCCTATCTCACCGGCAGCCATCTCAATCACGTCACGCTGACGCTGCCGATCTTTTACCAGGGCAAGCTGGTCGCGTTCTCCTGCTGCATGGCGCACTGGCTCGACATCGGCGGCATTCTCGGTGGCATGAGCACCGACATCTTCTCGGAAGGACTGCAGATCCCGATCCTGAAGTATCAGGACCGCGGCGTGGTCAACCAGACCGTCGTGGAGATCATCCGCCAGAATGTGCGGCTGCCGAGCCGGGCGATGGGGGATCTGCGCGCGCAGGTCACCGCGGTGAAGACCGGCGAACGGCGCTTCCTCGAGCTCATCGGGCGCTACGGTCGCGACGCGGTGCTCGGTTCGATCGCGGCGATCATGGACCACGCCGAGGCCATGGCGCGCGCGCGCACCCGCACGATCCCCGACGGCGTCTACGAGGCCGAATCCTACATGGACGACGACGGCATCGATATCGGCAAGCCGGTGCCGATCCGCGTGCGCGTCGTGGTCGAGGGCGACGAGATGACCGTCGACCTGAGCGAGGTGTCGAAGCAGGTACGCGGTTTCTACAATTCCGGCATCACCACCGGCCATGCCTGCGCGCAAGTGGCCTACAAATGCCTGACCTCGCCCACCGACTATCCCATCAACGACGGCTCCTTCCGCAGCCTCAAGACCGTCGTGCCGCCGGGCCGGGTCATCAGCGCGGTGCGGCCGGCGCCCATGCGCTGGTGGATGACCTATCCGATGACCGTCGTCGACACCGTGTTCAAGGCGCTGGCGCCGGCGATTCCCGAGCGGGTGATCGCCGGTCATCACGCGGACCTCCTGGCGTCGTCGTTCCACGGCATCAACAACAGGACGTCGGAGTTCTTCATCGGCAGCTTCGGGCCGCTCGGCGGCGGCTGGGGCGCGAAGAAGCGCGAGGACGGCGTCTCCGGCACCGTCTGCATCAATGACGGCGACACCCACAACAGCCCGAACGAGCAGGCCGAGTTCAAGTTTCCGATCGTGGTGGAGCGCTATGCGCTGGTGCCGGATTCCGGCGGCGCCGGCCGCCGACGCGGCGGGCTCGGGGTCGAGCGCGTCGTGCGCGCGCGCACCAACATGGTGGTCAACAATCAGAGCGATCGCGCCCATTGCCGGCCGTGGGGTCTCGACGGCGGCTGCGAGGGCTCGGGCAATGCGGTGGAGCTGCGCATCGGCGGACAATGGAAGACCGATTTTCCCAATGCCAAGGTCCTGGTAGCGCAGCTCAAGCCCGGCGACGCCTTCAAGATCCGCTCGGGCGGCGGTGGCGGCTACGGCAATCCGCTGGAGCGGCCGGTCGATGAGGTGCGCGAGGACGTCCGCCAGGGCTACGTCACGGTCACATCCGCGGCCGAGCTCTACGGGGTTGTGCTCGACCCCGAAACCCTCGAGGTGGATGGCGCGGCGACCGGGAAGCTGCGTGCCGCCCGCGCGGCGGCCGCCGGCGCGCCGTGCGACGCGGGAGCGAAATCGGCGTGAGTTTTCTTGTAGCCCGGATGGAGCGCAGCGAAATCCGGGTTGGTGCCGCGCCGCGAGGTGCCCCGCATTGCGCGGAGCTTGTCATCGGGCCGCGCTTCGCGCGGACCCGTTGGCTCCATGCGGGCTACTGGTCCCCTCGCGCAAGCGCGTCGCCGCACGCCTGCTCGATCTCTTCGAGCAACGGCGCGAATTCGCCGGCGGCGAGCGCCGCATGACAACGTACAAGCAGGCGCCCGGCTGCATCCTCTCCGAGCACCGGCCGCGTGAAGCGGAGAAACTTCTCGCGCAGGCGGGTGCCTTCGAACGGGCGCGCGGGATCGCCGGGCACATGCGTCACGGTGCGCTCGTGCCGCGCGGAGCCGGTGGCGACGCGCACCCGCGCCGGCCAGGTGCGGGGATAATCGGCGAGCAGGCCGTCGTCCGCCTCGACCTTGATCTTCGCCATGAAGCTGCGCAGGGCGGGCGGTAGCTCGGGCTGTGCCTGGCGGAGGTCGAACGCCAGGTCCGGCGCGAGCGCCGCCAGCGCCATGCAATATTGCACGCTGGTGAGGTGCGAGGCCCGGTCGCCGGCAACAACGCCATGGTCGATCATCTTGAGGTGGGGTGGGAGCACGGACACGACGATCTCGTCCATTGCCGCGGGGGCGACGCCCGCCTCGATGATCTCCTTCAGCGCCTGTGTTGCCGCCATGGTCTGCCGCGCCGCGCACCAGGGCTTGAAGGATACCTCGGTCAAGGCCACGCGTTCGCCGAGGCCGTCGGTGAGCGCCGCGAGGTCCGCCGTCACGCCGTAGACCCCGGGGAGGAATTGACTTTCGAGCAGGTTGCGGTCGGAGGTGAAACCTCGTCGCGCCGCCAGCGCCGCGGCGAGCCCGTTGTGCGCGGCGTGGCCGAGCGCGAACCAGCGCGAGGTGGTGGCGGCGTTGTGGTGCCCCACGCCCGGCGCCGCCAGCGTGAGCGCGAGCGCCAGTGCATCGGCCGTGCCTCGCTCGTCGAGCTTGAAAAGCCGCGCCGCGGCCGCGGCGATGCCGAAAGGTGCGGCGAAATAGGTCGGCCAGATGCCGCGATAGAGAATCGCCGGGCCGTTAATGGCGCGTCCCAGCCGGGTCATGGCCTCGGCGCCGGCAAGGATGCTGGCGGCCAAGTCGCCCGCAGTGGCCGTCGGCGTGGCCGCCGCCAAGGTGAGCGCGCCGGGAATGACGATGGCGCTCGGCGTGATCATGGAGGCGAGATGAATGTCGTCGATCTCGCTCAGCCGCGCGAGCGCGCAACGGGTCGCGAGATCGAGCGCCAGCGCGTCTCCGGCTTGTCCGTTCGCGCGCATCGCGCCGCGCAAGCGCAGAAGCGCCGAGCCTTCGGCGGTCCGGGTGCTTGCAACCCAGGCGCCGACGGTGTCGATGAGATGAAGCTCGACAATTTCGCGCACGGCGTCGGAGCGAGCCTCGCAGCTCGTGACCGCGCCGGCGAGATGTTCGAGCGCGGTCATCGCGCGGGCTCCGCAGACGACCAGAGCACGTCGTTGCCGCCCTCGTGAACGGCGACCATCGCCGAGACGATGGCGTAGTCGCGTCCGTCCGATAGACCGACCCGCAGGCTGTAGACTCCGCCCGCCTCGACCCTGTCCTCGACGCCGGCGGCGATCATGGGATGCTCCTCGAGCCCCAGCCCGATCGCGTTGCCCGCAACGCGCGCCGTGACTGGGTGGAGCTGCAACGGATGGATCGCCCGCGCGATGTCGCGTGCGAGCTCGCTGCAACGTCCGCCGGCTTGCATTCGCTCGACGGCGGATTGCAGCACATGGCCGGCGCGTTGCGCACACGGATGGGGCGACGCCGTGAGAACGGCAAAACCCTCCGCCCAATAGCCGAACTGCCGCACCGCGATGTAAATCTGCAGCGGATCGGCCGAGCTTGCGACCATGGTCTCGAACGGCCGCAAGGTGCGGCCGCGGTCGAGGCTGAGCAAGGTGCGGACGTCCTGCGCGCCGCGGCGGTTGGCGGCCTGCTCGCCCGCGAGGATCGCCGCGGTCGCGCCCGCGCCGCAGCCGTGCGCCGCGCGCATCGCGGTTACCGCCGCCGCAAGCGTTGCACAGGCCTCGCACAGCAAGGCGAGCTCGCGCGCACTCTTGCGGCGCATCAGCGCGTGCAATCCCGGGGTCTTGTCCTCGATCCCGCCTCCGAGAGCATCGGCGATTTCCCGGTGCAGCGCGTAGGGCATCGAAGCGCCGCCGATGAGCACGGGCGCGCCGCCGAGGCCGCGCGCCCACTGCGCCACGGTCTTGCCGGCGTTGCGCAGCGGGCGCAGATCCGCAACGAAGGTGAGCGGCTTTGCCGCCTGCAGCATGTTGGCGCCGCCGCCGACGAGGAGCATCGCCTCGCCGGCGCGCGGGATCAGCGCCAGCGCCGCTTCGAGCTTGGGCGTGAAATGAGTGAGATAGGCGAGTTCGGCGTGAGCGACCCGGTCGCCGTAGACAATGGCGCCGGCGGCCGAGGGATGGTCGCGCCACAGCGCGACCGCGCGCGCGGCGAACTCCTGCTGCGGCATGCGCGCGCCGTCCCAATCGGACGGCCCCACCAGCAGCGTCGGGTTCATCGTCAGCATCGCTGGCCGCCATCAAGCTCAGACATCGATCTCGACCAGGGCGTAGCGCCGCTGCGTGAGCGGCTCGGCGCCGCGCGCGGTCACCAGCACCGGCTCCCCGCACAGCAGATAGCCGGTCTCCGGCAGGTGCTGGTTCGGATGGATCATGAACACCATGCCTTCGGTGAGCACGGTGTCGTTGTCGAGGCTGACGTCGCCTGGCCGGATCGAGCCGAAGCCCAGCCCATGGCCCCGCCGGCGGATGTATGGCGGGTGGCAATATTCGCCATAGCCCTGCGCCTCGAGCACCGCGTTCATGGCGCGGCAGACCGTCGCCATGGGCACGCCGGGTTGCGCGGCAGCGATGCCCGCATCCATGGCTCGCACCAGCAGGTCGTAGTTGCGCTTGAGCTCGGCGCTCGCCTTGCCGAGCGTGGCGGTGCGACAGATCTGAGCGAGTTGCCCGCGATAGCTCGGCGTGATCTCGGCGACGAGAATGTCGCCCGTCTGCATCGCGCGCCCGTTCGACGGCGCCACGGCCGGATTGCGCGCCCCGGCGCAGAGCAGCAGGAAATTGTCCTCGGCCCCGAGCGTCCGGGTGTACCACCTGAGCTCGACCGCGAGCTCGTCCTCGCTCATGCCGGGACGCGCGATCTCGAGCAGGCGCGCATAGCCGAGCTCGGCGATGCGCGTCGCCTCGCGCGCATTGGCGATCTCGTCCACGGTCTTCGCGGCGGCGGCATCGAAGATGATGTCATCGGCCGAGCCGGCCTGCGGCAGCATCCGCGTCAGCGGGGCGGCGATCTCCCAGCGAGTGAAGGCGAGCCCGGCGAGGCCGATCCGGGCGTCGGGAAGGCCGCCCTTGTCTCGCGCGGATGCAAGCGCACCGACCACGTCGTCAGCGGCGCTGATGCGCAGTTCGGGGCAGCATTCCGCCGCGCGGTCGACGTCCCATTCCGGCGTCACGATCAGGGTCGCGGCGCCGTCGCGCGGCAGGATGACGGCGGCAGGCCCCAGCGACTTGAAGCGGCTCAGCACGAAGACCGGATTGGGCGTCTCGATGAAATGCGCGCCATCGTGCACGGCGATGATGAGGTCGAGCCCGTGCTCGATCATGCCGGCGCGAATGGCGGCGAGGCGCTGGTCGAAGGTCATCAAATCCCGTCCGGCCCCGTGGCGTCGCCGAGATCGGTGTCGGCGAACAGCGTATCGAGCGGCAGGATGCGGCTGATCATGCCTTGCGCGAAGGTATAGCGCTGGACCGTCTCCAGGTTCTTGCGGTTGGCCGGTGTCAGACCGTAGGACCAGGGGTCGGGACCGAGCACTGCCTCCTGTTCTTCGAGCGCGGTGCGCACCCACGCGATCGGCACCATGCGCGGATTGGCGATCCGCCGATAGGCGATGTTCTTCGCCTGCTCGAAGGCCTTCACCAAATTGGTCGGCACCCAGGGATATCTGTCGACGATCTCCTGCTTGATGGTGGTGACGTGCATGATCGGAAAGATCCCGGTGCGGCGGAAATAGGCGAGCTCGATCTCCTTGTAGTCGGGAAACAGCCGCACGATCCGCTTGTCGCCGGCGAGAAACAGGCGCGGCAGCTCCGGCGACAGCATCGCCGGGATCTCGCCCTCCGCGAGCATGACATCGAGCGCCTTGCCGGGCGCGATCATCTCGATGCGCAGGTCGGCCGGCGGCACGAAGGCGACGTCCTCGCTGCGCTCGACCACCCAGGTCACCTGCCGGTGGGGGAGGGCGTAGTCCTCTTCGAGGATGCCGCGCATCCAGATGTTGGAAGCGGGCTGGAAGTTCGTCCCGCCCACTTTCTTGCCGATCAGGTCCTTCGGCGCGCGCGAATGCCGGCCGTGGCGTTGACGAACAGAAAGCCGTGGCGGAAGCGGCGATGCAGGAATACCGGGATCGCGGTAAGAGGCGCGCGCACCGTGGAGTTCTGGTCGCGCTCCATGAAATAGGCGCCGACATTGGCCTCGCAGACGTCGAACTCGGCCTTGCGGGCCATGCGCCAGTGGCGCTCGCGCGGGCCCATGCCGGTGAGCATGACGAGGTCGAGGCCGTCGGCCGCGACCGCGCCTTCCTTGAGCGCGCGCACGATCTCGTAGTCGCCACACGCCACCGTCAATCGCAACCTTCCCGACATCGACATTCTCCGTCAGTCCGCCTGCCAGCGGCGGAAATGCACCTCCGCCCGCCGCACGATCTCGTTGAGCGCGATGGCCATGGCGGCGAGCACGGAGATGAGGCCGAGCAGCCGCGTCGGATCGAAGTTCTGCGTGAACAGCGCCGTGAAGTAGCCGATGCCCGCGGTCGAGACATAGAGCTCGGCCAGCAGCACGCCGAGCAGCACGCCGGTCATGCCGAGCCGCATGCCGGCGAAGAAGCTCGGGATCATGTGCGGGAAGATCACGTGGCGCAGTACCTGCCAGCGGCTCGCACCCATGGAGCGCGCGCTCACGAGCAGGATCGGCTTGACGTTCTGCACCCCCGCGACCACGGTCACGATGATGGGAAAAAAGCCGTGGCTCACGCCGAAGGCGATCTTGGAGGCGGGGCCGATCCCGAAATAGAGGATGAACAGCGGCAGGATGGTGACTTGCGGGGTGCCGTAGAGCAGCAGGATGATCGGCATGAAGCTCCTGCGCGCGAACGGCTGCAGGCCGACCGCGAGCCCGATCGCCAGCCCGATGACGACCGAGAGCGCGAAGGCGACGGCGAGCTCCCAGAACGTAATGCGCAAGGCCGCCGGCACCCCAGGCGTATCGAATACCGCAGGCAGCGCCGCCAGCACGCGCGACGGCGGGCTCAGGAACATCGGGTCCACCCACCAGCGGGCGGCGATCTCCCAGAGGCAGAACAGCAACACGATGACGGCGATGCGCGCGACAAAGGCTCGCCGCAGCATGCTCCGCATCGTGCTCGCGGGGGCGGGTTTCACGGGCGCTTTCCCCGCGCCTCGAGCGCGGATACCACCGCGTTGAGGATGGCGACGATCGCGACGACGAAGGCGATATAGGCGAACATCTGCGCCGTCTCCATGGCTTCGGCGAGGTGCACGATGCGATGGCCGAGGCCGGCGAGCGACGCGATGGCCTCGCTGCCGATGATGGCGAGGAGTGCGACGGTGAAGCCCATGCGCATGCCGGTGAGGATGATCGGCAGCGCCGCCGGCAGCAGCACGTAGCGGAAGAGCTGGTAGTCCGACGCGCCCATGGAGCGGGCGGCCGTGACCAGCACCTTGTCGACGTAGCCGAAGCCCGCGACGGTGCTGAGCGCGATCGGAAAGAAGCTGATGGTGGCGCCCAGCGCGATCTTGGAGGCGGGGCCCAGCCCGAAGAACAGGACGTAAAGCGGAAGGAACAGGATAATCGGGATCGAATAGATGGCGGCAAACAGCGGCTCGAATACCCGAATGCGATATTGCGACCGGCTGATGAGGTAACCGATGACGAGCCCGGACGTCGCCGCAATGGCGAAGGCCGCGGCGAGCTCGGTCAGGGTGACGCGCAGATCCGCGATGAATTCGCCGGTCCTGAGGATGCCCCAGAAATCGCGCAGCACGGCGACCGGATCGGGCAATAGCAGCGGGCTCACGTGCCAGCGGCTCGTGGCGAGGTACCACAGGAGGATGAGCGCAATCAGGAAGGCGGCCTGAACAGCGCGGCTGGCGAGGCGCCGCTCGTCGCCGGGGGGCTTCATGGCGCGGCCCCCGCGCCGGTCTCGGCCATGGTCTTGCGGATCTCGTCGTGAAGCAGGCCATAGAGGCGGTTGCGGATCGAGGTGAATTTCGCGGAGGTGACGAAATCGGGCCGGCGCGGATGCGGCTCGTCGACCGCGATGATCTCCTTGATCGTGCCGGGGCGCGCGGAGAACACCGCGACGCGATCGGCGAGGAACGTGGCCTCGCCCAGGCTGTGGGTCACGAACACGATGCTCTTGTCGGCGCGGGAGAGCAGCAGCGAGAGGTCCTCGCCGAGGATCATGCGGGTCTGCTCGTCGAGTGCGCCGAACGGCTCGTCCATCAGCAGAATGCCGGTTTCGAGGCTCAATGCACGGGCGAGCGCGGCGCGCTGGCGCATGCCGCCGGAGAGCTGCGCGGGATAGTGCTGCGCGAAGTCCTTCAGTCCCACGGCCGCGAGCGAGCGTCGTGCGCGTGCCTCGCGCTCGGCCCGCGGCACGCCTTGGAACACCATGCCGAGATTGACGTTGTCGAGCACCGTGTTCCACGGGAACAGCGCGTTCTCCTGGAATACGAACGCGACGTCGTGCGGCATCGGCCCGGCCACCCGCTTGCCGAAAATCTCGACCGTCCCGCTGGTGGGGGCCATGAGGCCCCCGACGATGTTGAGCAAGGTCGACTTGCCGCAGCCGCTCGGCCCGATCAGGCAGAGAAGCTCGCCGCGCGCGATATCGAGCGAGGTGTCGCACAAGGCACGGACGTGGCGGGCCTCGCCTGCTTCGCCGAACTGGTGCGAGACGCCCCTGATCCGGATCGCTGCGGTGTCCGACGTCATGCAATCTGCGCCGAGATTGTCATGCGCGGGCTTGACCCGCGCATCCATCTTCTTCGCAAGAGGGATGGATTGCCGGGTCAAGCCCGGCAATGACACCGGAGAGCGTTGTCATCGCATCGGTCCCTCGATCGTCGGCAGGAACGCTTCGGTGTAGAGCTTGCCCATGTCGGGCTCTTGGGCGAGCGTCTTCATCTCGACGAAGGACTTGCGCAGCACCGCCAGCGCCTTGGGATCGAACCGGCCGGTGTCGGAGAACATGGGCATCAGCTCGTCGTAGATGGCGCCTGTGGTGGCGGCGTCGGTGCCCATGACCTCGCCGGCGATCGCGACCGTCGCGGTCTTGTTCTTGCGCATGAAGGCGATGGTCTCGAACCAGCCCTTGAGAAACGCCTTGAGCGCGGCGGGCTTCTGGACGATCGCCTTGTCGGTCGCAAAGATCACATGGATGTGGAAGTCCTTGACCAGCTCGCCGAAGCGCAGCAGCACCCTGCCTTCGCCGCGATGCACGAAATTGAGCGCCTGCGCCAAGTTGACGATCGCCGCATCGATTGACTTGGTTTTGAGCGCCGCGATCCTGTTGGCGTCGTCGCCGATCGGAACCTGCGACATGCCGTCGTAGCCCCAGCCCTGCTGTCGCGACACCTCGCTGATGATCCAGCTCGTCACCGAGCCGACGGTCGACACGCCGACCTTGCGGCCCTTGAGATCGTCGACCGTTGCGACCGACCCGTCGGCGCGGACCACGAGCGCGAACAGCAGCGGTGGCCCCGCCATGGCGGCAATGCCCTTCGCTGGCGATCCCTTGACGATGAAGGCGAGCCCGGGCCCGGAGCCGAGCGCGACGTCGATGCCGTCGGCGGCCATCGCCTGCTGCAGCCTGGCGTCGCCGCCGAAGCTGCTGATCTCGATGTCGAGGCCGTTCCTCGCGAAGATGCCGGTGCGGGCGCCGATGTCGGCGGGGACGAAGGAAAACGCCTCGCGCCCCGCCTTGCCGACGCGCAGCGTCTCAGCGGAGGCCGTGCCAATTCCGCTCGGCAGCCAAAGCATCGCAATCAGGATGGCCGCCGCTATCGGGAGAAACCAAGAGCTGGCCGCCGCGCGGCACGCGCAGTGATTCGTGGCCGAGTCGATCATCCCTTCGCTCCTTGCTTCGCGTTCCCCCGTCCCGATCTTATCGCATTTCTTTTTTGTTCGGTCGCGCCCCGGTCGACGCTGAGATCATCCCGCAACACCACACCGTAGTCCTCGCGCGCCGATGTAAGCGAAACGAGGTCTTCCTCGACGTCCGCGCGCACCGCAGCCGGGTCGCGCTCGAGCGGATCGCCCCAGCCGCCACCGCCGCCGGTGCGCACGATCACTTCGGCGTTCACCGGCACCGGATGATGCGCCCGGCCCATCACGCGAAATTCGCGCGCGCCCGGCTCGCGCAGGAGGTACATGCCGTAT
The DNA here is from genome assembly GCA_963758945.1 of uncultured Alphaproteobacteria bacterium. Lineage (GTDB taxonomy): Bacteria > Pseudomonadota > Alphaproteobacteria > Rhizobiales > Xanthobacteraceae > VAZQ01. Next base: position 128,307 of record CAVWXY010000017.1, on the reverse strand, counting down.
TCGCCGGGCTTGCCGTGCCACAGGCCCCAGGGCGGGCATTGGCTTCTGCGCACCAGCTCGAAATTCCATTTGCCCTCGACCAGGTTGCGCACCTGCATGTCGATGCCCAGCCCGCCGCGATACTTTCCCGCCCCGCCGGAATCCGTGCGCAGCCTGCGGCCCTCGACCAGCACCGGGCATTTGAGCTCGATGCCCTCGATCGAGCCGTTGCGCACATCGCCCTGGCACACGGAAACCGTCCCCGATTCCCCGTCCTCGAACGGCCGGCCGCCCCAGCCGCCGCCTTCGATGCTTTGCACCACGAAGCGCCGCTTGGTCGCGGGATGCGTGCCGAAGAACACGACCGCGCCGCCGAGGAGGCCGTGGTGGCCCGCCGGCACCCGGTCTGGCATGGCGGGGGCCAGCGCGGCGACAATGGTGTCGACCACCATCGGCACGATCATGCTCCAGGTCGACATCGGCGCGGGAAAGCGCGCCATCATGATGTTGCCCTCGGGAATGATCACCTCGAGGGCGCGGAAGGAGCCTTCGTTGACGGGATCGAGCGGAGCGGTGAGCGCCTTGTAGGCGACGCGCGCGCCGGCGAGGGTACGCGAATTGATCGCGGCGCGGCGCTCCTGCGAGCAGCCGGAGAGATCGATGGTCATCGCGCCCCTGTCGATTGTGACCTTGGCGTGGATCGGAACCGGCTCGCCGGCGGCGACGCCGTCCTCGTCGAGCGCGGCTCTCGCTTCATAAACGCCATCGGCGAGCTCCGCCACGACTTTGCGGCATCTCGTCTCGGTCTCGTCGAAGATGCGCGCCACCGCCGCGAGGATGGTGTCGCGGCCGTATTTGTCGAACAGCTCGTCCATGCGCCGCGCCGCGAGCCGGCAGGCTGCCATCTGCGATTTCATGTCGCCGAGCGAGGACTCTGGAAAGCGAATGTTGTCCTTGAGCACGCGATAGAGCGTGTCGTTGAGCTTGCCGGCTTCATAGATCTTGAGCTGGTCGAGCTGGAGTCCCTCCAGCCACGGATCGGCGACCGTGGGGCCGGCACCGAAACCGGTGCTCATGCCGCCGATGTCGATCCAATGCGCGCGCACCATGGCGAACATCAGGAGCTCGTCCCGGTAGAAATAGGGCATGTAGATGACGATGTTGTTGAGGTGCTGGCCCGCGACCGCCTGGTGGTTGGTGATGATGACGTCGCCCGGCGCGAAGCCGTCACGGCCGTAGCGCCGCATGCCGTCGGTGATGATGACGCCGAGGTCGGCGACGAAATGCGAGACGCCGCCGACATTCTGGCAGATCAACTCGCCCTCGGTGTTCACCAGCGCGGTGCAGAAGTCGCGCACCTCGTAGATCATCATATTGTAGGAGGTGCGCTGCAGGTCGGCTGCCATCTCGTTGGCGACCGCGGGCAGCGCGTTGCGGATGACCTCGAGCGTGACGGGATCGAGAAGTCATCATGTCGCTCCCACGGTGATGATCAATTCGCCCGAAGGCGCGACGGTCAAGGTATCCTGCTCGAACACGACCGTGGTCGTTCCATGCTCCTGGATCAGCGCCGGGCCCGCGATCGTGCAGCCGGCGCCGAGCGTCCCGCGCAGATAGACCGGGCAGGGGACCGTTTTGGCGGCGTCGATGAAATGGACCTCGCGCGTTCGCGCCGGCGCGGCGGTGCCGGTCTCGGCGAGGCGCGGAAAGCCGGGCTTTGGACGTTTGCCGATCATCGCCAGCCGAATGTTGACCATCTCCACCGGCTCGTCGGGCGAATGATGCGCGTAACGTTGCTCGTAGAGCGCGTCGAATGCGGCCCTGATGCCGGCACGATCCTGCGACTTGAGCTCGGCCAAACTCACCGGTACCTGCAGCGTGAACTCCTGCCCGACATAGCGCAGGTCGAGATGAATTTGACGCTGCGCGGCGGCGGCGTGGCGCAGACTGGCAGTGGCTTCCGCGACCATCTCGTGGTGAATTTTCAAAAGCGCCGCGAAGTCCGCGCCGGCGAGATCGGCATAGACGGTGCGGATAAAATCGTGCCGCTCGTCCGCCAGCAGCATGCCGAGCGCGGAGAAATGCGAGGGGAACAGCGGCACGACGACCTTGGGGATATGGAGTTCGCGCGCGATCGCGGTGACGTGCAAGGGACCCGCCCCGCCCGACGCGACCAGCGCGAAGTCGCGCGGATCGTAGCCCTTCGCCACCGAGACTTCGCGCACCGCGAGCGACATCTTGGCGATGGCGATCTCGACGATCGCCTGCGCCGCCGCGGTCGTGCTCATCCGCAGCGGCGCGGCGATCTTCTCCTTGATGCCGCGCCGGGCGCCGTCGGCGTCGAGCTTCATCTGTCCGCCGAGAAAATTATCCGGATCGAGCCGTCCGAGCACCACATTGGCGTCGGTGATGGTCGGCTCGACACCACCGCCGCGATAGCAGATCGGGCCGGGATCGGCGCCGGCGCTCTGCGGCCCGACCTTGAGCGCGCCTACCTGGTCGAGCCAGGCGATCGAGCCGCCGCCCGCACCGACCTCGACCACGTCGATCATCGGCAGCATTACGGGATGGCCGCTGGCATAGCCGCCGACATGACAGCCCGGCGCCATGGTCGGTTCGCCGTCGCGCACGAGGCTCGCCTTCGCCGTGGTGCCGCCCATGTCGAAGGAGATGACATTGCCACAGCCGAGCGCCTGTCCTACCTGCGCCGCGGCGATGATTCCGCCGACCGGGCCCGATTCCATCATCGCCGCCGGCCGCTCGGTCGCGATCTCGGGCGTCATCACCCCGCCGTTCGAGCGCATGATCGAGAGCGCGCCGCGAAAGCCGATGGCGCCGAGGTGGGATTTGAGGGTTTTCACATAGCCGCCGACCCTGGGCCCGACATAGGCGTTCACCACCGTGGTCGACATGCGCTCGAACTCGCGATATTCGCGCAGGATCTCGTGCGAGAGCGAGACGTAGGCGCCGGGCATGGCGGCGCGGATCATCTCGCCGGCGATGCGCTCGTGCTCGGGATTGGCGTAGGAGTGCAGGAAGCAGACCGCGACCGCCTCCACCCCCTCGGCGGCGAGCGCGCGGCAGGCGTCGGCGACATTGGCGCGATCGAGCGCCGCATGCACCGAGCCGGAGCTCAACAGGCGCTCGCCGACCTCGCGGGTGAGGTGGCGCGGCACCAGCGGTCGGTGGCGGCGAAAGAACAGGTTGTAGGCCTCCGGCCGGTTGCCGCGACCGATAATGTACACGTCGCGCGTGCCGCGGGTGACGACGAGGCCGGTCTTGGCGCCCTTGCGCTCGATCAGCGTGTTGATGGCGATAGTCGAGCCGTGGATGAGCTCGTCGATGGCGGCCGCGGCGAGCCCGCTCTTGCGGATGCAGTCGATCACGCCCTGTCCGAGCTGCGCCGGGGTGGTGAGGCTCTTGGCCTCGACGAACCGCCCCGCCGCCTGGTCGAAGGCGACGAGATCGGTGAAGGTGCCTCCGATATCGATCGCTACGACGATCACGCTACCCAACTCCCGGCTTCGGCGCCTGGCGCGCCTTCAAATCGCCAACAAACGCCGCGCATTCCCGCCGGTGATGGCGGCGATGGTGGAGGGATCGAAGCCTTCGACCGAAGCGACATGACCGATCGGATCGTACTCGGCCATGTCGAATGGATAGTCCGTTCCCATGATGATGCGGTCGGCGCCGAAGAGGCGCACGAGCTCGGCGAGCTGATGGGGCGTGAACACGACGGTGTCGAAATAAATTTTCTTGAGGTAGCTGGTCGGCGGCTGCGGCAGATTGCCGTGGGAATCCGAGCGCGCGCCCCAGGCGTGATCGATGCGGCCGGAATAAGCCGGCAGGTAGCCGCCGCCGTGCACCGCCAGGATCTTCAGGTTCGGATGGCGCTCGAGCACGCCGTCGAAAATCAGATAGTGGAGCGCAATGGTGGTTTCGAGCGGGTTGCCGATGACGTTGTTGAAGTAGAAACGCGCGAGCCGTTTGGCCTCGGTGAAGCCGTTGGGATGGATGACGACCAGCGCGCCCAGCTCCTCGGCCTTCTGCCAAAACGGCGCGTAATCGGGCTCCGACAGTTCGCGTCCCGCCACATTGGTCAGGACCTCCACGCCCTTCATGCCGAGCGACTTCATGCAGCGCTCGAGCTCGTTTGCGGCCTCGCCGCCGTGGGTCAGCGGCACGGTGCCAAGCGCCACGAACCGGTCGGGCTTGCGCGCCACGTAGTCCGCCAGTCCGTCGTTGACCATGCGTGAGGCTTGAACCGCGATGTCGAGCGGCACGGTATAGAAGCACTGGTTCGGCGGCGGCATCACCAACTGGATGTCGATCCCCATGCCGTCGAGCTCGGCCAGGCGCTCGTCGTAGCCAGTGATGCGCGCGCGAATGTCCTCTTCCTGCTTCTGGCTGAGCGACTTGGTCTCGGCGGTTGCGAAATGCGCGAGCGCGATCGTCGACATGTCGAGATGCGGCTTGACATAGGCCGCCGCCTGCGCAATCGCGACGTGCGAATGGATGTCGATGGTGGTGCTCTTCGGCCGGGCTTCGCGTCCCGGCCTTCCATGCGCGCGCGCCGCGGTCGCCGCATACTTGTTCCACTGGGTCGCCATTTGCCGCTGCATTCCTTCCTGTCGATTAGTGGGGTTCGCCTGACCGCCAGCGCGCGGTCGCCCACGCGCCGCGTTAGAACACGCCGAGGTGCTGGGAGACAATGGCGTCGTCGAGCTTGATCCGATCGGCTGTTCCCTGGAACACCACCTGCCCGGTATTGATGATGACGACGTCGTCGGAGAGGTCGAGCGTGAGCTTGATGTTCTGCTCGACGAGCAAGATTGACTGCCCCTCCCCTTTGAGTTGCGCGATCGTGCGGCCGACTTCGGCGACGAGTTGCGGCGCCAGGCCTTCGGACGGCTCGTCCATCAAGAGCACGCGCGGATTGCCCATGAGGGCACGGCCGATCGCGAGCATCTGCTGCTCGCCGCCGGAAAGCGAGCCCGCGAGTTGGGCGTGCCGCTCGGAAAGCCGCGGAAAAAGCTGGAAGACGCGATCGATCGACCAGCCCAGGCTGCCGCCGTCGGTCCGCGATCGCGCCGCCACCATGAGATTCTCGCGCACGGTGAGCGTGCGGAACACGCGCCGGCCCTGCGGCACGAGGCAAATTCCTTTGCGCGCGATCACGTCGGGCGCAAGCCCGGCAACCGGCTCGTCGTAGAGCGAGATCGTTCCGCGCCGCGGCTTGAGCAACCCCATGATCGTGTGCATGCAGGTGGTCTTGCCGGCGCCGTTGCGCCCCAACAGCCCGAGCAGGCGACCGGGCTGCAGCGAAAACGATACGCCGTGCAGCACATGGCTGTCGCCGTAATAGGCGTCCACTCCGGAAATTGCCAGCGCCTCAGTCGCCAAGATAGACCTCCCGAGTGCGCGGGTCGGCGACCACCTCGGCACGCGTGCCCTCGACGATGACCTCTCCGTAGTGAAGCAAGGTGATGCGATCGGCAAAGTCCAGCGCCACGTCCATGTTGTGCTCGATCATCACCGTCGTCACGTCGCGCGGAATTGCCGTCAATAGTTCGTGCACATCGCGCCTTTCATCGATCGACAGTCCGGCAAACGGCTCGTCGAGCAAGAGCACTTTGGGGTTCTGCGCCAGCGCCATGGCGATCTCAACGCGCCGGCGCTCGCCGTAGGAGGTCTGGGAGAGCGGACGGTCGGCGATCTGATCGAGACCGACCTTCGTCAAAGCCGCGTGCGCCAGATCGACGAGGTTGCGGTCGCGATCGAGATTGATCAATGGGTTCCAGCGCGCCGCCGACAAGCCGAGCAGCGCCAGCGTGACATTGCGCAGGATCGTGTCGCGCGGGAACAGGGTGATGATCTGATAGGTTCTCGCCATGCCGAGATGCGCGCGCCGGCGGCTCGGTACGCGGGTGATCTCACGATCGAACAGGTGGACCGCGCCGCTGTCGGGCGTCAACTCGCCGGTGATGAGGTTGAACAGGGTGGTCTTGCCGGCACCGTTCGGACCGATGATCAGCCGCCGTTCGCCGGGCTCGACGGCGAGACTGACGTTGGTGGTAACTCGCAAGCCTCCGAACGACTTGCAGAGCGAATCCACGACCAGCGCGCTCATGATTTCCGGCCTGGGAGGTCGGGAGCCGCGACCGTCTTCGGACGGCTGCGCAGCGGGCGCCATCCGGTCCGCCATAGCCGAGCGGTGCCGGGAACGAGCCCTTCCGGCATGAAGATGACGATGGCGACGAAGATAGCGCCCAACATGAAATTCCAACGTTCGATGTATCCGCTCACGATGTTCTTGACGATCACGACCAGGGCGGCGCCGACGATCGGCCCCAACAGCGTTCCAGCACCGCCCGAGATCACCATCAGCAACACTTCCGCCGAAGAGGTGAGCGCCAACGTCTGCGGACTGATGAACTGGTTGTAGTAGACGAAAAGGATGCCGGCCACACAGGTCAACAAGCCGGAAAACAGGCAGGCCCAGAAGCGGATCATCCAGACGTGGTACCCGAGCGCGTTCATGCGCCGGGGTTGATCTCGCGTTCCTTTCAGCGCCGCGCCGAAGGGGGATCGGACGAAGACCGCGGCGGCGGCGACCGCGAGCAGGAACACGACGAACGTTGCGTAGTAGAACCCGCTCGCCGACGAAAGCGACAATCCGAACGGCGCCGGGCGCGTCGCGACCGAGATGCCGTTGTCGCCGTTGGTGATGCTGATCCAGCGATAGGCCAACCCCCAGAGGATCTCCCCCAGCGCCAGGGTGATCATGATGAAGCCGATGCCGGTGGCGCGAAGCGAGAGAGCGCCGAAGAGCGCAGTTGCGGCAAGCCCGATCGCGAGCGCGGCGCTGATCGCAAAGGCGTGGTCGTGACCGGCGGCGAGCAGGTAGGCGACGGCGTAGCTCGCGACCCCGAACAGTCCGGCGTGGCCGAGGGATACCAGCCCCGCATAACCGACCAGCACATTCAAGCCGAGGGCAAAGACCGCATACAGCAGGATCTGGCTGGCAACGTTGACATAGTAGATTCCGGTGATCCAGAACGGCGCGGTGCCGAGGGCGAGCAGCGCAAGGCCGAGTGCGATACGCCGGCCGCTCATGGTATCTGCCTGCCGAACAGGCCCTGCGGCCGCAGCACCAATACCAGCAGCATCGGCAGGAAGAGCACGAAATACGCAAGCTCAGGCAGCAGCGCCTGGCCGAAGTTGTAGATGAAGCCGATCACGATGCTGCCGACGAACGAGCCCAAGAGGCTGCCCGTGCCGCCGAGGATGACGACGACGAGCGCCAGCGGCAACATGTCCTGGTCGAGGCCGGGATAGACCGAAAGGATCGGCGTGCCGATCATGCCGGCAAAGCCCGCGAGCCCGGCGCCGAGCGCAAAGACGATCGTGAACAGCCCCGAGACGCGGATGCCGACGACCCGCGCCATCTCCGGATCGTCGACGCCGGCGCGGATCATGGCACCGAGCCGCGTGCGCTCGAGTAGCAGCCAGAGGCCGATGGCGACCACGACCGCGATCAGGATGATGGCAAGGCGATAAATGGGGAACGCCATCGGGCCGATGCGTGCGAACCCGTCGAGACCGGCCGGCGTCGGCACCGAGATCGGATCGCCGCCCCACCACATCAGGCACACATCGGCGGCCATGAAAGAGATGCCAAGCGTCACCAGCACCTGGGCGAGCTGCTCGCCGGGGAGCCGGCGCAGGAACAGGCGCTCGATCAGCCCGCCGAACGCTGCGACCAGCGCCGCGCTCAAAAGGGCTGCCAGCCAGAAATTGAGAGTGAGGCCGACATAGCCGACGACGAATGTCGCGCCAAGATAGGCCCCGAGCATGAACAGCGAGCCATGCGTCAGATTGGGGATGCGCATCAACCCAAAGATCAGGGAAAAGCCCGCCGACAGCAGGAACAACAGACCGCCGAATGTGACGCTGTTGACCGTCAGCAGCAGCCAAAAGGTCATACTCGCCGTCTTCCGCTCGCTCCGTCTGCTTGATCCGCGGGCGCCGATATCCGGCGACCGCGGATTTCCCTAGGCTCAGCAATTCTTCAGCGGCGGATAATCGCGCGAGTACACCGGATGCGCGAGGAATTCCTTCTCCGGCCAGATCCAGAACTGGCTCACATTTTCGTAGGTCTTGAGCGTCTTGTTGATGAGCTTGCCGCCCGCCTTCTCGATCTTGCGGACATAGAAGCTGCCGACCACGTTGCCGAGATGGTCGAACTTTATCGGCCCGCGCGGCGTGTCGGTGAGGGAGACCGACTTGAGCGCCGCCATGAGGGCTTCTTTGTTGTCGGTCTTGCCGCCGGTCTTTTGCAGCCCGGCCTCGACCACGGCGCAGTTTACATAGAGGCCGGCGGCGTAAAAGCCGGGATCGACTCCATAGTCCTTCTGCATGGCGGCGATGAACCGCTTGTTGCTGTCGGTGTCGAGGTCGAGCGTGTAGGGGCAGCAGCTGATGAGACCGAGGGCCTCGTCGCCGAAGCTTCTGAGCAGCGCGTCGTCGCCTCCGGTTTCACCGGTGCAGACCGGCAGCTTGAGGCCGAAATTGGCGTACTGCTTCATGAAGCGCAGCGGGTTCGAACCGGCGAATCCCTGGCACACGCCGTCGCAATCGCTGATCTGGGCCAGGAACGGCGTGTAATCGGGGGTCACCAGCGGCGTCCACAGCTTCTTGGCAACGCAGCCCCCGTCCTTTTCGAAGGCCGCCTGGAACCCGCCGATCTGCTCGTAACCGAAGGCGAAGTCCTCGACGACGGTCATGACGCGCTTGAGCTTCATTTCAGTCGCCGCGTAGTGCCCCATCGGTTGCATCGCCTGCGAAGACGTCGCCGAGGCGCGCAGGAAGTATGGATTGGGGCGGCGTTGGGTGAGGTCGTCCGCGCCGGCGAGGCTCAAGGTCGGGGTCTGGTGCTGCCTGATATAGTCGGTGATCGCCAGCAACTCGAAAGCGGCGAGTGGTCCAAGGATGACGTCGACGTGGTCGCGCTCGACCAGCTCCTGCGTCTTGGTCTTGCAGCCGGCGGGATTGCCGCCGGTATCGGCGGATACGAAATCCACCTTGCGCCCGGCGAAGGTATAATTCTTTTCCTTGAGATAGGTGAGGACGCCTTGCTCCATCTGGATTCCGCCCTGCGCAAGCGGGCCGGTCTTGACGGTGAGAAGGCCGAGCTTGAACGGCGCGCCTTGCGCATGGACATAGGGCGCCTTGACTGTGGCAAGGCCGATGCCGGCACCCAGCCCCTTCAATAGCGTTCGTCGATGCACTGACATGATGACTTCCTCCGTGGTGCGTATTCTTGGGGCGCGCTTGCCGATCACAAGCATGGCGCAATTTCGAGCCCGCCGCTACTCCCTCGGGGGAATGCGCGCCGACGATTTTCCGGACGAGCCGCCACCATCCGGGCTCTGCCGCACCCGACGCTCGAAAAGTGCAGGTGGAAAAGTCGGCCGCCGGCGCGCTTGACCCGGCGTCCCCGATGCAAGCGCCGCGTCGTTTGCTGCGCCGACGCGCGATCAGATGCCCAAGTAGCTGGACTTGATTTCGTCGTTGGCTCGAAGCTCCTGCGGAGGGGCGGAATAGACCACTTGGCCCTTGCTCATCACGTGCACGTAGTCGACCAGCTGGAGCGCCAAGGAGGCGTTTTGCTCGACGAGCAGGATGGACAGCCCTTCCTCCTTCAGCCGTCCGATCGCTTGCCACACCCCCTGGATGATAATGGGGGCGAGCCCCTCGGAAGGCTCGTCCATGATCAGGCAGTCCGGGTTGGTCATGAGCCCGCGGCCGATGGCCAGCATCTGTTGCTCGCCGCCCGAGAGCGTCTTGGCGCGTTGGCTGCGTCGTTCGCGCAGACGCGGGAAGAGCGCGTAGACACGCTCCAGGTTCCAGCCGTGGCGGTCGAGGCTTCGCTCCGCGACCGTGAGGTTTTCTTCGACGCTCAGCGTGGGAAAGACGCGCCGGCCCTGCGGCACGAGGCCCATGCCGCTCCGCACCGTTTCGAAAGAAGCAACCCCCGTTATGTCCACTCCCTTGAAGAAGATCCGTCCGCGGCGGGGAGGATTGAAACCCACGATCGAGTTCACGAGCGTGGTCTTGCCCACGCCGTTGCGTCCGAGCAGCCCCAGGATCTGCCCTTGCTCGAGTTTCAAGGACAGCCCTTGGAGGACATAAGCATCTCCGTAATAGGTATGGATGTCTTCAACTTCCAGGATTGCCATGGGATTAGCCGGTCCCCAAATAGACTTGTTGTACTTTTTCGCTGCGGCGGATTTGTTCGGTCGTTCCTGTCTCCAACACCTCGCCGAAATGGAGGACGGAAATGTACTTCGCCACGTCGAACACCACGTCCATGTCGTGTTCGATGAGGAGAATCGCGAGGCTGGGATCGAGCCGCATGAGGAACTGCGCCATCTCCGCGGACTCGCCCGACGACAGCCCGGCGGCCGGTTCGTCCAACAGCAGAATCTTCGGGTCGCTGGCGAGGCCGAGCACGATTTCGAGCTGGCGCTGCTCGCCGTGCGACAGGTAGCGGACCTCGGCATCCTTGCGGTCCAAGAAAGAGGCCCGCTCCAGGAGATCGTTGGCCTTCCGGTAGACCTCGCGATAGGAGGACTGCAGGCGCCACATCACGAATTTCGACCTGCGCAGGCCTTGGATCGCCAACAGCACATTGTCGAGAACCGTTAATTTCGGAAACAAGCTGGTGATCTGGAACGTCCGCGCCATTCCCAAAGCGGTCCGCCGGTGCGTCGGCCACGTTGTGATGTCCCGGCCGTACAGCAGAACCTGTCCGGAGCTCGCGGGCAAGATCCCGGTGATGACGTTGAAGAGGGTGGTCTTGCCGGCCCCGTTCGGGCCGATGATGGCCTTGCGGTCGCCCGCGAACACCTCCAGGTCGACACCGCGCACGGCATGCAGACCGCCGAAGCGCTTGGACAGACCCTTCAGCTCGAGAACCGGCGCCCCCGAGTTATTTCGGGTGTCCATGATCACGCTCGATCGGTTAGGCTCAACAGAAGGACCGGGGCTCTGGCGCGGAGCCCCGGCGTCCTCGATCTGCGATCAGCAGTGTTTGCAGGGCGGAAAGTCCCGGCTGTAGACCGGCTGCTTCAGGAACTCCTCCTTCTTGTAGTCCCCGAACTGACTGACGTTGGGGTAGGTCTTGATGACCGTGTTCCAGAGCTCTTCCTTGTCGTAGCCGAACATCTTCTTCTTCTCGACTTTCTTGATGTATATGTTCTGCACGGGGTTGCGCATCTCGTCGAAGCTGATCGGTCCGCGGATCGAATTGATCTTGAGGGCGGCGAGTTGCTTGACGAACGCCTCGGGCCCGGGGAACTTGCCCTTGTTGTTCTTGATGACGTCGTCGATCATCTCGGCGGTCGTGTAATTGCTTTCCGAATAGTAGGAGGGCACTTTGCCGTACTTCGCCCGGTACTTTTTCACGAAAGCCGCGTTTTTCGGAGTGTCCAGGGCAGCGCTGTATTGCAGCGCCGAAACGTGGCCGATGACCTCGTCGCCCATGGAGGGCAGCACGAACTCGTCATAGCTCGTTCCGCCGCCGATCACCGGCTTCTTGTTGCCGGAGGCGGCCAGCTGCTTCGGAAACTGGAGCGACATCGGCCCGACCATGAGCGTGAAGATGGCGTCCGCGTCCGTCTTGATGGTCGGCAGATAGGGCCCGAAGTCCTTGGTGCCGAGCGGGGGCCAGATTTTCTGAATGATCTGGCCGCCGCAATCCTCGAACGCTTTCTGGAAGCCGCCGATCACCTCGTAGCCGAAGGCATAGTCCGCGCCGATCGCGACGATCTTCTTGTATCCCTGCTCGCATGCCCATTTGCCGAACGGATGGCTGGGCTGCGAGCTCGTCCAACCGGTGCGGACGAGGTAGGGATATTTGGGCAGATCACGCTGGGTCAAGTCATCCGCCGCCGCGATGGACGGGATGTAGACCGTCTTCTCGGCGGTGCTGACCGGCGCCAGCGCGTATCCCGTCGAGGCCAGCAGCCCGCCGACGAAGATCTGCACCTTGTCCTGCAGGACCAGCTTCTTTGCTTTGGTGACGGCGGTGTCCGGCTTGCCCTGTGTGTCCTCGATGATGAACTTCACCTGGGCCCCGCCGAAGTTGTTCTTGACCTCGTCCAGGTACAGTTGGAAGCCGTCGACCATGTCCTTGCCGACCTGCGCGAAGATGCCGGTCGTCGGCGCCAGAAAACCGATGCGCAACTCCTCTGCCTTGGCCGTCGCACCCGGACTCATGCCGAGTGCAATGCAGCCCAGCAGGATCGGACTGAACCGTCGTAGCGATGTGTCTGTCATGGTCTTTCCTCCAGTATTGTCGCGCCCGCTCACTACTCGTCAGGACGGCGCCGATGCCAGTTTCTTGGGAGCCTGCTTGGGGCCCTGCAACGCACGCCGCTGGCGAATTCGCTCCGGAATGCCCATCAATCCGGTCGGAAGATAGAGGATGGTCAGCACGTAAACCGCGCCCAGCACGTACTGCCACCAGGGAACCAGCGTGCTGAGATATTCCCGCAAGCCGAAGACGATGCCGGCGCCGATGACGCCGCCGACCAGCGTTCCAGCTCCTCCCAGAACCGCCATCAAGAGCGCGTCCACCGACGTGGTCAGGACGACATTCTCGGGGCTCACGATGCCGGCGGTGTGCGCCCACAAGACGCCTGCAAGCCCGCCGAAACCGCCGGCGATGACGAAGGCGATGTATTTGTGCAGCCACGTGTTGTAGCCGAGTATCCGCATACGAAGCTCGCGCTCGCGAATTCCGGTCAGGCTTCGCCCGAACGGCGAGCGCACCAGGGTATGCATCAACAGCAGCGACACTGCGAAGAATCCGAACACCAGATAGAAGAAGGCGACCTCTTGCGAGAGGTCGATGCCGAATTTGGGCCGAACCCGCAGATTGATCCCGTTGTCACCGCCGGTCAGTGAATTCCATCGATAGGCCAAACCCCATACGCATTGCCCGAGCGCGAGCGTGATCATCAGGAAGTAGACGCCGGTGGCGCGGATCGCGAGCAGGCCGAAAATGGCCGCCAGCGCCGCCCCCGATAGAATTCCGAATACGACCACCAGCCAGAAATCGTATCCGAGCCCGAACTGGTAGCGCGTGGCGAGGATCGCGGTCAGGTACGCGCCGACGCCGAGATAGGCGGCCTGGCCGAGCGACGCGAGCCCGGTATAGCCGAGCAGAATGTCCAGGCTCATCACCAGGATGGAGAATGCCAAGGCACGCGTGGCCAGCAGGATCATGAAGGAGTTGGTGTTCGGAACGATGACCGCGATCGCGACCAGGGCCGCGACCACCACGAGGACCTTGATCTGCTGACTCGTCATCGGCCCCCGCTCATTCCCGTCCGAACAGTCCGGTCGGCTTTACCGCCAGGATCAAGGCCATCGGCGCGTACAAGGTGAAATAGGAAATCTCGGGGAACAGCGCCTTTCCGAAATTATCGGCCAAGCCGACGAGCAGTGCTCCGATGGCAGCACCGCCGAGGCTTCCCATCCCGCCGATGATCACCACCGCAAACGCGATCGGCAGCATCTCGAAGTCCAAACCCGGATAGATGCCGAGGAAGGCGCCGCCGATCACGCCGCCCAATCCCGCGAGCAAAGCGCCCAGCGAGAAGATCAGCATGGAGACGCGCGAGGTGTCGATGCCGACCCCGCGCGCCATTTGCGCATCGTCGACGGTGGCGCGAACCGCGGCGCCCATGCGCGTGCATTCCATGACCAGCCAAAGGACGATGCCGATCGCCGCCGCGGTGCCGATCATGAAAATCCGGTACAGCGGCAGATACAGTCCGCCGACCACGATGCTCTTGGTCAACGCGTCGGGCGGATTGATATCGAAGTTGTTGCCGGTCCAGATGTCCAACGCCGCCTGCTGGAACAGGAAAGCAAAGCCCACCGTCAGCAGCACCTGCCGCAGCGGATCGAATCCCAGCGGCCGCAGGAAAATTCGTTCCATCAGCAGGCCCAACACGGCGATCGAGAGCGCCGCGACGGGGATCGCGAGCGCCCACGAACCCGTCGTCCAGATCACCGACAGCGCGACATATCCGCCCAGCAGGAAGTAGGACCCGTGCGAAAGATTGACGATTCGCATCACGCCGAAAATCAGCGAGAGGCCGCTGCCTACCAGAAACAGCAGGGCGCCGTATGAGACTCCGTTGAAGGCCTGTATCAGCCAGAACTGCGTGTTCATTCCTCCCCAACCCCTGTTGTCGCGAGGGCGTATGAGCTTACCTTACGATGGGTCGTTCCGACACTCGCCAGATGGCCGCAGCATCCGCCCCGGGCATGCGATGCGTCCGACGTGCTCGACGGCGGCGGATCCCGCTGCCGGCTCATGTCGCGCCGGTCGCGGCCGCCGCTGCGCTTCTGCGCCGCGTCCTCGCGGGAATGATCGGCAGCAGGAGCCGGGCGCCGGCCGGCGGCGCGCTAGGTCGGATTTCTTCGTGCATCTGTCGCAGTATGGTATGAAGCGCGCTATCAGGTCTCCTGCCGTCGATCACGGCAGGAGGCCGGCAGCCGGGGGCGGACAACCCCCGAGCTCCACGAAACGCAGGGGGAGGCCCGTGAAGCTGTTCTCGTTCTGGCGTTCGCTCGCGACGTTCCGCGTGCGCATCGCGCTCAACCTCAAGGGCCTCGTGCCGGACGAGGTCGTCGACGTCGATCTCATCAAGGGCAAGCAGCGCGAGGACGCGTTCCGCAAGATCAACCCGCAGATGGTGCTGCCGGCGCTCATCGACGGTGAGGGGCCGGTGCTGTTCCAGTCGCTGGCGATCATGGAATATCTGGACGAGACCCATCCGCAGCCGCCGCTCTTGCCGGCCACCCCGCGGGCGCGCGCCCGCGTGCGCGGCCTCGCCCAGATCGTCGCCTGCAACTCCCACCCGCTGCTGGTGCCGCGGGTGCGCGAATATCTCGAGCACGAGCTCAAGCTCGACGAGCCGACACGGCTGAAATGGATCCAAAACTGGATCGGCGCGGCGCTCAAGGCGCTGGAAACCAATCTCGCCGAGTCGAAGGAGACCGGCCGCTATTGTCACGGCGACGCCGTTACCATCGCCGACATCTGCCTGGCGAGCCAGGCCGCCGGAGCGAATTTCTACAAATACGACCTCGCGCGGTTCCCGACCGTGCGCCGGATCGTCGATACCTGCATGCAGAACGACGCCTTCGCGCGGGCGCATCCGCTGCGCCAGCCGGGCGCGCCGGCATCGCCATGATTGTTTCCATGTCATGCGCGGGCTTGACCCGCGCATCCAGTCTCTTCGAAAGAATTTTGCGAAGAAGGATGGATTGCCGGGTCGGCGCCCGGCAATGACGACGGAGAGAGACATCGCAGTAACGAACGGATGCACCAGAGATGAAACTTGCAAGCTTCAAGGCTGACGGCCGCCCCAGCTACGGCGTGGTGACCGACGCCGGCATCATCGATCTCGGCCGCAGGCTGTCGAAATACCCGACGCTGCTCGAGCTCTTGCGCGCGCAGGCGCTCGCCGAGGCGCGTGCGGCCGCGGAGGGGCACGCGGATTACCAGATCAAGGACGTCGAGATGCTGCCGCCGATCCCGTCCCCGGCCAAGAACATCTGCGTCGGCATCAACTACCCCGACCGCAGCGCCGAATACAAGGACGGCCGGGAGGCGCCGAAATATCCCAACCTGTTCTGCCGATTCCCGAGCTCGCTGGTCGGCACCGAGCAGCCGATCGTGCGCCCGAAGGTGTCGGATAAGTTCGACTACGAAGGCGAGATCGTGCTGGTGATCGGCAGGGAAGGCCGCCACGTCCCGCGCGAGAACGCGCTCGCGATGATCGGCGGCTTCACCCTCGGCAACGAAGGCAGCGTGCGCGACTGGCTTCGCCACGGCACGCTCAACGTCACGCAGGGCAAGAATTTCGACAAGTCCGGCAGCCTCGGTCCCTGGATGGTGACCACGGACGAGCTCGATCCGGCAACGCCGCTGCTGGTGATGACCCGGGTGAACGGGGAGCTGCGGCAGGACGATACGACCGACCACCTGACCTGGGGCTTCGCTTGGCTGATCAACTATATCAGCACCTTCGCCACGCTCGAGCCTGGCGACCTGATCTGGACCGGAACCCCGACCGGCGCCGGCGTGCACCGCAATCCGTCGGTGTGGCTCAAGCCCGGCGACGTGGTGGAGGTGTCCTCGCCGCAGATCGGCGTATTGCGCAACACCGTCGTGGATGAGGGGTGAGGCAGGCCCGGCGACGGCTCTTCTTCATCCTGAGGAGCGCGCTTGACGACTGCAGACCCGAAAGCGGTGTCTAGCTGTGGAGCCTCAACAGGTTGTCCTTGGATAGACCGAGGCGACTGATAGGTGTGTTGGTTTTCAAGCTACCATGTGGCCGATGCCAATTGTAGCGATGAAGCCAGTGCGGCAGTTCGGCCGATCGCTGATCCGAGTTGTGGTAGGCGCGAGCGTAGGCCCATTCGCGTAGTGCGGTTTGAATGAAGCGCTCGGCCTTTCCGTTAGTCCTCGGGGTGTAGGGCCTGGTGAAGATTTGGCGAAGGCCGAGGCGTTTGCAGGCTGCTCGGAACATCTTTGACTGATAGCACGAGCCATTGTCCGTCATCACGCGTTCGATCCGGACACCAAGCTTTGCAAAATAAGCAACCGCGACCTCAAGGAAGGCGACCGCACTCTCTTTGCGCTGATCGGCCAGGATCTGCACGAACGCGATCCGCGAGGCATCGTCGATGCAGACATGGACGAACTCCCAACCGATGCCGTGGTGACGGTTAACCGCGCCAGGATATCGCCCGGTGATACGGTGCCCCACAGAGCCAATCCGGCCGAGCTTTTTGATATCGAGATGGATGAGCTCGCCCGGGTGCTCGCGTTCATAGCGCCGTATCGGTTCGGCCGGCTCCAAGGCACTGAGCTTGTTCAATCCCAGCCGACGTAGAACCCGGCTGACGGTGGCTGGCGAGACGCCGGTCTCGGAGGCGATCTGCTTGCCAGTCCAGCGCTGGCGGCGCAGCCGTTCAATCTCCATAACCACCGCCTGGGGTGTCGGCCGGCGCAACCGGTGCGGCCGGGAGGAGCGATCCTGCAATCCCGCCAATCCTTCGCGGCGATATCGATCAACCCACTTCCGAACGGTCCGCGGGCAGACGCCTGCGGCTTCGGCGACGGCCTCCGGCGTCTGCCCGCTCGCGACCTGCCGTATAATCCGCTCTCGACCACGCGGCGTCAGCCGGGCATTCTTGTGCACGTTCATCCGGTTCTCCCTTGGAATCTGAAGCTTCAGCAACCTCAGCTTCCTCGGTCAGAACCGGATGGACAACCTACTGAAAGCTCACATCTAGCTAGCGCGATCGCAGCGCGCCAAGAGTTCGCCCTTGCCGTATGAACTTCCAGCGCTGCGATGCTCCTCGGCATGAGGCCGACAGGTAGCTCGCAAACGAAACGGCCGGAGCGCGTGGCGCTCCGGCCATAAGCCCGTGCCGCGTTGCTGGCCTGTTTCAGTGCGCCAGCTCGGCGACCTGGCCGTCCTTGGCGCGGCCCTGCGCGTAGTACTGGCCGATATTGCGCATCAGCGCGGCGTCCGACACCGAGTAGATCACGGCGTCAGACTTGCCGGTATTGATGTGGCGCCGCCACATGAAGTTCGGCACCACAAACAGGTCGTTGTGGCCCCACTCGAAGCGCTTGCCGCCGACCTCGGTGGCGCCGGTGCCTTCGATCACCACGTAATAAGTGCCGGCGGTCTCGCGCTTGAGCTCGGTTTCCTCGCCCGGCCGCAGCAGTTGCGCCGAGTAGTCGAGCGTCTTGAACACCGGCTCGCCGGTGACCGGGTTGACGAACTCGACCTTGATGCCCTCGTACGGATCGCCCTTCTCCTTGCGCAGGCTGTGCAGCATGTCGAGCACGTCGGCGCCGCGATAGTGGAACAGCGGCGCCGGCGCATGGCCGACGCCGCGCTGATGGTCGACGAAGGCCGGCTTGATGCCGCCGTGGGCGTAGAGCCTGCGTGAATAGCCTTCGCTCACCGTGACCGGCTGGACGTTGGAGTTGCCCTGCGCGCCCGGCATGTCGTGATCGACCCAGGCCGCGTCGAGGAACTCCATCAGCGGCCAGTCGAGCGTGTCGATCCAGATCACCGGCTCGTCGGAATTGTTGCCGTGGTCGTGCCAGGTGCCGTTCGGCGTGAGGATGAGGTCGCCGCGAGTGGCGGTGCAGCGCTCGCCCTCGACCACGGTGTAGCCGCCCTTGTCGGAGAGAATGGTGCGGCTGGCATTGGGCGAGTGCAGGTGCACCGGCGCGACATCGCCCGGATTGTAGATCGAGATCGCGCAACGGATGGTGTTGGTGACCTGCAGCCGGCCGTTCAGCCCGGGATTGAGCAGCAGAATGCTCTGCCGGTCGGCGAACTCGATCGGCGACACATCGGCCTTGCGCGCGATCTCGGAGATCTGGTGCAGGTAGGGACTGTATTCCTTCCAGCGCCACATATACGGCTGGGTCTTGAGCTGAGCGACGGCGACGCGCCCGGAAGCCAGTTGACCCGCGCCCTCACCACTGGTCTGGCTGAACCACGGACGCTGTGCCGGCGCATTGGCCTGGGTGCGCACCCAGACGTTGTGCTTGCCGGCCTCGCCGTTGATCTCCTCCATCAGCTCGCGGGCCTTGTTCGAGAGCCCACCGGGGGCGGGGGCCTTCATTGTCACGGCCATGACGTTTTCTCCTGCAAATCCGGCAAATTCGTCGGCGGCAACTATGCCCAACGGATGCGATTTTATCCAGGGCCGCCGGTTTCAGCCGGCGTATAGCTGTCCCGGCAAGTTTGCAAGCGCCGGCCTTGACCTAGATCAATGCCTTGCCGATCCGCCTCAAGCCGGCTTCAGAAAATCGCGCAGCACCTCGGTGAAGGCCCGCGGCTGATCCATGTTGGAGATGTGCCCCGCACCGGGGAGCTCGACGTAACGGGACCCCGGCAGCGCCGTGCTCAGCTTGCGCATGGCGAACGGCGTGACGCCGTCCTTCTCGCCGGCCATGAACAGTACCGGCCGCGTCACCGTTGCTACCGCCGAAGCGTAGTCGTGGTTGGCGAGCGCGGCGCCGCAACCGACGAACCCGTTGACCGGCGTGCTGCGGATCATCCGGCGGACCTTGTCGAGATGCGGCGGATTGGCCTCGAGCACCTCCGGCGGAAACCAGCGCGCGATCGTGGGCTCGACCAGCGGCTCCATGCCTTGCTTCTCGGCGATGGCGATGCGCTCCTCCCATTGCTGGGCGGTCACGGGCGTGGATTGGCAAGGCGTGTCGCAGACGATGACCCGGTCGAGCCGGTCCGCATGAGTCTCGGCGAGACCGAGCGCGGTGGCGCCGCCCATGGACAAGCCGGCGAAGTGCGCCTTCTTGATCTTGAGCGCATCCAAAAGCGCGATGACGTCGGCCATGAGCAGCTCGAAGCTGTAGCGGCCGGCGGGTGCGTCGGTGCCGCCGTGGCCGCGCTGATCGTAGCGCAGCACGCGGTAGCTCTGGCGGAACTCGCGCGCCTGATCGTCCCACATCGTCAGATTGGTCGCGAGCGAATTGCTGAACACCAGCCAGGGCGCGCCCTCGGCCCCGTCCACCTGGCAGTTGATCGTAATTCCGTTGGCCTTGATCTTCATCGCCGCTCTATCCCTTGACCCGCCGCGCCGCCGCCGCGGACGCGGCCCGTGCACCCAGGAAGTCCTCGACGAGCGCGAGCAGCTCCCCTGCCGCCTGCGCCGGCATCATGTGCACGGCATCGATCAATTCGAAGCGCGCGCCGGGGATCGTTTGCGCAAACTGCTCGCTGGCGGCGGGCGGGCGCACCTGGTCGAACCGGCCGGCGACCACCATCGTGGGCGCGCGGATATCCTTGGCGAGCGCGGTCACGTTGGGGCGGGCGATCGCGCGGTTCATCGAGGCGAAGCAGACGGGATCGTGGGCGAGATAGCGCCCGCGATAAGCGGCGTAGGCGGCGCGGTCGCCGATGTCGGGCGGCCACGACTTGTCGAGCGTGAGGGGAATGGCCTTGCGCAGCCCCTCGCGCTCGGTGAGCGCCGCGCGCTCCTCGAGCGCGGCCACGCGGGTGGGATCGGCGCCGGTGAAGGGATTGCAGAACACGAAGCTCGCGACGCGGTCGGGATACCGCGTCATGTAGATCAGCGCCTGCATGGTGGCGGCGGCGACGGTGACGAAATGGTAGGGCGCGGGCAGCCCGCTCGCCGGCAGCATCGCTTCGAGATCGTCGACCAGGAGCTCGGTGGTGATCGGCTGGCGCACCTTTTCCGAGAGCCCCGAGCCGCGCTGGTCGTAGCGCAGAGTGCGGAAGCGCCGGCTGAGCGCGGGGAAGATGCCGTCCCAGCTGTCGAGCGTGCCGCCCATTTCATGCAGCAGCACCACCGAGGGCCCGTCTCCGGCGATCTCGAAATGGATGCTGATGCCGTTGGCGTCGATAAAGGGCACGGTTGTCCTCCGTGGTTGCGCGGAATAGAGACATGGATGCCGGCAAACTTCAACACGGCATCCGCAATGGCCATCGGCGGAGCCTCGCCTGCCCACAACTGTCATCGCCCGCCAACGGGTCCGGCCGGAGGCCGGCCCGATGACAAGCTCCGGCGGGCGATCCAGCAGTCAGTGAACAAGACTGACGCACAGTCGTGCATCGAAACGCGTTCCGGTGTTTACTGGATGCCCGCTTTCGCGGGCATGACAAAGCTTGGTTGGGAAGCAGGATGCCGTCGCCGCGCCGGATCGACGTTCACTTCCACCTTATCCCGCCGTTCTACCGCGAGGCGGTCTACGCCGCCGGCCGCGGCCCCGCGATTGGCAAGTATCCGGACTGGAGCCCAGAGCTCGCGCTCGAAGTGATGGATCGCTGCGGCATCGAGGTGGCGCTGACCTCGCTGGCGCAGCCGGGTGTCGGCTTCGGCGACGAGACCGGCGCGCAGGCGCTGGCGCGGCGCTGCAACGACTACGCCGCCGAGCTCGCCGCGCGCTGGCCGAAGCGCTTCGGCGCCTTTGCCACCGTCCCGATGTGGAGCACGAAGGGCGCGCTCGAGGAGATCGCCTATGCGCTCGACGTGCTCGCCTTCGACGGCGTCTCGCTGTTCGCGAGCTACGGCGAGAACTTCCTTGGCGATCCGCGCTTCGATCCCGTGCTCGCGATGCTGGACGAGCGCGCCGCCGTCGTGTTCGTGCATCCTGGCCTGCATCCCTCCAGCAGGGACCTCGCCTTGCCGTGGCCCGGCTTCATGATGGAGTACCTGTTCGACACCACGCGCGCCGTGGTGAACCTCGTCTTCTCCGGCGCGATCGAGCGCTTTCCGCGCATCCGGTTCATCCTGCCGCATGCCGGCGGGCTTGTGCCCTATTTCGCCTGGCGGCTATCGGTGTCGCCGATGATCGACAGGCGGCTGCCGCAGCTGTCGCGCGAGCAGGTCTACGCCGGCCTGAGGCATTTCTGGTACGACAATGCCCTCGCCCCGGGGGAGCAGACCTTCGGCGCGCTCGACCACGTCGCCGCGCCGGAGCGCATCGTGTTCGGCACCGACTTCCCGTTCGCCAATCCGCGCGTCATCGCCGAGATGATCGTTACCTACGAATCCGGATTCCTCCCGCCCGCCCGGCGCGCGGATATCGACCGCGCCAACGCGCTCGCGCTGTTTCCGAAGCACCGGTGAGTCTGCGCAGTCGGGGGTGTGCCGGGAGACCGGCGGGCAGTGCGTGGCGCAAGACCGCATTGCTTGCAACGAAACGGCCAATGCTTGCCGGCGGTGCGATCCTGTGCTTTCGCGGATTGATCGACCGGAGGGAGGTCCCCGGAGTTTCAACCGCGCGTCGCGACTTTGAGGTCGTTGGCCGCCTTCGGGGCTTGGCGATAGCGCTCCCGCAGCGCGTCCCATTCGTCGGCGCCGAAGCGAGCGAAAGCCTCGTGCGGCGACAAGTCCTTGGGTGGCGTCGGGAAAATGCCGGACTTGAGTTGCGCCAGCAGCTCCTCGCAACAGCCGATGACGCCGCGAAACAGCAGCGTCGGCAGGATGGCCAGCTTGTAGCCCATGGCCTCGGCGACGTTCAGCTCGATTGCCGGCGTCTTGCCGCGGCGCACGACGTTGAGCAGGCACGGCCCGTCGACCAGCTCGGGTACCGCCTTGATCTCGTCCATCGTCTGCGGCGCTTCCACGAACGCGATATCCGCGCCGGCTGCCAGCGCGGCGTTGGCGCGCTTGATGGCCTCCTCGAAGCCGACCACCGCCCGCGCATCGGTGCGTGCGATGATGACGAAATCGGGACTGCGCCTGGCGTCCACCGCCGCGCGGACCTTGGCGATGTAATCGCCGAACGGAATTATCTCCTTGTTGTCCAAATGCCCGCACTTCTTCGGAAAGACTTGATCCTCGATGTGGATGGCGGCGATCCCATGTCGCTCGAATTCGTGCACGGTGCGCACCACGTTGAGCTCGTTGCCGTAGCCGGTGTCGGCATCGGCGATCACCGGCAGGTCGACGGTCGCCGCGATCCGGCTCGCATTTCCGACCATCTCGCTCATGGTCAGCAGCCCGTAGTCGGGATATCCGTGGCACGCCGCCGTGCCGGCTCCGGTCATGTAGATGGCCGGAAAGCCGGCCTGCGCGATCAGCGTGGCCGTGATGCAGTCATAGGCGCCGGGCGCGACGGTCATGCCGTCCCGCTCGACCAGGCTCCGCAGCTCCTTCGCCTTGCTCATGACGGTCTCCGGTCTGTTCCCAAGAGTCAGCCCAATAATTTATCCTCGCCGTGAGGCGGCCAGCGCAGGCATCATATCGCCGGACGCCGGCGCGCAGCCATCGCACCCGGCCTCACACGATGGACTCGCTCTCCCGCGGGTCCTTCAGAAGGAAGGCGAGAGGTATGGTCGCCACGGTCAGTGCCGATACGACGAGCATCGTATTGGGGATGCCGATGAAGTCGCCGATGAAACCGGCGACCGGCGGTGCGACCGCGGCCGACCCGATCGTAATCGTATAGAACACGCTGAGCGCATGGGCGCGCCTTTCCGGCGCAGAGTAGTTGGGCACCGATCCGTAGATCACGGTCGTGACCCCGTTGAGCACGATCCCGAGGAACGGGAGCACGACGAGCGTCCAATCGAGCCGCAGCATGAGGACCGCGACGATGCTTGCCGCCGTCAGCGTCTGGCTGATGGCGATGGTGGCAACCGTTCCAATCCATTGCGCGATCCAGCCACACGCAAGCTTGCCGGCGGCCCCGCCGACAAAGACCAGCGTCAGGGCGAATCCCGCGGTGGTAACGGCGGCCCCTTTGCCGATCAGCAGGAAGGGCAGGCACACGAAGAACGCACCGCGCATCACGCTGTCCGCCATGCCGAACAGAACCAGGATGCGAAAGCCGGAGCGCATCCGCGTGCCCGCAGCTGGAACGGCGCCATCGGTCTCGGCGCGCGCCCTCGGCGCCGGTCTCGATTCCGGCATGCTCCGCGGCAGCAGCATGAAGATCGCGACCGCCGCCGCAATGCCCACAAGCCCCAACAGGCCGTAGGCAGGCCGCCATGGCATGATCAGGAGCAGTGTGGTTGCGGTCGCGGGCAGCAGAACCTTGCCGACGTCGCCGGCAAAATTGTATGTGCCGAACGCCTTGAGCGCGTGCGGGCCGCTGAATGTATGTGCCACGAGGGCCGAGGCGATCGGATGCTGCGTGGCGGCGCCCACCCCGCCGAGGAACAGGGCAGCGACCAGCACCGCAAATCCCGCGCTGAAGCCGGCGAGGCAATAGCACAGCCCGCTCAGCGCGGTGCCAATCGCGAGCACCGTGCCTGTGCCGAATCGGACCGCCACATGCGAGGCCGGGATTTGCAGTGCCGCCATCGTGCCGCTGTAGATCATGCGCAGCAGGCCGACGGCGGCATAGCTCAGGCCGAATTCGGCCTGCCAGATCGGCAGCGCCACCCAGACGAGATCGGTGTAGCCGTCATGCAGAACATGGGCGCCGCAGGCGACACCCAGTATGCGCCGCTCGTCTCGCCTTGCGGCGGCCTCCTCTGCCGGCCGGCCAGGCTCGATCGTTGCACCGACCGTCATGCTTGCTCCCAATGCGAGGACAAGTCGCTTGGCTGCTTCGTCTATCACAACGAGGCAAGCGCGCGGCGGGAATCACACGGCGGTGACCGCGCCAACCCGGTTCACGCGCCGCCGCTACCTCGCCATCGCCTCCACCAGCGGCGCGATGTCGGCGGCCGTGTCGATCGACCACAGCCGCTGCATGAGTTCCTTCGCGCGCGCGGCGCCGAGCGCCGGGGCGACCAGATCGGCGAACTTCGCCTCGAGCCCGGCGTCGTCGAACGGCACGATGCGCGAGCCCAGCGCCTCGTCGGCCTGGCGCGTGAAGCTGCCGCGCGCGGTGGTGACGGTCACCCGCGCCGGGCGCAGCTGCGGATAGAGCCGGTCGATCTCGGGCGGCGCGGTCACCGCCAGCTTGCGGGCGAAGCTGGCGAAGGCCGGATCGCGCCGCACCTCCTCGCCGAAATGCTCGAACTTGATGGCGCGGAATTTCAGCGCAAGCCCCATCAGATAAGGGAAGCTCAGCTGTGCACTGGCGAAATCGTCCCAGCCGGTCTTGGCGTGCTCCGCGGCGATGCGATAGGTCGCGACGTCGATGCGCTCCACCTCCTCGCTCGCGATCTTCTCGTGCGCGAGCAGCCCGATGAGCGCCTCGACCGCGGGCTGGATGTGCCGGCAGCAGGGATAGGGCTTGATGTAGCAATCGCTGATGCCGAACGGCACGGTGGGCGGAAGGGTTATGGGGCGCGCACGTTCGGCGCGGCCGAAGGCGAAGGCCTGCAGGAAGCCGTCGTGCCCCTCGATCACGTCGGGCGGGCCTTCGACGCCTTGCTCCGCGAGCAGCGCCGCCTGCAGGCCCTCGCGCGAGGCGTGGCCGGCGTGCAGGCGCTTGATGTCGGCGCCGCCGTTGACGAAGGCGAACAAGCCTGCCGCGCTCGAGGCGGCGATGCCCAGCGCGTTGGCGAGTTGGCGGGCTGAGAGGCCGCGCAGCTTGCCGGCGGCCATGACCGCGCCGAACACGCCGACCGCGGCGGCCGGATGGAATCCGCGCTGGCGCAAATCCGGATGGCAGGCGCGGCCGATCGCGATCTCGGCCTCGTAGCCGGCGACGACGGCCTCAAGCAGGGCCGCGCCGGTGATGCGCCGGTCGTAGCCGAGCGCGAGCACCGCCGGAACCACGACGCAGCCCGGATGCACCGAGCCCTGGCGGAAGCCGTCGTCGAGCTCGATGCCGTGGGCCGCGGTGCCGCCAAGGAAAGCGGCGTCGATGAGATCGGCGCGCCGCGCCCGGCCGGGCACCGGGATGCGACCGGCCGGACGCACCGCCGCGAGCACGGCTTCGGCGCGGCTTGCGACCTCGCCGCCGGCGCCGGCGATCATCACGCCTACGGTATCGAGGAGATGGCGCCGGGCGTAGTGACGCACCTCGTCGGACAGCGCGGCGTAGCGTATGCCGGCGACGAATTCCACGACGGCCGTGGTCGCACCGGCGGCGGGATGGAGCGTGTGCAGGGCTTCGGCGTAGGACATGAGCTCCCTCTCGACATGTCTCGGCAAGGCGCGGGCTGCGTCCCGCGAGCCTATGTGGTCCCGGCGAGCTTCACCAGTGCCCCGATTTCCGAAGTTCGCACACTCTCGCGGCACCCCTCTGATGCGAACTTCGGAATCGAAGGGGCACTGGCAAACTTGCGATGCTAAATTAGTGCGGCTTTGGATTTGAAGTTCCTAAGCGCGCTTGCGGCTGCAATGGTAGGAACTTCAAATCCGCCGCACTAGGGCCTGTCCTCAGTTGAGGAGAATGATAGCCGAGGCAAGCTGGACGCCGGCGAGGAAATTTCTGGCGAGTTTGTCATAGCGCGTGGCAATAGCGCGAAAGTGCTTGAGTTTGTTGAAGAAGCGCTCGACGAGATTGCGCTCGCAGTAGAGGGCAAAATCGCAGGGCCGTGGTTTCTTGCGGCGGGGATGTGAAGGAATCACCGGGGTGATTTGCCGCTCGGCAAGAGCCTCGATGAAGACATCGGCGTCGTATGCGGTGTCGCCGATCAGAGCCTCTGGATCGGACTCCTCGAGCAACGGCTGTGCGCAAATGAGGTCATTGGCCTGTCCTGGCGTGAGCATCAATTCGACGGGATTGCCGAGAGCATCGACGAGCGCGTGAATTTTGGTGGTCAATCCACCGCGGGATCGGCCGATCGCTTGCGCGCCGTTTTTTTTCGTGCGCCGGCGCTGTGCTGGTGCGCACGCACGATTGTGGCGTCGATCATCATGTACTCATTATCGCGATCGCTGGCCAACAGCTTGAAAATACGCTCGAAAACACCGCCCTTCGCCCATCGATTGAAGCGCTGATGGACGATCTTCCAATCGCCAAAGCGCGCCGGCAGATCACGCCAAGGAATGCCGGCTCGGTATCTAAACAAAACAGCCTCGACGAACAGGCGATTGTCTGCTGCCGTGCCTCCGACATGGCCTTCGCGGCCCGGCAGAAAATCCTTGATCCGATCCCACTGGTCGTCCCGCAATGCATAGCGCCGCATCGGTCGGCCCCTCCTTAGGCCGACCACCCATGAATCACTCAATCACTGATTTGGGAATCCCCCAACTGAAGACAGGCCCTAGTGCCCCGAACCCGAAGTTCGCGCACACCGTGCGGCAAATGCGATCGCGAACTTCGGGTTAAAAAGGGGCACTAGAATCATAGAGTTGCTAGTGGTCCTTAGATTCCGAGGTTCGTATCTGAACGTGCCGCGAGTGCTGACGAACTTCGGAATCGGACCACTAGCGCGTCGACCGCCACCACGCCTTGGCCAGCGGGCCGCACGATCAGCGGGTTGATTTCCGCCTCGGCGACGGCGGGATGGTCGGCGAGCCGCGAGAGCGCGACGATCGCCGTGGCGAGCGCGTCGAGATCACCCTTGGGCCGGCCGCGATAGCCGGCAAGCGGAAGGAGGCCGCGCAGCTCGGCAATCATCGCACGCGCTTCGGCGCGATCGACCGGCGCCAACCGCAGGCTGCGGTCGCGCATGATCTCGGTGAGCAGGCCGCCGGCCGCAGCCATGATCAAGGGGCCGACGTCGCGGTCGACGCGATAGCCGATGAGGACTTCGCCAAGGCCGGTGACCATGGGCTGCACCAGCACGCGCGCGATCCGTGCGTCCGGCCTGTGTTCGGCGACGCTGGCGGCGATGGTGCGGATCGCCGCGACGAGCGCCGCACCGTCGGCGATATCGAGCGCGACGCCGCCGACGTCGCTCTTGTGCGCGATCTCGGCGGAGAACACCTTGACCGCGACCGGATAGGGAAACGGCAAGGCCGGCGCCTGCGTCGTGCCGGCATCGAGTGAGACCGCCGGCACCCGCGCGATGCCGAGCCGCTCGAGCAGCGCACCGGCGGCGAGCTCGTCGAGCACGCGCCCGACGCGCGCGGCCGGCGGAGAGGACCGCGCAGCCATCGGCCGCGGCGGGCGCCGCGCCAGCGCCGCCGCGATCGCGTCGGCGCAGGCTTCCGGCGTGCGGAAATTCGGCACGCCCGCGCGGCTCAGCGCCGCCAGCGCATCGGGCGCGTCCGGCGCGAGGAACGCCGCCAGCGGCTTCTCTGCGCCCGCGCTATCGATGACCGACCGCACGGTCGCTTCCGGCTGCACTATAGAGTCGCCGCGCTGGCCGCTCGCTTCGCTCGCCAGCGCGGCCCGCGCCGACGAGCCGACGACCGCGAGCACCAGGTCGAATTCCGGCGCCGCGAGCAGGATGTCGAGCGTGGCTTTCATGGTCGCGTAGCGGGCGCCCGCGATGGTGAGGTCGATCATCCTTGCGGGCTTGACCTCGATGCCGGCTGCGGCAAGCCGCGCCAGGGTTGCCGCGCTCGCCGGCTCGATGGCGACGCCGCGGCTCGCGAGCGGATCGATCACCATGGTGGCGCCGCCCGCCGTCGTCGTCACCACGCCGACGCGCTTGCGTCCGCCCGCAGCCGGCACCCGCGCGAGCAGCGGCAGGCCCTCGAGCAGGCCGTCGAAGGTGTCGACCCGCGCGATGCCGCAGGCGCGCAGAAAGGCATCGGCGACGTCGTCCTCGCCTGCGAGCGCGCCGGTGTGGGAGACCGCGAGCTCGCGCGCGGCCGCCGAGCGGCCGAGCTTGTAGGCGATGATCGGCTTGCCGCGCGCCGCCGCCGCGAGCGCGAAGCGGCGCAGGGCCTGGGCATGGCGCATGGTCTCGAGGAACAGCATGTAGCCGTCGATTCCGGGATCATCGAGCGTCGCCGCGCAGATCTCGCCGAGCGAGAGATCGACCTCGTTGCCGACCGAGACGAGGCCGGCGAAGCCGATGCCGCGCGCCTTGCCGCGCGTGAGCAGCGCGCCGATCAGGCTGCCGCTGTGGGAGGCGGCGAAGACGCGCCCGGCCGGCAGCTCGGCCTCGTCGAAGGCGGCGTTGGCGGTCAGCATGGCCTTGGTGCGCAGGTCGACCACGCCGAGGCTCGAAGGGCCGACCACGCGCATGCCGGTCTGCGCGCAGGCCGCGCGCAGGCGTGCCTCGCGGGCAAGGCCCTCGCCGCCGGCCTCGGCGAAGCCGTCGGCGAGCACGGTTGCGACCTTGACGCCGAGGCGAGCGCAGTCCTCGACCGCCGCCACGGCTGCGTCCGTCGGCGTCACGATATAGGCGTGCTCGGGCGCCTCCGGCAGCGCCGCCAGCGCGGGCCAGGCGCGCTCGCCCAGCACGCTGTCGCGCCTGGGATTGACGGGATAGACGCGGCCGGCATAGCCCATCTGCCGCAGGAATTTCAGCGGTCGTCCGGCGGTCTTGGCCGGGTCGTCCGACTGCCCGACGATGGCGACCGAGCGCGGCGCGAACAGATATTGACGAAGGTCGTCTCCCGCCGAGCGAGACATGCTTTGGTCCAGTACGCGTAGCCCGGATGGAGCGCCAGCGAAATCCGGAGTTTGCGCCGCGTGGCACGAACGCCCCGCATTGCGCGGAGCCTGTCATCGCGCCGCGCTTCGCGCGGACCCGTTGGCTCCATGCGGGCTACGTTTCTTGCAAAATCACTCCGCGGCCTCGGCCGGTTTCGGCCGACGCTGGTCGAAGCGGCGGTCGAAAATGTGCTCGGCGATGCGGTTCTTCATGATCTCGATCGAGCCGCCCGCGATCATCCAGCCGCGGCAGCGCCGCATGCACCATTCCACCAGGCTGTCCTGGCTGTAGCCCGTGGCGCCCATGATCTGGACTGCTTCGCTCGCCACCTCGAAACCGGCCTGGTTGCAGGCGGCCTTGGCCACGGCGGTCTCATAGGCCGACGGGAGCCCGCGGTCGGCGTTGGCCGCCGCGCGGTAGAGCAGCAGCTGCGCGCCCTCGAGCTTGATCGCCATCTCGGCGAATTTCCATTGCAGGCCCTGGAATTCGCACAGCGGCCGGCCGAACTGCTGGCGGGTCGCCGCATGCTCGCGCGCCTTCTCGAAGGCGTAGCGCCCGAGCGCGAGCGAGCGCGCGGTGTTGCCGAGGCGCTCGACGTTGAAGCCCGCCATCTGCTTCTTGAACCCGCCGGGGCCGAGCAGGACGTTCTCGGCCGGGATGCGGCAATTGTCGAAATGCAGCTCGCACCATTCCTCGCCGCTCATGAAGGCCGAAGGCTTTCCGATCGCAAAGCCCGGCGCGTCGCGCTCGACGATCACCGAGCCGATGCCGCCGACCCCGGGCCCGTAGCGCACGTAGACGAGGAAGATCGCGGCATCGCCGCTGAAGGTCGAGAAGACCTTGCTGCCGTTGAGGATGTAATGCGCGCCGTCCGCCCTGGCGCTGGTCTTGAGCTCGGTCGCGGCCGAGCCGGCGTCGGGCTCGCTGATGCCGAGGCTCATCACCATGCGGCCCTGGAGCAGGTCGGGCAGCCAGCGCGCCTTCTGCCGCGGCGTGCCGTATTCGGCGAAGGTGCGGATCGGGCCGAAATTGCCGAACTGCACCACGTCGGCGCTGCGCGGGCACACCGCGGCGACCTGCTCGATGGCGATGATGGCGTCGATCAAGGTGCCGCCCTGGCCGCCGTCGGCCTCCGGCAGTGTGATGCCCATCAGCCCCTGCGCGCCCATGCGCTGCGCCACCTCGAAGGGAAAGCGTGGATCGTGCGCGCGCGCGAGCGCGTCCGCTTCGAGCTCGGCGCGCGCGAAGCGCTCGATCGACCGGGCGAAGGCCTGCTGCTCTTCGGTGAAGGCGAACTGCATGGCGGGCTCTCTCAGGCGTCGCCCAAGGCGGCGCGGAAACGATCGCGGCAGAGCGAAGCATCGAAATTGCGCTTGAACTCGGGCGGCTCGGTCGGCTTCACCCGGACGACGACGAAGGACGTGCCGTTGCCTTCGCGCAGGAGGCGCGCGCCGTCGGCGATGTCGGCCGCGGCCGCCACGGTGCGCGTGCGTTTGATGCCGCAGCCGATCGCGACCTTCTCCAGGTCGGCGCCCAGGCTGGTATGGCTCTTCTGCCAGCCGGTCTCGCCGTAGTGGCCGTTGTCGACGCAGAGGATCGCGAGGTTGTTCGGATCGAGCAGCGCGATGGTGGCGAGCGCGCCGAGATTCATCAGGAGCTCGCCGTCGCCGGTAACGACGAGCACGCGCTTGTCCGGCCGCGCGAGCGCGAGCCCCAGCCCCATCATGCAGGCGGCGCCCATGGCCCCGCCCAGCGAATAGACGTGGGCGCCGTCGCCGGTCACCGCGCCGACGTCGCAGGCGGTGCCGCCCAGTCCGGCGACGATCAGGAAATCCTCGTGGCGCCCGATCAGCGCGGGCACCGCTTCGCCGCGCTCGAGCGGGAAGCCGCCGGCCGCAGCCGCTGCCGCAACTGAAGTCGTGCTGCGTGGCGGCATCGTTCGTTCCTTCAAAACGGCTTGGCACCGATCAGGCGCTGCGACAGCAGCACGGCCACGGCCTGGCCGCTCTTGAACGCCATGGTCAGCGCCGCGCTCGTGGTCGCGATCACGTCCTCCGGCCGCTCGATGCGCAGGCAAATCACCCCCATGGCCTCCAGCACCGGCGCCGTGGCCTGGCCCATGGGAAACTGCCACGGATTGCCCTCGCCGAAGTCGCCGCGCATGCTGACCAGGGTCAGGAACGGAAAGCGCCCGCCCTTGATCAGGGAGAGCATGTTGATGCAGTTGCCGACCCCGCTCGACTGCATCAGCAGCACGCCGCGCGCGCCCCCGAGATCGGCTCCGGCGATGAGCGCCACGCCTTCCTCTTCGGTGGTCAAGGCGATCGCATGCACGCCGGGGTCGGCGAGCGCGCGGTCGATGAGGATGCTGTGGCCGGCGTCGGGCACGTAGGCGAATTGGGTGATGCCGTGGCGGCGCAGCAGGTCGTAGAGATCGTGCTGCCAGCCCGTTCTGATTTGCGTCTCGACGGCTGCGTCCATGCCCGGATCGCGACCTCCGCTGTCATCGCCCGCCAAAGGCGGATGATCCACTATACTCCGACACGATGGTGGAACGCGACGATGCCGCCCCGCTTGTCTGGCGGATATTGGCTGCCCCGCAAGCGGGGCATGACAAGTTAAGGGAAATCACCCCGCCTTCCGGCCGGCCAACTCAATGATCGCCGGCCATTCGGTCTCCTCGCGATCGATGACCGCGGCGTGCTTCTCGGGCGATGTCGGCATCGGCTCGGCGCCTTCCTGTTGCAGGCGCTGCCTTCATTCCAGCTTGATGCCGACCGCCTTGACCAGATCCGTCCACATGGTCACCTCGCGGTCGATGATGGCGGCGTAGGCCTCCGGCGTGGTCGGTTCGGCGACGGCGCCTTCGACGGCGAGCCGGTGGCGAACCTCGTCGTCGGCGAGCGCGCTGTTGAGCGCCCGGTTGAGCTCCAAGATGATCTCGCGCGGGGTGCCCGCGGGCGCCACCAGGCCATAGCGCAGCGGCACGTCGAAGCCCTCGAGCCCGGCCTCGGCGAATGTCGGCACCTGCGGGAGCAGGGGCGAACGCTTCGCGCCGGTCACCGCCAGCGCATAGATGGTGCCGACCGCGACGTGGCCGTGGGCGTTCGGGATGGCGCTGAACAGCACCGAGATGTGCCCGCCGAGCAGGTCGTTGAGCGCCGGGCCTGCGCCTTTATAGGGCACGTGCGTCAACCTGATGCCGGTCTTGTGCGCGAGCAGCTCGCCGGTGAGGTGATTGAGCGTGCCGACGCCGGGCGAGCCGTATTGAATGGGCATGGCCGACTGCTTGCCGACCTTGATCAGTTCGGCGAGCGTTCGTGCCGGGAAGCTCGGATGCACCACCAGGAGGTTGGGCGTCGCTGCGATCACGCCGATCGGGTCGAGGTCCTTGCGCGCGTCGTAGCCGAGATTGGCGTAGAGCGCCGGCGAGGTGCCGACCGTCCCGCTGGTCGCCACCAGCAGCGTGTATCCGTCGGGCGCGGCCTTCGCGACCGCGCGGGTCGCCACCGTGCCGCCGGCGCCGCCGCGATTTTCGACCACGATCTGCTGGCCGAGGATCTCGCTCATCTTGTCGGCGACGCTGCGCGCTGCCGTGCTGGAGCTGCCGCCCGGCGGGAACGGGACCACCAGGGTGATCGGGCGGGACGGATAAGTCTCCGCGGGTGCAGGTGCCGACGCCGCCAGCGAGGCGACAGCGGCGAGCGCTGCAAAAATCGCGCGCAGCATGGCTGTCCTCCGAACTTTCTCCGCGGCCGCAACCGCGCGCGGCCGCGGACGAGGCGCATCCTCGCATTCCCCGCCATCTTTGCAACCGGATCGCAGATGGGCTAGTCGCCCGCTTCAACCAATTTGAAAGGATTTAGTGATTCGCTTTCGTCGCCAACGACTGGCGAGGAGGCAATCATGGCTGCGAAGGAGATTTCGGTAAAGAAGTATGTTGTGAGGCTGAGCGGCGAGGAACGCGAACGGCTTGAAACGTTGATTCGGAAAGGAAAGAGCCCGGCGCGCCGGGTACTGAAGGCGCGGATCTTGTTGAAGGCCGATGTCTCGGAAGCTGGCAAAGGGCGGAGCGACAACCGGATCATCGAAGCTCTGGAAACCAGCACATCCATGGTTTACCGGGTGCGCAAACAACTGGTGGAAGAAGGCTTCGAGGCCGTGTTGAGCCGCAAGCCGCGCGCGATGCCTGCCGTTGCTCGGATTTTTGACGGCGAGAAGGAGGCCAAGCTGATTGCCTTGGCCTGTTCCAAGCCGCCCAAAGGACGCGCACGCTGGACCTTGCGGTTGTTGGAGAACAAGGTGGTAGAACTCGGCATTGTCGATCGTGCCAGCGACAGCACGATCGGGCGTGCGCTCAAAAAAACACTCTTCAGCCCCATCGCCGCCAGCACTGGGTCATCCCGCCGAAGGCCAACAGCGCGTTCGTAGCCGCTATGGAAGACGTGCTGGCCGTCTACACGCGGCCACGCGACGGCGATTGTCCGCTGGTTTGCCTCGACGAGACCTCGAAGCAACTCATTGCCGAAACGCGCGTGCCGATCTCGATGAAAGCGGGACGCCCGGCCCGTTTCGATTATGAGTACGAGCGCAATGGCACCGCCAATCTCTTCATGATGTTTGCTCCGCTCGAAGGCTGGCGCCACGTCAAGGTAACAGATCGCCATACCGCCCTGGATTACGCTCGCGTCTTGAAAGACTTGGCCGACATCCACTTCGCGCACGCCAAGACCATCGTTCTGGTCCAGGACAATCTCAGCATCCACAGCAAGGCTTCACTCTACGAAGCCTTTCCAGCCGTCGAAGCCAGGCGCCTGGTCGAGCGCTTCGAATGGCACTACACTCCAAAACACGGCAGCTGGCTCAATCTGGCCGAGTCTGAACTCGGCGTCCTAACGTCCCAGTGCCTCGATCGCCGCATTCCCAACAAACAAATCCTCATCGACGAAATCGCCGCCTGGGAGCACGACCGCAATGCCAACCACACCAAAGCAGACTGGCAATTCACCACCAAAAATGCTCGCATCAAACTTAAGCATCTATACCCTGCAATCTGATTGAATCAGGCGACTAGGGGATCGCTTCACTGTCGTCCCCGCGCAAGCGGGGACCCATAACCACCGGCTCTGGAATGTGGATCCCCGCTTGCGCGGGGACGACGGCGCAAACTGACGCCGCGCCAATCACCTGGAATGCAAATGACCTGGGCGGATCGCTTCCTGCACGTGCTGAAGGACAACGACGTCAGGCTCGTCACCACGTGCCCGACAACGTGCTCACTCCGCTGATCGGCGCGGCGGCGCTTCGCGGAAGGCGGGCCGGTGCTGCTGGCGGCGAAGATCGACGATGCGGGCGGCACCGCGCAGACCCCGCGCGACCCCGCGCTCATCCGCCAGCGCTTCATGCGCGGGCTCGGCACCGGGCGGGCGAGCGCGCTGGACGCGTGAAGGTGATTTTATCGCGACGCGGGACGCAGTCGTGTAGCCGCGCGCGAACGCGATGCGGCCTTTGATCGATTAGTCCGGCGAGCACGTCACAAAAGCATCCGGATCGTCCACAAGACGGATGACCGCTACAACCAACCGGTCGCATTTGGTCCTCACCGAGCGCTGCTGCGACCGCGCGAGGGGCACGACGTCCGTATCGGCGGCGTCAGCTCTTGCGCACCTCCCAGGCCATATAACCGAGTGCAACGCCTTCGCAGATCAGCTCGATGCCGAGCAAGACGCCGATGAGCCAGACCGCCGTGACGGGAATGCTGGCCCAGAGATAGAAAGCCAGCAGGATCCCGACGATCCCGCTGCCCAGGACCCACCCCCAGTTCGGAAGCGGCCGGATCGTCAGCGCGAAGATCACCTTCGAAATGCCCTCGACCAGGAAGAGCACGATCAACAGAAGCGTGAGCGTGACCAGGCTTTCCCCCGGATTACGCAGGAACAGCACCCCGACGATCACGAACAGGGCGACCGAGACGAGTTGAAGCCAGAAGTGCGGCACGTGGCGCGCGCCGATGAGGCTGATGGCTTGCAGGATGCCGCCGATGATCAGGAGCCATCCGAGGAAAAAGACCACTGCGACCGACGACAGCGCGGGATAGGCCAGCGCGACGATTCCGGCGAGAATCAACAGTCCGGCCTGCACGAGATACCAGAGAGAATGCCGCTTGACGGTCTCGCGCATTGCCTCGCGCATCACCTGGGCGGCGACTTCGAGTGGCATGGTCATGGTGCGTCTCCTCCATCATTCCGACAGCGTCGGATATCCTTGATTCATCCTGTCTCGATGGCTGCCGCACTCTCGCGCCGACCGCGTGCCCATGGCGCACTCATGACGGGGCCGGCAAACGATGCTCGAACTGGGATTTCTTTCGCCCGAACCAAGCCACATCAAGCCACATACAGCGTCGGCAGGAAGATCAGCGTGAGAATGGCCGCAACCAGCAGTCCTCCCATGATAGCGAAGGCCATCGGTCCCCAGAACACCGTCGGAGCGATCTGGATCATGCCGAGAACCGTCGACACCGCCGTGAGCATGATGGACTGGAAGCGGGCACTGCTCGCGTCGATGGCGTGCCGAACGCTCTGATCCCGTACGCAGTGAATTCCTCTTATACCGAGGCGTGACAATGGCGACAGACCAGGTCAGAGTACGATCGCTCTACGAGGGGCTCAACCGCACCATTATTCGATTTGGTTTCTTGCTGGCCTCCGCTTGGCTGTTCGCAGCCTTTTCCTACTATTTGTCCAGGAATGGGGGCACCGATTGGTTTGCGCGGTCGGGCTCGGTCATGGGTTTGACGGGAGCGGCAGTCACCTTCAGGCTCGCTAATTTCTACCAGCGCGCGCTGGCGACGGCGCTCAAGGAAGGCCTCGTATCCGTGCCCAGAGAAATCGAGCTTCACCTGCAACCGCCCAAATCCTACGTGGTCGTTTCGTATCTCGGTTATGTGACCGGCATCGTCGGAACTGCGGTCTGGGGCTACGGAGACCTGTTGCTCCGAGTGGCTTCCGTGTGACTGGGTGACCCACGCCCGAGCGCGTCACATCAATCCTCTTGCCTTTTTTCGCCCCACCGTCGCTGGATACCTGCATCGTGCGGGAACAGTAGCTGCCTTTGCGGCAGCCTGCTCGAGCCGGTTGCCATCACCGCCGGGTGCGGCATCATCGCGGATCGAGGCAAGGCCCCGTCCTCGCGAACGGATATAATGATGGGAACAGAGGCCGCGGGATTAACATGTCGACTCCCGATACCCGAACCGAGCGCGAGGTGTTGCCGGCAACCGCGGCCGCCACCGAGAAGCCGGCGGATACGTCGCCGCAACCGGCAAAACAGCCGCCGAAGGCGTCGCTCTCCTCCGCCCTTATTCCGTCCGTGATCGTCGGCCTGGTGGTTGCCGCCATCGGCGGCCTGTCGATCTGGTATCTGGTGCGGCCCCAACCCCTGCTGGTGCAGGGCGAGGTGGACGCGACACGGTTCGACATCGCGGCGCGGGTAGATGGGCGGGTCGGCGCTATTCCGGTCGAGCGCGGCCAGAACATCGCCGCCGGCGCGGTGCTGGTGCGCATCGACAATCCCGAAACGCTCGCAAAGCACGAGCAGGCGCTGGCCGCCAAGGTGGTCGCCGAGGCGCAGCTCGCCAACATCAACGCCGGCACGCGAGCGGAGGTCATCGCGGCGCGCAAGGCCGCCTACGAGCGGGCGCAGGCGAGCGTGGTCCTGGCGAAGAAGACCTACGACCGGATCAGCCAGCTGGCCGAGCATGGCAATGCGCCGCAGGCGCGCCTCGACCAGGCGACCGACGCCCTGCACGAAAGCGAGCGCGGCGTGGATCAGGCCAAGTCGGCCTATGAACAGGCGGTCAACGGCTATACGCGTGAAGAACGCGAGATCGCGGTGGCAAACGTGCAGAAGGCGATCGCCGACGTCGCGGAGGTGCAGTCGATCATCGATCAGATGGTGGTGTACGCGCCGGTGGCCGCGCAGGTCTACAAGCGCAACGTGGAGCCCGGCGAATACGTTTCACCCGGCGTGCCGCTGGTGACGCTGATCGACCTCGGCGACATGTGGGTCCACTTCGATCTGCGCGAGGACCTGCTCAAGACGCTCAAAGTGGGGGACCGGTTCGGCGTGCGAGTTCCGGCGCTCGGCGACCGCCGCATCACCGTCGAGGTCAGGCTGATCGCCACGAAGGGCGAATATACGAGCTGGCGCGCCACCCGCGCCACGGGCGATTTCGACCTGCGGACGTTTTCGATCCGTGCCTACCCCGTCGACAAGGTGTCGGGGCTGCGGCCTGGCATGAGCGCCTATCTGGACGAGCGGGCGCGCCGATGAGGCCGTCGCCGAAGCCAGGCTTCCTGCTGGTCGCCAGGCGCGAATCGCGATGGCTGCTGCACGACCGCGTGGCGCTGATCTTGATCTTCGGCGTGCCGTTGTTCGCCTTCGCGGTCCTGACCGCGGTCTTCAGTCAGCCGGTGATCCGCGACCTCGGGGTGGTCGTCGTCGACGCGGACCGATCGGAGACCTCGCGCGCCTTCGTCGAGCAGGTGGCCGCGTCTCCCAGTCTCGGCATCGCCGAGCGCCCCGGCGACCTCGCGTCTGCGGCGCGCGCGATCCGGGCCGGGGACGCTATTGCCGCAGTCTACATCCCGGCCAATTTCGAGCGCGATCTGAAGGCCGAGCGCCGGCCGCAGGTGGTCGCCTTCTACAATCAGCAGTTCCTGACGGCCGCGGGCGTGGCGGCGTCGGGTCTGAGCGACAGCCTCGCCGCCGCCAGCGTGGCGTCCGCGGCTCACGCAGCACCAAAAGCGTCCCGCATCGGGGCGCTCGTTGCCGAGACGATCGTGCTGGTCAATCCGCAGAGGAACTACGCGCAGTTTTTGCTGCGTGCGTTGTTGCCGATGGTCGCCCATGTGGTCATCGCGCTCGCCGCCGGCTACGCGGTCGGCTCCGAGTTTCGCCGGCGCAGCATGCGCACCTGGCTCGCCTGTGCGGGTGGCAACCCGATCGTCGCGCTCGCGGGCAAGCTTGCGCCCTTGTTTCTGATTTTCTTCGTCATCATGCTGTCGGCGGCGCTCATTTTGGAGGGACTGCTCGGGATTTCGTTCAAGGGCGACGTGCCGATGATGGTGGCCGCAGGGTGCCTGCTGATCGTCGGCTACCTGGCGTTGGGGGCGCTGATGCAGCTCCTGGTGCTCGACCTCGCGACCGGCCTCGGCCTCACCGGTCTCGTGGTCTCGCCCGCATTCGGCTACGCGGGCGTAGGATTTCCGCTGCTGGGCATGAACGCTTTTGCGCAAATCTGGAGCGCGATCCTGCCGCTGCGCTGGTACATGGCGGTGCTACTCGGGCAGGCGGCGCGCGGATTGCCGCTCTCCAACTCCGCGCGTCCCTTCGCTGTGTTGGCGGCGCTCGCCGTGCTCTACACGCTGCTCGCGTTCCTGCGCCTGCGCGCGCTCGCAGGACGCACGTTCCCCACCGCGCCTGGACCTGAGCCGGCGCCGGTCCCTGCCGCGCGGCGCGGCATCGGCGGAGCCTTCGCCGCCGAATGGCGGCGCGTGCTCGCGACCCGTGGAGCCTTTATCCTGCTGGTGCTGGCGCCGCTGGTCTACGGCTTCTACTACCCGCAGCCCTATCTCAACCAGATCCTGCGCAAGATCCCGATCGCGGTGGTCGACAACGATCTGAGCGAGCTGAGCCGCAGCATCGTGCAGACCTTGGATGCGAGCGGCGCGGTCAGCGTGGCGGTCCGCGCCGAGACGCTCGCCGCGGCGCGCGCGGCGATGGATCGCGGCGAGGCCTTCGCCGTGGTCGGCATCCCGCCGGGGGTCGAGCGCGACGTCCTCAAGGGCGACACCGCCCGCCTTCCGGTCTATGCCGATGCCACCTACCTGTTCATCTTCAGAACAATGTCGAGCGGGATCTCGCTTGCGATCAATACGCTGTCGTCGGAGCTCGCCGCGCGCGGCGCGCGCACCGACGGCAGCCTCGCCAAGGCGGCGCTGGCGGCCACCAGCCCCGCCGATATCCTGCTGCAGCCGATCTTCAACCCGGTCGGCGGCTACGCGAGCTACATCGTGCCCGCCGCCTTCGTGTTGATTCTGCAGCAGACGCTGCTGATCGGCGCCGCGATGCTGACCGGCGCAGCCCTGACGCAGGCCGCCGGCGGAGCGTTCGCCAGCGTGCTCGGCCGCGGTATCGCGCACCTGACCATCTATTTGCCCGCGCTCGCGCTCTACTTCCTCGTGCTGCCGCGCTCCTACGGCTTTTCCGTGCTCGGCGACCCCCTGCAATTCTTCGCCCTGGGGGCGGTCTTCATTCTTGCGACCAGCTTCATGGGCCAGGCGCTGGGCGCCTGGTTCAAGCGCCCGGAGGCCCCGACGCTCATCGTCCTCGGCACGAGCCTTCCGCAGTTTTTCCTGGCGGGTTTTTCCTGGCCGCGCGAAGCCATACCCAAGCCCGTCCTTGCCGCGGCCTCCGTGTTCCCTTCGGATTTCGCCATCGATGGCATCGTGCGAATTGATCAGTTGGGCGCGAGCCTGTGGGAGGTGGCGCACGACTGGCGGGGCCTCTGGGGCCTGGCCATCGTCTATTTCGCGCTCGCGGTGATGTCCGCGTTTCTCGTCAAGCGGAGGCGCCTGCATGGCTAGCCGCAGGTCCGCAGGGATCATCGCGCTCGGCCTGATGCTCGTCGCGGCGGGCGTGGTCGGATATGTGCTGTGGC
Organism: uncultured Alphaproteobacteria bacterium; assembly: GCA_963758945.1. Taxonomy (GTDB): domain Bacteria; phylum Pseudomonadota; class Alphaproteobacteria; order Rhizobiales; family Xanthobacteraceae; genus VAZQ01. The sequence continues at coordinate 88,593 of CAVWXY010000017.1, read as the reverse complement.
GCCCCGGAAAGCCCGCACCCATCGTCGGCCTCGTGCGGACGACCGAGGTCCGCGTAGCGCCCGAGGTCGGCGGTCAGCTCGCGGCCATCAAGGTCGAGAAAGGCGCCCGCGTGCGTGCCGGCGACATCGTCGCCGAGCTGTCCGCCCTCGAGCTGACCGCAGCAGTGACGCAGGCGCGCGCAGCCCTTGCCGCCGCGGCGGCGAACCGCGATCACGTCTATGCCGGCGTGCGCGCGGAGGAGGTCGCCGCGCTCGCCGCCGAAATCGCCAAGGCGAAGTCGCGGTTGGCATACGCGGAATTGCAACTGGACCGAACGGCCACCCTTGCGCGCCAGGACGTCGCGTCGCAGCAATCTCTCGACCAGGCACAAAACGATGCGGCGAGTGCACGGGCTGACGTGGCGGAAGCCGCGGCAAACCATGACGCTGCGCAAGCCGGACCGACCAAGGAGGAACGCGCTATCGCCGACGCGCAGGTCAAGGCCGCGGCGGCCGCGCTTGCGGTGCTCGAGCGACAGCTGGAAAAGACCATCCTGCGGGCGCCGGCCGACGGGGTCGTCAGCGTGGTCGTCGCCGAGGTCGGCGAGAACGTCCTCGCCGGCGAGCCGGTGCTCGCGATCGAGGTGCCCGACAAACGCTGGCTGTCGTTCAACGCGCGCGAAGATCTGCTGCACGGCCTCACGGTCGGCGAGACGGTCGACATTGGGCGGGCGGGCGTGGGCGGACCGACTCCCGCCGTCGTCACCGAGCTGCTGCCGCTCGGGCCGTTCGCCACCTGGCAGGCCGAGCGTGCGGTCGGCGATCATGATCGCAACACTTTGCGCCTGCGCCTCGATCCGCAACGCGATGCAGCCGCCTTCGAGCCCGGTATGACGGTTTGGCTCGTTCGCTGAGCGGGGGCGCGCCCGGCGCCCGACGCCGACCGAGATCGATGGACTGGCGGCATATTGGCGAGCCGGATTGCCGAATCGCGGTTCGGCATATCGACCGCGGACACGCCAGACCAGCTAGAACGAGCCGACGGCCGATCCGAGCACGATCACCGCGGCGAGCGCGATGACCGCGCCGACGATGGCGACCATGACGATGTCGAAATAAGCCTCGCGGTGGGTCAGGCCGCACAGCGCGAGCAGCGTCACCACCGCGCCGTTGTGCGGCAGGCTGTCGAGCGTGCCGGCGCCGATCACCGCGACGCGATGCAACAGCTCGGGATCGATGCCGCTTTCTCCGGCAATCTCCATGTAGGTATCTCCCAGGGCGTCGAGCGCGATGGTGAGGCCGCCCGAGGCCGAGCCGGTGAGCGCCGCCAGCACGTTGGTGGCGACGGAGAGCGACACCAGCGGTCCGCCCTCGATCGCGAGCACCCAGTCGCGCACCGCGGCGAAGGCGGGCAACGCCGCCACCACCGCGCCGAAGCCGACGAGGCTCGCGACGCTGACCGCCGGCAGGACCGAGGCGTTGGCGCCGGCATCCATGCTCGCGCGCAGCGACGGAAAGTGGCGGTAATTGACGGCGACGAGCACGGCGATCGCGCAAGCGAGCGCGACGATCACCGACCACACGCCCGCAACCCCCACGATCGAGGTGGAGCCCCAGCGTTCTTCCGCGAGGAAGGAAAAGTCGAGCTGCGGCAGCAGCACGATCGACATCAGCAGGTTGACGCCCAGCACCACCACCAGCGGCAGTACCGCCCACCCGACCGGCGGCGCGGCGTCGCTGTGCTGCCCGCGATGGATTTCGGCGGGGTCGAACTCGCGTGCGGTGGTGGCGAGCTCGCGCACCACCGGATCCTCCGCCGCGGCGTCGAGGGCCGTGGCGTCCGCGGCGCCGTAGCCTTCTCCCGAGCGGCGGGCGGCGGCCTCCGCCCGGCCCAGCCACCACAGACCGAACCCCAGCATGATCGCCGCCGCGATGATGCCGAGGCCGGGCGCAGCGAACGGCGTGGTGCCGAAGAACGGCATCGGGATCGCGTTCTGGATCGCCGGCGTTCCCGGCAGCGCCGACATGGTGAAGGTGGAGGTGCCGAGCGCGATCGCCGCCGGCATCAAGCGGCGCGGGATGGCGGCCGCCCGGAACAACGCCTGCGCCATGGGAACGAGCACGAAGAAAGCAACGAACAGGCTCACCCCGCCATAGGTCACCAGCGCGCCGGCCAGCACCACCGCCAGCAGCGCGTGGCGCTCGCCCAGCTGCTGCGTCATGAAACCCGCGATGGCGGCGACCGAGCCGCTGTCGTCCATGAGCTTGCCGAACAGGGCGCCGAGCAGAAACAGCGGGAAGAACTGCGCCAGGAACGCGGCCGCGCTGGCCATGAAGGTCTGCGTCCAGCTGGCGAGCAGCGGCTCGCGTGCGAATGCCGCGGCGAGGAGGGCTGCGGCGGGCGCGAGGAGGAGCACGCTCCAGCCGCGCAGCGCCAGCCAGACGAGCAGCGCCAGCCCGAGCAGGATGCCGGCGAGGCCCATCGGCTCAGACGCCTTCCAGCAGCTCGTCGAGATCGAGCGTGGAGCGCCGGCCGAGATCGTCGCCATGGACGCTCAGGAACGCATCACCGGTGCGGCGGCCTTCGTCCCGCAGCATGCACAGGAACCCCCACTCGGCGTTCAGCTTCGAAGAATAGCCGAGCTCCACCATCATGTCGCTGGCGATGCGGTGGATCCGCATGTCGGCCCATTTGCGGCTCTCGGAATTATCGGGATGTGCGACCTGGCGCAGCAGGGCGATCATGCGCAACTCTTTCAGCAGCACGGCATTGAACGACACTTCGTTGAGCCGGTTGAGAATGTCGCGGGCCGAACGCGGCGATTTCGGCCGCTCGACCGGATTGATCTGGACGAGGATCGTGTCCTTGGACTGGCATTCGCGCACCAGCGGTGTGATGGTGGGATTTCCGGAATAGCCGCCGTCCCAGTAGCCTTCGCCGTCGATCTCGATGGCCTGGAAAAGTGTCGGGAGGCAGGCCGATGCGAGCAGCACGTCCGGCGTGATCTCGCGGTTGCGGAATACCCGGCCGCGTCCGGTGCGCACGTTCGTCGCGGTGACGAAGAGTTTGATCGACGCTTGCGCCAGCCGGTGGAAGTCGACGGCCTCGGCAAGGATGTCGCGCAGCGGATTTGCGCCGCCGGGGCTGAGATCGTAGGGCGAGAACAAGCGCGCCATCAGGTCCATGGCGACGAAGACGGGCGAGTGGTCCAGCGTCCAACGGCCCAGCACCACGTCGAGCGGAGTGCGCCGCAGCGGGCTCAACAAGGCGGCGTGCGACACGCGGCGCCAGAAATCCTCCAGCGCTGCGCGCGCGCCCTCGGCGCCGTTGCCGGCATAGCCGTCGACCAGCACCGCGGCGTTCATCGCTCCCGCCGAGGTGCCGGAGATGCCGTCGATGCGCAGCCAGGGTTCCTCGAGCAGCCGGTCCAGCACGCCCCAGGTGAAGGCGCCGTGGGCGCCACCCCCTTGCAGCGCGAAGTCCACCAGAACGGACGTGCGGCTCAAGGCCGTGGTGCTGGTCGTCATCTCAGTACGCCCCGGCGCGCCGGTACACAGAAACCCCCTATTGCCACAGTTCCTTGCTCGCGAGCTTCGCGCCTTCAGCCAGCGCCTGCAGTTTCGCCCACGCTATTTGCGGATGGATTCGCCCGCCCAAACCGCAATCCGTGCCGGCGATGACGTTCTCCCGGCCCACCACCTTGGCGTAGCGCATGATCCGGTCGGCGACCACCTGGGGATGTTCCACGATGTTGGTGGCATGGCTGACGACGCCGGGAATGAGCAGCTTGCCGTCCGGCAGTTCGACGTCCTGCCATACACGCCATTCATGCTCGTGGCGCACGTTCCCCGCCTCCACCGAATAGGCGCCCGCGTCGACGCTCAGCACGAGGTCGACGATATCCTGCAACGGAATGTCGGTGGTGTGCGGCCCGTGCCAGCTGCCCCAGCAGATGTGATAGCGGATGCGGTCCTGCGGCAGGCCCCGCAGGGCGTGATTCAATGCCTCGATGCGCACGCGTTCGAATTTCTTGAACTCCTGCAGCGGCGGCTCGGGATCGACCATGTCCCAGTTGTCGGGCAGGCTCGGATCGTCGATCTGCAGCACGATGCCGGCGTCGACGATCGCCTTGTACTCCTCCCGCATCGCCTCCGCCGATGCAAAGACGAATTCCTCCTCGGTCTTGTAGTGAAGGTCCTCGCCGCGGGCGAAGCTTCCCGGCCCGATCGAGCACATGAAGCCTTCCTCGACGCCGCCGGCCGCCATCGCCTGCTTCAGATTGGCGATGTCGGCCGCGATCGCGGCGTGGCCGACGTACTTGATCGGTGCCGTGCAGACTGGCCGCCGCGTGGGTCGCCGGGCCGCGCTCCCGAGCAGGGTGCCGCTCGATTCCGGGTCCTGATAGAACTCGCTGAACTTCTGCCAGTCGCGGCGCTTGCCGATCGTCGTCAACGCAAGCTCGGCCACGCTCGATTTCTTGTGCCTGGATTCGGGAACCGACTCCGCCGGGACGAACCCTTGCATCCGCGCGAAGGCGTAGTTCCACCAGACCCCGTAGTCGTAGTTCGCGGCCATCGGCTTGCCGAACTCGCCGTCGTCGGGGATGTCGACGCCGAGCTCGCGCTGCTTGCGCACCACTCCGGTGACGGCCGCGGCGAGGCACTGCGCATAGGCCGCGGCGTCGACGCTTTCTCCATTGGCGCGCGCCCGGTTCAATGCGATGAGGTCCGCCGGCCGCGACAGGCTTCCCGCATGGGTGGTGAGAATCCGATCTGTGCTGTGTTTCATTCTTGCCTCCCTGGAGCGCACCCCAAGCTAGTGTCCCGATTCCGAAGTTCGCATCATTGTGCGGCCCCTTGTTTGCGAACTTCGGAATCGAGGGACACTACAACTTATCGATCTAGTGTGGCTTTGGTTCAGAAGTCCGCATTTCGGGCTCGCCGCGAGAATGATGCGGATTTCTGAACCGCCACACTAGAGCGCATCTCGTTGAAATGGAATCAGCGCGGGCCACAAACTTGCCATGCGTGCGGCACTGTTCTGCATCAATTGCTGATCGCCGCGCCCATTTCGGCGCTCGACCCGAAATCGGGCTCGTGCCAGTTTCGCCCCCATGACTCATCGTCCTCCCGTCGATCCCTCCGCCATTTTGTTCAAGGGTGCCGGTACCTGGGATGCCATCGCCATCGCCGTCGCAGGGATGGCTCCCACCATGGCCATGAACCTGAACCCGCAGGAGCCGGCCGGGCATGTCGGCCGGGTGGTTGCGCTGGTCTTCGCGTTGTCCACCTTCGTCGTCCTGCTGGTGGCGTGGTGCTTTGCGCGCTTGGCCAGCGCGCATCCCAATGCCGGCTCCGCCTATGGGTTCGTGGCGGCGATCCTGGGACCCCGCGCCGGATTGGTTGCGGGATGGACGCTGCTCGGAACCTATCTTTGCTTTGCCGTCGTCGGCCTCGGTGCCTTCGGCCTCTTCGGCGCCAATCTCCTGCAGCGCCTCGGCCTGTGGCCCGATGCGTCGAGCTTCATTCTGACGCTGGTGGCAGCGTTGGTGGTGGCGCCGCTGAGCATCATTCCCACGCGGCGCGCTGGCCTGGTGCTGATCATCCTTGAAGGCGTTGCCATCGCTGCCATGCTGCTGCTCGCCTGCGCGGTGCTGGTCTTGGTCGCGCAGGGGCACGGGCCGCAGGGCGACCCGCCGCTGCGGGATCTCTTCGTTCCGACCGAGGGCGTGGGAGCCGCGTCCATCGCCATGGGGCTTTCGTTCGGTCTTCTTTCCTTTGCCGGCTTCGAGCAGGTCGCGACCCTGGGCGAGGAGATCGAAAAGTCCCGCTTCACCATCCCCCGGGTCTTGATCGGGACCGTGCTCGGCGCAGGGGTTGTTTTCACGCTCGTGACCGCGGCCGAGACGCTCGGATTTGGAACCGATCCGGCCGGGGTCGCGCGCTTTACCGCGTCCACGTCGCTGCTGGCGGATCTGTCGGCGCGCTATTTCGGCGGCTGGTCGGGAGACCTCTTCGACGCACTGGCGATCTGTTCCGCCCTGGGCGGCGCATTGGCCTCGATCGTGGCGTCCTCGCGCATCCTTTTTGCGCTTTGCCGGGATCTCGTACCGTCGAGCCCGCTGGCGCGAATTTCCGAGGCGAGCGGCACTCCCCGCAACGCCGCCGTCTGTGTCCTTGTCGCTGCGGCGGTCGGATACGCCGCGATGCGCGTCGTCTTTCATGCGTCGGGATCGGACGCGTTCTTCTGGGGCTCCACGCTTGGAGCGCTCGCCCTGCTGGTTGCCTACCTGCTCGTGGTCGCGAGCGCGGCAGGCGCTCTCATCCGTTCGTCGGAGCGGCAATGGCGATGGCTGCTGCTCGTTCCCTCGCTCGCGGCCTTGGCGATCGCCTACACCCTGTGGGTGAACGTCTACCCGCCGCAGCCCGGGGCCTATCGCGTGATTCCCTGGGTCGTCCTTGGCTGGTGCTGCGCCGCCGTCATTGCGACCCTCCTCAACCCCCGTCTTGTCGATCTCATCACGTCCGGCTTCCTGGCCGCGAGTTCCCCGATCACGCGCGACTGATCTCATGCTGCGCACGCGGGGGCTGACACATGTGCCGTAGCATCGCCGCTGCAGGGCAGGTCAAGCTTGTGCGCAGTCCTGAGATTAATGGTCTGTGCTTGAACGGAAGTTCGTTCGGCTTCTCCGCCTCGCAGATATGATCGACGTAGCTCGCCATCCCCTCGCCGTTGATCGACCCGATCGAGGCCCCAGGAGATTCGCGGGTGCGACTCGCTAGCACGCGCAATTGAGACTTCCTTCGAGCATCGATCACGGTATCCTTGCGAAAGTCGATTGGCGATCCAAACCACCGATCATCAGACGTATATTCCGTTGGGAGGCAAGCTAATGCGGACTCATTCGCTCCTGCAAACACTGATCTGTGGGACGCTGACATTCATCGTGTTGGCGAGTATCGGCTCACCAGGTCGGACACAAGATCTGCCGTCCTACATGGCACCGATTTCGGGCCGCACGGCGTCGAGTCCTGCCGAAACCGCGACGAACAACGTCCTGGCGCTGAATACCGCCATGTTCGAGCTCTATGACAACGCGCTCAGAATCTTCCAGAAGAACATTCTTGCCAAGCATCCCGTCATTCTCGGCTTGTTCTCGGGCGCAGGCGGCAGGTTCGTTCTTTATCGGCCCGGCATGGCGCCGCTCGAGGCGCCATCGGTGCCCATCGTCTATCAATTGCTCAAATCCGTTGACCACAGCACTATGGCACTCAGCCAGGTCGTGGGGCCGTACCTCGACAATCCCGCCGATCTGTCCTGGCGCGGCCCGGTTCTTGCCTATCGCACTCGGATGCAATCTGCCCTCGACGGTCTCGCCGAGGTGCCGATGCCGCCGGAGTGGCCGGACAACGATCGCATTGTCCTACAGAACAACATCGCGTTCATCGACGATTGCCTGGCGAAGGGTACGATCTCCTTCGCCGCGTTGGAGGCATTCGCCAAGAAGCAGGCGCCCCATCTGAAGATGGACATCGCCTGGGCGGCACAAACGCAAGTCGCACATTGGATGGAGGTGCTCGCGGACTGGAAAAAGATGCTCGGCGCTGATTGGGAGAAGACCTACGCCGCCAGCAATACGATCTATGCCACGCGGCAAAACAACGTGTTGTTCAGCGTGTTGGCGCAGTTTTTCGGTCCGGAGGCCATGAACGACAGCCTAATCCTGATCGAGACCATTTCCTTCACCAGCACGCCCGACGACCTGATGGAGGCGCTTACCCGGATCATCGTCGACCGCTCGGATGGAGCGCTGTTCTTCGGCAATTACTATCAGATGGACTACGAATTGATGGGTGGCGATGCGCGCGACGCGATCGTCGCTGAAAACGCCAAGCACGGAACCACTCCCTTCCTGCCTCCGGTGGTGCCGTTCGGCTCGAAGCAATGGCCGATGCGGATCACGCCGGGGCCCGGACCCGCTTCCCTCGCCGACCTTCCATGAGCTGAGGGGACGCTGCCAATCTGGCGTCGCCAGCGCGCCTCTGCCATGGGAGACAATGCCACCCCCTCCCCGCCGCTAACGATCGCTACGATGTCATTCCCCGAGGTTCAGGCAGTTCGTTGTAAGAGGGAGTCCAGGCCGCCGAACTTTTCAAGGACAATGCACGCATAATGGGTCTCCCGTGGGATCCGGAACGGCGTTTCGCGGGCCGCCGCGTTGACTCAGTGGACGAGGAAGTCCTGAATCGCTTTTGCGATTTCTTCGGCATGTGTTTCCAGCGCGAAGTGGCCGGTGTCGAAGAAACGGACGGTCGCACCGGGAATGTCGCGCTTGAAGGCCTCGGCACCTCGTGGCAGGAAGAACGGATCGTTCTTGCCCCACACCGCCAGGAACGGCGGCTTGTGCGTGCGGAAGTATGCTTGGAAGGTCGGGTACAGCGCGACGTTGCTCTTGTAATCGCCAAACAGGTCCAGTTGGACCTCATCGGCGCCGGGCCTGGCGAGGTAAAAGTTGTCCAGCGAATAACCGTCAGGAGAAACGGCAGTCGTGTCAGACACGCCGTGGGTGTACTGCCAGAGCGTCGTCTCAGGTTTCAGAAAAGCACGCAGCGCGTCACGGTTGACCGGAGAAGGGTCCTTCCAATATTTCTGGATTGGATTCCAGCCTTCGCTCAATCCTTCTTCATAGGCATTGCCGTTCTGAGAAATAATCGCGGCGATGCGCTCGGGGTGGCTGACCGCGAGGCGAAAACCCGTCGGGGCGCCGTAATCAAACACATAGATCACGAAGCGCTTGAGGCCGATCACCTCCGTGAAACGCTCGATCAGCTTCGCGATGTTGTCGAAAGTGTAGCTGAACTGGCTACGGTCGGGCATGTCCGACCGCCCAAAACCGGGCAGGTCCGGTGCGACAATGTGGAAGCGGTGGGCAAGCATCGGAATCAAGTCGCGAAACATGTGGCTCGAACTTGGAAAGCCGTGAAGCAGCAGGAGGGCCGGTGCATCCGCCGCACCCGCTTCCCGATAAAACATGTTGAGACCGTCGACGTCGACCTTGCGGTAACTGGACTTGGGCATGGGCCGATCCTCACTTTCATGGATGACCGCCGTGCTGCTCCCGGCGACGATTGTAGGCCGACGCACTTGTTCCTTGGTGCGCGCGCCGTTCACGTTCGTGTCAATTTTGATGGAACTTCGCCTGGGCGCTGCGGGCCTGACCTTTGCTGGCCCTTTAGCTCCGCTACCTCGAAGGCGAAGGAGAAATTTGAACCTCGGCTCCCAGCGCGCCAGGCTTCAGATAAACGATCAGGCAACAACAACAAATTCCGAGTCCAACCAGAGGATATTTCAGCGCGACCACCGCAGCCACCCCGAAAAGGCAGAGGGTCGCGATCGATCGGAAACGCATGATCTTGCGCACTCTCGGCGAGACGCCATCAACCGGACTGCGGTCAATGAGTTCCCTGATCAAAAATATGTAGGTCGCGTTCACCAGGAAGAAAACCGCCGCATAGAAGGCAACCGGCTGCGGCGCCAATTCGCTCACGGCCATCCAGGCGGTGGAGAGCGGGAGCAGCGACACCGAAAACAGATGCGCGAAATTGAACCACATCAAACGAGGCGTCGTGTCCGTCGCGTAGCGCATGAAATGGTGGTGATTGGCCCAGACAATGGCGATGAAAAGGTAGCTCACCGCGTAGCTCAGCCATGTGGGCCAGAGCGACAGGAGCGCCTTGAAGGTGGGGAGCTCCGGCGGACGCAGGTCCAAAACCAGTACCGTGATCAGGACGGCGAACACGGCGTCGGAGAACCCGCTCATTCGCTCGGGTGTCGTTCTAGCGTGGGGCACGGTCGTACCCTTTAGCTGTGGGTTGCCGCAGGATATCGAATTGCAAGAGATCAGTCAGCGGCTTGGGCCAGCGACTTCGCAATCCGCCGGCTGTTTGATCTTACCGTCTTGGATTCAGGGACCCGCTGCGCTAAGGGCGTGGAAGAGACTTCTCGATGTCGGCGGAACTGAACTCACCAGCTCGTCCAGATGAGCACCGTGCCGGATACGAAGAGCAGCGTCATGACGACCTGCTGGAAGTTGCGATCACCGAGCCGCCTGTAGACGGCAGAACCGACCCATGCGCCGCCGATCGTGCCGGGCAGCGCTGCCGCGGTCGCCGAGGCGACTTGCGGGGTCAGGAGACCCCAAAGCGCGTGGGAGATGAGGGCAATGGAAAGGATCGATATGTTGAAGGCTTGCAGGACGCTTCGGCGTTGCTCTTTGCTCCACCCGCGGATGTCGGTCCACACGATGGGAAGCACGCCGGAGAAGCCGGTCAGCCCGCCGAGGAGGCCGCCACCGAAACCCACGGCGCCGTCCGCGACCCGCCCACCGAATGGGTTGCTCATCTGCACCCTTCTGGCAAGCACGTAGCTCGAATAGACGACAAGGAAGATCCCGACCCCGAGCTTGAACAGTTTCGGGTCGATCTGGGGTAACAGCCACGTTCCGATCGGGACGCCGAAGAGCCCGGGGACGACGAAAGGCAGCACGCGTCTCCATTCGATCGCGCCCCAAATCATCGGCAGCGTCTGAACCTGCGACATGACGGAGCAGATGATCACCAATGAAGCGGCGACGGGCGGGGAAATCGCATACAGCCACAGTCCCATTGCGGTGATCCCGGTGCCGAATCCGGTGAGACCGTTCACGATGCCGCCGGCCAGCGCGCCCAGCAGAACGAGGCCGATCTGATCCAGGCCCATGTCCGCGCGGCCTCTCCGCCCACCGCCCTCGCAGCCGAGAATCGCCACTGCGGCGCCAGAAGCGAGTGTAGGAGTTGCGCCGAGGCAAATATACGCGCCGCCAGATCGCCGCACGAACGAGCGGCAACGAGTGCCGCGCCGACACACGCTCGCCTCGCCTCGGGCGACGAAGGGCTATCTCCGATAGCATGGCGCCATCGCGCCGTGCTCGCATCGATAGCATCTTGCTGTGCGCCACCCTTTGTTACGATAGCGCGGCGCTATGTGCGCTGGCCATTGTCAGGCTGCCGATCGACGATCTGCGCGCATTGGTCGCGACCGGAGGCAAACCGAAGGCCTAGCTCATTGCCGCGCCTTGCCCGGTTTGATTGGGAGCGGGCCTGAGGGAGGGTCGGCGATTGCCGTCAAGCCTTGTGGCGACGCTCCAAAACATGCACCGTGACCTCGGCATTCGGCTCGTCCGAGGTATGTTTGGTTCATCCGGGGAGGCAAGCATGGCAAAGATCTCGCGTCGGATCGTCTCGAAAGTGCTAGCTACGGCGGCATTGCTGCCGTTCGCCCGGCAGGCGCCGGCCCAGGGCGCCTATCCCGGCGACCGCACCATCAAATTGGTGGTGCCTTATCCGGCCGGCGGCGCCACCGACGTGATCGGCCGCATCGTTGGCGATCGGCTGCAGGCGATGTGGGGCACGACGATCATCGTGGAGAACATCTCCGGCGCCGCCGGCAGCATCGGCATGGACCGGGTTGCCAAGGGTGTGACGGACGGAACGCAGATTCTGATCGTGCCGCCGCAAATCTCGATCAATCAGTTCCTCTACGCCAAGCTTGCCTTCGACCCGGAAAAAGACCTAGTTCCGATTGCGCAGGTGGCGCGGCTGCCGAACATCCTGGTCGTGAGAAAGGGGCTCGAGGTCAATTCGGTCAAGGATCTGATCGCGTACGCCAAGGCCAATCCCGGCAAGCTCAATTACGCATCGTCCGGCACCGGCACGACCATCCACCTGTCGGCCGAGTTGTTCAAGCGCATGGCAGGCGTCGACATGAATCACATACCCTATCGCGGCAGCGCGCCTGCGGTGAACGATCTCGTCGCCGGCCAAGTCGACCTGATGTTCGACAACGCGACGTCCATCATCGGGCAGGTGCGCGGCGGTACCGTGAAGCCGCTCGCCATCACCTCGCTGCAAAGATCGCCGCTGCTGCCCGATCTGCCGACCGTTTCCGAGACCGTTGCGGGTTACGACACGGCGTCCTGGTTCGGTATCGGCGTGCGCACGGGGACCCCGGATGCGATCATCGCCAAGATCGAGCAGGCGGCGCACGCGTTGACGCAGGAGCCCATCGTGAAGGAGCGCATGGCGGCCGTCATCGCCGATCCGGTGGTCTCCGACCGCAAGTCGTTCGGCGAGTTCGTCGTGGCCGAGCGCAAGAAGTGGGGCGCGCTCATCACCGACCTGAAGATCCGAGCCGAATAGCTGCAAATCGCCGATCGACGGAGAGCCGCCGCTTCCCTGCCGAGGGCGTCCTCGGTCGGCGGCCGCCATGGCGGGAGGCGGCGCCGCAATGCGGGCTCGCCGCAGAAGTCCGACGTGATCGATCCCAAGCGAATGTCACCGCGGCGCACCGACTCGGAGGAATCGAAAGGGTATTTGCCCCACCGTGTCGCTCATCAGAGCGTTGCGACGCAGTCGATCTCCACGTCGAATGGGCCGTGCCAAGGCAAGACGCAGATGAAGCTGCGCGCCGGCGGATTTGATGGAAAATACCGCGCGTACACCGCGTTGATGGTCGCGAAGTGAGCCGCGTCCGTGCAATACACGGTGCACTTGACGACGTCGTCGAGCGAGGCGCCGGCCGCCGTCAGGCAGAGCTTGATCTGCTCCAGCACGATCTCGACCTGTTTTTCGACGGGCAAGCGCTTGATCTCGCCCGTCACCGGATCGTACGGCGGGATGTTCGACACATAGACGAGATTGCCGCTCCGCACGACCGGCGAGACCGGTACCTTGCGGGCCTCGTTGTAAGAGGACAGCGGCTCCACCCGAATGACCTGCCTACTCATGATGACTCCCTGTTGTGGTTAGCGGCGACGAAGCCCGCGTGTCGCGATCATCGCAGCAAGGAAGTGTCCTGTCGTTTCCCGTCGGTTCGGCGTGTGCCGAACTGTCATTGCTTGCTGGCGGCGCTTCCGGAACGGTAAGCTCGGCAATGGTCGCCGCCGCAAACATGGTCGAGGTTGCCGCCCTCGTCGGGGACACCGCGCGGGCGACCATCCTCGCGGCGCTGATGGGCGGTCAGGCGCTGACGAGCAGCGAGCTGGCATTTCTGGCCCGCGTCTCACGCTCGACCGCGAGCGGGCACCTCGCCAAGCTGGTCAGAGCGCGGCTCATCGTGGTCACCAAGAAACGCCGCTTCCGCCATTACCGCATCGCGTCGCCGCTGGTCGCGAGCATGCTCGAGAGCATCAAGGCCGTTGCCGCCATCGAGGTGCCGCCGCGCTTTCAGCCGCGCTCCGCGCAGGATGATGCGTTGCGCTTCGCGCGTACCTGTTACGACCACTTGGCCGGCTGGCTTGGTGTCGCGATCGCAGACGCGCTGGTCGACAAGGGCCTCATCGTATTGACCGAGGACGGCGGCGAGGTTACCGACGCTGGCGTAAGGTTCTTGACTGCCTTCGGAGCGCAATTGGCGTCGAAATCTCCGAGCCGCCGGATCTTCTGCCGGCGCTGCCTCGACTGGAGCGAGCGGCGATATCACGTTGCCGGCTTGGTCGGGGCGGAGATTTGTCGTCTGTGCCTGGAGCTGGGCTGGCTGCGGCGGGAGCGCGACACGCGCGCGGTACGGGTCACGACCGCCGGCCGCAAGGGACTGCGCGACACCTTCGGCCTCGACCTCGACCAGGGCGGCCGCAGCGTTCGGGATCCTCGCCGGGTTGCTTGACGCCGGCGCCTGCGTTGGCTTGTCGCGCCGGTTGTGCCGACGTCAGAGACTTTTAGAGTCCGAGCGCCAGCTCGGCCCAACGCAGCACCGTCGGGCTGTTCAGAAATTGAAGAACCGCCGGCTCCATGGCCGCGAGCCTGTCCTGCGACAACACGGCGGTAGCCACCACCATGTCGCAGCGGTCGTTGACCGCGACCGAGATCGCGCCCTTTCCCGGAGCCGCGTGGACGGCATAGGTGCCGCTGCGGCCCTGCATTCGGCCGACCGCGACCGGCCGCCCGCCGCGCAGCGCCGAGACATCGCCCCCGAGCAGATCGAAGTCGCTCATGCGGTCGAGCTCCTCGTCACTGGCGATGCCGATCGTGCAGTTGCAGGATCCGAGCTTGGCGCGCAGATACAGATCGACCTGCACGCCACACTTCATTGCCGCGCAGCGGAACGCCTTTCCCGTGCCCCATTGGTCGATCGGAAAGGGCCATGGCACCTCGAAAAACATGGGAGCCGGCGCAAGGGAGGTCTTCGCCAGCACGGCGAAGGCCTCGGCCGTTCCGCCGAGGCCAAACGCGGCGGCGAGCGTGAGTGCGAGGCTCTTCGTGCGTACGGCCATCCCGCCACCCGCGCATCGCTAGTTCGCGGCCATGAACGCCCGCGCTTCTGCGACCTCGGTCCTGCTCGCGTCGGCCTCCGAGGCGGTGGCGACCACCTTGGCGTAGTATCGGCGTGCTGCTTCCTTGTCGTCGAGCTTTGAGGCGGCCTTGGCGGCACCGACCAAGGCGCCGAGCCGGTTCGGCTCCTTGGCCAGAGTCGCCTCGAATGCCGCGAGCGCTTCCTTGCTCCTGCCGCGATCGAGCAGCATCGAGCCGTATAGTTCGCGCGCAGGGATCGGCACGCCCGGCGTGACGGGATGCTTCTCCGTGCGGTCCTCGGCATCGGCCGCGGCACGCATCGCCTGCAGCGCCTCGTCGTGCTTGCCTTCGACATAGAGGGCCCATGCCGACGCGACCTGCCACTGGATATCAACCTGCTCGGTCCAGTAGGCGTCGTTTGCGGCGCGCAGCTTTTCGCGCATGTCGGCGATATTAGCGATGTCCAGCCGCGCCGCGCCCACATCCCCCGAGCGCGCCGCCCCCACAGCGCGCGCGAAATAGGTCATTGCATCGGCATAGGCGAACTTGGATGGCCGCGCTGCAAGCCTTGCCGCACCTCTCCAATCAGCGCGTTCCAACGCGTAGCGCGCCGGACTGACGGCCAGCGCATAAGGGCCGACGAAGCGGTCTGGATTGATCCCGCTCACGGCGCTCATCTCATCCACGACGCTTCGCGCCTTCTGATCCTGGCCGAGCTGCAGGTAGGCATAGACCATGTAATCCATGGCGTGCAGCTGCTCGTCGAAATCCTTGCCGGCCTTGGCTGCGCGCGCCGATTCGATATTCGAGGCGATCGACTCTTTCCAATACCCAAGCCGGGTAAAGATGTGCGAGGGCATGTGCTGGGCATGCGGCGCGGCGGGCGCGATCTCGGCGTATCGCCGGGCCGCCTCAAGTCCCTTCGCCGCCAGCGCCGGCGTGTCATAGAGATGGATGAGGTAGTGTGCGACGCCGGGATGCCTCGGCTGGCGCCTGAAGATCGGCTCGAGCAGGGCCGCGCCCTTCAGCTGATTGGCATAGGTCTTATCGCTCGGCGAGGCTGCCACATTGAGCGTGATTGCGTACGCGATCTGCGCTTCGTCGTCCTCAGGATAGCGCGCCGCCAACGCCTCCATTGCCTTGAGATAAGCCTGCACGCGCTGCCTGTGGGGCACTTTGTCGTAATCGACGTACATGGCCGCGAGCGCGTCGATATAATCGCGTTCGCGCTGCGTCTTGGCGCCGACCTGCTTGCCCTTTTGGATCGCGGCGAGGCCGAGCGGCAGGTTGGGCGCGGGCGGAGGATTGTGTGGGTTGTAGAGCAGGCTGAGCGCGATGCCCCAGTAGGCGATCGCGCATTCCGGATCGGCCTTGAGCACCTCCTCGAATATTTCTTTCGATTGGGCATACCAGAACGAGTGCTGGTAGCGCATCCCGCGGTCGAAGCGTTGTTGGGCCGTCTCGTTGCAGGACGTTTCGAAATGAACCGTGCCCAGCCGCTGATCACCCTGCTGGCCGAAGCTTGCTTGCGCGATTGAGAGCGCGGCGATCGCCGCGCCCAGGACGGCGGTAAACGACGGTATGCTCATGGTTGCCTCGGATTGTTTGTATGGTCCGTCGCACGACGGCTGCGAACAGGGCGAGGACTCTGCAGGGGTGCCCGCCGACCGGCTATGCAGTTTCCGCACCGCTATTCAAAGACCGCAGAGATTGGGCTAAGGTCGCTCACGGGGCCCACTCCGAGGATCGAGAGCCTTGCAACCAAAGCCGATCCCGGATCCCAGCCGCCCGGAGCGCGCGATACTGGAGACCTCACAGCCACTGCCCGGCGATTTGGTACGCGTCCTCGAGTGGCTGCGCGGACGCCTCTCGGAACCGGTGCAACTCGAGCAGCTGGCGCAGATCGCTGGCGTCCGCCCGCGCACGCTCGAAGCCCATTTCAGGTCGTTTCTCGGCACCACTCCCCTGCGCTGGGTGCGCCGAACGCGGCTCGTCCTTGCTCGACAGCGGCTGCTCAACCCGCGCCACGACGCCACCGTCACCGATATCGCAGTCGCGAGCGGCATCAGTCAGCTCGGGCGTTTCGCCGCAGAGTACCGCAAGGCCTTTGGCGAGGTTCCTTCGGCGACCCTCAAGCGAATGCGGCGGCCGCCGGGAGATGCCGACGTGATGGACGAGGCGTTGCTGTCTACCCTGAAGGCCTTGCCGCTCGCATTCGCGGTCGCCCCGAGCGAGTGCAACGCGGCATTGGAACAGCTGAGCCGCCCGATCGAGCTCGCACCGACCTATGGGCTGCCGAGGGCCGTTGCGGCTTGGTGCTGGGGCCAGCGCGCTTCGCACCGATTCAGTTCGACCGCCGATGCGGATCGTGACCGGTCCTGCCGGCTGGCTGAGGAGGCCTACAATCTCTCCCCGCACGACGCGCTGACCGTGACGCTCAGCAGCGGTGCTCTGGTGCTGGCGCACCGCCTCGAGGAAGCTGATCGTAGGCTGGAGCGTGCGTTGGCGCTCGATCCGTGGCTCGCCTATGCATGGATACGGCGCGGCTGGATGTCCGCATATCTCGGCGATATCGACAGCGCATTGCGCGAGCTAAGAACCGCGCTGCATCTCGCTCCCTTTGAACCGTTGCGACATCTCGGCTTTATCGGCATGGGCTGTGCCTACTTCGGGGCCGAGCGCTATGACCGCGCAGTGCAGTGGGCGCGTGCCGGCGTCGAGGCCTCGCCGGGATCGTTTTGGGCGACGCGCGTTGCGGTGGCCGCCGCTGCGCTGAGCGGCGCCCGCGCGGAAGCGCGACGCATGGCCCGCCAGCTCATGCGCAAGGACCCCGACCTGACGATCTCAGAAGCTGCAAGAGCTTGGCCGTTTACTCCCGCTTTCACCTCGCGCCTCGCAGACGGGCTTGCGATCGCCTGGCTGCGACGTGGATAGTACAATTCCCCACGCGATGCGCTAAGCCCGGTTCTGCTTGCCCGCGCCCATGAGGTGACCCAAAAGATAGGCGGCTAATGTCCGGTCCTTGGCGCCCAAGCGGACATAGCGGATTCACGCCTAATTCGGATCCGAGACGAACAATATATAAGCCGATTGACTATCTCGTGGTGCTGCTGCTGAAGCGACGGTTCCTTTGCCGTTGCGGAGCCGCGAAGGCGTAGCCGGCTGCAACTCACTCCTCGGGCCAATGCAGACCCGCGACGGGCGCGCCGATGGCCGCGCGACGATTGGCGGCACAGAGCTTGGCCGATAACCCGGTAGCCCGGTCGCGCGCGGTCTGCAATGATGGGCGAAGTGGGACCTATCCCAACGCGCAACGGGGCCCGCACCACAAGGGAGGATTGGACAATGGAGATCAAACCGGCGCGATCGAAGGCGCGCGGCAGTGCAATCGTCGACCGGCAACGCCGCAAGCTGATCAAGCTCATCGCGCCGGCGCCGCCGGCGCCATCGCATCGCCGGGGCTTCTCCGCTCCGCGCTGGCGGCCGGCCGCACCGTGAAGATCGGCATGGTGAGCCCGCAGACCGGGCCGATCGCCGCCTTCGGCGAGGCCGATCAGTTCGTCCTCGCCGGCATCCGCAAGGCGCTCGCCAACGGCGTCACCATCGCTGGGCAGAACCATCCCATTGAGATCATCTACAAGGACAGCCAATCGAACCCGAACCGCGCATCGGAAGTGGCGGCCCAGCTCATCAACAACGATCGCGTCGACCTGATGGTCGCCTCCTCGACCTCCGACACCTGCAATCCGGTCTCCGACCAGTGCGAGCTCAATGGCGTGCCCTGCATCACCTCGGATGATCCCTGGCAATCCTGGTTCTTCGGCCGCAAAGGCGACCCGAAGAAGGGCTTCGAGTGGACCTACCACTTCTTCTGGGGCTTCGACATGGTCGGCAACCTGTTCGCCGACATGTGGCTGTCGCTGTCCACCAACAAGATCCTGGGCACGATGTTCACCAACGATCCCGACGGGGTTGCCGCCAACGACGAGAAGCACGGGCTTCCAGGCCTGTTCAAGTCGAAGGGCTTCGACGTCCACAATCTCGGGCTCTATCCGCCGCTGTCGGACGACTTCTCGGCGCAGATCGCCGAGCTGAAGAAGGCCAATTGCGAGGTGTGTTGCGGCATCTTCAATCCGCCCCAGTTCGCGACGTTCTGGACGCAATGCGCGCAACAGGGCTACCGGCCGAAGATCATGACGCCGCCCAAGGCGATCCTGTTCCCCACCGCGGTCGAGGCGCTGGGCAGCCGGGGCGAGGGCACGTCGACCGAGGTATGGTGGTCGCAGCACCATCCGTTCAAGTCGGGGCTGACCGGCGAAACGGCACAGCAGTTCTGCGACGCCTATACGGCCGCAACCGGCAAGCAGTGGACCCAGCCGATCGGCTTCAAGCATGCCAATCTCGAGGTCGCCGTCGACGTCCTCAAGCGCGCGGCAAAGCTCGACGCCGGCGCGATCCGCGACGCCATTGCCCGGACCGATTACCAGTCGCTGGTCGGCCCGATTACCTGGAAGGGCGGTCCCACCAACCCGGTCCCCAACGTCTGCACGACGCCGCTCGTCGGCGGACAGTGGAAGAAGGGCAAGAAGTTCATGTACGACCTGCACATCGTCTACAACAAGACCGCGCCGAACATCCCGCTCGACAGCCCATTCGAGCCGATCCGCTATTCCTGACACCATCACGGGCGAGAAAAAGAGGCCGCCGCGCCGCGTGCGTGGCGGCCTCGGCTGATCTGTACCATGGCGGTCCTCCTGGAACTCGTCCGTGTGTCCAAGCTCTACGGCGCGCTCAAGGCCACGGACGCGGTGAGCCTCGCCGTCGAGAGCGGCGAGGCGCTCGCGGTGATCGGACCCAACGGCGCCGGCAAGTCTACCATGTTCAACCTGATCACCGGCGATGTCGCGCCCACCGAGGGACGCATCCTGTTCGATGGGGCAGACATGACGGCGATGGCGCCGCACGCGCGGTCGCGCCTGGGGATCGGCCGCTCGTATCAGATCCCGCATCCGTTCGCGAACATGAGCGTGTTCGAGAACCTGCTGGTCGGAGCCATCTTCGGCGGCGGCGCAACCGAGCGGGAAAGCTACCAGCGTTGCAGCGACGTGCTGAAGATCACGGGGCTTTACGACAAGGCCAACGTACCCGCGCGCACCCTGACCTTGCTCCAGCGCAAACGGCTGGAGCTCGCGCGCGCGCTTGCCATGCAGCCCAAGCTCTTGCTGCTTGACGAAATCGCAGGCGGGCTGACCGAGTACGAATGCGGCGAGCTGGTCAAGACCATCAAGGAGATTCATGCGCGCGGCACCACGATCGTCTGGATCGAACACATCGTGCACGCGCTTGTCTCGGTGGCGGGTCGGCTGATGGTGATGAATTCCGGGCAGGTTCTGGCCGCGGGCGACCCGCAGGCGGTCATGGCCGACCCCCGCGTGCGCGAAGTGTACATGGGCATGCCGGTGTCGTGACGGTGTTGATCGCGGCGCGATCGGCGCGCTTTACCTTCTGTCGGCAGGGATAAACGGGCGCTGCCATGCAATGGCTGAACGTTTTGATCCAAGGCAGCCTCCTGGGCGGGCTCTATGCCTTGTTCGCCATCGGGTTGTCGCTGTCGTTCGGCATCATGCGGCTGGTCAATATCGCCCACGGCGACCTCATCGTGCTGTCGGCCTATGTCGCGCTGGTGGTGGGGGACGGCACCGGGCTCGATCCCATCTCCAGCCTCGTCATCGTCGTGCCGGCGATGTTCGCACTGGGCTACGCCATGCAGCGCGGCCTGTTGAACTTCACGCTCACCGGCGGGCTGCTTCCGCCACTGCTCGTCACCTTCGGCATCTCGGTGATCATCCAGAACGGGCTGCTGCGCGGCTTCGGCGCGTATACCCACCGCCTGCAGCAGGGCGCCGTCGAGACCGCAAGCGTGCAGCTCGGAGGCGGCATCTCGATCGGGCTCTACCCGCTGCTCGTCTTCGTGGTGGCGCTGGTGGCGATCGGCTGCCTGCAGCTCTTGTTCTACCGCACCGGGCTGGGCCGCGCCTTTCGCGCCGCCTCCGACGATGCCGCCACCGCCGAGCTGATGGGTATCGACAACCGCCATCTGTACGCGCTGGCGCTCGGGATCGCCATGATCTTCACCGCGCTTGCCGGGGTCTTGTTCGCCATCCGCACGAATTTCGACCCGGCGGCGGGACCGATCCGGCTGATCCTCGCTTTCGAGGCGGTGATCATCGGGGGGCTGGGCAGCATGTGGGGCACGCTGGTGGGCGGCATGGTGCTGGGTATCGCCCAGGCCGTCGGTGCGGCCCTGTCGCCGACCTGGCAAATCCTTGCCGGGCATATCGCCTTTCTGACCATCCTGGTCATTCGCCCGAACGGGCTGTTCCCGCACACGAGGGACTGACATGGAGCCGGTCCGGGTCGAACGCGCAACGCCGGCGAGTCGCGTCTTCGCCTTTGTGGCGGCGCCGGGACTTGCCGCGCTCGTGGCATTGCCATGGTGGGGCGAGCCGGGCGACGTTCGGCTCATCGGCGAGATGGCGTATTACCTGGCGCTCGCGCAACTCTGGAATCTGCTGGCCGGCTATGCCGGACTCGTGTCCGTCGGCCAGCAGGCCTATGTCGGCCTCGGCGCCTATGCTTTTTTCTATATGACCGGCGCAATGAACATGAATGTCTATCTGGCCCTGATTTTGGCCGGGCCGTTCGCGGGGCTGATGTCGATTCCCGTCTCGTTCGTCGTCTTTCGGCTGCGCGGCGCGTATTTTGCGGTCGGCACCTGGGTCGTGTCCGAAGTCTTCGCGCTTTCCGCAAGCCTGATCGCGGTGCTTGGCGCGGGTTCGGGCCTCTCGCTCACGCCGGCGATCGTCCGACAAATCTCGCCGGACCGGGCAGTCCGCGACACGATCCTTTACTTGATGACGCTTGCCAGCACGCTGTTGGTGATCGCGATCGTCTACCTGCTGTTGCGCTCGCGCCACGGGCTTGCGCTGACCGCGATCCGCGATTCGGAGCCGGCGTCGGCCAGCCTCGGCGTCAACACCTTCCGTACGAAATTCATCATCTACGTGGTGACCGCCGCGTGCACCGGGCTCGTCGGCGGGCTGATCTTTCTGCAGAAGCTGCGGCTGTCGCCCGAAGCCGGTTTCAGCATCAACGACTGGACGGTCGTCGTGATTTTCATGGTTGTCATCGGCGGCATCGGCACCATCGAGGGGCCGTTCATCGGCATGCTGGTCTATATCGTGTTGCGCGAGCTGCTGGCCGATTACGGTACGATCTATCTGATCCTGATGGGCGTGATCGCCATCGCCGTGATGTTGAAGGCGCCGACCGGAATTTGGGGCTGGCTCGTCCAACGCTACGACTTGCAGTTGTTCCCGGTCGGCCATCGCCTTGCGCTCGCGCCATCGGAGGGTGCAGTCCACGCGATAGGAGCACATCATGCCGCACTCCCCAGCGTCGGCACAGAAGGTGACCAAGCAGGAGGTTCTCGACCGGGTGCGGGCCATGGCGCCCGGGTTTGCCAAGCGAGCCGCGGCGGCGGAGGAGGCGCGGCGCATTCCGGCCGACTCGGTCAAGGACATGCTCGACGCCGGACTCGCCCGGATTCTGCTGCCGCCCCGCGTCGGCGGCTACGGGCTCGGCTTCGACACCTGGTTCGAGGTCATGCGCGAGATCAGCAAGGTCGACGCCTCGCACGGCTGGTGCGCGGGCCTCATCGTCCATCACGCGCACCTGATCGGCCAGTTCTCCGAGGAAGCCCAGCAGGCGGTGTGGGACAAGGGTCCCGATGTGGCGATCGCAGCTTCCTTTGCGCCCAATGCGCGCGCCGTCCGCACGGATGGCGGCTACCGCGTCTCGGGCCAGAATTCCCCGTTCGCCAGCGGCGTCGATCACTGCTCGTGGGTGATGGTCGGCGGATTGGCCGAGGAAGGGAAGGCGCCGGAATGGAAGTTCTTCTTGATCCCGCCCGGCGAATACGGGGTACGGGACACCTGGTTCACCGCCGGCATGCGGGCGACCGGCAGCAACACCATCGTCACCGACAACGCGTTCGTGCCGAGCGCCCGCGTGCTCGGCCTGAGCGACCTGCGCGACGGCAAAGGCCCTGGCAGCGCGGTCAACACCAGCGCAATCTTCCGCACGCCGTTCTTCTACTATGCGCCGATCACCTTCGCGACGCCGATGCTGGGTGCCGCGCAGGGAGCCTACGAGCTGTTCCGGGAATGGACGAAGACGCGCAAGGCGCAGGACGGCACGTCGGTGGCGGAAAAGACCGCTGTCCAGGTGCGGATGGCGCGTGCCGCCGCCGACCTCGATGCCGCCGAGCTCTTGCTCCGGCGCGCCGTGCAGGTGCCCAACGCCGAGGAAACGCATTCGCCGGAGCTGTTGGCGCGCTCGGTGCGCGACTTTGCCCGCGTCTCCGAGCTTTCCGTCATGGCGATCGACACGATCGTCGCCTTGAGCGGGACGGCTTGCTTTGCCTCCTCGCACCCGATTCAGCGGGCTTGGCGGGATATTCACTTCATGTCCATGCACATCAGCGTCAACACCGAAACCAACTACGCGCATTTCGGCCGGATGGAGCTCGGACTCGGGCGCGATCCAAATCATCCGTATTTCTGAGCGTCCGCGACCGAAGACTGCAGCGGACTCGTTGCCGGCTGCATCGTATTGCCTGGGCAGCGGCGCGGTAGACCTGTCGTCTCGCGGCAGCGATGGATTGCCGGGCAGACCGACACGATATGGTCCGCTCCGGACGGCGTTATCCCTTTGCACAACCGGGTGTCGATAGCCAGAATACGGGCGTTCATGAGCTCACGCCGGTTCATCGGAAGGATAGAGCAATGTCCATGGGAGCCACGACGCGGGAAGAGCGCCGCAAGACCAATCCGATATTCAACGATCGCAAGCTCAAGCTCGGCACCTTCGGGACCAATCTCGACCGCGGCTGCGCGATTTCGACCATCGATGGCGTGCTGGAGATCAACTGGCCGAACACGCTGGAGCTGGCGAAAATCTCCGAGGAGATGGAGTTCGAGGCGCTGGTTCCGATCGGACGCTGGCATGGCTTCGGCGGCGTCACCAATTTCAACGGCCCCGGCTTCGAATGCTTCTCCTGGGCCGCCGCCATGGGCGCCTCGACCAAATATTCCGGCATCTTCGCCACCTCGCACGTGCCGACCATCCACCCGGTGATGGCGGCGAAGCAGGCGGCGACCATCGACCACGTCACCGGCGGGCGCTTCGCGCTCAACATCGTGACCGGCTGGAACCGGCCCGAGATCGAGATGTTCGGCTCCCCGCTGATGGAGCACGACGACCGCTATGAGTGCGCCGCCGAATGGCTGCAGATCCTGAAGGAGCTGTGGACGCGCGACGAGCCGTTCGATTTCGAGGGGCGCTTTTACCAGATCAAGAAGGGCTACCTCGAGCCCAAGCCGATCCAGAAACCGTTCCCCGCGGTGATGAACGCCGGCGGCTCGGAGAAGGGGCAGCACTACGCCGCGAAATATTGCGACATGGTCTACGTCGTCTTCGGCTCGCACGATTTCGACGACTGCAAGGCCAAGGTCGACTCCTATCGCAACCTCGCCCGCAAGGAATACGGCCGCGACATCCAGGTCTGGAGCTACGCCTATGTGGTGCAGGGCGAGACCGAGAAGGAGGCGAGGGAGTATTTCGACGAATACGTCAACCGCAAGGGCGACTGGGAGGCGGTGACGAACCTGATCAACACCATGATCGCCAATGCCAAGACGCTTCCACCCAATGTGCTCGCCGAGATGAAGAAGCACTTCATCGCCGGCTGGGGCGGGTATCCGATCATCGGAACGCCCGAGCAGATCGTCGATGAGCTCGTGAGGATGTCGAAGATGGGGCTCGACGGCACGCTGCTCAACTGGCCGCGCTATATCGAGGATCAGCGCTGGTTCAAAAACCTGGTCTATCCGCTGGTGCAGCAGGCCGGGCTGCGATGAGACAGTGGGACAATTGCCCGTCGCAGCGCCAGGGGGCGCGCTCGGCGCGTCGGCAGAACAACGGCTATTTCGGCTTCGCCATGGCCGCGGCCGGGGCGCCGCCGGCACGCGCGAATCCGGGAACCCGCCGCAGCACCGCCTTCAGCGGGTCGTCGACCCAGGCCGCGGTCATGAAATCGACGTGCCTGACCGCGTCGGGGGCGGCGACGAAAGCGACGCTGCCGCGCGCGAGCGCCGCCGGCAGCGCGTTCTGAAAGCGCACGCCCCGTTCGGTCAACATGCGCTGGAGCGTCGCGTTCTGCTCGCGCGCGGCCTTGCCGAAGGTGCTGACGAAGAAAGCCGGCGGCGGCCGGGCGAGCCAGTCCGCGAACTTGTCGAACTGTCCGTAGAGCGCGTCGAACAGCACGACGCCGCGCAGGCGCTCGTCGACACCACCGGATTTCAGGACGAAGGCGGCCGGATTGTAGCCGCCGCTATAGGCCGCGATGACGACCGGTGCGGCGTGGAACGCCGCGTGCGCACGCGCGTCGCCGTAAAGCTCGGTCAGGCGCTCGCCGGCTTCGTGGATGAACTGCGCGAACACGCCCGGCTCCCAGAAGCGGCCGGCGCTCGAGTTCGAGCGCGTCGACCGCGAATTGCGGCGCCACCAGCACGGCATTGAGCCCGGATTCGGCGACCTGCCGCGGCACCCGCTGGCGCACGCGCACGTCGCGCCCGAGCGTCGCCTCGTTGCCGTGGAAGAACACGACCATGAGCGCGGGGCGGCGCGGATCGAAGCCCTTCGGAATGTACAAAAGGACGCGCCGGTCGCTGTAGGTCTCCTCTTCCCAATAGGTGCCGCCGCGGTCGGAAGCGTGGCCGCGCCGCTCGCCGTCCACCACGTCGAGGAACGGGCGGTTCTTCTCCGGCACCTCGCCGGCATAGGGAAACGGCGAGACCTCGAACGGCACCAGGGCGGTCTTCGCCGCCGCTAGCGGCGCCGGCGGGCGCTTGGATGCGGGTGCCGGCATGGCGGTCCCTGGCGCGAGCAGGCCGGCGGCGACGAGCGCGGCGCCGAGCGCCCGGTGGGAATGCCGGCGAGGGCGCAGCAAGCCGGTCGTCATGCCGGTGTCGCCGCCGCCACCGGCGGAGACGCTGCTGCCGATCGCAGCGGGATGAGCACCGCGAAGAACGCCGGGATCGCCAGGAGATAGGCGCCGCCGGCGATCATCAGCACCGCGCTCAAGCCGAACAGGGTCGCGACGATCGGAACGGCGGCGGCGCCGACGACGGAGAAGCAGCCGTTGATGCCCCAGGCCCACAGGAACATGTGATCCTTGCCGAGCCGCGCCAGCGACGTCATGGCGGTCGGCATCGGGAAGCCCATCAGGAAGGCGGGCGGGAAGATGAGCGCGAAGCAGAAGACGAGGCGCAGCGCGTAGGGGAGCGTGCCGATGAGGTCGAGCACGCGGTCGAGGAACAGGCCGTAGCCGATGAGCAGCGCGCCGATGGCGACGAAGATCTTGGGCATCAGGATGTGCGCCTGCGGAAGAAAGCGCTCCGACGCGTAGGCGCCGAGACCGGAAAACACCAGCATGCCGGTGATCAGGACCGAGGCCGATACGGTGGCGTTGCTCAGCGCCAGCATGAAATCGGAAATCAGGCCCACCTCCACCATGATATAGCCCGCGCCCAGGCAGGCGAAGTAGATGATGGTGCGGAACTTGCCGGGATTGCGGCTGAAGATGGTGCGCCAGCCGAACACCAGCGGGATGAGCACGAGCGACAGCGCGGCCAGGCACGCGATCGCCAGCGTCGCCCACAAGAGGAGATAGCCCCATTCGTCCTGCAGCAGCTCGAGCCGATCGGTGACCGCCGGCAAATCGCCGGGTTTGACGTAAGCCGCGAAATACGGCCGCTGGTTGGTGAGCGGCCGGGTGTCGAACACGTAGCGCTCGGCGATCTCGTCCCAACCGCCGTGCACGAGGTAATGCCAGGCCAATCGGCCCATGATCGTCGCCGGCACCGTGCCGTCCTGCTTGTCGGGCGCGGGCCCGTCCGCCGCGGCTTCCGCGGCCGGGGGCCCTTCGCCCTGCTGGCCCTGCTGCGGGGCGTTCCCCGGCCCGTCGTTCACCTCGCCGGCGGGACCGGCCGGCGCGTCGGGCGCGAAGATTTGCAGCGCGTAGTCCTCGAGCACCTTGGCGGTCTGCGAGGTGTCGTAGTCGAAGCCGGGAGAGTAGATCTCGTCGAACGACATGGCGGCCGTATGCTCGCGCAGCTTGGCCAGCTCCTCGGCGGTGAAGCCGCCGCGCTTGTAGAGCACGGTGGCGGTCGAAAGGTAGGTCGCCGCGACGAAGAAGCGATCGGCGATGTCGCCGTCGTCGACTTCGCGCGCCGCCGCCGCCATCGTGGCATAGAGCTTGAGCACCGATTTCGGCGGCTCCTCCTTGTTCCAGAGCGTGACCGAGAGGATGCCGCCGTCCTTGAGCGCGCGCATATAGCTGCGCATCGCTTCGCGCGTATAGGAGAACTTCTCCACGATGGCGAAGCCGCCCGGGCTCGACAGTCCGGCGGAATCCGCGAGGCTCAGGTCGATGACGTCGTAGCGCTCGGACGTGTGGGCGAGATAGAGCCGGCCGTCGTAGTCGATGACGTGCACCTTTGGATCGTGCAGCACGTCGCCGGTAAACTCGCGCAGTCCCCGGTCGGCGCGGAACGCCTCGAGCACCGCGGGGTTGCCTTCCGCCACGGTGACGGTCCTGGAGTTCATTCGCAGCGCGACCGAAGTGGAGATGCCACCGCCGAACTGCACGACGAAGGTGTCGGGCGCCTGCTTGAGCAGATAGGGGTAGGCCATCGGCAGAAAGCGGTAGTAGGCGGTCTGCTCGGGCGGCAGGTCGCGGATGATGCCGATCGGCCCCTCGCCGTCGATATACATGCCGAGATAGGCGTTGTCGGGCATCTTCGGGAGATTGAACGCCGCGTTGTCGGAGAGCCCCGGCGCGAAGTGCAGGTACGAGCTGGAATAGATTTCCAGGTATCCGAACGGCGAGGCGCGCGCATAGACGCGCCGGCTGTCGGGAAACTTGCGGGCATAGGCGACGCCCTTGTAGTCGGACACCGCGAGCTTGGGAATATCGAGCACGGACGGCAGCGCGACGTGGGCGGCGACTGCGGCGATCGCAGCCGCAGAGAGCCACAGCACGCCGCGACGGTCGGCGAATGCCCAGAACCACAAGACGCCGCCGACGAACCACAGGGCGAGCGGGACGACGATGAGGTTCTCCGGCGGCGAGAGGTACATCGCCACCAGGAAGGCGAGCCCGCACAGCCCCGCGCCGGAGAGGTCGGCGAAATAGACGCGCCCGAAAATCTTCTTGGCCTTGAGGAAGACCGTGCCGAGATAGAACGCGCCGGCGAGGAACGGCAGCATGTAGAGCATGAAATTGCCGGCGAGCCGCCACTTCTGCATGGGGTCGGAAACGAGGAAGATGGCGTTGAAGGGAATCTGCTGCGCCAGGAGGTTCGCTGCCACCGTGAGCGGCCCGAACAACATCAGCGAGGCCGCCGCCACGCCGCGCCAGTGGCGCTCGAACCAGCCCTTGCCGATGCACATGACCGCGCTGGTCAGGCCGAAGCCGAGCATCGCGAGGCTCACCACCAGCGATCCGAAATGCGCCCAGCTCCCGACCGCGAAGATTCGCATGATGCAAATCTGCAACGCGATCACCGCGCCGGCCTCGAGCCCCACCGCGAGATAGAGCGCGGGCGTCGGCTTGAGCTCGAGATGCGGCGACGAGCGCTGGCCCGCGGTCATGGACGGCCCCCGGGGCGAAGCGCAAATCGTTGGTTCTTCACGGAGAATTCTCACTTGGCCGCAGCCGCCGTGGACTCTGCGTTTCGACCCTGCGGCAAGCAACACCACGTCAATATGTCGGCCGTGGGGCCACCCCGCCGCGTGATCCGGACGGCGAAATGCGCTAAGACCGAGCGATCCAGCTCAACGGTGCGCAACGATCGCCGACAGCTCCGGGAGGACATGCCATGGCCAGCAGCTTGAAACGAGTGACGGTCGCCCCCAAGGGCATGGGGCTCAATGATTTCGTCGCCCATCGGGAAGGCTTCTTCGCCGCCGAGGGTCTCGACGTGGAGCTCGACTGGAAGACGTTCCGCGGAACCCAGTCGAGCTGGAAGGACCTGTCCTATTTCGATCGCCCGCAGGACAAGCCCTATGCCGAGGGCCGCGACGTGATCCAGGGCGCCTGCGCCTGGGGCAGCATCTGCAACGCCAGCGCCGGGATGGGGCGTTTCGTGCCCGACGCCTACGGTGTCTCGCCGTGGGCGATCTTCGTGCGGCCGGATTCGAAAATCCGCCGGCCTGAAGACCTCAAGGACGTGCCGGTGTCGGTCGGCATGCGCGCCGGCAGCCACTTCAACGTGCCCTATCGGCTCGAGAAATATCTGCCGCTCGAGCACATCAAGACCGTCAATACCGGCGGCTTCGGCGCGCGGCTCAAGGCGCTGATCGCGGGCGAGGTCGAGGCCGCGAGCCTTCTTCCGCCGCAGATCGCCATGGCCGAGCAGCTCGGCCTGCGCAAGATCATCGCGGATAGCTTCCATACCTTGTGGTGGGTGCCGGATGAGTCCGAGCCCGCGGTGGTGCGGGGCTATCTGCGCGCGCTCGACCGCGCCGAGAAGGCGATGGATGCCGATCTCGGCAAATATCTGCCGCTCTGGAAGCTCGCGGTCCCGTCGGAATTCGAGAGCTATCACGCCTGGGATTTCGGCCGGTTCGGACGCGGCGAGCGCTTCGTCTACGAGCCGATCCCGCGCGCGGAATTCGACGAGGTGATGGACCAGGTCAAGCGCTGGGGCCTCGATCAGTATCTCAAGGACCGCCGCTACGAGACCTTGAGCTATTCGGTCGGCGCCTGAGCACTACGGACTTTACGGACCGACGGCGTCGGCGACGCACTTCTTCATGTGGCTGGCCTTTGCTGCGCCGGCGAGGTTCTTCTGTTTGGAGTCCGCCTCGCAGGTCGTCGTGGCGTCACGCTCGCACTTCGTCATGAAGCTGTTGAGCGCGGCCCCGGCGAGCTTCTTGTCCGCCGCATCCGACTTGCAGGTCGCAAACGCGGGCACGGACCAGACCAGGCAGACGGCGAGTGCCAATGCGATTCTCTTCATGGCTTTCCTCCGGCATGTGCTCCGACAGAGCATGCGCAGCAATCCTAGTTGAAAGAGAGGGCGCCAAAAAGCCGCCTGATCCGGGTTGGTTGCACCCGCGGCCTGTGATTAAGTGTGCTTCCTCCAATTCGCAGGGCCGCGCATGAAGAACATCAATCCGAACCCCTTCACCTCGCGGCCGGAGATCGAGGGCACGTTCGGCGTGGTCACCTCGACCCACTGGATCGGCACCGCCGTCGGCATGGCGATGTTGGAAAAGGGCGGCAACGCCTTCGACGCTGCGGTCGCCACCGCCTTCACGTTGCAGGTCGTGGAGCCGCATCTCAACGGGCCGGGCGGCGATGTGCCGGTGATTCTCAACGACGTGCGCACCGGCAGGACCGAGGTGCTCTGCGGCCAGGGCCCGGCGCCGGCCAAGGCGACGATCGCCCATTACCGCAGCCTCGGCCTCGACATGGTGCCGGGGACCGGGCTGCTCGCCGCCTGCGTGCCCGGCACGTTCGACGCCTGGATGACGCTGCTGCGCGATTACGGCACCATGCGGCCCGCCGACGTGCTCGCGCCCGCGATCTTCTACGCGAGCCAGGGCCATCCGCTGGTCGAGCGCGCGCACGCCACCATCGCGAGCGTCGAAGCGCTCTTCCGCAGGTATTGGCCGACCTCGGCCGCGGTCTACCTGCCCGGCGGCAAGGTGCCGGAGACGGGCGCGCTGTTCACCAACCCGACATTGGCCGAGACCTATCGGCGCGTGCTGCGCGAGGCCGAAAGCGCAGGCGGCGATCGGGTGCGCGAGATCGAGGCCGCGCGCAAGACCTGGTCGCAAGGCTTCATCGCCGAGGCGATCGACCGCTTCTGCCGCACGCAGGCGGTGATGGACACGAGCGGCGAGCCGCACCGCGGCGTGCTCACCGGCGACGACATGGCGCGCTGGCACGCCCATGTGGAGGCACCGCTCACCTACGACTATGGCCGCTACACCGTGTGCAAGCCCGGTCCCTGGGCGCAGGGCCCGGTGATGCTGCAGCAGCTTGCCCTGCTCAAGCGCTTCGACCTCGAGGGCGCCGATCCCGTGAGCGCGGATTTCGTCCACCTGCTGGTGGAATGCTCCAAGCTCGCCTATGCCGATCGCGAGAAGTTCTACGGCGACCCCGATGTCGTCGAGGTGCCGATGGCGACGCTGCTCTCGGATGCCTACAACGACGAACGGCGCAAGCTCGTCGGCAAGGAGGCTTCGCTCGAGCTGCGCCCGGGCTCGGTCGCGGGCTTCGGCGCGGTGGTGAAGCTGCGGCGCGAGGACGGGGCGCGCCATGCCGTCGGCGGCATGGGCGCGGGCGAGCCGACGGTCGGCCGCGTCGGCGAGATGCGCGGCGATACCGTGCATTTCGATATCGTCGATGCCGCCGGCAACATGGTGTCGGCGACGCCGTCCGGCGGCTGGCTGCAATCCTCGCCGGTCATTCCCGAGCTCGGCTTCTGCCTCGGCACGCGCGCGCAGATGTTCTGGCTGGAGGAGGGTCATCCTGCCTCGCTCGCGCCGGGCAAGCGGCCGCGCACCACGCTCTCGCCTACGCTCGCGTTGCGGGACGGCGAGCCCTACCTCGCATGGGGCTCGCCCGGCGGCGACCAGCAGGATCAGTGGACGACGCAGCTGTTCATGCGCCACGTCCACGCCAAGATGAATCTGCAGGAGGCGATCGACGCGCCAGCCTGGCATTCGGAGCATTTCCCGATCTCGTTCTGGCCGCGCACGGCGCGGCCGGGCGTGCTGGTGGTCGAGCGCCGGCTGCCGGCCGCTACCATCAAGGAGCTCGAGCGCCGCGGCCACAAGGTCGAGGTTGACGCCGACTGGTGCGAGGGCCGGCTCACCGCCGCCGCCCGCGACGGCCGCCGCCGCCGCGCCGCCGCCAATCCGCGCGGCATGCAGGCCTATGCCGCGGGACGATGAGCGACCCATGAACGGCGCCGCACTCGTTGCCGAGATTCTCAAGCGCGAGGGAACCGAGTTCCTCGCCTGCTACCCGCGCAATCCGCTGATCGAGGCCTGCGCTGCGCTCGACATCCGGCCCATCCTGTGCCGGCAGGAGCGCGTCGGCGTCGGCATGGCCGACGGCTATACCCGCATCAAGCGCGGCAAGCGCAACGGCGTATTCGCAGCCCAGGCCGGCCCCGGCATCGAGAACGCCTTTCCCGGCATCGCTCAGGCCTATGCCGAGAACGTGCCGATGCTGGTCATTCCCGCCGGCTTGCCGTTGTCGCGGCAACATGTGCGGCCGGTGTTCCGCGCCGCCGACGTCTACCGGCCGGTGACCAAATGGTCGGCGCTGGCGCATGCGGTCGAGGAACTGCCCGACCTCATGCGCCGCGCCTATCAGGCGCTGCGCAGCGGCAAGGGCGGGCCGGTCCTGGTCGAGATTCCGGCCGAGGTCTGGGACGCCGAATATCGCGGCGAACTCGATTACGCGCCGGTGCCGGCGTCGCGCTCCGCGCCCGACCCCGACGCGGTCATGGAAGCCGCCAGGATGCTGCTGGCGGCAAAAAATCCGCTGCTGTTGGCCGGGCAGGGCGTGCTCTATGCGCAGGCGAGCGAGCAGCTCGCGGCTCTGGCCGAGCTGATCCCGGCGCCCGTGGCCACCACCAATCCGGGCAAGAGCGCCATCGCCGAAAGCCATCCGCTGGCGCTCGGGGCCTCCACCCGCTCGCGGCCGAAAATGTTCACCGAGTTCATGGCGAAGGCCGACGTGGTGCTGGCCATCGGCTCGAGCCTCACCGTCACGCCGTTCGGGCCCGGCGTGCCGCCAGGAAAAACTATCATCCACTCCAGCAACGACGCCGGCGACATCAACAAGGAGTATCGCGTCGACCATGCCGTGGTCGGCGATGCTGCGCTGGTGCTCGACGCGCTCGTTGCGGAGATCGGCCGGCAGAAGCGCGGCGGCGGCAACGCGCTCGCCTCGCTCAAGGAGGAGGTCGCGGCCGGCAAGCAGGAGTGGCTCGCGGAATGGGCGAAGCATCTCGATTCCGACGAGGTGCCGATCAACCAGTACCGGGTGATCCGCGATCTCATGCGAACGGTCGACCGCAACAACGTCATCATCACCCATGATTCCGGCAGCCCGCGCGAGCAGCTCATTCCGTTCTGGGAGACGACGGCGGCGGGCTCCTATATGGGCTGGGGCAAATCGACCCAGCTCGGCTACGGGCTCGGCATTACCATGGGCGCCAAGCTCGCCGCGTCCGACAAGCTCTGTATCAACATCATGGGTGACGCCGCCATCGGCATGACCGGCATGGATATCGAGACCGCCGCGCGCAACCGCATCGCCATCCTCACCGTGGTGTTCAACAACGGCGTGATGGCCGCCGAGCGCGACGTGCTGCCGCTCTCGACCGAGAAGTACGGAACGCTCACCGTCGGCGGCAACTACACCAAGGTGGCCGAGGGGCTCAACGTCGCCGCGCGGCGGGTCGAGAAGCCGTCCGACATCGTGCCGGCGATCAGGGAAGCCGTCGGCGTCACCCAGTCCGGCGCGCCGTTCCTGCTCGAGGTCGTGGTCAAGGAGGGCTACGACTTCTCGCGCTACCCGCTCGCGGGGCTGTAAGCGCCGCTTGTCGGCACCGTAGCCCGCATGGAGGGTAGCAGAATGCGGGGCGACCTCACGGGGGGCTGCCGTCGCCCCGGATTTCGCTTCGCTCCATCCGGGCTACGAGGCTATCGTCACTGCGTCTTCCACGGGATCGCCCAACGCTCGACCTCTTGAAAGAGCACCGAGGTGATCAGGCCGAGCACGCCGATGGTCACGATGCCGACGAACATGACGTCGACTTGCAGCAGCTCCCACGAATTCCAGATCAGGTAGCCGATGCCGCTCTTGGTGGCGACGAATTCGGACGCCACCAGCACGATGAAAGAGACCGCGAGCGCGATGCGCAGGCCCGCGAAGATCGTCGGCAGCGCGCCGAAGAACACGATGCGGGTGAACATCACCATCTGGCTGGCCCCGTAGTTCTTCGCCACGTCCCAGTAGATCTTGTCGATATTGGCGGCGCCGACATAGGTGTTCACGATCACCGGGAAGAACACGGCGATCGCGACCAGCGCGATCTTGGAGGCGTCGCCGAACCCCAGCGCCAGCAGCAGCAGCGGCATCAGCGCGATCTTCGGGATCGGGAACAGCGCGGCGATGAGCGGATCGAAGAAGATGCGCACCGGCTTGAACATCGCCATGAGGAGCCCCACGGCCACCGCCGGAACCACGCCGACCACGAAGCCGACCAGCACGCGATAGAGCGTGACGCCGACGTGGAGCGCGAGCTCGCCGCTGAGAAGCAGCGACCAGAAGCGCGCGGCGATGTCGGTCGGCGCCGGGATGAAGCGCCGGTCGCCGAAGCCGAGCATCAGCAGGATCTGCCAGAGCGCAAGCAGGGCAAGCGGCGAGATCAGATAAAGCAGCCGTTCCTGCGCCTTGCCCGATAATCCTTTCATCCCTCGGCCTCCGCCCGCGCGCGCATGACCTCGTCCTCCAGCACCCGCCAGATGTCGAGCTTGAGCCTGCCGAATTCCGCCGACGCCGACAACGTCATCAGGTTGCGCGGATGCGGAAACGGCACGTCGATGATCTGCTTGATGCGGCCGGGCTGCGCGGTCATGACGACGGTTCGGTCGCCCAGCAACAGCGCCTCGTCGATCGAGTGCGTGATGTAGAGCACGGTCTTGCGCGTCTGCTCCCAGATGCGCACCAGCTCGGCCTGCAGGATCACGCGGTTCTGGGCGTCGAGCGCGGCGAAGGGCTCGTCCATCAGCAGCATGCCGGGATCGGTGACGAAGGCGCGCGCGATCGCGCATCTCTGGCGCATGCCGCCCGAGAGCTGGTGCGGATAGTGCTTGCGGAATTTCGCAAGCCCGACGAGCTTGAGCGCCGCGTCCACCCGCCGCGCCGCTTCAGCCGCCGGTACCCGGCGGGTCATGAGACCGAAGCCGACATTGTCCTCGACCCGCATCCAGGGGAACAGGCCGCTCTCCTGGAACACCATGGCGTTCTCGACCGGCCAGCCCGGCGCTTCGACCTTGATCGTGCCGCCGGTCTGGGTGTCGAGGCCGGCGAGGATGCGCAGCAGCGTCGATTTCCCGCAGCCCGACGGGCCGACGATGCAGACGAACTCGCCGGGCGTGACGCGCAGGCTGATATCGTCGAGCGCGAGCACGCGACCAGGCCCGCTCAGGTACTCCTTGCGCAAACCCGCAATATCGATCGCCGCGCCGCGCCGCTCGACGGCCATGGGCATTCTCCCCGCGGCGCGGCCTGTCGGTCAGCGGCAGCCGGCGAGCTTGCTATCCTTGTTCTCGAGCACGAATGGCCCGAGCTTCTGATTGGCGTAGTCGACATAGCTGTTGTCGACCAGCCGCTCGGCCGGAAACTTCGCGCGCGTGAAGTTGTTCTGCACGTACCAGTCCTGGATATCGAGCAGGCTCGCGACGTTGAGCCTGCCGTCGAGATTGCGCGCCGGCCACGGATATTTGTGCAGCAGCTCGGGCCGCTGCTCGGTGCCGGTCTTCACCAGGAGGTCGATCAGCTCCTTGCGCACCGACCCGCCGTGATAGGCTTGGCAATAGTCGCGCACGCCGCGCATCAGGGCGACGTAGTAGTCGCGCACCAGCTGTTGGTTGGCCTTCGCCCAGTCGGTGTTGGTCAGGTTCACCGCGATGGTGAGCGGCCGCGGCTCGACCAGCTCGTCGGCCTCCGCGAAGGGAAGCGCGATGTTCTTGTCGGTGAGGTTGTAGGTGAACGGCGGAATGGTCAGTGCCGCATCGACCGCCTTGTTGGTCAAAGCCACCGCGTATTGCGGAAACGGCAGGTTCTTGACCTCGACGTCGGTGAAGGCGAGCCCGCCCTTGGCCAGGATCTTGCCGATTTCGTAGGTCGAGATCGATCCCGGCGCGTTGCTGGCGATGACCTTGCCCTTGAGGTCCTTGATCGCCTTGATCTCGTCCTTCAGATCGGGGCGGATCATCAGGTTGTGGCGGATCGGCGTGGTGACGCGGTCGACGGTGATGATGATCGGGAGGTTCTTCTCGATCGCGTTGAAGTAGCCGGCGGAGACGCCGCCGGCGATGATGTCGAGCTGGCCTTGGGCGAGGCTCGCCATCGCGGTCGCCGACGACTGCAAGTCCTCGAGCTGTACCTTGACGCCGATCTCCTTGAAATATCCCTTCTCCATCGCCAGCAGGATGGCGCCGTTGGCCATCGAGCGGACCACGCCGACCCGCACGACCGTTTCCTGCGCCTCGGCGCTCGCGGCGACGCCCGCCATCGCGACCGCAGCGAGCAGAATTCGCTCCAACCTGTTCATCGCCGATCTCCTCCCGTTTCGGTTCCCTTCGTGCCAGCGGCCGGATGTCGCCAAAGTCTGGCCTTCGGCCCGAACACGCCTCAGCGCGCGTCGACTGCCGCGGGCCTGATGAAATAGCGTCCCTCGCCGTCGCGATCGAGACCTTTCTGGCGCAGCGCGTCGAGCGCGAGCACGATCTCCCGGCCGTCGCGGCTGCCCACCGCGGCCATGAGCTCCTCGAAGAATTTGGGACCGTGGGCGAGCGCCGCCTCGACCGACGCGAAGCGGGCCCCGAGAAAGCGCGGCGGCTCGGGCACACGGGTCTCCAGCCGCGCGCCGCCACCGAACGGCCAGGTCAGGTCGAAGCCGGCCTTGGCGCCGGTTCGCCCGCCGGCGAGCGAAGGGTCGAGAGGCAAGGTCCGCATTCCCTCCACCACCACGAGGTCGCGGTCCGGCTGGAAGCGGGTCGCCAGCGCCCAGTCCATCTGTTCGTCGGAGAAGATGTCGATGTCGGGATCGACCACGAACACGTTCTTGACGTTGACGAGGGCGCCGAAGCAGGCGGCGATCGCGTTGCGCGCCTCGCCGGGAACGCGTTGGCGCAACGCGACGCGCAAGTTGAACATCCCGCCGCTTGAGGCCGTGGCGTGCACGGCCAGCGGTTCCCGCATCGCGGTCTCGAGCGCGCGCCAGATCATGACTTCGGTGCGCAGTGCGTTGAGCAGCGCCGTGTCGGTGCGGCCGAGCGACCAGCCGCCGATGGTCGAGGTCTGGAACAGGGCATCGCGCCGGTGCGTGATCGCGGTCAGGTGAAAGACCGGGTTGCGCTTGAGCGCGCCGTAATAGCCGAGGAACTCGCCGTAGGGGCCCTCCGGTTCCACATGGCCGCGCGGATCGAGATAGCCCTCGAGCACCCATTCGGCGTCGGCCGGCACGCGAATGTCGTTTGTGACGCCTCTCACCACGGGCAACGGCGCGTCGCGCAGCGAAGCGACGAGCCCGAGCTCGTCGAGCGGCAGCCGCATCACCGCGGCGATCTGGTCGACGGGATGCGCGCCGACCACGAAGCTCACCGGCAGCGCTTTGCCCGCGGCGGCGCTCGTTTCGTAGATCGCGCGCAGGTCGCTGGGCGAGACCAGGTCGATACCGGCCTCGCGGCGGCCGCGCAGCATCAGCCGGCGCATCCCTACATTGGTCCAGCCCGACTTCGGATCGACGACGAAGTCGATGGCCGCGGAGATATAGGGCGCGCCGTCGGCGCCGTGCCCGAGATGCACCGGAAGCCCGGTGAGGTCGGCGTCCTCGCCCGCGCGCACAACCTCATGAACGGGGGCTTCGCCGCGCCCGACATCGACGATGACCGGCTTGTTGCGCAGCCGCCGCAGCAATTCCGGCAGCAGCGCGCCCGTCTCGACCCCAAGGGCGCGCGCGATGCGCGTGCGGCTGCCGGCGACGTTGCCGATGAGCTCTTGGCGCTCCGGGCCGACCGCGCGGAACAGCACGGCCTTGGCGTTGCCCTCGAGGATCGCGGCGACGTCGGCGAGGTCCGTTGCCTCGTTCACGGTCGCGAGCTCGTCGCCGAGCCCCTCCACGAAGCGGCGTAACCGGAAGCGGTCGAAATCCGCCGTCGTCGCGGCCGCCGCTGCGTGGGTCTTTTCGACGATCCCCATGTGCTGCCTGTCCTCGGCGCCGCGGATTATAGCGCCCTGCGGCGCAGCCGCCATAAACGACGGCCGCGGCCAATTGGCAATGGCATGCGCGGTTGGGTAGGCTTTGCAGGTGCGGGAGTCGGGCAACAGGTGTCGACGCACCGGGATTGCGGCGTTGGTTGAAATCTCTTCCTTGCGCCCGGTCCAGAGGATAGGAACGGGACGGAATGCACTCCAACGACATCGGCTCGAGCCATCTCCAGCGCGGCCCCTTCATCGGCCGACCGTTGCCGCGGTTCGAGGATCTGCGGCTCGCGCGCGGCGCCGGCCGCTACACCGACGACGTGTCGGTGCCGCAACAGACATTCGCGGTATTCGTGCGCGCCCCGCACGCCCATGCCCGCATCGTCGCGATCGACACGTCCGCCGCACGCGTCCATGCGGGCGCGCTGGCGGTGCTGACCGCTGAGGATTACGTCGCCGACGGTCACGTCGGCATGGCGCACTTTCCCAATCCGGCCGATGCCGTCGACGTCAAGATTCCGACCTTCGCGGCCACGGCGGGGCGCAAAATCCTCGACCAGCTGCAGCTGCCGCTCGCCGCCGACCGGGTGCGCTATGTGGGTGAAGCGGTCGCGATGGTGGTGGCGGAGACGCTCATCACCGCGCGCGACGCCGCCGAAAAGGTCGCGGTCGAATACGAGGTTCTGCCCGCCGTGACCGATGCGCTCGAGGCGCTCGCGCCCGGCGCGCCGACGCTCTGGCCGGAGGCTCCCGGCAATCTGGCCCTCGACAGCGAGTTCGGCGACCGCGCCGCCGTCGAACGCGCGATCGGCGGGGCGCACGTCGTGATCGAGCAGGTGATCCGCAGCCAGCGCACCGCCAGCGCGTTCATTGAGCCGCGCGCCGCGATCGGCAGTTATGATACGGCCGAGAAGGAATACACGCTGATTTCGGGGTGCCAGGG
The DNA here is from genome assembly GCA_963758945.1 of uncultured Alphaproteobacteria bacterium. GTDB lineage: Bacteria > Pseudomonadota > Alphaproteobacteria > Rhizobiales > Xanthobacteraceae > VAZQ01. The sequence goes on along the minus strand of CAVWXY010000017.1, from coordinate 50,197 downwards.
CGTGCATCGGGTGCGGCATCCGCTCGCGGGCTGCCTCAAGGTGCCGCAGGAGCGCGTGCGGGTGATCTGTCCCGACGTCGGCGGCGGCTTTGGATCGCGCACCAATCTCTATCCAGAGCAGATCGCGGTGGTCTGGGCGGCGCGCCGTGTCGGGCGTCCGGTGAAATGGACAGGCGATCGCGGCGAGGCGTTCCTGACCGATTATACCGCGCGCGACGTGGTCACCGCGGCGCGGCTCGCCTTCGATCGCGACGGCCGCATGCTGGCGCTGGCGCTCGAGCTCACGGCCAATATCGGCGCGCATACCGTCTCCTATGTCCCGCTCAGCAACGGCTACCGCGTGGCGCCCACCGTCTATGACGTGCCGCTGGCATGGGTGTGCCTGCGCGGAGCGATGACCAACACCGTGCCGACCGCGCCGTTTCGCGGCGCGGGGCGGCCGGAAGCCACCGCGGTGATGGAGCGGCTCATCGACATCGCGGCGCGGCGGCTCGGGATCGATCGGGTGGAGCTGCGCCGGCGCAATCTGATCCGGCACGACAAGCTTCCCCACCGCACCGCCACCGGGCTCACCTACGACAGCGGGGATTTCGCCGGCAATCTCGCACGCGCGCTCGCAACCGCGGACTGGGACGGCTTTCCCGTGCGCCGCCGCGAGGCGCGGCGGCGCGGCCGGCTGCTCGGGATCGGGGTCGTCAACTACGTCGAAACGCCGGTAGGCATGCCGCACGAGCGCGTCGCGCTCAAGGTGTCGCCTGCCGGCAGCGTCGACCTCGTGGTCGGGACCCAGTCGACCGGGCAGGGGCACGAGACCAGCTTCCGGCAGGTGATGGCGGATCAACTCGGCATCGCGCCGGAAGCGATCAATTTCGTCAGCGGCGACAGCGCCGTGCTCGCCTCCGGCGGCGGCACCCATTCCGATCGCTCCATGCGGCTCGCGGGAGCGCTGATGGTGCAGACCTCGCGCACGGTGATCGACAAGGCGCGCCGCGTCGCCGCCCTCGTGCTCGATGTTCCCGCCGCCGACGTTTCGTTCACCGACGGATTGTTCGCGGCACCCGGCAGCAACCGCCGGCTGACCGTCTTCGACATCGCTCGCTCGCTCGACGATCTGCCTTCGTTGCCGGACGATCTGCGCGGGCCGCTCGCGGCCGAGGCGACCTTCACCGGCCGCATCCCGGCCTATCCTACCGGCGCCGCGGTGTGCGAGGCGGAGGTCGATCCGGAGACCGGTACGATCGAGATCCGACGCTACACCTCGGTCGACGACGGCGGCCAGCCGATCAATCCGCTCATCCTGCACGGCCAGGTGCACGGAGGGGTGGCGCAGGGGGTGGGCCAGGCGGTGATGGAGGCGGCGGTCTACGAGCCGGGATCGGGCCAGCTGCTGTCCGCGAGCTTTCTCGACTATGGCATGCCGCGCGCCGACCACTTTCCGCATCTCGAGGTCGAGCTCACCGAAGACCCGACCACGGGCAATGCGCTGCGGGTCAAGGGCGGCGGCGAGGCCGGCATCACGCCGAGCTCGGCCGTGCTCATCAACGCCGTGATCGATGCGCTCGCCGACCTCGGCATCGAGCACATCGACATGCCGGCGACGCCGCAGCGCGTCTGGAGCGCGATCCGCGCCGCGCGCGAGGGAGCGACGAAGGCATCGGCGCGCTGATCGCATTGCGGTTCCGGCGTGCTAGGATGACGGCGAGGAGAAGTCGATGGCCGAGTGCTTCGTTGCCAAGGCGTTCGAGATGCAGGACGGCGACCGCCGCATCGTCGTCGCCGGAAAGGCGGAAATCGGCGTGTTCTACAAGGACGGCGCATATTTCGCCTACAGCAACTACTGCGTCCATTCCGGCGGACCGGCCTGCGAGGGGATCATGATCAATCGTGTGGTCGACGTGATCGCGTCGGACCGCACCTATCAGGGGCAGACGTTCTCCGACGAGGTGCATTTCGTCTGTCCTTGGCACGGCTACGAATTCGAGCTGAAGACCGGCGAATGCGTCGGCGACCGGCGGCTGCGCTTGCAGAAATACGACGTCGTGCGCCGCGGCGACGACATCTTTGTCGTCGCCTAGCCGGCGGTTTTCCGTTCGCCCCGAAACGCGTCGAGGGCAAAGGCCAAGGAGAGGGCGCCCATGGACATGGCCCGCAGCGAAGTCCGCAAGCTCGCCGCCGAGGATTACTCGACGGCACAGCACCTCGAGCATGCCGCGCAGCAGGCACGCGAGCGCAACTACCAGGATTTTCTCATCGTCGACGTGGACGCGCACCACTACGAGAGCGAGTCCTACATGGAGGTATTCGAATATATCGAGAATCCGGTGATCCGCCGGCAGGCGGTGGAATCGGCCAAACGCGGCGGCCGCGCCTCCATGCTCGGCGGCACCATCGGCTACCAGGACATCGGCGGGCGCATCACCCGCCACGAATTGCGCCGCCACGACATCCGCCGCCACGACAAGCTCGCCGCCGCCCATCACCGCGACATCGGCATGACGCTGGAATGGATGGACGCGATGGGCGTCGATTACTCATGCTTGTTCCCGACGCCGATGCTGTTTCTCGGCCTGCATCCGCAGGTGGAAGTCGAAGTGGCGATGTGCCGCGCCTACAATCGCTGGCTCTGCGAACGCATCCTCGCCGCCGAGCCGCGCATCGTCTCCATGCTCTATCTGCCGTTCAACGATCCGGACGCTGCCTGCCGGACGGTCGCGGATTTCGGCGACAAGAAGGGCGTGGTGGGCTTCATGGTGACGTCGCCGCGCTACAAGCCGGTGCACGACAACGCCTATGTCAAGACCTACGCGCTGCTCGAGGAGATGGGCAAGCCGATCGCCTTCCATGCCGCCTACAATTGGAACGACCAGTCGCTGTCGCTGACCAACCGCTTCATCTCGGTGCATGCGCTCGGCTTCATGTGGTTCAACATGGTCCACATGACGAATTGGGTGATCAACGGCCTGCCCGAGCGCTTTCCCAAGCTCAAGGTGCTGTGGATCGAGAGCGGGCTGACCTGGGCTTATTGCCTGATGCAGCGGCTCGACCACTCCTACATGATGCGCACGTCGGATTGTCCCTCGCTCAAGCGCAAGCCGAGCGAGTACATGCGGGAAATGTACTATTCCTCGCAGCCGATGGAGAAGCCGCGCGACCGCTCGATCCTGGAGGCGACGTTCAAGATGATCAACGCCGAGACCCAGGTGATGTGGTCGTCGGACTACCCGCACTGGGACTTCGACCTGCCGAGCGTGATCTACGACTTGCCGTTCCTGAGCGAGACGGGCCGCCGCAACATCCTCGGCGGCACCGCCGCCAAGGTCTTCGGGCTCGACCTCAAGCCGGTGAAGAAGATTCCATGAAGTCGGCAATAGCGAGTAGCGAGTTCGAGTAGCGCGTAGAACGAACCTATTCGCTATTCGCCAAAAGGATGGAGAATTGCTTGCGTCTTGGAATGTTCATGATGCCGCTGCATCCCGCGGGTCGGCCGATGCACGCCTATCTCGCCGAGGATACCGAGAAGGCGCTGCTGCTCGAGGAGCTCGGCTTCGACGAACTGTTCATCGGCGAGCATTATTCGGCGGCGACCGAGCCCTACCCGTCGCCGATGATGTTCGCGGCGAGCCTGTTGCCACTCACCCAGCGGCTGATTTTCGGCAGCGGCGTCATCAACGCGCCGCTGCACCATCCCGCCATGATCGCGGCGGAGGCGGCGCAGTTCGACCACCTGAGCAAGGGGCGTTTCATCCTCGGCATCGGCTCCGGCTCGACGCCGACCGACAACGAGATGATGAACGTTCCGTATGATCCCCGCGAGCGCGGCAAGATGCTGGCGGAAGCGATCGAGATGATCGAGCGCATCTGGGCGAGCGACCCGCCTTACGATATCGGCGGCAGCTATTGGACCACCCGCATCAAGGACACGGTCAATCCGGGATTGAACTTCGGCTGGCTGCCCAAGCCGTATCAGAAGCCGCGGCCGCCGATCGCGATTCCGGCGTCGTCACCCGACTCGGCCTCCGTGACGGTCGCCGGCCGCAAGGGCTGGAGTGTGATCTCGAGCGCGTTGCTCTCGACCGCGGATCTCGCCAACCATTGGAGCCTGTATCGCCAGGGCTGCCGGGAGGCCGGCCGCGCCGCCAACGGCGATGATTGGCGCGTCTGCCGCTCCATCCACGTCGCCGCCACCGACGAGGAGGCGCGCGCGCGTGTCTACAGCGCCGAGAGCGGTTATCGGCACTTCTTCGGCCATATGCACAAGGTCTACGGCCAGCTCGGCCGCCTCGGCGTGCTCAAGGCGCGGCCCGACATGCGCGACGACGAGGTGACGGTCGACACTTTCATCGCGCAGCGAACGATCTTCGGGTCGCCCAAGACGGTGCTGGCGGAGCTGGCCGCGCTGCGCAAGGAAGCCGGCCCGTTCGGTACGCTGCTGTTGACCGCCGTCGACTGGGCGGGGCCGAACGCGGCCTGGGAGCGCGAATTGCTCACCCGTCTGGCCCAGGAGATCTTGCCGGCCCTGCGCGCGCAGACCGTCGCGGCCTAGCGATTTGTCCCGGTGGTCGACGCGCCCGGTGCAGCTGCAGCGGCTCGGCGACATCGGCGCCCGCCCCGCCTCGGGCGGGCCCGGCGTGCAGCTGTCGATCGGACGTCGGTTTCAGTGCGCGGCGGCGCTGGCCTTGGCGGTGGCGCCGGCGGGCGTTCGCGCCGTGGCCGCGGCGCGCCCCGGCAGGTACTTGGCGACGACCGACTTGTCGACCTGCGCGAACGCGCTCTCGGGCAGGCGCTTCCACACCTCGTCCATGCCGAGGAGGGGGATGCCGAGATAGCCGCGCACGGTCAGGACCCGGTTGTCGGGGCTGAGCGTCATCATGGCGTGGTACACGGTGCCGTCGCGCGGATCGACGATGTTGCCGTCCTCGTAGCGCAGGCCGTTGCGCCGCATGTCCCTGATAAAGGAGAGGCCGAGCAGCGGCGCATTTCGGCGGTCGTCGGTGCATTTGGAGCAGATCGGATGGGGAGCATCGCCCGGCCGCGCGAACAGTTTTGCAAAGGCACCCTCGTAGACGCCGTTGCGCTGCACGAACAGGAACCATCCCATCGACTTGCCAGCCTCGTCCTGCTTTTCCCAAAGACCTGCGACGGTCGGCTCCGCGGCTCGGACAGGAGGCGCGCCGATCATGATCGCTGCGAGACTCGAGAGGACGAGCAATGTCGACAATCGTGCATTCATGGCTTGGATCACCCCGATGATGGCCGCATGGAAATCGCCCAACAATATGCCCATTTCAGGGCACCGGAGCGCCATGCCGGACCCGGATGCGCTCCCGCGGGCCGCGCAGGGGGCGCCGGCCGCAATGTGGCCACGCTCGCCGGGAGCCGGGAGTTTTCACGTTCGCGGCGGTTTGGCGCTGTCCTCGCGCGTGATGCGATGACCTGCTGCAGGCCGGTCGCCGGGCAGCGATTCTGCTTCACTTTCGTGACGACGAAGGCTTGTTTTGCCGCCCGCGCAAGGCAATCATCCCGATTCGTCGAGGGTCCATGTTGATGTCCCGGTCGAATCTGGCGCTGCATGATCGGCGGGCTTCGGCGTGACAATGCGTCCGGGCTGGGCTAGGAGCGCCACCATGTGCCGGGCTCCCCTTGCCGCTCGCATCCCGAGGGCAGAACGGCGTCTGCGCGCACAGGCCCCATAACGGTCGCCGCTCCCGCGACCGGAGCCGAGGCGCAGCCCGCGGCGGATTTCAGCTGAGCGCATGCATTCCGAGTGACCGTATCCACCATGTCGTTGATCTACCGGCTTGCATCCAGGAACCTGTGGCACGATCGGCTGCGATTCATCGCAACCATCGTCGGGATCGTCTTCTCCATCGTGCTTGTGACCGTCCAGCTCGGCCTCTATCTGGGGTTCGGGCGGACGGTGACGACGATGGTCGACCACGCGTCTGCCGATCTCTGGATCATGCCGCTCGGAACCAAGTGCTTCGAAGATCCGTCGCTGCTCGATGAGCGCAAGCGATTTCAGGCGTTGTCGATCAACGGCGTGGCGCAGGCCATCCCCGTCGTCATCGGCTACGCCGATTGGCGCACGCCGGAGGGCGGCACGACCCCGGCGTTCATCGTGGGCTCGGACCTGCGCGCCGGTGGATTGCTGCCCTGGAACCTGGTCGAAGGCAGCCTCGACGCGCTCGCCATTCCCGGCGCCGTGGCGGTCGACCGCTCCTACTTCGATCGGCTCGGGATCGACGGAAACGGAATCGGCGCGACCGCCGAGATCCGCGAGCAGAAGGTGGAGGTGCGGGCGGTCACCAAGGGCATCCGATCGTTCACAACGACGCCTTACGTCTTCACGACGATCGATCGGGGACGCGGCTACATCGGAATGTCGCCGAACAAGGCCAACTATTTTCTCGTGCGCGTCTCGCCCGGGGCCGACATCGGGGGCGTGCAGCGCCGACTCAAGGCGAATCTCACCGAAGTCGACGTTCTGACGCCGGCCGAATTCCGCGAGCGCAGCCGCACCTTCTGGCTGTTCGGGACCGGCGCCGGCTTCGCCCTGTTCGCGGGCGCGTTGCTCGGCATGATCGTGGGCACCGTCATCGTCGCACAGACCTTGTACTCCAGCACCAAGGATCATCTCGACGAGTTCGCAACGCTGCGCGCGATGGGGTCCTCGAGGAGCTACATTCACAAGGTGATCATCTGTCAGGCGCTGATCAGCGCCATCATCGGATACTGTCTCGCCGCCGGCATCGGCCTGGTCGTCGTGGCGGCGACGGCGGACACGGCGCTGCCGATCGTCATGACACCCGGACTGACGCTGGTGCTGTTCCTGCTGACGGTCGCCATGTGCGTGCTGTCGGCGGTCGCCGCGATCGTGCAGGTCACGCGCATCGATCCTGCGATGGTATTCACGCGATGACCGAACCCGTCATCGAGGCCTGCGATGTCGTGAAATTGCTCGGCAATGGCGCGGCTCAGGTCCAGGCCCTCAAAGGAGTGAGCCTGGCGCTCAAGGGCGGGGAGTTGACGCTGCTGATGGGGCCGTCAGGCAGCGGCAAAACCACCCTGCTGTCGATACTCGGATGTATGATGACGCCGACGCGCGGAACGGTTCGCGTGGGCGGCCGCTCGACCGAAGGCGCGGGGCCGGAGGAGCTCGCCAGATTGCGGCGCGAGCACGTGGGGTTCATCTTTCAGAACTACCACCTGTTCCCGACCTTGACTGCCACCGACAACGTCCGGCTTGCATTGGACGTGCGCGGCGACAACTCCGCGCAAGCGGTCGCCCGGGCCAACGAAGCGCTGGCCATGGTCGGTCTTTCCCACAAGGTCGACGCGTTCCCGATCGAGCTCAGCGGCGGCGAGCAACAGCGCGTCGCCGTTGCGCGCGCGATCGTGGGAAAGCCGGCGGCCATCCTCGCGGATGAGCCCACCGCCGCGCTCGACAGCGAGCACGGCAACGCGATCATGGCGCTGCTGGCCGAAGCCGCCAAGGATCCGTCGCGCGGGGTGTTGGTCGTCGCACATGACCCGCGTATATTGCGGTTCGCCGACCGCGTGGTGCATATCGAGGATGGACGCATCGTCAAGGAAGAGCGCCGCGGTGCGGAATTCAAGAAACGCGAGGACGATTGCGCAATCCATGATCACGAAAACAACGATCGCGACGAAATCAGCCGTGGCGCGGCGAAGAACGAGCATGCCGAAAACAACGAGCGTGTTGAAAGGTAGGACAGTCGCCCTGTTCGCGATCGCGGTCATGCTCGCGCTGGGGGCGCTCGCATCGAAGCCGAACGCGCAAGAGGCGGGCCGCGCAGCGCGCCTCGAGGCTGCCGACGACAAGCGCTGGCAGGCGGTGGCGCCCGGCCGGGTCGAGCCGGTATCGGGTGTGATCAAGATCTCGGCTCCGGTGATGGGCGTGATCGGCGAGGTGCTGGTCAAGGCCAACGACAAGGTGTTCGCAGGCGAGCCGCTGATCCGGCTCGCCGACAAGGAAGCCCAGGCTCGGCTCGCCACCGCCGAGGCGCAGGTCGCCTTGCGCAAGCGGGGGCGCAACGACGAGGCCGCGCCGAGCAGGGCAGCGGCCCGGCGGCGGGCCGAGGACGCGGTCGCGGACGCCGACAAGGCCGTCACGGAGGCGCAAGCCGCGCTCGACAAGGCGGCGATCGAGCGGCGCGCCGGCCGGGCGTCGGACGCGGATCTCGAGGCGGCGCGCACGGCTTTGGCGCGGGCACAGGATCGCTTGAAGCAGCAGAAGGCGGACCTCAATCGCATCGAATCCGACGCCAACACGCCGCTGCCGACCTTTGCGGAGGGTCAGGTCAATATCGCGCGCACCGAATTGGCGGCCGCCGCCGCGGCGCTCGAAAAGTTGACGGTCCGCGCCCCCATTGCCGGCACGGTGCTGCAGGTCAATGCCAAGCCCGGCGAACTGGCAAGCCCGTCGAATGCCCAGCCGCTGCTGGTGCTGGGCGATATTTCCGCCCTGCGCGTGCGGGCGGAGTTGGATGAGCGCGACTTCGGGGAAATCAAGATCGGGCAGCCGGTGCTGGTGCGCGCCGCCGCGTTTCGCGGACGCGAGTTCGCGGGCAAGGTCGCTTTCGTCGCGCCGCTGGTCGAGCAGGGGCGCATCAGCTCGCGCGGGCAGCGCAACGTGACCGACGTGGACGTGGTCGAAGTCCTGGTCGACTTGGCGCAGCCGGATCCGTTGGCGGTCGGCATGAAGGTCGACGTCTACTTCCAGTCCGAGGACCATTGACCGTTGCCGCCGGCCGCATCGGTAAGGACGCGGCGCCGGCGCGTCGCGGCGGCGCGCCTGCGCCCGCCTGGCGCTATTCCGAGCCGGCCAATCCAGCCTTTTCGACCACCTTGCCCCAGCGTGCGATCTCGCTGTCGACGAAGCGCTTGAGCTCGGGCGGCGGCGGGCTCGTCTGCGGGATGGTGCCGTCGCGGACCAGAGCGTCGGTGACCTCTGAATCGCTCATGATCTCGCGGATATTGCCGGAGAGCTTGTCGACGATCGCCGTCGGCACGTTGCCGGTCGTGGTCACGGTGTGCCACGAGGCGGTGTCGTAGCCGGGAATGCCGACCTCCGCGAGCGGCGGGATGTCCTTGACCGCCGGCACGCGCTCCTTGGTGGTGACGCCGAGGGCGCGGATCTTTCCGCTTTCGATCAGCGCGCGCGCCGGCGGCACGTCGCAGAACATCATCTGGATATGGCCGCCGACGAGGTCGTTGAGCGCCGGCGCCGAGCCTTTGTACGGGACGTGCACGAGGTCGAGCCCGAAGATGCTCTTGAACATCTCGGCGTTGAGATGATGGAAGGTGCCGGGCCCGGGTGTACCGAAGGCGATTTGCCCGGGCTTGTCCTTGGCGAGCTGCACGAGGTCCGCCACCGAATGGATGGGCAGCGCCGGGTTGACCACGAGCACGAACGGCACACGCGCGAGCAGCGCGATCGGCGTGAGCTCGGTGCGCGGATCATACGGCAGGTTCTTTCGCACGGTGACGTTGATCGCGAGCACCGTGCTCGAGGCCATCATGATGGTGTAGCCGTCGGGCGTGGCGTGCGCGACGGCCGCCGCGGCGGTCACGCCGCCGCCGCCCGGGCGGTTCTCCACGACGAAAGGCTTGCCCAGGCGCTGCTCGAGCTTCTGGCCGAGCACACGCGCGAACAGGCTGGTGACGCCACCGGGTGCGAACGGCACGATGAAGGTGACTGGCCGATTCGGGTAGTCGGACGCCTGCGCCAGCGCGCGGCCGGTGGTTGCGCCGGACAGAAGCGCCAACAGCATGAGCCAGCGCACCAGCAATTTCATCTTCGGTCTCCTCTGCGTTCCGGCCATTTGCGCGGCGGGTGGCGCGCTATTCCATCTTACCGTTGGCAGCTTCGGCAATGCATGCCATTTCGCCGCTTCGCTCGCCGTGGCAGGATCGATTTCTCCTCCGCCCACCTACTGCGAACCTGCCAAGCCGGCCTTGGTCACGATGGCGCCCAAGCGGGCGATCTCGGATTGAACGAAGCGCCTGAGTTCGTCCGGTGGCGGCGAGGCGACCGGGATGAGGCCCTGGCGCCGGATGAATTCCTCGCGCACGTCGGTTTCGTCGAGCACGGCGCGCAGATCGGCGTGGAGCTTGTCGACGATCGGCCGCGGCGTCTTCGCCGGCGCCACCAGCATGAACCAGGACGCCATGTCGTAGCCGGGCACGCCGATTTCGGCGAGCGCGGGAACGTCGGCAATGGCCTCGACCCGCTCCTTTGTCGTCACCCCGAGCATTCGTACCTTTGCGGCTTGCGCCAGCGGCAGTGCGACCGGGATCGGCGCCGTCATCAGGGCGATGTGACCGCCGGCGAGATCGTTGAGCGCGGGCTGGATGCCTTTGTACGGCACGTGTTGCATTGCGATCCCGAGCGCGGCCTTCAGCATTTCGCCGTTGAGATGCTGGGCGGTCCCCGGCCCGGCCGAGCCGAACGAGAGGCCGCCGGGTGTGGCGCGCGCAAGCGCGACAAGCTCGGCGATCGAGCGTACCGGCAGCGATGCGTTGATCACCAGGACCTCGGGCGAGCGCGCGATCAGCACCAGCGGAATGAAATCGGTGAGGGGATTATACGGCAGGTTCTTGTGCAGGCTGACATTGGTCGCCATGGTCGAGCTGGTCGCGACCATGAGCGTGTAGCCGTCCGCGGGAGCGCGCACCACCGCGACCGCGCCGGTCACCGAGCTCGCCCCGGGCCGGTTCTCGACGACGAAGGATTTTCCGTAGCGTTGCTCGAGCTTGCCGCCGATCAGGCGGGCGAGGATGCTGTACATGCCTCCGGGAGCGGACGGCGCGACGATGGTGACGCTGCGGCTCGGATAGTCCTCGGCGAGCGCCCGCGGCGCCGGCGGCGCCAGCAGCGCGACGCCGATGACAGCGGCCCAACGCGAAATCGGCGGCATTCGCCTCCCCAGGCTCGTTGCTTGTTCTCCCTCGGTCGCCGCCCGGCGGCGCCGATTGTTCTCGCGGCGAAACCATAGCGCCTGCACGTCGCCTCCGGCAACATGAAGCAACTTCTGGTCGGCAGACTTTGGCTGCGGCGGCGTATCCAATGGCAGCCGCGTCGGCGCCATGGACGAGCCAACGAGCGTCCGGCCACCGAGACAATGCGCCGCGCGGGGAGGCCGATGCGAGAATCAGTGATCGAGGTCACGGGTGCGAAGCTTCTCCTGTCGCGAGGCCGGAGCGGGGCGACCGTTGTCTTCCTGCACGACGCGGCCGGTGCCGCGTGGGACCCCTTGCTCGATGCGCTTAGCGCCCGCTACCGCGTGCTGGCGCCGGAGCATCCCGGCTTCGGCCGCGGGCCTCTCCCCGAATGGATGATGAGCGTGGGCGACGTGGCGTTCTGCTACCTCGACCTGCTGCGGGCGCTCGACCTGCGGGAGGTGCACCTCGTCGGGCACGGGCTGGGCGGCTGGATCGCCGCCGAGATCGCGATCCGCGATACTTCCCGGCTCGCCTCGCTGGCGCTGCTCGCGCCGGCGGGCGTGGAAAGCCCGCAGGCTCCGTTCGACGACATCTTCGCGTGGACGGCAGAGGAATTCGCGCGCCGGCACTTCCATGACGCCAAGCTGGCGCAGGCGTGGCAGCAGGCGCAGGCCGCGCTCGGCATCGACGTCGTGCTGCAGAACCGCACCGCGCTCGCGCGGCTAGCCTGGAACCCGCGCCTGCATAATCCGCAATTGCCCTATTGGCTGCACCGCATCGATGTTCCAACATTGCTGGTCTGGGGCGAGGACGATCAGGTGGTCCCATTCGCGTGCCACGAGCCGTTCCAGCGCGCCATCCGGCAGGCCGAGCTTTTTGCGCTGCCGGGGTCGGGCCACGCGCTGCCGATCGAGCGCGCGCGCGAGATTGTGCCGCGGCTCGCGAGCTTCTTTGAGGGAGCGAAGGGATGAAGACGTTCTTTTTCCACCTCATGCCTTATGCGGATCTCGATCTCGGCTATACCGACCGCCACAACTCGGCATGGGTCACGCTGCCCAATTCCTATTTCGATCCCGCGGTCGGACAAAAACTCTATGCCCGCTACATCGGCGAGCTCGAGCTCGCCGACCGGCTCGGCTTCGACGGCATCTGCGTGAACGAGCACCATCAGACCGCCTATGGCCTGATGCCTGCGCCCAACCTGATCGCGGCGGCGCTCGCGCGCTCGACCAGGCAGGCGAAGATCGCGATCCTCGGCCGCGCGCTGCCGCTGGTGAGCAATCCAGTGGCGGTTGCCGAGGAGTTCGCCATGCTCGATCACTTGAGCGGCGGCCGCATCATCACCGGCTTCGTGCGCGGCATCGGCACCGAGTATTTCGCCAGCGGCGTCAATCCCACCCACTCGCACGGGCGCTATTACGAGGCGCACGAGCTCATCCTGCGCGCGTGGACCGAGGTCGGGCCGTTCCGTTATCACGGCCGCCACTACCAGTTCGACTACGTCAATCTCTGGCCGCGGCCGCTGCAGCAGCCGCACCCGCCGGTCTGGATCCCCTCGCAGGGAAGCTCGGAGACGGTGGAATGGTGCGCCTCGGCCAAGCGCAAATACACCTATCTGCAGACCTTCAGCCCGGTGAAGTCGGCGAAGAAGGCGTTCGACCTCTACCGCCAGGTGGCCGAACGCGAGGGCTACGAGTCGCAACCCTCTCAGCTCGGCTGGGCGATCCCGACCTACGTCGCCGAGAGCGACGAGGTCGCGCGGCGCGAGCTCAAGCCGCATATCGAGGCGTTCTTCAACAAGTTCCTGCACTATCCGCTCGAGATGCGCATGCCGCCCGGCTATTCCTCGATCGCCTCGACCAAGTCGCTGATCGAGAGCAAGTTCGCCTTCCGCATGATGGAGATGACTGCGGAGAACCTCATCGAGCTCGGCATGGTGGTCGCCGGCAGCGCCGCCACCGTGCGCGAGCGGCTCGCGGCCTATGCGCGCGACCTCGGGGTCGGCAATCTCATCGCCATGTTGCAGATCGCGACGCTGCCCGCCGACCTGACGGAGAAGAACCTGCGCCTATTCGCCAGCGACGTGATGCCGTACCTGCGCGAGCAGGGCGTGCGCGCGACGCGGCAGCCGATGGAGGCGGCCGCAACGTGAGCGCCGCGGTTTCCGCCATCATCGTCCGCGCAGGCGCATGAATGTCGAATGAGCCGGCCGCAGGGGCAACTCATGAGCACGCACAGCAGACGGATCGGCGACATCGCGGTGACCGCGCTCAGCGACGGCGTGCTGGCGGCGCCGCTCGACGTGGTCCTCGGGCTGGACACGGCCGAGGTCGAGCGGCTCGCCGGCAAGCAGGCGGGCGAGCCCCTCCACATCGCGGTGAACGCGTTCCTGCTCGAGCGCGCGGGAAAATACGCGCTGGTCGACACCGGCTCCGGCAACACCATGGGTCCGACGCTGGGCAAGCTTCCCGACAATCTGCGCGCCTTGGGTGTGACCCCGGAGCGGATCGAGACCATCTTCCTCACCCACCTGCATCCCGACCATTCGAACGGCCTGGTCGATGACGCCGGCAAAGCCGTCTATCCCAATGCGGAGCTCGTCCTGCACGAGGTGGAAGCGGCGTTCTGGCTCGATCGCGACGAGGCAACCGGAGCGACCGAGCGCATCCGCCGCAACATCGCCAAGGCCGCGGTGACGACGCGGCCTTATCGCGCGCGCATGCGCACCGTGCGCGAGGGCGAAGCCGTGCCCGGCGTCTCCGCGGTGCCGCTCGCCGGCCATACCCCGGGGCACACCGGCTGGCTCATCCAGTCCGGCAAGGACGGCCTGCTGATCTGGGGCGATGTCGTTCATCTCGCGTCGATCCAGATCCAGCGGCCCGATACCGGGCTGATCTACGACGTCGATCCGCAGGCCGCCTGCGCCACGCGTTGGCGCATGTTCGATCGCGTCGCCGCCGACAAGCTCAAGGTCGCAGGCGCCCACCTGGATTTTCCCGGCTTCGGCGGCATCGTGCGCCGCGGCGCGGGCTTCGGTTTCGAGCCGGACGCGTGACCGTGTGACGCAGGCGCGCGGGTGGGCAAAGGCGCCCCCCTCTGCCATGTGACCCAAATCACATTCGTTCGCCGTGGGTGCTGTGCAAGATGCGCCGCGATCCCGGCGGAGTTCCGGGCGGGCCGCGGGACCATCGCGCCATCCCGAAGGTGAGTATTATCATGCTTGGACGACCGAGATGCCGTGGGCGATGCGCGTATCGTTGGAGCGGGTCATGAGATCGACGTGGCGGAGCGGCCTGGCCGCTGTCGTTGTCCTGGTTTTTATGGCGGCGGACGCGGTGTTGTTACAGCCGGCCGCGCAGCAGATCGACGCTGCGGCCGCGCAGAAGCGCTTCCAGGATCTCTATGCGGCCGGCAACTATTCCGCCGCGCTCGCGGAAGCCCAGAAGGCCGAGGCTGCTGCCAAACGTGCCGGCACCAACAACTTCGCCTATGTCTCGGCGCTGAACGATCTGGCACGCGCCCACCAGGCGCTGGGCCGCTACGGCGAGGCCGCCGGAATGTTCAAGCAGGTGCTCGGCACGCTGCAAAAGAATCTCCCGGCGGGCGATCTTCGCCTGGCCCAGCCCCTCGCCAACCTCGCCACGGTGTATTTGCTGCAGGCCAATCCCGGCGAGGCCGAGAAACTGTACAAGCGCGCGCTCGACATCACGACCAAGGCGCAGGGCACCGGCAACACGGCCGTCGCCACGCTCATGAGCAATCTCGGCGACGTCTACAAGAGCCAGGCGCGCTACGAGGAAGCCGAGGCGCAATACAAGCGCGCGCTCGACACGGCGGAGAAGACCGCCGGCCCGAACAGTCTCCTGGTCGCCCTGATTCTCAACAACCTCACCAAGGTCTACGAGGATCAAAGCCGCTTCGCCGAGGTGGAGGAGGCGGGCCGGCGGGCGCTTGCCATCCGCGAGAAGGCGCTCGGCCCGAACCATCCCGACGTGGCCGCGAGCCTGAACAATCTCGCTCACTTGTACGAGCGGCTCGGCCGCTACGCCGAGGCCGACAAGCTGTTCCAGCGCTCCATCGAGATTTGGGAGAAGGCGCTGGGCCCCAAGCATCCCTACCTTGCCACCTCGCTGCTCAACCTGGCCGGCGTCTACGCCGATGAGGAGCGCTTCGACGAGGCGGAGGCGCTCTACAAACGCGCGCTGGGCATCCGGGAGGCGGCGTTCGGCCCCAATCACTCCGATGTCGCCACCGTGCTCAACAACCTTGCAGCGATCTACGAAGCTCAGGGCCGCGCCGAGGACGTGGAGACCTTTTCCAAACGCGCGCTCGCCATCGTGACGAAGGCTCTCGGCCCGAACCACCCCGACACCGCCAAGGTGATTCGCAAGCTCGGCGCCGCCTATGACGCGCAGGGTCGCTACGCCGATGCCGACGCCCAGTTCAAGCGCGCGCTCGACATCGCCACGAAAGCGTTCGGCCCGGATCACCGCTTCCTCGCCGTCGTGCTGATCAATCAGGGTCAGCTCTACGAGCACCAGCGCCGCTACGACGAGGCCGACCGGGCCTACAAGCGGGCGCTCGAGATCAACGAGAAAACACTCGGGCGCAACCATCCGCAGGCGGCGCGAGTCCTCAACCACCTCGCGCTTTCGAGCCTCGCGCAAGGCAAGCCCGCCGACGCGCTCGCCTATTCGCGCAGGGCGACCGCGGCCGTGCTCGCGCATGCCACGCTCGGCGAAGCGGCCGGACGGCAGGCGCGCGAGGCGGGCGGATTGATCGAGCAGCGCGCGAGCTACTTCGTGAACCACGTGGCGAGCCTCGCGGCCGCCGCACGCGCGGGCGTCGAGCCAACGCCCGCGCTGGCGCGCGAGGCGTTCGAAATCGCACAATGGGCCGACCAGTCGGCGGCCGCGGCCGCGGTCCAGCAACTGAGCCCGCGGTTCGCCGCCGGCAGCGATGCGCTGGCCGCGCTCGTGCGCCAGGACCAGGACCTCTCCGCTTATCTGCAGGACCGCGAGAAGGCGCTGGTCGAAGCATTGTCCAAACCGGCGGCGCAGTCGACCGCGGCGCAGAACGACAAGATCCGCGGACAGATCGACGATACCGAGCGCAAGCTCACCGTCACCAAGGCGCGATTGGAGAAGGAATTCCCCGACTACGCCGCGTTGGCGAATCCGCGGCCGTCGAAGGTCGGGGAGGTCCAGAAACTGCTCGCGAGCTACGAGGCGCTGGTTTTTCTCCTGACCGGGGAGGCCGAGAGCTATGTCTTCGTCGTGACCGGCGACGGCTTCGATTGGCGCACGATCCCCGCCGGCAGGGACGCGATCGCCGCCAAGGTGCTCGCGTTCCGGCGCGGGCTCGATCTCGACAACATGCAGCTGTTCGATCTCGACCTTGCGCACGAGCTCTATACCCTGCTGCTCGGTCCGCTCGATCCGCTCATCAGGAACAAGGGCCATCTGCTGGTGGTCCCCTCGGGCGCGCTGACGGCGTTGCCGTTCCATCTGCTGGTGACGGAGAAGCCGGCGGCCGCGGCCGCGCCGGGCGGCAGTCGCCCGTCGGCGGAGGACGCCGCGCGCTACCGCGACGCCGCCTGGTTGATCAAGCGGCAAGCCGTCAGCGTTCTGCCCTCGGTGTCGAGCCTGCAGGCGTTGCGGTCGCCGGCGGCGACAAAAGAGGGCGGGAAGCCGATGATCGGTTTCGGCGATCCGGTGTTCGATCCGCGTCCCGCGCCGGGGGGCGAGCGCCGGAGCGCGCAGTCGAGGGGCAAACCGCGGGCATACAGCGATTACTGGCGCGGCGCCGGTCTCGACCGCAACATGCTGATGCAGGCGCTGCCCCCGCTCCCCGACACCGCCGATGAGCTCAAGGCGATCGGGCGGGCGCTGGGCGTGCCCGCGACCGACATCCACCTCGGTCGCGAGGCCACCGTGACGGCGGTCAAGCACGCGCCGCTGGCCAATTACCGCATCGTCTACTTCGCCACCCACGGGCTGGTGGCCGGCGACGTCAAGGGCGTGGCGGAGCCTTCGCTCGCGCTCTCGGTGCCAGCCAAGCCGACCGACGACGACGACGGCCTGCTCAAAGCCAGCGAGGTGGCGCAGCTCAAGCTCAATGCCGACTGGGTCGTGCTCTCCGCCTGCAACACGATCGCCGGCGACAAGCCCGGGGCGGAAGCGCTCTCGGGCCTGGCGCGCGCGTTCTTCTATGCCGGCGCCCGTGCGCTACTGGTCTCGCATTGGGCGGTCGCGTCGGACGCGGCGACGCGGCTGACGACATCGGCCTTTGCCACCCTGTCGGCCGATCCGACGCTCGGGCGCGCCGAAGCCATGCGGCGCGCCATGCTGAGCTTGCTCGACGATAAATCGTCGTTCGAGAACGCCTATCCCGCGGTCTGGGGTCCGTTCGCGGTGGTCGGTGAAGGCAGTCGGCGATGACGGGGGGTGCCCCCATCATCGCCGACCGCATGAGCGCAGTTCCGTCCGTGGTCAGAGGTCGAACGCCAGACCGACGCGGAACGTGTGGAACGATTCCTTCAGATTGATGCTCACGCTGCTCGACGGCGAAGCCGTGCAGCTCGAGGCAGGCGAGCTCGAACCGGCGCAGCTGGTGGTGATCCCGAAGGTTTTGGTGTAATCGCCGAAGTCCGTCCAGCGGTACTCGGCCCTCCACTTCCAGCCGGGAAAGAGCTCGGATTCCCAACCGGCGCCGACCGTGCTGCCGACCCGGGTGTCGTTCCAGGTCACCGCGGTCGTCGCCGTCGCGGTCGGCAACAGGGGGGACGAGGACGAGCCCGCGCAGGAGGAAAACGAGGACGCAGAGGAGGAGCCGCAGGAGAACAGGCTCCCGGAGTACGCAAACGAGCCGCTGATTTCTGCGAACGCGACGCCACCCGTTACGTAGAACAGGCTCCAGGGCGTAACCAACCAGCCCACGCGGGCGCGGATCGAGGAATCCGACTTCTGCTTGACGGAGCCCGCGAACGAGTTGGTCCGTAAATAATTATTGGGGACCGTGGACAAGGTTGTGAAACCGAAGCTGTCGGAGCTGCTAATGACGGTGGTACCAGCAATCGCCGTGGACGAACTTTGGCTCAACGAGCTCTCGCTGTTCTTCCAGGACCAATCGCCTTCAAGGCCGACCACCCAACCGCCGAACTGCAGGCGGTAGCCGACGAATGGGCCGATGGTATAGGAGGCCTTGTGCCCGCTGAACTGGAACGGGGTCTCGAAGCAGCTGCTGCCGAAGGTGCTGCCGGTGGGGCAGACGAAGGCGCCCGGATCGACGAAGCTGTTGTTCACCGAGCTGACGCCGTTGGAGCCGCCGACCTGCCCGCCCGACCAGTTGCTGGCCGCCCGTTGCGGCTGCGGCGCCGCGCGCTCCGGTGCCGCCCGTTGCGGCCTCGGCTTGGCCGGAAGCTCGGCCGCGCCCGCCGGTTCGAGGATCGCGACTGCACACAGCACGCCTAGACAAGAAATCAATGATTTCACGACACGCCCCCCGTGCATGATTAATTCCCCGCATACACCATAGCCTCAACTGACCACCCAATCAATTTACGACCGGTGCGGAGTCGGTGGACTTGGCGCGTTCTTGAGCAAGTGTGGCGCCGCCGTCACACCGATTGTGCGGGTGCAGCAGGCGTTCGGCGCCCAGGGGCCGTCATGCGGGGGGGTGGTGGCGGGCGGACACGACCTTCGCCGCCTGCTGCAGCAAGCCCTGCCGGACGGCATCGAGATGCGCGAGGCCTTCGCGGAGCATGCCTGCGTCGAGTGCCTTGCGCCCGGCCGCGAAGGCGGCGAGTCCGGGATCGTCGCGCGGCACCAGGGCATAGATCGAGCGCGCGCCGCCGAAGCCCTTGAGATCGATATCGTCGATCCGCAGAAGGACGTTGCTCCCCAGCACGCTCGCCGCCGGCGACCGCATGATCATCTCGGCCGTGGACGCCGCGACCAGCAGCGGAAGCCCGTAGTCGTCCGGCACCTTTTCGAGACGGAACGTCTCGTTGACGGCCGGGCCCATGATCGTGAAGTTGCTGCGCTGCTGCGCCCCGAGATCGCCGACATAGACCTTGCCGGAGCACACCACGGCGCGCGCGGTAAGCCGGCTGTTGTCCGATCCCTCGGCGGCACTCACCGCCTCGATGATGTCCTGCGCGGCCGCGAGCGCCTTGATGGCGTGCTCCGGCTCGTCGGAAAGCCCGTTCCAGAACGCCAGCACCGCATCACCGAGAAACTTGTCGCTGCAGCCCTCGTGGCGGTCGATGGCCGACTGCATCAAGGTGAAGTAGCGGTTGGCCACCCGCACGATTTCCGACGCGCTGAGATCGGGTCTGTTCGAGAAGGCGGTAAACCCCTTGAGGTCCGCCAGCAGAATAGAGACCTCCCGTTCCTGACCGTCGCGCGGATCGGCGAACCCGCTGCGGGCGAGCGTCACCAACCGCTCCGGTGGCAGATAGCGGCCCGCGGTGCGGAACAGCCTCCTGAACAAGGCGCGGTGGCGGATCGAGCGGACGCCGAGAATGGTGCCGAATCCGGAAACGGTGACGAGGATCGGATATCCCATCGGGAGCCAAAGATCGGCGAATGCCAGCGCGGCCGCGCTGAACGCGCAGCCGACAAGCGCCGGCCCCACGAGGCCGAAGGCCACCGAGCGGGCGAGCTGCACCAGGATGACCGAGGTCGGCGACACCCCGCGTTCACCGAGCGCCAGCGCGCTCTCGTCGCGAAACGCCATCATCGCGAAAAGCAGCGCCAGGGCGGCGCCCGACGCCAGACGCAGCCATGCAGGCGCGAGCGTCACGGGATGCTCGCTGGCGGCGGACTGGATGGCTGCGATCTGGAGCAGCGCGCCCGGGACGTGCTCGATGCGCGGGCGTTCGAACCGGCCCTGCTGCGGCGCACAACGATCGCTCGCCGGAGCGGGCCGGGAGCGGCCGAGAAACCGCGCCGGACCGCGGTGCTCGTCTTCGCCGAGCACTCCGGTCCCCACGACGACGATCCGCCCCTCGACGGCCTTGCGAACCTCTTCGGCGCCCTCCTTCGAGGCGAGGCAGGCCAGCACGGTGGAGAGGCTGTAGGTGGGCGTCTCCGTCAGCGGGCCCGCGGGGGTGATCAGGATGCGCTCGGTGGAAGAGGCTTGGCGAACCCCCCAACCGGCGCCGAGCGCGGCAAAGCCGAGCGCGATGCGCCCGTCCGGCAGCCGGACGAGGGGAGCCGTGCTTCGCACCCTCCCGTCCGACTCGACCTGCAGGTCGAGCACGCCGACCCGCGACGCTCCCACCGCCGCGAGGAATGGAGGCGCCGGCGCAACGCTGGGAAAACGCGCGAGCACGACCCGGTCGCGGCCGCGGGTGAGGCTATCGATCAGGCTGCGGTCGTAGCCCGGCAAGGTGAACGCCCCGACCTTGAAGTCCGCCCCGGCATAGGCGAACACTACGTCGAAGGCGACCCGGCGCGCCCCGGCGGCGAGCAATCCGTCGATGAGGCGGGCCCAAATGGGTTGGAACAAGGCGCGCGGAAGCGCCGCGAGCTCGGGGCTCGCAAGCGAGGCATCGTCGATGGCGATCATCACGACCGGCACGGCCGGGACGTGCCGGCGCAACGGCTGCGCGGCCTTGAGCGTCAGGTCGTAAATGAGCGCGTTCGGGCCGCCGAGCGCCGAAAAGCGGCTGTTATAGCCGCTGAAGTAACCGGATAGCCCGCCCGCCACCACGAACACCGCCGTGGTGAAGCCGACGAGCGTTCTCCAGTTTCGGATGCTCCAGTCGCCGAGATCCACGAGGCCGGCCTCAGGTTCCTCGACGCCGTCGCCCGGCGGCGGTCAGCGTATGCCGTAGGTCGCGAATTCGTCCGCGATGTCGGGCTGGATGAGCTTCGCCGCCGCGATGTCGCCGTTGCCGCCGGAGCTATTGCCGGTACGCAGCTTGGCGATGCCGCGCCCGTAGAGCGACGAGGCGTGTTTCGGCGCGATGCGCAGCGCCGCGTCGTAGTCGGCGATGGCGTTGTTCGGCCGGCCCATCTTCAGATTGACGAGGCCGCGGCTGTCGAGAGCGTCGGCGTAACGGGGGCGTATCTCCAATGCCTTGTCGCAATCCTTCAGCGCCGGCTGCAGCTCCCCGATCATGGCGCGCGCCCAACAGCGGTTGTTGAGCGCCTCGGCGTCCTTGGGATCGAGCCGGACGACCTCGTCGAAATCCTCGACCGCGCGCGCGAATTCCCCGTGCTGCGCATAGAGCTGACCACGCTTGTAGTAGGCGGCGCCATCATTGGGATTGAGCCGGATCTTCCGGTCGAGCTCCTTGATCGCGGGGTCGTCGATGCGAGAAACCGGAGCGGCGGCGGGCGGCGGCGGCGCGGGTGTCAGCTTGGCGAGCTGCTCGCGCGCCCGGTCGGACTGGCTCCCGGAGGGGTATTTGGCGAGAAAATCCTCCCACGCCTTCTTGGTCCCGATGCGCTCCGCGGATTGATAGGCCGTGCGCACCTCCGCCTCTCGATCGGGCGGCGGCGACGACGGCACGGCCTTCTCCGATTGGCTCGGAGTTGGCGTGGGTGCGGGCTTCGCCGAGTTTGCCGGGGCAATGAACGAGAACTCCTCCACCAGGGAGGAGGAGAACCAAGGGACCTGCTCGCCCTGGGACGCCCGCGACACGCCGATGAGCGTGCGGTTGAAGGCCTCTTCGATCCGTCCCGGCCCGCGGATCTCCTTGATCAATTCGCCCACGAAGGCTTGCCGGTCCCCGTCTCTGGTCACGGCGCCCGGGGCGGCGGCGTACATGACGACCGTGCCCTTCGGCACTCCGACCGGGGCCAGACCGTCGGCGACGGCGCGGAAACGGCGCTCGAAAGGATTTCTCCGCGAGGCGTCGAGGATCGCGATCTTGACCCGGGCGCCTCTGTTGTTCATCTCGGCCAGCACCGCATCGAGGCTGTAGCCGTCGCGCCGCACATCGGGCTCGGTCCAAATCTGAGCATTCACAGGGATCATGAAGGTTTGCCGGTCCGACTGGATGCCGAAGCCGCTGAAAAAAAGCAGCGCCGCCGAGCCGGACTTGATCTTGCCGTAGAAGCGCTCGAGCGCCGCGCGCATCGCCTCCTTGGTGAGATTCTCGCCGGTATCGACCTCGAATCCGTGCCGCCGCAATTCATCCGCCAGGGCGCGGGCGTCGTTGACCGGATTCTTCAGCGGCGTTTCGGCGTCGGGATAGGTGGAGTTGCCGATGACCAGCGCCACCCGTGCGTCGCTTTGCTGCGCTGCAACCGGGTGCGTTCCGGCCGCCGCCAGGAGCATCAGGAAGGCGAGACAGATGAGGCGGGACTTCAGGTACGCCATGTGGGTCTGTCCTCGTCGAGGCGTCTTTCGACCGCAACGGGCGGTCCCCGCCGGCAAGCCCGCCCCGCGGCGGTGCGTGATCCCGGCGCCGAGGTGCCGCGCCTGCGGCATCCGCACGGGCCGACTTCGCGCGCAGGACTTCTACTGCCGGGCACCATGCAAGGCGCTGATCCGCATCAAGAAGTGACGCAAAGTCTAGCGGTTCGACCGGGCGCGGGCAATTGTCCCAGGTCACACTCTTCGCCACCAACACGTGGCAAAATCGCGCGCGGTGCTGGTGCGGTTCGCCCTTCCCCGGCTGGCGACCTCGCCCGCCTCTGCGCCGCGCGCCCCGCTTGATCGCGCCGGGACCCACGCCCGACGCCACGCGGGGGCTGGCCGGGTGGGTCAACAGGCCGCTGCGGCGATGCTTTCCATGGCATTCGGATGCGCGGGCCATGGCATTATGATGCCCGGGCGGACCCCCGCAGCGCGGCGCAAACGACGGCGCGGGGATGTCCGGACCGGACGCGGCACGGGATGTCGGACAATCGAGCTTTTTGTGACCGCCGTCACACCGGCTCGAGATGCGCGTGTGTAAGCTCTTTCACATCCGGTCCGGCTTTGTCCGGCAATCGCACCTGCTGCTTTAAGAGATAAAGCCAGCCGAGGGCGCCTGAGAACTGGGAGAGAAAGATGTCAGTGCATTACAAGACGCGAACAATCAAGTTGGCCACCGTGATCCTGGCCGCCGGCCTTGCCTTGCCGGCAGGCCTCGGCGTCGGCCTCGCCGCCGAGCAGCCTTCGGCGGATCAGATCATCAGGGCGCTGAAGCCGCCGCGAATCACGCGCAGCCTCACGGCTTCGCCTGCCGACGTGGCGCGACGCGCCGAGGAAACACGCTTCGTGAACAGCTTGCGCAACCGGCCGACGCGTTCGCTGACGAGCGCCGAGCGCGAGCAGATCGTATCGATCGCCGAGAAGCGGCCGAGCATCGATCTCGAAGTGAACTTCGAATACAACTCGGACAAGATCGGCGAAAAGGCGACGCCGCAGGTCACGGCTCTCGGCCAGGCGCTCGCCAGCGCCGATCTGAAGGGCGGCACCTTCATCGTCGCCGGCTATACCGATGCCAAGGGCGGCGAGACCTACAATCAAGGGCTGTCCGAACGGCGCGCCGACGCGGTCAAGCGGTTCCTGTCGGAAAAGTACGGCATCGACGTGAGCACGCTGGTGACGGTCGGCTACGGCAAGACGCACCTGAAGAATCCGTCCGATCCGTTCTCGGGCGACAACCGGCGCGTCCAGGTCATCAACGCGAGCGACAAGTAAAGGCCGTCCGAGCGGCGGCTCCACATCGGTCGGCGGTCTCAATGAACCCTAGACCCGGCGGCGCCGTCGAACGGACGCAGCACATCGAGCAGTGACGGGTTTCATTCCGAGGAGATGAAGAATGCGAACTCCAGTCCGCGCAATATCGCAGATGCGCCGAAAGGGCATCGACCGTCGTGGAATTCACGGCCGCCCTGCTGCTCCTGGTGGCCGCCGGCGCGGGCACCGCGCCTGCGGCCGAGCCGCAGGACACCGCGGAGGTGGCCTATGTGGAGGACGTGAGCGGCCGCGTCGTCGCCTTCACCAACGGCAAGCCGGTCCTGCTCGACGCTCTCGACGTCATCGGCGACCGAACGCGTTTGGATCTGCAGGCGAACAGCGAATTGCGTATCTGTCACTATCCGACGCGCCAGCTGCTCACCTTGAAGGGCCCGCTGCGCGCCTCGATTTCGCAGGAGGGAGTGACGGCGGAGACCGGCAAGGCGGGCATCGCCGCGGCGGGCTCGTGCGTCGCGCCCGTCGTGTCCACTTTCCAAGGCGGCCTCGTTTCGCGCGGCACCGGTGTGAAGACGCTGAACGTATCGCTGCAGCCGAACATCCGGATCGTCAATCGCGGTGCGCAGGCGATCCGCAAGATCGCGCTGTGGGACGGCGACGCCAAGCAGGTTCTCTTGAACTTCGACCGCAACGCGGCGCGCCCGACTCTCGATGAGGGCCGCTCCTACCTGCTCGTCGTCGAGCGCAGCGACGGCAGCGAATTGAAGATGATGCTCCAGCCCAGTGCGGTGACCCAGGCCGACCCACTGATCCTCGTGGTTCGGTAAGCGGATTCGGAGCATCGAAAGCGAGGATCGCACTGCTTTCTGCCAGTCGGAGCGGGCGGCATTGAACCGTCCCCGCCGGCCGGGACACCAACCGGCAGGGCCATAGGGCTCTGCGGCCGCGGCATTCTGCCCGGACATGTGGAGGCTCAGCCATGTCATTGCGATTCCTCATAAAGCTCGCGGCGCTGGCGTCGACCTGCTGGCTCAGCGTCGGCCAGGCGCTGGCCGAGAACCGGATCGCGCTGGTGATCGGCAACTCGAACTACAGCTCGGTCGCGGCGCTGCCGAACCCGGCCAACGACGCCAAGGCGATGGCCGGGTTCCTGACCTCCGCCGGCTTCCAGGTCGTGCAGGCGCCCGATCTCGGCCAAAGCGACATGCGCCGGACCATCGGCAATTTCGCCAGGACCGCCGCCGAGAAAGGGCCGGACACCGTCGTGCTCGTGTTCTATGCCGGCCACGGCCTGCAGGTCGACGGCGAGAACTTCCTCGTTCCGGTCGACGCGCAGATCGAGCGCGAGGCGGACGTGCCGTTGCAGGCCATGCGGCTGACGGACGTCATGAACGCGCTATCCACGATCCCGAGCAAGTTGCGCTTCGTGATCCTCGATGCCTGCCGCAACAACCCGTTCTCGGCGATCAACAAGACCGCCGGCCGCGGGCTCGCGATCGTCGACGCCCCGAACGGCTCGCTGGTGTCCTACTCGACCGCGCCCGGCACCGAGGCGCTCGACGGCGACGGACAGAACAGCCCCTACACCTCGGCGCTCATCAAGATCGGCTACGAGCCGGGATTGCCGATCGAGCGGTTGCTCAAGCGCGTGCGGCTCGACGTGAGCAACACCACCGGTAAGCAGCAATTCCCCTGGGAAAGCTCGTCCTTGACCGCGGAATTCTCCTTCTTCCCCGCCGGCGTTGGACAGGAGCGGATGGCGGCGGCGAGCAACGGCCAGCCGGGCGCGAGCGGCAAGGCACGCTCGGAGACCCGCTCGGTCGAGGCTTGGCGGACGGAGTTGAAGTCGAGGTCCGCACGCGAGGCCTACGAGATCGTCGTGCGCGAGGACCAGGTGGAAGCCTATCAGGCCTATCTGGCCCTCTATCCGTCGCAGCCCGCCGCCCCGGTCATGCGCAGCCTGGTCGAACGGCGCAAGCTCGTCGTCGCCTGGTACACGGCCGTCACCATCAACACGGTCGCGTCCTACCAGGCCTTCCTCGCCAGCTACGGCAACAGCGATTTCGCCGCGACCGCCGAACGCCTGCTGCAGCGGGCGAGCACCCGCTCGATCTCCGACGCGGGCGCGGCGTTCGCGGCGGTCGGCCCGACCTGCCCGTGCAGCCAGCCGACGGCACCGGTGCTGCGCCAGAGGCGCACCGACGTGGCGCCGACGCAGAATACCGGGTCCAAGGTGACCAAGACGCCGGGAAGCAGCGTGGCGGTCGTCGATCCCACGGTGACGGTCAATCCGGTCCCGCCGGTCGCGGCGCCGCCGGTGGTCGTGATCCCGCCGCGCATCTCGATCTATCCGAAGCGGCCGCGCGACTGGCACAAGCCGCCGCGCGGCGGCGATGACCCCAAGCCGACCACCGGCACCGATCACCCGAAGCCAACCGGCGACGGCAAGGGGGGAAAGACGACGGGCGGCTCCTACGGCACCACCAACAACAATAACAATTCGCAGATCCTGCGCGGGCAAATCAACACCCGGCTGCACGTGAACAACAATGCGGGCAGCGCGAATGCCAGCCTCGGGACCGTGAAGTCCTTCAAGCCGGCGGCGACGCCGTCGACCGGAATGAAACTGCGCGCAACGACGTTCGGCCAGACCGGAATGAACCGGAACATCGGCAACGTGGGCGCGCCGCGCATGTCGTTCGGACGCATGGGCGGGCGCTGATATCGCAGGCGGGATCCTGCGCAGATATGCCGTCGTTGCCCCGGGCGATCGAGCGTCTCGGCGTCGAAATGCACGGCACCGTTGTACATCGACGCGAACGGAAACCGCTATAGTGCCTCGAACCCGAAGTTCGCTCGCACCGTGCGGCACGTGCGATCGCGAGCTTCGGCTTCAAGAGCGCACTAGTTGTCCTTGGATTCTGAAATTCGTATCTGAAACGTGCCGCGAGGGCTGACGAGCTTCGGACTCGGACCTCGGACGGGGAGAGGGTATGGTCCAGAATATTACGACCGGCTGTCGCGCGCTTGTCGAGGCTGCGGAACGCGAAATCGAGACGATCACGGTCGATCAGGCGCGCACGTTGTACGGCAGCGAGGAAGCGGTGTTCGTCGACATCCGCGATATTCGCGAGCTCAATCGCGAAGGTCGCGTGCCGGGCGCATTTCACTGCCCGCGCGGGATGCTGGAATTCTGGATCGATCCGGAAAGCAACTACCACAAGCCCATCTTTTCCGAAGACAAGAAGTTCGTATTCTTCTGCGCAGGCGGGCTACGCTCGGCCTTGGCCGCTCAGACCGCGCACCGCATGGGCCTTCGGCCGGTAGCCCATCTTCGCGGCGGGTTCGGCGCATGGCGGGCGGCGGGCGGCGCGGTCGAGGCGCCGGAACTCGAAGAAGAGCAACAAGACGTAACCTCAGTCAGAGCAATTCGACATGGCCTCCACGATTCTGTCGCTGCTGAGCGCAGAGGCGCTCAGGCGAAATTATGCGGCAGGCTATTGGCGCGACGAGACGGTCTACGCCCTGGCGCGCTCGCACGCGACGCGCGCTCCCGACCGCTTCGCCATTCGCGACAAATTTCGTCGGCTGACCTATCGCGAGCTCGTCGAATGCGCCGATGCGCTTGCCGACGATCTGGTGCGGCATGGGGTCCGCGCCGGCGAGCGCGTGCTGCTGTGGTTGCCGAACCGGATCGAATCGGCGGTCATCCAGCTCGCGTGTTCGCGCCAGGGCTATGTCTACTGTCCCTCGCCCCATCGCAATCATACCGTTGCCGAGGTCGTGTCGCTCTTGAACCGTACTCGCTGCACGGCCTTTTTCCATCGAGCCCGGCTATGGCGCGGATGCGGATCGCGTCGATGTGGCGGCCGAGCTCTCGAAACTGCCGTCGCTGCGTCGGACGCATTTTAGCGAGCCGCTGATGCCGACGGCGGCCGCTCCGTTTTCCGACCTTCTTGCCGCCGGACCGGGGGAGGGGGCGAAAGCGCCGATCAATCGCGATCCCGACCGTGTGAGCTATCTGGCCTTCACCTCCGGCTCGACGGGTGTTCCAAAAGGCGTGATGCATAGCGACAATACGCTGCTCGCCGCGCTGCGCACATTGGCGGCCGACTGGGGTTTCGACACCCGGACGGTGACCTATTCGCTGAGCCCGTTCAGTCACAATCTCGGCGCCGGCGCTTGGCTCACGTCGCTCATCGTCGGCGGCGAGTTCGTCGTCCACGATCTGCCACGCGGCGCCGGCCTGATCGATCGGCTCGCCGAGACCGGCGTGAGCTATCTCGTCGGCGTGCCGACGCATGCGATCGATCTAGTCGACGAGTTGCGCCGCAGGGGTGCGGCCGGGCTGGAGCGGCTCGAATGCTTCCGAATTTCCGCCGCCGCCACGCCTGCTCCGGTCGTCGAGGAGCTGTTGCGGTACGGCGTTCCGCCGCAGATCGGTTACGGCATGACGGAGAATTGTGCGCACCAGTACACGAGGCCCGGCGATGATCTTCGCCGCCTCGTCGATACCTGCGGCAAGGCGTGCGCGGGATATGAGGTGCGCATTTTCGATGCGGACGATGCCGACGTGCCGGCCGAGCCGGGTGCGATCGGTCAGCTCGGCGGTCGGGGCGCCAGCTTGATGCTCGGCTATTTCGGCGATCAGACCAGCACCGAGAGTTCCTTCAATGCGGACGGCTGGTTCATGACCGGTGATCTGGGCCGACTTGACGACGATGGCTATCTGCGCATCACCGGTCGCAAGAAGGAGGTCATCATTCGCGGCGGCCACAACATCAATCCGGCTCGAAATCGAGGACATGGTCATGCGGCACCAGGCCATTGAACGTGCCGCTGCAATTCCGGTCGCGGACGATCGGCTGGGAGAGAGAATCTGTCTCGCGGTGATGTTCCGTCCGGGTCTCACGGCAAGCATGGACCAGATTCTCGATCATCTCCGCGCCACCGGTTTGTCGAAATACGAAATGCCGGAGTTCTTCGTCGCGCTCCCGGACATTCCTTTGATGGCCAACGGCAAAATCCGGAAGCTCGATCTTGCGCGGTCGCTCCATGAGGGGCGAATCATGCCGCATCCCGTCCACCGGTCGAGCGCCGCCTGAATGACCGGCCGGCGGGCGTGAGGTGAGCAATGCGCGGCATCGTGGTTCATGCCTTCGGGTCCAGCGAGCATCTCGCGGTCGAGGAGTTTCCCGATCCTGAGCCGCGCAGCGATGAAATCGTGATCTCGGTACGCGCCACGGCGGTGAATTTCGTCGATATCCTGACGATCGGCGGGGTCTATCAGTTCAAGCCGAAGCTGCCGTTCGTTCCCGGAAAGTGTCCGGCGGGCGTGGTGAACGCGGTCGGCGCAGATGTTGCGAGATTCAAGCCCGGCGACCGCGTGTTGGCGTTGGCGGAAGAGGGCGGCTATGGGGAATTCTGCGTCACGACGCAGCCCAGGTGCGTCCGCATGCCGGCGTCGATGTCGTTCACCGACGCTGCATCGATGTCCTCGGTATTCGATACCGCGTGGTTCGCCCTGCGGGAGCGGGCCCGCATGGAGCCCGGCGATACCGTGCTGGTGCTCGGAGCCACCGGCGGTGTCGGTCTTGCCGCGGTTCAGTTGGCCAAGGCGTTCGGCGGACGTGTGCTCGCGGGACTCTCCAACCCGACAAAGGCGGACATGGTGCGCGCAGCGGGTGCGGACGCCGTCATCGACCTGGCGGCGGCGGATCTGAAGGAAGGCCTACGCACCCAGGTGTACGCCGCCAACGACGGGCGTGGCGCCGATGTCGTGCTCGACATGCTGGGCGGCGACGTTTTCGATGCTGCAATCCGCGCCGTCGCCTGGAGCGGCGGGCTGGTCGTCATCGGCTTCGCCACGGGCCGGATTCCCACCATCAAGGCCAACTATCTCCTGGTCAAGAATATCGCGGTCAGCGGGTTGCAGGTCAGCGACTACCGGCGCCGGACGCCGGCCAAGACCGCAGCGTGCTGGCAGGAGCTTTTCTCGCTCTACGAGGCGGGCTCGATCCGCCCGCCGCAGACCACGGTGTGGCCGTTCTCGCGCTGCTCCGAGGCACTGGCGGCGCTGCGCGAGCGCACCGCTCGCGGCCGCATCGTTCTGACGCCGACCGGCGGCTGACCGCCGGAAGGCGCGACCCGGACCGGCTGCGTGTCATCGATTGCGCGGACCGGTTACGGGACTGCTCGGTAACCGGGGATGTAATCGGCGAGATCGATGTCTTCGACTCCTGGCACCGCGATCTCATCCGGGTAATTGCTCTTGCGCGTGGCATCGATGCCCATCTTGGTGACGAGGTACGACCCGCCGGCCGGATCGTAGGAGGCAGGATCGAGCGGCGAGCCTTTGGCATAGGGCACCATGAAGACGTCGTGATCGGCCCGCACGCGTGTCGCGATGGCGTGCAGGACATCGGTGTCCTTGTTGATGTCGACATCGTGGTCGACGACGACGACGAATTTCAGAAACGGATCGGCGACGAATGCGGCCATGGCCGCCAGCTTGGCCTCTCCCTCATTCATCTTTTCGATCGCGACGTAGCAGATGAAACGGAAGCGGCCGGACCGCGGCACCGTGACCGAACGCACGGTCGGGCAGGCGATTTTTATAGTGTCTTCGATGAACGTCGTCCGAATCAAGCCCGACAGCAGGAGGTTGTCGGCATGTCCGACGAAGGCGTTCTGGTACAGCGGATCGCGACGCCGGGTCATGGCCTTGACCTCGAGCACGGGGTTCATGCGGCGCGGACCATAGGTCCCCGGGAACTCCCCGAAGGGCGCCTCCGCGCGCCGCTCGACCGGGCGAATCTCGCATTCGAGGACGATTTCGGCATCGGCGGGCACATCGAGAGGAATGGTCTTGCACCTCACCAGCGGCACCGGCCGCTGAAACATTCCGCCGGCAATGCGGAGCTCGTCGGAATCCAGTGTCGAAAAGCAAAGCGAACCGATGAAGAACGCGGGATGATGACCGATCACGATCGCGATCGGGCAGGGGCGCCCACGCTTCTCGTATTTCTTCCAGATGATGTTTCCGTCGGCGGTCTCGGACAGCTGGACGCCGAGAAGGTTTTTCTCGTGCACCATGTGCCGGTAGATGCCCACATTGTTGATGCCGGTCTCCGGATCGCGCATCACGGCAAGGCCTGCGGTGATGTATTTGCCGGCATCCTTCTCGTGGTAGGTGCAGATCGGCAGCTCCCCGACATCGACCTCGTCTCCGATGCGGACGATTTCTTGCACCGGCGCGGAACTCACCATGACCGGGTCGATGGGATGGGCCTGGCGCGCAGCGCATTCCCTGACGAACTCCTTGACTCCGCCCTGTTCCATGCCGAGCGCGTATCGCAGCCGCTCGAACTTGGCATGCATGTTGGCGACCAGCGGAATCTTGGAGCCTTTCACATTCTCGAAGATGACGAGCGGAAAGCGGCCGTCCCGCTCCAGCCGCTCGAGGATGCCGGACACCCCGAATTTCGGGTCGACCTCCTTGCTGATCCGCACCACCTCCTCGGGGTGCTCGGTCTCCAGATACTCGATGAATCCGCGCAGATCCGGGGCGTAGGGTGAATTGGACAGCGTGTCCGCTCCCGCATTCATGCCCGTCCTCTTCTGACCTTCTTCCAGCGTTGTCACGGATCGCCCATTTGCAACGGAATGTCGGATGGAGCCGCGCGGAGCGAGTGCGGTTCGCTCGGTGCGTCGGCGGAGAAGTGCGGAATGTTCAAGTCCCTACGACATGATTGCACGGAAACGAAAATTGCACATCCCATCGGGGCTCGGTCCTCGGCTGCGCAAGGGGTCGCGCGCTATGCAGGCATTTCTTCGAATATCGCCACGGCCCGGGTCCAGCCGGCGGATGCGCCGCGTACTTTCACCGGAAAGCAGCTGACCGTGAAGCCTTTGGCAGGCAAGGCCTCGAGATTGTGCAGCTTCTCCAGGTGGCAATAGCCGATTTTGCGCCCCGCTTTGTGTCCCTCCCAGATCAGGCTCGCGTCGGCGGTCTGCGCGTACCTCCTGGCGGTATGAACGAACGGGGCGTCCCAGCTCCAGGCATCGGTGCCGGTCACGCGTACGCCGCGGTCGAGCAGATAGAGGGTCGCCTCCCGGCCCATCCCGCAGCCCGTGTCGGCATAATTCGTTTCGCCATAGGTCGAACCTGCGCGCGTATTGACCAGGACGATTTCCAGCGGAGACAGGGTATGGCCGATCCGTTCGAGCTCCAATTCGACGTCGCGTGCGGTCACGACATAGCCATCGGGGAATTTTCGACAGTCGAGCTTGATGCCGGGCTGGACGCACCACTCGAGCGGGACCTCGTCGATCGTGATCGCCCGACGACCCTGGTCCATGGTCGAAGCATAGTGATAGGGCGCATCGAGATGCGTTCCGCTGTGAGTCGACAGCCGGACGCGCTCGAAAGCCCAGCCCTCCTTGTCAGGCAGGTCCTCTTCCCGCAGGCCGGGAAAGAACTTGATCAGATCGGCAGCGGTTTGCCGGTGGGTCGAGTTTCGATCTTCGGGCGCCCGGCTGGATCGGGCGCCCCGCCGTTCTCGAGCGGCACCGAAAGGTCGATCATCTTGCCCGGCATTGATCCTCCATCTCGATCGACGCAGCCGGTCAACCGGCGCACCGCCGCTCGGGCGCCGTATGGTCATGTACGAGGCCCGCGTTGCAAGAAGAATCGACGCTACATGCGCGGCGGCAGTGCGCGCGCGGCTCCGCTGAGCGCATAGCGAGTCCCTCCTCACGCCACCCTCTCCCCGCAAGCGGGGGAGAGGGAGCCCGACCGAGCGTGCGGCGGGCGTTGTGCGTCAACTCCAGCGGAACGAGCTTTAGCGCTGCCGCAGCGTCCGCGGCGGCGTGGTGGTGGCGGTGCGCGGATCGGCGAGCTGCAGGGCCTTGAGCGGGTCGATCAGGCCGGAGCCGAAATTGTCGTCGCGTTCGCCCGGCGCGAGCCGGCGCGCGCTCGCGGTGAGGATGCGGCGGACGTCGGCGGGCGTGAGCTTGGGATTGCGTTCGATGAGCAGCGCCACGATGCCGCTCACCTCGGCGGCCGCCACCGAGGTGCCGGTGGTGAGCTGGTAGTTGTTCTCCGGCGCCGGCACCAGGATGTCGACGCCGGGCGCCGCCACCGAGATGTATTTGCCGCGGTTGGCGCCGGCGAACAGCTTGTCCTCGACGTCGGTCGCCGTCACCGCGATCACGTAGGGATCGGCGCCGGGAAACAGCGGCGGCGATTTCGGCCCGGCATTGCCGGCGGCGGCGACGAGCACGATGCCCTTGTCGTAGGCGACCTTGATCGCGCGCTCGAGCGAGGGATCCTTGGGACCGGCGAAGCTCATATTGATGACGCGGGCGCCCTGGTTCACCGCCCAGTTCATGCCCTTGAGGATGTTGAAGGTGGTGCTCTCGGCGGTGGCCGTGCCGGTCGAGAAGGCGTGCACGGCGAGCAGCCGCGCCGCCGGCGCGGTCCCGAGCAGGCGCTGGTGCGCGGCGATGGCGCCCGCCATGCCGGTGCCGTGCGCGTGCGGCTCATCCTCGGCGCCGACCGCGTCGTAGCGCTGCGCCACCACGCCCTCGAGATCGGGATGGGTGACGTCGATCTGCGAGTTGATCACCGCGATCGGCACGTTGGTGCCGCGGACCAGGCGGTGGACGTCGGCGATGCTTCTCGAGGATGTATTGCGCCTCGTCGCCCTGGGTGGGATCGCCGCGCGAGGCTGGCGCCTGATCACCGGCTTGCTGGTCCAAGGCGTAGAGGTATTGCGGCTGCGCCACTGCTACGAGCCCGCAAAAACCCGACAATCGAGCCATGCCGATCGCACGCTGTAGTGTGGTGGGAAGGCAAAGCGCGCCATTCCCGTAACTAATCGGAAGCGAAGACACAGTTGACGACTATGCCAATTGGCTTTCTGGACCACGGCCTCGTTGCCGCAACCGCGGGGGTCGGATCTGGCCACAGCGTTTCGTTCTGTATCCGCGCAGCGCTAATGTGGTCCGGGCTAACCTTGTCTGGCGTCCGCGCTTGCGCCGGGGTGGCAAGCATCGCGGCCAAGGTCGCTGTGATTAAGATTTCGCATTGCACCGTTCAAATGGGGAGACTGTGGTCGGTAACCGTGCCTCGGCCTCGACCGACAACCGGGCTCCTCAAATGAACCTCACTGAAGCGCTGATGGTTCCTCACGGTGCTGACGTTGGAATCTACATGCCCGGTGCGCTTGTCGGGTTTTGCGCGCTTCGCGTAGGTCAGGATGTTGGGCAGCGAGACAGCGCAGTAAGAGCGGCGCTCGGTCTTTTCGAGAAGGCCGATTGCGACTGCTCGTGAAATCGCATTGCGCGTGGTTGACTTGCTGGTGTTCGAGTTGCGGGCAAGCATTGCGAGGGTAGCGACACATCTGCCGCCGTCATCCGCGATTGCCTTGAAGATCGCTTGCAAGAACTCGTTGTTCGGCTCGACTGAACACGCCGAGGTAAACGGCATATGCTAGGTTCACAGGTTGCTCAGCCATGGTCGTCCCTCGAAGAATAACTCCACTTAGTGCCAGTTGACCCGATTTTTGGCTTAGTCGACCAGCCGGTGCAGGACTTGTTGCGCTGCGCCAAACATTTGTTCGTCGCTGCCATGGTGGCTTGGGTTCATCCCGGGCCTGCGGCGTATTGGCAAATTCAGAACATGACGGCAGGGCAGTCCGCCTTGGAGCCGTGAAGTTTTAGAGGCGGCTAGCGGCGCCGCTGGCGTCATTACCCGTGGTTGCCCTGCGGTTCATTGGCATATCGACTTTTTAGTCGCCCTGCCCTCGGCGCAGGACTTGTTGCTTTGCGCCGAACATTTGTTCGTCGCTGCCATTGTGGCTTGGGTTCATCCCGGGCCTGCCGGGAATCGGCAAATCAGAACATGACGGCCGGGCAGTCCGCGTTCGGAGCCGTGAAGTTTTCAGGGGCAGCAAAAGCAAAGCGCCACCGTCCTTACCCCTGGTACCCGCCGTTCATCGGCAAATCGACTTCTTAGTCCCCTTGCCCCCCGTGCAGAATTGTTGCTTTGCGCCAAACACTTGATGGCTGGGGTTCATCCGGGCCTGCCGCAAATCGGCAAATCAGGCCATGAGGGGCGTCCGCGTTTGGAGCCGGTGAAGTGTTCAGGGGCAGCAAAAGCAAAGCGCCGCCGTCATCACCGGCAGGCGCGCTTTTGCCCCCTGTCTTGAGATTTGCTATCCCGCGCCAAAGATTTGTTCATGGCAGCCATGGTGTCAATTTTGCCCCTGCCAGGCGGTAGGCTGACCCAACAGGACCTTTTTCAGCCCTGGATTGTGAACAGGACTTGGCTTCAATCCAAATGGCGCAAAGGAGGGGTCTTGCCTGCGCAGCAATCATGCGTCTCAAACGCGCCGACGTGACTTTGGGAGCTCTCCTAATAGCCGGCCAGGGCAGTCAGTCCCGGCCGGCTCCAATTAGGTGTCAGCAATTGCCCGTTCGTCACTCGTAGTGCCGTGTGAGTTCACCGTGGCTAGCAAATATTTTGCGCGGAGTAACAAGTCCGCGGGGCAAAGCAGCGGCCAAGAAGCCGAGAGATTTAACAGTAGCGCGCGTCGGGCTGCCCGATCCCCACCCCACAGCCCCGCCTTGCGCGCAAATATGAATTGTCGGCGCCGCCCTCTCCTTAGGCGTGTGGGACCGACGCTGGAGCTGATGCTCTTTTGTGCAGCTAGGTGGGCTTCGCCACGTGGACAATTTTTTGCGCCCTCTTGCCACGCGCGTCTATATCCGTACGTAGGTGGGATGGGCTGACGAAATCAAACTGCCAGCTATGCTGGTACTGACCGTTCCAGCGCTGGCTCAGCAGAGGCAGAACGCCCAGGGACAAACAACAATAGCAATCAGGGGGTGCGTTCGCGAGCCCCCGGTCTTCTCGTAGATGCGGGTGTTCGGGTGCCTCAGCGCCGACGCCGCTGAACCGATGTGATGATCTCAACTCGATCCGCAGGATTGCTCATAGACACGGTTGTATGCCTCACACTTGCCAAGTGGGAGACCATGTCCGGTCGGGGGCTATCTCAGCTACGAACAAAGAACGGACCAAGGGCTCAAGATGCGGCTCTTCTTCATTTTGAGCGCTCCGCTGTAACGTGACAGGCCTGCCTCACATGCGCAGCGTGTTGCTTGCCGCCACGGCGCTGCTGGCGCTTGGGGTGGCGTCGGTAGCGGCCGGGCCCGACGGCGGCACCGTCGTGGGCGGCGCGGCCACGATCCAGGGCCAGGGCGGCCCGGCGGTGATCGTCAACCAGTCGACCAACAGCGCGATCATCAACTGGAACACGTTCAATATCGGCGTCGGCGAGAACGTGCGCTTCAATCAGCCTTCGAGCTCGTCGGTCGCGCTCAACAGAGTGACCGGCGGGCTCGGGCCCTCCGAAATTCTTGGCACGCTCACCGCCAACGGCCGCGTCTTCCTCATCAACCGCGACGGCGTCCTGTTCGGCCCCGGCGCCGTGGTGAACACCGCGGGCTTCCTCGCCACCACCAACGACATCAAGAATTCCGACTTCATGGCCGGTCGCTACAACTTCAACATTCCGGGCCGGCCGGACGCCTCGATCGTCAACCACGGCCGCATCACCGCGACCAGCGGCGGCTTCGCCGCGCTGGTGGCGCCCGGCGTGCGCAACACCGGCACCATCACCGCCACGCTCGGCACCGTGGCGCTCGCCTCCGGCAACAGCTTCACCCTCGACATGTACGGCGACAAGCTGATCACGCTCGCGGTCGGCGACAGCGTCGCTTCCAAGGTGATCGACGTCTCCACCGGCAGGCCGCTCAAATCGCTGGTGAGCAACGAGGGCAAGATCAGGGCCAATGGCGGACGGGTGGAGCTCACCGCGGCGGCGGCGCGCACCGTGGTCAATTCCGTCATCAACACCACGCGGCGTGATCAAGGCCAATGCGATCGGCCGCCGCAACGGCATGATCGTGCTTGCCGCCGCGACCGGAGCGAGCAAGCCCGCTGGCGCACCGGCGCAGACCGTCAAAATCTCCGGTACACTATCAGCGGCCGGCAAGCACAGGAATGCCAAGGGCGGCACCATCCTAGTGACCGGCGAGCACATTAAGCTCGCTAACGCGCGCGTCGACGCCTCCGGCCGCGCCGGCGGCGGCAAGGTGCTGATCGGCGGCGACTGGGGCGGCGGCCGGCCCAATACGAGCGTGGTCAAGAATCAGACCGCCAAGCTCGAACCCTACGTCATTCCGACCGCGACCACGGTGAGCGTCGACGGCGCGACCACCATCAAAGCCTCGGCGACCGAGCGCGGCAACGGCGGCAAGGTCATCCTCTGGTCCGACAGCCAGACCACCTTCGCCGGCACCATCCTCGCTCGCGGCGGCCTGCAAGGCGGCGACGGCGGGTTCGTGGAGACGTCGAGCCAACAACTCCTGAACTACAGCGGCACGACCGACACGCGGGCCCCGAACGGTAAGGTGGGAACGCTGCTGCTTGATCCGTTCGACGTGTCCATTATCCCCAACCCATCGAGAGGAATTCCCAACGTCTTCAACGATAAAGATCTGTCTAACGCCCTTGACTCCAGCAATGTCGTGGTGACGACCGGCAGAGCTGGTAGTCCTGGTTCTCAAGTCGGTGACATTAAGGTCGAACACGGCGCGCATGTCGTGTGGAGCGCGGCGACCACGCTGACGCTGAGCGCCTATCACGACGTCATTGTGCAAACGGGGAGCCGGATTGAAAATGATGGGAAAGGCAATTTGGTCCTGCGTGCCGACAATAGCGGGACTGGATCAGGAACCGTCAGCTTAGTTGAGGGCAGTGTCAGCTTTTCTGATAGCGCCGGCACGGTCTCGATCTTCTTCAATCCGTCCGTCAATCCGGCCGGCAGCGGCTTGAACTCCACGAGCTACGTCAACCCCGCGGAAAATTATTCGCAATTTGTCAGCGGCAAACTCACGGCCTATATGCTCGTGAATACCGCCTTCGATCTGCAGAATGTCCGCAACAATCCTGGCGGCACCTACGCGCTCGGCAGAGACATCAAAAACGTCAACAATTCGATCGCGAATTTCTCGCCGATCCCGAATTTCACTGGCCTGTTCGATGGTCAGAACCTGACCGTCTCGAATGTGACGATCAACGCGCCTTCCGACTCCAAGAGTGTCGCGCTGTTCGACACCATCGGTCACGCCGGCATCGTCCGCAACCTCAATCTGACCGACGTCACGGTGAACGGCCTAAACTCGCAATTTGTTGGCACGCTTGCGGGAACGAACGCAGGAACAGTCAGCAACGTCTCCGTCACCGGAACGATGCTAGTGGACAGCGGAAGCACCTGGGGCGTTCAGGTCGGACAGAACCTGGGCACGATTTCGAATTCATCGGCTGCTGTAAGCGTCACGGTCATCCCTTCCTCGGGTGGCAACCCTTCTGGCGGCACCACATCCAACCAGCCGTCCCCGGGCGACACTACAAGCAGCACTCGTCTGCCGGCAGCACTACCATCAACACTGCGTCCGCCGGTAGCACTACCATCAACACTGCGTCCGCGGGTAGCACTACCATCAACACTGCGTCACTCCCGCCGGCGACGTCACTGCCGCCACTCTCGCCCGAAGTCCTCCTCTCGCTGTCGGCGCGGCAGGCCGCGCAGCAGGCACAAGTGATTTAAAATCTCGGCAGTACCGTCCAACTCACCGCGCTCAGCACCGCACCGGTGTTCAACACTGTGCAAGGCAGCATCCGGCTTCCGCCGCAGCAGCCGTCTCCGCCCGCGCCCGCGGGCCAGCAGCAGTCGCTTGGCCGGCCGGGGCCAGTCGCCTTCGCCCGCGCCCACGGGCCAACAGCAGTTGCCGTCAGGTTTCGACCAGCGGGTCATCGACGTTCCACCTCCACCGAGACCCGCTTCATCAAGGACGAGGTGGTGCTGCAGATCGCGGGCAATATCACCGTGGAGCGGCTGCAAGCCACGGTCGCCAGTCTCGGCTTGACGTTGCTCGCCTCTGAAAACCTGGCCATCACCGGCTCGACTGTGGCGCGCTTCCGCGTCGATAACGGGAGAAGCCCCACCCAGGTCATCCGGGCGCTCGCCGCTATCCAGCTGGTCGCGGTTGCGCAGCCGAATTACGTGTACACCCTGCAACAGGAATCTGCTGCTCTCGCGCCAGCGGCGCGCGGCGATGCTGCTCAACTAGGCGATGCCGCGCAATACGCCTTGGAGAAGCTCCAGATCTCCGACGTCCACCGGATAGTCAAGGGCACCAACGTCCCGATCGCGGTGATCGATTCGGAAATCGACGCTACTCACCCCGATCTCGAGGGCACGGTGACGCAGCGTTTCGATGCAGTGGGCGCGCCGGAGAAGCCGCATCCGCACGGCACCGGCATGGCCGGCGCCATTGCCGCGCACCAACGGCTGCTGGGGATCGCGCCGGGTGCGCGACTGCTCGCCGTGCGTGCTTTCTCAAGTGACGCGGCAAAGGCCGAAAGCACCACGTTCAACATCCTCAAGGGCATCGACTGGTCGGTGAGGCAGGGCGCCCGCATCATCAATATGAGCTTCGCCGGTCCCCGGGATCCCTTGCTCGATCGCGCGCTCAAGGCGGCCTACGACAAAGGCGTCGTGCTGATCGCCGCCGCCGGCAATGCCGGGCCGAAATCTCCCCCGCTCTTCCCTGCTGCCGATCCGAACGTGATGGCGGTGACGGCGACTGACGTCGATGACAAGCTGTTCGCCGGTGCCAATCGCGGTAAATATATCTCGGTCGCTGCGCCCGGCGTCGACATACTGGTGCCGGCGCCCGCGAGCAGCTACCAGCTCACCACCGGCACCTCGGTCGCGGCCGCCGAGGTGAGCGGCATCGTGGCGCTGCTGCTCGAGCGCAATCCGAAGCTCACGCCCGCCGACATCCGCCGCATTCTGACCGCGAGTGCAAAGCGGCTTGGGCCGGGCGAGGGCGGCGACAATTTTGGCCCCGGCCTGATCGACCCGCTCAAGGCGCTGCAGCTCGCCGAGCCGCACACCGCGGCCTCGATCCTGCGGGCGGCACCGACGGTGCAGCAGCAGTAGGGCGCGCATTTTCACCGCGCGTGCGCTGCACGCGCGCACCTCACATATAACCCGGAAAATGCACCACCGTTGGCGAATATCGTAAGAGGGGCAAAACCGGTGGCGGTATGATTTTCCGATTCTCAGGACGGCACAGTTCAGATTCATTCTGGGAATGTTGCCGCCTACCGACCTCGATGGCCTATCGCACGCCGATCTGAAAAGCTTGGTGCTGAAGCTGTTGGAAGAGGTGGCCGAGTTGCGGCGGACGGTTGCGGCGCAACGCGATGAGATTGCCCGGCTCAAAGGTGGCTCTGGCCGGCCGAACATCAAACCCAGTGGCATGGACAAGGCGACCGAGCCGAAGCCGCCCCCGACGGCTGCGGGCGAGCCGCGCGCGACGGGCAGCAAGACCTCGAGGCTTTCGATCCACGAGGAGCGGACCGTCAAACTCGCAGCCCCGCCGCGCGGCTCTCGTTTCAAAGGTTACACGAGTTTTGTGGTGCAGGATCTGGTGATCCGTCCGCACGTCGTGAATTTCCGTTGCGAGCGCTGGCAAACGCCGGACGGCGACACGATGACAGCGCCGCTGCCGGCCGGCATCAGCGGGCATTTCGGGCCGGACCTACGCCGCTTCGTGCTCGCTCAATACCATCAGGGGCAAGTCACGGTGGCGCGGCTGCTCGCGCTGGTGCGGGCCTTCGGCATCATCATCTCCAAGCGGCAGCTCGTGCGTCTGCTGATTGCCGGCCAGGACGGTTTCCTTGACGAGGCCCGCGACGTGCTGCGCGCCGGGCTTTCCAGCGCCTCCTGGATCACGGTGGACGACACCGGCGCTCGCCACAAGGCCGCGAATGGCTTCTGCACGCAGATCGGCAATGAACACTTCGCTTCGTTCGGCACCACGGATTCGAAGAACCGCCACAACTTTCTCCAACTGCTGCGCGCCGGCCACAGCGATTATGTCGTCAATGCCGCGGCGCTGGCCTACATGCGACAACGCGCCCTGTCCGGCCGGTGATCGCCCGCCTGGCCGAACATCCCGAGCGGGTCTTCACCACCCAGGTCGCCTGGACCGCGCATCTCGACGAACTCGGCATCTCGGCTCTCGAGGTCGACCCCGATCCGGTCATGGTCGCCACCGAGGGTCCTTTGGGGCAGCGTCAAGGCGCATGGCTTCCTGCCCGACACCGTCATCGTCAGTGACGACGCCGGGCAGTTCAACGTCGGCCCGCACGGCCTGTGCTGGGTCCATGCCGAGCGCCTCGTTCACGAGCTCGATACCTTCACCGATGCGCAGCGTGCGGCCCAGCGCCGAACGCGCGCGTTGATCTGGCGGTTCTATCGCGACCTCAAAACCTATCGTCAGCATCCGATCCAGCAGCGCAAGGCCGCCCTACGGGCACGGTTCGACCGCATCTTCACGCGCAAGACCGGCTTCGTCACCCTCGACCGTCTGCTGGCGCGGCTTCCATGCCAACAAGCACGAATTGCTGATCGTCCTCGATTCAACCCGAAATCCCATTGCACACCAACGGTTGGAAACGACGTCCGCTGCCAGGTCACCAAGCGAAAGATCAGCGGCGGTACAATAAGCGACACCGGACGCGACTGCCGCGACGCTTTCCTCGGCCTCAGCAAGACCTGCGCAAAACTCGGCATCACCTTCTGGGAATATCTCGGCTCACGGCTGGCAGTGCCCAATCGCACCGAAATCCCGTACTTGCCGACAATTGTCAGGCATCGCTGCGCCACCGCCTGACTGCCCCGGTTTTGCCCCTCTTACCAATATCGCCTAAGGTGCTGATATTTCGTGCGATTAAGATCGCGATTCAAATTAACACTGTTTTCGCAGAGCCGCACCGGCCATGGTTGGTTACATGCTTTAGTTGGGTGCCCATCACCTGTTCGCGGCACGGCCTTCAACTGTGAACGATCTTCACGCAAAAGCGATTGTTGATATGCGCGCTAGGAGCGACGCCTTGGTATTTTCCGGATCCCAGACGTGTGGCATCCTTTTATCTTGAACAAGGGCAGAGAGTTCGTTTGGGGGAGCAGGAAGTGAAAGATTCCGAGCATGTCGAATTGGACTGGTTGCTGAAGTGCAATCTTGAGGAACTCATTGCTTCAGTCCGTCCGATGTCTGCCAATAATTGCGAGCAAATCGTCAGGGCCATTCTCGATCACATTGGCGGACCAACTTTCGAGCAGTTATTGGCGCGGATTGTAGAAACGATGGTTCCGAGGGACGGGCGTGGTCCGCCGACCAACTCAGACGAGTATTATTTTGCAATTCGTGATTTGTTTCCGCATGTACCGCAAGGAAAATGATGTTCTGGGCAGACTCTTATGTTTTGCTATGCGAATGTGCCAGTTACGGATCGAAAAGAATCCATCTCACCGCGCATTGAACAAAAGCTTTTCCCGCTATTGCAGAGCGTGATGACACGCATTCCAATAAACCCAACCGCAAAAATTTATCGCAATGATCCAAATGTAGCGCAAGCTTTCGCTGCGGCGTAGGATTTGGTTGTCGACGCCAATCCACGCCATTTCCGCGAGACCACACCCGCCATGATCAATCTATGCTGCCGCTGCCGGGCCTGTCACCTGTCTCCGGCAAGTCCGTC
This sequence comes from uncultured Alphaproteobacteria bacterium, assembly GCA_963758945.1. GTDB lineage: Bacteria > Pseudomonadota > Alphaproteobacteria > Rhizobiales > Xanthobacteraceae > VAZQ01. The sequence continues at coordinate 7,902 of CAVWXY010000017.1, read as the reverse complement.
GTCGCCAAATTCGATGGCGGTCTGTTGTCGTCGGACGGCGGCATTCTGGTGTTGCGCGAGGTCGAACAACGCCTTCGCGTCGCCGATCGCCTGGCCGCCTGCATCGAAGACCCGCGTTCGCCTGATCAGATCACGCACAGCCTCGCCGACATCATCCGTTTTCGACTGCTGATGATCGCGGCAGGCTACGAAGACGGCAACGACGCCAATTCTTCGCGGCGATCCCATGTTCAAGATGGCGCTGGACTTGTCGCCATCCGACCGCGAGCTGTGTTCGCAGTCGACCATCTCCCGTCTGGAGAACCTGCCCGACGCTCGCGCCTTGCTGCGCATGGGCCGCGCCATGGTCGACTTTATTGCGACTCCTTCCGGCAGGTCCCGAAACGGATCACGCTCGACATCGACGACACGTTCGATGCGGTTCATGGCGGCCAGCAGTTGCGGCTCTTCAATGCGCATTACGACGAATATGGTTTTCAGCCGATCGTCGTATTCGACGGCGAAGGCCGCTTCATCACGGCTGTGCTTCGCCCCGCCAAACGGCCGGGCGGCAAGGAGATCCGCGCCTTCCTGCGCCGCCTGCTGCGGGCGATCCGGGCCAACTGGCCGAACACCCAGATCTTGCTGCGCGCCGACAGCCATTATTGCTGTCCCGAAGTTCTCGACTGGTGTCGGGCCAACGGTCTCGATTACATCCTGGGCGTCGCGCCGACCACGACATTGCGCCGGCATATCGAGGGCCTCGAGGCCAGCACGAAGGCGCGCTTCGAGGCCGCGCCGAAGGACGGCAAGCTGCGCCGCTTCAAGGAGTTCTTCGACGGGGCCGCGAGCTGGAGCCGCGTCGAGCGGATCATCGCCCGCGTCGAAGTCGGCGCGGAAGGGCCCGACACACGCTTCATCGTCACGAACCTGAAAATCCGCAACGCCCGTGTCCTTTACGAGGATGTCTACTGCCGGCGCGGCCAGGCCGAAAATCACATCAAATCGTGGAAGACGCATCTGGCGGCCGACCGCACCTCATGCACGAAGGCCACGGCCAACCAGTTCCGGCTGTTCCTGCACGCCGGCGCCTACTGGCTCATGTGGGGCCTGCGCGTGTCGATGCCCAAGCGTTCGATGTGGCGCGTCGCGCAGTTCGATACGTTGCGCCTGCGGCTCATCAAAGTCGCCGCCCGCGTCGTCGAGATGAAGACGATGATCCGGGTTCACCTGCCGACGTCGTGCCCCGCCCAGGATATTCTGCGTCTCGTGCTCGGGCGTATCCCGCGCCTCGTCACCTGAGCGACGGGGCGCAGCGCCCCGAACGTCGAACCCGTCCCGTCAACCCGCAAACATTCTCCACCCCACCTTCTGGCCCGCCGCCGGAGAGAGGACCGCGGCGCGTCCGCGAGCAACCGAAATCAGAAAAAATCACGCGCTGCGGCGTTTTGCGCGGCGTAACGATCAAAGCGCTGCATAATGCCGGCTAATTATCTGAGGCATCAAGTTGGCGCGTCCGTTCGCCCGCTTGTTATGGGCGCAACGGTTTCCCGCGCTCGCCGCCCTCCGTCGCGCGCCGTTTTATGGCCGGATTATCCATCTTGACGTCGGGGTTGGCGACGGTTGCGAGCAAGGCTAGGCGACCGCCTGGAGCAACGCGGCCTCAACGCTACTCACATTGGAGGTGATGCAGCGTAATCTCCGGAAGACAATTAATGCGTACGGGAACGACAGACGTGCCGACACCGACCAAGGTATAACCCACCATCTCGCGATGTTTCCACCGTCCCGCGCCCATATGCCGTGGCAAAACTGAGTCGAGAGTGATTGGGACAGACCAGGCAGACAGAATTGGCCACCATGGGTATGACCGCTCACCAGCAATTCGAACCCACCGTGTGCGGCCTGCCGGTAGATTTCCGGCGTATGGGACAGGAGGATCGAGAATCCGTCGTCGGGAATTTCGGATGCGGCCTTTTCAATGTTGTCCACTCGATAATAGTGCGCATCGTCGATGCCGGCTATATGGATCGTTTGATCGCCGCGTAGAATGTGCTCGCATTCATTGAGCAACATCCTAATTCCCATTTCTTCAAGTCCGGGAACCATGCGAATGGTATCGTGATTTCCCAACACGCCATAGACTGGATCCTTGAGGTGCGAGCGTACCCGCGCGAGCCCATCGAGCGCGGCCTCGAATGGCCCAAATGTCGCACCGCGATAGTCACCAGTCAGGACGCATACGTCATAGGTCAGATCTGGAAGTAGCTCAGTCAGACGTCGCATCGCGCCTTCGTTCATGTCCACGTGAAGGTCACTGATATGCAGTAGAGTGAAGCCATCGAAGCGGCTCGGCAGTGTCTTAAAGTTGATATGATTATGTCTGACCTGGATCTGCTCCGCGTTCTTGCGGCCTCGCCAATACAATCCCGTCAACTTCAGCGTCGTCCGAATGACGGAATGTACCGAACACCAGTTCTCAATATGAAAGAAGTTGATTCCCTGACCAAAAATCTGGGCCTCGTGATCCATCTCGATCCCTAAGCGCAGTTTTGCGTAGCCTACCCAGCCGTCGCTCCAGCTTATTCAACACTGTGTCGTCCATTGCCAAGCCGCCGCCTGAGCAGCGATCCGCGGTGCGTTCAAAACGATGACGCGGTACAAAATGAGCAGAGTTTCGCAGCGATCGAGACATCAAGATGCCCTAGTAGGGTGGGAGTTTAGCGGGGGAATTCTTTCTATGGACCACCACTATAAAAGACGCGCCATATCGTCCCGTTTCCATCGTCGCTGACGAGCACAGCGCCATCATGGGTCACCGCCACGCCCACAGGGCGCGCCCAAACAGAGGAATCGTTCACAACGAAGCCAGTCATGAAGTCCTCATATTCCCCGGTCGGCACTCCATCATTCATGCGCACGCGGACCAGCTTATAGCCGGTTCGGCTGCTTCGGTTCCAAGAGCCGTGTAGGGCCACAAACGCATCTCCGCGGTATTCAGACGGGAACTGATCGTTATCGTAGATGACCATTCCCATCGATGCCGAATGTGCCTGGATCAGGACGTCGGGGACGGTAATCTTATCCTTCAAGTCCGGCCGCTCGCCACGATGTCGCGGATCTTCGTAAGCGCCCAGATAGTACCAGGGCCAGCCGTAGAACGCGCCGGCACGCACGCGCGTAATGAAGTCGGGGACCAGGTCGTCGCCTAGCTCGTCGCGCTCGTTCGTCGAGCACCAGAGGTCGCCGGTTAGCGGGTGCATGGTCAGCCCGACGCAGTTTCGCAGCCCGCTTGCGAAAAGCCGCCGATTTCCGCCATCGGGATTGAACACAAGCACGGCCGCGCGGTCCATCTCATTACCCCATGCGCTGCCCAGCCCATGGTCCGCTTCCCAACGGACGATTGCGCCCGCGGTGCGTTTTTCCATTCCCTCCCCATCATTCGACGCCGATCCGACCGAGACGAACATCTGTTGGCCGTCCTTGGAGAAAACGATGTCGCGCGTAATGTGAGCGCGCTGCACCGAGCGGCCCTTGGCATGGGGAAGATCGCGCACGATCACTTCTGCTTTCCCGCGCGCTTTGAGGTCGCCGCTGCGGTAGGGAAAGCGGACCACTGATCCAGTGTTTGCGACGTATATCCATTGCGGGTTCGACCCAGGCGGATAGAAAGCTATGCCGAACGGCTGGTCGAGACCTGATGCGAACACATCGTTGCTGGGCCTACCTGCACCATCGGCGGCGCGCATGACCAAATCGGCCCCGGCTCTGACTTAGCAATAAAGATGTCACCATTCGGCGCAACCCTAATTGTGCGCGGATCGTGAAGATTGGAGACGAATAATTCGACCTGGAATCCTGGCGGCACCTGCGGCGCGGCAGAGACCGGTTTCGCGACTACCCGAGGAGGATTCGAGCCGACCGGGTGGCGTATGGCGGTGGCAGATCAGTGATCTTGCGTCGAACCATAGGGACATCAGTGCGCCAATCACCAATGCAGCCCTGCCGACCACAGCTCCCCAACCGACTGAGGTTGAGCTAAAACGGCGGCCGGAAAGGCCAGCATACACGCCGCAAGCGCCACGATTACGGCCACGGGCGGCAGCGATTTTGACACGGCCTCTACCGCATCGGCCTTGCCGTTGTATTCCTGGGCCATCACGATCAATTGGCTCGATACTCTCCGTGGCCGCGTAAGGCCGGCCTTGGTGGGGTCGCTATCATGTAGCGTTCCTGTTTGCGCCGCCAGGGTCAGGGCGCACGAACGGAAAACGAACCACCATCGGAGTTCGCCGTAAGTCAGCAGATGATGCTACGGGGTCACGCCCAACATCCTTCTACTGCAGACCTGCGCAGGCAACGAAAACGAGCGCTGCCAAGCCCGCCATTAGGGATAAGCTGAGCGCGAGGGTCAGCAAGGGCGAACCCGAGATGTTCCTGGCTTGCGATGGCGTATTGCTTCCAAACACATGGGTCGTCGGCAAGCGGAAGGCGGCGATCCCTCAGCGCCCTCCAATGCAGAGCGAGCGTCGTCATTGATCAAACTGGAAAAGGTCCTTCTTGACGATCTCGAGAATGAGCGCGGCAACGAGCTCCCCAATCCGCATACCCCGGATTTCCGCCTCCATCGCAAGTTGACTAATCATTTCCTCATCAAGAGGTAGGCCAGTTGATCGTTCCTGCCCCTTGTATTCCATCCGGATGGCGAACATCGCGGGGCCCTCGTCGTTCAATTTTTCGCTTGCATGCGGCACCTCAGCCGGCGCCTGCCTGCTCGGCGGTTGCTCTGGGATAGGCCGAGGTCCCTTCGCGCACAGGAACTCTGAATTGTCCTGCTGTATGCGGGACTGATGCGAGGAATACGAACCTCTGATAACGCTGCTTTCGCGACAGCAAGCCAGTACCAAGGTCGAACGTCGGGCGCCGCAAACTGATCCCTAACTTCGAACAGGTGACCTGCAACGTGCCTGTGGTCACGCCGATGATTTCAGCGATCTCGTCTCGGCTCTTTCCGCGTTCCACCAGGTTGCGGATCTGCTGTATCCTCTCCGGGGTGAACTTCGGTGGTGTGCCGCGCTGGAGGGGTGGCGGTTTGAGCTGAAGGGCAGTAGTCATTATTCAAGTTCCTCATTGCAGATGGACGACGGCCCAGAGCAGGGCGGTCAGGACGATTACGAACCAGACGTCGCGGCGCGAGCGGCGCCAGCCGCGAAACGGAAAGCCGCGAAACGGAAAGCCGCGAAAGAGTATTTCCTCGGAGCCTTGTCCGGGTTAATGAGTTCGGCCGACGCCTTGGCTAAGGCCGTTCGGCTCAAAAGAATATCAGCGCCCACTCCCGGTTCAGGCGATCGGCGTGCAGGACAATTCGCCTTGGCAAAGGGGAAGCTTCATGGGTTGCTTTCGTGTGCGGAACCATCGTCGCTTCCCCATAAGTCAAAATGTTGGGAAGCGTGACGCAGCGCAGTAAGAGCGGCGCTCGATCTTTTTTCAGAAGGCCGATTGCGACCGCTCGGGCGATCGCATTGCGCGTGGTTGTTTTGCTGGTGTTCAGAGTCGCGGGCGAGCATTGCGAGAGTAGCGACGCATCTGCCGTTACCTTCAGCAATCGCCTTGAAGATGGCTTGCCAGGATTCGTTGCTCGGCTCGACTGAACACGCCGAGGTAAAGGACAGTCGACAGGTTGACAGGTTGCTCAGCCATCTTCGTCCCTCGAAGAATAACTCCACTTAGTGCCAGTTGACCCGATTTATTGGCTTAGTCGACCAGCCAGTGCGGACTTGTTGCGCTGCGCCAAACATTTGTTCGTCGCTGCCATGGTGGCTTGGGTTCATCTTGGGCCTGCGGCGTATTGGCAATTCAGAACATGACGGCAGGGCAGTCCGCCTTGGAGCCGTGAAGTTTTAGGGGCGGCTAGCGCCGCCGGCGTCATTACCCGTGGTTGACCCGCCGTTCATTGGCAAATCGACTTTGCGCCAAACATTTGTTCGTCGCTGCCATGGTGGCTGGGGTTCATCCGGGCCTGCCGCAATTGGCAATTCAGAACATGACGGCCAGGCAGTCCGCGTTCGGAGCCGTGAAGTTTTCAGGGGCAGCAAAATGAAAGGGCCGCCGTCATTACCCGTGGTTGCCCTGTTGGTTCATTGGCAAATCGACGTCTTACCCTTCCCCCCGCAGGACTTGTTGCTTTGCGCCAATTACTGGTTCGTCGCTGCCATGGTGGCTGGGGTTCATCCGGCCAATCAGAACATGACAGAGGGGGCAGTTCGCGCGCCTAGATCCCGCTGAAGTCGCCGGCCGGACGCGCCGTAGTCCTGGTTCAACTACGTGTTACATCCGGCCGGCTTCATCGGTCATCGCAATGTCTGTTCGTCGCCGAGCGACCCTGGTGAGTTCAGGGACGTCCAAAAAAACACTACTTCCTCGCAGGCTTCAGCAATGCAATCCGCGAACATTTTACAGGCGCTTTGAACGAGATGGGCCAATGAGGCGACTTTATGCGAGGGGCGACCAGTAGAAGTCAGCGAGCACGACCCATGACGATGACGAATGCCAGGTTCTTCGTCCTCTGCGGAAAAAAGGCCAGGCACCCATCCAAATTCACTCCCCAAGCTATTGAAAAATTAAGGAGTCTGTGAAACAAGGGCTAATCTTACTGCGTCATATGCCATGGCGTGTATTCCGTGTAAATCGGCGCGCGCAACATGGGCATCGCGGTAGCATTCGGGCGATCGCGACCAGCAATATTCGATGCATGGTCGCGATCGAGTTTGGGACGTGGCGTTGGGGCCGGATCGGCGGCGCCGCGGGGTCGGTAACCTCTGGGAACGGCAGATTGCGTGACGCTCCTGGTGGAACGAGGTCCTGAGGGGGGAATCGTCTCCCGTTCGGAGATCAGGTGCGTTAGCTAAAACTTAATCTGACATGGGTGTCCTGGTTTCCCCGCAGCGAATCGCAAGCCGAGGCGGGGCGCGGAGCGGTCGAGGTGGCGAAGCGCCCGGCCTCGGCGATTGGAGGACACCATCATGACGAGACTGAACAGAAGATCATCAAGACAAAGTGGGCCTGCTGAAGCTGGCCAAGTTGTTGGGCAGCGTCTCGAGGCCTGCAAGTGATGGGCTATTCCCGAGACAGCTTCTATCGCTTCAAGGAGTTGTACGACAACGGTGGCGAGCTGGCCTTGCGCGAGATCAGCCGACGCAAGCCCTGCCCTAAGAACCGGGTCGAAGGACATCGAGCAAGCGGTGCTAGCTCGCCCTCGACAAGCCGGCCTTCGGCCAGGTGCGCGTGGCCAACGAACTGACCAAGCGTGGCCTGTTCGTTCTCTCCTGGCGGGGTGCGCAGCGTTTGGCTGCGGCACGATCTGGAAACCTTTCGCAAGCGGCTCAAAGCGCTGGAAGCCAAGAGCCGCGCAGGAACACCTTATCCTCACCGAGGATCAGCTGCGCGCTCTGGAACGCGCGCGCGAAGAGAAAGAAGCCGTGGGCGAGATCGAGACCGCGCATCCCGGCTACTGGGCACGCAGGACACCTACTACGTCGGCACCATCAAGAGCGTCGGCCGCATCTATCAGCAGACCTTTCTTGACACCTACGCCAAGGTCGCTTTCGCTAAACTCTATGACCGCAAGACGCCCGGTCGCGGCCGACGTGCTCAACGATCGCGTGCTGCCGTTCTTCGAGGAACACGAGTTATGCTGCTGCGGTGCTCACGGATCGTGGCACGGAATACTGCGGCAATCCGGAGCGGCACGAATACGAACTGTACTTGGCGGTGGAAAATATCGATCACAGCCGCACCAAGGCGCGGCTCCGCAGACCAACGGCATCTGCGAACGCTTCCACAAAACCGTGCTGAACGAGTTCTACCGTGTCGCGTTCCGCAAAAAGGTGTATCGTTCAATCGATGAGCTGCAGGCCGATCTCG
>CAVWXY010000016.1:0-401304 GCA_963758945.1 uncultured Alphaproteobacteria bacterium | reverse complement strand
GAACTCTGAGCTGAATCCTTTCCGGCGTAAACTTTATTGGTCTGCCGCGAGGTGGCACCTGCAAGCTAAATTTTGCCAGCGGTGCCGTAATCAAGTCGTGGTGGTTCATTTCTGAGTCGCCCTTCAAGTCGTCTTGGCTGGCATCGGGACAGTTGCCGAGCGGAGAGGAAACCATCGACGGCGACCGAAGCCGTACCAGCGACGGATTTCATCGCGGCCGAGCGCAAGTTCACGGAGGTATGCATCTTTGCACGTCCTCTTGCAGAACTTGATGCCCCACCAACGATGCGTCACCATGCCGAAACGTCCGCCACAATGATCGCAGATTTGTGGATGCCTAATCATACTTTCGTTCATGGGTCAGAGCTTCCGGTGCGTACCTCGAGCGGAGCGCTCTGCATGAGTAGCGCCGCTGCCCATTGGTCGCCTGCCGTGACGGAGCTAGTTCAACTGGTGCGCACACGTTGGCGTGAAAATTGTTTCGTCGGGACAAAGAAACGGTTTCAATTGTGTTTCGAGACGCGCGGACCTTGGCAAATGTGCGATTAAGCTTCTCCTTGTTGTTGGGCACGATTGCCCTTGTCGGCCGACAGGCTTTCGCAGCTCCCCGCCTCCGCGAAGGCAGGCTCTGCCAAAGGAAGGTCTTTTCCAGCGCCCATCAAACTGTAAGCGGGCCTTCGGGGGGCGGGAAAATTATGGAACGCCTTTGAAGATGACGACGCTTGGTCGCTCTGAAATCCAGCAACCTCACGCTGTGTTCTTACGTCTCAAGACTGTGTTCTCATGTCTCATCCACGATGCCCACATTGAGGCCGGAGGGCGGCCCAGAGCGTGGGAGATGACCATGCTTAGTTTCTGTCTCTTAGCCTTCACGGTGACCATCGCGACGCTCGTAACGCCCGTCGCTGTCCCGATCATGTGGAATAAGATAGAAGGAAGCGCTGCGGCGAAGGGCCAAACCTAGCGCCGCCTTGGCGCTGGTTTCTGCCGAACTTGCGTCGCGCGGCTTCATGAACGAGCGCGGTCAGCCGTACTCGGCGGCTTCGATCAACTCGATGCTGCGGACAACCATTCCACGGCGTTCACTGTGGTGGCCATCACGAAATGTCCGATTCCTGGTTGGGCTGAGCCATGTCAGGCGGGAGCGCGACAGGGTTTCTCAGCCCCCGGCGCCTGGGGCAGGACCGATGCCGGGATATCAGGACCATGCGCCTATTCCAGAAGATGCGCAGCGCAGTTCGTAGGACCAGGACACAAGGCCGTTCCGTTCCGAAAGTCTCTTGTGGAGGCGCTCGCGGCGCCCCCCGCTTATCCTCCAGCGCGCCTTCGCTTCTCGCCCATCGGGCGATGATGGCAAGCCTTGGACCGCGGTGCAGGCGAGCGATCCGGCCCGACGGCATAAAAAAAGCCCCGCTACAGGAGACAAGAGCGGGGCTTCGAGGCCGATGCATGGGGGGCTGGGGGGCTATGCCTCACGCACCAACACTGGCCGGGTTCGGGTTCGTTATGGGTCCGTCCCAGGTCTATGCCCTTGGGTCATTCCGCGGAGCATTTGCGTTCAATCACGCCGCCATCACAGAGGCGTGCGTGGCGAAATTTTGGGGGGTGAGCGCTGTGTTGGCGGGTGAGAACAAATCTTTGGCACGACATCGCAAATCATCGCCGCTCACCGGCTGGCCGGCGGAGCGCGTTAATGGAAGGTTGAAATGCCCGCAGCGACCACCTACTCCATGATCCATGTCGCGTCCCCGTCCCTCCGGCTTCGTCGAGTCCTCCTATCCCGAGCTTGTCGCCCTAGACCAGCAACTACGTCGCCGTCGGCCTAAGGGTGTCCCGAAGTCGCTGAATGGCCTCTCGGCAGAGCTTGCCGATCTCGGGCATCTCAACGAGCGCGGAGGGCCGCTTTCAGCCGCATCTGTCGCTCTTGGACTTGGGGCACTCGTTCTAATGCGCGCGCATTCTCAGACAGCGCAAGCGGCTCGCGGTGAGCGAGCGGGATTAGTCGCCCTGCATCATTTCCCAGACAACGACCGCGACGATGCGACAGATGATGCCGATCAGTAGGGCTCCGGTTAAGAGATCGAAGGGGAGCGCCAGTACCGGCAACCTGAGCCGAGACAACCCCCCATTTGGGGCGTGATCGCAGCCGAGAACAAATCTTTGGCACGACATCGCAAAGTCCGCCGCCGCCAACCAGCGGCCGCCGCCTAGGTCAAATTCGACTCCACCGTTGGCACCATCTATCTACGCGGGCATGCTCTGGTCGCCCGTGTACCTTAAACGCAGGCTCTCCCGCCAACTTCCGATCAAGGACGGCGGCATCCTGTACACGGTGAAGGACGTCAGAGCCTATGTGCTGGCGCTGCCCGACGCCCGATCGGAGAGGCACTACTGGCAATGCGCCAGCCAGCTCCTCCTCGACGAGGGGGACGTCGATGCCCTCAGCCGCCAAGTCGAGCTGGCGCTCTTCTGCGATGCCCAGCTCGACATTGAGTCGATGGATACGGCCTAGGACGCGACATGGCCCCGCTGATCCTCAAGCGCGCGCCGATCGGCTGGAATCAAGACGACTTCGACGTGCTCGAGGACGGCGTCATCGTCGGCCGCATCTTCAAGGTGCCGATCGCGCCGCAGGACCGCACTTGGATGTGGGCGAGCGGCCACAACAGCCACATACGGCGCGCAGCCCACGGCTATGAGCCGACGCGCGAGGCCGCGATGGCAGCGTTCGCCAAGTCGTGGCGGCGGGAGTAGGGATGATCGAAAGCGCTCCTCGATCGCGTCAGTCGGCGTCGTCGGCGACGGTATCCAGAGTTTCGGCGGGCGGGTCGCTTTTGCAGAGCGGCCCGTCCGCGTGTCGCGTGCTACCATCCTGCCGGCGGCCATCTGCAAGAATCCAGCGTTCTCGCCCGCGCTGGGCCGACCGCTGCCGCCTGCCGTGCTCGATGGCGAAATGGCGCCTCATCTCAAGCATTTGCTAAATTTTACCGTATAATTTGGCCGTCCCGTACTGTTCAGGAGTATCCAATGGCGCCGCGTGCGAACTGGAAGGGCTACCTTCGGCTTTCGCTGGTCTCTTGCCCCATTGCACTCTATCCGGCCTCCTCGGTCAGCGAAAAAGTGAGTTTCAACCGGATTAACAGGAAAACGGGCAATCGGCTGAAACAGCAGAACGTTGATTCCGAAACTGGCGAGGTGGTCTCCCGGAACGACATGGTACGCGGCTACGAGGTCGCCAAGGGGCACTACATGATTGTTGAGGATGAGGAGATAGCGGCCGTTCAGATCGAGAGCACGCGAACCATCGATATCGACCAGTTCGTTCCAAAAAATGAAATCGATGAGCGTTACATCGACTCGCCGTACTACCTTGCCCCTGATGGTCCAGTCGGGCAGGAGGCTTTCGCCGTCATTCGAGACACCATTGCGAACCTGAACATGGTTGCGCTCGGTCGGGTCGTGCTGGCGCGACGCGAGCACGTGATCGCTCTTGAGCCGAAGGACCGCGGGCTCATAGGCCTGACGCTGCGATATCCCTACGAGGTTCGCGACGAGAAACCATATTTCGAGGACATCCCCGAGCTAAAGCTTTCGAAGGACATGCTCGACCTGGCCGCCCATATCGTGCAGACGAAGTCGGGCCACTTCGACCCTTCGCAGTTCGAGGATCGTTACGAAAACGCTTTGATCGACCTGTTGAAGAAGAAACAGGCTGGCGAGACGATCCAACCGGTTCGCGAAATTGTGCCGCCGCGGGTGGTGAATCTGATGGATGCCCTTCGCGCCAGTGTGGATGCTGAGGAAAAGAAGGCTCCCGCACCGAGTACGCGCGCTCGCCGGCCTGCTAAAAAGAAGGCAAGTCGATAAAGTGAGTCGCTTCCGCAGAAGGCGACTATGGCCGTGATGCCTGTTATTGAATTGGACAACTCGGCGCTCCGAAGCACTGTGGCGTTTACAGGCCGTCTCGCCTGCATGACACGGGCAGAAGCGTTCGAGGTGGTGCGTTCGCATGGCGGAACGCCCAGCTCAAGCGGTCACGCGGCAGACCGATGTCCTCGTCGTTGGCGAGCTGGGCTGGCCGCTCTTGGATGATGGTCGGCCATCGAACAAGCTGAGCAGAGCGAGCAGCTATGGCATTCCAGTAGTCAGCGAGCGCCGCTTCCTGGAGTGGACGGGGAAAGCGGTCCCTGACAGTTTGCATAGAACCTATTCGGCCCACCAGATCGCCACATTGAGCAAGCTCTCCAATAGCACCATCGACGAGCTTGTCCGGTTCGGCTTGCTGGACCCCCGAGGCGGCTTGTTCGGATTTCGTGATCTGGCGAGCGCCCGGCAGATTTCGAAGCTGTTTGCGCAGGGGATTACACTGTCCGAGATCATTCGCAGCGTGAAGGAGGTTCGGGAATGGCTCCCCGAAGCGGACCTGTCCAATGTGCGGCTGCATCCCGCTGCTCCCCACGTCATCGAAATCGAACAGCCCGAGGGCCGAACCGATAAGCGTGGCCAGTTTGTCCTTCCGGTCAGCCCGCCTGAGCAGAATGCCGATGGCCTATTTGATCAGGCGCAAACCGCGGAGGAGACCGGACAGATTGCCGAAGCCGAGCGCCTCTACCGCGTCCTGATGAAATGTGATCCCACTGATGCGGCGCCGCCGTTCAATCTCGGCAACATGCTCCGAGCGAACGGCCGGAATGTTGAAGCGGAGGCAGCTTTGCGCGCGGCGACGCGCGCCGATCCGATGTTCGCCGAGGCCTGGTATAACCTTTCTGACCTGCTGGACGGCCAGGGCCGATCGGAAGCCGCGCTCGATTGTCTGCGCAGGGCGCTGCAGGCCGCGCCGGACTATGCCGATGCGATGTTCAATCTCGCGCTATTGCTTCAGCGAAACAACAAACACGCGGAGGCGGCGGAGTACTGGCGGCGCTACCTTGCCGATGACACTCAATCCGAATGGGCAGCACGCGCGCGCCGGTCCTTAAAATTCTGCGAAATGCAAATGCACCTGTCGGCGTCGTGAGACCCATCTTCTACACTTCGTGCGGGGGCACCCGACATAAGCTATTGATTTTGTTAGTGCCGAGGGGGCGCTGGCGCGAAAACGTAGTGCCACGTCAATGCTAGATTTTTATTGAATTTTTCGGACGAATCGCAACTCTGTGTGCGCACCAGCATGCGGAGGCGCCGCCATGTACTTTCGCCGCAAGACCTCGGCCGGGCGTGCCTATCTGCAGATCGTCGCGAGCCGCCGCGAGGGCGATCAGGTGCGCCAGCAGGTGATCGCCACGCTCGGACGTTTCGAGGATCTGCAGGCGAGCGGCCAACTGGAGCGGCTATTGCGCTCGGGGGCGCGGTTCGCAGCCAAGGCCATGATGCTGAGCGCGGCCGGCGATGATGCCGCAGTCAGGATTGCGGTTCGCCGCATCGGACCGGCGCTGGTATTCGAGCGGTTGTGGGAGGAAACCGGCTGCCGCGCGGTGATCGCGGATCTCGCCGCGGGGCGCGGGCATAAGTTTGCGCTGGAGCGCGCGGTATTCCTCACCGTTCTGCACCGGCTGTTCGAGAGCGGCTCCGACCGCGCCGCGGATCGCTGGCGCGAGGACTATACGATCGCCGGCGTCGCGGGGCTCGATCTGCATCATCTCTATCGGGCGATGGCGTGGCTGGGCGAGGAATTGCCGGAACAGGAGCAGGACGGGCGCACGCCGTTCGCACCGCGCTGCCGCAAGGACGTGGTGGAGGAGCAGCTGTTCGCGCATCGGCGCGACCTGCTCACGCGGCTCGACCTGGTGTTCATGGACACCACCAGCCTGTACTTCGAGGGTGCCGGTGGACAGACGCTGGGCCGGCACGGCTACAGCAAGGATCACCGTCCGGACCTGCGGCAGATGATCCTTGCGGTATTAATCGACGGCGACGGGCGGCCGGTGTGCTCGGAAATGTGGCCGGGCAACACCGCCGACGTCAGCACCCTCATTCCGGTAATCGACCGGCTGCGCCGGCGCTTCGCCATTGCGCGCGTGTGCGTGGTCGCCGACCGCGGCATGATCAGTGCCGAGACCATGGCCGAGCTGGAGGCGCGGCGGCTTCTCTATATCCTCGGCGTGCGCGAGCGCAGCGACAAGCTGGTGCGCGAACTGGTGCTCGACGATCCGGCGCCGTTCGTGCCGTTCACGATGAGCAAGCGCGGCAAGCAGGCCGACTTCGAGGCCAAGACGGTGATGCTGGCCGGGCGGCGCTATATCGTCTGCCGCAACCATCAGGAGGCGGAGAAGGATGCCGCCGATCGCGCTTCGATCCTGGCCGCGCTGGAGCGCCAACTGGCGAAAGGCGACAAGGCGCTGGTCGGCAACTGTCAACGGGCCGCGGAATCTCCCCAGTTTTGGGCCTGCAATTTTCCCCACTTTGGCGGGGTTGGTGATCAGCCGTTTGAGTGATCGGTAACTCCATTTTTGGGGGGCCGACCGCGGCGCTTGGGCGGCGGAGTTACGGCCGGTGGCTGGATCAGGGCGTTGGAGCGGATGTGTTCAGGGACGAGATCAGCGTGGGTGCGCAGGCGGTAGCTTGACCCCTCGATCTGGATGACGACCGCATGGTGGAGAAGACGATCGAGCAGCGCGGTGGCGACGACGGGGTCGCCGAAGACCTCACCCCATTCGGCAAAGCCGCGGTTGGACGTGAGGATCATTGCGCCGCGCTCGTAGCGGGCGTTGACGAGCTGGAAGAACAGATTGCCGCCGCCGGGAATGACCGGCAAGTAACCGATCTCATCGACGATGAGCAGCGCGAAGCGGCAGAAGAATTTGATCTTCTCGCGCAGAGCGCCCTCGCGTTCGGCCTTGGCGAGGGCGCTCACGAGATCGGTGAGCGGGCTGAAGTAGACGCTGCGTCCGGCTCTGACGGCCTGCACGCCGAGCGCCAGGGACAAGTGACTTTTGCCTGTGCCTGGTGGTCCCAGGAGGTGCACGACCTCTTTGCGATCGATGAACTCCAACTCGGCGAGCGCCATGATGCGGTTCTTGTCGAGCGAGGGCTGGAATGAGAAGTCGAAGCTTGCGAGCGTCTTGATGGTTGAGAGCCGCGCCATGACGAGGGCGGTTTTGATGCGGCGACTTTCGCGCAGCATCAATTCCTCCGCGAGCAGCGCGTCGATTGCCTCGATGGCGGTCATCTCGCCTTGCTCGATCCGACGCAGCGTGACATCGAGGATCTCGATTGCCCGCGGCATCTTGAGACCGACCAGGGTTTTCTTGATGCGGTCGACGAGGGAGGGAACGATCTCTGCGTGAGCGTTCATCGCACACCCCCTTTCGCGAGCTTGCGAGCAATGGCGTCGTAGAAGTCGAGCGAACGTCGCGCGACCTGATCGCCGGTACGCTGAACACCCCTGCGCTCGCCATCGCTTCGTCGTCTGTGTCTCAGTGGCAATATCTTGCGGTGCGCAGGGTCGAGATGTTTCTGGTCGCGGCCTTCGAGGGGAATATGAGTGGCAACGAGCATGCCTTCCTCGAAGATTTGGATCGCGTCGGCGAGCACGTGAACGTCGAGGACGCGGCGTCGCGTCGTATCGGGGACGCTGTAGAGATTGCCGCCGATGCTCACCATGCCCTCATGCGAGACGCGCCGTTCGAGCTTCAAGACCGCTCTGTATGGGACCAGCGGCAACGGCTTCAACGACGGCTTCTCCTCGGCGAAGGTTTCGTTGACGACGCGTTGTGTGGTCGCATGCACACGTGGATTGGCGACCGTGTCGAGCCAGTGCCGCAGCTGCGCATTGAGGTCGTCGAGGTTGCGGTACGATGCGCCCAGGAAGAAGTCCTCGCGAATGTAGCGGAACGGACGCTCGACCTTGCCCTTGGTCTTAGCCCGATACGGCCGACAGGCGCGAGGCTGGAAGCCATAGTGCCGCGCCAGGTCGAGAAGGGCACGGTTGTAGATGACAAGGCCGTCCGGGTCTTCACCGATGACCGCGGTCTTCATGCGGTCGTAGAGAATCTCACGCGGTGCGCCGCCGATCGCTTCGAGCGCGGCGATGTGGCAGCGCAGGACCGATTGCATGTCCTGGTGCACGACGAAGCGGCCCCAGATCAAGCGCGAGTAGCCAAGCACCAAGGAGAAGAGCCAGACGATTTGCTTGACGCCGGGCTCATCGGTGAACTCGACCTCGAAGCGGGCGAGATCGACCTGGGCCTGCTCGCCGGGCGCGGTCTCGAACCGCACTTCGAATGGCGCGACCGGATCGGGCCTGACGCCACGCACGGCTCGCTTCACGGCCGTGTAGCCGCCGGCGTAACCCCGCTCACGCAGCTCCCGCCAGAGCCGCACGGCCGTGAGGCCGGGAAAGGCTGCGAGCCGCTCGCGCACATACGGCAGGAAGCGATCGGTGCTCCTCTGCCGAGGCGGTCGCGGACCATAGGTCGGCGGCTCCAGCCCACGGGCGATATATCTGCGGACGGTCTTGCGATCGATGCCGAGTTGACGGGCAATGGCCGATACCTTCAGGCCCTGCCGATGTAGTTCCAGGATCATCATAAGCTCCCCAAGAGTGACCACCGTGCTGCTCCCTCCCGCCAAGGAGCGAAGCATTGGCGGCGATGGTGTCGTCCCACCCCACGGGAAATGTCCTTGGAGGCAGGCCGCCACGACAAAACTGGGGAAAATTCGACGCCCACAAATGGGGAGGATTTAACGCCCGCTCACAGCAACACCGGCTTTCGGCGTTACCTGAAAGCGATCAGCGATGAGCACTTCGCCATCGATCCCGACAAGGTCGAGGAGGAGAAGAAGTTCGATGGCATCTTCGTGCTGCGCACCAACACCGATCTCAACCCGCTCGAAGCCATGCTCTGCTACAAGCAGCTGTGGACCGTGGAGCAGACCTTCCGAACCGCAAAGCACCTGCTCTCGACCCGGCCGATCTTCCACAAGCTCGACGAGACCATCCGCGGCCACGTGTTCTGCAGCTTCCTTGCCCTGGTGCTGAAGAAGGCGTTGGAGGACCGCATCGCGGCGCTCGCTCGCTCCGGTTCCTGGCCGCAGATCATCGCCGACCTCGAGTCACTGACCGAGACCGAAATCGAGCACGACGGCAAGCGCTTCGTGGTTCGCTCGGCGCCGCGGCCCGCCGCCAGCCTCGCCCTGCGTGCGGCCGGCGTAGCGCTGCCGCCAACCGTACGCGAGGCCGCGGCCAGCTAATCCCGCCCGATCCGAAAATTGTAGTGCCAAGGCGCCGTCGCGCGGCTAATCACCATTGCCGATCAATCGCTTACTAAATCGCACTGTCGAAGATGGGTGAGAATCGGTCGAGGCGCATAAACTCGCCTTTTGTGTGGTTGGATCAGATAATTAGTGCGAGTAATCCCAACGCCGCTATCCCAATGATCAAGAACGCAAATGCGGCCAAGTCGTAGTCGAGCCAATATTTGTGCACGCGCATGAAAATCATTCTCTCATCGAAGGATAAGCGACGCGCACGAATTCAGCATGGAAAACTAAATAGTCTCTCAATTTGCTGTTGCAGCCGCCACACGCTGGCGTGAAGTGAAAAGCTCACTTTGTTATCCACTTCCTAACACTTTGCGGTCACCTTTCGGTCAAGGTGTACCTGGAGTGGAGGCTGTCATGGCCAACGTCCTTAATGAAGTCTTGCTGTATTGCTGCCTAGCTGCGTTCGTCACGGGGATTGTGCTCGCAGCCGCGAGCTTGATCAGCTAAGCGAACGCGATTGAATGCAGTAGCTGCTCGGCAAGTACCGATAATGGGGGTTAATCGGCTTATGCTGCGTTGAGCGTGGTGGCGGCTCACGGGCGTAAAGTCCCTCTATTTTTTGGATTCACGTTCGGTTCGCGTTCTTATGTAGCGAACCTCACATTCGCGGTGCCTCACGACTCCTAGGCTCAAGCCTGATCACAATCGCCATGGCATGGAGGCGATCATGTCGATCAGTAGAATGGGAATCGCTTTCCTTTTTGGAGCGGCCAGCGTTTCTCTCGGCGTGTGGGCGATTGGCCTATCTGCGGTCGCACCAAAGTCCATCATGCAGCCGCGACCTCACATCTACAGGACCCAGTCGGTGATCTCGAATTCCCGGACCGAGAGCAGCTTAAGAGATACTTTCTTGAGGGAAGGTCGGATGGACGAGGACGTGTATTGCCCTAGATCAGCCCATCACCTCTGGGGCGATGGCGGGTCATTGGATGTCCTGCTTTACGTATCGTGCCCCGCGGTGGTCGGAACCCGACCCGTTGCAGTGGCCGATTTTCCTAATTGCTTTTACCCAATACCTGTTCGACAGCCTTCATGACTGGCACCTTAAAATTCTTCTCGTCGCTGCAATAATTCTTCACCTTGCTCATATTTTCTTCCAAGGTCTGCAGATCAATCACTCGGTTGTTGCGTTTGGCATTATAGTAACCGCTGAGCCACGCGGCGATGAGCCTAGGCTCACTGATTTTGTGATGCACAAATTGGTCACAGTTAACTTTCGTAACGTCGACCGTCACTTGGGCGTGGGCAGACCGGGAGGCTGCAAGGCCAAAGATGGCTACCAAAGCGATGGCGCAGACGAACTTCCGTGGCATAAGACCCTCCTCTCAAGAGATCGCAATTTTCGCATGTGACCCATCGGTTGTACCGATTCTGTCAACCGCTTGGAAGACTACGTGCTGGTGTCAAAGCTGCGTGGTCAAGAGGGTCATCGCCCTGACTTAGGCGGTAAGAGGTGGGCCTGACCTGCCCAGATTTTTTGGACCACGGTTAGCTTGAGACGGCTTCCCTCGCTGGCTGCATTTGTCCCCGACGGGACGGTTGCGCAACGGGCCGGGGCGCTTTTGCGGCGACTTCCTTCATCACCTCGATCTCGAGATCACGCTCGGCCACCAGCTTCTTCAGCCGCGCATTCTCGGGCCTCGAGCTGCTTCAGGCGCCTGACAATCGCTCGCCCCGAAGCCGGCGAAATGCTTGCGCCAGGTGTAGATCGTCTGCTCGCTGATCCCGTGCCGCTTGGCCGCCGCCGACACCGGGTCGCGATCCGCCTCGCGCATGATCGCCACCATCTGCTCTTCCGTGAAACGCGCTTTGCGCATTGCTCCCTCCGAATCGGGAGCCAGTCTCTCACGTAATCAATGGTCCGAAATCCCGGGAGCAGGTCAGGCCGTAGCGGTCGCTCACGCCGACGATGTGAACCGCAGCGCAACGCCGCCGACAAAACAGCAGGTGCAACCAAGGAGGCACGGCCATGCTGGCAGAAATTTTCATTGCTCCGACTGGAAGCGGCAGCGCGGGCGGCCAAGGAAGCGGCCAACAGCTCGCGATTAGTCCCAATCACATTGCCGACTGCGAAGGGGTCCTAACCCAAGCGGCGGGCAACGGGCCGGGACTTGTCATAACGCCGACAGCCCCAGAACGGTCGCCATGACCATTTTACCAACGCAGCGGCTTTTTGCCGGTTCGGTCGGGGCTGCTCAGAAACATCAATCCACGGCCTGCATTGCTTCACCGTTTGCTACTTCTGCGGTAAAGAGCCCGCGTTCGCCGGCTTGGGCTTCTCTGGCGCGTAGATCAAGCACTCGCCACCGAAGCGATTGCGGAATGCATCCGCAGTGGCAGGGTCGGGGAAGCAGAATCGAATATAGGATTGCTCTGCCTCCTGCCGACTCCGGCCGCGGCGGACTGGGATGCGTCGGTCACGATGGAACGCATCGATCTCTAGGAAAACACTGCGAAAGCCTCCCGGCGGAAGTGCGAGTTCGACCAGATGCGAGAAGTCCCGTTCGTTCGTAAGGCCGACGATCTCGCGCTTGCGACGAGTCATCTCGCCCAATCCTCCTGAAGGCACGGCGCGATGAACCCGGCCGGGGGGTTCGCAGACGCAACATAATGCCCGTAGCTAGGGACTATAGCCGCACATCTCAATCTTTTTGATTGCTGATCGTCGGCGGGCACCGACCGGAGCCGTGGCCGCCACAATTGCTCTACCGCTAATGTCCAAGGCGCGACGCCGATGAGGTGATCGACGCAGCTGGGTTCATGGGTGAGTTGATTTTCAATTGATGTTGCGGAAATAGCACATCGAAGCGAAAACCGGTGTGTTATCGATAAAGCTCGCTAAATGGGGCGCTTCAATGAAAAGGGCATTGCTCGCACCGTAACGGTACTGTTGCGATGCATCCACGTTTCCGCAATCTCGTACTGACGACCACGGCGCTCATCGCGCTGGGCATAGGGCCAGCTGCGGGCGGGCCCGCGGGCGGCACGGTCGTCGGTGGCTCCGCCACGATCCAGGGACAGGGCGGTCCCGCGGTAACGGTCAATCAGTCGAGCAGCAGCGCGATCATCAACTGGAATACGTTCAATATCGGCGTCAATGAGAGCGTGCGCTTCAATCTGCCCGCCTCGTCGGTCGTGCTCAACCGCGTGACCGGCGGGCTCGGGCCGTCGGAGATCCTCGGCACGCTGACGGCGAACGGCCGGGTGTTCGTCATCAACCGCGACGGAATCCTGTTCGGCCCCAACGCCGTGGTGAACACGGCGGGCTTCCTCGCCACCACCCACGACATCAACAACTCCGACTTCATGGCCGGCCGGTATAATTTCAACATCCCGGGCCGGCCGGATGCGTCGATCATCAATCAAGGGCGGATCACCGCCACGAGCGGCGGCTTTGCGGCGCTGGTCGCGCCCGGCGTGCGCAATACCGGCACCATCACCGCCACGCTCGGCACGGTGGCGCTCGCCTCCGGCAATAGCTTCACCCTCGACATGTACGGCGACAAGCTGATCACGCTCGCGGTCAACGACCAGATCGCTTCGAAGGTCATCGACGTCGCGACCGGCCGGCCGCTCAAATCGCTGGTCAGCAACGAGGGCAAGATCAGAGCCAATGGCGGGCGGGTCGAGCTCTCCGCCGCGGCGGCGCGCGCCGTGGTCGATTCCGTCATCAACACCAGCGGCGTGATCACGGCCAACTCGATCGGCCGCCACAACGGCATGATCGTGCTCAGCGCCGCCACTGGTGCAAGCAAGCCGGCGGGCGCCCCGACCCAGACCGTCAAGATCTCCGGCACGCTGGCGGCGGTGGGCAAGAAGAAGGGAACGGAGGGCGGCACGATCCTGGTGACCGGCGAGGACATCAAGCTCGCGAGCGCGCGCGTCAATGCCTCGGGTCGCGCCGGCGGCGGCAAGGTGCTGATCGGCGGCGACTGGGGCGGCGGCAAGCCAAACAAGGGCCTCGTCGCCAATCCGAGCGCCAAGCTCGAAAGCTTCATGATTCCGACCGCGACCACGGTCAGCATCGACGCCGTCACCACCATCAACGCGTCGGCGACCGGACACGGCAACGGCGGCAAGGTCGTTCTGTGGTCGGACAGCGAGACCACCTTCGCCGGGACCATCCTCGCCCGCGGCGGCGCGCGCAGCGGTGACGGCGGTTTCGTCGAGGTCTCGAGCCACCAGCTGCTCAATTACAGCGGCACGACCGACACGCGGGCGCCGAAAGGCACAGTGGGCACGCTGCTGCTTGATCCCGAGAACTTCTACGTCAATGCGAACGGGCTTCCACCCAACTCCGATCCGACAGCCTCGGCCATCTCGGCGAACGCTTTGGAGACCCAGTTAGCTTCGAACAACGTGGTGCTCTCGACGTCGACATCAGGAACGAACTCGGGTGACATCGTTGTCGATGCACACGTCAGCTGGGGGACCAACAACAACGGGACCACCAACAACAACTCGCTGACGCTGAGTGCCTTCCACGACATCCTATTCATGTCAGGCACGCAGGTGACAAACACTGGCGCGGGTAATCTCGTTCTGCGCGCCGACAACACTGGAACGGGACAAGGGATAGTCGTTTTCAATCCCGGTGGCCACGTCGACTATATGCAGAGCACTGGAACGGTCTCCATCTTCTACAACCCAAGCGGATCCCAAACGACCAAATACCAGAATCCGACGAATTACTTCTGTCCTCCCTGCCCAGGCGGGGGCGGCGTTTTCGGCCAGCAGCCGTCGCAGCTGACAGCCTATATGCTGGTGAACAACGCGAGCGACCTGCAGGCCGTCAGCACGAATCTCGGCGGGACGTATGCGCTGGGCAGGAGCTTTAGCGCCGCTGGATTCACCGGGTTCGCTCCGGGAACGACTTTTACCGGACTATTCGACGGTAATGGCGGAATCAGCGCAGCCAACTACACGATCAGCGACCTGACCCTCTCTTCAGCCAACTCACCGGTTGCGCTATTCCCATTCATCGAGAGTGGCGCGACGGTGCGCAATCTCAATCTCGCCAACGTCAACATCACGGGGACTGGAAGCCTCATATTCCTCGGCACACTCGCCGGCGAGAACCACGGCACGATCGGCAATGTTCATATCCTCAGCGGCACAGTCGCCGGCGGATCGCAAACGGGTGTGGTGGCAGGCGGCCTGGTCGCAAAGAACGAAGGCCCCATCGAAAATTCCAGCTCGGCAGCCAATGTCAGCGTCGGCGCGAACAGCATCGTCGGCGGCTTCGCCGGCCTCAACGGCGGCACGATCCTGCTCTCGACCTCGTCCGGGGCGGTCACCGCCACCAGCGAGAGCTATCTCGGCGGGTTCGCCGGGGTGAATCTCGGCACGATCCAGAGCTCGACGGCGACGCTCGCATCAGTCAGCGGGACCGGCAACCACGACATCATTGGCGGCTTCGTCGGCGCGAACTTCGGCAGCATCGACGGCTCCTCGTCGGCCGGCACCGCCAGCGGAAGCACCAACAGCGCGGTCGGCGGCTTCGCGGGAGCCAATGCCCAATTCATCAATTTCCCGGTCGGGTCGATTCCGGGCTCAAGCTTCCCCGTCGGCACGATCACCAATTCCACCGCCACCGGCGCGGCCGCGGGCGGCCAGGGCAGCACGGTCGATCCGTTCATCGCGCTGAACGACCCGACCTCCGCGTCCAACCTGCCGGCGTTTCCGTCGATCCTCGCAGGCTGCAGCAACCCGCTGTGCGGCTTCCTCAACACCGGCATCCTGCCGCCGGCCGGTTCGCTGCCGCCGGCCGGTTCGCTGCCGCCGGCCGTTTCGCTGCCGCCGACCACGCTGCTGCCGCCGACCACGCTGCTCCCGCCGACCACGCTGCTCCCGCCGACCACGCTGCCGCCGCCGTTCTCGCCCGAGTTACTCGCGTCGCTGCCGGGGCCGGTGCAGGTCATCAATAATCTCGTCGGCCAGGGTCCAAGTCAGTTCGCCGCGCTCAACGCCGCCGCGCCGGTGTTCAACACCGTCCTAGGCGGCATCCGACTGCCGCCGCAGCAGCAGCCCCTGGGACCGACCGGTTCGCAGCAAGGGCAGCAGCAACAGCTGCCGGTCGGCTTCGACCGGCGGGTCATCGACATTCCGCCGCCCACCGAGACCCGCTTCGTCAAGGACGAGGTGGTGCTCCAGATCGTCGGCAATCTCACGGTGGAGCAGCTGGAAGCCGCGGTGGGCCGTCTCGGGTTGATTCTGCTCGCCTCCGAAAACCTTGCCATCACCGGCTCGACCGTGGTGCGCTTCCGCATTACCGACGGAAGGAGCCCTGCCGAGATCATCCCCGCGCTTGCGGCCATCCAGCTCGTCGCGGTGGCGCAGCCCAATTACGTCTACACCCTGCAGCAGCAACCGCCCGCGCGCGATGACACGACGCAGGGCCCCGCGCAATACATCCTGGAGAAGCTCAAGATTGTTGATGTGCACCGCATGGCCCGCGGCACCAATGTGCCGATCGCGGTGATCGATTCGCAAATCGACGTCACTCACCCCGACCTCGAAGGCGCGGTGGCGCAGCGCTTCGACGCGGTGGGCGCCCCGGAGAAGCCCCACCCCCACGGCACCGGCATAGCGGGAGCCATTGCCGCGCACCAGCGGTTGCTTGGTACCGCGCCGGCCGCGCGGCTGCTTGCAGTTCATGCCTTCTCCGCCAGCGCGACCACCGCCGAGAGCACCACGTTCAACATCCTTAAGGGCATCAGCTGGTCGGCACAGGAAGGCGCGCGCATCATCAATATGAGCTTCGCCGGACCGAGGGATCCTTCGCTCGCGCGCGCGCTCAAGGCGGCGTACGACAAAGGCATCGTCCTGATCGCCGCTGCCGGCAATGCCGGGCCGAAATCCCCCCCGCTCTTTCCCGGTGCCGATCCGTACGTGATCGCGGTGACGGCGACCGACGTCGACGACAAGTTGTTCACCGGCGCCAATCGCGGGAAATACATCTCGGTCGCGGCGCCGGGCGTCGACATCCTGGTGCCGGCGCCTGAGGGCGACTATCAAATCACCACCGGAACGTCGGTCGCGGCTGCCGAGGTGAGCGGCATCGTGGCGCTGCTGCTGGAACGCAATCCGAAACTGACTCCGGCCGACATTCGCCGCATCCTGACCGCGAGCGCAAAGCGGCTCGCGCCCGGCGAGCGCGATGACAATTTCGGCTCCGGCCTGATCGATCCCCTGCAGGCGCTGCAGTTGGCCGATCCAAGAATCGCGACCACGACGCCACCGCGGCGGCGGTAGAGCGGTCCTGGAGCCAATGTGGACAAAGCTGCCTCAAAACAGGTCTCGGCGCGAGCTTGTCACACCGCTCCGCGGGGCGGCGGCAGGGTGGCCACTCACCGCGTGCGCATAGCAGCCGGGAAAGCTGCCAACTAAGGTCTGTGTGGACCAGGCACTGCAGCGGCCCGCGCAGGAGCTGAGCGGATAAGCGCGAAATGGGCCCGATTTTGCTAATAGGCGCGCCGATAACGCCTCGGCCTCCGGAGCGCTCATTTGGGCAGCAACCGGAGCGACAAGCAAGCTGCTCGGCGCCTCTGGCTAATTCCCCATCGCCGGGCGTATCATGACGCGATCCATTTCGAATCCTTTCTCGTGTCGCCGGGGCGTCGCATGTCCGCGGGTAATGGCAGGCCTCTTGGCCGCCCGCCGCATAAGAACTCGAAGACTGCGCCGCTGCAGCCGGGCGACGAGGTCGGGGCGTACACCTATGCGCAGTTGCTGCGGATGGATCGTCGCTACGTCGCCGCCGCCGAGGAGACGCTTCGCCTCGGGCTTGAACGGCGCACGTCGGCGTTCGCCGAGCAGCGAACCGGCGCTAGCGATCGCGCCCGCGGCATGGGGACCGGAATCTTACGGCGCCACGCTTCAATGGGCTCGCATCGGCGTCATGATGGTGGTGTGTTCCTGGCACGATGCGTTAGCCGCCGATCAACTGCCCCGGGCGATCGTCGGCAACTGGTGCCTCGCAATCGAGCGGATGTTGCCGGAGACGTATGCCTATCGGCGCTGCAAAGACAGCAGGTACCACATCATCGTGCGCCCGGACGGCTTCGACGCGCAGGAGACCAGTTGCGAAGTCAACAAGATCGGGCGTCAAGGCGCGGCCTGGCTGGCGAGCTTTCGCTGCTCGGGTGCTGGGCTAACATGGCTGGAGGATGACGAAATTCGAGTTAGCAAGGAGGGCTGGACGCTGGAGGCCAAGATCAAGAACGTACGTCGCGTTGGCGATCCTATTCGTTACTGCTTGCTCAACGAATGCTAAAGACCTCACGCTGCCTGACCCCAAGCTCACCCCCGGCGCGATCCGGCACGATCTCAGCAAGAAAGATTTAAATCTCAAAATGGAAAGTCCCCCTACAGGGGGTCAGGCGCGCCGCACAATCACTTTGAGGGGCTGACCTGGGGCTCGGGGCGGCTCGCCATTACTCATGCTTCGGCACGCCACCGGCTTCAAATTGGCAAACCATGGTGTCGATACCAGATCGTTGCGGGCATACCTTGGTCACCGGCACATCTCTAATAATACGGTTCGTTATACCGAATTATCGTCGGCGCGCGGACCGCGACGTTCGGCCAGCGAGAAATTGGCAACGGCTTACGATGTTCGCTGGAACTCGTGAGCGCGGTCATCGAGGACGCGAAACTGAAGATCCCCCAAGGGCGTGGCCGGAGCTTGAGCATGCCCTTGTGATATAATTGCGCGTACCGCTCGCGTTCCATGATGCCGCCCTCGCTTGCTTGATGATCGCCGCGACTGCGGTCGCGCCTTCCGAGCGTGAGGCATGGCTCAGGAAATTCGCTGAGCGCGCCGAGTCGGCCGCGCCGAGATGCAGCGCGCATCCGCAAACAACGGCAACGCCGAACTCGAGCGCGCTCGCATGCACATCTACCGTTGCGTGAGCCATCCGACGGATATTGCGACCCGCAGGTCCGAGTCCGGCCCGTAATGCGGCCCTCCAGCGATGGGGTTCGCGTCTGTAGTTCGTATCGCTTCTGCGCGTTGGGGCGCTTTTGCTTCTGGGGGCGCGCATCAGCCGGCAGTACGAACATCGCGGCCATTATCGCCGCAACAAGAACGGCGGCGAGGCCTTTCTTCATGTACGCCTCCCCTTTCCCCAGTCCTCCTCCGCCTCGCGTTTCACCGCCGGCGCCGCCGGATTCTTGAACTTGAGCCAGTCGCGCGCGCCGAAGGGAGCGAATGGCGACGCTGTGTGACGGCCATCACAAAAAGTCCGATTTGAGTGCGCCTGTGTGTGCCGGTTCACAGCTGCGCCAAGGGCGGTGAGCCACAGTGTGCCCGCGCCGGCGATTGGAGGGTCCGTTCGCTGGCTTGATGGAGACGCTCACCATGAGCAAGCGCAGCCGCAAGCAATTCACCATTAGACTGGTTGTTGCAATCGGCGTCGCACTCGGCGGCATCAGCGCAATCGGCAGCGTCATTGCGTATTCGGCCGTCGAGCGAGCCTGGATGATCGCACAGGAAACCGCCAAAAAGCCGTTCCGACCTCCGATCCCGAAGGCCGAGTTCCGGCTCAGTGATCAGCAGCAGCTCCGAAGAATCTTTTTGGGCCAATAGCTCGGCGAGCGTATCGACCCCAATCCTCTTCCGCCTCGCGCTTCACCGCCGAGGGCTAACGACCCGCGACAGGTGGCTCGTGACGGGCGTCGAATAGAACGCCCCGCCCAGGCGCAAACGTAACTAGGAGGATTGCCTGGGTCGGGGCGTAGCCGGCGAACCGGGGGGGATGGGTACGCCGTCGCAGATGAATTGGCAGGCGTCCTGAACAACTACAACTCACTAATCCGTTAGGTCTCCGTGACCCGCGTGCGGGCTCGGTGCGGGGGTGGGGGCCGCCTGCCTTAGCCGAAGTAAAATGCTGGCCGTCCCGCCTTGCCGTGTGGGTACATTTGTCTGTCGTCAATCCAAAACACCGGCTGGCCTGACACGGTGTACACTCAGCCCCTCTGTATAAAAAACGCCGGCCTGCCGGTCATTTCGTAAATCCAATTGTTGTCGACGTAGTATTTTGGCGTGCCCGAAGAAGGCCAAGGGTAGAGGTATTGTGCGCTCATGTTACTTCTTACGCGCTTCTGTGCCGGCCGCGGACCATCTGCCTGACTCCGTCTTAGCCTGCTTGCTTGAGTCTCCCCCATGGTATCACTCTGTTCTCGCATTCTATGGAGATGACGATGAGGCGATACTCGCGCTCAAACTTGTGGGCCTCCTCAATTGCTTTTTTCTCGCTCGTGTATCCGCTCGACTTTTCTACCTTTTTCCCTGCTTGTAGCTGATGAACCACTGGGCGTTGCTCATTTCGCTCCTCCCTTCGAGGTCGGTCATCGACGCGCTTCAGAGCCGGCCCTTAGCACCGCTGCTGCGGCTCGGTGCGGCGGCGGTGGTGGTGGTGGTGCCCTTAGAGTAGATCGGCCACCCTCACAAGCACGGTATGGCCATCCGGCTCTATTTCTCCGCGATCGAATTTGGCACTGGCGGCACGCTCGATGCGGGATCGACGCTGTTTGAACGCCTGGAGGCGGCGGAAGCTCGGGTTCGAGTAGTTCGAGCGCTAATCTGCTGACTCCGCAACGAACACGCTGGTCCCCGTTGTCCATGTAAAAATAGATATTGTCAGCCTCGAAATGGTGGTGTCCAGGGTCGGCTGTTGCTGTTAACGGCATGGATCGCTGTTTCTACCTCCAACACGCAGCCGGCGCGTTCACTCTTAACGTTCTGTTGAAGAGCGAGAACGAGTTGCCACTATGCACTCGCGGTGAGACAATCCCCCCGGCTCGGCTCGGGAGGTTGGCTACTGGCGCATTCGGGCCGCGCGCTTCCAAATGGAGAGGCCGCCCGGTTGCCGGACGGGCCCCTCTTACGGTCGCGCTGAACGATCCGGGTGGGGGCTACCCGACGCCCCGCCTGGGTTCAAAACGTTGGGCTAGCCTGATTGCAGCGGAAGTAGAAACCGCTCGCGTTAGGTTTTGGAAGGCGAACTGTCGTCGCGCAGTATTTGCTCGATCAGGTCTTTCTTTATCGCATCGACCACGGCCTGCGAGATCAGTTCGAGGATCCCCGCATCTTGAATGACTGCTGCAAGTCCCAACTGCCCGATTGCCTCTGGAGAGAGTGGCAGATCAGTTGTCTGCTCCGCGCCTTCGAATTGGAGGGTTACCTTAAACTTGGCCTCGGTCGGCGGCGCTGCTGTCTGCCCCAGTAAACGAAAAGGAAGAACTGTCCGTCTGCTCTTGCCGAGCGTACGGTGTCCCGTATTTCCGTGTGAGCCGCATCGTCGCAAGCTGATGCCCAATCTTGAGCACGTGACCTGAAGCGAGCCTACAGTCACGTCAAGTAGATTGGCAATCTCGTCCCGACTGACGCCCTGAGCCACTAACTCTTTAATCTTCTCAACAGCTTCGGGCGTAAATTTCCTCGCGGGTCTCCCCTTGGAGGGAGGGCTGGCATTCGTCAGCGTCATGGCTGCACCGCTGTTGGTAGTCGCCCACCAGTGGTCGTTTGGGCCGGTGTTCGGGTTCACTGGTGCGACATCACTTCTCAATCCCAGGATTGCCATCCTACGTGTAAATCGGCGTCCAACTTGGACCCCTGGCGAAATCGTAAGAGGGGCAAAACTCGGGGCAGTCAGGCGGTGGCGCAGCGATGCCTGACAATTGTCGGCAAGTACGGGATTTCGGTGTGATTGGGCACTGCCAGCCGTGAGCCGAGATATTCCCAGAAGGTGATGCCGAGTTTTGCGCAGGTCTTGCTGAGGCCGAGGAAAGCGTCGCGGCAGTCGCGTCCGGTGTCGCTTCTTGTACCGCCGCTGATCTTTCGCTTGGTGACCTGGCAGCGGACGTCGTTCTCCGAACCGTTGGTGTGCAATGGGATTTCGGGTCGATCGAGGACGATCAGCAATTCGTGCTTGTTGGCATGGAGCCGTGCGAGCAGACGGTCGAGGGTGACGAAGCCGGTCTTGCGCGTGAAGATGCGGTCGAACCGTGCCCGTAGGGCGGCCTTGCGCTGCCGGATCGGATGCTGACGATAGGTTTTGAGGTCGCGATAGAACCGCCAGATCAACGCGCGCGTTCGGCGCTGGGCCGCACGCTGCGCATCGGTGAAGGTATCGAGCTTGTGAACGAGGCGCTCGGCATGGACCCAGCACAGGCCGTGCGGGCCGACGTTGAACTGCCCGGCGTCGTCACTGACGATGACGGTGTCGGGCAGGAAGCCATGCGCCTTGACGCTGCCCCACAAGGCGCCCTCGGTGGCGACCATGACCGGATCGGGGTTGACCTCGAGAGCCGAGATGCCGAGTTGGTCGAGATGCGCGGTCCAGGCGACCTGGGTGGTGAAGACCCGCTCGCGATGTTCGGCCAGGCGGGCGATCACCGGCCCGGACAGGGCGCGTTGTCGCATGTAGGCCAGCGCCTCGGCATTGACGACATAATCGCTGTGGCCGGCGCGCAACAGTTGGAGAAAGTTGTGGCGGTTCTTCGAATCCGTGGTGCCGAACCAAGCGAAGTGTTCATTGCCGATCTGCGTGCAGAAGCCATTCGCGGCCTTGTGGCGAGCGCCGGTGTCGTCCACCGTGATCCAGGAGGCGCTGGAAAGCCCGGCGCGCAGCACGTCGCGGGCCTCGTCAAGGAAACCGTCCTGGCCGGCAATCAGCAGACGCACGAGCTGCCGCTTGGAGATGATGATGCCGAAGGCCCGCACCAGCGCGAGCAGCCGCGCCACCGTGACTTGCCCCTGATGGTATTGAGCGAGCACGAAGCGGCGTAGGTCCGGCCCGAAATGCCCGCTGATGCCGGCCGGCAGCGGCGCTGTCATCGTGTCGCCGTCCGGCGTTTGCCAGCGCTCGCAACGGAAATTCACGACGTGCGGACGGATCACCAGATCCTGCACCACAAAACTCGTGTAACCTTTGAAGCGAGAGCCGCGCGGCGGGGCTGCGAGTTTGACGGTCCGCTCCTCGTGGATCGAAAGCCTCGAGGTCTTGCTGCCCGTCGCGCGCGGCTCGCCCGCAGCCGTCGGGGGCGGCTTCGGCTCGGTCGCCTTGTCCATGCCACTGGGTTTGATGTTCGGCCGGCCAGAGCCACCTTTGAGCCGGGCAATCTCATCGCGTTGCGCCGCAACCGTCCGCCGCAACTCGGCCACCTCTTCCAACAGCTTCAGCACCAAGCTTTTCAGATCGGCGTGCGATAGGCCATCGAGGTCGGTAGGCGGCAACATTCCCAGAATGAATTTGACTCGTGCCGTCCTGAGAATTGGAAAATCATACCGCCACCGGTTTTGCCCCTCTTACGCGAAATCGCTGTAACCCGTTGAGTAAAAAGATTTTTCAAGAGCAAAGCCGGGGTCACGGTTGGACGCCGATCGAACATTCCCGAAATACACAATTCATCTTCTGCTTCAATGGTTTAGTGGTCAATTGCAGTGGGGTCCAAGTTGGACGCCGATTTACACCCATCCGCGCTTCCAGAAGACGCCGTAGCGTCATGAACTGCTCCGGCAACTGCCAGCCGGCCAGCGGCGCAGCCTGGTCTAGCGCGTTGATCTTCTGCTCGATCAGCGCCAGGTAGTGCAGCGGCTCGAATACGAAGTCCTCGCGCTCGTAGGAGCGTGGATGACGCGCGATCACCTCCGCGCCGCATGAGATCACCACGTCATGGACGTAACCGCGCACAAGCACATCGCGGTGACCGTAGGTCGTTGGCACCGAGTAGTCGTTGAGCCGGTAGCGCACCAGCGACAGCGAGGAGACGCTCGTGGGAACCTTCTCACAGGCGTCGTAAGGCGCAGGCAGCGGTGTTTGGAAGGCGGCAAGATCGCGCTCCAGCCGTTCGCCGATCGTTCCTTCATGGCCGCGCAAACAGTCAGCCATTCGACGGCGGCAGCATTCCAGCAGATGGGCGTTCAACGCCTCAAAGCTCTCGAACACCGGGATCGGTACGAGGAAGTTCCGTCGCGCATAACCGACGAGCCCTTCGACTTTGCCCTTGTCGTTGCCCTTGCCAGGCCGGCCAAACCGGTCCTCGAACAGGTAGTGCGATTGCAGCTCGGTGAACACCCGCGTGCGCTGCCGCTTGCCGTCACCGAGGATGCGCGCAACCGCGATCTTGGTGTTGTCGTACAGAATCGACTGCGGCACACCCCCGAAGAACGCGAACGCCCGAACGTGGCCGTCGCAGAAGGCTTCCGTCGTCTCCGCCGGATAGGCCACCACGAAGCAGGCGTCGCTGTGCGGCAAGTCCATCGCAAAGAAGTGGATCTTGCGCTCGACGCCACCGATGACGCCGATCGCTTCGCCGAAGTCGGCCTGCGCATGTCCCGGCGGATGCACCAGAGGAACGAACATCTCCTGAGCCCGCTGACGCCAGCCGGCCACATAATCCTTCACAATTGTGATGCCACCCGTAAAGCCGTGTTCGTCCCGAAGCCGTTCGAACAGCCGCTTGGCCGTATGCTGCTGCTTCTTCGGTCGTAACTTGTCGTCCCCGAGAATGCCGTCGATCACCACAATAAATGGATCAAGCTTCGGCTTCGCCGGCGGCTTCTTGCGCACATAACCCGGTGGCACCGAGAACTTCATCATCTTGTTCACGGTCCGTGGATCGATCCCGAACCGGCGGGCCGCCGCACGCTCGCTCAGGCCCTCAATGCGAACCGCATGCCGCACCTTCAAATAGAGATCCACGCCCTTCATCCCCCGCCCCCTGCCGACTCAAGGCAAAAGGCTATCTGCTGCCGGAGTTTTACTCCGGCGCTACCGGAAGATCCGGCCGCTTCAATGAGGGATTATTGCTCCGGCGCTTACAGATCAGCTGAGGTGTCTGAAATCCGCCAAATAATGAAGCGGAAGATGGCTCCTCTGCTGGGTGACGCAGATTACAAGTCTGTCTCGTCAGGTGAGGAGCGTTGGTGGAACGCAATTTGCTGGGAACGTGCCGACCTTGTACGAGAAGGATTGTTTCTCGATCATTCGGAACGTGGCGTGTGGGAACTGAGCGAAAAAGGAAAATCCCTCGCACGAGACCCCGAACGTTCAACCGATTAGTGGGCAAGACCGGCTTCAGTCCTTCTCTGGACGATTGCCCCTGCCTGCTGAATAGCCGATGGCAGTAGGAGCCCGTAGCTCTTCCATTATGCGGTCAAGCTTGCGCTCGATCTCGTCCAGGCGGTGCAGGATCAGGGAGATGCTGTCAGCGGAGGTCACATGACACTCAAATGGATGAAGAGGCCCCAACCAGAACTCGTGGCTAGGGCCTCCATTTGGCAGGTCCGAATGAGAGAAGTGGCTGGAGGCGTTGTCTTCTCCCAGGGCCGATACCGTTTAGTCGCTCAGACGCCGTCCCAGGACTTGTTCGTTTGCGCCAAAGATCTGTTCAAGGGAGCCAAACAGGCGGAGCGTGCTATGCTCCACACCTGGAGGTCAGTCAGCATTGGGACAGGCTGGCCTCGGGAGCCCCTGGCTTCAATGCAAGCCCCAGCCGGGGGCTTCTCTATTGGAGCGTATTTTCAGCTAGCAGACCACTCAGTGAGATCACTCGACGAGTTTCGTGATTTTGTTGGCCTTTGACGGCGTAAACTTCAAGGATTGGAAATAAAACGCCTGATAGCATGGAGCATCTACAGCGTTGCCATATTTGTTGACAGGTAACTTGAACTTGGCAGTTGCATCCTGCCCGTTTAGGAACGGGGAGCCATCGGGCGTCCATCCCGTCCAGAAGCTGATAAAAGGGTAAAGTAGCGTTGGGTAGCCAAATTTACTTATGTCGTGCGAGCGCAGTAAGATATACCCGTTGCCAGTGAAGCAATCGACCCACCACGACACCTGTTCTTGATCCCAAGTGATCTTATAGCGGTACACGGTAAATCCCCAGCCCTGGGTATTGTCCGGCAGCGGGACCGGCGGGGGAAAGCCGCCTGACCAGAGTTTAGTGGGATATACCGGAAACTGCTTCGTGTCCTGCCATACGTTGGTCTGAACGCATGCGGTGCCGCAGGGGTTTTCGGGCGTGTTGGGCAGAGTGCAGTGACCGGAAAACTCAAGATCAATCTCGTGATATTGGTCCCGATCACGTTCACTGAGATAGAACGTGGTGGTCACGCCGCTACCTTTGCCGACCTTGATCGACAGCTCGTAGTCGCCGTAGCCGAGCGCCTTCTTGAGCCGCATCTTCGCCGAAGACCAATTCCCGTCTTGGTTCCAGTCAACAAAGTTCATGGTTGCAAACTCGAATTTGTTCGAGTTCGTTGGGAGGTGAATAGGCATACGTAGCTGGGGTCCGATCGTTAGGACCTAGGCTAGGATATAAGTCCGAACTATATTGCACGGTATTGAGCTGGTCCCAGAACGCTGGGCTGAGGCTGAAATAGGCGCTGCCGTCTTTTACGGTAATGCCGAGGTCTTTGTCCGTTTTGATAACCTGCGGATCATCCTGCATGATTGTTTTCCTCCTCCAAGCACTCATCCAGCCATGGATAGAGCCTGAGCTTATCACATCAAGGGCAGAAATAGTTCCACCCTACCGGGCTACGTTCCCTGAACCTATGGCGTACCTACGCCAACGCCGATCTTGGAATAACATATTGATTTATCACCGTTATCTCAGATTACGCTATGAGGTTGATGACCAGCTCGAACTTCACCGGCTGTTCGACCGGAATGTCGCCAGCCCTGGCGCCTTTGAGAATCTTGTCGACGTAGTGGGCCATGCGCCGGGTCATGTCGAAGAGGCTCGACCCGTAGGACATTAGGCCGCCTGCGGCCACAAATTCGCGTGCCTCAGAGATCGCCGGCAGCTTATGTCTAAGCGACAGCTCCGCGACTCGGGGCCAGTTGGGGGTAGGATGGGTCGCATCGAGCAGAAGGAAGCCGATGCCGTCCCGCGTCATCGCAGCGAATGCTCGTTGCAGGTCCTCGGCGCGCTCAATCGAGTATGACCGGAAGTCCATCCCGAGCGCCTCGGCCGAGCGTCGTGCTTCGCTTAAGTTGGTGACGCTCGTCGCAATGGTCGGATTAACGAGATAACCGATGCGTGCGAGCGCCGGCAGCGCCTCCTTGGCAAGCTCCGGCCACTTCCCGCCCAGGCGCATCACCGACACGCCTGTGACATTGCCGCCCGGCCGGCTCAGGTTGGTCACGAGCGCG
This sequence comes from uncultured Alphaproteobacteria bacterium, assembly GCA_963758945.1. Lineage (GTDB taxonomy): Bacteria > Pseudomonadota > Alphaproteobacteria > Rhizobiales > Xanthobacteraceae > VAZQ01. Next base: position 374,875 of record CAVWXY010000016.1, on the reverse strand, counting down.
GAGCCGATCGGGTCTGCGCTGAGGAACACGATGGGGGTGTCCGGCGCCGCGCGCTGCACAGCGCGAATGGTAACGGTGCCGATGGCAGCAATGACGTTGACGTTGAGGCGCACGAGGTCGGCCGCGAGTTCCGGCAGTCGGTCCGCGCGGTTCTCGCCGAAGCGATATTCGACGACGATGTTTCTCCCCTCGACATAGCCAAGCTCGCGCAGACCGTGCTTGAAGCCTACTAACTCGGTCGGATCGCCGGCCGCAGCACCGGGCCATATCCAGCCCACCTGTGGAATCTGCGCCGGCTGCTGCGCCCGCGCCGCGAGCGGCCAAGCAACCGCCGCCCCGCCAAGGAGCGATATGAACTGCCGCCTCCTCATTCAATCACCTCGTCGGCGCGGGCGAGCAGCAAGGGAGGCATAGCGATGCCGAGCATCTTCGCTGCTCTCAGGTTCATCACCAGTTCAAATTTGGTCGGCCCCTGCACCGGAAGCTCCCCCGGACGAGCGCCCTTGAGGATGCGGTCGGCGTAGGAGGCCGCACGCCGAAGAACGTCGGTCACGTCGGTGCCGTACGACAGCAGACCGCCGCTCGCGGCAAAGTACCGAAACGGGTAGATTGCCGGCAAACGGTGGCGTGCTGCCAGTGCGATGATCAGGTCGCGATGGTTCATAGTGCTGACGTCAGGCAGCACCATCAGGCCGCCATTCGGCTCGCGCGCGAACGCATCTAGCGCACGCTCGATCTCGGCGGCGTCGTGCACGGGGGCCGCGATCGGCGTCACGTCGAACGTCGGCGCAGCGGCTTCGATCGGCCCCCAGAACAAGTCGGCGTACGGTGCCGTCCTCGGGTTGAAGACCAGCGCGACCCGCGTGACGTGCGGCGCGACCACCTTGAGCATCTCCAACCATTTGCTTCCGATCGAGAACTCGAAACTAGTGAACCCGGTGAGATTGCCGCCGGGACGCGCCAGGCTCGCCACCAAGCCTTGGCCGACCGGATCGGTCACCTGTACGAACACGACTGGCACCGCGCGGCTCTGCTCCCGGAGAGCGGCGATCACCGGCGTGCTGTTCGCTAGGATCAGGTCAGGCGCCGTGTCAAGGAGCTCCCTCGCGCCGCTTCGCAGCAAATTGGCGTCCTCGCCGGGGGCCCAACGGTACTCAGTCCGCAGGTTGCGTCCCTCCACCCATCCAAGATCCCGCATTCCTTTTTCAAACGCGGCAATGCGCGGTTGCGCTTCCGGATCGCTGACGACAAAGCTCATGAGCACCCCGATCCGCCGCACCCGCTCGGTCTGCTGCGCCCGCGCCGCGAGCGGCCACGCGGCCGCCGCGCCGCCAATGAGCGTGATGAACTCGCGGCGCTTCATTATTCGATCACCTCGTCGGCAAGCGCGAGCAGCTTTGCCGGCACATCGAGGCCGAGCGCCTTCGCAGTCTTGAGGTTGATCACGAGTTCGAACTTGGTGGGCAGCACGACAGGCAAGTCGCCGGGCTTCTCGCCCTTGAGAATCCTGCCGGTATAGAGGCCGGCCTGGCGATACGCGTCTGACCGGCTCGCTCCGTAACTGATAAGGCCACCAGCTTCGGCAATCTCGCGATCCGCGTAGATCGCCGGCACGGCATGGCGTGCTGCCAGCGCGGCGAGCTTGCCGCGTTGGTTGAAGAAGAGAGGGTCCGCGCTAACGTACAACCCGCCGATTTGTTGTCTCCCGATGGCAGCGAAGGCATCGTCGATTTGCCCCGCAGTGCTTGCGTTGAGGATGCTGGTCTGCAGCCCCATCGCGTGCGCCGCGGCAGGCACGTCCTTCCCCTCCAATGCGCTCGGCGGATTGTCGGGGTTCACGACGAGCACGCCAACTGTCGCCGCTTTGGGCGCCAGCTCGCGCACCATCTCCAGACGCTTCGTCGCAAGCGGGGCGGTGAAGAACGTCACGCCCGTGACGTTGGCGCCCGGCCGGTTGAGGCTCGTGACCAGCCCGGGCGTGACGGGGTCTCCGCCAATGGCGAACACGACGGGGATGTTCGCACTCGCCGCTTTGGCCGCCAGCGCCGCAGGGGTGCCACTTATCGCGGCGATCAGGACTACGCGGCGGCTAACCAGATCGGCCGCCATCGCTGGCAGTCGGTCGTATTGCCCCTCCGCCCAGCGGTATTCGATCGTGACGTTACGGCCCTCGACATAACCCACCTCGTCGAGGCCACGGTGAAACGCGGCCAGGATGTGCGGACCATCGCTTGGTGTCAGACTGCTGAGGAAACCGATCACCGGCATCGCCGGCTGCTGCGCGCGCGCCGCCATGGGCCACGCCGCCGCAGCGCCGCCGAGCAGCGTGATGAAATCGCGCCGTCCCATGCCGGACATGGGGGCTCCCTCCCCTCCGGGATTATGGCATCGTCAGCCTGCCACCGGGCGCGCCGGTACGTCCATGGGGCAAAACCTGAAATGTTCTAAGTCGGATGCGGGCGACTGCGAACCGGACCGTCATCAACAGCACAGTAAGGATGTTGCGAGTCGCACTCTCACGTCGGGAGCCATATGCGTCACGAGTGAAAGTGCGAACCATGGTCGTGGCGATGGCAGCCAAACGATCCGGTCGAGCGGCCACGTTGCGACGCTACAGTGATCGCCGGACAAATCCGCAAACGCCGATGAATTAAGGGCTTTCGGGCCAATAGAAATGTTTTGAGCGAAACCGATGTCCGGCACTGCCACCGGGAGGGGACCTGGCAAGTGAGGGTGCATCATGATCTCTCTCCGTTCGGCCTTACCGCGGCGAGAGGATTGCCGCTTGGTGAAACTGAGTGTGCCCGCAAAGAGGCGCCCACGTCCTTGGGGCAAGCCTGAAATGTTCTGAATCGAGGCAAGATACCCACCAGCTGAGAACCGGCGGCGCACCAAATAGCCCCGCCCGAAGCGGAGCCTGGGTTCAATGCGCTTCCACGAACCGCAGTATCAGCCGATTGCGGCCCTCTCGCCGCTCGTAATGCATGCCATTCGCAAAACTGCGCATCAGGTGGATGCCGAGACCGCCGACTTTAGCCTCCTCGAGCGACCTTGCCAGCAGTGGGGGCGGGAATTGGGCCGGATCGAATTCCCCGCCGTTATCCTCAATGCGCGCGACCAACCGCTTCACGCCTTCAAAGGCTGATTTTCGGCTCAATGATCATCAGCCGCTCAGAAAACTTCTGGGCATTGAGCGGCCCCAGAGATAACGGCGGGACGCGTGGCCACAGACTGCAACCAGGGACGGGACTTCGGCGGCCGGTAAAGTTCTAAGTTTGCTGGGAGATTGACGGGGGTTGCATCACTCGCATGCGAATCAGCAAACGGGGCTTGGGCAAGCCCGGCAAACGCCAGTCGACGGACGGAATCTGATGCAGAGAACTCGAGAGATGACGACGGGGGAGGCCGCATGAAGCTATTGGAAGAGGTGACCGAGGACATCACCAGCTATCTAAGAACGAGTAATCATTCGCGAGGTCGGAGCCCTCAGCCAACAAGTCTTCGAATGCGTTGGCGCTAATCGCACGACCGTCCTGGATCGTATCGAGTAGCGAGGATGCGCTTAGCAATTGAGGCTGAACAGATGAAACGCCGACGGCTTCGAGGAACCGAACCAGCCCGAAGGGTGGCAACAAGCCAGCCTGATGTCCGAGAGCCAGAAAATGGCCCACGGCTCGCTGGATAAAGTCCGCAGAGATCGCAAACTGATCCAGTAGGCTCACTTCGGCAAACGCGCTGTCAATATCCTTTTGCTTCACTCCATCCTGCGCCCAGGCATCGCGGACACCAAAGCCGAGCTTGAGCACAAGGCTGCCGAGGGTATTCTTGCGCTTGTTACGGCAATGCGCGAGCACTCCAAACGCACCGGAGCCATCAACGCCAGTGGTCACAAGTTCGCGGACCTCGATATCATCCCACTGCGCAGGCGACACACCCTTCCTGCGTGCGGTGGCAATGGCGGCGTCAAGAGCGGCGCGGCTATCCTCCGGAAGCCAGTTCCGCATCGTGATCATCCGCCGCAGCATGATCGGCGTGACCTTGCCCTTGCGCGCAGCGTCTTCAAGGGCGTTCGCTGTGGATCGCCGAACAGACGTTGCCGGGTCCAACAGCCAACCAATAGAAACCTCGACAGCGGCTGCTTCTCCGGAAAACAGAAGTGCCGCGGCCATCACGGCGCGGTGCTCGTCCGATACCCCTTCTGAACTTTCCGCTAGGACAGCATGGAGCGCGAACGGGTCGCCATCTGCTTGCTTCACTAGGTCGGCGACGAAGCCAAAAAGATCGGCGGTGTCAGTGGCATTGAAATCACCAGCGTGTGTTTCGCCAACCGCTTCGAGCAGATGCTCGACAACACCACGCAACTCTTCGCCAAGATCGAGTTTGGCAGTACCAAAACACTGAACAAGAAATAGGAGCGTGGAAGGATCAGATGCCCCAGTTTTGCTTGCGGTCAATAACCGCTTGCGAACGCTTTCTGCGAGGTCCGACGCAGTCTTGTAGCCGGACTCAATATCAAAGCGCAGGGTCTCCAAGGCGCGGCTGAACAGAAAACCTAGGGAATCAACGAGGGGCTTGTCGGGTTGCTCCTTCGCGGCTTCCTCCAACGCAAGTTCAAGAAGCTCGATCGCAGAGTTCTGATAGGCTGCAAGCACCTCAAGAGACCGCTGCGTGTTCTTGGATACGCGGCCGCTTGCGATATCCTTCTGAACTAACCGTGCCAGCCGGATGAGCTCTGTCTTTGTCGCCTTCATGCCGGCGGTTCCCAGCGAATTGTGTGGATATTGCACAAGCGCCAACATTGGTAGCGCAGGGTCATCGGCCCAATCAATGCGATGCCCCCACCGCATTTTGGATAAGTGCAGAAATTTCAAAGCGAAAAACTCTTGCAGCTCCGCACTGAGCGAATCGAAAACTGCTGTGTAATCAACGCCCGCGTTGGATTCCGGTAGCTCCCGCTGCCCCGCGATATTTCTACAAAGTGCGGAGGTTGGCGTCACAAAAAGCGATTCAGAATCAGTTGCTTACGAGAACCGTACTAAATCCGCGAAGTCCGGAGGCTTGGAGACAAACGGGCCGAGAGAGAGAATTTCGGGCCTCAGCCGGTGTCACGCAGTGCGGAGCTTTTCCCACGAAGGCCCGTGGTTATTGGAGATTTTTGCGCGACTGGTGAGGTGGCAGAGAATATTGGACGCGGACGGACTGGCGGAGGGAGTGGGATTCGAACCCACGATACGGTTTCCCGTATACACGCTTTCCAAGCGTGCGCCTTAAGCCACTCGGCCATCCCTCCGGGTACGGCGCGGCGCCGGCAATATAGCGGCGCGCCGTCGAGTGACAACCCGCGCAGGCCGACGGATCGCTCGCCCGCTGGAGCCGCTGCGTTTGACGTCTTTTCCCAGGCGAGGCGGTTTCCGCTCCGACGGGACGTCTCGGCGCCGGCGAAGGCTCAATTGACCCCGCGCACCTCGCCGGCCGCGCTCACGTCGTAGCCGGTGAGCTCGGCGGCGCGCTCGCGGAAAGCCGCCGCGCGGACGAACTTGAACAGCGCCTGCGGGCCAGGGCGGAAATAGTCGCGCTGGCGCAACGCGAGGTCGAAGCGCTCCCAGGTGAGCGGCACGAAATCGAGCCCCGACGCGAGCGCCACCGCGCGCGTGGCGACGCCGCAATCGGCGCGGCCGGCGCGCACGGCCTGCGCGATGTCGGCGCCGGTCGGGCACGGCAGCTTGACCGTGGCCAGACGATCGAGCGTCAGGCCGGCGCGGGCGACGAGCGCGAGCAGCAGCAGCTGCGCGCCGGCGCCCTGCGGACGCAGCGCAAGCCGCGCGCGCTTGGCTGCGATGCCGGCGACGTCGCGCAGCTGCAGCGGATTGCCGGCCGCCACGACGAGCCCCTGCTCGCGGCGCGCAAAGGCGATCACCACGGCGTCGTGCAGGCCGGGCGCGGCGGCGACGCCGTCGAGATTGGCGTCCTCGTCGTCGCCGTCGAGCCGATGCAGATGGAGCGCGGCGCCGGCGACCTCGCCGCGCGCGAGCCGCTGCAACCCGGCCTCGCTTCCCTCCGGCAGGCTGGCAAGCTGCGAGCCGCTCTCGCGCAACGCCCATTCCAGGAGCGGATCGTGGCTGCCGCCGACGATCGGCGGCGCCGGGGCGTGCGCGAGCGCCGGCATCACCAGGCCGGCGGCCAGCCAGCGATCGAGCGCGGATTTCGGAAACAGCCATTTGCCGGTCACCTTGGTGCAAGGCACGGCGCCGTTGGCCACCAGCTCGTAGAGCTTGCGCTCCGACAGACGAAGATAGACGGCGGCTTCCTCGGTGGTGAGCAGGTCCAGCATATGAACAACTATGAACCAATATGAATTGGCTACCAAAATTGACCAGATCGAGATGAAATGCAACATCCCGCATCCAGAGGAGATGCGGGTCGTGCCGGACGATGTTTCCGCGCTTCAACTGGTGCTCACGGCTGACCCGGAGCTGCTGGCGATCGTGCGGCTCTCGCTCGTGGTCAGCCTGTCGGCCGTCCTGTTCGGCGCCTTCGTCGGTGTGCCGTTCGGGGCCGGCGTCGCGCTCACGCGCTTTCCCGGCCGCGAGGTCGTGATCGTCGTCCTCAATGCACTGATGGGACTGCCGCCGGTCGTGGTCGGGCTCGTGATCTATCTGCTGCTGTCGCGCTCGGGACCGCTCGGATCATGGGGCCTGCTGTTCACGCCGCAGGCCATGATCATCGCGCAGGCCGTGCTGATCGCGCCCATCATCGCCGCGCTGACACGGCAAACTGTCGAAGACTTGTGGAGCGAGTACCGCGACGAACTGGCAGCGATGGACGTCAGCCCGTTCCGGCGCATTGCGACCCTGATCTGGGACGGCCGCTTCAGCCTGGTCACCGCGTTGCTCGCCGGGTTCGGCCGCGCGGCGGCCGAGGTCGGCGCCGTTCTCATCGTCGGCGGCAATATCGACGGCTTCACCCGGGTCATGACGACGGCGATCGCGCTGGAGACGTCGAAGGGAAACCTGCCGCTCGCCATCGGCCTCGGCCTGGTGCTGATCGCCATCGTCGTCGCGGTCAATGCCGCCGCCTGGGGCTTGCGGCGCGCCGGCGAGCGATTTGCGGGGTGAGCATGCGCGCGCCCGCAACCGACCTCCCGATCGTGCTCGAAGAGGTGAGCTTCATCGCCGGCAGCGTGATGATCCTCGACCGGGTCTCGCTCGCGCTCGCGGCCGGGGCGCCCACGGTGCTGGTGGGGCCGAACGGCGCCGGCAAGAGCACCCTCCTTCGCCTGATCATGGGCCTGATCGCGCCCACGCGCGGGCGCCTGACCTGGGGCGGCCGCGACGACGTGTCGTCCGCGCATCGCGCCATGGTGTTCCAGCGTCCGGCGATGCTCCGCCGCAGCGCCGGCGGCAACATCCGCTATGCGCTTGCGGCCGCCGGCGTGCCCCGGGCCGAGCGCGCGGCACGCGCCGGCGAGCTCTGCACGCTCGTCGGCCTTGTCGGGCTCGGCCGCCGGCCGGCGCGCAAGCTCTCCGGCGGCGAGCAGCAGCGGCTCGCGCTCGCACGCGCGCTCGCCAAGGAGCCGCAACTTCTTCTGCTCGACGAGCCGACCGCGAGCCTCGATCCCGCCGCCACCAAGGCTGTCGAGGACGTCATCCGCGCCGTCGCCGCGCGCGGCATCAAGGTGGTGATGTCGACGCACGATCTCGGCGAGGCGCGCCGGCTCGCGGGCGAGATCGTGCTCGTACATCGCGGCCGCGTGATCGAGAGCGGTCCGGCCGAAGCATTCTTTTCCGCGCCCAAGACCGCGGAGGCACGCCGCTTCACTGCCGGCGAGCTGCTGGTTTGACCGCCATCGATCCCGCAAATTCGAGACACGAGGAGAACAACGTCATGCCCACCCGCCGCAGCCTGCTGCTTCTAGCCGCGACCATCGCCCTTTTCGCCGCCGCGCCCGCGCATGCGCAGGACAAGTCCATCGTGGTGGCCTCGACCACGTCGACGCAGGATTCCGGCCTGTTCGGCCACATCCTGCCGCTGTTCAAGGCGAAAACCGGCATCGACGTGAAGGTGGTGGCGCAGGGCACCGGCCAGGCGCTCGACACCGGCCGCCGCGGCGATGCCGACGTCGTCTTCGTCCACGCCAAGGCGCCGGAGGAGAAATTCGTCGCCGAGGGAGCGGGCGTGAAGCGCTACCCCGTGATGTACAACGATTTCGTGCTGATCGGGCCGAAGGGCGACCCGGCCGGCATCAAAGGCATGGCCGACGTCGCCGAAGCGCTGAAGACCATCAAGGCCAAGGGCGCGCCCTTCATCTCGCGCGGCGACCGCTCGGGCACCCACATCGCCGAGCTCGCGCTCTGGAAGGCCGCAGGCGTCGACATCGGCAAGGACAAGGGCCCCTGGTACAAGGAGATCGGCCAGGGCATGGGCGCGGCGCTCAATACCTCCTCCGCCGCCAACGCCTACGTGCTCGCCGACCGAGGCACGTGGCTCTCGTTCAAGAACCGCGGCGATCTCGACATCCTGGTCGCCGGCGACAAGCGCATGTTCAACCAATACGGCGTCATCCTGGTGAATCCCGAAAAGCATCCGCACGTGAAGAAAGAGCTCGGCCAGGCCTTCATCGACTGGCTCGTCTCGCCGGAAGGCCAGAAGGCGATCGCGGATTACAAGATCAACGGGCAGCAGCTGTTCTTCCCCAACGCCAACGCGCCGGGGGTGTGACTCGACGAGGGACGCCAACCTTCTCTCCTGTCATGATCCGCGCAAGCGGATGATCCCGTAATCGTCGCAGGGGGCGACAGGCAGCCCTTCGGCGTCGATACCGCCCCACGGGTTACTGGATGCCCGCTTGCGCGGGAATGACAGACAGAGATAAGCGCTAGCGATATGAAAAGGATCGACCGCCGCGCTTTGATCGCCGGAGCGTCGGCTGCGGTCCTCGCGCCCCGGCGCGCCTTCGCAGCCACCGTGGCCGATGGCGCCGGCCGCGCCGTGCCGGTGCCGGCGCGGGTGGAGCGCGTATTTCCGGCGGGACCGCCGGCGGCGATCTTTCTCTACACGCTTGCGCCCGAGTTCCTCCTCGGCTGGCCGCGCGCCAACAGGCCGGCCGAGCGCGAATTCCTGCTGCCCGATATCGGCGGCCGGCCCGAAGTCGGCCGCCTCACCGGGCGCGGCAACACCGCCAATCTCGAGGTCGTGCTCGCCCTCAAGCCCGACCTCATCCTCGACGTCGGCAGCGTGAACCCGACCTATATTTCGCTCGCCGACCGCGTGCAGGAGCAGACCGGCATTCCCTATGCGCTGCTCGACGGCCGCTTCGACGGCATTCCGCTCGGCTACCGCACGCTCGGCGCCTTGATCGGACGGCGCGAGCAGGGCGAAGTCTTTGCGCGCAGCGCCGACGAGACCATCAAGACCATCACGCAGCGCGTGAGCATCGTGCCGCCGGAGCGGCGGCCGCGCGTCTACTACGCGCGCGGGCCGCGCGGGCTGGAGACCGGCCTCGGCAGCTCGATCAACGTCGAGACGATCGAGCTCCTCGCCCGCAACGTCGCCGGCGGCACGCGCGGCGGCCTCGCCACCGTCTCGATCGAGCAGGTGCTGCTTTGGAATCCCGACGTCATCGTCACCATCGATCAGGACTTCGCGGCCAATGTCCTGAACGACCCCGCCTGGGCGCCGGTCGCCGCCGTGCGCGCGCGCCGCGTGCACCTTTCCCCCAAGCTGCCGTTCGGCTGGGTCGATTTTCCTCCGACCGTGAACCGCCTAATCGGGCTGTGGTGGCTCGGCAAGATCCTCTATCCGGAGCTGTTTCCGGAGGATTTGCGGGCGCTGACACGCGATTTCTACGCGCGCTTCTATCACGTGACGCCCGACGCGGCACAGCTCGACCGCGTGCTGGCAGGAAGGGATTGAGCGATGCGCAAGCTCGGGCTTGCTGCGTCCACGCACTCTTGCTGTCATGCCCGCGAAGGCGGGCATCCAGTAAACACGGCCGTTACAATCATATAGAGCTTTGAAGCAAATGCACTGCAGCGCATGATCAAAGGTTCAGTGAGTACTGGATGCCCGCCTTCGCGGGCATGACAATCTGTGAACGGCGCGAGATGCCGGGCACCTTACGGTTGGGCGATTTGCGGATAAAGGTCATCCCAATTCGGATTTATACCAAGTCCCACTGATCAGAACCCATGGGCCCATTGGCGCAAACCTATGGACATGATGCGCCAGGGCTGATCGACGAGCCTGTTCCAGGCCGCGCAGCAATGGTCGACGAGATCGTCGTATGATTTGAACACGCGGTTTGAGAGCCAGTTTTCCCGCATGAACTGCCAGACGTTTTCGACCGGGTTAAGCTCGGGGCATTTTGGCGGCAGCAGAATGATGGTGATGTTGGCCGGGACGACGAGGCGTGTCGACATATGCCAGCCAGCTTGGTCGACCAAGAGGATGGCGTGGGCGGCGGGCGCAACGGCCGCTGCGATTTCCGCCAGGTGCAAGTTCATCGCCTCGGTGTTGCAGGCAGGCAAGATCAGGGCTGCGCCCTTGCCCTCCTTCGGGCAGACCGCACCGAAGATGTAGGTGGAGGCAGTACGCTGGTCGCGGGGCGCGCTGGGGCGGGTGCCGCGCTTGGCCCAGCGGCGGGTGATCTTGTTCTTCTGGCCGATGCGGGCCTCGTCGGCGAACCAGATTTCTATCGTGTCGCAGGGACGTGCCTTCTGGCGGGCGACGGCTTCCAAATGCGCCGGGAAGCTTTTTTAAAATCCTCGATCGCACCCTCGGCTTGAGCATGGTGGCGCGGTCGGGCCGAGAGTTTGCGGTAGCCCATGGCGCGCAGCTCCCGGCTGAGCGTCTGTTTGGCGACCGTGATGCGGAATTCCTCGAAGATCCATTGTACCAGATCGATCAGCCGCCAGCGCACCACGCCGTGCACCGCCGGGATCGGGCCACTCTCGATCATACGGGCGATGGCTTGGCGTTGCACGGCATTGAGCTTGGGTGGGTGACCCGGCGACTTGCCATCCAGGAGACCGTCAGGGCCGCGCGCGTTGAAGCGCAACACCCAGTCACGGACGATCTGCAATCCGACACCGCCGATCTTCGCGGCCTCGCTCCGCCTCGCGCCGTCATAGATCGCCGCAAGAGCCAGAAGTCGGCGGGCCTGAGGGCCGTCTTTCGTCCCCCTTGCCAAACCACGCAGCTGCGACGCTTCAAAATCACGGCGTAATGGAATTGGACCCGACATGACGAACCTCCTTACGTTCGCCATGTTGAATCTGACTCGCCTCAATTCGGGAAGCGCCAAAGAGTCATGATTTCAGAGATACGGTATTAGCTCTTCAATGAGCCGTATCTTCCACTCCCGATTCCATCTCTTTAGGCGTTTCTCCCGGAGAATTGCAGCCTCGACATCGCTGTATTGCTCGAAGTAGACCAGCCCATGGATCCGGTATTTCTTGGTGAAGCCATCCACGAGACCCATCTTATGTTCGCAAACTCGCCGCACGAGGTTGTTGGTCACCCCGATGTAGAGTGTACCGCCTATCGCACTGGCGAGAATGTAAACCCAATAGCATCTTTCGGTGCCCATCATGACACGCCGGTGTTTACTGGATGCCCGCCTTCGCGGGCATGACACCAAGCCCGCTGGATCATGTTTTCGGTCTGGCCAAAGGCCGGACCCGGAAGCGAATGATGCCAGAAAGCTCGATGGCCGGCACGCATGACCCGCGCCTTCCTCCCCGGCCTCGCGATTGCGCTCGGCGTGCTGGCGCTCGGGCTCGTCGTCGCCTTCACCGTCGGGCGCTATCCGATTTCGCTCGCCGAGCTCGTCGACGTGCTCGTCGCGCGCGTCACCGGTCGGCCGAGCACGGCGCCGGCAGCGGTCGAGAACGTCGTGCTGCTGGTGCGCGGGCCGCGCGTCATCGCCGCGGTCATGGTGGGCGGGGCGCTGGCCGTGGCCGGCACCGCGTTCCAGGGCCTGTTCCGCAATCCGCTGGTGTCGCCCGACATTCTCGGCGCCTCCTCGGGCGCGGCGCTCGGCGCGGTGCTCGGCATCTATTTCGCGCTCGGCGTGGTCGGCATCGAGGGCCTCGCCTTCGGCGGCGGACTGCTCGCGGTCGCCGCCGTCTACCTGATCGGCTCGCTGCTGCGCTCGCGCGACCCGATCCTGGTGCTGGTGCTGACCGGCGTCGTCATCGGCGCGCTGCTCGGCGCCGGAATCGGGCTGGTGAAATACCTCGCCGATCCCTACAACCAGCTGCCCGCCATGACCTTCTGGCTGCTCGGCAGCCTCGCGGCCACCACCGCCGCCGACCTCGTCCCGCTCGCCGCGCCGGTCGCGCTCGGCACCGCCGTGCTCGTGGCCCTGCGCTGGCGATTGAACGTGATGTCGCTGCCGGAGGACGAGGCGCTCGGGCTCGCCACCGGTCCGCTGCGTGTCGCCATCGTCGCGGCGGCGACGCTGGTGACTTCGGCGAGCGTCGCCACCTCGGGCATCATCGGCTGGGTCGGACTGGTGGTGCCCCATCTCGCGCGCGCACTGGTCGGCCCCGATTTCCCGCGCCTCGTGCCGACCGCGGCGCTGCTCGGCGCCGGCTACCTGCTCCTCATCGACACGCTCGCGCGCACCGCCGCGCCGGTCGAAATTCCGCTCGGCATCCTGACCGCGGTGATCGGCACGCCGTTCTTTATCTGGCTGCTCGCCGGCATGCAGCGGACCTGGTCATGACTGCGCTTCCCGCGAGCACCTCTCGGTTGTCATCGTCCGCGAAAGGGAAGGCGGACGATCCAGTAGACACCACGTTCGGTTTGAAGCAGGGCGATGCCCCGTCCAGGTGCCCGAGAACACTGGATGCCCGCCTTCGCGGGCATGACACAGAGAGATGTGCGCGAGATTCCGGATGACGCTGGCCGGCCGCGACCTCACCATCGGCTACAGCGACCGCGTGGTCGGGCGCGGGCTCGACATGGCGCTGGCGCAGGGCGAGGTGCTGGCGCTGCTCGGGCCCAACGGCGGCGGCAAGACCACGTTGCTCAAGACGCTGCTCGGCATCCTCAGGCCGCGCGCCGGCGACGTGGCGATCGGCGGCCGCCCGCTCGCGCGCATTTCCATCCGCGAACGCGCGCGGCTGATCGCTTACGTGCCGCAGGTGCACGTGCCGACCTTCGCCTTCACCGTCGAGAGCGTGGTACTGATGGGCCGCACCGCCCACGGCTCGCTGTTCAGCCGACCGTCGACGCATGACCGCACGGTGGCGGATCGGACCCTCGCGCAATTCGGGATCGCGCACCTCGCGCCGCGCCCCTACACCATGATCTCCGGCGGCGAGCGCCAGCTCGTGCTGCTGGCACGCGCGCTGGCACAGGAACCGCAATTCGTCGTGCTCGACGAGCCGACCGCGAGCCTCGACTTCGGCAACCAGGGCAAGGTCATGCGCGAGATGCGCGCGCTCGCCGGAGCGGGCCACGGCGTCCTCTTCACCACCCACGATCCCAACCACGCCCTGCGCGCCGCCGACCGCGCCTATCTGCTGCGGGCGGGCGAGCGCATCGCCGAAGGCCCGGTCGGCACGGTGCTCACGCGCGAGCGGCTCGAGGACCTCTACCGCGCGCCGGTGGAGCAGCTCACCGACACGGTCACCGGCGCCAGCGCGTTCCTGCCGAGCTAGATTCCTCGACCCGCGCCTTTGCCCGCCTCCACAACTGCCCTACATTAGATCAGATGACCGCGCCGAAAGACGACTACATCATCCGCCCCGACCCGCTGGATCCGCGGCTGACCGAGCGCGTCAACGGCGTCGACCAGACCGGGCAGGCGATCGAGACCCGCGTGACGGTCGAACGCGCGCTCACGATCTTCCTCAATTCGCAGGAGATCGTGACTGCGATGACGATCAACGACTATCCGGAATATCTCGCGCTCGGCTACCTCATCAACCAGCACATGCTGCTGCCCGACGACGTGGTCACCGGCGTCGACTACGACGAGGAGCTGGCGGTGGTCGTGGTGCGCACCAAGCGCAGGACGAACTACGAGAAGAAGCTGAAGAAGAAGGTCCAGACCTCGGGCTGCGCGCAGGGCACGGTGTTCGGCGACCTGATGGAGGCGCTGGAGACCATCACGCTGCCTGAGGCGGAGCTGCGCACGTCGTGGCTCTACGCGCTCACGCACAAGATCAACACCACGCCTTCGCTCTATCTCGAGGCCGGCGCGATCCACGGCTGCGTGCTGGCGCAGGAGGACAGGCCGCTCATCTACATGGAGGACGTCGGGCGCCACAACGCCGTCGACAAGATCGCGGGCTACATGTTCAAGCACCGCGTGGCCGCGCACGACAAGATCTTCTACACCACCGGCCGCCTCACCTCCGAGATGGTGATCAAGACCGTGCGCATGGGCATCCCGATCCTGGTCTCGCGCTCCGGCTTCACCGCCTGGGGCGTCGAGCTCGCGCGCAAGGCCAACCTCACGCTCGTCGGCCGCGCGCGCGGCAAGCGCTTCGTCGCGCTCGCCGGCGAGAGCCGCATCGTGTTCGATCAGGACCTGCGCTACGTCGAGGAGGAGAGCGTGGGGCACCGGCGCAAGGCGGCGGTGCACGATGACTGAACATCTGACGTTTTGCCGCAGCCGCGCCACGGGTGCCACCTCTCCCGCGCGCCCCGAGCTTGCCCGGGCCGCGTCTTGTGAAGCGCAAGTCGGGCAAGCCCGACTTGCGTGGGGACAGGTCGACGCGCAAAGCGCGGCGGTTGAGGGGGCTCGGATCTATCGAGATAGCCGCCCCCCCTCACCCCAACCCTCTCCCCTGCGGGGAGAGGGAGCTCACCGAGTCTGCGGCGCGCTCTGTGCTCCGATTCCATGACTACGGGAAAGCCCCTCGGCGTCGTGCTCGCGGGCGGGCTGGCGCGGCGGATGGGCGGCGGCGACAAGGCGCGCCTGCGCGTCGGCGGCAGGAGCATCCTCGAGCGGGTGCTGGCGCGGCTTGCCCCGCAATGCGCGGCCGTCATCATCAACGCCAACGGCGATCCCGGGCGCTTCGCCGACGCCGGCCTGCCGGTGGTGCCGGACAACGTGCCGGATTTCGTCGGCCCGCTCGCCGGCATCCTGGCCGGCCTCGACTGGGCTGCGGCACACGCCCCCGCGGTCGCCGACATTGTCAGCGTGCCCGGCGATTGCCCGTTTCTGCCGCACGATTTCGTCGCGCGCCTTTGGGCGGCGCGGCAGGCGGCCGGCTTGCCGCTCGCCTGCGCACGCTCCGGTGAGTGGCGCCATCCGGTCCTCGGCCTGTGGCCGGTGGCGCTCCGCGGCGACCTGCGCCGGGCGCTGGTCGAGGAGCATCTGCGCAAGATCGAGGCCTGGACGGCGCGCCATGGCATCGCCATCGCCGATTGGCCGGCGACGCCCGTCGACCCGTTCTTCAACGTCAATACGCCCGAGGATGCCGCCGAGGCCGAGCGTATCGCGATGCAGCAATGCGACGTTTGAGCTGCTTGATCCCGGACGGCGCGGTTTGTAGCTGTTATAAATAAAAGAACACCAGTGCCCTGAGGGGAATCGCCCATGCCCACTTTCATTGTCGCTTGCATCGCGGCGGCCGTAATCGCCATCTGCGCCGTCGTCGTGCTCAATCGCGTTCAAGAGCCGGTCAACGTCGCGTTCACGACCTCGGCCGTCCGGATCTGACCCTCGAGCGAAGTCGCTCGAGATCGAAGTCGTGGTTTCGCTCCGAGCTTTCACGCGGCCGCGTGACCTGGCCCGAAAAGCCTGCAGCTTGTCGGGACCGTACTAAGGACACCCGCCACAACAAGTGAATTGGTTCGTGCCCGGGCGCCATTGCGGTGATGTGAACTCGGGGTGGCGGGATTCCTGGTGTGCCGATCCGGCAGTATGGGTAGGCATGATTGACACGCAAGCGATTCGCAAACGCTGGGATACCGTCGGCTCGAAGCTCGATGAGCGCGGTCAGCGGGTGTTCGCATCCGGAGAGGTACGGGCTGCGGGATGGGGCGGTCTGGAGGCGGTCCATGAGATCACGGGGCTCGCGCGCTCGACGATCGGTCGCGGCCTGAAGGATCTCGACGCCGCACCGTTGCCGAAGGGGCGGGTGCGACGAAAGGGTGGTGGCCGGCGACATCTGTCGTTCGGGGATGGAACTCTCATTGAGGATCTGCGGCGTATCGTCGAGCCGGTCACGCTCGGGTGTCCGGTGCGACCACTGCTGTGGGTGTCGAAGAGCCACGACAAGCTGGCTGTCGCCTTACAGAAGATGGGCCACAAGATCAGCCCCAACAGCGTGCGCAGACTGTTGCCGACGCTCGGCTACAGCCGGCAATCGAACCGCAAGGCCGACGAGGGCTCGAAGCATCCGGATCGCAACGACCAATTCGAGCACATCAATACCAAGGTGGTTGCGGCGCAGGCTGCGGGCCAGCCCGTCATCTCCGTCGACACGAAGAAGAAAGAGTTGATCGGCAACTACCGGAACGGCGGCACGGACTATCGGCCCAAGGGCGATCCGCGGCGCGTGAAGGTGCACGACTTCGAGAACAAGGAACTCGGCAAGATCGTGCCCTATGGCGTGTACGACGTGACGGCCAATGCGGGCTGGGTCAGCGTCGGGATCACGAGCGATACAGCCGAGTTCGCCGTCGCCTCGATCCGCCGCTGGCTCGATGAGATGGGGCGTGAGCGATATCCGCATGCGAGCGAGCTGACGATCACGGCCGACTGCGGCGGCTCGAATGGAGCGCGCGTGCGGTTGTGGAAAGTCCAGCTGCAAAAGCTCGCCGATGCGACGGGCCTTGTAATCCACGTTCATCACTATCCGCCGGGTACTTCGAAGTGGAACAAGATCGAGCACCGCTTGTTCTGCCACATCACGCAGACCTGGCGTGGCCGACCGTTGACGGACAGATTGGCCGTCGTCGAGCTGATCGCGGCGACGACGACCAAGACTGGCCTGAAGGTCGAGAGTGCGCTCGACACGCGGACCTACGAGAAGGGCATCAAGGTCAGCGATGCCGAGATGAAGACCCTCGACATCAACGGTGACCCGTTCCATCCTGAATGGAACTACACTATCCGCCCGCGATCATCTGAAAATCGGAGCGGTTAATGTGGCAGGTATCCTAACCCGCCAGGGCCGTGTAGGAGAGAAAGCCGACGGTGGCGCCCGGCGCAACCGTCGTCGTCGCCTCGGTCAACTCCACCAGCCCGTCGGTCTCGGTCAGCGAGGTGATGATGCCTGCGCCTTCCTGCCCGTGCTTGACCGCCTCGACGGTACCGTCGGCCGCGCGCGTGAGCTTGACGCGGACATATTCGCGTCGTCCCGCCTTCTTGCGGTAGCCGAACGCAGCGCGCACCGGCAGGGCGACGAGCGGGGCTGCCTCGGCGCCGGCGAGGCGCAGCAAGAGCGGCCGCACGACGCGCGCGAAGGTGACGTAGACCGCGGCGGGATTGCCGGGCAGGCCCACGAAGGCTGCGTTGGTGCCCGCTCGCGCGCCGGGGATGACGCCCATTGCCACCGGCCGGCCGGGCTTGATGGCGACGCGCCAAAAGACCAGCCGTCCGACCGCTTCGACCGCGTCCCGGACGTGGTCGGCCTCGCCGGTCGAGACGCCGCCCGAGGTGAGAACGAGGTCGTGATCCGCGGCCGCAGCGGCCAGCGCGCGCGCAAGCCGCCCGGGATCGTCGGGCAGGATGCCGAGATCGGTCGCCGCGGCCCCATGCCGCTCGAGCAGGCTCCCCAACAGATAACGGTTGGCATCGAACAGCGCCGGAGCAGGCCGCGGCGTGCCGGGTTCGACGATCTCGTCACCGGTCGAGAACACGGCGACACGCACCCGGCGAAATACGTCGAGCTCGGTCAAGCCGACGGCGGCGGCAAGGGCGACGTGCTGCGCCGCGAGCCGGCGGCCGACCGGCAGCACCACCGCACCTGCGCGCACGTCCTCCCCGGCAAGCCGACGATTGGCCCCCACTTTGAGCCCCGGCGGCACGGTGACGGTGTCGCCCCCGGCCTGTACGTCCTCCTGCATGAAGACGGTATCGGCGCCCGTCGGCAGCGGTGCGCCGGTGAAGATGCGGACCGCGGCGCGAGCCGCCAGCGGCCGCGCAGCGGCATGGCCCGCAGCCACCCGGTCGACCACGGCGAGCCGCGTCTCGGCCGCGGCGTCGAGATCGGCGTGGCGCACGGCATAACCGTCGACCGCCGAGTTGTCGAACGGCGGAAGATCGATGGGCGCCACGACATCGCGTGCGATCACGCGCCCGTTGGCGGCAACGAGCGGCACGGTCTCGGTCTCATCGACTGGCGCCACGCGCTCGCGGATGATGCGTTCGACCTCGTCCACCGGCAGCAGCGGCCCGGAGAAGGCGAAGCAGTCGTCCGTGAGCTGCGCCATCAGCCGCGCTCCGCATGCGCCGGGACGGCATGGATGGGGACGGCGTGCCGGATCAGGAGGTCTGCGATCCGCTCGACCTCGTCGAGATCGATGACCGGCACGCGCGCCGCCGGCAGCGGCGCGTCCGATGCGACCGCGACGATGGCGGGATCATCAGGATGGATCAACGGCTTGCCGAGGCAGGTCCGGTGCACCTCGAGCTTGGGATGCGGCTCGCGCTTGTAGCCTTCCACCAGCACGAGATCGACCGGGCCAAGCTTGTCGAGCAACGCTTCGAGCGTGAGCTCGGCGCCCCCCCGCAGCTCGTGGACCAAGGCCCAACGATTTGCCGAGCTGACCAGGACCTCGGTCGCCCCCGCCATGCGATGGGTGTGGGAATCCTTGCCCGGCTGGTCGACGTCGAAAGCGTGATTGGCGTGCTTGAGCGTCGATACCTTGAGCCCGCGGGCGACGAGGCAAGGGATGACTTTGGCGAGGAGCGTGGTCTTGCCCGATCCGCTCCAGCCGGCGAGGCCGATGATGCGCATGGCGGCATCATATCAGGTGTCGCGGATGTGAAAGCCAGCTCAAACCCGCCTCGTTCCTCGCCTTCCGAGCGAGGCACGAGTTTAGGGCGCCTGTTGTCCCGTCCGATCAGCGAGCGGGGCCGGATCACGTCCGATCGTGCCGTCCTGGATGAGCTCCGGGCGCGCGGCTATTCCGCCGCCTGCATCCGCCCTCCCGGCGGCGGCGCGGTCGCCCGACCTTCGGCTATTTCCTTCTCGGCCCACAGGCTGTGGTGCTCTTTCGCCCAGTTGACGTCGACCGTGCCGTCCCACATCCCCTCGAAGGCGCCCTCCATGCCCACGGTGCCGATATAGATGTGGGCGAGCATGACGGCGACGAACAGCAGCGCCGCCACGCCGTGAACGATCTGCGCCACCTGCATGTCGGCGATGTTGGTTCCGTAGAACGGGAACATCAGGAGATAGCCGCTGGCCGCGACCGCCCCGCCGCCGAGCACCACGATCCAGTAGATCAGCTTCTGGCCGGCATTGAAGCGGCCCGCGGGCGGATGCCGGTCGCCGACCATGCCGCCGCCTTCCTTCAGCCATTCGGCATCGACCCGGTTCGGGATGTTCCAGGCGATCCACATCAGGAAGATCAGGAACACGCCGAGCGTGAACGGGAAGCTCAGGTAGTTGTGCGCGTATTTCGCCCACTGCGACCAGTCGGCGAACGCGTCGGGTCCGATGAGCGGCAGCAGCAACGGCTTTCCGAACGTGATGTTGAGGCCGGAAATCGCGAGGAGGATGAAGCAGGCCGCCGTCATCCAGTGCACGAGACGCTCGAACACGGAAAAGCGCACCAGCACGCGCCCGGAACGTCCCCCTTCGATCCGGACCATGCCGCGGATCAAATAAAACACCACCAGAATCGCGAGCATGCCGAGGATCGAAATGGCCCCGATCCAGCGCAGCGTCACCTGGTGGAAATGGCGCCAGTCGCGGCCGGCGGGCTGCTCGATGGTGCAGGCCTTCTGGTCGGGCAGCGTGCAGCGGCCGGTAATCCGGTTCAGCTCGCCGAGAAGCTGATCCTCCTTCACCGAGCTGGCCGTCGGGTTGACCGAGCTGTCGGGGTTGCGCTGCTGGGCGCTCACGGGGGCCGCCCACGCGACGATGAATGCGAGCGCCATCGCGCCGATGACGAAACGGAAGCGCGTCAGAAGCGTCGCCATGAGGTTTCCTCCTTGTTCGCCGTCATCATCCCCGAAAGCGGATGATCCAGTTGGCAGTGGCGTCGGCGTTGAGCGGCTACGTGCATCGCGGAGCGGCGGTTACCGGATGCCCGCTCTCGTGTCGGGACGCGCAGCAAGCGCGTCCCGCTTGCTACGACGCGATCGTCTCGCGATACGCCGTCTTCCAGCCCCAGGCGCCCGAGCCGTAGCCGCGCTTGACCACGCGCTCCTTGTAGATCTGGGCGATGATCTCGCCGTCACCGGCCAGGAGCGACTTGGTCGAGCACATTTCCGCGCACAGCGGCAGCTTGCCTTCGGCCAGACGATTGGCGCCGTACTTCTCGTACTCGGCCTGGGAGCCGTCCGCTTCCGGCCCGCCCGCGCAATACGTGCACTTGTCCATCTTGCCGCGCGAGCCGAAGTTGCCGACCCGGGGATATTGCGGCGCGCCGAACGGGCAGGCGTAGAAGCAATAGCCGCAGCCGATGCAGAGGTCCTTGGAGTGCAGCACCACGCCGTCGGCGGTGGTGTAGAAGCAGTTCACCGGACAGACCGCCTGGCAGGGCGCGTCGGTGCAATGCATGCAGGCCATGGAGACCGAGCGCTCGCCGGGTTTGCCGTCGTTGATGGTGACGACGCGCCGGCGGTTGATGCCCCAGGGCACCTCGTTCTCGTTCTTGCAGGCGGTGACGCAGGCGTTGCACTCGATGCAACGGTCGGCGTCGCAAAGGAATTTCATCCGAGCCATTGTCGAGCCTCCTTACGCTGCCCTGATCTGACACAGCGTGGCTTTGGGTTCTTGCATGCCGGTCACCGGATCGTAGCCGTAGGTCGTGAGCGTGTTCACGCTCTCGCCGAGCACGATCGGATCCGCGCCCTTCGGGTACTTGTCGCGTTGATCGACACCCTGAAACCAGCCGGCGAAGTGGAACGGACACCAGCTCACGCCTTTGCCGACGCGCTCCGTGACCAGCGCCTTCATGCGCGCTTTCGAGTTGTTGGCGGCGCCGGTCACCCACACCCAGCTGCCGTCCTTGATGCCGCGCTCGGCGGCATCGGCAGGATTGATCTCGATGAACATGTCCTGCTGCAGCTCGGCGAGCCACTTGTTGGAGCGGGTTTCCTCGCCGCCGCCCTCGTATTCGACCAGCCGGCCCGAGGTGAGGATCAGCGGGAACTGCTTGGACAGCCCGTTGTCGACCGCCGCCTTCTGCACCGAGAAGCCGATATTGGGCACGCGGAACTGCTTGGCGTCGGGCCGCGTCGGATATTTGGCGACGAGGTCGGGCCGCGGCGAATAGATCGGCTCGCGGTGCACGGGAATCGGGTCGGGCAAGTTCCAGGCATTGGCGCGCGCCTTGCCGTTGCCGTAGGGGATGCAGCCGTGCTCGATCGAGACGCGCTGGATACCGCCCGAGAGATCGATCGACCACGACACCCCGTCGGGGTTGTTGCCGCCGATCTTTTGGATGACGGCGAGCTCCTCGGGCCGCAGATCCTTGTCCCAGCCGAGCTTCTTGAGCACGCCGTAGGTGAACTCGGGATAGCCGTCCTTGATCTCGGAATCCTTGGAATAGTAGCCGTTCCCGAGCAGGCTGACCTTGCGGGTCGTGCCGTCAGGCAACTTCTCCTCGCGCTCAAGGCCGAAGCGGGCACGGAACGTGCCGCCGCCGTCCTTGATCGAGAGGGTCGTGTTGTAGAGCAGCGGCGTTCCCGGATGCTTGAATTCGGGAGTGCCCCAGCACGGCCACGGCAGACCATAGTAGTCCCCTTGCGCGGGACCGCTCATGGCCTTCTGCGTGCGCATGTCGAAGTCTTTTTGATTGGCCATGTGCAGCTTCAGCCGCTCCGGCGACTGGCCGCAATAACCGGTGGACCAGCCGCCGCGATTGATCTCGCGAAGCACGTCCTCCGGCGACGGGAGATTGTTCTCGACCTTGATGTTCTTGAACATCTTGTCGGCGAACCCGAGCTTCTTCGCCAGGAGGTACATGACCTCGTTGTCGTCCTTGGACTCGAAGATCGGCTTGACGATCTGCTCGCCCCACTGGATCGCGCGGTTGGACGCCGTGCGCGAGCCGTTGGTTTCGTAGCTGGTCGCGACCGGCAGGAGGTAGGTGCCGTTCTTGCGCTCGGAGAGCGCCGCCCAGGTGGTCGGATGCGGATCGGCGACGACCAGCAGGTCGAGCTTCTCGATGCCCTTGGCCGCCTCCGGCATGCGCGTCACGGTGTTGCCGCCGTGGCCCATGACGACCATCGCCTTGAGGTTGTCGGCCTGGGCAACCTGATCCTTCGGCAGCAGCGTCGCGTCGAACCACCGCGTCGAAGGAATGCCGGGCGTCTCCATCATCTTCTTGTCGGCGAAGCGGGAGACCATCCAGTCGTAGTCGACCTCCCACACGCGGCACCAATGCTTCCAGGCGCCTTCGACCAGCCCGTAGTAGAGCGGCAGCGTCACGACATCGAGGCCGAGGTCGGTGGCGCCCTGCACGTTGGTATGACCGCGGAAGATGTTGGCGCCGGCGCCGGGCGTGCCGACATTGCCGGTGGCTAGCAGCAGGATGCAGCTCGCGCGGACATTGGCGGTGCCCATCGTGTGCTGGGTCTGGCCCATCGCCCAGATCAGCGTCGCGGGCCGGTCCTTGGCGAACATCTCGGCCACGCGCTTGAGCTGCGCGCCTGGTACGCCGCTGACGCGCTCGACTTCCTCGGGCGTCCACTTCTCGACTTCCTTGCGCACCTCGTCCATCCCGTAGACGCGCTGCTCGATGAACTCCTTGTCCTCCCAGCCGTTCTGGAAGATGTGCCAGAGCAGCCCCCACAGCACCGGGATGTCCGTGCCCGGACGCAACCTGACATATTCGGTCGCGTGGGCGGCGGTGCGGGTGAGACGCGGATCGGCAACGATGAAGTTCGCGCGGTTGAGCTCCTTGCCTTCGAGCAAGTGCTGCAACGACACCGGGTGCGCCTCGGCCGGATTGCCGCCGAGGAAGAGCAGCGTCTTGGCGTTGCGGATGTCGGTGTAGCTGTTGGTCATCGCCCCGTAGCCCCAGGTATTGGCTACGCCGGCGACGGTGGTCGAATGGCAGATGCGCGCCTGATGGTCGGAATTGTTCGTGCCCCAGAAGGCGGCGAACTTTCGATTGAGATAGGCGCCTTCGTTGGTGAATTTCGCCGAGCCCAGCCAGTAGACCGATTCCGGTCCGGACTTCTCGCGAATCTCCATCAGCTTGTCGCCGATCTCGTCGATCGCCTGATCCCAGCCGATCCGGGTCCACTGGCCGTTGACGAGCTTCATCGGATAGCGCAGGCGGCGATCGCCGTGCACGATCTCGCGCGTCGCCGCGCCCTTGGCGCAATGCGAGCCGCGGCTGATCGGGCTGTCCCAGCCCGGTTCCTGGCCGATCCAGACGCCGTTGGCGACTTCCGCCATCACCGTGCAGCCGACCGAGCAATGCGTGCAGATGTTCTTGCGGATGGTCACTTGCGCGCCCGCGGGGGGCGGCGGACCCGCTTGTGCCTTGCGCACGCTTCCGAGCGGCAGCGCACCCAACGTGGCGAGGCCGCCGGCCGCGAGCCCGGAGCGGCGCAGGAAAGCGCGGCGGTCGAGGCCGCCATCCGATTGGCCTTGCAGCGCACCGGCGAGCGGGCTGCGGCGAGCCTGACGTTCCGTTCTCTTGATCAGCACGGGTGCCTCCTCAGCTCGGATACCGGTTGACCCGATAGAAGGTCTTCACCTCTTCGGATTCCCTGTAACGAGACTTGCGCTTTTCGTCGTTGCTCTCGGTGTCGGCGTGAGCCTCGCCGGCGAGCGACCCGGCGGACGCGGCCGCGACGGTGGCGCCCGCGCCGAGCGTGCGAAGGAACTCGCGACGACCGAGCGTGGCCTTGCGTTCTTTCTTCATCGCCGTCACCTCCTGTGTTCCCGTATGCGTTTCGCGTCCGATCACGACGGCAGCGCGAAAGCGTTGGTCTCGATGTCCATGAATACCCGGCCGATCGTCCCTATCGGCTGGTAGAACTCGGCGCGCCCGGCGCGTTCCAGATCGGCGAAGAACCGTCCGATCCACGGCGCGAGGTGCTGCTCGAACAGCGCGCGATCGGAGCCGGCCGGAGCCGGGAAGCGGCGGCTCACCAGCCCCGCCATGATCTCGCACAGGATGGCCGCGTGATCTTCCGGCTCCGCCTGCCCGGGGCTGCGCTCAATTCCGAGCTTGCCGAGATCGGCGCGCAGGCGCGCGAGCGGCCGCTCGTGCAGGAAGCCGGTAAGATAATACGATCCGTAGGGCAGCAGTTCTCCGCGTCCGAGCCCGATGAAGAGATCGAAATATTCGCGCTCCACCCGCTCGGCATTGCTGCGCTCCGCGGCCTCCGCGAGCGCGGCATGGGCGAGCCCGAGCGGGCTCGCGTCGCCGCGCAATGTGCCGAGACGCTCGATCAGTCCGGCATCGGGCGCGCGCGCGAGCAGCACCGAGAGCAGCGCGTATTCCTGCGCGCGCGCGGCGTCGACCTCGTCGACCTCGCCACCAGCGCCGGAATGCTCGACATAAAGGTCAGGCCGCAGGAGCGCGCGGCTCACGCCGGTTGCCCCTTCGACCGAAAGCACGCGCTCGGCGGGAACGCGCGACCAATTCGAAACCGAAGGCTGTGAGATGCCGATTTTTCGGGCAAGCGCGCCGACGCCGCCGGCGACACGAATCGCTTCGTCCAGGCCCTCGTCCCTCATGGCGGTTGTTCTTTTTTATTACAATTCCAAGGACGAAAAATACCGCCCAGCGCGAGCGACGGTCAATAGTCCGAGGCTATGAGTCCGGTGTTATTCAGGTAAAGCGGAGCCGTGCGGCCGTTTTGCAATCACTTGATCGTTGTCGGGCTTTTCCGGGCTATGTTGCGTTGCAGTATCCGCTCTATTGCGCTGCAAAACGGGCTCGCAATTGTGCCGCTCATCATCGGCCGGGTCAGCCTCACCTTGGAATTTCCCACGATTGCTTTGGGTTGTTCGCGTGGGCACTTCGGCGGTTGCGCCGGCCGATTCGAACGATGTTTCAACCGGCGGTCGCTCCGCTGGCAGCGCGGCGGAGGTGGGCGCGGGCCTGTCGACCTCCTCGCCGGCAAGGCCGCGGCCGACCAGGCGCGCGGCGTGGCGGCGCAGTTCGTCGGTCATTTCCAGCGACCCGAACCCGGTGATCGCACCCGGCGTGACGAAATCCCAGTCGTAGTCGGCAAGGCCGACGAAATCCCGGATGCCGGGATCGGCGGCCCACGCGCGACGAAGGGCCGCACGGGTCAGCGCGGGCGGGACACCGGGAGCAAGGAAGGCACGGATGTCGCTGTCGGCGGTGATCGAGTTCGAGCGACGGCAGGCTTGCGGGATCGAACGCAGGCTGTGGCGTGCCGCCGCCCGCCGCGGTGGCGTCGCCCTCCTTGGGTCGCTGTTCGGGGGGGTGCGCGTTTTCCGCCGCCGCTTCAGGCGCAGTTGCCGGCTGCGCCGGTGCTTCGGCCTCTTGCGCGGCCTCGCGCTTGCGCCGCGACCAGCGCGCGATGAAATTTTCCGGCGCGCTCATTCTCGCTCTTTCTGCATCGGTCCGCGCCGCGCCAGCGCCTCCGGATCGGCGCGGTCGCGCTCGCGCTTGTGCGCCGGCCGCTCGACGTGATGCACGGCGACGAAGCCTTCGATGACGACGCGCACCGCCTCCGGCATCGGCACCACGTCGATGAGGTCGCTGCCCGCCTCGGTCCAGGCTTCGCCCTCCGCCGGATCGGCGGTGACCGCAAAAATCTCGTAGGGCGGCTCGACCCCGGTCGGCCGCAGCGCCACCCAGAGCTTCGGTGTGCCGGTGCCGAGATTGTCGCAATAATTGGCGGTCTCGGTGCGGTAAAGCTCGATCTCCGCAGCGCCGGCATAAAAGGTTGCGCCTTCGTGGTCTTGCGACAGCACGGTCCACGGCGCGGCGTCCGGCAGCCCGGCGAGCGCGGTCACCGGCCGCCAGGTGAAATCGATCCAGGGGCTTTGCGCCTTGCGGCGCTCGACCACGATGCCGACCGGGACCTTGGCAAGGGCGGGCGCCACGTTCACGACACCGCCTCGAAGTGCGCCAGCGGCAGGCCGGTCACGAGATTTTGCGGCTTCATGCGCAGCATCCGGTCGGGCGTCATCGCCAATATCAGATAGATGGGTTCGCCCCTGGCCGTGTCCAGCACGATCTGGGGGTTGTGGACCGTAAGCCGGTAAAGGCCGATAACACGCTCGCGCGCGGCCTGATCGAGCTCTTCGCCGTGCCACAGCGTATCCCCGATTGCGGTCGCCTCGGCGTCGAGACCGACATACCAGGCGAGATTGACGCCGGTCGCCTCAGTCAGCGCTTCGACCGCGACCGCGACCGGTAGCAGATGCGCGATCCACCGCTCGATCACCTCTCCGAGCGCCTCGAGCCCGCGCCGTCCGGCGGTGAGATCGAGCGCCATGTCGAACTGGTCGCTGCGCGCCCAATAGGTTTCGGCATTGTCGTCGTTGAGCACGTCGATTTCGCCGGCCGCGGGAAGGCCGAGCATGGCGACGAGCGGCGAGACCGGCTGCGGACGCATGCCCCCGACCGTTTCCTCGTCGGCGGCGATCAATGACCCGCCGTGCACGGTGAGACGTTGCGGCCGGAACAAGAGCTCGGCCGCACGCAGCATGACGGTATCCCCACAGCCGTCGAGCACGTTGCGCAGAATCACGTGGACCAGTTGGTTGACGAACAGCGGCGGCGTCTCGCCCACGCCGCGGCGCACGAGGTCGAGATAGGCGGCCTCCAGGGTCTTGTGACCCATGAGCCGGTCGCGAAACGCGGTCATCAGGCGCCAATTCTCGCGCGCGTCGGCATCGGCGATCGCGGCGATCTCGCGGGCAACGACCGGCCGGCGCGGATTGGTGAGAAGCGCCGCGTGCAGCGTGCGTTCGGCAATGCACGCATCGGACGGCGGAGCCAGCTCCGGCCGCGCGAGATAGGCCTTGAGGAACTCGTCGGTGACGACGAGCCCGCCGCCGTCGTCGCGGTCGAGCAGATGATGCCCGCAGGAGAGCCAGAAATCCCTCATGCCGTCACGCCTCGCGGAGAGATTGCGCGCCTTCTATAGCACAGCACCTCGCCCGCGCTTGTCATGCCCTCAAAGGGCGCTCACTGGTTCGGCTTTTGCTTCGTCAGCCCGACGAGGTCCACCGTTTCGTCCGGTTCCTCCTCGCCGTCCACTTCGAGGAAGGAGAACGCCCGCATCGGCTTGCCCGCGCCGCGCCGGCGCAACGTGCGAAACGCTTCGCGGATGGCGCCGTCCTCGAAGCTGCGGCGCACCGCGATCAGGGTGTCGCGGGGATGATCGCAGAGCGAGGCCGCGAACGCGACCTCCTCTTCCGCCGCCGCGCGGGCGGCGATGAGATCGGGCGCGCCGAGGCGCGCCTCGAGCACGTTCGCCAGCAGCTCGACCAGCGCGGTGCGATCAGCCTCGCTCGCCTCCACGATCTGCACCAGGGTCGACCAGCCGAGCGACGGCACGCCCAGGAAACCGCCGCGGAAGGCGGCGCGCGGCTTGCCGTCGAGCGCATCAGGATCGGCGTCCGCGAACATGAACGCGCCCGACACCGCCCATTCGCCCGGCGCGGCGGCGCGCTCGAACACGAACGTATCCGATGGATCGAGCCTGATCGTGCGCAAGAGCTTCATCGACGCGGTCCGCCGGTTGCGGAATCGAGCCACGACGGCTGCGCGAGCGAGCGCACGAGCGAGCGCCGCTCGACGGTCGCCGCCGCCGTTCGCCGCAGCACGAGATCGCCGCTGTCGTCGATGGTGCGGCGCACTCCGCTCTCGGGCGCGAGCCGGGCGAGATAGTTCTTCGCGACCTCCTCGAAACCGCTCTCCTGCCAGGCGTCGAACGCGACCATGAGGTGGCGGGCGAAGCTCTCCACCAGCGCCCCGGAGCCGAGATCGTCGAAGCCCTCCTGCTCCAGCGCCGCCGAGAGCGGCCGCAGGCCCGGCTCCTCCTCGCCCATCGCCACCGTGCGGATCATGGCGCCGAACACGAGCCACGCCGGCGGCTCGTTCTCCTTGCACCCCGGCGGCCACGCGAGGCGCGCTCCGCCGACAAGCCCGCCATCGACACGGACCGCGTCCGGCCAGTCGAAGGTAATCGGCCGCTCGGGCGGAGCGTGCGCCGCGAGCGCGTCGGCGAGGGCGACGAGCCCGGCATAGAACGCACGGCGCGCACCATTGAGCGGCTCTTCCGGCTCCAGCACGACCGCGAATTCCGCGAGGTCGAAGCGGCCCACATGCACCAGCGTGCCGGCCCCCGCCTCCACCGCGATGCTGGCGGCATGGGCGAAGGCATCGCCGACCTCGCGCAGCGTCACCAGCCGGAACGGCGGCGGCAGGTCGAGCGCGGGCTTCGATGAGCGACGCAGGCGTTCCTCGATCGGCATCTGCGCTCCCGGACTCGCGATTTCTCTTTGTAGTCATTATAACCTGCGGTGGCGCGTGGCCAGACCCGCTCTCGGTGTCATCATCCGCGAAAGCGGATGATCCGGTAATCACCGCCTCGGCGCATAGCCGCGACATCGGCGATGACTGGATGCCCGCTTTCGCGGGCATGGCATGGAAACGCGGAGGGCCTGATACAGCCGGAGCAAGCATGGCCGATCGGCCACCCACCATCGTTATCTGTTCGTGTGAAGACACGATGCCGCTCGATGGCGCCGCGGTTCGACGCGGCTGTCGTGGCGCGCAGGTCCTGACCGCGCGCCAGCTCTGCCGGGCGGAGCTCGACAAGTTCCGCGACGCGGCGGCAGGCGGCGAGCCGCTGGTCGTGGGCTGCACCCAGGAAGCGCCGCTGTTCGCGGAAGTGGCCGGTGACGCCGACATCACCTACGCCAATATCCGCGAGACTGCCGGCTGGTCCAAGGATGCGAGCGGTGCGGGCCCCAAGATGGCGGCCCTGCTCGCCGTTGCCGCCGAGCCCACTCCCGCCATCCCCTTTGTCAACCTCACCAGCGAAGGCGTGATCCTGATCTACGGCCGCGACGATCAGGCGGTGGAAGCGGGCAACCTGCTCAAGGGCCACCTCGACGTAACGGTGCTGATCAAGCCGTCGGCCACGGTGCCGCCGCCGCGGGTGACCGACTTCCCGGTGGTGCGCGGCTCGATTCGCGCGGCCACCGGCCATCTCGGCGCCTTCGAGCTCACCGTCGACGGCTACGCGCAACCGGCGCCGTCGTCGCGCGACGCGCTCCGCTTCGGGGCAAGCCGCGACGGCGCGGTATCGCGCTGCGACCTCGTGCTCGACCTCTCGGGCGGCGCGCCGCTCTTCACCGCGGCCGATCTGCGCGACGGCTATCTGCGCGCCGATCCCGGCGATCCGGCCGCGGTGCTCAAGGCCGTGCTCAAGGCGCGCGACCTCGTCGGCAGTTTCGACAAGCCGCGCTACGTCGCATTTGCCGAAGACCTGTGCGCCCATTCGCGCTCGAACGTGGTCGGCTGCACGCGCTGCCTCGACCTCTGCCCGACCGGCGCGATCGCGCCCGCCGGCGATCATGTCGCGATCGACGCCCATGTCTGTGCCGGCTGCGGACAGTGCGCCGCGGTGTGCCCGACCGGCGCGGCCGGCTATGCGCTGCCGCCGGCAGACTCGCTGATGCGCAAGCTGCGCGCGCTGCTCACGGTCTATCGCGAGGCGGGGGGCGAAGCGCCGCCGATCGTGCTCGTCCACGACGACGCCCATGGCGTGCCGCTGATCGATGCGCTCGCGCGTTTCGGCGACGGCCTGCCGGCGAACGTGCTGCCGCTCGCGGTCAACGAAGTGACCCAGGTCGGCCTCGAGGCTGTCGCCGCAGCGTTTGCCTACGGCGCCTCGGCGATGCGCTTTCTGTTGCGCGCCAAGCCGCGCCACGACACCGCCGGCCTCGGCCAGACGCTCGCGCTCGCGGAAGCGATTCTGTCCGGGCTCGGCTTCGGCAGCGGCCGCGCCGCGACCATCGAGACCGACGATCCCGATGCGCTCGGCGACGCGCTGCGCGCGATCGAAAGCCGGCAGGGCGCGCCGCAGCCCGCGAGCTTCCTGCCGGTCGGACCCAAACGCGACGTCATGCGGCTCGCGTTGCGGGAGCTGCAGCGCGCGGCGCCGGTGCCCGTCGACGTCGTCGCGCTGCCGGCGGGCGCTCCCTTCGGCGCGGTCGAGCTCAATGTCGCGGGCTGCACGCTCTGCCTCGCCTGCGTCTCGGCCTGCCCCACCGGCGCGCTCGGCGACAACCCCGAGCGGCCGATGCTGCGCTTTGCCGAGGACGCCTGCGTGCAATGCGGGCTGTGCAAGGCAACCTGCCCGGAGCAGGTGATCACGCTCACGCCGCAGCTCGATTTTCGCGCCGCGACCGCGAGCGCGCGCGTGCTCAAAGAAGAGGAGCCGTTCTGCTGCATCCGCTGCAGCAAGCCGTTCGGCGTCAAGAGCACCATCGAGCGCGTTGCCGCCAAGCTCGAGGGCAAGCACTGGATGTTCCAGAACTCCGCGCAACGCCTCGACCTGATCAAGATGTGCGAGGACTGCCGGGTGGTGGCCGTCACCGAGCAGGAGTTCGATCCCTACGGCACCCCGCGGCCCAAGGCGCGCACCACCGAGGACTATCTGCGCGAGCGCGAGGAAGAGGAGCGCGCGGGCAAGCGGGAGACATGAGTGCAATTCTCAAGCACCTCCGCACCAGCGTGCTCGACCTGGCCTACGAGGAGAGCGGCCCGGCGGACGGCGTGCCCGTGCTCCTCCTGCACGGCTGGCCCTACGATCCACGCGTCTACGACGACATGGTACCGCGGCTCGTCGCCGCCGGCTGCCGCACGATCGTGCCCTATCTGCGCGGCTTCGGCCCCACGCGCTTCCTTTCCGCCGCCACGCCGCGATCGGGACAGCAGGCCGCGCTCGGCAGCGACCTGATCGAGCTCATGGATGCGCTCGCCCTGCCGCGGGCTGCGCTCGTCGGCTACGACTGGGGCGGCCGCGCCGCCTGCATCGTGGCGGCGCTATGGCCCGAGCGCGTGCGCTGCCTGGTCAGCGGCAACGGCTACAACATCCAGGACATCGCCCGCTCGGGCGCGCCGGCGGCGCCCGAGCAGGAGCATCGCTTCTGGTATCAGTATTACTTCAACACCGAGCGCGGGCGCGCCGGGCTCGAGGCAAACCGGCGCGAATTCTGTCGGCTGATCTGGCGGCTGTGGTCGCCGAACTGGATATTCGACGACGCGACCTTCGAGCGCACGGCGGCGTCGTTCGACAATCCGGATTTCGTCGACGTGACAATCCAGTCCTACCGCCACCGCTTCAACAACGCCGCCGGCGATCCCGCCCTCGCGCCGATCGAGCAGCGCCTCACCGCCCAGCCGACGATCCCGGTGCCGACCATCGCCCTGCACGGCGAAGCGAACGGCGTCGGCCCGCCCGAAATGTCGGAGAAGCATGCGCGCTTCTTCACCGCGCCCTATCAGCGCCGGGTCATCCCCCGCGCCGGCCACAATCTGCCTCAGGAGGCCCCGGGCGTCGTGACCGAGGCCGCGCTGGAGCTCATCGGCGCCACGCGATGATTGGGAATCCGATTAAGCAGCCCATTGGTTTGCTCTCGTCAGTCAGATCAGCCGATCAGCCGCACGCAGCCTGAATCAATCTTTTTTCGTCGCCTTCTCCAAGAACCGCACCAGCGCCGCGCGGTCCTCGGCCGAACCGATCCGCTGTTCCGGCATCTTGGTGCCGGGGGTGTAGGTCATGGGTCCGACCTCGAACAGCTTCGCGACCGTCTCCGGCGTCCACACGATGTTCAATGTCTTGAGCGCGGCGGAGAAATTGTAGCCGGGCAGCGTCGCGATCCTGCGCCCGAAAATGCCGGCGAGCGTGGGGCCGGCGCGCACCCCCTCATCGGCGCGCAGGGTATGGCAGGCGACACAGGCGCGGAACACCTCGGCGCCGGGGTCGCCGGCGAAGGCGGCGAGCGGATCCTCGGGGGCGCCCATCACCACGTTGCCGATCGGCTCGCCGGTGACCGCGTCCCAGCGCCGGATGATACGGTCGGTGCCGCCGGTGAGCAGGGTGCGGTTGTCGGGAAAGAAGGCGGCCGACCAGACCGGCAGGCCGGGCCCGACCAGCGTACGCGCGAGCGTACGCGCGGCACGGTCGATGATGGCGACCGACCCGCGGATGCTCGCCGCGGCAATGAGTCGGCCGTCGCGCGACAGCGCCAGCGCGATGATGGGCGTCTGCGCCGCCTCGATCTCGCGCTTGCGCTTGCCCGCGGCCGAGAGAATGTAGACCTTGCCGTCGGCGCCGGCGGTGATGATCTCGCCGTCGGCGGCGACCACGACGGCGTTGAGCGCCGTCGGCAGCGCGGTGATGATCGGCGCGGCCGTGCCGACGAGCGGCGTGATGCGCAGCGTCGCATCATAGCCGGCGGTGACGAGCGCGCGGCCGTCGGGCGCAAAGGCCACGCCGTTGACGTTCTGGCCATGACCCTCGATCACGCGCGAGCCGCCGCCGGATTGCGGACCCGCTTTGAGCGGCCATACCCGCGCGGTGTGGTCCCAGGACGCCGAGGCGAGCGTCGTTCCGTCGGGCGACACCGCGAGCGCGACCACCGGCGCCTGGTGGCCCGTGAGCACCGTCGCGGGCTGCGGCTCGCCCGGCCGCCAGATCGCGATGCGCGCATCCTCGCCGCTGCTGGCGATGCGGCCGTCGGGCAGGAACACCGCCGCGTTAACCGCGCCGTCGTGGAACCGCAGCACCTGCTCGGCCGCGTTGCGCGGCAGCGACCAGCGGATCACCGAAGTGTCGAAGCTGCCGGACACCGCCTGCGTGCCGTCGGGAGAGATCGCGAGTGCGCGCACCGGCCCGCCATGGCCGCGCAGCTGCGCCTGCGCTCCCACCGACGCGATCGGGAGGAGGAGCGTAACGGCGAGGATGATGCGCAACATGCTCGAAGGTCGTAGCGGATGAATCAGGCGTCGGCGGGGCGCATGCCGAGCGCGCGAATTTTTTCGCGCACGCTCTCGTCGCGCAGCGCCGCGAGAAAGGCCGCGACCGCCGGGCGCTGGCGGCGGCGCTCGACCAGGAGAAAGTCGTAGCCCTCGGGCGCGATGGGAAGAAAGCCGAGGCGGTAGAGCCGGGCCACCGACGCGATCGCGATCCCCCAATCGGCGCGCCCCTGCGCCACCGCGGCGGCGACCGCGTTGTGCGAGCGCGGCTGGTTGCTGTAGCCGGCGGGCCGCGCGCCGGCGAGCAGCCGGTCGATGAGCACGCGCGTTCCGGCGCCGGCGTTGCGGTTGACCATGAGGCAACGGGATCGGCGAGCGCGGCGGCAGAGCGCGGCGGCGGCGCTGCGTCCGGCGAAGCGGACGTCGTCCTCGCGGTGCACGAAGCCCTGCATCCGCTGCCAGCCTTTCACCAGCGCGAGGCCGTCGTGGAGCAGATGCGCGTTGTAGACGCCGCTCGCCGGATCGACGAGGTGCACCGGCGCCAGGTCGCATTCGCCGCGCTCGGCCGCCGCCACCCCGCCCATGCTGCCGATCGCGATGGTGCGCGCGATGAACCCGCGTTCGGCGAGCGCGCCGAGCACCACGTCGAGCGCGATGCAATGGCTGCCCATGATCACGAGATCGGGCATCGCAGCGGATTGCCCGATCAACGTCACGCGCGCGCGGGTGCCGGCATCGAGGGCGCTCGCCAGGGCGTCGATCTCGAGGAAGCCGTCGGCCTGGGAGAAGCTGGTGACGGCGCCGGAACCCTTCGCGGTCGGGAAGGCAACCGCCTCGCCGGCATCCCCGGCAACGAGCGCGACGAGCACGAATTCCTGGCGTCCGAGCTCGGAGGCGATGCGCACCGGCACCTCGGCCTCCACGACCCGCGCGGCCTGCGGCGGCAGGCCGGCGCGGGCGCGGATCACGGGCGCGACGAAGGCGTGGAAGGTGAAGATCGCAGAGGTGGGAAAACCCGGCAGCACGACGAGCGGCTTGCCGTCGGCGACGGCGAGGCAGAGCGGCTTGCCCGGCTTGAGCGCGACGCCATGAACCAGGATCTCGCCGAGCTTCGCCACGATGCGATGGGAGAGATCGCCCGCGCCCTTGGACGTGCCGCCGGAGAGCACGATCATGTCGCAGCCGGCGAGCGCACCGCGCATGGCGCGTTCGAGCGCGGCCTCGTCGTCCGGGAAGGCGCCGAAGGCGACCGGTTCGCCGCCCGCTTCCGCGACCGCGGCCGCGATGATCGCTCCGTTGCTGTCGTAGACCTGCGCCGGCGCGAGCACGCCGCCCGGCGCCACCAGCTCGTCGCCGGTCGAGAGCACTGCGACCTTGGGCTTGCGCACCACCTCGACCTCGGCGAGGCCGCAGGCCGCGAGCATCCCGATCTCGCGCGACGAGATGCCGGTGTTCCGCCGCAGCACGACCTCGCCGCGCGCGAGGTCGGACCCGGCATAGGACACGAACTGGCCGGATGCGGCCGCGCGGCGCAGGTCGATGGCCGGTGCGCCGCCCTCGTCGATCAGCTCGGTGTGCTCGACCATCACGACGGCGTCGGCGCCGCGCGGGAGGACGCCGCCGGTGGCGATCGTGGTGGCGGAGCCAGCCGCCACCTCAAGCGCCGGGGCGTGCCCGCAGACGATCACCTCGCCGTTGAGGCGAAAGCGGCGCGGCGCGATGTCGCTCGCGCCGGCGCTGTCGGCGGAGCGCAGCGCAAATCCGTCGACATTGGCGCGATCGAACGGCGGCGCGTCGATCGGCGCGGTCACGTCGTGCGCGAGCACGCGGCCGAGCGCCATCGACAGGCCGACCATCTCACCCGGCAGCGGCGCGAGATCGATCCGCCGCATGAAGCGCGCGCGCGCCTCCGCGGCCGAGACCACTTCGAGGAATTGCTCCTGCCGCGCGGCGCGGCGAATGTTCGCGATCAGATCGCGCTCGGCTGCTTTCGGCTCGAAACGTGCAGTCATGGCCAAGGTCTTATCACGACCTCGCTCTGCGCCGGATATCCCTCGCTGTCCGGCCTTATCAAAATCCATCCATTGGCCTGCGCGAGCGCCGAGAGCGGCACATAGCCCGAGGCTATGGGTGTGGCGGAGGCCCCGTCGCACCGCACCGGGACGAGTTCCGAAAGACCCACGGTCGAGGGCACCTTGTGAGTGAGCTTCGCGGTCCGCAGGCGCGGCGGCTCGCGGCTTCCCGCAAGCCGCGCCAGCACGGCCCGGCCCACGACGTGCCAGGCCGCGAGCGCCGCATCGAGCCGCCCCGGCAGCGCCAGCACCGGCCGCGCGCCCACGGTTGCGAACGCCGTCGTCTCGCCCGGGAGAAGCGCTATACCGTGCGCGTGCACTTCGCCCGCCGACGCGAGCATGCGCACGGTCGTGTCGTTGCGGCCGCTGCCGGTGCCGCCCACGACAACGATCGCATCGACGGTCGCGTCGGCAAGCGCGCTTGCGAACCCTTCCGGCTCGCCGATGGCGGCAGCGCCGCCCATCGCCTCGATGGCCTCGGCGATGCAGGCGATGGCCGCGTCGACGACGGCGTCGGCGCCGCGCCTCGCGCGCGCGACGCGCAGGCGCGGAGCGCGGACGCGCACCTCGCCGACACCCGCCGCCGTGAGCAGGCCGACGCGCACGCGATCGAGGCGGCGGCCCGCCTGGAGGAGCGTTGCGCCGGGCGCGGCATCGGCGCCGGCCGCGAGCACCCCTTCGCCGGGAGCGACCGGGGCCAGCGCCTGCGCCATGCCGTCGCGCATGGTCACCGCGTCGAGCGGCGCCACCGCGTCGGCGCCGGCCGGCAGCGGCTCGCCCACGTCGACGCGAGACGCGGAGGGAAGCGGCGCCGGCGCATAGGCGCCGGCATCGGCCGTCAGATCGGAGGCCACCGCCCAGCCGTCGCGCAGCGCTCGCGCCGCTGCCGGGATCGCGGCGGCGGTCACGACATCCTCGGCCAGCGTGCGGCCGAGCGCGGCGGCGAGGTCGCATCTGCGCGCTGTAACCGGGGCGACCAGCGCATCGACGCGGGCCAGCACATCGTCGACCGGCGTGAGCCGGGGGATGCGTTGCGGTATGTCGGGCTCCACCACCATGGCCGGGTTCATTATTATGGCGCCTAGAACATAGCAGTCCGGATGGAGCGTGGCGAAATCCGGGAGCGTCGTTCCCGCATGGCGCTTCGCTCAATGCGGGCTACGTTGGTGCCGTGCTCCGCGAAGCGACGAGGTCACATGGCCGAGAAGACCATCAACTTGCGCGGGCTCAAATGTCCTTTGCCGGCGCTGCGCGCGCGCAAGGCACTGACCGCCTTGAAGGCCGGCGACATCCTCGTCGCCGAATGCACGGACCCGCTCACCGCCATCGACATCCCGAACCTCCTGCGCCAGACCGGCGACAAGCTCGAAGCGAGCTCGCGCGAGGGCGAGGTGCTGGTGTTCCGGATCCGCAAGAGCTGACGAGGCGCCCGCTAAATCCTGAACTCGTCGCGCTTGCGGCCCTCGGAGACGTTGAGGAACAATTCGTCGAGCGACAGCGGCCGCTTGATCGCGCCTTGCTCGTGCGAATAGCTGACGAGCCGCTCGAAATTCCTGGCATTGCGCTCGCCCAGCCCGTACTCCCAGGGGTCCTTGCCGAGGATGCGCTCCTGCTCCTCCCAGCCCTCGCGGTACCAGGCGAGCGGGACGATGCGCGGATTCTCCATCCGCTCCATGGCAAGCGCCTTCGACTTCTGGAACGCCTTGTACAGGTTGATCGCCACCCAGGGATGCCGTTCGACGATCTCCTGCTTGATCCCGACGACGTGCATGATCGGGAAAATCCCGGTCTTGCGGTAGAACGCGATCTCCTCCTCCTTGTAGCTCGGAAACAGCCGCCCCACGCGCGCATCGCCCGCGGAGAGCGGCCGCAGCAGATCGGGCGAGAGCAGCGCGTCGATCTCGCCCGCGACCAGCATGTCCTCGAGCGACTTGTCGAGCGGCACCTGGGTGATGTCGAGACCGGGCGGCGGCGTGAAATCCACGTCCTCGTCGGTCTCGCTGAGCCATTGGATGGATTTGTGCGGCACGCCGTAATCGTGCTCGAGGATGCCGCGCATCCACAGCCCGGCGGTGAACAGATAGCCCTTGGTGCCGACCTTGCGGCCGATCAGGTCGGTCGGCTTGCGGATGCCCTTGGTGGTGTTGACGAAGATGAAGCCGTGGCGGAAGCGGCGATGGGGGAATACCGGAATTGCGCGGAACGGCAGGTCTCGGTCGCGCGCCGCGATGTAACCCGAACCGGAGACCTCGGCCACGTCGAACTCGCGGCCGCGCAGGAAGCGCCAGTGCCGCGGCGACGCCGCCATGTCGGTCAGCACCGTCAGCTCGATTCCTTCCGGGCGGACGATGCCCTCCTTCAAGGCGCGCATGATCTCGTAATCGCCGCAGGCGAAGGTGAGCTCGAGCTTGCGGGACATGTCGGCCCTTTGCCTGATCTGCGTGTCGAACCAATCCTGGCACGGCGTTGCCGGCCTTCCCGGCCGCGACGCCGTCGCACATGGACAAACTCACGCCACCTTGGAGAAGATTCCGCCCGCGAGCAACACGCGACCCGCCGGGCGCCATTGCGGTCGAGCCGGTTGACAATTCGAGGTTGAGTTCGATCTCTTGCCCGCGGAGAAATCGTTCTGCATGGACAAGCAGCGACAACAAGCGAGGACGTCATGCCCGTGATCGCACGCCGCGCGTTCCTGATCGGCGCCGCGCTGGCGCCGCTGGCGCCTGCGCTCGCGAAGGCGCAGGCATCCGGCGCGCAGACTGGCGCGCAGACTGGCGCGCA
This sequence comes from uncultured Alphaproteobacteria bacterium, assembly GCA_963758945.1. Classification (GTDB taxonomy): domain Bacteria; phylum Pseudomonadota; class Alphaproteobacteria; order Rhizobiales; family Xanthobacteraceae; genus VAZQ01. The sequence goes on along the minus strand of CAVWXY010000016.1, from coordinate 336,938 downwards.
GACTTGGCCGGCGCGGCCGGTGACGCTGGTCATCCCGTTTCCCGCCGGGGGCGCGATGGACCTCCTGGGCCGCAGCGTGGCGCAGGAACTGAGCGATAAGCTCGGCCAGCAATTCGTGATCGACAACCGCGTCGGCGCCGCCGGCAATATCGGGGCGATGGCCGCGGCCAAGGCGGCGCCCGACGGCTACACCATCCTGATGGCCGGCGCGGGCTCGCTCGCGCTCAACAAGTTCATGTTCGCCAGCATGCCCTACGATGCGCAGGCGGATTCTGGCGCCGATCGTGATCATCTCCAAGCTGCCGCACATTTTCGTCGTCAACCCCAACAAGGTCGAGGCGAAGACGCTGAAGGAGCTGGTCGACTACGCCAAGGCCAATCCGGGCAAGCTCAACGCCGGCGTGCCGGGCGCCGGCACCACCGCCCACATCACGCTGGCGGCATTCATGGCCGAGACGGGCGCCAGGATGACGGTGGTCGCTTATCGCGCCGAACCGCAAATGCTGACCGATCTCGTCGGCGGCCAGCTCGATTTCGCCTGCACGCTGACCACGAGTCCGGGCCCGCACGTGCAGGCCGGCAGGCTGCGCGCGCTCGCGGTCACCAGCGCGCGGCGCACGCAACGCTTGCCCGATGTCCCCACTGTGGAGCAGGCCGGCTTCCCCGGCTTCGAGGCCACCGCCTGGTTCGCGCTGGCGGCGCCCGCGCGGACGCCGGCAGACATCATTGCGAAGATCAATGCCGGCGCCAACGCCTTCATCGGCAGCAACAAGGGCAAGCAGGAGCTCTACAAGCTCGACTCGCTGCCGGCCGGCGGGACGCCGGAGCAGGCGAAAGCCTTCATCGCCGCTGAAGTCCGCAAGTGGGGACCGATCATCAAGGCGGCGAACATCCAGATGTGATCCCGGCGCGCTACGGGCTCCACCTCTCGCCGCTTGCGGGGAGGGAGCGCGCCGGATTCGCGGCGCTGTCGTCGACAGACAATGCGTTCACATCGTCAGCACGATCTTGCCGAAATGCTTGTTCTCGCGCATATGCGCCTGCGCCGCGGGCGCCTCGTCGAGCGGGAAGCGGCGGTCGATCGGCAGCGCGAGCTTGCCCGCCGTCACCGCGTCCCACAGGTCGGCGCGCATGCGCCGGCCGATCTCGCGCACCTCCTCGAGCGTTCGGGTGCGGAAGGTCACACCGATATAGTCGATGCGGCGCAGCGCATGGAGATCGAAATCGAACTCGGCCTTGGTGCCGGCGAGGCGGCCGACATTGACGATGCGGCCGAGCATTGCCGTCGCCTTCATCGTTTGCGCCACCACCGGCCCCGACAGCATGTCGACGACGAGATCGACGCCCTTGCCGCCGGTTGCCTCGAGCACCTGCTCGGGCCAATCCGGATTGCGGGTATCGACGGCGAGATTGGCGCCGAATTCCTTGAGCCGCGCGCGCCGGGCGTCGTTGGTCGCCGAGCCGAACACCGGTTTCGCACCCGTGAGCTTGGCGATCTGCAGGCCCATCAGGCCGACGCCGGAGCTCGCGCCCTGGATCAGCACGCTTTCGCCCGCGTGCAGCCGGCCGGCGGTGATCAGCGCGTTGTGCAGCGTGGTGAGCGAAACCGGCAGCGTTGCCGCGCGCTCGAACTCCATCGCGTCCGGAATCTGGTAGACGCGCCCCCAATCGCTAACGGCGTATTCGGCGTAGCCGCCGGTGCCGGAGCACATGACTTCGGTCGCCCGGCTTGAGGCCGGAGACCTCGGCGCCGGTCTCGACCACCTCGCCTGCCCATTCGATGCCGACGGGGGCGCCGATCCCGCCATGGCTGCCGTGCGGAAGACCGCGCGCGGTGGTGAGATCGGCGCGGTTGAGCGCCGCCGCCCGCACCCTGACCAGCACCTCGTTGGGCTTCGGTCGCGGTTGCGGTATGTCGCGCACGACGAGTCCGTTCTCGCTCGCAACGCCAGCCTTCATCGCATCTTCTCCTGGTCTCTCTCTACGCCCATCTTGTAACCAAGCCCGTGCCGCAGTCTACCCGCGAGCCGCACCGCGCGTGTTATCGTTGGACCAAGCTCGAATGAGCGGGCCCTGCCTCGGAGACCGTCAGTATGGAACGCAGCAAGCCTCCTTTCCGCGCCGACCATGTCGGCAGCCTGATCCGCCCGGACGCTCTGATCAGGGCGCGCGAGCAAGCGGAGAAGAACCAAATCGCAGACGCTGAGCTCAAGGGTATCCAGCAGGCGGCGATCCGCGACGTGGTGCGCATGCAGGAGGGGCTCGGGCTCAAGCTCGTCACCGACGGCGAGTACAATCGCCACTCCTGGCACCGCGATTTCATGTTGAAATTCCGCAACGTGCGGATGATGCCGTCCAAGCTCACCGTACGCTTTCACTCCGCCGAAGGCGAGCGCGAGCACAGCCCGCCGACCATGCAGGTGACCGGCAAGCTCGCGCGGCCGGACGGCGGCGGTATCTTCGTCGACGATTTCAGGTTCCTGATGTCGGTCGCGCGCGTGATGCCCAAGATCACGCTGCCGTCGCCCACGGTGATGCATTTCCGCGGCGGACGCGAGGCGATCGACGCCGAGGCCTATCCCGACATCGCCGATTTCTACGCCGATCTCGCCCGTCTCTACCGCGAAGAGATCGGCGACCTCGCCCGCGCGGGCTGCAGGTATCTGCAGCTCGACGAGGTCAATCTCGCCTACCTCTGCGACCCGGAGCTGCGCCGGCAAGTCGCCAATATCGGCGAGGATCCGGCGACGCTGCCCGCGACCTACGCCAAGCTCATCAACGACACCATCAAGGACCGCCCGCAGGACATGACGGTGTGCATGCATCTCTGCCGCGGCAACTTCGCGGGCGCTTGGGTGGCGGAAGGCGGCTACGAGCCGATCGCCGAGCTCGTCTTCAACGCGATCAACGTGGACGGCTACTTCCTCGAATACGACAGCGCGCGGGCCGGCGGATTCGCGCCGCTGCGCTTCCTGCCCAAGGGCAAGGTCGCCGTGCTCGGCCTCGTCACCACCAAGAGCGGCCGGCTCGAAACGAAGGACGAGCTCAAGCGCCGCATCGACGAGGCGAGCAAATATGCTCCGCTCGAACAGCTCGCGCTGAGCCCGCAATGCGGCTTCTCCAGCGGCATCGGCGGCAACACCATGGACGTCGCGGGCGAAGTCGCCAAGCTCCGGCTCGTCGTCGAGACCGCGCGTTCGGTGTGGGGACATGCGTAGCCGTGCCACGTGAACCGGGACGCCGCATCGGCCATTCGCCGAAGGAGCCTCTGGTCGCGGCAATCTGCGCCCGAGACCGCGCCCGGCGATATGATATTCAAGCCTCGGCACGGGGGACCGAGGCGCCATGACGAAACTGGTGAACGTGCTGGCGGTCGCCTTGACCTGCGCAGCGGTCGCCGTGGCGGCCGACCTGTTTCGCAAGTTCGGCCTCTCGCTCTACACCGAGCAGTATCTCGCCGGCCTGCTCGCGCTCGCCATGCCGCTCATCTTTCTCCATGTGCCCGCCGACGGCGGCAAGCGCGGGGAGGCGCGCGCGGTTCCCTGGTACGATCTTCTCGCCGCGCTCGTCTCGTTTGCGGGCGCCGTCTATATCCTGTTCCGTTTCCCCGCCTTGTCGGAACTGGTCAATGCGCGCCCCTGGGACGGGCTGATCGTCGCGGGCGGCATGATCGTCCTGATCCTCGAGGGTCTGCGGCGCACGACCGGGAGGGGGCTGCTCTACACCACCATCTTCTTCTTCGTGCTGGCCCTGATCGCGGGTTATCTGCCGGGCGAGTTCGCGGCCAAGTCGATCCCGCTCGGCCGTCTGACCTATTACTCGGTCTGGGACTCCAGCGCCGCGCTCGGCATCACGCTCAAGATCGTGGCCACCGTGGTCGTGATCTTCGTGCTGTTCGGCAACGTACTGCTGAAATCGGGTGGCGCCGGCTTTTTCACCGATATCTCGGTCGCACTGATGGGCCGCTACCGCGGCGGGCCGGCCAAGATCGCGATCCTCGGATCATCGCTGTTCGGCACCATTTCCGGCAACGTCGTGTCGAACATCATCACCATCGGCATCATCACCATCCCGCTGATGGTGCGCGTGGGATTTCGGCCGCACCTCGCCGCCGCCATCGAAGCCAATGCCTCGACCGGGGGGCAGATCATGCCGCCGGTGATGGGGATCGCGGCCTTCGTCATGGCCGAATTCCTGCGCGTGCCCTATGCCGAGGTGGCGCTTGCCGCCGCCGTCCCGGCGATCCTGTTCTACGTCGCGCTTTTCATTCAGGTCGATCTCGAAGCCGCGCGCAGCGGTATCCGGCCGATGGAGCCGGAGCAGATACCGCGGCTCGCGGCGGTGCTCAAAGCCGGCTGGTATTTCCCGATTCCGTTCGTGGCGCTGATCTACGCCTTGTTCTGGGGCGGCGAGGAGGCCGAGGGCGCCGGCTTGATCGCGATCGCGGTGGCGCTCGTCCTCGCCCTCATATTCCCGTTCCAGGGCAAGCGCATCGGCATCCGCGATCTCTACGCGATGCTGCGCGATACCGGCACGTCCGTGATCGACCTGTTCATGATCGGCGCCGCCGCCGGCATCATGATCGGGGCGCTCAATTATTCCGGCGCAGGCTTTACGCTCAGCCTCGTGCTCATCCATCTCGCCGGCGGAAGCCTGCTCGCGCTGCTGCTTCTCGCCGCCGTCGCCAACATCATCCTGGGCGCGGGCCTGCCTACCGTCGGCTGCTACATTTTGCTGGCGACGCTGGTGGCGCCGAGCCTGATCCAGATGGGGATCGAGCCGATGGCGGCGCACATGTTCATCCTCTATTACGGCTGCCTGTCGGTGATCTCTCCGCCGGTCGCGGTCGCCGCCTTCGTCGCCGCCAATCTCGCCGGCGCCGATCCCAACAAGACCGGCTGGATGGCGATGGCGTTCGGTTGGACCATTTTCGTCGTCCCGTTCCTGTTCGTGTTTTCCGGCACGCTGTTGTTGAAGGGCGACCCCGTCCTCATCGTCATCGATGTCGCGACCGCGATCGCGGGCATCTGGCTGATCTCGACCGCGGTGATGGGCTATTCCGTTCGTCCGCTCGGCATCGTCGATCGCCTCGTCCACGGCGGGATCGGCATTTGCCTGCTGCTTCCGGTCGGCGCCTTTGCCGCCGCGCGCTGGCTCAATGTTGCCGGCGCCGTAGCGGCCGTGCTGCTTTTGCTGTGGGAGCGAACGCAGCGCCGCGCGCGGCCGGCTGCGGAGGCGCCGTCGGCACCTTTAGGCCCCACGGTGGCAATGCCGTCCGATCAACATGCCGCACTCGACCGCATGGGCATTCGCGGCAGCGGCGATGCGGAATGATGACGGCAGCGATGAGGGCGTAAGGGGTCGCGGCCGCCCGAGCTACGATTTCGGCACCAGTCCGATCTCGCGATAATATTTGAGCGCGCCCGGATGCAATTCGACGTCCTGCACCGGCTTCGCCATCTTGTCGGGCACGAACAGATTGAACGGCGGGAACGTCGCCGCAAGCGCGGCCTTGTTCTCGTGCAGCGCCTTGGCCACCTCGTAGACCACGTTCTCCGGCACGTCCGTGTTGGTGGAGAGCACCATGTCGAACGCCACCACCTTGGTCGGCTTGTCGATGCCGTCGAATGCCGGGGAGGGCTTGACCTCCACGATGTAGGAGCCGGGGAGCACCGCCTGCATGCGCTTGATCGCTTCCGGCGTCTCCTCGATCGGTATCACCCGCAAGCCGCCGACGGTCGCCGCCGCCTGTTTCACCGCCGCCGAGCCGAGCGCGAAGAACAGCACATCGGTCTTGCCGGCGCTGAAATCCTCCGCCGAACGGCTGACATTCGGGGTGAGCACCCCGGTCACGTCCTGATAGGTCAGCCCCGCCGTCGCCAGATGGGCCGCGATGATGCGCCCGATGGTCTTTTGCGCGTTGAAACCGGCCGATACCCGCTTGCCCTTGAGATCGGCGATCGACTTGATATCGGAGTCCGCGCGCACATGCAGCGCCACCTGATAGGGCAGCAGCGTGGCGACGTTGCGCAGGTTCTTGTGCTCGCCCTGGCCCTCGTATTCGCCCGTGCCCTTCACGTAGAAGGTGGTGTCGAACGAATTGCCCATCCCGAACTCGGCGGAGCCGGCGGCGACCGGGATCATGGCCTGCAGCGCCTGCGCCTGCAGGATCGCCCGCAGCTTGGTCTTTTCGCCGATGACCTTGGCCATCGCGGCGCCCGCCGAATTCGTGAACGAGCCGCTCGGCGTGGTCACGATACTGACGGTCTGCGCAGCCGCGGATCCGGTCGCCAACAGCGCCATGACGAGGCAGGTGCCGAGCGATTTCATCGTCGCTTCCTCCATTCGCAATTATTGCTGGTGATGCGGCGGGTTTGAGATGCCCGCTTGGATTATGGTACGGTTAGCCCAAGGCGTAATACCGCGCAATTGGACGCAGGTCCGCTTCCCTCGTGCCGGGGAGCCGCGTTGCCACGGGGAGATCGACGATGTCGGGCAATCGCGGAGCGTCGTCGCGGCAGGAGCGGTCGGCGCATGCCGATGTCGAGATCGTTCTGCATCCGATTCCGACCCCAGACAGCAAGCCCTACATCATCGTGCTCGGCCCCGACCGGCATCTGTGGTTCTGCGAAAGCGGAACATCCAAGATCGGGAGAATGAATCCCGGCGACGGCAGCTTCGTCGAGTTCGACACCCCGACGCCTGACAGCCGGCCCATCGGCATCACCCCGGCGGCCGACGGCGCGCTGTGGTTTTGCGAGAACGCCGGCAACCGGATCGGTCGGATCACCACGTCGGGCGCGATCAGCGAATTTCCGGTTGCGACCGCCGGCGCCGGACCGGACGGCATCATCGCAGGGCCGGACGGAAACGTATGGTTCTCCGAAGCGCAGCTCAGCCGCATCGGCCGGATCACTCCGGACGGCGCGGTGACGGAATTTTCGCAAGGCCTCACGCCGGGCTGCCGGCCGCTGTCGCTCGTGGTGCGCGGCGGTGACCTCTGGTTCAGCGAATACGAAGCCGGGCAGATCGGCCGGATCACCATGGGCGGTCAAGTCACCGAATACCAAATCCCGACGCCGAACAGCGAGCCGCGCGCCATGGCCGTTCATCCCGACGGCGACATCTGGTTCGTCGAGACCAAGGCCAACGCGCTCGGGCGCATCGACGCGCATGGCCGCGTGACCGAATGGCCGGTGCGGACGCCGGACGCCTCCTTGCGCGGCGTCGCCGTCGCGCCGGACGGCGACCTCTGGTTCACCGAGAACTTTGCCAACAGGATCGGCCGCATGGCACCGGACGGCATGGTGATCGGCGAATACGCGATCCCGGTCGCGGGCTGCGGCGCGCGCGCCATCGTCGCCATTCCCGACGGCCGGCTGTTCTTCTCCGCCCACGACGCCGGCGCGATCGGCGAGGTGATCCCGCGGCGGTGAAGGTAGCGAATAGCGTATGGGGAGTAGCGAATAGTGAGCGGGCGGTCTCCATTCGCTATTCGCTATTCGCGCGACGAAGGAGTGCAACATGAGCGCCACTCGCAGCCTCGAAGACCGCCTCCACGCGATCGAGGACCGGCTCGAAATCTACAATCTGATCGCAAGCCACCCGCCGAGCGCGGATACCGGCGGCAAAGCGCACATCGCGGCGAGCTGGGTGGAGGACGGCGTCTTCGATCGCGGCGAAAACCTCTCGAGCCCGCGCGGGCGCGACACCATCGCCGAGCACGTGCTCACGCCGGAGCATCAGGCGGCGATTGCAGGCGGGTTGGCGCATTTCACCGGCCTGCCCCATGTCGCCATCGACGGCGACACCGCCGTGGTCACATCCTATCTGCAGATTCTGGTGCCGCAGACGCAGGGCGATCCGGTCGAGGTCCCCAACCACGGCAGCTCCCGCGGCTTCCGCGTCCACCGCATGACGGCGAACCGCTGGGAGCTCGTGCGCACGCCGCAGGGCTGGAAGATCAAGCGGCGCACGCTGCGTCAGCTCGACGGTTCGGAAGGTGCGCGCACGATCCTGCGCCAGGCGATCGCGAAGTAATATAACCCGGTCTCAACTCGTCGCGGCTGATCGGCTCCTTGCTCCGCCGTCATCGCCGACATCGAGCCGGCGATGACGAGGGATCTGGTAGGGGTCGTAAGCTTCACATCGGCTTTTCGCCGAGGATGGTCACCCGCCGCATCAAGCGCCGCTCGTGCGCGCTGAAATCGGTGCGGGCATGCAGCGTGCAGCGGTTGTCCCACATCAGGAGGTCACCGGGGCGCCAGACGTGCTCATAGATGAATTCGCAGCGCTCCTGGTGCTCGAACAACGCGTCCAGCAAGTCGTCGCTTTCCTGCGCGGGCATCCCTTCGATCCGCACCGTCATCAGGCGATTGACGTAGAGCGCCTTGCGGCCGGTCGCCGGATGGGTGCGCACCACCGGATGCACGTAGGACGGCACGCCTTCCGCGATCCGCGTACCGCGCTTCATCGCAGCCGTGTCGTAGTCGTAGGCGTTGAGCGCCTTGCGGCCCTCGATGCGCTGCTTGATTGCCGCGGGAAGGGCTTCATAGGCCATGTAGCCATTGGCGAACAGCGTATTGCCGCCAGCGCGAGGCACCTCGATGGCGTAGAGCATCGAGGCCATCGCCGGCCGCTCCTGGTGGCACTGGTCGGTGTGGAACTGCATCTCGCCGTCGGGCAAGGCACCGATCGGCTTGCCGTCCTCGCGGATATTCGAGATCAGCATCACGGCGGGATGGTTGCGCACGAACTGCTTGGTGTGGATCACCGCCGGCGGGCCGAACTTCTCCGCGAAGCGGACCTGATCCTCCTCGCTCAGCTCCTGATCGCGCACCAGGATCACGAGATGCTCGTGCCAGGCATCGCGGATTTGCGCGAAGGTAGGATCGTCGATCGGCCGGCTCAAATCGACGCCGATGATCTCGGCGGCCAATGCCGCCGACAATGGTCTCGCGCTGACGCTTGGAGGACGGAGCTCCGCCTCCGCGCGAGCGGGCCTGATTTCCATCGCGCATTCCTCCCTGCCGCCGAGGTTGGCCGCGCCGGCCGCCGCGGTGCATTGTACTGATTATGGGCCGTGCCTGCGCCGACGCTCAAGGCTCCTTGGCGTCGACCAGGATGAAGGCGATGCGGCACGGCTCGGTGCCGCGATTGACCCAGGCGTGATTGGTGCCCTGCTGGACCAGCACGTCGCCCGCCTTGAAGTGGATTTCCGAATCGTCGAGCAACATGTCGATCTCTCCCGCCATGACGATGGCATAGTCCACGGTGCGGGTGCGGTGCATGGCGGGGTGCCGCGGCGGCAGACCCCGCTTGGGCGCGCCGTCGCCCAGGCTGTGATGCATGGTGCTGGGATCGAGCTTGCGCATCTCCGCCGTCTCCGGCGGAAAGTCGACGATGCGAAAAACCGTGCCGCCGCGCGGCGGCATGATGCCGATATCGACCGCGGCGCGGTCGGCGGTGCCGGAGAGGTCGGCCGGCGTTTGATCCGTCACCCACAATACCCGCGACACCGTCTGTGCCTGCGGCCGCACTTTCTTGTGCGGATTGGCGCCGTCCAGCAGCACCACCGCCTTGTCGTTCTTGTCGACGGCGGTGACCACCCGGCGAACGTCTGCGCTCAGAGCCATGATCGCGTTTCTCCCGTATTCGGCTGGATGAGATTGGCCTGCCGCGCGATCATGCAACGGCGCGCGGCCGTTCGCCAGCCGTGAGCGGCATCATACCGGCTCGGCGTCGATGAGCACGAAAGCGAGATAGGCCGGCTCATCGCTTCGATTGCTCCAGGCATGGTTGGTGCCGCGTTGCACCAGAACGTCGCCCGGCTCGAGCAGAACCTCTCCCTCGTCCATCAGCGCATAGATCTCGCCCGCGAGCACGATGGCATAATCGACCGAGCTGGTCTTGTGAAAGCCGGGATGGCGCGGCGCGCCGCGATCGAAGGCTTCGCCGTGACCGGAGCCATCGTCGCCGCTCGCGCGCTGCTGCTCCAATGCGGCGAGGCGTTGCGCGTCCGGGGGATATTCGATGATGCGGAACACCGAGCCGTGCCTGGGCGGCGCAAGGCGGAAGGGATGATCGGTGACCTCGGCATTGCCGCGATTGTCAGCGGGCGTCGCGCGCGTCTCCCACAATTCGGTGACGACGGCGCTTCCCGGACTGCGGCTGTAGACGTGCGGCGCCGGCCCGTCCATGACGAACGTGGACCGGCCGGCGGCGTCGTGGCCGGTCACCACCCGGCGGATCGGCTTGCGCATGCTCCCTCCGGCACGGTCAATCTGCATATGCATTTGCATTGCGTTTCTCTCCCGGCGGCGGTCAAACTGCAAGACTTAGTCCGCCATGCCGTTCGAACGCCCGCGGAGGGTCGAATTCCAATCGGTAACGTGTGGCAGGGGTAAATCATGAAGATCGGACTTGTCGGGCTCGGCCGCATGGGCAGCGCCATCGCGCAGCGGCTCACCGAGCAGGGATTCGAGATCGTCGCCTGGGATCACGCGGAAAAGCCGAGGACAGCGGCGGCGGACCGCGGCGTGCGCGTTGCGCCGAATCCGAGGGCGATCGCGGCCGAGACCGCGATCACGATTTCAATCATCACCGAGGACAACGGCGTGCGGAAGATATTCACCGGCGAGAACGGTCTTCTGACCACAGGCGTCGAGGGCAGGCTGTTCATCGAGATGAGCACGCTGCAGCCGATGACAGGGCGGGAACTCGCCCCCGTCGTCGAAGCCAGGGGTGCCCGGCTGATCGAGTTGCCGGTGCTCGGCACGATTCCGAGCGTGCGCGAAGGCAAGCTCCTCTCGCTGGCGGGCGGGCGCGCCGAGGACATCGAACGCGCACGCGTCGTGCTCGACAAGCTGGCGCGCCGCGTCGTGCATATGGGGCCGAACGGGAGCGGCTATGCCATGAAGCTCGCGGTCAATCTCGGGCTCGGCGCCTATATTCAGGCGCTGTCGGAGTCTCTCGCACTCGGGATGACGCAGGGGCTGACGCTCGCGCAGATGCTCGACGTGCTCAAGGAGGCGCCGACGGCGACCGGCTGGCTGCACGGCAAGATCCCCGCGCTGCTCGGCGGCAAGGCCGAGGTGACGCTCGACATCCGGACGATGAGAAAAGACATCATGTCGGCGGTCGCGACGGGCGCGCTCTCAGGCGTCCCGATGCCGCTCGGCGCGGGCGCGCTGGCGGCGTTCTCGGCGGCGGTGGCGGGCGGAGCCGGCGACGGCGACCTCGCCGACCTCGCGCAATTCGTGCGGGAGAAGATGCTGCAGAATTTCGCTTAGACCTGCGTTACGACGGCGACCCGTGTCGGCCAATAACGCAGGTTCACCGGCAAGGCTCGTCCGGATCGCCGGTCACGCCTGGCGCTCGACCATCATGCGCTTGATCTCGGCGATGGCCTTGGCCGGGTTGAGGCTCTTCGGGCAGGCCTTGGCGCAGTTCATGATGGTGTGGCAGCGATAGAGGCGGAACGGATCCTCGAGATCGTCGAGACGCTGCCCGGTCGCCTCGTCGCGGCTGTCCTGCAGCCAGCGGTTGGCCTGAAGGAGCGCAGCCGGGCCGAGGAAGCGCTCGCTGTTCCACCAATAGCTCGGGCACGCGGTCGAGCAGCACGCGCACAGAATGCACTCGTAGAGACCGTCGAGCTTCTGGCGGTCCTCGTGGCTCTGCCTCCACTCCTTCTGCGGTGTCGGCGAGATGGTCTGCAGCCACGGCTCGATCGCGGCGTGCTGGGCGTAGAAATTGTTGAGATCGGGCACCAGGTCCTTCACCACCGGCTGGTGCGGCAGCGGATAGATCTTGATCGCACCCTTGATGTCGTCCATCGCCTTGGTGCAGGCGAGCGTGTTGGTGTGGTCGATGTTCATGGCGCACGATCCGCACACGCCTTCGCGGCAGGAGCGGCGGAAGGTGAGCGTAGGGTCGATGTTGTTCTTGATCCAGATCAGCGCGTCGAGAACCATCGGCCCGCAATCGGCGCAGTCGATGTGGTAGGTGTCCATGCGCGGATTTTTGCCGTCGTCCGGATTCCAGCGATAGATCTTGTACTCGCGCACGTCCTGCGCCCCGGCCGGATACGCCCAGGTCTTGCCTTCGGTGATCCTCGAGTTCTTGGGCAGGGTGAATTGGGCCATGGGATATTCGCCTTCGCGCCTCTCGCGTTCTCGTTCGCTCAGTACACCCGCGCCCGCGGCTCGATATAGGACACTTCGTTGGTGAGCGTATAGGTGTGCACCGGACGATAGTCGATGGCGACGACGCCCTTCGGGTCCATCCAGGCGAGCGTGTGCTTCATCCAGTTCTTGTCGTCGCGCTCGGGGAAGTCCTCGCGCGCGTGCGCGCCGCGACTTTCGGTGCGGTTGCGCGCGGAGTCCATGGTGACCACGGCCTGCGCGATCAGGTTGTCGAACTCGAGCGTCTCGATCAGGTCCGAGTTCCAGATCAGCGAACGGTCCGTGACCTTGATGTCGGAAATGCCGGCATAGACCCCGTGGATGAGCTTGTGCCCTTCCTCCAGCACCCCGGCGGTGCGGAACACGGCGCAATTGTTCTGCATCACCTTCTGCATCTCGACGCGCAACTGCGCCGTCGGGGTCTTGCCCGCGGCGTGGCGGAAGCGGTCGAGGCGCGCCAGCGCATGTTCGGCCGAGTCCTTGGGCAGGTCGGGATGGCTGTCACCGGGATGCAGGATTTCGGCGCAGCGTACGGCGGCGGCGCGCCCGAACACGACGAGATCGATCAGGGAATTGGAGCCCAGCCGATTGGCGCCGTGCACGGACACGCAGGCCGCCTCGCCCAGCGCCATCAGGCCGGGCACCACGGCGTCGTCCTGGCCGTTCTTCTTGGTGAGCGCCTCGCCGTGATAATTGGTCGGGATGCCGCCCATGTTGTAGTGCACGGTCGGAACGATCGGGATCGGCTCCTGCGCGATGTCGACCCCGGCAAAGATGCGGGCGAGCTCGGCAATCCCCGGCAGCCGCTCGTGCAGCATCTCGGGATCGAGATGATCGAGGTGCAGGTGGATGTGGTCCTTGAGCTTGCCGACGCCACGGCCCTCGCGGATCTCGATGGTCATGGCGCGCGACACGACGTCACGCGAGGCCAGGTCCTTGGCGGAGGGCGCGTAGCGCTCCATGAAGCGCTCGCCCTCGGAATTGACGAGATAGGCGCCCTCGCCGCGCGCGCCCTCGGTGATCAGGCAGCCGGCGCCGTAGATACCGGTCGGATGGAACTGCACGAATTCCATGTCCTGCAGCGGCAGGCCGGCGCGCAGCAGCATGGCGTTGCCGTCGCCGGTCTGGGTATGGGCGCCGGTGCAGGAATAGTAGGCGCGCCCGTAGCCGCCAGTGGCGAGAATGGTCATCTGGGCGCTGAAGCGGTGGATCGAGCCGTCGTCGAGCTTGATGGCGACGACGCCGCGGCAGCGGCCCTCCTCGTCCATGATCAGGTCGATGGCGAAGAACTCGATGAAGAATTCGGCGGCGTGGCGCAACGCCTGGCCGTACATCGTGTGCAGCATGGCGTGGCCGGTGCGGTCGGCGGCGGCGCAGGTACGCTGCGCGGTGCCCTTGCCGTAATGCGTGGTCATGCCGCCGAACGGACGCTGGTAGATCCTGCCATCGTCCCGGCGCGAGAACGGCAGGCCCCAATGCTCGAGCTCGTAGACGGCGTTGGGCGCGCTGCGGCACATGTACTCGATAGCGTCCTGGTCGCCCAGCCAGTCCGACCCCTTGACCGTGTCGTACATGTGCCAGCGCCAGTCGTCCTCCCCCATGTTGCCGAGCGCGGCGGCGATGCCGCCCTGCGCCGAGACCGTATGCGAGCGGGTTGGAAACACCTTGCTGATACAGGCGGTCTTGAGCCCGGCCTCGCTGCAGCCCACCACGGCGCGCAGACCGGAGCCGCCGGCACCGACCACGACGACGTCGTAGCTGTGATCCTCGATCGGATAGGCGCGGCCGTTGGTGGCCGGCGCCTTGCCGTTGGTGGGTTCGTTGCTGGCCACGACTCAAACCTTGAAGCTGAGCATGAAAATGGCGAAGGCCGAGGTGAAAGCGACCGCGACGGCGAAGAAGGTATTAGCCATCAGCAGGGTCAGCTTGGTGCGCTCGTCGTGCACGTAATCCTCGATGATGACCTGCATGCCGATGCGCATATGCGCGGTGATCGACACGATGAACAACAGCATGGTCACGGCCACGACGGGCGAGCCGAGGATCTGCACCACGGCGGCGTGGTTGCGGCCGAGCAGCCCCACCACGATGAAGACGAAGGCGATGCTCAGCGGCACGTTGGCAACGGCGGTGAGGCGCTGGCGCCAGAAATGCGCGGTGCCGGATCTGGCCGAACCCAGCCCGCGCACGCGCGCGAGCGGCGTGCTCATCTTTCCCGCCACCATCAGCGCGTCCCTCCCATGGACAGATAGCCGATGATCCAGATGACGACGGTCAGGCTGATCGAACCGACGAGGCTCGCCACCGCCAGCCACTCGCGCTCGTGCGGACCGAAGCCGTATCCGTTGTCCCAGATCAGGTGCCGGATGCCGCCCAGCATGTGATGCATCAGCGCCCAGGTATAGCCGAACAGGATGACCCGGCCGACGAACGAGCTCATGAACGATCCGACGCCGGCATAGGCGTTGGGACTGGAGGCCGCCGCGAGCAACCACCAGGCCACCAGCAAGGTGCCGAAATAGAGCGCGGCGCCGGTGATGCGATGCACGATCGACATCATCATCGTCAGCATCGGCTTGTAGATGAAGAGATGGGGCGACAGCGGCCGCTCAACGGGAGCCCTGGTCTCGGCCATTTTTTTCTCCGCCTCGCCCGCGCCTCTGTGCGTTCCTAGCCAATGTTGCAATGCGCCGCAATCGACCGCCGACAGCTGATCGCGACCGTGATATGGTTTCGCCCGGCGCGAATATGATGGCGAAGGACTTGGCGGACAATAGGTATTTCGCGTAGCTTTCCTTCGTCAAATTCGAAGGCAAGCCTCGGGTGTCATGCGTTTCGACCTGACCGATCTCAGCCTGTTTCGCCACGTCGCGGAGGCCGGCAGCATCACCGGCGGCGCCGAGCGCGCGCATCTCGCGCTCGCTGCAGCCTCCACGCGCATCCGCCATATGGAAGAGGCGCTCGGCGCCGCGCTGCTCGTGCGCGGACGGCAGGGCGTGACCCCGACCCAAGCCGGCCGCACGCTGTTGCAGCACGCGCGCGCGATCCTGCGCCAGGCCGAGCGGCTGCGCGAGGACCTCGGCGCCTATGCCGGCGGGCTCGCCGGCCAGATCCGCGTGCTTTCCAACACCAATGCGCTGACCGAATTTTTGCCGGAGGCGCTGAGCTCGTTTCTGTCGACGCATCCCAATGTCAGCGTCGATCTCGAGGAGCGGCTGAGCGACGAGATCGTGGGCCTGATCGCCGAAGGCGTCGCCGATCTCGGCATCGTCGCGGCCACCGTCGATGCGAGCGCGCTCGAGACCTATCCCTTCCGCAAGGACCGGTTCGTGCTGGTGGTCGCACGCGAGCATCCGCTGGCGCGGCGCGCGCGGCTTTCGTTCGCGGACGTGCTGGATCACGACTTCGTCGGGCTCGACCGCGCCAGCGCGCTGCAGCGCTTCCTCGCCGACAAGGCGGCGCGCATCGGGCAGCCGCTGCGGCTGCGCGTGCAATTGCGCAGCTTCGACGCCGTGTGCCGGCTGGTCGAATGCAATGTCGGCATCGGCATCGTGCCGGAGACCACCGCGCGCCGGGTGGCGAGCACCATGGCGATCGTCCCGGTGACGCTGACCGATCCCTGGGCGCCACGCGAGCTCACGATCTGCATCCGCAGCTTCGACGAGCTGCCGCCCTATGCCCGCCAGCTGGTCGAGCACTTGCGGACCGCCGCGTAGCCGGTCGCGCGCCCCACCGCCCCGACCGCTCGCCTGCGGGCTCTGCCCCTTCAGCGCGGCATCAGCGCCCAATAGTCGAGATCGAGCAGCACCGCGGGATCATCCTCGTCGCCGGCCTTGAGCGGGAAATCGGCGCAGGGCCGATCCTTGGCCGCCACCGTGCGCAGCCGCAGCGCGCCGACGTCGTCGCGGCCCGGCACGTCCGCCTTGGCAAGCACCTCGGACCAGGCGAACACGGTCGCGCCCGCGAACAGCGGGGATACGTGGCGACCGCCGTTGATCGCGGCGATATGGAAGGCGTTGGCCAGCCCGTTGAAGGAGAGAGCGCGCGCGAGCGAGATCACGTGCCCGCCATAGACCAGGCGGCGGCCGAAGCGGCCCTGCGCCGCCGAGTGCTGGTCGAAATGGATGCGCGCGGTGTTCTGATAGAGCCGCGTCGCGATCTGGTGCTCGGCCTCCTCCACCGTCACGCCGTCGACGTGGTCGATCTTCTCGCCGACGGCATAGTCGCCGAAACGATCGGGACTGCCGGCGAGCGCGAAGTCGTAGGCGGCGACGTCGATGCGCGGACAGGCGTCGCCGAGCGTGCTCGGCAGCACCGCGTCGGGGAGCCGCGGCACATGGTCGCCCGGCGCCGGCGCCGCTTCGTCGCGCTTTCGCACCATCACCCAGCGCACGTATTCGAGCACTTTGCTGCCGTCCTGCTTGCAGCCGGTCGAACGCACGAACACGATGCCGGTCTTGCGGCTCGAATTCTCCTTGAGCCCGATCACCTCGGAGACGGCATTGAGGGTGTCGCCGGGATAGACCGGCGCCAGCACGCGGAAGGCGGCATAGCCGAGATTGGCGACCGCGTTGAGCGAGACGTCGGGCACGGTCTTGCCGAACACCACGTGGAAGACCAGGAGGTCGTCGACCGGCGCGCGCGGATAGCCGATCGCGCGCGCGAACACGTCCGACGACTGCACCGCGAAGCGCGGGCCGAACAGGCCGTTGTAGAGCGCCACGTCCCCGGCCGTGATGGTGCGCGGGGTCGCGTGCCTGATCACCTGCCCGATGCGGAAGTCCTCGAAGAAATTGCCGGTGCCCGTTTTCGACATGCTGCGGCGTCACCTCTTGTTGGCTGCCACCTCGGTTACATCCTGTCCGGCGAGCCTGAGGGCCGGCGCCGGCGAGCCGGGCCCGCCGTGACGGCGGACGTGCATCCCGCGGGCCTGTCATCACGTAGCTGTGTTGCGGCGTCAATGGCGCCCGCGGTGACGTCAGACGACCCGGGCGATAAGCTTTCCGGAGCCGATCACTCGTACGAGACTTGCAAGAGCCGGGCCATGTCGATCGAAGCCACCCACGATGACGTTCTAACCCCGACCGCACCGCGGCAGGCCGTCATCCATCCGGCCTGGGTGCGCGTCACGCACTGGATCAATGCCCTGGCCATGGCCGTCATGATCGGCTCGGGCTGGCAGATCTACAACGCCTCGCCGCTGTTCCCGTTCGCGTTTCCCGGTGCGATCACGCTGGGCGGCTGGCTCGCCGGCGCGCTGCTGTGGCACTTCGCGGCGATGTGGGTCCTGGCGGTGAACGGTCTCGTCTATGTCGCGCTCGGTCTCGCGACCGGCCGGTTCAGGCGCAAGCTCGTTCCGATCACGCCCGGCGCGGTCTTGGCCGACGCCAGGGCGGCGCTCGCCGGCAGGCTCGCGCACGACGACCTCTCGGTCTACAACGCGGTGCAGAAGCTGCTCTATACTCGGCGTCATCCTGGCCGGCATCGTCATCGTGCTGTCGGGCCTCGCGATCTGGAAGCCCGTGCAATTGCAGGAGCTCACCGCGGTGTTCGGCGGTTATGACGCCGCCCGCTACGTTCACTTCTTCGCCATGGCCGCGATCGTCGGATTTCTGGTCGTCCACGTGGTGATGGCCCTGCTGGTGCCGAAGTCGCTGCGCGCCATGGTCACCGGGCGCTAGCGCATGTCCCGGAAAAGTGACCCGGTTTTCCGACAAGGGCATGTGCAAACTAAGGAGAGCATGATCCCGAAAAGTGGATACCGGTTTTCGGGAAAGATCATGGTCCGGCAATAAGGAGGGATGCGATGTCACGCATTCGAAGAGTTCCTTCCGGCGTCGATCCCAGGCTGCTCGTCAAGGACGCCGCCAAGCTCATGCCCGCTCCCACCCGCCGCCTCTTCCTGCGCGGCGGCGCGAGCCTCGGTGCGCTCGCCTTCCTGACGGGCTGCGACATCATCGACGGCCCGTCGGCGGAGCAGGCGCTGACCAAGATTTCCTATCTCAACGACCGCGCCCAGGCCTGGCTGTTCAACCCGCGCAAGCTCGCGCCCACTTATCCCGACACCGCGGTCACGCGGCCGTTTCCGTTCAACGCCTATTATCCCGAGGACGAAGCGCCCGAGGTCGACGGGCAGGATTACAAGCTCGAAGTGGGCGGCATGGTGGACGACAAGAAGTCCTGGACGCTCGACGAGCTCTACGCGCTGCCGCAGGAGACCCAGATCACCCGCCACATCTGCGTCGAGGGCTGGAGCGCGATCGGCAAGTGGAGCGGGACGCCGCTGCGCGAGTTTCTCCGCCGCGTCGGCGCCGATACCCGCGCGAAATACGTCTGGTTCCGCTGCGCCGAGGGCTACTCCACCTCGATCGACATGCCGACTGCGCTGCATCCGCAGACGCAGATGACGTTCCAGTTCGACGGGGCGATCCTGCCGCGCAAGTACGGCTTCCCGATGAAGGTGCGCATGCCGACCAAGCTCGGCTTCAAGAACCCCAAGCACGTCATGGAGCTCGCGGTCACCGACAAGTATCTCGGTGGCTACTGGGAGGACCAGGGCTACAACTGGTTCAGCGGCAGCTGAGCGGGCAAGGCCCGCGTCAGCCCCGCTCCGCCGGCGGCACCTCGGTGATCAGCCGGGCGCCGCGCTGGAAGGTGAGGTAGTCCCACAGCCAGGTGAAGGCGACGATGAAGCGGTCGCGCACCCCGATCAGGAAATAGATGTGCACCAGGCTCCAGAACAGCCAGCCGAGGAAGCCGGTGAGCTCGAGCCAGCCGAGCTTCACCACCGCGGCGTGGCGCCCGATGGTGGCGAGATCGCCGACGTGGCGGTAGCGGAACGGCGGCGGCGGCGGGCGGCCCGCGACCCGCGCGGCGATGAGCCGGCCGGCATAGGCGCCCATCTGCTTGGCCGGCGGCGCGGTGCCGGGGATGCCCGGCTGGTCCTTAATCATCGCGGTGTCGCCGATCGCGAACACGTTGGGATGGCTGGGAACCGATAAATCCGGGTTCACCAGCACGCGTCCCGCCCGGTCGTGCGCGGCGTCGAGCCAGCGCGCCGCAGGCGAGGCCACAACCCCGGCCGCCCAGATGACGGTGCCGGCGTCGAGCCGACCATGCTCGAGCTCGACCCCGCGCGCATCGCACGCCGTGACGCGCGTCGACGTCATCACCTCGACGCCCTTCTTGCCGAGAGTGCGCTTGACGTAATCCGAGAGATTCTCCGGCAGCGTCGGCATGATGCGCGGCCCGGCTTCGATCAGCACGATGCGCGCCGCGGTGGGATCGATGCGGCGGAAATCCCTCGCCAGGCTCTGGCGCGCCACCTCGGATATGGCGCCGGCCATCTCGACCCCGGTGGCGCCGCCGCCCACGATCGCAAAGGTGAGAAGGCGCCGGCGCTCGGCTTCGTCGGTCGCGAGCTCGGCGCGCTCGAAAGCGATGAGGATGTGCCGCCGGATGCGGGTGGCGTCCTCGATGCGCTTGAGGCCGGGCGCCACCTCGGCCCATTCGTCGTGGCCGAAATAGGAATGGGTCGCGCCGGTCGCCAGCACCAGATAGTCGTAGGGAACGCTGATCGAATTGGCGTGAACGATCCGCTTGTCGGTGTCGATGCCGCGCACCGCCGCCATCAGCACCGTCGCGTTCTCCTGCGCGCGCAGGATGTGCCGGATCGGCCAGGCCACGTCGGCCGGCGACAACGCGGCGGTCGCGACCTGGTACAGCAGCGGCTGGAAGCAGTGATGGTTCTGGCGATCGATCACCACGACGTCGACGGCGGTGCGGGCAAGCGCCTTCGCGGCTTCGAGCCCGCCGAAGCCGGCGCCGACGATGACCACTTTCGGACGCGCTTGCGCCATGCGCTTTCCCTCTAAGCTCAACCCTGCTCCTTGCAAAGGTGTGCGGCGATCTTTAGCAATCCGTCGGCTCTGATGTGTGGTGAGGCCCATGGCAACCCATAAGCTCCTTCTTCTCGCCGGCGACGGCATCGGCCCAGAGGTGATGGCGGAGGTGAAGAAGCTCATCGCCTTCACGAACGCGCACGGCATGGGCCGGTTCGAGACCGACGAGGGGCTCGTCGGCGGGGCCTGCTACGACGCCCACGGGGTCGCCATCACCGAGGACACCATGGCCAAGGCGCACGCCGCCGACGCCGTGATCTTCGGCGCCGTCGGCGGGCCGAAATGGGACGGCGTGCCCTACGACGCGCGCCCGGAGGCGGGGCTGCTGCGGCTGCGCAAGGAGCTCGGCCTGTTCGCCAATATCCGCCCCGCCATCTGCTACCCCGCGCTCGCGGACGCCTCGAGCCTCAAGCACGAGGTGGTGGACGGGCTCGACATCATCATCCTGCGGGAATTGACCGGCGGCGTCTATTTCGGCGAGCCCAAGACCATCACCGATCTCGGCAACGGCCAGAAGCGCGCGGTCGATACTCAGGTCTACGACACCTACGAGATCGAGCGCATCGGCCGCGTCGCCTTCGAGCTTGCGCGCAAGCGCCGCAACAAGGTGACCTCGATGGAGAAGCGCAACGTAATGAAGACCGGCGTGCTCTGGCATGAGGTGGTGCAGGCGCTGCACGAGCGCGAGTTCAAGGACGTCGCGCTCGAGCACCAGCTCGCCGACGCCGGCGGCATGCAGCTCGTGCGCTGGCCCAAGCAGTTCGACGTCATCGTCACCGACAACCTGTTCGGGGACATGCTGTCCGACGTCGCCGCCATGCTCACCGGCTCGCTCGGCATGCTGCCGTCGGCATCGCTGGGCGAGGCCGATCCCAAAACGAAAAAGCGCAAGGCCATGTACGAGCCGGTGCACGGCTCCGCGCCCGACATCGCCGGTAAGGGCATCGCCAATCCGATCGCCATGCTCGCCTCCTTCGGCATGGCGCTGCGCTACTCCTTCGACATGGGCAAGGAGGCCGACCTGATCGACCAGGCGATCGCCGCCGCGCTCGCCAAGGGGCTGCGCACCGCCGACATCAAGTCCGACAACGCCAAGGTCGTGACCACGGCGCAGATGGGCGACGCCATCATCGCCGAGATGAAGGAGCTCGAGGCATGACGCACGTAAGGCACGAGACCGCAGGCGCCGGCGACGCCGGCTTGGCGATATCAAGGCGCCGTAGTGGGCCGGATCACCACCCGAACGGATTGTTACGGCTCGGAAGGTCGAACGGCCCGGGCAGCGGCGAGTTGTGCCAGCCCACGCGTCCGCCGGTATTGGTGACCACGCCGAGCGGGAAATAGGCCGGCGGATAGGCGTAATCGGTGAACTTGCGCTCGCCCGGCAACACCTCGGTTCCGGCATCGAGGAACGAGCGCGGTGCCACGGTGACCCGCGCGCGCGGGCGGCTTGCGGAGGTGGCGCGCCCGTTGGTGTAGACGTATTTCTTCTTGGTCTGCGTCTGGGTTTGCGCCCCGGCCGGGGACGCCGCCATCGCCGCGACCGCGATCACCGCCACACCCAGAACGGCCGCGTAAGCCCTGATTGCCATGACATTCCTCATTCGATTCCTTTGATTCATATACCAGTTTCCAGGGTTGTGACAGCGGCGGGAGCGGCCGGCCGCCATTTCGCAGGCCGGGTGTGTCAAAATTCCCTCTATTGGCTATCGGGGAAATTCGTTTAGCGGTATCGCTGTCGTGCGTGAAATATTGCGCCGATACTGCTACCAAGAGAAAAAACACCCAAAGGAGGAAAAACGCCATGCTCACACGCCGTCATCTTATCGGAGCGGCGGGCGCCGGTCTCGCCTACGGCCTCAAGTCCGCCACCGCCGGCGCGGCCGGCATCGATCTGCCGGCCGCGTTGCCGCAGGGGCTGCGCGAAAACGCCATGCTGGACGCGCTGCCGGGCAAGAAGCCCCTGCTCAAGCTCAGCTATCGGCCGCCCAACTACGAGACGCCGATCGAATATTTCCGCACCGCCATCACCCCGAACGACGCCTTTTTCGTCCGCTACCACCTCTCCAACATCCCCGAGGTCGACGCCAAGACCTGGAAAATCGCGGTCGGCGGCGACGGCGCGAACGGCCAGGCCGAAATCACCCTCGACGATCTCAAGCGGCTGCCGGCGATCGAGCTGGTGGCGGTAAACCAGTGCTCGGGCAACCGGCGCGGCCTGTTCCAACCGCATGTCCCCGGCGTGGAATGGGGCTACGGCGCCATGGGCTGCGCGCGCTGGAAGGGGGCGCGGCTCAAGGACATCCTGGACAAGGTCGGCCTCAAGAAGGAGGCGATCGAGATCGTCGTCAACGGCACCGACTCCGGCGTCACCGACAAGACGCCGGACTTCATCAAGAGCATCCCGGCCTGGAAAGCGGTCGAGGACACGACGCTGGTGGCCTACGAGATGAACGGAGCGCCGCTGCCGCACCTCAACGGCTTTCCCGCCCGTCTCATCGTGCCGGGCTGGACCGGCACCTATTGGATGAAGCACCTCGCGTCGGTCTCGGCCGTGACCAAGCCGGAAAGCCGGTTCTGGATGAATCCGGCCTATCGCATCCCGCTCGGCAAGTTCCCGATGGTTGCGCGCTTCACCTCGCAGGACACGGCGGTCAACACCCCGATCACCGAGATCATGGTGAATTCGCTGATCACCGATCCCGCCGACGGCGCCACCGCAAAGATGGGCACGCCCATCACCATCGGCGGCATCGCCTGGGACGGCGGCTACGGCATCAGAACGGTCGAGGTATCGACCGACGGCGGCACGACCTGGATGGCCGCGACGCTGGGCGAGGATCTCGGCCGCTTCGCCTTCCGCACCTTCAGCTACAAGTTCTCGCCGAAGGCGCCGGGCAAGCAAAGCGTGATGGCGCGCGCCACCAACAAGATCGGTCAAAGCCAGACCACCGAGCTCATCGCGAACCCGGCCGGCTATCATCACAACGTCGTTCACGCCATCACCATCAACGTGGCGTGAGGGGGGAAGCCATGCGCGCATTGCTGATTGCGCTTGCCGTCGCGGCCGTGACGTTTCCGGCCGCCGCGCAGGAGAAGCCGGTGGAGCTGAAAAAGGCGCCGGGGCTCGACACGGTCGAAGCCAACTGCTCGGGTTGCCACAGCCTCGACTACATCGAGATGAACTCGCCGTTTCCCAGCGCCGCGCTGTGGGACGCCGAGGTCACCAAGATGATCAAGGCATTCGGCGCCCCGATCAGCGAGGC
The DNA here is from genome assembly GCA_963758945.1 of uncultured Alphaproteobacteria bacterium. Lineage (GTDB taxonomy): Bacteria > Pseudomonadota > Alphaproteobacteria > Rhizobiales > Xanthobacteraceae > VAZQ01. Next base: position 313,589 of record CAVWXY010000016.1, on the reverse strand, counting down.
CGACGCCAAGGTCATCGCGGACTATCTCAAGAAGAACTACGGCAGCTGAACGCACTCGCTCGTCCCGACCGCTCGCGGGCCCTGCCACGCGCCTTTGAATGGGCGTTGTCAGGGCCTATTTTCTCGCCTAGAAGCGCTCGCGCCGCGGCGGCCGCACCGTGCGGCCGGAACTTTCGGGAGCTGACGATGGGTTACAAGGTCGCCGTGGTCGGGGCCACCGGCAATGTGGGCCGCGAGATGCTGGGTATTCTGGACGAGCGGGCGTTCCCGGCCGACGAGGTGGTGGCGCTCGCCTCGCGCCGCAGCCAGGGGACCGAGGTCAGCTTCGGGGACGCGACGCTCAAGGTCAAAGCGCTCGAGCATCACGACTTCTCCGACGTCGATATCTGCCTGATGTCGGCCGGCTCGGCGGTGTCGAAGGAATGGTCGCCGCGGATCGCGGCGGCCGGCGCGGTCGTCATCGACAATTCCTCGTGCTGGCGCTACGACGCCGACGTCCCGCTGATCGTGCCGGAGGTCAACGCCGACGCGGTCGCGCAATTCCGCAAGCGGGGCATCATCGCCAACCCCAACTGCTCGACCGCGCAGCTCGTCGTCGTGCTCAAGCCGCTGCACGACAAGGCCAGGATCAAGCGCGTGGTGGTCGCCACCTATCAATCGGTCTCGGGCGCGGGCAAGGAGGCGATGGACGAGCTGTTCGCGCAGACCAAGTCGGTCTACGTGCTCGACGAGATCACGCCGAACAAGTTCCCCAAGCGCATCGCCTTCAACGTCATTCCCCATATCGACGTGTTCATGGAGGACGGCTTCACCAAGGAAGAATGGAAGATGGTGGCCGAGACCAAGAAAATCCTCGACCCCAAGATCAAGCTCGTCGCCACCTGCGTGCGCGTGCCGGTTTTCGTCGGCCATTCCGAAGCCGTCAACATCGAGTTCGAAAACCCGATCACAGCCGAGGAGGCGCGCGAGCTTCTGCGCAACGCGCCGGGGTGTCTCGTCATCGACAAGCACGAGGCGGGCGGCTACGCCACGCCCTACGAGGCCGCGGGCGAGGACGCGACCTATGTCAGCCGCATCCGCGAGGACGCGACGGTGGAGAACGGCTTGGCGCTGTGGTGCGTCTCCGACAACCTGCGCAAGGGCGCGGCGCTCAACGCCGTGCAGATCGCGGAGTGCCTGATCAACCGCAAGCTGATCGAGGCGAAACGCAAGGCGGCATGAACCGTCGTTCGGCGCCGCCTCTCCAGCGAGTAAGGGAGAGGCGGCCCGACCCAATTGCCGTCATCCGCACGCACGTGCAGCCTAGATGACGTGCCAGTCCGCGCCCGGATTCAACGACCCGGCAACACCCACCGACAAGACATGCGTGCCGTCCATCATCCAGATGGCGGGCGTACCGTGGTCGTTCTGCCACAGGATGTCGGACTTGCCGTCGCCGTTGAAGTCGCCGGTGTCCTTGACCTGCCAGGTTGGGCCCGGATTGAACGGGCCGATGGCACCGACCGATATGGCGTTGGTGCCGTCCATCAGCCAGATCGCCGGCGTGCCGTCGTCGTTCTGCCACAGGATGTCGGACTTGCTGTCGCCGTTGAAGTCGCCGGTGGCCTTGATGTGCCACGTGGGCCCCGGATTGAACGGACCGGCGGCGCTATTGGACAGCACGGTCGAGCCGTTCATCAGCCAGATCGCGGGCGTGCCGTCGTCGTTCTGCCACAGGATGTCGGACTTGCTGTCGCCGTTGAAGTCGCCGGTGGCCATGACGTGCCAGGTGGGTCCCGGATTGAACGAGCCGGCGGGGCTGTTGGACAGCACCGTCAAGCCGTTCATCAGCCAGATCGCCGGCGTGCCGTCGCTCCCTTGCCAAAGGATGTCGGAGCGGCCGTCGCCGTTGAAGTCGCCCGTGGCCTTGATCTGCCAGTCCGGCCCTGGATTGAACGGGCCGGCGGCGCCAATGGATAGCGCGCTACTGCCGTTCATCAGCCAGATCGCCGGCGTGCCGCCGTCGCTTTGCCAGAGGATGTCGGCATGGCCATCGCCGTTGAAATCGCCGCTGTCCCTGACATGCCAGCTCGGCCCCGGATTGAACGGGCCTGCAGGGCTGTTGGACACAGTGCTGGTGCCGTTCATCTGCCAGATCGCGGGCATGCCGTTGTCGCTCTGCCACAGGATGTCGCTCAGCCCGTTGGCATTGAAGTCGAGCGGCGTATCGACGGTATAGATCGAGGTGGTCACGTCGAAGTCGGTCGAGACGTGGTCGAGGGCAAACGCGATGCGGCCATCGTCGAGCACGGCAGCGTCTCGATGCTCGGTCGCCGTCCCGGTATCCAACGTGAACTCGCCGCCGATCTTGTGGCCGAGTGCATCGAAGCGCTGCCCGCGGGTGACGGTGGGGCTGTCCTCCCAGGTGACCAGAAAGCCGCCGTCGTCGAGCGCCACCACATCGGAGGCGCTCTGGTTGCGCGGCGTGGTCGTGTTGACAAGCAGGCTGAAGGCGATGGGAAGCCCGTCGTTGCTCATGATCGTGGCGTGAATGTCGGTCCCGCCGGTGGCGGGCGCCGTCCAGGTGACGACGAAGCCGCCACCATGCAGCGCGGCGACATCCGCCCCGTTTTCCGCGAGACTGGTCGCAGCCCCGGTCACGCCCAGGCCCTCTTTCACCGGGCTGCCGGCGGAAGTTAGGATCGTAAACTTGATGTCGGTGTCCGCTCCGCTGAAGGTGTCCGTATAGACCGCCACGACGTTGCCGTTGGACAGCGTCGCGAGACGCGAGAAGCTTTGAGGGAGCGTGGCACTGCCGACTGGATGATGCTCGAGATTAAACTGCGCGCCCATCATCCCCGCGGCGCTCACCGTCCGCGCCAGGACCTCGGTGTGGGTTCCGGTGCCGAGGGTGTAGGATACGACATAGCTGCCGTCGGCGAGCGCGGTCAGTGACGGGTCGAACGTTTGGGCCAGCCCATCCTCGATCAAGTCGGTTCTGACAAAATGCAGCGACGGATCGAAAATACGCACCGTGATGTCGCTGTTGCCTGAGAACAAATCGGCGAACGCCACGGCGATGTCGCCGTTCGCCAGCGTCGTGACCGCCGGCGAGGACTGGTCGCCGTTCGGAAACAGACTGAGATGGACCTCGCCACCATGCGCGGGATCGCCGCCGATTTTGTTGCCGGCGGAATCGTAACGCTGGCCGACGATGGCGCCGCCCTGCGGGTTATAGGTGTGGCTGAAGTCGGTCCACACCACGACGTAGCCGCCATCCTGCAGCGGAGTGATCTCGCCCTGGAACTGGGCTGTGCTGCCGTCGGTGGTGTTGACTTGCGTGAGGGAATTCCAGGGCCTGGGGGTCGTGGTCATCTGTCCTCCGTCGCTTGCGTGATCCGTGCGCCGGTCTCACGGAAGCGCGGACAGGTAGCGACAGGTGAGCCGATGAGCTTGCAGGCGATCTGGAGATTTCGTGGAGATTTCAGTCGAGTGCTCGCCACGGCCCGCGAGGCACTGCGCTCGCCACGCCGGAGCGCTTCCTCCCGCTGGACTGAACCGGCCGACGGCCTGTTTTCGGGTGCGCCGATACCGCGGTGCGCGCTTGCTGCCGACCTCAACCCTTTTTGAATTTGATCTCGTCAATGTGAATGGCGCGCGCGAAAATTTGTCATCGCAGCGCCGGATCGCGTCGAGAATGTCGACAACCTAACCTCACGGTGCAGCGGAGCGCCGGCTTACAGTCGCACGACGCCGCCTGCCCTTATGCGGGGAATGGCACGGCCGGTCCCTGCGCCGAGCGGACGCGGCGGGGCCCGGCCATCCCTGTTGCGGAATGTCAGGCCGCCTTGCCCTGGGCGAGCGCGTGCACGTCGCCCGTGGTCAGGGCCTTGCCGCCGATCCCCCAATCGCCGCTCTCGACCTCCTCGACCGTCACCCAGGTCACGCCGCGCATGTTCTCGCCTTCGACGGAGACCATGGCGTCGGTCAGCTTGCTGATGATTTGACGCTTCTGCTCCTTGCTGAAGACGTCATTGAGGGTCGCGCGCTGGCTGCGGCGCGCCGCGGCGAGCACGCCGCGGTGAGCCGGCCGCTCACGCCCAGATCGCCATTTGCAGACCGAAGGCGTCGCGCGCCGGTAGCTCGGGAAACGGCCGCGCCACGCCCATGTGAATGCGGCGGGCGACGGCGGCGCAGGCGAGCGCGTCGAGGAGATCATCCGCGCCGGCAGCCGCGGGCGGCGCGCCGTTCACCACCGCCGCCGGCAGGCCCGCCGCGGTCAACAGCCCCCGCCGCAGCGCGAGGCCGGGCTCGTAACATCGGCCCTTCCTCTTCTTCGGCTGATCGAGCGCGCGAGCGCCGTTGAGCCGCCAGAACGCGAGCTCGGGATGCACCTCGAACACCCGCGCCGCCGCGGCGGCGTCGCCGCGCAGGCAGGCATCGACCTCGCGGATTTTCGGAGCCAGCATGAACAGCTGCTTGGAGACCGCCCGCGGCGGCTGCGAGGTCGCAAGCGCGATTCGGCAGGCCTCGCCGTAGTCGAGGGCGGCGAGCGCGGCCCGCGACGGCACCGAGAACACCGAGGATTGCCGCGCGCCGATGAGCGGGCGCACCGCGTTCTCGGCCGCCCGCCCGCCATGACCCGCACGCTCCGGGAGCCCGATCGGGATGTCGACCGCAACGACGCTCGGCGCCTCCGGCGCGGCGAGCACGTCAGCAAAGCGCGCCACCACACGCACCCGCGCCTCGCCGCCGGCGGGCCGCACGAATGCCGCCACCCAGCCGCCGCGGCAGCCGTCCACCCCGGCGAGCCATTCGCCCTGCGTTGTGCCGCCGGTCACGCCCGAACCGCGGCCGCAGGCACGAAGCGGCCGGTGCGCGCCTCGAGCACCGACAGCTCGCCGGTCGCCACCCCGAAATAGGCGCCGTGCAGCGTCACGCGGCCGCGCTCGATCAGCTTGCGCAGGCGCGGGAAGGTCAAGAGATTGTCGAGGGTGTTGACGATCGACGCCTGCTCCAACCGCACGAGATAATCGGACGCGGGGAGCTCGCCGCGCGGGCCGAGCTTTTCTGCCGCCGGCGCGATCAGCGACATCCACTTGCCGATGAAGTCTCCGGGCGACAGCGGCTCCCTGTCCTCGGCGAAGGCCCGCACGCCGCCGCAATGGGCATGGCCGAGCACGACGATGTGCTTCACCCGCAGCGCGCCGACCGCGAACTCGAGCGCCGCCGAGACCCCGTGATATTCGCCGTCGGGCGAATAGGGCGGCACGAGGTTGGCGACGTTGCGCACCACGAACAGCTCGCCCGGCTTGGCATCGAAGATCACTTCCGGCGAGACCCGCGAGTCGCAGCAGCCGATGACCATGATCTCGGGCGACTGCCCGCGCTCGGCCAGATCGCGATAGCGGCTCTGCTCGGCGAGGAGCCGGCCGGAGCGAAAGGCCTCGTAACCGTCGATGAGACGCTGCGGCAGGCTCATGGCGACCGCGCTGGGATGGCTGGCATCGGCTTCGACCTCATGCCCGGTTGCGTTGCGGGTTGCAAACCGTATGCCGGGCACCCGCTGGCACAAGTCCTGCACGCCTGGCGCCGGGGAGCCGGCAGGCCTCAACCGCATCCGCATGCCGGCGCGGTTTCCAATTCCACCGGGGCGCAAACCGCTCTAGCCTCGTGCGCGAGTCCAACGGGAGACGCTGCCATGACCACCCGCCCGCGCCGGAGCGTGCTGTACATGCCGGGCTCGAACGCGCGCGCGATCGAGAAGGCGCGCACGCTGCCGGCCGACGCCGTCATCCTCGACCTCGAGGATTCGGTCGCCCCCGACGCCAAGGCGGCGGCGCGCGGGCAGGTCGTCGACGCCGTGAAGGCCGGCGGATTCGGCACGCGCGAGGTGATCGTGCGGGTCAACGGCCTCGACACGCCGTGGCACGTGGACGACGTGACCGCGGCGGCGCACGCGGCGCCCGACGCGATCCTGGTGCCGAAGATATCGACGCCCCAGCAGCTCGAAGCGCTCGGCCAGCGGCTGCTCGACATGCACGCCGACCTGCGCACGCGCATCTGGGCCATGATCGAGACCCCTATCGCCATCTTCAACATTCTCGCGCTCGCGGCCGAGGCGGCCGACTCGGAATCGCGGCTCGTCGCCTTCGTGATGGGCACCAACGATCTCGCCAGGGAGACGCGCGCGCGCATCGTGCCCGGCCGCGCCCCGATGCTGCCCTGGCTGATGCAGTGCGTGGCCGCGGCCCGCATCTACGGCGTCGACGTCATCGACGGCGTCTACAACGACCTCGGCGATGCCGAGGGCTTCGCGCGCGAATGCGGCGAGGCGCGCGACATGGGCTTCGACGGCAAGACCCTCATCCATCCCAACCAGATCGGGCCCTGCAACGCCGCCTTCTCGCCCAGCGCCGAGGATGTCGCCCAGGCGCAGAAGATCATCGCGGCCTTCGACCTGCCGGAGAACAAGGGCAAGGGCGTGGTCCAGCTCGATGGCCGCATGGTCGAGCGCCTGCATGCCGACATGGCGCGGCGCACGGTGTCGATCGCGCGGGCGATCGCGGAGCGCGGGCCGGAAGCCCGGCAAGCCTAGCGCAGGAGGCAAGGCATGGGCCCGGCCGCGCGGGCCGCGCCGCCGCAACCCCATCCCCGACCTGCGCGTTGTCTTTCCAGACAACCCAGGAGCACGCCCATGCCCGAAATCCGCCAAGGCAACGACGTCGTGACCCAGATCACCACCGTGAAGGTCTCCCCGAAGAACCAGTCCGAAGTGCTCACGCTGATGGAGGAGCGCGCCCGCTTCATGGCGAGCCAGCCGGGATTTGTCTCCGTCAGCCTCCATCGCAGCGAGGACGGCAGCCACGTCGTGAACTATGTGCAATGGAGAAACCGCGAGCAGCTCGCGGCGGCGCACCATTCACCCGAGTTCCGCAGGAAATGGCCGCGCTTCGGCGAGCTCATCCAGGAGGCGGAACCCTGCCTCTATCAGGTCGCCCACGTCGAAGCGGCGTGAATGGGCCGTTCGTAGCCCGGATGGAGCAGCGCAGATTATAGTGAAGGTCGTAGCAGCTTACGCCCAGGCGCGCGCGGCCTTGGTCTTCTGCTCGAAGCGCTCGATCTTGTCCTTCTTGACCATGGTGAGCCCGATATCGTCGAGGCCGTTGAGCAGGCAGTGCTTGCGGTGCGGATCGATGTCGAACTTCAGCACGCCGCCGTCGGGGCCGCGGATCTCCTGCTTCGCGAGGTCGATCGACAGCGTCGCATTGGCGCCGCGCCCGGCGTCGTCGAACAGCTGCTCCAGATCCTCCGGCTTGACCTTGATCGGCAGCACGCCGTTCTTGAAGCAGTTATTGTAGAAGATGTCGCCGAACGAGGTCGAGATCACGCAGCGGATGCCGAAATCCATGAGCGCCCACGGCGCGTGCTCGCGCGAGGAGCCACAGCCGAAATTGTCTCCGGCCACCAGAATCCTGGCCTTGCGATAGGCCGGCTTGTTGAGCACGAAATCCGGGTTTTCGCTGCCGTCGTCGCGATAGCGCTTCTCCGCGAACAGACCCTCGCCCAGCCCGGTGCGCTTGATGGTCTTGAGGTACTGCTTGGGGATGATCATGTCGGTGTCGACATTGATCATGTCGAGCGGCGCGGCCACCCCCTCGAGCGTGGTGAACTTGTCCATTCCTTCACCTGATCACATTGGAATTGTTCTGTTTCATGACGGAGGCGGTGTTTTTGTCAAGTCACGTTCATATCTGGATCGGCACCGGAGGTGAGGGACATGGCAGCCATGGCCAGAACGCTGGGGGCGATTGCATTGCTCGTGCTCGTCGCGCTGCCGGCGCCGCCGGCGCGGGCCGAGACCTGGTGCATCCGCGAGGCCGGCAGCCCGGGCCCCGGCGCCTGCGTCTTCCCCTCGGCGGACGACTGCGGCAGAGCCGCGCGCCTCAATCCCTTCGGCGGCATTTGCGAGCGCCAGCCGCTGGGATTGAACGACCGCACCAAAGATAACGTCGCGGCCGCGCGGCGCGCGAGCCGGCGCAAGGGCGCAACCCGCTGACGAGCGGCCGCACGTCGCCGCCGCGTCAGTCCGCCATCGCCTCGATGGCCGCCATGTCGTCGTCGGAGAGGCCGAAATGGTGGCCGATCTCGTGCACCAGCACGTGGGTGATGATCGCGTCCAGGGATTCGTCGTGCTCGGCCCAGTAGTCGAGGATCGGCCGGCGGTAGAGCCAGACCATGTTGGGCATCTGGCCGGGCGCGCTTTCGGAACGAAACGGCAGGCCAACGCCCTGGAACAGGCCGAGCAGATCGAATTCGGACTGCGCGCCCATGTCATCGAGCACTTCGTCGGTCGGGAAGTCCTCCACCCGGATCACGAGGCCGTCGCACAACGCACGAAACTTCTTCGGCAGCCGGGCAAACGCCGTCTCGGCCAGCGCCTCGAGGACCTCGAGCGAAGGCGCCTTGACCGCGCGCCAGGAGAGCGGATCGGCAGAGGTCGGATCGGCCATGGGGTTGTTTTAGGCGAGCGCGGGCGGCCGGCCAAGGCGTTCATCGGCCCCGACACGAGGTATTGCCTTCGACCGCTCCCCCCTCCCCCTCCCCCCCCTCGCGCGCTCCACCTGCGGTTTTGCCCGCTCCGCGCGTCCGGCCCCGCAGTTGCCTGCGGCGCCTCCGTCAATACCGTAGCCTAGTCGAAGAAGTTTTCGGCCGGGCTTTTGCCGGTGGCCGGTGGCCCGCTGCAGCGGGCGGAAAAGGCGGCGTTGACGGATGCCCCGCGATGGGCGAGCGTAGAGCAACGTCGGCGAAGCGAGGGACGGGGATGCGGCGCGCGGCAACGGTCATGATTCTGGCGCTGGGGGCGGCCGTGCCCGCCGCGGCCGCGATCTCGGCCGCCTGTGCGCAGACCGCACCGCGAACGGGCAACAACGCGGCGAGCGACGTATCCGCGCAGTCGCGCCAGCCCGCACGCGCGCGCACGCGGATTCGCGTCGCCCCCGCCTATCCCTACCGGACCTATTCGACCACCTATCCGGTTCCCTACAAATACGACTATCCCGGCCCCGGCGCCGTACGCCAGTGCACGTCCTGGCTCGCGACGGAAAATCGCTTGAGCGGCACGGTCATCACGCCGCAGATGCGCTGCTGGTGGCAGCCCGGAGGTTAAGTCGCGATTTCGCGAGCTTTGTCCCGTCGCATGATCCTGCTCTGAAAGCTTGCAACTTTTCGAGATCATGCTCAGAGCTATTTGTCCGGCTGCATGATCTCATCCGAAAAGTCTGCAACTCTTCGGGATCCTGCTCAGCTGCCGGCGAGCGACGCCGATCGAATGCGCAGCAGCCCTGCGAAGATCGGATATTACGGCGCGGCCGTCGCGCTCGCGCTCGCGTCGGCGCTTGCTTACAATGCCATCCCCGACCTGCCGCTCGCGCCGCAGTCGGACGAGCCCAAGAAGGCGGATTTCGTTCTCCACGGCCGGCAGGATTTCCTCCAGCCGCTGCTGCTGTTGCAGGCGGTTCGGCTCGCCAACCTGTTCGCGCGACAGACCGACCTCGCCGCGGTGGTCGGCCTCGGGCGCACCGTCGCCGCCGTGTTCGGCGGATTGACCGTGCTGGCGACGGTCGTGCTGGCGCGGCGGCTGGTAGGGGAATGGCTTGCGCTCGCGGCGGGGATCGTGGCCGCGGTGACGCCGCTCGTCGCGTTCCAGGCCCAGCTGTTCAAGGAAGACATCGTCGTGGCGCCATGGCTATTGTTCGGTCTCGCGGCGCTCGACCGGTTGCGCGAACGCGCGGAGCCGCGGCGCGCCCTCGTGTTCGGGATCATGGTCGGGCTTGCGGCGTCGGCGAAATATATCGGCGCGGTCCTGCTTCCCGTCGCCTGCCTCTTCCCGCTCATCGCGCCGCCCGCGGGCGTTTCGCTGCGCGCTTACTTTGCCGTGCTGGCGGGGGCCGCGGGGGCGGCGGTCGTGGTGTTCGTACTGGTCGATGCGCCGGCGCTCCTCACCCCGGATGTCTTCCTGCACGGGCTCGACACCGAAATCGCGCACGCCGTGACGAAGCACATCATCGTCTGGTACGGCTGGTATTCACACTTCCTGTTTCATTGGACGACGAGCCTGTGGCCGGGGCTCGGTCCGGCGTTGGCGCTGGCCGGCCTCGCCGGCGCGCTCCTGGTCGTGACCGACTGGCGCGCAAGCCCGCCGGCGATCCGCCTCGTGCTCGTGTTCGCGCTCATCTGGTATCTCCTGCACGAGCTCTCGCCGATGAAGCCGTTCATGGCGATCGAGCGTCACATGACGGTCATGGGCGGCCTGTTCGCCGTGCTCGCGGTCTATCTCGTCGACCGGCTTTGCCGGCGCGCGCCGGGACCATGGCGGGCGGCGATCGCGACGTGCATCGTCGGGATCGTCGCGACGCCGGCGGCCGTCACCACGCTCGCCATCGCGCGTTCCGCGCCGAACGACACGCGCAACGCGGTCGAGCGCGTGAGAGAGGCGCTGGACGGACCCGACGCGGTCGACTGGTACGCCACGTTTCCGGCCTATGGACATTATCCGCCGCTGACGGCGATCGGGGATTCAACGCAATACGTCGTCGTCGTGCAGGAAACCGCCGACCGCTTCGTCGAAGCCGGCGCCTTTCCGGGGCAGCCCGATATCGTCCGGCGCTATGCGGAGGGCTATGGCGAATTGCTGGCGCGGCCGGCCATCGTGGTGGAATTGACCGCGGGCCACTTCTCCTACCGCAACGTGCCGCTGCGCGTCGTGGCGCTGCGCAGCACCGCGGCGCGGCTCCAAGCCGTGCTCGCCAGGCTCGGGCCGCTGCCGCAGACGCGCCTGACGCTGGTGCCTGGGCCCTAACGAGGCGTGGCAAGCAGGATGGAGTTGAGCTCGTCCCGGCTATCGAGCAGCGTGGAGCTTCATCGCCGCAACGGCTTCAGGATCAGCCCCCAAATGCGTAGCCTTGACGGGCTCGACCGACGCGCCTTTGATCCTGCATAAGCCGCGCCCTTTCCCAGTCGGTGCGACCTTCGCGCATGACAAGTCAGGGGCAGAGGAGGTCCATCGATGTACAAGCATATCTTGATTGCGACCGACGGCTCTGAACTGGCGACGAAGGCCCTCGAACATGGGCTTGCCCTCGCCGAGCGCGACAATGCACGCGTCACTGTGGTCACGGTGACCGAGCCGTGGTCGGCCCTGGACATCGCCCACGACGCGCGACTCCGTCGGCCCGATCCGATCGGTCACTTCGAGGAAATTGCGGCCGCTGCGGCCGCTCGCATTCTCGATGACGCCGCCCGGCGTGCGAACGCCTATGGGGTGACCTGTGATCGCGTCCACGTGAAGGATCAGCATCCGGCCGAAGGCATCGTCGCCACCGCCAAGGACACCGGGTGCGATCTGATCGTCATGGCGTCGCATGGCCGGCGCGGCGTCTCGCGGCTCTTGCTCGGCAGCCAGGCATATGAGGTGCTCACCCACTGCAGCGTGCCGGCCTTGATCGTGCGGTAATGTCGTCGGCGCGCGCAGCAACGCGTGAGCGGAAAATGCTCGAGCTTACTTCCACTCGCGCACGTCGACGAAATGCCCGGCGATCGCCGCCGCCGCCGCCATCGCCGGCGACACCAGGTGGGTGCGGCCCTTGTAGCCCTGGCGGCCCTCGAAGTTGCGGTTCGAGGTCGAGGCGCAGCGCTCGCCCGGAGCGAGCTTGTCGGGATTCATGGCGAGGCACATGGAGCAGCCGGGCTCGCGCCACTCGAAGCCGGCCGTGACGAAGATCTTGTCGAGCCCCTCGGCCTCGGCCTGCTCCTTCACCAAACCGGAGCCCGGCACGATCATCGCCTTGACCTTGGCGTTGACCCGCTTGCCGTCGACCACCTTCGCCACCGCGCGCAGGTCCTCGATGCGCGCGTTGGTGCAGGAGCCGATGAAGACGCGATCGAGCGCGATGTCGGTGATCTTCTCGCCGCCGGCAAGCCCCATATAGCCGAGCGAGGTCGCGGCGGCGCGGCGCTTGTTGTCGTCGGCGATGTCGTCGGGCCGCGGCACCCGCCCGCTGACCGCGACGACCTGCTCCGGGCTCGTGCCCCAGGTGACGAGCGGCGGCAGCTTGGCGGCGTCGAGCCTGATCTCGCGGTCGAAATGCGCGCCCGCGTCGGAGTTGAGCGTCTCCCAATAGCGCACGGCCTCGTCCCAGAGCTTGCCCTTGGGCGAGCGCGGCCGGTCCTTGAGATAGGCGAAAGCCTTCTCGTCCGGCGCGATGAAACCGGCCTTGGCGCCGGCCTCCACCGACATGTTGCAGACCGTCATGCGGCCTTCCATCGACAGCGCGCGGATCGCCTCGCCGGCATATTCGAGCGCGTAGCCGGTGCCGCCGGCGGTGCCGATCTCGCCGATGATGGCGAGGATGATGTCCTTGGCGGTGACGCCTTCCGGCAGCTTGCCGTCGACCACGGCGCGCATGTTCTTCGACTTGGTCTGAATCAGCGTCTGCGTCGCCAGCACGTGCTCGACCTCGGAGGTGCCGATGCCGTAGGCGAGCGCGCCGAAGGCGCCGTGGGTGGCGGTGTGGCTGTCGCCGCAGACGAGCGTGGTGCCGGGAAGCGTGAAGCCCTGCTCGGGCCCGATGATGTGCACGATGCCCTGGCGCTTGTCGAACTCGTCGAAATATTCGAGCCCGAACAGCTTGGCGTTCTCCGCGAGGTAGGCGATCTGCGCCGCGCTCTCGGGATCGGGATTGGGCAGCTTGCGGTCGGTGGTCGGCACGTTGTGGTCGACGACGCAGAGCGTCTTGTCCGGCGCGCGCACCTTGCGGCCAGTGAGCCGCAGCCCCTCGAACGCCTGCGGGCTCGTCACCTCGTGCACGAGATGGCGGTCGATATAGATGAGACAGGTGCCGTCCGGCTGCTCGTCCACCAGATGGTCTTCCCAGATCCTGTCGTAGAGCGTACGCGGCATGCCTGGATGCTCCGCAAATCACCGTTCCTGGTCGTATATAGGGATCGCGGCGGCCGCCCGGCGCCTGTCCCCGCTGACCCGGCGTAGCGGCGCCGACGCAGGATCGCCGGCTACGCCGTCGGCGGCGCGCGCCTCACTCGGCCGCCTTCTCCACCGCCGCGGCGGCCTCCTCGGCCGGCCGGTGGTCCTGCTTCTCGGCGATGCGCGCGGCCTTGCCGCGCAGGCCGCGCAGATAATAGAGCTTGGCGCGGCGCACCTTGCCGCGACGCACGACCTTGATGGACTCGATCATCGGCGAATAGAGTGGAAACACGCGCTCCACGCCCTCGCCATAGGAAATCTTGCGCACGGTGAAATTCTCGTTCAACCCCGCGCCGGCGCGGCCGATGCACACGCCTTCATAGCCCTGGATGCGGGTGCGCTCGCCCTCGACCACCTTGACGTTCACGAGCAGCGTGTCGCCGGGCTGAAAATCCGGGATGTCCTTGCCGGCGGAAAGCTTTGCGATCTGCTCTTTCTCGAGCTGCTGGATCAGGTTCATGGGAATTCTCCATCGGCAGCGCCGGGCTGGCGGGCGCGCGGTCGCGTCATTTGTGCGGGTCGGGCGAGCTTCTACGCCACCGCCGCCGCTTTGTCACCCGTCCGCCTCGGGCTTCCTGGTCCGTGATTTCACGGGCCTTTTCGGCGGTCCGGTGCGGGCCGCATGCGCCGCCCAGAGATCGGGCCGGCGCACGCGGGTGAGCTGCTCGGCCTCGGCGCGGCGCCAGGCCGCCACCCTGGCATGGTCGCCGGAGGTGAGCACGGCCGGGATCGAGCGGCCCTCCCACAGCTGCGGCCGCGTATATTGCGGGTATTCGAGCAGCCCCTGGGCGAAGCTCTCCTCCTCGCCCGAGGCCTCCTTGCCCATGACCCCCGGCAGCAGCCGGACGCAGGCGTCGAGCAGGACGAAGGCTGCGATCTCCCCGCCCGAGAGCACGTAATCGCCGATCGAGACTTCCTCGAAGGCGCGCCCTTCGATCAGGCGCTGATCCACGCCTTCGAAGCGGCCGCAGAGAATGACGGCGCCGGGGCCGCGGGCGAGCGCCGCGACCCGCTCCTGCGTGAGCGGAACTCCGCGCGCGCTCATGGCGAGACGCTCGCGCGGGTCGCCCGCGGGCGCCACCGCGTCAACGGCACTCCCGAGCACGTCGGCGCGCATCACCATGCCGGGACCGCCGCCCGCCGGCGTGTCGTCGACCGAGCGGTGCCGGTCGGTGGCGTAGGCGCGGATATCGGCGGCGTCGAGCGCCCAGATCCCGGCGGCAAGCGCCTTGCCGGCGAGGCTCGAGCCGAGCGGCCCCGGGAACATTTCGGGAAAAATGGTGAGGACGGTCGCGCGCCACATGGGTGACCAACGGATCGGATGAGCGCGGCTAATCGCCGGTGTCGTGCTGCCGGGCTTCCGGACCGTCCGGCGGCACGACCACGACGCGCCCGCCGGCGATGTCGACCACGGGCACGAAGGCGGCGGCGAACGGCAGCATGATGGTTTTCCCGCCGGAGCGCGGCCGCAACTCCAGGATATCACCTGCGCCGAAATCGTGGACCGCCACGACCGTGCCGACCTCGGCGCCGTCGGCGGTCACGGCCGCGAGCCCGATCAGGTCGACGTGATAGAACTCGTCGGCCGCGGGCGGCGGCAGCCGCTCGCGCGGCACGAACAGCCGCACATTGGCGAGCCGCTCCGCCGCGTCGCGATCGGCCACGCCGCGAAACCGCGCGACCAGGTGACGCTTGGCCGGCCGCACCGTCTCGATCTCGAAGCTCGCCGAACCGTCTTCGCTCATGAGCGGCCCATAGTCCTTGACCGCCATCGGATCGGCGGTGAACGATTTGAGCTTCACCTCGCCGCGAACGCCGTGCGCCCCGCCGACCTGAGCGATACAGATGCGCTCGGCCACGTCGCGCTATCCGGCGAAGGCGGGCACTAGCGCGCATCCCGATTGGATGGAATCGGGATGCGCGCTAGATTTTTCGATTTTGCGCATGTCCTTATCGGAAAACCGGTTCCCACTTTTCCGGGACATGTGCTTTGGTTTGCGCATGTCCCTATCGGAAAACCGGTTCCCACTTTTCCGGGACATGCGCTTTGGTTTGCGCATGTCCTTATCGGAAAACCGGTTCCCACTTTTCCGGGACATGCGCTAACTCGCAGGCGCGGCGGCCTTGGCGGCGGCAGCCGCCGCCTTGGCCGCAGCCGCAGCCTTCTCGGCCTCTTCGGCGAGCGCCTTGCGCTCCTTGCGCGGGACGGCGCGGACCGGATTCTTACGCGCCTCGCGCTTCATCACGCCCGCCTGATCGAGAAAGCGCAACACCCGATCGGTCGGCAGCGCGCCCTTGGCGAGCCAGGCCTTGACCTTCTCGAGGTCGAGCTTGATGCGCTCGGGCTTGTCCTTCGGCAGCAGCGGATTGAAGTAGCCGAGCCGCTCGATGAAGCGGCCGTCGCGCGGCGAGCGGCTGTCCGCAATGACGATGTGATAGACGGGCCGCTTCTTGGTGCCGGCGCGGGCGAGACGGATTTTCAGCGACATCGGTTTCCTTTCTGGTTCAGATGATTCTGGCGACCCTCTCGACTGTCATTCCGGGCCGCGGGCACCGATCTCGGGTTTACCCGAGATCGGCACTTTATGATGCGCAAGTCGGCTACAGCCGACTTGCGTGCCCGCGGGCCCGGAATCCACAATCACGGAGCGTGGCTATGGATTCCGGGTTCGCCGCTTCGCGGCGCCCCGGAATGACAACTGTCCTTGGGCATCGAGATGCTCACTTCTTCTTCCCCAAGCCGGGAAATCCGGGAAGGCCCGGCGGCTTGCCGCCGAGGCCGGGAAGCAACGGCCCGCCCGGGAATTTCGGCGGCAGGCCGGGCATGGTCGGGGGCAGGCCGGGAGCACCCGGCGCGCCGCCCGGCATCTGCTGCGCGAGCTTCTGCATCTGCTCCGGGCTCGGCATGCCGCCGCCCAGGCCGAGCATATTGGCGAGCCCGGCCATCGGGCCGCGCTTGCCGGAGCCCATCGCCTTCATCACGTCGGCCATGCTCCGATGCATCTTGAGCATGCGGTTGACGTCCTCGACCCGGGTGCCGGAGCCGGCGGCGATGCGCTTCTTGCGGCTGGCCTTGAGCAGGTCGGGGCTGCGCCGCTCGCGCGGCGTCATCGAATCGATGATCGCCACCTGGCGCTTGAGCACGCGCTCGTCGAGATTCGCCGAGGCGAGCTGGTTCTTCATCTTGGCGATGCCGGGCAGCATGCCCATCAGGCCGGCCATGCCGCCCATCTGCTGCATCTGCGTGAGCTGCTCGCGCAGGTCGGCGAGATCGAAGGCGCCCTTGCGCATCTTCTCGGCGACGCGCGCGGCCTTCTCGGCGTCGATGGTCGCCGCCGCCTTCTCCACCAGCGTGATGATATCGCCCATGCCGAGGATGCGGTCGGCGATGCGCAGGGGGTGAAAGTCCTCCAGCGCATCCATCTTCTCGCCGGTGCCGATGAGCTTGATCGGCTTGCCGGTCACCGCGCGCATCGACAGCGCGGCGCCGCCGCGGCCGTCGCCGTCCACGCGCGTGAGCACGATCCCGGTCAGCCCGACGCGCTCGTCGAAGGCGCGCGCGAGGTTGACCGCGTCCTGCCCGGTGAGGGCGTCGGCGACGAGCAGCACCTCGTGCGGATCGGCCGCGCGCTTGACCTCGGCGGCCTCCGCCATCATCGCTTCGTCCAGCGTGGTGCGGCCGGCGGTGTCGAGGATGACGACGTCGTAGCCGCCGAGCCGGCCGGCTTGCAGGGCACGCGACGCAATCTGCGCCGGCTGCTGGCCGGCGACGACCGGCAGCGTGTCGACATCGACCTGCTGCCCCAGCACCGCCAGCTGCTCCATCGCGGCGGGCCGGCGCACGTCGAGCGAGGCCATGAGCACCTTGCGCCGCGCCTGCGCGGCGAGCCGCTTGGCGAGCTTGGCGGTGGTCGTGGTCTTGCCCGAGCCCTGCAGGCCGACCATCATGATCGGCACCGGCGCCGGCGCGTTGAGGTCGACGGGCTCGCCGTGCGCGCCCAGCATCTCGATCAGCTGGTCGTGCACGATCTTCACCACCATCTGGCCGGGCGTCACCGACTTGATGACCTCGACCCCGACGGCCTGGCCCTTCACCTTGTCGACGAAGGCGCGCACCACGTCGAGCGCGACGTCGGCCTCGAGCAGCGCGCGGCGCACCTCGCGCAACGCGGCATCGACGTCCTCCTCGGTGAGCGCGCCGCGCCGCGTCAGGCGGTCGAGAATGCCGCCGAGCCGTTCGGAGAGGGTATCGAACATCGTACTGCTTCCTACGGCCTCGCCCTGAGGAGCGTGCGCAGCACGCGTCTCGAAGGGCGGCAGTCGCTACGTTTTCCTCACGGCCTCATGCTTCGAGACGCGCCTTTCAGGCGCTCCTCAGGATGAGGCCTTACCAAACACCTTTGCGCCCGAGGGCGCATCGCGCTGTCGGGCGGTAGCCTCCGGCCCCACGGACCGGTCGGCTGGCTGAAATTCCGGCTCTTTTGCGAGAGCGCGCGGAACCTATGAACGCGGCGAGGCGAAGTCAAGGACGCCTGCGGCGCCGCGACGCTTACCGCGGGGGCCGACTTTCGTTAGTGTTCCGGGCACGCCGCAACGAGGCCGCAGACGGGCCCGGCCGGCAACGGGAGGATAACGCAATGCAGATCACGCGGGTGCTGCTGATCGGACTTGTGATCGGACTTGGGCTCGTCGGGCCGGCGGCCGAGCTGGCGTCGGCGCAGGAGCGGGCGCAAGACTACCCCAGCCGCCAGGTCAACTTCATCGTGCCGTTCGCCCCCGGCGGCGGTACCGACATCCTCGGGCGCCTGTTCGGGCAGAAGCTGTCCGATCGTTTCGGCAAGCCGTTCGTCATCGAAAACCGTCCCGGCGCCGGCACCGTGACGGCGGCGGTGCAGGTCGCCAAGAGCGAGCCCGACGGCTACACCATCATGATGGCGACCAGCGGCACCATGGCGATGAACACGACGCTCTACAAGAAGCTGCCCTATCATCCCGGAAAGGATCTGGTGCTGGTGGCGCTCGCCGCCAACGTGCCGTTCGTGCTCGTGGTCAACCCGGAGCTCCCGGTTCATTCGGTTGCCGACCTGGTCAAGCTCGCCAAGGAACGGCCGTTGAGCTACGGCTCCGGCGGCGCCGGCGCGTTCCACCACATCATGGGCGAGCTGTTCAAGACCACCATGGGCATCCCGATGACGCACGTGCCCTACAAGGGCACGCTGCCCGCGCTCAACGACGTCATCGCCGGCCATATTCAACTGATGTTCAGCGATCTCGCGCCGGCCTATCCGCTGATCCAGGCCGGCAAGGTGCGCGCGCTCGGCGTGACCACGGCGCAGCGTGCGCCGGCGGCCCCGGAGATCCCGCCGCTCGCCGAAGTCGGCGTGCCGGGCTTCGACTGGGCGCCCTGGCAGTCGGTGGCGGCGCCGGGCGGAACGCCGAAGGAAATTTTGGCGAAGCTCAACACCGCGGTGAACGCGGCAATCGCCGAGCCCGACGTCACCAAGCAGCTCGTCGGCCTGCAGTTCATTCCGGTCGGCAAGGGCACGCCCGAGGAGCTCGACCGCTTCGTCCAATCGGAGACCACGCGCTGGGCGAAGGTCCTGCAACAGGCCGGCGTGGCGGGCTCGGAGTAGCTGTCGAAGCTTCGTCGGTGCTGTCGTCCCCGCGAGGGGCCCCCCGCGACGCTTGCGTCGCGGGGACCCCGTTGCGGGGACCCATAGCGCGCCCCAAGCTCCGGCCTCTGGAATATGGATCGCCGCTTTCGCGGGGATGACATGGGAACTCTTGGCGCCCTTGAGTGCACCCCTCACGACGAGGGCGCACGAAACCGTTCGGGCGTTAACTCTTCTGCATCACGCCGCGGGCGATCGGGGTCCATTTCTCGATCTCGTCCGCCACGAAGCGGGTGAATTCTTCCGAACTCATCACTTGCGTCTCGATGGCGTAACATCCGGCCGAGTGAGTAGACCGTGATCGCGCCGTAGCCGGCGGCGCCATGCTCCGCAGCCGGCCTGCCGGAAGAAAAACAGCTTCTTGACATTTAATACGTACGTACGTATTGAACACCCATGGCAAGAGCATCTCTGCGCGAGCGCATTCTCGACGCCGGCCTCAAGGTCATGTTCCACAAGGGCTATATCGGCTCCGGCGTGCGCGACATCGTGGCCGAGGCCGCGGCGCCCCAGGGCTCCTTCACCAACCATTTCCGCTCGAAGGAAGCCTTCGCCCAGGAGGTGCTCGACCGCTACTTCGACCACGTCAAAGGGCTGGTCGCGCAGGCCCTCGACGACAGGAGCCTGTCGCCGCGCGCGCGCCTGCGGCGCTATCTCGACGTCATCACCGAGCGCCTCGCGGCGGACGACTTCGCGCGCGGCTGCCTGATCGGCGATTTCAGCCTGGAGGCCGCCCCGCAGAGCGAGACGCTGCGCGAGCGGCTCGCCGCCATCTTCATGGAGTGGCGCGCGCCGTTCGCGGCCTGCATCGCCGAGGCGCAGGCCGCCGGCGAGATCGCCGCGACCTTCGCGCCCGATGAGCTCGCCGAGTTCCTGCTCGCCTCCTGGGAGGGAGCCATCCTGCGCATGAAGGTCGAGCGCGGCCCCGGGCCCCTCGAGCGCTTCAAGCGGATCGCATTCGCAACCGTCTTCAAGGAGCCCTGACCATGAACCCGGATATCACCCTGCCGCGGCATTGCGTGCTCGGATCGACGATGGCCTATCGCGAGGCGGGCCGCGCGGGCGCGCCCGTCGCTCTCTTCCTGCACGGCAATCCCACCTCGTCCTACGTTTGGCGTAACATTATCCCCCTGGTCGCGCCGGTCGCGCATTGCATCGCCCCCGATCTCATCGGCTTCGGCCAATCCGGCAAGCCGGACATCGACTATCGCTTCGCGGATCACGTTCGCTATCTCGACGGTTTCATTGCCGCCGCCGGCATCACCTCGGCCTTCCTGGTGGCGCAGGATTGGGGGACGGCGCTCGCCTTCCACCTGGCGGCGCGGCGGCCGGACTTCGTGCGCGGGCTCGCCTTCATGGAATTCATCCGGCCGATGCCGAGCTGGGACGACTTCCATCAGCCGCGGATGCCCGAGAGAACTGCGACGTTCCGGAAGTTCAGGACGCCGGGCGAAGGCGAGCGGCTGATCCTCGACGACAACGTCTTCGTCGAACGCGTGCTTCCCGGCGCCATCATCAGAAAGCTGAGCGAGGAGGAGATGGCGGTCTACCGCGCGCCGTTCCCCTCGCCGCAATCGCGGCGTCCGATCTGGCGGCTCCCGAGCGAGCTGCCGATCGCGGGCGAACCCGCCGATGTCCATGCCACCCTCGAGCAGGCGCACGCGGCGCTCGCCTCATCGCGCTATCCCAAACTGCTGTTCGCCGGCAATCCGGGCGCGCTCATCTCCCCCGCCTTCGCCGAAAGCGTTGCGGCGACGCTCTACGACTGCAGGCTCGTGCATCTCGGTACCGGCGCGCATTACCTGCAGGAGGATCATCCCGAGACCATCGGCCGAACCGTCGCGGCGTGGATCGCGGAGATCGAGGGCGCGGCGGCAGCCAACGCCGCGTAGCAAGCGATGAGGCCCAGCTCGTTCAAGTGGGCTGACCGAATGATGCGGCAACAATGACAGGGAGAAGGCCATGAAAAACGTCTCCATCACCTATTGCAAACCGTGCGGCTACGAGCGACGCGCCGCCGACGCGGCCGCGGCGTTGCAGAAGGAGCTCGCGCTCACCGCGACCCTGGTGCCTGGCACGGGTGGCATCTTCGAAGTGCGAGTCGGCGACGAGACCGTGGCCAAACGCGCCAAAGGCCACTTTCCCGACACGGCGGAGATCGTCGCGGCGGTGTCCGCGGCGGTGAAGGCGGGCTGAGCGAGGGCGTAACAAGCGACCATCCGATGCTGTCATGCCCGCGAAAGCGGGCATCCAGTAACGCCCGAAGGTTCGGTCGGGCAACGCGGTGCCACGCTCGTACTTCAGTGGTTACTGGATCATCCGCTTGCGCGGATGATGACGGCGGAGAAACAGTCTCCAGGTGGGCCTCAGCACTGCACCGACGCCCGTTGCGGGCAGGTTTGATTTCCGCTTAGCTAGCGCCGCCGATGCCGCGCCGCATCGGCGTCTTTTCGTGGGGGCCCGCGCATGGATGCGGACTTGGTCGCCGATACCTACGACAAGATCGAGCTCAAGGGCTCGGGCATCATCGCCGCGATCAAGGCGAGCGGCGTCGAGTTCATCCTGTCGGTGCCCGACATCGTCACCAGCGGCGGATTGCTGCGGCCGATCGCGCGCGACCCGCAATTCAAGCTCATCCGCGTGTGCAAGGAGGACGAGTGCATCGGCATTGCGTCCGGCCTGTCCTACTGCGACAAGCGCGCGCTGACCTTGATCCAGCACACCGGCTTCCTCGATTCCATCAACGCCATCCGCGGCGTCGCGGTCGAGTACGCGCAGCCGATCTGCATGATGATCGGCCTGCTCCAGCACGACCCCTACACGGCGCCGCGGGAATCGCCGCGCTACGGCGTGCGCATCGTCGAGCCGATCCTCGACGCCATGGGCATCCCGCACCACCTGATCAACGAGGACCCCGACGTCGCGAAAATCCGCCCGGCGATCGAGGATGCCTACGCCAGCTCGCATCCCGTCGCGCTGCTGATCGGCCGGAGGCCGTCCACCGCATGATGAAACGCGACGAATGCTTCCGCGCGCTGGCGCGCCACGTCACCGACGAGCTCGTGGTCTCGACCTACAGCTCCGCGGTCGACTGGCTGGAATTGGGCGAACGCACGCTCAACTACTTTTCCGTCGGCGCGATGGGGCTCGATTCCTCGCACGCGCTCGGACTGGCGCTGGGCCGGCCGGACCGGCGCGTCATCTGCCTGCAGGGCGACGGCAGCCTGCTGATGAATCTGGGAAGCCTGGTCACCATCGCCGCGGCGGCGCCGAAGAACCTGGTGCATATGGTGGTGCAGAACGGAACCTACGAGGCGAACGGCGGACATCCGATTCCGAACACCGCCGCCGACTTCGCCGCCATGGCGCGCGCGGCCGGCTATGCGCAGGTCTACGATTTCGCCGAGCTTCGCAATTTCGAGCAGCAGGCCGCCCACGTGCTCAGAGAGGACGGCCCGGTGTTCGCGACGTTGCGCGTCGAGCGCTCGCAGCCGCTCACCTATGACTACCCGAAGCTCTACGATCCGGCGCGGCGGGCGGCGATCAAGGCGGCGCTGCGACAGCCGTAACGGCGACGGCGAAACCCTCCCGGTCGTCATCACCCGCGAAAGCGGGTGGTCCAATATTCCAGAGGCGGCTCGAAGACATGATTTGTCGCCGCCCATCGTAGGCCAACGGCTACTGGATGCCCGCCTTCGCGGGCATGACAACCGACTTTGCGAAGTGCACCGCGATTGCGGCGTCACTGTCGCGACAGGGAATCAACCGCCTATGCACTCAACCCGCCGCGGCGCTGACCGGCTCCGGCACCGCCAGCCGGTAGCCGACTCCGAGCTCGGTCAAGAGGATGCGCGGTTGCGTCGGGTCGGCCTCGATCTTCTGCCGCAGCTTGCGCACGAAGATGCGCAGATAATGGGTATCGTGCAGGTGCGGTGACCCCCATACCTCCTTGAGCAGGAACTGGTGGGTGACGACGTTGCCGGCGTGCTGGGCGAGGAGCTGCAGCAAGCGGTATTCCTTCGGCGTCAGCATGACCCGCGTGCCGTTGATGGTGACAATGCGGGCGGCGAGATCGATGGCGAGCGGCCCGACCTTGACCACCGGCTCGCCGGCGGCGGCGCGCACGTGCCGGCGCAGGGCGGCGTGGGCGCGCGCCAGCAGCTCGGCCATGCCGAACGGCTTGACCACGTAATCGTCGGCGCCGCGTCCCAGGAGGCGCACCTTCTCCGCCTCGTCGGAACGCACCGACAGCACGATGATCGGAACGCTCGACCACGCGCGCAGGCGCTCGAGCACCTCGGACCCGTCCATGTCCGGCAGGCCGAGGTCGAGGATCACCAGATCGGGCGGCTTGAGCGTGGCCCAGCGCAACGCCTCGCCGCCGGTCTCGGCGTCCTGCACGACGAAGCCGTCGAGCTCGAGCCCGGCGCGCAGAAAGCGGCGGATCTGGACCTCGTCGTCGACGACGAGAACGACGGGATTGGCTTCAGTCATCGGGACCGACCTCGGGTTGGTTCGCCGGCGTCGCAAACGGCAGATGGATCGACACTGTGGTTCCTCGATCGGCGCCCGGGCTCGCCGCCTGGATCTTGCCGCCGTTGGCGGTGACGAAGGCCTTCGCGATCCACAGGCCGAGACCCGAGCCCGACGTGATCGCGGCATGGCGGGCGCCGCGAACGAAGCGCTCGCCGATCTGGGCGCTCTCCTTCTCCGTCAGCCCGGCACCCTCGTCGTGCACCGAAAGCACGACGTCATGGCCGTCGCGCTTGGCGGCGACGGTGATCGGCGAGCCCGCGGGCGAATACTTGGCGGCGTTGTCGACGATCTGCACCAATGCCTGCTCGACCAGGACGGCATCGACGTAAATGAACGGCAGGTTCGAGTCCATGTCGAGCGAGACGTGGTGGCCCGACAGCCGCCGCCGCCGGCGCTCGAGCGCGGAATTGACGATGTCCTGGGGCTCGATCCATTCCTGCCGCGGCCTGATCTGCTCGCGGCTGATCCGGGTGGCGTCGAGCAGATTCTGGATGTCGTTGTTGAGGCGCTCGGCCTCGTCGCGCACGACGCCGGCGAGCGAGTTGAGCCGCTCGTCCTTGGCCACCAGGGGGGACTTGCTCAGGACCGTGGCGGCCCCCAGGATCGAGGCCAAAGGCGTGCGCAATTCATGCGAGACCGAGCCGATCAGCGCCTCGCGCAACAGCTCGGTCTCCGAGCGCATCTTGGCGTCGTTGAGCGCCAGCGCCACGCCCAGCCGCTCGAGCGTGGCCGCAGCGTCGGCCAGCACGTCGTCGACCCGCTGGCGCATCTCGGCGAGGATGTTGGCGGGGACGCTGCCGAGATCGATGGCGATGACGCCGAAGTCCGGGTTGGTCTGCGATACCCGCCGGACCAGCCAGATATCGCCGGCGGCGGCGTCGACCGTGGTGGCGAGCGTGCGGCCGGCCTGCACCTCGGCGATCGCGTCGTGCACCCGTCGGCTCAGCGCGCCCTGGTCGGACGTGGTCTCCCCGCCGGAGCCGGCGCCGAACAGCACCACCTTGCGCTGGACGAGGCTGGCGAGATGCTCCTCGATCGCGAGATAGATGTCGGCGGCCGAGGACGCTGTCGCCAGCCGGCGCGAGAAGGCGTAGAGGTCGCTCATCTCCTTCTCGCGCTTGCGCGCGATCTCGGTGTGCCGCTTCATCGCGTTGGCGAGGTGGCTGGTGACCACGGCGACCACCATGAACAGGACCAGGTTGAGAATCTCGTTCGGCCGGGAGACGTAGAAACTGTAATACGGCGAGAAGAAGAAGTATCCGGACCACAGCACGCCGGCGATCGCCGCGACCAGCGCCGGCACCAGGCCCAGGTGCCAGCCTGCGAGCAGCACCGGCAGCAGATAGATGACCGAGCCGCGGCGCACGTCGAGCGTGTGGATCAGCGCCCAAGCGACGAGCGTAGTTGCGGCGACCAACACCAGGGCGATGGCGCTGCCACGCAATTCGCGTCGGACCGCGTCCATTGTAACCACGCACCTCTCCTGCGCCGGCAGCGGCGCCAGTGCACGGCCCCCGGAGCGGAGAATAGTACGTCCGAGCCCGGACGGTCAGCCCCGTCCCACCTTGCCGGTTAGGGGGCGAGGGTGCCGCGCAGGGTGGGCAGACCCAAGGCGCCGCCGCCTTGTCCATCGGCGCGGGCGCAATATGCTGCTTTCCAGCAGGAACGATCGGCGACGAAGGCAAAACAAGCGATCGTCGGTGATGCGCCTTGCGTCGTCGGAATGGGAGGCCGGTATCATGCGCATCGCTTCGAGCTTGCTTGCATCCCTCGCGGCGCTTTCGATGCTGCTTCCGACGGGAGGAATAGCCATGGCCGGATCGCTCGGCGGACCGCTGGAGCTTGCGGACGAGGGCAGCTTCTTCGTCAACGGCCAGAGCGCCGCGTCCAGCCACCCCGGCACGTCGGCGTTCAGCGCGCCGCAGCCCGGCACCATCACCGTCAACCAGATGTACGTGCAATACCGCATCCCGAAGACGGTGAGCGGCCCGGCCATCGTCATGGTGCACGGCTCCGGCCATACCGGCGCCACCTACGAGACCACGCCGGACGGACGCGAGGGCTGGGCGACCTATTTCGCGCGCAAGGGCTTCCCGGTCTACGTCGTCGATCATTCCGGCCGCGGGCGCTCGGGCTTCAACCCGACCGCGATCAACCGCGCCCGCGCCGAAGGCAATGCCGCGCTGCTGCCCGACATCCAGATCGCCCCGCGCGAGCGGGCCTGGTACTTCTTCCGCATCGGCAAGACCTACCCGACGCCGTTCCCGGGCTCGCAGTTCCCGGTCGAGGCCTTCGACCAATACACCGCGCAACTCGTGCCCAACGCCGAGGCGACGCTGCCCGGCGCCGGCGCCAACACCGTGCAGGCGCTCGGCAAGCTGCTCGATCGCATCGGGCCGGCGGTCGTCATGGTGCATTCGCAGTCCGGCGCCTACGGCATGGACCTCGTGCGCGCCCGCGCCGTCAAGATGCTCGGGCTCATCAATGTCGAGGGCAATTGCGCGCCGGTCACGCCCGACGAGGTGGTGAAGATCTTCGCGCGCGTTCCGCTGTTATCGGTGTGGGGCGACAACAGCCAAGGCGCACCCGGGCCCAACGGCGACGAGCGCCGCAACGGCTGCGCCGCGACGGTGAACGCGATCAAGGCCACCGGCGGCTCCGCCAAGCTCCTGCTGCTGCCCGAGGCCGGCCACAAGGGCAACAGCCACATGCTGATGATGGACAAGAACAACCTCGCGATCGCCGACCTGATCATCGCCTGGCTCGGGGAGAGCGTGCCGGCGCGGTGAGGCGGGAGGCTGCGTCTCGGTAAGTTGAGCGCGCTCTAAACTAACTGACCAGCTTGCGCACGAGGTCGAAGGCGATCACGAACAGCAGCGCGGTATAGATGCGGCGCAACCAGGTCTCGCTCAGGCGGTGGCCGACGCGCACGCCGACGGGCGCCGCGATCAGGATGGTCGGCACCATCGCGGCGAAGACCGCGAGGTCGACATAGCCGAGCGAGTAGGCCGGCAGGCCGCGGGCGTGCCAGCCGTTCACGATCGCCCCGATGGTGGCGACGGTGCCGGTCACCAGCCCGGTCGCCGAGGCGGTGGCGATCGCGTTTTCCAGCCGCACGCTGAACGCCTGCAGCGCCGGCGTAGTGACCGCGCCGCCGCCGGTTCCGGTCATCGCCGCGATGATGCCGATGGCCGCCGCCACGGCGAGCTTGACCACGCCCTGCGGGGCGGCGCCTGCAGCCTTCAGGCGGTCCTTGAGAAAGCCCTCGTACACGCCGATCCCGAGCATGAACGCGGCGAAGATCGCCTGCAGGATTTCGGTCGAGATCAAGGGCAGCAACACGATGCCGATGACGACACCGGCGAAAATGCCGAGGGCCCAGGTGCGGAAGAACGAGAGATCCAGATTGCCCAGCGCCAGCTGCTTGCGCGTCGACGCGAAGGCGCTCGGCAGCACCAGCGCGATCGAGGTCCCGACCGCCACGTGCATCAGCACCGCATGTGGCACCCCGAACAGCGGCAGCAGGTAGACGAACAGCGGGACCCGCACGATGCCGCCGCCGACGCCGAACAGCCCCGACACGAAGCCCGACCCAAGCCCGGCCAGCGCGAACACGGCGATGCGTTCCACAAGTCCTTCCATTCCGCGCCCCTCGCTGTCATTTCCTCGTTACCGCTCGACGCGAATGTCGATCGGCCCATGCCGCGCCCACGGTGTCGCGCGCACGGTTGTCGCGCGCCGGAGCGCTCAATATAGTCGGCGCGCAGATTGAAAGCCTCATCCGATGCCCGCAACTCAGAGCCCTGCCCTCGCGCCGATCGATTCGCTTGTCGCGGAGGTGATCACCGACGACGTCAGCGACGCCTATGTCAGCAAGACCCTGTTCGCGGTCTCCGAGTTCTCCAATGTCGTGCTGGCGGGAGCGAAGGTGATTTCCGGCGAGACGCTGCTCGCCGCCAATCTGGGCTTCGGGCTGAAGCTGGTGTCGCAAGCCGGCGGCGTCCGCCACACGCTCCTGTTCGACACCGGCCCGGAAGGGGCGATCTTCATCCGCAACTGCGGCAATCTCGGCATCCGCCTGGGCGAGGTCGAGTCGATCGCAGTCAGTCACGGGCACTGGGACCACATGGCGGCGCTGCCGCACGCGGTCGATGCGATCGTGAAGGACGGCGGGCAGGTCACGGTGCACGTCAATCCCGACATGTTCAACGACCGCGCCGTGCGGCTCAAGAGCGGGACGGTCGTGCCGGTCGCCAACGTGCCGCGCCCGGCCGAGCTCGAGCAGCGCGGCGCCAAGGTGGTCGACAGCCTCGACGCCCGGCTCCTGCTCGACGGGCATTTCTATTACAGCGGCGAGATCCCGCGCGTCACTCCGTTCGAGAAGGGCCGGCTCGACCATCTGTGCCGCAAGAGCCCCGGCGGCTCCTGGGAGCCCGACCCGCTGCTGATGGACGAGCGCATGCTGGTGGCGCACGTGCGCGATCTCGGACTGATCGTGTTCAGCGCCTGCTCGCATGCCGGCATCGTCAACGTGTGCATGCACGCCCGCAATCTCTTTCCGGACATTCCGATCTACTGCGTGATGGGCGGGCTGCATCTCGGCGGCGTCATGGAGCGGATCATTCCGGACACGGTCGAGGGGCTGAAACCTTTTCGCATCGCCCACATCATCACCGGTCACTGCACCGGCTGGCGCGCGCTGCATGCGCTCGCCGACGCCTTCGGCGACGCGGTGAGCCAGTCCGCGGTCGGCACCAAATACACCTTCGACGCCAGCCATCATCTGTCGCTGTAGGGCACGGTTGTCATGCCCGCGAAAGCGGGCAACCAGTAAACACCGCCGACAGGCGGGTGAAGACTTGGTCCTCTGGAATACTGGGTCCCCGCTTTCGCGGGGACGACAGCCATCAATCGAACCATGACGACGTCCTTGCCAAACCTTGTCCCGTCCTTGCCCGCAACCCGCCTGCCGGTGACCGTGATCACCGGCTTTCTCGGCAGCGGCAAGACCACGCTGGTCAAGCACATCCTCGGCAACCAGCAGGGGGTGCGCACGGCGGTGATCGTCAACGAGCTCGGCGACATCGGCATCGACGGCGAGCTGATCGTCGCCGCCGACGGCGACATGGTGGAGCTCGCGAACGGCTGCATCTGCTGCTCGATGAACAGCGATTTCCTGGATACGGTGTTCCGGATTCTCGACCGCGGCCGCGCCGTCGACTACCTGGTGGTCGAGACCACCGGCGTCGCCGACCCGCTGCCGGTGGTGCTGACCTTCCTGCGCTCGGAACTGCGCGAGCGGGTGCGCGTGGACTCGATTGTCACGGTGGCGGATGCGGGAAGCTTCTGCCTCGAAGCGTTCGAGAGCACGGCGGCGCGCAACCAGCTGCGCCACGGCGACGTCGTCCTGCTCAACAAATGCGATCTCGCCGGCGCCGAGGCGCTGCCGGCGCTCGAAGCCTCGATCCGCACGCTCGCGCCGGCGGCGCGCATCCTGCGCAGCACGCAGTGCCGGGTGCCGCTGCCGCTCGTCCTCAGCGTCGGCCTGTTCCAGTCCGACCGGTTTTTCGCCGATCCCACACATGGCGAAGCCGGTCACGACCATGCCGCCGGGCACGGCCACGATCACCTCGCGGCGGACGGCTTCGAGGCGCTGTCGTTTGCGAGCGAGCGGCCGCTCGCCGTGCAAAAGTTCCAGGACTTCCTCGAGCGGCTGCCCGACAGCGTCTACCGCGCCAAGGGAGTGCTCGCGCTCGCCGAGAGCGAGAAGCGCTACGTCTTCCACCTCGTCGGCAAGCGCTTCGCGCTCGACGAGAGCGAGCGCGACGGCCCCGCGGGCAGCAAGCTGGTGCTGATCGGGCGCGGTCTCGACCGCGAGCGACTCATGCGCGCCCTCGAGGCCTGTCTCGCGCCGTCTTCAGCCCAACCGGCGCAGAGAATCTCCTGGCAACAGCCGCCAAGCTGACATAAATCAACCGGCGCATTGGAGAGGTGGCTGAGTGGTTGAAAGCACCGCACTCGAAATGCGGCATACGGGTAACCGTATCGGGGGTTCGAATCCCTCCCTCTCCGCCATCGCCTTTCTGTCCGGCCCGGGCACATAGGTCACAGATCGTACCTAAGACATGGGTGACAACCTCGTGCCGAACGGGTTGTCGAGGGGTTGCAAGGTTTTCTGCTCCAGGTCGAAGTATCCGAGATCGTATCGTAGTGCATGAAGCTGACGAGCCAAATGCCCTCGTCGGCCTCTTTGATGCCGAGTCTCTGGCCAGCCAGCACAGTCGAGATGTTGATGCGTTTGCGGTGCAGGCAGAGCCGTCCGCACGCCGTGACGAGAATGTCGCGGTCGTGGAACGGATAGGTCAGCTCGGGCAGTCCGTCATAACGGCGTGGTGAGGCCGTATAGAGCTGCGCGGGACACTTCATGCCAAGTGCCTCATGCGGTCTCTCGGCATTGAACTCCTGAACGAAGGCGTCGAAGCGGTCTTGCTGCTGCAAGCAGTGCAAGCCTGGCGGCCGCGTCGCCTCCTTCTTGAGGGTGAGGTGCATGCGCTCATGGCGGCAGTTCTGCTGGGGATGGCCCGGTTTGATGCGTTCGATCGCGATGCCGAGGCGAAGCCACCAGACCGAGAGCTTCGAGAAATCAAACGATTGCCGAGCTCGCGGCTCGATAAATGGCGGAAGAGATACGTCCCACTAGGAAACTACGCACAGCGAGGCGCGTCGACGCAATTGCCGACCGTCTGCACGATCATGGGACCGATCGCGCTCGCGGTTCTATTGTTCCTGACCCGGTCGGCGTTGGCGGAGACTGATCCGCCGCGACAGATCGTCGCGACAGATCAAGGTGGTGGTGCATATCACAGCCGGCTGTATGATCCAGAGTCAATTTCAACAAAGCGGAGGGAACAAGTCATGAAACCAAGAATCTGGTTGCTTCCAGCAACTATCGCTGCGCTTTTTCTCGTCGCCATACCGCGAGCGCCAGCGGATGAATTTTACAAGGGTAAGACCCTCACCTTTGTTGTCGGCTTCTCAGCCGGCGGAGGCTTTGACACGTATACCCGCCTGATCGCGCGGCACATCGGAAAGCATATCCCCGGCAATCCCACGGTGGTGGTGGAAAACCGAACCGGAGCCGGAAGCCTGATCGCAGCCAATTATATCTACAATCAGGCCCCGCGCGACGGGACGGTGATCGGCAACTGGATCGGACCCCTGGTGCTCCAACAGGTGCTGGGGAACAAAGCGGCCAAGTTTGACGGGAGAAAGTTTGGCTGGCTCGGAGTGCCCACGCCTGACTCGGGCGTCTGCGCTTTAACCAAAGCCAGCGGCATCAATACGATGGACGACTGGTTCAAGTCCAAGAGGCCGATCAAGATTGGGGGCACGGCTCCCGGCTCCACCACAGACGATGTGCCAAGGCTTGTGCAGGCGGCGCTCGGGCTGCCGATGAAACTCGTCGAGGGATACAAAGGCACCGCCAAGGTCCGGCTGGCGGCTGAGTCCGGAGAGATCGATGGCGGTTGCTGGGCTTGGGAATCGATCAAGCCGACGTGGGCAAAGGGGCTCCAGTCGGGTGAGGTGCACATCGTCCTGCAGACGATTGAGAAGTCCCATCCGGAGCTCAAGAATGTGCCTCTGGCAATCCAGTATGCCAAGACCGACGAGGCGCGCGCGCTTCTTAATATCGCCAATGGCCCCTATTCTCAGGGCGCGCGGCCTTACACGCGTGCCGCCCGGTGTTCCTCAAGATCGTCTCCAGCTTCTCCAAAAGGCCTTCATGGAAACGCTGCGCGATCCTGATCTCCTGAAGGAGGCGAAAAAATCCCAGATGGACATCGATCCAGTTGATGGCCCCACCGTGGCAAAGATGATGGCCGGCCTTTACGAGCTCAGTCCCGCATTCAAGTCCAAATTGACAAAGCTTTTGATACCCGGGGGTGAGAAAAAAATGTAACGGCGGCCAGCGGTCCATCTTCTGCGGGGGCGCGGCGGTTGCCGTCGCGCCCCGCTGGAATTCTGCGATGGTCGATATCCTCGATGCCTGTCTCCACGGCCTGATCCAGCTCTTTACCTGGAAGGCATTCGTTCTCCAGTTGGTGGGGATTGCCATCGGCTTCATGGTGGGAATCCTGCCGGGCATTGGCGGGCCGGTCACTCTGGCCTTGATGCTTCCTTTTATTTTCCCAATGACCCCGGTGGAGGCTTTTTCTTTTCTCCTTGGGATGACGGCTGTTACCGCCACCACTGGTGACATCACTTCGATCCTCTTCGGCGTCCCGGGAGAACCCATCACCGCCTCCATGGTTGTCGACGGCCATCCCATGGCAAAGAAAGGGGAGGCCGGGCGCGCCCTCGGAGCGGCTCTGATGAGCTCGTTTGTGGGGGCGATTTTTGGCGCGTTGTGTCTGGCGATCGCTATCCCGGCTGTGAGGCCTCTGGTCTTATCCGTAGGTTCGCCCCAGTATTTCATGTTCTCCATGCTCGGCATCGCGTTCCTGGCTTCCCTGACCGGCGGATCTGTCATGAAGGGGCTCGTCGCAGCATGCCTCGGGCTGTTGTTTGCTTTGGTGGGGCTCGATCCCATTTCCGGCACCGAAAGATATACCTTCGGGACGCTCTATCTCTGGGACGGAATTCGGTTGGTGCCCGCGACGCTGGGCCTGTTCGCGATCCCCGAGATCATCGATATGGCGATTGCCGGGACGAGCATTGCCAAGGCGGATGTGGGGAAAATCGGCGGTGTCCTCCAAGGGGTCAAGGATACCTTCCGCCATTGGGCCTTGGTCATGCGCTGCAGTGCTCTCGGCACCTACATCGGTATCATTCCCGGCATGGGTGGCGCCGTATCCCAGTGGGTCTCTTATGCCCATGCCGTTCAAAGCTCCCGCGATAAAGATCGCTTTGGCAAAGGCGCGGTAGAGGGAGTTCTAGCCCCAGGCGCGGCGAACCATTCCACCCTGGGCGGCGCCCTGGTCCCAACCGTCGCCTTTGGCGTTCCCGGCAGCGTGAGCACGGCGATCCTCTTGGGCGCTTTTCTCATTCAAGGCCTGGTTCCGGGGCCGCCGATGCTTACCCCGGAGGCCCAGGGCGGCCACCTCTCGCTGACCTTTTCCTTCGTGTGGATCATTGTCGTTTCCAACATCATCACGACGGCGATCTGTTTTCTCTTTCTGGGAAAAATCGCCAGGATCACCCAGGTCCGAAGCAGCCTGGTGATTCCGTTCATTCTGCTTCTGAGCTACATCGGCGCCTTTGCGGAAAACAACGCCTTCGGCGACGTCGTGGTGATGCTCGTCTTTGGGGCGCTGGGCTGGGTCATGGTTCAGGCGGACTGGCCCCGTCCTCCGCTGCTCTTGGGGTTGGTGTTAGGAAACCTGGCGGAACAGAACCTCTTTCTTTCCATCGACAATTACGGGATGGATTGGCTCGGCTTCCCCAGCGTCGTCGCTCTCTTTGCTTTGATTGTGCTGGGGACATTCTACCCGCTGTTTCAGAGATGGCGGGAAAAGAGGAACAAGCCCCGGTACAAACAATTGGCAGAGGTCGCGGAACTCCAGGCCAAGGAAGCCGTCCCGGTCTCGATCTGGTTCTCGATCTTCAGTCTATTTGTGGTCGCCCTGTTCGCGTGGGCGCTGTGGCAGGCTTGGGACTGGGAATTCCGTCCGGGTCTTTTCCCCTGGGTCGTCGGGTTCCTGGGTTTACCGCTCGCGCTCCTTCAGTTGAATCTGGATATTGCAGGCGCTGTCAAAACGATCGGCCATGGCCTGGTCAAAGCACGTGACCAGGAGGCCACGCGCTTGATGCGCGAGACCGTCAAAATCTCCGCTTGGATACTGGGCTACTTTGTCGCCATCTGGTTGCTTGGATTTTCCGTAGCCATCGCGGTTACGACTTTTCTCTACCTCAAGCTGGCGAAAGA
Source organism: uncultured Alphaproteobacteria bacterium (assembly GCA_963758945.1). Lineage (GTDB taxonomy): Bacteria > Pseudomonadota > Alphaproteobacteria > Rhizobiales > Xanthobacteraceae > VAZQ01. The sequence continues at coordinate 280,435 of CAVWXY010000016.1, read as the reverse complement.
GCGATGGCCAATTACGCTTGTTCTCACGTTTTTCGCCTGGGTTTCTTTTTACGGCCTGTTTGTTTACCTCTTGCATGTGCCGTTTCCCGAAGGCCTGCTGTTTGCTTGGTTTCGATAACGATCTTTTTTTCGTAACGGACCGATTGGTGCAAGCCGACAAAAATTCGCCTCTCGTGAAGTCGTTTGGGTGATTTTGGGCCATTTTCGAAAGGCTATCTTCTCTTGTTGTTGTCGCTGTGGGCAACCGCGGCGCTCACTTGGCTTCCGCCACCAGCGAATAGCGCGGATCGGCGACCATGCATTCGGCCACCGGCAGGCCGAGCTCGCGGCGCACGATGTTGGTGCCTTGCACCAACGCGACCATCTTGTAGAAGGCGTGGCGCCTGCTCATGCCCTCGCGTCCCATGCCGCAATCGGAGCTGATCACCAGCCGTTCGACCGGGATGTGCTCGAGCGCACGGCGGATGTGATCGGCGATCTCTTCCGGGTGCTCGACCTGCAGGGTGTGGTGGTCGATCACGCCGATCGCGATCTTCTTGTCGGTGATCTCCTTGCCGAAGGCCTCGAGGTCGATGCCGCCTGCGCTGCAGGACTCGAAGGTGATCACGTCGGCATCGACCTTGTCGAGCAATTGCAGCGCCGATTTGTAGCTCTGCACGTGCGTGAACATGCGCTGCTGCGAGGGGTTGCCCCAGCAGGTGTGGCACCACACCTCGGTCTTGGCGCGCAGCCCCTTCACCGTTCGATTGTAGACTTCGAGGCTGAACGCCGGGTTGATCACCGCGTCGACGAAATTGCGCGCGGCGAGCATGTGAAGCTGCGGCTCCTCATACTGGATCACCTGGCAGCCGGCGTCGGCGAGATCGTGGAGCTCCTCGTTCAGGGCATCGCTGAGAGCGAGGATGCGGTCCTTGACGTTGGGATAGTGGTGGTCGCTGACCGCGAAGGCGACCAGCTCGGGCCCGATGGTGCCGAACTTGACCGGCTTCTTGGTCATGCGCTGGGCGACCTTCCACATCGCGGAGTATTGCAGATCGCCGCGGCCGACCGGGCCGACGATGCTCGGCATCACGCGCGCTTCCATATAGTCGTGCAGGATGTGGCCGGGCGGGAAGGCAACGCCGCCGCGGCCGGCGAGCGCCGGGCGGGGATCGTAGCGGTCGAAGCCGCTCATGTGCCGCGTCGGATAATTGGTCCAGCTCTGGCCGCCGACGTCCTGGTCGAAATGGGCGTCTCCATCGGTGACGATGTCGAGCCCGGCGAGCTGCTGCTCATGCAGATAGACCGACACCGTATCGACGTACTGCTCGCGAAAGACCGTGCCGACCATGGCGTCCAGGAAGGAGCGCGGGCCCAGATTTTCGGTGAACCAGCTCGGGCGCGGCAGCGATCCCGTGATCGTGGTGGGTAGCTTGATGTCCTTGGTTGCGCGAAGCATTGCTGGCGTCCCCCGTTGCGATCGATCCGCGCATCGCGGTGCGTCGCGGCGCAGTGTTGCGCGCCGGTCCGGCGCTGGCAACCGCGCTCAGCCGTTGGGAGGGATCGCTCCCGATGGGATCGTCTGCTGCTGGATCGCCCGATCCTGACGGCCGGCGCGCGACGGCAAATTGCTTTCTAGCGCGGGCCTGGCGCCGGCGGTGGGCGCAGTTGCGCATGGGCCGTCGCCCGCACAGCGTCCTCAACTGCGCGCCCGGCGCAGCTTCCGCCGTTGAGGTCGCAATGATAGCGTTGCGAGAGGTCCACGCGGCAACGCAGTCTTCCACCGGCGTGCCGAGATGGATCGGCGGCTGCGGTCGCACGGGAGGAGACGACAATGAACTGCGGAAAATCGCGAACGTCTGCACTGCTGCTTGTTTCCGGCAGCGCACTGCTCGCCGTTGCCTCGTACAGCGCACCGGCGCAGGCGGAAGACCTGCGCATCGGCTTCCTCGCCCCGAGGAGCGGCATTTTCACGCAGCTCGGCACCGACATGCTCAATGGCTTCCAGATGTACCTCGACGAGCACAAGGGGGAGCTCGGCGGCGCCAAGGTGAAGTTCATCATCGAAGACACCCAGGGCAAGCCGGACGTCGCCGTCACCAAGGCCAACAAGCTCATCCTGCAGGACAAGGTGCACATGCTGGTCGGCGGCGTGCTGGCGACAACCGGCTACGCGCTGGCGCCGGTCTCCACCCGCGAGAAGATGCTCTACATCGGCTCGATTGCGACCGCCGATGACCTGGCGCAGCGGCAGTTCGATAAATACCCGTACATGGTGCGTCCGACCTGGGTGCCGTCGCAACCGAGTCATCCGCTCGGGCAATGGGCCTGCGACCAGGGCTACAAGAGAATTTCCGCCATCGCCGCCGATTATGCCTTCGGCCACGAAGTGCTCGGCGGCTTCCAGAAGGCGTTCGAGGATTGCGGCGGCAAGATCGTGCAGAAGATCTGGCCGCCGATCGGCACCAAGGACTTCGGGCCCTATATTCCGACCATCAAGAGCGACGTCGACGCCATCTTCACGTTGATGGTCGGGCCGATGTCGCTGCAATTCCCCAAGCAGCTGCGCGCCTCCGGAAACAAGAAACCGATCGTCGCGGGCGGCACCAGCTACGACGAGTTCATCCTGCCTTCCATGGGCGACGAAGTGATCGGCGACGTCTCGGCGCTGATGTACAGCGCGGCGCTGGACACGCCGAAGAACGCGGAATTCGTCAGGAAATACCGCGCCAAAAACGGCAAGGTGCCCTCCTATTATTCGGAGGCCAACTACACCACCGCGCAATGGATCGACGAAACCTTGAAAAAGGACGGCGGGACGTATCGCGGGCCGGCCGAGTTCATCAAGACCATGACCGGAATCAAGCTCGACGCGGTGCGCGGGCCGGTCCATCTCGACGACAGGCTCACCGTGGTGCAGAACATCTACATCAAGAAGGTCGAGAAGAAGAAGATGTTCGGCTACGACAAGGACGAGCTCTGGAACACGGTGATCAAGACCTACCCCAACGTCGGCCAGTTCTGGACCTACGGCAAGGACGCGTTCCTCAAGCAGCCGGTCTATTCGCGCGACTTCCCGCCGTGCAAATACTGCGAATAGAGCGGGCATGCGCGGACGAGGAACCCGCAGGCATCTGCGGGCTTCCTACGGCATTCGCGCCGCGGAATGTTCGAAGGTTGATCAACGCTCCCGCGCGGCGAAAACAGCGGTTCCGAGCCCGCTAGTCTAGCGAGCGTCCGCCCATCGCGCATCGTTCGGCGCGGACCGCGTGCGCGGGCCCTACGGACGGCGTTACTGCGGAGCGGCTCTGCAAGCGCGCGCGCAACTCCTCGAGCGTCGGCCGCTCGGCCACCTCACGGATCTCCGCGAGCAAGTAATCAGACAGCGACATTCCCGCCACCGCCGCGCGCGACTTGAGGCGGCGATGCAAGGCGTCGGGCACATTGCGAATTTGCACCATCGTTGCCATGCGAATCACATAAAAATATGTGATTCCCATGTCAACATGGGCGCCACATGGAACGGCGCGGCTGGCGATAGTGGCTTGGATCGCGTATTGACATATCGTAAGCTTTCGCTTACGGTAAGTTATGGCTTACGATACGGCACTGGCGGCGCTGGCCGATCCCACCCGACGCCGGGTGTTCGAGCGGCTCAGATCCGGGCCGCAGCCGGTCGGCGCGATCGCGCGCGGCATGCCGGTGAGCCGGCCCGCGGTGTCGCAGCATCTCAAGGTGTTGAAGGAGGCGGGCCTGGTGGCGGACCGGCCGGAAGGCACGCGCCGCGTCTACTACATCGACCCTGACGGGCTCGGCGCGCTGCGGGGCTGGCTCGACCAGTTCTGGGACCAGGCGCTCGCCGCATTCCGGGCCGAGGCCGAAATCGCGGCCGGCCACAAGAAGGACAGAGACGAATGACAGCTACCGTCACCATCGCGCCGGTACGAAAGAGCCTTCGCGTCAATGCCAGCCAGGCGCATGCCTTCGAAGTCTTCACCGCCGGGCTCGGGCGCTGGTGGCCGCGCAACGCGACCATCGGCAAGCCGCCGATGAAGACGGTGGTCATGGAGCCGCGGCTGGGCGGACGCTGGTACGAATTGAGCGAGGACGGCTCGCAAGCCGATGTCGGCAAGGTGCTGGTGTGGGAGCCGCCGCAGCGTTTCGTCATCAGCTGGGACCTCAACAGCAACTGGAAGCCGGACCTCACGGTGGGCTCAGAAGTCGAGGTCAGGTTCGTCGCCGAGGGGCCGCATGCGACGCTGGTGGAGCTGGAACACCGCAAGTTCGAGCGCATGGGCGCGGAGGCCGGCGCCAAGATGCGCAAGGACGTCGACGGCGGGTGGCCGCGCATGCTGGAGCACTTCAAGCGCGAGGCCGAGGCGTAAGGGCATAGAGATTGTCGTCCCCGCGCAAGCGGGGACCCATCGTGCCGAATACGCCTGCCTCTGCAATATGGATCCCCGCTTCCGCGGGGATGACGGAAGTGGTCAACGAGACTGATATCACGAGGAGCATCGCATGAGCATCGAGCTTTATGTCTTTCCGCCGAGCCCGCGCGCCTTCAAGGTGATGGCGGTGGCCAACCATCTCGGGCTCGACTGGACGCTGCGCATGATCGACCTCACCAAGGGCGAGCAGAAGGCGCCGCAATACGCCGCGCTCAATTCCAATATGCGCATGCCCACGCTCAAGGACGGCGACTATGTGCTGTGGGAGTCGAACGCGATCTGCCAATACCTCGCCAGCAAGAAGCCGGAGAGTGGCCTCCTGCCCAGGGACGAGCGCGCCCGGCTCGACGTGACGCGCTGGCAGTTCTGGGACCTCGCGCATTGGGACCCGACCTGCGCCGTCTTCGCCTTCGAATACCTGGCCAAGCCGCTCCTGCTGCGCGCGGGCGAGCCCGACATGGCGGCTATCGCCAAGGGCACGGAAACCTTCCACCGCGTGGCGAAGGTTCTCGACGGCCAGCTCAAGGGCAGGCGCTTCGTGACCGGCGATACCCTGACGGTCGCCGATTTCTCGCTCGGCGCGCCGGTCAAATTCGCCGAGCTGGCGCACTATCCGATCGAGCCCTACGGCGAGATCAAGCGCTGGTACGCGACGCTCGCCGCGCTGCCGGCCTGGCAGAAGACGCTGGCGCAAACCGCCATGCCGGCGGCAAGCGCGGCGTAGACCGGCCGGATGTTGGGTTGCGCGCGGAACTCGGCATCATGCCGGGAGCGCCAGCGCAGCGGCTGCGCTATTCCGGCGCCGCGGCCAGCATGCCGGCCATCAGCGCGACGAACGCCGCGGCGAGCCAGAGCAAGTCGGGATTAATCGAGAACAAGCCGAACATGGCTACATCCCTCGCTATCGATCGAGCAGGCGGCGCTCGAGCTCGGCGAGCTCGTGATGCGCGCCGCCCTGGCGGCGCAGATATTTCGCGATTTCCTGCTCGGCCCTGCGTTGCCGGCTTTCCGCGATCGAATCGAGCAAGCGCAGCCAGAACGGCCGGCGCCATTGGGGCGGCGCGGCGACGACGGGCGGAGCGAAAGACTGCAGCGTCATGGCGGTCTCCAACAAGCGTCTCGAACGCCCACTTTCTAGGCGCCCGGGGCCGCTCGCTGTGTGATGCAGATCACACGTCCGTCGATTGTCGTTGCCCCGCGCTGGCGGCGGCGCCCGGGCGCACGTTGCACGGGTGTCCGCCGACCAAGGGCAGTTTGTCGCGACCCGCCCGCGCGCCATGACGGCGCTGCGCCGTTGCGATAGAGTTGCGCGCAACCGACAGCGGATGGTCACCAACATGCTGAGAGTTCGTGCAATCTTGGCCGCAGCCGCGGCCCTCCTACCCCTCCTTGCCGCACCGGCGCCGTCGCAAGCCCAGGCGCAGAACTGGCCGAACCGGCCGGTCAAGATCGTCGCGCCGTTCGCCGCCGGGGGCGCAGCCGACAGGCTCGGCCGGATCGTCGCCGAGCATTTCTCCACCGTGTTCGGGCAGCAGTTCTATGTCGAGAACCGCGGCGGCGCCGGCGGGATGATCGGAACCGCATCGGTGGCGACTGCCGAACCCGACGGCTACACGCTGGTCGTGTCCAGCATCGGCGGCAACGTCGTCTCGCCGGCATTCCATGCCAATGCCGGCTACGACGGCCTGCGCGACTTCAGCCATATCGCCTATCTGGGCGGGCCGCCGGTCGTGATGTTCGTGCACCCCTCGCTCGGGGTGAGCACCTACAAGGACTTCGTCGCGCTGGCGCGGCAGAGCAAGGAGCCGATCAGCTACATTTCCCCGGGCACCGGGTCGCACGGCTTCGTGGTGGCGGAATACATCGCGCGGCGCGAGAACTACAAGGTCAGCCATATCCCCTATAAAGGCGCCGGCCCCGCGCTCGCCGACCTGCTCGCCGGTCACGTCAAGCTCGGCACCATGACCTTCTCGTCCGCCGCCGCCCAGATCCGCGCCGGCAAGGTCATCCCGCTCGCCGTGGCATCGGAGAAGCGCCTCCCGAACTTCCCGGACCTGCCGACCTTCAAAGACGTCGGCCAGGACTTGGTGGCCTCGACCTGGTTCGCGCTGTCGGGACCGGCGCATCTGCCGAACGACATCGTGCAGCAGCTCAACCGCGAGACGCTCAAGGTTATGCAATCGCCCGAGGTGCAAAAGCAGCTCGCGCTCGACGCCATCGAAACCAAGCTGATGTCGCCGGAGGAGTTCACGAAATTCGTCGGAGCCGAGACCGTGCGCTGGGCGCCGGTGGCCAAGCAGCTCGCCGCGAACAAGCCGCAATAGGGCCCGGCGTCGCCCGAGGGCTTGACCCGCGGGTGCATTCTCCTTCGCACGGATTTCTTCGCGCAGAAGATGGATTGCCGGGCTTCAAGCCCGGCAATGACGAACCGTGGTGGGCCAACCTGGGTGGGTTGGCTTTAAATCGGCAGCGCCATCGGCTCGAAGGCGGAGTCGCAATTGATCAGGTCGACCCGCTTCTGCACGATGCGGAAGCTCGCCCCCTCGCGACGCAGCCGGTGGCGCTGGCGGCCGGCGAACACGCGCTGCGCCTCGTCGCGGTATTCGACCATGATCACGGTCGAGCCGACGAGGACTTCGCCCGTGGCCTCGTCCGCCTGCTCGACGAGCACATTGCCGACGAGGTGCGCCGTGCGCGAGGGCGGCGTCTGCACGTGGATGCGGGGGTGCTCCAGGCGCTCGACCCGCGTGCGCATCAGGTCGCGGTCGTCGTAGAACAGCGAGGCCTGGTCGAACGGACTCGCCTGGTCCGGCACCGCCGGTACCCAATAGGTGCCGTCCTCTGCGAACAACCCCATCCATTCGCGGAAGCGCCGCTCGTCGAGCAGTCGCGCCTCGTGGATGAGGAACGCCTCGAGCGGCGCGCGGTCGGGGCCGGCGACGGCAGGCGGCGCGGCGCGCGAGGGCGCGTCCGTCATGCCGCCTCGCGCATATAGCCGAGCCAGGCCTTGTACTGCGCGCGCACGACCATCTCGTGGGTGGCGAGGCCGCGGGTGGCGTTGAGCTCGCGGTCCGCCTCCTCCTCGCCCAGGCCGCGGGAAATGTCGACCCAGTCGGTGGCGTGGCTGCCCAGCCCCTTCTGCGCGCGCACGAAAGCCTCGAGATCGTCGGTCTGCACGAACGAGGCGGCCGAATGCGTCACGTTGAGCAGGCGGATATTGCGGAAGTTCATCGCATCGGGCGCGCCGACGAGTCGAAAGGGATAGATCGTGACCTCGGTGCGGTCGACCGCCAGCGGCTTGATCACGCGCACGTGGATGTTGAGCCCCATGATCGACATGTTGGGATAGATGAGCGAATTGTGCAGCCGCGGCGTTAGGATTTGCTGCGCGCGCTCGTCGCCGACCTTCGCCGCCAGCACGTGCTTGTAGGCGTCGAAGGCCGCGCTCGAGCGCTTGCCGTCGTCGAGCGCGGTGTTGCTGGTCCAGCCGTGGCCGTTGCCGACGATGTAGCTCTTGCGCTCTTTCCACGAGGCGGCCGTCTGCTTCTTCTGCGTCTCCACCACGGTGGCGCCCTTCTGGTCGCCTTCGCGGCGCGCGAACTGCACGCCCTGCTTGTTGACGGTCGAGGCGTGGCCGAACGGCACGTGATAGGAGTCGAGCACGTTCTCGACCTGGAGCTTCCAGTTGCCGTTGTAGAGGTAGCGATGCATGCCGGCGTCGAGCGCGAGCTCGCCGTCGGGGGCGCGGTCGACGAGGTCGTCGATATTGCCCTTCATCGGGCCGATATGGTCCTCGAAGCTCGGGCCCTTGGGCGCCAGGCTCGCGAACACGAAGCCGCGATATTCGCCGACGCGCGGCGCGCGGGCGAGGCCGAACGCCGCCGGGTCGAAATCGCCGGCGCAACCCTCCGGAACGGGCACCGTGACCAGCCGGCCGTCAGTGTCGAAGGTCCAGCCGTGGTAGCAGCAGACGAGCCGCGGCGCGTGGCCCCTGCGCTCGTTCACCACCTTGGCGCCGCGGTGGGTGCAGCGGTTGAGCAGGACGTGCACGCTGCCGTCGCGGTGGCGCGTCATCACCACGGGCTGGCGGCCGAGCTCGGTCGTGACGTAGTCGCCGGCTTGCGGGACCTGGCTCGTATGGCCGACGAACAGCCAGGCGCGGCCGAAGATGCGCTCCATCTCGAGCTCGAAAACATCGGGATCGGTGTAGACATGCCGGTGTACGCGCCCGGGCTCGATCAGTTTCGCGATCTCCTCGCCATGTCCGTTGCGCATCGGGGAATTACCTCATTCTCACCCGGTGTCGTGGTGCCACGCACCGAGGCCTCTGGAATATGGGTCCCCGCTTTCGCGGGGACGACAGCACAGCAGCAGCGGCATGCTATTCGCACGAAGCGAACGGTTTCACTCCGCCGCCTGATGGGCATAGCGCTGCACGTCCATGTTGACGAGCTCGAGCGGCGAGGCCGTCTGCTCCAGCATGCCCCAGCTCTTGAGCCAGTCGTAGGTACGCTGCATCTCGTCGAGCGGGATCGGCGCGGGATCGCAGACGACGAGGCGGCTTTCGCGCAGGTCCGCCACCTTCAGAGCGGCGATCTCGGGATCATTCTTGCCGTGATAGTCGAGGAAATAGTGCAGATAGCCGCGCTTGTCCGCGTTGATGCGGCGCACCGCCTCGCGCACCGCGCGGTTGAAGGCGGCATAGGTCTCCGCATCCACCCGCTCGGAGGCCACCTCGGTGCCGTGGAAGAAGGCGGAGCAGATGATGCGGCAGCCCTTCTTCTCCGCCAGCGTGACGTGCGGCTCGGTCAAGGTGGTGGCTTCGAGCTCGCCATTCATCAGCGCGTCGAGCCGGTAGCGCGAGCCGTTGGGGGCTCGGCACAGTTTGATCTCCTCGCGCCGCAGGAAGCCTTCCAGCATGTGCAGCGCGATGTAATGGGTGCCGAAATAGAACGGCACCCCGATCGTGCGGTTGGCGAGCTGCTGCGGGGTGAAGACCGGGGAACCGGGAGCGACGACCAGGGCGGAATAGGTCACGATGGCGCGGCGGCCGAGCTGGCGGCTGCCGGCGCCGGTCGCCTGCACGCGGCAATAATTGCCCCACTCGCAGGCATTGTACATGTCGGCCTTGCCCTGCTCGAACAGCTTGCCGTGGCTGGCGAAGGGATCGACGCCTTGCGGGCCGGTCACGTGGGTCTCGACCTTCTTCTCCACGCCCTGCTCGCGGTCCGCCCATTCGATCTTTATGCCCTCTTTTTCGAACAGGCCCTCGTTGTAGGCGACGAGCTCCGGCAATCCCTGGAACGGCGCCGTGGTCTCCAGAACCAGCTTCTTCATGGGATCGTGCTCCGAGAGTTGGCTAATCGTCGGCCGGAGAGAACAAGCAAGCGTAGCCCAGATGGAGCGCCAGCGAAATCCGGGGGATAGCCCCCGCGGGTCGGCCGATCCCGGATTGCGCTTCGCTCCGTCCGGGCTGGGAACCACTGGCTATGCGCGCGGCCGCAGCCGCTGGATCTGCAACTGCGCCAGGAACGGCACCAGCGGGTGCGCCCCCATTTTCACTATTCGCGGCAGGTCGAGCTTGATCAGCGCCTCGCGCTGGTCGGGCGGCAGCTGAAACTTGTCGGCGAAGGCCGGCGCATCGGCCATGTACTGCGCGCGCTGCTCGGCGTCGTGGGCGAGACCGTGCAGCGCCGAGGTGAGCTCGACCAGCTCCGGCCTGATCGCGGGATAATGCGCGGCGTGCTGCGCCTCGCCCTGCGCGGTGGTCCAGGCGAGCGAGGCGTAGTTGTGGTGCCAGCTCGGATCCATCGACACGATGTCGGGCTTGCGCTCGCCGAGCGCGCCCGCCGCACAGGCCCAGCAGCGCAGCTCGATATTGCCGGTGTCGTCGAGCTCGGCTTCGTCGTAGCCGATCAACGATTTCAGCTTGCCGCTCTTGAGCTGCTCGAGCACGCGGGTGTCCCAGGCAAGCTCCGGATTGGAGTAGCGGTCGGTGCCGGGAAAATGCGACATGCCGCCGCTCGAGAGCACCACCGTCTTGAGCCCGAGCGCGGTCACCGTGCGGGCGACCGCCTGGCCGAAGGCGTAGCAGCGCTCCATGGTCGGCTGCGGCGGCAGATAGGCATTCACGTAGATCGGCAGCACCGGATCGGTATGGCCGAGATGGGTCAGTGGGATCCCGATGGCGTAATCGATCTTGGCCGTGCTGGTGAAGGCCGGGTCGAAATTCTGCCGATAGAGCTGGCGCACGATCTCGAAAGCGATCTCGCTCGGGATCTTCCAATGGAATTTGCGGCCGGCGAATTCGCCGGTGGCCTCGCCGCCGACATGCACGGTGAACGGCGGCGCCGCGTTGTGGAAAAACTGCTCGGCGTGATCGTTGGAGAAGATGATCCAGAGGTCGGGCTGCAACGCCCGCAGCCTGCGGCCGATGTCGGCCGCCACCTCCCGCACGTGCTCGACGTTCTTCTTGTCCTCGGTCTCCGGCAGGGTGAAGAACTGGGGCGCATGCGGAAGCATGGCACCGCCGATCACGGTCGACATCATGGTTGTTCTCCTTCGCCGCTCCCGGCCGGAGCGCACGGGGCGCGCAGGCTCGCCCCGCCGCTGCGCAAAAAATATCTCCCAAAGCGCGGCGCAACAAGGCGACACTTCACAGCCGAAAGGGAAGCAAGTAACGTTCCCGGACGATCACGCCTGCCGCGCTTTCCCTGCGCCATCCCCTCTCCGACAGCCAGAACGTTTTCCGGCGAAGTTGGGAACCGGTTCGCCGGCGAAAATGCGTCAAAGGCAAAAGCTTGATGAGGAGGCCCCATGGTCGAGGTGCCGATAACCATCGCGTGCGGCAACTACGACCGCACCCGCGCCATCCGGGACGGCCGCGTCAAGGTGGAGGGCTGCGAGGTCACCTACCTGCCGCTGTATCCCGAGGAGATCTTCTTTCGCGCCTTCCGCTACCAGGAATTCGACGTGTCGGAGCTGTCGTTCTCGAGCTATATCCGCACGGTTGCGGCCGGGACGTCGGCCTATGTCGGCATCCCCGCCTTCGTGTCGCGGCTGTTCCGGCATTCCGGCATCTACATCCGCGCCGATTCCGGCATCCGCGTGCCGGCCGACCTGCGCGGCAAGCGCGTCGGCCTGCCGGAATACCAGATCACCGCCGTGGTCTGGATGCGCGGCATGATGCAGCACGAATACGGCGTGCTGCCGACCGAGATCCATTGGCGCAGCGGCGGGCAGGAGGAAGCGGGACGCGACGAGCGCACGCCGCTCAAGCCGATCGCGGGCCTCGACCTCGAGCCGATCGGCAAGGAGCAGACGCTCGTCGGCATGCTGCGCGACGGCGAGCTCGACGCCTTGTTCACCGCGCGGGCGCCGTCGTCGTTCCTGCGCGGCGAGCCGCACATCAAGCGCCTGTTTCCCAACACCCGCGAAACGGAGCGCGCCTATTACCGGAAGACCGGCATGTTCCCGCTCATGCATCTGGTCGGCATCCGCAAGGAGCTGGTGCAGAAATATCCCTGGCTCCCCTCCAGCGTGTACAAGGCTTTCTGCGAGGCCAAGGCGCTGGCGATGATCGATCTCCTCGACGTCAACGCCTTGATGGTGAGCCTGCCCTGGCTGATCCCGGAAGCCGAGGACACCATCGCGATCATGGGCAAGGACTTCTGGGCCTACGGCATCCACGAGAACCTGCGGGAGATCACAGCGCTGACGCAGTACGCGCATGAGCAGGGCTTGATCGACCGCAAGGTGACGGTCGAGGAGCTGTTCCACCCCTCCATGTTCGAGATTTCCAAGGTGTGAGCGGATTGCTGGCACGATTGCTGCTCGGCCGAGTTGTCACGAGCCGGCGACTTGGTGTGTAGTGTGCGCGCGCTTGGAGCGGATGATGCGGCGAGATGATCGGGTGATCGTGGCCGGGGCCGGCCCCGTCGGGGCGGTGACGGCGCTCGCCCTGGTCAGGAAAGGCATCCCGATCACGCTGCTCGAGGCCGAGGCGGAGCCGCCCGAGGACCAGCGTGCCGCCACCATCCATCCGCCGACGGTGGAGATGCTGGCCGATCTCGGGCTCAAGGACGAGGCCTTCGCCGCGGATGCGAGCGGCGGCCTGCAGTCGCCGATCTTTCATTTCCGCGACCGCGTCAGCGGCGAGCTGGTGGCCGTGTTCGACATCAGCCTGCTGCAAGGCGAGGTGCGCTACCCGTTCGTGGTGCAGTGGGAGCAGTACAAGCTGGTGCGGGCGGCGGTGCCGCACATCGAGGCAAGCGGCATCGCCGAGGTGCGCTTCTCCACCAGGGTAACCGGCCTCGCGCAGGACGCCGAGCACGTCGATGTGACCGTGATCAACGCCGGCGGCGAGAGCGAGACCATTCGCGGCCGCTACCTCATCGGCAGCGACGGCGGGCGCAGCACCGTGCGGCGGCTGGCCGACATCGACTTCGAGGGTTTCACCTGGCCCGAGCGCTTCATCAAGATCGGCACCAGCTTCGATTTCGGCGCGACCGGGCAAGGCTTCTGCACCCGCAACTACTTTTCCGATCCCAACGAATGGCTCAACCTGTTCAAGGTCAAGGGTACCGGGGGCTCCGGTATCTGGCGCGGCATCATGCCGGTGCCGCCGGAGGAATCCGACGAGCAGGCCCTGAGCTTGGAGGGCATCCAGCGCCGCCTGCAGGGCATCCATGCCAGGACCGGCGACTACGAGATCCCCTACCATGCGCTCTATTCGGTGCATCAGCGGGTCGCCGCCACCTTCAACAAGGGCCGCGTGCTGCTCGCCGGCGACAGCGCCCACGTCAACAATCCGATCGGCGGCATGGGCATGAACGGCGGCATCCATGACGCGATGAACCTCGCCGACAAGCTCGCCGACATCTGGTTCGGCCGCGCCGAGCCCGCCGTGCTCGACCGCTACACCCGCCAGCGCCGCAAGGCACAGGTCGACTACGTGCAGGCGCAGACCATCCAGAATAAGAAGGCGCTCGAGGAGAGGGATCCGGTGATCCGGCGCAAGCACCTCGACGAATTGCGCCGCATCTGCGAGGACGTGAAGCTGCACAAGCAGTTTCTCTACCGCTCCGCGCTCATCGACAGCCTCAACTCCGCCAACGCGGTGGAGTGAATCGGGGCGCTCGTCGGTCGACGTGAAGCCGGGGCACTGCCCGCTCACTTCAACACCGCTCCCCATTTCTCCTCGATCGCGCGCGCCTCTCCGAGCGACAGCGCAGAGGTCGGCGGGAACTGCTCGAGCCAGGCAAACGGCCGGCAGGCCTCGATGATCGCCTTCGAATGCGCGGTGACGCCGCGCGCCTTGTCCGCCGGCGGAATGCGCGGATCGAGCGCCGAGCTCCAGGCGTTGCGGACGATATCGATCTGCTCCGACGGCTCGCAGCGGGTGGCAACCGCCCACATCACGTCGCTGAGATTGGACGGATCGACGTCGTCGTCCACCACCACCACCAAGCGCGCCATGTAGCTGTGCGCGGCGGCGACGAGGGCGGCGCGCTTGGCGTGACCGTCGTAGCGCTGCTTGAGCGCCACCACGGTCATGAGCTGCGAGACGTGCTGCCACGCGCCCACCACGTCGGTGACGCCGGCGGCATCGAGATTCTGCCAGATCGTGGCGGCGCGGAACGGCAGCCCGAAATGAAAGCGCGGCGGCTTCATCGGCGGCGAGCCCAACAGGATCGGATCGTCGCGATGATGAACCGCGGACACCTCCATGACGGGCGCGGGCCGCGCTTTCGACGCGTAATAGCCGGTGAATTCGCCGAACGGCCCTTCCGGCAACGTGGTCTGCGGGGGGAGATGACCTTCGAACACGATCTCGGCGTGTGCCGGGATCGGCAGGCCGGTGACCGGCCCAAGGTAAACCTCGATCGGCGCGCCTTTGATGGCGCCGGCGAACTCGTATTCCGATTGGCCCGCCGGCAGATATTCGAAGCCGGCGATGAACAGCGCGGGGTCTTCGCCGTTGACCACCGCGAGCGGGCAAGGCTTGCCCTGCTCCCAGTATTTCCTGGCGATAATGGCGCCGTGCCGGCCGGCATGGTCGAACTGTACGGTCGCCTTGTTGCGGCCATGCACCTGCACGCGATAGATCGATGCGTTGATCCAGCCGCCGCTCGCGTCCCCCCGATCGGGATCGCGCATGATGACGACCGAGCCCGAGCCGATGAACGGTCCGCCATCGTGGCGATGCCACACCGGCGCCGGGAATTTCGTGAGGTCGACCTCGGAGCCTTGCATCGTATTCTGGAGGAAGGCGGCGTCCTTGACGACGGCCGGCGCATGCGGCCGCAGCGTCTTGCGCTTCTCCATCCAGGCCTTGAGCGCGTCGAGCGGGCGCAACGCCGGGTCGATGCCGAGCGCCAGCGCCGCCCGCTGCGGGTGGGTGGTGGCATTGGTGAAGATGCGAAAGCCGCGCGGGAAGCCCTTGATCGCGTCGAACAGCAGCGCCGGGCAATCCGGACTTCCGGCCGCCACCTCGGTGATACCGCCGATCTCGTGGCGGGGATCGGCGCCTTCGATCCGCCGCAGCGCATGGAGCCGGTCGACACGCTCGATGAACTCGCGCAAGTCCTTGTACATTTCCATGCGCCCCCTGAACGGCTGCGTGGCGTCAACACCAACAAGACGGAGCAACATATCAGGGCGCGCGCCTTGTGGTGAGGCGCGGTTCCTCGCTATGCTTTACGGCCCCGATCAGCCAGGAAGGACAGACCTCATGGCCAAGCTTCGCCATATCGCGCTCATCGTCCCCGATCCGGAAAAGGCCGCCAAATTCTTCGAGGACGCCTTCGACATGAAAGTGGCGGGCAGGGCACGGCGCGGACTCTACGTCTCCGACGGCACCATCAACGTCGCGCTGCTCAAGCAGGAGGGCGACGAGAAGGTCGGCATCTATCACTTCGGCATGTGGGTGGACGACCTCGACGAGGCCGAGAAGAAGGTCGTCGAGGCCGGCGGAAAATATCTCGCCGGCAGGCCCGAGCCCTCCACCCCCGGCCAGACCGCGCACTCCTACTACGAGGCCAAGTACAAGGACCCGCTCGGCATCGTGTTCGACCTCACCCACACCGGCTGGGTCGGCGCGGTCAAGGACGTGGCCCCGGCAAAGAATTGACGCGGGCGCGACTCTCTCCGGCGTCATGCGCGCGAAAGCGGGCACCCAGTAGCCGCTGGCCCTTCGATCGGCGAAGGCTCGGACGATACGTCCTTCATGGGATACTGGATCATCCGCTTTCGCGGATGATGACGCCGTTCAGGTTGCTTGAGCGAGGCACACGCGCGTACGACATATGGATCCCTCCCCCAACCGCGTGATCGTCGTCGGCGCCGGGCCGGTCGGGCTCTGCCTCTCGCTCGCGCTGGCGCAGGCCGGCGTGCGCGTCTGCCTGATCGAAGCGCTCGGCGAGCACAATTTCCTCGAGCAGGTGCCGCGCGCGGGCACCAACCATCCCGCCACCCTGGAGCTGTTCGAGCGCATCGGCCTCTATCGCCGGCTCGAGCCGCGCGGCATCGTCGCGCCGCTGTTCCATTACTGGGACCGCCACGAGAACAAGCTGATCGCGGAATTCGATCACGCCCACCTTCGGGACGACACGCGCTTTCCCTACGTGCTCCAGTGCGAGCGCATCAAGATCGTGGAGGAAGCGCTCGCGCTGGCGAAGGCGCATCCGGATATCGAGCTGCGCCTCTCCACCACCTTCACGGGATACGCGCAAGGCGCCGACGGCGTGGTGGCGCAGGTAACCAGTCCCGCAGGCGAGACCGAGCCCATTCCCGGCACCTATCTCGTCAGTGCCGAAGGCGCGCGCAGCATCGTGCGCAAGGAGCTCGGCATCGAGTTCGAGGGTTTCACGTATCCCGACCGCACGCTGAACATCGAGGTCGCCTACGACTTCCGCAAGCACGGCTATACCGAGCGCAACTACGTCTCCGATCCCGACGAATGGTCGAACCTGTTCCACTGGAAGGGTCCGCCCGACCGCTGGCGGGTGCATTTTCCGACCACACCGGAAGACGATGAGACCGCGCTCACGCGGCCGGACGCGCTACAGGCGCGGTTGCAGCGCTTCCTCCCAACGGGGAAGGACTTCGACATCGTCGGCAGCAACCTCTACGTGGTCCACCAGCGCGTGGCGACGAAATTCCGCCGCGGACGCGCGATCCTCGCCGGCGATTCCGCGCATGTGAACAGCCCGATCGGCGCCATGGGAATGAACAGCGGTGTTCACGACGCCTTCAACCTGGCCGAAAAGCTGGTCAAGATCCTGCGCGGGGAAGCCGACGAGGAACTGCTCGATCGTTACGAGCGCCAGCGCCGCCACGTCGCCCTGCAGCACACGCAGGCGCAGACCATCCGCAACAAGCGCCTCCTGGCCGAGAAGGACCCGGCCGTGCGCCGAAGAAACCACGACGAGCTGCGCCGCACCGCGGAAGACCCCAAGCTGGCGCGGGCGTTTCTGTTGCGCAGCTCGCTGATTGAAAGCCTGCGCGAAGCCGAGCGGATTGCGTGAGCCGGTTTTGGCACGTGGGTTGCTCGGATGTGGACCGACGCATCTGGGGAGGCCGAACCATGACCCGCTTGCTCCACGCATTGCTGGCGGCGCTGCTGTGCGCCGGCGCCGCCCACGCGCAGTCCGCCGACGCGCGCTGGCCGGACCGGCCGATCCACTTCATCGTGCCGTTCACGCCCGGCAGCAGTTCCGACACCGTGGCGCGGCTGGTCGCCCAGAAGCGCGCCGAGCGCCTGGGCCAGCAGATCGTGGTCGAGAATCGTGTCGGCGGCGGCGGCAGCGCCGAGCCCGGACCTTAATCCGCCTTGGCGCCCGAGCTGTGGATGACCTCGGCCCATTTCCTGGTCTCGGCCGCCATGAAGGCGCCGAAGTCCTTGCCGAAGGCCGTGCCGGGTTCCGCGCCCAACTCGCGGATGCGCGCCACCATGTCGGGTGACTTGAGCGCCTTCGCCACTTCCTCGCGCAGCTTTGCCAGCACGGGCTCCGGAGTCTTGGCCGGCGCGACCAGGCCGTACCAGGACGCGGCCTCGAAACCGGGAAGCCCCTGCTCGGCGATCGTGGGTACGTCGGCCAGGGCGGAAGGCCGCTTGGCGCCGGCATTGGCGAGCGCACGCACCTTGCCGGCGGCGATTTGCGGCAGCACCACCGGCATGAGGTCGAAGAACATCTGGACGTGACCGGCGATGAGATCGTTCATCGCCGGTCCGGCGCCGCGATAGGGCACGTGCACGATGTCGATCTTCGCCATGCTCTTGAACAGCTCGCCCGAGAGGTGGTTAGTCGTGCCGTTGCCCGCCGAGGCGAAATTGATCTTGCCCGGCGCTTTCCTCGCCAGCGCGATCAGCTCCTGCACATTCTTGGCGGGTACCGCGGGATTGACGATCAGCACGATCGGCGAGGTCGCAAACAGCGCGATCGGAGCAAAGTCCTTGGCCGGATCGAAGGCGAGCTTGCTGTAGAGTGTCTGGTTGACGGTGAGCGGCCCCGGCGCAGTGAACAGGAGCGTATAGCCGTCCGGCTCCGCCTTGGCCACGAAGTCGCTGCCGGTATTGCCGCCGCCGCCGGAGCGGTTCTCGACGATGAATTGCTGGCCGACATTCTCGCTGAGCTTTTGCGCCAGGATGCGTGCCATCACGTCCACCGATCCGCCCGGCGGATAGGGGTTGATGATGCGGACCACGCGCTCGGGATAGTTTTGCGCCGCGCCCTGCGCAGTCAGGGCGAGTAACGCCAGGACAATGACAGTGAATCGACGCGCAACGTATGACATCGTTCGCTCGCTGCTCTCTCGTAGCCGGCAGCCGACCCTATGTCATTTCGAACCGCAACGCCAACACGTCGTCGCCGGTCGCCCCCGGAGGAATCCGCGCGCGACCTTGACAGCCCTCCGGCCCCGCGAGAGCGTATGACATATTGGTGAGGGACAACGATGAGCAAGCTGCGTCTGACATTTGCCTGCGGTCCCTACGACCGCACGCTCGCCCTGCGCGACGGGACCATTGCCCCTGAAGGCATCGACTTGAACTACATCGCCTCGCAACCGCCGGACATTTTCTGGCGCATGCTGCAGTTCAAGGAATTCGAAATCGCGGAAATGTCGCTCTCCAACCACACCACGCTGGTGAGCACCGGCGAGGTGCCGTTCATCGCCATCCCGGCGTTTCCCTCGCGCGTGTTCCGCCACGGCTACTTCTTCATCAATACCGACAAGGGGATCGAGAGCCCCGCCGACCTCAAGGGCAAGCGCGGCGGCGTGCCGGAATACACCATGACCGCGGCGGTCTACATGCGCGGCCTGCTGCAGCACGAATATGGCGTCAAGCCGAGCGACATCGAATGGGTGCAGGGCCGCGCCGACCGTCTCGGCCGCAAGCTGCCGGCGGACATCCGCCTTACCCAGGCGCCGCCGGAGAGCGAGCTCGGTGATCTGCTCGAGCGCGGCGAGATCGATTTCATGATGTGCGCCAACAACCCGCTCGCGTTCCGGCGCGGCTCGCCCAAGGTGCGGCGCTTGTTCCCGAACTATCCCGAGCTGGAGAAGGACTATTACCGCCGCACCAGGATCTATCCGATCATGCACACGGTGGTGATCCGCCGCGACGTCTACGAGGCCAATCCCTGGGTGGCGCTGAGCATGTACAAGGCGCTCTGCAGCGCCAAGGAGCACGCCTATCGGCTGCTCGCGGACATGGGCTCGCCCAAGGTCTCGTCGGCCTGGCTGCAGCCGCTGCTCGAGGAAGAAAGAGAGATCATTGGGCCGGACTGGTACCCCTACGGCATCGAGCCGAACCGGCCGACGATCGAGGCGCTGCTGCAATATACCCACGAGCACGGCTTGACCGACCGAAGGGTCAAGCTCGAAGAGCTGTTTGCGCCGAGCACGCTGCGCGACATCCCGCTCAGCGAGGGCCAGCACGTGTAAGACGAGCACAACAAGTCGACGAAGAGGAGGAGGCGATGACCGTACCGCAGCTGATGCCGTGGATCGGAGGGCCCGCGACCTTCGAGGCCTGAACGCTCGCCGCTGATCTGTCCGATCGACGAGACGGTCGCCTCGCACGTCATCGAATCCAACGCCAAGGTGGTGGATGCCGCCGTCGAGCATGCGCACGCGGCGTTCCTCAAGCATCAGGACGCGACCACGGCCAAGCGCGTCGAATGGCTCCTGGCCGCCGCCGATGCCGTCGACAAGATCGAAGCCGAGCTTGTCCGCTCGCTCATCCGCTTCATCGGCAAGCCGCGGCGCGCCGCCACTTTCGAGGCCAAGCGCGTTGGCGCCTTCATCCGCGCCTGCGCCGCGCAGGTGCCGCATCTCATGGGCGAGGTGCTGCCGCTCGATGCCGCCGCGGCCGGCGCCGGCCGCTTCGGCTTCACCACGCGCATCCCCTATGGCGTGGTCGCCGCGGTGACCCCGTTCAACGGCCCCGCCAATCTCCTGATCCAGAAGGTCGCCCCGGCGCTCGCCGTCGGCAACGCCGTGGTGGTGAAGCCGTCGCCGCCCGGCACCGAGGTCGCGCTGCTCATCGCGGAAGCGGTGAAGAAGGCGGGGGTGCCCGACGGCCTCTTCAACGTCGTGCCGGGCGGGCGCGAGAGCGCGAAGCTGCTCGCCGCCCATCCGCTCGTCGCCGTTGTCACCGTCACCGGCAGCACCGCCGCCGGAAACGAGCTCGCCCGCGCCGCGGGCGCGAAGAAATTCGTCGGCGAGCTCGGCTCGAACGCGGCCAATATCGTCTGCGCCGACGCCGACCTCGGCGATGCGGCGACCCGCATCGCCGGCGCCGCGTTCGAGGCCAGCGGCCAGCAATGCATCTCGGCGCAGCGCGTGATCGTGGAACGCCCGGTCTTCGACCGTTTCCTCGAGCTGTTCGTGGCCGCGGCCAGAAAGCTCAAGGTCGGCGACCCCGAGGATGCCGCAACCGACGTCGGACCGATGGTGAGCAGCGCCGCCGCCGACCGCGTCGAGCAAATGGTCGCGGACGCGGTCGTCAAAGGCGCCAGGCTCGTGCTCGAGCCGAAGCGCCGCGGCGCCATTCTCGGCCCCGCGATCGTGGCCGACGCGCCGCCGGAGGCGCGCCTCATGCGCGAGGAGGCGTTCGGGCCGGTGGTGGTGGTGCAAGGGGTCACCGATGTCGACGCCGCGCTCGCGCTCGCCAACGCTTCCGAGTTCGGCCTGCAGGGCGCCTGCTTTACCGCGTCGCTCGAGACCGCGTTCAAGGTCTCGCGCAAGCTGCGGGTCGGCTCGCTCTGGATCAACGACGCCAGCCGCTTCCGGCTCGACAGCTATCCCTTCGGGGGCGTCGGCGCGAGCGGCTTCGGGCGCGAAGGCGTGCGCTACGCCATGGAGGAACTCTCGCAGTGGAAGTTCACGGGCCTGCGGCTTAATCCGCAATGACCGCGATCGGCCTCATTGGTTGCGGCGGCATGGCGCAGGACGTGGTGGCGGCCTTGCGCGCGGGCCCGGCGAACGGCGTCGCGATCGTCGGCGCGCTCGCCCGGCCAGGCCGCGGCGACGCGGTGCGCGCCAAGCTTCCTGACATCGACGTGGTGGAGGCGCTCGATGACCTGCTTTTGCGCGGTCCGGCGCTGATTGCCGAGGTGGCGGGACAGGCGGCGGTAAGCGAGCACGGCGAGAGCGTGCTGCGCCGCGGCGTCGATTGCCTGGTGATTTCGGTCGGCGCGCTCGCCGATCCTGCGCTGTTCGCCCGGCTCGAAGCCGCGGCGCAGGCCGGCAACAGCCGCATGCTGTTGCCGGCGGGCGCGGTCGGCGGTCTCGACGCCATCGCCGCCATGCGGCTCGCCGGTCTGGCCTCGGTGCGCTACCGCTCGCGCAAGCCGCCGGCGGCCTGGCGCGGCACCCCGGCGGAGCAACGCTTCGATCTCGCCTCGCTCGCGCGGCCGACCGTGCTCTACCGGGGCGCCGCCAGGGAAGCCGCGTTGCTCTATCCGCAGAACGCCAACGTCGCCGCCGCCGTCGCGCTGGCCGGGTTGGGTTTCGACGCCACCGAAGTCGAGCTCGTCGCCGATCCCGAGGCGCCCGGCAACGTGCACGAGATCGAAGCCGAAGGCAGCTCCGGCAGTTTTGCCATCAGACTGCAGGGCAAGCCCTCGCGCACCAATCCCAAGACCTCGGCTCTGGCGGCGCTCAGCGTCGCCCGCGCGCTGCTCAACCGACATGCCACCATCGTCATATGAGCGCGGCAGCAAAGCAGGCAATGCGGAACGTCTTCGTCGGGAGCCCGATCGAGCGCATCGAGGACTTCCGGTTTCTGCGCGGGCGCGGCCAGTTCGTCGACGACCTCGCGCGCGAGAACGTGCTGCAGGCGGTGATCCTGCGCAGCGCGGTGGCGCACGGGCGCATCCGCTCGATCGACGTTTCGGGGGCATTGGCACGGCCCGGCGTTCACGCCGTCATCACCGCCGGCGATATTCGCGCGGCGAGGAACGGCGTGATCCCGACCATTCCGTTGCGGCAGGAATCCACGCCCGCGTTCAAGGTGTTCGAGCAACCGGTCATCGCCTCCGACAAGGTCCGCTATGTCGGCGAACCCGTTGCGGTGGTGCTGGCCACAACCGCCGCCGCCGCTGAAGACGCGCTCGAGGCGCTCGCGCTCGACATCGAGCCGCTGCCTGCGGTCGTGAACAGCGCCGACGCCGGCAGGAACGACGTGCTGCTGTTCGACGGCGCATGCAGCAATCACGCGCTCACGCTCACCGGCGTGCGCGGCGACGCCGAGGCGGCGTTCGCACAAGCTGATTATGTGCGGCGCGAGCGCTTCACGGTGCAACGCCATGGCGCTGTGCCGATGGAGCCGCGTGGCCTGCTGGCGGAATGGGACGCGGCGCGCGGGCACATGACCATCTACGGCGCGGCCAAGGTTGCCTTCATCAACCGGCGCATCCTGGCGCAGCAGATGGAGCTGCCGGAGAACGCGATCCGCATGGTGGAAAACGACGTCGGCGGCGGCTTCGGCGCGCGCGGCGAGTTCTATCCCGAGGACTTTCTCATCCCGTTCGCGGCCCGCCATACCGGCCGGCCGGTCAAATGGATCGAGGACCGCCGCGAGCATTTGCTCGCCACCAATCACGCCCGCGACGCCGCATGCGAGCTGGAGATCGCCTGCAGCCGCGACGGCACCATCCTGGCGCTGCGCGGGCACGCCGTGACCGACCAGGGCGCCTATATCCGCACCAACGGGCCCACCGCGGCGCGCAACATCGCGCAGGTGCTGACCGGGCCCTATCGCATCGCGAATGTGCGTATCGACGTCTCCTTGATGATGACCAACAAGACGCCTGCGGGAACCTATCGCGGGCCGGGCCGCTACGAAGCCGACTTCTTCCGCGAGCGGCTCCTCGACATTGCGGCCGGCGAGCTCGGCCTCGATCGCGTCGAGTTCCGCCGGCGCAACCTGATTTCAGAATCCGAAATGCCGTATCGGCTCGCCACCGTTCAGCCGCTCGACCTCGCAACCGAGACCGACAGCGGCGATTACGCAACGACGCTGGAACGCTGCCTTCAGGACATCGATTGGCGCGCGAAGGCGGCGATGCAGGGCAAGCTGATCGACGGGCGCTACCGCGGCACCGCCGTCGGCTGCTACCTCGAAGGCGGGGCCTCCGGCCCAAAGGAGACCGCGCGCCTCGTGCTCGACGGCGGCGGCAAGGTGGTGGTGCATGTCGGCTCCTCCGCCATTGGCCAGGGACTCGAAACGGTGTGCGCCCAGATCGCGGCCGACGCGCTGCAGCTGCCGATGGATGACATCGCGGGTGTATCGCACGGCTCCACCGACGACGTGAGCGAGGGTTACGGATCCTACAGCTCGCGCTCCGTGGTGATGGGCGGCAATGCGATCGTGGCGGCGGCGGAGAAGCTGCGCCATGCCGTCCGCGCCGCGGCGGCCGAACGCTGGGGCTGCGCCGCCAAGGAGGTGGAGATCGACGCCGGCACCGCGCGCGGGCCCGCCGGACGTTCGCTGCCGCTCGCCGCCTTCGCGGAGATCTCGGCGGAAGCGACCTATGCCAGCAGCAAGCGCACCTACAGCTACGGCGCGCATGCCGCGCACGTCGCGGTCGACCCCAAGACCGGCCACGTCGAGCTGCTCGACTACGTCGCCGTGGAGGACGTCGGCCGCATCATCAACCCGCTGACCTTGCACGGACAGGCCGTCGGCGCGATTGTACAGGGTCTCGGCGGCACCTTCCTTGAGCATTTCGTCTACGATGAGCAGGGACAATTGCTGACCGGATCGTTCGCGGACTATCTGCTGCCGACCGCAAGCGACTTTCCCAACATCCGCGCGGTGGCGCTCGAGGAACGGCCGTCGCCGAACAATCCGCTCGGCGCCAAGGGCGCAGGCGAGGGCGGCATCATCCCCGTCGCCGGCGTCATCGCCAACGCGGTCGCCGCCGCGCTCGCCTCGCTCGGGGTCGAGCCGCGCGACCTCCCGCTTTCGCCGCCGCGGCTCTGGGAGATGATCCACGCCGCGGGGGCGCAGCCGCGCTGAGCCCGCGGCCTGGATCGAACGCGGCGCAATCGCGGCTGGCCCGTGGCTTCCCTCGCTTCATGCACTGGGCGAGGGTGTCGCATGCTCCGCGCATCACAGCCGAGACCCCGCTCACGTTGACCGCTGCGTTGCCGCGATGATAGGTACCGTGACTCCTTCCTTCCCGTTCCGCGCAGTGCGAAGGACGCGCACCCATCATGAAATTGCCGCCCTTCGACTATGCGTGCCCGACGACGCTGCCGGAGGCGGTGCAGCTCCTCGCCGCGCGCGACGGCGACGCCAAGGCGCTGGCCGGCGGCCAGAGCCTGATGCCGATGCTGGCCTTCCGCCTCGCGCAGCCGGCGCTGCTGGTCGACTTGCGCAAGCTCGCCGATCTGCGCGGCATCAGGATTTCGGAGCACGGCCTCGCGCTCGGCGCCATGGTGCGCTGGCGCGATATCGAGGACGATGCCCGGCTCGACAGCGCGCATCCCCTGCTCAAGGCTGCAATCGCCCATGTCGCGCACTATCAGATCCGCAACCGCGGCACGGTCGGCGGCAGCATCGCGCACGCCGACCCGGCGGCGGAAATGCCGGGGATCGCCATGACCTGCGACGCCGAGATCGCCGTGGTCGGCAAGTCCGGCGCCCACGTGATCCAGGCCGCCGATTTCTTCCAGGGCGCGCTGACGACCGCGCTCACCCCCGACGAGATCATCGTCGAGGTGCGCCTGCCGCCCTGGCCCGCCGGCCGGCGCTGGGGGTTTCAGGAATTCGCCCGCCGTCGCGGCGATTTCGCCATGGCGGCGGCGGCGGTGTTCTACGACCAGGACGCCAGCGGCAAGGCGCGCAACGCCCATGTCGGCGCGATCGGAGTGGCCGACCGGCCGCTGCGGCTCTCCGCGGTCGAGGACGTCCTCAACGGGCAGACGATCGACGAGGCGACGATCGCCAAAGCGGAAGCCGCCGCCTCGGCCGCCGTCGATCCCCAGGACGACATCCACGCCAGCGCCGCCTATCGGCGCGCGCTCTTCGGAACCATGGTCGAGCGCGCGCTCAAGCACGCGGCCGCTCGAGCTTGACCTCGCCAGGTGCCCATGCCGGTACGATTTTGCGTCAACGGTAAAGAGGTCGAAGTGGAGGTCGAGCCGCGGCTCACGCTGGCAGATTGCCTGCGCCACCATCTGCGGCTGACCGGAACCCATGTCGGCTGCGAGCACGGGGTGTGCGGCGCCTGCACCATCATCGTCGACGGCGCCGCGGTGCGCTCCTGCCTCATGCTGGCGGTGCAGGCCGAGGGCGCCGAGATCGTGACCGTCGAGGGGCTGTCCAACGACGCCGACCTCACGCCGCTGCAGAAGTCCTTCCGCAAGCACCACGCGCTGCAGTGCGGCTTCTGCACGCCGGGAATGATCACGACGGCGCACGCGCTGTTGAGCGAGGAGCCCGATTGCGACGCGGCGCGGGTGCGCGAGGTGCTTTCCGGCAATCTCTGCCGCTGCACCGGCTATATCTCCATCGTCGAGGCGGTGCTCGACGCTCGCGCGGCCTATGCGCACAAGGGCGGTACCGGGAGCCAAACGTGAGAACGGTCAACTCGCTGGTCGGCAGCCCGGTCGAGCGTCTGGAGGACCTGCGCTTTCTCCGCGGCCGCGGGCAATATGTCGACGATGTCGCGCGCGCGGACATGCTGCATGCGGCGATCCTGCGCAGCTCCGTCGCTCACGGCCGCATCCGCTCGATCGACACGTCGTCGGCGAAGGCACTCTCGGGCGTGCATTGCGTGATCACGGCCAAGGATATCGGCAACCGCGTGCCGCGCGTTCCCATGCGGCTGCAGCCGCTGCCGGAGTTCGAGCCGTTCGGGCAGCCGGTGATCGCGGAAACCAAGGTGCGCTATGTCGGCGAGGCGCTCGCGCTCGTGCTCGCCGCCACCCCGGGCATCGCCGAGGACGCGCTCTGCCTGATCGAGGTCGACATCGAGGCGTTGCCGGCGGTCGCCGACCGCCATGCCGCCGCCCGCGGCGCCGCGCTGCTGTTCGAGCAGCAGGGCAGCAATCTCGCGATCAAGTTCCATGCCGTGCGCGGCGATGCCGCCGCGGCGTTCGCGAACGCACCCTATGTCCGCCGCGAGAGCTTCCGCACCCAGCGGCACATGGCGTTGCCCATGGAGCCGCGCGGTCTGCTCGCGGAATGGGACGCCGCGCGCAGCCGCCTCACCATCTCCGGCGGCGCCAAGGTGCTGTTCTTCAACCGCCGCACCCTGGCAAAGCAACTCGACCTGCCCGAGAGCGCGATCGAGATCGTCGAGAACGACGTCGGCGGCGGCTTCGGCGCGCGCGGCGAGTTCTACCCCGAGGACTTCCTCATTCCGTTCGCGGCCCGCCATGCCGGCCGGCCGGTGAAATGGACCGAGGACCGGCGCGAGCACCTGATGTGCGTGAACCACGCGCGCGAGGCGGAATGCGATATCGAGATCGCCTGTGACCGCGACGGGACCATCCGCGGGCTGCGCGGCCACGCCTATGTGGACGTCGGCGCCTATATGCGCACCAACGGCGCCGTCGGCGCGCGCAACGTCGCGCAGTTCATGTCGGGGCCCTACCGCATTGCCAATATCGACATCGACGTCGCGCTCTTGCTCACCAACAAGACGCCGGTCGGCACCTACCGCGGCCCCGGCCGCTTCGAGACCGACTTCTTCCGCGAACGCTTCTTCGACATGGTGGCGCAGGACCTTGGCCTCGATCGCGTCGAGTTCCGCCGGCGCAATCTCGTGTCGCTGAAGGAAATGCCGTATTCCATCGCCACCATCACGCCGTTCGAAAGCAAGGACGAGTTCGACAGCGGCGACTACCACGCCACCCTCGATCGCTGCCTCGACGAGATCAAATGGAGCGAGACGTCGCGGCTCGCCGGCAAGCTGATCGACGGGCGCTATCACGGCCTCGCCGTCGGCTGCTTCATCGAAGGGGGCGCCGCCGGGCCAAAGGAGAGCGCCCGCATCGTGCTCGAACCCGACGGCCGCTATGCGGTCTATGTCGGTTCGTCCGCCATCGGCCAAGGGCTCGAGACCGCCTTTGCGCAGATCGCGGCCGACGCGCTCGAAGTCACGCTCGATCGCATCCGCGGCGTGTTCCACGGCAGCACCTCCTATGTGAGCGACGGTTACGGCGCCTATCACTCGCGCTCGGTGGTGATGGGCGGCTCGGCGATGCTCGACGCCGCGGGAAAGCTGCGCGACGCGATCCGCGCCGAGGTCGCGAAGCATCTCGACTGCGCTCCCGGAGAGGTGGAGATCGTCGAGGGAACGACGGCGGTCGGACCCGGCGGCAAGTCTGTCGCCTTGGCCGGGCTGACGAAGGAGGGCATCTCGGCGGAAGGCGCCTTCCTGAACAAGAAGCATACCTACACCTACGGCGCGCATGCCGCCCACGTCGCCGTCGACCCCAAGCTCGGCCAGGTGGAGCTCATCGATTACGTCGTGGTCGAGGATTGCGGGCGCATCATCAATCCGCGCACCGTCCACGGCCAGACCGTCGGCTCGGTGGTGCAGGGGCTGGGCGGCGCCATGATGGAGCACCTCGTCTACGACCAGCAGGGCCAGCTCCTGACCGGCTCGCTCGCGGATTATCTCATTCCCACCGCCAGCGATTTCCCCAACATCCGCGCCATCGTGCTGGAAGATCACCCCTCGCCCATCAACCCGCTGGGGGCGAAAGGCGCCGGCGAGGGCGGCATCATCGCCGCCGGCGGCGTCATGGCCAATGCCGTCGCCAACGCGCTCGCCACGTTCGGCGTGCAACCGCGCGAGCTTCCGCTCACCCCGACCCGCATCTGGGAGCTGGTGCAGGCGGCACGGACGCAGCCGAACCCGTAGGAGGGTTTCGCGGTCCGCTCAACCCATCCTTGCGTCCTGCCTCGGGTACAATCCGCTCCTGTAAATAACAGGAAAAATACAGGGCGCCGTCCCTGGAGTGCACCCCTTCAGGCCCCGACCGCGCGCGTACCGGCGCCTTGCCGCAAAGACGCAGCCGAGCGCGCCCTCGGCCGGGACCGAGCGCGTTGCCGCCGACGCGAGCGCGGCCGGCGCGACATCGCCCATGTGCCGCTCGCGTCGTTTCCCTATTCACCATATCAAACAGCGCAGTCTTCTTGGTTCCCGCCGCGCGTTCCCTGCGCCCGGGTTTTGCTCCCGCTCCGTCTTTCGGGATCGTCCGCGGAGACGCCCTTGGAGCAGCGATGATGACAATTCGTAGCATAAATCCGATGTGAGGTCAATATCGTAGTCGATACGTGGCTATGAACATACGGGCTGGTGCAAGCCGCGCAGCACCACGACCTTCGCGTCGTTGACGAAGAGCTTGGCGGAAGCCTACGCTTAGCCCCAACAATCCCCATTCGACAGGAGTGAGCCATGAGCGTCGCACGGCATCCGCGTCCGCCGGAACTGGTCGATGTCCCGATCGAGGACATCATGCGGAAATATGTCGGGCGCTTTCGCGAGAAGAAGCCGGATTGGGCGGCGTTCGAGGACGCCAAGATCGAAGGCTACAAGCGCGCGCAGCACCGTTTCATCGGCGCCGGCGGCTCCGGCAAGCACGGCGATCCGACCGTCATCCCGGCGAAGAACTTCACCTTGTCGATCATGTATGTGGAGCCCGGACAGGGCAACGCCGCGCACACCCACGAGGTCGAAGAGTGCTTCTTCGTGCTGCAGGGCTATCTCGACGTCTTCGTCGAGGACGAGAGCGGCAAGCGCCTCACCACCCGGCTCGGTCCCTGGGAGTGCATCGCGTGCCCCGCCGGCGTCATCCATGGCTATCAGAACGACAGCCTGGAGCCGGTCTATTTCCAGGTCATGATCGGGCGCGCCAAGCCCGAGACCATGGGCTACGCCGACGAGGACCTCTACAAGAAGCGCGATGCGCATCTGAAGGCGGTGTGAGGCTCGGGCGTGAAGATCCATTGACGGGGCGTCATGCGCGGGCTTGACCCGCGCATCCATCCGTCTTGCGAAGAAGATGGATTGCCGGCTCAAGTGTTCAGCCCGGGGACATGACCGACACCTGTTCGGAGACATGACCGACACCTTGCTGGTTGGTCAAGTCGATGCTGGCGATCTGGCGGGCGCCGAAGTAGATGCCGTATTCGCCGTCGATTGTGAGCGGTCGGATGGCGAGACGTTCGCCTTGAAACGCCTGGGGCACTTTCCAAAGCCGACCCTTGAAGCTGACATAGGCCTTGGTTGAGGAGACCGAGCGGACGATCTCGTGCGGGCCGTACTCCACCTTGGGCAGGCGATCCGGCATGGAGCGTAGGCTCGCTCGATAGCGGCTGGCCGGCACCTCCTGGTCGAGCGCTTGATGTGGCCGCTCGAAGTTGTAAACCTCGCGCCATTGATCGAGCGCGCGCTGCACTTCGGTGAGATCGCGGAAGCATCGAAACGCAAATACTTCATCCTTGAGCGTGCGATGGAAGCGCTCATTCTTGCCGCGGCTCTGCGGGTGATAGGGCCGGCTGTGCAGAACCTCGACACCGAGCTTGAGCAGCCACACGGACAGCCGGGTCCAACGTGTTTGCGAGCTATCACCCCAGGGACCGCCATTGTCGACGAACAGCGCTTCCGGCAGGCCGTAGTGGCGGAAGGTCATCTCCAGATGGTTCTGCACCGTGTTGCCCTGTTCATCGGCGCAGGCCTGCAGGCAGGGCACATAGCGCGAATGGTCGTCCACCACGGTCAGCGGATGGCAGCGCATCCCATCACCGAGCCGGACCCAGCCCTTAAAGTCCATCTGCCACAACAAGTTGGGCGCAGGCTTCTCGAAGCGCTGCGAAGCCCGTGGCGAGCCGAGCGGCGCAACCACGCGGCCATGCCGCCGCAGAATCTCGTGCACGGTCGACGGCGCCGGTGGCCTCGCGCCCTCGCGTTCCAGACAGCGCGCGATCTTGCGCCCACCCCAGGCCGGATGCGCGTCCCGCACCTTCAACACGAGTGCCTCCATTGCCGCCTCGGTGCGGGCGGGGCTCCCATGCGGCCGGCGCGATTGATCGGAAAGCTCCCAATCACCGCCAGCCCAGCGGCCAAGCCACTTGTAGCCGGTATCAGGATGAATCCCGAACCGCCGGCACAGCTCGCGCCGGTTCGCTCCGTGCTGCATTGCGAGTCGAACAAACTCACGCCGTTGGTCCATGATCGATACCTCTCGCCACGGCATGGATGGCCCCCTTGTTGCCGAATCCATGCAATGATGAGGTGTCGGTCATGTCCCCGAACACCCGTCGGTGATGTGTTCGGGCTGAACATCAAGCCCGGCAATGACCACGTCAGGCGACGAGTTTAACTCACTCCGCCGCTTCGCGGCGCGCGCCCTGCGGCAGGCGGGTACGGAAATGCGGCAGGATTTCCTCCGCGATCGCCGTCATATTGGCGCGCGCCATGTCGTCGGGCAGCGTGCCGAACTGGGTCTTGGTCAGCGAGGTGTTGAAGCCGGCCAGATCCTGGTACTCCGCCAGCTTCTCGCGCACGGTGTCGGGGCTGCCGACGATCACCACGCCGTGCTTGATCACGTCCTCGATGGATTGCGGCTTGCCCGTGACCTTGGCCGCGCGCACCCGCTTCATCGAAGCGGCGTCGGTATAGCCCGGCGGCAGCAGCATCTCGGTCGGCATCTTCAGGAAAGAGTTCATCAGCGCCTCGAGATGCGGGCGCGCCTCGCGCACCGCCTGCGCGTCGGTCTCGGCGACGTAGATCGTGTTCGACCAAGCGAGCTGGTCGGGCGCGGCCTGGTAGCCCGCCTTCTCCGCCTCGTCGCGATACATCTGGAAGAAGCGCGCCACCGCCGCGATCGGGCTCAGCGTCTGGCAGTAGGTGTAGCGCATGCGCGCGGCCCAACGGATGGTCGAGCCGGATCCTTGCGAGGGAATCCAGATCGGCGGGTGCGGGGCCTGGTACGGCCGCGGCCAAGGATTGACGTATTTGAACTGGTAATGCTTGCCGATATAGGCGAACGGTCCGGGCTCGGTCCACGCCCGTACGATCAGATCGTGCGCCTCGGCGTAACGCTCCTGGGAATAGGCCGGGTTGATGCCCATGGCATGATACTCGGCGCCGATGCCGCGCACGAAGCCGGCGATCAGCCTTCCGCGCGTGAGATTGTCGAGGATGGCATATTCCTCGGCGATCATGAGCGGATTGTTGAGCAGCGGCAGCGCGCGGCCGAGAACGGCGAGCTTGGCACGCTTGACGCTGCGCGCGAGCGCGCCGGCGAGGACGCCGGGGATCGGCATCATGCCGTAGGCGGTCTGATGATGCTCGTTGAGGCAAACGCCGTCGAAGCCGAGCCTGTCGGCCAGCTCCATCTGGTCGAGATATTCGTGATAGAGCTCGGCACCCTTGTGCGGGTCGTAGTGGCGGTTGGAAAAGGTGACCCAGGCCGACCCGTTCTTTTGGATCGCGTCGAGATCGGCGTGCCGGTAGGGCATGAGATGGAAGTTGAACATTTTCATGCCGCGATCCTCTCTGCGCCGATGAAGGATTCGATCTCGGCGGCGAAGGCGTCGCCCTGCTCCACGTGCGGCAGGTGCCCGCACCGGGGCAGGACCACGACCTTCGCGCCGGGAATGAGCTTCTGGTAGGCGAACGCATAATCCGGCGGGAACAGCTGGTCATTCTCGCCCCAGACCAGCAGCGTGGGCACCCTGATCCGGCGCAGCCATTTGCGCAGGTGCGGATCGTGGCTGCGCGGCTGCCAGGCGAGCTTGGCGGTCGTCATCCGGTTCTTGAGCGCGGCGTCCTCCAGCTCCGGACGCTCCGAGCTCGCGACCACCGCCTCGGCGAGGTCTGGGTCGTAGAACATGGCGCGGAGGCGTTGCTCCTCGCTCACCAGGAACGTATCCAGCTGCTCCACGCCGTCGACATGGATGCCGGCCGCCCCGATGAGCGTGAGCGAGGCAAGGCGCGAGCTGTTGCGCACGGCGAGCTCCGCGGCGATCCAGCCGCCGAGCGAGCTGCCGACGAGATGCACGCCGGAGAGATCGAGCTGGTCGAGGAAATCGAGATAGAAATTCGCGAGATCGGCGATGGTGTCGAGCCATGCCGGCGTGTCGGATGCGCCGAAGCCGGGATGCTCCGGGGCGATGACGTCGAACTTGTGCGCGAGCCTCGCCATGCAGGGAAGCCAGATTCCCGCACCGCCGCCGCCGTGCAGGAACAGCAACGGTGCACCGGTTCCGCCGCGCATGAGCCGGATGCGGCAGTCCCCGATCATGATCAACTGGTCCGTATGGTCGGCCATCTTCTCCCCGTCTCTCTCCCTGCGGCACTGCGCCTGCGGCGCGGCAATTCTACCCCTCGAATGCCGGCCACATATACACTAATCTCCCGCCCGATCGCCTGGTTCCCACGCGCGCTACCGTTGCGGCACGACCGCATGCGCCGGAAGGAGACTTCATGTACGCGCCAGCCGCAGTGAAGACCGACAAGTCCTATCCGATCCCGGACAGCATGAAGGCGTGGGTGCTGGGCGACCCCGGCCAACTCGCGCTGAAGGACAAGCCGGTGCCGGTGCCGAAGAAGGCCGAGGTGCTGGTGCGCATCGACGCGGTCGCGATCTGCGCGACCGATCTCGAGATCATCTATCACGGCCCGCCGGCCTCGATCCTCGGCGGCATGCCGCACAACAAGAACTTCACCCCCGGGCACGAATATATGGGCACGGTGGTCGCGCTCGGGCCGGGCGTCGACGAATACCGCATCGGCCAGCGCGTCACCGTCGAGATCCACGCCGGCTGCGGGCAGTGCAAGCGCTGCCGGGAAGGCATGTACACCGCCTGTCACAACTACGGCCTCAACTACGGCGAGGTGGACAAGGGCCATCGCGCCAACGGCTTCACCACCGACGGCGGCTTCTGCGAATACCAGGTCAACAACATCAACACGCTGGTCGCCATTCCCGATGCGATGTCGGACGAGGAGGCGACGCTGGTGGTCACCGCCGGCACCGCCATGTACGGGCTCACCGAGCTGGGCGGGCTGGTGGCGGGCGAGAGCGTGGTGGTCACCGGGCCCGGCCCGATCGGGCTTCTCGGCGTCGCGGTGGCGAAGGCGCTGGGCGCCCATCCCGTCATCCTCACCGGCACGCGCGACAACCGGCTCGAGATCGGCCGCGAGCTGGGCGCCGACCATGTCGTCAACGTGCGCCGGGAGGACGCGGTCGAGACCGTACGCCGGCTCAACGGCGGCAAGGGCGTCGACTACGTGCTGGAGTGCTCGGGCGCGCCCAACGCCGTCAACGACGCCATCCGCATGGTCAACCGCGGCGGCAAGGTCTGCCTCGCCGCCTTCCCGCACGAGGAGACGCCGGTCGACGTCGCCCACATCGTGCGCAACAACATCTACCTCTACGGCATCCGCGGCGAAGGCAAGAGCGCGACCCACCGCGCCGAAGCCTTCATGAGCCAGAAGCGCTTCGACGCCACCAAAATCCACACCCACACCTTCCCGCTCGAGGATCTGCCGACCGCGATCCGCTACGCCAAGGACCGGGTCGAGGACGCGATCAAGGTGGTGGTGAAGGCGCGCGGCGTATCGGCCGCGCACAAGGTGGCGGCGGAATAGATTTCGATAACCCGCAGTGTCATGCCCGCGAAAGCGGGCATCCAGTAGTCCGAAGCGGTGCGGCTGAAAGTGGAGGCTTGCGATTACTGGATCATCCGCTTGCGCGGATGATGACGGCTGGCGATTGCGGCCGAGCGACGACCAAAGACACGGGAGGATTGCGATGTCGCGTGCCATGACGTTGAAGGGACTGCTCTGCCTCACGGCCTTGCTGCTCGGTGCTGCGCCGTGGGAGGCGCGGGCGCAAGGCTATCCGTCGCGGCCCATCACGGTGGTGGTGCCGTTTCCCGCCGGCGGCCCGAGCGATGTCGTCGCCCGCATCGTGACCGAGCGGATGGGGACCATTCTCGGGCAGACGATGGTGATCGAGAACGTCGGCGGCGCCGGCGGCACGATCGGCAGCGCGCGCGTGGCGAGCGCCAATCCCGACGGCTATACCTTGCTCGCCGGCAGCATGGGCTCGCACGTCGCCGCCCCGGTGCTGACGCCGAACGTGAAATACAATTCCGAGCGCGATTTCGAGCCGATCGGCTTCACCGCGCATGCGCCGGCCGTCATCGTCGCGCGCAAGGACTTCCCGGCCAAGGATCTGCGGGAATTCGTGGACTATCTGAAGAAGAACGGCGACAGCGTGAAGCAGGCGCACGGCGGCATCGGCGCGTCCTCGCACATGGCCTGCCTGCTCTTCGCCTCCAAAGCCGGCGTCAAGCCCAGACTGGTGGCCTACCGTGGCACCGGCCCGGCGATGAACGATCTGATCGGCGGGCACGTGGATTTCTTCTGCGAGCAGGCCGTGAGCGTCGCGCCACAGATCCTGGCCGGCACGATCAAGGCCTACGGCGTGTCGGCGCGCGAACGCCTGGCGATCCTGCCCGACGTGCCGACCGCCAAGGAGGCCGGCCTCGACTACGAGATGAGCATCTGGGCCGGAATCTTCGCGCCCAAGGGGACACCCAAGGAGATCGTCGACAAGCTCGCGCACGCGCTCGACCAGGCGCTGGACGATCCCGGCGTGAAGAAGCGGCTGGCCGATCTCGGCGGATCGCTGCCGAGCAAGGACGAACGCAGCCCGGCGAAATTCGACGCCTTCGTGAAGGCGGAGATCGCCCGCTGGTCGCCCATCCTCAAGGCGGCCAATGTCGAGGCGAAGTGAGCCGAGATGACCGCCGCTGCGACGACCATGCCGGGATCGGCCAAGTGCCGAAACTTTATGCAGGTGGAATAATTTGCCGCCACCGGCCGGCGGCCTGGAATGTCGCTCTCCGGGCGTTTACACATGTAAACAGCCATTCTCGCTGGCATGGCT
The DNA here is from genome assembly GCA_963758945.1 of uncultured Alphaproteobacteria bacterium. GTDB lineage: Bacteria > Pseudomonadota > Alphaproteobacteria > Rhizobiales > Xanthobacteraceae > VAZQ01. Next base: position 245,573 of record CAVWXY010000016.1, on the reverse strand, counting down.
TTTGCGATAGAGTGCGGCAATCGAGGGTCCCGGAAATTACGGAACTTTCCGTGCCTCGGCACGGCCCCCCGGAGCGCGCATGCCGTCCTTGGCACCGAAGCTTTGCGTTGACGACGTCAGCATGGCGTTTCGGACGCCGACCGGCGTGTTTCAGGCGCTCGCACCGGTGACCCTGTCGATCCCGCAGGGCCGTTTCGTCAGCCTGATCGGCCCGTCGGGCTGCGGCAAGAGCACCATCTTCAACATCATCGCCGGCCTGTTGGAGCCGACCGGCGGCCGGGTCGTGATCGACGACGCCGACGCCACCGGCAGCATCGGCCGCGTCGGCTATATGTTGCAGAAGGACCTGCTGCTGCCCTGGCGCACCGTGCTCGACAACACCATCCTGGGCATGGAGATCCAGGGCGTGCCGCTGCGCGAAGCGCGCGCCCGCGCGCTGCCGTTGCTCCAGCGCTACGGGCTCGCCGGCTTCGAGCATCTCTATCCGAACGCGCTGTCCGGCGGCATGCGCCAGCGTGCCGCGCTGTTGCGTACGCTGCTGTTCGACACCGACGTCATCCTGCTCGACGAGCCGTTCGGCGCGCTCGATGCGCAGACCAAGCTGCAGATGCAGGAATGGCTGATGCAGCTCTGGAGCGACTTCGGCAAGACCGTGCTCTTCGTCACCCACGACGTCGAGGAGGCGATCTATCTCTCCGACGAGGTGCACGTGATGGGCACCCGGCCTGGCCGCATCATCGCCACCATCCCGATCGCGCTTGCGCGTCCGCGCGTGCGCACCAGCGCGCTCACGCCGGAATTCGTGGCGATCAAGCAGCGCTGCCTCGAGCTGCTCACCGTCGATCCCGCGGCGCGGGAAACCATGAACCAGGCGGCATGAGACCGGACGCAAGGGACCGAGCAATGACGGTGCAGGAAAGCTCAACCCTCGGCGAAATGGCCCGGCTCGAGTTGGCGCAATCCAATGGCGCCGGCGCTCCCGCAGCGGCGAAGCCGCTCCGGCGGCTGCCGGTGCAGAAGGACTGGCCGACCTGGGCGCTGATCGCGGCGCAGGTCGGCATCCTCGTCGGCGGGATCTCGCTGTGGGAGACCGGCGCCCGCATGGGCTGGATCGACGCCTTCTTCTGGTCGCAGCCGAGCGCGATCGCCCAGACCATGGGGATATTCTTCTCCACCGGGGATGCCTGGACCGACATCAGCTTCACCTTCCGCTCCACCATTATCGGCTTCCTCATCGGCACCACGGCGGGATCGCTGCTGGGGCTGTCGTTTTGGTGGTCGCGCAACTACGCCGCCATCGTGCAGCCCTACGTGATCTGCCTGGAATTGATCCCGAAGCTCGCGCTGGCGCCGCTCGTCATCCTGGTGTTCGGCATCGGGCTCGCCTCCAAGGTCGCGGTGGCGACCGCGCTGACGCTGGTGGTGTCGACGCTCACCGCCTATGCCGGCGTCAAGGCGCTCGATCCCGACGGCGAGAAGCTGTTCTACTCGCTCGGCGCGAGCAGGATGCAGGTGTTCCGCAAGCTGGTCATTCCCTTTTGCATGCCATGGGTGATCTCGGTGCTGCGGGTGAACATCGGCCTCGCCCTGACCGGCGCGATCGTCGGCGAATTCATCGCCTCGCAGCACGGGCTGGGCCGGGCGATCCTCTATGCCGGGCAGACTTACGACATCGCGCTGGTGTGGGTGGCGGTGCTCGTGCTCTCGACGCTCGCGGTGATCATGTACGCGACCGTCTCCTGGCTCGAAAGCGTGCTGCGCAAGGGCGTGCGGCAATAATGCCAACTCGAAACACGAGCGAACAGTGAGGACCTCATGAACAGGCGAGAATTCCTGCAGTCGACCGCAACGCTGGGCACCGGTTTTGGCCTTGCCCTCGCCGCCCCGCCCTTCATCGCGCGCGCCGCGGCCAAGGAGCTCTTGGTGGCGGAGCCGGTGCACTCGACCGGCTATCTGCCGATGTACATCGCCATGGCCAAGGGCTACTTCGCCGAGTCCGACATCGAGGTGAAGATCGTGACCATCGAGACCGGCGGCGGCCACACCAACGCGGTGCTGTCCGGCCAGGCCTTCGCCTTCATCGGCGGCCCCGAGCACAACGCCTTCGCCAAGGCCAAGGGCGCCGAGCTGCGCGCGGTCGTGCACTGCGTCGACCGCGGCAACGTCTATCTCTGCGCCGCCAAGGGCCACGACCCCAAGGACCGGGACTGGCCGACCTATTTCAAGGGCAAGACCATCGCGGTCGGCCCCTATGGCGGCACCCCGAACTCGATCATGCGGTATCTGCTCGGGACGTGGAAGCTCGACGCCAAGAACGACGTCACGCTGATCGAGGTGCCCAACTCGGCCGTCCCCGCCGCCGTGAAAGCAGGGCGAGCCGTGATCGGCAACAGCACCGAGCCCATGATCACGCAAGGCATCCGCCAGAACCTGTGGAGCGAGCCGTTCTTCAACGTGCCGAAGGAGCTCGGGCCCTACGCCTATTCGACCATCAATGTCCGCCTCGACTTCATCCAGAAGGAGCCGGAAACGGTGCGCGGCTTCGTCAAGGGCATGGTGAAGGGGCTGAAATTCCTCTACGCCAATCCGAACGAGTCGGCCGAAGTCGCCAAGAAGCAATTCCCGACCATGGCACTCGAGGACCTCAAGGCGACGCTCGACCGCTCGTTCGCGGACCAGATGTGGAGCAAGGACGGCATGATCAGCAAGGAAGCCTGGACCACCGCGAGCTCGGTCGTGCGTGGGGCCAATATCCTCAAAACCGACGTCAAATACGAAGAGATCATCGACATGAGCTTCGTCGAAAGCGTACGCGCGAGTTTGTAGGCGGTCACCTTGCGGAAGCCCGCGATCGGCCAGCGCGGTTTGCTCCTGCTTTGACCCAGCCTCAGGTCGTCATTGCCGGGCTTGACCCGGCAATCCAGCTTCTTCGCAAGAAGCCTCTTGCGAAGTGATGGACCACCCGAAATCGGGTTTACCCGATTTCGGGCACTTCAAGTGCGCAAGTCGGATAAATCCGACTTGCGTGGTCAAGCCCGCGGGTGACGCGGTGGAGGTGAGCCAACTGGAAAATGCGTTAGATTGACCAAGTGACCAACCGAACCAAGAGAGCAAGACCATGTCGGAACCGATCTGGAACAAGTTCCTCACCGACCGCGACAAGGCGGTGTTCGCGACCTCGGGCTACGGCGCGCGCGGCGGCTTCGGCAAGCGGCCGGCGCTGCTCATCATCGACGTCAACTACGCCTTCTGCGACGAGCGCCCCATGCCGATCCTCGAATTGATCAAGCGCTGGCGCAATTCCTGCGGCGAGGACGCCTGGGTCGCCATGCCCTATCTCAAGTCGCTGATCGAGAAGGCGCACGGCAAGGGCATCCCGGTGATCTACACCACCGGCGTGCGGCGCGAGGACAACTGGGACAGTGGAAGCTGGACCTGGAAGAACGGCCGCTCCGACGAGGACATCGGCAGCAAGCCCGCCACCAACGTCGACGGCAACGAGATCGTCGCCGAGATCGCACCGGCGCCGCAGGACATCGTCGTCCTGAAGCAGAAGCCGTCCGGCTTCTTCGGCACCAACATGGCGAGCTATCTCACGCTGCTCGGCTGCGACAGCGTGATCGTCACCGGCACCACGACCTCGGGCTGCGTGCGCGCGACCGTGCTCGACGCCTTCAGCCTCAACTACCGCATCGCGCTGGCGGAGGAAGGCTGCTTCGACCGCTCGCAGGCGAGCCACGCCATCAACCTCTGCGACATGAACGCGAAATATGCCGACGTGGTGAAGACCTCCGAGGTGCTGGCCTTCTTCGACAGCCTGCCGAGCGGCATGTTCGACCTGCCGAAGGGCTCGGCCGCGCCGGCGCCCAAGCCCAAGCTCGCCGCGGGTTTTTGAGCGGAGCTGCGGCGCACTCGGTGCGCTGCCTCTCCCCGCAAGCGGGGAGAGGTGGAGTGCGCCGCACTGTCGGCGATCGTCTCCGCGCTTAAGCTAGCGCACGCTCCGGTTGGTTTGGTTCACTCCCGCTGCGTCACCCGCGGGCTTGACCCGCGAGTCCATCTAATTCGCAATAGACTTGTCGCGCAGAAGATGGATTGCCGGGTCAAGTGTTCAGCCCGGGGACATGACCGACACCTGTTCGGAGACATGACCGACACCTTGCTGGTTGGTCAAGTCGATGCTGGCGATCTGGCGGGCGCCGAAGTAGATGCCGTATTCGCCGTCGATTGTGAGCGGTCGGATGGCGAGACGTTCGCCTTGAAACGCCTGGGGCACTTTCCAAAGCCGACCCTTGAAGCTGACATAGGCCTTGGTTGAGGAGACCGAGCGGACGATCTCGTGCGGGCCGTACTCCACCTTGGGCAGGCGATCCGGCATGGAGCGTAGGCTCGCTCGATAGCGGCTGGCCGGCACCTCCTGGTCGAGCGCTTGATGTGGCCGCTCGAAGTTGTAAACCTCGCGCCATTGATCGAGCGCGCGCTGCACTTCGGTGAGATCGCGGAAGCATCGAAACGCAAATACTTCATCCTTGAGCGTGCGATGGAAGCGCTCATTCTTGCCGCGGCTCTGCGGGTGATAGGGCCGGCTGTGCAGAACCTCGACACCGAGCTTGAGCAGCCACACGGACAGCCGGGTCCAACGTGTTTGCGAGCTATCACCCCAGGGACCGCCATTGTCGACGAACAGCGCTTCCGGCAGGCCGTAGTGGCGGAAGGTCATCTCCAGATGGTTCTGCACCGTGTTGCCCTGTTCATCGGCGCAGGCCTGCAGGCAGGGCACATAGCGCGAATGGTCGTCCACCACGGTCAGCGGATGGCAGCGCATCCCATCACCGAGCCGGACCCAGCCCTTAAAGTCCATCTGCCACAACAAGTTGGGCGCAGGCTTCTCGAAGCGCTGCGAAGCCCGTGGCGAGCCGAGCGGCGCAACCACGCGGCCATGCCGCCGCAGAATCTCGTGCACGGTCGACGGCGCCGGTGGCCTCGCGCCCTCGCGTTCCAGACAGCGCGCGATCTTGCGCCCACCCCAGGCCGGATGCGCGTCCCGCACCTTCAACACGAGTGCCTCCATTGCCGCCTCGGTGCGGGCGGGGCTCCCATGCGGCCGGCGCGATTGATCGGAAAGCTCCCAATCACCGCCAGCCCAGCGGCCAAGCCACTTGTAGCCGGTATCAGGATGAATCCCGAACCGCCGGCACAGCTCGCGCCGGTTCGCTCCGTGCTGCATTGCGAGTCGAACAAACTCACGCCGTTGGTCCATGATCGATACCTCTCGCCACGGCATGGATGGCCCCCTTGTTGCCGAATCCATGCAATGATGAGGTGTCGGTCATGTCCCCGAACACCCGTCGGTGATGTGTTCGGGCTGAACATCAAGCCCGGCAATGACGACCCGAGACTGCGTCAAAGTAGGCGGAAGACGCTCTAGTTAGATCAACTTCGACGGGCTCGGCAGGCCGAGCAGCACCTGCCCCACCATCTCGAAATTGGCGAACTGCGCCTGCACCTGCTGGATGACGGTGTGCACATCGCGGAAGCGGCGCTCGAACGGGTTGCTCTCGAAGATCGCGGTGGCGCCGGCGGCGTGATAGACGGCGTCGACCACGTCCTTGCCCTGATGCACCGCATAGGTGCCGGCGAGCTTGAGCGCGGCGCGTTGCGCCAGCGGGAGCGCCTCGCCGCGCAGCGCGGTGGCCCAGCTTTCCTCCAGCACCGCGAGCAGATAGGCGCGCGCGGAGGAAAGCTTCGCCTCCGCCAGCGCCACCTGCGATTGGACCACCGCATTGTCGCGCAGGACGAAGGTCTTGGTCTTCGGCATCTTGGTCGCGGCGAGCGCGACGAAGGCATCGAGCGAGGCGCGCGCGAGCCCGAGCGCGATGGCGGCAAAGCCGGTGCCGTAGAGGTGGAAGGTGGTGAAGCGATAGAGCGGGCCGCGCTCGCGGCGGTCGGCGGCCGACTCGCGCGTGAAGCTGCAGCGGTCGGGCACGAACAGGTCCTCGATCGCGTAATTGTCGCTGCCGGTGCCTCTGAGGCCGATGACATGCCAGATGTCGTTGATGGTCGCGCTCGCCTTGGGGATCAGCACCGTGCGCTCCGCCGGCTTGCCGTCGGGGGCCAGCCGCGGCGTGCCGTCGGCTTCGTACACGGGACAATGGCCGCCGAGCCAGGTCGCATGCTTGATGCCGCTGGCGAAGCTCCAGCTTCCCGACGCGCGATAGCCGCCCGCAACCGCGACCGCCTTCACGTTCGGCCCGACCGGCCCCCAGGCCAGCACGGCGCGCGCATCGCCGAAAACCTCCCGCGCCACGTCCGGCTCGACATAAGCCGCCGCCATGGAGCAGCCGCAGGCCTGGACCACGCACCAGGCGGTGCTGCCGTCGGCCTTGGCGAGCTCCTCGACCGCCTGCGTGAAGGTTGCGGGATCGACCTCGAGACCGTCGCAGCTCGCCGGCAGCAGCATGCGGAACAGCCGCGCCTCGTGGAGCGCCGCGAGCACCTCGGGCACGATCTCCCGTTCCGTCTCGATGCGCGCCGCATGCGCCGCGACGAGCGGCGCGAGCTCGCGCGCGCGCGCGACGCAATCTCGGTCTCGGCTCGCAACCGACGAGGCCCGTTCCAGCATGGCCGTTCCATCTCCCGAACGGCATTGTGGCGCATTCGCCGCGGCGGTCAATGCACGCGCCGGAGCCATGCCAGGCGGCGCGCGAGATAGGCGCCGTCGAGCACCGCCACGATCAGGAGGATGGCGCCCATGGCGATCTCGTTGACATAGGGCGGCGCACCGATGGCGTTGAAGCCCGCGCGCAGCACCGCGAGGCTGAGCACGCCGATGCCGATGCCGAGCGGCCGTCCGGTGCCGCCGGCGAGCGACACGCCGCCGAGGATCGCGGCCGCCGCGGCGGGCACGATGACGTCGGAGAGCCCGGAGGGCGAGGCCGAGGCGAGGCTGTAGCTCAGCAGCGCGCCGGAGAGCGCGGCGCAGAAGCCGGAAAAGCCGAAAATAGCGATGACCAGCCCGTCGACGTCGACGCCCGCGGTCATCGCCGCCCGCCGGTCGCTGCCGGTCGCGATGATGTCACGGCCGTACCGGGTAAGCCCGACGACCAGCGCGGCAGCGACGAAAATCGCGATGGCGACGAGGCTGCGGACCGAGAAGACGGCGCCGATCGGCGCGCTCAAGCTCAGCGCCACCGCCATGTTGTCGTAAGGCAGCGCGCGGTTCTCGGTGACGACATAGGCGATGCCGGCGAATACCAGAAGCCCGCCCAGGGTTACGCCCACGGAGCCCAGCCGCAGCCGCACGATGATGAAGCCCTGCATGAGGCCGCCGACCAAGCCGGCCGCCAGCGCGCAGGCAAGCCCCAGCCAGGCATTTTCGCCGCCCGTGACCACCGCGATGCAGCCGGCCAAGCTGTACATGCCGACGACCGACAGATCGAACTCCCGGATCATCATGGTGAGGCCGAGCCCGAGCGCCACCAGGCCGATGGTGGCGAAGGTCTCGAAGGTCGACGTGACGGTGGCGACGCTCAGGACCTCGCGCGCATCGATCAGCGCGAGGCCGAGAATGCAGGCCGCCAAGACGATAAGCGGACGCGCATGCGGATCGTCGCGCAAGAAACGCTTCATTGCTCAATCCCGCGTGCCCTGCGTCTGCAGCGCGATGACGCCGAGCACGATGACGCCGGCGATGAGATACTGCCATTCGCTGCGCAGTCCCTGCAGCACCAGCACGACCTGGATGACGCCGATGATCATCGCGCCCACAAGCGTGCGCACCGCCGAGCCCTCACCGCCCTTGATGACGGTGCCGCCCACCAGCACCGCGGCGATGGCGTCGTATTCGTAGCCGACGCCGTAGTTCATGCTGGCCGCATCGTAGCGAATCGCCAGCATGATGCCCGCCGGCGCGGTGAACAATCCGGCCCAGAGATAGGCCCCGGTGACGGCCCGCCAAGCGCGCACCCCCACGGTCTCGGCGGCGCGAAAGCTCGCGCCGAGCAGGAAGAGATGCCGGCCGAAGGCAGTGAATGACAGAATGAATTGGGCGATCGCGGTGATCGCGAGCAACACCGCGAACTCGACCGGCAGTCCGGCGATCTTGCCCTTGAAGCCGCCATAGCTCGTTCCCGGCGCGGCATAGACGGTGCCGTGCTCGGCGAAGGCTTCGGCCACACCGTAAATCAGCGCCAGCGCCGCGATGCTCACGATGATGGGATTGGCCCGCAACCAGCCGATGAGGAAGCCCTGCAACGCATTGGCCAAGCCCGCGAACGCCAGCGCCGCGGCGAGCCCGCAGCCGAACCCGCCCCAGTTGCCGGCCAGGATAAAGATCATCGCGGTCGCGCCGGTGAGCGCACCGAGCGAGAACGACATGATGTTTCCGCTGATGGTGATCAGCGTCATGCCGACGGCGACGCAGCCGATGAAGGAGACGGTGGTTAGCAGCGACAGCATGCTCGGCTGAGACAGGAAGCCGGGCGTGGTCAGGGCGATCGCCAGGAGAGCGACGAGCACGGCCGCTCGAACGGCGGCGACGTAGTTTCGCCGTTCGGCGCGCCCGGTCGTTGCGGCAGGCCCGCCGTCCGCGACCGCCGGCTCGACCGATCCGGTCATGCCGCGGCCTGAGTCGGATGGGTGATATCGGCGAGAATGCGCGCCAACTCGATGGCGTCGCGTTCGTAACGCGCCACGACGCGGCCGCGATACATGGTCACCACGATGTCGGCGATGCCGACGACCTCCTCGAGCTCGGAGGAGGTCATGATCAGGGCGTAGCCGAGCGAGCACAGCTCGCGCATGATGCGATAGATGTCGGCGCGCGCGCCGACGTCGATGCCGCGCGTGGGCTCGTTCATCAGCAACACCCCCGGCCGCGGCCGCTCTATGGCACGGCCGAACAGCAGCTTCTGCTGGTTGCCGCCGCTGAGCTTGCCGGCGGCGGCGGCGAGCCGGCGGCGATCGACCGCGACGCGTTCGGCGAGGCGCGCTCCCACGCGCTTGAGCCGCGGCCAATCGAGGATGCCAAACCGCGTATGGGTGACGAAGCTTCCGGCCACCAGATTTTCCAGCACGCTGCGCTGATGGAAAATGCCTTCGCCGGCGCGATCCTCGGAGAGGAACAGCACGCCGCGCGCCACGCAATCCGGGACCGAACCGAGGCGCAACGCCCGGCCGTCGAGGCGCACATCGCCGCTCGCGCCCGGGACGAGCCCGGCGAGCGCGCGCGTCACCAGACTGGCGCCGGAGCCGACCTGCCCGGCGAGGCAGAGAATTTTCCCGCGCGGCGCAATGAAGGACACGTCGCGCAAGCCGCCGGGAACGACCAGCTTCTCGACCACCAAGGCGGCGAGGCCGTCCGGGGTGCCGGATGCGGCCGGATACATGGCGCCGAACGGCCGACCGAGCATCAGCTCGATGAGCTGCTCGCGGGTGATGGCGCCAACCCCGCGGGTGGCGACGTGCTCGCCGTTACGCAGGACGGTGACGGTGTCGCAGAGATCGAACACCTCGCCCAGCCGATGGCTGACATAGAGGATCGCATGGCCCTGCGCCTTGAGCGACTTGAGCACGGCGAGGATACGCGCGATCTCGGCGTCGGTCAGCGTCGCGGTCGGCTCGTCGAGAATCAGGAGCCGGGCGTTGCGTGCGATGAGCCGCGCGATCTCGACCAGCTGCTGTTGGCCGATGCTGAGCGCGCTCACCGGCATGTCCAGGTCCCAGGCGCCCGCGCCGAGGGTTTCGAGCGCGTCGTGTGCGCGCCGGCGCAGGTCGCGGCGGCGGTGGAACAGGGGGACATCGCGGCTGCCGAGCCAGATATTGTCGAGAATCGAAAGCCGCGGCGCGAGACTGAGCTCCTGCGCCACGAGACCCAGACCCAGCGCTTGCGCTTGCTGCGGGCCGCGGATGGTCCGGCGCACGCCGTCGACCGCAATCGTGCCGCCGTCGGGCGCAAGAATTCCCATCAGGAGCTTGACCAGCGTGCTCTTGCCGGCGCCGTTCTCGCCGCAGATCGCGCGGATTTCACCCGGGCGCAGCGACAGCGACACCTCGCGCAGCGCGCTCAAGCCGGCAAAGCTCTTGCTCAGCCCTTCGACGGTGAGAATGTCCATCGCTCGGCTTCACCCTTGGATCGTCACGCAAAGGTGTGCGTCTTGATCAGCTGCCGCCCGCGCGAAAGCGGGGACGGCCACGGGGCGCGCCGCGAGCGGCCAGCCGCGCGGGAGCGACGGCAGGCCTCAATAGGTGCACGGCCCCCGCCACTGGGCGAGGTTGGCCTTGGTAATGAGCTCGACCGGCAGCAGGACGGCCTTCGGCAAGGTCTTGCCGGCGAAGAACTCGTCGGCGGTGTCGGCGGTGCGGCGGCCGAGATCGGTCGGAATCTGGGTCACCGAGCTGTACATCTTCCCGGCGCTGATGGCGTCGAGCCCCTCCTTCTGGCAGTTGCCGCCGACCACGATCAGCTGCTTTGCTCCGGTGCCGACGGCGATGCCGGCCGCCTCCGCGGCCTTGATCGCGGCCACCGCCTGGTTGTCGGCCATGCCGTAGACGGCGTCGAGGCCGCCGGTGGCGGCAAAGCGGGCATAGAGTTGCCCCGCGAGCCGCTCGCTGGTGGCGGTGTCCCATCTCCCGTCCTCGATCGCCGCGATCGCGACCTTCGGATTGGCCGCCACCGCCTCCTTGAAGCCGGCGACGCGGCGCGGACCCAGCCCCTGCTGCAGCGCGCCGGTGATCAGCGCCACCTTGCCGCCGTCGCGGCCGCTGTCCTTCAACGCCTGCAGCACGGCCCTGCCGACGATTCGGCCCATCTCGTTCTGATCCTGCCCCACGAACGTGACGTAGAGGTCCTCGGTACCGTCCTTCGGGGTGTTGTTGACGATGATCACGGGAATGCCGGCCTGCTTGGCGCGGGTGAGCACCGGGACGACGCCCTGCTCGGAAATCGGCTGGATGACGATCAGATCGAATTTGCGCGCGATGCCGTCATCGGCCTGGCGCGCCTGCAGCGCCGCGTCCAGCCCGGCTGCCTGGACGGTCACATCCATGCCGTACGACTGCGCGCGCTCGCGGAAAGATTTCTCCGTGGTCGCGACATAGGGATGCGCGGTAAAGGATTCGAGCAACAGCACCTTTTTGCCCTTGCTCGCGTCGCCAGCCTGCGCCGTCGGTGCCGCCAACGCCGCCATGGCGACGACGACCGTGGTGGCTGCAAGCCGTTGCAATTCAGAGATGTAGACGATGAATGCCATGTGCGGACTCCGGCGATGCCGACGCGAGGCCGGCAGTCTAGACCGGGGTCCGAAGGGCGACAATGCTGCGCGAGCAAACGCCACCGCACGGTCGCGGCTGCGCCGCAAAACACCCCATGGTCATCGCGCCGCAGCTTTGCGATAACCTTTCATCCCGCAAGCGTTCGATCGGCTCCGAGGATTGAGATGGGTGAATTTGCAATCGGCCAGAGCGTGTCCAGGTTCGAGGATCCGCGGCTGCTCAAGGGCGGCGGCCGCTATGTCGGCGACATGGTGCTGCCGGGCATGGCGTTCGGCTACGTGCTGCGCTCGCCCCACGCGCATGCGCGAATTCGCGCGATCGATACCGGCAGGGCCAAGGCCGCCCCGGGGGTGCTGGCGGTGCTCACCGGCGCCGACTGGCGGGCCGCCGGATGGGGCGATCTGCCCGTCCCCGGCGGATTGAAGCGGCGCGACGGCAGCGTGTTCCGGCCGCCTTATCCGGCGCTGACCGCGGACCGCGTGCGCTGGGTCGGCGACTATGTCGCCTTCGTGGTGGCGGAAAGCTACCTGCAGGCGCTCGACGCCGCCGAGCTGATCGCCGTCGACTACGAGCCGCTGCCGGCCTTGGTCTCGACCGCCGAGGCGAGCGCTCCCGGCGCGCCGCGGGTCTGGGAGGGCTGCCCCGACAATATCGGCTTCGTGCAACTGTTCGGCGACAAGGCCGCGACCGAGGCCGCCTTCGCCAAGGCCGCCCGCGTGGTGAAGCACCGCTTCGTGATCAACCGGGTCACTGCCGCCACCATGGAGCCGCGCGGCTGCCTCGGCGACTATCACGCCGCCGAGGATCATTACACCCTCTACACCACGTTGCAGCGAACGCATCCCTTCCGCGCCGAGCTCGCTCCGGTGCTCAAGGTCCCGGAGAGCAGGATCCGCGTGGTCGCCGGCGATATCGGCGGCAGCTTCGGGATGAAATCGGCGGTCTACAACGAGGTGGCGCTCGTGCTGCTGGCGTCGAAGGTGGTGGGGCGGCCGGTCAAGTGGACCTCGACCCGCTCGGAATCCTTTCTCTGCGACGCCCAGGCCCGCGACAACGTCACCGAGGCCGAGCTCGCGCTCGACGACAGCGGCACCTTTCTCGGCATGCGCGCGAGGGTCGTCGCCGGCATCGGCGCCTATCTGCAGACCGGCATGCCCGCCTTCACCGGCAACATCGGCACGCTCGCCGGCGTCTACCGCATCCCGGCGATGCACGCCGATGTCACCGCGGTGTTCACCCACACCAATCCGGTACGTCCCTATCGCGGCAACGGCCGCCCGGAGGCGGCCTATGTCATCGAGCGGCTGGTCGACCTCGCCGCCGACGAGCTCGGCATCGACCCCGCCGAGCTGCGCCGGAAGAACTACGTCCCGCCCGAGGCGATGCCGTTCAAGACCGCGCTGACCTTCACCTATGACAACGGCGAGTTCGAGAAGAGCATGGACATGGCGCTCGAGCTCGCCGACTTCGCCGGTTTCGAGCGGCGGCGCGCAGAGGCGCGCAAGCGCGGCAGGCTGCGCGGCATCGGCATCTCCAACACCATCGAGCGCGCGGCCGCGGGCGGCTTCGAAGGAGCCGAGATCCGGTTCGACAAGTCGGGCGCGGCCACGCTGCTCTCCGGCAGCGTCACCCAGGGCCAGGGTCACGAGACGATCTTCAAGCAGATCATGTGCGACCGCCTCGGACTCGACCCCGACGAGGTGCATTACATCCAGGGCGACACCGATCAGGTGTTCATCGGCGAAGGCACCGGCGGCTCGCGCTCGGCCACCATCGGCGGCTCGGCGGTGTCCATGGCCGCCGAGCGGATCACCGCCAAGGGCAAAACCATCGCCGCCCATCTGCTCGAGGTCGATGCCGCCGACGTCAACTTCGCCGACGGCGTCTTCTCCAGCCCGAAGACCAACCGCACGCTCACCATCAAGGAGGTGGCGAAGGAGGCGATGGAGCCGACCAAGCTGCCGAAGGGCATGGATGTCGGCCTGATCGCGACCGCGACCTATGCCGCGCCGGTGCAGAACTTCCCCAACGGCTGCCACATCTGCGAGCTCGAGATCGACGAGGACACCGGCGAGGTCGAGATCGTGCGCTACAGCGTGGTGGACGACGTCGGCACCGTCATCAACCCGCTGCTGCTCAAGGGCCAGATCGTCGGCGGCGTCGCGCAGGGGGTCGGCCAGATCCTGATGGAGGACATCCGGTTCGACGGCGACGGGCAGATCCTGACCGGCTCGTTCATGGACTACGCCATGCCGCGCGCGACCGACATCAGCGCGGTCGAGGTCAAGAGCAACCCGGTGCCGACCAGGACCAATCCGCTCGGCGTCAAGGGCGCGGGCGAGGCGGGCTGCGTCGGCGCCATGCCCGCCGTCGCCAACGCGCTGGTGGATGCGCTCTCCCACCTCGGAATCCGCCACGTCGAGATGCCGGCGACGCCGGAACGGCTGTGGCGCGCGATCCACCAGGGCAATGCGAAGTGATCATTCGATGCTTCCACGCCAACCGCTGTCATCCCCGCGAAAGCGGGGATCCATATTCCAGAGACCGCAGTGAGTGGCACAATGGGTCCCCGCTTTCGCGGGGACGACAAGCCGTGTAATCGGGAGGGAGCCATGAAAAAATCGTTCGTTCGCGGCACCTGGCAGGTCAAGCGCGCGTTCTCGCCCTGCATCGTCACCGAGGGCGCCGGGAGGACGATCTACATCGCGGGCCATACCGGCCAGGCCGACGATGCCGGCAAATCGCTCGCTGGCGATTTCGACGCCCAGTTCAAGCAGACCTTCCGCAACATCGAGAAGACGCTGGCGGAGGCGGGCGCCAAGCTCTCCGACATGGTGACCATGACGGTGTTTCTCATCGACGCGCGCTACACCACGCGCATGACCGAGCTGCGCGGCGAGCTGTTCGGCAAGGATTTTCCGGCAAGTGCCGCCATCACCGTGCAGGGTTTCGCCCAGCCCGAGATGATGATCGAGGTTCAGGGCATCGCGGTCACCGCGTAGTTCCGCCCCCGCATCCCTCTCCTGTGTCGTCCCCGCGCGGGGCACCCCGCGACGCTCGCGTCGCGGGGACCCCGTTGCGGGGACCCATATTCCAGAGGCCGCAGTGTGTGGCACGATGGGTCCCCGCTTTCGCGGGGACGACAGCGCGGAGAAACGATAAATCCGGACTTCAATTCACGCGTCCACGGCGATAATCTGTGCCGGGTCGCATATTTGCTGGCCGAGGCTGCATGAGCGAAACCTTCGAGAGCGCGCTGGCCGGACGCGTCGCGGCGATGGCGGATGCCTGCACCCGCTGCGGCAAGTGCGTCGAGGTCTGCCCGGTGACCGGCCCCGGCGGAGTCGAAGCCGAGCCACGCGCGGTCATCACCGGCATCATCGACATTTTGCGCACGGGCGACGGGCCGGAGGCGTCGCGCAAATGGGCGAATGCCTGCGTGCTCACCGGCGAATGCATCAAGGCCTGCGACTACGGCGTCAATCCGCGCTTCCTGCTCGGCATGGCACGGGTGGCGATGGCGCGCCAGGCGCATGAGCCGGGCGAGCAGCGCCGCCGGGGCGTCGAAGGCTTCCGCAAGGTCGCGCGCGAGGTCACCCACATTTCGCAGATGCAGCTCGACGACGAGCTGCTGACACGCCTCGGCCAGAAGCCGGGCGGAAATCCCACGCCGGACGCGCCGCCGGATTTCGTGTTCTACACCGGCTGCAACGTGCTCAAGACCCCGCACATCGCGCTGCTCGCGCTCGACATCATGGATGCGCTCGGCGTCACCTATCAGGTGCTGGGCGGGCCCAGCCATTGCTGCGGCGTGGTGCAGATGCGCACCGGCGACGTCGCCACGTCGGGCCGCTTCGCCGAGAGCACCATGGACAAGCTCGCGCGCAGCAAGTCCGGGCAGGTGGTGACGTGGTGCCCGAGCTGCCACACCCAGTTCACCGAGACGACCTTGCCGACGGTCGAGAAGACGCGCGGCGCCAAGCCGTTCGAAATGACGCCGTTCATGCTGTTCCTGCGCGGCAACCTCGATCGGCTCACGCCGCTCCTGCGCAAGCGCGTCGAGATGCGCGTGGCGCTGCATCGCCATCCCGGCATCAAGGGCGTGGTGGAGGCGGCCGAGGATATCCTGCAGGCCGTGCCGGGCGTGGAGCTCGTCGACCTGCGGCAGCCCGCGGTCGGCATGATGAGCAATTATTTCCGCGCGCTCCCGGCCTATCGCCGCGAGCTGCAGAAGAACGAGCTCGACGCCGCCGAGCGCGCCGGCGTCGACGCGCTCCTTGCGGTCTATCACGCCGATCATCGCGAGCTGTGCGCGCACGAGCGCGACTATCCCTTCCGCATCATGAACCTGTTGGAGATCGTGGGCGAAAGCATGGGCCTGCGCCGCGACGACCATTTCAAGCGGCTCAAGCTCCTCCAGGACGTCGACGCCATCGCCGCCGACTGCGGGGATCTCGTCGCCCGGCACGGGCTCGATGCCGCGACGACGCGGGCGGCGATCAAGGCCATGCTCGACGAGCAGCCGCTGCCGCTGCGCGGGCAGTGATGCGCGCGCGGGCTTTGGCAGCTGATCGTGCGGCGGACTCGGTGCCACCCTCTCCCCTTGCGGGAGAGGGTGGCGAGCCGGTCGTAGACGCCTTCACGATTTATTCCATCATCGCAGTGGCAAGAAATTTTGCGGTATTCAGCAATCATTGGCGTCGTCATGAGCTGCGTAATGAGAACTGGCGCCGTCAACCATGGCGACCGCTTCGCTGCTCAATCAGCGATCAGTCATCGTCGCTTTCATCGTAGACGAAGGGACCTATCGTGCGGTCCTCGACTGATTTCACACCCGGGGCGGACCAGGCAGCATTTTCCACCGCGTGCCGCTCGTCCCAGCTACTGACCCTTCCCTCGAGGACCACTTTGTTGGGCTCGGGCACGGTCACCCGAATTGCGTTAGCTTCGACTTCGGCGTGCCGCTTCAGTGCTTCTTCGATCTTCCGCTTTACGTCCTCGGCCTGAACACTCGGCTTGATTTCGACGGTGTTGGTCACGCCCCGCACGCCCGACAGCTTTCGAACATCATCCTCAGCATGCTTCTTCTGATAATGCCAATCTACACTACCAGTTAGCGTCACCCAGCCGTCGCGGACCATGACTTGGATTGAACCGCTAGGAACCATTGTGTCCCAGTCAAGAATGTCGATGGCGCGCTTGGCGATCTCGTCGTCGGATGTCCTCTTGCCCGAGGGATAGCGAACCTCGATCTCGTCTGCGATAGCGCGGACACCCTTGATCCGGCGAACCGCTGCTATCGCGGCCTGCTTTTCGGCATAGCTGGCAACATGGCCTGTCAGAGTCACGACGCCCTTATCGACTGCGACGCCAATGTGCGCGGCATCCACACTTGGCTCGTATTCGAGCTCATCGACAACATCTTGCCGAAGTTGCAGGTCGCCCATGATCAACTCCTTTTGAATAATGTTAATATTTTCCCCGAAGAGACCTTTGACACAGATCAAATCCAGAGCGTCGTTAGCCTGCTCAAGCTCGAGTACCACTTGCAAGGCTCGGGTCCTTCGATGAGCGTAGCGGAACTTGGTCTCATTGGAGACATCGGCGCCACGAACGCGCGCTTTGCCTTGGTTGGACCGGAGGGAGCTGCCACGACCGCCCGGGTGTACGCGTTAGATGATTACCCATCCCTGCCCGAGGCGATCGGCGCATATTTGGAAGAGGAATCCCCCCTCCGGAAGCCGGACCAAGCCGTGTTGGCAGTCGCGTCGCCAATAACCGGCGATCAAGTCACCTTCACCAACCATCCCTGGACATTCTCGATCGAGGCCGTGCGCAAGCGCTTCGGATTGAGGCGGCTTCGAGTGATCAACGATTTCGCCGCTAATGCGGTCGCCATCCCACACTTGGCCGAAGCCGATCGCCTGCAAATCGGTCCTGGCGCGCCAGTAGCGAATGCTCCGATCGGGATAGTCGGGCCCGGGACTGGCCTCGGTGTGAGCACGCTCATGCCGATAGCCGGGGGTTGGACGCCGATCGAGGGAGAAGGCGGGCACGTAACAGTCGCACCGGCCGATGCCCAGGAGAGCGCCATACTGGAGCTCTTGCGCAAACGTTATGATCACGTTTCGGCAGAACGAGTGCTGTCGGGGACTGGGCTCGTCAACCTGTACAATGCTCTGTGCGAAATCGCTGCAGTGCCGGCCGCCTCATTCACGCCGCCACAGATCACCGATCCTCGAACCTGGGAGGAAGACTCGCGCACGCGAGATGCCACGGCGATGTTCTGCGCGATGCTCGGGACGGTGGCCGGCAATCTGGCCCTTACAGTAGGCGCACGGGGCGGCGTCTATATTGCCGGCGGCATTGTCCCAAAACTGAGTTCTTTCTGCGCGCAATCCGGCTTCCGCAAGCGGTTCGAGGCCAAAGGCCGGCTCCGATGGTATGTTGCCGCGATCCCGACCTACATCATCATGCGGCCGCTTCCCGCCTTGTTGGGAGCCGCGGCGCTGCTGGAACGTCCGTAACGGACGCGCATCGACGCGATGCTGGAATTATTTTCGCAGGTTCAGAATCGCCGAAGCTTAGATCGGCTGCACCTTAACTTCGCGGACCAAGCGTTCGACATCTTGCGGATGACACATCTCTGTCCCCGGCATGAGCAAGGCCGCCGATCCGGCTGCAATCCCATAGCGAAACGCGTGTTCCTTGGGGTGACCGCAAGCAAGGCTCCAGATCATCGCCCCCAAAAAGCTGTCCCCCGCGCCCACGACGCTGACTGGCTTTATAGGGACGGCTTGTCCGCGCAAGACTTGATTAGCCGAAACTAGGAGCGCCCCCTGCTCTCCCATCGACAGAGCGACCATCTCAGCTCGTCCGTTCTCGACGAGTCTGCAGCAGGCCATGATCAAATCGCTTTCGCTTTCCAGCGGTGCCGACACCAATTCGCTGAACTCTCGCAGGCTCGGCTTTACGATGTATACGCCTGCTTCCAAGGCTTCTTTGAGGGCCGGACCCGAGGTATCCATGATCATTTTCGCTCCGGCCTGTTTCGCCATTCGCGCTATTTGGGCGTAGAAGTCGCTCGGAACGCCAGGTGGAAGGCTTCCACTTGCAACCACGAAACGCGTTTGCTGCTCTGGAGAGACCTGCGCGGTCACAGCGTCGAGATACCCGCGCCATTCTGGTTCCGTCAGCCGAGGGCCCGGCAAGACGAAGCGATAATGTTGTCCAGAGACTTCCTCCAGAACGGTGAAATTTTCCCGCGTCTCTTCCAAAATCGGAATAGGCAGACCTGAAACTCCTTCTTGATCGAGAAGATGCTGCAGCAGCCGGCCAATCGTTCCACCCTTTGCGTACATCGCCGTCGCATCAGCTCCGAATCGCTGCAGCACGCGAGCTACATTGATGCCACCACCCCCTGGGTCGCGTCGTGTCGAGGTACAGCGCAGCTTATGGATCGGAGCCATCCGCTCGACCGAGGTGGAGACATCGATCGCGGGATTGATGGTGAGCGTCAGGATGTCGGCCATTGGTGCTTGCCATGCCAAGTATTTCCGCCGCCCTGTTTACCCGAACGATAGCCATTTACGATGAGCACTGGGACGATCGTATCGGGGAAACCAAGGCACCAGCCGTTGCCCTGGAAAGACTCTACCTCCAAGCGACCGCCCCAAGCAGCATTCCGATGCGACCGTCTCCCCACATGGGAAGGAGGAGTCGAGAATAGGGGCCATTCGTGGAGTCCGCGCGCTTGACCGAGTCGTGCCGGTAATATGTCAGGGCGCGGCTCTCGACGGCTGCACTTGCTTGAGAGATCAGATACTGCAATGGAGATCGGGGTTCGATTTCATCCAAGAATTTGCCCACCACATCGCGGCCATGCTGCCCTTGCAACTCTTCGCCAATCGTTCCGAGCCGGAAACGTACGGGTCGGTCAAAAACGTCAATCAACATCAGCCTGGCCGAGACCTGTGGGATCGCGGTGAGATTGACGTCGTCCCAAAAGGGCATCTCGGCGGCGCCGCGTTTGAGGCCTTCCCAATACGACTGGACGCGCGCAAGGTCTGGCTCCAATTTGTCGGGGAGTGCGAATGGCGCTGCCGATCTAGTCATGAATCATGTCTCGCTAACTTCGGCGTGCACAGCCTTGATCTGGATCAACCGTGCCGTTGCATGAATGCCCACCCGCTCCCATCGTCAGTGATCTGCGATCCGCATCGTTCATATCCCACCCGGCACGTTTCACAGTGGTTGTTCACCGGCCTGGGCCATTGGACAGCGAGGGGCAAGCCGCGATCGAAATCGATTTCTGAGGTGTGCACGAAGGTTGGAAACCCCGTTCTCACGTTGGCTGTTTCGTGCGGTGCGCCCAGACCCGTTTTTCCAGGTCGGTCAAGCGTGCGGTTAACGCCGCATCATCCTTGACGGCTAAGCTCGACCTGCGGACGAGCGCGCTATCCCTTGATGCAGATGAGCGGTCGCAGGCGCGCGACCCTGCGCGCCAGGCCGGCACGCTCGGCGGCGGCCACCACGGCCGCGACGTCCTTGTAGGCGCCGGGTGCTTCCTCCGCGACGCCGCGCGTCGAGGGGCTGCGGATCAGGATCCCTTGGGAGGCGAGATCGTCGACGATCTTGCGCCCGCTCCATTGCTTGAGCGCGGCGTGGCGGGAGAGCGCGCGGCCGGCGCCGTGGCAGGCGGACGAGAACGCCCTCTGCTCGGCGGTCGCCTCGCCTACCAGGATGTAGGAGCCCGTCCCCATGCTGCCGCCGATCAGCACGGGCTGGCCGACCGGGCGCAGCGCCATGGGCAGGCTGGCATGGCCGGGACCGAAGGCCCGGGTCGCGCCTTTCCGATGCACGAACAGCTGCCGCGTCCTGCCCCCGACCGCGTGCGTTTCCACCTTGCAAGTATTGTGCGAGACGTCGAACAACAGGCGCAAGTGACAAGTCGGGAAGAAGTGCGTGAAAACCCGCCGTGCAAAGTGACCGAGGATCTCCCGATTGGCGAGCGCGCAATTGATCGCGGCGCGCATGGCGCCCAGGTAACGCTGTCCGACCTCCGATTTGATGGGGGCGCAGGCGAGCTCGCGGTCGGGCAGCGCAATGCCGGCGGCTTCCGCCGTCACCACCATTTCCTTCAGGAACTCGGTCCCGATCTGGTGACCGAGCCCGCGCGAGCCGCAATGAATGGTGACGACGACGTCGTCGCGGGCAAGCCCGAACACGCCGGCCACGGCCGTATCGAAGATTTCTGTAACCGCCTGCACCTCGAGATAGTGGTTGCCGGAGCCGAGCGTTCCCATCTCCCGGCGCTGGCGCTCCTTGGCGCGGTCGGAGACGTGCTCCGGCTCGGCGCCCGCCATCACGCCGTGCTCCTCGATCCGCTCGAGGTCGTGCTCCTCGCCCCAGCCATGCTCCACCGCCCAACGCGCTCCGCCCGCGAGCATCGCATCCATGTCGACCGCGTCGAGGGCGATCGCTCCTTTGCTGCCGACGCCGGCCGGGATCTGGCGAAACAGCGAGTCGGCCAGCGACCTCTGCGGCGGAACGACGTCTGCGACCTTGAGGCCGGTGAGCATGGTGCGCACACCGCACGAAATATCGAACCCGACGCCGCCTGCCGACACGATGCCGCCTTGCTCGGGATCGAACGCGGCCACGCCTCCGATCGGGAAACCGTAGCCCCAATGAGCGTCCGGCATGGCGTAGGAGGCCTGCACGATTCCGGGCAGCGTTGCGACGTTCACGGCCTGCTCGAAGACCTTATCGTCCATGCCCCTGATCAGGTTCTCGTCGGCATAGATGATGGCCGGAACCCGCATTGCGCCGAATGGCTCGACACGCCAGGCGGTGGGATCGACGCGGGTGAAACGGGCGGGGTCCATGCGGCTCTCCGTTAGACGTCCACGATGCAGGCGGCAGACCAGGTGCCGTCGGGATCGGTGGCCACCTTCAGCGCGGTATAGGTCGCTCCCTTGGGCTCGCAAGCGGGGGCATGGCGTTCGACATCGACCGGCTCGCCCCACAGCGTACCGGCGAGCCGTCCGTTCTCGATCCGCACGGCAAAACGTCCGAACAGCATGTTGCGGACCGCCATCTCATAGATGATGGCATTGAGCCACTCGACAAACAGAAGCTCGAGGTCGGGCGCTTCGCACTGCACCTCGACCGCGAGGCGCGGCGCGACCTCCGCATGGGTGACGACGGCCGTCAGCGCGTGCGCCGCCTGCTCGAACGCCTGCGCCGCGGTCGTGCCCCATCCCCGCACTCCGACGTCGGTGTCGTGCGGGAAATGCTCCCAGCCGGCCTTGCCCGGAAGCGGCGCGGCTGAAGGGCTCATAGCCGCAGCTTGTGCTTGCCGACGAGCCTGACGGTGCTGGCCTGGGGTCCTTTCTCGCCCATCTCCTCCACGAACGCGACCTCGGTGCCGACCGCGAGATGCCCAAATGCGTCGTCGAGCACGCTGTTGCGATGAAAATAGACCTCATGGCCGTCGGCCGCCTCCAGGAACCCGAACTCGCCTGACGGGTCGATGGTCTTCACGGTCGCGACCGGTTGATGCTCGTGCTGCTTCACCTGACCCTGCAAGCGGCGGACCTGGTCCTGCAGGCGCCGCCGCGCATGCTTGAAAGCGTCATTGATGGCAAACGAAAGGTCGGCGTGGCGCTCGTCCGCCGGCGGCGTGCGCCCGACATTGACTTCGCGGCCGTTCGGAAGCGCCAGACGAATGTTGACCTCGTAGAGGCCGCCGGTGCGGTGGTGGCCGCCCGGCGCTTTCAGCATCACCCGGCATGCTGTCACGCGGCCATAGCGCCGCTCCAGCTCGGCCAGGTGCTGCTCGATCGCGGCGCGGACGCCCGCTGTCGCCTGCATGCCTTGGAAGTCGATCTGGACGGGCGTCTGCATGGTCCTTCTCCAGTTGCCATTTGTCCTGAGAAATCAGTGCGACATGAGACAGCAGATCGGGCTTGTCGCGAGCAGTTCCCGCGTCATGCCGCCGAACATCCACTCGCCCAGGCGGCTGTGTCCGTAGGCGCCGGTGACCAACAGGTCCGCACGTTCCTCCCGCGCGACCTCGATCAGCTGC
Organism: uncultured Alphaproteobacteria bacterium; assembly: GCA_963758945.1. Lineage (GTDB taxonomy): Bacteria > Pseudomonadota > Alphaproteobacteria > Rhizobiales > Xanthobacteraceae > VAZQ01. The sequence continues at coordinate 223,216 of CAVWXY010000016.1, read as the reverse complement.
TCCGCGCCGGATCCCCTCTGCTCCAGCATGACCTTAGGCCCAGCTTTGATGCGGTGGTGCGCAAGATAGCGTGACACGTCGTCGAGCCGCCCCAGCGCCGTCTTCTCTTCGCTCGGGCCGCAGGCTTCGACAATTGTGACCCGCGTCGCCTGCTGCAGGAACGGGAGCGCGTCGCGCACGGCCCGGCGCGCCTCGCGGGTGTCCTTCCAGCCGATCACGACGTGCTCGGCCCGCAGGTGACCAACACCCTCGGGCGCGATCAACGTCGGACGTCCCAGCTTGAGAATTGCTGCGCCCGGATCGAGCGCCCGGTAAGCGCCGCCCGGCGTCGCCACCTGTCCGATGACGACGAGATCGGCCCCCCGCGCCTCCCGGGCGAGCGCCTCGATCGGAAGGTCCAGCACGGCGCGCCATTCGAGCCGGCGCCGACCGCCGCCCACGATGCCGCGGAACCAATTGCCTTTGTCGGCGAGCTTCGCCCGCATCAACTCGATATCCGCATCCGTCGGCTCATCCATCACCATGCCATCCGCCACCACTGGCGGCGGAGCGGCGAGCGCCGATAGTCCGATCAGCATCGCATTGAATTCGTCGGCAAGGCCGGCGGCGACACGCACGCGCTGTTCCGGCGAGCCGTAGGCCTCGACATACACCATGACCGATGCGTAGGACATGCGCTCTCCTGCGGCTCGCGCGAGGCTGATCAAAATAGCCGCATGCGTTCAGCGGTGTCTTGATTCACGTCAATCCGCGCACCACACAGGCGGTCCCCCGATCCGCATGATCGTCCAAGGGGGCGCTGCTCCTCGCCGCTCTTGACGTATGTCAACGTCGATCGGCCCGGATGGCTTTACGCAACGAGCCTCCAATCCAAGAGAAGGAGGTTAGTCATGGCTGAAGCTGCAACCAAACTGCCCGTGAAGGACGAGCCAAAAAAGGCGGAGTCCGCAGTGAGGCGACCGTTCGAGGGCCTGCGCCGCGAGATCGACCGCTTGTTCGACGATTTCGACGGAGGGTTCTGGCGTTCTCCGTTCCGTCGCTCGGCGTTCGACCTGGAGCCGTTCTGGCGGCGTGAGTTGAGCTGGACCACGGCCCCGGCGATGGATGTCGCCGAGACCGACAGGGCCTACGAGATCACCGCCGAGCTGCCGGGCATGAGCGAAAAGGACGTCGAGGTGGTCGCGTCCAACGGCGTGCTCACGATCAAGGGCGAAAAGAAGGAGGAAAAAGAGGAGAAGAAGAAGGACTACTATCTCTCCGAGCGCCGGTACGGCTCGTTCGAGCGCCGCATGCAGATTCCTGAGGACGTCGAGGCGGACAAAATCGAGGCGGCGTTCAAAAAGGGTGTCCTCACCGTGACCCTTCCCAAGAAGCCGGAGGCGCAGAAGCCGGCGAAGAAGATCGAAGTCAAAGCTTCCTGAGGAGCGACGCGCACCAGCGCGAAGCCGCGATGGTCGCCGCCGAAAACATTGCAGGGCTCAAGATACACCAAGGACCATGAGTGGCTGCGGCTCGACGGCGACGTCGCCACGGTCGGGATCACGCCCTTTGCGCAGGAAAAGCTCGGGGATCTCGTCTTCGTGGACTTGCCCAGCGTCGGGGCGAAGTTCGACAAGGCGGCGGCCGCGGCGACGGTGGAATCCGTGAAGGCGGCCGCGGATGTATATGCCCCGGGCTGAAGATCGCCGACATGGCCGAGCTCGACGACCTCCTCGACGAGGCGGCGTAGCAAGCCATCGCCAAGTAAAGTTTCGGCAATTGACGCGGCATCGTTCGCAGCGGGACAATATTTCTTGACCTGCATCAAAGTCCGCTCGCCGGAGCCGGACCATTATTGCAAGTGGGAGTTCGGCATGAAGGTCAAACTGCGAATTCGCAAGCACGGAGATGCCTTGTACGAAGGCACCTACCACGTGGGCGATGCAGACAGCTTCGGACGCGCCTGTGCCGATGCCTGGAGCAAGCTGCAAGAACAGAGGCTCGCGAGCGCGAGCAGCATCGGCGCGCTGTTCGAGGAGCTCGACGAGGGGCTGCTGGGCGAACTGCTCGGCGCGGATATCAGCCTGTCCAGAGCGTGATGAGCGCAGGCCAACCGCGGGCGACCGGTCAGGCCACGCGACCGGCGGGGCGCGCGGAGTGCATCGACGCCGGCCGGGAGGCGGCGCTGCGGCATGAGCTGCGCATGACCGCGGCCGACGAACCGTGCACGCTCAACCAGAAGGTCGACTTCCTCAGCCGCGCGAGCGCCTATGCGCATCCGGTCGCCGGCGTGGTCCGGCGCGAGACCCATATGTCCTGGGTGTTTCTCGCAGGCGATCGGGCCTACAAGCTCAAGAAGCCGGTGCGTTTTCCGTATCTCGATTTCTCCACACTGGCGCGGCGCGAGGCCGCCTGCCGGGCGGAGCTGCGCCTCAACCGCCGGCTTGCCCCCGACGTCTACCTCGACGTGGTGCCGCTGACGGCAACCTCGCGCGGGCTGGCGATCGGCGCAAACGCGGCGATCGTGGACTGGCTAGTCGTCATGCGACGGCTCGACGAGAGCCGCACGTTCGAACAGGCCATCCTGCAGCACCGCATCGAGCCGTGGCAGCTCGACCCTCTCGCCGCCACGCTGGTGCAATTCTATCGCCGGGCGGCGCCGGTCTTGTTGCCGCCCGCAGTGCACCTGCGCGATTGGCACGACAACCTGGCGATGAATCAGCGGGTGCTGCTCGATCCGCGCCTGGGCTCGCCGGCGGGACTGGTCAGGCGCCTGGCCAGCGTGCAGCGGGAATTCCTTTCCCGTCACGGCGAGGTGTTGGCCGCTCGCGTGCGCGCGCGCCACATCGTCGACGGTCACGGGGATCTGCGTCCCGAGCACATCTGGCTCGGCGACCCGATCGAGATCATCGACTGCCTCGAATTCAATGCGCGCTTGCGCGCCGTCGATCCGTTCGACGAGATCGCGTTCTTGAGCCTCGAATGCGAGCGGCTGGGCGCGGGATGGGCGGGAGAATACATCAGGCGTCGTGTTGTGCGCGGCCTGCGCGACGGCCTGTCCGAGCCGCTGTTTCTGTTCTATCGCTGTCATCGTGCGACGCTGCGGGCACGCCTGGCAATCGCCCATCTCATGGAGCCCAATCCACGCACGCCGGAAAAATGGCCGCGGCTTGCGCGCGCCTATCTGGCGATCGCGGCGGCGGACGCCGTTCAGCTCGAGCGATTCTTCAGAACACGAAAAGATCGGCTAGCGGCGCGCCCCGCTCGATCCGCCTGATCGCCTCGGCGATCAGCGGGGCCGCCGGCAGGATATCGAGCTTGTCGCGCGCGGGGCCCGGTGCGAGCCGGAACGGCGGCACGGCGTCGGTCACGACGAGCCGCTCGATGGCGGCATCGGCGAGAACCTCGGCAGCTCCGGGCATGAACAGGCCGTGGGTCACAAGCGCGATCACCCGCCGCGCCCCCGCCCGCCCCGCCGCGCGCGCAGCCCGCAGCAAGGTGCCTCCGGTGCTGATCAGGTCGTCCACGACGAGCGCGGTCGTTTCGGCCACGTCGCCGATGAACAGATCGCCGGAGACCACGCCGGCGCTGCGATGCTTCTCGGCGAACGCCTTACCGACCGGACGGCCGAGCGCCGCCTCCAGCGCCTCGCGCAACAGCTCCGCCCGCTTGGTGCCGCCCGCATCGGGCGACACGATGCTGAGCTTCTCGTCCTTTAGGCCGCGCGCATAGTCGACGAACAGCGGCGTCGTGGTGAGCGCGACGGTACGGCAGCGGAAGGCGTTCTCGAACGCGACCGGATTGTGGACCTCGAGGGTGATGATGCAGTCGGTCCCCACCGCTTCGAACATCTGGGCGATGTAGCGGGTGGTGACCGGATCGCTCGGCTTGGTGCGACGATCCTTGCGCGCATAGCAGAGGTACGGCACCACGGCGGTCACGCGGGCAGCGCCGGCATCCTTCAGCGCGCCGATGAAGAACAGCAACCGGCAGAGCTTGTCGTTCGCCGTTTCCGCAGGCCCGCTGTGGAGACTCTGAACGACGTAGACGTCGGCGCCGCCGACCGGATCGAGCGGGCGCACCTTGTGCTCTTCGTCCTCGAACGCGCGCTCCTCATGCGCGGCGAGATCGCAGCCGAGCTCGCGTGCCACCGCCTTGCCGAATTCGGCCGTTGCTTCGAGCGCAAAGAGCCGAAAGCGATGGTTGGGTAGTGCCGTTGATGGGGCATCCGGCGGCGAGCGCAATGCGTTCCCTGTCGTCATCGCCAGCTCCTTCGCTGCAGCCCGGTCGGCGGCTCGGCCCTGTACGACGACGTCGACCATTCCTCGAAAATCTCGATCGGTCCAGTTAGCCACCGAGCGCCCGCCCCGAATTGAGAAATGTCAAAGCGGCGCATCGTCCCGCGGTTATCAAGGTCCGTCAAACAGCGGAGTTTCTGATGCCGAAACCGAGTTCCGGGCAACCCGAACATTACCAAGCCACCGGAAGCGACTTGCATCAAGTCTTAGGCGACATGGACGACAGCACCGCGGTTGCGATCCTGGCGCTGCACCCGACCGTCGCCCAGCTCGAAGCGGCGCGCGTCTGGCTCAATGGGGGAGGTGACGTCCTCGGCAAGGAGCATCGCCCCCTCGACGGCGTCGTGGCCGAGATCTACGACATGCTCAAGGTGGAGGAGGAAGAACCGTCGCCAGCTGGGCGTTAGTCGGGAGTCCAAGCGGACGTTCGAACACGTCGGGTCACCATGAAGATGGGATCGCTGGGGTACCGATCGACCAGGTTCCAACGATAGGCATGCAGCTTGGATAGGCATGCAGCTTGTGACCGACCTGGTCGATGAAGCCCTCCGGCCCCTGCAGGCTGATCTTTCTCTCGCGGCCGACCAGCAATCGCAGCATGCGTTTAAAGCCGACGAAGTGGTCGATATGCGTATGCGAGACGAAAACATGCTCCAGGCGCAGAACCTTGCGCGGCGACAAGGCGGCAATATCGCCCAGGTCGAACAGGATCGCGCGCCGCTCGAACAGCGTTTCGATATAGAGCGCCGGGTCACCGAAATCGACCATTCACGAGTCTGGGATGCAGCAGCGGCCGCATGAATGCGCCTCCGTCCTCCGGACCCGCCCCGCGGTGGGTCAGAACAGCATTACTTGATCGGCGTGCGCTATGGGACCGGCCTCTGCGCTGGGCGGGCGAAGCACGGGGTTGCCCCCCCGCGCTTGCACAAAAAGGCACCCCGGCATTCGGGGAAGTGCCAGGGCCCAGCCAAGCCGGGAGGGGACGGGGATTGCTACCGTGGCTTCCGCAGGGCACCGCCGACGCAACCAATCGGGCGGATTTTGGTGCATGGCCGTTGATCTGAGTCAAACACAGGGGCTACGGCGGTTTCGAAATTGCTTTGGTTCGCCGACCAACCCCTATCCAGGAGCGCTTGGAGCCGACATCGGGTGCGGGCCGTGATTCAAAGACCGTCGCGCGCGATTTCGACGAGCGCGATCCGGCGTGCCCGACATGATCGAGCCCTCGGGGCTCCGCACGGAGCGTAAGCCATGATCCGCGTGCCTCACGAGCTGCGAGAGGAGTTTCCCCAGGAAGCGTCGCTGATCGAGCGCCTGAGGAAGAGCGACTATCAGTTCAGGCGGCTCGCGGAACGCTATGACGAGGTCAACCGCAAGATCCATCTCATCGAATCCGAGGAAACGCCGACCACCGACGATGTGCTCGAACGGTTCAAGAAGCGGCGTCTGAAGCTCAAGGACGATATTGCTGCCATCCTCGCGAAGCTGGAGCATCGAATGTAGGTTGCTCGAGCGCCCGCCGTTACGAGGTATTGCGCAGCGTGAGCCCGTCAGGAACGCGAGGAGCTGAGCGAGATCGCTACCATCGCAACCCTGGAAGTCGCGCCGGTCCATGCCAGCGAGGGCTGGCGGCTGATGGTGATCGTCGAGGACGAGGTCGGCCCGCGGATTCCCGAAGAGGGTGCCGCCGAGGAGGGCAAGGAGGAGATCGACCTGAATACGTTCTACGACGAGTTCATTCGCCCCGGACGAGGAAGCGCGAACGTCATTGCCGAGGCCGACGATGCCTCCGCCGAGCGGCGCCTAGCGGCCCTGCTCGGTACGATAGAGCGGAACCGCCACGCCCCGGATCGCGCTGGCCCAGGACGGTGTTCGCATCGGCCATAATCACCATGGGATCCCACACGCCCGTCGCTGCACCTCAGGCAGCGGGCTGACTAGTTCGGCCGGGCGCCGGCGCCGCAAAGCGGTGGAGCGTCTCGATCACGTCGTCGTCGGCAACCTGCCGGAAATCGGAATAGTAGAAGCCGATCGCGCCGAAGTCCGCGTAATCCTCGAGGCAGACGACATCGTCGGCCTCCTCCCGCATCGCCGCCAGGCTCTCGCTCGGCGCGACTGGTACCGCGAGCACGAGCCGCTTAGGATTGCGCATGCGGGTTGCGCGCAGCGCCGCTCGCGTCGTCGCGCCGGTGGCGATGCCGTCGTCAACGACGATCGCCGTCCGGCCGGCGACCTCAACGCGTTCGCGCGTGCCCAGATAAAGTTGCCGCCGCCGTTCGATCTCGGCGAGCTCACGATCGCGACCGCCTTGAAATCCGCTTCCTCGATACCGGCAAGACGGATGACGTCCTCATTGCGCACGATCAGCGGTGTGCCGCCATCGACGACGGCGCCCATCGCCAGCTCCGGCTGGAAGGGCACGCCGATCTTGCGCACGAGAACGAGATCGAGCGGCGCGTCGAGCGCCAAGGCTACCTCCGCCGCCACGGCAACGCCGCCGCGCGGCAATGCGAGAATGACCGGCCGCTGGTCCCTGTACTCTGCCAGCGCCGCAGCCAGCCGACGTCCGGCCTCCGATCGATCCTTGAACGGCATTTGACTCCTCCCGCCCTGCCGAACCGGCAGTTCGCCGCCGTCTACCGGGCAAAAGCTAGCGATGGGGAGCGGGAGGCTGTTTGATGCAGATCAACGGCCACCGCGGTAGACAAATAGGGCCTATTTGCGGCGCCTCGTGATCCTGCCAAATTGATCTATCGCAAGGTCCTCGCTGCCAATCGTGATCGATTGTCGCGAGTGAATGCAGCGTGCGAGGGACGTCCAATGGGAGCGGCAAGAAGGCACGAGAAGACTTGTCTCGCTCCGAAGAAACGGCCAAGACACTACTCTTATGGCGAGAACGTCGATGAACCGGCGCGGCTTCTGGAGCAGGAGGCGGTCGAGATCGAGCAGGAGACTCCCTCCGAAGACACCGTCGCAGTCGAAAGAGTTCGAGCCGGATGAACACGAGCCGCCTGCGTTCGAAGAATGAAAGCGCCGGGATGTCCAGGGCGAGCCATGGAACGGGAGCGGATCCGCAAGCGTCCTGAGGACCGTGCCGGCGCCAACCTCCCGGATTACGACGAGTACGCCAGGACGTTTTCGTGGACGCAGGCACGCGCGCTGCTCGGCGGGCTGCCCGGCGGCGGGCTCAACATCGCGCACGAGGCGATCGACCGACACCTGCAGGCCGGGCGCGGGGACAGCCTCGCTCTGCGCTGGATCGGGCGCGACGATCGCATCTGCGATTTTACCTACCGCGCGCTCGGCGCGGCCACGAACCGGTTTGCCAACGTGCTGGCGCGGCGCGGGGTCGCCAAGGGAGACAGGGTCTTCTCGCTGCTGGGCAGAATACCTGAACTCTATTTCGCCGCTCTAGGCACCCTCAAGAACGGCAGCGTGTTTTCGCCCCTGTTCTCGGCGTTCGGGCCCGTGCCGATCAAAGCCCGCATGTCGATCGGCGAGGCCAAGGTCCTCGTCACCTCGGAAGCATTCTACCGCCGAAAGATCGAGCCCTGGCGCAAAGAGCTTACGACCCTGGAGCATGTTTTCTTGACCGATTGCTCCAGCGGTCCTCCGCCCGGCACGACCGACCTGACGGCCGCGCTGGCGGAGGCATCGGATTCATTCGACACCGTGTGGACCAGTCCCGACGACATGGCGCTGCTGCACTTTACCAGCGGCACGACCGGCCGCCCGAAGGGCGCCGTGCACGTGCACGAGGCCGTGGTCGCGCACCACATCACCGGGCGCCTGGCGCTCGACCTCAAGCCGCGGGACGTGTTCTGGTGCACCGCCGACCCGGGATGGGTCACCGGCACCTCCTACGGCATCATCTCGCCGCTCACCAACGGCGCCACCTTGATCGTTGATCAGGCCGAGTTCGATGCCGAACGATGGTATCGGATCCTGCAGGATGAGAACGTCACGGTCTGGTACACGGCTCCGACCGCCATTCGGATGCTGATGAAGGCGGGCGCCGACGCCGCCAAGCGGTTCGATCTGTCGAAGCTGCGCTTGATGGCGAGCGTGGGCGAGCCCCTCAATCCCGAGGCCGTGGTTTGGGGGGTCGAGGCTTTCGGCAAGCCGTTCCACGACAATTGGTGGCAGACCGAGACCGGCGGGATCATGATCTCCAATTTCCCTGCGATGGACGTCAAGCCCGGATCGATGGGCCGACCGCTGCCGGGGGTCGCCGCGGGCATCGTCGAGCGCCGGGCGGACGGAGCGGTGCGCGAGATCACGAAGCCCATGATGACGGGCGAGCTCGCGTTGCGCCCGGGCTGGCCGTCGATGATGCGCGCCTATCTCAACGAGCAGGAACGCTACCGCAAGTGTTTCGCCAGCGGCTGGTACCTCACCGGCGATCTCGCGATGCGGGACGAGGAGGGATATTATTGGTTCGTCGGCCGCGCCGACGATGTCATCAAGAGCGCCGGCCATCTCATCGGCCCGTTCGAGGTCGAGAGCGTGCTGATGGAGCATGCCGCCGTTGCCGAGGCGGGCGTGATCGGCGTTCCGGACCCGATCGCCGGTGAAATGGTCAAGGCTTTCATCGCGCTCAGGAACGGCGTCCAGCCGAGCGAAGCGCTGCGCAAGGAGCTGCTCGGCCACGCGCGGGTGCGGCTGGGTCCGGCGGTGGCGCCGAAGGATATCGCCTTCCGCCAGAACCTGCCCAAGACACGCAGCGGCAAGATCATGCGCCGTTTGCTTAAGGCGCGCGAGCTGGGCCTGCCGGAGGGCGACCTCTCGACGCTCGAAAGCGAGGAGCGATGACCGCAGTTCCCGACAAGCCCCGTCTGTCGCGGGCCCACGCGCTGGATCTGCTCAAGCAGATGATCCGGATACGGCGCTTCGAGGACAAGTGCGCCGAACTCTACACCCATGAGAAGATCAGGGGCTTCCTGCATCTCTATGATGGCGAGGAAGCGGTCGCTGTCGGCGTGATCCCGGTGCTGGAGAAGCGCGACCGAGTCGTCGCCACCTACCGCGAGCACGGCCATGCGCTCGCGCGCGGCGTGCCGATGACCGCGGCGCTCGCGGAAATGTACGGCAAGCAGGAAGGCTGCAGCCGCGGGCGCGGCGGGTCGATGCACCTGTTCGACCGAGCCACCAATTTCTACGGCGGCAACGCCATCGTGGGGGGCGGCCTCCCGCTCGCCGTCGGACTTGCGCTCGCCGATCATATGCGCGGCGAGAACATCGTCACGACCTGCTTCTTCGGCGAGGGCGCCGTGGCCGAAGGCGAGTTTCACGAGAGCGTCAACCTTGCCGCGCTCTGGGGATTGCGGGTGCTGTTCGTGTGCGAGAACAACCTCTACGCCATGGGGACGGCGCTGGCGATCTCGGAATCGGAAACCGACATCCAGCGCAAGGCGGGATGCTACCGGATCGCAGCGGAGGCGGTCGACGGCATGGACGTGGTCGCGGTGGAGGCGGCGGGACGCCGCGCGATCCGCGCGGTGCGCGAGAGCGGAAAGCCCTATTTCCTGGAATGCCGCACCTATCGCTTGCGCGCCCATTCCATGTTCGATGCCCAGCTCTATCGCGACAAGGCGGAGGTCGAGGCTTGGCGGCACAAGGAGCCGATCGTGCGGTTCAAAGGCTGGCTCGAGACCAATGGCATGATCCATCCCGACGACTTGGCCCGCATCGAAGCCGAGGTTGCGGCCGAGATCGCCGAGGCTGTCGCCTTCGCCGAGGGCGGAACCTGGGAGCCCGTCGAGGAGCTCACCCGCTTCACTTATGCGGACAGGGCCGCTTAGCCTGCGACGTGTCATGACCGCGCCGTCCGCAACGATCGAGCTCAGCTATCGCGACGCGACGCGCGAAGCGATCCGCGATGCGCTCCGCCGCGACAGCCGAGTCTTTCTCATGGGCGAGGACGTCGGGCGTTATGGCGGCTGCTATGCCGTGAGCAAAGGGCTGCTTGCGGAATTCGGTCCCGACCGCATCCGCGATACGCCGCTGTCGGAGTCCGGTTTCACCGGCGCCGGCATCGGTGCGGCAATCGCCGGCATGCGCCCCATCGTCGAGTTGATGACGGTAAATTTCAGCCTGCTCGCGCTCGATCAGATCCTTAATACTGCGGCCACCGTTCGCCACATGTCGGGCAATCAGTTCGGCGTGCCGCTGGTGATCCGGATGGCGACCGGCGCCGGCCGCCAGCTGGCCGCCCAGCATTCCCACAGTCTCGAGGGCTGGTATGCGCATGTCCCGGGCATCAAGGTTCTTGCGCCGGCGACACTCGAGGATGCGCGCGGCATGCTCTGGACCGCCCTGCAGGACCCCGACCCGGTGCTGATCTTCGAGAACATCATGCTGTACAATATGATCGGAAAGCTGGCGGCGGATGCCGGCGCGGTCGACATCGATAAGGCGGCGGTCCGTCGCAGCGGCGGCGACATTTCTCTCATTACCTATGGCGGCTCGTTGTGGAAGACGCTCGAGGCGGCTGCGGCGCTCGCCGCCGAAGGCATCGACGCCGAGGTGATCGACTTGCGCAGCTTGCGGCCGCTCGACGACGCTACCGTCATGACGTCGGTGAGAAAGACGCGCCGAGCGGTGATCGTCGACGAAGGCTGGCGCAGCGGCAGCCTGTCGGCCGAGATCTGCACCCGCATCGTCGAGCAGGCATTCTGGGAGCTGGATGCGCCGATCGCCCGCGTGTGCAGCGAAGAGGCGCCCATCCCCTATCCTCGCCATCTCGAAAACGCGGCGATACCGCAGGTGCCCAAGATCGTCGTCGCCGCCAAGACCACGCTTGGACGAGCGTAGGACCGCCGTGGTCGACTTCCGCATGCCCTCCCTCGGCGCCGACATGGAGGCGGGTACGCTGGTGGAATGGCTGGTCAAACCCGGCGACCGGGTCCAGCGCGGCGACATCGTGGCTGTGGTCGAGACGCAGAAAGGAGCCATCGAAATCGAAATCTTCGAGACCGGCCGGATCGAGCAGATCCTGGTCGAGGTGAACAGCAAGGTGCCAGTGGGGACGCCGCTCGCGCGGATTCAAACGGAGCTCGAGCCCAGCATCGCCGCGCCCGCACCGGTCGCCGCACCGTCCACGGCACCCGCGGTTGCGCCGAGCATCCAGGCCGCGACGCCTCCTCCCGCACCGCCACGCCCAGTCACGCCGGCTGCGGCGCACCCTGTCCGTGTCTCCCCAGCCGCACGGCGGCTTGCAGAGACCCGTGGCGTCGACGTTGCCGAGGTGACCGGCAGCGGGCCCGCGGGAGCGATCGTCCGTGCCGATGTCGAGCGCAGCCTCGGCGCAGCACCGCCGCCGCCCGAGAAGAAGCGCCCGATCGGGCTCGATCTCGACGCCATGCGAACCGCCATCGCCGCGGCCATGGCACGCTCGAAGCGGGAAATTCCGCACTACTACCTCGAGCATCACGTCGACGTCACACCATGCGAACAATGGCTCGCGCGCGTGAACGCGGCACGGCCGCCGGATCGCCGCCTGCTCATGGCCGCGCTCGCGATCAAATCCGTCGCCTTGGCCGCGCGCCGGTTCGCAGCATTCAACGGCTTCTATCGCGACGGGAGCTACCAGCCCGCGGCCGCGGTCCATGTCGGGCTCGCCATCGCGATCCGCGGCGGCGGCTTGGCCGCCCCGGCGTTGCACGACGCGGACCGGATGGCGCTCGACGAGCTCATGGCCCGCATGCGCGACCTCGTCCTGCGCACGCGCGCCGGACGCATTCGCAGCTCGGAGATGACCGACGCGACGATCACGGTTTCGAGCCTCGGCGAACGGGGCGTCGAGGCGCTCTACGGTATCATCTACCCGCCGCAGGTGGCGCTCGTCGGCTTCGGCAAGATCGCGGCGCGGCCTTGGCTCGTCGACGGCGCTATCGGGCCACGCTCAGTCGTCACCATTACGCTCGCGGCGGATCATCGGGTGAGCGACGGGCACGCGGGGGCACTGTTTCTGGCCGAGATCGGAAAGCTCTTGCAGGAGCCGGAAAAGTTATGACCGAAGCAGACATTCGCGCCGTGCTGCAAGAGGAGCTCGGGAACATCGCGCCCGAAATGGATTTGCAGACGCTCGATCCCTCAGCGGATTTGCGCGAGACGCTGGATATCGACTCCATGGATTTCCTCAACTTCGTCATCGCCGTCCACCATCGTCTCGGTGTCGATATCCCGGAGCTCGACTATCCCAAGCTCATTACGCTCGATGGCGCGGTAACATATCTGCGGACGAAGTTGGGACCAGGCGAGGCCTGACGAACCGCAACGCGGGCGCGAGGCCCAGTCCCGTATTCACCGGGCGGTTCTCACCGGTTGACGGCGAAGCGATGGCCTTCGCATGCTCCGCACCAGCTCTTCGAGCCCCAGCAACAACGCCGCGACGTCGGCCTCCTGGCTATAGGGCGCCAAGCTTGCGCGCGCCGCGCCCTCGACGCCGAACGCCCGGACGAGCGGCTGGGCACAATGATGGCCGCCGCGTAACGCCACCCCATGGCTATCGAGACGCCGGCAGACCTCTTCCGCCGAGAAGCCCTCGACGGAGAACGTGGTCACACCGAGCCGATCGCGCGTATCGAGCGGGCCCAGCACGCGCACGCCGGCGATCGCGGCCAACCCGTCCAGCAGGCGGCGGGTCAAGCTCAACTCGTACGCCCGAACCGCATCCCAGTCGAGCGCCTGCATCCAATCAAGTGCGGCACCGAGGCCGATCGCCGCGGCGATCGGCGGGGTCCCGGCTTCGAAGCGTCGTGGCGGAGATCTGAAGGTCGCATGCGTCGCCGTCACCTCCTCGATCATCTGTCCGCCGGTCATGAACGGCGGCATCGCGTCGAGCAGATCGCGCCGGCCCCAGAGCACGCCGATGCCGGTGGGCCCAAAGGTCTTGTGCCCGGAAAAGGCGTAGAAGTCGACGTCGAGCTTGCGCAGGTCGAGCGGCCCGTGCGGGGCGCGCTGGGCGCCATCGAGCATGACCTTCGCCCCGACGGCGCGGGCCGCGGCCACGACTCTGCCGACATCGGTCAGTGCGCCGGTCACGTTCGAGCAATGCGTGAGCGCGACGAGCCGGCACCGCGCGGTGAGTTCGCAGTCCAGCCGATCGAGATCGAGCCGCCCGTCCGAAGTCATTGGCAGGAACCGCAGAAGGACGCCGCGCCGCTCGGCGAGCCGCTGCCACGGCACCAGATTGCTGTGGTGTTCGAGAATCGAAAGCAGGACCTCGTCGCCGGGCTTCAGCAGTTCGCCGAACGAATGCGCCACCAGATTGATCGAGGAGGTCGTGCCATAGGTGAATACTACCTCCTGCTCCGAGCCGGCGTGCAGGAAGCGTGCGACCCGCGTGCGCGCCTGATTGTAGGCGGCGGTCGCCGCGCGCGCCCGCGCGTGCATCCCCTCGTGCACATTGGCGCGGGCTTCCACTTCGAAGCGGCGCAAGGCATCCAGCACGACTTCCGGCATCTGCGCCGTCGCAGCATTGTCCAGGTAATGCAGCCGGCAGTCCGCAAGCCCGGGAAATTCGCGCTTGAGCGCGACGGGATCAAACGGTCGTTGCGACGGTCCGATCGACATGGCGTCGGGATTCCAAGCGGGTCGCGCAAGCTAGCGTGAAGATCATGGAGGATTTTCGGCTGCTCCCGTTGATCTGCATCAATCGCCCCGGGGTCACGGCGATCGAGCCGACGATCCGTGGGCATCGTGCAAAGAGGTTTGATTTAGATCATGGTGCCCGGCTCTGGACCGAAATAGCCGATCGTGGATTTGATGTGGCTCAGGGCGAGAAATGCCAGGCGATGAACAGGTGGGTGTCACGACAAAGGTACCGCGTAGCGCGACAAAACCATCCGACAGATATCGGCGCGGCTTTCATGCGGTTTCAAGCCTCGATTGTCTTCGATCTTTTCCGCTTCATGTGCGAGCTCTTCGTCCTTGATGACGTTGCGAAACCAGGCCGAGTAGTCGTGGGCCCTTAGGTGATGCTCCCAGGTTTCCTCGTCCAGCCGGCGACTGATATGGACGAATTCACAGATGTTCTTGGCGCGCAAATCGAGTTTGTTGTGCAGCCCGCGAAAATAAAAACTGTGCCATTCTCCGACGTCGCCAACGGCGTACTTTCCCGTGTGCCGGCGATGAAATTGGTGCGGAGCTTCAATGTTCACTGGAATCGCCGCGTCACCCTGATGGCGGAACCAAACCAAGGCTTCGTCGCCGTGAAGTTCTACGTCGTGGAATTGCGCTAAAGACCCAAGTGAGTTACGAAGACGCCCGAGTTTGTCAGAGCCGGCCTTGCCAAAGGCGATGATTCCATCGATTTTCTTCAATATATCGCCAGAAAGACTCTCGGGGTTGACCGCAATGAAGATAGTCGCGGGAAACACATCGGGCAGCTTGAGCGAGGCGCCGGGCGTTGGGGGAAAGACTTGATGAGCCTCGTCCACAATGATCCAATGAGGGCGACCGGTCCTAGTCTTCAGCTCGGAAATCGGCGCCAAAATCTCCGAAACGAGCCGCTGTCGGTCCGCTACGTTGAGGGCCACCGCGTTGATGACCACGTTGACTCCAGTCTCACGTAGCAATCTCAACGCCTCTTCTGTCCGTGGCGCAGCAAGACCATCTGCAACCGCGACCGAATGCTGCAGACCGTGGTAATCGCCTTCGGGGTCAATGACGCAGAACTCGAATTCCTTCTCGACCATCCTTTCGGTAAGCATCTTGGCGAATCGTGATTTTCCGCATCCCGAATCGCCGACAACTAGGATGTTTTGATGTGGCATCAAATGGACTTTGTGCCCCTCTCGATCTGTCCCGATCGGTAAACCGAGGCGGGTCGAGAACACGAGGCGCTCCTCGTCGTCAATGATGCGCTGAATCAGCTCTTCGACACCAGCACCGTGGTCTCCCGCAAGTTGAATGTCGGCCTTGGCCTTTATTGGCGGCAGAGCGTTGGCCACGGCCGCGGCGCAACCGCACGTGTCAAGAAAGGCATGGTCATTCTCGGCATCGCCAACCCCGACAACGTTGCGCGATGATATATCCAACTCCGTCAGCGCCGCTTCGAGACCAGAGGCTTTGGTAACCCCCGGTGGTAGGACCATAACCGCCCCCTTGTTGAACACGATCTTCAGTTCGAGGCCGAGCTCTTGGATCGTTTCCAGAATCGCGGTTTGATGAGGTTCCCAAGTTGCAACAACGCAATGGCCCACTGATATCGGCTCCACGTTGCGCGCTATAAGCTTTTCGACGAAACCTGGCGGCGGCGGCGGTGCAACCACCGCCTCGCCGCCGGACGTCGGATCGTAAATTACCGCGCCGTTCTCTGTGACCACACGATCGAACAGACCCACCTCAGGAAATGCAT
The DNA here is from genome assembly GCA_963758945.1 of uncultured Alphaproteobacteria bacterium. Classification (GTDB taxonomy): domain Bacteria; phylum Pseudomonadota; class Alphaproteobacteria; order Rhizobiales; family Xanthobacteraceae; genus VAZQ01. The sequence continues at coordinate 207,577 of CAVWXY010000016.1, read as the reverse complement.
GCTTCAAATCTGCCAGTTCTCGACCGGTCACAAGGATCAGACGCCGACCGGTGTGCTTCAATCGTCTCAACGTGTTGCAGGTTTTCTCGTCCACCGAGCCATGGTGCGCGATCGTGCCATCGTAATCCGCTGCGAGCGCCAAGAAGAACATGCGAGCCACGAGCTCATTCTAGCGGATCAGTCCAACGCTATTCGAGCACGAACGATTCCGCCTGCTCCTTTGGCGCTGCGCTCCGGACTCTGACGAATAATCGTTTGCATTGCGAGCGTGTTCCTGAGCCGATGCTGCATTTCGCCGGCGATGAGATGCTGCTGATCTTCGCACGCATTGGACATCTCAGGAGTTAAATTCGAGCGACCCCAATCACATTGCCATTTCCGGATGCAGCGCCGGTTCCTTCTTGGCCTCGGGAATCTCGGTCATGGTGGCTTCGGTCAGCAGGAGCACGCTTGCGACAGACACGGCGTTCTCGAGTGCGACGTGCAACACCTTGGTGGGATCGATGATGCCAGCCTCGACCAGGTCGACGTATTCCTTGCGGCCGGCATCGAAGCCGTAATTGCCCTGGCCGGCGAGCATACGGGCGACCACGACCCCGCCGTCGACGGCCGAGTTTTCCGCGATCTGGCGCGTCGGGATTTCGAGCGCCCGTTTGAGGATCTGCACGCCCGTCCTTTCGTCGCCGTCGCATTTCGCTTCTTCTGCCTGCACGGCTTCGGTACAGCGCAGCAAGGCCAAGCCCCCGCCTGGCACGATTCCCTCCGCCACCGCGGCCTTGGTGGCGCTGATCGCATCGTCGAGGGCCTCCTTCTTCGATTTCATCTCGGCTTCAGTCGGGGCGCCGACGCGGATGACGGCGACGCCGCCGGCGAGCTTGGCCAGTCGCTCCTGCAGTTTTTCGCGATCGTAATCGCTGGTCGTCTTATCGATCTCGCGGCGGATTTGCTCGATGCGCGCGTCGATTCGCTTGCGGTCGCCGCCCCCGCCGATGATCGTTGTGTTGTCCTTGTCCACCACGACGCGTTTGGCGCGTCCCAGCTGCTCGACGGTGGTATGCTCGAGCGTGAGGCCCAATTCCTCGGCGACCACCATGGCTCCCGTCAGTTCCGCCATGTCTTGCAACATGGCCTTGCGACGGTCGCCGAATCCCGGGGCTTTCACCGCGCAGCTCTTGAGCGCGCCGCGGATCTGGTTGACGATTAAGCCTGCAAGCGCCTCGCCCTCCACATCCTCGGCCACCACCAGGAGCGGACGCGCGGCCTTGGCCACCTGCTCAAGCAGCGGAATCAAATCCTTGAGCGTGCCGATCTTGCGATCCGAGAGCAGCACGAAGGCGTCCTCCAGCACCGCCTCCATCTTCTCCGGGCTGGTGATGAAGTAGGGGGAGAGGAACCCGCGGTCGAACTGCATGCCCTCGACCACCTCGAGCGCCGTCTCGGTGGTCTTCGCTTCCTCGACTGTGATGACGCCATCGCCCCCGACCTTCTCCATGGCGGAGGCGACAAGCTCGCCGATGGCCGGATCATTGTGGGCGGAGATGGTGGCCACTTGCGCCCTTTCCTTGCGCGTGGCGACCGGCCGCGACAGCGCTTTCAGCGCGTCGACCGCGGTCTTCGTGGCCCGGTCCAGCCCGCGCTTGATCTCGATGGCGCTGGCGCCGGCCACGACGTTTCGCAATCCGTCCGCGAAGATCGCGTGCGCCAGAATGGTGGAGGTGCTGGTCCCGTCGCCCACGAGGTCGCCGGTTTTCTCCGCTGCCTGGCGCAGCATCTGGGCACCGAGATTCTCCTCCGGGTCCTTGAGGTCGAATGCCTTGGCGATGGTGACGCCATCGTTGCAGACGATCGGTGCCCCCCATTTCTTCTCCATCAAGACTGATTTCGATCGCGGGCCGAGGGTCACTCGCACTGCATCGGCGAGCTGCGTTGCGCCGCGTAAGATCTTTTCACGGGCGGCGGAACGAAACAGGACCTGTTTATGTGCCATTGAAGTGCTCCAGACCGACCACCTTTCACATCCAAGAAAAACGTTCCGCGCCCATTGACATTGATTAAGATCAACTCGGGGGTGTGAAAATCTGACGCTGTCCTACAAGCTGGTGGGTGATCTCTCGACGGGGACGATCATGGCAAGGCCTTCACCGCCGCCGCCTAGCAGCAACAGCGTGGAAAAAGAAAACTCGGACGCACGGCGACATCGAGGCAGTTCTTCGAAACGTCGATACCAACGGTGATGCTGTCCCTGGCGACCCGTCCGTGCCTAATCGGGCTTCGCGCTCTGCGGCCCCGGCGAGACTGTTCGGGTTCGATGGAACGACGGGCGGGGCGCCAAGCTCTCCCACGGTCTTCAATGACCAGAGGACCTTCGAGCACCCACCCGTCACCGCGACCCCTACACTATGCGAGTCGCGGCCATGAAAGTTACAAGCGTGACTGTGCGCGTGGCACGATTGCGCGCTCAGCTCACGAGCAGCAGCGCCCCGTCATCGCCAGCGCGACGCGCTCCTCCTCGCTGAGCCGCTCGTGCGCGTGGTCGTGCGCATGAACGTGGGCGTGCGCCGGCGGCGGCACGCCGGTGTCGGCGATCGGCTCGTCCTTGGGCAGCGCCTGGCGACCCATCTCCGCGCGCCGCGCCGCGGTCGCCGCGGCGTCGATCCTGTCGGTGCCGGGCTCGAACACCGCGCCGTAATATTTCTCCGCCGCCTCCCTCCCGACATAGCCGCAGCGCACGTCGCGCGCGAGACGATCGAGATCGCGCTCGAGCGGCGAGCCGAAGCCGCCGCCGCCGCCCGAGCGCAGGATATAGGCGTCACCCGCGTGCAGGACCTGGTTGAGCGCCTTGCCGTTGTGGAAGCGCTGCTCCTCGGCGGCGCCGAAGCGATGGATGGCGACCGAATTGCCTGACCCGGAAAGTCCGCCGTCGAGCCCCCAAGGCTTGCACTTCACCCGATCCATCTGCGAGTTGAAGCGCAGGTCGTGGCGCGCCTGCACCACCTGCTCGCAGCCGAGCCCGCCGCGGAAGCGCCCGGCACCGCCGGAATCCGGACGCAGCGCGTAGCGCTCGACCAGCAGCGGATATTTCGCCTCGACCTGCTCGGACGGGCCGTTATGGGTGTCGCCGTCGTTCATGGCGATGGTCGCGTTGCGGCCGTCGCTGTCGTGCTTGGCGCCCCAGCCGCCGCCGATCAGGCCGCCGAGATAGATGTAGAAGCTGTCGTCCCTGGGGCGGCGGCCGTTCACGCGGCCGACCACGAGGTCGGCGTGGTGGCCCGCGATGATGCGGTCGGGGATCGCCGGCGCGAGCGCCTTGAAGATGGTGTCGATGATGGTCATGGGATAGGTCATCCACATGCGCATGGCGGCGGGCTTGAGCGCGCTCACCACGCGCCCCGGCGGCAGCACGATCTCGAGCGCGCGGAACTGGCCGTCGTTGATGGGCAGATCGAGCGCCGAGGTCAGGCATTTGAACGCCACCTGGCAGCAGGAACGCCCCGCGGTCTCGCCGGAATTGTAGAAGCCCGCGACCTGCTTGGAGACGTCGGTGAGATCGACCTTCATCCGGTCGCCCGCAATCTCCACCCGCACCCGGATCGGCACCCGCTCGCCGACCTTGACGCCGTCGTCGTCCATGAACGATTCCGCCTCGTAGACGCCGTCGGGAATTTCGCGCAGGCGCGCGCGGGTCTGCGCCTCGCTGTGATCCATGATCGCCGCGATGCCGCCGAGCACGGCGTCGCGGCCGTATTTCCCGATCATCTCGAGGAAGCGCCGCTCGCCGGTCTTCACCGCCGCGACCTGGGCGCGGAAGTCGCCCATCGCGCGCTCGGGAAGCCGCACATTGGTCTTGATGATCGCGATGAGCTCCTCGTTGGGCGCGCCCTTGCGATAGATCTTCACGATTGGCATTTGCAGCCCTTCGGAGAAGATGTCGGTGGTGGCGCCATCGAGCGTGCCACCGACGTCGGGCCAATGCGCCATGCAGCAGGAGAACGCCACCACCTCGCCGTCGTGGAAGATCGGCACCGTGAAGGTCATGTGATTGAGATGGCTGCCGGTGATGTAGGCATCGTTGGTCAGCAGAATGTCGCCGGGATCGAGATTCTCCATCCCGTAGTGGGCGATCTTGGTCTTCACCGTGTCGCTCATGCCGCGGATGAACATCGGCAGCCCGAGCCCGATCGAGACGGTGTTGCCTTGCGCATCGAACAGGCCGACGGTGAAATCGAGCGCCTCATAGATGATCATGTTGTAGGCGGTGCGCATCAGGTTGGTCTTCATCTCCTCGGTCGCGGCGATGAGGCCATTGCGGACGATTTCGGTCGTCACCGGATCGGCGCCCTGCGCGAGGGACAACTCTTTGGTTTTGAGCGCGGCATCCATCGTCAGCTCCGCAAAATCTCGATCACCAGATCGCCGAAGGCGTCGACCGTGAGCGCGTCGCCGGGATGCACGACGGTGGTCGAGGCGTACTCCTCGATCAGCGCCGGGCCGGCGACGCGATTGTTGGCGACGAGCGCGGCGCGGTCGTAGCTGGGCGTATCCACGCGGCGGCCGGCCTCGGCGAAATAGACCGCGCGGCTGCCGCGCAACGCTGCGGCCGGCGGCTCGGAGCCGCCGGCTGCGATGGGCTCGAACGCGGGTTTGCGCATCACCCCGGTGATGGCGCTGCGCAGGCTCACGATCTCGGCTTTCTCGCCGGACGCGGAGTAGCCGTAGCGCCGCTCGTGCACGGCATCGAACCGCTGCTTGATGCCATCGCGATCCCGCGCGTCGAACAAGTCGGTCGCAAGCTCGACGGTGACGGCGTGCTCCTGCCCGACATAGCGCATGTCGGCCGCGCGCTGCACGGCGATGCCGGCGAGCGCGACATCGCTGCGGCGGACGGCCTCGCGACCGCGCCGCTCCATCTCCGCGTAGATCTCTTCCATCGCCGGAAACGACGCTTCGGCGAGCGGCGTGAACCAGGTCTTGACGAAATCACGCCGCAGGTCCGCGACCAGCATGCCGTAGGCGGAGAAATGCCCGGGCGCGCGCGGGATGACGACCTTGGCGATGCGCAGCTCGCGCGCCACCATGGCCGCGTGCAGCGGGCCGGCGCCGCCATACGCGACGAGCGTGAAATCGGCGGCGTCGAAGCCGCGCTCGGTGGTGACCCAACGCACCATGTGCGACATCTTGGTGGTGGCGATGCGCAGGATGCCGTCGGCCGCCGCAGTGAGATCGAGGCCGAGCGGTTCGGCGACGCGCGCGGCGAGCGCACGCGTCGCGCCCTCGAGGTCGAGCCGCATCTCGCCGCCGAGAAAACGGTCGGCGCCGAGCCGCCCGAGCACGAGACTGGCGTCGGTGATGGTCGGCTCGCTCCCGCCCTGTCCATAACAGACCGGACCGGGCTGGGCGCCGGCGCTTTCCGGCCCGACATGCAGCGCGCCCATCTCCACGCGCGCGATCGAGCCGCCGCCGGTGCCGACCTCCTGGATGTCGATCATCGGGATCTGCACCGGCAGGCCGGTGGCATAGCCGCCGATCAGCGCGCCGCCGGTCATCAGCACGGAGCCGTCGTGGATCACGCCGGCCTTGGCAGTGGTGCCGCCCATGTCGAAGGCGATGGCGTGCTTCAGCCCGATGCTGTCGCACAGCGCCTTGGTGCCGATGACCCCCGCGGCCGGCCCGGATTCCAGCATCCGGATGCAGGAGGTTTGCGCCTCATCGACCCCGAACAGGCCGCCGGTCGACTGCACGATCAGGAAATCGCCGCCGAAGCCGGCGGCTCCGAGATGCTCGCCCATCTCGCCGAGATAGTGCCGCACGCGCGGCCCGACATAGGCGTTGGCGGCGGCGGTCGAGGTGCGCTCGAACTCGCGATATTCCTGCGAGAGCTCGTGCGAGGCCGTGACGAAGAGATGCGGATGGTCTTCCGCGACGATCGCCTGCGCGCGCTGCTCGTGCGCGGGGTTGCGGTAGGAGTGCAGGAACAGGATGGCGATCGCCTGCGCGCCCTCCTCCACCGCGGCAGCCGCCGCGGCCCGCACCGCGTCTTCGTCGAGCTTGATCAACACCCTGCCGTGGGCGTCCACGCGCTCGGGGATCTCGTAGCGCAGATCGCGCTCGATCAACGGCGCGTGGCGGCGGAAGAAGAGATTGTAGGATTCCGGGCGGTTGACGCGTCCGATCTCGTAGATGTCGCGGAAGCCTTGCGTGGTGATGAGCGCGCAAGTGGCGCCGGTGCGCTCCAGGATGGTGTTGATCGCAATCGTAGTGCCGTGCAGGAACAGCCGTGCCGCCCGGAACCGCGCACCTGCCTTGCCCACCCCGGTCTCGACGCCGGTGACCAGCCGCGCCGGCGTGGTGAGCGTCTTGCCGAGGCGAAGCTCCCCGGTCGTCTCGTCGAACGCGGCGACGTCGGTGAAGGTCCCGCCCACGTCGGCCGCCAGCCGGATCGGGCTCGACTCCGGCGTGCTCAAACCGAGAACTCCGGCAGGCGTGGCAGCCGGCGCTTTCGCGCGCAAGCGGGGCATGACCTCGTCGGCGAACAAGCCGGTCGAGCGCAGGCTCTCCGCCAGCGTCAGATCGCCGAAGGCGAACTGCCCGACGAGGTAGTTGCAGCCGGTCTCCTCGAGCTGGGAGGAGAGGAATTGCGTCACCGTCGCCGGCGAACCGGCGATGCCCTGGCCGCGCTCGACCACCAGGTCGAAGGTCGCGGGGCGGGGATGCGACTGCTCGCGCCGATGCCGGCGGAACAGATGGGTGAAGCTCGCGTGCCACACGAGGTAAGCGCGGCGGGCGAGCGCCATTGCCGCCGCATCGGTCGGCGCCACCACGACGAAGCGGCCGAGGCCGAGCTTGGGGAAGGCGGCGGTGCGCGGATGCACCTGCGGCCAGATCGTCCGATAGCGGTCGATGGAGAGCCTGGTCTCCTTCGGCGGGTCGAGGCTCACGACGTTGAGATTGCGGCGCGCCGCGCGCTCGGCGCTCTCCGGCATGTGCACGCCGTACCAGATCGGCGGATGCGGCTGCTGCAGCGGGGCGATCTCCATCGGCACGTCCTGGAAGGAAAACCGCCTGCCCTTGTGGTCGAGGACCTTCCGGGTCAGGCCCTTGATCACGAGCTCGACGGCCTCGGTGTAGATCTCCTGCGCCTCGTCCGGGTTGGCGCCGTAATATTCGATCTCGATCGGCACGGAGCCGCGCCCGAAGCCGATTTCGAGCCGCCCGCCGCTCAAATGGTCGAGCATGCAGATTTCCTCGACCAGCCGCAGCGGATGGTGCAGCGGCATCGCCCATACCAGCGGGCCGAAGCGCAGCCTGCGCGTTCGCTGCGCGACGGCGGACAGGAACACGCTGGGAGAAGGCGCCATGCCGAGCGGAGTCGAATGGTGCTCGGCGAGATGATAGGCGTAGAAACCCGCGCGATCATAGGCCTCTGCAATCTTGAGGCGATCCTCGTAATAATCCGCCAGCGGCCCGCCGTAGCGGTCGAGATGATCGAAGACCCCGAATTCCATTGTCTCTCCACGCGCCGCGTTGCGCCTGCTCCATCTTGATCATTTGCGCGGGCGAGGCAACGGCAATGGCGCTTTCAATGACAAGCAGCCGAGTGAGCCCTTCCCGATCAGGTTGCACCGCTCTGTCGAACGTCGTGCGCGGCCTTGACCGGCCATGACGACGCAGAACGCCCCGCCGCGCTCAGCGATCGACCGTGGCGCGGATGAAGGCCCAGATCGATTCGACCTGCTGCATGTCGAGCACGCCGCGCCAAGGCGGCATCTGGCGCTTGCCGTCGAGGACGGAGCCGACGAAGCGGTCGTGCTCCTCCGGTCGCAGGCGGCGCAGATCGAAAGTGACGCCGCCGCTGGTGTTGCGCAGGCCTTCGCCGTGGCAGTTGGAGCAGTAGTCGGAATAGACCTGCTCGCCGGTTGCGGCCTGCGGGCTTTGGGCAAACGAGCCGGGGAAATCGAGCGCGCAGGCAAACAGCGACGCGGCGGCGAGCAGCAACGGCTGCGATGTCTTTCGTTTCATTCTTGGTTTGTCACTCGAGTTCCAAATTCCCGGGCGCAGCGCAACGCCGCGCCCGGGATCGGCGTGATGGTCCGCGATCAATCCTCGAACAGCTTGAAGGTCCACAGCGTCCCGCCCGCCGGCACCTTGGCGACGTTGGGATCGCCCAGCTTCAGCGCATAGACGCCGCCGATGCCGCTCGAGACCGTCACGTATTGCTTGCCGTCCTTCTCCCACGTGATGGGCTGTCCAACGACGCCGGAGGGGGTCTGGAACTGCCAGACGATCTTCCCGGTCTCGGCGTCGACGGCGATGAACTCGCCGGTCAGCATGCCCGTGAACACGAGCCCCCCCGCGGTCGCCAAGGTGCCGGCGATGTTGGGGCTCTTGAACGGCAGTTCCCATTTGACCTTGCCGGTGAGCGGCTCGATCGCCCGCAAGTAGCCGCGTACGTCGGGATCGAACACCGCCGGGAACTTCACGCCGTAATGCGGCTGGCCAGCCTTGAGATTGGCGACCTGCTCGACCGGGGCCGGCGCGTAATCCATGCCCCAGTCATTGGTGTTGATGTAAAGCAATCCCGCCGTCGGATTGAACGCCATCGGTCCCCAGTTCTTGCCGCCGGAGACGGCGGGATGATGCGCGCGCTCGCACCCTTTTCGACGACGTCCTTGGTGGCCTGGCTCCACACCGGCCGGCCGGTCTCCTTGTCGATGCCCTCGGCCCAGTTCACCTTCACGAACGGGTTGGCGGCGACGAGTTTGCCGCTCGTCCGATCGATCACATACAGGTACCCGTTGCGGTTCGCCTGCATGATGACCTTGCGGGTCCCGCCGTTGACGGGAAGCTCGGCCAGGATCCACTCGTTGACCCCGTCGTAGTCGAACGGATCACCGGGGGTCATCTGGAAGTGCCAGACCACCTTGCCGGTCTTGGGCTGAATGGCCAGGACCGAGTTGGTGTAGAGATTGTCGCCCCGGCGATGGAGCGGGTTCCATGGTGCCGGATTGCCGGTGCCCCAGTACACGAGGTCGAGCTCGGGATCGTAGGAGCCGGTGATCCAGGTCGAACCGCCGCCCTGCATCCAGGTATCTCCCGGCCAGGTGTCGGAGCCGGGCTCACCTTTCGCCGGGATGGTATAGGTGCGCCACAACGACTTGCCGGTCTGGGCATCGAAGCCTTCGAGATAGCCGCGGATGCCGTATTCCGCGCCCGACACGCCCGCAATCACGACGCCGTTCGCCACCAGCGGCGCCACCGTCATCGAGTAGCCGTCCTTGGGATCGGACGATTTCGTGCGCCAGACTTCCTTGCCGGTCTTGGCGTCGAGCGCGATCACGCTGGCGTCGAGCGTGGTGCGGAAAAGCTTGCCATCGAACAATGCCGCCCCGCGATTGACGATGCCGCAGCACACGACTCGCGTGGTTTCCGGCGGATATTCGATCATCGCTTTCCAGATTTCCTTGCCGGTCAGCGCGTCGACGGCGACGGTCTTCTCGTGATCGGTGAGGAAGACCACGCCGTCCTTCATCAGCGCCTGCGCCTCGAGGCCGCGGTTATCGGCCATGCTGTAAGACCAGGCCGGCACCAGCCGCTTGACGGTCTGACGATTGATCTGCGTCAGCGGGCTGAAACGCTGCTGACTGTAACCCATGCCGTAGGTCAGCACGTCAGTCGGCGTCTTGTGGTCGTTCTTGAGCTCGTCCGCGGTCTGCGCGAGCGCCGTGACCGGGAGCGCCGCGCCCACGAGCGCGGCGAACAGCGTTGATCGCATCATGCTTTCCTCCTCGTTTCAGATCCGGCCGCGTTTTTGTCGTTGTCCGCCGGAACCGGCGGGGCCGCCTGAGAACAAAATCATAGCGCTCGGCGGCGGCGACGTGGACTGAAAAGATGCCGGTACGTGCATCATGCGCGCATGCCGCATTTGCAAGCGGCGCGGGCTGTGGCATCGTTCGTCGATGGTTCGCCTGCCGGGTCTGGTGCTGACAGCCGCCATCGCGCTTGCCGTCGCGACGAGCGCGACGGCCGCCGACCGCATTCGCCTTGCGGTGCAAAAGACCGGAACGCTCGCCTGGGAACTCGACGTCATCCGGACGCACGGTCTCGACCGCAAACTCGATCTGGCGATCGAGCCCATCGAGCTCGCCTCGACCGAAGCGGGCAAGATCGCGTTCAAGGGCGGCTCGGCCGATCTGATGTTGTCGGACTGGTTGTGGGTCGCGCGCGAGCGCTCGCTCGGCGACGACCTCGTGTTCTACCCGTCCTCGAGCACGCTCGGCGCGGTGATGGTGCCGCCCCAATCGCCGATCCGCGCGGTCACCGATCTCAAGGGCAAGAAGCTCGCCGTTGCCGGTGGTCCGCTCGACAAGAGCTGGCTGCTCCTGCAGGCGTTCGCGCGCCGCGCCGGCGTCGATCTCAAGCGCGAGGCGACGATCGTTTACGGCGCGCCGCCGCTCTTATCGGAGAAGGCGCTGCAGGGCGAGACCGCCGCCACGCTCACGTTCTGGAACTTCTGCGCCTATCTCGAAAGCAGAGGGCACCGGCGCGTTATCGGACTGGACCAGGTCATGAAAGCGCTCGGGGCAAAAGGGCCGATCGCAATCGTCGGCTATACCTTCGACGGCGCCTGGGCTGCGCGTAACCGATCGACCGTGGACCGCTTCCTCGACGCCACCCGCCAAGCCAAGGAGATCCTCGCGGGCTCAGAGGCGGAGTGGCAGCGGCTCGCACCGCGCATCGGCGTCAGCGATGCGGGCGCGCTCGCGATCTACCGCCAGCGCTACGCCGAAGGCATGGTGCGCCGTCCGCTGGCCGAGGAAGAAGCGGACGCGCGTGCGCTCTACCGCGTGCTCGCCGAGGTCGGCGGCACCGAGCTGGTGGGTCCGGCGCGGGAGCTGGCGGAGGGAACCTTCTACCGGGGCGCCGCAGGGGATTAAACTTGGGCGCGAGGCTGATCTCGCTCGTTGTGCTGATTGCGGCCTGGTATGCCGGCTCGCGGCTCGCGGGCGCACGCCTGCTGCCGGACCCGCAGGCGGTTGCAATTGCCATTTTCGACGAAGCGCAGTCCGGCGCGCTCGCCTTCAACCTCGGCGCGACGCTCGCGCGCGTCGCGGTGGCGTTCGTCATCGCCATGGCGCTCGGCTCGGTGATCGGCCTGGTCATGGGCCGTTGGCGAGTGGCCGACCGGCTCGGCGATCCCTGGCTGATCGTGCTGCTCAACCTGCCGGCGCTGGTGATCATCGTGCTGGCCTATGTCTGGGCCGGGCTCACCGAAGCCGCGGCGATCGCGGCGGTGGCGCTCAACAAGCTGCCGATCGCCACCGTGACCGTGCGCGAAGGCGCGCGCTCGCTCGACCGCGCGCTCGACGACATGGCGCAGGTGTTCCGCATGGGGCCATGGACGCGCATGCGGCATGTCGTATTGCCGCAGCTCGCGCCTTATCTCGCCGCCGCTGCCCGCTCCGGCCTGTCGCTGGTATGGAAGATCGTGCTGATCGTCGAGCTGCTCGGGCGGCCCAACGGCGTCGGATTCGAGATCGGGGTCGCGTTCCAGCTGTTCGACGTCACCCGCATCCTGGCCTATGCTCTCGCCTTCATCGCCGTCATGCTGGCAATCGAAACGTTTTTGGTGCAGCCGCTTGAACGACACGTCGCACGCTGGCGTCCGAAACCGGCTTGACGTCAGCATCAAGCAAAAATCCTTTCACGCTGCGTCCGGCGGAAAGCTCGAGGTGCTGGGCGAGCTCGCATTCAGCCTCGCCGGCGGCGAGGTGGTCGCGCTGGTGGGGCCGTCGGGCTGCGGCAAGACCACGCTGCTGCGCATCATCGCCGGGCTCGACCGCGCCTTCGACGGCAGCGTGGTACTGCCCGCGCACGGCACGCTCGGCATGGTGTTCCAGGAGCCGCGACTGCTGCCGTGGCGTACGGTCGAGCAGAACGTGCGGCTGGCGGCGCCGCAGGCGACCGATGCCGGGCTCGACGCGTTGTTTGCGACGCTCGGCCTCACCGCCCATCGCGACCACTATCCCGGCGAGCTGTCGCTCGGGCTCGCCCGGCGCGTGGCGCTCGCGCGCGCCTTCGCCGTCGAGCCCGACCTGCTCCTGCTCGACGAGCCGTTCGTGTCGCTCGACGCCGCGCTGGCGGCGCGGCTGCGCGACGAGCTTGCGGAACTCGTCAACCGCCGTCCCGTCACCACCCTGCTGGTGACCCACGACGTCGACGAGGCAATCGGGCTCGCCGACCGGCTGCTCTTGCTGTCGGTGAGCCCGGCCCGCGTCCTCGCGACGGTGGCGGTGGCGCGGCCGCGCACCGCGCATACCGCCGACGAGCTCGCGAGCATGCGCGCCGAGATCGCCCGGCGCATCGATCCGGCCCACCTCTGACGCTGCCCACCGCAGCGCCTCGCTTCCCCGCCTCATCTGCGTTAGCTAAAACTTAATCTGACATGGGTGTCCTGGTTTCCCCGCAGCGAATTGCAAGCCGAGGCGGGGCGCGGAGCGGTCGGGGTGGCGAAGCGCCCCGCCTCGGCGATTGGAGGACACCATCATGACGACTGAACAGAAGATCATCCGAGCCAAGGTTGGACTGCTCGAGCTTGCCAAGCAGCTCGGCAACGTCAGCCAAGCCTGCAAGATCATGGGTTACAGCCGGGATAGCTTCTACCGGTTCAAGGAACTCCACGACACCGGCGGCGAGCTGGCGTTGCAGGAGATCAGCCGCAAGAAGCCTGTGCTGAAGAACCGGGTGCCGCAGGAGGTCGAAGACGCCATCGTTGCGCTCGCCATTGAGCAGCCGGCCTTCGGCCAAGTCCGCATCGCCAACGAATTGAGAAAACGTGGGCTTACGGTCTCTCCCGCCGGCGTGCGCTGCGTGTGGCTGCGTCACGACCTGGAGACCATGAAGAAACGGCTCAAAGCGCTGGAAGCCAAGAGCGCCCAGGAGGGCCTGGTGCTGACCGAGGCGCAGGTCGTCGCGTTGGAAAAGGCCAAGACCGAGAAGGAAGCCCATGGCGAGTTCGAGAGCGAGCATCCGGGCTACTGCGGCGCCCAGGATACGTTCTATGTCGGCAATCTAAAGGGCGTTGGGCGGGTCTACCAGCAGACCTTCATCGACACCTACGCCAAGGTCGCTTGCGCCAAGCTCTACGATCGCAAGACGCCGATCACAGCGGCTGATCTGCTGAACGACCGGGTGATTCCCTTCTTCGATAGCCATGACGTCAAGCTGCTGCGGGTATTGACCGACCGCGGTAGCGAGTACTGCGGCAATCCGGAGCGGCACGAGTACGAGCTCTATCTCGCGGTCGAGGACATCGATCACTCGCGCACCAAAACCAAGAGCCCGCAGACCAACGGCATCTGCGAGCGCTTCCACAAAACCGTGCTGAACGAGTTCTACCGTGTCGCGTTCCGCAAAAAGGTGTATCGTTCAATCGATGAGCTGCAGGCCGATCTCGATGGATGGATTTGCAAATACAACGAGGCGAGACCACATCAAGGCCGCTGGTGCTTCGGCAAAACACCGATGCAGACATTCGTTGATGCAATGCCGATGACGAAGGAGAAGATGATCGCAGCCTAACGGCATCGGACACCAAAACCCGATCGCTCAACCAGGCACAGTCTGTCAGATCGAGTCTCGGCTAATACACCTCATCTGCGTCTGCTGCATACTGCGGTTGCGGCCCATACCAGTGCCGAACTACTCGACGGCCGACGCGGATGCTTTATTGTCTGCTGCAACAGGTCGGGCCAACCGATCGAAGTCTTACCTAGGGCTCATCAGGGAGCGACGCTCATGAAGATTCTCGCATCGGCTGCGTGTGTCTTGTTGTGGCTCGGCGCCGGCGCCTCGGCGCAGACGCTCGACGACCTCAAGAAAGACGGCAACGGCGGCTCGACCGACAACGTACTCACTTACGGCATGGGCTATCACCAGCAGCGCTATAGCCCGCTCAAACAGATCAACAAGCAAACGATCAAGCGCCTGGTGCCGGTTTGGAACCTCAGCCTCGACAACAACTGGGGCGAGCAGGCGCAGCCGATCGTCTACAACGGGGTGATGTACGTCACCAATGCCAAGGCGACCGTCGCGATCGACGTCGCCACCGGCAAGCAGATCTGGAAGCAGACGCTCGACTGGCCGCCGGAAACCCCGCGCGTGGTTTGCTGCGGCGTCTCCAACAAGGGGGCGGCGATCTACAACGGCAAGATCTTCCGCACCACGCTCGACGCCCACGTGGTCGCCTACGACGCCAAGGACGGCAAGGAGCTGTGGAAGTCGAAGGCGGCGGAATGGAAGGACGGCTTCTCGCTCACCGTCGCCCCGCTGGTAGCGGACGGCGTGGTGATCACGGGTATTTCCGGCGCCGAGTTCGGCATCCGCGGCTTCATCGACGGCTGGGACAGCGAGACCGGCAAGCATTTATGGCGGCGCTACACCATCCCGGCGCGCGGCGAGAAGGGCAACGAGAGCTGGCCGCAGGACAACAATGCCTGGGAGGTCGGCGGCGGCTCGTCCTGGATCACCGGCTCCTACGATCCGGAGCTCGATCTGATGTATTGGGGCATCGGCAACCCGGCGCCATGGGCGTCGCAGAGCCGCGAAGGCGACAATCTCTATACCTCCTCGGTGCTGGCGCTACGGCCGAAGACCGGCGAGATCGCCTGGTACTATCAGTTCACGCCCAATGACGCCTATGACTACGACGCCTGTTGGGAACTGATCAACGCCGATCTCACCATCGGCGGCGAGAAGCACAAGGTGATCATGCAGCTCAACCGCAATGGTTTCCTCTACGTGATCGACCGCACCAACGGCAAGCTGCTGGCGGCCAATCCGTACGAGAAAATGACCTGGGCGAGCCGCATCGACAACGAGACCGGCCGGCCGGTGGAGACCGAGGTCGCCAAGAACCTGCGCAACTTCCAGCAGATCGAGCATTGGCCGTCGACGCTCGGTGGCAAGAACTGGCCGCATGCCGCGTTCAATCCGGAGACCGGTCTCCTCTACGCCAACACGATGCACATCGGGCGCATGTACCGGCACCTGCAGACGAAGCAGCATGTGGTCGGCCAGCGCTATATGTATGTCGAGAACATTCCGATCCCGAAGAAGCCCGGCGAGCCCTATGGCCACATCGACGCCATCGATCCGCTCACCGGCAAGCAGAAGTGGCGCGTGCCGCTGACCGATCATCCGATCTGGTCGGCGATGCTGGCGACCGGCGGCGGCCTGCTGTTCACCGGCAAGGAAACCGGCGAATTCATCGCGCTGGATGCCGACAACGGCCAGCAGCTCTGGCAGTTCCAGACCGGCTCCGGCATCAACGCCATGCCGATCACCTATTCCCACGACGGCCGGCAGTACGTCACGGTGCTGTCCGGCATCGGCGGGCTGTGGTGGAACATCGCGCGCGAGCAGCTCAAGGACAAGGTCCCGCAAGGCGGCTCGGTCTGGACCTTTGCGATCCTGCCCGAGTGAAGGCGCCAGCCATACTGCTGTTCGCACGTCGCATGGCCGGGCCTGTCCCGGCCATGCCGCGTCTTGCTCCGGCCGTGATGCCCTCCGGCATGCGGCAATATCGGCGTATCAGCAATGCCCAAGCGCGCTAGCGCGAAAAATCGATGGTTGCTGGATCATCCGTTGGCGCGGATGAGGGCCGCAGGATGCGGCCAAGCCGTCATGAAATGCGCTGCGTTATCGATCGCGGTCGCATGGATGGCGCCGTCTGCTGGCGCGTTGGCTCAGCAGGCACCGGGCTTCCCCAAGGAGCAGATCGAGGCCGGCGCGGAGCTCTACGCGGTCAACTGCTCGCCCTGCCATGGCGCCCGCATGCTGGATCCCGGCGCGGCGTTCAACCTGCGCAAATTTCCGCCCGATGCGCACGACCGCTTCGTCAATTCGGTCACGCGCGGCAAGAACCAGATGCCGCCATGGGGCGATTTCTTCAAGCCGGATCAGCTCGAGGCCCTGTGGGCCTACGTCACGGCGGGGGAACGGTGATCACAACTTCGCGCGCAGGCCGACATAGACCGACAGCGGCTGCGCCGGCGTGATGGTGCGGTGATCGGTCGGCGCGTTGGCGATCGCGTTGACGATCGATTGCGGATCGAAATAGGTGCCGAAAGTCGCGAATTTCCGGTTGAACAGGTTGTTCACGAGGCCATAGATCTGCACCTCCTTGGTGAGCTGGTACGAGCCGTGCAGGTTGGCGACCCAGTAGTCCGCGAGCTTGACGTTCTGGTTGGCATCATCTCCGATGTACCATTGGCTGCCGACCCAGATCACGTCGGTGCCGAGCTTCAACGCCGGCGTCACGAAATAGTCCACGCCGCCTTTGACCTGGT
The DNA here is from genome assembly GCA_963758945.1 of uncultured Alphaproteobacteria bacterium. Taxonomy (GTDB): domain Bacteria; phylum Pseudomonadota; class Alphaproteobacteria; order Rhizobiales; family Xanthobacteraceae; genus VAZQ01. Next base: position 191,234 of record CAVWXY010000016.1, on the reverse strand, counting down.
GCTGCGGGATGCCGGGGATGTGCTTGCCGGGCGTGACGAAGACGTCGCCATTGGCGTTGGCCGAGGGGTTGTTGGGCGACGCGAGGAAGCCGCTGAACTGATAGGTGGCATCGACGAAGGCGTAGTTGGCGTAGACGAGATATTGCGCGGTCTGGTACTGCGCGCCTGCCTCCAGCCCTTGCCGGCGGGTGCCGGGGACGTTCTGGAACACGCCGCGGCCCTGCAGGACGCTCGCGACCTGGATGATGTCGCTCTCGCTGTCGGTGCGGAACAAGCCGAGCTTCCAGTCGCCGCGGCCGCCGGCGGTGTTGATGTTGCCGCGCAGCCCGGCCTCGCGCGTGCGCGCGACCACCTGATTCAGCGGCGGATCGGAGACCAGGAAGCCCTCGAGCAGGCAAGGCCTCTGCGGGTTCGAGCAGCCGAGCTCGAGCGGCGTGGGCGCGCGGTTCGCTTCCGAATACCCTGCGTAAAACGTCATCAGCTCCGGGATAATCTTGTAGGTGAAGCCTGCCACCGGATTGAAGCGTTCGAACGTATACTGCGCGCTCAGGTCGGGGCTGTTGCCATTGAGATCGGACATTGCGATCTGGGCGATGTTGTAACGTCCGCCTGCAGTCACTGACAGACGGCTGGTGATGTCGAAGGTCTCGTTGAAGTAGGCGCCGTAATAGGTATTCCACGCCGCGAGGCTGACGGGAGCGAAGCCGATATTGCCGGCCGTGTGGATGATCTGCCCGGTCCCGGGCACGGCGGAATTGGGGCCGACGAAGAAGTCGGGGAAGATGTAGCCGAGCTCGCTGTTGCCCTGGAAGCCGATTTTGCTGCGGTCGACGCTGGCGCCGATCGCGAAGTAGTTGTCGTGACCGAACACCTTGTCGTCGTTGAGGCCCTGCAGCGAGGCGCCGGTGGTCATCGCGTTGGTGAAGGTGCGGTCGACCGTGCCCCATGGCGTGCGCGCGCAGGTATTGCCGGTCCCGGGAGGGCAATTGATCGGCTGGTTGTTCGGATTGAGGATCTGGAAGTTGGCCGCGGGCTGTCGCGGGAAGCCGTCGTCCTCCAGGCACAGCGTGTTGAACAGTGGATTGGCGGCGTTACCGCTGCAGCGCTCGACCTCGGCGGCGTTGCCGTCGACGTGCTCCTGGTGGAACCTGCGGTAATAGAGATTGCTCTGCACCGTCCAATGGTCGGTCACGGCGTAGCGGCCGTTGAGCGCGAGCAGCTCGGCCTGGTTCTTGCTCGTCTGCGGCCAAGTGTAGATCGCCCGGTAGTCCTGATTGAGCAGCTCGATCGGGGTCGGTCCGACCACGCCGAAATAATTGTCGGCGGCGGAAGCCACGAGGTGGACCTCCGCATCCGTGCCTTTCCAGCCGAGATCGCCGTAGAAGCGCGCGATCCGCGACGGCGACTGGTAGCGCCAGCCGTCGTCCTTGAGCCCCTGCCCGGCGATGTAGAGCGCCCATTCGCCGCTGCGCACGCCGTATTGCAGCCAGCCGCCGACGCGGCCATAGGAGCCGCCCGAGGCATCGAATTCGGTACCGTTATAGGTAAAGCCGTCCTTCATCTGGAAGCTGATGGCGCCTCCGAGCGCATTGAGGCCGAACGCCGGATTGTTGGTCCAAACGTCGGCACGGCCGATGGCGATGGTCGGGATCAAGTCCCAGTTGACGGTGTCGCCGAAGGCTTCGTTGACGCGCACGCCTTGCATATAGACGGCGAGCCCCTGCGGCGTGCCCTGCACCGGAGAGGCGGTGAAACCGCGATAGCGCAGGTCCGTAGTGAACTCGTTGCCCTGGACGTCGTTACTGATGACGCCGGGAATGCGCTGCACGAGCGTCTCGACTACGTTGGGCGAATAGACCCGCGAGAAATCCTCGGCGGTGAGCGTTTGCACCATCGCCGGCACCTTGCTGCGGTCGAAGCCGACGCCGGTGAGGGGCGTCGGCGCGACGACCTGAAACGCAGGCAGGGCACTGGGGGTGGGGGCGGGCGCCGGAGCCGTGGGCGGCGTACGCGCGGCTTCTCGTCGAGTTCGCCGGTGCCGCTCGCCGCGGCTTGGGCGCAGGCTTGGGCGCGGTGACGGTAACCTCGGGCAAGGTCGCGGCCGCTTGGCCCCATGCGGCGCCTGGAGCGAGGCTCACGGCGGCACTCGGCAGGATCAGCGCACCGAGCGCGGCAGCTTCCAGCAGCCGGCGTTTGCCGGCCGCCAGCCCAGACAAATCTCGGCCGCCCCCTGCCGCCCCCCGCATGGCACCGCCCCGACGCAATGGCCCTACGCAAGTCCCCGACAAATGCTGGAATAATCCCGGCGTGCCGTCTCGTTACGTTTTGCCAATTCGGACTGGAACATCTGGCAATGTGGCCGCCGGGCCACATACAAGCCCTCGCCGGCATCTTCGCCCGCGAATAACGTTCGTTATCAACAGCCTAGGACCAACCTTGGCAGCGCCGCCACGGGCTGCTCCCTTCGACAAGGAGCATCCGAGCCGGTACCGTCCGGCCAAACCGGGCTCCAGCATTGACCGCCTCCCAGTCCGCCGACAATGACGCCGCGCCGTATCAGCGCGCGATGAAGCTCGCGGTCCTGGCGCTGGTCGCCGTCGCGCTCGGGTTCCCCATCAACGACCTCTTTCGCTACGCGCTCCTCGTCGTCGCGACCGTGGTCGTCGCCGTGGGGCAGGCGTCCACGCTGCCGAGACGGTGGCTCGCCGCGCTGGCGGCAGTGGTGCTCTGCGTCTTGGGGCAAGTCGCTTTTCCGGCACCGCGCATCGAGGAGGGTCACAACGTCTTTCTCGTGGACGCGGCGGGAGGTGCGCTCGAAGCCGGGCTGCCGGCGGAGGTGTTCCATTTCATGGCCGCCGAGTTCGACGCCAGATATCCGCGCGCGCGCCGCTGCGACCCCGCGCAGGACGGCTGTTGGCGCGGCCAGGCCTTTCCCCGGCGGATCTTCGCCTTTTCCGCCGACGGCATCTACGACCGGCCGGCGTATTCGCGCCAGGTCGCGGGGATCGACTTTTCCGATCCCGTGTGGCTGCGCCTCGGGTTCATCAACGAGCACGGCTACAACTGGAATTCTCAGGTCAGCGATCTCGATCGTGCCTCGCGTGATCGGCGCTCGTTCGCGCTGCTGCATCGCTGGAAGCTCACAATGCCGTGGTTCGTCATGTACCGCTTCCCCGCCGATTTCGTCGGCAGCGCCTTGTGCTGGCGGGGCGAGGTGCTGTGGGAAGGCGCGGACGCACATTTCGAGGCCATTTCGCACCCGTCGATGCAATGCCGCACGCTCGCGCCCGAAGATATCGGGCGGCGCATCTTCGGCGTCGCAATCGCGCATGAGCTGGCGATGCGGCTGGCTCCGACTGCGAAAGTCAGGCTCCGTCAGCTGGTGGAGCCCGGCCTCGCCGCAGCCGCGGCCCTGGCCGTGCTCGGCCTGCTGGTGCGCGTTCGCTCGCGGCGCCTGGTCCTGCCCTTCGCCCTCGTCGCGGTCACGCTGATCGTCGTGTTCTTCAACGACGCGAGCTTTCTCGGCGGGGTGCGCCCGTTCGACAGCGGCGACGACGGTCTGGTCTATGACGGCTATGCCCGCGTCATGCTCCAGCAACTGCTCGCCGGCGACATCGCGGGCGCGCTCGAAGGCGGGGAGAAGGTATTCTACTTCACCCCCGGCATGCGCTATCTGCGCGCGGTCGAGCATCTGATCTTCGGCGAGAGCTATCTGGGCTATCTCTCGCTCGTTCTCGTCCTGCCGTTCCTGGTCTTCGCCATGTTCCGGCGCTTCCTGCCGCTGCGCTGGGCGCTGGCGCTGATCCTCGTGTTTGCAGCCGTTCCGCTCGGCGTGCTGTTCGGCTCGAGCCTTGTGCAATACGTCAAATGGGCGGCGCGCGGCTTTGCCGACCCGGCGGCCTATGTCTGCTTTCTCGCCGCCTTCGCGTTGCTGGTCGGCCGCGCCGATGCCGGGCCTCGCGATCGCTTCGCCGGCGCGTTAGGCGCCGGCCTCCTGTTCGCGCTGGCGCTGTTCGTGCGACCCAACATCGCGCCGGCGACGGGCATCCTGCTCGCAGGCGCCGGGCTCGCGACGCTGTGGCAGCGGCAATACCGCCGTTTGGCCGGACTATGCATCGGCTTCTTGCCGGTGTTGAGCATGGCACTTCACAACTGGGTTTACGGCGGCGAGTTCGTGCTCTTCACGGCGTCGGCCGCGCACCCCCGCCTGCTGCTGATGACCCCCTCGGGCTATCTGGCGGCGCTCGCGGAGCTCGGGCATTTCGACTTCACCGGCGAGCATCTCACGCGCGCGCTGCGACAGATCGCCGGCTGGCTTGCCGGCCCGTCCGAATCGGTCGTCATGGCGCCGCTCAATGCGGCGGCGATCGTCGTGCTGGTGCGGATGGCGGCGTCGGGCGAGGCCGATCCATGGCTGCGGCTCACTGCTGGCGCCACGCTGGCGCAGCAAGGCGTCGGCATGTTTTACGCCACCGCCGGCCGCTACTACTATTTGACTTGGCTTCTCACGCTCCTCGTCGTGGCGGCTTGGCTGCACGGCGAAGGCATCGAGCTGTTCCGGCGGAGGTTTCCGGATTTCACCAAGCGGATTGCAGTCCATCCGGCGAGCGCGGCGCTCGCGCAAGGCCTCGACCGGATGGTGCGGATGTCGACGCCGTAGCACCAGTCATCTTTTTTTCGTCCGTCGCGCTTTCCGCGGCAAAGCGATGAAGCCGTGCAACTCCGCGAGCAACAGCGCGCCGATATGCAGCTGCGAGACGAATTCGCCGCGCCTGATCAGGCGCACGATCTCGGCAGGCGATACCAGCTTCACGCTGATGCCCGGCTCCGGCTGGAATTTGGCGATGCGCTCGCCGGCGGCGACGAAGAAATTGTGGATCCGGTTATCGAGGCGTCCGGTGCAAGCGCGGTTGTCGCCCAACGCGTGCACCGCGCGCGCGCTCAGGCCGGTCTCCTCCACGAGCTCGCGCCGGGCGCCATCGATAGGACTTTCGCCGGGATCGACCAAGCCGGCCGGCAGCTCCCATGCGAAGTCCTCGATCGCCGGCCGGTACTGCCGCACGATCGGAATTTTTCCGCTGCGGGTGAGCGCGACGATGGAAATGTAGTCGGCCTGCGCGACCGCGTGATAGAGCTGCGGGGCTTCACCGCGCGCAAACTCTACCTCGCGCGCGATGATGCTCATCCAGGGTGAAACCGCGGTCGTGCGGCGCGAGCGTATTCGCGGCCATTTCATCGGCGTCATCCGCTCGTCACGTCCGCCCGCCCTTCAGCGTGACCGCGCCCGGCGGTCGGCGCAGAAAGGTCGTGGCGAAGGCGTAGACATACCAGCGCCAATAGGCCGGAAGCCACTTGATCACCCGGAACCGGCTGGCGCCATGGCGGCGCTCGTACCAGCGCACCGGCACCTCCGCGATCCTCCAGCCGAGCCGATGCGTCTTCACCAGGAGCTCGATGCTGTAGCAGAACCCTTCCTCCGACTCGACGGCGATCCGATCGATCACGCGGCGCGAGAACATGCGGAAGCCGTTGCTGGCATCCGTGGTGGGCAGCCTTGCCACATGCCGCAGCGTGAAATTGGCGCTGCGCACCAACGCCGCCTTGAGCGGCGGGCAACCGACCATCGCGCCACCCGGCATGAAGCGGCTGGCGCACACGATGTCGCATCCCGCCCGCGCGAGCGCGACCATGGCATCGAGCATCGGCGCGTTGGTGTGGTCGTCGGCAGGATACATCAGCACGAACGGCGCCGTGCTCGCGGCAAAACCGGTCATGACGGCGGCGTGGGCGCCGCGACCGGCATTGCGCACGAACTCGACGGCGAGACCGGCATGGGCTTGCGGATTGCCGCGGATCGCCGGCAAGGTGTCGTCCTCTGGATGGTCGTAGCAGATCAGCACCCGCGCCGGCGTCGTCACCGACCGCTTGAGCGCGGCCAGCGTCGCCACGATGTTGCGGCCCTCGTTGTAGACCGGAATGACGATATCGAGCTCGGGCGCCATTGCTCACGATTTCGCGCCGACGGTAAGCACGAACGGGCGCAGCCGCTCCAGGAACGGCAGGCCGAACACGCCGGCGTCGAGGAAATTGTAGACCGGCAGCACCAGACGTGCGCGCGGCGAGGCCACGTAGCGGTAAGCGAGGCCGGCGAGATAGTGCGACGATACCCCGAAGCCGGCACGCGCGAACACGCCGACGACCTCACCGGCGAGCACCGGACGCTCGTTCTCGGTCACTCCGATCGGACTGTAGAACGGCGACGCGCGGTCGCGGTAGAGCCACATGAACGGGTTCATCCGATTGGGATCGAAGGCGAGGAACCGCCCCTGCGGCCGCAGCATGCGGAAGACCTCGGCCGCGCAGCGGGAGGGATCGGGAAGATGGTGCACGACGCCGCTCAGGAGCGCGCCGTCGAAGCTCGCATCGGGAAACGGCAGGCGCTCGATGTCGCCTTCGACGAACTGGATGTGTGGATGCTTGCGCCGGCCGACCGCGACCAATTTTGGGCTGATGTCGAGCCCGACACAGACGTAGCCCGCGCGCGCCAGCAGGGCGGTGAAGGTCCCCGACCCGCAGCCGAGATCGGCCACCCGCGCGCCGGGCTCGAGCCCCGTCAGCTGCACGAAGGCATCCACGAGGCGGGCGCTCGCCTGCGGCGTGAACACGTCGTAATCGTCCGCGGCGGCATGACCGTCGAAGAACGCAATCTCTTTCTGTTTGTCTTGCGCGGAGCCGACCATCTCTTCGCATCGCTCGGACGTGAGTGCCGACGCAATCAATTTTGGTTTCGTCGGGAAGTCCCTAACACAAGCCGCGGGGTCGACCAACAACCCGATCGGCGCCTCAATCGCCGCTGCGGTAGGCGTCGCGCCAGTTTACGCCCGGGCGAAACTCCTCGTCGCGGCCGTCATAGCGCCAAACCCCGCGCGTGGGCTTGTCGTAGGCGGGAACGAAGCGGTCGCCATATCGCATGCCGCAGTAATGCGCCGGCTTCACCTTGTCCCAGACGATGAAGCCGTCGGCGTCCATGCAGCCGTCGTCGATGCTCACCGCCACGACCTTGCCGCAGAACATCACCCGATCGAGCCAGGCGCGCGTCCATTCCACCCGGCATTCGAAATGGGCGCGGCACTCGGCGATGCGCGGAGGGCACAGCACGCGCGACGGCACGGCGGTGAGCCCGGCCTTCTCGAGTTCGTTCACGCCGGGCTTGAACGGCAGCCCGCAGACCGGAACCCGGTCCAGCACGGCCTGCTCGAACGGCACCACGTTGACCACGAACTCGCCGGTCGCAAGCGCGTTCTCGGTCGTGTCCTTGTCCGCGCTGCAGGTGAAGGCGATGTACATGGGCTCGTGGCAGACGCGGGTGCAGGTGCCGAAAGCCGCGGCATTCACGTTTCCGTGCCGGTCGACCGTCGTGATCAGGACCAGGCAGGAGCTGGGCGCGAAGATGTTGTCCCACCATTCCGGTTTGACATCGATCTTCCTCGCCGGCGTGCTGGCAACGGGCATGGCGCGCGCCGCTCACACGCCCGCGCTGAACTTGCGGATGGCCGCCACCAGGTCCCGCGGTGCCTGATCGGCGATGTCATGCTGGGCGTCGACGGCCGCCCATTCGATGCTGGGATGGTCGCGAGAAATGCGTGCGATGATCTCGGGCGTATAGCGATCCGAGCGCAGCCCGCGCACGATCATGGTCGGACATCTGACGGCGGCGAGCTCCTGCCACACGTCGCGGCTCGCCCGCCGGGGCAGGTTGGCGCCTTCGCCCTGCGGCTTGGCGTTCTGGAAGTCCGGATCGCGCTTGAGCATGTAGCCGTTCTCGACCTTGAGCAGGGCCGCTTGCGCGCGCTCGCGATCGTGGGAGATACGCGGCGGGTTGGGCAGCTTGGCGAAATGCGCCATCGCCGCCTCGACCGATTCGAATACCACGGGGGGATTGCCCGCCGTCGGGCGGTCCCCTCCACCCTCCTCGCGCGCGAGTGCGCTGTCGACGACGACGAGGCGCGCAACCTTGTCGGGAAAATTGGCGGCAAATGCGATGGCGAGGCGACCCGAGGCAGAATGCCCCACCACGATCGGGCGCTCCCATTTCAGCTCGCCCAAGACCGCGAGGATGTCGCCCATGTTGGCGTCGGGCGAATAGTCCTTGCTCGGGCTCCAACCGGACTCGCCGAATCCGCGCTTGTCGAAAGTCGCGACTTCGCGGTCGGCGGCGAGCGCTTCGGCGACGCCGATCCAGTCGTAGGAATCGAAATAATTGGCGCCGTGCATGAGCAGGATGGGCGTGCCCCCGCGCGCGCCGAAGGCGCGGTAGAAGATCGATACGTCGCCGGAATTCACCCGTCCGTTGCGTTGCATGGTGGCTCTCCCTGTCCGCGCGTCCATGCGCGCATCCTGCTCAATCACATTCTACCGCCGAGCGATCCCCGCGACGGATCAATTTGTGCATAGGTCGCAGCTCGGGTTGGTTGACCCCCAAACGACGCGCGTCGACAGAAAATCACGCGCGCAGCTGCAGCACGATCAGAGCGTCCAGCGCCATCCCGCCCTGCGGCAGCGCCACGAACGGGTTGATGTCGACGGAGGCCACGACGTCGTCAAGCTCGACGGCGAAGGTACCGAGCGCCACCAGCGCATCGACGACGGCCTCGGCGTCGCGGACTTGCGCTCCGCGATAGCCGGCGAGCAACTCGGCGGCGCGCAGGCGGGCGAGCATGTCGCGCGCCTTGTCCGGGGTCACTGGTGGGGCGCAGAACGCCACGTCCCTCACCAGCTCGAGCAGCACGCCGCCGCTGCCGGCCATCAGCACCAGGCCCATTTCGGGATCGCGGTGCAGGCCGAGCGCAAGCTCCAGGCCGCCCCGGATCTGCCGGCACACCAGCATGCCGGCGAGGCGATGCGCGCGCAGCTCGTGCGCCATGCGGTCATAGGCCGCCGCCAATTGCTCCGGCGACGCGAGGTCGAGCGCTACTGCGCCCAGCTCGGATTTATGCGTGAGCTCCGCCGAGACCGCCTTGAGCACGACGGGATAGCCGATGCGCGCCGCCTGCGCGATCGCCTCCGCCGGCGACGCCACCAGCGCCTCCGCCGGCGTGGCGATGCCCCATGCGCGCAAGATCTCCTTTGATTGGGCTTCGTCCAGGGCGACGGGCTCTTTCGTCGCGCACGAGCGCAGCCGCTCGGTCCATGCGCGCCGTTCCGGTGTCGCCGCCGGTATCTGCGATGTGCAGGCGCGGGCGAGGCGCTCGCGCTCGTCCCGGCGTGCGACGCTCGCGATCGCGCGCAACGCCTTGTAGGCCTCCTGCAGGAACGATACGTGCGGCGCCGCGGCCCGCAGCGCGCGGCTGTAGTCGGTCTGGCCGTGAGAGATCGGCGTGACGAAGGCGATCGGCTTCTTTGCCTTGGTCGCGGCGTAGTCGTCGGCCAGGCGAATATAATGCTCGGCGCGCTCCGAGCCGGGCGCGCGCGGCAGTCCTTCCTGGACCAGAACCATGTCCACGTTCGGGTCTGCCTGCAGCGCGTCGATGCTGGCCATGAAATTGTCGGCGCTGCTGAGCACCCCGAAGCCGCCGTCGATCGGATTGCTCACCAACGATCCGACCGTGAGCACGGCGTTGAGCCGAGTCGTCGTGGCAGGCGCCAGCGGAGGAAATTCGAGGCCGTTGCGCTCCGCCGAATCGAGCAGGAGGCCCCGATAGGCACCGGAGAGCGTAACCGCACCGAGTCGGCGGCCCGGCGGGGCACCGGTGTGCACGAGCAATTCCGTGATCTCGACGGCATCGTCGAGCGTGTCGGCGCGGACGACCCCGACCTCTCCCGCGACCGCATCGAAGGCTTCGACGCTTCCGGCGAGCGAGCCGGTATGGGCCATGGCGGCGCTTCGCCCGGCTTCCGACTGTCCGAGCTTGACGGCGACGATCGATTTACCCGCCGCCCGCGCCATGCGGCATGCCGCCTTGAACGTCTCGAGCCGCGAGATCGCTTCGACGTAGATGATGATGACCTTGAGCTCGGGCCGGTCGGCGAAGAAGGCGATGTAGTCGGCAATCGCAAGCCCTGCCTCGTTGCCGCTGGTGATGAGATATTCCGGCCAAATGCCGCGCTCCTGCAGCGACTGATTGGTGAAGATCATCATGCCGCCGCTCTGGCCGACGAGCGCCACCGGCCCTTCCCGCACCGCCAGCGGACGGTCCTCGGTCAAGGTGACGAGGCGGCTGCTCGCGCAGACATTGCCCATGCAGTTGGGACCCGACACGGCGAGCCCGGTTTGCGCGATCACGGCTGCGAGCTCGCGTCCGAGTGCGGCGGCTTCGCGGTCGAAGCCTTCGCCGAAGCCGGCGGAGAACACCGTGGCGCTGCGCGCACCGGCGGCCGCTCCGCGCTTGAGGGTGTCGATGACGAACGTCGCCGGCACCAGCACCACCATGTGGTCGGGCGTTTGCGGCAACGCCGTGAAGTCCGGGTAGCAGGGCTTGCCCCAGATTTCGTTTCGGCGCGGATTGACCAGATAGATCGGCCCGGGAAACTCATAGCGGTTGAGATTGTGCCACACCCGCGCGGCCCAGCTCCCGGCGCGATCGCTGGCGCCGACCAGAACGACGTTGCGCGGCGCGGTGAGCGCCGCGACCTTCGCTTTGGACGCGTCGAGATTCACCCGGGTTTGCACGTCTACGGATTTCCCTGCGAGCGGATGCCGGCCGAACCGTCGCTCGACCGGGACGAGCTCACCCGCGTTGCTTCAATGGGCTGCGCCTGCGGCGACTTTCTGCCTGGCCGCGGCCGCCGGGAAATAGTCGCCGAGCCAGCCGCGCAACAGGTCCCAGATGCGGGTATTGCCTTCGCCGAACATGAAATGGTCGGCGTCGCTGATGAGGTGCAGCTCCGTCGGCTGGCCGGCGCGCTTGAACAGCTCGACCGACTGCTCGGTCGGCGTGACCGAATTGTTGGCCGAGTGCAGCAGCAGCAGCGGCCGCGGTGCGATGCGCCCCACGACCTCGTCGGCGCGGAAGTCGAACATGCTCTGCGCGGTCTCAGCCGGGAACGAATGGATCGAATTGGCGGCGAGGTTGTTGCGCAGATGCGGCGGGATCGGAACGATGTCGTAGCGCGGCACCATCAGCGACTTGCCGGTCCTGGCCCGGTGCTCGCGACCCTCCTCGAGCATCTTGGTGAAGCGTTCCCACTCCTGCGGGCTCTTGTGCTGGCCGCGAAATTTGCGTTCGCCGTCGCCCCAGCCGCCGTTGGAGATGACGGCGGCGACCCGCTCGTCGACGCCGCCGGTATAGACGGCAACCGCTCCGCCGAAGCTCGATCCGATCAACGCCGATGCGCTCGGGATCGACCGCGGGGTGCTTGGCGAGGAACGTCAGCGCGTTGCGGGTGTCCTCGACCTGCTCGAGGCAGATCACCCGACCGAACTCGCCCTCGCTCTCGCCGCAGCCGCGCATGTCGAAGCGCAGCACGACATAGCCGAGCTCGTTCAGCACCTTGGTCGGCTGCATGGTATTGGACGAGGTCTTGTTGCTGCCGAAGCCGTGCAGCACCAGGAAAGCGGCGCGGCGTTCTCCCGGCCGCATCCCGCTCGGGACATGCACGACGCCTGAGAGCTTAAGGCCGGCGGAGGGAAACGTGACGGCTTCTTCGGTCATCGGCATGGTCTCCTTGGGGGCGGGATGGCACCGACTTTATCGGAACGGCGCAGGGATGGAAGATGGGTCGCCGGCCGTCGCGCCTTGCCGCGCGGCGGTGGCCGCGCAAGCGGCCCGCCAATACACGTGCGCCAATCGCTTCTGGGCTGAAAGCCCGCGCTACTCGCCCGCGCCCTTCGGCTTGCCGAGGCCGAGCTCGCGCCAGCGGGCATAGGCCTTGTCGATGTCGTCCTGTTGCGGCCACACCGTCGGCGGGAAGCGGGCGCCGTCGAAGTCCGGATCGGGGTCGTAATCCAGGTTCATGGTGGCGTCGATCAGCAGCCGGTTCCATTTGCCGGTGCCGAACAGCGCGGGATTGCGGTCGCGCTTGCGCGTGGAAGGGTCGAGCCCCGCACCGAAAGTCGCCGGCATGATGACGACGTCGTCCTCGCCGGCATTGACGCGATGGGCAATGGCCCAGTCGACCGCGGCGTAATCGTGGATGTCGATGTCGTCGTCGACCACCGTGACATGCTTGTAGCGCACGTGCGCGGCGGACGAGCCCCAAAGCGCGTTGGCGGCCTGCTTGGCCTGGCCGCGATAGCTCTGTTTCATGCGGATCAGCGCATTGATGCCGGTTTGTACCGGCGGGCACCAGACGTCGGTGATGCCCGGCACGCCGGCGCGGTCGAGCACGTTCCAGGCGGTCGCCGCGCGCATGATCGACGAGCACACGCCGTTTTCCGAATAGCTGCCGGGCATCGAACCCTCGATCGTGCCGCGCAGGATCGGATCGTCGCGGTGGGTGATCGCGGTGACGCGGATGGTCGGCTTGGGCGAGCGGTCGCCGGCTAGATAGCCGGTGAACTCGGCGTAGGGGCCTTCCATCACATAGGTCTGGGGATCGAGGCCGAGATAGCCTTCGATCACGATCTCAGCCGTCGCCGGGACGTAGAGGTCGACGGTCTCGCATTTCACCAACTCGACCGGCGCGCCGCGAATGGCGCCCATGACGTCGTACTCGCACATTCCCTTGGGCACCGGAGATCCTCCGGTGAAGCCGAGCGAGGGCTCCCAGCCGATCGCCACCGCGATCGGCATTTCGGCGCTTCCGCCGCTCTGCCAGGCGGTGAAATGATGTCCGATATGTTGGGCACGCCACATCAGGATCGGAATCCGATCATGGCCGGCGACCATGCCGCGATAGATGCCGACATTCATGATCCCGGTCTCCGGGTCCTTGGTGACGCAGCCGCCATAGGTGAGGAGGTAGCGGCCGCCGTCGAGCCGGTTCCAATGCGGCGAAGGAAATTCGTAGAGATCGATGTCGGCGCCTTTGAGGATGTTCTGCTTCACCGGCCCGGTAGCGACGATCTTCGGCGGAATGCTGCCGGTAAGAATGGTACGGCTGATCTTGACCAGCTCCCGCGGATGGGTGTCGGGCGGCAGCCCCAGCATCATGGCGACGCGCCGGTAGTTGTTGAGCGCGGAGCCGAAGATGCGGCGACAGCGGCTCTTCGGGGTGTTGTAATCCTTGATGTTGTTGAACAGCAGCGCCTTGCCGGTGCCGGGCCCCTGCGCCAGCCGCATGATGGTCCCGAGCTCGATGTTCCAGTCGACCTCGGCGTCGATCTCGTCGAGCTCGCCTTGCCCTCTGAGCGCCTCGATCCAGCCGCGCAGATCGCCGAAGGCGGTCGGTTTGCGTGCGACGGACATCTCTTCTTTTCGGATTTGGAACATAGCTATCGTTTTACCCTCGGTCGTATGCACACTCTTGAATCGTCGCGAAGATTGCCGTCCCTGCGCATCCGATCTCGGGCTTGCCCGAGATCGGCTCTCTTGCGTGCGCATGCCGGCTATAGCCGACATGCGTGGGGACCCATCGTGCCACACTCCGCGGCTTCCGGGATATGGGTCCCCGCCACGGGGTCCCCGCGACGCATGCGTCGCGGGGTGCCCCGCGCGGGGACGACAGTTCGATGTGGGGAAATAGCCGATGCGTCATTTCACCAACCGCTCCGCCGGCGGAGCGATCTCGGTGACGAGATCGCGTACGAGCCGCTTGTTGGACAGGGGCGCGAGCGTCATCTCGCGGGCGGCGAGGCGCGCGGTGCAGGCATAGACCGTCTTGCCGTCGAGCTCAATCATGCACTCCTTGCAGGCGTTGGCGTTGATGCAGGAAAAGCGGATGGCGGAGACTCGGATCTCGGTTGATCCGGATCCAGCGCAAGCCGTCGAGCACGGATTGGCCGGGCTCGAACGGCACCGCGTAGCGCTCCCAGCGTCCGGCATCGGCAGTTTCACCGCGCCATATTTTCAGCGTCGCAATCGAGGCCATGGCGGCTCCAGCGTAGGCGAGAGGCAATCGATCATTGCGCGGCCGCCTCGGTGGCGGCGGATCCCGGGGTGAGGGTGACGTCGCCGGCGCTGAGCCGCACCACCTGGTTGAAACGCCATTGCGGCAGCATGCCGGGAAAGTCCTCGCGCTGGTGAGCGCCGCGGCTCTCGCGGCGCGCGAGCGCAGCCATCGCCGCCGCACGCGCAACCAGGAGCATGTTGCGCAGATCGAACCATTCGAGCCGGCGCAGGTCGAACGCCGCATTGTCGCCTGCCGGACGCTCGCCCATTGCGTAAGTCATATCTGCGATCGTGGCGAGCGCGCGCTCGAGCTTGGCCGCGGTCCGGAACGGGCCGACTTCCTCCGCCATGGTCGTCTGCAGGCGCTGGATCATGGCGGCGGTGTTGACGTCCTTGCCGTCGGCGGCGACAAGATCGAGCGCCGCCCGCGCGGCCGGCTGGCAGAATGGCTGCGTCGGCATGCGCCTGACGCGCTCGGCCGCGCTCTTTCCGGCGCGGGCGCCGAAGACCAGCGCCTCTGTGATGGCGTTGCCGGACAGCCGGTTGGCGCCATTGGCGCCGCCCACCGCCTCGCCCGCGACGAACAGCCCGGGCACCTCGCTCGCCATGCGCTCGTCGGCGACGACCCCGCCCATGTGGTAGTGGGCCATCGGCGCGACCTCGATCGGCATTCGCGTGAGGTCGATATCGTTCCTCGCCAGCCGGTCGATCACCGGGCCGAAGGCCGCGCGCAGCTCGGCCTCGGAGCAGTGCTGGAAGCTGAGGTAGGCGCCGCCATGCGGCGAGCCGCGCCCGGCCTCCACCTCCTTGACGATGGCGTAGGTCGCGACGTCGCGGGTGACGACATAGCGTCCGTCTTCGCTCACGCCGTAGCGCGCAGTGAACTCCTCGCCCGCGCTGTTGAGCAGCCGGCCGCCGAGCTTGTAGCGGAACGGATCCCACATGATCGGATCCATGCCGATGAGCCGCGGGGCGAGATGGCCGATCGGAAAGAATTGCACGAATTCCATGTCGACGAGCGGCGCGCCGGCGCGCAGCGCCAGCGCATAGCCGTCGCCGCCCATGTTGGCGGAGGCGCTGTTGCGGCGGTAGAGCCGGGTCAACCCGCCGGTCGCGACGATGGTCGCCTTGGCCGCGATGGTGACCGGCCCCCCGGTCGCAACGTGCCAGGCGACCGCGCCGACCACTTCCCCGTCGACCCGCATCAGATCGACGACGAGCAGGTCGCCGGCTTTGCGGATGGCCTTGGTCCGCGTGACCACGCCGCGGAGCGTCTTCGACACCGCCGGGCCGGTATTGAGGAAGTCGACATAGACGCAGCGCGGGCGGTCGTGGCCGGGGGCGAAGGCCTGCGCAATGCGGCCATCCTTGCGGGCCCAACCGATGCCCCAATCCTCCATCTCGCGGATGCGCGCAGGGCCATCCTCGCAAAGCAGATGCGCCAGGCGCTCGTCGCACAGGCCGCGGCCGGCTTCGAGCGTGTCGTTGTAATGAAAGCTCCAGTGATCCGGCGTCTCCTCGCCGAGCGCGGCCGCGACCGTCATCTGCGCCATGACCGTGGCGCCGCCGCGCCCGATCAGGCTTCTCTCGGCAAGGAATACGCCGCAGCCTGCGCGCGCTGCCTCGATCGCCGCATACATGCCAGCGCCGCCCGACCCGATGATCAGGACGTCGGTCTCGACGTGCATGGGCTCAATGGGCACGGCAGTGCTGACCATGCGCGGCATTATAGCTGCGTCGGCGCGCTTGGATACCAAGCCCGGTCATTCCTCTCGCCGCAGCGCGGAGGCTTCCACGCCGGGATGGCCGCCGCGCATGGACGAAGCAGTGACGCGCGTGGTAGTGACGGCGATCAAGCGCCGCAACCGGAGTGGACCGTGACGACCCTGCTATCGCCAGGAACCTTCGCTCCAGGTGGCCGCGACGGGGCGACCGAGTGGCGCGGACGGCTCCTGCACATTCACATCACGCCCGCGGCGTCCCTCAAGATGCAGGAGCTGGAGCACGCAAAGCTCATCGCGGGCCGCGGCATCGAGGGCGACCGCTACTTTCTCGGGACCGGCACCTATTCGCCAAAGCCCGATGCGCGGGAGGTCACGCTGTTCGAAATCGAGGTGTTGGAGGCTCTGGCGCGCAACGACCCTCCCATCCAGGCCGGCCCGATCAGGGTCGAGCCCGGTGATCATCGGCGCAATCTGACGGTGCGCGGCGTGCCGCTCGACCATCTGGTCGGGAGGCGATTTCGCATCGGTGAAACCGTGCTCAGGGGCGGACGGCTGAACTATCCCTGCAAATATCTCGAAAAATTGTTGGGGCTGCCGGTCTATCAGCCGCTCTACAACCGCTCCGGGCTCAATTGCCGCATCGAGCAGGGCGGCACGATCCACCGCGGAGATGTCATCGAGCCGCTCGGCGATTGAGCCGAGAAGGAGAGCGTGTCAGTCGAAGGCGTGACCCGCCATTGTCACGCCGCCGCCTTGCGCTTGCGGGCGGCGAGCTTGACCGCCGTCACGATCTGCGGATAGGCGGCGCAACGGCAGAGATTGCCGGAGAGATAGTGCTTGATCTGGTCGTCGTCCGGGTCGGGATGGGCGGCGAGCAACTGGGTCGTCATCAGCACGAAACCCGGCGTGCAGTATCCGCACTGGAAGGCGCCGGCCTCGACGAAGGCCTCCTGCACCGGGCTGAGCGCGTTGGTCCGCGGATCGGCGAGGGCCTCCACCGTGGTCACCTCGGCGCCGTCGACGAAGGCGGCGAGATAGAGGCAGCCGGAGACCGCGGTGCCGTTCACCAGCACGGTGCAGCAGCCGCACATGCCCTGCCCGCAGCTCTCGCGCGCCCCCATCAGATTGAATTCGCGCTGCAGGAGCTCGACGAGGTTGTGATGCGGCTTGATCTCGGCCGCGACCTTGTCGCCGTTGAGGGTGAAGCGGATGGTGCGCGTCATGAGACCTCCGCAAGCGGTTTGCCGGTTTTGGCGCGCAACGCGCGGAACACCGTCTCGGCGTTGAGCGGAAGCTCGGTCAGGCGCACCCCGCAGGCGTCCTCGATCGCATTGGCGATGGCCGGGGAGACGCAGAAGGTCGCGGTCTCGCCCACGCCCTTGGCGCCGAACGGACCGTTCGATTGATGCGCGGCGACCGCTTCGTTCTCCATCACCGCGGGCATGTCGAGGATGCCAGGGATCTTGTAGTCGGCGAGCGAGGCATTCGTCACCTGGCCGGCATCGATATGCATCTTCTCGAACATGGTGAAGCCGAGCTGCATCAGCGACGCCCCGGAAATCTGCGTCTCCACGATCTTGGGATTCACCGGCTTGCCGCAGTCGACCACGTTGATCAGGCGCAGGATCCTCACGTGCCCGGTCTCGGTGTCGACCTCGACCTCGGCGCCGGCGGCGGCGCACATCCAGAACGGCGTCGCGTTGGGCGTCAGCCCGGTCGCAGGATCCGGCGGTACATAGTTCGGCTTGTAGATGCCGGTACCGATGATGTTGCCGGCCTGCATGCCGTACTTCTTCAGGAAGAGCTCTGGCAGCGGAATGTTGCTGCCCTCGGGCTCGCCGACGTCGCGCGCCAGCGCCTTGACCTTGTCGCGCGCCTCCTCGGCCGCGAGCCGCACCGCATGGCCCATGTGGAAGAGCGAGCGCGAGCCGAGCGTGCCCATGTCGTAGGGCGTCACATCGGTGTCGCGCGGCACGACCCTGACGCTTTCGGCCGGAATGTTGAGAACCTCGCCGACCATCTGCGCCATAGCGGTATCGGACCCCTGGCCCATGTCGACGGTTCCGCAATAGAGCGTGGTGCTGCCGTCAGCGGCGATGTTGACGTTGGCGACCGAGGTCGTGGGTGAAATCACCGCCTTGATCGCCATCGCCACTCCCCGGCCGCGGCGCAGCGTACCGGTACCGCGGTCGAACGGCTTTCCCCAATTCAGGCGCTCGGCCACGCGCGCGAGCGCGGCCTCGTGCTTGGCGTTCTCGATGATCTGGCCGGTGGCGTGCGGACGCCCCTCGCGCAGCATGTTCTTGCGGCGGAACTCGATCGGGTCGAGCTTGAGCGCGCGCGCGATCATGTCGGTGTGGCTCTCGTAGGCCCATACCAGCTGCGGGATGCCGAAGCCGCGCAACGCCCCCGCCGGCGGCAGGTTGGTGTAGAGCGCGTAGGAGTCGATCCACACATTCTCGATGTCGTAGGGCCCGGACGCGGTGAAGCCCGACTTTTGCGTCACCCGCGGGCCGATATCGGCGTAGGCACCCCCGTTCCAATACACCTCGCACTTGCGCGCGGTGATGCGGCCGCCCGCATCGACACCGGTCTTGATGCGGAACGTGCTGGGATGCTTGGTGATGGTGTAGAACTGCTCCTCCATGGTGAGCGCGACCTTGACCGGCCGCCGCACGATCATGGAAAGCGCGGTCACCAGCGCTTCGAGCTTGATGTACAGCTTGCCGCCGAAGCCGCCGCCGAGATAGGGCACCTTGATGCGGACGCGGTTCTCCGGCCAGCCGAGCAGGCGCGCGATCTCGGTGCGCACGAAGGATGGCCCCTGAGCGGCGCTGTAGATCGTGAGGCCGGTCTCCCTCCAATCGCCGATCGACGCGTAGGGTTCGAGCGCCACATGCAGGCATTTCTGCGTGCGAAAGGTGTGCTCGAAAACATGCGCCGCGGCGGCGAAGGCCTTGTCGACGTCGCCGCGGCGGAGCCGGTAATCGAGCGCGATATTCGTACCCTTGCGACCCTTGAGATGCTTGAGATCTGCGAAGGTGCCGGCCGGCTTGAGCTCCTGGTGCACGAGAACCCGGTTCTCGGCCGCCTCGACCTCGTCGAAGATCGCCGGCAGTTCCTCGTATTCGGCCACGATCAGCTGCGCCGCCTCCTCGGCGACATGCGGATCGGCGGCAAGCACCACCGCCACCGGCTCGCCCACGTAATGCACCTTGTCGATCGCGAGGATCGGCTGGTCGTGGAAGGCGGGGCCGTAATAGGGCTCCGGAATGACCTTGCGCACGTCCTCGGCGGTGACCACGCGATGAACCCCCGGCACCGCTGCAGCCGCGCTGGTGTCGATCGACTTGATGCGGCCGTGAGCGACCGTGCTGCGGAAGATCTTTCCGTGCAGCATGCCGGGCAATCGCATGGTGTGGGTATATTCGGCGCGGCCGGTGACCTTCTCGCGCGCTTCGAGCCGCGGCAGCGAGCGCCCCACTTGTGCTCCAGTCTGGGCACCGACCTTGTCCTCTTGGATCGTCGTCATCAGTGCGTTGCTCCGGTGCTCATCGCCTGCCGAACGGCGCGGCCGACATAGACACGAATGAGCTCGCGTTTGTAGGCCGCCGAGCCGCGCACGTCCGTGATGCATTCGGCTTCCGCAGCCGCGGCATCGGCAGCGCGCGTAAGCGTCGCGTCGTGGATGTTGCCGCCGACGAGCGCTTTCTCCGCCGCCTTCAGGCGGACGGCCTTCTCCGTCGCCGCGCTGACGACGACACGCGCTGACGTGACCGCGGCCCCGTCGGCGACGAGCGCGACCGCGACGCCCAGCGCCGGCCAATCCTCGGCCGAGCCGGTGGTGACCTTGAGATAGGCCGCGCGCGCTTTTCCTTGCGGCGGGATGCGCAGCTCGGCGATCAGCTCGTTCTTCGCCAGCACGGTCTCGAAATAGCCGGCAAACAGATCCTCGACCGCGATCGCGCGCTCGCCGTTCGCTCCGGCGACCGCGACCTCGGCCTTGAGCGCGATGAGAATGGGCGGCAAGTCCATGTGCGGATCGCCGTGCGCGAGATTGCCGCCGATCGTGGCCACGTTGCGCACGCGAATATTGGAGAGGCGGCGCATGGCGCGGGGAATCACCGACGCCGCGCGCGCGACCTCGCCCGAGCGCTCGACCACCGCAAGCGGCGTCATGGCGCCGATGGTGAGCGTGCCGTCCGCTGCCGCGGCAATGCGCGCATATTGCGGGGCGAGCTTGCGCAGGCTCACGAGCCGCGTCGGGCGGAACACGCCGGCCTTCATCATCAGCATCAGGGCGGTGCCGCCGGCGATCGGCCGTACCGTCGGGTCCTCGGGATCGAGGAGCGCGATGGCTTCGCGCAAGGACGCCGGCTCGGCGAGTTCGAACGGAGTCATATCGCTGCGCCTTTCATCGGCCTTCCCCTTCTTCTGCGGGCGCGAACGCCGCGCGCATGCGGGCGGCGAAGATGCGTTCCATCTCCTTGGCCTTGGCCCGCAGCACCGGCTGGCCGAGGCTGCCGAGCTTGCCGGTCAGCGCGGCATCGATCTCGTAGCTTACCCTGGTTTCCCCGTTCTCCTCCGCGAGCCGGGTCAGCGAGCGCGCGGTGAGTTGCCCGACGATGCCGAGCGGCGTGCCCTCGATCTTGGCCTCGATTTCCCGCGGCGGATCGGCGCGCACCACCTCGACCGCGACGTTGAACTTGAACTTGAGATACGCGACCCTGGTATCGAGCACCGCGGTGTAGTGGTCCGGATCGATTTCGCGCAAATCCTGCACACCCTCGACGCAGGCCGCGAAGAAGCGCGCGTCGCGTACTTTCGCGTATACCGCATCGCGCGAGGCCGGTACCAGTAACTCGCCGCTGAACTGCATGATTCTATTCGCGCGTCTCTGGTTGCGTGTTTACCCGTTGCATGAGTGCGCGCAACTCTTTCGCAACCGCATCGGGCGCTTCGAGCGGAGTAAGATGACGCGCACCCGCAAGAACCATCAGGGTGGAGCCGGCGATCGCCCGGTGCAGGGTCTCGGCCATGGCGATCGGCGTGGCATAATCCTCCTCGCCGACGACGATCGCCGCAGGCATGGTCATGGCCGGCAGCGCCGCGCGCAGATCGGCGGCGCCCAGCATCTTGCAGGTTTCGACATAGGCGCCAACATCGTTGCGCAGGAACACCTCGACGCAGCGCTCGACGATATCCGGCCGCCGCGCGCGAAACTCGTCGCCGAACCAGCGCGTGGTCTGAAACCCGACCAGCGCCGACATTCCGGCGGCCGCCGCGCGCTCGGCGCGCTCGGCCCATTGTTTCGGCGCTTCGACGCCGTACCAGGCCGTCGTGTCGATGAGACCGAGCGCGGCCGTGCGCGCGGGATAGAGTTTGGCGAAAGCAAGCGCGATGCAGCCGCCCATGGAAGCGCCGGCGACGACGGCGGACCGCCAACCGATGTGATCGAGCAGATCGGCGAGGTCGCGCGCGAACAGCTCGACCGTGTACGGCCCGGCCGGCTTGTCGGAATCACCATGACCGCGGCAGTCGTAGCTGAGCACCGCCATCCCACTCGCGAGCCGCTCGGCCACCGGCTGCCAGAACAGCCGATCCATCGCCAGCGAGTGGACGAGCACGATCCCGTTCACCCCGCCGCCGGCGCGCCCGTCGAGCGAATAGCAAAGACGCGTGCCGTCGCGCGCAACCGCCGCGCCGGCCGGCGCCGCCCGCACGGCTGGTTTCAGGTCTGGCGAATTCTCTTGCACGCGAACTTCGAGCCCTGGCAGGGCGGTCCGAGGAAGGGGGACGCAAGGCATTGCGGACCGCGGCGGAATAGTCGCGCATAGATCAAACGAGGTCAAAACTCTACGACGATGCGACAATCGCATGTCCCTATCGGTAGGTAGCGCCATGATGGAACGCTACAGGGGGTTGTATAATCAGCCACGCGGCCGGGTAGCATCTTACCGAACGGCGCCACAGCTTCCCGCAAGGGACACGGCCGCTCGCGCGTTCGTGCCGCACTTGATCGGCGCCGGCGGCGGCGCCCAGCAAGATGGAGCACCCAGCGCCCTGTCGCCGTTCACACTCGCGTCGGCCGCCATCGGTCCGAGCCTGGCACCGGTACTGACGCAGAGCGCTGATAGAGTGAATGGGGCCGCGCCCTCCGCAGAGAGCGGACTGACATCGCGAGACTTGAACACCGGGCAGCCCTGTTTTCTTATAGGCCGCCACGGCTCCGCCGTCCGCCCCATGGTCTCGTGCCGATGCTGACGCATCGCGCGTCCCCTCCGGGATATGCTCCGGCCTGCGCCGGCACGCAGCAGTCCTTTCCTTCAAATTGTCGTCTCTTGCACCGTATCTTGCACCCCCGGCTTGGCTATGGGCAGTTACGGCTGTAGTGACTTGTGCCGTAATCG
This sequence comes from uncultured Alphaproteobacteria bacterium, assembly GCA_963758945.1. Classification (GTDB taxonomy): domain Bacteria; phylum Pseudomonadota; class Alphaproteobacteria; order Rhizobiales; family Xanthobacteraceae; genus VAZQ01. The sequence goes on along the minus strand of CAVWXY010000016.1, from coordinate 169,112 downwards.
CGGCTGAGGGGCCGTCGCGCGTGCGCTTGATCCCATGGGTGCGAGCCCTGGGCTGCGGCGGCTGATCGAACACCGGAAAAGGTCATGTCATCGTCCTTGCTCATGACGCGGCGCTTCGCGCCTCTGTTCTGGACCCAATTCTTCTCGGCCTTCAGCGACAACTTCCTCAAGAACTCGCTGGTTTTCCTCATCCTGTTCCAAATCGGTGGCTCCGACGCGGATGCGCTGATCACGCTCGCCGCCGCGGTGTTCATCGCGCCCTACTTTTTCCTTTCCGCCCTCGGTGGCGAGCTCGCCGATCGCTTCGACAAAGCGGTCGTCGCGCGGCGGCTCAAGTTTGCGGAGATCGGCATCGCCTTGATCGCGGTCACCGGCTTTGCCTTGCATTCGGTGCCGTTGCTCTTCCTCGCCCTGTTCCTGTTCGGGGTGATCGCCTCGCTGTTCGGGCCGATCAAGTACGGCATCCTGCCCGATCATCTCGCCCGCTCGGAGCTACCCGCCGGCAACGCGCTGGTCGAAGGCGCGACGTTCATCGCCATCCTGCTCGGCACCATCGTCGGCGGGATCGCCGCCAAGGACGGCGACATCGCCCGTTTCGCCCTCCTGATGATCGTGTTCTCGCTCATGTGCTGGAGCGCGAGCCTGCTCATTCCGCGCACGGGGCAGGCGGCGCCCGACCTCGTGGTGCAGAAGAACGTGCTCGCTTCGACCGTCGGATTGCTGAACTTCCTGCGCGAAGATCCGCGCCTGTGGTGGGGCGCGCTGGTGACGAGCTGGTTCTGGCTCGTGGGCGCCGTCGCGCTCTCGCTGATGCCGCCGCTGGTGAAGAACGTGCTCGGCGGCGGCGAGGACGTCGTCACCGCCTGCCTTGCCATCTTCTCGATTTCGATCGCGATTGGCTCCGGGCTTGCGGCCTGGCTCGCGGCCGGCCGCATCATCCTGCTGCCGACCTTGCTCGGCGCCGTGCTGCTGGGCCTGTTCGCAATCGATCTCGGCTGGTCAACCCTGGGCGCGACGCCGATTCCCGGTCTCGACGGCTATCTCGCTATTTTCGGCTCCGGCCGGGGGCTGCGCTTCGCGCTCGACCTCGCCGGGCTCGCCATCGCCGGCGGCCTGTTCATCGTGCCGACCTTCGCAGCGGTGCAGGCTTGGGCGGGCGCCGACCGCCGCGCGCGCGTGGTGGCCGCCGTCAACGTGCTCAATGCCGCCTTCATGGCGGGGAGCACGGTGATCGTGGCGTTGCTGCAGACGGCCGGAATGACGACGTCACAGCTGTTTCTGCTGCTCGGCGCCGCGAGCCTCCTGGTCGCGGCCGCCATCGGCCGCACCATGCCGTCGAGCGCGCTCAGCGATATGCTCTCGATCATCTACCGCGCCCTGTTCCGGATCGAGGTGCGGGGAATCGAGCATCTCAACAATGCCGGCCCCAACGTCATCATCGCGCTCAACCACGTGAGCTTCCTCGACGCCGGGCTGGCGATGTCGCTACGTAACCGGCGGCCGGTCTTCGCCATCGACGTCGCGATTGCCAAGAAATGGTGGATACGGCCTTTCGTGAAGCTGACCAACGCCCTGCCGCTCGATCCCTTGAAGCCGATGGCGGTGCGCTCCCTGATCGAGGCGGTCAGGGCCGGCAACGCCCTGATCATCTTTCCCGAGGGGCGTATCACCGTCACCGGCAGTCTGATGAAGGTTTATGACGGCGCCGCCCTGATCGCCGACAAGGCGAACGCCGAGATCGTGCCGGTGCGCATCGAAGGCCTGGAGCAGACGCCGTTCAGCCGGCTGTCCAAGGGACAGGTGCGCCGGCGCTGGTTTCCCAAGGTGAAGGTCACCATTCTCGAGCCGGTGAAGCTCACGGTCGACCCCGACCTCAAGGGCCGCAAGCGGCGGCTGGCCGCCGGCGCCGCGCTCTACGCCATCATGTCGGATTTCGTTTTCCGCACCACCTCGACCGACCGCACGGTCGTGGAAGCAGTGATCCAGGCCGCCGCCACGCACGGCCGCAACCGGGTCGCCATCGAGGACCCCGTGACCGGCGAGCTCACCTACAAGCGCCTGCTCGTGGGCGCCGCCATTCTCGGCACCAAGCTGATGCCGCTGGCCGCGCCCGGGCGCGCGATTGGCGTCATGCTGCCGAACGCGAACGGCGCCGTCGTGACCGTTCTCGGCCTGATGACGGCGGGCCGCGTGCCCGCCATGATCAATTTCAGCGCCGGCGCCGCAAATATCCTCTCCGCGTGCAAGGCGGCCCAGATCGACACCATCCTCTCCTCGCGCACTTTCATCGAGAAAGGCCGCCTCACCAATCTCGTCGCCGCGATCGAGAAGCAGGTCAAGATCATCTATCTCGAGGACATCCGCGCCGGGATCACCGCCGGCGACAAGATCCGCGGCCTCCTCAATGCCAACAAGCCGCTGCTCGCGCGCAAGCCCGACGACTGGGCCGCCATCCTGTTCACGTCGGGCTCGGAAGGGGTGCCGAAGGGCGTCGTGCTGTCCCACCGCAACATGCTGGCGAATGCCGCGCAGGCCGCCGCCCGCATCGATTTCGGCCGCGAGGACAAGGTGTTCAACGTGCTGCCGGTGTTCCACTCGTTCGGGCTCACGGTCGGCGTCGTGCTGCCGCTCGTCTTCGGGGTGCGCATCTACCTCTACCCCTCGCCGCTGCACTACCGCACCGTGGCGGAGCTGATCTACGGCGTGAACGCCACCATCATGTTCGGCACCGACACGTTCCTGGCGGGCTATGCGCGGGCTGCGCACCCTTACGACTTCCGCTCGCTGCGCTACATCCTGGCCGGCGCGGAGCCGATCAGGGAAACGACCCGGCGGACCTATATGGAAAAGTTCGGCCTGCGTATTCTCGAAGGCTACGGCGTCACCGAGACCGCCCCGGTGCTCGCCGTGAACACGCCGATGTTCAACAAGTTCGGCACCGTCGGGCGCGTCTTGCCCGGCATGGAGGCGCGCCTGGAGAAAGTCGAGGGAGTCGAGGAAGGCGGCCGCCTCTATGTGCGCGGGCCGAACGTCATGCTCGGCTATCTCCGTATGGAAAACCCGGGTGTGCTCGAGCCTCCGCCCGAAGGCTGGCACGACACCGGCGACATCGTCACCATCGACGAGCAGGGCTTCATCGCCATCAAGGGGCGCGCCAAGCGCTTCGCCAAGGTCGGCGGTGAGATGATCTCGCTCGCCGCGGTCGAGGCGCTGGCATCCGAGCTGTGGCCGAATGCGCTCTCGGCCGTCGCGGCGGCGCCCGATCTGCGCAAGGGCGAGCGGCTCATCCTCCTCACCCAGCACAAGGGCGCGACCCGCGCCGAATTCATGGCCTTCGCCCGAGCCAGGCACGCCTCCGATCTGATGATCCCGTCCGAGGTCTGGGTGGTCGACACGCTTCCCCTGCTCGGCTCCGGCAAGGTCGACATGATGGCCACGACCATGCTCGTGCACGAGCGGCTCGCCGCCAAGCCGGGCGCGGCGACGCGCGCCGCCGGATGACAGTCGCCGCGCAGGCATTGCCGCCGCTGCCGCCGCGGCTGCGGGCGATCATCGAGGCGGAATATCCGCGCTACAGCGGCCCCGAGATGGCGCGCCGGCGCGCCGCGGTCGAAGCCGCGCTCGCCGAGGCCGGGTGCGACCATATCGTGTTTTACGGGGCGAACCGTGCCGGCTCCGCGGTGCAGTGGCTCACCCAATGGCCGGTTACCGTGGAGGCGATCGGCGTGCTCACGCCGCGCGAGCGCGACGCGCTGTTCGTGCAATGGATCAACCACGCCCCGCTCGCGCGCAAGCTCGCGCCGGAGGCCGAGGTCGCCTGGGGCGGCGAATCCTCCATCCGCGCCGCGATCGCGGCGCTGGAGCAGCGCGGCGCGCGGGAGCACCGCGTCGGCGTCATCGGCGCGATGAATTTCGAGCAGCACGCCGCGCTCGCCGCGCGCTTCGGCAAGATTGTCAACCTCAATCGCGCCTATGTCCGGCTGCGGCGCATCAAGTCGCCGGAGGAGATCGACTGGCTGCGCATCGGCGCCTGGCTCAGCGACCGCGGCATGGCAGGGCTGCGCGACGGACTCGCGGCGGGGCTTGGCGAGCGTGTGCTCGGCGACCTGATCGAGCGCGCGTACATGCGCGAGGGCGGCACCAACGTCATCCATTTCATCGGCGCCACCTCGATGCGCGATCCGCGCCTCGCCGCGCCGGCGCAGTTTGCGTCCACGCGAAGAGTGGCGACGGGCGACATCGTGTTCGCGGAGATCAGCGCGGCGTTCTGGGATCACTCCGGCCAGGTGCTGCGCAGCTTTGCGGTAGGCGAGGATCCGCCCCCGCTCTATCGTGCGCTGCACGCCGCGGCCGACGCCGCCTTCGACGCGGTCGCCGGCGTGCTCCGGCACGGCGCGACGCCGGCGCAGGTGATCGAGGCCGCGGGCGTGATCGAGGATGCCGGCTTCACCATTATCGACGATCTCCTGCACGGCTACGGCGGCGGCTATTTCCCGCCGATCCTCGGCAGCAGGAGTCGCCCGGCCGGGCCCATCCCGCAGGAGCCGTTCGAAGCCGGCATGACCGTCGTGGTTCAGCCCAACGTGGTCACCAGCGACGGCAAGGCCGGCGTGCAGACCGGCGAGCTCGTCTTGATCACGCAAACAGGAATCGAGCGGCTGCACGCGTTCCCGCGCGGCTTCGCGCGCGTGTAGGGCGGGGCAATTATCCTTCTGTCATTCCCGCTTGCGCGGGGACGACAATGCGGCGAGTTTGCGCGGCACGTTGCGCGCGTGCACGCTACTCGGCCGCCTCGCTGGCGCGCGCCGCGGGCTTCTTCGCCCAGTAGTCGGCGGCCGCTTTCGAGCGCGCAAGCGCATCCTCGGTCTCGAAGCCCGGCGCCATCGACGCGTCGGTGCCGGCGAGCACCTGGTGGTGCTCGATATTGAGCGTGCGCAGCCAGCGCTGCTGCCCCATGGTCAGGGCGACGAAATAGCCGATCTCGACCAGCTCCGGCTCGCTGAAATGCGCGTGCAGCCGCGCCCAGAACTTGTCGTCGACCGGCAAATCCCAGGTAATCGCCTCGGCATAGGCCAGCGCCGCCTTCTGCCGCTCGTCGTAACGGGCCGAGCTCTCGAAATCGATCAGGTCGCGATAGTCGTCCTCGACAACGCCCTGCTTGGCCGCCTTGATCGAGCGCTGATTGCCGCAGAATTCGCACAGCACCGAACGCGAGACGTAGATGCGGCACAGCTCCTTGACGGCGTGGTCGGCAACGCCGTTCTTGAATACGTCGCGCCACGAATTGGCGAACGACCAGAACACGGCCGGCACGTGGGCGCGGATCGCCTGGCTCTCCGGGCGCGGCGTGCCTTCGCGGGCACAGCGGTCGAACTCGGCAAGCATGGCCGCATCCGTGACGGTCGCCGGATTGACGTAGCTGATCCTTGGTTTCGACATCGGTCTCTCCCTGCCGGTTCCTCTCGCGTCGCGATCAACGCGAAGGCTAACCGTTCATTAACTATTCCGCACGGACGAACGCGCATGTTGCCGCATGCGCGCAATGCGATCAACCGCAGGAGCGCCGTGTTGATTGCGCGGCTCGCGCGATGGCTCCGAATGCGGCGGGCTTGCCGCCCACCGTGGGCCGATGCCAAGGCTGCCCACTCGCCGCGTGCTGCGATCCTCCCAGCCGGATGCGGAGAGGGATTCTTAACCAATCGCCCCCAAGCTTCGCCCTGCCGGCCGTCGAGGCTCGTGCCGGCGCCGCCGCGTGCTTTGCCCGGGGGAGGCCGCACCGGCACTTGGCCGTCGGGGAAACGTGCCATGGGAGCGAAAGCCGCTCGAGTGCTTGCGACCGTCGCGTGTCTCTTGTGGCTCAACGGCTGCGGGAGCTCGACGCAACTCGGCGGCCTGTTCCAATCGGCCGCGGATCCCGCCGCCTCCGCGCTCGGCGCCGCATCCGGGCAGGAGCCGGCTTCGACCGGCAGCGTGCGGCAACCCGGGGCCGACGCGCAGCTCGCAACCATGGCCAAGGGATCGGCCGGCACCGGTGCCGAGGACGAACTCGGCCTGGGCAAGACGCAATTCCGCGCGGGCAACTTCACGCGCGCCACACGTCACTTTCGCCGCGCCGTCGAGCTCAATCCGCGCGATCTCGAATCCTGGCTCGGGCTCGCGGCCTCTTATGATCGCCTGCGCCGGTTCGAGCTTGCCGATCGCGCCTACGAGCAGGCCGAGAAGATCGCGGGGCCGACCTCGGAGATCCTCAACAACCGCGGCCACTCCTACATGCTGCGCGGCGATCCCCGCCGTGCCCGCGAGGCGCTGCTGGAAGCGCAGACCAAGGATCCCGGCAACGCCTATATCAAGAAAAATCTCGATCTGCTCGAGGCGAATTTGCGCAAAGGCAACACCACGCAGTAGCGCGACCCCGGCTCCAATTGTCGCAGCACCATGACGTCGTCATGTGAGCTGATCGACCGCGCGCAGCGGCGCTGGACTTTGCCGCAACGGCGTGCAACGTGACGGCGTCCCGATGGTTCACGGCGCCGCGCTCATGTTCGAAAGCTTTCGCCGATTTCTATCCGACGTCGCCGAGGGCGAAAAGCACCAGGCCCAGTTCGCGCACGACGATTATCGCCTCGCGGCCGCGGCGCTGCTCGTCCATGCCGCTGCGATCGACGGCGACGTGTCCGCGAGCGAGCGCGACAAGCTGCGCGCCGTCATCAAGCGCCACTTCGATCTCGACGACGGCGCGACCGATGAATTGGTGGCCGAGGCGACCGCGGCCGAGCAGGAAGCTATCGACCTCTATCATTTCACCAGCGTGATCAACCAGTCGCTGAACGAGGATGGCCGCCGGCGCGTGGTCGAAATGATGTGGGAGATCGCCTATGCCGACGGCGACGTGGACGCATTCGAAAGCAACCTGATCTGGCGCGCGGCGGACCTGCTCGGCGTCTCCTCGCGTGACCGCATCGAGCTCGGCCGGCGCGTGGCGAAGCGTCGGGAAGCTGGCGCGACGTGAGGCCGTAGATGCGCGCCGTCACGCTCATCACCGGCGCATCGGCGGGGATCGGCGCGGCGCTGGCGCACGAATTTGCCGCTCACGGTCACGAGGTCGTCCTGATTGCCCGGCGCGAGCAACAGCTCGCTGCGCTGGCGGACACTATCGCGGCGCGCGGCGCGCCGCGGCCGACCGTGTTGCCGGCGGACCTCGCACGACCCACCGCGACGCACGACATCGCCGAAGCATTGGCGCGGGCCGGACTGGAACCGGAGGTGGTGGTCAACAATGCCGGCTTCGGCCTCCTCGGAGGCGCTGACAAGCTCGACCGCGGCGAGCAGCTCGCCATGATCGACCTCAATGTGCGCGCGCTGACCGACCTCTCGCTCGCCTTCGTCGACGGTCTCAAACGCCGCCGCGGCGGCATTCTCAACGTGGCGTCCGTGGCGGGCTTCATGCCCGGTCCGGGCATGGCGGTCTATTACGCCACCAAGGCCTATGTGCTCTCCTTCAGCGAGGCGCTGCATCATGAGTTCGCGGGCGCCGGCGTGCGGGTGACCGCACTCTGCCCGGGACCCGTCCCCACCGAGTTTCAGACACGCGGCGGGATCACGAGCGAGTTGTTTCCGCCGCTGCTCACGCGCTCCGCCGAGCGCGTGGCGCGGGACGGCTATCGCGCGCTCGCGGAGGGCCGCCGGGTAGTGGTTCCAGGCTTCGCTAACAGGGTGGTGACGGCGATCGCCCCGTTCGTGCCGCGCAGCGTGCTCTTCCGCGCCATGGACCGGTACCGCAGCAGGGGCCGCTGAGCCGCTCCCGGCTGCGCCCCGGCCCCAGGGCGGCCGCGCGGGATCGACGCTGGCATGGTGTGCCCGCCCCGGGGGCATTGAAATTCTGCCCATTTTGCTCGACATAATTGCACCATGTTGCCGCCGATTCTGATCGTGATGCACCAGGAGATGTCGACCCCTGGGCGCGTCGGTCATGCGTTGCGCCAGCGCGGTTACCCGCTCGACATGCGCCGCCCGCGCCTGGGCGATCCGCTGCCCGAGACCATGGCGGCGCACGCCGGCGCCATCTATTTCGGCGGCCCGATGAGCGCCAATGACACCGACGATTTCGTTCGCCGCGAGATCGACTGGCTCGAGGTGCCGCTCAGGGAGAAGAAGCCCTTCCTCGGCATCTGCCTCGGCGCACAGATGCTGGCACACCATCTCGGCAGCCGGGTCTACAAGCATCCCGACGGCCACGCCGAGGTCGGCTATTACCCGATCCGACCGACAACGACCGGCCGCACGGTCTGCGACCCCTGGCCTGAACAGGTCTACCAGTGGCACCGCGAAGGCTTCGACCTGCCGCTCGGGGCCGACCTGCTGGCAGAGGGCGATTCGTTCCCGGTGCAGGCCTTCCGCTACGGCGGCGGCGCCTTTGCGCTGCAATTCCATCCCGACGTGACCCACGCCATGATGTGCCGCTGGACCACGCGCGGCCACGAGCGCACGCTATTGCCCAACGCGAAGCCGCGGATTGCGCATTTCGCCGATCGCGCCGTCTACGATCCCGCCGGCCGCGCCTGGCTTGCGGCCTTCCTCAACCATTGGCTGGGCACGTCGGAGCCGGCGGAGGAGCAGTCGCAGGACCGCGCCTCCACCGGCTGACCCCGCATGACGCGGTGCGCCGCGCCCGCCGAGCCGGGGGCAGTGATGACGATAGCGGAATGGTGCCTGCTGGCCGCCGTCCTTCTTTACCTGCTGACCATTGCGCCGGTGAAGGCGGTCGGTCATCGGGAATTCGACAACGCCGATCCGCGCGATCCGGCTTTCTACAGCCCCGGCCTTCGCACGCGCGCTCTCGGTGCCCACCTCAATGGCATCGAGACATTTCCGTTCTTTGCTGCGGCCGTTCTGCTCGCGGAGTTTCGCGCCGGGCCGCAAGCCTGGATCGACGGCCTTGCGCTTGGCTTCGTCGCAATTCGTCTCGCATATGTCCTGCTTTATGTCGGGAACCTGCCGACGTTGCGTACCCTGATGTGGAACGCGGGATTTCTGGTCAACGTCTTGATCTTTCTGCTACCGCTCATCGGCAGCCGCTTGCCGCCGCCGCCTTGAGCGTCGGGCCGGCTCAACTCTGTTTCACGGAGAAGCTGTCGACCCGGCGCAGCGCCGGGAAGGCGCGTATCCAGACGAGCACCACCAGCAGGGTGCCGACGCCGCCGACCAGGACCGCCGGAATGGCGCCGAGCCACGCCGCCATGACGCCGGCGCGGAAGTCGCCGAGCTGATTGGAGGTCCCGACGAACAGCGAGCTCACGGCGGTGGCGCGGCCGCGCATCTCGTCCGGCGTCTCGAGCTGGAGCAGGGTCATGCGGATCACCACGCTCACCGCATCCGCTGCGCCCAGCACGGCGAGGGCAGCCATCGACAGCACGAACGACTTCGACACCGCAAACACGATGGTCGCCAGCCCGAAACAGGCGACGGCCGCGAACATGACGCGGCCGACGCGACGCGTCAGCGGGGTGGTGGTCAGCGCGGCCGTGATCGCCAGCGCGCCGACGGCGGGCGCCGCGCGCATCAGCCCGAGCCCTTCCGCGCCGATATGAAAGATTTCATCGGCGAAGATCGGAAGCAGCGCCGTGGTGCCGCCGAGCAGCACCGCGAACAGGTCGAGCGAGATGACGCCAAGCACGACGGGATTGCGGCGGATATAGGCGAGACCGGCGAAGAATGCCGCAACGTTGATCGGAGACCGGCTCGTGGCCACGCGTTCGAAGCGCAGGAAGGCCACCAGAACGATGGAGGCGAGGTAGAGCGTGAAGCACGTGGCATACGGGACGGTCGGACCCAGGACGTAGAGAACCCCCCCGATGGCGGGACCGGTGATGGTCGCGAGCTGGGTGGTCGACGCCGCGGCGGCGACCGCGCGCGGGAACAGGGCCGCGGGGACCACGCCCGGCAGCAAGGTCTGCTGGGTCGGCGCCTCGAACGCCCGCCCGACGCCGAATACGAACACCGCCGCCAGGATGAATTCCTTGGTCACCCATCCCGCGCCGGACGCGATGGCCAAGGCCGCGGCGGCGAGCCCCTCGACCGTCTGGCAGATCTGCAGCAAGCGGCGCCGGTCGTAGCGGTCGGCAACCTGGCCCGCCACCAGCATGAAGGCGGCGGCCGGCAAGAACTGGGTCAGGCCGACCAGCCCCAGATCGAAGGCGCTGTGGGTGAGCGCATACATCTGCCAGGCCACCGCCACGCCCAGCATCTGATAGCCCATGGAGGCGCAGGCGCGCGCCCCCCAATAGAGCACGAACGAGCGGTGGCGAAGGACGGAGTCCGGCAGGGCGGCGGGCGGGTTCATCGGCGCAAGCCCGGTTCCTGCCGCCGGCGGAAGCGTCGTCGAAAACTGCGGAAAGGTTCGTGTTTTGGCGTGGTGGAGCCGAGGGGGGTCGAACCCCTGACCTCCTCATTGCGAACGAGGCGCTCTCCCAACTGAGCTACGGCCCCGCCAAAATTCCACCGCGTGCGGTGCTTGCGAGTGCCGGCATTTACGGCTGGGGCTCGGAGGTGTCAAGGATCAGCCGGCGCGGCCGCCGGCGCCGCGACCGCTTTGCGTTGACGCCGGTGCGCCAACGCGCTTATCAAGCGTACGGTGGTTCCCACCATTTAGCGGCCCGGCCGTTCGGGATGAATTCCGATGAATCCGTTTCTCTGGCTCATCCATACGCTCATCTGGCTTTACATCTACGTCCTCATCGCAGCGGCGGTGATGTCGTGGCTGATCGCGTTCAACGTCGTCAACAGCTACAATTCCACCGTCCGCATCATCTGGGATACGCTCTACCGGATCACCGAGCCGGGATTGCGGCCGATCCGCTCGATGCTGCCCAATCTCGGCGGCATCGACATTTCGCCGGTGATCCTCATCATCGCGCTGATGTTCCTCGACCAGCTCGTGTTCTGGCTGTTCGCCTAGGCGTTCGGCGGAGTGAACGCGGCCGCTGCCGCATGGCGGATCGAGGCGGGCGGGCTCACGCTCACCGTGCGGCTCACGCCGCGCGGCGGACGCGATGCCATCGACGGGATCGAGCAATTGGCCGACGGACGCCGGGTGCTGAAGGTGCGGGTGCGCGCGGCGGCGAGCGAGGGCGAGGCCAATGCCGCGCTCATCGCGCTGCTCGCCAGGGCGCTCGGCGTCGCCCGGCGCGACGTCCGCCTCGTCGCCGGCGCGACCGCGCGCATAAAGCGGGTCCGCGTCGCCGGCTCGGGCGCGACGCTCGCCGCCACGCTGGAGAAAATCTGCGCCGTCGGGTAATGCAAGGTCATCCGCCTCGGCGTCTCGATGATCGAGGCGGCCTCGCAGCGTGGCGGGCCGCAATGCCATGACCGCAACCATTATCGACGGCAAGGCGATCGCAGCCGGCCTGCGCGGCCGGGTGACGGATGCCGTGCATCGCCTCGCGCGCGACCGCGGCATCACGCCGGGGCTCGCGGTCGTGCTCGTCGGCAGCAACCCCGCGAGCGAGAGCTATGTCGGCAGCAAGGTGAAAATGACCGCCGGCAGCGGCATGCGGTCGTTCGACCACCGCCTGCCCCAGGCCACGAGCGAAGCCGAGCTGTTGGCGCTGATCGCGCGGCTCAACGCCGATCCCGTCGTGCACGGCATTCTGGTGCAGCTTCCGCTGCCGGCGCAGATCGATCCGCACAAGATCATCGGTGCGATCGATCCGGCCAAGGACGTCGACGGCTTCCACCCTGTGAATGTCGGCCGCCTGTGCGCGGGCCTGCCGGCGCTGGCGCCCTGCACGCCGGTCGGTTGCGTGCTCCTGGCCAAGACCGTGCAGCCCTCGCTCGCCGGGCTCGAAGCGGTGGTAATCGGCCGCTCCAACATCGTGGGCAAACCGCTGGCGCAACTCCTGCTGGCCGAGCACGCGACCGTGACGGTGGCGCACTCGAGGACACGCGACCTGCCGGCGGTCTGCGGCCGTGCCGATCTGCTCTTCGCCGCGGTCGGGCGGCCGGAGATGGTGCGGCGCGACTGGGTCAAGCCGGGCGCCGTCGTGATCGACGTCGGCATCAACCGGGTCGCAGGCGAGAGCGGCAAGTCGCGCATCGTCGGCGACGTGGCCTTCGCCGAAGTCTCAGAGATCGCGGGTGCGATTACGCCGGTGCCGGGCGGCGTCGGGCCTATGACCATCGCATGCCTGCTGGCCAATACCGTGCGGGCGGCCTGTGCGCTGGCCGGCGTCGCGGCACCGGCGCTCGACCAACGGCCGAGCAACGACAGGGAGTAACGGCCGGTCCGAAGGGACGCAGGCTGGTCAGCTATTCCAGGCGAAGGCGACCTTGTCGAGGACGCGGGCGCCGAAGCGTTCGGAGGAGCGCGCCACCGCCCTGCCGCCGAGCGTGCGGTAGAAGCCCACGGCCGGCTCGTTGTCCGACAGCGCCCAGACCACCAGGCTGTTGAGCCCGCTCTGCACCAGGTCGCGCCGCACCGCGGAGAACAGCTTGCGGCCGAAGCCGAGCCCCTGGAATTCCGGCCGCAGATAGAGCTCGTAGACTTCACCGTCGTAATAGAGGCTGCGCGCGCGGTTGCGGCCGTAATTGGCGTATCCGGCAACGCACTCGCCGAAGGCAAGCACCGCGATCCGGCTGCCCTTGCGGATGGCGCTGTCCCACCATTGCGGGCCGCGGCGGTTGATGAGCTTGTCCAGTTCGGGCCCCGGGATGATGCCTTGATAGGCGTTCCTCCAGGCCTCGTCATGCGTCGCCGCAATCGCCGATGCATCGGACGGCTTTGCGCGACGGACCTCGATCAGGGTGGTGCTCATGGAATGAATTGAAGCAAGCAGTTCGTCGCGCTTCAAGAGCTATGTTTAATGGTGGGTTAATGATGTCGGCGATTGATGTGGATTTGCCACACTGCGGCGCCCCGCGGGGTCCGCGGAGTCACGGAATGTTGCAGAGGCGACACGCATGCCCGGCAAAATCGATCCGCGGATGCTCGTTGCGGCGCACCCGTCGCGTGCCGCCCGCAGGCGACGGCGTTGTGCGAATCATGCCGGCGACCCCGGCGATCAGACCCGCTCCGCCTCCTTGCGCCGCTCCTCCTTCTTGCGCTCGTTGGGATCGAGCAGCTTCTTGCGCAGCCGGATTGCTTTCGGCGTCACCTCGACCAGCTCGTCGTCGGTGATGTAGGCGAGCGCCTTCTCCAGCGTCATCTGGATCGGCGGGATCAGCCGCACCGCCTCGTCCTTGGCATGGGTGCGGATATTGGTGAGCTTCTTGCCCTTGAGCACGTTGACCTCGAGGTCGTTGCCGCGCGTATGCTCGCCGACGATCATGCCGCGATAGACCTTCCAGCCCGGCTCGATCATCATCGGGCCGCGATCCTCCAGGTTCCACAAGGCGTAGGCGACCGCCTCGCCCTGATCGTTGGAGAGCAGCACGCCGTTGCGCCGGCCCACGATCTCGCCGCGATAGGGCCCATAGCCGTGGAACAGGCGGTTCATGACCGCGGTGCCGCGGGTATCGGTGAGGAGCTCGCCCTGGTAGCCGATCAGCCCGCGAGTGGGTGCGTGGAAGGAGAGCCGCACGCGACCGCCGCCGGAGGGACGCATCTCGGTCATCTCGGCTTTGCGCTCGGCGAGCTTCTGAACCACGACGCCGGTGTGCTCCTCGTCGACGTCGATCACCACCTCCTCGATCGGCTCCATGAGATTGCCGTCGGCGGCGCGCTCCAGCAGCACCTTCGGCCGCGACACCGACAATTCGAAGCCCTCGCGGCGCATGGTTTCGATCAGGATGCCCAGTTGCAGCTCGCCGCGGCCGGCGACCTCCATGGAATCCTTCTCGCGTGATTCCGTGACCCGGAGCGCGACGTTGCCCTCGGCCTCGCGCAACAGCCGCTCGCGAATGACCCGGCTTTGCACCTTGTCGCCCTCGGTGCCGGCGAGCGGGGAGTCGTTGATGCGGAAGGTCATGGCCAGGGTCGGCGGATCGATCGGCTGCGCCGGAAGCGGAAAGATCACGTCGGGCGCGCAGATCGTGTGCGACACCGTGGCTTCCGGGAGCCCGGCGACCGCGACGATGTCGCCGGCCGCGGCCTCCTCGACGCCGGTGCGCTCGAGCCCGCGGAACGCGAGCACCTTGGTCAGGCGCCCTTCCTCGACCAGGCGACCGTTGCGATCGAGCACCTTGACGCTCTGGTTGGGCTTCACCGCGCCCGACGTGATGCGCCCGGTAACGACGCGCCCGAGATAGGGATTGGCTTCCAGAATGGTGCCGAGCATGCGGAACGGGCCGTCCTCGATCGCCGGCGGCGCCACGTGCCGGATCACCTGGTCGAACAGCGGCGCCATGCCCTGGTCCTTGGGCCCCTCGGGCGAGGCGGCCATCCAGCCTTCCTTGGCCGAGCCGTAGAGGATCGGAAAATCGAGCTGCTGCTCGTTGGCGTCGAGCGCCGCGAACAGATCGAACACCTCGTTCACCACCACCAACGGCCGCGCATCCGCACGATCGACCTTGTTGATCACGACGATCGGCCGCAGGCCGACCTTGAGCGCCTTCGATACGACGAATTTGGTCTGCGGCAACGGGCCCTCGGCGGCGTCGACCAGCACCAGCGCACCGTCGACCATGTTGAGGATGCGCTCGACCTCGCCGCCGAAATCGGCATGGCCGGGAGTGTCGACGATGTTGATACGGGTGTCGTGCCAGAGCAGCGAGGTCACCTTGGCGAGGATGGTGATGCCGCGCTCGCGCTCGAGGTCGTTGGAATCGAGCGCGCGTTCCGCCACCCGCTGATTCTCCCGAAACGCGCCCGATTGCTGCAGCAGCCGGTCGACCAGGGTGGTCTTGCCATGGTCGACGTGGGCGATGATGGCGAGGTTGCGCAGCTTCATGGATGCCGAGAAAACCAATGGCGGGCCCCGAGGGCCCGCTGTCGCCCGGAATATAGTGAGCAGGCCGACGGACGCAATGCATCATCGTCCGGCGTCCAGCCCGGCGGCGCAGCCCCGAGGGCCCCTTGCGTGGCGGCGCGGGGAAGGCGACCATGGGGCAAGGGAGATCGGAGGGTCGCGTGCGCTACTCGGTTCCAACCAAGAACAGGCGCCGGGTCCTGTGCGTATTCCCACGCTACACCCCGGCATTCGGCACGTTCAACCACGCCTACAAGCTGATGAAGGGCGTGCGCGCGTTCATGCCGCCGCAGGGCCTCCTCGTGATCGCGGCCTACCTGCCGCAGGCCTGGCCTGTCCGTTTCGTCGACGAGAACATCCGCACGGCGAGCGCCGCCGAGTTCGAATGGGCCGACGTCGTGCTGGTCAGCGGCATGCACGTCCAGGCGCTGCAGATCGAAGACGTCGCCGCGCGCGCCCATGCCGCCGGCAAGGTGGTGGTCCTGGGTGGACCTTCGGCATCGGCTTCGCCCGAAATGTATCCCGACATCGACTACCTCCACATCGGCGAGATGGGAGATGCCACCGACCGGCTCGTCGCGCACCTCGACGAGAGCATCGCGCGTCCGCCCGCGCAGCTGCGCTTCGAGACCAAGGATCGGCTTGCGCTGCAGGATTTCCCGATCCCGGCCTACGACCTCGTCCCGCTCAAGAACTATCTGATGCTGACCGTGCAGTTCTCGAGCGGTTGCCCTTATCTGTGCGAGTTCTGCGACATCCCCAACCTCTACGGCCGGCAGCCGCGGCTCAAGACGCCGGGTCAGATCACCGCCGAGCTCGATGCCATGCGCAGCCAGAAGGGGCATCCCCCGGTGGTCTATTTCGTCGACGACAACTTCATCGGCAATCGCAAGGCCGCCAAGGAGATGCTGCCGCACCTCTTGGCCTGGCAGAAGGAGCGCGGCTATCCCCTGAATTTCGCCTGCGAGGCGACGCTGAACATCGCCAAGCAGCCGGAAATCCTCAAGCTCATGCGCGACACCTCGTTCATCGGCATCTTTGTCGGCATCGAGACGCCGGAGGCCGGCGCGCTCAAGGCGATGCGCAAGGACCAGAACGTCGCCGTGCCGATGATGGAGTCGATCAAGACGCTCAACGACTACGGCCTCGAGGTCACCTCCGGCATCATCCTCGGGCTCGACACCGATTCCGACGACACAGAGTCCCGGCTCAAGGATTTCATCGAGCTCTCGCACATCCCGATGCTGACCATCAACCTGCTGCAGGCGCTGCCGAAGACGCCGCTGTGGGACCGGCTCGCGCGCGCCGGGCGGATCGCGGACGATCCGGCGCTCGAGAGCAACGTGCGCTTCGTGCGGCCCTACGACGAGGTGGTGTCGATGTGGCGGCGCTGCATCGCCTATGCCAACGATCCGGAGCGGCTGTTCGCGCGCTTCCAGCACCAGGTCGACGCCACCTATGTGAATCGCGCGACGCTGCCCGCGCGCGGCAAGCTCAGCTGGGGGAACCTCTCCAGCGCATTGGTGCTGGCGTGGCGGCTGGCCCTGCACATCGGCATCCTGTCGGATTACCGCAAGCCGTTCTGGCGCGCCGCGCGCCATGCGCTGCGCCGCGGGCGGATCGACGCCGTGCTCGGCATGGGATTCATCGCCCATCATCTGATTGAGTTCACGCGCGAGGCGCTGCGCGGCGAGCAGAACGCGTCGTACTATTCGACCAAGCTGCGCAAGCGCGCGCCCGCGGCGGAATTGGCGGCGGTGCGCGAACCGGCATAGCCAGCAAACGTAGCCCGTCCCGGATTGCGCTGCGCTCCATCCAGGCTACGGAACTTCGCGAGGTGCTCACCCCAGCGTCGGCTCGAGCGCCTTCGACCACAGGGCGCGGTCATCGACGTCCTTGAGGGTCACGGTCATCACCTGCGTCGCGCCGTCGATCGCGACGTGGCCGAAGAATTGCAGGCCCTCGCTCGGCGGCCGGTTCGGCGTGTCCGGCGCCTTCACGTAGACCACCTGCGGCCCGAAGGTGTTGTCGAGCGCATTGCGCGGGAAGCTGCCGGCGTGGAGCGGGCCCGAGACGAACTCCCAGAACGGCTCGAAATCCTGGAACGCCGCCTTGTCGGGATCGTAATAGTGCGCCGCGGTGTAGTGCACGTCGGCGGTGAGCCACAGCGTGTTGCGGATGCGCCCGTGCTTGATGAAGGCGAGAAGGTCGGCGATTTCGAGCTCGCGGCCGCGCGGCGGGCCATCGCCCTGCGCGACCGCCTCGACGCCCCATTTGCGGTCGGTGTCATAGACGACGACGAGGCTGAGCGGCATGTCGGCGGCGATTACCTTCCAGGTCGCTTGCGAGTTGATGAGCTCGCGCTTGAGCCAGGCGACTTGCGCGGGGCCGAGGAAGTAGGCCTCCGGCCCGTAGGTGTCCTGCAGCCCTTCGCCGTTCGGCCCACGATAGCTGCGCATGTCGAGCATGAACACGTCGAGCAGCGGCCCATAGGAAATCTTGCGGTAGACGCGCCCCGCCTCGGCCTGGCTCACGCGCAGCGGCATGTATTCGTGGAAGGCGCGGCTCGCGCGCGCCGCCAGCAGCAGCGCATTGCTCTCGACGTATTTCTTGCGCGCATGCTCGGCGCGGGTGAGCGGCTCGCCAGGCCACCAGTTGTTGGTCACCTCGTGATCGTCCCACTGCGCGAAGATCGGCACCTCGGCATTGAAGGCGAGCACGTTCTTGTCGGTGAGATTGTATTTGTAGTTGCCGCGGAAGTCGGCGAGCGTCTCCGCCGGCTTGGCCTTGTCCTCGCTCACGAGGCTCTTCCAGATCTGGCCGTCCGGCATCTTCTGCTCGGCCGCGATCGGGCCGTCGGCGTAGATCGTGTCGCCGTTGTGAATGAAGAAATCCGGGCGGTTGCGCAGCATGGTGGCGTAGGTGCGCATGCCGCCGCGCGCTTCGTCGATGCCCCAGCCCTGGCCGGCGGTGTCACCCGACCACACGAACGAGATCGAGCGGCGATCGCTCGGCGCGGTGCGAAAGCGGCCGACTGCCGCCTCGCCGACGATGGTCGGCGAAGCCGAGATCCTGGAAGCGGATGCGGTAGAAGATGTCCTGCCCCGCCGGCAGGCCGTCGATCAGGGCATTGGCGGTGAAATCGGTTTCCGGCAGCGCATCGACGAAAACGGCGCGCTCGATGGTCTTGAAGCTGTCGGTGGTGGCGACCTCGGCCAGCATGCGGGCGGGGCGATCGGCGCGCGCCCAGATCACCGCCGAATCCGAGGTGACGTCGCCGGACTGCAAGCCGTGGGTGATGCGCGGGCGGTCGGCGGCCCGGCTGAGATACGGTCGGGCAACGCCGCCGGCGGCGGAAATCGCGGTCGATGCCGCCGCCGTCGCCAGAAATCGCCGCCGCGACACTGAGATGCGAACAGCCATGGAAAGCCTCCAATCTGCGGGAAGCGGCGAACATGGCGGCGAATTCTCACAGCACGCGGACGGCCATGCGACAACTTCGTGACAGTGGAAAACGCCTCAGGCGCCCGTCGGCCGCGTCCATGGTCCGAGCCGCACGCCGGTGGGCAGGGCCTGGTGCAGCATCAGCATCTCGCCCACGGTCTCCGAAGTGACCAGGCCGACGAGGCGGCCGGCAGCGTCGACCACCGCGACGGCGGGCGCGGATTTTTCCTGCAACATGCGGAACGCCTCTTCGAGGCAGCGGCGTTGCGCGATGGTCGGCACCGTGGTCGTCATCGCGTCGGCGACGCGGGCCTCGGGGCCGAGCTCCTTGAGCGCGCGGATGAGGTCGCCGCGGCCGAGCAGGCCGACCGGCTTGCCGGCCGCGTCGATCACCGGGAATTCCGCCTGGCTCGTGCGCAGCAGCGTCTGCACCGCCTCGTCCACCTTCGCGTCGGGCGTGAGCGTGGCGAATTGCGTCATCATCGCCGCGCTCACCGGCACGCCGCGCGACATCGCGCGGATGGCGACGAGATGCGCCTCGGAGGAAGCGGCGAGATAGACGAAGATGGCGATGAAGATCAGCAGCGGGTTGTAGAACAGCCCGACGAAGCCGAGCGCGAAGGCGACGCCCTGGCCGATGAACGCGGCGACCTCGGTGGCGCGCACGTAGCCCATGCGCGCAGCGAGCACCGCGCGCAACACGCGCCCGCCGTCCATGGGAAAGGCGGGGATCATGTTGAAGACGGCGAGGAACAGATTCACCGCCGCGAGCCGATCGATCATCGAGGCCGTTGGATTTTCGACCGCATAGAGATTGACGACGTTCAGGTGGGCGCCGGCGATCAGCATCAGCACGAGCGCGATCACCACGTTCACCAGCGGGCCGGCGATGGCGATCAGGAATTCCTGCCACGGCTCCTCCGGGATGCGCTCGAGCCGGGCCACCCCGCCGATCGGCAGCAGCACCACGTCCGGCGTCGTCACGCCGAAGGCGCGCGCGGTGAAGATGTGGCCGAACTCGTGCGCCACCACGCAGGCGAACAGCAGCACCATGAAGGCGAGCGCCTGCCAGGCCGATTCCGGCCCGCCCGCGACCCAGCTCGCCACGAAAATCCAGCCCAGGAACAGAACGAAAGTGATGTGCACGAGAATCGCCGTGCCGGCGATCCTGCCGATGTTGAGCGACCAGGACATGAGGACCTCCGCACGAAGGCACGGCCGATGTCATACCGCATCCGGCAGATCGGTTCGCGTCGTTGCTTGATAGGTAAGCGTTCCGCCCGCCTTTGCGAGTGGCCGCGGGGGCGTGATTCATGGCACAATTCGCCCGCTCACGAGGTGCCGACCATGATTGCGAAATTGACCGACAGTGCGCGCAAGAGCGCCCTCGCCCGGCTCGACGGCTGGAGCGAGGTGAAGGGCCGCGACGCCATTATGAGGACGTTCACCTTCGCGGATTTCAACGCCGCCTTCGGCTTCATGACCCGCGCCGCGCTCGTCGCCGAAAAGCTCGACCATCATCCCGAGTGGTTCAACGTCTACGACCGGGTCGAGGTGACGCTGGCGACCCACGATGCCGGCGGCGTGACCGAGCGCGATCTCGCGCTGGCCGAGGCCATGAACCGGCTGGCGGAAGCCTCGCGTTGAGGCCTACGCGTCGGCCGCAGGCGGCAGCACGGATCGGGCGCTTGCGGCGGCCCGCCGCCGCAACCATTTATCCGGATGTTGATCGCTGTCGTCCCCGCGAGGGGCACCCCGCGGCGCTTGGGTCGCGGGGACCCCATTGCGGGGACGACAAGTGACGCGGCTTTGGAGCAGTCGATGCCGTTCGAGCGGACCGCATTCTGGACGCAGTTCGACGAGCGCGAGGCGCGCGACGAGGAGCGCGTGCGGCGCGAGTTCTGGCGCAAGGCGGCGCGGATGGCGGCGCGGCTGCCCTTCGCCGAGGATCTGCTCGCGGCCTATTACTGCGCCTTCGACCGCGCCACGCCGTTGCACGTGAAGACGGCGCTCGTCGGCGCGCTCGCCTATTTCGTGATGCCGTTCGACATCATGCCGGACGTGTTGCCGTTTCTGGGCTTCACCGATGATGCGGCGGTGCTGCTCACGGCGGTGCGCACGGTGGCCGGACATCTACGCCCGGAACATCGCGACGCCGCGCGCGCCGCGCTGGCGCGCATGTCGGCGGCCGACCCTGAGCCGTAGACCTGTAGCCGCATGGAGCTGTAAGCGCGCTCCCGCGCGTCTTCGAAGCGCCGTGGCACAATGCGGAAACAGCGTCCCCGGTTTTCGCTGCGCTCCATCCGGGCTGCGCGGCCTCACGGCCGCAGCAGCAGCTTGCCCATCACCTTGCGCTCGGCGAGCGCCTTGAGCGCCGCGGGTGCTTCGGCCAGCGGGTAGACCTTCTGAATGTGGCACGACAGCTTGCCCTCGGCGCCCCAGCGCGCAAGTTCGCCGATGGCGGCCTTGTACTCCCGCACGTCGTGGCGAACCCAGTGTCCCCAGAACACGCCGAGCACGGCGCAGCCCTTGAGCAGCACCAGATTGAGCGGCAGCTTCGGAATCTCGCCGGCGGCAAAGCCGACCACGAGGTGCCGGCCTTCCCAGGCGAGCGACCGCACCGCCGGCTCGCTGTAGCGGCCGCCCACCGGGTCGAATACGACATCGATGCCGTGCTCGCCGCCGAGCCGCCTGAGCGCGTCGCGCAGGTCGTCACGCTCGTAGTTTACGACCTCGTGCGCGCCGTGGGCGCGGGCGAAGGCGAGCTTGTCGTCGGTGGACGCGCAGGCGATCACCCGCGCGCCCATCAGGACGCCCAGTTCGACCGCCGCGAGGCCGACCCCGCCCGAGGCGCCGAGCACGGCCAGCGTCTCCTGCGGACGCAGCAGCGCGCGGTGCTTGAGCGCGTAATAGGATGTACCGTAGATGATGGTCAGCGCCGCGGCGCGGTCGGAATCGAGTTCCCGGCGGGATCTTGACGATCTGGCTTGCCGGCACCGCGGTGCGCTCGCGGGCGGCGTTGAAATTGGTGTAGCCCATGACCCTGTCGCCGGGCGCAAATTCGCCCACGCCGGGGCCGACGCTTTCGACCACGCCGGCGAACTCGCCCCCCGGCGAAAACGGAAACGGCGGCTTGGTCTGGTATTTGCCGGCGATGATCAGCGTGTCGAAGAAATTCAATCCGACCGCTTCGACCCTGGCGACGACCTCGCCGGGCCCGGCGGCCGGCTCGGGGATGTCCGCGACCACGAGTTCGTCGGGGGTACCGAAGCGTTGGCAGAGGACGGCTTTCACGGGATACGGCTCGACGGTTGGCCGCTGCGATCGTCCGGACGGCGACCGCGGCGGGGGCCTCGCGGCATTACAGCTTCCAGTTGCGCAGCCTCGGCGCCGGCCGCCGATCCGCCTTCACATTGCCGAATTCCGCAAGCAGTCCATAGCGTCGAGGGCCGTGCTCTTTCAAGGTGCCAGCGTCACGGAGGTTGGGCCGATGACCGCCATTCGATTGGCAGCGACAGTAATCATCCTCGCATCGCTGACGCCGGCTGCCTTCGCGCAGCAGCCCGCGAAGCCAGCCGCCGCCCCGCAGCACGCCAAGCCGCCCGCCGCCGCCCAGCCGGGGAAATCCGCAGCGACCGCAGCGGCACCCGCCGGCGACGCCCAGCCGACCCTGCTCGGCCAGTACGGCGATTGGGGTGCCTATACCGCCGCGCCCGGCGGCAAGAAGGTCTGCTTTGCGCTCGGCAAGCCCAAGACGACCAAGACCGAGCCTCCCGGCCGCAGCCGCGACCCGGCCTATGTCTTCGTCTCGACGCGGCCCGCCGAGAACGTGAAGAACGAGGTGTCGATCATCATCGGCTATCCGTTCAAGACCAGCTCGGACGCGACTGCCGAGATCGGCAGCACCAAGTTCGCGATGTACACCCAGAACGACGGCGCCTGGATCAAGAATGTCGCCGAGGAGGCCCGCATGATCGAGGCCATGCGCAAGGGCGCCGACCTGACGGTGAAGGGCACCTCGGGCCGCGGCGCGCAATCGACCGATCAATATTCGCTCAAGGGCCTCTCCCAGGCGCTCGACAAGGTCGAGCAGGAGTGCAAATAGCGCTCGCCTCGCGAGACGCCTCGCGTCGGCGGCTCGAGCAGACGTTAGTCATTCCATAACCGCGGGCGTGTCTTTATCGGCGACAGCCGTGTTGAGGGATGCCGGACCGCCGCTGTGTGGCGGACGCAATGACCGCCGAAAGACAACGATGATCAGTGCCGACGTCGGCCGCAGGTGCCTGCTTGCCGCGCTGTTGCTATCGCCGGCCGCGGGCCTGGCGGCCGAGCCCGCCGGCGTGCGGGCGAGCGGCGCGGTGATCGTCGCGCAGGCGACGCCGGCCGCCATGGTCGAATATCATTTTCTCCTGGCGCAATACCTCGCCGCGCGCGGGCGCTATGAGGCCGAGGCCGAGGCCTATTGGAATGCCGTTGCCGAGAAGCGGCGCCTGCGCGTGACCAAACGCCGCAGCGGCCAGGACATCCTGCTCCAGGACTACGTGCTGGCGCAGCCGCCGGTTTATGCGGGTCCGCCGCGCCCGGTCGATCCCTCAGCACCGGCGGAGGAGCCGCCGTCCGGGAAATACGTGCCGGTCGTCGCCGATTTCCTGCAGGCGGCGGCGCGCGAATTCAAATTCGCGCCGCGACTGCCGCAAAGCGAGATCGAGTACAAGCGCG
Source organism: uncultured Alphaproteobacteria bacterium (assembly GCA_963758945.1). Classification (GTDB taxonomy): domain Bacteria; phylum Pseudomonadota; class Alphaproteobacteria; order Rhizobiales; family Xanthobacteraceae; genus VAZQ01. The sequence goes on along the minus strand of CAVWXY010000016.1, from coordinate 146,049 downwards.
CCTATGCCAGGATCGCGGCCGCGGCCGGGCTCACCGCGGAGCAGGCGGTTCGCGTCTATGCGTTCGAGTCCGGCGGCAACGGCAAATACGACGTGCAGGCGGGCTTGGAATATCCCAGGCCGGACGCGCGGGCGATTTCGACCGCGCTCGGCTACAACCAGCTCCTGTCCACCAACAGCGTCGAGCTTCTGGCCGAGAAGGGCGATCATTTCCTGCGGACCTTGCAAGCGAAAGCCACGGCGGCGAGCGGCGAAGCGAGGGCGGCGCTGCAGCACAAGGTCGCGGTCCTCCGCAGCATGGTCGCGGTCAGCCGCAGCGTGCCGGATTCCTGGAGCGCGCACGGCCGGTTGGCGGGCGCGCCGAAAGGGCTCGCCATCCATGCGCTCAATCTCGATCTCGATGTCGGCCCGCTGCTGCAGGTGCAGAAGCTTCTCGAACTCCATCCGGTTCGCACGCAAGCAGGGATATGCCGCCACGTTGACCGCGGCCGAGCTCGAGATGATGAACCTGACCGGCGACGGCAACGGCATCGACATGATCGGGATGCCGGCGGCATGGCGCGAACGCGTCCCCACCGCGAATTTCTTCCAGCCGGGGGGCTATCACCGCAATCCCGTCGCCATTCGCCACAACGTCGTGGCCAAGCTCGTCGCCGCGACCGACGCCAAGATGGACCGAGAGGTCAGATTGCAAGGCGCCAAGGACATGGCGGCGACGTTTCCAAAATAGGTCCGCCGACGGGGACCCGCCGGCTCATTGCAAAGCCGTGGACTTGCCGAGTTGACCCTCGTGTCGGACTGATATGATCTCGGAAATCGGTGAGCGGAGCCATGCGCCATGATCCGTGTCGGCATCGGCGGCTGGGTGTTCGCGCCCTGGCGCGGGGAGTTCTACCCCAAGGGGCTTCCGCAGGCGCGCGAGCTCGACTATGCCAGCCGCAAGCTCACCACGATCGAGATCAACGGCACGTTCTACAGCACGCAGAAGCCGGAGAGCTTCCGCAGATGGGCGGCCGAGACCCCGGACGACTTCGTGTTCTCGCTCAAGGCGCCGCGCTACGCCACCCATCGCCGCGTGCTCGCCGAAGCGGGCGACTCGATCGGGCGGTTCTTCGAGAGCGGCGTCCTCGAACTGGCGGGCAAGCTCGGGCCGATCCTCTGGCAATTCCATCCGGGCAAGAAATTCGAGCGCGACGACTTTGCCGCCTTTCTCGCGCTGCTGCCGCGGCGGCTCGCGGGCAAGGCCCTCCGTCACGTGGTCGAGGTGCGGCACGCGAGCTTCATCGTGCCGGAGTTCATCGCCCTGCTGCGGGAGTTCTCGGTCGCCGCCGTGCTCGCCGATTCCGCCAAGCATCCGCTGATCGCCGACCTCACCGGCGATTTCGTCTATGCCCGGCTGCAGCGCACGACGGAAAAGGAAAAAACCGGCTACCCCGCGCGCGCGCTCGAGCTCTGGGCGCAGCGCGCACGCGTGTGGGCCGCCGGCGGCGCGTCCGATGATCTGGCGACCATCGCGGGCCCGCCGGCGGACAAGCGCACGCGGGACGTCTTCATCTACATGATCTCCGGCGCGAAGGTGCGCGCGCCGGCGGCGGCGATGGCGTTGATCGAGCGGCTGGCGTAAGCCGAGGGCCCTGCCTCGACCCCACCGTGCCGCCGTCGTGCCCCCAATGCGATCTCTGGAATATGGATCCTCGCTTTTCGCGAGGATGACACCCGATGTGGGGCAGCGGTCAGGCGTCACGCGCCTGCCAGGCCATTCTTGTCCGGCAAATCGGCGCGTTTCTTCTCCTGTTCCTCCATGCGCCAATGGACTTCCCGTTGCGGATACGGAATCACGATGCCGGCGGCGCGGAACTTCTCGATGATCGCGTAGTGCAGGTCGCTCTTGATCGAGAGCCCCTGCGTGACGTCGGTAATGATGCAACTCAGCTGGAATTCCAGCGCGCTGTCGCCGAAGCGCACCAGAAACGCCGACGGCGGGGGAGTCTGGACGATCAGCGGATGCGAGCGCGCGATCTCGTTCAGGATATCGCGCGCCTTGAGCGCATCGCTCTCGTAGGCGACCCCGACCTCGACCACGACCTGCCCCAGGGTGTTGGTGCGCGTCCAGTTCTTGACCACGCCGGTGATGAATTCCGAGTTCGGAATCATCACGCTCGCGCGGTCGAAGGTCTCGATCTCGGTCGCGCGCACGCGAACGCGCCGCACCCATCCTGCCTCGCCCTTGACCGTGATGGAATCGCCGACCCTGATCGGGCGTTCGGTGAGCAGGATGAGGCCGGACACGAAATTTGAAACGATCGACTGCAATCCGAACCCGATGCCGACCGACAGCGCGCCGGCGATCAGCGCGATCTTCTGCAGGTCGAAGCCGAGCCCGGCCAGCGCCAGCGTGATCGCCGTGATCGCACCGACATAGCCGAAGATCGTCACGATGGAGAGCTGGAGGCTCGGCTCGATCCTGGTCCGCGGCAGCAGCTCCGTCTCCAGCCAGCGTTGGACGAGACGGGTGATGACCAGGAACACCACCAGCACGAAGATCGCCGTCAGCACCGCCTGGAACGAGACGTGGATCTCTCCGATCTTGAAGCCGAAGGGGATGTTGCGGACGGTATCGAACAGATCGGCGGTGGAGACTTCCCACGGTCCGATGATCAGAAGGAAGGAGGCCAGGATCAGCATCACGCGGATCAGCGCCGACAGCAGCGCTCCGCCCAGACCCAGGCTGCGCGCGCTCACGCCCAGACTGGCGGCCAGGCGCTGACCCTTGGCGGTTTGCTCGCCGATGGTCGCGAACAAGGTCTGCGTGATGGTGAGCAGCAGGTAGAGCGCTCCGAACACCGCCGCCGCGACGATCACCCGCAGCGCCACGAACGCAGCCAGGCCGGCATAGCCCACCGCCAGCGCCAGCACGAGGAACGCCGTCACCAGCAGACCCAGGGGATGCGACCATGCGGCGACGATCAGGGCTTCGCCCCGGGCGCGCTTGATCTGCCCCAGCCGGACCACGAGGTGAATGAGGAACGCCGCCGTCACCGCGGCGAACAGCGCGTTGGTGGCGATGGTGACGACCAGCGGCGCGAACAGGGTCTTGTGCACGACCTGCAGCACCACCAGCGCGCCGAGCGTGCGTGACGACCAGACCAGGTGATTGTGAAAGCACTGTGCGGTCTCGTCGTCCTCCGGCACCAGGCGCCGCTCGGGCAGTTCCGGCGCGAACAGCCCGCGCGCGACCCCGTGGCCGAAGGTGGCGGCGGCGATGCCGGCCAACAGGCCCTCGGCGATCTGCTCGATGCGAAACGTCAGCAATCCCAACGTGTCCCACACCAGCAGGATGGCGAAGCTCGCCGCCGGCGTGCGTGCGGCGAGCCAAAGGAAAACCCACAAGGCCATCCAGGCTTTCGCCGAACGGGTGCCGTAGGCGCCGGGCTGCAGGCGGGGAAACCACCATTGCGTCAGCCCGACCGCGACCGCGACGATGCAGAGCGAGATGAGAGCGGCGACAACGGAGCGCGCGCTGGCGCCGCGGTCGTTCCACCACCCCTCCACGAGTGCCTGTGCGCTCTTGAGCTCGATCGGCAAGGCCTGGATGGCGTCGGACCAGAAGAACGGATCGAGCGCGCTCGCGGTCCGTGCGAACAGCTCGCTGGCATACAACGCGTGGCGTTTCTGGGAGATGCGCTCGCCCAGCTGGCCGATCCGCACCGAGAGCACGCGGGCCTGCTTGAGCGCGCCATCGAGCTCGTTGAAACTCGCCGTCAACTGCTCGCGCTGGTCGGCAATCTCCTTGCTCTCGGGCGGCGCATCCTTGGCCGGAGCGGGGCCGAGTTGCTTCAGGCGCTCCTCCGCCTCGCCCACGCGCGGCTCGAGGTCGTCGACCTTGCCGCGCAAATCGTCGGCCGCGGTGTTGAGCTTTTGCCGCAAGTCGACGAGCGTTTCCTGCGTGATGTCCTCGCGGCCGGCTGTCTCCTCGACCTCGTCCAGCGTTGCTTTGATCGAGTCGAGCGAGGTGGCTTCGGCAGGTTCCGCCCGCGCCGCGCCGGCAAGCAGCGCAGCAGCGACGAGCAGCACCCCGGCGAAGCTGCAAAACGCGAGGTGCCTAATCCAAATGCGCGTGCTCGTCATGGGCCGTTTCTCCCTGGCGGCCAGTAACCACCGAATCGTGGCCCGAACCGGGCGCGTCCGGGCGTCCGCGACGGTCGCTACCAGGTGGCGCCCGAGCACCCCATCTATGCTATGACACGACGCGATGAACGAGCGCGATGGTCCGATGATGGTTCCGCTTGCCAGTGCCTCTCCCGTTGCCGCCGCGGCGCCTGCCGGCGTGCTCGAGAAGGCGCCGCTCGAGTGCTACGTGCCACCGGAGAAGCCGTCGCTCATAGGCCTGTCGCGCCCCGAGCTGGCGCAGGCGCTCGCCACCATCGGCGTGCCGGCGGCGCAGCGCAAGATGCGCGTGCAGCAGATCTGGCATTGGCTCTACGTGCGCGGCGTCACCGACTTTTCCGCGATGACCAGCGTGTCGAAGGATCTGCGCGCGGCGCTCGACCGGCATTTCACGCTGGCGCGTCCGGAGGTCGTGGCCGAGCAGGTTTCGGTCGACGGCACGCGCAAATGGCTGCTGCGGCTGCCGGGCGAACGGACGGGCGAGCGGCCGCACGAGGTCGAATGCGTCTACATCCCGGAGGCCGACCGCGGCACGCTCTGTGTCTCCAGCCAGGTCGGCTGCACGCTGACCTGCACATTCTGCCATACCGGCACGCAGCGCCTGGTGCGCAACCTCACCGCCGGCGAGATCGTCGGCCAGGTCATGGTCGCGCGCGACCGCCTCGGCGACTGGCAACGCGCCAAGGCTGCGACCTCGACGCCGCGTTCCTCGGCCGGCGCGGGAGAGAAGGGCGGCGATCGTCTCGTGTCCAACGTCGTGATGATGGGCATGGGCGAGCCGCTCTACAATTTCGAGGCGGTGCGCGACGCGCTGCTGATCGTCGCGGACGGCGAAGGCATCGCCATTTCCAAGCGCCGGATCACGCTATCGACCTCCGGCGTGGTGCCGAACATCGCGCGCGCGGGCGCCGAGATCGGCTGCATGCTGGCGGTGTCGTTGCATGCGGCGCGCGACGACTTGCGCGACGCGCTGGTGCCGCTCAATCGCAAATATCCGATCGCGGCGCTGCTCGAAGCCTGCCGCGGATATCCCGGCCTCTCCAATGCCCGCCGCATCACCTTCGAATACGTGATGCTCAAGGGCGTCAACGATTCGCTTGCCGATGCCAAGGCGCTGGTGAAACTGCTCGGGGGCATCCCGGCGAAGATCAACCTGATCCCGTTCAATCCCTGGCCGGGCACGCATTACGAGTGCTCGGACTGGGAGCGCATCGAGCAATTTTCCGAGATCATCTTCGATGCCGGCTACGCCTCGCCGGTACGCACGCCGCGCGGTCGCGACATCCTCGCCGCCTGCGGCCAGCTCAAGAGCGCGAGCGAGAAGCTCACCGCGCGCGAGCGGCTCGCGCTGCGCGCCATGGCCATGACGGATTGAGCGGCCCGATCCGGCCTCACATCCGCCGAAAATCCGTTAGGAAATCTGCGATAGGATGTCCTGGGCATGGGGACCTGAGCATGGGCCGCCGACAGCGAGCCGTCACTGCAGCGAGCACGCGAGCCGCGGGGCACAGGTCGGGGCGCGCCGCCGTCACCGGCCGGCTCGCCGCGATGCTCGTGCTCGGCGCCCTGCTGGCCGGCTGCGACAAGTGCGGCGACTGGTGGTCGCCGCTGCGCGGAGAGACACAGGCCTGCCGCGAGCAGGCCCCGCCGCCCCCGCAATAGTCCCACCCATCCTCGGCCCGTGATTGCCTCGGTGAGCGGTTTCCGAAACCCTGCCCCGGGCCTCCTGCGCAGTGACCTCACGCTGCCGCGATTTGAACTCGCCTGCCGCCTCGGCTAGACACGCGCGGAGATCGACCGCATGAACCGTACCGGCCTCGTGATTGCGCTCGCCATCGCCGCCGTGGTCGGCCTCGTGTTCGGCATCCGACCCGACCTCGACCTCAAGCTTGCGGCGCTGTTCTTCGATCCCGAACGCGGCGGGTTCTGGCGCGCCTATGACCCGCCGTTCCTGCGCGCGCGCGATGCCGCCATGTGGGTGGTCACGCTCATCTCCTTGCCCGCCTTCATTGCGCCCGTGCTCAAGCTCATCCGGCCGGACCGGCCGCTCATCATTCCTGGCCGCGCGGTCGTGCTGATGGTGGCCACGCTGGCGCTGGCGCCGGGTGTGGTCGCCAATCTCGTGCTCAAGGAGCACTGGGGCCGCCCGCGCCCCATCGATGTCACGCAGTTCGGCGGCGACGAGCACTTCCGCCCGTGGTGGGACCCGCGCGGCGATTGTCCGAAGAACTGTTCCTTCGTCGCCGGCGAGCCGTCGGGAGCGTTCTGGACGCTCGCCCCGGCTGCTGTCGTGCCGCCGCAATGGCGCGCGTTTGCCTACGCCGCGGCGCTGACCTTCGGCGCCGCCGTCGGGGTGCTGCGCATGGCGGCAGGCGCGCATTTCTTCAGCGACGTGGTGTTCGCCGGAGTGTTCAGCTTTCTGGTGATCTGGCTGATGCACGGCCTGCTCTACCGCTGGCGGCACACGCGCATCCCGGACGCGGCGGTGGAGCGGGCGCTCGAGCGCATCGCGCGGCTCCCGCGCCGGGCGCTGATGCAGCTTCGACCCGGCCGCCGCGGGAAACGCGGGGAGCCGTAGAGCACGATCCCGAAAAGTGGGTACCGGCTTTCGGGAAAGATCATCCTTCCGCAATAAGGCTAGGAGCGTTTTCCGCCTGCTTTGACCCAGCCCGGATCGTCATTGCCGGGTCTTGACCCGGCAATCCATCATCTTCGCAACAAGCTCTCGTGAAGAAGATGGACCCGCGGGTGACGAAGCGGAGCGAATAAAAGCACTGGAAACTGCTGTGGCGCCCTCAATACTGTCCCTTCGGCTCCAGTCCGAGCATGAATTGTCCGTACATGCTGCCGGTGGAGTCCCAATTGAGGCTGATATGAGAGGCAGCCGCGTGCGCATCGCGCCAGGCGCGCTGCAACGGCTGCTCCAGGAACAGCCCCTGTCCGCCGGCCGCGAGGAACAGTGCATCGATGGCCTGGACCAGGAGCCGGACGCAAAATGCCTGGTCGCGGCGGTTGCGCAGCCGCACGTCGACGCCGATCGGCTCGCCGCGCGCGGCAGCGGCGAATGCCTGCGCGAGATCGCGCGCCATGATGAGCCGCGCCGCATCGACCAGGGCGCTCGCCTCGGCGACGCGCAGCTGCACGGTCGTGAGCTCGGCCATGCGGCGGTTGCCGCCGGCCACCGCCCCGCGGGTGATGCGCGCGCCCGCCATGGCGAGGAAGTCGTCGACCGCGCCCTCCGCCATGCCGAGCACCGGCGACACGATGGCGATCGGCAGCACCGCCAGGAAGGATTGCCGATAAAGCGGATTGGGGCTGGCGTGCATGCCGGGCGCCGTGGCATCGGCAAGCTCGGCGAATGGAACGGCGCGATGGGCGGGAACGAACGCGTCGCGGACCACGATGGTCTTGCTGCCGGTGCCGGCGAGCCCCATGGTGTGCCAGTTGTCATCGATCGTGCAATCGGCCGTGGGAATGAGGAAGAATCCCGGCTTGGCCGTGCCGTCCGGCTGCGGGATCATGCCGCCGAGGAACTGCCACTGCGCATTGTCGCAGCCGCTGCAGAAGCTCCCCGTCCCGGACAGCCGGTAGCCGCCGTCCGCCACCACCGCCCGCCCGACCGGCGCATAGGTTCCGGCGGCGAGCGCGGCGGGGTCCTGCCAGACCTCGTCCTGCGCCGCGGGCGGAAAGCAGGCGACGAGCCATTGGTGCGACGCGAGCAAGCTATAGACCCAGCCGGTCGAGCCGCAACCGCCGGCGATGGCTGCGACCAATTCGGAGAGGACCTCGAAGCCGTACTCGTATCCGCCATGGGCCTGCGGCTGCATGATGCGGAACAGACCGGCCTGCCGCATGCGCTCGATCATGTCCTCGCCGACGCGACGATCGGCTTCGGTTCGCGGCGCCTGCTCGCGTGCCAGCGCGGCGATCGCGCGCGCGCGCGCCATGAGATCGGCAACGTCGGGCCTGGCAACCGGCGATCGAGCGGCAACGACTGACATCGCGGCAAGGGTAGCGCGGATTCCGCGGTTACTCCATCCGTGGTACCGTGCAGCCGCATCGGCGGCATGCCCGACGGAGAGTTCTCGAACCTTTGCGACCCGTTCGCGGTTGATGATTTAATCTTCGATGCTTGCCGCATGCACGAGTTAGGCGAACCGCCATGCCAGTTCCCAAGGAAATCGAAATAAAATTCGAGCTTCCGCCGGCAAGCCTGCCGCGACTGAAGAAGATTCCACTGTTCCGGCGGAAAAAGCAGGCCAAGAGTGCAACCGAGGTTTCCGTCTACTTCGACACCGACAAACACAAGCTGCACAGGAAAGGCGTGATGTTGCGGGTGCGCCGCAGCGGCGACCGCTACGTTCAGACGATCAAATCGACCGGGAACTCGGGCCCGTTCGTGCGCGACGAATGGGAAAACGAGATCGAGGGTCGAGCGCCTGATCTCCGTCTGGCCCGGGGTACTGCGCTCGAGCCGCTGCTCAGCGGCAAGTTTCGCCGGCAGCTCAAGCCTGTCTTCGAGACACGGGTGCGGCGAACGACCTATCCGCTCAACGGCGGCAACAGCGACATCGTATTGACGCTGGACAAGGGCGAGATCCTCACCGGCCGCGACTCCAGGCCGCTGTGCGAGATCGAGATCGAGCTCAAGCGCGGCGACGAGACGGAGTTGTTCAACCTCGCGCGCGAGCTCGCCCATGCGCTTCCGGCCCAGCTCGGGCTCAAGAGCAAGTCCGAGCGCGGATACGAGCTGCTCGCAGGGCGAGGCGAGGCGCCCGTGAAAGCCGCGCCGATCGACCTCGCCCCCGGCATCAGCACCCGCGACAGCTTCAAGGCCATCGGCCTCGCCTGCCTCAAGCAGGTCACCGGCAATGAGCCGGCGCTGCTCGCGGGCGATCCCGAAGGCGTACACCAGATGCGCGTCGGACTGCGGCGGCTGCGGGCGGCCATGTCCCTGTTCGCCGATATCCTGCAGGATCCGCAGACGGCCGCGCTCAAGGACCAGTTGAAATGGCTCGCCGGCGAGCTCGGGCCGGCGCGGGAGCTCGAGGTGCTGGTGACGCGCGTGGTCGCGCCGGTGCGACGCCGGCATTCGCAAATGGAAGGTATCTCGAGCCTGTCGCGCGATCTCGCCCAGCAGCGGGCGGCGGCGCGCGCGCGCCCAGGACGCGATCCGCTCGCCGCGGTTTCGTGTCTTGATGCTGGAGATCGCGGCATGGCTGGAAGTGGGGCAATGGACAAGGCCGCAAGATGACCTCGTTCGCGATCGCGGTGATGTCGCCGTCGAGGTCTCGGCCGCCGCGCAATTGACGCGGCGCTTCCGGAAAATCCGCAAGCGCGGCAGGAAGCTCGCGCAGCTCGATGCGAGGCGTCGGCACAAGCTCCGCATCCAGGCCAAGAAGGTGCGTTACGCGTCGGAATTCTTCGCCAACGTTGTTCCCTGGAAAAAAGGCGTCGAAGCGTCGGAAAAGCTTCCTTGCGGCGCTCGAGCACGTGCAGGATTGCCTCGGCGATCTCAACGACATCGCGGTGCATGAAGACAGGATCACCGCCATCGCCAATGAGCGCGGACGTAACCACGGCCGGCGCGGAAGCCCAAAACGCGCCTTCGCGGCCGGATTGCTGACCGGTCGCGAGGACGCGCGTCTCGACGCGGTTCTGGAAAGCGCCAGCGATACCCACGCGGCCTTGGTCAGGATCAAGCCGTTCTGGCGCTGAGCACGTTAACGCGCCGATGGAACGGCCGGTGGATTGCGCTACGCTCGTCCGCTCGACACGATCGCAACCCGACGGAGAAACGTCTTGCTGGCCCGCACGGCATCCCTGCGCGAGCGTATCGCGATGTACAACGCCAATGCGCTCAAGATCGGCATTTTCGGCGCCAACTGCTCCTCCGGCCGCGCCGCCACCAAAGTGCCGGAGCGCTGGTCGGCGAGTTGGCCGGACTGCGCCCGCCTCGCGCGCATGGCGGACGACGCCGGCATCGACTTCATGCTGCCGATCGGGCGCTGGAAGGGCTACGGCGGCGAAACCGATTTTCACGGCAGCACGCTCGAGACCGTGACATGGGCGGTCGGCCTCCTCTCGGTGACGCAGCGCATGACCGTGTTCGGGACGGTGCACGCGCCCCTGTTCCATCCGCTGATCGCGGCTAAGGAATTCGTCACCGCCGACCACGTCGGAGAAGGGCGCTTCGGCGTCAATCTCGTGGTCGGCTGGAACGAGGGTGAGTTCGAGATGTTCGGGGTCTCCCAGCGCGAGCATGACGCGCGCTACGACTTCGCCCAGGAATGGCTCGATGCCGTCAAGCGCGCGTGGTCGGAGCAGGACGAGTTCGATTTCAGCGGCCGGTTCCTCAAGCTCAAGGGCGTGCGCGCCCATCCCAAGCCCTTCGGCGGCACGCGGCCGATTCTCATGAATGCCGGCTCGTCGGACGTCGGGCAGGCGTTCGCGCTGCGCAATTGCGACGCGTTCTTCGTGGCGACGGCGGGCTCGCGCACCTCGCTCGAAGGCAATGCCAGGAAGGTGGCCGAGATCAAGCAGGCGGCGGGCGAGCTCGGGCGCGAGATCGAGGTCTACACCGTCGGGCAGGTGATCTGCCGTCCGAGCCAGCAGGAGGCGGAGGACTACTACCGTCACGCCATCATCGAGAACGCGGACTGGGGCGCCATCGACGGCATGCTCGCCAACAAGAGCATCACGCCGCAGACCATTGCGCCCGAGGAGTACGCCAAGAAGCGGCAGTACTTCGCATCCCACGCCATCGGCGGCTACCCGTTCGTCGGGACGCCCGACCGCGTGGCCGAGGAGCTCGCCGGCATCAGCAAGGCCGGCGTGCGCGGGATCGCGCTCTCCTTCGTCAACTATCTCGACGAATTGCCGTATTTCTGCGACGCGGTGCTGCCCCGGCTGGAGCGGCGCGGCTTGCGGGCGGCGTCTTGAGCTGACGCCGGCGACCCGGCCTTGCCGGGCGGGAGGCGCCGCAATCGATGACGCGTCCTCGCGATTTGCGCCGACGGCCCGGTGGCGGCTGCCCGTTTTGCGGCTATGATCGCCCGGTCCGCGGCCGCTCGGCTTTCCCGGGGGACCGCGAGGACGGATTGCCGCCCGCGTGAGAAAACCACGATCGACACGTGATGTGAGCTCGATCGGCGGGCGGGACCAGCCAGGGACAGCGCCCATGTCACGGTCGCAACCTCACCGTTCGAAATTGCGCGCACCTGCGCGACCCGGATTAAAGGCCAGGATCGCCATCGCCGCGACCTTGCTGCTCGCAATTCCGCTGATCACCGTCGCCGCGGACGCCCGTGGCGGTGGAGGCTTCGGCGGTCATGGCGGTGGCTTTGGCGGTCACGGCGGCGGCTTCGGCGGCGGGCGCGGCTTCGGCGGCGGCCACGTCGGCGGCTTCGGCGGGCGCATCGGCGGCGGCCATATCGGCGGGGCCGGGTTCGGTCGTGGATTGGGGCTGGCCGGGCGCAGCGGCTTTTCCGCGCGCGGCATCGGGCGCAGCGGCATGCGCCTCGGGGGACGCAGCGGGCTGGGCCTTGCCTCGCGCGGATCCGGATTGAGGGTTGGTGCCCGCTCGTTCGGTGGAACACGCGTGGGCGCGTTGCGGGGCGGAACCCGCTCGCTCGCCGGCAATCGGTTCGCCGGGCGCGCCTTCCAGTCCCGGCACGCCCGCATCGCGAACGCGCGGCTCGGCGGCACCGGCAATCGATTCGCAGCAGCGGGCGCTCACACCGTCGGAGCAGCAGGGCTGCACGGGCATGCGGGCGTCGGCCCGCATGGCGGCTTCGGCCACCGCGGCATCGCGAATCCGGCGTTCCGGACGCACTTCGCTTCGGCCCGCTTCCACGGCCGCTTCTTCGGCTCGCACTGGTTCGCCCGTTCGCACTGGCCGTGGTGGCGCAGGGGCTTCGTCATCGGCTGGATCGGACCGGTGTTCTGGCCCTACGCCTATTACGACGTATTCGATTACGTCTATTGGCCCTATGCCTACGACGACTTCTGGCCCTATGCCTACGACGACGTCTACTACGGCATTTACGGCAACTATGCCTACGGTGCCGGCGGCCGAGTCGGTGCTCCCGCGCGCACTGCGGGCGCGCCGGCGCGACGCGTCATGCGGACCACCGGCAGCCCGCCGCCGGAGGAGCGCGCCGCCGATGTGTGCACCGACAACGCCGCGGATCTGACCGACTGGCCGATCGAGCAGATTAGCGAGGTGGTGGAGCCCACCGGCGCCCAGCGGCTGGCGCTCGCAGAGCTGCGCGCGGCCAACGCCAGCGCCATCGACATCCTCAAGGCCGGTTGCCCCAAGGACCTGCCCAGCACCCCGACCGGACGGCTCGCCGCAATGGAGCGCCGGCTCGAGGTCATGTTGCAGGCGGTGCAGACCGTCCGCCCGGCGCTTGATCTCTTCTATCAGTCGCTCAGCGACGAGCAGAAGGCGCGCTTCAACGCCATCGCGCCGGGCAGCGACGCCGCTGCCGGCGACGACCGGCGCGACCTCGGCAAGTTCTGCGACGAGCGGGCGGTGGGGGTGACCGACCTTCCGATCGACCGCATCGCGCGGGCGGTGCAGCCGACGCCGGTGCAACGTGCCGCGCTCGACAATCTGAGAAACGCATCGGTCAAGGCGGCCGACGAGCTCAAAGCCAAATGCCCGGCCTATCAGGCGCTCACGCCGACGGGTCGGGTCGAGGCCATGGAGAAGCGGCTTGAGGCCACGCTCGCGGCGGTGCGCACCGTGCAGCCCGCGCTGACGACATTCTACGAGGGGCTCAGCGACGAGCAGAAGGCGCGCTTCAATTCGCTGCGCTCGGCCTCGCGCCCGGTGGGGTGAGACGGGGCTCGTCAAGCTCCCGTTCCGCGTCACCACCCTCGCAAGCGGGGTGATGCGCTGACAGGCATCGTCCACCTGCGCCCGGCGGACGATTCGATATCTCATACCGACAATCGCTCCCGCGCTGTCGCACACGCGGGGGTCTAGCCAGCGGCCCTGGGATATGAAAGATTGTATAGTAATATATGTGCACGCTATAATTGCATAGCCCCAGCGCTCCGTCCGCTCCGCAGGGAGCCGATCAATGCGAAGTGATCCCGTCGAAGCGATCCCCACCGATAATCCGCACCGGCCGCTGGCGCCGGGCGCGGCGCTGTGCCTCTCGGGCGGCGGCTATCGCGCCATGGTGTTCCATATCGGCGTTCTCTGGCGGCTCTACGAGGCGGGCCTGCTCGGCACGCTGCAGCGGATTTCCAGCGTCTCCGGCGGCTCGATCACCGCGGGCGTGCTGGCGCTCAAATGGCGCAGGCTCAGCTTCGATCCCGCGCGGCTCATGGCCGACTTCGTTCCCGAAGTGGTGACGCCGCTGCGTCGCCTGGCCGGCGAAACTCTCGATGCCGACGCGATCATCATCGGCGCGCTCGCTCCCGGCAGCATCGGCGACCGCGTCGCCGCCGCCTACGACCGCCACTTGTTCAAGGGGGCGACGCTGCAGGATCTGCCCGACGCGCCGCGCTTCGTGCTTAACGCCACCAACGTCCAGTCCGGCGCGCTGTGGCGCTTCGAGAAGCCCTATATGCGCGATTACCGCGTCGGCGAGGTCAAGGCGCCGACCGTCCTGCTGGCAAAGGCCGTTGCCGCGTCCTCGGCCTTCCCGCCGGTGCTGTCTCCGTGCGAGCTCCGGCTCGAGAACGACGATTTCACGCCGAACTCGGGCGAGGATCTCCAGCGCCCACCGTTCACCACCCGCGTCATCCTCACCGATGGTGGCGTCTACGACAATCTCGGCCTCGAGACCGCCTGGAAGCGCTACCAGACCATCTTCGTGAGCGACGCCGGCGGCAAGCTCGCGCCGGAGGAGGAGCCCAAATCCGACTGGGCGCGCCACGCCTATCGCGTGCTCGACCTCGTCGACAACCAGGTGCGCTCGCTGCGCAAGCGGCAGGTGATCGATTCGTTCAAGGCCGGCACGCGCAAGGGCGCCTATTGGGGCATCCGCACCGACATCGCGGACTACGAGCTCGCCGACGCGCTGCCCTGTCCGTACGACCGCACCATGGCGCTGGCGGAAACGGCGACCCGGCTCAAGCGTCTGAGCGACAGCGTGCAGGAGCGGCTGATCAACTGGGGCTACGCGGTGTGCGACGCGGCGCTGCGCCGCCACGTCGATCCCGCGCTGCGCAAGCCCGCGGGCTTTCCCTATCCAGCGGCGAAGGTGTGACCGATGACAGTGAGCATTCCGCGTGCATTCGTCGAGTACATCCTGCTCGGCCCGATGGACGACCGGCGTCAGCTGCAGGATACGCCGATCCTGGCCGACGTCTGGATCGCCTTCGCAAAGGAACCGGACAAACCGCTGGAGCTCCTGATTACGCCGCACCAGTCTCAGCCGGCCGGCGCCGTGGCGGTTGCGATCAACGAAGGAATCGCGCGAACGCCGGAGCAGGGAGATGCCGATATCGCGCCGCTGCAGGGCGTCGTTGCAGCGAGGCTCTATTTCGACGAGGTCCTGCGCGTGGTCGTGCCGATGACCGAATGGTGGAACAGCAAGCGGATCCAGGAACAGCTGAACATCTACCGGGACGTCGTCGGGGGTCGGGAAAGGCTCAATTCGATCATCGCCGAGCTCGTCAAGCTCATGCCGAACTGGAAGGCCCGATCCGAACACAGCACCGGCGAACCGATGCTGCCGGCGTTCGACCGTTACGTCGCATTGAGCAGCCTCATTCTCTGGGCCCAGAAGCGCCCACAGCCGAGGCGCAAATCCCCCAAGAAGCAACCCCCGCCGGTGCCGCCCGACGAGGCCTTTGCGGCTGCGCTCGAGGAGCTGACCGGCGAAGCGATCCTCGACGTGATGGTTCCGCTTTTCGAGCAGCTCGAGGGAGGCCCGAAACATGGGGAGCTGGTGTGGCAAGTCTCGCTCAACCGCACGGCAACTCCCGCCCTCGATCATTCGGTCGCCTCGGTGAAAGCGGATGCCGCGCGCGGGCTCTTCACCGTCAAATGCAAGGACATCGCATGGGCCGTGATCGATGCGGGAATCGACGGCCGCCATCCGGCATTCATGGACGACGCCGGAAAGAAATCCCGCATCAAGGCCGCCTTCGATTTCAGCAACATCCGCAAAATCGTGAGCCTCGACAATCTCAAGGACAGCGAGAGCCGAGACAGCCGGGTGCGAGCGCTCCTGCGTAAGGACCTGGTCAAGGCGCCCGAGCCCAAAGAGGCAATCGAGCTCCTGGAGGAGCTGGCGAAAGATGCCAGGAACGGGCGGCCGCTGCATTGGGAGCTCGTGCGGCGCTTCGTCGAGATCAAGCCCGAGACCCGGCCGTCCATGAGCGATCACGGCACGCACGTCGCCGGCATCATCGGGGCCAACAAGACGGCCGCCAAAGCAGTTGCCGACAGCGCGGACGGAATGTGCCCGGATATCCGGCTTTACGACTTCCGCGTCCTGGCCCCCGACATCAGGGAGACTGAGTTCGCGATCATCGCCGCGCTGCAATTCATCCGCTATTTGAACGCGCGCACCGAGCGCACCGACTACATGACGATCCACGGCGCCAATCTCAGCCTGTCCATTCCCCACGACGTGCGCAATTACGCGTGCGGCGGAACCCCGGTCTGCGTCGAGTGCGAGCGGCTGGTCGGGAGCGGGGTCGTCGTGGTCACGGCCGCCGGCAATCGCGGCTTTCAGAGCTTCCAGACCAAAGAGGGCTCCTACGAAAGCTATGCCGCCTTCAGCGTCACCGATCCTGGCAACGCCGACGGGGTGATCACCGTCGGAGCCACCCACCGCTCCTCGCCCCACACCTACGGCGTGAGCTTCTTTTCCAGCCGCGGGCCGACCGGCGACGGCCGAATGAAGCCCGACTTGGTGGCGCCGGGCGAGCGCATCCGCGCGCCGTTCCGCGATGGTGTCTGGGGCGACCTCGACGGCACCAGCATGGCGGCGCCGCATGTCAGCGGCGCCGCCGCCATGCTGATGGCGCGGTACTCGGAGCTCATCGGAATGCCGCGCCGGATCAAGCAGGTGTTGTGCGAGAGCGCCACCGATCTCGGCCGCGAACGCAGCTTTCAGGGTCACGGCATGCTCGACGTATTGCGGGCATTCCAGAGCGTCTGAGGAGGACGGGCCATGATGTTCAGCTTGGACGTGCGCCGCGCGCGCAAGGGCGACTGTCTGCTGCTGCATTTCGGCGCGAAAGATGCGCCCGGTCTGGTCATGATCGATGGCGGACCGAAGAACGTCTACAAGCCGCACCTGAAGCCGCGGCTCGAGCAGATCAAGGAGGCGCGCGGTCTCGCCGAAAACGATTCCTTGCCGGTCGACCTGCTGATGGTCAGCCATGTCGACGACGATCATATCCAGGGCATTCTCGACTTGACGCGGGAGGAGCGCGCGGAGAAGGAGGCGCACCGGCCCCTGCTGCTCAATGTCCTGAGCCTCTGGCACAACAGTTTCGACGCCATCATCGGACACGAGCCCACGGAGCTGACGGCTTCATTCCAGGACCACTTCGGGGCGGCCGCCCTGTCCGGCGGCGAGCTCTCCGACGACGCCGTGCGCGCGGTCGAGGAGGATTCCCCGGAGGAACCCGAGGTGACCACGAGCGGTCTGAAGGTCCTCGCCAGCATCGAGCAGGGATTTCGCCTGCGCAGCGATGCGGAAGGGTTGGGATACCCGCGCAATCCGGAGTTCGACGGCAAGCTCATCATCGCGCGCGAGGGTGCGAAGGCGATCGAGGTCGCGCCGGGGCTCAAGTTCACCGTGCTGGGTCCGATGAAAGCCGAGCTGGAGGCGCTGCACAAGAAACACGACCAATGGCTCAAGGACCTCAAGAAGAAGGGCAAGTCGCCGGCAGAGGCGCTCGCCGCCTATATCGACAAGTCGGTTCCGAACCTGTCCAGCATCGTCGTGCTCGCCGAGTCCGGCGGCAAGCGCATGCTGCTTACCGGCGACGCGCGCGGCGACAAGATCCTCAAGGGCCTGCAGCTCGCAGGCCTGCTCGGACCCGGCAAGAAGAGCAAGATCGAGCTCGACCTGCTCAAGGTTCCACACCACGGCAGCTCCAACAATCTCGACAAGGATTTCTTCGAGCGCATTGTCGCTAGGCACTACGTCTTTTCGGGCAACGGCGAGCACGGCAATCCCGAGCGCGAAAGCATGGAAATGCTGTTGGCGGCGCGTGGCGAGACCGCGAACTTCACGATCCACCTCACCTACCCGATTGCGGAGATCGACGTCGAACGCAAGAAGGATTGGGAAAAGGAGCAGGGCAAGGAGAAGGCCCGGAAGAAGACGAATGCCAAGGTGAAGGTCAGGAAAAACTGGTCGCCCGCCGCAAACAGCCTCACCGCGTTTTTCGCGGCCCACAAGAAGCTCGCCAAGAAGGTCAGCACCGTCGACGCGAAAGCGCCGCATGTCATCGACTTGCTCGATGCGGTGAAATTCTAGCCCTACCGCCGGCGTTCGCGCCGCGGCACGGTTGCCCGTGCGCCTCCAACACTTGCGCGCCTCTGCCTACGCCCTATAGTCCGCCCGCGCTGTGTCATCGGTCGCGCGGGCGGGCGGTCCAGTCATCACCCGGCGCGGTTGCTTGGGCGGCAGTACTTCATGAAAGGGCGGTGGATGTGGACACCCGCTTACACGGGCGTCCAGCGAAGAGTGGGTTGGAGCGCTCGATGCCGCAAGGCGACACGAACAGACGCGACGTGAAGAAGGTGGTGCTCGCCTATTCCGGCGGGCTCGACACCTCCATCATCCTGAAATGGCTGCAGACCACCTATGGCTGCGAGGTCGTCACCTTCACCGCCGACCTCGGCCAGGGCGAGGAGCTCGCGCCGGCGCGCGAGAAGGCGCTCCTGCTCGGCATCAAGCCGCAGAACATCTTCGTCGAGGATCTGCGCGAGGAGTTCGTGCGCGACTACGTGTTTCCCATGTTCCGGGCGAACGCGCTGTACGAGGGTCAGTACCTGCTCGGCACCTCGATCGCGCGGCCGCTGATCGCCAAGCGGCAGATCGAGATCGCGGACGAGCTGGGCGCCGACGCGGTGGCGCACGGCGCCACCGGCAAGGGCAACGACCAGGTGCGCTTCGAGCTCGCCTATTACGCGCTCAAGCCCGACGTCACCGTGATCGCGCCGTGGCGGGAATGGGACCTGCGCTCGCGCGAGGCGCTCGTCGCCTTCGCCGAGCGCCACCAGATCCCGATCGCCAAGGACAAGCGCGGCGAGGCGCCGTTCTCGGTCGACGCCAATCTCCTGCACGCATCCTCCGAGGGCAAGGTGCTGGAGGATCCGGCGCAGGAGGTTCCCGATTACGTCTATTCGCGCACGCTCGACCCCGAGGCGGCGCCGGATGTGGCGGCCCACGTCGTGGTCGACTTCGAGCGCGGCGATGCGGTCGCGCTCGACGGCAAGCGGCACTCCCCCGCCGCGCTGCTCGCCGCGCTCAACGCGCTCGGGCGCGCGCACGGCATCGGCCGGCTCGACCTGGTCGAGAACCGCTTCGTCGGCATGAAGTCGCGCGGCATGTACGAGACCCCCGGCGGCACCATCCTCCTCGCCGCCCATCGCGGCATCGAATCGATCACGCTCGACCGCGGCGCCGCCCACCTCAAGGACGAGCTGATGCCGAAATACGCCGAGCTCATCTACAACGGCTTCTGGTTCGCACCCGAGCGCGAGATGCTGCAAGCCGCGATCGACACCTCGCAGGAATTCGTGACCGGATCGGTGCGGCTCAAGCTCTACAAGGGCAATGTCGCGGTGGTCGGCCGCTCCTCGCCTTACTCGCTCTACGACCAGGACCTCGTCACCTTCGAGGAGGGCAAGGTCGCCTACGACCATCGCGACGCCGCCGGCTTCATTCGATTGAACGCGCTGCGCCTGCGCACGCTGGGCCAGCGCCGCAAGATGCTGAAGAAGTAAGGCAGACGACCGCGCGCGCCCGGATGGTGACGCAATTTTGCGCGCCTATCGCGTGTGCCGTGCCCTCGCGCAGCGGGATTCGCGCCGGAAACGATGTATCCCGCAGAGCGCGGATATCATCGCGCGAGACCAGCGGGGCACGGCGCGTTCCGCGCCGTTGCCCACCGCTACGGCGCCTCGCCGCTCCGCCGCGGCGGTCGCAGCCCCGGGGAGCCGAAAGGCAACGGCTGCCGATGCCTCAGCGTGTCCGGCACGTTGACGTCGAGATCGACGAATTGAATGCAAGGTTGGGTCTTGCTGTGCCCCTCGGCGCTATGCCAACGGCCGTCCCGCGCCTGAATGTCGGTCATCTTTCCGATCGCGAAGCAACGCCACTCGCCGTTTGGCGGCAGCGGCTTCGACGTGCTTGCACCGCCGAACTGGAAGGCCAAAACGGCTGCCTCCCCTGACGGGTTGTATCCGACGATATGGGGACAGGCCTCGCGATAACGCCCGCCATAGGTGAACGTGATCTGCTTGCTTGCGCGAGCGGCGTTCCAGATGAGGCGGTAGGTCTCGCCCGGCTGATTGCGGCGCGACCTGCTGTTGGAGCGAGGCGCCGCGCCGGTCCTCCCCATCCTCACCGTTACCTTGCGGTTCTGGCCGAGGTCGGGCTCGGCCCCGGTGACCCACGCCTTGGCGAATTCGAACGCCGTGAGCACCGCGCTCGCGGGGCCGTCCCAGAGCTCGGCGGTGATCGGCCGCACGCGGAGGACGCGCAGGTCCGGATCGTCCGGCCCGCTCCACCACGCGCGATCGGTGCTCTTCCAAATCTCCGCCGCCTTGGCGTGGTCGCGCCGCACCTCGGCGCGCGCGGTGATGGAGAGATAGGCCTTATCCTCGGGATCGATGAACACGAGGCCGACGTCGTGCTCGGCCTCGATCTCGGGCTCCTTGCCGCTGCGCAGGTCGGTGAGGAACCAGATGAGGCCAGCGCCGCGCTCCGGCCGCGCCTCGAGCGGCCGCGCGCGCAGACCGCCGGGGAAGCGCGTGGTGAGCATGGCGACCCCGACCTTGTCGATGATCTCCCAGACCCGGTCGATGCCCGCCTGGACATTGTCCTTGCCGCGCATGTCGAACCAACTTTGGCGCGCCGCGACGGTTCCCGCGCGCACCGCCATCCCCGTCAGGCCGGCGCGTGACACACCGCCTCGACATTGTGGCCGTCGGGATCGAGCACGAAGGCGCCGTAATAGTTCGGGTGATAATGCGCCCGGACGCCGGGCTCGCCGTTGTCCTTGCCGCCGGCCGCGAGCGCGGCACGATGGAAGGCGTCGACGGCGGCGCGGTCGGCCGTGGCGATTGCGACGTGCAGGACACCCTTGAGCCCTCCCTCGCCGCCGATCCAGAAATCGGGCTTGCCTTCCCTGCCGAAGCCGGCGGCCGGGCTTCCGCTCTCGGTATGGTCGGCCGCCACCTCCATGATCAGCGTGTAGCCCAGCGGCGCCAGCGCGCGCTCATAGAACGCCTTGGAGCGCGTATAGTCGGAAACGGGAAAGCCGACGTGGTCGATCATGCAAGCCTCCTTGCGGTCCGGTTCGCCGCCGGGCGTTGGCGCCGGGGTCGCGGCTGAACTACCATCCCGGCCCTCGTGGCACGTTGAGATACGAACTTCGGAATCTAAGGACCATTAGCAACTTTATGATTCTAGTGCCCCTATCGAACCCGAAGTTCGCGATTGCATTTGCCGCATGGTGTGCGCGAAGTTCGGGTTCGGGGCGCTAGGGGCCCAACACGCAAAACTGCCGTTACCGGGGAGCGCATCCATCAGCACCCGCTCGGAGAGTCGGACACGGTTGCCGCGGCCTCCGGCGCTGCCGTCGGTGCGCCGGCTGTGGCATGCGCTGTGGTACGGCCGCTCGGTGCGCGCGCAGCTGCTCGTCGCCTTCATCCTCATCGACCTGATCGCCGGGTTGGTGGCGGGAGCGGTGACGATCCTGCAGGCCCGCCGCTCCACGCGGATCGAGATCGCCGCCTCCATGGAGCTCGCGCAGCTCCTGGTGCGCGAGGCGGTGGCGCTGATGCAGCAGGAGGTGCCGGCGGAAAAATTCCTCGCCGATCTCACGCCGCAATTGCGGCTCATCCGCCACGTGCGCATCGTGGTGAAGGACGCGCGCGGCGCGCCCTTGGCCGCCGGCCCTGCGATCGGTGCCGAGGCGGCGCGCGATGCGCGCGCGCCGGCCTGGTTCGCGGCGCTGATCGCCGCGCCGGTCGCCAGCCGCGACGTGCCGGTTTTGGTCAACGGGGCGCGCATCGGCTCGGTCGAGATCGTGGCGGAGCCGCACGACGAGATCGCCGAGGTCTGGAGCAACACCGTCGCGCTCGGGACCGTGGCGTTGATCGTCAACGTCGCCGTCGTCGGCGTACTCTATCTGCTGTTCGGGCGGGTGCTCGGCCCCCTCACCGGCGTCACCCGCGGGCTTGCCGACCTCGAGCAGCGCAACTACCGGGTGCGGCTGCCGCGCCCGCGTCCGCGCGAGCTCGCCGCCATCACCGACCGCTTCAACGCGCTGGCGCAGGCGCTGGAGGCCGCGCGCGCCGAGAACGAGCGGCTCAATCATCGGCTGATCACCGCGCAGGACGACGAGCGCAGGCGCACCGCGCTCGAGTTGCATGACGAGGTCGGCCCCAGCCTGTTCGGGCTCAAGGCCATTACGGCCTCGATCGCGAGCGCGGTGCGCGAGCCGCCGGGCGAGGCCGCGCGCAAGCTCTGCGAGCGTACGCACGAGATGCTGGCCATCATCGAGCACCTGCAAGAGATCAATCGCGGCATGCTCAACCGTCTGCGCCCGATGGCGCTCGGCCACGTGCCGCTCAACGACATCCTCGCCGAGCTGGTGCGCGACCGCGCCCGCCAGCATCCGCAGATCGCGTTCTCCTTTTCCGGCGACGAGCTCTTGCCCGGCTACGGCGATTCCGTCGACCTCACGGTCTATCGCTGCGTTCAGGAAAGCCTGACCAATGCCATCCGCCATGCGCAAGCGAGCAGCGTGAGTGTCGAGGTGGGCATGGCGCGCGCGGAGGCCGCCGCGGACGGCGAGAGCGGCGGCAAGGCCGCGCTCGCCTTGATCATCCGCGATGACGGCCGCGGGATCGACCCCGCGGCGCCGCCCGGCTTCGGCATTCGCGGCATGCAGGAACGCGTGCAAGCGCTGGGCGGCAGCCTTAAGCTGGAGAGCACGCCCGGGTCGGGAACCTGCGCGCGCATCGCCATCCCGCTGCGCGACGGCAGGCCATGACCAGCGTTCTCATCATCGACGACCATCCGATCGTGCTGCAGGGCTGCCGCCGCATGCTGGAGGACGCCGGAATTGCCAAGGTGCTGGAGGCGCACGACCCGGTCTCCGGCTACCGCCTCTACCGCCGCCATCATCCCGACGTCGTGATCGTCGACCTCGCCATGCAAGGCAGCGGCCTCGGCGGCCTCGACGTCATCCGCCGCATGCGCGCGCACGATCCCCGCACCCGCATCCTCGTATTCAGCATGCACAGCGACCCGATCATCGCCGCGCGCGCGCTCGAGGCCGGCGCCACCGGCTACGTGCTCAAGGACACCTCCGCCGACGAGCTGATGAAGGCGTTCGACCGCGTGCGCGCCGGCACGCCCTATCTGAGCAACGATCTCGCCATCGAGGTGGCGCTGGTGCGCACCGGCGTGCGGCCCAACCCGCTCGCCGGCCTCACCCCGCGCGAATTGCAGACGCTCTCGCTCCTGGCGCAGGGCAGGCCCTACGGCCGCATCGCCGAGGAGCTCGGGGTGAGCTACAAGACCGTGGTCAATGCCTGCTCCCAGCTCAAGCACAAGCTCAACGCCAAGAACCTGCCCGAGCTCATCCGCACCGCCGTGCAACTCGTGTCGAAGGAATCCTAGCCCGTCATGGCTCTCGTGCTGTCGCTTTGCGAAGACATTCTGGCGGACGGCGCCGCGCTGGCGCTGCCGGCGGCGCCCCGCATGATCTTTCTCGTGCACGGCGGGGTCAGCATCGCCGAGCGCGCGCTCGCCGACGGCGAGGCCTGGCACGGCGAGGGCGCGGTGAAGCTTGCCGCCGGCACGGCCGGCGCCACCTGCTGGCGCTTCGAGCTCGCGCCGGACGCGGCTGCGGCCGGCGCGTCGGCGGCAGCGGGCGTTGCGTCGCGGCGCAAGCTCGCGGCACGGCTCGACACCTTGCCGGCGGGCGAGCTGCTCTTGCGCGGCGACAGCGTCGGCTTCCCGCCCGGCGGCTGCGCCTATCGGCACCGCCACCAGGGGCCGGGCATCCGCTGCCTGATCGAAGGCGGCATCCGCATCGACACCCACGGCCGCTCGACCTGCTACGGACCGGGCGGCGCCTGGTACGAGACCGGGCCCGATCCGGTCTTCGCGCAGGCCGCGGCCGATCGCCCGAGCCGCTTCATCCGCGTGATGATCCTGCCGCGCGCGCTCCTGGGCAAAAGCTCGATCGAATACGTCGACCCCGCGGACAAGGACAAACCGCACGTGCAGCAGTATCGCATCTTCGCCGACGCGCCGATCACGCGGCCACCGCAGTAGCATAGGCATCCTTCTCATCCCGTCGCCGGCGCCGCCAGATCGATCACCAGGTAGTCCTCCTCCAGCGACACGGCGAAGGTCTCGGCGACATAGGGGCCCTTGACCAGGGCCGCGCCCGGCTCGACCGTGACGCGGAACTGGCGTGCGCGGGTCGACGTGGGATCGCACCAGGACTGGCCGGTACGGATGTCGAACTCCCAGCCGTGCCACGGGCAGCGCAGAAATTCGTCGCGCCGCGCCAGCGCGTAGTGGCCAGGACCGTCGGATTGCACGAGCGCGACGATGCGGCCGCGGCAGAGCGGACCGCCGGCATGCGGGCAGCGATTTGCGAGGGCGAAATATTCGCCGGCGAGATTGAAGATGCCGATCTCGCGGCCGCGCACGGTCACGAGTTTCGCCGCGCCGGGCGCCACCTCGCTTGCCTTGGCGACGACCTCCCGGGTCACTTTGCTAGTTCTCGAACACGTTTGTCGTCATTGTCGGGCTCGACCCGGCAATCCATCCCTTTCGCAAGACGATGGATGCGCGGGTCAAGCCCGCGCATGACGAAGGAAGATCGACGACCTGACGCGTCACGGCAGGCGGTAGAGCGTCTTGGCATTGTCGCGGAACACCTTGGCCTTCTGCGCGTCGCTCAGCGCGAACTTGAACACCTGGCGCGGATCGTCGAAGTCCCAGTGCGGATAGTCGGTGGAGAACATCAGCCGGTCCCAGCCGATCCAGTCCATGACCTCGGCGAGATGGGCGGGATCGTCCGGCTCCTCGATCGGCTGGGTGGTGAACCAGCAGTGCGCGCGCACATAGTCCGATGGCGGGCGCTTGAGCTGCGGCACTTCCTTGCGCAGGCGCTCCCAGTGCTTGTCCATGCGCCAGCACAGCGCCGGCACCCAGGTGAAGCCGCCTTCGATCAGCACCACGTTGAGCTCGGGGAAGCGCTCGAACACGCCCTCGAACACCAGGCTGGTGACCGTGTTCTGCATCCCGGTCGTGGTGGCGTAGTGCTCCTGCATGTAATAGGTCGGCCAGCCCGCGCCGGTCGAGGCGTGGCCGCCGGAAAAGCCCTGCACGTGCAGCGCGATGGGGCGCCGGCAGCGCTGCGCCGCCTCGTAGATCGGCCAGTAGCGGCGATGGCCGAGCGGGTCGCTCGCGCGCGGCGAGATCAGGATCTGCACGAAGGCCGGATCGTCCGCGCGCCGCTCGATCTCGCTCACCGCGAAGGCGGCGTCCTCCTGCGGCACCACGATGCCGGCGCGCAGCCGCGGCTCCGGCTTGACCCAGGCCTCCAGCTGCCAGTCGTTGACCGCGCGCGACAGCGCGGCGGCGAAGTCGAGGTTGCGCTCCTCCATGCCGCCGCGGCTCAACTGCATCAGCATGCCGTATTCGACGCCGTTGGCGTCGAGGTGCTGCGCCCGCATGAGCGCGAGGTCGGAGCCCGGCGGGCCCTCATCGGGAAAGGCGTCGACGCGCATGCCCGACGCCATCATGCGCGGCCACGCCAATTGGCCCGACAGGCCCTGGCGCAGGTGCTCGCCGAAGGTCGCCATGTGCTCGCGCCAGCGCGCCGGCAGGAACGGGTAGAGATCCGCCGGGCGCCGATAGGCCGGGTGGATGTCGCAGTCGACGATCGCGAGCCCGATCGGCGCATCGCGCGCCGCGTCCGCGTGCCTGAGCGCAAGGTTCATCGCACCGCCTCCTTCCCTGCTCCCGCAGGCTCGCTCGATCCGCGCTTCTCCGCCACGGCCTCCTGGCGCAGGCGCGGATAGGTTTCGAGCGGGTTGTCGATCATCAGCTTGCGCACGGCGTCCGCGGACAGCCCGTCGGGCAGCACCTCCTCGCCGTCGAACTGCCAGTGCGGATAGTCGGTCGAGAACAGCAGCATATGCTCGCAGCCGGCATGCGCCAGCACGCGCGCGAGCACCTGCGGATCGGCACGCGGCACATCGACCGGCTGCAAGGTGAGGCGGACATGCTCGCGTATGATCTCGGCCGGTGGCCGGTCGATCCACGGCACCTCGGGGCGCACGCCGCGCCAGGTCTTGTTGGTGCGCCAGATGAGCGTCGGCAGCCAGGTGATGCCGGATTCGATCAGCACCACCTTGAGCGCGGGAAATTTCTGGAACACGCCCTCGCACAGGAAGCTGAGCAGCTGCGACTCGAAGGCGGTCGATTGCGCGACATAGTCCTCGACCCGGTGCGCCGGCCAGCCCGACGGCATCGGCGCGTGGTGATAGGTGCTGCCGGCGTGGATGCCGACGGCCAGCGCGTGCTTCTCGGCCGCGGCGTAGATCGGCCAGTAGAGCCGCCGCCCCAGCAGCATCTCGCCCATCGCCAGCAGCAGCACCTGCACGAAGCGCCGGTCGGACGCGCGCCGCTCGATCTCGGCGACCGCCAGCGCCGGATTGTGCGCGGGGACGAGGATCGAGGCGCGCAGCCGCGGCTCGCGGTCGAGCAGCTCGCGCGCCGTCCACGCGTTCACCGCCGTGCACAAAGCCGCCGCCATGTCCTCGTTGAACAGCGCCACCGCGCCGTGCAGCACGTTGCAGACGGCAAACCGCGTGCCGAAGGGATCGAGCGCGTGGCGGCGGATGGCGTCGAGGTCGCCGGCGGGCGCGCCCGCGGGCCCGCGCCAGTCCGCCCGCGCCGAGAGCGGCGAATTGGGCGGATAGCTGGTGAGCACGAAGGAATATTTGTCGATGTGGCGGTTGACGATCTGGTCGCGCCAATACTCGTCGAGATAAGGCAGCAGCGCCGCCGCGCCCGGCATCGCCGGATGCAGATCGCAGTCGATGGCGCCGGGGTACGGGACTTTCATGAGTCGGGCTCTTGCCGCCGAGCGATCCCAGATGATGCAGTATACTATACCCGCAGTCCCGACTGTTTGATCCATCACTCTGGCCGTCGTCCCCGCGCGGGCCGCCGTTGCGGGGACCCATATTCCAGAGACCCCTGCGTATGGCACCATGGGTCCCCGCTCGCGCGGGGACGACAGCACAGCAAATCGCCAATTCCTCTCACGGTGATCGAGCAAAAGGAGGACGCGATGCCCAGATATCGCACCATCGCCGCGGCGCTCGGCGTCGCGGTCGCGCTCGGCCCCGCCGCGGCAGCGGGCGAGGAGATCGAGATCCTCGTGACGCTGCCGGCGGCGACGCTGACCTTCAGCGCGCCGTTCCTCGCCGAGGACGCCGGCTTCTACAAGAAGGAAGGGCTCAAGGTCGGCCACCGCACCGTCGTGGGGGTGGGCGCGGTCAACGCCGTCATCGCCGGCAGCGCCGACTTCACCATGGGCACCGGCCCGGTATTCCTGCGCGCGGCGGCGCAGGGCCAGCGCCTCTTCGCCATCGCCAATCTCATCGACAAGCCGCTGGTCGAGCTGGTGCTGCGCAAGGACGTCGCGCAGGCCGCGGGCGTCACCGCGGCGATGCCGCTCGCCGAGCGCGCCAAGGCGCTGCGCGGCAAGACCGTCGGCATCCAGGGCGTCAACAGCATCGTGCACGCCTGGGAGCGCCTGGTGGTCAATCGCGGCGGGCTCGACATCGAGCAGGACGTGCGCATCGCGCCCATGGACCCTTCCGCCATGCTGGCGGCGCTCGAGACCAAGGCGATCGACGGCTACGCCACCTCGCTGCCTTACACCACCGAGGCGGTGCTCAAAGGCAGTGCCGTCATGCTGGCGAGCGCGGTGAGCGATGCGCCCGATCTCCTCCCCTTCGCCTATGGCCTGATCTATACCCGCCCCGACACCTGCACCAAGGCGCGCGAGAAATGCGCACGCCTGGTGCGCGCGCTCGCCGCCGCCAACCGCTTCATGCACGAGGAGCCGGACGCCGCGCTCGCGCTGCTCAGGAAGCGCTTCGACAGGATGGATGCCGGCGTGCTCGCCGCCGCCTGGCGGACCGTGGCGCAGGCGCATGCCCGCGACCTGCACGTCACCGTTCCGAGCCTGACGCATTCGCAGCAGGTCAGCCTCGAGGCCAAGCTGCTCGCGCCCAAGGACGCGCTCGCGAAGTTCGACGGCCTCTACACCGACGAATTCGTGCAGTGAGGGCGTGTTAAGGTAGCGTGTCCCGGGCGCAGCGCAGCAGGAAGCGAAGCTCCGCTTCCTTTCGCGCTGCACCGCATCCGGGACACGATCGACAGCCAAAAGGCATCCCGCATGTACGGCGCGACGATCGGCACCAGCCGCCATGTCTTTCCCGATCTCAAGACGCTCATGGCCAAGGCCTCGCCGCCGCGCAGCGGCGATCGGCTCGCGGAGGTCGCCGCGGCCTCCGGCGAGGAGCGGGTGGCGGCGCAATACGCGCTCGCCGACCTGCCGCTCGCGACGTTTCTCACCGAGCACGTCGTCCCCTACGAGCAGGACGAGGTCACCCGCCTCATCATCGACACCCACGACGCCGCAGCGTTTGCGCCCATCGCACATCTCACCGTCGGGGGCTTGCGCGACTGGCTCCTGTCCGATGCGCCGACCGCGGACGATCTCGCCGCGCTCGCCGGAGGCCTCACGCCGGAGATGGCGGCGGCGGTGAGCAAGATCAGCCGGCTGCAGGATCTCATGGTGATAGCGGCGAAGTGCACGGTCGTGACCCGCTTCCGCAACACCATCGGGCTCCCCGGCCGGCTCTCGGTGCGGCTGCAGCCCAATCATCCCACCGACGACCTCGCCGGCATCGCCGCCAGCATCCTCGATGGCCTCCTGCTCGGCGCCGGCGACGCCGTCATCGGCATCAATCCCGCGACCGACAGCCCCGAGCGGGCGCACGCGCTGCTTTCCATGCTCGAGGAGCTGCGCGTCAAGCTCGACATCCCGACCCAGACCTGCGTGCTCGCGCACGTCACCACCACGCTCGGCCTGATCGCCAAGCGTACGCCGGTCGATCTGGTGTTCCAGTCGATCGCGGGAACGCAGGCGGCGAACAAGAGCTTCGGCATCGACCTTGCGCTGCTCGCGGAGGCGCAGGCCGCCGCGCTCGCGCTCGGGCGCGGCAGCGTCGGCGACAACGTGATGTATTTCGAGACCGGGCAAGGGAGCGCGCTCTCCGCCGGCGCGCATCACGGCGTCGACCAGCAGACGCTGGAGGCGCGCGCCCATGCGGTGGCGCGCCGCTTCCGCCCGCTGCTCATCAATTCGGTCGTGGGCTTCATCGGGCCGGAATATCTCTACGACGGCAAGGAGATCATGCGCGCGGGCCTGGAGGACCATTTCTGCGGCAAGCTGCTCGGCCTGCCGATGGGGGTCGACGTCTGCTACACCAACCACGCCGAGGCCGACCAGGACGACATGGACGCGCTGCTCGCGCTGCTCGCCGCCGCCGGCGTCAATTTCGTCATGGGCGTGCCCGGCGCCGACGACATCATGCTCGGCTACCAGAGCACCTCGTTCCACGACGCGCTCGCCATGCGCGACCTCTACGGCCGCCGCCCGGCGCCGGAATTCGAGGCCTGGCTCGCGCGCCAGGGCCTCGTCGACGCCGCCGCGCGCATCCGCCCGCGCGCTTTGCCCGCGCCCTTCCGCGCGCTGCTGCCGGCGTGAAGCGACATCGCGATTTGGGCTTGCGCGGGTCCCGACACTGGCGTGCCCATATATGACGCACTGTCGTCCCCGCGAAGGCGGGGACCCATATCCCAGAGGCCACAGCATATGGCACGATGGGTCCCCGCTTGCGCGGGGACGACAAATCGAATGATGACTCGCGAACGGTGGCCCGCCGACATGACACCGCGATCCGCACCATCGGACGAGCCGTGGGCGGAGCTGCGCCGCTTCACCGCGGCCCGCATCGCGCTGCCGAGGAGCGGCGCCTCGCTCGCCACCGCGCCGCTGCTCGAATTCCGCCTCGCCCACGCCCGTGCTCGCGACGCTGTGCACGCCGAGCTCGACCCGGCGCGGCTCGCCGCGAGCCTCGCGCCGCTCGGGCTCCCCGTGCTCACGGTCGCAAGCGCAGCGCAGGACCGCTTGCAATATCTCATGCGCCCCGATCTCGGCCGCCGCCTCGCGGACGGCGACGCGGCGCGGCTCGCGGCCGATGCCGGCTCCGGCGCCGACGTTGCCTTCATCATCGCCGACGGGCTCTCCGCGCGCGCGGTCGAGAGCCACGCGCAGCCGCTCCTTGCACTCCTCCTCCCGCGGCTCGCCGCGTCCTGGCGGGTCGCGCCGCTCGTCGTCGCCCGCCACGGCCGGGTCGCGCTCGGCGATGCGGTGGCGCGCGCGCTCCGAGCCGAGATCGCGGTGGTGCTGATCGGCGAGCGGCCCGGGCTGTCCGCGCCCGACAGCATGGGCGCCTATCTCACCTTCCATCCGACGCCGGCGACCACCGACGCCGAGCGCAACTGCGTCTCCAACATCCGCCCCGAGGGCCTCGGCTATGCCGACGCCGCGTTCCGGCTCGCGCGCCTCCTCGCCGCCATGCGCGCGCGCCGCATCTCCGGCGTCGCGCTCAAGGACGACGCCGACCGCCTGCTGATCGAGGAGGGGTGAGGGCTGCCAGCGGTGCGGCAGGTCGGCTGTCATGCCCGCGAAGGCGGGCATCCAGTAAACGCCGAACCCATGCTCCGCTGAGGAAAGGACGCGTCTCGCCGGCCTCTGGAATACTGGATCACCCGCTTGCGCGGGTGATGACGCGCGTAATGTGTGAAATGGCGTGAACCCGGCCATGGCGGCACACTTGCCGTCCGCCTGCCGCAACCAGGATGGACGCGAGTTAATTCGATGGACGCGAATTAACTCGGCGGCGGCGCGACGCGAGCTAGAATTCCGCTGCGGCGATATGACATAGCGCCGGTCGCAAGCGTTGCCGCAAGGCCCGCCAGGGAGGACACGATGCGGTTTCATTCCGCTCAATGGATCGCGGCGCCGGTGCTCGGCATAGCCGCGCTCGCCACCATCATCCCGGCCGCCGGCGCCGGCTCCGCCACCGACGCCGCCATCGAGCAGATCGTCACCCGCCACGTGCAGCCGATGCTCATTCCCGCCGGCGGCATGGCGGTCGCGCTCCAGATCGACGGCCGCACCCTGTTCTTCAACTACGGCATGGCCGACGCCGCGCGCCGGCAGCCCATCACCTCGGACTCGCTGTTCAACCTCGCCTCGGTCGGCAAGGTGTTCTCCTCGACCTTGCTGGCGCAGGCGGTCGAGCGCGGCGAGGTCAAGCTCGACGATCCCGTCGCCAAATACGTGACCGAGCTGCAACGCGGCGGCGACATCCGCAAGGTCACCTTGGGCGAGCTCGCGAGCCACACCTCCGGGCTGCACCGCACCCCGCAGCAATACGAGCCCTGGCACCGCGGCCAGTATTCGCTCCCGGACTTCATCCGCTATCTCAATTCCTGGCAGGCCGACGCGGGACATCAGCCCGGCAAGCAGGAGATCTATTCCAACACCGCCTTCGTGCTGCTGCCGCTGGCGTTGCAGCGCCGCTTCGACATGCCGATCGCCAAGCTGATGAACGAGCGGCTGCTCAACCCGCTCGGCATGACGTCCACCGTGATGCCGGTGCCGCGCGGCAATGCGCGCGGCCAGCTCGCTCCCGAATTTCGCCGCCGCGCGGTGCAGGGCTTCGCCTACGACGCGCGCGCCGTGGGCGAGCCCGGCAACATCCAGGGCACCTTCAACTGGCCCGGTACCGGGCAGATGTTCTCCTCCGCCCGCGACATGGCGATCTTCCTCGCCGCCAATCTCGGCACGCTCCCTGGCCATCGCGACATCGAAGCGGCGATGGCGTTGGCGCAGCAGGGTGTGTTCACGGTGCGCCCGCGCTTCACCCAGGGGCTCGGCTGGCAGGTCGTGCGCAACGGGGAGACGACCATCGTCGACAAGAACGGCGGGCTCAACAACACCGCGACCTATATCGGCATGATCCCGGACAAGCGGCTCGGCGTCGTGATCCTCTCCAATTGCGGCGGCGAGCCCGCGACCCGCATCGGCCGCGAGATCATGCTCGCGCTCGCGCGCCGCAACGCCACCGCCGGCGGCGACGGCCGGGTGAATTGACCACGCCGATATCTCTGCGCCGTCAATGTCCGCCGCGTCGCTGCCGCCACGTGTTACTGGATGCCCGCTTTCGCGGGCATGACAGCGGAGAGAGCGATCGCGGCGCGGCGATCCATAGCCGCTAACTATAGATTTAGCATCTTCCAGGTTACCCTTATTGCGTGTATCCTGCTTGCGCCATAACGGCGCGCTGGGAGGACCAAGATGCGCGAGCGCACGCGGAGACTGATCCGTCACGGAACGATCTGGGCGGCGGTCGCCGCCGCGCTCGCCGCCAGCCTCTCCGCGCTGGCGCAGGTTGCGCCGCCGCCGGTCGATCCCAACCAGCGGCAGGTCTATCTCGTGCGCAAGGACACCGCCGACTGCACCGGCAAGGACGTGCCCAACGTCGATTCGCCGCTGGTCGGCGGCAACGTCTGGGTCACCCGGCTCGCCGACGGCAATACCAGCGTCACGGTGGCGATGACCGCCAAGCCGAGCACGACCTACCACTTCTTCCTGAAATGCGTGCGCCAGCTCACCGACATCACGACCGACGACGAGGGCGTGGCCAACGTGTCGTTCGCCTTCCCCACCAACCTGGTGGGCGCGGTGTTCGCGTTCGACATGTATCCGGAGGGCGCGCCGGCCGGAAACAAGTTCCAGAGCGCGCAGGTCTCGTTCCAGTAACCGAATCTGACTGCCATGACCGCCGACGCCGACGTTTCCGTCGTCATTGCCGGGCTTGACCCGGCAATCCATCGCTCGCAAGCCAACGCTTTGTTTCGATGGATGCGCGGGTCGCGCCCGCGCATGACACGCGGGGGAGCCGGCGCTGCGGCGGCCATCGCCAAACTCACCCCGGAGGGCATCATGCGTAGGACTTCGCTGTCGCTCGGCTTCGCCGCCGCCTCGCTCCTGCTGCTCGCGCAAGCGCCGGCGCACGCGCAGGCGACCCGCACCTGGGTGTCGGGGGTGGGCGACGACGCCAATCCCTGCAGCCGCACCGCGCCGTGCAAGACCTTCGCCGGCGCCATCTCCAAGACCGCGCTCAACGGCGAGATCAACTGCCTCGATCCCGGCGGCTTCGGCGCGGTGACCATCACCAAGTCGATCACCATCGACTGCCACGAGGTGTTCGCCTCGATCCTGCACAGCGGCACCAACGGCGTGAACATCCCCTTCGACAGCTTCAGCGCCGCGGACACGCGCAAGACCGTGCGGCTGCGCAACCTCAACTTCAACGGCGCCACGACCGGGGTGATCGGCATCCGCGTCACCGGCGGCGCGGTGATCTCGGCCGGCGTGGTCATCATCGACGACTGCCTGCTCGACGGCAATTTCGCCGGCGCCGCGCACGGCATCTCCGACGAGCGCCGCGGCGGCGGCGAGCTCTATATCAACAACACCACCGTGCGGAACGCCGGCAGCAAAGGCATCACGATCGACCCGGGCGCCGGCACGGTCGCGGGGCAAAGGATCGACGTGGCGCTGGACAATGTGCGCGCTCAGAACTCCGGCTTCGGCATGACGTTCGGCAACAATACCCGCGTCATGATCAACCGCTCGGTGTTTTCGGGCAACGCCGTCGGAATCGCAGCCAGCACCGGGCTCGCCGCCGCGGAAGGAAACATCAGCAACAGCGTGATCAGCAACAATGGGACGGGCATTTTCAATGCCGGAGGGACGTTGATGATCCGGCTGCACAACAACGACATCTCGTTCAACACCACCGCGATCAGCGGTGCCACCTTCGCCCACTTCACCAACCGCATCCAAGGGAACGGCCAACTCGGCACCGCGCCGACGGTGATCGGCGCCACCAGCAATCCGAGCGGGTTGCAGTAGCGGCGCCGCGAGGCGTCGCCGCAGGCGGAAAGCGTGCCGCATTCGCCCTCTCCCCTTGCGCGAGAGGGCGCAATTACGACCAGCGCGCTTGCTGCTCGACCGAACCGCACTCGTTGCGTCTAGCCCAGGGCCTAGCCCGCGCGGTTGCGCAGCACCATGCAGGCGCCGCCGGCGCGGCGGATGCTGCCGCACAGGCCCTCGGCCGCGCCGCGCGTCTCGGCCCCGACCCGCACCTGGTAGAACGGCCGCGTACCGCGGCTGCGCAGGAGCGTGCTCGAGAGCATGGGATCGCGCCCGGCCAGCACCTGCGCGAAGCGCCGGGCGAGCTCGGCATAGTTCGAGAGCGCGTGGTCGCGCGAGAAGCCGGCGGCGAGCTGCACGCCCCACGGGCTGCCGGCGGCGATGGTCACGCGCTCCTCGAGCTTGTCGACGAACGGGTTGGGCGCGCGGTGGAGAAGCGCGATCAGCTGCCGGCAGTTGGGCACCGCATGCGCCGGCTCGCGCTTGCCGCCCTTCGCCCAGTCGTCGGCCGGAATGCCGGTGATGGCGTAGACGTAGTTGCGGGTCTCGGAGGGAAGCGTGCGCGCGCCGGCGAGCCAGTCGCGCACGCGCTGCGGGCCGGCATTGTAGGCCGCCGCCGCCAGCCCGAGATTGCCGAACTGGTCGGCGAGCTCGCGCAAGAATTCCGCCGATTTCGGCAGCGCCTGCACCGGATCGAACGGATCGAGCAGGCCGCGCTCGGCCGCGGTCCGCGGCATGAACTGGGCGATGCCCTGGGCGCGGTCGCCGCTCCTCGTGCGCGGGCCCACCACGTTGGGCTGGAAGCGGCTCTCCTGCCAGATCACGCGCGCGAAGAATTCGAGCGGCAGGCTCTGCGCGCGCGCCGCCGATTCGACCATCAGGCACACCGATTCGCGCAGCTCCGCATCGCTGCGCGAGGCAGGTGCCGGCGGCGGCACGACCTCGGCCTGTGAAGGTGCCGGAGTGCCGTCGGCAGGAGGCTGCGATTGCACCGGCTGCGATTCGCTCTGCGCCGGCTCCGCGCGCGCCGGCGCGCTCGCAACCAGGATCAACGCGATGATCGCAATGCGGCCCATGCGCGGCAACGATGCAAGCGGCGTTTCGGTTCGAGCGCCGAAAATAGCAGCGCCGGCGGCATGGGCAAAGGCGCACGAGCCGAGCTTGCGCGGACTGCCGGACTTGTCTACGCGTGCCGCGGTTGCCCACCATCCGCGAGCCTCCCCCATGGCGCTTCCCCTCTCGGGCCTTCTCGTCGTCTCGCTGGAGCAGGCGGTGGCGGCGCCGATGTGCAGCTGCCGCCTCGCCGATGCCGGCGCGCGCGTGATCAAGGTCGAGCGGCCGGAGGGCGACTTCGCCCGCGGCTACGACCAGCTCGCGCTTCCGCGCGAAGACGGGCGTGAACGCCCTGGTGCCGGCGAGAGCGCGTATTTCGTCTGGCTCAACCGCGGCAAGGAATCGGTGACGCTCGACCTCGCGCGCGCCGAGGACAAGGCGGTGCTCGCGGCCATGCTCGCGCGCGCCGATGTGTTCGTGCAGAACCTCAAGCCCGGCGCGATCGCCAAGCTCGGCTTCCCGCTCGAGCATCTGCGCCGCGCGCATCCGCGCCTGGTGATCTGCTCGATCTCGGGCTACGGCGAGGACGGCCCCTACGCCGCGCGCAAGGCCTACGACATGCTGATCCAGGCCGAATCGGGCCTCGCCTCGATCACCGGCTCGCCGGAGGCGCCGGCGCGCGTCGGCGTCTCGGTGTGCGACATCGCCGCCGGGATGAACGCCTACGAGGCGATCCTCGAGGCGCTCTATGCGCGCGAGCGCACGGGAGACGGCGCGGCGATCTCGATCTCCATGTTCGACGCCATGGCCGACTGGATGGCGGTGCCGCTGATGCAAGACGAGGCCGGCGTGCCGCCCAGGCGCATGGGGCTCGCGCACACGTCGATTGCGCCCTACGGCGTGTTCAAGACCCGCGACGGCATCGACATCCTCATTTCGATCCAGAGCGACCGCGAGTGGCGCGTGCTGGCGAAGGAGGTGCTGGGCGACGCCGCGCTCGCCGCCGACCCCGGCTTCGCCACCAATGTCGCGCGCGTTCACCGCCGCGCCGAGACCGACGGCCGCGTGCAGGCGGTGTTCGGCGCGACCGACGCGGCGGCGCTGTCGGCAAAGCTCGCGGCCGCCGACATCGCCTTCGCGCGCGTCAACACCACGGCCGAGCTCGCGCGCCATCCGCAGCTTCGCCGCATCGAGGTCGGCACGCCGGCGGGCGCCGTCTCCTATCCGGGCCCAGCCGCGCGGCGCGCGGGGGAAGCGCCTCGCCGCTACGGCGCCGTGCCCGCGCTCGGCGAGCACAGCGCCGCGATCCGCGCCGAGTTCATGCCGCGGGCGAAACAGGCCGGCGCGGGCAAGTGAGTGCAGCGGCGCCGCGAGCTCGGTAAGCTCCCCTCCCCCAACGCGTCTTCGCGTTGTGGGGAGGGGTTGGGGGTGGGGGCCCTTTCTTCGCAGTCGAAGCGATCCGCACGCCGAAGCACCCCCACCCCCAACCCCTCCCCACGTCGCTTCGCTCCGGGGGAGGGGAGTGCGCCGAGCAAGCGGAGCGAAGGCGCCCCGAAAATTCCTGTGCGTGGGCTGTGCAGCATCGCGCATTCGCAGGCCTGGTTCGTTGCAACCGGCGAAGCTTTCGGGCATGGCGAGCGGGCGCGGCGGCGTGCTAGCGTCCCGCGCGCAAAAAGCGGACCCAAAAGCGGACCCAGCAGAGCCGCGAAACGGCGAACGGCGGCGGACCAGCAGGCGGCGGACCATCAAGCGGCGGACCAACAGACGGCGGACCAACAGACGGCGGACCAACAGGCGGCGGACCAGAGAGGCAGCGGAACCAGCCACGTGCGCGAGGACCTCTACAAGCAGAGCGGCGTGGACACCGCCGAGGCCGATGCGGGCTTGTCCCACATCATCGCGCGGGTGCAGCGCACGTGGCCGAAGGCCGGGCTCGGCCGCGTCGTGCTGCCGATCGGCTATTTCGCCAACGTGATCGAGCTCGACGGCACGGGGCTCGCGCTCTGCACCGACGGCGTCGGCTCGAAGACCATCATCGCCGACATGCTGGGCAAATACGACACCATCGGCATCGACTGCGTCGCGATGAACGTCAACGACATGGTGTGCGTGGGGGCGACGCCGCTCTCGCTCGTCGACTATATCGCGGTCGCCCGCACCGACGCCGCCATGCTCGACGCCATCGGCGCGGGGCTGTGCGCGGGCGCCGAGATGGCGGGCATCTCGATCTCCGGCGGCGAGACCGCGCAGCTCAAGGACGTGGTGACCGGCTTCGACCTCGTCGGCATGGCGGTGGGCAAGGTCGCGCTCGATCGGGTGATCGACGGCGGCAAGGTGCGCGAGGGCGACGTCGTCATCGGCGTGCGCAGCAACGGCATCCACAGCAACGGGCTCTCGCTCGCGCGCAAGGCGTTCTTCGCCGACCACGGGCTCGGCGCCGGCCACAAGTTCGACGAGCTTTCCGCCACGCTCGGCGAGGAGCTCATCCGCCCGACCGACATCTACGTGCGCGAGGCGCTGGAGATCCTCGAACGCGTGCGCGGGGTGAATGCGCTGATCAACATCACCGGCGACGGGCTGCTCAACCTCGTGCGGGTGGCCGCCCGCGTCGGCTTCGTGCTCGACCGACTTATTGAGCCCCACCCCATCTTTGCGCTGATCCAGCGCCACGCCGGGGTCGACGACAGCGAGATGTTCGAGGTCTTCAACATGGGCGTGGGCTTCTGCTACGTGGTCGACCCCGCCGGCGCCGAGGAGACGCTCGCGATCCTTAAGCGCCACGGCCGCAGCGCGCAGGTGATCGGCCACGCCGTCGCCGACGGCGAGAAGCGCGTGCGGCTTCCCGGCCGCGGCCTCGTCGGCCGCCACAAGCGCTTCTGGCGCGACGATGCTCCCGCCAGACGTGTGGGCTGAGCGCCGGATACAACCCGCTCCTGTAAACAACAGGAGAAATACAGGGCCTGGTCGCGCGGACGGCGCGCGCACGTGTTGCACCCCCGTGTCCCGGGCGCAGTGCAGCACGCAGCGAAGCCCACGGGTCCGCGCTTCGCGCGGCCCGAGGACAGGCTGCGTGGTGCGCTGCAGACCCGGGACCGTCCGAGTCTGTGGCGGTCGCGGATCAGCGGCGCACCGCTGCACTTCGTTTCGCGCTGCACCGCATCCGGGACACGAAGCCATGCACCATCGTGCTACCCAATCCACCGGCGCGCCCTGACGCATCTCAGACCTTCCCACCAATGCGCACCCCGCCGCGCAGCCAGCGCCCGCGGCGCCCGACCAGGCGGCGCAGCTGCAGCGCCCAGGGGGTGGGCGGCAGCGGGGCGGCGATCGGCGCCATCGCGCCCTCGTCCGTGCGCACCCAGATCTGCCGCTTGCCGTCGGGCCCCCGCGTGACGATGGTGAAGCGCTGGCGCGGCACCATCCGCTCGGCCGCGCGCTTCGCGGTGCGCGGCGACGCGCCGGCGCGGATCGCCGCCACCGCGTGCCGCACCCAGGCCCAGGCCATGGGCGCCAGGTACGGGCCGCAGAGATCGACCTCGCCGCCGCAGGCGCGCAGGCGACGGCAGTCCTTGTGCCGGCACAGCTGCCACAGCGCCATGCCGGCATGGGCGCGCGCGAGCAGCGCGGCGGCCCGGCGCTTGCGCGCCTCCCTCGCCTCCGCGCCGCCCGCGCGTATCCTTGCTTTGCTCATGCCGCCGTCAGTCATTCGCATCTCCTGCGCCGCTCCCTCGCCCTCATGCTTGCGCCGCTCTCTCGCCCTCATGCTGAGGAGCCGCGCAGCGCGGGCACGGTCCACGCCTCCTGCACAACTTCGGCTGCGCGGCGCGGCGTCTCGAAGCATGAGGGGCACGGCTCGGCCCGCCGATACTTCGAGACGGCGGCACGACACCGCTCATCCTTTCGCCTCTACCATGTCGCACACGCACAACTCCTTTCGTTCCCGCGGCGCGTTTTGCGTCCGGGTTGGTCTCTTCTCTTTTCCATCCGCCCCATGAGGGGCGGGCGGAGCGCCGAAAAGGCGCATTATTTCATTGTCGCGCTGTCGGGCGCGACGGCCGCGCTTGTGAGGCGCGGCGCGTCCCGCAGCGGCGGGACGCTCGCCTCTCGGCGTTCCACCGTGGCGATTTTCGGCCGGGGGCCGCGCTTCCTTCTCCGGCATTGCCTCCGGATCCGTGCAGCGATGCTCCTCGCAGCCAGGTCGTAGTGCCTGGCGGGCGGGGTCCCGGACCTCCCAAGGCCGTCGGTTACGAGCCGCGGCCGCAGGACGCCACTCCCCGCTCCGCCTTCAGGATCGTCTCTAGAAGACGTCCCTCGATGAGAGCGAGGATGCGAGTCACTTAGCACGGGCACTGGTCGTAGTCAATATCGTAGGTGATATGTAGTCACGCTGGCGATTCGATGTGTCTTCGGGGGCGAAGCACTGGACGGCTTCGCCCTTCTTCGCAACAAACCTCCACCACCGAGCATGAAATGGCTCTTGCTGGCAGTTACAGCCGGTCGGTAAAGCGCTTCTCGGCGCCCTTCGACATGGGCACCTCTGCCGTAGTTCGCGGATGTCTTGGTCGCTGGAAAAAAGGGCGGTGTTGACCGACACCCAAAGGCAAATAGTGGACCAGCAAGATATAGCGCCCCCAACTATCAAACCCGAAGAGCATCCACGCAGCGGTCAATAGCGTCGCTGCTCCCATCGTCAAAGGCACATACCGCTTGGGTGCCATTGTTTCTTCCTTAAATCACCAACAGCAAAAAGCCTCCTTTCGCACGCGTCGTTCGGCTATAGGTCCGTGTCGATTTACGCAACAGATGAGCGGGCAGCTGGGCTGATCTTCATCTGAGGCCTAGCGAACATTGTCGGCTCAATGTGCAAATCGGGAGACAATCATGTTGCAGGATGCTATCGATCTCGCTCAAGTCTGGTCGTGAGGCAGGGGAAATGCGCGACACCGCTAACAAGACGAAGGAAGAATCGCGAGACGGCGGGCTATCAAAGCCTGCGAAGCCGCACGCTCGCGCGGAGCTGATTTGGGAAGGCAAGTACGATGCGGCGGGCAGACGCGTCGCACCACTGCGCGTGGCGCTGCCGTTTCAGACCGTCGAGACAGTCAACGAGTTGGCGCAGGATCGCCAGAAGGGCTTTCAGTTCGGGTCGGGATTTCGCGAGGAGGCGTGGCGCAACCGGCTGATTTGGGGCGACAAGAAATACGTCCTGCCTTCGCTGCTGCCGGAATTCGCTGGCAAGGTGAACCTTGTCTACATCGATCCGCCGTTTGATACTGGCGCCGATTTCTCGTTCACGGCAACCGTGCCGGATGAACCGGATTCCCAAGAGGATGACTCTTTCACGTTCACGAAGGAGCCGAGCATCATCGAGCACAAGGCTTATCGTGATATTTGGGGTGGAGCGCAAACGCATCTCGACGCATATTTGAAATGGCTAAATGAAACGGTGATCCTACTCTATGAACTTTTGCACGAAGCGGGTAGTTTGTTCGTTCACCTGGACTCAAATGCTGTTCACTACGCGAAGGTAATCTTGGACGAGATTTTTGGGGGAGAAGCTTTTCGGAACGAAATCATTTGGAAACGGCGGTATGGAACATTCAGCACGGTGCATGAATCGAACAAATTCGGCGCTGTAACAGACACCATCCTATTTTAGGCAAAGAGTGGCCAGTCCGAATTTCATCCGCAGTACAGCTTTAGTGATCCATCATATAATGAGTATGTGGAGCGCACGTTTCGGCATGTTGACGAAAGAGGCCGGCGCTACCGCATTGCAGATCTCGCTAATCCTGCCCCACGGCCAAATCTAATGTATGAGTACAAGGGCTATAAGCCGCCTCCGAATGGTTGGGCAATCTCAAAGGAAAAGATGGAGCAGTGGGAAAAGGAGGGTCGGCTTCATTTTCCAAAAGACAAGGGTGGCCGCATCCAGCGGCGGCGCTTCTTAGACGAGTTAAAAGGTAAGCCCGTTCAAAGCCTCTGGACGTAACTGCTCACCCCTCTGCGTCGGTTTAACTCGGGGCCTCGGCGTTGATCGCGTCGCGCGGGGCTGATTCAAACTCGGGATGCCGCCCGAGACACTCGATTCGCTGGACAAGGACAGCTTAAAGCCGCTGGTGCTCCAGCTGCTGGCGCAGAACAACGAGCTGCTTCAGCAGATCAAGACCCTCCTCGCGCGGATCGCGGAACTCGAGGCGTGCGCCGGCCAGCCGCCGAAGACGCCGACGAACTCCTCGCTGCCGCCGTCGAGCGGACAGAAGGCCAATCGTCCCGCGACATCGCCGCAGAAGAAAGGCCGCAAGGGCCGGCCCGGCGTCGCGCGCACGCTCGCAGCCAATCCCGACGCGACGCGCGAGATCTACGCCGAGACATGCTCCTGCGGCGCAACACTCTCGCCGGCCAATCAGCCGCACGTCTTCGCCTACGACCACATCGATTTGCCGCCGATCAAGCCCATCACGACGCGGATCAATCTGCACAAGGGCCATTGCCCATGCTGCAAGACGCGCGTCGCCGCGAAACCGCCCGCCGACATGATGCCCGGCAGTCCGTTCGGTCCCGGTATCGTCTCGCTCGTGACCTATCTGCACGCCTGCCAGATGGTCAGCTACAATCGCATGATCGAGGTGCTCGACGGCCTGTTCGGCTTGAAACTCTCCGAGGGCGCCATCGCCAACATGCTGGCGCGCGCCGAAAAGCCGTTCGCCGCGCATGCGAGCGAGATCGCCGAGACCGTGCGCACAAGCCCCGTCATCGCCAGCGACGAGACCTCGGCGCGCGTTTGCGGAAAAACGCATTGGCAGTGGACGTTTGTTGCGACATCGGCTGTGTATCACACGATTGCGCCGACGCGCGGCAAGGCCGTCCCGACCGCGTTCCTCGGCGACGCCAAGCCGAAGGTGTGGCTCTCGGATCGGCTTGCGGCACAAGGCAACCACGCCGAGGCGCATCAGTATTGCCTCGCGCATCTGATCCGTGACGCGCAGTACGCGGTCGAAGCTGGCGATACCGTGTTCGCGCCAGCCTTCAAGGCATTCCTGAAAGATGCCTGTGCGGTCGCTCGACGACGACCTGATCTCGCCGACGCCACGATCAAGGGTCACGCGCGCCGCCTGCAGCGTGAGCTCGACCGCCTGCTCGGCCTTGAGCCAGTGCAGGCCGACGGCCGCCATCTCCGCGACAGCATGATCGTCGACGGACACGACAAGCTGCTCGTGTTCCTGACGCGCCGCGATGTCGAGCCGACCAACAACGGCAGCGAGCGGGCGCTGCGCCCGTCGGTGATCTTCCGCAAGGTGACCAACGGCTTTCGATCGGGCTGGGGCGCAAAGGTCTACGCCGATATCTGCTCCATTGTCGCAACCGGACGCCTCGCCGGCCGGAGCGCCCTCTCAGCCA
This sequence comes from uncultured Alphaproteobacteria bacterium, assembly GCA_963758945.1. Classification (GTDB taxonomy): domain Bacteria; phylum Pseudomonadota; class Alphaproteobacteria; order Rhizobiales; family Xanthobacteraceae; genus VAZQ01. The sequence goes on along the minus strand of CAVWXY010000016.1, from coordinate 104,083 downwards.
TCCGCGCAGCTCTCGCCGCGCACGCGGCCGCTCCTACCTGATCAGCGGGCGGTGGGGGGTGAGCAATTACCTCTGGACCGATATTGACATGATATCCTCCCAGGATGCCGAACGCGTTGGTTACCCTACTCAAAAGCCTGAAGGGCTGCTGGAACGAATTGTACAGGCGGCGTCGAGTGAAGGGCAGCTGGTCTTGGACTCCTTTTGCGGTAGCGGCACGACCGCGGTGGCGGCCGAAAAACTGAACCGCCGCTGGATCGCTTGCGACCTAAGCCGCTTCGCCATCCACACCACGCGCAAGCGGTTGCTGTCGAACCCCGATGTTCGGCCGTTCGTGGTACAAAACCTCGGTAAGTACGAGCGGCAGATGTGGGCAGGCAGCGAGTTTGGCGAAGGCAACGGTAAGAAGGCAGCAGAGCGCCAGCGCGCCTATATCGATTTTATCTTGAAGCTTGCCAATGCGACCCGTATGCAAGGGTACACTTGGCTACACGGCGTCAAGGGTGGGCGCATAGTTCACGTCGGCGCCGTTGATGCGCCGGTCAGCGTTGGGGACGTGACCCAGATTGCGGCCGAGTTCAAACGCGCAATCGGTACTGGCAAGGAGGCGCCAAAGACCAACGGCGTTGACGTCCTTGGCTGGGATTTCGCCTTCGAATTAAATGAGGTCGCCAAGCAGCAGGCCGCGGCAGCGAATATCCAGATGCGGTTCCTGCGCATCCCGCGAGACGTGATGGACAAGCGCGCGGTCGAGCAGGGCGACGTCCATTTCTTCGAACTGGCGGCGCTGTCGGTCGATGTGAAGACGAACAAGCGCAACGTCTTCCTGAAACTCGAGGATTTCGTCATTCCGCCCGACGACGTACCGGAAGATGCGCGCAAGGCGGTCAAGCACTGGTCGCAGTGGATCGACTATTGGGCGGTGGATTGGGACAACAGAGAGCGACACCTTCCATAACGAGTGGCAGACCTATCGCACGCGCAAGGACAAGTCGCTTCAGCTTGAGATCACACACAGCTACGCCGATCCGGGCGAATACACGATCGTCGTGAAGGTCATCGACATCCTCGGCAACGACACGACCAAGACGGTGAAAGTGAAAGTGGCGTAGCAATGGCGCGCAAGCGCAAACAGAACCCGGATCAACTCGGCCTGTTGGAAGCGCGGGTTGCGACCGCTCCGTGCGTGCCGGGCATCCGGGAGAAGGTCACGGCGTGGCGCGAAGGCGGCTACAAGAGCGTCAGCGATACCACGCGAAGCCTGCTGAACTACTGGTTCTACACCGATCACAAGCTGCCCGACGGCCGCAAGTTCAAGTACCACCATTTCCAGCGCGAAGCCATCGAGACGCTAATCTATCTTTACGAAGTCGCCAAGGTGAGGCGGCACAAGAGCCTGATCGAGACCTTCGCCACGCGCAGCGACCTGCGCCTGCTGCAATACGATGATTTCGCCCGGTACTGCGTGAAGATGGCGACCGGCAGCGGCAAGACCAAGGTCATGTCGCTCGCCATCGCCTGGCAGTTCTTCAACGCGGTGGCGGAGGCCCGCGACGATTTCGCCAAGACATTCCTGCTGATCGCGCCAAACGTGATCGTGTTCGAGCGTTTGCGGACGGATTTCGAGGGTGGGCGCATCTTTCGCGCCGATCCGGTCGTTCCGCCCGAATTGGAAATCTTCTGGGGCGACTTCCAGTGCTACATGCGCGGCGAGGGGGAGCGTGCAAGCTCGCTCGGCGCGCTTTATTTGACCAACGTGCAGCAATTCTACGAGCGCCAGAGCAACGGAGGCGACGAGCCGGAAGAATTGACGGCGGTGCTCGGGCGCAAGCCGCCGGCTCAAACCTCGATGATCGAGGACTTCGACAATCGCATCATTGATCGCGGCGGCTGTGTTGCCGTGCTGAACGACGAGGCGCACCATACGCACGACGAAGAGAGCGAATGGAACAAGATTATTCGCGGTTTGCATGCGGCCGTTTCCACCGGCGTGGCCGCGCAATTCGATTTCACGGCAACGCCGCGCCACAGCAAGGGACAATTGTTCTCGTGGACTGTGTTCGATTATCCGCTCAAGCAAGCGATCATCGACAATGTGGTCAAGCGGCCCCTGAAGGGTATTGCGCAAGGAATTACGGAGGCACGGTCAGACGTTGCCAGCACACGCTATGAGGCCTATCTGGCGGCGGGCGTCGAGCGCTGGAAGGAGTATCGCGAGCAATTGACGCCGCTTGCCAAGAAGCCGGTGCTGTTCGTGATGATGAACGATACCGCTCAAGCCGACGACGTGGGCGATTGGCTGCGGAAGAAATATCCGTCGGAGTTCGGGGGCGAGAAGCTCCTGATCATTCACACCGACAAGTCGGGCGAAGTGTCCAGGAAGGATCTGGACATTGCACGTAAGGCCTCACGGGAGGTCGATGATGAGAGGAGCCCAATCAATTGTATTGTGAGCGTGATGATGCTGCGCGAAGGCTGGGATGTTCAAAGCGTCACGGTCATCGTTGGGCTCAGGCCGTATACGTCGAAGGCGAATATCCTGCCCGAGCAGACCGTCGGGCGGGGACTGCGCCTGATGTTCCGCGGCGCGACCGGCTACATCGAGCGTGTCGACGTGATCGGCAACAAGACGTTCATCGAGTTCGTCGAGCAATTGGAGCGGGAAGAAGACATACAGTTGGAGACGTTCAAGATCGGCGAGAAGGTCAGCATTATCACTATCGCGCCCGATCCCAAGAAGGCAGACAAGGACATTCCGATCCCGGTGCTGAGCCCGATCCTCACGCGGAAGAAATCGTTGGCAGAAGAAATCGCTGAATTGGATGTTAATGGATTCGATTGTCCTACTTTGCCGCGAAAGCAAGATGATGCCGTTGCGAAGAAGTTCCGCTACGAGGGTTACGACATCATTACCCTGCAAAAGCTTGTCGAAAGGGAATACAGCATCCCTGAACCGCAGACAGCCGAGGAGGTCATCGGCTACTACGCCCGACGCATTGCACAAGACGTAAAATTGCCGTCCCAGTTTTCGGTGTTGGCTCCGAAGGTCAGAGAGTTTCTCGAAATCAAGGCTTTCGGTGAGCCGGTAAACCTGAGCGAGCCGGCCATGATTAATACCGTATCTCTGAAATCATAACTCTTTGGCGCTTCCCGAATTGAGGCGAGTCAAATTCAACATGGCGAACGTAAGGAGGTTCGTCATGTCGGGTCCAATTCCATTACGCCGTGATTTTGAAGCGTCGCAGCTGCGTGGTTTGGCAAGGGGGACGAAAGACGGCCCTCAGGCCCGCCGACTTCTGGCTCTTGCGGCGATCTATGACGGCGCGAGGCGGAGCGAGGCCGCGAAGATCGGCGGTGTCGGATTGCAGATCGTCCGTGACTGGGTGTTGCGCTTCAACGCGCGCGGCCCTGACGGTCTCCTGGATGGCAAGTCGCCGGGTCACCCACCCAAGCTCAATGCCGTGCAACGCCAAGCCATCGCCCGTATGATCGAGAGTGGCCCGATCCCGGCGGTGCACGGCGTGGTGCGCTGGCGGCTGATCGATCTGGTACAATGGATCTTCGAGGAATTCCGCATCACGGTCGCCAAACAGACGCTCAGCCGGGAGCTGCGCGCCATGGGCTACCGCAAACTCTCGGCCCGACCGCGCCACCATGCTCAAGCCGAGGGTGCGATCGAGGATTTTAAAAAAGCTTCCCGGCGCATTTGGAAGCCGTCGCCCGCCAGAAGGCACGTCCCTGCGACACGATAGAAATCTGGTTCGCCGACGAGGCCCGCATCGGCCAGAAGAACAAGATCACCCGCCGCTGGGCCAAGCGCGGCACCCGCCCCAGCGCGCCCCGCGACCAGCGTACTGCCTCCACCTACATCTTCGGTGCGGTCTGCCCGAAGGAGGGCAAGGGCGCAGCCCTGATCTTGCCTGCCTGCAACACCGAGGCGATGAACTTGCACCTGGCGGAAATCGCAGCGGCCGTTGCGCCCGCCGCCCACGCCATCCTCTTGGTCGACCAAGCTGGCTGGCATATGTCGACACGCCTCGTCGTCCCGGCCAACATCACCATCATTCTGCTGCCGCCAAAATGCCCCGAGCTTAACCCGGTCGAAAACGTCTGGCAGTTCATGCGGGAAAACTGGCTCTCAAACCGCGTGTTCAAATCATACGACGATCTCGTCGACCATTGCTGCGCGGCCTGGAACAGGCTCGTCGATCAGCCCTGGCGCATCATGTCCATAGGTTTGCGCCAATGGGCCCATGGGTTCTGATCAGTGGGACTTGGTATAAAGCTATCAGTAGCAACGTGGCGCAATACGTTACGGTAAAGACGTTTGCCGAGGCTCTAAGAAAGCTGGTCATATGTAATTGCTCACCCCTCACCGCCCGCTGATCAGGCAGGAGCGGCCGCGTGCGCGGCGAGAGCTGCGCGGATGGCTGAGAGGGCGCTCCGGCCGGCGAGGCGGCCGGTTGCGACAATGGAGCAGATATCGGCGTAGACCTTTGCGCCCCAGCCCGATCGAAAGCCGTTGGTCACCTTGCGGAAGATCACCGACGGGCGCAGCGCCCGCTCGCTGCCGTTGTTGGTCGGCTCGACATCGCGGCGCGTCAGGAACACGAGCAGCTTGTCGTGTCCGTCGACGATCATGCTGTCGCGGAGATGGCGGCCGTCGGCCTGCACTGGCTCAAGGCCGAGCAGGCGGTCGAGCTCACGCTGCAGGCGGCGCGCGTGACCCTTGATCGTGGCGTCGGCGAGATCAGGTCGTCGTCGAGCGACCGCACAGGCATCTTTCAGGAATGCCTTGAAGGCTGGCGCGAACACGGTATCGCCAGCTTCGACCGCGTACTGCGCGTCACGGATCAGATGCGCGAGGCAATACTGATGCGCCTCGGCGTGGTTGCCTTGTGCCGCAAGCCGATCCGAGAGCCACACCTTCGGCTTGGCGTCGCCGAGGAAAGCGGTCGGGACGGCCTTGCCGCGCGTCGGCGCAATCGTGTGATACACAGCCGATGTCGCAACAAACGTCCACTGCCAATGCGTTTTTCCGCAAACGCGCGCCGAGGTCTCGTCGCTGGCGATGACGGGGCTTGTGCGCACGGTCTCGGCGATCTCGCTCGCATGCGCGGCGAACGGCTTTTCGGCGCGCGCCAGCATGTTGGCGATGGCGCCCTCGGAGAGTTTCAAGCCGAACAGGCCGTCGAGCACTTCGATCATGCGATTGTAGCTGACCATCTGGCAGGCGTGCAGATAGGTCACGAGCGAGACGATACCGGGACCGAACGGACTGCCGGGCATCATGTCGGCGGGCGGTTTCGCGGCGACGCGCGTCTTGCAGCATGGGCAATGGCCCTTGTGCAGATTGATCCGCGTCGTGATGGGCTTGATCGGCGGCAAATCGATGTGGTCGTAGGCGAAGACGTGCGGCTGATTGGCCGGCGAGAGTGTTGCGCCGCAGGAGCATGTCTCGGCGTAGATCTCGCGCGTCGCGTCGGGATTGGCTGCGAGCGTGCGCGCGACGCCGGGCCGGCCCTTGCGGCCTTTCTTCTGCGGCGATGTCGCGGGACGATTGGCCTTCTGTCCGCTCGACGGCGGCAGCGAGGAGTTCGTCGGCGTCTTCGGCGGCTGGCCGGCGCACGCCTCGAGTTCCGCGATCCGCGCGAGGAGGGTCTTGATCTGCTGAAGCAGCTCGTTGTTCTGCGCCAGCAGCTGGAGCACCAGCGGCTTTAAGCTGTCCTTGTCCAGCGAATTCGAGTGTCTCGGGCGGCATCCCGAGTTTGAATCAGCCCCGCGCGACGCGATCAACGCCGAGGCCCCGAGTTCAAACCGACGCAGAGGGGTGAGCAGTTACGGTCATATCAGAATTAGAGCCGCAGCTCCTGCATGCCGGCCGATTCCTTTCTGAAACGCCACCGTTTCCCTGGTCGCGACCCACGATAGCCGCCGACAAATCGGTGTTCAATCTTGTTCCTTGCGCCAACGAATTTGAAAAGGAGTTTGCGCAGTTCTTGCAGAAGGCGGACGACGTAGAGCGTTTCGCCAAGCTTCCGGAGCAGTTTGGCTTTGCTATTGAGTACACCGATAACGCCGGCAACCTGCGATATTACGAGCCGGATTTCGTGGTGCTTACCAAAGACGGTACGCATTACATTGCTGAGACAAAAGGCTTGGAGGATGTTAATGTAGCAAACAAGGATCGTGCTGCGCAATTATGGTGCGAAAATACGACCAAGCTCGCCGGCAAGCCGTGGGCCTATTTGAAGGTCTTGCAAACTGCATACAAGCAGCTCCAGCCAACGCGATTTGAAGACTTGTTTGTGCTATCGCAGAAGAAGCTCCTGTAATGTCGTAGGTGAAATTAAGCTCCTAAACCACGCAACGCGCCGATTTTTGTATCGGTACCGACCCGTTCCATACGCCATCGTCGGTCCGAGACGCGATCGTCGCGGCCGTCGAGGACGCGGACTATTCGGTCACTATCGATGCGCCATTTGCGGGCGCCTTGGTTCCGCTGGCATCCTATCGCTCGGATCGCCGCATCTGGTCCTTGATGATCGAGGTCAACAGATGCCTCTACATGGACGAGCATTCCGGCCTGAGGAATCCAGCATTCGAACAGGTCCGTAGCGTCGTCGGGCAGCTCATCGTGACTGCTGCCGAAGCGGCCGACCGCGATCTCGGCGCCGACGGCGATCGGATGTGATACGGCCGACGCAGGGACCTGCCGAGGGACCGGCGCGAGAGACCTCGGAAGACCGTCGATGAGCGGCGCGTCGAGCGTTTCACCTCGAGGATCCGCAAGAATGAACCAAACCCAGTCAGCGGGCGCGGCCGCTCCGCAGGCAATACGAGCCCGACGAGGTCCAGCCGAACGGACAGGTCCCGCCGGGAGGCTTGGCGATCGCGTCCTGCGCGCCCTGCGACGGTACGCAGAACGATCCGCTCGACGTATAGCCGTGGGGGACAGCTGCCGCCCGGCCCAGGGGGCTTCGGCACCGGCAGGGGTTCGCCGCGCGCGGCGATCGGCAGCAGCAACGCGATGACGACAATGGCGGCTTTCATGATGCGCGCCTGCCCTGCCAGGTCTTGCGGATGCGGCATCGCGGCTTCCGCCGGCCGGCCCGTAGGCTGATCATATCAGGTCCCGATTATCCCTGGCGCAGGCCGATCGCGCGAGCGGCAGGGGGCGGGGCGCTCGCCCGGCACACGAAGGCAGGCCGTCGGCCTCCTCAACTCATCCCCGCAAAGCGCACCTTCTGCCCCTGGTCGAGCGCGTCGTAGAACTCGACCAGCGCGGGGCGGATCGCGGAGGCGGCGACGCGCACGACGGCAAGGCGCGCGCGCAGGGTCATCATGCGGCCGGGCGAGGTGAGCGCGGTCTCGGCGGGGCAGGCGCTGGCGAGCGTGTCGGCGGCGGATCGGCGGATTTACCCCTGCTCCAGGATCTTTCTCAGGCGCTCGGCCAGGGGCGGAACCGCCTGGGTGACCGTGGTCCAGAGGATGTCTCGATTGATGTCGAAATACGCGTGCACCAGCCGGTTCCGCATGCCGATCATCGAGGCCCAAGGTAGATCGGGCAACGCGGCCTGGGTCTCCTCGGACACCCTGCTTGCTGCCTCGCCAGCGATCTCGATCGCACGAACAAGTGCAAACAGCAGCATGTCATCGCTGTCGAGATCGTTGCGATCGCGTCCACGCGCGAATTGGGTGGCGTAATCGAGAGCATCGGCAAGGTGGCGCAGCCGAACTATTGAGTGGCGCATGTCCTTGACGGCGAACCGGTGCCCACTTCGCCGGAACATGCGCTATCGCTGCGATTCATACTCCACCTCGGCCTCGCGAACCACTTCGTCGCGGAAATAGCGGCTCAAGTCCTCGGCCGTCCGCACATCGACACGCCGTCCACCGAGCAACGCTGAAAGCTCCTGCTCGATCGCAGCAAGGTCCAAAAGGCTCGGCCGGGCCTGCGGGACGAACTCGACCAGGAAGTCCACGTCACTGTCGGGTCGTGCCGTTCCTTTCAGCACCGACCCGAACAGCGACAGCCGACGGATACGGCGCCGCCGGCACAAGGCGGCCAGCGCATCACGGTCGAATGACAGTCGGCCGGTCATGGTGGCCTCCTTGGTCGCAGCAGCAGCTGCATGGCTTCGGCGGCCCGAGCGTCAGCGCATTCCAGGTGAATAGCTTCGGCGGCCGTGCCAATCTCAACTTTTACCAGATCGGGCGTATATACAACCTTTCGCGGCGGGGTAGGCGCTGCAAAGGGTCTGTCGCGGTCCCGGTCTGCAGCGCAGCACGGCCGGGAGACGAGCGTCCACCGCGCCCCCTCAACTCATCCCCGCGAACCGCACCTTCTGCCCCTGGCGAGCGCCTCGTAGAAGCGCGTGAGCGCGGGGCGGAATCTCGGCGGTGAGAGCGGGGCAGGCGCTGCCAAGCGTCTCTCGCCCCTCACCCCACCCCTCTCCCCGCAACAGCGAGGAGAGGGAGCAGACCGAGTTTGTGGCGCGGCTCCGATACTCATGCCACCTGCAAGGTCGGAATCGCCTTGATCTTCTCGCCGAGCTCCTGCTCGGCGCGCTGCAGGTCGTAGCGCTTCTGCAGATTGAGCCAGAGATCGGGACCGTTTCCGCCCAACTTCCCGAGCCGCAATGCCATGACGGGCGTCACCGGCTGCCGCTCCTCGAGAATGTCGTAGAGCGTCTGACGCGACACGCCCAGCAGCCTGGCGATCTGCGTCTTGGGACGGCCAAGCGCCGGCAAGATCTCTTCGCGCAGTAGCTCGCCGGGGTGCATGGGCGGCAAGCCACGCTTCGGGAATTTGGTCATCGAACCGGTCCTCAGTGATATTCTTCCAGATCGACGTCGACGGCGTCGCCTTCGATCCAGCCGGACGTGATGCGCCAGTTTCCGCTGGTGTCCCGATTCCGAAGTTCGCATCATTGTGCGGCACGCTCGTCTGCGAACTTCGGAATCGAGGGGCACCAGCACTTATTGCTGTAGTGTGGCTTTGGTTCAGAAGTCCGCATCTCCGACTCGCCGCAAGCATGATGCGGACTTCTGAACCGCCACATTGCGTCGACCGCATAGCGGCCCTTGTCGCGGCCGACGAGCGGATGAAAGCGGAAACCGCGCAAGCTCATGTCCTCCGGAATGGCCTCGAAAGTCGTTTCGGGTTCAAACTCGCCGTCCAACACCCGATGCACGACCCGCGCCAGGCAGACGGCGGGGATACGATCTCAGCAACGGCGTTGCCTCAGATGCGCGAATATGGCCATATCTTCTCCGCTGAACCGGCTCGACGGGCCAGACCGCGACCATAGCATGAACGCATTCACGACGATCGTCCCGAATGCCCCGCAGGGCGCCGGGCCCACTTTCGTGGTTTCCATATTCCAGGATGCGGAGACGCATTGCTGGATCGGAACATCGGACGATATCCCGCTGGCAACCGAGGCGCCCACGATCGACCAGTTGATCGAAAGGGTCTGGCTCATTGCGCCAGAGGTGGCCGAGCTCAACGGCCTTCCAGCCCACGACATGCGCTTGCGCTTCGTGATGGATACGCAGCCCGTTCCACACTGAGCGGTCATGACGGGTCCGCTGTATCGCGAGTTGACCCAACTCTTGCGGGATGCGGGCTGCAGGTTCGTGCGCGAGGGCAAGGGCAGTCACGAAATCTGGTACAACCCGATCACGCGCCGGCATTTTTCGGTACCATCGAACATCGTCAATCGAATTACGGCCAACGCGATTCTCAAACAGGCCGGTCTACCGAAAGCATTCTAGAGTTTCCATCGCTCGAACAGGACGGCTTCGAACTCGAGCGGCTCATCTCTGATTGGTGACCGTCCGATACACGCGTCCGATTTGCTCGGGGTCGCGATCTGTGGCGCTCGTCTCAGCTCATCCCGGCGAAGCGCACCTTCTGGCCCTGGTCGAGCGCCGCGTAGAAGCGCGTGAGCGCGGGGCGGATGGCGGCGGCGGTGGGCGCACACGGCGGCGAGGCGCGCGCGCAGCGCCACCATGCGGCCGGGCGAGGTGAGCGCGGTCTCGGCGGGGCAGGCGATGGCGAGCGTGTCGGCGGCGCGCAGCGATGCGGTCGCTGAAGATCAAGGTCGCTACGCGGCTGTGGATAAGTCGTCACAGGAGCGGGGCAAGAACCCCTCACCCCCGCTCGGCGCGTTGCGTCACCTTTTTGCCCCTCTCCCGCAAGGGGCGAGGGGCAAATCCGGCTCCGCCGGAGCCCGCGGCAGCGGTCCGGCAGCCGGTTCTGTGACCTATTGTCTGAGCATGATCTTTTCCGAAAACCGCTGCACACTTTTCGGGATCATGCTCTATTTGCGCGGGCGGCGGCCCTGGCCGCGGGCGACGGCGCCCTCGGCGCCGCGGCGGCGCGCCTTCTTGGCGGTCTCGTAGGCGGCCTGCTGGGAGATGCCGAAATGATCGCCGATCTGGCGCCAGAAGGCGCCGGCGCGGAACGCGCGCAGCATGGCGTTGGGCTTGGCCATGCCGCCGGCGATGGCCCTGGCCATCTCGGCGATCACCTTCTTCTGCATCTGCGTGCGCTGCGCCGCGCGCGCATGCGCCTCCTGCGAGCGCCGGGCATTGGCGCGCGTCCAGCTGTCGATGTCGGACTGGTAGACGATGCCGCGCAGCCGGCGCGAGCGCCCGATCACGGCGTTGCGGGTGGTGCCGAGCTTTTTCGCGATCTGCGCCGCGCTCAGGCCTTCGGCCTCCAGCGCCTGCAGCCTGCGGTCGCGCGCCGGCGTCCAGCTCGATTCCATCGCCCGCTCCCCCTGATGGCAGTCGCGAAAGCCCGCCCGCAGGCCGCGGAGCCCGGCCGCCCCCGCCATCCTGCACCACTGCTTTGACTTGAATTACCCGAATCATACGCGAAAACATATGCTCCCACAACTGGCCGCCGCGGCGGGCCCGGAGGGCAATCTCCCCGCCGTCATGCCCCGAAGCCGCATGGGCGCCAGCGCCCCGCGAAAGCGGGGGGAGCGGGCATCCAGTAACCCGTGAAAGTGCGATTCGGCGCCGAAGCGGTGCCTCTCGCCGAGGCCGGCGATTACTGGATCGTCCGCTTTCGCGGACGATGACAACCGAAGGGGTGCTTATATGAGCGGGCGGTGCGCGCGCGAGCGGACGGGCGCGGCGCGGGGCCGCGGCCGGCGATCAATTTCGCTATCAAACACTTGTGAAAACGGCGGATTCCGCTGATTTTGCAGTGCACAACGAGGCGCGGCGCCCCATATCAAATATCCGCGCGTTGCCGGACGCGGACGAGAGCACTATTTCTACGGCCGATTGATCCAAGGACAACCGGACATGTCGTTGTTGCCGCGATTCGCATTGTCGAGACAGCGGGCGCACGAAGCCCAGCTGGAGCAGAAGGTGACCGCGCTGCAGAGCGCGCTCAACCAGTGCAGGGGCGTGGCCAAGCGCTGGCAGGACACCCGCTACGAGGTGATCGGCATCGTCGCCGCGATCTCGCTGGCGCTGGGCTTCACCGCCGGCGTCTACCGCGAGCATTTGTTCAAGCCGGTGACGGCGGTCGCGCGCAGCGTCGGCATCGTGTCGCAGCCGCCCAGCACCGATACCGCCAACGCCGCCTTCCAGAAAGGCGACTACGCCACCGCGCTGCACATGGCGAAGCCGCTGGCGGAGGACGGCGACGCGCGCGCCGAGGCGCTGCTCGGGCAGATGTACTACCGCGGCCGCGGCGTCGGGCAGGACGACCGCGAGGCCGCGACCTGGTTCCGCCGCGCCGCCGACAAGGGCGACCCCACCGCGCAGTTCTTCCTCGGCGGGATGTACAGCGAGGGCCGCGGCGTGCCGCAGGACTTCAAGGAGTCGTCGAAGTGGTACGAGCGCGCCGCCGTGCAGGGCGACGGCCAGGCGCAGTACAATCTCGGCCTCGCCTATGCCCGCGGCGAAGGCGTGGCGCAGGACGTGGTCAAGGCGCATATGTGGTTCAACCTCTCGGCCGCGCGGCTGACCGATCCGCGCGGGCGCACCGCCGCCACCAAGAACCGCGACCAGGTGGCGGGCGAGATGAGCTCCGACCAGCTCGCGCAGGCGCAGAAGCTCGCGCGCGACTGGAAGCCGAAGTAGCGCCGATCTCACCGTCATTGCCGGGCTTGACCCGGCAAACCAGCTCCTTCGCATGAGTCAATGCGAAGAGCGATGGATGCGCGGGTCAACGGGATCCCCGCCGACCATGTCGGCGGGGTGCCCCGTCCCGCGCATGACGAGTCGGAGTTTGTGCGGAGAGGGCAAGTAATGCACCGGCGCGGTTTGCGACGCGTCAGGCGGCGAGCGGCATTCCCAACTGCGCCGGAACGCGCCGCGGCAACGAGCGCGCGCCGCCGCGCGACGAGCGCGGAGGCGGGGAAGCGCCGGCAGGCGGCTTGGTTCGCGTCGACGGCGTGAACTTCGCCGCCGCGATCCAGGCATCGGCCTTCGACCACGGATGGTCGGCGGCGCATGCTCCGCAGTGGAAGGTCGCGGAGAAGTCGGGCGTTCGATCGAGGGTGGCCGCGTCGAGGTCGACGCCGAGGGAGACGCCGCGTCCGGTTGCCGGGCAGCAGACCATCAGCGCTCCCATGCGGCGCCTCCTTTCGTTAGTAGAGCGTGTCCCGTTCTTTCGGAATCGGGACCCGCTGTAGAGCGGATCTCTTTGGGGTGGAGTCATTCGCACGACCCCCACCCCCAACCCCTCCCCACAAGGGGGAGGGGAGCGCACCGAGTGTGCGGCTCAATGTTAGTAGTCCATGCCGCCCATGCCGCCCATGCCGCCTCCGCCGCCGGGCGGCATTGCCGGGCCCTGCTTCTTCGGCACCTCGGCGACCATCGCCTCGGTGGTGATGAGCAGGCCGGCGACCGACGCCGCCCCCTGCAACGCCGCGCGCACCACCTTGGTCGGGTCGATGATGCCCTTGGAGATCAGATTGCCGTACTCACCGGCCTGCGCGTCGTAGCCGTAGGCATAGGCGTCCTTCTCCAGGATCTTGCCGACCACGATCGAGCCGTCCGCGCCGGCATTGATGGCGATCTGGCGCGCCGGCCAGGAGATCGCCTTGCGGACGATCTCGACCCCGGTCTTCTGGTCGTCGTTGTGGGTGCGCAGCTTCCTGAGCGCCTCGGCCGCGCGCAACAGCGCCACGCCGCCGCCGGGCAGGATGCCTTCCTCGACCGCGGCACGGGTCGCGTGCATGGCGTCATCCACGCGGTCCTTGCGCTCCTTCACCTCGATCTCGGTCGCGCCGCCGACGCGGATCACCGCGACGCCGCCGGCGAGCTTGGCCAGCCGCTCCTGCAGTTTTTCGCGATCATAGTCCGATGTGGTCTCCTCGATCTGGGCCTTGATCTGCGCGATGCGGGAGAGGATGTCGGCCTTCTTGCCGGCACCGCCGACGATGGTGGTGTTCTCCTTGTCGATCATCACCTTCTTGGCGCGCCCGAGCATGGCGACCGTCACGTTCTCGAGCTTGATGCCGAGGTCGGCGGAGACCAGGGTGCCGCCGGTGAGGACGGCGATGTCCTCGAGCATGGCCTTGCGGCGATCGCCGAAGCCGGGCGCCTTCACGGCAGCGACCTTGAGGCCGCCGCGCAGCTTGTTGACCACCAGCGTCGCGAGCGCCTCGCCCTCGATGTCCTCGGCAATGATGAGGAGGGGCTTGCCGGCCTGCACCACCGATTCGAGCAGCGGCAGCAGCTCCTGCAACCCGGACAGCTTCTTCTCGCAGAGCAGGAGATAGGGGTCGTCCATCTCGACCCGCATCTTCTCCGCGTTGGTGATGAAGTAGGGCGAGACGTAACCACGGTCGAACTGCATGCCCTCGACCACTTCGAGCTCGGTCTCGAGCGATTTTGCTTCCTCGACCGTGATCACGCCCTCGTTGCCGACCTTCTTCATCGCATCGGCGATGAAACGGCCGATCTCGGCGTCACCGTTGGCGGAGATGGTGCCGACCTGGGCGATCTCCTCGTTGGAGGTGACGTTCCTGGAGTTCTTCTGCAGGTCCGCAACGATGGCCTCGACCGCGAGGTCGACGCCGCGCTTCAAGTCCATCGGGTTCATGCCGGCGGCGACCGCCTTGGCGCCCTCCCGGACGATGGCATGGGCGAGCACGGTGGCGGTGGTGGTGCCGTCGCCGGCCTGGTCGGAGGTCTTCGAGGCGACCTCGCGCACCATCTGCGCGCCCATGTTCTCGAACTTGTCGTCGAGCTCGATCTCCTTGGCGACGGTGACGCCGTCCTTGGTGATGCGGGGCGCGCCGAACGCCTTGTCGAGCACGACGTTGCGGCCCTTGGGGCCGAGCGTCACGCGCACGGCGTGGGCGAGCGTGTCGATGCCGCGCAGCATGCTGTCGCGCGCGTCGACCGAAAACTTGACTTCCTTGGCAGACATTTCGGTTTCCTTTCAGCCTATTCATCCCGAGGGGCGGCCGACGGCTGCGAACTCGAAACATGAGAACGGGGATGTCCGCCGTTAGGCGGCCTTCTTCTTGGCGACGGGCGCGTCGAGGACGCCCATGATGTCGCTCTCCTTCATGATCAGGAGCTCCTCGCCGCCGATCTCGACCTCGGTGCCCGACCACTTGCCGAACAGCACGCGGTCGCCGACCTCGAGATCGATCCGGATGAGCTTGCCGGCCTCGTCGCGGCCGCCCGGGCCCACCGCGGTGATCTCGCCCTGCGACGGCTTTTCCCTGGCGGTGTCGGGAATGATGATGCCGCCGGTGGATTTCTCCTCGGCATCGATGCGCCTGACGACGACGCGGTCGTGCAGTGGACGGAATTTCATCGCTGTCTCCTCGAGTTCTGATAAGTCATTCGGCTTCTCCAAGCGCGCATCCGAGAGCGCGCACCGGCGGCGCGCGCCGCGCCAGCGGATATTGGTTGCTTTCGTACAGACGGCGAATTCCGTCGCTGTCGAAGATTTCCGCGTCGACTTCCAGGCAGACATCCGGAAGGAATTCGACCGGGAGCTCCTCGACGGCGAAACGGATGGCGTCCGCGGCGCGGGCAAATCGCCGGTAGCCGACCGGCCCCCGCCTGCTTTGGCTGCGGGCGAAAAACTCCGCCTCGCCCCGAGTGGGGAAGAGCTCCGCCACGATGCTGTAGTCGAACGCAGCCATTGCGGCCTCCGGTCCCGGCAACTTCGTACCCGTCTCGCAGCGAAGGCCGAGACCGCCGCGAGGGCGATCTCGGATCGTCATGACGGCGCCCGCGTCAGATTCTGGCGGCCCTTCAGCAGGGCGTCGACGTCGCGCTGGGCCTGGGCCTTGTCGAGGCTGTATTTCGCCACGACCTGGGTTACGAGATCGTCCTTGCCCTTGAGCGCGGACACATCCTGTTCGGAGAACTTGCTCCACTTCGCCCTGACTTCCTTGAGCACGATCTGCCTGGTCTCGGCGGCGCTCGCGGGCGTGGCGGGAGATGCATTCGAAGCGATGTTGGTCATCTAAGTACCTCTAAAATAGGATTAAACAATCTTTTGAATGGTCATCATCCAAGAGACCAAAATAATATAAGTCTAAAGCGCCGGAAAACTACCCTGTACGGAACAAATATTTTCAACAAACATAATGACTTCTATCATTATTCTTTCGACAAAAGGGGGGCATCAGCGTATTGTTTTTGCACGTCGCGTGCCGCGTTCCCTTGCGGGCCCGTCTCGTCGACGCTCCTCCTCCGACAGCCACGGGAGTACGCAATGCGCACCCATCGGTTTGGAAAAAAGCTCAAGCTGCCCGCGACCATCGCCATCAAACATCAGCTCAGAACATTGATGTATCGAGATGCGGTGGCAAAGGCAGAGCGGGAGCTGAAGCAATCCGCCGCACTAGCGCCGTCGAGCCGAGGCGTAGAGGCGGCGTGACGCCACGCCGCGATCACTCGTCTCGGGCAGAGCGACGCGCATCGTCTGGAGGCACACATCGTCTGGAGGCACAGATCGTCTGGAGGCACACATGACAATGACACAGAGCAGCGATGTACAGGGATTGCAGAGCAAGGCGGAAGCGCGGCTCGCATCCCTGAAGGACGAAAAATTGGTGACCCGAATTGACGTTTTGTCCACTCTGCTCGGGCAAGGCAAAATAACCAAACGACTCATGATCGGCATGTCGATCGAAACGCACAAAACGTCTCCGGACTTCGATCAAAAAAGGTGCGACCAGGCGAAGAGCAGGATCATGCAGGCGTTGGGCGATATCGATTGCGACGTGTTCATCGAAATGGACCGTCGCTGAGATTACTCTCGGAACTGCCTAGTGTCCCAATTCCGAAGTTCGCATCATTGTGCGGCACCCTCGTTTGCGAACTTCGGAATCGAGGGACACTAGCAACTTATTGATCTAGTGTGGCTTTGGTTCAGAAGTCCGCATTTCGGATTCGCCGCAAGAATGATGCGGACTTCTGAACCGCCACACCAGGCCAAGGCCGGCATGATGCCGGCTCGACATGGCCTCAATGCGAGCTCTTGTTCGCGACGAGCGCGGCGCGCAGGAAGGCCGCGATCGCCTCCAACTCGACGGCGAAATGCTCGGCCTCGCCCTGGTACACCTCGATCGCTCCTGTCGGCTGTCCATTGGCATGACGAAAGGTGATACGAAACGTATTTCCCGGCTGACGTTCCTCCTCGCGTCCGAAATCGACGCTGATCAGATGAAGATCGCAGATCACCTTGCGTTCCATCATGAGGGACTCTCCCAATTTTCCGGGACGGTGACGATATCACGAATGCCCCAAGGGCGATCCCTCGCGTCGACAAGGCTCGCCGGGGCAATCTGATGCTCAATCCCATTCGACTTGCGGAAAAGAGAATATATCGCGGTTGTCGAACCGATGCGTCTTACGACAGTGATGACAGGACACTATCGTCTCGCCCGACTGCGAATATCTCTGCTTCCCGCCGCTCGTATCGGGCGAGATTGCAATCCGTCGCCTGGTCTCACGGCACATTGCCCCGTAATAGAATTCGCCGGAGATCGTCTTTCGAAGCTGCTGCACATATGTGGTCTCGGTCATGGCGCGCTCCTCGGTGCCGTCCGCAAAGCGGTCGGAATTTGCGCGGCGCGATCTGCGGCCGGCGACCGCACGCTTCGACCATCAACTTCGTTCGATCCTGATTTGTTTCGCAAATCCGCACGTCTTGCATGCCAGCGCGAGGTCCTCGAAGTGGCCGCCGAACAGGATGGGCGTGATCCGCGTAATGACCATCTCCGTTCCGCACGCGGGACATGACGACGAGGCTTTTTCGGGTGGCAATCCTTGGCCGGCCACGTGATGTCCTTTCGCCCGAGGTGGCTCGGGCCGAGACCGATCGATGAGACGAGTCCGATCGGGCGGGGCTCGCTCCGAACGATGCGGCAAGCCTCCCCTTCGCCGCAGGTCGAAACGTTGCAAAGCCCGGCGCGGCGCATCGGCGATGCGCGGGACCGCCTTCAACTTCAAGCGCGGGGCCGACGGGCCTCGCGGAAAGAGACGAGACGCTGGCGGCCGTCGTCCCACAGCACCAGCCGCGCGCAGCGGACGCTCTGGAACAGGGTGAGCCGACCGATGGCCTCGAGGTCCGGGTGGTCGCGCAGCACCAGCGGCAGCCGGTAACACGGGATTCGGCTGCACAAATGGTGGATGTGGTGAACGCCGATATTGGCGGTGAACCACCGCAACGGGCCCGGCAGGGCATAGTGCGAGCTGCCGTGCAGCGCCGCCTCCTGCAGATTCCAGGCTCCGTCGCGCGCCCACACGGTAGTCTCGAACTGGTGCTGGATATAGAACAGCCAGACCCCGGCCGAGGCCGCGAGCAGCATGATCGGCAGATGCACGAGCAGGAACGGGCCGATGCCGATCAGCCATATCATCGCCGCGACGATCACCGCGATGGCGGCGTTGGTCGCCATGGTGCTGAGCCAGGGCTGCCAACCGCCGCGCATGAGGCCGACCGGCAAGCGATGCTGCAGGATGAACAGATAGGCGGGGCCCAGGCCGAACATGACGGCGGGGTGGCGGTAGAGGCGGTAGCGCAGCCGGCCCCAGCGCGAGCGTGCAAGGTATTCGCGCACGGTCAGCGTGTCGATGTCGCCGATCCCGCGGCGGTCGAGATTGCCCGAGGTCGAGTGGTGAACGGCGTGGGTACGGCGCCAGAAGTCGTAGGGCGTGAGCGTCAACACCCCGATCACGCGGCCGACCCAGTCGTTGGTGCGACGGAGACGGAAGAAGGCGCCATGCCCGCAATCGTGCTGGATCATGAACAGCCGCACCAGAAAGCCCGCCGCCGGCAGCGCCAGCAGCAGGCCGAGCCAGTAGCCGAGATCGAGCGTTGCCCAGATCAGAAACCAGAGCAGGACCAGCGGCGCGACGGTGATGACGAGCTCGACGATGCTGCGCGCGGGGCTCGGAACGCGATAGCGCGCGAGAATCTGCGGCAAGGCGCGGGCGTCGGGGATGACAGGGGTCAAAAGCGGCGTTTCCCGTTATTCAAGTCGAGGACCATGTCGTAACGGCCGAACGACAACGGCACAAGCGAGACGCTCCCTGTCGCTGCCAGGGAGCGCTCTGCCTGCCCCGTCCGTAGCGAGCCTTTCGCAAAGCCGTGAGCAGGTTGGCGCACGCCATGCGGCCGAGTGCCGCGCTTCGGCGGCCCTCTGCTATCCGCGCACGCTAGGTCGATGGCCGGGCGCCGTCTGTATAGAATTGACCACCGAATGAACAAAAAAGCCTCCGATTCCGCTTTGACACACGGGAACTCGGCCGGCGGTTGCTTCGCCGCTCGCATCGCATCGCCGCCATCCGACGCAGACATTTCCGTTCAGTCACGCATCGTTGCGGCCATGGTTATCATGCCGGTCTCATTTGCATATCTCGAGGAAGACGGCGTGCTGCTTTGCATGCCTCTTGCGGCTGCCCTCCGCCTCCTTCGCGATCACCGCCGCGACGGTTTGGGCGACAGCCGGAGCGACGGGTTTTCTTGAGAAATTGTTGTGGGGAATGTAGGCTGTCCATGCCGAGAGCGGCGCGGTCTATCCGACCGCACCAGCGGGCCCCACAGCACTTTGAGACGACGAGGTGCAATGCCGCCGGCGGGAGGCCTTGCCATGGCGATCAAGCGACGACCACGGTTCGATCCCAAATCCTTTCTCGCCAAGGTCGGCGACGGCAGGACCATATCCAAATATCGCAAGGATCAAGTCGTGTTCTCGCAGGGCGAGCTTGCGGATGCCGTGTTCTACGTCCAGAAGGGCAAGGTCAAGGTCACCGTCGTTTCCGACCGGGGGAAAGAGGCGGTGGTCGCGCTTCTGGGGGCGGACGAGTTCTGCGGCGAGGGATGCCTGGCCGGGCAGCCACGGCGCATCGCGACCGTTACGGCGATGACGGAATGCACGATCATGCGGCTGCATAAAGCCAGCATCATCCGGGTGCTGCACGACGAGCCCGGTTTCTCCGAAATCTTCATCTCGCATCTGCTGGCGCGGACCATTCGAATCGAAGAGGACCTGGTGGACCAGCTTTTCAATTCCAGCGAGAAGCGTCTGGCGCGGCTTCTGTTGCTGCTGGCAAACTTCGGCAAGGAAGGCAGGCCCGAGCCGATCGTTGCAAAGATCAGCCAGGAGACGCTCGCGGAGATGATCGGCACGACGCGCTCACGCGTGAGCTTCTTCATGAACAAATTTCGGCGGTTGGGCTTCGTCGATTACAACGGCAGCGGCCTGGAAGTTCACAGCTCGTTGTTGAACGTGGTGTTGCACGACTAGACCGGGATGACTTTTCTTCGAATCGTCATCCCGCTCTAGTGTGGCGGTTCAGAAGTCCGCATCATTCTCGCGGCGAGTCCGAAATGCGGACTTCTGAACCAAAGCCACACTAGGCCTGTCCTCAGTTGAGGAGAATGATAGCCGAGGCAAGCTGGACGCCGGCGAGGAAATTTCTAGCGAGTTTGTCATAGCGCGTGGCAATAGCGCGAAAGTGCTTGAGTTTGTTGAAGAAGCGCTCGACGAGATTGCGCTCGCAGTAGAGAGCAAAATCGCAGAGCCGCGGTTTCTTGCGGCGGGGATGTGAGAAATCACCGGGGTGATTTGCCGCTCGGCAAGAGCCTCGATGAAGACATCGGCGTCGTATGCGGTGTCGCCGATCAGAGCCTCTGGATCTAACTCCTCGAGCAACAGCTGTGCGCAAATGAGGTCATTGGCCTGTCCTGGCGTGAGCATCAATTCAATAATAACAATAAGTTGCTAGTGTCCCTCGATTCCGAAGTTCGCAAACGAGGGTGCCGCTTAACGATGCGAACTTCGGAATCGGGACACTAGCTTCTTGTTTGAGCATGATCTTTTCCGAAAACCGCTGCACACTTTTCGGGATCATGCTCTAGTCTTACTGCGTCATAAGCGATGGTGGCTCAAGGCTTCCATGGGTGGTCGGGGCGGTATCTGTTTGATGCTTTGGTTGCAGCACGGGCATCGTGAAAGCGTTCTGGCAACGGCGACGGTCAATCGTCGTCGCATGGTCGCGATCGAGTTGGGAATGTGTCGCTCAGGCCGCAATGGCGGCTCCTCGGGGTCGGTAACCTGGGGGAACTGAAGGCGGCGAGAAGAGCACGGCGGAACGAGCTCCTGAGGGGGGAATCGTCTCCCGCTCGGAGATCAGGAATCCGTAGGCGGCGATGCACAGCGTGGCGTGGTGATGGAAGCCGCGCCATCCGCGGCCTTCGAAGTGTCCGAGACCGACCTCCTGCTTGAGTTCTTGATAGTCGCGTTCGATGCGCCAGCGCAGCTTGGCGAGGTCCACCAGGCGACGGAAGGTGATGTCCTCTGGAAGGGTCGAAAGCCAGTACTTGGCCGGTTCGCTCTCCCCTTTGGGCCACTCGATCAGCAGCCATTCTTGCGGTCGGCTCTCGCTGCGTTTGAAGTCGCGCCGCGCGACACGAACGCGGATGCGAGCAAAGCGTGAGGACAAACGCTCGGCCGTGCCTTCTCGCCATGTAATGGTGCGCCAGGCGTGCCGGGGCAAACCGAGCGCGAGGTTCTTGACCGAGATCGGTTGATGCTCGGCGTCACGCTGCAAGCGCTTGGGTGGTCGTCCGCGGCCCGACCAATTCTTCGCCGGCAGCGGCCCGCTACCGGGTGCCCAGACGGTGCTGTTCGATTGAATGCCGGCGACGTAAGTCAGCCCCAATGCCGTGATATCCTCGCGCAAATCGCTGTTGTTGCCATAGCCGGCGTCAGTCAACACCACGCCGCGCGGCAAGCCGGTCGCACAGGCCCAGCGCAGCTGATCGAGCGCAATCTCATGCTTGGTCTTGAAGCCGATGTCTTCAGGAACGCCCGTCTTGCGCAGACGTTCGCGGTCCTGCGCCCACTCCTGCGGCAGGTACAGACGATAAGCCACCGGCAGGCTGGCATGGCCATTGGCCACCGACAGTGAGACCGCGACTTGGCAGTTGTCTTCCTTGCCGAGCTGGCCGCAATATTGCCGTGCAACACCGACCGAGTGCCGTCCCTGCTTTGGGAAACTGGTGTCGTCGATGATCCATGCCTCGATTGCACCGCGCTGCTGCATCCGCGGCAGCACCATCTCGCGGACCTTGGCCAAAACCGGCTCGTCCGACCAGCGTCCCTCGCCAACAAAATGCAGCAACGATTGGTGCTGCGCCGCTGTCCGATCCGGCGCCGTCACCGCCGCCATCGGCTCTACGCTCTTGCGCTCACAGGGCAGCAGCAGACCCACACAATAGTCGCGAAGTGGTCCTTCCCGGTCCTTGTGACCGATCACGCTCGCAAGTTCCTGCACATAGCCCGCAAAGCGCGATTCACTATTCTCTAACTGTCCAAGATCCATCCTCAGCCCCTCTCGCTGATTGTGAATCTTGCCAGATATGTGATTCTTCGAATGCTGTACCGCGACTTTCTGACTCAGTAAGACTAGCAGGCTGCTGAAAAACTCTCTCGACTGCAAGGGCTGATCGTGATTCCGTCGTTTGCAGGGACGAAGGTGATTTGCCATGCGCGGGGAGCAGCGAGGATCGGAAGGGCTTTTTTCGTATATCGGGCTGGAGGAGCGGATCGCGGTGGATCATCCGCTGCGAGCGATCCGAGCGCTGGTGAATGAGGTGCTTGCGGCGCTGTCGGGCCGGTTTGAGGAGCTCTATTCGCATACGGGGCGGCCTTCGATTCCGCCGGAATATCTTCTGCGGGCCACACTGCTGCAGGCATTCTTCACCGTGCGTTCGGAACGGCAGTTGATGGAACAGATCAACTACAATCTTCTGTTTCGCTGGTTTGTCGGTCTGTCGATCGACGATGCCGTCTGGGACGCTACGGTCTTTACGAAGAACCGTGACCGGCTTCTTGAGGCCGATGTGGCGCGCGAGTTCTTATCCAGCTTGCTGTCGCTACGGAAGGTGAAGCGACTTCTATCGAGCGACCACTTCTCGGTGGATGGAACGCTGCTGAAGGCCTGGGCTTCGATGAAGAGCTTCCGGCCGAAGGACGGTGGCGGCCAGCCGCCCGATGACGGCCGCAACGGCGAGCGTAACTTCCGCCGTGAGAAACGGTCGAATGAAACCCACGAAAGCACGACAGATCCCGATGCCAAGCTCTACCGGAGGGGCGACGGCCAGGAGAGCCGGCTGTGCTACATGGGCCATGTCCTGATGGAGAACCGCAACGGCTTGGTGGTTGCCGGCGACGTGACGCAAGCGACCGGCACAGCCGAGCGCGAGGCGGCCCTCACCCTCATCGACAATCATCGGCCTGCCGGGCAGCGGGTCACGCTCGGCGCCGACAAGGCCTACGACGTCGTCGAGTTCATCGAGGCGCTGCGTGAATGCCAAGTGACGCCCCACATCGCGATCAACGGTCACGTCACCAAGACGGGCAAAACCCGCAAGACGGCCGTCGACGGTCGCATCACCCGACATCCCGGTTACGCGATCAGCCAGGTCATCCGCAAACGGATCGAAGAAATCTTCGGCTGGACCAAGACGATCGGAGGATTGGCGCAGGTCAAAGTCCGCGGGCTTGCCAAGGTGCAAGCCGTCTTCATCTTCGCAATCCTGGCCTACAATCTGGTGCGAATACCCAAGCTTCTGGAGGCCGCATGAGGCGCGGCGCCAAGAGCGCGCTGATCGGCAAGTGGCGGATCATCGAGATGGGGCTCTGGGACAATGATTACTTGGACATGGTTGAGCCCGCCTACATCCAGTTCAAAGCTAACGGGCTCGGTGAGTTCAAGTTCGGATGCGTGGTCGGCGGCCTCGATTGTACCCTCTTTGCCGATGCCGCCGACTTCACCTGGCAAGGCTCCGACGAGATGGACCCCGTCTCCGGGGATGGATGGGCCGAACTCGACGATGATGGTACGATCAACGGCGCAATCAGCTTCCATCTCGGCGACGAATCAACCTTCAAGGCTCGCAAATGGTGAGTTCTTCAGCAGCCTGCTAGAGCTTTTGCGCAGAGATTTTGACTGATGCGCGAGGTCGGAGTTTCGCCCTCTTCCTGAGGAGGCGGCGCGCAGGCAAGTGACGCAGCCTGCGCAAGCTCGGCTGCGTTGCCCCGTCTCGAAGGATGGGGCGGCCCCCTCGTGCTCCGAGATGCCGCGGCTCCTCAGCATGAGGGCGAGAGAGCTCAGCCGATTAGGTCACTGTGTCGAGGTACGGGGACTTGGTCAGCCGGGGTGCCTCGCGAGCATCTCCGCACAGGCCCGGGCCACGGCCAAGGTCTTGGGTGCGCCCGACCCCGGCATCGTCGCCCAACCATGGGCCGCGACGAAGGAGGCCTGACTCCACGAAACGACCTTTTTCAACTCGATCAGCCTGGCGGCGGCGTCCTCCTGGCGTCGGAACTTGTCGACGCAGATCGGCGCCAGTACCGCCACGACGGCAGTGTCGGCACGCTCCTCCGCCATTTGCCTTGCGGTGCTTTCGAGCGTCCATCCGCCCCAGGAGAAGCCGACAACCATGGTCGCGACGGCACCGAGGACTGCCCCTTGCAGAAGACGGGTCAGCGACTTGGCCTGCAGGATCGAACGAACTTGCATGGCTTTGCCTTTCGACGGCGTGGCCACTTGCTCGCGTACCGACCGCCCGGCGCAAGAACGGTGTGACACTTGGAGCGCATCCCGATTAGGTCGAATCGGGATGCGCTCTAGATTCCTTGGCTTTGCGCATGTCCTTGACGGAAAACCGGTGCCCACTTTTCCGGGACATGCGCTAGCGCTCGGTAGCCGTTATCTCACTTGAGCGCGGCCGACTTCGGAAACAACAGCGTGTAGCACGCGTCCACGAGGGCCGAGCTCGGGTACGATTCGCCCGGGAGGGTCACGAGCTCCTTGGGGAATTCGTCCCGGCGCTTCCACGAGTCGACCTTCGACAGCGTGGCCTGCTTCGCCGCGGCGTCCGGCAGCGCGCGGAATTTGTCGGCGCACACGGGTGCCAGCGCGGCCACGACCGCCAGCTCCGCGTGCTCTTTCGCCATCTTGTCAGCGCTGCTGCCGAGCGTCCATCCGCCCCAGTAAAAGCCGACAAACATCGTCGCGACGGCACCGGCGACTGCTCCTTGCAGCAGACGCGTCAGCGATTCTCCTTGCAGGATCGAAGGCATTTCCATGGCATTTCCTTTCGCCCGACATGTTTCGGAGCGAGGACACGGACACCCGAATGGGTTCCGGTTCAGTCAGTCGAATTGAGGACCGACGCGTTGCCATCGCGTATCAGCGATTTGCCTGCGCTTTAATCGGTCCGGAGTCTGAGCAAAACAGCTCATTTCAGCAAATTGATCGTGACCGGGGTCATGCCGCATATTGCAGTATGATTTCATTGCGCGGCGCCGCCATCCATGGTGCCCGGGACGCACCGGGCTCCCATCAGAGGCCGGATACCCTGATGGCAAGACCGCAAATCACCCAGGTCCCGGCAGACGCTGCGAGTGGAGCCTCAAGTCAGTTCAGGCTCGCTTGCGTGCGCGGGCGCACGACTGCGATGCCCGGATCGGCATCGGTGATCGGGAAAGGCCTCCGCATGAGCGAACGATAGACCTGAATGTAATCCTTCGCCATGCGCGTGGCGGAGAAACGTTCCTCGAAGCGCCGGCGCACCGCGCGGCGATCGAGCGAGAGGACCTGAGACAGGTTCCTTACCGCCTCCTCCTCCGTGTCGACGATCCGGCCGGTCACCCCGTCGTCGACGATTTCGGGAACCGAGCCACGGCGAAAAGCCAGCACCGGGGTGCCGCAGGCCATGGCCTCGATCATCACGATGCCGAAAGGCTCCGGCCAGTCGACCGGAAACAGGAGCGCACCGGCTTCGCCGAGAAACTTGGTTTTCTCGCGCTCGTCGATTTCTCCGATGAATTCCACGCCCGGCTGCTGCAACATCGGCTCGATTTGCTCGCGGAAATAGGCTTCGTCGACGCGGTCGACCTTGGCGGCAATCTTGAGAGGAACGCCGAGGCTGCGCGCGATGCGGATGGCGCGATCGGGCCGTTTTTCCGGGGAGATCCGCCCGAGGAAGGCAACATAGCCGCCGCGGGGAGTGAAAATCGGCGTGTACAGCTCGGGGGGAATTCCGTGCAGTACGGTCGCTACGAAGTTGGCGGTCGGCACCGGCTTGCGCTGCGCATCCGAGATCGAGACCAGCGGCATGTCGGAAAACCCGAAATACAGGGGTTTGAGGTCCGGGATGTCTTGGCGGCCGTGCAGCGTGGTGACCGTCCGATTGGCCATCGACTTGAACAGTGGGAAATGGAACTGGTCGATATGGAAGTGCAGGATGTCGAAATGCTCGGCGGCGTCCCGTACCCGGTCCAGCATCAGCAAGTAGTAGGGGATGGGATCGCGCACGCTCGCGTCGAGCCGTAGCGCCGTGGGAGCACAACCGATCAGCTGCGCGCTGGTTATCGAATCGCCGCTGGCGAACAAGCTCACTTCGTGACCCATCCGCACCAACTCTTCGGTCAGGTATGAAACGATACGTTCGCTTCCGCCATAGAGTCGCGGCGGCACGCTCTCCATGAGCGGCGCGATCTGCCCAATTTTCACATTCATAACTCCGGCGGCCTATGATTAACTTTACGTCCGCCGCCGAAACCCGTCTGTATAATATTGCTCACTCGCCTGCCCGGTCCTCGCCGCGCAAGAAAACTCGCCCGGCGTTCGCAAGATCGACGCCAATTATGGGAGGGAAAGAATACTTGATTGGAGCGCTCGTAAATCCGCCGCTCGCTCCCCATATATATCGAGTTCATCATAACTGATAAGATTCCAGGAGGCGATCATGACCAAAAACCTTGTTCTCGCCGATGTGGTAACGAAAACATTCTACTTCTCTTTAATCTTCGCGGCATTTGCCTTTGTTTCGATGCTCTTGCTAACCGGTCTCCATTCCTAAGAGAGCAGATACCGAGATGGTCGTGATGTATCCCTTGGAATTCTATCGACGCTCCGAACGGCAATGGAAGTCGCGCGTCACAGCCTCGACGCGATCCAAGGACGATACGGTTGCCGCGAACCGCGGCATCGAATGTTGTCCAAACTGCTGCCTCCCGGTCGCAAAGCCATTTGTGTCCAGATACCTTCATGGCTGCATCGTCGAGCATCATTGGCGGTGCAAGACGTGCGAGGTCAGCTGGACCAGCCGTTTTGATCCGCTGCTGGTCTAGCGCACGAGTCCTAAAGGCGCACGGCCTGCCACAGAAAGGGCGTGTCGAATGTTCTCTTCAGAGTCATTCCGAGCGAAAGCAGCCGAATTCAGGGAATTGCTCGCCAACACGCTGCGCTCGCCCAGCGAAGCGAGGGAGTTTCGCGATCTCGAGCGGACTTACACGACGCTTGCCGAAAACGAAGAGTGGATGGCGGTTCATATCGATGGGATTATTCGACGGATCAAGGACAGCGACAGCCGTACCGCGCTCGCCGAGGAGGAGGAACAAATCTTGAAATGCCTGGGCGCCGCCGTGCTCATGCGCTGGAATACCGTTCCCACCAAGCTTCAACGCGAGCTCTTCGACTGCGCCAGCACCATCGGCGACCTGCAGCAAGCGATGCCGCTCAAGGGAGCGATCGCCCGCTTCCTTCACAATCACAAGGATGATGAGCGGAAATCGGATTAGCGCATGTCCCGGAAAAGTGGGAACCGGTTTTCCGATAAGGACATGCGCAAAATCAAAAAATCTAGAGCGCATCCCGATTCGATCCAATCGGGATGCGCTCTAGCCGCACGGCCGAGGCGCCTGCTCACCGAAGGCACGATCCGATTCCGGGGCAGCAAATCCTTCCGGCATGCAGGACCGGGGCCACAGCTGCCGCGATCTCGGATACTTCGACCTGGAGCAGAAAACCTTGCAACCCCTCGACAACCCGTTCGGCACGAGGTTGTCACCCATGTCTCAGGTACGGTCTGTCACCCATGTGTCCGGGCCGGACAGCGTGAGTTTGGAGCGGGCGAAGGGATTCGAACCCTCGACCCCGACCTTGGCAAGGTCGTGCTCTACCCCTGAGCTACACCCGCATCCGAGGTCCGGCCGGAACTCCGGCGCGGACCAGCCCAGAGCTATGCCAAATGGGGCCGGGCTTTGCAACCGCTCCACCCGACCCGGCGATTTCGGTCGCGACCTCGCAGCCCTTGTCGCGAGCGCATCGGCGCGCCATGAAGCGCCGTGGGCCATTGTACGCCGGCACCCATGGGCCGAGCCCACGCCACGCCGCAACCCACGACCGCCAGCACCGGACGCAACAGGGGGCATCCCATGACCTCGACATCTTCCGCGAGCTCACCTACGCCGCCTCGTACGTCGCGTCCTACGCCCCTCGGCACCGATTACATCCTCGCCGCGCTGGCCGAGGAAGGTCTCGGCCACCTGTTCATGGTGCCGGGCGGCCTGGTCGATCCGTTCCTGCCGGCACTCGCGCGCCAGGAGCGGCTCACGCCGGTGGTGGCGGCGCACGAAGGCGGCGCGGTCTACATGGCCGACGGCTATGCCCGCGCCAGCGGCACGTTCGGCGCCGCGCTGGGCATCGGCGGGCCCGGCTGCTGCAACATGGCCGCCGCCACCGCCGCTGCGAAGACCGACGGCTCGCCGCTCATGGTGATGACGGGCGAGGTGCCGGTCGACATGGAAGGCCGCGGCGCGTTCCAGGACGCGAGCCAGGCCACGCTCGACGACACCGCCGTGATGGCGCCGCTCACGCGCCTGTCGAAGACGGTCGCCGACGCCAGGAACCTGAACCACTGGTTCCGCCACGCGCTCACCACGATGTGGGCGCAGCCGCGCGGGCCGGTGCATCTCTCGCTCGCCCACGACGCGCTCACCGGGGAATGCGCTGCCGATTACGTCAAGGTGCTGCCGTTCTTCGTAGGCGCCGAGCCGTTGAGCCTAGCGCCCGCCGACGCTGCGCTGAGCGCGCTCGGGGACGCGCAGCGCGAGAACAGCCGCGTCGCCTTCCTGGTCGGCGCCGGGGTCGAGCACGACGCCGCCGCGGCCATCCTGAAGATGCTGGCCGAGCGCTGGTCGATCCCGGTCGCAACCACCTTGCGCGCCAAGGGCGTGCTCCCCGAGGATCACGAGCTCTCGCTCGGCGTGTTCGGCTACGCCGGCACGCGCCACGCCACCAACGCCATCCTCGACGACGAGCTCGGCTGCCTCGTGGTGCTCGGCTCCGGCCTCAACGAGCGCGATACCATGCACTGGACCGTGCGCGAGCGCAGCAAGGCGCGCATGATCCATGTCAATACCGACATGGACGAGCTCACCGCCAACGGCGATCTCGGCCACGTGGTGCAGGGGAGCTGCCATGCCTTCCTCGAGCTCATGGGCCGCCGCGCCGACGTGATCGGGCCGGCGCTGCAAGGCGGCGCGGCGCGACGGCGGCAATGGCTGGCGACCATCAAGGCGGGCCCGCGGCTCTACGATATCGAGAACACCAACCGCTCGACGGCGCCGATCCATCCCGCCGCCGCCATCGCCGCGCTGCGCAAGGCGCTCCCGCGCGACGGCGTGGTGCTGGTCGATTCCGGCGCGCATCGCGCTTTCGCCGGACACTACTGGACCGCCTATGAGCCGCGCACCTACATCTCCGCCACCAATCTCGGACCCATGGGATGGGCGATCCCGGCGGCGGTCGGCGTACAGTGCGCGCGGCCGGACCGGCGCGTCGCCGTCGTTACCGGCGACGGCTGCATGCAGATGCACGGCATCGAGGTGCAGACCGCCGCGCGCTACCGGCTGCCCATCGTCTATATGGTCATCAACAACGGCGCGCTCGGCAATGTCTGGCTGCGCGCGCGGCAATACGGCGCGCTGCCGATGGAGCTGACCAGCGTTCCCGACCACGACTGGGCGCAGTTCGCCCGCGGGCTCGGCGCGCAAGGCTTCACCGTGCGCGAGCCGGCGGAGCTCGGGGATACCCTGCAAAAAGCGTTCGCCGCCGGCACCACCGCGCTCATCGACGTCAAGGCCGACAAGGACTGCCCAACCCCGGTCTACGACTTCAGCGCCGGCGCGCGGGCCTGGTCGTACCATGAGTAAGAATGGTGGCCCGACCAATCAATGCCCGCTACGCCCGCCGACCTGTTCGCCTTCCTCGATCGCCTCGGCATCGCCCATGCGACGGTGACGCATCCGGCGCTGTTCACCGTCGAACAGTCGCGGGCGCTGCGCGGGACGATCCCCGGCGGGCACACCAAGAACCTGTTCCTCAAGGACAAGAAGGGGGCGCTCTACCTCGTCACCGCGCCCGAGGACGCGGTGATCGAGCTCAAGTCGCTGCATCGGCTGTTGCAGGCCGCCGGCCGCTTCTCCTTCGGCTCCGCCGAGCTGTTGCGCGCGACGCTGGGTGTCGAGCCCGGCGCGGTCACGCCGCTCGCGGCGATGAACGATGCCGACGGTCGCGTGCGCGTGGTGCTCGATGCCGGCCTGATGGAGCACGAGACGATCAACTGTCACCCGCTGGACAACACCATGACCACGTCGCTCGGGCGCGTCGATCTCGTCCGGTTCCTGGAGGCGACCGGGCATGCGCCCAGGATCGTCGCTGTGACGGCTTGCGGCGAAAGCGCAACCGCATCGCGGCCGTGACCGCGCGCGCTCCAGGGCGCGGGGCGACCCTGAAGCCTCGCCGGTGCATCGCGATTCGCGATTGCAAACGGCCCCATTGACCCCATTTAATGGGCTCATTCGGCTTTTTCCCGCGAGGGAAGCCCCGGCAACCCGGTGGCGGCCGTGTGAGCGGCTCCAGGCAATGGCGGCGAGCCGGCGGGCTCGGCCAGCGGATGCGGACGAAGGACGGACAGGATGACGATGCTGCAGACCGGCGAGGCGGCGGCCGCAAACGGCCTGATCAAGGACACGACGACCCAGGCCTTCGTCAAGGACGTGATCGAGGAATCCAAGCGCCAGCCGGTGCTGGTGGATTTCTGGGCCGAGTGGTGCGGGCCGTGCAAGCAATTGGGCCCAGTGCTGGAAAAGGTCGTGCGCGCCGCCAAGGGCAAGGTGAAGCTCGTCAAGATGGATATCGACAAGCACCCCTCAATCCCGGGGCAACTCGGCATCCAGTCGATCCCGGCGGTGTTCGCCTTCGTCAACGGCCAGCCGGTCGACGGCTTTCTCGGCGCCCTGCCGGAGAGCCAAGTGACGGCGTTCATCGAGCGCGTCACCAAGGACCGCATCGGCGGCGAGGAGAAAGATCTGCTGAAATCCGCCGACGAGGCGCTCGCCAAGGGCGACGCCGCGGGGGCCGCCGACCTCTATGCGCAGGTGCTCGCGCAGGACAGCGGCAACGTCGCCGCGCTTGCCGGCCTGGCGCGTTCCTATGTCCGCACCGGCGCGATCGAGCAGGCGAAGCAGACGCTGGCGCTGGTGCCCGAGGCCAAGCACAACGATGCCGCGGTCGCCGCCGCCCGCGCCGCGCTCGAGCTCGCCGAACAGGCCAAGTCGGTCGGACCGATCGCCGATCTCGAGCAGAAGGTCGCGGCCAATCCGCTCGACCACCAGGCCCGATTCGATCTCGCGGTCGCCTTGAACAGCAAGGGGCGGCGGCGGGAGGCGGTCGACAAGCTGCTCGAAATCGTCAAGCGCGACCGTAAATGGAACGAGGACGGCGCGCGCAAGCAGCTCGTCCAGTTCTTCGAAGCCTGGGGGCCGACCGACGAGGCCACCGTGGATGGGCGTAAGCGACTGTCATCGGTGCTGTTCGCGTAGCGCGACGCTCACGACCGGCCGCGTGCCGAGGAGCCCGCGGCCGGCGCCCGAGGAGAGCAGGCCGGGTAAGCCGAGCTGCCCGCGGGCGTCTCGTACCACCGGTCGCATTGCCGCGATGGGAGAGCGACGATGCCGATGAACGCCGTTTATCAGGCCCCCGGCGACCTCGCCGACGTGATCCCGGTGTTTCCGCTGCCCGGCGCGCTGCTGCTGCCGCGCGGGCAAATGCCGCTCAATATTTTCGAACCGCGCTATGTCGCCATGGTCGATGACGCGCTCCGCACCGGCCTCCGCCTGATCGGCATGATCCAGCCCGATCCCGCGCATCCGGGACCGGAAGACAAACCCAATATCTACAAAGTCGGCTGCGTCGGGCGCATCACGCAGATCGCCGAGACCGGCGACGGCCGCTACCTGCTCCAGCTCACCGGGGTTGCGCGCTTTCGCGTCGAGGGGGAGCTCGAGGTGTCGACGCCATACCGGCAATGCCGCGTCAGCTATGCACCCTTCGCCGACGATTTCACCGCCCGCAAGGGCGAGGAGGAGGTCGATCGCGAGAGCCTGCTGCGGGCGCTGTCGGATTTTCTCAAGGCCAATAACCTCAAGGCCGATTGGGAAGGCATCGAGAATGCGCCCAACGAGGCGCTGGTCAATGCGCTGGCGATGATGTCGCCCTACGGCGTCGCCGAGAAGCAGGCGCTGTTGGAGGCGCCTGATCTCAAGACCCGCGCCGAGATCCTGGTTGCCGCTACCGAGATCGAGCTGGCCAAGGCGTCCTCCGGCGGCGAGACGCCGTTACAGTGACAACTCGAGTCTTGACCGACCCCCCCGGCCATAGCCTTGTAATCACCACATTAAGTTGCTATGTGGCGTGTTGTTGAGACTGATGGCCTGTTGTCGTACCCGATAAAGGCCGTTTCGCGGGTCGCGTGAACGAATTCCATAATCCTGGTTTTCGACCCGTCTCATCCAGCATCGCACTCACTGACAGCCCAGACCACGCGGGGTGTCCATTTTCCCGCTTCCCGCGCGGCACGGCCGTTCGCGACCGTCTCGCCATATGAAAGATTCCTCTTTGACCTCCTTTCTCGATCTCGGACTCACCCAACCCATCGCCCGAGCGCTCGCCGACGAGCAATACGCCACCCCGACCCCGATCCAAGCCCAGACCATTCCGCAAGTGCTTGCCGCGCGCGACGTCGTCGGCATCGCGCAGACCGGAACCGGCAAGACCGCAGCCTTTGCACTGCCGATCCTCGATCGCATCGCCGCATCGCCGCGGCGACCGGAGGGCCGCAGCTGCCGCGTGCTGGTCTTGAGTCCGACGCGGGAGCTTTCCGCCCAAATCGTCGAAAGCTTTCTCACCTACGGACGCTATCTGCGTCCGCAGGTGGCGCTTGCCATCGGCGGCGTGCCGATCAACCCCCAGATCCGCGCGCTGGCAGCCGGCGTCGATATCCTGGTTGCCACCCCGGGACGACTTCTCGACCTGATCCAGAACCGCGCCGTCCATCTCGACCGCGTCGAGGTCTTCGTGCTCGACGAAGCCGACCGTATGCTCGACATGGGCTTCATCCGGGATATTCGCCGCATCGTGGCGAAGCTGCCGGCCAAGCGCCAGACGCTGCTGTTCTCGGCGACCATGCCGCTCGAAATCGCCGATCTCGCAAGTCACATGTTGCGTGATCCCGTCCGGGTCGCGGTGACGCCCGCGGCAACCACGGTCGAACGCATCGCGCAACGCGTGATCCATCTCGACCGCGCCGGCAAGCCGGCGCTGCTCGCGGAAATTCTGCGCCAAGAATCGGTCGCCCGCACGCTGGTCTTCACCCGCACCAAGCGCGGCGCCGACAAGGTGGTTCGCGCGCTCGCAAAATCCGGTCTCGCCGCCGAGGCGATCCACGGCAACAAATCGCAGGGCCAACGCGAGCGTGTGCTCGCGGCGTTTCGCACCGGACGCCTGCGCACGTTGATCGCCACCGACATCGCGGCGCGCGGCATCGACGTCGAGGGCATCAGCCACGTGGTCAATTACGACCTTCCCAACATTCCGGAAAGCTACGTGCACCGCATCGGCCGCACCGCCCGCGCCGGAGCCGACGGGATTGCGATCTCGTTCTGCGATCCCGAGGAGGCGGCCTTTCTGCGCGACATCGAAAGGTTGATTCGGATGTCGATCCCGGCCACCGATCGCCGCCGGGGCGCACGTGCTCCGACCGAGCAGCGCGCGTCTCGTACCAACGGCCACGCGCCCGCGCCGGCGACGCGACAACATCAAGGCCTCGATCGCAA
This sequence comes from uncultured Alphaproteobacteria bacterium, assembly GCA_963758945.1. Lineage (GTDB taxonomy): Bacteria > Pseudomonadota > Alphaproteobacteria > Rhizobiales > Xanthobacteraceae > VAZQ01. Next base: position 70,595 of record CAVWXY010000016.1, on the reverse strand, counting down.
GCACCGAGCCCGAAGCGCTCAGCAGCCGCCGCGAGGATCAACCCCGCGGCAGCGCGGCATGGAACCGGCCGCGTCCGGCGCCGGCATCGGCGCGGTCGCCTTCATGCAGCCCAGGCGCGGCTCCCGCCGGCAGTCCGGCCCCCATGCCGGCCAACGCGCGCCGTGATAATATCGGATCGGAGAAGAAGCGCATGGCCAAGGAAGAGCTGCTTGAATTCGACGGTACCGTCACCGAGGTCCTGCCCGACGGCAATTATCGTGTGAAGCTCGACAACGAGCACCAGATTCTCGCATATGTGTCGGGCAAGATGCGCAAGTTCCGCATCCGCACCGGCGTCGGCGACCGGGTCGTCGTGGAGGTCTCGCCTTACGACCTCACGCGCGGCCGCATCAATTTCCGCCACAAGAGCGAGGGCACGGGCTCCGCCGCGCCGCGCCGTCCCAATTTCCGACGGCACTAATGCCCCGAACCTGAAGTTCGCGCACAGCCTGCACCCAATGCTATCGGGTGCCACGCGATCGGTGTGCTCCCCTCCCCCTTGTGGGCTACGGGATTCAGACATCCGAGTCGTATCCAGTAAAATCAACGGGTTAGCCGACAGCATGCAGGAATCTCGGAATAGGCGTCATGTTCACTCCAAGACGTTGAAACGACTCTCGTTTTCGTTGGCGTCAACAGTAAACGCGAATCAGATCCCTGCATCCCGTAGCCCCTTGTGGGGAGGGGTTGGGGGTGGGGGTCCTGCGATCGAGGCACCAACGTTGCCAAACGCACCACCCCCCTCCCCAGCCCTCCCCCACAAGGGGGGAGGGAGCAGACCGAGCTTGCGGCTCGTTGATTCCATCTCATGGGAGCCGCTTTAGTGCGCGACCGCGTGCTATAGGTCTCGCGGCACCTTTGCTGCCGACGCGTCCTTCGTGGCGAAGGATCTCTCCGCCCTGCTCACGCCGGGCGGGCTTTGGCCGCGAAGCGCGAACGAGCCCGGAGTGAACCATGACCGCCTCGCCCCCCGACCGCCCCGCCGGCGACGTAGATCCCAAGCTCCTTGAAATCCTGGTCTGCCCGCTGACCAAGGCTCCGCTGGAATACGACGCCGAAAAGCAGGAGCTGATCTCGCGCGCCGCCAAGCTCGCCTACCCCATCCGCGCCGGCATCCCGATCATGCTGCCCGAGGAAGCGCGCCGGCTGGACTGATCCGCACCAATGACAATCTCCATCTGTCATGCGCGGGACGGGGCACGCCGCCGACATGGTCGGCGGGGACCCCGTTGACCCGCGCATCCATCTGCTTACGGAACACGATGGATCGCACCGGAACTCGGGCTTGCCCGAGTTCCGTAGTATTGAGAGCCGCAAGTCCGGGTGTAAACCCGACTTGCGATGTCGAGCCCGGCGACGACGATCGGTGCGTGGGAGGAAAGCATGATCAAGATCTGGGGGCGGAACACTTCGGTCAACGTCCAGAAGGTGATGTGGGCGCTGGGCGAGCTCGGTCTGCCGCATGAGCGCATCGATGTCGGCGGCTCCTTCGGCAAGAACCGGGAGCCTGCCTATCTCGCCATGAATCCCAACGGCCTCGTGCCGACGCTCGAGGAGGATGGATTCCTATTGTGGGAATCGAATTCGATCGTGCGCTATCTCGCGGCGAAATACGGCGCCGGCACGCTCGAGCCCGCCGATTTGCGCGCGCGAGCGCGGGCCGGCAGCTGGATGGACTGGCAACTCTCGGCGGCGGCGCCCGCGCTGACGCCGGTGTTCTGGGGGCTCATTCGCACGCCCCCGGAAAAGCGCGACCACGCCGCGATCGAGGCCGGCAAGGAGAAGAGCATGGCGGCGATGAAGATTCTCGACGCGCAACTCGGCAAGACCGCGTTCGTCGTGGGCGACACGCTGTCGATGGGCGACATTCCGGTGGCGCTGATGGCCTACCGGTTCCGCCGCCTGGTGCCGGAGCGGCCGGGGCTCGACAATCTCGAGCGATGGTTCACGGCCATCGAGCAGCGGCCCGCGTTCAAGCAGCACGTCCTGGCGGTGCCGTTCGTGTGAGGCGCGGTTCCTCTCGGGTTGCGGGCGAGCGAAGCGAGACCCGCCACACGAGAAAGCCCCCTACAACGCCTCGCCACGCAAGAGCTTCGGCACCTCGCCGACGAGGCCCGCGGCCTCGCGGATGAAAAAATGCTTCAGTGCCGGCAGACGATCCACCAGGCCGAGGCCGATGTCGCGCGTCAATCGCAGCACGTCCGAGCGGTTCGAGAACAGCCGGTTGAGGCCGTCGGTCGCAATTCCCATCGCCACGGTGTCGAAGCGTCGCCAGCGCTGATAACGCTCGAGCACGGCGAGCGAGCCGGGCTCGAGGCCGAGCCGCACGGCGTCGACGATCACCTCGGCGAGCGCCGCCACGTCCTTGAGCCCCATATTGAGCCCTTGTCCCGCGATCGGATGAATGACATGCGCGGCGTCGCCCACCAGCGCGAGGCGGTCGGCGATGAACGTGCGCGCCACCGTAAGGCCGAGCGCGAGGGCGCGGCGCGGCCCCACCGCTGCGATCTCGCCGAGATGCAGGCCGAAGCGGCGCTCGAGCTCGGCGTGAAACTCCGCGTCCGGCAGCGCGACGATGCGTGCCGCTTCCTGCATCTCCTCGGTCCAGACGATCGACGAGCGGTGACCCAGCGCGGCATCGTCGGTCAGCGGCAGGATCGCGAACGGCCCCGCCGGAAGGAAATGCTCCTCGGCACGGCCGTGGTGATCGCGCTCGTGGGCAACGGTGGTGACGATCGCGGACTGGCCGTAGCGCCAACCGTGGCTGGCGATCCCCGCGCGCTCGCGGATCGTCGAATGCGCGCCGTCGGCGGCGACGAGGAGCCGCGCCGCCAAGGCGGCGCCATCGGACAAGCGCACCTCGGCACGGTTGCCCGCAGCCTCGAAGTCGGCCACCGCCGCGGGCCGCAGCACGACGCCTTCTTCCGTAGCCTTCGCCACCAGCGCCGCGAGCAGCGGGCCATTCTCGATCATATGCGCGAAAGGTTCGCCTGGTTCTACATCGCCGTCGAAGGTGAGGAAGGTCGGCCGCACCGTGTCCTGGAGGCGGCTGTCGGTCACGACCATGTCGAGAATGGGCTGCGCCGCAACCGACTGCCATACGCCGATCGTCTCGAACAGACGCCGCGCCGCGGCCACGATGGCAGATGCGCGCGCGTCGCCCGCCGCGCGTCCCAGCGCCGGATCGGCGACGGTGACCGAGAACGCAGGCCCCAGGCTCTGGCGGAGCGCGATCGCCAGCGCCAGACCGGCGAAGCCCGCGCCGCCGATCAGCACATCGACACGCTGCGCATCGCGAGACGATGGTTCCACGACCGCCTCCCGGCGCCACTATAGCATTGTCATCCTCCGCCGCCGGGGAGGATGATGGGATACTTGCCGAGACGCCTCGCAATGTCCTCCGCCGTCCAAGATCTGCTCGCCATCCTCGACCTCGAGCGCCTCGAGGTGAACCTGTTCCGCGGCCGCTCGCCGCAAGTGGGCTGGCAACGCGTGTTCGGCGGGCAGGTGATCGGCCAGGCGTTGGTCGCGGCCTGCCGGACCGTGGACGTGGCCGGCCGCCCGCCGCACTCGCTCCATGCCTATTTCCTGCTCGCGGGCGACCCCAAGGTACCGATCATCTACGACGTCGACCGCATCCGCGACGGCGGAAGTTTCACCACCCGGCGCGTGGTCGCCATCCAGCACGGGCAGGCGATATTCACCATGGCGGTGTCGTTCCACCGCGACGAGCCCGGCATGAGCCACCAAGCCGGGATGCCCGCGGTGCCGCAGCCGGAACAGCTGCCGAACGAAGCCGAGATCAAGGCGCGCGTGCTGCCGCTGATGCCGGACCCGGTGCGGCGCTACTACGAGCGCGAGCGGCCCATCGAATGGCGGCCGGTCGAGCTCGACCGCTATATCGGCAAGCGCATCGCGGACGGCCGCTTCCACGTCTGGATTCGTGCCACCTCGCGGCTTCCGGACGAGCCGGCCATCCATCAATGCGTGCTCGCCTATGCGTCCGACATGCTGCTCCTCGACGCGGCCCTGATCCCGCACGGGCGCACGGTGTTCGAGAAGAGCCTGATGGCGGCGAGCCTCGACCATGCCCTTTGGTTTCACCGCCCGTTCCGGGCCGATGAGTGGCTGCTCTACGCCCACGACAGCCCCAATCTCTCAGGCTCGCGCGGCTTTTCCCGCGGCCTGATCTTCGCCCGCGACGGGACCTTGGTCGCCTCGGTTGCGCAGGAGGGCTTGCTGCGCGAGCGGCGGGCAGACGACGGCGAACGGACGACGCCCGGCGAACGGCGGACGTGACGGCGTCCAGGCAGCCCGCCCGCTTCTCTCACCGTTCGTTCCAGCCTGGCGTGCCGCATCATGAGACAGCATTGCTGTCCTGATTTGCCCACAGCTTAAACGGGTCGCCTCGCCGCAGGGCAAACGAGCGGCTTAATTTTTCATCGCGATGCCGATATCGTGCGCAGCAGGCAGCGGGGGCCATCCATGAAACTCGTCATCGCAATCATCAAGCCGTTCAAGCTGGAGGACGTCCGCGATGCCCTGGTGAGCGTCGGCGTCGCCGGCATGACCGCCAGCGAGGTGAAAGGCTACGGCCGTCAGAAGGGGCACACCGAGATCTACCGCGGGGCCGAATACGCGGTGAATTTCCTGCCGAAGATCCGGATCGAGGTGGCGGTGCCGTCCGATCGGGTCGGCGCGGTCGTCGACGCCATCATCGCCTCGGCCAAGACCGGGCAGATCGGCGACGGCAAGATCTTCGTCACCACGATCGACCAGGCCGTCCGCATCAGAACCGGCGAGACCGACGTCGACGCGCTGTGAGCGCGGACCAGCGAGGGGGGAGACCATGGATTTCACGACCGCCTGTGGGCGCGTTGCCTTTCGTACCGCCGCCGTGTTGGGCCTCTTCGCGATCTCGTCGGCCTTCGCGCAGGAAGCCCTGGTGCCGGAAGCAAGATCGAGGATCGACGCCGCCGATACCGCCTGGATGATCTCCGCCACCGGGCTCGTGCTGATGATGACGCTTCCGGGCCTGGCGTTGTTCTATTGCGGCATGGTGCGCAAGAAGAACGTGCTCTCCACCATGGCGCAAAGCTTCGCCTGCGCCGCGCTCTGTTCGCTCCTGTGGTTTGCCGTCGGTTACAGCCTGAGCTTCGTCGGCGACGGCTCCTGGCTCGGAACGTTCGAGCAGGTGTTCCTGAACGACATCGGCATGCAAGCAACGAGCGCGTTTGCGCCGACCATCCCGGAAGTCCTGTTCATGTTCTACCAGATGACCTTCGCGATCATCACGGTCGCGCTGGTTGCGGGCGCGGTCGCCGACCGCATGCGTTTTTCGGCGTTCCTGTGGTTTTCCGCGGGCTGGCTGATCATCGTGTACGTCCCGGTCGCGCATTGGGTTTGGGGCGGCGGTTTTCTCGCCCGGGCGGGCATTCTCGATTTTGCCGGCGGCACCGTCGTCCATCTCAACGCAGGCGTCGCCGGACTGGTGGCCGCTTGCGTGCTCGGCAAGCGCCACGGCTACGGCACCGACAATTTCGCGCCCTACGATCTGTCGCTGGCGGTGATCGGCACCGGCCTCCTCTGGGTCGGCTGGCTCGGCTTCAACGGCGGCTCCGCGCTCGGCGCCAATTCGCGCGCGGCCTTTGCGATCACGGCCACGCATCTCGCCGCCGCGGCCGGCGTGCTGACCTGGATGTTTCTGGAATGGTGGATTCGCGGCAAGCCCTCGGTGCTCGGCATGATCACGGGTGCCGTGGCGGGCCTGGGCACGATCACGCCCGCGTCCGGATTTGTGTTGCCTTGGCAAGGCATCATCATCGGCGTCATGGCCGGCGCCGTCTGCTTCTGGGCTTGCACGTGGCTTAAGCTGCGGCTCGGATACGACGATTCGCTCGACGTGTTCGGGGTACATGGCGTCGGCGGCGCCACTGGTACCTTGCTCACGGGCGTGTTCGCGGCAGGCGCGCTTACTGCCGGCGCGGACACGCCGGGCTCGACCGGGCTGCTGGAGGGCAATGCCCGACAGGTGCTGGTCCAGCTCTATGGCGTGTTTGCGGTCCTGCTCTGGTCGGGAGTACTGACCTTCGTCTTGCTCAAGGTCATCGGGTTCCTGCTTCCGCTGCGCGTGAGCCAGCAGCACGAAATCGAGGGTCTCGATCTCACCCAGCACGGCGAAGCGCTGCAATAAACGGCGCCGGCTGCGGCGCCACAGACACCAGCAGAATGGTTGCGCCGTACCGTCCCCCGGCTGGCTCCCTGATGCTCAGCAACTGAGCATTCACGCTGCCCCGACGGCGCGATTAAAAAATGTGCAGATCTGACCGGTACTTGTGCGGCGCCTGACAAGAGGTCGCAGGGGGCCACCAGACGTTCTGCAAACGCCGTTTATTTGCAAGCACTTGCGGCTAATGCCGCGAACTGGCACGGCGCTTGATTTATGACAAATGGCGCTGCCGCGTTCGGCCTATTCCACGCGCGGCAATGCACGACCAAGACTGCCCACAACCTGCACCCGCAGGAAGGGGGCCCAAGCGGGGGTTGAACCCAATGAAAATCGTCATGGCCATCATCAAGCCTTTCAAGCTCGACGAGGTCCGGGACGCGCTCACTGCGATCGGCGTGCACGGGATGACCGTGACGGAGGTCAAGGGATACGGGCGCCAAAAGGGCCACACGGAGATTTATCGCGGCGCCGAATACGCGGTGAGCTTCCTGCCCAAGATCAAGATCGAAGTGGCGGTCGCATCAGACCAAGTCGACAAGACCATCGATACCATCACCTCTGCCGCCAAGACCGGTCAGATCGGAGACGGAAAGATCTTCGTCCTCTCGCTCGACACCGCCGTGCGCATCCGCACCGGCGAAACCGACACCGCAGCTCTCTGAAGTCCCGCACTCAAACGTCTAGCGACAGGAGTTAGACCCATGACGTTCAAGAAACCAACCCGTGCGGGACTTGTGGCCCTCGCGCTCGGGGCTCTGTTCGCGCTCGTCCTGAGCATGTCGGTGCTCGACCGCTCCTATGCCGAGGAAGCCGCCGCTCCAGCCCCGGCCGCGGCGGAAGCCGCCGCCCCGCCCGCCTGCGCCGGCGGCACCGCGCCGGTGCTCGAGAACTGCACGCCCAATGCCGGCGACACCGCCTGGATGCTCACGTCGATGGCGCTGGTGCTGATGATGACGATCCCCGGCCTCGGCCTGTTCTACGGCGGAATGGTGCGCAAGAAGAACGTGGGCGACACCGTGATGACGAGCTTCGCCATCACCTGTCTCGTCAGCATTCTCTGGCTGATCTTCACCTACAGCCTGGCGTTCCGGGCGGGCACCCCCTTCATCGGCGGTCTGGACCGCGCGTTCCTGCAAGGGATCGTGAGCGACGTCGCCAAGGGGATCGGCAATCCCAATCCTCTGGCGCCCACGATACCTGAGACCGTCTACATCGCGTTCCAGCTGACCTTCGCCATCATCACCCCGGCGCTGATCGCCGGCGCCTTCGCCGAGCGCATGAAATTCTCGGCCATGCTCTGGTTCATCGGCCTGTGGGCGATCTTCGTCTATTCGCCGATCGCGCATTGGGTCTGGGGGCCGGACGGATTCCTCTCCGCCGGCAATACGGACGCCTGGATCAAGGTCCTCGACTTCGCCGGCGGCACCGTGGTCCACATCAATTCCGGCGTCGCCGGCCTGATGGCCTGCCTCGTCCTCGGCAAGCGCAAGGAGACCGGCCCGGGGCACAATATGGTGCTCACCTTCATCGGCGCCTCGCTGCTGTGGGTCGGCTGGTTCGGCTTCAACGCCGGCTCGGCGGTGAGCGCGGGCATGGTCGCCGGCATGGCCATGCTGGTGACGCACATGGCGACCGCGGTGGCGGCGTTCACCTGGATGATCGTCGAGTGGATGGTGCGCGGCAAGCCGACGGTGATCGGCATCTGCACCGGTGCGGTCGCCGGCCTCGTCGCCATCACCCCGGCGTCGGGCTTCGTCGGCCCGATCGGGTCGGTATGCATCGGCATCGCCGCCGGCGTCGTCTGCTACTGGGGCTGCACCGGCTTGAAGCACATGCTGGGCTACGACGACGCGCTCGACGCCTTCGGCGTGCATGCGGTCGGCGGCATCGTGGGCGCGCTGCTCACGGGCGTGTTCGCGGTCGAGGCCTATGGCGGCCAGCCCGGCCTGTTCGACGGCAACCCGATGCAGGTGCTCAATCAGCTCTACGGCATCGTCATCGTCTTCGTCTACGACGCCGTCGTGTCGCTGATCATCCTCAAGATCGTCGACATCTTCATCGGCCTGCGCGTGAGCGACGAGGTGGAGCGCGAGGGCCTCGATCTCGCGCTGCACGGCGAGACCGTCCATTGACCCGATACGGTTAGGGCGGAGACCCGGCACCGCCCTTGCCGTCGAGGGGCCCCGGCGCAAGCCGGGGCCCCTCACTTTGTTCGGTTCCGGCCGCGCCCCCCGCCCGATGGTTAATCGCGTCTTAACCTGGCCGCCGCTATGCTAGGACAATCCTTGCGCGGCGGGTCCTGGCGCCGCTTTATCGATGTTCATGACCGCCGCCGAACGCGAGACCCCTCCCGCGCCCGCCCGCGCCGACATTGGCCGCTCGCCATTCGTGCGGCTGCGCGAGCTTCTGGGCAATGCCGAACCCGGCCAGCCGGCGATCAGCCTCGCCGTGGGCGAGCCGCAGCATCCCGTGCCGTCCTTCGTCGGGCCGATCCTCGCCGCCCATATCGACGAGTTCGGGCGCTATCCCATGAACAAGGGCCTCGACCCCTTCTGCGCGGCCGCCGCCCTTTGGCTCGGACGGCGGTTCGCGCTCCCGCGGCCGATCGATCCCGAAAGCGAGACGCTGGTGCTCAACGGTTCGCGCGAGGGCCTGTTCCTGGCGGCCATCGCGGCCGCACGCTTCATCGGCGGCCGGCGCGGGCGCCCGGCCATGCTGATTCCCAACCCATTCTATGCCGCCTACGCCGCGGGCGCGGTGGCTGCCAATTGCGAGCCGGTCTACCTGCCGGCCACGGCGGCGAGCGGCTTCCTGCCCGACCTCGAGGCGCTGCCCGAGGAGTTGCTGGCGCGCACGGTGGCCTGCTTCATCGCCTCGCCCGCCAACCCGCAGGGGGCGGTCGCCGATCGCGCCTATCTCGCGCGCCTGGTCGGTCTCGCCCGGCGCTACGGGTTCCTGGTCTTCAGCGACGAATGCTATTCCGAAATCTACACCCGGCACGCGCCAGCCGGCATGCTCGAAGCGGCGGGCCCCGATTTTGCGAACGTGGTGGAGTTCCAGTCGCTCTCCAAACGCTCGAACCTGCCCGGCCTGCGCATCGGCTTCGCCGCCGGCGACCGGCAATTTCTCGCGCGCTTCCTCGAGCTACGCAACGTCGCCGCACCGCAGGTGCCGATACCGGCGCAGCGCGTGGCCATCGCCGCTTACGGCGACGAGACGCATGTGGAGGAGAACCGGCGTCTCTACGCGCGGAAATTCGATCTCGCCGACCAGATCATCGGCGGCCGCTATGGCTACCGGCGACCGGCCGGCGGATTCTTCCTGTGGCTCGACGTCTCGGCGCAAGGCGGCGACGAGGTCGCGACGCTGCGGCTGTGGCGCGAGGCGGGGCTGCGCGTCGTGCCGGGCTGCTACCTCGCGCGCGACCAGGCCGACGGCTCGAATCCCGGCCGCGGCTATATCCGCGTCGCCATGGTGGCGGACCAAGAGACCACGGCGCAGGCGCTGCATCGCCTGGTCGCGGTGCTGGGCTGAGGTCGATCATGCCGGCCATCGACCGCGGTCTCGTCAGCCTGGGCTTCCTCCCCGACACGGTGCGCGATGCGCTCGCCCGGCGGCTGCGCGAGCTCGGCGGCCTCACCCTGATCGCGCTTGCGGTTCTGCTTTGCCTCGCGCTCGCGACCTGGTCGGTGCAGGATCCTTCGCTGAGTCACGCCACCAATGCGCCCGTTCGCAACATGCTCGGCCTCTCCGGTGCCGTCGTTGCCGATCTGCTGATCCAGCTCCTCGGCGTGGCGGCGCTGGTGCTGGTCTTGCCGGTCGCCATTTGGGGCTGGCGGCTCGCCACCCATCGGCCGCTGCAGCGCGTGCGAATTCGCTTGATGTTTTGGATGCTGGCCGTGCTGCTGGCCACGGCTTGCGCCGCCGCGCTGCCGCGGAGCCCGACTTGGCCGCTGCCGGTCGGGCTCGGCGGCGTCGGCGGCGACTGGCTGCTGCGGCTGCCGGCCCTGCTCGCCGGCGGCACGCTTTCGGGACTGCCGCGTCTCGCGATCGCGGTCGCGGCGGGCGTGGGAACGCTGGCCTGCTTCGCTATTGCCGCGGGCTTCGGCTGGAATGCCCGCAGGGACGACGACGAACGCGACCACAAGCACGACGCCAGACGCGATGATGGGCACAGTCGCGAGGAGACGGTGGAGGAGGACGAGGAGCGAGGGTCGATCTCGCTCGGCTGGATCGCTCATGGCTTCCTCAGTCTCAAGGCGCGCTTGGCGCGCCTGATCACGCGGGGGTCGCGGACGCGCGGCCGCCGCGAGGCGATACCGACCATCCGCGCCGAGCCGCGCTTCGATGAGGGCGCCCGCGTCACCTTGCAGCCGCGCGCCGAGCCGGAGACGGATGACGAGGACGACGGGCCCCCGCCGGCGCGCAAGCCGAAGGCGGCGCCGCGCACCGTGCGAAAATCGAGCGGCGGCTATGTGCTGCCGCCGCTCGAGCTCCTCGCCGCGCCCAAGCCGGTTAGCCGCGCGACCCTGAGCGCCGACGCCCTGCAAAGCAACGCAACCGCGCTCGAGGGCGTGCTCGCCGACTTCGGCGTGCGCGGCGAGATCATCAATGCCCGGCCGGGTCCGGTGGTCACGCTCTACGAGCTGGAGCCCGCGCCGGGCATCAAATCGTCGCGCGTGATCGGGCTCGCCGACGACATCGCCCGCTCCATGAGCGCGCTCTCGGCGCGCGTCGCGGTGGTCGCCGGCCGCAACGCCATCGGCATCGAGCTTCCCAATCCGACGCGCGAAAAGGTCTTTCTGCGCGAGCAGCTCGCCAGCAGCGATTATGTCGACACCACCGCCAAGCTGCCGCTCTGCCTGGGCAAGACCATCGGCGGCGAGCCGGTGATCGTCGATCTCGCGCGCATGCCGCACCTGCTGATCGCCGGCACGACGGGCTCCGGCAAGTCGGTCGCCATCAACACCATGATCCTGAGCCTGCTCTATCGGCTGCGGCCCGATCAGTGCCGGCTGATCATGGTCGACCCGAAGATGCTCGAGCTCTCGGTCTACGACGGCATTCCGCACCTGCTCGCGCCGGTCGTCACCGATCCGAAGAAGGCCGTGGTCGCGCTCAAATGGGCGGTGCGCGAAATGGAGGAGCGCTACAAGAAGATGTCGAAGCTCGGCGTGCGCAACATCGACGGCTACAACGCGCGCCTGGCCGAGGCGAAGGGCAGGGGTGAGAAGCTCACCCGCACCGTCCACACCGGCTACGACAAGGAAAGCGGCGAAGCGATCTACGAGAACGAGGAGCTCGATCTCGAGCCGCTGCCGTACATCGTCGTCATCGTGGACGAGATGGCCGACCTGATGATGGTCGCCGGCAAGGACATCGAGGGCGCCGTGCAGCGGCTCGCGCAGATGGCGCGCGCGGCCGGCCTGCACGTGGTCCTGGCGACGCAGCGGCCGTCGGTCGACGTCATCACCGGCACGATCAAAGCCAATTTCCCGACCCGCATCTCGTTCCAGGTCACCTCCAAGATCGACAGCCGCACCATCCTGGGCGAGCAGGGCGCCGAGCAGCTGCTCGGGCAGGGCGACATGCTGTACATGGCCGGCGGCGGCCGCATCAGCCGCGTGCACGGCCCCTTCTGCTCCGACGAGGAGGTCGAGAAGGTCGTCCGTCATCTCAAGTCGCAGGGCACGCCGCAATACCTCGAAGCCGTCACCGCGGCGGAGGAGGAGGACGAGGACGGCAACCCGGTCTTCGACGCGACCGGCATGGGCCAGCCGGAGGGCGGCGACCTCTACCAGCAGGCCGTGCAGGTCGTCCTGCGCGACCGCAAGGCCTCGACCAGCTACATCCAGCGGCGGCTGCAGATCGGCTATAACCGGGCCGCCTCGCTCATGGAGCGCATGGAGAAAGAAGGCGTCGTCGGCCAGGCCAATCACGCCGGCAAGCGCGAAATCCTCGTGGGCGAGGAGGACGCGGAACGCTATTGAGTATCCCGGCCAGCGCGGTTAACCAAGCTCGCCGGCAATTTGTCGTCATCTCGCCACACGGGGCGGCTAGCGAACTCACGTAAGACGGGGACGGAGAGGGGACCATGGCTGGCATGAGCCGGGGGCTGGTGGCGGGCACGGTGCTGTTGGGCATGGGCCTGCTGGCCGCGGGGGCGGCCGCCGAGACCGTTCCGCTGCCGACACCCGCCCCGCTCCCGAAGGAAGGCGCCGCTCCGGCGGCGAGATCCGTCCCGAACGCGCAATCCGGCGTCTCCGGGCTCGCGGCCGGCTTCAAGTCGCTGTTCCATCTGGACAAGGAGCCGGAGGCTCCTCCGCCGGCGGTGACCACCACCGCCGCCCTCACCCCGGCGCAGCGCGCGCAGGTGGACAAGGCCAGCGCCTACCTTTCGAGCATGCAGCAGCTGGTCGGCAATTTCCTCCAGGTCGGGCCCGACGGCAGCCGCGTCAAGGGCGAATTCTACATCCAGAAGCCCGGCAAGGTTCGCTTCGAATACGACCCGCCGAGCCCGATCGAGATCGTCGCCGACGGGGAGTCGGTGGTGGTGCGCGACCGCAAGCTCGCCACGCAGGATCTCTACCCGCTCTCGCAGACCCCGCTGCGCTTTCTCCTCTCCTCGCGCATCGATCTCCTGCGCGACACCAATGTGGTGGGAGTACGCTCCGACGACGCGTTCGTGACCATCGTCATCGAGGAGCAGCAGCCGCTGATCGGCACCAGTCGGTTGATGATGATGCTCGGCGCCAAGGACTATCAGCTCAAGCAGTGGACGATCACGGACCCGCAGGGCTACGACACCACGGTCGCCGTGTCCGATCTCGACAACAGCAAACGGCCCGATCCCGGCCTGTTCAAGATCGACTACACCCGCTACGTCCAGTAGCAAACATCGGCGCACGGCCCCCCAGCTTCAAAGCGAGGTTCTTGACCTCCGCGCGGCTGATCGCCAATTCTGCCGCATGCGCCCGTCGTCGATCAGCAGAATCATGATTGGGCGCCGGCTCGATCGGCCTCGGATTCTTATCGCTGATCACTGACAACCGACTCCCGCATGCGACTGACCATCGCCACTTGGAATATCAATTCCGTGCGCTTGCGCATCGACACGGTCGCGAAATTCGTGAAAGCGGTTCGGCCGGACGTGCTCTGCCTGCAGGAGACCAAGTGCCCCGACGACAAGTTTCCGCGCAAGCGCTTCAAGCGTCTCGGCTACGAGCACATGGCGCTGAACGGGCAGAAGGGCTATCACGGCGTCGTCGTGCTCTCGCGGCTGCCGTTCGACAGCTTCGAGACGCGATCCTTCTGCGGCAAGGCGGATTGCCGCCACGTCTCGGCCGTGCTCGGCGAGCGCGCCGGCCTGCGCGATCCGGTCACGCTGCATAATTTCTACGTGCCGGCCGGCGGCGATATCCCCGACCCCGAGGTCAATCCCAAATTCGCACACAAGCTCGCTTTCCTCGACGAGATGCGCGCGTTCGAGGCGCTGCGCTGCAACGGCGCAAACCGCATGATTCTCGTCGGCGACCTCAACGTCGCCCCGCTCGAGCACGACGTCTGGAGCCACAAGCAGATGCTGCGCGTCGTCTCGCATACGCCGATCGAATGCGAGAAGCTCGTCGCCGCCCAGAAGGCCGGCGGCTGGGTCGACGCCATGCGGATGCGGGTGCCGGAGCCGGCCAAGCTGTACACATGGTGGAGCTATCGCTCGCCCGACTGGGAGACCGCCGACAAGGGCCGCAGGCTCGATCACATCTGGATTGCGCCCGCCCTCGCCGATCGCCTCGGCGATTTGCGCGTGCTCAGGCCGCTGCGCGGCTGGCTGCGACCCTCCGACCACGTCCCGGTGACCGCAACCCTCGAGGTGTAGCACGGCGAGCACCGCAGCCGTGAAGCGTCAGCGAAATCCGGGTGTCGTGTACCGCCCCGCATTCCGCGGAGCCTGTCATCGGGCCGCGCGTCGCGCGCACCCGTTGGCTCGTGCGGGCTACGGGGCGGCGCAAGCGAAGCCCCCCCTCATTCCGGCTCCTGCGCATCGAGCGCGCCGCGCAGGCTGGAGAATTCACGCGTCGATTGATCGAGCCGCGCGGCCAGGATCTCGCGCAATTTCCGCGCCGCATCCGGAAAGCTGTCCAGCATCCTGATGAACAGCGGCCGCGGAATGCACAGCACGGTCGAGGGCTCGAGCGCTTTCGCGGTGGCGCGACGCCGCGTCTCGGTGAACAGCGCGACCTCGCCGAGCAGCGTGCACGGCCCCACCGTGACCTCCTTGCCCTCGCCGGGCGATGACAGCGCGAATCTGCCCTCCTGGACCACGAAGCCGCCCTCGGCATCGTCGCCGGCCTTGAACAGCACGTCGCCGCTGTGGACGTAACGGGTCTCCGCCCCGATCGCCAGGATGCGCAACGCCTGCCGTCCCAGCGGGCTGAGCGTCGGCACCCGTTCGAGAAGACTGATATCGTCCTCGATGGCCATGGGGCGAGGTCACGGCACCAGCTTGTAGCCGCCGGCCTCCGTGACCAGGATGGACGGGCTGGCCGCGTCCTTCTCGACCTTCTGGCGCAGCCGGTAGATATGCGTTTCGAGGGTGTGGGTGGTGACCCCGGAATTGTAGCCCCAGACCTCCTGCAGCAAGGTCTCGCGCGACACCGGACGCTGGCCGGCGCGGTAGAGATAACGCAGGATCGCCGTTTCCTTCTCGGTGAGCCGCACCTTGTTGCCCTTGGGATTGAGCAGGATTTTCGAGCTTGGCCGGAACGTATAGGGCCCGATGGTGAACACGGCGTCCTCGCTCGCCTCGTGCTGGCGCAGCTGCGCGCGGATGCGCGCGAGCAGCACCGCGAAACGAAACGGCTTGGTGACATAATCGTTGGCGCCGGACTCGAGCCCGAGGATGGTATCGGAATCGGTATTGTGTCCGGTCAACATGATGATCGGCGCCTTGAAGCCGTTCTTGCGCAGGATGCGCACCGCTTCGCGCCCGTCGACGTCGGGAAGCCCGACATCCATGATCACGAGATCGACCTGCCCGGCTTTGGCCGCCTGCACTCCCTTCGTTCCATTGTCGACCGCGACCGATTCGAACTCCTCGTGCAGCGCCAGCTGCTCGACCAGCGCCTCGCGCAGCTCGGCGTCATCGTCCACGATCAAGATCTTGCGGGTATTCGACATTCCGTCGGTTCCTGTCGCCCGGAAGCGGCGTTGCGCGAAGTAGAGCATTCGGGGGTAAAAGAGCAAGCGGGTTGCTACTTCCACTATACGGTTTGGTTATGCATGCACGCTCCGTTCGGCGCCGCGCGTTGTCCCTGATCCGCGTGCGGAGGCGGCCGGCACAGCCCACGCGGGGGGTCCTGCTCGCGGGCCCGCTTTCCCTCCCGGTCGTGCTGGGCCGAGGCAGCATCCGTGCCAACAAATACGAAGGCGACGGCGCCACTCCGCGCGGGCGGTTTCGCCTCGTGCGACTTTGGTGGCGCGCCGATCGCCACCCGCGGCCGCAAACCTTGCTGTCGGTCCAGCGCATTACTCCCGATCTCGCCTGGTGCGAAAATACCACCGACCGCCGCTACAATCGCCCGTTCCGGCGGGCGCCCGCCGACGCCGGGGACCGCCTATGGCGGGAGGATCACCTCTACGACTTCGTCATCGAGATCGACCACAACGCCCGTCCGCGCGTGACGGGCCGCGGCAGCGCCGTGTTCGTGCACGTCGCGCGCCCCAACCGGTCGCCGACGGCGGGATGCGTCGCGCTCCCGGCCAAGGACCTGCTGCGCCTGTTGGCAAGGCTCGGCCCCGCGACCAGGATCGCGATCCAAACTTAGCCCGCGGCCGCAGCTCTCGCGCCGAAGATCGCCGTGCCCACCCGCACATGCGTGGCGCCGAAGGCGATGGCGAGCGGGAAGTCCGCGCTCATCCCCATCGACAGCAGCGACAGCCCGTTGCGTTTGGCGATCTTGGCGGTCAAGGCGAAATGCGGGGCCGGCGGCTCGTCGGCCGGCGGAATGCACATGAGCCCGGCGATGTCGAGGCCGTAGCGCTCGCGGCACATCGTCAGAAACGCATCGGTCTCCTCCGGCAGCACCCCCGCCTTCTGCGCCTCGGCCCCGGTATTGACCTCGACGAACAGCGTGGGCTTGCGGCCCTGTCTGGCGATCTCCTTGGCCAAGGCCTCGGCGAGGCTCGCGCGATCGACGGAATGGATGGCATCGAACAGCGCGACCGCGTCCCGCGCCTTGTTCGACTGCAGCGATCCGACGAGATGGAGCTCAATGCCGGGATGGCGTTCCCTAAGCGCGGGCCACTTCGCTTTCGCCTCCTGCACGCGGTTCTCGCCGAACACGCGTTGGCCTTCGGCGATCACGGGCTCGATCGCCGCCGCCGTAAAGGTCTTGGAGATCGCGACCAGCGTGACCGCGGCCGGATCGCGCTTCGCCTCGGCGCAGGCGCAAGCGATCTCGTCGCGAACCTTGGCCAGCGGCGTGGCGAGCGTGCTGACGGGGCCAGTCATCATAGCCGGCAGCGTAGCACGGTGCGGCCATTCCCGCGCGCCGGCTCGAGCCAACTCACTTTGCGTCGTGGAAGATGACCCCGAGCGTGTGGCGGCGGCCCGAGCGCAGCCGGCTCACCCCGTGGCGCATGTTGACGCGGTAGGCGCCGCGCGCCCCTTGCACCGGGCGATGATGCACGGGAAAGATCACGCCTTCGCCCTGGAGGAGCGGCACCACCTCGGCGCGCGACTGCATGCGCGGCCGCTGCTCCGTGAGCACGAATTCCCCGCCGGTGAAGTCCTCACCCGGCCGCGAGAGCAGGAGCGTGGCCTGCAGCGGAAACACGTGCTCGCCGTAGAGGTCCTGGTGCAGGCAATTGTAGTCGCCGGGGCCGTACTGCAGCAGCAGCGGCGTCGGCTTCACCTGTCCGGCGCGATGGCAGCGCGCGAGATAGCTCGCGTGATCGCGCGGATAGCGCGGCTCGAGCGCCAGCGCCTCGTTCCAGCGGTTGGCGATGTCGGCGAGCGGCGGATAGAGCGCGGCGCGCAACGCCGCGACGAGATCGGGCAGCGGATAGGCGAAGTATTTGTACTCGCCGCGGCCGAAACCATGCCGCGCCATGACCACGCGGCTGCGAAACAGCGCGTCCGAGCCGTAGCTGTCCGCGAGCGCGGCGCATTGCTGCGCGCTCAGGAGCGGCCCGGTGGTGACGCAGCCGCGAGCATCCAGTTCCGCCGCCATGGCGCTCCAGTCGAAGCCGGCGATGCGGTCGGCAAGCGCGCGCAAGGCTGAGGCCGGCGGGCGCTCGCGCTGGGCGGCTGCGGTCGCAGTCATGCCGCCTTCTCCCGCACCAGCAGCGCGCGTTTGCGCGCGACGCCCCAGCGATAGCCCGCCAGCGATCCATCCGTGCGCACCACGCGGTGGCAGGGAATGGCGACCGCGATCGCATTGGAGGCACAAGCGTGCGCCACCGCGCGCACCGCCTTCGGCCTGCCGATGCGCTTGGCGATCTCGCTGTAGCTCGCGGTCGCGCCGGCGGGGATGGCGCGCAACGCATTCCATACCCGCTGCTGGAACGCGGTGCCGCGCACGTCGAGCGGCAGGTCGAGCCCCTGCCCCGGTGCTTCCACGAAGCCGACCACGCGCGCGACCAGCTGCTCGAACGCGGCGTCGCCCCCGACCAGGCGCGCGTTCGGGAAACGGTCCTGCAGCGCGCGCACCAGCGCATCCGCGTCGTCGCCGAGCTCGATGGCGCAGACGCCCTTGTCGGTCGCCGCCACCAGGATCGAGCCGAGCGAGCACTCGCCGACCGCGAAGCGGATCAGACTGCCGCTGCCGCCGGCGCGGAATTGCGTCGGCGTCATGCCGAGCACGCCGGACGCGGCGGCGTAGAAGCGGCCGCTCGAATTGAACCCCGCGCCGTAGATCGCCTCGGTGACGGTGCCGGCTCGCGCCAGCTCCGCGCGCACGCGCTTGCCGCGATGCGCGTCGGCATAGGCCTTGGGCGTCACCCCGGTCACGGCCTTGAACACGCGGTGGAAGTGGAAGCGGCTCAACCCCGCCGCGCGCGCCAAGGCCGCGAGGCTGGGAGCTTCCTCGGCCTCCTCGATCAGCCGGCAGGCACGCGCGACCGCGGCCGCCTGCTGGTCGGCGAGCGCGGGCTCGTTCGGCCGGCAGCGCTTGCACGGTCGAAAGCCCGCGCGCTCGGCCGCGGCGCAGCTGTCATGGAAGGCGACGTTCTCGCGCCGCGGCAGCCGCGCCGCGCAGGACGGACGGCAATAAACGCCGGTGGTCCGCACGGAATAGACGAAGGTGCCGTCGGCCCCTGGGTCGCGCCGCTCGACCGCGCGCCAGCGCGCGTTCTCGCTCGACGATCGTCTCATCTGCCGTGCGCCTTCTCCGGTTCGCGTCGTCAACGTCGACATTGTTCTGCTCCATCAGGTTGGCACGGAACGGCGGTTCCGTCTCCTGACGCACAATCTATGGATCGCAGCCGCGCAAGCACTCCGGTCCTTGCTGTCAAATCGAACATAGCCCCGGCAGCCGCTTCGCGCGATGGGGTCTCGATCCCGCCCTTCCGCCGCGCAGCGGATTTGAGCGCAAGGGACGGAGTGCGCAGAGCCGGATCGGCTGGCACATCGTCGCCGTCGAGGTGACCCATGTGCACAAAATCCACTGACAAGCTCCCGCCCGCCTTCAACCGCCTGGCCTGGTCCAATCTGGCCGCGCAGTCCGCCGAGCAGATCGGTCTCGCCGCCACGCCGATTGTCGCCGTGCTGATGCTCGGCGCCGGCGAGGGCGAGGTCGGAGCGCTGCAGACGGCACAGACCCTGCCGTTCCTGCTGATGTCGATTCCCGCCGGCGTATTGGCGGACCGCATGTCGCGGGCGCGGCTGATGGCCGGCGCCGAGAGCTTGCGGGCCGCGTCGCTCGTCGCGGTGCTCATGCTCGTGACGTTCGGCGGGCTGGGCTTGCCGCTGCTGGCGCTGCTCGGATTTGTCGGCGCCTGCGGCACGGTCATGTATGGGGTTGCCGCCCCGGCGCTCGTGCCCACGCTGGTGCAGCCCGGCGCGCTGCCCGTCGCCAATGGGCGGATCGAGCTCGCGCGCACCGGCGCCTTCGCCGCTGGCGCGGCGCTCGGCGGCGCTCTGGTCGGCTGGATCGGCGGCGGCCCGGCCTTCGCGGCGGCCGCGGCGCTGTCGGCCTGCGCGGTGGTCCTGCTGGCGGGTATCGCGGAGCCACGGCGCACTCAAGCCTCGCCGCAAAATCCGGTGCATGACCTGCGCGAGGGCCTCGCATTCGTGTGCGGGCATGGGCTGCTGCGGCCGATCTTCGTCACGCAGTTCATCTTCAACACCGCGCTGTTCGTGATCCAGTCGGTCTACGTGCCTTACGCCATCCATACGCTCGGACTGTCCGCGAGCGGTGTCGGCGTCACGCTCGCGGCATTCGGCGTAGGCATGGTTGTCGGTGCGCTCAGCGCGGCACGGGTCATGCGCGTGCTGCGTCTCGGTACCGTCATTGCCATCGGTCCCGTCGCCGGCCTTGCTGCGGCGTTGCTGATGGCGCTGACCATCTGGACGCCCTCGCCCGCGCTCGCGGCGCTGAGCTTCTTCATGATGGGGGCGGGTCCGATCCTGTGGGTGGTGAGCACCACCACGTTGCGGCAGACCGTGACGCCGCGGGATCTTCTGGGCCGGGTCTCCGCCATCAACAGCGTCGCCTACGGCGCGCGGCCGCTGGGGGCGGCGATCGGAGCGCTCTGCGGCAGCCTCCTCGGCGCAGAGGCATGCCTGATCGTGGCCGCTGCCGGCTTTCTCCTGCAAGCGGCGCTGATCCTGGTGTCGCCGGTTCCCGCGCTCGCGCGCCAGCCCGACGCGGCGCGCTGAGCCGGTCAGCGCCAACGACGGCAGCGACGCTGGAGATCCGAGCTTCTTGTGCGCCACGGCGATTGACCGCCGCCGACTTTATGCCCTAGTCCCTTTGTAAATACTTGGCAGGCATACTCATTACATGAGCACCGACCGTTACAACGCCCGCGAGGCGGAGCCGCGCTGGCAGCAGGTGTGGGAGGATCGCGGCATCTTCGCCACCAGCAACGACGATCCGCGGCAGAAATACTACGTGCTGGAAATGTTCCCCTATCCGTCGGGGCGCATCCATATGGGGCACGTGCGCAACTACGCCATGGGCGACGTGGTGGCGCGCTACAAGCGCGCCATGGGCCTCAACGTGCTCCACCCCATGGGCTGGGACGCCTTCGGCATGCCGGCCGAGAACGCTGCCATCGAGCGCAAGGTCCATCCCAAGGCTTGGACCTATCAGAACATCGCGGCGATGAAGGCGCAGCTCAAGTCGATGGGCCTCTCGCTCGACTGGATGCGCGAGATCGCGACCTGCGATCCCGCTTACTACAAGCACCAGCAGAAGATGTTCCTGGACTTTTTGCGGGCGGGCCTGGTCGAGCGCAAGCTCGGCAAGGTGAACTGGGATCCGGTCGACCAGACCGTGCTCGCCAACGAGCAGGTGATCGACGGCCGCGGCTGGCGCTCGGACGCCATCGTCGTGCAACGGGAAATGCCGCAGTGGTATTTCGCCATCACCAAATTTTCCGAGGATTTGCTGCAAGCCCTCGATCGGCTCGACCGCTGGCCGGAGAAGGTGCGCGTCATGCAGCGCAACTGGATCGGCCGCTCGGAGGGGCTGCACCTCCGCTTCGCGCTCGATCCCGCCACCACGCCCGAGGGTGAAACCGAGCTCGCCGTCTTCACCACCCGCCACGACACGCTGTTCGGCGCCAAGTTCATGGCGCTGTCGCCCGATCATCCGCTCGCGGCCGCGGCCGCGGCGAAGGACCCCGCGCTTGCCGAGTTCATCGCGGAATGCCGGCGTCACGGCACCGCGCAGGAAGTGATCGACACCGCGGAGAAGCAGGGCTTCGACACCGGGATCAAGGCGGTCCACCCGTTCGATCCGGATTGGAAGCTGCCGGTCTACGTCGCCAATTTCATCCTGATGGACTACGGCACGGGCGCGATCTTCGGCTGCCCGGCGCACGACCAGCGCGACCTCGACTTCGCCAACAAATACGGGCTCGGCAACACGCCGGTGGTGTGCCCGCCCGGTCAGGATTCCAAGACCTTCGTCATCACCGACACCGCCTATGACGGCGACGGCCGCATGATCAATTCGCGCTTCCTCGACGGCATGACCATCGAGCAGGCGAAGGAGGAGGTCGCACGCCGGCTCGAGCACGCCTCGCGCGGCGGCCGCCCCGTCGCACGCCGGGAGGTCAATTTCCGCCTGCGCGACTGGGGCATTTCGCGCCAGCGCTACTGGGGCTGCCCGATCCCGGTGATCCATTGTGAGCAGTGCGGCATCGTGCCGGTGCCGGAGCGCGATCTGCCCGTCGAGCTGCCGGGCGACGTCGACTTCGGCCGGCCGGGCAACCCGCTCGAACGCCATCCCACCTGGAAGCATGTCACCTGCCCGCAATGCGGCACACCGGCGCTGCGCGAGACCGACACCATGGACACCTTCGTCGATTCGTCCTGGTACTTCGCGCGCTTCACCGACCCGTGGATCGAGACCGCGCCCACCGACCGCAAGCAGGTCGATCATTGGCTGCCGGTCGACCAGTATATCGGCGGCATCGAGCACGCGATCCTGCACCTGCTCTACAGCCGCTTTTTCACGCGCGCGATGAAGGCGACCGGCCATGCCGGGCTCGACGAGCCGTTCGCCGGCCTGTTCACCCAGGGCATGGTCATCCACGAGACCTATCAGGCTGCGGACGGCGAGTGGGTCATGCCGGCCGAGGTGAAGGTCGAGGGCACCGGCGCGGAGCGCCGCGCCACGCTGATCGCAACCGGCGAGGCGGTCGCGATCGGCGCGATCGAGAAGATGTCGAAGTCGAAGCGCAACACCATCGACCCCGACGACATCATCGGCAGCTACGGCGCCGATACGGCGCGCTGGTTCATGCTGTCGGATTCGCCGCCCGAGCGCGACGTGATCTGGACCGAGGAGGGGGTACAGGGCGCCTGGCGCTTCGTGCAGCGGCTGTGGCGGCTCGTCGGCGAGGCCGGCGAGGTGGCGGCGGCGCCCGATCTGCCGCGGCCTGCGGCCTTCGGCGAGCCGGCGCTCGCCTTGCGCAAGGCCGCCCACCGCGCCCTTGCCCACGTCTCCGAGGACATCGAGCGGCTGCGCTTCAACGTCTGCGTCGCCCACATCTACGAGTTCGCCAACGCGTTCCAGGCATCGCTGGCAGACCTCGAGAGTAAGCCAACGGCCGACTATCGCTGGGCGGTGCGGGAGGCCGCCGGCATCCTGGTGCGGCTGTTCCACCCCATGATGCCGCATCTGGCGGAGGAATGCTGGGCCGCACTCGGCCATAAAACCCTAGTTGCCGCAGAGCCTTGGCCGCAGCTCGAGGCGGATCTGCTGGTCGAGAGCACGATCACACTTCCGGTCCAAATCAATGGCAAGAAGCGCGCAGATGTCACAGTCGCCAGAAATGCGCCGAATACCGACATCGAGGCTGCCGTTTTGGGCCTCGATGCGGTAAAACGGGCACTCGACGGCAAACCGCCCAAGAAGGTGATCGTGGTGCCGCAAAGGATCGTCAATGTGGTGGCGTAGGCAGCGCGGATCTCTGGCCCGCCCGTCCCGCCTTGGCGGCGTTGGGGGCAATGAAACCGCGCGCGGGCGCCCCCCGCGCTCGCAGGCGAAGTACTTGCGCGCCGCCGCTGCGCTGGCGATCGCCGCGCTGGCGGCGGGCTGCTTCCAGCCGCTCTACGGCGAGCATTCCGCGACCGGCGGGCCGGTGCTGCGCGACCAGCTCAGCGCCGTCGACATCGTCCAGATCGACGCGCCGAAGGGAACCGACGAGGCGCGCATGGCGGTCGAGATCCGCAACGCGCTCATCTACGACTTCACCGGCGGCGGCTATCCGGCGCCGCCGACCCACCGCTTGAGGATCGCGATCTCCTCCACGCGCGCGTCGATCATCGTCGACGTCCACACGTCGCGGCCCGATATCGAAAATTACGGCCTCAACGCGACCTATTCGATGGCCGAAATCGCGACCGGCAAGGTGGTGGTGACCGGGCAGACGTTCGCGCGCGTGTCCTACGACATCCCCGGCCAGGAGCAACGGTTCGCCCGCATCCGCGGCTTGCGCGACGCGGAGAACCGCGCCGCCAAGGTGATTGCCGACAATATCCGATCGCGGCTCGCCTCCTACTTCATCGCCGGCACATGAGCGCTGCCTCGCGTTGCTCTCGTCGCGGCGTCTCGCATTGCGATGGCCAGCCTGGTCCGATGCCGACATTGCGGCAAGGCCCCCGCGCGTGCTTTAGACCGGCATGGTCGCCCTGAAAGGCGCCGACATCGACAGGTTCGTGGCGCGCCCCGATCCGGCACGGCCGATCGTGCTCGTCTACGGCCCCGACGCCGGGCTGGTGCGCGAGCGCGCGGAAGCGCTCGTGCACGCGTCGGTCGACGATCCCAAGGACCCGTTCCAGCTCGCGCGCCTCGACGGCGACGAGCTTGCCGGCACGCCGACCCGCCTGATCGAGGAGGTCAATACCGTTCCGCTGTTCGGCGGGCGGCGCGCGGTCTGGGTGAAAGCCGGCGGACGCAACCTTGCGCCGGCGGTGGAACCGCTGCTCGCCTCCCCCGCGCCGGATTGCCGGGTGGTGATCGAGGCCGGCGACCTCAAGCGCAACGCGCCGCTGCGCGCCGTATGCGAGCGCGCCAAGAGCGCCGCCGCGCTGCCCTGCTATCCCGACGCGGAAAAGGATTTGGTTCGCCTCATCGATGCCGAGTTGCGCGAGGCGGAGCTGTCGATCTCGCCCGACGCACGCACGGCGCTCGTGCCGCTGCTCGGCGGCGACCGCCTCGCCTCGCGTCACGAGATTCGCAAGCTCGCGCTGTTCGCGCGCGGCAAGACGCGGGTGGAGCTCGAGGACGTGATGGCGGTGGTCGCCGACGCGTCCACGCTGGCGCTCGATGGCCTGATCGATGCCGCCTTTGCCGGCCGCACCGGCGAGCTCGAAGTGCAGTTCGGCAAAGCGCGCACCGCCGGCACCGCCGCGGGCACGATCGTCTCCGCGGCGCTGCGGCAGGTGGCGCAGTTGCACAAGGCGCGGCTGGCGGTCGAGGACGGCGCTTCGGCCAGCGCGGCGGCGGACGGCATCCAGTCGTTCTTGCATTTCAGCCGCAGGGCCGCGGTCGAGACGGCGCTGAGGATCTGGAACGCGGCGCGGCTCGAGCGGGCGATGACGCAGCTCGCGGAGGCCGCGCTCGAGGCCCGGCGGCAACCCGCGCTCGCCGAGGTGATCGCCCAGCGCACCCTGCTCGCGCTCGCGGTGAACGCGCGGCGGAACGGATAAGCCGACGTCGCAATTCTTCCCCCAGCATTTCCGGACCCATAAACCCTGCTTCCGGAATATGGATCCCCGCTTTCGCCGGGATGACAGAGACGTTTGCCGTTCCAAGTTTTAGACGAGCTGCTTCCCCAGTTCGGGCTCGAACTCGCCGTTGATCAGCACGAAGGCGACCACGCACGGCGCGTTGGAGCGGTTGCTCCAGGCATGGTTGGTGCCGCACTGAACAACGATGTCTCCGGCCTTCAGCAGGACGTCCGCGTCGTCCAGCACCATCGTGATCTCGCCGGCGAGCACGATCGCGTAGTCGATGGTCTCGGTCCGGTGCATCAGCGGATGGCGGCCGCCCCTGCCGAAGGTCGCGGCCTTCTCGTTGCCGAGGGCGGCGAAGGCCGCGCGCGCGGCTTGCGCATCCATCTGTCGCACCGTCGCGCCCTCGGGCGGGAAATGATTGATGCGCAGGACCGTGCCGCGCTTCGCCGGCAACTGCCGGCGCGGCCCGAGGGTGGGCTCCGCCGCCGCGCGCACGATGCGCGCCGGCGTCTCGTTCGTTCGCCAGATGTCGGTCGAATACCAGTCGGGATCCGCGGCATTGACATGCACGAACGGCGCGGGTCCGTCGGAAATTACGACCGCCTTGCCGTTTTCATCGTGTCCCGTGACGACCCGCCTGACCGCCTTGGCCATCCCCTCCCCCATACGCTGTTCGATTCGTTTCGGCTGACACAATGGCAAAGCCAGTCGCGCCGGTCGCAGACGAATCCGAGCTGGCGCGGACTTCGTCGGTCGTCAGCTCTTCTCCAGGCGATGCATCACGTGATCGAGCTGATCGAGGCTGCGATAGCGGATCTGCACCACGCCGCCGTCGCCGCGGTGATCGACCGTCACCGCAAGCCCGAGCGCATCCGAGACGCGACGCTCGAGCGCGATCGTATCCGGGCTCTTCGCGGCGCGTTTGCGCGCGGTCTTGCCCGGCCCCTTCGCGCGCTCCTTGGCCAACGCTTCGACCTGCCGCACGTTGAGGCCGCGATCGACGATCTCGCGCGCCATTTCCTCCGCGTCGGACGCCCCGATGAGCATGCGCGCGGCGCCGGCGCTGATCTTGCCGGCGTTGATGTAGGCCTTGACCGTTTCCGGCAGCTTGAGCAGGCGCAACGTATTGGTAACGTGACTGCGGCTCTTGCCGACGACCTTGGCGATGTCGTCGTGACTGTGCCCGTATTCATCCGCCAGCGCCTGATAGCCGGACGCCTCCTCCAGCGGATTGAGGTCGCTGCGCTGAACGTTCTCGATGATAGCGAGCTCCAGCGCTTCGCTGTCGCTCGCTTCGAGCGGCACGATCGGAATTTCGTGCAGGCCCGCACGTTGCGCCGCGCGCCAGCGCCGTTCGCCGGCGATGATCTCGTAGGCGTCCTTGGCGCCGTGCACGGAACGCACGAGCACCGGCTGGATGATGCCGCGCTGCCTGATCGATGCCGCCAGATCGTCGAGCTCGCCGTCGGGAAAGTTGCGCCGAGGATTGCGCGGATTGGCTCTGAGATATTCGATCGGCACGCGCCGCTGGCCGCGCGCGCGCTCGACCGTGGCGGTCTCGGCGCCGACATCGCCCATCAGCGCTGCAAGGCCGCGTCCTAATCGCGATCGACCATCCTCCGGCATCGCACCCTGCCCTTTCACGTCACGCCGCGCCGTGCTGCTGGTCGGCGACCGCTGCGTCGTCCGCGTGCGACGTAGTCCCGATCAATTCCTTCTCGCGTTGTATGATCTCGGTGGCGAGCCGCAGATAGGCCTCGCTGCCGACGCATTTGAGATCGTAGACCAGCACCGGCTTGCCGTAGGACGGCGCCTCCGACACCCGCACGTTGCGCGGGATGATGGTGTCGTAGACTTTTTCCTTGCTGTTCGCGCGCACGTCCGCGACCACCTGGTTGGAGAGATTGTTGCGCGCATCGTGCATCGTGAGCACGATGCCGTGGATGATGAGATCGGGATTGAGCGTCGACTTCACGCTCGCGACCGTCTGCAGCAGCTGCGACAATCCTTCGAGCGCGAAGAACTCGCACTGCAACGGCACCAGGATCGCGTCGGCCGCCGCCATGGCGTTGACGGTGAGCAGGTTCAGCGACGGCGGACAGTCGATCAGGACGTAGCTGAAGTCGCCGACGCGCGGCGCCGCGCCGATCGCCCGCAACGGTGCGAGCGCGGCGCGCAGCCGCAAGGCGCGGTCGCGATCCTGGCTGACCTCGAGCTCGAGCCCGGAGAGGTCGAGCGTCGAGGGTGCGATGGCGAGCCGGGGAACAGCGGTCGGCAGCACCGCGTCGCGCAGCGTGGCCTCGCCGATCAATACATCGTAGGTCGAGTGGCGTCGGCTGCGGCGGTCGATGCCGAGCCCGGTCGAGGCATTGCCCTGCGGGTCGAGGTCCAGGATCAGCACGTGCTCGCCGATGGCGGCCAGCGCGGTGCCGAGATTGATCGCGGTCGTGGTCTTGCCGACGCCGCCTTTCTGGTTCGCGATCGCGATCACGCGCGGGGGCTGCGGATTGGGGATGCGGCTGGCGAGCGGGATCGCATCGGACACTTCCGCCGGCAGCTCCACGGGGTCGGTCATGGCATCGGCATCCAGCTTCGGGATCGCCCGAAACGCGAATCGGCTGCAATGTTAGGGCGTCGCCCGGTCACGCTCCAACCGGATAACGACGATGCGCCCGGCCGGATCGGTGCGGCTGGGCGCCAGGCTCGCATGCATATCCCACGACTTCATCTGCGCAGCGGCGTCCTCGACTTCAAGCTCTGCATGTTGGCCCTTCGCGAACAAGCCCGTTGCCCCGCTTTTCCCCAGAAGCGGAAAGCTTTGGCGTAGCAATAGCTTAAGGGGCGCCACGGCGCGCGCGGTGACGGCATCGGCGCGGTCCTCGAAACTAGCGGCGAAATCTTCAATGCGTTGTAAATGCACGACTGCGGGAGCGCCGGTGAGGCGCTGCGCCTCGCGCAGGAAGGCAGCCTTTTTCGCATTGCTCTCAACAAGATGGACGGTAGCGCCGGGTTCGCCGGCAAGTGCAATGGCGATGACGAGGCCGGGGAACCCGCCGCCCGAGCCGAGGTCGACCCAGATCCGCGCCCGCGGTGCCAGGTCAAGCAGCTGCAGCGAATCGGCGATGTGTCGCGTCCACAGGGAACCGACCGTCGACGGAGCGATGAGGCTGGTGCTGCGTTGCCAGCGCAGCAGGAGTTCGACGAAGCGATCGAGGCGCTCCGCGGTTTCACGTGAAACAGGCGTGAGCGCGAGCGCGCGCGCACGATCGGCGCCGAGGTCGGCCGCGGCGGGGGCCGGGCGAGACCGCGTCACGCCAAATCCGGCTCGCCGCCGTCCGCTGGCATCGGCTCCGTGAAAGCGGGGCTCCACACCCACTTCTGGACTATGGATCCCTGCTTTCGCAGGAATGACAACCAGCAAAACCGGGGCCAGCCATCCTGGGGTCGTCGAGGAGCGCCACTCATCGGCCGATGGCGCCAACGGTCTTAGCGCCGCTCCCCCGGCGCTTGAGGTGCGCTACCAGCAGGGTCAGCGCCGCCGGCGTGATGCCATCCAGGCGCGCAGCTTGGCCGATGGTGCGCGGGCGCGCCGCGGCGAGCTTCTGGCGGACCTCGTTGGAGAGCCCGTTGAGCCGCGCATAGTCCAGGCTTTCCGGCAATTCCAGGCTCTCGTCGCGGCGATACGCGGCAATATCGGCGGCCTGGCGCGAAAGATAGACCTCGTATTTCGCATCGATCTCGAGTTGCTCGGCGATTTTCGACGGGAGACCGCCAAGCCGTGGCCAGATACCCGCGAGCTCCGTGATCCCGATATTGGGATGCGACAGCAGCTCGAAGGCGCTGCGCCGCCGGCCGTCCTTGTTGAGGCTCAGCCCGCGGCGGTCGGCCTCGTCAGGGGTCAGCGAGACGGAACGGGCGTAGTCCCGGGCAGCTGCGAGCGCCGCCATTTTCTCCTGGTGCCGCCCCCGCCGCAACGGCCCGACGCAGCCGATCGCAACGCCGCGATCGGTCAGGCGCTGGTCGGCATTGTCGGCGCGCAGCGTCAAGCGGTATTCCGCCCGCGAGGTGAACATCCGGTACGGCTCCGTCACCCCCCGTGTCACCAAATCATCAATCATAACAGCGAGATAGGCTTGGGCGCGGTCGAACGCGAGCGCCCCTCCCCCGCCCGTCCGCGCGGCCGCATTGAGGCCGGCCAGCAGCCCCTGCGCCGCGGCTTCCTCGTAGCCGGTGGTGCCGTTGATCTGCCCGGCCAGGAACAGCCCCGGCATACGCTTCGCTTCCAGCGAAGGCGCGAGCTCGCGCGGGTCGACGTGGTCGTATTCAATGGCGTAGCCGGGCCGTATGACCCGCGCCTTCTCCAGCCCCGGAATGGTCGCCACCAACGCCAGCTGGATCTCCTCCGGCAGCGAGGTCGAGATCCCGTTGGGATAGACGGTGGGGTCGTCGAGCCCCTCGGGCTCGAGGAAGATCTGATGTCCTTCGCGCTCGCCGAAGCGCACGATCTTGTCCTCGATCGAAGGGCAATAGCGCGGGCCCCGGCTGGCGATCTGCCCGGAATACATCGGGGAGCGGTGGACGTTGTCGCGGATGAGGCGGTGGGTCGCGGGAGTGGTGCGGGTGATGCCGCATTGGACCTGCGGGGTGTCGATGCGCTCCGTCAGCACCGAGAACGGCTCCGGCGGCTCGTCGCCCGGCTGCATCTCGAGGGCGCCCCAATCGATGGTGCGGCCGTCGAGCCGCGGCGGGGTTCCGGTCTTGAGCCGCCCGAGTGCAAATCCAAGCCGTTCAAGCGTGCGCGAGAGGCCCACGGCCGGCGGCTCTCCCACCCGTCCCGCCGGCGTCTGGCGCTCGCCGATATGGATGAGGCCGCGCAGGAACGTTCCCGTCGTCAGCACCACGGCCCCTGCCCCGAGCTCGCGGCCGTCGCCGAGCCGCAGCCCGGTGACCCGGCAACCCTTCAGCATGAGGTCATCGGCCTCGGCTTCGATGACGGTGATGTTCGGCTGCTCGCTGATTGCATGTTGCATGGCCTCCGCGTAGAGGCGCCGGTCGGCCTGGGCGCGCGGCCCGCGCACGGCCGGCCCCTTGCGGCGGTTGAGCACGCGGAACTGGATGCCCGCAAGATCGGCGACCCGCGCCATGAGGCCGTCGAGGGCGTCGATCTCGCGCACCAGATGGCCCTTGCCGAGCCCGCCGATGGCGGGATTGCAGGACATGGCGCCGATGGTCGCAAAGCGGTGGGTCACCAGCGCCGTCTTGGCGCCCATGCGCGCCGCGGCTGCGGCGGCCTCGCAGCCGGCGTGACCACCTCCCACGATGACGACGTCGTACTTCGCGTGCATTGCTCGAATTTCTCCGCGGGCCGAGCTTCTACCCGACGACAGACCAAGCGTCCATTTTTCTGCGGCCGCGGGTAGACGCATGTTTCACGTGAAACATGCCCCCTGGGTCGGCCGATCGCTCCCCTACTTTCCGATGCAGAAATCCCGGAAGATCACATCCAGGATGTCTTCCACGTCAACGCGGCCCAACAACCCTCCCACCGATCGGGCTGCGAGCCGCAAGTGCTCGGCCACGATCTCTTCTCTGCCGTCGCGCGCGGCCTGTTGGGCACGTTTCAATTCGAGCGCCGCTTCCGCTAGGCGCGCCCGCTGGCGCGCCCGTGTGACCAACGCCGGCTCCGGCGTGAAGAAACTCGCGGCAAAATTCGAGAGGTCGTTAACCAATTCATCCGCGCCCGCACCGGTCGCGCTGGAGATGAAATGAACACCCTCAATAGTATTGAATCTATGTTCACTATTTATGGAGCCAGTATTTGCGACAAGATCCATTTTGTTAACCACGAGCCAAGCCGGACCGGGGCCAAGGTGAGGGGGGCGGCATGGGGGAGGCGCGTTCCCGCGCTCGGTGGCGTCGATCAGCCAAAGCACCAGGTCCGCCCCCGCGGCCTGCTCGCTCGCGCGCCGCACGCCCTCGCGCTCGACCGGATCGGTCGATTCCCGGATGCCGGCGGTGTCGAGCACCGTGACGGGATAGCCGCCGAGGTCGAGATGCACCTCGAGAACGTCCCGTGTCGTTCCGGGAAACGGCGACACGATCGCCGCCTCGCGCCGCGCAAGCCGATTGAACAGCGTCGACTTGCCTGCGTTCGGCGGCCCTGCGATCGCCACGCGCAGCCCTTCGCGCAGGCGCTCGCCCTGCCCTGCCCCCGCGGCTTGGCCGATTTCCTCCGCCAGTGGCCCGACGAGTGCGAGCGCGCGTTGCATCATGTCATCCGGGACGTCGTCCTCGTCGGGAAAATCGATGCCGGCCTCGACCAAGGCGAGCGCCTCGATCAGCCGCTGCCGCCAGCTCTCGGCGCGCTCGCCGAGCAGACCCTGCAGGTGCCGCAACGCCTGCCGGCGCTGCGCTTCGGTCTCCGCTGCAACCAGATCGGCGAGGCCTTCCACCGCCGTCAAATCCATGCGCCCGTTCTCAAACGCGCGGCGGGTGAATTCTCCCGCCTCGGCCGGACGCAGGCCCGCGAGCTTCCCCAGCGCGGCGAGCACCGCCGCGATCACCGCGCGGCCGCCGTGCACCTGCAGCTCCGCCATGTCTTCGCCGGTCTCGCTCCTGGGCGCGGGAAACCACAGCGCCAGGCCTTCGTCGATCACCTCCCCGCTCGCGGGATCGCGCACGCGTGCCAGGCTAGCGTGCCGCGCGGTCGGCACCCGCCCGATCAGGCGTTCCAACGCCACGCCGGCACGCGGCCCACAGACGCGAATCACCGCCACCGCCGCCGGCGGCCGGCCGGAGGAGAGGGCGAAGATGGTGTCGCGATCGTTGGCCATTCCCGAGACTACGACACCGGTTGCCCTTGCGGCACCGTTCCACGCATTATGGCGCACAAGCTCACCCGACCAAAAGCTCGGGTACCGCATCGGGCGGCTCGATGACCATGACATCCCCCGCCCCAATCCCGCGGTGCTAGTGTCCCGATTCCGAAGTTCGCATCATTGTGCGGCATCCTGGTTTGCGAACTTCGGAATCGAAGGACACTAGCAACTTATTGATCTAGTGTGGCTTTGGTTCAGAAGTCCGCATTTCCGACTCGTCGCAAGAATGATGCGGACTTCTGAACCGCCACACTAGTTCGTTTGCAAACGTGCGGCTGAACCAACAACGCCATCGGGTATTGTCGTCACATGCCGACCGATCCATCCGCCGCCAGCTCCCACGAGAACCGGCTCGCCCGTGAGACGAGTCCGTATCTGCTGCAGCACAAGCACAATCCGGTCGACTGGTGGCCGTGGGGCACCGAGGCGCTGGCCGCGGCCCAGCGCGCGAACAAGCCGATCCTGCTGTCGGTGGGCTACGCCGCCTGCCACTGGTGCCACGTCATGGCGCACGAGAGCTTCGAGGACGTGTCCACCGCGCAAGTGATGAACGAGCTCTTCGTCAACATCAAAGTCGACCGCGAGGAACGGCCCGACGTCGACCAGATCTACATGTCCGCGCTGCATCATCTGGGCGAGCACGGTGGCTGGCCGCTCACCATGTTCCTCACGCCCGCCGGCGAGCCGTTCTGGGGCGGCACCTATTTTCCCAAGATCGCGCGCTACGGCAAGCCGGCCTTCGTCGACCTCTTGCGCGAGGTCGAGCGCGTCTTCCGCCAGGAGCCGCAGAGCATCGAGCAGAACCGCACGGCGCTGATGGCGCGGCTGGCGGAGCGCGCGCGCCCGGAGGGGCGCGTCACGATCGCCGCGCCGGAGCTCGACCGCGCCGCCCATCAGATCGCCGGCATGATCGACCCGGTCAACGGCGGCATGCGCGGGGCGCCGAAATTCCCGCAACCGATGATGCTCGAATTCCTGTGGCGCGCGGGCCAGCGCATGAACGACCGCCGCTACTTCGCCGCGGTGGAGCTCACGCTCACGCGCATCTGCGAGGGCGGCATCTACGATCATCTCGGCGGCGGTTTCTCCCGCTACTCGGTCGACGAACGCTGGCTCGTGCCGCATTTCGAAAAGATGCTCTACGACAATGCGCTCCTGCTCGAACTGCTCGCACTCGCCTACCAGCGCTCGGCCAATGACCTATTCCGCGCCCGCGCGCGCGAGACGGTGGACTGGCTGGCGCGTGAGATGACGACCGCGCAGGGGGCGTTCTGCGCCTCGCTCGACGCCGACTCCGAAGGCGAGGAGGGCAAATTCTACGTCTGGTCGCTCGCCGAGCTTGCAGAGGTACTCGGCAAGGACGGCGCCGAATTCTTTGCTGCGCACTACGACGCGACCGCCGGCGGCAATTTCGAAGGGCACAACATCCTCAACCGCCTCAAGCACTTACCGCGCAACATGGGGGACGAGGCGAGGCTCGCGCCGATGCGCGAGAGATTGCTCGCCGCGCGCGCGGGCCGGGCCCGGCCCGGCCTCGACGACAAGATCCTGGCGGACTGGAACGGACTCATGATCGCCGCGCTGGTCAACGCCGGCATTGCGTTCGAGGCACCTCACTGGGTCGAGATGGCCGCCCGCGCCTTCATGTTCGTCGACGCCAAGATGGCCCACGGCGACCGGCTCGGGCACTCCTGGCGCGACGGCAAGCTCGTCGTTCCCGGGCTCGCCTCCGATCACGCCGCCATGATCCGCGCGGCGCTCACGCTCCACGAGGCGACCGGCGAGCACGCCTATCTCGAGCGCGCGCTCGCGTGGCAGGCGACGCTCGACCGCCACTACCGCAACCCCGACAGCGGCGGCTATTTTCTTACCGCCGATGACGCCCGCGACCTCGTGGTGCGGCCGAGCGCCACGACCGACGACGCCACCCCGAACGCCAACGCGCTGGCGGCGCAGAACCTGATCCGCCTTGCCGTCTTCACCGGCCAGCACGGCTGGCGCGACCAGTGCGACCGGCTGCTCGACGGCATCGTAGCGAGCGCCGGGGAGAATCTGTTTGCGCACCTCGCCCTGCTCAACGCCCTGGACCTGCGCTTGCGCGCAGCCGAGATCGTCGTGACCGGAGACGACTGGCGCGCGCATGACCTGCTCGCGGCCGCCCGAAAGCTTCCCTTCCTCGACCGCATCGTGCTGCGTGCCTCCTCCGCGCTGCCGTCCGCGCATCCGGCGCAGGAAAAAATCAAGGCCGCCACGGAGAGCGCCGCCTTCGTCTGCGTCGGCGACACCTGCTCGCTGCCTGTGATGCGGCCCGACGCAATCCCCGAGGCCGCGGCTGCCATGCGCCGCTGACGTGCGTCGGCACCTTGGGATGGTTCCAATCTCGCTCCGACCTCGATCGCACTCGCAACTTGCCGCCCGCGAATGACTCGGTCTATGAATCGCCGGGGACCGCCAGCGACCTTGGAGACCATACATGCGTGGCGTGCTGCGTGCGCTCGTCGTCCTGCAGGTGCTGGTGCCGATCTGCGCTTTCGCGGCCGAACAAAAGGTCCTCATCGAGCTCAACACGGTCGAGAACGCCGACAAGCATTGTCGCCTGAACTTCGTGATCGAGAACAAATCCCACGTGGCGCTCGAGAGCATGAAGCTCGATCTGGTCGCCTTCGGCACCGACGGCGGAATTCTGCGCCGGCTGCTGACCGAGATGGGTCCGGTCCGCGCCGCCAAGACCATCGTGCGGACATTCCCCATCGACGTCGACTGCCATCAGATCAGCGCGATCCTGGTCAACGACGTGACCGCCTGCACGCCCGGCGAGCCCGGCGCCTGCCTCGATGGCCTCGCCTTGTCCTCGCGGGTCAAGACGCTTCGCTTCTACAAGTAGCGGCGCGCGCTTACGCGTTCATCGAACTCGAAGAACTCGGAGTTGCTCTTGGTGTTGCGCAGCTTGTCGAGCAGGAAGTCGATGGCGTCCATCGTCCCCATCGGATTCAAGATTCGCCGCAGGATGTACATCTTCTTGAGCTGATCGGGCGCGACGAGCAGCTCCTCCTTGCGGGTGCCGGAGCGCGTGATGTCCATCGCCGGGAAGGTGCGCTTGTCCGCCACCTTGCGGTCGAGAATGATTTCCGAATTGCCGGTCCCCTTGAACTCCTCGAAGATGACCTCGTCCATGCGGCTGCCGGTATCGATCAGCGCCGTCGCGATGATGGTGAGCGAGCCGCCTTCCTCGATGTTGCGCGCGGCGCCGAAGAACCGCTTCGGCCGCTGCAGCGCGTTGGCGTCGACGCCGCCGGTGAGCACCTTGCCCGACGACGGCACGACTGTGTTGTAGGCACGCCCGAGACGGGTGATCGAATCGAGCAGGATGACCACGTCGCGGCTGTGCTCGACCAGGCGCTTGGCCTTCTCGATCACCATCTCGGCGACCTGCACGTGGCGGGACGCCGGCTCGTCGAAGGTCGAGGACACCACCTCGCCCTTCACCGAGCGCTGCATGTCCGTCACTTCCTCCGGCCGCTCGTCGATGAGCAGCACGATGAGATAGCACTCCGGATGGTTGGCGGTGATGGCGTGGGCGATGTTCTGCAGCAGCACGGTCTTGCCCGTGCGCGGCGGCGACACGATCAGCGCGCGCTGGCCCTTGCCGATCGGGGCCACGATATCGATGACGCGCGGAGAGAGATCCTTCTTGGTCGGATCCTCGTGCTCCATGCGCAGCCGCTCGTCGGGATAGAGCGGCGTGAGATTGTCGAAGTTGACCTTGTGGCGCGCCTTCTCCGGGTCCTCGAAATTGATGCTGTTGACCTTGAGCAGCGCAAAATAACGCTCGCCTTCCTTGGGCGAGCGGATGTGGCCGTCGATGGTATCGCCGGTGCGCAGGCCGAAGCGGCGGATCTGCGAGGGCGAGACGTAGATGTCGTCCGGGCCGGGCAGGTAGTTCGCTTCCGGCGAGCGCAGGAAGCCGAAGCCGTCTGAGAGCACCTCGACCACGCCTTCACCGACGATGTCGGTCTCGCGCATCGAGAGCTGCTTGAGGATGCCGAACATCAGCTCCTGCTTGCGCATCGTGCTGGCATTTTCGACCTCGAGCTCTTCGGCGAACGAGACGAGCTCGGCCGGCGTCTTGGCCTTGAGGTCCTGGAGTTTCATTTCCCGCATGCGGGGTAGTCCTGTGGAGGGGATCGGTGACTGAAAAGAGCTGCCGATCGGAACGGAAGGGGAATCGCAGGTCTTTGAGTGAAGCGACCGGGCCCGATGCAATGGCCGGTCCCAGACTTGGGCCGGTACTAACCGCATCCGCCTGCGTTCGGGGAGATATCACGGAACATAGGAAAAGACGGTCCCACGCGCAAGTGGCGCTGCGCCTGCGATGTGGATCACGGCCCCGGGCTCGCTCGCGGCGCGCGCCGGCCGCGCGGCGGTCAGAACGGCTTGACCACCGCCAGGATCACGATTGCGATCAAGAGAAGCGTCGGCACCTCGTTGATAATTCGATAGAATCTCTGGGAATGCCGATTGCGATCAGCGGCGAAGCCGCGCGCGCAGCGGGCAAGAAAGCCGTGCACCCCCGAGAGCAGGAGGACCAGGATCACTTTGGCGTGCAGCCAGCCCGCGGCATACCAGTTCCCGTCCCAAGCCAGCCACAGTCCGAGCGCCCAGCTCGCGACCATGGCCGGATTGATGATCACCGTCAGCAGCCGGCGCTCCATCACTTTGAAGGTTTCTGACTGCCTGGAGCCCGGCTCCGCCTCGCAGTGGTAGACGAAAAGCCGCGGCAGATAGAGCATTCCGGCCATCCAGGCGATGATGGCGATGACGTGCGCGGCCTTGATCCAGAGATACAGGCCCGACGGTCGCCACAGCGCCAGAAGGCCCACCAGCGCCAGGGTGGTCGCAATCGCGGCCGCGGCTCGCCACCAGCGCATCGCAGGCACCGTCAAATCCGCGTGCCGCGCACGCGCGCGAGCAATTGTTCGACATGCGCGAGCGGCGTCTGCGGCAGGATGCCGTGCCCCAGATTGAAGATGAACGGCCCGTCGGAAAAAACCTCGAGTATCCGCTCGACCGCGCGGTCGAGCGCCGCGCCGCCTGCGACCAGCGCCAGTGGATCGAGATTTCCTTGCACCGGCACGCGCCACTGGATCTGATCGCGCACGAAGACAAGATCGGCGCTCCAGTCGAGACCCACGGCATCGATCGGGACATCGTCGATATAGCGCAGGAGCGAGGTGCCGGCGCCGCGCGGAAATCCGATCACGCGCGCACCCGGCACATTCCTGCGCACCTCGGCAACGATGCGCTGGGTGGGCTCGATGCACCAGCGCACGAACTGCTCCGCCGGCAGGATGCCCGCCCAGGTATCGAAAATCTGCACGACATCGACACCGGCTTGCAGCTGACGGATCAGGTAGCTCGCGGACGCATCAACGAGCTTGTCGATCAGCACGGCAAACCCGTCCGGGTCCGCGTAGGCAAAGAGCCGCGCGGGTTCCTGGTCGATCGTGCCGCGGCCGGCCACCATATAGCTCGCCACCGTCCACGGAGCTCCGCAGAACCCCAGCAATGCAACATTGGCCGCAAGCTTCTCCTTGACCTGGGCGATCGTCTCGTAGACCGGCGTCAACATGCCGTGATCGAGCTGTGTCTTCAGCCGGGCCACGGCCGTCCGGTCTGCGACACGATCGAGCTGCGGTCCCTCGCCCGCGGTAAACCGCACGGCCTGTCCAAGCGCATGCGGAACGACCAGAATATCGGAGAACAGAATAGCGGCATCGAACCCGAATCGGCGCACGGGTTGCAACGTCACCTCTGCCGCCAGCTCCGGCGTGAAGCAGAGCTTGAGAAAATCGTCCGCCTTCTCGCGCAGCGCCCTGTATTCCGGCAAGTAGCGCCCCGCCTGCCGCATCAGCCATACCGGCGGTGGAACACGTGGCCGGTGGTCGAGCACGTCGAGAAGGGGCTTGTTCACCGCGTAGTCCCGGCCTGGCTTTGCTTACAAAACTAAATCTTAAAGACTCTTGTTGTGATTCTTGAAAGGTTGATTGGACTCGTACATCGGCATTCACACGATATCCACGGCCACGGCAATTTGCACCGGTCCTGTGGGCAACTGGCGCTACTGGTATTGCGTCGTGAAAAGGGCAATGGGCACAGCACTGCGCTGCACGACCCGGGGTGGATATTCCTCACGGATTCACATTTACCCGGTGCGCTTGGCGGTGAGGCCACATTCTGTCCCCACGGCGACAATGTGGAAAGACAGGCGCGACTCGCCGATTGCGGGCTTGCGCTCCGGCTCGGCTCGTGGCCTCCTCCCCAGGAACCCACAGTCCATCCCCTCATTATCATGCCGCATCGGGCTGGCAGCTATTTCCACCTCCACCTCGTTTCGGATGCAACCGGCGAGACCCTGACGACAGTTGCGCGCGCCGCCACGGCACAATACGTCAAGGTCCAGCCGGTTGAGCACGTCTATCCTCTCGTTCGGACCCAGAAGCAGCTCGACCGTGTGCTGGCCGAGGTCGAGGAATCGCCGGGCATCGTGCTCTATACGCTGCTTGAAGAGGAACTCGTGCAGCGGCTGGAAAACCACTGTCGGGAGCTCAGCCTTCCTTGCCTCTCGATCCTCGGGCCGGTGCTGCAGCTCCTGCAATCCTATCTCGGCGCCGAGACCTCGCACCGCGTCGGTGCACAGCACACGCTCAACGCCGACTATTTCAAGCGCATCGATGCTCTCAACTACACCATGTTGCACGATGACGGGCAGCACCTCGAGGGCCTGGAGGAAGCGGACGTGGTGCTCGTCGGGGTGTCGCGCACGTCGAAGACGCCGACCTCGATCTATCTCGCCAATCGGGGCGTGAAGACCGGCAACGTCCCCATCGTCCCGGGGGTCGAAGTGCCTCGCTACGTGGAGATGCTCTCGCGGCCGCTCGTGGTAGGGCTCTATGCCAGTCCGGAGCGGATCGTGCAGATTCGCCAGAACCGCCTGCTCGGGCTCAAGGCCCATAACGACGACGATCAGTATATCGACCGCAAGGCCGTCGCCGAGGAGGTGGCCTTGTCGCGCAGGCTCTGTGCCAAGCACGATTGGCCGAGCATCGACGTGACGCGGCGCTCGATTGAGGAGACCGCGGCGGCGGTGATGAGCCTTCTCGCCGAACGCCGCCGCCAGCCGGCGTTCTGAGCAATGCCCCTGTGGCTCGTCGAGCAATCGCTGCTGCTCGCGTCGAAGAGCGGCGTCCGGCGTGCCATCCTGCGTGATGCGGGAATTCCGGTCGAGGTCGAGGCGGCGGAGATCGACGAGCGGGCGGTCGAGCAGACCTGCGCGACCCGCGATGCGGGCGAGGTCGCGGCACTGCTCGCGCGCGAAAAGGCACGCGTGGTTGCCGCCCGTCGTCCCGGCCGCCTGGTGCTGGGCGCGGATCAGACCTTGGCGCTGGGCGAGCGGCGCTTCTCCAAGCCTGTCGACCGCGCCGCCGCCCGCGCGCAGCTGCAGGCTCTGCGCGGCCGGACCCACGAGCTTCACAGCGCCATCGCCGTCGTGCGAGCGGGCCGCGTGCTGTTCGAATGCCGGGAGAGCGCGCGGCTGACCATGCGCACGTTTTCGGATCGCTTCCTCGATGACTATCTCGACGCGGTGGGCGCCGCCGTCGGCGCGAGCGTCGGTGGCTATCAGCTGGAGCGGGCGGGCATTCAGCTGTTCGAGCGTATCGAGGGAGATCATTTCGTGATTCTGGGGTTGCCGCTGCTGCCGCTTCTGCACCACGCCCGCGCCGCCGGTTGGCTCGCCACGTGAATTACCCGGCCCTTTAGGCTATTGCAGAGTGCATGTTCATCCTCGGCCTCACCGGCTCGCTCGGCATGGGAAAGTCGACGACGGCGCGTTTCTTCGCGGACGAAGGGGTGCCGGTGCACGATGCCGACGCCGTGGTGCATCGCCTCTATGAAGGCGAGGCGGTGGCGGCGATCGAGGCGGCGTTTCCCGGCACGACCGTCGGCGGCAAGGTCGATCGCGACAAGCTCGCCGCCCGCGTCCTGGGCGACGCGGCTGCGCTCAAGCGGCTCGAGGTGATCGTGCATCCGCTCGTGCACGAGGCCGAGTGCCGGCTCATCGCCGATGCAGCGGCGCGCGGCGAGAAGGTGGCCGTGCTCGACATCCCGCTCCTGTTCGAGACCGGCGGCGAGCAGCGCGTCGACGCCGTGGTGGTGGTCTCGGCTCCGTCCGAAGTGCAGCGCTCGCGCGTGCTTGAACGGCCCGGCATGACCATGGCGAAGCTCGAGGCGATCCTGGCGCGACAGATGCCCGATGCCGAGAAACGCCGCCGCGCGGATTTTGTCGTGGACACCTCGCAGGGTTTCGACGTCGCGCGCGCGCAGGTGCGTGCCATTCTCGACGCCGTTGCTACAATGCCCCGGCGGCGACGGTGATTCGCCCGCCAGCGTGGCGGATTCGAAGTCCCTGCCGGGCTCGCAGCGAGCTCGCATGGCAACTTCAAGTCCGAAGCCATGCCGGAATGATAAAGTTGCCGGTGTCGCCCTGATTTTCCGATTTCGCGCGAGCGTGTGCCGCCAGCTGCTGCGAAGTTCGGAATCGGGAAACTGGTGACGTGACGGCCGCGGGACCCTGAAGATGCGTGAGATCGTGCTCGATACCGAGACCACGGGGCTCGATCCCTTCCAGGGACATCGGCTGGTCGAGATCGGCTGCGTCGAGCTGGTCAACGGCATCCCGACCGGACAGCATTTTCACAGCTACCTCAATCCCGAGCGCGACGTGCCGCCCGAAGCCGTCGACGTCCACGGGCTGTCGGGCGACTTTCTCAAGGACAAACCGTTGTTCGTCGAGATCGCCGACGAGCTGTTCGCGTTCATCGGCGATGCGCCGCTCGTTGCCCATAATGCGCTGTTCGATCTCGGCTTCCTCAATGCCGAGCTCGAGCGGGTGGGGAAGATGCTGGTTGCGCGCGAGCGTCTCGTCGACACCCTGCTGCTGGCGCGCCGCAAGCATCCGGGGGGGCCCAACCGCCTCGACGATCTCTGCGCGCGCTATGGTATCGATAATAGCCGCCGTACCAAGCATGGCGCGCTGCTCGACGCGGAGATCCTGGCCGAGGTCTATGTCGAGCTGATCGGCGCCCGGCAGGCGCAACTCATTCTGGTCGAGACCGATATCGGCGCCGGTGGCGCCGCCGGCGGAGCGCTGTCGATCCGCGTGCGGCCGCAGGCGCTTTCGTCTCGCCTCACCGCCGAGGAGCGCGCCGCGCATTTCACCTTCGTGGCGACGCTCGGCGACGGCGCGATCTGGCGGGACTATGTGCGCGGGCGCGACCTTGCGCAGAGCGCATGAAGCCGGCCGCGCTCAGCTCTCGGTCGCGGTCGGTTGTGCCGGCTGCAGCTCGCCCGCGCGCTGTTGATAGAGCGCGACGAAATCCACGGGATCGAGCAGGAGAGGGGGAAAGCCGCCGTTGCGCACGGCGTTCGCGACGATTTCGCGCGCGAACGGGAACAAGAGGCGCGGGCACTCGATCATGACCACCGGTTGCAGCGTCTCCTGCGGCACGTTCTGGACCCGGAAGACCCCGGCGAAGGTCAGCTCGAAGGCGAACAGCACCGTGCCTGCGCTGTCCGCCTTGCCTTCGAGCTTGAGCGAGACTTCGAAGTCGGTCGGGGCGAGCTGCTGCACGAGCACATTGATTTGAATATTGATCGCCGGCTGCGTCTGGGTCGGTGCCAGGGACCGCGGTGCGTTCGGATTCTCAAACGAGAAATCCTTGATGTACTGGCCGAGAACGGTGAGCTGCGCCTGGGTCGGCTGCGCGCTCGGGCTCGGGCTCGGCGCGGGGCCGCCATTGCCTGGGGTCGTCATTAATTCAACCTCTCGCCGTTTTCAACTGCCGCGGTCGGCGGCGTGGCTAACACAGGGGCACCAGTCGGACAAGGACGTCAGGCTCCGCCCTCGATCCCATCCTTGGGCCGGCGGCGTCGGCGGCGACGCTGATCGGGAATGTGGCGCCACTCGCCGGGTTCGAGGTCGATGACGCGATCATCGCCACCGCGCCGGCGTGCCGAGCGCGAGCGGATCGCGAGCTTGGCGGCGGCCCACCGGCGGAGCGCCGGCACGTACAGCGCGGCACCCACGGCGTCCGTTATAAAGCCAGGAAATACCAGAAGGATTCCACCGATTACGGGAGCGATGCCGGGCGTCTCCAGGCGGATTGCGCGAATTCCGTCGCGCGCGAAGGCGTGGCGCACGCGGTCGAGGTCGGCGCGTCCCGATCTTCGCAGCAGCAGCAGGCCCACGACCGAAGTGGCCATAAAAAGGGCAGCGGCCCGAAGCCAGCCGATCGCCCCCGCCACCAGGATAAATGCCAACAGCTCCGCCGCGGGGAGCAGGAGAAGCCCGATTAAACTCCATTTAACCAAAGACATCGGCTGATTTCCTGCGTCCGCTCTCGGCCTCAGTCATGTTGGCGCCATGGTTGGCGCGACGGTTGGGATCGTCTATGGTCGAGCCGATGCGATCTGCGCCGGTGGTTCGGCGCAAGCCCCTGGATCAGTGCGGCCGCGTACTTACATACGGGCAAGGGAACCGATCTCTGCCTCTGCAGATTTTCCGTCTGCCGGCGTTTCACTGATCCCGCGGTTCCGTCACGGCTGCCGAGAGCGTGCGAGACGTGTTCGATATCTACACCATCATCTTTCTGGCGCTGGCAGTGTTCATTTTCCTGCGCCTGCGAAGCGTGCTGGGGCAGCGCACGGGGCGCGAGCGGCCCCCCTATGATCCTTATTCTCCCCGCGATGCAGTGCGCGGCGCAACCAACGACAATGTGGTGACGCTGCCCGGCCGCGCCGCCGAAGGCGCGCAAAAACCGGTCGAGACGCCGGAGCCGACCGAACGCTGGAAAGGGATCGCCGAGGCCGGCTCGGCGGTGGCCGTCGGGCTCGACGCGGTCGTCAAGGAAGACAAGACGTTCGATGCCAAGCACTTCATCACCGGTGCGCGGGCGGCCTACGAAATGATCGTGCTGGCCTACGCCGAGGGCGACCGCCGTGCGCTCAAGAACCTGCTCTCGCGCGATGTCTACGAGGGATTCGAGGCGGCGATCCGCGAGCGCGAAGGCAAGGGCGAGACCGTCGAGACCCGTTTCGTGTCGATCGACAAGTCGGACATCACCGGCACCGAGCTGCGCGGACGCACGGCGCAGATCACCGTCCGTTTCGTCTCCCAGCTGGTCTCGGTGACCCGCGACAAGTCCGGCAACGTGATCGAAGGGAACCCGGACAAAGTCACCGACGTGACCGACGTATGGACGTTCGCGCGCGACTTGTCTTCGCGCGATCCCAATTGGAAGCTCGTCGCCACCGAAGCCGGGCAGTAACCGGGGCGGAAGGGGATGTCGCTGCGCCTGTGCGTCTTCCTCGGCAGCCTCGCCGCGGTCGCGCTTGCGTTCGCGGACCTCGCGCCTGCGCAGGAGAGGCAGGAGGGGCAGAAGAAGGACGAGCCGTTCAAGCTCGCGGATAGCCAGCTCGAGCCGGTGAAATGGAGCGAGGTCGACGGCTGGGCGGCCGACGACCACTTGGCCGCGTTCGCCGCCTACCAGCTGGGCTGTCAGACCTTCCGCAGCGTCAAGCAGCCCCGCGACGAGCGGCCGGTCTATCTCGCGCTTTGGGAGGTCTGCCGACGCGCCGCCGGGGCGCGGCCTGCTGACGCGGCTGAGGCGCGTGTCTTCTTCGAGAAAAATTTCCAGCCGGTGCGCATTTCGCGTCTCGGCGAGGCGCAGGGCTTTTTGACCGGCTATTACGAGCCGATCGTGCAGGGCTCGCGCTTTCCCAA
The DNA here is from genome assembly GCA_963758945.1 of uncultured Alphaproteobacteria bacterium. Lineage (GTDB taxonomy): Bacteria > Pseudomonadota > Alphaproteobacteria > Rhizobiales > Xanthobacteraceae > VAZQ01. The sequence continues at coordinate 27,197 of CAVWXY010000016.1, read as the reverse complement.
CCCGGAATTCCACGTACCGCTCTACCGGCGCCCGCCCGACCTGGTGGCGGCCGGCTACAAGCCCGGCTCCGACGTCTTCCCCAACAAGGGCGCGCTGGTCGGGCGCCGCAACGAGAAGGGCGAGATCGTGCCCTACCACGATCGCGGCGCCATCGACGCCGGTGCGCTCGACGGCCAGAAGCTGGAAATCTGTTGGCTCAAGGACCCCTTCGAGGCGCTCGCGATCCAGATCCAGGGCTCGGCACGCGTGATCCTCGAGGACGGCACGCCGCTGCGCGTCAACTACGACGCCCATAACGGCTACCCTTATACCGCCGTCGGGCGCGTGCTCATCGAGCGCAACCTGGTCCCGCGCGAAGAGATGTCGATGCAGCGCATCCGGGACTGGATGGCGGCCAATCCGGAGGAGGCGCCGAAGCTGCGCGCCACCAACCGGTCATTCGTGTTCTTCCGCATCACCGGGCTGTCGAACGAGGGCGAGCCGGCGGGCGCCCAGGGCATTCCGCTGACGCCCGGCCGCTCGATTGCGGTCGACAAGCTGCACGTCTACGGCACGCCGTTCTTCATCGACGCGAGCTTGCCGATCGACAGCGCCAAGCCCGTCACGCCGTTCCGTCGCCTGATGATCGCGCAGGACACCGGCTCCGCCATCGTGGGGCCCGCGCGCGCCGACCTCTATTGGGGCGCCGGCGACGATGCGGCCCGCATCGCCGGCCGCATCCGCCACCCCGGCCGTTTCGTCATGCTGCTGCCGCGCGAGCTCGACATGATCGAGGCCGGCAAGCACATGCCGCTGCCGGTGCCGAAGCCGGTGATCCCCGAAGCCGAGGTCAAGAAAGAGGACGCCAAGACCAAGGCGGCGTCGGGCAAGAAGGGCGATCACGCCCGGACGCCGCGGCGGCTGCGCTGGCAGGCCGGTCCCGCGCGCTCGCGGCCGCGATCGTGAAGGCGCGCGTGCGGCGCAAGCCCAGCGAGGAGGAGCGCGCGCTCTGGGCCAGGATCACGCGTTCGGTGAAGCCGCTGCGTAAATCTGTCGCGCCGGTGGAGGCGATGCCCGCTCCGGCCGCGCCGCACAAGCCCGGCGGCATTGCCATCGCCCGCCCCGATGCGCCGGCGCGCGCGGTCGCCGCAAAGCCGGCGCCGTCGCTCGAGCCGCTCGACCGGCGGCTGCGGCAACGGCTCGCACGCGGCAGCGAAGCGATCGATGCCCGCATCGACCTGCACGGTAAGACGCAAAGCCAGGCGCACGCGGCGCTGCTTCGCTCCCTGCGGCGCGCACAGCAGGAGGGCGCCAGGTTCGTCCTGGTGATCACCGGCAAAGGCGACCGCTCCCGCGACGACGGGAGCGAACGCGGCGTGCTCAGGCGGCAAGTGCCGCAGTGGCTGCGGTTGCCCGAATTCCGCGCCTACGTGGTCGGCTTCGAAGCCGCCCATGTCGGTCACGGCGGGGAGGGTGCGCTCTACGTGCGGATTCGGAGGCCGGCGTCCAGCGGCCGGTAGCCGTCGGTATCAGTGGTCAGCGATCAACCACGCCGTCGCCGCCGCGAAAGCGGGGGCCCATATGCCAGAGTCGGTGGTTATGGGTCCCCGCTTTCGCGGGGACGACAAGTCGACGGCTGGTGTCTTACTGCACGACGACCGTAGTGCCCCAGCTCACCCGGTTGTACAGGTCGAGGATGTCTACATTGTACATGCGGATGCAGCCGTAGGAGACGAAGCCGCCGATCGAGCCGGGGCTGTTGGTGCCGTGGATGGCATATTCCCCGCCGCTGAGCGTCATGGCGGCTGCCCCCATGGGGTTGCTGGGCGCGCCGCCCGGGATCACTGCCGGCAGCGACGGCTTGTCGTGCCTGATCTCCGCCGGCGGCGACCACGCCGGCTTGAGCTGCTTGCCGGTGATGTAGGAGGTGCCCGACCATTGCTTGCCGCGGCGGCCGACGCCGACCGGATAGCGCAAGGCCTTGCCGTTGCCGAGCACGTAGTAGAGCGCACGCTCGGTGGTCTTCACCACGATCGTGCCGCTCGAATAAGCGCCGGAGAATCCGACGATCTCGCGCGCTTGCGCGGACTGCGGCATCGCAGCGGCCGCGGCAAGCAAGAGCGCAGCCGGCGAGGCTGCGAGCCAGCGTGAAGGCTTCATGATTTGACCGTGTATGTTGCCTGTTGGTCCCCTCGATCACGTCGCCCGCCTTCCCGCACGAGGTTTTGCCGTGCGGGCGACGCAGTGACGGATCGGTAACCATGATAAGCGAATCGGCGCGCGATCTCAGCGGAAACCGTGCGTCGGCGCCGGCGAGTGGTAAGGATTTCCGGCGACTGTGCCGTGCATGCAACAGTGATCGGCGGCGGGCGAGTCGCGCCGTTCCGCTCAACGACCGTGCCGCGGACTCGGTTTGCGCTTTCCGCAAATCGGGTTGTCATGCGCCGCGCCAGCGGGGCATCCAGTAAACACCGCTCTGGGATACAACGCCGAGGCGAAGACCCTCGGCCTCTGGAATACTGGATCACCCGCTTGCGCGGGTGATGACAGCCGAGAAGGTTACTGCGCCTCTATGCGTGCGCCTTCTTGTTCTGGCGGTTGCCGACCAGGTCCTCGACCACGGTCGGGTCGGCGAGCGTCGAGGTGTCGCCGAGATTGCCGTACTCGTCCTCGGCGATCTTGCGCAGGATCCGACGCATGATCTTGCCCGAGCGCGTCTTCGGCAGGCCGGGCGCGAACTGGATGAGATCGGGCGAGGCGATCGGGCCGATCTCCTTGCGCACCCAGGCGATCAGCTCCTTGCGCAGCTCCTCGGTCGGGGTTTCGCCGGCCATCAGCGTGACATAGGCATAGATGCCCTGGCCCTTGATGTCGTGCGGGTAGCCGACGACGGCGGCCTCCGACACCTTGGCGTGCGCGACCAGCGCGCTCTCGACCTCGGCGGTGCCGAGCCGGTGGCCGGCGACGTTGATCACGTCGTCGACGCGCCCCGTGATCCAGTAATAGCCGTCGGCGTCGCGCCGGCAGCCGTCGCCGGTGAAGTACTTGCCGGGATAGGCCTTGAAATAGGTGTCGACGAAGCGCTGGTGGTCGCCGTAGACCGTGCGCATCATGCCGGGCCAGGCGTCGGCGATGCAGAGGTTGCCGGTGCCGGCGCCGTCCAGCACCTTGCCGTCGGCGTCGACGATCTGCGGCACGACGCCGAAGAACGGGTTCGTCGCAGAGCCCGGCTTGAGCGGCGTCGCGCCCGGCAGCGGCGTGATCAGGATGCCGCCGGTCTCGGTCTGCCACCAGGTGTCGACGACCGGGCAGCGGCTCTCGCCGACCACGCGGTAGTACCACTCCCAGGCCTCCGGATTGATCGGCTCGCCGACGGTGCCGAGCAACCGCAGCGACTTGCGCGAGGTCTTCTTCACCGGCGCGTCGCCGGCCTGCATCAGCGCGCGGATCGCGGTGGGAGCGGTGTAGATCGTGTTGACCTGGTGCTTGTCGCAGACCTCCCAGAACCGCGACATGGTCGGGTAGTTGGGGACGCCCTCGAAAACCATGGTGGTGGCGCCGTTCGCGAGCGGGCCGTAGACGATGTAGCTGTGGCCGGTCACCCAGCCGACGTCGGCGGTGCACCAGTAGATGTCGCCCTCGTGGTAGTCGAAGACGTATTGGTGCGTCATCGACGCATAGACGAGATAGCCGCCGGTGGTGTGCAGCACGCCTTTGGGTTTGCCGGTCGAGCCCGAGGTGTAGAGAATGAACAGCGGATCCTCCGCGTTCATGTGCTCGCACGGACACTCGGAGGTCACCACCTCGGCGGCCTTGTCGTAATAGACGTCGCGCACCGGATCCATGTCGACCGGCGCGCCGGTGCGGCGCACGACGATGACGTGGTCGACGCCGCCGGCCTTGGCGATGGCGGCATCGGTGTTGGCCTTGAGCGGAACCTTGCGCCCGCCGCGCACGCCTTCGTCGGCGGTGATCACGATGGTCGATTTGCAGTCCTCGATGCGGCCGGCGAGCGAGTCGGGCGAGAAGCCGCCGAACACCACCGAATGGATCGCGCCGATGCGCGCGCAGGCGAGCATGGCATAGACCGCCTCCGGGATCATCGGCAGATAGATGGTGACGCGGTCGCCCTTCTCGACGTTGCGGTTGCGCAGGATGTTGGCGAACTTGCAGACCTCGTCGTGCAGCTGCTGATAGGTGATGTGCTTCGACTGGTTGGGATCGTCGCCCTCCCAGATGATCGCGGTCTGCTTCGCGCGCGCGGGCAGATGGCGGTCGATGCAGTTGTAGGCCGCGTTGAGCACGCCGTCCTCGAACCACTTGATGGAGACGCGCTCGGGACCGAACGAGGCGTCCTTGATCTTGCCCGGCGCCTTGTACCAGTGCACGCGCTTGGCCTGCTCGGCCCAGAAGCCGTTCGGGTCCTTGAGCGAGCGCGCGTACATCTCCCGGTACTTCGCCTGGTCGATATAGGCGCGCTTCTTCCATTCCGGCGGGACGTCGTAGATCTTGTCCGACATTTCCTTTGCCTCCAGCCTCGCGCGCCGGGCCCGGCCGGGACGGCGTGCATGGGTCGTTCCCCTTGTTCGTTTCGGTATGTGCTGCTTGTGTCGTTGCGTGCCTTCGCTCCGCGCCATTATGCGACGGTCGCCGCACGAGCGACAAGTCGCCGGATGTTCGACTTTAGGCCGCAAGGGGCGCTATGGGGTTTAATGGCGCCGCCTCAGTGGAGCGCTGCCGTCGCGTCGTTTTGCCAATGGTCGTGCCGCAGGCTCAGTCGGCTCATCCGGCGAGCGGCCCGCGGCCCGCACGTCACCGTTTCGGCTGGAAGGACTGGTTGGGGAAGGCGGCGGCGCTGCCCGGCGCCTGGATGACGATGAAGGGATGATCGGTGGTGGCGTGGCAGGCGTTGCAGCCCGCGGTCAGGCGCGCGTAGCCCTCGTTGAACTGGCCCGGCTCCTGCGCCTTGATCGCGAAATCGATGAGCGCGAGCGGCTGGCTCACGGCGGCGTCGAACAGGTCGGGCACCGGCAGGCCCTTCCAGCGCGGTACCGCGCGCGCCGCCACCAGGAAGCCCTGCCGGAGCTCCTTGAGCGCATAGCCGGCGAGCGGCCAGTTCTCCGCCTGTCCGGCCAGCCCGAGCTTGGCGTGGCGCGGCTGGATCAGCATGCTCATCAGCGCCGCCAGCTGTGGATTGAACGGCGCCGGCTCGGCATCGGCGTCGCCCATGGGATTCTGGGCAGCGCCGCGGGTGGCGGGTGCGGCGCTCATGGCGAGCGCCGAAAAACCGGCGAGCAGGACCGCCGCCACGATGCGTCCGCGCATGGCTCATTCTCCTCGTGCCGGGAATCGACGATCCCCGCTCGCATGGGCGCGAAAACTTGCGGATGTTTCGGCCAAGATCATGCGACCCTAGAAATGCCGGGAGCGAAATCGTGCTTCGAGGTGAAGCGATTTCGCTCTAGATCCCCAGCGCGCCGACGATGGCGCCGATCAGCAGCAGCACCAGCAGCCAGTGGCCGCCGTCGATCAGCAGGAGGCGCCAGTCGCGCCGGGCGAAGCTGTTGTTGACGAGCATGGTGGGAAGCACGAAACCCACCCAGCAGAACGCGGCCGAGATCACGCCGCCGCGCAACGTGAGCGCACCGATATGGCCGAGCAGCCCGGCCATCACCCAGGCCATGACCAGCTCGGCGACGAGGGCGTAGACGAACGGCAGGAACGCGCCCGGCCGGCGCTTCGCCGCCTCCATTTGCTCGGGAGTAGTGCCGAGCGCCGCCATCCAGATCCTGCCGAGCGCCATGTACCAGCCGGCGCCGGCGAGCCAGGCCACCACGGCGGCGATCACGATCGCGAGATAATTCGTCCCGGTGAAGGTCATCGTCCCCGCCCCGACATTTGCCGCCAGCCTACCTCCGGCGGCGCCGTCGGGGGAAGGGGAGGCGCGGGCGCGCGCCGCGGCCAAGGAACCAATCCGCGGCGCTCGGCATTGCTGTCCTGCCTTTTGAATCGGCAGGTGACGTGAATGCAGGTGGCGCGAATGCGGGTGTCACGGGTGCAGATGTCGTGGTGCAGGTGTCGTGAGTGATGCGACCGCAAGTGACGTCGGACGCCGACGCATCGAGATGAGCCGGCGCGGCGGCGGCACCGTGGCCATGGCGCGGCGCCTGGGCCTGCGGCTCGTCGCCGGCGATGCCTTGTGTATTCGTCGCCGCCGCCGCGGCAAGGGCTGGAGCTATCTCGACGCCGCCGGTCGCGTAATCCGCGATCCGGCGACGGTGCGGCGCTTGGCGGGACTGGCGGTGCCGCCGGCCTACGCCGAGGTGCTCTACGCCGAGGACGCGCGCGCCCACCTGCAGGCGGTCGGGCGCGACGCCGCCGGGCGGCTGCAATACCGCTATCATCCGGACTGGGAGAAGGTGCGCGAGCTGCGCAAGGCGCGCCGCCTCGCGCGCCTCGCCGGCGTATTGCCGCGCATCCACCGCAGCATCGGCCGGCACCTCGCCGCTGCCGCGCCGACGCGGGAATTCGCCCTTGCCGCGGTGATCGAGCTGGTCGCGCGCAGCGGCATCAGGCCGGGCGGCGAGAGCTACGCGCGTCTGCGCGGCACGCGCGGGGCGGCGACGCTGCTCAAGTCGAACGTCGCCGTCTACGGCGAGACCATCACGCTGACCTTCCGCGCCAAGGGCGGCAAGACCGTGGTCAAGGAATTCCTCGCCGCGCGGCTGGCCACCGCGATCGCGATTTTGCGCCAGCTGCCGGGGCGGCGGCTGTTCCAATATCGCGCCGAGAGCGGCGACGTGCGCCACGTCACCGCGCGCGAGGTGAACGTGTTCCTGCGCGAAGTCGCCGGCGTGCGCATCTCGCTCAAGGACTTCCGCACCCTCGTCGCTTCCGCGAGCGCGCTCGAGGCGCTGGCGCGCACCGAGCCGGCGGCGGGCGAGAGGGAGCGCCGCAGGCAGGTGCTCGCGGCCGTGCGCGCGGTCGCCGACGATCTCGCCAATACGCCGGCGATCTGCCGCAGGAGCTACGTGCACGGCAGCGTGGTCGCGGCGTTCGAGGACGGTGCGCTGGAGCGCTTCGCCGAGACGCTGAAGGCCTGTCGCTCCGCCACCCGCCGCGCCCAGGTGCTGGCCCAGATCATCGCCGCGGCGGCGTGAACTCGCGGCGTGCGCTACTCCTTCATCCCGCCCATGGTGCAGACGATCTTCCACTCCTGCGCCGTCACCGGCTGCACTGAGAGGCGCGGATATTTGGCGAGCGCCATGTCCTTGAGCCGCGGCGCGGCCTTGACCGCCGCGAGCGTCACCGGTTTCGGCACCGGCTTCACCGCCTCGACGTCGACGGCGAGGAACACGCCCTTCTCGTCGGTCGGGTCCTTGTAGGCTTCGCGGATCACCTCGACGATGCCGACGACCTGCTTCTCGTCGCCGGTGTGATAGAAGAACGCGCGCTCGCCTTTCTTCATCGCCTTGAGGTTGCCGCGGGCGATGAAATTGCGCACGCCGGTCCACGCCTCGCCCTTGGCTCCGCGCTTGACCTGGTCGTCCCAGGAGAATTCCTCGGGCTCGGTCTTCAATAGCCAGTAGGCCATGTGTCTCTCCACTTCCCCGCCGTCTCGGTACGCCGTCGTTGCCGGGCTTGACCCGGCAATCCATCCGCTTGCGAAAACGCCAGCCAGGTTTTTACGAACCAGATGGACCCGCCGGCAAGCCCGCGGGTGACAGCGGTGCTTCACCCCTCTGCGCGGAACGGGCGCGTCAGCAACGCTTCGGTCGCTTCATCGACGCTCGCGCTGCCGGCGAGGATCGCGACCACGGCGGCGGCGATCGGCATCTCGATGCCGCGCGCCTTCGCCATCTCGACCAGAACGGGCGCGGTGAAGATCCCCTCGGCGAGCCGGGTACCGGGTTGCGCGGGCGCGCCGGTTGGCGCCGGTGCGCCTTTGCCGAGCGCGATGCCGTAGGAATAGTTGCGCGACTGCGTGCTGGAGCAGGTCAGGATCACGTCGCCGAGCCCGGAGAGTCCGGTCAGCGTCTCCGCCCGCGCGCCCAGCGCGCGGCCGAAGCGGGCGAGCTCGGCGAAGCCGCGCGTCACCAGCGCCGCCGCGGCGCTCGCGCCCAGCCCGCGGCCCGCGACGATGCCGGCGGCGATGGCGAGCACGTTCTTGGCGGCGCCGCCGATCTCGACCCCGCGCACGTCGGTCGAATGATAGGGCCGGAACGCGGCCGAGCCGAGCGCGCGCGCCAGCGCCGCCGCCGTCGCTTCGTCGCGGGCGGCGAGCGTCACCGCGGCCGGGAGCCCGCGCGCCACCTCGGCGGCGAAACTCGGTCCGGAGAGGATCGCGGGCAGCGCGGCGGGCGCGCTTTCCGCGATCACCTCGGTCATGAACTTGTGCGTGCCGCGCTCGATGCCCTTGGCGCAGGCGACGACCGGCGTGCCCGCCGCGAGCTCCGGCGCGATCGCGCGCGCGGCCTCGCGCAGATGCTGCGAGGGCACGGCGATGAGGATCGCGTCGTAGCGCCCGACTTCCGGTCCCAGCGGCGCGATGCCGATGCGCTCGTCGATCTGCACGCCGGGAAGCCGCGGGCTCTCGCGCCGGTCGACCAGGAGGTCGGCGCCGGCGCGGTCGCGGCTGGCGAGCAGGACCGGACGGCCGGCGCGCGCGATCGTGTTGGCGAGCGCGGTGCCCCAGGCGCCGGCCCCGACGACGGCGATGTGCTCGAAACTCATGGGCGGCGATGATCCTGCCGAGTTCGGTCCATTCTAAGACGACAGCGCAGTGTGGTGCGGCGTCGTGCGTCGGTTCCGCCCTGCGCGGCGTGCCTCAGCCGTGGCGCGAGGGGTCGATTTTCGCCGCCTCGCCCTTGGCGATGTACATGTCCGGCAGCGCGCGATGCGCGGGCTGTGGCGGCCCCTTCACCTCCTTGAGCGGCCAGCGTGCGTGCGGCGCGGCGTCGAGGCCGTCGGTAAGGCCGAGCGCGAGCCGCTCCGCGCCGGCCCAGGCGATCATGGCGCCGTTGTCGGTGCACAGCGCTGCCGGCGGCACCACCAGCGCGGTGCCGGCCTCGAGCGCGACCTCGTGCAGCGCCTGGCGGATCGCCTCGTTGGCGGCGACCCCGCCCGCGGCGACCAGCGCGGCGGGCTTGCCGTGGCGCTCGCGGAACATCTTCAAGCCGACGCGCAGCCGGTCGGCGACGACGTCGACCACGCTCTGCTGGAAGCCGGCACAGAGATCGCGCACGTCGGCCTCGCTCAGCGGCGCCATCTTTTCAGCCGCGAGCCGCAGCGCCGTCTTGAGCCCGGAGAGCGAAAAGTCGGCATGCGGGCGCCCGAGCATCGGCCGCGGCAGCGCGACGCGCGAAGCATCGCCGGCGAGCGCCTCCTTCTCCACCTGCGGGCCGCCGGGATAGGGCAGGCCGAGGAGCTTCGCCACCTTGTCGAAGGCTTCGCCGATGGCGTCGTCGACGGTGGTGCCGAGCCGCTCGTAGTTGCCGACGCCCAGCACCGCCACGATCTGGGTATGGCCGCCGGAGGCGAGGAACAGGCAATACGGAAACGGCGTGGCGTTGGTGAGCCGCGCGGTCAGCGCATGCGCCTCGAGGTGGTTGACCGCGATCAGCGGCTTCTCGCTGGCGAGGGCGATCGCCTTGGCGGTGGTCAGCCCCACGATCACGCCGCCGATCAGCCCGGGCCCGGCGGCGGCGGCGACGCCGTCGAGGTCGGCGAAGCTTACGCCCGCTTCGCGCATCGCCTCGGCGATGATCAGGTCGAGCGCCTCGACATGGGCGCGCGCCGCGATCTCCGGCACCACGCCGCCGAACGCGGCGTGCTCGTCGATCTGCGACAGCACGACGTTGGAGCGGATCTTGCCTGCTCCCGCCGCCGGTCGCTCGACCACCGCCGCCGCGGTCTCGTCGCACGTCGTCTCGATGCCGAGCACGATCATCCAAAATGCTCGCGAGTTTGCTGCGCTCTCTCCGCAGGCTCGGTCTGACTCCCTCTCCCCATTTGGGGAGAGGGCGGGGGTGAGGGGGTTACGGGACTATCGATAGGTTTCGAAGCCCTCACCCCACCCCTCTCCCAGCCGAAATCGGATGTATCCGACTTCGGCCACATTAAGTACCGAACTCGGGTAAACCCGAGTTCGGGTGCGGAGAGGGAGCTCGACCGAGTCGGTGGCACCGCTGTTCTTTCATCGCACGGTTACTGCAACGCATCCGGATTTCGCTCGCGCTCCATCCGGGCTACGGTGCGTTGCCGGCGTCATGTCCGGCGTAGCATTGCGAGGTCATGGGGTGCAATCCTCGGCGCCGGATGCCGCCGCCTTGCGCATCGGCACGCGCGGCAGCCCGCTCGCGCTCGCGCAGGCGCGCGAAGTGCGCGCACGGCTCGCCGCCGCGCACGGCATCGCCACTGAGCGCATCGCGCTCGAGGTCATCCGCACCTCGGGCGACATGATCCGCGACCGGCCGCTGGCGGAAGCGGGCGGCAAGGGCCTCTTCACCAAGGAGATCGAGGAGGCGCTCAGCGCCGGCCGCATCGATCTCGCGGTGCATTCGGCCAAGGACATGCCGACCGCGCTGCCGCAAGGCCTCGTCATCGCCGCGGTGCTGGCGCGCGAGGACGCGCGCGACGTCTTCATCAGCCGCAAGGCCGCGAGCCTGCGCGAGCTTCCTCCGCGCGCAGTGGTCGGCACCGCCTCGCTGCGCCGGGCGGCGCTGGTCAAGCGCCTGCGCCCCGATCTCGCGGTGGCGAATATGCGCGGCAACGTGGAGACCCGCCTGCGCAAGCTCGAAGCCGGCGAGGTCGACGCCACGCTGCTCGCGCTCGCCGGCTTGAAGCGGCTCTCGCTCGAGCGCGCCGCCACCGCCATCCTGCCGGTCGAGGACTTCCTGCCGGCGGTGGGGCAGGGGATCATCGCCATCGAGGCGCGCGCCGACGACCTGCGCACCCGCGCGCTGCTCGACGCCGTCACCGACCTCGATACCGCGACCGCGCTCGCCGCCGAGCGCGCTTTCCTCGCGGTGCTCGACGGCTCCTGCCGCACCCCGATCGCCGGCCACGCGCGCGTGGGCGCGGACCGGCTCGAGTTTCGCGGCCTGATCGCCAAGCCCGACGGCAGCGCGGTGTTGGAGGCCGCGCGCGAAGGCGCCGCCAGCGACGCCGTGCGCCTCGGCGCCGATGCCGGCCACGAGCTCAAGGCCCGCGCCGGCGCCGATTTCTTCGCGGCGGTGTAGTACGGTCGCGTTGTGGCCCAATTCTCGCGAGTCCGCGGCACGGACGGGTGGATCACCCATGGAATCTTGCCACACCCGGTGCAGCGCGTGCGCCTCCTGGTGACACGGCCGGAACCCGACGGCGCGCGCACCGGATCAGGCCTGCGCGCGCGCGGCCACGACGTGCTGCTGGCGCCGCTCTTGCGCGTGCAGGCGATCGACTGCGCCATTCCCGACGCGCGCTACGGCGCGGTGGTGGTGACCAGCGCCAATGCCGCGCGCGCCGTCGCCGGGCATTCCCGGCGCGACCTGCTGACGGCGCTCCCCGCCTTCGCGGTCGGCCGCCGCACCGCCGAGGCCGCGCGCGCCGCGGGCTTTCGCGATCTGCGCTCGGCCGACGGCGACAAGGCCGATCTCGTCGCGCTCGTGCGTGCCGAATACCAGGCGCAGCGCGGCCCGCTGCTTTATCTCGCCGGCCAGGACCGCGCCGGCGAGCTCGATCTCGCCGCCCAAGGCGTGGCGGTCGTCACCGCCGTCATCTATCGCGCCGTCGCGGCCGAGCGCTTTCCCGACAGCGTGGCGGCGGCGCTCGCAAGCGGCGAGGTCGAGGGCGTGCTGCATTTCTCCCGGAGGAGCGCGCAGGCTTATCTCGCCTGCGCGGCGCGCGGCGGCCTCGCCGCCCCGGCGCTGCGCCCGACGCATTTCTGCCTTTCGCCAGCGGTGGCGGAGCCGCTCGCCGCCGCCGGTGCCGCCGCCATCCGCATCGCGCCCCGCCCCGACGAGGCGGCGCTGCTCGCGCTCGTCGGCCCGTAGCTTGTCGCCCGCATGGGACGGCGTACGCGGCATCTTCATTGACCAACGCCGCGAATAGCCCGCCCGCGGCAGAATCCCGGATTTCGCTGGCGCTCCATCCGGGCTACAACCTGCCCCCTGTGAATCGGCCAAGGATCGCCCGTGACCCCTGAGAACGACCAGCCCGCCGCGCCGCCGCCGGACGGCGACCCGCCGCGGTCCGAGCAGCCGCTGTCGGAGCAGCCGCCCGAGCCGGCGCCCGCCGCGGCGTCGCCGTCCGATGATACCGTCGCGGCGTCCGCCGACGAAGCCGCCGGCTCGCCTCCGGCCGAGGAGCTCGCCGTGGCGCCGCCGCCGCGCCGCGGTTGGTCGGGGGCGGCGCTCGTCGGGGCCGCCATTCTCGGCGCCGTGATCGCGCTCGCCGGCTTCGTGCTGGTGAGCCCGTTCGTGCCGCGCGACGATGCCAGCGCGCTCGATGCGCGTCTCGCCGCGATCGAACTGCAGCTGCGCGATCTCGCCCCGCCGGTGCCGCCGGCGCCGCCGCCCGCGGCGGACACGCGCGCGCTCGACGAGATGGCGAACAGGCTCGCCAAGCTCGAGGGCGCGGCCGGTGCCGCGGGTCCCGCGACCGCGGGCGGCGCCGATCTCGAGAACCGCCTCGCCGGCCTCGAAGGCGAGGTGAAGGCGTTCAACGACACCATCGGCGCGCTCGGGCGGCGCGCCGATGAAGCCATGGCCGCCGCGCGCGAGGCGCGCACGCGCGCCGAGGCCACCGCCGCGGCGCTGGCCGCGCTCACGCAGAAGGTCGCCGACGCGCCCGCGCTCGCGCGCAAGGAGCTCGAAGGCTTCGACCAGCGCGTCGCCGCGCTCGAGCGCGGCGGCAAGGCGCTGCAGGGCGAGCTCGCCAAGCGTTCGGCGGCGGAGAGCGGCGACCGCGCGGTGCAGCTCACGCTCGCCGCGACCGCGCTCAACGCCGCGGTCGAGCGCGGCGAGCCGTTCGCCCCCGAGCTCGCGACCGCGAGGGCGCTCGCCGCCGACCCCAAGGTGCTGGCGCCGCTCGAGCCGTTCGCCGCCTCGGGCGTGCCGAGCGCCGCGACCTTGGCGCGCGAGCTCGCACAGCTCGCGCCGTCGCTGCGGCCCGCGGCGCCCGCCCCGCGCGAGGGCTTTTTGCAGCGGCTGCAGCGCAACGCCGAGAAGCTGGTGCGCGTCAATCCGGTCGAGGAGCCCGCCGGCAACGAATCATCCGCCATCATGGGCCGCGTCGAGATAAAGGCGGGGCAGGGCGATCTCGCCGGCGCGCTCGCCGAGCTGATGAAGCTGCCGCCGGCGGAGCGTGCCGCCGCCGAGCCCTGGATCAAGAAGGCGCAGGCGCGCATGGCCGCGATCGAGGCGAGCCGCCGCTTCGCCGCCGGTGCGCAGGCGGGGCTCGGCAAGTGATGGCAGCCAATGTTTGCGCCGCAAACTCGGTGTGTTCCCTCCCCCCTTGTGGGGGAGGGCTAGCGTGTAGCCCGCATGGAGCGAAGCGGGGCGAACCGTGCCCGCGGCGAAAGCCCCGGATGTCGCTGACGCTCCATCCGGGCTACTGCACCATCCCTACGGCACCGCAGCCCTTCATGAGTCGCATCTTGCAATGAGTCGCATCGCCCCATGATCCGCGTCCTGTTTTATCTCGTCGTCGTCGGGCTCGTCGCATTCGGCGCGGTGTGGCTCGCCGAGCGTCCCGGCGACGTCGCCATCACCTGGCAGGGCGAGCATGTCGAGACCTCGGTGATGGTGCTCGCCGCCGCGCTCATCGCGCTGGCGGTCGCCGCCGTGGTGCTGTGGTCGATCCTGCGCGGCCTCGTGCGCGCCCCTGCCGCGATGGCGCGCCGGATGGAGGCGCGCCGCAACGAGCGCGGCTATCGCGCGGTCTCGCACGGGCTGATCGCGGTCGGCGCCGGCGACCTGCGCACCGCGCGCAAGCTGACCCACGAGGCCAGCCGCCTCGCGCCCGGCGCGCCGCTGACGCTGCTGCTCAGCGCGCAGGCGGCGCAACTCGCCGGCGACGGCACCGCCGCCACCGCCACCTTCAAGCAGATGGCCGGCCGCGACGACACCCGCGTGCTCGGCCTGCACGGGCTGTTCGTGGAGGCGCAGCGCAGAAACGACGCGGTCGCCGCGCTGTTCTACGCCGAGGAGGCGGCCAAGCACGCCACCGCGCCGGCCTGGGCGGGGCAGGCGGTGCTGGACATGCGCTGCGGCGCCGGCGACTGGGCCGGCGCGCTCAGCCGGCTCGACCGCAACATGAAGGCGGGGCTGGTCGACCGCGCCGCCTACCGCCGCCAGCGTGCCGTGCTTCTCACCGCGGAGGCGCTCGCCGCCGAGGAGAGCGCGACCACGGCGGCGGCGGGTGCCGTCGACGTCTCCTTGCCGACTTCGGTCAAGCCCGACGTCGAGCGCGAGCGCGCCAAGGCGCTGGCGCTCGAGGCGGTCAAGTTCGCGCCCACGCTCGTTCCGGCGGCGGCGCTCGCCGGGCGGCTTCTGGCCGCCGCGGGCGAGCGGCGCAAGGCTGCGCGCGTGATCGAGGCGGCGTGGCGCGCCAATCCGCATCCCGATCTCGCCGACGCCTATCTGCGTCCCGGCGATTCCGCGCGCGAGCGGCTCGCGCGCGTCGAGGCGCTCGCCGCCATGGCGCCGGGCGATCCCGAGGCGGCGATCGCGGTGGCGCGCGCCGCGCTCGACGCCAAGGAATTCACCGCCGGCAAGCGGGCGCTGGCGCCGTTCACCGCCGCGCCGACCAAGCGGGTGGCGGCGCTGATGGCGGCGCTCGAGCTGCAGTCGGGCGACGAGGGCCGCGGGCGGGAATGGATGGCGCGCGCGCTCAACGCGCGGCGCGATCCCGCCTGGACCGCGGACGGTTTCGTCTCCGACCACTGGCTGCCGATCTCGCCGGTGACCGGCCGGCTCGACGCCTTCGAGTGGAAGGACCCGCTCGCCGGCGAGGAGCATGCCGGCGCCGTCATCGACGCCGAGCGCCACGCCATGCTGGAGCCGCCCGCCGCGCGTGCCGCCGCTGCAGCCGCTGCTGCAGCCGCCGCGGCCGCCGGCGCCGCCGCCGTCCTCGTCGGTGCGGCCTCCAGTGCCGCGTCGACATCCGCCGGCGCGGCGGGTGAGGGGGACTCTCCTCACACCGAGTCCGGGAGAGTCCCCCTCACCCCACCCCTCTCCCCTCCGGGGAGAGGGCGCAGACCGAGCGCGGGGAAGACGACCAGGCCGAGGACGCGGAGCACGCCGGCTTCGCAGGAACGGCAGCGTTCGCGGAGCCCGAGCCCGCGCGGGGCGCCGGCGCGCCGCCGCCGGTGATCCCGCTGGTGCATGTGCCCGACGATCCCGGCCCCGACGCCGAGGCGCCGCCCGAGCCGGCGGTGGACTCCGCCGAGACCCCGCCCGCCGCCGGCCGCCGCCGCTGGCGCTCGCTGTTCAAGCCGTAATCACGACCGCCCCGGGCTTCCTTGCCAAGGGGGGGCGCAGCCGATATCTCAGACCCGCCCGATCGGGCCGCAATAGCTCAGCCGGTAGAGCACATCATTCGTAATGATGGGGTCGGGGGTTCGAATCCCTCTTGCGGCACCAAAATCAATGGCTTAGCGCCTATCGCCGCGCGCCGGGCATGTGTCAAACAGTGTTAAACAATTTGGGCGCGCCCTAGGCGCGACCCGTACCCGAAAAAAATGCGGGAGACGCTGCACGCCGCGCTGCAAGAAAGGATCGGTAATGCCAGCAACGTTCGCGTCGTCCTTCGGTGCGATCGACGTCGAGACGTTCCAAATGGAACGCCGGTAGGCGATCACACCAGCAAAACGTCTTGATGACATCTTCTGTCTAGAGCCTCTTCTGTCTGGGCGTCTCGTCCTTGTCAGGGCGGGAGCGTCGAGGGCGCGATAGAGAGCCCCTGCCCCATCCCGCAATGCCTCGCGGTGCGCCGCATCGGCGGGCGGCATGGAAGATACCGTTTTCGCCAGATCGTGAAGGATTTCCGCAAACAACGCATAATGAAAGTGCATGTGAACGGACTTCCGTGTGTCCGCCTCGCCAGTGCGATGCAGGCTGAGCGAGATTCCATTTTCATCTAGATGCGCGTCGAAGCGCGCAGTTCTCTCGAATGTTCCGATGTAGAGCTTGTCCGGATATTCGAGCGCCACTTCCGCTTTGTCCGGGATCGGCTTCGTCATGACGCGGGATACCTCCGTGTGAAGATGACACGCAAGCCAGCGTAGATCGATAGCACGAAGGAGAGTTGGTTGCGGTAGGACTGTCGATCGTTTCGATGAATTCGCGCGCGCTGCGGAGTTCACTCTTCAATCCGTTCGATGTCGAGATTCACTCAGTCGCCGATGTGGCACGATAACCGCTCCCCGCGGCGACGCATGCGCCGTGACGCGACAGCCGCCGCAGAGCCTTCCCCGGAGTTTTTCCAGACGGAACAAAATGAGAATAAACGGTCGAAAAGCTAACTGGTCCAGGGTCGCGCCAATCCGCCGTGGTCGCCCCCAAGCTCGTTAGCGCTCCCCGCTTGACAGTGCTAATCGGCACCCCAAATCGAAGGCGGGCGGTGCGGCTGAACGTCCGAACCCGACCGAATGAGGTGCGATTGGAGGGAGCGACCATGAGCATGATGTATAGCGATCCGTTTGACGTACTGTTGAGCCTGCAGCGGGCTCTCGAAGCGCGGCGGGCGAGCGATTGGCTTCGGGATGCGACGACCAGCATGGGTTCCTTCCCGCCTATCAACGTCTTTCAGCAGGGCGACGACTTCGTCGCCATCATCGAACTTCCGGGGGTGAGCAAGGAGGACCTCGACATTCAGGCGAAGGAGAACACCATCCGCATCGCCGGCAGGAAATCGATCAAATATGGGGAGAATGCCAGTGTTCACCGCCGTGAGCGCGTCTCGGGGGAGTTTGATCGAACGCTGACGGTGCCGGTCGAAATCGATCCTGATGGCATCAAGGCGGAACACCGCGATGGCGTCTTGGCGCTGTT
Source organism: uncultured Alphaproteobacteria bacterium (assembly GCA_963758945.1). Classification (GTDB taxonomy): domain Bacteria; phylum Pseudomonadota; class Alphaproteobacteria; order Rhizobiales; family Xanthobacteraceae; genus VAZQ01. Next base: position 10,184 of record CAVWXY010000016.1, on the reverse strand, counting down.
CATTCCGACAGCCGAGAAAGCCAAACCGCGATCGATCAAGATCACATAGGCACAAGGCAATGGAGGGTGCCATGGCTTCTAAGCAAGAACTGCAGGTTCAAGAGAAGCGGCAGATCGAGGACAAAGAAGAGGCGACGATTCCAGCCCGGGTATTCCAGCCGAACACCGACATCTACGAGACGGAAGACGCCCTGAACGTCGTCATGGAGATGCCGGGCGTCGAAAAAAGCAACGTCGAGGTGGGCATCGAAGACGGAGTATTGAAAGTCTACGGTCGAATCGACTTTTCCAAGTACGATCGTCTGCAGCCCGTCTACACGGAATATAATATTGGTCACTACGCGAGAAGCTTTCGCTTATCGAGCAAAATCGATCAGTCCAAGATCGGGGCGCAAATGAACGATGGCGTCCTGTCGCTTGTTCTCCCAAAAGTCGAGGAGGCAAAGCCGCGCGTGATTTCTGTGACGTGATGCAATGTCGTCGCTCTAGCTGAAGTTCGGAACGTGGCGCGTTCATAACGGAACAACGATCAGCACGGCGTTCATCAATCACTCTTCGACGCGTTCGACTTCGACATTTACACAGTCAGCCTCGACGCACCATTCCTCGACACGAGTAACATGGACGGTCGCGTAGAACGTCTTCAGTTGCGGCTTCTGTTTCAGTGTGAGCGACAGCCATTTGGCCTGCACCCGGTTCCGAAGACACCGAGTTAGGTGTTTTGATGGAGCCGGAGGTGGGTCATGGAGAGACGGAAGTTTACGCGGGAGTTCAAGCTTGAGGCTGTGCGCCTGATCAAGGATCGAGGCGTGTCCTATGTGCAGGCGTCGCAGGACCTGAACGTTCACCCGTCGCAGCTGCGCGATTGGGTGAAGAAGTTCTCCGACGATCCGCAGCACGCCTTTCCTGGCAACGGCCAGATGAAGCCCGAGCAGCTCGAGATCGCGCGGCTCAAGCGCGAAGTGGCGAAGCTGAAGGCGGAGCGAGACATCCTAAAAAAAGCCGCGGCCTACTTCGCGAAGGAATCGACGTGAAGTTCTCCTTCATTGCGAAGCACCGGGGGATCTGGCCGGTGGACTGGATGTGCGAGGCGCTCGGTGTCTCGCGGGGTGGCTTCTATGCCTGGCTGACACGCCCGCGCAGTCAGCGCAGCCGCAGCGATGAAGAGCTTGGTGCGAAGGTCCGCGCCAGCTTCCTGGCGAGCGACCGGACCTATGGCGCCAGGCGTGTGTGGCGAGACCTGCTGGCGGATGGGCTGTCGTGCGGTCTACACCGGATCGAGCGATTGATGCGACTACAGGCCCTCAAAGCGCGTCCGCGCCGGCGCCGCCTGCCGCCCGATCTGGGTGAGCGGCAGGCGGGCGCCGTCGCTCCGAACGTGCTAGACCGCAGCTTTGAAGCCGCCGCTCCAAACCGCAAATGGATCGCTGACTTCACGTATGTCTGGACAGCGGAAGGCTGGCTCTATGTGGCCGCCGTCATCGACCTCTTCTCCCGGCGTGTGGTGGGCTGGTCGATGAGCGCCGCTATGACAGCGCAGCTCGTCACCGATGCGCTGGTGATGGCGATCTGGCGTCGCGGAAAGCCCGATGCGCTGCTGCATCACTCCGATCGCGGCAGCCAGTACACCAGCGAGCAGTTCCAGCGGCTGATGGCCGACAGCGGCGTCGTCTGTTCGATGAGCCGATCAGGCAACGTGTGGGACAACGCCGCGATGGAGAGCTTCTTCTCGTCGCTGAAGACCGAGCGAACCAGCAACAAAACGTACAGGACGCGCAATGAAGCAAAGGCAGACGTGTTTGACTATATCGAGCGCTTCTACAACTCTAAACGCAGACACTCGACGATCGGCTATCTGAGCCCTATGGAGTTCGAACGAGAGGCGGGATTCGCTTAACCGGGTGTCATCCAAAACGGGTGCAGGCCAATTGCGTCCTCTCAGAAACGAATCCGCAGGAACTGAGAACCGCAGCATGAGCTTTTGAAGCACAGGCTCTATTCAAGTAGGCTTGATTAAAGTAGGCTCGGTTGCATTATCCTCCCACCTGAAGAATTTGGGATTTGTCTGAGAGGCGCCAATGATGAGAGCCGTTCTGAGCATCCTCGTGCTCGTCGCAGCACTGGGTCTCAGCGCCACGGCGCCCGCCCAACAGAACATTGACCTCGGCAAGCTCGAGTACGAGAAGGGCTGCATCGGTTGCCATGGCGTCGGTGCCAAAGGCAGTGGAGTGCACACGCCACGTCTGACAAACGACGCGCCAGACCTGACCGTGCTGGCAAAGGCAAACGGCGGGTTATTTCCGATGGTAAAGATTTATGAAGTCATCGACGGGCGCGAGCAAGTGCAACAGCATGGCACCCGTGAAATGCCCATTTGGGGAAAGGAATACTCAACACCTGAGCTTATCTCGCTAATCGACTATCTGTATCGTATTCAGGAAAAATAATACGCTCGGCTAAAACTAAATTACGAGGCATCGCTTCACAGGGTCGTAGTTGGAGGGTCGCGATGCCGAGGCGGTCATGGGCGCCGTTGTGAACCGTTGCCATGCAAAAAGCTGCTGCGACGTGGCTGATGGTCGCCAGTGTTACGATCGGTTTGACTGCCTGCGGCTGGGCGGAAGAGGTTGATGCGGGCAAGGCGGAATATCTGTCGAGTTGCGCGCCGTGCCACGGAACCGATGGAAAGGGGAAAGGTCCGCTCAGCTTTAAGCTGAAGGCAAAGCCAGCCGATTTGACCGCCTTCGCCAAGAAGAACAACGGCGTGTTTCCACTGAGCGCCGTCTATGAGGCGGTTGACGGACGGAGCGCGACCGGATCGCACGACGCTCGTGAGATGCCAATCTGGGGCTGTCGGCGCACGCCCTCGCCGATTGCTCCGACGAAGACGGTCAAGCGCAAAGTACACAAGGAGCTTGACCGTTATGAGTCGCACCTTGACCTCTCGTGCGATCCGGAAGACGTCATCGGGAACCGCATACTGTCGGTTGTCGACTACCTGCGTCGAATTCAGGAGAAGTAGCAAGGCACCCGTTGCCGGGGCGGCCTCCCCGCTCCGGCTGCTTATTATTACAGGCAGTGGGAGAAAGGCATTGCTGCCTCCCCCTCGATAACGGCACGATCCCCGGCATGGGAAGTGGTCGCACGCGACAAGCAACCCCCGATCTGTTCTCGACGGCGCCGTCCGGAGAGGCATCCCCGTCGGCAACAGAGGATGCCCCGTCGGTGCAGGAGCGGCGGCACGTCCTGCCCAGGGACCTGACCAGCGCGGTCAAGCACCTCGATGACGAGGAGCTCGACCGACTGCTCGCGGTGGCGCTCGCTGAGGCGAAGCGACGGGGCAGACAGCCCTCCCCGACGGATAAGCATCCCCCAAGGCGGCGACCGGACGTAGTCGCGCTCTCGCTGACGCGTGGGCAGGTGAACGCCGTTCGCGCTGCCTTCAAGGCTGGCATCACGCCTGCACGGATTGCCCGACAGTTCGGCTTATCCCAATCTGACGTGCGGAAGGCGCTGGCGACCGAGGCATCGGAATGAGGACAGCCGCAGCATTTTAATATCCAGACAACCCCGCGGCAGGTGGTATGTTGTGATCCCGTTCAGGCGTAATTTTGACGATCGGGGGCTAAAATGAGATGGCGCGATTTCGTGAGGCTTTATGTTGATTTGACGGCTTCGCGCCGCGGGAACGAGTAATGTCCGACAAGCCCACATTATGCGACCTTTCCCCGCCGACCTGATGCGGATGTGGGCGATTTCGACGCGGGTCAACAAGCCCGAGAACGACGATCCTTCGATCGTCGAGCGGATCCAAGTTGCAACTGATGCCGCATAGCTGGCGAACATCGAGACCCAAACAAGGAGCGCGGCTGCGGCAAAGTGTGTGAAAGCAGGACGCAGCGGATGGGGAAGATCGAAAAAGCGAAGGGCGCCCCGGAACTCGGAATAAGATAGCCCGAGGGTGAAATACGGATGGAAGCGGCTGAGCGCTTCTCGAAGTTCTTAAATAACATTACTTTGAGTGATGCCCAGAAGAGCGATGGTGCCACTAAGCGCGAAAACGTGTGCAGGGTTCTGAACGCGAAGTACTACTCGTTTAGTTCTGGGACTGCCAACAGCTTCTATGTTGGCTCCTGGGGCAAGGGCACGCGAACACGACCCCCGAGAGACGTGGATGTGCTGTTTTCAATGCCGTCGGATGTCTATGAGCGATTTCAGCGCGTGAGCGGCAATAAGCAATCCCAGCTTCTGCAAGAAATGCGCACTGCGCTGCAAGCTAGCTTTCCTAGGACGAGCATTCGGGGTGACGGACCAGTGGTACTGATTCCGTTTCAGAGTTACGCTGTCGAACTTCTGCCTGCCTTTAAACTGAACACAGGTCAATATTGGATACCCATTACGTCAGACGGTGGCTTATACAAGACATTTGACCCGGATGCAGAATTGAGAAATGTAAAGGAGTCGAACGATAAGACGAACAACAATACGCGGGATCTTGTGCGGATGATGAAGTGCTGGCAATCGCATTGCGCGGTTTCGCTGAAGTCGTTCCACCTTGAATTGCTTTCTGTGAATTTTCTCCAACGGTGGACATACGCTGGAAGGTCAAAGCTCTACTACGACTGGATGACGCGCGATTTTTTTCGTACCTCATTGGGCAGGCAAACTCATACCTGTATGCACCGGGAACATACGAACGCATGTTCCTTGGCGATGTATGGAAATCGCGAGCACAAACTGCCTACGAGCGTGCGGTTAAGGCGGTCAAGGATGAGGCAGAGAAGATGCCGTACTCAGCCGGTGAGGAGTGGCAAAAGATTTTCGGAGTGGAGATCCCGGCAGGATGAGCCAAGCGCTCGCGGATGCATTGAAGGCTCAGTGTGCTGAGCAGCGGGAACGTTGTCTATACACCTCGACCACGCTCCTAATCTGGCTTCGCTGCCTCCGCAAGGTGCGAATTGGGTTTGTCATTGTGCCAATCGTTTTCGGGGCGCTGGCGAGTTGGGACCTTCTAAAGGGCGATGATCGATTTGCCGTTGTAACGGCGGCTCTTGCGTTGATGGCTGGGTTGGTCCCCGCCATATACGCGGCGCTGAAACTAGACGAGCACATGCCAACTGCGGCGCGCCTCGCAGGAGAATACAAGAATTGGAAATTGTATTCGCTGACCTCGAGCGTGTGGGTCCCCTCAAGCCATTCGATGCTTTCGAGGCTGAGTACAAGGAAGCCCGCGCACGATTGGAAACAGCAAATGCAGAGTTGTACACAGCACCCGAATGGTGTTTTGAGAGGGCGCGCAAGAAGATTAACCGTGGAGACTATGAGTTCAAGAGTTTGTCGTCCTAACGTGCAATGCGGAGGGTCCTCAAGCGCAAGGGCTCGCCCTACCGCAGCGGTCGCTCGCCCGACTGGGTCAAGATGAAGAACCCGGCGTGCGCCGCGGTGAGGCGGGAGGCGGAGGAGGACTGGGGGCGGTGAGGGCGCAGGAGCCTGTCAACCTTGTCGCCGCCGAAGGGCATCCGGGCTACCATCGCCCGCGCCAGGAACTCGGGAGGGCGCGATGGCAGTCCAGTGGGATGAGCAGCGAGTGGCGGACCTGCCGACCGCGAAGCTGCGGGCCCTGCGCGACAATGCGATGCGGAAGGGCGCGGTCGAGGTTGCCGCGCTCTGCGACGCCGAGCTGGCGAAGAGACCCGCGAAGGCGGGGCGCGGGCAGCGCAAGCCGGCGAAGGGCGGGAGGAGCGGAGGTACGTCGTCGGGTTCCACTTCGTCGCGCGCGCTGACAAGGGGGTGATCGTGTGCCCGGACGGCACGTTCTGGTCCGGGATCTGGATCGTCGCGCGGGTCCACTCGGAGCGCGCCCCGAAGGTCGGCGCCTACCTCGCCCTCCACGAGACGAAGACGGAGCCGTCCTACCGACAGGGTCTCATCACGGACTGGCGACGAGGCACGCGCGCCGAGGGCAAGATAGGGGAGGGCATGGAGTTCCTCGTGCGGCCCCGGACCGCCCCTACGACTGGGTCGGCGCTGGGACGGGGGAAAAGGGTTACTTATGGAGCGGTTGAGATAGCCGCGCGCTGGCGTTCGGTGTCGTCACCGCCGGCGCGTGGTTCCCAGCCGCGGCGCAGCCTGTTCCTGAGCACGTAGTTGGCGAAATCCATCTGAAAACTCCCTGGCCATCGGCGCGCGGGTGTGCGACCATGTTCCGGAGAGCGACGACGCGCCGTGCCCCAGGATGACCTCCCTCCCTGCCACCCGGTCGCAGACCTCTTCCCCTGTTCGAGGGTCTTGACTTCGATCGCCCTCGTCGTGGACATCAGGTCCCGCGGGCTGATCGAACCGATCTGGATGTACGGCGACCTCCTTCTGGACGGGAGGAACCGGTGGCGAGCCTGCCGCGCCGCCGGCGTGAAGGTCCGCGCTCGCCGCTACGACGGCGACGACCCGCTCGGCTTCCTCGCGCAGTAACGTCAAGAGGCGCCACCTGGACGTCGGCGCGCGCGCGGCAATCGCCATCAAGGCAGCTCCGATGTTCGCCGCCGAGGCGGCGAGGCGACGAGGCGGAGGGTCGCAGGAGGGGCGGGCTGACCGCCGGCAATGGTCGACCGGCTTCAGCCCAAAAAAGGCTAGAGGCTACGGACGCCGGAAAGGCAGCGGCCGCCGCCGCCGAGGTCGGTGGGCGTCTCGCGGTCATCGGTCGAGAGCTTCAAGTGGCTCGCGAGGGTCGCGCCGGACCTCGCGCGTCAGGTCGCCGCGGGGAAGCTGAGGCTCGGGCGAGCCTGCCGCATCGCCCGGGACCGGTCCCGCGGGGAGGAAGCGCGCCGCCCTCGCGCCGCCGCCCGCGCACCTTCGCATCGAGCTCCACCACGGTCCATTCCAGCGGGCGCTCGCAGGGCTGCGCGGCGTGGATGTCGTCGTCACCGACCCCCCGTACGACGAGGGGTCGCTCCCGCTGCTGCGCGAACTCGCTCTCTGGGCGGACAGGGTGCTGAAGCCAGACGGGGTCCTCGCGGTCATGTACTGCCAGGACCGGCTTCCGCAGGCGTTCGCGCAGTTGAGCGTCGGACGTCCCTACAGGTGGACCGCTGCCATCCTGATCGACAGGAACAGGTGGATGGTCCATCCCCGCAAGGTCACATCGGGCTGGAAGCCGGTGCTCATCTTTGGTGCGTGCGCGCGCATGTTCCACGACGTCATCAGGGTGGAGGACGACGTCGACGACGGGCGCGCCCGGCACCCTCACGGTCAGAGCCTGAACGCGTTCCGCGTCATCGTGGAGAGGCTCACGAGACCGGGCGACCTGGTGGTCGACCCGTGCATGGGCGGCGGCACGACCCTCATCGCTGCGACGCAGCTGGGGAGGCACGCGGTCGGGTGCGACGTCGACGCCGGCGCGGTCGCGAGGGCACGAAGGCTGCTCGGGGGCGCGACGCGCGCGCGATCGGGGCGTCGACCTCGCGCCCCATCAGCCACCGTTTCCGCGTGAGCGCGCGCCCATTTCCGGAACTCATGCATCGCAGCAAACGAACCCTTTTCGATCACCCCTCCTCTGCCATTGCCGACACACCGGCGGGCAATTCGCCGAGCGCATGCGACGCCGAGAAACGCCCAGCATCCAGGATGGGCGCCGACATTTTCGCTCAGATTGAAAGTCTTGCCCGAACTTACGAGCGCCCGGCGCTGCGGAAGCCCTTCGCTGCCTTTCCGGCGGATACGAACGTGGCGTGAGCATCTTTCGCCGTCATCGCGACGGTCGTCTCGATGTCCGACAGACTGCCGCCCGCGGCAGCAGCCAGTATCGCAGAGGCGGCAGCCTTCTCATTAGGGAACTCGCCAATAGCCAACCAATCATGGTGGCCAAAGGTCAAATACCAGCCGATGAGCTTTCCTCCTACACTCTTGAAGAGTTTGGCAACGGCTTCCTCGCGATTTTCCGGCTTAGCCAGCATCCCCTTGACGGCGTTCGAGGTGAACCGCCCGCGCGAGATGTAGATCGGCATGGCATCTCTCCTTGAAAGAAGCTTTGCTTGCTCAATCCTGTGGGCGCCGAACATTACCGCCACGGCCGTTTGTGGATTCAAGAGGCCGCAACATCGGTCACTTCTCTCGCAACAGCGGCGCCACGTTTCGGTATGCGGTGCGGCTGAGCAGCGAGCATTTCTCGACCGCTGTACCCCAGAAAGCGGACGTAGTTTTGCACCGTGGCGAACGGCAGCTTCGTGCCATGAACCGACATTGGCGTCGCTATGCCATGCTTGTGGCAACGTGATAAAAGGGCTCTGATGCATCCCCTACCCGTGGCTCCGGGTGTTCGGCGACGCTGTCCAGGCGATTGAGTGAAGCGCCGGCATTCCCAGCCTGCACTGGGGGACATCATGCAGAATCCCGTCGATCTTTACTCAGGATCGGTACCAGCGCTCTATGACCGTTACCGTGGGCCGCCTTTTTTGAGCCTTATGCGAGAGACGAAGCGGGACGTTTGCAATACGTCGTACAAGGGAGTGTGTTGGAGATCGCTGCTGGCACTGGGATTGTAACCCGTGTCCGGCCAGCTACTCCCCAAAGAGGTGACAATCGTCGCGAGCGACGTGAGCTCGGAGATGCTTGACTTCGCAACAGTGCAGGCTGGTGTTGAACGGGTTGTCTGGCGGCGGGCCAACGCTCAAGCGCTTCCCTTCCCTGATGGTGCCTTCGAAGTCATCCTCTGTCAGTTTGGAGTGATGTTCTTTCAAGACAAACTTGCAGCATATCGGGAGGCGTTCCGGGTTTTAAAGCCAAATGCTGTTTTGTTTTCAGCGTATGGGATCGAATTGAACAGAATGAATTCTGTTTCGTTGTGAATGACGCCGTCGCGCGACTTTTCCCAGAAAACCCACCCGGATTGATGGCACGAACTCCGTATGGATATTACGATACAGGAGTGATCGCCCAAGAACTGAGCGCTGCCGGATTCGATATTATTTCTGTTGAGACGGTTGAACGGCAGAGCCATGCGCCGTCTGCGCGTGACTTAGCCATTGGATTTTGCCAGCTTCACCTCTGCGTAGCGAAATTGAAGCCCGAGACACAAGCCGGCTCGGGGAAGCAACCGATGCCGCGACCCAAGCGCTACAGGCCCGTTTTTGCCCCGGATCTATCGTCGGGAAAATGCGAGCCCATTTTATTATGGCAACCAGAGAATAACCACGCGGTCTGGACAGGAAAGCACTGTAGACGGACGTTCAACAGTAAATGAGCGCTGCCCTACCGAGCGAGCGGTTTAGTGCAATATATCCTTTGCGATGCTGCGCATTTTTGTGACACAGATGTTCGAGGCACCACTTCCGCTTCGGGTCAAACTGAGAAAACTCACGCCGAGCATAAGTTTTCCGGTCTTCCCCCAATAGCGGACCATGGCGTCACCTCGCTCGACCTGCGCCGTCGCTTCCATCCCATTTTCCTGGTGCTGACTCCTCCACTCGTCAGGTGATGGCTTCGGCGCGATCGCTGTTCCTGTCCCAGTCGATCCACGAGGCGACTATCGGAATGCCGGCAGCGCGCAGCGCGGTCCAGTGCTCGCGGTGGTTCCGAACCTTTGAGGCGCAGTAGACCTTCATTGCTCCAACCTGCGCACCTCAACGTGGCATCGCCCGCGCGATGCCGCCGTACCCTGACGAGCGCGTGGACGCGATAACATTTGGGATCGCGTCTGCCACCTGGCATTCAGGTCTCCACGGACCCCGCGGGTCGATCCTGGCGAGGCACGCCCCCTTGAACGGCGGTTCACCTACGTCGGTCCTGAAGCTCTCGAACTCTCGCCACCTCTCGCATGCAGTCCCGCTCTTCATGATCCCCTTCCACCTGAGGTAGATTGGGTCGTGGATCAGTGGGTCGCGGGCGCGCGGCGCGCGCGGCGCCTTCCTCATCTTTGGGGACCGCCACCTGCAATTATTTGGACCCCAGGGCTTCCTGCGTGCGATCCTGCAGAACCAGGCTCCGGGAGGGCGGGGACCGAGTGCCTCGACGTCCGCGAGGATTCGCGGGAAGCTTTCCCGAGCGCCTAGCGTGGGGGTACCGAGTGATGTTCTGCCAGGTCTTGTAGAGGGGGTTGCGCTTGTACCCTCGACCACGGAGACAGGAGCACGACTTCACATGACCTCGCCTGAGATCGCCCTGCAGGACCTCCTTTTCATTCCTGCACGAGC
>CAVWXY010000015.1:0-157003 GCA_963758945.1 uncultured Alphaproteobacteria bacterium | reverse complement strand
CCGCGAGTATCGCCTCGGTGCACCCCTCAGGGTAGGACGCAAGCAGCTCAAGTGCTCGGCGCCGATTGGGCTTAGGGCTGGATCGGCCACCCATCCGTCTCCCTGCGAGTGCCATGTACAAAAGTCTCCTGCTATCACAGGTCAGAACCGATGGGCGACGTCCCAGGGAACGGCACAGCCTTTTCCGCTTTGGCGCCTTCATAGCGGCCCGCGGTCGTCGCCCATCGATCAATGTCGGGATATCGCCCCCCAACATCTCGCACGCTCTGCGATGCCTTCAACCTCTCACGCGTCGTCGTCTCGATTGTGACTTTTTAAGCTCGTTTCGGAATTTTCGCTCAGTGTGTTGTACAGGCAACACGTGCGCCCGAATTCGACCCCCGTAGTCATGTTTGCTTAACCATGCCGAAGCGAGAAAATCAGGAAGCGACACGACGCCCACGGTAAATCCGGGGCCGGCTTCGGGTGGTGCGCTCGGAGATCACGGCGTGATCATCGTAAAGGAGCTTGCGCTCTCATTTCTCATCGCGATCTTGGCGGTAGCTGCTTCCATTTTGATCACTAAGGTTGCGCAGGCGAACTCAGTGGAGATCGAGCAGAGGGGACCTGCGGCTGATAAAGCGCCTCGGAAAAAGCCCCCAGCGGAAGGCGCCCGCCGGGGGCCCCGGCGCACCTGGGACAGGGCTTGGGAGCGATGCCACGGGGCGCCAATAGGATGACTATTTTACCGTCGTTTAGTTCCTCGTCTCAATGGAGGCAATTGATCTCGATGCAACCATTTTGGGATAAGCCGGCATCTTGGCCGGCATATTCTTTCTATGGGCCACCACTATAAAAGACGCGAATCGTCCCGTTGCCATCGTCGCTGACGAGCACAGCGCGATCATGGGTCACCGCCACGCCCAGCGCCCAAACAGGGGAATCGTTCACAAACGAAGCTAGGGCACTACGAATATCAGCTAGGCATATTGCCCGTCCGTCTGAGGCATCGCATCCATCCCTCGATAGCGATTCTATTTGCGTTTTCCGCGTTGCTGCGGACCGAGATCACCTCGCTCTGTGGCAAAGAGGCAACATCGGCGCGCTTTTGGCCGCTTCTCACTGCTCGCATATTGACTAGCTCGGTCAATTGCCAACCAATGAAGGCGGAAGGAGAACAGTGTGCAGCGAATGCACGCGGGCAATGCTTCCAGGGGGCGGGTCGTGAGAAAACTCTTCGTTGCAGGAGTTGGAGTCGCCGCGCTGTTCGCGGTGCCCGCGATAGCGGGGGAATCTTCCAATCAGCGCGCCAATTTACGCGCCAGTCTACAGGGCGCCGCCGATCTTGGCGTTCAGCTGGACCGGTTGCTATCTGGGCGGTCATATCGGTGGAAGCTTTATCGATACGAAATTTAGCGGTCAATTTGTGGACCCTGCAGTCCCAATCGCGTTGGGGGCCCCGACGAGTTTCGCAATCAGCGATAGCTCTGCTGACCTCACGCCGACCGGATTCTTGGCCGGTGGCCAAGTCGGCTGCAATCTTCAATTTGCGACGAACTGGGTCGTCGGCATTGAGGCGGATGCCTCCTGGGCGAACCCGCAGGGCGGTGGTGCCAGCAATCAGCAAACTCGAAGTGGGACCCTAATCGGCAATTTGCCCGGCTTCACAACTGTGGTCAGCTCTAATGGTTTCGCTTCCTCGAAAACGGATTTCATTACGACTGCGACGGGCCAACTCGGCTACACCTTCGGTCGTCTGGGCCAAGGTATGGTCTATGCTAAGGGGGCCTGCCGCTTAACCGCTCCGATTTTCAGATGATCGCGGACGATAGTGTAGTTCAATTCAGGATGGACGGGTCACAGTCTCGATGCCGACGGGTCTGCATCTGCAGCATCGCTGGCCTTGATGCGCAGCTCGTGCGGTCATGCGTGTCGAGCGTACTCGTCGACCTTCAGGCCAGTCTTAATCGTCTTCGCCGCGCTCAGCTCGAGACGCGCCAATCTGGCTGTCGACTGTCGGCCACGCCAGGTCTGCGTGGATGTGGCAGCACATGGTGGTGCACGATCTTGGTCCACTTCGAAGTACCTGGCGAATAGTGATGAACTTGGATTACAAGGCCCGTCGCATCGGCAGCTTTCGCAGCTGTGACATTCCACAATGCATGCCGCTCCGTTCGGGCCGCCGCAGTCGACCATGATCGTCAGCTCGCTCGCATGCGGATATCGCTCACGCCCCATCTCATCGAGCCAGCGACGGATCGAAGCGTCGGCGAACTCAACTGTATCGATCGTGATCCCGACGCTGACCCAGTCCGCTTGGCCGTCACGTCGTATATGCCATCGGGCACGATCTTGCCGAGTACCCTGATCTCGAAGTCGTGCTCCTTCACGCGCTGCGGATCGCACGTGGGCCGATAATCCATGCCGCCGTTCCAGTAGTTGCCGATCGAACTACTGTCTGCTTCGTGCGTCTGATCTGATGGGTTGGTCCGCAGCCTGTGCCGCAATCATCCTCGGTATTGATATGCTCGAATTGGTCGTCTGCGATTCGGATGCTTCGAGCCCTCGTCGGCAACTCTGCCGGTTCGATTGCCGGCTGTAGCCGAGCGCCGTGCAGCAGTCTTCGCACGCTTTTCGCACCGGTTTTGTGGCCCAGCATCGGTACAGTGCGACAGCTAGCTTGACGCAGCTTTTTGTTACCTACAGCAGTGGTCGCACCGGACACCCGAGCGTGACCGGCTCGCCGATACGCCGCAGATCCTCGACGAGAATTCCGTCCCTGAATGACTGATGTCAACGCCGCGACATTCCGTCGCATCCGCCCCTTCGAGCAACGATGCGACGTTAGATCTCTCAGGCCGCGACCGATCGTCGGGCGCGCAGCCCCGTGATCTCATGGACCACCTCCAGACCGCCCCATCCCGCAGATCGTACCTGCTCCGGTGCGAACACCCGTCGACCGCACTCTTCGGGCTTTGAGCGACGGTATCCCAGCGTTATGCGAATCGCTTGCGTGTCAATCGTGCCTCCCACTGCCGGATCGGTACCCAGAAGTCCCGCCATCCATAACATCACCGCATTGGCGCCTCAGGCACGAACCAGTCACTTGTTGCGGCGGCTGTCCTCCGGGGCGCGCCGCTTGGGTGTCGCGACCAGTATCAATTCTACGGGCAAGTCTCGACCACGGGTTGCCTGCGATCGTGGCAGCGCAGTGTGCGGTTAATGCGGCGATCGTCACGACCATTTAACTTCGCCGCCTCCGAGACGCGCCTCGGCTGGACTGTCGGCGCGGGCGTGGAGTGGGCATGGTGGGAGAATTGTTCAGTCAACTGATGCGATTACTTGGATTTCGGCAGTCGCACTGTGACATTCAATGATCCGCTGTTCGGGGCCGCCACCATCGACGTCAGTGAGCACGCATCCGCCACAGCTGCATGTCCTGGTAAAAGAACGCGCGGCTTCAAAGCATGCCGCGCTGGGTCCCTTAGCAGCGCACTATGTTCACAGCGCGCTCGCCACCGTCCTCTGCCGACCGGACTTGGTAAGTCTGCGTTCTACAAGCCAAACGGGGAGGCATAGCGTTACGGTCCGTGGTATCCGGTGGATTTTGCCGGCCGGCCGCGACATAGGTCGGATTTTCAACGCCGCGGTACCACGGCATAGCAGAGCCGCTGTACCAAGGCGCATCATAACCGCTGTACCAAGACTCATCATAGCCGCTGTACCGAGACGCGTCATACCCGCTGTACCAAGACGCGTCGTACTCGTTGTACCAAGACGCATCATAGGCGTTGTCCCAAGGCACAGTACCCCACGCTACCACGGGCGCGCGGCGATGCCAGAAATGGCCAAAGGGTGCCGCGTGGATGCGCGCGAGTGGTATGATCGGTCGCGGTGGCGCAATCGCAGGCCGGACCATCGGCGCGGATGCCACCACCGGTCGCAGCGGCGCAATCGCAGGTCCGATCATCGGCGCTCGGAACGCGCGATGGAAGGGTGCGGTACGGCCGCCGCCAAAGGGGCCAGCCTGGGCGGACGTCTCACCCGGCGCGATAAATCCGCCCGCTGCAAAAATGATGAGGATGCTGGCCGTAATTCGAATGGTCATCGCCCGCGCTCTGCCTGCGCTGTCAACGGACCGCACCCTATTCCGCCTCATCCGCCAGTTCCAGGGGGCGTTGCGGTCTTCTGCGGCCCGGATTTCAGTCTCATCGTTGCTCTTCGAGAGGGCTGCGATGAGCCGCAAGGCGTCTCCGACGAGTGCGGTGCATTTTCTGTCCATTGTTGCCTAATCGCAACATGCGTGTCGGAATTCAGTCGCTGTGATCGTCTTTAATTACCCCCCAATCAGTTCATGGGGGTGCCAATGATCATCAATCTGGGGAGCAGCGATGCGGACGTTGTCCAGCCGTTTCGCGTGGTCGCGCGGGAGTGCGCAAAAAGGACGACATTCATCATCATCCTCGCATGCCTCGGCTTTGCTGCGGCAGCCCAGGTCGACCGTGACCGTCGCGGCGATGAGAGCAGGGATACATCGGCAATGGAAGAGACTACTGGCAGCACTGCCGGCAGCAAGCGCGCGACGGCGGAGCTCGCGCTGAGCGACGAACAGCGCGGCCGCATCTACGAGGGCGTGATGCGTATCCAGGATGCGTCGGTTGCCTACGAGCCGGCACCCGCGGTCGCCGACGCGCTGCCGAGCGCGGTGCCGCTGCAGGATCTGCCCGCCGGCATCGCGCGGGAGATTCCACTGGTGCAAGGCCACAAATTCGTGAAGTTCGACGATCGGATCGTGGTCGTCGATCCGAAGAGCCGCGTGGTGGTGGCCATGATACCTCGCTACAAGCTGCTTCCGTAACCTGGCTCGCGTCTCAGCCTCGCGTTCAGCGAAATGAAATACGCGCCCGCGCAAGCTGACGACTACCGCGGCTGTACCAGGCTCCACGCAGCGGGAAAATTCGCGCGTTACTGCTGCGCAGGTTTCGACGCCGGCCGCGGGGTCGTGGCCGCGGTGCGCGGATCGGCAAGCTGCAGCGCCTTGAGCGGAGCGATGAGACCGGACCCGAAATTGTCGTCGCGCACGCCGGGGCCGAGCCGCCTAGCGCTCGCTTGCAGAATACGGCGGATGTCGGCGGGCGTGAGCTTTGGATTGCGCTCGAGCAGGAGCGCCACGATGCCGCTCACCTCGGCGGCGGCGACCGAGGTGCCGGTCGTAATCTGGTAGGTGTCCTCCGGCGCCGGCACCAGGATGTCGACGCCGGGCGCGGCGACCGAGACGTATTTGCCGCGATTGGCGCCCGCGAACAACTTGTCGTCGACGTCGGTCGCGGTCACCGCAATCACATTGGGGTCGGCGCCGGGGTAGAGCGGCGGCGACTTCGGCCCGGCATTGCCCGCGGCCGCGATCAGCACGATGTTCCTGTCGGAGGCGGCCTTGAGCGCGCGCTCGAGCGAGGGGTCCTTGGGGCCGGCAAAACTCATATTGATGACGCGCACACCCTGGTTCACTGCCCAGTTGATGCCCTTGAGGATGTTGAACGTCGTGCTCTCGGGTGTGGCGACGCTGGTGGAGAAGGCGTGCACGGCGAGGAGGCGCGCCGCCGGCGCGGTGCCCAGCAGGCGCTGGCGCGCGCCGATGGCGCCCGCCATGCCGGTGCCGTGCGGGTGCGGCTTGTCCGGCGCGCCGACCGCGTCGTAGCGCTGTGTCACCGCGCCCTCGAGATCAGGGTGGGCGGCGTCGATCTCGGAGTCGATCACCGCAATCGGTACGTTGGTGCCTCTGACCATGCGGTGCACGTCGGCGAGGCTGAGCTTCTGCAGGATGTATTGCGCCGCGTCGCCGGGCTGACCGTCGCTGCGCGATGACGACGGCGCCGGCGCGCCCGACGCCTGGTCGAGGTTGTAGACGTATTGCGGCTGCGCCACCGCGACCATTTGCACCGCCGCGAGCGCGCGGATGACCTCGGCGGGGGTGCGGCCGTCGTCGATGTGCAGGCGCACCGCGGTCGAGCCGAGGATCGAAAGATCTTCCGAGGCTAGTATGCTCACGCCGAGATTCGCGACCGCGGCGCGCAGGCGCTCGACGCCGATGTCGGCGCGGATTTGCACCATCACCTCGTCGGGTTTCAACCGCGTCTCGTTCGGTGGCGGGATGTCGATGATCCGGCGGTCGATGCCGGGCGGCAGAAACTGATTGCCGGTCGCGGGTCCAGTCCCAGTCCCGGGCGCGGGCCCAGGCGCCTGTTGCGGCGGCAGCCGAATGCCGCCTTGAGTCGTGGTAAACACCGGCGCGGTATTAAGCGCGGCCAGCTGCAGCGTGCTCGTAAGATTGAGGATCTGCTGCGCCAGCTGCGCCGCCTGCTGCGCCGCCAGCTGCGCCGCCAGCTGCGCCGCCTGCTGCGCCAACAGCGAGGCGAGCTCAGGCGAGAATGGCGGCAGCAGTGTCGACGGCGAGAGTGCCGGCGGGTTGGATGGAATGCCGCCAATAGTGTTGTTACCAGTGCCAGTACCAGTGCCAGTACCAGTGCCACGTGACCGTGCCCGAAGCGGTAGAGTCTCCGCTGATGGTGCCGTTGTTCGCTCCGACCAAGCTCCCCGCGACGCTCCCCGTCCCGACGGTGACGTTGCCGCTCGCTTGTGAGCTAGTGATTGCGCCGCCGACCAAATTCGAAGCGACTAGCCCGCCGGCAATGCTTCCATCGCCGGCCTGCACGTCGCCGGTGGCCACGGATGAGAGGATCGTACCGGAATTGCTGCCGACCAAGCCGCCGGCCTGAAGGTTGGCAACGTCCGGACTTCCCACGGCCACAGATGCAAACGAATTCGAAATCGAGCCCAGGTTCACTGCGGCCAGCCCACCCAGCGTCGTGAACCCATTGGTGCCGGCCGCGCCGGTGACGTCGCCGGTCGCGAGCCCATTCGTGATGGTGCCGCTGTTTAAGCCGACGAGCCCGCCGCCGTTACCGTTCGACCCCACGCTCACCGCGACGTCGGTGGCGGAGACGTTGCTGATCGTTCCCGCGTTCGTTCCCGCCAGCGTGCCGACAAATTGGGAGCCTAGGCCGCTCACCGTGACGTCGGCCAGGTTGAGGTTGCGGACCACGCCGGCGCCACCGATGCTGCCGAACAACCCAACGTTCTCGGCTGTAGACGCGATCGTCACATTGGCGATGGTCTGGCCCTGGCCGTCGAGCAGGCCGGTGAAATTCTGGATCGGCGTGAAATTC
Organism: uncultured Alphaproteobacteria bacterium; assembly: GCA_963758945.1. Classification (GTDB taxonomy): domain Bacteria; phylum Pseudomonadota; class Alphaproteobacteria; order Rhizobiales; family Xanthobacteraceae; genus VAZQ01. Next base: position 149,798 of record CAVWXY010000015.1, on the reverse strand, counting down.
GCAATCGAGCCAGCGTCGATGTTGCGGCCCAGCGCATAGGTGCCGCCAGGATTGTTACGGACATTCTGCAGATCGAAGGCGGTATTCACGAGCATATAGGCCGTGAGTTTGCCGCTGACAAATTGCGAATAATTTTCCGCGGGGTTGACGTAGCTCGTGGAGTTCAAGCCGCTGCCGGCCGGATTGACGGACGGATTGAAGAAGATCGAGACCGTGCCGGCGCTATCAGAAAAGCTGACACTGCCCTCAACTAAGCTGACGGTTCCTGATCCTGTCCCGCTATTGTCGGCACGCAGGACCAAATTGCCTTTCCCATCATTTTCAATCCGGCTCCCCGTTTGCACAATGACGTCGTGATAGGCGCTCAGCGTCAGCGTGGTCGCCGCGCTCCACACGACATGCGCGCCGTGTTCGACCTTAATGTCACCGACTTGAGAACCAGGACTACCAGCTCTGCCGGTCGTCACCACGACATTGCTGGAGTCAAGGGCGTTAGACAGATCTTTATCGTTGAAGACGTTGGGAATTCCTCTCGATGGGTTGGGGATAATGGACACGTCGAACGGATCAAGCAGCAGCGTTCCCACCTTACCGTTCGGGGCCCGCGTGTCGGTCGTGCCGCTGTAGTTCAGGAGTTGTTGGCTCGACGTCTCCACGAACCCGCCGTCGCCGCCTTGCAGGCCGCCGCGAGCGAGGATGGTGCCGGCGAAGGTGGTCTGGCTGTCGGACCAGAGGATGACCTTGCCGCCGTTGCCGCGCTCGGTCGCCGAGGCTTTGATGGTGGTCGCGCCGTCGACGCTCACCGTGGTCGCGGTCGGAATGACGTAGGGTTCGAGCTTGGCGGTCTGATTCTTGACCACGCTCGTATTGGGCCGGCCGCCGCCCCAGTCGCCGCCGATCAGCACCTTGCCGCCGCCGGCGCGGCCGGAGGCGTCGACGCGCGCGTTAGCGAGCTTAATGTGCTCGCCGGTCACTAGGATGGTGCCGCCCTTGGCATTCCTGTGCTTGCCGGCCGCTGATAGTGTACCGGAGATTTTGACGGTCTGCGCCGGGGCGCCAGCGGGCTTGCTCGCTCCGGTCGCGGCGGCGAGCACGATCATGCCGTTGCGGTGGCCGATCGAATTGGCCTTGATCACGCCGCTGGTGTTGATGACGGAATTGACCACGGTGCGCGCCGCCGCCGCGGTGAGCTCCACCCGTCCGCCATTGGCCCTGATCTTGCCCTCGTTGCTCACCAGCGATTTGAGCGGCCTGCCGGTGGAGACGTCGATCACCTTGGAAGCGACGCTGTCGCCCACCGCGAGCGTGATCAGCTTGTCGCCGTACATGTCGAGGGTGAAGCTGTTGCCGGAGGCGAGCGCCACGGTGCCGAGCGTGGCGGTGATGGTGCCGGTATTGCGCACGCCGGGCGCCACCAGCGCCGCGAAGCCCCCGCTCGTCGCCGTGATCCGCCCATGGTTGACGATCGAGGCGTCCGGCCGGCCCGGGATGTTGAAATTGTATCGGCCAGCCATGAAGTCGGCGTTGCGGATATCGTTCGTGCTGGCGAGGAAGCCCGCGGTATTGATCACCGCGCCGGGGCCGAACAGGATGCCGTCGCGGTTGATGAGGAAGATGCGGCCGTTCGCGGTCAGGCTGCCCAGGATCTCCGACGGTCCAAGCCCGCCGGTCACTCGGTTGAGCGCAACCGACCCGCTGTTGGGCTGCTGGAAGGTGACGCTCTCGCCGCGCCCGATATTGAACGTATGCCAGTTGATGATCGCGTTCTGGGTCGACTGATTGATGGTCACCGCGGCGCCGCCCTGCCCGGTGATCGTCGCCGCGCCGCCGACCACGCTGGCGCCTTCGGGCCCGGCTGCAGCCGGCGTGCCCCCCGGCGCCAACATTACGGTGGCGGTGAGAAGCAGCACGTTGCGCAGGTTGGGCAGGCGAGGATGCATTGCAATGCTTACACGCGAGCGCTTAGAATAAACGAGAAGCGCACGTTTTTCCGCGGGTCCTGGCTCACTCCAGAGCAGGGGCAATGTGCCGAACGGGCCTTAAAAGCGTATGCGACCTGCGTCACGCCAAAATTAGCGGTTATTGGCCATCCCAAGCGCAATTCAACTCCTAAAAAAACTGCATCCACGCTGCGGAATGTGCCCAAAACCGCGGCAAAATGCAAGCTGGAAGGCCTAAAGCCGCACTCTTTCTAGACGAGGGGGTTGTGAACGCAAAATGCGTGAGCGACCAGGAAAGCGGGCTTTTCTGCAGGGAGATTGCTGGCGACGTTGCAAGCGCACAGACGACCATTTGCTGGCTAGGCGGGGCACATCGAGAGTTCTGGGAGCTATGCAGGAGATTGGGAGCGGTAGACCGAGCCGAGCCGCTTCGGAACGATGCCCATCTTAGGCGTGGCGGGAGTAGACCGGCCTGACCCTCAGTCGACGAAAACGAAACGGTCGCATACTGGGAAGCGGTCAATGGCAGCACGGCGGCCGAGTGATTTAATCGCGTCTCGGCAGACGGTAATCCTGTCCGGCAAAGAGTCCAGGTTCGCTTGCGAAGGCGCCGGCTTCGGCGCTACTTCCTGAACAGACGGCGCCGCTACCCGCGCGACGGTCTTAGGTATAACCAGCACGGCCACCGTGACGGCGAGCACAACCGCCGCCGTCACACATATGTGCTTCCACATCATCGGGCATTTCTCTCCCGGATGGACCGAATTCTAATTTTGCATAGAAAAAGGTGACCGCAGTCGGGCCGGAGCGCATCGAAATTTAGGTATTCCCGGCCCTCCAATGTCTCCTCGGGCTCGCGCTTTCCCTCCTGACGTCTTCCACGGCCCAGGACGCTTCGAATCAGGTTTCCTTTCTGGCGAGATTTGTCACCGCCTTCAGGGCGCCTCTCTGCTCGATGAGGCTTGGCGCGACCTTCCGGTGACCGTGAGATCAAAATTTAGTTCAACCGAAAGCTCTTGGAGTTCGAGCGTTAGAAGTGCTCGATCCCATCCAGCGTTCTCGGCAAGTCGATTGTCGGCAATAATGTATGCGCGGATCTGAGCGGGGGTCAGATGGTCGACGCGCACAGTGGGGACGTCGCTCATGCCGATGAGTTTTGCTGCCTCGACCCTGCCATGTCCCGCAATAATCCCGTCGGCGCCATCAATGAGGACCGGACTGATAAATCCAAATTCTTTGATGCTCGCTGCAATTTGCTTGATTTGCTTGGCAGTGTGCGTGCGCGGATTCCGTGCCCGCGGCTTCAGATGGTGGGGGTCCTTATAGGTAACCTTCAATGCAGCCATGGCTCGGCTCCTCCAAGATCGGCGCCAAGGACCAACCACCCATCACTTTCAACGCCGTAACGGCAGCTGCGCAGTATTGGTCATAGACACGGTTGTATGCCTCACACTTGCCAAGTGGGAGACCGTGTCCGGTCGGTTCGGGGGCTATCTCACAACGACTGACGTCATCCTAAAAATGAAGAGGTTTCCCCTGTTATTTTCTCCCTGTTGCCCTGTTACGCCGAAATCGGCCCCTGTTATTTTTTTGGTAATTGCTCACCCCTCACCGCCCGCTGATCAGGTAGGAGCGGCCGCGTGCGCGGCGAGAGCTGCGCGGATGGCTGAGAGGGCGCTCCGGCCGGCGAGGCGTCCGGTTGCGACAATGGAGCAGATATCGGCGTAGACCTTTGCGCCCCAGCCCGATCGAAAGCCGTTGGTCACCTTGCGGAAGATCACCGACGGGCGCAGCGCCCGCTCGCTGCCGTTGTTGGTCGGCTCGACATCGCGGCGCGTCAGGAACACGAGCAGCTTGTCGTGTCCGTCGACGATCATGCTGTCGCGGAGATGGCGGCCGTCGGCCTGCACTGGCTCAAGGCCGAGCAGGCGGTTGAGCTCACGCTGCAGGCGGCGCGCGTGACCCTTGATCGTGGCGTCGGCGAGATCAGGTCGTCGTCGAGCGACCGCACAGGCATCTTTCAGGAATGCCTTGAAGGCTGGCGCGAACACGGTATCGCCAGCTTCGACCGCGTACTGCGCGTCACGGATCAGATGCGCGAGGCAATACTGATGCGCCTCGGCGTGGTTGCCTTGTGCCGCAAGCCGATCCGAGAGCCACACCTTCGGCTTGGCGTCGCCGAGGAACGCGGTCGGGACGGCCTTGCCGCGCGTCGGCGCAATCGTGTGATACACAGCCGATGTCGCAACAAACGTCCACTGCCAATGCGTTTTTCCGCAAACGCGCGCCGAGGTCTCGTCGCTGGCGATGACGGGGCTTGTGCGCACGGTCTCGGCGATCTCGCTCGCATGCGCGGCGAACGGCTTTTCGGCGCGCGCCAGCATGTTGGCGATGGCGCCCTCGGAGAGTTTCAAGCCGAACAGGCCGTCGAGCACCTCGATCATGCGATTGTAGCTGACCATCTGGCAGGCGTGCAGATAGGTCACGAGCGAGACGATACCAGGACCGAACGGACTGCCGGGCATCATGTCGGCGGGCGGTTTCGCGGCGACGCGCGTCTTGCAGCATGGGCAATGGCCCTTGTGCAGATTGATCCGCGTCGTGACGGGCTTGATCGGCGGCAAATCGATGTGGTCGTAGGCGAAGACGTGCGGCTGATTGGCCGGCGAGAGTGTTGCGCCGCAGGAGCATGTCTCGGCGTAGATCTCGCGCGTCGCGTCGGGATTGGCTGCGAGCGTGCGCGCGACGCCGGGCCGGCCCTTGCGGCCTTTCTTCTGCGGCGATGTCGCGGGACGATTGGCCTTCTGTCCGCTCGACGGCGGCAGCGAGGAGTTCGTCGGCGTCTTCGGCGGCTGGCCGGCGCACGCCTCGAGTTCCGCGATCCGCGCGAGGAGGGTCTTGATCTGCTGAAGCAGCTCGTTGTTCTGCGCCAGCAGCTGGAGCACCAGCGGCTTTAAGCTGTCCTTGTCCAGCGAATCGAGTGTCTCGGGCGGCATCCCGAGTTTGAATCAGCCCCGCGCGACGCGATCAACGCCGAGGCCCCGAGTTCAAACCGACGCAGAGGGGTGAGCAGTTACTTTTTTTCGAGGAATTTCGCTAAAAAACCCTTATGGAATCGACGTTTGTTGATGATATCGTCATTATTTTTGACCCATTTTTGCGGTTCTCCCCTGTATTTGCCCCCTTGTTATTTTCCAACGAAGATTAAACCGGGGATTCCCCGGAGCGCGGTGCCGGCGGTCCCCGTTTCCGCTCCGACAGTTGTCGCTCAGTTCCAGTGCCAGTTGATGATCGCGTTCTGGGTCGACTGATTGATGGTCACCGAGGCGCTATCCTGCCCCGTGATCGTCGCCGCGCCGCCGACCACGCTGGCGCCTTCGGGCCCGGCCGCGACGCGCGCCACCCCGAGCGCCAGCAGCAAGCCGGCGGTGAGGAAGAGATTGCGCAGGCGTGGCAGGCGTGGATGCATCTGCAAGTCCCGCTACAGCCGCGCGTTCAGGATGAAGAAGAACCGCGTGTTCTTGCGCGGGCCCGCCTCGAGCAGGCCCGGCACCGTGCCGGTGCCGAGCAGGCCCGTGCCTTGCACGGCCTGCGCCACCGACAGGTCAGCGGTTATTGCATTCAGCCATCCCAGCCGTAGCCCAGCTCCCACTGAGGCAGCATCCACATTGCTGAATGTGCCAGGAACCGGGGCAATATTATGGAGCCAGCCGTGGTCGGCGAAGCCGTACAGTTGCGCCAGGCTAAGTCCTTTGAGTTGCAGCGGAATATCGTAGCGGAGCTCGGCCAGGACCTCGGCGCAGCTGTCGGAGACGAACTGCGAGGGGTCAAAGGCGCGGCCGAATACGCGCCCGCCATAGCCGCACAGCTCCGAAACAAGGAGCGGAGTCAGGGCATATTGCCCGTAGCCGGCGACGAGGACGGAAAACTGGTCGAACAGCGGCTGCAGCCGCGACAGCGTCAGCTCCATCTTGGTGAAATCGACCTTCCCGTTGGCGCGCGAGGCGAGGTCGCTGCCGTTCTCGGTGCTGCCCCAGCCCTGGATGCCCTGGCTGAGCACGAAGAAGAACTGGTTGGTCGCGCCGGTGGAATCGGCGTTGTCGCCTTCCGCCCGCAGCCGGAAGCCGCGCAGGCGGTCGAGCGTGCTCGGCGGCGTGTCCGGCATGTCGAAGAACGAGCCGTTGTCGTCGCTGGCGAAGAACAGGCCGGCGACGTTGAGGTTGCGCTCGCGCGACCGGATGACCGGGTAAATCACGCCGCTCTCGGCGTAGAGGCTCTTGGTCTTGTAGAGCAGAAACTGCTGCCCGATCCCCAGATCGGGACGGCCATAGCCGTAGCTGGCGCTGGCGAAGAAGGTCAGGCCTTCGGCGGTGAGCACCTGCCGATAGAGCGCGTTGTAGAATTGCAGCTCCTGCGTCTGGAACGCACCGGCCGCGGTCAAGGTGATGGCCTCGTGCAGGTGCAGCCAATTGTTGGCGGTGACGCTGCCCAAAAATTCGAGCGGACCGCGCGCATGGGTGCCGCGATTGTCGATCCGCCCGAAGAGGTCGACCGGTTTGCGCTGCGTCACCTCGACCACGAGGATCGCCGCGCCGACCTTGGTCGGATGCGGCTTGATGCTGTTCTTGAATTTCAGCCCGGGGAGGTCGCCTGCGAGGAGGAGGTAGCGCTCGATGGTGCGGATATTGACCGGGCGCTCGGCGGTGATCCTGGCGGCGTAGTAGGAAAAGAAATCGCGGTAGCCGGCGAGCTCCGGCGGCCATTCGACCGTCTCGATATAGCCTTCCAGCACCTGGATGCGGACCACGGCGCCGTTGGGATCGAGCTCCTGCACCGGGATGATGGCGCGCGAGAGCACGTAGCCGTCGGCGCCGTATTTGGCGGTGATGCGCCCGGCGAGCTCGTAGACCTGCTGCAGCGTGACCCTCTTGCCGATGAGGTCGGCGTAAAGCTCGGCGAGTTGGGCGGTGGTGTAGACCGTCGCGCCGGTGACGCGGATGCTGCGGATGACGAGCGTGGTCTGCGCCGCTCCCGGCGGCGCTTCGATACCCGGCACCGCGATGGTGGGACCGCCCGGCCGCGCCAAGGGGGCAACCGGCGGCTCGAATCGCTCGCGCTCCCGGCCCGGCTGGTCGCTGGGCGGGACGATCTGTGCGCCGGGCGGAATGGCTTGTGCAACGGCAGCAAACGACACGCTGACCATCGCCAAGGCCGCCGCGATCACGCGTACGCCGGCGAGCATGGCCCCGACCCCTGAAACCGAAGAAAAACCTTACGTCGCCGGGAAAGCCGGATGCAATCGCTCGCGCGTCCCGCCGGCGCTCCGGTTTCGCCAATTTTTCCAACTGTTTCAATAAGGTCACACCGCCGCCGCGGGCTCGGCGGCGGCCTCGGCCGACAGAGTGCCCCGCTACCGCCGCGGCGTTGCCCGCCGGCCGCAGTCAAGGGCGAAGGCGGTGCATGCCCGGAAGCTCCGCATGCGAATATGGAAATGGTGAATTGGATCAACCGGACTATGCTCGCGGCCATGGGCAAGGCAAAGCTCGTCGGCACGGTCCTCGCCGGGATACTGGCCTCGGTCGTTCTCGTCGCCGTTCTGTGGTGGCACAGCTCGGTCGACGAGCACATCGGCTACTGCAAGACGCCGACCGATACCTGCATGAACCGGCAGGACGCCGCGATCGGCGAGCCGTGCGAGTGCCTCGGCATGGGCGGAGGCGTGTTCGGGCTCGAACTCGACGGGCGTGGTCGTGCCCAAGGATTCAAAGTGATCCGCGACGCGTAGCCCGCAAGGAGCGCAGCGCAACGCGGGAGCGGTCGTGCCCTGCGGCAAGAATTCCAGATTGCGCAACGCCATCAAGCTTGCGCAGATTACGCAAACTTGTCCGCGCCGCTCCACCCGGGCTACCGGACTAATAGCTCAGCTGCACCGGAACGCTGAGGTTGCCGCCCTTGTACTCGAATGCGGCGCTGTTGAAGCTCGGCGGCCCGAACATCGAAGACGGATTGTTGGAGAAGCCGTAGCCCTGCTTGGGCTTGCCGAACAGGCCGGTCTCGATCCGCGGCTCGTTGTGCTCGGCGTGAAAGACGGCGACCGCATAGGTCCCGGCCGGAATGCCGCTGAACGCGCAGCTCGACTGGCCGTTCTTGATCGGGGCCACCGCGCCGCGCATTTCGCGCCCGGGCTCGCGGAAGCCGTCGGCCGAGGAATAGAGCCCGCACCGCACCGAGCGGTTGTCGTTGCGGACGCCGGAGACAGCCTCGCTCAGCCGTCCCGGCGATTGCGCGTTCGCCGCGCCGATGCAGGCAACAGCGAAAAGCAGGACGATCGGTGAAAGCAAAATCCGCATCGGGTATCCCCGTGAGGTGGTCTCAGCGCAAGCGGGGGAGTGCGCGGCGTTGTTAGGCATCGAGCGCAAAAGAATGCGCCGTTGATCGCGTATCACTTGGCCTTGTCGAAGGCGAGCCCGAAGCCGAGCAGCGGCAGGCCCATCTCGATCGGCTTCTTGTTGGCGTCCTGCACGGTGATCTTCAGCTCGTGGCCGCCGCGCATGGCGGCGACGAACTTGTCGGGCAGCGTCATGGCGACGAAGCACCCCACATTGGTGCAGGTCTGGATCGCCTGCTTTTCGGGCGCGCCGTTGTCGACCTTGATCGCCACCGGCTCGGTGAGGTTCAGCCCGAGCGGAAGGGTCATCACCATCGCCCCGGTCTTGCCGTCGGCGGCGGGGCGCACCGCCACCGAAAGCAACAGCTGCCGGGTCTCGCGGTGGAAGACCTGCTGGAGTGCGCGGCACTCGAGCGTCTTGCCGTCGCCCGAGCATTCGACCCGCCACGCCGCCGGCGGCGCTTCGGGTGCTTGCGCCGGCGCCGCCCGCGCCGGGGCGGCGATCAAAATCGCCGCCGCCAGCAGGATGTGTCCGCCCCGGGGATGTCGACGCACGGGCATGGGCTGAAGCTCCTCGATTGTGGCGTCGCGGCAACGGGCAAGCGCGGTCCGCTTAAAGCATGCCGGCGACGCAAGCGCTACGGCGATTGCCGCCGAGCGCGGCCCCTGCACAAATGGGCCGGACCCATCCGCAACGACCGGCCGGCCGCTGCAGCGCTCATGCTCCGGCCGCGGGGCAGCAATTTCCCTCCCTGCGTGCGCGGTCATTGCGCGTTTAGAGCCATCCCAATAAAGTGATGGGCAACAACCGGGAATGCATTTCGCAAGTATCCTGGCCCAGCAACGCAGGGTGGAAACATGAATATCCGCGAAACCGCGCCTCGGATCACCGAGCTCGAGAAGATTTCCACGCGTACCGACACCCGCGACTATCTCGCCAAGGCCTCGTCCACGACCGAGAAGCTCAAGGACTGGCTGGTCGTCGACGTCGATGCCCACGTCAACGAGACCGCGTTCTGGTCGGAGGTCACCGACCGCATCGACAACGAGGTTCTGCGCTACATCGCCGAGGCGTTCCGCGACCGCGGCCCGGCTCCCGGCCTGCTCAATGCCAACGGCCCGCTCTACCAGGACGTCGCCGGCCGCATCATGCATCAGCAGAAGCTCGCCGAGCCTACGCCGCCCGGGCTGCATCGCCAGGTCCAGCTCACGCAGCGCGCCATGGATGCCATGGGCATCGACTACATGGTGGTGTTCCCTACGCCGATGCTCTCGCTCGGCATGCATCCGCAGGTCGATGCCGAGGTGGCGCTCGGCAACGCCTATAACCGCTGGCTGATCGAGCAGATCCTGCCGCAGGATACGCGCCAGAAGGCGCTGCTCTACCTGCCGTTCAACGACCCCGACGCCTGCGTGGAGACGGTCGAGCGTTTCGCCGACGCGCCCGGCGTGGTCGGCTTTTCCGTCACCTCCACCCGGCACAAGCCGGTCTGGCACAATTCCTACATGCGGCTCTACGCCGCCCTGCAGGAGTTGGGCAAGCCGCTCGGCTTCCACGCCGGGTTCACCTGGGGCGATCCGTCGTTCGCGCAGATCAACCGCTTCATCGGCATGCACGCGCTGTCGTTCGTGCACTTCAACATGATCCACATGACCAACTGGGTGCTCAACGGGCTGCCCGAGCGGTTTCCCAAGCTCAAGGTGATCTGGATCGAGAGCGGGCTCGCCTGGATCCCGTTCGTGATGCAGCGGCTCGATTCCGAATACATGATGCGCACGTCGGAGTGCCCGCTGCTCAAGCGCAAGCCGAGCGAGTACATGCAGGACATGTACTACACCAGCCAGCCGCTCGAGCGCAGCAACATGAAGCTCACGCAGGCGACCTTCGAGGCGATGAAGGCCGACACCCAGCTGCTCTACGCCTCGGATTGGCCGCACTGGGATTTCGACGCGCCGAGCTCGATCACCAAGCTGCCGTTCCTCAACGAGCAGGCCAAGCGCAACATCCTCGGGCTCAACGCGGCGCGGCTGTTCGATCTCGAAGTGCCGCCGGCGAAGTCCGGCAAGAAGGTGGCGCCGCAGCCGGTCGCGGTACCGGCCGAATGAACCCATAGCGTTTTCCGACGAAGTGGGAATCAGTTCGCCGCAGAAAACGCGTCAGGAGTAATAATGAGCTCAGCCGCGGCCAAGGACGATATCGCCGATTGCGTGGCGGCGTTCTGTGCATCGACCGACGACGCGCTCGCGCGCGGCAGGCCGCAGGACGTGCCGGACGAAAGCCTGCAGCGCCTGCTTTCCGCCGCGGTGCGGCTCTACGCCGCCAAGTCGGAAGACCGCGCGCAGGAGCTTCCGCCGTTCGGTGATCGTCCGGTCAACGCCACCGAGGCGGTAACCGCGATCTGCGCCATCATGCGCGCGGCCGACCTCAATTTCTTCGATCTGCAGATGTGGTACCGCCGCGCGCCGAACGAATGACGGCGCGCGCTGGACGGCCTTAACAAGACTCAGACGGAGCTAAGTATGAGATGTCGTCCCCGCGCAAGCGGGGACCCATATTCCAGAGCCGGTGGTTATGGGTTCCCATCGCATGTCGGCTATATATAGCCGACATGCGCATCTAAAGAGCCGATCTCGGGTAAACCCGAGATCGGATGCGCGGGAACGACGGCGGCAAGAGCTTGGCACAGCTAAAGTGAAGCCACACGGGTGAAACGATGAACGAGATCATGGTGGGCGAGCTCAACGAGTTCGCCGAGGGCGGCTACCGCGTGCTGCGCGTCGACGACTTCGAGTTCGGCATCTTCCGGCAGGGCGACCGCCTGCTCGCCTACGAGAATCAGTGCCCGCACGACGGCGGCCCGGTCTGCCAGGGCAAGGTCATCCCGCGCGTCGAGGAGGAGCTGGCGGCGGACCAGACCAGCCGGGGGCTGCGCTTCGCCAAGAGCAAGAACATCGTGTGTCCCTGGCACGGCTGGGAATTCGACATCGAATCCGGCCGCCACTGCGGCGATCCCAAATATCGCCTGCGCCCGGTCGACGTGCGCGTGCGCGACAACCGCGTCTATGTGAGCGTGCCGGCGGAGAATTAATTCCGAGAGGATCGAAGTGCCCCTTTCGGTCGTCCCCGCGCAAGCGGGGACCCATATTCCAGAGGCCGTCGTAACTGGCACCATGGGCCCCCGCTTTCGCGGGGGCGACAAACACTCATGACCGACACCCGGCTCGAGCTGAGCATCGCGCTCTCGGACAACGAACGCACGCGGCCCATCATCGAAGGCCGCGTGGTGCCGCAGGGGATCAAGCTCGTCCCCACCATGGTGCATCCCTCCGAGATGTTCTGGCGGCAGCTGCGCTTCGCCGAGTTCGACGTGTCGGAAATGTCGATGTCGTCGCTCATCATCGCGACCTCGCGCGGCGACACTCGCTGGACGGCGATCCCGGTCTTCACCATGCGCAAGTTCTTCCACACCAGCATCATCGTGCGCACGGACGCCGGCATCGCCAGCCCGGCCGATCTGCGCGGCAAGCGCATCGGCGTGCCGGAATATCAGCAGACCTGGGCGATCTGGTCGCGCGGCATCCTGCAGCACGAGTTCGGCGTGCAAGCGCGCGAGATCGAGTGGTTCATGGAGCGCAATCCCGACAAGAGCCACGGCGGGGCGACCGGCTTTGCCGCGCCCGCCGGCGTGCGCGTCAACCAGATCCCGCCGAGCACGAATATCGGCGAGATGCTCCTGCGCGGCGAGCTCGACGGCGCGCTGCACTATCTCGTCGACAAGAACCTCATCGACCGCAGCTCGGTCGATGTCTCCGGCGTCACGCGCTATCTGTTTCCCGACCCCGCCGCCGAAGGCCGCCGCTTCTACGCCAAGACCGGACTGTTCCCGATCAATCACACGGTGGTGGTGCGGCGCGCGCTGCTCGAGCGCCATTTCTGGATCGCGCTCAATCTCTATTCCGCCTTCGCGGCGGCGAAGGAGGAGATCGCGCGCTACGGCCAATCGTATCTGCAATGGTATTTCGAGGCCGGATTGCTCGACGGCGGTGTCAAGCGCACGCTCGCCGCGCACGATCCGCTCGCCTACGGCTTCAAGGCGGCGAAGCCGGTGCTCGCGAGCATCGCGCAATACGTGTACGAGCAGGGGCTCGCCGCGCGGCCGGTCGCGCTCGAGGAGATTTTCGCCGCCAGCACTCTCGACCTGTGAAGGGGCAATCTCGAGCAGCAAGCGCCGCGCAGGTTTCTACCGGCGATTGGTGATTGGGGCGGAGAGCCTCAGCGAGTTGGACTGGACACCTTTTGCGACCATCTCGAGAATGTGGTCCGCAAGGCGCCTGCCTTGTTTTACGCGACGCACCTCTCGCGACCAAGCACGGAGCTCGTCAACAAGAGCTCACTTTGATGCGCCGGCGCCTCAAGGTCGCGCATCACTGCTATGGATCATTCGATCTCGCATTGAATTGCATTCATCACTTGGAAAAACGCAAAGCGATCGCGCCCGCCAGCGTCGAGGCCTACCTGCGCCTCATCATGCAAAAGGGGGCGCCGGCTACCGCTCGAACTGGCCAATGCCACATTCAAACTGAGACACTACCGGAAAACACAAAGTATGTGGTGCCGTGTAGCAATCGACAGGGTGCTCATTCATCAGAGCATGTCCACGCTTGCGCTGATCGGACTCATTCTGGCGCTCACCGCCGGATACGAGACGCTGCTGGGATACGCGCGGCGCCGTCCCTCTGGGCGAGAGCTACGACTGGCTGGAATAGGAAAGCCGCGAAGTTGGCCCAGAGACCAAGCGAGGGGGAGATTGGTCTCTGAAAAAACAGCAGGAGATTTACAAGTGCTGGATCGAGCTTTCTCGCGGCGCGAAGTCGCCAGACGACCACACCTCGCCTCGGCGAACAGCCAGAGCACCGAGCATAGCGTCGTCGCGCTTGGGCGCGTCCAACGTCGCTGCCGAGAAAGAGTAGCGCCATATCCAGTTTAGCGGGCTGAGTCGGCTGCGGCTAGGTACGCCAGACGCAACCGGCGGCTTACCTCAAAGTGCTGGCGCTGCTGGTGCCGCGTGAGCACAAGGTCGAGCACAGCAATGCAGTGTCGAGCCTCTCTGACGAATAGTTGGAGGCGATGATTTCGTTCATCGAGGAAGGCTTTGCACGCCCTCTCCCAAGTGTCTATGCTTAATTGTTTCACGACGACCTTGAGCAGGCCCTGCTCGAGTTCGATAGCAACCATCGCCGGGCCCTCCGGCGACAAAAAGCGCCTCATTGGCTTTGAGGCGGCGAGGTGCCGCGCCCTCAAACAGCGAGCTCGACAGAGCTTCGACCACATACTTGCCTCGTCCGCAATGCAGGGGCCGCGGTGAAAGCTGGATGGCGTCAGATTGTCGATAGCAAAATCTTCCCGCTTTTTCCCCGCCTTGATTTCGGCCGCCATCCACCTCGGCATTGCGCCCCGTCCTGCCCAAGTCTCGTTCCAGTACTTTGGATTCCGGACTTGGGGGCGACTTTTCGGCATTTCATAGCATTGGCGCGACCCCTACGACGGATTATCCCGCCGACGTCTTCCCCGAGCGTAGCAAGCTGGTCTCTTAGCTGATCTGCTTTGCGGCAACATCGTCACGCAATTGTAGAAGAGCATCGACTGATTCGGCGATGCATATGCACGGCAGAGTGAGCGGCCGTCAGCCATGAGGGCAAGGAAAGGGGGGCTATAAGGAAAGAAAAAGAATGATCATGGACGTCTCGCCTTCGGTGAGTTCGGCGCGGCAGATCGTGGTGAAGCGCAGGGCTGTTTCGCGCGCCAGATCCTCCGCGCTCCAACGTACGAGGGCGCGGCTGCTCTCATCTTGTTCCAATACCCGTTCCTCGCCACGCGCGGGCAAAAGGTGAGCTCAAAGGCCCTGATGCCTGAGGACGCCAAGGAGGCCATCGGTCATCGGGTGCGAGGCAGGCGCTCGAAATCAGGCGCGGTGAGCTTCGACATCATGGAGATGGAGGCCCGCCCATGCACCGGTCCAGTGAATCGGTCGCGGCTCTGGCCTCCACTTTGGCCAAGGCGCAGGCAGGGTTGGTCAATCCCGAGAAGTCATTGACCGCCACGAAGCGCAAGACGCTGGTTCAGCCGTCGCAAACGGGATATGGCGGACCCCAGTGCTGTTGTTCTGGGTCGGCTCCGGATCCGCTATCGCTGACGCTGCTGACGGTACTGACGGTGTTTTCGGGAGATGAACGTATCCGGATTACTCTGCTTCCGGCTCGGCCTTCACGACTGAACGCAATGTCGATACCGAGCGCCCGAAGAAACGTCTGTGCGCGACGCAAGTGGCCGGCGAGGGCGCGGGGATTTTTCGGCCAACCGGTGCCGTCCTTCGGGATACGATCACTGCTGCGTTCAACGCTGACCCGCAGAAGATCGGCGGCGCTGCCCGTCCAGGAGGGGCGCCCGCGCATGAACTCCCGCACGCAAGCGGCGATCGGATCGGCGTCGATGATGCCCTCGATCGCGGCCTTGCGGTTGGCTGCGTAGGCGCGAGTGAAGGTGCCGGCGGGCCAGAGACCTGTTTCGCAGGCCGTGGCCCAGAGCGCGAAGTCGGCCATTCGCGGTAGCCGGCTGAGGTGAACGGAACCCACAGCTCTTAAACCGTGTGCCGCCGCATCAAGCAGGGCCCCAAGGATCGCGGGCCTCGCAAGTTCGAATTCCCGCCAAAGCTCGGTCTCGGAACGACGCTGTTCCTCGCCAATCGGCCCCAAGGTCAGAAAAATCGCGCGGTCGGCCAAATCTGAGCGGCCAATGATATCCTCGATCCCGTTCAAGAGGGTAGGGCGCGCCGCTTTAAACAGCACCTCTTCATCATCGGTGTAGAGCTGCCGGACCGCGAAACTGCCACCGCTCGCAAGCCGGCAGAGTGCATCGGAGAGCCAGGCCGGCAAGCCGGAAAGATTATCGAAGGCAAGCAGATGGCCATTGTTGGCCGCAATCATCAGCTCGCGTTCCTCGCGCGGGAGCGCTCTGACCGGGGCCACATTGGGATCGACCAGCGCCCTGAGGAGCTTTGATAGAACGGTCTTCGCCGAGCCCTGCTCGCCGGATATTGCGAGCAGCGGATAGGGACCGCTCGATCGCAACGCGGCCAGCAGCCATGCGACGACCAACACAAAGTCGTTCTGGTTCGAAAGATTGAGGAAGGACTGCAGGGCTTCGATCGATCCGCCGCGCTCCGGTACCGGCAGCGGCAACATACCAGGGGCTCGACGGAACCGCACTGGCGGGCATCCGAGCACTCGCCAGCCGTCGGGGCCAATCGCAACGGCGCGCCAATGCTCATCGGCAAGATCAAGATAGAGCTGGCCGGCATGCTCGGCGACGCGGGTATTGACCGCGCGCTCGGGACCATCAAATTGCGCGCGGGCTTCGAGCAGATCGAGCGCTGACCGGATGGCCGCCGCGCTCGGCGCGGACCCGGTTGCGTGGTAGTAGCAGCGCCGCAACCAGGTTCGGAAACGTTTGCTGCGAATGGGCCAAGTTTCTCGGTGGCCCTCTGTTATGAAATCGGCGAATGCGACGCCGCTGGGAGTGTGAAACAGCTCCTCACAAAGCACCATCTCGTCGAGCATATCGGCCGTCCTTAGGCCGGCGTTTCTGAAGCTCCGTCACCGGCGGCACCTTGCGATGCCGGCTTGGAATCAGTTCGTCCCTCATCCAGGCGGGCGTTTTTCCAAAGCTTCGGGTCACTTTGACCGCCATCCCTCCGCGTCTGCTGCCAGAGCCTAAGCGCGATAGGAATCGGGTCGATGTTGAGCTTCCGCCACCATGTAGCCTCGTTACCAGAGCGATGTAGCTCTCTATGGTGGACTCGGCAGACCGGGACGATGAATTCGTCGCTCACACGGCGCCCGAGTGCACGCGGTTGTGTAAAGGTGAGATGATGCGGATCCGACGGCACGCGGCCGCACACGAGGCACGCCTGTCGCAGCACGAATCTCCGGTGATCCTTATCGCGCAGGCGAACCGTTTTTCCCAAAGCACGGATTGCATCGCTGCGAGATTGCTTCTTGGTGGCCCGCATCGGTGCTTGCTGGCGGGTAGCCGCGTCCGACGCGCTGGACACCCC
This sequence comes from uncultured Alphaproteobacteria bacterium, assembly GCA_963758945.1. Classification (GTDB taxonomy): domain Bacteria; phylum Pseudomonadota; class Alphaproteobacteria; order Rhizobiales; family Xanthobacteraceae; genus VAZQ01. The sequence goes on along the minus strand of CAVWXY010000015.1, from coordinate 133,356 downwards.
GGTTTGGTCCGGGACAGCATGAGGCGGCTCATAACCCTCGGCCGGACGGTCACAAGCACCATGCGAGGGGTCGATCGCGGAGAGCCTTGCCCGGAACCGCTCCTCCACAATTTTCGCGTCTGCAGCTGTCAGCGTGTTCTTGGCAGGCAGATTCCGATGCGCCCAGGCCGCCGCCTCGTCCGCCGAATTTATAGCCGCCATTTGCTCAATCAGGCTCTCCCGAAGGCTTGCTGATAGCTGTACTCCGAGGACAGTCCTTACTGAGTTCTGGAAAGGGCGCCCGCGGTCGCGCTGGCGTAGCTTGCCCATTCGCTTGCTTGCCATGATCAGGGGGCCCCCGCAGCTCCGCTGCGGGATTGGGGGCAGCACCGAGATCCGGCGCACCGAGATCATCTTCTCCGGCAATCCCGACCAGCGTGAAAAGGGCATACCGCCGTGCATAGGTGAGGGCAGCTCCCATGCGCTGCGCCGAGGCGATGTCCGTGATCTGGCATACCGGCCATTCTGATGAAACCCATTCGCCGGACGAATGCGCAAGAATGGTGGTGAGGCGAAGCAGACCGGCCTCCTTGTCAATCTCTGTAGACTGGATCGTCGCGATCTCATGCCGGCCAAGGCTCTTGCGTACGATGTCCAACCCGCGCGACAGCGGCGCATAGCGGAAGGTGCGGTCCGCCTCCCGGGGGAAGGGGGAGCGGATGGTGGCAACGAGCGACTTCTCTGGATTGGTCAGCTCCACCTGGGCCTTGGCAAGGGCGGCCGCAATGGTAGCGATTGTATCACTGGAGCGGTGCATGGCTGCCGCCCTCCGCGCTCAGGACATCAAAGCTCACGGCGCCTGATTTTGAGCGTCTGGCCCTAATCCCATGCCCGATCGCCTCCTTGGCGTCCTCCGGCATGAGGCCTTTGAGCTCCGCCTTGGCGTTCTCATGCTCGAGGTGGGCCTCGCGTGTGCGGCGAAAGACGTTGGAGAATTCCGCCCAGGCATTTGACGAGCTCATATCGACGATCCGCACCGCCTCAATGCGAGCTCGCGGTGGCTCGACGCCGAATAGGCGAGGGGGCTCGCCGCTCTCGACGCAGCGCCAGAATTTCTTTTCCGCCGTCAAAAGGAGGTGCTGATAGAGCGAATCGGCTGGTATCTTGATCTCGACCCACTTGCCGCCCCCGGTGATGATCGAGAGCACCGCGGCGGTGGCATTGGTGACCCACATGTTGTGCTGGAGTTGAGCCATGTGCTTCTCCGCCGCCGCCTCCTCCGAGAACGACCACGGCAGCATGAATTTCGCTTCGAACACTGCGCCGGTGCCCTCGACGATGCCGTCCAGGGTGGCGGCCATCCAGCGGAGCACCGGGTGCCGGACCCAGTTTTGGACGTCTGTGAGCACCTGCCTGGTCGTGCGTTCGTACCACTCGCGATTGAGGTGCTCGGTCGCGAGCCCGAGCTGGACGAGCAGGTTGCCCGATAAATCTTGCCGCTCCACCTCGCCTCGCTTTTCTCGCCAAAGGCGCTCTAATGCGGGCTCGTCATTCCCGATGATGACTCGAGCGTCGGAGCCGCCGATGAATGATGTGCGGTGGAAGTCGTTTCTGCGCATAGGAGATCGGTTTGCGAGACGAGACATGACGTTTTCCTTCCTTGGACTATGACAACAGCACATGTGACAATAGCACAAGCAAATGCCTGTGACAAGCGCACAATTGCGGATGGCGCGAGCAGCCCTAAATTGGACGGTTCGCGATCTAGCCGAGGCGACGGGACTGCATCGGAATACGATCACGAACATTGAAATCGGCCGCTATACAGGCGACCAGAAGTCATTGGAAAGAATCGAGGCCGTGCTCAGCAAGGCAGGCGTCGAATTCATCGATGAAAACGGTGGCGGTCCTGGTGTGCGTCTTCGGAAGCGGTCAAAAGAAAAATCGCGAAAATGAATTGGGCGGCGCGAAGAATAGTCTTGCTCTGTGTTGGCCACCGCGCTGTCGCCCAGCGTCGCAAGGTGAATACGGCAGCCGATCTCGTCGAGCAGAGCGTCCATGAGACGCTGACCTACTACGCCTTCCCGGACATCCACTGGCAGAAGATCCGCACCACGAACGGATGTGATCGACAAGCCCTTTCGTGCGGGATTTGGTATCTTTCTGTGGACGGGCGACTGCGTGGCGAAGAGCAAGGCTGGAGGATGCGAGCCTTGCCGCGCGGCCTTAGCGTCGCTCCTCTGTTGCAGCGCCCGTGCGCCTGGGCTTCGGTCGGCGCGGTTGCCATTGGCTGACGAGGCGCTCGTAGGCGGATTCAGCTCCTCGTGGCGCAACATAAATGCCGGCGCAACATAACGACTATAGCCGTAGCCGTCCGAATGTTCCGCGCGATACTCCTGCCACAACGCCACATTCCGAGGAATTCCATGCCCATGCGGCTGAATGCCAGAAAATGGCTGCCTGCTTGGTCCGGCCTCATCAAGGAACAGTACGAAGCGCTGGCGCGCCACTGGTTGGTAGTGGCCGAGCAAGTCGAAGGGAAGCGCTGGATCGCGCCGTCATCGTCGGCCGGACGGAGGTGATCATGCCAACCGTCAAGCGATTGGTTGGAATCGCGATTGCTATTGCAATTGCGTTTGTGGGCGCAAGCGCGTGCGGTATTAGTGCTGTTGAACACAGCGCCACGCAGGTCCCCGCCAACCGCTTCACGCCTTCAAAGGCTGATTTCTGGCTCGATGATCATCAGCAGCTCAGAAAGATCCTTCTGGGCCAAGAAGGCATTGAGCTACCCCTGAGATAACGGCGGGAACACGACCGCAATCGCGGCCAACGCGCAAACTTCTTCGCCACCCTGATCGAGCGCGTGATTTTCGCCTGCCGCACGCCTCTGCGAGGTCCGATCGCCGCCCATGCTAAGTGTCCCAACTCTCAATTGGCGACCACAAGTCTTGACATGCGCCATACAAGTGCCAAGCCGCCAGCGCGGCGTCGATTGCCGTTGTCGGTCAGCTACTTAGTAAATTGCACTGTAAGAGGGGCAAAACCGGTGACGGTATGATTTTCCAATTCTCAGGACGGCGCGAGTTAGATTCATTCTGGGAATGTTGCCGCCTACCGACCTCGATGGCCTATCGCACGCCGATCTGAAAAGCTTGGTGCTGAAGCTGTTGGAAGAGGTGGCCGAGTTGCGGCGGACGGTTGCGGCGCAACGCGATGAGATTGCCCGGCTCAAAGGTGGCTCTCGCCAGCCGAACATCAAACCCAGTGGCATGGACAAGGCGACCGAGCCGAAGCCGCCCCCGACGGCTGCGGGCGAGCCGCGCGCGACGGGCAGCAAGACCTCGAGGCTTTCGATCCACGAGGAGCGGACCGTCAAACTCGCAGCCCCGCCGCGCGGCTCTCGTTTCAAAGGTTACACGAGTTTTGTGGTGCAGGATCTGGTGATCCGTCCGCACGTCGTCAATTTCCGTTGCGAGCGCTGGCAAACGCCGGACGGCGACACGATGACAGCGCCGCTGCCGGCCGGCATCAGCGGGCATTTCGGGCCGGACCTACGCCGCTTCGTGCTCGCTCAATACCATCAGGGGCAAGTCACGGTGGCGCGGCTGCTCGCGCTGGTGCGGGCCTTCGGCATCATCATCTCCAAGCGGCAGCTCGTGCGTCTGCTGATTGCCGGCCAGGACGGTTTCCTTGACGAGGCCCGCGACGTGCTGCGCGCCGGGCTTTCCAGCGCCTCCTGGATCACGGTGGACGACACCGGCGCTCGCCACAAGGCCGCGAATGGCTTCTGCACGCAGATCGGCAATGAACACTTCGCTTGGTTCGGCACCACGGATTCGAAGAACCGCCACAACTTTCTCCAACTGCTGCGCGCCGGCCACAGCGATTATGTCGTCAATGCCGCGGCGCTGGCCTACATGCGACAACGCGCCCTGTCCGGGCCGGTGATCGCCCGCCTGGCCGAACATCCCGAGCGGGTCTTCACCACCCAGGTCGCCTGGACCGCGCATCTCGACCAACTCGGCATCTCGGCTCTCGAGGTCAACCCCGATCCGGTCATGGTCGCCACCGAGGGCGCCTTGTGGGGCAGCGTCAAGGCGCATGGCTTCCTGCCCGACACCGTCATCGTCAGTGACGACGCCGGGCAGTTCAACGTCGGCCCGCACGGCCTGTGCTGGGTCCATGCCGAGCGCCTCGTTCACAAGCTCGATACCTTCACCGATGCGCAGCGTGCGGCCTGAAGATGGGCTTGAGCCAAGCCTTGACCTTGGCGTGCTTGTGCGTGGCGTAGTTGTCCTGGATGAGATGGATGTCGAGGTCCTTCGGCGTCTCGCGGTCGATCTGCTTGAGGAAGCGCAGCCATTCGACGTGCGTATGCCGCTTCTCGGTGCGAGTGATCAGACGGCCTTCCAGAGCGTTGAGGGCCGCGAACAGAGTGATCGTGCCATGGCGCTTGTAGTCGTGTGTCATTGTGCGTGGCCGCTTGGAAGAGAGCGGCAGGGAGAGCTGAGTTCTCTCCAGAGCCTGACACTGGCTTTTCTCATCGCAACAAAGCACCAGCGCCTTCGCCGGCGGGTCGAGATAGAGGCCGATCACGTCCCAGAACTTCTCCTCGAATTTCGCATCGTTGGAGAGCTTGAACATTCTCGTCACGTGCGGCTTCAAGTCGTTCTTCGACCACACGCGTTGCACCGTGCTGTGCGAGACGCCCGCATGGCGGCCCATGCTGCGTACGCTCCAGCGTTTGCGGCTTTTCGGCGGCCGCGTCACCTCCGTCACGATGCGCTCGATCTTGTTCGCCGGGATCGACGGTTTGCGACCCCGCCCGGGCTCGTCCTCAAGGCCGTCGAGCCCCTGCTCCTCGAAGCGCTTCGACCACATCGAAACGCGCTTTGCGATCGTCTTCAGTCGAACCGCTGCCTCGGTGACGCTCACACCGTCGAGCCGCAGCAGGATCATCCCGGCACGATCCCGCTCGCGCACCGTGCTCGTCGATGCCCGCGATCTGCTCCGCAACTCCTCCACCACCGCCAGGTCTGCTTGCAAACGTTTGATCGGCCGCGCCATTCCAGTGATCCTGCCCGCAAAATCAGTGACCACGCACATACTAGGTCAGCGTTTCCAAAGTTCGAATCATATCATGCGGCCTTGTCGAGCTTGTAGGTCCATGTGTGAACGACCGGATCGTCGTTGAAGTAATCCACCGCGGCCATGAGGCGGTCCTTGAGCTCTTGCTTGGAGGCGATGCGGATGTGGCGCAGGATCGAACGCGTGAGCTTGGAGAAGAAGCCCTCGACGAGGTTGAGCCAGGAGCCATGCTTGGGCGTGAAGGTGAACTCAAACCGCCCAGCTGGTTGCTCGGCAATCCAAGCTCGCGTCTCCCTGGAGATATGCGCGGAATCAGTAGTGTCCGGTTAAAACTCGAACAATTTCAACTGCCTGTCGGAGATAAGGTTGTTTTCGACCGGATCGACGCGCTTGAAGGCTTGTTGCAGCGGCAATTTCTCGAAGAGCGTCAGCGACAAAATCTGTAGCAGCGTATGCAGGGTCACATCCAGGCGAAGTTGCTTTTTGATGATCGCCACCAGCACATAGACGCTGATGGCAATCCAGATTTGCGTCCGGACGGCGTTCTCCGAGGTGCCGTAGAAGCGTTTGATGCGCAGGTGTTGCTTGATCCACTTGAAAAACAGCTCCACCTGCCATCGGCACCGGTACAGGGCGCAAATGGTCAGCGCCGGCAGCGCAAACTGATTGGTCAGAAACACGAGGGTCTTGCCAGTTTCGGGATCGTGATAGCGGATGCGGCGCAAGTGGCCGGGGTAGTCCTTGGAGGCATAGAAGCCGTTGAGCACGATGGTCTGATCGCAGATGAGCCCCGTATCGCGGTTCACCGGCGCCGAGTACAGGCGTCGCGCATCGAGATTTCGCTTGGCGCGGGTGACGAAGAATCCTCCCGCCTGATCCATCGCGTAGAGCCGCTCGAAGTCCAGGTAACCCCGATCCATGATGTAGAAGGCGCCGGCTTCGATGAGCAGCAGGTCCAACACATTGACATCGTGCATCTTGCCGTCGGAGATGTGGATGAAGGTGGGGATCGCGCCTCGAAGATCGAGCAGCGTGTGCAACTTCACTGCTGCTTTTGTCGAGCGAAACGGCGCCCACGGGAACATCGACAGGCAGAGATCGATAGTCGTGGCATCGAGCGCATACACAGTATTGGCCAACTCCACGCCGAAGTCCTCGCCGACGTAGAGCGCGCGGGCCTTGAAGATCAGCCGCTGGGCCAACTCGAAGTATATGCGCCAGTCGCGCAACTCGTTTGCGTCAGCCAGCGTCGAGCGTGCGACCGCCGCGCCGATGCCCATATGATAGAGCTTGCCGGCTTGAGCCCCCAGACAGACCTCGATATCGCGCAAGCTCTCGCGGTAGGTCAGCTGCGCGAAAGCCATGACGCGAAACTGCTCGGCGCAACTGAGACTGCGCGTCCGGTGATCACCGCCGTAATGATCCACGATGCGATGGAAAGTCTTCCATGGCAGGAAATCCATGACCTGCGCGAACAGGGTCTTGCCGACGTACATGGCAACTCCGGGGTGGCGAAATCCCGGACGCTAGCCCAACACGCCATTTTCAATTCAAGTCGGGGACACCAGTCGGAGCCAAAAAAAGCCCGTCACAATTGCCTTTTCCGGCAACACCCTTCAACTTAACCGGACACTACTGGCGCGGAATGATTGTCGAGGATCAGATGGATCGCCGTGTGGGCCGGGTAGGCGGCAGCGAGAAGCTTGAGGAACTCGATAAATTCGCGGCTGCGGTGGCGATCCTTGACGAGGGCGTGAACCTTGCCGGTCAGCAGGTCGATACCGGCCAGCAGGCTCACCGTCCCGTGCCGTTTGTATTCGTGGTCGCGCGCGAAGGTCGTGTGAACATGCGGCTCGGGAGGCAAGTCGGGGGATGTCGTCGCGATCGCTTGGATACCCGGCTTCTCGTCATAGGATATGATCGCCATCGCATCGTTCGGCTTGTTCTTCGATACGGCTGCGGCCTTCTTCAAGAGCTTCACCTTGCGATAAACGCACAGCACTTGAGCCATCTTTTCGGCAAACTCAGGATCACGCTGCTCCAGGTAGTAGCGCACCTTGTGGGGCTTCACCTGCTCCTGATCGAGGATCTTGCACACCGTGCCTTGCGCCAGGTTGGCCAGGCACGCATGCCCCTCCGCCGGTCCATGCTCGCGGGCGTGCCGGGCGAGAAGCCGCGTCGTCCACAATTCATGCGGATAGCCCAGTTCCTTCGCCTTCCGGCAAGCCAGCGACGTCAGCCATGCCTTGGCTTCGATGGTGATCGTCGGCTCCTTACCGGGGCGCGGGCGATCATCCAGCGCGGCCATCGGACCTTCGGCCACAGCCCGTTCCACGCAACGCTGGACCGTCTGGTGATGCAGTCCAAGTGCCCGGCCCACCGCAAAAAACGAGGGTCTTCCCGATACGCCAACAGAATCCGCGCCCGCTCGACCCGGCTCGCTGGCTCGGTTCGCGACTGCGCTATCGACCTCAACCGCTCCACATCCGCATCTCCGAGCGACAACTCAATCGCTCGCCGCCACGCTGCCATATCGCTCCAATCCTTCGCCTGAAAGCCTCAGGCACAGACATAGGAGCCCAAAAGCACAGATAAATCCCCCGCTTATGACAACTTTCATGGAATCGATCGTCTAGTCGGTATTTGCGAGACAGGACCTAGTCGCCTGATTCAATCAGATTGCAGGGTATAAATGCTTAAGTTTGATGCGAGCATTTTTGGTGGTGAATTGCCAGTCTGAAGTTCCCCCGGTTTCGTGGACACCCGAGCATTTGTGTTGCAGGAGTCCACGATGGCAAGAAAGAACGCACCTTACACGCCGGAGTTTCGGCGTCAGATGATTGAGCTGGTTCGGTCCGGGCGAAGTCCGGAGAGCCTGTCGAAGGAGTTTGAGCCGACGGCGCAGGCGATCCGGAACTGGGTGGCGCAAGCCGAGCGTAACGCGGGCCGCCGGGATGACGGTGTGACGACGGCAGAACGCGACGAGATCAACCGTCTTCGGCGCGAGGTGAAGCAGCTCAGGCTGGAGCGCGACATCCTCTCAAAAGCCGCGGCCTGGTTCGCTCGGGAGACGGATGTGATTCCGCCGAAGGGTTCAGATTCGTGAGCGCGCACCAGGCCGAGTTTCCGATTGCCACCATGTGCCGAGTGCTGGGCATCTCGTGCAGCGGGTACTATGCGTGGAGAACGCGATCGCCCTCCCAACGGGTGCGTTCGAATACTGCGTTGACCGAGACGGTACGCACGATCCACGCGGTATCGCGCGGAACCTATGGCGCGCCGCGGGTGCACGCTGAGCTTGCGGCGAACGGCGTGCAGGTCGGCAAGAACCGTGTCGCGCGGCTCATGCGCGAGGCGGGTGTTGCTGGTATCAGCCGTCGCAGGTTTGCGATCACAACGGTGCGTGATGGAGCCCGCCAAGCGCCCGATCTGGTCGAGCGCAGGTTCACGGCGGATGCGCCGAATGTGCTTTGGGTGGCTGATATCACCTACATTCCGACATGGGCGGGCTTCCTGTACCTGGCGGTCGTCCTCGATGTGTTCAGCCGCCGGATCGTCGGCTGGTCGATGGCGACGACGTTGCACACCACGGTCGTGCTCGATGCGTTGAGCATGGCGCTGGCCATGCGTCGTCCGCGCGGCGTCATTCATCACTCCGATCAAGGCGCGCAGTACACGTCCATTGAGTTCGGCAACCGCTGCCGCGAGGCGGGTGTGCGGCCTTCGATGGGGAGTGTGGGCGACGCCTACGACAATGCGATGGCGGAGAGCTTCTTCGCCACGCTGGAATGCGAGTTACTGGCTCGCAGCCGGTTCAAGACGCAAGCCGAGGCACGCAATGCCGTCTTCGAGTTCATCGAAGGCTTCTACAATCCGCGCCGGCGTCATTCGTCGCTCGAGTATCTGTCACCCGTCGAGTTCGAGCGGCGGCACTGGGAGCCTGCGGTTTCCCCCGGCTCACTCCATCCTGCCGCCGTGCTCGGGGCCGTCAAGGTCAAGCCCTCGCGCGCGCGCAAAGTGCGCGACCTTGACCGCCCCTGCGCGCGACGGCGGGTCGAATGTGCGGGCCGGGACATGGCGTAATCGCGGGGTAACGAATGCCGGCGCAGGCTGGTCCTCCCCGCAACGCCAAGGAGCGAGATCATGTCCAAGAGCAAGCAGTATGTCGGCCTCGATGTGTCGCTGAAGGAAACGTCGATCTGCGTCATTGACGATGCCGAGAAGATCGTATGGCGCGGCCAAACCGACTCGACGCCGGAAGCTATCGCATCGGCTGTGAAGCAGCACGCGCCCCATGCGGCTCGGATCGGACTCGAAAGCGGGCAGCTGTCGAACTGGATGTTCCACGAGCTGAAGGCGATTGGCCTGCCCGTGATCTGCGTCGATGCGCGCCACGCCAAAGCCGCGTTGTCGCTCAAGGTCAACAAGACCGACGCCAACGACGCCCTCGGTTTGGCACAGATCATGCGCGTCGGCTGGTACCGCGAGGTGACGGTGAAGGGCCTTGACAGCCAAGCCGTCCGTGCACTGCTGGTAGCACGCGGCCAGATCGTGTCGCAAATCACGACGCTGAAGAATTGCGTGCGCGGCATTCTGAAGACCTTCGGTCGGGTCCTTCCCAAAGGCTTGCGCAGCCAGTTCCCGGCGCGCGTGCGCGCGGCGATCGACGGGCATCCTGTACTTGGGGCGATCATCGAGCCGACGTTGCAGGTGCTGGAGGCAACGCGGGCCCAACTCCTCGTGTACGATAGGGCCGTCATTCAACGCGCTCGCAGCGACGACATTGCCCGTCAGCTGATGTCGGCACCGGGCGTCGGCACGGTGGTTGCCTTGGCCTATATCACCGGCGTTGAGGACCCAGCACGCTTCAAGCGATCGTCGTCAGTGGCGGCGTACTTTGGGATGACGCCCAGGCGTTATCAATCCGGCGAGGTCGATCACGCAGGGCGCATCTCCAAGTGCGGAGACGGCATGGTGCGCGGCCTTCTGTTCGAGGCCGCCAAAGTGTTGCTCAGTCGGTCAACGCGACCAAGCGCGCTGAAGACCTGGGGCGAGGCGCTTGGCAAGCGTATCGGAGCTAAGAAGGCAACGATGGCGGTTGCCCGAAAGCTTGCCGTCATCCTGCATCGCATGTGGACCTCAGGTAGGACGTTCCGATGGAACGCTGAGGCTGCATCTGCAGCCGCCTGAGATCGATCGAATATCCCTTCGCCGCATCTCGCGGCGGATCGCTGTCCCTGCTGGGACGGGCCTCGATGACCGCGCGATTCTTCCTGCGCTGAGCTTCTGTTGAGCGCGTTCGGGACATAGCGGCGTCGAAACCCTGAGGCCATGGTGCGGCCAGCGACCCTGGACCGCGGAGAGAACGGTGGACCTGGCAGCGACATCAATCCGCGCGAGCAAAAGCTAAAGGGACCATACTCGATAGCAGAGCGCTCTTCCGGCCCGTGACCATCCAGTCTGCCGCCGTGCTCACGGCTGTCAAGGCGCGGCCTGGAAACGGTGGAGTGCGCCGCATGGCGGAGTGACGGCCGACCTTGACAGCCTCTGCGCGCGGCGGCGTTCGAAATCTACGGTCGGGGCGGAAGAGCCTGCGGCGCGGTCAACCCAAAGAAAGCCTCCAGGCAAGCAAGAGAACAAGCAAGAGAACAAGCAAACAAGGAAGAAAGAAAATGCTTGCGTTCGTGGTGGCGATTAGAGAACGGAAGGATGAGCTCCGCAGGGGCCGAACAAAAGGATGAGCAGAAAAGGCAGAAAAAGGAGGACACCTTGACGGCAGACACTGTAGCCTGATCCCAAGACGTCAACTGTCCACGAAATCGGGGCAGGTCCAGTCTGCTTTGGTGTGGTTGGCATTGCGGTCGTGCTCCCAGGCGGCGATTTCGTCGATGAGGATTTGTTTGTTGGGAATGCGGCGATCGAGGCACTGGGACGTTAGGACGCCGAGTTCAGAACTCGGCCAGATTGAGCCAGCTGCCGTGTTTTGGAGTGTAGTGCCATTCGAAGCGCTCGACCAGGCGCCTGGCTTCGACGGCTGGAAAGGCTTCGTAGAGTGAAGCCTTGCTGTGGATGCTGAGATTGTCCTGGACCAGAACGATGGTCTTGGCGTGCGCGAAGTGGATGTCGGCCAAGTCTTTCAAGACGCGAGCGTAATCCACGGCGGTATGGCGATCTGTTACCTTGACGTGGCGCCAGCCTTCGAGCGGAGCAAACATCATGAAGAGATTGGCGGTGCCATTGCGCTCGTACTCATAATCGAAACGGGCCGGGCGTCCCGCTTTCATCGAGATCGGCACGCGCGTTTCGGCAATGAGTTGCTTCGAGGTCTCGTCGAGGCAAACCAGCGGACAATCGCCGTCGCGTGGCCGCGTGTAGACGGCCAGCACGTCTTCCATAGCGGCTACGAACGCGCTGTTGGCCTTCGGCGGGATGACCCAGTGCTGGCGGCGATGGGGCTGAAGAGTGTTTTTTTGAGCGCACGCCCGATCGTGCTGTCGCTGGCACGAGCGACAATGCCGAGTTCTACCACCTTGTTCTCCAACAACCGCAAGGTCCAGCGTGCGCGTCCCTTGGGCGGCTTGGAACAGGCCAAGGCAATCAGCTTGGCCTCCTTCTCGCCGTCAAAAATCCGAGCAACGGCAGGCATCGCGCGCGGCTTGCGGCTCAACACGGCCTCGAAGCCTTCTTCCACCAGCTGTTTGCGCACCCGGTAAACCATGGATGGGCTGGTTTCCAGAGCTTCGATGATCCGGTTGTCGCTCCACCCTTTGCCAGCTTCTGAGACATCGGCCTTCAACAAGATCCGCGCCTTCAGTACCCGGCGCGCCGGGCTCTTTCCTTTCCGAAATCAACGTTTCAAGCCGTTCGCGTTCCTCGCCGCTCAGCCTCACAACATACTTCTTTACCGAAATCTCCTTCGCAGCCATGATTGCCTCCCTCGCCAGTCGTTGGCGACGAAAGCGAATCACTAAATCCTTTCAAATTGGTTGAAGCGGGCGACTAGCCCCTCACCGACGTTTCTCGCGACTACTGTTGCCGCTCGGCGCAGCAGGTCGACTGCACCTCTTGATTAGCTCCTCGAACTTGTTGGGTATCGTCAATAATTGCCCGTCAATCGAAGGATAGCGTCGATTACGGCATCAGCTGAGCGTGCGATGAACCGCCAGATAATGTTGACATCGACCCCGATTTGCGCGCCCACCATTGGGAGGATGAAGAGGAGACCGATAAGAATCAGCATACCGTAAGGCTCTAGCCGGGCGAGCGGGGAGGCAATGGCATCCGGGAGCACCCCGACCGCGATGCGTCCGCCATCAAGCGGCGGAAGCGGAAACAAGTTGAACACGGCGAGCACAACATTGATGATCAGAGCGTTTTTGAGATTCTCCGCGACCCATGGTGCTGCGGTTCCTGGCAGATAATCGATGAGGTGAAAGGCGAGCGCGGCGAAAATGGCGAGCACAATATTCATGGCGGGCCCAGCGGCCGCTACCCAGATCATGTCGCGTCGCGGGTTGCGGAGTGCTCTAAAATTGACCGGCACCGGCTTGGCATAACCGAACAGAAACGGCGAGTGCAGCAGCAGTAGCAAGCCGGGCAACAAGATCGTCCCAACCGGATCGATGTGCTTCAAGGGATTGAAACTAACGCGTCCAAGTCGCCATGCCGTTTCATCGCCAAACAGACGGGCAACGAAGCCATGCGCCGCTTCATGAAAGGTGACGGCGACAATTACTGGAATCACCCAGATGGACGTCAGGTAGATCATGTTGGACAAGCCACATTCCTCCGCTGCCAACTGTGTTCATGCAGAGCTTGATGTGATTGGGATGGCCATTCTTGTGATTAGCGCCCCGTTGGGGGACTGCACCGCTTCTATCAATTCGATGATCGCCAAAAAGTGGGACCTTGTTGCAGGAAGCGTATCACTGTTTCGGCTGGCCCCGTCTGGACGGCGTGCAGCCACTCGCTGAGTTTCGTCCACCGTCGCCGGCTGAAGTGGTCCCGGTTGTCTGAACAGATTTTCCGCATCGATCAGTGGAGTCTCTGCTGGGGTTCCAAGCGGAAGTCGTAAGTCGCCATCTCATCAATTGTGGCCGGCCATTTGGGCGGAGGGTCTTGAGCCAGTCGACCACCTTGGCGCGGCCTTTTGTGGTTGCTGCCGCGGCTCGCGGCGACCTGTTTCCAGCACTGGGATGGGCTGATCGAGCAAATCCCGATAGTGCCCCCACAAATTCCTGAGGTGCGCAACGCCGAAGGAGACGACCTCCTGTTCTGCACAGTGCATTATTCCTTCGCGGCTGGTGCTGACTGCCGCATCAAGCAGGGCACCCAAGATCGCCGGCCGCGCACGTTCGAACTTGCACCTGAAGGGATTCGCTGGCGAGTGGATTCGTTTACGTAAAGCGCCCCTCGCCAATCAGGGGCGAGGCCCGGGGACGGCAAATCGAGCCGTGGGTCTATAACTGCGGCCGGCGCGCCTTGGTCCCGTTCGTCGCGACGAGAGCGGCGGTGGTGGCTGCTGTGCGGTTGCGCAAGAAAATCGTTTAAATTCGAAGGCCCGCGCGCAATTTGACAGCCCCAATCGAAGCGCCTCGCTGAGGTTGGAACCAGATCTTGTCGCTTGGCCCGCGCCTTGACTTGAACGCTTATTCCTCGATTAAATGTATACATGTCCTACATAGATGATGACCTGTGAAAACAGTCAGTGCGCGTCAGGCCAATCATGAATTCTCGGACTTGCTTTCGCGCGTGGAACGCGGTGAGGAAATCCTGATCACCAAGCGGAACAAGCCGGTCGCGGTGTTGAGTCCGTATCGTCCGCCGTTGATGACCCCAGAACGCGAAAAGGCCATACAGCACGCGATCGATGTGATGCGGCAAGGCCTGCCCTGGGGTGGCACCTTGCGAAGATTCAGGCGTGAAGAAATGCACGAGCGGTGATGATCAGCTTCGACACCAACATCCTCGTTTATGCGACTGCTTCGGCGCCCGACGCGAAGGCGCTGCGGGCACGCGACCTCATCGCCCGTGCAATGCGAACAGAATGGACCATCTTATTGCTTCAAACCCTTGCGGAGTTCGCCAATGTGGCGAACCGCATCAGCGCCCGCAGTTGCAAGCGCGTTCCTCGATGGCTAGAGTGCTTCAGCGCATCCTTGTTGCCGCGCGGAGTGGCCCGATCCCGGCGCACCGCCATGCATTCGGCAACGCTTTCTTCCGCTTACCGCCGGAGACCCGCAGAGCTTTTTGGCCCACAGCGCAGGCTCGACAGTATCAGGCCGGTATTACGCGGATGATCGCCCGTCATCTTTTCGACTGCGCCGGAACGGAATCGGCGCAGCCTCCGGTTCGCCAATAATCGTGGACCTCGCCGGTGCGCAGCCTGCGCTTTCGCGCATGTTGCGCGGTTGCGATGCGGGTCGCCCGCGATGACACTCAATTAATTCGACGACTTGCGGCGCCTTCGGCGGAGGGCGATATCGGTAACGCGTTTCCGGGCGATATCATCCAGTTCCGCCGACCCGAGGTTCGCCAATGCATCGCGATCCAGCCACACTCCGAGGTTCGCATGTGCATCGCTCAGCCATGCGTCCCACAGTTCATCCACTAGCCTTTTAAACGTCCGCCGCTGCATGTTTTTCGGACGTATCGGCGGCTCACGCCATGTCGCACCAAGCCGATCCATAAGCCTCTTGGCACGTTCCCCATGACGTTTTTTCCGCCAGTTCGAACAGTAGGACAGGCCCAAGGCATGGCGCGAACGAAAATGGGTCTGGTTGCCACGAAGGACAAGATAGAGATCGCGCACCATCTTGCCGCTCTCGGGGCATTTGACGGTCCATCTCACGCCGCCGACCCGCATAGCCTTGCCGGCGAGCTCAAATGTTTGAGCGATTGGTTCTCCGTTGACTTCAAAGCGCAGGTGAAGAAAGCCATGATGGTCATCGGCGGTAACGTACACGCCAACCGTGCTTTTGCCGGGCTCTCGATACATGTTTTTGATGAAATGCAACTCACAGGTGCATGAAAAATTCACGCGCCCCCGGGGCGCAGATCCCATCAGTTTCTCGACTTCCAGCCGCAGGACGTCCTCACGGAATGGGTTCTGCCGGGTAAGCGACGACTTCGGACGAGGAGGTCCGACGACTTCGATCGCCTCTTCCCTCCGTAATTCTCGTTGGAGCTTTGCCAGCGCCCGCAGCGCCCAATTGCGTCTCGAGATGGCGCGGCGTTCATAGCGCTCGCAGGCCATGAGGATCTCAGTCTTACCCGCGAACGCCAGTGCGGCGCGCTCACCGGCGGACAACAAACCAGCCCCCTCCTCGCGCAGCTGCGCGGAGGCACGGTTGACCAGGTTGACCTTGGTTTGCCGCACGCGTTCAATCTCAGCTTGCGCTTCTGCGGCCACCGTCGCGAGCTGAAATTGGAGTTGACTGTGGACATGTATGGTCAAGGCATCGACTAGGTTGTCTATCCGATCCATGGCCACATGATCGAGGCTCGCCGGGGTAGTAAGTCCGTGCCGAAACGCATTGCGGCGGGCGCGCGCCTTGCCGGCGGCACTGCGCGGTCCGGTGCTGCGCCGGGCGTTGCGCCGGTTGGCGGCAATCTTGGCCGGCGACGTCATGCGCTAGCGACCGCCGCCGCCATCAATCGGCTCCGTCGGAGGGCCTTCGTGCCCTATTTCCAAGATCTGATCCCGCGGCGCCTCGGGTTTTCGCGATGTTGTCCGCAGGCGGTCGAGTTCGGCATAGGCGGCGATGCGTCTCTCCCATGCCGTTGTGGTCATTCGATCGATGTGAAGTTGCGACACGATGCGGTCGTCAAAGGCGGCAGCGATGATGAGGTCGACCGTCAGCTTGTAATTTTCGAGCAGCGTTTCGAGCTGTTGCCGCGCCTGTGGATCGCCGGCCACAACAGCCGCCACATGCTTGCAAATCTTCGGCACCAACCGCCGATCGAGGGAGCGCGTGCCGCCGGCCTCCAAGATCCGCGACTTGATCACGCGCGGCAGTACGGCGTGGAGGGTGGCAACCTTCATCCACCGCAGCCGGCAAACCTCCCACTCGGCCTCCACGATGTCGCGCGCCAGCAACGTCTCCTGTAGGCCCAGCGGCTTGATGTCGGACAAGACAAGCCGCTTTAGATGCTCGTACTGCGCCCGACCTTCGCTGGCCAGGATCGGCGGATCGCGAAAGGTTGTGCGGATGGCGTGATCGATCTCTTTTTGCGACATGCTGGGGACTCACAGAATTGCAAGATCGGCACCCGCCCTCGAGGGATGAACGGCAGGTACCTTAAGCTCGCTTCCGCCAAAAATGGGGAACGAAACCGAAACATGCAACGGCACGTGGCGCTGGCGTCGGTACCGGTAAGCGGCGGTTACAACTAAAAGTTGTAGAAAGGTTCTGTCGAATTGGCTAAACGAAGCCAAAAAGTCTTGTGTTCTCCGCTGTTTGATCTCCCTGAACCATTCGGTGATCGACTATGCGCATTGGACGATCATCGATCTCACCTTCGTCTCGCGACTGCAGCAGTGGTACCTCGAGCATGAGGTCGGTCCGCTCGCGGACATCAAGGGGGAGCTCGTCGACTCTCAAGGATACGATCGCTGGAAGCGCAGCACCTATCGAGAAGCCGATCTGGTGTGGCGCGCACAGCCTCAGCGAGTTGGATTGGAACAGCTTCTGCGATTATTTCGAGAACGTGGTCTGCAAGGCGCCTGCCTTGTTTTACGCACACCGCTCGCGTCCGAGCACCGAGCTCGTCGACACGAAGCTCGATCTGATACGCCAGCGCTTCAAGCAAGACGGGTGTTGCCTTTCTGAAACTAACATCCTGTTCAGATCGAAGTGGGGTGGCGCGCAGGAAGAGCCTTTCCACATGGCCTGTTTCGCGCGAACGACGTGACGTACACTCAACCGATATTGCGGGCGATCAGCAGATGAGCGTGAAGACAGGCTACGACTACGTCATCGTCGGCGGCGGCTCCGCCGGCTGCGTGCTGGCCGACCGATTGAGCGAGGACGGCGCGGCAAGCGTGCTGCTCGTCGAGGCGGGCGGGCGGGATCTGCATCCGTTCATCCACGTCCCGCTCGGCATGGGCAAGATGCACGAATACGACATGTTCAACTGGGGCTATCACACCGAGCCCGAGCCGAACATGAACGGCCGCCGAATCGAGGCCATGCGCGGCAAGGTGCTGGGCGGCTCGTCCTCGATCAACGTGATGGCCTATACCCGCGGCCATCGCGGCGACTACGATCGCTGGGCGCAGAAGGGCGCGCGCGGCTGGTCCTATGCCGAGGTGCTGCCCTATTTCAGGCGCTGCGAGACATGGCAGGGCGGCGAGAATCGTTGGCGCGGCGGAGCGGGGCCGGTCGGGACGGAATTCGCAAAGACCCGCGATCCGCTCTACGACGCCTGGCTCGACGCCGCCAGGGCCGCGGGCTTCCCGGTCACCGACGACTACAACGGCGCGCGGCAGGAGGGCTTCGGCCGCGGCCAGTACACCATCCGCGACGGCTATCGCTCCTCGGCCGCGGCCGCCTATCTCAAGCCGGCGCGCAGGCGCAAGAACCTCGACGTCGCGACCGGCGCGCATGCGACGCGCGTGCTGATGCAGGGCACGCGTGCCACCGGCGTCGAATTCGTCAGAGGCATCCGCGAGACCGCGCGGGTCGAGGCGGCGCGGGAGGTGATCCTCGCGGGCGGCGCGTTCAACACCCCGCCGCTGCTCATGCTGTCGGGGATCGGCCCGGCGGCGCATCTGCGCACGCTCGGCATCGCGCCGGTCGTCGACCTGCCGGTCGGCAAGAACCTGCAGGATCACCTCGCCGTCATCATCTTTTTCGAGCGGCTTACCGAGAGCACGTTCCGCCGCGACATGCGCTTCGACCGCATGGCGATCAGCATGATCCGCGCCTATTGCTTCGGCACCGGCCCGGGCACGGTGGTGCCCGGCGGGCTGCACGCCTTCGTCAAGACGCGGCCGGAGCTGGCGGTACCCGACATCGAGTTCATGTTTCGCGGCGCACCGGCGGACGCCTATCTCTGGTTCCCGCTCGTTCGGCCGGCCTATGCCGACGGCTACGGCATTCGCCCGACCCTGCTGCATCCCGACAGCCGCGGCGAAATCCTCCTGCGCTCGACCGATCCGCGCGAGCCGCCGCGCATCGTGTACAATTTCTTTTCCGCGCCGGACGACCTGCCGCGCCTGCGCGAAGGGTTCAAGCGCGCGCGCGGCGTCGCCTATCAGCCGCCGATGGCGCCCTATCGCGGGCGCGAGGTCGCCCCCGGCGACAAGGTCAAGTCCGACGCGGAGATCGACGCCTTCATCCGCCAGACCGCCATCACCGCGCACCACCCCTGCGGCACCTGCGCCATGGGCATCGGACCCGACGCGGTCACCGACCCGCAGCTGCGCGTGCGCGGGGTCGAGCGCCTGCGCGTGGTCGACGCGTCGGTCATGCCCGATCTGGTTTCGGCGCACATCAACGCCTGCGTGCTGATGATCGCGGAGAAGGCGTCCGACATGATCCGCGACAAGGCCCCGCTGCCGGCCGACGAGGCGGCGTGAGCGCCGCTGCGGGCTCGCGATCCGGGCGCGCCGCCGTCAGGCGCGTCCGAATTTGCTCAGGAAGTCCATCGGAAGCGGAAACACGATGGTGGACGAACGCTCGCTGGCGATGTTCTGCAAGCCCGTGAGGTAGCGGAGCTGCATCGCCTCGGGCCGCGCCGCCAGGATCTGGCCGGCCTGCGCGAGCCTCTCGGCGGCCTGCAATTCGCCTTCGGCGTCGATCACCTTGGCGCGCCGGATGCGCTCGGCCTCCGCCTGCTTGGCGATCGCGCGCACCATGATCTCGTTGAGATCGACATGCTTGAGCTCGACGTTGGCGACCTTGATGCCCCAGGCATCGGTCTGCTCGTCGAGGATATTGCGGATATCGGCGTTGAGCTTGCTGCGCTCCGCCAGCATCTGGTCGAGGTCGTGCTGACCGAGCACGGAACGCAACGTGGTCTGCGCCAGCTGGCTCGTCGCCTCGTTGAAGAACTCGACCTGGATGATCGCCTTCTCCGGGTCGATGACGCGGAAGTAGAGCACTGCGTTGACGCGCACGGACACGTTATCGCGGGAGATCACGTCCTGCGGGGGGACGTCCAGCACGCGCGTGCGCAGGTCCACCCGCACCATCTGCTGGATGAAGGGAATGACGATCACGAGGCCGGGACCCTTCACGCGCCACAGGCGCCCGAGCATGAACACCACGCCGCGTTCGTATTCCCGCAGGATGCGAAACGAGTAGAACAACACCCCGAGAACGACGACGACGGGGATGACGACGCTGGTCAGGGCGGGAACATCGAACGGCATGAAAGCCTCCCTCGCTATTCGGGCTCAACGATCAAGGTGAGGCCCTCGCGCCGGACCACCCGGACCGCCTCACCGGATTTGAGTTCCTTGTCGCTGCGCGCGCTCCAGATTTCTCCGTGAACGCGCACGTTTCCGCGATCGGCCTGCCAATCCACCACTTTGCCGCGGCTTGCGATCATCTGCTCGGCGCCGGTGGCGGCCGGCCGCCGGCGTGCCCTCATGGCGGCGCCGAGGACGGCGAAGGTCAGGCCGGCGCTGGCGATGGCGGCGCCCGCGATGACCGGTATCGAGACGCCGAAATCGATCGTGGACCCCCCCGGCTCGAACAGAAAAAACGCCCCGACCAGGAAAGCGACCAGGCCGCCGAGACCGAGGGCGCCGATGCCCGGCGTGAACGCCTCTCCCAGCATCAAGGCGATGCCGAGCAAGAGCAGGCCGAGCGCGCCGTATTGCACCGGCAGCACGGACAGCGCGATCAGCGCCAGCAGAAGGCAGATGCCGCCGAGAACGCCGGGAAAGAACACGCCTGGATTCCAGAACTCGAACAGCAGCCCGTAGACGCCGATCAGCAGCAGGATGAATGCGATGTTCGGATCGGTGATGGTCCCGAGCAGCTTGGTGCGCCAGTCCGGCTCGACCGTGATCACCGCTGCACCGCGCGTCGCGAGGGTCCGCTGTGCCCCGCCGACGGTGACGACGCGTCCGTTCGCCTGTGCCAGCACATCGTCGACGCTGCCGGCGACGATTTCGACGACGCCCTGCTTGAGCGCTTCTTGCGCGGTCAGCGTCGCGGCCTCGCGCACGGCCTTCTCGGCGAAATCGAGATCGCGTCCGCGCAATTGCGCAAGGCTGCGCAGGAAGGCCACGGCGTCATTGATCGACTTGTTCTCTGCGGCGGGCGGCTCGCTGTCCTTTTTCTCGCTCTTCGGCTGCGGCGTCCCGGGAAAGCCGCCCATCTGGATCGGCGTCGCCGCGCCGAGATTGGTGCCCGGCGCCATGGCGGCCAGATTTGAGGCATAGACGATGAAGGTGCCGGCGGAAGCGGCGCGCGCGCCGCTCGGCGCGACGTAAACGATGATCGGAACGGGAGCGGCGATCATGGCGCGGACGATGTCGCGCGTCGCGCTGACCAGGCCGCCGGGCGTGTCGAGCCGCACGAGGAGCGCCGTCGCGCGCTCTCTCCGTGCCTGATCGATGGCGCGCGCGAGCTGGCGGGCGGTGGCCACGCCGATGGCGCCGTTGATATCGGTCAGGAGAACGCCGCCCGTCGTCGGCGCCTGCGCCGTAGCGGGGGAGGCGAAGGCGGTGCACATTGCGATCGCCAGGGCGAGAGCCCGAAACGCCACCAGTCCCGTTGCAACGAGCGGTCGCATGCGCACAAGGTATGCCCGGCATCCCCCCATGCAAGATAGCAACTTGCCCCAGGGGGTGGTCGTGCTGCCGCTCAGCCGCGTCGCGCGCGGTTGCCCGCTTCCCGCGCCAAGCCGAGAAAATCCATGAGCGCGTCCGCGGTGGCGTCGGGCGCCTCGAGCGGCGCGGAATGGCCGGCGCCGGCGATCAGGGTCAAGCCCGTCGCTCCCGGCAGGCCCGCGACATAGGCTTCGCCATGGGCGCGCGGGACCATACGGTCGGCCGCGCCCCAGATCACCGCGGCCGGCATGGCCGCGCGGAAGAGGCGGGCGACCAGCGCGCGGTTGTAGAAATAGGGCGGCTTGAACCCGACGAAGGAGCAAAAGCGCAGCATCTGATAACGCCGCAGCTCCTCCTCGAGGTCGCCGCGGGCGCTCGGGAAGAAACGAAGTCCCGCCGCAGCGTGCTCGTCGGCGAACAGCAGCCGCCGCAGGCTCGCCAGCTCGACGCCGCGTTCCGGCTGCGAGTGCATGAACACGTCGCCGATGGGCGCGCCCGCCACGAACAGCCCGCAGGCGCCGATCAAGGCCAGCCGCCGCACCCGTTCCGGATGACGCACCGCCAATTCGGCGGCGATCCAGCCGCCGACGCAGTGGCCGACCAGATCGAAGCGCTCGAGACCGAGCGCATCGAAGACTTCGAGGTAATGGAAGACGACGTCGTCGATGCCGTAGCCGTCGCCGAGGTCGTCGCTCTCCGCGCAGCCCGGATGGGCCGGCGCGATGACCCGGGCACTCTCGCAAAGCCGCAAGTGACAGGGCTGAAAGTCGCCCGCGACGCCATGCATGTCGGCGAGGCCGTGCAGATAGACCAGCGGTTCGCCCCGCCCCTGCTCGAGGACCGCCACCTTGCGGCCGCGCAGCTCCAGCACCGTCTTGCTCACTGCGCCGCCTCCACGCTGCGTTCCATTTCCGGAAAGTGGCGCGCGAACAGCTTCACCGAGCTCTCCTTCAGGCGCGGCGCGACCTCGTCCATGAACAATTGCATGCTCTTGCGCACGAGCTGGTCCGGCATGTTGCCCATGTGGAACTGGATCAGGAGGTGGCCGCACTTGGCGTGCTCGATGATGTCGAGGATGCGGCGATAGACCGTGTCCGGGCCGCCGACGATGATCGACTGCGAACGGTCGAGATCGCTCCAATCCTCGGCGTCGCCGAGGAGCGGCGCGGTCGGGTCGGAGAATTTCAGATAGCCGCGGAATTCGGCGGGTGGGATGTAGGGGATACCGGGGCCGGCGGTGAGCATGCGGCCCTCGCGCCGCAGGTGCCCCTTGAGGCAATTCTTGAGGAAGTACCAGACGCCCTCCTTGGCCTCAGCTCGCGCCTGCGCGTCGGTCTCGCCGACATGGGCGGACATGAGAATGCCCATGCGGAACGGATCGAAGCGGTCGCCGTGCTGCTCGAGAATCCTGGCAAATTGCGCCTGCGACTTGGCGGTCTCGCTGCCGTGGCTGCGCGAGGAGAGGAAGTAGCAGTATCCGCGCTTGGCGATGTTGACGAGCGTTTCGCTCGAGCGCGCGCTCGGGATCCAGACCGGCGGATGTGGGCGCTGGGTCGGCCGCGGCCATGGATTGACGTAGCGCAGGGGGTAGTGGCGGCCCTCCCAGGCGAACGGGCCGTCCTCGGTCCAGGCGCGCGCAATGAGGTCGACGGCCTCCCAGAACTGGTCGCGCGAGGGCGCCGAGGGGACGTCGTAGTTGAACGTTTCCGGCCCCGATCCGGGCGCGAAGCCGGCGATCAGGCGGCCGTCCGACATGTTGTCGAGCATGGCGTATTCCTCCGCCATGCGCAGCGGGTTGAGGTGCAGGGGCAAGAGATTGCCGAGGATGACGATCTTGCCGCGCCTGGTCTTCTGCGCGAGCGCCGCCGCGATCAGGTTGGGCGACGGCATCAAGCCGTAGATGTTCTGATGGTGCTCGTTGAGCACCATGCCGTCGAAGCCGATCTCGTCGGCATAGGCGAGCTGGTCGATGTATTCCCGGTAGAGGCCGCGGCTCTTCTCGGCGTCCCACAGCCGGTTCGGCACGGTGACCCAGCCGCTGTCGTAGCTCGCATCGAAATCGGCCGGCAGATAGGGGTAGGACATGAAGTGCCAGCAGTAGAGCCGGACCGGCTTGCTCATGCGTTGCTCCAGGACTGAGACATTCGGATCGAATGTTATTGCGGCAGCGCGGCGCCGTCACGGTCTCGACGGCAGCTGGCAGCGGCGAAGCTTCCCCGTTGCGCAGTGTTATGCTGACCGCGGGATCGGTCACGCATCGCGCGCATAGCACGCATACCGCGCCGACAAGAAGCGAGTTCTGTCTGGCTGCGCCTGCAGCGGTAGTATTAATGTGAATTACAGCTTCGAGGCGGCCGGCTGCGCCCGCGGGGGACGGCCGGACATGACCATCAAGGGAGGTTTCCATGGCCCGCAAACATCCGCGTCCCGACGTGAGCCGGCGCAAATTCCTTGCCGGCGTTGCGGTAGCCGGTGCGGCGAGCGCGGTGACGCCGCCGATTGCCAAGGGCGCGACGCCGGCGGCGACCAGGCCTGACGCGGCACCGACGCCGCGGCCCTCGGCGCTCCCTCCGAGCATGCGGGTCGCGGCCGCCGAGACCGGAACGCCGAAGGAGCTCTCGCGCATCGGCGGCGTGCCCGGCTCCGACTTCATGGTCGACGTCATCAAGACACTCGACATCAAGTATCTCCCCTCGAACCCCGCCTCCAGCTTCCGCGCCATCCACGAGTCGCTGATCAACTACGGCGGCAACAAGATGCCGGAGTTCCTCACCTGCACGCATGAGGAATCCGCGGTCGGCATGGCGCACGGCTATTTCAAGGTCGCCGGCAAGCCGCTGATGACGCTCTGCCACGGCACCGTCGGCCTGCAGCACGCGACGATGGGGGTGTACAACGCCTGGTGCGATCGCGTGCCGGTCATCGTCGTCGGCGGCAACGATCTCGACGCCGCCCACCGACCGCCGGGCGTGCCGACCATCCACTCCGCGCAGGACATCAACGCGCTGGTGCGCGACTTCACCAAGTGGGACGACACGCCGGTCTCGCTGCAGCATTTCGCGCAGTCATTCGTGCGCGCCTACAAGATCGCGATGACCCCGCCCTACGGGCCGGTCGCGATCTCGCTCGACGCCGGCCTGCAGCAGGAGCCGATGCGCGACAACGGCGAGAAGCTCTACATCCCGCGCTACGTCGCGAGCGCGCCGCCGCAGGGCGATACCGGCGCGGTGCGCGAAGCCGCGCGCATGCTCGCCGATGCCGAACGCCCCGTGATCGTGGTCGACCGCGTCGCCCGCACCGACAACGGCATCAGACTGCTGGTGGAGCTCGCCGAGCTCCTGCAGGCGCCGGTGGTCGATCAGGGCGGCCGGATGAACTTCCCGCGGACCCATTACCTCAGCCGTCCGCCCGCGGTGATCAGCAGCGCCGACGTCATCATCGGCATGGAGCTCTCCGACTTCTGGGGCGTGGTGAACTCCTATATCGACAACGGCGAGCACGGCATCGGGATCAACACCTCCAAGATCAAGCCCGACACCAAGCTGATCAGCATCAGTTCCGTCGATCTCATCACCAAGTCGAACTACCAGGACCTGCAGCGCTTCCAGGCGGTCGACGTATCGATGCCGGGCGACGCCGAAGCGACGCTTCCGGCGCTGATCGAGGCGGTGAGGTCGGCCATCCCGAACGATCGCAAGGCCGCGATCGAGAAACGCGGCGAGGCGATCAAGAAGGCCTACCGCGAGGGAGCCGAGCGCACCCGGCAGACGGCGGCGCTGGCCTGGGACGCGAGCCCGATCAGCACCGCCCGCCTGGTGATGGAAACCTACGCCCAGATCAAGGACCTCGACTGGTCGCTGGTGGCCTCCTCCGGCAACGTCAGCAATTGGCACCGGCGGCTATGGCCGATGGAACGGCGGTACCATTGGCTCGGCTCATCGGGCGGCTACGGCGTGGGCTACGGCGCGCCGGCCTCGGTCGGCGCCGCGCTCGCCAACCGCGATCTCGGCCGGTTCTCCGTCAGCATCCAGTCCGATGGCGACCTGATGTACGCGCCGGGCGCGCTGTGGACCGCGGCCCGCCACAAGATCCCGCTGCTCGCGGTGATGCACAACAACCGCGGCTACCACCAGGAGGTCATGCACGTCCAGCGCCTGTCCAATTTCCGCAACCGCGTGGCCAATCTCGGCGCCGACATGGGGCCGGTGGGCACCAGCATCGAGAATCCCGACATCGAGTATCACAAGCTCGCGGAATCGATGGGCTGGTGGGCGAAGGGGCCGATCAAGGATCCGGCCGAGCTCGGGCCGGCGATCAAGCAGGCGGTCGCCGTGGTGAAATCGGGCCAGCCGGCGCTGGTCAATGTCTGGACCTAGCCGCGCTAGGGGAGGCCGTTCCATGCGTTTCGTTCGCCTGAATGGGCTGGTGGCGCTCGCCGCCGGCCTCGTCATCGGCGGCGGCGCGGCGTTGGCCGCGTCGGCCGAGAACGGCAAGACCGCCTTCATCCAGCACGGCTGCTGGCAGTGTCACGGCTTCCAGGGGCAGGGCGGCATCGCCGGCCTGAAGCTGGCGCCCGATCCCATCGCCTTCGAGGCGTTCACGGCGTTCGTGCGCGGCAGCAACCGCTTCATGCCGCCGTACATGGAGACGATCCTGTCGAACGCCGACCTCGCCGACATCTACGCCTACCTGCAGTCGATCCCGAAACCGGCCGACTACAAGAGCCTCCCGCTGCTCAACCAGTAGCGCCGCGGGCGTGATCTTCCGCGCTCATCTTGGGCGCCTGTGTCGCGGACGGGCGGCAAAGCGCATCGCAGCGCAGCCGAGCCCGTGAAGCCGCGCGATGCCGCCGTCGCAAGGGCCGGGCGCCGCGATAACTACTTATCAACTACGATATTGACTACTTCACGCGCTTGTGCTACGAGTCGCATGCGCGCTCACGAGGACAAAACCCGGGCGCAGAAACGCGCCCCAGGAACGAAGAAGATTACGCTGTTTGATATTGTGAATAGGAAACGACGCGATCGGCCAACAACCGGCTCGAGGGCAGTCGCGTCGGCGGCAACGCACTCGGTCCCAGCCGAGCGCGCGCCTCGCCGCGTCCTCGGACAAGTGCCGGCCCGCTCGTGCGCGGGACCTGGAGATGAGCAGTCCACCGCCGGCGCCCTGTATTTCTCCTGTTATTTACAGGAGCGGGTCGTACCCGAGATGCGGCACCCGCAAGCGTTGTCGTCGCTCCCACCGCCGCCCTCACAGATCCAGCACCAGGCGTTCGCTCTTGCAGCCGGCGCAGCAGATCATGACCTTGGTGTTGGAGGCCTGCTCCTCCTCGGTCAGGATGGCGTCGCGGTGCTCGGGAACACCGGAGATCACCCGCTGCTCGCAGGCGCCGCAGATGCCGAGCTCGCAGGAATAGTCGACGTCTACGCCGGCATCGAGCAGCACCTGCAGGATGGTCTTGCCCTCGGGGATGACGAATTCCCGCCCGGAGCGCGCGAGCTCGACCACGAAGCCGCCCTTCTTGTCCGCCTCCTGCTTGGGCGTGAAGTACTCGACGTGGACCTGCTCGCGCGGCCAATCCGCGGTCGCGGCCTCGAACGCCTTGAGCATCGGCGTCGGTCCGCAACAATAGAGGTGAGCATCCTTGGGTGCCTCGGCGACGATCGCCGCGACGTCGAGAAAGGCGCCCGCGCTCTCGTCGTCGAAGTGGAATTGCGCCGGCGCCATGGCTTCGAGCGCCTGCAGGAACGCCATGTCCGATCGCGAGCGGGCGGCGTAATAGAGTGTCCAGGAACGCCCGAGCCTCTCCAGCCGCTGCACCATGCACCAGATCGGGGTGATGCCGATGCCGCCGGCGAGCAGCACCACGTGGCTGGCGCTCTCCACCAGCGGGAAATTGTTGCGCGGGGCGCTGATCTTGAGGGGCCTGCCGACGCGCAGCTCGTCGTGCACGTAGCGCGAGCCGCCGCGGCTCGCCGGATCACGCTTGACGCCGATGGTGTAGTGGCCCGGATCGGGCTCGGCCTCGATCAGGGAATATTGCCGCACGAGCCCATTCGGCAGGTGCAGGTCGATATGGGCGCCGGGCTCGTAGCCGGGGAGCGGTTTGCCGTCGAGCCGCGTGACCTCGTAGAGGTGGGTGTCGCGCGCCGCGTACCGGATCGCGGTCACGCGCACGTCGATCAGACCGTCCGCCTTGGCCGCGGCGGCCTCGACGGGGGTGGCGATCGCGGTATTCACCAACTGCTCTCCTGCGGCAGCGCCCGCGTCATCGGGCAGGACAGCCGGTTTGTCAATTATCGGTCGTAGATAGGCCCTGCGCGCCTGCGCGCCAAGCCGTGCGGCACTACCGGGCGGGAAACGCCGCCGGGTTCATCGTCGCCTGGGACCGAGGCCGCGGCAAAAGCAAACCGCCCCCCGGAGCGATCCGGGAGGCGGCGATGCAGCGTCGGCGTGCGCGGCTTCAGGCCGCAGCGGCAAGATTGCCGAACCGCTCGAGGTTTTCCCTTTGCTTCTCGTTGCGGGGCGGCAGCTTGAACAGGCGGGCCGCGGTGCCGCCGAGAATGTTGTGCTTGGCCTTCTCGGTGAGGAACGGCAGGTCGTAGATCGTGCTCGGCAGGTCGAAGTCCCAGTGCGGGTAGTCCGAGGAATAGAGCAGCTGCGTCTCCGCGTTGATCATGCGGAAGGTGCACTCCATCGCCTGGCGGTCCTGGATCTCCATCGGCTGCGAGGAGTAGTACATGTCGCGCATGTAGTCGGACGGTTTCTTCTTCAGGAGCGGCGCTTCCGACGGGCGCATCATGTATTCGTGGTCGAGCCGCTGCATCAGGAACGGGATCCAGGCGAGCCCGGATTCGATCCAGATCACCGGCAGCTTGGGAAAGCGCTCGCCCATGCCGTTGATGACCCAGTTGGTCAGGTGCAGGATGTTGTAGAAGGTGAAGCCGAGGGCGTGCACCGACAGGAAGCGGTTGCAGGCGCGGAACACCGGCTCGTTCCAGTTCGGACCGGAATGGAACGCAAGCGCGAGGCCGCGCTCCTGCATCGCGCCGTAGAGCCGCATATAGGCGTTGTCGTTGACCTGCAGGTGCCGCACCGTCGTGACCATGAAGCCGGTCACGCCCTTGCGGCCGCCGAAGGTCTCGACCTGGCGCAGGCAGGCGGCCGGATCCGAGAACGGCAGGCACAACATGGAGTACATGCGGCCGCCGGATTCAGGCAGCACCTTCTCGGTGACCCAGCGGTTGTAAGCCCAGCAGAGGTCGACCTCCATCTCCTTTTGCGGATGCATGCCGATATTGAGCATGCCGGTCGGGAACAGGCAGGAATAGTCCACGCTCATCGCGTCCATCCAGCGCTCGCCGAGCTGCACGTCGCGATGCTTGCCGCCCTGATCGGTCTTTTCGGACTTGCGCAGCGGGTAGCGTGTCACGCGCCCGCCCATGTCCTGGATGAAGCCGGCGTTGGTCGGCACGATCGCCGCGCGGTCGGTCTGGGCGCGTCCGCCCATGGTCCACTGGCGGAAAACGTCGTTCTCCATATACGGCAGGATATCGCTGTAGTGCTCGTTCTCGTAATGGTGAGCGTCCACGTCCACGATCAGGATGTCGTCGAGATGGCGTTGCGCCGCCTGCTTGCGGGCGTGGGCGAGCAGCCTGGACGTATTGAGTTCGTCGACGGATACGCGCCGGCCGCGTTCAGCGAGGAGGTCCATGGTTCGTCTCCTGACGTTTCCAAATTCCGTGCGGACGAATCCGCTATCGATACTATTTGTGCATGATCTTTTCCGAAAACCGGTTCCCACTTTTCGGGATCATGCACTAGCGACCGGTCCAGCTCTGCCACATGCCCAGCTCGAACACCGCGAGATTCGCGGCGCGCAACAGGCCGCTTGCAGTAATCATGACGTCGGTCGCGGTGGCACCGCCGCGCTCGGGGAGCGGCAACAGCTGCTCGCCCGCTTCCACGTGCGCCGCGTAGGTCTTGCACACCGCCGCCATCAGCGCCTGCAGCGCCTGCGTGCTCAAGAGGTCGCGCCGGCCGCTCGCCAGCGCGCGCTCGATCTCGGCCGCAAGCCGTGTCGCCTGCGCCGAGCCGGCACCGCCGTTTTCGTCTTTGCCAGTCGGCTTGGCGGCACGCTGCGGCTGCATGCGCTTGGCCGCCGGCTGCGCTGGCGCGGTCTTCGCCGGCCGCACCCGCGAGGGTCGCACGCTCTTGGCGACCGCGGTCTTAGGTGAGGACATAAACCTCGTCCCCTTTCTCGACCACCTTGTACTTGCGCAGCTTGAGCTTGCGGTCCGACACGCATTCGCCGGTCTTCATGTCGTACTCGTAGCCGTGCCACGGGCACACGAAATGCATCTCGCTGTCCGAGAAGTAGAGGCCCTGCGAGGTCTTGTCGGGCAGGAGGCGCTCCTCGACCTTGGCGATGGTGAGACCTTCGCAGGCCGGACCGCCCTGGTGCAGGCAGAAATTGCTGTAGGCGTAGAACTGGCCCTCGTGTCGGAATACCCCGATCTCGTTGTCCCCGGCAAAGATGATGCGGCGGTCGCCGTCCTTGAACTCGGTGGTCTTACCGACGTACTGCTCGGCCATGCTGCGACGCCTCCTCGGGATTTGTTTGGTTCTCCGGGCGAGCCGCCCGTGTCCTTGGGAGCCCGGCTCCGTCGTCACTTTTACAATACAATCGTTTGAATGCAACCGGCGGCAAGCGTTAGTCCGGCATCCTTAACGGCATGCCTGACGGCCGGCCGGGACGGGGCCGGGCAGGCAAGATCAGGCCATCTTGTTGGTCAGCGCCCCGATTTTCTCGATCCAGATCTTGACCACGTCGCCGGGCTTGAGGAATTCCCCGCGCGCCGAGCCGACGCCCGCCGGGGTGCCGGTGAGGATGATGTCGCCGGGGTGCAGCGTCATCCCGCTCGACAGTTGCGCGATCTGCTCGGCCAGGTTGAAGATCATGTCCTTGCTGTTGGAGTCCTGCTTGAGCACGTCGTTCACCCACAGCTTGAGCCCGAGATTCTGAGGGTCGCCGATGTCGCCCGCCGGCACGATCCACGGGCCCATCGGGCAGGCGCCGTCGAAGCTCTTGTGCTTGGTCCAATCGGCCTTGAATGGGGAAGTATCGCTGATGTTCGCGCGGCGCCCGCGGTCGCGGGCGGAGAGATCGTTGGCCGCCGTGTAGCCGGCGACGTAGTCGAGCGCCTTCTCCTCCGGCACGTTCTTGGCCGGCCGCCCGATCACCGCCGCCAGTTCCACCTCCCAGTCCACCTGGTCGGAGACGCCGGAAATCTTCACCGTCGCGCCGGGGTCCGCCAGCGCGCGCGGCGCCTTGATGAAGTGCCACGCCTTGAGGCCCTGGCTGTGCGGATCGGGCTCCATCGGCCGGTTCATCCGGCGCGCCATCTCGGCGGCGTGATCGGCATAATTGGCACCGGCGCAGTAGATCGCCGACGGCCAGCGCACCGGCGCCAGCAGCTTGGTGCGCCCGAGGGGCAAGGCCTTGGCGCGGCTCTTGCCGGCCGCCGCCGCGGCCTTCTTGAGGACGCCCTGCGCGGTTCGCCACTCCGCCAGGATGCCGAGTACGCTCGCATAGGCGGCCTTGCCGGTGAGCTTGGCGGCATCGAACACCTTGTCGTCGATCACCAGGCCGGCGCGCGGGCCGTCGGAGGTGTGGTAGGTCGCGAGCTTGTAGCCGGCCATGTGCATTTGCTCCCTGCGTACCGCTTTGTTGGCGGCAACAGCTTTCGCCCAATAGCGCGAGCTTGTCGAGGGCATCGGGGTGCCGGATGGGATTCGTGACGTTCAACTCGTCCCACGAACTGAGCTATAATCTCATGATCCGAAGCCGGGCTGCGGATGCCGACAAAGGAGAAAAGACCCATGATCAAACCGCGACGAATTGGCCACGCCACTTTCGAGACGCCGGACCTGGAAAAGGCCATCGCGTACTATGAGAAGTTCATGGGCTTGGTCCTGGCCGAGCGCGAGAAGGACCGTGCCTTCCTCGCGACCAAGATCGGACAACTGGTCATCGAGCTCAACAAGGCCGATCGGGGGCACTGCATCAAGTTGTCGTTCGAAGTCGCGCCCAATTCCGATTTCGGCGAGCTGGGCCGGGAGCTGGCCAAGGATGGCGTACGCAGCGAGTTGCGCAACGATTCCATTCCCGGCATGGGCCAGGTGCTCTCGTTCAAGGACGACAAGGGTACGACCATCGACCTGTTCAAGGACTGGAGCTATCTCGGCAAGCATGCGCAGGTCGCCGGCATCGGGCCGCTCAAGCTCGGGCACGTCGCGTTCTTTACGCCTGACATCCAGCGCACCGTGGCGTTCTACGAAAAGGTGCTCGGTTTCCGCGTCTCCGACTGGATTGGCGACTTCTTCTGCTTCATGCGCTGCAATACGGATCATCACACCGTGAACTTCTTCACCGGGCCGAACGCGACGCTTCACCACATCGCGTTCGAGCTCAAGGATTTCATGCACCTGCAGAATTCGTGCGAGCTGATGGGGCAGCAACGGGTCCCCATCATCTGGGGGCCGCTGCGGCACGGCCCCGGGCACAATGTCGCCACCTACCACCGCAACCCCGATGACCAGGTGGTCGAATTCTTCTGCGAGCTCGATCAGATGGTGGACGAGGAGCTCGGCTATTTCGAGCCGCGTCCGTGGCACCACGACACGCCGCAGCGGCCCAAGCTGTGGACGCCGGGCAAGACCACGGTCTGGGGCCCGACGCCCGAGGACGACTTCCACCGCACCCAGGTGTGATGGCTGCGGCAGGCTGGGTTTCGCGTTGCGAAACCCAGCCACGATCGGATGCCCGCTTCGCGGGCATGACAGCGCATCACGTGCAGGCCTACGGCCGCACCGCCGGCGTTTCGAGCTTCATCCCGCGTGCGCGCCACATCAGGTAGAGCTCGAGATCGACGTATTCGGAAGCGCCGAAGGCATATGACGTCGTGCGCATCCCGAACAGGCAGTTGCGCAGCCGGCGCTGCAACGACCCGAGCGTCTGCCATTCGAGCCGGTAGAGCGGATAGCCGGTCGGCTGCCCCTGCGGGATCAGCGCGCCGGCGAGCTTCTGGCCCCAATTATCGTCGTGGCACTGCGCGCAGGAGAGATTGAGTTGGCCCTGGCGCTGGTGGAACAGGTCGCGCCCGGCCTGCAGAAACGGTCTGGTCTGCTCGTCGTCCGCGATTTCGATCGGCATGCCGCGCGATTGCCGCCCCACATAGGCGGCGAGCGCGAGCAGCTCCTTGCTCTCGAAGGGAAGCGGCGTCGCCTGCTGGTGGTCGCTGCGGCACGTATTGACCCGCTGCTCGAGATCGATGGGCCGCCCGCGCGTCGCATTGAAGGCAGGGTAGCGCGCCGCCACGCCCTTCATGCTGGTACGCGCGTCGCCGTGGCAATCGGCGCAGGATTTCCCGGCGGCGCCGTCCTTGCGCGTCCACAGCGCCTCGCCGTCGAGCACCCACAGCATGCCCGGATTGGTGGTGTCGTCGTCCTGCATCGCCCGGGTCTCGCGACCCATGAACTCGTAGCCGGATTTCCGGTCGGCGGGGGCAATTTCGGCAGCGAGCGCGCTCGCGCAGAGCAAGGCGGTCACGACCACGACGGCCGCAGCCGGCGTCATTCGACGGCGATGTCCGCGGACCCGGTCGCCACGAAGCCGTTGTCGCCGGTCCACTCGAAGGTCAGCGTGCCGTTCTCGGTGGCGACGGTGGAAAAGGCGACGAACGGATTGGCCGCAATCGCCGGAAACAGCTGGGCGCGGAAGATCTCCTCGCCGTTATATTTGCAGACGAAGTCGGTGATGATGTCGCGCGGCAGGAGCCTGCCCGTGTTGTCCGGCCGAAAACCGGTTTCCATGGTGTGCGAGATCAACGTCTTGATCTCGATGATTTCACCGCGCTTGGCCTTCGCCGGCACATTGATGAGGACGCGCGCCATGGATCACAAGGCTCCTTCGAGGCACGCCGCGAGAGTGACGACGACGTCGACCTCCGCGGACCAGAACGAGCCGTCGCTGGTCTGAGCGATGGCGATGAGCTTCTGCGAATCGGCGAGCCGGATGCGCGTCGAGACGCTCGCGCGCCCGGCGCGCGGGCCGAGCGCGATGCTCACCACGTTCGGCTGCGGATTCTTTTCGGTGAAGACGTGAATGGCCTTGACGTGGTCCTCGTCGGTCATCGGGCTTTCGCAGGCAACCGTGAGCGGGACGGCGTTGCCGTTCTCGATCAGCGGCGGCAGGTCGAGCTTCACCTTGCCTTGCTTGATCGGCGCCTCGCCGACGACCTTCCGGATCGCCGCGCGCATGGACGCCGGGGTGGAGGAAGCGGGGGCGGGCGCAAGCGCAACCCCGATCCCGGCGCCGACGAGGGCCGCCGTCTCGATCAGGAAGCGACGGCGGGTCGCCGGAGGGATGTCGTCGTGGGTCATGGTTTGTGCTCGTCGCGCAGGGTCGCGAGAAAGGCGACCACGTCCTCGATCTGCTCCGCCGTCAGCACCGGCTTGCCCTGAAAGGCGGGGGCGACGCGGTTGAGACCTTCGATGCGATAATAGGGCGGCATGATCGTATCGGGGTTGAGCCGGCTTGCATCGACGATCCGCAGCCGCAACTGGCCCTCCGACCAGCGCGCACCCGTTCCCGTGAGGTCGGGCGCCAGTGTGCCCTGGAACCTCTCCTCGGGGAAGGGCCCCGTGTGGCAGAGCACGCAGAGGCCGACTTGCCTGTTAACGACTATGCGTCGCCCCCGTTCCGCGTCGCCTTTGGCACCGGTGAGGGATTCCGGAATGGCGTCGCCGACGACGGTGTAGGCTCGAAGCGTCTCCTGGGCGCGCACGCCATGGGCGTCGCTTGCAATCCATGCGGCCAGCGCCGCCGCGGCGACCAGCGCGCACTCACGCTTAGCCGAATACTTCTTGGGCCGTCGTCTTGAACCAGTCATTCGCGAGAGCAGCTTCGAGCGCGCGTGTCGAGCCGGGCGCATTCACGGGACTCACGCCGCCCGAGCCTTCGACCTCCTTGATCTGACCGTCCGGCGCCGGCTGATAGACGCCGCCGACCGAAATGGCGTAATCGGGTGCCACCAGACTGTAGCAGGTGTTGACGAGCTTGGGTTCGGCCGGCTTGGCGCCGGCGAGGAGCTTCGCCACGGCGACTGCGCAGACCTTCGCCTGGGCGTTCGCGGCGAAGGCGGATTTCGGCATCGCGCCAGCCAACGCTGCGTCGCCGATGACGTGGACGTTCGGTACCAGCGTGGACTCGAACGTGACGGGGTCGATCGGGCACCAACCAGTACGGTCGGCGGCGCCGGCCATCTCGGCAATGCCGGCCGCCTTCTGCGGCGGAATGACGTTGGCCACGTCGGCCTTGTGCCGCCCGAAATCGGTGACCAGCGTCATCGCGCCGGCGTCGACCGATGTGACCTTGCCGTCGTCCGAGAGCGATACCCATTCGAGATTCGGATAGAGCGCCTTCCAGGCGTCCTGGAACAGGCGCTGCTTGGAAAAGGAGTCCTTGGCGTCGAGAATGATGACCTTCGACTTGGGCTTCCCGGTCTTGAGGTAAAAGGCGATCAGGCTCGCGCGCTCGTATGGGCCGGGCGGACAGCGGAACGGATTGGCCGGCACCGAGATCACGACGGTCCCGCCGTCTTCCATCGCCTCCAGTTGCCGGCGCAGCAGCAGCGTCTGCGCGCCGGCCTTCCAGGCATGGGGCATGCGCTCGGCCGCGGATTGGGTGTAACCGGGCAAGGCGTTCCAGCGGATGTCGATGCCCGGCGCCAGCACCAGACGGTCGTACGGCAGGCGTGTGCCGTTGCCGAGCGTTACGGTGCGGCCCCGGGGGTCGACCGCGGTTCCCGGGGAGATCTGGACGGCGACTTCATCGGCGGCCAGCTTGTCGTAAGCGAATTCCTGCGCCTTGAGCTCGCGCAGGCCGGCGATGACCAGGTTGCTGAACGGGCACGCGGTAAATGTCGGATTTGCCTCGACCAGCGTCACGGCAATGCGCGGATCGACGCGTTTGATGAAGCGTGCGCAGGTCGCTCCGCCGAAACCGCCGCCGATGACGACGATGCGTCCGGCCGCGCTCTGGGCGACGGCGGGAAAGCCCAGCACTGTCGCGGCGGCCCCCGCAGCCGCGGTCTTGAGGAATTCACGCCGGCTCTTCGCGTTCATGATCGGCCCTCCTTCCTCAATCGTGCTGCGCGCCGTACCAAGCGGCGATGGCCTTGACCTCGTCCTCGGAGAAACCCTTGGCGATGCGGTCCATCACGGTCGATGAACGCTTTCCGGATTTGTACTCCTGCATCGCGGCGACGATCTCGGCGGGATCGCGGCCGATGAGCCGCGGCACCTTGATGTCCGTCGCCCGGTTCGCGGGGTGGCAGCCGGAACAGGACAGGGCACCGGGCGGGGCGTCTCCCGGGCCGGCGGCCGAAGCGTGGAGGATGAATGTGAAAATCAAGGCAGCAGCAGTCATGAGGCGTGCGGCACCCATGTCAGGGCCTCCCGAATGCTGGTCGGCGGCGGTCGCGCCGGCTGCTTTTATGCGCTCCTCAAATCGTGGTTTTTGAGCGGCAGCGAGCGAATGCGCTTTCCGGTCGCCGAGAAGATCGCGTTGCACAAAGCGGGGGCAAGAGGAGGCACGGGCGTTTCGCCGATACCGCCCCAGAAGCCGCCGCTCTCCAGAATGATCGTTTCAATCCGCGGCATGTCGGCCAAGCGCAGCATCGGATAGTCCACGAAGTTCGACTGCTCCACCTGGCCGTGCCCGATGGTGATCTCGCCATACAGCGCCGCGGTGAGCCCGTAGACGACGGCGCTTTCGGTCTGCAACTCGACGGTCAGCGGATTGACCACGTGGCCGGCATCGATCGCCGATACGACCCGGTGCACGCGCACCTTGCCGTCGCTGGCGACTGAAGCCTCGACGACCTGCGCGCAGACGGCATTTTGCGAGTCGTGAACCGCGATGCCGCGAGAGATGCCCGGCGGCAGCGGCGAATCCCATCCCGCCCTGGTTGCCGCCGCGTCGAGCACGGCGAGGTGCCTGGGCTTCTTGGCCAGCAGCCTGCGCCTGAACCGATAGGGGTCGATCCCCGCCGCATGCGCCATCTCGTCGACGAAGCTTTCCTTGAAAAACGCGTTCTGCGAATGGTTGACGCTGCGCCAGACGCCGACCGGTACATGCGTGTTGCGCATGGCAAAATCGACCCGGTAGTTCGGCACGTCGTAAGGCATGTCTTCGAGCAGGCCCTGGAGAAAATTGCGATCGACGCCGAACTGCATGAACTCGCGGAGAGACCGCGGCAATGATGGATTGGCCCGCGGTGCGGATGTTCCAGGCGATCAACGTGCCGTCGGCGTCGAGGCCGGCGGTCATTCTGGCCGCGGCCACCGGTCGGTAGAAGTCGTGCCGGATGTCCTCTTCGCGCGTCCAAACGAGCTTCACCGGCTGGCCGACCTCCTTTGCGATCAGGACGGCCTGCCGCACGAAGTCCTGAAAAATTCCGCGCCGGCCGAAGCCGCAGCCGAGCATCATCTTGTGAACCACGACGTTGCCGTGCGGCACGCCGGCGGCATCCGCAGCCACGGCAAGCGCGGTCTCGCCATCCTGCGTCGGCGCCCAGATCTCGACCTGGGCGGCGGTCACGTGCGCGGTGCAGTTCTGCGGTTCCATCGTGGCGTGAGCGAGGAAGGGCACCGCGTAGTCCGCTTCGACGCGCTTGATCGCGCCGGCAAGGGCGCGGTCGACGTCGCCGTCGCTGCGTCCGACGCGTGCGTCGGCTGCGCTCAGGCCCGCATGCAAGTGCTCGCGGATCGTGGCGCTCGAAATACCGGCATTGTCGCCGAAATCCCAGGTCACGGGCAGCATGTCCGCGGCCTTTTTGGCCCGCCACCAGCTATCCGCCACGACAGCCACCGCGTCCGGATGCTTCACCACCTTGCAGATGCCCTTGAGGCCGGCGAGCTTGGCCTCGTCGACGGATTTCAACCTGCCCTTGAATACCGGGCACTGGACGATGGCCGCGTACAACATATTCGGCAGGCGTACGTCGATGGCGTAGATCGGCTTGCCCGTGACTTTGTCGCTCACCTCGAGACGCTTTTGCCGGGTGCCGATCAGTTTCCAGTCCTTCGGATCCTTCAAAGCGACCTGCGCCGGCGGTGCGATCTCGGCGGCTGCTGCGGCGATGCCGCCGAACGTGATCCGGCGGCCGCTCGGCAGGTGCGTGATCGTGCCGTTCGCCGCGGCGCATTCATGCACGGACACGTTCCACCGCGCGGCTGCCGCGGCGATGAGCATCGCGCGCGCGGTGGCGCCGGCGCGCCGCAGGTCCTTCTGCGAGGCGCTGATCGAGCGGCTGGCACCCGTCGACATGTTGCCCCAAACCCGGTTGCGCCTGCGGTTCTCCTGCGGCGGCGCGAATTCGGCTTTCACCTTGCTCCAGTCGCATTCCAGCTCTTCCGCGACCAGCATCGGCAGGGCGGTGAAGCTGCCCTGGCCCATCTCCGATTTGGCGACGCGGATGATCACGGTGTCGTCGGGTTCGATCACGATCCAGGCGGTGATCTCCCTCGCCGCCTTCGATGCGTGAACGGCCCGCGGGCCGAACGGGATCTCGAAGCCAAGCGCGAGCGCGCCGCCGACGGCGGCGACGCTGGCGAGAAACCTCCGCCGGTCGACCTGATGGATGCCGCTCATGGCGACTTGATCCCGCTCACACGCCGGCCGGCGGCGGCGTGAATGGCGGTGCGGATGCGCTGGTAGGTGCCGCAACGGCAGATATTGGTGACCGCCGCGTCGATCTCCTCCTCGCTCGGGCCCGGATTGTCCCTGAGCAGCGCGGCCACCGCCATGATCATTCCGCTCTGGCAATAGCCGCATTGCGGGACGTCGAGATCGAGCCAAGCCTTCTGCACGGGATGAAGGACACCGTTCGATGCCAGCCCTTCGATGGTGGTGATCTCCCTGCCGGCGACGGCGGTCACCGTGAGCGCGCAGGAACGTACCGGCCTACCGTCAAGGTGCACCGTGCAGGCGCCGCATTGTGCGATGCCGCAGCCGTATTTGGTGCCCATCAGGCCGAGCGCGTCGCGCAGCACCCACAGGAGCGGCGTGTCGGAATCGACGTCGATGTCATGGGTTGTCCCGTTGACGACCAAGCGCACCATCCTCCCTCCTTGACCGAGCCTGTCACCTCTCCGAACCGCGGGGCAATCTTTCCGGAAATTAGTTCAAAAAGATGATACGCGCAAAACCGCCGCCCCCGCGCCCATGGCTGGCGGCCATGGGCGCCGACGGCGCCGCTCGCCTCGTCGAATGCACGAAGCGGCGGCCGCTTACAGCCGCCGCCGCGATGGTCTCACGCCATCTGGATGGTTCTTCAGCGGGAACGAGCGGATGCGCTGTCCGGTCGCCTCCACCTTCTTCGCCGCGCTCGGAGTGCAGCCTTGGCGTCGCCGTTCGAGTTGCCGACGAAGGCTTCGGGCGCGTCGAGCCCGGCCTTGAGCCATTCGGCGATCGAAGCGCTCGAGACCTTGGCGCCCTCGCCTTCGTCCCAGACCACCGGCAGCGCGGCAGCCCTCTGCGCTGCCGCGCGGCTTCGTCACGCGAACCCGATGTCGTGGTTCTTGAGCGGGACCGAGCGGATGCGCTTGCCGGTCGCGGCAAAGAACGCATTGAGCACGGCGGGCGCGGCCACGAAGATGGTCGGCTCGCCGACCCCGCCCCAGAAGCCGCCCGACGGCATCACGATCGATTCGACCTTGGGCATCTCGCTGATGCGCATCGAATTGTAGTCGTGGAAGTTGGTCTGCTCGATGCGACCGTCTTTCACGGTGCACTCGCCGTAGAACAACGCGGACAGGCCGTAGACGAAGGAGCCCGACACCTGCCGGTCGATCTGGGCCGGGTTGACGGCATGGCCGCAATCGGTGGCGCCGACGATGCGGTGGATCGTGATCTTGTTGCCGCCGGTGACCGAGATTTCCGCCGCAGCGGCGACGTAGCTGCCGTAGCCCATCTGTTGCGCCAGGCCGCGATAGATGCCCTGCGGCGCCGGCTTCCCCCAGCCGATTTTCTCGGCCACGGCGTTGAGCACCGCGAGGTGCTTGGGATGCTTGCCCATCAGCTTGCGCCGGAACTCGAGCGGATCCTGCCCGGCCGCGTGCGCCAGCTCGTCCATGAAGCACTCGAGATAGATGGCGTTCTGGTTGTTGTTCACGCCGCGCCAGAAGTGCGGCGGGATGTGCGGATTGCGCATCGCATGGTCGATCAGCAGGTTCGGAATGGTGTAGCCGAGCTGCCCCTCCGCCCCGCCCGGGTTGAGGCCCTGGAACACGAAGGGATCCTTCCCGTTCTGCAGGTTCTGCGGGTTGACGAAGGCGAGGATCGACTGGCCCGAGATGCGCATGTGCAGCCCGGTGAGGTTGTTGTTGGCATCGAGCGCGCCGACCATCTTCGCCTGGGTGACAGGATGGTAGCGGCCGTGTGTCATGTCCTCCTCGCGCGACCAGATCAGCTTGATGGGCGTGCCCGGGATCTGCTTGGCGATCGCGACCGCCTGCTGCACATAGTCGTGGGCGGTGCGCCGGCCGAAGCCGCCGCCCAGCGGCATCTTGTGGACGTCGCATTTGGCGATCGGCAGGCCGGAAGCCTCGGAAACCGCGGCCAGTGCCGCCTCGGCGATTTGCGTGGGCACCCATGCCTCGCAGCGATCCGCCGTATAGAGCACGGTCGTGTTCATCGGCTCCATGGTGGCGTGGTTCTGGTAGGGATAGGCGTAGACCGCCTCCACCTTCTTCGCCGCGTTGGCAATGGCTTGTTTCACGTCGCCGTGCTGGTTGCCGACGAAGGCCTGCTCGGCGTCGAGGCCGCCCTTGAGGAACTCGGCGATGGTGGCGCTCGAGACCTTGGCATTCGGGCCCTCGTCCCAGGTCGCGGGCAGCGCATCAAGCGCGGTCTTCGCCTCCCACCAGCGCTCGGCCACGACCGCGACCGCGCTGTCGCCGACCTTCACGACGTGCTTGACGCCCTGCATGCCCTGGACCTTGACGGCGTCGAAGCTCGTGAGCTTGCCGCCGAACACCGGGCAGTCCTTGATCGCCGCGACCAACATGCCAGGGAGCTTCAGATCGATGCTGTAGACGTGCTCGCCAGTGAGCTTGGGCGCGGTGTCGAGCCGCTTGAGCGGCTTGCCCGCGATCTTCCAATCCTTCGGGTTCTTGAGCGTCACGTCCTTTGGCGGCTCGACCTTGGCGGCGGCCTCCGCGACCTTGCCGTAGGTCGTGGTTCGTCCCGACGGCGCATGCGTGATCACGCTGTTCGCCGCGGTCACCTCCGAAACCGGGACCTTCCATTCATCGGCCGCGGCTTGCTTGAGCATCTCGCGCGCCGTAGCGCCGCCCTTGCGCACGTATTCATGCGACTCGCGGATGGCGCGGCTTCCGGCGGTGAACTGGCTGCCCCACACGCGGTTGCGCGCGAGGTTCTCGCCGGGCGTCGGAAACTCGGTCGTGACCTTCGACCAGTCGCAGTCGAGCTCCTCGGCCACGAGCTGGGCGAGGCCGGTGAGCGAACCCTGACCCATTTCGGAGCGTGCGATGCGGATGACCACGGTGTCGTCGGGGCGGATCACCACCCAGGCATTCACCTCCGGCGTGCCGTCGGCGGCGCGCGCAAGCTCGGCACCGAATGGAAGGCTTAGCCCGAGGCTCAGACCGCCGCCGATGGCGGCGGTGCCGGCCAGGAATGAACGGCGATCGATCTTCGGCATGTAATTCATGGCGACCTCCCTGCTCACGCGCTGGCAGCGGCGTGGATCGCCTCGCGCACCTGCTGGAAGGTGCCGCAGCGACAGATATTGGTGATGTTGGTGTCGATGTCGGCGTCGGTCGGCTGCGGCTTCTCCGCCAGCAGCGCCGCCACCGCCATGATCATCCCGCATTGGCAATAGCCGCATTGCGGCACGTCGTGCTCGAGCCAGGCCTTCTGCACCTTGTGCAGCACGCCGTTCTGCGCCAGCCCTTCGATGGTGGTGATCTTCTTGCCTTCGACCGCGCTCAACGGCAGCGAGCACGAGCGCATTGCGACGCCGTCGACGTGCACGGTGCAGGCGCCGCATTGCGCGATGCCGCAACCGTATTTGGTGCCGGTCAGACCGACATGCTCCCGCAACACCCACAGCAGCGGGGTGTTGGGGTCGGCATCGACCTGATGAATTGTTCCATTCACGCTGAGAGCAGCCATGTGCAAATCCCCAGTGAATTGCCGATTGAAGGGCGATGAGTGGTGCGGCGGCAGCCCCTCGGCATGCCGCGCGCTGTTCTGATGATAGCTTGGTTCTATTCTAATATGGAAATCGCAAGTGCGCGAGGTCGATTCCCGCGCTGAGCGCATGGAGGGGCTGCTGCCCACGCACGCGAGCAATCGATACCCAACCCAGACGTAGCGTAGCGAGATCGGCCGCCGCATTGCGCGCTCTCCATGCGGGCAGTGCCCGCATGCAAACGCGCGGGCATTTGCGACCCCGATAAGATCGATGACCAGCGCGCGGAATCCGAGCCTATTGCGAGTTTTGTTCCCGTTCGAGGATCGCCCTGGCGAGCCCAGTCAACCGGTCCAGGATGTCGATAAACCCGCGCGTCGCAGACTTGCTCATGCCGCGGAGCAGCGTGCCGTTGCGTTCGAGCGCCGAGGTCATCAGCCCGCCGTAGATCTGCACGCCGCGCCTTGTGAGCGTGATGCGCAGCCCGCGCCCGTCGCGCCGGTATTCGCGCAGCACGACGCGCCGCGCAACCAGCGCGCTCACGCCGCGCGAGGTCTGGCCCCGATCGAGGCCCATGAACTCGGCCAGCGCGTTGAGCGAGAGGGGAGCGTGTTCTCCCACCAGCGCGACGATGCGCCATTCGACCTGCGACAGGCCGAAGCGGCGGCCATAGACCAGGGTCGAGCTGCGGCGCAGGATATTGGCGAGTCTGATCACCTTCGAGGAGACGAGGTCGCTCGGCTTTGCAGCAACATCGGCGCCGGGCCTGCCCGGTCGATCGCTCGCCCGCTTGCCGTTGCCGCGGCGGTTGGCTTGAACTTTTCCCATGGCGGGCCCGCCCTCGCGGATCTCCAAGCAGCTTAAGTTGACTTTGTCAAATTTAAGTTCATGCTAATTGTAAAGAACCGTGACCCGGGAAGACGTGCAATGACGAGCGAGGCGATCGACGCCGGCACCGGCTATACGCGCAAGCCTTCGACCTACAACGCCGCCTTGACCGAGGTGGGCCGCGGCAAGCCGATGGGCGAATTGCTGCGACGGTACTGGCATCCGATCGGGCTTGTCGGCGATGCCGGCGCGACGCCCAAACCCGTGCGCGTGCTCAGCGAAGACCTCATATTGTTCCGCGACGGGCGCGGCCGCGCGGGACTGCTCGAGGCGCGCTGCTGCCATCGCGGCACCACGCTCTATTACGGCCGCGTGGAGGAGCGCGGCATCCGCTGCTGCTATCACGGCTGGCTGTTCGACATGCAAGGCCACTGCCTCGAGCAGCCGTGCGAGCCCGAAGGCGGGCTCAAACGCGACCGCGTGCGCCAGCCCTGGTATCCGGTCGAGGAGCGCTACGGACTGATCTTCGCCTATATGGGGCCGCCGGAGCGGAAACCGGTGCTGCCGCGCTATGACTGCCTGGAAACGCTCGAGCCGGGCGAGATGATCGAAGCCGACGACAGCAGCATCGGTTCGGGCGGCGGCACCATCGTGCCTTGCAACTGGCTGCAGCACTACGAAAACGTACCGGACGCGTTCCACGTCCCTATTTTGCATGGCGCGTTCAGCGGCGTGCAATTCGTGGCGCAGATGGGGATCATGCCGAAGGTGAAATGGGAGTATTCGCCGGTCGGGGTGAAGACGATCTCCGCCCGCGTGCTCGACGACGGCCGCGTCCACTACCGGGTGACGGAGGCGGCGCTGCCGACGCTGCGGGTGGTTCCCAATCCGCGGGTCGAACGCTATGCGGGCGTCGAATCCCTGGGCTGGACGTTGCCGATCGACGACACTCATTTCCGCATCTACGTGGCGGGCAAGGTCAGGACCAAGGGCGAGCTCGGAGCCAAGCGTTCGCGCATGAACGGCAAGCTCTGGACCGAACTGACGCCACAGGAGCATCAGCAATTCCCCGGCGACTGGGAGGCGCAGGTCGGCCAGGGAGCGATCACCTTGCATTCCGACGAGCACCTCGCGACCAGCGACCGAGGGGTCGTGATGCTGCGCCGCCTGCTGCATCGGCAGCTGGATGCGGTCGCGGCTGGCGGCGATCCCGTCGGCGTGAGCTTCGATCCCGCGGCGCCGCCGGTCGTGTTCGAAGCCGGCAACTACATTCTGGACCGCGGCGACGCCAAGGCGGCCGAGCTGCTGAAGACATGACATGACCGACGACGGGACAACCGTTGCGCTCGATCAACGGGAGGGATGACCATGGCACGCTGGCTTGGCCTTGCGTCGGCAATCGTCGCCGGGGCGGCAGCATTTGCGACCGCGTTCGTGTCCGGTGCGACCGGCGCACAATCCCTCGACCAGGGCAAAGTCGATGAGCTTTACGCGGCCGCCAAGCGGGAAGGGCAGGTCATCATCTGGGGTACGCAGCGGCGCGAGGTTGAGTGGATCCCGGCGGCCTTCGGCAAGGTCTTTCCCGGCATCGAAGTGCAGTTCCTGGGCGACAACGATATAGCAGTGAAGGCGATCGCGGAGGCGCGCGCGGGCCGGCACCAGGTCGACGTCTATCAGAACTCGCTGACGGGAACGCTGCCGGTGGTGCAGCGAGATTTGCTGACGGTCGTCGATTGGGCACCGTTCGGCATCGACAAGCGCAACGTCGCATTCGACGGCAAGATGGCCTACACCAGCAACGTCGTCTACACCGTGGCCTACAACAACAAGCTGGTGAAAGAGGCCGACGCGCCCAAGAATTGGGAGGATATTCTCGACGAGCGCTACAAGGGCAAAGGCGTGTCCAGCGCGTTCCTGCTGCCGCGGCTGATCGGGGGCTTGGGTCTGGCCTGGGGAGAAGACAAGGCGCTGCAATTTGCCCGCGACATCGTGGCCAGAATGAATCTTCTGCTCACACGGGCGCCGCGCGAATCCCTGTTGCAATCGGGCGAGCGTC
This sequence comes from uncultured Alphaproteobacteria bacterium, assembly GCA_963758945.1. GTDB lineage: Bacteria > Pseudomonadota > Alphaproteobacteria > Rhizobiales > Xanthobacteraceae > VAZQ01. Next base: position 89,336 of record CAVWXY010000015.1, on the reverse strand, counting down.
TTTATGCGTTCGGGGAGATCGATTCCCTCATTCGCGCCGTGGCCGCCGAGGGCCTGCCGCTGAGCCAGGTGGTGCCGCAGCCGGTTGTGGTCGGGCAATTCGGCGCGACCATCATGAAGAATGCGCCGCATCCGAACGCCGCCCGGCTGCTCGCCGGTTTTCTCGCGACTGCCGACGGAAAAGCCGCACGCCTGCAGGCGACCTCGCAGGCGGATTACGGTCCGACCTCCGACGACGCGCTGGCGCGAGAGCTGCATTCCGGCAAGCTGCAGGTGGTCTGGGATCGCCCCGACAACATGAGCGCCCGCGAGGCGCTGTTCGGCCGGGCGGCCGCCATCCTGACCGGACAATCGCGCTGAGCCGCATTCTTGCACTGGCTCCTTTCGCGTGATCCGACCTTATGCATCGAGCCGACAATCTCGACGTGGCCGCCAAGCTGGTGCTCGCCGTCGGTGTGGCCGGCGCCATCTATCTGATCGCGGTACCGCTGCTGATGCTGCTGTTCGCCGCTTTCCGCGGCCCCGCCGACTATCTTCCGTTCGAGCCCGGAGCGCGCTGGACGATCGAACATATCCGCGCGCTGCTCACCGATCCGGTCATAACCACGCGCATCCTGCCAGATACCTTCATTTTCATCGTCGGCACGGTCGTGGTCGTGTTTGCCATCGGATTGGGCCTCGCCTGGCTGGTCGAACGTACCGATTTGCCCGGACGTGAAATCTGGTTCTCGCTCATTCTCTTTCCATTGCTGGTGCCCACCCCGGTTCTGGCCATCGCCTGGATCTTTCTGATGGGGCCGAACGCGGGTTGGCTCAATCTGATGGTGCGGGCGGCGCTCGGATTCGAAGGCTCGGGACCGATCGATATCTTCAGCATGGGCGGGCTGATCTTGTGTCAGGCCCTGGCCTCGACGCCGTTCGTGTTCCTGCTGCTCGGTGCCACGCTGCGCGCCATGGACCCGGCGCTGGAAGAAGCGAGCGGAACATCGGGCGCATCCCCACTCACCACGTTCCGCCGGGTCACGCTGCCGGTGCTGCTGCCGGGACTGCTAGCGCCGCTGGTGTTGATCACGTTGATCACTGCCGAGCAGTTCGAGCTGCCGCTGATCATCGGTCTGCCGGCGAAGATCAACGTGTTCAGCTACCGCATCTATTTCGAGCTCAACCCGTTGTCGAGCCTGCCCAACTACGGCGGCGCGGCGGCGCTGTCACTGCCGTTCCTGCTACTCGGCGTGCTGCTGCTTCTTCTGTATAACCGCTTGATAAAGCGCGCGGACAGCTTCGTCACGATGACCGGCAAAGGCTATCGGCAGCGGCGCCTGCCGCTCGGCGTCTGGCGATTTCCTGCGCTCGTCCTGCTCAGCGTCTACGTCGGCCTCGCCGCGGTCCTGCCCGCCGCCGTCCTGCTGTGGACGAGTTTTTTCGGCTATACGCTGCCGCTCGCCGCGACGGCGGCCGATTTCAGTCTCGAGGCCTATCGCCGGCTTCTCGCCAGCCAAGTGTTCTGGCTGGGCTTGCGCAATACGTTTTTGGTGGCGTTCGCATCGGCGCTGATCGTGACTGCCATCGGCATGCTGCTCGGATGGATCATCTCGCGTTCCCGGATCAGGTTCCGACACGTGCTTGATTTCGTCTCGGTGCTGTCGGTCGGAATTCCTGCCGTCATTGCTGGCCTCGGAGTGATGCTGTTTTATCTGTCGCTGCCAATCGGCCTCTACGGCACGGTAGGGATCCTCATCATCGCTTATTCCTACCGCTTCGCCACCACCACGCGGCTCGCGCGCGCCGGCTTCCTGCAAATTCACCCGGAGCTGGAAGAGGCCTCGGCTGCATCGGGTGCGCGCTGGATCGCGACGCAGAGGCGTATCCTCGTTCCGTTGATGCTGCCCACGCTCTCCGCTGGCTTCGTTCTGCTCTTCATCGTGGGCGTGCGCGAGTTCACCATTCCGCTTGTGCTCTACAGCCCGGACAACGTGGTGCTGTCCGTACTGCTGTGGCAGCTGTTCCAATCCGGCCAGCCGGCGCCGTCCGCCGCGCTTGCATCGATCGTCATCGCGGTCGCGCTGCCGGTCATTTTCGTTGTGCGCCGCGCGCTGGCGCGCCGCTCGCTCGCGGACTGAGCATGTTGACCGTGTCGGACCTCACGAAGTCCTTCGTCACCCATGACGGCGCGGTCAAAGCCGTCGATGGCGTGAGCTTTTCCGTGGCGCCGGCGCAGTGTTACGCGCTGCTCGGTCCGAGCGGTTGCGGCAAGACCACGATCCTGCGCTGCGTCGCCGGGCTCGAGCAGGCCGAGCAGGGTTCGATCGCGATCGGCGGACGCGTGGTGTCGGACCGGGACGTGTTCGTGCCGGTGCACGAGCGCTCGATCGGGATGGTATTTCAGTCCTATGCGATCTGGCCCCACCTCGACGTCTTCGGCAATGTCGCCTACCCACTCGAAGTGGCGCGCCCCCGCCTCGGGGGGGCGGAGATCGAGAAACGGGTCATGGACGTGCTCGCGCTCGTCGGCATGCAGGCCATGGCGCGCCGGCCGGCGACCCGGCTCTCCGGCGGACAACAGCAGCGGGTGGCGCTGGCGCGGGCGATCGCGCGGCGGCCGAGTCTCCTCCTGCTCGACGAGCCGCTATCCAATCTCGACGCACGGCTGCGCGACAGCATGCGCCGCGAGCTTGCGACGCTGATCCGGCAAATCGGTATCACGGCCTTGTTCGTCACGCACGACCAGGTCGAGGCGCTCGCGCTCTCCGACCAGGTGGCCGTGATGGAGGAGGGCCGCATCGTGCAGGAGGGAGCACCGGCCGATGTCTACGGTCGCCCGGCCAGCCTGTTCGTCGCGCGTTTCCTCGGTGCCGCCAACGTGCTCGCGGGTCGTATCGAGGGGCACGAGGGCGAGGGTTGTGTGCGCATCGCGCTCGACGGCGGCGGGCACCATCTCACGGTCGTCAGCCGGCATCAGCCCGGCGCCCGGGTCGACGTGGTGTTGCGGCCGGAGAATCTCACCATCAGCGCGTTGCCGCCGACGGATGATCGCAACGTCCTCCCGGGTCGGGTCAGCGCTTGCGCGTTTCAAGGCGGCAGTGTGGAATACGAGGTCGCCGTCGGCGGCGGCGCAGCGCTGCGGGTGCTCGCCCGCGCGCAGGCCGAGCTCGCGCGCGGCACGCCGGTGTGGGTCGGTGTCGATGCGCAACGCATCGCGCTGTTCGTCCGATCCTGAGGCTCGCGCGGGATCGCGAGATACGCCTGAATGGGAAAGGTTTCGGAGGGTTCGATGAGCGATGAAGAACCGGGTGCGGTATTCGACGCCCACGTACGCGCCGAGTTCGTGGAGCGCAGCCTCGATGCCACAATGGCCACGATGACCGACGCCCCTTACGTCACGCACGTTCCGGTCATGACCGGCGGCTACGGCCGCGAAGAGGTGCGGGCCTTCTACGCAACCTGGTTCCTCGGCCGCTGGCCGGCCGACACGCAGATAACCCGCGTTTCCCGCACGATCGGACAGGGACGCGTGATCGACGAGCTCGTCGCCAGCTTCACCCACGACGTCGAGATGCCGGCGATGCTGCCGGGCGTGGCGCCGACCGGCCGCAAGGTCGTCCTGCCGCACGTCGTGGTGATGGGAATCGTGGACGGCAAGGTCGCCTACGAGCACATCTACTGGGACCAGGCCTCGCTCCTCGCGCAAGTGGGCCTCATCGAACCCGCGCAACTGCCGGTGACCGGCGCCGAACAGGCGCACAAGCTGCGCGACCCCACGCTGCCGTCGAACGAACTGATCCGCCGCGCCGAACGGCGAAAGGGCGAGGCACGGCGCCGGCCAGAAAGTGTTTGAGCCGGCTGCCGACCTCTCCTACCCTTTCGCGACGGCGAACCGGGACGCAGGGTAGGCGATGGCATTCGTCAAGGACACGATCGAGCTCAACGGCTGCAAGCTCAGTCTTGCACGCGGCGGCAAGGGCGTGCCGCTGCTTTATCTGCACGGCACCGACGGGCTCGCGGAATGGCCGCTCCTCCTCGACACCCTGGCGGAGCGGTTCGACGTGATCGTGCCCGACCATCCCGGTTTCGGCGCGTCCGAGGTGCCGGATTGGATCGACGACGTCTCCGACGTCGCCTATCTCTATCTCGACGCCATCGAGGCGCTGGGGCTTTCCGGCATCCACGTCGTCGGGCAGTCGCTCGGCGGGTGGATCGCGCTCGAAATGGCGGTGCGCTCGACCCAGCGCTTGCGCAGCCTGACCTTGATCTCGGCGGCCGGCATCCACGTCAAGGGCGTTCCCAAGGCCGACATTTTCATGATCGACCCGGAGGAGCAGGCGCGCCTCGCCTATGCCGATCCCAAGCTCGGCGAGGAAGCGGCCGAGCGCGCCGGCGCCGACAAATACCAGGATGTCGCCATCCTCAACCGCATCGCCAGTGCCCGCTACGGATGGCAGCCGCGCTTCTTCAATCCGCGCCTGGAGCGCTGGCTGCATCGCGTGAACCTCCCCACCCATATCATCTGGGGCGAAGGCGATCGCATCATCCCCCGGCCTTATGCCGAAGCGCTCCACCGCCTGATTCCGGGCTCGACGCTCACCCTGATTCCAATTGCCGGTCATCTGCCGCACGTCGAACGCGCGCCCGCAGTCGCGGAGGCGATGCAGACGTTCCTGCGCAACTGACTTCAGTGCGCCATGAAAGTCATGAGCTTTCACCTGATGCCATACGCCGATCTCGATCTCGGCGTGAAGGACAGGTACCGCACCGTCTGGATCGTCCTTCCCAACAGTCACTACGATCCGAACAAGGGGCACGCGCTCTACAACCGCTATCTCGACGAGCTCGAGCTCTGCGCCGAGCTCGGCTTCGACGGCGTGTGCGTGAACGAGCACCACCAGAACGCCTATGGGCTCATGCCCTCGCCCGTGGTGATGGCGTCCGCGCTGGCGCGACGCACGCGCGACTGTCGCATCGCCATCCTGGGAAATGCATTCTGCCTGCGCGAGCATCCGCTGACGCTCGCCGAGGAGCATGCGATGCTCGACGTCATCACCGGCGGGCGGCTGATCAGCGGCTTCGTGCGCGGCGTCGGCGCGGAATATTTCTCGTTCGGTACCAACCCGGTTCACTCGCTCGAGCGCCACCAGGAGGCGCATGATCTCGTGGTGCGGGCGTGGACCGAGCCCGGCCCGTTCGCCTTCGAGGGCAAGCACTATCATTGCGAATACGTGAACGTGTGGCCGCGGCCGTTCCAGCAGCCGCACCCGCCGATCTGGTGTCCTTCGATGGGAAGCATCGAGACGATCGAATGGGCCGCCCACCCCGACCGCAAATACGTCTACCTGCAGAACTACAGCCCGGCCGAATTGGTGGCGCGCTATCTCGACCTCTATCGCGAGTTGGCGCGGCGACGGTACGGTTACGAGGCGTCCTCCGACCGCATCGGCTGGTGCGCGCCGGTCTATGTCGCGGAGAGCGACGAGCAGGCGCTGAACGAGGCGCGCGAGCACATCGAGGCGCTGTTCAACATCTTCCTGCCCAAGCAGTCCGAGCTGATGTTCTTCCCGCCCGGCTACATGTCGCCGGAGTTGCTCAAGCGTGCGCTCGCGCACAAGCGCGGCCACCGCGGCGGCGTGAGGATCGAGCAGTTGATCGAGCGCGGGATCATGATATGCGGCAGTCCTGACACGGTGCGCCGCCGCATCTCCGAGCGTCACCATCTCATGGGCTTCCAGGAATTCATCTGCATGCTGCAGTTCGGCACCCTGCCCTCGCAGCTCACGGAAAAGAACATCCGGCTGTTCGCGTCGGAGGTCATGCCCGCGATCAAGGCGCTGACCGACGGCGACTATCGTGGCTTCGAGCTGCCGCGGGTCGTGGCGGAGTAGGGCGCCGCTTTGCCGCGGCGGGAGCCTCTATCAACAATCTGAATGCCGCGCCGACAACGGCTCGGTTCGCGCAAACGAGGAGAAAAACCGTGACAACGAAGAAGTACGAGACGGTTCTGATCGAGAAGCAGGACGGCATCACCTGGCTGATCATGAACCGCCCGGACAAGCGCAACGCCATGAGTCCGCAACTTCATCTCGATATGGATGAGGCGCTCGACGAACTGGCGGTCGATCCGGAAACTGAGATCGTGGTGCTCACGGGAGCAGGCGAGGCGTTCTGCGCCGGCCAGGATATCAAGCTCTACTTCCGAGCCGGCGACGCCGATCCGGTGCTGCGCCGCAAAGCCAGCCGCGCCTCCAACCAGTGGCGGTGGCAGAAGCTGTCGACCTTTCCGAAGCCGACCATCGCCATGATCAACGGCTACTGCTTCGGCGGCGGGTTCACGCAGGTCTGCGCCTGCGATCTCGCGGTCGCCGCCGACGAGGCGGTGTTCGGCCTCTCGGAGGTGAACTGGGGCATCCTGCCCGGCGGCATCGTGTCGTGGAACGTCGCGCAGACCCTGAATTTCCGCGACGGCATGTATTACGCGCTCACCGGCGACACCTTCGACGGCAAGAAGGCGAAGGAGATCGGTTTCGTGAACTTCTCCTACCCCAAGGCAAAGTTGAAGGACGAAACCATCAAGCTCGCGAAGAAGCTGATGGAGAAGAGCCCGGCGGTGCTGCGCTACACCAAGGAAGCGCTGCGCGCGGTGCGCTTCATGAACGAGCCGCAGGCCTCGGACTACCTCGGCGCCAAGAGCGACGCCCTGCGGTTCGTCGACAAGGAGGACAGCCGCAGCCAAGGCATGAAGCAATTTCTCGACGACAAGAGCTATCGCCCCGGCTTCGGCGCCTTCAAACGGCAGAAGGCGAAGCGGGCCTAGCGCCCCGAACCCGAAGTGCGCTTCGTTCGCAGCTCGGCCCGCCGCGCTTGCGTCGCCGCATGATCGAGCACCCATGACCGGCCATTGCGCTCGAGCACGACGCCATAGTCGCGCTCCGCCGCCTCGCGCGAGACGGCGCCCTCGCGCACGTCGGCGAGCACGTGCTCGGGGTCGCGGGCGAGCGGATCGCCATAGCCGCCGCCGCCCGGGGTATCGAGGCGGAACACATCGCCCGCCCGCAACGGATAATCCGCATAGCGGGTGGGGAGGCGCTTCCCCGCGCCGGTATCCGGGTTGATCCAGATCGCGCCGGGACGGCCGGTCGCACCGCCGGCGCAGCCGTTGGGCGGAATGACATGCTTCATGGAGCGGATCGAGAAGCGCGCGTCAGCGAGATTGAGATATTCGCGACGGATGCCGAGGCCGCCGCGGAACTCGCCCGCCCCGCCGGAATCCGCGATCAGCTCGAAGCGGGTGAGGCGGGTGGGGAACTCGCTCTCGATGATCTCGATCGGCGCGATCCTGGCGTTGCTCTGATTGACGGTGATGCCCGAGGCTCCGTCTTTCCCCGCCCGCGCGCCGGCGCCGCCGGCGATGATCTCGTATTGCACGTATCCCTTGCCGGTATAGGTGCTGCGGCCGCCGAGAATGATGGAGCGGCTGCCGCTGCCGTCGGCGCGCACCTTGTCCGGCACGACCCGGCTCATAGCCTCGAAGATGGCGTCCACCAGCGCATGAACGGTGGGATTGTAGGTGTTGACCGGAGCGGGAAAGCGCGGATTGAGCACGCTACCGTCGCGCGCCGTCATGCTGAAGGCGCGGGTGAGGCCGCTCGACACGTACATGCTCGGATCGATCAGGGAAATCAGCGCGTAGGCGCAGGCCGCCTGCACCAGGGGCGGGCGAATATTGGCGGGCCCCTTGGTCTGGTCGGCCGAACCGCTGAAATCGAAATGCAGCCTGTCGCCGGCTTTCTCGACCACGACGTGGATGCGCACGGGCCGTTCCAGATCGATGCCATCGTCGTCGACGAACCGCTCGGCCTCGAAGCGGCCATCCGCCCACTCGGCCACCGCGGCGCGCACCTTCGCCTCCGACGTCTCCAACAGGCGATGGAAAATGGCCAGAGTCTTCTCCCGGCCGAATTTGCCGACCAGCTCCGTGAGCCGCTTCTCGCCCAGCCGATCGGCACCGAGCTGGCCGCGGATGTCGCCGAGCACGAGCTCCGGCGTGCGGCTATTGGCGGCGATGAGCCGCTCGATATCGGCGTTGGCGCGGTAGCCGCGCTGGTAGCGCACGGCCGGAAGATGCAGGCCTTCGTTGAAAATCTCCCGCGCTTGGCCGGAACAGCTGCCTGGCACCGGCCCCCCGATGTCGCTCTTGTGCGCGATCGAGCCGCAAAAGCCGAACAGGGCGCCGGCGACGAAGACCGGCGTGATCACCGCGATATCCGGCGCGTGCGGGCTGCCGCCTTGATAGGGGTGGTTGATGATGAAGCCGTCTCCTTCCGCGATGTCGTCGCGGAACGCATCGATGACGGCAGCGGTTGAGGCCGGAAACGCGCCGATGTGCAGCGGCAGCACCACGTGCTGCGCCACCACCTCGCCACTCGCATTCATAAGCGCGCAGGATGCATCCTGCAACTCCCGCACGATGGTGGAGAAGCCGGTACGAAACAGCGAGTTCTGCATCTCCTGCACGATGCCGGAGAGACTGGCCTTCACCACTTCGAGCTCGATTGCGTCGACGGGCATGGTGCTGTTCCGCAAATCTTCATCTCACGATCAAATTCTTCCATTCGTCCACGCGCGCGATCTGTCCGGGACAGAGCACGGTCGTGCAGTCGAGCTGGTCGAGGATCGCCGGGCCCGCCAGCTTCGAGCCGACGTCGAGCCGCTCGCGCCGATAGACCGGGCAGTCGTGCTCCTTGCCGTCGAACCGCACGCGCCGCGTTCCCCGCCGCGCGTCGGCGAGCGTGGTGCCGGCAGGCTCGAATTTCGGCATCGCGACCGGTGGCACCAGGCCGACGCCGCGCACGCGATAGGAGACGATCTCGACCGGCTCCTCCGGAGCCATGTGGCCGAACATGCTCCCGTGCTGTTGGTCGAAGGTTCCGCGCAATCGCTTCAGGTCGCCAGCCTCGAGCAGGCCGGCGGGGCAGGGCACGGCGATCTCGTAGCCCTGGCCGGCATAGCGCATATCGAGCGCACGTTCGACGCGGAGGCGATCGCGCGCGAAGCCGTCGCCGCGCAGCTCCTCGAGCGCCTGCGCCACGAGGTGCTCGAACATGCGGTTGACGGCCTCGGGCGCGATGTCGCTCAAAGGGGCGAGCTGCGAGCGGATGTAGTCGTGCTTGACGTCGGACATCAACAGGCCGATGGCGGAAAACACGCCGGGATAAAGCGGCACGATCACTCCGGCCATGCCGAGGTCGCGCGCGATGCGGCCGGCGTGCGCGGGACCGGCTCCGCCGAAAGCGAGCAGCATGAAGTCGCGCAGGTCATGCCCGCGCATGGTCGAAATCGCCTTGATCGCCTCTTCCATCTTGACATCGATGACGCGCACGATGCCTTCCGCCGCCGCCGCCACCGAAAGGTTGAGCGTACGCGCTACCTTGTCCTCGATCGCCGCGTGCGCCTTGGCCGCGTCGAGCCGCATCCGCCCACCCAAGAAATTGTCCTCGCCGAGATAGCCCAGCACCAGGTTGCAGTCGGTGATGGTAGGGGTTTCGCCGCCGCGCCCGTAGCACGCCGGCCCCGGCACCGCGCCCGCGCTGCGCGGCCCGACCTGCAGCACGCCGAAGCGGTCGACCCCCGCGATCGTGCCGCCGCCGGCGCTCACGGTGTTGATGTCCAGCATAGGCACGGCGAGATCGCGTCCCTCGATCTTGCCGCGGCTCGACAACAGGGGCTCGCCGTCCTTGATCAGGGCGACGTCGCAGGACGTCCCACCCATGTCGAAGGTGATGACGTTGCGGAAATTGCCCATGCGGCTGGCCAGCGTCCCCGCCGTCACCCCGCCGGCCGGCCCCGACAAAACCGTGGTAACGGCCCGCCGCGCGGCAGCGGCAAACGTGGCCATGCCGCCGTTCGACTGCATGACGTATTTCTGCCGCGTCGCCACGCCGGCGGCCGCGAGGCGGCGGTCGAGTTGCGTGATATAACGCGCCAAAACGGGCTGCAGATAGGCGTTGATGACCGTCGTGCTCAGCCGATAGTACTCGCGGATCTGCGGCAGTACCTCGGACGAAAGCGAGACACTGCAATCCGGCATTTCCTCGCGGACGATCGCGCGCACGCGCGCTTCGTGCTCCGGGTGCAGGAACGCGAACAGAAGGCAGACCGCGAGCGCCTCGATGTTTTGCGCCTTGAGCTCGCGCACGGTGTTCCGCAGCGCCGCCTCATCGAGCTCCCGCAGCACGTTGCCGCGGAAATCGACGCGCTCCTTCACCTCGCCGGTGAGGCGCTGCGGCACCAGCGTGACAGGCTTGTCGTACATGACGTCGAAGATCGCCGTGCCGTAGGGACGCGCCTGCTCGCCCACGGGATAGATGCCGCGAAATCCCTCCGTCACCAGCAGGCCGGTGGTGGCCCCCTTGCCCTCGAGCAGCGCGTTGGTCCCGACCGTGGTGCCGTGGCAGAAATAGCCGATATCGGCGGCCTCCACCCCGCTGGCGAGCAGCGCCTCGATACCGGCAAGGATGGCGCGCGAGGGATCGTCGGGGGTCGACGGAACCTTGGCGATCGATAGCTCGCCGGTCGCTTCGTTGAGGTAGACGAAATCGGAAAAGGTCCCTCCGGTATCGACCGTGACGCGGTGGCGGGCCATGTAGTGATCGGATTCCATGCGGCAGTGGGCGGCGCCCGCTATAAGGACATGCCCGTCGGCAAAGGACAATATCGGGAGCAGGCCTCGGTGGCGGCCGAGGCGGCGCCGAAGCAGGTGAGGGGAACTTGGACAGCGCCGATTTCGACGCGCTCGAGGACGAAGCCGGCGCCAGGCTGGCGCCTGGCGCCTATGCCTTCGCGGCGGCCGGGGCCGATGACGAGATCACGCTCGCTGCCAACGTCGCCGCTTGGCGGCGGCTGCGCTTGCGTCCGCACGTACTCAATGACATCGCCAAGATCGACACCGGCGTGAGCGTTCTCGGCGCGCGGCTCGCAAGCCCGGTCATGGTGGCCCCGTTCGGGCGGCACAAGCTTTTCCATCCCGAGGGCGAGCGCGCCACCGCGCGCGGCGCGGCGGCGGCGGGCGCCGTCTTCATTCTGCCCACCACCTCCACCGTCAGCCTCGAGGAGGTGGCGACCGAGCCTGCGGCGCCGCGCTGGTTCCAGCTCTATCTGCCGCCGGACCGCGCGCTCACCGAGAATCTGGTCGATCGCGCGGCGGCGGGTGGATTTCGCGCTCTCGTGCTGACCGTCGATCAGCCGGTTTACGGGTCGAGCCCGCGCGCGGCGCGCGCACCGCTCGAACCGTCGCCCGATATTCGCAACGCCAATCTGCCCGGCCAACCGATCGCCCAGCACTCCTACAGACCCGGGCACACCGGCACGGTGACGTTTCCCGCGACCTTGCATGATCTGGAATGGCTGGTGCGGCGGTCGCGGCTCGACGTCGTGGTCAAAGGCGTGTTGCGCGGCGACGATGCCGTGCGTTGCGTCGAGGCCGGCGCCAAGGCGATCATCGTGTCGAACCACGGCGGCCGCCATCTCGACGCTGCCATCGCCACCGCCGACGCGCTGCCTGAGATCGCGGACGCCATCGCCGGGAGCGCGGAGCTCTATGTCGACGGCGGCATCCGCCGCGGCACCGATATCGTCAAGGCGCTCGCGCTCGGCGCGCGCGCCGTGCTCCTGGCGCGGCCGGTGATCTGGGGGCTTGCGCTCGACGGCGCCGAGGGCGTGCGCGCGGTGCTCGATCACCTGCGCGCCGAGCTCGCGCGCGCCATGGCGCTGTGCGGGGTGGCGCGGCTCGACGACATCAGCGCCGATCTCGTGGCCGGCGCTACACGTTCGAGCAGGTTGTAATTGCGCCCAGATCGGGATGAGATAACGCGAGACAAAACCGATCGGAGTTGAAATGTCAGGAGATGTCGCGGCTCAATCGAAGACGGCAGGGGCAAGCGATGCAACGCGCATCGAGGCGGCGACCCTGGCCGCCTTCATCAAGCGGGCGTTCGAAGCCGCCGGCGTTCCGTCGCGTGATGCGGACATCCTCGCCGATCTGATGGTCGAGGCCGACCTGCGCGGCAGCGACACCCACGGCGTGATCCGCCTGCCACTCTATGTGCGGCGCTTGAAAGCCGGCGGCGTCAATCCGCGCCCGGATATCCGTAACGTGCGGGAACGGCCGGCGACCGCGCTCGTCGACGGCGACAACGGCATGGGCCACCTGGTCATGCGCTTCGCCGCCATGACCGCGATCGAGAAGGCCAAAAGCACGGGCGTCGGCTGGGTCGGCGCGCGCATGAGCAACCACGCCGGTCCGGCTGCGCTCTACGCCATGATGCCGCTCGCCCATGACATGATCGGGCTTTATCTCGCGGTCGGCAGCAACAACCATCTGCCGCCCTGGGGTTCGACCGAGAACCTGCTGGGCACCAATCCGATCGCCATCGCCATCCCCGCGGCGGAGGAGCCGCCGATCGTGCTCGATATGGCGCCGACGGTCGCGGCCTTCGGCAAGGTGCGCCTCAAGATGCAGCGCGGCGAGGACATGCCGGTGGGCTGGATGATCGGCCGCGACGGCAAGCCGCTCACCGACCCCAGGCGGGCCGAGGAGGGCCTGCTGCTCCCGATCGGCGACTATAAGGGATATGGTTTGAGCCTCATCATCGGGCTTCTGGCCGGCACCCTCAACGGCGCGGCGTTCGGGCGCGAGGTGGTCGATTTCGTCAGGCAGCAGGGCAGGGCGACCAATACCGGCCACGCCATCGTGGCAGTATCGGTCGAGGCTTTCGCGCCGGCGGCGGCGTTCAAGCGTCATGTCGATGCGGCGATCCGGACCATGCGGGAAGCCGAAAGGCTGCCCGGGGTAGAGCGCATCTGGCTTCCCGGGGAGCAGAGCCATCGCAAGCGGCAGGAGCGTGCGCAGAACGGCATTCCCATGCCGAAGGCGTTGCTCGAGAGTCTCGCCGCGGCGGCGCGCGATCTCGGCATCGCGCCGCTTGCTGTATGACGAACCGCGCTCCGGTCGGCCTCATCGGCGTCGGCCTGTTGGGCCAAGCGCTCGCGCATCGGCTGTGCGCCGCTGGCTTCGAGGTCATGGGCTTCGATGTCGATCCCGCCAAGAACACCAAGCTCGCGGAACTCGGCGGCAGCGTTGCGGCCTCCATCGCCGATCTAGCCGGACGCTGCGATCCCATCGTGCTTGCCGTGTTCAGCACCGATCAGGTGGAGGAGGTGGTCGAAGGCGAATTGTTGCCGGCGCTGGGCGATGGCTCGGCCAAGGTCGTGCTGTGTGCGAGCACGTGCGATCCCGACCGCGTTGCCGCATTGGGCGGACGCGTTGCGCCGCGTGGGCTGCAGTTCTTGGAAACCCCCGTCTCGGGTGCGAGCGGCCAGGTCATGCGCGGCGAGGGCGTCGGACTGATCGGCGGCGATCCGAAGGCCGCATCCGCAGTCGAGCCGGTCCTGCGCGCAATGTTTCCGACCTATTTCCATATCGGCAAGGTCGGCGACGGCGGGCGTACCAAGCTTGCCGTCAATCTCATTCTTGGCCTCAACCGATTGGCCATGGCAGAAGGGCTGGTTTTCGCCGAACGGCTCGGCCTCGATCTCGCGGCCTTCCTTCGGGTTGCGCGCGCATCGGCTGCCCATTCCCAGGTCATGGACATCAAGGGCGCAAAGATGGTGCGCGGCGAATTTGCTGCCGAAGGCCGAGTGACGCAGCACCTCAAGGACGTCCACCTCATGCTGGAACAGGCCGAACGGGCGAGGCAACGGCTGCCGCTGCTCGAGATCCATGCCGACGTGCTGGAGGCCTGCGTGCGGCAGGGGGAGGGCGATCTGGACAACAGCGCCGTGATCAGGGAGATCAGGCGACGCGGGCGGGCGTGACCGCAGACATGCTTGCCGTCAAGATGTCGCCTTGCGCCTTGCTTGACCGGGACGCGGCGGCGGCATTTGATGACCGGGCTGGCGCAGTCGTCGTGAGGTAGAGCCGCCCGGCCGTCATGGTCCGCTGCCGGACTGCAACGAGCGGGTGCGAAATCAATAACAGGGAGGATGGTTCATGATTTCCACGCGGTTGCTGCTTTGGATCGGCGCGGTCCTCGCCGCCGTCCAATTCGCAGGCCCGGCCCAGGCGCAGAAAGTCACCTTCATCGTGGTCAACAACCTGTTCAGCACGCCGGCCTATGTGGCGTCGGAGAACGGCTATTGGGCCAAACAGGGGCTCGACGTCGCGGTCAAGCTGACCGGCAGCGGTCGCGCCGTCACGCAGGCGGTGCAGGCCGGCGACGCCCAGTTCGGTCACGCCGCCCTCTCCACCACCATCGCCTCGGCGCGCGCCAGCGGCAACATGCTCAAGGGCGTCATGCCGTACTACAACGCCGCCGACTACATCGCCAAGGCCGGCGGGCGCGCCATCATCGGCCGCAAGGACCGCGGCATCGACGCCGACAATCCGAAATCGATGGAAGGCAAGAAGATTGCCTATCTGACCGGCAGCACCAACGACGTCTATCTGCGCGAGTGGTTCCGCAAGCACAATCTCGATATCACGAAATCGCAGTTGGTGAGCGTGCCGGTCGAGAACATGCCGATCACCATCTCGCAGGGGCTGGTGGACGCGGTCGTGCCCTGGGAGCCCTACACCGCCCAGGCCATGCGCATGCTCGGACCGAACGCCGTCGTGGTCAGCCGCGGCGAGGAGAGCTTGGTAACCGACGTAATCGGGGTGGTCGCGCATGAGGATTGGATCAAGAAGAACTTGGATCTCGTGGAGAGGTTCTCGACCGGCGTGGCCGAGGCCACGGCCTTCGTTCGCAAGAACCAGAAGCAGTCGGTCGAAATCGCGACGCGCTTCCTCGATGGTCTCGATGTCGCCGACGGGACCGAGGCGATGAAGTATCTCACCTGGGATCCGCGCCTTTCGGTCTGCACCATGGAAGGGCTCGTGCGCACCGGCAACGACATGGTCAAGTCCGGCCTGCTCAAGAAGGACAAGCCGTTCGAGCCGGCGGACTTCTACGATGGCACCGTGTTCGAGCGTGTCGTCCAGAAGCATCCGGAATTCTTCTCCGATCTGCCGCCGTTGCCGAAGACGCTGGCCGAGTGCAAGGGTAAGCTCGGCTGACGCGCCGCGACAGGACGGTGCGCATCGTTTTTGCAGCGTCGAAGCGTCCGGGGACGGCGATGATCGCGGGGGGCTGAAGCGAGCGTGCAGGACAAGATCGTCGTCTCCGGCTTCCGGCACTTCTTTGCCACCGCCGATGGGCCGGTGCAGGCGACGGACTATGTCGACCTGACCCTCCGTGCCGGAGAATTCGTCACGCTGGTGGGGCCGAGCGGTTGCGGCAAGACCACGCTGCTCAAGGCCATGGCCGGCTTCATCCGCCCGAGCGAAGGCACGATCCAATGCGATGGCAAGCCGGTGCGCGGTCCCGGCCGTGACCGCGGCGTGGTCTTCCAGGAGCTCGCCATCCTGCCCTGGCGCACGGTGCGGCGGAACATCGGCCACGGCCTCGAGATCGTCGGCATGCCGCGCGCGGAGCGCGAGCGGCGCGTGCAGCGCCTGATCGATCTGACCGGCCTGACCGGCTTCGAGGATCGCTATCCGCACGAACTGTCCGGCGGCATGCGCCAGCGCGTGGCGGTGGCGCGCACATGGGCCGCCGATCCCGACGTAATCCTGATGGACGAGCCATTCGCGGCGGTCGATGCGATGACCCGGCTGACGCTCCAGGAAGAGCTGGCGCGGCTGTGCGCGGCGACGGAGAAAACGGTGTTCTTCATCACCCACAGCGTCGACGAGGCGGTCTTCCTGGGCGATCGCGTGCTGGTCATGACCCGCCGGCCGGGGCGGATCAAACGGGAAATCCCCATACCGAAGCGCGACGCCGGCGGCCGCAATTGGGAATCGTTCAAGATCGACCGCGAAATGCAGGCGATCGTCGAACAGACGCTGCTGCTGGTGCGGGAGGAGCGCGGCGCGGCGGCCCCGAACACGACCCGATCGGTCGAGCCGGCCGATGCGCGCGCATGAGCATGGCGTCATGAGCGTCTCGATCGCCCCGTCAGCCGCGGCCCGGCTGCCCGGGCCCTATTCGGGTCTCGCCATCGCCTGGCAGGGCCTGCGCGGGTTGAAAATCCTGCTGCCCTTCGCCGTCCTCATCGCCATCTGGTGGGCGATCAAGGCGAGCGGCGACTTTCCCGATAACGTCCTGGTTTCGCCGCTCAAGACCTGGGACGCCTTCGTCCATCTCGCCACCTACGGCGTGCTGGCGGAATATGCCAGCACCAGCCTGACGATGATCGCCATTGCCTCGCTCGTTTCGATGGCGGCCGGGGTTCCCATCGGCTTCGCGGTGGGTACCAACCGCTATGCCGCGCATTCGCTGGAAGGATTTCTTCGCTTCCTGCAGAGCATTTCCGGTATCGCGTGGCTCCCGCTCGCCATCATCTGGTTCGGCTTCAGCCATACCACCGCGCTGGTGATCGTCGTCTATTCCCTGATCGTGCCGATCATCTTCAATACCATGATCGGCGTGCGCGCGATCCCGGAGAACTACGCGCTCGCGCTGCGCTCGCTCGGAGCGAGCCGGTTGCGCCTCGTCACCGACGTGTATTTGCCCGGCGCGCTGCCCAGCATCGTCGTGGGCTTGCGCCTCGGCATGGGCTACGGCTGGCGTGCGCTGATCGCGGCCGAAATGCTGGTGCGCAAGGGTGGCCTCGGCGACCTCATCTTCGGAGCGCGCACCTTCGGACAGATCGATCGCATCATCGTCGGCATGATCACAATCGGCTGCCTCTACGTCGTCATCGATCGCCTGCTCGTGCAGCCGATCGAGAACATTACAGTCGCACGCTGGGGGATGCTGCGGAAATGAGCGGACAGGCGATCGTGGTTCGCGGCGGCGCGCAACGCGCCCTCGCTGATGTCGTGTGGCGGCTGCTGCCGGCGGCTCCGTTCGTCCTGGTTGTGCTCGCATGGACGGCGGGCTGGGCCATCTTTCATCCCAACAAGGCGACGCTTCCGCCGGTCACCGACGTCGTCGAGGTGGTGTGGACGCGAGCGATCGACGGCGAGCTGATCACGCACGTTCAGGCAAGCCTCTGGCGCCTGTTCCTCGGCGCCGTGGTCGGCATCTCGACCGGCATCGTCGGCGGGTTCATCGCCGGGCTCTATCGCGGCGTGTCCGAATTCCTCAATCCGCTGGTGATCTTCTTCAACGCGATCTCCGGGATCGTGTGGCTGCCGTTGATGATCGGATGGCTCGGCATCGGCACCGCGCTCGCCGTGTTCCTGATCTGGAACACGGTCTTTTTCATCGTGTTCCAGAACACAGTGCTCGGAGTCCAGCTCGTGCCGGAGGTGTTCGAGCAAGGCGTGCAGGCGCTGGGTGGCGGGCGTTTCGAAACCGTCCGCACAGTCATCCTTCCCGGGGCGCTCCCTTACATTCTCACCGGTGTTCGCTCCGGGCTCGGCTTCGGCTGGCGCGCGCTGATCGCGGCCGAGCTCGTGGGCACGCCCGACGGCCTCGGCCAAATGATCTTCGCAGCCGCCGAATACCATCGCTCCGACGTCATCATCGCCGGCTGCCTCATCATCGGCCTCATCGCCATTGCCATGGATCGCTGGCTGTTGCTCCCCATCGAGCGCCGCACCGTCGAGCGCTGGGGCCTGGTGATCGACACCACCAAGGAGCAGCCGTGAGCACGGCCGCCGATGCGTTTGCGCGCCGCCGTGACAGCCCACGGCGGTTGCGGCTCGGGCCGGACGGCCGCAAGTTCATCGCTGGCATCGCTCTGATCGCGGTGGTCCTGTGGGGCCAGCAGCTTTACGGCTGGGCGACCGCCTCGCGCCGGCTCGATCAGTCGCTACGCGACGCTGCCGGCCCCCGCAACGTAGTCGTGGTACTCGACTTCATGCCCGACCGATTCCATAGCGAACGTATCAGGGAGTACGGCATGTTCGCCGGGCGCGATGGAGCGCTCAACCGCATGCGCCTGCGTAACGTCACTGCCGACGATCTGCAGCGGCTCGCCAACATTCCCTGGGTCGCCCGTATCGAACCGATGAAGTGATCTCGGCGCGCCGCCGCTTTCGTCCGCATGATGAGGACGCGCGGATGGGGGCAGGGCCGCTCCCATCTTTCGCGACGCGTCGCAGAGCAGCCAAGCTCGCGTCGGTTGCCTATACTCGCCTGCGTGCGGCCGCCTCGGGACGAGAGCGGAGCGAGCGAGAAGCCGGAGGCATCATGAGTGACGGAGAGGTGCGCTACAGCCGCAACGGCGAGATCGCCACGGTGATCTTCGACCGGCCGGCGGCGCGCAACGCCATGACCTGGCGAATGTACGAACAGCTCGACGAGGCTTGTGCGCGCATCCGCAGCGAGCACGGACTGCGGGTCGCGGTGTTTCGTGGCGCCGGCGGCAAGGCCTTCGTCGCCGGCACCGATATCGCGCAGTTTCAGGCCTTCCGGAGCGCCGAGGACGGCATGGCCTACGAGGCGAAAATGGAGGGCTATATCGGAGGTCTCGAGTCGCTGCCGCTGCCCACGCTGGCGGTCATCGAGGGATTTGCCATCGGCGGCGGGCTGGCGATCGCGGCAGCATGCGATCTGCGCATCGCCACGCCTGGCTCGCGTTTCGGCATCCCGATCGCGCGCACGCTCGGCAATTGCCTGTCGATTGCGAATTACGCGCGCCTGGTCGCGGCGCTCGGCGTCCCGCGCACCAAGCGGATGCTGCTGCTGGCGGAGAATCTCTCGGTCGAAGAAGCGCTCACGAGCGGATTCGTGGGCGAGATCGTGGAGCCGCCCGACCTCGAGCGGCGCGTCGCCGAGGTCGCCCAACGGCTGGCGCAAAACGCGCCCGTGACCATGCGCGTGACCAAGGAGGCGATCGGCCGCATCCTGCATGCCGGCCTGCCGGACGGCGACGACCTCGTGCGCGCGTGCTACGGCAGCGAGGATTTCCGCCTCGGGGTGCGGGCATTCGTGGAGAAGCGCGAGCCGCAGTGGACGGGGAAGTGAACGGCCAGCCGCACGTCGGTCCGGCCGCGGAAATCGCTTGAATTCGGAAATTACTTGCGGTGCAAGAGGAGGAGACAACTGAATGGTTCCCTTCGACAAGCAGGCCGTCACGGTGGTGAGGCAGAGCAAGGTCGGCGTCGACACCACCTACGAGCCGCCGCTGCGGGTGGGATTCGGCATCAGCGACAAGACCGTCGACCGCGCCAATGCC
The DNA here is from genome assembly GCA_963758945.1 of uncultured Alphaproteobacteria bacterium. Lineage (GTDB taxonomy): Bacteria > Pseudomonadota > Alphaproteobacteria > Rhizobiales > Xanthobacteraceae > VAZQ01. The sequence continues at coordinate 70,125 of CAVWXY010000015.1, read as the reverse complement.
GTCATGGGGCGCACCGTGCTCGTTCCCGGCGCCGGGCCGAACCCGACGCATTACCATGCCAACAACGACGTCTGCTGGTACATCGTCTCCGGCAAGATCAGGTGCATCCAGGCGCGCAGCGACCTGAGCGACCGCAAGGAGATCGTCTTGGAGGCCGGGGATTTCGTCTATATCCCGAGCGGGGCAATTCACGTCATTGCCAACGCCTCGCAGACCGAGGAAGCGTCGCTCGTCTTCTGCTATATTGGTGTGCCGAACGTGGAAGCATCCGGCAATGTCTGGCTGACCAAGGAGCACGACGCGTTCGTGGCGTCCAAGCCTTGAGCAGCCGTTTCGTAGCGGCAAGAGCATGATCGACTCGCATCATCATTTCTGGTGGAAAGGCCGCCACGCCTACACCTGGCCCGACATCGCGGGCGACAGCTTCGCGCGCGATTTCACGCCGGACGACCTGCGGCCGGAGCTCACGCGCTGCGGCGTCAAGGGGACGGTGCTGGTGCAGGTCCTGCATCAGGTCGGTGGCGAGACCGAGGAATGTCTCGATCTCTGCCATGAGGTCGATTTCGTGCGCGGCGTCGTCGGCTGGCTGCCGCTCGCCGATCCCGATGCCACCGCGCGCGATCTGGAACGGTTGCGTGCGCGGGGCGGCAAGCTGGTCGGCGTACGCCACCTCATCAGCAACGAGCCAGATCCGCGCTGGCTGTTGCAGAGCAGTGTCGTCGAATCGCTCAAGCTTCTGGCCGCCGCGAAGGTCGCCTTCGACGCTATTCCGGTGAACGCCGCGCAATTCGAATCCGTGCTCGAGGTCGCGCAACGGCTGCCGGAGCTCAAGCTCGTGATCAACCATCTCGGCCGCCCGCCGATCCCGGAGCAGGGTTGGGAGCCGTGGGCCACGCAAGTAGCGCGCGCCGCCGAGAACCGGAACGTCTCGATCAAGCTTTCGATCGGCCTCGACATCATCATGCGCTGGCGCTGGTCGACGGACGCCATTCGCCGCTATTCCGATCACGTGCTCGACCTGTTCAGTCCCGATCGCGTCATGGCGGCGAGCAACTGGCCCGTGATCCTGCTGGGCGCGAGCTACGCGGAAACCTGGGACGGCATCACCGATCTGGTCGCGGACCTTTCCGCCGACGAACGGCGCGCGGTGCTGGGTGACACCGCGAAGCGGGTGTACGGGCTGTAAAGTCCCAAAGGTGAGCAAGTCGCCCGGCTGAGGGAACGTCGCCGTGGTACCGCGCGCGTGCGAATTTGCGCACGCGGAAAGCAGTGCCCCAGCGCCTTGGCGAAATCAGCCCGCCACTACGTTCGGAGCCGGCTGCCGTTCCATGCCCGGTGCCGCGCTCGTGGGAAAGATCAGCGACTTGATCACGACCGGCACGGCGCCCGAATTCGGCAGCATGGCGCCGACGTCGATATAGTCGAACTCCTTGAGCTCGAGGCCGTCGACCGAGATGATGGCGTTCTCAAGCTGCATTTCCTCGCGCAGATGGATTCCCATGAGGCCGCCGACGTCGCCGTCGCCGACCAGCACCAGCGGATGGCCGTCGGCGAGCACGGCGGCGAGGCCATCGACCACGCCCTGGCAGAAGGCGTCGAGCCGCCGGAAGGTCGCCGAGCCGCGCCATGGCACGAAGACCGCCACCGGCGTTCCAGCCGCGTCGAGATCGAGACGCTTGAGCGTCGCTTTGATGGCGGCCGCCACGAGCGCGGAGTCGACGTCATCGACGTCGAGGGCGAAAGTGGGCGCGATCACCGGCACGTTGCGCAGCGGCAAAGTTTCGAGCGGCGACACGTAAATGGTGCTGCCGCTCACCTGCGTGGTGTATTGCGACGCGCCGATGACGGTCGCACGAATGCCTTCGTTGGCGCGTGCGAGCTTGGGCCCCCAGGCTTCGGCGCGGGCACGAATTTCCTGCGCGAGCAACAAGCCGAGGTCGCCGTGGCTTTCCGTTTCGCGGCCGTAGATATATTCGGAGACGCCGCCGGAGAAGGTCACAAGGTCGATGGCGGCAGACGACGACAGCGGATCGAGGCGCAGCAGGCCCGCGCCGCCCGCCGCCGGCGATCCCCCCTCCATCGCCTCGAACAGGCGTTCCGCCATGCATACCGCCACGGCGCGGGCGGCCTCCGGCGCCAGCGGCGTGCCCGGCGCGAGGTCGATGCCGAATTCGGCGCCGAAGCGCCGTCCGGCCTCCTCGACGCGTTCGACGCGCCCGGCGGCGTCGAGACAGACGAGGCGCGCGCCGACGTCGAGCGCCGTGAGATCGGTCACGCGGCCGTCGACGCAGATCGCGATTTTGGAGGTTCCCCCGCCCACGTCGACGTTCATGACCGTGGCTTTGTCGCGGATCGAGCGCGCGGCCGCGCCCGAGCCGTGCGCCGCCATCACTGTTTCCAGGCTGTCGCCGGCGGAGACCGCAACCATCTTGCCGGCCTGACGCGCAAACAGATCGCCGATCCTGCGGGCATTGCGCCGCCGGACCGCGACGCCGGTCAGGATCAGGGCGCCGGTGTCGATCTCGTCCGGGTCGAGGCCCGCTTCCCGATACTGGCGTTCGATGAAGGCGCCGAGCGCCGCGGCGTTGATCTCTTCCCCGGCGGCGTAGGGCGTGAGCAGGATGTCGGACTGGTAAAACGCCTCGCGGGTCGAGACGACGTAGCGGCTGTCGAGCCGCTCCAGAACGATACGCGAGAACACGAGATGCGAGGTGGAGGAGCCGATATCCACTCCGACGCTGAGGACGACGATCTCGTCCTCATCGACGAGCGAGCGCCCGGTGCTGGAGAAGAAAATGCGGCCGCCCTCAGTCCCCTCGTCGGTCATCGTGCCGGTCCCAGTCAATCCAAGGGTGTCCTGTCCGCGAAAGCGGGCATTTGCCATCGCGAATATAGATGCTGCACGCCCCGTGCACGGAATCCGCGATCATCCGCTTGCGCGGATGTCGACGGCCAAGCCGGGGCGCCAGGTCACGCGCCCACGAATTTCGGCACGACGGCGCCCTTCTTGTAGAATTCGGGCTCCATCCGACTCAGCACGCCTTCCGACTTGAGCTTCGCCTCGTATTCCGCGCTGATGAAGGGATCTTCCATCCAATACGGGATCGCGGTGCCGCCTTCGGGAATATCCATGGCGGTATAGTCGGTGTGCTTCTCGCCGGGCGGTCCGGGCTCGCGGCCGGGATTGTGCGGCCCGAACCAGGCGGTCAGCCTCAGCGGATCCTTCGAGGCACCGAAGTGCTGATGGTACCAGCGCGCGCCCCCGGGCGCCGCCGACACCATGCCGACCGGCTCGTAATCGACGCGCTTGACCTTGTCGGCATGGCCGTCCTTCCATGGCGTAACGCCGTAGCGTTCCGGCCAGGTATAGGTGTAGCCCTTGCCCTTGAGGCAGATCAGCACCGCCGCCGACGTGTGCGCATGCGCCTTGGAATAGCGGCCGTTCTCGTGCTGGCCGATCCAGAGATAGAACGTGTTGCCGGTCATGAACGGCTCCACGCGGCGCCAGCCCGGCGAACGCCGATTGTCGAGCGGCAGGTCGCAATCGACGACGTCGGGAATGAAATTGGTACGCCGCATGGCGAGCCCGCGCACCGGATCGGGCTCGATGTCGTCCTTGTACTTGTAGAAGTCGTCGGCGCCGCTGAAGCGCTCGCGGAACGCGTACGGGCAATTGAACGTCAGCTCGACATTGTCGATCAGGTTGAGGAGGTTGGGCGCGGTGGTGCCGGCAAGAAGCAAGGCCGGCGCGGAGCCGGCATTGACGATGCGATGCCAGGCGTTCAGCGGGATCGAGAACAGCGAGCCCTTCTGCCATTCGAAGACGTGGCGCTTGCTGTCGCTGTCGAGCCAGACCTCGGTGGTGCCGCGGCCCTCGACGACCAGGTAGATTTCCTCGTAAAGGTGCTTCTCCGCGTTGAGCGCACCGGCACCGGGGACCTCCACGACGTAGCTGCCCCATTTGCCTTCGGTGCCGTGGAGCTGGATGTAGCTGCCCTTGCCCCCCAGGCGCTTCCAGGGTGCCAGCGGCAGGTTCTGCACCTTGCTCACGCCGATATCGCGGTAGATCGGGACGCCTTCCGATTCCATGAACAGATCGTAGGGCGTCTTGGGCCGGCCGAACTCGCCAAACCCGGCGCGGTTGTTGCCGGTCGGCTCATGCCAATGCGTCCTGCCGGTCAATTCATGCATCATGACGCCCCCTCGTGGCGCGAACAGCAGCCGCAAATGCTGGACTGCCAATGCTTTACTGCCGGGCCTCGGGCAAGGCAAGCTTGCCGGCGGATCGTATCGGCATGGAGCCCAAAGCGCGCCACGCGCGTCCATGCTCAGGCGAACGCGGGCGTGAACGCCGTCGAGGACGCGCCGTGGCGCGATGTGGGAGGGCTTGGCCACCGGGAACGAGCCCCGGATGTCGCCTGTCCCTCCATCCGGTTACGAATGCCCGGCAAGGGCGAAAAGCCACGGGTGGAAGGGCTTTTGGGCCATGACCTGATCCACTAAGATCGCCTTATAACCTTACCAGAATCTCGGAGGACAGCAGGATGAAGCGAATTCTCATGGGAACGGCCGCGTTCGTGGCGCTGAGTACCCTGCCGGCGGTGGCCCAGCAATCCGTGAAGCTCGGGTTCATCAGCACGTTCAGCGGCCCGACCGCCGTCATCGGCAACGACATGCGCAACTCGTTCGAGCTCGCGCTCGACCACCTCGGCCGCAAGATGGCCGGCAAGCCGGTCGAGGTGATCTATGAGGACGATCAGCAGAAGCCCGAGGTCGGCAAGCAGAAGACCGAGAAGCTCATCCAGTCCGATCACGTCGACTTCGTGGTCGGCTATATCTGGTCGAACGTGCTGCTCGCTTCGCTCAAGCCGGTCGTGGACTCGCAGACTTTTCTGATCAGCTCCAATGCCGGCCCGCACCAGATCGCCGGAGAGCTGTGCTCGCCCTATTTCTTCTCCACCTCCTGGCAGAACGACCAGACGCCACAGGCGATGGGCCTGTACATGAACCAGAAGAACGTGAAGACCTTGTACCTGCTGGGTCCGAATTACGCGGCCGGCAAGGACATGCTGGCGGGCGTCGCCTCGACCTTCAAAGGCAAGGTCATCGGACAGGAGCTGACCAAGTGGCCGGACCAGCTCGATTTCTCGGCCGAGTTGACGAAGGTGAAGGCGGCCAAGCCGGAAGCCGTATTCGTGTTCTATCCGGGCGCCGCCGGCGTGCAGTTCCTCAACCAGTACGCCCAGGCCGGCCTCAAGGGCACGATCCCGCTCTATACCGCGTTCACGATCGACTCGCTGTCGCTGCCGCGGCAGGGTGATCTCGCGCTCGGCGTGCCCGGTGCCCAGCAGTGGGTCAACGATCTGCCGAACGACGCCAACAAGAAATTCGTCGCCGACTTCAAGGCCAAGCACAAGGCCTACCCATCCTTCTACGGCGCGCAGTCGTATGACGCCGTGAACCTCGTCAACAGCGCGGTGGTCGCCGTCAAGGGCGACCTCAGCAAGAAGGACGACATGCGCAAAGAGATGGAGAAGGCCAACTACGCATCGGTGCGCGGGCCCTACAAATACGGCAACAACCACTTCCCCATCCAGAATTTCTATCTGCAGGACGTGGTGAAGGACGCCGACGGCGTTCTGACGCTCAAGACCGTCGCGACCATCGTCAAGGACGACCAGGATCGCTTCCATGGCCAGTGCCCGATGAAGTAATGATCGACTGATGCACGGGCGGCAGCAGCGCCGGCGCGTTGCTGCCGTCTTGCGTTGACGATCGATCGATCACGCGCGCGGTTACGCCAGAATCCGAACGCCATGTTGCTGCTCGTCGAACAGTGCCTGAACGGCCTGCAATTCGGATTGCTGCTGTTCCTGCTTGCCGCCGGTCTGACGCTCGTGTTCGGCATTATGGATTTGGTCAATCTGGCGCACGGCTCGTTCTACATGATCGGCGCCTTTTTCGCGGCCACGTTCGCCGCATTGACGGGAAGCTTCCTGCTCGGTGCGCTGCTCGGTTTGCTGGCCACGCTGGTCGCCGGCATGGCGGTCGATCTGATCGCGCTGCGAAAACTCTACGGCCGCGATCATCTCGATCACGTGTTGGGAACGTTCGGACTGATTCTGTTCTTCAACGAGGCGGTGCGGCTGATCTGGGGTCCCGGCGGCATGAACCTGCCGTTGCCGGACTGGCTCAACACCTCGGTCGCGATCCTGCCGGGGATCCAATACCCGGCCTACCGGATCGCCATCATCGTGGTGGCGCTGCTGGTCGCGCTCTTCCTCTATGTGCTGGTCATGCGCACGCGCATCGGCATGCTGATCCGCGCCGGCGCGTCGAACCGGGAGATGGTCGGCGCGCTCGGCATCAACATCAGGCTGCTCTATACGCTGGTGTTCGGGCTCGGTGCCGCGCTCGCCGGGCTGGCCGGCCTGATGCAGGCGCCGATTCTCACCGCGCAGATCGGCATGGGCGAGAACATCCTGATCCTCGCCTTCGTCGTGATCATCATCGGCGGCATCGGGTCGATCCGCGGCGCCTTCGTCGCCTCGATTTTCGTCGGCCTGGTCGATACCGTCGGCCGCGCCTTCCTGCCCGATCTGTTCAAGCTCGTGCTCAGTCCGGCGGCGGCCTCGACGGCGGGGCCTGCGCTCTCGTCGATGCTCATCTATCTGCTGATGGCGATCGTGCTCGTGCTGCGTCCGGAGGGTCTGTTTCCGGTGGCGAGCAAATGAAAGGCGTGCTCACCGCGCGCAATGTCGTCGTCGCCGGCCTGCTGACCTTACTCGCATTGGTGCCGCTCTACGCGGTCGCCACGGGTAACTTCTTCCCGCTCACGCTGTTCACCCGGATCGTCATCCTGGCGCTGGCCGCGACCAGCCTCAATCTCATCCTCGGCTATGGCGGGATGGTGAGCTTCGGCCATGCCGCCTATCTCGGCATCGGCGGCTATGCCGTCGGCATTCTCGCGCATGAAGGTGTCTATTCGGGATTCGTGCAGTGGCCGCTCGCGCTGCTCGTGTCGGCACTCTCCGCGCTCGCGGTCGGCGCGCTGTGCCTGCGCACGCGCGGCGTCTATTTCATCATGATCACGCTCGCCTTCGCCCAGATGTTCTACTACGTCGCCGTCGGCCTCGACCGCTACGGGGCGGACGACGGCATGACGATCTACAAGCGCAGCGAGTTTGGCGGGATCATCAATCTCTCAAACAAGATTTCGTTCTATTATCTCTGTCTCGGCCTGCTGCTGGCGATCATCTATCTGACCTGGCGCATCGTCAATTCGCGCTTCGGCATGGTGATCCAGGGATCGCGCTCGAACGACCGGCGCATGCGTGCGATCGGCTTCCCCACCTACCGCTACCGCCTGGTCGTATTCGTGATCGCGGGAACGATGTGCGGGCTCGCCGGTGCGCTGCTCGCCAATCACACCGATTTCATCAGCCCGGCGGTCATGCACTGGACGCGTTCGGGCGACCTGATCGTGATGGTCGTCCTCGGCGGCATGGGATCGTCGTTCGGTCCGTTGATGGGCGCGGTGACGCTGCTGGTGCTGGAGGAAGCGCTCTCAGGCGTCACCGAATATTGGCAGATCATCCTCGGGCCGATGTTCCTGCTGGTGGTGGTGTTCGCGCGCGGGGGCATCGACGGTCTGCTGGCGGGGGCGTGGCGTGGCTGATGCCTTGCTGGAAATCGACCGCCTGACCAAACGGTTTGGCGGCGTCATCGCCTCGGACGCGATCTCGCTTGCGGTGCCCAGGGGCGAGCTGCACGCCGTCATCGGACCGAACGGCGCCGGCAAGACCACCTTGATCGGCCAGCTCGCCGGCGAGATCTCCCCTGACGCAGGGCATATCCGATTTGAAGGTCGCGAAATCACGTGGCTGCCGACCTATCGCCGCAGCCAGCTCGGGTTGGCTCGCTCGTTTCAGATCACCTCGCTGTTCCTCGATTTCACCGCTCTCGACAACGTGGTTCTGGCGGTGCAGGCGCATGCCGGCCATTCGTTCCATTTCTGGGCTAATGCGCGCGGCGAAGCCGATCTGCGCGCACCCGCCCGTATTGCGCTCGCGCGCGTCGGCTTGGCCGACCGCGGCGACGTCCTCGTCTCCAGGCTCAGCCACGGGGAGCATCGGCAACTCGAGATCGCCATGGCACTGGCTACGGCTCCGCGCATGCTCCTGCTCGACGAGCCGATGGCCGGGATGGGTCCGGAGGAGAGCGCGCGCATGGTCGAGACACTGCGCGAGCTCAAGGGCGAGCTGACCATCCTGCTGATCGAGCACGACATGGAGGCGGTATTTGCGCTCGCCGACCGGATCACGGTCCTGGTCTACGGCCGCATCATCGCTTCCGGCCGCCCGGAAACGATCCGGGCCAATGCCGAGGTGCGGCAGGCCTATCTCGGCGAGCAGGAGCAGACGCATGGCTGACGCCGCCCTGCTCGAGGTCGCGAATGTGGAGACCTGCTACGGTCTGAGCCAGGTGCTGTTCGGCGTGTCGCTTGCCGTCGCGCCGGGCGAGATGGTGACGCTCATGGGACGCAACGGCATGGGCAAGACCACCACGGTGCGCTCGATCATGGGGCTCACTCCGGCGATGACGGGATCGATTCGCTTCGACGGCCGGGAACTCCGTGGGCTGCCGGCCTACCAAGTGGCCAAGCTCGGGATCGGCCTCGTGCCGGAAGGCCGCCAAGTCTTCCCCAACCTGACCGCGCGCGAAAACCTGGTCGCCACCGCTGCGAACCGCAGCCGAGCGGCCGAGCCGTGGACGCTCGACAAGGTGTGTGCGCTGTTTCCGCGGCTCGCGGAGCGCACGGCCAATATGGCGAACCAGCTCTCCGGCGGCGAGCAGCAGATGCTGGCGATCGGCCGCGCGCTGATGACCAATCCGCGTCTGTTGATCCTCGACGAGGCAACGGAGGGATTGGCGCCGCTCATCCGCGCGGAGATCTGGCAATGCCTCACGCGGCTCAAGGCCGCCGGCCAATCGATCTTGGTGATCGACAAGAATGTCGAGTCGCTGATCCGCATCGCCGACCGCCACTACGTGATCGAGCGTGGGAGGGTGGTATGGGCCGGCAGCTCCAAGGAGCTGGCAGCGGCGCCGGCGGTTCAGCACCGCTATTTGGGCGTGTAACGGCTTTCCGGACGAATGCCTGGGCCGGCGCCAGCGCGCGCGATTCGCGGGTCAATCAGCAAAATCGTAACCTGTTGGTAACCGCCATGGTTTCCAATTCGCCGGCGCATTGGGGACTTTCCATGGATACGCACGAGATCAGCCGGGACGAACCAAAGCCCTTCGGGGAGCCCGCGATAGCGCCGACGGCGGCGGCGAGCGGCGCGGACGCCAACGCGACGCCGAGAATGGCACTCGCCAGCGTGCCCAAGCCGGAGACCGAACCCCGCGCGGGCGAGATACCCACGATCGTGCTCGCCAGCATCGAGGCTCCGGGCATCACGCCGGAGATCGACGAGATCAAGCCTACGCCCAGCGGAAACGCAGAGAAGGCAGAAGCGACAGACAAGGCGGAAACGACAGACAAGGCAGCGGACCGGGCCGCCGCCGATGCCGCTGCGGAGCCGCCGAGCGCGAATGCCGCGCCGCGCATCAGCCGCTTCACCCTGCTCGCGGCCACGCTTGCGCTGGCTGCTGCCCTCGGCGGAATGATAGGGGCAATGGTCGCCTACGGCCTGGCGCGGCCCGGTTCCGCGCCCGCGGCGGCAGCGGGACGCTCGGATCTCGAGGAGCTTCAGGCGCTCAAGGAGAATGTGGTGCAGGCGCGGGTCGAGCTCGCGGCGTTGAAGGTGAGCATCGAGTTGGCCAATCGCAGCGCGAATGCCCAGTTCACCAGGATCGGCGAGCGCGTCGACCGCATCGAGCGTACTCAAAACGAGCCGACGGCCAAGCTCAACAAGGCGATCGAGACGCTGGAGCGCCTTTCGCGCGATGCCACCACGGCGCAAGCCAAGGAGGTCACCGGGTCGGTCGCGCTGGCGCCAGGTAAACTGGGAACTGTCGGTGGCTGGGTCCTGCGCGATGTCCACCGCGGAACCGCCCTTATCGAGGGCCGCATGGGCGTGATCGAGGTCGATCAAGGCGACATCGTGCCGGGGCTCGGGCGTGTCGACGCGATCCGCAAGCAAGACGGCCGCTGGGTGGTGGTGACCTCGAAAGGGATTATCGTGCCGCCACGCTGATGTCGGCGCGCTGATCGAGAAACTGGCAGAGCGCTTGTTTTTGAGGCGGTGCCCCGAGGGCGCCGCCCTTCGTTTTCGTCATGCCGGTAGCGCGGCTGCAAAATCCATGGCACACCTTGTCGAGCGCGAGTAGACGCGGGAACATGATTGCGAAGCGCTGAGATGGTTCGGATAAGGCCCATGCGACCCAACGCAGGTGCCCGCCTTCTCGCCATGTTCGCCAGCGCGCTCGCAGGGTAGGACTGGTTGCCATGTCCGGGTTTGCTTTCTTTGCTCGAATGATTGCGCTGGTCACGTTCGCCGGGCTTTCTTCGTCGCAGCTCGCCGCATTCGAGCGCCTGCAGGCGCCGGTCGCGAAGCCGGAAATGGTGGAAAACTGCCCGGGGCTCGTGGCCTCACGCGCGCCGCGCGCCATTCCTGCCGCATTCCGGCTCGCGCTCAATTCGGACCAGGTGCGCATCACCTATGTCGGCCACTCGACTTTCCTGATCGAGAGTCCTCAACTCGTCCGTATAGCGACCGACTACAACGACTATGTCCGCCCGCCGGTCCTGCCCGACATCGTTACGATGAACCACGCGCACACCAGCCATTTCACCGATCACCCCGATCCCGCCATCAAACACGTGCTGCGCGGCTGGGGTCCGAGCCCCGACCAGCCGGCGCGCCACGACATTACGGTTAGGGACGTGCGCGTGCGCAACGTTCCGACCAACATCCGCGACTGGCGCGGTGGGACCGAGCGGCACGGCAACTCGATCTTCATCTATGAGACTGCGAATATGTGCATCGCCCATCTCGGGCATCTGCACCATACGCTCAACCAGCAGCAGCTCGACGAGATCGGCCGTGTGGATGTGGTCTTCGTCCCGGTCGACGGCAGCATGACGCTCGATCTCGAAGGCATGATGGAAGTGCTTCAGGCGCTGAAGGCGCCGCTGATGATCCCCATGCACTTCTTCAGCACCTATACGCTCCACCGCTTCCTCGAACGGGCGCGGCAGACTTGGACGGTGGAAATGAGCGAAGTTCCCTCACTCGTCGTCTCCAAGACGAGCCTGCCCGCAACGCCGAAGGTCACGGTGCTGCCGGGGCACTGATCAGCGCTGCCGCCCGCGGGCGCGCGCATTGCCGGGCGCATGCGGGGCTCAAATGCAGGGCGCGGCCGCTTCGCTCCACCCAGGCCCGGCGCGATACGGCGGCTACGCCGTCAGCAGCCACAGTGCGCCGAAAACCACCACCCCGAGCGCCAGGCTCGCGCATAGGACGGCCAGCACCGGGCGGTCAAGAAATCCCGCCCGCGCCTCGACCGACGTTTCGACCTTTCGTCCGGCCTCATCGCGCATGACTTGCTCCTCGGACGCTTTCTGCGCTCTGCTGATCAACGCCGCGCGCTCGCGCCGGTTCCTTCGTCGGGCGTAGAGGAGGCTGGCCGACACCGCATTTGATCCTGTAGATTTCTTGAGGAGCTTGTTCGCGCCAACGAATGGTAATTGGGCATGCTGAGCACCGAGCAGAATGATCTCATCACACGCACCGGCCCCGGCGCGCCAGCCGGCAAACTGATGCGGTGCTACTGGCAACCGGCGGGGCTCGTCGACGAACTGTCGTGCAACCGGCCGGTCAAGGCCGTCCGCCTTCTCGGCGAAAGCCTCGTGTTGTTCCGCGACGACAAGGGTCGCTACGGATTGCTCGAGCGTGCCTGCCCGCACCGCGGGACCGATCTCGCCTTCGGACGACTGGAAGACGGCGGTCTGCGCTGCGCCTTCCACGGCTGGCTATTCGACGTCACGGGCCGCTGCCTGGAGACGCCGGCCGAGCCGGAGGGTAGCCGGATGTGCGCCAACGTCCGGCAGAAAGCCTATCCGGTGGTGGAGAAGAGCGGGGTGCTGTTCGCCTATATGGGCGCGGGCGAGCCGCCGGCATTCGCGCATTTCGACTGCTTCACCGCGCCCGACACGCACACTTTCGCGTTCAAGGGCATGATCGATTGCAACTGGCTGCAGTCGCTGGAGGTCGGGATCGACCCCGCCCATACGTCGTTCCTGCATCGCTTCTTCCACGACGAGGAGCCGGCCCAGGGCTACGGCAAGCTGTTCCGCGACAAGTCGATCGACTCCGACATGCCTATGACGCGCGTCATGCGCGAATTCCCTCGCCCGCGGATCGAGGTCGAGCCCACCGACTACGGCATGCGCGTGGTTACGCTGCGCCGCATCAGCGACGCCCAGACGCATGTGCGCGTCACCAATCTCATCTTCCCGCACGCCTTCACCATTCCGATGTCGAGCGAGATGACGATCACGCAATGGCACGTGCCGATCGACGACACCAGGCACTACTGGTACGCCATCTTCACCAGCTTCGGTGCACCGGTGAACAAGGACGAGATGCGGCGCCAGCGGCTCGCGCTCTACGAGCTTCCGGACTATGTCCCGCGCAAGAACAAAAGCAACGATTACGGCTTCGATCCGCGCGAGCAAGAGCACGAGACCTTCACCGGCATGGGTACGGACATCAATGTGCACGACCAGTGGGCCTGCGAATCGATGGGGCCGATCCAGGATCGCACCAAGGAGCATCTGGGGCAGTCGGACAAGGCGATCAGCGCCTACCGGCGCATGCTGCGTGCCGCCATCGATGCGGCCAGCCAGTCCGGCAGGCCGCCGATGGTGCTTGATCCCGCTGCTGCCGCGAAGATGACCGGCCCGGCGGCGATCGACGGCATCGGCCCGACCGGCGCCTGGCAAGGCTACTGGCGCGAAACCGACGAAGCCCGTCGCAGGGCGTCGAGCTGGGCGCACGGCCGCTGACGAGCTGCAGCCGTTGCGGTATGCCGGTAATGCTCGGAGGTGACGGCCTTGTATTGGCTTGCGGCGTCGGCTGGGCGCGGGCTATCTCGCCGTCGGGCAGCCCCGTCGGAGCCATTCACGGATTTGCTGCGTTCGCAGCGACGGACTGATCACACGTCCACGCTCGCCGTGAGCGCGTTCTCCTGGATGAATTCGCGTCGCGGGTCGACGACGTCGCCCATCAGCTTGGTGAAGATATCGTCGGCCTCGTCGATCGCCTTCACGTTCACCTGCAGCAGCGAGCGCGCGTTCACGTCGAGCGTGGTCTCCCAGAGCTGATCCGGATTCATCTCCCCGAGGCCCTTGTAGCGCTGCAACGCGATACCTTTCCGCCCGGCATTTGTCACCGCCTCGAACAGACCGACCGGGCCATGAATCGGCGTCTCCTCGTCCTTGCGGCGCAGCGTAGCGGGCCGCGGATAGGTCTGCTGCAGGGCCGCCGCGTGCTCGTCGAGCTTGCGCGCATCGGCCGAATTGAGCAGCGCCTGATCGAGGATCGCGACCTCGGTAACGCCCCGCACGGTGCGCTCGAAACGGAAACCTTCGCCTTCCCTGAACTCTCCCTGCCAGCCGCGCTCTGTCTCCTCCGAGAGCACGTCGAGCCGTCGGGCGATGTATCTCGCAGCTTCCCTGGCCTTGTCCGGGTCGCCGAAGATCTCCGAGGTGAGCACCCCGGCGATCGCCGCCTGTTCAACCACCTGGCGATTGTAGCGGCTGTGCAGCCCGTGCAGGACGTTGCGGATCGCGCGCGCCTGCTCGACGAGTTCCTGCAAATCCGCGCCAGCCCGGGTCTCGCCCGAGACCAACCGCAGCACCGCCTCTTCGAGACCGCTGGCGATGAGAAAATTCTCGAGCGCGCGCTCGTCCTTGAGATATTGCTCCGACTTGCCGCGCGTAACCTTGTAGAGCGGCGGCTGGGCAATGAAGAGATGGCCGCGATCGATGAGGTCGCGCATTTGTCGGTAAAAGAAGGTGAGCAGCAAGGTGCGGATATGGGCGCCGTCGACGTCGGCATCCGTCATGATGATGATCTTGTGATAGCGCAGCTTATCGGCGTTGAACTCGTCGCTGATGCTGGTCCCGAGCGCAGTGATGAGCGTGCCGATCTCCTGGCTCGACAGCATCTTCTCCATGCGCGCGCGCTCGACGTTGAGGATCTTTCCGCGCAGAGGCAGCACCGCCTGGAAGGCACGGTCGCGCCCCTGTTTGGCGGAGCCGCCGGCGCTGTCGCCCTCGACCAGGAACAATTCGGACTTGGCCGGGTCGCGCTCCTGGCAATCGGCGAGCTTGCCGGGAAGCGAGGAGACGTCGAGCGCGCCCTTCCGCCGGGTCAGTTCCCGCGCCTTGCGCGCGGCCTCGCGGGCGGCGGCCGCCTCGACCACCTTGCCGACGATGACCTTGGCTTCCGCGGGGTGCTCCTCGAGCCAGTATTGCAGCGCCTCATTGACGATGTTCTCGACCACCGGACGGACTTCGGAGGAGACGAGCTTGTCCTTGGTCTGCGAGGAGAATTTGGGATCCGGCACCTTGCAGGACAGGACCGCGGTCAGCCCTTCGCGGCAATCGTCGCCCGTCAGCGTAACTTTCTCTTTTTGTGCGACACCGCTTTTCTCGGCATAACCGGTGATCTGGCGCGTCAGCGCACCGCGGAAGGCAGCAAGATGAGTGCCACCGTCGCGCTGCGGGATGGTGTTGGTGAAGCAGAGTACGGCCTCGTGGTAGCCGTCGTTCCACCACAATGCGCATTCGACCGTAATCCGCTCACGCTCGGCCTTGATCATGATCGGGGCTGGGATGAGCGGAGTCTTGTTGCGGTCGATATATTTGACGAAGGCCTCGACCCCACCCTCATAACGCAACTCTTCGCGCTTCTCGACCGGATGGCGCATGTCGCAGAGCACGATCAGCACGCCCGAATTGAGGAAGGCGAGTTCGCGCAGCCGGTGCTCCAGCGTCGCGAAATCGAATTCGGTCATGGTGAAGGTTTTTGGGCTCGGCAGGAAGGTCACTTCGGTGCCGCGCTTGCCGTGGGCGGGGCCCGCGACTGCCAGCGAAGCGAGCGGCTCGCCGTCGCGGAACTCCATGCAATGCTCCTGGCCGTCGCGCCAGATCGTGAGTTTGAGCCAGGTCGAGAGCGCGTTGACCACCGAGACGCCGACGCCGTGCAGGCCGCCCGAGACCTTATAGGCGTTCTGATCGAATTTTCCGCCGGCATGGAGCTGGGTCATGATGACTTCGGCAGCCGAGACCCCTTCGCCCTTGTGGATGTCGGTCGGGATGCCGCGGCCGTCGTCGCGCACGGTGCAGGAGCCGTCCGGATTGAGCGTCACCACCACCTGCGTGGCGTGGCCGGCGAGCGCCTCGTCGATGGCGTTGTCGACCACCTCGTACACCATGTGGTGGAGGCCCGAGCCGTCGTCGGTATCGCCGATATACATGCCCGGCCGCTTGCGTACGGCATCGAGGCCCTTGAGGACTTTGATCGAATCGGAATCGTAGGCAAAGGTTGGGGTCTGGCGTGCGGGTTCGGCCATGGAGCACTTTCGGAATCAGCGAAAACGGGCGACCAGGACAGCCTGATTTGGCACGAAAGATGGGTGCCGTACAGGATAAACTGGCCGTGGCTAATATATTGATTCGGCTGTAAATTTAAAGGTCGCCGTGGGCAAAAAAAGCGGTCCCTAAATCGCCACCGAAAAGGCCGGATTACAATGCGCGCGCCGGCCGCGAGAGGTGGTAACAGGCCGGCTCCAAAGCTGCCCGCGCGCGCCGTCTGGCCGCACCCGCGGCGTTTTCCCCGTGCATCCGCGGCGAGGGAAGCCGCACGCGAGAGCTGGGGCGCTGCCGGTCACGCGATCCTGACCACGATGTTGCCCATGGCCGTGCCGGCTTCGACCGCTTCGTGGGCCGTGACGATGTCGCCGAGATCGAAAGCCTGCGCCACGTTATGGACGAGCTCGCCCCGCTCGAGCATGCGCGTGATGTCGGCGGTGGCGTGCACGCGCTCCTCCGGCGGCATCAGGTAGACGAGGAAGAATTTCAGCGTGATGCTGTTCTGCAGGAGGAACTGGAACGGAATCGACGCCTCTGGCGCACCGCTGCCGTAGATCGCGACGACGCCGGTAGGCGCGAGCACGCTCGGCAGCAGCCGCGCATTGGCGGCGAGATCGACCTCGATCACGCCATCGACGCCGCGCTTGCCGGTGACCGCCATGACCCGGTCGCCGACGTTCTCGCGCCGGTAATCAATCACATGATCCGCGCCCGCCTGTCGCGCGATCTCGGCCTTGGCTGGCGAGCTTACCGTGGTGATGACGGTGGCCTTGCGCTTCTTGGCGAACTGGATGGCGTAATGGCCCACGGCACCCGCGCCGCCGGCGACGAGCACGGTCGAGCCTTCCTTGGCGCCCGCGAGCCCAACCGCCTGATAGGCGGTATAGGCGGGAATGCCGAGGCAGGCCGCGGCTTCCATGGCGATCCCGGCGGGAAGCGGCACGGCCTGCTCCGCCGGCAGCACGATCCATTCGGCGGCGGTGCCGAAGGGGCGCCGCCACTGCCCATTCCAGACCCAGACGCGTTCACTGACCCGTGACGGCGCTACGCCATCGCCGACGCGGTCGATCTCGCCGGCGCCGTCGCTGTGCGGGATTACCCGAGAGAACGCGATCTTGCGCGTTGAGCCGGCGCGGCTCTTGACGTCGGAGGGATTGACGCCGGAGGCGAGGAGGCGCACCCGCACCTCGCCGCGTCCCGGCTCGGGGGTCTCGACCTCGCCCACCCGCAACACGTCGCGGGCAGCTCCGTTCGCCTCGTAATAGGCAGCGCGCATGGAATGATGCCTCGGCGGTTGCCCGGAGGGGGGCTTTCGGCAAGACTCCGTCATCTCGGTCGAAACCGCAAGCGCGTGGTCGTTGGAGCACGGATGAGCGCGCGAGGTTCAGGGATCAAGTCCGCGGCTTCACCTGTCCGGGCAGAACCTCGAACATTTCGGCTTTTCCTTCGATGTCCGCGAATGTCGCGGAGTCGGCGCCGGTGAGCCAGGCCTGAGCGCCGAGCGCTTCCAACTCCGCGTAAAGCGCGGCCCGCCGCGCGGGGTCGAGATGCGCGACCACCTCGTCCAGCAGCAGCACGGGCGCAAAGCCTGACATGTCGGCGAGGAGCCCGGCATGCGCCAGCACGAGCCCGATCAGCAGGGCCTTCTGCTCGCCGGTCGAGGCCGCTGCGGCCGCGATATTCTTGCCGGCGTGAACGACCTTGAGATCGCTCAGATGCGGCCCATCGAGCGTGCGGCCGGCGGCGGCATCGCGTCCGCGATTGTCTCTAAGCGCCGCGCGATAGCGGTCCTCGACCTCCACGGCAGGGTGCAGTGGCACGAGCCGTTCCATCCAGCCCTCGAGCCCGATCTCCGCTGCCGGAAACGCGGAGACCGGCTTCCCGCGGGCAGCCAGCGCCGCGCGCAGGCGCTCCACGGTCTCCACCCGCTGCGCCGTCACCGCCACCGCGAGCTCGGCGGTTTCGTGCTCGATGGCATCGAGCCAATGTGGGTCGGGCCTGCTCTCCTCGAGCAGCCGGTTGCGCGAGCGCAACGCCCGCTCGAGCGCGTTGACGCGCGTCATATGCTCGGCATCGACGGCCAGCACGAGGCGGTCGAGAAAGCGGCGCCTTTCGGAGGCCGGGCCATTGAACAATCCGTCCATCGCCGGCACCAGCCAGACGACGCGCAGGTGGTCGGCGAAGGCGGACGCCGAGGAGACCGGTTCACGATCGATGCGGCATTTGCGCGTGACCACCGCGTCCTCGCATGCTGGCGGCTCGATCCCGGTTCCAAGCGTGGCGAGCCCCAGAGCGCCCTCGACGTCGGCCGAGACCGCCCACGACCCGTCGCCCTCGGAAAAGGCGACGTCTTCGAGCGTGGCGCGCCGCAGACCGCGGCCGGGGGCGAGAAACGAGATGGCCTCGACGAGGTTGGTCTTGCCGGCGCCGTTGGGCCCGACCAGCAGCAGGGGCCCTGCGCCGGCATCGACTTGTGCGCTGCGGTAGCTGCGGAAATTCGTCAGCATCAGGCGGCGGATGCGGGCAGGAGGCATGGCAGGAATCAGTAGTCAGAAGTCGGTAATCAGAAAACAGAAATTGGCACCGCCGCCCGAACTCTGATGACCGACCTTGGACCTCCGATCCCTGGCTACACCCGCATCGGCATCAGCACGTAGAGCGCGCCCTTGGTGTCGCGGTCCTGGATCAGCGTCGGGGAGCCTGGATCGGCGAGCTTCAACACCGCGGCTTCGCCTTCGAGCTGGGCCGCGATGTCGAGGAGGTAACGCGAATTGAAGCCGATATCGAGCGGTTCGGCGCCGTATTCGACTTCGATCTCCTCGGTCGCGCTGCCGGAATCCGGGTTGGTGACCGAAAGCATCAGCTTGCCGTTGCTCAGCGACAGCTTAACCGCACGGCCGCGTTCGCTAGATACCGTGGAGACACGGTCGACCGCCTGCTCGAACTCCTTCTTGTCGACGGTGAGCTCCTTGTCGTTGGCGATCGGAATGACGCGGGCGTAGTCGGGAAACGTGCCGTCAATCAGCTTGGAGGTAAGCACCGTCTCGCCGATCGTGAACCGGATCTTGCCCTGCGACAGCTCGACATTGACTTCGGCGTCGTTGTCCTCGATCAGGCGCTGCACCTCACCGACGGTCTTGCGCGGAACGATGATCCCCGGCATGCCGCTGGCGCCGGCCGGCAGCGGCAGTTCGCATTGCGCCAAACGGTGTCCATCGGTGGCGACCGCCCGCAGGGTGGGCGCCTTGTTGCTGCCGGCGGTGTGGAGGTAGATGCCGTTGAGATAGTACCGTGTTTCCTCGGTCGAGATCGCGAATTGGGTCTTGTCGATCAGCCGTTTGAGTTCGGTGGCCGCGAGCCTGAACGTGTGCGTCATGTCGCCAGCGGCGAGATCGGGAAAGTCACTCTCGGGCAGAGTCTGCAAGGTGAAACGCGAGCGGCCGGCGCGGATCGCCAGCATCGCGCGATCGCCGGAGGCTTCGATCACCACCTGCGCGCCCTCCGGAAGCTTGCGCACGATCTCGTAGAACATGTGCGCCGGCACCGTGGTCGAACCGCCGGCCGCGACCTCGGCGGCGATGGTCTCGGTGACTTCGAGGTCGAGGTCGGTGGCTTTGAAGCCGAGCTTCGATTTCTCCGCCTTGATCAGCACGTTGGCGAGAATGGGAATGGTGTTCCGGCGTTCGACCACCCGATGCACATGGCCGAGCGACTTGAGCAGCGCTGCGCGTTCGACGGTGACTTTCATTGTTCAACCCGCCTGCTCGCGTGGAAGGCCTGAGGGGGTGATCAAGGTGGCGTGGATGGGCGCTTTTCGCAAGGGTGACGCCACCCGACGCCGACACTTACCCAACGGATTTGCCGGGGGCTTTCGTGCCCGTTCTCGGCTCGGATCGCGCACAAGGGCAACGGTCGCGGGGGTCGGCACAAGCCGCCGGACGTTGCCGGGCCGTCGCATCCGCCGCGCGGCGGCAAGTTCCGTTCACTCCTGCAATTGCCGCTTCAGCAGCTCGATCTCCTCGGCAAGGGAGGAATCGGTCGTCACGAGGTTTTCGATCTTGCGCACCGCGTGCAGCACGGTGGTGTGGTCGCGGCCGCCGAAACGGCGGCCGATCTCCGGCAACGAGCGCAGCGTGAGCGTCTTGGCCAGATACATGGCCACCTGCCTCGGCCGCACGACGTTCGCCGTGCGGCGCGACGACAAGAGGTCGGCGCGGCTCACGTTGTATTGCCGGGCGACCACCCGTTGAATGTCCTCGATCTTGACGCGCTTGGGCTCCTGCGGGCGGACCAGGTCGCGCACCTCACGCTCGGCCATTTCGAGCGTGATGGGCTGGCTGGTGAGCTTGCTGTGAGCGAGGAGGCGGTTGAGAGCGCCTTCGAGATCGCGGCCGTTATGAATCACGGTCTTGGCGATGAACGCCAGCACGCCGGAGGGAACGTCGAAATCGGGATGATGCTGGCGGGCGGCGGCGGCGCGGCATTTGAGGATTTCGAGGCGCAGCTCTTCGCCGAGCGAGCCCATTTCGACCACCAGCCCGCCCGCGAGCCGCGAGCGCACTCGCTCGTCCAGGCTCTCGAGATCGGACGGGGGACGATCGGCAGCGACCACGACCTGTCGGCCGGCGTCGATCAGGGCGTTGAGCGTGTGGCAGAACTCGGCCTGCGTCGACTTGCCTTGCAGGAATTGCAGGTCGTCGATCACCAGGACATCGATCGTCCGCAGCGCCTCCTTGAATGCGAGCGCGTTCTGCGCCCGCAGCGCCGCCACGAAGCCGTACATGAACTTTTCCGCGGTCAGATAGAGAACCTTGCGATCGGCGGCGGCATTGCCGGCCCAAGCCAGAGACTGGAGCAGATGGGTTTTACCCAACCCAACCCCGGCGTGGATGTAGAGCGGGTTGAACATGACCACGTCGCCGCGCCTCCCCTGGGCGACCTGCTTGGCGGCGGCATGCGCGAGCGTGTTGGAGCGTCCGACCACAAAGGTCTCGAAGGTCAGGCGCGGGTCGAGCGGGGAGCCGCCCAGCGCTTCGTGCCCGGCCGAGATCGGTCCCGCGGCGTGGCGCAGGTCGCTGCCGTTGATCTTGCCGTCTCGTGGCTCGCGCGCACCCGTGGGCGGTTCCACCGGCTTGAGCTTCGGCGGCAGCGTCCGGATCACCGCGGAGCGAACCGTGAGCTCGATGCGGGAAAAACCGGATTGCTCGGCCTGCCAGCAGGCTAGCACCCGCTCGGCGTAATGGGACTGGATCCAGCTCTTGAGAAACCGCGTGGGTACCGACAGCTTGACGGTCTCCCCGTCGTTGCCGTCGAGCTCCATGCGCGCGAACCAGCTCGAATAAACGTCGTCGCCAACCTCGGCACGAAGGCGATCCTTCACGCGCGTCCAGCGGTCCTGGTCCAGGCTCGTCATGTTGCGTGTCTCTTCTCGCTCAGCAGAAATGCTGGGTGGAATACGGACGAAACGCGATACTTCGAGACGCGCCCGAACGCGGGCACGAACCGATGCGAACGCAAGAAACGAAGGAGGACCGAGGTTACGGGAGAGCGGTAGATCCGTCCGGCACGTCGCGGGGCGGGTAAAGTATCAGCGCAGGAGGCGCCGGACCGCAGGCAGCAATGACAAAATGAAACAGGAGACCGTTGCTCCGGCGCTCAATGGTGCGCGCTTCGGACCCGTTGACCCGCCTCGTCGTCATCATGCTACCCCCCTGTCCATCGCCGCCGTTCTTTTTGCGAGGGCTATGCACACGTTCAGATTTTTCGAATTATTCTTATGCTCACTCGCGCCGCCGATTACTATAATGCGACGGCACGAAGCTTAGGCTTATATCCATATACGCGAAGCCTGGACGACATCGAAGCTGGAGACGGGAGCAACTAGGCATGACTTACCGTCCTCATCCTCGATGGGGGCCGAATACGAACCTTTTACTGAGAGCCGCCGAAGGGCCAGCGGCGATTTGAAAAATAGCACGGCTCCGTCCCCCTGCAACCGGCCTCGCGGAAGCCGGAGCTGCGCAAGTTCCGCTCAAGTCGCGCGTGCCGCCCGGAGGGCGCGCGAAGCTTTGTCATAATATTTTGAATTAACTGACATATTCCGACCGAAGGCGCACATGGGCGCGGGGCGGCGGGCGGCGGCGATTCTGGTTTGCAACAGGACATTGCCGAGGCACGGAAATACCCGGATCAAAGTCCTTCGTCGCGCTTTCTATGTAAGCTGTTCTGCAGACAGTTATTTCTTTGAGCGGAAATACAGGGTAGCCCTCTGCCTGATCGGGCCGATTGCCCACTGGCGAGACAACGACCAGGCAACGGATGTCAACAGTGGACAACACAGTTTATTTCATTATCGCGATTTCTGTGACACTTCTGCAACAAGGACAGCGCATAATTATCAAAGGCAATTTAATGGAGTGCGGCAAACCGCCGTCCCAAGTGGCCGTTATGCAGTGCGGGATTTTGGTGGCTGAGGCTACTTGCCGAGCTTGGCGACTCTGAGCGTCAATCGCGACACTTTGCGGCTCGCGGCATTGCGGTGCCCAATGCCTTTCTGCGCCGAGCGGATGATCACCGGCTCCGCTTCCTTCAGCGCTGCGAGGGCCAGGGTGTGGTCGCCGGTCGCGACCGCCTCCTCGACCTTGCGCACGAAGCTACGCATCTTCGAACGCCGTGCCTTGTTGATTTCGGTGCGCCGGGCGATTTTGCGGGTCGCTTTGCGGGCGGAACTGGTATTGGCCATGCCTGTGTTCGTCCTGAGGGTGCGCGCAGCCCCCGTTCATTATCGCAAAAAGCGAGCGGCGACGAGAACATCGCCGCCAATTCGCGCCGCTTATAGTGGCCTCGCCTCAGAGCGTCAACGCCTGCATCATCGCCCTCCGTCGCTCTCGTCGCGCCGCCCGGGATTGCCGCTCACCCGGACTGGACGCTCCTTGCTTCGGGCCTTTTCACGCCGGCGTCAGGCTGGCGCGCGCTGCTTGCCCGGAGATCGTCATAGCGCGCCGCGACCGCGGCCCGGTCCTCCGCCGAGGCGGCGGCGAGCGGCGGCTCGACGCGCGCCCAGGCGGCATCGCCGTGGATATGCGCAATGAGCCCCTTCACTCCCGGCACCAGTTGCCTGCCGTCGAACAGTTTGCGGATCGATACCGCGGCGTCGAGGGCGCCGGCATCGCCGTGGCGCCAGGCGCGCGCGCAGAGGTCGGCGTTGACATTGGCCGTGGCCGAGATGCAGCCGGCGAAGGCGCCGCTGCGAGCCTCCAGTAGCGCCGCTTCGGTCGATGGGAACACCTTGAATCCGGGAGAAACACTCACGGCCTCGCGCGCATAGGCCATGTCGCCGGACGAATCCTTCAAACCGACGATGCGCGAACCGAAGCCGTCAAGCAAACGTCGGATGAGCTCGACGCGCCACGGCAGGCCGGATTGGGCGGGGAAGTGATAGAGATAGATCGGGATCGGGCTTGCGGCCGTCGCGTGCACGATCGTGGCGACATAAGCGGCGAGACCTTCGTCGGGTACAGCCTTGTAGTAGAACGGCGGCAGAAGCAGCGCGCCCGCGAAGCCGAGCGCCGCGGCATGCCGCGTCAGGGCGACTGCATCGGCGACGGAGGCCGCACCGGTCCCGACCATGAGGCGATCCAGCGGCAGCCCCGCATCGCGATAGGCGTTCATCACGCGTTTGCGCTGCTCGAGCGAGAACGACGTGGCCTCGCCGGTGGTGCCGAGCACATTCAGTGCGTCGCAGCCATTGGCGAGCAGGTAGCGCGCCAGCGCGGTGGAACGTGCGCAATCCGGCTCACCCGCTTCGTCGACCGCGGTCGCAACGGCTGCAATCACGCCTTGGAGCTTGTCGGTCATGTCATCACCCGATTTGGGAGGATGGACGATGAGGACGGACGACTGTCATCCGTCCCCCCTCCGGTCATCCGCCGACGTTGAATGCCGCGAGCGCGGCCATGTTGACGAGTTGGGCATCGTTGGCTGAGAGCGGCACGATCTGGACCGAGCGGTCGAGCCCGACAAGGATCGGACCGATCACGGTCGCCCCACCCAGCTCCTGCAGCAGCTTGGTCGAAATCGAGGCGGAGTGGAATGCCGGCATGATGAGCACATTTGCCGGCCCCGATAGGCGGCAGAACGGATAAGCCTCGCGCAGCTCCATATTGAGCGCGACGTCCGCCGCCATGTCGCCGTCGTATTCGAAATCGACGCGGCGTTCGTCGAGAATGCGCACCGCGCCTTGCACGTGTGCCGCGCGCTCGCCCGGTGGATGGCCGAAGGTCGAGAACGCCAGCAACGCGATCCGCGGCTCGTAGCCGAAGCGGCGCGCAACTCCGGCCGCCTCCACCGCGATGTCGGCCAGGATGTTGGCATTCGGCATTTCCGTGACCGCGGTGTCGGCGACGAGAACCGTGCGCCCGCGCGCAAGCACCAGCGACACGCCCATCACCCGATGGCCGGGCTTGGGATCGATGCAGCGGCGAATGTCCTCGAGCGCCACCGAGAAGTTGCGCGTGACGCCGGTCACCATTGCATCGGCGTCGCCGAGCGCGACCATGCAGGCGGCGAAGTGGTTGCGGTCCTGGTTGACCAGGCGCTGCACGTCACGCTGGAGAAAGCCCTCGCGCTGCAGCCGCTCGTAGAGAAAGGCGGCGTAGGCTGCGTTGCGATGGGAGAGCCGCGCATTGATGATCTCGATGCTGCCGCCGAGCTCGATGCCGAGACCTTGCGCGCTCTCGCGCACGCGGTCCTCGCGGCCGACGAGCAGCGCGGTACCGAGCCCCTCGTGGACGAAGCTCGCGGCGGCGCGGATCACCTGTTCCTCTTCACCCTCGGCGAAGACGACGCGCTGCGGCCGCCGCCGCAGCCGCTCGTAGACGCGTTGCAGAACGCCGGCCACCGGGTCGCGGCGGGAGCGCAGCTGCGCCCGGTAAGCATCCATGTCGACGATCGGACGCCGAGCCACGCCGGTGTCCATGGCGGCGGTGGCGATGGCGGGCGGGACGAACGAGATCAACCGCGGGTCGAACGGCACCGGAATGATGTATTCGGGACCGTATTTCGGCCGGCTGCCATAGGCCGCGGCGACCTCGTCGGGAACGTCCTCGCGCGCGAGCTGCGCGAGCGCGTTGGCGGCGGCGATCTTCATCTCCATGTTGATGGCGGTCGCGCGCACGTCGAGGGCGCCGCGAAAGATGTAGGGAAAGCCGAGCACGTTGTTGATCTGGTTGGGGTAGTCCGAGCGCCCAGTGGCCATGATGGCGTCGCTGCGCACCTCGGCCACCTCCTCCGGGGTAATTTCCGGATCGGGGTTGGCCATGGCGAAGATGATCGGCTTGGGCGCCATCGATTTTACCATCTCCTTCGTCACCGCGCCCTTGGCCGAGAGCCCGAAGAAGACGTCGGCGCCGGCCAACGCCTGTGCCAGCGTGCGGGCGGACGTTTTCGCCGCATGCGCCGACTTCCATTGGTTCATGCCCTCGGCGCGGCCCTGATAGATGACGCCCTTGGTGTCGCAGAGGATGATGTTGTCAGGCGTAAATCCGATCGCCTTGAGCAGCTCGAGGCAAGCGATGCCGGCGGCACCAGCGCCGTTGCACACGAGCTTGGTCGTTTTGATGTCGCGCTCGGTGAGATCGAGCGCGTTGATCAGACCCGCCGCCGCGATGATCGCGGTGCCGTGCTGGTCGTCATGGAACACCGGAATGTCGAGCAGTTCCCGCAACCGTTGCTCGATGACGAAGCATTCCGGGGCGCGAATATCCTCGAGATTGATGCCACCCCAGCTCTTGCCGAGCAGCTTGACGCAGTTGACGATCTCGTCGGGATCTTCGGACGATACTTCGAGATCGATCGAATCGATGTCGGCGAAGCGCTTGAACAGCACCGCCTTGCCTTCCATCACCGGTTTTGCCGCCAGCGCGCCGCGATTGCCCAGGCCGAGGATGGCCGTGCCGTTGGTGATCACGGCGACGAAATTGCCTTTGGTGGTGTAATCGAAGGCTCGGTCTTCATCCTCGGCGATGGCCAGCACCGGGATGGCGACGCCAGGAGAATAGGCCAGCGACAGATCACGCTGGGTCGCCATCGGCTTGGTGGCCACCACTTCGAGCTTGCCGGGACGGCCTTGGCTATGGAACAGCAGCGCTTCCTGGTCGGTGAAGGTCGGTCGCGTCCCGCGGCCGTCGTTTTTCGAAGACATCTCAACCCCTTGCTGAAGCTTCCGGCGAACGCCCCGACCGTCTTGGATAGCGAAAGGAGTGCGCGGCGTTGGCGCGAAAGCGATGAACTCGTGATCCGGCCCCATCCCCGCCATCATGCGGGCGCCGACATAGTCTCGTCCACAGCGATAGGTTGTCCGAACCGGCGGCAATTGAACGGCGCGGGCGAGCAGGGTAATCGGTAGATGGGCGACGCATATTTCTCTGCGCGTAGAACGGCCAAGCCATGATTCGCTTTGTACTTCGGTTCGTCGGCCTTGTGTCGCTGGCCTTGGGCTTTCTGTTCCTGGTCCACGACGGCACCAAGTCCATCGCCGACCAGACCGTCTACATCAGCAGCGTCGGGGCGACCTGGGACAATATTCACCAAAGCTCGCTCTCGGCCCTGCAGCCCGCTGTCGAGGAACTGGCGGGCGCGTGGGTCTGGAACGACGTCATCCAGCCTTATTTTCTCCAGCAGCCGGTCTCGCTCGTGCTGGCCATTATCGGCGCCCTTCTGATCCTTCTTGGACGCAAGAAGAAGCCGCTGATCGGATACGCGCGTGATTGAAAACGATGGGACCGCAGCGCCCGGGCCGCGGTCCGATATCACGTCTTCAGCCGCTTTACTTGACGCTATCGGCGCCGGCCTTGCAGGCCGCGCCGTCTTGGTCGCCGGTGGCGCCGCCGCAGCCGATCGCCCCAATGATCTTGCCGTTCTCGACCAGCGGGAAGCCGCCGTGCGGCGCGACGAGCGTACGATCGAGCGTAGGGGCAAAGGCACCGGCCGGCGTCTGCATCAGATGGAAGAAGGCGCCGGACGGACGCCGGAACCGCGCCGCAGTGCGGGCCTTGCCCGGCGCGATCCGATCGACGCCGCCTGCGTCCGGTCCATCTTGTAAAAGTAGACGAGGGCGCCGCTCGGGTCGACGACCGCGATCGCGAGCTTCCAGTTGCGCGGGGACTTCTTGGCCTCGGCTACGGCGGCGGCGACGACTTGCGCCGCACGGTCGGCGGTGATCGAGGGGCCATACGGAATATCGAACGGCATCTGATCGGGGACCGCTGCGGGCGCCGGCGCTTGCGCGGAGGCTTGCGCGGCCGCTACGACCGCCACGCAGGCGGCGAACCAGGTCACCACGAAATTGCGCACATATTCCTCCCAGCTGGTTTTTGCCGTCCTCGGAACGGGCGCGGCTTCGTGTGCAATCCGAGCATAGGGCTTTGCGACTACACGCGAAACCGCCTTGTGCAGGATCGGCCTCGATGGCGCGGCCGCGACCCGTATTGCGCTGCGGCGACGCCGGGATGTGATGAGCGCGCGATGCGAAGACGGATGCGGATCGGCCCGCCCGCGCCTATATTGCGTCGACGACCACGGGAGACGTCAGCGATGTTCATGTTCAAGAAGAAGCTCGAAATGCCGTCGGCCGCGGAAGCGTTGCCCGGCCGTTCCACGCCGATCCCGACCGCACGGGAGCATTTCATCTTTCATCGACCGCTCAAGGGGCCGTATCCCGAGGGATTGGAGAGCGCGATGTTCGGCATGGGCTGCTTCTGGGGTGCCGAGCGCAAGTTTTGGGAATTGGGCGAGGGCATTCATATCACCGCCGTTGGCTACGCCGCCGGCCACACGCCCAACCCGACCTATGAACAGGTCTGCAGCGGGCGCACCGGCCACAACGAGGTGGTGCTGGTGGTCTACGATCCGAAAAAGATCTCGTACGAACGGTTGCTCAAGACATTCTGGGAGAACCACGACCCGACCCAGGGGATGCGCCAGGGCAACGACGTGGGTACGCAATACCGCTCAGGCATCTACGTGTTCACGCCCGCGCAGCGCAAGGCCGCGGAGGTTTCGAAGGCGAGCTACGAGCACGAGCTCAAGGCGCGGCGCTTCGGTGCGGTCACCAGCGAAATTCTCGATGCGCCGCCCTTCTACTTCGCCGAGGATTACCATCAGCAATATCTGGCGAAGAACCCGATGGGCTATTGCGGTCTCGGCGGCACAGGCGTGAGCTGCCCGATCGGCATCGCGGGCAAGTCGGCGCAGCCCGCGCAGGCCTGACCCCTCGGGTGCACCGACCGCTGGTCGCGAAATGATTAACGGCACGTCCGCGCCGCGCGCGCGGCCGTCGTGTCGCCAGGGCCGGACACCAATCCGGCCCGTGCCGCATGGCGCCGTCCCGCCGCGACGTGCGCTTTGCTTCGCCTACTTCTTCAGATGTTTGCGCAGGAAGTCCATGGTGCGCTGCCAGGCGGTCTTCGCACTTTCCGAGTGAAAGCTTCCGCGCTCGTCGCAATGGAAGCCGTGCTGCGCCTCGGGATAGACATAGATTTCCGTGTCGCCGCCGCGCTTCTGCTTGATCATCTCGACGTCGGTCATCGGGATCGAGGCGTCCTTCTCGCCGAAATGCATCAGGGTCGGCACTTTCGGCTTCTCGTCGGCATTCTTGGCGATCTGCCCGCCGTAGTAGCATACGGCCGCCGCGAGACCGTTGAGCTTGCAGGCCGCCAGGAAGGCGATGGTGCCGCCCATGCAGAAGCCCATGATGGCGACCGGACCGCTGCTCTTGAGCTCGTCGATCGCGGCTTGCGTGTCACGCAGCATCGCGCCCCAATCCGGGTTGGCGACGAACTTGCGCGCGTTGGCGATCTCGTCCGGCGTATAGCCGCATTCGAAGTTCTTCGTTTGGCGGTCGAACAAGGCCGGCGCGACCGCGGCGTAGCCTTCGCTCGCGAGCCGGTCGCAAACCGCGCGGATGTGATGATTGACGCCGAAGATTTCCTGGATGACCACGATGCCGCCTTTGGCGGGACCGGACGGATCGGCACGATAGGCACCCAACTGAAACTTGTCGGCTGATGTGAGCGAGAACTGCTTACCCAAGAGGACCTCCTGTGAATGCGGGGGCCGGGGGAGACGCGAAGCCCGGCATCGGACCGGCGCAATGTCACGCTTTCGCCGCGACAAAGCAACTACTGCCGGAGATCCGTCACTGCCCTCGTCGGGCGGATGGAGCCGCGCCGCCCCTAGCCGCGCAAACCGAAGGCCTCGGCCAGCAACTCGTAGGAGTGCCGCCGCGCGGCGTGATCGTAGAGCATGGTCGTGACCATCACTTCGTCAGCTTTGGTTGTGGCGACCATCCCCATGAGCTCCGAGTGCACCTTCGCCTTGGTGCCGACGAACAGGCGGGAGCGATTGCGCGCGATCAGGGCACGCTCGGCCGGCGAATAGGGATAGGCGGTGGCCTCCTCCGGACTGGCGAACGGTAGATATTCTCCGCGCCTCCGGCGTACGAAGTTGAGGTCGATGGTCGACGCGAGCCGCTCCGCCTCGGCGTCGCTGTCGGCGCACACCGCAGCGCAGGCAAGAATGGCATAGGGCGCGGCGCGCGCCGACGAGCCCGGTTCAGGGCGAGTGTCATCAGCGCGTTCACGCGCGTCTTCCGACGCGCTATGCGCGCGCACTATAGGGTCGCCGCGCTGGCCGCTCGTTTCGCTCGTCAGCGCGGCGCACGCCGGCGACGGCTTGAACTGGTCCCGATAGCTCAGCATGGCGGCGGCGGCATCGTGCTCGGCGAAATGATGCGCGAAGGCAAACCCGGCGCCGACGATAGCGGCCAGCTGCGCACTGTAGCCGCTCGATCCCAGCAGCCAGATCGGCGGCAACGCGACGTCCTCGGGCATTGCGCGCACGGAGCGAAACGGATGTCCATCCGGAAAGGCGCGGGTCTCGAACAGGATCAACTCCTGGAAGCGATCGAGGAAATCATCATCGCCGCCGGCATCCTGCCGACGCCGCAGCGCGTACGAGGTCACGGGGTCGGTGCCCGGCGCCCGGCCGATCCCGAGATCGATGCGTCCCGGAAACAGCCCCTCCAACACCTTGAAGCGTTCGGCGACCATGAGCGGCGCATGGTTGGGCAGCATGACGCCGCCGGAGCCCACGCGGATGCGCCCAGTCGCCGCCGCGATAAGCCCGATCATGATCTCCGGCGCCGAGCTCGCGATCGAAGGCAGATTATGGTGCTCGGCAACCCAGTAGCGGGTGAAGCCGAGATCGTCGGCGAGCCGGGCAAGGTCGAGCGAGTTGCGCAACGCGGCCGCGCCGGATGATCCGGCGGCGACCGGCGAGAGATCGAGGATGGAGAGTGCGACCATGGATGTCGGGATGCGGCCTTCAAAACGGCCACGGGCGGCGTAGGCGCCAATCCTTCTTCCAGCCCGTCAACTGCCCGTTACGGAACTGCAGCGCCAGCGCCGAGTTCGACCGGATAGAAGCCGGGAATACCCGGCGATCCGTAGGCGAGATAGATTTCCGAGCCAGGCCGCCCGGAGTAGTAGACAAGCGGCACGCCCAGCGCGAGCGACGCCTGCTCGGGGCTCATCCCGAACGCCAGCGGGGCGGTATTGGATTCGATCCCGCAATAGGCGGACCAGCATATGCAAAGCGACGCAATGACTCGTCTCATGCCAAGTCTCGACCCGCATCTCCCGTGACGGCCGCCCCGCACAAGCCGGCATCTTCGATCCATTCGCGCAACGCCGTCAAGCATGCGCAGACTGCGCAAACTTGTCCGCGGCAAGCCCCGCTGCCGCCGACCTTGTCGGCAGGACGACTGGCGCTCGCCCGGCGTCTGCGGGCATGCGGTGCGCGCGCGAGGGACGGCATCCGCCCGGTCGCTCACTCGTTCGCAGGCAGCTTCGCTTGGCGAGCATTGCTCTCCCGCCACAACAGGAACAGACCGGACGCAACCACCACGGCGGAGCCGATCACCAAGGGGAGGGTGGGGACCTCGCCCCAAATTGCAAAGCCCAGGATGCTTGCCCAAACGAGCGAGAGATAGAAGAACGGCGCGACCGCCGAAGCGGGAGCGAGGTGCAGCGCGCGCGTCCACCAATATTGCCCGACGGCGTTGGAGACCCCGCTGAAGATGATCCATCCGGCGTCGACCGACGTAGGCGCCGCCCATCCCAGGGGCAACATGAGCGCGAACAGCGCCGTGAGTAGCGCCAGCTGATAGAGCGTCAGCGTCTCGGCCGATTCGGTCGCAGTCATTCCGCGCACGCCGACGGTTACCGACCCGTAAAGCACGGCGTTCGCGAGCGCGAAGGCCGCGCCGATCTGGAACGTTTCGGTGCCCGGATTGGCGACGATGAGCACGCCACAGAAGCCGACCAGCAGCGCCGCCCAGCGCGCCGGCCCGACCGCTTCCTTGAGCAGCAGTGCCGAGACCAATGTCGTGAACAGCGGCGCGGAAAAGTTGATGGCGATGGCCCCTGCCAACGGCATCAGGCTGAACGCGATGAGCAGAAAGGTCTGCGAAAAGCCCTGTGACACCGAACGCATCACGTGGTGACGCAGGCGCTGCGTGCGGAACACCGCGAGCCCCGTTTGCGGCAGGATGAACAGCGCGCAAGTGACGAGCGCGACCGCGGTGCGGGTGAACAGGACCTCACCGATCGGATAGCTCGCGACCAGCCATTTCGAGGCGGCGCTCGAGGCCGCGAACACGATGGTCGCGCCGATCATATAGACAATGCCGAGCGGAACGTGCTCGCGCCGCTCCTGCTTCGCCGACACGATCAGTTCCGGGCTGCTCGCTTCGCTCACGCCATCCGTCTCGGGCTCAGAGATTGCCGGCCCCGGCCTCGACCGGTGCCGCGAGGACGCATTCAGCATGCGCCCAAGGGTGCTTTGCGAACGTCCCGCCTGTTTGAGAACAGCGCCGATCCGATCTGCGACGCGCGCGCGACTATCAACGAGCATGCTCTTTACGGGGCAACCGATAGGCCTCGAATGCGCCGGTGCGGATGCTTATGGCATGGCCGTGCCCTGGCCGGCATTCCGCGACGGCATGACCGGCCCGCCAATTTGGCCATTTGCAATGTCCGGACGAGGGGCGAGCCGGGGATGTTACGGTCGCCCACGCCGCGTTGCGCTCGGCACCGGCATGTCAGGCGAGGGCCATGTGCGCGGGGAGGCCGCCGACGACGGGCATCACGCGCGGTTTCGGCACGGAAACTTAGGCCGGCAGCGATGGCGCTTGAATGTGGCTACTGCCGCAAGTGCAGGGAATTCACCAGCTGATTTGTGCTATCGACTTCCTCGGCGAGAAGCTTGGCCATCTGCTCGGGCGTGCTGGTGTGGATGAGGGTGCCGTTCTCCGCCAGTCGTCGCTGCAATTCCGGATCGCGCGACGCTTTGATGAACTCGCCGCGCAATTTTTGCACGATGTTGTTTGGCGTTCCCGCCGGAGCGGCGAGAGCAAACCAACTCGCCACCTTGGTCTGGCCGAGTCCCGCTTCCGTCAGGGTCGGGACGTCGGGCATCACGCTCAGGCGGGCGTCCGCGTCGACGGCCAGAGCTTTCAGTTTCTTCTCCAGGAAGAAACCCTTTGATACGGTGTAAGACGCGAGCGCGAAGTCGACCCGCCCGGTGACGAGGTCGGCCATCATGGGAGCGCCGCCGCGGTAATGCACGTATTGCATGGGAGTCTTGGTCGCCTCGCTGATCTTGGCTGCGAGCAGATGCGAGGGAGTGCCGACGCCCGGGGAGCCGAAGAGCAGACCGCCCGGCTTGTTCTTCCCATACTGCAGCAGCTCCGCCACGCTGTTCGCCGGGCTCGTGACCGGCACGGCGACGAGGGCCGCGAGATTGAACAGCAAGGTGATCGGCTGAAATCCCTTGATCGGATCATAGGGCGCCGATTGGACGGCCGGCACGGCCGCGTGCTGCGAGCCGGAGAACACAAGCAGCGTATACCCGTCCGGCGTCGCGTTCTGGACCGCGGCGGCGGCGACCGCCCCGCCGGCTCCCTGGCGGTTCTCGATGAGGATGCGTTGCCCGATGCTGGCCGATACTGCCTCGGCATAGAGCCGTGCGGTCACGTCGGTGATCCCGCCGGCGGCGAGACCGACCATGATGGTGATCGGCCGGCTCGGAAATTCCTGCGCTCCCGCCGCCGAAAGCGCCTGCAAGCCAAGGATCGCCGCAAAGCAAAGCCGAATAGCCGGATGCCAGCTCATTTGTCCTCCCAAGGTGCATTATTGAGCGCAGTGACGGGATTGCAATGAGGAAAGGGCGCATGCCCCTTCGATATCGCTTCGCGTTTGCGCCGCACGACGTCGCCGACTGTATCGAAATCTCGCGCATCTCAACAGTTGGCGTTGGTGGACTTTTTGAAGCAGGTGCCCCCAGGCCGGCAGCGCGCGCCATGCTTCTGGGCGCACCGGGAAACTTTAGCTGCCGGCGACCGCGAGCCGTTGCTCGAGGCGGGACGGGCGGGCAGGTCGCGCAAGCACGGGGCAAAGCGGCGTCGGGATCGGCGTTTTCGCGAATACGGGCTGCTCGGCGCCGGGCCAGACATCGATCCAGTCGAGCCAGTTCGCATCATCGCGGTGCGGGTAGTCTTCACGGAAGTGGCTGAGCCGCGATTCCGTGCGAAACAGCGAGGCGCCCAGCATGAATTGCGCGGCGAGCAGCATCGCTTCGGTTTCCTTGAGGCGTACAAGTTCGTGCGTGTGCGGCGCGGCAAGCTCCTGAACCTGCTGCACCAGCGCATCGACGTTGCGCCGCGCGTGCTCGATTCGATCGGCGCTTTTCAGGATGCCGACGTCATAGGCGAACATGACGGCCTGCAAATCGCGCAAGATCCGATCCGATTCGCCCGTGGCTGCGGCGTTCAACGGCCGCATCGTTTCGTCGTGCAGGAGGCGGACCTGCCCGGCGTCGACATGAGGCACCGGCAGGCGGTCGAGATCCTCGATCGCGCTGCGTCCGGCCACCCAGCCGTTGCCGATGCAAAGCCCGATATGGAAACCTGCGAAATGATTGGCGCAGCCGGCCTGCGCCAGCCCGGCCGCGAGCAGGCCGGGAACATCGGACCGGCAATCCGGGCCGGTGCGGATTCCCATTTTGGTCATCTGATTGAGGGCGTAGTAGGGAGTCTTGCCGAACATGTCGGTGCGCGCCTCCGATCCGAGCTTGCGGAAGAAATAGTCCATCCATTTCACCTTGCTCTGGATGAACTCGTCGCGCATGTGCTCGGGGATCGCCGACATGTCGAGATAAAGCGGGACATTGCCCTTGTCCTTCTCCAGCGCCATGGCGCGCGCGATCCGGGGCACGTCCGCCTCGTCGGCCCAATCCGGCTCGTAGTCGCGCATGAATGCCTCGCCCTTGGCATTGACGAAATGGGCGCCTTCCTGGATCGCGAATGTGATGCCCTCGAAATAGAACTTCGGCGTGCCCGGCCGGACGTAGCTGAACTCGGCATTACGCAGCGCGGCTCCGGCACGATAGGCCAGCAGCGTCCCGGTGCCGGTGATGTCGCGCACGAAGCCGGATCGGAACGTGATCGCGTTGGTGCACACGATCGTCGCTCGCGCCTTGACGACGTGGAAGACACCGGTGCGGCTATGGATCCCCACCGCGCCGACGATGCGGTTGTCGTCCGGCGCGCGCAGCAGGCCGGTCACGAAGATGCGGTCGAGCAGCCTGACCCCCTCGGTCTCGAGCGCAAGGCGCAGGCGCCAGCAGAATTCGAGCCCGCCGCCTTCTGGATACATGACGCGGGCCAGGTCCAGGCCGCGGGTCGGGCGTCGCGCGTAGCCGCCGTCCTCGCTCCGTGGAAACTTCATTCCGATCGCTTCGAAATCCCGAAGCCGTGCGAAGGATTGCTCGAGCAACTCACGCACCAGCAGCTGGTCGGCGATTCCGTCATTGCCGGCGACGATCTCGCGCGTGATGCCGTCGAGGTCGTCGCCGGGCAAGGCGACGATCATCCATGCGTTCGAGAAGGCGGTGTGGCCGGTGCGGCCGATCATCCACGAATCGAGCAGCGTCACCCGCGTCCCGGGAGGGCCATGGCGCTTGGCGCTCAGCGCGGCGATCAGGCCGCCTGCGCCGGCACCGACGACGAGCACATCGGTCTCGATCAACACGCCGTCGAGTTGCGCCATTGTGTCACCAGGGCCGCGGCCGGTTCTTCACCGAGGGATGCACGTCCACGATCTGCTCCGGGCAGAATATCTCGCAGCTGAAGCAGGTGATGCAATGTTCGCGGTACTTGATCACGGGCAGTAGCTTGGTCTGCGACAATCCCTCGATCTCCACCGGGACCGCCACCGGCTCCATATGGATCACGTCGGCCGGGCAGACCGCGTCGCAGATGCCGCATCCCGTGCAGCGCTCGATTTCGATCTTCTCGATCATCGGTCTGTCGCAAGCAATTCGCAGAGTTCGAATGTCATCGTGATTTCGTCGAGAGCGCGGCGCGGCGCTCACGCCTGACCCACGACGATTCCCATGCCGGTGATCCATTCCGGCACCAGATGATAGTATCGAAGCTCGGCGCTCAGGTTCCCGATCTTGCGCGCGCTGGCGGCTGCCGCGACCCAGGTACGGACCTCGTGGGCGCCGAAGCCGGCAACGCGGTCGATCTCGTCGTCGGTGAAGGCATCGAAGCATTGGTGAGATGGACCGAGGAATTTTTCCAGGAAGTCGCGGTCCCACTGCTCGCTCGGCGGCAAGCAGGGGCCCTTGCCGACGACCAGGTCCCGCGCGGCCTCGATCACCCGGTTCTCCCTCGCATCGAGCTCGTCCTGCGTCGGCGTGTGGCGCACGATCAGCCGGCGCGCCACGTCGACCGGGCTCTGATCGAGCCGCGGCGTCGGCGGATCGTGCGAAAGGCCGCCGGAGCCGACCACCGTGATGCGCATGTCCTTGCCGGCCAGGTACTCCCCGACGGCTTCGCCGAAAGCGCGCACGCGCCGAAACGACGGACGCGGATCGGCGGCGCAATTCACGAAGATCGGCAGGACGTCGTAGCGCGCGAGCGCGCCCGTGAGCTTGAACAGCGGGATGGTGATGCCGTGATCGACCTTCATTTGGTGCGAGATCGCCACGTCGAAGTCGCGGGACTGCAGATGCCGGACACAAGCAAGCGCCAGCTCCCGGGGGACGCGCAGCGGACCGCTTTCCAAATGCCAGTCTTTCGTCCCTTCGGCCGCCGTGCCGATGCAGAATGCGGGCATCAATTCGTAGAAGAAGCCGTTGAAATGATCCGGGCCGAAAACCACGACGAGGTCGGGATTGAAAGCGTGCAGCGCGACGGCGCAGGAATCGAGCTCGCGAAAGAATTCCGCGTGCAGGTTGGCTTCGCTCTCCTCGATATCGGTCGTCATCAGCGGGCTGTGCGAACAGCAGATGAGCTGAACGGACATCTTCGTCTCCCTAAGACCTGATCGCGCAAAGCCCCAGACGTTTCGGACCGGAGCATGCTACCGGACAAATACCCGGCGCGAAATCACGGTCCAATCCGAAACAGCCTCGCTCTACACGCGAATCTCGTTCAAGGTGCTCGGCACGAACATCTCCTCGACCGAGACCGGACGCACGGCGAGCCCCTGTTCGTAAGAATAGCGCGCCATCAGTTCTAGTGTCTTGCGGTTCGGCTCCGCCCCATAGGACCAGAAGTCGTCCCCCATCAGCTTGTCGTGTCGAATCGAATTCCGCCGTCACCCACGGCAAGCCGATCTTCAGCGCGGTGACTTCGCTGAATTCCGCGTCGGCGAGGCGCTTGGCCTGCACGAACGCCTTGTAGATGCTCGCCGGCAGCCAGGGATGCTTTTCCAAGACGTCGCGGCGGATGCCGACGGCGTGCATGATCGGGAAAATGCCCGTGCGGCGATAGTAGTCCCGTTCGGCGGCGCGATAATCCGGAAACAAGCGGCGGATCAGGGGATGGCCGGCGGCGAAGCACGATGGATGCCGCGCCGAGATCACGGCGTCGAGGTCGCCTTCCGCCAGCAGTTGCGCGAGCGTCCGGCCGTTCGCGGCGGAGACCAGCGGAAAGCCGTCGGGCAGATTGAGCGGAAACTTGTCGCGGCGGCCGGGCGTCTCGAGACCGCCCTGCACCCAGTTGATATCCGCCGCCGCCACCGCGAACTCGTCCTGCAGGAAGCCGCGCGTCCACATCGCCGCCGACATCTGATACTCGGGAACGCCGATGCGTTTGCCCTTGAGATCCGCGGGGCCCTCGATGCCTCTGTCGGCGCGGATATAGATCGCGGAATGGCGGAACATGCGCGACAGAAATGCCGGGATCGCCAGATAGGGGGCGATGCCCCGCGACAAGGCGATCAGATAGGGGCTGAGGCCGATCTCGGCGACGTCGAATTCATGGTGGAAGAACGCCCGCTCCAGGATTTCTTCCACCGGCATGGTGATGTAGTTGACCTTGCAGCCCTCGACTTGGACGCGACCGTCGACGAGCGCCCGCACGCGGTCGTAATCCCACGTCGCGATGGTTATCGGCAGGCGGCTCATCTTGGTCGCCTAGCCAAATGCCGCTAGCTTGTTTTCGCCGATCGCAAGCGGTTCGGCGCTCGTGAGCACGAAGGCGACCACGCAGGGCTCGGTTCCCCGGTTGATCCAATTGTGCACCGTGCCGCGCTGCACGACCACGTCGCCGGCGCGCAGGTGGACTTCCCCGCCGTCGAGCTCCATGTCGATTTCACCGGAGATGACGACGCCATAATCGAGCGAATCGGTGCGATGAACTCGCGGCGCCACGCCCGGCTCGTATCTGACGATCCGGAACACGGTGCCGTTCGGGACCGAGGTCGGCACGTCTCTGGATGCGCCATCGGTCGCGTCCGTATTGTCGGCCGGAAAGCTCTCGCTCGCCCACACCACGCAGCTGGCGTAGCCCGGACGCTTCCTGACGATGTTCTGCGCGATCTCGTCGATCGCGACGACCGCGCGTCCGTTCCGGTCGTGTCCCGTGACGACCCGCCGCACCTGCAAGCTCATTTGCCGTCTCCCTGATCTCGATTGCACCCGTGCGCCGAGCCGGCTCGGTCGCTGCCCGACAGGCCCAGCGGGATGAGCTTTCCGCCATCTCCGTCAATGACCGATCCGTGCAGCCGTCGTCCGTGAGAGGAGGCGACGCGCTGTACCAACCGGCGACATCGTTGGGCATGCCGAAGCGGATGATGTCCAGCTCTTTATGATGATGCTCGATCGCCGCGGCCACGTCGAGACCGCTCTTCCACCTCCCAAAAGGTCGATCGCGAGGACAGCCGGCTGATATCGTGGGGGGCACTCGATCCACGGTCGTTGCTGCCGCCGGGTGTAGACCGTCGCTTACGCGCCGACGCTTGCCTCGACGGCGAAAGCAGCGCGATATTGCGGCGTTGCAACGCCATGTGCGGAACGCGGCGGCTGCGAGAAATTTTCAGATGGTGCGACTAGCGGCACCTGGAAAATCGCCCCGCTCATGACGCGGCCGCGGCGCGCTCTCGGCGCGGGCACAGCAACGACGCGGGTCTCGCCGAGCCCGGTATTCCTGGTGTTTGCCCTTCGGCAGGCTGGCGCGCCCGACAAGATTCGAACTTGTGACCTCTGCCTTCGGAGGAAAAAACAGCCGACTACGCCAGAATCCGCTACCGTTCGCCACAATGCGATATCTTGCTGGAATCACTAAATTATTTTGACATTCCTTTCGAATTTGATACGCCAGACCGCGCCCCAATTTCCTGCAATCTGCTTCCGTGGTGCTTCCGCGGAAGCAGGGCGTTGATGCGGGGGACCTGAGAATGGCGAAGCTCACCAAGCGTATCGTTGACGCTGCAGCAGCACGTTCATCGGACTACTTCATCTGGGACGACGATCTTCCAGGCTTCGGCCTGCGAATCTTCTCGTCGGGCAAACGGAGCTATCTCGTTCAATACCGGGCGGGCGGTAGGTCGCGCCGCTATACGATAGGGCTACACGGTGCGTGGACTCCTGAAACGGCGCGAAAGGAGGCCCGCATTCTCCTTGGGCGCATTGCGCAAGGTCAGAACCCGGCGGAAGAGCGTCGGATGGACGCCCGAGCCATCACGGTGAAAGAGCTATGCGCACAGTACGTCAAGGATGCTGAGAGCGGTCTTGTACTGGGGAAGGGGAGGCGACCGAAGAAAGCATCCACTCTCATTATCGATAAGAGCCGGATCCAGCGTCACATCATTCCGCTGCTTGGGACCCGTCGCGTCAAAGACATCACGCAATCAGATATTAATCGCTTCATTCGCGACGTTATGTCAGGGAAGACAAAGACCGACGTAAAGACGAAGCCCCGTGGTCGTGCCATCGTTCGCGGTGGCGCCGGAACTGCGGCACGTGCAGTAGGGCTCTTCGGCGGCATCCTTACGTATGCGATCGAGCACGGCATCCTTGAGAAGAACCCCGTGCACGGGGTACGCAAGCCTGCCGACCGCGTCAGGACCCGGCGCCTCAGCGAAGAGGACTATCGTGTGCTTGGGAAAATTCTTGATTCGGCTGCCGGCGACGATCGGCTTGAATCGGCTGTGTCGATCATCCGATTGTTGGCGTTGACCGGTTGCAGGCGCAGCGAAGGCGTCAATTTGAGACGAACCGAAATCGATGCCGAGAACAGCTGCCTTCGGCTAAACGATAGCAAGGAAGGCGCATCGATCCGCCCAATTGGGCTGCCAGTTCTCGACCTGCTCGACGGTCAACACGCGGATGCCGAAGGCGTATTCGTATTTCCTGGTACCCGGGAGGGAAAGCCGCTTGTCGGCTTTCCCATGTACTGGCGCAAGCTTGTCAAGGACACTGCGCTTGAAGGGATTACGCCCCATGTCCTTCGGCACAGTTTCGCCAGCGTCGCGAACGACTTGGGATTCACCGAAGCGACCATCGCGGCATTGATGGGCCATTCGAAAGCGACTGTCACAAGCCGCTACATCCATGCGGTCGACACGGCCTTGGTGATGGCGGCGGACACAGTAGCCGGGTACATCAACGGCTTACTCGTCGGCGCGCAATTCAAACGAACATGCTATGCTCTCGATAGGGCCTCGAGGGAGGCAACGCTGGCGCGGTTGTTCACCGAAATTGCCCCGAAGCCCACGGACGAGGCTCAACGGAGGATTGCTGCCTAGACCTTCTCACTACGAATCTGGGGGTCAGGAGTTCGAATCTCTTCGGGCGCGCCAGCTAACTTCCTGCATCACAATCGATTTCCAGATCGATTCGCCGCGACCCCAGATTAAACTTTCCATTTAGTCTGGGTTTTAGTCTGGGGAATTTTCTGTTCGCCTCCTCCTTCAGTTCTTGGCGATACGATGCTGATCGGCCCTCACGAACGTCACTCCCGCGGCGTCCTGGGCCGTGTAGTTTCCGCCGTGGCGGGTGAGGCACTTGCCGGGATTGCCGAGCCCGAGCTTGATATCGAAATAGGCGGGACCGTCGTGCAGCAGGCGGACGGTTTCGGCGATAACGAGACTGGCGGCGGTTGTGCCGACGAAGGGCACGGCGACAGACTTGCCGGCGAGGTCGCGCCGCCCGCAATCATCGCCTACGAGCTGCCGATAGCCAGGATTCTCACGCGCCATCCGCACGTGATAGGCGGCGAGCTTCGCTTTCTCTTCTTCGCTCGGGTCCGGCCACAAATCGTTCGGCGCGCGCGGATTGGGGAGCGTGTGCAGGCTGATCGTGTCGAAATTGCCGGCCATGCCACCGAGGCCGCTGTCGATGACGCGGCAGAATTGCGCGTGGGGAAGGTCCCGGCGCGACGGATTTGAATCGAAGCCGCAGAGCGCGAGCTTGGGCTCCTGGTCCTGGACGCGAATGCGGCGGGTGACTCCGGCGAATTCTATACGCCGCGCCCGGTCGTGCGCTTCATGGTGGAGGTGACGGACCCGCGGCTTGGCGAGACCGTGCTCGATCCCGCAAGCGGTACGGGTGGGTTCCTCGTCGAAGCCTTCAATCACCTTTCCAGGCAAGTGAAGACCGTCGCTGACCGCAAGCAGCTCCAGGCGGAGTCGCTGTTTGGCTGTGAGCCCAAATCGCTGCCGTATTTGCTCTGCCAGATGAATCTTCTGCTGCACGGCCTAGACGCACCGCAGATTGACCCCGGCAACGCGCTGCGTTTCAAGCTATCGGAGATAGGAGAGAAGGACCGGGTGGATGTGATCCTTACCAATCCGCCCTTCGGCGGCGAGGAAGAGAAGGGAATTCAAGGGAATTTTCCGGAAGACCGGCAAACGTCAGAGACTGCGCTGCTCTTTCTTCAGCTCATAATGCGCAAGCTGAAACGTCAGCCGACAGCCGTTGGGCG
This sequence comes from uncultured Alphaproteobacteria bacterium, assembly GCA_963758945.1. Taxonomy (GTDB): domain Bacteria; phylum Pseudomonadota; class Alphaproteobacteria; order Rhizobiales; family Xanthobacteraceae; genus VAZQ01. The sequence continues at coordinate 29,185 of CAVWXY010000015.1, read as the reverse complement.
TCCAGCGCGGGCGGCAGTTGTCGGGCCAAACGGAACGCTGTTCGGTGACGGCGTTTGCGCGCGCGTCAAGGAGGAACTTCTTAAGGAGTTCAATCTCCACACGATCGTCCGTTTGCCGAATGGCGTATTCTCACCCTACACGCCTATTCCGACAAACCTGCTCTTCTTCGACCGCTCTGGCCCCACAACAGATGTCTGGTATTACGAGCATCCGCTTCCTCAAGGGCGAAAAAACTATACGAAAACGCTCCCGATTCAGTTTGAGGAATTCCAGCCGTGCTTGGCGTGGTGGACGAACCGATCCGAAAGCGAACGCTCATGGAGGGTCCCCGCCAGCGAGCTCCTTGCCAATAACTGCAATCTCGATCGCAAGAACCCTCGCAGCACAACAGACTTCGAGCACATGGCGCCGGAGCTCCTTGCTGGAGAGATCTTGGCCAAGGAACAGCGCATAATCGAACTTGTCAAAGACATCCTCAGCCATCTCAAGGACGTCCCCGCATGACCGAGCGTTGGCCGAGGGTTCCGTTGGGGGAAGTACTTGCGCTGGCGCGCGAGGCTCATGCTGTCGATCGGTCATCCTCCTACCCAAATGTTGGAATTTATAGCTTCGGTCGGGGCGTCTTCCGGAAGCCGCCGATCGAAGGAAGAGCGACTAGCGCCAATACACTTTACCAAATCCATCCAGGACAGTTTATCTACAGTCGCCTTTTCGCTTTTGAAGGTGCCTACGGTATCGTTCCTGAAAACTGCGATGGCTGTTTTGTTTCAAATGAGTTTCCAACCTTTGAAGTTCCCCCGGTTTCGTGGACACCCGAGCATTTGTGTTGCAGGAGTCCACGATGGCAAGAAAGAACGCACCTTACACGCCTGAGTTTCGGCGTCAGATGATTGAGCTGGTTCGGTCCGGGCGAAGTCCGGAGAGCCTGTCGAAGGAGTTTGAGCCGACGGCGCAGGCGATCCGGAACTGGGTGGCGCAAGCCGAGCGGGATGCGGGCCGCCGGGATGACGGTGTGACGACGGCAGAACGCGACGAGATCAACCGTCTTCGGCGCGAGGTGAAGCAGCTCAGGCTGGAGCGCGACATCCTCTCAAAAGCCGCGGCCTGGTTCGCTCGGGAGACGGATGTGATCCCGCCGAAGGGTTCAGATTCGTGAGCGCGCACCAGGCCGAGTTTCCGATTGCCACCATGTGCCGAGTGCTGGGCATCTCGTGCAGCGGGTACTATGCGTGGAGAACGCGATCGCCCTCCCAACGGGCGCGTTCGAATACTGCGTTGACCGAGACGGTACGCACGATCCACGCGGTATCGCGCGGAACCTATGGCGCGCCGCGGGTGCACGCTGAGCTTGCGGCGAACGGCGTGCAGGTCGGCAAGAACCGTGTCGCGCGGCTCATGCGCGAGGCGGGTGTTGCTGGTATCAGCCGTCGCAGGTTTGCGATCACAACGGTGCGTGATGGAGCCCGCCAAGCGCCCGATCTGGTCGAGCGCAGGTTCACGGCGGATGCGCCGAATGTGCTTTGGGTGGCTGATATCACCTACATTCCGACATGGGCGGGCTTCCTGTACCTGGCGGTCGTCCTCGATGTGTTCAGCCGCCGGATCGTCGGCTGGTCGATGGCGACGACGTTGCACACCACGGTCGTGCTCGATGCGTTGAGCATGGCGCTGGCCATGCGTCGTCCGCGCGGCGTCATTCATCACTCCGATCAAGGCGCGCAGTACACGTCCATTGAGTTCGGCAACCGCTGCCGCGAGGCGGGTGTGCGGCCTTCGATGGGGAGTGTGGGCGACGCCTACGACAATGCGATGGCGGAGAGCTTCTTCGCCACGCTGGAATGCGAGTTACTGGCTCGCAGCCGGTTCAAGACGCAAGCCGAGGCACGCAATGCCGTCTTCGAGTTCATCGAAGGCTTCTACAATCCGCGCCGGCGGCATTCGTCGCTCGAGTATCTGTCACCCGTCGAGTTCGAGCGGCGGCACTGGGAGCCTGCGGTTTCCCCCGGCTCACTCCATCCTGCCGCCGTGCTCGGGGCCGTCAAGGTCAAGCCCTCGCGCGCGCGCAAAGTGCGCGACCTTGACCGCCCCTGCGCGCGACGGCGGGTCGAATGTGCGGGCCGGGACATGGCGTAATCGCGGGGTAACGAATGCCGGCGCAGGCTGGTCCTCCCCGCAACGCCAAGGAGCGAGATCATGTCCAAGAGCAAGCAGTATGTCGGCCTCGATGTGTCGCTGAAGGAAACGTCGATCTGCGTCATTGACGATGCCGAGAAGATCGTATGGCGCGGCCAAACCGAACTCGACGCCGGAAGCTATCGCATCGGCTGTGAAGCAGCACGCGCCCCATGCGGCTCGGATCGGACTCGAAAGCGGGCAGCTGTCGAACTGGATGTTCCACGAGCTGAAGGCGATTGGCCTGCCCGTGATCTGCGTCGATGCGCGCCACGCCAAAGCCGCGTTGTCGCTCAAGGTCAACAAGACCGACGCCAACGACGCCCTCGGTTTGGCACAGATCATGCGCGTCGGCTGGTACCGCGAGGTGACGGTGAAGGGCCTTGACAGCCAAGCCGTCCGTGCACTGCTGGTAGCACGCGGCCAGATCGTGTCGCAAATCACGACGCTGAAGAATTGCGTGCGCGGCATTCTGAAGACCTTCGGTCGGGTCCTTCCCAAAGGCTTGCGCAGCCAGTTCCCGGCGCGCGTGCGCGCGGCGATCGACGGGCATCCTGTACTTGGGGCGATCATCGAGCCGACGTTGCAGGTGCTGGAGGCAACGCGGGCCCAACTCCTCGTGTACGATAGGGCCGTCATTCAACGCGCTCGCAGCGACGACATTGCCCGTCAGCTGATGTCGGCACCGGGCGTCGGCACGGTGGTTGCCTTGGCCTATATCACCGGCGTTGAGGACCCAGCACGCTTCAAGCGATCGTCGTCAGTGGCGGCGTACTTTGGGATGACGCCCAGGCGTTATCAATCCGGCGAGGTCGATCACGCAGGGCGCATCTCCAAGTGCGGAGACGGCATGGTGCGCGGCCTTCTGTTCGAGGCCGCCAAAGTGTTGCTCAGTCGGTCAACGCGACCAAGCGCGCTGAAGACCTGGGGCGAGGCGCTTGGCAAGCGTATCGGAGCTAAGAAGGCAACGATGGCGGTTGCCCGAAAGCTTGCCGTCATCCTGCATCGCATGTGGACCTCAGGTAGGACGTTCCGATGGAACGCTGAGGCTGCATCTGCAGCCGCCTGAGATCGATCGAATATCCCTTCGCCGCATCTCGCGGCGGATCGCTGTCCCTGCTGGGACGGGCCTCGATGACCGCGCGATTCTTCCTGCGCTGAGCTTCTGTTGAGCGCGTTCGGGACATAGCGGCGTCGAAACCCTGAGGCCATGGTGCGGCCAGCGACCCTGGACCGCGGAGAGAACGGTGGACCTGGCAGCGACATCAATCCGCGCGAGCAAAAGCTAAAGGGACCATACTCGATAGCAGAGCGCTCTTCCGGCCCGTGACCATCCAGTCTGCCGCCGTGCTCACGGCTGTCAAGGCGCGGCCTGGAAACGGTGGAGTGCGCCGCATGGCGGAGTGACGGCCGACCTTGACAGCCTCTGCGCGCGGCGGCGTTCGAAATCTACGGTCGGGGCGGAAGAGCCTGCGGCGCGGTCAACCCAAAGAAAGCCTCCAGGCAAGCAAGAGAACAAGCAAGAGAACAAGCAAAACAAGGAAGAAAGAAAATGCTTGCGTTCGTGGTGGCGATTAGAGAACGGAAGGATGAGCTCCGCAGGGGCCGAACAAAAGGATGAGCAGAAAAGGCAGAAAAAGGAGGACACCTTTGACGGCAGACACTGTAGCCTGATCCCAAGACGTCAACTGTCCACGAAATCGGGGTAGGTCCACTTCAACTGTGATCGCAAGCGCATAATCCCCGAATACCTCGGGTGGATGTTCCGGTACCCAGCCATTTGGAAAGACATTGCTGCTCGAAGCATTGGGATCGGTCACCGTCGTCAGCGCGTGCATCCCGAGCAGCTTCTCGAACATGTCATTTCGCTACCGCCTGTTTCCGAGCAGGAGCGAATTGTTGCCCGAATTGAAGGCGTTGCGGTGCGCTTGCGGGAGGCGCAGGCGTTACGTGACCGCGAGCAAGAAGAAAACTCCTTTTTGGCGCATTCCATACAATCGCAACAGGTGCCCCACGAGCGCAGATGAAAGACGTTGCGCCGCTTGTCCGAAGGCCAGTTACGCTGTCCTTTGACACCAGCTATCCGGAGTTGGGAATCCGTTCGTTCTTCAAAGGCACGTTCCACAAACCACACGTGTCGGCGCTTGAAATTGGATCGAAGCGTGTTTTCTGGATCGAGCCTGGTGACTTGCTGTTCAGCAATGTGTTCGCCTGGGAAGGCGCAATTGCAATTGCTGGCCCACAGGATCAACATCGCGTCGGTTCACATCGCTACATAACCTGTGTGCCGGCACCCGGTGTCGCGGAAGCTCGGTTTCTCCTACAATATTTTCAGACCGAAGAGGGCTTTGGACGAATTCAAGATGCCTCGCCCGGCGGCGCGGGCCGAAACAGAACTCTTGGCCTTGAGGCTTTGGCCAACATTGAGGTCCCGCTAGCCTCCATCGAGAAGCAGCGGTGGTTTGCTGAGTTGCACGCTCGGGCTGAACATCTGGTCGCGGAGCAAGAGCGGATGAACGTCCTCTACGATGCGCTCGTCCCTGCCGTGCTCGAAAGAACTTTCCATCCATCAATCTCGCCGGCCAATTGCCCGCGTGAACTGATTGCAGCCTGCGCGTGACCAGAGCTGCCTCACTCTAGCCCATCGGATACGGGTCAGCAGCCACTGCGCAGTTACGGGCTGAGGCGGCGCGGTGCGCGCGCGGTGGCAGGCTCTCCGTCCCGCGTCCCTTCAGGTTTTCAGTAAGTGAAGGAAATGACCAGTAACACCAGAGCCGCCCGGTTCAATTTCAATCAATAATCTTGCTTTGTCATTCCGGAATGCGCGGAGTATCGCGTGATCGCGCCTCCAACCTGCGCCTCGTAATTGAGTAATGACGTAATTCAGATGTTGTGGCGTGACATCATCGTCGTGGATGTACGTACGACGCCCGTCTTTTTGCCAAGCGTCCTCGACGAGCCTGTAGCCTAACTCGGTCAGTTTTTGCTCCACTGGGAAGGGCCCGCGCAATTTCAGTTGCTTGCTGGTTAGCGTTGTGAGCCTATCGGCGATCTCAGCTATGCCGCTGACCATGACATCGGTTTTGCGATCAGGAAAGAGTGAGAGGTCGGCGGGAGTTTCTATGACGGGTTAAGGGCTGGGAGAGACGCTCCCGGCGCTCGTCATGGAGATAACCCATGATCCAGCTGAACACTCTGGATGCCGCTCGCGGTGGAGCCGGCGGCTACAATGTAGATGTAAGTCGTGGTGATCGGATCGGCCGCGTGTCCTCGGAATGGTTCTCGCGCCCGGCGGACGAGCGGTATCTATCCCTGTCCGAACTCTTCGCTGCCGTGCGCGGCCGCGCCGAACGAAGCCGGGCTCGGACGGTGGAGAGCGCGGCAATACGAGTGGAAGCGAGCCGCGACGATGCCGAGCGGCTGGCGCTGACGCTGCCGGGCGAAGATGTGCCGCTTGTGCCAACACACTGGAGCTTCGGACAGCTCGCGAGCTTTGTCGGCGCACCGGCTACCTATCTGCGCCAGCTCCCAGCGCCGCTCGCCGGCATCAACCTTCAACACGGGCTGGCCTCGCATCGCGCCGAGCTGGTCAAGACCCTCGAGGTTGAAGATCGGCGCGTTGAACTACGCGCAGTCACCGGCCCCGATTATGGCCGCATATACGATCATGAACTGGTCGCCGCGGTGCAGCGGATCGCCGGCAACGGCACTGGCGACACGCGCTGGAAGGTTCCGGGAGTGCTCGATTGGTCGACGGGTATCTACAATCCGCGGGTCGACGTCACCCGAGACACGACCACGCTGTATGCCTCCGACCGCGACGTCTTCCTGTTTCTGGTTGACGACCTCAACCCGATCGAAGCGGGGCGGCTACCTGACGGTTCGCCCGACCTCTATTTCCGCGGCTTCTACTGCTGGAATTCTGAGGTCGGCGCAAAGACGCTCGGGATCGCGAGCTTCTACCTCCGGGCTGTCTGCCAGAATCGCAATCTCTGGGGTGTCGAGGACTTCGAGGAGATCACCATCCGCCACTCGAAATTTGCCGCCTCACGCTTCGCCCATGAGGCAGCACCAGCGCTGACGCGATTCGCCAATTCCTCGTCCATGCCGTTCGTGAACGGCATCAAGTCAGCCCGGGAGCGCATTGTTGCGCGCACCGACGAGGAACGAACCGACTTCCTGCGGAAGCGCGGCTTCGGCAAATCGGAGACAGCCAAGATCATCGAAACCGTGCTCGCCGAGGAAGGCCGCAAGCCCGAGAGCATCTTCGACTTTGTGCAGGGCATCACGGCAGTTGCTCGCGACAAGCCCCACCAGGACGCCCGGCTCGATCTGGAAACGCGAGCGAAGAAACTACTCGACCGGGTGACCTGACGCTAATCGCGCCGCAATCCGGTTCTGCCGCGCTTGCGACTTCCAAGCTTCCTGCTTTTCCGCTCGTCGGTTCTTCGGCGCCGCCCTCATGAGGTAGAGGGCGGCGCCGGCTTCATGACGGGTCAGGAGGTCGAGAGAAGGACTCTCGGCCGCCCGTCGCGGAGAGACCGCAATGTCAAAGTCAAAGCCGAAAATCACCCTCAGTCAGTCGCGTGACATTCCGTTCAACCGTTTGGTGCTGAGCCAAGCGAACGTGCGGCGTATCAAGGCAGGCGTCTCGATCGAGGAGCTTGCGGAAGACATCGCCCGTCGGACGCTCCTGCAGAGCCTCACCGTCCGGCCAGTTCTCGATGACGATGGCGCCGAAACAGGCATGTTCGAGGTCCCGGCTGGCGGGCGGCGCTATCGCGCGCTTGAGTTCCTGGTGAAGCAGAAGCGGCTTGCCCGCGCTGCACCGATCCCCTGTGTCGTGCGTACCGAAGGCCTCGCCGAGGAAGACTCGCTTGCCGAGAACGTCCAGCGCGCGCCGCTCCATCCGCTCGACCAGTTCCGCGCCTTCCTCGCGCTGCGCGAGAAGGGCATGAGCGAGGAGGAGATCGCGGCTGCCTTCTTCGTCGGCGTGCATGTGGTGAAGCAGCGGCTCAAGCTCGCCTCTGTCTCGCCGAAGCTGCTCGACGTCTATACCGAGGATGGCATGACGCTCGACCAGCTCATGGCGTTCACGGTCAATTCGGACCACGAGCGTCAGGAGCAAGTATGGGAGGCCGTGCAGCGCTCTTACACCAAGGAGCCCTACCACATTCGTCGGCTCCTCACCGAGGGGGCCGTCCGCGCCTCCGACAAACGCGCGCAGTTCGTCGGGATCGAGGCCTACCAGGCGGCCGGCGGCGCCGTCATGCGGGATCTGTTCCAGCAGGACGATGGCGGCTGGCTGCAGGATCCTGTGCTGCTCGATCGGCTTGTTGCTGAAAAGCTTGAGCGCGAAGCCGATACTGCTCGAGCCGAGGGCTGGAAATGGGTCGAAGTCGCCACCGACTTTCCCTACGGGCACACCTACGGGCTGCACCACATCTCCGGCGAACCGGTCGCGATGAGCGACGAGGAGGTGGCCACGGCCGAGGCGCTGCGGGCGGAGTATGACAAGCTCGAACAGCTCCATACGGATGCCGACGAGCTGCCCGAAGAAGCCGATCAGCGGCTTGGCGAGATCGAGACAGCGCTTGCCGCACTCGACGAGCGGCCGGTGAAGTATGATCCCGAGGAAATCGCGCGCGCTGGCGCATTCGTCAGCATTGATGGCTCGGGCGCTTTGCGCGTGGAGCGCGGCTATGTGCGGCCGGAAGACGAGCCAGCCGTCCCCAACTCCGAGCCGGACACTCACCCGGCGGACGAAGGCGCTGTCGAGGCGGCCGCGGTCGAGCACGTGGACCACGACGTGAGCAGCCCCGCGGATCAGGAGGAAGCGGAAGAAGACGAGGGCTTCAGGCCCATTCCCGATCGGCTGCTGACCGAACTCACGGCGTACCGCACGCTCTCTTTGCGCGATGCGGTTGCTCAGAATCCGGACGTTGCGTTCCTGGCAGCGCTCCATGTCCTCTGCGTCAAGCTATTCTACCGCTACACGTCCGACTCCTGTCTGGAAATCGACGTGAAAAGCGTGGTGTTCAGCAGCCAGGCGCCCGGTCTCAACGACACCGCCATTGCGAAGTCCGTCGACGAGCGGCATCGCCGTTGGTCCGAGCAGCTGCCGCAGGAATCGGGCGACCTCTGGGAGGCGCTGCTCGCTTTCGACACCGACAGCCGCCACGCCCTGTTCGCGCATTGCGTCGCGCTCAGCATCAACGCAGTGCACGAATCCTGGAATCGACGGCCGCGAGCGCTCGCTCATGCCGATCGTATTGCGGAGGCCGTCGGCCTCGACATCGCGACAGCCGGATGGTCGCCAACGGTCCACAACTATCTCGGTCGTGTAACCAAAGCCCGTATCGTGCAGGCGGTGCGCGAGGCGAGGGGCGAACAGGCAGCACAGCTCATCGATCATCTCAAGAAAGGTGAGATGGCTGAGAAGGCGGAAGAACTGCTGACCGGCTCGGGCTGGCTGCCCGAACCACTGCGCACACCCCGTCAGGCGATCACGGCCGCATCGCCGTCGCCTGACGTCGAAGCCGCCTCACCATTGGCATCTGACGTCGCAGAATCGGCGGCAACCGGCGGTGAAACGGCCATGGCCGAATCCAAATCTTCGACTGAAGATGAGCCGGTCGCGACAGAGCCGCATCCTGTCGCGGCTGAGTAGCAAAGGAGTAACGCGCCACCCTCGGGCCCGCCGGCAACGGCGGGTCTTCTTTATCTCGGAGCTGGCTCATGTCCACGCAAGCTTCTGATCTCGCGCGCCGCCTCGCCGAGCAGGCGGAAACCGTGTGCCGGCGTTATCTGTCGAACGGGAGGCGTGCGGGCCGCTACTGGATCGTGGGTGACGTTCGCAACACGCCGGGACGATCCATGTTCGTGCGTCTCAACGGACCGGCATCCGGCAAGGGCGCCGCCGGCAAGTTCACGGACGCAGCGACCGGCGAGCATGGCGATCTGCTCGACGTCATCCGAGAAAGCTGCGGCCTCATCGACTTCCACGATGTCATTGGCGAGGCCCGGCGGTTTCTCAGCTTGCCGCAGCCCCAGCCGTCGCCCGATTGCCGCACACGGAAACAGCCGCCGGCACCAACCGGCTCACCGGAATCCGCCCGCCGTCTGTTCGCCATGTCGCAGCCGATTCTGGGCACGATTGCCGAGGCGTACTTGCGTGAACGCGGCATCTCGGCCTTGCACGACAGCCGCGCTCTGCGATTTCACCCACGCTGCTATTACCGGCCCGATATCGATGTCCCGACCGAGATCTGGCCCGCGCTGATCGCCGCCGTCACTGACCTCACCGGCAAGATCACGGGCGCGCATCGCACCTGGCTCGACCCGTCAGGCCGCGACAAGGCACCCGTCGACACGCCGCGCCGCGCGATGGGCCATCTCCTCGGGCACGGCGTCCGTTTCGGTGTCGCGACCGATGTCATGGCGGCAGGCGAGGGCCTTGAAACTATACTGTCGCTGCGCAGCGCTTTGCCGGCCCTACCCATGCTCGCCGCGCTTTCGGCCAATCACCTCGCCGCCATCCTGTTCCCGGCAACGCTTCGGCGTCTATATGTTGCACGCGACTGCGATCCGGCTGGCGATCTGGCCGTGTCAGCCCTGACCAAGCGGGCACAGTCGGCCGGGATCGAGGCGCTGACGCTCACGCCGGCGCTCGGCGATTTCAACGAAGACCTGCGCCACCTCGGCATCGATGAATTTCGCGCGGCCCTGCGCATCCAGCTCGCCCCTGAAGACGTGCCACGATTCCTGCTCGCGATCGATGCAGCCGCGCCGGGACGATGAGTGCGAGGCTGAGCTTGCGGGTCGATCGCATCGGTCTCGACTGATCCTTCCCTTCCCGGAGAGCGACCGCGGCCCACGGCCTTCAAGAGGGCGATCGGACGGCAGCCGGCCCGGGCCCGCAACGGCGGTCGGCGGCTATTTTCCGCCGCCGGAGAGCAACTCAAGCCGATGCGGCTTCGCCGCGCAGAACTCTTAAGAGCTCCGGCTTTGCATCGCGAAACAAAATAGCCGCCGCCCGCCGTCCTCCGCTGCGCTCCGGCCGCTGAAGCGGTGCAGGCCCGGTCCGCCCGCCGTCAGGTGATCGCCGTGAAGGCCGCTTTTGCGCGCGGCCGAACTCCGAAGAAGGAACATCACCATGGCGACCGATCGCGACGACACCGAATTCTCACACATATCTCCCACCGACCATGTCCTCACCGAGCTCCAGCTCCATGGCTATCGTCCATTCCAGGACGAGCCAGATCCGCGACCGCTACCCGAAGCCAACGCCATCGCCGGTGCGGTCGCCGATATTTTCGACGCACTCAACGCGACGCTGGCTGACACGCGCCTCGAGCCCGACCTCGCGGACCTCTTGTGGTCGACGGTCAATCTCTTCCACCGGGCCGGCGACCGCGTGCAACGCGCGCTCGACGACAACGAGGACGCCCAGAAGCGCAGCCAGAAGGAACAGGACGGCTCGGAAATCCGCTCGGTCGAGCTTGAGCGCCTCATAGCCGAGGGCCTGACCCTCATCGAGCGCCGCAACAGCATGGAACTCTTCCGCGACATCGCGGCCGACCAGTTCGAACGCGCGACCGGTTCACCGTGGCGTCCGCGCACCGGCTCGCTGGTCAATCACCGAACGCTCACCGCGGCGATGATCGACAGCCGCGAATTCCTCGCCGCCAAGCGCCGCGCCGAGACCGAGCCGCTGCTTCCCGCCGGCCCGAAGATCGCCTTCACCGGCGGGATCGATTTCAATGACCATCACGCGATCTGGGACAGGCTCGACAAGGTCCACGCCAAGCACCCCGACATGGTGCTTCTCCACGGCGGGTCGCCCAGAGGCGCCGAGCGCATCGCCGCCCGCTGGGCCGACCACCGCAAGGTTCCACAGATCGCGTTCAAGCCCGACTGGGCCCGCCACAACAAAGCTGCACCGTTCAAGCGCAACGATCAGATCCTCGACGTGCTGCCAATCGGCGTCATCGTCTTCCCCGGCTCGGGCATCTCCGCGAATCTCGCTGACAAGGCCAGGAAGCTCGGCATTCCGGTCTGGAAGTTCGGCGGCGCATAAGCGCCGCCGTTCCCACCAGCACATCTGCAAGGGCGCACAGCCGCAAACACGGCGTTGCGGTTCGACTGCGTACGCTGTCACGCGCACAAATGACCCGACACGTACAGGCTATGGCCGTGGCTCGACTGCGGGCACCCTCCGAACATGGATTCCAAAAGCGACAGAGATCAGGTATTCTCAACTTTGCGCCATGGTGGTGGAGGAGGCGCAGCCGGCGATTTGCACGGAGGCGCACCACCATGATCATCATAGGCATCGTTCTGAGCTTTGTCGGCCTCGCCTATCTCTGCTGGCTGCTCTTCACGTTGGCAGTCCATGCATTGCCGTTCTTTGCCGGCGTCACTGCTGGGCTTGCCGCCTACCACAGCGGTTCAGGGCCCGTCGCAGCGATCATCGTCGGCGCAATTGCCGGCGTCGTCGTCCTCCTTCTCGGACGGATCGCTTTCACAAGCCTACGCTCACCTCTCATGCGCGCGGCGCTCGCGCTCATCTTTGTCCTGCCGGCCGCCGTCGCCGGTTATTATGCGGCGCGCGGACTCGCGCAGCTCGTCGTGCTTGCGGAGGCTTGGCGCGATGCCATTGCACTTGCGGGCGCGACCATCGTGGCGACGACGGCCACAATGCGCATGTGGCTCTCTCCCCGCCCGATGCCGAGCGGGGGCGTTGCTGCCGGCCAGACGTCGCCTCATCTGCCGGCATCGCAGACCAGCGAGGCGTGCACTCGGCGTTTCTGAAAGGCGCCGATGCCGGCCGGTCTCTCTGATCGCCATGCAGACGTGAGCGCGGTCTCTTAGCGCTTTGACCATGCGCGGCATCTCAAACCGCACGCCGCACGATCGTCTTGAGGCCTTGTGCAGTCGGGTCGAGGCATCCCGCGGCCGCCCATCTGCACGCTGGGGTTTCCATTTCTGCGCCCAATGACGCTGGCCTCTTGCGCGGGTGATATCCGCCACGTCTTCTCCTTGGAAATAGCTGCCCGACCGCGAGCCGCGCGGCCTCTGATGGCTTGATCTGGCCAAAGGACGGCTGTGCCTCGATCGCCTGTGCCGCAACGGCGGCGCCGAGACTTTCTTCCCCTGGGCTTCGCCCATTCCTCGCGGGCCAAGAAAGTCTCAGCCCCGCCATCCTCCGCTGCGCTCCGGCCCGAAGACGGGTGCGGCGGCGATCGCCTTCGGCCTGCAGATCGCCATCGAGGCCGCGATGGTCGCGGGCTCGAACAGCACAAGGAGAAGTGAGATGGCAAATATCGGCACCTTCAAGAAGTCCGGCCACGAGTTCCAGGGCGAGATCGTCACCCTCAGCCTGCAGAGCAAGGGCGTCCGCATCGTCCCCGAGACCAATCGGACAAGCGACAACGCCCCGAGCCATCGGGTCTATGTCGGCCGCGCCGAGATCGGAGCCGCCTGGTCGAAGCGCTCAAACGAGGGCCGCGATTATCTCTCGGTCAAGCTCGACGATCCGAGCTTCACGGCGCCGATCTACGCCAACCTCGTCGAGGACGGCGAAACCTTCGCCCTGATCTGGTCGCGCAGCCGCAAGGCGAACGGCGACTGACGCTAGACCGGCAGCAAGCCCCCGCCCGGACCAACCGGGCGGGGGAACTTTGTGCCGCTCGCTGCCACCATTTCCTCTATCGCGATCCCTCACGTCCGCTCGCACCGCGCCTGGCGGCCGGACTGCTGTACGTCTTTCCCAACCTGCGCTTTGAGAAACGATCTAAGCCTTACGTGAACGCGACTTTGTTTGTCGCTCAAGCAATGCGCTCGGTTCGATTTCCAGAACCGCCGCGAGCTTGCCGACCATGTCGATCGTTGCGCTATACACACCCCGCTCCAGCGCGCTGATGTAGGTGCGATCAATCCCAGCCTCATAGGCCAGCGCCTCCTGAGACAGACCCTTCGCGTTTCGAGCCTTCCGCAGGTTGCGGGCGAAGACCTCTCGTATGTGCATGCCCGAGAGGCGAGCGCCTTGTGGTGCATTTCACCACGGAGTATCCTCGACAATCAGCGCGAGCGCATGTTGCACCGATGCTGCTGGCGGATGGGCCAGCCCCGCTCAGGCTCGCGCTTCTCAAGGACTCGCGAGCCAAAACGACGGTGGATTCCCTCGCAGCATGACGATTCTGTCAAACACAGCCGCGAGGATGTTGCTGCGATTCGGAGGACATGTATCGCTAATGCTCGGCGGCGCTTTTGTCACCGACTAGCGGTCCCGCGGAGCTTCGACGTTTGTAGGACGTTTCATGCCTCAACCGCCCCTCGATCCGCCCGTGGCCGACACGGCTCCCGACGCCGAGACCTTGACGCCCTATGATGAAGAGCACCTCGTCACGTACCTGCGGCTGCTCGATGCAGATGCTGAAGGCGCAGACTGGACCGAGGTCGCCAATCTTGTCCTGCATATCGATCCCGCACGCGAACCGGCCCGCGCGCGCCGCGCTTGGGAAAGCCATTTGGCACGCGCCAAATGGATGACCGAGCACGGCTATCGCGAACTTCTGCGCCGCAGCGCGCAGCAATGACCTCCGGAACCGAGTCGACATGCTCGTGCATGCCTCACATGCAGCGCGGCGCATTGCGTCGCGAGATCACGGGAAGGACAGCGTCGCAAATTTGCGTTGACCGTAACGACTGCGAAAAATCCAGGCATCGCAGGCGTTTGGTTCAGTGCTGCGAGTCACAAAAACTTCACACAAGCGATTCGGCTCGACTCCATTAAACACCTCAGCCCCGCCTTGGTGCGACGCCGCAGTGGCATCACGTGATGCCCTGTGGGCGACTCCCCAAGATGCGGATACACGGGAATCTGTTGGTGGGCTGGGCGGACATCCTTTGCGTGTAGCGCATCTTGCGGAGACCAAAGATGCCAGCGGCCTCCGATTGGCGGTCATTAACCGGGCATGACTATCTGCAGGATCTCGATCGACCGAGGTTCGCGTGGGAGTTCCTGCGTCGCAATCCTGCCTATCAAGAAGACTACAACACCATTGCTCGAGAGGCCGCCTCCGACGCAGCAGACGAGGGAATAAGACGCGAGCCCCTTGTCTGGCGTTGGGGGCTGACCTTTCCCGATCGACCCGCAGCTTCCTGCCGACCGCGCGACCGTCTTCTGGCAGCCGGAGGTGCTGCCTACGGTCGTCCTGCTCGCGCCCACTCCCGGAGGCCTTCCCGCCGCCCCTCCCATTGACGTCGCTGGCCTCGGACCTAACGTTGCCGAGCGGATCGATGAACATCGCCAGCATCTGGTTATTCGCGACCGAGACGAAGAGTTCCGCCTCTGCGTCTATGCGCTCGAACGAGATCAATCGGTGTCGGTCGTCATTCCGCTTGACGGCGACTTTCCCGTGCGAGCCGCCGCAGCATCGCGCGTCTGGGCGCGGATGCATGGCCGTGCGCCAGGCGAAGCGCCTGGTTCACTCACAAAACAACGGCGGGACCGCCTCATTCTCATGCTGCGCGCTCTCGATGGTCATCTCGCTGCCGCCTCTTATCGAGAGATTGCCGAAGTGCTGTTCGGCGCGAGCCGGCTCGAGCGAGAGCCCTGGAAGACCTCGTCGCTGCGCGACCGCACCATCCGCCTGGTGAACGGCGGAATTGCCTTGATGCGAGACGGGTACCGGAAGCTTCTCCGCGGCGCCTGAGTTCGCGCGACCAAATCCATATCGCTCCTCAAGTCTTCGCGGCGGCTATTGGTCGCGCGCAAATCGCTGCGTCGCTGCCGGTCGGCAGGGGTGGCGATTTCATCGCTGCGATCTTCGCCATCCCCCTTTGCGATCGCACTCCGCCATCGTGATCCGCAACCCGCCGCTGAACGCAGCGGCGCTCGCGAAGATCACGGAGGCTCGATCATGCCCGACCCGCTCGCCGGCTTGCCGCCGCGCTTCTTGCGCACACCCGAGGCCGCGCGTTTCCTCGGCCTCTCCGGCCGCACGCTCGAGAAGCACCGCACTTACGGCACCGGCCCGAAGTACCGCAAGATCGGCGGACGCGTCGTCTACGCGCTCGACGATCTGAAGGCCTGGGCCGATCTCGGCGCCAAGACATCGACGTCTGATCCCGGCGCCGGAACAGTCTATCCGGCCAAGCGCGGCGCATTGCCGGATCAATCCGCTACCCCGCCGCTTCGTCGCCCCTTGCCGGCGGCGCGCTGACCATGGCGGGCGAGCGGTCGATCACAGGCGAACGCGCGACGCTCGACCCGTTCGAGGCGCTCGCCGGCGACGTTCCGCCGCGCGACCAGCGCGACCTCATGGAACGGCCGTTCTTCTCCCTCGCCAAAGCCAAGCGCGTCACACCGATCCTCTACCAAGCCGGAGAAACGCAGGTGCAGGTCTACGCCGTTGCCGAGCACGGCATGGCGACCATCTGGGACGCCGATGTGCTGATCTGGGCCGCGAGCCAGATCCTCGCCGCGCAGGACCGCGGACTGCCGACCTCACGCTTCTTCCGCTTCACGCCTTACCAGCTTCTGATCGCCATCGGACGTGCGACCGGCAACCGCGAGTATCAGCTGCTCAAGGGCGCGCTCACGCGCCTGCAGTCGACCGTCATCCGCACCACCATCCGTCACGGCGAGCGCTGGCGGCGTCAGCAGTTCTCCTGGGTCAACGAATGGGAGGAGCTCACCACGCGCGCCGGCCGCTGCGAGGGCATGGAGTTCGTCCTGCCGGAGTGGTTCTACCAGGGCGTCCTCGACCGGCGCCTAGTCCTGGCGATCGACCCGGCCTACTTCGCGCTCTCGGGCGGTATCGAACGCTGGCTCTACCGCGTCGCCCGCAAGCACGCGGGCCGTCAGCGGGATGGCTGGCGGTTCGAGCTCAAGCATCTCCACGCCAAGAGCGCCAGTCTCGCGCGCTTCTCCGACTTCGCGCTCGACATTGACAGGATCGTGGCGCGTCAACCGCTGCCCGGCTACCGGCTCGCCCTCGATCGCCATGACGGCCGCGAGCTCATTCTAATGCGGCCCAATCCTTCCACAGGCCCTGTGGACAAGCTGTGTAACTCGTCAGCAGCTATCGGGACTTCGGGCGCAACCGGTATCGGGATTCCGGGCGCATCCCCATCGGGACTTCGGGCGCACGGACTTCCGCTAACTCACTCACCCCACGGCGAATCCGGCGCGCGTAAAGACTCTAAATCAGAGTTCTAAATTCTTTGTTGTTGAGAAGACTTCGCGGGATGGAAAACCCCCACAGGGTTCCGCCCGTCGCCGGGAGCGCACGCCATGATTGTCGCGCTCCTCAACCTGCAGAGCGGAGTCGGCAAGACCACCCTGGCGCTGCATCTCGCCGGCGTTTGGGCCTGCCAGGGGCGGCGCGTCGCCGTGATCGATGCCGATCCCGACGGCTGCGCCGTCGAGTGGTCGGAGCTGCGCGCGCAAGAAACGCTCCCGAGCCGGTTCACCGTTATCGCGATCGCGCGCGACACGCTTCACCATGAGTTGCCGGCCGTCACGCGTGTCGTCGATCGCGCGATCATCGACGGGCCGTCGCACATCGAAGCAATCACGCGCTCCGCGCTGATGGCGGCGGATTTCGTGCTCGTGCCGGTCCAGCCGCCACCCTTCCAAGGCCTGGCATTCGTCGAGACGCTGCGGCTCGCGAACGGGATGATGACTGTTCGACCGCAACTGCGCATCCGGCTCGTTCTCAACCGCTGCAGCGCGCGCGCCAGCCTTACGCGGGACCTGACACAGACACTCGCCGATTACGACCCGCCCGCACTCTCAAGCTCGGTCACCGAACGCGCTGTCTTTGCCGAGGCCATAGAAAACGGCCGGCTCGCGTTCGAGCTGCCGCACAGCACGGCCGCCGTCCAGGAGATCATCGCGCTCGCCGCCGAAGTCGAAAGGATCGCGTCATGACGAGCTCCGATCCCGAGCACACCAAAGATCTGACCGAGGTCGAACTTCTCTGGCTCAAACAGCGCATCGAGAACTGGATCCGTTTCGGCCGTATCGCCGACGAGAAGATCATCAACAGCAACCGACGTGTCGTCTCGTTCTCGCCCGGCAGCATCTTTGCGTTCGTACGGTGGGCGTCGAACGACTACGGCACCGTCGCCTCCCGCATCGACATCCTGCGTGCGGTCGAACCAGGTGAGCGCTATTCGACCGTTCCCTACGTGCGTCCCGGCGCAGAAATCCTCCTGCGGCTTGCGGGCTGGCCGAAGGTCGAGAAAGTGCTGCAGGCCATCGACGCCGTCGAGGCGCTCGGCATCGATCCGGCCGACGCCGCACCCGAGCACTGGCGCCACGGCCACAATCGTCTCTCCGTCAACGAACAGCCGCGCCGTTACACGCAAAGCCGCCACCAAGCGTGGCTGCACCGGCGGAGGGTCACGCTGTGACTTGTGTCCCCACGCTGATCACCATGATCGCTGCCGCCACTCTCGTGACGGCCACGATGGGTCCGAAACCGGCGCCAAGTCTGGTCTGGAATGCGTCCGAAAGCGTTCCGATCGGCCTCTACCGCGTGGAGCCGGCCGGCAAGCTCACCGTCACCGATCTTGTCGTCGCCATCCCGCCCGAGCCGCTCGCCACCTTCCTGTCCGAGGCCGGCTATCTCCCTCGCGGCGTGCCGCTCATCAAGCGCGTCCTTGCGCTTCCGGGGCAAACGGTCTGCCGCAAGGGCCTCGCGATCAGCGTCGACGCGATTGAGATGGGGCTGGCACGCGTACGCGACAGCCGTGGCCGTCCACTGCCGGATTGGCAGGAGTGCCGCGTCGTCGCAAAGGGCGACGTCTTCCTCATGAACTGGGACGAGCCCGCTTCGCTCGACGGGCGATATTTCGGGCCGGTCGCGGCGTCCTCGATCACCGGTCGGGCCACCCCGCTCTGGACCTTCGAAGAGGACTGACCATGCGGCCGGCAGGCACAGCGCCTCACCTATCTCCTTGTTCGCATAGCATCTCGCCGCTCCTCCATTCCCTGGTCGGCGAGGCCGCAAGCATGCAGACGTTTGCTGCTTGCGACGCAAGCTCAACAGCCGCGCCAGGGATGCAGCCAGTCATCTCTCCCTTTCCAGTCGCGACACGAAACGACCGTCGATCAGCCGCGTGACCTTCAGCAGTGCCAACGGAGTGAGCCAGCATGGATCTCGTAACGCTCGTTACCGCGTGCGCACTCAGCGTTGAGCCGAAGCTAATGCACGCGCTCGTCTGGCAGCAGTCCGGCGGCGAGCCGTGGGCCGTGTCCGTGCCGAACGAGCCCATGCCGCGGGTCTATTCCAGCATGCAGCAAGCGATCAGCGAAACGCGCACAGGCTCTCCCGCGACAGGTATCGTCCGCGTGGGCCTGGCAGGCTTGCCGGTTGCTGCGTCGAAGGCGAACCCGGCGACGTTCCTGCCGTGCCGGAACGTTGCGATTGCGGCCCAACGCATCGTCGAGCTCGCCGACCGTTGCAAAGCTCATCCACGGATCAAGGGTGATCCGATCCTCTGTGCTGTCGCCATCTATCGCGGTTCGTGGGACCGACCCGACGCCAAGTTTGCGGAATCGGTAATGGCCACGGCTGCAAAAGGTGATGCGCCGAACTTCGACATGCCGAAGGATACCAGCATCGAGTTCCTTGATATTGCCTCCGACACGACACCGCCGCCAAATGATCCGTCACCCGGTCCTGACTGTGCATCTGATGAGCGCAAGCGCGGCTGGTCCAGCGCACTGTTTCCAACCAAGCCGAAGCCGCCTGAAGGCGAACCAAAGGACACACTCAATGATCAACCAACTGCACAAGAAACGCCGTCGGCTGGCGTCACCAACGCACACCCGTTCGAGGCCAAAGCACACGTCGACAGCTTGTTCGTGTTGAGATCGTCCGATCGGAGACCGTAATGACCGACCTTGGCACCAATCGTAAGAATTCGCAGAACATCGCACCAGTAGCGAAGGGGCAGGGTGGCGAGAGCCAACTGACAGCGCGATGGCAAGATAAAAGCCGCGAGGTGCGCGGCGGTCGGTCGGCCGGAAAGAGGGCAATGATCAAAGACTTGGCACAATGTGCGCCAGCGCAGGCAAGCCTGCCAATTCGCACAAGTCATTGCAAATACAAGCAGCAGCGCGCCTCGTGCTCGGAACATCACGATGACGACACGCGACGATGACCTGCACATTCGGCTCGGCCGCATTCGCTCGCGCGCCAGCCGGTCCCGGCCGTTCATCGCCCAGGCCCTCGCAGCGGCCGAGAAGGCGGGCGGCTTGGCGCATCCAGCGCGAAGAGCGCGAGCTGGCAACTTTGGACGTGGAGGGGCCGCGAGTCTCTCGGCCTCACGCCTGACCGATCGCTCGCGTCGTGTGGTGGTAAAGGCGCGCGTGGTGCGGCACCGGGCAAACCGAGCTCCGCTCAGCGCTCATCTGGCCTATCTGCGGCGTGAAGGCGTAACCAAAGATGAAGCCGCCGGTCGTATGTTCGATGCCGAGCGGGATGACGCCGACCATCGCGCCTTCGCTGAGCGGTGCGAGAGCGACCGGCATCATTTCCGGTTCATCGTATCTCCGGATGACGCGACCGAGCTCTCGGATCTCAAGACCTTTACCCGCGACCTGATGGCGCAGGCGCAACGTGACCTCGGGACCAGGCTCGACTGGGTGGCGGTCGACCACTGGAACACGGAACACCCGCATGTCCATGTCATCATCCGCGGCCGCGCCGATGACGGTCAGGACCTCGTCATTTCGCGCGATTACATCCGGGAAGGAATGAGGGCGCGGGCCGAGGGACTGGCGACTCGCGAACTCGGCCCGCGCTCAGAACAGGAGATCAGGTGGTCGCTGGAGGGAGAGATCGAGGCCGAGCGTTGGACGCGCCTGGACCGGGCGCTCGTGCGAGAGGCCGGACGAAACGGCGCCATCATCGACCTGCGACCGGACCGCTACCGGAAAGCCGATGACCTGCAAACGATCAAGATCGGACGCATGAGGCAGCTCGAACGGCTCGGACTTGCGCACCAGGTTGGTCCGGGCCAATGGACTCTCGCGGAAAATGCCGAGCCGACGCTGCGGGCACTCGGTGAGCGCAACGACATCATCAAGCGCATCCATCGTGGCCTCGCCGAGCATGGCTGGGAACGCGCGACATCCGGCTTCGTGCTGACGAGCGAGGCCCAACCGTCCCCCGTGATCGGACGGCTTGTCGCCCGCGGCCTCGACGACGAGTTGATAGGCACGGCGTATGCAGTCATCGACGGAACAGACGGCCGCGCACATCACATCCGGCTTCCTGATCTAGATGCGGCGGGGGGTTCGGGGCCGGGGTCGATCGTCGAACTCAGGCGCTACGAGGATTCAAAGGGGAGACCGCGACTTGCGCTCGCCGTCCGCTCGGATTTGACGCGTTGAAGCGCAGGTGAAAGCAAAAGGCGCGACCTGGCTCGACCGGCAACTTCTTGCGCGCGGGGCGAAATCGCTCTCGGACGGCGGCTTCGGCCGGGAGGTGCGCGAGGCCATGGATGTCCGTGTCGAATTTCTCGTCAGCGAAGGGCTTGCCCGACCGGCAAGGGCAGCGCGTCATCTTCATCCGCGATCTGCTCGACACGCTGCGCCGGCGCGAGCTCGACGCGGCCAGCGCAAAGATCTCGGCGGAGACCGGTCTGCCCTATCATTCGCGCGCGGAGGGCGAGACCATCGCGGGGGTCTACCGTCAGCGCGTCAGCCTGGCATCGGGCCGCTTTGCCATGATCGACGATGGGCTTGGATTCAGTCTCGTGCCGTGGACACCGTCTTTGGAGCGCCAGCTTGGCCGGCAAGTGTCGGGACTGGTGCGGTCGAGCGGCACGATCGATTGGAGCTTTGGCCGCAAGCGCGGGCTCGGGCTCTGATCCCGTCCGGTATTTGCACGCAGTAGCACGACCCGCCGCTACGCCATCCGATTTGCCCTTGCCGCCTGCATAGCGCGCATTCAGTAACGATGCTCGTTCTGACGATTGGGGCCGGTCTTGTCCGCAACCAAGATTCTCTGGGGTCAGATCCTCGTCGTGTCCGTGATCGTGCTCGCAGCGATCTGGGGTGCGACGCAATGGACGGCCTGGCGGCTCGGCTATCAACCCCGGCTCGGTACACCATGGACAGAGATCTTGGGCATGCCGGTGTACCCTCCACCGGCGTTCTTTCTCTGGTGGTACTGGTTTGATGCCTATGCCCCCCGGATTTTTGTCGAGGGCGCGATCATCGCCTCGTCGGGCGGCTTCGCAGCGATTGCAATCGCAATCGGCATGTCGGTATGGCGGGCGCGCGAGGCGAAGGAGGCGACCACCTACGGTTCGGCGCGCTGGGCGACGCGCGCAAGAGATCCGCAAGGCGGGTCTGCTCAAGCCGGACGGCGTTGTGCTCGGGTGCTTCGGCCGTGACTATCTGCGCCATGATGGACCGGAGCACGTGCTCTGTTTCGCGCCCACGCGGTCCGGCAAGGGTGTCGGCCTCGTCGTCCCCACGCTGCTCACCTGGCCGGGGTCGGCAATCGTGCACGACATCAAGGGCGAGAACTGGCAGCTCACCGCGGGCTGGCGCGCGCGCTTCGCTCGCGTCCTGCTGCTTCGATCCGACCAATCGCGGACTCCTCTGCCTACAACCCGCTGCTCGAGGTCCGGCGCGGGGACGCCGAGGTGCGCGATGTGCAGAACGTCGCCGACATCCTGGTCGATCCCGAAGGGGCGCTGGAGCGGCGGAACCATTGGGAGAAGACGAGCCATTCGCTCCTGGTCGGGGCAATCCTGCACGTCCTCTACGCCGAGGCCGACAAGACGCTCGCAGGGGTCGCCAACTTTCTGTCCGACCCAAGGCGGCCGATTGCCACGACGCTGCGTGCCATGATGATGACGCCGCACCTCGGGGATAGGCCGCATCCGGTAGTCGCGTCCGCGGCACGGGAGCTCCTGAACAAGTCGGAGAACGAGCGCTCCGGCGTGCTCTCCACCGCCATGAGCTTCCTCGGTCTCTACCGCGATCCCGTCGTCGCCAGGGTCACGCGCCGATGCGACTGGCGGATCGCCGACCTCGTCGAATGCGAGCAGCCCGCCACGCTCTACCTCGTCGTGCCGCCCTCCGACATCAGCCGCACCAAGCCGCTGGTGCGGCTCGTGCTCAATCAGATCGGACGGCGATTGACCGAGGAGCTCGAGACCAGACGTCGGCGGCATCGCTTGCTGCTGATGCTGGACGAGTTCCCGGCATTGGGGCGGCTCGATTTCTTTGAGACAGCGCTCGCCTTCATGGCCGGCTATGGCCTCAAGAGCTTCCTGATTGCGCAGTCATTGAACCAGATCGAGAAGGCCTACGGACCCAACAACTCCATTCTCGACAATTGCCATGTCCGGGTCTCGTTTGCGACCAACGACGAGCGCACGGCCAAGCGGGTCTCGGACGCGCTCGGGATCGCGACCGAGCTGCGCGCCATGAAGAACTACGCCGGCCATCGCCTGTCGCCATGGCTCGGACACCTCATGATCTCGCGCCAGGAGACGGCGCGCCCGCTCTTGACCGCAGGCGAGGTGATGCAGCTCCCGCCCAGCGACGAGCTCGTGCTGGTCTCGGCCTGTCACCCGATCCGCGCCAAGAAGGCGCGGTACTATGAGGACGCGCGGTTCAAAGCCCGCGTCCTCCCACCACCCTCGCTGGCGCTTGCCGGCGAGGGCACTTCCGGCGGTCGACCCAATAGGGGAGCTGACGAATGGAGCCATCTCCCGGTTCCAGCGTCGGTCGAGGATGCGGCTGGGCCGATCGCCGGCTCTTTCTCCGATCCGGATTCCGACAACAGCGGCATCCGGCGCGAGCCGGCGCTGCCTGACCACGAAGCAATCACGGCCGAGGAGCCGAAGCCCAGCACCGAGTTTGCTTTCCTCGATGACGAACCTGACGATGACGCCGCCCGTGCCGGAGCACTGCGGCAGCGCTTCGGCACGGTGGCGCGACAGGCGGCGCTCGATCCCGACGACGGAATTGCGCTCTAAGGTCCGGCTATGAAAGAGCGTCTGTCGGTCTATCTCGATCCGCCCGTCATGCGCTCGCTCATCGACTATGCCGATCGCCGAGGCAAATCGAAGTCGCTTATTGCCGAAGCAGCGATTGCCTCTTTTCTGTCACCCGACGCTGCCGAGCGGCAGGAAGCGGCGTTGGCGCGCAGGCTCGATCGCTTGGTCCGGCAGATGGAGCGGCTCGAACGCGACGTTGGGGTCGCGGTCGAGACCTTGGCGCTCTTCGTTCGTTTCTGGCTCACGGCGACACCGGCCTTGCCGGAGCAAGCCCAGCCCGCGGCGCGCGCCAAAGGTGCCGAACGGTACCACGCCTTTATCGAGGCTCTCGGTCGGCGACTCGCCAAAGGACCGACGCTACTGCGTGAAGTCTCCTTGGATGTGGCGGCGGGAAGCGAGTCCAACGCAAGCGCAAGGCCCGTCGACAACACCCGGGAATCCTGACCTCGGCGGGCGCGGTCCGCCATTCACCTGTCTTTCTTCGCCAGCGCGCTACGACCCGTCATTCGTTGTTGCACTGCGCCACGCTTGGCCCTTTCTAATCATCCTCGACGTTGGGCTGTGTTGGTCGCCGTGGGGGCGGGGGATGGTCGGGGAATTTACATTCCGGAGGGAAGCGATCTCGCGCGGCGCGCGGATGCTGCGCACTGCACTCGGGCCGGCTATCGCCGCATGGCTCGAAGATCCTGGCGTCGTCGAGGTGATGCTCAATCCCGATGGCCGGCTATGGGTCGATCGTCTCACAGAAGGGCTGATCGATACCGGCGAGCGGCTTATAGCTGTCGATGGCGAACGCATCATCCGTCTCGTCGCGCATCACGTCGGTGCAGAGGTGCATTCGGCAGCTCCACGCGTTTCCGCCGAGCTGCCGGAAACCGGTGAGCGGTTCGAGGGACTGCTTCCGCCCGTCGTCGCGGCGCCCGCGTTCGCCATCCGCAAGCCTGCCGTCGCGGTCTTCACCCTCGACGATTACGTCGCCGCCGGGTCATGTCGGCCGATGAGGCGGACGTGCTGCGTCGTGCCGTCGAGCAGCGGCGCAATGTCCTGGTCGCCGGTGGGACCTCGACCGGCAAGACCACGCTCGTCAATGCGCTGCTCGCTGAGGTCGCCAAGACCACCGATCGCGTCGTCCTGATCGAAGACACGCGCGAACTCCAGTGCAAGTCGCCGAACCTGGTGGCGCTGCGGACCAAGGACGGAGTCGCCTCGCTGTCCGATCTCGTGCGCTCGTCGCTTCGGCTGCGGCCCGATCGCATTCCGATCGGCGAGGTGCGCGGTGCGGAAGCACTCGACCTCCTGAAGGCGTGGGGGACCGGGCACCCCGGCGGGATCGGCACCATTCATGCGGGGTCGGCACTCGGCGCGCTGCGTCGCCTGGAGCAACTCATCCAGGAAGCCGTCGTCACCGTGCCGCGTGCCCTCATCGTGGAGACGATCGACCTGATTGCCGTGCTCGCCGGTCGCGGTTCCGAGCGGCGGCTTGCCGAGCTCGCGGCCATCGAAGAGCTCGGGCCGAACGGCGACTACGTCCTCGTATCCACAGCATCCGGCTTCGAGCCCCAGGGAGAGAAGGCATGACCAGGTCGCTCGCACACATCCGTCACCACATCGCGACCGCGCTCGCCGTCTCGCTTCTCGCATGGGCGACGACACCGGCTCATGCCGCTGGTTCGAACATGCCCTGGGAGCAGCCGCTGCAACAGATCCTGCAGTCGATCGAAGGGCCAGTGGCCAAGATCATGGCGGTGATCATCATCATCGTCACCGGACTGACGCTCGCCTTCGGCGACACGTCCGGCGGATTCCGCCGCCTTGTCCAGATCGTGTTCGGCCTCTCGATCGCGTTTGCAGCGAGCTCGTTCTTCCTGTCGTTCTTCTCCTTCGGCGGCGGAGCGCTGGTCTGATGAGCGAGATCCTTACACACGATCCGATCCCCGGGTTTGAAGCGCCGGTCCACCGCGCCCTGACCGAGCCGATCCTCCTTGGCGGTGCGCCGCGCGCGGTTGCGATCACCAACGGCACGCTGGCGGCTGCCGTTGGCCTGGGACTGCGCCTTTGGATCGCCGGCCTCGCGCTCTGGGCGATCGGGCACATGGCGGCGGTCTGGGCCGCAAAGCGCGACGCGCAGTTCGTCGACGTCGTGCGCCGGCACCTGCGCTATCCCGCACATCTCGGCGTGTAAGGGCGGACGCCATGTTGAACCTCGCTGAATATCGCAAGAAGCCCAGAATGCTTGCCGATTTCCTGCCGTGGGCGGCGCTCGTCGCACCGGGCGTGGTCCTCAACAAGGACGGGAGCTTCCAGCGCACGGCCCGGTTCCGCGGACCCGATCTCAATTCGGCAACCCCTGCCGAGCTCGTCGGCACCACCGCGCGGCTCAACAACGCGCTGCGCCGGCTCGGCTCCGGCTGGGCGATCTTCGTCGAGGCAAGCCGCATTGCGGCACAGCGCTATCCGCAGAGCCGGTTTCCCGACCCCGTCTCGAACCTCGTCGACGCCGAGCGCCGAGCGCAGTTCGAGGAAGCGGGAGCGCATTTCGAGAGCGCGTATTATCTGACCTTGCTCTGGTTGCCGCCGAGCGAAGAGGCGTCTCGTGCCGAACGCTGGCTCTACGAGGGACGATCCCGCGAGGGCGGCGTCGATGCCCACGAGCTCCTCGATGGCTTCATCGACCGCACCGACCGCGTGCTGCAGCTTGTCGAGGGATTCGTTCCGGAGTCCGCGTGGCTCTCCGACTCCGAGACCCTGACCTATCTTCACTCGACGATCTCGACCAGGCGTCATCGCGTGCGCGTGCCCGAGGTCCCCATGCATCTCGACGCGCTCCTGGCCGACGAACCGCTCACGTGCGGGCTTGAGCCGCGGCTCGGCAACGCGCATCTGCGCATCCTCACGATCATTGGTTTCCCGACCGCGACCTTTCCCGGGATTCTCGACGAGCTCAATCGGCTCGCATTCCCCTATCGCTGGTCCACCCGGGCGATCTGCCTCGACAAGACCGAGGCGACGAGGCTGCTCGTCAAGATCCGCCGGCAATGGTTCGCCAAGCGCAAATCGATCATGGCGATCCTCAAGGAGGTGATGACCAATGAATCCTCCGCGCTCCTTGATAGCGATGCCCACAACAAGGCCTTGGACGCCGATGCAGCGCTCCAGGAGCTGGGCTCCGACGCGGTCTCATCGGCTTATGTGACCGCGACTGTCACGGTTTGGGACGACGAGGCCGCAACCGCCGACGAGAAGCTGCGGTTGGTCGAAAAGGTCATCCAGGGCCGCGACTTCACCTGCATCCCCGAGACCGTCAACGCGGTCGAGGCCTGGCTCGGGAGCCTTCCCGGCCATGTCTACGCCAATGTCCGCCAACCCCCGGTCTCGACCCTCAACCTCGCTCACATGATGCCGCTCTCGGCCGTGTGGGCGGGACCGGAACGCGACGAGCATCTCGGTGCACCCCCTCTCTTCTTTGCCAGGACCGAAGGCTCGACCCCGTTCCGGTTCTCCCTGCATGTCGGTGACGTCGGGCACACCCTCGTGGTCGGACCGACCGGCGCCGGCAAGAGCGTGCTGCTGGCGCTGATGGCGCTGCAGTTCCGCCGCTATCCTCGGTCCCAGGTGTTCGCCTTCGATTTCGGGGGGTCGATCCGGGCCGCGGCGCTCGCCATGGGCGGCGATTGGCACGACCTCGGCGGCGCGCTGGCCGAGGACGCGCTCGCGCCTGTCGCGCTGCAGCCGCTCGCGGCACTCGATGATGCCGCCGAACGGACCTGGGCCGCGGAGTGGGTGGCCGCGATGCTCACGCGCGAAGGCGTGACCGTCACCCCCGAAGCCAAGGAGCATGTGTGGACGGCGCTCACCTCGCTCGCCTCGGCGCCGGTCGCCGAGCGCACGTTGACCGGCCTTTCCGTGCTTCTGCAGTCCGGTGCCTTGAAGCGTGCGCTGCAACCCTATTGTCTGGGCGGACCTTACGGCCGGCTGCTCGATGCCGAGGCCGAGCACCTCGGCGGCGCCGACGTGCAGGCGTTCGAGACCGAAGGGCTTATCGGTACCGGCGCCGCGCCCGCCGTGCTCGCCTATCTGTTTCATCGCATCGAGGGCCGTCTTGGCGGCCGGCCGACGCTCCTGATCGTCGATGAGGGCTGGCTTGCGCTCGATGATCCAACCTTCGGCGCGCAATTGCGCGAATGGCTCAAGACGCTGCGCAAGAAGAACGCCTCCGTCGTGTTCGCCACCCAGTCGCTGGCCGATATCGAGACCAGCGCGGTCGCGCCGGCGATCATCGAGAGCTGTCCAACGCGGCTCTTCCTTCCGAACGAGCGCGCGGTCGAGCCGCAGATCCTCGGCATCTACCGACGTTTCGGTCTCAATGACCGCCAGATCGAGATCATCGCCCGCGCAACCCCCAAGCGCGACTATTACTGCCAGTCCCGCCGCGGCAATCGCCTGTTCGAGCTCGGACTGGGCGAGGTTGCACTCGCCTTCACCGCCGCGTCCGCCAAGGCCGACCAAGCAGCCATCGCGGAGGTCTTGACCGAGTCGGGCCACCACGACTTTGCCGGCGCCTGGCTGCGCCGCAAGGGCCTCGACTGGGCGGCGGACCTGCTCGTCAGCGAGCCTGCGAAGCCGCACGACACCACCCCACCAGCTCTGGAGACCGCGCAATGAACGTTCGCCACGCCCGTCAGATGGCCTTGATCGCCATTGCCTGTGTCGCGGTCACGTCCTTGGCGACGGCAGTCCGCGCGCAAATGATTGTCTATGACCCCTCGAATTACGCCCAGAACGTGCTGCAGGCCGCTCGCGCCTTGCAGCAGATCAACAACCAAATCACCAGCCTGCAGAACCAGACCCAGATGCTGCTCAATCAGGCGAAGAACCTGGCGAGCTTGCCCTATTCGAGCCTGCAAACGATCGAGCAGTCGCTCGCACGCACGCAGCAGCTGCTCAACCAGGCGCAGCGTCTGGCCTATGACGTCAACCAGATCGATCAAGCCTTCCAGCGTCTCTACCCGCAGGGCTATACCGGAGCGACATCGTCGCAACAGCTCGTCAGCGATGCCAAGGAGCGCTGGCAGACTTCGCTGGCTGCCTATCAGGATGCGTTGAGGGTGCAAGCCGGTGCGGTGGGGAACCTCGACACTACGCGCACCGAGACCGACGCCCTCGTCTCCTCGAGCCAATCAGCCGTGGGCGCCCTGCAGGCGGTTCAAGCTGGCAACCAATTAGTCGCACTGCAGACCAGACAGCTCGCCGATCTGACTGCAGTCGTCGCGTCGCAATCACGGGCGCAAAGCCTCGCTGGGGCTCGCACCACCGCCAATCAGGAGCAAGCGCGCGAGCAGCTCAGCCGCTTTCTCGGCGGTACGCAGAGCTATCAACCTCAGACCGTGCAGATGTTCCACTGACGGGCGCAAGGGATCATGGATCCGAAGATCATCGCAAGCCGCAGCTGTCATCCTGCTCGGCGGTGCCGTGCTCGCATGCGCGCTCGAATTGGCCCGGCAAGATCGCACCCTCGAATCATCACTGCCGGCGGCGGACGACAAAATGGATCCGCTCGCCAATGAACTCGCACGCTGCAAGGCTCTCGGCGCCGAAGCGGCGAACGACGCAGCGTGCAAGGCCGCTTGGGCACAAAACCGCGCGCGCTTTCTGGCGCCGGGGGCGCCGTATCAGGACCGCTCAATCCAGTTGTTTCCCGCGGCACCAGACGTCCCGAAGGTGGTACCCAAGATCCACCTCGACCGAGCGCCATCAACCCCGCAGTCCGACGTCAGCACGCCAAGCACAGGTTCCGAGGGGCGCTGAGCCATGGGCGGCACGGGGGTCATCGATCGCTTTCTGGAGGTCTTCACCTCCTACATCAACTCCGGTTTCGGACTGCTCAACGGCGAGGTCGCGTTCCTGTCCTCGACGCTCGTCGCAATCGATATCACGCTCGCCGGCCTGTTCTGGGCGCTCGCATCAGACGAG
>CAVWXY010000014.1:0-70875 GCA_963758945.1 uncultured Alphaproteobacteria bacterium | reverse complement strand
CGGTCCGGTCGATGAAGCCATCGAGGAGCTCGTAGGCATCGACGCCCTCGCGAGATCGTCCCTCGTAGAGCCAGCGTTCGGCACGAGACGCCTCCTCGCTCGGCGGCAACCAGAGCAAGGTGAGGTAGTAAGCGCTCTCGAAATGGGCTCCCGCCTCCTCGAACTGTGCCCGGCGCTCGGCGTCGACGAGGTTCGAGACGGGGTCGGGAAACCGGCTCTGCGGGTAGCGCTGTGCCGCAATGCGGCTTGCCTCGACGAAGATCGCCCAGCCGGAGCCCAGCCGGCGCAGCGCATTGTTGAGCCGCGCGATGGTGCCGACGAGCTCCGCGGGGGTTGCCGAATTGAGATCGGGTCCGCGAAACCGGGCCGTGCGCTGGAAGCTCCCGTCCTTGTTGAGGACCACGCCCGGTGCGACGAGCGCCGCCCACGGCAGGAAATCGGCAAGCATTCTGGGCTTTTTGCGATATTCAGCGAGGTTCAACACGGCGGTCAGCCCCTACACGCCGAGATGCGTAGGATAACGCAGGTGCCGCCGCACGACGTCGACGAATTGCGCGTCGCGCTTCGCAGCCCAGACCGCCGCCAGATGGCCAATTGCCCACAACACGAGGCCGGCGATCCACAGGCGCAGTCCCAAGCCAACGGCAGCCGCCAGCGTGCCGTTGGTGATGGCAACCGCGCGCGGCGCACCGCCAAGGAGAATCGGCTCCGTCAAGGCGCGGTGGACCGGCGCTTCGAACCCGAGGATCGGATCGTGCGCAAGGATCTCGCTCATCAGACCAGCGCTCCGCCGCCGAAGGAGAAGAACGCGAGGAAGAACGAACTCGCCGCAAACGCGATCGAGAGGCCGAACACGATCTGGACAAGGCGGCGGAATCCGCCGGAGGTGTCGCCGAAGGCGAGCGTCAGTCCGGTCACGATGATGATGATCACCGCCATGATCTTGGCCACTGGACCTTCGATCGACTGCAGGATCTGTTGCAGCGGCTGCTCCCAGGGCATGTTCGAACCAGCGGCATGGGCCGGTACGGTCGTGGTCCATGCGAGAAGCGAAACGATGAACGCGATCGCGACGTGGCGACGGGTGTGTGCGACCGACCTGGTCATGCCTTGTCCCCCTGGGGCTCAAAATCGGATGCTGTGGATACGAGGACGTAATCGCCGTTCGGCCCGAGCTCTTCGATCGCCGCGAGCTCGGCAAGCCGCCGCTCGGAACCGCGACCGGCGAGCACGGCAATCAGGTCGATCGTCTCCACGATGAGGGCACGCGGCACGGTGACGACGGCTTCCTGAATGAGTTGCTCCAGGCGACGCAGCGCGCCGAGTGCCGACCCCGCGTGAATGGTGCCGATCCCGCCGGGGTGCCCGGTACCCCAGGCCTTCAGGAGGTCGAGTGCTTCGGCGCCGCGCACCTCGCCGATCGGGATGCGATCGGGCCGCAGGCGGAGCGAGGAGCGCACGAGATCGGACAGCGAGGCGACCCCGTCCTTGGTTCGCAGCGCGACCAGGTTCGGCGACTTGCACTGGAGCTCGCGCGTGTCTTCGATCAGGACCACGCGGTCGCTTGTCTTGGCGACCTCGGCGAGCAGCGCGTTGACGAGCGTGGTCTTGCCGGTGGAGGTCCCACCCGCGACCAGGACATTGCGCCGCTGCTCGACGGCACGACGCAGCACGTCCGCCTCATCGGCCGACATGACCCCGGCGGCGACGTAATCGTCGAGGGTGAAGACCGCGACGGCAGGCTTGCGGATGGCGAACGCGGGCGCCGCCACGACAGGCGGAAGCAGTCCCTCGAACCGCTCACCGGTTTCGGGCAGCTCGGCGGAAACGCGTGGAGCTGCCGAATGTACTTCGGCACCCACGTGATGCGCGACGAGGCGGACGATGCGTTCGCCATCGGCAGCTATAAGCCGCTCGCCGGTGTCGATCAGCCCTTCTGTCAGACGATCGACCCATAGACGGCCATCGGGATTGAGCATCACCTCGACGACGCCAGGATCCTCGAGCCATGCGGCGATCGCCGGCCCAAGTGCAGTGCGCAGCATCCGCGCGCCGCGCGAGATCGCTTCCCTCCGGAATGTAAATCCCCCGACCATGCCCCGCCCCCACGGCGACCCACGCAGCCCAACGTCGAGGATGATTAGAAAGGGCCAAGCGTGGCTGCGTGCAACAACGAATGACGGGTCGTAGCGCGCAGGCGTAGAAAGACAGGTGAGTGGCGGACCGCGCCGTCGCGGTCAGGATTCCCGGGTGTTGTCGACGGGCTTTGCGCTTGCGTTGGACTCGCTTCCCGCCGCCACATCCACGGACACTTCACGCTGCAGCGTCGGTCCTTTGACGAGTTGCCGACCGAGAGCCTCGATAAAGGCGTGGTACCGTTCGGCACCTTTGGCGCGCGCCGCGGCCTGGGCTTGCTCCGGCAAGGCCGGTGTCGCCGTGAGCCAGAAACGGACGAAGAGCGCCAAGGTCTCGACCGCGATCCCGACATCACGCTCGAGCCGCTCCATCTGCCGGACCAAGCGATCGAGCCTGCGCGCCAACGCCGCTTCCTGCCGCTCGGCAGCGTCGGGTGACAGAAATGAGGCGATCGCTGCTTCGGCAATGAGCGACTTCGATTTGCCTCGGCGATTGGCATAGTCAATGAGCGAGCGCATGACGGGCGGATCGAGATAGACCGACAGACGCTCTTTCATAGCCGGCCCTTAGAGCGCAATGCCATCGTCGGGATCGAGCGCCGCCTGTCGCGCCACCGTGCCGAAGTGCTGCCGCAGTGCTCCGGCACGGGCGGCGTCATCGTCAGGCTCATCATCGAGGAAAGCAAACTCGGTGCTGGGCTTCGGCTGCTCGGCCGTGATTGCTTCGTGGTCAGGCAGCGCCGGCTCGCGCCGGATGCCGCTGTTTTCGGAATCCAGATCGGAGAAAGAGCCGGCGATCGGCCCAGCCGCATCCTCGACTGGCGCTGGAACCGGGAGGTGGCTCCAGTCGTCAGCTCCCCTAATGGGTCGACCGCCGGAGGTGCCCTCGCTGGCAACGGCCGGCGAGGGTGGTGGAAGGACACGGGCTTTGAGCCGCGCGTCCTCGTAGTACCGCGCCTTCTTGGCGCGGATCGGGTGACAGGCCGAGACCAGCACGAGCTCGTCGCTGGGCGGGAGCTGCATGACCTCGCCTGCGGTCAGGAGCGGGCGCGCCGTCTCCTGGCGCGAGATCATGAGATGTCCGAGCCATGGCGACAGGCGATGGCCGGCGTAGTTCTTCATGGCGCGCAGCTCGGTCGCGATCCCGAGCGCGTCCGAGACCCGCTTGGCCGTGCGCTCGTCGTTGGTCGCAAACGAGACCCGGACATGGCAATTGTCGAGAATGGAGTTGTTGGGTCCGTAGGCCTTCTCGATCTGGTTCAATGACTGCGCAATCAGGAAGTTCTTGAGGCCATAGCCCGCCATGAAGGCGAGCGCTGTCTCAAAGAAATCGAGCCGCCCCAGGGCCGGGAACTCGTCGAGCATCAGCAGCAGGCGATGCCGCCGACGTTTCGGCTCGAGTTCCTCCGTCAATCGCCGTCCGATCTGGTTGAGCACCAGCCGCACCAGCGGCTTGGTGCGGCTGATGTCGGAGGGCGGCACGACGAGGTAGAGCGTGGCCGGCCGCCCGCATTCGACAAGGTCAGCGATCCGCCAGTCGCACCGGCGCGTGACCTTGGCGACGACGGGATCGCGATAGAGCCCGAGGAAGCTCATGGCGGTGGAGAGCACGCCGGAGCGTTCATTCTCCGACTTGTTCAGGAGCTCCCGTGCCGCGGAGGCGACTACCGGATGCGGCCTATCCCCGAGGTGCGGCGTCATCATCATGGCACGCAGCGTCGTGGCAATCGGCCGCCTTGGATCGGACAGAAAGTTGGCAACTCCTGCGAGCGTCTTGTCGGCCTCGGCGTAGAGGACGTGCAGGATTGCCCCGACCAGGAGCGAATGGCTCGTCTTCTCCCAATGGTTCCGCCGCTCCAGGGCCCCTTCGGGATCGACCAGGATGTCGGCGACGTTCTGCACGTCGCGCACCTCGGCGTCCCCGCGCCGAACCTCGAGCAGCGGGTTGTAGGCAGAGGAGTCCGAATTGGTGGGATCGAAGCGCAGGACGCGAGCGAAGCGCGCGCGCCAGCCCGCGGTCAGCTGCCAGTTCTCGCCCTTGATGTCGTGCACGATAGCCGACCCCGGCCAGGTGAGCAGCGTGGGGATGACCAGGCCGACACCCTTGCCGGACCGCGTGGGCGCGAAACACAGCACATGCTCCGGTCCGTCATGGCGCAGATACTCACGACCGAAGCACCCGAGCACAACGCCGTCCGGCTTGAGCAGGCCCGCCTTGCGGATCTCTTGCACGGTCGCCCAACGCGCCGAGCCATAGGTGGTCGTCTCTTTTGCCTCGCGCGCCCGCCATACCGACATGCCGATTGCGATTGCAATCGCCGCGAAGCCACCCGACGAGGCGATGATCGCGCCCTCGACAAAAATCCTGGGCGCATAGGCATCAAACCAATACCACCAGAGAAAGAACGCCGGTGGCGGGTACACGGGTATGCCCAAGATCTCTGTCCATGGTGTACCGAGCCGGGATTGGTAGCCGAGCCGCCAAGCCGTCCATTGCGTCGCGCCCCAGACCGCTGCGAGCACGATCACGGACACGACGAGGATCTGACCCCAGAGAATCTTGGTAGCGGACAACACCGGCCCCAATCGTCAGAACGAGCATCGTTACTGAATGCGCGCTAAGGACGCTGCAAGGGCAAATCGGATGGCGTAGAGGTGTATCGCGCTATTGCGCGCAAATACCGGATGGGATCAGAGCCCAAGCCCGCGCTTGCGCCCAAAGCTCCAATCGATCATGCCGTCCGGCCGCACGACTCCCGACACCTGCCGGCCGAGTTGGCGCTCCAAAGATGGTGTCCAGGGCACGAGACTGAATCCGAGCCCGTCGTCGATCATGGCAAAGCGCCCCGACGCCAAGCTGACGCGCTGACGGTAGACCCCCGCGATGCTCTCGCCCTCGGCGCGGGAATGATAGGGCAGACCGGTCTCCGCCGAGATCTTTGCGCTGGCTGTGTCGAGCTCGCGGCGGCGCAGCGTGTCAAGAAGATCGCGCATGAAGATGACGCGCTGCCCTTGCCGGCGGGCAAGACCTTCGCTGACGAGAAAGTCGACGCGGACGTCCATGGCCTCGCGCACCTCGCCTCCGAACCCGCCATCCGAGAGCGATGGCGCCGTGCGGGCAAGAAGCTGCCGATCGAGCCAAGTCGCACCGCTCGCTTTGACTTGCGCTTCAATGGCCAAATCCGAGCGGACGGCCAGCGCAATCCGCTGCCTCCCCTTTTAAATCCTCGTAGCGTCTGAGCTCGACGATCGACCCTGGGCCTGATACCAAGTCCCACTGATCAGAACCCATGGGCCCATTGGCGCAAACCTATGGACATGATGCGCCAGGGCTGATCGACGAGCCTGTTCCAGGCCGCGCAGCAATGGTCGACGAGATCGTCGTATGATTTGAACACGCGGTTTGAGAGCCAGTTTTCCCGCATGAACTGCCAGACGTTTTCGACCGGGTTAAGCTCGGGGCATTTTGGCGGCAGCAGAATGATGGTGATGTTGGCCGGGACGACGAGGCGTGTCGACATATGCCAGCCAGCTTGGTCGACCAAGAGGATGGCGTGGGCGGCGGGCGCAACGGCCGCTGCGATTTCCGCCAGGTGCAAGTTCATCGCCTCGGTGTTGCAGGCAGGCAAGATCAGGGCTGCGCCCTTGCCCTCCTTCGGGCAGACCGCACCGAAGATGTAGGTGGAGGCAGTACGCTGGTCGCGGGGCGCGCTGGGGCGGGTGCCGCGCTTGGCCCAGCGGCGGGTGATCTTGTTCTTCTGGCCGATGCGGGCCTCGTCGGCGAACCAGATTTCTATCGTGTCGCAGGGACGTGCCTTCTGGCGGGCGACGGCTTCCAAATGCGCCGGGAAGCTTTTTTAAAATCCTCGATCGCACCCTCGGCTTGAGCATGGTGGCGCGGTCGGGCCGAGAGTTTGCGGTAGCCCATGGCGCGCAGCTCCCGGCTGAGCGTCTGTTTGGCGACCGTGATGCGGAATTCCTCGAAGATCCATTGTACCAGATCGATCAGCCGCCAGCGCACCACGCCGTGCACCGCCGGGATCGGGCCACTCTCGATCATACGGGCGATGGCTTGGCGTTGCACGGCATTGAGCTTGGGTGGGTGACCCGGCGACTTGCCATCCAGGAGACCGTCAGGGCCGCGCGCGTTGAAGCGCAACACCCAGTCACGGACGATCTGCAATCCGACACCGCCGATCTTCGCGGCCTCGCTCCGCCTCGCGCCGTCATAGATCGCCGCAAGAGCCAGAAGTCGGCGGGCCTGAGGGCCGTCTTTCGTCCCCCTTGCCAAACCACGCAGCTGCGACGCTTCAAAATCACGGCGTAATGGAATTGGACCCGACATGACGAACCTCCTTACGTTCGCCATGTTAAATTTGACTCGCCTCAATTCGGGAAGCGCCAAAGAGTCATGATTTCAGAGATACGGTATGAGTCCCCCGCCGCCTCCAGATCAGGAAGCCGGATGTGGTGCGCACGACCGTCTGTCCCGTCGATCACCGCATAGGCTGTGCCGGTCAACTCATCGTCGAGGCCGCGGGCGACCAGCCGTCCGATCACGGGGGACGGTTGGGCCTCGCTGGTCAGCACGAAGCTCGAGGTCGCGCGTTCCCAGCCATATTCCGCAAGGCTACGATGGATGCGTTTGATGATGTCGTTGCGCTCACCGAGCGCCCGCAGCGTCGGCTCGGCATCTTCCGCGAGAGTCCATTGGCCCGGACCAACATGGTGGGCAAGTCCGAGCCGTTCGAGCTGCCTCATACGTCCGATCTTGATACTTTGCAGGTCATCGCCGTTCCGATCGCGGGCGGGTCGCAGGTCGATGATGGCGCCGTTTCGCCCAGCCTCTCGCGCGAGCGCCCGGTCGAGGCGCGTCCAACGCTCGGCCTCGATCTCTCCCTCCAGCGATCGCCTGATCTCCTGCTCCGAGCGCGGGCCTAGCTCGCGCTCACCAGCCCCTCCGCCCGCGCCCTCATTCCTTCCCGAATGTAATCGCGCGAAATGACGAGGTTTTGACCATCAGCGCGGCCGCGGATGATGACGTGGACATGCGGGTGCTCCGTATTCCAATGGTCGACCGCCACCCAGTCGAGCCTGGTCCCGAGGTCACATTGCGCCTGCGCCATGAGGTCGCGGGTAAAGCTTTTGAGGTCCGAGAGCTCGGTCGCGTCGTCCGGCGATACGATGAACCGGAAATGGTGCCGATCGCTCTCGCACCGCTCCACGAAGGCGCGATGGTCGGCGTTATCCCGCTCGCCATCGAAGATGCGACCGGCGGCCCCGTCTTTGGTTACCCCCTCACGCCGCAAATAGGTCAGATGAGCACTGAGCGGAGCTCGGTTGACCCGGTGCCGCACCACGCGCGCCTTGACCACCACTCGGCGCGAGCGATCGGTCAGGCGCGAGGCAGAGAAACTCGCGGCCCGTCCACGCCCGAACTTGCCAGCTCGCGCTGTTCGCGAACGTGCCAATCCGCCGGCCTTCTCGGCCGCTGCGAGCGCCTGGGCGATGAACGGCCGGGACCGGCTACCGCGCGAGCGGATGCGGCCGAGCCGAATGTGCAAGTCATCGTCGCGTGTCGTCATCGTGATGTTCTGAGCGCGAGGTGCGCTCCTGCTTGTATTTGCAGCGACTTGTGCGAATTGGCAGGCTGTCGTGCGCCGGCGCACATCGTAAGAGGGGCAAAACTCGGGGCAGTCAGGCGGTGGCGCAGCGATGCCTGACAATTGTCGGCAAGTACGGGATTTCGGTGTGATTGGGCACTGCCAGCCGTGAGCCGAGATATTCCCAGAAGGTGATGCCGAGTTTTGCGCAGGTCTTGCTGAGGCCGAGGAAAGCGTCGCGGCAGTCGCGTCCGGTGTCGCTTCTTGTACCGCCGCTGATCTTTCGCTTGGTGACCTGGCAGCGGACGTCGTTCTCCGAACCGTTGGTGTGCAATGGGATTTCGGGTCGATCGAGGACGATCAGCAATTCGTGCTTGTTGGCATGGAGCCGTGCGAGCAGACGGTCGAGGGTGACGAAGCCGGTCTTGCGCGTGAAGATGCGGTCGAACCGTGCCCGTAGGGCGGCCTTGCGCTGCTGGATCGGATGCTGACGATAGGTTTTGAGGTCGCGATAGAACCGCCAGATCAACGCGCGCGTTCGGCGCTGGGCCGCACGCTGCGCATCGGTGAAGGTATCGAGCTTGTGAACGAGGCGCTCGGCATGGACCCAGCACAGGCCGTGCGGGCCGACGTTGAACTGCCCGGCGTCGTCACTGACGATGACGGTGTCGGGCAGGAAGCCATGCGCCTTGACGCTGCCCCACAAGGCGCCCTCGGTGGCGACCATGACCGGATCGGGGTTGACCTCGAGAGCCGAGATGCCGAGTTGGTCGAGATGCGCGGTCCAGGCGACCTGGGTGGTGAAGACCCGCTCGGGATGTTCGGCCAGGCGGGCGATCACCGGCCCGGACAGGGCGCGTTGTCGCATGTAGGCCAGCGCCGCGGCATTGACGACATAATCGCTGTGGCCGGCGCGCAGCAGTTGGAGAAAGTTGTGGCGGTTCTTCGAATCCGTGGTGCCGAACCAAGCGAAGTGTTCATTGCCGATCTGCGTGCAGAAGCCATTCGCGGCCTTGTGGCGAGCGCCGGTGTCGTCCACCGTGATCCAGGAGGCGCTGGAAAGCCCGGCGCGCAGCACGTCGCGGGCCTCGTCAAGGAAACCGTCCTGGCCGGCAATCAGCAGACGCACGAGCTGCCGCTTGGAGATGATGATGCCGAAGGCCCGCACCAGCGCGAGCAGCCGCGCCACCGTGACTTGCCCCTGATGGTATTGAGCGAGCACGAAGCGGCGTAGGTCCGGCCCGAAATGCCCGCTGATGCCGGCCGGCAGCGGCGCTGTCATCGTGTCGCCGTCCGGCGTTTGCCAGCGCTCGCAACGGAAATTCACGACGTGCGGACGGATCACCAGATCCTGCACCACAAAACTCGTGTAACCTTTGAAACGAGAGCCGCGCGGCGGGGCTGCGAGTTTGACGGTCCGCTCCTCGTGGATCGAAAGCCTCGAGGTCTTGCTGCCCGTCGCGCGCGGCTCGCCCGCAGCCGTCGGGGGCGGCTTCGGCTCGGTCGCCTTGTCCATGCCACTGGGTTTGATGTTCGGCCGGCCAGAGCCACCTTTGAGCCGGGCAATCTCATCGCGTTGCGCCGCAACCGTCCGCCGCAACTCGGCCACCTCTTCCAACAGCTTCAGCACCAAGCTTTTCAGATCGGCGTGCGATAGGCCATCGAGGTCGGTAGGCGGCAACATTCCCAGAATGAATTTGACTCGTGCCGTCCTGAGAATCGGAAAATCATACCGCCACCGGTTTTGCCCCTCTTACCGCACATCGTGCCAAGTCTTTGATCATCGCCCTCTTTCCGGCCGACCGTCCGCCGCGCACCTCGCGGCTTTTATCTTGCCCTGGTGCGGTCGGTCGGCCGCCTCCACTCCGGCTCATCGCCATCGGTGCGACGTCCTGCGACATCTTGCGACGAACAGCGATGCCAATCATTGCGGCCTGCGATCGGACGATCTTGGGGCGAACAAGCTATCGATTGCTGAGTTGGCGGTGGACGGAGGCGCATTGAATGCGCGGGATGACTGCATGTCTTGTGCAGTTCGACCGTCACTCGGGCCGTCGTTCGGCTCGCTTGCGGGTTGGAACGGATTCGACGGAAACAAGGCGCTCGACCAGGCGCGCTTGCGCTCTTCAGAAACAGAGACTGATCCGAGAACGGAATCGTTAGACGGCGCCGCGGCCTCCGATGCAATGTGGAGCAACTCGACGTTGATATCGTTCGGCATGTCGAAATTGGGAGTGTCGCCTTTCGCAACAGACGCTAGCACCGCTTCTGCAAATCTAACATCCGGCTGCTCCCATGAGCCATGATAAGCCGCAACCGCGCAGAAGAGCCGATCGGTCTCGGGCGTCGACCCGTCTCGCAACGTTCGGCAAGCCTGGCGATCCGCTGTGCGGCAATGGCGACGTTCAGGCACGGCAGGAACATCGCTGCGTTCACTTTCGATGGAGGGAGCGGCAGACCCGCCAAGCCGACGCGGACGATGCCGTTCGCGGAAGATGCCGCCCGGGTCTCGCTGACTGCTTCCTGCATGCTCGAGTAGACCCGTGGCATTGGCTCATTTCGCACGGAGACGGCCCACGGCTCGCCGCCGGATTGATGCCAGATGAGCGCGTGCATCAGCTTGGGTTCGACACTGAGCGCGCATGCAGTCACCAGCGCGACGAGGTCCATGACGGCTCACTCCTTGGAGAATGATGAATAGGCGCGACGACGATCAAGCGATCCCGGCGCGCTCGCGGCATCAACAGCCTGCGCCTGCGCGAGGCCGCAGGCCTGCGCGCGAGGGTATCGCGCGTGGTGGTGGGCGGCCTGCCGGCCGCCCTCGGATCGCCGCCCGAGGGAGGGGCCTCGACCAGCGCTGCACGGCGGCAGCAGCGAGCCTAGTCGAGCCGGAGAGCGGCGTGATCTGCGTTCGCTGATCAGGTGAACGGCACGAACTTCGCAAAGTGGACGCACGATCACTGCTCCTCGAACGTCCACAGCGGTTCGGCGCGACCGACGATCGAGGCGACCGCGATTGGCCCGAAGTAGCGGCCATCGAGCGAGGCGGGTTCGTCCCAGTTCATCAGGAAGACGTCTTCCTCAGAGACGACCCGGCAGCCCTGCCATGCGGGGAGCGGGCGGCCGCGGCGGTCGCGCTCGCGCGCCAGCCCCATCTCGATTCCGTCGACTGTGATGATGAGTTCCTTGCGGCAGACGGTCTGCCCAGGAAGCGCAAGGATGCGCTTGATGAGCGGCACGCGGCGGGGCAGATAGCCGCCCTCGGCGAGGAACGTCGCAAGCGGCTCGGACGGCAATGCCACGACCAGATCGGTGACAGTAAGCTTCCCGGTTGGCTGCACCCGATAGAGCCCGACGGGAACGCTCTCGGACGCGTTCCAGACCAGGCTTGGCGCCGGCTTTGGACCTATCGTGGCGATCACGACGGCGGCGGCAGAGATCGTGGTGATCAGCGTAAGGGCACGGGGATTTATAGCGTGATTCTCCGTCGGTGCAGCCAGGCCTGGTGCCGCGTATGCGTGTAGCGGCGCGGCACTTCATTGACCGACAGGCGGTTATGGATGTGATGCCAATGCTCCGGCGCCGCGTCAGCTGGATCGATGCCGAGCGTCTCGATAGCATCAATCGCTTGCAGGACCTTCTCGACTTTCGGCCAGCCGGAGAGGCGCAGCAGGATTTCGGCGCCGGGGTGCACATAAGGAACAGTCGAATAGCGTTCCCCCGCTGCCACGGCCCGCAGGATGTCGATGCGCGAAGCAACGGTGCCACAATCATTGGAGGCCCAGCGGACGAAGGCGAAGATACTGCTTGGGGCGAATGAGACGATGCGCCGGTTGCGGTCGACGAACTTCTCTTCGGCAATGTGGCCGAAGCGGACCCAGCTCTCGATGCGCTTCCTGAACCACACAAGCTCGACATGCGTGAGGTGGCTCATGCCGCACCCTCCGGCATCCGTCGTGCGTGAGTTTGTGGGGCGGCCGTGCGGCGTCTCGGCGGCAGGGATTGCGCGCTCGAGCGAGCCGGCCGCGCAGCGCCGGCGACGTGCCGACGGTGCGCCGGCCAATGAATTAGCATTTGCCACATTGAGGAGAGTGATGATCATGGCTCGCGCTCCTGACGATGGGCAGTACCGGATCAATGTTTTCCGCCGGGCCGCAGCGGCACGAGCAGTCGGTCAAGGACGCCCTGGCAGAACCGCGCCGGCACGAGAAACGCGATGCCATGGCAGCGGCCCGAGCGAGCGGCGAGTTCCGACCCTTGGTTGATCCAGGAGAACTGCTGGCGGCGCCAGTGCGCACCGTAACGGGTGACGCGGATGACGGTCGGCTGCAGCCGTGTCAGCGCGCCTTTGGGAAGTTGATACTCGTGATCGCCGGTTGCGCGCCTAATGGCCACAAGAAGTTTGTGGGGCGTGCAGCGGATAGACCGTGAGGTTGGCGGCCTGCGATCGTACGCGGCGAGATTCTTGGTTGCGGCCAACATCAGCATATCCGCACCCAATTGGCCGCTATGCCGTCTTCCGGAAGGCGGCGGACGATTGGGGCGTTCGCGAGCGAGAAAGGACTTCCGTTCAGAGGGTCGTGCGGCAGCGCTGGCGTCTCGCCGGCGAGCGCCTCGAACGGATCGAGCGTCGCCCGTTCGCTCAGGATCGATCGGCACTCGCGCTCCATCGTCAGCGCCGGGTTGGCAATCATCGACGATAGGGTTGGATGGCGCCTTGGCGGAGCGGTGCGCCGCGCTTCGCTGGATAGACCGTTCCGGCACCAGGATCGGACGTCGAGGTCTTGGCGCCGCGGTCCGCCCACGCTTTCAGATCATCGAGCGCGTAGACGACGCGGCCGCCGATTTTGCGATACGTCGGGCCTGTGCCGTAGGTGCGATGCTTTTCGAGCGTGCGGCCGGAGAGACCGAGGAATTGGGCCGCTTCGGGCGTGCGCAAGAAGCGTGGCGGCAAACCGGCCAAGGGGTCGGGCATGATCGAACCTCCGTGATCCTGCAGAGGCCGCCGGGGATCGGCGGCGAGTTGCCGACCACGATGGCGGAGTGACGCCGCGTAGAGGGATGGCGAAGATGGGGGCTGGCGAAATCACCACCCCTCTGTGACATCGGCCGTGACGCGGGATGGTGGCGCACGCGGCGGATCTCGCGAGAATCACAGAGGCCGAGTACGAGGCTTACCCGCGGCGCAGGAGTTGCGGTAACCCGCCCGCATGAGGGCGAGACCACCTTTCACCAAGCGAATGGTCCGATCGCGCAGCGAGGACGTCTTCCACGCCTCCCGCTCGAGGCGTCGAGCGCCGAACAACACCTCGGCGATCTCCCGATACGA
This sequence comes from uncultured Alphaproteobacteria bacterium, assembly GCA_963758945.1. GTDB lineage: Bacteria > Pseudomonadota > Alphaproteobacteria > Rhizobiales > Xanthobacteraceae > VAZQ01. The sequence continues at coordinate 57,808 of CAVWXY010000014.1, read as the reverse complement.
AGCGTTGGCAAGATGGCCATCGAGAGCGCGTAGCATGAACACGAGGCGCTCACGACGCTGCCGCGTGAGCGCAAGAGGTTCTCGACCGTGGCCCACAGCAGCGCGGCCACCGATTCGCCCCCACAGACGCAGCGCCGCCTCGGCGCGCGTAGGGAGATCGTCATTGAGCGGCATGACGATCGCCAGCGGTTGGTCTGGTGAAGCGTCACGCAGCCAAAGACGAAGGCCGGCGCCGCCGTCTCGGATGATCACGTATCGGCTATCCGGACCGACGTGTTCGGCGCGAGCACCTCCGAGCTGTGCGAGGTCAAGCGGCTGGGCCCCGGGAAAGCCATCCGGCGCAGGTTGGAGCAGAACGATCGTAGGCAGCATCTCCAGCCGCCAGAACACCGCCACCCGATCGGCGGCAAGCCTTGGATCGACCGGGAAAGCTCAGCCCCCAACGCCGGGCGAGGGCATCTCTTGTCATGCCCCCGGAACCGGCGTCGGAGGCGGCCCCTCGCACCATCGTTTCGTAGTCTTCTTGATAGGCCGGGTTACGGCGCAGGAATTCCCACGCGAAACCCGGCCGATCGAGGCGCTTCAAGTAGTCATGTCCGGTCAAAGACGTCAAAGACCGCCAATCGAAGGCCGGTGGCATCATTGGTCCCCCAAGATGCGTTACACGCAAAGGATGTCCGTCGGGCCCGAGCGGCAGATTTGCGTGCAATGGCGGCGTGGGGGAGTCGCACGCAGGGCATCACGTGATGCCGCATGGGCATCGCAACAAAAGCATCGGCTTGGAGTTTTACGGATTCGGCCGCAGTCGTTTTTGTGAAGCTTTTGTGAATCGCCGCTCCGCGCGAAACCGCGGCAATCGATGGGTTTTCTCAAGCCACGGTGATGGGGTAGTCCTCCGCTCAGGGCAATGCCCAGGTGAAGCCGCGCGCACAAATGTCTTGCATGGGGGTCATGCGCTGTGCGGCACCGACACGCCTTGGGCGAGCTTCAGCGCGGGAGCATACGCGGCTGCGGGCTGTCCGCCGTTGCGGAGGTCAACCAGGGGCCCTGCCCCGCAGGAGATGCTGATAGCCGTGTTTGGTCATCCACTTGGCACGAGCCAAATGGCTTTCCCAGGCACGGCGCGCGCGGGCGGGCTCGCGCGCGGGATCGATGTGCAGGACGAGACGGGTCGCCTCGGTCCAGTCCGCTCCGTCGGCCTCGGCATCAAGCAGCCGGAGATAAGTGACAAGGTGCTCCTCGTCGTAGGGGGTCAAGGTCTCGGCGTTTGGAGCCGTATCGGCCACTGGCGGATCGAGCGGCGGTTGAGGCATTGGAGCATCCTAGATTGCAGTGAGGTCCGTCGAACCGCGACAACAAGGCGGTCGAGCGAGCATATCCATCGATTCGCGGCAACATCGTCCTGGATGTGTTTGACCGGGTGATCACGCGGGAAGGGAATACACAGATAAACCTCATAGTGTGTAGCCGGCCACCATTGCGCGCATGGATATGCGCAAGCTGGTCGGTCGAAACTTTGCGAGACTGCGGCTGGCGAAAGGCTTCACCCAGGAGCGTTTCGCGGAGCTTTCCGGGTTCACGCAGCAATATGTCAGCGGGCTCGAGCGGGGCCGGCGCAATCCGACTGTGGTAACGGTATATCACCTCGCGCAGGCGCTTGGTGTCAGTCACGTCGAGCTCGCACTGCTCGAAGAAATATCGCGGCGCGGCATCCCGATTCTGAAAAAACTTGCCAGTGGCGGCAGCCAATCGAGGGGCGAGCTGGGCCTCTTGCTTGCCACCCGGCTGCTGCAAGACAGCTTTCGCCCCGGTGCACCTCCCGCGCGGCTTCCCGTGTGGAGCGGAAACTGCGTGCACCTGATTTTGCCGGTCGACCCGTACGAAGAGCTGTTCAATCGACTGAGGCGAGAGTTGCCAGTCCCCCCGAGCGCGCAGCGTCCCGACCTGATGGCGGTGGCAATCCAGCTTCAAGATGCGCAGCCTGTTGCGATCAAGCTCACCCCTATCGAGGTGAAATATCGGGCGATGGGAATGTCGCTCGGCGAAATGCGGGAAGCGCTGACGCAGGCGCACAACTTCGGGCGCCTGATTGAGGCACTCTGGATTGGCGCCCCGGCCACCGAGCTGTGGAAAACGTGCGGCACGGCGCTCTTGGCGCAGCTGCTGGACTTCGGATTTCGCATTTACGCAGCCGACTGGTTGCACGGACATCAGCACGCCGAGTGGGCCGCCTTGCATCAGCGGGTGCTGCAAGACGTGCTTGAGAGCACCGCGCGTATCACCGTCAATGTTGCCGGCCGCCTCGTCGTGTTCCACGGGTCGCCGACTTCGCTGGTTGCTGACCTGGATGGCGACAACAGGCAAGACACGCTCATCATCTCGCTTGACGATGCCAGGGCGCTGCTTGCCGGGACTCCTATTTCCACGATAGCGCAATCGGCCGTACAGCAGTTGGACTTTTCATTTCCAGGGTGTCTCGGGGCTACCGGCACTCCAGCGGCTCCAGCAGCACCACCGGCCGCGCCTCCAGCCGCAGCACCTCCTGCGGCTCCGGCCGCTCGACCACTTGCATCTCCCCCGCCAGCGGGCGCTCCTGGGACTCCACCAGATGCAAGCGCGGCGCCCTCGGTACCCCCGGCTCCTGAAGCGCCTGCCCCCTCGGCGGCCGACCCCGTCCCCCATGACGCAACCCCGCCCGCGGAGGTCCCTGCGCCGCGGCCTTCCGGGCCGTCTCGCGTCCCCGCCGAGACACGACGGAAAGTACACGATGCTTTTGAGGGCTTCATCGGTAATGAGCCTGTGGTAGCGAGACTATCGAATGACCTGCTCCGGGCCCTCATCGAGCGGCTGTCAACGGGCCGCGGAATCTCCCCAGTTTTGGGCCTGCAATTTTCCCCACTTTGGCGGGGTTGGTGATCAGCCGTTTGAGTGATCGGTAACTCCATTTTTGGGGGGCCGACCGCGGCGCTTGGGCGGCGGAGTTACGGCCGGTGGCTGGATCAGGGCGTTGGAGCGGATGTGTTCAGGGACGAGATCAGCGTGGGTGCGCAGGCGGTAGCTTGACCCCTCGATCTGGATGACGACCGCATGGTGGAGAAGACGATCGAGCAGCGCGGTGGCGACGACGGGGTCGCCGAAGACCTCACCCCATTCGGCAAAGCCGCGGTTGGACGTGAGGATCATTGCGCCGCGCTCGTAGCGGGCGTTGACGAGCTGGAAGAACAGATTGCCGCCGCCGGGAATGACCGGCAAGTAACCGATCTCATCGACGATGAGCAGCGCGAAGCGGCAGAAGAATCTGATCTTCTCGCGCAGAGCGCCCTCGCGTTCGGCCTTGGCGAGGGCGCTCACGAGATCGGTGAGCGGGCTGAAGTAGACGCTGCGTCCGGCTCTGACGGCCTGCACGCCGAGCGCCAGGGACAAGTGACTTTTGCCTGTGCCTGGTGGTCCCAGGAGGTGCACGACCTCTTTGCGATCGATGAACTCCAACTCGGCGAGCGCCATGATGCGGTTCTTGTCGAGCGAGGGCTGGAATGAGAAGTCGAAGCTTGCGAGCGTCTTGATGGTTGAGAGCCGCGCCATGACGAGGGCGGTTTTGATGCGGCGACTTTCGCGCAGCATCAATTCCTCCGCGAGCAGCGCGTCGATTGCCTCGATGGCGGTCATCTCGCCTTGCTCGATCCGACGCAGCGTGACATCGAGGATCTCGATTGCCCGCGGCATCTTGAGACCGACCAGGGTTTTCTTGATGCGGTCGACGAGGGAGGGAACGATCTCTGCGTGAGCGTTCATCGCACACCCCCTTTCGCGAGCTTGCGAGCAATGGCGTCGTAGAAGTCGAGCGAACGTCGCGCGACCTGATCGCCGGTACGCTGAACACCCCTGCGCTCGCCATCGCTTCGTCGTCTGTGTCTCAGTGGCAATATCTTGCGGTGCGCAGGGTCGAGATGTTTCTGGTCGCGGCCTTCGAGGGGAATATGAGTGGCAACGAGCATGCCTTCCTCGAAGATTTGGATCGCGTCGGCGAGCACGTGAACGTCGAGGACGCGGCGTCGCGTCGTATCGGGGACGCTGTAGAGATTGCCGCCGATGCTCACCATGCCCTCATGCGAGACGCGCCGTTCGAGCTTCAAGACCGCTCTGTATGGGACCAGCGGCAACGGCTTCAACGACGGCTTCTCCTCGGCGAAGGTTTCGTTGACGACGCGTTGTGTGGTCGCATGCACACGTGGATTGGCGACCGTGTCGAGCCAGTGCCGCAGCTGCGCATTGAGGTCGTCGAGGTTGCGGTACGATGCGCCCAGGAAGAAGTCCTCGCGAATGTAGCGGAACGGACGCTCGACCTTGCCCTTGGTCTTAGCCCGATACGGCCGACAGGCGCGAGGCTGGAAGCCATAGTGCCGCGCCAGGTCGAGAAGGGCACGGTTGTAGATGACAAGGCCGTCCGGGTCTTCACCGATGACCGCGGTCTTCATGCGGTCGTAGAGAATCTCACGCGGTGCGCCGCCGATCGCTTCGAGCGCGGCGATGTGGCAGCGCAGGACCGATTGCATGTCCTGGTGCACGACGAAGCGGCCCCAGATCAAGCGCGAGTAGCCAAGCACCAAGGAGAAGAGCCAGACGATTCGCTTGACGCCGGGCTCATCGGTGAACTCGACCTCGAAGCGGGCGAGATCGACCTGGGCCTGCTCGCCGGGCGCGGTCTCGAACCGCACTTCGAATGGCGCGACCGGATCGGGCCTGACGCCACGCACGGCTCGCTTCACGGCCGTGTAGCCGCCGGCGTAACCCCGCTCACGCAGCTCCCGCCAGAGCCGCACGGCCGTGAGGCCGGGAAAGGCTGCGAGCCGCTCGCGCACATACGGCAGGAAGCGATCGGTGCTCCTCTGCCGAGGCGGTCGCGGACCATAGGTCGGCGGCTCCAGCCCACGGGCGATATATCTGCGGACGGTCTTGCGATCGATGCCGAGTTGACGGGCAATGGCCGATACCTTCAGGCCCTGCCGATGTAGTTCCAGGATCATCATAAGCTCCCCAAGAGTGACCACCGTGCTGCTCCCTCCCGCCAAGGAGCGAAGCATTGGCGGCGATGGTGTCGTCCCACCCCACGGGAAATGTCCTTGGAGGCAGGCCGCCACGACAAAACTGGGGAAAATTCGACGCCCACAAATGGGGAGGATTCAACGCCCGCTCACAGCGGCCGCCGCATCTCGCGAAGAACTACCTCTTCACGGGCCTGCCGAGCACCGGAAAGACGGAACTCGCGCGCCGCATGGCGCAGGCGCTCGATCTTCCGTTCGTCAAGCTGGATGGCCGCACTGTCGCTACTCGCGACAGGCTCTTCGTCCTCATTAATGGTGAACTTCGAACGGTCGGGCTGTCAGCGTCGCAGGTCGGACAGCGGCTTGGACTTCCCGTCTTGGAGTACCCGCCGCTCATCGTGTTCATCGACGAGGTGCACCTAGTGCCTCGCGCGCTGCAAGAAGCACTGCTGACGATGCTCGAGGCCGCGGACCGCACGGTGGTGCTCGCCGATCAGGTGGCGCACATGCACCGCGCCACCTTCCTGTTTGCCACGACGCGAGCCTCTGATGTCGACGCCGCGTTCACCAGCCGTTGCGACGAAATTCAGCTTCGGGAGTACAGTGAAGCCGAAGTTGCCCGGATCCTCAGATGGAAAGTCCGGCACGAAGAGTGGCCGGAGAACGTATACGAAGCGCTTGCAAGGCTCGGTCGCTGCGTTCCGCGGATATCGATCCAGCTGGCGGGGGCGCTCGAAACCGCAATACTAGTATCCGAGGAGGCGAAGCCCGTGCTCGGCCACTTGGAGGACGTTCGCCGCGCTCGCGAGATCGACGCGCGAGGGCTGACCCGGATGGATTTCGAATATCTCGCGATCTTGGAGCGGGCGGGCGGCCCGGTTGGAGAGCAGAACATACTCAACCTCATGCGGACGGTGGACAAGGATCGCGTATTGAATGAAATCGAGCCGTTCCTTGTGCGGCTGGATTTCATCAGGCACGGGCCGCGCGGAAGAGAGCTAACGAGCGAAGGACGCGAGTACCTGCTCGCCGACCGTCTTCGCGCGTCGGGTCACCCATGATTTGCCTGTACCGGAGCTTGCGATCGTCGCTCGGCGTGGTCCTCGATGCTGAGATCGGTTGAACGTGCGGCTGTAATTCGCCCGAGCGGGAGGATCATATCGATTGATCTTGCCGTGTTGGATACGTCGACCCTGAGCAAGGTTCGCTGGTGCCGTCGACAACTGCTCAATTGGTATTCAAGGCACCGCCGCCTCTTGCCGTGGCGCCGTCGGAGCGCCGGCCTGTATCAAAAAATTGTCGTCGAGATCCTATTGCAACGCACCCAGGCCGGCACGGTTGAGCGCTTTTTCTCAAGCTTTTTCCAGCGATTTCGTAGTTGGAACGATGTCAGCGCCGCCAGCATTGAAGACCTTGGCGAGGTGCTTCGGCCCATCGGCTTGTGGCGGCGGCGGGCAGGAGCGCTCAAGGCCTTGGCAAGCGAAATGGTACGACGGAGGGGGGTGTTTCCCATAGATCGACGGCAGATCGAAGCCCTGCCCGGCGTGGGCCAATACGTGGCGAGCGCGGTGCTGCTATTCGCCCACGGTCGGCCAGAGCCGCTGCTCGACGCCAACATGGCGCGCGTGCTGGAGCGAGTGTGTGAGCCCCGCCGGCTGGCGGATATCCGTTACGATCCTTGGCTTCAGACACTTGCTCGTATTCTCGTGCGCTCAGAGCGGTCGGCTGAGGTCAACTGGGCGGTACTCGACGTTGCAGCGCTTTACTGTCGTCCCTCAAAGCCCGCGTGCGCAGACTGCCCTTTGCAGCGCAAATGTAACTACGCGGTCGGATCACAGCATCCACGGTGACGACGTCCAAGCACCGGTTCTTTATCTTCTGCGATAACGTGACCCTGCCGCTGATATGCACGAGAGCTTCGGCGCTGAGTCGGTACCAACGGGCGAGCTCTTTCCTCGACGACGCGTGCCGTCGGCAGCAGCGCGAAGCAGAACCGTCTGCGCCGCGCCATCGAGGCAATGGAGGAGACTGAAAACTTCCCCAGGCTAAAACCCAGACTAAACGGAAACTTTAGTCTGGGTCGTTGCGGGCCAATCTTGAAATTGATTGTCTGGCAGGAAGTTAGCTGGCGCGCCCGAAGAGATTCGAACTCCTGACCCCCAAATTCGTAGTTTGCTTCCCTGCGCTCCGGAGAATTTGGTGATTGCCCGTGATCCAAAGTGCTTGGTGAGAACGAGTGTGTGGTCCAACGTGATGATCACGAGCAAACACCACTTACCGCCCCCAATGCACGCCCCCTGTCATCTCGGGCGACCACAAAAACTCCAACGCGATCAGCGGGCTAGTTTGCATGGTTTGCTCTTGCACAACCACCCCTCCGGCGATCCTTCACCCTCGCGCGCCGACATCGAGATGACGCAGGCGATCATCGACATCGCGCGCCCGCTCGGCATCGCCGTGCACGACCACCTCATCATCGGCAAGGACGGCCACGCCAGCCTCAAGGCATTGAAGCTGATCTGAGCGCACAGCGCGGACGCCCGCAGCCGGGATGCAGCGGAAGCGAAATCCGGGGTCGGCACCGCTCGGAGGGACCGCCCCGCATTCCCCTCCGCCGTCCATTGCCGTGGCGGCGCCATCGTGCGCACTCCGGCTATTGGTCCGCGCCCGGATGCGATATGTTCGCCGCAAACAAGGCGAAGCTCTCCGGGGAGGAAGACATGATGATCAACGGGATCATGGTGCTGGTGCTCGCGGTCGTGGTGCTGGCGATCGTCTGGGCGGTGGTGATTTACGGCTCGACCTACTTCGGCCCGCGGACCGACTAGGCTACCCCGCTCACCGCCCCGATACCTCGTTAAGGCATTCTGCGCCCGGCGGAGCGAGCACAAGCGCGGTGCTTTTGCGCGCTCGGCCGGGACCGGCCGCCCGCGGCGTCACCCGGACGTGCGCAGCCCCGGCGCGTCGTAGCGGAACATGCGCAGCGGATCGACTTGGCCGCCGTCGATGTCGATGGCGGTGCCGTGCAGCCAGCGTCCTCTCTGCGAGACCACGAAGGCGACGATGCTGCCGATGTCCTCGGGCGTGCCGAAACGGGTGATGTCGAGTTCGCGGCGGTGATGCTCGATCGCCGCCGCCTCGTCGAGGCCGGTCGTACGCATGATGAGCGCAAGCCGCCGGCGGAAGCGGTCGCTGTCAACCGATCCAGGGTTGATCGCCAGCACCTGCACCCCGTCGCGCTTGCCGAGCTCGGCGAGCGATTTCATGAAGGCGATGCTTGCCCCGATCGCCGCGGCGCCGACCATGTAGTCGGCGACCGGCGCGCGCGCGCCGATGCCGGCGATGAAAATCACCGAGCCACCGCTCGCTTTCAGCAGCGGCCACAGCGCCCGCGACAGCCACACATGCGCGAAAAACTTCACGCCGAAGCTGTCGTGCCATTCCTTGCGCGCCATCGCGAAGAAATCGCCGCGCCGGACCGCGCCGGCATTGTTCACCAGGATGTCGAGGCGCCCGGTCTCGCGGCCGACCGCCTGCGCGAGCCGCTCCGGCGCATCCTCGGTGAGCAGGTCGGCGACCACGATATGCGCCCTGCTCCCGAGAGCTTCGACCTCGGCGGCGACGGACCGCAACGCGGCCTCGTCGCGCGCCGACAGCACCAGCGTGCAGCCCGCCTTGGCAAGCTCGATCGCGATGCCGCGCCCGATGCCCCGGCTGCCGCCGGTGACCAGCGCCACCTTGCCGCGCAAACCCAATTCCATCGCTCACCAGACCTTTCAGCGCACGCGGCTGGCAGAGCCGGCCCCCCGGCTGAGAGACATCGGCTCAGCATCGCGAACACATTGCGCTCGCGACAATGCTTTCGTATGCATAGCACGGCGGAACGGTGGTACGAATTTTGCAGCCGAAGGTTTGCAAAGAGCCCCTCCTGCGATGAGGTCCCGGCCATGAACGCGACCAACGCCAATCCGGCCGTGCCTTGCGCCGACCTGCTGCTGCGCGGCGGCCGCGTGATCGACCCGGCCAATGATGTCGACACCACCGCCGACGTTGCCATCCGTAACGGCCGCGTGCTGGCAACCGGGACGGCGGCGCAGGGCATGACCGCGCGCCACGAGATCGACGCCCGCGGCGCCATCGTCTGCCCCGGCTTCATCGACATGCACGTTCACGTCTACGAGTGGGTCACCAATTTCGGCGTGCCGGCGGATGCCGCGGGGATCAACTCGGGGGCCACGACCATCGTCGATCAGGGCAGCTCGGGGGCATGGACGTTCGGCGGCTTCAAGGCCTTCATCGCCGATCCCGCGCGCACCGACGTGCGCGCCTTCGTGTCGATCAACGTCGCCGGCGCGCTGCAGGGCGGCATGGAAGGCACCACCCTGCACAATCCGGGCATGGTGAATTGCGAGAGCCTCGTCCGCGTCGCCCAGAAGCACCCGCACCTCATCCGCGGCATCAAATGCCATTGGGAGAGCGGCGGCCTGTCGCATTGGGGGCCGCAGGTGCTCGCCAAGGCGGCCGAGGCGGGCCGCGCCGCCGGCCTGCCGCTCTACGTCCATACCGGCGAGCTCTTTCCCGTCGACGAGGCCAACCGGCCCACGCCCTCCGCCGTGATGGGACAGGTCGACCCCTATCTCAAGGCCGGCGACGTGCTGGCGCACGTCTACTCGTCGATGCCGGACGGCATCATGAGCGTCGGCGAGGAGGTGCCCGACTGGCTGTTCGAGGCGAAAGCCAAGGGCATCCTGTTCGACCTCGGCCACGGCATCAATTTCAGCTTCCGCATCGCCCGCAAGATGATGGACAAGGGCCTCCTGCCGAACACGATCGGGTCCGACGTGCACGGCGACTTCAACTCCAACCACGATTTCAGCATCCTCGACTATTCGCTCGTCGGCGGCCTCAACAAGCTCGTCGGGCTCGGCATGAGCCTCAACGACTGCATCCGCGCCCTCACGGCGACGCCGGCGACGGTGCTTGCCGATCCGTCGATCGGACATCTCGGCGCCGACGCGCGTGCCAATGTCACGGTGATGCGCCCGGTCGAGGGCGATTGGACCTTCGTCGATTGCCGCGGCGAGCGCCTCGCCGTGCGCGAGCGGCTCATCCCCGACATCGTGGTGATCGACGGCGACGTCATCACTCCCGACTGCGGCCTGCTCGCCGACGTGATGCCCCCGCAGGAACGGCCGCGTGGAATGACGCGGGCCCCGCACATCAGCCACGGCTACATGCAAGTGGCCGCGCAGTAAGCGCCATTGCGTGCGCGGCCGCGCAGGCGACGATCTTGTGGGGCGGACCTAGCTGGCAGCGCTCCGGTTGGCGTTCCGGTCACGTCAGCATCGAGATGATCGTGTGGATCGGTCCGACGCCGCGGCCACCAAGCCGTCGTAGCTGGTCTGGCCCTGCGCGGCCGCCTTCAAGATGAGCTCAGCCATGTGCGCCTTGAGCCCTGGCGTGGCCTGGTGCACGGGAATCTTCGTCATCACCTCGTCGAGGGCCGCCCGCATCGTCTGGATGAGTTCTGGGCTGTAGCTCGTCATGATGGATCTCCCGTTTCGCGTCGGGAGGGTCGCCGGTTCGGCGCTCACCGGCCAGACACAAAGGCGCGAGCATCATCACAGAAATTTGAGCCTCGACTTTCTCAGATTCGCAACGGTGTCATGCGAGCGGGCATTTCCGCACGCTCCCGGGCCACTTGAACACAGCGTCTGCGCGATATACCGGCAATGCGCGACGCCGAGCAGTTGACCCGCAATCAGCGCAGCGCGTGTCTTCCTCGTCGCCGTTGACATCGCAACGCGCATAACCAGACCGGAAAACAACGATGACGCAACGACTCAATCCGTACACCGCCGCCCCCGACGGCGTCGCCGCCCTCGTCGGCGTGGAAAACTATCTGCAGGCGTGCGGGCTCGATCACAAGCTCATCGCCCTCGTCAGGACGCGGGTCTCGCAGATCAATGGCTGCGCCTACTGCCTGCATATGCATACCGAGGAAGCGCGCAAACTGGGGGAGTCGGAAGCGCGCCTGTACCTCCTCGACGCCTGGAGCGAGTCCAAGCTCTACTCGGAGCGCGAGCGCGCAGCGCTGGCGTGGGCAGAATCGTTGACCAACATCGCCACCTCGCATGCACCCGACGCCGTCTACGACGAAACACGGCGTCAATTCTCGGAGAAGGAGTTGGTGGATCTGTCGATCGTCGTCGCCATGATCAACGCCTGGAACCGCCTCGCCATCGGTTCGAGGTCGGCGCACCCGGCAGACCGCGCCAAGGCGGCGTGACAGCAAGCCGTCGCATAGCTCGCGTGCGGTGCGTGACGACGATAGCGTCAAGCCGGCTCCATTCCAGACGTGTTGCTCAGTCTTCCGGCGTAATTCGTTGCCCTTGGCCGCTCCCGTATGGCTTGAGCTCCACCTGCGCCGCCGCGAGCCGCCGGTAGAGATTGCGCCGGCGCACGATCGGCCACCATTCGTAAAGGAATATCTCGATCGGCCGCCAGTTCGCGACCCATCCGAAGATCAGCAGGCTCTCGGCGATCACCCGGGCAAGGGGATACGGCACAAAGGCGGCCACGATGGTCTGGCCGACGATGAGCGAGAAGGAGAGGACGGCGACACCGATGGCGAGCGCGCGCCGGCCCACCCGGAACAGCTCCTTGAGATCGAGCATGATGATGCGGGCGCGATAATCGAAATAGCGCGTGATCGCCGCGCCGACTCCCTGAGTTTCGGCAATTGACGCTTGCGCCGCCGGCAAATGCACGACGATCCGGAGCGGCCGATCCTTGGGCAGCTCTCGCGCCCAACTGACGATGAACTCCTCGGCATCCTTGTCGAGGTCGCGCTCGCGAAATGGAAACGGATCGAGCGAATGAAACAGCTGGGAAATATCGTCGATCCGGATCTCGATGTTGTTTTCAGCTGGCGCCGGATGCTCGGGCATGTGCGTCTCGATTGCGGCCATCGCCATTCCTACTCCCGATCGGGTAGCCACAGCCAGGAGGAGAGCCGGACCAAGTCTAGCGTGCTTCACCGGGTCGCGCCTCCTCCGCGGCCGCGGCGCGCGCGGATGGTTGATGAAGCCGGTGCGTTCATCCATCATGCGAGCAAGCCGGCAACGCGTCATGCGAGCAAGCCGGCGGAGCGTGGGAGGATAGAATGAGCCGACGTGCCGTCGTTTCGACGCTGATCGCCGGGGCGCTGTTGCCCGCGATGACCCTGTTGTCCGCGACGGCGCTCCGGCCCAAGGCCGCTTGGGCGCAAGACTATCCGGCGCGCCCGATCAAGCTCATCGTGCCGTTCCCCGCCGGCGGCCCCGCCGATTTCTTCTCGCGCACCCTTGCCAACGGGCTCGGCCCGGAGCTCGGGCAGCAGGTCGTGCTGGAGAACCGCACCGGCGCCGGAGGCTCGACCGGGGTTGATGCGGTCGCCAAGAGCCCGCCCGACGGATACACGATCGGGCTGACCAGCGGCTCGGTCCTGTCCGCCATTCCGTTCATGACGCACAAGTTTCCGTTCGACTGGCAGAAGGATCTCGCCTTGCTGACGCTGGTGTCCCGCGTGCGCGAGGTGCTGGTGGTGAATCCCTCGCTGTCCGTCAGCACGCTCCCGGAGCTCGTGAGCTACGCGCGCGCCAATCCGCGCAAGATCAGCTTCGGCTCGGCGGGTACCGGTACGTTCACGCATATGGTGGTCGAGCTCCTCAAGATCGAGGCCAAGATCGACCTCGTGCACGTGCCCTATCGCGGCGCCGCTCCGGCCGTGAACGACCTCCTGGGCGGCCACATCCAGATGATCGTGCTCGACGTCCCGGTCCTGCTGCCGCACATCCGATCGGGCAAGGTCAAGGCGCTCGCCGTGACCTCGGCGACGCGCACCGCGGCGCTCCCCGACGTGCCGACCACCGCCGAGGCCGGTTTCAAGACCGTGCTCTCCGACAATTGGTACGGCCTGGTGGCGCCGGCCGGCATGCCCGCCGACGTCCAGGACAAGCTGCAGCGGGCCGCGACCACCACGCTGCGGTCGGCCGAGCTGAAGCAGCATTTCGACACGCAGGATGCCGTGCCGTCGCCGAGCACGCCCGCCGAATTCGCCGCGTTCGTGAAGGCCGAGCAGGCGAAGTGGGGACCGGTCGTCAAAGTGACCGGCATAAAGCTCGATTGATGGCGAGTGCGAAGCTTTCCAACCGCATCACCGAGATGTTTGGCATCCGCTATGATGCCCTACCTCCCCACGCGTCATTGCCGGGCTTGACCCGGCAATCCATCATTTTCGCAAGGAGATGGATGCCCGGGTCAAGCCCGGGCATGACGAAGGGAAATTGCGAACTAGGGGCGAAAAGATGTCCGAGCTGCTGATCGAAGATCGCGGAGCCGTGCGCATCCTCACCATGAACCGGCCCGACAAGCGCAACGCGCTCAACCAGGCGCTCACGCAGGCACTGCTCGACGGCCTGCGCGACGCCGAAAGAGACGACAGCGTACGCTGCATCGTGCTCACCGGCGCGGGGGCGGCCTTCTGCGCCGGCGCCGATCTCGCCGAATTCAAGGAACTCACCCCCGACAAGACACAGCTCGTCGAGCGCCGTGCCGAACTGACCATGAACCTGCACGGCATTTTTCCGCAGCTGTCGAAGCCGGTGGTCACCGCCGTCAACGGCGCGGCGATGGGCGGCGGCGCCGGGCTGGCGCTCGCCGGCGACGTCGCGCTGATGGCATCGACCGCCAGGCTCGGTTATCCCGAGGTGAAGCACGGCATCGTCGCCGCGGTCGTGATGGCCAATCTGGTGCGCAATGTCGGGGGCAAGGCCGCCTTCGAGCTCGTCGCGGGCGGCGAACCGGTCGAGGCCGCGCACGCCTTGGCGCTCGGCCTCGTCAACCGGGTGAGCGCGCCCGAGCACCTGATGGCGGACGCTCATGCGCTCGCGGAAAAATTCGCCGCCGTCGAGCGGCCGGCCATGGCCGCGACCAAGGCGCTGTTCTACCGTGTACTCGACCTCCCGTTTGCGCAGGCCCTGGAGGCCGGCCGCGACGTCAACCAGCGGATGCGCGCGTTCCGAAAGCCGTGAGAGCAGCGCGATGAGACCGCTCGATCATGTCACCATCCTCGACCTGTCGCGGGTGCTCGCCTGTCCGTTCGCGAGCATGATCCTGGCCGAGCTCGGGGCCACCGTGATCAAAATCGAGGAGCCCGATCGCGGCGACGAGACGCGCGGCTTCGAGCCGTTCGTCGCGCGCAACGGCGCGAGCGAGAGCGCCTATTACTTCGCCTGCAACCGCGGCAAGCAGTCGGTCACGGTCAATCTGCGCACGGCCGAAGGCCAGGAGATCGTCCGCGACCTCGCGCGGCAGGCGGATATCCTCGTCGAGAACTTTCCGGTCGGCACGCTCGCGCGCTACGGGCTCGACTATGCGGCGATCCGCGCCGTCAACGCGGGCATCGTCTATGTCTCCTGCACCGGCTTCGGGCAGAGCGGACCACTGGCGCGTCGAAAAGGCTATGACACCATCTTCCAGGCCATGGGCGGCATCATGAGCCTCACCGGCGAGCGCGGCGGGCCGCCGGTCAAGCCCGGCCTGCCGGTCGCCGACCTGACCTCGGGACTCTGGGTGGCAATCGCGATCCTGGCGGGGCTCGCCGGCCGCACCGCGCAAGGACGCGGCTGCCACATCGACTTCTCCATGCTCGACGGCCAGATCGCGCTGCTCACGCTCGCGGCCGCGCGCTACTTCGCCCTCGGCGAGGTGCCGCCGCGGCTCGGCACCGAGCATCCGGGCCGCGTTCCCTCGGCAAGCTTCCTGTGCGCCGACGGCGGCTACCTCCACATCACGGCGAGCGACCAGCATTGGCTGCCGCTTTGCCGGGCGCTCGGCCTCGACGCCTGGGGCAGCGACGCGGAGCTTTGCAGCAACAGCGGACGACTGAAGCGGCGCGGCGAGGTCATGGCGCGGCTCACCGCCGCCATCGCCGCTCGGCCGCGCGACGACGTCGCGAGCGCGCTCGATCGAGCCGGCGTGCCCCAAGGCCCGATCCGTACGGTCGACGAGATCCTGAGCGACGAGCACGTTGCCGCGCGCGAGCTCGTCCAGGAGTTCACCCATCCGGCCGTCGGCGAATTCCCGGCGCTGCGCCTGCCGTTCAAGCTCGACGGATGGGACGATCCGACCGTCCAATGCCCCCCGCTGCTCGGCGAGCATACCGAGCGCGTGCTCTCCGAGCAGCTCGCGCTGTCGCGCGAGCGCATCGCCCAGCTGAGAGAGGCCAAGGCGATATGACCCTAACCACCGTTCGCTACGGCCTCGCCGACGGCGTCGCCACCATCACGCTCAACCGGCCGGACAGCCGCAACGCGCTCAACCGCGCCATGTGCGAGGACCTCGTTGCGGCCGCCGCCGTCGCGGTCGCCGACGATGCGCGCCTGGTGCTGGTGCGCGCCGCCGGGCCCGTATTCTGCGCCGGCGCCGACCTCAAGGAACGCAAGGACATGAGCGTCGACGAGGTGCGCAACCGGCGGCTGCGCGGCTTCGCCGCCTACCACGCGCTGGAAGCGCTGCCGATGCCGAGCATCGCGGTGGTGCACGGGGCGGCGATCGGCTCGGGCAGCGAGATCGCCGCGGCCTGCGATTTCATCGTGGCGACGCCGGAGGCGACGTTCTCCACCCCCGAGGCGCTGTGGGGCACGGTCGGCGCGACACAGCGGCTCGCGCGCGTGCTGGGCAAGCGGCTGGCCAAGGACTTGATGTTCACCGGCCGCAAGCTCACCGCCGAAGAGGCCAGGATCGCCGGGCTGGTGACGCGCATCGTCGAGGCGGGCAAGCTCGATGCGGCGTTGGCCGAGCTCGCCGCCACTATCGGCAAGGCCTCGGCCGCGGGGCTGCGCCAAGCCAAGCGTTGCATCGACCAGGGCAGCGAGCTCGACCCGCGCGGCGCGCTTGCGGTGGAGCTGCTCGCGGTCGAGGAGAACCTGGCGCAAGCCGCGCAAGGGCAGGACAGCTGGCGCACGCGCATGGTGGGCTTCAAGGACACGACGTGACACGGATGGGCTGGACTGCGCGGACGCTCTACGAGGTCGTGGCCGCGCGCGCGGCGACGCGCAGCGACACCGAGGCGCTGGTGACAGCGAGCGCAAGGCTGACGTATCGCGACCTGCACGCGGCCGTGCGCCGCACGGCCAAGGCGATGCACGCGATCGGGCTGCGGCGCGGCGACTTCGTCGGCATTCTCATGGGCAACGACGAAACCTGGGTGACGTTGTTCTACGCCGCGGCCACGATCGGCGCGGTGACGGTGCCGATCAACACCCGCTTCAAGTCCGTGGAGCTCGGCTTCTGCCTGAAGCAGGCCGATGTGAAAGCACTGTTCATGGTCGATCGCTTCTTGAATGTCGATTTCCTCTCGTTCCTGCGAACGGCGGAACCCGCCGTCGACCAGACGCTTCCCGGCGCCGCCTTGCCGCTGCTGCGGCACGTGAACGTGCTCGGAAGCGAGCTCCCGCGCGCGGCGACGCGCTTCGACGACGTGATGGCGCGCGGCGACGACGTGCCGGACAGCGCGCTCGATGGCTTGGCGGCAGAGGTGCGGCCCGACGACCTCCTGCTGATCCAGTTCACCTCCGGTACTACCGCCTATCCGAAGGCGGTGATGCTCACGCACGACAACATGCTGCACGATGCCTTCGCCGTGGGCGAGCGCATGGGGATCAGGCCGGACGACCGCTACTTCAACTGCCGACCGTTCTTCCATGTCGCCGGCACCACGCTCTCGCTCCTGGTGTCGCTCATCGCCGGCGCCTGCCTGGTCACGCTGCCGACGTTCGAGGCCGGCGCGGCGCTCGCCATGATGGCGCAGGAGCGCTGCACGCTGACCTCCGGCAACGACACGCTGTTCCAGCTCATGCTGGGGCACCCAAGCTTCGATTCCGCGCGGCTCTCCCTGCGCGGGGGCTGGGCGGCGGCGGGACCGGAAACCATCCGCAACATCATCGAAAGGATGGGCGCGCGCGAGGTGTGCGTCGCGTATGGTCTGTCGGAAGCCTCGCCCAATGTCGTGCTCAGCGATCATCGCGATTCGGTCGAGCTGCGCATCGCCGGGCTGGCCAAGCCGCATGACGGCGACGAGGTCCGCATCAGCCGGCGCGAGACCGGAGAGGTGCTGGCTGCCGGCGAGACCGGCGAGATCGAGGTGCGCGGCTGGAACGTCATGCGCGGCTACTACAACAATCCGGCGGCGACCGCGCAGGCGTTCACGCCCGACGGCTGGCTGCGCACCGGCGACCTTGGCGTGCTCACCGCCGACGGCCGCCTGCGCATGGTCGGGCGCAGCAAGGACGTATTCCGCGTCGGCGGCGAGAACGTCGCACCGGCGGAGGTCGAGGAGGTGCTGCTGGCACATCCCGCGGTGGCGACGGCACAGGTCGTCGGCGTGCCGGATGCCCGGCTGGGCGAAGTAGGCGCGGCGTTCGTCACCCTCAAGGCCGGCGCGGAAGTGGGCGAGGATGAGCTGATCGCGTTCGCGCGGACGCGTTGCGCCAATTTTCGGGTGCCGCGCTATCTCGCCGTGGTCGCGAGCTTCGACGCCATCGGCATGACGGCGAGCGGCAAGGTGCAGAAGAACGCGCTGCGCGACCATGCCATCCGCGTGTTCGAGCTCGACGCCCGGCCGCTCGTCGCAGGAGCGGCGCGATGAGCGACGTCGTTCTCTGCGAATGCTTCGCGCGCGACGGGCTGCAGCACGAAGCCGAGTTCGTGCCGACGCAAACCAAGCGGGCGCTGATCGAGCGCTTCGCCGCGCTGGGCTTCAAGCGGATCGAGGCCACCTCCTATTCCAATCCCAAGGTGGTGCCGCAATTCGCCGATGCCGGCGCGTTGCTCGCGGCGCTCGCGCGGCGCGACGGCGTGCACTACAAGGCGACCTGCGCCAATCTGCGCGCGGTCGAGCGCGCGCTGGCCGATGTCGCCTCCGGCTGCGGCGTGACCGAGATCAGCCTCCTGGTATCGGCGAGCGAGGCGCATTCCATGCGCAACCTCAAGCGGTCGCGCACCGAGCAATGGGACAACGTGCGCGAGATGGCGGCGGCGGCTCGCGGCCGCTTCCGGCTGATCGGTACGATCTCGGTCGCGTTCGGCTGCCCGTTCGAAGGCGCCGTCGATCCCGACGTGGTGGCGGCGGACGCGCGCCGCTTCGCCGAACTCGGCGTCGACCACATCGCCCTCGGCGACACCACCGGCATGGCCACGCCGGCGGCCGTGAAAGGCTTGATCGGGCGCCTGCGGCGCGAGTCGCCAGGCACGACGCTCATCGCGCACCTCCACGACACGCGCGGGACCGGGCTCGTCAATGCGCTCGCCGCCTACGAAGCCGGGGCACGCTATTTCGATTGCTCGTTCGGCGGCGTCGGCGGCCATCCCGCGCAGGTCAAGTACGGCGGCGGCTACACCGGAAACGTCTGCACCGAAGACCTGATCAATCTGTTCGAGACGCTCGGCATCCGCACCGGCATCGATCTCGACGCGCTGATCGAGACGTCACGCTTCTGCGAGGAGGCGCTCGGCCGCGAGCTCTACGGACGAGTCACCCGCAGCGGGCTCAATCCGCTGCTGCGGCAGGTGAGGTAGGGCGACTCCCCGGTCCGCCGAAAGGCCTAGCGGCCGGTTCGGGTCACCATCACGGTGATCGGCTTCGACATGACGGGAGGATTGTGCGGCACATGGTTCGCATCGCCAAGCAGTAGCTGAAGCGTGTGTCTGCCCAGGGGAAGGGTGATCGTGGCTTCGGTCTGCCCCGCTCCGAAGTGGAGATGATTGAAGTCGTTCGGGATGGGCTGATCCAGCGGAGGCAGTTTCGTGTCGATCAGGAGATGGTGATGACCGGTATTGGGCTTGTCGATGCCCGCCGGGGCCACGCCCATATTGACGAGACCGAAGCGGATGGTTGCCTTTTGCGGAAGCACCGACCCGTTGTGCAGATTGACGAAATAGACCCGGGCGTCGGCCGGCGCCGGCGTCCGGACGGACGGGTCCACGACCCGCACCTTGATGCGCGACGACAAGACCGGCGGGGTATGCGGGATGTGATCCTTGTCACCGAGGAGCAATTGAAGCGTGTGCTCTCCCGGCTTCAGCTCTATCGTGGCCTCGGTCTGGCCGGCGCCGAAGTGGAGATGATTGAAGTCGTTCGGGATGGGCTGATCGAGCGGCGGCAGCTCGGTGTCGATCAAGAGATGATGATGCCCCGAGTTCGGCCGATCCGATCCGGCGGGCGCGACTCCCATGTTCTTCAGGCCGAAATGGATGGTCACCTTCGGGGGAATCACCGCGCCGTCCTTCACATCCTCGAAATAGACCTCGGCTCCGGGCGCCGACGGCGTCGGCCCGCCGGTCAGCGCCGGCGAAGCTCCTTCCGCGACATTGACCCGGATGCGAGGCGACATCACGGGCGGCGAGTGCGGAAAATGATCCTTGTCGCCCAACAGCAGTTGCAAGCTGTGCGGGCCCGGCTTGAGCGTAATCTCCGCCTCGGTCTGGCCGGCACCGAAATGCAAGTGATTGAAGTCGTTGGGAATGGGCTGGTTGAGCGGCGGCAGCTCGGTGTCGATCAACAGATGATGATGCCCCGAGTTCGGGCGGTCCGAGCCGGCGGGTGCGACCCCCATGTTGCGCAGGCCGAAATAGAGCTTCAGCTTCGCGGGAACGGTCGCCCCGTCCTTGAGACCGATGAAATACACCTCCGCGCCGGGCGGCGACGGGGTAAGTTCGCCGGGACCGCGCGCCTGCGCCACTGCGCTGCTGCCGGCACCGATGCCTGCGAGCATCACACACGCGATCACGCCGGCGCGCCTGCAGCGTGCCGCCAAGACCCCTTCGAGCACGGGCATCGCGATAGTTCCCGCTGCTCCCCGCCTGTTTCTTGCCGCTCCCGCCGCACGGTTCGACCGCATCAGGCCGTACCGCCGGCATGAAGCAAGCTTTATCTGCGCTCCATTGTTCCTGCGGCAAATTGCCCCCTTCATGCTCGGCGTGAGAAGCCGGCATTGGCGGAAATCTCGCCGCGGTTGGAGACGACGAGCGACACGATAACAACAAGCGCGGGACTAAGCATGCGGCTCGGACCGCATTCTGGTGGGGCTGCGACATAGGCTCCGGGCAGGCCACCTGCCGCGAATGCAGCAGCGGCACGTTTCAGCAGACCTCGCCCGCGGATTCGTATGAGCCAAATCCGTTCGGTCTCTACGACACCGCCGGCAACGTCGCCGAATGGGTGGATTGCTGGAACGGCAATTATCGCGGCTCGCCACGCGACGGCGTGGCGCCAGTCACCCGGGAATGCCGGCTGCGAGTGTTGCGCGGCGGCGCGTTCGACGGTCAATCGCGGTATCTGCGCTCGGCGTCACGCTTCAGGTACGACTCCGAACTCCGCTATGTCGCCAACGGATTTCGGCTGGTACGCGAGCTGCGGTGACGGCGCCCGGGCCCGCGGCCCCGGGCTCGCGCGAACGGAGGCCCGGCGCCACGGACCGGCTGCGCCCGGCTGTTATTGACCATAGCCCCGGACTTCTGCTCTCGGCCGCGTGCCAGCCATGCATCCGCGAAGGCGCGGCCGAACAGGCTTGCGCGAAGAAACCGCCGGGATGATCATTGCCCTTCAACGATAATGAACAAGGATAGGGAGAGGAAGATGACCAAGGCACTGTTGTGCGCCGCCTCGGCGCTCGCGCTCGTGTGGTCCTCTCTGGGCCACGCGCAACAACCGACCGCCGGCAATCTCGAAAAGCTGTCGGAGTTCAAGACTACCGGCACGCCGATGGACATCCCGCAGGTTCCGCAGACCGGAGCCAAGGCGGAAGCGATCAAGAAGAACCTCGCGCGGATCAAGCTGCCACCCGGGTTCAAGATCGGCCTCTACGCCATCGTGCCGGACGCCCGCCATATGGCGGTCGGGCCGCAGGGCGTCGTGATGTTCGTCGGCACGCGCAAGAACAAGGTGTGGGCGGTCACCGACCGCGACAAGGACCGCGTGGGTGACGAGGTCAAGGAGTTCGCGCCGTCGATCAGCTTCGCCGTCCCCAACGGCGTGTGCTTCTCCAAGGACGGCTTTCTCTTCATCGTCGAGCAGAACCGCGTCCTGGTGTTCCCCGCC
Source organism: uncultured Alphaproteobacteria bacterium (assembly GCA_963758945.1). GTDB lineage: Bacteria > Pseudomonadota > Alphaproteobacteria > Rhizobiales > Xanthobacteraceae > VAZQ01. The sequence continues at coordinate 36,625 of CAVWXY010000014.1, read as the reverse complement.
GCGGAGTTCTTCTACGAGGGCCCCGACGTCGCCGCCTTCGTCGTCGTGAAACAGGGCGAGCTCATTCCGCCGACCGAGGAATCCTACAACCACACCGCGCGCGTGTGCCGCATCGGGCCGGACGACAAGCTCTACGTCACGCTAGGGCAGCCGTTCAACGTGTTCGCGCCGCAGAAGATGGACCTCTACAAGCGCAACGGCATCGGCGGCATCGTCCGCATGGGCCGCGACGGCAAGGACCGGGAGGTGTTTGCCTTGGGCGTGCGCAACTCCGTGGGCATGGATTTCAACCCGCGCGACCGCTCGCTCTGGTTCACCGACAACCAGGTCGACGGCATGGGCGACAACCAGCCAGCCGGCGAGCTCAATCGCGCCGACAAGCCGGGCATGAATTTCGGCTTTCCGTATTTCGGCGGCGGGAAGACCCGCACCAACGAATACAAGGATCAGACGCCGCCCCCCGGAGTCACCTTCCCACAGGTCGAAATGGACGCGCACGCCGCCGATCTCGGCATGACATTCTATGGCGGTCGGATGTTCCCGCAGAAATATCGCGGCGGAATCTTCTCGGCCCAGCACGGCTCGTGGAACCGCACCACGCCGGTCGGCGCGCGCGTCATGTTCACGAGCCTCAAGGAGGACGGCACGGCCGACAAGACCGAAGTGTTCGCCGACGGCTGGCTCACCGAGAACGGCGAATATCTCGGCCGTCCGGTCGACGTCGCCCAGCTCCCGGACGGATCGATCGTGGTCTCCGACGATCTGGCCGGCGCCGTCTACCGCATCTGGTACGAGGGCCAGTGAGCAAAAGCTTCGCGCCGCGCCGGTCGTGGGCGCGGCTCCATGTAGCCGCCGGAATCGCGGCCACGCGGCGCCACCGCCGTGCCGGGCTGATGATTGCGCTCGCCCTCGCACTGCCGGTTGCGAGCGCTCCGGCCGACGCCGGCGACGCGGCCGCCGGCCGCCGCAAGGCCATTCAATGCCAGACCTGCCACGGATTGGACGGGCTTTCCAAGCTGCCGGAGGCCCCGCATCTCGCCGGCCAGCCGGAGCGGTATCTCGTCAAATCGCTGGAGGACTACCGCAGCGGCGCGCGCAAGAACGAGATGATGACGATCGTGGTGCAAAATCTCAGCGATCAGGATATCGCGGATCTCGCGGCGTATTACGGGGCGATCGAGATTTCCGCGACGCCGCCGAAGTGAGACGAGCCGAGGACCCGACATGCCCGCCGCGACGATCGCGACCATCGACACCATTGCGCTGCGCATCCCGCTCGACACCTGGGCGCCGCCGCCGCAATTCGCCGGCAGGCCGCGCACCCACGTGGACATGCTGCTGGTGCGGGTCGGCACCGAGGGCGGCGTCGTCGGCTGGGGGGAGGCCTTCGGCAGCAGCTCGCCGACGATCCCCGCGGTGTACGACAGCTGGATCAAGTATGCCGCCGTCGGACAGGACGCGGCCGACCCGGACCTGAGCGCGCGGCTTGAGCGCCTGCTGCACGGACTCGGCCGCTCCGGTCCGGTGGTGCACGCAATCAGCGCACTCGACATCGCGCTGTGGGATATTCGCGGCAAGCTCGAAGGCGTGCCGGTGTCGGCGCTGCTCGGCGGCGCGCGGCGCAAGCGCGTCGAGGCCTACGCCTCGCTGCTGCAATACGGCGGAGCGCTCGAGCACGTGCGCCGCAACGTGGCGCGCGCGCTCGAGCGCGGCTATCGTCACATCAAGCTGCACGAGCGCACGGGCGACAGCGTCGCCGCAGCGCGCGAGGTGGTCGGACCGGATATCCCGATCATGGTCGATACCAATTGCGGCTGGACGGCGGACCAGGCGACGGCGGCGGTGGCGGCCATGGCGCCGTCGCAGCCGTTCTGGGTCGAGGAGCCGATCTGGCCGCCGGAGGACTTCGCCGCGCTCGCCGCGCTCAGACGCGCGACCGGCGTGCCGCTGGCGATGGGCGAGAACGCGAGCGGCGTGCTCGATTTCCGCAAGATGGTGGCCGCGGGCGCCACCGACTTCGTGCAGCCGAGCGTGGTCAAGATCGGCGGCTTGACCAATCTGTGGCGGGTCGCGACCGAGGCGGAGGCGGCCGGCGTCACCTGCGTGCCGCATGCGTTCTTCTTCGGGCCGGGCTATCTCGCGACGTTGCACGCGCTCGCCGCCAAGGAGCGCCCGGCCCCGCTCGAGCGCCTGTTCGCCGACGTCGGCTTCACCGCCTATGCCAAGACCGTGCCGGTGGTCGACGGCGCGATCGACGTGCCGGAGCGTCCCGGTCTCGGCGCCGATCCGGAGCACGAGCTGATCGAGCGTTTTCGAGTTTGAGGTTCGAAGCCTTGCCCGGGCAGCAGCGCGACCGAGCCGGGCAAGGTGGACTTCATGTGCGCAGCAGGCCAAAGTGCTCGCCTCCCGGCGCCGGGCCGGACCGAGCGAATTCCGGCGGCCGTCGCCGACCGTACCGAGCGGGCAGTAGCATGCAACCACCGACCACCGCATCGACCGCGAAGGCAATCGACGCCAAGACCTTCTGGCGAGCGCTCGGCCAGCGCGCGATCGGCAGCACGGTCGTGACCGCGCGCTCGGAGGATGGGCCCGCCGGCTTCCTCGGCCTCTCCGCCTCGCACGTGTGCGCGGACCCGCCGCTGATGCTGGTCTCCATCGACAAGCGCACCTCGGCGCTCGCGACCGTGCTCGCGGCGCGGCATTTCGCGATCAATTTCCTGCCGGACGAGGCGAAAGAGATCGCCGAGCTGTTCGGCGGCAAGGGTGCGCTGAAGGGCGCGGCGCGCTTCGAAACCGCGCCCTGGCAGACGCTCACCACCGGCGCCCCGGTGCTCACAAGCGCGCTCGGCGCGATGGACTGTGAGCTCGAAGAGACGCTCGAGCGCCATGGCATCTGCATTGTCATCGGCCGCGTCGTCGATGTCCTCATCGGCAGCGGTCGCCAGCCGCTGATCCATTTCGGCGGCGGTTATCTGACCTGATCTCACGCCTCGGCCTTGCCGGCCACGGCCACCGCCACAGCGCGCACCAGCGCGATCGGATCGGTGAAGGCGGCGATGCCGGCAGCACCGAGTTTCGTCACCGCGGCGTCTGTGGTCATCGTGCGGGCGGCGGCATGGCCGGCGGCGATGCCGACGAACAGCGGCTTCGGCAGCGGCTCGGCCGTGAGGAAGGCGAGCAGCGCCTCGATCCGATCCGCGAGCGAGCGCGAGGCCAGCACGGTCTGGAACACGATCGCTTTCACCTGCGGGCGCTGCGCGAGCGCGCGGGCGATGCGCAGCCGCTCGGCCATGGTTTCGTCGGGCGCCCCACGCAGATTGTCCATGAAGCAGGCTGCCGCGAGCCCGTAGTCGGCGAGCAGGTCCATCATCATCATCCCGAGACCGGCGCCGGAGGTGACGAGGGCGACGTCGCCGTCCATCTCGACGAGATGGAAGCCCAGGTCGCGGGCGGAGCGCTCGAGCGGCGTCATCGCGCGCTCCGCAAGCGCGCGGCTCAGCGGGAATTCCTGCGGATCGTGGCGGAACGCCGCGCTGTCGTCGCGAACGATCTTCGCATCGCAGGCAACGAACCGCCCGTCGGCCGTGAGCGCGAGCGGGTTGATCTCGAGGAGCTCCAGGTCCTCCGCGCGGGCGATCTCCGGCAGGCGGGCGGCGTAGCGCGCGAGCCGCGCGGCGAGATCGCGCGGGAACAGCCTGGCGAGATCGGGATAGAGCGCGTCGGCGCCGACATCGGCTTCGACGTCGAGGACAATACGGACGAGCGCCTCGGTGGTTTCGACCTCCGCGCCGCCCTCCGCGGCGACGAGAAGCTCAAGGCCCTGGCCGGTGCCGTCGACGCGGACCGCAAGGTAGATTTCGCGCGTGATCGCCACCGCTTCCTCGAGGAGGAGCGGCACCTCCGTATCCCCGAGGGCGGCGCCGATCTGCGTCCGCGCCTGCGCGAACTCGCCGAGATCGGCAAGCCGGCGCACGAGGCCGCGCTTGCCGCGGCCGCCTGCCAGCACCTGCGCCTTGAGCACGTGCCCCGGCCATGGCGCCGCTTCGGCAGGCAGCTCCCCGCCCGCCCCGATGAGCACGCCGCGCGGGACGGCCAAGCCGTGGCGGCGCAACAAGGCTTTCCCGTCGATCTCGGCCAAGCGCATAATATGGAGTTCCCCTCGCCGCGCCCGCGCCGTCCGGCGCATTCCTTCGGACCTTAGCATGCCCGACCCCGCCTTCGAGCGCTTGCCATTCCTCGACGCCGAGCCGTGGCGGGTGGTCGTGATCAACCCGACCGGACGCTATGCGCGCAACCAGGTGGCGGGGCTGATCGCCGCTGGCACGCCGCTCGTGGGCGGCGTCGCGCTTGGGCGCGGCGGCGAGAGCCTCGACGGCCTGCCGCTCTATGACCGCATCGCGGACGTCCCCGAGCGGCCCAACATCGCGGTTCTGTACACGCCGGCCGAGGGCGTGCGCGACGCCATCGCCCAATGCGCCGCCCAGCGCATCCGCACCATCGTGGCCGCCGCCGAACACGTGCCGGTGCACGACGCGCTCGCCGCCGCAGCCTGCGCGCGTGCGGCGGGCGCATGGCTCGTCGGCCCGAACACGCTCGGCCTCAACGTGCCGGGGCGCGGCCTCCTCGGCTCGATCGCGCCGAGCTTCTGCAAGCCCGGCCGGCTGGCGATGACCGCCCGCAGCGGCACGCTCACGCTCGCGATGGTGCGGCAGTTGACGCTCGCCGGCATCGGCCAGAGCCTAGTCGCGCATATCGGCGGCGACACGGTGGCCGGACGCAATCCGCACGAATATCTCGCCGCCCTCGCGCACGATCGCGCGAGCGCGGCGGTGCTCTATTGCGGCGAGATCGGCGGCGACAAGGAATATGCGCTTGCCGAGGCGGTGCGCGGCTATCCCAAGCCGGTGGTGGCCATGATGGTGGGGCGCCACGCGCCGGCGGAGAAACGCATGGGCCATGCCGGCGCGCTCATCGGCAGCGCGCGCGAGAGCGCGGCGGCCAAGCTCGAAGCGCTGGCGGCGGCGGGATGCCGGGTGGCCAAGGGACCGGAGCAGGCGGTGGCGATCCTGACCGAGCTAGGATTGGCGCAGGGATGAGCGCGTTATTCGAGATTGCCACCTGTCTCGACGTCCCGTGTTAGGGTCGAACGACGCTCGCGTCCGGCCGATCGATCGTCGCACGCTTGCTTGGAGGACGACATGGTTCAACTGGTCGATGCCGACATCAAAACCCGCGAGGTCCTCGATTGGAAGGGCGTGCACGTCCTTCACCACTCGCTGTCGTCGTGCTCGCAAAAGCTGCGGGTCTTCCTAAATCTGAAGGGAATCGAGTGGCAATCGCACCCCGTCAACCTCACCGCGAACGAAAACCTCGGCGAATGGTTCCTGGGCATCAACCCTCGCGGCCTGGTGCCCGTCCTCGTGCACGACGGCGCCGTGCATATCGAAAGCAACGACATCATCACCTATCTGGATGAGACGTTTCCGCAGCCCAAGCTCATCCCGCCCGGTTCTGAAAAGGAAATCGCGACCCTGCTCAAGCACGAGGACGACCTGCACCTCGACCTGCGTACGCTGAGCTTCCGTTTCGTGTTCGCGCCCCCGAAGCCGCCGAAATCCCCGGAAGACCTGGAAAGATACGCCACGAGCGGCTCGGGCACCGTCCAAGGACAGAAGGATGGCGCCATATCGCAACAGATCGATTTCTGGGACCGGTTTGCGAAGGAGGGGATCACCGACACGGCGGCACGCGCGTCGGCACTCAAGTTCCGCGAGGCTTTCGACGAGCTCGAGCGGCGTCTCGCACGTCAACCGTATTTGTTCGGCGATAGTCCCTCCGTCCTCGATATTGCATGGTTCATCTACGTCAACCGGCTCTCGCTTGCGGGCTATCCGTTTGCCCGTCTGCATCCGCGCGTCGATGAATGGTTCGGCAAGCTTCGTGCCCGGCCGGAATTCTCCAAGGAGGTCCAGTTGCCGCCGCCGCTCGCGGAGCGGTTCGACACCACTCGGCGCGCGCACGCACAAGCCGGAAAATCTCTGGAAACGGTCGCCGGATTCTGACCACAAAAGGAACCCGGCGCCCCTGCCGGCGCCGGCTTCGCTCACCGCCCCTTGAACACGGGCTTACGCTTCTCGACGAAGGCGCGCTGCGCCTCGCGCGCATCCTCGGTGTGCGAGAGCTCGACCGTCACGCTCTGCTCGAAGCGGTAGGCGTCGCGAACCGGCAGCTCCTCGATGGTGTTCAAGGCGCGCTTGACGTGGCGGATGGCGAGCGGGCTCTTGCCGGCGATGTCGCGCGCGATGTCGAGTGCCGCCTCCATGAGCGCCTCGCGTGGCGGACAGGCCTCGATTACGCCTAGCCGGTAGAGCTCGGCCGCCGGGACGCGGCGGCCGGTGAAATACATCAGCCGCGCGCGCGAGCGCCCGACATGCTCCATCAGGAAGCGCGCCCCGCCGGCGAGCCCGACATTGATCTCCGGCATGGAGACATAGGCGTTGTCGGAGGCGAGCATGATGTCGCAGGCGAGCATCAGCACGAATCCCGCGCCGATCGCGGGTCCGTTCACCGCGGCGATGACCGGCTTGCTGCAGTCCGTCACCGCATAGAAGAACTCGCGCACCAGGCGGTTGTGCCGCGCGTAGTCGCCCGGCTCGTGCACCAGGTCGACCCTCTCCTTGAGATCGGCGCCGGCGGAAAAGGTATTGCCGGCGCCGGTCAGGATGGCGACGCGGACGTCGTCGCGGTCGCTGATCGCGTCGAAGATGCGGATCAGCTCCTCGCGCGTGCGTCGGTTCTGCGCGTTCACCGGCGGGCGGTCGAAGGTGACGGTGGCGATGCCCTCGGCGACATCGAGGCGGAACTGCTCGAGATCCATGGCCGGTCCTGCGGAACCCAAACTGTTACCCCGCCGGCTCGCGCTGCTTCACCGGCACCCGGTGCATGGTGAAGATGTTGTCCACCGAGGTGTAGTCCATGTAGCCCAGGCGGGCGATCGGGCGGATGCGCGCCATGTCGATATTGCCGTCGACGATCACCGCATCGTCGATATGCACGTTGACCACTTCGCCGATGACCAGGGAATTGATCGTGCGCTTGCCGCTGGACTGCACGAGCTCGATCGTCTTGTTGTAGATGCACTCGAGCGCGATCGGAGAGCGCGCGACCCGCGGCGGCTTCACCACCCGCGACGGCACCATTTCGAGGCCGGCGAGCTCCGCCTCGCTGATGTCCTCGGGGTGATCGCTGCCGGTGACATTCATCTCGGCGCGCAGGTCCCAGGTCGCCAGGTTGAACACGAACTCGCCGGAGAGCTCTGCGTTGCGCTGGGAATGTTTGCGCGTGCTCGAGGAGAACAGCACGAACGGCGGCCGCGTCGAAATGATGTTGAAGAAGCTGTAAGGCGCGAGATTGACGACGCCGGCCGGGCTGATGGTCGTGATCCACCCGATCGGGCGCGGCACGACCAGACAGGTCCCGGGATCATGCGCGAGACCGTGCGGCTCGCTGCGCGGATCATAGTCCATCGAATGTCATCCCCTTCCGATAGCTGCAGCCGTCATCACCCGCGAAAGCGGGTGATCCAGTATGCCAGAGACCAGGAAGACGTCAGTGCTCATCGCGTCAGCATCAGTCGTCTACCGGATGCCCGCCTTCGCGGGCATGACAACCCAGTTTGCGGCACTGCCCTTATACCAATGCCGCCGCGCTCGCCGACCTGCTCGACAGCGACAGTTCGGGATGGTAGCCGGAAGATCGTCGAAGCGCCATCCGCGGGCGTCCGCCCACAGGACTTTTGATGAAGCTGCACTGGTCGCCCCGCTCGCCGTTCGTGCGCAAGGTCATGATCGCGGCGCACGAGCTCGGGCTCGCCGGGCGCATCACCTGCGTGCGCACCGTGGCGGCGACAACCCGGCCGCATCCGGGATTGATGCAGGACAACCCGCTCTCGAAAATCCCCACCCTCGTCCTCGACGACGGCACCGTGCTCTACGATTCGCCGGTCATCTGCGAATATCTCGACGGCCTGCACCAGGGGCCGAAGCTGGTCCCGGCGGACGGCGAGGCGCGCATGATCGCACTGCGCCGCCAGGCGCTCGGTGACGGCTGCCTCGATTTCCTGCTGCTCCTGCGCAACGAGCGCGAGCGCGCGCATCCGTCGGAGGTGCACCTCGCGGCCTACACCGCCAAGCGGCAGGGCGTGCTCGCGGCGCTCGAGAAAGAAGCCGGCGATCTCGCCGCCGCGCCCTTCGGCATCGGCCATATCGCGATCGGTTGCGCGCTGTCCTACCTCGACTTTCGCTTTGCCCACGAGGACTGGCGGACCGACCATCCCCGCATCGCCGGCTGGCACCGCGACTTCTGCGCGCGCGCTTCGGTGCGCGCCACCGAGCCGATCGATGACAGTTGAACATCCGGGGACGGGCGCTGACATGGCGGGGCCGCTGTCGCACGTCCGTGTTCTCGACTTGAGCCGCATCATGGCGGGCCCCTGGGCGGGCCAGATCCTGGCCGATCTTGGCGCCGACGTGGTGAAGGTGGAACGGCCCGGCGTCGGCGACGACACCCGCGGCTGGGGACCGCCGTTCCTCAAGGACAAAACCGGCCGCGACACCCGCGACGCCGGCTATTTCCTCGCCGTCAACCGAGGCAAGCGGTCGATCGCCATCGATCTCGCGGACGCCGAAGGCCAGCGCATCGTGCGCGCGCTTGCGGGGCGCGCCGACATCGTGCTGGAGAACTTCAAAGCTGGTACGCTCGCGAAGTTCGGCCTCGGCTACGACGGCCTCGCCGCAGTCAATCCCGGCCTCATCTATTGCTCGATCACCGGCTTCGGCCAGGATGGACCGCGGCGCGACCAAGCCGCCTACGATTTCATGATCCAGGGCATGAGCGGCTTGATGAGCGTCACCGGCGAGGCCGACGGCAAGCCCGGCGCCGGCCCGCAGAAGGTCGGCGTGCCCATCGTGGATATCATGACCGGTATGTATGCCGCCGTCGCCGTGCTCGCCGCGCTGGCACGGCGCGAGCGCAGCGGACAAGGCGAGCATGTCGACATCGGGATGCTCGACGTCGGCGTCTCGTTCCTCGCCAACCAGGCCATGAACTACCTGATCTCGGGCCGCCCTCCGCGGCGCACCGGCAACGCGCATCCCAACATCCAGCCGCAGGACGTGTTTGCGGCGCGCGACGGCCATCTCGCGCTCGCCGTCGGCAACGACGAGCAGTTCGCGCGATTTTGCGACGTATTGGAGCGGCCGGACCTCGCCGCGGACGAGCGCTTCAAGACCAATGCCGGACGCGTGCGCAACAGCGCGGTGCTCACCCCGCTCATCGCCGAGATCCTGGCGACGCGCGACCGCGACCATTGGGTGCGCGCCTGCGCGCGCGCGGGCGTGCCGTGCGGCCCGATCAACACCATTCCGGAGGTCTTCGCCGACGACCAGATCAGGCATCGCGGGATGCTGATCGAGATCGCGCATACGATCGCCGGGGCCGTCCCGCAGGTGGGCTCGCCGATGCGGTTCAAGAATGCGCCGCTGGCGCACGAGCGGCCGCCGCCGCTTCTGGGCGAGCACACCGAGGAGATCCTGCGCGAGCTCGGCTGGCCGCACGCGAAGTAGCCCGCATGGAGCGCAGCGGAATGCGGGGCCGACTCGCCGCGCGACACCAACCCCGGATTTCGCTTTCGCTTCATCCGGGTTACAAACTGCGCCGCATCCGGACCACTGAAGGAGACGACAATCGGAGACAAAGTCTTGGGAGAAATCAGTTGCCGCGCATTCCGCTCTTTCCCAGCGAGAACATGACGCCGGAGCAGCGCCGCGTCCATGACGTGGTCGTCGCCGGGCCGCGCGGCGAGCTGCGCGGGCCGCTGCGGGCGGTGCTGCACCGTCCGGAGCTGGCCGACAAATGGCAGCAGCTCGGCGAACTCCTGCGCTTTCGCACCTCGTTGCCGTCACATCTGAAGGAGCTCGCGATTCTCATCACCGGGCGGCATTGCCACGCCCAGCTGGAATGGCACATCCACGAGCAGATGGCGCTCAAAGCCGGCCTGCCCGCGACGGTGATCGCGGACGTGCATGCCGGCCGCCGGCCGAACGGGCTCGATGCCGATGGCCTCGCCGTGTTCGACTACGCGGACGAGCTCAATCGCCGCAAGACCGTGGGCGAGCGAACGTACCAGGCCGTGCTTACGCGCTGGCACGCCGTCGGCGTGGTCGAGCTCACCGCGCTCGTCGGCTATTACACCATGGTGGCGATGACGCTGAACTGCCACGACATCCCGCTGCCGGACGGCGTGCCGCCGCCGCTGCCGCCGGCGCCGGAGTGAGCGTGAATTGGCGCCGACGATGATGACGCAAGCCGCAGCCGCCGACGACGAACGCAGGCGCGAGCTCGTGCCCACGGCCGACGGCCGGATCGACGTGATCGTCGAAGGGGCCGGACCGCTGATCGTGCTGTTGCCGTCGCGCGGCCGCGATTCCGAGGACTACGGCGAGGTCGCGCAGGGCCTCGCGCGGGCCGGCTTCCGGGTGCTGCGCCCGCAGCCGCGCGGCATCGGGCAGTCGAGCGGACCACTGCGGGGTCTCACGCTGCGCGATGTCGCCCGCGATGTCGCCGCGGTGATCGCCCACTACGGCGCCCCAGCGGTGATCGTCGGGCACGCCTACGGCAACTGGGTCGCGCGCATGACGGCGGTCGATCATCCCGCGCTGGTGCGCGGCGTGGTGATCGCCGCAGCCGCCGCGAAAAAGTATCCCCCCGAGCTCAGCGTGGCGGTCACCAGGAGCGGCGACCTGTCGCTGTCCAAGGAGGAGCGGTTGCGATATCTGCGCGGCACGTTCTTCGCGCCCGGCAGCGATCCCTCGATCTGGCTCGATGGCTGGCATCCGCAGGCGAGCGAGGCCCAGCGCCTCGCCGGGCTCGCGACCCGACAGGACGAATGGTGGGCGGCGGGTAACGTGCCGCTGCTCGACCTGCAAGCCGACAGCGATCCGTTTCATCCGATCGAGCGGATGAACGAGCTCAAGGACGAGCTCGGCGACCGCGTCAGCGTCGCGGTGATCCGCAACGCCAGTCACGCGCTCCTGCCGGAGCAGCCTGCGGCCGTGGTCGAGGCCATCGTGGCATGGGTGCGCGGGCTGTAGCGAGCGGAGCGTACCGGCACAGCCGGCACCGTCGCTCGCCTTCGCTCCGCAAACAAACTAGACTAGACTTGGCCGCGATCGTGGGTGTTTCGCCACAGCCGGAATTTCGGCTGCTCGCCAATCGACTACGATGCGATCGCCGGCCGGTCACTGCCAAATGATATCGACTATTCGCCTGTCCCGCGGATTGACGAGCAGCAGCTGCCCCTTCAGCATCACATAGTTGAACGACTTCGCATCCGGTACTTGGCGTGTCGCGTCTGCAGGTATCTTTCGGAGCGGCACGGAGAGAGGCACCCGTTGGCCGATTTCGGCCACGAATCCGGCGGGCATCGTCTGCGTCTTGACGCCCTGCCGGCTGACGCTTCGAAGGATCACGTTCTCCTGCGCACCGGAGAGGTAGAGATAGAGCTGATCGTTCATGGCCGTCGATGCCGCGTTCGCCGCTGCGGCAAGATCGGCGCTGACGAAGACCATGGCGAGCGCCGTTGCCACATTCCGAAATTGCAGCTTCATGGCGCACCTTTCGAGTCACCGACCGACCGGGGATTCGGCCGATCGCTCAGTTGAAGTCTTCACGTCTCTCCTCGAAGCATGCATGCGGTCGGGCATCGGCTCAGACCGGCGAAGTCCGCCCCGCGAGCTTGCCGGCGGCCTCGAGCGGGACGCGCGTCCCGTTGAGGAACCGGCTCAGCAGATTGAACCAGGCGATCGCGAGGACGTATTTCGAGGCGATCCGCGGCCCGTGCGCCTTGACCAGCTCCGCCAGCGTCTCGTCCTCGAGCGTTGCCGTGCGGGTAAGCTCGTCCGTCGCCTTGCAGATCAGGCGTGTCGCCGGATCGCGACTCGCTACCGGCCCGCCGCGGCCGACCGCGGCGATCTCCTCCGCCGCGACGCCGGCGTTGGGCGCCATGACTCTGTTGGCCTGCCACTCGTAGGGGCAGTCGAGCAGGTGCGCGCAGCGCAGCACGATGATCTCGCGCAGCCGCGGATCGATGTCCTTGTCGTAGAAAACGGCTCGCACCATGGCGAGCACGGCCGGGAACATGTCCCCGGTGCCGGCGAACATCCGCAGCACGTTGATCGGGGGGCTCGCCGCGAGGGTCGCTGCGTTGTCCTTGGACAATTCCGCGTCCGCCGGCAACGGGATCGCCACCGCATATCCCAGGTCCTTGACGTCGTCGAGCTTCACGACCTGCTCCAGTTCTCAACCGGGCGGCTTCGGGTCGACCGGCAGGTTTCGGCGCGGTCGCTACTGCCGCATCAGCACCAGTGGATCGGAGCTCGCGGGAATCCGCTCCCAGCTGGTGGCGTCGCTCTCCGAGAAGCGCCAGCTGCCGCCGCTGCCGCTGAGCAGCAATCCGTCGGCGTCGAGCCGCCAGGTGGTGAGGCCGATATCGGCGACCGACGCGTCGCAGCCCGGCTTCACCGTGATCTTGTAGCTGTCGGCGCCGGCGGATGCATTCGACAGCGTGAGCTTGCAGAGCGGCTTTTCGAATTCCCGGAACAACGTCCATTCGCCGAAAATCTGTTCGGGCGAGATGGTGGCCTCCTTGACGGCGGCCTGGGTGCGCATGAAGAAGAGCCCCTCCCCTTTGCGCTCGGCCTCGTACATGTGCGACTCGACCTCCATGAAATCGAGAACGATCGCACCCTTGGAATCCAGCAGCCGCACCGCATCGTTCGGGCCCATCGCCCAGAAAGCGACGTCCTTGAGGGAGGGGAACGCGGTGCCGCAGGCGTCGTCGAGATCGAGCTTGTAGCCGCCGGCGGCGGGATCGAGGCTGAAGGTGACCGGACAGGTCTTGTCGCGTGGGGCGTTGGAGATCTCCCAGGCGCCGACCATGTCCTTGGCGGCGCCGCTCGGCTCGGGAGTCTGCGCATGTGCGGAGCATTGCCCCATCAGAACGAGCGCGATGACGGCGAAACCGATGCGACCCGGCATGCGAGACCCGAGTATGGTGGCGACGGCGCGGACGCTATCACGCCGCACGCGGTTCGTCATGCCCCGCGGCGGCCGCAGCGCGACGGCGCCGCGTAGATGTACGGGAAATTTACGCTCGGGAATGCTTGGACGGCCACGGCGTTTCCGGCACCGGTGTCGGCGGCGGCTTGCCCGCCGCCCAGGCCACGAGATTGTCCACCACCAGCTGGTCCATCCTCGCGCGCGTCGCGACCGAGGCCGAGCCGAGATGGGGAAACAGCACGACGTTATCCATCGCGATGAGCTCCGGCGGCACCTCCGGCTCGCGCAGATAAACATCGAGGCCTGCGGACAGGATGGTCCTCTCCTGCAGCGCCTTGATCAGCGCCGGCTCGTCCACCACCGATCCGCGCGACATGTTGATGAGGATGCCGTCGGGACCGAGCGCCTCGAGCACCTCGGCACCGATCAGGTTCCTGGTCTGCGCACCGCCCGGGGTGATGACCAGGAGCACGTCGACGTCGCGCGCCATCTCGATCAGATTCGGATAGCGCCGGTAGGAGACGCCTGCCGCCGGCCGTCGCGAGTGGTACACCACCGGCACGAGCATGGCCTCGAGCCGGCGCGCGATCGCCTGCCCGATGCGGCCCATGCCGACCATGCCGACGGTGCGGTTGCGCAGCGTCGCCTTGCTGAGCGGGTAGCCCTTCTGCGCCCATTTGCCCGCGCGCACGTAGCGCTCCGCCTGCGGGAATTCGCGCACGGTGCACAACAGCAGCCCGAGCGCGGTGTCGGCGACCTCCTCGGTCAGCACCTCCGGGGTGTTGGTGACGGTGATGCCGTGCGCGGCAGCCCACTTGGTATCGACGTGGTCATAGCCGACGCCGAAGGAGGCGACGATCTCGAGCCGGGGAAGCCGGCTCATCAAGCCGGCATCGACCCGCTCCTCGGTGGCCGAGCAGGCGATGGCGCGCAGGCGCGGCGCCGTCTCTGCGAAGAATTTTTCCGCATCCTTCACGTCGGTAAACTTGATCAGGTTGAATGCAGCCGTGAGCCCCTGCACGATGACCGGCTTGGGCGGCCCGATCAGCAGAACTTCGGTCGTCTCGGCCATTCGATCCTCGTCCCCCTTCGTCATGTCGGGGATGACGTTGCAAGTGTCATACCAGCATCGTAACCGGTTGTTCGACGAATCGCTTGAACGCCGCGAGCAGCTCGGCGCCGAGTGCGCCGTCGACCACACGGTGATCGCACGAGAGCGTTACCGCCATGACGCTGGCGAAGGCGACGCCACCGGTCTCGGTCTCGACCGCCTGCCGCCGCGCGGCGCCCACGGCGAGGATGGTCGCCTGTGGTGGATTGATGATGGCGGCAAACTCGCGCACGCCGTACATGCCGAGGTTGGAGATCGCGGAAGACCCGCCCTGGTATTCGTCCGGCTTGAGCCTTCTTGCCCGCGCGCGCGCCGCCATCTCCTTCATCTCGTTCGAGATCGCCGAGAGGCTCTTCGTTTCCGCCCGGCGGATCACCGGCGTGATCAACCCGCCTTCGATCGCCACCGCGACGCCGATGTCGGAATGCGTGAAGCGCAGAATGCGGTCCTCCGCCCACGCCGCGTTCGCCGCCGGCACCCGCTGCAGCGCCGCCGCCCAGGCCTTGATGAGGAGGTCATTGAGTGAAAGCTTCAACGCGGGATCGCCCGCCTTGTCCCTGGGCGCCGCCGCGTTCACCTCCTCGCGCAGCGTGATGAGCCGGCCGATCTCGACATCGGCGGTGAGGTAGAAATGCGGAACGGTCTGCTTCGCCTCGAGGAGTCGCGCGGCGATGGTCTTGCGCATGCCGTCGAGCGGCACCTCCTCGAACGGGACGTCGCGGTAGAGCGCCTTGACCCGATCGGCCGTGGCACCCGCCGAAAATGTCGGCGCCGCCGCAGCGCGCGCGGCGATCGCGCCCGCCGCCTCGACGTCGCGCGCGACGATGCGGCCGTGCGGACCGGACGGCGAAATCCTGCCGAGGTCGATGCCGCCTTCCGCCGCCAGCCGCCGCGCCAGCGGCGTGACGCGGACGCCGCCCGGCAGGCTGGCCGGGCCGTAATTGCGCTCGGGCGTGCGCACCTCGAAGAACGGATCGAGCTTGATCGGTCCTGCCGGCGCTGCGGCGGACTGCGCGGGGCTCGGAACGGTGCCGGGCGGTGCCGAGGGCATCGGCCGGGCAGACGTGGCCGCGGATGCCGGCGCAGACGCGACGTTCGCTGCCGGCCGCGCGCCCGCGCCGTCGGCGATTACGGCGACGACCGCGCCGACCGGGACCACCGCGCCCTCGGGCACGCGGATCTCGGCGAGCACCCCGGCGGTGGTCGAGGGCACCTCCATCGACACCTTGTCGGTCTCGATCTCGAACAGGTTGTCGCCGGGCGCGATCGGGTCGCCGGCCGACTTGAACCATTTCGTGATCTTGCCTTCCGCCACGGTCTCGCCGAGCTGCGGCATCAGCACGTCCATGGACCGCCCCTGACAGTCATCGTCCGCGAACGCGGATGATCCGGAAACCGCCGAGTTTTGCATCCGGCACGGCGTTGCATTGCGCGTTTCGCGGTGACCGGATGCCCGCCCGCGCTGACAACGGAGAGATTTCGGCTCACGTGATCCGTTCCCAGATGACTTCGTATGTCGTGCCGGGCGGCCGCAGGATCAGCCGATCGCCCACGAACTCGTATCCGCGTACGAGGTCGCCGACATCGCCGGGCTGCACGCTGGCGTAGCGATGGTGCGTGACCGTGCCGGCACGCTCGTCGACCGAATAGGTGCCGAAATAGGCGACGTAGTCGGCGAGCGCGGCGTGCGCTTCCTCCGGCGTGGGCGCGCTGCCCGCTTTGCCACGGTCCTGGTCGGGCGCGACCTGCACGATCATGGCGCCGCTGCGGTCGTAATAGATGATTCCCTTGCGTCCCGGCCGGGGCTTGCCGTCGATCGTGGCGCCGACATAACGCCACGCGCCGCACAAGCGTTCGACGGCCTCGCTCTTGGGATTTTTCTGTCCGCTCACCACGTCACCGAAATGTACTGCGTCTCCAGGAACTCCATCAGCCCTTCGTGCGCGCCCTCGCGCCCGATGCCGGACTGCTTCATGCCGCCGAACGGCGCGGCGGGATCGGAGACGAGCCCGCGGTTGAGCCCGATCATCCCGAAGTCGAGCTGCTCGGAGACGCGCATGCCGCGGCTCATGTCCTTGGTATAGAGATACGCGACCAGGCCGTATTCGGTGTCGTTGGCGCGCTTGATCGCCTCGCCCTCCGACGTGAAGGTCTGGATCGCCGCCACCGGCCCGAAAATCTCCTCGTTCAGCATCTTGGCGCCGTCCGGCACGGCGTCGAGCACGGTCGGCGGATAGAAATGGCCGGCGCCGCCCGGCGGCTTGCCGCCGGTGAGGATCTTCGCGCCCTTGCCGACCGCGTCGTCGACCAGCTCGATCACTTTGTTTCTGGCGTCGGAATTGACCAGCGGTCCCACCATGACGCCGTCGTCGAGGCCGTTGCCCACCTTAAGCGCGGCCATCTTGGCGGCGAGCTTCTTGGCGAACTCGTCGTGCACCTTCTCGTGCACGTAGAAGCGGTTGGCCGAGGTGCAGGCCTCGCCCATGTTGCGCATCTTGGCGATCATGGCGCCCTCGATCGCGGCGTCGATGTCGGCGTCCTCGAACACGATGAAGGGCGCGTTGCCGCCGAGCTCCATCGCCGGCTTGACCACGTTGTCGGCCGCCTCGTGCAGGAGCTTGCGGCCCACTTCGGTCGACCCGGTGAAGGAGACGACGCGCACGCGGGGGTCATGCAGCATCGCGCTCACCACCTTGCCGGAGGAGCGCGAGGGAATGACGTTGACCACGCCTGCCGGCACGCCCGCTTCCGCGAGGATCGGCATCAGCGCCAGCATGGTGAGCGGGGTGTCGGAGGCGGGCTTGAGCACCACCGGGCAGCCGGCGGCCAGCGCGGGGCCGATCTTGCGCGTCGCCATGGCGGCTGGGAAGTTCCACGGCGTCACCAGCACCGCCACCCCCGCGGGCTTGTGCTGCACCACGATGCGCGCGCCCGAGGCCGGCGCGCGCGAGAGCGCGCCGATGCCGCGCACCGCCTCTTCCGCGTACCAGCGGAAGAACTCGGCGGCATAGGCCACCTCCCCGCGTGAATCCGACAGCGCCTTGCCGTTCTCGATGGTGATCAGCTTGGCGAGCCGCTCGGCGTCGCGCATGATCAGCTCGAACGACTTGCGCAGGATCTCGGCGCGCTCGCGCGGCTTGCGCGCGGCCCAGGGCGCGAACGCGTCGCTGGCGGCGTCGACCGCGGCCTTGGCGTCGTCCACGGTCGCGCTCGCGACCGAGGCGATCTTGTTCTCGGTGGCGGGATCGAGCACGTCGAAGCGGCCGCCGTCGGAAGCTTTGCGCCATTTGCCGCCGATCCACAGATCGGTGGGCACGTTCGCGAGAAGATTTTCGTACATGAGACGTTTCCTACGACGTTCGGGTTGGAACTCGGTTTTCGCAGTTTACGTAGCCCGGATGGAGCCTTAAGCGCGTTTACGCGCGTTTTCAACGCGCTATGGCGCAATCCGGGGTTCTTACCGCGAGCAGAGACCGCCCCGGATTCCGCTTCGTGCGGGCTACGAAGCCAACGAGCGGCGCACGCGGTCGACGATCCGTTCGGCCGTCGGCAGCGCGATGTCCTCCAGAATATCGGCCGCCGGCAGCGGGATGTGCGGCGTCGTGATCCGCACCGGCGGCCCGTCGAGGTCGTAGAACGCCTCGTCCGCCACGATCGACACGATCTCGGCGCCCCAGCCGCACAGCCGCGGGTTCTCCTCGACCGTGAACAGGCGGTGCGTGCGCGCGACCGAGCCGAGGATGGTCTTGGTGTCGAGCGGCACCAGCGAGCGCACGTCCACGACTTCGCAGTCGATCCCGTGCTCCGCCTTGAGCCGCTCCGCCGCAGCGAGCGCGCGTGGCACCATCAGCGCCAGCGCCAGGATGGTCGCGTCCTTGCCCGGTCGCACGACATTGGCGGTGCCGAGCCGGTCGACGATCTCGCCCTCGGGCACGTCGCCCTTGGTCGGATAGAGCGACTTGTGCTCGAAGAAGATGACGGGGTCGGGATCGCGCACCGCGGCCGCCAGCAGCCCGATCACGTCGCGCGGGGTCGACGGCGCCACCACCTTGAGGCCGGGGATCATCATCGCCCAGTTCTCCACGCTCTGGCTGTGCTGCGCGCCGAAGCGCGAGCCGGCGCCGTTGCCGGTGCGCACCACCAGCGGGCATTTGAGCTGGCCGTTCGACATGTAGCGGCTCTTGGGAAACTCGTTGGCGATGTAGTCGAAGCAGACCGCGAAGAAATCCGAGAACATGATCTCGGCGATCGGCTTCAGGCCGGTCATCGCAGCGCCCATGGCGGCCCCGAGGATCGCCTGCTCGGAGATCGGGCAGTCGCGCACGCGCTTGGGTCCGAACTGCTCGTAGAGCCCAACCGTGGCCTTGAACACGCCGCCGGCCTTGGCCACGTCCTCGCCGAAGAAGATCACGTCGGGATCGCGCGCCATCTCCTGGGCGATGCCGCGGGCGACGGCGTCGCGATAGGTCAGTTCCGCCATGCGAAGCCTCCGTCGGCGTAGACGTCGGTGGTGAGGAGTTCCAGCGGCGGCGGCGGCGCGGCTTTGCACTTCTCCGTGGCCTCGTCGACGCGGCGCCGCACGTCGGCCTCGATCCCGGCGATCACGTCGGCGGCGATGCCGAATTGCTGCAGGCGCTCGCGGTAGAGCTTGATCGGATCGCGCTCCTTCCATTTGTCGAGCTCGCCCTCGGGACGGTACTTGGCGGGATCGGCGCGCGAATGGCCGCTGTAGCGATAGGTCATGCACTCGATCAGCGACGGACCGCCGCCGGCGCGCGCCTTGTCGTAGGCCGCGCGGGCGGCGCGGTAGACCGCGTCGGCGTCGTTGCCGTCGATCACGATGCGCTCGAGCCCGTAAGCCGCGGCGCGGTCGGCGGCGGGGTGCTCCACCGCGGTCACCTCGCCGATCGGCGTGTATTCCATGTAGAGGTTGTTCTCGCACACGAAGATCACCGGCAGCTTCCAGACCGCCGCGAAGTTGAGCGCTTCGTGGAAGGCGCCGATATTGGTGGTGCCGTCGCCGAAGAAGCACACCGTAACGTCGCCGTCACCCCTGTATTGCGCGCGCAACGCGGCGCCGCAGGCGATCGGCAGATGCGCGCCGATGATGGCATAGGAGCCCATCACGCCGTGCTCGGCGGACGTGAGATGCATGGAACCGCCCTTGCCGCGCATCAGGCCGTTGTCGCGCTGCATCAGCTCGCCCAGCACCTTCTCGATCGGGACGCCGCGCGCGAGCGTGTGGGCGTGGCCGCGATAGGTGCAGAACGAGAGGTCGCCCGGCTTCATCGCGGCGGCACAGCCCGCGGCCACCGCCTCCTGGCCGAGCGAGAGGTGGCTCGTGCCCTTGACCAGGTTCTGCAGGAAGAGGTCGAAGGCGCGCTGCTCGCCCTCGCGGATCTCGACCTGAAGGCGGTACATGGTCAGCCGCTTCTCTTCGCCGATATCGTCGTTGATGCCAGAGCGGGGGCCGTCGGTCGCGCGGACCGGTTCTTGCGTCATGAACGTTACCTCGACAAGGCCGATGAAGGGAGCAGCCGGGACGAGCGGAAGTTAGCCCCCGGGCGCAAGCGGATGCAACGCGTATTCGCGTCCTGGGCGCGGCGCTGCGCGGAGCGCGTTGCGCTTCACCCTGCACCGCGTCCGGGACAGGGCACCTACGCCTTTCCCCGCACCAGGCGCTCGCGGTGCAGCAGATAGAGGCCGGAGGCGACCACGATCGCCGCGCCGGTGAGCGTGAAGCGGTTGGGCACGTCGCCGAACACCAGGAAGCCCGACGCGGTCACCAGCACGATCTCGGTGTAGATGAAGGGTGACAGCACGGCCGCCGGCGCCATCCGGTGCGCCGCAATGAGGAGATAGTGGCCGAAGCTGCCCATCACCCCCGACGCCACCATCAGCGTGATGACGAGCGGATCGCTCGGCGTGGTCCAGACGAACGGCACGACCGGGAGCAGCGCCACGGCCCCGACGATGTTCGAGTAGAACAGCGTGGTGCCGTTGGAGTCGGTGCGGGCGAGGATGCGGGTGGTGATGGAATAGAGCGCATAGAACAGCGCGGCCGACAGCGACAACAGCGCCGCCGGCTGGAACGTGCCCGGTCCGGGGCGGACCACCACCAGCACGCCGACGAAGCCCACGGCGATCGCGCACCAGCGCCGCCAGCGCACCCATTCCCCCAGCATCGGCCCCGACAGCGCGGCGACGATGAACGGCGTCGAGAACACCAGCGCGATCGCCTCGTCGAGCTGCAGGTAGCGCAACGCGGCGAAATTGCCCAGCGTCGATCCGAGCAGCAGCATCGAGCGCACGATCTGCAGCACCGGCCGGGTGGTGCGGGCGAGGCCGGGATGCGTCCATGGATTCGACAGGATGAACGGGAACACGAATGCCCCGGTGTAGCGCGCCCACACCACCTGGAGCGTGCTCATGTAGAGATTGAGGTATTTCGCCGTCGTGTCGAGCATGGCAAAACATGCCACCGCCCCGCACATCAGTGCGATGCCGGTGAGGCGCGCGGCGCGCTCTTGTGATGCGAGGTCGGGCATGCTGGGGATCGATGCGATGGGGCTAGTATCCCGATTCCGAAGTTCGCATCATTGTGCGGCACGTTCGTTTGCGAACTTCGGAATCAAATGGACACCAGTGGTCCGATTCCGAAGTTCGTCAGCATTCGCGGCACGTTCAGATACGAACTTCGGAATCTAAGGACCACTAGCAACTCCTATGATTCCTAGTGCCCCTTTTGAACCCGAAGTTCGCGATCGCATTTGCCGCACGGTGTGCGCGAACTTCGGGTTCGGGGCACTAGCAACTTTATGATTCTAGTGCGGTTTTGGATTTGAAGTTCCTAAGCGAGCTTGTGGCTACAATGATAGGAACTTCTAGGAACTTCAAATCCACCGCACTAGGATCAACTGGCACTTCCGAGGAGGCGACACAATGCGGACTTTCGGCCGGATCGCTCTCATTGCGGTCATGCTGACGTCGTTCACCGGCATGGCGGCCGCGGCCGACATCCGCGTGCTCGCCGTCGGCGCGGTGCAGAGCGCGGTGGCGAGCCTCGCCGGCGACTTCGCCAGGGAGAGCGGCCATCGCGTGGTCCTGACCGCGGCCTCGCCCGCCGCCGTCACGCGAAAGATCGAGGACGGCGAGGTGTTCGACGCCGTCATCGTGTCGGAGCCGGCGATGGACGAGCTCGACAAGGACGGCACGGTCAATCCGGAAAGCCGGGTGCGGCTCGCCAATACCGGCATCGGGGTCGCGGTGCGCGCGGGCGCGCCGCGTCCCGATCTGTCGACGCCGGAGGCGTTCAAACAGGCGCTGCTGGCGGCGAAGTCGGTGGTCTATGCGGATGCGGCGCTGCTCGACCGGCGAGATGGGCCGGTCGAGGAGATCCTGGCCAAGGCGGGAATTCTCGATGCGCTCGAGCCGAAGCTGCGCCTCGTTATGGACCCGGCGGAGGGCCAGGCGCTGATCGCCAAGGGCGAGGCGGACCTGGGTCTGTACCACATCAGCGAAATCCCGCTGCGGCAGGGCGTCGAGCTTGCCGGGCCGGTGCCGCCGGCGCTGCAGGTTTCGACCACCTACGAGGGCGCCTTGATGTCGGACGGCGCGGTGCCGGAGGCGGCGCGGGCGTTCATGGAGTTCCTTTCCAGTCCCGACGCCCGCGCCAAGTGGCTTGCTGCCAAGCTCGAGCCGCTGGCGGATCATTAGGCCGGCAGCGTCAATGCAGCAGGAAGACCGGCAAGTCGGCGTGTTCGAGGATGGATCGGGTGCAACCCCCGAAGATTTCCTGCCGCATAGGGCCGGTGCCGTAGCTGCCCATGACGAGGAGATCGGCGTCGCAGATCTCCGCCGCCGACGCCAGCAGCACGGGCATCGGGCGGCCGTCGGCCTTGAGCGTCTGGGCCTCGGCGTGGATGCCGTGCCACGCCAGTTGGCGCGCCACCGCGTCGGCGCCGTTCGCCGACATGTGCCCTTCGTCGACCGCCGTGATCACGACTCTTTCCGCTTCGGTCAGCAGCGGCATGGCGGCGGTCAACGCGCGGGCGGGCGCGCCGGCATCTTTCCAGCAGACCATCACGGTGCCGGCGAGCGTATGTGGCGCACGGGGTCCCGCGATCAGGATCGGACGGCCGCAGTCGACCAGCAGGCGTCGCAGCAGATCCGGCGGCAACCCGTTCGGACGGGTAGAGCGCCCCATCACCACGAGATCGTGGAGGCGCGCGCGGGTGATGAAAGGCTCCTCGCCTTCGCCGTATTCCTGATGCCAGTCGGCCGACAGCTTATGGAAAAAGCCGGGCGCGTCCGCGATGGTGATCCGGTGTTGCCTGCAGAACTCCCGGACGTGGCGTTCCGCCGCTTGCGCCCGGGCTTCGGATTCTTCGTGCAGCTCGTGCAGGACGTTGCGTAGGCCTTGTCCGCGCGCGAACGCGGCATGCGGCGTGTACCGCAGGGCCTCGCCCGAGCTGACGCGGAGGTGAAAGAACTCGAGATGCGCGCGGCCCGGCCGCGCCGCCGCGAGCGCGGTTTCGAACACGACGAGATCGGTGTCGCTGCCGCTGGCCGGAACGAGAACGGTCTTGATCATGGGAAACGTCTAGGACGGTTTCGGCAACGGACTTTGATATTCGTCAATCCTCGGCCGGCCATTGCCCCTGAATTTGGCGCGCCCGGGCGCAGGCATCGGGGGCTTTGATTTTTGTCAAAATCATTCGCTCGTCCCTGGTTCATGTGGCAAAATCCGCACCAAAGAGGTTGCCGCTGATGGGCGATCCGTTCCTGAACTATTTCGCGCTCTTCCTGCTGGTCTTCGTGGTGGTGGTGCTGTTCTACGGCATCATCGCCATCCACGATATCCCGGCCAAGATCGCCGAGTCACGCCATCATCCCCACCAGGACGCCATCCACGCGGCCGGATGGGTGAGCCTGTTCACGCTGCATGTCCTGTGGCCGTTCCTGTGGATCTGGGCGATGGCGTACCGTCCCGAGCGCGGCTGGGGGATCTCGCCTCAATCTCCCGGGGCTGGCGCAGAGCCGGCGGTGAACGCTAGCGAACTGGAGGATTTGCGGCGCCGCGTCGCGGAACTCGAGACCAGGCTGAGGACGGGAGACCGATAATGGAACTCCTGCTCATCCTGATCTACGTCTCGCTCTGCTACGTGGTGTTCAAGGTTTTCAGGATACCGGTCAACCAATGGTCGCTGGCGACCGCGGCGCTGGGCGGGATCATCGGCATCGCCTTACTGCTGCTGATCATGAACTACAATCATCCCTTCACGACCAACGCCCGCATCTATTTTGCGGTGACGCCCGTGTTTCCGTCGGTCAGGGGGCGCGTGATCGAGGTGCCTGTGCAGGCGAACGCGCCGCTCAAGGAAGGGGATGTGCTGTTCCGTGTCGACCCAACGCCGTTCCAATACGTCGTCGAGCAGAAGAAGGCGGCACTCGCCGAAGCCGAGCAGAACGTGCGGCAGCTCAAGGCCTCGCTCGACCAGGCGACCGCCGCTGCCGAGAGAGCCAAGGCGCAATCCGAGTTGGCGCAGCAGAACTACGACCGGCAAGCGGAACTGTTCGAAAAGAAGATCATCGCGCAGGCCACCCTCGATACCTTCACTCGCAATCTCGAAACGGCGAAGCAGTCGTTGGTGGGGGCGAGAGCCGAGGAGGAGCGCGCGCGCCTCGCGTATTCATCCAACATCGACGGCGTCAACACCACGGTCGCCCGGTTGACCTCCGAACTCGCCGATGCACAGTGGGATTCTGAGCAGACCGTGACGCGGGCGCCCGCGGCCGGATTCGTCACCCAGGTGGGCCTGCGGCCGGGAATGTACGTCGTCCCCGCCGCGTTTCGGTCGGTCATGGTGTTCGTCAATACCGACCCGCGGGACCAGGAGTTCGCTGCGGCGTTCCAGCAGAATTCCCTGCAGCGCGTGAAGGCCGGCGACGAGGCCGAGGCTGCTTTCGATGCCGTGCCCGGGCGCGTGTTCAAGGGCAAGGTGCGCCTGGTCCTGGACGCGATCGCGGCCGGTCAGATGTTACCGACCGGCGGCCTCGTGGATGTCGGTGCGCGTACGGAGGGTGGCCGGGCGCTGGCCGTTATCGACATCACGGATGACATTTCAGTTTACCAGATCCCGTTGGGCGCCGCAGCCCAAGTCGCGATCTATACCGAGCACTGGCACCACGTCTCGCTGCTGCGCAAAATCCTGCTGCGCATGCGCAGCTGGCAGAACTACGTCTTCCTCGAAGGGCATTGAGGCTGTTTCCTTCGTCGATGCCAGTGTGCGTTCCGTCGAGCTTGAATGACGAGACAACGGCACTGCCAAGGCCGACATGAGCTCGGCGGCCGGCGGGGAATCGGAGCGAGCGCCGATCCCGTGTAGCCCGTCCCCCGTCTGACGACTTGAAGCGACCGCCTTGGAGACGATGCGCCACGCATGAAGGACGCGACGGAACCGCGGAATGGACCGATCTGGCTTTCCTTTCTGCCGCCGGCTCGTTGGTTGGCGCAATACCATGCTGCTTGGTTGCCGGCCGATGTCGTCGCCGGCGTGACGCTGGCCGCCTACGCGATCCCGGTCTCCCTCGCCTATGCCGGACTAGCGGGCCTGCCTCCGCAGGTCGGAGTTTACGGCTACCTGCTGGGCGGACTCGGCTACGCGCTGCTCGGGTCCTCACGCCAGCTGGCGATCGGACCCACCTCCGCCATCTCACTGATGATTGCCGGAACGGTAGGGACGATGGCGGAAGGAGACGCTACTCGCTACGCGCAGATCGCCAGCCTCACGGGCTTCGCCGTGGCCGTGCTGTGCCTAATCGCTTGGCTATTGCGACTGAGCGGGCTCGTGAAACTGATCAGCGACAGTACGCTCGTGGGCTTCAAGGCCGGCGCGGCCTTGACCATCGCCATGACCCAGTTGCCGAGTCTCCTTGGCGTGGCGGGCGGCGGGCACAATTTTTTCGAGCGGCTCGTGCTGCTGGCCACGCAGCTTGGCCAGACAAGCTACCTCGTATTGGCTCTTGGCGTCGTCGCGATCATCCTGCTCGTGCTCGGCGAGCGCCTGCTGCCGGGAAGACCGGTCGCGCTTGGCGTCGTCGCCTTGTCGATCGTCGGCGCGTCCGTGCTCGGTCTTCCCGCTCTCGGGGTGGCAACGACGGGAGAGATTCCGGCTGGCCTGCCCACCCTGGTGGGGCCGGCGCTGCGGCTGCACGATATCGAGGGGATTGTTCCATTGGCCACCGGGTGCCTGCTGCTGGCTTATATCGAAAGCGTGTCCGCCGCTCGCACCTTCGCTGCAAAGCACGGGTATGGCTTGGATCCGCGCCAGGAGCTTCTCGGCATCGGTGCGGCGAATCTCGCGGCGGCCCTCGGACAGGGCTATCCCGTGGCGGGCGGACTGTCGCAATCGGCGGTGAACGACAAGGCTGGCGCACGCACCCCGCTCGCTCTTGTCTTCGCCTCGATTGCGCTCGCGCTCTGCCTGCTCTTCCTCACCGGGCTGCTGGAAAATCTGCCGAAGACAGTGCTGGCTGCGGTCGTGCTGACCGCCGTATCCGGGCTGCTCGATTTTCCGGCGCTGTTGCGCATGTGGCGCGTGAGCCGGCTCGACTTCTATGCCGGAGCGACCGCCCTGGTCGGTGTGCTGTTGTTGGGGATACTGGAGGGCATCCTGCTCGCGGCGTTGGCCTCTATCTTGATGTTGCTCGGCAGCGTATCGCGCCCGCATGTGGCGTTCCTCGGACGGATTCCCGGCACTGATAGGTACTCGGACCTCGCCCGTCATCCCGAAAACGAGGCCCTGCCCGACGTGATCGCCTTTCGTCCCGAAGCCTCGCTCATCTACGTCAATGCGGACGCTGTTCTGGAAACCGTCTTGAATCGACTTCAAGCTGCGCCCGCCGACCTCCACTTGGTGGTCTGCGACCTTTCGGCGTCGCCCTTTCTCGATCTCGCGGGCTCTCGCATGCTGCATGAGTTGCACAGCAAGCTTGCCGGCGACGGCATCGCGCTGCGCGTCGTCGGGGCACATGGGCGCGTGCGCGACCTGCTGCGAGCCGACGGCATGGGCGAAAAAGTCGGAGGCCTCGACAGAGCCGCGACTCTCGATAGTCTGCTCGGCGGGCAGGGCGCATAGCGCGAGCCGCATCGGTGTCCGCGGCCGAGACGGAAAACGAGCCGATCGTCAGCGCAGGAACGTGGCGGGTCTTACCGGCCTTGCTTCACCTGGCTTGCGCTCCGCTGCCTCGACAGAGAACGTGACGTATGCGGTCCATCCTTCGAGCCGGTTCTTGGCGTCGAACTCGTAATAGCCTCTGAGATTGAGGTATCCGTCGCGGTCCGCGACTGGAAGGAAAAACCCGATCTGTGGCCCGACCCCGGCAACGCGTGATCTGAATCCGCCGAGCGCGGGGCTCGCGCCGCTGTCGCCTGTCACCTGGTTGTAGACATAGCCGACGGCGCCGATGTGCAGTTTTTCCGTGAGATACGGTGAAATCGCCCAATCCAAGTGTGCGTCGATACCGCTCCGATATTGGGTGTAGGGATTGATGAAGTTGTAGGTGAATCCGACGACCGCGGACCATTCAAATCCGACTTGCTCGTTCAAATAGGTGTAGCCGGCGCCCGCGTCTGTAGCCCAGTGTCCCAGTCCCATGGTCGCCAGACGGGTGGGATCGTAGATACCGACGGGAACCCCGGCCGTGGCGTAAAGCATGAAGTTGTGAACGTCCTGATTCCATTTCAGGGTGGCGGCCGGATACAAGTCTCCGAACCCGACGACGTAGTCGGAGCGGCTTCCCGATAGCGAGGCTCCTCCCGGCCCGGTCAGCATTGCCGACGCCGAGGTGGTGTTGCGTCCGTACAAGGCGGTCATTCCCACGGCTGCTTGTCCGCCCAAGACCGGCGTTGCGAACACATAGGTCGGAGTCACCATGACGAAATCCGTCGGCGACTTCATGCCGGCCTGAAACCCGCCGCCTCGTTTAAAGCCTACGCCTGCGCTCGCGGCCGCCCTTGCATGGTAAAACGTGCTTTCGAGCGACCAGCCCGGATTCGAGGGCACTGCTGCGAAGCTGCCGTATTGACCTTGCAGCCAGAAACTCACGCCCGCTTCGTCCGCCGACGCACCGTCAGAAACAGCGACAGGCAGAAGCGCCGCGATGACGCATGCTAAATGGGTGAGCGGCCGACCCGACAGAGACACATCTCGCATCATCGCGCCCCAGATCGTCGGCCCAGTCTATTCCTCCGGCCCGGAAATGGCGTTGCCCGGAAGCCACACATGAAGCTATTCGCGGTCCATCGGCACGACGAATTCGACCGGATCGTCGGGCGTTGCGCCCGCTGGCGGCACCGCGCCGCCCGTTTGCAGGTCGCGCCATTGCAGCGGACTGTGGATGCCGTTGAGAACGAGAACGACGCGCCGCCTGGATCGCTCGACCCGCACCTCCAGGAAGCTCTGGAAGAAGGGCGCGTGGTTGAAATCGAACAGGCCGGACAGGGCCTCGACATGGAACGGCCAGGCGTTCAGCCACTTGACCCAGTGCCAGAACGGCTGCTTCCACACCGGCATCTCCGCGTCCAGCTTGGCGCGCAGGCGGTCGGTCCGCGGATAGAACGCCCAATCGCCGACGGCGGGCTCTTTCGGAAAATCGAGCGCCGTGCCGATACTGAGGTACGCCCCGCCGCCGCCGTTGACGAAGTGGTGCATCACCTGCGTGCCGTCGCCGCCGCCGATTTTCTCCCGGTAGTACTCGAAGTCATGCGTGTCCCCGGCCATCGCGATCCTGACGTTGTGGCTCGCCAAGAGGCGATAGAGCGCGGCGAAGCTTCCCGAGGATTCGGAGACGTCGTGGCCTTCGGCGGTCGGGGGCAGATCGCGGCCGCCGGCGAAGCGCGGGTGGCCGACGACAACCATCGTGAACTTGCCGCGGCTGCGGCCGAGCGCGCGCTCGATCCATGCCCATTGGCGTTCGTCGACCGTGCGCAGAACGCCGGTGTCGATCGCCAGCAAGGCGAAATCCCCGGTCTGCAATTCGAAGAACGGCGCCCGCTGGGTGCCGACATCGACGCCGTACTGCCGGCGCAGACGCGCCGCCTCCGCCATCAGCTTGTCGATGCGGCGAGCGTTGGTGCTGGTAAGACCGAGATCGGCGTCGACGCGGGCTTCTATCGCCGCGCGCGCGGCCTTGGGCTCGAGGAAATTCGCGTTGAACCCTTCCAGCGCGTCGTACCAGTCGTGATTGCCGGGGATCGCGTAGATCGGCTTGGCGAAACCCTGGAAAGGAAGATAGAAATTGGCTTCGTAGTCGTGCATCGATCCGGCTGGATAAATGACGTCGGAGGAGATGAGGAGAAACTTCACGTCATCGCGGCGCCCCAGTTCCAGATAGCGCGAGACCAATGAATATTGCGACGCGTCGCCTTCTCCGGGGTCGCCGATGACGAGAAAGCTGAAGTCGGCGCCTGGGTCGAGGCCGCCCGGATCGATTCGAAACAGATCGTCGCCGTCGCCGCCGTAGACGCGCGCGACCGCGTCGGTCATCTTGGCGCGCCAGGGATCGATCCGCAGCTCCGTCATCTTCTGATAGACGCCGGTCGCCCAGCTTTCCGTGTTGAAGTACCAGGTGAACCCCCAGATCGGGTTGAAGGCCACGAAAAAGGCGGTCACCGGCAGGCCCAATCGCAAGACGAGGATCAGCGCGGCCGGCAGCGAGGCGCGTGCTTCGCGCAACCGAATATCGAAGCCGAAGCGGGCCTCGAGCCAGCGGCCGATCAGCCAACCGGCCGCGGGATTCATCGGCGCAGCCCCGTCCCCGGCGCCAAGTTGAAGCGACCATGCCAAGCGCTCCACCGGCCTCGTCAAGCGTCTCCAGAGCAGGCGCGCCGGAAGCACGACGATCGTCGCCAGGACCAGGGTCATCAGAACATCGCCGGCGGTCGCAACGAAGGGAGAGCTGATGCCGAGCACGCTGTCCGATATAGGCATGCGGCCGACGTGGATCGCCAGGAAGACGGCCGCAAGGGTCAGCATCCACATGAGGTCGGCGGCACGCACCGTCTGCGACGCGGCGGCGGTCCTCGCGCGCAGGCGAGCGAAAGTTTCGCTCGGAGCGAGACCAAGCTCGCGGTCCGGGTGCGAGGTCGGCGCCCCGAAGGCCGCGTCGGGCTGCGCTGCTTCGGCCGGCGCCATCAGCATCCGCCACCCCGCCGCCGCGATATAGGCGCCGATGACGATGCCGACGGCGCGCTCGGTGCCGATGATGCGATTGAGGTACCAGAGCAGCGCCGCGCATCCGAGGCCGACCAGCCCGTCGACGGCGGTCGGGACGCGTGCCGCGCGCGGCTTACGCCCGACGGTCAGGATCTTCCCGACACCATCGATCAGCAGAATTGCGACCAGGAGAAGCAACAGGCCGCTGAGGACCAGCGCGGAGCTCAACAGCAGCAGGTTTCCCGCGAGCAGCGCGAGCAGACACGGCAGGTAGGCGCTGGCGTCGGCGCGTCGCGGCGAAGTGAAGGCGGAGTATGCCTCCACTGCGCTCAACGCGATCAGGGGAATGCCGAGGATCGCAAGCGACCATCGGCCCGCCGCCATGGGCGCCGCCAGAGCGAACGCCGCCAGGGCCATCAACAGGGCGCCCGCGACACGCCTTCTCAAGGCTCCGCGCGGCTGTGGCATGGGTCCCCACCCTCTTGCGGTCGACGCGCTCGGCTCGAAAAGCACGACGACAGATGTGGCCGGTCGAAATCGGCCACAATCAAGGCGGAAAGAGACTTATTCTTGAGTCGTCGGGTTATGATATCGATCTTGCATCATCGACGATGACGTGAAAAAGGCTCCATGCTTGCGCGAAGCCGGCCGCCTGTTGCAGTTGCAAGCCTGCTTGCAGCGCTTCGAACCGTCACCTGCTCCGATGTTGCGACGGCGGACGAGTCGGGCCTGAGCTTCTGGCTGCAAGGCCAATTCAGTAGCTTCGCCGCGGTGCCCTCCGAGCCGGGATGGTCGTTCGACAATACATTCTACCATGCAACGGCGGCCTCGAGCGCAGGGGCGACCTTCCGGCGCGGCGGCAGGACTCACACCGGCCTGACGTCGCCCTCGGATTTCTTCATGTTCACGCCCAGCTATGCCTTCGCGACGCCCGTGCTCGGCGGGCAGGCGGCGCTGGGGATGACGGTGACGTATGGACGCAATACCAGCTTTGCGGCGGAAACCGTGCCCGAGCCGGGAGGTCCCCCGCTGTCGGAAAGTCGGTCCGACTCGCTTGTCGGGTTCGGCGACTTGAACCCGTACGCCTCGCTGAAATGGAAGTCGGGCGTGCACAATGTCATGGTCTACGCGATGGCCGCCGTTCCCGTCGGCGCCTATGATCCGAATCTGCTGTCGAGCGTCGGACTGGGCCACTGGGCGGCGGACGCGGGCGCCGGCTACACTTACTTCGACGAGAAATTGGGAGTCGAAGGCTCCGCGGTTCTCGGGTTCACCTACAACTTCGTCAATCCCTATACCCGGTACCAGAGCGGCACCGACGCGCATCTGGATCTCGCGGTCTCGCCCTACGTTTCCGACAAGATGCATGTCGGCGCGGTCGGCTATGTCTATCGGCAAGTGACCGGCGACGGCGGCTCCGGCGACCGGCTGGGCACGTTCAAGTCGCGCGTGGCGGGCATCGGGCCGCAGATCGGATTCTTCTTTCCGCTCGCGGACCGGCAAGGGTACCTCAACCTCAGGGGCTACTACGAGTTCAACGCCCAGAACCGGCTCGAGGGATGGACCGCGTACATCACGTTGTCCGTCAACCCGGCGGAAGCGAAATCGGGCGAGAGCTCCGGAAAGCAATAGCGTCGGCGACGGGAGGTCTTTCAAGAGCTCGGCCTGTCGACCTGCAACTCGATGCCCGAACCTGCGACCGCAATTCCGGGTCTGACCGTTCTCCGCAATACCTCGAAAATGACGGCGGTCGACCAGCCGAACAACAGCACGCCGTTCATCGCCGTCATCGGCCCGAGCAGCCGCCAGCGTGCCACCGGCGTTACGTCGCCGTAGCCGAGCGTGGTGTAGTTCACGAATGCGAAATACAACAGATCGGTGCCGGCGGGTGCGGCACCGACCAGCGCGTAGGCCAGCGACCAGACGATCACCTCGGACACGTGGGCGAGCATCAAGACCGACACGGTCGCAATCATGACGGTGACCAATCGCCACGATTGTCGCGCCGTCTCCTTCGCGGCTGCGCGGCGCGCCACCCATACGATCGCCGTCATCACCAATGCGTGGATGGCGATATTGCAGGCGCTGGCGGCGGCACCCACGAGAAGTTGGCGCAACATGTCTATGCCTCCAGCAATGCACCCGTCAAAGCAGGCTTATTGCAAAGTCCGCGTTCGTGGCAAACTCATTGCTTCTTCGGCGGGCTCGAGCGGCTTGCCGTCACATCTGACTTGCCCCACCAGAGCGCCACCAGCAGCGAGCCGAGCACCTCCAAGATCCCGTAGGCCAGGGCGGCGGAAACCGCGGGAGTGCCGGCGAAATTTCCAGTCGCAATGACCAGGCCGACCCCGACATTCCGCAGCGAGGTCGTCAGCGCCATGGTCCTGCGGCTGTCGCGTCCGGAACCACCCGCCAGCCAGCCGATCACGAGGCTCGCGACCAGCAGGAGCAGCATTCCCACGAATCCCTTTATTCGGATCTCCGTAAGCATGGGGAACTGGGTGGCCAAGATGAGCGCCGCGACGCTGAGGTTCAAGACCTTGCTGACAAGCTCGAATGGACGGAGCAGCCGATCCGCAAGCTGCGGACGCCAATGCTTCACCAGGAGCCCGAGCAGCAAGGGCAGCAACTGCGTGCTGAGCAGGGCGGCCAGCATTCCCATCAGATCGATGCGCGGCGCTTCGCCGCCGGACACCCACGGCAGCAGCAGGTACAACAAGGCCGGCGAAACAATCGCCGACGATCCCGCCAGGATCACCATCAGGCCGACCGCCGCGGTGGCGTTTGCGCGCGCAATTCCCGCAAGCGGCGGGCCGTAAGGCGCGCCGGGACAGACCGCGAGAATGAGAAAGCCGGCGGCCACCATCGGAGCCGCCTCGAACAAAATGAGCAGAGCGACGGCGATGGCCGGGACGAACAGATAATTGGCCGCCACGGCCCGCGCGACCAGTCGCCAGTTCCGGGCGGTGTGGATGAGCTCGGCGAACGCCGCCCGGAACCCGATCAGCACCATCATCTCGACGAGTGTGATCGTGACGAGAATATTGGTCAGTCGGTCGAGGGACATCCCCATCGTCGCCAGCCGGAGGTCCGATCAACGGCCGCGCGGCACGGCGCCGGACATCGCCGTGCTGGCGCGACCTCGAGAGTCGACGGCTGTCGACCGCAGCCGCGCCAAAAACGGCTCGGAACGCGCTCCGAGCATGCGACCGCTCAGGTGTTCCCTGCCGACATCGATGCGAGGAGAGCGTCTGGCCGCCGGCGCGAGAGACCGAGCCCTTGCGGGTCCTCTTGCAGCGCCGTGGCCTTGTCCTCGGAATCGAGCGGCGAACGCTCGATGACCAGATCGAGGTGTTTGAGATATCGCCGGACCGCTTCGGCGCGGCCGGCGATCGTTGTGCTCTCCGCCAGACCGGTGAGTGCCGCTCGCAGTCGGCGCATCACCTGGATCGAGCTCATGCCGAATTGACGGATTTCGTCGAAGGCGAGGGTCAGATAGTCGTCCCATGTCGGCATGGGAACGACGAGCCGCAAGACGCCGTCCAAGTCTCTGGCGAAGCCTGCATCCAAATCGCGTCGGACGAGGCGGCGCAGGAGATCCTCGATCTGGTCGATGGCCTGCACCGCGGTCGTCGGATCATTGATAGCGGGAGAGAGCGCCTTGATGGCGATGTCGACCAGCAGGCGAATGGGATATTTCGGATCCTGCTCGAATGTGCGCTCGGCGGCGAGATGAACGGCCCGCATCAGGTCTTTCTCGGCGAGCTTGCCCTTCGCCCCATGGACGCGCAGCACGACGCTGCCGTCGACGAGGGTATCGCCGACGGCGCACGCCATCACGATCACCCCTCCGCTCTGTCGTGCCTGCCGGACCAAGGCATCGGTATTCAGCTCGGCGATCGTTCGCGGATGCCCGGAATACATCAGGGTCTGCGAAACCGGGCGGAACCGAGCACTTTCGGCGGATTCGATTCCGCGCTTGCCATTCGGCCGCCGGCCGCCCGTCGAGACGCCGGAACATGTCGCGAATGACCTCGCGGCCTTTGTCGCCGACTAGCTGAAGCACGCTCGTGATCTGCAGGTCGGTCAGGCGCTGCACCAGGCGGGAGAAGAGCAGCATGCTGTAGATCAGCAGGATCGCCACCATCGCCGTGGAAAGCAGCGGCACCGTCCCGGATGCGTCCCGATCGATCCATGCGAGCGTGAACAGGGCGTATATGAACGTGGCTGCGAACGCCCCGAGCGAATGAAAAAGCACGCGATCGCGCGCAAACCAGAGCACCAGCCGCGGGGAGTAGGCGATCGCGCTGAATTGCACCATGACGAAGGCCATGGCGAATACCACGCCCGGTGAGCGCCATCATTCCCGAAGCCGCGGCCGAAAGGCACGCCTGCGCCGAGGTAACCGACAGATTGAACGTGTAGGAGCCCAGGTATGCCTGCTCAATTCGCGGCAGCGCGAGCCCGCAGACGACGCTTCCGGCCACGTAGATCATCGGAATGAGCCAAAGACGCATCGGCTATCGCTCTCTGCCGTGCCGTACGCTCGCGCGTCGGCGCATCGGTGTTGCGGTCTTGTCTCGCAATTGACGACGGTCAGTATCTCTCGGGAACGAACTTTCTCCCGGTCAGGGCTACCTGGTCGTCATATGCGTGCTTGGCCGATCGCTTGGGCAGCTTGACCTTCGCGCGCGGCACTTTCTCGTACGGGATCAGCTTCAGGATATGGGAGATGCAGTTGAGCCGCGCCCGCCGCTTGTCATCTGATCGCACGATATACCACGGCGCGTGGTCGCTGTCGGTCTTCAGCGCCCGGTCGCGCGCCCGCGAGTAATCGTACCAGCGACGGTAGGATTCGAGATCCATCGGGCTCAGCTTCCATTGCCGCAGCGGGTCGTTGATGCGCGCCGAGAACCGCCGCTCTTGCTCGTCCTGGCTGACCTCCAGCCAGATCTTGATCAGCATGGTGCCGCCGTCGACGATGTATTTTTCGATTTGCGGGCAAAGCTCGAGAAAACGTCGGTGCTCCTCTTCGCTGCAGAATCCCATGACGTATTCGACGCCGGCGCGATTGTACCAGCTGCGGTCGAAGATCGCGATCTCGCCGCCGGCCGGGAAGTGCTCGATATAGCGCTGCATGAACATTTGGGTCTTTTGCCGGTCCGAGGGCGCGGGCAGGGCCACCGTGCGAAACACGCGCGGGCTCACGCGCTCGGTGATGGCTTTGATGGTTCCGCCCTTGCCGGCGGCATCGCGCCCCTCGAATATGATGATG
The DNA here is from genome assembly GCA_963758945.1 of uncultured Alphaproteobacteria bacterium. Lineage (GTDB taxonomy): Bacteria > Pseudomonadota > Alphaproteobacteria > Rhizobiales > Xanthobacteraceae > VAZQ01. Next base: position 1,905 of record CAVWXY010000014.1, on the reverse strand, counting down.
ATGCGCGCGCCCTTGGCCTTGACCCAGTCCTGCAAGCGGCAAAGCTCGACCTGCAGCTTGCGCAATTCCTTCTCGTAGGCTTTGCGCTTCATCTTCGGTTTGGCAGTGCTCCCGGCCGTGCGTTTCAGTGCCATGATGTCATCCATTCCATGCCGATTGGGCGGGCTCATCCGTAGGGTGGGCAAAGGCGCGCCAGGCACGATAACGTAGATTTCCGAGAAATGCGCCGGGGCCGGTTGATCCAAATCAAGGTGAGCGTGATCTCGTTTGCCAATTATGTGTGGCGGCTACGGTCGCCGCTTCTGAATGGATAGAGGGAGTGGCGATGCTCTACTTGCTCTCGACCCCGGTTGAGATGCTCTGGCTGGCCGTCGCATTTGTCGCTATCATGGCCGGGATGCTGGCCGCGGCGCCGGAGTAGCGTCACCCGCGGCGGCGGGCACGGCGGCCCGGCTCAAGATCGCAAAAGGTACAGCCGCTCAGGTGTGCGGTTCAGCTTCCGTGCATTTTTTCGCCTGGTCTGTCCGGATTTGCGCTTCGGCTGCTCGCGACACAGCACAGCCGATTACCGCATTGCAGCGGTTGATGCATGTCAATGCTCGCGGACACCTTCGCGCTCAAAAATTCACGGCTCGCTGCGCTGCGCACGCCATCAGTCGCATTCGGAGGGAACACACATGCGCCTCGGTCGTATCGCGATTATCGCCGGAGTGGTAGGCGGAGTCGTCCTGTCCATCGCCGGGTCGACGCTTGCGCTTTCGGATAGCGTTCCACTTGTGGGCAGTGCGCAGGCGCAATCGCCGGAGCAAAGCCCGCTCGAGCGAGCCCGCACGGCGGTGGAAAGCCTGATCAATCGTCTGCGTGGCCGCGACATGCCGGAGGGCATCGTCAAGGCCAACGGCCGCCTCGAAGCGACGCAAGTGGACGTATCGGCAAAGTACTCCGGTCGCCTCGCGGCGGTGAACGTGAACGAGGGCGACGAGGTTACCGCCGGACAGGTGGTCGCGACCATCTCGTCGCCGGAAACGGAAGCCCAGCTGCGCGCCGCGCAGGCGCAAGTCTTGAAAGCGAAAAGACAATTGGCGGAAGCCATCGCAGTGATCGCGCAACGAAACAGCGATCTGGACTTCGCCAGGACGGACTACAACCGCGGAAAACCGCTGATTGAACACGGGACCATAACGCAGCAGACCCTGGACCTGCGGCGGAACAAATTCGAGGCGGCGGAGGCCGCATATGTTGCAGCTAACGCCCAGCGTGACGCGGCGGAGGCGGCAGTCAAGGCCGCCGAGGCCGACGTCGAGCGGCTGCAATCGATTCTGGTCGACCTGGTGCTCGTATCGCCGAGAAGCGGACGCGTGCAGTACCGGCTCGCGCGCGCCGGCGAGGTGGTCGCCGCAGGCCAGCGCGTGTTGACCATCCTCGATCTCAAAGACGTCTACATGACGATCTACCTGCAGGCGGATGTGGCGGGCCAGCTTACGCTCGGGGATGAGGCGCGCGTCATCCTCGATCCACTCCCGCAAAATGTCTTCCCCGCCACCATCAGCTTCGTGGCGACGGACGCGCAGTTCACGCCCAAGAGCGTCGAGACCGCCGAGGAGCGCCAGAAGCTCATGTTCCGCGTCAAGCTCCAGGGCGACCCCGCGGTGCTGGACAAATACCATAGTGCGGTGAAAACGGGTGTGCGCGGCCTCGGGTTCGTGCGCACCGATCCGAAGATCGCCTGGCCTGCCGAGCTCGTGGTGAAGCTACCGGAATGACCGACACCGTTGTCGCCAGGATCGAGCGCGTGACGCACCGCTACGGTAAGAGGTTCGCGCTCAACGATCTCACGCTCGATATCCCTGCCCAGTGCATGGCGGGGTTGATCGGACCCGACGGCGTGGGCAAGTCCACCTTGCT
>CAVWXY010000013.1:0-99716 GCA_963758945.1 uncultured Alphaproteobacteria bacterium | reverse complement strand
CTGCAGGAATTCCTGCTGCGGGTGCTTGCGTCCGCCCTGCGGAGGCACCGACGCGATGGTGCCTTCCATGATCTTGAGCAACGCCTGCTGCACGCCCTCGCCCGACACGTCGCGCGTGATCGACGGATTGTCGGACTTGCGGCTGATCTTGTCGATCTCGTCGATATAGACGATCCCGCGCTGCGCGCGCTCGACATTGTAGTCGGCCGACTGCAGCAGCTTGAGGATGATATTCTCGACGTCCTCGCCGACATAGCCAGCTTCGGTGAGCGTCGTCGCATCCGCCATCGTGAAGGGCACGTCGAGGATGCGCGCGAGCGTTTGCGCCAACAGCGTCTTGCCGGAGCCGGTGGGGCCGATCAGCAGGATGTTGGACTTCGCGAGCTCGACGTCGTCGTGCTTGGTCTGGTGGTTGAGCCGCTTGTAGTGATTGTGGACCGCGACCGAGAGCACCTTTTTGGCGTGATCCTGCCCAATCACATAGTCGTCGAGTACCTTGCGGATCTCCAAGGGAGTAGGAATGCCGTCGCGCGATTTCACCAGCGAGGATTTGTTTTCCTCGCCGACGATATCCATGCACAGCTCGACGCACTCATCGCAGATAAACACGGTCGGGCCGGCGATGAGCTTACGCACGTCGTGCTGGCTCTTGCCGCAGAACGTGCAATAGAGCGGTTTCGCGGTTTCGCCGCTGCTGACCTTGCTCATCTCAGAACCCCGACAAGATACAAGTCATCACAGCCGTTACCCGGCAGGCCAAACCCGGCTCACACACCACCGAGAAGGCCAACATGCGCCCACGCGCCGGCGCGGAAGGTGTCGGCTCCCCGCCGAATCAATTATCAAGGAAGCTTCTGAGTATCCTTGACCGGCTCGGGTGCTTCAGCTTCCTTAGCGCCTTGGCCTCGATCTGGCGGATCCGCTCGCGCGTCACCGAGAACTGGAGGCCAACCTCCTCCAGCGTATGGTCCTTGTTCATGCCGATGCCAAAGCGCATGCGCAGAATGCGCTCCTCGCGCGGTGTGACGGAAGCGAGCACTCGGGTCGTGGTCTCGCGCAGGTTCGACTGGATGGCGGCGTCGATCGGCAGGATCGCGTTCTTGTCCTCGATGAAATCGCCGAGGTGGCTGTCCTCTTCGTCGCCAATGGGCGTTTCCAGCGACAGCGGCTCCTTGGCGACTTTCAGAACCTTCTGCACTTTATCCAAAGGCATGCCGAGCTTCGCAGCGAGCTCCTCGGGCGTCGGCTCGCGGCCGATCTCGTTGAGCAGCTGCCGGCTCGTGCGTATGACCTTGGAGATTGCGTCCATCATATGCACGGGGATGCGGATGGTGCGCGCTTGATCGGCGATCGAGCGACTGATTGCCTGCCGGATCCACCAGGTGGCGTAGGTCGAGAACTTGTAGCCGCGCCGGTACTCGAACTTGTCGACCGCCTTCATCAGGCCGATATTGCCTTCCTGGATCAGGTCGAGGAACTGCAGGCCGCGGTTGGTGTATTTCTTGGCGATGGAGATCACCAGCCGCAGGTTCGCCTCCACCATCTCCTTCTTGGCCTGGCGCGCCTCGCGCTCGCCCTTCTGCACCATGTGCACGATCTTGCGGAACTCGCCGATCTCGAGCCCGGTCTCGCCGGCGAGCACCTGGATCTCGTGGCGGTGTTGCTTGACCTTGTCCTTGTCCCTGGCGATGAGGCTCTTCCAGCCCTTGGCGGAGAGCTTCGACACCCGGTTGAGCCAGCGCGGGTCGAGCTCGGAGCCCTGGTAGTTCTTGAGAAAATCCTCGCGCGCGACGCCGTGGCTCTCGGACAGCCGCATCAGGCGGCCCTCGTGGCCGACCAGGCGCTTGTTGATGTCGTAGAGCTGCTCGACCAGCGCATCGATGCGCGCCTGGTTGAGGCGCAGCGACTTCACCTCGGCGATGATCTCGTCCTTGAGCTTCTTGTAGCGGCGCTCCTGTGCGGGCGAGAGCGAATTGTTGCGCAGCTTGTTCTGGATGTCCTGGTCCTGCAGGCGGCGCAGCCGCTTGTAGGAGTCCGCGATGTTGTCGAAGGTGGCGACGACCTTGGGCTTGAGCTCGGCCTCGATGGCGGCGAGCGAAAGCGAATTCTCCATGTCGTCGTCGTCGAAATCCGCTTCGCCGGCGGGGACCTCGGCGGCCTCGCCGTCCTCGCCGCTGGCGCGCGCCGACGCCGGCTTGAACGGGGTCGCGGCCGGCGGCGCCGGCATCTGCGCGAGCGCGCCCGGCGGGGGATCGGCGCCGGGAGCCGGCGCCGTTGCCGGCATGGCCTTGGCGTCGGGACCGGCATAGGTGGCTTCGAGATCGATGATGTCGCGCAGGAAGACCTTGCCCTCGTTGAGCTCGTCGCGCCAGATGATGATGGCCTGGAAGGTGAGCGGGCTCTCGCACAGACCGGCGATCATCGCCTCGCGGCCCGCCTCGATGCGCTTGGCGATCGCGATCTCGCCCTCGCGCGAGAGGAGCTCCACCGAGCCCATCTCGCGCAGATACATGCGCACGGGATCGTCGGTGCGCTCGGCCGGCTCCTTGGCCTCGGACTTGGCCGGGACCTTCTGCTGGACCTCGATCAGCTCGCCGCTCTCGCTCTCGGCCTCCTCCTCGGCTTCCTCGCGCGGCTCCTCGCCCTCCTCGCTCGCCTCCTCGGTCTCGACCACGTTGACGCCCATCTCGCTGAACATCGCGAGAACATCCTCGATCTGCTCGGAATTGACCTCCTCGGAGGGCAATACCGAATTGATCTCGTCGTGGGTGACGTAGCCGCGCTTCTTGGCGGTGCGGATCAGCTTCTTGACGGCCGCGTCCAATAGATCGAGCAGCGGGCTGTCTGGCGGGGTCTCGGGACCCTCCTTCGCCGGCACCGGTTCCTTCTGCGGCGTCACTTTGGCCTTGCTCGGCATGAGCCTCCAGACCCGGCGCTGAGCCCGCGCCGGATCGCGATCCTGCCGCGTACCCGATAACCTAAAGGGGCGGCTCCGCCTACCAAAACTTCATCTGTAGAAGAATTTTTCGATTGCCGACGCAAATGCGCCGGAAATCATTAAGCTTCGCCCGCCGGGAAGGTTTTGGGAAGGCACAGCCTCGACCACATGATCGTATTCGGTGAAGCGCATCTGCACCGGGTCCTAGACGCATAAGATTGTGAGGGCTCACAGATAAAAATCAGACGGAAGCGTCCGCCTCGAATGGCGGAAATTTGCGCGGACCGCCAATCCGAAGGGTTCCATTCGCCTGAGTTTGTCCAGCATCCGGTCTTCTATACGTGCCAAGAATTCTATCCCAGAAGAAATGGATCACCGCGAAATTGCTGTTCGCGTGCCGGTGATGAACGAAATGCAGTTCCTGTTTCCATCTGAACCATGCAAATCGCCGAAGCCGCGATCCCTCTATGTGGTATTCCTTGTCGAAAAAGACGTGCGCGTAGAACGACGCCGCACATGCGACTACCTGAGTCACGAAGAGATCGACCGGCAATACGAGGTAGGTACACGCTCCTACCAGAAACACAGGAATGAAGAAGAAGGGCGTGTTGTTGCCTTCGTCACCGAGGTACGTCCGCGATACGAGATGATCTTCGGAATAGTGGGCGTGATGGAAATTGATGTGGTTGCGGAAGAACCTACCGCCCATTCGATGGTGACCAATCTTATAATGCATCAGCGTCTGCGCAAATGACATGACCAAATGCGTAGCGACAGCGGTCATGAGAATTAGTGGAAGTTCCGGAAGGAGCCGCGCTACTGTCTGGAGCATAGCCGCTTCCTCTTGCTCTAAAGAGTCAATTTAGCACATATGGCCCGTTGTCACTTCGCAAACTGGCCTGCACCCGGTTCCGAAGACACCGAGTTAGGTGTTTTGATGGAGCTGGAGGTGGGTCATGGAGAGACGGAAGTTCACGCGGGAATTCAAGCTTGAGGCCGTGCGCCTGATCAAGGATCGAGGCGTGTCCTATGTGCAGGCATCGCAGGACCTGAACGTTCACCCGTCGCAACTGCGCGATTGGGTGAAGAAGTTCTCCGAGGATCCGCAGCACGCCTTTCCTGGCCACGGCCAGATGAAGCCCGAGCAGCTCGAGATCGCGCAGCTCAAGCGCGAAGTGGCGAAGCTGAAGGCGGAGCGGGACATACTAAAAAAAGCCGCGGCCTACTTCGCGAAGGAATTGACGTGAAGTTCTCCTTCATTGCGAAGCACCGGGGGATCTGGGCCGTGGACTGGATGTGCGAGGCGCTCGGTGTCTCGCGGGGTGGCTTCTATGCCTGGCTGACACGCCCGCGCAGTCAGCGCAGCCGCAGCGACGAAGAGCTTGGTGCGAAGGTCCGCGCCAGCTTCCTGGCGAGCGACCGGACCTATGGCGCCAGGCGTGTGTGGCGAGACTTGCTGGCGGATGGGCTGTCGTGCGGTCTACACCGGATCGAGCGATTGATGCGACTACAGGCCCTCAAAGCGCGTCCGCGCCGGCGCCGCCTGCCGCCCGATCTGGGTGAGCGGCAGGCGGGCGCCGTCGCTCCGAACGTGCTAGACCGCAGCTTTGAAGCCGCCGCTCCAAACCGCAAATGGATCGCTGACTTCACGTATGTCTGGACAGCGGAAGGCTGGCTCTATGTGGCCGCCGTCATCGACCTCTTCTCCCGGCGTGTGGTGGGCTGGTCGATGAGCGCCGCTATGACAGCGCAGCTCGTCACCGATGCGCTGGTGATGGCGATCTGGCGTCGCGGAAAGCCCGATGCGCTGCTGCATCACTCCGATCGCGGCAGCCAGTACACCAGCGAGCAGTTCCAGCGGCTGATGGCCGACAGCGGCGTCGTCTGTTCGATGAGCCGATCAGGCAACGTGTGGGACAACGCCGCGATGGAGAGCTTCTTCTCGTCGCTGAAGACCGAGCGAACCAGCAACAAAACGTACAGGACGCGCAATGAAGCAAAGGCAGACGTGTTTGACTATATCGAGCGCTTCTACAACTCTAAACGCAGACACTCGACGATCGGCTATCTGAGCCCTATGGAGTTCGAACGAGAGGCGGGATTCGCTTAACCGGGTGTCATCCAAAACGGGTGCAGGCCAAACCTCATACGGCTGGCCAACCGGGGCGAACTGAATGACGCCCCTGTCCGATGATCGATCTTCTAAATCTGCGTGGGGCTCGCTCACCGGGCAGTTTCGGGTCCAGAGCCAGCCTCGAAGCGAAGATCATGGTTCTTCGCCATTGGCTCAACGTGCTGAGCCGCAAGGCCCGCCCTTGCGCGGGGCTTCAGCCCGGCTCAACAGCAAGGCGCTTTTGTGATACTTGCAACAGTCTGAATTACGGGAGCGTATCCATTTGCCGCAGGTCAGCGCCGCGCAGGAGCTTGAGATCAAAGCCCAGATACGCCTCGCCTCGTTGATGGAAGAAAAATTAGTAACTCGAATTTCTATTATATCCACTTTGCTCGGAGGTTAGATCGCGGGTTCGCATGGCTCACGACTTACGGCGCGCCGGCCGGCCGGCAATCGATTTTGCTATCTCGCGAGCATATTCGATGAAGCGCTCGACCACGGGGCTCAAGGTCCGATTTTTTAGCATTATTCGCCGCTCCTTGCGCGCGAAGCGCCGCCAGGGCAACGGCCGGGCGACCGTTTTCGCTAGTGCAGGGGATGAGGCGGACGACCGACATATTCATTGCCGAAGCAGCGGACCGTGACCGGAGCGCCCAGCGAAGCTCGGTCACGGTCCCGCGGCTTTCGAGCGGAGGCCCAGGTCCGCGAGCCGCCGGCAATATCGCCGTCCTCAGGGTTCCACTTTGATCGGGATCAAGGTACCCGCGCTTTGAACAGCGTAATTGGCGCTCTATGTCATCCGACGCTCTCGCTCCGCCCCTCTGCCCCGATTGCCGGGAGCCGATGAAGCTCGTCAGTACGATCCCTCGTCTGGGAGGGCTCCCGGAGATCCTGATGTTCTACTGCTCGCGCTGCAAGCAAGCGGAAACGACGGTGCAGGAGCAGGCGGCGTAGCCCGCCGGGCGTGGGCGATGCCCCCGGCCCGTGTGTCGGCGGACCGGGGGCGCTACCTGTCGCGAGGGCGTCCAGGGGGCAGTGGGGGCTAGCTGGGTCTGGGTGCACCCTCGCTTGATTTAACAAATACTCGGTGCCTCCGGATCGTTCCCGCAAGCGCAATGTGGGGCCGGCCCAGCCCCAGGAGGTTCGAAGGGCGCGGAGCGCGACTGGCAACGCCTTTGGAAAAAATTAAATTGGCGCCGGGCTGAACAAAACCGCCACCGTCGCATTCTGGACACAGGGACGTGAAGACCGAGGGGAGGTTCCCTAGCGGAGAACTCGGTCGGGATGCGCCGTCCGACCCTGATACCGCTCGATCGAACCAAGTTCCCGATGACGCTTGCGGGCGGGTTGCGGACCACATTCGCCGACGTTGTTTCAATTCCTCTCCCGGAACGGCTGGCGGCGCTCGTGCGCGGCTTGAGTGCCGATCGCAACGAGCTCTCAGGAGGGAGAGGAGCCCGGTCATGGGGCAAGCGCAACAGAAACGTCGAACCGTATTGATTGTCGAGGACGACGCCGAACTGCGCAGCCTGACGGCGGCGCTGCTCGAAGACGAGCAACTGGACACCATCGAGTGTGAGAGCGCGGAAGCGGCGCTTGCCGTCATGCTGATCGGCGGGCGGGAGGTCGCTATGATCTTCGCCGACATTCGGCTTCGGGGCGTCATGGACGGCATCGATCTGGCGCGCGAGCTGAAGATGCGCTGGCCACACCTTTCCGTGGTGCTCACCTCCGGACATCCGCGCGAGCGCATTGGCGAGCTGCCCCCCGGGGTCGGTTACATGCCCAAGCCGTGGCAGCCGCTCAACGTTCTGATCGCCGCCGAAGAGGCGCTAGCTTCTACGCATTAGCTTGGGCGCGAAAAGTGCGGCATCCGGCCGATCTCAGGCGCCACAGCGGATAAGGGCATGCCGTTCCCAGCCTGTCGATCCTCCGCGTCGAGGTGCGGCGACTTAATCGCAGCGGCGCTCGCTGCGCGTGATCGTACGGCCGTCATCTCGCTGGATCGTCGTGGTCACCGTGCGACAGCGCTGTCGTGGACCGATGGTGACGCCACCTGGGCCGAAGCCGACGGTGGCGTCGGAATCATACCGATCGTAGCGGTCATTGCGGTCCCGCCCGATCTGAACATCGACCTGTGCCATCTTCAGGTCTTGCGCCTTGCTCGGAGTGGCGAGGGGGGCAGTCGTCAGCACCGCTGCGGCTGCCGCCACGGCGAGAGCGATCTTCGTCATGCGGGGGTTCTCCTTGCGCTTGAGTCCCTGTCCCTTGATTGACAGATTTCAAACAGGGAGCCCCAGTCGACCGGACTCCCCGTGGTCGCCCTCGATCGTTCCTCCCGATTTTCTGGAGGCCACCACTTAGAGCGACAACCCGGAACAAGACTGCTTTCCTACTTCGTCGCGTTCGCCACGGGGGACGCAGCGTGCTCGGCTGACCGCGGCGTAGGCAATGCCCCCGGCCTGTGCACGTAGCAGACCGGGGGCGCTCCTCACTTATTTCTCTTGCTTGTCGCGAGGGGTGCCCTTCGGGGGGTTGGGGGGCGCGCACTCGCAAACCGACAACCACGACGAGCACGAAATTGCTCGACTGGGTGAAGGCGATGTCGCCGAGCTGGCGCAATGCGTCCGGGGACGGAACGTTGAGCTTGGCAGGGCCGTCGCTAACTTCCCACAACTCGGTAGTGGCTAGCATATCATGGACAAAGACGATCGGCGTCCCGATGCCGATCGAAGCTTTATACCGTCCACTTCTCGACTCTAGCTGCCGCTCAGCCGCTCGGCGAGCCAGTCGGCCATCCGCGGCCGCACCACATGATAGAGGTTGTGGCAACAGTGGTCGCCATCGGCCGGTATGTCGAATTCGACGTCGGGATGGCCCGCAAGGGCCTTCCGTAGACGGTCCACCTGCGCCGGAGGTATCAGGCGGTCGCGCGCCCCGTGAAGGGCGACGCTGCGTCCTATCTCAAGGAGACGATTGACCTGGCTACGTAGACCGGACAGCGCAGCCGCTCGGCTTCAGTCTGCCGCCGTGCTCACGGCTGTCAAGGCGCGGCCTGGAAACGGTGGAGTGCGCCGCATGGCGGAGTTTTTGCGACGCCCGCGGTTGCGGATCATGCCGTTGGGCAACGCCAATCGATGTGGGCGCCTGCCGTGAACGGCGGCACTCGCCGCCGCTCGGATCGCGCAGATCATAGGAGATGATGCCCGGTGCTTCCAAGCACGCCGACTTGACCAGCATCGTCAACGGAACAAAGGGTGGCGGGGGGCTCGTTGTTCATTGAGCGATCCCAATCCCGGCGCGTCTGTTTTCCGTCGCGTTCGACGTACGGAGACGGGGTACTTCCGTCTCCGTGCGCGGGCGAAACGGCAACGAAGCAAGCCAGCTACTGGGGGTGAAACTCGTTCGTCCAGTCTTCACCCTCCTTGATCTCAATCCCGCTCAGCGCCGGGTTGACGAGTGCGCGCGAGTTCCGCAGCCCTTCCCAACGCTTGGACGTCATCTTTTCAATGCGGAAAGCCGACCGCATCTGGGTCAAGGCGCTTTCCAGCATCGGCAGGTCGAGATTCGAGAAGACGCCTTTTTTCAGGATCGACACCGCTTCTTTGGGGTCATCGATCAGCATCTTTTGCGCCTCGCCGACCGCGGCAACTAGGCGACGCGCAATGTCCGGATTGGCGGCGAGATAATCCCTGCGCACAAGGATTCCTTCGAACGGCTCGTCCGCCCAGGACGGGACGTCGCCGAACTGAATGATCGCGGTTCCTATGTTCTGCGCTTCCGCAATCTGACGCCCGGGTGCCGAGGCCAGGAAAACATCGATCGATCCCTGCTTCATCGCCGCAATCTGCGAAGGCAGCGCTCCGACCCGGACATTGGTCATGTCGGTTGCTGGGTCCAGACCCGCTTCCTTCCAAAGCCGCCGCCCTGCCATGTCGGTGGTGGTGCCCAACGCAATCACGCCGACGGTCGCGCCCTTCATGCGTTGCACGCGCTCCTTCCAATCAAGGTCACGCGTGATCTTGCGTTGAGCCAGGAACTCCTTCCGGACGATGACATCCTGGGTATAGGAGTTCGTGAACGTATAGATGCAGGTGACCCTTTTCGTTTTCACCAGGTCCAGCAACGCATCGTTCGCACCAATTCCGAATTGGGCATCCCCGGCCAGAAGCGCGGCGATTTCGGGTGGACCGCCAGCCAGGAACGCGAGGTCAGCTTCGATGCCGTGCTTTTTGAAGCCTCCACTATCGTGCGCCAGGAACACTGGGGCAAGCGGCAGCCCCCTGATGGCAATGGCCAGCGTGATTTTATCTTGCGCCCACGCTTGAGTGGCCGAAAGCACAGAGATCAGCAGACCGAAGATTGGCAGATACCATGGACGCGGTAGATACCGTGATCGCTGTCAATGGATTTTTTGATTGACCTGAGCTGTTGTGAGTGAAGCGTCTCCCGCTGGCATGAAAGTGTGTTGGAGGCGGAGACGGGGGTCAAGCCCGCGCGCTGCCGCGCGCCCCTTCGGGCTGCGGGGCTTGACCCCCGCCTCCGCCTCCAACCGATGTCCGCCATGCGATCAACCCCTTGATGTGGCTCAACCGCCCATCGCTATCGCCGCATCGAAAGGTCTGCCTGTTTTCAGCACACCGAAGCACAGCACCAAAAGCTTGCGCATCGCAGCCACGACAATCTGTTTGGGTTTGAGGCGGCCCCGGGACTTCAACCGAGTCACCAGCGCCACGATCGCAGAATTATACCGCATGGCGGATAGGGCTGGCATGTATAGGGCAGCGCGAAGAACGGCGTTGCCAATCTTGGAGATGCGTGTCGCTCGATCGATGCACGTTCCCGACTGATACCGCCGCGGGTTCGATCCCGCATAAGCGACCACCTCGGCGCTCGAGCGCAGTACATCTGGACCGGGCAATTCGGCCAACACTACGCCAGCCAAAGTCTCACCAACGCCGCTGATGCTCAGCAGAAGATCGCGTTTCGATTGCAGGTCGCAATCATTGTCGATCGTCAGTGCGATGGCTTTGTCGACTGCTCCGAGCTGGCTCGTGAAGTGCGAGATCGTCGCATCGGCCAGGGCTTGAGCCTCCGCGTCGACAACCCTTCGGCGGAATCACATCCGTCTCCCGAGCGAACCAGGCCGCGGCTTTTGAGAGGATGTCGCGCTCCAGCCTGAGCTGCTTCACCTCGCGCCGAAGACGGTTGATCTCGTCGCGTTCTGCCGTCGTCACACCGTCATCCCGGCGGCCCGCGTTACGCTCGGCTTGCGCCACCCAGTTCCGGATCGCCTGCGCCGTCGGCTCAAACTCCTTCGACAGGCTCTCCGGACTTCGCCCGGACCGAACCAGCTCAATCATCTGACGCCGAAACTCCGGCGTGTAAGGTGCGTTCTTTCTTGCCATCGTGGACTCCTGCAACACAAATGCTCGGGTGTCCACGAAACCGGGGGAACTTCAGAACATCCACCCGAGGTATTCGGGGATTATGCGCTTGCGATCACAGTTGAAGGTTGGAAACTCATTTGAAACAAAACAGCCATCGCAGTTTTCAGGAACGATACCGTAGGCACCTTCAAAAGCGAAAAGGCGACTGTAGATAAACTGTCCTGGATGGATTTGGTAAAGTGTATTGGCGCTAGTCGCTCTTCCTTCGATCGGCGGCTTCCGGAAGACGCCCCGACCGAAGCTATAAATTCCAACATTTGGGTAGGAGGATGACCGATCGACAGCATGAGCCTCGCGCGCCAGCGCAAGTACTTCCCCCAACGGAACCCTCGGCCAACGCTCGGTCATGCGGGGACGTCCTTGAGATGGCTGAGGATGTCTTTGACAAGTTCGATTATGCGCTGTTCCTTGGCCAAGATCTCTCCAGCAAGGAGCTCCGGCGCCATGTGCTCGAAGTCTGTTGTGCTGCGAGGGTTCTTGCGATCGAGATTGCAGTTATTGGCAAGGAGCTCGCTGGCGGGGACCCTCCATGAGCGTTCGCTTTCGGATCGGTTCGTCCACCACGCCAAGCACGGCTGGAATTCCTCAAACTGAATCGGGAGCGTTTTCGTATAGTTTTTTCGCCCTTGAGGAAGCGGATGCTCGTAATACCAGACATCTGTTGTGGGGCCAGAGCGGTCGAAGAAGAGCAGGTTTGTCGGAATAGGCGTGTAGGGTGAGAATACGCCATTCGGCAAACGGACGATCGTGTGGAGATTGAACTCCTTAAGAAGTTCCTCCTTGACGCGCGCGCAAACGCCGTCACCGAACAGCGTTCCGTTTGGCCCGACAACTGCCGCCCGCGCTGGACGCCCAACGGCTGTCGGCTGACGTTTCAGCTTGCGCATTATGAGCTGAAGAAAGAGCAGCGCAGTCTCTGACGTTTGCCGGTCTTCCGGAAAATTCCCTTGAATTCCCTTCTCTTCCTCGCCGCCGAAGGGCGGATTGGTAAGGATCACATCCACCCGGTCCTTCTCTCCTATCTCCGATAGCTTGAAACGCAGCGCGTTGCCGGGGTCAATCTGCGGTGCGTCTAGGCCGTGCAGCAGAAAATTCATCTGGCAGAGCAAATACGGCAGCGATTTGGGCTCACAGCCAAACAGCGACTCCGCCTGGAGCTGCTTGCGGTCAGCGACGGTCTTCACTTGCCTGGAAAGGTGATTGAAGGCTTCGACGAGGAACCCACCCGTACCGCTTGCGGGATCGAGCACGGTCTCGCCAAGCCGCGGGTCCGTCACCTCCACCATGAAGCGCACGACCGGGCGCGGCGTATAGAATTCGCCGGAGTCACCCGCCGCATTCGCGTCCAGGACCAGGAGCCCAAGCTCGCGCTCTGCGGCTTCGATTCAAATCCGTCGCGCCGGGACCTTCCCCACGCGCAATTCTGCCGCGTCATCGACAGCGGCCTCGGTGGCATGGCCGGCAATTTCGACACGATCAGCCTGCACACGCTCCCCAATCCGCGCGCGCCGAACGATTTGTGGCCGGACCCGAGCGAAGAAGAGAAAGCGAAGCTCGCCGCCTATCACGTGCGGATGGCGCGTGAGAATCCTGGCTATCGGCAGCTCGTAGGCGATGATTGCGGGCGGCGCGACCTCGCCGGCAAGTCTGTCGCCGTGCCCTTCGTCGGCACAACCGCCGCCAGTCTCGTTATCGCCGAAACCGTCCGCCTGCTGCACGACGGTCCCGCCTATTTCGATATCAAGCTCGGGCTCGGCAATCCCGGCAAGTGCCTCACCCGCCACGGCGGAAACTACACGGCCCAGGACGCCGCGGGAGTGACGTTCGTGAGGGCCGATCAGCATCGTATCGCCAAGAACTGAAGGAGGAGGCGAACAGAAAATTCCCCAGACTAAAACCCAGACTAAATGGAAAGTTTAATCTGGGGTCGCGGCGAATCGATCTGGAAATCGATTGTGATGCAGGAAGTTAGCTGGCGCGCCCGAAGAGATTTCGAACTCCTGACCCCCAGATTCGTAGTCTGGTGCTCTATCCAGCTGAGCTACGGGCGCGTCTTGCGCTGTGCGCGGGAGGTGCTCCCGGGCCGGCCGCAGCCGCCGGGAACGCGCCTCTAGCTATAGGCTTCGGCCGGCATTGGCAAGTTGGCGGGGCGCCGGCGCTCACGCCCGCCTCCGCGCTCACGCCCGCGCGCGCTCGCCGCGGCGGGTGTCGAGGTCGACCGCCCGGTCCGGGATGGCGATGCGGAACGTCGCCCCGATGGTGCCCTCCACCAGGCGGATCTCGCCGCCATGGGCGCGCACCAGCTCGGCCACGATGGCGAGCCCGAGCCCGACGCTGCCGGTCCGGGTCGAGCCCTGGAAGGCTTCGAACAGATGCGCGCGCGCGCGCTCGGGAAGCCCCGGGCCGGTGTCGGAGACCTCGATCACCACCATCGCGCCTTCGCGCCGGCCGGTGATGCGCACCTGGTCGCGCCCGGGGTCTCTGGCGTCGCGGCCCTCGAGCGCCTGCACCGCGTTGCGCGCGAGGTTGAGCAGGATGCGGAAGAGCTGCTCGGGATCGGCGTCGACCACGAGGTCGCGCTCGACCGCGCTGATCCAGCGCAGCGGCGCCCCGGGATCGAGCCCGAGCGTCTCGCGCACGTCCTCCACCAGCGGCTCGAGCGTGATCGGGCGGCGGTCGGGCGGCGGCTCCTGCACGCGGCCGTAGGACAAGGTCGACTGGCAGAAGTCGATGGCGCGCTCGAGCGCGCGCATGAGCTTGGGCGCGAAGCGCTGCACGTGCGGATCGGAAATCTTCGCCAGCCGCTCAGAGAACAATTGCGCCGACGACAACAGGTTGCGCAGGTCGTGGTTGATCTTGGAGACCGCGAGCCCGAGCGCGGCGAGATGGTTCTTCTGCTGCAGCAGCGTGGCGAGGTCGAGCTGCATGGCGGCGAGCTCGCGCTCGGCGGTGCCGATCTCGTCGCTGCGGTCCGACGCCGCGATGATGCGGGCGGGATTCTCCGGATCGGCACGGAACGCCACCATGTTGGCGGTCATGCGCCGCATCGGCCGCACCAGCAGCAGGTGCAGCGCGAGGTAGACCAGCGTGGCGGTGATCGCGGAGATGATCAGCGACAGGATCAGGATGCGGATGGAGAAATCGACCATCGCCTTGCGCAGCGGCGCCTCGTCGAGCACGATCTCGACGAACTCGCCGCCCATCGGCGCGGGCCCCACCACCCGCATGACGTCGCCGTCGGCGCAGCGCAAGGTCTCGAACGCCTCGATGATGGCGCGATACCAGGACATGTCGCGGGTATCGATGTCCTGATTGATCGTCGGCGGCATGTCGGACGACGCCAGCAGGCGCCGCTGCTGGCCCATCTTCAACGCCACCGCGCGCGCCCCGATGCTGTCCAGGATTTGGCGCGCCACCGCGTCCGGGACCATGCCGCTGGGCGCGGCCTCGAACACCAGCGCGGCGGTGTAGGCGGCCGACAACCGGTCGTGCAGCCAGTTCAGCCGGAAGTTGGCGATCGACGGCACGTAGATCAGCACTTCCGCGATCATCACGAATGACAGCGTCAGCAAAAGCAGCTTGCCCGATAGTCCGAGACGCGGGCGCGCGCGGCTTTCCTTGGCCGCGGCAGCGGGTCGATCGGTCATGCGCATGGATCCTCGCGCCCCGGCTCAGCCGAAGCGACGCAGCAAAGCAATGATGCGCCGCACCCAATTGCTGGTCAAACCGGGTGTGAAATAGGTGATCGCGGCGCGTTTTCCAATCTCGGCCAGGGTCGGATAAGGCACTATGATACCAGCCAAGGCCCGGATATTGAGCCGCAGGCCGACCGCCAAGGTCCACGTGGTGATCAGCTCGCCGGCTCCCGCCCCCACGATGGTGGCACCCAGGATGCGGCCCCGCCGGTCGGTCACGACCTTGATATGCCCGACGGTCTCCCCCTCGGCCTGGGCGCGGTCGTTCTCGTGATAGGGCCAGCGCAGCACGCGGATGGCGCGGCCGCGCGCCCCCGCCTCGGCCTCGGTGAGACCGACCTGGGCGAGTTCGGGGTCGGTGAAGGTCACCCGCGGAACAAGGCGCTCGTTGACGCGCACCGGGAGGCGAAACAGCGCGTTCCGGATCACGAGCCCGGCTTGGTAATTCGCGAGATGGGTGAATTGCCCGCGGCCGGCGACGTCGCCGATGGCATAGACGCGCCGGTTCGAGGTCTTGAGCCCCCGGTTGACGATAACGCCGTTACGGTCGTGGCGGATGCGGGCTCGCTCGAGGGCGAGATCGTCCAGGTTCGGCCGCCGGCCGGCCGCGACGAGCAGATGGCTCGCCTCGAGCGTCTCCTCGCCATCGCCGGCGCGCAGCGCGAGGCGGATCTGCGAATCCACCGCGTCGACCCGGACCACCGCGACCGGGCTGCGCAGCTCGACGCCCTCGCGCGCGAGCGCATCGAGCACGATATCCGCGCATTCGCCGTCCTCGCGCGCGAGCGGCCGCGCTGCTTCCAGCACCGTGACCGCGCTGCCGAGCCGGCGAAAAGCCTGGGCGAGCTCGAGGCCGATCGGACCGGCGCCGATGACGACGAGGTGGCTGGGCTGCGTGGTGAGGTCGAACACCGTCTCGTTGGTGAGGCAGGGCACCGCGTCGAGCCCCGGGATGGGCGGCAGCGCCGGCGAGGAGCCGGTCGCGATGACGAAGCGGCGCGCCTTGATCTCGATGGCGTCGCCGACCGTCACGGTCTTGCGGTCCTTGAAGCGGGCGACGCCCGCGATCACGTGCACGCCGAGGCCGGTGAAGCGCGCTTTCGAATCGTTGGGCGCGATCGCGGCGATGACGCCCTGCACGTGGCGGTGGACCTCGGCGAAATCGACCTTCACCGAGCCCGCGGCGATGCCGAAGGCGCGCGCCTGCGCCATGGCGCGGGCGCGGTGGGCGGCGGCGATCAGCGATTTCGAGGGCACGCAGCCGGTATTGAGGCACTCGCCGCCCATCTTGCCGCGCTCGACCAGCACCACCGAGACCCCGAAGGCGGCGGCGGCGGCGGCGACCGAAAGGCCGCCGGAGCCGGCGCCGATGACGCAGATGTCGGGTGTCAAGGATTCCGTCATGCCTGCCCCGCGTTCGCCCCCGCTTCGTCGCCTAACCCGATGGACGCGTGAGGCGCGAGCGCGTCCGCAGCCGCTTCACCACCACCGGAACCAGCGCGAGAACGCCGAGCGCCGCGAGCGCGAAGAGCAGTTCCGGCGTGGCGGCGGCGTTCAAGTGGAACTCGAGCCGGCAGTCGGCGCGCCCCGCCGCCAGGCAAGATTGATAGGCGGCCTGCTGCGCGACGATCACGCTGTCGAGGCCGGCGCCGACGAAGGCGAAGACGAACGTCGCCGGGATGACGCCGAGCGCGGTCGCCGCCGCGAACGTCGCCAGCCGAACGCCCAACAGCGCCGCAACGAGGTTGATGACCCAGAACGGAAAGATCGGCACCAACCGCAGGAACAGCAGGTAATTGAAGGCGTCCTCGCGGAAGCCGTTCGCGAGCTTTTCCGCCAGGGGACCTGCCCGGCGCACGAGATACTCGCCGAGCGCGCTCTTGGCGATGAGGAAGATGCAGACGGCTCCGACCGTCGCGCCCACGATCGCCGCCAAGGCGCCGAGCACGGCGCCGAACAGAATTCCCCCGATCACCGTGAGATAGAATCCGACCGGGAGCGAGAGCGCGACCGCCGCGATGTAAAGCGCGACGTAGGCTGCGACCGCCGGGACCTCGTGCACGGCGATGAAGTCCCGCAAGGCTTCGTGGTGGCGGGCCAGCGTCTCGAACGAGAGGTGCCGGTGCCCGCCCACAAGCACGACGCCGATCGAGACGGCCGCGATCGCGAGCAGCGGAACGAGCCGCCGCAGCGAAAACTCGCAGCTCCCGGCGCCCGCCGCCGGAGATGGCGGATCCTTGTCGGCGATCATGACGGTACGATCTTAGCCGACCGTGGTCGCGAAAAGGGCCGTTTCACCGTCTTTTGACGCCGGCCCCGGCGCTTTGCGGCGTCCTGCCGGCGCCCGCTGCGTCGCATTGACGAGCAAGGGCGCCCTCCCGTATAAGCCGCGGGGTTTTTGACGCGGCGGTCTTCCACTTATTGGGGATCGGCGGTCGGGGTCGAGAGGCCAGATCCCAGGCGCCGCGTGAGCGAGCCGCCGTCGAGATCAATCGGCCAGCGGAGAACACGCCGTGAAGCGGACCTATCAACCGAGCAAGCTGGTGCGCAAGCGCCGTCACGGCTTCCGTGCCCGCATGGCGACCACGGGCGGACGCAAGGTGGTCGCGGCGCGCCGCGCGCGCGGACGCAAGCGGCTCAGCGCCTGACGCCGGCCGCGGCACGGCCGGCGCCGTCGCGATGGAGCGGCTGAGGCAGCGTGCCGATTTCCTGGCAGCGGCGACCGGAGCCAAAGTGCCGACCGCGGCTTTCGTCTTGCAGGCGCGCAAGCGCGACGACGACGGACCGGTCCGCGTCGGCTTCACGGTGTCGAAGAAGGTCGGAACCGCCGTCGAACGCAACCGGGTGCGACGCCGCCTCCGGGAAATCGTGAGGCTATCGGCCGCGACTGGTCTTTCCTGCGGCCATGACTATGTGCTGGTCGGACGGCGCGCCGCCTTGTCGCTGCCATTCGAGCAAATCACCGAGGATTTCAAGCGCGCGCTACGGCGGCTGCGGGTTCCCAAATGACCGACCAGAAGAACACCATTCTCGCCATCGTGCTCTCCGCGCTGGTCCTGATCGGATGGCAGATCTATTTCGGTGCCCCGCAGATGGAGAAGCAGAAGCAGATCCAGCAACAGCAGGCGCAGGAGCGATCGCAGCAGCAGCCGGCCGCCCGGCAGCAGCCATCGGGGGCCGCCCAGCAGCCGAGCGCCGCCCCGGTAGCTCCGGGGACGGCCCCGCCGCAGGTCCCGGGTCAAGCCGGCAGCCGCGAGGCGGCGCTGAACGCCTCCCCCCGCGTGCGCATCGAGACCCCCAGCCTTTCCGGCTCGATCGCGCTCAAGGGTGCCCGGATCGACGATCTATCGCTCGTCAAGTACCGCGAGACCGTCGATCCCAGCTCGCCGCCGATCGTGCTGCTCGCGCCTTCCGGCAGCCCGAATCCGTTCTACGCCGAATTCGGCTGGTCGCCGCCGAGCGGTGTGTCGGTAAGACTGCCGGGTCCGGATACGGCATGGCGGCAAGAAGGCTCGGGTACGCTTTCCGTCGGCCGGCCGGTGACGCTGGTCTACGACAACGGCGAAGGGCTCGAATTCCGGCGCACGATCGCCGTCGACGAAAACTATCTCTTCACGCTGAAGGACGAGGTCGCCAACAAGGGCACGGCGCCGGTCACGCTCTATCCCTACGCGCTGATCTCGCGGCACGGGACCCCGCACACGCTCGGCTACTACATCCTGCACGAGGGCCTGATCGGCGTGTTCGGCGACAAGGGTCTGCAGGAGGAAACCTACGCCAACATCGAGAAACAGAAGACGATTTCCTTCACCGCCACGGACGTCTGGCTCGGCATCACCGACAAATACTGGGCCGCCACGCTGCTGCCCGACACCAATATGCGGGTGGACGCGAAGTTTTCCGCCGGCACGATCGGCAACAACGTCAAGACCTATCAAACCGACTATCTCGGTCCCGCGCAGACCATCGCACCCGGAGCGACCGGCGCCGTCGACGGGCGGCTCTTCGCCGGCGCCAAGGAGGTGTCGATCGTCGACGGCTACAACGAGCGGCTCGGACTCAACAAGTTCGACCGGCTCATCGACTGGGGCTGGTTCTACTTCATCACCAAGCCCCTCTTCCTGGCGATGGACTGGATCTATCACAAGGTCGGAAACTTCGGCGTCGCCATCCTCATCGTCACCGTGATCATCAAGTTCTTCTTCTTCCCGCTCGCGAACAAGTCCTACGCGTCGATGGCGAAGATGAAGGCGGTGCAGCCGGAAATGGTGGCGATCCGCGAGCGCTATGCCGACGACAAGATGAAGCAGCAGCAGGCGATGATGGAGCTCTACAAGAAGGAGAAGATCAATCCGGTCGCCGGCTGCCTGCCGATCCTCATCCAGATCCCGGTCTTCTTCTCGCTCTACAAGGTCCTGTTCGTCACCATCGAGATGCGGCACGCGCCGTTCTTCGGCTGGATCAGGGACCTCTCCGCGCCCGATCCGACCACGGTGTTCAATCTGTTCGGGCTCATTCCCTGGGACCCCTCGCATCTGCCGCTGATCGGGGCCTTCCTCATGCTCGGCGCCTGGCCGCTGATCATGGGCGTGACCATGTGGGCGCAGATGAAGCTCAATCCGCCGCCGCCGGATCCGACGCAGGCGATGATCTTCAACTACATGCCGATCATCTTCACCTTCATGCTGGCGAGCTTCCCGGCGGGGCTGGTGATCTACTGGGCCTGGAACAACACGCTCTCGGTCCTGCAGCAGAGCTTCATCATGCACCGGCATGGCGCCAAGATCGAGCTGTGGGACAATCTCAAGAGCGCGTGGGAGGGCCTCAAGAGCCTGTTCAAAAAAAAAAGTGACACAGGCGTAAGCGGCTCGTCGTCATGAGCGGCCGGGAGACGGCGCCCCCGGCGTCGGCCGCTCCCTTCGCCGACGCCGAGATCGAAGCCGGCCGCATGTTGTTCGCGCGCGACTGGCAATTCGTCCGCGCCGCCGGTTCGCTGGTGTCGCTGCCGCCGATGCGCGGGCTCGAGATCGCCTTTGCCGGGCGTTCCAACGTCGGCAAGTCGAGCCTGATCAATGCGCTGACGGGACGCCGGGCGCTGGCGCGCACCTCGCACACGCCGGGCCGCACGCAGGAGCTGATTTTCTTCGCCGGGCCGTCGCCGCTCGTTCTCGTCGACATGCCGGGCTACGGCTACGCCGCCGCCTCGAAGGCCAAGGTCCAGGCCTGGACAGCGCTGATCCACGCCTTTCTCAGGGGGCGCGCCAGCCTCGCGCGCGTCTACCTCCTGGTCGATGCCCGGCACGGCCTCAAGCCGGCGGACGAGGACGTGCTGGCGAGCATGGACAAGGCGGCGGTCAATTATCAGATCGTGCTGACCAAGGTCGACCAGATCGACGAGTCCGAGCTGGCCGCGCTCATGGCCGCGACCCGAGCGACCATGGCGAAGCATCCCGCCGCCCACCCCGACGTGCTCACGACCTCGGCGCGTACGGGCGCCGGCATCGCCGAGCTGCGGTCCGCCATCGCCCGGCTGCTCGCGGAACGCGGAGGGGATACGGCGGCCAGCCCTCTTTCGCATCGGCCGGCGGCCCGCTAAAAGTCGCGGCGACACACCGCTGCCGGCGGTTCCTTGCCGCATCGTTCGGAAGATCCCTCGATGACCGTTTCGCCCCACGACATCGCGCGCGTCCTGTCGGAGGCGCTCCCGCACATGCAGCGCTACGACGAGGAGATCGTCGTGGTGAAATACGGCGGCCACGCCATGGGCGAGGAGGAGATGGCGAAAAGCTTCGCCCGCGACATCGTGTTGATGGAGCAGACCGCCATCAACCCCGTGGTCGTGCATGGCGGCGGGCCGCAGATCGGCGAGATGCTCAAGCGGCTCGGGATCAAGTCGGAATTCGCCGGCGGCCTGCGCGTCACCGACGCGGCGACGATCGAGATCGTCGAGATGGTGCTGGCGGGCTCGATCAACAAGCAGATCGTCGGCTTCATCAACGGCGCCGGCGGCAAGGCGGTCGGCCTATGCGGCAAGGACGGCAACATGGTGCTCGCGCGCAAGGCGAGCCGCACGATGACCGACCCCGATTCCAATATCGAGAAGATCGTCGATCTCGGCTTCGTCGGCGAGCCGGAAAGGGTCGACGTCATGGTGCTCGACCAGATCCTCGGTCGCGACCTCATCCCGGTGCTCGCGCCGCTGGCGACCTCCAAGGAAGGCGTCACCTACAACGTCAATGCCGACACCTTCGCCGGCGCGATCGCCGGGGCGCTGAAGGCCAAGCGGCTGCTCCTGCTCACCGACGTCCCGGGCGTGCTCGACAAGTCCGGGAGCCTGATCAAGCAGCTGTCCACCGACGACGCGCGGGCGCTGATCGCCGACGGCACCATTTCCGGCGGCATGATTCCAAAGGTCGAGACCTGCATCTACGCGCTCGAGGCGGGGGTCGAAGGCGTGGTCATTCTCGACGGCAAGGTACCGCACGCGGTGCTGCTGGAGCTCCTCACCGATCACGGCGCCGGCACGCTGATGACGCGGTGAAAAACGCGCGCACGCGGCGAACACCAACGCATGTTGCGGAAAAGTGGGAACCGGTTTTCCCATAAGGACATGCGCAGAGCCAAGGAATCGAAGGGCGTGTACTCGCAAAGTTACGATTGTTCGCGGCCTGATGTCCGCTTTGGCCCGAAGGCGGCCGTGCAGCAGACATCGGTGGACGTCTCCAAAGTGCCATTAATACCGTATCTCTGAAATCATGACTCTTTGGCGCTTCCCGAATTGAGGCGAGTCAAATTCAACATGGCGAACGTAAGGAGGTTCGTCATGTCGGGTCCAATTCCATTACGCCGTGATTTTGAAGCGTCGCAGCTGCGTGGTTTGGCAAGGGGGACGAAAGACGGCCCTCAGGCCCGCCGACTTCTGGCTCTTGCGGCGATCTATGACGGCGCGAGGCGGAGCGAGGCCGCGAAGATCGGCGGTGTCGGATTGCAGATCGTCCGTGACTGGGTGTTGCGCTTCAACGCGCGCGGCCCTGACGGTCTCCTGGATGGCAAGTCGCCGGGTCACCCACCCAAGCTCAATGCCGTGCAACGCCAAGCCATCGCCCGTATGATCGAGAGTGGCCCGATCCCGGCGGTGCACGGCGTGGTGCGCTGGCGGCTGATCGATCTGGTACAATGGATCTTCGAGGAATTCCGCATCACGGTCGCCAAACAGACGCTCAGCCGGGAGCTGCGCGCCATGGGCTACCGCAAACTCTCGGCCCGACCGCGCCACCATGCTCAAGCCGAGGGTGCGATCGAGGATTTTAAAAAAGCTTCCCGGCGCATTTGGAAGCCGTCGCCCGCCAGAAGGCACGTCCCTGCGACACGATAGAAATCTGGTTCGCCGACGAGGCCCGCATCGGCCAGAAGAACAAGATCACCCGCCGCTGGGCCAAGCGCGGCACCCGCCCCAGCGCGCCCCGCGACCAGCGTACTGCCTCCACCTACATCTTCGGTGCGGTCTGCCCGAAGGAGGGCAAGGGCGCAGCCCTGATCTTGCCTGCCTGCAACACCGAGGCGATGAACTTGCACCTGGCGGAAATCGCAGCGGCCGTTGCGCCCGCCGCCCACGCCATCCTCTTGGTCGACCAAGCTGGCTGGCATATGTCGACACGCCTCGTCGTCCCGGCCAACATCACCATCATTCTGCTGCCGCCAAAATGCCCCGAGCTTAACCCGGTCGAAAACGTCTGGCAGTTCATGCGGGAAAACTGGCTCTCAAACCGCGTGTTCAAATCATACGACGATCTCGTCGACCATTGCTGCGCGGCCTGGAACAGGCTCGTCGATCAGCCCTGGCGCATCATGTCCATAGGTTTGCGCCAATGGGCCCATGGGTTCTGATCAGTGGGACTTGGTATAACGGACCAAGGGCAGTTCTCCAGCGGCAGGCGAATTGAAGATGCGGCCGAGCGAGTGCTTTTAGGCAGATGCTCGGAGGACCCTAAAGAGACCGGTATTGGCGCCGAAGACTTCTTGCAACATCTCGCGATGGATGTCGTCATAGCTCTGCGGCCCCTTGCCGATCGTGAAAAACGTCATGTCGTAGAGGCCATCGTGCGTGACCGTGACGCGCACATGAGTCACGTGTTTGGGGTTACGGCCCAGCTTGAAAGTCAAGCTGTCCGCGCTGGCAACGAGGCCGGTGGCACCGCTCGTCATCACGAAGCTCTCGCCACCAAGCTGTGCAAGGATCGTCTGGGAAACAGTTAGGTCAGTCACGGTTCCGCTCTCTCTCTAATTGGCCGCCAGCGTAAGTCGCGCAATCAGCTGCTCGCGTTCAAAACCTGACGTAACTTTAACAATTGCCTTGGATCCGTAGGTTTCGTCCGCACTCTGGCGGCGTAAAGCGATTGCGAGTCAGCAGAAGCAGGCAGCGCGACCTCGTTCGCGCGTTTCGACTTCGCCACAACCGTTGCAATAAAACATCAGTACCTCAGGCAGTCGCGCCACCGCGAGGATCGTACGGATTACTTGCATTGGCTCTTGGAAAGCAGGCAGATTGGAGCGGAACTATAGTTCGACATTCGCGCTGTACCTTCGGCGCCCCCCGAAGAGAAAAGAACCAGAATAATGATGCGGGGTCCGTCAGCGCGGCTCTGTTTCAACCATATTTCGTGCCCGAAGAAAAACGGTTTCGTGGCCGAACTCCTGCTCGGGAGAACCATTGCAAAAGATTAATTCGCTCGAAATCTCGTGGCAATGCGTCCCGCATTATACATCGGCTGCACGCCGTGCAGGATTGCTGCCGTAGCCAACGCAGTGCGAGTCAGAAACGCGACGGCGGCCTGCAAGCATATCCACTCACGGGGCAAGCTCATGAGCAAGTCGGAGAATCGTTGCGCAGACTGCGGCGGCAAGCTCGGTCTTGTTTCCCATCATCATTGGGGCCTTCGCTTCTGCCGCAAAGCCTGCAAGGACAACTTTTTTGCAAAATCAGCGAAAGACCATGCGCGCATGAGAAAGTGGTTCGGCTTGTCTGCTCGCGCAACGACGTAGCGCGAGCCGGCACGCCGTCGGGCCCGGTATTGATCCGCGCAGGCTACGATACGTCCCAGCGGTACCCGGGCAGAGATGGGGTAATCGGCCTGCCAGCTTGTGGATAGCTGAAGATTTTGGGTGATGCGCTTCAGGCTGATGGTGAAACGAGGTCCGTGAACACGGCCTCAAGCATCAGAAGGAGAAGCGCAGCATGGACCATTTTGCTGGACTGGACGTTTCGGTCAAGGATACGAGCATCTGCATTGTGAATGACGCAGGCAAGATCGTTCGGGAAGTAAAGGTGGCGAGCGAACCTGAAGCGTTGTTGGCGGTGCTGAAGAACCCCGCCTACCACTTCAAGCGAATTGGGTTGGAAGCTGGACCGTTGTCGCAATGGCTGTTCAGCGCTCTCGCCGAAGCGGGCTTGCCGGTGATCTGCGTTGAGACGCGGCACATGCGGGCGATGTTGAAGGCACAGATCAACAAGACGGACCGCAATGACGCGCGTGGCATAGCGCAGATGATGCGGGTGGGGCTCTATCGCCCGGTGCATGTGAAGACATTACGCAGCCAGAAGCTTCGGGTACTGCTGACCCATCGCAAGCTGCTTCAATCGAAGGCCATTGCCATCGAGAACGACCTGCGTGCCACCTTGCGCAACTTCGGTCTCAAGGTCGGCATGATCGGGACGGTCAAGTTCGAGACGCGTATCAGGGAGCTTGTCGAGAACCTCCCCGATTTGGCCGCGCTGGTGGAACCGCTGCTCATTGTCCGGCGGGTCGTTCGCGAGCAGCTCGGCATCCTGCATCGCCGCTTGCTGGCCATCGTCCGGGACGATGAGGTGTGCCGGCGCCTGATGACAACCCCCGGTGTCGGCCCTGTGGTCGCGCTGACCTATCGCGTCACCGTCGATGTACCGGCCCGCTTCAGGAACTCCAAGGCGGTCGGGGCGGTATTTGGATTGACACCTGCCAAGTATCAGTCGGGCGAGATCGACCGAACCGGCGCAATATCACGGTGTGGAGACGAGATGATGCGGATGATGCTCTACGAAGCGGCCCAGAGCATGCTGCTGCGTTCGGCGAAATGGTCCTGGCTCAAGGCCTGGGCGATAAAGATTGCCAGGCACCGCGGGATAAAGAAGGCGATCGTGGCGCTAGCGCGTCGGCTGGCCGTGATCATGCATCGCATCTGGGTTGACGGCACCGAATTCCGATGGACTAGGGAGGTCGCCGCAGCGTGAGAACGTACAGGATCAAATCAGATAGGAGAAAAACCTGAGATCCACCTAACGGTGGAATGATGTCCCTCGCGGGACGATGGATGAGGTGAGTTCGTATGTCCGCTTGGGTCGGCCGTATCTCACGGCAAGGCCGCGGTAGAGCGCGTCGGCTGGCCGTGATCATGCATCGCATCTGGGTTGACGGCACCGAATTCCGATGGACTAGGGAGGTCGCCGCAGCGTGAGAACGTACAGGATCAAATCAGATAGGAGAAAAACCTGAGATCCACCTAACGGTGGAATGATGTCCCTCGCGGGACGATGGATGAGGTGAGTTCGTATGTCCGCTTGGGTCGGCCGTATCTCACGGCAAGGCCGCGGTAGAGATTGTTCCGCCTGATCCTCGAATCCCATGATGGAAGGGCCTTGGTGCCGAGTCCGAAGAGAAGCGAGAGCCCGCGAGCGACATCGACTCTGTAGTGGTGGATAGTCTGAAAGCGCTTGACCCCGAACGGCCGATTAGAGAAGCGGACATGCTCTGCCCATCCGTCATCGACCGCGGTTGGGTCCAGGCCTCTATGCCGCCGCCATATCGCTTGCCGAAGCCCTGAGCCTCTCGATGTCGCGAACCGGGGCGCGCCGAACAGGCGGCGGTACTCGCGGCTGAACTGGGAGGGGCTTTCGTAACCGACGGCATGACCGGCGGAAGCGGCATCGATCGACTGGGTGAAAATGAGCCGCCGCGCCTCCTGCAGCCTGATCTGCTTCTGGTACTGCAGCGGGCTCATCGCTGTCACCGCCTTGAAATGTTGATGAAGCGCCGAGGAACTCATGCGCGCCTCGGCAGCCACCGCTTCGATGCTGAACGGTTCGCGGAAATTGCGCTTGATCCAGCCGATCGCTCGGTTGACCTGCTGGAGCTTGCTTTCCGCAAACGCGATCTGGCTCATGCGCGACGCCTGATCGCCGCGCAGCAAGCGGTAGAGGATCTCCCGCTCGGCAAGCGGTGCGAGAACCGGGATGTCGCGCGGAGATCCGAGCAAGCGGACCAGCCTGATGGCGGCGTCGAGAAGTTCGTCGCTCACAGCGCTGACCGCCAGAGCCGGACCCGGCTGCTCGCGCCCCGCCCGCTCGACGTCGCTTTCCAACATGAGCGCACCGATCGCGGCCGGATCAAGGTCGAGCCGCAAGGCCAAGAACGGCTTCTCGTGTGAAGCTTCGAGAATCTCGGCGATGATCGGAATGTCGGCCGACACGATCAGGTGTTAGGCGACGTCGTAGACATAGACGCCTTCTCCGATCATCGCCTGCTTGCGTCCCTGCGCCACGAGGCACACCGCGGGTTCGTAGACACCGTGAATGGGCTCCGGCGGATGCGATGTCCGGTACAGGGACAGGCGCGGAATTGCCGTCGCGTGCTTACCGTCGCCGTCGGCGTATTGTTCAATCAGTGGGCAAGTTCGCGAATGTCTGCCAAGGGGCGATGCCCGCACCCAGTCCCTCCTCTGCTTCATCCACTACAACGACCGTGGCGTGCTGCGGGAGAAGCGGTCAAATGGTCTCGCCTCGCTGCCGATCAGGGGGATGCTGCCGCTCAGTTCCGCCTCGGGCTGATGTACTCCGAAGGCCATGGCGTGCCGCAGGATCATGCCAAGGCAGCGAAATGGTATCGCCTCGCCGCCGACCGGGGTCACCCGCAAGCCCAGTACAACCTCGGCCTCCTGTACGCCACCGGCGAAGGCGTGGCGCAAGACAATGTGATGGCGCACATGTGGTTCAATCTCGCCGCCGCGCAGTTCCCGGTGTCCGATACCCGCAATCGCAACGCCGCCATCAACAGCCGCGACGTCGTGGCGGGCAAGCTGACGCGCGAGCAGATCCTCGAAGCACAGAAGCTGGCGCGCGACTGGCAACCTATCGATCGACCCCAGCACGGGGTGCCCACCTCGTAGGGGGAGCAAGACACGACTCCTCCATGCACATCATTCGTAGACCCGGCACGGGCGCGTCAGAGCCAGCCCATCTGTTCTAGCGGTTATCGGATCGGCAGCCCGCAATGGGGCGAACTTGTAAGGAGAATGCCGGTGTAACGAATGCCCCTGGGCATCGCGAATCGTGAAGCGCTGGCAGTAGCACTGTGCTCCGTGACACTTGGCGGTGCCCAGGCAAGGTCCGGTTCCCGCGAGGGCGCTTTGGTTCGCGGGGCGATGCACGGTAAGTTGATGGGCTCTTTCATTTTCATCAGTATATTTCCCAGCGAAACTGTCGGGCCCGAGCGTGCCAGATCTCTTTCGCGCTGGAATGATCAACAGCCTTACGTTCAGGGGGTGGCGGCATAAGCGCCGTGGGAGCGACAAAAATATGCCCTGCATGAACTGGCGCACGTCGGACATTGTCCATTCCTTCTCAGCTAGGTGGCTGGCCAAGGAGGGCGTGGTCTTTCGCTTCAAGGTCCGTTCGTTGGTGAGCGCCGGTGCTTTCTGGCTTCATTTCCTGACCATTGCGGCGTCCGCCGGTGCGCCTCAACTAGTAATGCCACTCGCATGCGAAGTCGGGCGCTCGTGTGCGATCCAGCAATATGTCGATCACGATGCCTCGTCCGGCGCACGGGACTACCGGTGCGGAACTCTCACCTATGATGGACACAACGGTACGGACTTCCGTCTACCCACCACCGCGATGCAGCGCGCCGGCATTGAGGTATTGGCGGCGGCCGCGGGCCAGGTATTGCGCACACGCGACGGCATGTCCGATGCGCCACCGGCAGCGCCCGCTGATCCGTCCGCTAGCCGTCGCGCATGCGGCAATGGCGTCGTCTTATCGCATGGCGATGGATGGGAGACTCAATATTGCCATTTGGCCAAGGGAAGCGTGCGCGTCAGGCCCGGCGAGTGGGTTTTGGCCGGCCACGCGATCGGGCGGGTTGGGCTCTCAGGGCGCACTGAGTTCCCGCACCTGCATTTGACGGTGCGGCACCAGGGCCAGGTCGTGGACCCGTTCGCGCATGGAGCGGCCGAGGGAAGCTGCGACGGCGGTGTGTCGCTGTGGAGCCCCTCTTTCAGAAACGCACTGGCCTATCGAGCGCGAGCGGTGCTCAATGTGGGATTTGCCGATGGACCGGTTACTATGGAGAAGATTGAATCTGGCGAAACTGATGGCAGCCACTATTCCACCGAAGCCCCCGCGCTCGTGGCCTTTGTGCGAACGATTGGGTTGAAGGCGGGCGATGTGCAGCGGCTTTCGGTCAAGGCCCCGGATGGACGACTTATCGTCGATAAGACCGAGGAGCCGCTCGACCGAAACAAGGCGCAGACCATGTTATTCGCTGGTCAGAAGCGCCCGCCAGCAGGCTGGCCTAAGGGAAGCTATGGAGCAATCTACGGCGTCCTTCACGGCGGAAAGATCGTCCTGGAGCAAAGATTTGGCATTACATTTTGAGAGGCCAAGGTGACCGACACGTTGCGCGTGAAGGTTGACTATTCCGCCGCGATGCGCACCTCGGGGGCGGCGGAGCGGACATCGGCGTCGACGTGCTTTTCGTATTTGACGAAGTTTTCCTGGAACATGCGCACCAGCTTGCGCGCGGTCTCGTCGAACGCCGCTTTGTCCTTCCAGGTCTTCATCGGATAGAGCAGGTGCGGCTCGATGCCGGCGACCGAGGTCGGCACCGCGAAGCCGAAATAGGGATCGGTGCGGAAGCTCGCGTCCTTGAGCGAGCCGTCGAGCGCGCCGGTGACGAGGGCGCGGGTGGCTTTGATCGGCATGCGGCGGCCGACGCCGTAGATGCCTCCGGTCCAGCCCGAGTTGACCAGCCAGCAATCGACATTGTGCCGGGAAATGTAGTCGCGGAGCAGGTTGCCGTACTCCGCCGGCGGCCGAGGCAGGAACGGGGCGCCGAAGCAGGTCGAGAAGTCGGGCTGCACCCCGACCAGGCCCTTCTCCGTGCCGGCGACCTTGGCGGTATAGCCGGAGAGGAAGTGGTACATCGCCTGCGCGGGCGTGAGCTTGGCGATGGGCGGCATCACGCCGAAGGCGTCGGCGGTGAGAAAGATGATGTTCTTCGGGTGACCGCCGCGGCCGGTGCGCGAGGCGCGCGGCATGAAGTCGAGCGGATAGGCCGAACGGGTGTTCTCGGTCTTGGAATTGTCGTCGAAATTCGGGATGCGCGTGTCCGGATCGAACACGACGTTTTCGAGCACCGCTCCGAAGCGGTTCGTCGCGGCATAGATCTCGGGCTCGGCCTCCTCCGAGAGCTTGATGCATTTGGCGTAACAGCCGCCTTCGAAGTTGAACACCCCGTCCGGACCCCAGCCGTGCTCGTCGTCCCCGATCAGGATGCGGTTCGGATCGGCCGAGAGCGTGGTCTTGCCGGTCCCGGAGAGCCCGAAGAACAGCGCGACGTCGCCATCCTTGCCGACATTGGCCGAGCAATGCATCGGCATCACGCCCTGCGCCGGCAGATAGAAATTCAACGTGGTGAAGACGGACTTCTTCATCTCGCCGGCATAGGAGGAGTTGCCGATCAGGATGATCTTCTTGCTGAAATCGATGGCGATGATGGTGTCGCCGCGCACGCCGTGGCGCTTGGGATCGGCCTTGAACGACGGCAGGTCGACGATGGTCAGCTCGGGAACGAAATCATCGAGCTCGGGCGCCACCGGACGAATCAGGAGCTGGCGAATGAACAGCGAATGCCAGGCAAGCTCGGTGAAGACCCGCGTTTTTATCCGATATTTGGCATCGGCGCCGCCGTAGAGGTCCTGCGCGAACAGCGTCTTGCCGCGCGCATGCGCGATGAAATCGTCGTAGAGCAACTGGAAGTTTGCCGGAGTGATCTTGCGGTTGCCGTCCCACCAGACCGTGCTCTCGGTCAACGCGTCGACCACCGTGTGCTTGTCCTTGGGCGAGCGGCCGGTATGCACGCCGGTCTCCGCGCACAGCGCCCCGCCTTCGACGATCGAGGCCTCGCGCGCCACAACGGCATGCTCGTAGAGCGCGGGTGCGGTGAGATTCCAATGCACCGCCTCCAAGTCCCGGAAGCCGAATTTATCGGCGCCGCAGGCGCTGTTCCTGAAACCCGTTTCCCGCACGTCAAAAACCTCCACGACGCATCCGG
The DNA here is from genome assembly GCA_963758945.1 of uncultured Alphaproteobacteria bacterium. Classification (GTDB taxonomy): domain Bacteria; phylum Pseudomonadota; class Alphaproteobacteria; order Rhizobiales; family Xanthobacteraceae; genus VAZQ01. Next base: position 70,158 of record CAVWXY010000013.1, on the reverse strand, counting down.
CCGGCGCCGGACCTGCTCCCGATATGCACGGCCGGCCAATGATAGCGCCGACCCCCCGACCCCGCGACTATAATCGGCACCCTGCCAAGGCGATGCGCAGGCGTCAATCTGCCGGCGGCATGTGCTGCGGCGCGATGCTGCGGCGCAGCGGGAAAGAGCATGGTGCGTTTTATCTTTGCGTTGGAGCCTGCCGGCGGTGAGTGTCCGCGGATCACGCCGCCCGCGCCTGGTCCGCCATTTGCTTGAGCACCTGCCGCAGGACTCCCGGGGCGCGCACGCGCTGGGGAAACGCCAATCGCAGCGCCGTGCGATCGAGCTGCAGCTCGAGCCCCTCCGGGTCGCAGCCGACACAGCGCCATTCGCCGTCGGGAGCGCCGAGCAGCTTGGTGGCATAGAGTCGGACCGCGTCCGCATGATCGGTGTTCATATGCGCGAGAACCTCCGGCTCCGCTCGAACGAGCTCGGCGGCGTCGGCGGTCTCGGTCAGAATCTGCTGCGGCGCGAGATCGACGATGCGGCCGAAGCCGGCGACGAGATGGGCGGCGTTGAGCGTCACCCGGTAAAACCCGAAGTCGGCGAAGCCCGCGAACATTGCCGCCTCGGGCTGGCGCTCGAGATACCGCCGGCGCGCCTCGGGATCGTCGGTGGCCGCAGCGGTCCCCATCAACATGATGCGGGCCCCTTGCAGGGGATCGCCCGGCTTGCGCTCGTCGATCATGACCGAGACGCGCGGGTCGGCAAGAATGTTCCTGGTGTGTACGGCAAGGCGCGAGATCAGCAGAAGGAGGGCGCCGTCGGCCGCCGTCGCCACGTTCACCAGCGAGCAATAGGGATCGCCGGACCCGGGCATCAGGGTGGCCAACGCCGCCGAGCGACCCTCGCGCAGGAGCTTCTTGGCCGCCATGGCGGGATCGAAATCGGCGTTTGCTTTCATTGGCGCCTCCGGCCCGAATGGCCATATCTAGCAAGCCGAGCCGCGGGCGAGAAATGCCGAAAGGCCGCCCCGGTCGCGCGTCAACTTGGCCTTGGCGCTGAAGGCCGATGCGAGCTATGCTAATAAACCCTTTGACGAATCACATGTTTGTCAGGGAAATGCCACATTTCGGCCTTGCTTTCCGGGCTTCAAAGTCCGGGGCGAATGCCAGGGACAGGGGCTCATGCCGACCATCGCTCTCGTCGACGACGACCGCAACATCCTGACCTCGGTCTCGATCGCGCTTGAGGCCGAAGGCTACCGGATCATGACCTATACCGACGGCGCTTCCGCGCTCGACGGGTTCAAGACCTCGCCACCCGACCTGGCCATTCTCGATATCAAGATGCCGCGCATGGACGGCATGGAGACCTTGCGGCGGCTGCGGCAGAAGTCCGACATGCCGGTGATCTTCCTGACCTCGAAGGACGAGGAGATCGATGAATTGTTCGGCCTCAAGATGGGGGCCGACGATTTCATCCGCAAACCGTTCTCGCAACGCCTGCTGGTGGAGCGCGTGAAGGCGATTTACGCCGCTCCGCACCGAAGGACGGCACTGCGCCGAAGGAGACCGACGCGGCCAAGGTGCTGGAGCGCGGCTTGCTGCGAATGGATCCGGAGCGTCATACCTGCACCTGGAAGAACGAGCCGGTGACGCTCACCGTGACCGAGTTTCTGATCCTGCAGGCGCTCGCGAGCCGGCCCGGCGTGGTCAAGAGCCGCAATGCGCTGATGGACGCGGCCTATGACGACCAAGTCTATGTCGATGACCGCACCATCGACAGCCACATCAAGCGCCTGCGTAAGAAGTTCAAGGGGACCGACGACGATTTCGACATGATCGAAACGCTCTACGGCGTCGGTTATCGCTTCAAGGAAATCTAGCGCCGGGAGGGGCCCGGCGCTGCCCGACAATATCGACGGGCCTGGACCGCGGCGCTTGGCGCCGGCAGGGCTTTGATCAGGGGGCGTGTAAACCGGCAGACCGAAGTGCTCAATCGAACGCCGGAGAGTTTCAGGACCGACGTCGAGCCGGACGGACTCGACGAAAGCCAGCCGCCGCCCGCGAAAGGACGACGACGGTTCGTCGACCTTTTGAACCAAGGCTGGCATCTCTTCGTCCGCATCACCTTTTCGAGCCTGACCCGACGTATCGTCTTTCTCAACGTCACCGGCTTGCTCGCGCTGGTGATCGGAATTCTCTCCCTGTCCCAGTTCCGCGCCGGCCTGATCGACGCGCGCATCCAGAGCCTGCTGGTGCAAGGGGAGATCATGGCGGGGGCCATCGCCGCCTCGGCAACGGTGGAAACCGACACCATCACCATCGACCCCGAGCGCTTGCTCGAGTTGCAGGCGGGCGAGAGCTACGGGCCGTCCGAGGAGGCGCTGTCCGGGCTCGAATTCCCGATCAATCCGGAGCGGGTGGCGCCGGTGTTGCGCCGCCTGGTGTCGCCGACCAATACCCGCGCCCGCATCTATGACCGCGACGGCGTGCTCCTTCTCGACAGCCGCAATCTCTACGACGTCCTGCGTTTCGACCTGCCGCCGCCGAGCAAGACACCCGGTTTTCTCGAGCGGGGCTATGTCGCCATCCGTACCTGGTTGAGCCGCGGGACCCTGCCGCTCTATCGCGAGCTCGCGCCGCAGAACGGCAAGGGCTACGGCGAGGTCGGCAACGCGTTGCAGGGCTTCAAGTCCAGCATGGTGCGCATCAACGACCACGGCGAGGTGATCGTCTCGGTCGCCGTGCCGGTGCAGCGCTTCCGCGCGGTGCGTGGCGCCCTCATGTTGTCGACCCAGGGCGCCGATATCGACAACATGGTCGGCGCCGAGCGGCTCGCCATCTTCAAGGTGTTCCTGATCTCCGCCGGCGTCATGTGGGTGCTGTCGTTCCTGCTCGCCGGAACCATCGCCGGCCCGGTGCGGCGGCTGGCCGAGAGCGCCCGCTTGGTGCGCCGGCGCATCCGCTCGCGCGTGGAGATCCCCGATCTGAGCCACCGGCGCGACGAGATCGGGCATCTCTCCGGCTCCTTGCGCGACATGACCGACGCGCTCTACAGCCGGATCGAGGCGATCGAGCGTTTCGCGGCCGACGTGGCGCACGAGCTCAAGAACCCGCTGACCTCGCTGCGCTCGGCGGTCGAGACGCTGCCGCTCGCCAAGACCGAAGACAGCCGCGGCCGCCTCCTCGCGGTCATCCAGCACGACGTCAAGCGGCTCGACCGCCTGATCTCCGACATTTCGGACGCCAGCCGTCTCGACGCCGAGATGCAGCGGCACGAGGCGCATCCCGTCAATCTGGTGCAGCTTCTCACCACGGTGGTGAGCGTCACCAACGAACGCCAGGACGACGGCGTGAGCGTCGAGTTGAGCTTCGAAGGTGGCCGGCCTGCGGCGTTCACGGTGCTCGGCAACGATTCTCGCCTCGGGCAGGTGATCGACAATTTGATCGACAACGCCCGCTCGTTCTCTCCTTCCGGCGCCACGGTGCGCGTCACCTGCCGCCGATTGAAGACCGAGGTCGTCATCATCGTGGACGACGACGGGCCGGGCGTGCCGGAAGAGACGGTGGAGAGGATTTTCGAGCGCTTCTATACCCACCGGCCGCACCAGGCCTTCGGCCAGAATTCCGGCTTGGGTCTCTCCATCTCCAAGCAAATCATCGAGGCGCATGGCGGCCGCGTCTGGGCGGAAAACCGCCACCACGCCGCGCCGGCGGCGGACGGGACGCCGCTGGTGCTGGGAGCGCGCTTCATCGTGCGGCTGCCGGCGATGTGATGGCTGGCGAAACTCCGACCGTGCACGCTTCGGCCGTGCTGGCCGGCGCCCGCGCCGTGCTGATCCGCGGACCGGCGGGGGCGGGCAAGTCGCAGCTGGCGCTCGCGCTCATTCACGCCGGCGAAACAGGCTTGCTACGGTTTGCGCGCCTGGTCGGCGACGACCGCGTTCACCTCGAAGCGCATCACGGGCGTTTGCTGGTGCGGCCGGCGGCTCGGCTTGCGGGCTTGATCGAAGTGCGGGGCCTCGGCATCCGCCGCCTCGAGCACGAGCCCATGGCCGTCGTGGGCCTCGTCGTCGATCTGGCCGCGGGCGATGCGGAGCGCACGCCGATGGCCGAGGAGACCGTCGTCGCGGGGGTCCCGCTCCCGCGACTTGCGGTCGCGCCCGGCGTCGCCGCCCTTCCCCTCGTGCTCGCCGCGCTGCGCCTGCCCGCGGCGGATATTAAACCTCGGTCATGATCCTTGCGGCCAAGCCCGCCGGCACAAAATTAAGCCGCGGCCGGTACGACTCGGGTCAGCTGCATCCCGGCCGACGAGGCCCCTAAAGGGCGCCCTTTACCGCAATGCAACATCAGCCTCCAATCGCCGGAAAGGCCCTTGCATGCGGGCTTCGGATGGTCATGATGGGCCCCCTTTCGTGCGGTGCAACGGGGACGCGCCCGCAGGGAACCTCATGATTGGTCTCGTACTGGTGACGCACGGGCGCCTCGCAGCCGAGTTCCGTTCGGCCCTGGAGCACGTGGTCGGCCCGCAGAAGCAGATCGAAGCGGTGACGATCGGCCCCGACGACGACGTGGAGCAACGCCGCAAGGACATCATCGAGGCGGTCAAGCGCGTCGACACCGGCGAGGGGGTGGCCATCCTCACCGACATGTTCGGCGGTACCCCCTCCAACCTCGCGATCTCGGTGATGGGGCGGCCCAAGGTCGAGGTGCTCGCGGGCATCAACCTCCCGATGCTGGTCAAGCTCGCCAAGGTGCGCGACGAATGTCCGCTCCCCGAGGCAGTGGCGGCGGCCCAGGATTCCGGCCGCAAATACATCACCATCGCCAGTCGCGTTCTCTCGGGCAAATGAGCGGGCGGGCGGGCGTGCAAGACACCTCCTTCGGCAATCCTACCCCGGGCGCGGCGCCGATCATCCGCGTGCTCGAAATCTGCAACAAGAAGGGCCTGCATGCGCGCGCATCGGCCAAGTTCGTGCAGACCGTGGAGAAGTTCGACGCCGACGTGAAGGTGAAGCGCGGCAACGAGACCGTCGGCGGCACCTCGATCATGGGCCTGATGATGCTGGCGGCCGGACCCGGCACCACCATCACGGTCGAGGCGACCGGGCCGCAGGCGGCCGAGGTCGTCGACGCGCTCGTGGCGCTGGTGAGCGGGCGCTTCACCGAGGAGGAATAGCGGCGGTTCGCCGATTCCTGCGCCTAGCTAAACCAGGCGCTCGTCCGCGGCCTCGCGCCGCACCGCGACGCCTGCGCCAACCTCCTGTTGCGACATCACGCCACCGCCTTCGCCAATACGCGCGCGGCCCGTCGCAGGTCGGCGATGAAATTATCGTATTCGCGCTTCTTGTCCGCGTCGTCCCGGATGCGCAGCAGGAACGAGGGATGGATGGTGACGAAGGCGGCGGTCCCGTCGGGAAGCTGCAGCATCCGTCCGCGCAGCTTGGTGATGGTGAGCGGCCGACCGAGCAGGCTGCGCGCGGCGGTGGCGCCGAGCGCAACGACGGCCACGGGCTTGACGATGGCCCGCTCGAGATCGAGCCAGACCTTGCAGCGCTCGATCTCATAGGCGTTCGGGCGCTTGTGCAGGCGCCGCTTCCCGCGCATCTCGTGCTTGAAATGCTTCACCGCATTGGTGACGAAAACCTCCGCGCGGGGAATTCCCGCCTCCTCCAGCGCGCGATCGAGGACATGACCGGCGGGACCGACGAACGGCTTGCCGGCGAGGTCCTCCTTGTCGCCCGGCTGCTCGCCGAGCAGCATGAGATGCGCGCCCTTGCGTCCTTCGCCCGGCACCGCCTGGGTGGTGTTCCGGTAGAGCGGGCAGCGCGTGCATTCGTTCTCGGCCTTGGCAAGCTCGCGCAGCGAGGTGATCGTCGGCAGGGCATGGAGATCGAGTTGCGTCTTGGCGTGCATCGGACACTCCCGACCGGCCGGCTTCCCTTTCGCCTCGCCGGATCAATGCGCGCCGGTTCCGGCAGGTTCGGCACGACATGTGAGCAGGTCTTGCCCTCGCGTCACATAAAGAAATCTTTATATCTTTATTGCGGGGCCGAGACGGCCCTGCTATAGGCACGGCCGAACCGACATGCCGCATTCCCAACGATGCAAGGACCGCCAATGACCGCTGCACCGAAAGCCGCCAAGAACGCTGCCGCCACCGAATCCGCAGACTACGTTGTCAAGGACATCGGCCTGGCGGACTGGGGGCGCAAGGAAATCGCCATCGCCGAGACCGAAATGCCCGGCCTGATGGCGACGCGCGAGGAATATGGCCCGGAGCAGCCGCTGCGCGGGGCGCGCATCTGCGGCTCGTTGCACATGACCATCCAGACCGCCGTGCTGATCGAGACCCTCAAGGCGCTCGGCGCCGACGTGCGCTGGGCCTCGTGCAACATCTATTCGACCCAGGATCACGCCGCCGCGGCGGTGGCGGCAGGCGGCACGCCGGTCTTCGCGATCAAGGGCGAGACGCTCGAGGACTATTGGGACTACCAGCACCGCATCTTCGAATGGGGCGACAACGGCACGCCGAACATGATCCTCGACGATGGCGGCGATGCCACGCTGCTGATCCATCTCGGCTTGCGCGCCGAACAGGGTGAAACCGGTCTGATCAGCAAGCCGACCAACGAGGAAGAAGAGGTCCTGTTTGCGGCCATCAAGCAGCGGCTCAGGGACAAGCCCGGCTGGTACAAGAAGAACGCCGACGCCATCCGCGGCGTGACCGAGGAAACCACCACCGGCGTGCACCGGCTCTACGAGATGCAGAAGAAGGGCACGCTGCTGTGGCCCGCGATCAACGTCAACGACAGCGTGACCAAATCGAAATTCGACAATCTCTACGGTTGCCGCGAATCGTTGGTCGACGGCATCCGTCGCGGCACCGACGTGATGATGGCGGGCAAGGTCGCCATGGTCGCCGGCTTCGGCGATGTCGGCAAAGGCTCGGCCGCTTCGTTGCGCCAGGCCGGCTGCCGCGTGCTCGTCTCCGAAATCGATCCGATCTGCGCGCTGCAGGCGGCGATGGAGGGTTACGAGGTCACCACCATGGAAGACGCCGCGCCGCGCGCGGACATCTTCGTCACCGCCACCGGCAATCTCGACGTCATCACCATCGAGCATATGCGCAAGATGAAGGATCGGGCGATCGTCGCCAATATCGGCCATTTCGACAGCGAGATCCAAGTGGCGGCGCTGCGAAACCTCAAGTGGCACAACGTCAAACCGCAGGTCGACGAGATCGAGTTTCCCGACGGCAAGCGCATCATCCTGCTCTCCGAGGGGCGGCTGGTGAACCTCGGCAATGCCATGGGCCATCCGAGCTTCGTGATGTCCTCCTCTTTCACCAACCAGACGCTGGCGCAAATCGAGTTGTGGACCAATCCCGGCAAATACGAGAAGAAGAAGGTCTACACGCTGCCCAAGCGGCTCGACGAGAAGGTTGCGCGGCTCCACCTCGCCAAGATCGGCGCCAAGCTCACGAAAATGTCGAATCGGCAGGCGACCTATATCGGCGTGCCGGCGGAGGGGCCGTACAAGCCGGATCACTACCGGTACTGAGGCCCGGAACGGCATCGACGCACTCGGCCCGAACAAGGCCAAGCCGCCGGAGCAGCGCCGTTTTCCTGCGCCGGCTTTTCATCCGGGCCGCGCGTGTTCTAGCCTTGCGCCAATGCGGGGGTTGGCTTTGCGACGTCGCGCCCTGATTGCCGTCCTTCTCCTCCTGGCCGTCGTGGTCGGCATTCGCCTCGCCTTCCTCGCCCGCGATTTCGACACCGTCGCCACCGCCGCCGCCTTCGACGCGGCGCGCGGCGACCGCACGGAGCTGCGCGCGTTCCTGCGCCGGATGCCCAAGGGTGGCGACCTGCATACCCATCTGGCCGGCGCCGTTTATGCCGAACGCTTCATCGCCTGGGCGGCGGAGCAGAACCTATGCGCGGACCTAACCCACGTTCTGCTGTCGAAACCGCAATGCGACGCCCCGGGGGACGTGCCCGTTGCCGACGCCATGCACGACCAGAACCTGTACGACCGCCTGGTCAACGCGTTCTCGACGCGCGCGTTCGTGCCGACGGTCGCGGTACCGAGCGACCACGACAAATTCTTCGCGGCGTTCGGCAAGTTCGGAGCGGTGACCGGCACGAACTTCGTCGACATGACGATCGATCAGCTCAAGGACTATGACAGCGAGAACGTGCAATACGTCGAGTTCATGACGTCGTTTTACTGCCCCGACCAGCACGACCGGTTCATCACGGCGATGGCCGAGCAGAAAGACGATGCCGGCAGGCTCGCGGCCCTGCAAGCGAATGGCCTCGACGATTGCGTGGCGGCAAAGCGAAGTGAGCTGGCGGCCGCGATCGGCAAGATCGAAAGCGAATTGGCCTGCGACGCGCAACGCACGCAGCCGGGCTGCCGGGTCACTTTTCGCTACATCGCGCAGATCCCGCGCAACAGCTCCCCCAACGAGGTCTTCCTTCAGACCGCGATCGCAGCCGCGCTCATCCGCGTGGAGCCGCAGGTGGTGGCCCTCAATCTCGTGCAGTCGGAAGACAACCTGGTGGCGCGCCGCGACTACACGCGGCAGATGCAGATCCTCGCCTTTCTCGCCGGCGACGTGCCGGTCGCGCTGCACGCGGGCGAGCTCTGGCTCGGCGACGTTCCCCCGCCGGATCTCACCTTTCACATCCGCCAAGCCGTCGAGATCGGCCGCGCCCGCCGCATCGGTCACGGCGTCGACCTCGCATTCGAACACGACATGGAGGGACTGCTCGCCGAGATGCGCACGCGGCCGGTCGTGGTGGAGATCAACCTCTCGAGCAACGACATCATCCTCGGGGTGCGCGGCAAGGATCACCCGCTGCCGACCTATCTCGCCGCCGGAGTGCCGGTGGTGCTCTCGACCGACGATGCCGGCGTCTCCCGCATCAATCTCACCAATGAATATCTCCGCGCCGCGCGCGACTACGGACTGAGCTATCGGAAGTTGAAGACGATCGCCCGCAATGCGTTGATCTACTCCTTTCTCGACGAGCGGCAAAAACGCGACGAGCTAGAGCGGTTCGATCGCTCCTGCGCCGAATTCGAGCGCTCCGTGGCGCATGGGCGGCCACTCGTCCAAAACGTGGTCACTCTGCTCACAGCGGCCGTCACTCCGCCGCCCTGAAGCGCCGGGCGGCGTAGCCCGCGACCAAATCCCCCAGATAGGGCAGCTTGTCCACCTGCATCGGCGGAATGGTGACGATGAGATAGCGCGCGGGTGTGCCCCCGATGCCGAGATAACGGCGCGCCACCTCGACCTCTACCTGCGCGCCGGGCATCGAGCAGCGCGCCCGCGCGATCGCCGCATTGACGCACGCACCGGTCCTGGGCCGATCCGCGGACCGCGCCGGGCAGAGGAGCGCAATGCCGTCGCGACCGATGCGCGCCTCCACCGCTTGCGAGGCGGCGGCGTCGAGCACATGGACCGCCAGCGGATGGCTGGGCAGGTAGAACGCGACGCCATCGGTGAATTCGTCGAAGCCGCTGAACAGGCGTAACGGCTCCGCCGTGGTCTCGCGCCACAGCCGCTCGACCGGCGCCGCCAGCACCGACGAATGGGTGGAGCCGGGCTGAGGACCGGCGCGATGCAGCGCGAACGCGATCGCCGGGCCGAGCGCGACCATGACGACGGGAAAAACGGCCGCGAGCGTGACGATGCCGGCGGCGTCGCGGTGGGAAATCGACACGCGCGGCGAGGAAAGCAGCATGACCGGCAGCAGCGTCCAGGCCGACATCGACCAGAGCGACACCAGGCGCACTCCGAGAACGGGCGCGATCACGGCCGGCGCCAGCAGCACCGCCCAGAATGCCAGCGCCGCGAGCCGGCGCTCGGGGGCCCTCGGCCACGCCATGTCCTTGACCGCGTCGCGGTTCGGCCGTGCCACCAGGAACACGATCGCGAGCGGGACTGCGACATAAGCGACGCTGCCGGCGACATAGCCCAGCACGGCAACCATGGTGGTCGCAAGCGATGCCGCGCCGTGTGTCACGACCGCATAGGAGAACGGCGCAAAATCATTCCCGATCAACCAGGCCGCGTGCGGGGCGAGCGCCAGCGCGCCGACCGCGATCGTCACCCAGGGCGCGGGCGAGCGGAAATAAGCCGCGCGCCGGGAATCGGCGAGCGCAGCAAGGCCGAGCCCGAGCAGCAGGACTACCGACCAATACTTGCCGTACATCGCCGCCGCGGCGCCAAGCCCGGCGAGCACCGCGTCGAACACGCGCCGGGTCTCGAACGACCGCAGGAACCACAGCGTCGTCGCCGCCCACAGCGGCAGCAGCACCGTGTTGACGTTGAACTTGAGCGCATGGAAGTTGAAGAATGGCACCAGGGTGAGGAGGGCTAGCCCAACCACACGTTTGTCGCCGTCGAGGAAGCGGGCCGAGAGCCGCCAGACGATCCACAGCGCGAGGCCGGCATTCGCCATCGCCAGCAGGTAATAGGCCCAATCCGCCGCCGGGAAGACGGCGAACCAGGCCCGCACGACCAGCATCGCCAGCGGCGGGTGTTTGGGGTAGCCCAGCGCCAACTGATGCCCGAGGGCGAACTGCTCGGACATGTCGGCGTGGATGTCCTGACCGGCCTTGGCCAGCGTGCCGTAAAGCGTCCACAGCGCCACATAGCCGAGGAGCACGGCGACCACCGTGCGCTCGCGCCGCGCCGGGTCGGTGAGCGCAGCGAGCAACCGCTGGATCAGCACGAGGCCGCGGCGCCCGCTATCCGTCATGGCCGACATTGAAAGCACCCCTGGCCCGGCTTGCCCCCCATTCGGCCGGCAGGCTATGGCATGGCGTGTCGGGGAGGTCCATATCAGGGGCACGACACCGGCCGCCATTGCTTTGCCGCATCTGCCGGGAATGTTATGCGCCCGGCCTTCGGAGAAGCCCCATGTGCCGCTGGATTGCCTATCGCGGCGAGACGATCCCGCTCGAACAGTACGTGACCGCCCCTGCCCACTCGCTGGTGGTGCAGAGCCAGCGGGCGCTGGAATCGACCGCGGCTACCAACGGCGACGGCTTCGGCATGGGCTGGTACGGCGAGCACGCCGAGCCCGGGCTTTATCGCGAGGTGCGGCCGGCCTGGTCGGACGAAAATCTGCGCTATCTGTGCCGTCACCTCCACTCGCATCTCTATTTCGCGCATGTGCGCGCCTCGACCGGAACGCCGATCACGCGGCCGAACTGCCACCCCTTCGCCTGCGGCCGCTGGCTGTTCATGCACAACGGCGTGATCGGCAACTGGTCGCGCCTGCGCCGCAAGGTCGAGGCGCTGATCCCCGACGATGTCTACGGTTCGCGCGTCGGCACGACCGATTTGGAAGCGGTGTTCCTGGCCATTCTGGGCGCCGGCGGCGACAGGGATCCGGTAGGAGCGACCGCGCGGGTGCTCGCGACCATTACCGACATGGTCAGCGCCAAGGGATATCGGGAGCCGCTGCGCTTCACATCCGCGCTCGCGAACGGCCGCGACCTCTACGCGTTTCGCTACTCCGCCAACGACACCGCCAACACCCTCTACTTCCGCGAATCCGGCGGCAACGTGATCGTGGTGTCGGAGCCGCTCGACGGCGAGCGCGCACACTGGCAGCCGGTGCCGCCCGGCCACGTCATCGTGGCGCGCGCCGACCAGCCGGTCTCGCTCGAGCCCTTCCTCGCCGAGCACCAAGTGGCGGCGGAGTGAACCGCAGTCTGCCGGCGCGCGGGCAGAGGCGAAAAGCCGGGCCGAGCGTGCTTGCTGCTTTTCGACGCCAGTGCTAATGCGCGCGCCATGAATGCGGCCATCGAGAACATCCGCAACTTCGCCATCATCGCCCATATCGACCACGGCAAGTCGACGCTGGCCGACCGGCTGATCCAGTCCACCGGCGGCCTGGCCGAGCGCGAAATGGTGGAGCAGGTGCTCGATTCCATGGAGATCGAGCGCGAGCGCGGCATCACCATCAAGGCGCAAACCGTGCGTCTCAATTACCGCGCGCGCGACGGCAAGGACTATGTCCTCAACCTCATCGACACGCCCGGACACGTCGATTTCGCCTACGAGGTCAATCGCTCGCTCGCCGCCTGCGAAGGGTCGCTGCTGGTGGTGGACGCCTCCCAGGGCGTCGAGGCGCAGACGCTCGCCAACGTCTATCAGGCCATCGACAACAACCACGAGGTCGTGCCCGTCCTCAACAAGGTCGACCTGCCGGCGGCCGAGCCGGAGAAGGTGAAACAGCAGATCGAGGACGTGATCGGGCTCGACGCCTCGAACGCGATCCTGATCTCGGCCAAGACCGGCCTCAATGTTCCCGAGGTGCTGGAAGGCATCGTCGCCCGCCTGCCGCCGCCCACGGGCGACCGCGAAGCCACGCTCAAGGCGCTGCTCGTCGACAGCTGGTACGACAGCTATCTCGGCGTCGTGGTGCTGCTGCGCGTCGTCGACGGGGTGCTCAGGAAAGGCCAGCGTATCCGCATGATGGGTACCGGCGCCGCCTACGAGGTCGACCGCGTCGGCGTGTTCACCCCGAAGATGGTGAACGTCGAGGAGCTCGGTCCCGGCGAGATCGGCTTTCTCACCGCTTCGATCAAGGAGGTGGCCGATACCCGCGTCGGCGACACCATCACCGACGACCGGCATCCGGTGCGCGAGCCCCTGCCCGGCTTCCGCCCGGCCATCCCGGTGGTGTTCTGCGGATTGTTCCCGGTCGATGCCGCGCAGTTCGAGGACCTGCGCGCGGCGATGGGAAAGCTGCGGCTCAACGACGCGAGCTTCAGCTACGAGATGGAAACCTCGGCCGCGCTCGGCTTCGGCTTTCGCTGCGGCTTCCTGGGGCTGCTCCACCTCGAAATCATCCAGGAACGCCTTGAGCGCGAGTTCAACCTCGACCTGATCGCGACCGCCCCCTCCGTCATCTACAAGATCAAACTGCGCAACGGGCAAGAGATCGAGATCCACAATCCGGTCGACATGCCGGACGTGATGCGGATCGAGGAAATCAACGAGCCCTGGATCCGCGCCACCATCCTCACTCCGGACGAGTACCTCGGCAGCGTGCTCAAGCTCTGCCAGGACCGGCGCGGGGTGCAGGTCGAGCTCACCTATGTGGGCAATCGGGCGATGGTGAAATACGACCTGCCGCTCAACGAGGTGGTGTTCGATTTCTACGATCGGTTGAAATCGGTGTCGAAGGGCTACGCGTCGTTCGACTATCAGCTCACCGACTTCAAGCCGGCCGATCTGGTGAAGATGCAAATCCTGGTCAACGGGGATCCGGTCGACGCGCTGGCCATGCTGGTGCATCGCACGCGCGCGGAAAGCCGTGGTCGCGCCATGGTGGAAAAGCTCAAGGAGCTCATCCCCCCGCACATGTTCCAGGTGCCGATCCAGGCCGCGATCGGCGGCAAGATCATCGCGCGCGAGACGGTGCGCGCCTTCCGCAAGGACGTGACCGCGAAGTGCTACGGCGGCGACGTGACGCGCAAGCGCAAGCTTCTGGAGAAGCAGAAGGAAGGCAAGAAGCGCATGCGCCAGTTCGGCAAGGTGGAGATCCCCCAGGAAGCCTTCATTGCCGCGCTCAAGGTCGACGTCTGACGCGCGGCCTCCGACCGGCCCGAGTCACACCGCCCCTCCCCGCTCGATTTCGTTGTCCGGCATCACCACGAAGATCAGCACGGCGATGATGGTCATGACGAACCGGAACGCGCTCGGCACGCCGTTCCACTGCTGCGACTGCCACATCCCGAACCATTCACCCCCGATCGACATGAAGCCGACCTGCCACAGCAGGAAGCCCAGCGTGAGGCCGAGCACGGCAAACATCTTTGCCCGATTGAACGCGCCCGCATCGGCACGCAGCCGCCGCACGAGCGCGGCCGCGCCGATCCAGCACAGCACCGCCGTCGCAGCCTCCGTCGCGATGATGGCGGCATAGGCCGCGTGATGCAGCGCCGGGCTGGTGATCTCCCGATATTTGATGGTGGAAAACGGGAAGATCGTGTCCATCGACATGACGTGCTCGACGAAAACGAAATTGGTGTTGTAGTCGGTGAGGTTTCCGAAAGTGACGAGGCTGGCGAACAGCGCGACAGCCGCGACAGTCGCAGTCTTCGCTGCACGGACGGCGATCATGGACATCTCCACTGCAGCGATTGGATTGATATCTCGCGGCCCGGAAAACGGGGATCGTGCTACTTCGTGAACAGGGCCATCGCCTCGTCCGCCAGCACCCCGCCGGTGATCGAAATCGGGGCGAACGGCGCCTTGGCGGCGAGCTCGGCGCTCGAAATCATGATCTGGTCGATCTTGGTGGCGAGCTGGGCGACGGACGCGCCGAAAACGATTCGTCCGAGGTGGCACCAGATGATGGCGCCCGTACACATCGCGCACGGCTCCCCGGAGGTGTAGAGGGTGCTGCCGCGCAACGCGGCGAGGCCGTGATCGGCAAGACAACGGCGGATCGCGACCATTTCGCCGTGGGCCGTGGGATCGTGCTCGGTACGGCCGAGATTGCGGCCGCGCGCAATCACCGCGCCGTCCCGCACGATCACCGCACCGAACGGAAAGTCGCCCCGGCGCGCTTCTTCGAGCGCCATGCGCATGAACCGCACGTCCTCGCCGGACGCCGGAGCGCCCGCCTGCGCGTGCGCAGCCGCCGGCAGGACCGCGGTACAGGCGAATCCGGCGATGAAGGAACGTCGGCTTGCGAGCACGCCCGCGCGCTCCGAAGCGCAGTGCCTCAGGCAGTTCATGCGCCAGCCTCCCTTGAACATGCAGAGTCGGCTTCGAATGAGCCAGTGTAAAGCAACTGCACGGCTTCACCCAACCCATCCACGGCACAAGTCTGGGCGGCATCACGATCGGCGCGACGCGAGAGCCCCCGGCCGACGGCCGGGGGCTCTCGGTGGCCTCCTAGTCGATTTCGCTTGAATTCCGTCTCAACCCCAGTAGGGGCTCGCGCCGTAATAGTCGTAGACCTGCTTGTCGCGCGCCCGGTCCGACCAGTCCCAGCTGTCGTACTTGGAATATTTCGGCGCGCCCTTGAGCTGCTGCTCGCCGACGTTGACCTCGTAGCCCTCGAGCCGCGGATTGTACGTCAAGAGCGACCATGGCAGCGGGTAATAGTCTTCGCCGATTCCCAGAAAGCCGCCGAAACTCATCACCGCATAAGCGACCTTGCCGCTAAGCTTGTCGATCATGATCCGCTCGATCTGGCCGACGCGGTCGCCATTCGAGCGGTAGACCGGCGTGCCTTCCACCTTGTCGCTGCCGATGAGGCTTGCGGTCTCGCGCTGGTCGAGTGTCTTGCCTTGGGTCGTGGTAGCCATCACGCTGTCTCCCGTCTTTGAGGCTTTGTCGTATGGCAACGGCCGTAAGCCCGCGCGGTTCCACTCGGCTGGCGGAACTGGAAATCCGAACGGGAATTGATTCACCGCGAGTTGATGGAACGGCATAGAGGAGAAGTGCGGTGCCCCGCGGCGAAAAGGCGGGCTACACCAATAAGCAGAAACGCCAAGCCGAGCACATCGAGGAAGGCTACGAACGGCGCGGCGTCTCACACGAGGAAGCCGAGCGGCGCGCCTGGGCCACCGTCAACAAAGAGACCGGCGGCGGCAAGAAAAGCGGCTCCGGACGCGGCAAGAAAGTGAGCCATGCGTCCTCGCGCAAGGGAGGACGCCTTGGCGGTCGCGCCGCGGCGAAGCGCCCGGCGGCGGCGCGTTCGCGCTCGGCCAAGAAGGCCGCCGCCACCCGCAAGCGGCGCGCCGCACGCTGAGCGGGTCCGGGCACGCCGTTCAAGTCTGCGTCTCGCCGCTGGAGCGCATCCAAATTTCGGCACGGCGCAGCGCCTCCTTTCGGCGTCGGCGAAAATGTCGCGCTGATAGCCGTGGCTCTCAGGGCGGCCGCGAGGGCGAAGGCAGAGCACTCGCGACGAGAAAAGATCATGTCGGGGAGGGTTCGCAGCACGCTCAGATACGAACTTCGAAAGCAACGGACTAGCAACTCCGCGATTTTAGGGTCCCTTTTGAACCGGATGTTCGCGATCGCACTGGCCGCACGATTTTGCGCGAACTTCGGGTTCAGGGCACTAGGTGTATCCCCGCTTGACGGCACGAATCCCGGGGTTTACCCGCCTGCGGGTGCAGGGGCTCGCACCCGGGGTGACCGGCCCGAGCCGCGACGGGGGGCGGCAAAACTCTCGATTGGATGCCGCAAACATGACGACGACGAAAACGGCGCCGTGGGGCGCAGCGTGGCGCAATCCGGGGCGGCGCACGGCTGCTTGGCTGTTCGCAACAGTATTGTTTGCGCCTTGCGCGGCGAGCGCGCAGGACAAAGGCAGCGTCAATCCGGAGCCGTTGCCGCCGCTCACGCATCCCGACGATCCCGCCACGCCCGCCAAGGAACTGTTCGGCCGCAAGACCGAACCCGCCCATATGCAAGCGCGCACGATCGGCTTCTACTCCAAGGGCTGCCTCGCCGGCGCCGTGGCGCTGCCCATCAACGGCGCGACCTGGCAGGTGATGCGGCTCTCGCGCAATCGCAACTGGGGCCATCCCAAGCTGGTGCAATTCCTCGAACGGCTGGCGGCGCAGGCGCCCAAGACCGGCTGGCACGGCCTCCTGGTCGGCGACATGTCGCAGCCGCGCGGCGGCCCGATGTTCACCGGCCATGCCAGCCATCAGGTCGGCCTCGACGCCGATATCTGGCTCACGCCCATGCCCGACCGCGAGCTGACGCGGGAGGAGCGGGAAGAAATGTCGGCGACCATGATCGTCAGGGAGGACCGCCTGGACGTCGACCCGCAGGTGTGGACGCACGGCGCACGTGAACCTGATCAGGGCCGCGGCCAAGGACCCGCAGGTCGCCCGCATCTTCGTGAACGCGGCGATCAAGAAGGCGCTTGTGCCGCGATGCCGGCAGCGACCGCCATTGGCTCTATAAGGTGCAGCCGTGGTGGGGACACGACTTTCACTTCCATGTCCGCCTGAACTGCCCGTCCGGCAGTCCCGATTGCAAGCCCCAGCAGCCCGCGAGCCCGCGGATGAGGGCTGCGGCGGCCAGGAGCTCGACTATTGGTTCACCGACGCGGTCCTGCATCCCAGGCCGTCGCCCGTGCCGCCGAAGCCGCGGCCCGGGCTCGCGGATGGCCGACCTGCCCGCCGCCTGCCGCCAAGTGCTGCTGGCCCCGTGACGCTCGCCGGCGCGAGCGATGCGAGGCTGTCGTCGCCGGCGAAACCCGCCGCGCGGAGCCGCATGCCGCGCAGCTGGCTTTGGCCAGCTGCGCGCTGTAAGTCCTGATTTTCGCGCGAGGACGCGCGGCGAGTTTGCGCTGATGACCACAGACGCACCGCCATCCGCGCGCCGACGAGCTGCGCATCCTGCGCCGAGCTCGAAAAGAAGGTCCTGTGGCTCGCGAGCTGGACCATCCATCACGCCAACCACCTGCGCGAGAACGTCGACGGCCTGAAGGTCGGCGGGCACCAGGCCTCATCGGCCTCGCTCGCCACCATCATGACCGCGCTCTATTTCCGCGTGCTGCGCCCGCAGGATCGGGTGGCGGTGAAGCCGCATGCAAGCCCGATCTATCACGCCATCCAATATCTGCTCGGCCGCCAGAGCCGGCAGAAGCTCGAGGACTTCCGCGGCTACAAGGGGCGCGCAGAGCTATCCCTCGCGCACCAAGGACACCGACGACGTCGACTTCTCCACCGGCTCGGTCGGCCTGGGCGTGGCGCAGACGTTGTTCTCCTCGCTGGTGCAGGACTATGTGCGCGCCCACGGCTGGGGTCTGGAGCGGCCGGAAGGGCGGATGATCGCGCTGGTCGGCGACGCCGAGCTCGACGAAGGCAACATCTTCGAGGCGATCCTCGAAGGCTGGAAGCAGGGCCTGCGCAATTGCTGGTGGATCATCGACTACAACCGCCAGAGCCTCGACGCGGTCATCCGCGAGGGCCTGTGGGAGCGTTACGAGGCGCTGTTCAAGGCCTTCGGCTGGGACGTGGTCATCCTCAAATACGGCTCCTTGCTGCAGCAGGCATTCCGCGAGCCGGGCGGCGAACGCCTGCGCGCAGTGGATCGACAATTGTCCGAACCAGCTCTACTCCGCGCTGGTGTTCCAGGGCGGCGCCGCCTGGCGCAGGCGGCTGCTCGAGGAAATCGGCGATCAAGGCCCGGTCACGCGACTGATCGAAGCGCGCACCGACGACGAGCTGGCGCGGCTGATGACCAATCTCGCCGGCCATGACCTGCCCTCGCTGCTCGACGCCTTCGGCAAGGTCGATCACGACCGGCCGATCTGCTTCATCTGCTACACCATCAAGGGCTTCGGGCTGCCATTCGCCGGCCACAAGGACAACCACGCCGGACTGATGACGCCGGCGCAAACCGAAAGCCTGCGCGCCGCGATGAATATCCGGCCGGGGCACGAGTGGGACAGGTTCGAGGGGCTGAGCATCGCGCCGGCCGAGCTGCAGCAATTTCTCGACCACGTGCCGTTTGCCGCGAGGGCGCCGCCGCCACCAAGCGCGCCGCGCATCGCGGTGCCGGCGCAATTGCCGCTGACGATCCAGCCGGTGATGTCGACGCAAGCGGGCTTCGGGGCGCTGCTCAACGAGCTCGGCCGCGGCAAGAGCGAGATCGCCGATCGCGTCGTCACCACCTCGCCCGACGTCACCGTCTCGACCAACCTCGGCGCCTGGGTCAACCGCCGCGGCTTGTTCGCGCGCGAGAGCCTGGCCGACACCTTCAAGAGCGAGCGCATTCCCTCCACGTTCAACTGGGACTTCTCGCCCAAGGGCCAGCATATCGAGCTCGGCATCGCCGAGATGAATTTGTTCATCCTGTTGTCCGCGCTCGGGCTCTCGCATGCGATCAGCGGTGAGCGGCTGATCCCGATCGGCACGCTGTATGATCCGTTCATTCAGCGCGGGCTCGATGCGCTCAACTATGCCTGCTACCAGGACGCACGCTTCATCCTGGTGGCGACGCCCTCCGGCATCACGCTCGCGCCCGAAGGCGGCGCGCACCAGTCGATCGCGACGCCGCTCATCGGATTGGCGCAGGACGGGCTTGCCGCCTTCGAGCCGGCCTTCGTCGACGAGCTCGCGACGATCCTCGCCTTTCGCATTCGATTACATCCAGCGCGACGGCGAGGGAGAAGCCTCCGAGCGCAACTGGCTGCGCGACGAGACCGGCGGCTCGGTCTATCTTGCGCCTTTCGACGCGCCCGATCGAGCAGATCAAGCGCGCGATGACGGGGGAGCTGCGGCAGGCGATCGTCGACGGCGCCTATTGGCAACGCCCGCCTGGACCGAACTGCCAGGTGGTCGTCGCCTATACCGGCGCGGTCGCCCCCGAGGCGATCCAGGCGGTCGGGTTGATGGCGGAGGACCGTCGCGACGTCGGGCTCCTCGCCGTGACCTCGGCCGACCGGCTCAACGCCGGCTGGACGGCGGCGCAACGCGCGCGCGAGCGCGGCCTCGTGCACGCGCGCTCGCATATCGAGAAGCTGCTGGCCGACGATTCCGCCCCATTGCGGGATCGTCTCGGTGCTCGACGGCCATCCCGCCACGCTCGCGTGGCTCGGGGGCGTTCACGGCCACCGCGTGCGCGCGCTCGGCGTGGAACATTTCGGGCAGACCGGCTCGATCCCGGACCTCTACCGGCACTACGGCATCGACGCCAATGCCATCGTCGCGGCAGCGGCGACGCTCACCCCGGGCCGGCCGATCCGGCATTTGAAGACATTGCCTTGACGCCAGCATCAGCGCTCAGGCTGGCGCCGATTGACGTCAAATTCGGGTCTTCACGGGACGGCTGACGCCGAACGGCTGGCGTCGAGAGCCGAACTGTTGGCGTCGGGAGCGGGGTCCTCAAGCTCAGCGAGGGCCGGTGAGTTGACGACGCTCGGCAGGCCAACGGCTTCGCGCAGCTCCGCACGCCGCATCTGATAATAGCTCGACCGGATGAAGCTGTAGAAATCGATGGATGCGTCTTCGGCCTGTTTCAATTGGCCCAACCGGACCACTGCATCCAAACCTGCAGTCCCGACTGTCAAGGCCACTGGCGGTGCAACGAACCAGCCAAATGGATTGCTGAACATATCCACGGTCGATCCGACCGCATCGCGCAGCGTCGACGGGCCCAGATAGGGTTGCACCACGTACGGGCCCTCGGGGACCCCCCAAACAAACAACGTCTGGCCGAAATCGCCGCTCTCCTGCGCCAGGCCTTCGCGGCTTGCGATATCGAAGAGCCCGCCCACACCAAAGGTCGAGTTGAGAGGAAGCGGGCACCGGTATGCGCGCCCGCCTCGAAGCGACCCTGCAGCACATTGTTCACGAAGATGCGCGGCTCCTTCAGGTTCGAGCTCACATCATTCAAGCGGTCGTGCATGGGCCCGGTATCGCCGCCTTTACGACTTCGGAGACCGGTCGCAGTACCTGCTGGTTCGCCGCCATCACATGCCGATTCATGTCCTCGTTGGGATCGTTGATCGGCATCGATGCGTCCCTGGGCAACCCCGCGCAGGCACCCAGCAGCAGCGGCAACACCCATGCGATCGCCCATTTCAGCCCACCCCGAGCGCGACGCATGTTTTTCATCTCTACTCGGGGTTTCGTACCAATGCGCGATAGCTCTCACGAACGCAACCACGGCGGGCATGGCCGCTGGCACGTGTAAGACTCAGGTAGCAGTTGCACCTTGCGAGGACTGTCACTTTTTTGCTTCACCCCTCAATTTTGCGAGGAGGTAATTTTGCAACAAATTATGGCCGTTCAGGGATCGAGCGCGTCCGTTGCGTCGCGATGAGAGCCGGCTGGAAGATGACAGCGGCCGCCAGGGTCGTCAGCAGCGACAGGGCCATCAGCTTGCCCATGCTCGATGTGCCCGGGTGATGCGAGAGCCACAGGCTGCCGAAGGCGATGGCCGTGGTGCAGGCGCTGAAGAGGATGGCTCGCGTCAGGCTCGATTGCAGGAAGTTCGTCCCGCCCGAGCGCCACGCGATGATGTAGTAGATCTTGAAGGCGACACCGACGCCGAGAAGAAGCGGCAGTGCGATGATATTGGCAAAGTTCAACGGCAGACCAATGAGCACGCAGATCTCGAGCGTAACGACGACGGCAACAAGGAGAGGCACCAGCGTCAACGCAACATCGATCCAGCGGCGTAACGCGACGAACAGGATCAGGGCAATCGCCACCACCGACAAGACGCCAGCCTGCAGAAATGCTTTGACCATCGTGGCAGCGGCCTCGATGATGAAGACCGGTTGTCCACTCGCATCGGGTTCGACACTGCGGACCGCCGTGACGAAGCGACTCAAGGTTGCGTTGTCGTTGCCATCGCCCTTCGGCGCCGCCTCGATCCTGGCCCGTCCGCCGGCGGATATCCAGTCCTTCTTCAGCTCAGGCGGAAGCGTCTCGAGGCTCACCTGTTCGGCGGTCAGGACAGCTCTCACCTGGCGCAGCGTTGTCTCCAACGGCGTGACCAGGGCGTGCCGCGCTTCCTCCAGGGCGGCTGGCGGCGCTTTCGCCAATGCCGCGAGCAGCCTTGCGAGGCGGCGCGCCTGCACGGCGGCCGGACTTTCGAGGTCACCCGCGGTGTGAGACAGCTCAGGGATCAAGCTTTCCATCCCTGCCATGGTCTCGGCTGGCGTCGGCTCGGGGTCGATCTCGTCAGGGTTGAGGGTGTTCTGCAAAAAAAAGTTTGCGTCCTCGATGAGCGCGAGCTTGGCATCCTGATCTTCGGGAACGAAACTTTGCAGCGTCAGCACCCGGCTGACCTCCGGCAGCTGGCGCAATTTTTCGGCGATGGGCAAGGCCTGGGCAAGGTTGCTTTTGAGCACTTCAATCGTATTGGGGCTCGTATCAGGATCATTCATCAAGTCGAGCAATGTCGAAACCGATTCGGAGTCCTGCGCCCGGAGATTGAGCGGATTGAAGTCGAAGCGCAGAGCCGCGAGCAGCGGCAAGCCAAGAATTGTGGCGCCCAGCGTCAGGCCGACGATCCAGTTGCGCTGCTTTTCCAGAAAACGGTCTAACGGCGCGAGCGCGGCATAGCCGATCGGCTTGGGCTCCCCCGACGGCTTGAGCACGGTGAGCAAGGCGGGAAGCAAAGTGACCGTGGTCGCAAACGCGATGATGATGCCGGTTCCGGCGATCAGCCCCAGCTCGGAAAGACCTACATATGCGGTCGGCAGAAACGAGTAGAACGCGGTCGCGATCGACGCGGCGGCGAGCAACAGCGGTGCCGCCATGCCACGGGCGGTCGCCAGGAGTCCCTGATCGAGATCGCTGCACGCGTGCCGCTCCGATCGATAGCGAACGCTGAACTGAATGCCGAAATCAACGCCGAGACCAACGAAGAGTACACCGAAGGCGACCGAGATCGGGTTGAACGCTCCGACCATCCACAGCCCAACAGCGGCTGTGAGAACCAGCCCAACCATGAGGGTCACAAAAACAGCCGAGATGATACGTGCCTTCTTCAGCGCGAGCCACAGCACGAACCCGACGAGAAGCAACGTCACGGCGCTGTTCAAGGCCGCGCCGTCAGCGATGGAGGCGAATTCCTCATCCGAGAGGGCGACTGGTCCCGTGAGGCGCACCTTCACGCCTTTGTCGGGGGTGAGCCCAAGCTTGGACGCCGCTTCGCGTATGAGTGCCGTTGCCTTGCCTCCGGGCTGCAGATCGCCGAAGTGCAGAACCGGCTGGATGTTCACAAAGTTACGAAGCTCCGAGGGCTCCGCCGCGCGCCCGGTGATCAGCGTGCGCCAAGAGAAAGCGGCGGTCTTGCCGTTCGCCAGGGCTTCCAGCGCATCAGCGATCGCAGCGAGCGCCGGACTCAGATCGTCCAGCTTGGCTTTCCCCAGGCGCACACCTTCGAGCGACTGCGACAGCGCGCGAAAGACCCCGCGCAGCGTCGGATCCGCTGCCAGCGTTCCGAGGAAAGGCTGTGCAGAGATCAGGTCGGAAGTGTCGCGGCGCACCTTATCCAGGCTGCGGAAAAGGATTCCATTCCGCTCGAAGAATTCGCCGCCTTCGACACGGCTGATCGTGCGGATCACGTCCGACCGAGGCGAAAGCTCGTTCACCAGCGCATCAGCGGCACCATCGGCGGCCTCCGGCGTCGTTGCTTCGATTACGGCGACGATTTGATCGGCCCGATGCGGAAACGCAAGGTCGAGCATGACCTCCTGTTGGCGCCACGGCAGCGAGCTCGAGATGAGCTTGTTGGTGTCGCTGGTGATGACGAAATGCCGCGTGAAATAGCTGGCGGAAGCGACTGCGACCAGGAGGAAGCCGAGGACCACCAGCCACGCATAGCGACTCGACAGCCGGACTAGCCGTGTAATTGCGGCTATCGTCGCAGAGTCGCCACTCTTATTCATGGACCGCAGCGGAAGAGTAACGTCAATTCGGTCATGCATTCTGGCGGCCGTAAGCAAGACACAGTGCGCGTCCAAGCATGATCTGCAAATGAACGCCAACGGTTGTGTGTAACTCGCCGCCTTGACGCGGCCCCAATCGGGGCCGAAAAAAGCTGTCAAGCTACCGTCCCGCGAGGGATCGAGGGATCATGCGCTTGCGCCAAAAGTGTGGCCAAATCCGAAGCCTGTCCAGACAAGCGGAACCGTTGCGATGAGGAATTTCAAGCTCGCCCCGAACCTTGGGACGACCCGCATTGCAGTGGTATTGGCAATGGTCCTGCCCGGATCGCCAGCAGTGCAGGCGCAGGCACCGAGTGCTGCTGCACATATCCAAACCTACTATCAGGAATTGATGCCCACGATCCAGCAGGCTGGGCGGCTCACTGTGCGCGAGCGCGACAAGCGCTTTGCGCCTGCCATTACCGCCGCCTTCGACCTCGCGACCATGACGCGGCTGGCGGTCGGCCCCGCCTGGAAAAGCTTCTCGCCGGCTCAACAGGCGGCAGTTCAGGAGGCCTTTACACGATTCATCGTCGCCGACTATGCGAGCCAGATAAGCGATTATTCAGGGGAAAGCTTCGTTGTCGATCCGCAGACAAGTCCGGTAGCGCGTGGCAGCGGCGAAATCGTCAAAACCAGGCTGCTGCAGCCCGGGGGGCGGACCGTGAACATAAACTATTTGGTCCGCGGCGGGCGGGTTATCGATGTCTATCTCAACGGGACCATCAGCGATCTCGCGACGCGACGTGACGAGTTTGCGTCGATCATCGCCTCGGGCGGTGCCGACGGCTTGATCAAGAGATTGCAGGATCGAACTCAGAGTCTACTGAGCAAGTGACGCTCGCGTATGTTCAGACGGGTTCTATGCCTGTTCGCTGACTCATCGGCGACCCATGCCTTCCTCGAGTACGAGCGGCTCACCGGCGACGCGGCGAGCTCGCCGCTCGTGGTGCGGGGCGGTATGCCGGATCAGTTCGCCGTAGGATTTGGAGCAACCCACTCGTTCGACATCAAAACGCCCTGGTAGCAGTCTTTTTCCGGCGTACAGGGGCGCCGCTGACCAGATCGGACCACTAAAGCGCCCCGTCGAAATGGAGTGCGCGGCACCGTTCTGCGTCAATACGAACGGAAACCGCTTTGGACTAGCAGGGCGGGGTCGTGCCGTGCTCCTATTGTCCGGACGACGCGCCAACCGGCGGTCGGACCGGGAGACGCGTGGGGGGGAACGCAGCGGAGATGGTCGCTCAAGCCGGTGTTATTGCCTGGTTGACCGGGATCGCCGCCGTTAGCGCTGTTGTGATTTGGTCCGGCTTGGAGGCGGTCGCCCACGCGTTTGCCGGCGTCGGGTGGGGTATTCTGCTGGTCGTGATCGTGCGCACCGTCGCGGTTGCGGTGGCGGGAGTGGGATGGTGGCTGCTTTTCCCGGCGGGGACGCGGCCACGGCTTCGGACCTGCGTCCTTCTGCGCCTCATTCGGGAGGCCGCCAATGCCCTGTTGCCTATGGCGCAGGTCGGCGGCGATCTCATCGGCGCGGGGCTGCTGACCCTCTACGCCGTTCCGGGCGCGCTCGCGGCCGCCAGTGTCATCGTGGATGTCCTCGTCCAGGCGGCGACGCAGCTTCTGTTCGCGGTCGCCGGTCTTGTCGTGCTCGTGGCGCTCGGGGCGGACGCGGCGCTGGCGCGCATCGCCGCCCTCGGCGTGACCGTTGCGGCGCTCTTGCTCGCCGGCTTCTATCTCGCGCAGCGCCGCGGCGGGCAACGCATTCTTCGTTCCGCCATCGCGCGTCTCGCGGGCGGGCGACAGTGGCGCGTGCTCGGCTCGATCAATGCCATTTATGAAAACTTGGCTTTGATTTACGCAGCTCGATCCGACCTTGCCGCCAGCGCCGCCGTACATATGACGGGATGGATCGTCGGCGTCGCCGAAGTCCTAATCGTGTTCGCCTTCATGGGCAGTCCGATCGGCATCGCCGAGGCGCTGGTCATCGAAAGCCTGCTCCATGCCATTCGCGGCGCGGCCTTTGCCATTCCCGGCGCGCTCGGCGCGCAGGAAGGCGGCCTGGTATTGCTGTGCGCCGTGTTCGGCATTCCACCGGAACAGGCGATCGCGTTGTCGCTCGTGAAGCGGGCCGCCGACCTGGCGATCGGGGTGCCGGGCCTCGTCGGCTGGCAGATGCTGGAGTGGGGACGCCTCATGCCGAAATATCCGCTGCGCGCCCGGCGGCTGCGAGAGTCGATCAATCCGGACCGCTGAGCGAGCAATGACCCTGTTCTGGTCCTCGGTCACGGCATCGATGATCGCGGTCGCCGGCTGCGGCTATTTGATCGCGGCCAGGGCCCTGGTCGGCCGCTTTGCGCGGGATCGCGCGCATGCGGTTCCCGCCGCCACGCCCGACGTCACCATCCTCAAACCGCTCCACGGCGATGAGCCGGGGCTGTTCGAAAATCTCATGTCGTTCTGCGCCCAAGACTACCGGGGCCGCGTTCAACTGATCTTCGGGGTGCAGGATCCGAACGACGCGGCCGTCGCAGTTGTCGAGCGCCTACGGAATGCCGATTCGGCGCGCGAGCTCGACCTCGTGATCGACACCGAGGTGCACGGGTTGAATCGCAAGGTCTCCAACCTGGTCAACATGGCGCGGGCCATCCGCCACGACGTCATCGTCGTCGCCGACAGCGACATGCGGGTCGAGCCCGATTATCTCTCCCGCGTCATCGCGGCGCTGGAAGAACCGGGCGTGGACGCGGTGACCTGCCTCTACTACGGCGCTCCCCTCACCGGCGTCTGGGCGCGCCTCGCCGCGCTCGCCATCAACGGGCAGTTTCTGCCGAGCGTCGTGGTCGGCCTGGCGCTCGGACGGGCGCGCCCCTGCTTCGGCTCGACTGTGGCGCTTCAGCGCAGGCGGCTCGACCAGCTCGGCGGCCTCATCGCCTTCGTCGATTACCTCGCAGACGATTACGCGATCGGCGAAGCGGTGCGCGCGCACGGCGGAACGCTCTCGATACCTTCCTTTGCCATTGCCCATATCTGCACGCAGACATCGCTGCGCGAATTATGGCGGCACGAATTGAGGTGGGCGCGGACGATCCGCGGCATCGATCCCGTCGGCCACGCCGGCTCGATCGTCGCCCATCCACTGCCATGGGCGCTGATCGCCGTCCTCCTCGGCGCCGCTTCAGCCGCGGTCATACCGGCGATCGGCATCGCCGTGGCGTCGATCGCATGCCGGATGGCGCTGTTGCGGCGGGTAGAGCAGGCCTATGCCCTTCCGCCGCAGGCGTATTGGCTTCTGCCCATGCGTGACCTATTGTCGTTTGCTTCGCTCGTTGTGAGCTTTCTCGGCCGGGAAGTAAGTTGGAAGGGCCGCCGCTACCACATGGTCGCTGGCGGCAACTGGGTCGCTGATCGGGGATCACACGCACCATGATGAGGACGCTTTTCCTGCAAGCACCGTCGTTCGACGGTTTCGACGGCGGAGCCGGCGCGCGCTATCAAGCGCGCCGCGAGATCCAGTCCTTCTGGTACCCGACGTGGCTCGCCCAGCCCGCCGCGCTCGTTGAAGGCTCCAAGCTCATCGATGCGCCGCCGCACCGGCTCAAATTCCAGGACATCGCGCCCGAAGCCAAGACCGCGAGCTCGTGGTGCTGCATACGTCCACTCCCTCCTTCTCCTCCGATGTCAAGACGGCCGAGGCTCTCAAGGCGCTCAACCCGGGTTTGAAGATCGGCATGATCGGCGCCAAGGTGGCGGTCGAGCCGGACGCGACGCTCAAGGCTTCGAGCGCCATCGATTTCGTCGCGCGCAACGAGTTCGATTTCACCATCAAGGAGGTGGCGGAAGGGCGCGATTTCGGCCGCATCGCCGGGCTCTCCTGGCGGAATGCCGAAGGAGACATCGTGCACAACGAGGACCGTGCCGTCCTCGAGAACATGGACGAGCTGCCCTTCGTCACCCCCGTCTACAAGCGCGACCTGATCATCGAGAATTATTTCATCGGCTATCTGAACCACCCCTATATTTCGTTCTACACCGGCCGTGGCTGCAAATCGCGTTGCACGTTTTGCCTCTGGCCGCAGACGATCGGCGGCCACCGCTATCGCACCCGCAGCGTCGGCCATGTGATCGAGGAGCTCGCCTGGGCGCAGAAGGCGTTTCCACAAGTCAAGGAATTCTTCTTCGACGACGACACGCTGACCGACAACCTGCCGCGTGTCGAGGCGCTCGCGCGCGAGATCGGCAAGCTCGGGATCATCTGGTCGTGCAACGCCAAGGCCAACGTGCCGCGGGAGACGTTGAAGGTCCTGAAGGACAACGGGCTGCGGCTGCTGCTCGTCGGCTACGAGAGCCGGCAACCAGAAGATTCTCCACAACATCAAGAAGGGCATGCGCGTCGACGTCGCCAGGCAGTTCGCGAAGGACTGCCGCGAGCTCGGCATCGTCACTCACGGCACGTTCATCCTCGGTCTCCCTGGCGAGACCAGGGAGACGATCGAGGAAACCATCCGTTTCGCCATCGAGATCAATCCGCACACCATCCAAGTTTCGCTCGCGGCGCCCTATCCCGGCACGTTCCTCTATCGGCAGGCGCTGGAGAACCATTGGTTCGCGCAGGAGAGTGCGGACATGCTGACCGGACCGCGGCATCCAGCTCGCCGCCTTGAGCTACCCGCATCTGAGCCACACCGAGATCTTCCAGTCCGTCGACGCGTTCTACAAGCGCTTCTATTTCCGCGCGCCGAAGATCGCTGCGATCGCCGGCGAAATGGTGCGAAGCCCGGAGATATTGAAGCGGCGCCTGCGCGAGGGGATCGAGTTCTTCCGTTTCCTGCGCGAGCGCCGGGAGCCTGCGCTCTGAAACGCGCTTGTCGTCACCGCCGACGATTTCGGGCTTGCGCGCGAAGTCAACGAAGCCGTCGAGGCAGCGCACGAGCGCGGCATCCTCACGGCTGCAAGCCTGATGGTCGCGGGCCCGGCGGCGGAAGACGCAATCGCGCGCGCGCGTCGGATGCCGCGATTGCGCGTCGGCCTGCATCTCGTCCTCGTCGAAGGCCGGCCGGTCCTGCCGCCCGAACGCCTGCCCGACCTCGTCGATGCGAGCGGGCACTTTCGCAGCGACATGGCCGTCTCGGCTTCGACATATTCGTGCGGGCGTCGGTCCGCCGGCAGGTGGCGGCGGAAATCGAGGCGCAGTTCGAAGCCTATCGCGCCACCGGCCTGGCGCTCGACCACGTCAACGCCCACAAGCACTTTCATCTTCATCCGACGGTCGCAGATCAGACGATGGCGATCGGCCGGCGTTATGGCCTGCGCGCGTTGCGCGTGCCGGTCGAGCCCGCCGCGGTCCTGGCCGAAGTGGAACCGCGGGCGCGACGATGGCCGGGCCTATGACCGCGCCATGGGTGGCGCGGCTCGGCCGCCGAGCCCGCCACGCCGGCCTGCAGGTTCCCGATGCCGTGTTCGGCCTCGCCTGGTCCGGCGCCATGACGCCATCACGCTTGACCGGCCTGCTGGGTCACCTGCCGGAAGGTTGCACGGAAATCTACACGCATCCGGCGACGAGCGACGCTTTCGACGGACATGCGCCCGATTACCGCTACGCCGACGAGCTCGCGGCCCTTACCGCACCATCCGCGATCGCGGCGGCGCGCCGTCCCGGCGTTCTGCTCGGCGGCTATTCGGATTTCTGACCGCCGCGATCATGATGCATATCTCCGCATTCGATTTGCTCTGGTCTAACGGATGTAACCGGCTTGCCTGAACCAGGCGATCGCATCGGCGATCGCCTCCCGATAGGGCCGCGAGGTGTAGCCGAGCTCACGCCTGGCCTTGGCGTCGTTGAAGAACATGTAGTGACGCGCCATGCGCAGACCGTCCATGGTCGCAAACGGCGCCCGCCCGGTCAGGCGCGCCCACGCTTCGGCGCCGAGCGCAACGGGGTAGAGCGCAGGGATGGGAAACCGCAGCTTGGGCTTGCGACGGCCGACTATGTCGGCGACGTCGGCGAGCATGGTTCCGAGACTGCACGTTCTCGCCGCCCAGAATGTAGCGCTCGCCGATGCGCCCGCGCCGCAGGGCCGCAAGATGGCCGACCGCCACATCGTCGACATGCACGAGATTGAGACCGGTATCCACGAATCCCGGCATGCGGCCGCTCGCGCACTCGACGATGATGCGCCCGGTGGGGGTCGGCTTCACGTCGCCGGGGCCGATGGGCGTCGAAGGATTGACGATGACCGCGGGGAGCCCCTGGTCCTTCACCATGTCTTCGACGACGCGCTCGGCCAGCACCTTGCTTTTCTTGTAGGCACCGATGGCCTCGCTGGCGGCGAGCGGATGGGTCTCGTCGGAAGGCGAGCCATCGCGCAGTTCGAGCGTCGCAACGCTGCTGGTATGGACGATGCGCTCCACCCCGGCGCGCAGCGCTTCCTCCATCACGCACTTGGTCCCTTCCACGTTGGTTCGGATGATCTCCTCGGGGACCGGCGCCCAGAGCCGATAGTCGGCGGCGGCATGGGCGAGATAACGGACACCCCGTAAGGCCGGCAGCAGCGACGCGCGATCGCGGATATCGCCGACGATCACCTCGTCGCCCGCGTGAATATTGATGCGCGGGCTCGAGCGCCGGACCAGCACACGAACGCGATTGCCTGCCGCGCGAGCTGCATTCGCGATTGCCGCGCCGACAAAGCCGCTCGCGCCGGTGACGAGAAGGAGATCACCATCGCCCATGTCGCCTCCGTCATGTCACCCTTTGACCGCTGCCGTGCGTGTCCGTCCCGCTCTCCCGCAGCTCGATGTTCCGACCGCGGCGCCGGTGGCCGGTCGAGACTGGCATCCGAGCGGCGGTCGCCATTGGCGTGCGGCACAAGAAAATGCCGTTGTTCCAGCAGCCTAAATATTTTTCTCAGGCCCGCAACATGCCCGTCCCGGATGCGTTGTCGAGTGACAGGAACAGAGGAGGATGCCATGAGGAAACTGGTATTTGCCGCGGCAGCGGTCGTTGCGCTCGCTGCGGCGGTTCCCGCTTCGGCGCAGGTTTACCTGGGCGCCGATCCCGGAGGGGCCGGCGTGCAGGTCGGTCCATTCGGTTTCGGCGTGGGGCCGCGATACGGCTATCGCGACTACGGACCCGACTATTACGCCTACGGCAGGGCCGACTGTCGTGTGGTGAGGGAGCGCATCGAGACGCCGAGCGGTCGGATGATCGTCAAGACGCGGCGCGTGTGCCATTGACGCGGCGGTCGCGTCGCAGCGCGAAAACACGGACCGAATGGCCCCGGAGTGCCGGGGCCATTCGGTTCCGGCCGGGGTGCGGGAATCGATGTAGGTGCAACGCGCGTGAAATCGATGTTGGTGCAACTGGCGCGAATGACACCGGCTGCACTAGACAATCGCCAGCACGACGGCCGGAACAAGCGCGCACGCGGTGACTACGATCGCGCAGGGCAAGGCTTTCTCGTTGGGAACCCGCATCAGGAGCGGCAACCCGGTCCACAGCAGATAGACGCCGTAGACGCCGAGAATCAGAAGGAAGTTCAGCCCCGGAACGAGCAGGAAGATGCCCGCGAGCCAGAGCGGCGTGTGCGAATAGACCGACAGCTTGACGGCGTTCGCGAAATTCTTCTCGCCACCGAATCTCGGCGCGAGCAGATCGATCACTCCGGCGATGATATAGACCATGACGAAGGTCACGAGATAGACGATGACCGCGCGCAACAGGCTCGGCAGGATCGGCGTATAGCCGCCGATGAAGCTTTGGCCCACGAAGCGGGCGACCTCGGGAATGGCGGCGAGGATGGCGACATAATTGATGAATAGATCGAAGAGCGTCTCCGGCTCCTGCTCGATCACCTTCCATTCCGCCTGCGGCCGCAGCACGATCGCCTTGACCCGTTCGACCAACCACATCGCCTCTGCCTCCGAACTCGTGCTCTTGGGACGCCCGCCAGGCGTGCCCGATGCCGCCAGGCGCCGGCCTGCGGGGCCGCACGGCGGCGGCTCATCGGCCGCATCCCTACACTAGGCTCAGAGAATCTCCAGGAATTCCTCAAGCAGATTCAAGATCGGCTGCAGTTCCGCTGCAAGCCTGCCAGCTCGGCCGGGGGTAAGCATCTGCGTCAAGCTGCCGGCCTGCCGATCCCCGTCCGCAGCTCGAATGGAGGCTCCCATGCACAACGCCCTTCGTATCCTCGTCGCGACCGCGGCCGTGACCACCTTGAGCCTGACTGCGCCGATGCCTCTCATTGCCGGCCGGGGAACGCCGGCTGGGAAGGTCGCGGCCCCGGTATCGGTCGACCCGCTGGAGTTGATGACGCGGGCCATCGATTTGCCAGTTCAGCAGATCGAGGATCTTTCGACTATCTACTGATGCGACGATAACGGCGCACTGGCACGAGACTTGCTGTCCGTAGCGCGAGAGGCACCGCGATGACCCGTGACCAGAAGCAACTCGTGCGCGACACCTGGAAACAGGTCGTTCCCACGGCCGAGGCGGCGGCCGAACTGTTCTATCGCCGGCTGTTCGAGATCGACCCCACGACGCACCAGCTGTTCCGCGCCACCAACATGTCCGCGCAGCGCCAGAAGCTGGTGCAGATCCTGGGCTTCGCCATCAGCGGCCTCGACAACCTCGACGTCCTGCTGTCGACGGTGGAAGCGCTCGGTCGCCGTCACGCCGGTTATGGCGTCACCGACGCGCACTACGATTCCGTGGGCGCCGCGCTGCTGTGGACGCTGGAGCAGCGGATGGGTCGCGCATGGACGCCGGACGTGGCGTCGGCCTGGAGTGAGATCTATGAATTGCTCGCTGCGGTCATGCGAGGTGCCGCCGAGCGCAAGGACATAGCCTCGCGAACCGCGCAGGGGTCGGCCGCCGTCCGTTGAACACCTCGTCCTGCAGTCGACGACCGCGTCGGACCGTCGTCGCAAGTCGTCACGCGCGTCTCCCTGCGCGCGCATCCTCGCGGATCATCGCGGCCCCCTTCTCCGCAATCATCATCGTCGGGGCATTGGTGTTGCCCGACGTGATCGTCGGCATCACCGAGGCATCGACCACGCGCAGCCCCTCGAGCCCGATCACCCGCAGCCGCTCGTCGACCACCGCCATCGGATCGGTCGTCCGCCCCATCTTGGCGGTGCCGACGGGATGGAAGATCGTGGTGCCGATGTCGCCCGCCGCCTTGATCAACGCGGCATCGTCGTTGCCGATGGCGCTGCCCGGAAGATACTCGGCCGGCGCGTATTTGGCGAGCGCGGGCCGGGCCACGATCTTGCGGGCGACACGGATGGAGTCGGCGGCGACGCGACGATCCTCGTCGGTCGCAAGGTAATTCGGCTTGATCATCGGCTTGTCGGAAGGCTCCGCGGAGCGCAGCCGCACGAAGCCGCGGCTCGTGGGCTGCAGATTGCACACGCTCGCGGTGAAGGCGGGAAAGAGATGCAGCGGATCGCCGAATTTATCGAGCGACAGCGGCTGCACGTGGAACTGGATGTTGGCGCGCTCGCGCGTGGGGTCGGAGCGCGTGAACAGCCCGAGCTGCGAGGGCGCCATGGTGAGCGGGCCGCGCCGAAATAGCGCGTAGTCGAGCCCCATGCGTACGCGGCCCAGACGCGAGCGATAGACCTCGTTGAGCGTCTTGACGCCGGTGATTTTGTAGATGAGCCGGAGCTGGAGATGATCCTGCAGGTTCTCGCCGACGCCGGGCCGGTCGAGCACAACGGCGGTGCCCAGGCGCCCGAGCTCCCCCGCCGGGCCGACGCCGGAAAGCTTGAGCAGCTGGATCGAGCCGATCGATCCGGCGGCGAGCACGACCTCGCCTCGGCACCGCGCCGACCTCGCCACCCCGCCCTGCCGCCAGCGCACGCCCACGGCGCGCTTGCCGTCGAACACGATCGCTTCCGCCAGGCATCCGGTTTCAAGCCGCAAATTGGGCCGCCTGAGCACAGGCTTGAGAAAACCGCGCGCCGCCGACCAACGCCGCCCGCGCTTCTGGTTGACGTGAAAGACGCAACTGCCCTCGTTGTCGCCGGCGTTGAAATCGGCAATCGGCTTGATGCCGGCCTCGCGCGCCGCCTCGCGGAAGGCATCGAGGATGTCCCAGCGCACCCGCGGCGCCTCGATCCGCAATTCGCCGCCGACCGCGTGCGCGTCGTTCGGCCCGAGCACGTGGTCCTGGTGGCGCTTGAAGAACGGCAGCACGTCGTCCCAGCCCCAGCCGGTGAGCCCGAGCTGGCGCCAATGATCGTAGTCGGCCGCCTGACCGCGCATGTAGATCATGGCGTTGATGGCGGAGGAGCCGCCGATCACCTTGCCGCGCGGGTAGTTGAGGCTGCGGCCGTTGAGGCCTTCCTCCGGCTCGGTCCTGAACATCCAGTCCGAGCGCGGATTGCCGATGGCGAAGAGATAGCCGACCGGGATGTGGAACCAGATCCAGTTATCCGTGCCGCCGGCTTCGAGCAGCAGCACGCGCATGCCCGCATCGGCGGAGAGCCGATTGGCCAGCACGCAGCCGGCCGAGCCCGCGCCGACGACGATGTAGTCGTATTCGCCTTCGTCCGCCGTTACCTGGGACATGCGGTTTCCATCCCAACTCGATTGGCGCGCCTCGTTGTGCGCTTTCGCGCGATCCGGTCCCACGTCGCGAGCGGGGGCCGGCGAAGCACGCGGCGAGCCTAGTGTGGCGGTTCAGAAGTCCGCATCATTCTCGCGGCGAGTCCGAAATGCGGACTTCTGAACCAAAGCCACACTAGATCAATAAGTTGCTAGTGTCCCTCGATTCCGAAGTTCGCAAACGAGGGTGCCGCTTAACGATGCGAACTTCGGAATCGGGACACTAGTGATCCAGTCGAGATGCCGTCGGTCAAGAGCCTGGCTCGACCGTCGAACACCGCCCTCTGCTCGCAGGCGCGAGGCTGCCGCGCGCGGCAGGCCTTGCCCAACCTCGGACTCATGCTTCCGGATCGGCGCTCTCCCGATACGGCGCTCCATGCTTTTCTTCAATTGCCGGCCGCCGACAAGCCCTGGATCATCGCTTTGCACGGGCCGGACAAGTCGGCAAACCGGCGGCAAATGGCCTGCACGGCAATCAGCGCCCGGCCTCTTCCGGCTGCGCCGGAGAACCTGTCGGGACCTTCGCTGGTGACTTCTCGGGTGTCGGCGTGATCGACAGGAAGATTCGGACAATATGTGGCGTGGAATTTCTTGAACGCCTGCTCGGCCCGTTCCGGCCAAGTATATGCAATCAAACACAAGCTGTTGGTCGCGACCCACTGCTCATCTTCGCTGCAAGCCAATCGTCTGCTGGTGATCTCACCTCGCCCCGCGCCGGCGGCACGCGCGATCCTGAGGCTCGGGCACTCGCAAATCGTGGCGCCCGGACTGTAGGTTTGACCCGCATATTCGCAACTCTGCGCCGACACCGTTGTGCAGGATTGAAGCAGCGCGAAAGCCAGCGTGAGATGTCGTGCGATCTTATGCATCCCTCTCCTCCGGGCAAAGCGGATCCGGGCGAATCGGAGCTTTCATTGCTGCCCGGTGATTAAAAACGGCTGTCCCACCTGGTCACTGCGAGCCACCACCAGCTCATCGTTCGAGCATCGACGAAACAAGGTGACGCCGCGCACGCGCCGTCAGTATTGCATGAGCATTCCCCCCAACACGCGCCATCCCTCCAGCGCCGGGTTGGTGCTTAGTCGCCGGCTTGATTCCACGAAGGCGTAGCTGTTGGGCATGAGATCGACCCAGCGCGAGAACTGGAACCGCAGTCCGGCGCCGAAATTCGTGGCGTGCACGCTTCCGAACTCGACAGCCGTCGGCTGATAGAACAGACGCTCGCCGGTCGCTCCGAACACATATCTGGTGATGTTGACCCCGCCCGACCCGTTCGGAACCTGAATTACATGACCCAGCTCGCCGCGCACCGCCCAGGCGGAATTGCCGGGCAGCGCGCCGGCAGTGAAGCCGGACAACATCTTCGGACCGACGATGTCGAACTGCTCCGAGGTGAGCAGGGGCCGATTGAACGAGCTCTGGGCGTAGCTGGTGGCGGAGAAAAAGAAGTCCTTCGGAAGATTCTGCAGGATTCCAAATCCCAGGTTGAGCTTGGTGAAAACTGCGTCCGCCCCCTGTCGCGACAACGGCAGCTCCGGGGTGGCATCAGCCAATGTACGCGCTCCCAACGCATTGAGACCGCGGGACACGGTGGCCCCGAAGATGATGTTGGTGTCGGTGTCCCGCAGCCGAAAATTTCCCTCGACAGTGGCTCTGATCGGCCTGACCTTGTCGAGGCTGAGAGAAACCGGCGGATCGACGACCAACGCGTCGATGCGCTCATAGGTGAGATCGAGCCGCCCGCTGACGGTCACGAGAGCATCGCGGCTCCGCACGAGGTCGTAGGCGAGCGCCACGCTGCTCTGCCTGAATATGCCTTGCGTTGCCGCCGCCGCAACGACGTTAGGCGTGGTTCTCCCGTCCGCCGTTGCAACCAGCAATTTCCATCCATCGATTCCGAGCGGAACCACGACACTGCCGGTCAGAAAGCGGCGTACCGGGAACTCGTTGGCAAAATTGCGGTTGGGAAATCCGGTGGCGGATATGGTTATCTGTTCGCCCACGCCGAGCACGCTATTGAGCGCGAGCAGGGCGACCCCTTGCGTGGTGCCGAACGTCACCGGCATGGCGTTGTCGCTATAGAGAGTTGCCCCGACCGGGCGATACTTTCCGGTCACGATGAGGACGCTGCCGCCGATCTCTTCCCCCGCCGCAAACGTCGAGCGAAGCTCGAGCCCGGGCGTATCACCCGCCAGCAACAGGCGCCGCTCGAGATCGCGTTGACGGAGGTGACCCATTCGGAGCAATGGCCCGAGCACCGCAGCGACGCGAGCTCTGACTGCCGCAGGCAAGGCCGCGGCGTCGACTCGCTCGATGAATCCATCGATGACCTGAATCTTGACGCGCGCGCGTTCACCCAACTCCTGCGGCACCACGAAATGCGGGCCAGAAGATAGCCGGCTCCGACATAGGCCTCTTGCAGCTTATTGGCGAAGGTGAAGATCTCGGCGACCGTCACTCGCCGGTCCACCAGCGGCGCGGCCAGCGCTTGCCGGGCGGCGACGAATTCCTCGAACTCGCCTTCGATATCGAAGCCGAGGAGCACGAAGCTCAGCGCTTCCGCCTCCTTCGGAAATGCCGGGGGTTGCGGAGGCGTGATCGCGGGAACTTGGGGAGCAGCTTGGGGCAGCGCGGGCAGAGCCGGCGGCTCGACCTGGCTGGGAGCCGGCGCGACGCGCGACGCGGGCAGGTCTTGCGCCCAGGCGGCGCCATCCGCTCCCGCAACGAGCGCGGCCGACAAGAGCGTTCCGCAGAAAGCTCGCACGCTGCTTCGCATATCCGGTCCCGGCAGGAAACGCGCGCGCGAGGGCTGCCACTCTGAAACGGCAAACTGCGACTTGCAAACAAACGAACAAAACTCAACTGAAAACACATACTGGACACGCTACCCGCAGTGGCAGGACCGCACGCCGAATCATCGGACATGATAGTTCGCTTCGAAGCGCGGAAAGCACGACCGGCGCGGGCTGGGACGTAATTCGCGCGGGCGTGATGAAACGGCCACAGCCCCATGGCGCCAAAGAAGTCCGGTTGCCGGCCCGCCGCATCGGCCGGGCCAACCGCGCGCCGCCGGGATGAAGAGGTCACGGCGCCGCCGCGCGCCGCCCGCGGGCCGGCTCAACCCTCACCTCGGGGGCCAGCCCTGCAGGTCCTTCCCGCTTTTTGCCGAGAGGCTGACGCGCCGGCAGCGCGAGCAATCCCTCCAGAGCCGTTCGTTTTGCAAACCTGGAGTTGCACAGCGCGGCCTCCCAAGTGTGGCAGTTTGCCGCACCCCCGCGCCAGGAGACGCGGTGGGTAAACAGGCCCGGCGCGGGGGCTGCCAGACTTGGGCTCTTGGAACCCACGAAGGTGCTACAACCCTTGCGGGAATTTAAAATCGCCCCATTGAACCCATAAGCACATTCGCTAACCAATAAAGGCAACAAATAACATCCAGACGGGAGCGGCCGCCGTCAGCGCCGCTTGATTGAGGGAGTCGACGATGGGCTGCGGCGCTTGGCCCCCGCGGGGGCGATTCGTTGCGTGCGTTGTGTTGGTCGCTCTTTCCCTGCCTGCCCAAGCCCAGGAGCCTCCCGAACAGGAGCTCCCCAAATACGAAGTGATCGGCTTTCGGGAGGCGCGCTTCGGGATGACCGAAGCGGAAGTTCGCGCCGCCATCACAAAATCCTTCGGCATCAAATCAGCGGATATCAAGCCCACTCCGAATCCCACCGAAGGGACGACGCTGCTGATCGCGCATGTCGAATCGCTCGATCCCGGCCCCGGACCGGCGGCGATCACCTATATTTTCGGCCACAAGAGCAAGCGACTCGTTCAGGTCAACGTGGTCTGGGGCGACAACAACCCAAAGGATCCTCCCGACGCGAACGCAATAATCGGAGCGGGCACGCGGCTGGAACGCTATTTCCAGGGCTTCAGGTGGCGCAAGGACACGACCCGCGTGGGGGTTCCGGTCGGGGAGAATACTGTCGTTCTGTTCGCCGGCGAGGATGAGAAAAAGGGCGCGGTGCGCCTCGTCGTGGACGGCATCAAGTATCAATTGAACCAGGAAGGAAAGCAGACGACGTCGCCCGACCCGAAGGGCGCGCCCAAGCTGGTCATCAATTACATCGCCGATCGCAACAATCCGGATGTCGCCCGGATCGAACCGGGAAAGTTCTAGGAGCCTGGTGATCGATCCGGCGACCGGCGGATGCCTCCGACCCTAATGCACAAGGCCGTCGCGGAGCGGTGCGCGCCGCTGGCGACCCGCGTGCTTGCGGTCTCGCTCTCGCTGGTCATTGCCGCGCCGCCGTCCTTGGCGCAGCAGCTCCCGACGGGAGGCTCGGTCGCCGCCGGCAGCGCGTCGATCGGCACGCCGCACAACGGCACCCTCAATATCAATCAAAGCTCCAATCAAGCCATCATCAACTGGAATACGTTTTCGGTCGGCAGCGGCAACACCGTCAATTTCAACCAGCCGAGCGCGGCGTCGGCGACGCTGAACCGCGTCACGGGTTCGACGCCGTCGTCGATCGCCGGCACGATCAACGCACCGGGCACCGTGGTGCTGGTGAATCCGAACGGGATCATGATCACCAAGTCCGGCGTCATCAACGCCGGCTCGTTCGTCGCCTCCACGCTCGGGATCACGAACGAAGACTTTCTCGCCGGCAAATATCATTTCCAGGGCAACGGTGCGTCGAAGCCGGTCATCAACGCCGGTCGGGTCAATGTGTTGGACGGAGGCTTCGCCGCGTTCCTGGGTGGACGGGTGGCCAACAGCGGCGTCATCACCGCCCGCTTCGGCAAGGTCGCGCTCGGTGCCGGTGAGGTGGCCACGCTCGACCTGTCCGGAGACGGGTTTCTGTCGGTCGCCGTGCCATCCAACCAGTTGCAGAACGTCATCGACCGACGCGGCAAACCGCTGGTCTCCAACTCCGGCAAGATCCGGGCCGACGGCGGATCGGTTTACCTGAGCGCAGCGACCGCGTCGAAGGTGCTGCAAAGCGCCGTCAACGTTCCGGGCTCCATTCGGGCGAACAGCGTCGGCACCCGCGGCGGCAAGATCGTGCTCAGCGGCGGCGACGGCGGCATCGTCAATGTCGGCGGCCGCTTGACCGCGAACGGCAGAAGGGGCGGCCACGGCGGCTCGATTTCCATAGCCGGCGCGAAAATCATGGTCCCGGGCAAGATCACCGCGAACGGTGGAAAGACCGGCAACGGCGGGTCGATTGCCATAGCCGGCGCGAAGATTGCCGTCCCCGGCCGGATCGCGGCGAGCGGGCGCACAGGCGGCCGGATCGCAGTGACGAGCACCGGCACGCTCTCGGTCGCGGGCAAGATCTCGGCCAGAGGACGCGCCGGAGCGGGCGGCCATATCAATCTGGCCGGCAAGAACATCCGCCTCCACGGCGCGAAGGTGGACGCCTCGGGCGCCACCGGCGGCGGGCTGGTGCGCATCGGCGGCGCGTTCCGTGGCGGTGCTTTCGATCCGTCCGATCCGCTGTATCAGGCGTATGTCGGTCGCTGGGGCACGCTGCCGCCGATCCCCGCCGCCTCCACCGTAACGGCTGACGCCGCGACCACCATCAACGTCTCCGCCCGCAAAGCCGGTGATGGCGGTACCGCCGTTGTTTGGTCGAACGAAAAGACGTCCTTTGCCGGCACGATCCTCGGCACGGGCGGCGCGAAATCCGGCGCCGGCGGTTACGCCGAAGTCTCCGGCAAGGCAGTGTTGGACTTCACCGGACGGGTAAATCTCAAGGCCAGCCTCGGCCCGAGCGGCACGCTGCTGCTCGACCCCGCCGACGTGACGATAAGCAGCAGCCCGACATTGGACGTCACCCTCTTGGGCGGCATCTTCAGCCCGATCTCCGGCGTCTCAACCGGGAACATCCTGAGTACGGCTCTCGAGCTCGCCCTCGGCCTGAGCAACATCATCGTAACGACCACGAACACCGGCATCCCCGGCAGCGGCAATGGCGATATCACGGTTAGCGCTCCCATCACCTGGAGCAACACCAACACGCTGACGCTCACTGCCGACCGAAACATCGCGATCAATTCCACGATCACGGCAAGCAACGGCACGCTTGTTCTTTCCAGTAACGGCGGAACCGTCAGCCAGACGGCGGGTATTTCCGTCTCGAAGCTGGCGGTGACGGGCGCGGGCGCGACCAACACGCTGACTGATACGAGCAACAGCATCGGAACTCTGGCCGGCAATACCGGGACGGTAAACTTCAATAACGGCGCCAATGCGCTGACCATCAACACGGCGGGGGGCGTCAACGGCCTGACGACGACTTTGGCTGGTGGGATCACGCTGGCAACGAGCCATGCGAGCGGCATCACTACAACGGCGACGACCGGAACGCTCAACAGCAGCGGCGCGGGCCCGATTACCCTGACGGCGAACGCCCTGATGCTGAACGGAGCGGTAACCGCGACAGGCCAGACGGTAACGATCGCGCCGAGCACGGCGGGAACGCCGGTAACGATTGCAAGTTCGGGCGGTTATGTAACGGCGACATCTCTGAGCCAGATCACGGCGAATACCCTGGTGATTGGAGGCGCCAATGCCGGCACGATCGCGGTCAACCAGGCGCTCAACCCGACCAACGTCACCAATCTTCAACTGGTATCGGGCTCGGGTAACCTAACGCAAACTGCCGCGATCACCATAAGCGGGGCGTCGTCGTTCACCACCTCGGCTTCGAACGCGACGATCGCGCTGACCAATACCGCGAACCTGCTGACGGGCGCGGTATCGCTCAACAGCAGCGGGACGAGCGGCCACGCCAGCCTGACCAACAATCGCGCAACGGTGCTGGGGGCCTCCAGCGTCGGCGGCAACCTGGTGGTCACCGACCGGGTCGGCAGCCTCAGCCAGACCGGCGTGCTGACGGTCGGCGGCACCTCGTCGTTCACCACCTCGCAGGCAAACCAGACGATCACGCTGACCGGCGCCAATCTGCTGACCGGGGCGGTGGCGCTGAGCACCAACGGGGGAAGCGGCAACGCCAGCCTGACCAATAACCTCGCAGGCGGGCTGGTGCTGGGGACCTCGGACGTCAGCGGCAGCCTGACGGCGGTGAGCTCGCTCGGCAACCTGACGCAGACCGGCTCGCTGACGGTCGGCGGCACCTCGTCGTTCACCACCGCGACGACGAACGCCACGATCGCGCTGACCGACACCGCCAACCGGTTCACCGGCGCGGCGGCGCTGATCACCAGCGGGGGAAACGGCAACGCCGACTTGACCAACAATCGCGCGACGGTGCTGGGGGTCTCGAGCGTCGGCGGCAACCTGGTGGTCACCGACCGGATCGGCAACCTCACCCAGACCGGGGCGCTGACGGTCGGCGGCACCTCGTCGTTCACCACCTCGGCGAACAATG
Source organism: uncultured Alphaproteobacteria bacterium (assembly GCA_963758945.1). GTDB lineage: Bacteria > Pseudomonadota > Alphaproteobacteria > Rhizobiales > Xanthobacteraceae > VAZQ01. The sequence continues at coordinate 28,739 of CAVWXY010000013.1, read as the reverse complement.
CGGATATCACGCTGACCGGCGCCAACCTGCTGACCGGCGCAGTATCGGTGAACACCCAAGGGGGAGGCGGCAACGCCAGCCTGACGAATAGCCTTGCGGCCGGTCTGGTTCTGGCGGCCGCGAGCATCGGCAACAACCTGACGGTGGTGAGCACGCTGGGCAACCTCACCCAGTCGGGCGCGTTGACGGTGGGCGGCACCTCGTCGTTCACCACCTCGGCGTCGAACGCGACGATCACGCTGACCAACACGGCCAACCTGCTGACCGGCGCGATATCACCCAACACCAGCGGGGCGAACGGCCATGCCAGCCTGACCAACAACCAGGCAACGGCACTGGGCGCGTCCAGCGTCGGCGGCAACCTGACGGTGACGGACGCCGTCGGCAACTTGACGCAATCCGCGGCGCTGACGGTGGGCGGCGCGTCGTCGTTCACGACCTCGGCGTCGAACGCCACCATCACGCTGACCAATACCGGCAACCTGCTGACCGGCGCGGCGGCGCTGACCACCAGCGGGGGAAGCGGCAACGCCAGCCTGACCAACAATCGCGCGACGGTGCTGGGCGCATCGAATGTCGGCGGCAACCTGGTGATCACCGACCGCGTCGGCAGCCTCACTCAGACTGGCGCGCTGACGGTGGGCGGCACCTCGTCGTTCACCATTTCGGCAGCGAACGCGACGATCACGCTGACCGGCGCCAATCTGCTCACCGGCGCGGTGGCGCTCAACACCGGCGGGGCAAATGGCCATGCCAGCCTGACCAACAACCTCGCAGGCGGGCTGGTGCTGGGGACGTCGGATGTCGGCGGCAATCTGACGGTGACGGTTACGCTGGGCAATTTGACTCAGACCGGGGCGCTCACGGTCACCGGCGCGTCATCCTTCACGGCCTCGGAAGCGAACGCCGCCATCACGCTGACCAATATCGGCAACCTGCTCACCGGCGCGGTGTCGCTCAATACCAGCGGGGCGAACGGCCATGCCAGCCTGACCAACAATCGCGCGACGGTGCTCGGAGCCGCGAACGTCGGCGGCAACCTGGTGATCATCGATCGGGTCGGCAGCCTCACCCAGACCGGCGCGCGGACAGTCGGCGGGACCTCGTCGTTCACCACCTCGGCGGGCGGCGCGGATATCACGCTGACCAACGCCGGCAACGCACTGACCGGGGCGGTGTCGCTCAACACCAGCGGGGCAGGCGGCGATGCCAGCCTGACCAACAACCTGGCGGGCGGCCTGGTGCTGGGCACCTCGAACGTCGGCGGCAACCTGACGGCCGTGAGCACGCTGGGCAACCTGACGCAGTCCGGCGCGCTGACGGTCGGCGGCACCTCGTCGTTCACCACCTCGGCGGCGAACGCGACCATCACGCTGACCAACACGGCCAACCTGCTGACCGGGGCGGTGGCGCTCAACACCAACGGGGCGGGCGGCAACGCCAGCCTGACCAATGATCGCGCGACCGTGCTGAGCGCCTCGAGCGTCGGCGGCAATCTGACGGTGGTGAGCACGCTCGGCAACCTCACGCAGACCGGCGCACTGACGGTCGGCGGGACATCGTCGTTCACCACCTCGGCGGCCAACGCCACGATGACGCTGACCAACGCCGGCAACGCGCTCACCGGGGCGGTGTCGCTGAACACCAGCGGGGCGGGCGGCAACGCCAGCCTGACGAATAGCCTTGCGGCCGGTCTGGTTCTGGCGGCCGCGACCATCGGCGGCAACCTGACGGCCGTGAGCACGCTGGGCAACCTCACGCAGTCCGGCGCGCTGACGGTGGGCGGCACCTCGTCGTTCACCACCTCGGCAGCGAACGCGACGATCACGCTGACCAATACCGGCAACCTGCTGACCGGCGCGGCGTCGCTGAACACCAGCGGAGCAAATGGCAATGCGAGCCTGACCAACGCCGGCGCGACGGTGCTTGGCGCCGCGAATGTTGGCGGCAACCTGACGGTGGTGAGCACGCTCGGCAACCTGACGCAGACCGGGGCGCTGACGGTCGGCGGCACCTCGTCGTTCACCACCTCGGCGTCGAACGCGACGATCGCGCTGACCGACACCGGCAACCTGCTGACCGGCGCGGTGTTCCTGACCGCCAGCGGGGCGAACGGCAGTGCCAGCCTGACCAACAATCGCGCCACCGTGCTGGGCGCCTCGAGCGTCGGCGGCAACCTGGTGGTCACCGACCGCGTCGGCAGCCTCACTCAGACTGGCGCGCTGACGGTCGGCGGCACCTCGTCGTTCACCACCTCGGCAGCGAACCAGACGATCACGCTGACCGGCGCCAACCTGCTCACCGGCGCGGTGGCGCTCACCACCGGCGGGGGAAGCGGCAACGCCAACCTGACCAATAACCTCGCAGGCGGGCTGGTGCTGGGGACCTCGGACGTCGGCGGCAGCCTGACGGCGGTGAGCTCGCTCGGCAACCTGACGCAGACCGGCGCGCTGACGGTCGGCGGCACCTCGTCGTTCACCACCGCGGCGACGAACGGCACGATCACGCTGACCAACGCCGGCAATCTGCTCACCGGCGCGGTGGCGCTGACCACCAGCGGGACGAGCGGCGATGGGAGCCTGACCAACGCCAGCACGACCGTGCTGGGCGCCTCGAGCATCGGCGGCAACCTCACGGTGCGGACGAACGCCATCAGCGTCGCGGGAGCGATCAATGGCCAAACGGTGACGGTCGTTCCTCTCACCGGCACCACGACGATGGGGCTGGGCACGGGGGCGGGCACGCTGTCGCTGAGCCAGAGCGAGCTCAACAATATCACGGCCGCGACCCTGGTGTTCGGCAGCACGGGCTCGAGCGGAGCGATGACGGTCGGCGGGACGCTGACGCTGCCGTCGAGCATCACCAGCCTGAGCCTCATCTCGGGGAGCACGATCACGGTCGCGAGCGGCTCCTTGAGCGACGCGAACCCGTCCAGCAGCGTTCTCCTTCAGGGCGCAAGCTTGACGCTGAACGGATCGGTATCGGTCAACGGCGCCAGTGGCGTGCTCACGCTCAGCACCACCGGCACGGCGACCCAGTCGGCTGCGATCACGGCGACCAATCTTGCATTGCTGGGGAGCGGCGGCAGCTACAGCCTCAACAACGCGGGCAATCTGATCGGGACGCTCGCGGCCAGCACCGGATCGGTCAGCCTGACCAACGCACAGGCGCTGACCATTGGGACCGTGTCCGGCACCGTCGGCTGGACCACCACCGGCAATTCGACCCTCACGACTGCCGGCGCGGCATCGGATATCACCGTCGCCAATGCGGTGAGCTCGAGCGGCAGTGCGCTCACCCTGAGCGCCGGCGGGAATGTCGCGATCAATGCCGCCATAGCCGGCGGCACGACCGGCAATTTCACGGCCACGGCCAACGGCAGTCTCACGATCGCAGCGTCAGCCGTGATCACCGGCAGGACGGTCGCCCTTGCCGCCACCGGCGCATTCATCAACAACAGAGGCAGCGACGCGGTCAGCGCTTCCGATCGTTGGCTGATTTATTCCAACGCGCCGGACGCGCCCGGCCAGAATTTCGGCGATCTCAACAGCAACAATACTGCGATCTGGAACAACACCTACGCGACGCTGCCGCCCGCGTCCGTCACGCTAGCGGGCAATCGCTACATTTTCGCCTTTGCCCCCGGCGGCAGTCCGGCGACGCTCACCGTCACGTCGCTGAACGACAGCAAGACATACGGGAGCACTGCAAACCTGTCGCGCTTTGCGGTGTCGGGGTTCCAGGCCGGCGTCCCCAACGCCTACTTGCCCGATGCCAACGTCTACAGCGGGACCCCCGCCTTCTCTTCCGCGGGCGCGCCCGCGACCGCCAATGTTGGCACCTACATCATTGACATTTCCCAAGGCAGCCTTGCTGCAAGCTCCGGCTATAATTTTGCCTTCGTCAGCACGGGCTTGCTGACGGTCAACCCGACGGCGCTGACCGTCACCGCCGATAACGCCACCCAGACCTACAACAGCTCGCCGTACAGCGGCGGCAACGGGGTCACCTATAGCGGCTTTGTAAATGGCGAGGGCGCGTCGGTCCTGAGCGGGACGATCGCCTACGCCGGAACATCGCAGGGCGCCGTGAACGCGGGGACTTATACCATCGTCCCGTCGAGCCTGACATCCTCGAACTACGTGATCGACTACGTGGCCGGCACGCTGACGATCAACAAGGCGCCCATCACGATCACGGCCAATAGCCAAACCAAGTTCATCGGAAGTCCAGACCCTCCATTGACTTACGATGTAACCAACGGAACGCTGTTCGGCGGTGATAGCCTCTCCGGCGGCCTGGTCCGCGCGGCGGGTGAAGGCTTGGGCCCGTATCCGATCACCCGGGGCACCCTGGCGTCCCCGAACTACGACTTGACGTTCGTGGGATCCACACTCTTCATTGAGACCAATCCTGCGGGGATGATCGCGCCCAGCTCGGCGATCAGCACCACGAATACTCTGCCCGCATCTCCAGCGTCGACAACGTATAACGCCGTTCTACCCTCCGCGGCCGGCACCGGCGGGCTGGCGGTCAATACAGATCAACCGCAATTGAGAATTGTGAGAACGCGGAACGGCAATGGCATCCTTTTGGAGCCGGTCGCGCAGCCGCGGCGATAAGCGCCGACACCCGCCCGACGCCATCCTCGTTGACCGTCACGTCACGCCGAGCGACGCTGCGATCTCGCAATTCGGCGACCCGTCGGGTTTGCTCAAGCCGCTTGCGCGCACTGTGCTATAGGGCCAATTTGCCGGCCGATTTCGCTCTGGCGGGATCGGATGGCCCGCCGTGCGGAGCGACAATGAAATTCTTGCCATCGACCGCGTTGGTGGCGCGCCCGGCTGACGCCCGGTCGCTGCGCGTTGCGTTGACCTACGTCTTGCCGTCGCTGGCGGTGCTTTACGTCGTGCTATCCGGCCTTTGGCTGGTGCCGGACGCTTCGCCGGGATGTACGGCAACCAGGATGGTCGCTGGGCGTCATGGAGTCGCTCGCGCATCCTGGAATGGAGCGGATTTCTCGACTTCAGTCCGTTCTCTCCACTCACCGGCACCGGCTCGCCGTTCCTGCCGAACCTGCCCTGGCTCAATCCGGGCGCGCTCGCCCTGGCGCTCCCGGCGCCTCTGCCACTGCGGCATCTCGCGTCGATGCTGGTCTATCTGGCGGAGCTCTCGGCCTCGCTCTACCTGCTCTACCGCCATCTCGAGTTCTCGCGCGCGCAGTCGTTCCTCGCAACCATCCTCTACGTCTGCATATTCTTCATCCCGTTCTGGGGCGTGACGCAGGCGCTGCCGTGGTTCTCGCTCGCGCCGCTGAACGCGCATTTGATCGCCGCGATGAACGTGGCGACGATCGCGTTGATCCGCGTCGGGTACGGGCGGCTCACCTTCAAATTGCTGTTCGGTCTCATCTTCCTCGCGGCCCTGTTCATTGCCTTTGCGTCCGCGCCCGTCACCTCGATGACCTATGTTCCGGTCTACGCGGTGCTGTGGCTGGTATTTCTCGTTCCCGTTCGTGCCGAGCGACGCGCCGTCCCGTGGCGACTGGGTGCCATCGCATTCGCGCTGCTCGCATTGACCCTGATCGGCGTGCCGCGTTTTTTGCTGGCGGTGTCCTTGACCTCGGCCCGCGGTGGACAGGCGCCGGCAATCTTCCATCCGGGCTGGCGGGTGCTGTCGCCGGCCTATTGGCAAGAGCTCTGGTCCGAGCTGCCGGTTTGTTGGGGCCATCTGCAGTTGATGTGCCCGTCGGCCTTCATCGGATGGTTCGAGATGGCGGTGCTGGCCGGAGGCGTCGTTCTCGCGCTGGTCAGCTCGGGCGTCAAGCGCCGCTATGGTGTCGTGGTCGTCGCCCTCCTCGTCATGCTGCACGTCTACGCGCTGCTCTACACAGGGAAAGTTCTCGGCCGGCTGCACGTGGTGAGCACTCCTTTTCTCATGTGGGCGTTCTTTCCGCTTGCGCCGCCGGCGGCGGTCGCAGCCGCGAGCTTCGTCGCCGGGCGGATCGCGGGACGGCGCGCCGCGGCGGCGTGGATGCCGGCAGCGGCAGGGTGCCTCATCGCTGCCGTTGCCGTGGTGGTATGGTTCGAGATGCTTCTCCCGAAATCAGCCGCGCCTGCCCGGACGCGGACCGCTGGGTCTCGCCCCGATCGCCCACGTGCCGGTCAACAAGGGTCCGATCGTCGCGTATCTCGAGCGCCATATCGGCTTGCAGCCGGGCGGCGAATTCCGCGGCTACGCCGCCACCTACCTCGGCGCACCGGACGGTCTGGTCCGCAGCGCGACGGCGACACCCGCCGACATCATGACCTGGGACGCCTACATTGCCTCTCGAAACCTCCTGTTCGATCGCTTCGGCAGCAGTTTCCAAACGATCGACCTTTGGAACGGCGGCATTCCGACGTTCGAGGAATACGGGCAATCGGTTTCCAAGCAGATGCATTACTTCAATCGCGATTTGTTGACCGATCCCAAGGATCAGATGGACTGGCTGCCGGCGAGTATTTTTCTCTACCGTTTCCGGCCGCAGGTGCTTCGCGCGCTCGGCGTCCGCTTCGTCATCGCGGACGGCACGCTCGCCGACCCCACGATCGAGCTCGTCATGACGGAAACGGGGAAGGCCGGGGCGAAAGTCATTCTCTACGAGATCAAGGGCGCCAATCTCGGACAACTCAGCCCCACGCAAACGACGTGGGCGGCGGACTATCCGGCGGCGGTGCGCCTGCTGCGCGAGCAGCCCGGCCTCGAAAGCCGCGTCGTGCGGCTCGGCGCCCCGCAACGGCAAGCCGGGCTCGTTTCCGCCTCTCGCGCCCAGCTGATCGCGCTTCGTGGCGGGTACCGCGTGACCGCGTCAGCGCCGGGACGGGCCATGCTCGTGCTCCCGGTCCAGTTTTCGCATTGCTGGCGGATCGAAAACGCCGCCGCTGCAGATCTGCCGCGGATCTTTCGCGCCAATGTCGTGCAAACGGGCATCCTTTTCGAATCCGACTTGGACGCCACGTTGCGCTTCGATTTCGCACCGTGGCGAGCGTCCTGCCGGCTGCAAGATGCGCGAGACCTGACCACTTTCGGCTTCAAATAACGAGGGCGCCGGCCCATCACGGCTAGTCCTTCAGGCCGGCCTTTCGAAGCCCCTCAAGAAAGCGGGCGCGATCCGCGGGGTCGGCATAGACCGTGTCGTTGACGACATGGGCGCCGGAGAGGTCTGGTTGCAACGTGAGCGTATGGGCGAGGGCCTCTTTCGCCTCGTCGATCCTCCCCAGCAGCCCCAATGACACGGTCATCAGCCGCCAGGCACCGGCATGATTGGGATGCAAGGCGGCCGTGGAGCGGCAAACTGCAATTGTCTCTTCATAGCGTCCCAGCGCGAACAGCGCCATGTACCGCACGACCGGCGCATAGATCGCCAGAAACGGATCGCGCGGACTGAGCCTTTGTGCTTCCTCCAGCGCCACCAGCCCGCTTTCCGGTTGGCCGCCGCATGCCAGCGCGTATCCGAGCCCGGCATGACCGAGCGCAAAGCTGGGGCTCAGCTCCACAGACTTGGTGAGATGCTGGAAAGCGAGCTGTGAACGCCGCCGCCGCGCGTGACCAAGCCCAAGCGCTAGGTGGCCCCAGGGCTCGTCGTCATCGAGCATGACGGCTCTTGCACCGGCGGCGAGCGCCTGGTTGGTGAATTCGCCGATCGGCCGACGCGTGTCCAGATTGAACATGGTCACATAAGTCCATCCCAACAATCCGTGCGCATGGGCATAGTTGGGATCGAGCCCGATCGCCTGCTGCAACAGCTCCTGGGCGCGACCGTGATCCTGTACGCTCATGCGCCACATATAGGGCACCGCTTGCATGACCAAATCCCAGGCGTCCAGGCTTTGCGGCGGCTTGCGTTGAACCCGCGCAGCCTCGGCCACGAGAATTTGTGGCCCGACCGAGCCGGTGACGCGGTTCGTGATATCGTCCTGAAGCGCAAAGATATCGGCCAGCTCGCGGTCGTATCTCTCCGCCCACAAATGATTACCATTGGCGGCATCGATCAACTGGCAGGTGACGCGAACGCGATTGTTCGCTTTGCGCACGCTGCCTTCGAGCACGTAGCGCACGCCGAGCTGGGCGGCGACGTCACGCACGTCGACCGCCTGACCCTTGTAGGTGAAAGAAGAGTTGCGGGCGATGACGAAGAACCAGCGCTGCCGGGACAGGCCGGTGATGATATCCTCGGTGAGGCCGTCCGCGAAGTATTCCTGCTCCGGATCGGCGCTCATGTTCTGAAACGGCAGCACCGCAATCGAAGGCTTGTCGGGGAGGGGCAGCGGCTCGGCGCTCGGCGCGACCTTAGGGGTCTCCTTGGCAGCCGGCTCCCGCGCGGGCCCCTGACCACCGGAGATGGCAACCGAAACAGCCACGTCCGCGTCGAGGTTTCCGACGAATCGAAACCCGCGCTTATGCAGCGTGCGAATTAGCGTCTGATCGTTGCCGCTGTCACCGAGCGCCCGCCGCGCCGCGCTGATGCGCGAGCTGAGCGCCGCCTCCGACACGATGCGGCCCTGCCAGATCACCTCGATCAGCTCGTCCTTGCTCACGATCCTGTCGCGGTTCTTGATGAGATGGACGAGCAAGTCGAACACCTGCGGCTCGAGATGAACGAGCGCGCCGGCCCGCCGCAACTCGTGCCGGGCAATATCGATCTCAAAATCTGCGAAGCGGAAGTCCAAAGCTCCCCCCGTTGCCAAGGCGGCCGGTTTTGCCGCCGCCGCATGGATTGTTGGTGTGCGTAGCGGCGGGTCGGTTCAGCGCCATCATATCACACTCGCGGAATCTCCAGGAAATCGCCCTGGACCAGCGCATAATTCTGGAGATCGAGGGCGCGACCGGCCGGATTGGCGGTGAGCGGCGGGCCGCGAGCTCCCGCTGGGGGATGAAGCTCCGGAGCGACACACGGCCCAACTTGGTATAAGGCGGCATGTTCCCGCCCGAGCGCATCGTCTGCCTCACCGAGGAGACCGTGGAGACGCTCTATCTCCTCGGCGAGGAGCATCGCATCGTCGGCGTATCGGGCTACGCGGTGCGGCCGGCGCGCGTGCGCAAGGAGAAGCCGCGGGTATCGGCCTTCGTCTCCGCCGATTTCGGCAAGATCCTGGCCCTCGAGCCCGACCTGGTTCTCGCCTTCTCCGACCTGCAGGCCGACATCGCCGCCGAGCTGATCCGCCGCAACGTCGCCGTGCACGCCTTCAACCAGCGCGACGTCGCCGGCATCCTCGCCATGATCCGTACGCTCGGCGCGCTCGTCGGCGCGGCAGGCAAGGCCGACGCGCTCGCGGTTGCGCTGGCGGGGCGGTTGGACCAGGTGCGCACCCGCGCGGCGCGGATTGCGCGCCGGCCGAGGGTCTATTTCGAGGAATGGGACGAGCCGATGATCTCCGGCATCGGCTGGGTGGCGGAGCTCGTCGAGATCGCCGGCGGCATCGACGTGTTTCCCGCGCTGTCGAAGCGCAAGAACGCCAGGGAACGCATCGTAACCGGCGAGGAGCCGATCGCCGCTGCGCCCGAGATCATCATCGGCTCCTGGTGCGGCAAGAAATTCGCGCCGGCCAAGATCGCGGCGCGGCCGGGCTTTGCCGGCAGTTCCAGCCGTGCGCGACGGCTTCCTGCGCGAGATCAAATCGCCGCTGATCCTGCAGCCGGGGCCGGCGGCGCTCACCGACGGGCACGACGCGCTCGTTGCCATCATCGATGAGTGGGTCGCGACGCAACGGGAATAGGCCGCACACATCGCGCGACGATCAACCCAACCGCGCCCACAGATCGCGCGCGGCCTTCTTGAGCCGCGTCGTGAGCGTCGTCGGCCGATCGTCGTCTTCCGCGAGCCGCAACCCGACGCTGCCGACGCGGCCGTCCGCCACGCGATGCGCCACCAGCGCGATCGGACCGAGCGGCACGACATCGCCCTGCTTGGGCGGGCGCTTGAGCTCTTCCGCGATATGATCGGCAAGCGATATCTCGGCGACTTCCCGCGCAATCGACAGGCCGTAAATTTCCGCCAACGCGCCGAGCGTCACGTCGCCGGATACGAAGAAATCGCCGAGCAGGCGCGGATCGGGCGCGGCCGGCGGCGGCATGTCGACGAAGAAGCGATCGAGCGCCTGCGCCTTTTCCGGCGGCGCCAGCAGATAGACGTAGTCGCCCGGCCGCACCGGCTGGGCCTCGGGAGGGCTGAGTATCTTCTCGTCGCGCACCACCAGGGTAGGACGCGCCCAGGACGGCAGCAGGCCACGCTTGAGATAGGGACTGTTGGCAGCTACCGGATAACCGACGATCTCCTGCTCGAGCTGTCCGGGAAGATCGAGCTCCACCCGGCGCGGCAACGGATCGTGGCGCGGCAGTGCGATGTGCAGCCACCGCGCGGCGGAGGCAACGGTCCAGCCCTGGATCAGGAGCGAGGTCAACACCACCACGAAGGCGATATCGAAGTAGAGGTGGGCGTTCGGCAGTCCGACCAGCAGCGGGATGGATGCGAGGAAAATGCCGACCGCCCCGCGCAGCCCGACCCAGGCGATGAAAGCCTTTTCCCGCCAGGAAAAGCGAAACGGCGCGAGACACAGGAATACCGCGACGGGGCGTGCGATGAACATCAGGGTGGCGGCGACCGCGAGCGCCGCCCAGAAGACGTCGACGAGACGCCCCGGCCATACCAGCAGGCCGAGCAGCACGAACATCACGATCTGCGCCAGCCAGGTCACCGCGTCGAGAAACGCCACGACCGTGTTGTGGGCGCGCGTCGGGCGGTTACCGACCACAAGTCCGGCGAGATAGACCGCGAGAAAGCCCGAGGCGTGCAGCGCCGCGGCGAGCCCGAAGATCACGAGGGCGCTGGTGGTCACGAACGGCGCATGCAGGCCTTGCGCCAGCCCCAGCCGGTTGAGCACGTCGACGATGGCGCGTCCGCCGAGAATGCCGATCAGCGTGCCGAGCACGGCCTGCTCGGCGAGCACGCCGAGCACATGCCCCCACGACTGCTCGCCGCGCGAGAGAAACTCCACCAGCAGGATCGTCAGCAGAACAGCGATCGGATCGTTGCTGCCGGATTCCACCTCGAGCGTGGCGGCAACCCGCGGCCGCAGGCGCAAGCCGCGGGCATGAACGAGGAAGAACACGGCCGCCGCGTCGGTCGACGCGACCACCGCGCCGACCAGCATCGCCTCGGTCCAGCTCATGGCGAGCAGGTATTTGGCGACCGGCGCAGTCAATGCGGCCGTGAGCAGCACTCCGGCGCTCGCGAGTGTTCCCGCCGGGGCGAGGACGCTGCGGAACGTCGCGAGCCGCGTGCGCAGGCCGCCGTCGAACAGGATGAGCGCCAGCGCGATCGAGCCGACCACATAGGCCGCGTGTACGTCGTCGAACTTGAGCCCGCCCGGCCCCCCCTCGCCCGCGAGCATGCCGAGGATCAGAAATACCAGCAGCAGGGGCGCCCCGAAGCGCATGGCCACGAGGCTCGACATGATGCCGGCCAGAACCAGGAGTGCACCGAGCAGGATGCCGATGCTGACGGCGTCGAGAGAGGCCATGGTGGGCTGTTCCTTGGCCCATTGGTAATGCACGCGCTCCGCGCGGCAACTGCTATTTCATTCCTGTCATGCCGCGAATTCGGTTGTCATGTCCCGCGCAAGCGGGGCATGCAGTAATCTTCGGACCGTGATGCGGTGAAGGGTGAGGCCCCCTCCGGCCTGTGGAATACTGGATCACGCGCCTTCGCGGCTGATGATGACCGCGCGAGCCGGCTCCGTTCGACCGAGTTCATGGCTGTGAAAGGTCGCGACGGCTCTTCGGACCGGCCGCCGTCGATCACGCGTGCGGCGACCGGGATTGGCGCCGACGTGAAAGGCAATCGTTTGAAATCGCGTTTCACCGCTCCTGCGCCGGGCCTGCCGATCGCCGGCATCGCCTGCGGCGCGGGCGCGGCGCTGTTCTGGGCGGTCGGCTTCGTGGCGGCGCGCCACGGCATCGCTGCCGGCTTCTCGCCGGCGGACATCGTATTCCACCGCTTTGTGTGGGCAGGGCTCCTGTTCCTGCCGGTCGTCGCACGCAATGGCCTCGGCGACCTCGGCGGGGTGGGCTGGGCCAGGGGCGCGGCGCTGACGCTGCTCGGCGGGCCGCCGCTCGCACTCTTCAGCTATGCCGGCTTTCTGTTCGTCCCGCTCGCCCACGGCGGAGTGATCCAGCCCTCCTGCGCGGCGCTCGGCGGCCTCCTGCTCGCCAGCGTGGTGCTGAAGGAAAGGCTGCCGATCGAGCGCGCGCTCGGCGCGGCGGTGATCGTCGCCGGCCTCGCCGTGATCGGGGCTGACGCCCTCGCCACCATCGGCACGCATGGCCTCATCGGCGACTTCTCCTTCGTCACCGCCGGCACGATGTTCGCCGTGTTCGCGACCTTGCTGCGACGCTGGCGGATCGCGCCGATGCGCGCGGTCGCGGTCACCAGCGTGATCTCGCTCGTCGACGTTCCTATCCACTGGCTCGCCTTCGGCTTCGAGCGCATGATCGCATTGGGGCTGGTCGAAAATCTCGTGCAACTGGTCGCGCAGGGAATCTTCGCGGGCGCGGGCGCGACCTACCTGTTCACGCGCTCCGTGGTGCTCCTCGGCGCCGGGCGCGCCGCGGTCTTTCCTTCGCTGGTGCCGGGATTCACCCTGTTGATCGGCTTCCTCGCGCTCGGCGAGGTGCCGAACCTCGCGCAGCTCGCGGGCCTTGGCATCGTACTGATCGGATTCCGGCTGGTGGTGAAGGGCTAGCGCCCTCGCCTTCACCGCCAAGGCTGGGACTGAGGAGCAAGACGGCCTAGGCGATGTCGAGCGCGCGTCGCGGCAGATAGTGCAACACCCGCTGCTCGACCAGAATCACGGCGAGATAGGCGATGCCGCCGACGACGGTCAGCATCAGGATCGCGACGAACACCATTGGTGTATTCGCCTGTCCCTCGCCGAACGCGAGGAGATAGCCGAGGCCGATATTGCCCCCGACCAACTCGCCCACCACCACGCCGACCACGGCGAGCGTGGAGGCGATGCGCAAGCCGGCGAACAACGGCGGCAGCGAGGCCGGGAATTCGATCTTCCAGAAGATTTGCGCGCGTGTCGCCTTGAACGCGCGCGCGAGATTGATCAGATCCGGATCGACGGTGCGGATCGCCGACAGAACGTTGACCATGACCGGGAAGAACACAATCAGGACGGCGACCAGGATTTTCGGATAGACGGTAAAACCCATCCACAGGATGAACAGCGGCGCGAACGCCACCTTGGGCGCGATCTGCAATGCAAGGATATAGGGGGATAACGCAAATTCGGCGGTGGGCGACATGCCGAGCACGTAGCCGAAGAAGGCGCCGAGCAGACTCCCCAGCAGGAATCCCGCGATCACTTCGGCCGCCGTGACCCCCGTGTGCATCATCAGGGCGCTCACCGCCAGCATGCGCAGGAATTCGTCGAATACCATCGAGAGCGGCGGAATGATGAAGGCGGGAATGCCCAGCCATCCCGGTCCCCATTGCCACACCGCCAGGAACACGACGAGCAGGGCCAGACTGAGGACCGTTCCCCGCCGCGCCAGCGTCGAGCTCGCCGCCCCGCTCACGCCGAGGCTCCCGCCACCTGTTGCTCGATGTGGCCGAGGTCGAGCCGCTCCATCAGCCGGGCGACATAGTCGTTAACCTTGGATTCCCGGCGACGCGCGATCGGATCGTTTCGCCGCGGCAGTTCGACGCGGATCTCGTCGATGATGCGGCCCGGCCGCCTGCTCATCACCAGCACGCGGTCCGACAGCGTGACGGCCTCCAGCAGGTCGTGCGTGATCAGTAGCGCAGTCTTATTCGCGCGTTCGAGGGTCTGCGCGAGCTCGCGTTGCAACACCATACGGGTTTGCGCGTCGACCGCCGAGAACGGCTCGTCGAGCAACAGCACCGAGGGATCGACCGCGAGCGTGCGCGCCAGCGCCGCGCGTTGCCGCATGCCGCCCGACAGTTGGTGCGGATAGTGGCCGGCGAACTCGCCAAGGTTGAAATTTTCCAACAGCGCCTGCGCACGTCGTCTGCGCTCCGGTGCCGGAAGCCCCTGGATTTCCACGCCCAACATCACGTTTTGCAGCACGGTGCGCCAGGGCAGCAGCAGATCCTTCTGCAGCATGAACGCGACATGGGCGTTCGGGCCTTGCACGCGCTCGCCGTCGACGAAAGCCTCACCTTCGCTCGGCGCATACAGACCCGAGCCGATATTGAGGAGCGTCGATTTTCCGCAGCCACTCGGACCGATGAGCGACACCACCTCGCCATCGCCGACCGCCAGGCTCACGCCTTGGACCGCGGTGAGACTCTTTCCGGAGCGTTCCACGAAGCGCATCGTGACGTTGCGATATTCGAGCCGTAGCGGTCGCGACATTGCCTGAAAACTCGGCTGCGGAAACAGCGTTGTGCCTGCTCATTGATATTGCAGAACGATACTCCGGAGTATAGTGGCAGTTGGCGAAACAGCCGCTACGGTGTCGGTGCCGGTTGTGCGACTATGAACCGACGGAGGGTAAGATGCCCGCACGGGACACGAAGATATCGCGCCGTCAGCTGATGGCTGCCGGCACCGCGCTCGGCGTGACGCTGTTGAATGTGCCCGCGTCCTCGCAGACGGCCGAGAAGGTCACCTATCTGTTCCCGGCGCCGCCGGTGCTGCCGGCCTTCGGGCCGATCCGGCTCGCCCAGGGCAAAGGCTATTTCGCCGCCGCCGGCCTCGACGTGAGCTTCGCGGTCGGCCGCGGTGGTGTCGACGTGGCGAAGCAAGTCGGTGCGGGCAATGCTCCTCTCGGCGGCATCGTGGCGGACGGACCGATCATGGTTCGGGGCAACGGCGTGCCGGTGAAGATCGTCGCGGTGTTCGGCGGCAAGGGATTTATGCAGCTGGTGGTGCGCGAGGATTCCGGCATCGAAAAGCCGGCCGACCTCAAAGGCAAGACCATCACGGTGATGTCGTTTCAAGACACGACCTTCTACGCGCTGCTCGGGCTGCTCGCGAGCGCGGGGCTGACCCAAAACGACGTCGATATCCAGGCGGTCGGTCCGACCGGCGTCTGGGAATTCGTCGCCGCCGGAAAATCCGTCGGCATGGCCGGCGTGCCGGACTGGATCCCGCCGGTCCAGGCGGCGGGCGTGAAGGTGAAGGTTATCCCGACCGACGAGTACTTCCCGCACATGGCGCAAGGCATCGCCGCCTCCGACCAGACCATCAAGGACAAGCCGGAGATGGTGCGCAAGTTCGTCAAGGCGGCGCTGCACGGGATGAAGGACATGATGGACGATCCGGACAAGGCGGCCGACGACTTCGTGCGCTTCGTGCCGGAATGGAAGGGCAAGGAAGGCGCAGTGAAATTTGCATTCAACATGTACGCCAAGCTGGTCTATCCCGGGCAGAAGGAACTGGGCGAGGTCAATGCCGCGCGGCTCGCCAAGTTGCAGGAGTTCTATGTGGCCAAAGGATTCATCCAGAAGGCAACGCCGGTCGACGAGCTTTACACCAACGAATTCATCAAGTAGCGGGCCGTGCAGTGCCGGCGCACGGCGCACAAGGCGGGGCGCCATACGCGCGCGGGCGCGCCGGGCCAAGCCGGTGCGCTCGCTCGCGTCCCAGCTATTTCTTGTAGCCGTCGGTCCCCTGCCAGCCGTGCTGTGAAATATCGAAGATCACCCCGTCGGGGTCCTTGAACTTGCGCTCGAAATTTCCCTGGCGCTCATCGCCGAGGTCGAAGAAGAACTTGCCGCCATTGGCCTCGATGCGCTTCTCGGCCTCGGCAAGGTCGTCGACCTGGAAACCGAAATGATGCGCGCCGACAAACGTAGAGCCCGCCTCGATGTCGGATGCCTTGCTTCCGGCCTTGCCCGTGAAATTGAGCAGCGCGAGATTGATCACGCCGTCGCTCATATAGATCGCGGAGCCGATCTCCAGGTCCTCGCGCCCGATGCGCTCGAGGTCGAAAACCTTGGCGTAGAATTCCGCCGACTTGTCGAGATCTTTCACGCAGACCGCAAAATGGCGCAGACGGGCCATGGATATCCTCCTCGCGGGCGCCGATTGCCCTTTCGCCCGGCATCATAGCGCCGACCGCCCGGCGAGAGCTACCCTTCACGACGCGAGGCCGTAGAATAGCGCCGTGAAGAAGCGACGCGCGGAAATCGCAGGTGCGGGTTTTGCGGGGCTGACCGCAGCCTGCGCGCTGGCGCAGAGGGGCTGGAGCGTGCGCGTGCACGAGCGCGGGGAACGCCTGCGTACAACCGGTGCAGGCATCTATATCTACGAGAACGGGCTGCGCGTGCTCTCCGCGGTGGGAGCCTACGACGCAGCGGTGCGGGGCGCGCCTTTGGCCCACACGCGAGAGGTGCGTGATGAACATAACCGCGTGATCTCGGTACACCGCTGGGTCGAAAGCCGCGTCTTCAGCATCGTTCGCCAAACCGTCATCAACGCGTTGGCGGCGGCGGCGACCCGAGCCGGTGCCGAGATCGTCACCGGCTCGACGGCGACCGGCGCGAGCGCCGACGGCGAACTCGTGCTGGCGGACGGCCGCAGGCTCGAGGCCGACCTCATCGTCGCCGCGGACGGCAGCAACTCGGTCCTGCGCGACACGCTCGGCCTGTTGTCGAAGCGGAAATACCTCGTCGACGGCTGCACGCGCCTGCTGATGGCAAAGACGGCGGAGGAGCGCTCGTCGGCCGACGGCGCCACGACCATCGAATACTGGTCGGGCAGCCGGCGCGTGCTCTACACGCCCTGCAGCGAGACCGACATCTATATCGCGCTTACGATGCTCGACAGCGACGAGGTCGCCAAGGCGACGCCGGTGCGCAAGGACGCATGGAAAGCCTGGTTCCCGCATCTCGAAACGCTGATCGACCGCATCGACGACCATGGCCGCTACGACCGCTTCGATCTGATCAAGCTCAGCCGCTGGTCTGCCGGGAGAGTGGCGGTGATCGGGGATGCCGCGCACGCGCTGCCGCCGAACATCGGACAGGGCGGCGGGTGCGCCATGATGAACGCGCTGTCGCTCGCGGTCTATCTCGATCGCGAAGGCGACGTTCCGGCCGCGCTTGCGACCTGGGAGCGCAGCGAGCGTCCGGTCACCGAACATGCGCAGCGCATTTCCTACCTGCTCGGCCTGCCGACCACATGGCCGCCCGTCCTGCGCGCCATCACTCTCGGCGTGGCCGGGCGCTCGAAGTGGGTGGTCCGGCAACGCACCAAGACGGCCCTGCACCGGCCGACCGGGACACGATAGGCCGCCAGCACCGTAAGACTGGCGCTCTCACCGGCTAGCCAAGACGTGTCGAACGGCGGCTTCGACGCGTTCGTCCACCTCGCGCGCCGACGGGGCTTTTTGCAAGCCCAACAGCACGCGCAGATGGGCGTATCCGCGCAAGAGCTCCAGAAACTCCTCGGCCGAGCGCCGTGGACTGCGCAGATTGAGCGTCCCTCGGCGCTTGTGGCGCTCGAAATAGCCTGCAAGCATGGCGATGCACGCTTCCGGACCGCTCCGATAGAACAGGCGGCCGAGCGCGGGAAAGCGCCGGCTCTCCGAGATCACGATGCGGTGCAGCTCGATGGTGTCGGGCGCGAAAAGAATTGCCATCACCCTGCGCGCGAAGCCGCGCAGCGCCTCCTCCGGCCGCCGCTCGAGCACGAGTTCGAGGTCGTCCTCGATGATACGCTCGCACAATTCGGTGATGATTCCGGCGAAGAGCTCCTCTTTGCCGTGAAAGTATCGATAGACCGTCATCTTCGAGACGCCGGCGGCGGCGGCGATTCCGTCCATGCTGGCACCCTCGAACCCGTTCCGAAGAAAGACCGCTTTCGCTCCGCCGACAATACTTGCGCGCTTGCGGTCGAAGCGGGTCGGGGAGACCCCTGCCGCGGCGGAAGCCATCGCCCTGCTCCTTGCCGGAAATGATACTGTCCAGTATCATCGAGTCTCGGACCAGGATCAAGGATCGACGCTCGGCGTTGACGAGACTCCCGCAACCCGGCGCCATGGGACCGACGAGATGATCAACATCGACGACGAGCTTTCCCGATTGATTGCGCCCGGCCGCGTGCATCGCCGGCTCTACACCGACCCCGCCATCTTCGAATTGGAAATGGAGCGCATCTTCGGCGCCGGCTGGCTCTATATCGGGCACGAGAGCCAGATCAAGGAGCCGGGCGACTACATGGCGACGCAGATGGGGCGCAAGCCGGTTCTGCTCGTGCGCGATGCCGACGGAACGGCGCGGGTGATCCACAACCAGTGCGCCCACCGCGGCGCGCTGGTCGTCGCGACCGACAAAGGCAACGCACCGGAATTCACCTGCTGCTATCACGGCTGGACCTACCAACTCGACGGGCGGCTCAAGGCGGTGCCGCTCAACCACGGCTACCCGCACGGCTTCGATCCGAAGGATCCGAAGATCGGCATGCTGCAGGTGCCGCGCGTGACGAGCTATCGCGGGTTCGTGTTCGCCAGCGGCGCCAGCGACGGGCCGAGCCTCGAGGAATCGCTCGGCCACATGACGACGTCGCTGGACGACATGATCGATCGCGCGCCCGAGGGAGAGATCGAAGTCGCCGGCGGCGTCTTCAAGCACGCCTATGACGGCAACTGGAAAGTCTATTTCGAGAACCTGTGCGATGCAGCGCATCCGCTCTTCACGCACCGGTCCTCGATCGAGGCTGCGCAGCAGCAATCGGACGACGCGCACACCGACGGCTCCGGCGAGATCGCCATCCGTCAGATGCGCCAGAACGGCGCGCCCTACAGCTTCTGGGAGTCGCAAGTCGGGATCTGGACCTATCCGGGAGGCCACAGCTATCTCGGCGACTATCACGACGATTCGAAGCTCGTTGCCGCGCTCAAGGACCCGGTGTTCCGCGAATACATCGCCGCGCTGGAAAGAAACAAGGGCAAGGCGGAAACCCAACGCATCCTCGAGGTGCGCCGTTGGAATTCGAACATCTATCCCAATGTCTCATTGATGAGCCAATTCCAGCAGCTGCGCGTCGTGCACCCGATAGCGGTCAACCGCACGGTCGTGCATACCTACAGCTTTCGCCTCAAGGGCGCGCCGGAGCAGATGTTCCGCAACACCATCAGCTTCGCCAACACCGTGAACGGCACCGGTTCGCTCGTGCTCACTGACGATCTCGAGATCTACAATCGCCTCGACATGGGGATGTCGAGCCAGGGCGCCGAATGGCTGCAGATCGGTCGCGGCTACCAGAGCGACGCGCCCGACGCGCATGGCGGCCGGCGCGGCAAGAACTCGACCAGCGAGGTCTACATCCGCAACATGCTCGACGCCTGGCTCGGCCTCATGACCGACAGGCGTGCGGCTCCCGCGCGCGCCGCTTCCTGACGGGCCAGGGCGGCATCGTGGCAAGACCACGCAAGTCCATGGCCAAGACCACCACGCGCGGTCGGCGGCCGGCGCGCGCATCGCGCCCGCGGGCGACGCGCCCGGCCACCGAGGTGCTCGACCTCGATCGCTGCGAGCGGTTTCTGCTGCACGAGGCGCGGCTCCTCGACGAGGCCAAGTTCGACGACTGGCTCGCGCTGTTCACCCCCGACGGATGGTATTGGGTGCCGAGCGTGCCCGATCAGGACAACCCGCACGATACAGTCTCGCTGATCTACGACGACCGTCGGCTGCTCGAAACGCGCGTGCGGCGGTTGGCCAGCCCGCGCATCTATTCGCAGGAGCCGCGCTCGCGCACCAGCCGGATGATCGGCAATGTGTCGATTGAAGAGAGTGGCGACGATGCCTGCACCGTGCGGTCGAAATTCCTTATGATCGAATACCGCCGCGAGACCCAACGGCTGTTCGCAGGAACCGCCCTCCACCGCCTGGTGCGGACCGATGGCGGCACCCTGATCGCTTCGAAGCGCGTCGATCTGGTCAACTGCGACGCGCCGCTCGACGGCATCGTCGTGCCGTTTTGACGCTCCGGGTCATCATCTGCGACGACGGGACTTATGCCGCCCTGCGCGACGCCAGAAAGTCGCCCATGCGGTCAAGCGCGCGCAGGATATTTTCGGTCGAATTGGCGTAGGAGAGCCGCACATAACCCTCGCCGAGAATTCCGAAATCGGGGCCGCCGATAATGGCGACGCCGGCGTCTTCCAGCAGTGCCGTGGCGAGCGCCTTCGCCTTCCAGCCCGTGCGCTTGATGTTGGGGAACGCATAGAACGCGCCCTTGGGCGTAGCGCAGGAGACCCCGGGCAGGCGGTTGAGCCCCGCGACCACGACCTTTCGCCGTTTGTCGAACTCCGCCACCATCTTCGCCGTCTCGTCCTGCGGCCCCTCGAGCGCTGCAAGCCCGGCATATTGCGCCGAGGCGTTGACGCAGGAATGCAGGTTGACCGCGAGCTTCCTGGCATAATCGTAAAGTTTGCCCGGCCAGACCGCATAACCCAGCCGCCAGCCGGTCATGGCGTAGGTCTTCGACCAGCCATTGAGCAGGATCAGCCGGTCGCGGATGGACGGGTAGGAGAGCAGGCACACATGCGTCTCGCCGTCGTAGACCATGTGGTCGTAAATCTCGTCCGACATCACCGCCACGTCGGGAAATCTCTCGAGCCCGGCGACCAGCCTGTCGACTTCGCGTTTTCCCGTGACGCCGCCGGTCGGGTTAGCGGGCGAATTGAGGATGAGGAGCCGCGTCTGCGGCGTGATCAGCGCGAGCGTCTCCTCGGCCGAGAAGGCGAAATCGTTCTCCTCGCGGATCGGTACCGGGATCGGACGGGCGCCGGTAAATTCGATCATCGATCGGTAAATCGGAAAGCCGGGGTCGGGATAGAGGATGTCGGCGCCCGCCTCGCCGAACATCAGGATCGACATGAACATTGTGGGCTTGCCGCCCGGCAGGATCATCACCTCGTCGGGCGAGACCTCGACCTTGAAGCGCTTGCCGAGATCGGCGGCGACCGCCTCGCGCAGGGGCGGAATGCCGACCGCAGGCGTGTAGCCGTGGTGGCCGTCGCGCAGCGCCCTGATCGCGGCCTCGACGATGAACTCGGGCGTGCGGAAGTCGGGCTGGCCGATGCCGAGATTGATGATGTCGCGACCCTGCGCGGAGAGCGCATTGGCGCGTGCGAGCACGGCGAAGGCGTTCTCTTCGCCGATGCGGTCGAAGGCGGCAACGGTTCTCAGCATGGGGGCTCTTTCGGCTGGCATGCGCGCGGCACCCGGTCCATCCTACACGGCGGAAGCCTCGAGACAATCGGGTCGACCTTTCCATTCGAGAAACCAGAAAGAGGCCACGTCCATGCCCACGATCGCCGAGAGACGCGCGACGTTCCGCGAGCTTCACGCCGGAGGATGCTTCGTCATCCCCAACCCGTGGGACGTCGGCAGCGCGCGCTACCTGCAGGGACTCGGGTTCAAGGCACTCGCCACCACCAGCGCGGGCTTCGCCTTCACGCAAGGGCTCCCCGACGGCGCCGTTTCGCGCGCGATGATGCTCGCCCATTTCCGCGACATCGTTGCGGCCACCGACGTCCCCTTGAATGCCGACTTCGAGGGCGGCTATGCCGACACGCCCGAGGGCGTGGCCGAGAGCGTCAAGCTGTGCATCGACACCGGAGTAGCAGGCCTCTCGATCGAGGACTCGACCGCCGACGATAAGAACCCGCTCTACGACTTCGAGCTTGCGCTCGCGCGCGTGCGCGCGGCGCGCGCCACCATCGACGCGGCCGGCGGCGACGTGGTGTTCACCGCCCGCAGCGAAGGCTTCGTGCGCGGGCGCCCCGACCTCGACGAGACCATCCGCCGGCTCAAGGCCTTCGCGGCGGCCGGTGCCGACTGCCTCTACGCCCCCGGCATCAGGACGCGCGAGCAGATCGCCGCGGTGGTCAAGGCGGTGGCACCGAAGCCGGTGAACTTCCTGATGGCGGCCGCGACCGACCTCACGGTCGACGATCTCGCTGGGCTCGGCGTGCGCCGCATCAGCCTCGGCGGCACGCTCGCACGCGTCGCCTGGACGGCAGTCGCGCGGGCCGCGCGTGAGATCGCGGAGGCGGGCAAGTTCGAGGCGCTCGCCGGAACCATGGCCAATGCCGAGCTCAACCGCTTCTTCCGCGAGGACATGAAGAAGCGATGAAAGCGGCGATGAACGCATCCGAACCCGATCCGATCACCGGTCAGCCGGTCGGTACGCCGGTCGATGCTAGGCCGGCGCGGCGGCCCGGCCCAGTGACGCTCGAGGGACGCTACGGGCGGGTGGAGAAGCTCGCCGCGCGCCACGCCGCCGATCTGTGGCATGCCTATTGTGGACACGACCACATCTGGACCTATCTTTCGACCTACGGACCTTTCGCGGACGAGGCGGCGTTCCAAAACTGGATCGAAAGCCGGCTGGCGCTCGACGACCCCTACTCCTACGCCATCGTCGACCGCAGCGGGCGGGCGCTCGGAATTGCGACGCTGATGGAAATCCGGCCCGACATGCGCGTCATCGAGGTCGGCCACATCGTCTATTCGCCGGCCTTGCAGCGCACGCCGCTCGGGACCGAGGCGCAGTATCTCATCGCGCGCTACGCACTCGAGACGCTGGGCTACCGCCGTTACGAATGGAAGTGCAACGCGCTCAACGCCGCTTCGTGCCGGGCGGCGCTGCGCTACGGCTTCGTCTACGAAGGCACGTTTCGCCAGCACTTGATCGCCAAGGGCCGCAACCGCGACAACGCCTGGTTCTCGATGCTCGACGGAGAATGGCCGGCGCGCAAGGCCGCGTTCGAGTGCTGGCTCGCGCCGGAGAATTTCGACGCGGCCGGAAAGCAGCGCCTGAGCTTGAGTGAACTGAATGCAACGCGGGCCGTCGGCTGATCGGGTTTGAGCGGAGGAGCAGAGGACGTGCACATCCTCATTACCGGCGCGGCCGGGATGATCGGCCGCAAGCTTGTCGAACGGCTCGCCAGGGACGGCGGGCTCAACGGGAAGCATATCGCCGAGCTGACCCTGCTCGATGTCACTGCGCCGGCCGGGGCTCCGAGCTTTGCCGGCCGGATCAAAACTGTCGCCGCCGATCTGGTGGCAGCCGGCGAAGCCGCCAGGGCGGTCGAGGGCCGGCCCGACGTGATCTTCCATCTCGCCGGCGTCGTCTCGGGCGAAGCCGAGCTCGATTTCGACAAGGGCTATCGCGTCAATCTCGACGGCACGCGCGCTCTGCTGGAGGCCATTCGCGCCGCCGGCGAGGGCTATCGGCCGCGGCTCGTCTATACCTCGTCCATCGCGGTGTTCGGCGCGCCCTTCCCGGAGAGCATCCCGGACGACTTTCATCTCACGCCGCTTACTTCCTACGGTACGCAGAAGGCGATCGGGGAAGCGCTGCTCGCCGATTATACCCGGCGCGACTTCTGCGACGGCGTCGGCATCCGGCTGCCGAGCATCGTGGTGCGGCCGGGCAAGCCGAACAAAGCGGCGTCCGGATTCTTCTCCGGCATCATCCGCGAACCGCTCGCCGGGCTCGAGGCCGTGCTGCCGGTTCCCGAGGCGGTCGTACACACCCATGCGAGCCCGCGCGCCGCGGTCGGCTTTCTCGTGCACGCGGCCGGGCTGCCGCGGGAGGCGCTCGCGCCGCGCATCAACCTCGCGATGCCGGGCGTCTGTTGCACCGTGGCCGAGCAGATCGCCTCGCTGCGGCGAATCGCCGGCGATCGCGTTGCCGGGCGTATTCGGCGCGAGCACGATCCGCTGGTCGCGCGCATCGTCGAGGGCTGGCCGCAGCGCATCGAGGCCCGGCGCGCGCGCGAGCTCGGCTTTGCGGCCGAGCGCTCGTTCGACGAGATCGTGCGTATCCACATCGACGAGGACCGCGGCGGCTCGTTCGTCGATTGACAGGATTTGCCCGTTTCGCTCTCTCCACGACGAACGAACTTGCCCGCGCATGCGCTTCCCTGTTCCCCTCGTTTCCGCGACGTTGCTGCGGCGCTACAAGCGCTTCCTCGCCGACGTCATGCTTCCATCGGGCGAGACGGTGACGGTGCACTGCGCCAACCCGGGATCGATGATCGGGCTCGCTGCCGCGGGCGCGCGGGTATGGCTGTCGAAGTCGGACAACCCCAAGCGCAAGCTCGCCCACAGCTGGGAGCTGATCGAAGTCGACTTTGGCACCGGCGCCGAGCTGGTGGGGATCAACACCGCGCATCCCAACGCGCTCGCCGCCGAGGCGATCGCGGCCGGCGCCATCGCCGAGCTTGCCGGCTATGCCGCGCTCCGGCGCGAGGTGAGATACGGCAAGAACTCACGGGTCGATTTTCTGCTCGAAGGACCGGCGCGGCCGCCGTGCTACGTCGAGGTCAAGAACGTGCACCTCATGCGTAGGCCGGGATTGGCGGAGTTTCCCGACGCGGTGACCAGGCGCGGCACCAAGCACCTTGTGGAGCTCGGCGACATGGCGGCGGCCGGAGCCCGCGCGGTGATGCTGTTCCTGATTCAGATCGCCTCGGCGCGGCGCTTCGCCCTCGCCCGCGACATCGACCCCGCCTACGGCAGGGCCTTCGACGCGGCCCGCAGCGCAGGGGTCGAGGCCATCGCCTACCGCTGCGCGATCACCTGCGAGGGGATCGAGGTGATCGGGCCGGTCCCGATCGCGCAGTGAGCGCCCGGCCGCCGCGGACCCGAACGATCCCGGGTCTGCAGCGCATCATTTCGCTGCGCTTTCATGCTGCCCTGCGCCCGGGACAGGCGCTTGCGTCCCGCGCATCCTTGCTTACATTGCGATGCAGCAGCGGCATCGGGCGAGCCGCGAGGAGGCGGCGCGGCCGCGATGCCGTGATGAGCTACGTCGACGCGGCCCTGGCGCCGCAACGCAAGACCGGGCAGATCAAGCTCTACGGCAGGGCTGCCTTCGAAGGCATGCGCAAGGCCGGACGGCTGGTGGCGGAATGCCTCGACATGCTCGTCGACGAGGTCCGCCCGGGCGCGACCACCGAAAAAATCGACCGGCTGGTATTCGATTTCGCCATGGCGCACAACGCCATGCCGGCGACGCTGATGTATCGCGGCTACCGCAAGTCGACCTGCACCTCGGTCAACCACGTGGTCTGCCACGGCATCCCCGGCGACAAGCCGCTGAAAGAGGGCGACATCGTCAACGTCGACGTCACCCTCATCCTTGACGGCTGGCACGGCGATTCGAGCAGGATGTTTGGTGTGGGCACGATCCCGCGGCGGGCCGAGCGCCTGATCGAGGTCACCTACGAGGCGATGATGCGCGGCATTTCGGTGATCCGGCCGGGCGCGACCACCGGGGATATCGGCGCTGCCATCCAGGCCTATGTGGAAGCGCAGCACATGAGCGTGGTGCGCGACTTCTGCGGTCATGGGCTCGGCCGGCTGTTCCACGACGAGCCCAACATCGTGCATATCGGCCGGCCGGGCGAGGGTATCGTACTGCGTCCCGGCATGTTCTTCACGGTCGAGCCGATGATCAATCTCGGCCGCCCGCACGTGAAGGTATTGTCCGACGGCTGGACGGCGGTGACCCGCGACCGCTCGCTCTCCGCCCAGTTCGAGCACACCGTGGCGGTGACGGAGGGCGGAGTGGAAATCTTCACGCTGTCGCCGAAGGGCCTCGACCGGCCGCCGGTTTCGACCGGAACGCGCTGAGCCCGCCCTTTGCAAACCACGATATTGCCGGCATCCTGAGCCCCGTAAAGCGGCGCTACCTTCTGCGCGAGACGATGATCGCGTGCCCATGGCCGGCGAGAAACCCAAGACATCCTCGACAGCGGCCGAACCCGCGCCGCATTACCACGGCCATCGCCAGCGGCTGCGGCAGCGCTTCCTGACCGCCGGAAGCGAGGCGGTCAGCGACTACGAAGTGCTCGAGCTCATCCTGTTCCGCGCCATCCCGCAGCGCGACCTCAAGCCGCTGGCCAAGGAGCTCATCGCCAAGTTCGGCTCGTTCTCGGAAGCGATCTCGGCGCCGGCCGAGCGGCTCAAGGAGGTCAAGGGCCTGGGTGAGGCCGCCATCACCGAGCTCAAGATCGTGCAGGCGGCTGCGACCCGCCTGGCGCGCGGCAGCGTGAAGCAGCGGCCGGTGCTATCGTCGTGGTCGAACGTGCTCGACTATTGCCGCACCGCCATGGCCTTCGCCGACAAGGAGCAGCTGCGCGTGCTGTTCCTCGACAAGCGCAATCAACTGATCGCGGAGGAGGTGCAGCAGACCGGCACCGTCGACCACACGCCGGTCTATCCGCGCGAGGTGGTCAAGCGCGCGCTCGAGCTCTCCGCCACCGCCATCGTGCTGGTGCACAACCACCCCACTTGAACATCAAAGATCACACTCGATTACGCCAGATACCTCTAAATCATCTTCCTTTTATGACTTGCGGCGCCGCACGGTCGTCTGACATACTGGGGCTGGTTTGGCGGGGCATTACCAGCCCCACCGATCCCAGTTCCCTACCCCAGCAACCCGTCGAGCGACCCCACTGCCGGTGACGGAGATCGCGATGCCAAGCCTCACCAACGGGGAAATTCGGAAGGCCCTGAAGCGCATCGAGCGGTCGGGGAAGCAGGAGACACTTGTTGATGGCGAAGGCCGCGGCACGGGGCGCCTCACGCTCGTCCTAAAGCTTATGCCCACACGTGTGACTGCCGATTGGATGGCACAGCAATGGCGTGATGAGAAACGCCTAAAAAAGAAACTCGGCTCGTATCCTGCAATGTCGCTCGCTGAGGCGCGGGAGATCTTCAAGCGCGACTTCGCCGACATGATCCAGAGAGGGCGAAGCATCAAGATCGCTGGTGACACACGGCTTGGCACAGTCGCCGATCTATTCGAAGCCTATGTTCAATACCTCAAGCAGGCGGGGAAACGCTCCTGGAAGGAAACGGAGAAGGGTCTCAATAAGATCGCCGACGCACTCGGTCGGAACAGGCCCGCGCGCGAAATCGAGGCCGAAGAAATCGTTGAAGTGATCCGCCCGATATACGAGCGCGGCAAGAAGGCAATGGCCGACCACGTCCGCGGCTATGTGCACGCTGCCTATAGCTGGGGCATGAAATCGGAGCACGATTACAGAAGGACACCGCTGCGCCGGTTCAGGCTCCTCTATAATCCCGCCGCCGGTATTCCGACTGAGCCGAAGCAGGTTGGCACGCGTTGGCTCGATGAAGAGGAGTTCGTGCAGCTCTATCGGTGGCTTGAGTGCCCCGATATGCCGGTTCATCCGCCGTATACCAGGGCCGTTCGGATTCTGATGCTGACGGGCCAGCGTGTCGAAGAGATCGCACGTTTACACGTCGATCATTGGGATGCCGCCGAACGTATTATCGATTGGTCCAAGACCAAGAACAGCATGCCTCATGCGATCCCCGTTCCGTCGCTCGCGGCTGAACTTATAAATCCATCAGTAGTGTCCGGTTAAAACTCGAACAATTTCAACTGCCTGTCGGAGATAAGGTTGTTTTCGACCGGATCGACGCGCTTGAAGGCTTGTTGCAGCGGCAATTTCTCGAAGAGCGTCAGCGACAAAATCTGTAGCAGCGTATGCAGGGTCACATCCAGGCGAAGTTGCTTTTTGATGATCGCCACCAGCACATAGACGCTGATGGCAATCCAGATTTGCGTCCGGACGGCGTTCTCCGAGGTGCCGTAGAAGCGTTTGATGCGCAGGTGTTGCTTGATCCACTTGAAAAACAGCTCCACCTGCCATCGGCACCGGTACAGGGCGCAAATGGTCAGCGCCGGCAGCGCAAACTGATTGGTCAGAAACACGAGGGTCTTGCCAGTTTCGGGATCGCGATAGCGGATGCGGCGCAAGTGGCCGGGGTAGTCCTTGGAGGCATAGAAGCCGTTGAGCACGATGGTCTGATCGCAGATGAGCCCCGTATCGCGGTTCACCGGCGCCGAGTACAGGCGTCGCGCATCGAGATTTCGCTTGGCGCGGGTGACGAAGAATCCTCCCGCCTGATCCATCGCGTAGAGCCGCTCGAAGTCCAGGTAACCCCGATCCATGATGTAGAAGGCGCCGGCTTCGATGAGCAGCAGGTCCAACACATTGACATCGTGCACCTTGCCGTCGGAGATGTGGATGAAGGTGGGGATCGCGCCTCGAAGATCGAGCAGCGTGTGCAACTTCACTGCTGCTTTTGTCGAGCGAAACGGCGCCCACGGGAACATCGACAGGCAGAGATCGATAGTCGTGGCATCGAGCGCATACACAGTATTGGCCAACTCCACGCCGAAGTCCTCGCCGACGTAGAGCGCGCGGGCCTTGAAGATCAGCCGCTGGGCCAACTCGAAGTATATGCGCCAGTCGCGCAACTCGTTTGCGTCAGCCAGCGTCGAGCGTGCGACCGCCGCGCCGATGCCCATATGATAGAGCTTGCCGGCTTGAGCCCCCAGACAGACCTCGATATCGCGCAAGCTCTCGCGGTAGGTCAGCTGCGCGAAAGCCATGACGCGAAACTGCTCGGCGCAACTGAGACTGCGCGTCCGGTGATCACCGCCGTAATGATCCACGATGCGATGGAAAGTCTTCCATGGCAGGAAATCCATGACCTGCGCGAACAGGGTCTTGCCGACGTACATGGCAACTCCGGGGTGGCGAAATCCCGGACGCTAGCCCAACACGCCATTTTCAATTCAAGTCGGGGACACCAGTCGGAGCCAAAAAAAGCCCGTCACAATTGCCTTTTCCGGCAACACCCTTCAACTTAACCGGACACTACT
>CAVWXY010000012.1:0-312551 GCA_963758945.1 uncultured Alphaproteobacteria bacterium | reverse complement strand
AGGGTGACGCTTCGGCCGCGGCCACCTCCTCGTCGCTCATCGCGACTGGTTCGCCGAAGATGTGGCGCAGCCCGTAGGTGTGGCCATAGGGAAAGTCGATCGCGGTCTCGACCCATTTCCAGCCTTCGCCGGAACTAGTTCGGCTTCCCGGGGAAATTTTTCGGCGACCAGCCGTTCGAGGAGCGCGGGATCCTGTAGCCAGCCGCCATCGTCCTCTGGAACAGATCGCGCATGATGGCGCCGCCGGCCGCCAGATAGTCCCTCTATCGCCGATGAACTGCGCGCGCTTGTCGGAGGCGCGCACCGCGCCTTCCGTGAGATGCCGGCGGATTTGGTAGGCCTCCTTGTTGTATGAGCGCTGCAGGCGCTCCCACACCTGCTCCTGACGCTCGTGGTCTCCGGATTGACCGTGAAGGCCATGAGCTGGTCCAGCGTCATGCCGTCCTCGGCATAGACGTCGAGCAGGGTCGGCGACACCGCAGGCAAGCTTTAGCCGCTGCTTCACGACGCTGGACGCGACGAAGAAGGCAGCCGCGATCTCCTCCTCGCTCTGGCCCTTCTCGCGCAGCGCGAGGAAGGCGCGGAACTGGTCGAGCGGATGCAACGGCGCGCGCTGGACGTTCTCGGCAAGCCAGTCTTCCTCGGCGATCCCTTCGGTACGTACGACGCAGGGGATCGGCGCGGTGCGGGCAAGACGCTTCCGCTTCACCAGCAGCTCGAGCGCGCGATAGCGCCGCCCGCCGGCCGGGACCTCGAACATGCCTGTTTCGGCGCCGTCGTCGTCGAGAACCGGCCGGACGGTGAGGCTCTGCAGGAGCGTGCGGCGGGCAATGTCTGTAGCAAGCTCCTCGACCGAGACGCCCGCCTTGATCCGTCGGACGTTCGACTGACTGAGCACGAGCTTGTTGAACGGAATGTCGCGCGACTGACTGAGCGTGATCTTGTGAAGGGACTTTGCCATTTCGGTTTCTCCGCGACGGGCGGCCGGGAGCCTTTCTCTCGACCTCCAACCCGTCACGAAGCCGGCGCCGCCCTCTACCTCGTAAGGGCGGCGCCGAAGAACCGACGAGCGGAAAAGCACTAAGCTTGGAAGTCGCAAGCGCGGCAGAACCGGATTGCGGCGCAATTGGCGTCAGGTCACCCGGTCGAGTAGTTTCTTCGCTCGCGCTTCCAGATCGGGCCGAGCGTCCTGGTGGGGCTTGTCGCGGGCGACTGCCGTGATGCCCTGCACAAAGTCGAAGATGCTTTCGGGCTTTCGGCCTTCTTCGGCGAGCACCATCTCGATGATCTTGGCTGTTTCCGACTTGCTGAAGCCCCGCTTGCGCAGGAAGTCGGTTCGTTCCTCGTCCGTGCGCGCAACAATGCGCTCCCGGGCTGACTTGATGCCGTTGACGAACGGCATGGACGAGGAACTGGCGAATCGCGTCAGCGCTGGCGCTGCCTCATGGGCGAAGCGTGAGGCGGCAAATTTCGAGTGGCGGATTGTGATCTCCTCGAAATCCTCGACGCCCCAGAGATTGCGATTCTGGCAGACGGCCCGGAGGTAGAAGCTCGCAATCCCGAGCGTTTTTGCGCCGACCTCAGAGTTCCAGCAATAGAAGCCGCGGAAGTAGAGATCGGGCGAGCCATCTGGCAACCGCCCCGCCTCGATCGGGTTGAGGTCGTCAACCAGAAACAGGAAGACGTCGCGGTCGGAGGCATACAGAGTGGTCGTGTCTCGGGTGACGTCGACCCGCGGATTGTAGATACCCGTCGACCAGTCAAGCACTCCTGGAACCTTCCAGCGTGTGTCACCAGTGCCGTTGCCGGCAATCCGCTGCACCGCTGTAACCAACTCGTGGTCGTAAATGCGGCCATAATCGGGGCCGGTGACCGCGCGGAGTTCGACACGCCCCTCCTCAACCTCTAAGGCCTTGATCAACTCGGCACGGTGCGAGGTCAGCCCGTACTGAAGATTAACGCCGGCCAGCGGCGCTGGGAGCTGGCGCAGATAGGTAGCGGGTGCGCCGACGAGGCTCGCGAGCTGACCAAAGCTCCAATGGGTCGGAGCAAGTGGCACGTCCTCGCCCGGCAGCATCAGCGCCAGTCGCTCTATATCGTCGCGGTTCGCTTCCACCCGGATCGCCGCGCTCTCCGCGGTGCGAGTGCGGCTTCGTTCGGCGCGGTCGCGCACCGCGGTGAATAGCTCTGATAGTGACAGGTATCGCTCGTCCGCCGGGCGTGAGAACCACTCCGAGGATACGCGGCCGATGCGCTCACCACGGCTCACATCGACCTTGTAGCCGCCGGGCGCACCGCGAGCGGCGTCCAGAGTATTCAGCTGGGTCATGGGTCGTCTCCGTGACGGGCGCCGGGAGTTCTCTCTCCCCGCCCTAAACCCGTCACAAAGCCTCGGCCCAACTCTCCCTCTTGGAGTTCCAGCGCTTCCGGTCGCTGCAGTACTGTCCGGGACGCGCTTTACGCACCGAACCAGGCGATGCGCTTGACCGTTCTAACGCGCGGGGGCGGAGTGCCTTCGCGAAGAATACGGCGAGCCGCTTGGTCGAACGGTCGGCGCCTTCAGCTTCCGACGTTCAGATTGCTCCCGGCGTGTTTGTCGGTCTTCAGGACGAGCCCGAACCGGCGGCGTAGATCCGCCTGCATTTTTCCTGCTCGTCGGCGTTGAGGCGTTCAACATAAGCCGTCAGGCGTTCGTCCCCGTAAAGCGGGAAAAAGCGAAGCGGCAAGGGCGCGATGACGTTGCCGCTGCGAACCGGCTGAGCGCTATCATCGGCCAGAAACAAGATGTCTGACCCTGGACCCGGAAGCGGATGATGCTTGGGGTCTGGGTAGGGAGTCACATTGACCAAACGGCCGTCGGGAGCGTGCCAGACCGCATGATGCGTGAGAAAGAGATAGGCGGCCTCGGGAATGTCCTCGGGAAAGCGCAGGTGAAACGTCCTGCCAAATTGAACTCGACCGCCTTCCTGCGTCACCTTCCTTGAGACGTTCTCGAAGCAACGCGAGGCGTCGGCCCAATTCTCGGGCCGGTGATAGGCGAAGCCAAACGGTTGGGAGCTGATCGTCGGCGCGAGGGCATCGATGCGGGCTTTGACCAATCTGGTCAATTCGCTCTGCGTAATATTGGGTGCGCTCATCCGCTTTATCGTCCGGTCAACGATATCAGGGTTTTTGGATTGATCTCCCACGCCCACTTGTAGTCGGCAACTTCAAAGAGTGACGTGTTATCGACCAAGATCGGGGAGACCCACCACGGGCCACGCAACTTGTGACGAGATGAATTTCGTCGGGCCGGTGTGTCGCGCGCCCGACAATATCCAGGACAGCATCGGTAACGGCCGACGGGTTCGTGAGCTGGATGTCGTTGTCCTCAAAAATGAGAACGGTGCGCGCATTGGCGTCCCGCTTCCAAGCGGCAAGTTTACCGATCTTCTTGTTGTAGCCCTGCTCGATGCGCTCGCGCCGGGCCTTCTCGCGATCGCCCGATACGCCATGATAGATGATAAGCGGAATGCCAGGGGGAATTCAGGCGCTCGGAACGATAGAGCGACATTGCGAATGGAACGCCGGGAACGGTAACGTTGCTCTGAGTGCTTTCGAGATTTAAGCCGATTGAGGATCAGCTCGCCGCCGTTCTGCCGGACACCGAGCTATTTCATCTCCATGTTCCTGTCGACGCCACGCGTGGCCTCAAGCCGCGCGACATTCCGAAATTCAGACAGGCCATAGTCACATGGGTAGCATCCGTAGCGGCGACACTGCCGCGCGCGTGATTTCCGAGCTCGATTTGTTCAACAGGAAGGCCCGGAAGGGCTCGATCCCCGTATGCTCAAATGCGAAACAGGGTGCCATCCGAGGAAAGAACGGTCGCCGGCACGAAGTTGAATTTCGGCATTGGCCCGTGCGCGTCGCCTACCCCCGACCCTGGCCCGGGGATAAGCGCGGCCGCGATGCCACGGCGCTCGGGCCTGACCATTCCTGATAAGCTCGTCGCGCCTCAGGAACGATCCGCATACCCACGACATTCCGATCATCGGCATATCCGCGCACGCGCTGGAAAGCGAACGCGAGCAGGCCATCGCCACGTGGTGCGACGAGTTCGATGCCAAACCGATCGAATTCGATGCCCTGGTGGCAACCGTCAGGCGCGTGCTTGCGCACCCCAAATAGATGCTCCGACCGTGGTGATCCAGGACGGCCCGCCGGCCGGCAGGCGCACGGTAAAGACCGAGCCCTTGCCCGGCTCACTCGCCACTGTCACATCGCCGCCCATCATGCGCGCGAGCTTGCGGGTGATGGCGAGGCCTAGGCCGGTGCCACCGAAACGCTGCGCTGTTGTCCTGTCGGCCTGGCTGAACTCCTCGAACAGCTTCGCCTGCTGCTCCGGTGTCATGCCGATGCCGGTGTCGGCGACGGAGAGCTCGACCCAGTCGCGTCCGTCTGCTACCTTGCGCGCCCGCAGCGCCACCTCGCCCTCCTTGGTGAACTTGCAGGCGTTGCTCAACAGGTTGAGCAGAATTTGCCGCAGCCGCATCGGGTCCACCGTCAGCGCGCCGAGATTGTCCTGCGCCTCGACCACCAGGCGGTTCTTGTTCTGCTGGGCGAGCTGGCGCGCGGTGCCGACGACCTCGTCGATCAGCGGTGCCAGCTGCACCGTTTGAGGGTTGAGCTCCAGCTTGCCCGCCTCGATCTTCGAGAGGTCGAGCACCTGGTTGATGAGGCCGAGGAGGTGGGTGCCGGCACGATGCACGCGCTGCAGCGGCTCTTGCGCCTTTCTCCGTGCCGAAGCGAGGCGCGTTGGTGACCATCATCTCGGTGAGCCCGATGATGGCGTTGAGCGGAGTGCGCAGCTCGTGGCTCATGCTGGAGACGAACTGCGATTTGTTCTCGCTCGCCATGGCAAGCTGACGGCTCTTGTCCTCAATTTCCGCGAACAGGCGCGCATTCTGGATTGCCAGCACCGATTGGGCAGCGAAGGTCTTAACCAGCTCGACAGTATTGGCGGGAAACGGCCCGGCGCCCTGCGGCGCACGATCAGCGCGCCGACCACTTCGCCGGAACGCATGAGCGGCACCAGGAGCCGCGCGCGGTACCCGGCACGTAACAGGGTGTCGTTGACTGGAGTTCGACGGTAAATCGCGAATGTCGGCCACTTGGTTGGGCTCGTGCGTCTCAGTCAACTGGCCGACGGCCTCGGAGATGTCGGCGTGCAGATCGCGGATTGCCACGACTTGCTCATCGCTCATGCCGTAGGTCGCGCGCAGCTGAAATCCGTTCTGGCCTTCGTCGCGCACGTAGATCGCACCCGCTTGGGTACCTGAGAGCTGTGCCGCCTTGGCGACGATGGTTTCGAGCACAGTTTGCAGATCGAGCGTCGAGTTGACCGCCTGGGACACCTCGCCGAGCGCGCGCAGCTCCTCGACCGAGCGCGCGAGCTCGCTCGTGCGTGCCTGGACCTCGTCGAACAGCCGCACATTCTCGATCGCGATCACCGCCTGGTCGGCGAAGGTCTGGAGCAACTCGACCTGCTTGTCGGTGAACGGCCGCACGTCAAGGCGCTGTAGTGTGAGCACGCCGATTGGCACTCCTTCGCGCAGCAGGGGCGCACCCAATAAGGTTCTGTAGCGCGCGAGCTTCTGCAACTCGGTTTGTGTGTATTCCGGGTCTGCAAGCACGTCGGTAACATGGACCGGCCGGCCCTCTAGGACTGTTCTCCCAACGACCGACCCGCGCTCCGGTGAAAGCCTTAGGCGGAGCGTATGTTGTTTGATCCGCTCGTGGGCCTCCTTCTCGTGCCCGTAGCTTGCGGCCCAACGGTAAGTGTCGCCTTCGCGGCGGAACAGCCACACATGGTCCGCATCGCAAAGCCGGGCCGCTGACTCGAAAGTGTATCTAGCACCACTTGAAGATCGAAGGTCGAGCGGCTGATCACCTTCAGGACGTCGGCGGTGGCGGTCTGCTGCTGCAGGGATTCGCGCAACTCGTTGAGCAGGCGCGCGTTCTCGATGGCGATGACGGCCTGGGCGGCGAAGTTCGCCAGGAGCTCGACCTGCTTGTCGGAGAATGGCCGAACCTCACGGCGGTAAATAGTAATATTGCCGACCGGTTGATCGTCCTTGAGCATCGGTACGCACACCAAGGTGCGGATGCCGGCGTCCTCGACTGCGGCGACGGGCAGGGGATCGCCGGCGAGATAGGCCGGTTCCTCGCGCAGGTCGGTCACCTGGATGGGTTTTCGCTCGGTCATGGCACGAACACCCGGGATATCCGGGCTCGGCCGAAATCGCCGCGCCGCCGCGCCATCGTTCGAGATACGCCTCCGGCAATGCGCCGTGCAGCGCTGCCGCACGCATGCCGCTGCCATCCCATAGCCACATGGCGCCGTAGCTCGCCTCGCACAGCTTGGTGGCGTTCGCCAGCATGGCGTCGAATACAGGCTGCAGATCGCCCGGCGAACTGGAGATGACTTTGAGCACCTCCGAGGTCGCCGTCTGCTGCTGCAAGGATTCCCGCAGCTCGTTGAGCAGCCGCGTGTTCTCGATGGCGATGACGGCCTGACTAGCGAAATTCTGGATCAGCTCGATCTGCTTGTCCGTGAACGGGCGCACTTCCTGCCGGTAGATGATGATGGCGCCAACCAGTTCATCGTCTTTGAGCATGGGCACAGACAACAGTGTCCGCGCACCACCAGCCTCAACCAGTTCAACCGTACGCGGGTAACGATCAATGTAAACCTGCTCCAACCTAAGATCGGGGATATGGACAACCGATTTGGTTGCAACGAGGCGGGCGAGCGGCAGGCCTGGATGGTCGCCCACCACTATCTTCTGTTCTCGCCGCCGCAGCTCGGCAAATGCCGCCTCGCCGTGCACGGCGACGTTACGGAAACCGTCGCCCTCCCATAGGCTCAAGTTACCGAACCTGGCTTCGCAAATGCGAGTCGCGTTCTCCAGCATCTTCTCGAACACAGGCTTGAGTTCGCCCGGCGAGCTAGAAATGACCTCAGCACTTCCGAGGTCGCAGTCTGCTGCTCCAGCGCCTCACTGAGGTCGTCGGTGCGCCGGCGCAATTCGTTGAGCAGGTGGGTGTTCTCGATGGCGATGACGGCCTGGGCTGCGAAGTTCTGGACCAAGGCAGTCTGCTTGTCGGTAAAGGGACGTACCTCCTGGCGGTAAATGCTGATCGCGCCGACCAGTTCCTGTTTCTTGAACATCGGAACGATCAGCAAAGTGCGGGCGCCCGCCAGATCGCCGAGCGGTCCGCGCGCGATCTGCAGGTCGCGCCGAAACATCGGCGATGTGGCTGCGGTTGTTGAGATCTCGAGCAAAACGGCGAGCGGGTCCCCGGATTAGGCGTGAACCTAGGTTCGCGACGCCGTAATTCAGCATAGGCAGCGGGAGCGCCATGCGCCGCAACATGTCGGAAACTGCCTTGACCCTCATAAAGCACCAATGTCCCTAGTTTGGCTTCGCAAATGCGCACGGCATTCGCCAGCAGGGCCTGAAACACCGGACCGAGGTGGCCGGGCGAGCTACTGATGACTTGCAGAACTTCCGA
This sequence comes from uncultured Alphaproteobacteria bacterium, assembly GCA_963758945.1. GTDB lineage: Bacteria > Pseudomonadota > Alphaproteobacteria > Rhizobiales > Xanthobacteraceae > VAZQ01. The sequence continues at coordinate 304,994 of CAVWXY010000012.1, read as the reverse complement.
GGTCGCGGTCTGCTGCTCCAGCGCCTCACTGAGGTCGTCCGTGCGTTGGCGCAGCTCGTTGAGCAGGCGGGTATTCTCGATGGCGATGACGGCCTGTTCGGCGAAGTTCTTGACCAGCTCGATCTGCTTGTCGGCGAATGGGCGGACTTCGTGGCGATAAATCGCCAACGCCCCGATCAACTCGTCGTCTTTGAGCATCGGTACGCAAACGAAGGATCGCGCGCCGCCAAGCCGGGCGGCGTTGCCGGGGAAAGGTTCAGCCGCGTAGTCGGCGGTGTGACATACCTGCTTTGTCCGCACCATGCGCTCGAACAGCGTGCCTGGGTTCGGTCGACGCAATCCGTGCTCCCGATAAGAAGCGGCCAGTTCCGGCGGCGCGTTATGCGAGGCGACTGCGCGGTACGCATCACCCTCGAAACGGAACAGTGTGCCAAATTTGGCCTCGCAGATGCGCGTCGCATTCTCAAGCATGGCCTGGAATACCGGTTCCAGCTCGCCGGGGGAACTGGAGATGACTTGTAGAACCTCCGAGGTCGCGGTCTGCTGCTGCAACGACTTGCGCAGCTCGTTGAGCAGCCGCGTGTTCTCGATGGCGATGACAGCTTGCGCTGCAAAGTTCTCGACCAACGCGATCTGCTTGTCGGTGAACGGGCGCACCTCGTGACAGTAAAGGCCGATAACGCCGGCCAGCGTGTCTTCCCTGAGCATTGGCACGCTGAGCACGGTACGATAGCCTCCAAGTGCGACAGCGGCCATGCGAAGCGGATCGCGGTCGACGTAAGCCTGCGAGGTCGTGACGTCGGTAATTTGTGCAGCCCGCTTGGTGCTTGCTGCACGTGCCAGTGTGGTGTCCGGATGCGGGTGAATGATTCCCGCTTGGGCGCGCGCCTCGGCAAACGCTAGAGGCGCGTTGTGCATCGCCACGGCGCGGAAGCCATCACCTTCACACAGATAAAGCGTTGCGAACTTGGCTTCGCATAGGCGCGTCGCATTCGCCAGCATGGCCTGGAACACCGGCTCCAGCTCGCCGGGTGAAGAACTGATGACCTGCAGCACCTCTGAGGTCGCTGTCTGCTGCTCCAGCGACTCAGACAATTCGCGCGTGCGAGCCACCACCTGGTCGTGAAGCCGTTTGCGTTCGAGGCAGGCGCCGACCCGAGCCCGTAACAAGGTCGGATTGAACGGCTTGGGGAGGTAGTCCTCGGCGCCCAGTTCGATGCAGCGAATGACACTCTCGATCTCATCGACGGCAGAGATCATGATCACAGGAATGTGCCGGAGGCTGCTGCTTGCCTTCATTTGCGCAAGCACCTCGTAGCCGTTCACATTCGGCATCATGATGTCGAGCAACACGAGATCAAACGGCTTGGAATTGAGCAGCTCCAGGGCCTGCTGGCCGTCGGCAGCGGTGGTTACGTTCAGATAGCCATGGCGGGCAAGCCGCCGGCTCAGCGCAAATCGATTGTCCTCGATGTCGTCGACGACGAGCAGCGCGGCATCGGCGTCGCTCACGACGCACTACCCTCGGGCACCAGCCCACGGATCTTGCCGAGCAGCCGTGGTAGCTCCACCGGCTTGGTATCGAAATCGTCGCAGCCGGCAGCGATCGCCTTTTCCCTATCGCCACTCATGGCATTCGCGGTGAGGGCAATAACCGGAATATGCTTCGTGGCTGGGTCGGCTTTGATCCGCCGGGTTGCCTCTTCACCGTCGATGCCGGGCAGGGTGAGGTCCATGAGAATGAGGTCGGGCTGCTCCGACGCCGCCATGGCAACGCCCTGCGCCCCATCGGTCGCGACGACGACGGTGAACCCCGCCCGCGAGAGCCGGTTTTTCAGCATGTAGACATTATCGTCGTTGTCCTCGACGTAGAGAATCTTCATGCGACCCTCTTGGTCCGGCGTCTGACGCACTTGCTGATCTCGCGACTGAGTTGACGCAGCATTTCGTCGCGATCGCTCTTTTGGATAATGCGCTCCACGCCGCCATTGAGGCGGTTGCGGTCCTCCTCCGTCAGGTCCTTCGCGGTGATAACCACGACCGGGATCTCTTGCCAGTCCGGCCGCCCGCGCAGTTCGTCCATAAACTCGAACCCGTCCATCTCCGGCATCATCAGGTCGAGGATGATCACGTCGGGCAGTCCAGCGGTGAGCGAGTCGACCGCATGGAGGCCGTTCTGGGCCTCGGTTACCTTCCAGCCGATCGGCTCCAGCGCCTGGCGTACGCCACGGCGGACCACGTCGTCATCGTCGACCAGAAGGGCGCGTCCCGCGCGCGGGCCGCAGATGCTGGTCATTGCCTCAACCAGCTTGGCGCGATCGACCGGCTTGACCAGGTAGTCCGCCGCACCGAGCGCGTAGCCGCGGTTCTTCTCTTCGATGATCGACATCAGAACCACCGGAATGCTTGCCAGCGCCGGATCGCCCTTGATCGCGGCTAGCACCGTCCAGCCGTCGAGATCGGGCATCATGATGTCGAGTGTCACCGCCGCGGGCCGCAGTTCCCGCACCAGCCGCAGCCCTTCCTGGCCGCCGCGCGCCGCGACCACCGCAAAGCCCGCCCGCTCCAGGTGCCGCACCACGAGCTCGCGCACGGTCGCGTCGTCGTCCACGACCAGGATCAGTGGCTCTTCCGCCTCCTCGGCGATCGGATGAACGGGCTCCGCACCCTCCTCCTCGATGTGCACGATCCGCGGCAACCGGATTGTGAAGGTCGAGCCCTCGCCTGGCTTGCTTTCCACCGAGATGTCGCCGCCCATCATGCGGCAAAAATGGCGACTGATCGCGAGCCCAAGGCCGGTGCCACCGTATTTGCGGGTGGTCGAGACGTCTGCCTGGGAGAATTCCTGGAATAGCTTGCCCATCTGTTCCGGCGTCATCCCGATGCCGGTGTCGGTGACCGCAACCATGATCTCCGTCCGGTGCGGCCGCGCGGCGATGGTAACGGTACCTCTTTCGGTAAACTTGTTGGCATTGCTCGCCAGGTTGAGCAGCGCCTGGCGGAACCGGATTTGGTCGGCGTGGATGGTGCCGAGGTCGGACGGGCAATCAATGACGATGCGATTGCCGTTCTTCGTGGCCATCGGCTCGATAGTTTTGGCGACGTCCCCGATCAGCGGCGCGAGCGGGAACGATTCGAGGTGAAGCTCCATGCGCCCCGCCTCGATCTTGGATAAATCGAGAATGTCGTTGATCAAGGCGAGCAGGTGGCGACCTGCGCCGAGCACCCGGTCGAGCGGCTCGACGTCCTGCTTCAGGGCCTCCGCATCCTCCCGCAGCATCTCGGTGACGCCGATAATGGCGTTCAATGGCGTGCGCAGCTCGTGGCTCATGCTGGCGAGGAACTGCGACTTGTGCTGGCTGGCGATCTCGAGCTGCTGGCTCTTCTCGCCGATCTCGCTGAACAGGCGGGCGTTCTGGATCGCCAGCACCGACTGGGCGGCGAAGGTCTTGAGCAGGTCGACAGTGCTTGCGGGGAACTCGCCCGGTGTCTTGCGGCGAACGATCAGCGCCCCTACCACCTCGCCGGAGCGCACGAGCGGTACCAACAGCCGCGCCCGGTAGCCAGCGCGCAGGATGGTGTCATTGACCGGCGTCGGCGGCAATTCCCGCAAATCGGCCGACTGGTTGGGCTCGTGCGCTTCGGTCAACTGGTCAACAGCTTCGGAAATTGCGGCGTGCATGTCGCGGATCGCCGCGATCAGTTCCTCGCTCATGCCGTAGGTCGCGCGCAGCTGGAACTCCTGCCGCTCGTCGCGCACATAGATCGCGCCCGCCTCGGTGCCGGAAAGTTGGGCCGCCTTGGCAACGATAGTTTCGAGCACGGTCTGCAGATCGAGCGTTGAGTTGACCGCCTGGGAAACCTCGCTGAGCGCGCGCAGCTCCTCGACCGAGCGCGCGAGTTCGCCCGTGCGGGCGCGCAACTCATTGAGCAGTCTCGTGTTCTCGATGGCGATGACCGCCTGGTCGGCAAAAGTCGTCACCAGCTCGATTTGTTTTGCGGTAAATGGCTGCGGCGCGGTTCTCGCCACGAATATCACCCCAACGACATCTCCCTGGCGCAGAAGCGGGACGCCGAGCACGGCTCGATAGCCGCCGATCTTTTGAGCGTCGCCCCAGGTGTATTCGGGGTCCGCCAGCACATCGGGAACGTGAACCACCTTCCCCTCTTGCGCAGCACGCCCACTGACGCTGCCTCGCTCCACCGGAGCCAGCCGCGTCTTGAAAAAATCCCTGATCCTCGCGTGCACCTCGGTCGCATGGCCGTAACCGGAGGCCCAGCGGAGAAATTCGCCCTCGCGTTGGAACAGCCACGCGTGATCGGCGTCGCACAGCCGCGTCGCCGACTCGACCAGGGTATCCAGCACTGTCTGTAGATCGAAGGTCGAGCGGCTGATGACCTTGAGCACGTCGGCGGTGGCGGTCTGCTGCTGCAGAGATTCGCGCAGCTCGCTGAGGAGGCGCGCGTTCTCAATTGCAATAACAGCTTGTTTGGCAAAGTTTGATACCAGCTCAATCTGCTTATCGGTGAACGGCTTGACCTCCTGGCGGTAGATGGCGAAGGCGCCGATCAGTTCATTTTCCTTGAGCATTGGAACATTGAGAATTGTCCGGAAGCGTCCAAAGTTGACGGCGGCGACGAACACGGGTTCGCCCTCGATGTATGCCGGCTCTTTCGTGACATCGAGGACATGGACTATCTGTTTCGTGTCAACGATGCGGCCGAGCGCGGTTCGGCGACCCGGTCGTTGTGGTCCGCGGTTCCAGAACTCGGCAAATTTCGACGGTACGCCAAACATTGCAACCGCACGCCACTCATCATTTTCGAATCGGAACAACATTCCAAAATTGGCCTCACAGATGCGCACCGCGTTTGCGAGCATGGCCTGAAATACCGGCTCAAGTTCCCCAGGCGAACTTGAGATGACTTGCAGCACCTCCGAGGTTGCGGTCTGCTGCTCCAGCAACTCGGTAAGATCGTCGGTCCGCTCGCGCAACTCGTTGAGCAGGCGGGTATTCTCGATCGCGATGACCGCCTGCGCGGCGAAGTTCGTGAGCAACTCGATCTGCTTGTCAGAGAAGGGGCGCACCTCATGGCGGTAAATGACAATGGCGCCTATCAGCGCATCTTCTTTGAGCATGGGCACGACGATGTGCGTCCGCGCCCCGGCGGAATCGACAAGCGAAACGATGCGGGGATTACCGTCGAGATAGCTTTCGTCATGCCGAAGGTCGCGGATGTGGAGGACTCGTTTGGTCTTGGTGAGGCGGTCGAGCGGTGTGCCCGGTTGATCGCGCATGACGACTACTGGTTCCCGCCGGAACCAGTCGGCGTAGCCGAACTCGCCGTGTACCGCCACCGCGCGAAAGTCGTCTCCCTCTCGCAAAAACAAATTGCCGACTTTGGCTTCGCAAATACGAGTCGCATTCTCAAGCATCGCGTTAAATACAGGCTCAAGCTCGCCGGGCGAACGTGAGATGACTTGCAGCACCTCGGAAGTCGCGGTCTGCTGCTCTAGCGCCTCTGTGAGCTCGCGTGTGCGCGCCTGCACCTCGTTGAACAGCCGCGCATTCTCAATCGCAATCACGGCTTGGTCGGCGAAGGTGCTGACTAAGTCGATCTGCTTGTCCGTGAAGGGATGTACGTGGGAACGCGTCAAGATGATGACACCGATCGGGACGCCTTCGCGAAGCAGCGGAACCCCGAGCACCGTGCGATATCCCCCAATCCTTCTCTGCTCGACCAAAGTGTGGTCCGGATCGGCCTGCACATCGGCGGTCTGAACGACTTTGCCCAAATGCAGGGTACGGCCGAGCACCGACCCCGGTCCGGGCTTGATCGGATGATCTTGCATGTAACGGTCATATTCGCGCGAGTAGCCGTAGCTTGCCACATACGGGTAGGTATCGCCCTTGGGACGATGAATGGCCGCGCTGTCGGCCTCACACAGTCGCGCCGCCGACTCCACGAGTGTGTCGAGCACGGCTTGCAAATCGAAGGTCGAGCGGCTGATCACTTTGAGCACGTCGGCGGTGGCGGTCTGTTGCTGCAAGGATTCGCGCAGCTCGTTGAGCAGGCGCGTGTTTTCAATGGCAATTACCGCCTGATCGGCAAAGGTGGTCACGAGTTCGATTTGTTTTTCGGTGAATGGCTTCACGATTGGACGTGTCAGCACGAACACACCGATCGGGTCTCCCTCTCGGAGAAGAGGAACTCCGAGATTGCTGCGGTAGCCACCCAATTTCTGGCCTTCGCAGTAGGTGTATTCCGGATCGGCTAGAACATCTGGAACGTGAACGATCTTGCCTTCTAGCGCTGTTCGTCCGGTGATCGTCCCACGTCCGGGCACAAACGGGTTCCGGTTGGCGTACTCCTCGAACTCGCGAGAGAAACCGAAATTGGACGCTAGTCTGTAAACCCCGCCATCCCGCTGGCATATGATAGCTTGGTTCGCATCGCACAGCCGAGCTGCAGATTCTACAAGTGTATCGAGCACAGTCTTGAGATCGAAGGTCGAGCGGCTGATCACCTTGAGCACGTCGGCGGTGGCGGTCTGCTGCTGCAGCGATTCTGTGAGATCATCCGTGCGCTGGCGCAGTTCGTTCAGCAGGCGCGTGTTCTCGATAGCGATGACCGCCTGCTTGGCGAAATTGGCAACTAGCTCGATCTGCTTGTCGGAAAATGGCCTGACCTCCTGACGGTAGATGCCGATCGCCCCGATCAGCTCGTTGTCCTTGAGCATCGGCACGATGACGAAGGTGCGAGCGCCGGCCAAGTCGAAAAGCTGTCGGACACTCGAGTTGGGCGGCTCTTTCGCGACGACGACCGACAAGTCGGCGACATGGATTGCCTGTTTGCCGTGAACAAGTCTGCTGAGCGGAGCGTGAGGACCGGGCTGCAGGATAGGGTTGCGCTGGCGGAAGTCCACGTAGGCGGCAGGCGCATTGTGCATCGCCGCGTCATGGAAAATTCCGCCCTCGCGCAGTACGAGGTTGCCGAACTTCGCGCCGCAGAGGCGCGTCGCATTGGCGAGCAACGTGTCGAACACCGGTTGCAAGGCGCCCGTCGTGGTGCTGATGACACTCAGCACATCCGAGGTCGCGGTCTGCTGCTCCAACGCCTCCCTTGTTTCGTTGAACAGCCGTACGTTCTCAATGGCGATCACCGCCTGATCGGCGAAGGTCTTGAGCAGCTGAACTTGGGAGTTAGCGAAGAATCCCGGCTGCCTCCGGGCGACGAAGATCGCTCCGACGACCTGCCCCTCGCGGACCATCGGCACACCGAGGCAGCCACGATAGCCACTCGCCTGAGCGGCTTCCTTATTCTGGTACTGAGCATCGCCGAGTACGTCCGGAACATGACAGACAGCACCAGTCCGAATCGCGCGCGCCGTAACTGTCTCGTCGTCCAGACGCATCGGAAACACGCGCCGGACCGCCTCGACTCCATCCTCTGTCACGCCATTGATCGAAGCCAGACGGATTAGCTTTCCATCGACCATCGAGACGACACTGATTTCTGCCTCGCAGAGTTTTTCTGCTCGCGCCCCGATTATTTCGAATACGGGTTGAATTTCGGTCGGCGAGCTAGAGATAACGCGCAGCACCTCCGATGTCGCGGCTTGCTGCTCCAGCGCCTGGGCGAGTTCGTGGGCCTGCTGGTCGAATCGTGTCTGCAGGGCGGCCGCCGAGGAATCGCGACGGCGCGTAACCGGCGGCTTCGTCACCTTGGGGCGCCGCGTTTTCAATGAGCCCTCCCAGACCACGGCATCACGAAAGATACCACACCCGTCCCGACGGTAGGACGAGGATTCCCATGCTCACCAAACTCTGCTATAGCGTCATCTTCCCAACCTCCGGCCGCACCCTCGCAGGTGAGTTCGACTTCAAATCAAGCCGGGATTTGGGCTCATTAGCGGGGCCAACGAGCTGGGAAAGAACCTCATCATCGAGGTGGTCGCTGGTGCCTGTTCGGATCCGCCGCCCTGCGCGGCAAGGCCGAGGACTACAAGACGTTCAGGGCGACTTTTGAGTTCTCCGCCCGGGGCCAGAGCTACGTGGTGGATCGAACCTATACGACGGCGAAGCTGATGCAGGCCGAGGCCGTGCTGTGTAGCGGGACACGCCGGTCAACAAGCACATTCCTGCCCTGCTCGGGTTCGGGTTCAACGTTGTGCGGCCAACCAGGGGGACATCGAACGTCTCGGCAACCTGCGGCCGGCCGAGCGCCCAGCTGCGCGCGTTTAAGGCGCAGATCCTGGAGTTCGGCCGTATAATCAATACTTGGCACCGATCCACCGAGACCAGCAAGCGGCTCGATGAAGTTTCCCGGCGCTGGCCACCGCTCTTGTCGCCATCGTCGCTGATCCGAAAGCTCCGATCAGGACGGCCTGCGGGCCAGCCCGCGTCCTGCGCGCTAACTCGTTGATTTGCTCACAATTATGCGCCCTCTTGCTTCCACAGTGCTTCCAGATACCGGTTGCAAACTAATCGCAAAATAGAGACGCCGCCAAGCCTTTGACTTGGCGGCGTTTTTGGTTGCGGGGGTAGGATTTGAACCTACGACCTTCAGGTTATGAGTGGATTGCCAAGGCGCCGCGCAGGATTGCGTGCTATTTCCTTTTCTTTCGCATTTTCAATGGTTTAGTTGACTTCGCCTGCGACTGCAACCACGGTGGTTTTCGCTTGCATGCGCCGCGACTCGCGCCCTCTTGCTTCCACTGTGCTTCCAGGGGGCGAACGCGGCCGGCGGCAGGAAGCAGATCGACAATCTACGGACCGCAACTGATGTCGAAACTGACCAAGCGCGTCGTCGATGCCGCAGACATAAGGGAGCGCGAGTAGCAGGGACCATGGGCCCCATGCCTGGAAGTCTGCCGACGCTACGCCGGGCCACAAGGCGATCAGCACCACGCACGCGATCTGGATTGACGGCTTCACGGGCCTTTTCCCCACCTGCCAACCGCGTACCTTTTGTAAGTTAAGTTGAAAGCGTTCGCCAGCCAACAGAATTCGCGTCCGTGAAGCGGACGCCTGTGCCCTGGCATGAATATGCGCTTACGATGCTGAGCGCGATTCGGCGTTTGTTATCGAATTCAATGTTTGCCGCATGCGGTTGCCATCTGGTTGCCAGGCTGCCAGCGCGCCGGCGAACTTCAACGCCATGGACTTATTATCGTTCTGATAGACAGGAGGAATTTTGGCGCGCCCGAAGAGATTTGAACTCCTGACCCCCAGATTCGTAGTCTGTAGGTCCGAGGGAATTGGCGATTAATCGAGGCGCTATCGGCGCGCCGCCAAGCCCCGCGCACGCTTCGTACCATGATGCGGCTGGATGGCCGTAAACAAGGCGGCAAGGCGCGAGCTTGCACTCGCAACGATGAAGGCTGCGAGGAGCACGCTCTGTGGAGCGGACGGGAAGCGCCGTCGAGCTCCGGCCACGGCTGAAGGCGCGCATCGCGGCGCACCCGTAGGAGTGTCAGCACAGCGCCGCCAAAGGCTGGACGCGGGATCGAGTGCGCCCCGGCCGGAGCTCACCGTGCGCGACGCCCGCGACGCCCTGCGTCAAGGGTCGTCACCCGACTGGGCGGAGATGCGACTGGCTCCTGATGACCGCAGGCACGATCGGTTGAGGGCTCAGAGCGCAAACGCGCCTAGAGCCCTGCCCGGCCCGAAGTGGGACGCACCAGACATTGCTAGCGCCACACCCGACCGCCGCGCTCGACCGTCCCATTTCCACGCCATGGGCACCAAATTCCGCCCCGTCACCCAGGGCATCTTCCAATAGTTCAGAGCTGCAGCTTTGATGACTAGCAGCACATTCTGTGGCAGCAGCGCCATTGTGACCAGGCCAGATCTGGCCATTGTTACAACGCGCATGGCATTTCCAATATGAACACGGCATTCCTGCTGATGGCGCAATACAACGGCAAGGCGATCATTCCGATCAATGACGTATGTCGCGATCCATCTGACCCCCACCAAACTGGTGCGGAAGATGTCGGTTGGCGAGATCACGATCCCGCTGGTCCGAATTGAAAGCAGTCAGAAAAGCGCCAAGGGTGTCCATCTCGCTGATCTAGCCGAGTACCTCGACTCTCGTGCCGAGGCAGCCAGAAAAGAGATGATTGCCCTCACCCGTTGACCTAACAGCCCTGGATTCCGAGCCGCGCCGTCCACACGCGCAGCCGGTTGACGACGGTGATCCCCCATCGCTGGCCGACCCCCGCTGAACATTGCATTCACTCCGAAGAGTGCAATCGCGTAGATTGGCGTAGTACGCTGCGATAAGCGGCAACCGCCAAACGAAGGTGGGAACGCGACATCATTCGCCTGCGTACGCTTCGAAAGTGGGTCGGCACAGCGTTTGGTACAGCACGGCTTGTCGAGCGCGCCTTAAGTGCTGATGGTGCTTTGCTTTTCCGTTCAGTCGGTCCATTCCATCATCGGGGCGACGCTGAATTTACGGCTCAGATCGTTCATTTCTCGCTCGCAGCGCCCTGACCAATTCCGCCGCGGGCGCCGGCAGATCGGCGGCGCATTCGTACGGGAGACATGGCCAGATCGGATTCGCTTGTCAAACAGCTTTCGCCGGAACATGTCCCGATCCTAGGGAGCGCGACGTGCTCGAGCAGTTTCTCGAGTGTGGCATGTTATAGTGGGAAAACCGCTACTCCACTTCGCGGGAACATGGGTGGGCGCCGCGCGGCATTCGGCTCATGTCGCGACCAGGCGGAAGCTCTCCCACCGGGCCGGCGAGCTCCGCAGGACCGACGTCCATCTGCCCGCTTTGTCGTGCTGGCGCGGCTCGATCAGGCGCCCGCCGAAAGCGAACTCGGCGGAATGGGCAGCAAAGGGATAAGGCGAGATCTCGTAGATGCCTTTCTCTCCCGGTCGGACCGTGACCGCAACGTCCTCGTGGGCACTCAGCGGCACGTGCTCGAACCGCTGCTCGGCGCGCTCGCTCGGATGGATACGGTTGAAGTAGAGCGCAAGCGTATCGAAGAATTGCAATTGCTTGTAGTTCTGGAACAGGTGATCCTGCGCGAGCCAGGCCGCGGTGTGCGGGTCCTTGGTCAGCTCGATCTTGAGCCGCTGCTGGCGGTCGAGCTCGCCGGCGAGCATCCGCTCCGCCAGCGGGCGGTCGCCCGGGGGAATCCGGTCGATCAGCACCAGGCTGGAGAGCCCGTAGCGCCCGTTGTAGAGCCCCCAGCTGTGCATGCTCGACATCAGCCCGCAATACGGATGATACCGCTCGTTGAATTCCGGCGACCGCCGGCTGGTCACCGTGATGTGCTCGGGCGGCGTCTCGACGAGATTGTAGGGCAGGCCCGTCGCGTCGTCGGTGACCGGGTCGCGGTCGAACTCGGCCCAGCCCTCGTCGTGATGCGAAACCACGTAGAACATCAGGTCATTGGGATGCACCGGCTCGAAGCGATCGTTGCCGAAGGCGCGAGCGAATTGCCCGGCAAGCGCGGTGTGCTCATGCATCATGATGGCGAGGCGCGGCTCGCCGGCTGGTGCCGTCTGAATGATCATATTCACGCCTCCTTTGCGCGTGTTTGCCCGCCCTTCAGGCCGGATGGCCGCGACCGAGTTCAGTGCTCGACATGGCGTAACCGCCGGAGCTAGAGCGTCGGCTAGCCGAGCGATGGCGTGCCTTCCATGCGCGGGCTGTTTCGCCTATGACGCAAGCGGGAAGGAGACTAGATCTTGCCCGCACGGGCACTCCGGACGAAGCAGCATGGGCGCGCGCGTTTACTCGATTGGGCACTCCCGCCACTCGTTGGAGCGGTTTGTTGACTTGCTTACCGGCCCGCGCGTGACCAAGCTCGTCGACGTGCGCCGGGTTCCATTCTCACGTCGCCATCCGCAATTCAATCGCGATCGGCTCGCCGGCGACCTGCTGCGATACGGGATCACCTACTGGCACCTCGAAGAGCTGGGCGGGCTGCGCGATCCGGTCGCAACGGGAGCATCTCGCAATACCGCTTGGCGCAAATCGTTTCTGCGCAACTACGCCGATCATGCGCAGAGCACATCGTTTCTCGGTGCACTGCACATGCTCAGTCTGGCCGCGGCCCAACAGGTCTGCGCCATCATGTGCGCCGAGGCGGATTGGCGGCAATGCCACCGCCAGATCATTTCCGACTATCTGATCGTTCGCGATTTCAAGGTGTTGCACATTCTTCCCGATGGTGCCACCGAGCAGGCCCGCGTCACGCCCTTTGCCTCGGTCACCGCGGACGGAACGCTGTGCTATTCGACCGCGCCGCGGCGGCAGTTGCCGCTGGATCTTGCATAGGCCGGTCCCAGCACTCCGGGGCGTGAACTGGACCGCCCTGCTTTAAGTCGGCGGCGGATCGTCTGCCGCTGCCATCGGTGCAGCGGAGCCGTGGCAACTCGTGCGCAGTATTCGTAGTGCGGAGTCCCGCGACCACTGCGCGCGATCCGCACCACGATGATGCCGGGCTACGGCAAATCGAACACCAGGATCTCCGAGTCGTCCGCGCGCCCGAGGACGGCGAGCGTCGGTTCGTCCGTCACCGCCACCCCGTCGCCTGCGAGCACGGGCTCCCCATTGACCTCGACCGCGCCACGCACGACCTGAACCCAGCCTTTGCGGCCTACCTCGAAGTCGTGGCTGACGGCTGCGCCGGCGTCGAGGAGCGTCGCAAAGATTTCCGCATCCTGATGGATGACGATCGAGCCGTCGCGGCCTTCCGGCGACGCGATCAGGCGCAGGCGCCCGCGCTTCTCGGTTTCGGGAAACGCCTTCTGGTCGTAGCGCGGCCGCAGGCCCTGTCGATCCGGCAGCAGCCAAATCTGCAGGAAATGGACCGGCTCGGCCTTCGAATGATTGTATTCGCTGTGTCGGATGCCGGTGCCGGCCGACATCACCTGCACATCGCCCGGCCGGATCACCGACCCAGTGCCGATGCTGTCCTTATGCTCCAACGCGCCGTCGAGGACATAGGAGACGATCTCCATGTCGCGATGGCCATGGGTGTCGAACCCCGCGCCGGGCTCGACCCGATCCTCGTTGATGACCCGCAGCGGCCCAAAGCCCATGTGCTTGGGGTCGTAATAGTGGCCGAATGAGAAAGTGTGGCGGCTGTCCAGCCAACCGAGATTGTCGCTCCCGCGCTCTTCCGCACGTCGCACCGTGATCATGGCAGGCTCCAAATCTGCTTGTTTCCCTCCCCACAGATATCGAAGCGGGATATCGTGGAGACAATCAGCCAATCTATGGCGGCTGTGTCTCTGATTTGTGGACAACCGTGGTCGGTGAACAATGGACAAGCTGACCAACCTCAGGGCTTTCATCAAGGTCGTGCAACACGGGAGTTTCGCGGCTGCCGGGCGCGACCTGCGGCTGTCCCGTTCGGCGGTGAGCAAGTATGTCATCGACCTCGAGCGCGAGCTCGGCGCGCAGCTCCTGGTGCGCACGACCCGCAGCGCCAGCCCGACCGAGAACGGGCAGGCCTATTACGAGCGCTGCACTGCCATCCTCGCCGAGCTCGAGGAAGCCGATCTCGCGGTCGGCCGGCTGCAGGCCGAGCCGCGCGGCATCTTGCGTGTGAATGCGCCGATGTCGTTCGGAACGCTGCATCTCGGCCCCGCCGTCGCCGACTTTATGGAGACCTATCCGGACCTGCACATCCAGCTCATCCTCAGCGATCAGCAGACCGATCCGGTGCAGGAAGGTTTCGACGTCACCCTGCGCATCGCCGACCTGCCGTCCTCGAGCCTGATTGCGCGCCGGATTGCGCCCGCGCTGCGCATCGTCTGCGCGGCGCCCGCCTATCTCGAGCGGCGCGGGACACCGACGCATCCCGGCGAGCTACGCCATCACGACTGCCTGACGTACGGCCACCTCGCCACCGGCAACCAGTGGAAGCTCACCGGCCCGGACGGCGATCATTGGATTGCCATTGCATGGACGCTGTGCACCAACAACGCCGAGGTGCTGCGCGACGCGGCGGTGAAAGGGCGCGGCATCGCGCTGTTGCCGACTTTCATCGCCGGCGCCGATTTGCAACAGGGACTCCTGCGTAGCATTCTCACCGACTACAAGCCGCCCGAGATTTCCATCTACGCAATCTATCCGCAGACGCGTCACCTCTCGGTCAAGGTGCGTCGGTTCATCGACTTCCTGGTCGAGCGTTTCGGCGGTCGACCTTATTGGGATCTGGTGGAATAGGCTTCGCCGATCGGCCTGCGCTTCGCACCCCGACCCGCGCGGGAAGCAGCGCCGAGAAGCATCCGAGCTCCACAGGCGATTTGGACCGTGCGGATGGTCACGACGCCCGATCCGAAATGTGCGCGATCCGCCTTCTGCACGCGCATGCGCGGCGGCGGCCTCGAGCAGGGCGCCGCGCGTGGCTCGGGCGCGACCGTTGCCACGCGTGATCGGAGGCGAGGCTGTAGGCGCCGCCTCGAGCCGAGGAACGATGTTCTCCCAGGCCCAGGCGCCCTGCCAGGCGCCGTGCACCAGAACGAAGGTGGTGGTCGTCACGCTGCCGCCGGCTTGACCCGGGCCTGGACGTATTTGTCGCTGCGGTAGGGTCCGGCCTTCACCGGGGCATAGCGCGGCGGGTTGGTCGGGCCGGCACAGGTGGAGATGCAGGCGACCTCGGCGTCGTAGTTCGGATGATGAAAGAACCCGAGCGACAGGCGGCGCGCCCGGGCCGCCACCGACTCCGGCGGGTTGACCACCCGGTGCAGGGTCGACACCCAGCGATCGTTGGTCCAGCGCATCATCAGATCGCCGATATTGATGACGAACGACCCCGCCGGAATATGCACTGGCATCCAGCATCCGCTGCGGCTGTAGACCTCGAGGCTTCCCGGCTGGTTCTCACCCAGCAGGATGGTGAGCGTGCCATAGTCGCTATGCGCGCCCGCGCGCAACTGGCCGGGCAACGGCGCCGTGGTCTGCTCGGGGTACATGATGATGCGCAGCGCGCTGATATGGCGGTCGATCTTGTCCGCAAAGAAGGTCTCGGGCAGGTCGAGCGCGAGGGCGAAGATGCGCATGAGGTCGGCGGCGACCTTCTCGACCGCACGGTAATAGGCCGTCATGGCCGGGCGGAAGGCCGCCGGCGACGGCGGCCACACGTTGTCGATGAAGTGCGGCTGCGCTTCCGCCGCGTCATGGTAGGCGTCGTGCGGGAAATCCGGCGGCCCAACGTGGAAAATCTCCTTGAGGTCCGGCGGCGTCTGGTCCGCGCGCGTGCCTGCGAGCCCTTCGTAGCCGACGCCGCGATAGCCGCGCGCGATCACGGCGTCAGGGGAGCGCACGCGCGCCTTCTCGTCCGCCGGCAGATCGAAGAACTGCCGCGCCGCCGTGGTCGCAGCGGCGATCACCGCCGGAGCGACGCCATGCCCGACAATCGTGAAAAACCCGATGTCCTCGCATGCGCGCGCGACGGCCTGCGGCGTCGAAGCGCGGCCGTGCGGGTCGCCGGCGAGGAACGGGGAGATATCGATCACCGGCACGATATCGTAGCTCATGAACTGCCTCCCGTTGATGGGCTCTAAAGCGGCTTGAGCATGGTGCGGCCGTCCAGAGATCCCCAAAGCATGCCCCTGGCGATGGCGAAATCAACGAATTTTTGGAAATCGGCCACGTCCGCTGGCGTGAGATCGCGCACCATGGTGAAGCCGACCGGCGGGACCGTGGGCGCGAGCGCGGCCGGCGTATTCATGAATTTCGTGAGCAGAACGGCAGCGCCGATACCGAAGGGAATACGGCCACCTCCGCTTTCTCAGCCGCGAGGCTCGCAACGGTTGCCGTAACTGCACATACCAATATGGCGATTGCGCCGCCGAAATCGCGAAACTTCATCATCCCGCCTCCTGCGCGCTCCGGCCCCTCGCGCCACACGCGGGAAGCGTCGGGCCGCGAAATTCATCAATCATGTCGCCTGCGATGCCGGAAACTTCGGTTCTCGCGCGTTGATGACCGATCGCTCCTGCACACCTTTCGAGCAATCGGTGCCCGCGCCGTCCGTGCATCCGCCGCCGTATCACGATCGGGGCAATTGCCGGCAAGCAGCCGCAAGAGCGCTCAAACCCAGCCGCATGTCGCCACCTAGCTAATGGTCATGATCCATCGATACCCACGGAGGCGTCAAATGAAGACGCTCGCTACCAGGCTGGCACTCGCGGCGTCGCTCGCACTGGCGACCCTGACCGCCACCGAGGCGGCCTACGCGCGGAGTTCGCGTGCTTACGAGGCCGCCTACGCGCACAGACGCAACCCAGCGCCCTACGGCTGGGGCTACGACACGCAGGCGAATCCCAACTACGGCTTCGGTCCGCTCGTCCCCATCGATCCCAACGACGTGGTCTCGGGCAACCGCATCATCGGCCGCGATCCCGACCCGTTCATTCGCGGAGAGATTTTGCGCCACTATCACTCGGGCTGGCCGGACTGACGGCTGCGCCGCCGCATGTGGATCCGCGCGGAGCAAGGGCCGGGGACGCGTCACGAGGAGCCGCCCGGTCACCCTCCGGGTACAATCCCGGCGTTCACGCGCCGCTGAAATTTGGTTTGCGCTTCTCGCTGAAGGCCGCGATGCCTTCCTTGTAGTCGCCGCTTTCGCGCAGCTTCTCGTAGGCATGCCCCTCGACTTCGAAGCCCACGTTGAGGCTCGTATCGTAGGACGTGTTCAACACGCGCTTGATCGTCTTGAGCGCGAGCGGCGACATGTTGGTGAGCGCGGTGACGATCTCGTCCAGAACCCGATCGAGCCCCGCCGCGTCGTCGGCGACGCGCGTGAGCAGGCCCCAGGCGTGGGCTTCGGGCGCGGGGATGCGGCGGCCGAGCATCATCATGTCCACCGCCCGCGTCAGCCCGGCGATACGCGCGACCCGCTGACTGCCGCCGCTGCCGGGAATTTGCCCGAGCGTCACCTCCGGAAGCGCCAATACCGTGTCCTTGGTCGCGATCCGGATATCGCACGCCATCGCGAGCTCGAGCCCCACTCCCATCGCGTACTTTTCCATCACGCAGACGACCGGCTTCGGGCAGCGCTCCGGCGCGGCGATGTTCCACGCCAGGTGGGACATGCCGTCGCGCTCGATCTGCGGGAACGCCTTGACGTCGCCACCCGACGTGTACACGCCGTTCTTTCCGCGGATCACGACGACGCGCACATCCGGGTCCTGCCCGAACGCCTCCATGATCGCGGCGATCTGACTGCGACCGCGATAGGAGACGACGTTCAAGGGCGGCCGGTCGAGCCAGAGGACGCCGAGCTTCCGCGTCGGATCGACGTCGTAGTGCAGGCCATCGAGATTGCGCAGAATCGATGCGCGCTGCTCGGCATAGTCCTTGCTCATGATCTTTCCTTCACCGTGACCTTGTTGCCTTCGAATACCTCGTATTCCCCGGTCCGCAGCTTGCGGCGCAGCAGCTTGCCGGACGCCGAGCGCGGGATGGCCTTCACGAATACGTATTCCCGCGGTCGCTTGAAGCGGGCGAGTCCGCTGCGCAAGCACACTTGGTCGAGCTGCTCGGGCACAACCTCGGCGACCGCCGGCTCGACGAATGCCACCACCTTGGCGCCGAGCCGCTCGTCCGGCATGCCGACGACGGCGCATCCGGCGACCAGCTGGCTGCGCGCGAGAGTGTCCTCCACCTCCTCGGGGAAGATGTTCTCGCCGCCGCTGATGATCATGTCGTCGACGCGGCCGACGACATAGAGCTCGCCGTCCTCGTCGAACCGTCCGAGATCGCCGGTGCGGTACCAGCGGCCCTGGATCGCCTTGGCGTCGGCGTCGGGCCGCTTCCAGTAGCCGGAGAACGCTTCCGGGCTATGCATGCTGGCGACGATTTCGCCCGCCACGCCCGGCGCCAGATCGATCTCGATGTCGTCGTCACGGGACGGCGAGACGACGCGTATAATCTGGTTCATCCCGGCGCGCCCGGCACAGCCGGGCTTGCGGTCGAGATGATCGCAATAGCTGAACGTATAGATTTCGCTGGAGCCGTAGTAGTTGACGAACAGATCGGGTTCGAGCTGGTCGAGGCAACGTTCGACCAGCGCCGGCGTCATCGTCATGCCGGCGAAGCCGACGCGGGACAAAAAACGCAAGTCAAAGGCACCAAACTTGGGATGCCGCAGCAGGTCGTGAAACATCGTCGGGACAAGAAAGAGCGTCGTCAGCCGCTCCTCGGAGATCAGCCGCAGCACGTTCTCGGGTCCGTAGTCCGGCATGCAGACCAGGCGGCCGTTGAGCAGCGCCATGCTGAGGAGGATGCGCACCCCCATGGTGTGGAAGAACGGCATCACGCCGAGACCGGAATCGCCGTGCCGGTACTGGTTCTGGGCAATGTGCGAAATCGCCGCCGTCAGCTCGTTGCGGTGGCTTCTCGGCACGCCTTTGGGACGCCCCGTGGTTCCGGACGTGTAGAGCATCAGGCAGGTCGCGTGCTCGCCGACCGCGGCAGGACCGGCGACCGGCCGCGCCTCGAGCAAACGGCCGAACGGTCTGCCCTCGCCTTTGCCGTCGGCGGCAATGATCACCCGCCGCGGATCGATCTTCAGCGCCGCGGCAGCCTCGGCTGCGGCGGCGCCCGCGGCGCCGTCGAATGCCACCGCCGCGGCGTCGGCGTCCTCGAAACAATACTTGATCTCCTGCGCGGTCGCCCGCCAGCTCACGGGCGTGAAAACGACACCGAGCAAATGCGACGCCCAGTACAGCGTCGCCATTTCGTAGCGGTTGCGCATCACGACCACGAGGTGATCGCCTGCCTGCAAGCCCATGTCCTGCAGGCCGCCGGCGACCGCCGCGATCTCGCGATACCACTCGGCGTAGGTTACACGCCGACTGCCTTCGACCAATGCCTCCTGTCGAGGTCGACGCATAACCGACACGGCGAATGCGCTGCCAAGATCCATGGTCACGAACCCTTGCTGACGGCGCTTGCGGCTTCGAGCACGGCGGCGACGATGGACGCATAGCCCGTGCACCGGCAGATGTGGCCGGACAGCATGTCGCGGACCTGCTGCTCGTCAGGCGCGGGCACCTCCCGCAGGAAATGTGTGACCGAGCACAATATGCCCGGCGTGCAGAACCCGCATTGCAGGGCGTGATGCTTCGCGAAGGCGCGCTGCACCTCGTTGAGCGTGCCGGGCTCGGCGAGCCCTTCAACCGTTACAATGTCCACGCCATCGGCCTGCGCGGCGTACTGGGTGCAACTGCGCACCGCGCGGCCGTCGACCAAGACCGTACAGGCGCCACACACGCCATGCTCGCAGCCGACATGAACGCCGAAGGCCTGGAGCTCATGACGGAGAAAGTCGCATAGCAGCATGCGAGCATCCGCCTGGCCGGACCGGCGTTGGCCGTTCAAGGTCAGCGCGACGGTAAACCGTTCGCCGGCCGCGCGATGAAGCGTCGTCATTGCAGGCGGCCTCTCCGCTGCCGTGCCATCTCCAGCGCATCGCCGACGGCGCGCTCCACCAGCACCTTGGTGAGCGCAGTCCGATAATCGGCGCTGGCCGAGTGATCCTCCATGGGCGTCACGCAGGCGGCGGCATGCTCCGCCAGGCCGCCCGCGACCTCGGCGCCTGGTCGACCCAGAAAGCTCCTCGTGTCGATCGCGACCGGCCGGCTTTCCACGCCCCCGACGCCCAGCGACAGCGCCGCGACTCGATCGTCCCCTCCGAGCCGAAGGCTGCAACCTGCGGCGGCGATGGCAAAATCGCCGTGTCGCTGCGCGATCTCCGTGAAGGCGTGACCGGCGTCCGGCGCGGACCGCGGCCATTCCAGTGCCGTCACGATCTCGTCCGACCGACGCTGCGTCGTCAACGCACCCACGAAGAACTCGCGCGCGGGCACACGCCGTTCCCGCCGGCGCGATTGCAGCACGACGGTTCCACCACAGACGACCAGACAAAGCGGGATCTCGGCACTCGGGTCCGCGTGGGCGACCGAGCCCCCGAGCGTTCCGCGATTGCGGGTTTGAAAATGCCCGACCCACGGCAACCCCAGCGCGAGCAGCGGCACCTCGCGGGCGATGACATCGGAACGCAGTGCATCGCTCTGAACGGTCCCGGCGCCGGTGGCCACGACAGCGGAACTCACGGAGATAGTCTTCAGCGCCTCGATACGGGAAATGTCGATCACGGCGCGCGGACGAACCATTCTCAGGTTCAGCATCGGCCCGAGCGTCATGCCGCCGGCGAGCACGGCCGCGTCCTCGCGCTTTTCGGATAGCAGCGCGACCGCCTCCGCGACGGTCTGTGGCCGGTGATAGTCGAACGCCACCGGTTTCACGGCTCGCCCTCGCTGCGCCGCAGCCGCGACCACCACGTCCGCCAGCCGGTGTTCGCTGGTCTTATCCGGCGCTCGAGTGAATGAAAGAATTGCGCGATGAGATAGCGCGTCACGCTGCCGAGCATGCGCTGGCCGACGGCGGCGAGCTTGCCGCCGACGTCGGCCTCGTAGCGATACGCGAGCCGCGTGCGGCCGCCGGCGTCGGGGCGCAGCGTCACGAAGCCCGAGCCCGACCCGAAGCCCAATGCCCCGGACACCTTTCCGACGAGGCGAACGGAACTCCCTTCCACCTTGTCACGCATTTCGATCTGGGCGCGATAGCTGCCGCGTATGCCGGCGATGCCGATCATGACCTCGGCCGAATAACGATCCGGGCCGTCCTGCGTGAGGCCACGGCATCCCGGGACGGTGGCGGCAAGTTCGCCCGGATCCATCAGCCGCCGCCAAACCTCCTCGACCGGAGCAGACAGCGTAACCTCGCCCGTCCCGGTCAGCGCGCCACCGCCGGCCGGCCCCTCTGCTTTGTCCACCGGCGCCTCGCGGTGCCTTTTTGTGGGTGGATCATGCCCGTTCGCCAATGCCCATACGCGCTCGAGGTTCAGCGGCAGCGAGATGTCGTCGCGTCCGAGCGCATCGGCGACGGCATTGGCGATCGCAGCAGGGGTGAGCATCGAGCTGCCGTCGCCCATTCCCTTCGCACCGAGCGCATTGACCGGGGAGGCGGTCTCGACGTGGCCGATCTCGAGCGGCGGCACCTCGACGGCGGTCGGACAGAGATAATCGGCGAAGGTCCCCGAGAGGAAATTGCCCTGCTCGTCGTATGCCAGTTCCTCGAACAGCGCCGCGCCGAGACCGTGGACGAAGCCGCCGTGAACCTGTCCTTCGACGACCTTGGGATTGAGCTGGGTTCCGACGTCGTGCACCGAGGCGTATTTGTCGACGCGGATCGCACCCGTCCTGCGATCGATCTCGATCGCCGCCAGATCGATCACGAAGCCGAACGTCGCGGCGGAGGCAATCCGATCCTCGTCATCGGGAGAACCCAATACCGGGGGCGACACGACGGCGGTCTCATGGATCCCGGGAGCGGCACCGCCAGGCAGACCCGCGGGATCCCAATGCGCGCGCGAGGCCGCCTTGCGGAACGGCAGCCCTTTGTTGGACTGTCCGCGCACGCGGGCGTAGCCTTCGCGTAGCTCGATCTCCTCGGGACGCGCCTCCAGTGCTTCCGCGGCCAGCAACTTGACCTTCTGCGCCGCCTGTCCGGCGGCCTTCGCGATGGCATCGACCACGATCGCAGCAAAGCGATTCGAATAGTTTCCCGACGAGATCGACCAGGCGCTCGTCAGCGTGTCGATCTCCGTCACCACGTCGATATCGCTGGGATCGAGCCCGAGCGCGTCAGCCACGATCTGCGCGGCGACCGTCGCATGGCCTTGGCCATTGGGGGTGCTGCACAAGCGCAGCGTCACTTGCCCGCTCGGATCGACGGCGAGGACGGCGCTGGCGGTTGCGCCCGACTTGCGGTCTGTCCGCCGACGGTCCTCCGCGGTCTGCGCCAGGGAGACATAGGCCATGTTCGAGCCGGACGGCTCGATGCCCGCCGCGAGGCCGATGCCGAAAAGCCGCCCCGCGCGGCGGGCGTCAGCGCGCCGCCGTTTCAGGTCGTCATAGTCCGCGATCCGCAGCAGCTCCGCCAGTGCCGCGTCGTAGTCGCCGGCGTCGAACACGGCGCCCGCCGGCGCCCGGTAGGGAAAAGCATCGGCGGGTATGAAATTGCGGCGGCGCAGCTCCGCCGGATCCAATCCGAGCCCGCGCGCCGCGATCTCGATGACACGCTCGAGAGCAAAGTAGAATTGCGGCCCGCCGTATCCCCGGTTGAGGCCGACGGGAGTTGAGTTCGTGACGACGAGCTCATTGTCGATTGAAATGTTCTTCACCCGGTAGCAGCCGTTCGAGGCGGCATGCATGCGATAGAGCGAGGCCGGCTCGGGTGCGCGGATATACGCGCCCATGTTCGCCGTGTTGGTGAACCGCAATCCCGTGAGTTCGCCGTCGCTCCTGAACGCCACCGCGATCGTGCCCACACGATCGCTCGACGCGGACGCAGCGGTCAGATGCTCGGCACGATCTTCGATCCATTTGACGGGAACGCCGATCCTCCGACTCACCGCCGCGATGAGAACGATGTAGGGGAAAACCGCCTGCTTGATGCCAAAACTGCCGCCGCTGCTCGGCGGCGTGATCAGGCGCAGCCGGTGACCGGGCACACGCAGCGCGCCGGCCATGAGCGGTTGGATCACGAACGGCCCTTGGAAGTTCGACCAGACCGTGTAGCGGTCGGGGGCGCGCTCGAAATGGGCAATGACGCCGAACGTCTCCATCGGCGTGGAAGCATAGCGCGGATACGAATAGGAGAGCTCGAAAGTGCGATCGGCCACGGCGAAGGCGGCATCCGGGTCGCCGTAGCTGAAGCTTCGCCGGCTGACGACGTTCGATCCGGCCTTCTCGTGAATCACCGGAGCACCGCGCGCGCTGGCACCGCGGAGATCAGGCACCGCTGGAAGCGGTTCATACTCGACGTCGATAAGATCGCACGCGTCTTCCGCGACGTAGCGCGTGTCCGCCACCACGACCGCAACGGGCTCGCCGACGTAGCGCGCCCGCTCGACGGCGATGGGATAGTAGGCGATCGGCGCCTTCACGACGCTCGGCACCGGCCCGATAAGCTCCGCGACCTCGCTCCCCACGACGACACCGCGGACGCCCGGCAGCGCCAGCGCGCGCGCGACATCGATCCGCCCGATGCGCGCATGCGGGTGCGGCGAGCGCAAGATCGCCGCGAAACAGATTCCGGGAACCGGCGAGAGATCGTCGATGAAGCGCGCCCGCCCGGTCAGGAGCGCCGTATCCTCCTTGCGTCCGAGAGGCGAGCCAATCCACCGCTGCGTTTCGGTTCCGACTGCTTGCAGCAAAACGCGGCCCACCCTGAAAGCGCTACCTCGCCCTTGCGGCCCTTTGTTATCGTTGCGCGACCTATAGGATCAAGCAGATGTCGCGACAAATAGTAATTGACAATGATAGGGCGAAGAGCGGAAGCGGGGATTGACTGCGACGAGGGCGCGCACGCAGGCTGCCGTCGCCATCACTGAAGCTCCCCCACCCCCCGAAAGGCTTGTCCGCGTGTCGCAGAATCTCTCAATCGATGAGCAGGAACTCGCGTCCTATCGTGCCCATGTCGGCCGACGGATGGAGGAGACGGACAGCGTGCCTCCGGAGGTGGTCAGCCGTTTTGCGGCCGCGCTCGACCACGCTTGGCCCGAACGCGGCGGCGAACTCCCGCCGATGTGGCACTATGGGTTGTTCCTCAACCGGACGCCTACCGCCCTGCTCGGCCCCGACGGCCATCCGCCACGCGGCGAGTTCATGCCGCCGGTCAAGCTGCCGCGCCGCATGTTCGCCGGCGCAAAGATCGGCTTTCGCGCGCCGCTGGTCGCCGGTCGCGATGCCACGAAAGTTTCGGAGATCGCGTCAGTCGACTATCGCCAAGGCAGGACAGGCGGTCTTCTCTTCGTCCGGGTGAAAGTTTCCATTCGTCAGCGCGACACGTTGTGCATCGAGGAGGAGCAAACCATCGTGTACCGCGACGACGGCCCACCGGTTCCGCCGGTCACGCCGCGCCCGGCGCCGGCGGAATTGACGGGAAGATTGGTCGAAAACTGGAGCCCCGCCAGCGTGGAGCTGTTTCGCTTTTCGGCGGTGACTTTCAATGCCCATCGTATTCACTACGATCTTCCCTATGCGACCGAAGTCGAGGGGTATCCCGGCTTGGTCGTGAACGGCCCGCTCACCGCGCTGCGGCTGTGCGCGCTCGCCGCGCGGGTGCTCGGCCCGCTCAAGGGGTTTCACTTTCGCGGGGAAGCACCGCTGTTCGCCGGGCAACCTGTCCGGCTAATCGCGGATCGGGCCGGGGCGGAATGCCGGGTCGTTGCCGAGCGCTGCGATGGCGCCGCGGCGATGACAGCGACCGCGGTCGCTTGACGGCTGCCGGGGAAAGACTGGGCTAGGCAAATGCGGCAAGGGCCGTGCGCAAGCGGCTCCACGCCGCCTCGCCGGCGGGCAGCCCGAACCGCAGCCAAGCGGGCTGCTCGTCGAAGCGTCGCACCAGGATGCCGGCGCGGCCCAGGTGATGAAACAGCTCCTGCGCGGCTGTCGCTCGCACGAGTCGGAACAACGATGTGCCGCCCACTACGTCAAGCCCGGCACTGGTCAGCAACTGGTCGAGCTGCTGGGCGTCGCGCGCGAGGACCGCGCGCATCGCCTCCCTCCACGAGCGGTCCCGCAATGCAGCTTCGCCGATGGCGATCGCAGCGCCTGAAACCGCCCATGGTCCGAGCGACCCCGCGAGCCTCGCAGCCGTGGCCGGCGCGGCGAGGGCGAAGCCGAGCCGCAAGCCGGCAAGGCCGAAGAATTTCCCGAACGACCGCAGGACCACGATGTTGCCGAGGCCAGTCTCTCCATCCAGGCTCGCAGCGGCGGGAGCGACGTCCATGAAGGCCTCGTCGACCACGAGCATGCCGCCCCGCGCGCGCAGCCCGGCGGCGCAGGCGATGAGCGCCTCGCGGGTGACGACACGCCCGTCCGGATTGTTCGGGTTCACGACAATTGCGAGATCAGTCTCCGCGAGCTCGCGGATCGCGCCGACCTCGCGAGCGCGATGTCCGACCAGCGCCGCGGCCCGAACGTGCTCCGTATAGGTCGGTCCGAGCACCGTCGCGCGTCCGGGTGGCACGAGGGCCGCGACGAGCGGCAGCAGGAGCTGCGTGCCCGGCGCGGGCACGACATGGTCCGTCGACGGCGCGCCGTAGGCCTGCGCGGCGGCGGCAGCGAGCCGGTCGAGCGCCGCCGGCTCGGGCAGCCGGGTGAACAGGTCGGGCGCCAGGTGCGGCAGTGGATAGGCATGGGGATTGATCCCGGTCGACAGGTCGATGAAAGGTTCCGGAGCAGCCGGAAACAGCGCTCGCGCGGCGGTGAGATCGCCGCCATGCGGGAGCGAGGCTGCACCCGTGTGGGGGGCCATGGCCGTCACGCTCGCGCTTCTCGCCCTGCTGATCGAGCTCATCGTCGGTTATCCGGACCGGCTGGTGCGCGCCATCGGACATCCCGTGACATGGATGGGCCGGATGATCGCCGCTCTCGACCGCGCCTTGAACCACGAGACCATGAGCGATGCCAAGCGGCGAGCGGCCGGGGTTCTGGCGCTCCTGGTCATTATCTGCGTCCCGGCGATCATTGGCTATGTCGTTGAACACGGCCTCCTTCGTCTGCCGCTGGGCATCGTACTCGCTGCGATCGTCGCGGGCACGCTCATTGCCCAGCGCAGCCTCGGCGAGCACGTGGCCCGGGTCGCGGTGGCGCTCGAGCACGACGGCGTCGCAGGCGGCCGCGCGGCGGTCGCGCACATCGTCGGGCGCGACCCGCAAGCTCTCGACGAGGCTGGCGTCGCGCGCGCCGCGATCGAGAGCCTGGCGGAGAACTTCTCCGACGGCGTGGTCGCACCCGCCTTCTGGCTGGCAGCGGCCGGACTTGCGGGCAGTGCCGCCTACAAGGCGATCAACACCGCCGACAGCATGATCGGCCACCGCACCCCGCGCCACCAAGCCTTCGGCTGGGCCACCGCGCGCCTCGACGATCTCGTCAACCTGCCGGCCTCGCGGCTGTCCGCGCTCCTCATCGTCGCGGCGGCGGCCGCAAGCCCCGCCACCTCCGCGGCGGGCGCCTGGCGTGCGGTTATTCGCGACGCTCCGCGGCATCGCTCGCCCAATGCCGGTTATCCCGAGGCGGCGATGGCGGGAGCGCTCGGCCTCGCGCTGGCGGGCCCGCGCGTCTACGGCGGCGTCGAGGTCGAGGACGCCGTCATGGGCGACGGCCGCCGTGATGCGACGGCTGCGGACATCCGGGCGGCGCTGCTGCTCTATCGGCGCGCCGACGCCATCCTGATCGCCCTTGTCGCCGTCGCCGCCTTGCTCGTCATCGTGACAGGCTGAGCACCCGATCAAGGTCGAGATGGGCCGCGATATGCGCCGCCAGCCGGTCGAGCACCTGCTCGATGAGCGGTTCGTGGGCGAGCCCGGGCGGACCAGCGTTGAAACGCGCGAGCCAGCGGGCGCGCTGGCGGTCGTCGGCGAAGAGACCATGGATATAGGTTCCCATGACCCGCCCGTCCCCCGACACCGCGCCCTCCGGCAACCCGTCGGCGAGACACGCGAACGGCCGCCCGCAGTCGGCGCCCGTCGTGACGCCCATGTGCATCTCGTAGCCGGCGAAAGGGGTGCCGTCGCTCGTTTCCCCGCACACCGGCTCGAGCCGTTTGTTTCCGTCCAGCACGGTGTCGACCGCGAGCAGGCCGAGCCCGTCGGCGGCCCCGGCGGGCCCCTCGATCCCGGCGGGATCGTCGATCATCCGTCCCAGCATCTGGTAGCCGCCGCAGAGGCCGAGAACGAGGCCGCCGCGGCGCAGGTGCGCAGCAATGTCGATGTGGAATCCCGCCGCCCGCAACGCGGCGAGGTCGGCGATGGTCGCCTTGGAGCCCGGCAGGATCACGAGCTCGGCGTCCCCGGGCAGTGCCGCTCCGGGCCGCACGCGCACGAGCTCGACCGCCGGCTCGGCCTCGAGCGGATCGAAGTCGTCGAAATTGGCGATGTGCGGCAGGATCGGAATCGCAATCCGGATGCGAGCGTTCGGCTTCACCGGCTGCGGCTGATCGAGCGCGAGCGCGTCCTCGGCCGGCAGCAGCCGGGCGTCGGGGAAGAACGGGATGAGGCCGAGCGCCTCCCATCCGGTTCCTTGCGCGATCGTTGCCATTGCCCCTGCGAACAACGCCGGGTCGCCGCGAAACTTGTTGACCAGGAACCCGCGGATGAGCGCCGCATCGGCGGCATCGATGACAACCTTGGTCCCGATGAGGCTGGCGATGACGCCGCCGCGGTCGATATCGCCGATGAGCACGACCGGCGTATCGGTGGCGCGCGCAAAGCCCATATTGGCCACGTCGTTCGCGCGGAGGTTCACCTCGGACGCACTGCCGGCGCCCTCGACCAGCACGATGTCGGCCTCCGCCGCGAGGCGCGCGAAGCTGTCCAGCACGAGCGGCATCAGCTCCGCCTTCATGCTCTGGTAGGCGGCGGCTTTGGCCGTGGCGCGGACGCGGCCCCGCACCACCACTTGCGCACCGGCGTCACTCTGCGGCTTGAGCAGCACGGGATTCATGTGCACGCTCGGCCGCGTCCGCGCCGCGCGCGCCTGCAGCGCCTGAGCGCGGCCGATCTCGCCGCTATCGTCGGTCACCGCAGCGTTGTTGGACATGTTCTGCGGCTTGAACGGCCGCACCCTGAGGCCGCGATCGGCGAACGCCCGCGCCAGGCCGGCGACGATCAGCGACTTGCCGACGTCCGAGCCGGTGCCCTGAAACATGAGGGCGCGGGCGACCACGTCAGAACTCGATGCCGCGCTGCGCTTTAACGCCGGCGGCGAAATGGTGCTTCACCAACGTCATCTCGGTCACGAGATCGGCGGCGGCGACGAGCTCCGGCTTGGCATTGCGGCCGGTGACGACGACGTGCAGCCGCGGCCGGCGCGCCGTCAACGCGGCAACGACGTCGTCGAGCTCGAGATACTCGTAGCGCAAAGCGATGTTGAGCTCGTCGAGGATCACCAGACCAAAGCTGGAATCGGCCATCAGCTCGAGCGTTTTCGCCCATGCGCGTTCGGCCGCCGCGACGTCGCGCTTGAGATCCTGCGTGTCCCAGGTGAAGCCCTCCCCCATCGTATGCCAGGACACCTGCTCGCCGAACGCGGCCAGCGCATCGCGCTCCGCCGTGTGCCACGCGCCCTTGATGAACTGCACCACGCCCACGCGATGACCGCGGCCGAGCATGCGCAAGGCGAGACCGAAGGCGGCGGTGGATTTGCCCTTGCCGGCGCCGGTATGGACGATGAGCAGCCCTTTCTCGACCGTCTTTTCCGCAACCTCAGCATCCTGCACGGCCTTGCGCTTTGCCATCTTGGCGCGGTGGCGTTCGGCCTCGGCTTGGTCGATGCTCTTGCTCATGGACTTCCCTTCACGACGAGCGGCAGTCCGGCAACGACGAGCGCCACGCGGTCCGCGCGCGCGGCCAGCCGCTGGTTCACATGGCCCTGCACATCCCGAAAGCGGCGGGCCAGCGCGTTGTTGGGGACGATACCGTAACCGACTTCGTTGCACACGAGCACCACAATACCGGTGTGCCCGGCGAGGGCATCCTCCAGGCGGACGATCTCTGCGTCGAGATCGGCATCGGCCAGCATGCGGTTGCTGAGCCAGAGCGTCACGCAGTCGACGAGGAGCGGCGTTTGGGCCGGGGCCGCCGCGAGCGCGCCGGCAAGATCCTGCGGCGCCTCGATGGTCTGCCAGCCGGCAACGCGCCGCGCCCGATGCGCGAGGATGCGTTGCGCCATTTCGTCATCGCAGGCCTGCGCGGTCGCCACGTAGATCCAGGGCGGCGCGCGCGCCGTGATCAGGCTTTCCGCATATCGGCTCTTGCCCGATCGCGCGCCGCCGAGGACGAGCGTGAGCCGGACGTCTCCGGCTTCCGCGATTGCCATTGCGGCATCAAGCGCCTGGAACGACCTGCAAGGCCAGGGTCGCCAGTCCGACCGCGACGACCGCGGCCCCTAGAAGGCGGGGCGCGAGCGCCGACACCTCCATACCCATGCGGCGGGCAACGAACGCAGTACCCACGGTGAGGATGCTCTGGGAGACGACGAGCCCCACGAGGTAGGCGGCGAGCGGCGAGCTCTCCGCGCCGACAATCGATTCGCCGAACGCATAGCCGTGGAAAAGTCCGGCGATCACGAACAGCGCGCCCCATACCGCGACCGGCAGCGTGCGCCCGGCTGCAATCAATACACCGGCGAGCAGCACGGAAGCGGCGATGATGATTTCGGGCGCGGGCAGATCGATGCCGTTGACGTGCACGACCACCCCGACCGCCATGGCCGCAACAAACAACGCAGGCAGGGCGAGGTTCAGCCCTCCGACGCCGACCACGACGCCGAGCGCCAGCAGGAAGGCGAGATGATCGGGGCCGATCACGGGATGGGCGAGACCGGACAACAATCCCTCGACGAAGGTCGAGGGGATCTTGCCGCCCATGACGTGGTGCGCGAACGCGGGCGCCGCCGCGAGCGAAAGCGGAAGCGCGAGCAGCCCCGCGCGGCAAAGCAAACGAAGGTTCATATGATCCCTCATGCGTCCTCCACCCGAGGACATGGTTGCTGTTGTCGTCGCCGGCAGGTCTCCTGGCTTACGGTCATCGCCTCCCTCGGCCTTCCCGGAGCGTGTGGCGGCTCCAGTGGCACGTCGAGGAATGCCTACCGCTCACAGTTGCGGGGGCAGCCGCGGCTTCGGGCAAAGCTCTCACCGCGTTCCCTTTTGCATCCCGCGGGGGCGGGAACCGACCACCGCAGACTACAGCGGGCGCAAGACGCCTCGCAAGCCGCACACAGGTCCGCATTGACAAAAGACCGACGGCCACCCTTAAGTGCGGCATCGACGGTCTCTCACGAGAGAGCGAACAGGGAATGTGGTGCGGAACCAGCGTTCCAATGCCACAGCTGCCCCCGCAACTGTAAGCGGCGAGCCCGTGCCACGGCGCCACTGGAGGCATCCGGGAAGGCGGTGACGGGCGGCGACCCGCGAGCCAGGAGACCTGCCGTCGAATTCGGTCGCGGGCCGGGCGGGGTGCCTCGGCGCCGGTCGGTTCGCGCCAGGCACCCGGGTTGCATCATCGCCCTGCGGAGCATCACGGGTGGCCGATACCGATCAGACGCAAGTGGCCACGGCCGCGGCAGTAACCGGCGCCGCGACGGTCTACGTCTGCATCACCTGCCAACGCGCCGGCGTGCCGGAGAGCGAGCCGCGTCCGGGCGCGGTGCTCGCCGATGCGACCGTGAAAGCGGCGGAGGGCACCGGCGTTACGGTCCGCCGCGTGCGCTGCCTGGCAAATTGCACTCGCGGGCCAAGCGCGGCCATGCGCTGCAACGGCTCTTGGACCTACATTTTCGGCGGGCTCGGCATCGACTGCGCCACGGCCCTGATCGACGGCGCGCGCCTGATCGCTGCGGCCGCCGACGGCATCCTGCCATGGCGTGGGCGGCCGGAACCGCTCAAGCGCGGGCTGATCGCCCGGGTTCCCCCGATCGACTTTGAAGAGGATCGCGTATGAACGCCTCGCTCGCGCGCGTGCCGTGCACCATCGTCACCGGTTTCCTCGGCGCCGGCAAAACCACGCTGATCCGCCACGTGCTGGCGAACGCGCAAGGCCGCCGCCTCGCGGTCATCGTCAACGAGTTCGGCGACGTCGGCATCGACGGCGAGATCCTCAAAGGCTGCGGCGACGCGGCCTGCCCGGAGGACAATATCGTCGAGCTCGTGAATGGTTGTCTCTGCTGCACCGTCGCTGACGAATTCGTCCCCGCACTCGACACCATTCTCTCGCGCACACCCAAGGTCGAGCACATCGTGATCGAAACCTCCGGCCTCGCGCTTCCGAAACCTCTCGTCCAGGCCTTTCACTGGCCTGCGATCAAAAGCCGGGTGACGGTCGACGGCGTCGTCGCCGTGGTCGACGGCGCAGCGCTCGCCGACGGTCGCGTGGCTGCCGATCTCGAGGCGCTCGCCCGACAGCGCGCCGCCGACAGCGCGCTCGAGCACGACGACCCGATCGAGGAGGTGTTCGAGGATCAGCTCGCCTGCGCCGATCTCGTCGTGCTCAACAAGCGCGACCTGCTCGATCCGGCGCGCAGCGAGAAGGCGATTGCGATGATCGCGGCGGCCCTGCCGCGCGCGGTGAAGATCGTCACGGTGGCCGATGGCAAGGTCGACCCGGCCGCCCTGCTCGGCCTGGGTATCGGTACCGAGGACGACATCGCCAATCGCCGCACCCGTCATGACGACGAGCTTGAGCACGACCACGACGACTTCGACAGCTTCGTCGTCCCGTTGCCGGAGATTTGCGATCCGGCCGCGCTGGCAGCGCGCGTCGCCGCCGTCGCCGAGACTTCCGACGTGCTGCGGGTGAAGGGTTTCGCCGCGGTCGCGAGCAAGCCCATGCGCCTGCTGCTGCAGGCGGTGGGTGCGCGCGTGATGCACCAGTATGACCGGCCGTGGAATGCATCCGAGGCGCGCGAAGGCCGCCTCGTCGTCATCGGCTTGAAGGGACT
Organism: uncultured Alphaproteobacteria bacterium; assembly: GCA_963758945.1. Classification (GTDB taxonomy): domain Bacteria; phylum Pseudomonadota; class Alphaproteobacteria; order Rhizobiales; family Xanthobacteraceae; genus VAZQ01. Next base: position 273,441 of record CAVWXY010000012.1, on the reverse strand, counting down.
GGACCGCGCCAGAGTGGCGCGCACGCTGCTCGGGTGAGCGATGCATCTGCTCGCGACGAACTCCACGACGCTCGACGAGATCGTCGAGGCGATCGACCTCGGCCAGACCCCCGGCGATGTGGTGGTGCTGTCGTTTGCGGACAGCGATCTTGCCGGCCTGGCTGCCGCGTGGGCGGCGGAGCGCGACATGCTTCCGAGCCTGCGGCTCGCGTCGCTGCGCGATCTGCGCCACCCGATGTCGGTCGACCTCTGGATCGACCGCGTGGCGGTGCATGCCAAGGTGATCCTGGTTCGGCTGCTGGGCGGGTTGGAGTGGTGGCGTTACGGTGTCGAGCGACTTTCGTCGCTCGCGCGCAGCCACGGCGTCGTGCTGGCGGTGCTTCCCGGCGAGGACCGCGATGACCCTCGGCTCGCCGAAGCATCGACCCTGCCGCAACCCGAGCTCGACATGCTCTTGTGTTTCTTCCGCGAGGGCGGGCGCGAGAACATGCGGGCGCTGTTGCGCAGGCTCGCCTGCCATGCCGGCTCGGCGCTGGACGCGCCCGAGCCGCAGCCGCTCCCGCGCCTGGCGGGCTACCTGCCAGGTACGGGCGCGGTCGATCTCGACACGCTGGCCGCTCGGCTCGCATCGAGCCGGCCGGTGGTCCCCGTCGTCTTCTATCGATCTCTGCTGCTTGCGGCCGACACCGCGCCGATCGACGCTCTCTGCGATGCGCTCTCGGCGCGCGACCTGGCGCCGGCGCCGCTCGCCATCACCAGCCTCAAGGATGCGGCCGCGGCCGAGTTCATACGCGCGGCGCTCGCGCGGCTTCGTCCCGCGGTCGTCGTCACCACCACGGCCTTCGCCGCGGGCGGCGATCCGGGCGCGCCCACGCCGCTCGACGATGCCGGCGTCCCGGTGCTGCAGCTCGTGATCGCCACTACCAAGCGCGCGGCGTGGCGCGACAGCCCGCGCGGCCTGGGCGTGGCCGACCTTGCCATGCACGTGGTGCTGCCGGAGCTCGACGGCCGCCTTTTCGCCGGCGCCATCGCGTTCAAGGACGCGGTCGGGCTGCACGATGACCTTGCCTTCACGGCCCTGGCCAATCGGCCCGAGCAGGATCGCGTGGCAATGGCTGCGGACCGCGTCGCCGCGTTCGTGCGACTGCAGACGACACCGCGGCAACGGCGGCGCATCGCGATCCTGATGCCGGACTATCCCGGCGCGCCGGGGCGCACCGGATATGCGGTCGGGCTCGACGTGCCCGCGAGCGTCATCGCCATGCTCGGCGATCTCGCCGCCGCAGGCTACGCCGTGGGCGAAGCGCCGCGCACGCCGCGAGCGCTGCTGGCTGCGCTCGAGAGAGCATCCGCGGATGCCACGCTCTGCCTCGATGCCTATGCCGGCCTGCTCGCCGATCTGCCGCCGGACGTGACGATGCGGATGCGGACGGCATGGGGCGCCCCCGCCGACGATCCCGACGTGCACGATGGTGCGTTCCGCCTCCGCGCCCGCGTCTTCGGCAACGTCACCATCGCGCTCGCGCCCGACCGCGGCCGCGCCGCCGAGCGGCGGGCCGACTACCACGACCCGGCATTGCCGCCGCGCCATGCGCTGCTCGCCTTCGGCTTATGGCTGCGGCATGTCGCGAACGTCGATGCCATCTTGCACGTGGGCGCCCACGGCACGCTCGAATGGTTGCCGGGCAAGGCGGTCGCGCTGAGTCCATCCTGCTTTCCGGAGGCAGTCGTCGGTCCCCTCCCCGTGATCTATCCGTTCATCGTCAGCAATCCGGGCGAGGCGGCGCAGGCCAAGCGCCGGATTGCAGCGGTGACGATCGGCCATCTGCCGGCGCCGCTGATCGAGGCCGAGCTTTCGGGGGACGCGCGCGCGCTCGAGCGCCTGGTCGACGAATATGCGCAGGCCGACGGCCTCGACCGACGGCGGCGCGAGCGTCTCGCCGGCCTTATCATCGCGGCGTCGAACCGCAGCGGGCTCGCGCGCGAGGCGGGTATCCGCGGCGATGCCAGCGCGGACGACGCGCTGCGCCGCATCGATGCCTGGCTGTGCGATCTCAAGGACATGGCCGTCAAGGACGGCCTGCATGTTTTCGGTCGCGTCCCGGACCTGCAAGGCCTCGATCCGTCCTGGCGCGTGAGCGCGGAGGCCGAGCGGGCGGCGCTGCTTGCCGCTCTCGACGGGCGGCGCGTGGCGCCGGGCCCGGCCGGCGCGCCCGCGCGCGGACGGCGCGACGTCCTGCCCACCGGCCGCAACCTGTTCACTGCCGATCCGCGCACCTTGCCGACGCCGACCGCCGTGGATTTCGGCCGGCTCGCCGCCGACGAGGTGATCCGCGCGCATCTGCAGACGCACGGGGAGATGCCGCGCGCGCTCGTCGTCGATCTCTGGGGCAGCGCGACGCTGCGCACCGGCGGAGAGGAGATCGCACAAGGGCTGGCCTTCATGGGATGCCGCCCGGTGTGGGAGCCCGCGACCGGCCGCGTGACCGCGGTGGAGGTTCTGCCGCCCGCGGCGGTGGGGCGACCGCGCATCGACGTCACCTGGCGCGTTTCCGGGCTGTTCCGCGACCTCTTCCCCGCGCAACTCGCGCTCATCGATGCGGCGGTGCGCGCGGTCGCGCTCCGCGACGAAACCGACGACGAGAACCCGCTGGCGGCCGCGCGCAGGACATCCGGCGGCAACGGCGACGCGGCCGCGCTTGCGCGCATCTTCAGCACCGCGCCCGGCGCCTACGGCGCGGGCGTCGAGGATCTGCTGGGGCGCGAATGCGATCGCGCCACCATCGGCGCGGCCTACCTCGCCGCGGCCTCGCATGCCTATGGCGGCGCGGAGGGCGGCGGCGCGCCCATGCCCGGCGCTTTCGCGGCGCGGGTCGCGACCGCGGACCTTCTGCTGCATCCGAGCGACGATCCCGGCCGCGACCTGCTCGAAGGCGCCGAGGACGCGGCCTTTGTCGGCGGGTTCGCCGCGGCGGCGACCGCGCTTGGGCGCGCTCCCGACCTGCTGATGCTGGACATGACCGACCCGCGACGCCCGCGGGCGCGACCGCTCGCGGCCGCGCTCGCGCGGATCGTCCGCGGGCGCGCAGTCAACCCGCGCTACATCGATGGCATGATGCGGCATGGGCCGCGGGGCGCCGCCGAGCTCGCCGAAACCGTCGATCGGCTCGTCGCCTTTGCGGAAACGACGGATGCGGTGCCGAATGCATTGCTCGACCTCGTGCACGAGGCCTATCTCGCCGACCCGCGCGTGCGCGACTTCCTCATCCGCGAGAACCCCGCCGCCGCGCGCGCCATCGCCGGCCGGCTCGACGCGGCGCGCCGCCGAGGCCTGTGGCATCCGCGCCGCAACGATATCGATGCCGATCTCGCCGCGCTGAACGCGGAGGCGTCACCGTGAACGCGCCCTCCCGCCGCGGTGCTTGTCCCGCCCTCTCCGCGCCGATGCCGACCGGCGACGGATTGCTCGTCCGCCTCGCTCCGGCCGGAACCATTGCGCTCGCCGCGCTCGCTGGCCTATGCGCGGCAGCGCGTGAACACGGCAACGGCATCGTCGAAATCACTGCGCGCGGCAGCATTCAGGTTCGCGGGCTGACGGCCGAACTCGGCGCCCGCTTTCGCCCGCGCCGTCGCTACGCTCGGCATCGATGGAGCCGATGACGTTCCGATCATCCCCGATCCGCTCGCGGGTCTCGCTCCTGATGAAACGCTGGACGCTGGCCTAGTCGCCGCGGAGCTGCGCCACGCGCTCGCTGCGACGCCTTTCGTTGCGCGGCTCGGCCCCAAGGTTTCGGTCGTGGCCGATGGAGGTGGGGCGTTGCACCTCGATGCGATCGCCGCCGATGTAAGATTGCGCGCGGAGCCTGGACGCGAAGGCCCGCATCTGCACATCGCGCTCGGCGGCAACGCCGCGACGGCCGCGCCGGTCGGCCGCGTTGCGTCCGAGCACGCCGTCGAGGCCGCGATACGGCTGCTCGCAATCATCGCTGCGCGTGGCCCAGAGGCGCGCGCGCACGACATCATTCGAAACGACGGACTAGACGCGTTGCGCGCGCCCGTCGCCGATCTCCTGACCAATGCTTCCGCGCCGCGGCCGCGGCCGCGGGCCGAGCCGATCGGCATCCATCGGCTGCGTGATGGGCGCATCGCCGCCGGGCTCGGTCTCGCCTTCGGCCATACCCATGCAACCGCGTTACGGCAAATGGTCGATGCGGCGGAAAATGCCGGAGCCAACGGAATCCGCACGGCACCGGCGCGTAGTCTCCTCATCATCGGTCTCGCGCCGGCAAGGGCGGCCGCGCTCGCTGCGCTCGCCGATCGCCTCGGTTTCCTCGTGCGTCCGGACGATCCGCGGCGGCACATTTCGGCCTGCGCTGGCAGGCCGCTGTGCGCGTCAGCGCAGCTGCCGACACGCGCGCTCGGACCGGAAATTGCGCGGGCTGCCACTTCGCTGCTCGACGGCTCACTGACCGTCCATCTCTCGGGCTGTGCGAAGGGCTGCGCGCATGCCCGCGAAGCAGCGCTCACCATCGTGGGCAACCGTACCGGCTGCGGCATTGTCGTGAACGGATCGGCGTGCGATGCGCCGCTCGCCGCTATTCCCGCGGACGCGCTGGCGTTGCGATTTGCCCGGCTCGCGGGTGAAGTCGAGCGCGCGCGGCGGCCGGGCGAGCGCGCGGCCGACACCCTATCGCGCCTCGGCGCGTCTCGCGTCGTTACCATCTTGCTGGAGGACGGCGGCCGTGGCTGAGCCCTTGGCCTATCTGCGCGACGGCCGCGCGATCTACGAACGCTCCTTCGCGATCATCCGCGCGGAGGTCGATCTGTCGCGCTTTTCCGTCGAGGAAGCCGATATCGCCGTGCGCATGATCCACGCCTGCGGTATCGTGGCGGCGGCCGAGCACATCGTATTCGGCGGCGGCTTCGCGGCGGCGGCCCGCGCCGCGCTGGCGCGCGGCGCTCCGATCCTGTGCGACGCCGAGATGGTCGCGCACGGCATCACGCGGGCGCGGCTGCCGGCAAACAACGAGGTGGTCTGCACGCTGCGCGATGGACGCGTTCCCGCCGTGGCGGAGCGGCTCGGCAGCACGCGCTCGGCCGCCGCGCTCGATCTGTGGGGGGATCGGCTGGCCGGCGCCCTGGTCGCCATCGGCAACGCGCCCACCGCGCTGTTCCACCTGCTGGAATTACTTGGCGCCGGGGCGCCGCCACCAGCCGCGATCATCGGGGTCCCGGTCGGGTTCGTCGGCGCGGCGGAGGCGAAGGCGGCGCTCGCCGCCGACCCGCGCGGCGTGCCGTTCCTGATCGTACGCGGACGCATGGGCGGGAGCGCCATGGCCGCTGCGGCCGTCAATGCGCTGGCGAGGTCCGACATATGAGCGCCGGACGGCTCATCGGTGTCGGCGTGGGGCCGGGCGATCCCGAGCTGCTGACGCTCAAGGCAATGCGCGCGCTCGAGGAAGCCGACGTCGTCGCTCATTTCGCCAAGCGCGGCAATGGGAGCAATGCCCGCGCCATCATCGCCGACCGGCTCAAGTGCGGGATCCAGGAGCTGCCGCTGCTCTATCCAGTGACCACCGAAATCGGCAAGGACGAACCGGTCTATCGCAACGCAATGCGCGAATTCTACGACCGCGCGGCGGCGGCGGTTGCCGCGCATCTCGATGCCGGCCGCGTCGTTGCCGTAATCTGCGAAGGAGATCCGCTGTTCTACGGCTCCTACATGCACCTGCACGTGCGACTGTCGACCAGCTATCCGACCGAGATCGTACCCGGCGTCAGCGGCATGTCCGGCTGCTGGTCGGCAGCGGGCGTGCCCATCGCCCAAGGCGACGATGTGTTCACGGCGATCCCGGGCTCGTTGCCGGAGGAGGAACTGGTCCGCCGTCTGCACGAGACCGACGCGGTCGTGGTCATGAAACTCGGCCGGCATCTCCCGAAGGTGCGCCGCGCGCTGGCGCAGACCGGACGCCTTTCGCGCGCGACGTATGTCGAGCGCGGCACGATGCCCGGCGCGGCGGTGATGCCGCTCGCCGACAAAGCGGACGACAGCGCACCTTATTTCGCGATCGTGCTCGTGCCGGGCTGGGAGCGACGACCGTGACCGGGCATCTCGCTATCGTCGGGCTCGGTCCGGGAGATTTCCGCTATCTTACGGCGCAAGCCGAGGCAGCGCTCGCAGCGGCAGAAGCGCTTTACGGCTATGGCCGCTATCTCGAGCGCGTCCAGATCCGACCGGATCAGACGCGGCACGCCTCCGACAACCGCGAGGAAGGCATTCGCGCCACCGCCGCTCTTTCTCACGCAGCGCAAGGCGCGAGCGTCGCTATGGTCTCCGGCGGCGATCCCGGCGTGTTCGCGATGGCGGCTGCAGTGTGCGAGGAGATCGAATCCGGGCCGGATGCCTTTCGCGCGCTCGACGTCGCGATCATCCCTGGCGTCACCGCGATGCTGGCGGTCGCCGCGCGCATCGGCGCGCCGCTCGGCCACGACTTCTGCGCGCTCTCGCTGTCGGACAATCGCAAGCCCTGGGAGTTGATCGAGCGCCGTCTCGATGCCGCAGCAAGCGCAGGCTTCGTGATCGCCCTGTACAATCCGATCTCGCAGGCGCGCCCGTGGCAATTCGGCGCCGCGCTGGAGCGGCTGCGCCGGCACCTGCCGCGATCGACGCCGGTCATATTCGGGCGCGCCGTCGGGCGCTCCGACGAGCACGTCACGGTGACAACGCTCGCGGCCGCCGATCCGACCGCGGCGGACATGGCCACGCTGGTCATCGTGGGCTCGTCGGATACGCGCGTGATCGCACGTCCGGGGAGGTCGCCGCTGGTCTATACTCCGCGATCGTCGCAAGGCGCACCGATATGATCGAGCCACGCGAGCGTATCCTCGACACTATCGGCCAACCTCACCGCCGGCAGCGGCGGCCGCGAAGGCATGATCACCGGAAGGCCCAGTTTGCGCGCCGCCGCGATCTTGCCGTAGGTCGCGGCGCCGCCGCTGTTCTTGGCGACCACGACCTCGATCCGGTGCGCGCGGAGAAGCGCGTGGTCGGCAGCTTCCGTGAAGGGCCCGCGACCGGTGATGTAGGTCGCATGCGCGACGGCGAGCGGCGGATCGACCGGATCGACACTGCGTACGAGGTAGTGGTGCTGCGGTGCTTGCGCGAAGGGAGCGAGGTCCTTGCGGCCGAGGGCCAGAAACACCCGCCGCGCGGCGCTGCCCAAGGCGCCGACCGCCGCCGGTACGTCGGCGACCTCGATCCAGGAGTCGCCTGCAACGGGGCGCCAGGGCGGCCGCCGCAACGCCAGCAGCGGCACGCCGGTTGCCTGCGCGGCGCGCGCGGCATTGGCGGAGATGACGGCGGCATAGGGATGGGTCGCGTCGATGAGCACATCGATGCGTTGGGCGGAGAGATAATCGGCAAGTCCATCGGCACCGCCAAAACCGCCAATTCGCACCGGCACCGGCTGGCGCGCAGGTGCGGCAGTGCGGCCGGCAAGCGACAGCGTCACCACCAGGTGGGAACGACCGACAAGTTGTTCCGCCAGGCGTCGCGCCTCGGCCGTCCCGCCAAGAATGAGGATGCGCATGTCTCGTCCTGATCGGCTCGCCCCCGAGACTGCCGCGACGCGACGCTGGCTGTCCATCGTCGGTATCGGCGAGGACGGGGTCGAGGGACTGACCCCGGCCGCGCGCGGGCTCATCTCCGGTGCGAAGATCGTGTTCGGTGGCAAGCGCCACCTCGCGCTGGCGGCGCCGCTCATTCGCGGCGCCGCGCGGCCGTGGCCCAGTCCGTTCGAGCGTGGGATCGACGAGGTGTTGAGGCAGCGCGGGCAGGACGTCTGCGTTCTCGCCTCGGGCGATCCGTTCCTCTACGGCGTGGGCTCGGTACTCACCCGCCGCGTCGGCCCGGAGGATATGCTGGTCGTCCCGGCACCGTCTGCATTCAGCCTCGCTGCCGCGCGGCTTGGTTGGTCACTGCCGGAGATTTCGCTCCTCTCCCTGCACGGGCGCGCCCTCGACCTCGTGCGTCCCCATCTGCAGCCGGGCGCGCGCCTGCTGGCGCTGACCTCCGACGGCGATGGACCGGCCATGCTCGCGCGCCTCATCGCCGAGAGCGGTTTCGGCGCGTCGCGGCTGACGGTGCTGGAGGCGCTGGGCGGACCCCGCGAGCGTATCCGCAGCGCGAGCGCGTCGGATTTCGACATGAGGGACGTCGATCCGCTCAACATCGTCGCCATCGACGTGATCGCAGCGCCCGATGCGCGGGTCATCGCGCGCGCGCCGGGTCTCCCCGATGCGCTGTTCGAGCACGACGGCCAGATCACCAAGCGCGAGGTGCGCGCGGTGACCATCTCGTCGCTTGCACCGCGGCGCGGCGAGCTCTTGTGGGACGTCGGCGCGGGTGCCGGCTCGATCGCGATCGAATGGATGCTGGCCGATCCTTCGATGCGCGCGATCGCCATCGAGGCCCGTCCGGATCGGGCAGCGCGGATCAGCCGCAATGCCGCCGCGCTCGGCGTGCCGGGGCTCGTGGTCGTCGAGGGTCGTGCGCCGGCGGCGTTCGACCGGCTCGCGCCGCCGGACGCCGCCTTCGTCGGCGGCGGAGCCGGCGAGCCCGGAGTACTCGATCAAACCGCCGCCGCGCTTCGTCCCGGCGCACGCCTCGTGGTCAATGCAGTCTCGCTCGAAACCGAAGCGTTGCTGCTGGCGCGTCATGCCGCGGCGGGCGGCGAGTTGATCCGGATCGCGGTTTCGCGCGCCGAAGCGATCGGCGGCAAACTGGGCTGGCGCCCGGCCTTGCCGGTCACGCAATGGGTTTGGGTCAAGCCATGATCGTCGCCGGCATCGGATGCCGTCGCGGAACGCCGGCGACGGCGATTGCCGCGGTGATCGATGCAGCCTTTGCGCGCGCCGGTCTGGCCAGGAAGACGCTTGGCATCATCGCCACGCCGGCGGCGAAAGGCGGCGAGCCGGGAATCGCGGCAGCCGCGTTGGCGCTCGGCGTGCCGCTCGTTCTCGTTCCTCCGACCGAGCTCGAAGCCGCGGGGCCGCGGGCCATGACCCGCTCGGAGCGCGTTGTTGCGCTCATGGCCGTGCCATCGGTCGCCGAGGCGGCGGCGCTGGCGGCTGGCGGCGCCACCGCGCGCCTGCTGGCGCCCCGGATTGCGATCGGTCCGGCCACCTGCGCGCTCGCCGGCACCGGACCCACGCCATGACCGTGCATTTCATCGGTGCCGGTCCGGGTGCGGCCGATCTCATCACCGTGCGTGGGCGCGATCTCATCGCGCGCTGCCCAGTCTGCCTCTATGCCGGCTCGATCGTGCCTCCCCGGCTGCTCGCCTATTGCCCGCCCGACGCGCGGCTCGTCGACACCGCGCCGATGACGCTCGACCAGATCGAGGCGGAGTTCGTGGCGGCGCATGCCGCCGACCTTGACGTGGCCCGCCTGCATTCCGGCGACCTCTCCTTCTACAGCGCCTTGGCCGAGCAAATCCGCCGGCTCGCACGGCACGACATCCCCTACACCCTCACCCCTGGCGTGCCGGCCTTCGCCGCGGCAGCGGCGGCGATCGGTCGCGAGCTTACCGTGCCGGAAGTGGCGCAAAGCGTCGTGCTGACGCGCATGGAGGGCCGCGCATCGCAGATGCCCGAGGGCGAGCGGCTCGCCGCCTTCGCCGCGACCAAAGCGACGCTCGTCATTCATCTCGCAGTCCACGCGATCGATGCCATTGTCGCGGAGCTCACGCCGTTCTACGGCGCCGATTGCCCGGTCGCCGTGATCGTGCGCGCAAGTTGGCCCGACGAACGCATTCTGCGCGGCACGCTGGGCACGATCGCCGCCGAGATCGCCGCCGCGCCGATCGAACGCACGGCTCTGGTCCTGATCGGAGCAGCACTTGCGGCCGAGCGCTTCCGCGAGAGCGCACTCTACGACCCGGATTATCGGCGCCGGTTCCGCGGAGGGGCAGCGTGAGCGGCCGGAAAATCTGCACGGCCGGCGGGGTGGCCGTCTCGTTCGAACACGGCAACCTTGATTGCGATGCCGCGGCGCCCGCTACCCGCGCAGGGGCTTGCCGCGCGGCACGCGCGACCGCGTTGCCGATCTTGGCGACGCCGTGACCCGCGGCATCGGGATGTGTCCGGATGTGGCTGACTGCGGCGGACGGTTGCCGTCACCAGCGAGGAGCGTGACATGAAGGCTTGGAACGCGTTGGCGGCGCGGCGCGATGGCGCCCCCGTACTCGCCGCGGGTCACGTCTGGCTCGCCGGCGCGGGACCCGGCGACCCCGGTCTGTTGACGCTCGATGCGCTCGCCGGGCTGGCGCAAGCGGATGTCGTGGTACACGACGCACTTGTCGACCGGCGCATATTGGCGCTGGCCGGGCCGCAAGCGCGGCTCGAATTCGCGGGCAAGCGCGGCGGCAAGCCCTCTCCGACGCAGGCCGACATCTCGCAGCGGCTCGTCGACCTCGCGCAGGCAGGGGAGCGCGTGTTGCGACTCAAGGGCGGCGACCCGTGCCTGTTCGGGCGTGGGGGCGAAGAAGCGATGGCTCTGGCGGCGGCCGGAGTGCCGTTTCGCATCATCCCGGGAGTGACGGCCGGACTGGGGGCGCTCGCCGCCGCATCGATCCCCGCCACGCTGCGCGGCATCAATCGGGCGGTCATTTTCGCCGCCGGCCACGGCGCCGAGGACGACGCTTTCGACTGGGCGCCCATCGCACGCACCGGACAGCCGATCGTCCTCTACATGGTGATGCACAATCTCGAGAAGATCGCACAGGCACTGATCCGCGGGGGCATCGATCGGCGGACACCCGCCGCTGTCATCGCCTCCGCCACGACGGACGAGGAACGTATCCTGTTTTCCACGCTCGATCGCGTTGCGGCGGACGCGCGCGCGCAGGAATTTGAACCGCCCGCGGTCGTGGTCGTCGGCGAGATCGTCGCGGCGCGCTGGCGGCTGCAGGGAACCGCCACCGCGGGCGAGGCGGTGGGATGACCACGCGAGGCCTCATCATCGCCGGCACGCGCTCCGGCGTCGGCAAGACTACGATCACGCTGACCGTCCTCGCGGCGCTCGCGCGGCGGGGCGTCGTGGCGCGGGCAGCCAAGGCGGGGCCGGATTACATCGATCCCGCCTTCCATGCCGCCGTCACCGGTGCACCCAGCGTCAACCTCGACAGTTGGGCCATGCCACCCGCGCTACTCGATGCCATCACCGCGGAACTCGCCGACGCCGCGGACATATTGGTGATCGAAGGGGTCATGGGCCTGTTCGACGGCATCGTCGGCGAGTCCGGCCGCGCCGGTTCGACCGCCGATATCGCCGTGCGGTTTCGCCTGCCGGTGCTGCTCGTCCTCGACGTCGCGGGACAGTCGCAATCAGCGGCGGCGGTGCTGCGTGGCTTCGCGTCCTACGATCCCTCGGTGCGGATTGCCGGTGTGATTCTGAACCGGGTCGCCAGCGAGCGTCATCGCGCGATCGTGGCGGATGCAATCACGGCGCTGAACGTTCCCATCCTCGGAGCGGTGCCGCGCGAGGAGTTGATCGCGCTGGCGGAGCGCCATCTCGGCCTGGTTCAAGCGAGCGAGCACCGCGACCTCGCCGCCCGTCTCGACCGCCTTGCCGCGATCGCCGAACGCCATATCGATCTCGATCGGGTCGTCGCCAGCGCTGCGCAAATTGCGCTGCCGCCGGCGAGCGAGGCGACGGCGCTTGCCCCGCCCGGCCAAAGGATCGCGCTCGCGAAGGATACAGCCTTCAGCTTCATCTATCCGCACATCCTCGACGGCTGGCGGCGAGCCGGCGCCGAGGTCACGCCTTTCTCCCCGCTGGCCGACGAGCCGCCGCCGGAAAGTTGCGACTGCTGCTGGCTGCCCGGCGGCTATCCGGAGCTCCATGCCGGCGTGCTTGCGAGCGCAAGTCGCTTTCGCAGGGGACTGACGCGATTCGCCGAAACCCGTGCGATCCACGGCGAATGCGGCGGCTACATGGTGCTCGGCGAAGGCCTGGAAGATGCGGATCGGGTCCGACACGCTATGACCGGGCTGCTGGGACATGCGACCAGCCTCGCCCAGCGCAAGCTACACCTCGGCTATCGCGCGGCGCGGCTTCTCTTCGACGGTCCACTCGGATCGGCGGGCACGATCGTGCGCGGCCACGAATTCCATTATGCCGCGGTGATCTGCTCGGGAAGCGACGCGCCCTTCGCGGAACTGCACGACGGTCAAGGACGTCCGCTCGGAGCATCGGGCGGACGACGTGGCCATGTCACCGGCAGCTTTTTCCATGCGATCGCTCAGGAGAGCCGTTAGCCAATCGTCATCGGCCTCGGTCGCCTGCGGCCCCCGCCGCAGGCTCGCCGCCCTGGGCCGGCGGCTCCGACACCCCCGCCTCGGCGAAAGTCGCCATACCGGTGTGGCAAGCGAGCGCCGCGCGCAGGACCAACACCGCAATCGCCGCGCCCGAGGCCTCGCCCAGGCGCATGCCGAGATCGAGCAAGGGGGCGAGACCGAGCTCACCAAGCAGGAGTCGATGTCCAGCTTCAGCCGATACATGCGCCGCCAGGACGTGACCGAGCGTATCGGCGCGCAGCATCGCCAGCGGCGCGACCGCGGCCGTGCAGACGAATCCGTCGAGCAGCACAGGAATGCGACGCCGGCGCGCAGCCAAAGTCGCGCCCAGGATCGCGGCAAGCTCGCGCCCGCCCAAGGCGGCGGCGATCGTGAGCGGATCGCGGAGCACCGCCGCGTGGCAGGCAAGCGCGCGATCGATGACGATCCGCTTGCGCGCGAGGCCGATGTCGTCGATGCCAGTGCCGCGCCCGGCCCAGCGGGCTCCGTCGCCACCGAACAAGGCAGCCGCGATGGCGGCTGCCGCCGTGGTGTTTCCGATGCCCATCTCGCCGACGCAGATGAGGTCGGCCTCGGTCGGGACCGCATCGTAGCCGGCCGACACCGCGGCCAAGAACGCCGCCTCGTTCATGGCTGGTGCGAGCGTGACGTCCGCCGTCGGCTCTTGGAGGGCGAGAGGAATGACCGTGAGGTTTGCGCCCGCCAATCGCGCCAGCTGATTGATCGCGGCGCCGCCGGCAGCGAAGTTTGCAACCATCTGGGCGGTCACATCCGGCGGGTACGCCGACACCCCCCGCGCCGTCACGCCGTGATTGCCCGCGAAGACCAAGACTTCTGCACGGTCGAGGCGCGGCGGGCTGCGCCCCTGCCAGTGGGCGAGCCAAGCAACGAGATCCTCCAACCGGCCGAGGCTGCCCGGCGGCTTGGTGAGCTGCGCTTCACGCATTGCGCTCGCAGCGGCAGCCGCGGGACTTCCGGCCGGCAGGTCAAGGCACGCCGCCCGCAGAGCGGCGAAGGAGGCGAACGCGACCATCGCGGTCCTGTGGTTTTCGCACCCCAGCATTGGTGCACGGATGGCTGTGTGTCCACCAAAATCCCACGCCGGCCGGTGGCTGCGGCGCGGCGAACCCGGGGCAAACAATGACGCTCAATGCCCGGCTGCGTCGTCTCTTCAGCGAGCTCGAGGTCGGGGTGCTTTTCTCAACGCGCCTTCCGCTCGCCCATTCGCGCGCAATCGACGGCACCGATGTCTCGCGCGCGAGTTGGACTCTTCCGCTCGCGGGTGTGCTCATCGGGCTGCTCGGCGCCACGGTTTATTGGCTCGGGCACGCGGTGGGTCTCCCGCCCCTGCCCGCCGCCGCGTTGACGGTTGTCGCGACACTGCTCGTGACCGGCTGCTTGCATGAAGACGGACTTGCCGACACCGCCGACGGGTTCGGCGGCGGGCTGACCCGCGAACGTAAATTGGAGATCATGCGCGACAGTCGTCTCGGCAGTTACGGCACATGCGCGCTGATCCTGTCGCTGCTGCTGCGAAGCTCGGCATTGGCGAGCCTCGCCGAGCCGGCGGCCGTGGCCGCAGCCCTGGTCGCGGCGCACGCATCCGCCCGCGCGGCGATGCCGGTGCTCATGTGGCTTGTTCCGGGGGCGCGCACGGACGGCCTTTCCGCCGATGCCGGCCGTCCATCATGCCGCAGCGTCGTCGTCGCAGGATTGCTCGGCGCGAGCGCGCTCGCTCTCGGCCTGGGCCTCGTCGCGGCGATCATTGCGCTCCTGCTTTTGTTCGCGGCCATCGCGTTCATGGCCTGGATCTGCCGCCGGCAGATCGGCGGCCAGACCGGCGATGTCCTTGGGGCGCTGGAACAGGTGAGCGAGGTTCTCGTGCTCCTGACTGCGGCGGCACGAGCCTGACCAACGCGAGGCTTCCATTCATGAGTGAACAGCCGGTCTTCGACGAGGCGTTTCGTGCGAATCTTCGAAGCCTGTTTGTTTGGCGCCGCGACATCCGTCGGTTTCGCTCCGAGCCGTTGCCTGATGGCACGCTTGAGCGTTTGATCGATCTGGCGTGCCTTTCCCCTTCCGTGGGCTTGAGTCAGCCGTGGCGGTTCGTGAGCGTCGATGACCCAGATCGTCGTCGGGCCGTGCGTGACCACTTCAAGGTCTGCAACGCGGACGCGCTGAAATCCTATTCGGGCGAGTTGGCCGCCGGCTATGCCAGGCTCAAGCTGGAGGGCCTCGAGACGGCGCCGTGTCAAGTCGCCGTTTCGCCGACCGTGCAACTGCAGTCGGGCATGGTCTCGGCCAGATGACGATGCCGGAAACGGCCGAATATTCTGCGGTCGCGGCGATCTGCACGATGTGGCTCGCGGCACGCGCGGAGGGCGTCGGGATGGGATGGATATCCATCCTTGATCCGGCACGCGTGGCCGGGATCCTCGACGTCCCGGATGCGTGGCGCCTCGTGGGATATTTCTGCCTCGGCTATGCGCAGACGCAGAGCGAGCATCCGGAGCTCGAACGCGAAGGCTGGGAGCGGCGCCGATCCGCAACCGCCTGCTTGCTGCGCAGATGACGGCTGCAACCGCGCCCCTGGTTCGGATACGACGCCGACCGCATCATTCCGGGCGCTGCTGGCCGCCGAACCACTGCCGGATTTCGGGGGGAACGTTGTTGTATTATTACCGCCATGTCGACGATCCTCGCAGTCCCGCGACACCGTTGCGGTACGGCTCGACGGAGCGAGAGGTCGCGCTACATGGAGGGTATCGGCTGGGGGGATGCATGATGTCCAGATTTCCTGCAGGGGGCGCCGCTTCGAACGTTTGCGCGGGTCACTTCTCGCCCCGTCTGTTGGCCGCTCTTGCCGCGAGCCAATCCGGTGCTGCTGGCGCAGCGCCGACGTTGCCGACAAACTCCGCGCGCGATGGTGCGAGCGGCCGCCCCACCGCTGCAAATCGGCCCCGCCGCAAATGACCGGCACTGTCGATCCACTGTTTCAGTCGGCGATCGACGCGCTCGCTTTCGGTGGTGTCATCATCGGGCATCGGTTGATCTCGCCAGGTGACGAGCATGCCTTATTGCAGGAGGAAGCCCCCGCGTTCGCTGCGAGCGTCGTCAAAGTACGCCGCGCCAGCGGCGCCGCCCGTATTGTCGCTCGCCAGCTTCTGGCGCGACTCGGTTATCCTGAATGCCCAGTCCCGCGGGCTGCCTCGGGAGCACCGGTATGGCCGGCCGGCGTCGTCGGCTCGCTCGCCCACGATGCGCGCGTAGCGGTCGCGGTGGTGGCGATGCTCCGCGACATCCGCGCACTCGGCATCGACGTCGAGCCGGCCGAACGCTTGCCGCCTGAATTACTGCACTTGGTCGCGACTCCCGACGAGCGGCTGAACATGGGAGACGATCCTTTTTATGGCCGACTGCTGTTCGCCGCCAAGGAAGCTGTGTACAAAGCGGTGTATCCACTCGATCAAACGTTTCTCGACCACCACGACGTGCACGTCGATCTTGCCCGCCGCAAGGCGACGGTGCGCAATGGCCGGGTGGTTGATATTCGGATCTCCGTCTCCACGCACCTGGTGGCGCTGGCTTTCCTTCCCGGCACCATGCCAGCGTAGGACGAGGGATGCCCGCGAAGCGTCTCTCATACCGCGCGCGGCTGGCGTCGGCCCCGTATGCCGGGCGGCGTGGGGCGCGAACAGCCCTATTGCGACTGCAGCTGCTGCGATTGCGACTGCGTGGCCGGTTTCTCCGCGGGCGGCGTCGAAGAGGGTTCCGGCTTCGGCTCGTCCGGGCGTACAATTCGGGCAAAGAACGCTCTGATGTCATGCAGGCTGAGCGGCCACAGCGAGCGCCGCTGCTCCGAAGCAGCGCCGGCAGTCACGCCCGAGGTGGACGGCGGCATGTTTTCGGTCGGCGTCGGAAGAGCCGCGGCGGGCGTTTTCTCAAGCGGAAGCGCCGGCCGCATCGGCGTGGTGGTTCCCTCGGCGGTCGTATCATGGTCGGTCGGCGAAGCCGCGCTGGCGCTCGGCGGCGGTGCCGCGTCCACATTGCCGAGAATGATGGGCACGCCCTCCTTGCCGCCACCGATAATCACGACCTTCGAGTTGGTGGATTGCGAGAGCTGAAGCGTCGCCTCGATGCCGCGCCAACGCAGATAGGAATCCGAAATGCCCTGGCTGACGATCTGCTGGAATTGATGGACGCCTTCAGCCTCGATCTTCTTCCGTTCGGACTCTCGCCTTTCGCGCTCGACGCGAAACTTGTATTCCTCGGAAATGTAGTATTGCTCGGTTTTGCGATTGATGGCGTTGACCACGAGCGTGGGCAGCTCGATGCCCTGCACGAGCGTGTCAAAAAGGATGATCGTATCCCGCAGCGAGACGCGGTACGCCACCTCGCCTTCGCGCTCCATCATCTTCTCGCTCAGCCTGTCCTCCGCGAGGCTGCGGATTTTGTCCTGAATCTCCTGGCGTGCCGTCGAATAGACTTGCTCGGCGGTGTATTGCGCCATGACCTCGCGCGTCAGGCTGCCGATTCCTGGCTTCGCCAGCAATTCCACGTAGTTCGGCCCGATCGCCTGGTGAAGGATAGGAACGCCATCCCGCTGCAATCGAAACCGCACGTTCATCGTAGCGGTCAGACTTACGCCGTCGCTGGAAATGGCATTGTAGGTCTGGGTAATGGATTGCAGCCTCAGGTCATAGATGAACAGTTCGTTCCACGGCAAAATGAGGTGGAGGCCTTCGTCCCTGAGCTGGCGCGGATCGAGCACCGTGCCGCCCCCGAAGCGTTTCCACAGGACTCCGACGTGACCGCTGGGAACGGTCACGGCAAAATGCGGGTACAGCACGACGGCCAAGAGCGTCGTGACCATCAAATAGATCACCACGCTCGGGAGGTGTCGGTCGACGAACCGCCGCCATCTCGATCTCATCGTCATCGGAGGCGGCATGCCATCCAACGACAGGGGATACACTTTCATCAGCCGTTCTCCACCGACTGCTGCCCGACGAAGCGTCCTTCGTCCATGCGAACCCTGCGGGCGGGCAAGTCCAGTTCGTCGAGATAGCGCTCGTCGTGCGTTATCACCACGACCGTCGCGCCAGCCTGCTGCAACTCCGGTAACAGTTCATCGTAGAATTTGCGCCGAAAGTCCGGGTCCTGATCGGCGGTCCACTCGTCCAGCAGCAGGATCGGACGCTTCTCCAGCAGACTGACAATGAGCGCTAGCCGTTTGCGCTGTCCACCCGAGAGATCGAGGGTGCTGAACTCGCGGTCGGCAAGACGGGTCTTGTCGAGCAGCCGGAATTGCGTGAGCAGCCTCTCGATTTCGGCGATATCCGGATCGGCCATCCCATAGAGGCGCCGAAACAGGTGATAGTCAACGAAAATCGCCGCAATCAAGGAGCGATAGACATCACGGTTGCCGGCGTCGACGCGCACGCCGTCGAGGGTGATCTCGCCCGAAATCCGGCTCGTACAGGCCGGCAAGCAACTTCAGGAACGTCGATTTGCCCGATCCGTTGCCGCCGGTGATGAAAACCAGGTCCCCTGACCGCAAGGTGAAATCGATGGGACCGACCTGGAAAACCGCCTCCGACGACACGTCGACGTAGCTGAACCGCACATTGCGCATCTCGACTTTCTCGAAGCGCTGCCGCGGGGCGAGAAGAGCGATTGGCGGCGCGACGGCAATGGCCCGCAACCTCAGCTCCAGCCGCTCGATGTTGTCGGCTGCGATATTCGCAGCCTGCAGAATAGGGACCGTTTGCACGATGCCCATGCACACCCCGACCACAAACATGAGGGCCAGGGTCACCTGTAGGATGTTGCTCCCCTTCGTGTCGGTGAAGATCGGGACCACGAACACGACCGTGGCGAGCAGCAGGTACATCGTACTCTGCGAGAACACCAACTGCTTATATCGACTCGCTCTGGGTGCGGATTTTGATGTTGGCCGCCGTTCTCGATACTTCGACAATGTCGTCGAACAGATCGTCGCTGCGCGAGCGGTTGAGTCTCACCTCTTTGAAGCCGTCCAGAAGGTCCATGAGACGATCGTACAGCCGGTTGTCCCACTCAGCCGCTTCGCGTCTTCCCTCGGCGACTTGACGATTCTTCATATGGAAAATCACGCCCGCCACGCAAAGGATTGCCACGCTCAGCGCAAACGCCAGAAGCGACAAATACGCAATGTAGATCGCAACGAAGAACACGAGAACCACGCCCTGCCCGGCAAACGCCACCATGTTGGTTGCTTGCGTCAGGATCCCGGTCTCCTTTGTAATGGCGGAAACGATTTCTGCGCGCCCGATCGCATCGAGCGGCAGGAGCTCGGAGCGCCGCACCTGATCCATCAGCCGCACCCGCACTTTGTGGATGATGGCTTCGATTTCGACGGTTGCGGCGATCAGGATGTAATGCTGCGTCTTGATGAAGAGAAGCAGCGCGACCACGAAAAGCACAGCGGCTGGAACGCCGAGCTCGCCACTTCCCGCCGCTTGTGCGCCGGAATTGATCGCGGCCAGAATGGCGGCGTTGCTGGCGCCTCCCAGGCCGGACATGATGACCAGCCGCTGCAGGGAGCTCTGCATTTCGCGGCTTACGAGTTGGAAAAAGGACATCGGTGCGAGGTAGCCCGTTTACGCCTCGGCAGGATGCCGACCCCGACGAACGCGGACAACTGCAGCTTCGGTAACGGCGCTCAATTGCTCTGCGGGCGGTCCCGCTCGGCGCGTGATGGCCCGGTCAATATCAGCAACAACAGCACGAGCACGGGAGTGAGAACGAGCGACAGCAGAAATGTGCCGAAGAAGCCCATCCGGCGGTGGCTGCCGGCGAACCCCGTGAGCAGGCAGAATACTACGTACAATACGACGGCAATCGCCATCACGCCACGTCTCTCTCACGAGCGCCGTCCGGGCGCTGACGCGCCGCCGGCTGCAACCCCGACAAACGGCCAAATACGATGCTGGTCACGTGCTCGCCGGGCCCTTGCTCGACCCATTTTGTGCCGCCGAGGTCGACGGTGCAGCCGGGGGTGCCGCTGCAGATCGGGAGTTCCATTTCTCCTTTTGAGCCTTGATGAACTCGCGATAGTCCGGGGGGTTGAAGTCGAGCAGCGTGCCGCCCGAAGCGAAGTGCTGGATGAAAACCTTGCCGATCACGTAGGTGGCGCCGGCAGAGAATACCGGCATCGTGAACGCCGAGACCACCGTTCCGACGCCCGGAATGGCTTTGAGTGCGCTCGTCACTCCCATTGCGGTGGTGGTGGCGGTGCTTGCCGGGATCACCGATCCGGCTAGGCTCGCAATGATCGACTTCCCGCGGTTGTCGGAAAATGGAACGCTGTAAATCTCCGAAAGTCGGCGCAACATTTCGAGCTGCACTCCGCCGACCGCGACGATGTCGACAAGAGGCACTGGAATCAGCCCGGCAGCCCCGGACCACAGGGAAAAGCGGTCGACCAATTTCGACGCGGCCTCATCGCGCTCCTCGTCCGTCATCGTGGCGGGGACGGAACCGGGAACGCCCTCCGTCGGGTCCCTGTTTTCGGCTGCCCCAATCCCAGTCGTGTCCTCTGCCATATGCGGATCCTTTCTCGTCACCCCTAGGGCGGGCCCGATGATCGATCAAGATTGCTCGACAACGTTGGTCAACGCCTGCGTCGCATCCACGCATGTCAACATTAACACACGCACAAAGCCCGTGCTAGGCGTTTGTGCCGAACCAGGCCTCCACTCCACTTGACAAAGCGTACTACCGCCATAACGATTTGGTCGCGCGCGCTGCAACGAAGGTTGACCATTTCCGCGGCATCGGGATCAATCGCATCTGTGCGGATCCGCCACGAGCCGCGACGGCAGGTGGCGTGCACGAGCGGCTCGGTCAACACCGAATAGCCGGAAGCCATGTCAAGGAGGACGACGTGACCAATCCATTTGAAGACGAAAACGGCGTTTATCATGTTCTTGTCAATGAAGAAGGACAACATTCCCTATGGCCAAGCTTCATCGCGGTTCCTGCGGGCTGGACCATCGTTCATGAATTGGCCAGCCGTGCAGCTTGCCTCGAATTCATCAACCAAAATTGGACCGACATGCGTCCAAAAAGCTTGATCGAGAGCATGAAGGAAACCTCCGGCAGCACGCAACAAGACGGAGGGTCCTCTCAACCGGCGATCGAGTTGAAAGGCAATGTTCTGAGCTGCGACAATAATACGAAGCATTAGCGGAACGAGCTGGCAACCGAGGTGCACACGCATTTGCTTTCAATTGGGGCAGATCAACGAATGGGAGCCGGGGCCCGAGTCGGTGATGAGAATTCTTCATCCTTCCGACGAGGCAGAAGCGTGCTCGATCGCATGATGACACGCCGCAATTTGCTCCACCTCATCGTCGACGCGCCGAAGAAGCGTGTGAGTTCCGGAGGGCGACGACGCCCCAGCGCAACTCGAGCGGGATGCTCCGTCGCAAGGCCGACGGCGCCCAACAAGTGGGCGGAGGCGCCATAGACCGCCTTGCCTGCGTCGACGACATGATTCCACGTCGGCCATCGGAGGTTCTCGTGAGCGGCTTCGTCTCGTCACTGGCCAGCATAAGGCGGCTCGCCCTACCCTATTTTCGCTCCGAGGATCGCTGGGCCGGCCGCGTCTTGCTTGCGGCCGTGATCGCCACCGAGCTTAGCCTGGTCGGCATAACGGTACTGCTCAATCAATGGTACAATACCTTTTACAATTCACTGCAGGAGCGTAACTGGGACGTCTTCATCACTCAGCTGTTCTATTATTGCCTCCTCGCGGCCGCCGCCACGGTGCTGCAAGTCTACCAACTTTATCTCAATCAATGGCTGCAGATCCGCTGGCGCCGTTGGATGACGAAGGCCTACCTTTCCCACTGGCTGGAAGGAGCCACCCACTATCGAATGCAGTTGCTCGGCGACGCCGCAGATAATCCCGACCAGCGCATTTCCGAGGACATCAGGCTGTTCATCGAGCGTGCGCTGACCATCGGTGTCGGGCTCCTGGGCGCAATCGTGACGCTCGCCTCCTTCATCGTGATCCTGTGGGCGCTTTCCAGCGCAGCGCCGTTGCAGCTTTTCGGAACGACGTTCACAATTCCCGGCTACCTGGTTTGGGCCGCGCTCATCTACGCGATCTTAGGCACGACACTCACGCATTTGATCGGCTGGCCGCTGGTTCAGCTGAACTTCAACCAGCAACGCTACGAGGCCGATTTCCGCTTCAATTTGGTGCGGGTGCGGGAGAATTCGGAGCAGATCGCGCTGCTCGCCGGCGAGACCACCGAATCCGACCGTCTGATCACGCGATTTGGCCGGGTGGTGGCCAACTGGCACCTCATTATGTCGCGGCAGAAACGGCTCACCTTCTTCACCACGGCGTATAATCGGTTCGCGCTGGTATTTCCGTTCATCGTCGTGAGTCCCGCCTATTTCGCGGGCGGCATTCAGCTTGGCGGTCTGGTGCAGACCGCCGGCGCGTTCGGCAGCGTCGAGACAGCACTATCGTTTTTCATTACTGCGTACCGCGACCTCGCCGAGTGGCGCGCCGTGATCGCGCGCCTCGACGGGTTCGACCGTTCCATCGCGGCTGCGCGCGCTGCTGCCGCCCCTACCGCAGCCAAAACGCCGCCGCACCGTGAAAGTATCGTTCCCACATCGAAGGCGGGGCTCACGATCGAAGGATTGTCGGTGCAGCTGCCAAATGGTGCGCCGCTCGTCGCCACCGAGGATCTCTTCATCGAGGCCGGTGAGCGTGCCCTTGTCAGCGGACCGTCCGGCTCCGGCAAATCGACCCTCTTCCGTGCGATCGCCGGGCTCTGGCCTTTCGGCGCCGGCACCATCGTGGTGCCGCGCGGCGCCAAGCTGATGATGCTACCGCAGCGCCCGTATTTCCCGGTCGGAGACCTGGAAGCAGCAGTGAGTTATCCCTCGGAGCGAGGCGTGTTTACGTCCGAGCAGGTCACTGAGGTGCTCGAGGCCGTGGGGCTACCTGCGCTGGCTCGGCAGCTTGACGACGAAGCGCACTGGAACCAGGTTTTGTCGCTCGGTGAGCAGCAGCGGCTCGGTATCGCGCGCGCCATCTTGCAGGAGCCCGATTATCTGTTTCTGGACGAGGCCACCGCCTCGTTGGATGAGCCATCGGAAGCGAGGCTGTACGGGCTGCTGCAGGAGCGGCTTTCGCGCGCGACGATCGTGTCCATCGGCCACCGCTCGACGCTCAAAGCATTCCACGACCGTCATCTGACGCTTTTTCCCGAGGGAGGTTACCACCGTATTCGCGAAGCCGTGTTCGGCCGCGGTCTGGACGGGAAGCTGGCGGACTCTTGAATAGTATCGATCTGCGCTACGGCTTGACCTGCCGTGCCCTGCGAACCATGCGGCCTGCATTCGTCGCCGCCAACGGCCGCGCATATGAGCTGTGATGCCCGCCGAGCCCGATCCGACAAGTCCTCTAAGGTGCCGCGCACAACGCGGACCCTGTCCGAACCGAGAGATTAGCTAGTCGCCTGATTCAATCAGATTGCAGGGTATAGATGCTTAAGTTTGATGCGAGCATTTTTGGTGGTGAATTGCCAGTCTGCTTTGGTGTGGTTGGCATTGCGGTCGTGCTCCCAGGCGGCGATTTCGTCGATGAGGATTTGTTTGTTGGGAATGCGGCGATCGAGGCACTGGGACGTTAGGACGCCGAGTTCAGACTCGGCCAGATTGAGCCAGCTGCCGTGTTTTGGAGTGTAGTGCCATTCGAAGCGCTCGACCAGGCGCCTGGCTTCGACGGCTGGAAAGGCTTCGTAGAGTGAAGCCTTGCTGTGGATGCTGAGATTGTCCTGGACCAGAACGATGGTCTTGGCGTGCGCGAAGTGGATGTCGGCCAAGTCTTTCAAGACGCGAGCGTAATCCAGGGCGGTATGGCGATCTGTTACCTTGACGTGGCGCCAGCCTTCGAGCGGAGCAAACATCATGAAGAGATTGGCGGTGCCATTGCGCTCGTACTCATAATCGAAACGGGCCGGGCGTCCCGCTTTCATCGAGATCGGCACGCGCGTTTCGGCAATGAGTTGCTTCGAGGTCTCGTCGAGGCAAACCAGCGGACAATCGCCGTCGCGTGGCCGCGTGTAGACGGCCAGCACGTCTTCCATAGCGGCTACGAACGCGCTGTTGGCCTTCGGCGGGATGACCCAGTGCTGGCGGCGATGGGGCTGAAGAGTGTTTTTTTGAGCGCACGCCCGATCGTGCTGTCGCTGGCACGAGCGACAATGCCGAGTTCTACCACCTTGTTCTCCAACAACCGCAAGGTCCAGCGTGCGCGTCCCTTGGGCGGCTTGGAACAGGCCAAGGCAATCAGCTTGGCCTCCTTCTCGCCGTCAAAAATCCGAGCAACGGCAGGCATCGCGCGCGGCTTGCGGCTCAACACGGCCTCGAAGCCTTCTTCCACCAGCTGTTTGCGCACCCGGTAAACCATGGATGGGCTGGTTTCCAGAGCTTCGATGATCCGGTTGTCGCTCCACCCTTTGCCAGCTTCCGAGACATCGGCCTTCAACAAGATCCGCGCCTTCAGTACCCGGCGCGCCGGGCTCTTTCCTTTCCGAATCAACGTTTCAAGCCGTTCGCGTTCCTCGCCGCTCAGCCTCACAACATACTTCTTTACCGAAATCTCCTTCGCAGCCATGATTGCCTCCTCGCCAGTCGTTGGCGACGAAAGCGAATCACTAAATCCTTTCAAATTGGTTGAAGCGGGCGACTAGTGTCTAATCTTCTCTGGAGCAGGCAAGTCATGCAACGTCGCTCCGCCCTCAAAGTGTTCGACGAAGATGCGTCCGATGCCTCGCGTGCATGCGATCGCCGCAACTGAGGAGACCGCGAGGCCGATGAGGCCGCTGCCGGGCACCAGGGAGACGAGCGTCGATGTTGTTACCGCCGCGAGACCGGTGGGCATGGTGCCCCCCATCAGTCCGATCACGATGGCGCGCGCCCGGTCACGCTCGAACGGCACGCCGTAGAGGCCGCTCAGCACCTTCACCATTCGCACGATAACAGCCGTGACGCTCGCGACATTCGCAATCGGCACTGGAATTATGCCGCCGAAAGCCGCATAGGCGGCGTGGCGTTCTACGATTGAATTGGCCAGCGATCGCCGACGCACCGCGTCGGCCTCGGCGCCCGATGGCGCCGTGGGGACGAGGGCGGGCAGCGGGGAAGCCTGCGACGCCGACACCACTTCCGCGCTCTCGCTCACGCGAGCCGATTCCTGCACCGCGACTCCGCCGACGAACCGCTCGCCCGGATCGGGTGAGCCCGCGGGCGCCTGTTGCGGCTCGCGTGCGCCATGGTCGGCGCCAGCCCCGCGCACGTCATCGGCCGACTGCTGGATCGCCCTGGGTAGGTTTTTCCTGCTCACGCTCAGGCCGCCCGTTTGACGCCGAGAATGCCGTCAATCTCGTCAGCGATGGCCGCGATGTCACGCGCAGCGGGGCCCGCACTGTCGAGCAGGCTCGGCGTCGCACCCCAAAGAGCGGCCTCCGGATAGGCAACGCGGTTGATCATCTCGCTCTGGAGCAGCGCGAAGCCCGCCTCGGCAAGCTCAGCACGGATGTGCTTGGCAATGACAGAGTCACGCGTCGTCTGCGTGAGCAGACAGCGGAAGGTCGGCCGCCAGCCGCTGACGCCATTGATCAGGGTATTGAGCGTATCCAGCATGCGGTCGACGTCGAAGGGCGAGGGCTTGACCGGAACCAGAAGAAGGTCGGTGGCGGCAAGCGAAGCGAGCGTCGCCTCCGAGCGGAAGCCAGGAGTATCGATGATTACGGGTCCGCCTGCGCCGGCAAGACGGCGCGCCGTCTTCCATGCGTCCTCGGTTGCGTCTTCGACGACGGCGACTCCAGCCAGTCGCCGTTCGCGCGCGGCCAATCGCGCGACCGACCGTTGCGGATCGGCGTCGATGATGGTGGGCCGACGACCTTGAAGATGCCAATGGACCGCGAGGCAACTTGCGACCGTGCTCTTGCCACTGCCGCCTTTCATGGTCGCCACCGTGATGATAGAGCTCGTCACAGTCCGCCTCCTCGCTCAGTGTCAGAGCGACGAATCCATCAGAATTGATATTATCGTGTTCCAGGAGAACTGCCTACATCCCGCAATCCACAGCCCGCGACCGCTGCTAGCGATGACCGCCATAAGCGCCGGCACTCCCGGGATAACGACGCCGGGAAGCTCGAATCCCTGGGCCGGATATGATATCGCGACTTGACCGAGGGAGGTTTGTGATCTCGCCGCCGATCATTCAGTGAGTTGTCTCGTAAGCAGTCGATAACATCCGCCTTGTCGCGGCCGATGACGCCGGGCCCAGCCTGGGGTCGGCAATCTATCGACCCCGTCCTCGAGGCGCCGCGCCAGAGTGGTTGATCGTGGCGACGCGCGGTGCTGCGTCCAGGCGATGGCCGCGCCACCATGTCGCCGACCGTTCTCGCTTGACGAGTTGATTGTGCATCCGCGATAAATTCTTCTGGTTCGAGAATGGGCTCGTATTCGGCAGCGTAGGGCGCCTCCGCGAATGGCACGCAAGAACTGGTATTCGTGGTCGCCCGCCTCGAGACCAGGACAAACCCGAGGCGGAGAAGCACACGACAACAGTGCTCTCGCCCTGTCGGACGCTCAGCTCGGAATTTGGTTTGCGCAGACGCTCGATCCCTCGAGCTCAGCATATAATCTCGGCGAATATCTGGAGATCGACGGCTCCATCGACGCCACGCTGCTCGAGCTGGCGTTGCGACAGGTTGTCAATGAGGCTGAAGCTCTCCGGGTCCGTTTTGTGGCCCACGCCGATGGACCGCGCCAGATCATCAGCCCTCCTCCCGATTGGTCGATGTCGTTCATCGATGTCAGCGCGGCAGCCGATCCCCAAGCCACAGCCGAACGATGGATGAAGGCGGATCTGGCGAAGCCGATTGATATTCATCACGGCCCGCTGTTCGGCTACGCGCTGCTCAAGGCCGCGCCCGACCGTTTCTTCTGGTATGCGCGGTACCATCACATCGTGTCGGATGGCGTCAGCCTTGCGCTGGTTGCACGACGAGTGGCGAATGTCTACACAGCACTCGCGGCTGGACTAACCGCGGACCCCGGCACCTTCGGCTCTCTCGCTCTCGTGTTGGAGGACGAGGCGTCCTATCGCGCGTCACCGCGGTTCGAACAGGATCGTCAGTACTGGATGGACTGTCTGGCCGGCCTGCCGGAGCCGGTAAGTCTAAGCGATCGTCGAGACCGGAGATCGACCGGGTTCATTCGCCATACCGGCTCGGTGCCAGTTTCGACCATCGAGCGGCTGCAATCGCTCGCACATCGCACTGGGGTAAGCCTGCCGCAACTGATCACCGCGGCCGCGGCGATTTTCGTACACCGGCTAACCGGCGCGCAGGATGTCATCCTCGACGTTCCGTTGACCGCGCGCATGACGCCCTTGGCCCGACGCACTCCGGGCATGATGTCAAACATCTTGCCCGTGCGACTGGCGGTGCGTCCGAATATGCCCGTATCCGAGCTGATCGGTGAAACCGCGAGACGAATGCGCCATGTGATTCGTCATCAACGCTACAACATCGCAAATCTACGGCGGGATATCGGACGAGGGATCGACCATCGGGCATTCGGCCCAACGGTCAATTTCATGCCGTTCGATTACGACTTGCGCTTCGATGGCCGTCTCGCCTCGGCCCACAACCTGTCGGCTGGGCCAGCCGAAGACCTGTCCATCGCTTTGTATGATCGGTCGGACGGGCATGAAGTTCGGATCGATTTCGATGGCAATCCGGCCCTGTATGGCACTGACAAGCTTGCCGATCTTCAAAAACAGTTCCTGCGACTTTTGGGGGCCATCGAAAATCCGGACCAGTCGATCGGACGAATTGATGCCCTGACGCCAGCGGAGCGTCACGAGATTCTTTGCGACTGGAACGCCACCGCGCGGGCGCTGCCGAGCGCGACGTTGCCGGAGCTGTTTGCGGCGCAGGCGGCCGCGACGCCGGATGCGGTTGCGGCGGTGTTCGAAGGCGAGCGTGTGAGCTACGGCGAGCTCGATGCGCGCGCCAACCGGCTTGCGCATCACCTGCGCGCGCTCGGGGTGGGGCCGGAGACCGTGGTGGGGCTGTGCGTGGAGCGCTCGTTGCAGATGCTCGTCGCGCTCGTCGGCATCCTCAAGGCGGGCGGGGCCTATCTGCCGCTCGACCCCGGCTATCCGCGCGAGCGGCTGGCCTTCATGCTGGCCGATGCCGGCGCGCCGGTGCTGCTCACGCAGGCTAAGCTGCGCGCGCGGCTGCCCGCGCACGTCGCCCGCCTCGTCTGCCTCGATGCCGAGGCCGACGCCATCGCCCGCCACCCCGCCACCGCGCCCGCCACCGCCCTGCGCCCGCAGCACCCCGCCTATGTCATCTACACCTCGGGATCCACCGGAACGCCCAAGGGCGTCGTGGTTGCTCACCGCAATGTGGTGAGGCTCGTGCATGACCCGAATTATGTCGAACTGACGCCTGATGACGTGTTTCTGCATTTGGCGCCGCTCTCGTTCGACGCTTCGACGTTCGAGATTTGGGGCGCATTGCTCAACGGAGCCAAGCTGGTCGTCTACCCCGACGGTCCTTTGGATATCGCCAAGCTCGGGCGCACCATTGCGGAGACCGGGGTCAGCGTGCTGTGGCTGACGGCTGCGCTGTTCCATCACGTGGTCGACGAGGATGTTTCGGCGATTGCGGGTGTGCGGCAGCTGCTGGCGGGCGGCGATGTTCTTTCTACGTCGCACGTGCGCGCCGTGATCGAAGCGCAGACCGGCGGCCGCTTGATCAACGGCTACGGCCCCACGGAAGGAACGACGTTCAGCGCCTGCTTTGCTGTGACGCGCGGGACCGATTTTGAGGCATTCCGTTCCGATTGGACGTCCGATCTCGAACACGCAGGTTTACGTATTGGACGGAGGATTGGAGCCTGTTGCGGCCGGGGTGAGCGGGGAGCTTTACATTGCGGGTGCTGGGCTTGCGCGTGGCTATCTCGGGCGTTCGGGGCTGACGGCGGAGCGGTTTGTTGCCGACCCGTATGGGGCTGCGGGGAGCCGGATGTACCGCAGCGGGGACCTTGCGCGCTGGCGTCGTGACGGGGTTCTGGAGTTTTTGGGTCGCGCGGACGCGCAGGTGAAGGTGCGCGGGTTCCGCATTGAGCCTGGGGAGATCGAGGCTGCGCTGGTTCGCCATGGCAGCGTTGCGCAGGCGGCGGTGATTGCGCGGGCGGATGCGGGCGGGAGCCGGCGGCTTGTCGGCTATGTGGTTGCGGCGGGCGGGGAGCGTCCTGAGGCGGGCGAGTTGCGTGGGCATCTTGCCGGGAGCCTTCCCGAGCACATGGTTCCGTCTGCGTTTGTGGTTCTGGATCGTCTTCCGCTGACGCCGAACGGCAAGCTCGACCGTCGGGCGCTGCCTGCGCCGGACTATTCCGGGCTGGCGGGTGGGCGGTTGCCGCGCACGCCGCAGGAGGAGGTTCTGTGCGGGCTGTTTGCGGAGGTTCTGGGGGTCGAGCGGGTCGGGATCGAGGACAACTTCTTTGCGCTGGGGGGTCATTCCTTGCTGGCGACGCGGCTGATCAGCCGCATCCGCTCGACGCTGGAGGTGGAGGTTGCGATCCGCAGCCTGTTCGAGGCGCCGACGGTTGAGGCTTTGGCCAAGCGGCTGGGGGATGCGCAGGCGGCGCGTCCTGCATTGCGTGCGCGGTCGCGTCCCGAGCAGGTGCCGCTGTCGTATGCGCAGCGGCGGCTGTGGTTTTTGGATCGGCTGGAAGGGGGTCGGGCGCCGTACACGATCCCGCTGGCGGTTCGGCTGCGCGGGGAGTTGGACCGTGCGGCGCTGGCGGGGGCGCTGGGCGACCTTGTGGAGCGGCACGAGAGCCTTCGCACGATCTTCCCTGAGCGGCTTGGGGTTGCGCGGCAGGAGATCCTTGAGCGGTCTGCGGCGCGTGTTGGGCTTTCGGTGTCTGCGGTGAGCGAAGCGGAGCTTTCGGCTGCGCTGTCGTCTGCGGCGGGAGCTTCGTTTGATCTTGCGCGCGAGCTTCCGTTGCGTGCGCATCTGTTTGAGCTGGGTGCGCGCGAGCATGTTCTGCTGCTGGTGCTGCATCACATTGCCGGGGACGGCTGGTCGCTTTCGCCGCTGGCGCGGGATCTTGGGCGGTTTTACCGGGCGCGGCGTGATGGTGTTGCGGCGGGGCTTTCTGCCTTGCCGGTGCAATACGCCGATTACACGCTGTGGCAGCGCGAGGTTCTGGGCGAGGAGGAGGATGCGGGCAGCGTGATCGGGCGCCAGCTTGCGTTCTGGCGGCGGCATCTGGACGGGCTGCCCGATCAGATCGAGCTTCCGTTCGACCATGCGCGGCCTGCGGTGTCGAGCTATCGCGGGGGGAGCGTTCCGCTGGTGTTGCCCGCGGGGCTGCACGGTCGGCTTTTGGAGCTTGCGCGCGAGAGCGGGGCGAGCCTGTTCATGGTGCTGCAGGCTGGCCTGGCGGCGCTGCTGAGCCGGCTGGGAGCGGGAGACGACATTGCCATTGGCAGCCCGATTGCGGGGCGCACGGACGGGGCGCTGGACGATCTTGTCGGGTTTTTCGTCAACACGCTGGTGCTGCGCACGGACACCTCCGGCCATCCGAGCCTGCGCGCTCTGATCGGGCGGGTGCGTGCGAGCAATCTGGCGGCCTACGGCCACCAGGAGCTTCCGTTTGAGCGGCTGGTGGAGGTGCTCAACCCTGCGCGCTCGCTGGGTCGTCATCCGCTGTTCCAGGTGATGCTGACATTGCAGAACAGCGCCGCGCCGCGGCTGGAGCTTGCCGGGTTGCAGGCGAGCCTTGAGGCGGTGGCGAGCGCGAGCGCCAAGTTCGACCTGTCGGTGAGCGTGGCGGAGCGGCGCGGGGCGGACGGCGCGCCGGCGGGGATTGTGGGGGTTGTGGAATACGCCAGCGACCTGTTCGAGCGGGGAAGCGTTGTGGCGCTGGCGGCGCGTCTTGTTCGGCTGCTGGAGGCGGGTCTGGCGGCGCCCGATGTTGCGATCGGCAAGCTCGACATTCTGGCGGCGCAGGAGCGGCGCACGATACTGGAGGAGTGGAACGCCACCGCGCGGGCGCTGCCGAGCGCGACGTTGCCGGAGCTGTTTGCGGCGCAGGCGGCCGCGACGCCGGATGCGGTTGCGGCGGTGTTCGAAGGCGAGCGTGTGAGCTACGGCGAGCTCGATGCGCGCGCCAACCGGCTTGCGCATCACCTGCGCGCGCTCGGGGTGGGGCCGGAGACCGTGGTGGGGCTGTGCGTGGAGCGCTCGTTGCAGATGCTCGTCGCGCTCGTCGGCATCCTCAAGGCGGGCGGGGCCTATCTGCCGCTCGACCCCGGCTATCCGCGCGAGCGGCTGGCCTTCATGCTGGCCGATGCCGGCGCGCCGGTGCTGCTCACGCAGGCTAAGCTGCGCGCGCGGCTGCCCGCGCACGCCGCCCGCCTCGTCTGCCTCGATGCCGAGGCCGACGCCATCGCCCGCCACCCCGCCACCGCGCCCGCCACCGCCCTGCGCCCGCAGCATCCCGCCTATGTCATCTACACCTCGGGATCCACCGGCACGCCCAAAGGCGTCGTCGTTACGCATCAGAATCGCCACCACTTGCGGCCGATCGAGATTCTCCACTTGCGCGCATCGACGTCGGAAGCCCGCATCCGCCATTCGCATCGCTCGGCTTCGATGCGACGTTCTGCGTGTTCGCTGCCTTCGCGTCGGTGCCGGCGCTCGTCCTGCTTCCACCCGACCGCGAACCGGTGGAGTTCGCTGACGCTGATGGCACGTCGGCGCGGCTTGTTCCTCAAGCAGACCGCCATCGCATTCGACAGTTCTTGCCGCACGGCGCTGATCGGAACGGCCTTCCCGAGGACCTGCCGCGTTGCATCACCTTGGTCGTGGGCGGCGAGAGCGCTGACGCAGGACGTGGCTGCGCGCTGGTCGCAGGCACTCCGGCGCACCCGGATCATTACGCACTACGGCCCGACTGAAACGACGGTCCTGCAGCAGACCTACTGATTGCGAAGCCGTGATCGGAGCACGGCCATTCACCGATTGGACGTCCGATCTGGAACACGCGGGTCTACGTATTGGACGGAGGATTGGAGCCTGTTGCGGCCGGGGTGAGCGGGGAGCTTTACATTGCGGGTGCTGGGCTTGCGCGTGGCTATCTCGGGCGTTCGGGGCTGACGGCGGAGCGGTTTGTTGCCGACCCGTATGGGGCTGCGGGGAGCCGGATGTACCGCAGCGGGGACCTTGCGCGCTGGCGTCGTGACGGGGTTCTGGAGTTTTTGGGTCGCGCGGACGCGCAGGTGAAGGTGCGCGGGTTCCGCATTGAGCCTGGGGAGATCGAGGCTGCGCTGGTTCGCCATGGCAGCGTTGCGCAGGCGGCGGTGATTGCGCGGGCGGATGCGGGCGGGAGCCGGCGGCTTGTCGGCTATGTGGTTGCGGCGGGCGGGGAGCGTCCTGAGGCGGGCGAGTTGCGTGGGCATCTTGCCGGGAGCCTTCCCGAGCACATGGTTCCGTCTGCGTTTGTGGTTCTGGATCGTCTTCCGCTGACGCCGAACGGCAAGCTCGACCGTCGGGCGCTGCCTGCGCCGGACTATTCCGGGCTGGCGGGTGGGCGGTTGCCGCGCACGCCGCAGGAGGAGGTTCTGTGCGGGCTGTTTGCGGAGGTTCTGGGGGTCGAGCGGGTCGGGATCGAGGACAACTTCTTTGCGCTGGGGGGTCATTCCTTGCTGGCGACGCGGCTGATCAGCCGCATCCGCTCGACGCTGGAGGTGGAGGTTGCGATCCGCAGCCTGTTCGAGGCGCCGACGGTTGAGGCTTTGGCCAAGCGGCTGGGGGATGCGCAGGCGGCGCGTCCTGCATTGCGTGCGCGGTCGCGTCCCGAGCAGGTGCCGCTGTCGTATGCGCAGCGGCGGCTGTGGTTTTTGGATCGGCTGGAAGGGGGTCGGGCGCCGTACACGATCCCGCTGGCGGTTCGGCTGCGCGGGGAGTTGGACCGTGCGGCGCTGGCGGGGGCGCTGGGCGACCTTGTGGAGCGGCACGAGAGCCTTCGCACGATCTTCCCTGAGCGGCTTGGGGTTGCGCGGCAGGAGATCCTTGAGCGGTCTGCGGCGCGTGTTGGGCTTTCGGTGTCTGCGGTGAGCGAAGCGGAGCTTTCGGCTGCGCTGTCGTCTGCGGCGGGAGCTTCGTTTGATCTTGCGCGCGAGCTTCCGTTGCGTGCGCATCTGTTTGAGCTGGGTGCGCGCGAGCATGTTCTGCTGCTGGTGCTGCATCACATTGCCGGGGACGGCTGGTCGCTTTCGCCGCTGGCGCGGGATCTTGGGCGGTTTTACCGGGCGCGGCGTGATGGTGTTGCGGCGGGGCTTTCTGCCTTGCCGGTGCAATACGCCGATTACACGCTGTGGCAGCGCGAGGTTCTGGGCGAGGAGGAGGATGCGGGCAGCGTGATCGGGCGCCAGCTTGCGTTCTGGCGGCGGCATCTGGACGGGCTGCCCGATCAGATCGAGCTTCCGTTCGACCATGCGCGGCCTGCGGTGTCGAGCTATCGCGGGGGGAGCGTTCCGCTGGTGTTGCCCGCGGGGCTGCACGGTCGGCTTTTGGAGCTTGCGCGCGAGAGCGGGGCGAGCCTGTTCATGGTGCTGCAGGCTGGCCTGGCGGCGCTGCTGAGCCGGCTGGGAGCGGGAGACGACATTGCCATTGGCAGCCCGATTGCGGGGCGCACGGACGGGGCGCTGGACGATCTTGTCGGGTTTTTCGTCAACACGCTGGTGCTGCGCACGGACACCTCCGGCCATCCGAGCCTGCGCGCTCTGATCGGGCGGGTGCGTGCGAGCAATCTGGCGGCCTACGGCCACCAGGAGCTTCCGTTTGAGCGGCTGGTGGAGGTGCTCAACCCTGCGCGCTCGCTGGGTCGTCATCCGCTGTTCCAGGTGATGCTGACATTGCAGAACAGCGCCGCGCCGCGGCTGGAGCTTGCCGGGTTGCAGGCGAGCCTTGAGGCGGTGGCGAGCGCGAGCGCCAAGTTCGACCTGTCGGTGAGCGTGGCGGAGCGGCGCGGGGCGGACGGCGCGCCGGCGGGGATTGTGGGGGTTGTGGAATACGCCAGCGACCTGTTCGAGCGGGGAAGCGTTGTGGCGCTGGCGGCGCGTCTTGTTCGGCTGCTGGAGGCGGGTCTGGCGGCGCCCGATGTTGCGATCGGCAAGCTCGACATTCTGGCGGCGCAGGAGCGGCGCACGATACTGGAGGAGTGGAACGCCACCGCGCGGGCGCTGCCGAGCGCGACGTTGCCGGAGCTGTTTGCGGCGCAGGCGGCCGCGACGCCGGATGCGGTTGCGGCGGTGTTCGAAGGCGAGCGTGTGAGCTACGGCGAGCTCGATGCGCGCGCCAACCGGCTTGCGCATCACCTGCGCGCGCTCGGGGTGGGGCCGGAGACCGTGGTGGGGCTGTGCGTGGAGCGCTCGTTGCAGATGCTCGTCGCGCTCGTCGGCATCCTCAAGGCGGGCGGGGCCTATCTGCCGCTCGACCCCGGCTATCCGCGCGAGCGGCTGGCCTTCATGCTGGCCGATGCCGGCGCGCCGGTGCTGCTCACGCAGGCTAAGCTGCGCGCGCGGCTGCCCGCGCACGCCGCCCGCCTCGTCTGCCTCGATGCCGAGGCCGACGCCATCGCCCGCCACCCCGCCACCGCGCCCGCCACCGCCCTGCGCCCGCAGCATCCCGCCTATGTCATCTACACCTCGGGATCCACCGGCACGCCCAAAGGCGTCGTCGTTACCCACCTGAGCCTCCCCAATCTGTCGGCCGCGATGACGGATTTTCCGATGCGGCGCGACGATCGCGTGCTGGGGATTGCATCGATCGGTTTCGATGCTGCGATCTGAGAAAAACTCCTGCCGCTGGTGCACGGCGCCTGCGTCGTGCTGATGACGAACGTGGAGGAACCGCTGGCGTTTTGGGATTTCGTTTCACGGCAAGGAGTAAATTATCTCGATACGACGCCTTCGCTCCTTGCCTCGATGATGCGACGCATGTCCCGACCGGTATTCAGCCTCATCGTGTGATCCTCGGGGGACGAGGAGGCGTCTTCTTCTCTTCACCGTCGGCTGCGCGAGAGGTTCGGCTAAGATACCAATCGTCAATACCTATGGCCCGACCGAGTGCCGTATTCATGCAACGTCCTTTGTTGCTGGACGACGTCGCCGACGACGGACGCATCCCGATCGGACGCCCGATCTGCGAACTATCGCGGGTCTACGTATTGGACGGAGGATTGGAGCCTGTTGCGGCCGGGGTGAGCGGGGAGCTTTACATTGCGGGTGCTGGGCTTGCGCGTGGCTATCTCGGGCGTTCGGGGCTGACGGCGGAGCGGTTTGTTGCCGACCCGTATGGGGCTGCGGGGAGCCGGATGTACCGCAGCGGGGACCTTGCGCGCTGGCGTCGTGACGGGGTTCTGGAGTTTTTGGGTCGCGCGGACGCGCAGGTGAAGGTGCGCGGGTTCCGCATTGAGCCTGGGGAGATCGAGGCTGCGCTGGTTCGCCATGGCAGCGTTGCGCAGGCGGCGGTGATTGCGCGGGCGGATGCGGGCGGGAGCCGGCGGCTTGTCGGCTATGTGGTTGCGGCGGGCGGGGAGCGTCCTGAGGCGGGCGAGTTGCGTGGGCATCTTGCCGGGAGCCTTCCCGAGCACATGGTTCCGTCTGCGTTTGTGGTTCTGGATCGTCTTCCGCTGACGCCGAACGGCAAGCTCGACCGTCGGGCGCTGCCTGCGCCGGACTATTCCGGGCTGGCGGGTGGGCGGTTGCCGCGCACGCCGCAGGAGGAGGTTCTGTGCGGGCTGTTTGCGGAGGTTCTGGGGGTCGAGCGGGTCGGGATCGAGGACAACTTCTTTGCGCTGGGCGGCGACAGCATCATGTCGATCCAGCTGGTGAGCCGGGCGCGCAAGGCGGGGCTGCTGATCACGCCGCGCGCGGTATTCCAGCATCAGACCGTCGCGGCGCTGGCGGAGGTTGTCGGCCGGCCGGCGCCGGCGCTCCCCTCCTCTGCCGCTGATGCCGCTGACGAGGCCACGGGAGAGCTTGCGCCCACGCCGATCATGCGCTGGCTGCTGGAGCGCGGCGGGCCGCTGGATCGCTTTTGCCAGGCGATGCTGCTGCGGCTTCCGGCAGGTCTGCAGGGCGAGCATCTCGTGGGGGCGTTGCAGAGCCTGCTCGACCATCACGATGCGCTGCGGCTGCGGCTGGTTGGAGCCGGCGGAGAGGCAGGGTGGAGCCTGGAAGTGGCACCGGCGGGTACGGTGCAGGCGGGGGCTTGCCTGCGGCGGATCGACGTCTGCGGGCTTGATGATGCGGGGCTGCGTGCCTGCCTTGCGCAGGAGGCGCAAGCGGCGGAGGGCCGGCTTGCCCCGAGGGCCGGGGTGATGGTGCAGGCGGTCTGGTTCGACGCCGGAGCGACGGCGGCGGGTCGGCTGCTGCTGAGCATCCATCATCTGGCGGTGGACGGGGTGTCGTGGCGCATCCTGGTGCCGGAGCTTGCGGCGGCGTGGGCGGCGATTGCGCGCGGGCAGACGCCGGCGCTGGCGCCGCGGGGGACTTCGTTTCGGGGATGGGCGCGGCGGCTTGCGTTGCAGGGGCAGGATGCGGGACGGCTGGCGGAGCTTTCGTTCTGGACCGGGATGCTGCGGGAGCCGTCGCTTTCGCTGCTCGACGGGACGCTCGATGCGCGCCGCGACGTCGGCGGCACGGCCGGGCATCTCACGCTGACGCTGCCGGCGGCGATCACGGGGGCATTGCTGACGCGGGTGCCGGCGGCGTTTCATGGCGGCATCAACGATGTGCTGCTGACCGGCTTGGTGGTGGCGCTTGCGGACTGGTGTCGGCGACGCGGGCGGGACGGCGGCCGCGCGGTGCTGCTCGATGTGGAAGGTCACGGCCGCGAGGAGGTGTTTGGGGATGTGGACCTCTCGCGCACGGTGGGTTGGTTCACCAGCCTGTTCCCGGTGCGGCTTGATCCCGGCGCGCTCGATCTCGATGAGGCGCTGGCGGGGGGTGGGGCGCTCGGTCGGGCGCTCAAGAGCATCAAGGAACAGCTGCGCGCGCTGCCCGATCATGGGCTGGGCTATGGGGTACTGCGCTACTTGAACCCGCAGACGGCGGCGCAGCTTGCCGGTTTTGCGGCGCCGCAGATCGGCTTCAACTATCTCGGGCGCTTTGCGGCGGCTGGGGCGGCGGACTGGGCGGTGGCGGCGGAGGCGGTGCGGCTGGGCGCGGGCGATCCTGCGATGCCGCTGGCGCATGCTCTCGAGGTCAATGCGCTCACGCTCGAGGATCGCGACGGAGCGCAGCTCACGGCGCACTGGTCATGGGCGCCTGGGCTGGTGACGGAGGCCGAGGTTCGCGATCTGGCGGAGCGCTGGTTTGCGGCGCTGGCGGGGCTCGTTCGGCATGCGACGGCGCCCGGGGCGGGCGGGCGCACGCCCAGCGATCTGCCGCTGGTGGCGCTCACGCAGGCGGAGATCGAGCGGCTGGAAGGCAGCTATGGCCGGATCGAGGACATCCTGCCGCTGTCGCCGTTGCAGGAGGGGCTGCTGTTCCATGCGCTTTATGATGCGCAGGCGCCCGACGTCTATACGGTGCAGCTGGAGCTGACGCTGGAGGGAGCGCTCGACGGCGCGGCGCTGGAGAAGGCGGTGCGGGCGCTGGTGACGCGCCATGCCAGCCTGCGCGCCAGCTTCCGGCACGACAACCTCAGCCGTCCGGTGCAGATCATTGTGCCGGAGCTGGCGGCGCCGTGGCGATGTATCGATCTGTCGGGGCTGGATGACGCGGCGCGTGCAGCGCGCCTGGCCGCCATCCTTGTGCAGGAGCGCGCGCAGCGCTTCGATCTTGCCGCCGCCCCGCTTGTTCGCTTTGCGCTGATCCGGCTGGCGGCCGAGGAGCATCGGCTGGTGCTCACCAACCATCACATCGTGATGGACGGCTGGTCGATGCCGGTGCTGGTGCGGGAGCTGCTCACGCTCTATGGGCAGCAGCTGCCTGCTCGGAACCCGGGCGATGCGGCGCTGCCGCGGGTGACGCCCTACCGCGACTATCTGGCGTGGATCGCGGCTCAAGATCATGCCGGCGCGGTGGCGGCCTGGCGGGAGGCGTTGGCCGGCCTGGAGGAGGCCACCCATGTGAGCCCGCGCGCGGGCGGGCATGCGCCGATGGTGGCGCC
Source organism: uncultured Alphaproteobacteria bacterium (assembly GCA_963758945.1). GTDB lineage: Bacteria > Pseudomonadota > Alphaproteobacteria > Rhizobiales > Xanthobacteraceae > VAZQ01. The sequence continues at coordinate 235,798 of CAVWXY010000012.1, read as the reverse complement.
CGAGCAGATCACGCTTGCGCTGAGCGAGGCGCTGAGCGCGGCGCTGACGCGGCAGTCACGCCGACATGGCCTGACGCTCAACACCGCGCTGCAGGCCGCCTGGGCCATTGTGCTCGGCCGGCTGAGCGGCCGCGCGGATGTGGTCTTCGGCGTGACCGTGGCGGGCCGGCCGCCGGAGATTACCGGCATCGAGAGCATGGTGGGGCTGTTCATCAACACGCTGCCGCTGCGCGTGAAGCTTCCGCCGGGCAAACCGTTTCTCGAGCTTCTGCGGGAGGTGCAGGACAGCCAGTCGCGGCTGATGGCGCACCAGCATCTCGGTCTGGCCGAGATCCAGGGCCTGGCGGGATTGGGCGAACTGTTCGACACCCTGGTGGTGTTCGAGAACTACCCGGTCGACCGCGGCGGTCTTTCGGCCGAGGTCGGCGGTCTGCGGCTGACCAAGTTCAGCGGGGTGGATGCCACGCATTATCCGCTGAGCCTGGCTGCGCGCGCGGACGAGCGGCTGCAGCTGCGGCTGAGCTATCGCCCGGACCTGTTCGAGCGGGGAAGCGTTGCGGCGCTGGCGGCGCGTCTTGTTCGGCTGCTGGAGGCGGGTCTGGCGGCGCCCGATGTTGCGATCGGCAAGCTCGACATTCTGGCGGCGCAGGAGCGGCGCACGATACTGGAGGAGTGGAACGCCACCGCGCGGGCGCTGCCGAGCGCGACGTTGCCGGAGCTGTTTGCGGCGCAGGCGGCCGCGACGCCGGATGCGGTTGCGGCGGTGTTCGAAGGCGAGCGTGTGAGCTACGGCGAGCTCGATGCGCGCGCCAACCGGCTTGCGCATCACCTGCGCGCGCTCGGGGTGGGGCCGGAGACCGTGGTGGGGCTGTGCGTGGAGCGCTCGTTGCAGATGCTCGTCGCGCTCGTCGGCATCCTCAAGGCGGGCGGGGCCTATCTGCCGCTCGACCCCGGCTATCCGCGCGAGCGGCTGGCCTTCATGCTGGCCGATGCCGGCGCGCCGGTGCTGCTCACGCAGGCTACGCTGCGCGCGCGGCTGCCCGCGCACGCCGCCCGCCTCGTCTGCCTCGATGCCGAGGCCGACGCCATCGCCCGCCACCCCGCCACCGCGCCCGCCACCGCCCTGCGCCCGCAGCACCCCGCCTATGTCATCTACACCTCGGGATCCACCGGAACGCCCAAGGGCGTCGTGGTTGCTCACCGCAATGTGGTGAGGCTCGTGCATGACCCGAATTATGTCGAACTGACGCCTGATGACGTGTTTCTGCATTTGGCGCCGCTCTCGTTCGACGCTTCGACGTTCGAGATTTGGGGCGCATTGCTCAACGGAGCCAAGCTGGTCGTCTACCCGCGACGGTCCTTTGGATATCGCCAAGCTCGGGCGCACCATTGCGGAGACCGGGGTCAGCGTGCTGTGGCTGACGGCTGCGCTGTTCCATCACGTGGTCGACGAGGATGTTTCGGCGATTGCGGGTGTGCGGCAGCTGCTGGCGGGCGGCGATGTTCTTTCTACGTCGCACGTGCGCGCCGTGATCGAAGCGCAGACCGGCGGCCGCTTGATCAACGGCTACGGCCCCACGGAAGGAACGACGTTCAGCGCCTGCTTTGCTGTGACGCGCGGGACCGATTTTGAGGATTCCGTTCCGATTGGACGTCCGATCTCGAACACGCAGGTTTACGTATTGGACGGAGGATTGGAGCCTGTTGCGGCCGGGGTGAGCGGGGAGCTTTACATTGCGGGTGCTGGGCTTGCGCGTGGCTATCTCGGGCGTTCGGGGCTGACGGCGGAGCGGTTTGTTGCCGACCCGTATGGGGCTGCGGGGAGCCGGATGTACCGCAGCGGGGACCTTGCGCGCTGGCGTCGTGACGGGGTTCTGGAGTTTTTGGGTCGCGCGGACGCGCAGGTGAAGGTGCGCGGGTTCCGCATTGAGCCTGGGGAGATCGAGGCTGCGCTGGTTCGCCATGGCAGCGTTGCGCAGGCGGCGGTGATTGCGCGGGCGGATGCGGGCGGGAGCCAGCGGCTTGTTGCCTATGTAGTTCCAACCTCCGAGCCGTTGATCGGCAAGCCGGACATTCTTCCCCCGGCGCAGCGGCAGGAGATTCTTTGCGACTGGAACGCCACCGCGCGGGCGCTGCCGAGCGCGACGTTGCCGGAGCTGTTTGCGGCGCAGGCGGCCGCGACGCCGGATGCGGTTGCGGCGGTGTTCGAAGGCGAGCGTGTGAGCTACGGCGAGCTCGATGCGCGCGCCAACCGGCTTGCGCATCACCTGCGCGCGCTCGGGGTGGGGCCGGAGACTGTGGTGGGGCTGTGCGTGGAGCGCTCGTTGCAGATGCTCGTCGCGCTCGTCGGCATCCTCAAGGCGGGCGGGGCCTATCTGCCGCTCGACCCCGGCTATCCGCGCGAGCGGCTGGCCTTCATGCTGGCCGATGCCGGCGCGCCGGTGCTGCTCACGCAGGCTACGCTGCGCGCGCGGCTGCCCGCGCACGTCGCCCGCCTCGTCTGCCTCGATGCCGAGGCCGACGCCATCGCCCGCCACCCCGCCACCGCGCCCGCCACCGCCCTGCGCCCGCAGCATCCCGCCTATGTCATCTACACCTCGGGATCCACCGGAACGCCCAAGGGCGTGATCGTCGATCACGCCAGCCTTGCCAACAAGGTTCTCACGCTTGGCGCCGATTTCGGCGCGGGTCCCGGTTTCCGAGTGGCTCTCTTGAGCTCGCCTGCTTTTGATCCTTCGATCGAGCAAATGGCTCTACCTCTCGCTCACGGCGCGTCGATCGTCGTCATCAGCGACACAGTTCGGGAATCACCCGCGGCGTTCTGGGATTATGTAGGACGCAACGGAGTGGATTTCCTGAACTGCACTCCATCCTTGATGGAGAGCCTCATCTCCAGCGCACCGGATGATTTCTCGTTGCCGCACTTGGTGCTTGGCGGCGAGCCCTTTACGATTGAATTGCGACAGAAAATCTTGGAGCGTCTGAAGGTCGCGAGCATCACCAATCTGTACGGACCGACCGAAACTACGATCGACGCCGCCGGTTTCGCTGTCGAGGAAGACCAACCCGGCCCATACATCCCGATCGGCAGGCCCCTGCCCAACTATCGCGTTTACGTATTGGACGGAGGATTGGAGCCTGTTGCGGCCGGGGTGAGCGGGGAGCTTTACATTGCGGGTGCTGGGCTTGCGCGTGGCTATCTCGGGCGTTCGGGGCTGACGGCGGAGCGGTTTGTTGCCGACCCGTATGGGGCTGCGGGGAGCCGGATGTACCGCAGCGGGGACCTTGCGCGCTGGCGTCGTGACGGGGTTCTGGAGTTTTTGGGTCGCGCGGACGCGCAGGTGAAGGTGCGCGGGTTCCGCATTGAGCCTGGGGAGATCGAGGCTGCGCTGGTTCGCCATGGCAGCGTTGCGCAGGCGGCGGTGATTGCGCGGGCGGATGCGGGCGGGAGCCAGCGGCTTGTCGGCTATGTGGTTGCGGCGGGCGGGGAGCGTCCTGAGGCGGGCGAGTTGCGTGGGCATCTTGCCGGGAGCCTTCCCGAGCACATGGTTCCGTCTGCGTTTGTGGTTCTGGATCGTCTTCCGCTGACGCCGAACGGCAAGCTCGACCGTCGGGCGCTGCCTGCGCCGGACTATTCCGGGCTGGCGGGTGGGCGGTTGCCGCGCACGCCGCAGGAGGAGGTTCTGTGCGGGCTGTTTGCGGAGGTTCTGGGGGTCGAGCGGGTCGGGATCGAGGACAACTTCTTTGCGCTGGGGGGTCATTCCTTGCTGGCGACGCGGCTGATCAGCCGCATCCGCTCGACGCTGGGCGCCGGGATTGCGATCCGCAGCCTGTTCGAGGCGCCGACCGTGGAGGCCTTGGCGCAACGGCTCAACGCCAACCGCCCCGACCAGTCGCCGCTCGAGGTTCTGCTCCCGCTGCGTCCTTCGGGCGCTCTGGGGCCATTGTTCTGCATCCATCCCGGCGGCGGCCTCAGCTGGTCTTATTCCGGGCTGATGCGGCACCTGCCGGCCGAGCGCCCAATCTATGGCCTGCAGGCTCGCGGGATCACGCAGCCCGAGATGGCTCCTCACACACTCGACGACATGGCCGCGGACTATCTGACCTTCATTCGGAAGGTCCAGCCGGCGGGCCCCTACAATCTGCTTGGCTGGTCGTTCGGTGGACTGGTTGCCCATGCCATTGCCACGCGCCTCCAGGGCGAAGGCGAGAGAGTGGCTTTGCTTGCTGTTCTCGACAGCTACCCCATCGACGGGCACAGCGTGCCGCCTGGCGAAACCGAGCTTGATGGCGAGAAGCTGCTTGCGGATCAGCTCAGGGCGCTGGGTTACTATCGAGGAAAGGAACCGCTGCAGATTTCGGGTGCGTTGGATATCCTGCGTAAAGCCGGAGACATACTCGCGAACCTCGAGGAGCATCAGGTTGCTGCAGTCATCCAAGTCATGAAAAATAACACAAGGCTGGCGTTGAGTTTCCGCCCGCAACAATTCTCTGGCGACATGCTGCTTTTTGCCGCCACACGGGGCGAGGATCCGCCTGCGGTGGAAAAGTGGAAGCCTTATGTCGGCGGCAAGATCGTCGTTCACGAAGTGGATTGCGAGCACGTGCACATGATGAAGCCCGTGCCATTGGCGGAGATCGGCGCCGTGCTCGCGAGCGAGTTGGAGAAGCAGGCGCGGACCTTCAAGTAAGCCAATCCGGCAGCATTTTTGTTGTTCAAGCAGAAGACCCGTTCCAAGACGTCCCGTGCTAATCACTGATGGCAGGCTTCAAGAGGATAGTGCCTATTTCTGCCATCTGGCACGGAGGCGGGGATGCCGGACATCAAACAAAGGGTCGCACTGTCTTCGATTGCCGCGTCGGCAGGCCTGACCGCCGCCAAGGCAATCGTCGGGGTCCTGAGCGGCTCGCTCGCACTGCTGTCGGAAGCAGCCCATTCGCTGATCGATGTCGGCGCGACCGTGATGACCTATTACGCGGTGCGCGTGTCCGACAAGCCTGCCGACGAGGAGCACCACTACGGCCACGGCAAGATCGAGAGCATGTCGGCACTCGCCGAGACGGCGCTGCTGTTCGTTCTTGCAGGCGTCGTGACCTGGGAGGCAACCAAGCGGCTCATGAGCCCGCAGCCGCCGGAGGTGGATGCCACGCTGTGGGCGTTCGCCGTGATTGCAGTCTCGATCGTGGTCGATTTCTTCCGCGCGCGTGTGCTCTACCGGACGGCCGAAAAGACGGCGAGCCAGGCGCTGGAGGCAGACGCGCTGCATTTCGATTCCGACATGTGGTCGTCGCTGGCGGTGCTCGCCGGTCTCCTTGGAATAAAATTCGGCTACGTCTGGGCCAACTCGGCGGCGGCCATCGCCGTATCGGTGGTGATCTGCATCGTGGGCTGGAGATTAGCGCGGCGAACCGTCGACACGCTGACCGACACCGCCCCCGCCGGAGCGGCCGACAGGATCCGCGCCGCCGTCGCGCGCATTGCCGGGGTCGTGGCGTTGGAACGGCTGCGCGTGCGCGAGGTGGGCAAGGTGCTGTTCGTCGATCTCACCGTGGCGGTGAGCCGCACGCTGCCGCTCGACCGCGTTGCGGCATTGAAGGACCGCATCGTCGAAGCCGTGCGTGCCGACGGCGGTGCAGCGGAGGTGACGGTAACCACCGAGCCGCAGGCTCTCGACGATGAATCCGTGCTCGAACGGGTCATGGTGATCGCCCGCAATCGCGGCCTGGCGGTCCACCACGTCACCGTGCACGCGATCGAAGGCAGGCTTGCGGTTTCGCTCGACCTCGAAGTCGACGGTGCGCTCTCGTTGCGCGCCGCTCACGATATTGCGAGCGGGCTCGAAGATGCGGTGCGCGCGGAGTTGGGACCGGAGGTCGAGGTCGAGACCCACATTGAGCCTATGCAGCCCTTCGATGAGCCGGGGCGCGACGCTGTGCCTGAACGAATTGCCGCGGTGCGCCATGCGCTGGCCGAGATCGCGGCGAAAGTCGATTTGGTCGGCGAGATCCACGACGTGCGTGTACGGGAGGCCGAAGATGGCGAAATCGTCAATTTCCACTGCCTGGTCGATCCGTCGCTCAAAGTGGCCGGCGTGCACGACAAGGTCGATGAACTGGAGCGCGCGCTGAGGCTGCGCTTTCCCACGATCAAACGCGTGATCGGCCACGCCGAGCCCGCGTCCGCATCCGCGTGAAGCAATCCGCGACCACCATCGTCGAGTAGGCGCGGTCGACCGCGATCATCTCGACGCGCTTGCATCAGCCGTCACGGGATCAGCACCGCCGCGCCTTGCAGCCGGCCAGCGCGGAGGTCGGCCAGCGCCGCGTTGGCTGCTTCGAGCGGATAGCGCGTCACCTCGGTCTTCACGCCCGCCTGCGCCGCCACCGTCAGGAACTCGCGGGCGTCCGCACGGGTGAGATTGGCAACCGACAGGATCTGCCGCTCTTCCCACAGCAGCCGATAGGCGAAGGAGGGGATGTCGGACATGTGGATGCCGCCGCAGACCACGCGCCCGCCCTTCCTCACCGCCTTGAGCGCCGCCGGTACAAGCGCGCCGACGGGGGCGAAGATGATCGCGGCGTCGAGCGGCTCGGGCGGCAGGTCGTCCGAACCGCCGGCCCAGACGGCGCCGAGCGATCTTGCAAACGCTTGTGCAGCGGTGTCGCCGGCGCGGGTAAACGCATGGACGCGCCGTCCCTGCCAGACCGCGACTTGAGCCAGGATATGCGCGGCGGCGCCGAAGCCGTAGAGGCCGAGCGCCTCCACGCTTACTGCCCCCGCCGGCTCGGCCCCTGCCATTCGGTAGCAGCGCCAGCCGATCAGACCGGCGCACAGAAACGGGGCGATCTCGGCGTCATCCATCCGTTCCGGAAGCGGGAAGCAGTAGCGGGCGTCGGCGACCGTGTGCGTTGCATAGCCGCCGTCGCGCGTATAGCCGGTGAACAGCGGTCGATCGCACAGGTTCTCGCGGCCGCTGCGGCAATAGGAGCAGACGCCGCAGGTGTAGCCGAGCCATGGGACGCCGATGCGCTCGCCGACCGTGAAACCGGCGACCCCCTGCCCCATCGCGGCGACGTGCCCGACGATCTCATGGCCGGGTACGATCGGCAGCTTCGGGTCCGGCAACTCGCCGTCGACGACATGCAGGTCGGTGCGGCAGACGCCGCAGGCCGCCACCTCGACCAGGATTTCCCCGGACGCGGGCACCGGAGCCGGCCGCTCGCGCATTTCAAGCGGCAGGCGCGGCTTCTCCAGCACCATGGCGCGCATGCCTCACCTCGCGTCACACAACGGGAAGCGCCGTTCGCCCATGGAATTCCCGCGCGCCCGGACGACCCTGTGGCCGCCCTCGCCATGACGGCTGCGGGCGCGTCCGTCAATCGCAAACCGCCGCAACGGCCCTCGCCCCGCGATGTCCCGCCAGCACCTCCTCGAGGCTCGTGCCGAAGTCCTTGAGCATCACGGCGGCGGCGTTGCGCCCGGGGCCGGCGGAGATCGAGCCGCCGGGATGGGTGGTGGAGCCGGTCTGATAGAGGCCGGGTATGGGCATGCGGTGCGACGCCCAGCCGGGAACCGGTCGCAGGCTCGCGGACTGCGCTGCGTTCTGCGCACCGCCATGGCACGAGCCGCGCCAATTGTGCGGATTCATGCGTTCGAGATCGAGCGGGCTCTCGACGATGCGGGCGAGAATCTTGTCGTCGGTCAGGTTGGTCGCGAAGCGCCGCAAATGATCGAGATTGGCCTGCGATATTTGCTCCTTGATCTCGTCCCAATGGTGCGGGCCTTGCGCGAGATCATAAGGCTGGAAACCGATCACCTTCACGGTGTGTTTGCCCGGCGGCGCCCGCCCCGGATCCGCGAGCGTCGGGCACACCGCAAGCAGAACCGGGTCCTCGATATTGACCGCGCCGCGCGCATAGTCGTAGCCCATGCGCAGCGCCCGCGTAGCCGTCGACATGGTGCCGACCGCCATCGGCTCGAGCACGCCGCCGGCGACCGCGAAACGCATCGGTTCGCTGGTCGCATAGTGTGTGACGAACAGCGTGGGACCGGCCTGCCACGTCTCCACGCCGGCGACGAAATCATCGCCCCAGGCTGCGCGCGGCGCCATCTCCACGAGATGCTTGACGTGAATGGTGGACAGCACCGCCTTGCCGGCACGGTAGACGCTGCCATCGGCGCATTCCACGCCGGCGCAGCGGCCGTTCTCGATGACGAGCGCCCGTACGCTCCTGTCGGTGAGGATGACGCCGCCGTGCGTTTCGATGAGCCGCGCGAGCGCGCCGGAGAATGCGCCCGATCCGCCCTTCGGAACGCACCAGCTCCAGCGCTGCCGGCCGTAGACCAGGGAATAGGCGAGTCGCCCCGACATCGGCCATTCCGGCGGGACCACCGTCTGGAACGCCATCCACAGCATGAACGAACGGCAGTGATCGTCCTCGAAATTGTCGCGAATGATCTCCCAGCCCGACATCGCGATCCGGCGCAGCCAACGCTTGCCGTCCGGATGCTCTGCCAGCCGCTCGTTGATCTGCTTGCCCCATCCGATCGGCGTATAGGAGACCGCGTCGAAGATCGGCTTGACCGCGTCGTATTCGGCGAGCATGCGCCGGTAGGCGGCGGCGTCCTTCTTCGAGAACTTGGCGAACTCGGCGCAGGTTCGCTCGATGTCACGGTACTGCGTCAAGTAGCTGCCGTCGGCGAAGGGAAGATGCACCACGACTTCGGGATGAATGTATTCCAGGCCGTAGTCGGCGAGCCCGAGCTCGTCGTTGCGCAACATCGGGCTGTCCTGAATCACGACATGGGCGGTCCCGCATGAATCGTGCTGGAATCCGGGAAGCGTCAATTCCTCGGTCACGCAATTGCCGCCGACCACGGACCTGCCTTCCAGCACCAGGCAGCGGTAGCCGGCCTTGGCGAGATAGGCGGCGGCGATCAGGCTGTTGTGCCCGGCGCCCGCGACGACGACATCGAAGCGATCGGTCATGTCCGTTCCTGTTCAGTCCGGCAAGCCGACGATTTCTCTTCGGCCCTGACAGATAGATGCCCCGCTGGTGCGGGGCATCGCAAGAGGGGCAGCGAACGGCCGAGCCGCTCGGCGCGCGGCAGCGGCGTTCAGCAGCAGCGGCGTTCAGATACGGGCATTCTTCACGTTGGCGTTGGCATAGAGGCGGTCGCGCGCCTCGTTGCCCAGCCGGGTAAGGCGGTCGAAGTCGACGCCGACCAGTTGGCCGTCGCGCTTCATCACTTTGCCGGCGATCAGCACCGTATCCACATTCTGCGGCCCCATGCTGGTGACCACGGCGCCGACGGCGTTGTTTATCGGCATGACGTTGAGCCGGTCGGTTCGCAACAGGATGACATCCGCGTCCTTGCCCGGCGTCAGCGTGCCGATCTTGCGCTCGAGCCCGTTGGCGCGCGCCCCTTCGATGGTGGCGAATTCGAGCACCTCGCGCACGGTGAGGAACTTCGGCGCATCCTTGTCGCCGGCGAGCCGGCGCGCCCAGACATCGTTCTTCTGCAGCGAGAAGATCGTGCGCATTTGCGCGAAGAAGTCGTTGGGGACGGAGGTTTCGACATCGATGCTGAGCGACGGGCGGATGCCGGTATCGATCGCCTTCTGGATCGGCGGATGGCCGTGCCCCATCAGCGTCTCGACGTAACCGGCGATCGAGATCGTGCCGCCGGTATCCCTGATCAGTTTCCACTCGGTGTCGTTGAGCGTGCAGCAGTGGATGTAGGTGGTGTCCGATTTCAGTGCGTTTTCCGCGTTCAGCTTCTCCAGCAGGCCGGCCCTGCCGCGCTCGCCGACGCCGACATGGATGGTGATGCGGGCGCCGACGTCACGCGCGGCCGCGAAGGTCGGCAGAATCTGCGCAGGCGAACCGGAAGGCGCCGCCAAATAGAGTGTCACCAGCTGGTCGTCACTCGAGAAATACTGCTTGCGCAGGCGCGCGATGTCGCCCGGGAATTTCGAGTCCTTCGCCTCCCACCAGCGGCCGTCCGCGGTCTGCGCATTGCCATAGGCGAACACCGCCCGCACGCCGGAATCGCCCAGCGCCTTGACGGCGGCGTCGGTATGCTCCGGGCTGTTGTGGATGTGCGACCAGTCGAGAACGCAGGTCACGCCGCTGTCGATGGCGCCGAGCGCGCTGAAATAATCGCCGGCATAGACGTCATCGGGCGTGTAGTTGGCGCCGAACGTCTTCTGCACGACCGCGATATAGTCATCGAGCGAGCCGTCGGGGAGGACGTTGCGCAGGATGCCCTGCCACATGTGGCGGTGGGTATCGACGAAGCCGGGCATCACGATCATGCGCGAGGCATCGATGACCTCGGCGGCGGGCGCGGCGATGTTCGGACGCACGGCGGAAATCTTGCCGCCCTCGATCAGCACATCGGCCTGCTCGAAGTCGCCGGCCGTGCGGTCGAGGGTGAGCACGCAACCGCCCTTGATCAGAATCGCCCGTCCCGGAGCGGTCGCGCCGCTCGGCTGCTGCGCGCGGGCAGCCCCGCCGACCGTGCCGACGACGGTCGAGGCGGCCACGGCGGACGCCGTCGTGGTGCAGAGGAATTGGCGGCGTGAGAGCGCCGGGGACGATTTGCATGCGCCGCAGGCGCAGAACGCGCCGGCGGCCGAACTGTGTAGGTTCGTCATGGAGTCCCTCCCCAATGTCTGTTGTTGCGAGCCTGGATGCTACCCCTCCCGAGGGATCGCTTTCCAGTGCGACGACAGCGAACGCGGCAAGGCCGTCATGGGTCGCTGCCCACCGGCGGGCATCAGATCGGTCGGCGCTCAGGCCCCGGGCGTTCCTGGCGCGAGCACAAAACAATGGAGCGCAGGCCGGGCGGCCTGCGCTCCTTGCTGTCGCGCCGCTGTTGCGCGCGCTAGTTGCTGGCTTGCTTGAGGACCTCGGTCAGGTTCGCCGTCTCGTCCTTGATGATCTGGTCGAATTGCGCCGGCGTGTCGGTCACGGCAATGACGAACTGTTTCGCCAGCTTCGCCTTGACCTCAGGAGAGTGCAGGATCTGTACCATGTCCCGATTGATCTTCTCGACCACCGGGCGCGGCACGCCCGCCGGCGCCATGAGACCAAACCAGGAGTCATACGCGAAGTCCAAACCGGCCTCCTTGAAGGTGGGGACATTCGGCAGGTCCGGGATGCGTTGCGGAGTCGCGGCCGCGATCGCGCGCACCTTTCCGGCCTCGGCCATTTCCTTGGACAGGTTGACCGGCGCAAAATACATCTGCACGTCCCCGCGCACGACCGCCGTTACCGCGTCGGGCGCGCTCTTGAACGGCACGTGCACGATGTTGATGCCGGCGGCCTTCCTGAACAACGCACCGGCGATGAATGTCGTGCTGGCGAGGCCGGGAGAGGAGAAATTGAGCGTTCCCGGCTTGGCCTTCGCCAGATCGATCAATTCCTTCAGATTTTTCGCCGGCACATCGGGATTGACGATCAGGTAGAGCGGCGCCGAGCAGACGCGGGTGATGCCGGCAAAATCCTTGACCGGGTCGAACGACAGAATTCTTGTTGACGATGCCCGCGACCGTATGGCCGTTCGAGGTCAGCATCAGCGTGTAGCCGTCGGGCGCCGCCTTCGCCACGCCGGTCGTCCCGGCGAGCCCGGGCCGGTTCTCGACCAGGACCTGTTGGCCCCAGCGCTTGGCCGCCTCTTCGGCGAGGATACGCGCCATGATGTCGGTCACGCTGCCCGCGCCGAACGGCACCACGATGGTGACGCGCTGACTGGGATAGTTCTGCGCAGAGGTCGAAGTCGGCGCGCTGAACGTCGCGGCAACCAGCGCGACCAGACCGAGCCCGAGCATGCGAAGCATCGTCATCACATTCCTCCCAAAATCATCCGGCACCCATACAATGGGTTGCAGCTTCGTGGGAAGCGATTAAAGCAGGAAGCGAATTCAGCGTATATGAGTAAAAACGTCACCATCTCGCGCCTCGAACGGAGCCGGTTCCCAGTCGCGACTGCGAACCTTCGCCCGCAGCGGGCGCAAAGCAAGCGGAACCGACATGCGCACCGAAGAGGCTCGCCCCGTCCGGCTCGAGGACTACCGACCACCCGACTGGTTGGTCGACACCGTGGAGCTCGAGCTCTCGCTCGACCCGGCCGCCACGCAGGTGCGCGCCACGCTCGCGCTGCGCCCCAACGGTGACGGCGCCGCGCCGGCGCCCCTGATACTGGACGGCGACGGGCTCGACCTGCGGGCGCTCAGGCTCGACGGCGACGTGCTGCCTCCCGAACAGTTCGTGGCGACGGCGGACCGGCTGACCATCGCGCAGCCGCCGCCTCGTCCGTTCCGGCTTGAGATCGAGACCGTCGTCGATCCGTCCGCCAATACCCAGCTCTCCGGGCTCTATCGCTCGGGCCCGATCTATTGCACCCAGTGCGAGGCCGAGGGCTTCCGCCGCATCACCTATTTCCCCGACCGGCCCGACGTGATGGCGGTCTACACCACCCGCATAGAGGCGGAGAAGGCGGAAGCGCCGGTGCTGCTCGCCAACGGCAACCTGCTCGCGGCGGGCGACGTGCCGGGCACCAGCCGCCATTTCGCGGTGTGGCACGATCCGTTCCCGAAGCCGTCGTATCTGTTCGCGCTGGTCGGAGGACAGCTCGCCTGCGTCGAGGATCGCTTCCGCACCATGTCCGGCCGCGCGGTGACGCTTCGCGTCTATGTCGAGCCCGGCAAGGAGTCGCGCTGCCTGCACGCCATGGACGCGCTCAAGCGCGCCATGCGCTGGGACGAGACCGCGTTCGGCCGCGAATACGATCTCGACATCTTCATGATCGTCGCGGTCTCGGACTTCAATATGGGCGCGATGGAGAACAAGGGTCTCAACATCTTCAACGACAAGTACGTGCTCGCCTCGCCCGAAACCGCGACCGATGGCGATTACGAGCGGATCGAGGCGATCATCGCCCACGAATACTTTCACAACTGGACCGGCAACCGCATCACCTGCCGCGATTGGTTCCAGCTCTGCCTCAAGGAAGGACTGACGGTCTTCCGTGACCAGGAGTTTTCGGCCGACATGCGCTCGCGCGCGGTCGAGCGCATCGGCGACGTCCGCGGCCTGCGCACCCATCAATTCGTCGAGGACGCGGGTCCGCTCGCCCATCCGGTGCGGCCGGAGGTCTATCACGAGATCAACAATTTCTACACCACGACCGTCTACGAGAAGGGCGCGGAGGTCGTGCGCATGCTCAAGGTTCTGCTCGGCCCGCAGAAGTTCCGCGCCGGCATGGACCTCTACTTCGACCGCCACGACGGCGAGGCGGCGACGATCGAACAGTTCGTGCAGTGCTTCGCCGACGTCTCGGGCGCGGATCTCGGCCAGTTCATGCGCTGGTACTCCCAGGCCGGCACGCCCGAAGTCGTCGCCACCGGTCGCTACGACGCGCGGTCGAAGAGCTACCGGCTCGAGCTCGCGCAGACCGTGCCCGCCACGCCCGGTCAGCCGAGCAAGCAACCCATGGTCATCCCGCTCGCCATCGGGCTGGTCGGGCCCGACGGCCGCGACTTGCCGCTCAAGCTCGGCGATGGGTGCACGTTCGAACGCGGCGTGCTGACCTTGACCAAGCCCGCCGAAACTTTCGTGTTCGAAGATATCGGTGCGCCGCCGGTGCCTTCGCTCAATCGCGGATTTTCGGCGCCGATCAAGCTCACCGTCGATCTCGGCACCGACGATCTGAAATTTCTGGCGGCACACGATTGCGACCCGTTCAACCGCTGGCAGGCGCTGCAGACGCTGGCCACCCGCCTGCTCGTCGCCCACGCCGCCGACCTGGTCGCCGGCCGGATGACGCGCGAAGACGACGGAGTGCTCGACGCCCTCGGCGCGCTCCTTGCCGACGCCACGCTCGAGCCCGCCTTCGTCGCGCTGGCGCTGACGCTTCCGGGGGAAGCGGACATCGCGCGCGAGATCGGCCGCGACGTCGATCCCGATGCCATCTTCGCGGCGCGCTCGGCCTTGCGCGTCGCGGTGGGGACGCATCTCGCTGCTCCCCTTTTCGACCGCTACCGCCGGCTGTCCGAAGCCGGGCCTTATCGGCCGGATGCCCAGAGCGCCGGGCGGCGTGCGCTGCGCAACGCCTGCCTCGATCTGTTGGTGGCCACGCGCAGGCCGGAAGCCGTCTCGCTCGCTGCCGGACAATATCGGGCGGCCGACAACATGACCGACCGCATGGCCGCGCTCGCAGCGCTGTCGCTCTGCGACGTCGGCGAGCGTGCCGCCGCGCTCGACGATTTCTACGCGCGCTATGCCGGCGACCCGTTGATCGTCGACAAGTGGTTCACGCTGCAGGCCGCGATTCCGGAACCGGCCACGCTCGATCGCGTCAAGGCGCTCACCAAACATCCCGCGTTCTCGCTCGCCAACCCCAATCGCGTGCGCGCCTTGATCCACGCATTCGCCTCGATGAATCAGAAGGAGTTCAACCGTGCGGACGGCGCCGGCTACGATTTCGTCGCCGAGACGGTGTTGACGCTCGATCCCAAGAACCCGCAGCTGGCGGCGCGGCTGTTGTCGGCCTTCAAGAGCTGGCGCGTGCTCGAGCCGACGCGGCGCGCGCGGGCGCAGACCGCTCTGCGCCGCGTCGCGGCCGTGCCGTCGCTCTCGCCCGACGTGGGCGACATCGTGCGTCGTGCGCTCGCCGAGACATGAACCGGCGGCCCTCCCGCTCGGGTCGGCCGTAAGGACTTCGGCCGTTTTGGTGGTCCGCCGCGCCGCGGCGGGCCGCCGCGCCATCGTCGCGGCGGCGCCCCGGTTCGGCCGGCGCGGCCGAAAACCCTTGCCGATCAACGTGAAGGGGCCGATTCACAAAGTTTAAAAATTTCTTAAATTCCCTCTCGACAAATCGCCATCTTTCGATTCCAATCAAAATCGATTCGGAGAGATGCGGCACATCCTTCCGATGAAGGTGTTGAGGGACCCGAACGGAGGCGAGGCATGGCGCGCGCCGAAGTCGCGAGCGCGTCTGTAAATTCTGATTCGATCAAAGGCCTAGCTCAGTCGATCGCCAAGCCCGCTTATCGGCGGCTGCTTACCGCCGAGCCTGCTTTGCGGCGCGCGGTGCCGGCTTTGATCATCGCGTTTCTGCTGACGATCTGCGTCGGCGCCATCGTGCAGGTGCTCGACCATCGCCGGCAGGCGATCGGCGAGATCGTCAGCCAGATCGAAGGCAGCGCCGATGTCCTGGTCGACCGGCTCGACCGGTTCGCGCGCTCGCACGGCGCGCAGCCCCTTTCCGACCGCCGGCTGCAGGCGGAGCTCGAGCGCATGATGCCGGACTGGGCGCGCTCGCCCGGCCGCCAGGTCCTGGTCGCCGACGGCAACGGCATCATCGTCGCCGGCATCCGCCACGAGATCGTCACCAACGCCGACGGCAGCACCCGCGCCAGCATCCCGCTCGAGGGCGGAATGGTCGGGCGCCGGTTGATCGACGTGCTCGGGCCGACGCAGCCGCTGACCACGTTCGGCGCCGCCGCCGGCGTGCTGGAGATTCCGCTCGCGGACGGAAGCCTCGCCTACGGCACGGTGCGCAGTCTGCGCGCATTGAACGGCGAGCTCGCGATCCTGCACTCCCGCGCCGAGGCGCTGGCGGCCTGGGCGTCCGACACCGCGCTCACCGTCACGCTCTCCGCCACCACCGGCTTCGTCGTGCTGATCCTCGGCTTCGCCTTCCACTGGCAGGCGACCCGCGCGCGCGAGGCCGACCTGATCTACGAGACCGTGCGCTCGCGCATCGATACCGCGCTCAACCGCGGGCGCTGCGGGTTGTGGGACTGGGATCTGGCGCGCGGGCGCGTGTTCTGGTCGCATTCCATGTTCGCGATCCTCGGCCTCAAGCCGAGGGACGCGCTCATGAGCTTCGGCGAGGTCGACACCCTGGTTCATCCCGAGGACATCCATCTCTACGAGCTCGCCGCCCAGCTCGCCGACGCCACCACCACCTTGGTCGACCACGCCTTCCGCATGCGCCATGCCAACGGCAACTGGGTATGGCTGCGCGCGCGCTGCGAGCTGGTCCGGCAGTCCGGCGACGGCGGCCCGCACCTGATCGGGATCGCCGTCGACATCACCGAGCAGAAGACGCTGGTCGAGCGCACGGTCGAGGCGGACTTGCGCCTGCGCGACGCCATCGAGACGATCCCCGAGGCCTTCGTGCTGTGGGACGCGCAGAACCGCCTCGTCTTGTGCAACTCCAATTTCCAGGAGCTGCACAACCTGCCGGACGAGGCGATCGCGGCCGGCGCTTCCTACGAATCCGTGGTCGCGGCCGGGCGCAAGCCGGTGGTGCGCTCCAAGGTCACGAGCGAAGGCCAGATCCCGGGCGCCCGCACCTTCGAGGCGCAGCTCGACGACGGCCGCTGGCTGCATATCAGCGAGCGCCGCACCAAGGACGGCGGCTACGTCTCGGTCGGCACCGACATCACCAATATCAAGCTGCACGAGGAGAAGCTGATGGAGAGCGAGCGGCGCCTGATGGCGACGGTCGCCGACCTGCGCCACTCGCAGCAGAAGCTCGAACGGCAGGCCGAGGAGGTCGCCGACCTCGCCGAGAAATATGCCGAGGAGAAGACCCGCGCCGAGGAGGCCAACCAGGCGAAGTCGAAGTTCCTCGCCAATATGAGCCACGAGCTGCGGACCCCGCTCAACGCCATCATCGGATTCTCCGAGATCATGGAATCCGGCATGTTCGGGCCATTGGGCACCGAGAAATACCGCGAATATTGCAGCGACATCCATCAGAGCGGCCAGTACCTGCTCGACGTCATCAACGACATCCTCGACATGTCGAAGATCGAAGCCGGGCGCATCCGGCTCGACCCCGAGCAGGTCGAGCTCGAGGCCTTCCTCAACGACGCCATGCGGGTGGTGTCGGGACGCGCCAACGACAAGCGGCTGACCGTCGCCGCCCGCATAAGCCGCGGCATCCGCTTGACCGCCGACCCCCGCCTGCTCAAGCAGATCGCGCTGAACCTCTTGTCCAATGCGGTGAAGTTCACGCCGGAGGGCGGCCGCATCACGATCCGCGCGCGCGCGACGCGCAGCTGGGTCAGCATCGCCATCGCCGACACCGGGATCGGCATCCCGGAGGATGCGCTGGCGCGCCTGGGCCGGCCGTTCGAGCAGGTCGAAAGTCAGCTCACCAAGAGCCATCAGGGCTCCGGCCTGGGGCTCGCGATCGCGAAGTCGCTGACCGAGCTGCATCACGGCACGATGCACATCCGCTCCCGGCTGGGGCGCGGCACGATGGTGATGCTGCGCCTGCCGGTCGACCGCGCATCCGTGCAGCGAGCGGAAATCGCCGAGGCCGCGGCCTGACGCAGGGTCGATCATCCCGTTATAGCGACAGCCGCGCGCCCGGCACGGCTGTCGCCTGGGAGCGCCTCAGGCGACCAGTGCCCGCGGACCGTGCAGCACGTTGATAGCGTGCTCGAATCCTTCGACCTCGACCGCGGCAGCCCGCGGCGACTTGTTGCCGAGGGCGAGATTCGGTCTGTCCAGCCAATCGGTTGCCGCCGCCGAATTGCCGAACCAGGCGAGCGCCTTAGCTTCGAGCGTGCGAACGCGCTCGTCCTTGGCTTCGGCCAGCGGGTCGGACTTGGCGGTAGCGGCGCTCGGAATGTACCATCCGAGCACGCCGCCGACCGCAGCGTCGACCACGGCGGTGAGGGCGATCCTGTCGACGGCCATGCCGGCATCGCCGAGAATGAGCTCGAACGAAACGGACGCGGCAACGAGGCCGCAGATGCCGGTGACGATCGTCTGCGAGCCGATCTCCCACAGCCGGGACGGCCGCCGGTTCATTTCGACATTGTCGAGGTGGTAGACGTAGAAGGCGCCGGTCGCCATCGCGAGCAACGCATACGGTGCGTCGATGAGCAGCCCGTCCGGCGTCACCGCCCTGACCTGGCCCAAGCCCCACAGAATGAGGCCGGCATATCCCGCGAACCCGGACAGCACCGCAACCCGGACGTAATTGGCGTTGATCCCGGGGCGAAACCACGTGCCGTTCCTGATGGCGCGACTGCGGACCAGATCCGCCGCCATGATGGCCAGGAGATACGGGATGAGCGTCGACGCGGTGTCGATGAACGGCTGATAGAATTTTGCCGGAAATACCGGAGAGGGCGTCCAGAAACGGCCCACCTCGGTGGCGACCAATTCCAGCAGCAGGACGCTGATCGCCGCGATGCTCAGGCCGACCACCTTGAGATCGCGATTTCCCGGCGCCGGCATCTTTTGACTGACCTTGAAGCCGAACTGACCGAGCGCGAGGTTGATGTCGTCGTTCGGCTGCTTCTTCATGCGCACGGCACAGCCCAGCAGGATGTAGAGCTTGTAGAGGTTGTCGCGAATGGAACGATGCAGCGCGTCGTTGGTATAGGAGGGGTCCTTGGCCTTTTCCGCTCGGTAGGCCGCCACGTCGGCCTCCATCGATTTCTTCGCGGTCTCGATGATATCGAGATCCTTGGCGTAGTCGCGCAGCAGGTCGGCATCGAGCCAGTCCATGAGGCCGGCCATCCGGCGATATTTCTCCTCGTGGACCAGACAGGCCAGGCGCGCCCAATCATGCTCGAGGCTCCGGCGCGAGCGCGTGAAGTCCGCCGCCTCGACGCCGCGCAGCTCCGGCTGACACAGCACGTCGCCGCGATAGCCCGTAAAGTCGAAATCGGCCGCGGCCAGCCGTTGCGCGGTAGCGCGCGCCGCGCTCGGAATATAGGCGCGTTCGTGCGCGTATTTGCGCAGCCACTTTTCGACCTCCAGAAGCACGGGCACGTTCGGCATCAGCCCCACCAGCGCCAGCCCGATTGCGATCGGCACGACCCCCGGGCTGAGGTCCTTGGGCAGAGGAACGCCGAGGGCGATGAGGTTGTTGGGCCCGACCAGCGACAGCAGCAGCAGCGCGGCGGCCATCGCCCCGAAATAGACCAGGAAACCCTTGGAATATTCCTCATGCGTCGCCAGCTGGCGCGGCAGCAACTGATCGGCGTAGTCGTCGGTCCCGGTGCTGCTGCGCTCGGCGAATTTCTGCTGGCAGAACAGGTAGACGAGCCCGATCGCGGCGCTCAGGCATCCTATGAACAGCGCGAAGGTCCATAGATCTTGGAACGGAAACCCGAGCTGCATGGGCAGCGTCGGGATCGCGCCGGGCGACACGGGCGAAATGGATGAATCCATGGCTGCTCCTCCTTCGCACGAAGGCAAGTGAAGCGACGCGGATGAAGGCGTTGCGTTCGGCGCTGCGTCAGAAGCAGTGCCCGTTGAAGCAGCGCCCTTGCGCCAGAACGATCGGCGCGGAAGCCGCTCGGTCACTGCCCACATGGCCGCGCATCGTCACGGTGGCGGCGGTATCGTCGCGGACCGTCGGCACGACTGCCGCCGCAAGAAGTGCGATCACCGCCAGGTGACGGATTGCAAAGCTCGATGATTTCCTGTCCATGGCACTCTCCCCAGAGGCTGGTTCGATCGTCCTTGTCGGGCCTCGATCCCGGCGCGTACGACCTGCCAGGACGGGGCCCGCGCAACTGCTTAGGGCTGCCGGACCAAAGCACGCGTGACCTAGGTCACACGGCGGCATGAAATATCCGGGCCGCGACCGCCCGTCGGCATCATGCGGTCACGGCCGGCTGCCGAGGATGCGATCGAAGCTCGCGCGCACCTTGGCCTGCGTTTCGCCCATATGGGCGTCGAGCCTGGCGAAATCCGGCACGTCGGCGGCGCGCGCCAGCAGCGCCAGCAGTCCCGGTCCCGCCGCCTGCGCATCGAACCGCCCCGGCAGGCACAGCCGCAGGATCTGCGTGAGGTCGTGATAGAGCCGGGCCGCCGGGCGCAACACCTCGGCGTCCTCGGCCGCGATGAGGCCGAGCCGCCATGCCTTGTCGAGCACGCGCACGCTCGACGTATCGAGAATTTCGGGCGTCGCGGCGGTGTGAGCGAGCTGCAGATACTGCGCGATGAACTCGATGTCGATCAGGCCGCCGGCGACATATTTGAGGTCCCAGCGGTCGCCGTCGCCCCTCTCGGTCGCGATCGCCTTGCGCATCTCCACGACGTCGCCGGCGAGCGTCTCCGGATCGCGCGGCCGGCGCAGCACCTCTCGGATCACCGCCTCGATACGCGCGGCGAACGGCGGCGAGGCCGATACCACCCGGGCGCGGGTGAGTGCCAGGTGTTCCCAGGTCCAGGCTTCGGTCTCCTGGTAGCTCGCGAAGCCGTCGATCTGGGTCGCGAGCGGCCCGGCGCGGCCCGATGGCCGCAGCCGCATGTCCACCCGGTACAGCAATCCGTGATTGGTCTGCGCCGTGAGCGCGCTGATCAGGCGCTGGGTCAGCCGAGAGAAATATTGCGCGCCGTAGAGCGCGCGCGGGCCGCTCGACTCCGGTCGTTCCGGATCGAAGTCGTAGACGACGATCAGGTCGAGATCCGATGTCGCCGTCATTTCCCGCCCGCCCAGTTTCCCGAGCGCCAGGATCGCCGTCTCCTGCCCGGCGACGCGGCCGTGCAGGCGCGCGAAATTGTCCTCGACCGCGCGGTGGAGGGAGCGAATGAGGACATCCGCCACCCGGGCGAACGCCTCGCCCGCCTGCTCCGCCGAGACGGTTCCGGACAGGATGCGGGTGCCGACCAGGAACATCTGCTCCTGCGCGAAGATACGGACGCGATCGAGGAAATCCTCGTAGGGGCCGGCCAGGCGCAACGAACGCTCGAGGCCGGCAGCGAGCTCGGATTCTTCCGGCAACGCGCCGAAGAAGCTCGGATCGATCACCGCGTCCATGACCTCGGGAAACTGCGCGAGGCTCTCGGCGAGGCGGGGCGCGGTGCCGAGAACGAGCGCGATCAGGGCGATCAGGTCGGGATTCTGTCGCAACAGCGAGAACAACCGTCCGCCGCCATGCAGGCCGCCGAGAAATCGGTCGAAGGCGATCACCGCCGCGTCGGGATTGGCCGAGCGGGCGAAGTGGTTGAGCAGCACGGGCACGATCTCGGCGAGCTGGTTGCGCGCGAACTCGCTCCGCAACGAATCGTGCGCCGGCGTGCCCCAGCGCCGCACCAGGGCGGAGACTTCGAGCGGTTGCCGAAACCCCATTTCGCTGAGCCGGTCCAGCGTTTCGCGATCGTCGGCGGCCGGGGGAAAGCGCAAGGCCCGGCGGCCGGCCTCGAGGGCGGGCGCGTTCTCGAACAGCGTCGCGTAATGGCGCTGCACGTTGCGCAGATGAACGAGCAACGCGTCCGCGAAGGCATCACGGCCGCCGAAGCCGGCGAAGCCGGAGAAACGTTCGAGCCCGTCCCGGTCAGCCGGCAGGTTGTGGGTCTGCTCGTCGGCCACCATCTGCAGGCGGTTTTCAACCGTGCGCAGAAAGCGATAGGCGGCGCCGAGATCGTCGCGCACCGGTTCGCCGATCCAGCCGCCCTCGGCCAGCATATCGAGGTGCGCAGCGTCTCTCTCACCCGCAGTCGGGGATGGCGTCCGCCGGCGATGAGCTGCTGGGTCTGGACGAAGAATTCGATCTCGCGGATGCCGCCGCGGCCGAGCTTGATATTGTGGCCCTCGACTGCGATCTCATCATGTCCGCGATAGACATGGATCTGCCGCTTCATGGCATGGATGTCGGCCACCGCGGCGAAGTCGAGATATTTGCGCCAGATGAAGGGCGAGAGCTCGGCGAGCAACGCCTCTCCGGCCGCGATATCCCCGGCGCAGGGACGCGCCTTGATCAGCGCGGCGCGCTCCCAGTTCTGTCCGCGGCTCTCGTAGTAGTCGAGCGCCGCCGCCGTGGAAATCGCGATCTGGGTCGAGGCGGGATCCGGACGCAGCCGCAGATCGGTACGAAACACGTAGCCGTCGGACGTGCGCTCCTGCAACAGCTTCACCAGGGCCCGCGTGAGCCGCACGTAGAACGGCGCAGGCTCCAGTCCGGGTGCGAGCGCGGCGCCGTCGTAGAACACGATCAGGTCGATATCGCTCGAATAGTTGAGCTCGCCCGCACCCATCTTGCCCATCGCGAGCACGATATAGCCCGAGCCCGGCGCCGGGTGCCGGGACGCGACGTCGAGCGTGCCGCGGCGCTGCGCATCGGCGAGCAGGTGGTCGACCGCGGCGCTCACCGCCGCGTCGGCCAACCGGGTCTGCAGCTCGATCACCCGCGTCAGCGGCCATACGTTCCCGATATCCGCGAACGCGATCAGCAGCGCCGCCTCCGCCTTCATGCGGCGAAGGAGACGCATCACCTCGACTTGGTCGTGCGTCGCCGCGATCGCGGTCGCGGCGCCGGCGAGAATGTCCTCGAAACGACGCTCGGGCTCGCTTTCGAGCAGGGCGACGAGCCGCTCGGGCTCGGCGCGCGTCAGTTCCCAGAGATAGGGCGAGCCTTCCGCCAGCCCCGTCATCAGCGCGCGGAGCTGCGGACGCGCCGCGAGCATCCGCGTCAGCGTCCTGCCGGCGGGCATCCCGCGATCTCGGCGAGCCAGTCCTCGACGCGCGCATGGGCGCGTCCGCGGCGGCGGAGCCGCGGCGCCGCGGCGATGCGTTGGGCGAGCGTACCATCCGCGAGATTGGACGCGGAATTCATTCTCTGGACTCGCAACTTTGCATGCCCATCCTCTTTCCCAGCCTGAAGCGCTTTCTCGTCAAGATGATGGATTGCCGGGTCAGGCCCGGCAACGACGTTGCGAGACGTGAGCGAGAAAGCCCAAGACCGTCACCCGCGGGCTTGACCCGCGAGTCCATCATTCTTCGCAAGAACTTCTTCGCGAAGAAGATGGATTGCCGGGTCAAGCCCAGTAATGACAGGCTGAAAGACTTGAGCCACTAAGAGTCTGTCCGGAAACATCAGTGAGGATTACAGAGTTTTCGGAGCATGAGCCGGATTGAGGCGAGGCGCAAAAACGCGAGCGCTGTGCGATTGAGGTTCTCCCAATCCTTGGTGAGTCTTCGGCAGCGGTTGAGCCACGCTAGCGTGCGCTCAACGATCCAGCGCTTGGGCAGCACCACGAATCCCTTGGCCTGATCCGATCGCTTGACGATCTGCGTTCGTAGGTGAGGCAATATTTGTTTGAGCGCGTTGTGGAATTGCCGCCCTTGATAGCCGGCGTCAGCGAACAGTGTCTGCAAGAAAGGATACATCCCGAACAAGGTCGCAAGCAGCAGGATGCCGCCGTCGCGATCCTGGATATTAGCGGGATGAACGATGGCGTGGAGCAACAAACCCAACGTGTCTACCAGAACGTGGCGCTTCTTGCCCTTGATCTTCTTGCCCGCATCATAGCCATGCGGATCGATGCAGGCCCCCCTTTTTCGGCGCTTTTCACGCTCTGGCTGTCGATGATAGCAGCGGTCGGGCTCGCTTCGCGTTCAGCCTGCTCGCGGCACGCGACATAGAGTGCATGGTGGATGCGATCGAGAATGCCGTCGCAACTCCAAAATATAAAATAGTCATGTACCGTGCTCTTCGGCGGGAGGTCCTTGGGCAGTGCGCGCCACTGACAACCCGTGCTCAAGACGTACATGACCCCGTTCATCACCTCCCGGACATCAATCGTTCGTTTGTTGCCGCCGGGCTTGGCGGGCGGGATCAGGGGCGCGATATGCGCCCATTCCTCGTCCGTCAGATCACTCGGATATCGCAACCGGCTGCGGTCGTAACGTTTGCGGTTCTGCGGCGTCCACATCGGTGACCCTCCCCGAATCAGGCCACCACCTTTGAATCACAACAAATTCAACGGATTCAATATGTTTTCGGACAGACACTAAGCCCGAGGCCGTCACCCGCGGGCTTGACCCCATAGGCGCTAAGATAACGGGGTCGCGCAAGATTGGAATTGAGCGGGCGTGAGCGGGGCAAGAATAAAATCCGGAAGGCCGCCCCGCCGCACGATTGGAATCCGCGGTCGCAGAGGGATTCCCGACAGCGGCGCGAATCAAATTCAAGCTGGCAATGGAACACACACAGCTTGATCTGACTGAATGGTCGCTAGTGCTTTTGCGGCTCGGTGGGGATGCGGCGCTGGCATCCTCGGCTCGTGAGCACGGGGCATTCCTTCGCGCGCGTGGGGTCAAGAGCGCGGTGGACGTCCTGCGGCTGGCCCTCCTGTACGGCCCTGGCGGGCATTCGCTGCGATCGGTGGCGGCGCTGGCCGCGGCGGCGGGGGTCGCCGACGTGTCGGATGTGGCGGTTCTCGATCGGCTCAAGCGGGCCGCGGATTGGCTGCAACGCCTGTGCAGGGAAAGGATCGCCCGCCTTGCAAAGGAGATCGGCGTCGACCCGATCAAACGGCCGATCCGGATCGTGGATGGTAGCAGGCTAGAGGGCCCCGGTGATCGAGCCTGGCGGTTGCACTTGTGCTACGACCCGAGCCGCGCGCGCATTGTCGACGCTGTCATCACGACCACCAGAGAGGGCGAGCGTCTTGATCGCCTCGCCATGGTGCCGGGCGAGATACGCCTCGGCGATCGGGGGGTTCCGCAGCCGGACGGGCTTAGGAACACGCTCGCTGCGGGGGCCGATGTGCTGGTGCGTCTCACCTGGAATAGCCTGCAGATGACGACTGCCGGCAAGCCGATCGATTGGCTCAGACTGTTCGAGATGGCGAGCAAGCAGGGCTCGCTCGATATCCCTGTTCAGGTGCACAAGGCACACAGCCAATTCGAGCCGCTCGACATGCGCCTCGTCATCATCAAGAAGCCGCCTGCCGCCGCCGTCAAAGCCCGTGCCAAGGCGCGACGGTCGAGCCGGAAGAACCAGCGCTGCACCGATCCGAGAACACTCGCCGCTGCCGATTACGTCATTCTCCTGACGTCGCTCGACCGCGAGGAATTCCCGACAGAGATCATCGCCGCGCTCTATCGCGTGCGATGGCAGATTGAACTCGCCATCAAGCGGCTGAAGTCACTCCTTCACATCGACCGGCTGCCGGCAAAGCATCCCGACCTCGTCCGAACATGGCTCTATGCGCATCTGCTGCTCGCACTCTTGTTGGACGAAATCGCTGCCGGGGTCGGCGCCCTTTCCCCCTCACCGGCCACCTGCGGTGCAAATATCGCACTGGCGCAGAACCATCCTCCTCGCCCGCGCGGTTCTCGCCGCCATTTGGCCGCCGCCTGATATCGCAACAACCATCCGCATACTGCTCACTCGAACGCGCCAACTCGCCGAGGCGCCGCGGAAAAGGAAACTCCAAATGACCCTGGTCCCTGGCTTATCTTAGCGCCTATGGGGCTTGACCCGCGGGTCCATCATTCTTCGCAAGAATTTCTGCGAAAAGAGATGGATTGCCGGGTCAAGTGTTCAGCCCGGGGACATGACCGACACCTGTTCGGAGACATGACCGACACCTTGCTGGTTGGTCAAGTCGATGCTGGCGATCTGGCGGGCGCCGAAGTAGATGCCGTATTCGCCGTCGATTGTGAGCGGTCGGATGGCGAGACGTTCGCCTTGAAACGCCTGGGGCACTTTCCAAAGCCGACCCTTGAAGCTGACATAGGCCTTGGTTGAGGAGACCGAGCGGACGATCTCGTGCGGGCCGTACTCCACCTTGGGCAGGCGATCCGGCATGGAGCGTAGGCTCGCTCGATAGCGGCTGGCCGGCACCTCCTGGTCGAGCGCTTGATGTGGCCGCTCGAAGTTGTAAACCTCGCGCCATTGATCGAGCGCGCGCTGCACTTCGGTGAGATCGCGGAAGCATCGAAACGCAAATACTTCATCCTTGAGCGTGCGATGGAAGCGCTCATTCTTGCCGCGGCTCTGCGGGTGATAGGGCCGGCTGTGCAGAACCTCGACACCGAGCTTGAGCAGCCACACGGACAGCCGGGTCCAACGTGTTTGCGAGCTATCACCCCAGGGACCGCCATTGTCGACGAACAGCGCTTCCGGCAGGCCGTAGTGGCGGAAGGTCATCTCCAGATGGTTCTGCACCGTGTTGCCCTGTTCATCGGCGCAGGCCTGCAGGCAGGGCACATAGCGCGAATGGTCGTCCACCACGGTCAGCGGATGGCAGCGCATCCCATCACCGAGCCGGACCCAGCCCTTAAAGTCCATCTGCCACAACAAGTTGGGCGCAGGCTTCTCGAAGCGCTGCGAAGCCCGTGGCGAGCCGAGCGGCGCAACCACGCGGCCATGCCGCCGCAAATCTCGTGCACGGTCGACGGCGCCGGTGGCCTCGCGCCCTCGCGTTCCAGACAGCGCGCGATCTTGCGCCCACCCCAGGCCGGATGCGCGTCCCGCACCTTCAACACGAGTGCCTCCATTGCCGCCTCGGTGCGGGCGGGGCTCCCATGCGGCCGGCGCGATTGATCGGAAAGCTCCCAATCACCGCCAGCCCAGCGGCCAAGCCACTTGTAGCCGGTATCAGGATGAATCCCGAACCGCCGGCACAGCTCGCGCCGGTTCGCTCCGTGCTGCATTGCAAGTCGAACAAACTCACGCCGTTGGTCCATGATCGATACCTCTCGCCACGGCATGGATGGCCCCCTTGTTGCCGAATCCATGCAATGATGAGGTGTCGGTCATGTCCCCGAACACCCGTCGGTGATGTGTTCGGGCTGAACATCAAGCCCGGCAATGACGACCCGCTGTACGCCGACGACGCACGCTCCCTACCCCGTCGCCTGCATCGGCGCGGCGCGCGGCAGCGAGATGACGGTCCGCAGCCCGGGGTGATTGTCCTCGAGCCTGAGCTCGCCGCCGTGCAGGCGCGCGACCGCCGAGGCGAGGCTCAGCCCCAATCCCGATCCCGGCAGCGAGCGGCTCTGCTCGAGCCGCACGAAGCGCTCGACCACGCGGCCGCGGTCGGCTTCGGGAATGCCGCGGCCGCCGTCGGCGACCGCGAGCAGAATGCGGTCGCCCTTCCCCACCGCCTCGACCACGATTTCGGCTTCCGCCCCGTTCACCCGGCCGCCGTCGGGAGCCCCGTATTTGATGGCGTTGTCGACCAGGTTCGCGAGCGCCTGGCTGATGAGCTCCCGGTTGCCGTGGACCGGAGCCGCCGCCGGCGCCTCGACCTTGAGCTGGATGCCCTTGTCGTCGGCGAGCGGCTCGTAGAGCTCGCCCACCCCGCGCGCGATCTCGGCCGCGTCGAATTCGGTCATGCCGTCGCGGGCCTGACCGGACTCGGCGCGCGCGATCATGAGCAGCGCGTTGAAGGTGCGGATCAGCGCCTCCAATTCCTCGATCGTGCTTTCGAGCGCGGCGCGGTACTGGGATTCGTCCTCCGCCAGGCGCAACGCCTCCTCGCAGCGATTGCGCAGCCTGGTCAGCGGCGTCTTGAGATCGTGCGCGATGTTGTCGGACACCTCCTTGAGCCCGTGCATCAGCGCCTCGATGCGCTCGAGCATGGCATTGAGGTTGATGGCGAGGCGATCGAGCTCGTCGCCGGTCCCCGCGATCGGCAGGCGGCCCGCGAGATCCCCGTCCATGATCTTGCGGGTGGTATCCGTCATCGCATCGACGCGCTTGAGAACCCGCCGCGTCACGAACAAGCCGCCGGCGACCCCGAGCACGACGACGATGGCCAAAGACCAACGCCCGGCGGCGATCACGATGTCGTGCAGGCGTTCGCGCTCTTCGAGGTCGCGGCCGACCAGGAGGCGAAAGCCCGCCGGCAGCTGGAATACGCGCACGAGGGCATGGTGTTCGGCGCCGTCGGGATCATCGAGACGGCGATAGGCGGTTTCGGTCCAGCCCGACGTCTCGAGAATGCCGGTCGCCAGCGACCCGACATTGCCGGCAAGTCCTTCGCCCGCGCGCGTGGTCACGAGATAAAGGCTCGAGCCGGGGCGGCGCGATCTCGCGTCGATGACGAAAACAAGGCGGCGGATGCCGCCCTGCCGGTACTGCTCGGCCAGGCCGGTGATCTCCGCGTCCACCGTCTGGGTGATCTGCTCGGTGATCAGGCGCCGCGTATTCCAGGCGAAATACGCCAGCAGGAAGGCGGCGAACATCGCGAATACGGTCAGGTAGACGAGCGTCAGCTTGAACGCCGTCGTGCGCAAAAGCTTGCCGAGCGCCGTCATCCCTCACCCGTGCATGTCGTGCCGCCCAGTGCCCCGAACCCGAAGTTCGCGCACATCAGGCGGCAAGTGCAATCGCGAACTTCGGGTTCAAAAGGGGCACTAAAATCATAAAGTCGCTAGTGGTCCTGCAATTCCGAAGTTCGTACCTGAACGCGCTGCCAGTGCTGACGAACTTCGGAATCGGACCACTAGTGCGGGCAACGACAGCGTCACTTGCTGTCGCGGATCACGTACCCTGCGCCGCGCACCGTATGCAGCAAAGGCTGGGTGAAACCTTTATCAATTTTCGAGCGCAACCGCGAGATGTGCACGTCGATGACGTTGGTTTGCGGGTCGAAGTGATAGTCCCACACGTTCTCGAGCAGCATGGTGCGGGTCACCACCTGCCCGGCATGTTTCATGAGATATTCGAGCAGCCGGAACTCGCGCGGCTGCAGCACGATCTCCTCGCCGCCGCGGGTCACCTGGTGCGACAGCCGGTCGAGCTCGAGGTCGCCGACCCGGTACATCGTTTCCTCGCGGCCGCCGCGGCGGCGCGCCAGCACCTCGGTGCGCGCGAGCAGCTCCGAGAACGAATAGGGCTTGGGGAGGTAATCGTCGCCGCCCGCCCGCAGTCCCTTGACCCGATCGTCGACCTGGCCGAGGGCCGACAGAATCAGCGCGGGCGTCTCGATGCCTTTGCTGCGCAGCGTCCCGATCACGGCCAAGCCGTCGACTTTGGGGAGCATGCGATCGACGATGAGCACGTCGTACTGGCCGTCGAGCGCGTGCGCGAGCCCCTCCTCGCCGTCCGCCGCCAGGTCGGCGACATGCCCGACCTCGCGGAACGCTTTCGCCAGGTAATCGGCGGCATCGCGGTCGTCTTCGATAATCAGGAGACGCATCACGAACCCGCCATCTCTCGGATAAGCGATTTCCCTCGCGGAGGGCAAATGCTGGGCTGAGCTGATCATAACGCCACTGCTTCAATCTATGCTACCGGGGTCGCCGCAATTCGGTCCCGCGGCTCGACAAATGCGAGGGGCGGCGGTTTGATCCGCCGCCCCCCAACCAACTCCACGCCGGCGGGGGCGACGGATGCCGGGTGGAGTTAGAAGGAATGGGGACGGGCCCGTGGGGGCCCGCCCCCCTGGTACGAACCGCCGGCGGGGGCGACGGATGCCGGCGGTGCGCCCCATTCGGTCAGGCCTTGCCGAGCTTCAAGGCGACGAACCGCGTCTCCTCGCCCGACTTCACCCGCATGAGGACCGTATGCTTGCCGTCCTTGTGTGCGCTGCTCAGCGCGCTGCGCACGTCGGCCGGCTTGTCGACCTTCTTGCCGGCCACTTCGAGAATGACGTCGCCGGTCTTGAAGCCTTGATCGGAGGCAATGCCGTCGGGATCGACCTCGGTGACGACGACGCCTTCCGAACCGCTGCCGGCGACCTGTGCGGCGGGCGCGACCGTGAGGCCGAGCCGCGGCACGTCGGTGCCCTGGCCGGAGTTCCCGCTCTCCGCCCGCGCGTCGCGCTGGTTGGGCAGTTCGCCGAGCGCCACGGAGAAGGTCTTCTCCTCACCCTTGCGCCACACCATGAGCTTCGCGGTGGAGCCGGGAGCCATGGCGCCGATCTGCTTGGCCAGATCCCGCGCGTCCTTGACGCGATTACCGTTGACCATGGTGATCACGTCGCCGGCCTGGATACCGGCCTTGGACGCCGGGCTGTTCGGCTCCGGCTCGGAGACCAGCGCGCCTTCCGCGGCCTTGAGACCCATGCTGTCGGCGATCTCGGCGGTGACGGGCTGGATCTGCACGCCCATCCAGCCGCGGGTGACCTTGCCGCTGTCCTTGAGCTGGGCGATCACCGTCTTCACCGTGGGAGCCGGGATGGCGAAAGCGATCCCGACCGACCCGCCGGAGGGCGAGAAGATCGCGGTGTTGACGCCGATCACGTTGCCGTCGACGTCGAAGGTCGGGCCGCCCGAATTGCCTTTGTTGACCGGCGCGTCGATCTGGATGAAGTCGTCGTACGGGCCGGCGCCGATATCGCGGCCGCGCGCGGAGACGATGCCGGCGGTCACGGTGCCGCCGAGGCCGAACGGATTGCCGACCGCCACCACCCAGTCGCCGACGCGCGGAGCGGCGTCCGCGAGCTTGGCATAGGGGAAGTCGTTGCGGCCCTCAACCTTGATCAAGGCGAGGTCGGTGCGCGGATCGGTCCCGATCACCTTCGCGGTATAGGTCTTGCCGTCATCGGCCGTGACCTCGACCGTGTCGGCCTTGTCGACCACGTGATTGTTGGTAACCGCATAGCCGTCCGCGCTGATGAAGAAGCCCGAGCCCTGGCCGGTCACGAGATGATTGCGCGGCGCGCGCGGATTGTCGGGGATGACGCCCTCCGGCATGCCGAACCGGCGGAAGAACCGCTCGATCTGCGAGTTCTGCCCGGACGGCCCGTCGCCCTTGAAGCCCATCATCTTCGGGCCGGAGGGAACCTTGACGCGGACGGAGATGACGGCGGGCTTCACCTTGTCGACGAGATCGGCGAATCCGACCGGGCGCTGAGCGCCCTGGGCATAGGCGACCGTGCTCAGTGCCGGGCCGGCCCCCTTGGGAACGAGGCCCGCGCCGCCGAGCAGGACGGCCACACCTAGGCCAGCGACACTGGCAAGCAGAACGACACGGCGCGCGGAGAGGGTCCGCGATTTCGGAGCGGGGGCGCTCGCAGTCATAACAGTCACTCCATCTTCTTGTGCAACTGGGGCCCCGAGCGGGCTCCCGATGCCGATCAAGATGGAGAGCGCTTCCTTACCGGGCGCTGTCGGCAAAATTAAACTTTGGTAAGGTGGGATAAGAGGAAAAGAGATGTAACTTCAACGTTCTATACAAGATCGGCGGGCATTACTGATCGCCGCGGTACAAGATCTCGGAAAGCCGCGCCTCCTCCCCCGGCGTGAGCTGCGTGCCTTCGGCGGTGGCGGCGGAAGAATCGGCCCGCCGCCGGCGCGCGGCCAGGAGCAGACCAAAGACGCCGAGGAGCACGATTGCCGCCGGACCAAGCCACAACAGCGCGGTGTGCGCCGAGAACGGCGGCTTGAGCAACACGAACTCGCCGTAACGGGCGACCAGAAAATCGATCACCTGCCGGTCGCTGTCGCCCGCCTGCAATCGTTCTCGTACGAGAATACGCAAGTCGCGCGCGAGCGGAGCATCCGAATCGTCGATCGACTGATTCTGACAGACCATGCAGCGCAGCTCCTTGGAGAGCGTGCGAGCGCGCGCTTCCAGCGCGGCGTCCGGCAGCATTTCGTCGGGCTGCACCGCCACGGCGACGCGCGAAGGTACGAGCGCGAGTACCACGACGAGCAGCCGGAGCCAGCGCATGGCAGTGTCCCGATTCCGAAGCTCGCAAACCCTGGCGGCACCCTCTGATGCGAACTTCGGAATCAAAGGGGCAGTAGCCTACTCCGCCGGGGCGAGCGCGGCCCTGCCGCGCGCCGGCTTCGGAGCGCCCACCCGCAGGCGACGGTCCGAGAGCGACAGCCCGCCGCCGACCACCATCACGACCGCCCCCAGCCAGATCAGAAGCACCAACGGCTTGTAGTAGAGCCGCACCGCGAGCGAACCGTCCGGGTTCGGGTCGCCGAGCGACAGGTAGAGCTGGGAAAATCCTCGCGTCATCAGCGCGGTCTGGCTCGTGCCGGTGCCGCGGGACGGGAAGCTGCGCTTTGCCGGCGCCATGACGCCGACGACCTCGCCGTGGCGCCGCACGGTAAACCGGGCGGCGAGCTCGCGGTAGTTCGGCCCCTGGCGCGTGGTCGTGCCGTCGAACGTGAGATCGTAGCGGCGGATCGAGACCGTCTGCCCCGGTTTGAGCTCGGCGATTCGCTCCATGCTCCACTGCGTCTCGCCGACCACGCCGAGCAGCGTGATCCCGAGCCCGAAATGCGCAAACGCGGCGCCCCAGGTCGAGCGCGGCAGGCCGCGCGCGCGCACGAACGCGGTCGCGAGCGGCACCTTGCGCAGGCCCGTGCGCTCGACGATCTCGGTCAGGGCGCCCGCCATGACGTAGAGCGCAAGACCGAATGCGAACGGCACCAGGATCGGTCCGCCGCCCTCCATGGCGAAGACCACCGCGACCGTGATCACGCCGATCGCGGCGGCGCCGACGAGGCGCTGAGCGACGCCGAGCAGGTCTCCGCGCTTCCACGCGAGCAGCGGACCAAACGGGACCGCAAGGAGGAGCGGGACGAACAAGGGGACGAAGGTCGCATTGAAGTAGGGCGCGCCGACGGAGATTTTTTCCCCCGTGAGCGCCTCCAGCGCCAGCGGATAGAGCGTGCCGACGAACACGGTGGCGCATGCGCTCACCAGGAACAGGTTGTTGAGCACCAGCGCGCCTTCGCGCGAAACCGGCGCGAACAGGCCTCCCTGTTTGAGCACGGGCGCGCGCAGCGCAAACAAGGCGAGGCTGCCGCCGATGAACAGCACCAGGATCGCGAGGATGAAGACGCCGCGCGTGGGGTCGGTGGCGAAGGCGTGCACCGAGGTGAGCACGCCCGAGCGCACGAGGAAGGTGCCGATCAGCGAGAGCGAGAAGGCGAGGATGGCGAGCAGGATGGTCCACACCTTGAGAGCATTGCGTTTTTCCATCACCAGCGCGGAGTGGAGCAGCGCCGTGGCGGCGAGCCACGGCATGAACGACGCATTCTCCACCGGGTCCCAGAACCACCAACCGCCCCAGCCCAACGTGTAGTAGGCCCAATACGAGCCCATCGCGATGCCGAGCGTCAGGAACATCCAGGCCAGCAGCGTCCACGGGCGCACCCAGCGCGCCCAGGCGGCATCGATGCGCCCGTCGATCAGCGCGGCGATGGCGAAGGAAAACGAGATCGAGAGGCCGACATAGCCGAGATAGAGCAAGGGCGGATGAACGGCGAGGCCGGGGTCCTGCAGGATGGGGTTGAGGTCGCGGCCCTCGAACGGCGCCGCGGCGATGCGCAGGAACGGATTCGACGTGACCAGGATGAAGAGCAGGAACGCAACCGCGATCCAGGACTGCACCGCGAGCACGTTGGCCTTCAGCCGCGCCGGCAGGTTGCCGCCGAACAGCGCGACCAGCGCACCGAAAACGCTGAGAATGAGGACCCACAGCACCATCGAGCCTTCGTGGTTCCCCCACACGCCGCTGATCTTGTAGACCAGCGGCTTCGCCGAATGGGAATTCTCGAACACGTTGACGACCGAGAAATCCGACCGCACGTAGCACAGCGTCAGCGCGCCGAAGGCGATCGCGATGAAGCAGAATTGCGCCAGCGCGGTCGGGCCGGCGACGGCCATCAGCGCGGGATCGTTCTTGCGCGCACCGATGATCGGCACGCTGCTCTGGACGAGCGCGAGAGCGAGCGCGAGCACGAGGGCGTAGTGGCCGAGCTCGGCGATCATTGCGTCCTGCCCCGCGGCGCATCGCCGACTTTCTTCCCGTAATCGTCCTTCCAGTGGCCCTGCTTCTTCAAGGCGTCGGCAACCTCCTTCGGCATGTAGGTCTCATCGTGCTTGGCGAGCACGCTGTCGGCCCGTAGCGTGCCGGCCGGATCGAGCGCGCCTTCGGCCACCACCCCCTGCCCTTCCCGGAACAGATCGGGCAACAGCCCCTGATACGCGACGGGGATGGTGCTGCGGCCGTCGGTGACCTCGAAGGAAACGGCGAGGCTGTCGCCGCGCCGGACGCTGCCTTCCTTCACCAGGCCGCCGATGCGGATGCGCTGTCCGGGCTTGACGTGCTTCTCGACCACGTCGGTCGGCGAATTGAAGAACACGATCGAATCCTTGAGCGCGCCGAGTACCAGCGCGACGGCGAGCGCGAGCACGCCGAGTGCGGCGCCGATCAAGGAAAGTCGTCGTTGCTTGCGCGTCATCGCGCGGTTCCCATCAGCCCTCGAGACCAAGTCCTTTGACGAGGTCGTCGAGCCGCTGCAGCTTGTTCGGATCGCCGGCGAGCGCACGCCGCGCATCGGCCGCCGCGGCGCGCGCCTTCTCGGTTTGGCCCAGCACCATATAGGAGCGTACGAGCCGCAGCCAACCTTCGACGTCGGAGCCGTCGCGGTGCAGCCGCTCGGAGAGCCCCTCGACCATGGCTTCGATCATGAGCTTACGCTGCTCCGGGGCGAGTTCCGACGACGCCGCGACCTGCTCCTCGCTCGGACCGGCGCCGCCCGCACCGGCAGGCGGGGCAGTTCCCTCGACGCGGGCGAGCGCGCCGCGCACGAGCTCGACCCAGGGCGCGCCGGGGGGAGCTGTCTCGATCAACGCGCGCCAGGTCGCGGCGGCGAGCGCGCGGTTGCCGTCCTGCTCGGCGGCGAGCCCCAGGAAGTAGCGCGGCTGCACATGCGTCGCATCGAGCGCGACCGCTTTCTCGAAGGTCGCCTTTGCTTCCGCGGTCACCACCCCGTTGGCGGCGAACACCAGGGCTTCGCCGAGCGCGGCTTCGCGTTCGGCGCTATCGCCGTTGAGCCGCAGCGCGTTGCGGCGCGCCTTCACGGCGTCGTCGAATCGCCCGAGCCGCAAATAGATCGGCGCGATCACCTCCCAGCCGCGCCCGTCGTCCGGTTGGCGATCGAGACGGGCCTCCACCTGCGCGATCAGACCGTCGAGCGACTGATTGGCGCGGACGGCGGCAAGCCGCGCGGCGAGCGGCTGATCCGGCAGCAAGGGCGAGCCGAGCATGAGGTAGAATCCGGCGGTGCCGAGCGGCAAGACGATAAGCGCCGCGAGCGCGACCGCCCGGCGTCGCCACGTGGCCGGCGCCGCCTCGCTCGGCGCGGCCGGCGCGTCGGCGGCGGCGAGGAGCCGCCGGGCCACCTCGACCTTCGCCCCCGCCGCCTCGCCGTCCGCGATCAACCCCGCCGCGCGGTCGCGTTCGATCTCGTCGAGTTGATCGCGATAGACGGCAACATCGCTGCCCGAGCGAGATTCGGTCCTGCCGCGCGCCAGCGGCCAGAGCACGGCGAAGACGGCCGCGGCCGTCATCAGTGCTAACCCGAACCACAGCGTCATCAATCAAATCCATCCGGTCGAATTCGACATTCCGGTGGCGACGCCGGCGAAAAACACTCGCGTCCGATTCCGAAGTTCGTCGGCGCTCGCGGCACGTTCAGATGCGAACTTCGGAATCTAAGGACCACTGGCAGCTCTATGATTCTGGTGTCCCGATTCCGAAGTTCGCATCGTTAAGCGGCACCCTCGTTTGCGAACTTCGGAATCGAGGGACACTAGCAACTTATTGATCTAGTGTGGCTTTGGTTCAGAAGTCCGCATTTCGACTCGCCGCGAGAATGATGCGGACTTCTGAACCGCCACACTAGTGCCCCT
The DNA here is from genome assembly GCA_963758945.1 of uncultured Alphaproteobacteria bacterium. Taxonomy (GTDB): domain Bacteria; phylum Pseudomonadota; class Alphaproteobacteria; order Rhizobiales; family Xanthobacteraceae; genus VAZQ01. Next base: position 200,405 of record CAVWXY010000012.1, on the reverse strand, counting down.
TGAACCCGAAGTTCGCGATCGCACTTGCCCCACGATATGCGCGAACTCCCGGTTCGGGCATTAGTGCTCGTCAATCGGAGGGACGCCCCGCGCGGTTTACATCACGGCGGCAATTTCCCGCAACGGAGAACGAACGCCGGAGCCGCGACACGGGGAAGCGGTAGCTCGCACGCCTGCGGCAAATGGGGGGCAGGTATGCTCCAGCGTAATCGACGATAACGCGGACGGGCCGTCGAACTTGCGCACGACGCCGCGAAAACGCATTGTCGCTGGTGGTATTTGCGGAACCGGCGGGCGAAACAACCCCAAATTGAGGATGTCGATGCGGCGTGCCGTCCTCGCAACGTTGCTGTTGGCGCTGGGCGCACTCGGCGGTGCGCCGGCGCAGAGCCAGGCGCCGGCTTGGCCGAGCAAGCCGGTCCGGATTGCCGTGCCCGTCACTGCCGGCAGCGCCATCGATCTCGTCTGCCGCACGGTTTTCGACCAGGTGTCGCGGCAGGTCGGCCAACCCTTCATCATCGACAATCGCGGCGGCGGGGGCGGCACGCTCGCCCCGGCCGCCGTCGCCAAGGCCGATCCCGACGGCTATACGCTCCTCTCCCACTCGCCGGCGCTCACGATCTTTCCGGCCACTCACCTCACGCTGCCCTACGACACCGAGCGCGACTTCACCGGCGTGGTCGCGCTGGTCAATACGCCGTTCCTGCTGGTGGTCTCGCCGCAGAAATACAAGACGGCGCGCGAGCTCGTGGCCGCCGCCAAGGCCAGGCCCGGCGCCTTGAACTATGCCTCGGTCGGCCACGGCGGGGCGGCGCACATCAATGCCGAGCGTTTCCGTCTCAGCGCCGGCATCGAAGTGCAGGAGATTCCTTTCCGCGGCGTGCAGGAAGCACTGACCGAGCTGCTGGCCGGACGGGTCGATTTCTTCTTCACCCCGGCGCTGCCGGCGATGCCGCTCATTCGCGACGGCAAGATCCTCGCGCTCGCGGTGAGCAGCGGCAAGCGCACCGCCTCGCTGCCGGATCTGCCGACGCTCGCGGAGGCGGGCTTCCCCGATGCCGACTTCCCGTTCTGGGTCGGCGTGTTCGCGCCGTCGAAGACGCCGAAGGAGATCCAGGACAAGCTTTACCGGGAAACCGCCGAGGCGCTCCGGATGAAGGCGGTGCAGGACAGGCTCCTCGCGCTCGGCGGGGAACCGTTCGACATGACGGCGGCCGAGTTCGATGCGTTCTTCCGCGCCCAGATCAAACAGAACCGAGAGCTCGTCAAGGCCGCGGGCATCCAACCGCACTGAGATTGGCGTCCCCCTCCATGCTTGACCGCGTCGAAGCTGCCGACAACCTCACCGAGCTCGCCGGAGTCCGCATCGAGGTCGTCGCGCGCGGCAGCGGCCGGCCGCTGCTGCTGCTGCATCCCGCGATCGGCATCAAGTCCACGGATCGCGTGATCGACGCGCTGGCGCGGTCGTTCCGGGTGCTCGCGCCCTCCCATCCCGGCTTCGGACGCAGCGAGCTGCCCGGCGGCATGACCACGGTCGACGATCTCGCCTATTTCTATCTCGACGTCCTCGATGCGCTCGATCTGCGCGACGTGGTCCTGGCCGGCGTGTCGTTCGGCGGCTGGATCGCCGCCGAGATCGCGATCAAGTCGACGCAGCGTATTTCGCATCTCGTGCTGGCCGACGCGGTCGGCATCAAGCTCGGCGACCGCGAGCACCGCGATATCGCCGACATCTTCGCCCTGAAGCAAAGCGAGGTCGACCGGCTGGCCTATCACGATCCCGCTGCCGCCGCCGTCGATCACACCGAGATCTCGGACGAGGACGCGCTGATCATGTTCCGCAATCGCGAGGCCACCGCGCTGTTCGCATGGTCGCCGTACATGTACGATCCCAAGCTCGCCGGCCGCCTGCACCGCATCCGGGTGCCGACGCTCGTTCTGTGGGGCGCGAGCGACCGCATCGCCTCGCCGGATTACGGGCGTGCCTACAGCCGGCTCATCGCGGGCGCGCAATTCGAGCTGATCGATGAGGCGGGACACTATCCGCATCTCGAGCGGCCCGACCCGTTCGCGCAAAGGATCGTCGACTTCGTCGCGCACACGCAGGTAGGCGCGGCATGATCGAGGTCCGCCGCTAATGCGAGTTCCTCTGGCGTTGACGCAGAACAGTGCCGCGCGCTCGGTGCGCTCCCCTCCCCCTTGTGGGGGGTTGGGGGTGGGGGTCGTGCGATTGAGGCACCGGCGTTGCCAAACGCATCACCCCCCTCCCCAGCCCTCCCCCACAAGGCCCCACAAGGGGGAGGGAGCAGACCGAGCTTGCCGCTCGATCGGATCCCATATCGATAGGCCCGCTTTTGCAGAGCAAAAAGATGAAATTTTACAGCTTCAGCGAACAGTCCTATCCCGACGCGTGGTTTCCGGACGCGGAATCGCTGCGGGTGAGCCTGCCGAACCGGCATTGCGATCCCGAGATCGCGTCCCGCCTCTACAATCGCTACCTCGACGAGTGGATGCTGGCGGACGAGCTCGGCCTCAACATCATCGTCAACGAGCATCACGCCACGGCGACCTGCATGAGCGCCTCGGCGCACCTGACGCTCGCGATCCTGGCGCGCCAGACCAGGCGGGCGCGGCTCCTCGGCCTGGGCACGCCGATCGCCAACCGCAGCGATCCGCTGCGCGTGGCGGAGGAAATGTCGATCATCGACGTGATCTCGCGCGGCCGGCTGGAGATGGGCTTCATCAAGGGCGTGCCCTACGAGATCGTACCGGCCAACGCCAGGCCGGTGCGGGTGATGGACCGCTTCTGGGAGGCGCATGACCTCATCCTCAAGGCGATGACCACGCATGACGGGCCGTTCTCCTGGGAGGGCGAGTATTTCCAGTACCGCAGCGTCAACATCTGGCCGCGGCCCTATCAGCAGCCACATCCGCCGGTCTGGAGCACGTCGAGCAGCCCCGGCTCTTCGCGCGCGCTCGGCGCGCGCGGACACGTGATCGCCACGGTGATGACGGGCTACCGCGCCAAGACCGTGTTCGAGGACTATCGCAAGGGATGGAAGGACGCGGGGCGTCCGCAGCCCCCGCTCGACCGCTTCGCCTATATGGGGTTCGTCGCGGTGGGAGCGAGCGAGGCGGAAGGCTTGCGCCGCGCCGCGCTGGTCAAGAGCTATCTCGAGACCAATACGCGGGTTGCCGAGCCCTACAAGAACCCGCCCGGCTTCATGGCCGCGGCCGACGCCGCCAAGCTGTTTCAGCGCGTGGGCTGGCGCGGGCCTGCGCACCAGATGACCACCAAGAGCGGCGCGCCGCTCGGCAGCGCGGCGCAAGGCAGCGTCGCCGACACCATCGCCGGCGGCCTGATGTTCGCGGGCACCCCGGACCAGGTCTACGACCAGATCGTCGACTTCTACCGCGCGATCGGCGGCTTCGGCCACTTCCTGATGATGACCCAGGCCGGGCCGATGGAGCACGCCGACACGGTCGAGAGCATGACGTTGTTCGCGCGCGAGGTCGTGCCGCGGCTCGAGCAGTTTCACGCCACCGCCGAGCTCGCGGCATAACAAGCCAGCGTCGGCATACGTCGAAGAGATCGCTCCAGCTATGCTCGCAGCGGGTCGATCACGTCGAGAAATGGGAACTGGTTGAAATCGGTATCCCGCGTACAGATTCGGCTAATCCCGTGCTCGCGCATCAAAATGGCGGTATGCGCGTCGTGAAGCAGATTGCCGGCGAGATGCGGCAACTCGGCAAGAACCTCTGCAGCGACATCGGCGTGGCGTTGCGTCGCGACGAGGACGGCCAAGCCCGGCGAGGCGAGCAACGCCGCGACGAATTCCCAGGCCGCCGCTGCGTTCCACGGTCGTCGCATGACGCGCGGATGAGTCGTCACGCGCAAAAACTCGTATAGAATTGGCCAGCTGGTGTACCACGCATCGGGCCGCGACCGTTGGCGTTCGAGCCAGTCGCGGCAGGGCGCATGAAATTGCGAGTTGGCGTCGGCAGCGTACACCAGGACATTGGTGTCGACGGCAAGCACTAGCGACCTTCCATCGCATGATACAGGGCGTCGCGATCAGCGATATCGACGAGCGCCCCGCCGCTGTGAAACTTCGGCAGGGCCGGAATGACTCCTCGCTTTCGTTGCTGTCGGAGCAGCAGGCGCAAGGCCATCTCGACCAGTTCGGACATCGTGCGGCCTTGCCGCGCGGCCTCGCGCTTGAGCTCTGCCATGACGGTATCGTCAATGTTGAGGGTTGTCTTCATACGGAAAAGCATATCACGAATATGGGAGTATGGCTAACCTATCCGACGTTCGCCGATGGGTCACCGGCCCCCATTTTTGGTACTCGGCTGCGATGTGAGCGCCATCCCGGATTGCTCGCCGTCATCGCCAAGGAACCGCAGGCGGTGCTGCGAGCTCTCTCAGACAGATAATTATAAGTAGGCTTGGACCGCTATGCCTAGTTCGGCTCGGAAACAAAATGTGAGAGCATCAACGATCGAAGAAAGATCACCTATGGGGGAACCGGCCTGACTTCATCAGCGCGCAGGAAGAAGCAGCGCTCATCGGCCATATCCGCGCCCTTCCCTTGGCGCGTGCGCCTCGTCACCCGAAGCGCACCGCGTAGACCGGCGGCAAGGTGTGCGTCACGCAGGCCCAGCTGTCGCCCGCGTCCTCGCTCACCCACAGGCCGCCCGTGGTCGAGCCGAAGGCGAGGCGCTCGCCGGTCGCGTCGAGCGCCAGCGCATGGCGGTAGACGACGTCATAGGCATGCGACTGCGGCAACCCCTTGCTCAGCACCTCGAAGCTTCTGCCGCCGTCGCGGGTGCGGGTGACCACGAGCTTGCCCTCGCGCGGGATGCGCTTTTCGTCCTTGACCTCGGGCACGAACCAGGCGGTATCCGGGTCGCGCGGGTGCACGGCCACGGCGAAGCCGAAGGCCGAGGGCTCGACGCCGGTGATCTCGGTGAAGGTCCGGCTCTCGTCGGAGGAGGCGAAGATGCCGTTGTGGTGCTGCACCCACATGCGCTCCGGCGCCGCGGGGCACTGCGCCAGGCAGTGCACGTCCTGAGCGATGGGGTCGTGCGTCTGCTCCGGCGGAGCATATTCGGCGCGCATTCCCTCGCCGCGCAGCGTCCAACTCTCGCCGCTATCCCCGCTGAACCAGATGCCGCCGGTCGATACCGCGATCCACACCCGCCTGGAATCGCGCGGATCGACGCAAATCGAATGGATCCCGGGAAGATCGGCGCCGCCGCCCATCCATTGCCTGCGCTTGGGATGGTCCCACAGCGCGCGCAGCATCTGCCAGCTCTGGCCGTGGTCGGTCGAGCGGAACAGGCCGCCCGGCAGCGTTCCGCACCAGATCGTCCCGGGCTCGTCGGCGCCGCCCGCCGCCAGCGCCCAGATGCGCGCCGTGCTCCAGTTGACCGGACGCCCCCACATGTCCTGCTCCTCATAGCCCTCGGGCTTGGGCGGATATGCGGGCGTCGAAATCTCCTCCCAGCCGTTCGCGGTCGAGCGGTGCAGTTTGACGCCGAAATGTCCGTGGTCGAGCGCGGCGTAGGTGCGCCCGTCGCGAGGATCGGTGAGCGTGAGGCTGACATTGTCGCCGAGGAAATCGACGCCCGCGATCTCCCATTGCCCTGCGCGCCCGCGCGCGACCGTGAACAGGCCTTTGCGGGTGGAAATGAGCAGCTTGTCGCTCATCGGATCAGCCTCCTGACAGTGCCTGGAACACGTAGATGCGGCTCGACGCCTGCACCGGATCGGCAAGGCGGGCGCGGTCGCGGATCATCCGCCCGTCCACGAAGATCGTCATGTGCCGGCGCAGCGCCGATTGGTCGTCGAGCACGTATCCGCGCGCCTGCGGGTTGGCGGCAAAGACGTTGTCCAGCACTTCGCGCACCGTGCACCCGGGAGCCTCGGCGTCCGGGCAGGCGACGTGGCGCTGCACGTTCGGGGTGAACACGACCTTGGCCATCACTGGTGCTCCTTCCGGACGGGCTCCGCGCCTGTTTGGTGAGTCCCGCAACACGCTCGCTGCAAAGGACGGATGGACGGGTCAATTCCCGACAAGCTGGGAGAAAAAAAGGCGTTCCCGAACGTCGCGAAAGTGCCACCTGCCTAGAGCTCCCTTTCGGCGAGCTCGCGGAACTCGTCGGGGACGGAGCGGGACGGTTCCAAGACCACCGACCCGTATCCGACCGCCTCCGATCCGAAGCGGTCGCGGATCATGTCGACCGCGCGGTCGGCCGCCCAACGCGCCATGCCGATCTTGGTGCCGGACCGGCACTTTTCGTCTGCCAGCCCGAGCGGGAGCTCGAGCTGCAGGTCCCAGTGGTTCTCGAGATGCGAAACCGAGATCGCCAGGAGCGAGATGGTCTCCTCGTCCGGGTGATCCGCGAGTGCCGCCCGAACGAGGTCCTCGGCGATTTCGGCAAGGCTCGTGGTCGCCGAGATGGGCGCGTCGAGCGTTATGGAACGAGTGACCGAGCGCAGGTCGGCGAAACGGACGCGCGCCGTCACCGTCCGGCCCGGCCGTGATTTTGCCCGCAGCCGGCTGGCGACCCTGTCGGCAAGATGACGCAGGGCTGGCCGGAAAACGCGCGCTGTCGCAGGCTTCCTGCCGAGCGCCGACTGGGCTCCGGCCGAGCGCGCTCGAGACTGCGTCCTGATGTCCCGCGGATCGCGATTCCACGCCAGCGCCGTCAGCTTCTCCCCCGCCGCGCGACCGAGCATCTGCTTGAGCGACCATCCCGGCATCTTTGCCAGCTGCCCGATGGTAAGGACGCCCATCTCGGCCAGCCGCGCCTTGGTGACCGGGCCTACGCCCCACATCAGATCGACCGGCAGCTCGTGAAGAAAATCCAGCTCGGTCTGCGGATCGACGACCACCAAGCCGTCGGGCTTGGCCACTTGCGAGGCGATTTTCGCCAAGTGCTTGGTGCGGGCGACGCCGATCGAGATGGCAAGCCCAAGCTCCGCCCGCACGCGGCGCCGGACCGCGCGTGCAATTTCGGCCGGCGAGCCGAACAGATGGGTGCACCCCGCGACGTCGGCGAAGGCCTCGTCGATGGACATGCGCTCGACCAGCGGCGTGAAATCATTGAGCAGGTCGATGGCGGCGTCGCCGAGCCGCTGGTACTCGCTGAAATGCCCGGCGACGAAGATCAGTTGCGGACAAAGCTCGCGCGCCCGGCGTCCCGCCATGCCGGCGCTGATCCCGAAGGCCTTGGCTTCGTACGAAGCGGCGAGCACGACGCCGCCGCCGACGGCGATCGGCTTGCCGCGCAACGAGGGATCGAGCAACTGCTCGACCGATGCATAGAAGGCATCGAGGTCCGCATGCAGGATGGTGGCGGTTGTTTCCATCGACCGTTCAGCGGCGAACCGGAAATCAGCAGGCGCGGTCGCGATGACAGCGCCGCGGACCGGATCGCCGCGTCCCTGCGCCGGCTCCCGGGCCGCTTAGCCGGCTCGCGCCGCCGCCCGCGACCGGGCGCGGCGATGAGAACAAAATGAGAACATGGAGTCAATATAGCTCCGCGCCGTTCTCATGCGCGCCTCGAGGAGTCACCTGCCCTCGCTACAGTTCGCCACCGGATCTTCTCTCACCGGGTTGAGCAGCGAAACAGCTTGCGAGCGCAGTCGCTGCCGCCAGCCGCGACTTCGACTACGCATCAACCACGCTATTGACTACTTTTCGAGGATGCAGTAGGATGCGTCCATCCTCGCGCATCGAGCGGCGTCCTCCGAGACGACCCCGAAGGGCGGGGCCGGGAGCGGCGTCCGGGCGCCCGTAAACCGTCGCTCGGAGGCTCGGCGCCGTCCTCGGACCGGCGTTGGCGCTCGTCGCGCCCTCGGCGGGCCGCTGCGACGAGGAAGCAAGAGAACCCGGGCGCAGCAACGCGCGGCGGGAACGAAGAAGACTGCGCTGTTTGATATCGTGAAGAGGCAATGACGCGAGCGGCATGTCGGCATGTCGCGCAAGCCTACTCGCGTCGGCGGCAACGCGCTCGGTCCCGGCCGAGGGCGCGCCTTGCCGCGCCCTGGCGGCAAGGCGGCGGCACGCGCGCGCATGGGAGCGGGAGGCGCGCGCGCCGAGGTCCTGTATTTTTCGTGTTGTTTACAGGAGCGAGTGGTGCGCGAGATAGGACGCTCGCAAAGGTTGTCGGCGCCGGCCGCCCGCTCGAAACCCCTCCCGTCGGCGGGAACGCGCTCCGACCCCGGCCGAGGGACGCCACGTTGCGCGCTGTGATGTGGGTCTTCGGTACGGACGATGGGCCGGTCAGCCCACCGCGGTCCAGGTGCCGTCCGGGTTGCGGCAGGCGCTGCCGCGCGCGACCTGCGGCCGGCCGTCGATGTAGATCGTGTGGGTGTACTGGCGGCACTGCAGCCCGTTCGACTGGTAGGCGGGACCGGGCACCACCGATCCGTAACGGCCGGAATCCGGGTTCTTCCACCCGACCGCCGCGCCGGATTTGCCGCTTTCGAGCGCCTGCATCTGCGCCGCGTAAGCGCGCTGCTTGTCCTCGTCGTCCATGCCGGCACCGATGCGATTGCCGATCAGACCGCCGAGCGTGGCGCCGGCGATGCCGGCCGCGATGCGCTCGCCGGTTCCACCACCGAACTGCGATCCGATCAGCCCGCCGGCGACCGCCCCGACCAGGGTGCCCGTGTTCTCCCTCGGTCCGGTTCCAGTCGCGGGGTTGCCGCTGCACGCCGCCGCCGACAGCGCGACGAGCGCGGCAGCACTCAGGCGCACGAAAACCATGTGTGAAGCCCCCATCCCCAGGTGGTCCAGGCCGGCCTCCCCAAGGCCGGCCCCAAGCTCATGTCCAAAAATTGGGGCAAAAATAAAACTTCGGCCTCTCCGGCGACCGGCGGCGGCAAACCGGCCCCTGGCAGGGCCGATGAACCGGGTGCGGCGCGTCCTTCAGGCGCCTCGGCGAGCCCCATGAATGGCCCGCCAGACGCGGTGGGGGGTGTACGGCATTTCGAGATTCCGCACGTTCACCGCCTTGAGCGCGTCGAGGACCGCGTTGGCGAGCGTCGGCACCGCCCCGGTCGCGCCGGCCTCGCCCGCGCCCTTGGCGCCGAGCGAATTTGCCGGCGAAGGCGCGCCGCAGTCGATCAGCGCGGTCGGGGCGAGGTCGTCCGCCCGCGGCATGAAGTAATCCATGAAGGTACCGGACAGGAGCTGGCCGGTGTCGGGATCGTAGACCACATGCTCGCCGAAGACCTGGCCGATGCCCTGCATCAGGCCGCCATGCAACTGGCCCTCCACCAGTTGATGATTGTAGATCGTGCCGCAGTCGTCGGCGGCCACATAATTGACGATGCGGGCCGCACCGGTGTCCGGGTCGATCTCGACCTCGGCGACGTGAGCGCCGCTGGGAAAGGCCATCGCGAGGTCGAGCGTCGTATTGGTGTCGAGCGGGTGAGCCGCCCCGTCCCATTTCCTCTCGATCAGTGCCGCGATGTCGATGGAAAGGTCGGTGCCGGCGACGCGGTATCGTCCCCTGTCGAAGGTGACGTCGGCCGGCTCGACCTCGAACTCGCCGGCCGCGAGCTTTCTGCCCTTCTCGACGATTTCCCTGGCCGCCGCCGCGAGCGCGGCGCCGTGGCTGATCAGCGAGCGCGAGCCGAAGGTGCCGACCCCCACGAGCTTCGGCGCGGCGGGATCGTTGTAGCGCAGCTCGATCCGATCCGCGGGAAAGCCGAGGATGTCGGCGATGATCGCGGGGAACACCGTCTCGTGCCCCTGCCCCGAAGGCCCGGCGAGCGAATACATGGCGAGGCGGCCGTCGGAGCCGACGCGGATTTCGACCTGCTCCTTGCCCATGCCGCCGGACGGCTCGAGAAACATCGCAAGCCCGATGCCGCGCAGCTTGCCCTCCTTCCGCGCGGCCTCGCGGCGGGCCTCGAAGCCGCCCCAATCCGCGGATCGCAGCGCGGTGTCCAACAGCCGCGCGGGGTCGGCGCTGTCGTAGAGCGAATTGGTCGGCGTCTTCAGCGGAAACGCGTCCTTGCGAAGAACGTTGCGGCGGCGCAGCTCGACCGAGTCGATCCCGGTCGCAGCCGCCGCCTCCTCCACGAGGCGCTCCCACAGATAGGCGACGTTGGGGCGCCCGGCGCCGCGATAGGCCGTGGTCGGCGTCGTCGTGGTGAAGACCAGCCGATGCCGCCCGTGCACGGCACGCAGGTCGTAAAGGCTGATCGCCGAGCTCGTCGGCGCGGCGACGGTGTTGATCAGCGGACCGGCATTGGAGCAAAACGCGCCGAGATTCACGAGCCATTCAACGCGCAGCGCGAGAAAGCGCCCGTCGCGATCGAGCGCCAGCTCCCCGATCAGATCGGCCGCGCGCCCGTGATGATCGCCCGAGATCGTCTCCGAACGCGTGCCGAGCCACCTCACCGCCCGGCCCAGGCGCTTGGCGGCGAGCATGACGGCCAGGAATTCGGGATAGACCTCGTTGCGAATGCCGAAACCGCCGCCCACGTCGGCCGAGTGGATGCGGAATTTTTCCGGTGCGAGACCCACCATGCCTGACAGCGCATTCTTTATGTCCGCGGCACCTTGCGTCGGAATGCAAAGCTCGAACACCTGCTGCGCCGAGTCGTAGGCGGCGATGCAGGACTTCGGCTCCATCGGATTTCCGGAAATCCGCTGCGCATGAAGCTCTACCCGAACGACGTGCGCGGCTTGCGCGAATCCCGGCTCGGTGGCTGCTCGGTCGCCGTACTCGTAGTCGAATGCCAGATTGCCGGGCGCTTCGTCGTGGAGCGCAACGGCGCCCGCGGCAACGGCGTCGCGCGCCTCGACGAGCGCCGGCAGGTCCTCGTACTCGACCGCGATCAGCTCGGCCGCGTCCTGCGCGATGTGCTCGGTCTCGGCCACGACCAGCGCCACCGGCTCGCCCACGAAGCGGACGCGGCCATGCGCGAGCCCGGTGCGGAACGGCACGCGAAGCGAGCTGCCGGCAACGCCCTTGAAGAAGGACATGGCGGGAGCACCCTTCCAGCCGGCGGCAACGAGGTCGGCCCCGGTCAGTATGTCCAGGACGCCGGGCACTTTTTTCGCGGCCTCGATGTCGATACGCACGATCTTGGCGTGCGCCCGGTCGGCGCGCAGGAAATATCCCACCACCTGGTCGCTGAATTCGTAATCGGCGGTGTAGCGGCCCAGGCCCGTGACCAGTCGAAGGTCTTCGCGGCGGCCTCTGAATTGATGTTCCGACAAATCCTGTTCCCAACATAAAGGGGGACAGCCCGTCCCGCGCGAGATCCGGAATACCAGCAAGCTCACGAATTCGTCCAGCGAGGTTTGCCGAGACGAAGACCGCTCCCCTTCGACCACCGCGGTCCCGGAGCGTAGCAGCTTGCCCGCTGTGCCGGGAGACACGATGCGGAAGGCGGTGGAAAAGATCGACGCTCCGCCCTATGCGTTCGTGGCAGCAGCGCCCTAAGTCAGGAGTTGAATCCCGCTGCGATGACGCGCCATGATTGCGGTCGCGGGACCGATCGCATCCTTACGCCCCCGGCACCACGAGCTCGGCGCGCAGGCCGCCGATCGGCGCCGTCCCCAGGGTCAGTCCCCCGCCGTAGAGGCCGGCGAGCTCCAGGACGATCGAAAGCCCGAGCCCCGAACCCGGCTTGGTCTCGTCGAGACGGCGGCCACGGCGGGTCACTTGCTCGCGCTGCTGCGGCGAAAGCCCGGGTCCGTCGTCGTCGACCACGACGCGCACGACCCGGCGATCCTCATTCGGATCGGGTCTCTCCGAGATGACCTCGACCGCCACCCGCGACTGCGCCCACTTGCAGGCATTGTCGACGAGGTTGCCGACCATTTCCTCGAGGTCCTGCCGCTCGCCGCGGAAGCGGGCACCCTCTGGCGCGTCGATGTCGATGACGACGCCGCGGTGGCGATGAATCTTCTGCATGCTGCGCGCCAGCGCGGTCACCACCGCAGGCACGTCGGTGACGGTCCCGATCACCGCCACGCGCGCCGCGAGCCGCGCGCGCTCGAGATGGCGCGTGACCTGATCGCGCATGATCTCGGTCTGCTCGCGCACCTTCAGCGCCAGCGGGTCGGCGCCATGGGTGGTGGCCTCGTTCATCATGACCGAGATCGGCGTCTTCAATGCATGCGCGAGGTTGCCGACATGGGTGCGCGCGCGCGAGACGATCTCGCGATTGGCGTCGATCAGGGCGTTGGTCTCGCGCGCGAGCGGCGCGATCTCGACCGGGAAGGCGCCTTCGAGCCGTTCCGCTCCGCCCGACCGGATGGCGGCAAGGCCCTCGGAGATGCGCTTGAGCGGGGCGAGGCCGAAGCGAACCTGGAAGGTGGTGGTCAGCAGCAGGACGATCGCCAGCATGGCGAAGGTGATGACGAGCGTGCCGTCGAAATTGTGCGTTTCCTCGTCGATCTCGGCCGCGTCGCCGGCCACCGCGACGAGGTAGCGCCCCTCCTCCCCGAGATCGATGGTGCGCTCGACGATGCGCAGCTGCTGGCCCTCGGGCCCTTCGACATAGCCTTCGCGCTCGGCGCCCGGCGCGGACGAGGCGCCGAGACTGGCGAGATGCGGCAGCTTGGCATCCCACAGCGATCGGGACGCGCGCACGTCGGGCGTGGGCGCGTCGAGCCGCGTCACCTGCCAATACCAGCCGGACAGCGGCAGATCGAACAGCGGCTCGCCCATGGATTGGGGAAACTTCCCGGCATTCTCCTCCGGCATCGCCACGTCGGCGACGAGGGTGCGCAGATAGACGCCGAGCCTGCGGTCGAAGGCACGCTCCACCGCCGCGTGATAGAGCGACGAGAGCACTATGCCGGTGACGACGAGAATCACCACGATCCAGGTCGTCGCCGAGAAGAAGAGCCGTAGCGCGAGCGAGTTAAGGCGCATTGCCCGGCGGGGTCAGGAGATAGCCGAGGCCGCGCACGGTCTGGATGACGTCGACACCGAGCTTCCTGCGGATGCGGCCGACGAAGACCTCGATGGTGTTGGAGTTGCGGTCGAAGTCCTGATCGTAGAGATGCTCCACCAGCTCGCTGCGCGAGACCACGCGGCCGCTATGATGCATGAGATAGGAGAGCAGACGGTATTCGTGCGAGGTGAGCTTGACCGGGTTGCCGTCGACGCTGACGCGGCCGGTGCGGGTGTCGAGGCGCACCGCGCCGCAATTGAGCTCGCTCTTGGCGTGGCCGGCCGAGCGCCGCAACAGCGCGCGGATGCGCGCCAGCACCTCCTCGAGATGGAAGGGCTTGGCGACGTAATCGTCCGCGCCGGCATCGAAGCCCTGCACCTTGTCGCTCCAGCGGTCGCGGGCGGTGAGCATGAGCACCGGCATGACGCGCCCGGCGCGGCGCCAAGCCTCCAGCACCGAGATGCCGTCCATCTTCGGCAGGCCGATATCGAGGATGACCGCGTCGTAGGGCTCGCTCTCGCCGAGAAAGTGGCCTTCCTCGCCGTCGTAGGCCCGATCGACCACGTAGCCCGCATCGGTGAGCGCGGTCGCGAGTTGCCGATTGAGGTCGGGATCGTCCTCGATCACGAGGAGACGCAAGGTCCAGTCCTCCCGTTGATCCCCGCCGGTGCCGGTTTACTGCGGATCGGGGTCGCAGGCGTTTAGCTCGGCATTATAGGAATGGGGGGAAGCCGGAGGAAGGGCGGCACGCCGGCAGGAACGAGGCACAACGAGGCAGCGACTGGCCGCCGACGGTCCATGCCTGTCAACGGCGTTGCACAGGCGGCGGTGCGATCAATCCGGATCGACCGCCGCCGGCGGTCGGCGGTGCTCCGGGCAGACCCTCACCTGCAACTTTTGCTGAACGCGCTCCCGGCGTGCTAACACTGGCCGCGACAACCGGGACTGCGGCCTCGTGAGCGGCGATTTCATCCTCGAAACCGAGAACCTGACCAAGGAATTCGCCGGCTTCGTCGCTGTCAACGACATCAGCCTGCGGGTCGCGCGCGGCACCATTCATGCGCTGATCGGGCCCAACGGCGCCGGCAAGACCACCTGCTTCAACCTGCTGACGAAGTTCATGCGGCCGAGCGGGGGGCGCATCGTCTACAAGGGACGCGACATCACGCCGCTGCCGCCCGCCGAGGTGGCGCGTCTGGGGCTGGTACGGTCGTTCCAGATTTCCGCCGTTTTTCCGCACCTGACGGTGCTCGAGAACGTGCGCGTCGCGCTGCAGCGCAAGCGCGGATCGTCGTTCGACTTCTGGAGGTCGAAGCGCGTGCTCGACGTCTTCAACGAGCGTGCCGTGGCGCTCATCGCCGATGTCGGCTTGGCGTCCTTTGCGCATTGGACGGCGGTGGAATTGCCCTATGGCCGCAAGCGGGCGCTCGAGATCGCGACCACCTTGGCGCTCGAGCCCGAAATGCTGCTGCTCGATGAACCGATGGCCGGCATGGGCCACGAGGACATCGATCGCATCAGCGCGCTCATCAAGTCGGTGGCCGCCGACCGCACCGTGCTGATGGTCGAGCACAATCTCAGCGTGGTCGCCAACCTTTCCGACCGCATCACGGTGCTCACGCGCGGGCGCGTGCTGGCCGAGGGCGATTACGACACGGTCTCCGCCGACCCGCTCGTGCGCGAGGCCTATCTCGGGGTCGGCCATGCTTAACCCGAGCGTGGCACCTTTGCTCGCGGTCGAGGAGCTGCAAGCCTGGTACGGCGAGTCCCATGTGCTCCACGGCGCCACGTTCGAGGTCTTCGCCGGCGAGGTGGTCACGCTGCTCGGCCGCAACGGCGCGGGCAAGACGACGACGCTGAAATCGATCATGGGAATCGTCGGCCAGCGCAGCGGGTCGGTGCGCTACGACGGCAGCGAGCTCGTCGGCCTGACCAGCGACCGCATTGCGCGGCTCGGCATTGCGTTGTGTCCCGAGGAGCGCGGCATTTTTGCAAGCCTCAGCGTCGAGGAAAACCTCCTGCTGCCGCCCAGGGTGCGCCCCGGCGGGCTCGAGCTCGATCGCATCTTCGAGCTCTTTCCCAATCTCAAGGAACGGCTGGCAAGCCAGGGGACGAAGCTTTCCGGCGGCGAGCAGCAGATGCTGGCGATCGGCCGCATCCTGCGCACCGGCGCCAGACTGCTCCTCCTCGACGAGCCGACCGAGGGACTGGCCCCCGTGATCATCCAACAGATCGGCACGACCATCGGCACGCTCAAGCAGCAGGGCTTCACCATCCTCCTGGTCGAGCAGAATTTTCGCTTCGCCTCGACGGTCGCCGACCGCTATTACGTGATGGAGCATGGTCGCATCATCGACCGTTTCGCCAATGCCGAGCTCGAAGCCAATCTCGACAAGCTTCACGTCTATCTGGGTGTGTGACATGCGGCTGGGACTTGCCACCGTCCGAACCGCCCGACGACGAGCCCGGCGGCTTGCCGGGTCAACTGAGGTGCCGGGGAAGCAAACCAGCAAGAACCATCAACAGGAGAACGCCAGATGACACGACTGATCAGTCTCGCCGCGCTCGCCGTCGCCTGCGGGTGCGGCTCGGCGCAGGCGCAGTACACCGACGGGACCATCAAGATCGGCGTAATGAACGACATGTCGGGCACCTATTCCGACCTGAGCGGCCAGGGTTCGGTGGTAGCGGCGCGGATGGCGGTCGAGGATTTCGGCGCCGCCGCCAAGGGCATGAAAGTGGAGATCGTCAGCGCCGACCACCAGAACAAGCCGGACGTCGGCTCCAACGTCGTGCGCACCTGGATCGACGTGGACAAGGTCGACGTGATCGTGGACGTGCCGACGTCGTCGGTGGCGCTGGCCGTGAACGAGATCGTGCGCGACAAGAACAAGGTCTTCCTGGTGTCGGGCGCGGCCGCCTCCGATCTGACCGGCCCCAAATGCACGCCGAACACGATCCACTGGACCTACGACACCTGGGCGCTCGCCAACGGCACCGGCAAGGCGATCGTGAAGACGGGTGGCGACACCTGGTTCTTCCTCACCGCCGATTACGCCTTCGGCCACGCGCTCGAGCGCGACACCGCGGCCGTCGTCGAGAAGAACGGCGGCAAGGTCGTGGGCAAGGTGCGCCATCCCTTCCCGGGCACCGACTTCTCGTCCTTCCTG
The DNA here is from genome assembly GCA_963758945.1 of uncultured Alphaproteobacteria bacterium. Classification (GTDB taxonomy): domain Bacteria; phylum Pseudomonadota; class Alphaproteobacteria; order Rhizobiales; family Xanthobacteraceae; genus VAZQ01. Next base: position 184,298 of record CAVWXY010000012.1, on the reverse strand, counting down.
CTGCAGGCGCAGGCTTCGAAGGCGAAGATCATCGGGCTCGCCAATGCCGGCAGCGACACCATCAACTCGATCAAGCAGGCGGCGGAGTTCGGCATCACCAGCGGCGGCCAGAACCTCGCCGCCTTGCTCGCCTTCATCACCGACGTGCACGCGCTCGGGCTGCAGACCGCCCAGGGTCTGATCATGACCGAAGCCTGGTATTGGGATCTCAACGACGCCAACCGCGAATTCACAAAGAAATTCGCGCCCCAGGACAAGGGCATTCATCCCACCATGGTCCATGCCGGCGTCTATTCGGCGGTCACCCACTATCTCAAGGCGGTCGAGGCGCTCAAGAGCGATGCCGACGGCAAGGCAGTCGTGGCCAAGATGAAGGAGATGCCGACCGACGACAAACTGTTCGGCAAGGGCACGGTGCGCGCCGACGGCCGCAAGATCCACCCGATGTATCTGTTCGAAGTCAAGAAGCCGTCGGAATCGAAGGGACCCTGGGACTACTACAAGGTCCGCGCCACCATCCCAGCGGACGAGGCCTTCCGGCCCCTGGCCGAGGGGGGATGCCCGCTGGTGAAGAGCTGACCCGACGTCGGTAAGCCGGGGAACGCGGCTGCTGCGTTCTCCGGCCGCAGGGGGATCGGCCATGTTCGAACTGCTCGGCATCAGCTCGCAAGCCCTGTTCGGGCAGTTGCTGATCGGGCTGATCAACGGCTCGTTCTACGCGCTGCTCAGCCTCGGGCTCGCCGTCATCTTCGGCATGCTCAACATCATCAATTTCACCCACGGCGCCCAGTACATGCTGGGCGCCTTCACCGCGTTCTTTCTGCTGCAATATGCCGGGCTCGGCTACTGGTGGGCGATCGTCATCGCGCCCATCGTGGTGGGAATCACCGGGATCATCGTCGAGCGGCTTTTTCTGCAGTGGCTCTACAAGCTCGACCACCTCTACGGCTTGCTGCTCACCTTCGGCCTGGCGTTGATCTTCGAAGGAACTTTCCGCAATTTCTTCGGCTCCTCGGGCCTGCCCTATTCGGTGCCGCCGGCGCTGCAAGGCGGCCGCAATCTCGGCTTCATGTTCCTGCCCAACTACCGCGCCTGGGTGGTGGTGTTTTCGCTTGCCGTGTGCCTGACCACCTGGTTCGTGATCGAGCGCACCAGGCTCGGCGCCTATCTGCGCGCGGCAACCGAGAACCCGACGCTGGTGCGCGCCTTCGGCATCAACGTGCCGCGCATGATCACGCTCACCTATGGTTTCGGGGTCGCGCTCGCGGCGCTCGCGGGCGTGATGGCGGCGCCGATCTACAACGTGAGCCCGCAGATGGGCGCCAACCTCATCATCGTGGTGTTCGCCGTGGTGGTGATCGGCGGCATGGGCTCGATCATGGGCGCGATCGTGACCGGCTTCGGATTGGGCATCATCGAGGGCCTCACCAAGGTGTTTTTTCCCGAGGCCTCCAACACGGTGATCTTCATCATCATGGCCATCGTGCTGCTGATCAGGCCCGCCGGCCTGTTCGGCCGGGGCGCGTGACGTGCAGCGCGTAGAACCGAGCGCGACCCGCGACTTGCGCTCGCGCAGCGAGGTGATCGCATTCGCCGTCATGATGGCCGCCCTCGTCGCCCTGCCGGCGGTCGCCTATCCGGTGTTCCTGATGAAGGCCCTGTGCTTTGCGCTGTTCGCTTGCGCCTTCAATCTGTTGATCGGCTATGTCGGGTTGCTGTCGTTCGGCCATGCCCTGTTCTTCGGCTGGGCGAGCTATGCCTGCGCGCATGCGGCCAAGGTCTGGGGGCTGCCGCCGGAGCTCGCCATCGCGTCGGGAGCCGCGACCGCCGCCGGGCTCGGCCTGATCGTCGGCGCGCTCGCCATTCGTCGGCAGGGCATCTACTTCGCGATGATCACGCTCGCCTTGGCGCAGATGATGTATTTCTTCGCCATCCAGGCGCCGTTCACCCACGGCGAGGACGGCATTCAGGCGGTGCCGCGCGGAACGCTGTTCGGCTTGGTCGACCTCGCCGACCAGACCAACATGTACGTCACCGTCCTGGTGATCTTTCTCGGCTGCTTTCTGCTGATCTATCGCATCATCAACTCGCCCTTCGGCGAAGTCCTCAAGGCGATTCGGGAAAACGAGCCGCGCGCGATCTCGCTCGGCTACAAGACCGACCGCTACAAGCTCCTCGCTTTCGTGCTGTCGGCGACGTTCGCCGGGGTGGCGGGCGCGACCAAGGCGCTGGTGTTCCAACTCGCTTCCTTGACCGACGTGGACTGGCCGATGTCGGGCGAGGTGATCCTGATGACGCTGGTCGGCGGTCTTGGCACCCTCTTCGGGCCGGTCGCGGGGGCGTTCTTCATGGTGACGCTGGAGAACTATCTCACCACAATCGGCCAATGGGTGTTCGTCGTGCAGGGTGCGATTTTCGTGGTTTGCGTCCTCCTGTTCCGCCGCGGCATCGTCGGGGAGCTCGCCCACCTCCTGCGTATCAAGCTCTGATCTGCCGACCCAGCCCCGCTGGACGCCGCAGACCGATCCGTCCGGCGTCGTGCACAAGACCATCGACTATCCCGGCGTTCCCGTCGACCACGCGACCGTCAAGGAGAACCGCATTTCGGGGTGATCGGGATGGCGCTACGCCAATTACCTGGCCGAGCTCGGCGCGGAGGCCCAATCAGACATCTACAAGAAATCGTCGGTGGACCTCGCGCTGCGCGACGCCTTCCGCAAGATGCGCCACTTTCTGATGACCACCAAGAAGCTTAGCGAAGCCGTCTCGCTGATGACCATCGCGGTCGACTTCGGCATTACGCTGGTAGTAGACGGAAATTGGGGCGTGCACGCCGTGATCCGCAAAGACCTGTTCTCGGGCGTCGAGGCCTAAGGTCTCCTCGTTCACATATGGCGTGTCGGCCCGGGGCACGCCTCGGCCCGAAGCGGCCGAGGAACGGCGGGTCGCATGCGACACCGGATCGCAGACGCGCGGCCGAGACATGAGGCCTAGCGCTTCCCGAGGTTTTTTGATCTACATTGGAACTCATAGAGTCTGATCTTCCTCACCGTCTGGTGGGCCGGGGGCGGATTGTGCATGCGACCCACGAGATGGTCGCGGGAGGGTTGCCCTATCGGTCGGATTGGACGACTTCGTCAGCCGATCGCCAAACACACCTGCTCCTCCAACTCTGCTGACGGAGGTGCGCATCTGCGCGAGCCGGTCCGCTCCGCCTCATGATCGTGCGTTCACGAGCGGGGCGTGCCGCTCGTGCTGAAAGGAGAGTCATGCGAACCGATTGGTTGAAACCCTTCGCCGCCGCGGCGGCTTCCGTCGCTCTTGCGCTCGTCGGCACTCCGGGCAGCGCGCAACAGCTCCCGGCGTACATGGCGCCGATTGCCGGCAACCCCACTTCGAGCCCAGCCGAGACCGCGACCAAGAACGTGCTGGCGCTCAACTCGGCCATGTTCGAACTCTATGACGACGCGGCCGAGGTCTTTAAAGCCAACATCCTGAGCAAGCATCCCGTGATCCTGGGTCTGTTCTCCGGTGCGGGCGGCCGCTTCATCCTCTATCGCCCCGGCCAGGCACCGCTCGAGGCGCCGTCGGTGCCGATCGGGTATCAGCTGCTGAAATCGATCGGCCACAGCACGATGGCGCTCACCGAGATCGTGGGTCCGTATGTGGACAATGCAGCCAACCAATCCTGGCGCGGCCCCATGCTCGCCTATCGCAGCCGGATGCAGGCCGCGCTCGACGGCCTCGACGCGACCTTGATGCGGTTGGAGTGGCGGGACAACAATCGCGCCGTCCTGCAGAACAATATCGCCTTCATGGACGATTGTCTGGCGAAGGGCATCATCTCCCTCGCCGCCCTCGAAGCGTTCGCCAAGAAGCAGGGTCCTTTGCTCAAGCATAACATCGCGTGGGCGGCCCAGACCCAGGTCGAGCACTGGATGACCGTGATCGGCGACTGGAAGAGCATGCTCGGCAGCGATTGGGAGAAGGCCTACGCCGCCAGCAACACCATCTACGTGGCGCGCCAGAACAACATCTTGTTTAGCGTGCTGGCACAGTATTTCGGACCGGAGGCGATCAACCACCGGCTGATGCTGATCGAAACGATCTCGTTCACGACGACGCCGGATGACATGCTGACGTCGCTCACTCGCATCATCGCAGACCGCTCCGTCGGCGCACTGTTCTTCGGCAACTACTACTTGATGGACTACGAACTCATGGGCGGCGATGCCCGCGCCGCGATCATCGCCGAAGCCGAGAAGCGCGGGATGAAGCCGTTTTTGCCGCCGGCCGTGCCGTTCGGCTCCCAGCAGTGGCCGACGCTGATCACACCCGGGCCCGGGCCCACGTCCTTGGCCGACCTTCACTGATGGCGCTGGACGGCCGCGCTCAAGCGGCCGCGCGGCGGCGACTGCCGGCCAATCTCGAACTCGCACTCGCAGGAGCGCGGCATGAACCTCAATACGATCACCGAGGTGAAGCGCCCAACATCGGCGGACCTGATCACGCAGTGGCGCGACGGATATGCCTGGTTGGCGGGAGGGACTTGGCTGTTTTCGGAGCCGCAGGTCGCCACCGATACGTTGATCGACCTCGATCACCTCGCTTGGCCGGCGCTGGAGCAGTCCCCCGCCGGACTCGACATCGCGGCCACGTGCCGCATCGTCGAGCTCTACCGGTTCGCCGGCCCGCCGGAATGGCGGGCGACGCCGCTGCTGCGCGAGTGCTGCAACGCATTCCTCGCCTCGTTCAAGATCTGGAACGCGGCCACGGTCGGCGGCAACATCTGCATGTCGCTGCCGGCGGGTCCGATGATCTCGCTCACCGTGGCGCTCGACGCCACCTACACTTTGTGGCCGCGCAATGCGCCGCCGCGCCAGGTCCGCGCGATCGACTTCGTCACCGGCAACCACAGCAATATCCTCGCGCCGGGAGAATTGCTGCGCAGCATCCACCTGCCCGCGTCGTCACTGTCGAAGCGGTTCGCGGTTCGCCGCGCCTCGCTCACCAAGCTCGGACGGTCCGCGGCGCTCATCATCGGAACGCAGGGCAAGCGGTCCGACGAGCTGCTGATCACGATCACCGCGGCGACGCCGCGGCCGCTACAGCTTCGATTCGAGCACGCGCTGTCGGCGACGGAGCTGCGACGCATGATCGACGAGCGCATCCCGGCCGATGGCTATTTCGACGACGTGCACGGCTCGGCGGCCTATAAGCACCACCTCACCTACTATTTCTGCGAGCAGATCCGCGCCGAGCTGGCGCAACCGGGAGCGGGCGCATGACGGGCGATGTCGCAGATGCGCGCGGCGTCGGCGCGCCCGGTGGCCGCATGACCTACAACGTCAATGGCAAGCTGTTTTCGGCGGAGCCGCAACCCGGACAGTGCCTGCGGACCTTTCTGCGCGATTGCGGCGCCTTCGGCGTCAAGAAAGGCTGCGACGCCGGCGATTGCGGCGCCTGCACCGTATGGCTTGACGGCACGCCCATCCATTCCTGCCTGATGCCAGCCTTCCGCGCCGCTGGACGGGCCGTGACCACCATCGAAGGACTGGCGCAAGACGGTGCGCTGCATCCGGTGCAGCAAGCGTTCCTCGACGCGCAGGCGTTCCAATGCGGCTATTGCGCGGCCGGAATGATCATGACGGTGGCGGCCCTCGATGACAAGCAGCGGTCGGACCTTCCGCGTGCCCTCAAGGGCAACCTGTGCCGGTGCACCGGTTACCGATCGATCGGCGATGCATTGGCCGGCGTAACTGAAATCGAGGACGACGTCGCCGGACAGGCCTGCGGCACCAGCGTACCCAATCCGTTCGCCGAAGGCATCGTCACCGGCCGGGCACGCTACACCATGGACGTGGCCGTGGAGGGGGGCCTGCACCTCAAGGTGCTGCGCTCGCCGCACGCGCACGCCCGCATCCTCGCCATCGGGCGCGACAGGGCAATGGCCGTGCCGGGGGTGGTCAAGGTCTTCACTTGGGAGGACGTGCCGCGTCGGCTCTACAGCACCGCTCTCCACGAGGACCATCTGGTCGACCCGGACGACAGCTATGTTCTCGACAATGTGGCGCGTTTCGTCGGCCAGCGCATCGCCGCGGTCGTCGCCGAGACCGAAACCGCGGCGGAACAGGCCTGCCGGCTGCTCGACGTCACCTACGAGATCTTGCCTGCGGTGTTCGATCCGGTCGCGGCAATGGAGCCCGATGCGCCGATCCTGCACGACAAGGGTGCGGCCGAGAAGGGCAACATCTTTGTCGACATCCACGGCGAGGTCGGCAGTGTGGCGGACGGCTTCAAGGCCGCCGACGCCGTGCACGAAATGACCTATTCCACCTCGCGCGTTCAGCACGTCCATCTCGAAACGCACGGATCGATTGCCTGGCGCGGCGACGATGGACGACTGCATATCCGCACCAGCTCGCAGGCACCGTTCATCGTCCAGCAGAAACTCTGCCACATCTTCGGCCTGCGCGCCCGCGACCTGCACATCTTCACCGAACGCGTCGGCGGCGGGTTCGGCGGCAAGCAGGAGATGATCTCCGAGGATCTCTGCCTGCTCGCTACGCTCAAAACCGGCCGACCGGTCAAGTGGGAGTTCACCCGCGAGGAGCAGTTCATCGGCGCGACCACGCGCCATCAGATGACGACGCGGGTGAAGCTCGGCGCCAAACGCGACGGGACGCTGACCGCGATCGACATTCATGTCGTGTCCAATACCGGCGGATATGGCGGCCACGCCAGCGAGACGCTCGCGGCCTCGCTGGGCAGCCCGCTCACCGCCTACCGATGCGCCAACAAGAAGGCGGTCGGATACGCCGTCTACACCAACATGGTCCCGGGCGGCGGTTTTCGCGGCTATGGCTCGTCGCAGACGACGTACGCGATCGAGTGCGCGATCGACGAGCTGGCGCGGCTGCTCGGAATGGATCCGTTCGAGATCCGTCGCAAGAACATGGTACGGCCCAACGACTGGATCGAGTCGGTGTGGAAGGACCCTTCCGATGTCGGCTTCGGGAGCTACGGGCTCGACCAATGCCTCGACCTCGTCGAGAAAGCCTTGGCTTCCGGCGGCGGCGCGCGCAAGCCCGCGGGGGACGAGTGGGCGGAGGGCACCGGCATTGCGCTCGCAATGCTGGATTGCGGTCCGCCGACCGAGCATCGCTCGGGAGCGCTGATGACGCTTCTGCCCGACGGCAGCTATCACCTTGCCGTAGGATCGACCGAGATGGGCAACGGGTCGATCACCTCGCACCGGCAGATCGCCGCCTCGGTCCTCGGCGCGCGGGCGGACAGCGTCGCCATCGTCAACGCCGACACCGACCTGACGCCCTACGACACCGGTACCTTCGCGAGCACCGGGACCGTCGTCGCCGGCCAGGCGGTGAACCTCACGGCCAATGCCTTGCGCGACAACATTCTCGACTTTGCCAGCCGCCATACCGGCGTGGCCGTCGCCGACTGCCGTCTTGATGACGCGGTCGTGGTCTGCGGCAACCAGCAGATCGCGCTGGCCGACCTCCACATTGCCGGCACCAAGGTCGGCCACCGCTTCGAGGCCAAGCGCAAGGCCTATCTGTCTCCGCGCACGGTCGCCTTCAATGTTCAAGGCATCCGACTCGCCGTGCACAGGATCACCGGCGAGATCCGCATCCTGCACAGCGTGCACGCCGCCGACATCGGCCGTCTCATCAACCCCCTACAGTGCCGCGGCCAGATCGAAGGTTCGATCGCCATGGGCTTCGGCTGGGCGCTCACCGAAAACATGGTCTACGACGGCGGCACGATGGTGAATCCGTCGCTGCGCAACTATCGCATCCCCGCCTTCGCCGACGTCCCGCGCACCGAGGTGTTTTTCGCCGATACGTATGACTCGATCGGGCCGCTGGGAGCGAAGGCGCAGGGCGAGTGCGCCATCAATCCCGTCGCCCCCGCCATCGCCAACGCGCTGGCGGATGCGACCGGCGTGCGCTTTCCGCATCTGCCGTTCACGCCGGACCGCATCTTCAGCAAGCTTTCCGCCCAGCCGTGAGCGACACGCAACAAGCGACGGCGGGAACGTCATCACCCGCGACCGCGGGCACCGTCACCATCGTCACGCAGACCCGCGTGCGGCCGGAGACGGCGGAAGCCTTCGCCCGATGGCAGGAGCAGACCAGCAGGGTTGTCGCCGGCTTTCCCGGCTTCATCGCGCAGACGGTGATGCCGCCGAGCCCTCCGGCGCAGGTCGACTGGGTCATCCTGCAGCGCTTTACCAGCACCGACGCGGCGCTCGCCTGGCTCAATTCCGAGCAGAGAGTCCAACGCATAGAAGGCGCGGCGCCCATGCTGGTGGGCCGCGACGACATCAACGTCGTGCACGACGGCGGCGCCGGCGTGCTGCCGTCGCCGGTTTCGGCGGTGATCTCGACGCGCATCAAGCCGGGCCAGGAGAGCGCGTATCGCGCTTGGGAGCAGCGCATTGCCGCCGCACAGTCGAAGGCGCCCGGCTTCCAGGGTTATCGCTTCGAGTCGCCGGTCCCGGGCGTGCAGGAGAATTGGCTCGCCATCCTGCGCTTCGACACGGAGGCGAATTTGCAGGCTTGGCTCGACTCGCCCGAGCGCCACAAGCTCCTGCAGGAGGCCGTTCCGTTCACCGAGGAATTCCATGCTCGCATCGTGCGCAGCGGCTTCGATCAATGGTTCCCCGCCCTGACCGCCGGAGCGCCCGCTCCACCGGTCTGGAAGATGAACATGCTCGTTCTGCTGATGCTGTATCCGGTGGTGTTCCTGTTCGGATACCTCGTGCAGACGCCGTTGCTGACCGGTCGTGCCGGCCTGCCCTTCGCGATCGCGCTGTTCGTCGGCAACGTCATCAGCGTCCTGCTGCTGACCTATCTGGTGCCATGGGCGAGCGTCGGTTTCTCCTGGTGGCTGCAACCGGCGCCCACGAGCCGACGATGGATCGACATCGCCGGAACGACGGTGGTGCTGGTCATTTACGGGCTGATGGTGCTGGCGTTCTGGCGGCTGTTCTGAGGGATCGCCCCCGCGGCCTCCAGATTGCGTCACCGCGGCATCGCCGCAGCTCCTTTCGAGCCGGGCAGCCGAGTCGCGCGGGGATCGGCCGCGCATGATTGCAAGCCGGCCGCACCGATAAATCCGCACCGTTAACCGTGCATTAACCACGGTGCGCGCTAATCGCGGCTAATCCGTCCGCGACATCGAAGTTTGCTCGAGGTTCCGTAGTGACAAGCGCGACCGCTGTTCGAGCTCCGGCAATGCGGTTCCGTGGCCGCTCGTTCATGGCATTCGTGCTCTCGCCGGCGCCGCCCATTGCGAGTTGGGTGGCGGAGCTGGACAAATGGACGCGGAACTCGCCCGACTTTTTCGTCGGCAGGCCCATCATCCTCGATCTCGCTGCCGTTGCGCTCAGCCGGGCCGGCATTGGCCAGCTGATCGCGGCATTGGGCGAGCGGGGGATCAGGATCATGGGCCTCGAGGGTGCCCACCCGGATCAACTCGACCCCTCGCTGCCTCCCCTCCTCAAGGGCGGGCGCCCGGCGGCCGGGAGCGAAGCGGCCGCACCGTCTCCCGGCGACCATCCCGCCGCCGCTCCGATGGCCGAGCCGCGGCAACGGCAGGAGCCCAGCTCTCTCCTGATCGAGAGCCCGATCCGTTCCGGTCAGTCCATCATCTTCCCGTATGGCGATGTCACCGTGCTCGGTTCGGTTTCTTCCGGGGCGGAGGTGGTCGCCGGCGGATCGATTCACGTCTACGGCGCGTTGCGCGGCCGGGCCATGGCGGGGTCGATGGGCAACACGCGTGCGCGGATCTTCTGCAGCAAGAACGAAGCCGAGCTGGTTTCGATCGACGGTTACTACCGGACGGCCGAGGAGATGGACGCAAGCCTCCGCAACCGGCCCGCACAGTGTTGGCTCCGCGACAGCGTCCTCTCGATAGCAGCCTTGGATTGAAACATGCAGGAGACAGCAGATATGGCCAAGGTCCTCGTGGTCACGTCCGGTAAAGGCGGCGTGGGCAAGACGACGTCCACCGCCGCGCTCGGCGCCGCACTGGCGCAAGCCGGACAGAAGGTCGCGGTGGTCGATTTCGACGTCGGCCTGCGCAATCTCGACCTGGTGATGGGGGCCGAGCGCCGCGTCGTCTTCGACCTCATCAACGTGGTGCAAGGGGTCGCCAAGCTTCCGCAAGCGCTCATCCGCGACAAACGGCTCGAGACGCTGTGGCTGCTGCCGGCCTCACAAACCCGCGACAAGGATGCTCTCACCGAGCAGGGCGTGGCCGACGTGATCCAGGAGTTGCGCGGCAAGTTCGACTGGGTGATCTGCGACAGCCCGGCCGGCATCGAGCGGGGGGCGACGCTCGCGATGCGCTTCGCCGACGCCGCGGTCATCGTGACCAACCCGGAAGTCTCGTCGGTGCGCGACTCCGACCGCATCATCGGGCTGCTCGATTCCAAGACGGAAAAGGCCGAGAAGGGTCAACGCGTGGAGAAGCACATCCTCATCACCCGCTACGACGCCCAACGCGCGGCGCGCGGCGAGATGCTCACCATCGAGGACGTGCTTGAAATCCTCTCCACGCCGCTGCTCGGCATCATTCCGGAAAGTGAGGAGGTGCTGCGCGCGTCCAATGTCGGCTCGCCGGTCACGCTCAGCAACGCGGCAAGTGCCCCGGCGCGCGCCTATCTCGACGCCGCCCGCAGGCTCAAGGGTGACGACGTGCCGATGTCGGTCCCCAGCGACCGCAAGCGCCTGCTCGACAAGCTGTTCGGACGGAGGGCGGCATGATCTTGCTCAACCTGTTCCGGCGCCGGGGTTCAGCCCCGGTCGCGAGGGAACGGCTTCAGATCCTCTTGTCCTACGAGCGGGCAACGCGCGGGCAATCCGATCTGATCGCGCTTCTGCGCGAGGAGATCCTGGCTGCGATCACCAAGCACGTGGCCGTCGAGCGTGAGAACGTGCAGGTGCGGATGGACCGCGGCGCGAGCGTCTCCACGCTTGCCATCGACGTCGAAATTCCTCATTCGGCCGGCATGCTTCTCGCCACGGGATCGTAGGCGGTCGGTACATACGATCCGACAGCCCCCGGTCGATCCGACCAGCCTGCTTTGGGCGTCGCTCCACTGTCACATCAACCGATCAGGCGAAATGCGGGCGGCGCCCGCCCCAAATTTTTCGCGGGCCCCCGCCGCCAGCTGTGCTAGAGTTCCTCGCCGGTCATGAGACTGGAATGGGGAGTGAGTAACGATGAGTGCGTATGCGCCCGACAAAGCAGGTACCATTGTCCCGTTCGCACCGACATCCAAAGCGCAGCCTGAAGTTGTAGCCGACGAGTTGGGCCGCATGATTGTCGCGCTGCTGCAGAAGGCGGCGGACATGGCGAAGGAGGACTGCGCACGCGCCATGGACTTGGCGCACAAGCTCTCGTTCCAATTGCGGGCGTCCGAGGAGCGATTGCGCGAAGTCGAGGCGGAGGCCGCGCACTTTCGCGAGCGCGCCGCTCGCGCCGAGGCATGGCTCGTCCGCATCTACAACGAGATCGAGCAAACCTTCTTTCAAAAGAAAGAGCGGGACACCCGCCAGGCCCCGCGGCCCTGAGCCGCTGACACCACGCGGACCGCACGACGGGGCAGTGACGCCGGGATGTGGCCTCGACCGATCGCAAGCGCGCCCAGCCTGCCGCCGCCGTCTTTTGCAGTTTCAATGTTGAGCGCGCGCGGAGCGTCGCGCGCGCGCGCTGCGCTCGCGTGGCTCGTACTCTCAGCCGCGCCCACCTCTGCCATGGTGGGGGGCGCGCCGCCGGCCGATCAGACGCTCGCGCGCCAGGTCGTTCTGATCGTAGGCGGCCAAAGCTTGTGCACCGGCGTCGTGATCGCACCCGATCTGGTGCTCACGGCCGCGCATTGCGTGTTGGGCAAGGGCAAATATCGGCTGCTCGTGCTCGAAGGCCGGAATCTCGCGGTGAAGGACATTGCGAGTGTTGCAGCGCATCCGCAATTCTCTCCGCGGGCCGATGCCCCGGACTTGGCTCTGGTCAAGCTTGCCTCGCCTCCGCTGCGAAATCTCGTGCCGGCGGCCTTGAGCGAGCGGCGCGTGCCGCCTTCGGTCGGCGACCGCTTCATCGTCGCGGGCTTCGGCGTCGCGGTGCAGGGCGACCGCAGGACCGCGGGCAAATTGCGTGCGGTGACGCTGGTCGCGACCGACCGGCCGAGCTCGCAGCAGCTGAGTCTGGTCGATCCGCGCAAGCTCGGCGAAGCCCCCGGCCTCGGCGTCTGCAACGGCGACTCCGGCGGACCGGTGCTCGATGAGCGCGACGGCGCCCTTGTCGGGATCGTCAGTTGGTCGGCGCGGCCCGGGGGCGAACCCGTCTGCGGCTTTGTGAGCGGCGTCATTCCGCTGGCACGCTATCGCTACTGGCTTCTCGATACGGCGGCAAAATTGGGATCGCCGCTGGAGCCATGATCCGCGTCGCGGCCGCTCTCACCTGTGCGTTCGTGTCCCTGCTCCCCGCCGCGGCCATGGTCGGCGGCGCGCAGCCACCGCCGCGCTCCCCCGCGGGCGAGGGCGCGGTCCGGGCTGTCGTCATGCTGACCGGCTCGCGCGGCACCTTCTGCTCGGGCGTCGCGCTCGCGCGCGATCTCGTGCTCACCGCCGCCCATTGCGCGTTGCCGGGCGCCGATTACAAGCTGGTCGAATTCGACGCCGGGCGGCAGCCGACGCTCAAGGATATCGTCCGCATCGCCCGACATCCAGAATTCGACGTGAATGCGGTGCTGCACCATCGCGTGACGGCGGACGTCGCGCTGCTCAAGCTCGCCGCGCCGCTGAAGATCCTCCCCGCACCGCTCGCGCCAGCGGGCGGCGGTTCCGTCGCCGCGGGCGACCGCTTCGTCGTCGCCGGCTACGGCGTTGCCGTTCGCGGCGACGGCAAGAGCGGCGGTACGCTGCGCGCGGCAACGCTGGCGGCCACGGGCCGGCCGGGCACGCTGCAGATCAGGCTCGCCGACCCCCTGACCAACGGCGAACGCGCCGGGCTCGGCGCCTGCACCGGCGATTCCGGAGCGCCGGTCTATCGCGATATCGGCGGCACGCTCGCGGTGATCGGCGTCGTGAGCTGGTCGACCGGCCCCGCTTTGAGCGACGGCTGCGGCGGCCTCACCGGCGTCACACCGCTTGTCCGCTACCAAGCATGGATCACGGAGCAAGCCGGGAAAATGGGCTCGCCGTTACCGCGTTGAATCTCAATTCGGCCGAACCGAGTCCGCGATGGCGCGCAGATCGGCGGCAACCTCGGGGTACCTCGCGGCCAGCACGTCGACATCCCCGATCTCCACGTCGGCCGGCGCAACCCCCGGCCATTCCGTGCTCGCCCCCAGAAACCAGCGACCGCGGCCGAGCAGCCGCGCGGTGTGGAAGGTATTGCCCGGGATCAGGAGCTGCACGTGCTCGCCGTCGCGCAGGTTCGGGCCGACAATGATGCGTGCGGTCGTGCCGTCGTCCCGCAGCAACAGGAGCTCGAGCGCATCGCCGAGATAATAGTGGTACAGTTGGTCGTTGCGGATGCGGTGCAACCGCACGGGCGCGCTCGGCGTCACCATGAAGAACAGCGCCGATCCCATCGGCCGTCCGTCGGCGAACGGCGCCGGCAAGCCGCCAGCCGCGATCGACTGCGTGCTCAGATAGGTCGTGCGCACGAAACCGCAGGTGGCGTTCGGCTCGAGCTTCAGCAGCGCGCGGACTTGATCGGCGGTGAGCTCATCGACCATGGGCGGCTCCTCCCCTTCGCGGTCGCAATCGCGGACGTCGGGTCTTTCCCGCCTTCGCTACCGCGGCGAGCCCGGCCGGCGACATGGGACCGCCGCCCGCGATTTCGTGCTCGAGTCCGATCGCGTCGCAATCGAGGCAGACGAGTGCCGCGGTGCCGTCGGCCAATGCGATCCGCGCCATCTCGACCACGCAGAAGCGGCAGAAGGAGAGCTTCCTCACCGGAGTTCCATTCGATTCGCGCGCCACGATGATGTCGCCGCGGCGCGCGCAGGGCAATCGCGGCGCCCGGGCGCCGACACCGATCTGCGACATGCGGCTCTAGGACGACCGGCCGGATGACGAGCGGCCGGCGCTATTCCGCCGGCACCGGCGGCGGCTCCGGTGATACGGGCGCGGCGGCGGTCGCGGGCCCCCGCAGCGGGCGCTGCTCCATCCCCAGCACGGCGGCGAGCGAGGCGACGAGAAAGGCATCCGCCGCCACGAAAACCCAGCGGAACATCGCCGTGAGGTCGATGCCCGCGGCGCCGGCGGTTTGGACCAGCAGCTCGACGCTGGTGCCGCGCTGGGGCGTCGCGCCGAGACCCGCCAGCAGGATCGCTCCCATGATGGCGACCGCGAGCGTGCTCGCGAGAGCACGGAAGAAATTCATGGCGCCAGTGGCGGTGCCGACCTGGTACACCGGGACCGCGTTTTGGATCGAGACGGTTGCGACCGGATAGACGGTTCCGGCACCGAAGCCGATTAACGTGAGCGCGATGACCACGGCAGAAAGCGGCATTGCGGGCCAAGCCACGAGCGCAGTCACGCTCGCGATCGCCATGATCGCGCCTGCGATCGCCGACACCTTGTAGCGGCGTAGATACATCATCGAGCGGCCGGACAGCATCGATCCCGGCGTCGTCATCAGCACGATCGGGATCAGCGCCAGCCCGGCATCGGTCGCGGACAACCTGTGCACGACCTGGAAATAAAGCGGCATATAGACGGTGAGCCCGAGCACCGCGCCCATCATCCAGGAGGTTGCAGCGGTGCCGGAACGCATCACCGGATTTCGCAGCACGGTAAGCGGTAAGAACGGCTCCGGCGCCCGTTTGAGCCACCACACGAAGCCGAGGCCCAGCGCCAGCGAAACCGCCATGAGAACCAGGATCGTCGGGGACATCCACGGCACACGCGTGCCGCCCGAGGTGAGCGCGATGAGGAAGACGGTCGCCGCGGCGATCATCAACGCCGCGCCGACAATGTCGAGCTGGTGCGGCCGCTCGTGGCGCGGCAAGCGTTTCATTGCATGATGCGTGAGCAGCACTGCGACCAGCCCGAAGGGCAAATTGAGCCAGAAGATGACAGACCAATGCAGGTGCTGGGCGATGATCCCGCCGAGCGCGGGACCCGCCACGCCGGCGGTGATCCACGAGGTGCCCATATACGCCTGATAGCGGCCGCGCTCGCGCGGCGTGATCATGTCCGCGATCGTCGTCTGGGTGAGCGGTACGATGCCGCCGCCGCCGATGCCTTGCAGCGTGCGTCCGGCGATCAGCATTGCCATGCTGGGCGCTGCGGCGGACACGGCGGAACCCGCCAGGAACAGGCCGAGCGCCACGAGCATCATGGCGCGCCGGCCGTGGATATCGGAGAGCTTGCCGTAGAGCGGCGACACCACGGTCGACGACAGCAGGTAGGCGATGATGACCCAGGACAGGTTCTCGAAATCGCCGAAGTCGCGGCCGATGGTGGGCAAGGCGGTGGCGACGATGGTCTGGTTGAGCGCCGAGAGGAACATCCCCAGCATCAGGCCGTAGAAGATTTTGCGCACCTGCGCGCGGCTCAGCGGCGCATGCGGGTCGCTTTCGGCGGGTTTGTTCGGCTGGCGACTGGAAGACGGCATTCCGATCAAAATCTGGTCGATGGACCAATCATTTCCCTATGACCGGCGCGACTGATATCATCACGACCCGCAGTGAAAACAATGGGGTCGCACACAGGGCAGGTATGACGCCCGCATGCGCGCTCACTCGGCCCCCGCCGGCCGATGCGACGGGCCGCGCAGCGGACGTTCCTTGAGCGCGAGGATCGAGGCCAGCGCGATCGCGAGACAAAGAATGGCGGCGGCGAAGACCCAGCGGAAGGCTTCGGCCGCATCCGCGCCCGCCAGCACAGCGCCCGCCGACAGCCCGCGCCGCACCGGCGCGCCCGCGAGCACGATGGCGCCGAAGCCGGTCACGATAAAGGTCGAGCCCAGGGCGCGAAAGAAATTCATCGTCCCGGTCGCAACACCCAGCTGATGCAGCGCCACTGCGTTCTGCACGACCACGATGGTGAACGGGAACGTTGCGCCCAATCCCAGGCCTACGAGCGCGATCAGGCCCAGCGCCGCCGCCGGCGACAATCCGACCGGCGCAAGCGCCAGCGGCACGAGCGCCGCGATCGACAGCAGGAGGCCGACGACCGGCACGCGCTTGTAGTGGGTGAAGCGGACGAGCAATCGGCCGCCAACGATCGAGGTGATCGTGGCGGCGCCCTGCAGCGCGATGATGGTCCAGCCCGATTCGCTTACGGAGAGGCCGAGCGCAAGCTGCGCATAGAGGGGCAGGACGATCGTCAGCGCAATGACGGTGCCGATCGCGAAGAAAGCGGCCGCAGTGCCCACCCGCATGGCCCCGTCCCGCAGCACGGAGAGCGGAATGAACGGCTCCCTCGCCGTCATCACGCGCAGGCCGAACAGCGCCCACAGCGTCGCCGAGGCGCCGAAGAGCGCAAGAATCTGCGGCGACGCCCATGCATAGATTCGCCCGCCCCAGGTCAACGCCAGCATCAGCGCCACGGCCGCCCCTACCATCAGTCCGGCCCCGATGAGGTCGAGCTGGTGGGGACGCTCGTGCCGCGGCAGGCGTTGCAGCAAGTTATGGGTCAACAGGTAGGCGATAGCGCAGAGGGGCAGATTGAGCCAGAAAATCCACGACCAATGCAGGTGCTCGGCGATGAAGCCGCCAACGATCGGGCCGCCGACGGTCGACACGATGAAGGTCGACGACGTGTAGGCCTGGTAGCGCGGGCGGTCGCGCGGGGAGGCGACGTCGCCGATGATGGTCTGTACCAGCGGCATCAGGCCGCCGCCACCGAGCCCCTGCAGCGCGCGGGAGAAAATGAGCGCCAGCATGGATGGCGCCAGCGCGCAGGCCAGCGAGCCCGCCGCGTAGATGCCGATGGCGATCAGCAGCATAGTGCGGCGGCCGTGAATGTCGGAGAGCTTGCCGTAGAGCGGCGTCGCCGCCGTGGCGCACAACAGATTGGCGGTGACGACCCACGACATGTTGTCGATGTCGCCGAGGTCGGCGGCGATGGTCGGCAGCGCAGTCGCAACCATCACTTGGTCGAGCGCCGCGAGCAGCATGGTGAGGAGCACGCCCACGACGATGCGGCGTGCGGCGGCGTGATCGATATAATCCGGTGGAGGGATGAGCGGATCGCGCATGTCGCTGTCTCGCGCCGGCCCGGGGCGGCGAGCGCGGGGCATCTAGGCGAGGAACGCAAGCAAGGGCAAGCTCGCGCCTCGCGCAGGGGCTATGCGGCGGATGGCCCCATGCCGCAGCGGCGGCGCGACTCGATGGCGCGGCGCCCCCTGCAACGACCGCACGTCCGGGCGCTCGCCGAGAGCCGTGCCGCCGGGGCCGCGGGCGCTCAACAATTTGCGCCCGCCCCGACGCGCGCCGATCACGACTTCGGCCGATTGCGCGCCGCCTTCGGCAGGCGCAGCGGCCAGTTCACGATGCGGTCTTCGAGTTCGTCGTCCTTGACCTCGTCTTCGCTCGCTCCCACGCGCCCGCGCACCGAGATGCCGGCCTGATGCACGGTCTCAGGATCACCGGAAACGAGTGGATGCCACCAATAGAGGTCGTGGCCGTCGGCCAGGAGGCGATAGGCGCAGGTCGGAGGCAACCAGACGATTCGATTGATGTTTCTGGGAGTTAGCCGCACGCAATCCTTCACCTTCGCGGTCCGGTTGGGGTAGTCGCGGCAGCGGCAGGTATCGCCGTCGAGCAGCCGGCAGCCGACGTCGGTAAAATAGGTGCGAGCGGAATTGTCGGCGTCTTCGAGCTTGACGAGGCAGCAGCGCCCGCACCCGTCGCAAAGGCTCTCCCATTCAGAATTCGTCATTTCCGACAAAGACTTAGTACGCCAAAACGGGGCGTCATCGCGAGCCATTATGAGCGCCTCGTGCAACGCGGCGGAGGGCGGCGTCCGGCGCCCGCCCGGCCGGCCGGATCATCGCCGCAATCCCGACCGCAGCCATTCATCTTGTGACGATTCCCGCCATAGTTTGGAACCCTTGGATCGGCTAGAACATCGGCATAGAAACGTTGGCGACGGCTGGGCGCTCCCTCCGTGCCGACGTCGAATCGTGGTCTCGAGGCAACCTTGCGCCACCTCTTTTCCAATGGTCCGGACAGCTGGCTCATACGGCTGCGCCGTTTCCTGCTCGATCTCGATTCGCGCATCGATTTCGGGGTGTATCAGTCCAAGACCTGGGCGCGCGAGCTTTATGAGCGCTTCACCGTGTTCATGGACCGCTTCCATGTCACGGGGTGGCGGCGTTGGTATTTCGCGGAACCGCTGTCGGAGGCGCTCACGATCGGGACCGGCGGCGCGCTGATGATGCTGGCGCTCGCGATCCCGGCGTTCCGGGAAACCGCCGATGACGACTGGCTGAAGAAATCCGAACTCGCGGTGACGTTCCTCGACCGCTATGGCAACGAAGTCGGCTCGCGCGGCATCCGGCACAATGACGCGATCCCGCTCGACCAGTTCCCCGACCACCTGATCAAGGCGACGCTCGCCACTGAGGACCGCCGCTTCTACGAGCATTTCGGTATCGACTTCCCCGGCCTGTTCCGCGCGATGCTCACCAATGCACGCGCCGGCGGCGTCGTGCAGGGCGGCTCCTCCATCAGCCAGCAATTGGCGAAGAACCTGTTCCTCACGAACGAGCGTACCATCGAGCGTAAGGTCAAGGAGGCGTTCTTGGCCTTGTGGCTCGAGGTGCGCCTGCCGAAGAACGAGATTCTCAAGCTCTATCTCGACCGCGCCTATCTCGGAGGCGGCACCTTCGGCGTCGATGCGGCCGCGCAGTATTATTTCAACAAGTCCGCGCGCGATGTGAACCTCGCCGAAGCGGCCATGCTGG
Organism: uncultured Alphaproteobacteria bacterium; assembly: GCA_963758945.1. Lineage (GTDB taxonomy): Bacteria > Pseudomonadota > Alphaproteobacteria > Rhizobiales > Xanthobacteraceae > VAZQ01. Next base: position 165,344 of record CAVWXY010000012.1, on the reverse strand, counting down.
CGGGCTTGTTCAAGGCGCCGTCGCGGTTCGCCCCGCACATCAATCTGCCCGCGGCGCGCGCGCGCGCCAACGTCGTGCTCGACAACCTGGTCGAAGCCGGATTCATGACCGAGGGCCAAGTCTTCGGTGCGCGCCGCAATCCCGCTACGGCAGTCGACCGGCGCGATGAACGCTCGCCCAACTACTATCTCGACTGGGCCTTCGACGAGATGAAGAAGCTGGTCGAAACCTTGCCCAAGTCGGTGCACGAGCGCGTCTTCGTGGTGCGCCTGGCGCTCGACGTCGACCTGCAGAAGCACTCCGAACAGGCGCTCGAAAACTCGCTTCGGCAGTACGGTCGCGAATACAAGGCCAAGCAGGGCGCGGCGGTGTTGATGGACATCGACGGCGCGGTACGCGCGATGGTCGGCGGCCGCGATTACAGCGAGAGCCAGTTCAACCGCGCGACCGATGCGCTGCGACAGCCTGGCTCCTCGTTCAAGCCCTATGTCTACGCCACTGCGCTGATGAATGGATTCAAGCCGACATCGGTCGTCGTCGACTCGCCCGTATGCATCGGCAACTGGTGCCCGAAAAATTATGGCGGCGGTCATGCCGGCGCGATGACGCTTACCCAGGCGATCACCCGTTCCATCAACGTCATCCCGGTGAAACTGTCGATTGCGCTCGGCAAAGGCAATCCTAAAATCGGCCGCGCCATGATCAGGGAGACCGCGCGCAAGGCCGGCCTGCGCACGCCGTTGCCGGACACGCCCTCGATGCCGATCGGCGCCGACGAAGTGACCGTGCTCGATCATACCGGCGGCTACACCATGTTTCCCAATCTGGGGAAGGCGATGACCCCGCACGCGGTGCTCGAAGTGCGTACCGGCGCCGGTGAGCTGATCTGGCGTTGGGACCGCGACGGCAAGAAGCCGGTGCAAGTCCTGACACCGCAGGTGGCCATGGACATGAACATGATGATGAACAAGGTGGTGGAGGAAGGCACCGCCAGGCGCGCCATCCTCGACGGCATCAAGGCCGCGGGCAAGACCGGCACCACCAACGCCTACCGCGACGCGTGGTTCGTAGGCTTCACCGGCAACATGGTCTGCGGCGTCTGGTTCGGCAACGACGACTACACCACCATGCACCAGATGACCGGAGGCTCGCTCCCCGCCCAGACTTGGCACGAGATCATGGCCTATGCGCATCAGGGGATCGAGCTCAAGCCGATCCCGGGTCTCGGCCCGCAGACACCTGCTTCGGCACGCGCGGTCGCGGCCGAAAGCAAGAAGGATAACGCACCCGACGCGCCCCCCGGCCGGGCGGCGTCGGTTCTCACCAAGCGCGGCGCCGACGCCCTGGTGCGCGTCGAACGCCTGATGGATGACGCCACGCGGGCTCTCGCCGGCCGCGGCGACGCGGCCAAGGCCTCGAACGAGACGACGCCGCGACGTCAAGGGACGTTCGCGTCCGCCTCCGACCAGCAGCCGGGCGCGCCCACCCCCGACCGGCAGCAGCCGGCCGGGCAGACCCGCGGCGATTGAAGCGCCCGGGCGCCTTTTGCTACACGGGTCGCTCTGAGAGCATCCCATCGCAGCGGACCAAACGTGCGTTTGCTTTTCGGAATGGTGTTGGCACTGGCGCTGGCGGCGGCGATCGGCCTCGGTGGGACTTGGCTCGCCTTGACGCGGGGCACCGCCTATGAAGGCATCACGATCGGCGCCTGGACCGGGTGGCCCCAGAACGGCACGCCGGGAATCGATCCTTATGCGCGCGCAATCGTCGCACGCACAGGCCAGCTGCCGATCGGATCGGGCGACGGAGTTGCGTTCTACGCGCGCTCCGACGATGCCGGGCAACCCCTCGACGGCCGTTGCGACGTGCTCGTGAGCGGGGTCACCCCGCAAGCCCGGTTCTGGACGATCACGCTGTACGATCCGGCGGGCCGCCTCGTGGCCAACACGGCGCAACGGCAAGGCTTCACCAGTCAGGAGATCATCCGCAATGCGGATGGCAGCTTCGACATCACGGTGGGGCCGCGCGCGCGCCCGGGCAACTGGCTGCCAACCGGCGGCGTGGACAAATATCTTCTGGTTTTGCGGCTCTACGACACGCCGGTCGGGATGGCGACGCGCACGGGCCGCGACGCACCCATGCCGGCGGTTACGAAGAGGGCGTGCTCGTGATCCGCGTGGGGCTGTGGCTCTTGGGCGCGCTTCTGCTCGCGGGCATCGTCCACCTTGCGACGGTTCTCGTGCTTCCCCGCATGGCAACCCAGGATGCCTATGCCCGCGTGTCCGCTTTCGCCCCGGTCAACGCGGTCGTTCCGGTGCCGACCCCGACGCCGGAGAAGGCAATCATGCCGTTCATGGACCCAGCATTCGAGGTCTCGATCTGCCGCTATGATCTGTCCAACGGACCGCTGAAGTTCTCCGTGCCGATCAGCCAGGCCTACACTTCGGTGTCGTTCTACACGCGCTCCGATATCGCCTATTACGCCATCAACGATCGCGCCGCGGGGCGCCAAGTGATCGAACTCGATCTCATGACGGCGGCGCAGCGCGCGGACCTGCCGGAGAACGAGGACATCACGGCAGCGGATCGACTGATCGTAACCTCCCCGACCAGCACCGGGCTGATCGTGATCAGGGCGCTCGCGGCCGAAGCGGGATGGGTGCCGGGGGTGCGCGCCGCGCTCGCGGCGGCCCAGTGCCGCCCGCAGTAAACCTCTCCGAGCGCGACGAAGGCGGCAAAAGGCAAGCTAGGCGCGGTTCGCCCGGCGGCGGCGGCGGCGGCGCGGACTCCGGGCCGTCGCCGGCTGGCAGCTTCCGGCCGGCTCTTCGACATAGCGCTCGATCCGGATGACGGGAAGGATGACGACGCTCGCCGACCCGGACCTGTCCGCGGTCGAGCCCAACCCCCGTGCGGTGCGCTCCACCGCCGGAAAACTGATGACTATGCCCATTGCATTCCCCCGCCCCTGATTTCGAAATCCCCGCTACTCTCCTGCGCGATTGATTTGAGAGATGCAAGGTTAACGGTCCGCTAACGGGCCCCTCTTAGGTTATTTCAAAGTCGAAGTGTTGCAATAAGGGCGCAGTCATCATGACCAAGCCGCCGGCAGCGTTCGCAGGTCTTGAGGATCTGCTCGATCTCGGTTGCGGGGACGGGATCGACGCGCGCGCGACTTTGCTGCGGATGCTCACCGATCTCTACCTGCAGCGGGCAACGCACACGCCCGAAGAAGAGCACTACTACACCGAATTGGCGCTCCGTCTCATCGAGGCGACCGACGTTTCGGAGCGCGCCGCCCTGGCAACCCGGCTTGCGGCCTACCCATCGGCTCCCCTAGCCGTCGTCAAACGCTTGGCGCGCGACGTCATCGCGGTGGCCGGCCCGATCCTCGAGCACTCGCCACGCCTCACCGCCGCCGATCTGGAGGCGATCGCCGAGCAGTACGGCGGCGCCCACGCGCAGGTCATTGCGGCGCGGTCAGCCGCGACCGGGACGGCCGCGCGGCCCGTCGCCGATGACGCCGCCAAAACCGAGGCTTCCGAACTATCGGAGCTGTTTTATGCCGCAGGGACATCGGACCGCCGATTGATTCTGATCAATCTCGATTACGCCTCGCTCATCCCATGGCGGCCGCGCTACGCCCCGCAACCTGCCGACGTCCGCCGCCTGGAATTGGCGGCGCTCCAGCACAACGCAGAGACGCTGATACGCGAGCTCCGGCGCGCGCTGGGTGTCTCGCGCGGCCAAGCGCGCCGCATCGTCAACGATGAGCTCGGCGAACCAATGGTGGTCGTCGCCAAGGCGCTGACTTTGCCGGTCGACGTGTTGCAGCGCATGTTGCTGTTCATGAATCCGTGGGCCGGGCAGTCGGTCGACCGCATCTATCAACTCTCCGAGTTGCACGGAGAAATCGGCGTGGATGCGGCACGCCGCCTGATCGCGATCTGGCGCGATGCCGAAGAGGCGCAGACCGGCCAAGCCCAGCACGAACCGGTCGGCTGGCGGGCGGCCGCAGAGAACGCACGGCACGCGCTATCCGAAGCCTTGCGCCGTCCGGAGCTCGACCAGGACAGGCGTGCGCGCGGCGGCGAGCGTTGAACGCGGCGCACTCGAGTGCGGCGGGTTTGAAGTTCAAACGATTGTAGCCACAACTTCGAATGCAAACGCCGCACTCGATCATGAGCTTGCCAGTGGCGCTCTAATTCATACGCTCGCATCGGAGGATGCCGCGAGGGTTCGCGAACCCCCGCAATCGGGGCACTAGCCGACGATCCGGTCGAGGAAGTGGCGCCCGGCTCGGTCCTCGATCTCGACGATCCACGCGTCGGGATCGAAGCGCAGCTCGCGCACGAGGCGTTCCTCGATCTTGGCCTCGGGAACGGGCTGCTCGCCCAGGTATCGGCTGAACAGCCGATCCGTGGGACGCGCATCGTCGAACACGCTCTGCGGCGCCGGGCCGAAGAGCTCCGCAGTACCGTCGAGGCGATTGAGCTTGACGAAAATGGCACCAGCCTCTTCGGCTCCGCGCCGCCGGACGGCGGCGAATGCGCCTTCGACCTCGCAGCGGCGGATATAGGCTGCGACCCAGATCGCAGATTTGAGACGCATTCCAGGTTCTCGCTTCGCAGGCCCGCGCGCGGCAGGAGACGACAGTATCCACGTGCGCGGCCAAAACGCGAGGCTGCCTTGCGTCTCTCACGCTGTGAGCGGCGCGCCCGCTCTCGTAGTGGCGGCGTGGCGAGGAAAGGCTATTCCAACGGTCGGCCGGTCATCGCCGCCAGCTCGCGCACCAGGCGGTCGGACGCTTGGCCGGTGATCGGCAGCTTGCGTTCGCGCTCGAACCTCTCGATTGCGGCCCGGGTATCGGCGTCCATGACCCCGCTCGCCCGGATCTGGCCGTAACCGTATTCGGCGAGCGCGCGTTGCAGGCCAATGATGCGTTTCGAGGGGGCCGGATGCGCAACGGCAACGTCGCTGCGGACCGGCGAGGGATGCGCGGCAGAGGCGGTGCCCGTAGTCCCCTTCGCCAGCTTGGCGGGCGCGCGCGTGATGGCCTGCAGCAGCGCCTCGCTCGGCTCGGTGCTCGGCTTGAGACCGGCGGCCTGCTCGAAGTCGCGGATCGCGCCATCCGTTCGCGGACCATAGAGGCCGTCGACCACCCCATCGTAGTAGCCGCGGCGGGCCAATTCGCGCTGGATGTCGCCGATGATCTCCCCCGACGTGCGCGCTAAGGCGGTCTGGGCCGATGCCGGTCCGGGCCCGGGCTGCCGCGGGCGCGGCACGGCGGACGGTGCGCTGCCGTTCGCCAGCGCCGGCCTTGCCGACGCATTGCGCTTTTGAACATCGGCGCGGGATGCGAGCCCGATTGCATGAACAGCACATTGCTCAGGACCGCGACGACGGCGAACGCGACGAGCAGAGCGCCGGCCGCATCCTTCGGGTCCCATCCGAGCGTGCCCAACAGGCGCGGTCGGCGCTCGGCGCCGAGCCGTCCGCTTCTCCCTCGGCCTGGACTGGTGGTTTGAGTACGCACTTTCGTTCACCGGACTTTGAGAGCTATGGTTCGCGCCAGAAGACATCCCCATGACACCAATCGCGAAGCGGCAACCGGGGGCGCCGTGTGCGGGCGAGCCCGCCGGACGGCGAAGACCCATGGACGCGCCACACCGGCACGCGGACGCGTGATGCGGCACCCGCCGGAATAGCCACGCCTCGACATTGTCTCGGACCGGAGCGAGCAGATTCACTTTTTGCGTGCACGCCCGACGATTTGGGACGCGCTCCCCTTATTTTGACGCTGCAGATCGTGTCAGAGGCCGCTTAAACGAACGCTAAGGCGGAAACGGGCGGGCGGCGCCCATATCCGATTACGGTCCCATACGCCCGGATTTCGCCGGTGCATTCGTGTGAAATGGTGAACGGTCCGTTGCCGAAACGGGCGCGCGCTCGAACGCGATGGGCCGGTTTGCTCGCGCCGGCGCCCCTATCTCCATGATCGGCGCGTCGAGTTCGATCGGTTCAATTTTACGCAAATGCCGCTAGTTCGAATTTTCCGAAAGAACGCGATGGATTGAAGTCGAATGTGGGCAAAAACTGCGGTCCGCTGCGAACCGGTGCTTCAATTCTCTCCGCTAGGGTCCCTGCCAATGCGGCGCAGAGCAGCCGCGGGCATTCGAGGACAGACCATGCGATTCCTGCTGCGAATGGCGTTCTGGCTCACGGTCATTCTGGCGTTGCTGCCGAGTGGCGGATCGCAGCCTACGCCAAAGGTCAATGTGAGCGCGGTCGATGCGATGTCGGCGGCAACGGCAACGGTCACCGACATGCGAGCGTTCTGCGAACGCCAGCCCGATGCCTGCAGCGTAGGGTCGCAGGCGGCGGCCGCGTTCGGACAGCGGGCACAAGCCGGGGCCAAGATGCTGTACGAATACATCAACGAGCACTTCGGCGCTCACGACGGGGGGCCGGCGGAGAATGCCGCGAGGGGCAGCGCGGTCCCAATGCCCACTTCGCGGCCTTCGCAGCACACGCTTGCACCGGCCGATTTGGCGCCGGCTTGGCGCGGCCCGCAGCCCCGCAAGGAAGCGCGCGGCGACCGGCCGGTCTAGTGGGCAGCGCGCCGGCGACGAACGTGGCGCCTGCCGCCGCCTTTCGACCGCGCCGAAGGTGTTCCTGGATCACGGAGTTTCGCAGGGGGCCGCCGTGCCTATATAAGCCATGCGCTACGACATGACGGAGCCGCGCCCGACCCCATGACGACGCTCGACGAGATCATCGATAATTTTTCCCTGCTCGAGGAGTGGGACGACCGCTACCGCTACGTCATCGAGCTCGGCCGCAACAACCTAACCCCCCTCTCCGAGCGCGACCGTACTGAAGCGAACAAGGTACAAGGCTGCGCCAGCCAGGTCTGGCTCGCGACCACCGTGCGCCCCGACGGACAGCGCGGTCCCGTGCTCAGCTTTTCGGGCGACAGCGACGCCCATATCGTGCGCGGGCTCATCGCCATCTTGTTCGCCATGTTTTCCGGCAAGCACGCCGGCGATATTCTTTCGGCTGATGCCATCGCCCTGTTCGAGCGCCTGGGCCTGCGCGAGCACCTGACCCCGCAGCGCTCGAACGGCTTCCGGTCCATGGTCGAGCGGATTCGTGCCGATGCCCGGTCGGCGCTGGCGACGACGGCGGCATGAAGGCGTCCTCCGGGCCGCGTCAGGGCTCGGTTCGTGCCGGCAGGTTCGTGCCCAGATTTTTTTGCGGCGCCGTGGAACTGGCTCGGCACTTGCCTGTCATCCCCCGGTGGCCTCAATCGAACCCCCCAAGGAACGAAGGGGGCTGCCAGGCCCCGGCGACAACCTCCCCGGGGCCTTCCGTTTGGAAAGCCAGCGGAATGCGGAGGGTGGCTACTTGCGCCGGCGCCGCTGCTGGCCAAGCCCCATCTGCTTGGCGAGGTGCGAGCGCGCCGCCGCGTAGTTGGGCGCAACCATCGGATAATCGGGCGCCAACCCCCATTTCTCGCGGTACTGCTCCGGGGTCATATTGTATTGCGTGCGCAGGTGGCGCTTGAGCGACTTGAACTTTTTCCCGTCCTCGAGACAGACGATGTAGTCCGGCGTGATCGACCTCTTGACCGAGACGGCCGGCTTCGGCGGCTCGCTCGACAGATCGCTGTGACCGCTCGACACCCGCGTCAGGGCGGAATGCACCTGCCCGATCAGCGCCGGCAAGTCCGCCGTCGGCACCGAATTGTTGCTGACATAGGCCGAGACGATCGAGGCCGTCAGCTCGATGAACGTTCCAGTCGACGTATTATTGCCCATTGATGGTGGTTCCTGCCGCGTCTTGAACTCGTGGTCGCGCAGTGAAGCTGCATTTGCGGGTATTCGAGGTTGCTGGTGAGGCCGAGCCGCAGAGCAGACGCGGCAAATGACCCCTAAAAGCTGACTTACCTGTATTTCTATTCTTTGATCATGAAAATGGCAAGAAGTGTTGTGCACTCTGCGTACACAATCCTTCGTTATTATTGAGATCTCGCTGGCGAGATACAGTTCAACCTTTCACGCCAACTCGTTCCACCGGGCATCACTTGATCGACCCGCGCCCGGAAACATCGAGAGCGCCCGCCGAGGGGCGCTTGCCGGCGGGCGAGGCGCGCGAACACGATTGCGGCAAGGGACCGGCGGTTGATGGGATCGGTGTTGCCGTCCCTCGGCGCTGCGCTACATGATGCCGTGCGAAGGCGCGCCGAGACGGAGACCATGCCTGCCATCCCCCCTGCAAAGGTCGCCAAGAGCGACGAGGAATGGAAAAAGCAACTCACGCCCGAGCAGTATTACGTCACCCGAAAGCACGGCACGGAGCGCGCTTTTTCGAACCCGCTCAACCGCGAAAAGCGCGGCGGCGATTTCAAATGCGTGTGTTGCGGCGCGACGCTCTTCACGTCCGATACCAAATTCGATTCCGGCACCGGGTGGCCGAGCTTTTGGGCCCCGGCCGAGCCCGACGCGGTGAGCGAACACAAGGATCGCTCTTGGTTCATGCGCCGAACCGAGATTCGTTGCGCGTCATGCGATGCGCATCTCGGGCATGTCTTCCCCGACGGCCCGAAGCCAACCGGCGCGCGCTACTGCATCAACGGGGTCGCGCTGACGTTCGCGGCTGGCGCGACCGCGAAGAAGTGAGCCCGAGGACGGATAACGCAAAGCGCAAAAGGCTGCCGCCGTCCGTCTCCCTCCGCTGTGGCTGGTTACGAGTTGCTTTCGATGTGCGCGCGCAATTCGGCAATGGAGCCGAACCTGACGGTTCCTTGCGGAAGCTTGGCTTCGATCGACCCGTCGGCGTAAAGCGTATAGGCCATGCCGTCGACGACGCCGGATTTCAGGATCGCAGCCGTACGCGGCTCCTCGACCGCGGGTGCGGTCTCGGGTGGCGTGTCTTGGGTCTCGGAGGCGGCCGGGCCGGGCTGTGCTTGCGCCTGATCGGGCTGCAGCTCGGGCTCGGCAACGGGCTGCACGGTATCGAAATTCTCAGGCGCGGGCGCGGCGGGGCGCGGCTTCGAGCGGAACAGAAAATCCAGCCGTGACGCCTTCAAGGCTTCGACCGCCGCACCGCCCGCGCGATCCTCGGCCGTGATCTTCGGCGAGAGCGGGGCGGGCTCACCGCCCGCCGGCCGCGGCTGGTGCGGTGCCGCCTCGCCGGGCGACAGGGGGACCTCTTCGTCCGCCGCCACCACTGAGGGCTCGGCCCTGGTTCGCGCCGTACGCGGGATGGTCGAGCGCAATCGCTCGACGGCGGCGGCCGAGACGTCGACGGCCGTCGGCGCGGCGCCCGGCGGGGGGTGAGGCGAACGCCCGCCGCGCGCGGGGGCTTCCGGCCTGGGCCGTTGGGCCGCGGCAGCGGTCGCCACCGGTGGACGGGCGGTGCCCGCAGCCGCGACTGCCGGGGCGACCATGCCGGGGCCGGCCGGCACCATCGGCTCGGGGACTTCCGCCGTGCGCGTGGCAGGTCGGGCCACGACCCGTGTTTTCAACGCATCGGTCGCTCGGGCGAGCTCGCTGACCACTGCCGCAAGGCCGATCAGGATCAATCCTCCGGTCAACGCCGTCGTGCCAGTGACGATGAGCGTGGTGCCGAGACTGAACTCGTTGATTGGAATGCCGAATCCCAGCGCGGCGAGGCCCGCCGCCGCGACCACGATACCCAGCAAGGACAAGATCACAGACATACGCCCAGGTCCCACCTGCTCCGCTGCCACCCGCCATGATGCTATGGTTACTGAAGAATTTTGGCCCCGTTCGGTTTCGACCGCAATAACTAATGTGGCCGGGCTGGGGCCAAATCCGATCGTGCTTAATGCACCCAAGGCGCCGACGGCGTCGCGCAACCTGCAATGGCGCAGTTCCCTCCGTTGCCCTGGCCGCCGCCCGGGCCTAATGAGTTAACCGGAACCGAGGCCGGCGCGCATCAGTTGCCGTAGAACCCGTCCCGGTCTCGTCCCGTCCGTATGACCACCTGAGGAGCAAGCCGATGTCCTTCACGCTTCCCGACCTGCCCTATCCCTATGACGCGCTCGCGCCCTACATGTCGCGCGAAACGCTCGAATATCATCACGACAAGCATCACCTCGCCTACGTCAACAACGGCAACAACCTCCTCAAAGGCACCGAGTGGGAAGGAAAGTCGCTCGAGGACGTGGTAAAAGGTGCCTTCGGCAAGAATCCCGGCCTCTTCAACAACGCCGGCCAGCATTACAACCACATCCATTTCTGGCAGTGGATGAAGCCGAACGGCGGCGGCGACAAGATCCCCGGCAATCTGGAGAAGAAGATCATCGCCGATCTGGGATCAGTCGCGAAGATGAAGGAGGACTTCATTCAGGCCGGCGTCACCCAGTTCGGGTCCGGCTGGTGCTGGCTCGCGGTCAAGGACGGCAAGATCGCCGTCACCAAGACGGCCAACGGTGAGAATCCGCTGGTGCATGGCGGCAAACCGATCCTGGGCTGCGACGTGTGGGAGCACTCCTATTACATCGACTATCGCAATCGACGGCCGGACTACCTCAAGGCCTTCATGGATCATCTGGTCAACTGGGACCACGTCGCCAAAATGTACGACGCGGCGATGAAATGATCCCGCCCCTCGCGGGCAATCGTTCCCGATCACGTCGCGATCTGCTTCGGCCGGCATTCGGTATCGCGAGCGATGGTGTGCGGCCCGGTTGCGTCCCACCGTCGCTCGGCGGATGCCGGAGCGCGCGCTCTGCGCGCGCCGCGATGCCCGGGAGGTGCGAGGAGTTACGTCCGTAGTTCCGCGGGGGCACGCGATCGAGACATCCGAACAGCCGAGCCGACCGCCCGTGGCCGTTGCAACGCCCCTCCCCGCATCCGCGCGCGAAACGCTGGCGACGGGCCGCATCTTCGACCAGCTCGCCATTGCGGTGCTGTCGCTGGTGGGCGTGCTCGCGCTGCTGACATTCCGCGACTACGGGCTGAGCTGGGACGACTATACCCATTCCGAATACGGCGCTCTGCTGCTCGAGTTCTACGGCTCGGGCCTCCATGATCAGCGCGCGCTGTCGTGGGTAAACCTCTATTATTACGGGGGTGGCTTCGACCTGCTGGCGGCGCTTGCCGCCAAGCTTCTGCCGCTCCCGTTATTCGACACGCGCCGCTTGATGGGCGCGGCCGTCGGATTGGTCGGGCTCGCCGTCACCTGGCGGACCGGCCGCCGTGTGGGCGGGCCGCTGGCGGGGCTCATCGCGCTCGTGCTGCTTGCCGCCTGTCCGCTCTATTACGGCCACATGTTCATGAATCCGAAGGATTCACCCTTCGCGGTGGCGACGGCAATATTCCTGCTCGGCGCCGTGCGTGCCCTCGAGGACTATCCGCGGCTGTCGATGGCGACCGGCGCGCTCGTCGGCTCGGGCTTCGGCCTGGCGTTCGGATCCCGCATCATGGGCGCGTTCGGCCTGCTCGCGGCGGGCGCCGCCTTGGGCCTGCTCGTCGCCATCGACGCCCGCGCGCACGGCATCCGAGCCGCCGGCGCGCGGCTTGGGCATTTCGTCGCGCGGCTGTTGCCGGCCATCGTGCTCGCCTACGCCGTGATGGCGCTGGTTTGGCCCTGGTCCGTGGTCGATCCGTTCAATCCCTTCCGCGCCGTGGAATATTTCTCGCACTTTTTCGAACAGCCCTGGCAGGAGTTGTTCGGCGGTCGATTGATCGCCGTCCCGGACATGCCGCGCAGCTACGTCCCGACGCTGTTCGCGCTCAAGCTGCCGCCGCTCCTGTCGCTTCTGGGATTTGGCGGGGCGGCCGGCGCGCTCGCCGCCGCGTTCAGGCGCGACAATGCCTGCAACCGCCGCGCCGTATTTCTGCTGATCGCGCTCGCCGCGCTGTTGCCGCTCGCGCTCGCAATCGCGTTGCGACCGGCGATGTACAACGGCATTCGTCATTTCGTGTTCGTCTTGCCGCCGCTCGCGGTGCTCGGCGGCCTCGCCGGCGTCTTTCTCGTCGACGCGGCCTCGCGATGGTGGCGGTTCGCGCCGCTTGCCGGTGGCGTCGTGCTGCTGGCCGGTGCCGGCGCCGCCGCCACCGAGATGGCGCGGCTCCACCCCTACGAGTACACCTATTTCAATTGGCTTGCCGGCGGCGTCGCAGGTGCGCGCGATCGCTACATGCTCGACTATTGGGGGCTCTCCTTCAAGCAGGCCTCGCAGGCCTTGCTGGCCGCGCTTGCGAAGCGTCACGAGACCAAACCGGACGGACGCCGCTGGAAGATCGCCGTCTGCGGCCCCCACCGCTCGCCGCAGGTCGAGCTCGGTCCCGATTTCGAAACCACGTGGGATCCCCGGGGCGCCGACTTCGCGATGATGCTCGGAGAATTCTACTGCGCCGAATTGGATGCTCCGCTGCTCGCCGAGATCGTGCGCGACGGCGTGGTCTACGCGCGCCTCTACGATATCCGCGGCCGATCGTTCCCGACGCTGCTGACGCAACCGGGGCTTTGAGCGCGCTTGCGGTGTTGCCCGCGCCTGCGCGCATCGCCGACGGCTGCTATCCTCGCCAAGTCAGTCTCGCTTTCGGAGGGCCTGTCATGCCTGGCGCTTTCGTCTTCGACGCCTATGGGACGCTGTTCGACGTGCATGCGGCGATCGCGCGGCATCGCGCCACGGCGGGTCCCGATGCCGACCGGTTCTCCGAAGTCTGGCGCGCAAAGCAGCTCGAATATACCTGGACGCTGACGCTCGCCGGCCGCTACCTGGGCTTCTGGACGCTGACGCAGCGTGCGCTCGATTTCGCCTTCGCACGCTTTCCCTCAGTCGACCAGGCGCTTCGGCCTAAACTGCTGGATGCCTATTTGACGCTCGAGGCATTTGCGGACGCGCACACGGCCCTGCGCGAGCTCAAGGCGCGTGGCGTCGCGACCGCGATCCTGTCGAACGGCTCGCCTGAAATGCTCGCCGCGGCGGTCAATGCTGCCGGGATCGGCGGCGACCTCGATGCCGTTCTCTCGGTCGATGCGATCCGTCTCTACAAGCCGCGCCCGGAGGTCTATGCGCTCGTCGCCGAAAGGTTCAGGATCACGCCGGGCGAGGTCGTTTTCGTCTCGTCGAACCGATGGGACGTGATGGGTGCCGCCAGCTTCGGTTTTCGTACCGCGTGGATCAACCGGGCGAGCATGGCGGAAGAATACGGGCCGGCGCCCGATGCGGTTCTCGCGGATCTCGGCGGGCTCCTGGCGATGGCCACCTGAGTCCCCGCTCGGTTGACGATTGATCGATACTATCGCGCAAAACAAGCCGACCATGTGGGAGGATGACATGCGCCTCGCCTTTTCGCTTCTGCTCGCAATGGTGTTGGCGCCGATCGCTTCGGTGCAAGCCGCGCGCGCCCAGGACGCCGGCGACCCGACCGTTTACGCGGTCACCTATATCGACGTTGCGCAGGCAACCCGCACCTCGGATGCCGACCACTTGCGACAATTGGCGGCGGCGAGCCGCAAGGAGCCGGGCGTGGTTCGCTACGAAGCATTCCAGCGCACGGCGCCGTCGAGCCAATTCGTCATCATCGATGGCTGGAAGGACCAACAGAGCTACGACGCGCACGCAGCGTCGGCGCATGTCAAGGCGTTCCGCGAGCAGATCGAGCCGCATCTGGTCGCTCCGATCGACGAGCGGCCCTATGTCGCGCTCGCCGTCGGCGCGAAGAAAAACGCGGCGATCCCGGCCGGCAGCTTTGTTTCGATCAGCCACGTCGACGTCATTCCGCCGAAAAAGGACGACGGCGTCGCGGCGCTCAAGGCGCTGGCCGAGCCCACGCGCAAGGACAAAGGCAACCTTCGCTACGACGTCTATCAGCAGAAGGCCCGTCCCAACCATTTCACGGTGGTGGAGGTGTGGGTCAATCTGAAGGCCGCCGACGAACACGAAATCGCCGCCCATACCAAGCAGTTCCGCCGCATGCTGGGAACCGCGACCGGCGCGCTCTATGACCAGCGCTGGTACAAGGCGCTGCTGCCCTAGTCGCCTGATTTAATCAGATTGCAGGGTATAGATGCTTAAGTTTGATGCGAGCATTTTTGGTGGTGAATTGCCAGTCTGCTTTGGTGTGGTTGGCATTGCGGTCGTGCTCCCAGGCGGCGATTTCGTCGATGAGGATTTGTTTGTTGGGAATGCGGCGATCGAGGCACTGGGACGTTAGGACGCCGAGTTCAGACTCGGCCAGATTGAGCCAGCTGCCGTGTTTTGGAGTGTAGTGCCATTCGAAGCGCTCGACCAGGCGCCTGGCTTCGACGGCTGGAAAGGCTTCGTAGAGTGAAGCCTTGCTGTGGATGCTGAGATTGTCCTGGACCAGAACGATGGTCTTGGCGTGCGCGAAGTGGATGTCGGCCAAGTCTTTCAAGACGCGAGCGTAATCCAGGGCGGTATGGCGATCTGTTACCTTGACGTGGCGCCAGCCTTCGAGCGGAGCAAACATCATGAAGAGATTGGCGGTGCCATTGCGCTCGTACTCATAATCGAAACGGGCCGGGCGTCCCGCTTTCATCGAGATCGGCACGCGCGTTTCGGCAATGAGTTGCTTCGAGGTCTCGTCGAGGCAAACCAGCGGACAATCGCCGTCGCGTGGCCGCGTGTAGACGGCCAGCACGTCTTCCATAGCGGCTACGAACGCGCTGTTGGCCTTCGGCGGGATGACCCAGTGCTGGCGGCGATGGGGCTGAAGAGTGTTTTTTTGAGCGCACGCCCGATCGTGCTGTCGCTGGCACGAGCGACAATGCCGAGTTCTACCACCTTGTTCTCCAACAACCGCAAGGTCCAGCGTGCGCGTCCCTTGGGCGGCTTGGAACAGGCCAAGGCAATCAGCTTGGCCTCCTTCTCGCCGTCAAAAATCCGAGCAACGGCAGGCATCGCGCGCGGCTTGCGGCTCAACACGGCCTCGAAGCCTTCTTCCACCAGCTGTTTGCGCACCCGGTAAACCATGGATGGGCTGGTTTCCAGAGCTTCGATGATCCGGTTGTCGCTCCACCCTTTGCCAGCTTCCGAGACATCGGCCTTCAACAAGATCCGCGCCTTCAGTACCCGGCGCGCCGGGCTCTTTCCTTTCCGAATCAACGTTTCAAGCCGTTCGCGTTCCTCGCCGCTCAGCCTCACAACATACTTCTTTACCGAAATCTCCTTCGCAGCCATGATTGCCTCCTCGCCAGTCGTTGGCGACGAAAGCGAATCACTAAATCCTTTCAAATTGGTTGAAGCGGGCGACTAGGTCGAATTCGGCGGTCGTCACGGCGGAGCCATCGCCACGCAGGAAGCGACCCCCGCGAGCGGGAATCGCCGCGGGGGTCGAGACGAACGGCGCCCGATCGGCGTCAATGGGTCTTCCACCGCGCCTTCGCCTCGGCGCCGGACTGCTTGAGGTGGATGCACTCGTCCACACGATCGACCCACGCGAGCGGAATGAAATGATGCTCGCCGCCCGCGTCTGGATCGTCCTTGGTCAGCTTCACCTGGTCCCGCCCCTCCAGATGGTCCACGGTGCCGACGTGCACGCCGTCGGAGCCGAGGACTTCCATGTGTTCCTTGATCATCGTCGGTGCGACCATATGTGCTCCTCCATTGCTCTGGACGAAAACGCCCGCCGCGGGCGGGTTGTTCCGGCCGTCCGGCGGTCAAGAGCCGTTTGCAAATGCAAGTATCGCGGGATCCGCTTGGTCGTCCGCAGCGATCACCGACGGGTCTGCTTCATCCGGCAATAGCGCGGTTCGTCACTCCGCCAGCGCCGCCAAGATGCGGGCCCAGCTGCGCGTTCCCTTGTGGAAAGACGTGAGGTCGTATTTCTCGTTCGGCGAATGCACGCGGTCGTCGTCGAGCGCGAAGCCGACCATGATGGTGTCCATACCCAGCACGCGCTTGAAGTCGCCGACGATCGGGATCGAGCCACCCTCGCCGATCGTGAACGCCTTCTTGCCCCATTCCGCGGCGAGCGCGGCGCGCGTTTTGGCCAGCGCCGGGTTGTCGAACGGAAGCTCGGTCGCCGGCGCGCCGGCAAAGCTCTTGAACTCGACCTTGGCGTCGGCGGGGAGGCGCGCGCGCACGAAGGCGCGGAAGGCGTCGCGGATTCTTTGCGGGTCCTGCGCGCCTACGAGGCGAAACGAGACCTTCGCCGTCGCCTGTCCCGGAATGACGGTCTTCGCGCCCTCCCCGGTATAACCGCCGATCATGCCGTTGATCTCGGCGGTGGGACGCGTGGCGATCTGCTCGATCAGCATGCGATCTCTCTCGCCCGCCGGCACCTTGAGGCCGACCTCGGCGAGGAAGTTCTCGGGCGTGAGGTCGAGGCCCGCGAGATCAGCCTTGATGTCGGAAGGCAATTCGTGGACCCCGTCGTAGAAGGCCGGGATGGTGACGCGGCCATTGTCGTCGTGCATGGCGGCGAGAATGCGCGCGAGCACACGCAGCGGGTTCTGTGCCGCACCGCCGAAAAGGCCGGAATGCAGGTCGCGGTCGGCGCAGGTGAGCTTGACCTCCTCGTAGACGAGACCGCGCAGCGATGTCGTCACCATCGGCGTGGTCGGATCCCACATGCTGGTGTCGCAGACCAAAGCGAGGTCGAGCTTGAACTCGTCGGCATTGTCCTTGACGAAGCCGAACAAGTGGTTGGAGCCGCACTCCTCCTCGCCCTCGATCATTATGGTGATCGGGAGCGGCAATTGGCCGGTCACCGCCACGAATGCCCGACACGCCTCGACGAAGGTCATTACCTGGCCCTTGTCGTCGCAGGCGCCGCGCGCCACGATCGCTTTGCGGCCGTCGGCGAGCGTCGCGATGCGTGGCGCAAACGGCGGCGCCTCCCACAGATCAAGGGGATCGACCGGCTGCACGTCGTAGTGGCCGTAGAACAGGACACGCGGGGCTTTGCCGTTGGTCTTGCCGTGGCCCTTTCCCACCACGATCGGATGACCTTCGGTCGCGCGCACGCTGGTCTGGAAGCCGATGCCGGAGAGGTCCTTGGCCACGTATTCGGCCGCGGCCCGACATTGGGCCTTGTAGGCCGGGTCGGTCGAGATCGACTGGATGCGCAGGAACTCGAACAGCCGCTCGAGGCTTTGCTCGAGATCGGCGTCGATTTTCCGGAGCACGGCGGGCAAAGCGTCGGATGCCATTGGCTAACCCTTATCATGCGGCACGCCCGGCATGCAGTCTTTGGCGCGGACTGCGAGAACCCGTCCGCGATGCCGGAGGCCAAATCTTCTATTGCGGCTCTTCGTCTGCGGCGACTGTAAAGACCTGGATGCCGCGGACAAGCCCGGCAACCAGGCGACGTCGCGCACCGCGCAAGGCTAACGCCTGAGAATGCCTCCCATGGTGCCGCGCACGATGGCGCGGCCGACCGAGCTGCCCGCCTTGCCGCCGATCGATTTGCCGATGTCGGCCGCGATCTGGCCGGCCACGCGATTGGTGACCGAGCGTGTCACCTCGCGCGCGATCACCTGGCCGGTGGACAGCCGGCTTCCGCGCGGGCGGCTGGTGCCGAAGATGCTCGCGAGCACGGCGCCGATGCCGCTCAGCACCGCGCCCAAGCCGCCGGAGGGCGTAGCTTCGCCGGGCGTCCCCGCCGGCCCGCCATGGGCGCCCGCCTGCACGCGCTTTTGCAGCTGCTCGTAGGCCGATTCGGTGTCGATCGCCTGGTCGTACTTTCCCTTCAACGGGCTCGTCGCCATCAGCGCCTTGCGCTCCGCCGGCGTGATCGGGCCGACCCGCCCGAGGGCGGACGGATCATGCAGCGCTCCACCATCGACGGCGTGCCGTTTCCTTCGAGGAAGGAGACCAGCGCCTCGCCCTTGCCGAGCTCCATGATCACCTTCGCGGTGTCGAGCTTGGGGTTGGGGCGGAATGTCTCCGCCGCCGCCTTCACCGCCTTCTGGTCGCGCGGGGTGAACGCGCGCAGCGCGTGCTGCACCCGGTTGCCGAGCTGTGCCAGCACCTTGTCCGGCACGTCGAGCGGATTTTGCGTGACGAAATAGACCCCGACCCCCTTCGAGCGGATCAGCCGCACCACCTGCTCGATCTTGTCGAGCAGCGCCTTCGGCGCATCGGTGAACAGAAGATGCGCCTCGTCGAAGAAGAAGCAAAGCTTGGGCTTTGGCTGGTCCCCGACCTCGGGCAACTCCTCGAACAGCTCGGACAGCAGCCACAACAGAAAGGTGGCGTAGAGGCGCGGGCTCTCCATCAGCTTGTCGGCCGCCAGGATATTGATGAACCCTCGCCCGTCGCGGTCGGTGCGGATGAAGTCCTTGAGCGCCAGCGCGGGCTCGCCGAAGAATTTGTCGCCGCCCTGGTTTTCCAGCACCAGGAGCTGGCGCTGTATGGTGCCGATGGTCTGCTTCGATACGTTGCCGTATTGGGCGGTCAGCTCGCCGGCATGATCCGAGATGTAGGCGAGCATGGCGCGCAGATCCTTGAGGTCGAGGATCAGCAGGCCCTGCTCGTCGGCAACGCGGAAACAGATGTTGAGCACGCCCTCCTGGACGTCGTTGAGATCCATGAGCCGGGAAAGCAGCAGCGGCCCCATCTCCGAGATCGTGGCTCGGATGGGATGCCCTTGCTCACCGAACAGATCCCAGAACACGACCGGGAACCGGTCGGGCTCATAGTCGAAGCCCAGGCTCTTGGCGCGCGCAACGAACGCCTCCTTGCCTTCGCCCGGCTCGGAAACACCGGAGAGATCGCCCTTGACGTCGGCCGCGAACACCGAAACCCCCGCGCGCGACAGTCCTTCCGCCAGAACCTGCAGGGTCACCGTCTTGCCGGTGCCGGTCGCTCCCGCCACGAGACCGTGGCGGTTGGCAAGCGCAAGCGTCAGAACTTCGGGTTTGGAACTCCTGCCGATGAAAATCGTGCCGTCCTGATCCAGGTCCGCCATAGCACAATTCCCTGCCGATAACTTTTCGCTATTGTCTCTCGCCGGCGTGCGCCGTCAACCGCAGTCTCGCCAGGAAGTCGCGCGTCGCGACACCGGTCGTAGCCGACCACAGGGCTTGTCACAATATATCGCCGATCACTCATCGGCATGCATGCCCATGCGCGTCGCTCGAACCAACGATATGCGCGCGAGAGCGCTGATGCACGAATGCAACAACGCGCCTCCACTTTTGTCGTCGGCGCTTGTGTTCTCGACGTCGGCCGTTCAATATGTGCCTTAACCTGCCGAGAATGCGGGGCTGAGGGGCAAATGGACTATCGCATCGGACGTCTCGGCGCCCGCATGGGCGTCGACCGCACGGCCGCGGACCAGGCCGTCGCTTCCATTTCGCAATTCTTCTCGCGGCGCCGGCCGATGCGGCCGCTCATCGTGACGGGCGACATGGCATTGCTGCCGGCATCGCACCCGAATTGGAGTTCGCCTGGCATCGTCGATCGCGTCGACACTCACTCGAGCGGCGGACCTCATGCCACGAGGCTCGCGCGCGGGATGCAAGAAAAGATGCGGTCGGCGGGATCGTTGGCGCCGTCCCAAAGCTCGGCCAGTTCGTCTGGCGTTTGATGCCGACGACGGCTGGCCAGGAGCGAGGAGAATCCAATGTCCTACCCGATCACCGTTATCGAAGATATCGGTGCGGCCGAAGCTGAGATGCTCAAATCCGTGGGCATCAGAACGACGGAGAAGCTGCTCGAGGCGGCGAAAAGCCCGAAGGGACGCAGGCTGCTCGCCGCCGAGACCAAACTGGACGAGAAGCAGTTGCTGCGCTGGGCCAATATCGCCGACAAGCTGCGCATCAGAGGCATGGGCAAGGAATATGCCGGCCTGTTGTTCGAGGTCGGCGTGGTCACCGTGAAGGAGTTGCAATATCGCAATCCGGCGAGGCTCGCGAAATCCATGGCCGAGGCCAACAAGCGGCGGAAGCTGGTTCGCTTTCTTCCGTCCGAGAAGTTGGTCAGGCGCTGGGTCGAGCACGCCAGGAAGCTTCCACAGAAGATCACCTACTGACCGCCCGCACCGCCGGGCGCTTGACACCGCTGCGTGGAGCGGCGCAAAGCGACGGGCATGAGGCTTGCGCGCCCGAGTTCCGCTTGCGGGCAGACAGATCCGCGCTTGCTCGCGCGGCTGTTGGCAATGGGCCGCCCGGCGGTGATGGGCGTCCTCAACGTCACGCCCGACTCGTTTTCGGACGGCGGCCGTTTTCTCGAACCCTCGCCCGCCGTCGAGCGCGCCTGCCGGATGGTCGCCGAGGGCGCCGACATCCTGGACATCGGCGCGGAATCGACCCGCCCCTACGGCGGTGCCGTGCCGGTGCCGGCCGAGGAGGAAATCCGACGCCTGGCTCCGGTCCTCCCCGCCGCGATGGCGTTGGGCACTCCGATCTCGATCGACACCATGAAGGCGGAAGTGGCGGCCTGGGCAATCGCGTGCGGCGCCGCCATCGTCAACGACGTCTGGGGTCTGCAGCGCGACAGCGATCTTGCGCGCGTGTGCGCGGAATACGCCGTGCCGGTGATCATCATGCATAACCGCGAGAGTGCCGACCCGTCGATCGACATCATGGCCGATATCGTAGCGTTCTTTTTCCGCTCGCTCGAAATCGCCGCGCGCGCCGGTATCGCACGCGAGCGCATCGTCCTCGACCCCGGCATCGGCTTCGGCAAGACGCCGGAGCAGAGCATCACGGTCATCGCGCGGCTGGCGGAACTCAAATCCTTCGGGCTGCCGCTCCTGGTCGGGGCCTCGCGCAAGCGCTTCATCGATCGGATTTCGCCTGCTCCCCCCGACCAGCGCCTGGGCGGATCGATCGCCGCCCACCTCGCTGCAGCGGCGGGCGGGGCCGCGATAATCCGCGCCCATGACGTCGCCGAGACGGTGCAGGCGCTGCGCGTGGCGGCGGCCATCGCAGGCGCCGGATGATCGGCGGTGTGCGCGCGCGGCACGACCATGGCTGAAGCGCTGGTCGCGCTCGGCGGCAATGTCGGCGACGTGCGCGCTACGCTCGACCGCGCGGTCGCCATGTTGTGCGACGGCGATACGGTGCGCCTTCTGGCCCGCTCCGCGGACTACCGCACACCTCCCTGGGGGGTCGAGGACCAGCCCGCCTTCGTCAACCTCTGTATTGCGGTCGAAACCGGTCTGCCGCCGCGCGCGCTGCTGGCGCGGGCGCAAGCGATCGAGCGCATGCTCGGGCGCGAGCGCGCCAAGGAGCGGCGTTGGGGCCCGCGCCCCCTGGACATCGACCTCATCGCCTACGATGACCTCGTCCTGGACGAGCCGGATCTCGAGCTGCCGCACCCTCGGCTGCTCGAGCGCGCCTTCGTTCTGGTGCCGCTCGCGGAGATCGCGCCGGAGAAGGTGATCGCCGGCATCCGCGTCCGCGAGGCGCTGGCGCGGGTGGACGCCGAGGGCGTGGAAAAGCTGCCGCCCCGCGGGCCCTGAGATCGGACGAGGGCCGCCAGTGCGTCGGATTTGAAGTTCCCCGCCATCAGAGGCTGCCGCGAGGGGCCTGCAAACTCTGAATCGGGCCACTCGCAGTTGGCCCACCATTTGCACCGTGGCATTTTGTGAGCATGACCGAGGCTCCCGCCGACGACCTGGCCCTGGCCGCCGAGTTTCCTGCGGCCACCCGCGAGCAATGGCGCAAGCTGGTCGAAGGCGTGCTCAAGGGCGCTTCGTTCGAAGCCAAGCTCGTCGCCAAGACCCATGACGGCCTCGCGATCGAGCCGCTTTACGGGCGCCGCGCGGACGCACGGCCCGTTGCCGGGCGCGCTCCCGGCACCTCCTGGGCGATCGCCCAGCGTGTGGACCATCCCGATCCTGCAGCAGCCAATGCCGAAGCACTGCACGATCTCGAGAACGGCGCGACCGCCCTGTCCCTGGTGTTCGCCCAGGGGGTGGGAGCCTACGGCTACGGCATTGCCGCCGATGCAGAGACGATCGCGCGCGCGCTCGCCGACATCCATTTCGACGCCGGCGTGGCGCTCGACCTCGATGGCGGCGCGTGGCCCCGACATCCGAGCAGCCTGCTTGCCGCCTGCGTGCACCGCAGCGGCGTTGCCGCGGACGCCACCAACATCCGCTTCGGCTGTGATCCCATCGGCGCCGCGGCGGCGAGCGGCGCGAGCGCGCTGCCCTGGAGCGACCTGCAACCGGCTTTGAGCGCCGCGATCCGAGACTTGGCCGCGCAGGGCTTTCACGGACCGTTTGCCTGCGCCGACGGGCGCGTGATCCACAATGCTGGCGGTTCGCAGGCGCAGGAGCTGGCCTACACACTGGCGGTGGCGGTGGCATATTTGCGCGCGCTCGAAGCAGGCGGGATCGCCCTCGATGCCGCGCGGACGATGATTTATTTCCGCCTCGCGGCCGATGCCGATCAGCTCCTGACCATGGCGAAGTTCCGCGCGCTGCGGAAATTGTGGGCGCGGGTCGAGGGGGCCTGCGGGCTGACGCCGGCACCGCCCTTCGTCGCCGCCGAGACTGCCTGGCGAATGATGACCAGGCGCGACCCTTACGTGAACATGTTGCGTGCCACCATCGCCGTGGTCGGCGCCGGCCTCGGCGGCGCCGACGCCGTGACGGTGCTGCCGTTCACCCTGGCGCTCGGCCTGCCCGACCGTTTCGCGCGCAGGATTGCGCGCAACACGCAGCTGGTGCTGATCGAGGAATCCAACCTCGCCAAGGTCGCGGACCCGGCGGCGGGCTCGGGCGGGATAGAGGACCTCACCGAACAGCTCTGCGGCGCAGCCTGGACGGCGTTCCAAGAGATCGAAGCCGCGGGCGGCGCGTGGGCCGCGCTGCAACAGGACTTGATCCAGAAGAATGTCGCGGCCGTGCGCGGCGCGCGCCAGGCTGCGGTGGCGCGGCGCCAGGATGCGCTCACCGGCACCAGCGATTTCCCCGACCTCGCGGAGGCGCCGGTGGTGGTGCTCGACGTAGCGCCGGTGGCGCCGGCGCCCTCTGCCGCCGGGCCGAGGTTCGAGCCCCTGCCGCGCATCCGGCTCGCCGAGCCGTTCGAAGCGCTGCGCGATGCTTCCGACCGGATGGCCACGCTTGGCGGCGCGCGGCCAAAAATCTTTCTCGCCAATCTCGGCACGCCCGCGGACTTCACCGCGCGCGCCACCTTCGCCAAGAATTTCTTCGAGGCCGGCGGCATCGAGGCGATCACCAATGACGGCTTCGCGAGCCACGACGGCCTGGTGGCGGCCTTCCGCGCTTCCGGCGCCAGGCTCGCATGCCTGTGCTCCTCGGATGCGGTCTATGCACGCGACGCGGTTGCGGCGGCGCGTGCGTTGCGCGACGTGGGCGCCTCGGTCTGGCTTGCCGGCCGGCCGGGCGCGCTCGAAGCCGCCCTCAAAGAGGCCGGCGTTTGCGGCTTCGTTTTCGCCGGTTGCGATGCGCTGGCGGCGCTGAGGACAACCCACGGTCTCATTGCCAGTTGACGGCGAAGCCATCAGACTGCGCTCCGAGCCAGGCACGTCCTCGTCCCCCCTCGCAACGACGCCACGAGCATCCAGCGATGAGCAATCCCGACCGCCCCTTCGGCTGGCGCAAGCGCATCGGCCTGCTCAGCCCGACCGTGATCGAGACCGCCGCCTACGATTTCTACCGGCTCGCTCCCGACGGCGTCTCCATGTGCGCCACCACCTCCAATATCGAGCATTGGAGCCGCGAGAACTTCCAGCAGCACGTGCTCGATCCGATCGTAACCGCGGTTCGGTATCTCGCTTCGCGCCACGTCGACTACATCATCCATACGGGGATGCCGGTGGTGACGACGCGCGGCAAGGGATTCGAGGATGAGCTCGTCAAGCAGATCGAGGCGGCCACCGGGCTGCCCGCTACCACCAGCATTCGCTCCGCCATCCGTGCGCTGGCGCATCTCGGCGTCCGCAACGTCGCCGTGGTGACGCCCTATCCGCAGGAGCTGCACCAATCAGCACTGAGCTTCCTCGCGGCGAGCGGCTTCCACATTGTCGCCGACCACACCATGGACGTCGTGTTCAAGCGGCTGCAGGACGTCACACCGGCGCAGATCCTCGCCACCACCGAGCGCGTCGTGGCAGCGGCGCCCTTGGCCGACGGCGTCTACATCCCGTGTAACCAGTGGTCGGGCGCGGATGCCGCCCCGCTGATCGAGGACGCGCTCGGCATCCCGGTGGTGACCGGCGCGCACGCCGACTATTGGGAAGCGTTTCGCTCGCTCGGCATCGACGACCGGATCGAAGGCCATGGACGCTTGATGCTCAGCCTCAGCAACGGCGCGACCGCGGCGGCTGCGGCGCGCGGGTAAGAGCGTTCCCGACACGGAGGCACCGCGATGCGAGCCATCCCGATACGCCTGCTGGCGCTCGTTGCCGCTCTGGCGACCATGGGGCCGGCCCCCTTGCACAACGCCGCGGCGCAGGATTTTCCCTCGCGTCCGGTGCGTTTCATCGTGCCTTATGCGGCCGGCGGCAGCGGCGATCTGCTGGCCCGACTGCTCGGCAACAAGCTTGCCGGCATCTGGGGGCAGCAGGTCGTGGTCGACAACCGCGCCGGCGGCGGCGGCCAGATCGGGACCGAGGCCGCGGCGCGCTCGGAGCCCGACGGCTATACGCTCTATCTCGCGACCGACGGTCCTCTCACCATCGCCGCGAGCCTCTACAAGCGCGTCCCCTACGACTGGAAGCGCGATTTCGCGCCGGTATCGATGCTGGCGATGGGGTATCAGGTCCTGATCGTGCGGGCGTCGTTTCCGGCGCGCGATCTCCAGGAATTCATCGCGCTCGCACGGCGGAAGCCGGGCGAGCTCAACTATGCCTCGATCGGGATCGGCACCGCCCCGCATCTCGGCGCCGAGTTGTTCAAGTCGGTGGCGAAAGTCGACATCACCCACGTCCCCTATCGCGGCTCCTCCGCGCAGGCTATTACCGCGCTCATCGCCGGCGACGTTGCGATGTTCCTGGTCGGGACCTCGACCGCGGTCCCGCACATCAAGGGCGGCGCCCTGCGCGGGCTTGCCGTGACATCGAGCAAACGCGTGGACGGGCTGCCGGACGTGCCGACCTTTGCCGAGGCCGGATTGCCGGGCGTCGACGTGAGCCTCTGGTTCGCCGTGCTGGTGCCGAGCGGCACGCCGACGGCGATCGTCGACAAGCTCAATGCCGACATCGCCCGCGTCGTCGCCGATCCGGAGTTCAAGCAGGCGCTGGCGGTGCGCGGCTTCGAGGCGATATCGAGCAGCCCGCGGCAATTGGCCGACTTCCTGGACAAGGACTACGTCAAGTTCCACGACTTGATTGGGAGGCTCGGCCTGCAAGTGGACTGACGCCCAAGAGCTGGGTCAGCGGTCCGGACGGTACCCCTGCTGCGCATCTACGGGTCGCTGCACATATATTGAGCGCGCCGGCGCGGCGACGCACGGCCGCGTGCGTGGTATCGTCGGCGCGGAGGTCGAGCGATGACCCGCATTCCGGATTTCAGCAAGATCGAGTTCGCCGAGCAACCGATCCCGGCGGCAGCGGCCCCGACTGCCCCCTGGCTCACGCCGGAGGGGATCGCGGTCAAGCCGGTCTACGGCGCGGGCGACGTCAAGGACCTGGACTTCCTCGACACCTTTCCCGGAATTGCGCCCTATCTGCGCGGGCCGTATCCCACGATGTACGTCACACAGCCCTGGACGATCCGGCAATATGCCGGATTCTCCACGGCCGAAGATTCCAACGCCTTCTATCGCCGCAACCTCGCGGCCGGGCAGAAGGGCCTCTCGGTCGCGTTCGATCTCGCCACCCATCGCGGCTACGACAGCGACCACCCGCGCGTCGCCGGCGACGTCGGCATGGCGGGCGTGGCGATCGATTCGATCTACGACATGCGTACGTTGTTCGCCGGCATCCCGCTCGACCGGATGTCGGTGTCGATGACCATGAACGGTGCCGTACTGCCGGTGCTTGCGCTCTACATCGTGGCCGCCGAGGAGCAGGGCGTTACGCCGGAAAAGCTCTCGGGCACCATCCAGAACGACATCCTCAAAGAGTTCATGGTGCGCAACACCTATATCTACCCACCGGAGCCGTCGCTGCGCATCATCTCCGACATTTTCGCCTTCACCGCCGCGCACATGCCGAAGTTCAACTCGATCTCGATCTCCGGCTACCACATGCAGGAGGCCGGCGCGACGCAAGACCTCGAGCTCGCCTATACGCTCGCCGACGGCGTCGAATACGTGCGCGCGGGCCTCAAGGCCGGTCTCGACGTCGACCGGTTCGCGCCCCGCGTCTCGTTCTTCTGGGCGATCGGCATGAACTTCTTCATGGAGGTGGCGAAGATGCGCGCGGCCCGCCTGCTGTGGGCGAAGCTGATGAAGCCGTTCGCGCCGAAGGACGCGCGCTCGCTGTCGCTGCGCACCCACTGCCAGACCTCGGGCTGGTCGCTCGCGGCGCAGGACGTGTTCAACAATGTGGTACGCACCGCGATCGAGGCGATGGCGGCGACGCAAGGCCATACCCAGTCGCTGCACACCAACGCGCTCGACGAGGCGCTGGCGCTGCCCACCGACTTCTCCGCCCGCATCGCCCGCAACACCCAGATCGTGCTGCAGCAGGAGAGCGGCACGACCCGCGTCGTGGATCCGTGGGGCGGATCGTTCTACGTGGAACGCCTGACCTATGAACTCGCCAAGACCGCCTGGGGCCACATCCGCGAGGTCGAGGAGATGGGCGGGATGGCCAAGGCGATCGAAGCCGGCCTGCCGAAGCTGCGCATCGAGGAGGCGGCGGCGAAAACGCAGGCGCGCATCGACGCCGGCCAGCAGGCGGTCATCGGCGTCAACAAGTATCGTCCCGAGCACGACGCGGCGGTCAACCTGCTCAAGGTCGACAACGCGGCGGTGCGGCAACTGCAGCTCGACAAGCTCGCGCGCCTCAAGCGCGAGCGCGATCCCAAGGCGGTCGAGGAGGCGCTCGCCGCGCTCACGCGCACCGCCGCCGGCGGGAACGGCAACCTGCTCGCGCTCGCGATCGACGCCGCGCGCGCCAAGGCGACGGTGGGCGAAATCTCCTCGGCCCTGGAGCAGGCCTTCGGCCGCCATCGCGCCGAGATCAAGGCGATCACCGGGGTCTACAAGCGGGAGGTCGGCGCCATGTCGGAAGCCGTCGCGCGCGTGCAGAAGCTGGTCACCGAGTTCGAGGCCAATGAAGGCCGCAGGCCGCGCATCCTGGTGGCCAAGATCGGCCAGGACGGCCACGACCGCGGGCAGAAGGTGATCGCCACCGCCTTCGCCGATCTGGGCTTCGACGTCGACATCGGCCCGCTGTTCGCGACCCCCGCGGAGGCCGCGCGCCAGGCGGTCGAGAACGACGTACACGTTCTCGGCGTTTCCTCGCTCGCGGCGGCGCATCTCACGCTCGTGCCGGAGCTCAAGGCCGCGCTCGTCGGCGAAGGCCGCGGCGACATCATGATCGTGGTCGGCGGCGTGGTGCCGCCGCAGGATTACGCGGAGCTCGAGCGTGCCGGCGCCGAGGCGATCTTCCCGCCCGGTACCGTGATCGCGGAGGCCGCCGAGGCGCTGCTCGAGAAGCTCAACCGGCGGCTGGGGCACGGGCGACAGGCGGCGGAGTGATCCGCCGATCTCGCGAAATCGCGCTACGCGCGCAAACCGCGCGCGCCATGCGTTAATGCGATGTTTATTGATGTCGTCGATGGTGGGTTAGGGTATGGAATGCCCGATCCGAGCCGGCGCGTCCTGTGCCGCTGAAGAGGACGCCCACCCCCTCATGGCAAATCGTCCCGCGTGTCCGCGTTTGCTGCCGCTCCTCGCGGCGACCTGCCTCCTGCTCGCCGGCTGCTTTCAATCCGACGAGCCGAAATTTCCGCTCGCGAGCGCGGCGGCAGCGCTGGGCGAGGGCGGACGCTACGCGCTCTACGAACGCGATCCGGACGGCCGCTATCAGCGCCAGGAAGTGGTCGTGATCAAGCGTCGCGGCGACGGCGCCTATGATTTCATCGACGAGAAGGGCGAGGCGCAGATGGTCTCGTTCCACGCCCTGGGCGGCGACCTTTTCGTCGGGCAAGCGCAGGCGGACAAGGATCAGCCGGGCTATGGCTATGCGGTATTGCGCGCAAGCGATAGAGAAGCGCTGGTTTACGTGCCGCAATGCGATGACCAGGACAAGGCCGCGCTTGCGGCATCCGGAGTCGAAGTGAACGGGCAGCTGGAATGCATCCTCGATCGCGTCGGCGATACGACGGCGCTGTTCAAGCAGCTCGCTCTCGGGGAACCGGTCTCCAAGCTGGTGCGCGAATAGACCGCGCCGAGTGCGTGTCGACCAGGGCCAGGTCAAGCTCCAAGGCAGAGGCATGTCCACGCGCAGCCAACCTTCGGCTCCCGATCTTGCGAGCCTGGCACGCGGCATCCGCGGCGGGGAGCGCGCCGTGATCGCCCGCGCCATCACGCTCATCGAAAGCCGGCGCGCGGACCACCAGAAGGCGGCGCGCCGGCTGGTGCAGGAGCTGTTGCCGTCGACCGGCAAGGCCGTCCGCGTCGGCATCACCGGCGTGCCTGGCGTGGGTAAGTCGACCACCATCGATGCGCTGGGCACGTTCCTCACCGCAAGCGGCCACAGGGTGGCCGTGCTGGCTGTGGATCCCTCCTCGACGCGCAGCGGCGGTTCGATTCTGGCCGACAAGACGCGCATGGCGCGTCTCGCCAGCGATGCCAGCGCCTTCGTGCGCCCCTCCCCGTCGTCCGGGACGCTCGGCGGCGTGGCGGCGAAGACGCGGGAGTCGATGCTGATCTGCGAGGCCGCGGGCTATGATGTGGTCCTGGTCGAGACGATCGGCACCGGCCAGTCCGAGACCATGGTCGCCGACATGACGGATTTCTTCCTGGTGCTGATGTTGCCGGGCGCCGGCGACGAGTTACAGGGCCTCAAGAAGGGGGTGGTGGAGATCGCCGACATGATCGCGATCAACAAGGCCGACGGCGACAACGTGGCGCGCGCCAAGGCCGCCGCTGCGGAATATCGCGCCGCGCTGCACATCCTAAGCCCGCACTCGCCGAACTGGTCGCCGCCGGTCGTCACTTATTCGGCACTGACCGGAGCGGGCATCGCCGAGCTGTGGACCACGATCCTCGACCACCGCCAGCGGATGACCGAAGCCGGAGAGCTCGATGCGCGGCGGCGCCAGCAGCAGATCAAGTGGATGTGGGCGATGCTGGAGGATCGCGTCTTCGCACGGCTCAAATCCGACCCGGCGCTGAAGGCCAGGCTTCCCCGCATCGAGGCCGCCGTCGCCGAGGGGCGAACGTCGCCGGCGGTGGCGGTCGACGAGATCGCCGCCGCGCTCGGCTTCTGATCGCAAATGACGGCCACGGTCCTCATCACCGGCTTCAGCCCGTTTCCCGGGGCGCCGTTCAATCCGACCGAGCCGCTGGCCGCGGAGCTGGCGCGGCGGCGGCACCCCGCCTTCGCCAATGTGCGTCGCGTCGCGCACGTCTTCCAGGTGAGCTACGAGGCGGTGGACCGCGAGCTGCCGGCGTTGCTCGCGCGCGAGCAGCCCGATGCCTTGATCATGTTCGGGCTTGCGGGGCGCACCGAGCACGTGCGTGTCGAAACGCGCGCGCGCAACGCGCTCACCCGCCTCATCCCCGACGCCGGCGGCGCGGTGCCCGTCGCGACCACCATCGTCCCCGGGGCGCCGGCGACGATGCCGTTGCGCGCGCCGGTGCAGCGCCTGGTCTCGGCGGCACGCGCGGCCGGCGTGCCGACCGCCCCGTCGCACGATGCCGGCCGCTATCTCTGCAATTATCTGTGCTGGCGGGCTGCCGAAGCGTCCCGGAGCGGCGCGCCGCGCCTGGTGACCTTCATCCACGTGCCGAGATTGCGCCCCGCGCGGACTTGGTCGCGCGAGCGGCCGCTGACACTCGACGATCTCACGCGTGCCGGCGAGGCGATCCTGCGGGCGGCGATCGCCGCGCGCTGACCGCCGAATCTCGCGGCGGGCAGCGAATATTGCCTGCTTTTAATGTGCCGCGATGCCGCACGCCCTTGTGCATACCGGGCAGCGCGCGCCATATTTTCGTCGGCAACCCGCGTCTCATTTAGCCCATGCACCGTCCCGCTCGAACCGTGCTCTTCGGACTCCTCGCCCTGTTCCTCTTTCCCCTCGCGGTCCACGCGGCGCTCTATGCCGGCAAGGACCGCCCGGCGAGCTTTCGCGACGCCGACTGGTCGAGCGTCGGCATGCTGCCGCCGGCGAGCGCCGACCGCACGGCGCGCTTCCTCGTCTTTACCGGTCGCACCGGCCGCTGGAAGGGCATTTTCGCCGTCCACAGCTGGGTCGTCTTCAAGCCCGAGGGCGCAACCGCCTGGAGCCGTTACGACGTGGTCGGCTGGGGCCAACCCGTGCGCAGCAATGGCTGGGCGCCGGACGCGCGCTGGTTCGGCGATGCTCCGCGCGTCCTCGTGGACGTGCGCGGCGCGGCGGCTGCAACGGTCATTCCGAGGGTCAAGGCCGCGATCGCCGCATACGGCTACGGCAATTTTGGCGACTACCGCATGTGGCCTGGACCGAACAGCAATACCTTCACCGCCTCCGTCCTGCGGGCGGTGCCGGAGCTCGAGATCACGCTTCCGTCGAACGCGGTGGGCAAGGATTTCCGCCCTTATCCCTATGTCGGCCTCACCGACAGCGGAACCGGCATCGAAGCGTCGCTGTGGGGTTTGCTCGGCGTGAAGCTCGGCTGGGTCGAGGGGATCGAAGTCAATTTTCTCGGGCTGGTCGCCGGCCTCGACCTGCGCCATCCCGCGCTGAAGCTGCCGGGCTTCGGCCGCATCGGCATGGATGACGGCACCGCCACGGCCGCAGCCGCGAAGTGAACGTGATTTCGGCCGCACGACGCGCTGCGGGCGGCGAACATCCTCCTGTCACGGGATTTTGTCCGCAAGCCGCGCCGGTCGAGGTGACGCGCGCCGCGGCCTGTGCGAGTCTCCAGGCCGAAACACGGGGCGAGCGCGATGCGCGACACTTGGCCGCTGCTCGAGCGGATTGCATTCCCGCCGATCCGGCGCGGGCGGCTCGATACCCTGCAGGTCAATGTCGGCTATCGCTGCAATCAATCCTGCGTGCACTGCCACGTCAATGCCGGACCGAACCGCCGCGAGGAAATGTCGGGCGAGACCGTCGACGTGGTGCTCGCCTTCCTCGCGACGAAGCGCGTGGCGGCCCTCGATATCACCGGCGGCGCCCCCGAGCTCAATCCGCACTTTCGCAGGCTCGTGCACGCGGCGCGCGGCGCCGATATGCGCGTGATGGATCGCTGCAATCTGACCATCCTCGAAGTGCCGGGCCAAGAGGATCTCGCGGCGTTTCTCGCCCGCGAGCGAGTCGACATCGTCGCGTCGATGCCTTGCTATCTCGAAGCCAACGTCGACCGTCAGCGCGGAAAGGGCGTATTCGAGTGCTCGATCCGCGAACTCAAGCGCCTCAACGCCCTGGGCTATGGCGACCCCGACACCGGGCTCGTGCTCAACCTCGTGTACAATCCCCAGGGTCCCGCGCTGCCGCCGCCGCAGGAGGGCCTGGAGGCCGACTACAAGCGTTCGCTCGGCGAGCGCTACGGCATCGTTTTCAATCGGCTCTACACGCTCGCCAACATGCCGATCCAGCGCTTCGGCGCGATCCTCCTCTCCAACGGCGAGTTCGCTCGTTACCTCGACCTGCTGCGGCACGCGCACCTCGACGCCAACCTCGCGCACGTGATGTGCCGAAGTCTCGTATCGGTCGACTGGCGAGGCTACGTCTACGATTGCGACTTCAACCAGATGCTCGACCTGCCGCTCCGGCACGCTGCGCGCGAGCGCTTGCACCTGTCGGATCTGCTCGATGCCGACATCGAGGGTGAGCCGATCCGGGTCGCCGGCCATTGCTACGGCTGCACCGCCGGCCAGGGATCGAGCTGCGGCGGGGCGCTCAAAGACGCGGGAGCGGGATAAGGGTGGCGCACGAACCGGTGCGGCTCAGCCCCGTGCTTGCAGCGGACCCCGTCGCGCATGACCGGCGGGACCAGCGTGCAGGGCGTACCTGCCCCGCCGACTACCGCTACACACCGTCGGTGTTCGATCGCCTGCCGGAATTTGCCGCCGATGTGCTCTACGTGGTCGGCGGACTTTACGGCAATCTCCCGGCGCTCGATTGCGTCGAGCGCTTTGCCGACGAAGAGGGAGCGACGGTCGTCTTCAACGGCGACTTCCACTGGTTCGACGCCGACCGGGACTGGTTCGCCGAGATCGAGCGGCGGGTCGCGCGCCATCGCGCCATCCGCGGCAACGTGGAAACCGAAATCGCGCGCACGAACGACGTCGGGGCGGGCTGCGGCTGCGCCTATCCTGCATCGGTCGCGGAAGACGTGGTTCGCCGCTCGAACGAAATTGCGATCGAGTTGCACCGGACCGCGCAAGCATTTCCGGCGGCGGCAGAACGACTGGCGGCACTGCCGATGCACCTCGTCGCGGAGGTCGGCGGATTGCGGGTCGGGATCGTTCACGGCGACGCTGTGACGCTGGCCGGCTGGTCGTTCGCGTACGACGCGTTGGACCACCCCGCCGCGCGTGCGATGCTCGACGCCGAGCGCCGAGCGGCGCGGATCGACGTGTTCGCCTCGACCCACACCTGCCTCCCGGTCCTGCGCGACTTCCAATTTGGCGCCGGCCGCCTGACAATCATCAACAACGGGGCGGCGGGCATGCCTAATTTCGCCGGCGGCCGTATCGGCGTCATCTCGAGGATCGCGGCCACGCCGTCCCCGCGTCGGCCGCTCTATGGCCTCGTGCGCGAGGGGATCCACATCGACGCGATCCCCCTCCCCTACGACAACGACGGCTTTCTCCGCCGGTTCCTCGCACGCTGGCCGAAAGGCTCGACAGCCCATGCCGCGTATTTTCAGCGCATCACGGTGGGCCCGGATCATTCGCTCGCGCGCGCTGCACCGCCCGCCGCGAACCTCTGATTGGTCGTTGCCGGATGTGACCCCGCGCGCCATCATGCCGCCATCGCTGCACGAGCGCTGCATGCGAGGCCAGCATGTCCAAGCTCTCGATCATCATGCCCGTGCTGGACGAGGGCGAAGGCATCGCCGCCGCGCTCGATGCGCTGGCGGACCTGCGCTCGCTCGGCACCGAGGTGATCGTAGTCGACGGCGGCAGCCGCGACGCCACCATCCAGCGCGCGCGGCGGCGTGCCGACCGCGTCATCTCGGCGCCGCGCGGGCGCGCCCTGCAGATGAATGCGGGCGCCGAGGCGGCATCCGGCGGCGTGCTGCTGTTCCTGCACGCCGATACGCGCCTGCCGGAGGACGCCGATCACATCGTCCTCAACGGGCTGGTCCGATCGGGTCGTGCGTGGGGTCGCTTCGACGTCAAGATCAACGGCCGCAGTCCGCTGCTCACCGCCGTCGCCGGGCTCATGAACATCCGCTCGCGGCTCACCGGGATTGCCACTGGCGATCAGGCGATGTTCGTGCGGCGCGACGCCTTCCGGGCCGCGGGAGGTTTTGCGGCGATCCCGCTGATGGAGGACATCGCACTCTCCAAGCGCCTCAAGCGCGTGAGCCGGCCGCTGTGCCTGCGCGAATGCGTGCTCACCTCCGGCCGACGCTGGGACGACAACGGCGTGCTCAACACCGTGCTGCTGATGTGGCGCTTGCGGCTCGCCTATTTCTTCGGCGCCGATCCGAGCGAGCTGGCGCGGCAATATGGCTATGAGTGAGCCGGTCGCCGTCGCGGTGCTCGCCAAGGCGCCCCTCCCCGGCTTCGCCAAGACCCGACTCATCGCCGAGCTCGGGGCCGACGGCGCGGCCTTGTTGCAGGCGCGACTGATCGCACGCGCGCTCGCCACCGCCTGCGCCGCCGCGATCGGTCCGGTGACCCTGTGGGCCACGCCGGACGAAACCCACCCGGTCCTGCGGGCGAAGGCCGCCGACTTCGGCGTCGCACTCGCGCGCCAGCGCGACGGCGATCTCGGCGCGCGGATGCTGGCGGCGATCGAGGCTGCGAACGCGCCGGCATTGATCATCGGCACCGACTGCCCCGCCCTGGAGCCGGGTCACCTGCGCACGGCGGCGGACATTCTGCGCGCCGGTGTCGATGCGGTGGTGATTCCGGCGGAAGACGGTGGCTATACCCTGATCGGCCTGCGGACGCCCGCGCCCGTTCTGTTCTCGGACATGCCCTGGAGCACCCCGAGCGTGATGGACGAGACCCGCCGCCGGCTCACGCAACTCGGCATGAGCTGGCGAGAGCCCGCGACCTTGTGGGACGTCGACCTGCCGGCGGATCTCGAACGGTTGCGCCGCGTCGGCTTGCACGACCTGATCCCGCCGCGCGACACATGAGCCGGCGGCGCCAAGGCACAAGCGCACGCCGGCGGATTCGTTCAATAGAGCCGGATCAATATCAGGCCGGCGACGATCATCAGCGCCGCGCCGATGCGGCTCGGGCGCAGCGGCTCCTTCAGAAACACGACAGCAATGGCCGAGCCGAAGAGCACGCTGGTTTCGCGCAGCGCCGCCACGAGCGCGATCGGCGCGAGCGTCATCGCCCAGATCGCGATGCCGTAGGAGCCCAGTTGCAGCGCACCGCCGGCGAGGCCGAGGCCCCAATGGCGCGCCATCGGCGCCAGCACCTGCCGCCCGCGACGGGCGAGCGCGTAGATCGCCATCGTCGGTCCGATCCCGACGAACAGTGCGACCGAATAGGCATTGGCGCTGCCGGCGAGGCGCGCGCCCACGCCGTCCGCTACCGAATAGGCGCAGATCGTCACCGCGGTGAGGAGCGCGAAACCGACCGCCTTGCGATCGAGCCCTGCCAAATCGCGTCCGCCGCGCAGCGACAGCAGCACCACCCCTCCCACGAGCAGGAGAATGCCGCACCAGGCGGAGAGGGCGAGACGCTCGCCGACGAAGGCCGTTGTCGCCACTGCGGTCATGAGCGGCGCCGAACCGCGCGCGATGGGATAGACCTGCCCCATGTCGCCGGCGCGATAGCTCTCGATCAGGGCGGCGAAATAGCCGAGGTGGATCGCCACGGACGCGGCGCACCATGGCCAAGCGGCCACTGCCGGCCAGCCGACCATCGGCAGCAGCGCGGCTGAAACGATCGCGGCGCCGATCGAGATCAGCACCGTCGTCGCGAGCGGATCGAGCCCGCGCTTGATGGTGGCGTTCCAGCCGGCATGACAGGCGGCCGCGAACAACACGGCGGAGAAGACGAGAGCGTCCATGGTCGGAACGACTCACCGGATTGCCGGCGCGGGCCGCGCGCTGCACGCGCTTCGGCCGCACCTGCATCCGGAGGCCGACGCACACATCGGCGGCGATCAGTCCCGATAGCTTGCGCCCGCCCACACCTTGGGCGCCGCGCGTTGGTATTGCTTGGGACGGGCAATCTCCGCGCCGAGCGCGTGGGCGGCGTGCCAGCCCCAGTGGGGATCGTCGAGCATGGCGCGGGCGAGCGCCACCATGTCCGCCTTGCCCTCCGCGATGATGCCCTCGGCCTGCTTGGCGGTGGCGATCAGCCCGACCGTGCGGGTTGCGATGCCGGACTCGCGCTTCACCCGCTGGGCGAACTCGACATTGGTGCCGGCGACCAAGGTCGGCCGCGTGTCGGCGCTGATCCCGCCCGAGGAGATGCAGATGAAATCGAGTCCCGCCGTCTTCAGCCCGCCGGCGAACGCGACGGCATCGTCCGGCGTCAGCCCGCCCTCCACCCAATCATTGCCGGTGATGCGTGCGCCAAGCGGCATGGCCCTCGGCACGACAGCGCGCACGGCGCGCGCGATCTCGAGCGGATAACGCATGCGCCCGGCCAACGAGCCGCCGTATTCGTCGTTGCGCCTGTTGGAGATCGGGGAGAGGAAGCTGTGCAGGAGATAGCCGTGCGCTCCGTGCAGCTCGATGGCATCGATACCGGCACGGACTGCGCGCCTTGCGGCGCCCACGAAGCCGTCGCGCACGCGATCCATGTCGGCGGGCGTCATTGCGCGCGGAGCCGGCCAATCGGGGCCAAAGGGAATAGCCGACGGCGCGATCGTCTCCCAGGGATCGTCGGCGGGCGAAAGCGGCTGGCCGTTCTCCCACGGACGTCGCGCCGAGGCCTTGCGCCCGGCATGAGCGAGCTGAATGCCGAGCTTCGCGTTCCCGTAGCGCCGGCAATAGGCGATGACGCGGGCGAGGGCTGCCTCGCAGTCATCGGAATAAAGCCCGAGGCAGCCGTGAGTGATGCGGCCGCGGCGCTCGATCCCGGTCGCTTCGATGACAACGAGTGCGGCCGCGGAATTGGCAAGCATGCCGAGATGACTGATGTGCCAGTCGGAGGCCACGCCGTCGTCGGCACTGTATTGGCACATGGGCGAGACAACGATTCGGTTCGCAAGTTCCAGTTCGGCGAGCCGGATCGGAGAGAACAGAGCACTGGTCATGTCGCACGCGTCGGATTGGAGGAAGGGCGGGGGGCGGCACAGAACCATAGGCAATGACACGCCCCGCCGGAAGCGCCAGCCATTCGGACGGTTACGGTCGGCGATGGCGGGATGGCGCTCCGGAAGTCCGGCACCTCTGTCAGGCGGCCGTGCGCCGGCGGGCATGAGTGACCATCTGCGCTTGCGCCGCCGCGGCTTCATCCGCCAGCGCCGCCGCGATCTCGGCCCATCGCGCACTCAAGCGGGCGGTCTCGCGCATACGCTGGAGGAATTGTTCTTCGTCGTAATAGTGCTTCCAGCGGGCGCTGGCGTGCAACTCGAGGAAATGCGCGAGCCTGCGCTCGGCGAGCCTGCGCCATTTCTGCGCGACCTCGTCGAGTGCGTGGGCGGGTCGTCGTGCCGACATCGGGGAGCCGTGGCCGGTCGCTCGTGGCGACGTGTGATCGCGTCGTAGGCGGCAACGCACAAAGCAACGACGGACTGAGCACAGGCGCGGGTTGTGCCCGGATCGCATACCCGAATCACGACATGATCATAACCCGCTTCCGGGCGGAGTGGGAGTTGCCGGCGGGGGCGATCCCGCGTGGGCTGGGCTGGGCCGGGCAGGGCCGGGCCCAAAAACTGACCCGCCCGGACGGGGAAATCCGGGCGGGTCGCGTTGATCGGCGCAGGGGATCGGGGGGGCGTGAGCGCCGATCGGGGCTGTACATCCTGGCCATGTCGGCCGGGTTGACTATTAGTCTCCGCAGCCCGCCAAAAGGTTCAAGCCGTTTTAACGTCGCGGCTAGAAATTTTGCGGTTGTTTCCCGCCGGTTGGCCTGGCCGCCCTGCCGAAAGAAAACTCTAGCAAATACAATGACTAAGGTCAGAACAGCCGCGATCTCGGCGGCCCCAGAGGGAGAAGCGTCCGTGGACCACGGTCGGGCCCCGGCTCCCCCCATCAGGGTTGGAACCCTGGGGGTCCGATCCGGGTGCCCCGAGGTGCGCGGACATCACCGGGGCGCCCATGCCTGCCTGCTCGGCTGCGCCGGCACCTCCTGCTGCGGGCTGTAGAGGTAGTTCGGTTGCGCCGCCAGGACGATACGCTCGGCCTCCAGCGAGTGGATAACCGCCGGCACGGAGCGCTGGTCGGGGATCCGCCAGCGGAGCACGGTGACATCGCCGGCGGTAGCGGAAGCGATCCGGTCGAGCCGTAGTCGCCGGGCGAGTGCCGCAATGGCCCTATCGGGCACGTTCGGCGCGAGCTGGACGAGGACCTCGGCCGGGACGTAGCGCCCTTCACTGGCGCGCGGCGCACCGACGGCACGAGGAACGGGCTGCCGAACGACGGTAGCGAGGCCGTAGCCGTGGACCGCCTCGTCCCCGATCCTGCTCGCCGAAGCGCCCTCGAGGCCACCGGACAAATCCATCCGCTGCGCGCCGGCCGCAGCGGTCGCCAGTGCGAAAACCGCGACCAGCGCGCACGAGGCAAGCGACAGGCGCGACTTGCCGTCGGTTGGCGAAGAGTTTGCAGCGGACTCGTTCTGGTTCGGGTTGTTTTTGGAGCGCATGGCCGGGCTTCCCTCTACCGGAGCTCGCCCGCGCGGTCTCCGCCCGGAGGCGGCCGGTTGCATTCGGCCGCAACGCACCCCCATGATCCGCCGGTTTATTCCTTGGCGGCGATGAAACCGACGACCTTCGATTCGGACTGCATTTGCCGAATGATCCTGCCGACCTGCTCCTGCGGCAGCTTGGTCTCGGAAAGGCGGATGCGGTAGAGCTGGCCTCCCACGTTCAGCGGGCCCTCGACCAGCGTCGCCTTGTAGGCACCTAGAAAATTGGTGATGTCGGTCGCGGTCGCCTGCGGAGCAAAGCGCACGACGGCAAAGGAGCCTTCGCTCGGCGCGCTCGCCAGCGCGGGCGCTCCGCCCGGAGCCGCCTCCTCCTTGACCAGGATGCTGGTGATCACCGCCGCCTGCACGAGGATCGCGACCGCGGCCGCGGTGGCCGTCCAAGCAAGCGTGCGCGGGGTAAAGCTCGTCAAGAACTCCGAGATGCGGCTGGCGAGATCGAGCGAGCGCTGCCGGCGGGGCGAACGCGCCTCCTCGGCGTCGATCGCGGCGAACAGCTTCTCCATCGCGCGCGCAGACGGCGCACCGAGCGTCTCGTTGAGATGGATCGTCTCCGCGAGCTCCTCGCGGACGAGGTCATAGCGCCGCGCAAGCTCATGGTCGCCAGCGAGCGCCTGCTCGACGCGATCGGCGTCGCGGCGGCTCAGAGTCCCGGCGGCATGCCACGGCAGCAAGGCCTCGATCTCGTGGGGCTCTGGCTCTTTGTTTATCATGTTCATGGCCAACCTCGTTCGATTCCTTCCGCCTTGAGCATCTCTGCGAGCCGCTTGCGCGCATAGAACATGCGCGTCTTGACCGTGTTCTCCGGGATGCCGACGATCTCGGCGACCTCCTCGACCGATTTCTCGTGGTAGTATACGAGATCGACGATCTCCCGGTGTTCCGCCGAAAGTCCCGTCAGGCACTTCCGCAGTAGCGCACCCTTATCCTTCTTCTCCAGGGCGGTCCCCGGATCATCCGCCGGATCCTCGATCGCGCCGGCGGTCTCTTCGTCCAATGTCTCGTCCGGACGGCGCCTGAGCGCCGAGAGTGCCTTGAACCGCGCGATCGCGAGCATCCAGGTCGACACCGCCGAACGTCCTTCGAACCGACCAGCCTGACGCCACACGTCCAGAAACACCTCGCTGATCAGGTCCTCTGCCATAGACTCGTCCCGAACCAGACGCAGCACGAACCGAAACACCCGGACATGGTGCCGGGCATACAGCACCTGCATAGCCAGCCGGTCGCCGGTCGCGATTTGTCCGATCAGCACCTCGTCTGATTTCGATTGCATCGCGTTCGGACGGTCGGACTCGTCACGTTAGTCGCAGCCCCCTACTGATGGGTTCACGGTTTCGCCACAGAGATGGCGGCCGCGCTCCCCTCCCC
Organism: uncultured Alphaproteobacteria bacterium; assembly: GCA_963758945.1. GTDB lineage: Bacteria > Pseudomonadota > Alphaproteobacteria > Rhizobiales > Xanthobacteraceae > VAZQ01. The sequence goes on along the minus strand of CAVWXY010000012.1, from coordinate 125,935 downwards.
GTCGCCCCCCTGGGCCGACGCCCCCTTTGGGGCCTATTATTATGGCCGATCCACGGCCCGATGGAACTCGCGGACTGGCTAAAATTTTCCAATAATTGCAAATATTTACATCAAGCCACAGGCAGGCCGGCGGGGCCGGCGGAGCAGGTCCGCCTCCTCCCGGCGGCCGCAGCCGCACCGCGCATCCCGTTAGGAACCGGTTAACTCAGGTTCCAACTCGCAGCGGCGCGTTGAGCTTTCGAAGCGCCGCCAGCACCGAGAGCGCCGTAATTCGCCCGGTTCTCGGATTTTCAGAGGGGACGTTCTCGATCGACAGCGTGAGTCGGGCGGAGTCGCTGTCGACTTCGATAGTGTGGCAGTTACGGTCCACCGAGGGATCCGCCCAAATCTCCATGGTGGTGCGGTCGGGCCCGATGCCGGCGAGCGACAGCGCCGCTGCCACATTGACATTGGCGGGAAATCCAGCCGCCCCCTCCCGCGCGCTCCCGGAAAACACCCGCTTGGGGGCGTTGAGTCCCTCGACCGAAATGCCGTTCGCGACGAGATAAGGTGCGCCGGCAAGGCCGCGTGGCGGCTTGCGCGTGATCATGTGCACGGAATGAATACGACCCTCGGCCGCGGCACTGACGGCGTCGAGCCCGAGCAGCGCGCCGGTCGGCACGATGATCTGTCCTCCGCGACGCTTTGCCAGCTCGACCAGTTCGGGGCGCGGGAGCAGGGCCCCAGCGGAGAGCACCATCACCTGTTTTCCCGCCTCCAGCATCGGACGGCAGATGCGTTCGAGCACTGCTGCGGGGGCGCATTCGATCGCAAGGTCGGCATACAGTGCAAACGCCTCAGGGTCGACCAGCGGGCACGTGATCCCCTCGGCATCGAGCCACGCGCGCGCCTTGGTGTGATCACGTGCGGCCGCGCAGGCGAGCGCGAGGCCGGGGATGCCGTCGGCCAGCTGGCGCGCGACGACACGGCCGATCGCGCCGAGGCCGCCAATGGCGACGCGAGTCACTGGCATGAACGGACCATGGGCATGAGGAACGATCCCCGCAACGCGATGCCTGCTCTTACGCGCCCCGCTGCTCGCTCACAAGCGCGTGGAACCGGGCCGCGGCGGGCGACTTGACCGGTATTTGAGGGCGAGGCAAGTGTTCCGCCCAAATCAAGGAGACACGATATGTTCAAGAGAGTATCAGGCGCGGCTATCGGCCTATGGTTCGCGGTCGTGAGCACCGCGCTGGCACAGGGCTATCCGGCCAAACCGGTCACGATGATCATCCCGTTCGCCGCCGGCGGCCCGACCGACGTCCTCGGCCGCGTCATGGCGCAGCGCATGGGCGAGCTGCTCGGCCAGCAGGTCGTCGTGGAGAATATCGGCGGCGCCGGTGGCATGACCGGCTCCAAGCGCGTCGCCGACGCCGCCCCCGACGGCTACACCTTCGTGCTCGGAACGGTCGGCACGCATGCGCAAAGCCAAACCATGTACAAGAAGCCGCTCTACAATTCGGCGACCGATTTTACCCCGGTTGCGCTCGTTGCCGAGGTCCCGATCGTTCTCATCACGCGCAAGGACCTGCCGGTGAGCAATCTCAAGGAATTCATCGCCTACGCGAAGGCGAACCAGAGCAAGATGCAGTATGGGTCGGCCGGCGCCGGCTCCGCGACGCATCTCGGCTGCGTGCTGCTCAATCATCTGATCGGCGTCGACATCACGCATGTGCCGTATCGCGGCACCGGCCCGGCGATGCAGGATCTGCAAGGCGGTCGTATCGATTACCTGTGCGAGATCGTCAGCACCGCCAAGCCGCAAATCGACGGCGGCACGGTGAAGCCGATCGCCATCATGACCAAGGAGCGTTCGCCGGCGCTGCCAAACGTGCCGACCGGTCTCGAGCAGGGAACGCCGAACCTCGAAGCCTATACCTGGAACGCGATCTTCCTGCCGAAGGGCGCGCCCGCCGAGGCGATCAAGAAGCTGCACGACGCCGCCGTCGCGGCGATGAAGACGCCGGCGGTGAAGGAGCGGCTCGCAAGTCTGGGCGCGGTCATCGTCTCCGAGGATCGCGCTACGCCCGACTATCTCGGCAAGTTCGTCAAGAGCGAGATCGAGAAGTGGGCCACCCCGATCAAGGCGAGCGGGGTCACGGTGGATTGACCGCCGGCACCGTCGAGAGTCCGAGGCTCGGCGCTATTCCAGCTCGATCTCGCCTTTGATCTCGTGGGAAAAGTCTATGCCGCCCAGCGAAACCGTCGCACGGGCGGCAAACTTTTCGTTGCCCTTGAGCCTGCCGTCCGCCAGGGCCTGACGAACCGCCTTTTCGATCTCGCGCTGCGCGGTCACCCCGAGCGTCTTGAGGAACTTTCGAATGCTAGCGTTGAAAACGTCTTCGTTCATCGCTCACCTCCGGTGCCCCCATCATATGGTGAACAGCGCCGCCGCACCGCCATGATTGTGGCCTCAGATTGCGCGAATAATTCCCTATTTGCGTCAATGTGAGGCCATCGCGGGGGTGCGTATGGAGTGACTATCTTTGGGGCGTTGGGAGGGGGGATGTATGCTGACTCCACGCACTTTGTCACTCGTGGCGGCTGCGGCTGGGGCGCTGGCGGGTCTGCCTTTGGGCACCGCGCAGGCGTGCGACAACGATCGTTTTCCGTGCCCGATCGTGGTTGATAGCTCGGCGCAAGACAGCGCCGACGTTCCGAGCCGGGCCGCTCCCGCGGCGCAATCGCGCAAGAAGACCACATCCGCACCGCGACAGAACGACAAGGCGGCTGCGAAAACCGAACAGGAGGCGTCGCACGCCTCCACGCACACGAAGGCGAGCAAGCCGGCCGCTCATGAGCAGGCCGACGCGCGCGCGAAGGCGAGCAAACCGGCCGCCCAGGAGCAGGCTGATTCCAACGCACGCACGACGGCGGAAGTCGCACCGGCTTGGCCGCAGCCGCCGGCCCAGCCCGGCAACGCCGAGATCGAGCGCAACGCAAACCCGCCGGCGCCGACAGCCGAAATCGCGCCTGCAAGCGCCACCAACGCGGCAGCTGCGCCAAGCGCGCCGGCTGAAGCGGCGGCAAATGCACCGGCTGAAGCGGCGGCAAATGCACCGGCTGAAAGCGTGACGGCGACGGCGACTGCCGCGGCCGACGGCGTGCACACGGTCGACCCGAACGAGCCGAACGAGCTCGACTTGGCCGCGGCCGCTCCCGAACCGGCCCCGGCCGAATTGTCCTGGCTGAGCTGGCTGCTGGTGACGCTGGGCGGAGCGCTTGCGGCGGCCTCGACCGTGCGGCTGTTCCTGTTCTGAGACCGGCCAACGCGCATGCGCGGGCCGCAGAGGTCCGCGCATGTGATTGCCCCGCGCTCGCGGCGCCGATGCGGCGCCGGCATGGGCACCCCCTTGTACATCGGATGGTAAGCATCCCCGCCGGCGACCCGTCGCCGGCGGTGGTTGACATTGGTTCCCTTTATGTTCCTTATGGTGCCGGCCCATTTCGAGCACCGATGCCGGTCTTCACGCCTCATCAGGACGCCGCCCTGGTCGCGGCCGCGAACTGGCTGAAAGCCGCGCGCGGAAGCGCGTCGGTGTTCCGTCTGTTCGGCTATGCCGGAACGGGCAAGACGACGCTCGCCAAGCATCTCGCCGAAGGGGTGGACGGCAAGGTCCTGTTCGCCGCCTTTACCGGCAAGGCGGCCTGCGTGATGCGCAGCAAAGGGTGCCGCGGGGCGTCGACGATCCACCGCCTGATCTACAAGCCGCAAGAGCAGAACGAAGAGGCCCCGACCTTCGAGCTTTGGAACAAGGCGCCGGCGTCGGCTGCGAAGCTCATCATCGTCGACGAATGCTCGATGGTCGACGCCGAACTGGCCCGGGACCTGATGTCGTTCGAGGTGCCGCTCCTGGTGCTCGGCGACCCCGCGCAATTGCCGCCGATCCAGGGCGGCGGCTTCTTCACCGATGCCGAGCCCGACGCCATGCTCACGGAGGTGCACCGGCAGGCGCGGGACAACCCCATCGTCCGCCTGTCCATGGACATCCGCGCCGGCAAGCCGTTGGGGCGCGGGCAATACGGCGACACCCAGGTCGTGTCGCGCCTCGATCTGGATCCGAAGTGCGTGATCGGAGCCGATCAGGTGCTGGTCGGCCGCAATGCCACGCGGCGCGCCTACAACTTACGCCTGCGCGAGCGGCGCGGGTTCGAAAGCGCGCTACCGGTGGTCGGAGACAAGCTCGTCTGCCTGCGCAACAATCGGCGCAAGGGCCTGTTCAACGGCGGCCTCTGGGTGGTCAAGCAGCGACCGAAGCCGCGGCGGAAAATCCTGCGCATGCAGCTCAAGCCCGACGAGGACCTGAGCGACGGCGCGGGCGACGAGACCGTCAAGGTGGCGGTGCGGCCGGAATGCTTCACCGGGCGGATCGAGGAGCTCGAATGGCTCGAGCGCAAGCCCTTCGACGAATTCGACTTCGGCTACGTTCTCACGGTCCACAAGGCGCAAGGCTCGCAATGGGACGACGTGGTGCTGTTCGACGAATCCGAGGCGTTCCGCGAGCATCGCGACCGCTGGCTCTATACCGGGGTGACCAGGGCGGCGAAGCGGCTGACCGTCGTGGTGTGAGCGGCAACGAGCGATTCGCGCCCGGCCCGCGGCGTGCCTGGAGGACCTGCATTCCGAGGCCGGCGATTACCGGTTGTCGCTTTCGCCGGGACGCCGGGAAGAGGGCTCCCCCTCGACCTCGCGCACCGGAGTCTCCGGGATCAGGCCGCCGCGCCGGCGGGCGAAGGTTTCCTCGCCGCTCTGCTCCCATTGGCCGGCTACCGCGCGCCGGGCGTAGACGTCCCAGCTCTCCGACCAATCCCCGAGCGAATAGCCGTGCCACGGCGGCTGCGGCGCAAGGGCGGGCAGCTGCAGCTCCTGCCAGATCGCGCGCGCGCGTTCCATGAATGCGCGCGCCGGCAAGGCGAGCGGCGGCGCCGAATGTTTCAGCGTCGCGTCGATGAGAATGCTCGAGTCTTCGCCGCGGGGCCCGGATTTGGGACCGTGCCCGGCGGCCCGATAGGGGGTAATCAGCGCGTCCTCGACCGGATTGGAACGGTACGCGAGCGACCAGAACACCGCGTCGGTATTGGTCGGATCGATATCGTCGCTCACCGCGATGCAGATCTTACCGCAATCGGCGAGCAAGGTTGCGGCCCCATGCAAGCCGCGCCAGACCTCGGTGCGAGCCGTGCCCTGCGCATATTGTACGAAGATGACCTTGCGCAAATTGGAGAGCGGCTCGTGCAACACGACGCGGCGTACGCCCCTGACCGCCAGCCGTTCCCGCAAATACGCGAGGAACAGGGGCTCCATCGCCACCTTCTTGAGCACGCTGGACTCGCTCGGCGTCACCTGACTGATGATGGACGCGAAGACCGGCGCCCGCCGGTGCGTGATCGCGGTCACCTGCATGGACAGGTTGAAGTCCTCGAGCGCGACGTGGCCGTGGCTTTCGCCGAACGGGCCTTCGGGCTCGAGCAGAGCGGGGTCGATCATTCCTTCGATGACGATCTCGGCGTCGGCGGGCACGTCGAGATCGACGGTGGCCGCCCGCGCCGTGCGCATCGGCGCGCCGGCAAGCCCGCCGGCGACCGCCATTTCGTCGAGGTCGACCGGGAGCTTCATGCCGCCGGTGAACATGGCGACCGGCGCGCAGCCGATGACGATGGCGCATGGCATCGGCTCGCCCCGCGCATGGTGCTTCTGCCAGTGCAGGTAGCCGCCGGCGCCGCCGATGCGCGAGGCCATGCGCACCCCGAGCCGGTCGGTCGCTTTCAGCGCCGCGCGGTAGGTGCCCATGTTCTGGATGCCGGTGTCGGGATCACGCGTGACGCACAGGGTGGCGGTGAGGTAGGGCGCGGCATCGAAGCCCGGCGTCGAGATCGGCACCGGCAAGGCCGCCACCCCCTTGCCTGCGCCGCGCAGCTCGTCGCCTCTGATCACGACCTCCTGGCACGCCGGCGAGGACACGGCGACCGGCGGGATCGGGTCGGCGATCGCGCGCGTCCACAGCGCCTCGATCGCTTCGACCGGTCGGCCCATGCCGACCGCGTAAATCTGCGGCGAGGCCGCGAGCGCCCCGACCGCGACCGGAATGTCGTAGCGGCGGCCCGCGCTGTCGACGACGTTGGTGAACAGGAACGCGCGCCGTTGATCCTCGGCGAGCCCGCCCTGGAACTGCCAACGCACCAACGGATGCAGCTCGGTGTCCTTGTTGATGGCACGATCGATGCGCACGAGCAGACCCCGCTCCTCGAGCAGAGCGAGGTGGGATCGGAAATCGAGCGGCGGTCCCGCGGACGGCAGCTGAGATCGGTGCGCCACCACGCTGACATCGAGCATCTGACAAACCTCAATGGACGACGATCGCAGCCCGTCATTCCAGGTCGACGGAAACGGCCCTCGAATCCATAACCACAGAACGGTGCGCATTGAAAGGTGCTGCCGTCTCCCGCCGCGGAGGTCGTCTACCGCGGCTCTCGCCCAGATCGAGCGCGCGGTCGCGCGGCCATGATGAAAGGAGCGAGCTTGTCGCATCCGATGGCCGATTTGCGCCAATTGCAATGCGATGCATTGAGTATATCGTCGCTCGCCGCGTTGCGCTGTTTCGGGACATCTGGCCATGGGGGCGAAGCATTTTGGCGCGCGGGTCGCGCGCCTCGAAGATCAGGCGCTGCTCACCGGGCGCGGCCGCTTCGTCGATGACGTCAAGCTTGCCGGCGCCCTGCACGCGTGCTTCGTGCGCAGTCCGCATGCTCACGCCAGAATCCGCGGCATCGACGCCTCGGCGGCGCGTGCCATGCCAGGCGTACATGCCGTCCTCGCCGCCGATGATCTGCCGTCGCGGATGGCGACGAGCCAGATCCCGATGCTCGTGCCCAATCCGGCGATCGCGACGCCGCGTACGCAACTCGCGCTGGCGCGCCACGAGGTGTGCTATGTCGGGCAGACCATCGCCGTGGCGATCGCAGCGGACCGCTACCTGGCGGAAGACGCCGCCGCCGCGGTCAGCGTCGAGTTCGAGGTGCTGCCGGCGGTGAGCGACTGCCGCGACGCCGCGCAAGCGGGGGCTGCTTGCGCCCACAGCGATCTCGCCACCAATATCGCCGCGGTCGTTCCCATCAGCTATGGCGATGTCGACGCGGCTTTCGCAAGGGCGGCGCACGTCTTCGAGGAGGAGTTGTTCGTGCATCGCGGCGGCGCGATGACGCTCGAAGGCCGCGCCGTGCTTGCCAGCTACGATGCAGCCGCCGAGATGCTGACGGTCTGGTCAGCGACGCAGACGCCCCATCTCTGCCGGGGCACGCTGGCCGACCTCCTGGAGCGCGACCTCGAAACGATCCGAGTGATCGCGCCCCATGTCGGCGGCGGCTTCGGCACCAAGGCGCCGTTCTATGCCGAGGAGGCGGTGATTCCCGCCGCGGCGATGAAGCTCGGCCGTGCGGTCACATGGCAGGAGGACCGGCGCGAGCATTTTCTCTCCGCGACCCAGGAACGCGACCAGCATTGGAAGGTCGCGATTGCCGTCGACGCGCACGGAAAAATCCTGGGCGTGCGCGGCGCCATGCTGCACGACACCGGGGCGTTCCTGCCGTGGGGCATCATCGCGCCGTACATCGCGGCGACGACGCTGCCGGGGCCCTATGTGGTGCCGGCCTATGCGCTCACGGCAAAGGTGGTGCTCACCAATCGGGTACCGACCACGGTCGTGCGCGGCGCGGGCCGGCCCCAGGCGGTGTTCGCCATGGAGCGGCTGATGGACCGAGTGGCGCGCGAGCTCGCACTCGACCGCGCCGAGCTGCGCTCACGCAACATGATCCATCCCGAGCAGATGCCGTATTCGGTCGGATTGCTGTTTCGCGACGGCAAGCCGCTCGTCTATGCGAGCGGTGACTTCCCGAAAAGCCAGGCGAGCGCGCACGCGCTGTCCCGCTACGACGGCTTTCACACGCGTCGGAACGAAGCGCGCGCCGAAGGACGCTATCTCGGCATCGGGATCGCCAACTACGTGGAAGGCACCGGGCTCGGTCCGTTCGAGGGCGTCACCGTGCGGGTCCTCCCCAACGGCAAGGTCGCGGTCGCGACCGGCGCCACGGCGCAAGGGCAAGGCACCGGCACAGCGCTGTCGCAGATCGTGGCCGACCAAGTCGGCTGCCGGCTCGAGGACATCATCATGACGACGGGAGACACCGCGGCGATTTCGCAGGGCGTGGGCGCCTTCGCCAGCCGGCAGGCGATCAATGCCGGCTCGTCCGCGCTCATTGCCGGGGCATGCGTGCGCAAGCGGATCGTCGCGCTTGCGGCACGCATTCTCGGCGTCGAGGAGCACGACATCGAGGTCGAGGACGGCCGCGCGCTGGCCCGCGGCGGCAATCGACCATCCGTCGCTCTGGGCGAGCTGGCGCGCGCCGCGCAGGGAATGCCGGGCTTTTCCTTCCCCGCCGGGGAGGCGCCCGGCCTCGAGCACACCGCCTATTTCACGCCGCCGCAAGCTTCCTATTGCAACGGAACGCACGTCGCGGAGGTCGAAGTCGACCCGCACACCGGCGCGGTGACGCTGCTCGATTATACGGTCGCTCACGACAGCGGCACGATCATCAATCCCCTCATCGTCGACGGCCAGGTGCAGGGCGGCGTCGCCCACGGCATCGGCAACGCGCTGTTCGAGTGGATGAAGTACGACGCCGAAGCGCAGCCGCTGACGACGACCTTTCAGGATTACCTCATTCCCGCGGCGCCCGACGTGCCGGCCTGCCGGATCGAGCATGTGGAGACGCCCAACCCGCTCAACCCGCTCGGGGTCAAGGGTGCCGGCGAAGGCGGCACCATCCCCGCGCCGGCGGCGATCATCTCGGCGATCGAGGACGCGCTTGCGCCCTTCGGCGTGCGCTTTGCCGAGATGCCGTTGACGCCCGACCGCATCGTCGCCGCGTTGCGCAGTGCGGGCGCGTACGACAGGCTCGCAGACAAGGCGTAGGGCTGTCGTCAGCGCGACTTCGGCTGTAACGGGTCATCGCCCGGGCCGGTTCCTGGCGGCGCTTGGCGCGCGTTCGATTTTTCGTGAGTTGACGCAGGACGCATTCGGTGCGCTCGGACTATATGAATGCCGCAACGTGGAACTCTGGAGGCACCCATGCCGACGAACCCCGACAGGCCGCGCCTGCGCTCGCAATTGTGGTTCGACAATCCCGACAATCCCGGCATGACCGCCCTCTATCTCGAGCGCTACCTCAACTTCGGTCTCACCAGGGGGGAGTTGACGTCAGGCAAGCCGATCATCGGGATCGCGCAGACCGGCTCCGATCTTTCGCCCTGCAATCGCCACCATCTCGAGCTGGCCAAGCGCGTGCGCGAGGGCATCCGCGACGCCGGCGGCATCGCTTTCGAGTTCCCGATGCACCCGCTGCAGGAGACCGGCAAGCGCCCCACTGCGGCGCTCGATCGCAATCTCGCCTATCTCGGCCTGGTCGAGGTGCTGTTCGGCTATCCGCTCGACGGGGTCGTGCTCACCACCGGCTGCGACAAGACCACTCCGGCCGCGATCATGGCGGCGGCGACCGTGAATACGCCCGCCATCGTGCTGTCCGGCGGGCCGATGCTCAACGGCTGGTGGAAGGGCGAGCGCGCGGGGTCGGGCACCGTGGTGTGGTGGGCACGCCAGGAACATGCCGCCGGGCGCATGGACTACAAGGAATTCCTCGATATCGTCGCTTCGTCGGCGCCGTCGGTCGGCCATTGCAACACCATGGGCACCGCCTCCACCATGAACGCGCTGGCGGAAGCGCTGGGGCTGTCGCTGCCGGGCTGCGCCGCCATCCCGGCGCCCTACCGCGAGCGCGCGCAGATCGCCTACGAGACCGGCCGCCGCGCCGTCGAGATCGTGCACGAGGACCTCAAGCCGTCCGACATCCTCACCCGCGAAGCATTCGAAAACGCCATCGTCGTCTGCTCGGCGATCGGCGGCTCGACCAATGCGCCGATCCACATCAACGCCATTGCGCGGCATGTCGGCGTCGCGCTCACGATCGAGGATTGGGAGACAGTCGGCTACGACGTGCCTTTGCTCGTCAACATGCAGCCCGCCGGCAAATATCTCGGCGAGGAGTATTACCGCGCGGGCGGATTGCCGGCGGTGCTGCGCGAGCTGCTCGCGGCCGGGCGCATCCATTCGCATGCGCGGACCATCACCGGCAGGACGATTGCCGAAAACGTCGGACGCGCGGCGACAACGGACCGGGACGTGATCTGCGCGTACGACCGGCCGCTCAAGCAGCGTGCCGGTTTCAAGGTGTTGTCGGGAAATCTGTTCGACTCCTCCCTCATGAAGACGAGTGTGATCTCGGAGGAGTTCAGCACGCGCTACTTGTCCAATCCGACCGACCCGAATGCCTTCGAAGGCCGCGCCGTAGTGTTCGAGGGCCCCGAGGACTACCACAGCCGCATCGACGATCCGTCGCTCGCGATCGACGAGAACACCATACTGTTCATCCGCGGCGTCGGCCCGATCGGCTATCCCGGATCGGCCGAGGTCGTGAACATGCAGCCGCCGGCCGCGTTGATCAAGCAAGGCGTCACCTCGCTGCCCTGCATCGGGGACGGGCGGCAGTCCGGAACTTCGGCCTCGCCGTCGATCGTCAATGCCTCGCCGGAGGCGGCGGTGGGCGGCGGTCTCGCCCTGCTCAAGACCGGTGACCGGGTCCGCATCGACCTCAACAACTGCAGCGCGAACATGTTGATCCCCGACGCCGAGCTCGCGCGACGGCGCGCCGCGCTGGAGAAGCACGGCGGCTACAAATATCCCGCGAGCCAGACGCCGTGGCAGGAGATTCAGCGCGGCATGGTGGAGCAGCTTGCCGACGGCATGGTGCTCGCGCCGGCGGTGAAATATCATCGCGTCGCGCAGAAGAGCATACCGCGGGACAACCATTGACCCGCGCACGTCCGGAGCTTCCGCTCGAACCCGGGCGCAGGGCGGACGCGTCGGCGTGAACCAAACCGGCCCGATTCCCGTTACCTGCCGGCAGCGCAGAGGACAAGGCCATGGCAAAACGTCTGCAAGGCAAGCTCGCGCTCGTGACCGCGGCGGGACAAGGGATCGGCCGCGCCATCGCCGAAGCCTTTGCGGCCGAGGGTGCACGGGTGGTCGCGACCGACATCGAGGAAAGCAAGCTCGAAGGGATCCGGAGCGTAAAACGCCTCAGGCTCGACGTGCGCTCGAGCGCCGCGATCGAGGCGCTCGCGAAGGACCTTGCCGGCGAACTGGGCGCACTTGACGTGCTGATGAACTGCGCCGGATATGTGCACCATGGCAACGTGCTCGACTGCTCCGAGCAGGATTGGGATTTCTCGTTCGATCTCAACGTGAAGTCCATGCATCGGACGATCAAGGCGTTCCTGCCCGGCATGCTGGCGAAAGAGGCGGGCTCGATCGTCAACATTTCGTCGGCGGTCTCGTCGATCCGCGGCGTTCCCGACCGCTACGCCTATGGCGCAACCAAGGCCGCCGTGATCGGGCTGACCAAAGCGGTCGCGGCCGACTTCATCCGGCGCGGCATCCGCGCCAACGCGATCTGTCCGGGCACGATCGAGTCACCCTCGCTCGAAGGGCGGATCCGCGACCGTTCGCAGGCGACCGGAAAGTCGCTGGCCGAGGTGGAGCAGGCGTTCATCGAGCGGCAACCCATGGGCCGGCTCGGTCGGCCCGAAGAGGTAGCGGCGCTCGCGGTCTTTCTCGCTTCCGACGAGGCAAGCTACATCACCGGCCAGGCGCATTTGGTCGATGGCGGGATGGCGCTTTAGACGCCGGACCCCCTATATAGGGGCGGATAGATGATTCAGGTTCGACCCCCGCCAACGATTGGAGCCCGCCATGATGCTGGCCACGACCGCCCCGGCCGTACAAATGGGTTGCCGGGAACCATCACAGATACAATGAATTACTGTCCAGTCTCCGCTATCCGGTACCGGGCGACGATTTCCTTCACCGTTCGACGCTTCGAGCGTCGGCCCGCGCCAGCCATTGGACGATTTGCCGGAATGTAATGTCAAATCGCGCTCCGTCCCTCTCTGCCGACCTCGATCAGTTCGCCATCCTGCTGGACGTGGACGGTACCATCCTTGATCTCGCTCCCACTCCGCGCGAAGTCTTCGTGTCGCACGCCTTGCGCGATACGCTGGCGCGACTTTGGCAGCGGACCGGCGGGGCGGTCGCTTTCGTGAGCGGTCGTCCGGTGAGCGAACTTGATCTCATTTTTTCGCCGCTGCAATTGCCCGCGATCGGCGGCCACGGCGCCGAGCTTCGCGCCGCCGCAGGCGCTGCGCCCGAAGCGCCGCGCCTGCCGCCGCTCGACCCGAGCGTGAAGCGCCAGTTCGCCGCGATAGCGGAGGCCGGGCCCGGCATCGTCCTCGAGGACAAGGGCTACTCGCTGGCGCTGCACTACCGGCTGGCACCGGACAAGGAGGACATGGTGCGGGCGGCCGCCGCCGAGATTTGCGCCAGCATCAGCGTCCCCTCGATCGAGCTGCTGCCGGGTAAATTCGTGGTGGAAATCAAGCAGGCCGGGTTTTCCAAGGCGACGGCGGTTCGCGAATTGATGACTTATCCGCCGTTCGCCCAGCGCCGTCCCATTTTCATCGGCGACGACGTGACGGACCTCGGCGTATTCGCGGTTTTGACGGATTTCGACGGCATCGGCATTTCCGTCGGCCGGACAGTGCCGGGCGTTCCGGCCTGCTTCGAGCGCCCGACGGACGTTCGTCACTGGCTCGAGCAGATTTCCCGAAGCGACGCATTCGCAACGTCATGACCGATCACGGACTCGATCTAGCCGTCATCGGCAACGGGCGCACGGCCGCGCTCGTGGATCCGGGCGCGCGCCTGGTGTGGTGGTGCTATCCCCGTTTCGATCGCGATCCGATCTTCTGCCGCCTGCTCTCGGGCGACGAAGAAAAGGGATTTTCCGACGTCGTTCTCCACGACATCGCCGATTTCCAGTCGGAATACCTCCGCAACACCGCGGTGGTGTCGACGGTGCTCACCGACCGACAGGGCGGCGCGGTTCGCATCACGGATTTTGCCCCCCGCTATCGGCAATTCGGCCGCGTCTTCCGCCCGCCGCAGTTGATCCGGATGATCGAACCGGTCGCCGGGCTGCCGCGCATCACCATTCGCTTCCGCCCGACCCACGACTACGGTCACCCATTCGCGCATCGTTCGGCCGGCAGCAACCATATTCGCTATCTGCACGAGGGCACCGTCATCCGGCTCACCACCGATGCGCCGCTTTCCTATATCGAGAGCGAGGCGCCTTTCGTCCTTACGCGCCCGCTGCATCTGGTGTTCGGCGTCGACGAACGCTTTCAGGACGACCTGGAAACCACCTGCCGCGAATTTTGCGATCGCACCATCGATTACTGGATGGACTGGTCGCGCGGCCTCTCCATCTCCTACGATTGGCAGGACGAGATCATCCGCGCCGCGATCACGCTCAAGCTCAGTAACTTCGAGGAAACCGGCGGCATCATCGCGGCCCACACCACTTCGATCCCAGAAGCTCCGGGGTCGGGCCGCACCTGGGACTATCGCTATTGCTGGTTGCGCGACGCCTATTTCGTGGTCAAGGCGCTCAACCGCATCGGGGCGACGCAGACGATGGAGGATTTCATCTCCTTCACGCTGAGCATCGCATCCAATCCTCACGAGCCGATGCGGCCGGTCTACGGCGTGGTTCCGATCGATCCGATGGACGAAACGACCGCCCCGGCGCTCAAGGGCTATCGCGGCGACGGGCCGGTGCGTATCGGCAATGCCGCGGCCGAGCAGATGCAGAATGATACCTACGGCAGTGTCATTCTCGCCGCCATGCCGATGTTCTACGACCGTCGTCTGCCGCGGCTCGGCGACGAAGGTCTGTTCCGGCTGTTGGAAACGCTGGGCGCCAAGGCAGGCGAGATCGCTTTGGAGGCCGATAACGGCATTTGGGAATACCGCGGGCGGCAGCGCATCCACACGCATTCGACCGCGATGTGCTGGGCGGGCTGCCATCGGCTCGCCGCCATCGCCTCCCGGCTCGGCCTGCCGGACCGGGCGACCTATTGGACTTCCGTCGCCGACCCGGTGCGTCAGGCGCTGCTGCAAGGCGCCTGGAACGAGAAACGGCAAGCGTTCACCGCCGCTTTCGGCTCGGATGATCTCGACGCCAGCGTTCTGTTGCTGCCCGATCTCGGCGTGATCGAAGCGGACGATCCGCGTTTCGCAAGCACGGTCAAGGCCATGGAACGCGAGCTCTTGCGTGAAAAGCACGTTATGCGTTACGCGGCAGCGGACGATTTCGGCCTGCCTGCAACCGCCTTCCTGATTTGTCGGTTCTGGCTGATCGATGCCTGGTGGTCGCTCGGTCGCCGCGCGGAGGCGCAGGAGTTGTTTGTCGACGCGTTGGCATATCGCAACCGTTATGGCCTGCTGTCGGAGGACATCGACCCGCAAACCGGGACTTTGTGGGGAAATTTTCCGCAGACTTACTCGATGGCTGGTCTAATATTGACGGCGATGCGGTTGTCACGCAGTTGGGAGGATCGCTATTGGCGCGGCTAGTGGTGGTATCGAACCGCGTGGCCGTCCCGAGCCGCGATCAACAAGCCGGCGGGTTGGCGGTCGCCGTACGCTCGCTGCTCAAGCGCCACGGCGGCATCTGGTTCGGTTGGAGCGGAACCGTTTCGACCGAGGGCGACGTCACCACCCGGACCATCCAACACCGCGACATGTCCTATGTCCTCACCGACCTGGTCGAGGCCGACTATCACGAATATTACAACGGCTTCGCCAACCGGGTGCTGTGGCCGATCCTTCACTACCGCCTCGACCTGGCGGAATTCTCCCGTCGCGATCTGAGCGGCTATCGACGGGTCAACGCGCATTTCGCTAACCAGCTCGCCGATCTGCTGCGGCCCGACGATGTCGTCTGGGTGCACGACTATCATCTCATGCCGCTGGCGAAAATGCTGCGCGACCGCGGCCACCGCAACCGCATCGGATACTTCCTGCACGTGCCATTTCCGCCGCCGGAGATTCTCACGGCGTTGCCGAACCACGAATGGCTGATTCCGCAGCTGACCGCCTATGATTTGGTCGGCTTGCAGACCGAGAACGACGCGACCAACCTCGCGCGCTACCTCGAAAACGAGTGCCGGCTGCAGAAGCGGGGCGAGTTCCTGTACCAGGACGGCGACCGTTTGATGCGCCTGGGCGTCTTCCCGATCGGCATCGAGACGAACGAGTTCTGCCGGCTGGCGCGCCGCTCGGTCCGTTCGCACCTGGTCCGCAGCGTGACGGAGAGCCTCGGCGGACGCGCCCTGATGATCGGCGTCGATCGGCTCGATTATTCCAAGGGCCTCGCCCAGCGCATGGATGCCTTCGAGCGGTTCCTCGCGCTCTATCCGGATTGGCGCAGCAAGGTGACTTATCTCCAGATCACCCCGAAGAGCCGCTCGGAAATCCAGGAATACGCGGGGATGGAGCGCACGATCAGCGAAGCCGCCGGGCGCATCAACGGCGCCTACGGCGAAGCCGCCTGGACGCCGATCCGCTATGTCAATCGCGCCTACAGCCGCAGCGCCCTGGCCGGCCTCTATCGCTCCGCGCGGGTCGGGCTGGTCACGCCGTTGCGCGACGGCATGAATCTGGTGGCCAAGGAATATATCGCCGCCCAGGATTCCGCCGACCCCGGCGTTCTCGTGCTGTCGCGCTTCGCCGGAGCGGCGGCGGAATGCACGGCCGCGCTCGTGGTCAATCCCTACGATCCTGAGACGGTCGCAGCCTCGATCGCACATGCGCTATCCATGCCGCTCGAAGAACGGCGCACCCGGCATGCGGCGCTATTCCGGGTCATTTCCGAGAACGACATCTATTGGTGGGGCGAGCATTTCCTCGCCGCATTGACGAAGGACACCGGCATGGAGCTCCGGCGTGAACGGCTCGGTGCCGTGCCGCCGCTGTACTCCGGCATCGCCTGACTACATCGCGAGCTGCTCTTGCGGCGCGGCCCGCCGCTTCGCAGGCGGCTTGAAGCGCGTCAGGTTCAAGGCGCTGTTGACCAGCGCCACGTGGGTGAAAGCCTGCGGAAAGTTGCCGACCAGCCGGCCCGTGCGAGGGTCGTACTCCTCGCTCAGGAGGCCGACATCGTTGCGCAATTCGAGCAGACGATCGAACAGGCGCCGGGCATCGTGCCAGCGGTGCTGCAGGACATAGGCGTCCACCAGCCAAAAGCTGCACGCCAGGAACACCCCCTCCCCCGGCGGCAGTCCATCGTCGGTGGCCGCGGTGTCGTAGCGCATCACCAGGCCATCGACCAGCAGCCGCTGCTCAATCGCCCGCAGCGTGCCGCGCACGCGCGGATTCTCCGGAGGCAGGAAGCCGACCTGGGGCAGGAGCAGCAGGCTGGCGTCCAGCTGCTTGCTGTCGTAGCACTGGACGAAGCTCCCGAGTTCCGGATCGAAACCTCGCTCGCAGACGTCGGCGTGGATGGCGGCCGCGATGTCCCGCCAGCGATCGACCGGACCTGGCAGGCCGAACTCGTGCGCGCTCTTGATCACCCGGTCGAAGGCGACCCATGCCATGACCTTGGAATAGGTGAAATGCCTGCGCCCGCCGCGCACTTCCCAAAGGCCTTCGTCGGGCTCGGTCCAAATGCGCTCGAGATGTGTCAGGAATGCCTGCTGCAGGGCCCAACCGGATTCGCTCGCCGCGATCCCGTTGCGTCTCGCCTGATGCAGGGCGTCCATCACCTCGCCGAAGACGTCGAGCTGCCGCTGGTCGTGGGCGGCATTGCCGAGCCGCACCGGCGCCGATCCTTCGTAGCCCGGCAGCCACGGCACCTCCCATTCGGTCAGACGCCGTTCGCCGCCGATGCCGTACATGATCTGAACCTGCTCGGGACTGCCCGCCACCGCCCGCAACAGCCACTCGCGCCAGTCCTGAGCCTCGTCGTAATAACCCGCATCCATCAGCTCGAGCAGGATCAGCGTGGCGTCGCGCAGCCAGCAGAAGCGATAGTCCCAGTTTCTCACCCCGCCCAGTTGCTCAGGCAACGAGGTGGTCGGCGCCGCGACGATGCCGCCGGTTGGCCAGTAGGTACAGGCCTTGAGTGTGATCAGGGAGCGCAGCACCGCATCCGAGCAGTGTCCAGCAGGCCGGCATTTTCTCGACCAGTCGGTCCAGAAGGTTTCCGTCGCCGCAAGCGCCGAAGCCGGGTTGATCGGCTCCGGCGGCGGCACGTGCGAGGGCAGGTAGCTGAGAACGAACGGCACGGTTTCGCCGGCGGCGACGTCGAACGTGCCGACCGTCTTCATGTTGTGGCCGGTGACGTGCACCGGGGTGCGCAGCACCACCATGTCGGGCCCGGCGACCGCCCGCAATGTGGCATCGTCGAGCCGCGTGACCCAAGGAACGATGGCACCGTAGCCGAAGCGGAGCACAAGCTCGGTGCACATCGCGACGCGCCCCCGCTCCCCGACCACTAGCCGGACCAGGCTCGAATGCGGGGCGCGCATCGGCATGAAGTCGATGAGCGTGACGGCCCCCTCGCTGCATTCGAAGTGGGTCTCCAGGATCAGCGTATTCGAGCGATAACGCCGGGTGACACGCATCCCGGTGTCGCGCGGGGCGATCTGCCAATGTCCATGCTCGGCATCGCCGAGAAGGGCGGTGAAGCAGGCGTCGGAATCGAAGCGCGGCCAGCACAGCCAGTCGACCGAGCCGGTGCGCCCGACCAGCGCGGCCGTGGTGCAATCGCCGATCAGCGCATAATCCTCGATGCGACAGGACATGGCGGCTAGAAATCGATGACGACCTTGATGTCGCCCCGCCGGTGTTCCAGCGCCTCGTTCCACCGCTCGAGCGGGACCCGGCGCGTGATCAGCCGCTCCAGCCAGCTTCTGTCCGCCCGCGCCAGCGCCTCCGCCGCCAGCTCGTAGTGCCGGCGATTGGCGTTGACGGTGCCGAAGATCGCCGCGTTGTCCAGCACGATGGCGCGGTTGAGGCCCCCGATATCGAACTCGAACATCTTGCCCGGCTCGGTGACGCCGGTCAGGCAGACGATGCCGGCGGCGGCCCTTGCGCCGAGACAATCGCGGATGACGGTCGGGGCTCCGGTGCATTCCATCACAACGTCGGGAGCGAGCCGGCCGAGGCTCTCGGCGTCGCTGTGATAGACGCCGCCCAGATCGCGCACGATCGCCTCCTTCGGCCCGCCCTTGTTGCGATCGAACACATGCACGTCGAGGCCGCGCTGCGCGCCCATCAGCGCGGCAAGAAGGCCGATCGGGCCGGCGCCGGTCACGAGCAGGGTTCGCGGCTGCCACACGCGGGCGCGATGGCCGATGCCCTCCGTATGGTCCCATGCCTTGGCGAGGATGCTGGCCGGCTCCAGCAATACACCGAGCACGCCCAAGCCGGCGTCGACCTTGACGGCGAATTCCGGTTCGATGCGGAAGCGCTCGGCGCCATAACCATGCCGCTCCTTGATGCCCCGTTCGGTGTAGCGCCCGTTACGACACATGTCCCACTCGCCGGCGGCGCAAGCCATGCAGGGCTCGGGGTCGGGCCGGCGCACGATCCCGACGACGAGGTCGCCGGGGACCAAGCCGGATCCCGCGGGCGCCGCCTCCACCGTCCCCAGCGATTCGTGGCCGAGGATCAGACGGTGCTGGCCGGGAGGCGCCGAGCCATAGACGCCGGAAAGGATCTCGCGATCGGTCGCACAGACGCCGAGCGCCCGCGTGCGCACCACAACCGCGCCGTCCGAGGGCGGCGGTTCCGGGAGATCATCGAGCCGTGCCGAATTGGCAACGCCGGGCGAAACGGTGATTGCGCGCATTCCTTGCCTTGAGCCGGATTGTTTCGGTTCGCCCGCTGCCGCAGGATGCTCCTGACGCCACCTCTACGCCGGCCGCGAAAAAAAGTTCCCGCCGGCGGCGCAACGAAAGTCCGACCTTCGGCGTTGGCACTCTCGATGAAAAAGGACGCACGGCCATGGACGCGATCGGACGCAGGCGATGGGCGATTGCCGAAGGGTATATCCCTTCGGAAAGCTCGTATTCCGATCGCGCCCTGACCTCGCACGAGACTGCATGCATCCTCAATGCTGGGGACCGCGACGCGCACGTCGAAATTACCATTTTCTTCGCCGAGAGGGAACCGGTGGGTCCCTACCGGGTGACGGTCGGTGCGCGCCGTACGCTACACCTGCGCTTCAATGACCTCCACGCCCCCCAGACGATCCCGCGCGACACCGATTACGCGTCGGTATTCGAGTCGGACGTTCCGATTGTGGTGCAGCATACGCGGCTGGATTCCCGCCGCGCCGAGATCTCGCTGTTGTCGACCGTCGCCTACGCGGAAGCCTGATCTGCGCGGCTTGCTTCGGTTCCGGCGGCGAGGGTGGGGAACTTTTCGCAACGCGATACGTTGCGGTGAAAGCCGGTCCCCGGAGAGGAGCAATATGAAAATCGCGCAGATCGCACCGCTCATGGAGAGCGTGCCCCCGCGGCTTTATGGTGGAAGCGAGCGTATCGCTTCCTATCTCACGGATGAACTCGTCGGCCTGGGTCACGAGGTCACCCTGTTTGCCAGCGGCGATTCGGTTTCCCGCGCCAACCTCGTGCGCTGCGTGCCCATGGCGTTACGTCTGGATGCCAGGGTCCGCGATCCGATTCCCTATTACATGCTGATGCTCGACCGCGTGCGCGAGCTAGCGGACGAATTCGACATTCTGCACTTCCACATCGATCAGTTTCATTTTCCGCTGTTTCGGCCGATCGCCAATCGGACCGTGACCACGCTGCACGGCCGGCAGGATCTCCACGATCTCAAGCCGCTCTACGTCGGTTTCAGCGACATGCCGCTGGTTTCGATCTCCAATGCCCAGCGCAAGCCGATACCCAATGCCAACTTCGTCGCCACCGTCTACCACGGCCTTCCGGCCAATCTGCTCAAGCCGACCTACCAGCCCAAGGGCGGCTATGTGGCTTTTCTCGGGCGCATCTCCCCGGAGAAGCGGCCCGATCGTGCCATCCGAATCGCGCAGGCACTCGGCATCCCCATCAAGATCGCGGCCAAGATCGACAAAGTCGACGAAGCGTATTTCCGAGAAACGATTGCGCCGCTGTTCAATCTACCGCGAGTGGAATATATTGGCGAGATCGACGAGCGCGCCAAGAGCGCTTTCCTGGGGGAGGCAGGCGCGCTGCTGTTCCCGATCGACTGGCCGGAGCCTTTCGGATTGTCCATGATCGAGGCCATGGCGTGCGGAACGCCGGTACTCGCCTTCCGCTGCGGCTCGGTGCCCGAGATCGTCGACCCCGGCGTGTCCGGCCTCATCGTCGACACGATGGACGAGGCGATCAGGAAGCTGCCTCAGGTGCTTGCGCTCGATCGCCGTAGGGTCCGGCAGCGCTTCGAGCAGCGCTTTTCCGCGACGCGCATGGCCAAGGATTACGTTCAGGTGTATCGTGCGGCGCTCAAGCGGCCGTCTTTGCCGGAGCGTGCGGCCGCCGTGTCGAGGCTGGAGCCCGAGCTCGAAAAAGGAATGAACTGACAGGGGTTCCATGGCGATCGAGGGCGCCGCGCTCCCGAAATTATCGCCCGAACTTATTCCCGAGGCCCCGTTCTACATTCCTGCAACGGGCCCGGCGACGCGGCCGCGCCGTGCGCTCAAGCACGACGATACCTTCCTGGTCGTCGACAGCCACGGCGACATCGGCGCCACGGCCGGCGGCACCGACGGCCTGTTTCACTGCGACACGCGCTTCCTCTCGCATCTCGAGTTCTTGCTCAACGGCATGCAGCCGTTGTTGCTCGGCTCCAACCTGCGCGACGACAACACGTTGCTGACGGTGGACCTGACCAATCCCGACGTGTATCTCGACGGTCATCTCGCGCTGCCCAAGGACACTTTGCACGTCGTACGTACGATTTTTCTGTGGCGCGACACGGCCTATCAGAGGCTGGGCATCCAGAATCACGGGGATCGTCCCGTCGATCTGCACCTGACCATGCTGTTCGACAGCGATTTCGCGGATCTGTTCGAGGTCCGCGGGCTGCGACGCGAGCGGCGCGGCAGCGTACGCCGGCATGCGCTCCGATCGGCCGCCGCCGTTCTCAGCTATGAGGGCCTCGACGCCAGATTGCGGCAGACCATCCTTCACTTCGATCCGACGCCGAGCGAGATCACGGCAACGACGGCGTCCTATCGTCTCACGCTGGTCCCCAAGGAGACTGCGCGGATTTGTTTCACCGTCGGCTGCGGCGCGCCGGAGCCGCCGAGCCCGATCGGGTTGGCGCGCGGGTTGCGTGCGGCTCATCGCGATCGGCGCTCGGTCTCGCGCGACGTTGCCACGGTCGAGACTTCGAACGACCTGTTCAACGAGGTGCTGTGCCGGTCGATGTCCGATCTGTACATGCTCATGACCAACACGCCGCAGGGACGCTATCCATATGCCGGCATCCCCTGGTATTCGACCACGTTCGGTCGCGACGGATTGATCACCGCGCTGCAGACGCTCTGGCTCGATCCGCACATAGCACTGGGCGTGCTGCGACGGCTGGCCGCGTTCCAAGCCAAGGTCGACGATCCTTCCTCCGACGCGCAACCCGGCAAGATTTTGCACGAGATGCGCGAGGGCGAGATGGCGACCCTGCGCGAAGTTCCGTTCGGTCTTTATTACGGCACCGTCGACGCGACCCCGCTCTTCGTCATGCTCGCCGGTCTCTATGCCGAACGCACCGGCGACTATGCCGCCGTCCGCGAACTGTGGCCGGCGATCGAGGCGGCGCTGTCCTGGATCGCCGGCCCGGGCGACCCCGACGGCGACGGGTTCGTCGAATACTACCGCGCCACCGAGCAAGGTCTCGCCAATCAAGGCTGGAAAGACTCCCAGGACGCGATCTTCCACGCCGACGGTCGCTTGGCGCAAGGTCCGATCGCGCTCGCGGAAGTGCAGGGCTACGTCTACTGCGCCATGCTCCTGGCCGCGCGCTGCGCCGAGCGCCTGGGACGGCGCGACCAGGCGGCACACCTCAAGGCCCGGGCCGACGCGCTGGCGGAACGCTTCGACGCCGCGTTCTGGTGTCCGGAGCTCGGGACTTATGCCCTGGCGCTCGACGGCGACAAACGGCCTTGCCGCGTGCGCAGCTCGAATGCCGGTCAGGTCCTGTTCACGGGCATCGCCAAGCCCGAGCGCGCGGTCGAGGTCGGCCGCGGCTTGCTGCAGCCGGCATTCTTCTCCGGCTGGGGCATTCGCACGATTGCGAATACCGAGGCGCGCTACAATCCCATGTCCTATCACAACGGCTCGATCTGGCCGCACGACAACGCGCTCATTGCGCTCGGGCTCGCCCGCTACGGCCTCAATCGCTCGGTCGAACGCGTGTTCAAAGGCTTGTTCGACGCGGCGACCTATATGGAGATGCGGCGATTGCCGGAATTGTTCTGCGGCTTCCAGCGCGGCCGCGGACGCGGGCCCACACTCTATCCCGTCGCCTGCTCGCCGCAGGCGTGGGCAAGCGCGACTCCGTTCACGCTGATCGAGGCTTCCCTCGGGCTCCAATTCGATCCTGCCGCCAACGAGATTCGCCTGCGCAACCCGCGCCTGCCGTCTTTCCTCGACGAGGTGGTGCTGCGGAATTTGCAGCTCCGGCAATCGAGCGTCGATCTCAAGGTGCGCCGCCACGCCAACGACGTCTCCGTGGAGATATTGGAGCGACGCGGGCAGGTTCACTTATCGATCGCGTACGGTTGAGCCCGCGATCACGGCGAGCCGCTCCCGGCCGCGACAAGCGAACTCGAGCCGTTGTCCACTGGCGCGTACCGGGATATCGGCATCCGCAAACGTTGCATGCAAGCGCTGCTCGCCGAGCCGCCGCTGCCACGGCGCCCCTGACCACAATTCCTTGCCCGTCCGGATTGGCGTATGCTTTTCCGTTGGGCCAACGAGGCAAGCTCAAGGAAACAAGCCATGTCAGCAAATTTTCGGGGTCGGTTAGCGACCACGCTCGTCACCGTGATCTTGCTTGCACTGTCCGCTCACGGCGCGTGGTCGCAGACGGCGAGAACGATCAAGATCATCGTGCCCTACGCCCCGGGCAGCGGCCCCGACATCCTGTCCCGCCTGATGGCTGACCGGATCGGCCGGACGCAGGGGGCGACGGTCGTGGTGGAGAACCGACCGGGCGGCGGCACCGTGATCGGCACCGAAGCCGCTGCGCGCGCGGAGCCGGATGGCAACACGGTGCTGCTGGTGGCGAATTCGTTCGCCGTCAATCCGGCCCTGAAGCGAGGGAATTACGATCCCTCGACCAGCTTCGAGCCGATCTGCTATTTGGCGGCGACGCCGATGGTTCTCGTCGTGCTGGGCGCATCGCCCTACAAGACGCTCGCCGATCTCATCGCCGCCGCGCGCGCCAAGCCCGGCGAGCTGGCGTTTGCGAGCGGCGGGCCCGCGTCCTCCCTGCACATCGCCATCGAGGTGCTCAAGCGCGCGGCCGGCATCACCATCTCCTACGTCCCCTATGGCGGTACCGCGCCGGCGATCAATGCGCTGATGGGCGGTCATGTCGCGGCGGTGTGGGCGGACTATCCCACGGTGGTGTCGCAACTGAAGTCGGGCACCTTGCGCGGGCTCGTCACCACTTCGCCGGCGCGGGTCGAGACGCTGCCCGATGTGCCGACGCTTGCGGAGACCGGCCTCAGCAAATACGAGGCGGACATTTTCTACGGGGTCGTGGCGCCCGCGAAGACCCCGCCTGAAACCCTCTCGCAGCTTGCCGGTTGGTTCAGCGCGGCGCTCAAGGCCCCCGAGATGAAGCCGAAGCTTGCCGAGCAGGGACTCTTCCCGGTCGGAATGTGCGGCGCCGAATTCGGCGACTTCGTGCGCAAGCAGGTCGACGAATACGGCCGGATCATTCGCGAGGCGAATATCACGGCCCGGTAGTCGGCGCGACTTCGCGGTGTGGCGCCGCCGGTCGAGCGGCAGGGGACATGTCACGACGCGCCCAATATCTCGCGGCACGATAACAAGAGCGAAACACCGGACATGGAGGCGAACCGCACCGCGATCCCGACGGCGACCCGCATCGTCCGGCGCGCGCCGGGCGGAGGCGCGCGGCACCTCTCCGCGGACATCTGCGTGCTCGGCGCCGGCATCGCCGGCGTCTCGGCGGCGCTCGAGGCGGCGCGTCTCGGCCGCAAGGTCGCGCTGGTCGACGCCCTTCCGGCCCTCGGCGGGCAGGCGGTCAATTCGATCATCGGCACGTTCTGTGGCTTGTTCGCCAACGGTACGCACGGCTGCCAGTTCACCCACGGCATCGCCGACCACATTCTGCGCGATCTCGGCGCGCAGGGCGCGCTGCACTATCGCCGTGGCGGGCCGTCCAACACGACGGTGGTGATGTACGACGAAATCGCGCTGTCGCGATGGGTCGAGGAGGCCGTCCGCAAGGCCGCCATCACCGTGCTGCTCGGCGCGATCCTGCGCGCTGTCGCGCGCGACGCCGCCCGCGTGCGCCAACTCGATCTCGCCACCCGCTACGGCGACGTCAAGCTCTCGGCTGCCGGCTTCGTCGACGCCACCGGGGACGCGGCGCTGACCTGGGAGGCGGGCTTTTCATGCCGCGAGCACGCCGACGGTCCGATCTACGGCACGCAGATGATGGTGCTCGAAGGCATCGACGAGACGCGGCAACCCGGCCGCGAGGAGTTGACCGCACGCGCACGCGCCAAAGCTTCCGCCTATGGATTGGTGCGGACCGACGGCTTCGCTTTCATCTTTCCCGGCCGCGCCACGGCACTGGTGAACCTCACCCATGTCGAGACCCCGCTCGATCCGGTCGCGGCGTCGCAGAATGCCCTTGCCGGCAAGGCGCAGGCAGACCGGGTCCTGCACTTCCTCAAGTGCGAATTTCCCGACGCTTTCGGCCAAGCGCGCGTGCGCAGCTACGGCCTGCCCGGCATTCGCCAGACGCGCTGGATCGCCGGCCGCGCGCAACTGACGGTGGACGAGGTGCGCGCCGGCACGCCGTTTCCCGACGCGATCGCGCGCACCGCCTGGCCCATCGAGCTGCACGATCGGGCCGAGGGCTATGTCTGGGAGCCGTTTCCCGACGACCACGTGCACTACGTGCCTTTCGGCAGCCTGGTCCCGGCCGAGGCCGACAACATCGTGGCCGCCGGGCGCTGCATCGACGGGGACAGTGCGGCGCTCTCCAGCGTGCGGGTCATGGGTCCCTGCATCGCCATGGGCGCGGCGGCCGCGCATGCGCTCGATCTCGCCGGCAGCGGCAGCGTAGCGCAGGTCGACGTCGCGGCGCTGCGCAAGCGCGTGCGCGACAACGTCGAGCGGGTGGATTAGACGGGATTGCCGACAGACTGCTCCGCTCACTCAGCCGCGCCGGCCATCGCGCGCGCCGCCAGGCGCCGCCGCTTTGTCTCCGATAGCACGGGCTCCAGATTGAACAGCCGGCGGGCGTTGTCGCCGAGGATGTTGCGCTTGGTTTCGACGCTGAGGAACGGCAGGTCATAGATCGTGCTCGGCAGGTCCATGTCCCAGTGCGGATAGTCCGAGGAGTAGAGCAGCTGCGTCTCGGCGTTGATCATCTCGAACGTGAGCTCCAGCGCCTTGCGATTGTTCACCATCTCCATCGGCTGCGAGGTGAAATACATGTCGCGCATGTAGTCGCTCGGCTTCTTCTTGAGCAGCGCACAGTCCGACGTGCGCATCATGTATTCGTTGTCGAGGCGCTGCATCAGGAACGGGATCCAGGCGAGACCGCTCTCGATCCAGATCGTCTTGAGGCGCGGGAACCGCTCGGGCATGCCGTTCACGACCCAATTGGTGAGGTGCAGCATATTGTGCCAGGTGAATCCGAGCGCGTGCACGGCGATGAACCGGTTGGTCATCGAGAGGCCTGAATCCGCCCAGTTGAAGGCGGCATGGAACGCGAGCGGGAGGTTGCGTTCCTGCAGCGCCGCGTAGGTCTTGGCATAGGCATTGTCGTAGACGCCGCGATAATGCGTCGCGGTGACCATGAAGCCGATCACGCCCTTGCGCTCGGCGAATTCCAGCACGGTCTTGTAGCAGGCCTCGGGATCGTTGAAGGGGAGGTAGAGCATCGACTTGAAGCGCTCCTCCTCGCCCAGGATGCGGTCGCAGAGCCAGCGATTGTAGGCCTGCGCCATACCGACCTCGACCTCGACCCGCGGGCAGGCGGCGAGATTGAGCATGGGGGTGGGAAACATGCAGGCGATATCGGTGCCCATGGCGTCCATCCACCGCCGCATCAGGGTGATGTCGCGGTGCGGCGTGGGCGGCACCTTCTCGATGCGGCGCCCGGGATAGCGGGTGATGCGGCCGCCGAGCTCCTGGTACGAGCCGTCGGCCGAGGCGATCCCGCCGCGCGCCATGCCTTGATACTTGGCCTCGTGGCGCAGCACCGGATCCTCCATGTATTGCAGGATCTCGCCGAAGGCCTCGGTCTCGTAGTGGTGGCAGTCGACGTCGACGATGAGGAAGTCCTCGTAGCGGCGCTCGACCGCCTGCTCCGCCGCGTGCGCGAGCAAGGTGGTGGTGTCGAACTCGGCGGCGGCGAGGTCGCGGAAGTTGCCGGCGTGGACGTTCATGGGGCGATCCTTTCCTGATCGTTTCAACCGCGCGGATTGGGTTGGCGGCCGACCCGCGACATCGCCTGCCAGGCACCGAGCTCGAACACAGCGAGCCCCGCGGCGTCGAGCATGGCGCTGGCGCCGATCACCACGTCGGTCGGCGTGACGCCGCTGTTGCGGCCGAACGGCCGCGGCGCCGGGCCGGCTTGCGCCTTGGCAGCGAACAGCCTGACCACGCTGGCGAACACTTGCCCGAGCGAATCGTCGGGGATGTCGTCGAGGCGGTTCTCCTCGATGGCGTCGGCGCAGCGCGCGGAGATTTCGCTCGCCAGCGCGCCGAAATCGGCGGCGGCCTCATCAGACGGCGACATAGACCTCTCCGTTGCGCTCGATCACCCGGAACTTCCGCAACCGCAGTCGCTTGTCGGCGACATGCACGCCGTCCGACAGATGGAACTCGTAGCCGTGCCAAGGACACACGATGTGCATGTCGGCGTGATCGAAGGTCTTGCCGTGATAGACGCCGTTCTCGTCGATCAGCTCCTTCACCTGCGGCATGCGCAGCCCCTCGCAGGCGGGCCCGCCCTGATGCGGGCAGTGGTTGCGGTAGGCGTAATACGTCCCGCCGTGGCGGATGACCCCGATCTCGACCTTGCCGGCGCGCACGATGCGCACCCCGCCCTCGGCGATCTCGCCGTCTCTGCACACCAACATTTCGGGCATCGATTCGCGCGCTCCTCGGTCTTGCCGGGGTGATGCTATCACATTGTTACTGCCTGCCGTTGAGCTTCGACAGGTCGAAGTGCCGCCGACGTGGCATGTCGGCGGGTCGTAGCGGCGCCCCGAACCGCCGGCGCCGCATCCCTGCCGATGCAGAAGGAAATCCGAATGGTGGGGCTCTGCCGCGACGCATATTTGCATTCGGCACGGAAAAGAAGGAGCTTCCCGTCCGGCGCCGCTCTCCCGCAATGGTAGAAATGCCTCTAGCTTGCCGCCGATGACGGACTTCGACGAAAAAGCACGTCCCGCGACCTTTCGCTTCATCGGCAGGCCCGTCGTCCGCAAGGAGGACGCGCGGCTGACCACCGGCCGCGGCCGGTTCAGCGACGATTTCAGTCTCGCCGGCCAGGCTCATGCGGTGATGGTCCGCTCCCCTCACCCGCATGCGCGCATCCGCGGCGTCGACGCCGCGCCCGCCAGGGCGATGCCCGGCGTGCTCGGCGTTTTCACCGGCGCGGACTGCCTCGCCGACGGGCTCGGCGCCATTCCGCACGATCCGCTGCCCAAGACCAGATACGACATGAAGCTCACCGCCGCGGGCGGCGCCGCCGTGTTCATCGGTCCCCACCTGCTGTTGCCGACCGACAAGGCGCGCCATGTCGGTGAGGCGGTGGCGATGGTGGTGGCCGAGACGCTGCCGCAGGCGCTCGACGCCGCCGAGGCCGTCGCCGTCGACTATGAGGTGCTGCTCGGCGTCTACCATTCCGAAGACGCCATGCGGCCGGGCGCGCCGGTCGTCTGGGACGAGGTGCCGGACAACGTTCCCGTCGACACGCTGTTCGGCGACAAGGCGGCGACCGACAAGGCGTTCGCCAACGCCGATCACGTCGTCGCGGTCGACTTCCACATCGACCGCGTGACCGGGGTCCCGCTCGAGCCGCGCTCCGCGCTTGGCGACTACGATGCCGGAAGCGGACGCTACACGCTCCATGCCGGCAGCGGCGGCGCGGTGCGGCAGAAGCGCGAGCTCGCCGCCGTGCTCGGCATCGCGCCCGAGCGGCTGCGCGTTCTCTCCTACGACGTCGGCGGCAATTTCGGCACCCGCAACCGGGTCTTCGTCGAGTTCGGGCTCGTGCTCTGGGCCGCGCACAAGCTCGGCCGACCGGTCAAGTTCACGGCGACGCGCTCCGAGGCGTTTCTGAGCGACTATCAGGGCCGTGACCTCGTCACCAAGGTCGAGCTGGCGCTGGCCGCGGACGGCCGCTTCCTCGCCATGCGCGCCACCAATATCAGCAATGTCGGCGCGCGCTGCGTGTCGCTCTCCCCGCTCTCCAAGGGGTCCGGCCTGATCCCGGGCTCCTACGCCATTCCCGCCGCCACGCTGCGGGCGATGGCGGTCTACACCAACACCATGCCGACGCAGGCCTATCGCAGCTCGGGGCGGCCGGAGGTCACGTTCGCGATCGAGCGCCTCATCGACACGGCCGCGGCCGAGCTCGGCATCGATCGCATCGCGCTGCGGCGCCGGAACCTGATCCGTCCCGAGGCGATGCCCTACCGCAACGCCGTTGGCATGCTCTACGACAGCGGGCACTACGAGGAGAACATGGACTGGGCGATGGACGTCGCCGACTGGAAGGGCTTCGAGGCGCGCCGGCGCGAGGCCGCCAAGCGCGGCAAGCTGCTCGGCCGCGGTCTTGCCAACTACGTGGAATCCTCCATCGGCGCGCCCAACGAGCAGGCGCGCATCACCGTGCGCCCCGAGGGTCGCGTCGATGTCGTCATCGGCACGCAGCCGAGCGGCCAGGGCCACGAGACGAGCTTCGCACAGGTCGTTTCCGATCTCCTGCACGTGCCGGTCGAGCGCGTGAGCATCATCCTCGGCGACACCGACGTGGTGAAAGTGGGCGGCGGCTCGCATTCCGGCCGCTCCATGCGCCACGCCGCGACCGTGTTCGCCAAGGCCGCCTCCGAGCTCGTTGCCAAGGGCAAGGTCCTTGCCGCCGTGCTGCTGGGATCGCCGCCCGACCACGTCGAGTTCGTCGACGGCAGGTTTTCCGCGCGCGAGACCAACCGCAGCTTCGATTTCCTCGAGCTGGCGCAGGAAGCGGCGCGCCATCGTCTGCCCGAAGAGCTCGAGCTGGAGTTCGTCCACGGCATCGCGGTCGTGACCGACAACGAGATGCACGATCCGGTGTTTCCCAATGGCTGCGCCATCTGCGAGGTCGAGGTCGATCCCGACACCGGCGCCGTGCGCGTCACGCGCTACGCCTCGGTCGACGACGTCGGCCGCTGCATCAATCCTCTGATCGTGCACGGGCAGACGCACGGCGCGATCGCGCAAGGCATCGGCCAAGCCATGTGGGAGCAATGCTTCGTCGAGCCCGACAGCGGTCAGCCGCTCGTCGGCTCGCTGATGGATTACGGCATGCCGCGCGCGGATACCGTGCCGCCGTTCAGGACCGAGATCGCCGAGGTGCTCTCACCCACCAACCCGCTCGGCATCAAGGCCGGCGGCGAAGGCGGCACGACCGCGGCGCCGGCGGTGGTCGTCAGCGCCATCGTGGACGCCCTGCACGACTACGGCGTGCGCGACATCAAGATGCCGGCTACGCCCTATAATGTCTGGAAGACGATCGAGGATGCCAAAGAAACGATCAAGGCGCGGACAAGCCGCTGATACGTTGAATGCCCGCAACATGAAGCTGACAGACGAGGAACAGGCACTGCGCGCCGGCGAATTCGGCCCGGCGGCACAGTGGGCGATCGAGCATCAGATCAAGGTCGGACAGTATCTCGGCGCCGGCGACTTCGTGCCGGTGACGCAGGCCCATGTCATGGCCGACACCGAGTCACTGGGGTCGGCCGGCGTGGAATGGCTCGAGCGTATGGCGGCCCTGCCACCCGCGGACCGGCGCCTGCGCGTTCCGACCATCACCGATCCGCGCGGTACCGACTTTGCCGCCGCCCAGCGACTCAAGCAGCAGCCCTGGATGCTCGAGCTCGAGCGACGCGCCATCGCCGCGTTCGAGGCGCTCGGCGTGCTGATGACGAACACCTGCATCAACTACCAGACGATCATGCCGCCGGTGTGCGGCGAGCACGTTGCGTACGGCGATACCGGCGTCGTGATCTACTGCAACAGTGTGTGCGGCGCGCGCTCGAACTTCGAGGGCGGGCCGTCGGCGTTGAGCGCGGGGCTCACCGGCCGGACTCCGCGCTACGGTTACCATCTTGACGAGCGGCGCGGCGCGAGCCTGGTCGTCGACGTGCGCTGGACGCCCGGCGAGCTCAACGATTGGGGCGCGCTCGGTGGCATCGTCGGCCGACTGGCCGGCGACTATTGGCAGGTTCCCGCCCTCGCCGGGATCGATCGCGTCCCGACCTCCGACGAGATGAAGCATTTGGGCGCGGCGCTCGCGAGCTACGGCTCGGTGGCGCTCTTCCACATGATCGGCGTCACGCCGGAGGCGCCGATCGAGAGCGCCGTCGTGCCGCGCGGGGCGGCCGTGCGCCGCCACGAGGTCGGCAAAGCCGACATTCGCGCCTTTCAGCAGAGCTATGCGGAGGCGATCGACGCGGTCGACCTCGTGGTGTTCTCGGCGCCGCAACTGAGCCTGATCGAGATCGCGCGCACCGCCGACCTGCTCGACGGTCGCCGCGCCACGATCCCCCTGCTGGTCGTCACCAGTCCGCAGGTCAAGCCGGACGCGGACCGCATGGGCCTGACCGCGCGGATCGAGGCGGCGGGTGGAAGCGTGCTCTCGGGCATGTGCTTCTATCAGAGCTATGCCCGTGAAATGGCGGAGGCGAACGGCTGGAGGCGCTTGGCGACGAACTCGGCCAAGCTCGTCAACATCATCGGCGGCTACGGCTATCGGCCTGCGCTTCTCTCCATGGAGGCTTGCGTCGAAGCCGCGTGCCGGGACGGCCGGATCGCACCATGAGCAGCAGGATTTTCGTTGCTGCCGCCGGCATGGGATCGCGGGTCGGAGGTGAAGCCCTGGTCGCCAAGGATGGATTTTCCGCGCGCTACGACCTCGACCGCGTGCGCGGCCTGTTCTCGCGGCCCGAGCACAAGCTTGCGGGCAGGAGCTATGTCGGCCGTGTGCTCGTGCTCGACGCCGCAAAAGGCGGCGTCGCCACGGCATGGATGCTGCACGACATGAAAGCGCGCGGGGTTGCGCCAGCGGCCCTGGTCTTGAACGCCGTCAACCCGATCATGGTTCAGGGCGCGGCGCTCGCCGACTTCACCATGATCTCCGGCTTCGATCTCGACATCACGCAGGTGATCCCGGACGGCGCAATGGTGGAGGTCGACCCGACCGGCGAGCGACCGTTCATCCGCGTGCTCGATTGAGCGCGAAGCAGGGTCAAGCCCGCGGGTGACCACCGGGGCCAGGCATTGCCGACCTCAGTTCACCGTCACGCCGGCGGCCTTGATCACCGGGGTGATGCGGGCGACCTCGCTCTCGACCAGCTTCTGCAGGCCGGCAGGACCGCGGTCCGCGCCCTTCGGCGCCGAGCTGCCGAGCTCGACGTAGCGCTTCTGAATCGCGGGATCGTCGAGCGCCTTGCTGAGCGCATCCGCGAGCTTGGCGACGATCTCCTTCGGCGTGCCTTTGGGGGCAACCATGGCGTTCCAGGCGCTGAAGACGAAGTCGACCCCGGCCTCCCCGGTGGTCGGCACGTCCGGCAGGCTCGAGAGCCGCTCGGGCGCCGCGACGGCATAGATCCTGATGGTGCCGGCCTGCACCTGCGGGATGACGTTGAGCGATTGGTCGACCATGTAGTCGATCTGGCCGCCGACGAGGTCGCGAAGCGCCGGCCCAGTGCCGCGATAGGGCACCATGTTCGGCGTGAGCCCGAACTTCGCGTTGAAGACCAGGCCGGCCACATGTGCGATCGAGCCGACCCCGGCGTGGCCGTAGTTGAGCTTCGACGAGTTGGCCTTGAGGTAGTCGATGAACTCTTTCAGGGTCTTCGCCGCGGTGTCCTTCTTGGCCACGATCGCTTGCGGCGTGTAGTTGACGATGCCGACCTGCGCGAAGCTCTTGGCCGGATCGTATTTCAGGTTGGGATAGAGCGCGGGCGCCGCCGACTGCGTGCCCATGTTGCCGACCGCGATGGTGTAGCCGTCGGGCTCCGCCTGGGCGGCGCGGGTCATGCCCAGGGTCCCGCCGGCACCGCCGATGTTCTCCACCACCAGCGTCTGGCCGAGCGTGCGCGACATATGGTCGCCGACCAGGCGGGTGACCACGTCGGTCGGGCCGCCGGCCGCGAACGGCACGATGACGGTGATCGGCTTGTTCGGATACTGGGCGGCGGCGGGCGCGATCTGCAACGCGAGCGCGAGCAGGCTGCCGGCGATCAGGCGGCACGTGAACGGCATGGTTTTTCTCCCTCGGCCGAGACGCCGCGATGATGGGCAGCGCGCCCGATTTGCGCAAGTGCGGCCTTCTGTGTCGATGCTGACCGAGGAGCAGCATTTTGCCGCGCCGACCGCAACGGATCGGACGCGGACGAGATGCGTATCAAATCACCTCTTCGGTCTTGTCGTCGGTCTCGCCGTAGCGGCGCAGTGTCGCGGGCCTGGTGCCGGCGTAGAGCTTCTCGAGGCCCGGGGCGATCTTCGCATTCTCGCGCTCGAACAGGCTGTTGCCGGCAAGATCGCTCTCGACCAGGAACGGCCCGAACTGCTCCACGTCGAGGACCCATACTGCCTGCGCCAGCCCCAGCTCGTCGAGCCAATACACGCCGGCGACCCGCTTGATGCCGCGGCCGAGCAGCGCGCCGGTGCCGTATCCGACGGTGGTGAGATAGATCGCGTCGTTGGGAACGAACGACTTGCGGTAGACCTCCGACGTCATGCCGCCCTTGCCGATGATGATGTTGCAGCCCGAGAGCTTGAACCAGCCGTCGAGCCATTTCGCGAAACGGAACGACGCCGTCGCGGTGACGGCGCCGACATTGTAGCTGCCATCGGGATTGACCGTCGCCGCCGGCGAGCAATGGAAGTTGGTCAAGCCGAGCGCCTCGCGCGACGCCGGCATGCCCACGCCCTCCCCGATCGCGCGCTGGTACACGCCTTCGCGCGCGGTGAAGACGCGACCAGAGAGATAAGCGACCGAGCCGACCTCCAGCTTGCGCAGGTCCTCGGTTCGCGCCGGTAGATCGAGGTGGATCGTCTTGAGAGGAGCCATCGCCTACTCCGCCGCCTCCGCCGCGGCCTCGTTCCATTCGACCGTGGCGCGCCGCATATAGTCCGTGAACCACATCGGGTCGGTGCGGAACTCCGCCCGGCCATCGGCGGAAATGCGCGCGCAGGCGCGGCGCGAGGACAGGCAGAACATGTGCACCGACATCGGCATGCCGCCGGTGTGGCAATAGGCGACCTCGATGTGGCAATCGACCACCATCGAGGTGCCCATGAATCCCATGGCACCCATGCCGATGCTGTTGCCGAGCGCCTTGAGTTCCTCTTCCAGCGCGGCGATCCTTGGGTCGGGATTGCGCGATCCGACGATGCGCAGGCAGGACGCCTGCTTGCCCAGCACCATCGAGGTGTCCTTGGAACCGCCGAGCCCAACGCCGACGATGGCGGGCTGGCACGCAAGCCCGCGCTTGCCGAAGCCGACCAGGGTGTCGAGGTAGAACCGCTTGATGCCCTCGATGCCGTCGCCGGGAAACAGCATGCGATAGTCGGAGCCGAACAGGCCCCCTTTGTGCACGGTGGTGAGCTCGATCCAGTCGGCGTCGGGATGGAACGCGTATTCGATCTCCGGCGCGCCGATGCCGACATTGTTGTTGTGGTCGGTACGCCAGAGCGGATGCACGCGGTTGGGACGCAGCGGCACGCTGGTCGTGGCGCGCGCGGTCGCGCGCCGCAGCGCCGCTTCGAGCGCCACCGGGCCGCCCTCGAGCCTCGCTTCATTGCCGATTTTGACGTACCAGCGCGGCAGGCCGGTGTCGCCGCACATGGCGCGGCGATCCTCCTTGGCCGCCTCGTAATTCTCCAGCATGGCTTGGATGACGAAGGCGGACAGGTCGCCTTTCTCGGTGTCGGCGCATCGGCGCAGGCCGGCGAGATAGTCCTCGGGAATCTCGATCGCCGCCTTGGCCATCAGGTCCTCCGCGGCGCGTTCGATGCACGACAGGGAGATCATGTTTGCCTCTCATTCGGCTGCGATTTTGTCTTGGAGCAGCGTCTCGCCCGGTTTCACATGGGTGAACTCGACCGGTTCATCGGTGATCTCGATGCCCTGAGCCGTCTGCCGCGCGAGCGTGAAGCGCGACGTCGCGAGCTCGCCCGGTTCTGGAAAATCCGAACGGAAATGCGCGCCGCGCGAATTCTCGCGCTTCAACGCGGCGAGCGCAATCACCCGGCTGATCTCGACGAGCGAGCGCAAGTTGAGCCAATCGTGCCAGGTCAGGTCGAAGGCGCGGCCGTCATCGGCAATACCGGTCGCCAACAGCTCGGCCTCGATGGCCTCGAGCGCCGCGATGCCGCGCTCGAGGCCGGCCCGGTCACGGACGACGCCGACCTCGTCCCACATGGTATCGAGGAGCTTTTCACGGAGATCATTCAGATTGCCGCCCTTGCGCGCGAACGGATGCAGCGCGCGGCCGACCTCGGCATCGAGCACGGCCTCGTCGGGCGCCCGATGGCCCAGATTGGCGGCGATCCAGCGCGGCATGACGTCGCCGGCTATGCCGCCGAATACGGTCGAGTTGGCCACCCCGTTGCCGCCCAGCCGGTTGGCGCCGTGCATGCCGCTCGCGTCCTCGCCGGCGACGAACAGCCCCGGCGATGCGGTCACGGTGTCGGCGCGGCAGACCACGCCGCCCATGAAATAGTGCGCGGTCGGCACCACCTCGACCAGCCCGCCCGCGAGGTCGAAACCGCAGTCGCGGCAGCGGTCCACCATGCCCTTGAATTGCTTGGCCACGTTCGCCGGGCCGAGGTGGCCCATCTTGATGTAGACGCCGCCGTGCGGGGTGGTGCGGCCCGCTCTCATCTCCGCATAGATGGCGCGGCTGACGACATCGCGCGTGGCGCGCTCGAGCTTGTCGTCGTAGTCGCCCATGAAACGGTGCATCGCGCCGTTGAGGAGATAACCTCCTGCCCCGCGCAGCCCCTCCTCCAGCACGGTGCCGGTCATGCGCGTGTCCGGGCCGGCGAGCAGCCCGGTCGGATGGAACTGCACCATCTCCATGTCGCGCAGCGGCAAGCCCGCGCGCAGCGCCATCGCCAACCCGTCCATGCTCTTGTCGCCGGACGGGGTGTGATAGCGATACATGGTCGGCCCGCCGCCGGTCGCCAGCAGCACCGCCTGGGCGGCCACGAAGCGGAACTCGCCGCTGCGAACGTCGATCATCAGCGCACCGGCGATCGCGCCGTCCGTGGTCGGCACGAGCGCAACGGCGCGATGCTCCTCGAGGCGGCGGATCGGACGCGCCCAGACCTGCTCCATCAGCCGGTTGATGATCTCGATGCCGGTGAGATCGCCCTTGTGCACGGTCCGGTCGAAGGTCTGGCCGGCGAAGGCCTTGCCGTGCAGCGTGCCGTCCGGATTGCGGTCGAAGAAGCAGCCGATCTCGTTCTCGAGTTCGCGCACGCGCTCGATCGCGGTGGTGACCAGCGTCCAGGCGAGCTCCTGATGCGGCAGCCATTTGCCGCCCTCGATCGTGTCCATGAAATGGCGCTCGACCGAGTCGCCGGGGTTGACCGCCACGTTGTAGCCGCCCTGCACCATGCGCGTGCAGCCGCACTTGCCGAGCAGGCCCTTGCTGGCGACGGTGACGTCGAGTTCGGGATTGGCGTCGTGCGCGTGCAGCGCAGCAAACAGCCCGGCGCCGCCAGCGCCGAGGATCAGGATGTCGGTGTTGAGGCGTTCGAGGGCCATTTGATCCTCAGAACATGCGCGCCAGCAGGACGAAAGCGATGACGGCCGACAACCCGGCCGCGATCGCCGCAAGCTCTTTCTGCCCGTCGCGCCAAGCGAGATTCTCGATCACCAGCAGCCGTACTCCGCCCAACATATGCACCAGAACCAGGAATACGAGGCCGCTTTCGGCGAGCTTCACGAGCGGCTGATCGCTCCAGCGCAGGAAGCTTTCGAGCCGCGCTTCGCCCTCGATCGCGAGCCCCAGCGCGAGGAAATGCAGCGGCAGGAAAACGGCCAGCGCCAGGCCCGAGAGGCGATGCAGCAGCGCCGCCATCCAGAGCAGGCTCGCGCGGCGACGCCATCGTTGCGCCGTCACGACAGCACCACCGCGACGACCGCGCGCAGGCCGAGCGCCAGCAGCGACGTTCCGAACATGACGGCGAATATGCCAGCGCCGCGGTCGCTGAGCGGCGACCACTCGACGAGGACGTTGCGGACGCCGATCGCGGCGTGAACGGCGGCGGCGACGACGAAGGCGCCGTAGAGCGACGCCCACAAGATGCTGCCGCGCGTGCGCGCGAGGATGTCCGCGGCCGTCATGCCGCGACGAGTGGCGTAGAAGATGACCGCGACATGCAGCAGGACGAGCGGCACCATGAGCGCGGCCGTCGCCCGCTGCCAGATGTAGAGGCGCACGTTCATGCCTTGAGCCCGCCCTTGAGATAGGCTGCCATGGTGCGGCGCTTCAGACCCGCGATGGAGGCGGTCGGATTGAGCGCCTGCGGGCAAAGCTCCTGGCATGACTGGTGCGAGTGGCACGCATGGCAGCCGCCGTTGGCGGCGACGGCCTGGAGGCGCTGGGCATTGCCGGCGTCGCGGGCATCGTTCACCAGCGTCCATGCGCGATTGAGCGCCGCCGGCCCGAGATAGCCGGAGTTCCAGCGCACGGTATCGCAGGCCGCATGGCAGACGCCGCAATTGATGCATTCGATCGCGGCATCGGCGGCGATGCGCGCCGGACTGTCCGGCTTGATCGTATCGATGGCGTCGTGGCGCGTCCTCGACGGCACGAACGCGCCCTTCGCCTGCTGCCACTTCTCGAAGAAGGGCTGCATGTCGGTGGCGAGGTCCTTGATGACGGGCAGATTCTCGAGCGGGCCGATCTCCAGGCGGCCGCCGTCGGCGACGCTCGACACGTGGGTGCGGCAGGTCCAGCGCGGCCGGCCGTTCACCGTCATGGCGCAGGAGCCGCACACGCCGACGCGACAGGCAAAGCGGTAGGACAGCGTCGGGTCGAGATGGCGCTGCACGAAGGTCACGACGTCGAGCACGGTCTGGTTCTCGCGCAGCGGGACGCTGTAGGTCTGGTAGCGGCCCTGCTGCGCGCCGCGCCAGAGCGACACGGTCAATTGGGATCGCGCGTCCGACATCGGTTCCTTTGCGCCCTTTCGATACCATCGCGCCGCGGCGGCGCTCACTCCGTCGCAAGTCTAACAAGCGCCGGCCTGCACCAGAAGCCGACGACTGCGGGCCGCGCCCCTCGGAACCCGGTCGCCGCGACCCTCTTGCGCTCGCCAGACGCTCCCGATTGCGGTAGCCTGCCCGCAAGCTGCCCTTCAGAGGGGACGTGCCGAGGTCCCCGTTGCTTGCAGCGGGCGGCGCGAGTGCCGTCGGCAGGCGTCATTACACTCGAAAATCACAAGCTCCCGCTCCCCCCGGTGCGATCGGGACCAACTCCGAACGCCCTCGCTTGTTCGGGCGCATTGCACGCATTTCAGAGAAGGACACATCATGAAGCTGCCTCGCCGTCAATTCTTGCGGCTTACGGGAGCCGCCATTGCGGGACTTTCCGCGCCATCAACGGCGTGGGCGCACGACTACCCGACGCACTCCGTCACCATCGTCGTGCCCTTCACCCCGGGCGGGAGCACCGACATCATCGCCCGCATGCTCGGCCAGAAGCTGGAGCAGCGGCTGGGCAAGAGCTTCGTGGTCGAGAACCGGCCCGGCGCCGGCACCATCATCGCGGCGAGCGCCGTCGCCAAGGCCGCCCCCGACGGCCACACGCTGCTGATGGCGCCGAGCTCGACCATGGCGATCAATGTCACGCTCTACAAGAAGCTGCCTTACGACCCGACGATCGATTTCATTCCGCTCGCAGGGCTTGCCCGCGTACCGTTCGTCCTGATCGTCAATCCGTCGCTTCCCGTCCATTCGCTGCTCGAGCTGATCAAGTACGCGAAGGAGCGGCCCGGCCAGCTGTCGTTCGCATCGGTCGGGCCCGGCGTTCCCCATCATCTCTACGCCGAGGTCCTGATGAGCACGGCCGGCATCGCGATGACGCACGTCCCCTACAAGGGCAGCGCACCCGCCTTGAACGACGTGGTCGCCGGCCACATTCCCTTGATGTTCTGCGACATCCCGCCCGCCATCGGCATGTTGCGGGCCGGCAAGGTTCACCCGCTCGGCGTCACCACTGGCAGTCGCGTCCCCGCGCTCCCCGACGTTCCGACGATGGCCGAAGCCGGCCTGCCCGAATTCGGGGCATTGGCCGGGTGGCATATGCTGGTCGCGCCCGGCCAGACCCCGCGCGAGGTCGTCGAAAAGCTGCACGCCGAGTTGACCGGCATTCTCGCGCTGCCGGAGATCAACGCCGAGGTCAACCGGCTCGGCCTGATTTCCTTCGACAATCCGTCGGTGGACGGACTGCAAAGCTTCGTCAAGTCGGAGATCGTGCGCTGGGGCCAGGTCGTGCAGCGCGCCGGCATCGCAGGATTGGAATAATCGCTGCGCACCGTAGCCCGCTCAAGGGCGTTTACGCCCGTCTTCCCGGGCTATGGAGCGCAGCGCAATGCGGGGCCGCGCTCGCCGCGCGGCCCCGGTCCCCGGATTACGCTTCGCTTTCATCCGGGCTACGCTCGAGCCGCGACGGCCGATTGGCACCGACGGCCGCATTCACTAACATCGCGCCGCAAGCCGCCGACAACACGAGCAAAACGATTGGGGGAAATGCGATGAACGTGATCCAACCGCCGCAACCAGTTCTCGACAAGCGCGGCGAGCCGCAGGTGCGCCGTTTCGAGGAGCAGCGCTGGCTCCTCGACAACATCATCCGCGCCAACGGCATCGACTGGGACCAGCCGCGCTCGCTCTATCTCAGCGGTCCCTGCGGCGGCGAGGCCAACGCCGATTTCGCGGGCATCCGCGAGCGGGTGAAGAAGATGGCGGACATCGGCCCCGCCTTCGAGGCGGTCGCGCGCCGGCGCGAAGCCAAGGCGCGGGCGGCGGAGGAGGCCGATCACAAGGTGACCGCGCGCGACAACTACTTCATGGCGGCGGTGCACTGGGGGGCGGCGCAATGGCCCTACGACCAGAACAACGAGGCCAACATCGCCTACAACAACAAGAAGCGCGAGTGCTACGCGAAATACGCCGCGCTGGCGGATCATCACGTCGAGCCGGTATGGGTGCCGTTCCGGGACAAGGCCATCCCGGCCTGGTTCCATTTGCCGCCCGGTTACAAGGGCGGCCGCATCCCGGTCGTGATCGCCGTCCCCGGCATGGACAGCTTCAAGGAGATATCGGTCGCGCTCTACGGCGACCGCTTTCTCAATCGCGGCATGGCTGTTCTGGCGATCGACGGGCCGGGCCAATACGAAGCGCCCATGATCGGGGTCTACTTCTCCATGGAGAACTGGATGGCCGCGGGCAAGCCGCTGGTCGACTGGCTGGCGAGTCGGCCCGAGGTCGATGCCGAGCGCATCGGCTGCTCCGGCACCAGCTTCGGCACGCTGTTCGGCACCATCCTCACCGCGCACGAGCCGCGCATCCGCGCCTTCGCCGCCACCTCGGTGTGCCACGAGCCGGGCTGCCACACCATCTTCCAGGAGGCCTCGCCGACCTTCAAGAAGCGCTTCATGTACATGTCGGGGATCACCGACGAGGACGAGTTCGACCGCTTCCGCAAGACCATCACCTGGGAAGGCCACGCCGAGAACATCCGAGCGCCCTTCCTCGTGGTCGCCGGCGAATGCGAGGAGTTGAGCCCGGTCGAGCATTCCGAGCGGCTGGTCAAGACGGTGAAAGGGCCGAAGCAGATGGTGGTGTATCAGGAATCGCGCCATTCCGTCGGCAACGTGCCGGCGGCCAATCTCGGCCCGTTTCCGCCGGTCCTGGTCGCGGACTGGATGGCGGATCGACTCGCGGGCAAGCCGTTCGCCAGCGAGCACTGGTTCGTGCGCGCGAACGGCCAAATCGACAAGACGCCGTATTGATACGGGCGGTGCTGTATTGACTTTGCCGTGCTGTCGTTCCCGCGCAAGCGGGAATCCATCGTCCGATACGGCGCGGGCTCTGGAATATCGGTCCCCGCTTTCGCGCGGACGACAATATGCGCGCGCGAGCTAAGAAATCACGTTCGCCTTCGTGAGAAAGCCCCACACGTCGACCACCGGCTTGCCGCCGAAATCGAGGTCGCGATAGGCCGAATGCGGGGCGCACAGGATCAGGATATCGCTGCGCGCGATCACCTCCTCCAGCGAGTGCAGCTCCGAGTCGGTGGTCACGAACGGATCGGTGGTCAGCACCGCGCCGGCGAGGTTGGCGAGCGCCTTCTTGAACTTGTAGCTCAACGAGGCGCGGGTATCGTCGATGTCGGCCTTGAAGGCCATGCCGAGCAGCCCAACGGTCATGCGCGCGAGATCGTAGCGCCGGCGCAGATCGTCGCAGACATGCAGCACGAGCCCCTCGTTCACCAGCATGGCGGCGTTGCCGAGGCTGAACTGGTTCTGTGCGAAGGCGGCAAGCTGCGCGGTGTCCTTCATCAGGCAGGGACCGGCGGCGAGCCCGGGGGTGGGAATACCGCGGGCGCGCGGATAATTGCGCTTCATCGCACCGTAGATGTTGCGGTAATCGAGGCCCGCCGCCTTGGCGATCAGGTAGAACTGATTGGCGGCAGCGAACTCGATGTAGCGGTAGGCGTTGTTGAACAGCTTGGCCAGCTCAGCTTCGCGCGGCCTCACGACCACGAGCTCCGGCGCAATCGCGGAAAATAGCTTCGCCGCCTGCTGCTCTGCCGCGGGCGTGGTGCCGCTGATGATCTGCGGCGTCTCCTTGAGCTCCCTGATACCCTGCCCCTGCACCATGCGCTCGGGGCAGAACGCAACCTCGAGATTTCGATTGTTGCGCCTGAGATGGCCGTCGAGCCATTCGGTGGTGCCGGGAAAAACGGTCGAGCGCAGCACCAGGAGCTGGCCGTCGGCGAGATGCGGCAGCAGCGCATCTATACAATCCTGGACCACCTTGCGCACGGGATTGAGGAACTCGTCGATCGGCGTGCCGATGGTGATGATGACGGGCCCATTCCGCGAGATCTCCGCCGGCGCGGAGGTGAAGACGAGTTCGATTCCGCTTGAGCGCCTTGGCGAGCAGCTCCTCGCCGCCGTGCTCGATGAACGGCAGGCGGCCCGCGCGCAGGCTCTCGAGCACGTCGCGATTGGTGTCGTGGACGTTGACGCGATAGCCAGCCTCGGCGAAGGCCAAGACCAGCGGGATGCCGACGTGGCCGCCGCCGCCGACCACGGTCAGGTCGGCGGCGCCGATCTGCGCAGACACCGCCTCCGTCGGCTTGGCGCCGGAAAAATTCACGGGCGAGCTCCCCGAAGTTCGACACATGACGCGCGCCGGCCGAGTGATAGCCCAGCTCTCCTGATTACACAAAGGCGGGGCACACCGGCTCCGTACGCCCGCTCACAGCTCATGCGGCACCGGTAGCGGCGTCACCAGCTTGCCGCGGTAGCCCTTGGCGCGAAGCTTGGGCGCCAACTCGTCGGCGATGTGCCAGGAGAAGATAATGGCGCAGTCCGGCTGGTCGGAAAACAGGCGGCTTTCCTCGACCACCGGAATCGACGTCCCCGGCATGCATTTGCCGATCTTGAGCGAGCCGGCGATCTCACAGACGTAATCGACGATTCCCTCGTCGAGACCGAGATAGTTGACCAAGGTCGAGGCGCGCGATGGCGCGCTGATTCCGCAGATGCGCGCGCCGCCCTCCTTGAAGTCACGGATCATGGCAAGGAGGCGCAGCTTCGACAGCACCACGTCGGCGCGGAATCGCTCGAGCCGCGCGCGCATCGCCTCCCCGCGCGGCTCCGCGGCGAGCATCTTGGCGACGCTGTCGTTGACCGGCTGCACCCCCCGCCGCGCCGCATAGACGCGGATCGATCCGCCGTGGGTCGGGATCGCCCGTGCGTGGAAGACCTCGAGCCCGTGCATCTGCAGCAGATTTGCGAGGCTGTTCAGCGAATAGTAACGCAGATGCTCATGATAGATCGTGTCGTATTGCAGCTTGTCCAGCAAGCCGATGAGGTAGTGCGACTCTGATATGAACACGCCCTCCGGGCCGAGCAGGTCGAGAATGCCTTCGACGATCGAATGCACGTCTTCGATATGGGCGAAGCAATTCGCCGCCGTCACCACGCGCGCGGGCCCGTGCTCGCCTTTCACCTCGGCCGCGACTGCCGGGGTGAAATAGCGCATGAGCGTCGGGATGCCGCGGCCGAGGGCAATCTTGCCGACCTCGGTCGGCTCGACACCGAGAACGCGGTGTCCGCCGTTTTCGAAGTTCGCCAGCAATGTTCCGTCGTTGGAGCCGATGTCGACGATCAGGTCGTGCGGGGTGAGCTTGAGCAGCGCCGACGCTTCCGCGTAGAGATCGGCGAAATTGTCGCGCAGCAGCTTGGTGGTGCCGCTGGTGTAGGGATATTCGGGCGGGAAGATGATGGCGGGATCAACCGCCAGCCCGAGCTGCACCAGGTCGCACTTGGCGCAGTGCAAAAGGCTGGTGGGAAACCAGGGCTGCTGCCGCGGCACCTCGCCGATCGCAACCATCTGGTTCACCGGCGGCATGTAGCCGAGCGAGAGCACGTTCGTGAGCGGGGCATGGCCGCACACCTGGCAGCATTCCACCGCAACGCTGGCTCCGCTGCCGGCGGCACGCGCCACTTTTGCAGATGTCAACACCATCTCCCTCCCCCTGACCGACTTACGCCGCCGGCGCCATATCGGCGTGATCCCAATACCATTTGAGCGTCGGCGGCAATCCTTCACCGAGCGAGACGCGGGGTCTATAGCCGAGCCTGCCCAGTTTCGAAACATCGGGGCAGCGGCGAGGCGTGCTGCCCGCAAGCACCGGCGAGGGTGCAAGTGCGAGTGCGCGGCCGACGATTCCTGCCATGCGATGCACAAGATCAGCAATGCTCACCTCTTCCGCGGTGCCGACATGGTAGATGTTGAGGTGCTCGCCCTTTTCGCGCATGAGCATCACGCCCGCGACCAAGTCGTCGACGTGGCAGAAGCTGCGCGTCTCCTCGCCGCTGCCTTGGATCGGGAACGGCACCTGACCGTGCGGATGCGCATCGACCGCCCGTTTCAGGCGCACGGCAAATTGCGGGATGACGTGATCGAAACCCATGTCCGGCCCGTACACGTTGTGCGGCCGGAAAATCAGCACGCGTTCGAAATGCTTGCGCCCGTGATTGATCGCCATCATCTCGCTGATGATCTTGCCGGCGCCATAGGACAGGCGCGGATTGAGCGGATCGGGGACGACGAGGGGCACGCGCTCGTCGGTCGGCACAAGCGGGGGCGACTGGTAGACTTCCGAGCTCGACGCGAGGATGAGCCGCCCGACGCCATGCCGGCGGCAGCCGTCGATGACGTTGACGATGCCCTTGACGCCGACGTCGAGCACGAGGTCGGGGTCGCTGTAGAACGTCGCAGTACCGTTGACGAAGGCGAGGTGATGAACCTCGTCGATCC
Source organism: uncultured Alphaproteobacteria bacterium (assembly GCA_963758945.1). Lineage (GTDB taxonomy): Bacteria > Pseudomonadota > Alphaproteobacteria > Rhizobiales > Xanthobacteraceae > VAZQ01. The sequence continues at coordinate 81,827 of CAVWXY010000012.1, read as the reverse complement.
CGTGCATGGCGGTGTCGACCGCAGCCGCGTCGCGGATGTCGCCGTTGATGAACTCGACGTCACGCTCGACCTCGCGCAATCGGCGCAAGGCCCCGCGCGAATTGTCGTCGAACACGCGCACGGCGTCGCCCTCGCGCAGCAGCGCCTTCACCAAGGCGGAGCCGATGAAGCCGCTGCCGCCCGTCACCAGGATGCGGCGGGTGCTCATGGCCGTTGCTCCCGCTCCGCGGCCGCGACGTCGATCCAGCGGCCGGATGCGTGCGCGCGGCGCGCCGCATCGATCAGGCATTGCACGCGATAGCCCTCGGCAAATCCGGGCGACGGAGAGCCGCCGCGCTCGCAGGCTTCGATGAATCGGTGCACCAGCCGCGCCACCGGAGCGACGCGCGAGTCCTCCGGGCTATCGGTGTCGGCCTGGGCGATCGCGACCTTGTGCAGGGACTTTTCGGCGCGGCGCGCGTGCATCAGCTCGAAGCCGCGGAAGTAGTCGGCGGTGGGGTTGGCGAGAACGAGGGTGCCGTCCTCGCCGTAGAACTCGATGCGATGGCCGGAACCGAGAAACGACGCGCAGCTCATCTGCAGGCTGCCGCCCGCTCCCGACGCGAAGGCGATCGCCAGGGAAAGGCTCATCTCGGCGTCGCCGTCGGGCAGCGGGAATACGCGGCCGCCGAGACCCGCGATCGGACCGCAAAACCATTCGAGATAATAGAAGCTGTGGCAGACAAAATTGCCGAGCAAGCCGCCACCGCCGGTGCCGCGCGTCTTCCAGCTCGCAAGCCGCAGCCGCGTGGCGGCGTTCTCGACGTTCCAGGTCACCACCACGTGGCGCAGCCGCCCGATCCCTCCGTCGTCCAGGATCTCCCTGGCGCGCCGCCAGGAGGGCAGTTCGGGAAAGTTGAAATCGATCATGGTCGGTCGGTCGGCCGCGCGCGCCGCTGCGAGCATGTCCCGGGCGCCGGCGAGCTCGGCGGCGAGCGGCTTCTCGACGAAGACCGGCTTGCCGAGGCCGAGCGCGCGCCGCGCCACCTCGGGCTGCAGATCAGGCGGAACCGCGATGGCGACCGCCGCCACCGCGCTGTCCTCCACCAACGCCCGCCAGTCGCCGATCCCGAGAGGGATATCAGCCGCCCGCGCCAGCTCGGCCGTACGCCCGGCATCGGTCCCCGCCAGCGCCACCACCTCGCAGCGCGGGTCGGTGCGGAACGCGGGCAACAGCACGGTGCGCCCGTAGTTGCAGCCGACGATCCCTATTCCGATCAAGGTGATCTCCCCGCGGTCGAAGCTCGAGCCATCCGTTCGCTTCGCCGCGCATGCGCGCGCACACGCTTTCGACGGTGGTTCCGGCCGCAACGCGGCAGATACCATATTGCGGGCGCGGACGGAAAACCCCGGCATCGGGACCCGTACAAACCGGGGGAAATGAGCTAGGGTTCCTCCAGCCGACCGCCCCCAGAGCGGTCGCGAGCACCAAGGGAGGACTTCAACATGTCTGTGGTGTTGTATCGCCTCGCCGGCGTCGGGCTGGCCTGTGCATTGGTGACGCCCGCGAGCGCGCAGCTCCTCGCCCGCAAGGACCTGTCGCGAACACGGCCGTCGCGATCGCGCAGACCGCCATCGCCACCTGCACGGCGAACGGCTATCGCGTGTCGGCCACGGTCGTCGGCCGCAACGGCGAGGTGCTCGTCCAGATCCGCGGCGACAACACCGGACCGCACACCATGGAGAACAGCTTCAAGAAGGCCTTTACCGCCCGTACCTTCCGTATTCCGTCGGGCGAGATGGAAGAGCGGCTGAAGAAAAATCCCCAGATGGGCGCGCAGTATCTCTCCGGCTTCACCACCGCGCGCGGCGCGCTGCCGATCATGGTCGGCGAGGAGGTGATCGGCGCGGCCGGCGTCTCCGGTGCGCCGGGCGGCGAGAAGGACGAAGCCTGCGTCAAGGCCGCGCTCGAGAAGGTCGCCGACCAGCTCAAGTGACGGCGCGAAGGCGGTGCCCGCAACACAACGACGCCCCATGACCCGATCCCCGCGCCCGCTGCTGCCGTGCGCTGCCGTGGCGTCGGTAGTGGCCGTGCTTGCGGTCTCGGCGTTGCCGCTGAACGCCCAGACCTATCCCGACCGCCCGATCCGCGTGATCGTGCCGATCGCGGCCGGCAGCGTGACCGACGTCATCATGCGCGCCACCGCGAGCGAATTGGCACCGCGGCTCGGCCAGCCCTTCGTGATCGAGAACAAGGGCGGCGCGAGCGGCATTCCTGCCGCGCAGGCCTGCGCTCAGGCCGCGCCCGACGGCTATACGCTTTGCCTCGTCTACCACAATACGCTGTCCATCAACCCGCTGTTGTTCAACAAGCTGCCCTACGACGCGGACAGGGACTTCACGCTCATCACCACGCTCTATCTCCTGGTCGAAGCGCTGTTCGTGAACAGCTCGCTCAACGTCAACACCGCGGCCGAGCTCAAGGCCTACGCCCAGGCACACCCGAACGCGCTCAATTACGGCACGCTCGGACCCGGTTCCAATCCGGAAATGTTCTTGAAATGGATGAACCAGGCCTGGAATGCGAACATCGTCGGCATCCCGTACCGCGGCGGCGGGCCGATCGCGCAAGCGCTGGTCGCCGGCGAACTGCAAGTCGCCAAGATGGGACTTGGAAATTTCCTCGGACTGATGAGCAGCGGAAAGATCAAGCCGCTCGCGGTCGCCGCCGCGCGGCGCTCGCCGCTCGCGCCCGATGTGCCGACGCTGGCGGAGGCGGGCATCGATTTTCCGCCATTCGGCTGGTGGGGTCTGGCTGCTCCCAGAGGCTTGCCGCAACCGATCGTGGACCGGCTCAATGCGGAATTCACGGCGCTTTATCGTCAGCCGAAATTTGCCGACTATCTGGAGAAGCAGGCGGTGCTGCCGGCGCCGGGCACGCCGGCGCAATTCGCGGCATTCTTGAAGCAGGATCGGCAGGACGCCGAGCGCCTCATCAGGATCGCCAACCAGCCGCGCGAGGATTATAAGCCGCAGCAATGATCGCGCCGTTACGCTCGTTCCGCCGGAGAAGCGCCCTGCGCGGCTTCGTGATCGCCGCGGTGGCCATCGCCGCGCTGGCCGCCGGCACCCTGGTCATCGGCCGCACCGCCCCGGTCGACGCCGAGCAAGCGGCGAACAAGGCTTACCGCGCTTTCCTCGCCGACCTCGCCAAGGGCGACCAGAAGGCGGTCGCGGCGGCGCTCGACCGGCGCTTCACCTGGACCGACAGCGAAGGGCGGACGCTCAAGCGGCGTGAAACGCTCGAACAGTTCGCCGCGTTCGCCGCCGCCGACCAGCGCGACGGCGACGTGCAAACCCGGTTCTACGGGCGCGTGCTGAGCGTGCGCGGCAGCCATGACAACGCGCGTTGCGTGCGGATCTTCGTGAAGCGGCGCCACGGCTGGCGGGCCTTCGCGCTGCTGCAGACCCCGATCGCCGCGAGCCGCGGGCTGGCCGCGGAGCAAACCGCCGCCGTCGCGGCGGCCGGCGATTGCGACAATCCGTGCCGCAGCGTGCCCTACGCCCCGCGGACGCCGGTCGAGAAGGACGTCCTGGCCGCCTGGCAGCGGACCAAAATGCTGGAATGGCAGCCGGATGCGGCCCAGTGGGCGCGGCTCCTCGCCGACGAGTTCGTGCTGATCAACAGCACAACATGGCGCAACAAGGAGGAGAGCATCGCCATCCTCAAGCATCAGCAGGAGGCCGGCACGGGCACGCCGGGCGATCCCGTCACCGCCATGCGCATCTACGGCTTCGGCACCAGCGCGGCACTGATGACCTCCCGGCATGTCCCCTATCGCGGCGGCCAGCCCTACACCGCCCTGCGCATCTGGGTATTTCGCGACAGCCGCTGGCAGCTCGCCTTGAGCCAACAGGTGGAGATTCAGGCGGCCGCGCCCGCCGTGGCCAGCCAGTAGTAGCGGCGCCCCGGGACTAGGCGTGTGCGACGCGCCCGCTCGGCCGGAAGAGCAGCCAGAGGGCGATCGACACGTTCATCAGGTTCCAGATGAGACCGTTGGCGAAGGCCGCGCGATACGAGCCGGTGAGATCGAAGATCACGCCGGACATCCAGCCGCCGAGCGCCATGCCGAACAGCGTCGCCATCAGCACGAGGCCGAGCCGGGTGCCGGCTTCCCGCGGCGGGAAATAGTCGCGCACGATGACGGCGTACATCGGCACGATGCCGCCCTGGAACAATCCGAACAGCGCAGAGATGACGTAGAGCGAGAACAGGCCGTCGAACACGAGGTAGAGAAGCAGCGCCAGGCCCTGCAGGACGGAGCCCGCCAGCAGCGTCGCCACGCCGCCGATCCGGTCGGCGACGAGGCCCGAGGCGATCCGGCTGAAAATCCCGAAACCCAGCATCAGCGAGAGCATCTCGGCGCCGCGCGCGACGCCGTAGCCGAGATCGCCGCAATAGGCGACGATGTGGACCTGCGGCATCGCCATCGCCACGCAGCAGGACAGGCCCGCGATGCACAGCGCCACTTGCAGGGCGTTGGGCGAAAGACCGAGGCCGCGCTGCGCGCCGGCGGCGAAAGGGTCCGCCGCCACGAACTCGTGCCGCGGAGCCGCCGGGCGCCGCAACACCATGACTAGCGGCAGCATGGTGAGCAGGCAGAACACGCCGATGCCGACATGGGTTGCGCGCCAGCCCTCGCCGGCGATGAAGTGGTGCAGGATCGGCGGCCAGACCGTGCCGGCGAGGTAGTTGCCGCAAGAGGCGATGGCGACCGCGATGCCGCGCCGCCGCGTGAACCAACGCGACGCCTCCGCCATCAGCGGCCCGAAGGTCGCAGAGGCGCCAAAGCCGATGACGGCGTGCACCAGCGCGAACGACAGGAGGCTGGAAGCAAAGCCGGCGGCCATGTAACCCGCCCCGAGCGCAATCGCGCCGCATACGACCGGTGCCACGATGCCGAGACGATCGGACAGGCGGCCAAGCACCACCCCGCCGCAGGCGAAGCCGACCATGGCCAGCGTGTAGGGCAGCGAGGCGTCCGCGCGAGCGACGGCGAATTCGGCCTGCACCGCCGGCAGCACGACGGGAACCGACCACATGCCGATGCTGCCGATGGTGCCCAGCACCACGGCGGCGACCAGCCGCCACGCGGCGGAGGAGGAGTCCGCCCCGGCTTGGAAAGTCCCGGACTTGAGCATCGGTTACGTACGCGACTCCTGGCGCTTCCTCTTTGATTCGCTTTGGACCTGTGGTCGGGCCGCCTTCCTTGCCAACTGCGCGCGCGGCAGACAACAGCAATCCGACGCCAAATTGGCGCTCCCCCGCATGGCTGCCGCGCAAAGCGCCCATGGCCCGGCGAGACTTGCCGCAGCGGCAGCCCGCCATGTTAGCTTGGCCCGCGCGGCGGAGGTGCCGGCGGTGCGCCCGATCGGACGCAACCTCGATCGCGACGACGCCAAGGGGACGGCAGCGATGACAGACGGGACGACGAGCGACCTGGCGTTTCAACTATCGCTGTCGGGCCAGCGCGCACCCGTCGCGTACGACCGCCCGCCGACCTATTCCGGCATGATCGCGGAGAAGGACGTCCTCGTGCCGATGCGCGACGGCGTGAAGATCGCGGCCGATGTCTACCGTCCGGAGACGACGGATCGGGTCCCCGCGCTCCTCGCCCTGTCGATTCACAACAAGGACCTGCAAGGCCCCGAGCCGGCGCAGGCCGCGCTGGCGCATCCGGCCTGGTCGATGCTGTGGACCGGCCCGGCGGAAGCGGGCGACACGCGATTTTTCGTCGCGCGCGGCTACGCGCACGTGATCGGCAATCCGCGCGGCATCGGCAAGTCGGAAGGCGGCGGCTCGCGCGCCTTCGACGGCTACGATCTCATCGAGTGGATCGCGGCCCAGCCCTGGTGCGACGGCAATGTGGGCATGATCGGGATTTCCGGCTTCGGCGCCGAGCAATTCATGGCGGCGAAGCTCAGGCCGCCGCATCTCAAGGCGATCTTTCCGTTCGATCCGCGCGGCGCCTACGGCGAGGCCGGCGGCTTCCGCGACGAATATCCCGGCGGCGTCATCCATCTGTTCCGTTTCCTGCTGCAGGTCTACGCCTCGGCGCATCAGCAGAAGGGCCAGCCCAAGGCGCTTCCGCCGGAACGCGAGAAGCTGTGGCAGGAGGCGATCGCCAACCCCGATTTCAAGATGTACCCGCACGTCTGCAACGTGCTGGCGCTCAAGGGCCAGCATTTCCCCGCTTATTTCGACATACTCGTCGATCCCTACGACAGGGAGGCGGCAGTCGAGAAAAGCGAAGCCGAGTTCTCGCAGGTGGCGGTGCCGACCTATACCGGCTCGGGCTGGTACGGCTACACCTACAAGACTCATCTCCTCGGCGCACAGAACTGGTTTCGCAACATCAAGGCGCCGAAGAAGCTGCTGCTCGCCGGCCCCGCCCACCTCGATCGCCCGGTCACGGCGTTCCGCGACGAGATGCTGCGCTGGCACGACCAATGGCTCAAGGGAATCGACACCGGCATTCTCGACGAGCCGCCGGTGCGCTTCTGGGTCATGGGCGCCAATGAATGGCGCAGCGGCAGCGACTGGCCGCTGCCGGAGACGCAATGGATCAAGTTCTATCTGCGCGGCTGGGAGCGGCTCACGACCGAGCCGTTCGCGCCGGCGAGCGCCGACGACTACCAGGCCCCCGACGCGTTCGTGCAGATGCCGGCGAGCCAGACCAACCGCGTCCAGCGGCTGCGCTATTTGAGCGAACCGCTGGCGCAGGACGTGACCATCGCCGGCCCGAGCGTGCTCAATCTCCACGCGTCGATCGACCAGGACGACACCAACTGGATCGTCATCCTCAAGGACGTCGGTCCGGACGTCGGCGTGCAAACCGCGCGCGGCGGCGAGCGCGACCTCATGCCGGGCCTGCACGAACGCGAGCTGACGCGCGGCTGGCTCAAGGCCTCCCATCGCGCCGTCGACGAGAGACGATCGCTGCCCGGCCGGCCCTGGCATCCGCTCACGCGCGCGGCGCGCCGGCCGGTCGTGCCCGGCGAGATCAACGAATACGCGATCGAGATCATGGCGACCGCCAACCGGTTCAAGAAGGATCACCGCATCTGCGTCGAGATCACGAGCCTCGACGTCGCCACCGGCGTCGGCGGCGCCACCAATGTCGAGTACATCCCCTATCACATCTGCAGCAGCAAGACGGTGCTGCATCGCATCTATCACGACCCGCGGCACCCCTCGCACCTGCTGCTGCCGGTCATTCCGACCGAGTGACGATTCGCGCCAACGCTCCAAGGAGCAATCATGCCCGAGATTTCGATTCTCAACCCGGATGCGCTGGGCAAGCCGCTCGGCCAATATTCGCAGATCACGCGCGTCAAGGCCTCGGAGTTTCTGTTCATCGCCGGCCAAGTGGCGACCGACAGCAGCGGCAGGCTCGTCGGCGAGCACGATTTCGATGCCCAGTGCCGGCAGGTCTTCGCCAATATCCAGGCGGCGCTGCAATCCCAGGGCGCCGGCTTCGCCAACGTGGTCGAGTTCACGACCTATCTCGTGCATTCCCAGGACATCGCCAAATTCATGCAGTTTCGCTTGCGCGAATTTCCGCGCATCTTTCCGAACGGCGCCTACCCGCCCAACACGCTCCTGGTCGTCGACCGCCTCGTGCAGGAGCCCTTGCTGATCGAAGTGGCGACCGTGGCGGCGCTGTGAGCGCGTCCTTCCGAAGGTCGACGCTTCTCCCGCACCCGGCGGCATTTCTCAGTGCTGTCGTCCCCGCGAAAGCGGGGACCCATCGTGCCACCCGCTACCGTCTCTGGAATATGGATGCCCGCTTTCGCGGGCATGACAGCGGGGAGATTGCTTGAGCTAATACTCGCTCCCGTGGGATGACCTGGCGAGGCGGAGCGAGTTCGCCCCGTTGGATCGAGCCGCAAAACATGCTGTGCTGACCGTCTTGCGAACAACGGACCAAGTCGATGCCCATTCATCTCGAGCCCGGCCCGGACAACGTGCACTGGGGCTATTTCCATGCCGGCCTTGCGCCCCGCCTCGCCGTCGACAGCGGCGAGCGCGTGACGATCTCGACGGTGTCGGGCGGCCCCGATCTGATGCCGGCGGCGCCGCTCGTCGTGCCGCCGGCGCTGCCCGCCATTCACGCCAAGGTCCGCCGCGAGTTGGGACCGCACATCCTGACCGGCCCGATCGCGGTCAAGGGCGCCAAGCCCGGCCAGGTGCTGCAAGTCGACATCGAGGCGATCGACGCGTTCTACGACTGGGGCTACAACTCGGTGCGCCCGCTCGCCGGTGCGCTGCCTGACGACTTTGCCGAGAACCGCCACATCCACATCGTGCTCGACCGCGCGCACAAGGCATGGCGGTTGCCGTGGGGCCAGGAGGTTCCATTCGCGCCGTTCTTCGGCGTGATGGGCACCGCGCCGCCGCCCGCCTGGGGCATGATCTCGACCGCGCCGCCGCGCAGGAACGGCGGCAACCTCGACAACAAGGAGCTCGTCGCCGGCACCACGCTCTATCTGCCGATCTTCGTCGACGACGCGCTGTTCTCGGTCGGCGACGGCCACGGCGCGCAAGGCGACGGCGAGGTCTGCATCACCGCGGTCGAGACCGGGCTGACAGGGACCTTCCGCCTCACCGTGCGCGACGACATGCGGCTGGAATGGCCGCTGGCCGAGACGCCGACGCACATGATCACCATGGCGTTCGATCCCGATCTCGACGACTGCGTGGTGATCGCGCTGCGGCAGATGCTCGATCTCATTTGCGCCCGCGCCGGCCTCGACCGCTACCAAGCCTACACGCTGGCGAGCCTCGCCGCGGATCTGCGCGTGACGCAGGTGGTCAACGGCAACAAGGGCATCCACGTGATGCTCGACAAGCGATATCTCGGCAAAGCGCGCTAAGACCGATCGGACGCCAAGGACGGTCGCGGCCGCCAACTCGTTCCGCCGCTCAGTTCTCCGCGCGCGTGATCACCTCGGAAACGCGGTCGTCCTTGGGATCGACGATCACGATCTGCTCCGCGGTGAGGAAATACCGATGCGCCTTCACCTGGGGCACCTTCTGCCCGACAATGCCGGGCATCGGGTGCAGGTTCACCCCCGGCGGGACCGCTTGGCCGACGGCCTGAACCGCGCCCGACGAGGTGTCGGCTTTCATGTCCTTGACGATCTCCCGGATCGTGTGGCGCTGCTCGAGGGTGAGATTGAGCTTGCTGCTCGCGGGCGGCAATTGTTGCGGCGCGATCGGCGACGGCGCGGTCTGCGAACGGGCGGCGCCGCCGATCAACGACAGCACCAGCGCGAGAGCAACGATCGGCGCCTTGTGCATCTGTTCTCTCCGCAACGGACGGGCGGCACGGTCGGCGGTCCCCGGCCGCTACTCAATAGAATTGAACTGTTTCCCGGCGGAAACGTTCCCGTCAAAAGCCGCGCTGACAGGACGCATCGAGTTCCCGCCCGCGGACACCCCATGATTGCCGCAGCCGCCGTTTCGCCGGATTGGGCGGGCGGCGATCCGCGGCACGAGCAACGGTTGCGCCATCATGAGCAGGGCATTCGTGAAGGAGCCCGACGGCGACGCTGCCGGCGGGGACCTGCCGGAGCGGCCGGTCTCGCCGCATCCGAACCTGGTTACGGCGGAAGGGCTCGCGCATATCGAGGCCGAGATCGCGCGCCTGCAGCAGGAGCAGGCGGCAGCCCAGGCCGCGGACGACCGCCCCGCGCTGGCGCGGGCGGCCCGCGACCTGCGTTATTGGAACGCGCGGCGGGCGACCGCGCAGGTCGTTGCGCCGCCCACCGATTCGACGCAGGTGCATTTCGGCTCGACCGTCACCATCGTCCGCGAGGACGGGCGCCGCCAGACGTTCCGGATCGTGGGCGAGGACGAGGCCGATCCCGCGCACGGGACGCTTTCGCATGCTTCGCCGCTGGCGCGCGCGTTGTTCGGCAAGCAGGTCGGCGATAGCGTCCAGGCCGGCCAGTCGGAAGCGGAGATCGAGACGATCGCCTGAGGCGCCGACGGCAATGCAGCGCCGGCGCTCGACGCTTGCTTGCGGCTCAGCCTGCGATGGGCTTTTCGCCGGGCCGGGGCGCGTCTAAGCTCGGGCCGGGAGGTGGACGCCATGCATGTCTTCAGTCTGCTCGAGCAGCAGGAGTGGAATCCCAAGCGGCACGTGGAGAAGATCCTCGGCGAGATCGGCGAAGGTGACGTCACGGTCGCCTGCTGGGAGCCGGGCCAGATCAGCCCCTATCATTGCCATCCCGACGCGACCGAGATCTATTTCTGCTTCGAGGGCGGGGGCAAGATGCGCACTCCGCGCGAGACCATCGACGTCGTCCCGGGCTCTTTCGTGGTGCATCCGCCGGGCGAGCTGCACGAATACATCAACGGCTCGAAGCGTACGCTCCTGTTCCGCGTGCGCTACGGCGCCGACATGGCGAGCCGCCATTTCGAGTGGCGCGGCAACCCGGAGTGGCGGCAGTCGCCGCACGACGCCGAATATTTCCGGCAGAACCCGCCGGCGTGAGCAGGGCCGGCGCGCTCCTGCCCGAGCGCGCGACGGATCGCGCCCGCTGCTCGCTGCTCCCCGCTCCATTGTATTTTATTGTTGTTTACAATGGCCGTAGCCGGAGCGGCTGGGCGTTCACGGCGACCGGAGCGAGGTCACGGGCCGATACGACCACGCCGGCGGGCATGGCGTCTGGATTGCAACCCGCTTCTGTAAACAGCAGGAAAAATACAGGGACCGGTGGCTGGCGCGGTCGCCTCGAGGTCGGCGCACGCGCGTGCCGCTGCGTTGCCCCGAGGGCGCGCCGAGGCGCGCGCTCGGGGTGGACCGAGCGCGTTGCCGCCGACGCGATGGCGTTTCGAGCGCGACGTTGCCGATGCGCCGCTCGCGTCGTTTCCTCTTCACGATGTCAAACAACTGAAGTTTCTTCGTTCCCGCGGCGCGTTGCTGCGCCCGGGTTCTGCTTTCCTCTTTCCATCCGTCCCCGAAGCGAGGGGCGGCGGAGCGCCGAGACGGCGCAGTATTTCGTTGTCGCGCTTGCCGGCTTCGTACCACAGGCACGATACGTAGTCAATAGCGTACTCGATATGTAGGCAAAAAAATTGGCCGCACCCTGGGGCCGGAATCGTCTTGTCTCTCTCAGGAGGGCCCGGCGTGAAGCGCAGAGATCGCGTGCCAGTGCCATTCGCCGACTTAGTCTCTCCACTGTCATGCCCGCGAAAGCGGGCATCCAGTAACATGTAAACGTGCGACTCAGTGCCGAAGCGGTGCCTCTCGCCGCGGCCGGCGATTACTGGATCGTCCGCTTTCGCGGACGATGACGACCGAGGGGTGTCTCTATTGGTCGAGGCTAACGCGTCTTTCTCCGGCACCAGCTGCGTCAGATCGGCTGCTCGAAAATCTTGGCGATCTGCTTCACGAGCTGCTCGAGCGAGTAGAACTTGAGCGCCTGGTCGCGGCCCCAGGCGAGCAGCACGCTCTCGATGAACATCATGCGCGCCATGTGCCGGCTGTCGTCCTGGGCGGCTTCGACGCGCTTGCGGCGGCGGGTCTCGTAGAACGCGAGCGGGTAGTGGAGGTGCTTCGCGTCGGCGCGCGAGAGCTCGTCGGCGAGCACCGCCGCCGATTCCATCGCCATCGACGCGCCGATGCCGGCCGTCGGCAGGAAGGCCGCGCCGGCGTCGCCGAGCAGCACCACCCGGCCCTTGACCCAGCTCGCGGCGCGCTGATCCGCCAGCGGCCAGAAGAACAGCTCCGCGTCGTCGCCCGGCAGCGAGTGGAGGATCGCGCCGGCCTTGCCTTCGAGCGCCGCGAAGTGGCGCAGGACCAACAATGAGTACGCGCATGCCACCTGTTCCTGAGTTCCAAATGAGGGGATCGGCCGGCCCGGGGGTGAGCTCGCGCTTCGGTCGGCATGGCTTGGCGGTCATATCCGCGCAGCGGACTGCGGTTCGCCGGAACCCGGCTCACTGCGCATGTCCTTCGGCGAATGTCGCTCGGGGCTCGGTATCGGGAGCCCTCGGTCACGGCTCCCGTCTTCCCCGGGATCGACGAGGCGTCAAGGCTTCGCGGTCCAAGCCTTGAAGTCATCATCCGATACGCTCGGCAGCTTCTTGATGAAGGCGACGATCGTCCAGATTTCGTCGTCGGGCACTTCGATGGCGCCGAAGCTCGGCATGCCGGTCATGTTGATGCCGTTCTTGATCACCCAGAACAGCTGTTGCGGCGTGCGTTGGTCGGCGATCTCCTTGAGGTCGGGCGGACCGGGATGCAGGCCTTCCGAGAACTTGGCCCATTCGACGCCCGGCGCCCCGTGACAATTGGCGCAGCCGCGTTCGGAGAAGGCGCGCGCTCCCGCCTGCACGCCGGCGGTATCCTCGAGCGACGCCGGCGGCTGGTCCGTGGCGTGGCGCGCGACCGAGGCCTGACGCACTTGGGTCAGCGCCCATGTGACGACGGCAGGCTCCTCGGCGGTGCCGGCGACGTTGTAATAGCCGCCGAAGAAATAGACCGCGCCACCGATCGCCGCGAGGATTGCCAGGAGACCGATGATCGCCAGGGTCTTGAGGGTTTTCATCGCCAATCTCCGCATGAGCCGGTCGGGCGCATGGTAGCGCGACCCGCGCAAAAAGAAACGACGGCTTTGCGCGCGCCTGCTCGCTGGATTCGTGAGTTCCCACCGGCGCGGGGATGAGCTAACACCTGCGGCATCGGCAAGCGGGGCCGCGTGCGGCGGTCAAGCGGCCGCGCCGGAACCTGCACGGCAGCAAGAGCGATGGCATTGGCGAGCGCGAGCATCTGCGATTTCGGCTGGAAGGCGCGCGACTTCGCGCTCAAGGGTGTGGACGGCAGGACCTATTCGCTGGCCGACGTGCGCGGGCGCAACGGCACCCTCGTCATGTTCATCTGCAATCACTGTCCCTACGTGCGCGCGGTCATCCGCCGCCTGGTGGAGGACGCCGACGCCCTGAAGGCGATCGGCATCGGCACCATCGCGATCAATCCGAACGATACCGACGCTTATCCCGAGGATTCCTTCGACAACATGCAGGCCTTCGCCAAGCAGCACGGCCTCACCTTTCCCTACGTGATCGACGAGACGCAGGAGGTCGCGCGCACCTATCGCGCGCAATGCACGCCCGATTTCTTCGGCTTCAACGCCGGCGACGAGCTGCAATACCGCGGGCGGCTCGATGCCGGGCGCATGAGCGCCGTGCCGGGCGCGCGGCGCGAGCTGTTCGAAGCGATGACGCAGGTGGCGCAGACCGGCCGCGGCCCGCCGGAGCAGACGGCGAGCATGGGCTGCTCGATCAAGTGGCGCGATTAGCGCATGTCCCGGAAAAGTGGGCACCGGTTTTCCGCCAAGGACATGCGCAAAGCCAAGGAATCTAGAGCGCATCCCGATTCGACCTAATCGGGATGCGCTCTAGCGGGCGCGGCGGCAGGGCTTTCTTCCCGCCTGCGATCGAGTAGGCTCCCCGCTCACCCGCGCGAGGCAGGGACAGCCAGGGACGGAGCTCACAATGGCCAAGGCGTATTGGATCGCGTGCTACCATTCCATTTCGAATCCGGAAGCATTGGCGGCCTACGCCAAGCTCGCGGGGCCGGCGATCGCCGCCGCCGGCGGGCGTTTTCTCGCCCGCGGCAACGCCGCGAAAGCCTACGAGGCCGGGGTCGCCGAGCGCGTGGTGGTGATCGAGTTCGACAGCGTGGAGCGCGCGGTCGCCGCCCACGACAGCAAGGACTACCAGGCCGCGCTGAAGGTGTTCGGCAACGCCGCCGAGCGCGACCTGCGCATCGTCGAGGGGCTGGCGTAACCGCGCTGCCGTTGCCGCCAGCCCGTGCGCCTCCCCGATCGAGGACCGCAAGCCACATGAAGGACAACGTCAAGCGCGTGTTCTACGTGCGCCGGGTCGCCCATCCCTGCTACCTCGACATCATCGCGCAGCGGCCGGAGATCCGCCTCGACAAGCTCGAGAACGATGAGCCCGACGCCAGCGCCCATCCGATCATGGCGGCGGCGCACGCCTACCAGATCGGATCGGCGCGCGACGAGTTGCCGTTGCGGTTCCATGCCCGGCGCGACGCCATCGCGCGCATGCCCAACCTGCTCGTCGTCTCCACCAGCGGCGCCGGCTTCGACACCGTCGACGTGAAGGACTGCACGCAGGCCGGCGTGCTCGTGGTCAACCAGTCCGGCGGCAATGCCGAAGCGGTCGCGGCGCATGTGCTGGCGATGATGCTGGCGCTCTCGAAACGGCTCATCCAGAGCGACCATGCCATGCGGCGAGGCGCCCTGCACGACCGCCGGGCGTTCACCGGCAACGACGTGCACGGCCGCACCATCGGCATCGTCGGGCTCGGCAATGTGGGGGGCCGCGTGGCCGAGCTGTGCCGCGGCCTGTTCCGCATGCAGGTGATCGCCTGCGATCCCTATCTCGACGACGCGACGGTCGCCGCGCGCGGCGCCGTCAAGGTCACGCTCGAGGAGCTGTTGCGGCGGGCCGACTTCGTATCGATCAACTGCCCGCTCGACGACGGCACGCGCGGCATGATCGGCGAGAAGGAATTGGCGCTGATGCAGCCGCACGCCTATTTCATCACCACCGCGCGCGGCTCGATCCACGACGAGCGCGCGCTCGCCGAGGCGCTGCGCACGCAGCGGATCGCCGGCGCCGGCATCGACGTCTGGGACAAGGAGCCGCCGCCGCCCGAGCATCCGCTCCTGCAATTCGACAACGTGATCGCGAGCCCGCACACCGCCGGCGTCACCCACGAGGCGCGCGCCAATATGGGCCGCATCGCCGCCGAGCAGCTCATTCTGATCCTCGACGGCAAGCGCCCGCCGCGCATCGTCAATCCGCAGGTGTGGCCGGCCTATGCCGAGCGCTTCGCGAAAGTCTTCGGCTTCCGGCCGCAGGGGTAGCGCGCGCTGGTCGAATTCGGCCGGACCGGCCGGCCGAGGGCTGCGGGCGACGCGACGCTGAAGCGGGTCGCGTTCGTGGTGATGCAGAACAGTGCCGCGCGCTCGGTGCGCTCCCCTCCCCCTTGTGGGGAGGGGTCGGGGGTGGGGGTCGTGCGATTGACGCATCAGCGTTGCCAAACGCATCACCCCCCTCCCCAACCCTCCCCCACAAGGGGGGAGGGAGCAGACCGAGTTTGCCGCTCGTGCTGCGTCCGTTTCAACGAGAGCCGCTTGTTGTCACTTCCTGCCGAACTTGGTGAACCGCCCGCTGCGATAGACGAACAGCGTGTCGGTCAGCCCGTAGGGGCTTTGCGCCGCGAATTTCGCCGCCAATTCGCGTATCCCTTTCAAGCCGGCGCGGCTGCGCGAGCCGGTCACCAGCACCACGTCGCGTGCCGGTACCGCCACCACGATGTCGCCCTTCACCTTGATCTGGCCGCCCGTCCAGATGTCATCGATCAGCAGCAGGCTCGCCTCGTAGTCGCCGCCGGCCGACAGGAGCGCCACGTCGCCGTTGCCGCGCATCTCGATCTTCGGCAGCATCCGCTTCAGATTCTCGATCGCCACCGCTCGCAGCTCCTCGCGACCGATCCCGATGTCCTCCCCGCTCATGAGGTATCGCATCCTGGTCGGGTCGTCTTCGACATAGACGATGACGAGCTCGTTGTTGAAGCGTTCCGCGAGGTGCTCCTGCGCGATGCCTCTCGCCTTGAATCCGCTGCGCTCGTCCTCGAGCCATTGCCGATCCTTGATGACCGGAAGGATGCGCGAGCGGTCGGCCCGCCCGCTCCACGGGCGGGACATCGCGGCGACGTGGCTCCGCACGATGTCGTCGAGCCGTTCCGGATCGAGCGAATACTCCTTGTAGGCATTCTTCAGCATGAGCGTGCGTCGCCTGCCGCCCGGCTCGGCGATCGCCAATTCCAGATCGCCGTTGACGGAGACGCTCGCCGGCGCCATCGCCATCCCGACAGCTCGCGCGAATTCGAGGGTGAAAGCCCGCGGCGTCAGCATCTCCGCGCAAATACCAACGTAAAGCATGATGCTGGAGAAAAGCATGGTCAGCACGTACCGCATGGAACACCCCATACGTCCCGGCACATAATTGAGGTGATTAGAACATATCATGAACATCCGGGCAAGCTCCCAACCCGCCCCGCAAGACCGAGGCTCGGGCTTGCGACACCGAGCGGCGATACCGCCCATGGGGGATATTTCTCCGATTAGTTAACCGGCCCTGACCCCTCACCCGCTACGGCGCCCGATCGCGCTGACCCCCTTGAATCGGCGGCATATTACCCGCGCGACGCGGGCCATGCCGCGGCGGCGAGTTATCCCCAGCTCCAGGCATCGAAGGCGTTCTGCCGGCTCCGGCGGACCACTTCGTTAAGATTCCCTTTAGCTCTGCGCTCGATCATTCCGGCATGCTCAACGGCCGAGAGTTTGAGGCGAAGGATCGATGCATGGACGACGGGCGGCAGCGACCTCGCGCGGGCGCCGGCGCTCTCTCCGTCCGCGCCGAGGACAGGATCGGGGGGAGCCCGCAACAACTGGACCTCTGGCCGGCACCCGCGAAAGGCCGCGCGGTCAACTCGCTGCAAGCGGCGCTCGGGGCGCCCGGCCAGCCGAGGCTGGGATCCGACCGCAGCCCGCACCCCAAGTTTCTGCTGCTCGATTCGATCGGCGCCGCGGCGCCGGAGCCGGGGCCCGTGTGGGACGGGATCGGGGTCTCCGAGCGCGATGAGCTCGCAACCGCCGCCCCCGCCGTCGTCACCCGCACGTTCCGCCCCGCCGTGATCGCGACGGCGCTCGCCGCCGTGCTCGCGCTGGGATGGGCGGGCGGATGGAGCTCGTACCATGCCCTGGTCGGCACGACGCCGGCGCCGCTCGAGCAGGCGAGCACCGCCGATTGCGCGACCGGCTCCGGCGAGGAGGCCGGCTGCGCCGCTTCCAAGTCGGATCGGGAGGTCCCGCCGCCCGCGACGGTCCCCCGGAAGGCCGCCGCCGCCCCGGCAAATGCCGCAAGCCGCGGCCACGAGGCACCGCGCGGTGCCGCGCAACGGGGAGCACCCACGACGAAGGAGTCCTCGGCGGCCCAGCAACATGCCTCCGCACCCGCCTCGCCGTCGGTCAGCCGCGAGCGTGCCGAGGAGTCGCCGCGACTCGTAGCCGTGCCGGAGACGCGGCCGACGACGATCGAGGGCTGGACCATCCGCGAGGTGTTCGGCAGCACGGTGGTGCTGGAAGGGCCGGACGGCGTCTGGCGCGCCGCGCGCGGCGACACGGTGCCCGGCCTGGGACGCGTCGAACTCGATCGTGCGCTGGGGCAACCGCTGGATCGTCGCCACCAGCAGGGGCCTGATCTCGACCGCCAATTGATGCGCATTGGTGGGAAGGGACGTCCCACGCGCCGTCACCGCGCGGCCGGCCGGTTCATACCAATGCTCGCAATGTCCGAACTCGTCATGCCCGCGCTCGTCGCGGGCATCCACGTCTTGCACGGGTCAGGCCCGGCCATGACGTGGAGAGAGCGCCGCCTCATTCTGAAGATCGGTATTGGCCGCCGCCCGCCGCCGCAGGCGCGGACCGCTCACGCGACGATCGTGTATGCGCCGATCGTGTAGGCGCCGGTCATGGTGCCGTGCCGCCGCGCACGGGATGCCCCGCCTTGCGCCATTCGCCGACGGTTTCCGAGATGATCTTGACCAACTCCAGCGCGGTCTGGCTGAGCTGGACGTAGCCCACCGTCTCGCGCTCGACGCGCTCGCCCTCGGCTTGCAGATAGGCTCTCGCCTCCTGCAGCTGGCCGATGAGCCGTTCCAACTCCTCGATCGGCGTCGCCGCGATGTCCTGGATCAGCGACGCAAATCTGTCGCCGGCGGGGTCCGCTCCTGCATCGGCGGTCGACTCCGGCGCGGGCAGGTCCTCGGCGGGAAGGGGATCGCGCATTTCCTCCACGACCTCGACCGTCGCCGCGGCGGCAAGCATGAACATTTCGGATTTCATGGCATTCATGTCTTCATCCAGATGACATCGCGCGCAGAAGAATGCCTGCTCCGCGATCATCCGCCGGCAAGGTTAAGCTCGGGTAAATCCGCCGCGAGCCGCCCCCTCCTCGGCACGGCGATGATCCGAAAAAAACGCGTTCCTGTGATCCGGGTCACATCCCCGTACCGGCACGTTGCGTAGCTTGGCGACATGCGCCGGAGGATGGCGCGATGGAAAGCCGAGAGGCAGTCATGAACACGAGAGATTGCTTGGCGAGCCTGGGTGCGGTTGCGGCGGTGGCGCTGGCACTGGCCGGCTCGGCGCGTGCCGACGATTGTCAGCTCCGCATGGGTCCTTACACCACCCAGTCGACGGCCGAGCTTGCAGTGCGGCAGGCACGCAGCATCGGCTACGATACCTCCAACATCTGGGACGAGGGCGGCATCCTTTCGCAGATCGCGAACCGCAAGTTTTTTTTCAGCGTATTCTTTGCCTGCTGAGCACATGCCCGCTGGCATATTCCGCCGCGCCGACTATACTCGCGGCGGCCGTGGAACTCTGAATTCCCCGGCTAAGAGACTGTGATTCCACGGAGATTTCGATGAAACGCTTAGCTCTTGCCCTGGGCGCGCTGGTGGTGGCGCTGGCCGCGATACCATCCGCGAACGCGCTCGTTCAACCCCCGTGGGTCGTCATTCGCTGGGCCTATGGCGACTGCAAGATCTGGCACAACGACGTGAACGCCCCCTTCGGGCCGGGATGGACGTCGGTTGCATTCGCCAATTCCTACCCGGAGGCCTGGGCGAAGATGCAGGCCCTGTACGGCAGGAGAGTGTGCGTCTAGCGCACCCTCGCCGCTTCGGCATTTGCTACGGTTTCGCCCGGCTCGAGCCGGGCGAAATTTTTTTCGGCCGTCGGATCGCCCGCCCGGGGCGAGGCTGCGGTATCCGGCGGCGGTCATCGCTGCAATCATTGCTGTGCGGCGCAGGCAACGAATCCGTCGGCCAAATCCGCGCTCGAAGAAGCTGCCGCGGAGTGGTCGGAACTGGCCGACTGGATTGAGCGACAACACGAAAAAGCGGCGGCATAACCTCGCGCGTCTACGGTGCGTCAAGTCGCGCTCTCAAGCTTGGCACGCTCTATTCGGATAGAGCGCGGGGAGTCACGCGGTGCGTGCTACCCCCACCGCGACCGTTCTCGCTACTTCCCTACTAGCACGCGCACCCGTGACGTTTGAGACCAACCTCCTGGAGCCTGCTCGCGACGTGCGCGCTCGCTATGCTCCACCAGAGCACCCATATCCTTTCGGGGCGAAGTTGAACGAGGGGGGCTGAATGCGTTTGAGGAGGTTTCATATGCACAAGCACACTCTGCTGCTCACGACATCTCTTCTCATTCTGGCGTTCGGCGCTGTAGCTGCGGCTGCGCAGGGGCCGATGACGCCCAGGCCAGACCAGCAAC
Source organism: uncultured Alphaproteobacteria bacterium (assembly GCA_963758945.1). Lineage (GTDB taxonomy): Bacteria > Pseudomonadota > Alphaproteobacteria > Rhizobiales > Xanthobacteraceae > VAZQ01. Next base: position 62,390 of record CAVWXY010000012.1, on the reverse strand, counting down.
AAACTCAACAGCAGACCGCGGGCGAGGAGGACTCCATGGGGCAAGGCATGATGGGTCGCATGATGGGGCAAGGCATGATGGGTCGCGGCATGATGGGTGGGGGTGCGATGGGCTCTCCCGTCATGATGCGCGTAATCTTCGCTCTGATGGACGCCGACGGCGACGGGACCATCTCGTTGCAGGAGTTTCAGGCGGCTCACGAGCGCATCTTCAAGGCGATGGACATCAACAAGGATGGCCGCCTCACTCCGGAGGAGATGCAAGCGTTCATGCGGCATAGGAGAATAGTTGCGCCGCAGTAATGCCGTTCATTCCGGGGCGCGAGCATTTCCGAGTGGTATCCCCGACTTGGTTCCAGGCGCATGGCCTTCATGCATTAGGAACGGGGGTTGGTGCGGGGCGGTTTGCTCCCGTATGCACACGCGAGGTCAATACCTGGCATTTGCGGAGGAATGCGAGCGTCTCGCTGAACAGGCGGAGATGGCACGGCACCGCATGGTCCTGAAGGACATGGCCGACGCCTGGCGGATGCTGGCCAGGGAGGGCGACCGAACTGGCGAAGAACTGCGCTGCTAGTCCTCCACCTTTTCGACAGCATCGCTTACGTGTTCTTGCGCGAGCCGAAACCAGACCTGTGCCATTTGCAGCAGGGCGGCTTGGCTTGTCGGGCTCTTGGCGCCGCGCGCTATCTGCACGCATTCCTCGGCGAAGCGCCGATACTGCTCCGACCTTCCCACGGAAATGCCCCTCACACGCTACAGGCCCTAGGTCTGTGGCAACGCGGTAGGGGCCGACGGTGTTCCACATCCCGGCAGTGCGGGAGTGCCGTGCACCGTGCCCAGCCAGCCGGTCCCGTCTCTGTGGCGCGTGTCCGGCTTGCAAGAATAGGCGCGACATTCCCGAGGGTTAGAGAGACGCCACGCAGTCTCTGGAGCCCAATCTTGTGGATTTCCGGCCGCAGCCGGCGCACTTCGCGCGATAGTCTCCGGTCGCGAATTTTCAATTTTCTGCCGGGCCGCCAAGGCCCGCCTTCTGTCGTAAACAGAGCATGTATGGTGATCACGGATCCTGAGCCTGACCGGCTCGCTCCTCTCGCCCCGCGAGCGCCATTGGGCCTTCGCGGGGTTTGAGTGGTGCCACCGAGCTGAAGCTCTTGGACGAGGGCTGGAACAAGCTGCGCGAGCGACGGCGTTGATAGGTTAGCGTTTATCGCCGCGTTCGCCACGTCAGCCCTGCGCGGGGCTGAGCCGATTGAAACGCTCCTTTTGCTCGTCGCCGAGCGAGCTGTAGAACTTCTCCAGTGCGGGCTGCACGGTTTGTACTGCGCGCAGCATCGCATCGAGCCGTTGCTCCATCTCTTGCAAGCGGCCGACCGGCGTAAGCGCTCGGTATGTGGGGCAATCCGAGCTCAACAGATTGGCCGCCTCGGACGTGGCGTCTTGTAATTCCTTGAGCGCGCTGCGTTGCGCTCCGTCGGGTTGCACCGTGCGTTCGATCCGCTCGAAGGGCACGCTTGCGATGCCCGAGGCACGCGCGTTGCAGACCTGCGTCAGATCGCGTCGCGCCTGCTGCTGATCGGGGTTGTCGGGGCTCAGCGCGTTGAAGCGCGCCTTCTGCTCGTCATTGAGCGACTGGTAGAACTTCTCGACCACTGGTCGGACCGTGCGCACCGCCGCCAGCATGGCATCGAGCCGTTGGCGCATGGCCTCGATCCGGCCTGTCGGCGTGCTCGGGAGCGCCGTCGGGCACGCCTCCTTGAGGATGTCGAGTGCCTTCGCCGTCGCGTCTTTGAGCTCATCGAGGATGGCGCGCTGGGCATCGTTCGGCTCGACGGTTTGTGCAATCCGCTCGATGGGCCAATCCGTGAGCCCCGCGGTCTGTCCGCTGCAGAGGTCGGCTTCGACGCTTCGAGCGCCAGCGGCGGAGGCTCGCCCGGTGCTACGAGCATAGCCGCCGCGAGCGTAGCCACCCCCATAGCCGCTCGGAGGTCCGACGGACGCGTAGGTGCCGCCATAGCCGAGCGCGTAGCCACCGAACATGCCTTCGTAGAAGTCGTCGTAGGCGTAGGGCCAGAATGTATCATACGCATAGGGATAGAAGGTGTAATCGATGAAGTCGGAATAGGCGTAAGGCCAGAACAGGGGACCGATCCAGCCGATCACGATCGGGTGCGTAAAGTGACGCCGCCATTGCGGGTTGAAGAACTGGCCTTGGAACGTCGAGCGCGCGAGGGTGCGCGCGTTGGGATCGCGCGCGGCGGCGAGGTTGGCGAAACTCTGGTTGCGCAGCACGCCGCCTGAAAAGGCGCGGGGGTCGCTCGCCGCTCGCGCGCGGGGGGCGGACGGCGGGGCGGCGCGAGTCGCCTGGTTCTGCCGAACCGCACCTTGTTGCGGAGCGGTGTTTTGTTGCGGAGCGGCATTTTGTTGTGGCGCGACATGGCGGCCGCCGCGCCCGGACGGCGCCGCAGCGAAAGCGCCGCCTGGCCCGCCTTGGGGGGTCACATTTTGGCGCTGGCTCGGTTGCGCGCCTCCGGCCCCACCCCGGCCGCCGACATTGCGGCCGCTGATTTGCGGCTGCGTATGGCGCGCCCTTGCCGAAGCGGACGGACCGCTGGACGGACGGGCAACGTGTCGTGGCGCGGCCACGTGCGGCGCAGCATGTGGCGCGGCGAAGCGTGGCGCAGCCCGCGGTGTGGCGATGTGTGGCGCAGCGTGTGGTGCGGCGACGTGAGGTGCGGCCGCCACGTGAGGTGCGGCCGCCACGTGAGGCGCGGGCGCCGGGTGGGGCGCGGGCCCCGCAGCATGAGGTGCGGGCGCCGCGTGGGGCGCTGGGGCGCCGCCTGGTGCTCCTCCCTGTTTATGCGGTTGCGCGGCTGCGGTTGTCGCAAGCGCAAGAGTAACGATAAAAGATGCTGCGATGCGCGTGTTCCATTGGAACATGACACCACCTCCTACGTGGCCCCACTTAGTCAACGCCGGAAGCGGCGCGTGGGTTTCGCTTGCGAAGGGGTCGCGGCTTACGTGTGGCTTATACCAAGTCCCACTGATCAGAACCCATGGGCCCATTGGCGCAAACCTATGGACATGATGCGCCAGGGCTGATCGACGAGCCTGTTCCAGGCCGCGCAGCAATGGTCGACGAGATCGTCGTATGATTTGAACACGCGGTTTGAGAGCCAGTTTTCCCGCATGAACTGCCAGACGTTTTCGACCGGGTTAAGCTCGGGGCATTTTGGCGGCAGCAGAATGATGGTGATGTTGGCCGGGACGACGAGGCGTGTCGACATATGCCAGCCAGCTTGGTCGACCAAGAGGATGGCGTGGGCGGCGGGCGCAACGGCCGCTGCGATTTCCGCCAGGTGCAAGTTCATCGCCTCGGTGTTGCAGGCAGGCAAGATCAGGGCTGCGCCCTTGCCCTCCTTCGGGCAGACCGCACCGAAGATGTAGGTGGAGGCAGTACGCTGGTCGCGGGGCGCGCTGGGGCGGGTGCCGCGCTTGGCCCAGCGGCGGGTGATCTTGTTCTTCTGGCCGATGCGGGCCTCGTCGGCGAACCAGATTTCTATCGTGTCGCAGGGACGTGCCTTCTGGCGGGCGACGGCTTCCAAATGCGCCGGGAAGCTTTTTTAAAATCCTCGATCGCACCCTCGGCTTGAGCATGGTGGCGCGGTCGGGCCGAGAGTTTGCGGTAGCCCATGGCGCGCAGCTCCCGGCTGAGCGTCTGTTTGGCGACCGTGATGCGGAATTCCTCGAAGATCCATTGTACCAGATCGATCAGCCGCCAGCGCACCACGCCGTGCACCGCCGGGATCGGGCCACTCTCGATCATACGGGCGATGGCTTGGCGTTGCACGGCATTGAGCTTGGGTGGGTGACCCGGCGACTTGCCATCCAGGAGACCGTCAGGGCCGCGCGCGTTGAAGCGCAACACCCAGTCACGGACGATCTGCAATCCGACACCGCCGATCTTCGCGGCCTCGCTCCGCCTCGCGCCGTCATAGATCGCCGCAAGAGCCAGAAGTCGGCGGGCCTGAGGGCCGTCTTTCGTCCCCCTTGCCAAACCACGCAGCTGCGACGCTTCAAAATCACGGCGTAATGGAATTGGACCCGACATGACGAACCTCCTTACGTTCGCCATGTTGAATTTGACTCGCCTCAATTCGGGAAGCGCCAAAGAGTCATGATTTCAGAGATACGGTATTACACGCGTGCGACACATTCGATGACCAATTGTTTAGAATTGCGCGCTTGAAAATCCCAGGAGATGGAGTTGCGGCTTGTTCGATTGGGACGAAACGGTCCCAGCGTTTCGGAGATGCGCGAGGAAGTGCCGATGGACTACAGCGACCGGCTCAAGCGCGCCGCAATTCTTCTCGGGACAATCATGGTGCTTTTGTCCGGCGCGGCGCTGGCGCAAGACCAACTAACGAAAGCCGACCTCGTCCAGTTGGTCGTGACCCTCGGCGTCTACGACAACCGTTGCGAAAAGCTCGCTCCCAGGTTGCTGGCCGATTTACAGCGCATGGTCCGAATGCTCGACAAGGGCGAGGTGATGGCGGGCGTTATCAACGAACAGGAGAAAGTCGACAGAGCGGGCGAGGCGAAGTGGTGTGACGCGTTTCGTCCGGTGGTCGAGAAGTACAAGGATGGGCTTCTCGAGCCGGTGAGGTAAGAAAGACGGCAGACATCGACCTCAACTTCATGCGAACACTGCGTTCCTCCGCCCTTGCTCTGACGCTCGTGGTCGGCGTGTGAGGTGCCCCGGAATCCGCAGTCCCGCCCTCATCACGGGGGTGAACGTCAATCCTCGGCGCGCATCACCAACCGCCGGCGCTGAGACGCGACCGGCAAGACGCGCGGCCGATAGGCGCGCTTCGGCCGTTTCATCCTTTCGCCTCCGCCAAACACCCGCCGCGCGGCCGGTGTCGCCTACATGCGTAAGTGGCAGCCGCTCAAAGTGCTGATCGCTGCCGAATAGGCATTGGCATCTCGGGTGCGATGCGCCTGCCTTAACTTAATTCGCGCCAAATCGTTGCCGGGATCAACTCCCCAAGCGCCCGGTCATGCAGTCGGACGGGATCACGCTCTCCTTCCATCGCGAGATGGCAAATTCGTCGCGCGAGCTCGCCGGGCCTGATGTTAGCGCTGCCGTTAGTTTTGAGAGTTATCCACGCTTCATCAAAGGCGGTTTCCAGGATTACGAGGGTCTCAGGATCAAAAGATCCACTGCCGATTCCAAGCATGTTCCCTCCATACGATCGAGGTAGCCAGGAAACAACGTCTTTTGGAACCTCCCCCAGAAAGTAGTCGAATTTTTGGAATTACCTGGCGCTTCGGTTAGCTGTCCCACGCTAACTCATTTCCCAACGCTTCACTCGGTTCCGTGCCTTGCAACAAAGAAAACCCCGAATAAGGCGGGCCTCCGATCCACCGGTACCCGGTCCTGATGAGAGGCCGACGCAGCAGTAGACGGACAAAGTAATGAGGAGTGTGCGGCACTCGGCCAACGCGCCGCGGAGATCTCTAACGAACTTGCGCCGCCTTCTCGGCCCGGGCGATGGCCGGCAATGACGAGCGGAAACGCCACGCGGCTGAATTAACGAATTGTTAACCATAGCTTTGCAACACTGCCGGCATCTTCAGAATTGCTCATTTCAGCCATCATCCGCGAAGCAAGGCGATCAACATGTCCGCGAATTGTGCGACCTGGACTTCGGAGCGCATCGAACTGCTGAAGCGTTGCGTCCATGCCGGCCTTTCATGCGGCCAAACCGCCCGCGAGATCGGAGTCACTCGCAACGCCGTCATCGGCAAGATGAACCGCCTGGGCCTATCACAGCCCAAGGATGTGATTGCCAGGCACCTGGAGCAAAGGCGTGCCGCAAGGCTTGCGCGCCCCAAGACTCCAAGGACTTGGCGCTCAAAGAGGCCGCGCCTGAACATCTTCGCCCAGCATGAGATGCTGATGGTGACGTTCCGGAGGCCGCAACCGCCTGCTGAAGTCATCCCTATCTACAACGGACGCGGATGCACGCTGCTCGAGCTCAGCCAGGGGAAATGCCGCTGGCCGATCAGCAACCCGGGCGCCCAGGACTTCTGCTTCTGCGGGAACGAACCAGTCAAAGGATTGCCCTATTGCCCGGGGCACGCGCGCATCGCATATCGGTCGGTCGGTCGGCAGCGCAGCCGGGCGGGTGCGTGAGCATACCACCGCAGCCGCGCCGCCGAGCAGCGCGATGAATTTGCGGCGCTGCGGTCTCGGCGGCGAGCGCGGGACCGCGGGCGGGTCAGGAGGCCGGCGACGGCGGCCACACGCCGGCTTGCGCGAGCTCGCGCATCGATTTGTCGGTGAACTCCGCGCGCGGCCCGTCGCCGCCGATCACGAACATCAGGATCGCCTCCTCCTCGGGATCGGCATCGGTGATGTTCTGAAAGCGGCGGATCGCCCCCGGCGGGAACGAGATGACGTCGAGCGGCTCGAGGTCGACGTGCTCGACCTGCCCGGCCTCGTTCTCCCAGCTGCAGCGCCACTTGCCGGTCATCGGGATGAACGTCTCGTTGGTGTCGTGGTTGTGCATCATGGGCCCCTTGCCCGGCTTGGCGCGGCAATAGCCGAGATTGAACCCTTCCGAGATCGGGATGGCGGCGAGCCTCGATGCGTCGCCCCCGACCGGAGACGTCACCGCGCCGCTCTCGCCTTTCGGCGGCTGAAATCCGATGACGTTGTAGAGCGTGCGCTCGCATCCCGGCATATGGCTGTCCGGCAGCCCTCCGTCGGAGCCCTTGAGATCCTTGAAGCGGGCCACCCGCTTCATCACGTCGGCACGGGACATCCCGAATTTCGGCAGAGTTTCCATCGTACGGCTCCTGGCGCTGGCTTCCCGGATATTGTCGAGCATCGGCGCGATCGTTGGCTCCCGATCGTGCTCGAGAGCGGTCTTGCGCGTCGATCGCGGAAGGCGCTGCAGCCTAGAGCGCGCTCGGCGCAGACCGGGGGTTCGGGCACGACGGCGCGAGCGTCGCGCGGTTGACGCGCGAACAAATTATGGTCTGGCATCCGCCGGAGCAAGCGTCCGCGCGGCGGCGCCGAACGGCGAACGGCAGCTTCGGGCTCGCGATGAGGAAGGGGCCGACGCCCGACGCTTCAGGTGGGCGTTCGGCGGATCGAGCCGGGGAGGCCCGCGGCGAAATCAGTTGTCGAGGAAGCTGCGCAGCTTCCTACTGCGGCTCGGGTGCTTGAGCTTGCGCAGCGCCTTGGCCTCGATCTGGCGGATGCGCTCGCGCGTCACCGAGAACTGCTGGCCGACCTCTTCCAGCGTGTGGTCGGTGTTCATGCCGATGCCGAAGCGCATGCGCAGCACCCGCTCCTCGCGCGGCGTCAAGGACGCCAGCACGCGCGTCGTGGTTTCGCGCAGGTTCGACTGGATGGCGGCGTCGATCGGCAGGATCGCGTTCTTGTCCTCGATGAAATCGCCGAGGTGGCTGTCCTCCTCGTCGCCGATCGGCGTCTCCAGCGACAAGGGCTCCTTGGCGATCTTGAGCACCTTGCGCACCTTCTCGAGCGGCATGCCGAGCTTCTCGGCGAGCTCCTCGGGCGTGGGCTCGCGGCCGATCTCGTTGAGCATCTGCCGCGACGTGCGCACGATCTTGTTGATGGTCTCGATCATGTGCACGGGGATGCGGATGGTGCGCGCCTGGTCGGCGATCGAGCGGGTGATCGCCTGGCGGATCCACCAGGTGGCGTAGGTCGAGAACTTGTAGCCGCGCCGGTACTCGAACTTGTCGACCGCCTTCATCAGGCCGATATTGCCTTCCTGGATCAGGTCGAGGAACTGCAGGCCGCGGTTGGTGTATTTCTTGGCGATGGAGATCACGAGCCGCAGGTTCGCCTCCACCATCTCCTTCTTGGCCTGGCGCGCCTCGCGCTCGCCCTTCTGCACCATGTGCACGATTTTGCGGAACTCGCCGATCTCGAGCCCGGTCTCGCCGGCGAGCACCTGGATCTCGTGGCGGTGTTGCTTGACCTTGTCCTTGTCCCTGGCGATGAGGCTCTTCCAGCCCTTGGCGGAGAGCTTCGACACCCGGTTGAGCCAGCGCGGGTCGAGCTCGGAGCCCTGGTAGTTCCGAAGGAAGTCCTCGCGCGCGACGCCGTGGCTCTCGGACAGCCGCATCAGGCGGCCCTCGTGGCCGACCAGGCGCTTGTTGATGTCGTAGAGCTGCTCGACCAGCGCGTCGATGCGCGCCTGGTTGAGGCGCAGCGACTTCACCTCAGCGATGATCTCGTCCTTGAGCTTCTTGTAGCGGCGCTCCTGCGCGGGCGAGAGCGAATCATTACGCAGCTTGTTCTGGATGTCCTGGTCCTGCAGGCGGCGCAGCCGCTTGTAGGAGTCCGCGATGTTGTCGAAGGTGGCGACGACCTTGGGCTTGAGCTCGGCCTCGATGGCGGCGAGCGAAAGCGAATTCTCCATGTCGTCGTCGTCGAAATCCGCTTCGCCGGCGGGGGCCTCGCCGCCCTCGCTGTCCTCGCCATTGGCGCCGTTGGCGCGCTCCGCCGCCGGCTTGAACGGGGTCGCGGCAGTCGGCGCGGCCGGCGGCGCCGGCATCTGCGCGAGCGCGCCGGCAACCGGAGCGGCGCCGACGGGCGCGCCCGGCGGGGGATCGCCCGCGGCCGGCGCCGCTGCCGGCATGGCCTTGGCGTCGGGACCGGCATAGGTGGCTTCGAGATCGATGATGTCGCGCAGGAAGACCTTGCCCTCGTTGAGCTCGTCGCGCCAGATGATGATCGCCTGGAAGGTGAGCGGGCTTTCGCACAGCCCGGCGATCATCGCCTCGCGGCCGGCCTCGATGCGCTTGGCGATCGCGATCTCGCCCTCGCGCGAAAGGAGCTCCACCGAGCCCATCTCGCGCAGATACATGCGCACGGGATCGTCGGTGCGCTCGGCCGGCTCCTTGGCCTCGGACTTGGCCGGGACCTTCTGCTGGACCTCGATCAGCTCGCCGCTCTCGCTCTCGGCCTCCTCCTCGGCTTCCTCGCGCGGCTCCTCGCCCTCCTCGCTCGCCTCCTCGGTCTCGACCACGTTGACGCCCATCTCGCTGAACATCGCGAGAACATCCTCGATCTGCTCGGAATTGACCTCCTCGGAGGGCAATACCGAATTGATCTCGTCGTGGGTGACGTAGCCGCGCTTCTTGGCGGTGCGGATCAGCTTCTTGACGGCGGCATCGGAGAGATCGAGCAGCGGCAGCGGCGTATCGGGCGCCTCGGCGGCGTCTTTTTCCGGCGCCTCGTCTTTTTCCTTCTCCTTTTGCGCCGCCTTGATCTTGCTCGCCATACGCCTCTCCTCGGAACGCCCATAGCAGGGCGTCGATCATCGCGCCATCCCTACCCTATGCGGCGAGAATCGAATATCCGCCATGGCGACAGCGAGCCCGGCCGCGACCCGTGGCTGCGCCCTGATTCGGACCGCCGGAGTGTCAGCGGAGCCGCTTAAGCCCCGATTAACCCTCCATATGGCGAAAGCCAAAGCCCTGTTCCCGGTTCCGGGCAGATCCGGGCGTGCCTTGGCTTCCTATCGTCCCCGCGTTCATAGAGACCGCAACGGCCTGCCGGAGGAAGTTCCGAAGCCCTCGATCAGCGCCTCGGTGCCCTCCAGCACCGAAAGACGAGCCTTGATATCCTGCAACCAGGAATAGTTGGCGTCGGTCGCGTCCTGTCCCAGCGCCTGCTCGGCGTCTCTGAGTTCCTTAGCTAGGGAATGCCACTGCCGATGCAAGGCGACAAGCTGCTTCCATGTGGTGAGAACATCCTCGGGCGCCGCGTCCGGCTGCGCGCCCCAGACCGAGGGTGTGGTGATGGACTTGTGGATGCGCGCGGCAACCTCGGCCAGTCCCCTGCGGGCGAGCTCGGCGGCCATGGCCTCGCCGTCCGGCGCGCCGCCATGGGCGACGATATCGATCAACTCACCCTTCACCCGGGCGGCTTCCGCGTGCCGGAACTCGACCCCGGCCAGCTCCTCGAGATGGTCGTGCAGCAGCCACGGATGGTGGATCACGGCCTGCAGGATGAGCGCCTCGCGCCGGGGCATGGCGGCGCGGTGGCCGCGATGCACCGGGCTCGTGGCGAGCTGCGCGCTCGCCACCACATAGGGCTCGCCGCGCGAATAGGCAGAGCGCATGGCGAATGGCGACTGGCGACCGGATGGTGATGCATAGCGATTGGTCTTTCCTCCCCTGTCCGCCAGTCCCCACGCGCCGCCCGCCATCCGCCCGGGTTTCGGCCGCGTCCCCGAGCGCCGATCGCCGTCGAAGAGTTGCCGCAACCGGTCGTCGAATTCGCGGCGGTAGTGCTTGCGCACGGTGTCGTCGGCGATGGCCGCCGTGACCTCGGTGACGCGCGCCTCGAACGCCGCGCGCCGCTCGGGCGTGTCGAACGCGCCCGCCTCGGTCTCGCGCATCCACAGCATCGCGGCGAGCGGGCGCGCGGCGCCGATGACCTCGTCGATCGCCTCGCGGCCGCCGGTGCGCGCGAGATCATCGGGGTCCTGCCCCTCGGGCAGGCTTGCGAATTTCAGGCTCTTGCCCGGCCGGATCAGCGGCAGGGCCAGATCGACGGCGCGATAGGCGGCGCGACGGCCGGCGGCGTCGCCGTCGAAGCACAGCGTCGGCTCGTCCGCCATCTTCCAGAGCAGGACGAGCTGCTCGGCGGTGAGCGCGGTGCCAAGCGGCGCCACCGTCGCCTCGAAGCCGACATTCACCATGGCGATGACGTCGACGTAGCCTTCGACCACGACGACGCCGGCGCCTTTGTGCGCGGCCACACGCGCGGCGGCGATGTTGTAGAGCGTGCCGCCCTTGTGGAAGAGCGGCGTCTCCGGCGAGTTCAGGTATTTCGCCTGCGCATCCTTCTCGAGCGCGCGCCCACCGAAGGCGATCACGCGGCCGCGCAGATCGGTGATCGGAAACATCACGCGGTCGCGGAAGCGATCGTAGGGAACCGGGATGTCGTCGCCGGCGACGAGCAGTCCCGCCTCGATCATGTCCTCGCTCGCTACTCCCTCCTTGCCGAGGTGCTCCTTGAGCGCGAAACGGTCCGGCGGCGCATAGCCGAGACGGAAGCGGACCTGCGCGGCCGGGTCGAGCCCGCGGTCGGCGAGATAGCCGCGCGCCCTGGCGCCGGCGCGCGAAGCGAGCGTCGTCTCGAAGAACCTGGCCGCCAGCTCGACCACGTCGTTGAGGGTCCTGCGATGCTCGTAGACGGCCTCGTCCTCGCGCGAGATCCTGGGCAGGGGAACCCCGGCCTCCGCGGCCAGCCGCTCGACCGCTTCGGGGAAGCTGAGCCCCTCCGTCAGCATCAAGAAATCGAAGATGTTGCCGTTCTTGCCGGAGGAGAAATCGAACCACATCGACTTCTGGTCATTGACGAAGAACGAGGGCGTCCGCTCCTTGTTGAAGGGCGAGAGCCCCTTCCACTCGCGCCCCGATTTCCGCAGCCGCACGCGCCGCCCCACGACCTCCGAGACCGGAAGGCGCGCGCGCAGATCGTCGAGGAATTGGGGCGGAAAACGCATGGGACCGGGCTCGCTGATTCGTTCGGCCTGCCAGTATAGGACGGCGCGGAAAAGCCGCGGCCGGCGGCGGGATTGTCCCGGTTATCCACAGGGCGCCGCGCACGGGACAGGCGCTCGCAGTTCCGTGGCCGCGCGAGCGGTCCCGACCCGCTCCGGGGGCGGTTCGGGGTTGCGTGGGACCGATCGGCGACCCTGATGACGCTCGCGAGCCGTGGCTTGCCTCGTGCGGCTGCCCACGCTGTCGGTGGGCAGCAATCCAACAACGGAACGAGCGGGATCGCAGGGCCGGCATGATTGCCGCGCTCGGGACGAGCGCGTGCGTGCGCGTTAGGATGACTCAACAACAACAGCTCATCGGGAGGAAGTGTGATGATCGCAGCGAACGACTCTTCGCTCACCCGCCGCGCAGTCCTGGCGAGCGCCGGCGCCGGAGCGGGCGCGGCCGCGCTCGGCGGCGCGCCGGCCATGGCGCAGACAACTCAACGCAAGACCTTCGTGCTGGTGCACGGCGCCTGGCACGGCGGCTGGTGCTGGCGGCGCGTCTCCGACCTGCTCGAAAAGCAGGGACACAAGGTATTCACGCCGACGCTGACCGGGGTCGGAGAGCGCTCCCATCTCATGAGCAAGGACATCAATCTCGACACCCACATCACCGACATCGTCAACGTCGTCAAATGGGAGGACCTCAAGGACATCTGCCTGGTGGTGCATTCCTATGGCGGCTACCCGGGCTCGGGCGCGCTCGAGCAGATCGGCGACCGGGTCTCCTCGATCGTCTGGCTCGACGCCTTCAAGCCGGAGAACGGCGAGCGTCTGCTCGACGTCACGTCCGAGTTCAGCCGTAAGGGACTGCTGGCGGCGATGGAGAAGGGCGAGCCCGGCCCGCCCCTCCCCGAAGGCGGAGGCGTTCCGCGTCAACGAGAAGGATCGCGCCTGGGTCGACTTCAAGACAACCCCGCAGCCGAACGGGGTGGCGCTGCAGCCGATCAAGCTCACCGGCGCGCGCGAGAAGGTGGCGAAGAAGACCTACATCCGCGCCGCCGCCTATCCGCAACCGACGTTCGACAAGGCATTGGCGGAATGCAAGGCCGACAAGTCGTGGCGCACCTTCGAAGCGACCAATTCCGGCCACGACGTGATGGTCGACGCGCCGCAATGGCTGGTCGACGTCCTGCTGCAAGTCTCATGACGGGAGGAGACAATGGCGAACGGACAGTCGCGCCGCACGGTTCTGGGCGGCATGGGCGCGGGGCTCGCGGCCATGATTGACAGCGCCCGGGCGCAGACGCCGGCGCAAGCGAACGCCAAGACCTTCGTGCTCGTTCACGGCGCATGGCACGGCGGCTGGTGCTGGCGGCGCGTGGCGGACCTGCTCGAGAAGCAGGGACACAAGGTGTTCACGCCGACCATGACCGGCCTGGGCGAGCGCTCGCACCTTCTCGACGACAGGGTGAACCTCGCGACCCACATCACCGACATCGTCAACGTCATCAAGTGGGAAGGGCTGAGCGACATCGTGCTGGTCGGGCATTCCTACGGCGGCGTCATCATCTCGGGCGTGGCCGATCAGCAGCGCGATGCCATCGGCTCGATCGTGTTCCTCGACGCCTTCGTGCCCGACGACGGCGACAGCCTGGCGACCAAGGCCTCCCAGCCCGTGCGCGACGCCATCGCCGCGCTGGTGGAGAAGGGCGAGACGGCGATGAAGCCGGTGCCGGCGGCGGTGTTCCGGGTGAACGAAAAGGACCGCGCCTGGGTCGACGCCATGTGCACGCCGCATCCGGTCGCGACGCTGACCGACAAGATCACCGTCGCCGGAGGGCGCGACCGCATCGCAAGGAAGGCCTTTATCCGCGCCAAGGGCTATCCCAGCATGCCGTTCGACGCCGCGCAGGAACGGCTCAAGGCGGCAGCCGGCTGGCGCGTCTACGAACTCCCGTGCGGCCACGACGCCATGGTCGACATGCCCGACCGGCTCGCCGAGATCCTGCTCGAGGTGGCGTAGCCCGCTTGCTTTGCCTCGTCGCGCGGCGCGACGCGGCGCATCATCGATCGACCCTCACGACAAGGGGAGCGCACGGCCCAAATCGCCGATGCGCACCGATGTCGGCACGCCGTATCCCGCGGATTTTGAAGCTGAGGCATCAATAGATGCGGCGATCGATGCTATTGCGCATCGAACCGCCTGCGCGCGAGTATCTTCGCGCCGGGGGACCGACGGCGCGAGGAGCGAGCAGTGAGCGAGCAGCCCCATCTCGAACCGATCCCGCAGCCGCCCCCCTACCCCGTCATCGGCAACCTGCTCGACGTCAGGGGCGAGGTGCCGATCCTCAACCTCATGAAGCTCGCCGAGACCTACGGTCCGATCTATCGCCTCGGCCTGGGAGGGCGCTCGATGGTGGTGCTCTCCAGCTTCGAGCTGGTCGATCAGGTCTGCGACAACGAGCGCTTCGACAAGTTCCTCGGTCCCGCCATCAAGTCGGCGCGCGCCGTTGCCGGTGACGGCCTGTTCACGGCCTGGACGCATGAGCCGAATTGGCGCAAGGCGCACAATATTCTCACGCCCGCGTTCGGATCGATGGGCGATCCGCAGCTATCTGCCCGAAATGGGCGATATCGCCATGCAGCTGGTCGAGAAATGGGCGCGCCTCAATCCGGATGAGGAGATCGACGTCGCCGCCGACATGACGCGCTTGACGCTCGACACCATCGGGCTGTGTGCGTTCGACTACCGTTTCAATTCGTTCTACAGCGATCGCCCGCATCCCTTCGTCGCCGCGATGGTCGAATCGCTCAGTTACGCGACCTCGAATCTCAGCAGGCTGCCGATCCAGCGCAAGCTGATGATTCGCGCCAAGCGAAGGCAGCAGGAGAACATCTCCACGATGAACCGCCTCGTCGACGAGGTGATCGCGCAGCGTCAGGGCGATCCCAATCAGTCCAAGAAGACCGATCTGCTGCAGGCAATGCTGTCCGGGGTGGATCGGCAATCCGGCGAGAAGCTCGACATCGTCAACATTCGCTATCAGGTTCTCACCTTCCTCATCGCCGGCCACGAGACCACGAGCGGCCTGCTGACGTTCGCGCTGTTCTATCTGATGCGTAATCCGGAGGCCCTGGCCCGGGGCTATGCCGAGGTGGACGCCGTGCTCGGTGGAGACCTGTCGAAACCGCCAGGCGAGGAGGAGGTCCGGCGGCTTCGTTACGTCAACCAGATCCTGAGCGAAGCGCTGCGGCTATGGCCGACTGCGCCGGCGTTCACGCGCCATGCCTTCCAGACCACGGCGCTTGCCGGAAAGTACGAGGTGACGCCTGAAGATGCGCTGACGACCCTCGTGCCCATGCTGCACCGGGATCCGGCGATCTGGGGGCGCGATCCGGAAAAATTCGATCCCACGCGCTTCGAGCCCGACGCCGTCAAGAAGCGCCCGGCCAACGCCTACAAGCCGTTCGGGACCGGTTTCCGCGCCTGTATCGGACGCCACTTCGCCTTGCAGGAGGCGACCGTGGCGCTGGCGATGATCCTGCAGCGCTTCGAGCTTCTCGACCCCACCGGCTACGAGCTCAAGCTCAAGCAGACGCTGACCATCAAGCCGGAGGGATTCCTGATCAAGGTGCGCGCCCGCACCGACCGGCCGGCGGTGCACGCGCGCGCCGTTCCGGCGGCGCGCGACATCGAGGAGGAGGAGCAGGCGGAGGCCGAGCCGGTGATCCGCGCCCGAGCCCCGCTCCTCATCCTCTACGGCTCCAACACCGGCACCTCGGAAGCGATCGCCCACCGGATCGCCGAGGACGCGACCATCCGCGGCTTCTCGCCGACAGTCGGCGAGCTGGACGCGCACGTCGGCCATCTGCCCACCGACGGCGCCGTCATCCTCGTGACCGCCTCCTACAACGGAACACCCACCGACAACTCGGTGCGCTTCGTCGAGTGGCTGACCGGCGGCACGCTCGCGGCTGATGCGCTCGCCGGGGTGCGCTTCAGCGTGTTCGGCTGCGGCGACCACGATTGGGCCGACATCTTCCAGCGCATTCCCCGGCTGATCGATGCCGGACTGGAGGCCCACGGCGCCAAGCGAATCCATCCGCGCGGCGAAGGCGACCAGAGCGACGACATGGACGGTCAGTTCCGCGACTGGTATGGCGGCCTGTTCGAGTCGCTTGCCACCGCGCTCGGCGCGGTCTCGCTCCAGCCGGAGGACATCGTCAAGGGCCACCGCTACGAGGTCGAGATCGTGGCGGAGCCGGCCGCGGCCGATTCGCTGATCGCGGAATTCGGCGCCCGCCGCCTCGTCGTGGCGGAGAATCGCGAGCTGCAGGTGAAGACCGGACCCAAGCCGTCGGAGCGATCGACCCGGCACATCGTTTTCAAGCTGCCGCAGGATTTGTCCTACCGCGAAGGCGATCACCTGGGCGTGCTCCCGCACAACGGCCCGGCACAGATCGAGCGCGTGCTGGCGCGTTTCGCGCTTGCCAAGGACGCGTATGTCAAGGTGCGCTCGAACACCGCCGGCAAGCCGTTCCTGCCGGTCGACCGTCCGGTTCCCCTGTCGCTGTTGCTCTCGGGCTATCTGGCGCTGCAAGACGTCGCCAAGCGCTCCGACATCGAGGTGCTCGCCGAATACGCCGAGGCGCCCGCCGAGCGGGCGGCGCTCGCGGCGTTCTGCGGCGACGAGCCCGCAAATGTCGCGCGCTATCGCGAGCACGTGCTTGCGAAGAACGTGTCGCTGATCGACCTGCTCGAGGAGTTTCCCTCCTGCGCGCTGCCCTTCAACATCTTCGTCGAGCTCGCACCGGCGGTGAAGCCGCGCTACTACTCGATTTCGTCGTCGCCGCTGGCGTCACCGTCGGAATTGAGCGTCACGGTCGCCGTCGTCGAGGGCAAGGCGCATTCCGGGCGCGGCACCTACCGCGGCGTTTCGTCTGGATATCTCGCCGGCCTGGCCGCCGGCGCGGGCGCGGAATGTTTCGTGCGCCGCCCGAGCGTGCCGTTCTTTCCGCCGGCGAACCCCGCGACGCCGATGATCATGATCGGGGCGGGGACCGGAGTGGCGCCCTACCGCGGCTTCCTGCAGGCACGCGCCGCCATGAAGGCGCGCGGCGAGAGCGTGGGGCAGGCGATGCTGTTCCACGGCTGCCGCAACCCGGGCCAGGACTACATCTATGGCGACGAGTTCGGTGCGCTCGCGCGCGACGGCGTGGTCGAGCTCGAGCCCGCCTATTCGCGCCCCGACAACGGCGACAAATGCTACGTGCAGCACCGCATCGCCGCGCGCCACGACCGTATCTGGGACCTCATCGCGCAGGGCGGCGTGATCTATGTGTGCGGGGATGCGACGACGCTGGCGCCCGCCGTCGAGCAGGCATTCATGGACGTCTACCGCAAGAACGACGGCGGCGGCGACGCCGAGGCCTGGATCGCATCCCTGAAAGCCGACAAGCGCTATCTGGTCGATATCTGGCCGAAGAACTAAAGCGACAGCACCGATCGTAGCGCGCTCACACTACGGGCGAGAGGCTTCTACCGCGGCGTTATTGCTGCCGAACATCCACGGAAGCGCCCAGGCCAGGGCCAGTGCGCCGGCCAGCACGCAGAGCGCACGGCCAAGCTGTTCCTGGTCGCTTTGCAGGTAACTCGTGCACAGCCGTACCGGCGCCACCGAATAGAGCCAGCCAAGGACAGCGAGCATTGAGATCAACTGAACCTTCAGTACGCCGCGGCAGATCGGCCCGAGGGCGGGCCAACTTATTGCCAGCAGAACGCCGGCCAGCAGCGGGATGCTGATGAGCTTGCCGATCTCCATGCTCAGGCTCCGCAGCGACTTATCTAGCGTGCGCGGCAACATCCAAAACGCCGCGGTGAACAGAGCAGCGATAAGTGCGGGGATTTCCACCCGCATTCCATCTTTGATTTGCCGGGGCGACAAGGGGGCGAAGACCAACGCCGCAAAGGTACCCGGCGAGCGCGAGGCCGGGAAGCAGCACCGTCATATGCGTCGTCATCCGGCTCTCGAGCAGCCGCAGGACGGGCGGCGATATGAGCGCGACGTAAAGCACTGCGCCCGCTGCGAGATAGGCGCGATTCGCTGCAGTCAGTCGCCTCGCCACGTCCCGATCCCCTCAAGCGCAGCTTTGATGTCGTCGTGGTCATAAATCCGCGCGAGGCGGCCGTCGCGATCGACGAGGTGGATCGCCGCATTGTGCGTGAAGCCCCCGGACTCGTCCGGGATCACCACGATCCCGAAGACCGTGAGCAGGCGCTCGAGCTCCGCGCGATCGGTGACGCGCGCGAGCGACCAACGGCGCATGTCGGCGCCGTAAGCTTCGCCGTAAGCGCGCAACGCCTCGGGCGTATCGTATTCGGGATCGAAACTGATCGATAGCAGCCTCACGTCGGTCCGCTCGGTTCGCCGCAATGCGTCTTGCAGCCGCGCGAAGTTCGTGCCGAGCGCGATACAAAGGGTTGGGCATCGGGCATAGATGAAGTCGACGAAGACGAAGCCGCCGGCCAGGTCCGCGAACTTTATCGTCTCGCCGGTCGCCAGCTCGAGGTGGGTTGGCGGCACCATTACAGGGGCGCTAGCGACCTCGAGCCGGCGCGCGCTCTCGGCCGTGAACGCGCGCAGCCCGTCGGTTTCCGTCCATAGCGCCATGCCGCCGAGCGAGAGGGCAAGCAACATCGCAACGATACTGCGGGGTGAAATCAGGCGCCGCCTCCTCCCCTCACCTGGCGCGGGCGAGACGCGCGAGGTAGTTCACGACGATGATTGCCGTGGCGAGCACAGCGACCGCGGCGAAGATCGAGCCCAGCTGGTCCTGTGCCACCCATTCGGGCAGATGCACGGCCCAGCGTCGGGGGACGCTGATCGTGCCGGCGTAGAGGAATGTCGCCACCAGACCGAGCCCGCCGGTGAGATAGCCGAGGAAGACAATCTTCTGCACCGGAACGAAGGATTGCGACGGCTTTTCGCCCTGCGCCAGCCAGACCGAAAAGCCAAAGGCCATGGCGACCATCCCGAGCAACAGATAGAAGTGGAAGTGGCCAGGCACCCAGAGCGTATTGTGCATCACCTTGTTCACGGCGATCGTGCCGTCGATCACCGCGGGGAGGATGCCGGCGGCCCAGCCGAAGATTCCGAGCGCGAGTAGCGCGGAGGCGAGATCCCAGCGAATGCCCGAGCGATGGAGGTAGACGAGAAGCGCGTAGGTCGTGATCACGATCACCGGGATGCCGGCAACGTAGGAGAGCGCCTGGCCCATCACGAGCGTCCAGGCCGGCATGACCATGTCCTGAAGCAAATGGTGCGGGTAGACGGCCAACACCAGCAAGAGCGTGGCTGTCCAGCCGGCGAGGAACAGCTTGTTCGATTTCCACGGCCGCCCGGTATAGGTGGGAATGATCTCGTAGACGGCGATCACCGCCATGTAGATGGTCGTATTGATGAAGACGTGGCCGAAGAAATAGATCAAATTCTTGGCCAGCAGGGCGTCGATACCGAAAGCCGGGACGTAAAGGTTGACGGCGCTGATCACCAGGACAATCGCGCCGGCCACGATGCTGAGCGTGTTGACGATGAGCACGACCGTGCTCGCCACCACCGTGGGCGGCGGCGGCTCGTGCTGCGAGCCGGCGAATAGCTGCGGCCAGCCCAGCGCGCGGGCGAGACTGCCGTAACGCGAGACGATGCTGAGGCCAGCATCGAGATAGAACACCAGGAAGCCGACGCCGACGCACAACAGGCCAATGAAGAAGGCGAGAGAGGCGCCCGGAGTCCAAACGCCGCCCGACATGGCCGGCAGCGGAAAGAGGAACGTCCATGCCCCCGCGAAACCACCTGAAAATATCCCGCCGAGAATGAGCGCGACACCCAGGAAAAAGAACGCAAGGAAGAGGTAGTAGACCCCTACCCTCGGTTCCACATAACGGTTGAGGAAGAACCACATGATGCCGGCGCCGGCGAGCCCGGCGGCCCCGACCATCCCGACGCCGTGCGCCGTCATGATCTGGTAAAAGAGGTCGGGCGCGACGTCGATCCAGGTGCTCTGCGCAAGCCGCAGCACGAGGCCGAGCACCATCATCAGCAGCAAGACAAGAGCTGCAAGCGCCATCGTCAGGCGAACGGCGATTGCAGCAGAAGGCGAGATCTTGTGTGGAGCTGCGACAATGTCAGCCATGACCACCACTCCGCATTGTTGACTTTCCTGTCACGAGTGCCCGCTGCGCAATTTAAGGACCGACCGTCAAGTCGGCCGCCATCACGTGGTGGCCTAACCCACAATATTCGAGGCACACGATCTTATAAGTGCCGGCCTTGGGGAAGGTGTAGTAGACTTTGTTAATGTAGCCGGGCATCGCTTGGACTTGAGTTCAGCATCTTGAGATCCGGGTCATAGATGCCAAAGCCATGGTTTACGTCGCTCGAGGTCACGGCAAAAACAACCGGCTTGCCTGCGGGCAGCTCCGTCGGCTTGATCTCCCACGACCAGATGCTCCCCGTCACCGTCACCGTCATCGGCTCGCCGGACGTCGCCGTGCCTGGCCCATAGGGCCACTCGACGAGCGTGCCGTAGCTCACGCCGATCCCGACCACAACGAGAAGCCAAAACAACGGGGCACGATAGCGCCCCGGATCGGCCGTCGCCCCAGCCGCCGCCGGAGCACTCGCGCCCCGTACAACCACGAGAAACACAATCGCGAGGAGCGTCACCAGCACGAGGGTGATGATCCCGACCGCGTCTTGCATGGCAGCCTCCAAAACGACGAGTTCCTTACTCCGACGGTCCCGGCTAGCGCGTTACTTCGAGCACCGACTACGGCCCAGCACAGGCTGCTATTTAAATTGCGAAATTTCAGGCAACATAAAAGGCCACAAGAGAAGGTCCGGTCGCTTGATTCATATCAATCCGAAGAGCGAGAGCGATCGCTATTGGGGTAGCTGATCGGACGCTTCATTGCTGCCAAGCGGGGCGGGGATAGTTGGGGAACTCCATGACCGAACAG
Organism: uncultured Alphaproteobacteria bacterium; assembly: GCA_963758945.1. Taxonomy (GTDB): domain Bacteria; phylum Pseudomonadota; class Alphaproteobacteria; order Rhizobiales; family Xanthobacteraceae; genus VAZQ01. The sequence goes on along the minus strand of CAVWXY010000012.1, from coordinate 41,826 downwards.
ATTCTCGGTGCTCCCAAGCGAATCACCTCCCCCATTCGGACATGGTACGTTTTCGCGTCCGTGGTCGCGCTTGCGGCGATGGTGATAGCGATCGAGCTCGGGAGCAACTGGGTCCTGAACTTCGTCCATGTGATGTGCGGGGGGTTATGGACCGGCATCGATCTCTTCATGGGCTTCGTCGTCGGGCCGATCCTGCGACGCCTCCCGCTCGAAGCGCGACGCGCGGTAATCGCAGCGTTGGTCCCGCGCACGCTATTCCTCATGCCCACGCTCAGCATCATCACGGCGACCTCCGGCTGGTTCCTCGCCGAACGCACGGGATTTCTCGATCTCAACTATCCGGAGTTCTGGTGGGTCGTGGCCTCGCTCATCATCGTAGCCGTGCTGACGGTCCAAGGCCTGGGATATCTCTTGCCGGCAAACTTGCGCATCTATTTCGAGCTTCAGAAGCCGACGCCGGATCTTGCCGTGGTTGCGCGCTGGATGCGGGTCTACTTCGGCGTCGTCGCCTCTCAAGGGGCGATGCAGGTCGCCATCATCGTCGTCATGGCGCGCTTTGCGACCGGGCTGTAACCGACATTCCGCTTCGCTTTCTCGACCCTCGTATAACGGCGGGGCCGACCTGGAGCACAAGAAAGGCCCGGCGGTGGAAAAAGGCGGCAGCAAGAGGCGCGAAAATGGGTCATGGATGACGTAACGCTCGCCCGCGCTATTCACGTCCTGGCCGTAGTTCTCTGGATCGGTGGCGTCGCGTTGGTGACGACAGTGCTGCTGCCCGCGGTCCGACGCCTCAAATCTCCCGAAGAGCGCATCACCTTCTTCGAATCCGTCGAGCAATCCTTTGCCTCGCAGTCACAGGTGACGACGGCGCTCACGGGCTTGAGCGGGCTGTACATGATCCATCGACTCGATCTTTGGGGACGTTTTGCATCGGCCGAGTTCTGGTGGATGCATGCCATGGTCGGCGTGTGGCTGCTGTTTTCGTCGCTGCTATTCATCGCCGAGCCCCTGTTCCTGCACCGCTGGGTCCTTGCCCGCGCCAAGACCGCGCCGGACTCGACCTTCCGGCTGGTCCAATGCCTGCACTCGGTCCTATTGAGTTTGAGCATCCTCACCATTCTCGGTGCCGTGGCCGGCAGCCACGGCTCCCTGCTCTTCAGCTGGGCTAGCTGGTCTAGCCTCTGAGAGACACAGCAGAATGCAGGTGAAGCCGGCCCAGCGCCGCGATGGCGGCCGCCTCCAGCCGCTGCGCCACCTCGCCCGGCGTGCCGGATTTCACCAGCAGCCCGAACCAGGCGCTCGCGGTCAGGTCGCCAAGGCCCCAGGATCGGCGAGCGTCGGCGCGTCCGGCAGCAGCGGCGAGCGCTCGAGCCCGCTTGCGGAAGCCGCACGGCGCGATGGTTTACGGCCGCGCAGCTTCGAGCGGAGGCCCGGTCCGCGAGCCGCCCGGCATCGCCGGCGCCAGGGGTTCCACTTTGATCGGAATCAAAGTGCCCGCGCTTTGAACCGCGTAGTTATTTGTCGATGTCGTCCGACCCTCACGCTACGCCCCTGTGCCCCGATTGCCGCGAGCCGATGAAGCTCGTCAGGACGATCCCTCGCCTCGGAGGGCTCCCACAAATCCAGGTTTTCTATTGCTCGCGCTGCAAGCAAGCGGAAACGACGGTGCAGGAGCAGGCGGCCTAGCCGGGCGTGGGCAATGCCCCCGGCCCGAGTGTCGGTGGACCGGGGGCGTTTCTCACGTGTCGCGAGGGCGTCCAGGGGGCAGTGGGGGCTAGCTGGGTCCGGCTGCACCCTCGCTTGATTTAACAAATACTCGGTGCCCCCGGATCATTCCCGCAAGCGGAACGTAGGCCGCTTCGGGGTCCACCCCTGGAGCCCAATAGGCGATGCGGGGCCAGCCGCGCCGAGTCCCAGGAGGTTTGAAGGGCGCGGAACCGGCATCCCCCTTTGGGAAAATTTGATCGGCGCCGGCCTGAACAAAACCGCCACTGTCGCATTCTCGACACAGGGACGTGAAGACCGAGGGGAGGTTCCCTAGCGGAGAACCCGGTCGCGATGCGCCGTCCGACCCTGATACCGCTCGATCAAACGACGTTCCCGATGACGCTTGCGGGCGGGTTGCGGACCACATTCGCCGCCGTTGTTTCAATTCCTCTCCCGGAACGGCTGGCGGCGCTCGTGCGCGGCTTGAGTGCCGATCGCAACGAGTTCTCAGGAGGAGAGGAGCCCGGTCATGGGGCAAGCGCAACAGAAACGTCGAACCGTATTGATTGTCGAGGGCGACGCCGAACTGCGCAGCCTGACGGCGGCGCTGCTCGAAGACGAGCAACTGGACACCATCGAGTGTGAAAGCGCGGAAGCTGCGCTTGCCGTCATGCTGATCGGCGGGCGAGAAGTCGTCATGATCTTCGCCGACGTTAGGCTTCGGGGCGTCATGGACGGGATCGATCTGGCGCGCGAGCTGAAGATGCGCTGGCCGCACCTTTCCGTGGTTCTCACCTCCGGACATCCGCGCGAGCGCATTGGCGAGCTGCCGCCCGGGGTCGGTTACATGCCCAAGCCGTGGCTGCCGCTCGACGTCCTGATCGCCGCCGAAGAGGCGCTCGCGTCTGCGCGTTGACTTGGCCGCAGATATGCGCCGTCCGGCCGCTCGCGGGGCGCCACAGCGGAAAAGGCCGCGCCGTTCCCGAGCGTCGCACCGGCCGATCCAATACTTAAGGACGATCTCCTGAGTTGCCGACGTGGTGGCGCGGTCGTGATCGCGGCCGCAAGCCTGCTCAATTGGCCGGGGCGCGGGCAATGCCCCCGGCCTGTGCACGTGGCAGACCGGGGGCGCTCCTCATTGTTCTTGCTTGTCGCGAGGGTGCCTGTCAGGGGGTTAGGGGCTGGGGCGAACCCTCGCGCGCCGACAACGATCGGCGCCGCCAGGTTGTTCCCGGTTCCAGGCCGCCGCGCGTCGGTCCGTTGTGCGATGGCCACGTGGGGTCGGCAAAGCGCCCAGGTGGCGTGTCTCCTCGTCCCGGCGTCATCCTGAGGAACGCGTGCAAGAGGTCGTAGCTCGCAACTCCCCGTGTGCGCGCATTTCGAAGGATGGGGGCGGCGCACCGATCTCGGGTTACCCGCGACCGGCACCATTAGGTACGCAAGCCGGTATCGCCGAGTTGCGGTGCTTCGAGACATGCGCAGCGGATCCGTACGTGTGGAACTGACGTGATCGCGGCCGCTGCGATGCGCCTCAGCATGGGGGCCGCGAGCGACCACCTCTCGGACCCTCACCTGCTGCGCCGAGGCCGGTCGCCGCCACGATCTTCGCCCCGTCCTCGCTCGCATCTCACTGCGGGGTGAGCCCTGCCTCCCGGACGACGCGTTCGGAGGTGGCGCGATCCGCAATCAGGAAGCGAGCGAACTCTTCGGGCGTGTTCAGGATCGGCTCGAGCGCGCGGTCGGTGAACTGCTTCTTGCGGAAGGCGGGGTCGTTGCCGATGGCGGCGACATCCGCGCGGATCTTGTCGATGATGGGCTTGGGCGTGCCCGCCGGCGCGACCAGCCCGAAATAGACGCGCGTGAGATTGCCATGATAGCCGAGCTCGGCCAGCGTCGGGATGTCGGGAAACAGCGGCGACCGCTGCACACCGTCGACCGCGAGCCCGATCATCGTCCCGCTCTGCAGATGCGAGATGAAATTCTGCATGCCGAGGAACGCGATCGGCGTCGATCCCGACAGCACCGCATTGGTGGTGTCGCCGCCGCCGCGGAACGGGATGGCGACCCAGTCGGCGCCGCGCTCGCGCTTGAGCTTCTCGAGGTAGAGCGCGAGCGGGAGCGACGGCGCGGTATAGCTCAGGGTTCCGGCCTTGGCCTTGGAGAGCGCGACGAGCTCGTCCACCGTCCTCACCTTGAGCGCGGCGTTGACCACCAGCGCCTGGGTGTTGAAGAACAGGTTGACGACCGGGGCGAAGTCCTTGGCCGGGTCGAAGCTCAGCTTCTTGAAGAGGAACTGGTTATAGGCCAGCGGTTCGCCCGGCATGATGCAGATGGTATAGCCGTCGGGCGCGGCATCGGCGCAGGCGCGCGCGCCGATATTGGAGGCGCCGCCGGGACGGTTTTCCACCACGAGCGGCTGCCCCCAGCGCCGGTGCAGCTCCTCGCCCAGCACGCGGGTGAAGACGTCGCCGGTGCCGCCGGCGCCCACCGCCACGATCGCGCGGACGGGACGCGTCGGATAGTCCTGCGCCGCCGCCGGCCAGGAGACGATTGCGAGCGCGGCGACCAGCGGCAACAGTTTTCCCATCATGGCGACCTCCTCAACGGCGTTTCTTTTTGCAAAGCCAGCGACGTCACAATGCAGCAGCGGGCGAAACGCGGCAAGCACATGACACCAGTGTCCCAATTCCGAAGTTCGCATCATTGTGCGGCACCCTAGTTTGCGAACTTCGGAAGCGAGGGACACTAGTGGTCCCATTCCGAAGTTCGCATCATTTCGCGGCACCCGTGTTTGCGAACTTCGGAATTTAAGGACCACTAGCAACTCTATGACACTAGTGCCCCTTTTGAACCCGAAGTTCGCGATCGCATTTGCCACACGGTGTGCGCGAACTTCGGGTTCGGGGCACTAGCAACTTGTTGATCTGGTGTGGTTTTGGTTCAGAAGTCCGCATTTCGGAACTCGCCGCAAGAATGATGCGGACTTCTGAACCGCCACAGTAGCGCGCAGCGAGCGTTGCTTGATGACTTCACGATGAGGCATCATGGGAGCGATGAGAGTTAGATGAGAGCCATGAGCCTCCGCAAAGGCGATGGCCGGAGGAAACGACCATGCGAAAGAGTGCAACGCGCATCAGGACCTCGCACGTGGGGCGGCTGCCGCCGCCCAAGGGGTGGAGGACATGCCGGCGCGGCTTGCCAACGCCGAGGTTGTCGATCGCGGCGAGATCGCAGCCCGCGTCGTGCCGGCCATCGCGGAAACGGTGAAGACACAGGTCGAGATCGGTATCGACTGCATCGGCGACGGCGAGTTCTGGACCGCCCGCGGCCTCGCGCACTATGCCGCGCACTTCAGCGGCCTGGAGGCTCGGCCCGTGAAGCCGGGCGAGCCGCCGACCACGCGGCACTCGACGCGCGAGCGCGATGAGTTCCGCGACTTCTATGCCGACATGGACAAGCTCGGGACGTTGTTCTTCGTGCCCGGCGAGAAGCCGATGCCCCCGATGACCGAGCGCGTCGTCGCGCGCGGGCCGGTGAAGTCGAAAGGACCGGAAGCGATCAAGCGCGAGATCGACGCGTTCAAGGCCGCGATCAATCGCTCCGGCGCCAAGGTCGAAGAGGCGTTCATCGCGCTGCTAGCGCCGGGTTGGCTCGACCATTTCATCTTCAACGAGCATTACAAGACCGAGGAGGAATTTGTTTTCGCCCTGGCCGAGGCCATAGGCGAAGAATACCGCGCGGTGGTGTCGACCGGATTCGTGCTGCAAATCGACGATCCCGGCCTTCCCGACTGGTGGGACATGATCAAGCCCGAGCCGAGCGTGGAAAGCTATCGCAAGTTCGCCAAGCTGCGCATCGACGCGGTCAATCATGCGCTCAGAGGGATTCCGGAAGAGAAGGTGCGCTATCACCTGTGCTGGGGCAGTTGGCACGGGCCGCATACCCACGATCTGCCGCTCGAGCACATCATCGACCTCATCCTCGAGGTGAAGGCACAGACCTATTCCTTCGAGGCCGGCAACGTGCGGCACGAGCACGAATGGCGCGTCTGGCAGGCAGCGAAGCTGCCGCCGGGCAAGATGCTGATGCCCGGCGTCGTCAGTCACGCCACCAACCTCGTCGAGCACCCGCAACTGGTCGCCGACCGCATTCTCCGCTACGCCGCGATCGTGGGGCGCGAGAACGTGATCGCCGGTACCGACTGCGGGCTTGGCGGCCGCGTTCACGGCGAGCTGGCATGGGCCAAGCTCGGCGCCCTCGTCGAAGGGGCGCGCCTCGCGTCGAAGAGCCTTTGGGCCAGCGGCTAAGGCATCGTCCACCCCAGCCGGGTGTGTGACCCTGATGGCCTCGATCGCGCCCCAAATCTATTACTGCGCCGCAGGATAACTGAGTTGATCTTGGTCAAACCGGGTGAGCCTAGCTCACCTATATTTGTTTAATGCGACAGCATCAGCCAGCGTACCCAGCCGCGCACCAAGATTATGCGAAGCTTCGCCATGAGATGGTCGACAGGGCCATTTTCGCACGAGGTGTGCGCTCCGAGCTCGTGCTCGATGCCATGCGCGCCGTGCCGCGTGAGAAATTCCTGCCGGAGCGACTGCGTGAATTTGCCTATGACGATTCGCCGTTGCCGATCGAGGAAGGGCAGACCATTTCGCAGCCTTATATCGTCGCCTTCATGACCGAGGCCTTGGCCCTGCGCGGCGGTGAAAAGGTGCTCGAGATCGGAACCGGCTCAGGCTATGCCGCTGCCGTTCTGTCAGAGATCGCGAGTAACGTTTACACCGTCGAGCGGATCGGTCCTCTTGCAGAAAAATCCGCTTCGCTGCTGGCCGATCTCGGCTACGACAACGTGCATGTCCTGCATGGCGATGGCACGAAGGGATGGCCGGATCACGCCCCCTACGACGGCATCGTCGTCGCTGCCGGCGGTCCCAAAATTCCCGAGTCGCTCAAGGAGCAGCTCAAGATCGGCGGTCGACTGGTCATTCCGGTCGGGCGCGACCCCAAGGTCCAGGAGCTGGTTCGCATCACGCGAGTTTCCGAACGCGAGTTCAGGCGCGAGGACTTGGCCGATGTTCGATTTGTTCCGCTCATCGGACATGAGGGATGGGAGGGTCCCGAACCGATCCCAATGACCGGCCGATCGCCGGCTCGCGCCAAGGCTCCGCCCGCACAGACTCCGGCTCAACTCATTGCAGATGCATGTGAATCTCTAGCCTCGATCGAGGCTGCCCAATTGGGGCCCCTGCTCGCCCGGATTGGTGACGCCCGGGTTGTCCTGCTCGGCGAAGCCACGCATGGCACATCCGAGTTCTATCGCTTGCGCGACCGCATCACGCGCGAGCTGATTGAAAAGAAGGGCTTCCGGCTCGTCGCCATCGAGGGCGATTGGCCAGACGCGGCACGCGTCGATCACTACATCCGGCATCTCGAATATCCGCCGTCCGAGTGGACCGCCTTTGCGCGGTTTCCCACCTGGATGTGGCGCAACAACGAGGTGCGGGCCTTCGTGGATTGGCTGCGTGGACACAATGCGGCGCTCAAGCCCGCTCATCGCGTCGCTTTTCACGGGCTCGATCTGTATAGCCTGTATTCTTCGATTCGGGCCGTGCTGAAATATCTCGATGAGGTCGATCCTGCCACGGCCCGCGTCGCACGCGAGCGATACGGCTGCTTGACCCCGTGGCAATCCGACCCCGCCACCTACGGTCACGCGGCGCTGACCGGCGCTTATCGCACCTGCGAATCCGAGGTCACGATCGTTCTCAAGCAGCTCTTGCAGCAGCGCACCGCATACGCGGGGCGTGACGGCGAGCGCTTCATGGACGCGGTCCAGAATGCCAGGCTCATCGCCAACGCCGAGCGCTACTATCGCATCATGTACTACGGTTCGCGCGCGTCATGGAACCTGCGCGACAGCCATATGTTCGTAACGCTCAAGACGCTGCTCGCCTACCATGGTCCCAACAGCAAGATCGTCGTCTGGGCGCACAATTCACATATCGGCAACGCCGCAGCGACCGAGATGCATTCGCGCGGTGAGTACAATCTGGGCGAGCTCTGCCGCAAGGAGTTCGGCAAGCGATGCTATTCGATCGGATTTGGCACGTTTACCGGTACCGTCGCGGCCGCCTCGGATTGGGATGGCCCGATGGAGATCAAGACGGTGCAGCCCGCGATCGCTGAGAGCTATGAGCATATCTGCCATCAGACGGGCCTACCGGCGTTCTTGCTGAACCTCCGCACGGCATCTGCGGCGATCCTGAGCGCCTTGCGCAAGCCGCATCTGGAGCGCGCCATCGGCGTCATCTATCGACCGGACACCGAGCTCGCGAGCCACTACTTCCAGGCCGTGTTGCCGGAGCAGTTCGACGAATATGTCTGGTTCGATCGGACCAAGGCCGTCGCTCCGTTTGCGACCAATGAACTGGAGGCAATGCCCGATACCTACCCGTTCGGGCTTTGAAACCACGCGAGGGCGGCTGCTAACAATGCGCCCCGGCCCGCACATCGCTTTCGTTCTCGCCAAGCTGCGCTGGATGCGCGAGCAGAACATCTGGCCCAATGGCCTGCGCTATCTTTGGACGGACGCCTTTGGCGTCGTGCTATTGGTTTCTCTCTTCAAACATCTTCATGAACAACACTATCTCGACCAGGCGGAATGGCTGGTGTCGGAGGTCATGCGGGTGCTCGGACGCCGGCGCGGGATCAGGATCGGCGAAGCTTCCGACCGGGATGGGCAGTATTTCCACTACCTCGCCATGTGGATGTTCGCGCTGGCGCGGCTCGGCGACTTGAAACCGCAGTATCGCGATCAGGGCGTCAAGCTAGCGCGCGACGTCCATCGCGCCTTCGTCATTCCCGGCACCGGTGTCATTTGGAAGATGAAGGAAGACCTGAGCGGACTTTATCCCGGCTTCGGACTGGGCACGCTTGATGCGTTCGACGGGTATGTCAGCTATCGGCTATTGAGCGAGCACGCCCTCGCGTCTGAAATTTCCGAAATGCGGGCATTAATCGACCGGGACCATGAGCGCCTTTCGATCGATCAGGATCTCGGCCTCGGCATGATGCTCTGGCTCGCGCATTTTTTCCCGGGAGAGCCGTGGGCGAAGCTTCAAATTCCTCGCTCGCTCGCAACGCTCGATCGTATGTGGATCGATCCGCCCGGCTATTTCTGTCGCGCGCCCGGACTTCGCCACGTGAAGTTCGCATTCACGAACTACGGCGTCTCGCTCGGCCTTCAATCGGTGCAGCAACGTCTCGATCGCGTGACCAGGGTGAATTCGTTCTTCGAGACCTACCGCTCGAACGATGAATACGACCGCGAAGCCATCACGCATGTCATGGCTTGCACCTCGCATTTCCCGGGCGAGTTCTTAAGTCATCGAATAATGAGTTGATCTGCAGATTCGATCGAGCGACGTCGTTTCCACGCCGAATTCTCGTGCCTTGCACGACGAGGCGATACATGCGGGGCATGCGGACGTCCTCCCTGGAGGATTTGTCGTTGGAATTGTCGTTCACAATGCAGCAGCACGCGACCAGCGGCAAGATCTCGCGATGCCGCGCGTGCAACGCGCCGTGGTCAACCGCCAGATGCGCTCAGCAGCGCCTTCACCACGCCGCTCGCCTTGCCGAAATCCATCTTGCCGGCATGGCTCTGCCTGAGCGCGGCCATGACCTTGCCCATGTCCCTGATGCTGCCGGCGCCGGTCGCCTTGATGACGTCGGCGATCGCCGCCTTCGACTCGTCCTCAGACATCTGCCGCGGCAGAAAGGCATGGATGATCTCGATCTCGCCGCGCTCCTTGTCGGCGAGCTCCCGGCGGCCGGCCTTGTCGTAGATCTCGACCGATTCCTGGCGCTGCTTGACGAGCTTCTGCAGCAGGGCGAGCAGGTCGTCGTCGGAAGGCGCGCTCTTCCTCCCGGTCTCGGCCTCGATATCGGCGTTCTTGATCGCCGCGTTGACCAGGCGCAGCGTCGACACGCGGCGCACGTCGCGGGCCTTCATCGCATCTTTCAGGGCGGTGTTGATCTCGTCGCGCAGCACGGCTATGGCCTTTCGTGAAATTGCGCCGCCTGCGAGTTCGAACCGATGCCCGGCCGGCCGGCGCCGCTTCCAGATCTAGGCTTGCGATGACCGAGAAACAACCGGCGGGCACTTCCCCTGGAGCGAGCGCTGACGCCGCTTCGGAGGCGTCCTGGGCCGACCCGACGGCGACCGCGCTGCTGGTGCTCGCCGACGGCACCGTGCTCGAAGGCATCGGGCTCGGGGCCACCGGCCACGCCGTGGGCGAGGTCTGCTTCAACACCGCCATGACCGGCTATCAGGAAATCCTCACCGATCCCTCCTATGCCGGCCAGATCATCACCTTCACCTTCCCCCATATCGGCAATGTCGGCACCAACGAGGACGACATCGAGACCGTGAACATGGCGGCGACGCCGGGCGCGCGCGGCGTGGTGCTGCATACCGCCATCACCGCGCCGTCGAGCTACCGCGCCACCCGCCACCTCGATCAATGGCTCAAGGCGCGCGGCATCATCGGGCTCTGCGGCATCGACACCCGCGCCCTCACCAGCCGTATTCGCGTCAGCGGGATGCCCAACGCGGTGATCGCGCACGAGCCCTCAGGACGCTTCGACCTCGCCGCGCTCGCGCGCGACGCGCGCGAATGGCCGGGCTTGGTCGGCATGGACCTCGTGCCGATGGTGACCTCGGGCCAGCGCTTCACCTGGGACGAGACGGCGTGGCGATGGGGCAAGGGCTACGGCCGCCGGGACGACCCGGAATTCCACGTGGTCGCGATCGACTACGGCATCAAGCGCAACATCCTGCGCCAACTCGCCGAGAAGGGCTGCAGGGTGACGGTGGTGCCGGCGCAGACCAGTGCCGAGGACATCGCCGCGCTCGGGCCCGACGGCGTCTTCCTCTCCAACGGTCCCGGCGACCCGGCGGCCACCGGCGAATATGCCGTGCCGGTCATCCGCGACATCATCGCGCGCGGCATTCCGACATTCGGCATCTGCCTCGGCCACCAGATGCTCGGCATCGCGGTCGGCGGCAGGACGATGAAGATGCACCAGGGCCATCACGGCGCCAACCATCCGGTGAAGGACCTCGTCACCGGCAAGGTCGAGATCACCTCCATGAACCACGGCTTCGCCGTCGACCGCGCGACGCTACCCGCCGAGGCGATGGAGACCCACGTGTCGCTGTTCGACGGCTCGAACTGCGGCATCGCGCTCAAGGACAAGCCGGTGTTCTCGGTGCAGTACCACCCGGAAGCATCCCCGGGGCCGCGCGACAGCCATTACCTGTTCGCGCGCTTCGTCGAGATGATGCGCAATTCTCGGCAGAAATGATCCGAACGTCGTTCCCGCGCATGCGGGGACTTATATTCCAGAGGCCGGCGATTATGGGTCCCCGCTTGCGCGGGGACGACACCGTTTACGTTACGCCGCGCGCAGAATCTCGCGCACCTTCGGCCAGGGGTCGGGCTCGCCGGCGTAGCGCGCGTGGTCGGCCGGCGTCACCCAGCTCTCGACCGCGGTCTCGAACGACGGCCGCCGGCGGATGCGCTCGTACCAGGCCGCGACGCCGGGACGGCGCTCCCACATGCGCGCGAGCTTGAGCTTGTCGAGGCGCCAGACATAGGGCGTGGCCGCCGCGTCGGCGAGCGACCAGTCCGGTCCCGCGAGATAGGGGCCGTGCCGCATCGCCGCCTCGATCCGGTCGAGCAGATTCTCGTGCTGGCGCAGCGCCTCCGCCACCGGCGGCGCGTCGAGCCCCTGCGCCACCACCTGCCGCTTGATGTCGGAGCGCTTGGCATCGGGCGCCTTGGCGAGCTCGGCCTCCATCTCCGCCGGCTTGAGCCGCGCCAAGCTGGCGCGATTGGCGGTCGCGAAGGTGATGGTCATGCAGGAGACGTGCACGTACTCGTCCATGAGCTTTTCCATCATGCGCGCCCGCGCGCGCCCGAGCGGGTCGGGCGGCATCAGCGGGGCGCCGGCGAACGCCTCGTCGACGTAGTGCATGATCACCGTCGATTCGATGACGACCTTGCCGTCATGGACCACGGTCGGGACCACCGCGTTGGGATTGAGCTCAAGGTAGGCCGGATCGAATTGGTCGCCGCGCAGCGTCATCAGCCGGCTGTCGAAGTCGACGCCCTTTTCGGCCAAGGCCAGCCGCGCCTTGATGGAGCAGACCGAGGTCCTGCCGTGGTAGAGAGTGAGCATCTTGTCCTCCCGCGTCTCTTCTCCGGTTTGCCGAAATTGATGCGCCGCTTTTTCCGTCCATGCAATCGCAGTTCGCGGCGCTGCGTCCGGGGCGGTTCTGGCGAGCGGCGGCTATTGGCCTATAGTCGGCCGGCGGGACCGGACGAGCGGGGGACGCGCTGATGGGCGACTGGATCGCCTTCTGGGATTCGGAGCATTCGATCTACGTCAACGAGCGCCATCGCGACGTGCACTACCGCACGATCGCGGAGGACATTCGCGCCTACGTGCCTCCCGGCGCCTGCGTGCTCGACTACGGCTGCGGGGAGGCGCTCCACGCCGACCTGGTCGCCGCGCCGGCACGCGTGCTGATCCTGTGCGAGGCCGCGCCGGCGGTGCGCGCCCGGCTGGCCGAGCGCTTCGCCGGCCGTCAGAAGATCGAAGTGCGCGCGCCCGAGGAGATCGCGGCGCTCCCGCCCGCATCGCTCGACGTGATCGTGCTGCATTCGGTGGCGCAGTATCTGACGCCGCAGGAGCTCGACGGCCTGCTCGCGCTGTTCCGCCGGCTCGTCCGCGACGACGGCGTCCTCGTTCTCGGCGATGTCATCCCGCCGCATGTCTCCGCCTTCACCGACGCATGGGCGCTCATCCGCTTTGCCGCCGCCGACGGCTTTCTCGGCGCCGCGTTCGTCGGGTTAGTGCGCACGCTCGCATCCGACTACTGGCGCCTGCGCTCCAATCTTGGCCTCACCCGCTACGGCGAGACGGCGATGCTCGCAAGGCTCGGCGCCGCCGGTTTCTCGGCGCGCCGCGCTCCCGCCAATATCGGTCACAACCGCGCGCGCATGACCTTCCTGGCAAAGCCGGCCTGATGCCGATCCGCGCAGCGGTCACGGCGGCACCGGCAACACCGCCCCACCGATCGTGGAGCGATCGTGGTGCAACTGCGTGTTGGTGCCGAGCGGCGAGGCCGGGATCCCATACTCACGAGCTGCGGTCATGAATTCCGGGTGCCCTCGCCCCGTTCGAGACCCGGCGCGACGCCTGCAGCGAATCGATGCTGCCTCACCGCCGCGCCCACCGTGTCCGCCATGACCGCGCCGCGCGTGCCGAGCGGCTTCTCCGAACCCACTGTCGAGTCGTGCGCGGTCTGGTGCTCGATCTCGGAGTTAAGCTCGGCGCCGACCAGCACCACGATGGTCGACAGCCACATCCACATCATCAAACCCACCACCGCGCCGAGCGCGCCATAGGTGGCGTTGTAATTGGCGAAATTGCCGAGATACCAAGAGAACAGCGAGGAGACCGCGAGCCAGGCGAGCGCGGCAAACGCGCTTCCGACGCTGAGCCAGCGCCATTTGGCGCGCCGGCGGCTCGGCCCGTAGCGGTAGAGCAAGGACAGCCCGAGAATGATCAGCACGAACAGCACCGGCCAGCGCAGATATCCGACGAAGGGATGGTCGAAGCTGGTCACGCCCAGAGCCGCCAACAGCAGCGGAAACACGACCACGAGCGCGATGGCCAGGCCGGCGCCGGCGATGGCGCAGACCGTGAAAAACAGCGACATCAGGTTGAGCCGGACGAAGCTGCGCTTCTCCTCTTCATCGTAGATGATGTTGAGCGCGTCGAAGACCGCCTTCATGCCGGCATTGGCGCTCCACAGCGCGATCCCGAGCCCGAGCAGGAAGCCGAACGTGAGCTTGCCGTCGCTCTTGGCCGCGATGCGCGTGATCTCGGTCCCCATGATGTCGAGGGCGTAGGTGGGGACGATATCGGCGGCGACCTGGAGATGGCTGCCGATGGTGGCGGTATTGGCGAACAGGGCGTAGGACGATACCCCGGCGGCGATGGCGGGAAACAGCGCGATCAGGGAATAGAACGCCACCCCGGCGGCGAGCGCGAGCAGGCGGTCGTCGAGGATCTCCCGGTAGGTGCGGATGACGATGTCCTTCCATCCGGCCCAGGGAATGTGCAGCGGCGCGCGCGCCCGGCGGCCGCGGCCGGATTCGGCGGCCCGCCGTTCCTGCAGCGTCAGCGGCTCCTGTGCCGGGGTTGCGCGCGGGGGCGCAGTCGCCGGACCGGGCCTGCGCCGGTCGTCGTCGCGGAGCTTGAGGGAATAAAGCACGGCCGCCGTCACCAGCACGGATGCGGCGAACCAGGAAACGAGGTCATCGATCCTGCGATTTTCGGCCATGCGCTCTCCAGCAAGACGGCAGCTTCGAGGTCGATGGTCCAACCGTCGGCCGGGCAATCGGTTTCATGCCGCCGGCCGATAGGCGCGGATGCGGCCGGCGCGGGCAACAGTCCGCCTGCCCTTCCCTGCCCGGCGATTCTGGTCTAAACAGCGCCCGCGCGCGGGGACGCAGGCTCTGCGCCGACCGAAGGACGCGCAGCCGCGCGCCCTTTTTTTGTGCGCGGAGCCATCCCGCCTACCGCCGAGGCCCATGCCCAAACGGACCGACATCGCCTCGATCCTCATCATCGGCGCAGGCCCGATCGTCATCGGCCAAGCCTGCGAGTTCGACTATTCGGGGACGCAGGCCTGCAAGGCGCTCAAGGCCGAGGGCTACCGGATCGTGCTGGTCAATTCCAACCCCGCCACGATCATGACCGATCCCGATCTCGCCGACGCCACCTATATCGAGCCGATCACGCCCGAGATCGTCGCCAGCATCATCGAGAAGGAGCGCCACGTCGTTCCCGGCGGGTTCGCGCTGCTGCCCACCATGGGCGGACAGACCGCGCTCAACACGGCGCTCTCGCTCAACAAGATGGGCGTGCTCAGCCGCTTCGACGTCGAGATGATCGGCGCGACCGCGCAAGCCATCGACAAGGCCGAGGACCGCAAGTTGTTCCGCGAGGCGATGCAGCGCATCGGGCTGGAGACGCCGCGTTCCCGGCAGGTCAAGACGCTGATCCACGCCCTCGAGGCGCTCGAGGAGATCGGCCTGCCCGCCATCATCCGCCCCTCCTTCACCCTCGGGGGGACCGGCGGCGGCATCGCCTACAACCGGGCCGAGTTCATCGACATCGCCGAGCGCGGCATCGACGCCTCCCCGACTAACGAGGTGCTGATCGAGGAGTTGGTGCTGGGCTGGAAAGAATTCGAGATGGAGGTGGTGCGCGACAAGCGCGACAATTGCATCATCATATGCTCGATCGAGAACATCGACCCGATGGGCGTGCACACCGGCGACTCGATCACGATCGCGCCGGCACTCACCCTCACCGACAAGGAATACCAGATCATGCGCGACGCCTCGATCGCGGTGCTGCGCGAGATCGGGGTCGAGACCGGCGGCTCCAACGTGCAGTTCGCGGTCAATCCGGAGGACGGACGGCTGGTGATCATCGAGATGAATCCCCGCGTCTCGCGCTCCTCCGCGCTCGCCTCGAAGGCCACCGGCTTCCCGATCGCCAAGGTCGCGGCCCGCCTCGCGGTCGGCTACACGCTCGACGAGATCGCCAACGACATCACCGGCGGCGCGACCCCCGCCTCCTTCGAGCCGACCATCGACTACGTGGTCACCAAGGTTCCGCGCTTTGCGTTCGAGAAATTCCCCGGCGCCGATCCCGTCCTCACCACCTCGATGAAGTCGGTCGGCGAGGCCATGGCGATCGGCCGCACGTTTCAGGAGAGCCTGCAAAAGGCGCTGCGCTCGCTCGAAAACGGCTTCACCGGTCTCGACGAGATCACGATCGAGGGCCTGGGCCAGGGCGACGACAAGAATGCCGTGCGCGCGGCGCTCGGCACGCCGACACCGGACCGGCTGCTCAAGGTGGCGCAGGCGATGCGGCTCGGCTTCTCCGACCAGGACATCCACGCCTCCTGCAAGATCGATCCCTGGTTCCTTGCGCAGATCCGCGAGCTCATCGAGACCGAGGCGGAGATCGCCGCCAAGGGCCTGCCGGCGAGCGCCGGCGCGCTGCGCCGGCTCAAGGCGATGGGTTTTTCCGACGCGCGGCTGAGCAAGCTTACCGGCATCGCCGCCGAGACGGTCACGCGCAAGCGCCATGCGCTCGGCGTGCGGCCGGTGTTCAAGCGCATCGACAGCTGCGCGGCCGAATTCGCCTCGCCCACCGCCTACATGTACTCGACCTACGAAGCGCCGTTCGCCGGCGCGCCGGTGTGCGAGGCGGCGCCCTCGGGCCGGACCAAGGTGGTGATCCTCGGCGGCGGGCCGAACCGCATCGGCCAGGGCATCGAGTTCGACTATTGCTGCTGTCACGCCGCCTTCGCGCTCAAGGAGGCCGGCTACGAGACCATCATGATCAACTGCAACCCAGAGACCGTGTCGACCGACTACGACACCTCCGATCGGCTCTATTTCGAGCCGCTCACGGCCGAGGACGTGCTCGAGATCATCGAGACCGAACGTTCGAGCGGACGCCTGCACGGGGTCATCGTGCAGTTCGGCGGGCAGACGCCGCTAAAGCTCGCCGCGGCCCTGGAACAGGCCGAGATCCCGATCCTCGGGACTTCGCCCGACATGATCGACCTGGCCGAGGACCGCGACCGGTTCAAGAAGCTGCTCGATCGGCTCAAGCTGCGCCAGCCCACCAGCGGCGTCGCCACCAGCCCGAGCGAGGCGCGCGCGATCGCGGACGCGGTCGGCTATCCGATCGTGATCCGGCCGTCCTACGTGCTCGGCGGGCGCGCGATGGAAATCGTGACCGACCCCGTCCAGCTCGATCGCTATATCGTGCGGCTCGCCGGCGACCTCGACCGCCCCTCCGAGCTCGTGGTCTCGGAAAAGCGCCCGCTGCTGATCGACCGCTATCTCTCCGACGCCATCGAAGTCGACGTCGACTGCCTCGCCGACGGTAAGGACACGCTCATCGCCGGGATCATGGAGCATATCGAGGAGGCCGGCATTCATTCCGGCGACAGCGCCTGCGCGCTGCCGCCGCATTCACTCGGTCCGGATGCCGTCGCCGAGCTGGAGCGCCAGACGCGCGCACTCGCGCTGGCGCTCGAGGTCGGCGGCCTGATGAACGTGCAATACGCGATCAAGGACGGCGACATCTACGTGCTCGAGGTCAACCCGCGCGCATCGCGCACGGTGCCCTTCGTGGCCAAGGTCATCGGGGTCCCGGTGGCCAAGATTGCTGCCAGGATCATGGCCGGGGAGGCGCTCGCGAGCTTCGAGCTTGCCCCCCCCGAGCTCGGACATATCGGCGTCAAGGAGGCGGTTTTCCCGTTCGCGCGCTTTCCCGGGGTCGACACCGTGCTCGGGCCGGAGATGAAATCGACCGGGGAGGTCATGGGTATCGGCCGCAGCTTCGCCATCGCCTTCGCCAAGAGCCAGATCGGCGGGGGCTCGCGACTGCCGCGGTCGGGTACCGTCTTCGTCTCGGTCAGGGATGCCGACAAGCCACGGGTGCTCGAGGCGGTCCGCCTGCTGGTTTCGCTCGGATTTCGCGTCATCGCTACCTCCGGCACCCAGCGCTACCTGGCGGAACAGGGTCTGCCGGCCAGCAAGATCAACAAGGTGGCGGAGGGCCGCCCGCACATCGTGGATGCCATCAAGAACGGCGAGGTCCATCTCGTCTTCAATACCACCGAGGGGGCCACGGCCCTGGCCGACAGCCGCTCTTTGCGGCGTGCCGCCCTCTTGCATAAAGTGCCGTACTACACCACTCTTTCTGGGGCCGTCGCCGCAGCGCAGGGAATTAACGCCTATCTCGGGGGCGACCTCGAGGTGCGGGCGCTGCAGAGCTATTTCGGCGGCAAGCCTGCGTCCGGGAAACGGGGGCCGGCCGCCTGACGGTACGTGTTTGGGACAGGGTCCAGGGTCGCGTGGCCGGATGAAACTTCGGCCCGCGATCGGAATTTTTGTCTCTTGGCTGAAGTCGGAGGTTTGAAGGAACAGATGGACAAGATCCCGATGACAGCGGAAGGCTATTTGACGCTCGAGAACGAGCTCAAGCACCGCCAGCAGGTGGAGCGGCCACGCATCATCCAGCAGATTACCGACGCGCGCACGCACGGGGACCTGTCGGAGAACGCCGAATACCATGCCGCCAAGGAGTTGCAGTCGCACAACGAGGGCCGCATCGCCGAGCTCGAGGACAAGCTCGCGCGCGCCGAGGTGATCGACGTGTCGAAGCTATCGGGCGACACCATCAAGTTCGGCGCGACCGTAACGCTGGTCGACGAGGACACCGAGAAGAAGCAGGTGTGGCAGATCGTCGGCGAGCCCGAGGCCGACGCCAAGAAAGGCAAGATCTCGATCACCTCGCCGCTCGCGCGCGCGCTCATCGGCAAGGCCAAGGGCACCAGCGTGGAGGTGGTGACGCCGAGCGGCGCCAAGGCCTACGAGGTCAAGAAGGTCGAGTGGCGCTAGTGATACCCTGAGTCACTCCACCCGCGGTCATCGCCGGGCTTGTCCGGCGATCCCGATTCTTTGGTTACGCGATCTCCTCATGAAGATCATGCCACCCGGGATTTGACTGCGCGATGAGTTTGGTTTTCCACACGCGCGTGGCCAGCGTTTGATATTTTTCTCTCGTTGGATGGCATTATAAGCCGTGTCGTACACCTCAAAATAGACGAGACGATCGATCCCGTATCGCTTTGTAAATCCTGGGACCAATCCGTTCTTATGCGCGTAAACACGCCGCGCGAGATCACTCGTGACGCCGACGTAGATCGCGCCCCCTCGGCGGCTGGCAAGGATGTAGACGTAGTATTGCCTCACGTTCCGAGTTTCCCCAAACCGGGATTGCCGGGACAAGGCCCGGCAATGACAGCCTAGGGGTGGCTGCCCGGGTGCAGCATAGAGGTCCCCATGAAATTCGGCGTGTTCGATCACATGGACGATGCCGGCGTGCCGCTCGGGCAGCTTTATGCCGATCGACTCAGGCTGGTCGAAGCCTACGATCGCAGCGGCATCTACGGCTACCACCTCGCCGAGCACCATTCGACGCCGCTCGGCTGCGCGGCCTCGCCCGGCCTGTTCCTGTCGGCCGTGGCGCAACGCACCCGCGCCTTGCGGTTCGGGCCGCTGGTCTATCTCCTGCCGTTCTACCATCCGCTGCGCCTGATCGAGGAAATCTGCATGCTCGACCAGATGAGCGAAGGGCGCCTCGAGCTCGGCGTCGGGCGCGGCGTGTCGCCGTTCGAGACCCGCGCCTATGGCCTCGACTTCGCCGCCACCGGCGAGATCTATCACGAAGCTTTCCAGCTCATCCTGAAGGGTCTCGCCGCCGACGAGCTCACGTTCGAAGGAAAGCATTACCAGTTCCGCAACGTGCCGATGATCCTGCGGCCGGTGCAGCGGCCGCATCCGCCGCTGTGGTACGGGACCACGATCCCGGAGAACGCGGATTGGCCGGCGACAAACGATGTGAACATCGCGATCATCGCGCTGCGCCCGACCGTCCGCGCCATCGCCGACCGCTACCGTGCGGTGCGCGCCCGCCTCGGCAAAGACGCCGGGCCGATGCCCCTGATAGGGGTCGCGCGCCACGTGGTGGTTGCCAACACCGACGCGGAGGCGCTCGCGGTCGCGCGGCGCGCCTATCCGCGCTGGCGCGACAGTTTCCGTTGGCTGTTCGCGCGCCATGGCGCCGAGCCCCGGATCGCGGCGCTCTATCCGTCCACATTCGACGAGCTCATGGCGATCGACAACGGCGTCGCCGGATCGCCCGCCACCGTGCGCGATTTCATCGCCGCGGAAGTCGCGGCGAGCGCCAGCAACTATCTGCTGTCGTGGTTGGCCTTCGGCGACATGACGCTCGCCGAATTGCTCGCCTCGCTCGACCTGTTTGCGCGCGAGGTGATGCCCGCCTTCGCGGAAACATGAACCCGGCGGCACCTGGCCATCATGCGCCCATGGGCACCATCGCCGCGTCCTTGGAATTGCGCAACGTCAACGACGTCTTGACGTTGCGCACGTGCGGCGCGGCGGTGAGCTCGGCGACGAAGGCCTGGAAGGTCTTCAGGTCGGGCGCCACGCATTTGAGAATGAAATCGATCTCGCCCGAAAGCATCCAGCATTCGCGTACCAGCGGCTGGGCGCGGACGAAGTCCTCGAACGCCTTCAGGTCGCTCTCGGCCTGGCTGCTGAGATGCACCATCGCGAAAACGGTCACTTCGTAGCCGAGCAACTTCTCGTCCAGCAACGCCCGGTAGCCCTTGATGTAACCGGCCTGTTCCAGGGCTCGCACCCGTCGCAGGCAAGGCGGCGCCGAAACGCCGACCCGGCGGGCGAGCTCCACATTGGTGATGCGGCCGTCGTCCTGCAGTTCCTTGAGAATCCGTCGATCGACGGCATCGAGTCGAGCGGGCACGAAGCGCTCCGATAACTGTGACCCTCGCCATCATTAGCGAAGCTGCAGCCTTCACGAAAGATTATTGCTCGCCTGCGGTTTCTGGATACCATCAACCGGTGGCCGCTGTGCACGGCTGTTGGCTTTCTGATCTGCATATCTTGCATAGCTGCCGAGAACCCATAAATTGTGCAAGGCATCAACGCGTCCTTCCCGATCGGCCGTCGTCCAAGCGCAGGTTCGCTTCAGGGGCCGAGGGGTCACCGCAGTTGCCCGCAAGGCGCCGGACTAGAACTGGAATGGGCGCTCGAACGCAGCCCGGCTGGCGCCCCGGCTTTGGCGCTCCGCCGCAAGCGCATGAGGGGTATGTTCTCGATGGGTAAGCCCACCCGCGCCAAGGTCGTCATCGTCGGGTCGGGACCGGCCGGCTATACGGCCGCGATCTACGCCGCCCGCGCCATGCTGGACCCGATTCTGTTCCAGGGCATCCAGCCAGGCGGCCAACTCACCATCACCACCGACGTCGAGAACTATCCCGGCTTCGCCGACGTCATCCAGGGCCCCTGGCTGATGGAGCAGATGCAGAAGCAGGCGGAGCATGTCGGCACGAGGATCGTGGCCGACCACGTCGGCAAGGTCGACCTCGCGCACCGGCCGTTTCGGCTGGAGTGCGATTCCGGCGACCGCTATCTCGCCGACAGCGTGATCATCGCGACCGGCGCGCAGGCTCGCTGGCTGGAACTGCCGTCCGAGCAGAAATTCAAGGGCTACGGCGTCTCCGCCTGCGCCACCTGCGACGGCTTCTTCTATCGCGGCAAGAACGTCATCGTCGTGGGCGGGGGCAATACGGCCGTCGAGGAGGCGATGTTCCTCACCAATTTCGCTGCCCAGGTCACCGTCGTGCACCGGCGCGACGGTTTCCGCGCCGAGAAGATCCTGCAGGACCGTTTGTTCAAGAACCCGAAGATTTCGGTGATCTGGAACAGCGCGCTGGAGGAGGTTGTGGGCGGCAAGAATCCGCTCAAGGTTTCGGGTGTCGTGCTGCGCGACGTCAAGACCGGTGCCTTGAGCGAGCGCGCGGCGGACGGCGTCTTCATCGCCATCGGTCACACCCCCGCGTCCGAACTCTTCGCCGGGCAAGTGGAGATGAAGCCGTCGGGCTACATCAAGACCGCACCGTACTCGACCGCAACCTCGGTGCCCGGCGTGTTCGCCGCCGGCGACGTCACCGACGACGTCTACCGCCAGGCCGTGACCGCCGCCGGCCAAGGCTGCATGGCCGCGCTCGAAGCGGAACGCTTCCTGGCCGCGCAGGGCGAGGCGGAGCCGGCCGTCGTCGCGGCGGAGTGACAGCAGGGTGCGCCAATGAGCATGGACTGGGACAAGCTCAAGGTCTTTCATGCCGCCGCCGAGGCCGGCAGCTTCACCCATGCCGGCGAACAACTCGGGCTGTCGCAGTCGGCGGTCTCGCGCCAGGTCTCGGCGCTCGAGCAGGAACTCGGAGTGTCGCTGTTTCACCGCCATGCCCGCGGGCTCATCCTCACCGAACAGGGCGAACTCCTGCATCACACCGCCCACGACGTTTTCATGAAGCTCGAGGCCGCGCGCGCCAAGTTGACAGACAGCAAGGAGCGGCCGAACGGCGAGCTCAAGGTGCAGACGACCCCTGGAATTGGCGTGCACTGGCTTACGCCGCGGCTGGGCGAATTCATCGATCTCTACCCCGACATCCATCTCACGCTGATCACGACCGACGAGGAGCTCGACCTCGCGATGCGCGAGGCGGATGTGGCGATCCGCCTGCGCCTGCCGACCCAACCCGACCTGATCCAGCGCAAGCTGTTCTCCGTGCGGTTCCACGCCTACGCCTCGCCGGAATACCTCAAGCGGTTCGGCACGCCGCGCACCCTCGACGATCTTGATGACCATCGCGTCGTGCTGCTCGGCGGCACGATCGTCCCCAACCATTTCGAGAACCGGCGCTGGCTGATCGAGGTTGCGCGCAACGGCAAGGGCCCCCGCGAGCCCACCCTCACCATCAACAACGTGCTCGGCGTCATGCGCGCGTGCCAGCGGGGTATCGGCATCGCCCTGCTGCCGGACTACCTGGTGGAGGAAAACGGCGGGCTGGTGCAGTTGTTCGGCGAATCCGACAGCATCGCGCTCGATGCCTATTTCGTTTATCCGGAAGAGCTCAAATCGGTCGCGCGGGTGCAGGTATTTCGCGACTTTCTCGTCGCGAAGGCACAGCGCTGGCATTTCTGATCCCGCGAGCGGCGCAACGCAGTCCGCAGCGCAGTGCACCGCATGGCTGGCATGCGACCCGCCGTGTTGTCCGCGGACATTGCCTGGGCATACTGCGACTCTCTGGCGGCGGTCGATTGCCCATCCTCCCAGATTGCAGTCGTCAAGCCGTCAGCTGTTCCCCTCTGGAAGGTGATTGTCGGCCCCGCGCCGACGAACTGTAACCGGGCTCGCAAGGGTCCGGTTTTCTTTTGCAACCGAGTTCCATGCCAGCAGGCTTCGTCCGACGCGCCCGCACCGGGGGCCTTGCAGGGCGAGCGGCCCCCGTCTACCTTACCGTTTGCTCACACGAACTCTAGGGAAACGCCAAATGACCTGGACAACTCCGACCCTCGTCGAGATCTGCATCGGTCTCGAGATCAACGGCTACCTGCCGGCCGAGTTCTGATTCCGGCGCAGTTGCGTCGGTCCTGAATGGGGCGCCTCACCGCGATCGTGCTCGGCGCGGCGGCGGGAGGAGGTTTTCCGCAGTGGAACTGCCGTTGCCCGACCTGCCGCTTGGCATGGGCGGGCAACGCGCGTGTGCGGTCGCGCACACAGGCGAGCCTGGCCGTGAGCGCGGACGGTGAAAACTGGCTCCTGATCAACGCTTCGCCCGACCTTCCGCAGCAACTTCGGCAATCGAAAGTGCTGCACCCGCGCGCGGCGACGCGCGGAAGCCCGCTCAAGGCTGTGCTGCTCACCGGCGCCGAGATCGACCAGGTCACAGGCTTGTTGAGCCTGCGTGAACGCGAGCCCTTCGAGATTTGTGCGACGGCCGCCACGCTCGCCGCCCTCGCGGACAATCCCATGTTCGCCGTACTGGCTCCCGACGTCGTAAAGCGGCGGGCGGTCGTTCCCGGCGCCGGAGTGACCCTTGCAGGCGGCATCTGCGCGCAACTCTTCATGGTGCCGGGAAAGGTGCCGCTCTATCTCGAGGGCGAGAACCCCGAGACCGCGAGCGAGACGGCAGCGAATGTCGGGGTCGAGATCGCGGCCGCGAACGCGCGCATCGCCTATGTTCCCGGCGCAGCGGCCGTGACGCCGGCCATGGCGCACCGATTCGCGCGCGCCGACGTCGTTTTTTTCGATGGCACGCTGTTTCGTGACGATGAGATGATCGCGACCGGAACCGGAACCAAGACCGGCCGCCGTATGGGGCACATGCCGATTGACGGGGAGGAAGGCTCGTTACGGGCGCTTGCCGGCATCGCCGGCCGGCGCATCTACGTCCACATCAACAACACCAATCCGATCCTGGTCGATGGCTCGCCGGAACGCCTCGAAGTCGAGCGCGCAGGCTGGGAGATCGCCGAGGATGGAATGGAGATCGTGCTGTGAAGCCGATGACCCCGCAGGAACTCGAGGCGAGCCTGCGCGACGTCGGGGCGCGGCGCTACCATCGCCTGCATCCGTTCCATGCGCTGCTGCACGGCGGCAAATGCACGAAGGGCCAAGTCCAGGCGTGGGCGCTCAACCGCTATTACTACCAAGCGATGATTCCGGTGAAGGATGCGAGCTTGATCGCGCGCTGCGAGGATCCCGCGCTGCGCCGGGAGTGGCGCAGCCGCCTCGTCGACCACGACGGCGAGCGTGAAGGCGACGGCGGGATCGCACGATGGCTCAAGCTCACCGACGGCGTCGGGCTCGACCGCGAGTATGTCGTGGCGCTCGCTGGACTCCTGCCGGCGACCCGTTTTGCGGTCGACGCCTACGTTCACTTCGTGCGCGACAGGACATTGCTCGAAGCCGTGGCCTCCTCGCTCACCGAGCTGTTCTCGCCGCAGATCATCAGCGAGCGGCTCGAAGGGATGCTCAAGAGCTACGATTTCGTCAGCGCCGACACGCTCGCCTATTTCTCCAAGCGTCCGCCGCTCGCCAAGCGCGATTCCGCCTTCGCGCTCGATTACGTCAAACACCACGCCGACACGCCGGAGGCGCAGCAGGCGGTGCTGGCCGCGCTCGAGTTCAAATGCGACGTGCTGTGGGCGATGCTGGACGCGCTCTATCACGCCTATGTGACGCCCAAGCATGTTCCGCCCGGCGCCTTCATGCCCAAGGATTAGGAGGCGCGCGTGAGCGAGCCCGACGCCGCCATCCTCGCCGAGGCCCGCCCGCGGCTGCCGCGCGGCGTGCGGCTCGCCTACAACGAGGCGCAGGGCGGATGGGTGCTGCTCGCACCCGAACGCGTCTTCAAGGCCGACCAGATCGCCGTCGAGATCATCAAGCGCTGCACCGGCGAGGCCACGTTCGCCGAGATCGTCGACGACCTCGCCAAGACCTATACCGCCCCGCGCGAGAAAATTCTCGCGGATGTCGGCACGTTGCTGCGCGGCTTGGCCGACAAGAAGCTCTTGGAACTGTGACGACGGGGCCTAAAGCCCGGGCGCACAGAACCTGCGAATCCGTGCGTCCCACGCGTCAAATCCAATAAATCAGCGCGCCGCGCGGGCGGTGCTCAATCCGTGACCGGCGCGATTGCTGCGACGCAGTCTCGCGTACCGCTGACGCGCGTCGTGTGACCCTTCCCGGAGGTGTCTGCCATGAAGATGACGTCACCGACGCCAAACGAACGCGTCTCGCCATCGCTGACCGTCACCTTCAGACCACCCGCAACGCAGATGAAGAACTGTGGCTCCGGTACTCTGATCGATTCGCCGATCCATCCCGCTGGAAGGCGCACGAATTGGATTGCACTCGAACTCATGAGCGTGTGAGACAAACATGAGCGGTGCCGGCGGTCTGTAATCAGCCTCTTCCATTTCCAATTCGGCGTCCGCGAAATGCGTCTCGCCGTTGCCGTCGACAGATATTCGCACATACCGCATCAGTCGGGCCTCTCTCGGCTTGCCGGTCAAAAGTCGAGCTTGTCCTGGATTGCTGCAATGCCGGCCTTCGCACAGGCGTCGTCGGCGTCACCACCCGGCGCGCCCGAAACTCCGATCGCGCCGACCAACGAGCCGCCGGCTTGGACCATGATGCCGCCACCGAGAATGACCGCCCCGGGCAGGTCGCGAACGCCCGCCTGCGGCGTTCCCGGCTGAGTCGAGGCGACGAGATCGGTCGTGTCGGTGCGGAAACTGACCGCGGTCCACGCCTTCCCGGTCGCGGTCGCCGGCGTGTGCGGACCCGCAAAGCGGTCGCGCAGCACGACCTGCGTCACACCGAAGCGGTCGACAACCGCGACCGCCACCTGGTAGCCGCGCTGCCGACAGTCGGCGAGCGTGGCGCGGGCGAGATCGAGCGCGACCTCCGGGCTCAAGGTCTTGTAGGCAACGAGGGCGTCTTGCGCGCGCGCCGGGGCGCATGCGAGGAGCGCGACGGTCAGGACTGTCGTAAGGACTCTTGCAATCATGGATGAACGTTTACAACGATCCGACCGCGCGCACTTTGATCCAACTCAAATTCAAGCCGGTGCCGGTGGCGTCCGCTCTGCCTCCGGCAACATGCTTGACGACCAGCAGCGCCGTGAAACAATGGCCGGCCGACGACCCGTCGTCAGGGGAATTCCAGCTGAAAGGTGGGAGACTTGGGATGACTAGACAGGCCAGCGTTGCCGCCCTGCCTCGGCCAACCCGCCTGCGGTGGACATGGGCCGCCAGTGGGCTGCTCGCGACCATCGCCATGGTTGCGCCAGCCGGCGCCCAATCCAATTATCCCAGTCGCCCGGTCCAACTGATCGTTCCCTATGGGGCCGGCGGCGTCGCAGACGTCGGCATGCGCATTCTGGCGGACAAGCTCACCGGCCGACTGAAACAGCAGTTCGTGGTCGAGAACCGTCCCGGCGCCGGCGGCATCGTCGCCGCGAAGGCCGGCGCGTCGGCAGCTCCCGACGGCTACACCGTGCTGATGACGGGCAACAACAACGCCATCAGTGCGTCGCTATTCAAATCGCTGCCTTACAACATCCTCACGGACTTCGCCTCGACTTCGACCGTATCATTCTTCGACCTGCTGATCGTGACCAGGGCAGGCTCGCCGTTGAAATCCGTACGCGACATCGTCGAAGCAGCGCGTGCGACTCCGGGAAAGCTCAATATCGCCACCATCAATCCCGGGAGCACCCAGAACCTCGCCGCTGAACTGTTCAGGAATGCAGCCGACATCAAGGTGACGATCGTCCCCTTCCGAACGTCGCCCGATATGGCGACCGCGCTCTTGCGCGGCGATGTCGACGTCGCCTTCGAGTTCTATGCAGCGATACAAGGGCAGATCGCCGACCACAAGGTCATCGCCCTCGCCTCCACCGGCCCGAAGCGGACTGCCTATCTGCCCGCCGTTCCGACCGTTCAAGAAAGCGGCATCAAAGACTTCGAAGTCGCGAGTTGGAACGGGATTTCCGTCCCGGCCGCAACCCCCAAGGCGGTCGTCCAGGTCCTCACCAAGGCCATCAACGATGTCGTGCCGAGTCCCGATGTCCAGGAGAAGGCAAAGAAGCTGGGCATGGAGATGCGCGGCAGCACGCCGGAGGCGATGAGCGAGCGCATGAAGAGCGACATCGCCAAATGGCAGGGGGTGATCGAAAAGGCCGGCATCCCAAAGCATGACTGAAAGCGCGTCCCGGCGGTGGGCGAGATTCGGAGCGAGCGCACGATGGGCTTCATGGACATGCGGCACTGGATGACCCTGCTCGAGAAGGAGGGCGAACTGCGGCGGATCACCGCCGAAGTGGACTGGGACCGCGAGATCGGTGCAGTTGCCAGGCGCGTGCTCGAGAAGA
Source organism: uncultured Alphaproteobacteria bacterium (assembly GCA_963758945.1). Classification (GTDB taxonomy): domain Bacteria; phylum Pseudomonadota; class Alphaproteobacteria; order Rhizobiales; family Xanthobacteraceae; genus VAZQ01. The sequence goes on along the minus strand of CAVWXY010000012.1, from coordinate 14,615 downwards.
AGGGTCCTGCCCTGCTGTTCGAGAACATCAGGGGCTACCGGAACGGCCGTTGTACGAAGCTCTTCGTGAGTGGTCTCGGCGCCCGATCGCGCCTGGCTCTCGCTCTCGGCTTTCCCCGGGATGCCGCCAATCGCGATCTCGTTCAGCATGTGATGAGGAAAAACCGCGAGACGATCGCTCCGGTCGTCGTCGGCACGGGCCCGGTGAAAGACGTCATCATCCGCGGCGACGCGATCGATCAGACTGAGTTTCCGGTGCCGAAATGGCATTTCCTCGAAGGCGGGCGCTACATCCACACGTTCTCTTGCATCGTCACCAGGGACCCGGAAACGCGCCTGATGAACGTGGGTATCTACCGCGGGATGATCGGCCAGAAGAGCACTGCGCCGTTCCTCCTGGTCAAAGGCGGCCAGCACTGGGGCGCACACTTCGTGAAGTGGGCCGCCCTCAAGCAGCCCATGCCGGTCGCGTGCGTGATCGGCTGGGACCCCATCATGCCGTTCCTGGCGGGATCACCTGTCTCCCCCGGCGTGTGCGAGTGGGACGTGATGGGCGCTTACCGGGGCGAGCCGGCACCGCTGGTGCGCTGCGAAACGGTAGATCTCGAGGTTCCGGCAACCGCGGAGATCGTCATCGAGGGGTACATCAGCGACGATCCAGCGACCTACGAAACCGAGGGGCCGTTCGGTGAATTCACCGGGTATGTGTCGGACCTGCCCACGCCGCGTCCCAGCATGAAGGTCACGTGCATAACCCATCGCCGCGACCCAATCTTCCGCGGTTCGCTGGAGGGCACGCTGCCGGGCTCCTACAGCGAGAACAGCGTGATGTCCTCGGTGCAGCGGGCCGGCATCGCCTGGAACATACTGAACAGCGCCGGCATCCCCGGCATCCTCGACGTCTACGCGCCGCCCATCACCAACGGGGTCAACATCCGGATTCAGATCAAGAAACATTACCAGGGCCAGCCCAAGCAGATCGCGGCGGCGCTCTGGGGCAACAGCGCCGCGCAGTATCGCTACAAGCACGTGATCGTGGTGGAGGAGGACATCGATCCCGCGGAGGACGAGCAAGTGGAATGGGCGCTCGCTCATCGCGTGAACGCCGGAGAAGGCGGTGTGGTAATTTTCCCCGGCATTTTCGGCTCTCCCATCGATCCCAGCACGCCGATGGCGGATCGCGACGTGGCGCAGCTCGGCACCGGCCTTTGGAACCGGATGTTGATCGACGCTACTCGCTCGTGGAAGAGCGCGCGTCGTCCGGAGTGGGCCGGTGAACGCTTTCCACCTACGGTGCGACCGTCACCCGAGGACGAGGCGCGCGTGAACGCCCGCTGGTCGGAGTACGGGCTTGGCGATCTGTGACGGCTTGTCCCGGGCATCCGCGGCCTTACATTCCGGGAGGGCCGAAGATGGCGGCCGGAACCCGGCTTGCCGGGCTCCGGGAGCCGCCCTGCCGTGACGGGTCGGCCGTGACGAACCCAAGAGCCAGTCGCCGAGGAAGGTCAGCCTGACGTGGCGCCGGTCAATGGAGCCGCATTGCACAAGCCGCTCGGCCTGCTCGCCGAGTTGACCCACCGCTGTCCGCTCGGCTGCCCCTATTGCTCGAACCCGCTCGCGCTCGACGCCAGGGACCAGGAGCTCGACACTGCCACCTGGGTCCGCGTCTTCCGCGAAGCCGGGGCACTCGGCGTGCTGCAGGTCCACCTTTCGGGCGGTGAGCCCGGTGCGCGGCGCGATCTCGTCGACATCGCCGCCGGCGCGCATGCCGCGGGGCTCTACACCAATCTCATCACCTCCGCCGTGGGTATCACCGAGCGGACCCTGGACGCACTCGTCGCGGCCGGCCTCGACCACGTGCAGATCTCCATTCAGGACAGCGAAGCCTCCGCTGCCGACCACATCGCCGGCTATCGCGGCGCGTTCGCGAGGAAGCGCGCGCTCGCAGCCGAGGTCGTGCGGCACAAGCTGCCGCTGACGGTGAACGCGGTGATGCATCGCGTCAACATCGATCACATCGGCGAGATGGTCGACCTCGCCTTGTCGCTTGGCGCGAGCCGGGTCGAGATCGCGCATGTGCAGTATTACGGCTGGGCGCTCAAAAACCGCGCCATGCTGATGCCGACGCGCGAGCAGGTCGAGCGCGCAGCCGCTGCGGTGGAGGACCTGCGCGCGCGGCACCATGGCCGCATCGTCATCGACGCCGTGGTGCCGGACTACTACGCGCGCTATCCCAAGCCCTGCGTCGGCGGCTGGGGCCGGCGGTCGCTCAACGTCACGCCCGCGGGCAAGGTGCTGCCCTGCCACGCCGCGGAATCGATCACGGGACTCGAATTCTGGAACGTGCGCGAGCATTCGCTCGCCGACATTTGGGCGAACTCGCCCGCCTTCAACGCCTTCCGCGGCACGGCCTGGATGAAGGAGCCGTGCGCGAGCTGCCCGCGCCGCGAGCAGGATTTCGGGGGCTGCCGCTGCCAGGCCTTCGCGCTCACCGGCGACGCCGCCGCCACCGATCCGGTCTGCCAGCTCGCACCCGACCACGCACGGGTGGCGGAGCTCGCAGCGGTCCGCTCCGATGCGCCTTACGTCTATCGGCGCATGTGAGGTTTCGTGTCGCGGGCGATTGCGCGCCGGATGCGACTGACGGACACTACGGCAAAGAATCCGACGGTCAGGGAGGACCGCATGTTCATTCGCTGCTTGCATCTGAATGGTGCCCTCATTGCCGCGACGCTCGCGGGCGCGCTCGCCGCCTGGCCGGCCGCCGCTCAGCAGTCGACGCCGACGCCCCCGCCGCCCACGCCGAACCAGCCGACCTCGGACGCGGCGACCAGGCTTCGCGGCGTCACCCCGCCGCCGTTTCCCGCGGCGGCGGACAAGCTTCCGACCTCACGGCTCAAACTGCCCAAGGGCTTCAAGGTCGAAGTCTTCATCAGCGGCGTACCCAATGCGCGCTCGCTGCGGCTCGGCGACAAGGGAACCGTCTTCGTCAGCAACCGCCTCCTCGACAAGGTCTACGCCGTGGTCGAAAACGGCGGCAAGCGCGAGCTCAAGGTGCTGGCTGCGGGCTTGGATCGGCCGAACGGCCTCGCCTTCCACAAGGGCACGCTTTACATTGCTGAGGGCACGCGGGTGTCGAAACTCGAAAACGTCGAGGGCAATCTCGACAACCCGCCGAAACCGGTCGTGATCTACGACAAATTTCCGAACCACCAGTCGCACGGCTGGAAATTCATGGCGGTCGGGCCCGACAACAAGCTCTACATCAATGTCGGCGCGCCCTGTAACATCTGTTTGCCGCCGGAGACCAACGGCCAGATCGCGCGCATCGATCTCGACGGTGGCGGCCTCGAAGCCTACGCGCGCGGCGTGCGCAACTCGGTTGGCTTCGACTTCCATCCCGTCACCAGGCAGCTCTATTTCACCGACAACGGCCGCGACTGGTTCTCGGAGGATCTGCCGAACGACGAGCTCAACCGGGTCACCAAGACCGGTCAGCATTTCGGGTACCCGTATTGCCATCAAGGCAACGTGCCTGACGACCAGCTCGGCTGGGGGCGCACGTGCGGCGAATTCGAAGCCCCGATTGCGCTACTCGGCCCGCATGCCGGGGCGCTCGGCATGCGCTTCTATACCGGCAGGATGTTCCCCGCCGCGTACCGCAATGCCATCTTCATCGCGCGCCACGGCTCTTGGAACAAGACCGCCAAGATCGGCGGCGACATCGTCGTGGCGAAGCTCAATCCCGACGGCAGCGTGAAATCCTGGGAGCCGTTCATGACCGGCTTCCTGCAGGACAACAGCTATATCGGCCGCCCGGTGGACGTGGAGGCGATGAAGGACGGCTCGCTGCTCGTCTCCGATGATTACGCCGGCGCGATCTACCGCATCAGTTATGACTCCCGCGGCCTCGCCACGCGCTGAGCCGATGCGACCCGTCTTGCGCGCCGCGATCCCACCCCGGACGTGGCGCGCGAAGGCCCGCCTGCGCCCTCCCCCCGAAAACCGATTGCGCCTGGGGGGCAAAGTATCGGACACTTTCTCTTGAAGAAACCAAGCACGCGCGGCCCTCGACAGGCGTGGCCGGGCGAGGCAACCAAGATCAGCCTGTTGCATCAGGGAGGATCACCATGACCTATTCGTCGCGACGGCGGAGCGTCGTGCTCGCCGGAACTCTCGGCACGCTGCTCGTGGCTGCCTGGCCGGCTGCCGCGCAGCAACCGGCGCCATTGCCACCCGGGTCGCCGCTGATCGGCCGCCCCGATACGCCTGGCGCGCAGAAGCTCGCCCCGGTCCCGGCGCCGCCGCTCGCGGCTGCGGCCGACAAGCTGCCGGTCGACAAGCTCAAGGCGCCGAAAGGCTTCAAGGTCGAGGTCTACGCCAGCGGGATGCCGAATGCCCGCTCGCTCGCGCTCGGCGACAAGGGCACTGTCTTTGTCGGCTCGCGGCTCCAGGACAAGGTCTATGCCATCGTCAACAAGGACGGCAAACGCGAGGCGAAGGTCATCGCGTCGGGGCTCTACCGGCCGAACGGCGTCGCCTTCAAGAACGGCACGCTCTACATCATGGAGCTCTCGCAGCTCTCGAAGATCGACAATATCGAGGACAAGCTCGACAACCCGCCGAAGCCGACGGTCATCCTTGACGGCCTGCCGAAGGACGAGGCGCACGGTTGGAAGTATCTTGCGATCGGGCCCGACAACAAGCTGTATTTCGAGATCGGACAGCCGTGCAATGACTGCATGCCGCCCGAAGGCTACGGCACCATGCGTCGCGTCAACCTCGACGGCACCGGCATGGAGACGATCGCCAAGGGGATCCGCAACACCGTCGGCTTCGACTGGCATCCGGGGTCGAAGGAGATGTACTTCACGGACAACGGCCGCGACTGGTTGTCGTGGACCTACCCCGATTTCGTGGACAGTTGACGTCTTGGGATCAGGCTACAGTGTCTGCCGTCAAAGGTGTCCTCCTTTTTCTGCCTTTTCTGCTCATCCTTTTGTTCGGCCCCTGCGGAGCTCATCCTTCCGTTCTCTAATCGCCACCACGAACGCAAGCATTTTCTTTCTTCCTTGTTTGCTTGTTCTCTTGCTTGTTCTCTTGCTTGCCTGGAGGCTTTCTTTGGGTTGACCGCGCCGCAGGCTCTTCCGCCCCGACCGTAGATTTCGAACGCCGCCGCGCGCAGAGGCTGTCAAGGTCGGCCGTCACTCCGCCATGCGGCGCACTCCACCGTTTCCAGGCCGCGCCTTGACAGCCGTGAGCACGGCGGCAGACTGGATGGTCACGGGCCGGAAGAGCGCTCTGCTATCGAGTATGGTCCCTTTAGCTTTTGCTCGCGCGGATTGATGTCGCTGCCAGGTCCACCGTTCTCTCCGCGGTCCAGGGTCGCTGGCCGCACCATGGCCTCAGGGTTTCGACGCCGCTATGTCCCGAACGCGCTCAACAGAAGCTCAGCGCAGGAAGAATCGCGCGGTCATCGAGGCCCGTCCCAGCAGGGACAGCGATCCGCCGCGAGATGCGGCGAAGGGATATTCGATCGATCTCAGGCGGCTGCAGATGCAGCCTCAGCGTTCCATCGGAACGTCCTACCTGAGGTCCACATGCGATGCAGGATGACGGCAAGCTTTCGGGCAACCGCCATCGTTGCCTTCTTAGCTCCGATACGCTTGCCAAGCGCCTCGCCCCAGGTCTTCAGCGCGCTTGGTCGCGTTGACCGACTGAGCAACACTTTGGCGGCCTCGAACAGAAGGCCGCGCACCATGCCGTCTCCGCACTTGGAGATGCGCCCTGCGTGATCGACCTCGCCGGATTGATAACGCCTGGGCGTCATCCCAAAGTACGCCGCCACTGACGACGATCGCTTGAAGCGTGCTGGGTCCTCAACGCCGGTGATATAGGCCAAGGCAACCACCGTGCCGACGCCCGGTGCCGACATCAGCTGACGGGCAATGTCGTCGCTGCGAGCGCGTTGAATGACGGCCCTATCGTACACGAGGAGTTGGGCCCGCGTTGCCTCCAGCACCTGCAACGTCGGCTCGATGATCGCCCCAAGTACAGGATGCCCGTCGATCGCCGCGCGCACGCGCGCCGGGAACTGGCTGCGCAAGCCTTTGGGAAGGACCCGACCGAAGGTCTTCAGAATGCCGCGCACGCAATTCTTCAGCGTCGTGATTTGCGACACGATCTGGCCGCGTGCTACCAGCAGTGCACGGACGGCTTGGCTGTCAAGGCCCTTCACCGTCACCTCGCGGTACCAGCCGACGCGCATGATCTGTGCCAAACCGAGGGCGTCGTTGGCGTCGGTCTTGTTGACCTTGAGCGACAACGCGGCTTTGGCGTGGCGCGCATCGACGCAGATCACGGGCAGGCCAATCGCCTTCAGCTCGTGGAACATCCAGTTCGACAGCTGCCCGCTTTCAGAGTCCGATCCGAGCCGCATGGGGCGCGTGCTGCTTCACAGCCGATGCGATAGCTTCCGGCGTCGAGTCGGTTTGGCCGCGCCATACGATCTTCTCGGCATCGTCAATGACGCAGATCGACGTTTCCTTCAGCGACACATCGAGGCCGACATACTGCTTGCTCTTGGACATGATCTCGCTCCTTGGCGTTGCGGGGAGGACCAGCCTGCGCCGGCATTCGTTACCCCGCGATTACGCCATGTCCCGGCCCGCACATTCGACCCGCCGTCGCGCGCAGGGGCGGTCAAGGTCGCGCACTTTGCGCGCGCGCGAGGGCTTGACCTTGACGGCCCCGAGCACGGCGGCAGGATGGAGTGAGCCGGGGGAAACCGCAGGCTCCCAGTGCCGCCGCTCGAACTCGACGGGTGACAGATACTCGAGCGACGAATGCCGCCGGCGCGGATTGTAGAAGCCTTCGATGAACTCGAAGACGGCATTGCGTGCCTCGGCTTGCGTCTTGAACCGGCTGCGAGCCAGTAACTCGCATTCCAGCGTGGCGAAGAAGCTCTCCGCCATCGCATTGTCGTAGGCGTCGCCCACACTCCCCATCGAAGGCCGCACACCCGCCTCGCGGCAGCGGTTGCCGAACTCAATGGACGTGTACTGCGCGCCTTGATCGGAGTGATGAATGACGCCGCGCGGACGACGCATGGCCAGCGCCATGCTCAACGCATCGAGCACGACCGTGGTGTGCAACGTCGTCGCCATCGACCAGCCGACGATCCGGCGGCTGAACACATCGAGGACGACCGCCAGGTACAGGAAGCCCGCCCATGTCGGAATGTAGGTGATATCAGCCACCCAAAGCACATTCGGCGCATCCGCCGTGAACCTGCGCTCGACCAGATCGGGCGCTTGGCGGGCTCCATCACGCACCGTTGTGATCGCAAACCTGCGACGGCTGATACCAGCAACACCCGCCTCGCGCATGAGCCGCGCGACACGGTTCTTGCCGACCTGCACGCCGTTCGCCGCAAGCTCAGCGTGCACCCGCGGCGCGCCATAGGTTCCGCGCGATACCGCGTGGATCGTGCGTACCGTCTCGGTCAACGCAGTATTCGAACGCGCCCGTTGGGAGGGCGATCGCGTTCTCCACGCATAGTACCCGCTGCACGAGATGCCCAGCACTCGGCACATGGTGGCAATCGGAAACTCGGCCTGGTGCGCGCTCACGAATCTGAACCCTTCGGCGGGATCACATCCGTCTCCCGAGCGAACCAGGCCGCGGCTTTTGAGAGGATGTCGCGCTCCAGCCTGAGCTGCTTCACCTCGCGCCGAAGACGGTTGATCTCGTCGCGTTCTGCCGTCGTCACACCGTCATCCCGGCGGCCCGCATCCCGCTCGGCTTGCGCCACCCAGTTCCGGATCGCCTGCGCCGTCGGCTCAAACTCCTTCGACAGGCTCTCCGGACTTCGCCCGGACCGAACCAGCTCAATCATCTGACGCCGAAACTCAGGCGTGTAAGGTGCGTTCTTTCTTGCCATCGTGGACTCCTGCAACACAAATGCTCGGGTGTCCACGAAACCGGGGGAACTTCAGTCGGAAGATCTCCCAAACGACGAGCTCAACCGCATGACCAAGGTCGGCCAGCATTTCGGATCGCCCTATTGCTATCAGGGCAACCTGCCGGATCAGGAGTTCGGCTGGGGCCACAAGTGCGAGGACTTCACGCCACCGATTGCGCTGATGGGACCGCACTCGGCATCATTAGGCTTGAAGTTTTATACCGGCACCTCGTTCCCGGCGAAGTACCGTAGCCAGCTCCTGGTTGCGCGCCACGGCTCCTGGAACAAGACCAACAAAGTGGGCGGCGACGTCGTGCTCGTGAACATCAAGAAGGACGGCAGCGCGGGCGCGATCGAGCCCTTCGTCACCGGCTTTCTCGACAACAACAGCTACGTCGGCCGCCCGGTCGACATCCTAGTCATGAAAGACGGCTCGGTGCTCGTCTCCGACGACTGGAACGGCGCGGTCTGGCGCGTGAGCTATGGCAACGCGCGCAACGCTGGGCGCTGACATTGCGACGTCGAGGGCGGCACGCCGCCCCCGACTTCTCCACCCTGGCGTGATGCGTTTGTGGAGGCCGCCCATGCGCAGCCTTGCGGTCGCGGCGGTCCTCGCCGGCTTGGCGGCACCTCCCGCCGGCGCGCAGTCGCTCGAGGAGCGGCTGCCGACCTGCTTGGCCTGCCACGGCGAGAACGGCACCTCGCAACTCCCAGAGACGCCCTCGCTCGGGGCGCAGCCGGCGTTCTACAGCATGGTGCAGCTCCTGATGTTTCGCGACCGGATGCGCGTCGTCGAGCCGATGAACGAGATGGCCAAGGGGCTCACCGACGACGACCTGCGCAAGGCCGGCGAGATCATCTCGCGGCTGCCGCCGCCGGTGCCGGTCGCCGACAATCCCGACCCCGCCCGCATGGACAGGGCGCACGCGCTCGCTACCCAGCATCGCTGCAATTTCTGCCACCAATCGAACTACCAGGGCCAGGACAACGTGCCCCGGCTGGCCAGCCAGCGCGAGGATTACCTGCTCAAGGCGCTGCGCGGCTACAAGGACAATTCGCGGCGCGGCTACGATGCGCAGATGGCGGAGGTGGTCTACACCATGAAGGATGAGGATTTCGTCGACCTCGCCTATTTCCTCGCGCGGCAGAAGTGACAGGCGCAACGATCGCAGGCATGATTCCCGGCGTGCCGACACCTTCGCCCGCTGGAGCGGCACGCGAGCAGGGGAATCCGCCATGACCGCTCAGGACATCCAACCACCCGGCATTCGAGACCAGGGCACTCGCGGGCGGGAGACCGCACGCGGGCCGAGCCCGGATTTGCGCGCGGCGCAAATCCTCGGCAGCGGCGGCACCGCCTCGCTCCACCTCACGCTCGCGGTCTGCGACTACGAGCACGTGCGCGAGATCGCGCAGGGCCTCGTGCGCGCGGACGGCATCACGCTCATCCCGCTGATCTTTCCCTCGATCGAGGAGATCACCTTCCGCTTCACACGCGGTCTCGAATGGGACGTCTCGGAGCTCTCCTTCGGCAAATACATTTCGCTCACCTCGCAAGGCGCCGCGCCAATGGTCGCGATCCCCGTGTTCCCCTCGCGGGTGCACCGCCATTCGGCGATCTACGTGCGCGCCGACCGCGGCATCCACAGCGCCAGGGACCTCGAGGGCCGCGCCGTCGGCATTCCGGAATGGGCACAGACCGCCGGCATCTACGTGCGCGGCTTCCTCGCCGAGGAAGAGGGCGTCGATCTCGCGAAAATCCGCTGGTTGCAGGCCGGCGTCAACGAGCGGGGCCGGGCGGAGAAGGTCGAACTCAAGCTGCCGTCCGGCATCCAGTATCAGGCGCGACCGGAGACCAGCCTCTCGGCGATGCTCGCGAGCGGCGAGATCGATGCGGTGATCTCGGCACGTGCGCCGGATGGCTTCGCGCCCGGCGGGGCGGTGGTGCGGCTCTATCCGAACTATCGCGCCGAGGAGGAGCGCTTCTGCAGGAAGACCGGCATCTTCCCGATCATGCATCTGGTGACGATACGCCGCGCGGTATTCGAGCAGCACCCGTGGATCGCGATGAACCTCTACAAGATGTTCGACGAGGCCAAGCGCCGCTGCTTCGACCGGCTACGCGATTTCACTTGCGCTCGCATTCCGCTTCCCTGGGCGGCGGCGATCGCCGAGGAGATCGTCGCAGGCTACGGACCCGATCCCTTTCCCTACGGCATCGAGGCGAGCCGTCCGACCATCGAGGCATTCTGCCGCTACGCCCACGACCAGGGCGTGACGCATCGGCGGATGACGGTCGACGATCTCTTCCCGCGCGAGGTGCGCGCCACCGCCCGGGTGTGATTTGTGGGTGCTATACACCAAGGTAGTGAGGGAGGTCATGAACCGAACGGCTATTTGCATTGCCGCGTTGGCTGCGCTGTCAATTTCTGGCGGCGCGGGCTCGGCACAAACCAAGTCCGGTGTCGACAAACTCTACATCCTCAATTGCGGCGAAGGCGTCGCTGGCGACATTTCTCGCTGGTCGCCCGGCGTCAATGTCGGCAAGTCGATGGATTTCGTCGATAACTGTTACCTGATGCACCACACGCGAGGCTGGCTGCTCTGGGACACCGGTGTCGCCGACACCATCGCCGCCATGCCCAATGGCCAAACGCCGGCCGATCCGCGCATGACGCACTGGCGGCGGCCAAAGACGCTCGCCTCGCAGCTCGAAGCGTTGGGCGTGAAACCCGGCGACATCAAATATGTCGCCGTGTCGCATACTCATTCGGACCACATCGGTAATGTGGAGCTCTTCCCGCAGGCCATGCTGCTGGTGCAGAAGGCCGAGTACGAGTGGCCGAGCCCCCTCGGCATCGGGCGGTTCAAACCGGAACATCCGGTGACCAAGCTCGAAGGCAATCATGACATATTCGGAGACGGCAGCGTAACGATCATCGCGACGCCCGGCCACACTCCGGGACACCAGTCGCTGCTGGTGAAACTGCCGAAGACCGGTGCGCTCGTGCTCACGGGTGACGCCGTCCACTTCGAGAGCAACTGGCAAAATCGCCGCGTGCCTTCAGGCAACGCCGACAAGGACAAGACGCTGGCTTCGATGCAGCGCATCGCCGACGTGTTGGCAAAGGAGAAGGCGCAGCTCTGGATCAATCACGACAAGGCGCAACGCGACAGCTTGAAGATGGCGCCCGCATACTACGATTGAGGATTCCGAAACACGGATGTCATGAGATCGGGCGCGCTCGCGGGCGATGCGCGAACGCGCTCCGACGGCAACCCGCGCTCAGAAGATCCGATCAACCGGCAGCCCCAGCGCCATGGCGCCCGCGTATTCGGCCTGCGGCCCCGATTGCAGGGGATGATACCGGGCCGCCTGAATGTCGCGGAATCGCCGCTCGAGCCCTGCGGAGCGATAAAACCCCGCGCCTCCCGCCAATTCCATGGCGTACTCGACGCCAGCAATGGCATGACGTGCGACGAGCTGCCGTCCGATCATCACCTGATTGATGGTGGCGGCTGACGGCGCGTTGAGGCGAACCGCGGCCAGCATCGATTCGAGCGCCAGCCGAGCGGCCGTAAGCTCGGTTTCCATGCGCCCTGCAAGATCGATCGCATAGCGGTCCGGCGTCTTGCGCTTGGCTAGGCCGATTGCGATGTCCCGCGCGCTCTCCGCCACGCCGAGATAGACGGCATAGACGAGCGGGAAGGCGATGGTGGCAATGATGTGGAAGAGCGGATGCCATTCGCCGGCCTTGCGTCGCACGGCGACCGCGGCCTCGGGCACGACATGGCCTTCGATCAGCACGTCGTGGGAGCCGGTGCCGCGCATGCCGAGGGTTCGCCAGGTGTCGAGCACCTTGACCTGCGGGGAGTTCATGGGGATGCCGAAATGCAGCACCGTCGGCCCCTCCTCGGTTTCGAGGATCGCTCCTGTCATGAGAATGTCGCCGGTGGGCGCTCCGGAGCTGAAGATCTTGCGGGCGCTGATGCGGTAGCCGCCCTCCACCTTTTCGGCCTTGCCGGAGCCTGCGATCCAATCCGATCCGCCGCTCGACAGCAGCAGGATGCGCTCATGCGCAATCCGCTTCAGGAGCGGTTCGACAGCGGCGGCCTTCTGGTGTTTCCAGCGCCAGGCCGGAATGGCTACCTGATGGGTATGCATGGAGAAGGCGAGCCCGGTCGATCCGCAATGATAGGCTAGCGTTCGCAGCATCGCGGCGAGCTCATCGATATCAGCGCCCCCGCCGCCGAGCTCATGCGGCACCCCCGCCTCGACGAGGCCCGACGCCTTCAGCAGCGCGACGTTATCGGCCACATAGTTGTCCTCGTCGCTCCGCGCGTCGGCCCGGCTGGCCAATATCGGACCCAGCTCGCGCGCGATCTCGGTCGCGCTGCGCAGCGCTGGTATGGCGATCTTCATTGCTGATGTGACGCTCATGGCGGTGTCCCTTCCAATGGAGGCAAGGCGATTGATCCAGCCTTGCGTCGGGATCATTGCCGCATGAAGCGCCACCCTCCAGTCTCGAAACTGTATCGACGCGCGGACACCATCCGCCGACCCTTGGTTTTGCTCGGTTCCCCATGGACACCTGCTCGTCAGCCGCTACAGTATTTGTACTGGCTGCCCGATGCCCGTGACGCATGTTCCGGCCAACGGGCACCGGGCCGCCGCCGAGAACATGGTCCGCACGACATTCGTGTTCCGATTGCGAAAGAGCGGGATGCGCTCTGCCAGCCCGTGCCTTGCAGGAAGGACTAGATGCCTCGACGCCAGGACCTGGGAAGCTACGGTCAGTTCTGCCCGGTCGCGATGGCTGCGGAGATCGTCTGCTCGCGCTGGACGGCGCTGGTCCTGCGCGAGCTGCTTTGCGGCTCGACCCGGTTCAACGATCTGCGGCGCGGGGTACCGCTCATGTCCCCTACCCTGCTGTCGAAACGGCTCAAGGAGCTCGAGCAAGCGGGCGTGATCGTTGCCGTGCCGACCGGTCAGCCGGGTGTCTTCGATTACAAGCTTACGGAAGCCGGCGAAGCGCTGCGCCCCGTCGTCATGTCGCTCGGCGTCTGGGGTCAGCGTTGGGTGGAGTCGTCGCTCTCGCTCAAGAACCTGGACCCGTCACTGCTCATGTGGGACATGCGGCGCAGTCTCGACCCGACGCCACTTCCGCCGCGGCGATGCACGATCAACTTCCTCTACCGTGACGTCAAGTCCGGCAACCGATCCTGGTGGCTCGTGATCGACGGCAGCACAGCCGATCTTTGCTCCAGCAACCCCGGCTTCGAGATCGACCTCTACGTGCACAGCTCGCTTCGGAGCATGACGGCCGTCTGGATGGGCCTCTCCACCGTGCAGAAGGAGATCGATGCCGGCCAGATCGAGCTGATCGGCGACAAGAGCCTCGCACAGTCCATGCAGCAGTGGCTGGGGCTGAGCGTCTTCGCGAAGGAGAATCGCCGCGCCTCGGCCTGATCTGCGCTTGCGGATGATCGCCTGCTCGCTGTAGCGGAGCACGCCCCCGACCGGAAGACCACAGGACTGGTCAAATCGCGGCAATACCGATCAAGCCCTCTGCTACTGGATGACTAGATCGAGCTGACGACGGGAGGTCCAGCAGCGCGAGGAATTCGATCATGCGACGTGTTCTTACAGCGGCGTTGGCGGCGGCATGTGTCGTCGTCGCCACCCCCGGTTTTGCACGCGGGCCGGGGACCCATTTTGCGAATGGAGCCGGTCATGGCTCTTGGCGCGGATCTGCGCCCTTGTTCGTGGAGCCGCCGCCGCAGGTGCCCGCCTTGGAGAACCGGATCCCGGCGCCACTGCCGCCACCCGCGCAAGCCCCCGTCATCAACGGGCCGGTGTCGCAGCCGCCCCCGGGCCTGTAGCGCCTCAGCGCGGGGTCGATGTCGGTGCCCGAGGCCGTCATGCGCCGCGTCGGGATCGAGCGTATGCAGAGGTTCAACTGCAGCGGTGGGATTCGCTGCCGTTCGAGCGATGCCATGACATGACCAATTCAATCTTATGTGCCAGCTGGATTGGAGCATTGGATTCATCGGCCGGCAGGCGGCTCCGCTCCCGGATCAGGAAACACGTCGGGGGGAATGTCGCCACTCGCAATCCACGCGATGCTCCCCGGAAGCGCGCCATCCGTCTCGATGAATTCCTTGACCGCCGTCCAAGCTCGTTCGAATGGAATGAACAGGCCGATCGGCATCAGGTCGCCGTGTCTGGTCTCGACGCGTTCCCGCAGGCGTTTGGGATCCCCCTTGGAATAATAGATGTCCCCACGTCTTCCGTCGCGTTTGTGGTAATGTAAGAGCACGCCGTGATCGGGATTGCCCAACACCGTGAAATTGATATCGATGCGTCCTTTGCCCGCCGGCAGATGCTCGGTCCCATCGAGTCCTTCGGCTGACAGGCCCCAGCTGTCGTTGTTGGTGCCAAAGGCCCGCCGCCGGCCGGAACCTGACAGGAAATAGTGCTCCAACTGATTCGGCGAGGGCCACCCGGGTCCTCTAAAAACATCGAAATACACGCGCTTTCTCACTTGCCTCTCCCGTCGATCCAAGCGCCATCCCGCATCGTCATTATCGACCCCTCCGGACCAATGAACGTCACGGTGGGGTTCCCCAATTCCAATCCGACATAGGGTAAT
>CAVWXY010000011.1:0-513467 GCA_963758945.1 uncultured Alphaproteobacteria bacterium | reverse complement strand
CGGAGGTTCGATCCCTCCCGCCCCAGCCAGAGCCAACGCACTGATTTTGTTAAGAAAATTTCTTTGCTTGAATTGGAGTTTCGAGCGCGTTTGGAAATTCAATTGACCCCGCATTTGGAAATTCTGTGCTGGTTTCGTTTTGGTGGAAGGCCCGATGGAAGACGTCGCGGGTTGAACGCCGCTCAACATCAAATACGAATTGAGCGCGTGAACGCTGTCTGCGAGTTGCAAGCTTTCGATCGTTGCCGTTGACGTCGCGTGCGGAATCGCCAGCCGCAAAACGCCGTCGACCCCTTTGCAGCGTTCAACGAAGCGCGAAGTCTATCTTTGCGATCCGACGCTAGTCTTCGACATTGGTGTGGTTTGCTGCATTTCGTCTCGGTCTGATGCAGTTTCATCAGCATTCTGTTCTTCAAACTGCTTCTGCGCCAACAGATGCGCATGGCGCTTGCGGGTGGCCGCCAGAGCCCGTTGCATCGTCTCCTTGGCATAACCGCGATAGGCTTGCGCGGTCTTGTGCCCGGAGAGCGCGCGGCCCTGTCCGTCGGTCAGCTCGGCTTCCTCCAGCTCGGTCATGCCGCCGTGCCGACAGGCATCGAGCGTGAACAGCTCCGACACGCCGTCAATCTTCTTGCGCAGCTCCTGCACCAGCTTTTCCATGCCAGGATAGGACCACACCTTCGCGTTGCCCTTGCCTTCGCCCCTCTCGATTTTGCGCATGATCATCGGGATGCCGAGCTTGGGCAGATGGCTCAGGATCGTCCTCGGCTTCGGCATAGAACTTGACGATCTCGCCATCGACGGTCTCCTCGAGCGGATGCCAGACCAACGCCTTGTTCTTGTGGTGCTCGATGCGCACGGCATGCGGCCACTTCTTGCTGCGGTAGTCCGGCCAGGTCAGCAAGCCAGCCACCACGTTCTCGGGGCGCTGCAGCCACTCGAAACAGATGACCGACACGGCCGCCGGCTCGGGCCGGCCTTGCGCGATGCAGCCCCATGCGAATTTGTAGACCTCCTCGCGGGTGACCGCGTGCTTCTTGCTCTTGGTGCGGCTCCTGAGCGTGAAATCATCCCACGGGTTTGGGTGCTTCTTGTCGAACAGCTCCGGGTGCAGCCGGCGCATGATGCGCCAGACTTTGCGGCATAGCCCGACCACCTTCTCGCCCTGCCGCAGCCTGAGCCCCTTCGGCCCGTTGATGATCTTCTCGTAGATCTTGTCGGCGGCTCGTGGCGTGACCTCTCTGATCTGCCGCGCGCCGATGCGCCGACCGCTCTTGCCGACAGTGTCGCAGATCATCTGCATGATCCGTTCGTAGTCGGGGCGTGAGCGCGGCGAAACCTTCTCAGTGTAAGCCTTCTCCGTCTTGTATTGCCGGAACAGCCAATCGATGGTGCCATAGCGCGCGATCTTCGCCTGCTCGATCGGCTCGCCCTTGCGCAGGTCATTCCATTCATCGAAGATGGCATTGAGCGTGGCCGCCCGTCCGCCTTTGCCGTCTTCGCCGCAAGCAGCTTCGTAGCTGGTGCCCAATGGCTCGTTGGCGATTTCGCATCCGAGCTTGCGATAATATGTCGGGACACGGAAATAGAATGCGACCGAGCCGTCGACGAGCCTGCGCACCTCTACGAAACGCGGACGCGGCCGTTCCAGCATCACAAATCCTCGGCGAGGTCGCCCGGCACGATGTCCGGTGCGATGGCCCGGTCCAGATCGTCTCGCAACCACAGCTGACGCCTCCCTTCTTTGATCCGTGGTTGAGGATATTCGCTCCCGACGCGCTTCAAGAATGCTTCGACCGTCGGCTCTCCGCAATATCCCGCTGCTATTGCAGCTGGCATACGGCGCGGCCAAGAACCCGCTGGAATTATGGCCGGACGCGGCATCGCGAACGGCTCGAATTGGGTGCCAGAAAGTGGGTCGAACTTCTTCGTCCACTCGCCTGGGGATGGTGCATGATGCAGCTCACCAACAACGCTTGGAAGGACACGATTACGACAAATCGTAGAATAAGATAGCGCCGCGTATTAAAGGGATGGGTTGGGCGTGATGACCGCTGGTTTCGATGACAAGATTCCGAAGCTCGGGGAGCGCAGTCCTACCTCCGTTCTGCGGCATGGTGACTCAGCCAGTTCCTCTTACCGCGCGACGGAAGCATCAGATTAGAATCTGGGGTTTAGGAGTTTCGAAGTCTCTGTGCGCCGGGAGACCGGCAAGGAGTAGGTGGTGCAAGTCCACTGCGATGAAGGAGTAGCGATCCACATCGGCCCCGAGCCGTGCGTTGCCTCCCGCAAGGGCGACGACGAAGCGTCGGTAGGGGAGTGCATAGGCCAGCCATTGAGCCGCGATAGTCTTTCTATCCTGGGTGCCGACGCCGTTAAGCGGGCGGAAGGCAACACGACTTGGCGCGACATCGCGAGCGCCCGGCCGACCCGGCGTGGTCGAAGACCCTGGCATGTGCAGAAGCTCCTTGAACGGGAACCGGGAGGTCCCGCGTCTGGCCGGCAGGGCTGCGCCATGCCGGTCCGCATCGGGAAGGTGAGGAGCCATAGCCGATGACGTACGGGCGTGGGAAGTCAGGCTCCGCCATAGTAGCAGAGAAGCCGATGAACAAAGTCGGGCAACCGGCTGCGGAGTCGGTGGAGCAAAGGGCGGAGGCCGAGGGGAATGCGAGCCAGCGCAGCACAGACCGGACGCAGGGCCGGGTTGATGTGTCACAAGCGTTGGTGCGCATACGGAAAGTCGCAAGAGACAGGAAGAAGGAGAGGTTCACCGCGCTCTTCCACCATCTCAGTGTCGATCTTCTCGAGGAGGCGTTCTTCGAACTCAAGGAGGACGCCGCACCCGGCGTAGATCGGCTGACATGGAAGGACTACGAGGCAGAGCTTGAGCGCAATCTCGAGGACCTGCACTCGCGGCTCCATCGGGGAGCATACCGGGCGCTACCTTCTCGCCGGGTCTACATTCCCAAACCCGACGGTCGGCAACGCCCGCTCGCAGTCGCGGCTCTGGAGGACAAGATCGTCCAACGGGCTACAGCTGCGGTGCTGAACGCGATCTATGAGGAAGATTTCCTTGGGTTCTCGTATGGGTTCCGGCCCGGGCGTGGCACGCACGATGCGCTTGACGCGCTCTGTGTCGGAACCACCAGCAGGAAGGTAAACTTCATCCTGGATGCCGATATCCGCTCGTTCTTCGACGCCGCTTCATACTGCCCCCTGGTTCATGAGGTTTGGTCGAACAGCTCTGCTTGACGGTCTATCACCTTGATCCTGAGTCCTTTTTGCCGGCCGCGCAGGACGTGAACGGCTTGAAGCTCGCCGCGCTTGACACGCTGCAACACGGTCTGACGCGAGACGCCGAGGGCGCGCATCGCTTCCCGCATCGGCAGGAAGTCCTCGCCGGCCTCGCCGTTGAAGCGGACCTTGAGGTCGTCGGTGAGCCGAATGCGCCAGGGAGCGCCGGGGGTGAGCTGCTCGCCCGCGATGATGCCGTCATTGATGAGGCGATGCATGGTCGACGGCGCAACGCCGAGCGCGATCGCGGCCCTCTTGATTGTCAGCAGCTCGCCGTCACCGGAGGTCGGCTTCGGCTCGAAGCATGGGATGTTCCAGTGCCGCCGCAGACTGCAGACCCGATTGCCCTCGAAGCGATGGCCGCGCGCGGTTCTGCGGCCCTGGCGGTTGAGAATGCCGGCGATCACCGTGTCCGGGTAATGCACGGCCAGCCGGCGCACGAGCGCGACCGTGTCCTCGTCGGTGCGGACCGTGGCCGGCCGCGAGCGCGGCAAGGCGAGGGCGATCTCGCCGAGCGCGCCGCCCTTCCAGCGCAGCGTGAGGTGGGCCGCAGACTTGTCGCGTTCCACCTTGACGATGACCTCATCGATCAGCGCCCGCAGCAGCTCCTTGCGATCGCGCGGCGTCGTCGTGGCCGCATGCCACACAGCGGCGAGATCGGGCCCGAGCGCGAGCAGGCTGTCGCGCTCGTCTTGAGAGAGCACGCGCGGGCGTTCCTCCTCGCGGCGCGCCAGCTCGGCCCTGGCAGCTTCGAGCGCGTTGAGGCTCTCCTCCCATTCGCGCTCGAGGCCACGGGCGACCAGCCGGTTGTCGGGATCGACGGCGCGGTAGCGGCGCTCGGCGCGGCTCGCCTCGTAACTTGCCCGCTCCACGCCGAGGCGCCATTGCTTGAGGGTGGCCTCGCGATCTGCTTCGAGCCGCTCGGCAGCGGCCAGCGTGGCGGCGAGCTTGGCCGGCTCCAGCGCGGCAATGAATGCGCGCGTGACGGCCGCGTCGATCTGGATGCCGCCGACGTTGAGACAGTAGCTTCCGCGCCCATCGACGAGTCGATTACCGGCGCAATGATATCCCGGCGCCGAGCTGCGTCCGCGATAGTGCGTGCGCAGGCGACGGCCGCAATGGCCACAGCTGGCGAGGCCCTGCAAGAGTGCGCTGCCTTCTCTCACGGCGCCACCCGCCGCGCTCGGATCATTGTGCGGTCTCGGCCGCGTGTTGCTGGCAATGCGTGCCTGGTTGGCCTCATAGGTGTGCCAATCGATGAAGCCTTCATGATGCTCCCTGATGAGCACCTGCCACTGGTCGCGCGGCAGATGCCGGATGCGCTTCCTGCGCACGCCCGCTGCATCGAGCGTCGTCTCCTGGCGCGTCTTGCCATAAACGTAGGCACCGGCATAGACGGGGTTGGTCAGCACGTGGTGGATGGCGGTGTAGCTCGCCGCTACCCAGCGGATCTCGGCACGGGCATTCATCTGTAGCGGGAACTTGACGCCTTCCGACCGGAACCACAGCCACACGCGGCGCGCCGAGCCTGTCTCGGCAAAACGCGCAAACACGGTGCGGATGGCAGTGACGACGGCTTCGTCGGGATGGAAGCGCACCTCACCGTCCTCCTCGCCCCAGACGAAGCCGACCGGCAGACCTCGGCGGAGCTCACCCCGTGCTGCCTTGTTGCGGATGCCGCCATTCAGACGGGCGCGCAGGACGTGCAACTCGGCCTCGCTCATTGTGCCCTTGAGCCCGAGCAGCAGCCGGTCGTTGAACAGCGCCGGGTGATAGATGCCGTCGGCATCGCCGATCAGCGTGTCCGTGAGGCCGGCAAGGTCGATAAGGCGGTGCCAGTCGGCATTGTTGCGGGCGAGCCGCGACACCTCGAGGCCGAGCACGAGACCGACGCGGGCGAGCGCGACCTCGGCAGTGAGGCGGGCAAAGCCCGAGCGCGTGACCGAGCCGGAACCGGAGAGGCCGAGGTCCTCGTCGATGACGACGATGCGGTCGTCAGGCCAACCGAGCTCGCGCGCCTTGACCGCGAGCGCATACTGCCGCTCCGTCGACTCGCGATTGTGCTCGACCTGGGCGGCGCTCGACTGGCGCAGATAGACGATGGCTTGGCGGCAGAGATGGCTCGGTGTGATCTTGGCGCGCTCATTCATCGCTCGTCTCCGTCGATTGTTGCGCGGCGACCATGCGGGCGATGAGGCGGGCGAGAACCTCGAGCGCCGCCATGCGCGCGGCTTCGTCGAGCTGGTCCCAGGGCGCGGGCGGAGAGTTTGTCGGTGCTGGGCTCGGCGGCGGATCGGGCGGGTCGACAAAGGCGAGGCGCAATTGCATGGCTGCTCCCCTCGTGCGGCGCCGACTCAGGGCGTCGGCCAAGGAGAGCGTCGATGACCTTGCGCAGGTGGAGCAAATCGCCGAGTCTGCCGAGATCGTGGGCACCCTCAGCGGCATCGTCCGCCGGCGTTCGCGCGGACTGCTCGGTGTTCCAATCGGTCCAACCGGCCGGAATGAGCGAGCGGCTGCCGTCCGGTAAAACCACGAGAACGAGGAGCACGCCGCGTCGTCGGATGCTGTGGATCACCGCCAGCGACCGGCCTTCGAAGGGATGGCGCGCGCGGGTGATGATAACCGAATCCGGAATCTCACGGTGATGGGTAGTCTGTGGCCGCTTCCTTCGACACGGTCAGCCAGGAATGGCTCATTCGCTTCGTCGAATATCGGATCGGCGATCGGCGCATCGTCCGCCTGATCCGCAAATGGCTCAAGGCGGGCATCCTGGAAGACGGAGTGGTGACGGTCAGTGGCAGGGGAACCGGGCAGGGGGCGGTGATCTCACCGCTGCTTGCCAACATCTACCTGCACTACGTTCTCGACCTCTGGGCCGAGCGCTGGCGACGGCGCGAGGCTGCGGGCGACATGATCATCGTACGGTATGCCGACGACTTCATCGTGGGCTTCCAGTATGAGAGTGATGCTCGACGCTTTCTGGACCTGATGCGCGAGCGGCTACGGGAGTTTGCGTTGTCGCTTCACCCGGACAAGACCCGCCTGATCGAATTCGGCCGCTATGCGGCGGACCGACGCGCTCAACGCGGGCTCGGCAAACCGGAAACCTTCAAGTTCTTGGGCTTTATCTTCATCTGCGGTCAATCCCGTCAAGGGCGCTTCTTGCTGAAGCGTAAGAGCCGGGGCGACCGCATGCGGGCGAAGCTAAAGGAGATCAAGAAGGAATTGCGGCTGCGCATGCACCAGCCCATTCCCGTGCAGGGCAAATGGCTGGGGCACGTCGTCACCGGTTACTTCAACTATCACGCGGTGCCGACAAACATTCGAGCACTCGACGCGTTCCGCCACCACGTCACGGACCTATGGCGGCGCTCGCTCAGGCGGCGCAGTCAAAAGGACCGGACCAGCTGGGAGCGGATCACGAAGTTGGCCGATGACTTCCTCCCCAAACCGCGAATCCTGCACCCCTGGCCACAACTGCGCTTTGCCGTCACGCACCCAAGGTGGGAGCCGAGTGCCTGAATTGGGCGTGCGCCGTGGAAAGGCGGCGCTTTCCAGTGGGTGAAAGTCCCACCCGGCAATCGCTCCAGCCGGAAGCAACCGGAGCAGCTATGGAGGTGACGATATAGCTGGAGCCTTCGGAAAAGCGTGTCACGCATTGGTGACAGCGCGAGTGTGCAGGCCGTAACGCGAGTGAACGCCGAGCAAGCCTCGAAAAGGACAATGCGCAGGCCGACCCGACAACCCTTTCGGGGAAGGCTGACACGGCTGGGGGTGAATGAGCGGAGGAGTACGCCCAGCCGCTGCGCCGGGGTAGTGGCGACAGCATGTACACAAGGAAAGCGCGCGCAACACGGGAGACCCCAAGGCGCGGTCAGCGATGACCAACCGGACGCCCGCGAGGGACAGGCCGGACGCCCTGGGGAGACGGAGAGGTTCGCAGTACCGCGGAAGCCGGGTAATGCCGGGGGAGGGAAGGGACCTCAGTTCAAGACGAACGCAAGACGTAGTGAGGGACCTGGAGATTGGGCAACCTATCAACTCCGAAGAGTGTTCAGAAACTGCAGAAGGCGTTGCACGCGAAAGCGAAGGCAGAAGCCGGCTACCGTTTCTACGCCCTCTACGACAAGATCACCCGCGACGACATCTTGGCTCATGCCTATGCCCAGTGCCGCTCCAACAAGGGCGCACCGGGGGTGGACGGACAAGAGTTTGCGGACATCGAAGCGTATGGAGTGCAACGGTGGCTTGGCGAACTGGCGCTTGCGCTCAAGCAGGAGACTTACCGACCAGACCCCATCAGAAGAGTGTTCATACCGAAAGCCAACGGCAAACTCAGGCCGCTGGGCATCTCGACCTTGCGCGATCGGGTATGCATGACAGCAACGATGCTGGTGCTAGAACCGATTTTTGAAGCCGACCTTCCACCAGAACAGTACGCCTACCGTCCCGGGCGCAACGCCCAACAGGCGGTGGTCGAGGTGGAATCGCTGCTGTATCGGAGCCACCCGGAAGTCGTCGACGCCGACCTCGCGGACTACTTCGGGAGCATTCCACATGCCGAACTTCTAAAGTCGGTAGCGCGCCGGATTGTAGATCGGCGCATGCTGCATCTGATCAGGATGTGGCTGGAATGCCCCGTGGAAGAAACCGACGATCGAGGACGGAAGACACGCACAACCGAGGCTCGGGACAACCGGCGCGGCATTCCGCAGGGATCACCGATCTCACCATTGCTGGCAAACCTCTACATGCGCCGGTTCGTGCTGGGATGGAAGATGCTCGGGTTGGAGCGAAGCCTCGGCTCTCGTATCGTGACCTACGCCGACGACCTCGTGATCCTGTGCCGAAAGGGCAAAGCCGAAGAGGCCTTGCAGCGACTGCGCGAGATCATGGGAAAGCTGAAGCTCACGGTCAACGAGGAGAAGACACGGATCTGCAAGGTGCCGGAAGGGGAGTTCGACTTCTTGGGGTACACGTTCGGGCGGATGTATTCAGCGAGAACCGGCAAGGCGTATTTGGGGTTCCGGCCATCGAAGAAGAGCATCAAGCGCATGGTGGATAACATCCACGCGCTGACCGCCCGAACGGGGACATGGCAAGAGACCACAGGGATGGTGAAGAAGTTGAACCGCACGCTGCGCGGATGGGCGAACTACTTCGAAGTAGGCACCGTCACCAAAGCGTACCGGGCGATCGACAACTACACCGCTGTGCGGCTGCGCCGGTGGTTGCGCTTCAAGCACAAGGTCAGGCGCAGTAGGGGCGGGACTTATCCACTCTCGCACCTTTACGGGCACTTCGGGCTCGTACGCCTGTGCCGGCTTGGGCACGACGTGCCGTGGGTGAAGGCGTGAAGTCTTGTCCGAGAGCCGGATGCGGGAAATCTGCATGTCCGGTTCGATGAGCGGAATGTGGAAACGGAGTCAAGGTTGAACCACTAAGGCACCGCCAGACGAAAGGGGCGGACAACAGATATGTTCGGCCTACGGCCACCGCGCCACATCTCAACTCTACCCGCTCGGATCTGTGCGGGGGGTGCTCAGCAATGAGTATCCCTTGTACGTTGCGGACTGCTTAGCAAATAGACAGATTTGCTGGGCAGCGAGGAGAACGGTGAGCCTCTTGCGTCCCTTTGGCGAATGAGCCTGTGCGGTAGATTAGGCCCCGTTTTTCCAAGCTCCGCTGTTCAGACTGGACGGTATCCTGGGACGCGCATGAGCGTAGATCCTGTGTACAAGGTTGCTCGAAGCGGAGCTCGTGTTGAAGAGATGAGGTGGAGGGATAGGACTGTGATCGACGGAATATTGGGTATTGACGTTTGCAAGAATACACTCGACGTGAGCATCTCAAGCCATACCAAGGTGCGGACCAAGAGCTTCACGAATTCACCTGATGGGTGGCGCCATCTCCTGGATTGGCTGATTGCCCAAAAGATCCAACGGGTTCACGCCTGTCTGGAATCCACCGGGCGTTATAGTCTCGGCATCGCGTGTGCGTTGTACGAGGCCGACCATGTTGTCAGCATCATCAATCCCGCCCAGATTCGAGACTTCGTGCGCACCAAGTTGGGTCGCAACAAGACTGACGGGGTCGATGCGTCGCACATTCGTGAGTATTGTGAATTGTTCAAGCCCTCGCCGTGGGCACCACCCTCGGAGGCCCACCGTCGGTTGGGTGAGCTGCAGACGATCCGATCTGGCATCATCGCGGGCCTGACGGAATGGAAGAATCGCAGGAACAGCGGCATTGTCGACGCGGAGGCTCAAGCCCTGGCCGATGCGACGATCTCGCACTTCACGAGCCAGCTCGGAGCAGTCGACAAAGCCATCGCACTGACGATCGACAATGATTGCGACCTGCAATCGAAACGCGATCTTCTGCTGAGCATCAGCGGCGTTGGTGAGACTTTGGCTGGCGTAGTGTTGGCCGAATTGCCCGGTCCAGATGTACTGCGCTCGAGCGCCGAGGTGGTCGCTTATGCGGGATTGAACCCGCGGCGGTATCAGTCGGGAACGTGCATCGATCGAGCGACACGCATCTCCAAGATTGGCAACGCCGTTCTTCGCGCTGCCCTATACATGCCAGCCCTATCCGCCATGCGGTATAATTCTGCGATCGTGGCGCTGGTGACTCGGTTGAAGTCCCGGGGCCGCCTCAAACCCAAACAGATTGTCGTGGCTGCGATGCGCAAGCTTTTGGTGCTGTGCTTCGGTGTGCTGAAAACAGGCAGACCTTTCGATGCGGCGATAGCGATGGGCGGTTGAGCCACATCAAGGGGTTGATCGCATGGCGGACATCGGTTGGAGGCGGAGGCGGGGGTCAAGCCCCGCAGCCCGAAGGGGCGCGCGGCAGCGCGCGGGCTTGACCCCCGTCTCCGCCTCCAACACACTTTCATGCCAGCGGGAGACGCTTCACTCACAACAGCTCAGGTCAATCAAAAAATCCATTGACAGCGATCACGGTATCTACCGCGATCATTCAAATTCGTGCGGGAAATAATATAGGCGGTCCGCCTCGTGATCGCGGGGCTTGTGCGGTGAAGCTTGGACTCGTACAGCGCGCTTTCGTTTCCGCCAGATCCAAGCTGAAGAGATCGCTCCCTCCGCCGGCTCGAAACATTGGCAATGATCTTGGTTGCGCGTCGCTACTCGAATCGACGTGGCCGATCAGAACGCGCCCAGAAGCACGGCGCCGACGAATGCAAATACCGCGAGCACGGCGAGCACATCGAGCCGCAAGGCAAGGTCCACGACACGTCTCCCGTCCATGTTGACTGCGACTAAAGTCTAGCAGACAGAGGCCGCTTGCGCCTAATGACAAATATATTGCAGCGCCCTTAGCGCGTTGCGAGCGCCCGCGCGATCGTCGGATGCGGCTGCAACATCATGATAAGCCAATGCAAAACGATCATCGTCGGCATCTCTGATGGCGCATAAAAGTTGCCCGCGGACGCGTTGCTGCGATGCGACAAGCGCGAACTCGATGTGTTCACCGCGCCGCGAAACCGCGCAACGCCCCGGCGGCGCGGACGACACCGGAGGCCGCGCGCGCAGCCGTGCCACCGCCGCGCAGACGATCGCGCGCACCGCGCTCAGCGTCGTCCGTCGAGCGGGGCGACGATCCGCTCGGTCAGGCGCCGTGCCGGCGGCATGATGCAGAACGCCGTCATCGCCGCGACCGGCCAGGCGATGACATACGCCTTGAACCATTTGAGGAAGAAGCCCGATGCGAAGCCGAGGTCGAGAACGCTGACCAGGAACGTGACCATCATCACCATCACGCTCGACATCAGCAGCGCCAATGTCAGCCTCGGCCCGGCTTCCATCCCCTGAGCGTTCCCTGCGCTGGTCGTTTGGATACGGTCGCGCCCTGCGTTCCTTCTTAACCATACCGCGAGGCGTAAACCAGCGCCCGCGCGCGCCGCCAAATCTTTGAAGGGGTCATTAACGACATTCGACGCATTGTCGCGCCATGGCGTGGGGAGTTCGTTGGTATCTCGTCGGCTCCATCGGCTTTGGCGTCCTCGGCGTGCTGACGGGTTGCAGCGGCGTTTTTTTCGCCGAGCGCGAACCGTGGCGGCGCGAGGCGGAGGTGGCGTGCTTCAACGCGGGCGCCGTCAGGGAAGGCCCCGGCGTGGTCCGCATCAGCGCGATCCGCGGCCCCGGCGTGTGCGGAGCCGATTTTCCGCTCAAGGTCTCGCTGTTGGGTGCGAGTTCGCCGCTCGGCTACAGCGACGAGCTGCGGCCGCCCGCCGACATTCCTCGCCGCGCGGTGTCCGCGCCGCGCTGGCCGGTGGCGCCGCCGGGACAAGCTCCCGCGGCTGCGCCGCGGGGCGCCTCGCCCGACCAACCGATCTCGCTCAGCGCGCCGGGCACGGCCGAGGAGGCGACCGCGCCTGCGCCGAACTACGACTTTCGCCGTCCCTATGGCGCGTCATCGCCCCCGCCGCGGCGATATCCGGCGCAGCCGCCTTCGCCGCGCGAGGACTTCTCGCCGGAGCCCTACGAACGCCGGCCGCTCGTCGATGCGCCGGCGACGGCGCGCAGCTCAGCCGCTGGCGTCACCCGGGGCCCGCTGCGCGAGCCGCCCGTCGAGTTGCCGCACGGTTCGAGCCGTGAGCCGTCGCCTCCCGACGTCGCACCCGGCGCGCCCCCGGTCGTGCGGCTAGGGCCTTCCGGTGACAATCAGCTGACGGCGTCGTTGCCGCCGGTCGCAGTCAACCCGACGGCGACGCTCGCCTGCCCGATCGTCTCCGAGCTCGACCGCTGGATCGCCGGCGCCGTGCAGCCGGCGGCGATGCGCTGGTTCGGCTCGCCGGTCGCCGAGATCAGGCAGATTTCCTCCTATTCCTGCCGCGGCATGAACGGCAATCCGCGCGCGAGCATTTCCGAGCACGCCTTCGGCAACGCGCTCGACATCGCGGCCTTCACGCTCGCCGACGGCCGCAAGATCACGGTGAAGAACGGCTGGCACGGCCTGCCCGAGGAGCAGGGTTTCCTGCGCGACGTGCAGGCCGCCGCCTGCGAGCAGTTTTCCACCGTGCTCGCGCCGGGCTCGAACGTCTATCATTACGACCACATCCACGTCGATCTGATGCGCCGGCGCGACGGCCACCGTGCCTGCAATCCGCACGCGGTTTCGGGCGAGGCCGTAGCCGCGCGCGCCGGCGCGAGATATGGCGCCCGGCGCGGCGGTGAGCCCGCCGTCACCGGCTCGCTCACGCCGCGGCGGTACGCGGCGCCGGCAAGCCGGTATGGCGCCGACGAGGGGGAGCGGCGCGAGCGCGCGCTGCCGATGGCGCAGCCCGGCGCCGACGGCGCGGACGACTGAGAGGTCGGCCGACGGCGTCGCGGGTGCGCAGCGTGAGCTGCGCGCGCTCGAGCTTCTCCTCGCCCCGCCGGTTGGCCTCGTCCTGGCAGCGTGCACACGGCGCGTGCGAGGCGGCGCGGCCGAGGGCTGTCGTAGCGGGGAAGCCCGGCCACGATTGACTCGCGCTCCGCGCGAAGGCGTACTGTCGTGGACATGGATGATCCTGGTACCCCGGCGGCCGCGCTTGCGGCCGAGCGCGACGCCTACCTCCAGCAACGCGACGTCGCGCTGGGGGAGAGGAACGAGCTGCGCCGGCAGCTTGACATCGCGCTGGGCGAGCGCAACGAGCTGCGCCGGCAGCTCGACGAGGCCATCGGGGAGGCCAACCTCTCCGCGGAGTTCTGCGACCGCTACGCCCAGCGCGCCGGCATGACGGCGCCGCTGCAAGGTCGCATCCTGCTGTTCCTGCATCTCGCCAAGACCGGCGGCATGACGCTTGCCGGTATTCTCGCCCGGAATTTCCGGCCGGATGAATACCCGCAAGTGAGCCCCGACGAGACCAAGCCGGTGGCGCTCGGAACGTGGTCGCCCGACGCCCTGGTGCGCGCGCTCGCTCGCATGCCGCGGCCCGAGAAGCTGCGGGCGGTGTGGGGCCATTGGGGCCCCGACGTCCGCGCAGTCCTGCCCCGGCCGTGCGCGGCCGTCACCCTGCTACGCGACCCCCGCGAACTCATCGTGTCAGCCTATCACTACACCAATTCGCACACGCGGCTGATGCGAACATTCGACGAATACATGGAGGAACGGTCGGAATATCCGATCGGCTTCGATAACCCTCTGACTCGCGTGCTCAGCGCACGGCTGGAGCTCAACCCCGCCGACCCGGATGCGACGACTGCGACCCACCCGATGGTGACTGGAGCTGATCTCTCGGCGGCAACCGCGATGCTCGACGGCTGCATGCTGGTCGGAGTGACCGAACAGTTCGACGAGACGCTGCTGATCCTCGCCTCCGACCTGGGGTGGACGCTGAGCGACCTCGTCTACACTCCAATCAACGTCACCGAGCATCGGCCGGCACTCGCGGAGCTCGCCTTCGCCACGCGGAAGAAACTGTCGGGTCTCACCGTGTATGACGCCAGATTGCACACATACGCGCGCGAGCTCCTCGGTCGACGCATTCACGGCTACAGGGGCTCGTTCGAGCAGAACTCTGTCGTTCTTCCGCCAACTCAATGCGCGATTTCGGGCGGGGGAACGGCTCGACGGGCTGCGAGCCTACGAGCGCGACAATGCGCCGCCGCACCGAGAACTCGTGACCGACGGCCGCGCGATCACCCATTCCTTCTCTCCGAGGCCTGCCGCTCGCGACACGGGTGCTGGCGCCGTCGGTGGGCACCTCGAGTCAGGGTTGGTATCGCGCCGGCGCCGATGTCGTCCGTCGACCGGCGCTGATGCAACCGCCGAGGACGCCTGATCCGCCCCGAAAATCCTGCGACCGACGCAGCCACCCCACTCGGGTGACTGCGCCAAATTCCGCAGATTGTCATCGCTGGCGCGGCACGCGCAAATCGCGGGCGGCGATGGGTTCGGCTATCGCGCGTTATTTCTGCGCAGCCGTTTTCGATTCGGCGTCGTATTGCGTGCGGCACTGCGGGCTGGCTTCGGACTTCTTCGCCTGCAGGCACGCAAGAAGGCTGTCCATGCTGAAGAGCGATGTGCTGCACAGCTTGATCGCATCGCCCATGCAGGCCGAGCGCAGCTCGGCGGAGGGCTTGAACTCGGCGGACGCCGCGCTCGGCAGCGCCAAGACAGCGAAGCTGAGAGCTGCGATCATTCCATTGCGAATCGTGTTCATGACTTTCTCCCCTTTCGACGGCGCCGCTGACGCCATGGACGACGGCGGCACTTTGCCGTCCGAGCCGGGGAAGCGCTGTGATGGCGATCACAAAATGCGCCTTTGCTGAAATGGATGGCTCGCCGACGGGGCCGCCAGTTGCAGCCGGCCGATTTCGTCCGTCGCGAAACACATACGTCGTTGATGGATCGAGCATCCAATTTTACGAGAACTTTCCTTGCTGTCGGGCCGGAACTCACAGCGAAGTGGACTCCCATCGAAACGGGAGCAACTCCGATGAAGAGCTTGGTTATCGCGGCTTTTGTGTTGGGCGCATTCGCCATGCCCGCTCACGCTCAAGCCCAGAAATCCCTGAACATCAACGGCAACGTCTTCGACGTGCCCGCGGAACCCAGCTTTGAGGCGCCGAAGGCGGCGCCGAAAGCGAAAGCCGTCCGTCACGTCAAGAAGCGCACCCACCACAAGGGGTCCCCGACCTGAGCTTGGCGCTCACTCGGCCCAAAACGCTGCGGTTACCCGACCGGCAGCTCGAGGGCACGTGGTGTGATTTCCGAGTTGAGGTAGCGCGAGCGACCAGCCGAGCGGCAGAATGAAGTGGCTTTGCCGCTTTCCGCCTGGAACGGCAACCGTCTCGCGCTCCTCGTTTCGTTGTCGTTGTCTCCACGCGGCGTTCGAACTCGCCGCCAGGCGGCATGCCGTCGGCGGTGGCGAGCGCCGCAACTCCGTCGCGGGTGACGTATCCGTCTTTTTGAAGACGGTCAGGGCTGTCGCCGCCTTGCTCATGACATTGCGTGCAAGCGTGGTCGGCGCATCTCGGAACTACCCCCGACCTCGATAATCTTACGCCGCCGGTCCAGGCGGATTGTTCGTGTGACGCTTTCGCGACGGTTCGGCGCAAAGGCCGGACTTGTCGCCGGGCCCAATCCAACGTGAGGGAGCACGCCGGAGGAACGGCGGGCGCGGCCGTCTGCGACCTCTTGCGGACCTCTTAAAATCTCGCCATGCAATACCGATATAGGCGGTTGGCCCGGCCAGCCGGCCCCCAGGGAGGAATTCATGTCTGTTTTCCGCTTGCGTCCGCTGCTTGCGCTGTGCGCCGTCGCGGCGGTGTTGGCGTTCAGCTTGAGCGATGCCGACGCCCGCGCCGGGCGCGGGTTCAGCTTCGGCAGCCGCGGCGGGTCGACCTTCTCCGCGCCGCCCTCGACCCGCACGGCCCCGAGCGCGCGGCCGATCGAGCGCAGCATGACCCAGCCGGGCCAGCCGGGCGGCCTGTCTGCGCAGCGCCCCGCGGCGTCCTCGCCGGGGGGCTTCTTGAACCGGCCCGGTTTCATGGGCGGCCTGTTCGCAGGTTTCCTCGGCGCGGGCCTGCTCGGCATGCTGTTCGGCCACGGCTTCCTCGGCGGCCTCGGCGGCATCGCCTCCATGCTCGGGCTGATGCTGCAGATCGGCATCATCGCCCTCGTCGGCTATCTCCTGTGGAATTGGTGGCAGCGCCGCAACCAGCCGGCGCTCGCCGGCGGCCCCGCGTTGCGCGACTACAATCCGGGCAACGCGCGGGCGTCGACGGGCATGGGTTTCGGCGGCGGCAGCGGCGTTGCGCCGTCGAAGGCGCGCGCGTCCGGCACCGACGAGGTCGGGCTCAACCCCGACGACTTCAATTCCTTCGAGAAGGTGCTCGGCGACGTGCAGGCCGCCTACAGCGCCGAGGATCTCGGGACGCTGCGCCGGCTGGCGACGCCGGAGATGGTGTCCTATTTCGCCGAGGAGCTCGCGTCCAATGCCAGCCAGGGCGTGGTCAACCGCGTCTCCGATGTCAAGCTCGTGCAGGGCGACCTCGCCGAGGCCTGGCGCGAGGGCGACACCGATTACGCCACCGTGGCGATGCGCTATTCGTTGGACGACCAGACGGTCGACCGGGAGAGCGGGCGCGTGGTGCAAGGCGGCCCGGACGAGGCCACGGAAATCTGGACCTTCATGCGCGTGCGCGGCGGCCACTGGCTGCTCTCGGCGATCCAGCAGAGCTGACGCCGCCGCGGCAAATCATGCTGCTTCACGGATGGCCGGGCTCGCGCCCGGCCATTTCGTTTGGCCGCATGCAAGGCGCGCGGCTATAACCTCGACATCAAGAACCCGCACACGGTGGCGGATGAGCACGGCGAACCGGAGGAGCTGCTCGCGAGCCCGCGAAGCTTCGCGATCAGTTGAAGGCGATCCTCGTGGAGGCCCTGATTCGATGAAGGGCGCGGGTTGAGCGCCGGTATGAGGTATGGTTCACGGAGGCCGACAGGAGCGCGCCATGCATGCGGAGATCGAGAAGCGGCGGCGGGAACTGGTGGCGCTCTGCCGGCGCCACGGCGTGGAGCGGCTCGAGGCCTTCGGCTCGGCCGTCCGCGCCGGCGATTTCGCGCTCTCGCGCAGCGATGCCGATTTCCTCGTCACCTTCGCGCCCGCCGTCCGCAACGACCTTACCGCCTTCGCCGATTTCAAGGACGCGCTGGAGCGCCTTCTCGACCGCCCGGTCGATCTGGTCGAGCGCGAGGCCGTGGAGGCGAGCCGCAATTTCATCCGCCGCCGCCGCATCCTCGCGGAGGCCGAGGCGGTCTATGGCTGAGGACGACGCCAGCCGGGATCACACCTACGTCGATTTCGTGCGCGAGGGCGTGATGGGAAACGGCGCGGCGCGCATGGGCAACGCCCGTTGGCGGCGGCTCACCGAGGAGTGTGCCGGCAGCGCCAAGTCGGTGTTTCATTTCGACGTGCAAGGATCGGTGGCGAAATCCACCCATGCCGGGATTCCCTGGCTGCGTTTCATCCGCCAGCGGCTTGGGCAACGCGTGCATTTCTGGCCGTTCGACGGATGGGACATCCCGCCCGGGCGCTCAGCAGTCGCCGAGGTCTATCCGGCCCTATGGAGTCGCAGCTTTGCCAATGAGGGGCGCACGGGCGATCAGCACGATGCCTACAGCATCGCCGCGTGGCTCTCCCGCGCCGATCACGACGGCAGCCTCGCCGCGTTCCTGAAGCCGGACCTCACGCCTCCTGAACGCGCCGTGGCGCAAGTGGAGGGCTGGATCTTGGGCGTTCCCGGCTTGATCCGACTGGGCAAGGAGGTGCAATGATTCAGATGCGTCCGTTGTCGGCATCCGAGGGAGTTCTGGAGCCTGCGAGTCGCCTGACGCGCAATCCTTTCCACGCATGGACACGGCGCTGCACCGTTCGTTTGCAGCGATTCGCGTTCGCGCGCCGCGCCGTTGCCCACCGTGCAACGGATCACCGCTCCGGGTCGCCGTACCCGCCCGCCGTCGGGGTCTGGATGATGATCGCCTCGCCGGCATCGATCACGGTGGCGTCGGCGCCCTCGAGCTTCTCCATGCCGCCGTCCTTGCGCCGCACCCAGTTCTCGCCGAGCTGGCCCGCCTCGCCGCCGGCGAGTCCGAACGGGCGCACCCGGCGGTGGCCCGACAGGATGGTGCAATCCATCTTCTCGAGGAAGCGAATGGTGCGACGGACGCCGTCGCCCGCGTTCCATTCGCCGCGCCCGCCCGAGCCCTTGCGGATGTGGAAGTCCTCGAGCAGCACCGGATAGCGAAATTCGAGCACCTCCGGATCGGTGAGCCGCGTATTGGTCATGTGGGTGTGCACGGCATCGGTGCCGGGAAAGCCCGGACCCGCCGGCGAGCCCGAGCAGATGGTCTCATAGTATTGATAGCTGGCGTTACCGAAGTTGAGATTGTTCATGGTGCCCTGCGCCGCCGCCAGGCTGCCCAAGGCGCCGAACAGGCAATTGGTCACCGCTTGCGAGGTTTCCACGTTGCCGGCGACGACCGCGGCGGGATATTCCGGCGACAGCATCGACTGCTTCGGGATGACGATGTTGATCGGCCGCAGGCAGCCGGCATTCATCGGGATGTCGTCGTCGACCATCACGCGAAAGACGTAGAGCACGGCGGCGCGGGTCACCGGCTCGGGCGCGTTGAAATTGGTCGGCTGCTGCGGCGAGGTGCCGGTGAAATCGACGGTCGCTTCCCGCTTCGCCTTGTCGACGCTGATCTTGACCTTGATGAAGGTGCCCTGGTCCATCTCGTATTCGAACGATGCGTCGTGGAGACGGTCGATGACGCGGCGCACGCTCTCGGCCGCGTTGTCCTGCACGTGCTGCATGTAGGCCTCGACCACCGGCAGCGTGAATTGCGCGACCATCTTGTTGAGCTCCTGCACGCCTTTCTCGTTGGCCGCGATCTGCGCCTTGATGTCGTTGACGTTCTGCAGCGGGTTGCGGGCAGGATATTTGTTGCCGGTCAGGAGCTCGTAGAGCTCCCGCTCGCGGAAGCCGCCGCGGTCGACCAGCTTGAAATTGTCGATGTAGACGCCTTCCTCCTCGATCGTGGTGGCGGCCGGCGACATCGAGCCGGGCGAGATGCCGCCGACGTCCGCATGGTGCCCGCGCGAGGCGACCCAGAACAGGATGGCGCGGCCGCCCGTGTCGAACACCGGCGTGCACACGGTGATGTCGGGCAGGTGGGTGCCGCCGTTGTAGGGTGCGTTGATGGCGTAGACGTCGCCCGGCGCGATCCTGCCTGCGTTCTCGCGGATGATGGTCTCCACCGCGCGGTCCATGGAGCCGAGATGCACCGGCATGTGCGGCGCGTTGGCCACCAGCGTGCCGTCGGCGGCGAACACCGCGCAGGAGAAGTCGAGCCGCTCCTTGATGTTGACCGAGTAGGCCGTGTTCTGCAGCGATACGCCCATCTGCTCGGCGATCGACATGAACAGGTTGTTGAACACTTCGAGCATGACGGGGTCGGCCTGCGTGCCGATCGCGCTCTGGCGCTTCAGCGCCACCACGCGGGTGAGCACGAGATGGTTCTTGGCGGTGACCTCGGCCTCCCAGCCGTCCTCGACCACCACGGTCTGGTGCGGCTCGATGATGATGGCGCAACCGCGCACGCGGTGGGCGGGCACGAGCTGCGCACGGGTGAACACCGCCGCCTCGTGCCATTCCCCGCGCGAGTAGAAGCGGGTGCGCAGCGTGGGCGCGGGGAGGGGCTCGCGCGTCGTCGGCAGCACCGGCTCGCTGAATTTCGCGCCACCGCCGACGGCCTCCACCGACACCGCTTCCACCACCAGGTCCTTGGTCTCGTCGATGAATCCGAAACGCGACTTGTGCGCGGCCTCGAAGGCGGATGTCATCTTCGCCAAGGTCATTGCGGACGCCGCCGAAGGCGGCGATCCGGAATCCATGACTGCCGGCTGTGCGTATGGATTCCGGGTCTCGCCGCTGCGCGGCTCGTCCGGAATAACGGAGTAGGCCGGTACCACCAGCGCGGTGTCGGTGCCGGCATAGCGGATATGAGCGCGCACGTGGACCGCGATATCGCGCTCGGGCACGCCCTGGCCCATGACTTCGTTGCGCGCGTCGCCGGCGAGCCTGCCGCCGACGTCCGCCATGGACGCCAGCGCCGCCTCGCCGAGCGGTTCTTCGAGCGCCTGCTGGCGCGTGGCGCGGATGTCGGCGAGGCCCATGCCGTAGGCCGACAGCAGCGACGAGAGCGGATGGATCAGCACCTTGGTCATGCCGAGCGCATCGGCGACCAGGCAGGCGTGCTGGCCGCCGGCGCCGCCGAAGCAATTGAGCGCGTAGCGCGTCACGTCGTAACCGCGCTGCACCGAGATTTTCTTGATCGCGTTCGCCATGTTCTCGACGGCGATCCTGATGAAGCCGTCGGCGACGTCCTCCGGCGAACGGCCGTCGCCGATCTCGCGGGCGAGCCGCGCAAAGGCGGCGCGCACGGCTTCGCCGTCGAGCGGAAGATTCTGCTGCGCTCCGAAGATCTTCGGAAAGAAATCCGGGATGAGCTTGCCGACCATCACGTTGGCGTCGGTCACCGCCAGCGGTCCGCCCCGGCGGTAGCATGTCGGCCCCGGATTGGCCCCGGCGCTGTCGGGCCCGACGCGAAAACGCGCGCCGTCGAAATGCAGGATCGAGCCGCCGCCCGCAGCCACCGTGTGGATCAGCATCATCGGCGCGCGCATGCGCACGCCGGCCACCTCGGTCTCGAACGCGCGCTCGTACTCGCCGTCGAAATGCGATACGTCGGTCGAGGTGCCTCCCATGTCGAAGCCGATCAGATGTGAGAAGCCCGCCTCGCGCCCGGTCTCCGCCATGCCGACCACGCCGGCGGCGGGCCCCGACAGGATCGCGTCCTTGCCCTGGAACAGGTCCGCGGCGGTGAGGCCGCCAGAGGACATCATGAACATGAGGCGGGCGGTATCCCTCGCCGCGTGCTCCGCTTCACCCCACCCCGCTCGCTTCGCGAGCGACCCTCCCCGTTCAGGGGAGGGTGAAACCGAGCGCCCTGCAAGGGAAGTGCCCAGATCCCGCGCCACCTGCGCCACGTAACGCTGCAGCACCGGCGAGAGATAGGCATCGACGACCGTGGTGTCGCCGCGGCCGACGAGCTTGATCAGCGGCGAGACCTCGTGGCTGACCGAGACCTGCGGAAAGCCGATCTCGCGCGCCAGCGCGGCCACGCTCCGCTCGTGCGCGCGGTAGCGGTAGGCGTGGATGAACACGATCGCCACCGCCTTGATGCCGTCGGCGAGCGCGGCCTCGAGCGCCCTCCGCAAGGCGGCGAGATCCGGCTCCTTCTCCAGCGTGCCGTCCGCGCGCACGCGCTCATCCACTTCCACGACGCGCTCGTACAGCATTTCCGGCTTGATGATGTGGCGGGCGAAAATCTTCGGCCGCGCCTGGTAGCCGATCTTGAGCGCGTCACGAAAACCCCTGGTGATGAGGAGAAGGGTACGCTCCCCGTGGCGCTCGAGCAGCGCATTGGTCGTAACCGTCGTGCCCATTTTTACGGCACCTATCATTCCCGCGGGGATCGGCTCGCCCGGCTCGAGGCCGATGAGGTTGCGGATGCCTTGCACGGCGGCATCGCCATAGACTTCGGGGTTGTCGGAGAGCAGCTTGTGCGCGGTGAGCCTGCCGTCGGGCGCCCGCGCGATCACGTCGGTGAACGTGCCGCCGCGATCGATCCAAAACTCCCAGCTGTCGTGCTTGTGCATTCGCCGTCCCGCGCTGTGCCGTCGGCCGCTTTATAAGGGCGCATCGTTGCGGCCGCACGGGAAAAGCCGCCTCCGGCGGCGGGGAGGGATCGCGATTTTTGCAGTCCCAATGTCGCTGCATTCTCTGCTATCATGCGTCCAAGGGCGCCTAGGGATCGTTGCAACTCCGCTCTCGGAGCCAGGGGCCATGACCATGTTGCGATCGTTTGCGTTCGCAGCCGCTACCGCGGTCGCGCTGGCGGCCGGACCTGCCGGGGCGCAGGTGACCTGGACCCTTCCGTCCGCATATCCTGCCGACAATTTCCACAGCGAGAATCTCAGCGCATTCGCCAAGGACGTGGCGGATGCGACCGGCGGCAAGCTCGCGATCAAGGTCTATCCCAATGCCTCGCTGTTCCCGGCCACCGCGATCAAGAGCGCGGTGCGGATCGGGCAGGCGCAGGTCGGCGAGATCCTGATCTCGCTGCACGAAAACGAGGACCCGATCTTCGGGGTCGATGTGGTGCCGTTCCTGGCGGCGAGCTATGCCGACGCGCGCAAATTGTGGGCGGCCTCGCGGCCGGCGATCGAGCGCAAGCTCGCGGCTCAAGGCCTGATGGTGTTGTTCGGCGTGCCGTGGCCGCCGCAAGGCATCTACGCGAAGAAGGAGATCGACTCGGTCGGCGACATGCGCGGGCTGTCGTGGCGCGTCTACAATGCGGGCACCGAGCGCATTGCCCAGATCGTCGGCGCCTATCCGGTCACGATCCAAGCCGCCGACCTGCGGCAGGCGCTCGCCACCGGGCTGATCAATGCCTTCATGACGTCGGTTGCGACCGGCTACGACAGCAAGGCCTGGGAAAGCATGAGCTACTTCTACGACACCCAGGCCTGGATTCCGAAGAACGTCACGTTCGTGAACAAGGCGGCGTTCGAGCAGCTCGACAAGCCGACGCAACAGTCGGTGCTGCGGGTGGCGGCCGCCGCCGAGGCGCGCGGTTGGTGGAGGTCGCAGGACCGGACCAAGTGGTACGGCGAACAGCTTTCCGCTCACGGCCTGAAAGTGCTGCCGCCGAGCCCCGCCTTGAAGGCTGGGCTCCAGCGCATCGGCGAGCAGCTGACGGCAGAGTGGCTCGTCAAGGCCGGCGCGGATGGACGCGCTGTGATCAACGCCTACAAGCGGCCGGGCACCTAGCGGAAGATCGCAGAGCCGGCTGCCAGGTGGGTTACCAAGAAAGTGGCGGGGCTCGACGGGGGATATCCCGTCGAGCCCCTCATCTGCATCAGTCGGCCTGTAAGCCGGGTTCTGTAGCGCGACGGCTCTAAGCCGCGCGTGACGACCATTCCTCTGCGACGCCGGTTACCCGGCGCATCGAGCAACCTACCCGGACGACAAGATCAGGACATTGATCCCGGGGTGCTTCCCCCGCTTTCGCGGAGGCAGGCCCCCGCGCCGTCCCTATTCGGTCTTGCTCCCGGTGGGGTTTGCCCTGCCGCCTGCGTTGCCGCAGGCGCGGTGCGCTCTTACCGCACCGTTTCACCCTTGCCGTCCTCCTTCCCCCGCAGGCGCGGGGATCCTAGGGCGGCGGTCTGTTCTCTGTGGCACTTTCCCTGGGCTCGCGCCCGCCGGACGTTATCCGGCACCGTATGTCCATGGAGCCCGGACTTTCCTCCCGGGCCCGCCTTTCGGCACCGGCCCGAGCGGCCGTCCGGCCGACTGACCCCTAACGAATGGGGAGCGGACGGGCCCGCGTCAAGCCGGCTCCGGGGGAGATCGGCCCGGCTCGTCGGCATGAAGCCGAGCGTCGCGGGCGACGAGCAGGGCCTTCAAGGTCGCTATGGTGGAGATGTCGATGGCGCCGTCGACGCGTTGCGGGCGGAAGTGGCGCTGGAAGGCGGCGACGGCGGCGCGCGTGACGGCGTCGAAATATCCGCTGGCCGCGACCTCGTAGCCGTATCGCGCGAGCAGCCGCTGCGTCTCCTCGATGGCGGGATTGGTCTCTCCGAGCGTGAAAATGGGTCCCGCCTGGGCGATGCGCGCGGGTTTCACCCAGAGGCCGATGCCGGAGGCGGCCAGCAAGTGCCATGGAAATTTCTCGCCCGGATCCTGCTTGCGCGCGGGCGCGACATCGGAATGGGCGAGCACGCGGTGTGGCGGCACGCGATGGCGCCCGAGGATGCTGCGGCAGAGCGCGATCACCGCCGCGATCTGGCGTTTGGGAAAGGCGGGATAGCCGTGCTCGTGCCCGGGATTGGCCAGCTCGATCCCGATCGAGCAGGAATTGATGTCGGTCTCTCCCGCCCACGACGACGTGCCGGCATGCCAGGCGCGCAGCGCCTCCGCCACCAACTGGACGATGGCGCCGTCTTGCAGCACGACGTAGTGCGCCGAAACCTTGCTTGCCGGATTGCAGAGGTGGCTGATCGCGGCTTGGTTGTCCCGCACGCCCGTGTAGTGCAACAGGATCATGTCCGGCAGGCCGCTGCCCTTGCGTTCGCCATGGTTCGGCGAGGGCCTCACCTCGGCGACGAGGGAGGAGTCGGGGCGCAGCTCGGACACGAACATTCCATTCACGGGTCTTGCGGGAATCGGTGTGACCTTTGCGGGCGCCGCGAAGCGCGGCGCAAGCGTTATGTGCAGAAACGATGACGCGAGACAAGCTTGCGCGTCGGCGCCTGTGCAAATGGGGAGGTCGAAATTGCGGTATTGTTGCAGGCGGGCCGCATCTTGCCGCCGCAACGAAGGTCCCGAGGCCGGGCGATCCGGTGCTGGACAAAAGGCGACGGCCGGGCCGGCATTGCTGCCGGCCCGGCCGCTCCGTCGGGACGGCCTCCGTCCCGCTGACGCTTACGCTACTGACTTCTACGCTACTGACTTCTACACTACTGACTTCGGCTCACGCCACGCTGCCGGCTCAGCGCGCCGGGGCCGGCCGCGGCGCCATGCCGGTTGTCGGCGAGGACATGGGCTTCTCGCTCGTCCGCGAAGCAGTCGCCTTGTAGTATTCGAAGCCCGGCGCATTCTTCAGCTGCTCCTTGGTCCAGCTCACCTTGAGCTTGACCTCGGTCGGATCGTTGCTCGCGCTGCTGGAGCCGGCACCGGCGGGAACGGCCTGGAATGCGCTCATGTCGATGGCGACGTTCTTTTCGCCGATCCCGAGGAAGCCGCCGACGCCGACGATCATCCCCAAGATCTTGCCGTTCTTGTCGAACAAGAGATCGTTCACGTCGCCGATATGCGCGTCGTCGGGGCCGAGCACGTCAGTCCCCTTGAATTTCGAGAAAACCCAGTGGTCCGCGCCCTGCGACTGAATGAACTTGGCGCCATTCATCGGAGCGGCGTCGGCTTTCGCGGGCGGCGGTGACGTCGTCGTCGCCGGCGGATTCGCTTGGGCGAGGGCGCCTGACACCATCAGCCCGCTCACCGCTACCGACATCATCAAAGTCTTGAGCATTGTGGCCTCCAAACAATTCGATCAGCCAAGGAAACGCACGCTTCCCTGTTGCTCGACAACTCGCCAGCGCGATGCATGTTCCGCGCGTTTGGAACTCGTTCCGCCAATCTGGAACTCATTTCACCCGCCCAAACGCGCTTGCGCGGCGCAACGCATTTGTTTTTTCGCCGCGCTGGTGCGAGGCGCGATTCGCGATGCGGTGCAGCGAAGTGCGAGGCGCCGTCATCGCCGACACGACGCACGGGCAGCGACGGAGCGCAGCTGCAGAGGTCGTTGTTACGCGGCATCGCGGCGCACGTTCGGACCCAAGGTTCGGCCGGACCGGCCGCAGCGCAAGCACCATGTGGTGGATCCGGCATCGCGCCTGACGCGCTGCCCCTAACCATTCCTTAAGCCCCCATCCGGTTAATGGGCTGGTTGATTGACGCCCAAGTAATCCCATGGTAACCCATAGCATCCCATGCGGAGAGGGGGCTCCCAAGACCGTCCTCCCGCGGGCGGCAGGAGTGCTTTGCACCGATGCTGAAGCGCCGGCGCGCCCGGCGGGGGTGAAGCAGGGGCGTCATGGACCGCTTCGTGTCCCATTACACCTTACGGCTGGACGCCAAGGGGCGCGTCTCGATCCCGGCGCCGTTCCGCGCGGTGCTCGCGCGCGACGGTTTCGAGGGCCTCTACTGCTATCCGACCCTGGACCGGCCCGCGCTCGACGCCGGCGGCAATGCGCTGCTGCGGGAGATCGAGGCGCTGATCGCACGCTTTTCGCCGTATTCGGAGGAGCGCGAGCAGTTTTCGGCCGCGCTCTACGGCACCAGCGAAGTGTTGAAGCTCGACGGCGAGGGACGGGCGATCCTCACCGAGCCGCTGAAGACCCACGCCGGCATCAAGGACGAGATCGCCTTTGTCGGGCTTGGCCACAAGTTTCAGATCTGGGAACCGGGACGCTTTCGCGCGGAACTCGCGGAGGCCACCGAGAAGGTTCGCGCGCTCAAGAGGCAACTCGGCTCCCGGGTAGCGGCGGAAGGTCCGCACGGAGCACGGGAATGACGACGGGCAGCGACAGCGAAGGGGCTGTCGCTGGCGGACTGGCTCGTCACGTTCCCGTGCTCGGCGGCCCCGTGGTCGAGCTGCTCGCCGCGCGCCCCGGCGGCGTCTATGTGGACGCGACCTTCGGCGCCGGCGGTTACGCCCGCGCGCTGCTGGCGGCGGCGGACTGCCGCGTCATCGGCATCGACCGCGACCCGAGCGCGATCGCGCGCGGCGCCGGTCTGGTGCAAGCGGCCGGTGGCCGGCTCGTTCTGGTCGAGGGCAAGTTCTCCGATCTGGAGGCGGCGGTGCGCGGTCTCGGCGATGCCGCGGTCGACGGCATCGTGTTCGATGTCGGCGTCTCGTCGATGCAGCTCGACGAAGCCGAGCGGGGGTTTTCCTTCCGCCGCGACGGGCCGCTCGACATGCGCATGGGCCGCGACGGGCCGACCGCGGCCGAGGTCGTCGGCGCGGCATCCGAGCGCGACCTGGCGGCGATCTTCGCCGCGCTGGGCGAGGAGCGCCGCGCGCGCGCCATCGCGCGCGCCATCGCCCGCGCCCGCCAAGCGGCGCCGATCCGCACGACGCGCGCGCTCGCCGAGATCGTCGCCGGCGTCGTGCACGCGCGTCCGGGCGCGATCCACCCGGCGACCCGCACGTTCCAGGCGTTGCGCATCTTCGTCAACGACGAGCTCAACGAGCTGGCTGCGGGGCTCGCCGCGGCCGAACGCCTGCTCAAGCCGGGCGGCCGGTTGGCGACCGTGACCTTTCATTCGCTCGAGGACCGCATCGCCAAGAGCTTTCTCGCCGGACGCAGCCGGCGCGGCGGCTTCTCGCGCCATCATCCGGAAATTGCGCAGGCCCGCGCCACCTTCCGCCTGCTGACCAAGCGGCCGATCGTGCCCGACGAGGCGGAGATGCGCGCCAACCCGCGCGCCCGCTCGGCCAAGCTGCGCGCGGCCGAACGCACCGACGCGCCGGTCGCGACGAGCGTTTCGGCCGTGGTGTTGCCGCGGTTACCGTCGCCGGCCGAGGTGATCGGGCGGCGAGGATCGGGGCGACCGCGATGATGCGCATTCTCAACATCTGCGTGATCGCCGCGCTCGTGCTCGCGGCGGCCGACGTCTACAAGATCAAGTTCGAACTCGACGCGGCAGGCGCAACGCGTCGCCAAGCTGCACGCGGAGATCAGGCGCGAGCACGATGCCATCGCGGCGCTGCGCGCGGAATGGGCCAGGCTCGACAATCCCGCGCGCATCCAGGGTCTGGTGCGGCGCCATCTCCCCTTGCAGCCGGTCGAGGCGCGGCAATTCGACGAGCTCGACAATCTGCCGGAACGCCGCCCCGACCTGTTGCCGGCAGGCGAGCCCGATCCGATCGGGACGCTGATCGACAAGCCGGAGATTGCCGACCGCTCGGCGACCGGCAGTCTGCCGCCCGCCCAGAGGTGACGCCGATGAACGCCCCCGTCACGGACCGGCCGACACCCGCGCGCCAGCCCCGGCACCGAGGCCTTGTCGGTACGCTGCTCTACGGCCGCGACGTCGATCGCGCCACCAAGACGCGCGCGCGGATCGGGCTCGTCATTCTCGTCTTCGTGCTGGGCTATGCGGTGATCGCCGGCCGGCTGGTGCTGTTCGCGGCGCTGCCCGACGGGCATTCGCGGCGCATGGTCCTGCACGACGCGGTGGCGACAGCGCGGCCCGACATCCTCGATCGCAACGGGGAAATCCTGGCGACCGACGTGCGCACGCCCTCGCTGTTCGCGGAGCCGCACCGGATCATCGACGTCGACGAAGCGTCCGAGCTGCTCACCGCGGTGATGCCCGACATCGACGCCGCCGAGCTGCGCGAGCGGCTCGCCTCCAAGCGCCGGTTCGTGTGGCTCAAGCGCGAGATCACCCGCAAGCAACGCGAGCAGATCCATCGCCTCGGCATTCCGGGCGTCGGTTTTCTGCCCGAGAACAAGCGGGTCTATCCGAACGGCGCCGAGGTGTCCCACATCATCGGCCACGTCAACATCGACAACCAGGGCATCGCCGGCATCGAGAAATGGCTCGACACGCGCGGGCTCGCCGACCTGCACCTCGCCGGGCTGGCCAGCGACCGGCTGCAAAAGCCGGTCGAGCTCGCCGTCGACCTGCGCGTCCAGCATGCGCTGCGCGACGAGCTCGTCGCCGCGCGCGACAAGTTCAAGGCGCTGGCGGCGGCCGGCGTCGTGACCGACGTGCGCACCGGCGAGGTCGTGTCCATGGTCTCGGTGCCGGACTACGACCCCAACAATCCGCGCGAGGCGCTCGACCCGACCCGCATCAATCGTCTCACCACCGGCGTCTACGAGATGGGCTCGACCTTCAAGGCGCTCACGCTCGCGATGGCGCTCGACTCCGGCAAGATCACGCTGCGCTCCACCTTCGACGCCAGCCATCCGCTGCAACACGGCAAGTTCGCGATCCACGACTTCCACGCCCAGAACCGCGTGCTGACGGTACCGGAGATCTTCACCTATTCGTCCAATATCGGCAGCGCGCGCATGGCGCTCAGCCTCGGCGTCGAGTACCACAAGCGGTTCCTCAAGAAGATGGGCCAGCTCGACCGGCTGCGCACCGAACTGCCGGAAAGCGCCGAGCCGCTGGTACCCAAGCGCTGGGGCGAGCTCAACACCGTGACGATCGCGTTCGGCCACGGGCTGTCGGTGGCGCCGCTGCAGGCGGTAGCGGCGATCGGCGCGCTGATGAACGGCGGGCGGCTCATTCCTCCGACCTTCCTCAAGCGCAGCGAGGAGGACGCGACGGCGCTGGCGAAACAGGTGGTCAAGCCCGAGACCAGCGAGAAGATGCGCTATCTCATGCGGCTCAACGTCGAGAAGGGAACGGCGACGCGGGCGGACGTGAAAGGCTACTATGTCGGCGGCAAGACCGGTACCTCCGAAAAAGTGGTTGGCGGCCGCTACTCCAAGACCAAGGTGCTGACCTCGTTCACCGCCGTGTTGCCGGCCGATCAGCCGCGCTACCTCCTGCTCATCATGATCGACGATCCGCAGGGCTCGGCCGAGACCCACGGCTTCACCACCTCGGGATGGAACGCGGTTCCCGTCGGCGGCGCGGTCATCGCGCGCATCGCGCCCCTGCTCGGCGTCGAGCCGCGCTTCGACCTGCCGCCCTCCGACAAGCTCATCCTGGCGAGCGCGGGCGGGCGGTGAGCCGCGGGCACGTTCCGGTTCACCACGGCGCCGCAACCCGATAGCGGCAAGCGGATCCGCGGCATCCCTGGACGATGCGCCGAAGCGAGAGTAGACGATCCCGAGAACCTATGAAGCTCGCAGATCTCCTCCCCACGGATGCCGTCGTCGACGGGCGCTTCGCCACGCTCGAGGTCAAGGGCATCAGCGCCGACAGCCGCATCATCAAGCCCGGGGATTCTGTTCGTGGCGGTGGCGGGCACCAAGGACGACGGCTTGCGCTTCGTTGCCGCGGCGCTCGCCTGCGGCGCCGCGGCCGTCATGGCCGAGCGCGCGCCGCCGACGGCGCTGCCGGACGGCGTCGCTTTCGTCAAGGTCGGCGATGCGCGCCGGGCGTTGGCGCTCGCGGCGGCCAAATTCTTCGCGCGCCAGCCGGAGACGATCGCGGCGGTCACCGGCACGAGCGGGAAGACCTCGGTCGCCGCCTTTACGCGCCAGATCTGGGCCGCGCTCGGCGAGCAGGCTGCGAGCATCGGCACCGT
This sequence comes from uncultured Alphaproteobacteria bacterium, assembly GCA_963758945.1. Classification (GTDB taxonomy): domain Bacteria; phylum Pseudomonadota; class Alphaproteobacteria; order Rhizobiales; family Xanthobacteraceae; genus VAZQ01. The sequence continues at coordinate 483,755 of CAVWXY010000011.1, read as the reverse complement.
CGGCCTAGTCTCGCCGACGCGCGAAACCTACGGCTCGCTCACCACGCCCGATCCGGTGGCGCTGCATCGCTCGCTCGCCGAGCTCGCCGCCGAAGGCGTCACCCATCTCGCCATCGAAGCCTCCTCGCACGGCCTCGATCAGCACCGCCTCGACGGGGTGCGCGTCGCCGTCGCGGGATTCACCAATCTCAGCCGCGACCATCTCGACTACCACCCGACGCTCGAAGCCTACCTCGCCGCCAAACTCAGGCTGTTCACGGACCTGGTCGTGCCGGGCGGCGCGGCGGTCATCGCCGCCGACCAGGAGCACGCCGACGCCGTGACGGCAGCCGCGGCTCGGCGCGGGCTGCGGCTCGTCAGCGTCGGTCGCCGCGGCGCCGGCATTCGCCTCCTCGACATCGCCATCGACGGTTTCGCGCAAGTGCTCGAGCTCGAGCATGCCGGGCGCGCGTACAACGTGCGCTTGCCGCTTCCCGGCGCGTTCCAGGTCGACAATGCGCTCGTGGCGGCGGGCCTGGCGATCGCCAGCGGCAGCGATCCCGCCGGCGCCTTCGCGGCGCTCGCGCAGCTCAAGGGCGCCAAGGGCAGGCTCGAGCTGGTGGGCGAGCGCGCCGGCGCGCCGATCTTCGTCGATTACGCCCACAAGCCCGATGCGCTCGCCAAGGCGCTCGAGGCGCTGCGCCCCTATGCGAGCGAGCGCCTGGTCGTGGTGTTCGGTTGCGGCGGCGACCGCGATCAAGGCAAGCGTCCGATGATGGGCGCGATCGCGGCACGGATGGCCGACCGGGTGGTGGTCACCGACGACAATCCGCGCAGTGAAAGCCCGGCCGCCATCCGCGCCGCGATCCTGCAGGCGGCGCCCGGTGCCGTCGAGATCGGCGACCGTCGCGAGGCGATCGGCGCCTCCATCGCGGATCTGCGGCGGGGCGACGTACTGCTGATCGCCGGCAAGGGCCATGAAACCGGCCAAATCATCGGCAAACAGGTGCTGCCGTTCAGCGACCACGAGGCGGTCGCCGCCGCGCTTGCCGGGAGGGTGGCATGACTGATCGGCCGCTCTGGTCCGTGCAGGCGATGGCCGCCGCCATGCGTGCCACGCCAGCGGCGCGATTGCCGCCCTCGGTGCCGGGCATTTCGATCGACACGCGAACGCTCGCGCCCGGGGAGGCATTCTTCGCCATCCAGGGCGACAACCGCGACGGCCATGACTTCGTCGAGGTCGCGCTCGCGGCCGGCGCCGGGCTCGCGGTGGTGGCCGCCGACAAGGGCGAGCGGTTTTCCGACGACGCCCCGCTGCTCGTCGTTGCCGACGTGCTCGAAGGCCTGCGCGACCTCGCGCGGGCGGCGCGCGCGCGGGCGGGTGCGAAGATCGTCGCGGTCACCGGCTCCGTCGGCAAGACCAGCACCAAGGAGGCGCTGCGGCTGACCCTCGCCAACAATGGCGAGACCCATGCCTCGCTCGCCTCCTACAACAACCATTGGGGCGTGCCGCTGTCGCTGGCGCGCTGTCCCGAGAGCGCGCGCTACGCCGTGTTCGAGATCGGGATGAACCATGCCGGCGAGATCGAGCCGCTCGCGCGGCTGGTGCGGCCGCAGGTGGCAATCATCACCACGGTCGAGCCGGTGCATCTCGAGTTCTTCGGCTCGGTCGAGGCGATCGCGGACGCCAAGGCCGAAATCTTTCGCGGGCTCGAGCGCGACGGCGCGGCGGTGCTGAACCGCGACAACCCGCAATTCGCCCGCCTCGAGCGGCGCGCGCGCGAGGCCGGCATTGCGCGCATCGTCTCCTTCGGCGAGCACGCGGGCGCGGACGCGCGGCTGATGAAATGCTCGCTGCAGTCCGAGAGCTCGACCGTGCAGGCGCGAATTCTCGGAACCGACGTCACCTACAAGCTCGGCGCGCCGGGGCGGCATCTCGTGCTCAATTCGCTGGCGGTGCTGGCGGCCGCCGTTCTCCTCGGCGCCGATCTCGCGCTGGCCGCGCTCGCGCTCGCCGAGCTGCGGCCGGCGAGCGGTCGCGGCGCCCGCGTGACGCTCGACCTCCCGGGCGGCGCGGTCCTGCTGATCGATGAGAGCTACAACGCCAATCCCGCTTCGATGCGCGCGGCGCTCGCTTTGCTCGGCCACGCCGATGTCGCTCCGCGCGGTCGCCGCATCGCGGTCCTGGGCGACATGCTGGAACTCGGGCCGCGCGGGGCGGAGCTCCATCGCGAGCTGTCCGAGACGGTGCTCGCGCAACAGGTCGATCTGGTCTTCTGCTGCGGTCCACTGATGCGCGCCCTGTGGGAGGCCCTTCCCCCCGGCCGCCAGGGGGGCTATGCCGAGACCTCGGCCGCGCTCGAACCGCAGCTGTTCGCGGCCATCCAGGCGGGCGACGCCATCATGATCAAGGGCTCTCTCGGCTCGCGGATGGCGCCCATCGTCAAGGCGCTGCAAAGCCGCTATCCCCGGCAGGCGCGGGGCGCTGAGCTCCGCCAGGTTTCGACCATGAACGGCTGACCCATGCTGTACTGGCTCTCGGCTTTCTCGGACACGATCGGGCCGCTCAACGTCCTGCGCTACATCACGTTCCGCACCGGCGGAGCGACGATCACCGCGCTCGTGTTCGTGTTCCTGTTCGGCCCCATGATCATCGACCAGCTCCGGCTCAAGCAGGGCAAGGGCCAGCCGATCCGCAGCGACGGGCCGCAATCGCACCTGGTCACCAAGAAGGGCACGCCCACCATGGGCGGGCTGATGATCCTGTTCGGCATCCTCGTTTCGACGCTGCTGTGGGCCAATCTGGGCAACCGCTACGTCTGGATCGTGCTCGGAGTGACGCTGAGCTTCGGCGCGATCGGCTTCTACGACGACTACCTGAAGGTGACCAAGCAGACCCATGCCGGCGTCTCCGGCAAGTTGCGCCTTCTCGTCGAGGCGGCGATCGCGGCTGCGGCGTGCTATTTCATCGTCTCGCTCGGCCGCCAGCCGTTCGCCTCCTCGCTCACCTTTCCGTTCTTCAAGGAGCTGGTGCTGCCGCTCGGCTGGTTCTTTCTCGTGTTTGGCGCCTTCATCATCGTCGGCGCCGGCAACGCGGTGAACCTGACCGATGGCCTCGACGGGCTCGCCACGGTGCCGGTGATCATCGTCGCGCTGAGCTTCGGCTTCATCTCCTATCTCTCCGGCAACTCGTTCTTCGCCGACTATCTCAATATCCACTACGTCGCGGGCACCGGCGAGCTCGCGGTGCTGTGCGGCGCGGTGATCGGCGCCGGACTGGGCTTTCTCTGGTTCAACGCGCCGCCCGCCTCGATCTTCATGGGCGATACCGGCTCGCTCGCGCTCGGCGGCATGATCGGGACGATCGCGGTCGCCACCAAGCACGAGATCGTGCTGGCCGTGGTCGGCGGACTGTTCGTGCTCGAGGCAGTGTCGGTGATCGTGCAGGTGCTCTCCTTCAAGCTCACCGGAAAGCGCGTGTTCCGGATGGCCCCGATCCACCATCATTTCGAGCAGCTCGGCTGGACCGAGCCGCAGATCGTGATCCGTTTCTGGATCGTCTCGGTCGTGCTGGCGCTGGCGGGGCTTTCCACGCTCAAGCTGCGGTGACCTTCGTGCTGGCGGGTACGCAAGTGCCACGGGAACGGCGCGCTTGGCGCCCCGCGTGCTGGGCCGCCCATCGCATGGGCACGCCGCGTATGGACTTGCGGCTCCGCCCACCATCCGGCTCCTCGGCGCCAAGCGGTGCCGCATGATCCCCATCACCGCGTTCGCCGGGAACAAGGTGGCGATCTTCGGCCTGGGCGGGTCGGGGCTTGCGAGCGCGAGCGCGCTGCTTGCGGGCGGCGCCGACGTCATCGGCTGGGACGATGATGCCGATGTCGTCGCCAAGGCAACGAGCGCCGGCATACCCACCGCGGACCTGCGCGACGTCGACTGGTCGAGGATCGCGGCGCTGGTGCTCGCGCCCGGCGTGCCGCTGACCCATCCCGTTCCGCACTGGACGGCGGGGCTGGCGCAAGCCGCCGGAGTCGAGGTCATCGGCGACATCGAGCTGTTCTGCCGCGAGCGGCGCGCGCGCGCGCCGCAGGCGCCGTTCGTCGCCATCACCGGCACCAACGGTAAGTCGACCACCACGGCGCTGATCGCGCATCTCTTGCGTTCGGCCGGTCACGAGGTCGAGCTCGGCGGCAATATCGGCACCGCGATCCTGTCGCTGGCGCCGCCGGAGGACGGCCGCGCGCACGTGATCGAATGCTCCTCCTACCAGATCGATCTGGCGCCGACGCTCGATCCTTCGGTCGGGATTCTGCTCAACATCAGCGAGGACCACCTCGAGCGTCATGGGACGCTCGCCCACTACGCCGCCGTCAAGGAGCGGCTGGTCGCGGGCGTGCCGCCGGAGGGAACCGCGGTCATCGGCATCGACGACGAATGGTGCGCGGCCGCGGCCGACCGCATCGAGCATGCCGGCAGGCGCGTGCTGCGGGTGTCGGTGCGGCGGCCGCTGCGCCACGGGCTCTATGCCGAGGGCGGAAGGATCATGCAGGCGGACGGCCGCGCGCACGCGCTCGCCGAGATCGCCGGCATCGGCTCGCTGCGCGGCGTGCACAATGCGCAGAACGCCGCCTGCGCCGCCGGCGCGGCGCTCGCGCTCGGGCTCACGCCCGCGGCCATCCAGCAAGGCCTGGTGTCGTTTCCCGGCCTTGCCCACCGGATGGAAGAGGTCGGCCGCAAGGGCCGCGTGCTGTTCGTCAACGACTCGAAGGCGACGAACGCCGACTCCGCCGCGCAGGCGCTGGCGTGTTTCTCCGACATCTTCTGGATCGCGGGCGGCAGGCCGAAGACCGGCGGTATCGCCTCGCTTGCGGGCTTCTTCCCGCGTATCCGCAAGGCCTACCTGATCGGCGAAGCAGCGCCCGGCTTTGCCGCCGAGTTCGGCGCGCAAGTGCCGCACGAGATCGTCGGCACGCTCGAGCGGGCGACCGAGCTCGCCGCCCGCGACGCCGAGGCGTCCGGCATCGAAGAGCCGGTGGTGCTGCTGTCGCCGGCCTGCGCCTCCTTCGACCAGTACCGCAATTTCGAGGTCCGCGGCGACAAGTTCCGGGAGCTGGTCCGGGGGGTGCCGGGCGTAACCTGACATCGATGTCAAAAAACAAATGTTCATGAAGGCGACGCTCGCCGGTTCGATCGGCTTCCTGGCCGCCACGTCGGCAGCCTTTTGCGCGTCCGTCACGGTGCCCGACAATTCGGCGGCCCTCGCCGGGGTCGCCGGCGCCACCACCGCGCTCCTCCTCGATGCCGGGGTTCGGCTGCACAACAGCAGCGGCGGCGTGTTCGTTCTGGAAGTGAAGAACTTCCACTGCGATCAAAATTTGAACGGGGCGCTTGATGCCTCCAACCCGCGGGCCGGGCTACCGACCCTGAAATGCCGTATCAATTCGCAGAACAAGCGAGACACGACCGCGGGTCGGATCTTCGGCGAGGCTCGCGCCATGACCGATCTGTTGCACAAGGTCGAGGGGGGCGGCGGGGTTGCCTTCACCGACTGCGGCATGGGGTACTGCGCTATCTTTGCGAAGTCCATCAAATGCACGATCGACACCAAGATCGAAGATTTCGGGAAGGGCGGGCGGTGGAGCTGTATCTTCACCGACGGACGCTAAGGGGAATTGTCGCATAGCGGCGGCTCGGCGGTTTTTCGGCGTCTGCTTCCACCGGTGCGCATGCCGGCGTTAATCCTCCGTCAACCAACGACAGGCACGACTGATCGCCCGGCGTCCATATCGGGGGGAATCTCGATGGTCTCGCGTCTCGAACGCACGCCCTTTGCCGCCTGGTGGTGGACGATCGACCGCCTGCTGCTGGCGGCGCTGCTCGCGCTCATGCTCGGCGGCATCGTGCTATCGCTCGCCGCGAGCCCGCCGGTGGCCTCCCGGCTCGGGCTCGAACCGTTCTATTTCGTCGGCCGCCACGTGCTCTATCTGGTTCCGACCCTGGCGGTGCTGCTCGCGACCTCGTTCCTGCCGCCGCGCTATATCCGCCGGCTGGCGCTCATCGTCTTCGTGGTGAGCCTGCTCCTGGTCGCCGCCACGCTGCATTTCGGCGCCGAGGTCAAGGGCGCGCGACGTTGGATCGTCCTCGCCGGCGTCAACATCCAGCCTTCGGAATTTCTCAAGCCCGCCTTCGTGATCCTGATCGCGTGGCTGTTCGGGGAATCCGCGCGCCGGCCGGAAATGCCGGCCAACACGTTCGCGCTCGCGCTGCTGCTGGTCGCGGTGACCGGCCTCGTGCTGCAACCGGATTTCGGGCAGACCATGCTGGTCGCGCTGGTCTGGAGCGCGCTGTTCTTCCTCGCCGGCATGCGCCTCGTCTGGGTCGCTGGACTCGGCGGCGCCGCGGTGGTCGGGCTGGCGACCGCCTACATGCTGATCCCGCACGTGGCGCGGCGCATCGAGCGGTTCCGCGATCCGTCGTCCGGCGACACCTTCAACATCGACCAGGCGATCGAATCCTTCCAGCGCGGCGGCTGGTTCGGACGCGGCCCCGGCGAGGGCACCGTCAAGCGCATCCTGCCCGAGAGCCATACCGACTTCGTGTTCGCCGTCGCAGCGGAGGAGTTCGGCATCGTGCTCTGCCTCCTGTTGGTCGCCGTGTTCTGCTTCATCGTGCTGCGCAGCCTGCGCCACGCCATGCGCAGCGAGGACCCGTTCGTCCGCTTCGGGGTGGCCGGCCTGGCGATCCTGTTCGGCCTGCAATCCGCCATCAACATGGCGGTGAACTTGCATCTGATGCCGGCCAAGGGCATGACGCTGCCATTCATTTCCTACGGTGGCTCGTCGATGATCTCGCTCGCCTACGGCATGGGGATGCTGCTCGCCTTGACGCGCGAGCGTCCGCGCGCCGAGCTGCTCGCAGGCCAAGGAGAATTGGCGCCGGCCGCAAACCCGGCTTGATCCCCTTGCGCGCGTTGGACGGATCGCGAAGCGGGTGCCGAGGCCCGAGAGACGCATGCAGAACGGTACAACGAACGGTGCAACGCTCGTGCTCCTCGCCGCCGGCGGGACGGGCGGGCACCTGTTCCCCGCCGAGGCGCTGGCCGACGCGCTGGGCAGGCGCGGCATCGCGGTCGATCTTGCGACCGACGAGCGCGCCGAACGGTACGGCAAGGCGTTTCCCGCGCGCCACGTCCACCTAATAGCCAGCGCCACCTTGCGCGGCCGCGACCCCTTGGCGCTGGCGCGCACGGCGGCCATGCTCGGCCTCGGCACCGTGCAGGCGCTGCGCCTGCTCGGCCGCATCCGGCCGGCCGCGGTCGTGGGCTTCGGCGGCTATCCCACCGTCCCGCCGGTTCTGGCGGCGACGATGCGCAAGATTCCGACCGTGATCCACGAGCAGAACGCCGTGATGGGAAGGGCCAATCGACTTCTCGCGTCTCGCGTCAAAGCCATCGCCACCGGCTTTCCCGGCGCGCTTGCGGGCGCGCCGAAGCTCGCTGCCAAGGCGACGCGCACCGGCAATCCGGTGCGGCCGGCGGTGGTCGCGGCGGCGGCGATGCCTTACGCCGCCCCGGAGCCGGCGGGCCCGCTGCGCCTCGTCGTGTTCGGCGGCAGCCAAGGCGCGCGCATCATGGCCGACATCGTGCCGGTCGCGGTGGAAAGGATCGAGCCTCATCTGCAAGCGCGCCTGTCGGTCGTGCAGCAGGCACGCGAGGAGGATCTCCCCCGGGTGAAGGCCGGTTATGCGCGGGCGCAGGTCGCGGCCGAAGTCGCGCCGTTCTTCGCTGATCTTCCCGCGCGCATCGCGGCGAGCCATCTCGTCGTCGCGCGCTCGGGGGCCTCGACCGTGGCGGAGCTCGCGGCCATCGGACGCCCCGCCATCCTGGTGCCGCTGCCACACGCGCTCGACCAGGATCAATCCGCCAATGCTGCCGTGCTGGCGAAGGCGGGCGGGGCGATGCGGCTCCCGCAAGACGATTTCACCGCCGACCGGCTGGCGGCCGAGATCAGCGCGCTTGCCAGCGCGCCGCAAAAGCTCGTAGCAATGGCCGTCGCCGCCCGCTCGCAGGGCGCCGTCGATGCCGCCGAGCGGCTGGCCGATCTGGTGGTCGACACGATCCGGAGGGATTCGCGATGAAACTGCCGCGCGACATCGGTCCGATCCACTTCGTCGGCATCGGCGGCATCGGCATGAGCGGAATCGCCGAGGTGCTGATCAATCTCGGCTATACCGTGCAGGGCACGGACGCATCCGACAGCGCCAACGTCAAGCGCCTGCGCGACAAGGGCGCCAGCATTTCCATCGGTCATACCGCCGGCGCGCTCGGCGACGCCGAAGTGGTGGTGGTATCGACCGCGATCAAGCGTGACAATCCCGAGCTCATGGCCGCGCGTGCCAAGCGCCTGCCGGTCGTGCGCCGCGCCGAAATGCTGGCCGAGCTGATGCGGCTCAAGCGCTGCGTTGCGATTGGGGGAACCCACGGCAAGACCACGACCACGTCGCTGGTCGCTGCGCTGGTCGATGCCGGCGGCTTCGACCCCACCGTCATCAACGGCGGCATCATCAACGCCTACGGCACCAATGCGCGGCTCGGTGCCGGCGACTGGATGGTGGTGGAGGCCGACGAGTTCGACGGCACCTTTCTCAAACTGCCGGCCGACGTCGCCATCGTCACCAATGTGGACCCCGAGCATCTCGATCATTTCAAGACCTTCGAGGCGGTGCAGGAGGCTTTTCGCGCTTTCGTGGAGAACGTGCCGTTCTACGGCTTCGCCGTGATGTGCACGGACCATCCGGTGGTGCAGCTCCTGGTCGGCCAGATCACCGACCGCCGCGTGATCACCTACGGCGAGAACCCGCAGGCCGACGTGCGGCTCGTCGATCTCGACCATGCCGATGGACGTTCGCGCTTTTCGATCGTGTTCCGCGACCGCGCCGGCGAGCTGGTGCACGAGATCGACGGCCTGACGCTGCCGATGCCCGGCCGGCACAACGCGCTCAACGCCACGGCGGCGGTCGCGGTCGCGCGCGAGCTCGGTATTTCCGACGATATGATCCGCAAGGCGCTGGGGAATTTCGGCGGCGTGCGGCGTCGCTTCACCCGCACCGGCGAGTGGAACGGGGTCCCCATCATCGACGATTACGGCCACCATCCCGTCGAAATCGCCGCCGTGCTGCGCGCCGCGCGCGAGTCCAGCACGGGGCAGGTGATCGCCGTCGTCCAGCCGCACCGCTATACGCGGCTGGCCTCGCTGTTCGAGCAGTTCTCGACCTGCTTCAACGACGCCGATACGGTCATCGTTGCGCATGTCTATCCGGCGGGCGAGGCGCCGATCCCGGGTGCCGACCGTGATTCTTTGGTGCAGGGCTTGCGCGCGCACGGGCATCGTCAGGTCATCCCGCTCGACGGCGCGCAGGATCTGGCGCGCATGGTCAAGCGGCTGGCGCGGCCGGGCGACATCGTGGTGTGCCTCGGCGCCGGCAATATCACGCAATGGGCCTATGCCTTGCCGCGCGAACTCGCCGCGCTCGGAGCGGTGGCGTGAGAGGAGCAGTGGCGGGCTCCGTGCGCGCGTCGTCATGACCTTTCCGGATCTCGCTGCCGACCTGAAAGCGCGGCTGCCCAGCTTGCGCGGGCGGCTGATGGCAAACCAGCCGCTGGCGGAGCTGACCTGGTTTCGCGTCGGTGGGCCGGCGCAGGTTCTGTTCGTGCCGGAGGACGAGGCTGACCTCGCCTATCTCCTCGGAGGGCTGCCGCCCGATATTCCCGTCACCGTCATCGGGCTGGGCTCCAACCTGATCGTGCGCGAGGGCGGCGTGCCGGGCGTCGTCATCCGTCTCGGGCGCGGCTTCGGCGAGGCGAAGGTCGAGGACGGCACCCGCATCCGCGCCGGCGCCGCGGTACCGGACGTGAAGGTCAGCCGCGCGGCGCAGGAGGCGGCGATCGCCGGGCTCGCCTTCTTCCGCGGCATCCCGGGCGCGGTCGGCGGGGCGTTGCGCATGAACGGTGGCGCCTATGGCCGCGAAACCAAAGACGCGCTGATCGAGGCGCGCGGCGTCGACCGGCGAGGCCGCGTGCATGTCTTGAGCAACACCGACATGCGTTACAGCTATCGCCATTGCGGCGCACCCGACGACATCATCTTCACGCAGGCGCTGTTCCAGGGCGCGCCCGGCGATCCGGCCGCGATCGCGACGGAGATGGAAAAAATCACGGAATTGCGCGAGGCGACGCAGCCGATCAAGAGCCGCACCGGCGGCTCGACCTTCAAGAACCCGCCCGGACAGAAGGCGTGGCAGCTGATCGACGCCGCAGGCTGTCGCGGCCTCAAGGTCGGGGACGCGCAGGTCTCGGAGATGCACTGCAATTTCCTGATCAATCTCGGCCGCGCCAGCGCGACCGACATCGAGACGCTGGGCGAGACCGTGCGCGCGCGCGTGCGCGAGAACTCCGGCGTCGAGCTCGAATGGGAGATCAAGCGGATCGGCGTGGCGTAGCGCCGTCGTCGGCGCGAGCCGCTCTCGACGCCGCGGCCGATCTCGATTTTATTGCGCTGCGGGCGAATCAGCAGCGGTCGAGGACGGGAAGCGATGAGCAAGCACGTCGCCGTTCTGATGGGAGGCTGGTCGGCCGAGCGCGAGGTGTCGCTGCGCTCCGGCAGGGCCTGCGCCGAGGCGCTGGTGCGGCGCGGCTATCGCGTCACCCGTATCGACGTCGGGCGCGACATCGCCACGGTGCTGACCACGGTGAAGCCCGACGTCGCGCTCAACGTGTTGCACGGGCGGCCGGGCGAAGACGGCACGCTGCAAGGCATCCTCGAAATCCTCGCCGTCCCCTACAGCCATTCGGGAGTGATGGCGTCGGCGGTGGCGATGCAGAAGGACATCGCCAAGGTGTTGTTTCGGGCCGCCGCCGTGCCGGTGCCCGAAGGCTTGGTGCTGCCGCGACTGGAGGCGGCCAAAGGCCACGTGCTGCCGCCGCCCTACGTGATCAAGCCGATCGCCGAGGGCTCGAGCGTAGGCGTCTTCATCGTGCGCGAGGATCACGCCCATCCGCCGCAGGAGCTCAACCGCGGGGACTGGCCCTATGGCGAGCGGGTCATCGTCGAGAAGTATATTGCCGGCAAGGAATTGACTTGCGCCGTCATGGGCGAGGAGGCGCTCGGCGTGATCGAGATCGTGCCGATGGTAAGATTTTACGATTACGAGGCAAAATACGCTCCCGGAGGCTCTAAACATCTGTTGCCGGCGCCGATTTCACCGTTTGTTTACCAAGAGGTCCGAAGACTAGCGTTGGCGGCGCATCGCGCGCTGGGTTGCCGGGGCGTGAGCCGCGCGGATTTCCGCTACGACGACCGCGTCGAGGGCACGGGGGGACTTGTGTGTCTGGAAGTCAATACGCAGCCCGGAATGACCGAAACGTCGCTCGTGCCCGAGCTAGCGGCGTATGTGGGCATCGCGTTCGACGAGCTTGTGCAATGGATGGTCGAGGATGCCTCGCTCAACCGCTGAGGAGGATAGGTGATGGCGGCCGCAGCCCGCCGATCAGGCGGGCGTGCCCTCCGCGCCGGGACGGGATAGCGAAGCGATGAGGGCGAGGTCCCGCTTCACCCAGATCATGAACCACTGGTCGTGGCTGATCAACGTGCGGTGGCCGCGCGGCGTGGGTGCCGCCGCCGCGGCGCTGGTGATCCTTGCGAGCCTCTCCTATGGCATCGTCAAGGGCGATCACGTTGCCAGCATCCTCGCGGCCGTGCGGGATGCGCGCGACGCGGGCGCCAATGCCGCCGGTTTCCGCATCGTGTCGGTCGTGCTCGCCGGCAATCATCACGTCACCCGCGAGCAAGTTCTCGCCACCGCCGGTGTCACCGGCACCACCTCGCTGCTGTTTCTCGACGTTGAGCAGGCGCGCGAGCGCCTCAAGACCAATCCGTGGATCGCCGACGCCAGCGTGCTCAAGCTCTATCCCGGCGAGCTGCAGGTCGGCATCAAGGAACGCGAGGCCTTCGCGCTCTGGCAGAAGGACGGGGAAGTTTCCGTCATCGCCGACGACGGCACGGTGCTGGAGCCCTATGCGGCGCCTCACCTCGTCCGCCTGCCGCTTGTCGTCGGTCGCGGGGCTGAGACGCGGGCGAAGGAGTTTCTCGCCCTGCTCGATCGCCATCCGGCGATGCGTGATTTTGTTCGCGCGTCGGTGCTGGTGGGCGAACGACGCTGGAACCTGCGGCTCAAGAACGGCATCGACGTGCGGCTGCCCGAATCCGACGTCGCACCCGCGCTCGAACGGCTGGTCGTGCTCGACCGCAAGAAGAAACTGATCACGCGCGATATCCTCGCGATCGATCTCAGGCTGCCCGATCGCGTGACCGTGCGTCTGTCTGATCCCGCGGCGCAGGCTCGCATCGATGCCGCCAAGGAGAAGCTGAAGAAGAAGGGCGGCAGCGCATGAGCGCCTTCCCGTTCGGCCTCACCCCGAAGATGAAGCCGCTGCCGCCGAATCGTTCGGTGCTGGTCGCGGCGCTCGACGTGGGCACCAGCAAGATCGCGTGCATGATCGGCCGCCTCAAGCCGCGTCTGCCGCAGGACGCGCGGCGCCTGCGCAGCCATTCCGTCGACGTGTTGGGATTCGGCCATACGGTCGCCCGCGGCATGAAAGCCGGCACCGTGATCGATCTCGCGGAGGCGGAAGTCGCGGTGCGGCAGTGCGCCGATCTCGCGGAACGCACGGCCAGGATGCAGCTCGAGTCGGTCATCGTCTCGGTCTCGGCCGGCCGTCCGACGAGCGAGCTCATCTCCGCGTCGATCGAGATCGCCGGCTCGGCCATCGGCGAGCGCGACATCGCCCGCGTGCTCGCTGCCGGCAGCCGCCATTCGGCGCAACCGGGCCGCGCCTGCCTGCACTCCCTGCCGATCGGCTACGTGCTCGACCGCACCGGCGGCATCCGCGATCCGCGCGGCATGCTCGCGCGCCAGTTCGGCATCGACATGCATGTGGTGACCGCCGACGTCTCGGCTGCGCGCAATCTGATGCTCGCTATCGAGCGTTGCCACCTCAATGTCGAGGCGATGGTGACGAGCCCTTACGTGGCCGCGCTCTCGGCGCTGGCCGATGACGAAGCCGATCTCGGCGCCGCGCTGATCGATATCGGTGCCGGCACTACGACCATCGCGGTCTTTTCCGGCGGCCGTTTCGTGCATGCCGACGGTTTCGCGCTCGGCGGCGGGCATGTGACCATGGACCTCGCCCGCGGCCTCAACGCCCGCATCGCCGACGCCGAGCGCATCAAGACGCTTTACGGCAGCGTGCTCACGGGGGCTTCCGACGAGCGCGATATGATCGCCGTGCCCCCGGTCGACAACGACGAACGCGAGGCGCCGCATTTCGTTTCGCGGGCCAAGGTCGCGAGAATCATCAAGCCCCGGGTCGAGGAAATCCTCGAAATGGTGCGCGATCGTCTGGCGGCGTCGCCGTTCCGGGCCGAGCCGCGCGGGCGCGTCGTGCTGACCGGGGGAGCGAGCCAGCTCACCGGGCTTCCCGACCTCGCCGCGCAAGTTTTCGGCCGCCCGGTGCGGGTCGGTCGGCCGGTCGGCGTTTCGGGATTGCCCGAGGAAGCGAAGGGACCGGCATTCGCCGTCGCAACCGGGCTGCTGGTCTACCCGCAGGCGGCACATCTCGAGCATTTTGAACCGCGACGAACGCGGCAGTCGGCGACAGGAGGCGGCTATATCGCACGGGTCGGACAATGGCTTCGCGAGAGCTTCTGACAACTCGATACGACAGGCCCAGCGGGCAGTGGCGGACGGCCCGACCCGGCGGTGATTTCCGCGTATGAAGAGGCAAACATGAGCATCAATCTGAAGATTCCCGATGTCCGCGAGCTCAAGCCGCGGATCACCGTGTTCGGGACCGGCGGCGCCGGCGGCAACGCCGTCAACAACATGATCACCAGCGGGCTGCAAGGGGTCGACTTCGTCGTCGCCAATACCGACGCCCAGGCGCTCACCATGTCCAAGGCCGAGCGCATCATCCAGATGGGCGTGGCGGTCACCGAAGGCCTTGGCGCCGGCTCGCAGCCTGAGGTCGGGCGCGCGGCCGCCGAGGAGGCGATCGACGAGATCCGCGATCATCTGCAAGGCGCGCATATGGTGTTCGTGACCGCCGGCATGGGCGGCGGCACCGGGACCGGCGCCGCCCCGGTGGTTGCGCGTTGCGCGAAAGAGGCCGGCATCCTCACCGTCGGCGTGATCACCAAGCCGTTCCACTTCGAAGGCATGCGCCGGATGCGGGTCGCGGAAGCCGGCATCGCCGAGCTGCAGAAGGTGGTCGATACGCTGCTCATCATTCCGAACCAGAACCTGTTCCGAGTGGCGAACGAGAAGACGACGTTTGCCGACGCCTTCGCCATGGCCGACCAGGTGCTCTATTCGGGGGTCGCCTGCATCACCGACCTGATGGTGAAGGAGGGCCTCATCAATCTCGACTTCGCCGACGTGCGCGCGGTCATGCGCGAGATGGGCAAGGCGATGATGGGCACCGGCGAGGCGTCCGGCGAGAAGCGCGCGCTCTCCGCGGCCGAAGCCGCGATCTCCAACCCGCTGATCGACGATGCCTCCATGAAGGGGGCGAGGGAACTCTTGATCTCGATCACCGGTGGCAAGGACCTCACATTGTACGAGGTCGACGAGGCGGCGACCCGCATCCGCGAGGAGGTGGACCAGGATGCCAACATCATCGTGGGCGCGACCTTCGACGAAAGCCTCGAAGGGGTGATCCGCGTTTCGGTGGTGGCGACCGGCATCGACCATGCCGGCTTGCAGCGGCCGGCGACGCCGCCCGAGGCCCGGATCGCGGAACTCACCCAGAAGCTGCGCGCCGACCAGATACGCGCCGAGCAGCAGCAGCGCGCCGCGCCCGAGCGCATCGAGACGCGCGCCGGCCCGCTCGCGGCTGCCACGGCCATGCCGTCGTCGCACGCGCCGGAGGCGATCGAAGCTGCCGCCAAGGCGGCGGTCGCGGCGGCGCTTCTCCCCGACCTCGAGGACGTGACGATCCGGCCGATTCCGCCGAAACCGTCGCTTTTCCCCGAGCAGATGGCGCCGCCGCTGGAGCCGCCGCCGGCCCCGCGCGCCTTCATTCCCCCGCCCGCGGAGCGCACGGTCAACCGGCCGCGGCGCATGCCGGCCATCGATGAATTGCCGCGCCCCGCCCAGGCCGAACTGCGCGCCAAGCGCGGCGAGGAGGACCCGGATCACCCGGAGAAGCGGAAGGTGAGCCTGCTGCGGCGCCTCGCTGCGGTCGGCCTGGGTCGGCGCGAAGACCAGGAAGAGCCGGAGCCGATGCAGGCGAACGTCCGCCCGGTCCGTTCGGCGCCGCCCCCGCGTCCGGCCGATCGGCCGAGCGAGCGGGCCGCGCCGCCGCGTCCGAGCGCGCCGCCGCCGGCAATGCCCCGCAGCCCCGATGCGGTATCGGAGTACGCCAGGCGTCCGGCGCACCAGGGGCTCGATCCTCTCGGCCGCCAAGCGCCTGTGCACAATTCCATCGAAGAGGACCAGCTCGAGATCCCTGCTTTCCTGCGCCGGCAGGCAAATTGACGATCCCCGCGATTCGCGGTCCCGGCGCGCCGGGACCGCGAAAGCAAGCCCGGCGGGCGCCCCCCGGTCTCCTGCCTGAGTCATTGGACGAGAATGATAATTTTGAGAATTGCGGTCGTCGGACGCTGGCCGCGAACCGCTGCTGCCGAAAACGACGGCAATACCTTCGGGCCCGCGAGTCGCACCCGGCAGAAAGCGCAACTGCGGCCGCTTGGTGGTAACAGTTGGTAAAAAAGCGTGAGTTGGCGTTACGCTCGACCGCCGGTAAGCTTCCAACGTCAAAGGGGTTTTTGTCGGGGGACAGCGCGGCCGAACTTGCCCGCGGGTATGTACAGCTTTACCGATGGCAGGAATGCGAGCGATGTCGCCCGTCTGACTCACCGCGTCCCACTGACGCGCGGCTGGGAGTGTTCGGGACGGGAGTATGAAAGCCGCTAGGCAGACGACGCTTCGCGACCGCACCGCATTGTTTGGTGTGGGCATCCATTCCGGATTACCGGTGACCCTTGTGCTGCATCCGGCGGATGCTGACAGCGGGTTGCGTTTCATCCGCACGCGCATCGAAGGGCGGCAGGATCGTGAGATCGCCGCCGACATGGGCGCGGTCACGGCTACCGAATTCGCCACCGTGCTGGGCGATGCGTCCGGACCGCTCGTGTCGACCGCCGAGCACATCCTGGCGGCGCTTGCCGGTCTCGGCGTCGACAATGCCCTGGTGGAAATTGACGGTCCGGAAGCGCCGATCATGGACGGCAGCGCGGCGCCGTTCGTGGCGGCGATCGACGCCGTCGGCGTCGCCACGCTGCATCAGCCGCGGCGCCATATCAAAGTCCTCAAGCCGGTGCGGGTCGCGCTGGGCGATGCGTTCGGCGAGCTGCGACCTAATGCGCGCGGCTTCCGCATCGAGGCCGAGGTCGAGTTCGATCACGCGCTGATCGGACGGCAATCGCTGGCGATCGACGTGAAACCGGATACGTTCCGCCGCGAACTTGCGCGCGCTCGTACCTTTGGTTTCATGCGCGACGTGACCACCTTGTGGAACTCGGGCTACGCGCTCGGCGCCTCGCTCGAAAACACGCTAGTGGTCAGCGACAACCGCATCCTCAATCCGGAGGGGGTGCGCTTCCCCGACGAATTCGTCCGCCACAAGGTGTTGGACGCCGTCGGCGACCTCGCGCTGGCCGGCGGGCCCTTGCTCGCCACCTATCGCTCGGTGCGCGGCGGCCACAAGCTCAACCATGCGGTGCTCTGCGCGCTGATGTCGGACGCGAGCGCCTGGACCTGGGTTGAAGGGGAGACGCTGCGGGCCCATCGCGGCCATGCCGAGGTGACCGGGCGCCTGGCGCCGGCATTCGGGCCCGACGTCTCCTAGTCCTGCCGAGCCTCGTCCAGCCGAGCCTCCCGGGCGATCCGATCTGCCACATTCCGGGCAGAATGTCGGCCTATTCCCTTGGTTAGAGGGGATTGGCGTCAGGCGAGGGGACTAAGGCGCTCGGCCGCCCGGTTGAACCGTCGCTTCGGGGGAGGGGGGACTCATCCGATCATGGACTGGCGTTCGGTCGCGATCAGCCTTGGCAGCGGCGCGCGCGTGCTCGCGCGGCTTGCAGTGCCCGCCCTCGTGGCGCTTTCGCTCGGGGCCTGCAGCTTGTTCGACAAGGATGTCGTCGTTCCCGACGAGCCGGCGGACAAGCTCTATAACGAAGGCCTCTATCTTCTCAACGACAAGAAGGACCCGAAGACCGCGGCGAAAAAGTTCGAAGAGGTCGACCGCCAGCACCCCTATTCGGATTGGGCGCGCAAATCTCTGATCATGGCGGCTTTCGCCTATTACGAGGCCGGCGCCTACGACGACTGCATCAACTCCGCGCGTCGCTACGTCACCCTGCATCCCGGAAGCCCGGATGCGGCCTATGCGCAGTTCCTGATCGGCTCGTCCTATTTCGATCAGATCCCGGAAATATCGCGCGACCAGGAACGCACCGAAAAAGCGGTACAAAACCTCGAAGAGGTCGCGCGCAAATATCCCGACACCGAATACGCCATCGCCGCCAAGCGCAAGATCGAGATTGCGCGCGACCAACTGGCCGGCAAGGAGATGGATATCGGGCGACAATTGTTGAACAGCCGCAACTTCACCGGCGCCATCAATCGCTTCAAGGTCGTGGTGACCCGCTATCAGCGCACGCGCCACGTCGAGGAAGCCCTGCTCCGGCTCACCGAAGCCTATATGGCGCTCGGAATCGTCGAAGAGGCGCAGACCTCGGCCGCCGTGCTCGGCCACAATTTCCCCGACAGCCGCTGGTACAAGGACGCCTATGCCTTGATGCAGTCGCGTGGCGTGGAGCCGAGCGAGAACAAGGGCTCCTGGATCAGCCAGGCGTTCAAGAAATTCGGCCTCGGCTAGGCATACGATCACCGCCGCACATGACGGCCGGACTTGTCCCGGTCACCGACGTCTTCGATGATGGCGAATCTGTGAGGCGTCGACGCCAGGTCCGGGCGCGGCGGCCTGCACGAGGAGCCGCGCATGTTGGCCCGCCTTTCAATTCGCGACATCGTTCTGATCGACCGCTTGGATATCGATTTGGCCAGCGGCCTGTCGGTGCTCACCGGCGAGACCGGCGCCGGCAAGTCCATCCTGCTCGACGCCTTCGGGCTGGCGCTGGGTGCGCGCGGCGATGTCGCGCTGGTGCGCCAGGGCGCCGCGCAAGGGCAGGTGACCGCGGCCTTCGAGCTGCCCGCCGCGCATGCGGCACGCACGCTGATGGCCGCCAACGACATCCCGGTCGAGGATGAGTTGATCCTGCGCCGCGTGCAATTCGCCGACGGCCGCACTCGCGCCTTCGTCAACGACCAGCCGGTGAGCGCGCAGACCCTGAAGGCAGTGGGCGCGGCCCTGGTCGAGATTCACGGCCAGCACGACGAGCGCGCCCTGGTGGATACGGCGACCCACCGCCGTCTGCTCGATGCCTTCGGCGGCCTCGAGGAGCAGGCCGCCGAGATCGGGCGGCTGTGGGAGGCGCGGCGCGCCGCCGAAGGCGAGGTCGCAACCCACCGCGCGGCGGTCGAGCGGGCGCGGCGCGAGGCCGATTTTCTCCGTCACGCGGTCGAGGAACTGGGGCGGCTCGCCCCGGCGCCGTCGGAGGAGGCCACGCTCGCGGAGAAACGTGCCGTCATGATGCAGGCCGAGAAGGTCGCCGCCGACCTGCGCGACGTCCACGAGGAGCTGGCGGGCACGCACTCGCCCGTGCCGGCGCTGTCGGGCGCGTTGCGCCGGCTGGAGCGGCGCGCGGCGCAGGCCCCGGCGCTGATCGAGCCGGCGGTCAAGGCGCTCGATGCGGCGCTCGCCGGGCTCGATGACGCGCGCGGGCATCTGGACGCGGCGCTGCGGGCGGCCGACCACGACCCGCGCGAGCTCGAGAAAATCGAGGAACGCCTGTTCGCGCTGCGCGCGGCGGGGCGCAAGTACAACGTACCGGTCGACGGGCTCGACGCGCTCGCCGCCCGCTACGCCGCCGATCTCGGCCTGATCGATGCCGGCGCCGAGCGCCTCGCCGCGCTCGAAGCCGCCGCGCGCGCGGCCGATGCGCGTTACCGCGAGGCGGCAGAGGCGCTGTCCCGGCAGCGCGCCGGGGCAGCCGTCAATCTCGACCGCGCGGTCAACAGCGAGCTCAAGCCGCTCAAGCTCGAGCGCGCACGATTTATCACCGAGATTGCGACCGATGCGGGAGGGCCGCACGGCATCGACCGCGTCGAGTTCTGGGTAGAGACGAATCCGGGCACCCGTCCGGGCCCGCTGATGAAGGTCGCCTCCGGCGGAGAGCTCGCGCGTTTCCTGCTGGCGCTCAAGGTCGTGCTGGCCGACCGCGGATCGGCGCCGACGCTGGTCTTCGACGAGGTCGACACCGGCGTCGGCGGCGCGGTCGCCGATGCCATCGGGCAACGGTTGGCGCGACTCGCCTGCCGGGCGCAGGTGATCGCGGTGACGCATGCGCCGCAGGTGGCCGCGCGCGCCGATCGACATTATCTCATCAGCAAGAGCGCGCTCGACAAGGGCAAGCGGGTGGCCACTCGTGTCGCCGAGGTCGCCGCCGACAAGCGCCGCGAGGAAATCGCGCGCATGCTCGCCGGCGCCGAGATCACCGCAGAGGCGCGCGCCGCCGCCGAACGCCTGATCAAGGCAGCGGGATAGCCGCATGGAGTTCGACGCCGTCATCGTCGGTGCGGGGCACAACGCGCTGGCGGCAGCCGCGCCTCTGGCGATGGGCCGCTGATCGGGCCGGGGTGGCGCCGGCGCGCGAGCGGGGCAAGGCTGCGCCTGCCGGCCAATGCACGCTTGGGCCGCCTCGGATGGCGTGCTGCGTCTTGTGCTCCTGGGCGCGGTGGTCCAAATCATTGCTGATCCCCGAGACGAGGCGCCCGGCCCGGCGTTTTCCGGCAAACGCGAGATCAACGGTGCGCCCTGCAACGACGAGAGCATGACTGACGCCAGCAGAATTGCAGTTGAAAAGCTTACCCCGGCGCAAGCGGAGGCCGAGCTCGAACGGCTTGCGGCCGAGATCGCCGCCCATGACGAGCGCTATTATCAGGAGGACGCGCCCACGGTATCGGATGCGGCCTATGACGCGTTGCGCCGGCGCAACGAGGAGATCGAGGCCCGCTTTCCGGGTCTGGTACGCCCCGACTCGCCCTCACGCCGCATCGGCGCCCAGCCTTCGCAGAAATTCGCCAAGGTGCGCCATGCCGTGCCGATGCTCTCGCTCGGCAACGCGCTGTCCGACGAGGAGGTCGTCGAATTCGTCGACCGGGTGCGCCGCTTCCTTCGCCTGCCGCAGGACGAAAGGATCGCGTTCACGGCCGAGCCGAAGATCGACGGGTTGTCCTGTTCCCTGACCTACGAAGCTGGGCGCCTGGTGCGCGGCGCCACCCGTGGCGACGGCAGCGAAGGCGAGGACGTGACCCCCAACGTAAAGACGCTCGCGGATATCCCGCAGCGGCTCGTCGGCCGGCGCGTACCGGAGCGCTGCGAGGTGCGGGGAGAGGTGTACATGACGAAGTCCGCCTTTCTCGCCCTCAACGAGCGGCAGAAGGCGGCGGGACGGCAAATCTTCGCCAATCCCCGCAACTCGGCCGCGGGCTCGCTGCGCCAGCTCGACCCCGCCATCACCGCCTCGCGGCCGCTCGGCTTCTTTGCCTACAGCTGGGGCGAGATGAGCGAGATGCCGGCGCAGACCCAGTCGGGCATGATCGAGTGGTTCGCAGATCGCGGCTTCAAGACCAATCCGCTGATGAAAATCTGCAGCTCGGTCGAGGCGCTCCTCGCCTTCCACCGGGAAATGGAGTCGCAGCGCGCGACGCTCGACTACGACATCGACGGCGTCGTCTACAAGGTCGACCGGCTGGATTGGCAGCGGCGGCTCGGTTTCGTCTCGCGCAATCCGCGCTGGGCCATTGCGCACAAGTTCCCGGCCGAGAAGGCGACGACCATCGTGAACACGATCGACGTTCAGGTCGGCCGCACCGGAGCGCTCACGCCCATCGCCCGGCTCGAGCCGGTGACCGTCGGCGGCGTCGTCGTCTCGAACGCGACCTTGCACAATGCCGACGAAATCGAGCGCCTCGGCGTGCGCGTGGGCGACACGGTGACGATCCAGCGCGCCGGCGACGTCATCCCCCAGGTACTGGGAGTTATCCCGGAGCGGCGGCCGAAAGGGACGAAGCCTTACGAATTTCCACGCCGCTGCCCGTGTCCCCTACATACCGCGGTGGTGCGCGACACGACGGCCAGCGGCGAGGAGGGGGTGGTGGCGCGCTGCACCGGCGAGTTCGCGTGCCCGCACCAGAAGATCGAGCACTTGAAGCATTTCGTGTCCCGCCGCGCCTTCGACATCGAGGGGCTGGGGGAGAAGCAGATCACGCTGTTCTTCGAGCAGCGCTGGATCGAGGAGCCCGCCGATATCTTCACGCTTGAAAGACGGAATTCCAAGATCAAGCTCGAGGAACAGGAAGGCTTCGGCGAAGTCTCGGTGCGAAACCTGTTCGATGCGATACGCGCCCGTCTCGAGATTCCTCTTGAACGTTTCATCTACGCGCTCGGCATGCGCCACGTGGGCGAAACCACCGCACGGGCGTTGGCGCGCGGCTACGGCTCATGGCCGGCGTTCCACAAGGCATGCCTGCACATCGCCAAGGGCGACCTCGAGGCGCGGGCGGAGATGGACAACCTCGACCAGATCGGGGAGGCGGTGATCGAGAGCGTTGCCGCCTATTTCGGCGAGAAGCACAATCGCGGCATCGTCGAGCGGCTGACAGCCCAGGTGGAAATCCTCGACGCCGAAAAGCCGGCCGCGGATTCCGCGGTGGCGGGCAAGACGGTGGTGTTCACCGGGTCGCTCGAAAAAATGACCCGCGACGAGGCCAAGGCCATGGCGGAGCGGCTCGGGGCCAAGGTGGCCGGCTCGGTGTCGCAGAAGACCGACTATGTCGTCGCCGGCCCCGGCGCCGGCTCGAAGCTCGCGAAAGCAAAAGACCTTGGCGTGGCGGTGCTGAGCGAAGACGAGTGGTTCGGCCTCGTGGGAGAAAGACGCTGAGCCGCCCGTTTGGGAGTTGAGCTGAGGTCCGATGCCGGACTAGATGCGGCCGGCGAGCGCCAGCACGACCACAATGATGAGGATGAGGCCCAAACCGCCGCCGGGTCCATAGCCCCAGCTGCGGCTGTAACCCCAGGTCGGCAACGCGCCGATCAGTGCTAGAATCAATACGATGATCAGAATGGTCGTGAGCATGAGCGTGGCCTCATTACAATGATCGTGGCCGAACAACGTCACGACCTACGAAAAGTTCCACCGTTGTCTATCGCCGCACCAGGGTCAAAACCGCGATCCCGGTCGCGACGCCGAATGCCAACATCAAGAGCAGCATCGGCATTGCCCCGGTCGCATGCGCGATGACATTGCCGCCAAGCTGGGCGGCGCCGGCACCGATCGCCATCTGGATGAACCCGGTCAAGCCCGAGGCCGTGCCGGCCACCTGCGGACGAATGCTGACCGCCCCGGCGATCGCGGTCGGCAGCAGCAATCCGTTGCCGAAGCCGACGACGATCTGGGGAAGAAAGATCGTGGCCATCTCCCATCCCGGCAACGCGGAATAGGCGAACACACTGACGAGGCAGCCCACGACGGTGGCCGCGATGCCCCACCAGATCAGTGCATCGATGCCGAAGCGCCCGGTCAGCCGCGACACCGCAAAATTGCCGGCCATGAACCCGAGCGAGGGAACAAAGAACCAGAGGCCGTATTCGGCCGAGGTGCGTCCCAGCATGCCAACGACGACGTGGGGCGCGCCGCCGAGGAAGCTGAAGAACGGCGCCGAGCCCAGGCCGGCGCATAGCGCATAGCCGAAGAAGCGCGGGCTAGCCGTCAGCGCCGCCACATCGGCCCGGAAACGGCCGAGCCCTCCGGGCCCGGGGGATGACTTGCGCGTCTCCGGCAAGGCCAGCACCGCCCAGGCGAACACCGTGAAGCTCAGACCGGCGGCGAAGACGAAAATCGCCTCCCATCCGAACAGCGTGTCGAGGATACCTCCGACGAGCGGCGCCGCCATCGGCATGAGCACCACCACCGACGTCACCAAGCCGATCATCGAGGCGGCATGCTCGCGGTCGTAGAGATCGCGGATGATGGCGCGGCCGATGGTTTGTCCGGTCGAGGCGCCGAGGGATTGCGCCACGCGCGCGAGGATGAGGCCGGCGATGCTCGCGGCGAAAATCGCCGCCGTGCTGGCGACGGTCGCGAGCGCCAGCCCGGCGAGCACGACCGGGCGGCGCCCGAATCGGTCGGACAACGGGCCGAACACGAGCTGCGCCCCGGCGAGGCCCATGAGATAGAGCGAGATGGTGAGCTGAACCTGGGCGGGATCGGCGGCAAACTTGGTCACCAGGCCCGGGATCGCCGGCACCAGAATGTTGAGCGAAAGCGAGCTCACGCCGGTCATGGCGATCAATAGCGCCAGCAGCCGCCACGGCGTGGCATGCGCCTCGCGCTCCGCGGAGTTCTTCGTCGTCGGATCGAGCAACGGATGGGTCCGGCGGGTTCAACGCTGCACTAGTGTTCCGATTCCGAAGTTCGCATCATTGTGCGGCACTCTCGTTTGCGAACTTCGGAATCGAGGGACACTAGCAATGTATTGATCTAGTGTGGCTCTGGTTCAGAAGTCCGCATTTCGGACTCGCCGCGAGAATGATGCGGACTTCTGAACCGCCACACTAGCGGGCGGGTCGCGGCCGTGAGCCAGGCGCCGGTCTCGTCGTCGACGAGCGGAGCGAGCGTCTCACCGACGCGGGCGTGGTAGCGGTCGAGCCAGGCGGTTTCCTCGGCCGTGAGCATGTCCGGCACGACGAGCCGCCGGTCGATCGGCGCGAGCGTGAGCGTCTCGAAGGTATTGAGCGCTTTCTCGGCACCCGCGACTGCGGGGGCTTCGATCACCAGCACCAGATTTTCGATCCGAATGCCGTAAGCGCCGCTCTTGTAGTAGCCGGGCTCGTTCGACAGGATCATGCCGCGCTTGAGCACGGCGGTTCCGAGCTTGGAGATGCGCGCCGGACCTTCGTGCACCGAGAGATAGCTGCCGACGCCGTGGCCGGTGCCGTGGTCGAAGTCGAGTCCTTCGGCCCACAGGAACTGGCGGGCAAAGGAGTCGAGCTGCGCACCCGTCGTGCCGTCGGGAAATACCGCGCGTGCGATGGCGATGTGACCCTTGAGCACGCGCGTGAAGCGGTCGCGCATCTCGGCGGTCGGCTCGCCGACCGCGATGGTGCGCGTGATGTCGGTGGTGCCGTCCTCGTATTGGCCGCCTGAGTCGACGAGAAACAGCTCGCCGGGCGCGATCGCGCGATTGGCCCTGGCGGTGACGCGGTAATGCACGACGGCGCCATCGGGACCGGCGCCGGCGATGGTGGGAAACGAAATATCCTTGAGCAAGCCGGTGTCGCGGCGAAAGCTTTCCAGTGCCTTGACCGCGTCGATTTCGGTCAAGGCGCCGCGCGGAGCCTCGCGATCAAACCACGCGAGGAAACGCGCAACCGCCGCGCCGTCGCGCACATGCGCCGCCCGCGCGCCGGCGATCTCGACGTCGTTCTTGACCGCCTTCATGAGGGCGATCGGGTCCGTCCCGCGCGCAACCTTGCCGCCATGACCGCTGATGAGGCGGGCAAGCGCATCGGCGGCGGTGGCCTGATCGAGCCGCACCGTCTTTTTCTCGTCCCCGAGCGCGGCAAGCGCAGATGCGAAATCGCTTGGCTCCCGCACATCGACGAGCGCTTCGAGCCGGTCGCGCACGTCGTTCGAGAGCTTGCGCCCGTCGACATAGAGCGCCGGCCGTCCGGTCCGGGGAATGATGGCGAAGGCGAGCGGAAGCGGCGTGTGCGCCACATCCGCGCCGCGGATGTTCAACGCCCAGGCGACCGCATGAGGGTCCGAAACGACCAGTGCGTCGGCGCGCAGCTTCGCCAGCTCGGCACGCACGCGAGCGAGCTTGTCCGCGGCGGCTTCGCCGGCAAACCCCAGCTCGTGCAGCGACACCGCGCCGAGCGGCGGGGCCGGGCGGTCGCTCCAAATCGTGTCGATCAGGTCGGGCTCGACCGCGACCAGCGCGGCCGAGGCGGCTGCGCAAGCCTTGCCCAGCCGTTCCGCGCCGTCGGCTGTGTGCAGCCAGGGATCGTAGCCGATGCGGTCGCCGGCCGAGAGATTCATCTCGATCCACCGGTCGGGCGGCGTCTCCACGAGGTGCTCGATGGTGAACAACGAGGTATCCACCTGCTCGCGCGCCTGCAGGGTGTAACGGCCGTCGACGAACAGCGCCGCGCGCTCCATCAGTACGATCGCGGCGCCGGCGGAGCCGGTGAAGCCGGTGAGCCAGGCGAGCCGATCCTCGCAGGCGGGGACGTATTCGTTCTGGTGGCGATCGGCGCGCGGCACGATCCAGCCGGTCAGGTCGCGCCGCGCCAGCTCGGTCCGCAGCGCCGCGAGGCGCGGCGCACTTGCCGCGCCCTCGGTTCGATCGTCGAACGACTGGAAGCGGGCCTCGAACATGGCGGCAATCTATGGGCTGGATGGCGGCCCGGCAATGTTCCCCCAGCACGACGGCCCGCGTGGGGCGATATGTCGTGGCTTGGATTGGCGGCCCGGTGCGCTTCGACTCTGTGCGCATCCGGGCGGGATACGGTTCGCAACCTTGCGGGCCGCCAGCCCACCTACGGAGCGCGGACCCGGCGCACGAGAACCAGCGTCACCCAGCCTTCGAGCGGAATGCGGTGCGCAAGCGCGAGCCCGCGCGCGCGGTAACTCGCCAGGGCGGCGCTGGCTTGCCCGGCGAGCAGGCCCGAGAGCACGACCTGCCCATTGCGCGCGACGAGGTGCGCCATCGGCGTCGCCAGCCCCTTGAGCGGGTCGAGCAGGATATTGGCGAAGATCAGTCCAAACGGCGCAGCCGCGCGGAAGCGGCGGGCGCCGAGGCCGGCGGCGTGAATCGCGGAAACGCAATGCGCCACGCCGTTGATGCGCGCATTGTCGCGCGCGATGCCGACGGCGCGAGGATCGATGTCGCTCGCCAGCACCGCTTGACGCAGCGCTTTCGCGGCGGCGATGGCGAGCACGCCGGTGCCGGTGCCGAGGTCGAGCACGACGGGGCTTCCTCCCCGTCTCCGGACGGCGGACGGGGCGCCGGCCGCGCGCCGGTTGCGTCGCGCTTTCACGAATCGATCGAGCGCGAGGAGGCAGCCGCGCGTGGTGCCGTGATGGCCGGTGCCGAAGGCGAGCGCCGCCTCGATCTGGATGCGGACGCGGTTCGGCGCGACGCGCGCGCGGGCATGTGCGCCATGCACGACGAAACGGCCGGCTTCGACCGGCTGGAGACCCTCCAGGCTCTTGCGCACCCAATCCGTGGCCGGGAGCGTATCGAACACGAGCGCGTCGGCCGCCGCCGTTCCAGCGACCGACGCGACCAGCGCGCGCAGCGCCGCCTGGTCCGGCCGGTCGGGGAAATGGATGGCCAGCGTCCAGCGCCCATCCAGCTCCTCGAAGGCCGAGGCGGCCGCCGGGCGAGACTTCGAGCTCGGAGCTTAAGCATTCAGTGAGCGCGTCGCTGATCTTTCGCGCCGTGGCCGCATCGGTCGAGAGCCGCGCGACGGCGGTGGCGGGAGGCGGCGAGGGCGCGGACATTGCTCGAAACTCTTGTTTCCATCCCGATATCATCCCATCCGTCGCGTGTCTCCGGCGCGGGCACGCCGTGCCGGCGAGCCTTGCGTCGGCCATCCACGGAATTATCCACAATGGCGAGTGAGGAGCGAGGTCGAGCTTGTCCACAAGCTTCGACGTTTGTCTTGCACAGACCTGTCCCCAGTTCCGCGGCCTCGCGGCGCGGCCGGGAACAGGCTAGATTCAATGCTCAATAGACAAGATCAAGGGTGGAGCGCCAATGATGAGGTTGTCCTTCGCCGCGCGTCTCCGCGCGGCGCTTGCCGTCGACTCGGCCGCATAGTGGCAACGCGAACTCCCGGCATCGACGCCTGCGTCCAGGCCGGCGGGGAGGGCGCTTCGGGGCGCCCGGACACCGCCTCGAGATCCGTCAAAAGCGAACGCATGAACGTCTTAGATGCATGAACGAATAGGCGTGCAATCGATCGAAACGAGATCGTCCTGGATCGTTGCCACCGTCGTGCTGGTGATCCTGGGCCTGTCGTTCGGCGCGCCGTGGATCATCGTCGTCGCGCTCAAGCCGATCGCGGCCGAAGCCGCGGGCCTTCGCTCGGTCCCGGCGCTGGCGACCTCGCTCGCATGGATCGGCTTCGGCAGTGGCGGTATCGTCATGGGCCATATCGCCGAAAAGGTCGGCGTGCGCTGGACCGTGAGCTTCGGCGCGCTGATGATCGGCGCGGGCCTCGCCTTGTCGACCGGGGGCGAGACCTGGCAGCTCTATGTCGGCCAGGGCCTGTTCATGGGGTTCCTCGGCATCGGTGGCATGAACGCGCCGTTCTACGTCTATGTCAGCCGCTGGTTCGATCGCCGACGCGGCTCCGCGCTCGCGCTTATTTCAAGTGGGAGCTACGTCGCTGGCGCGATCTGGCCGGCGATCTTCGAGCGCGCCATCGCGCATGTCGGCTGGCGCCAGACCATGCTCGTTTACGGCCTCATCGAGGTTGTCGCGGTCATCCCGCTGGCGGTGATCTTCCTGCGGCGCCCGCCGGAACTGCCGCTGCCGGCCGGCACGTTTGCGACCGCATCGACACGCGCCACCGTAATGGGCTGGCCGCCCAATCTGGTCTTCGCGCTGTTGGCCGTGGCGGTCATCTTCTGCTGCACGCCGATGGCCATGCCGCAGGCGCATCTGCCCGCGCTCTGCAGCGATCTCGGCATCCCGGCGTCGCACGGCGCGGCGATGCTGTCGGTGCTGCTGGGCACCGCGTTCGTCAGCCGACAGTTCTGGGGCTGGGTCTCGGACCGGATCGGCGGCCTCAATACCGTGTTGACCGGCTCGGCGTTCCAGATCATCGCGATGACGGCCTTCATGCTCACCCAGGATGAGGTCGGGCTGTTCACCGTCGCGGCCGCCTTCGGGTTGGGATTCGCCGGCATCATCCCCGCCTACGTCCTGGCGATCCGACAGTTGTTTCCGGCGTCCGAAGCCTATTGGCGGATTCCCTGGTTCCTCCTGTTCAGCGGAAGCGGCATGGCGCTCGGCGGCTGGCTGGCTGGCACGCTGTACGATCATTTCGGCACCTACGCGCCGGCTTTTGCCGCCGGGGTTGCCGCCAATGCCGTCAATCTCGTGATCATCGGCGCGCTAGTGATGCGTCAGCGCCATGCGGCAGGGTGGAAGCCGATTGCTTGACCGCGCCATCGCGCGGCTTCACTCTGGCGGCCAAAACGGAACGACCTCGTGGAGGTGGAGCCATGACCTTCCGCATCGCCGTGGTGCAACCGATCTGCCATCGGCCTGGCGCCGACGAGGCCAATGTGGCCGACGCGGTGCGCGCCATCGCGTGCGCCGCGGAGCAGGGAGCGCATTTCGTATGCTTCCCCGAGACCTATCCCGGTCCGTGGCGCATGCCGGCGCGCTTCGATCCCACCGCGGCAATGGTGGAGGCGGCGGCCAAGCACGAGACGCACGTGGTGTTCGGCACCATCGCGCCGATCGATGACCACGCGGCGACCGCCCACAATCTCATTTGCATGGCCTATCCCGACGGCCGTGCGCCCGCCCGCTACCGCCGCACGCACCCGAACGGCCCCTGGATCTACACCGGCGGGCCGGCGTGGGAGTTCCAGTGGGTGCCGGGCAGCGAGTTTCCGGTCTTCGACACGGTGCACGGCAAGGTCGGGCTGGCGATGTGCAGCGAGGTCTACATGCCCGAGGTCACCCGGGCGCTCGCGCTACGCGGCGCCGAGCTGATCTTCATGCCTGCGGGCAAGGACAAGGGCAAGCTGTGGGCGACGTGGCGGACGCTGATCTGGGCTCGCGCGATCGAGAATCTGGCGATCGTGGCGACGACGCAGAACCTGTTCGACCATTCCGAGCGCGGACTGGCCATGGTCGCGGGCCCGGAGGAGATCCTGTTCGAGAGCACCATCGCCGGGACGACGGTGGTTGACGTGAGCCTCGAGCGCATGCGCTACCTGCGGGCGACCCGCGACGAGGTGGGTTCATCAGAGCAGTACGCGGTCAAGCAGGGCTTGCTCGGGCCGCAATGGCAGCGGCCGGAGCTCTACGACCTGATTTATCCTCGTCCGCTGCGCGAAGCGGCGGAATAGATGGCGCTGACGCTGCATCCGGGAACATTGATCGTCGCGTCGGCCTATCCCGACCCGCCGTTCGACGTGATGAAGAACGGCTCAGTGGGCGGCTTCGACGTCGAGCTCATGCGCGCGATCTGTGCGCAATTGGGTGTGGCCTTGCGGCCGTTACGCTATGCCGGCGACGACTTCAACGGCATCTTCGACGGGCTGGCGAAGCGCAGCTGCGACGCCGTGGTCTCGGGGACCACGATCACGCCGGAACGTGCGGCCATCGCGCTGTTCTCGCAGCCGTATCTCGAATTCAACCAGGGAGTGGCGGTGAACCGCCAAAGGACCCCGAACGTCTCCTCCGTCGCCGACTTGCGCGGGCTCATCGCGGGCATCCAATCGGGCAACACCTCCGATTATGTCGCCCGGCGCCTCGTGTCCGAGGGCGTGATCGCCGGCATCAAGTACTACCCTTATCACGGCATCGCTGCGGCGCTGGACGATCTCGAAGCCGGACGCATCGGTCTCGTGATCAAGCTCTTCCCGGTGATCTCGTGGCTGGTCAGGCAGCGCCCGCAGTTGAGGGTGGCGTTCGAAGTGCCGACCCATGAGCGGCTCGGCATAGCTTTTGCCAAGGACAATGAAGGCTTGTGTGAGGCGGTCAACCGCGCGCTCACCGCCTTGCGCGACAATGGAGAGTTCGCGCGGCTCGAGGCGCGCTGGTTTCCCGCCAGGCCATGAGGTCGTCCATGCTGCACGCGTTCAAGCTTTATACCGGTTCCGACAACGCTTCCCACGTCGTGGAAGGGACGATTGCCGAGAACGATCGCACCGATGTGGTTGCGATCCATTGCAAGGAGACGCCGGCGCACTCCGCTTTCGATTGGCATGACGCGCCCGAGCCGCAATACGTGATCACGCTGTCGGGCACGCTCGAGTTCACGACGCGGGACGGCGAGACGTTCGTCCTGCGTCCGGGAGACGTGCTGGTCGCCACCGATGATGTCGGGACGGGGCACAAGTGGCGGCTGATCGACGACCAGCCGTGGCGCCGCGCCTATGTTGTGCTCAAGCCGGGCGCCCGCGATTTGTTCGTGCCGAACTCACGTGGTTCATAGGCCTGTGGGTGGCCCCTGCGCCTCAGGGCGTCTGTTCCACCTCCAACTCCGTACAGGACACAGGGGCCGGTGGCGCAGGCGATGTGCCCGCCGACCATCGTGAGCGGCGACGCGGACAACCGCAGCCTCAACGCCGCTAGTCCTTCATCGTGCGCCGCTCGATCTCGAGCAGCCGGTCGAGACCGGTGGTCGCCATCGCCGCCTTCATTTCTTTTTCGACATTGCCCTTGCCGATGAACGGATCGATCTTGCCCTGCGCCAGGCATTCGTAGGATTGCCGCACGGCCTTGACCATCGCCGCGAAGGCGGTGCCGGAGGAGGCGGCGAGCCGGAAGCCGAGCGCGGCGAGATCGCGCTCCTTGAGCGGGAACTCGGCAAAGCCGTCGGGTGGTGCGAACGTCATCAGGGGCGGCGGCAGCCGCTCGCCGAGGATGCGCAGCTCCTCGGCATTGCGGGTGAACACGAAGATCATATCGGCGCCGGCTTTCTTGAAAGCTTCGCCCCGCCGCAGGGCTTCATCGAGGCCGTGGAGACGGCGCGCATTGGTTCGCGCCACGATAATGAAATCGGGATCGGTGCGCGCGGCGACCGCGGCCTTGACCTTCTCGACCATGAACTCGGTCGGGACCAGATGCTCGATGCCGACGTGATGCTCGACCCGGCGGGGAAGCAACTGGTCCTCGATTTCGATCGCGGCAAAGCCGGCGGCCTGCGCGAGCGCGATCGTACGCGTGGCGTGCATCGGGTCGCCCCAGCCGCCGCCGGCATCGAGCACGATCGGCAGGCTGCAGGCGGCGCGCATGTCGAGCGCGATCTGCGCCATTTCCGGCAACGTGATGTTGGCCTCGGTCACGCATTTGTACCAACCGAGCGAGCCGCCACTCATGTACACCGCCTTGAAGCCGGCCTCCTCGGCGAGCCGCGCCATGATCGGGTTGAGCGCCACCGGCGCGACGATGAGATCGTTGCCGCGGACGAGCTGGCTGAGCTTTTGCAATGGTTGCTCCTGTCTTCTCCAACAGCCGTGCCGCCGTTCCGGAATGCCTCGGATCACGGCCCCTGCCTTGCGGCGGGTGCGCGGGTTTGCCGTCAACGCCTTGGCCGGTTGCTAGTCCTGTTTCGCGCCGCTCGCCTCTCCTCGCTTGGCTTGACCGAACGGCGCGCCAGCGTCCCGATTCCGAAGCTCGCATGATCGTGCGGCGCCTCGGTTGCGAAATTCGGAATCGGGGGACACCAGCAACTTATTGATCTAGTGTGGCTTTGGTCGAGAAGCCCGCGTTTCGGATTCACCACAAGAATGATGCGGACGTCTGGACCGCCGCATTAGCGGTCTCATATCATATTCGCACGGGGATGACGTTCATGGCCGTGGACCTAAAGGTGCTGTGCGCGCGCTCGATGACCGCGGCGGTCAACAGCCTGGCGGAGGATTTCTCGCGCGAAGTCCGGTCGACGGGTCGATATCACGTTCGGAACGGTCGGCGCATTGCAGGCGCAACTTGAAGCCGGCGCAACCGCCGACGTCCTTGTTCTCGGCGCGCCCGCCATCGCGCAGATGGAGCGGGCGGGGGAGGTCGTGCCGGGGAGCCGCAAGGACATCGCCCGCACCTCGATCGGTGTCGCCGTGCGCGAAGGCGTGGCGGCGCTGGACGTCGCCACTCCCGAGGCATTCAAGCGGGCGCTGACCGCGGCGCGTACGGTTGCGTTCAGCGACCCGGGGGTCGGCGGCTCGGCCGGCGTCCACCTCGCTCAATTGTGGGTGCGCATGGGCATGGGGGACGATATCGCTCGCAAAGGCATGCCGCAGAAGAGCGGCGGCGAGGTGGCCGCACGGGTGGCGGAAGGCAAGGCGGATATCGGGCTGACGCTGGTGGCGGAAATCGTGCCGATCAAGGGCGCGCGCGTGATCGGCAAGCTTCCTGCGCCGTTCGGCAACGACACGACCTACGCCGCCGGCATCTCGGCAAGCTGCACCGATCGGGCGACGGCCGCTGCCTTCATCGCCGCGCTCGTGCGCCCGGCCGGGCGCGACGTTTGGACCGCAGCGGGATTTGACTGGCTCGGCTAAAACGGTGCCGGCGCTTTTTCCCCGCAAAGGCCGGCGGGAAAACCTGAGCAAGCAGGGACGAGGACGGAGGGAGCGCGACATGGGGTGCGACAGCCATGGCGGTATCGGACGGATGTGCCGGCGGCAGGCGCTGGCGGCGGCATTGGCGGCGGCAGCGGCGCCGTTGCTCGCTTCCGCCGCCGCGCCCGCAGGCTATCCCGAGCACGTGATCACCCTGATCGTGCCGTTCCCGGCGGGCGGACCGACCGACATCATTGCGCGCATCGTCGCGCTCGCGTTCCAGAAGTCGCTTGGACAATCGGTGATCGTCGACAACCGTGGCGGCGGGGGCGGCAATCCGGGCATGGCCATCGCGGCCCGCGCGACGCCCGACGGCTATACGCTGCTGCTCACTTCGACCGCCATCGCCGTCAACCCGGCGCTCTACAACAATCTGCCGTATGACCCGTTGAAGGACTTCGTGCCGATCTGCGAGCTCGTCAACGCGCCCAACGTACTTTTCGTACGCTCCGATTCCGACATCAAATCGGTTGCCGACTTGATCGCGCGCGCAAAGGCCGCCCCCGGCGCGCTCAACTATTCGAGCCCGGGCGCGGGCACCAAGTCCCACCTCACCGCCGAGCAGCTCAAACTGCGCGCAGGCATCGATATGGTGCATATCCCCTATCGCGGCGGCGGCCCCGCGACCATGGCCGTGCTCGAAGGCACGGTGCATGTCGGTTCGGTTGCGCTCGCGCCGGTCGAGCCGCTGATCAAGGAAGGCAAGTTCCGGGCCCTTGCGGTGACCGGTGCCGAGCGCTGGTTCTCGCTGCCCGAGGTGCCGACTATGATCGAGTCGGGCTTTCCCGGATTTGTTTCGGAGACGTTCAACGCACTGTTTGCGCCGGCCGGAACTCCCCCCGAGATCGTCGCGCTGCTGGCAAAGGAGAGCCGGGCGGCGCTCGCAACGCCGGAGGCACGCGAGCAGGCGCACCGCGCCGGCTATCAGATCGTCGCCGGCACGCCGGAGCAGCTCGCGGCGCGGCTGCGGTCCGAGATTCCGGCAGTCAAGGAGCTTGTCGCGCGATTGGGTATCAAGCCGCAGTGACCGGCGCACAGATTGCAACGGCATGCCGCACCGGGCATCCGACATGAGTCCCTGCCAACGGAGGATCCAACAAAATGACTGTCTTTGCATTGGCGGCCCGGGGGCTGCTGTGCTGGGCCGTGCTCGTGGTTTCGGCCGCCGGCGCGCATGCCCAGGGCTATCCCAGCAAGCCGATCCGCATCGTGCTGCCTTACGTTCCCGGCGGCATCATCGATACCGCCGGCCGCAACCTCGCGCTGCGGCTGAGCGAGACCCTGGGGCAGTCGGTCGTGGCCGAGAACCGGCCGGGGGCCGGCGGGATGGTGGGCGCCGATGTGACCGCGCGCTCCGCGCCGGACGGCTACACCATTCTGTTGACCGACCCGGCGCTGGTCACCAATCCGACGCTGCAAGCCGACGTTCCCTATGATCTGTTCAAGGGCTTGCAGGCGGTTTCGATTGTCGGCTCGTCGCCGGTGGTGATCGTCGCGTCGCCGAGCTTGCCGGTAAAGACGTTCGACGAGCTCATCGCTTACGCCAAGGCGAATCCGGGTAAACTCAATTTCGCGTCGGCTGGCGTCGGCACCGCGCCGCATCTGGCCGGCGAAATGATCAAGCTGCGCACCGGGATCGATATGACGCACGTGCCCTACCGCGGCATAGGCGCGGCCTATCCCGATGTCATGAGCGGCAAGGTGCAGCTCGCGTTCTCCAGCATCGCCGGCGCCGTGCCGTTCACCAAAGACAATCGGGTGAGGGCGATTGCGACCACGGGATCGGTGCGTAGCCCGGTCTATCCCGACTTGCCGACGGTGGCGGAATCCTTGCCCCGGCTTCGACGTCGATCTATGGATCGGCATCTACGCCCCCGCCGGCTTGCCGCCGGCGGTGCTGGCCAAGCTCAACGGCGCCATCAACCAGGTGCTCCAGCACCCCGAGCTCAAAGCGGCCTTCGCCAGGATCGGCATCACGCCGCGCGGCACCAGCCCGGAGGAGGGCGCGGCCTTCACCCGCTCCGAATTCGAGAAATGGAAGAAGGTCATCGTCGAGGGCAAGATCACTCCGGGATAGGCTGGCCTGAGACCATGCGAAGAAGGGCCGCCCCGGCGGGCGGCCCTTCCATTGTCGTGCCGTGGTCCGGCTGATGCCGTGCAACGTCGCTCGCGCGACGGGTCAGATAACGTGGACCCCCACGGAGGCAAGGATCCAGTTCACGGATGCCGGCGACCGCGGCGATAGACAATGAGACACTGGATCACCTCCTTTCGATGGCGGACCTAGCTTTGGCAGCCCTAGGTAGGCCCGCGATTGCGATGTTTCGACTGCTGGTGAAGGCAACGGCTGCCGGACGCTGCCTTGCGGCGACCCGCCCGGGCATGATTTGTCCCCGGTCAACGAGTTGCCGCTCGGCCAATATAGCATCCGCCATCGGATTCGCACCCCGGCCAGTCACCGCCGCTGAACGGTCGGCCGGCATTTCTGGAAGCGCCCGGGGCGCCCAGCGCCGCTGCGTTTCCGGGTGGGGCAATTCATGACAGTTGAAAACGCGGCGCGAAAAGACCCAAGTTGACGGGTGGCATGAAGCATCATAGGCATTTCCCAATGGAAATCTGTGAAATGGGCCAGCTTCTCGGGTTGGCCTCTGCTACGAAGGGCGGCCCGGCAGGGGGCGACTGCGGCATGGGGCGGCTTCGGCCGCCGCCACGCAGACAAGCATCGTCACCGGCTCGGATGCCACGGATGCCCGTGCCGGCACCGTTCGTCCGGTGCGACGTACACGCGACAACCGCAGCGACCCGCCGTCGAAACGAGGCGAAAGAGCGGATGGCGGGTCGTAGCAGGCCGCCGCGCGCGGCCCGCGCCGGGCTATTGCCGATCGATTGACTGGAAGAGCACAGTGCCGGCCCGATCCGGGCATGTCCGGTGAATGGCGGCCGGAATTTAGCGTCGGGAACGTTCGCGGATGCATATTGCTGCGGTCACCACGGTTCGCAACGAATGTGACATCATAGAATCGTTCGTCCGCCACAACGCGGCATTTCTCGACTGCCTCTACATTCTCGACCATCGCAGCACCGACAGCACCCCGGTCATCCTGCGCAAGCTGGCGGACGATGGACTTCCGTTGCTGCTGAGCCGCGAGGACCACGGCACCTTCTATCAGAGTTCGGCAATGACCCAGCTCATCAAACGCGCGTTTGATGACTATCCCTGGGATTTTGTTATCCCCCTCGACAGCGACGAGTTTCTTCGCGTTCCGGATCGAGGGGCGCTGGAAGCCGCGCTTGCCGATCTGGACCGAGCTGGCATCGGCCTGTTGAAGGTAGCAAATTACATCCCGACCGAGAACGATGACTTGAACCAAACGGACGTGCTGCGGCGGATCGTGCATCGCGCCAGCACGCTTCCGGACATCGGCAGCAAATTAGGGAAGGTGGTCATTCCGGGCGGCCTGATCAAACGCCCGGGGTTCATTCTCAACGAGGGCCATCACGCAGTCTCCGTCGACGGCAGGCCGGTTCCGCAACAT
The DNA here is from genome assembly GCA_963758945.1 of uncultured Alphaproteobacteria bacterium. GTDB lineage: Bacteria > Pseudomonadota > Alphaproteobacteria > Rhizobiales > Xanthobacteraceae > VAZQ01. Next base: position 447,625 of record CAVWXY010000011.1, on the reverse strand, counting down.
TGGCTCGATGCGGTCAGCCTCGCCCATTTCCCCGTTCGCTCGATCGACCAGTTCATCCTGCGGACTTCCGTGTGTCGCCTCTCCTGGGGGTCGCGATCGGACTACAATCCGGGCTGGGGCTGGCAGTACGAAAAGTTCGTCGAGCTGCTCAAGCGCAAGCCGACCCTCTTGGCCGCCGATCTCACCGAAGCGGCGCTGGTATACGTGGATATCTACGGTGAGCCGGGTGAGATGCGGCATCACAAGGTGCTGGTGTGCCAGCCGGTGACTCCGGCGTACGACCGATTGCGATACACGAATTCCGCCGGCATCGCGCTCCTCCCGCCGATCTTGGACATGATGGAGTTTCTCCTCGACGAGCTGCGCGCAACGCGCGCGGCGTCTGCCGCCCAATCGGCTTCCGGGACCAAAGCCGCGGAGGGGGCTGCCGTCGATCGGGTGACCGCGCGCGCGATGATGGGCAGGCGCCGCTCCCCCCGACACCGATTCCAGTCGTTCTGGCACGGGGGGCCGCTCTCCCCCTACGAGCTGTTTTGCCTGCGATCCTTCATCGACTGGGGACACGCCGTCGACCTCTATACCTACGACGCGAACCTCGTCGTCCCCGCCGGCGTGAGAGTCTGCGACGCCGCCGAGCTCATCGCTCGGGACGAAGTCTTCGTCTATCAGGCCGAGGGTTTCGGTAAGGGGTCGCCGTCGGCGTTCTCGAACTTCTTCAGATACAAGCTTCTTGTCGAAAAGGGTGGTTGGTGGATCGATACCGACGTCGTGTGCCTCACCGACCGCATTCCCGTGGCCGACGATTTTTTTGCGCGCCAGGATGCGGACTTCGCCGCGCCCGGGACGATGTATTTCGAGCGCAATCATCCCGTCATGAGGCAATGCCTGGATCAGGCGGTGAAGCTCGGCCGCAACGTCAAATGGGGGGATACCGGCCCGCGCTTGTTCACCCGGGTGCTCGACGAGCGCGGCTGGCTGGATCGAGCCGCCGCCGCGTCGGTCTGCTATCCGATCCACTATACCCGGGCGCTGGAAGTGCTGCGTCCGGCGAGGACGGCCGACCTGGCTGCCCAAATCGAATCCGCGCTGTTTCTCCACGTCTGGAATTCGACGCTCGTTCATCATGGCGTACAAAAATCCTATCGACCCCCGAAAGGGTCGTTGTTGCGCACCTTGACGGACAGACACTCGGTGGACGGCTGGATCGCCGAGTACGACGAGCACAGTCTGGAGCACGGTCTGAGCCTGAAGGCCGAGTTGAACGCTATTGCCCAAGAAGAAGGCTCAACTGCAGGTCGCGCTTTGGTCGCAGGTCGCGGAGACCGAACGCTTGCAAGCGAGCTTCGAGCGCTCGCACATGCAGCTCAAAGCCGTTCTGACCTCTACGAGCTGGCGGCTCACTGCGCCATTGCGCGCCGGCGGAAACTTTTTCCTGCGGCGGAGATGAGGCGGCCCATGCGAGGGCGCGCAACGCGGGCCGCTTTGGAGCCCTTCTAGTTTGGCTTGCACCTTGTTCTCCGCTCTCGCCAGCCGCGCACAACAACTGTAACTTCGCCGCGGTTCGGAACGAGGTGGCGAACGCCGTTCAAGAACAGGTGGCGGTGGCCGGACCGCAAGTCCGTCGCCGCCGGGAGGCATGCGCAAGACCATCGCGACCGTCGTTGTCCTGGGTCTGGCATGGGGCGGCTACGTGGCGTGGCCGCTCTACGATCTCTATGTGCTCGTGCGCGCCTTCGAGATGCGCGATGTCGAAACGGTGAAACGGTACGTCTATTTCGATTCCGTCCGGCGGTCTCTCGCCCAACAGGTCGTCGTCGCGGCCTATGTGCGCCGGTCCGGCACGCAAGTGAGCCCGCTGGTGCAAAGCATGGCCGGTGCGGCCTTCGCCATCGCCGATCCGATCGTCGCCAAGGTGATATCGCCCGAGGCTTTGTCCGAATTCCTCACCGCCGGCTGGCCGGTAACGGTGGCGCCGGAGGTGCCGAAGGATGCGATCGGGATATCGAGCAAGAGCCTCGGCAATGCCTGGCAGGTCTTCGTGGCATCCGAATACGGGCTAGCCCGATTCGACGTATCGCTGCCGCGGTCGGTGCCGCCGCCGCAGCGGTTCGGTCTCGAGTTCAAGCTGTTGCAATGGCGCTGGCAGCTCACCGCGGTGCTCCTTCCGGAGGGGATTCAGAACGTGCTGGCGGACGAGCTGGTCAAGGCGATGAAGGCGCCGGGGCGAAACCAGTAACCGCACGCAGCGACGGCGAGGCCCTGGAATCGGTCTCGGTCGCAAGTCGCCCGGAGAGCATGTCGCTCGAGATTGAATGTGGCATGCCCTCAATGCCGCCGCGCCTGGACGACGTAGCCGACGATCGTTTCCTCCCCCAGCCGCTTGCACGCTTCCAGACGATGCAGACCCTCCACCAGGACGAAGCGGTCACCATCCCGGCGTACGAGGATCGGGGTCTGCTGACCGACCTGCAACATGCTCTCGGCGATCTCGCGCGCCTTCTCGGGATCGAGCGTCGCCCGCCGTTTCGCCGGCACGTAAATGCTCGCGATCGCGAATGTCTCGCGCTTCAACATCGCTCGTGGTCCGACCGCTCGGCGCTGCCGAGGCTCACTGCAGCTGGCTTCTCACCTTGTCCATGCCGGCATTCACGCAGGGCTCGTCCACGCCCGGCGAGCCGGACAGCCCGACGCCGCCGATCACCTCGTTGCCGGCCTTGATCGGCACGCCGCCGGCGATGGCGATCACGTTCGGCAGCGTGGTCTGCTCGCGCCGCACCGGGCGCGTCGCCATCTCCTTGATGAAGTCGGCCGTGGTCATCTTGAAGGTCATGGGGGTGTAGGCCTTGCGGCGGGCGTTTTCCATGGTGTGCAAGCTGGCATTGTCGCCGCGCAGCGCAACGATGGTATTGCCGCCGCGATCGACCACGACGACCGACACCGCGTAGCCCCTGGCCTTGCAGTCGTCCAACGCGTTTTCCGCGATCGTCTTGGCGATGGCGTAGCTGAGATCCTTGCGCTCGGCCAGCTGCGCGCTCGCCGGTGCGGCGATGGCACAGGCGAGGGCGATGAATGCGAGACGGCCGACGATCGTGGACATGGGGTCCTCCCTGTTGCGGAAGCTCATCTGGCTCGACCGATAACAGCGCGGGCCTGAAGTGTATTCCCTCGGCGCTGCTAGCGACATGCCCAACGTTGGGGTCTGCCGTCACACGCGGATGTGAACAGGGCGGCGGAACAACGCCGACGGGAACACGGAACGGAGCCCGCGGGCGACTGGTTGCACCGATGGCGTCGTGCCGTGCTGCGGCGCGCCGCTCAGTCGCAACTGTGGAGAATTCGTCATGAAAATGCCTTGCAAACTTCTCGCCGTCGCTTTGACCGCGGGCGTGGCATCGTTTGCCGCCCCGGCAGGCGCGGCCCCGATGGCAGCGCCGTCGTCATTGCAGAATGCCGCGGCGCCATCGGTGGAAACCGTGCGCTGGCGGGGGGGTTGGGGGTGGGCGCCGGGCGTGGCCGCCGGCGCGATCATCGGCGGCGCGCTCGCAGCGGCGCAGCCGTGGAACTGGGACTACGGCTATAATGCCTATGCCTATTACCCGGGGAACGGTTACGGCTACACCCCCGGCTATGCGTATACGCCCGGTTATGCCTATGGCCCCGGCTACGCCTACAGCCCCGGTTATGCCTACAGCCAGGACTACGCCTACGCGCCCGGCTACGCCACCGGTTCTCGCGACAGCAGCGACAGCGCCTATTGCGCGCAGCGCTTCCGCTCCTACGACCGGGCTTCCGGCACCTATATGGGCTACGACGGCCAGCGCCATCCCTGTCCGTGACGCGGCACGTCTGCGTCACCGCGGCCGTGGCTGACGGCCGTTCGTCTGCGAGGGACCGCGCGCGCGGTTTTGCTCGGGACTCTTCACATGTATCGCCCGGCGCTGGCGATGCAGCGCCTGGCATGATGCGCGGCTCGAGGGCGGTCAGTGCGCCAGGGGATCCGGGCGAACCTGGACGTGCACCGCCATGGGTGTTCTGCCTTTGCCGCCTTCGATCAGCCAGGGCGTGCGGTCGCCGCTCGAAGACCACAGCCCGCGGCCCTTCCAGCCGGCGTTCGCATCGTCGATGCGGCCATCGAGCCCCTTGGCGTAGAAGCCGAGCGGGTAGGGCACGCGCAACAGCACCATCTTGCCGTCCTTGAGCGCGGCGAAGCCGTCCTGCAGGTTGGCGGTCGAAATCGGCACGTCCGTGCCGAGCCCCAACGTATCGTGCTGGTCGACCCAGCTGTAATAGCTTGCTTCGGCGCTGTTCTGGCCGATGCCTTCGAAGCCCGGTCCCGGATACTGGTAGAATTTCCAACCCTCCGGACAATGATCGCCGGTCGCCTTCGGTCCGTTGAGCGGTGCCTTGCACAGACGACGGTCGAAGCTGCCCATGTGACCGCTCGCGAGCGACACCCATACGACTCCCTTGCTGTCGATGTCGCCGCCGCGCGGACCGAAGCCCGGCATCGGGATGTTGAAGACTTCAGAAAGTTGCGTTTCCGGATCGAAGCGCACCACGCCGCCGCGGCCGGCGAAAACCCCGACGGTATACCAGACCGAGCCGTCGGCCGGATTGGGCATCACGGCATAGGTGCCAGAGCCGCCGGTGATGCGCATATCCTTGTTGGTGTCCATGGGCTGATTGGGCTCGATGTATTCGTCGCGCTTGCCGTTGCCGTTGATGTCGAGCACGAACGGCGACCAGCCTTGCGACTTGGCCGCGTCACCGGTCTGGTCGAACATCTTGGTGTCGACCCAGCCGGCGATGCCGCCGGCCCCACTTGTCCATAGTCTGTCCTTGGCGTCGAACTGCAGATGATGCGATCCGAAGCAGGTGTCGACGAAGGTGTACTTCATCGTCTTCGGATCGAGCATGGCCAATTGGCGGACATTCTTCTCGATCGGGAGCGCCTTGGCGGAGGGATGGTCGGAGCCCTTCTTGCAGAAGTCGGGATTGGCCGGGGCGCGGATCGCCGCCGCGAGCCAAAGCCGTCCTTTGCTGTCGAACATCGAATTGTGATTGTTGACCCTGCTGTCCCAGAGCTTTTCCTCGCCCCAATAAGCGGACGGGGCCACCGGCTTTTCGACCGCGGCGTGACCGGGCCCGAGCGACTCCGGCATCTGCGGATCGCGCACCGGCGCTTTGAATGAGGTGACCGTATTGGTCTTGGGATCGAGGATGGGAAGCACGTCACTCGCGTATTCCGGCGAGCCGAAGAGCTTGCCGTTGGCGTTGACCGTCGGATTGCGTTTGTCCGACGAGATCAGGTCGTGCAGGTATTGCTTCTCGTTCCCCCAGTCCCACGTCGTGACTACGACGTTGCGCTCCACGCCTTGCGGCCGCGACGGCTTGCTGTGCGGCAGCTCGCCCTTGGCGACGCGGTCGGTCCATTCGCCGAGATATTTGTACGGCGCGCCGCCGAGATACCCCGCCAGCGGGTTGATCATCAGCGGTGCGGCCTGGCCCGACATGGTGCGCCGCCGCCATGCATCCTCGCCCGACTTGAACTCGCCGAATGCCGCCGGGATCGTGCGAGTGGACAGCTGCCCGAGTTGATGGCAGCCGACGCAAGCCCGGTTCTTGAGCACGGAGAGCCATTCGCTCTGCGTGATCTTCTCGGGGATCTCGCCGTCTTTCTTCCCGAATTCGCTCGCGGCCGGGACCTTCATCATCGAGTACCAGTAGATCGCCGGATAGTATTTCGCCGCGTCCGCCTCGCTCGGTGCCGGCACCGCGGTGAGGTTCAACTGCTTGCCGGGCTCGGCGTCGACCTTCGGCGAGTTGACGAGACCGTAGCCGCGCACCCACACCTTGTATTTGGCTTTCGGGAGGTCGGGCACGACGTAGCGGCCCTGGTCGTCGGTGATCACCATCTTGGCGTAGCGGGTCGGAAGGTCGGTGGTCTCCGCGATCACCCACACGCCGGCCTCCGGCCCGCTCGGTCCGCTGACCACTCCGCCGATATCGTCGGCGTCGATGGCGACCGCGGTCTGGGCGCGGAGCTGGGCCGGCGCGAGGGCCAGAAATCCGGCCACGCCGATCGCCGCCGCGCTCAAATACAGCTTGCTCTTGAGTGTCATCCGCGTGCCCTCCTCCTGATCATTGTTGCCTTGCGCCGGTCGGTGATCTCGGCGTGGGTCTGGTCGCCGGACACGGTTCCCGAGCGTTGGGCAGGATTCTGCACAGTCCCTAGGGCTCCGCAATGGCGTTTGCTCCGCGCGACGAGCTTCCGTTCGCCGGCGCGCGACCCCATATCAGCAGTCAACATCGCAACCGGGATAGACCGATGTCGAAGCCGCTGATCATCTCCATTCCGCATCGCCTCGGCCGCGAGGAAGCGGTTCGCCGCATCAAGTCCGGCTTCGCTGCCGCGCGCACCAACTATTCCGCCTTCCTCGCCTTCCGCGACGAGACTTGGACCGGCGACCGCCTCGCTTTCAATGTCAGCGCGCTCGGCCAGACCGCGTCGGGTATCCTCGACGTCGCCGACGATCAGGTGCGCCTCGAAGTCACGCTGCCGTGGCTGCTAGCCAAGGTGGCGGAGAGATTCACGCCCGCGATCCGCAAGGAAACCACGTTGATGCTGGAGAAGAAGTGATCGCCGCAAGGCGGGGCTCCGGCGTCATCCGATGGGGCATTCACGCGCCTCTTGCGCGCGATCGACACACGGGGATGGTGCTCGCGGCCTGCATCCGGACAACCCTGCTGCCGGAGCCTGATCTTCTCGGATAAGATCATGCGACCCGACAAATGCCGCGCGCGGAATCGCGGTTCGATCTGAGCGACTTCGCTTCAAGGCACCGCCTCGCTTCCCCATCCCCTCGTCCGCAAGCTCGATTGTGACCCAGTCCCCCATCCCGCGCGCCGGCGGTCGCCTGGCGCAGATCGGCCCGGCCCTGCTCGGCGCTTCGTCGTTCGCCTGCGCCGACGTCCTGAGCAGGGTCGTGCTCGAAGCCGGCGCCGATGCGCTCACAGCCTCGGCTGCGCGCGGGATCGTCGGCGTCGCGCTGATGTTCGTCTGGTTGCGCCTCTTCCCGCGTGCCGCCGCCTTCCCCCCGGGGGCGCGACGGCTCTCGCTCGGCCTCGGTATTCTATTCGCCGGCAACGTCTTTCTTCTGTTCAAGGCGATCGAGGCGATCGAAGTGCCGATCGCCATCCTCACCTATTTCGTCTATCCGCTGCTGACCGGGCTGGTTGCCGCGGCGACCGGCCTGGAGAAGATCAGCTGGCGAGGGGCGCTCGCGGCGGTCGTCGCGTTTCTCGGTCTCGCGCTGATGATCGGTGCCCATCCGACCGCGCTTGCGACCGTCGGCATTGTTGCCGCTTTCGGCGCCGCCGGATGCCGGGTGGGCTTGCTGCTCGTCACGCGCGCGATGCTGCAGGATGCCGATCCGCTGCGGATCACTTGGTACTCGCTCCTCTCCTCGACCGCGCTGCTCGCGGTCGCCGCGCTGGCAACGCTGACCTGGCAGCCGCCCGCGACCGTGTCCGGGTGGTTCGCCCTACTTGCGCTCAGCGTCGCGGTCATGACCGGATTGCTCGGCGTGTTCGGCTCCGCCGTGCGTATCGGTGCGTTTCGCACCGCGCTGTTCATGAATCTCGAGCCGCTGCTCGCGGCCATCGGCAGCGCGCTCTTCCTCGATGAGGTGATCACGCCGCTGCAGGCGCTCGGTGGCGCGGTCATGATCGCAGCGCTGGTGGCGTTCCAGCTGCGGCGCTGAAGGCCGCGGGGCAAGGGCGGAGCGGTGCGCCCGCACGGCGGCCTCCCGCGCTGCCCGTCAGGCCGGCGCCGACGGGGGGTCTGTGGGATCAGACCATCCGCTCCGCTTCCTCCGCGGTCGGGAGCCTGCCCTCGGGGGTGAGCTCGTCGACGAAGCGGGGAAGGTACCGGCTCAGCCCCGCTAGGAGGTCGTCGCGCCCCATGCCGGTCTGATCCGCGAGCGCGTCCAGGGTATCGCCTCCGAGCGCGCCGGCGAGGTCGTCCTCGGAGATCGTATTGTTGGCGCCGGGCCCGACCCAGGAATGGGCGACGTCGCCTTGACCGCTCTGCTGGAGTTGCTTGAGCAGGCCGCCGAGTCCGCCGTTGAGCACCGTTCCGGCCGCAGCGCCGCCGAGAATTCCGCCCAGGGGCCCGCGCAGCAGGTCGCCGAGACCGCCGCCACTCGCGCCCGGCGAGCCGGCGCTCGTGCCGCCGCCGGGCCGCGGCGCCGGTTGCGCCGCCGGTGAATCGGCGCGCCGCATGTTCTTCATGGCGTAGATCGCAAGCAGAGCCAGCAGCGCCTTGGCCATCGGCGACATGCCTTGGCTGGTCCGTTGGCTCGGCGGCGCCGGACGCGCGCGCGGATCGTCGGCAGCGCCGCCGCTTCCAATATTGTTGAGAATATCGAGCAAGCCCATGTCAGCCTCCTGACTTGCCCCAACCCGGGAGAAGCATCGCGCGCGCCCGTGACAGTTGCAAGTCGAGGCGCGATCACCCTTGTCAGCCATTCGCAAGAGGGTCATCGTCGGAGCGCAAATTGGCTGGACTTCCGGGTTGGAGGTAGCAAGACACCCCAGGAGGATGACATGAGCATCTTCGGAAGCATCGTATCGGCCATTTTCGGATCGAAACACGCAGCGGAAAGTCAGCCGACGACCGCATCGACCGGAACGCCATCGGCGAGCGCAGCGCCGACAACTCCAGCGGCGGGCTCGACAGCCAAATCGGCCGCACCCGCGGGCGCGCCAGCATCGGCGGTGCAGCCGATGTCGCGCCCCGAGCTCGAAGCCTTGATCGCCAGGATCGTGGCCGGGCAGGGCGAAAAGCTGGAGTGGCGGCAATCGATCGTCGACCTGATGAAGGCGCTAAAGCTGGACAGCAGCCTCGGCGCCCGCAAGCAGCTGGCCAAGGAACTGGGCTACACCGGCGCGCTCGACGGCTCGGCCGAGATGAACGTCTGGCTGCACCGGCAGGTGATGGTGAAATTGGCCGAAAGCGGCGGCAAGGTGCCGGAGAGCCTGCGCACGTAAACTCGCGTTCCGGTCGCATCCGCGCCCACGGGTCGGCCACGCCGCGCATGCCGGCGTGCCGAGCGTCTGCGCGCCTCGCCGAACTCACCTCGACAGACTGAGCACCATTCACGCCCGCTCCACGAAACTGTCCACCACCCGTTTCTCGCCAGCCTTGTCGAACTGGACCACGAGCTTGTTGCCGTCGATGGCGGAGACGTTGCCGTTGCCGAATTTCTGGTGGAACACGCGGTCGCCGATCGCGAAGTCGGATGTGGTGCCGGTCGACTTGGCGACGAGCTCGCCTTCGATGGTGAGAGGCAGGCGCGAGCGCGGGCGGCCGCGGAAGCCGCCGTGCGTCGCCCCGCCCTGACCCTCCGCGCGCGGGGGAGGGGACCCTGCGGCGCCGGTCGGCGCACCGTCGTGCGTTGAATAGGCGCTGGCGTCTTCATCGAAACCGCCGCCGAAGCGGCCGCGGCCGCGCGGGCCTGCGCGCGCTGCCATCCGGGCGTGCCGTAGCTCGAGCCGAAATGCGTCATCTCGTCGAAGCGCGACGTGTAGGCGGAAAATCCGCCTTTCGATTCCGCCACCTCCACGTGCGCCTCCGGCAACTCGTCGAGGAAGCGTGAGGGGACGTTGGACGACCACAGCCCGTGCATGCGGCGATTGGCGGCGAAATAGATTCTCACGCGCCGGCGCGCGCGCGTAAGCCCCACATGCGCGAGGCGGCGCTCCTCCTCGAGGCCGGCCCGGCCCTGGTCGTCGAGCGTGCGCTGATTGGGGAACAGGCCTTCCTCCCAGCCCGGCAGGAACACGGTGTCGAATTCGAGCCCCTTGGCGGAATGCAGTGTCATGATCGACACCGCCTCGCCCTCGCTCTTGTCGGCGTCCATCACCAGGGAGATGTGCTCGAGGAAGCCGGCGAGGTTCTCGAACTCCTCCATTGAGCGGATCAGCTCCTTGAGGTTCTCGAGCCGGCCGGCGGCATCGGCGCCGCGGTCCTTCTGCCACATCTCCGTATATCCGGACTCGTCGAGCACGATTTCCGCGAGCTGCGTGTGCGGCAGCGAGTCCTTGCAGCCGCGCCAGCGCTCGAAGGCGGCGAGAAGGTCGCGCAGCGAGCCGCGCGCCTTGGGCTTGAGCTCGTCGCTGTCGATCACCGCCTGCGCCGCCGCGGTAAGCGGCACGCGCCGCCGGCGGGCCTGCTCGTGCAGCAGCTGCACGGTGGCGTCGCCCAAACCGCGCCTGGGCACGTTGACGATGCGCTCGAAGGCGAGGTCGTCGGCGGCCGAGTGAACGACGCGCAGATAGGCGAGTGCGTCGCGGATTTCCTGGCGCTCGTAGAAGCGCGGCCCGCCGATCACGCGGTAGGGCAGACCGAGGGTGACGAAGCGATCCTCGAACTCGCGCATCTGGAATGAGGCGCGCACCAGGATGGCGATCTCGTCGAGCGAGTGCGGGTGGCCGGTACCGTCGTCGCGCTGGAGTTGCTCGATCTCCTCGCCGATGGCGCGTGCCTCCTCCTCGGAGTCCCAGCAGGAGGTAACGGCGACCTTCTCGCCCGGCGCGTCCTCGGTGCGCAGCGTCTTGCCGAGCCGGCCCTCGTTGTGCGCGATCAGGTGCGAGGCGGCGGCGAGGATGTGGCCGGTGGAGCGGTAATTGCGCTCGAGACGGATGATCCTGGCGCCGGGAAAATCGTGCTCGAAGCGGAGGATGTTGTCGACCTCCGCCCCGCGCCAGCCGTAGATCGACTGGTCGTCGTCGCCGACGCAGCAGATATTCTTGAGCGTAGGCCTTGCCACGGGCTCGGTGCGCTCCCTCTCCCCGCTTGCGGGGAGAGGGCCGGGGTGAGGGGGACGCTCAACTCTTTCGCTGCGTGAAAAATCCCCCTCACCCGACGCGCTGCGCACGTCGACCTCTCCCCGCCCGAACTCGGGTTTACCCGAGTTCGGCTCTCCAGAATGGCCGAAGTCGGATAAATCCGACTTCGGCTGGGGAGAGGTAACGGCGCCGGTAGGGGGCACACGCGCCGCCGTGCTCTGCCCGAGCAGGCGCAGCCACAGATACTGCGCCACGTTCGTGTCCTGATACTCGTCGACCAGGATGTATTTGAATCGTGCCTGGTATTGCCGCAGCACCTCGTCCCGCTCGCGGAACAGCCGGATGCATTCGAGCAGGAGGTCGCCGAAATCGGTGGCGTTGAGCACCTTCAGGCGCTCCTGATAGGCGGCATAGAGCTTCTTGCCCTTGCCGCCGGCGAAGCTCGCAGCCTCGCCGGCCGGCACCTGGTCAGGCGCGAGCCCGCGGTTCTTCCAGCCGTCGATGAGGCCCGCGAGCACACGCGCCGGCCAGCGCTTCTCGTCGATATCCTCCGCCTGCAACAACTGCTTGAGCAGGCGGATCTGGTCGTCCACGTCGATGATGGTGAAGTCCGGCTTCAGGCCCGCCAGCTCGGCGTGGCGGCGGAGGATTTTCACGCCGATCGAATGGAACGTGCCGAGCCACGGCATGCCTTCGACGATCTGTCCGACCATCGCGCCGATGCGCTCTTTCATTTCGCGCGCGGCCTTGTTGGTGAAGGTGACCGCGAGAATGTCGCCCGGCCGCGCCCGTCCGGTCGCAAGGATGTGGGCGATGCGCGTCGTGAGAACGCGCGTCTTGCCGGTTCCGGCGCCTGCCAGCACCAGCACCGGCCCGTCCAGGGTCTCGACCGCGAGCCGCTGCTCCGCATTGAGGTCCTTGAGATAAGGCGCGCCAGCCGCCGCGCGCGCCCGCGCCGCAATCCCGCCCGGCCGCGGATGCGGCGGCACAGGACTGTCATCGCGCGGCAATTTGCCCGGGTCTGCCATTCTCGTCCCGTGTCGGGGGCCGGCGCCTCGGCCGGCGAGCGCCTCGCAGCGGCGAATCTCACGCTCAAGATGGCATCCGCAAGCGCCGATGGGGAGGGGCGCTCAGCTTTTTGCCGGCATGGCGATCCGCCGCCCGGCGGCCTCCGGACGCGGCAAATGGGCGTGCGAGGCCCGCATGCGGGCGAGGCAGGCCGCGATCTCATGCGGGAAGGGCGCGGTTTTGCCGGCGGCCATGTCGACATGCAGCGACATGTTCTCGGAGGTCGCCGAGACCCAGCCTTCGGCGGCGTGGAACAGCTGCTCGAAATAATGCATGCGCTTGGCGTCGTGATCGAGCAACTGAAACGTCACCCGCACCGGGTCGCCGGCGTGCAGCTCGCGCAGATAGCGCACGTGCACCTCGGCGGTGAAGCAGGAGTGCCGGCGCGTCCGGACGTAGTCGAGACCGCAGCCGAGGAGCTCGAAGACCTCGTCCACCGCGCGGTCGAACAGCACGTTGTAATAGGCCATGTTGAGGTGGCCGTTGTAGTCGATCCAAGCCGGCTCGACCCGCATCACGGACGAGACGAAGGGTGCGAAGAAGAGGGGTTCGAGATCGAGGCGGTCGAGCATTTGGCGACTTTACGCCGCCGCGCGCGCCGTCGTCCACGCCGGCGGCCACTTGCAGCAACGGGATTTTCTGCCCACTTCTCCCTCGCATGGGCCCCGTCGCCGAAAGCGTGATGGGGCGGGTTTTGGTGTTGTGATTTCCGCGCTTGCGGGAACCCGTGACGATCGGCCTCTGCAATACGGGCCGTTGCTTGCGCGAGGACGACAGCCGCGAGAGCTGATCAATCAAATGACACCCCTAAATCTCAGTTGGCTGCCGCCCTTCTTCGCGCAGGCGTCCGAGCGCCTTGCCGGTAGTCTCAGCGAGCTTGCCGGCAGCGCCACGGTGTGGCTCGCGGTGACCGGCCTCAGCCGGTCCGGCAAGACCGTGTTCATCACCAGCCTCATTCACAACCTGCTCAGCTCGCTCCACAATCCCAACCGCATGCCGCTGCTCGGGGTGGTCGGCGAACGCCGCCTGATCGCTGCCAGTCTGGAGGACGCGCGGGCGCAGCGGCTGCCGCGATTCCCCTATCTCGACAACATCGAGAAGATGGCCGGTCCGGACTGGCCGGAGCGCACCGCCGACATCAGCGAGATCGGGATCGAAATCCGGTTCGCGCCCGCGGGCGCCCTGGGCAAGCTCCTGAGCGAGATCACCGGCAGCCCGGCGAACGTGACCATTCGGATCGTCGATTATCCCGGCGAGTGGCTGCTCGATCTACCGCTGTTGGCGCAGAGCTATCCCAAGTGGTCGCGGGCGACGCTGCGCTCGCTGCGCAGGGGCATACGCGCCGAGATCGCGCGCGACTTTCTCGCGTTCATCGCCCAGCACCGTCCGCATGAGATGGCGCGCGAGGAGGTCGCGAAAGAGGCGCACCACCTGTATCGCGCCTTCCTGCTCGAGGCGCGCGACCGACACCGGCTGAGCCTGCTGCAGCCCGGCCGTTTCCTGTGCCCCGGTACGCTCGAAGATGCCCGCTGCCTCTGGTTCGCGCCGCTCGACATCGACGAAGGCGCCGACACGTTCGCCGCGCACACGCTCGGCGCGCTGATGGCGGAGCGTTTCGAAGTCTATAAGCGCGAGGCCGTGACCCCGTTCTACCGGGATCACTTCCACCACTACTCGCGCCAGATCGTGCTCGTCGACGTGCTGCGCGCACTGCTGGCGGGTCGCGACGCCTTCGAGGACACGCGGCTCGCGCTCGACGCCATTCTGGAGAGCTTCCGCTACGGCCACGGCGGCATCCTCTCCAAGCTGCTTCTCGGTCCGCATATCGACAAGGTCCTATTCGCCGCCACCAAGGCCGATCACGTGCCCGACGTCCAGCGCGACCATCTCGCGGCGCTGTTGCGCAACATGGCCGCCTTCCCCGCGCTCGAGGTCAAGAGCAGCAATGCGCAATTCGAGGTCATGGCGCTCGCATCGGCGATCTCGACGACCGAAGACACCGTGGAGATCGACGGCCAGCGGCTGCAGGTCGTGGTCGGCCGGCCCGTCGGCAGCAGCAAGCAATCGAAATTCTTCGTCGGCAATGTCCCGATCCGACCGCCGCGTGCGGATGCCTGGGGCTCGCCGTTCCTCAACGTGCCGGTGTTCGAGCCGCCTCCCATCGATCCCTCGCCGGTCGACGGGGTTGCCCATATCAACCTCGACCTGGCATTGGAATTCCTGCTCGGAGACCGCCTGCGATGATCGACCTATCGAACCGTGATACCCCGCTTGCCGCACGCGTGATCGAGGTCGATGCGGCGGACGACCCGGGCCGGCTGCGTTCGCCGGGGCCGCGCGTGATCCCCACCCAGCGAACCGAGCGGGTGACCCCGGCGCAGCCCGCTGTCGTTCCGGCCGCCAGCCCGGCGCCGGCGCGCCGCCGCGATCTGACGGTCACGCTCGGCGTTGCCGGCGTGGCGGTGTTCTTGGCGGGTTGGCTCGCGGTCGACGCCATCGTGTGGATTTCGGCCGCGTTCGAACGCGGCGCGGGTCTGGGTGCGTTTGCCACGGCCGCGCTGACCGCGGGCGTCGCCGGCGCCGGCGTGCTGATCGCGCGCGAATTGGGCAGCCTGTTCCGGCTCAAGAGCGTGGAGGCTATCCATCAGCGCTTCACCGCCGCCGACCGCGTTGCGCCGTCCGAGGCCCGGCGGGCGATCGCCGACGTGCTGGCGGTCGTTCCGAGGGAGCGCGAGGTCGAAGCGGCGATAGAGGCCTTCCAGCGGCAGGTTCAGCTTCACCATTCCGCCGCGCAGCAGATCGACATCCTGTCGCGGACCGTCATGACACCGCTCGACCGACGCGCCGAAGGCCACGTGCGTACCGCCGTGCTGCGCGCCTTCGGTATCACGGCGATCAGCCCGACGGCGGTGACCGATGCCGCGTTCTTCCTCGCCTGTGGCGTGCGCATGGTGCGAGGGATCGCGGCTTCGTACGGCCACCGGCCGACCGCCGCCACCACCGTGCACTTGCTGCGGCGGCTCGTCATCGAGGCCGGCAAGCTCGGCGCCGTCGACATCGCCAGCGCCTCGCTGGTGCAACATCTCGGCGGCGCGGTCACCGAGCGGCTCGCGACCAGCGCGGCCGATGCCCTCTACGCGGCCTATCGCATGGCGCGGCTCGGCATCATCGTCATGGATTTGTGCCGGCCGATTCCTTTCCAGGAGGACGAGATGCCGAGCGTGACCTCCTTGGTCGGCAACGTCGTGCGGCGCCGTTCAGAGTCCGGCACCGGGTGAGAAAAGCCGTTCAGAGTCCGGCACCGGGTGAGAAAACACGGGACGGAAAGAACAGGAATCATATGGGGAATTATTCGCGCAATTTAACCGTTGCGGCGGGAACACGGCGGCTTTTCACAGTCGATTGATCGGTAAAAAGGTATGCAACCTTTCGCGCGGGGGCGAGTTGGTTTTGCGGGACGTGATTACAGGGGATGCCAATGTCTATGGCCTACACCCATACGGGATCGGCTGCCGCATCACCTGATCGTGCAGCGGCAGCGGCTGAAACTTCCGATGAGATGCTGATCAAGCGTATCGCTGGCGGCGATCAACTCGCCATGCGGACGCTGTTCGGTCGGCATCGACTCAACTTGTATCGCTGGCTTTTGCGCCTCGTCGGCGACGAGGCCTTGGCCGAAGACCTCTTGAGTGAGGTGTTTCTCGACGTGTGGCGGCAGGCCGCCTCTTTCGAGGTGCGCTCCTCGGTTTCGACCTGGCTCCTGGCGATCGCGCGCTACAAGGCGCTCTCGGCACGGCGCCGCCGGGCCGACGCCGAACTGGACGAGAAGATTGCCGATACTGTCGCGGATCCGGCCGACGATCCGGAGCTCGTGCTGCAGAAGAAAAACCGGGCAGAGCTGCTGCGCCGCTCCTTGGCGAGGCTGTCGCCGGAGCACGGCGAGGTCATCGACCTCGTCTACTATCACGGCAAGTCGGTCAAGGAGGTTGCCGAGATCGTCGACGTCTCGGAGGCCACGGTCAAGACGCGCATGTTCTACGCGCGCAAGAAGCTGGCGGAACTGGTGGCGGCAGCGTGACGGACGGCGCGTCGCCTGATCCGCAGGGTCCGTTTGTCGCGGCCCGGAGGGCAAGCCTCGCGCGACAAGTCTTGCTCGCTCGGCGGTGCATCGTTGCCGGCTGGACGGGCGCGACGATGCGCCGCCCTCCAGCGGCGGGTTTATCCACCGATAAGCTTGCCTACCGAGCTTGCTGAAATCAAACTTCCGCGCATCCCTGTTGGGATCCAGCCGCCGGGGCAAGCTGGTTTGCGGCTGCTCAACGGCGGCGCCTGGTCCGGCCGTCCTGGCGACATCATTTTGTGGAGCATTCGCAATGCGTGGGTTGAGCGTCGTGGTCGCAGTCTCGGCCGCGGTCCTGTTGACCGCATGCGAGGGCCCGCAGGGCCCCGTGGGAGCAGCCGGTCCGCAAGGCGCCGCCGGCGCGCCGGGTCCGCAAGGTCCTCCCGGTCCTCCGGGCCCGCCCGGCCCACCGGGACCGCCCGGCCCCGCGGGCGCCCAGGGCGAAGCGGGGAAGCAAGGGCCTGCGGGCCAGCAGGGAGCGAAAGGTGAGCGGGGCGAAGCCGGACTGGCGGGCGCAGCCGGCGCCAAAGGCGAGCGCGGCGAGGCCGGGCCTCCCGGACCGCCTGGCGCCCGGGGCGAGGCCGGTGCGGCCGGTGTTGCGGGACCGGCAGGGCCGAAAGGCGAAACCGGGCCGGCAGCGCTTCGTTACGTTGAAGGGCCGGCCGACACCGTCACGTGCGGCGAGGCGGAAGTGCTCGTCTCGGCCATTTGCAGGGAAGGCTCTGCGACCCTGCAGGGGTCCGGGGCCAAGTGCAGCAGCGCCGTCGGCGTCGTCGGCCTCTGCATGCGAAAATAGGAAGGCCCTTCGCGCACCGGTTCCGTATTGCGGATGTTTGCGCGACTGGGTGACGTTTCCGGGACGTCGCGAAGCCCCGCCCTGGAGCGCCCAACTTGGCTTCGGCCGAGTTGGGCACTCCCCGATTGCCGACCTCGGGTAAGCCCCATGATCGGCCGTCCCGGCGCGACAAGCCTATAGGCGTCGGAACCGCGCGTGCCATCGGCCCCGGAGCGCCGGCGGATGCACGTTGCCGCCCGATGTGCGCAACACCACGTCTCCGCTAGCGACACAGGAGATGAAGACATGTCCAAATTCAAGCGATGGTGCGGTGCGCTCGCGCTGGGCGGGGTTGCCTGCGCACAGGCCGCGCTGGTCGGTCCAACACACGCCGACGATGAGCCCGACCTCATCTTCAAGCGTTCCACGGTGTTCAAGTGGCTCACTCCCAACGATAAGCTCGCGACCTACGGCCTCGACGATCCCGAAGTCGACGGCGTCGCCTGTCACTTCACGGTGCCGGAGCGCGGCGGATTGAAGGGCTGGATCGGGGTAGCGGAGGAGGTCTCGGACATTTCGCTCGCCTGCCGCCAGATCGGTCCGATTCATTTCAAGCGAAAATTTTCCCAGGGCGAGGACATGTTTCGCCAGCGGCGCTCGTTCCTCTTCAAGAAGATGCAGATCGTGCGCGGCTGCGACGCCAAGCGCAATGTGCTGGTCTACATGGTCTATTCCGACAAGCTCATCGAGGGCTCGCCTAAGAATTCGACCTCCTCGGTGCCGATCATGCCGTGGGGTCCGAGCGGTCAGGTCGAAAAATGCGCGGACTGGGTCGAAGGCTGAGCGATGCCGGCCCTGGTCGGCAACGGTCGCCCGAGCGAGCGTGCGTGCCAAACTGCCGCGTTGCCGCGCGGCGGAAGAATCAAGGAGTTCTCAAGAAAAAGCCAAGTGTTTCGCCAAGCCGGCGGCTCGCGGCGCTGGCATCCTCCAGGCTGACGCATTCGATGGCGGCGGACGGAGGGTACGATGTCCCGATGCAGCGGCTTGCCGACCGGCGGACGGCGCCCGACCCGGGGCGCCGGCGGTCGCGCCGACTTCGCGCCGTTGAGCGAGCCCCGCCGGCTCAGCGACGGTTCGATCGACTACGACGTCTACCGGGCCCTTGCACGCCGCCTCCGGCGCGACGTCGTCGCGCAAACGACATCGTCTGTGATGCGACAAGCCGTTCGCGTCTGGATGCTGCTGGCGGCATGGATCGTCGCGCCAATGGACAACCGGACGCCACAAACGAGCAGGGCGCGTTCGGATGCCTTCCGCTCGCGGCGGTAACGATCGCGCATGGCTGCGTCGGCATCACGCCAGCGGGGAGTGGGCCGGCCGAGGCTCGGCCGGCGGTGAAGTCATCCTTCGCTCTTCAGGAAGGCGTCGATCTCGCCCACGCGCTTGGGCCAGGCCTGCTCGTCCGCGAGCACGACGTGGTTATCACTCTCGAGGGTGACGAACTTGGCGTGCGGGATCGAGCCGGCGATCAGGCGGCCCTGCTCGAATGGAGCCATGTTGTCGTGCGGGCAATGGATCACGAGCGTCGGAGCCTGCACCCTCGGTAACAGGTCGACGACGTCGATGTCGTCACAGGCGTCGCGGATCCGGGCCGCATTCTCCGGCGAGGTCGTGATGCGCTGCAGGTCGACGAGCCATTTGATCTGCTGTGGCGAGCCGTTCGGGAAGAACACCGAGCGTTCTTCTTCGAAGATAAGGTGCTCGATCCGAATTGGCGCGAATTGCGCGCAAATCAATCGTTCCCATTTCATGCCCCGCTGCTCGAAAGCAAACGGTGTTGCCCAGACCGCACATGAAGCCGTTGCTCCAGCGCGGTACCGCGAAGGTGTGGGTCGGGTCGCCGCGGCGAATAGGTCCTTGCCGGCCTCCGGCGGTGCGTCGCCGGCGCCGTTCTGTTAACATGCCCACGATGTGAGCCCGTCATGGCCCTAGTGGAAGAACAATCGGATCGAAATCTGCGCCGCGATCCCGCCGCGATCAAGGCCGTCGTCGCTGCGCTCGCGGCGAAATTCGGCAACCGGCTCGTCACCTCGCAGGCGGTGCGCGCGCAGCACGCCAATACTACGACCTGGATCGCGAACGAGCCGCCCGACGCCGTCGTGTTTCCGCAGGCTGCCGAGGAGGTCCCGCACATCGTGCGCATCTGCGCCGCGCATCGGGTGCCGGTCATTCCCTTCGGCACCGGCACCTCGCTCGAAGGCCACGTCAATGCGCCGCACGG
Source organism: uncultured Alphaproteobacteria bacterium (assembly GCA_963758945.1). Lineage (GTDB taxonomy): Bacteria > Pseudomonadota > Alphaproteobacteria > Rhizobiales > Xanthobacteraceae > VAZQ01. The sequence goes on along the minus strand of CAVWXY010000011.1, from coordinate 428,530 downwards.
CGGCATCTCGGTCGATTTTCGCGACATGAACCGCGTGCTGGCGGTCAATGCGGAAGATCTCGATTGCGTCGTGGAGCCGGGCATCACGCGCAAGCGGCTCAACGAGCAGTTGCGCGACCAGGGCCTGTTCTTTCCGCTCGACCCCGGCGCCGACGCTTCGCTCGGCGGCATGGCGGCAACGCGCTGCTCCGGCACCAACGCGGTGCGCTACGGCACCATGAAGGACAACGTGCTCGCGCTCAAAGTCGTGCTCGCGAACGGCGAGGTGATGACGACGGCGCGCCGCGCCAAGAAATCGTCCGCCGGCTACGATCTCACGCGGCTGATCGTGGGCTCCGAGGGTACGCTCGGCGTGATCACCGAGCTCACGCTCAAGCTCGCCGGCATCCCCGAGGCGATCTCGGCCGGCGTGTGCCCGTTTCCATCGGTCGAGGCGGCGTGCAACGCCGCGATTGCGACCATCCAGTCCGGCCTTCCGGTGGCGCGCATCGAACTGCTGGATGAGCTGCAGGTGAAGGCGACGAATCGCTATTCCAAGCTCGCGCTGCCCGAGGTCCCGATGCTGTTCGTCGAGTTCCACGGCTCGCCCTCGGGCGTCGCCGAGCAGGCCGAGCGTTTCGGCGAGATCGCGCGCGATCTCGACGGCGGGCCGTTCGAATGGGCCACCAGGCCCGAGGACCGCACGCGCCTGTGGCAAGCGCGTCACGACGCTTATTGGGCGGGGCGCGGCCTGCGCCCCGGCGCGCAGGCGGTCGCCACCGACGTCTGCGTGCCGATCTCGCGACTGGCTGAATGCGTCACCGCAACCCAGCGCGATATCGCCGAGCGCGGGCTGGTGGCGCCGATCCTCGGCCACGTCGGCGACGGAAATTTCCACCTCACCTTGCTGGTCGACATGGCCGACGCCGCGGAAGTCAGGGCGGCGAAAATCCTGTGCGAGCGGCTGGTCGAGCGCGCGCTGGCGATGGAGGGCACTTGTACCGGCGAACACGGCGTGGGGCAGGGCAAGATGAAGTATCTCGCGGGCGAACTGGGTAGCCCCGCCATCGCGGCCATGGCCGCTATCAAGCGGGCGCTCGACCCGCACGACATCATGAACCCGGGAAAGATCGTGGCTCTGTGAGGTGAGATAGCCGCGCGCACCGCTCCCGACCGAGCGCTGAGCCGCCGGTGGAACGCGCTGCGCTCGGCCTTGGGTTGCGCGCTAAGTCTTTGGCTGCGGACATAGAATTGCCGTCAATCCGCCCGATAGTGTGGCCCGCCCAGGGGCGCGTTGGCGTACGGTGCCAGCATTGGGGGATTGTGGGCACGGCCGGCTGTTATGGCCCGGTAATACAAATCGTGCTCAACTCGAAGGTGATCAGGCTTTTTTCGAGGCCTGCGCATGCCGCCCGGCGCGAGGTCTCGGCTGAACCTGCTGTGGAGACGGCGTGCAGACAACGCTGCTCGGTTTTGCAATCGCGGTCATCCTGGCGCTGGTGGCAGCGCTGGTCGGGCCTTTATTCGTCGATTGGGGCAGCTATCGCGGTGAGTTCGAAGCGCGCGCGAGCCGCCTGACCGGGCTCGACTTCCGCGTTACCGGTGCGATCGATGCCCGCCTGCTTCCGACCCCCATCCTCGTTCTGCAAGGTGTCGAGTTCGGCCGCCCGGAAGAAATCGGCAGAGTGCGGGCGCGCGCCTTGCGGATCGAATTCGCGCTGGGCGCCTTGCTGCGCGGCGAATGGCGCATTGCCGACGCCCGGCTGGACGGCCCCGAATTCGCCGCCGGAGTCGATACTGCCGGTCGCCTGGCTTGGCCCGTTCCCAAGCTCGGGTTCGACCTCGAAGGTGTCTCGATCGAGCGGCTGCAAATTGAGGACGGCCGCGCCATTCTCGCCGACGCCGCGAGCGACACCCGCGTCGTGCTCGACAAGCTGGATTTCAAGGGTGAGGTGCGCTCGCTGGCGGGGCCGATCAAAGGCCAAGGCTCCTTCGTCGTCGCCGGCCGGCACTACCCTTATCGCCTCTCCGCGAGTCGGATCGCCGCGGACGGCGGCATGAAGGTGCGGCTCGCCGTCGATCCAATCGACCATCCGCTGACCGCCGAAGCCGATCTCACGATCTCGATCGAGCACGCAAAGCCGCACTTCGAAGGCAACATCCAGTTCGCGCGCGCGGTCGGCCGTGCGGCGGCGGACGCGCCGGCGGTCATCGTAGACTCCTGGCGCGTGAGCAGTCGCGTCAAGGGCGACAGCACGGCGGCCGTCTTCGAGCAGATCGAATTCCAGTACGGGCCGGACGATAGGGCGATCAAGTTCAAGGGCAATGCCAACCTGAAACTGGGGCAGCTACCGGAGATCACCGCGGTGCTGTCGTCGCCGCAGCTCGATGTCGACCGTGTGCTGGCGCTCCCGGAGGCGGCGCGCCAGCGGCCGCTCAGCGCCATCAAGACCCTGGCCGAATCCTTGCTGACGGCGGCGCGGCTGCCGATCCCGACCAAGCTGAGCATCGGCGTGGAGAACCTCACCCTCGGCGGGGCCATGCTCTCGCGCGTCGGCGCCGACGTGAAGACCGGCGCCGACGGCCTCGACATCAAGGCGCTGGAATTGCGCGCGCCCGGCGTGACGCAGGTCCGTCTCAGCGGTCATCTCGGCACCGCGCTGCCGGGCTGGCGGTTCGAGGGAGCCACCCAGATCGAGGCAGCCGATCCACGCGCCTTGTTGGCTTGGTTGACCGGAGGCAGCGGCGAGCAGACCGCGGTTGCCGGCCCGTTGCGCCTCGCCGGCGATGTGACAGCCGGCACTGACGCTGTCGCGGTCGACCGCCTCAAGCTCGAGCTCGATCGTATGACGCTCGCCGGGCGTCTGGCCTATGCCTGGGCGAGCGAAAATCGGCCGGCTCGCCTCGACGCCGAGCTCGCAGCACCGGAAATCGATCTCGATCGCATCCACGTACTCGCCGGAGCCATCTTGGGGGACACGGCCTTCGATTGGCCGCGCGAAGGCGCGCTCGCGCTCAAGGTCGACCGCGCCGTGATCGCAGGCGTCGAGGCGAAGCAGGCCGATGTCAACATCCGGCTCGACGACAACGGGCTCGAGATCGAGCGGCTCTCCATCGCCGATTTTGGTGGGGCAGCCATGGCGATCAAAGGCCGGATCGAGAGCGGGACGCAATCGCCGCGCGGCCGGCTCACGCTCGACCTCGACGCGCACGCTCTCGACGGCGTCATAGCGTTGGTGGAGAAGCTCGCTCCGCCGGCGGCCGCACAGCTTCGCCGCGTGGGGGAGCGTTTCACCCCCGTCGTCCTGCGCTCTTCGCTCGCCGTCGATGCAGGAGCGGGGCGCGAGGGTGCGAATGCAAAGTTCAAGGTCGACGGACGCGCCGGCACGTTCCGCATCGCCGCGGAAGGCGACTTGGGCGGCCTTAGCGAAGCGTTGAGGCTCGACAACCTCTCGGCGCTCGGTGCTGCCAAAGTCGGTTTCAGCGGGCGCATCGACGCCGACGACGGCAGCGCCTTGGCCGAACTAGTCGGCGCCGAGCGCTTCATCGCAGTCGACAAGCGGCCGGCGCGATTGGTTCTGGCGGCGAGAGGGTCCCTCGGCGGGGAGCTTGTCATCAACGGCCAGTTCGCCGCCGGAGCGCTCAACATCTCGACCAACGGTACCATCCGGGTCTCCGATCGCGCGCGGCCGACGGCGGAACTCAACGTCAAGATCAGCAACGCAAACATTCGCTCGCCGCGGCCGGTGGCGGCCGGGCGTCCAGCCGAGCTTCTCCCCACTTCGCTGAGCGCGGGGCTCGATTTGATCGATGGCAAGCTCAACCTCACCGACGTCGCGGGAACGGTTGCGGGAACGAGCGTGCGCGGTCGGCTTGCCCTCGGAATACAGCAGCAGCCGATCTCGCTCGATGGCGATATCGAGGTGGGGACGGTGAATCTCCCGCCCTTGATCACACTCGCGATCGGAGTCCCGGCGCCGACCGCCGGCGCGAGCGTGGGTACCAGCGCGAGCGAAGGCCCATCCGTCCCTTGGCCGACCGAACCATTCGAGCGCAGCGTGGTCCGCCTCAGCGGACAAGTCGCCGTCAAGGCGGCGCGGATGGCGTTCACGCCCAAGCTCGCGGCACACGATGTCCGGAGCATTCTTCATTTCGGGGAACGGCAACTGGCACTGCAGGTAATCGACGCCAACTTCGCGGGCGGCCGCATGGCCGGCGAATTGGTGTTCCTGCGCGACGGCGAGGGACTGATCGCACGAAGCCGGATCGGTCTGACCGACGTCAACGCCGCCGAGATCTTCCCCGGCGAAGGCGCGCTCTCCGGTCGGCTGACACTTAACGTCGCGACCGAAGGCACGGGAATGAGCGCGGTGGCGCTCGTCGGTTCGCTGGGCGGCGGCGGCACCTTCAAGCTCGAGAACGCCCGCGCCGTGCGTCTCGACCCGGCGGCCTTCGACGCGGTGATCCGTGCCGTCGATCGGGGCCTGCCGATCGATGCTGTCAGGATCAGGGACCGGATGGATGCTGCCCTCGCGCGCGGCGTCCTTACCGTCCCGCTCGCCGAGGGCGCAATCACCATCGATGCCGGTCAGGCGCGCCTCAGCAACCTGACGGTACGGGCGCAACACGCGGACCTAGTGGTGAGCGGCAGCGCCAATCTGGCTGAAGGCGCACTCGACGTGCGGTTGACCTTGTTCGGAGCGGGGGGTGCGGGCGCCCCGGCGAACACCCGGCCGGAAGTGCTCGTCGCGCTGAAGGGACCGGTCGATGCACCCAAGCGCAGCATCGACGTTGCGGCGCTGGCGAGCTGGCTGGCGCTGCGCGCGGTCGAGCGGCAGTCGAAGCAACTGGATGTGCTCGAAGGCCGCGAGCCTGCCGCGGCGCCGGCGACCAACGCCAATATCCAGACCGCGCCGACACCGACCGCGCCTGCGGCCGATCAGGCAGCACCATCTGGCGCGGCGGACGAGCCCGCGGCATCGGAGCCACGTCCCGCGGCGCGGGTGCCGCCGCTCAGCGCACCAAAGGCCAAGCCCGCGGCGCCGTCGGCGGAACGCGTCCCCTCGCTCCCGCCCCCGATCGATATCCGCCCGGCGCCGGCGCCGCGGCCGCAGACGGGAGCACAAAGCGCGCCCGCGCCCGTGCGCTCGCACCAGCCAAGGCCAGCGGCCGCGCCCGTGCCGCCGCGCCCGCGCTCCTTGTCGGAAATACTGTTCGGCCGCTGACGAGAACGGATGCTGATCGGCGCCGCGGCGGAGGGGAAGTGCGGAAGCCGCGCTAAGACTAGTCTAGCCGCAAGAATGATGCGGACTTCTGAACCGCCAGATTAGACGCCCGGAACGGCGCGGACAGTCATGACGTCGCGTGCTCCGTCGCGTCCGTCTTTGTGCTCGGATATCCGATTGCGATAGTGGTCGAGCACGAACAGTCGAATGGCCGATGACAGGTTGCCATGTTGGCGCTCGGAATCGATCGCGGCCACGAGCTCCGACAAGGTCATGTCGCGCAAGCTGGCAATGTCCTTCAGACCCTTCCAAAACGCATCTTCGAGGCTGACGCTGGTCTTGTGGCCAGCGATAACGATGGAGCGCTTGACGACCGGAGATTTCATCGCTCGTCTCCCGTTTCGATCCGGTGGCGGTCGAGGTCACGGCGGGCTTTGGCGTTGCGTTTGACCGCGAGCTCGCGCTCGGCCTTGCTGCGCCCATGCAGTAGTCGATTGGCAGATGCTTCGCGTTCAGCGAGCTGCCGCTTTACCCGCTTGCGTGCGCCGCGAAGGTTGACGACGTCGCCCATCCTGCACTCGAGAAGACCGGTCCGGGGGATGATGCAGGTCCCCGGCCGTGGCTTCGGGGCCAAATACGCCCATAGCGTGGCGGCGCGCGCCCTGAAAAGTTCCATCTGGATGCAACTCTCAAGTACCGCGGGCGTGATCTCAGCTTTTAGATCATGTTCTCGACTACAGCAGCCGAGATGCTACAACCTTCACAAGTTATCATAAATATATCTTGGAGATGGTTTGCAACTCTTGCAGAAATGAAGCCAACTTGTCGACGATAACCACCTGTTGTCTTGCTAGAATAGTTTCCCCTGCGCTTGTAATATTAGCCCTTAGGCTGGTTTAGAACGCTCGCCACCAACCAAGCCTGCGGGCGCGGGTATGCCACTGATACTTCTCACGAAAGTGTTACCGCGGGTGGGCACTGACCCGCGTGCCCACGGCGCGTTCGTCGCCGCCGCGCGCGACTGCCGCGGATGGGCGATCGCCGGGCGAATCGCCCTCTTGGAGGCGCCGAGATAGGCCGCTCCCCTCGCCGGCGCCCCCGCTACTTCTTGCGAAAGCGGTCAAGCGGCACGACTTCGCCGCCTCCTGCCGGTTTCGCCGCCTCTTCGGCTGCGGACTTGGCCCCCTCGGGGTTGGCGGGGGTCGGCACCGCCAGGGCCGCCGGTGCCGCGCCTTTGTGCTCCGTCGGCTGGGCAGATGCGCCGATCTCCTGACCCGCGGAAGCGCTTGCGCCCTCAGCCTCGCCCTCGCTCTCCACGCTCTCCTCGAACTGGAGTCCGAATTGCACCGAAGGATCGAAGAAGCCCTTCACCGCGGCAAATGGAACGGTCAGCCTTTCGGGAATGCCGCCGAAAGATAAGCCGACCTCGAACCCGCCTTCGGTCACCACCAGATCCCAAAATTGGTGCTGCAGGACGATGGTCATCTCCTCGGGGTATTGCGCCAGCATGCGCGGCGACAGCCGCACGCCATCGGCCCGAGTGTTGAAGGAAACATAGAAGTGATGGTCTCCGGGCAGGCCGTTCTTGGCCGAGTCGGCGAGGACTTGGCGCACCACTCCGCGCAAGGCCTCTTGCGCCAAGATGTCATAGCGGATGTGGTCGACGCCCATGGACTTGATTGCTTCCCTCGCCGAGGAGCGGGAATCCGAGCATCCCGCTTCATGCTAGCGCGCATGAGTACGAACGCGCCAGCGTCGCCCTGAAATGGAAGTGGAGGCTTCTGTTGCCAGGTGCCTCCGAACCCCGCCTGAGGCTGCTAAGACCTCAGGGCTTCAGATCGGTATTCCAAACCGCATTACGCGGCCTGGGCAACCGGAGCATAGTTGTCGTTGGCAACTATGAATTTGGCCCGATAACGGTGGAACCATGCCGAGCAAAAGCACGCCCTTTACGCCCTCGTCGATCCTATTTCGCCCCCGTATCAGGGATCAGTATTCAGTGGTCGGCGATCACGGACGCATCCGATCGCCTGGCTCCTGATCACTGACCCCCTGATGGTGGAGGCGCCGGGTACTGCCCCCGGGTCCGATAGGTTTATTCCGGCGGCCATTTATCGCCATAGCCGGCTCGCGCCGGCACCCATTAATATAAGGCTTGTGGCCCGGCGAAAAAAGAGGAGCGCGCAGGCCGCGGCGATGCGACGGTTCTAGGCGAGCTTCATCGCCGGCTCATGGCCGCACTTCGACAAATCGTTTGGTCCACCCTGCGGCGCAGTTTAACTCTCGAATATGTCCGAAACGATCTCCGCAGCTTCGACTCCGTCTCCTCCGACACCATCCCCGCCGGCACCTGCGCTGCTCGAACTCCTCGCCGCCTTCGCCTTCATCTCGCTTTGCGGGTTCGGCGGGGTCTTGGCCTGGTCGCGGCGCATGCTGGTCGAGGAGCGGAAGTGGATGACGGCAGACGAATTCAACGATGCCTACGCGCTGTGCCAACTTCTGCCCGGCGCCAATGTGGTGAACCTGTCGGTCGTATTCGGTCGCCGTATCCGCGGTCTCGCCGGCGCGGCGGTTGCACTGGTGGGATTGATCGGGCCTCCGTTCGTGATCGTGACGTTGATCGGCTTCGCCTATGCGCGCGTGGGCGAGATCGCGGCGCTGCAGCGCATGCTGCTCGGCGTCGCCGCGGCGGCCGCCGGATTGATCATAGGCACTTGCGCGAAGATGGCGCTGCCGCTGTTCAAGGATCGCCTCGGGCTTGCCCCGCTGGTGGCGCTGGCGACCTTCGTGTCGGTCGGTGTATTGCGCTGGCCGCTGTATTGGGCGCTTGCCGTGTTGGTACCGCTGAGCGTCGCGATCGCATGGCTGCGGCGATGAAGGACGACGGCGGCACACTGCTCACGCTCGCGGGCTATTTTGCCCTGATGTCGCTGTTCGCCATCGGCGGCGCCAATTCCGCCGTGCCCGAGATGCAGCGCGTCGCGGTCGAGGTCGAAGGCTGGATGACGGCGCGACAGTTCGCCGACCTGTTCGCGATCGCGCAGGTGACGCCAGGGCCGAACGTCATCATCGTCAGCCTGATCGGCTACAACGCGGCGGGCCTGCTCGGAGCCCTGGTCGCAACCTTGGCCATGTGCGGGCCCTCCTGCATCTTCGCCTTCTATGTCGGAGAGGTGTGGGAGCGCTTCCGGGACGCGCCGTGGCGGATCGTGATTCAAGCCGGCCTGCTTCCGATCTCGATCGGGCTGATCGCGGCCAGCGCCTTGGTCGTGGCGTCGGCAGCCGCGCACGGCATTGCGGCCGTTGCGATGACGCTGGCCGCTGCGGTGGCAATCTACACGACACGGTTGAATCCCCTGTGGATTTTCGCCGCCGCCGCGCTGCTCGGGTTGGCCGACCTGTTGTGATGTTAATTTGGTTGCTTCCCGTCGCCCATTGGGATGTGCTACTGACCATAAGGAGTGTTAAGGGGGCTGTAGTTTCCCAGCACTTCTCGGTTCCGAGGGGAGTAATTATGTCCGAGGGCGTCAATCCGTCCCCGAAGCAGCCAGGCTTCGGTTTCTCGTTTCGCAATGCGAGCAGCCTGAGGGGTGGATTGCTGATTGCCCTGTGTGCGCTGGGGCTGCTGGTCGGCACGTTCTACGTACCGAGTCCCACGGTCCCGCGAACGATCGCAGTAGTGTTGATCTTGATAGGTATCGCGGTGGCAGCCCGACTGATGCCGGTCCGCGCGCCGCAGGATTTCTATGGCGGCGTGGTGCTGGCGATGGTCGCGACATTGGCGTTGATCGCTTCCGCCGAGTTGCCCGGCCAGCGCGGTTTTGCCTTCGGTCCCGGAACCGCGCCGCGTCTTTTCGCCGGCGTGCTGATCGCCCTCGGCGCCGCGGTCGCGATCGTCGGCGTTTCCGTCGACGGGCCGCAGATCGAAAAATACAAGCTTCGCGGCCCGGTCCTCGTCATCGCCGCCATCCTCAGTTTCGCGGCCACGATCCGTCAGGTGGGCATGGTCCCGGCGACTTTCCTGGCGTTCATGATCTCGATCCTGGGCTCGCGGGAAATGCGCTGGATCGAAAGCCTCATTGCCGCCGCGGCGATGACCGCCTTCTGCGTCCTCCTGTTCGTCTACCTGCTCAACCTGCCGTTCCAACTCTGGCCGCGATTCTTCTGACGCGGGAGGCGTAACTCATGTCGGACCTGCTCGCGAATCTGGCGTTGGGCTTCCACGTCGCGGCCAACCCATACAATATCCTCTTCTGCCTGCTCGGTGCGCTGGTTGGAACTTTGGTGGGCGTGCTGCCCGGCGTCGGCTCGGTCGCCACCATCGCGATGCTGCTACCCATCACCTTCGGCCTGCCGCCCGTCGGCGCGCTGATCATGCTCGCCGGCATTTATTACGGCGCGCAATACGGCGGCTCGACAACTTCGGTGCTGGTCAACATCCCGGGCGAGGCCACCTCCGTCGTCACCTGCCTCGACGGCCACCAAATGGCGAAGCAAGGCCGCGCGGGGCCCGCGCTCGCCATCGCGGCCATCGGCTCGGTGTTCGCCGGCTGCGTGGCGACGGTGCTGGTCGCCGCGCTCGGTGCGCCGCTGACCGGCCTCGCGCTGCTGTTCGGACCAGCCGAATATTTCTCGCTGATGTGCCTCGGCCTCATCTTCGCGGTCGTCCTCGCCAAGGGCTCGCTGCTCAAAGCCATCGCCATGGTCGTCACCGGGCTGCTGCTGTCGATGATGGGCTCGGATCTGGAAACCGGCGCCGGCCGCATGACCTTCGACATCCCCGAACTGGCCGACGGTATCGGCTTCGCCAACATCGCCATGGGCGTGTTCGGATTTGCGGAGATCATCCGCAATCTCGAGCTGCCGCCGGAGAGCCGCGCCATCCTCAAGACCAAGATCAGCGGCCTGATGCCGACCCGGCAGGACTTGATCGATTCCTCCGGCGCGATCGCTCGCGGCACGCTCATCGGCTCGCTCGTGGGAATTCTCCCGGGCGGCGGCGCCGTGATCGCGTCGTTCGCCGCCTACACCTTCGAGAAGAAGATATCCAAGCATCCGGAGCGCTTCGGTCGCGGGGCGATCCAGGGCGTGGCCGCGCCGGAGAGCGCCAACAATGCGGCGGCGCAGACCTCGTTCATCCCGCTGCTCACGCTCGGCATCCCGCCGAACGCGGTGATGGCGCTGATGGTCGGCGCCATGACCATCCACGGCATCGTTCCGGGCCCGCAGGTGATGACCAAGCAGCCGGAGCTGTTCTGGGGCATGATCGCGTCGATGTGGATCGGCAATCTGATGCTCGTCATCATCAATCTGCCGCTGGTCGGCGTCTGGGTCAGCCTGCTGCGCGTTCCCTACCGGCTGCTGTTTCCCTCGATCATCGTGTTTTGCTGTATCGGCATCTACTCCATCAACAACTCGCCGTTCGACGTCTCGATCGCGGCGATGTTCGGCATCGTCGGATATTGGCTGCTCAAGCACGACTTCGAGCCGGCGCCTTTGCTGCTCGGCTTCGTGCTGGGACCGCTCATGGAGGAGAACCTGCGCCGCGCCATGCTGATCGCCCGCGGCGACGCAACCGTGTTCTTCACGCGGCCGATCTCGGCGGGCTTGCTGAGCATCGCCATCCTCCTGCTCGTCGTCGCCGGGCTGCCGAAAATCCGCCGCCGCCGCGACGAGGTGTTCGTGGAGTAGGACGCGCGGCTCGTAGCCGTTGCGCAGCGCTGCGGCGCAGAGCGAGATCGAGCCCGGACGCCGACCATCAGGGCGGCCGGTACGGCGCAGAGAGCTTGCATCCACAACCCCTTCCGCATTTCCCTGGAAGCCGGGCCGGCGGTAGACTCCACCCCCCCGACTCGGCTCTTTGCCGCCGGAGGGTTGGGCCCATGCGCCAATATCACGACCTGCTGGAGCGAATTCTCGCCGACGGCGTGGAGAAGCACGACCGCACCGGCACCGGCACGCTGTCGGTGTTCGGCCACCAGATGCGCTTCGATCTCGCGCACGGCTTCCCGCTCGCCACGACCAAGAAGCTGCACCTGCGATCGATCATCCACGAGCTGCTCTGGTTCCTCGCCGGCGACACCAACGTCAAATATCTCAACGAGCACGGCGTCACCATCTGGGACGAGTGGGCGGACGAGGCCGGCGAGCTCGGACCGGTCTACGGCCGGCAATGGCGGGCGTGGCCGACGCCGGACGGCGGCACCATCGATCAGATCGCCAATGTCGTGTCCGCGATCCGCCGCAATCCGGATTCCCGCCGTCTCATCGTCTCGGCCTGGAACCCGGCGGAGGTCGATAGGATGGCGCTGCCGCCTTGCCACTGCCTGTTCCAGTTCTACGCCGCCAAGGGCCGGCTCTCTTGTCAGCTCTATCAGCGCTCGGCCGACGCTTTCCTAGGTGTGCCGTTCAACATCGCCTCCTATGCGTTGCTGACCTCGATGGTGGCGCACGTGACCGGGTTGCAGGCCGGCGAGTTCGTGCACACGCTCGGCGATGCGCATCTTTATCTCAACCATGTGGAGCAGGCGCGGCTGCAGCTCTCGCGGGCGCCGCGACCGCTGCCGAGAATGCTGCTCAATCCGGCCGCGACCGATCTCTTCGCTTTCCGCTACGAGGATTTCTCGCTCGAGGGCTACGACCCGCACCCCCACATCAAGGCGCAGGTGGCGGTCTGAGCTGCGCGAAGCCGCGCCGCCGAAACGCATGGCCAGCGTGCCAGCTCGTTGATTGCGGCCAGCAGGAAGACCGTGAACTGACGTGTGATCTTGCGCATGCGCGCTTGCCAGCGCCGCATCACCAACGACGATCAGGGCAACGGACGTTGCAAAATGGGAGAGATGCGCTTCATCAAGGCGACATTCATTGCAACGGCGCTACAACTCCAGATTATGTCTGTAACGATTGCAACCATAGTGAGATGCTCGCCGGCTCGATCCGTGGCCCGGCGGTGATGGCCGAGGCAAAGCACGGGGCGAGCAAGCCGGGAAGAGCCGGTTACGAGTGACTGATCATGCCGAACATTGCGTTGGTTCTCGTCGTCGCCGTGGCCGACAACGACGTCATCGGGCAAGGCGGTCGCCTGCCATGGCGGCTCAAGTCCGACATGCAACGGTTCCGCGCCCTGACGTGGGGTCAGCCGATCGTCGTGGGTCGAAGGACCTATCTGTCATTCAGCAGGCAGCCGCTGCCCGGCCGCACCAATATCGTGGTAAGCCGCGACCCGAATTTTGCCGCCGCGGGCGCGGTCGTCACCGCGAGCCTTGCCGCTGCGCTCGAGGCCGCGCGCGCCGACGCGTTGCGCCGCGGGGTGGACACGATCGTGGTGGTAGGTGGGGCGGACATCTACGCGCAGACTATCGAGCGTGCAGATCGAATGCTGGTCACCCGCGTGCACTTGGAACCAGACGGCGACACCAAGTTCCCCGCCATCGACCCAGACGTCTGGAGAGAAGTGCAGCGCACCGAACATCGTGCCGGGCCGGACGACGATGCGGGCTACACTGCGCACGTTTATGAGCGGCATTGAGCGGCGACGAGTTGGGGATGGCAGACGCCGACCGGGTTGCAAGCCCATGCGCCGCCGCGTCGCACAAATGACGCCCGCGTTGTAACGTAGTGGCGCCTCCCCTATAACCCCCGGACCCAAAGGCGCAGCGGCGCGGGGCCCGCGCAGCGAGGAGACAGCCGATGCCGTGGAGCAATCAGGGCGGCGGACCCTGGGGATCAGGGGGAGGCAAGGGCCCCTGGGGCTCGGGCCAGCCACCGTCCGGCCCAACGCCGCCCGATCTCGAGGAGTTTCTGCGCCGCAGCCAGGATCGGCTGCGCACCGTGCTGCCGGGCGGCAGTCTCGGCGGCAAGGGCCTGATCCTGATCGTGGTGGCGGCGGTCGCGATCTGGGGCTTTTCCGGATTCTTCCGCGTCGAGCCCGACGAGCTCGGCGTGGTGCTGCGCTTCGGCAAAGCCGTGCGCCAAGTGCAGCCGGGGCTCAATTATCACCTCCCGTATCCGATCGAGACGGTGCTGACCCCGAAGGCGCTGCGCGTCAACAAGATCGATATCGGCATGCGGGTCGTGGAGGACCTGCGCCGCGGCAGCACGATCCGCGACGTGCCGGAGGAGAGCCTGATGCTTACCGGCGACGAGAACATCGTCGACGTCGATTTCTCGGTGCTGTGGAAGATCAAGCCCAACGGAGTGGAAGACTATCTGTTCAACATCCAGCAGCCCGAAGGTACGGTGAAGGCCGTCGCTGAAAGCGCCATGCGCGAGATCATCGGCCGCTCCAACCTTCAGCCAATTCTGACCGGGGCGCGGCAGAACATCGAGACTAGCGTGCAAGAATTGATGCAGTCGATCCTCGACAAATACGGCGCAGGCGTCCAGATCACCCAGGTCCAGCTCCAGAAAGTCGATCCGCCATCGCAAGTGATCGATGCCTTCCGCGACGTGCAGGCGGCCCGTGCCGACCTCGAGCGCGCGCAAAACGAGGCGCAAAGCTACGCCAACAAGGTGGTGCCGGAAGCGCGCGGACGCGCGGCGCAGATCACGCAGAGCGCCGAAGCCTATCGCGAGCAAACGGTGGCCGAGGCGAAGGGCGCGACATCGCGGTTCATCCAGGTCTACGACGAATACAAGAAGGCGCCCGACGTCACGCGCCAGCGCATGTATTTGGAGACCATGGAACGTCTGTTCGGGGGCACCGACAAGATCATCATGGATTCGGGCAGCGGGGCCGTTCCCTATCTGCCGCTCGACCAGCTGCTGCGGCGATCGCCGACGCCGGCGCCAACCACGGCGCCGCAGACCGGGGGCGCGCGATGAGACTCAATCTCGCGGGCGGCATCATCGCCGCCCTCATCATCGTGGCGCTGATCGTCGCCTACGGCACCCTGTTCACGGTGTACCAGACCCGCCAGGCGCTGGTGGTCCGGCTGGGCCAGCCGGTTCGCGTCGTCACTCAGCCGGGCTTGCACACCAAGGTCCCGCTCATCGACAGCGTCATAAGCATCGACAAGCGCATCCTTGATCTCGAAAACCCGGCGCAGGAGGTCATTGCTTCCGACCAGAAGCGCTTGGTGGTCGATGCGTTCGCCCGCTACAGCATCAAGGAGCCGCTGAGGTTCTACCAGACGGTCGGCACCGTCGATGCCGCGAACTTGCAGCTATCGATCCTGCTCAACTCGGCGCTGCGCCGCGTGCTCGGCGAGGCCACGCTGACGCAGGTGGTGCGCGATGAGCGCGAGCACCTGATGGCACGAGTGCGAGAGCAACTCGGCGCCGAGGCGAAGGCCTATGGCATCGACGTCGTCGATGTTCGCATTCGACGCGCCGACCTGCCGGAGCAGAACAGCCAAGCGGTCTACCAGCGCATGCAGACGGAGCGCCAGCAGGAGGCGGCGCAAATCCGCGCCCAGGGCAACCAGCGCGGGCAGGAGATCCGCGCCAAGGCGGATCGCGAGGTCACGGTGCTTCTCGCCGATGCGCAGTCGCAGGGCGAGCGGACCCGCGGCGAGGGCGACGCCGAGCGCAACCGCATCTTCGCCGACGCCTACGGACGCGATCCCGGCTTTTTCTCGTTCTACCGTTCGATGCAGGCCTACGAGGCGGGGCTGCGCCCCAACGACACCCGCATGCTGCTCAAGCCCGACTCGGAATTCTTCCGCTACTTCGTCGATCCGTCGGGCAAGCCGCGCGAGGGCGGCACCACCGGCGGCGCCCCTGTTCCAGGCGCTCCCGCTCCAGGCGCTCCAGTACCAGCCGCCCCCGTACCAGGCGCCTCTGCGAAATAGCAGAGACGCCCGCCCGTCGCACCGGCTAGGCAGAGATGGCCCAGTTCATCGTTGCGATCGGTCTCGTGCTGGTCATCGAGGGACTGCTGTTCGCCGCCTTCCCGCGTGCCGCAAAGCGGCTGGCGGCGAGCGCGCTGGAAAGCCCGGAAACGTCGTTGCGGGTCGCCGGCATCGTTTCAGCGGCGCTCGGGATCGTCCTGATCTGGATCGTGCGCGGATGAGCAGGAAGCCCGCTCCACCATGACCGTTGGCGCGCGCGCGGCGGTCCCGATTCCGCCCCAATCGGGGACCTAATTCGCCGCATCGACATCGCCCTTGCGTCCTTTACCGGACGGGAGCAGTGTCCCGCCTCGCCCTCACTTCAGGAGCCTAGACGTCCATGCTCGGCACTCTTGCCCATTTCGTCCGGGAGGTCCGTAGGCCTGCCCTGGCCACAGTTGCCGCGGCAGCGATGGTCTTGCCGGCGCTCTCGACTGCATCGGCCGTACGCGGCCCGGACAACATCGCCGACATCGCCGAGAAGGTGATCGACGCCGTTGTGAACATCTCCACTTCGCAAAAGGTCGAGACGCGCAACCTGCCGGTGCCGCAGCTGCCGAACGACCCGCAGCTGGACGAGCTTTTCCGGGACTTCTTCAATCGACGCGGCCAGGGCGATCAGCAGAACCGCGAGCGGGGACCGCGCCGCGTCAATTCGCTCGGCTCCGGCTTCATCATCGATCCGTCCGGCATCGTAGTCACCAACAACCACGTTATCGCCGAAGCCGACGAGATCACCGTCATCCTCAACGACGGCGCACGGCTCAAGGCCGAGCTCATCGGCAAGGATCAGAAGACCGACCTCGCGCTGCTTAGGGTCAAGCCCGACAAGCCACTCAAGGCGGTAAAGTTCGGCGACTCGGAGAAGCTGCGGCTGGGCGAATGGGTCGTTGCCATCGGCAACCCGTTCAGCCTCGGCGGCACGGTGACCGCCGGCATCGTCTCGGCGCGCAACCGGGACATCAATTCGGGCCCCTACGACAACTACATTCAGACCGACGCCGCCATCAATCGTGGCAATTCCGGTGGGCCCCTGTTCAACCTCGACGGCGAGGTAGTCGGAATCAACACTGCGATCATCTCTCCCTCCGGCGGCTCGATCGGTATCGGCTTCGCGGTGCCGTCGAAGACGGCGATGCCGGTGATCGATCAGCTCAAGCAATTCGGCGAGACCCGGCGCGGCTGGCTCGGCGTGCGCATCCAGCAGGTGACCGACGAAATCGCGGACAGCCTCAAGATCAGTCCGCCGCGCGGCGCACTGGTCGCCGGCGTCGACGACAAGGGGCCGGCCAAGCCGGCCGGCATCGAGCCCGGCGATGTGATCGTGAAATTCGACGGCAAAGACATCAAGGAGATGCGTGACCTGCCGCGCGTCGTCGCCGACACCCCGGTCGGCAAGCAGACGCCGGTGGTCGTCATCCGCAAGGGCAAGGAAGAAACCAGAACCGTGACGCTCGGCCGGCTCGAAGACGGCGAGAAGCTGGCCGCCGCCGACCAGAAGGGCGACAGCCCGCCCGAGCAGACCGTGGTCAAGAAGACGCTCGGCATCGAGCTCGCCAACATGTCCGCCGATCTGCGCAAACGCTACAAGATCAAGGACACCGTGAACGGCGTCGTCATCACCGGCATCGATCCGAGCTCGCCCGCGGCCGACAAGCGCCTGTCGCCCGGCGATGTCATCGTGGAGATCGCCCAGGAGGCGGTCGCGAGCGCCGACGACCTCCAGGCCAAGATCGACAAACTCAAGAAGGACGGCCGCAAATCGGCGCTGCTGCTGGTGGCGGGCGCCGACGGGGAGCTGCGCTTCGTGGCCTTGAGCCTGCAATAAGCCAGACGACGGAGGACAGCTGACGGGGGGCGGAAGGTGGTCCGCCTGCCTTAACCGTCGCCGGTCGTCCGATCTCCGTGGTCCGAAGCGAATTCCTCCCGCCGATAGCCCTGGGCGTAGAGCAGCGCAGTGAGATCGCCGTAGTCGATGCGCGCGGCCGCGGCCGCCGCCACCCTGGGCTTGGCGTGATAGGCGACGCCGAGGCCCGCCGCCTGGATCATGGCGATGTCGTTTGCGCCGTCGCCGGCGACCAGGGTCTGTCGCGCGGACAGGCCGAGCCGGCGCGTGAGCTCGATCAGGGTCGCGAGCTTGCCCTCGCGCCCGAAGATCGGCTCGGCCACCTCGCCGGTCAGCCGACCGGCGGCATCGAGGACGAGCGTATTGGCGCGGTTCTCGTCGAAGCCGAGCATGGCGGCGATGCGCGCCGTGAACAGCGTGAACCCGCCGGTGACGAGACAGGTATAGGTCCCGTTCCTGCGCAGCGTCGCTATCAAGGTGTGGGCGCCCGGCGTGAGCCGGATTCGCTCCGCGATGACCTCGTCGATGATCGAAGCCGGCAACCCCTTGAGCAGCGCCACCCGCTCGCGCAGCGCCGGCGCGAATTCGATCTCGCCGCGCATCGCACGCTCCGTGATGGAGGCAACGCGCTGCTTGAGCCCGGCATAGTCGGCGAGCTCGTCGATGCATTCCTGGCCGATCATGGTGGAATCCATGTCGACGAGGAACAGCGCCTTGCGCCGGCCGCTCGTCTGTTGCAGCAGCACGTCGACCTTTGCGTCCGCAAGCGCCGCGCGCACGCGCTCGGCGAGCCCATGGTTGTCGTTTCCTCCGGGCGCGGTAAAGGGAATGTCGGCGGCGATGCCGGGGTCGAGCCAGATCGGCGCTTGCGGCGCGGGCAGCGCGCCGCGAACGCGCTCGATCAGCGCGGCATCGAGGGCAGGCGCCGCTGGATTTGAGATTAGAGTGGCAACGAAGGCCATGGGATGACCGCGCGGGCACCATCAAAGCGGGCGGTGCTTATCGCAGGGCCGACCGCCAGCGGCAAGTCGGCGCTGGCGCTGCGCTTGGCGGAAGAGCTCGGCGGTACGATCATCAATGCCGATTCCATGCAGGTCTATCGCGACCTGCGCATCGTCACCGCCCGCCCGACGCCGCGGGACGAGGCGCGTGCGCCGCATCTGCTCTACGGCCATGTCGACGCGGCCGAGAACTACTCGGTCGGCCGCTGGTGCGTCGACGCCGGCGCCGCCTTCGCCGCTGTCGAGCGGGCAGGGCGCTTGCCCATCGTGGTCGGCGGCACCGGCCTCTATTTCAAGGCTTTGACCTGCGGCCTTGCCGCCGTTCCCGCAATCCCGCCCGGCATCCGCTCGGCGGTGCGGGCGCGGCTGAGGGTCGAGGGTGTGGCGCCGCTCTACGCCGAGCTCGGCCTGCGCGATCCCGCCATGGCGCACCGCCTCATGCCGGGCGACCGCGCCCGCGTTACCCGCGCACTCGAAGTCGTGCTGGCGACGGGCCGTTCGCTTGCGGACTGGCACTCGCACGGCATGCAGCCTGCGCTCGATCCGGAGCATGCGATCGGAATTTTCATGGATGTCGATCGTGCGGAGCTCTACGCCCGCATCGACGCGCGGTTCGACGCCATGCTGGCGTCGGGCGTCCTCGAGGAGGTGCGCGCGCTCGGCCGCCGCGGCCTCGATGCCGCGCTGCCCGCGATGAAGGCGCACGGCGTGCCCTGGCTGCTGCGGCATCTCGCAGGCGAGATCGATCTCGCCACCGCTGCGGCGGAGGCAAAGCGCGACACCCGGCGCTACAGCAAGCGGCAGGCCACCTGGTTCCGCCATCAGCTCCCGGATTGGACCTGGGTCGCGGCCGACATGGCGTTGGAGGAGATCCGCCGCGCGCTCGGCCGCTGACGGGCAGGTTTCTGCCGCCAGAACGCCAGGGCTGCGACCGCAAGGCCGGCGGCCAATACCCACCAGGCCGGCCGCACCTCCATGTCGATGTCGAGATGAGCCAGCAGGACGCGCCGTGCGTCGACGCCGCTGGTGAACATGTAGAGCGTCGCTTCGCCGATCGCGGTGACGCCGGCGGCGAAGACCGCGAGCAGCAGGAGGTGCGTCGGGGTCACCTCACCGTTGCGCCAATGGAGGACGCGGTAGGCAAGCAACCAGACCAGAAATCCTGCCATCAGCACCGGCTGGTAGATCTCCAGCTTCGATTGCATGAAAAAATGCACGGTGGCCAGCAGCGCGATGCCGTAAACGAGGCGGTGCAGCGCGTTCCAGCGCTGTGAACCCAGCCGTCGGATGGCGCCGTCGGTCGAGGTCGAGGCCAGCGCGATCAGGCCCGTCAGTCCCAGCGCGCCGATCAGGAGATAGATGCGCAGCGCGATCTCGCTCGCCACTTTGAAAACGTCGAAGTGCTGGTCGAGGATGTAGAGCGTGAGGTGCAGGAGGGCGTAACCGGCGCAGGCGACGCCGAATATGCGCCGCGCCAGGATGATGCGGGCATAGTGGAGAATGCGCTGCGCCGGCGTGATTGCGAGGGTGATGAGCAGAAACCGCAGCGCCCAGTCGCCGGCCTGGTGGATCGCCTCGGTGACCGGGCGCGCGCCGAGCTCATCGGCGAAGGCCTGGTAGGCGATCCAAATCGCAGGGAGCAGCGCCGCCACGAAGGCGCCGATCTTGATGGACGACCAGCGCCCCGACCGCTCGCGAAGGAATGGCATGCTTCAAGCCCGCTCCAGCGACGGCGCCGAACATACCGGCAGGTCGGATAACGCCCAATCAAATGACGCGCACGCGAGCTGCATCGGCGATCACGATTTCAAGAGCGCCCAGGTTCGGGCAGTTGAGTTTCGAGCGCGGGCGCGGCGAGCTCCCTGGTGTAGTTGCGCACATCCTCGGGCCACGGCTCGATCAATTGATCGAAGCGGCCCGCGCGACCCGCAAACAGCGCTCGTGTCGCCTCCTCGAAACCCGGCCGGTCGCCGGCCATGGCGGACATGAAGCGGTAGGCGGCGTCCTGTGATTGACGGACACGATCCTTGGCCTCGTTCGCACGTCTTGCCTCCTCCACGAGCTTGCGCAGTGCGACCGAGGCCCCTCCGGGCTGGGCGTTGAGCCAATCCCAATGCCGCGGCAGCAACGTGACCTCGCGCGCAACCACCCCGAGTTTCGGACGACCGGGACCGCGCGGCGGCGCTTCCGTAACGACGGCCGTCGCTTTGCCGCCCGTTGGTGCGAGCCGCTGCAACACATCCGCCTCGGATCCGCGAAAATCGACTTCGATGGTTTCGCCGGTGGCCTGATCGAAGATCAAGACCTGCCCGCCTCTTGCGACCGCAGTCTTGGCCTTCAGCGCGACGTCAGCGAGGTTGCCGACCGCGAGGCATCGCGCCCCTTCAAATGCGATGCATTGGGTTTGATGACCTGCCTGCATTGGGAAGACTCCACGTGTGCGATAATTATATCCGGATAAAATGTGACATTAGTATTACCCGGATGAAATTTTCGCATTCGCTCTCGCACCCTTTCCTTGACTGCCATCCCGGCAGCCCATATAAGGTGGCGCAAGGAAATGATGAAAAGGACGGCTCTGTGCGCAATTTTGTTGCTAAAATGCTCGTAATCGTAGGAAAGCGCACCGCCGGGGGTGGCTAGCGCCATCCGCGATACATGGCGGTGCGCAAAGGGCCTCACGGCCCTTTTTGATTTTCTGCGGGACGGCACGAGCGAGTGGAGTTGGACATGAGCAGAGAAATGACGGGCGCCGAGATGGTGATCGAGGCGCTGGCCGACCAGGGCGTCGAGCACCTGTTCGGTTATCCCGGCGGCGCGGTGCTGCCGATCTACGATGCGCTGTTCCACCAAACCAAGGTCAAGCACATCCTGGTGCGGCACGAGCAAGGCGCGGTGCATGCGGCGGAGGGCTATGCGCGCTCGACCGGCAAAGTCGGCTGCGTCCTGGTGACCTCGGGCCCGGGCGCGACCAACGCGGTCACCGGGCTGACCGATGCGCTCATGGACTCCGTTCCGCTCGTGTGCCTGACTGGTCAGGTCCCGACCCATCTCATCGGCAATGATGCGTTTCAGGAGTGCGACACCGTCGGCATCACGCGGCCGTGCACCAAGCACAATTACCTGGTCAAGAGCGTCGAGGATCTGCCGCGTGTGCTGCACGAGGCTTTCCACATCGCCAAGAGCGGCCGGCCGGGGCCGGTGGTCGTCGACATCCCGAAGGACATCCAGTTCGCCAAGTCCCTCTATGCCCGGCCGAAGGAGTTTCAGCACAAGGGATATCGCCCGAAGCTCAAGCCCGACCTCGAGCGCGTCAAGGCGGCGATCGAGCTGATGCGGCATGCCAGGCGTCCGCTGTTCTATACCGGCGGCGGCGTCGTCAATTCCGGTCCGGAGGCGAGCCAGCTGCTGCGCGAGCTGGTGAGGCTCACCGGCTTTCCGATCACCTCGACGCTGATGGGGCTCGGCGCCTATCCCGCCTCCGATCCGCAATGGCTCGGCATGCTCGGCATGCACGGCACTTACGAGGCCAATCTGTCGATGCACGATTGCGACGTGATGATCTGCATGGGTGCGCGCTTCGATGACCGCATCACCGGCCGGCTCGACGCGTTCTCGCCCGGCTCGAAGAAGATCCACGTCGACATCGACCCGTCCTCGATCAACAAGAACGTCAAGGTCGACCTTCCGATCATCGGCGACTGCGCGCACGTGCTGGAGGACATGGTGCGGCTGTGGCGCTCGAGCGCCGCGCAGGCGGACAAGCAGGCGCTCGCGAGCTGGTGGAAGCAGATCGAGAAATGGCGCGCCCGTCGGTCGCTCGCCTACCGGAACTCGAACGAGGTCATCAAGCCGCAATATGCCATCGGCCGCCTCTACGAGCTCACCAAGGACCGCGACACCTACATCACCACCGAAGTGGGCCAGCACCAGATGTGGGCTGCGCAGTTCTATCGCTTCGAGCAGCCCAACCGCTGGATGACCTCCGGTGGTCTCGGCACCATGGGCTACGGTCTGCCGGCGTCGGTCGGCGTGCAGCTCGCCCATCCGAACTCGCTGGTCATCGACATCGCCGGCGAGGCCTCGGTGCTCATGACCATGCAGGAAATGTCGACTGCGGTGCAGTTCGACCTGCCGATCAAGATCTTCATCATCAACAACCAGTACATGGGGATGGTGCGGCAGTGGCAGGAGCTCCTGCACGGCGGGCGCTATTCGCATTCCTATACCGAGGCTCTGCCTGATTTCGTGAAGCTCGCCGAGGCCTACCATGCGGTCGGCATTCGCTGCGCGCAGCCGGGCGACCTCGACGGCGCGATCCGCGAGATGATCGGCGTGAAGCGGCCGGTGATCTTCGACTGCGTGGTCGACCCCAACGAGAACTGTTTCCCGATGATTCCCTCCGGCCGCGCCCATAACGAGATGCTGCTCGGCGATGCCGGGGTCAGTATCGAGGACGCCGTCACCGAGCAAGGCAAGGTGATGGTGTAAGGTGGCGCACGATGCTTCCTTTTGTCATGCGCGGGCTTGACCCGCGCATCCATCCTGTTTCGCAAAAAAGATGGATCGCCCGGTCAAGCCGGGCGATGACACCGAGCCAATGCGAGAGGTCAGCGTGAACTCCACCACTCATTACCCCGCCGCGACCGTGGCGCAGGCGATCGAGAACTCACACCTTGTCGGTGCTGGTCGACAACGAGCCGGGCGTGCTGGCGCGGGTGATCGGACTGTTCTCCGGCCGCGGCTACAATATCGACTCGCTCACGGTCTCCGAGACCGAGCACGAGAAGCATCTTTCGCGCATCACCATTGTCACGCGCGGCACGCCGATGGTGATCGAGCAGATCAAGAACCAGCTGGAGCGGCTGGTCCCGGTGCACCGCGTGATCGACATGACGGTGTCCGGACCGCATCTCGAGCGCGAGCTCGCCATGGTGAAGGTGCGCGGCAGGGGCGAGCATCGCATGGAGGCGCTGCGTCTCGCTGACGCCTTCCGCGCCCGCGTGGTCGACGCCTCGACCGAGAGCTTCGTGTTCGAGATCACCGGCGCCAGCGACAAGATCGAGAGCTTCGTCGCGTTGATGATCCCGCTCGGCCTGGTCGAGGTCTCGCGCACCGGCATCGTGGCGATCGCGCGCGGGCCCGAGGGGATGTGACGGCATTCCTGCGGGCTTGTCCCGGCGATGCATTGAACCTAGAAGCAGCACGGCACAACAGCGGCCAGGAGCCTGGTCCTAGTAGGGGTGAGCATCATGCGCGTTTACTACGACCGCGACGCCGACATCAATCTGATCAAGGGTAAGAAGGTCGCCATCATCGGCTATGGCAGCCAGGGCCATGCCCATGCGCTCAATCTGCGCGATTCCGGGGTCAAGGACGTGGCGGTGGCGCTGCGCAAGGGCTCGCAGGGCGTCAAGAAGGCTCAAGCCGAGAAGCTCGAGGTCATGGAGGTCGCGCAAGCCGCCAAGTGGGCGGACGTGATGATGATGCTCACCCCCGACGAGCTGCAGGCCGACATCTATCGCGAGCACCTCGCCGGCAACATGAAGAACGGCGCCGCGCTGATGTTCGCCCACGGGCTGAACATCCATTTCAACCTGATCGAGCCGCGCGCCGATCTCGACGTGATGATGATCGCGCCCAAGGGGCCGGGCCACACCGTGCGGGCGGAGTACCAGCGCGGCGCCGGCGTCCCGGTGCTGATGGCGGTGCACAAGGACGCCTCCGGCAACGCCCACGACCTCACGCTCTCCTATGGCGCCGCGATCGGCGGTGGGCGTGCCGGCATCATCGAGACCACGTTCCGCGAGGAATGCGAGACCGATCTGTTCGGCGAGCAATCGGTGCTGTGCGGCGGGCTGGTCGAATTGATGAAGGCCGGCTACGAGACCCTGGTCGACGCCGGCTACGCCCCCGAGATGGCCTATTTCGAGTGCGTGCACGAGGTGAAGCTGATCGTCGACCTCATCTACGAGGGCGGCATCGCGACCATGAACTACTCGGTGTCCAACACCGCCGAGTACGGCGAATACGTCTCCGGCCCGCGCGTCGTCAACGAGGCGACCCGCGCCGAGATGAAGAAGATCCTCGACGACATCCAGTCCGGCAAGTTCGTCAAGGATTGGATGCTGGAGAACCGCGTCAACCAGACCTCGTTCAAAGCCATGCGCGCCAAGATGGCGGCGCACCCGATCGAGCAGATCGGCGAAAAGCTGCGCGCCATGATGCCGTGGATCAAGCAGCGCGCGCTGGTGGACCGCAGCCGCAACTGAGCCGCGCCGTCCATCGCGGCCCGCCGTCATGCCGCCCGCCGTTGCGCTCGCAGAGGTGACGGTGACCTTCCGGCTCGCCGACGGCGGCGCCTATCCGGCGGTCGAGCGCGCCTCGCTCGCGGTCGCCGATGGCGAGTTCGTGGCCATCGTCGGCCCGACCGGCTGCGGCAAGTCGACCTTGCTCAATGTCGCCGCCGGGCTGATCGCGCCTTCGTCGGGCCGCGTCGATATCTTCGGCGCGCCGCTGGCGGGGTTCAACCGCCAGGCCGGCTACCTGTTCCAGGCGGAGGCGCTGTTTCCCTGGAAGACCGCGCTCGAAAACGTCGCGATCGGGCTCGAGACCGCGGGCGTCGCGCGCGCGCAGGCGCGCGAACGCGCGCGGGGCTGGCTAGCCCGCATCGGGTTGGCCGAGTTCGGCGCGCGCTATCCGCACATGTTGTCGGGCGGCCAGCGCAAGCGCGTCGGGCTGGTGCAGGTGCTCATCCGCGATCCCAAGATCCTGCTGATGGACGAGCCGTTCGGCCCGCTCGACGCGCAGACCCGGCAGATCATGGGCAACTTGCTGCTCGATCTGTGGAACGCCGACCGCAAGGCGGTGCTGTTCGTCACCCACGATCTCGAGGAGGCGATCGCACTGTCCGACCGGGTGGTGATCATGTCGGCCGGGCCGGCCGCGCGCGTCATCGGCGACTGGAAGGTGGCGCTGCCGCGGCCGCGCGACGCCGCGGAGGTCAAGGCCGAACGCGCCTTCCAGGACCTGCACCGCGAGATCTGGGCGACGCTCAAGAGCGAGGTGCTCAAGGGTTACGCTCAGACCGGCGGCGGATGACGTCGTGCAGCGTTGTTGCGCGGCTGTCGGGCTGACGGCTACACTTGCTGCAGTGGGCGGAACGGCCCACGTGGAGGAAATATCATGTCGGTAACGCGAATGCTCCTGCTCGCCGGCTGCGCCGCGCTGGCCGTTGCCTGCGGCGGCCCCAATGCCAATGCAGACAACGTCTTCACCATCACGTCGTCGTCGTTCAAGGACGGCGGGCGGCTGCCGACCAAGATGGCTGGCAACAACAAGCAGAATCCGAATTGCGTCGGCGAGAATGTCTCGCCGCAATTGTCCTGGTCGAACCCCCCGGCCGGCACCAAGAGCTATGCGTTGATGATGTTCGATCCGGAAGGCAGGCCGCCGGGCGGCGTGAGCCATTGGGTCGCCTACGGCATTCCGGTCTCCGTCACCGGCTTTGCCGAGGGCGAGGTCTCCAAGCAGACCGACAAATATGTCGGCGGCAAAAGCCTGTTTGGTCTGCCGCATTATTTCGGCCCGTGCACGCCTCCGGGTCCGCCGCACCACTACACCTTCGTGCTGATCGCCACCGACCTCGAGCCGACCGCGCTGCATCCCGGCATGACGCGAGACGAGGTCATCAAGGCGCTGGAAGGGCACGCCAAGGGCGCGACCGGCATCATCGGCACGTTCTCGAAGCCGTAACCTGAGCATCTCGTCGTCATGGCCGGACTTGTTCCGGCCATCCGCACCGTCGTTCTTGGCGAGAAAGACGTGGATGGCGGTGACGCGTACGGCCATGACGATGCCGCCGCACCGAGTGGGACCGTGTCCCGGACCAAGCTTCTCGCACTGCAGCTGCTCGTCGCCGTCGCCGCGGTGCTGCTCTGGCAGGTGCTCACCACCGTGCCGGTCGGCGGCGTGAAGCTGTTGCCGCCGTTCTTTTTCTCGACCCCGACCGATGTCGCCGCGCGTATCCTCAAATGGTTCGTCGACGGCACGATCTGGAAGCATCTGTGGATCACGCTCGTCGAATCCGTGCTCGCCTTCGTGATCGGCTCGGTCGCCGGAGTGCTCATCGGCTTCTGGTTCGCGCGGCAGCCGCTGGTGGCCGCGGTATTCGACCCTTACGTGAAGATGATCAACGCGCTGCCGCGCGTGGTGCTGGCGCCGATCTTCGCGCTCTGGCTCGGGCTGGGCATCTGGTCGAAGGTCGCGCTCGGCGTCACCCTCGTGTTCTTCATCGTGTTCTTCAATGTCTATCAGGGGGTGAAGGAGGTGAGCCCGACGGTGCTCGCCAATGCCCGCATGCTGGGCATGAGCGAGCGGGCCCTCATGCGCCACGTCTATTGGCCGTCCGCGCTGTCCTGGATGTTCTCCTCGCTCCACACCGCGGTCGGTTTCGCCGTCGTCGGCGCGGTGGTGGGCGAGTATCTCGGCTCCGCCGCCGGGCTCGGCTATCTCATCCAGCAGGCCGAAGGCGTCTTCGACGTGGCCGGCGTCTTCGCCGGCATGCTGGTCCTCGCCGCTTTCGTGATCGGCATCGACTTCATGGTCACCCTGGCGGAGCGGCGCCTGCTCGTGTGGCGGCCGACCGCGGCTGAGACGCGCGCCTGATCCGCCCGCTGCTTCGGCATCCGGTAGCCGGTGTCCCGCTTTGCGCCGGACCGCTGCCGCCCTATAACAAGCGCAAATGACGGCGGCTCGCCGGCAGCTGCGCGGGAGGAACGCATGACCAAGGCCAAGACGCTGCTCGCTGCGCTCGCGCTTACGCTCGCGTGCGTCGGCGCCGGCCAAGCCCAAGGCATCGAGAAGAAAGAGCTCACGCTGGCGGTCGGCGGCAAGACCGCGCTCTATTACCTGCCGCTGACGATCTGCGAGCGGCTCGGCTATTTCAAGGAGCAGGGGCTCGACGTCACCATCAACGACTTCCGCGGCGGCGCGCAGTCGTTGCAGGCGCTGGTCGGCGGCTCCGTCGATGCCGTCACCGGAGCCTACGAGCACACCATCCGCATGCAGGCCAAGGGTCAGGACATCAGAGCGGTGATCGAGCTCGGGCGTTTTCCCGGCATCGTGCTCGGCGTGCGCCGGGAAAAAGCGGCGAGCTACAAATCCGCGGCCGATCTCAAGGGCATGAAGATCGGCGTGAGCGCGCCCGGCTCCTCCACCAATTTCTTCGTGATGTACCTGATGTCGAAGGCCGGCCTCAAGCCGGCCGATGCCTCCTATATCGGCGTCGGCATCGGTCCCTCGGCGGTCGCCGCCGTGAAGAAGGGCGACATCGATGCGCTCGTCAATCTCGATCCGATGATCACCAGGCTCGAGCAGGACGGCGACATCAAGGTGGTCGCCGACAGCCGGACGGAGGAGGGCACCCGGGCGATCTTCGGCGGCTCGAACCCTGCTGCGGTGCTCTATCTGAAGCAGGAGTTCATCGACAAGAACCCGAACACCGTGCAGGCGCTGGTGAGCGCCTTCTACAAGACGCTCAAGTGGCTGGAAAAGGCGACGCCCGAGGAGATCGCCGCTACCGTGCCGGAAAACTATTTCCTCGGCGACAAGGCGCTCTACCTCGCCGCTGTCAAGGCCAACAAGCCGGTCTATTCGCTCACCGGCGTCATCCCTGCGGTCGGCATGCGGTCGGCTGCCGACATGCTGCTCGCCTTCGATGAGGAGCTCAAGACCGCCAAGATCGATCTGGCGAAGACCTTCGACGATCGCTTCGTCAAGCGGGCCGCCGCCGCAGCCAAGTAGAGTTCCTAGCCCGGATGGCGGAAGCGGCATCCGGTTCATGCCGCGCGGGGACATCGTCCCGCCTTGCGCCATGGTGCGTCCTCAAGGGCCTCGCCCGTCTTCGCCGGCCATGGACGCGCGTGAGCGCGCCTTCGGCTCCATGCGGGCTTCGTGCGTCGTCGCGCGCCAGGGCCGGGACGCGCCGATCGCAGCCATCGCAACGGCATCGAGCCTTCGGGCCGCCAGCCCCTTGCCATGACGGTTTTATTGCAGAAAGATGACACCTTCCGCGCCGCACTTGACGGGGCGCGGCCGCGGCCCGCTCGCGGGCCTCAAGTCGTGCGTCCCAGTCATGCCGCCCGCCATCCAATGCGTGAAGAATTGCGTCGCGGCCGCGGGCCGGCAGCACGCCGGCGCGCTGGGGCTCCTCGCCGCCATTCACATCGCCGCCTTCGGCATCCTGATCTGGTTCGAGATCGAGCCCGCGGCGCGGGCGGCTTTCGTCCTCGCCTGGGCAGCGCTCAACTTCTTCTGGCTCATCCTGTTGCGGCGTCCGATCGCCTCGGCGGCGCTGTCGCTGTCGCTGATCGTCATCCTGATCATGCTGTCGCAGTTCAAGCAGAGCATCGTCATGATGACGGCGACGTTCGCCGACGTCATGGTCATCGACGTCGCGACGTTCTCCTTCCTCATGGCGATCATCCCGGGGCTCGCCTGGAAGGTGGGCCTCGCGCTCGTTTTCGCGATCCCGGCCCTGATCCTGCTTTGGCGGAGCGATCCGTTCCGGGTACGCCGCCGCACCGCCCTGGCGGGAGTCCTCCTTTCCCTGATCGCGCTCACGGTGCTGTCGTTCGTGCTCCCGCTCGACCGGGAGGACGAGTTCTCCAGGCATCAATACGTCTCCAAGTTCGTGCGCTCGGCTGCCGTCGCGGTGGTCGAGCTGAGCCTGCGGGGCGTGCTGGAGGCCGATGCCGCCGTTGCGGGCCGGGCTTTTCTCGCGCCCGCGAGCGCATGCCATGCAAGCGGCAAGCTGCCGCACATCGTGATGGTATTCGACGAATTGAGCTTCGACGCCACCATGATGCCGAACGTGAAGGTTCCGGCGGACTATCACGCGCGCTTTCGCTCCTCCGACGGCAAGATCCGTTCGTTCGTGGTCGAAGGCGCCGGCGGTCCGAGCTGGTACACCGAGTACAACGTCCTCACCGGCCTGTCGGTACGCTCTTATGGACGCTTCGCCGACTCTGCCACCCGCCTCGCCATCGGCCGGGTCAAGCGCGGCTTGCCCCATGCCTTGCGGGCGTGCGGTTACCAGACCTACAGCCTTTACTCCTGGTTCGGCGCCTTTGCCGGCGCCCGCGGCTTCCACACCAGCACCGGCATCGAGCATTTCCTCGACAGCAAGCAGTTGCCGGAGGGCCGAGCCTACCCGGATCGCTTCTTCTACGAGCGGGCCGCGCGCGTGATCGCACGCGAGCGCGCCAATGGTCCGCTCTTCGTCTTCGTCTACCTTGCGGCCAACCATTTCCCTTGGGATCACCGCTACCGACCGGATCTGCTGCCGGACTGGGTGAACTCGGGCAACCCATTCGAGATCGACGAGTATTTGCGCCGCCAGGAAATGAGCGTGCGCGACTATGCGCAATTCAAGCAGCGTCTCAGCCGCGAGTTTCCCGGCGAGCCGTTCTTCATCGTGCGTTTCGGGGATCACCAGCCGTTCTTTGCCAGGCAGTTCATCGACCCCACGCTCGATGAGGAGCAGGTCGCCGAGCGCATCATGCGGCGCGATCCGCGCTATTTCACCACGTACTACGCGACGGAGGGAATCAACTTCCAGCCGGTCGATCTATCATCCGCGCTCGATACGCTGGATGCGCCCTATCTTCCGTTGGTGGTGCAGGAAGGGGCGGGGGTCCCGCTCGACCCCACCTTCGTGGAGCAGAAGAAGATCCTCGGCCGGTGCGGCGGCATGTTCTATCTCTGCGCCGGCGGTGCGGAGGCCAGCCGCTTCAACCGCCTCCTCATCGATGCCGGCTTGATCCAGGGGTTCTGAAACCACCCCCCCGGTGAGGGCGGCGGCCGCGCCATGAACGAGCGTTCAGCAGCTCGGGATCGATGCGGTACGGCCGCCGGCCGCGTTCGCGCTGATTGAACTTGAAATGACAGAATTAATGCAGTTTCATGACACCGGTCCGTGTGCCGGACGTTAGGGTGGTCATTGCCGGGCACGGGCGCATGTCATGCCCCCGTCGATTGCGTCGCTGACCAGCCGCTGGGCAGCACCGGATGCGGTGAGCCCGGGCGGCACGGCGCGTACCGCGCTGGTCGCGGCGCCGCACGTGGCGGCGTTCGGCCTCATGGTCTGGAGCGAAGCCGCCCTCGTGCCGCAGGCGGTGTTCTGTCTCACCTGGGGCCTCCTCAATTTCTTCTGGCTCGCCGTGTTGCGCCGCCCCGCCGTATCGGCGGCCCTGTCGCTCCTGGCGATCGTCGTCCTGATCCTGCTCTCGCGTCTCAAATACGAGATCATCTGGATGACGGCGAACTTCCTCGACGTGATGATCGTCAACGCCGACACGATCCGGTTCCTGCTGTCGGTGCGGCCGGAGCTCCTCCCCGAGGTCGTCTTCACGCTCGCACTCGTCCTTCCGTCGCTCGTGTTGCTCTGGTGGATCGACAGTTTCCGGGTGCGGCGGCGAACCGCGGTGACGGGATTTGTCCTGTGCGCCGCCGTGCTGGTCGGCATGGCGCTCGCCTTCCCGGACGACGAGTGGGAAACGTTCAGGCGCGGCGGCTACGTCTCGAAGTTCGTGCGTTCCGGCGTGACCGCTGCCTTCGAGCTGTCGACCCACGGCTATCTGGAGTCCGATGCGGCAATCGCCGGTCGCCTGAGGATGCTGCCGCAGGCGACGTGCGCCCCGACGGCGAAGCCCCCGCACATCCTGTTGGTGCACGATGAGTTGAGCTTCGACATCCGCGCCGTCCCCGGCGTGCGGGTTCCCGCGAGCTATGGCCGCCACTTCCGCTCCTTCGACGGCAAGCGGCGCCACTTCATCGCCGAAGGCGCCGGTGGACCGAGCTGGTACGCCGAGTACAATGTGCTCGCCGGGCTCTCCGCGCGCTCGTTCGGGCGCTTCGCCTATTACGTGACGCAGATCGCTGCCGGCCGTGTCGAGCGCGGGCTGCCCACGGCGCTGCGGCGGTGCGGTTACCGCACCTTCTCGATCTATCCGGCGATGGGCGCGTTCATGAGCGCCCGAGCCTTCCAGACCACGACCGGCGTGCAGAAATTCGTCGACCAGGGCGCGCTCGGCACGCGCGAGGTCGAGCCCGACCGGTTCTACTACGACGTGGCGTTGCGGATGATCGAACGCGAGCGTGCCAAGGGACCGATGTTCCTCTTCGCCTATATGGCCGCGAACCATTTCCCCTGGGACCGCCGCTGGCGCCCCGAGCTGGCGCCGAGCTGGAAGGATCCGGGGAACGCGTTCGAGGTCGATGAGTATCTGCGGCGTCAGAGCATGAGTTTCCACGATTATGCCGGACTGCTCGATCGCCTCGCGCGGAAGTTTCCGGGCGAGCCGTTCCTGGTGGTCCGCTACGGCGACCATCAGCCCGACTTCGCCTCGTTCATGCTCGAGCCCGCGCTCGACGAGGAAGCGATCAACCGGCGCCTGATGAGCTACGATCCGCGCTATTTCACCACCTATTACGCGATCGACGCGGTCAACTTCAAACCCGTCGATCTCTCCTCCGCGCTCGACACCATCGAGGGGCCCTATCTTCCGCTGGTCGTGCAGGAGGCGGCCGGGTTGCCGCTCGATCCTTCCTTCGCCGAGCAGAAGCGGATTCTCGAGCGCTGCAACGGCCTGTTCTACGCCTGCGCCGACGGGGCGGAGGCGCGCCGCTTCAATCGGCTGCTGATCGACGCCGGCTTGATCAAGGGGCTGTGAGGGCAGCCGCGCTGTCCTCGCGTTCTTCGCCAGTCCGCACCTGCTGCCGATCGCTTGCGCCTGCCTCGTATGGTTGGCTGCGCCAATGCGGCCTATTGTCGATGCGCCGGACTTGCGATTGATGGGAGGCGGGGACATGCGAATGGATGATGCATCGTCATGAGCGACGGCTGGAAGGAATCCGCCGAGGCATGGGTCGCGGCGCTGGGCGAGCGCGGCGACTGGAGCCGCGAGCATGTCCTTGATTCCGCCATGCTGCGCCGCGTGGAGGGACGAGAATTTCGTTCTGCCCTCGACGTGGGCTGCGGGGAAGGGCGCTTCTGCCGTCTGTTGCGGCAGCGGGGGATAGCGGCCGTTGGCGTCGACCGCCGCCCTGATCGCGGAAGCACGGCGGCGCGACGATCACGGGCAATACCGGATCGGCAAGGCCGAAAGGCTCGAGTTCGAGGACGACCAATTCGACCTGGTCGTGAGTTATCTCACGCTCATCGACATTGCGGATTTTCGCGCGGCGATCGGCGAGATGGCGCGCGTCCTGAAGATCGGTGGCAGCTTGCTGATCGCCAATCTCACGAGTTTCACCTCGGCCTGCGCCGCGGAAGGATGGATCAGGGATGAGCACGGCCGCGGCGTGCACTATCCGGTCGACCGCTATCTCGACGAATTCCCGCAATGGGTGGCGTGGAGGGGAATCAAGATCCAGACTTGGCATCGGCCGCTCGGGGCTTACATGACCGAGCTCCTCGATCGGGGACTCGTGCTGCGTTTCTTCCAGGAGCCGGAGCCGACCGGCGGCGGCGACCCGCAGCAGGTCCTGCTCTATCGCCGCGCGCCCTGGTTCGTGGTGATGGAATGGTCCAAGCCATCGACTGCAATCGGCTGATTGGTCCGCCGAATTCGGGCCTTGCATGAACATCCTGTCCATCCAGTCCCACGTAGCCTACGGCCATGTCGGCAATTCCGCCGCGGTATTTCCGCTCCAGCGCATCGGCGTCGAGGTCTGGCCGGTCCACACGGTGCAATTCTCCAATCACACCGGCTACGGCGCCTGGCGCGGCGAGGCGTCGAGCGGCGCGGCGATCCGGCTGGTCGTGCGCGGCATCGAGGAGCGCGGCGTGCTTGGGCAATGCGACGGCGTGCTCTCCGGCTATCTCGGCGCGCTGGAAATCGGAGAGGCCGTGCTCGATGCGGTCGTCCGGGTCAAGGGCGCCAATCCCGCCGCGCGCTATTGCTGCGATCCGGTGATCGGCGACGCCGTACGCGGCGTTTTCGTTCGCCCCGGCATTCCGGAGTTCATCAAGGAGCGCATGCTGGCGATCGCGGATACGCTCACGCCCAATCAATTCGAGCTCGACTACCTTGCCGGCCGCAGCACGGCGAGCGTGGCCGACCTGGCGGCGGCGATCGATAGCGTGCACGAACGCGGGCCGCGCGTCGTGTTCGTCACCTCGCTCGCCCTGGACGACACCCCCGACGACGCCCTCGATCTCGTGGTCTCGGACGGCTCCGGGCGTTGGCGCCTGCGCCTGCCGCGGCTGCCCGTCGCGGCGAACGGCGCTGGCGATGTGATCGCCGCCTTGTTCTTCGCGCATCACCTGCGCACGCGCGCTGCCGCCCGGGCGATGTCGCTCGCCGCATCCTCGGTCTTCGGCGTGCTCGCCCGCACCGCCGCAGCCGGCGCCGGCGAGATGCTGCTGGTCGACGCGCAGGAGGAGCTCGTGGCGCCAAGCCGGCTGTTCGACGCGCATCCGCTCTGAGTTTGCCGGGGCGGAATGATCGCAACAGGCCGCGGAATTATCGGATAGGATCGCGCGGGAGAAGGTTTTCATGCGCCGGCGGTTCGCAACGCTCGACGTCTTCACCGACCGGCGGTTCGCCGGCAATCCGCTCGCTGTCGTGCTCGACGCCGAGGCGCTCGACTCGGCGGCCATGCAGGCGATTGCCCGCGAGTTCAACCATCCAGAGACGGTGTTCGTCTTCGCAGCCGCCGACCCCGGTTGCCGCGCGCGCGTGCGCATTTTCACCCCGGCGCGGGAGCTGCAATTCGCCGGTCATCCGCCGGTCGGAACGGCGGTGCTGCTTGCCCTGCGCGACGGCGCCGCCGAAGGCCGCGAGCTCGTGCTGGAGGAGCGGATCGGCCCGGTGCGCTGCGTGTTCGAAGCGGGCACGAGCGCGGGCGGGCGCGTCCGCTTCGCGCTTCCGCAATTGCCGGCCGAGGTCGGTCCGGCCCCGGACGATGCGACCATCGCTGCGGCGCTCTCGCTGGCGCCGGCCGATCTCGGCGAGCTACGCCCGGCGCGCTGGTCGGCCGGCAACCCTTTCACCTTCGTGCCGGTCGTCGCGCGGGCGGCGGTGGCGCGCTGCCGTCCCGATCCCGCCAGGTTCGAGGCCGCCTTCGGCGGCGACGGCGCCCCCGGCGCGGCCTATGTCTTCTGCCGCGAGACGGTCGAGCCCGGCCACGCCTTCCATGCCCGCATGTTCGCTCCGGGGATGGGCGTCTCGGAGGACCCCGCGACCGGATCGGCGGCCGCCGCCCTTGCCGGCATGCTCGCGGCGCAGCTGCCCGCCGGCAGCCACGCCATCGCGATCGAGCAGGGCTACGAGATGGGCCGGCCGAGCCTGATCCGCCTCGCCGCGGTGGTCGCGGCCGGACGCCTCGTGTCCGCGTCGATCGGCGGCGACGCCGTCATCGTGACCGAGGGAACGCTCGAGGCATGAGCGAGATCACCATCGTGCCCGTCGAGCGGCTCGAGCTCGCCTTTGCGCCGCGGCCGTGGCCGTTCGCGCGCGAGCGGCGCGCCGAGATCGATGCGTATTTCGACGCGCTGCGGCGCGCCAACCCGGCGCTGTGGAATGGCCGTGTGCTGATGCTGCACGAGCATGCCATCGCCGAGGCGGTGTTCCGCGGCGCATATCTCGAGACCGATTTCGCCAGCATGCTGGCATGGCGCGAATGGGATTCGCCCGACGCCGGCATCAAGAACTGCTTTGCCATGGGCGCCCTGCGCGGCAGCGACGGAGCGTTCGTGCTCGGGGTCATGGGCGCGCATACCGCCAATGCCGGCCGCATCTACTTCCCCGCTGGACTGCCCGACCTGAACGACGTCGTGGGTGGGCGCGTCGACCTCGTGCGCAACGTCATGCGCGAGGTCGGCGAGGAGACCGGCCTCGGCGGCGAGGATTTCGAGGCGGAGCAGGGCTGGATCACGGTGCTGGCGGGACCGCGCATCGCGCAAGTGAAAATGCTGCGCGCCCGCGCCACCGCCGCCGCCCTGCGCGAGCGCATCCTCGGCCATCTCGCGCGTGAGCGCCAGCCCGAGCTCGCCGATGTCCGCATCGTGCGCGGCCCCGCCGACTTCGATCCGATGATGCCGCCGTTCGTCACCGCGTTGCTCGCCCATGTCTGGAGCGGAGCGTCGGGGTAAACGCCATGCTGCCGTCGAAATGGCTCAAGCGGTTTCGCATCGACCATCCCGGCCGGTTCCGGCTCGCCGCGTTCGATCCCGGGGATACCTGCGGGCTCGACCTCGACAAGGCCGAGGCTAAGGCGATGCTCGCGGACGACATCGCGCGTCTCGCCCGCTTGCAGCAGCGCCTGTATGCAGATGGCCGATGGGCGTTCCTGATCGTGCTGCAAGGGATGGATGCCTCCGGCAAGGACGGCGTCATCCGCCACGCGATGACCGGCCTCAACCCGCAGGGTTGCAGCGTGCACGCCTTCAAGGCGCCGAGCGAGGAGGAGCTGGCGCACGATTTCCTCTGGCGCGCGGCCATTCGGGTGCCGGAGCGCGGACGCATCGGCATTTTCAACCGCTCGCACTACGAAGAGGTGCTGGTGGTGCGGGTGCATCCGGAATTGCTGGCGCGCCAGAAGCTTCCCTCCGAGCTCCTCGGCAAGAACATCTGGCGGCAGCGCTTCGATGACATCCGCGAATTCGAGCGGCATCTCGCCCGCAACGGCGTGGCCGTCGCCAAGTTCTTCCTTCACATCTCCAAGGAGGAGCAGCGCAAGCGCCTGCTGGACCGGGTGGACGAGCCGGCCAAGCGCTGGAAATTCTCCATGACCGACATCGCCGATCGCAAGCTGTGGGACCAGTACATGGCGGCCTACCAGGACATGATCCGCGCAACCAGTCGTCCGGCGGCGCCGTGGTACGTGGTGCCGGCCGACGACAAATGGTTCGCACGGCTGATGGTGGCGCGCGCCATGCTCGAGACCCTGGACGGTCTCGATCTGCAATTCCCGAAGATCCAAGGCGCGGCGCTCAAGGAGCTGCAGAAGGTCCGCACCGCGCTGCTGGCGGAAGGACGCCGCGAGCGCGGGCGTGCGGGGAAGCGACGATCGAAATCCGCGGGCCGCTGACGGGATGCGGCGCAGCGAAACGTCAGCGTTCCTGTCCTAGCGCGACCGAAAATCGATTCCGGCTTGCGAAGCAGGCTGCTCTTCCGCTAGAACGCCGTGCCATGACGAGGGCGAATGTGATGCCGACGCGCCGCGATGTCCGCGCGATCACCCGGGGGGCGCAAGCCCGGCCCGGCGGCGCCCTCATTCTCGGCGGGCTCCTGCTCCTTACCCTCCCCTGAGGGCCGGCTGGGCGCTTTGCGCCTGGGCGCTCAGGGGGTCGCGGTCGGAAACCTAGGAGCGCCCGATCGAAGGGCGCGCGCCACGAAAAGGATCACGTCATGACCACTCCCGCGAAGTCCGAGCAGGACCGCGTCCTCATCTTCGACACCACCTTGCGCGACGGCGAGCAGTGCCCGGGCGCCACCATGACCCACGAGGAGAAGCTCGAAGTCGCCGAGCTGCTCGACCAGATGGGCGTCGACATCATCGAGGCGGGCTTTCCGGTCGCATCGGAGGGCGACTTCGCCGCCGTGCACGAGATCGCCAAGCGCACGAAGAATGCCGTCGTCTGCGGGCTCTCGCGCGCCGCCTTCAAGGACATCGACCGCTGCGCGGAGGCGATCAAGCCGGCCGCGCGCCGGCGCATTCACACCTTCCTGTCCACCTCGCCGGTGCACATGAAATACAAGCTGCAGAAGGAGCCGCGCGAGGTCTACGAGATGGTGATCGCGCAGGTCGCCCGCGCGCGCAACTACACCGACGACGTCGAATGGTCGAGCGAGGACGGCACGCGCACCGAGCACGATTTTCTCTGCCGCTGCGTCGAGGCCGCGATCGATGCCGGCGCCACCACCATCAACATCCCCGACACGGTGGGGTACACGGTGCCGGAGGAATACTTCGCGCTCATCAAGATGATCCGCGAACGCGTGCCGAACGCCGACAAGGCGCGTTTCTCCGCGCATTGCCACGACGATCTCGGCATGGCGGTGGCGAACTCGCTCGCCGGCGTGCGCGCCGGCATCCGCCAGATCGAGTGCACCATCAACGGCATCGGCGAGCGCGCCGGCAACGCTGCGCTGGAAGAGGTCGTCATGGCCATCAAGGTGCGCAACGACGTGCTGCCGTACTGGACCAATGTCAACTCGACGATGCTCACCCGCGCCTCCAAGCTGGTGGCCGCCGCCACCTCGTTTCCGGTGCAGTACAACAAGGCGATCGTCGGAAGGAACGCGTTCGCGCACGAGTCCGGCATCCACCAGGACGGCATGCTCAAGCACACCCAGACCTACGAGATCATGACGCCCGAGAGCGTGGGCGTGAAGCAGACCTCGCTGGTGATGGGCAAGCATTCCGGCCGCCATGCCTTCGTGCACAAGCTCGAGGAGATGGGGTATCGGCTCGCCGGCAACCAGCTCGAGGACGCCTTCGTCCGCTTCAAGGCGCTCGCCGACAAGAAGAAGCACGTCTACGACGAGGACATCGAGGCGCTGGTCGACGAGGAGATCGCGCACGCCCAGGACCGGGTGAAGCTGGTCAGCCTTACCGTGATCGCCGGCACCATGGGCCCGCAGTCGGCGACCGCGACGCTCGATATCGACGGCCGCCACCACACCGTGCAGTCGACCGGCAACGGTCCGGTGGACGCCACCTTCAACTGCATCAAGGCGCTCATCCCGCACGAGGCGGTGCTCGAGCTCTATCAGGTGCACGCGGTCACCCAGGGCACTGATGCGCAGGCCGAGGTATCGGTGCGGCTCGCCGAAGGCGGCCGCGCCGTCACCGCCAAGGGCGCCGATCCGGACACGCTCGTCGCTTCCGCCAAGGCCTATCTCGGCGCGCTCAACAAGCTGATGTCGCGCCGCCGCAGGGGCGACACCGAGCCGCTCGTCGCGGAGCGCCGCCTGCACTCCACCGACGTCGGTTGACGGACGACGGAGGGCAGAAGGGTAGGGTGGGCAGAGGCGCGCAATCCTGTGACCGCGCCTCGACCTCGGTCGTCTCCAGGCGCGCCGTGCCCACGCGTTAATTCAACGAACTCTGAACCGTCGTCCGCCGCCCGTCTTCCGCTCATCCCACGTCGCGTCTCGCCTCGGCGAGCAGCGGGGCGAGCGCGTCGGGCGAGGCTGCGCTCTCCGCGGCGGTCGCCAGCACGGTCTTTGGTGGCGCGATCACGCGGTGACGGCGGATGCCGAAAGCGAGCGCCGCCAGCACCACGGCGGCGACGGCGGCCGAGACCGCGGTGTCGGGATCGAACATCGCCACGAACGAAATGAGCGCCAACAGCGCGCGCAGCGTCACGTCGGCGCCCGGTTTCTCGTGAAATCGTCCGAACATCGCGAAGGTGATGCCGCAGGTGCTGACGAGCACCAGCAGGGTGTCCACGATCTGCATCCAGCCCGGATTCACCACCATGTTCGGGCGGGTGAAGATCGCGAACGTCATCAGCGTGATCGGCGCGCAGATCTTCAGCGCCTCGTACATGGTCTTGAGGAACGACGCGTTGGCGATGCGCGCGGAGACCGCGGCGGTGAGCGAGGTGGGCGGCGACAGCTCGCCCCAGACCGACATCAGATAGACGAAGAAATGCGCGACCCAGGGGTTGATCCCGAGCTCCTGCATCGGCCGCACGATGACGACCGCGCCGAT
This sequence comes from uncultured Alphaproteobacteria bacterium, assembly GCA_963758945.1. Lineage (GTDB taxonomy): Bacteria > Pseudomonadota > Alphaproteobacteria > Rhizobiales > Xanthobacteraceae > VAZQ01. Next base: position 389,922 of record CAVWXY010000011.1, on the reverse strand, counting down.
GATGTAGGTTGCGGTCGGCGGCAGACCCGCGCCGGCCAGCCAGCCGAAAATCCAGGCCATGAAGATCATGGCGCCGACGTTCCAGGCGCCGAGGTCGAGCAGCATGGCGCCCATCCGGTTGATGAAGCCGGTGACGGTGAACAAGCCGATCATGATGCCGAGCGTCGCCAGCAGCAGCGTCAGGTACGACGTCATCTCGGCGTGGGTTTCGATGGCGCGCCGGAGGTTGCCGGGCAGCGTCTCGCCCGCGACGGCCGGGTCCTTCAGCACGTATTTGAAATAGAGGAAGGCCACGACCAGCAGCCCGAGCATGAAGCTCGCGGTGTAGAGCGCGGCCAGCAATTCGCCCTTGCCGACGACGCCCATCAGATAGATGAGATAGAGCACGGAGGAGAAGAAGATGCCGGTCTTGATCTTGTCGTAGAGCGGCACCTGCGGTCGCTCGATGGGATCGCGCGGCAGCAGGCGCACGCACAGCAGATAGACCGCGACGCCGACCGAAACGTAGTAGACGAAGGCGAGCGCAAATCCGCGCAGCACCACGTCCCAATAGGGCACGCCGAGGAATTCCGACATCAGGAAGGCGCCGACCCCCATCATCGGCGGCATGATCAGCCCGCCCATCGAGGCCGAGGTCTCGACCGCGGCGGCGAAGGTGCCGGGAACGCCGTAGCGCATCATCAGCGGAATGGTGATGGTGCCGACCACGGCGGCGTTGGCCGAGCCGCTGCCGCTGATCATTCCGATCGCGCTCGATCCCACCACCGCGGTTTGCGGGATCAACTGCCGCGACCGGCCGGCGATCAGCCGCACGACGTTGATCATCGCGCGCTGCGCGTCGAAGCCGTTGGCGACTCCGGCCAGCAGCAGGAAGGCGGCGATCAGGGTGAGCGCGATCTGGCCGTAGAGGCCGTAGATGCCGGTCGAGAACTCGACCGTGCTCGAGGTCACGACGCGGTAGAATGTCGTGCCGGGATGCCAGAAGAAATCGACCGGGCTGAGATACCCCCAGAGCGTGTAGACGACGAGGACGACGTTGGTCCAGAACAGAACGGGATGGGCGAGGCGGGACAGCTCCATCACCAGCAGGAACATCAACAGCCCGACGACGAAATCCTGCTGCGTGTAGGAGCCCTGCGCATAGATCGCGATCCGTTCGTATTCGTAATAGAAATAGACGAAGGCATAGACGCAGATGCCGACATAGGCGGCCACGATGACGTGATTGGCGATCGGCGGCAGCCGTTTATAGAAGTAGTCCTCCTGATACATGAACAGGATTTGCAGGGTCAGCGCGACCGACATCAGCCGCGCCACCAGCTCCTGCGCGCCGCCGAGGCCGGTGTAGAAGAACCACACGAGCCAGGCGATCTGGATCAGCGCGAAGACGAATGTCAGGTTCCTGAGTGTGGCATGTTTCTTCAATGCCGCGTGCGTCATCGCTCTCCCCCTCGCGACGGCGGATGCGTGTGGCTCGCCGGACGGCGCGGCTCCGGGCATCGGGCGCCCGCCGGCGAAGCTGTCCGGCGGGCCGCGCTGCGGCAGAGCGAGCCAGGCCGTGGAATGGCTGGGGGCGGGAACAAGCGCCGCATGCGCGTTCCCGCCTCCGGAGCCGTCGGGGCGATCAGGTCGCGCTGCCCGCGACCTTCCACTTGTTGTTCCAGGCCTTGTGCTCCTTGAGGAACTTGGCCAGGCCCGGATGCACCGCGATTTCCGGATTGGCGTTGATGCCCTGGACCTGCATGCCGACGAAGTCCTTCGCCATCATCGCGAAGCCCGGATCGATCTTCACCAGGTCGTCCTTCTTGTCGTAGAAGGCCTTGATCATCTTGTAGACGACCTCCTCCGGCATATCGATGCGGGCGTTGTAGCCGAACAGGATCGGGACGCCCTTGAGCGTCGAGGGTCCGACGTTCTTGGCGAATGCCCCCTTGGGGTCGACGTCGACGACCGCGAGGCCGGCCGCTTTGATCTTCTCGATCTCGTCCGGGCACGGATTGACGACCTTGATGTCCATGCGGATCTCGGTCTCCTTCCAATAGGCGGCGAGCGAGCGGCCGGCGGTGGTGTAGGTGGCGGACCCCACGATCGTGCCCTGCTCCATGGCGTCGGCGTTCGACTTGAGATCGATCTGGACGTGCTTGAAGTCGTAGCCGAGCGCCTTGTAGATGCGCTGCCAGTTCAGCCAGTTCATGAAGCCGGCCTGGGTGTAGAACACCGGCTTGCCGCTGAAATCCTTCCAGCACTGGAATTTGTCGCCCTCCTTGGCCGACGTCGCCAGCATCGACTCCATCGGATAGGCGTACCAGGTGTGCACGATCTCCGGCTTCACGGGCTTGTAGTCCTTGAAGCCGCCGACGCGGTCGTGGAACTGGCTCATGCCGATGTCGGCGGTATAGGCGATCTCGCCCTCGCCGTTCATGACCGCCTTCATCGCCACGGTCGGCGAGGTATAGGGCTGCACGGTCACGGTGTATTCGCCGCCGAGCGCCTCCTCGACGATCTTCGCCATGGAAGCGGCGACGGTGTAGCCGTAGGAACCGACCTGCGACGTGGTCCAGCGCAGCGACTTGCGCTGCGCCTCCGCCGGCTGGACGGTCGCGGCCGCAACCATCACGGCGGCAATGGCCGCGCTGGATACGGTCAAGGCGTAAGCTTTCATCTTGGGCATCGATATCCTCCCTGTGGATTTCTGTCCCCCGCAATCCGGACGCGCGCACCACGCACGTCAGGCTACGGCGCTTAGGACACCCGCCACAACAAGTGAATTGGTTCGTGCCCGGGCGCCATTGCGGTGATGTGACTTGGGGTGGCGGGATTCCTGGTGTGCCGATCCGGCAGTATGGGTAGGCATGATTGACACGCAAGCGATTCGCAAACGCTGGGATACCGTCGGCTCGAAGCTCGATGAGCGCGGTCAGCGGGTGTTCGCATCCGGAGAGGTACGGGCTGCGGGATGGGGCGGTCTGGAGGCGGTCCATGAGATCACGGGGCTCGCGCGCTCGACGATCGGTCGCGGCCTGAAGGATCTCGACGCCGCACCGTTGCCGAAGGGGCGGGTGCGACGAAAGGGTGGTGGCCGGCGACATCTGTCGTTCGGGGATGGAACTCTCATTGAGGATTCTGCGGCGTATCGTCGAGCCGGTCACGCTCGGGTGTCCGGTGCGACCACTGCTGTGGGTGTCGAAGAGCCACGACAAGCTGGCTGTCGCCTTACAGAAGATGGGCCACAAGATCAGCCCCAACAGCGTGCGCAGACTGTTGCCGACGCTCGGCTACAGCCGGCAATCGAACCGCAAGGCCGACGAGGGCTCGAAGCATCCGGATCGCAACGACCAATTCGAGCACATCAATACCAAGGTGGTTGCGGCGCAGGCTGCGGGCCAGCCCGTCATCTCCGTCGACACGAAGAAGAAAGAGTTGATCGGCAACTACCGGAACGGCGGCACGGACTATCGGCCCAAGGGCGATCCGCGGCGCGTGAAGGTGCACGACTTCGAGAACAAGGAACTCGGCAAGATCGTGCCCTATGGCGTGTACGACGTGACGGCCAATGCGGGCTGGGTCAGCGTCGGGATCACGAGCGATACAGCCGAGTTCGCCGTCGCCTCGATCCGCCGCTGGCTCGATGAGATGGGGCGTGAGCGATATCCGCATGCGAGCGAGCTGACGATCACGGCCGACTGCGGCGGCTCGAATGGAGCGCGCGTGCGGTTGTGGAAAGTCCAGCTGCAAAAGCTCGCCGATGCGACGGGCCTTGTAATCCACGTTCATCACTATCCGCCGGGTACTTCGAAGTGGAACAAGATCGAGCACCGCTTGTTCTGCCACATCACGCAGACCTGGCGTGGCCGACCGTTGACGGACAGATTGGCCGTCGTCGAGCTGATCGCGGCGACGACGACCAAGACTGGCCTGAAGGTCGAGAGTGCGCTCGACACGCGGACCTACGAGAAGGGCATCAAGGTCAGCGATGCCGAGATGAAGACCCTCGACATCAACGGTGACCCGTTCCATCCTGAATGGAACTACACTATCCGCCCGCGATCATCTGAAAATCGGAGCGGTTAATGTGGCAGGTATCCTTAGCTGATCATAGCCGAGCCCATGCTCGAATGGGGACTTTGTTGCGTGGGGCGGCTTGGCCTCCCCCGCCCTGAAGACCGCCCGCGGTCGGGTGATGACGACCGCGATTACAAGATGGACGACCATCACAAAGCCGTAATTTCGGCTCGCGAACTTGTTATCTACTCTAGCCTCGCGCGTTTGTTACCTAACAAAACTTTAACTTGATGCGCTGTTCCATCCGATTTCTACTATCATCTACCGTAGTGACTTGTACCGTAGTGACTTGGAGGGGAACGTCATGTGGAAAGCAATCGCCGCCGGCACGGCAGCGCTCGCGATCGCGGGCACCTCGCTCGGTTATGCGCAGCAGCAGCGCGGGGGCCATGATGGCGGGCCGCGCTCGCAGCTGAGCGCCGACGACCTTCGCGCATTCGGGGAAGCAAGACTGGCCGCGCTCAAGGCGGGCCTGGCATTGACGCCGGAGCAGGAGAAGAACTGGCCGGCCTTCGAACAGGCGGCGCGCGACTACGGCAAGTTGCGGATGGATCGCTTTGCCGCCATGCGCAATGCCCCGCCCAGCAACGATCCGGTCGAGCGGCTGCGTCAGCGCGCCGCAGCCATGTCCGACACCGGCGCGGCGCTGAAGAAATTGGCCGACGCCACCGACCCGCTCTACAAGAGTCTCGACGACAGTCAGAAGCGGCGCTTCGCGATCCTCAACCGCGTGACCGGAGCCGGCGGGGACGGGTTCCGCGGCCGTCGCGGCGGCGGCATGCACCATAACTGGGGTCCGCACCGCACCGACGGTGGCGCGATGGAGATGCCGCGGTCTGGCGAACAGGGTCTCTAGTCACCATATAAACGAGCCTAGCGCCGGCGATCGCACTCCCAGCCCCCCGACACGATCGCCGACGTACGGGAGCCGCCGGGTCCCCACCCGGCGGCTTTCCGTTTCGCCGCGTGCGCTCTTTTTTTGGTGGCTCGCCGTCATGGCCGGGCCATCCACGTCTTTGATTCGACTCACGATTTAAGACGTGGATGGCCCGCGACCAGCGCGGGCATGACGACTCAGACATCGCGAGCATGGGTAGGACCTGATCGGTCAGCGCGGCGACGTGCGGGGAGGATTTGGTCATGGCGACACCCGTCATGGTGATCTCTTCGGCGCTGTCCGGCGAGCGCCTTTCCTCCGGCCCTCATTGGCGGGCCGCAGGATAACCGCCGCGCCCGCGCTTTTCGCGCGCAATATTGCGCTCTTGCGTCGTCTTGCGCTCGCGTGGGCCGCCGCGTCGGCGCGCCGTCGGGGGAACGGGGTCGAAGCTCGCGCTCTCTCCGCTGTCATGCCCGCGTAAGCGGGCATCCAGTCACCCCTGCGCGTGCGATCGAGGCCGAAGCGGCGCCAGGCGCCCAGGGGCGACGGTGCATACCGGGCGACGAATGCTCCGCTGTCATGGCCGCGAAGCCTGTCCCCGCGAAAGCGGAGAGCGGGCATCCAGTAACCCGTGCGCGTGCGGTCGAGGCCGAAGCGGACCCCACGGGCGCCTTCCCTGGACAGGCCGGGAGCGCTTTGCTACACGACCCCGCTCCCGCGGCCTCGCCGCGGGGGCATTCCGGGCGCATAGCTCAGTTGGTAGAGCAGCTGACTCTTAATCAGCGGGTCCAAGGTTCGAGTCCTTGTGCGCCCACCACTAAAACATTCCGATGAAACAGCGACTTAAGAGGTGCCGGATCTTCCCCCTTGTGGGGCCGGGTCGCACGCGTAGTTGGTTGTAGGCGCGGTCAGGTCACAGGCGCGGTTCGCTGAATGGCTGAAAAGAAGCGCAAGCCGAAACGACACCGGGGGCCGTCCCGCTTGGGCGGCAAGTTGGAGGACGTCGCGTGGATCCAGCAACGCGCGGACTGGTATCGCGAGAGCGGCCAGGTCTATGGTGTGCTGGAGCGGGCCATCGCTGCTCGCTTCGCGCGCATCTATCCGCCTAGCAGGCAGACTGCCGAAAATCTCGCGAAGTTCGCAAAGCGCATCAAAAACGCGAAAGACGAATGGCGCGCGATCGCGCAGATGAGGAAGGCAACTCGCGACGCTGCGCGCAAAGCAAAGGCCGACGCGGCCGATTAATTGAAGGCCCGTCTTGAACTCGCGCTGTTCAACACGCCTCGAAAAAGTGAAAAAATATTCAGGGCCGCAGGCTTTTCGGCAAGGATCGATCATGTTCCAGAAACCGACAATCGCCGACTTGCGTCAGGCAGCGCGGAAGCTCGGCATGAATCCGAGCGACGCCTATCTCAATGCCGTCGAGCAGATCATCACGCCGCTGGCCGGCGCCTATGCCACGCTCGACGCGGCGCCGGACGAACTCCCGGCGGTGAAATATCCGCGCGGCCAATTCTATCGGCCGTCGGCGGAGGAGAACCCGCACGGCGCCTGGTACGTCAAGACCTCGATCAAGGGCAAACCGGGCGGCAAGCTCGCGGGCCGCCGCGTCGCACTCAAGGACAATGTCTGCCTCGCCGGCGTGCCGATGATGGTCGGCGCCCAGCTGCTGGAAGGCTATGTGCCGGACGTCGACGCGACGGTGGTCGAGCGCATTCTCGATGCCGGCGGAGAGATCGCCGGCAAGGCCGTGTGCGAATATTTTTGCGTGTCCGGCGGCAGCCATACCAGTTCGACTGGTCCGGTGCACAATCCGCGCAAGCGCGGCTACACCACGGGTGGGTCATCATCGGGCAGCGCCGCGCTGGTCGCCGCCGGCGACGTGGACATGGCGATCGGCGGCGACCAAGCCGGCTCGATCCGCATACCCGCGAGCCATTGCGGCATCGTCGGATTGAAGCCGACCTTCGGTCTCGTTCCCTACACCGGCATCGGGCTGCTCGAGATCACACTCGATACCTGCGGGCCGATGACCGCGAACGTGCACGACAACGCCCTGCTGCTGGAGGTGATCGCCGGGCCCGACGGCCTCGACACGCGCCAGCGCGGCGTCGCGGCGGGCCGCTACACCGAGGCGCTCGCGGGCGGCGTCAAGGGGATGCGCATCGCCGTGATCAAGGAAGGCTTCGGCCATCCCAATTCGGAGCCCGACGTCGATCAGCATGTGCGCGATGCCGCGCAGCGCTTTGCCAAATCGGGTGCGATCGTCGAGGAGGTGTCAGTGCCGACCCATGCGCTCGGCTTTCCAGTGTGGGCGGCGATCCGCGGCGACGCGGCCTGCGTCATGCTGCTGGAGATGAACGGCGCCGGCATCGGGCACGAGGGCCTTTACGTCACCAGCCTGCTCGATCACGCGATGGGCTGGCGCAAGCGCGCCGACGAATTCGCCGATACGCTGAAGATCGCCTCGATCTTCAGCAAGTACACACTCGACCGTTATGGCGGTCACTTCTACGCCAAGGCGCAGAACCTGCGCCGGCGCGTGCGGGCGGGCTACGACGCCGTACTCGCCACGCACGATCTTCTGCTGCTGCCGACGGTGCCGATGAAAGCGACGCCAATTCCGGGAAAGGACGCAACGCCGCAGGAGATCACGCGGCGAAGCTGGGAGCCAACCCGCAACACGTGTCCGTTCAACGTCACCGGGCATCCCGCGATCAGTTTGCCGTGCGGGATGGAAGACGGCCGTCCCATCGGGCTCATGCTGGTTGGCCGCCATTACGCCGAAGAGACGATCTATCGCGCGGCCGCGGCATTCGAGCGATCCGGCGACTGGACGACGTTCTGACTCAGCCAAAAAGAGCTCCGACGTGACCGTCGCGCTGCCCGGCATTCTCACGATTTTCAACAACGTAGCGGCCGGCCGTGAGGCGGAGTTCGAGGAATGGTTTCAGCATGAGCACTTGCAGGAGCGGCTCGGCGTGCTGCAGGACAATGCGGTCGCTTGTGGGGAAATCTGGTCCGCTGCGAGCATGGGAAAACTTCCGTTGTCCGAGGAAGAGCGCCTACGCGGCGGCGACCGCAGGATCGAAGCCTGTCTGATGGTAGAGACCCTGCGTGTACAGGAGGCTGAGAGGATCGCGGGGGCGCTTTCCACCCAATTTCCGACGGCGACGATCGGCGTTTACCGGCTACTTTGCGAAATCGGCCTGAGCCCGGACGCTGTTTCCACTGCCACCTCGTGATCACCGGCAACACGCACTCATTCAAACCTCGGCAAGGTCTGCCTGAGGGGTCTCAGGAAGCATTACCTCCTCGGAGCGCAACGCCATGACGAGCGACCGGCATATCGACCTCCTTGTCCTCGGCAGTGGCGCTGCCGGCATGACGGCGGCGTTGACGGCATCCGTGCTCGGTCTCGATGTGCTGCTGGTCGAGAAGACCGAGGTTGTGGGTGGCACGACCGCCCGCTCGGCCGGCTCGCTGTGGGTTCCCAACTCGCGCCACAGCTCGCCGGGGCGGGACAGCCCCGAAAACGCGCTGCGCTATCTCCGGGCTGTTCTCGGCAATCGGCTCGACGAGACAAGAATGCGCGCCTTCCTCGGCGCCGCTCCCGCGATGGTGGCTTTCCTCGAGGACAACAGTGCGGTCGCTTTTCGCGCTTACGCGCATCATCCGGACTACCGCGCGACTGTAGAGGGCGCCACCTTGTCGGGGCGCGTGCTGGAGCCGGTGCCGTTCGACGCGTCCGTTCTGGGCAGGGACTTCGCCAAGCTGCGCCCCCCTCTGCCCGAGTTCATGCTCCTCGGCGGCATGATGGTCGATCGCTTGGACATCGGCCATCTCCTCAAGGCCAGGCGATCGTTCCCCTCGCTCCGCCACAGCCTGGCACTGCTGGCCCGCTACGGTGGCGACCGCCTTCGCTTTTCTCGTGGCGCGCGGCTCGTGATGGGCAACGCGCTGGTCGGCCGCCTCTACTACTCGCTGCTGCAGCATCGCGTACCGGTTCTACTCTCGACCGAGACCCTGTCCTTGACCGAGAGCGAAGGGCGGATCACCGGCGCGCTGCTTGCGTCAGGCGGCGAACGCATCGCCGTCCACAGCCGCAGCGGCGTGATCCTGGCAACCGGCGGGTTCTCGCGAAACCCCGAGATGCGGCGCCGCCTGCTGCCGCTGGGCGTCTCTGTTCACTCGCCGGTTGCCGAAGGCGCCCAGGGGGACGGCATCGCGCTTGCCGAGCAGGTCGGCGGGCGCCTGAGCATCGGCCAGAGCAACGGATTCTGGTCGCCGGTGTCGGTTCGCCGCCGGCGCGACGGCTCCACGGCCGTCTTTCCTCACCTCGTGCTCGATCGGGGTAAGCCCGGCCTCATCGCCGTGGATCCTCAGGGACGCCGCTTCGTTTCCGAGGCCGTGGACTATCACCGGTTCGCCGAGGCCATGCTGGCGGCGCTCGCAGGGTCTGCGACGCAAACTTGCTTTCTCATCTGCGATGACGCGTTCATGGCCAAATACGGGCTCGGCATGGTGAGACCCCGCCGCATCAATCTGCGCCGAGCGCTGGCCGACGGCTATGTGAGGAAGGCCGATACTCTGGAGGCGCTTGCGCAGGCGATCGGCCTCTCTCCCGAAACCCTGGCGCACACGATCGCGCGTCACACCGGGTTTGCACGCACCGGCGTGGACGAGGACTTCGGCAAGGGCAGCGACGCCTATCAGCAAAACCTGGGCGATCCGCTGCAGTGTCCAAATCCTTGCATCGGAGCTATCGAGAAGCCGCCTTTCTACGCCATGGCCATCCATGCCAGCGATATCGGTACCAGCGCGGGCCTCGTCACCAACGAGCTCGCGCAGGTCTTGCGGGAGAATGCATTGCCAATTTCTGGGCTCTACGCCTGTGGGAGCGACATGGCGTCGATCATGGCGGGCGCGTATCCCGGGCCCGGAATAAACATCGGACCGGGGATGACTTTCGGATTCATCGCCGCGCGCCACGCCGCGACCGATCTAGGAAAGCTCGGCGGGGTCTAGTCTAGCCAGACCCTTAACCACGCTGCATATCGCCCGCGCTCGGGCGTGGCCAGGCTTGAGAGGAGATAATCCTCAGATCGACGGTGCAAATGCCACGCAGCTAGCGCGGCGCGATTGTAGCGTTTTGCGCCAATCGGTGGTTAAATTCCGACACCGGGTTCTCATCGCGATCACGAAGTGAGGACGACAATGTTGAATTGCCGCCGCACTCTCCAAACCGGTCTTGCGACGCTGTTGTCTGCCGGCGCTCCACTGCGTGCCTTTTCGCAGCCCAAGCCTCGCGTGAAGGTTCGCTACAACGAGGTCGTGCGCTCGATGCTGTATGCGCCGGCCTATGTGGCCATTGCCAAGGGCTACTTCGAAGAGCTCGGCATGGACGTCACGCTCGCGACGGCGCAAGGCGGCGACAAATCCGTGGCGATCATGCTGTCCAACCAGGCCGACATCGCGCTCATCGGTCCGGAAGCGGCGATCTACGTGCACAACAGCGATTCACCCGTGAAGATTCCGATCTTCTGCGGGCTCACCGCGACCGACGGCTTCATGCTGGTCGGGCGCGAGAAGGTCGACAAATTCGATTGGAGCATGCTCAAGGGGAAGGAGATCCTGGGCTTCCGGCCGGGCAGCACGCCGCTGCTCTATCTGGAGGCGGCGCTGCGCCAGAACGGGCTCGATCCGCAAAAAGATGTGAAGCTCGTGAACAATGTCGGCATCCCGGCGCGCGTGGGGTCCTGGCTCGCAGGCCAGAACCAATACGCCATCTTCATCGAACCGGATGCCTCGCAGCTCGAGCTCGACGGCAAGGCGCACTTCATGGCCTCGATCGGCGAGACCGTGGGCTTTGCCGATTACACAACCTTCATGGCGACCGACAAATACATCCGCGAGAACAAGGAGACGCTCCAGAACTGGACCAACGGGATCGCCAAGGGCATGAAATGGACGGCAGAAGCGCCGATCCCCGAGCTGGTGAAGACGCTCGAGCAGTTCTTCCCGGGCGTGAACCCGAAGGCGATGTCCGCCTCCGCCGGACGCTACCGCCGGCTCAAGATCTGGAAGACCTCGCCGGTGATCGAGCCGGCGGCCATGGAGAAGTTCCAGGACATCCTGGTGCAAGGCCATGTGCTCGAGCCGGCGAAGCGCGTGAAGTTCCAGGACCTCGTCGTCACCGAGTTCTTCAACAAGACGAAGTGATCCGTGGCGGCATCGGCAACTGCCAGCGCGCCCAAGGTCGAGCTGCGCGATGTCAGCCTGCGCTATTTCGGTCTCGAGGGCGAGACCGAAGCACTCAAGGGCATCTCGATCTCGATCGCGCCCGGCGAGTTCGTCGCGATCATCGGACAGAGCGGCTGCGGCAAGAGCACGCTGTTGTCGCTGATCTCCGGCATCCTCATGCCGACCGACGGCACCGTATTGGTGGACGGCAGGCCGGTAACCGGCCCGAGCCACAAGGTCGGCTACATGCTGCAGCAGGACTACCTGTTCGAGTGGCGGACCATCCTCGAAAATGCGGTGCTGGGCGCCGAAATCCAGAACGCCGACATGGGCAAGGCGCGCGAGCGCGCCATCGGGTTGCTCACGCGCTACGGGCTCGGTCAATTCCTGCACCACCTGCCGCGGCAGCTCTCGGGCGGCATGCGCCAGCGCGTCGCGCTCGCGCGCACGCTGTGCACGGAACCCGACATCGTCCTGCTCGACGAGCCTTTCGCCGCGCTCGATTCCCAGACCCGGCTCGCGCTGGCCGACGAAGTGACCCTCATCCTGCGCCGCGAGCGGAAGACCGCGATCCTGGTGACCCACGATATCGGCGAAGCCGTCAGCATGGCGGAGCGGGTGATCGTCCTGTCGCGTCGGCCCGGCCGGGTGAAGTCGGATCACGCCATCCGCTTCGCGACCGCGGACGGCTTACGCCCGCATCCCTTGGCGGCGCGCAACGCGCCCGAGTTCAACGGCTATTTCAACACGCTGTGGCAGGAGCTCGAAGTCCATGTCGAAGGTTGAGGCGCCGGCGATCGCGTCCCCGAGCCCGCAATACCTCGCCTGGCTTGCGCGCGAACGGCGCGGGCAGCGCCTCGTGCGCGCCACGCAACTCGCGATCCTTGTCGTGTTCCTGATCCTGTGGGAGGTGCTGCCGAAGGCGCTGATCGTCAATCCCGTGTTGACCAGCTATCCCTCGGCGCTGTGGCCGACCTTCGTCGAGCTGCTCAAATCGACCCCGCAGCAGGCGAGCATCCTCGTCCACACCTGGGCGACCGTGCTGGCGACCATCCTCGGCTTCACGGGGGCGATGGTGCTCGGTACGGCGGTCGCCGCCGCGCTCTGGTGGTGGAACGCGCTCTACAAGGTGCTCGATCCCTATCTCGTCGTCGCCAACGCCATGCCGAAGACGGCGTTCGTGCCGATCTTCTACATCTGGCTCGGCGCCACGATGTCGATCTACGGCATGTCGCTCGCCATTTCCGTGTTCATCACCATCCTGATGATCTATTCTGGCTTCCAGGGCATTGACCCCAACAAGATCAAGCTGGCGCAGACGTTCGGCGCGACCAAGGGGCAGATCCTGCGCAAAGTGGTGTTGCCCGGGAGCGTGCCGACGCTGGTGTCCGCGCTCAAGGTGAACGCAGGGCTGTCGCTCGTGGGCGTCATCGTCGGCGAGTTCCAGTCGGCCAATCTCGGCCTCGGCTATCTCATTCAGTACGGCAGCCAGATTTTCAAGATGAATATTGTGATGACGGGGATCACGATTCTGGCCATCATTTCGTCCGTGATGTATCTCGCAATTTCCTGGCTGGAGGCCGCCGTGATGCGGCGGCGCTAGTTTGGCGCTCGTCGCTCCGCCCGGGCGAAGGGGGACCCATCGAGGCAGGTAAGCGTTCTCGCGCATTCCTGGGCACGGATAGAGGGAATGCGAGGCCGCGGGGCTTTTTTGGCGGTCTGAAAGACACCCTTCGCGCTCCGTTCCCGCTCTTGGTAGTCGCAGGGATTGCTCGCTCGCATTCGAGCAACGCCGTTGATCTACTGTCGCACGGCAACCTTGATCGCCTCCGCCGTCCGCAGCGCGAGCGCGGCAATGGTCAAGGTCGGGTTGGCGGTCGCCGAGGTGGGGAAAAGCGACGAGCCGGCGAACCAGAGATTGGGATGGTCGTGGCTCCGTCCGTTCGCCTTCGCGACCGATGTCCTGCCGTCGGCTCCCATCCTGGTGGTGCCGATGATGTGGCCGGCGCCTTCCGCATGGGAAAGGTGCCCGATCTCGCTCGCGCCGAGCGCGTGAAACAGTTGCTCGTGAAATCTTGCGGGCCTCGGCCAGCGCGGTCGCGGTGTAATGGTCCAATCGGAAGAAAACGCGCGGTTTTGGAACGCCGATCGCATCGGGCCGATCGAAGTCCGGCGTAATCCGGTTGGCGGGATCGGGCAATTGCTCGGTGAGCGCCACCAGCGTCATCTCGCGCGAAGCGTGCGAGCGGACCGCATCGACAAGCTCCGAGCCGGACAGCCCGGCATCGACGAAACCCTTGGCCAGGCTTGCGAGATCGGGGCCTGCCCACTCCCAGCCCTGATTGCCGACGTTCATGAGGAGGGCGCCGTGCCGGCGGCGATGATGGCCGTCGCGCATCTCGTGGATCGCGCTCACCTCCTGCGGCCCTCGGCGCGGCCATACCGGGACCGGCGCAAGCGCGCGGGTCAGCTGGACGGGGTGATCCATGAGATAGCGACCCATTGCGTCGGAGCTGTTCGCGACGCCGTTGGGAAACCGCTCGCTGCGCGACATGAGCAGCAACTTCGGCCCTTCGATCGCGTTGGCGGCGATGATGAGCTGGCGCGCTGGCAGCCAGGTCTCGCTGCGGTCCGGCCGGCGGATCAAGATTCCTATGACGAGGCCATCGGGTCCCACGTCCACGCGTACCGCGACGGAGTCCGCAAGGATGCGGGCGCCGGCGGCCGCCGCCTTCCGCAAATGCACGGTCGCATCGTACTTGGCCTGCACCGGGCAAAGCGGAATGCATGACGAGCTGGCGCAGCAGGCGGGCCGTCCGTCGAAAGGCTGCGAGTTTCGCGCCTGCGGCGATACCCGCACCTTGAAACCGAAGGTGCCGGCAGCCTGATCCACCAGCCGGTCGCCCATGGCGGCGGGTAATCCCGGCATGGGATATGGCTTTTGACGCGCCGGTCCGAACCCGTCGGCGTCGTGACCCGACACGCCGAGCTCGGTTTCGGCCATGTCGTACCAGGTCGCAAGATCGGAATAGGCCAACGGCCAGTCGACGCCGACGCCGTAGCGGCTGCGCAGCTCCAGGTCGGAAGGGAGGAGACGCAGTGCCGTGCCGAGCCAATGCCATGTGGTTCCGCCGACCAGGCGCAGATAGGTGCTGCGAAATGGATCGGGCCCGTCTTGCCGAATGTAGGTATCCTTGATCGTGGCCGGGCTCTCGGCATGGGGGGCGCTGGCATAGGGCGCCTCCGGCACCCTCACCGCCGCTTGTTCCAATCGTTGCAGGGCAACGCCGCGATCGACGTCCGGGCCGGCCTCGACGACGGTCACCCGTGCCCCGGCGCGGGCCAGGCTGCAGGCGACGAGCGCGCCGGCAACGCCGGAGCCGACAATCACCACATCGCTGTGCTCGGCCAAAAGTCGCTCTTCAAATATTGGAAGGCGCGGAAGCCCAGCCGCTGGGACCGCCGCCGCAAGTGCCCGGCGGCGGGTTCAATCCGGCGGCCTGCCACATCAAGGTCGTCCGATAGCTTCGTACGTCCGGCAATGCATCCGTCTTGAAGACGCCGGTGTACCAAGCTTCGAGCAGACGCCTCTCGATCGGGGTGGCGGCGTAGGAGTCCGGTTCGAGAGTTCCAGAGCTTCTCGGGGCTGATGCCGGATTGAAGAAGGAGCTCCATGCAGGTTCGAGCAGCGTCGGCTGGAAGGTCGGGAAAGCCGGTTGCCGTGCGCGACCACCGCAGGAACCGGGCGTGCAATTCGTCTGATACGGGAGCCTGAGCGGCGGTCTCCCAGTCCGGAAAGAGGCCGCTCAGCGCGGCGGAGAGGCCGATCCGAAGCGTCGCCCGGCGGGTTATTGGCCACATGATTTTGTGAAAGCGTTGCTTGATGACCATCATGCGATGATCGCCATCGTGGCGACCGATCGACTCCTGCCAGCCTCGAACGGCCTGAATGTGCAACGTGAGTGGATGCGCATTCGAGTGCATATCACCTGCACCCTCATTCCTTCAACAAGCTCGGAGCCTTCGACCTGCCGAAACCTCGGCTTTTCTCGGCGTGATCGGTTTGGAATTTTGTCCAGTCGACTTCCTGATCAATGTCCTGAAGCTCACCGATGGCGCACAAGGCTTCGATGGGCGCGCGCAGACTTCGGTGGTGCACGGGGGCGAGGCAACTGTGGGGTCATCAGCTTGTTCTTTGCGCTCGACTGCAGCAAGGTGGTGATACTGCAAATGGGGATGAAGCGATGAGCGAGAAGCCGCTGACGGGCATTTATGAACTGATGGATGCGATCGAGGGAGCCATAAAATCGGCTCCGGCGGCAGAGCGCAAGGCGCTGGCAGCAACCATCGCGGCCTACTCGGAGGATTTCCCGGACGACTATTTCTGGGCCGTCGGTCCGCAAGCGCCGGTCATGCTGCACCACCTCATGAACGCAATAGAGACTGCGGCGAATGACGAGGGCGAAACAAAGGCACGGGTGATCCGCCTGGTCGATCGCAAGCCCGAAGGCGGAGCATAGGGGGAGCGCCGCATCTTCGGACCGCGGCGCAAGATTACAGCCGCCACCAGCCGAGGCTCGAAAACACCAGCCAAGCGAAGAACACGGCCTGCGCGATGGCGAGCGGCCAGAAGATCGACGCCGGCAGGCTGCTCACGCTCGCCTCCTTGTCGCCCGCGCCGGGCTTGCCGCCGTCCCGCAACTTGGTCTCGATCGTGATGCCGTCAACCTCGACGCCGCCGCGCTCCCAGGCCGGCCGCCAATGCTCGCCCGCAAACGACGCGTCGAGCGCGCCGCGCAAAGCGGCGAGCGCGCGCTCGTCGCGCGCCAGGATCGATAAGGAATAGTCCTTGGGATCGAGCTTGCGCGCTTGCAGCCACTCACCGAATTGACCGACGACCGCGGGAAAATCGTTCATAGCGTAATCCCTCCTGTGGCGGCCGCGCCGCCGGCCGGCGATGCCGCGCGCGCCGGGCGCTGAGATCTCGTGCTGGCGACAACGGCATCTGCTCTGCGCTCCCCGAGTCGCCGCCGGCGCCCTTCTAGCAAGACGGGGCCGATGCGGGCGAGCCCGCTTGCAACGCCTGCTCGCGCGTTCTCGCGTCGGGTGAGGGGGCGCGCGCGCCTCGCCGGGCGCATGCTCGTCAGGCTGCCCGGTTCTGGGTTCGAGCCTTCCGCGAGCTACGTGCTGCAGTTCCGTTTCGACGAGGACGGCTGGAACAAGATCGTCGACCTGATGAAGGTCGTGCCCAATAACGGCGTCTACCCGGCCAATCCCAAGCCCAACGCCATCATCGACTTCAAGCAGAAGGAGCTCGCGGCCTATCTCGCCCGCGTCTCCCCATGGGAGAGGCAGCCCACCGAACAAGTTGCGCCGCACGAGTCCCCTCCGCACCGATTTCGCGGCCGCGCCCGCTGCAAATTGCAGCTTGTTTCCAGCCGGCGAATTGGGCCACATGGGCCGCCATTGGGCCGCGTCCCCGAGAGGCGCGTCCGCGCGGCGGCGGGACTGGAGAAGAGGGACATGCGACTGGGCTACTTCACCATGCCGGTTCATCCGATGCACCGGAACTGGGCGCAGACGCTGAAGGAGGACCGCGAGGCCATCATCCTCGCCGACAAGCTCGGGTTTCACGACGCCTTCATGGGCGAGCACCTCACCGACGCTTGCGAGAACATCACCAACAGCATGATGTTCCACGCTTCGCTGATCCCGGAGACCAAGCGGATCAAGCTCGCAACCGGCACCTCCAACCTCTCCCACATGCACCCCGTGCTGATCGCGGTGCAGGCGGCGATGTTCGATCACCTCGCCGAGGGCCGCTTCATCCTGGGCGTGAGCCCCGGCGCGCTGACCACCGACGCGGAGGCGCTCGGCATCCTGGATCAGGATCGCAACAAGCTGTTCGCCGAGGCGATCGACGTCATTCTCGCCATCTGGGAGCGCGATCCGCCCTACGACATCGCCTTTCCCGACAACCGCTACAAGGTCTCGACCGCACGCACCATGACGCTCGATCTCGGTGTCGGCATCATGGGCAAGCCCTATCAGCAGCCGCGGCCCGAGATCGTCGGCACCGTGGTGGCGCCGTTCTCGCCCGGCGTCGTGCTCATGGGCAAGCGCGACTTTCACCCGCTGTCGGCCAATTTCCTGCTGTCGAAGCACCTCAAGTCGCACTGGCAGAATTACTGCAAGGGCAAGGCCGAGGCGGGCATGGAAGCGAACGTCGCCGACTGGCGGGTGGCGCGCGCGATCTGCGTGCTCGACGACGACAAGGTCGCGGCGCGCTATGGCCGCGACGACGAAAACAGCCCCTATCGCTTCTACTACGCGCAGATGCGCGCCAAGATGAAGCGCGGCAACCGGCTCTACGTGTTCAAGGCCTACAAGGACCAGCCCGACGAGGAGATCACCCACGATTGGGTCATGGACCACTGCGTGATCCACGGCGGCGTCAGCAAGGTGGTCGACCAGATCCTGGCGCTGCGCGAAGAGATCGGCGATTTCGGCGAGTTGGTTTATGCCGGGATGGACTGGGTCGAGCCGGCGCTCAACAAGCGCTCGATGCAATTGATGGCCGAGGAGGTCATGCCGCGCGTCAATGCCGCCATCGGCAAGTCCGCCGCGGCGGCGTGATCCCTCGTTGGTGTCGTTCCCGCGTAGGCGCGTATCCATAACCACCGGCCTGCGGCTATGGGTCCCCGCTTTCGCGGGGACGACCGAGCCTCACCCCGCCCCTACAGCCGGCGGCGGGATCTCGACCCAACTGCGCTCGCGCATGCTGCGGTGGCAGGCTTCGGCGAAGGCGACGTCGCGGATGCCGGCGGTGAAGTCGCAGGCGAGCGGCGCGCCGGTGGCGACATGGCGCAGGAATGCTTCCCAGCCGACCCGGTAGGGATTGCGGTACTGCGCGAGCGGCGGGGCGGGCTGCCAGCCGTCGCGATAGTCGGCATCGATGTCCTTCATCACGCTGAAATGTGCGATCGCCGGCGTCTGCGCGGACGACTGCACGTGGCAGCGATGCAGGCCCGCCACGGCCGAGCCTTCGGTGCCGTCGACCTGCAGCGTGAGCAGGTCGTCGCGGCGCATGCGCGTCGCCCACGAGCTCAGAATGGTGCCGAACGCGCCGTTCTCGAGCTCCACCAGGGTCGCGGCCGAGTCCTCGACCGCGACGCGATAGCGCACGCCCTGTTCGTCGACGCGTTCCGGCGTGGCGGTCCATTCGCTCGACGCGACCCGCGCGATACGGCCGACGATGGTCTCGATGACGTAGCGCCAGTGCGGATACATGTCGAGGATCAGGCCGCCGCCCCCGGCGCGGTAATTCCAGCTCGGGCGCTGGCATGGCCGGTCGCCGCCGTCGAACACCCACCAGCCGAATTCGAGCCGGAAGCCCACGATGCGCCCGAGCGCGCCTCTCGCTGTGAGCGCGGCGAGTTTCTGCAGGCCCGGCAGATCGATCTTGTCCTCGACCGCGCCGTGGCTGAGCCCGCGTTTTCGCGCCGCATCGAGCAATGCGAGCCCTTCCGCGGCGGTCGGCGCGACCGGCTTTTCGCAATAGACGTGCTTGCCGGCGGCGATCGCCCGTTCGAGCGCGGTGACGCGTTGCTGCGTGGCGGCCGCATCGAAGAAGATCGCGTAGTCGGGGTCCGCCAGCGCGGCCGCGAGATCGGTGGTGTGGTCGGCGCCGTTGCAGGCGCGCGCCACGGCGGCGAGCCGCGCAGGGTCGCGGCCGACGAGCAGCAGGCGCGGGACGAGCCGGTCATCGCCGAGTGCGAGGCCGCCCTCCTCGATGATCGGAATCAGCCCATTCGCCAGATGCTGGGTCGAGCCGATGCGCCCGGTCGCGCCGTTGACAATGATCCCGATCGTCCGGATGGCCATGGTGCTGGTCCGCGGGCTGCAGCGGGGGAGGGAGGTCGACTATGCTATGCCGGTCGCGCCCGTGTCCACGTTCCGGGAGAGCAAGGTGCCCCGCCACATCGTCTGCCTGACCTTCGACTTCGACACCCAGTCGGGCTTCATCGCCCGCGGCATGACGAGCCCGACGGCGCTCTCGCGCGGCGAGTTCGGCCTCCTCGGCGCGCAGCGCATCCTGGCTCTGCTGAAGTCGTTCGGCATTCGCGCGACCTGGTTCATTCCGGGCTTCACCATCGCGAGCCACTCCGGCGCCTGCGAGGCGGTCGTGCGCGACGGGCACGAAGTGGCGCATCACAGCTGGGCGCACGTGCCGCCCGCGCAACAGAGCCGCGCCGAGGAGGAGGCGGACCTCGTGCGTGCCAACGAGGCGATCGCAGCACTGACCGGCCGCGCGGCGCGCGGCTATCGCTCGCCGTCCTGGGACCTGAGCGAGAACACGATCGATCTCCTGCTCGCGCACGGCTTCCGCTACGACTCCAGCCTGATGGGCGGCGATTACTGGCCCTACCGCGCGCGCCGCGGCGATGTTGCCGAGCTCGGCAAGCCCTATCGCCTGGGCGAGGAAACGACGCTGATCGAGATGCCGATCAGCTGGTCGCTCGACGATCATCCGCACTTCGAGTTCCTGCGCACGCCGACGACGGTATCGCCCGGTCTGCAGCCGGCCCGCGCCGTGATGGAGAGCTGGCGCGACGAGTTCCGCTACATGCAGAAGAGCGTCGACTGGGGCGTGCTGACTTACACCATGCATCCCTACGTGATCGGCCGCGGCTATCGGATGCTGGCGCTCGAAGGGCTGGTGAAGGACCTCGCCGCGGCCGGCGCGGTGTTCATGACCATGGAGGATGCCGCCGCCGAGGCGCAGGCGCGGATGTTCGCGGAGTGAACGAGCGCGTCGGGTGGGCAAAGCGAAGCGTGCCCACGCGTCTTTCTTGCAGCATCCGCGCTTCATGCATTGGCACGGCGCACGAAGGCGTGCGCCTCTGCTCACCCTACGTCGACGCCGGGCTAGCCTCGAACGCCACGTACCCGTTCGTGCAGGGCGGACCGTTTGCCACGTGCATCGTGCGCGCCTCGAGGTCGATGAGCACCGCGCCGACGGTCATGGTGCGCTTGGCTTCGGGCTGGCCCGGATCGGGGTGGCGGCAGATGGCGTAGGGCGCGCCGTAATGGTCCGCGGCGGCCGCGCGCATATGGGCGAAGGTCAGCGCGGCGCGGTGCGGCTCGAGCAGGCGGCGCATGCGCTCGGCGCGGTAGAGCGTGTTGGGCGAGATCTTCTCGAGCAGCGACTCGCCGTGCCCCGGCGTAAGAAAATGGTTGGAATGGGTGACCATGCCGCCCTCGGGGTGGAGGCTGCCGACATGATCGGGGCTCGTCTCGAGATCGACGATCTCGCCGCCGGCCGCGCCGATGACGAAATTGGCCGAGCAGGTGCGCGGCGTGTCGGTGACCGGGCGCGCCGCCTGATCGAACCGCTCCGCGTCCAGCACCTCCCGGCAGCGCACGTGGAACGGCTTTTGGTAGGGGTTGCGGCCGTCGTGGCTCGAGGCCAAGCCGTTTTCGACGAGGCCGATCCCGCACTCGTTGACGCCCATCTTGCCGCCGGCGATGCCGGCCTCGGTGAGGCAGACGAAGCTCGGCCGCTCCTTGCGCCGCACCTCAAGGACGAAGGTGCGTCCGTGCACGCCCGCGAGCCAGTCCCAGTTCTGGCCGAGCCAGGTGTGGCGGCCGGCGGTCGCTTCGGGCAGCAGGCCGAACGTGGTGCAGCCGTCGGGCCCGACGTCGAGCAGTTCGGCTTTCACCGGACCGCGCCCTTGGCTCGTGGCCTCTCGTTGCGCCTGTTGCTTCGCCTCCTGGCCGAACAAGGTGAAGGCCAGCTCGTAGCGCGCGTTGAGAAGCGCGATGGCCTGCGCGCTCTGGCCCGCGCCCTCGGCGATCCCCCGCATCTCCTCGCCATAGGACGGGCTGAGCGCCTCGATCGCCTTTTGCCACCTCGCAGCCTCGGCGAAGGCGGCGTCGCGATCGAGGCCGGAAGCCGCGAAGCGGGTGAGATAAGTCGCGACATTGTCGGCGATTTCCCGCGCGAACCGGCGGCCATGCGCGAGCCCGCAGGCATGGCCGTCGCCGTCCGTGGTCAGATGCGCAATGGCGGCCATGGTTCCTGCACCGCGTACAAGCCGGTGGTTGCCGCAATTTACATCGGCCCGGCATGCGCCGACAATGAACCTTCATTGCTTCAGCAACGGCGCCCGCGAAAACGCCATGGCTACGCCTCTCAAGCTTGTGCTGCCGGCCCCCTTGCGGGCGAACCGTGTCGCGATGCGGCGTATCCATCGCGTTGTCCACTTGCTCGCCTGCGTTCTCGCCGCCGGGGCGATGGCGCCGGCAGCGTCGGCGGCACCGGCAGGGGCGGCGGGGCCGGGCTGCCTCGAGCTCGAACGCAGGCTCGATCTGCTCGGGCCCGAAACGACGCCGATGCAACTGAGCCTGCTGCTGTTCTCGGCGGCCGACGCGGGCTGCGCGCCGCTGGCGCGCCGTCTCATCGACGCCGGCGCATCGCTCGAGGCCCGCGATCGGCTCGGCGCAATGGCGCTGGCGCGCGCGGCGCGCGCGGGACACGCGGAGCTGGTCGAGCTCTTCCTCGCCCGCGGCGCCGCCATCGACGCGCGCAACCTGTTCGGCGCGACCGCGCTCTATGCCGCCGCCGAGAGCAAGCGGGACGCCGCCGTCGCCGCCCTCATTGCCGGCAAGGCGGATCCCAACCTGCCGGGGCGATCGGGCGTGACGCCGCTCGCGGCCGCGGCATTCAACGGCGACGGCCGCATCGTCGATCTGCTCATCGGCCACGGCGCAGCGCCTGATGCGACAGACGCCACCGGCAAGTCGGCGGTGACCTACGCAGCGGCGCGCGGCTTCGCCGCGATCGTGCGCCGCCTCATCGCCGCCGGCGTTGATGCCAAGCGCGCCTATGGCAACGGCCTCACCGCATTGATGTGGGCCGCCGGCCACGAGGACGGCGCCGACGCCCGCGGCGCGCTCGACGTGGTCGAGACGCTGCTCGCCGCCGGCGCGCTCATCGACGCGGCCGACAATCGTGGCCGCACCGCGCTGATGATCGCGGCCGAGCGCGGCCACGGACCGATCGTCGCAGCGCTCCTGACGCGCGGCGCCGACCGCACGGTCGCGGACAAGGGCGGCAAGCGCGCCGTCGACCTCGCCGCGAACGGGAGCGTGCGCGAGCAGCTGCTCGCGAGATGAAGCGCTCCTATCGAAATCGGTGACGCTGCCCGGCCGCCTATTGCCCGCCGAGATATTGCAGCCCGGCCATGTATTGTGCGAGCGCGGCAATGTCGTCCTCCGAGATCGCCAGCATCAAGTCGGTCATGCCGGGATTGTTGCCCCGGCTGCGGTTGCGGAAATCGATCATGGTCTGCCGCATGTATTCCGCGGACTGGCCCGCCAGGCGCGGCTGCGTGCCCTCCCCCTGGTAGGCGCCCTGGTGGCAGCCGGTGCATCCCACCGACGCATTGACCCGCGTCGCTCGCGCCGCGACGCCCGCCGGCGCTTGCGGCTGCTGCAGGTCGGGCCAGCGCTTCTGCGAGAAGTAGAGCGCCAGCGCCATCATGTCGTCGCGCTCGAGCGTCTGGGCGAGCGGCGACATGATGTCGTTCTTGCGCGCGCCGGACTTGTAGTCGCGCAGCACCAAGTAGAGGTAGCCCTGGTGCTGGCCCCAGATGACCGGCGTCGTCTGCTGCTGCTGGGGAATCCCGTTCTCGCCGTGGCAGGCTGCGCAGAGCTGCGCTTTCTCCTCGATGGTCTCCGCGTACGCGGTAGCGCCAGGCAGCATCGTCGCGAGCATCGCGATCGCCGCCGCCGCCGGCCGTGCCCTCCACGCGCCCAGCCGGGAAGAAAAGGCCGCCGCCTGGCGGCGATGTCCGTTCTGCGCTTGTGGCCGCATGATCAACGGTGTTCGGCCGCCCCCTTGGACGGCATCGGGCGAAAGGCTATCGATCCGTCGCCAGGGTGGCTTGGCTGGAGCAAAAAAGAGACGGGACCAAGCGGTCCCGTCCGGATAACGCCGAAAGCCCTCGCGCGTTCTTGTCCCGCATCAATCCAGCGTGAAGGCGATGATCGCGTTGCCGCGTTTGAAGTCGAGCTGGACGTTGCCGCCGGCGCCGACCACGATGTACTGCTTGCCCGCGACCGTGTAGCTGGAGGGCGGGGCGTTGACGCCGGCGCCCGCGTTGAAGGTCCACAACACGTTGCCGTTGCGCGCGTCGTAGGCGCGGAACCTGCCATTGCCTTCGCCGGTGAAGACCACGCCGCCGGCGGTGGCGAGGACCCCGCCGATCATCGGCTGCGGCGTCTTCGCCTGCCAACGGATCTTGCCGGTGTTGTAGTCGACGGCAGTGATGTTGCCCCACTGCTCCTCGCCCGGAATGACCTTGAATGCTCCGCCGAGCCACAGCTTGCCCCCCGGATAGGGCGAGCTCTGCACCTGGTAGGTCATGGGCTGGTGCAGGTTGATGGCATAGCTGAGCCCGAGCCGCGGATTGACCGCCATCGGCGACCATTCCACGCCGCCGTTGGCGCCCGGCAGCATGCGCGCGCCTTCGGGCGTCGGCAGCGTCCACATGTTCTCCTGCGGGACCATCGCGTCGGAGAAGCGAATGAGGCTGCAGTCCTTGCGGTCGTGCACGTAGACGTGACCGGTCTTGCCGGCATGAATGACGCCCGGAATGATCCGGCCGCCCTTGTCGCGCACGTCGACCAGGATCGGCGGGCTGACCGCATCCAGGTCCCAGACGTCGTGGGCGATGTATTGGAAGTGGCAGACGTACTTCCCGGTGTCGAGGTCTAGGGATACGAGCGAGTCGGTATAGAGGTTGTCGCCGGGGCGCTGCGCTCCGTCGAGGTCGGGGGAAGGGTTGCCGACCACGAAATAGATGCGGTTGGTGGCGAGGTCGACGGCCGGATTCTGCCAGACGCCGCCGCCGAGCGTCTTGTACGGATCGCCGCTCTTGGCGAGTTGCTCCTTCTCGGCCTGGATGTTGCGATGCATGACGCGGCCGGTGGCGTCCTTCTCCGCCCACACTCCGACCGAATTTTCCGGGATGGTGTTGAAGGTCCATAAGAGCTTGCCGTCCTTGGCGTCATAGGCCTTGACGAAACCGCGGATGCCGTATTCGCCGCCGTTCGTGCCGATGAGCACTTTGCCTTTGACCACCGTCGGCGCCATGGTCTCGCTGTAGCCGAGCTCGGGATCGGCGATATCGGACTGCCAGACCTTGTTTCCGGTCTTGGCGTCGAGCGCGACCAGCTTGGCGTCGAGCGTGGCGAGAAAAACCTTGTCGTCGGAGACGGCGACGCCGCGATTGTTGGGCCCGCAGCAATAGACCGTGATCGGACCGAGCGGGTGCTTGTAGTACCACAACTGCTCGCCGGTCTGCGCGTTGAGCGCATAGACCTGGCTGAACGAGGTCGTGACGTACATGACCCCGTTCACCACGATGGGAGAGGTCTCCATCGATTCCTTGACGTCGGTCTGGAAAATCCAGGCCGGGCGCAGGCGGCGGACGTTTCCGGCGTTGATCTGGGTCGCGGGATGAAACCGCTTCTGCGTGTAGTCGCCGTTGGTGTGGAGGAAGTTGCTGCGGTCGTTGGCGGCGCGATCGAGCATCTCCTGCGTGACGTTGCTCGCCGTCACGCCGGGCGCCGCGGCGGGCCTTGCCGATTGTTTCACCTCCTGCGCCGGCGCCGCGTGCATCAACGCCATCGCGAGCGCGCATGCACTCGCGGTCACCAATGCCTTGTGGATTGGGCTCATGACTTCCTCCCCGACGGATATGCGCCTCGTTCCAACAGGAACGGGCAATTTATCCAGCTTTTGTTGCCAAACGTGACCGCCGGCCCGGAGCCTGTCAAGCCGGATCGGGCGCGCTTGCGGCACGGATGGCGGGGAGAAGTTGGCGGCTGTCAACGACCCTCGGCGGTCCGCGGTCGGGGCGTCGGCGGGCGGGACGTGCGTTGCGCCAGCCGCGCGATCTCGGCGCCGTGGTTGCGAAAGTAGTGCTTGAACCAGAACGTGAACGCATCCGGCTCGCGGCGGATACGCCGGCTGATGTCGTCGCAGGACAAATGCGCGATGTCGGCGACCTCGTCGGGATCGGGCTTCGGCTGCGACGACAGCCGTCCAAAGTAGACGTAGACGTACTCGTTCTCGTGCATGCCGTTGCCGAGCTCGGCCTGGTAGCGGGCGAAGAAGCCGAACGACAGGGTGCCGGCGAGGCCGAGCTCCTCGGCGAGCCGGCGGTGCGCGGCCGAGACGGTGCGTTCGCCGGGACGGGGATGGCCGCAACAGGAATTCGCCCACAGTCCCCCCGAGTGGTATTTCTTCGCGCTGCGTTGCTGCACCACGATCCGTCCGCGCTCGTCGACGACGAAGATCGAGAACGCGCGATGCAGCAGGCCGGCGCGGTGGATGGCGGTCTTGCCCGCGGTGCCCGTGGCGCGGTTGCGCTCGTTGACGAGGATCAGTTGCTCCTCGGCGCTCGTCGACGCTCCCGGCGCGGGTAGGTGATCCCGCCCGGCCTCGCGCCGCGTCGCAGCCGGTCGAGATGCGCGGCCTTGCGCCTCCGCGCCGATCTTCCGTGTCATGGCTTGCCCGCCTGCCGCATATCCTTCACCCGCACCGCCTTGCCCTGCGAGCGCGGGACCTCGCCCGGCGCCTTGAGCACGACGTCGCAGCTGACGCCGACCATGGCCTTGATGTGGTTGCGCACGTCGCTCGCCATTTTCGCGACGAACGGCTCGTCGTGCGGGGCAGGGGGCGCGAGCTCCACCTCGACGGTCATGGCATCCATCGGGCCGTCGCGCGTGAGCACGAGCTGATAGTGCGGCGCGAGCCCGGGAAAGCCCACCAGGAAGGCTTCCAGCTGGGACGGATAGACGTTGATCCCGCGGATGATCAGCATGTCGTCGCTGCGCCCGGTCACGCGCAGCATGCGGCGATGGGTGCGCCCGCAGGCACAGGGCTCATCGATCAGCCGCGTGATGTCGCGCGTGCGATAGCGCAGCATGGGCAGCGCTTCCTTGGTGAGCGTGGTCAGCACCAGCTCCCCGCTCTCGCCCAAGGGCAGCGGTTGCGTGCTTTCCGGATCGATCACCTCGCAGAAGAAATGATCTTCCCAGATGTGCAGTCCGCTCTGCGCTTCATAGCATTCGCTGGCGACGCCCGGCCCGATGATCTCGGACAGGCCGTAGGTGTCCAGGGCCTTGATGCCGAACTTCGCCTCGAGGTCGCGGCGCATGGCCTCGCTCCAGGGCTCGGCGCCGAAGCAGCCGCAGCGCAGCGGCAGCGCGCGCAGATCGACGCCCATGCCCTGCGCCACCTCGGCGATGTTGAGCGCATAGGACGGCGTCGCGCCGAGCACATGCGCGCCGAAATCCTGCATCAGCATCACCTGCCGCTCGGTGGCGCCGCCGGAGACCGGCACGGTCGTCAGGCCGAGCCGCTCGGCGCCGTAGTGGAAGCCGAGCCCGCCGGTGAACAGGCCGTAGCCGTAGGCATTGTGGAAGACGTCGCCGGGCCTGCCTCCCATGCAGGCGATGGAGCGCGCCATCAGGTCCGACCAGAGGTCGAGGTCGGCGCGGGTATAGCCGACCACGGTCGGCTTGCCGGTCGTCCCGGAGGAGGCGTGCAGCCGTACGAGCTCCGCGCGCGGCACCGCGAACAGGCCGAACGGGTAATTGTCGCGCAGGTCGGCTTTGACCGTGAACGGAAAGCGCGCGATGTCGGCGAGCGTCCCGAGCTGATCCGGTTTGACCCCAGCGGCGTCGAGCTTCTCGCGGAAGGGCGGAACCGCGGCATAGGCGCGCGCGATCGTCCGCTTCAGGCGATGCAGCTGCAGCGCGTCGAGCTCGCCGCGCGCCATCGTTTCGGCCGCGCGGTCGAACATGAAGGCCTCATTCCGACGGACGGCGCTCGCCATGCGCTCCCTCCGATTGCGCGGCAAATCGTGCCGCCTTCGCCTTGAGGCGTTCCAACGTCTTGCTCTTGTCGACGACGAAGCGGGTGTGGGTGCCGGCGCCGACGGTGTCGAGCTGGTCCTTGACGCCGGCTTCGAAGGACACCTTGCGTCCGTCGACGGCCGTCACCCGCACCGAAATCTCGACCGTCATGCCCATGAGCGTCGGCGCGAGATGCTTGACTGCGACCTCCATGCCCACCGAATCCTCTCCGGCGTCGGCGTGCTCGAGGATGAGCTCGCGGCAGGTATGCTCGATGTCGAGGATCATGGACGGCGTTCCGTAGGTGCGCGCTTCCTCGCCCATGAAGCCGATGGTGCGCTCGCGGCCGATTTCGAAGCGGTTGACCCGGCTTACGCCCGGGCGAAGGCTTGGCTTCATTCGTTGTCTCCCGCAGGGCGGTGCCGCGAGGTCAGCCGCCCGGGCGCCAAATCACGGCCGCGGCGCCGGGCGGCGGCCGGGGGAGCGATTGAAATCGCTTGTCGGCCGTGGCGCAAGCCGGAGCACTGCGCCGATCCATCGCCGCCAGGGTTCCACGGGGATAGGTCCGGGCTCAAGGATTGAGGTTGCCTGCGCGGGCCACTACAGTCGCCGGAATTCGTCCATCGCCAGCCCGTCGCCGGTTCCTCCATGATCAACGCCTCCGCGCTCGAGCCCTACGCGCAATATACGCTTCCCGAAGCGATCATTCCGGAGCTGCCCGGCTATTACCGCGGCAAGGTACGCGAGAACTACGACCTCGCGGACGGCAGCCGCATCCTCATCGCCACCGACCGGATCAGCGCCTTCGACCGCAACCTCGCCGTGATCCCGCTCAAGGGACAGGTGCTGACCCAGACCGCGCGCTTCTGGTTCGAAGCCACACGGGATATCTGCCCCAACCACGTCATCGAGTATCCCGACCCCAATGTGCTGGTGTGCAAGCGCCTTGCCATGATGCCGGTCGAGATCGTGGTGCGCGATTATCTCGCCGGCACGACCTCCACCTCCATCCTGCAGATGTACAAGCGCGGCAAACGCGAGATGTACGGCCACCGCTTCGACGAAGGCCTGCGCGACAACGAGAAGCTGCCGCAGACCATCATCACGCCGACCACCAAGGCGGAGCAGGGCGAGCATGACGCGCCGCTCAGCGCAGACGACGTCGTCGCGCGCAGGCTCTTGACCGAGCCGCAGTGGCGCGAAGTGTCGGAAAAGGCCTTGGCCCTGTTCGCGCGCGGGCGCGGGCGCGCGGCGCAACAGGGGCTGATCCTAGTCGATACCAAGTACGAATTCGGCTTCGACGAGCGTGGTGCCATCGTGCTTGCCGACGAGGTCCACACGCCCGACAGCAGCCGCTACTGGCTCGCTTCGAGCTATCCCGAGCGTTTTGCCGCCGGCACGCCCCCGGAGACCCTGGACAAGGATTTCGTCCGGCGCTGGGTGGCGGCGCGTTGCGATCCCTACCGGGAGCCGATTCCGGAGATCCCGCAGGAGGTGGTCTTGGAGGCGGCAGCCACCTATGTCGACGTCTATGAGAAGCTGACCGGGCATGCCTTCGTCCTGCCCGACCTCTCGCTGCCGCCGCTCGCGCGTGTGCGCGCGAATCTCAAGAGGTATTTCGGCAAGGCGGCGTGATTGTGCGGAGTGTCGTGATGGCCGCGCGCGCTAGCGATGCGACTGCCGTGGAATGCCTGACGGCGGCCGGCCTGGCCGCTGCCGCCATCCGCGGGTGGCTGCAGGCGGAGCCGGGCGAGACCACCGATTTCCCCGCCGACCGCGGTAAATTCTCCGGCTACTGGGACAAGTCGGCGCGGCTCCTGGGGCAGTTCCCGCACAAGCCGCGCCGCAACGCGCGCGAATGCGCGGCCGCGGAGCTCATCCAGGACCGATCGCGCGAGGCGCGCGTGCGCTTTCTCAAGTGCCACGGCGATGCCGTCTACGATGCGCTGACGGTGCGGCGCTCGCGCTTCGTGCGGGTCGAAGACCTCGTCATCCGGGCGGCAGGCGTGGTGCCGGGCCTTGTCCCGACCGCGCAGGACATCGCCGCCGAGGACGGCTCGCTGCAGCGCGACAAGAGCGGGCTCGAGATCGACCAGGGTCTGTTCCTGTCGGCCGTTCTCGGCAGCGAGCGGTCGGGACGCCATCTCTGCCACGCCATGCTGCTGCCGCGGCCGGAGGCGCAAGCCTTGCTGCCGCAGTTCGAGCGCGACGGCATGGTCAAGCTCGACGGCGCCTCGGTTCAGCGCGCCGGCAAGGCCGCGGTGGTGACGCAGGACAATCCGCGCTTTCTCAACGCCGAAGATCAGACCTCGCTCGACGGCGCGGAGATCTGCGTCGATCTCGCGCTGCTCGATCCCGCGAGCGAAATCGCGGTCATGCGCGGCGCCGTGGTCGAGCATCCGAAATACAAGGGGCAGCGGGTGTTCGGCGCCGGCATCAATCTCACCCATCTCTATCACGGCCGCATCCCGTTCGTCTGGTACCTCCAGCGCGACCTCGGCTACGTGAACAAGATCTATCGCGGGCTTGCCTGCGCGGACGACGCGCCGCCCGACGAGTTCGGCGGCCGGACCGTGGAGAAGCCGTGGATCGCGGCGGTCGAGGCCTTCGCCATCGGCGGCCACTGCCAGCTCCTGCTGGTCATGGATTACGTGCTCGCCGCGCGCGGTGCGTTCCTGACGCTGCCCGCCCGCAAGGAGGGCATCATTCCCGGCGCCGCGAACATGCGCCTGCCGCGCTTTACCGGCGACCGCATCGCGCGCCAGGCGATCCAGTACGAGCGCCGGCTCGAATGCGACAGCCCGGAAGGCCGCCTGATCTGCGACGAGATCGTCGAGCACGGCGAGATGGATGCCGCGGTCGAGCGCGTGGTCGACGGATTGACCAATTCGGGCGTGGTGAGCGCGGCGGGGAACCGTCGGGCGTTTCGCATCACCCAGGAGCCGTTGGACGACTTCCGCGCCTATTTCGCCGTCTATGCGCGCGAGCAGGCCTATTGCCACTTCAGCCCGGCCCTGATCTCCAATCTCGAGCGCTACTGGAACGCGCAGAACCGCAAGCCGTGAGCCCGTTCGGTGTCATGCCCGCGAAAGCGGGCATCCAGTAATCCGAGGACTTCTGCTTGAAGGCACTTGGCCCTGCCTCCACCGGACGGTCTCTGGAATACTGGATCATCCGCTTGCGCGGATGATGACAGCACAGCAAGAGGCCGCGCCTTGCACGCCAACACCCTACGCCTTGATCCGGTCGAGATTCGCCGTCATGCGGGCGATGACGCGGCGGAATACCGCGAGCTCGTCGCGGCCGCTGCCCGCCTCCGCCTGGTCGGTGATGCCGCGCGCGAGCGCCAGCAGCTCGTTGCGCAGAGCGAGCGCCTTCGGCGTGAGCCATACCTCCGACCTGCGCCTGTCGTCGGGGCTGCGCACGCGCCGGATCAGGCCCGCCGTCTCCATGCCGCGCAGTGCAATGACGGTGGTCGGCTCCATCGTGCCGACGCGCGCGGACAATTCGCGTTGCGACAGTCCGTCCTCGCTCCACAACACGCGCAGAAAATACCAATGGCCGCGGGTGATGTCGTAGGCGGCGATGCGCTTCTCCAGCAGGCGCTGAAACGCGCGGTTGGCGTCGCGCACGAGGAAGCCGGAGCTTTCCGCGAGCGGGAAGTCGACGTCGTCGGCCGTTCGGCGCTTGCTGTTGCGGCGCGATGCCACGCGGCTCTTCACTCCCAGCTGCAACGCCCGCGCGCGTTGACAAGATTTCGGTCCCGGGGCAGATAATACTTAGAAATCTATGCAATGGAACTCTGGGAGCGCGCCTTAGCGCATGTCCCGGAAAAGTGGGAACCGGTTTTCCGACAAGGACATGCGCAAACGCAAGGAATCGCATGTCCCGGAAAAGTGGGAACCGGTTTTCCGACAAGGACATGCGCAAACGCAAGAAATCGCCGGCGCGCCGATCCGGACCGGATTTCGATCTTCCAAGAAACGCCCGAGGGCGCTTTCGCCGCCCCGTATGATGGAGCTTCGGCCATGCAGAAAGCAGTGCGCAAGGAACGGCCCGCCAGGGGCAACGAACACCATGCCGCCGATCTGCGCACCACCCTCGACTGGCTGCGCGCGCAGGGCGACCTGATCGAGACCGACAAGCCGGTCGATCCCGACCTCGAGGTCACCGGCCTGCAGAAGCACATGGATGGCGGCTGCCCGGTCCTGTTCAACAACGTCAAGGGCAAGCCCAACCACCGCGTGCTGACCAATCTGTTCAGCGACATGAAGGTCATCAACAAGATGTTCGGCTGGCAGGACGATGCCGAGCGCGTGAGGAAGCTCGCCTATGCGCTGAGCCATCCGCTGAAGCCGGTCGAGATCCCGCAGGACGAGGCGCCGTGCCAGGAGCACGTGATCGAGAAGCCGAAGGACGTGAACGAGTACGTGGTGCCGATCCGCCATACCACCTACGAGCCGGAGCTCACCGTGGGCTCCGCCATCCGCTGCGTCACCGGCGCGGAATTCGATGGCGGCTCGGACCTCGGCTACAACCGCATGAATTTCCGCTGGGGCAATGTCGGCACCTTCCAGATCTCGCCCGGCTCGCACATGTGGCAGGTGGTGAACAAATACTACAAGTCGAACGAGCCGGTTCCGATCACCATGTGCTTCGGCGTGCCTCCGGCCTGCACGCTGCTCGCGGGTGCGGGCTTCGACTACGCGGTGCTGCCGATGGGCTGCGACGAGATCGGCATCGCCGGCGCCGTGCAGGGCGCGCCGATCCGGCTGGTGAAGGCGCGCACCGTCAACGCCATGGCGCTCGCGGATGCGGAGCTGGTGCTGGAAGGCTACGTCAATCCGCGCGACCGGCGCTTCGAGACGCAGGAGTCCGAGGAGGCAGGAGTCCAGGGCCGCTTCCACTTCCATCCGGAATGGGCCGGCTACATGGGCAAGGCCTACAAGGCGCCGACCTTCCACGTGACCGGCGTCACCATGCGCGATCCCAAGAGCAAGCCGATCATCTTCGCGCTCGGCGTCCACATGCTCGACGACCACAACATCGACACCACGGTGCGCGAGGCGGCGATCTACGAGCTCTGCAATCGGCTGCAGCCCGGCATCGTGCAGAACGTGGTGATCCCCTACTGCATGACGGATTGGGGCGGCTGCATCATCCAGGTCAAGAAGCGCCACCAGCTCGACGAGGGCTGGCAGCGCAACTTCATGGCCGCGGCGCTGGCCTGCTCGCAGGGCATGCGCGTCGCGATCGCGGTGAGCGAGGACGTCGACCCCTACTCCATGGACGACGTCATGTGGTGCCTCACCACGCGCGTGAATCCGAAGACCGACATTCTCAACCCGATTCCGGGCGGCCGCGGCCAGACCTTCATGCCGGCCGAGCGCATGACCGCGGGCGAGAAGCAGTGGACCGCGTCGAACACGCAGTTCGAGGGCGGCATGGGCATCGATGCGACCGTGCCGTTCGGCTACGAGAGCGACTTCCTGCGCCCGGTCTATCCCATCGACCGGGTCAAGCCGGAGGACTTCTTCACCAAGAAGGACCTCGAGAACGCGCGCTCGCGCATGGTGGGCTGGGTGCACTCGCTCGCCGGCAGCGGGCGGTGAGGGCGCATCTGAACCTGCGTGCGGCGAGAATGTGAGGTTGTAACCGCGCTGTCGTCCCCGCGAAAGCGGGGAGCCGATACCGTGGGCGCTTTCGCGGGGGCGACACCGAACGTGATGGCGAAAGTCGGTGCCGGAAAAGGGCGGCGATGCTGCTTTCCGATATCCTGATCGTCGATGCGACGGAGCGGCTCGGCTGGCTCGCCGGGCGCGTCCTCGCCGACCTCGGCGCCGACGTGGTCAAGCTCGAGCCGCCCGGCGCGGACGTGAGCCGGGCGGAATGGCGCGCCTTCAACGTCAACAAACGCGTGCTCGCGGCCGACCTGGGCGACGCCGCCGACCGCGCGCGCGTCGACGAGCTGCTGGGCGCGGCTGACATCTGTCTCCTCACGCCGGAGGCCACGCCCTCCGGTGCCGCCCTCGATCCCGAGGCGCTGCGCAGGGATCATCCGGGCCTGATCGTCGTGGCCATTCGTCCGTTCGGCGACACCGGGCCGCGCCGCACATGGAAGGCGAGCGACATCGAACTGATGGCCGCGGGCGGCGCGATGGCGCTCGCGGGCGAGCCGGACGGCATGCCGGTGCGGGTGAGCGAGCCGCAATCCTACGGCTGGGCGGGGGCGCAGGCCGCCATCGGCGCGCTGGTGGCGCTGTTCAAGCGCGAGGCCACCGGCGGCGGCGACCTCGTCGACGTCTCCGCGCAGGCCTCGGTGGTCACCGCGCTGTCGCACGCGCCGGCCTTCGTCGATCTCGTCGGTGTGACGCCCACCCGCGCCGGCGCCTTCATCACCGGCCGCTCGATCAAGGGGGCGCGCTATCGCGTGTTCTGGCCGTGCCGCGACGGCCATATCAATTTCATCTTCTACGGTGGCCCGGCCGGCCGGCGCACCAACGAGCGGCTCGTCGCCTGGATGCGCGAACGCGGCGCCGAGCTCGGCGCGCTGGCCGCCGTCGACTGGAAAATTTGGGACCCAACCCAGGCCGATCAGGCCAAGGTCGACGCCATCGAGGCGCCGGTGATGGAATTCTTCGCCGGCCTGACCAAGCGCGAATTCCTGATCGAAGGCCACCGCCGCGAGATGCTGGGCTACCCTGTCTCCACGGTCGCCGACATCGCCGCCGACCCGCAGCTTGCCGCCCGCGGTTTCTTCCAGTCCGTTGCCGGCTGCGACGAGCGTTTCTGCGGCAGCTTCGCGGTCATCGACGGCGAGCGGCCGCCGTTGCGTCACGCGCCCGCCGAGCCGTTCGCGCCCGCAGTGCCGCAACGGCGCAGGGCAGGGGGCCAGCCGTGACCGCGGTCGCGCAGGCGCTGGCGGGGCTCAAGGTGCTCGAATTCGGCAGCTACGCCGCCGCCCCTCATATCGGCAAGGTGCTGGGCAATTACGGCGCCAGCACCATTCATGTGGAATTGAAACAGCGTCCCGACGGCTTCCGCGTTCAATATCCGCCGTTCAAGGACAACCGTCCCGGCTACAACCGCAGCGGCTGCTTCGCCTTCTTCAACGATTCGAAATACAGCGTCACGGTCGACCTGAAAAAGCCCGCGGGCGTGGCGCTCACCCGCCGCATGGCGCAATGGTGCGACCTCGTGATCGAGAACATGCGGGCCGGCGTGATGGAGCGTCTCGGTATCGGCTACACCACGCTCGCCGAGATCAACCCGCATCTGGTGATGCTGTCGACCTGCAACATGGGGCAGACCGGCCCGCGCGCCGACCAGCCGGGCTTCGGCTCGCAGCTTTCGGCGCTCGCCGGCATGTGCGGCCTGACCGGCGCGGCGGACGGTCCGCCGATGCTGCTCTACGGGCCCTATATCGACTATATCGCCTCCCTGCTCGGCACCTCGGCCGCGCTCGCGGCGGTGATCCGCAGCCGCAGGACCGGCAACGGCGCGCTGATCGATCTCTCCCAATACGAGTGTGGGCTGACTTTCATGGGGGCGGCGTTGCAGGACTATTTCGCCAGCGGCCGCCTCGCCGAGCGCTGCGGCAACGACGATCCGGTCGCCGTGCCGCATGGCGCCTACCGTTGCGGCGACGGCGAGTGGGTCGCGCTGTCCTGCTGGTCGGACGGCGACTTCGCGGCGCTGGCGAAGGCGATGGGCGACGCGGCGCTCGCGCGCGACCCGCGCTTCGCCTCGGCCGAGGCGCGCCGGGCGAATGTCGAGGCGCTCGACGCGGTCATCGCGGCCTGGACCGCCGGGAACGGCGCCGAGGCCGTTGCCGAGCTCCTGCAGGCGGCGGGCGTTCGCGCCTATCCGGTCGTGACCATGGCGGGCTTGTTCGCGGACCCGCAGCTCTGTGCCCGCCGGCTGTTCCGGGTGCGCCGCCATCCGGAGATGGGGGATCATGCCTATTGCTTTCCAGGCTTCGATCTCGCCGAGGCGCCCGGCGACGTCGTTGGGCCGGCGCCTTGCGTCGGCGCCGACAACGATTTCGTGTTCCGCGATCTCATCGGATTGAGCGCGGCGGAATACGAGTCCTATCGCCAGCAGGGCGTGTTCGATTAGGCGTGTTCGCGCCGATGGACCGGCGGGATGTGCTTGCAACCGAACGGATTTCATGCGTTTGCTGTCTCATCGCGCGGTGATGATGCCGCGATCTCGGTGCGCTCCCTCTCCCCGTTTGGGGAGAGGGTTGGGGTGAGGGGGTTACGGGGCCCTCACCCCACCCCTCTCCCAGCCGAAGTCGGATTTATCCGACTTCGGCCAACTTAAGGTGCCGAACTCGGGTAAACCCGAGTTCGGGTGGGAGAGGGAGCCCACCGAGCGAGCCGCGAGAGTACTCACGACGGAGAATAGCGGAATGCGCCGTCTCATCATCGGCATGACCGGCTCGACCGGCGCCATCTTCGGCGTGCGGATGCTCGAGGCGCTCAAGGGCAGCGACATCGAGAGCCATCTCATCATCAGCAAGTGGGCGCAGCGCACCCTCGAGCACGAGACCCGCTACACCGTCGAGCAGGTGCGCTCCCTCGCCAGCGTCGTCCACAGCCAGGGCGACATGGGCGCCTCGCTCTCCTCCGGCTCTTTCAAGACCGAGGGCATGGCGGTCGTGCCCTGCTCGGTGCGCACGCTCGGCGGCATCGCCAACGGCTACGGCGAGCACCTCGTGCATCGCGCCGCCGACGTCGTGCTCAAGGAGCGGCGCAAGCTGGTGCTGGTGGTGCGCGAGACGCCGCTGTCCGAGGTGCATCTCGAGAACATGCTCAAGCTGGCACGCATGGGGGTGTCGATCGTGCCGCCGATGCCCGCGTTCTACAATCATCCGCAAACGGTCGACGACATCGTCAACCACATCGTGGCGCGCGTGCTCGACCAGTTCGATATTCCCGCGCCGTTCGCCAAGCGCTGGGACGGCCACATGCACACCGCGACCAAGATCGCGACGGTGGCGCCCGGCCCGAGCCCGGCGGCGAAGAGCGGAACCTGACACTTTCCGCGCCTGCAGCATGTGTCCCGGGCGCAGCGCAGCATGAAGCGTAGCGCAATGGTGCGCTGCAGATGGCGGTCCCGGATCAGCGGCGCACCGTTCCGTGCTACACGCTGCACCGCATCCGGGACTCGCGAAGCGGCGGGAATCCGCTGGCAATTCGCCCGCGCTTTTGCATCAATAGTGCGCCCGCTAGCGCCGGCACGGAGGACGTCCATGGCCCAATACACCTGGGATCACATCCATTTGCGAACCGCCAATCCCGAGGCAACCGCCCAGTGGTACGAGCGCATGCTCGGCGCCGAGGTCATCCGCACCATGCAGCAGGGCAAGCCGCGCATCGACCTCAAGCTCGGTGGCGCCAACATCTTCATCGCGCCGGTCGTTCCCGGCGATGGCGTCAACCCGCCGCCGACCACGCCCTATCAGGGCCTCGATCATTTCGGCCTCTGCGTGAGCGGGATCGATGCCCTCGTCGCCGAGCTCAAGGCCAAGGGAGTTGAGTTTACCCGCGAGCCGACCACGGTGCGGCCGGGGGTGCGGGTCGCCTTCCTGCGCGCGCCCGAGGGGGTATCGATCGAGCTCCTCGACCGCAACGCCGCCTGAGGAATCCCGCGATGCGACCGTTCGAAGGCATCCGGGTGATCGACGTCACCCACGTGCTGGCGGGGCCGTTCGCGGCCTATCAGCTGGCGGTGCTCGGCGCCGACGTCATCAAGGTCGAGCATCCCGACGAGCCCGACCAGAGCCGCGGCTCTGGCACCGACAAGGCGCTCAATCGCCGCAACATGGGCACCGCCTTCCTGACCCAGGCGTCCAACAAGCGCTCGATCACGCTCGACCTGAAGACCGAGCGCGATCGTGAAACTCTCAGGCAGCTCGCCGCCACGTCAGACGTGTTCGTGGAGAACTACCGGCCCGGCGCCTTCGAGGCGCTCGGCCTCGGATACGAGGCGCTCGCCGCAATCAATCCGCGGCTGATCTATGCCTCGTTCTCGGCCTTCGGCCAGCGCGGGCCGCGCGGCCGGCAGACCGCCTACGATCACGTGATCCAGGCCACTTCCGGCATCATGGCGATGACCGGCACCAAGGACGTGCATCCCGTCAAGTTCGGCGCGCCCGCGATCGATTACGCCACCGGCATGACCGGCGCCTTCGCGCTGGCCTCCGCGCTGTTCCAGCGCGAGCGGACCGGACGCGGCCAGCGCATCGACATGGCGATGCTCGACGTGGCGATGATCCTGATGAGCTCGCACCTGACGGGGTATCTGCGCAACGGCGTGCATCCCGTGCCGCACGGCAACCGCCACCCGCACGCCACCAACGGCGCCTTCGAGACCAAGGACGGCCTGGTGATGCTGGGTGCAAGCAATCTGCGCCAGCAGCGCCGCCTGTGGCTGGCGCTGGGACGCGCCGACATGGTCAAGCGCACCAACGACGAGCGCGACGCCGATCACGAGCGCGAGATCGCCGTGCTCTCCGAGATCATGCTCACGCGCAGCGCCGACGAATGGGAGGAATTCCTGCAGGCGCGCCACGTCCCGGCGGCACGCGTGCGAACCATGGGCGAGGCGCTCGCCGACCCGCAGCTCTCAACCCGCGGCATCGTTCACCGCCATGCCGGCGCCGCCGGCGTGGAGGGCGGCTTCGGCGTCCCGCTTGCCGCCTTCACCTTCGCCCATGGCGGGCCCAGGATCGACACGGCGCCGCCCACGCTCGGCCAGCACAACGACGAGATCCTCGCCGAGCTTCGTGGTTCGAACGCGACGCTCGCGAAATCCGGCACCGGCTGAGCCTTTGGCGGACGGTCCCGGATTTCGCCGCCGCTCCATCCGGGCTGCGACCTGCGAGGAGCCGGGAGATGGTGATCGTGAAAGGACGCCGATCACACGCAAATTCTCCGGGCCCGGGGCGCGGTCGGTTGCCGCTTTCGGTCGCCCTGCTGCTCTTCTCGCTCGCGGCGGGAGCGACCGACGCCGGCGCCGCGCCCGCGCAGGTCGCGATCGCAGATTTCGACTTTGTCGATACGTCGGGTGAAGTCCGGGACCAGCGCGTCGAACACGAGGCGCGCCTGCGCGCATTGATGAACCGCCTGCGGAGCGATCTCGTTGCGGGCGGAAAATTCCGCATCATCGACATTGCCTGCAACGACCGGCCCTGCACGACGGCGCCGGGCGATTTCGACCAGGCGCTGGAACAGGCCCGCAAGGCTGGCGCGGCATTTGTGCTGTTCGGCGCGGTTCAGAAGACCAGCACGCTCATACTGTCGTTTCCGGTCCGCGTGATCGATCCGCGCACCGGCAAGATCGTTTTCCAGCGCTATCACAGCTTCCGCGGCGACACGGACGAAGCTTGGCAGCGTGCAGGAGCGTTCGTCGCGCGGGAACTCGTCGCGGAGCTTTCCGGGAAATGATGGCCGCCCGCGGCGATGCCCGAGCCGCGCCGCGATGCTATGCTGGCGCCGCAATTGCCGAGACGCCTTCGTGGGACCACCCTGAGGTGGGAACCGGGGCGGCGATCGTATTGGAGGAGCGAGAGTGATGGACGACAAGCAGTTCGAGGTCACCCACACCGACGCGGAGTGGCGCCGCCTGCTGACGCCGGAGCAGTATGCCGTTCTGCGCGGACACGGCACCGAACGCCCCGGCAGTTGCGCGCTGAATTACGAGAAGCGCCCCGGCATGTTCGTTTGCGCAGGATGCGGCCAGCCGCTGTTCGTCTCCAAGAAGAAGTTCGAGAGCGGAACCGGCTGGCCGAGCTTCAACGATCCGCTCGCGGGCGCGGTCGAAACCTCGCAGGACGGCAGCTACGGCATGGTCCGCACCGAAGTGCACTGCAGCCGCTGCGGCAGCCATCTCGGCCATGTCTTCGAGGACGGGCCGC
This sequence comes from uncultured Alphaproteobacteria bacterium, assembly GCA_963758945.1. GTDB lineage: Bacteria > Pseudomonadota > Alphaproteobacteria > Rhizobiales > Xanthobacteraceae > VAZQ01. The sequence goes on along the minus strand of CAVWXY010000011.1, from coordinate 350,887 downwards.
CGCCGCCGCATCTGCGCTACTGCATCAATGGCGTCGCCATGAACTTCCAGCCGGAATGAAATGGGAGGAGAGGGGCCGCATCGAACGAGATCTCTGCTGCATTTAACCCGTTGAAATCGCAGGCCGGCGAAGGCCGGGATCGGGTTTCGGACATCGCTATTCGGCAATTATCGGCGCCGCCGCTCTGCGGCAATTTGCCGGTCGTTGCCGCCCCGTTTCGCTTGCGATTATAAACCGGGAGAAAAAACTCAACCTTTCCAAGGAGGACATGCCAATGAAGCGAATTATCCTGACAACGCTGGCGGGGGCTCTGGCTGCAGCCTTTGCCTCGACGGCGGCGGTTTCGCAGGAGGTCACCCTGCGGCTCCACACCTTCCTGCCGCCGGTGGCCAACCCGGTGAAGCATTTCATGGTGCCGTGGGCCGAGAAGGTCGAGAAGGATTCGAAGGGCCGGATCAAGGTCCAGGTCTATCCGTCGCAGCAACTCGGCGGCAAGGCCACGCAACTGCTCGAGCAGGTGCGCGACGGCGTCGTCGACGTCGTCTGGACGCTGCCCGGCTTCACGCCGGGGGTGATGCCCAAGCTGGAGGTCTTCGAGCTGCCGTTCCTGCACCGGAGCACCCGCGCCACCGTGATGGGGCTGCAGGACTACGTGGCGAAATACATGCAGAAGGAGTTCGAGCCCTACCACGTGCTGCTGGTGCACGCGCATGCCGGCGCCTTGTTCATGACCAAGGACCCGATCAACAAGGTCGAGGACTTCGAAGGCATGAAGCTGCGCTCGTATTCGCGCACCAACGCCTGGATTCTCGAGGCGCTGAATGCCGTTCCGCTGCAGTTGCCGTTGCCCGAGCTCGTCCCGATGCTCAGCAAGGGCACGATCACCGGCACCATCCTGCCCTACGAGATCGCGCCGGCGGTCAAGATGGATGAGCTCGCCAACTACTTCACGACGCTTGCGCCGCCGCAGCCGCGGCTGAGCACGGCCATCTTCACCTTTCTCATGAACAAGAAGAGGTACGAGAGCCTGCCGCCCGATCTCAAGAAAGTGATCGACGACAATTCCGGCCGCAACCTCGCCCCGACCGCGATCAAGACCTGGGACGAGATCGAGATCGCCGGCGAGAAGGTGATGCATGCGAAGCCGAAGAACAAGTTCGTCCAGCTCAGCCCCGAGGAGACCGCCAAGTTCAAGAAGAAGGTGCAGCCGGTCTTCGATCGTTTCGTGAAACTGCTGGATGACTCCGGCGCCAACGGAAAGCAAATCCTTGCCGACGTCGAGACCTTGGAAGCGAAGTATTCGAACTGAGCGGCTCGCTCGACCGCGCTTCGATGCCGAGGGCAATCGATGTCGGAAGACGCACCTGAAACAGCCCGGCCGACCGATCCGGTGGGCCGGCTCCTTTTCGGAACGGCCAAAGTCCTGGCCGTCTTCGGCGGGGGGCTGTGTTGCCTGATGGCGGCGATGGTGACGGTGAGCGTCACCGGGCGCTACCTGTTCTCGGCGCCGATCCCGGGCGATTACGACCTCCTCGCCATCATCAGCGGCTCCGCCGCCTTCGCCTTTCTGCCCTATTGCCAGATGACGCGCGGCAACGTGGTCGTCGACTTCTTCACGACCGACATGAAGCCGCGCGGCAAGGCCGTTCTCGACGCCTGCGGGACGTTTCTCTACCTCGTCGTCGCGGTGCTCTTCACCTGGCGCCTCTATTACGGCGGGCTCGAGCTGCGCGCCAATTCCGAGGTGCTCGCCAACTTCAACTTCTATCGATGGTGGACCGTCCCATTCGACCTTTTCTGCATGGTCGTCCTGATCGCTGCCATCGCGTACACGCTGTCCCGCGACATCAGCGACGTGCGGAGCGGTCGGTCGCCTCCGCACGCGATCGTCGAGGAGGCGTGATCCGGTGAGCGACCTGACGACCGGCGCCATCGGATTCGGCGTGCTTCTGATCTTGATCGCGCTTCGCGTCCCGGTGGCCGTGGCCATGCTGGCGGTGGGGACGGCCGGATACGTCAGCATTGCCGGAACGATTGCGCTATTGAGCTATCTCAAGACTGAGATGTACTGGCGGTTCACGTCAGCCGACCTTTCGGTCCTCCCGCTGTTCCTGATGATGGGTCACTTCGCGGCGCGCGCCGGCATCACGAGCGCCTTGTTCCGCGCGGCGGCGGCCTGGATCGGGCATTTTCGCGGCGGCCTCGCCATGGCCGCGGTCGGCGGATGCGCCGCCTTCGGCACGGTCAGCGGCTCCTCGCTCGCGACCGCCGCCATGATGGGTCAGGTGGCGCTGCCGGAGCTGCGCCGCTACAAATACGCGGGCGGGTTCGCGACCGGCACGTTGGCGGCCGGCGGCACGCTCGGCATTCTCATTCCTCCGTCGATCGTGCTGATCATCTTCGCGATCATCGTCGAGGGCAACATCGTCACCCTGTTCCAGGCGGCCTTCCTGCCCGGCCTACTGGCCACGGCCGGTTACATGATCGCGATCGCGATCGTCGCCCGGCTGGACCCGATGGCAGGCCCCGCCGGACCACGGGCTACGCCGGCCGAGCGATGGAAGGCGTTGCGCCAGGTCTGGCCGATCGCCGTCGTTTTCGTCGTGGTGATGGGCGGAATCTATTCGGGCATCTTCACGCCCACCGAGGGAGCCGGCGTCGGCGCGGCGGCGACGTTCCTGGTCGCCGTGACCTACGGCGGCATGCGCCTGCGCGGGTTTCTGGATGCGCTGGTCGAAACCGCCTCCACCTCCGCGATGATCTTCCTCATCCTGCTCGGCGCGGACGTGTTCAACGCGTTCCTGGGCTTCTCGCGCCTGCCGCTGTGGACGGCCGATCTGTTCCAGAATTCCGGCCTGTCGCCCTACGTGATCCTGCTCGGGATGATCCTGCTCTATCTGGCGCTGGGCTGCGTGATGGATTCGCTCGCCATGATCCTGATCACGATCCCGATCTTCTGGCCGATCGTGGCCGCGCTCGATTTCGGTCTCGATGCCGATCAGATGAAGCTGTGGTTCGGGATCATCACGCTGAGCGTGGTCGAGATCGGATTGATCACGCCGCCGGTCGGGTTGAACGTGTTCGTGATCAACTCGCTCGCCAGGGACGTTCCGATGGCCGATACGTTCCGCGGCGTGGTTCCGTTCCTGATGTCGGACGCGGTACGCGTCACCCTTATCGTCCTGTTCCCGATCATCAGCCTGCTGCTGCCGAGACTGATCGGATCCTGACAACGCGATCCGCCGGCCCCCTACTTCTCCCCATAGGTCGCGCGCGAGATGTCGGGCACCGGCACGCCGTCGTCGATCGCCTTGCAGCGGACCCCTTCCGCCTTCGCCTTCTCCTCCGCGGCGTCGAGAACCTCGAGCACGACGTCGCGCGGGATGAAGCAGACGCCGGTATCGTCGGCGACCACGAGGTCGCCGGCGGCCACGCGCACGCCGCCGATCTCGATTGCGCCGTTGATTTCCACGGTCTCGAGCCGCCACTTGCCGGTCACCGGCGTGATGTCGCTCGCCCAGATCGGGTAGCCGAGCGCGCGCGAATGGGCGATGTCGCGCACTCCTCCCTCGACGATCGCGCCGACCTCGCCCTGGCGCTTGCCGGTCTGCGCGGAGATGCCGCCCATGTTGGAGACGGCGGCGACGCCCTGGATCACCAGCACGTCGCCGGGCTGAGCCAGGTTGTGCGCCTCGAACTCCGCCATGCGGTTGACGTGCGCCCGCGCGCCCGCGAGCGGATCGATGCGCTGCGCGATGTTGCGCACGGTGAGCGCCGGGCCGGCGATGCACTTGCCGGCGATGGTCGGCTTGAGCACCGAGGCGCCGACCACGCCCGCCGGGATGCCGAGCTCGTCCATGGTGTCGGAGATGATCCCGGTCGGATCACCGAGCGCGAGCAGGCGCTCGACCGCGCCGGCGGGCGGGCGCGGAACCGCTATCAGCCTGATGTTCTCGGCCGCGATGCGGCCGGTCAATCGCTTCTTCTCTTTCTGTGCAACGTTCACCGGAGCGCTCCCCATTGTGCCGTGTCGTTGTGTTGCGACAGTCTATATCCGGCTCTCGCGGACGGGTAGAGTGGGCAAAATCGCTGGCGGACAGCTGATCACACGTACCCTGCTGCGAGCGATTTTGCCCACGCGGGCGGAACGCGTCGGCATTGCGCCGCCGCGCAACGGATGCAGAGAACAGCGCTACGAAAGCGCAATGGCCACCCTACAAATCAACGTGAGCGTAACGCGCAGCGCCGGCTGCAGGCTGGCGGACGCTTGCCGGGAACGGCGGCGCTCGTTACGGTTGCCGCGCTCGCCACAGCAAAGGCAATCCCCATGATCGACTTTTACGCCCTTACCAGCCCGAACGTGCAGAAAATCTACATCATGCTCGAAGAATGCGCCCTCCCGTATAAGGAACACTTCGTCGATGTCTGGAAGGGCGAGCAGTACAAGCCGGAGTTCGCCAAGATCAATCCCAACAGCAAGATCCCTGCGATCGTCGATTCCGACGGACCCGGCGGCAAGCCCTACACCGTGATCGAATCCGGTGCGATCCTGCTCTATCTCGCGGAGAAGACCGGAAAGTTCCTGCCCAAGGACGCTGCCAAGAAATACGACGTGATCCAGTGGCTGATGATCCAGCTCACCGGCGTCGGCCCCATGTTCGGGCAGTGGACGCACTTCAAGCTGTTCGCGCCGAACAACGGCGGCGAATACTCGATGGCCCGCTACACGTCGGAATTGAAGCGCCTCTACGCCGTGCTGGAGAAGCGGCTCGGCGAGGTGCCTTATCTCGGCGGTGAGGAGTATTCCATCGCCGACATCGCGACCTTCCCGTGGACGCGCAACCACGACGCCCAGGGCGTGAAGTGGGAGGACCACCCGAACCTTTCGCGCTGGTTCAACGCCATCAGCGCGCGTCCGGCGGTGAAGGCCGCGCTCGCCAAGATCGCCGTCATCAAGTCGAACCGCGAGACCGCCTCCGACGACGACAAGGACCGCTTCTTCAACCGTGGCCGCTACGCGCGGGCGTGAGTCTCGCGCAACGCGAAGCGCGGGAGCGGGGAGGGGGTTTTGGAGCTCGAGGGCAAGGCCGCCGTCGTCACCGGATCGAGCTCGGATGACGGCGTCGGCGCGGCCTGCGCGAGGATGCTCGCCGCGCGCGGCTGCAACGTCGTGGTGAACTACGCGACCAACAAGCGCGGCGCCGACAAGGTCGCGGCCGAATGCGAAGCGGCCGGGGTCGAATCCTTCGCCGTGCAGGCGGACGTGGCGAAGGACGAGGACTGCCGCTGCCTGGTGCAGGCGGCGGTCGATAGATGGCGCCGGCTCGACGTGCTCATCAACAACGCCGCCGTCACCAGGACCATTCCGCACCAGCGCTTCGACCTGCTCGATGCCGACGAGTTCCAGCGCACCTATTCGGTCAACCTGATCGGCAATTACCAGATGTGCCGCGCCGCCGCGCCGCATCTCAAGGCGACCGGCGACGCGGCGATCGTCAACATCTCCTCGATCGGAGCGATGCGCGGCGCCGGCAGCTCGATCGCCTATGCCGCCTCCAAGGGCGCGCTCAACACCCTCACCATCAGCATGGCGCGCGCGCTGGCGCCGCAGGTGCGCGTGAACGCGCTGTGCCCGGGCGGGCTGCTCGGCAGCTGGACGCGCAAGATCATGACCGCGGAGCAGTATGACGCGCGCGTGCGCCAGGCCGAGAATGAATTCCCGCTCAAGCGCGGGATCTGGCCCGACGACGTGGCGCGGGCGGCGCTGTTCCTGGTGCAAGACGCTGTAGTGATGACGGGCGAATGCCTGCGCATGGATGCCGGCGAGCATCTGGGCGCCAATCTCATACGAAACTAGACCGGCGACCAGAGTGTCGAACACTACGGGAGAAGAATTGAATGCCAGCATCGCAACAGATCGAGACCCGCACCGGCGTCTCCTATGCCAGCCATGACGGCGTCGCGCTCGCCGGCGACCTCTACCTGCCGGCGGGAGCGGGACCCTTTCCGGCGCTCGTTGCCGTGCACGGCGGCGGCTGGCAGGCGGGCGCCCGCAACGCCTTTCAATTCTGGGGCCCGTATCTCGCCGAGCGCGGCTATGCGCTGTTCGCGATCAGCTACCGCCTCGCGAAGAAAGGGCAGAAAATGTTCCCGCAGGCGGTCGCCGACGTGCTCGCGGGGGTGCAATTCGTCCGCGGCAGCGCAAGCGACATCAAGGTCGATCCCGCGCGCATCGGCTTGTTCGGTGCCTCCGCCGGCGCGCACCTCGCCTCGCTCGCCGCGCTCGGCGCAGAGACGTTCAAAGACGTCTATCCGAACGATGCCCACGCCAAGGTTGACAGCAAGGTGAAGGCGCTGGTCGGGGTCTACGGTGTCTACGATCTCGTCGAAATGTGGCAGCGCTACCAGCTGCAGAGCCCGCGCGAGAACAACATCGAAAACTTCATGGGCGCCGCGCCGATGGACGATCCGCGTCTCTATTTCGACGCCTCGCCCCTCAACTACGCGACCTTCGCCAACAACGGAATCGGTGTGCTCCTGAGCGTGGGGACCGAGGACGATCTCGTCGACCGCCGTGCGCAGACCGACGCGTTCCTGCTGCGGCTCAAGCAGGCGAATTTCTTCGTGCGCACCTGCATCGTGCAGGGCGCACCGCACTATTGGCTCAACGATCCGATCGAGGAGGCCGGCAGCTATTCCGGCTTCCTGGCGCCGCGCCTCGTTCGTTTCCTGCGCGAGCGGCTGTAAGCAATTGGCTTCATTTTGTGGTTGACTACGTTACGAGAATGACCTATGCTTCAAGCACTATCCGAAGGTGCGCCCGTATCGGCGCGGCGAAGTTTCGCGGCGCGGCGGCGTTTTCGGCGGAACGGGAAAAGATGGTGTTCAACCTCAGGCTGTCAGGGCGGCGAGTGATGAAAGGCGTTTTCCGACCCCGGCGCCTGTTCTTCGCCTGCAATTTACAGGGCGGTAGGGGGCATCAATCAGTCTCGTCTTTAAGTTGTTCTCGGTGACTCACTCGTAGGTTGTGCCGGCCCTGCGCGTTAGGTCCCCTTGTTCATGAACGCCTCGAGCGCGGCGACCTGCGTCTTGTCGGCTTCGAAATCCTGCGCGATCTGCTCGTAGAAGTGTGCGGCGCCGACGTAGAGCTCGTGCGCGGCGGGGTCCTCGCCGACGAAATCGGCGATCTCGTGCATTTCCGCGATCCAGCGATAGGCCTTCGGCGGCATGAGCGCCAGGCCGCGCTTGAGCCAGGCCAGCATCTGCGGCTGGCTGCCTTGCAGCTCGGCGAACAGCGCGTCGGCGGTGCCGCCGCGGGTCGCCGCGAGCAGCATCGCCGCGCCCAGCGCCTGCGTGCCCTTGGTGATGCCGGCATAGGACATTTTCACCGCCGAGGCCGCGTTCATGGGGCCGCCGAGCACGCGCACGTCGAGGCCGAACTCCTTGAGCTTGGCGAAGCGCGGCGCATCCGGGCCCGAGGCGTAGAAACGCGGGCCGGCGTCGCCCGGTTTCGGCGGCGACCCGATGATCCCGGCATCGACGAACGGCGCGCCGGTCGGTGCGATCACCGCGGCGATGCGCTCGACCGTCCGCGGGCTGACCGCGTTGCAATCGACGAACACCGGCTTGCTGTTGCTGGCGGTGAGCGCCGGGGCGAACCGCTGCGCCAGCGCGACCGCATCGCCCGGCGGCAGGATCGACAGGATGAAGTCGCTCGCCGCGATCTCCTCGTCGCCGGCGGAGGTCATGCCGGCGGCCTTGGCGCGCGCGGCGGTTTCGGCGCTGCGCCCGGCGAGCGAGGTCAGCACCTTGAGGCCGTGCTCGACGAGCCGCTGTCCGACGGCGGCGCCCATCATGCCGGGCGCGATGACGGCGACAACGGGATTCATGGCTGGGGTCTCCGATTGTGGCCCGGCTGGGGACGGACTCTGCGGACATCCTTGCCGCTTGGCAAGGCGTGCAGGCAAGGGGGCGCATGCGGACGCCCCGCCGCGGCTTGGCAACCGCCGATATTTCGGCTTTGCTCGCGGCTTCGACACGCCTCTGCCCAATCAACAGGAAACGCCCCGTGGCCGACGACCTTGCCGACGCGCGTCATCAAGTCGCGCTTGCCAACCGCATGCTCGCCAACGAAGGCGTGCTCGACGCCTTCGGTCACGTCAGCATGCGCCATCCGAGCGACTCCGGCCGCTATCTGCTCGCGCGCTCGCGCTCGCCCGGGCTGATCGAGGCGGAGGATATCCTGGAGTTCACGCTCGATTCCGATCCGGTCGAGCCGCCCTCGACCCAGCTCTACGCCGAGCGCGTGATCCACGGCTGCATCTACCAGGCGCGTCCCGACGTGACGGCGGTCTGCCACCATCATGCTCCGGCGGTGATGCCGTTCTGCATTACCGGCGCTGCCCTCATTCCGGTCATCCACGTGGCCGCGACCATGGGCGACACCGTGCCGTTCTGGGATCAGCGCGACGAGTTCGGCGACAGCAATCTGCTGGTGGTGAAGCCGGAAGAGGGCCGCTCGCTCGCGCGCGCGCTCGGCCCCCATTTCGCGGTGCTGATGCGGCGGCACGGCGCGACCGTGGTGGGCGGCAATGTGCGCGAGCTGGTTTTCCGCTCGATCGCCATGTGCCAGAACGCCGAATACCAGATACGCGCGCTCGCGCTCGGGAACCTCGGCCCGTTGACGCCGGGCGAGACCAAGCTCGCCGCGGCCATCAATCTGTCGCCCGTTCCGCTGTCGCGCGCCTGGGACTATTGGACCGCGCGCGCGAAGAACGCCCGGCGTTGAACGACCGCGCGATAGGTTTGCCGACCGCCTTGACTGATATAGTATTTTCGCCTTGGCGCGCGGATTTGGCGGGCGAGCCTCCGGGCTGCGCCGTGGGCTCGATGCGCCCTCTTGTCGAGGCCGAGAACAAAGCCCATGGAGTGAGCATGATCGCAGGTCAGGAGGCGGCGCGGTGAGCCTTTGGATAACCGAAGCCGAGGTGGTGCGCCTCATGGACATGAAGGGGGCGATCGCCGCGCTGGACCGCGCGCTGGCGCTGGAAGCCGCCGGCAAAGCCGAGAACATGGTGAAGACGCACGCCATCTGGGACGGACATCATACCCTGCATGCGATCGGCGCCGTCTTTGCCGATGACGGCTTCGTCGGCACCAAGACCTGGGCACATGCCAACGGCGCGGCGCCGCTGCTCATTCTGTTCGACAGCCACAACGGGTCGCTCAAAGCGATCATCGAAGCCTTCGCGCTCGGGCAACTGCGCACCGGCGGGATCAGCGGGCTGGCGACGAAATACCTGGCGGCCGACGGCGCCTCCGACATGGCGCTGATCGGGACCGGCAAGCAGGCCATGACGCAACTCGCCGCCGTGGCCGCCGTGCGCCCGCTGCGGCGAGTGCGCGCCTTCAGTCGCGACGGCGCCGCAAGAGCGGAGTTCGTCGGGCGCGCCAGGAAGGCGCTGGGATTGAACGTCGAGGAGGCCTCCTCGGTCGCCCGAGCGGTCGACGGCGCCGCCATCGTCACCTTAGTCACGCGCGCGACCGAACCCATCCTCGGGTCCGGCATGGTCGCAGCGGGCACGCATGTGAACGCTGTCGGCGCCATCTCGCCCGAGCGCGCGGAGTTCGAGCCGGCGCTGCTTTCGCGTTGCGCGGCGGTAGTTGCCGACAGCGTGCCGCAGGTGCGGAACCTCTCGAGCGAGTTCATGCAATATTACGGCCGGGACGAATTGAAATGGCGCGCCGTGCGTCCGCTTTCTGCCGTGGTGGCCGAAGGCAAAGGCCGGCCGGCCGGCGCCGACCTCACCTTGTTCAAGGCCATGGGCATGGGCATTTCGGACCTCGCGCTCGGTATCGAAATCCTGCGCCGGGCAGGCGAGCAGCGCCTCGGCCGCGAATTTCCGCACCCGCAACCTGCCAAACTGTTCGCCTGAAGGAGGCTCCCCATGAACGAGACCGTCCGTTTCATCGATCAATCCGGTGCCAAGCCCGGCGCAATGGATCTCTGGCCGGCGATCGTCATCCCCAAGGAAACGATCGATGCCGAGGTCGAGCGCTTGGCGAGCCTGCCGCGTCCAGCCAACGGCCGCCGGCGCTCCATCATCGCGCATCCGCGCGCCGAGAAGGGAAACGGCCTCGCCGCCGGCATCCAGGTTGCGCTCGACGTCCTGCTGCCGGGCGAACGGACCGTGCCCTACCGGCAGAACTCGACGCAGGTCAACTTCGTCATTCGCGGGCGCGGCCATTCGATCGTGGGCGGCAAGCGTTTCGAGGTGAATCTCTACGACGTCTGGAATACGCCCTCCATGCACATCTATTGGCATGGCAACGACAGCAAGGATATCCAGGCGCGACTCACCTACTCGAACGCCGCGCTGCTCGAACTGATGAACATCCACTACGTGGAGGAGAACCCGCCGCCGATCGAGCCGGTCAAACACGAGGAGCAAAGCGCGGAGGACAAGCGGCGCCGCATCTCGCCCTATGGAACGATCAAGCTCGACGACGAGGGCGCATGCCTCATGCCCTACGAGGTGCTGATCAACCCGCCGACGGTGGAGTCGAAGGCGCTGCACTGGCCGTGGCAAGAGGTCAAGCATCACCTCGACAAGTTACAGGCGCTCGGCAAGGATTATATCGGGCGGCGCCTCTACATGCTTTACAATCCGATGACCGGCCGCACCAATGGTTGCACCCCGTCGTTCTTCGCGACGATGACGATACGCCCGCCCAAGATCGTCGACCGGCCGCACCGCCACACCTCGGCCGCCGTCAACTACTACTTCCACGGCACCGGGCGCTCGACCGTCGGCGGCGAGGTGCTCGAGTGGAAGGCGGGCGATCTCATGCTGTCGGCCCCCGGCTGGGCGGTGCACAACCACGCCTCCTACGATGATTTCGTCTACGAGCTGACGGTGCAGGACCAGCCGCTGAACATCGCCATGGAAAGTCTCCTGTGGCAGGAGAGCCTCAAGCTGCCGCTGGCGGTTCTCGGCGTGCAGGAGGGATTCGGCACCAATCGGGCGGCTGGCTGAGCGAGGAGGAGCCGGAGCGCTTCCCGCCTCCGTTGCTGTTCGTAGCTCGAACGAAAGGACTGGGGGCGCAGTCTCTCGCGCCTCCGGCGGCGTCTCGCGCGATCTGCCGACGCCATGCTACGTTATCGCCGCGTGGCCAATCCCAGGCCATCGCTCCCCCGCGGAGAACCTTCGATGATGCCAATACATGTCGTGACGCGTGCGTGCGTGCTCGCGTTTGTTGCGCTGTTCACTCTCCCTCCGGCGCTCGCGCAAGACCAGCTCAAGGTCGCCATCGGCCAGATCAACAACTGGGAGAACCAGGCGCCGACGCTGGGCCAGGACGCCGGTATCTTCAAGAAGCACAATCTCGTGCTCGACAATGTCGGCACCCAGGGCGCCGGGGAAACCATGCAGCCCGTCATCTCCGGCAGCGCCGATCTTGGCGCCGGCGTCGGCGTGGCCGGCGTCATGCGCGCCTTCGCCAGGGGCGCCCCGGTGCGCATCCTGCTGCCGGCGTTCACGGGAACCGGCGACCTCTATTGGTACGTGAAGGCGGATTCGCCGCTCAAGTCCATCAAGGATATCACCGCCAGCAACACGATCGCCTACTCCACCAGCGGCTCGAGCTCCAACAACCTCGTGCTGGCCTTCGCCAACGAGCTCGGCGTCAAGGCCAAGCCGACGCCGACCGGCGGCCCGGCCGGCACTCTGACCCAGGTCATGTCCGGCCAGATCGATATCGGCTGGGCCGCCCCGCCGTTCGGCCTGAAGGAGCTCAAGGAGGGAAAGCTCCGGATTCTCATCCACGGCAGCGACGTTCCTTCGCTGCGCGGGCAGACGGTGCGGACCATCATCGTCAACGCCGACGCCCTCAAGAGCAAGCGCGATGCCATCATGCGTTTCGTTCAGGGCTACCGGGAGGCCGTCGACTGGATGTACGCCGACCCCAAGGCGATCGAGCTCTACGCACAGAAGATGAAGCTGGACCAGGGCCTGATCGCCAACTCGGTCAAGCAATTCCATCCAAAGGAAGCCATGCAGACGGACGCAATGAAAGATCTCGACGGCATCCAGCGCGACGCCGTCAAGCTCAAATTCATCGATGCGCCATTGACCAAGGAGCAGCTCGCGGAGCTCATTCAGATCCCGCCGCGCAATAAATAGGAGCACGGGCAGCGACGGGGAACGTCATCGGAGATACGACCGGCACGGGAGGAATGCATGCGCAATCAGCGCTGGCTTTTGTCGTTTCTACTCGCGGGCGCGACAGCGGCCGCGGTCTCGCCGGCGTCCGCGCAGGACGAGTTCAAAGTCGCCATCGGCCAGCTCGAGATCTGGAGCGGGCAGGCGCCGATCCTCGGGCAGAAGGCCGGGATCTTCAAGAAATACGGGATCACGCTGGACAATTTCGGCACCGCGGGCGCAGGCGAGACCGTCCAGGCGGTGATCTCCGGCAGCGCGGATTTCGGCGTCAATGTCGGCACCCAGGGCGTGTTGCGCGCATTTGCCAAGGGCGCGCCGATCCGCGTGATCGGCGCGAACTTCACCGGCACCGGCGACATCTACTTTTACGTGCGCGCGGATTCGCCGATCAAGAGCCTCAAGGACACGACCGAGAAGAATACGATCTCGTATTCCACCGGAGGCAGCACGACCAACACCATCGTGCTCGGGCTGGGCAAGGAGCTCGGGATCAGGGCCGTGCCCACCTCGACCGGCGGCATGCCGGCGACGCTCACCGCGGTGATGTCGCGCCAGATCGATATCGGCTGGGCATCGCCGCCGTTCGGGCTCAAGGAGATCGACGAGGGCAAGATCCGCATCGTCGCCAGCGGCAACGACGTCCCGTCGCTGCGCAGCCAGACCATCCGCGTCGAGGTGGTCAACGACCACGTGCTGAAGAACCGCAGGGACGCGGTGCTGCGCTTCGTGCGCGCGTTCCGCGAGACGCTCGATTGGATGTATGCCGACCCCGAGGCGATGCGGATGTATGCGGAGGCCATCAAGGTGCCGCTCGCGACCGCCAAGGCATCGGTGGAGAAATTCCAGCCCAAGGAGGCCAAGCAGTTCGACCGCGTCCTGGACATCGACGGCATCATGGCCGGCGCGGTCGCGACCAAGTTCCTCGACGCGCCGCTCACCAAGGAGCAGATCGCGGAATTCATCCAGATCCCGCCGCGGCAATAGCCGCCGCAGGCCCTAGCCGGTGCGCCGGCCGCTGAACGCCGGCTGCCGTTTCTCCAGGAACGCGCGCACCCCCTCGGCGTAATCGGGTGTGAGGCTGGCCTCGCGCTGGGTCTCGCGTTCGAGCTCGAGCTGGGTGTCGAGGTCGTTGCTCCAGGATTTGTCGAGCACGCGCTTGATCAGGGCGAGCGCCACGGTCGGCGCCTCGCTGAAGTGGACGCACAGCCTGTGTGCCTCCGCCATCAATTCGAGGTCCTCGACCATCCGCCAGATCAGGCCCCAGGCCTCGGCCCTGTCGGCCGGGAGCGCCTCGGCGGTGAGCGCGAGCCCGCGGGCGCGTGCGGGGCCGACCAGCCGCGGCAAGACCCAGGTGCCGCCGGAATCGGGTACGAGGCCGATCCTGGCAAACGCCTGGACGAAAGTCGCCGAGCGCGCCGCCAGCACGATGTCGCAGGCGAGCGCGATGTTGGCGCCGGCGCCGGCAGCGACGCCGTTGACGGCGGCGACGACGGGGAACCGCAATGTGCGCAGCTTGCGGACCAGCGGATTGTAATAGGTGTCCAGCGAACTCCCGAGCACGGTGGTCTTGCCGTCCTTGGAAATGCGGTCGCGCAGGTCCTGCCCGGAGCAGAAGGCACGGCCCGCGCCGGTGAGCAGCAGCGCGCGGCAATCGTCGTCCTCCTCGGCGTCGGCGAGTGCGCGCTTGAGCGCCTCATGCATCGCCTCGTTGAAGGCGTTGAGCCGGTCCGGCCGGTTGAGCGTGACGACGCGATAGCCGGGACGCCGCTCGACGAGCACCGGTGCTGCTTCCATGGATGCCTCCGCGCTGCCGGTGCGAGCCCGCCGGCCCGCCCGAAATGGGCCGCGCCATCGTAGCGCAACGGTCCGGCGAAATCCCGCTCGCCGCGGGAACGCGAGGCGCGTGCGTCAGCGATCGAAATGTCTCAGGGCCTGCATCAGCAGCCGCCGCCGTTCGCTCCCGAGCTTCTCGATCAGCTGCGTTTCATGCTGCGCCGCGAGCAGCTTGGCCTGCTTCAGGGTTCGTCGGCCCGAGGCGGTGAGATGCAGGGCATGCGAGCGCCGGTCGGTGCGGGACGCCAGGCGTCGGGTCAATCCGCGCCGTTCCAGCCGGTCCAGCAGGCGCACCAGCCGCGCGCGCTCGATGCCGAGCCGGTCGGCGAGATCGGACTGCGACAGCCCGGGATTGGCGGCGATGACGACCAGGACCGAATATTGCGCCGGACGGATGTCGATCGGCGCGAGCGTGCGGATGAAGTCCTGGAACACCCAAACCTGCAGACGCCTGATGAAGTAGCCGAGATGACCGTCGAGAACGTCGATGTCGAGCGACCTGCGCGCGTCCTTGCGTCTGCGCGACGCTTCCGCCGCGGGCAGGCGTTGCTGGCCGTCCTGGGCGAGCCCTCGCTCAGACATCGCGGTGCCTCCCTATCGCTTGTTGGCGCGAGCGCGCATTTCGGATCGGGAATTGTTGTTGACGACATCTATTGTCGTGGTCAACAATTAAACCTACTGGACCGCGCATCGCGGCACGGCTCGGCGTTGCCGGCGAATGCGGCCTGGCGGAACGGAGCCCGGTCGGCTGCGCCAATCTGCACCTCTGCCGCGGGCAACCGCGACTGCCGGTCGCAGGCAGCCGGCCCGGCGGATGGACGCCTTGGGAGTGGGACGCTGGGTTAAATTTGCAATCCGCGCCGGGTGCATTGCGGGAGCGAGATCAATGTCCACTTTCGGAGAGTGCGATGCCGTGGCCCATTGCTTCTTGCGTTGAAGAATAAGAGAAATGCCGCACGCGACGGCCAATCAGCGCATCTTGGGAGGACCTCGAATGACCCCTGAATCCCCGACGAATTCCGCTCGCCGCGGCGTCAGCCGCCGCAGCTTCGCCGCCGGCGGCGGCGCCGCATTGCTCGCCGGCGCCACGCCGTTCAACCTTGCGCACGCCCAGAGCGGGCCGCTCAAGGTCGGCGTCCTGTTGCCGCGCTCGGGCGCGCAGGCCGGCATCGGCCAGGATTGCCAGCGCGGCGTCGAGCTCGCGCCGGCGATCTTCAAGGAGCTGGGATTGCCGGAATTGGCGATCATGAACGCGGACACCGAGACCAATGTGGAGGTGGCGCGGGCGCGGGCGGAAAAGCTGATCAGCGACGGTGCCCAGCTTCTGGTCGGCGCCTTCGATTCCGGCCAGACCACCGCCATCGCCCAGGTCGCCGAGCAGAAGGGCATTCCCTTCGTCATCAACATCGCCGCCGCCCCGCCGATCACCGAGCAGGGCTACAAATTCGTGTTCCGCAATTTCCCGACCGCGCCGATGATCCTCGGCGACGCCTTCGCCAACCAGAAGGAGCTGTTCGAAAGCACGGGAGTCGCGCCGAAGTCGGTGGTGTTCATGCACGTGAACGACACCTTCGGCACGTCGATGCAGCGCGGCATCAGCGGCGTGATGCCGAAGTTCAACATGCCGTACCAGATCGTCGAGCAGATCTCCTACGATCCGACCGCGCGTGATCTTTCGGTCGAAGTGGCCAAGGCCAAGGCCACGGGCGCCGAAGCGCTGCTAATGGTCAGCCGGCTCAACGACGCCATCCTGATCACCCGCGAGCTGGTCAAGCAACGCTGGACGCCGATGGCGGTGCTTAGCATGGGGCCGGGCTGGTACGAGGACCAGTATCTCAAGACCCTGGGCAAGCTGTCCGACGGCCCGATGAGCTTCGTGCCCTGGTACGACCCGAACAAGAAGCTGAGCAAGGTGCTCGAGGGCGCGCTGGCCAAGGCCTATCCCGACATCAACCTCAATACCAATCACATCTATACCTTCGAGGCGCTGCTGGTCGCGGCGGATGCCTACAAGCGGGCGCGCTCGACCGACCCGAAGGCGCTCGCGGATGCCATCCGTGCGACCCACATCACCGACAATGTCAGCATCGGTCCCGGCATCCAGTTCGACGCCAAGGGTCAGAACGACAAGCTCAAGAACGCGGCCATCCAGAACCGCGGCGGCAAGCTCCTCACCGTGGCGCCGAAGACCGCAGCCAACGCCAAGCCCGAATTGCCGATGAGCCCGTACGACAAGCGCAGCTGAGGTTGCCTCGCGCCGATCTCGCTCCGGCCGCCTGAGCGGCCGGAGCTTTGCTTCGCAGGACCGCTCGGTGGCCGCAGAAATCTACCTGAACGTCGCGGTCAGTGGCGTCCTGACCGGCCTCGTCTACGGCCTGATGGCGCTCGGGCTATCGGTCATCTTCGGGGTCGTGCGCGTCGTCAATTTCGCTCACGGCGAGATGATGACGATCGCGATGTACCTGGCGATCGTGTTGTTCGCCGCCTTCGGCCTCGATCCGCTGGTGATGATGGTTCCGATCGCGGGCGTGCTGTTCGCGTTCGGCTACGCCATGCAGGCGGGTTTGATCAATCCGTTCATCAATCGGCCCGAGCACAGCCAATTCATCCTGCTGGTCGCGGTCGCGCTCGTGGTCGTCAATGTGCTGCTGATCGTGTTCGGACCCGATGCCCGCAACGTGCAGACATCCTACTCGTTCGACAGCTTCCTGGTCGGACCGCTGATCGTCGACGCGACCAAGGTCTATGCCGGCGGCGTGAGCCTGCTGGTGGCGGGCGCGTTGTTCGTCTTCTTCCGCTTCGCGCCGGTCGGAAAGGCGATCCGCGCCTGCGCCGACAACTATACCGGCGCGCTGGTGGTCGGGCTCGACGTCAAGCGGCTCTATGCGCTCACCTTCGGGATCGGCGCCGCCTGCGTGGGAGCGGCGGGGTCGATGCTGGTGCTGCTGTTCGACGTGACCCCGGCGCTGGGACCCGCCTTGACGCTGCTCGCCTTCATCATCGTGATCACCGGCGGGCTGGGCTCAATGCCGGGAGCGCTCCTCGGCGGCGTGCTGATCGGGCTGACCGAGGCGATGGCGGGCCTGCTGTTCACGCCGTCGGCCAAGAGCATGTTCTCGTTCGGTCTGTTGGTGCTGGTCCTGCTGTTCCGGCCGCAGGGCATTCTGGGGAAAAGGCTGTCGTGGTGAGGTGGCTGCTCGAGGGCGTTCCGCGCCGCGGCCTCGTGCTGCTGGCGCTGCTGCTCGCGGCGCTGCTCGCCGCGCCGTGGCTCGCCAACGACTATCTGCTCACCGTCCTCATCATCATCCTCTACTTCGCCTATACCGGCCAGGCCTGGAACGTGATGATGGGCTTTACCGGCCAGCTCTCGCTCGGGCACGCGCTCTATGTCGGGCTCGGCGGCTATACCACTGCCGCCCTCTACGTGCATTTCGGCATCGGCCCGTGGCTGGGGCTGCCGGCCGCGATCGCCATCGCCGCGGCCGCCGGCGCCATCATCGGCTTTCTCGCCTTCCGCTTCGGCGTCGGCGGCGTCTATTTCGCCATCCTGACCATCGCCTTCGCGGAGTTCGCGCGCATCGGCTTCGATCATTTTCGCTGGGTCGGCGCCTCCAGCGGCTTGTTCCTGCCGGTCGCCAACTATGCGCGCGACGATCTCTGGAACCTGCGCGGCGATCCGACGATGTTCTATTACGTCATGCTGGCGTTGACGGTCGTCGCATTCGTGCTGTGCCACGTGCTGCTCAAGAGCCGCGTCGGCTACTATTGGCAGGCGATCCGCGAGGATGAGGTCGCCGCGCGCTCACTCGGCATCGACACGTTCCGCTACAAAATGTACGCGGTGACGATATCCGCCGGCATGACCGCCGTCGCCGGAGTGTTCTTCGCGTTCTATTACAACAACCTGTTCCCGGAACAGGTGTTCGGCATCTCCCGTTCGATCGAGCTGATCCTCGGGCCGATCATCGGCGGGATCGGCACGCTGTTCGGTCCGATCGTCGGCGCATTCCTGCTGACCGGCCTGTCGGAGATGATGCAGGAGCTGTTGGGCATGCTCGGCCTCGATGCGCCGGGGGCCAAGCAGGTGTTCTACGGCGTGTGCCTGCTGGCGGTGGTGCTGGCGCTTCCGGACGGGATATGGCCGTGGCTCGCCCGCAAGCTCGGCCTGACGGGGCGGCGATCATGACGGCGCTCCTCTCCGTCGACGCGGTGAGCAAGCGTTTTCGCGGGCTGCTCGCGGTCGACAGGGTGAGCTTCGGCGTGGAGCAGGGCTCGATCTTCGCGGTGATCGGCCCGAACGGCGCGGGCAAGACCACGCTGTTCAACGTCATCGCCGGGATGTTCGCGCCCGATGCGGGCGCCATCGCCTTCGGCGGCGAGCGCATCGAGGGGCTCGCGCCCGATGCAATCTGCCGCCGCGGCATCGGCCGTACCTTCCAGCTGGTGCGGCCGTTCCCGGCGCTCTCGGTCGAGGACAACGTCATCATCGGCGCGCTGCTGCACCGCCACGATGTCGTGCAGGCGCGCCACCGTGCCCATGCGGTGCTCGAGCAGCTCGATCTGTTCGGCAAGCGGCACCAGCCGGCATCGGCGCTGACGCTGCCGGACCGCAAGCGCCTCGAGGTGGCGCGCGCGCTCGCCACCGACCCGAAGCTCCTTCTGCTCGACGAGGTGATGGCGGGGCTGCGGCCGGCCGAGACCGACCGCATGGTGGCGATCCTGCGCGAGCTCAACCGCGAGACCGGGCTCACGATCCTCCTGATCGAGCACGTCATGCGCGCGGTCATGGTGCTCGCCGCGCGCGTGCTGGTGCTGCACCACGGCGCGACGATCGCGGAGGGCCCGCCGGAGGCGGTGGTGCGCGAGCCCGCCGTCGTGCAGTCCTATCTCGGCGCGGAGGCGGTCGACTGATGCCCGCGCATGCGCAAACGATATCGTGTCCCGGATGCGGTGCAGCGCGCGGCGCGCAGACAGGTTTACGCAGTCAGCGCGAGCCAGACCGCGTTGCGGAGCGGCGCACCGCTGATCCGGGGCCGCGTCCATCGAGGCTTGCCTGATGCTGCGCGTCGACAACCTCGATGTCTTTCACGGCGACGCCCAGGCGCTGGACGGCGTATCGCTCGAGATCGGCGCGGGGGCGATCGTCGCGATCGTCGGCGCGAACGGCGCCGGCAAGACCTCGCTCATCCGCACCATCGCCGGCATGCACCGTCCGGCGCGGGGGCGCATCACCTTCCGCGATGTCGACATCGGCGGCTGGGACAGCCACCGCGTCTGCAACCTCGGGATCGGCCAGGTGGCGGAGGGCCGACAGGTATTTCCCACGCTCTCGGTCGCCGAGAACCTCGAGATCGGCGCCATGCTCCCGCGCGCCCGGGCGAGCCGCGCGCGGAATCTCGAGCGTGTTCTCGCCTTGTTTCCGGTACTGTCCGAGCGCGCGGGGCAGGCGGCGGGCACGCTGTCCGGCGGCGAGCAGCAGATGCTGGCGATCGGCCGCTGTCTCATGGGTGCGCCGGAGCTCGTCATGTTCGACGAGCCGTCGCTGGGCCTGGCGCCGGCGATCGTGCAGCAGCTCTTACGCACCATCCGCGATCTCAACCGCGAGGGCCTTACCTGCGTCCTCGTCGAGCAGAACGTGGCGGTGTCGCTCAAGCTGGCGGCGCGTGCCTACGTGCTCGAGAACGGACGGGTCACGCTCTCAGGGGCGGGAGCGGAGCTTCTGGCCGACGACCGGGTGCGCCAGGCTTATCTCGGGATGTGAGATGGAGCGCCGACGCCGCGCCGCTCGAGCAGCGCCAGGGCGGCTACGCGCACGGCCAGAGGGGCTTCCGGAAACGCCGCGCGCAGCTCCTTGAGCGCGTCGGCATGCGACGTCGTTGCCGGGACCCGTTCGGCCATGGTCCGGGCAAGCTCATTGGTCGGCTCGGCGAGTGATCCCATTGCAGCAACCCCCTGCGGTCGACCCTGTACCGGCAAAGCGCCAGATTTGTGCCCGGATGGTTACAGAATGCTTAACGCAACGTCTCCTCGGCTGGTTTCCAATGTCGGGAACCGCGGCTTTCGCGGCCGCCGAGGCAACATCCCCCGCCCGACGGTCGCCGAGAAGGTCATGATGTGGCTTTATTTTGCCGGGTCGGGGCAAGTGGCCGACGCTTGAGGCCTGCGGCCGGCGCCGCCCCAAGGCGCAGGCGGCGCTAACGCACGCTGGCTGCTCGTGTGCCGCTCCGCCTCATTCGCGCGGCGGGCCGATGGTCACCGTCAGCTTGCCCACGCCCTCGATCTCGCAGTCGAGCCTGTCGCCGGCGACCGTCGCGGCCACGCCCGAGGGCGTGCCGGTCATGATGATGTCGCCGGCCGCGAGCTCGACCATTTCGGAGAGCTTGACGATGACCTCCGGCACCTTCCAGATCATCTGCGCGAGGTCGCCGTCCTGCCGCACCTTGCCGTTGGCCTTGAGCGCGATGCGGCCCTTGCCCGGATGGCCGATCTTGCTCGCGGGCTGCAGCGGCCCGCAGGGCGCCGAGGCGTCGAAGGCCTTGCCGATCTCCCACGGCCGCTTCATATCGCGCGAGGCGATCTGCAGGTCGCGGCGCGTGAGGTCGATGCCGACCCCGTAGCCCCAGATGCAGTCGAGCGCCTTGTCGAGCGGGATGTTGCGGCCGCCGGACTTGAGCGCCACCACCAGTTCGACCTCGTGATGCATGTCCTTGGTGAGCGGAGGATAGGGCACGGTCGCGCCGTCGCCGACGACTGCGTCCGCGGGCTTGGCGAAGAAGAACGGCGGATCGCGCACGTCGTGGCCCATCTCGCGGATGTGCTCCTCGTAGTTGCGGCCGACGCACCAGATGCGGCGCACCGGAAACATCCGGTCGCTGCCGGCCACCGCGATGGCGGCCCGTCTCGGCGGCGTGATGACGTAGCTCTCTTCGACGCGATTGGTGACGTCAGCGCTCATGATCTCTCTTTCGGTTGTCCGAGCTCAGGCGGAGGATGCGATCGCCACCGGCGGGGCGCGCTCCTGGTCGCGCAGTTGCAGGCGGTAGAACGAGGCGTAGCGTCCGCCCTTGCGCAACAGCTCATCGTGACGGCCCGATTCCGTGACCCTCCCGTCCTCGATGACGAAGATGCGATGGGCGTCGACCACGGTATGCAGGCGGTGCGCGATCACGATCGTCGTGCGCCCTTGGCAAAGGTGCTCGATCGCACCCTGCACCTGGCGCTCGGATTCGGAATCGAGCGAAGCCGTCGCCTCGTCGAGCAGGATGACCGGCGCGTCCTTGAGCAGGGCGCGGGCGACGGCGATGCGCTGGCGCTCCCCGCCCGCGACCTGCAAGCCGTGCTCGCCGACTTGCGAGTCGTATCCGCGCGGGAACGCCATGATGAAGTCGTGCGCATAAGCGGCTTTGGCGGCGGCGACGATCTCGGCCTCGGTCGCATCGGAACGTCCAACCGCGATGTTCTCGCGCACCGAGCCGCGAAACAGGAAGACGTCCTGGCCGACATAGGCGACTTGGCGGCGCAGCGAGCGACGCGATACCGCCGCGATGTTCTGCCCGTCGATGACGATGGCGCCGCCGTCGACCTCGTAGAAGCGCAGGATCAGGTTGAGGATCGTCGATTTGCCGCCGCCGGAGGGGCCGACCAACGCGGTGACCTTGCCCGGTTCCGCGACGAAAGACAGGTTCCTGATCACCCGCTCGCCGGGACGATAACCGAATTGCACGTCGGCGAATTCGACATGCGCCGTCGAAAGCTCCAGCGGCGGCTTGTCGTCATCGGGCGCTTCCGTGGGCGGATGGTCGATGACCTCGAACAGGATGCGCACCCCGACCAGGCCGCTGTTGAGATCGATGTTGAGGCGCGCGAGCCGCTTCGCCGGTTCGTAGGCCAGCATGAAGGCGGCCAGAAACGAGAAGAACTGCCCGGGTGTGGCGCCGGTCTCGATCACGCGGAAACCGCCGTAGATCAGGGCGCCGGCGATCGCGAAGCCGCCGAGCGCTTCCATCAGCGGACCCGAGCGAAAGGCGACACGTGCCCATTTGTTCGACTCGTTCTCGAGATCGGCCACGTGGGCGTCGAAACGTCCGCGCATGCCGTCCTCGAGCGTGAACGCCTTGACGATGCGCATGCCCTGCAGGGTCTCCTGCAGCGATTCCAGAACGCGCGCGCTGCCGGTGAACTGGTGATGCGCGATGGTCTTGATGCGGCGAATCATCTTGCGCAGGATCAACATCGCCGGCGGCACCACCATGACGCTGAGCAGCGACATCACGGGATCCTGTACCGCCATCACGGTGACCAGGCCGATGAGCGAGAGCAGATCGCGGCCGATCGAGGTGATCAGGAGGTTCAGCACCTGGCTTGCCGCGGCGGCGCCGGTGGTCAGCCGCGCCATGAACTCGGAGCTGTGGCGATCGGCAAAAAAGCCGATATTGTGTTGCAGCAGTTTTGCGAACATCCGCCGCTGATTGTCGGCGACGATCCTGTTGCCGATGCGCGCGAGCGTGAGCGCCTGCCCGTAGGTGGCCATCGCCTTGATCATGAAAAGGACGGCGGTCACGAGCGCGAGGATGATGATGCCCGGAAGGTTCTTGTGCACATAGGCCTGGTTGATGACGTCGCCGACCAGATACGCGCCCAGCGCGGTGCTCCCTGCGGCGATTCCCATCAGGCCGAAGGCGAGCGCATAGCGCCGCCACTGACCGGCGGCCTGTTCCGTCAGGAGGCGCCGGACCAAGGCGGCCGTGCTGTCGGGATCGGCGAACAGCCGTTGAAAATACGATCCGAGCATGCATCTTCCGTTGCGCGGCGCGACGGCAGTTGCGGCGCTGCAGCGAGCCCTTCTTGCCCAGGCCGGCGAGCTTTTCAAGCGGAATCGGCGCGCGTTCGATTTTAGCGCATGCGCCTCGAAAGCGTGCGCTCCCATGCCAGCGCATGAGCGACGATGGTTCTCAGATCGCCGAAACGCGGCTGCCAATCAAGCGTCGAACGGATGCGCTCGCAGGCGGCGACGACGTGCGCCGGGTCGCCCGCCCGCCGCGGGGCGAACGCGAGCTCGAAGTCGACGCCGGCGACGCGCTTGACGGTCTCGAGCACTTCCAGCACGGAAAAGCCGCGGCCGTAGCCGCAATTGAGCGTCGCCGAGGCGCCGCCACCGCGCAGATAGGCGAGCGCGTCGCAATGCGCGGCGACCAGATCGGAAACGTGAATGTAATCCCGGATGCACGTACCGTCCGGCGTTGCATAATCGGTGCCGAAGACCTCCACCTTCCGCCGCCGCCCGAGCGCGGCCTCGACCGCGACCTTGACGAGGTGGGTGGCTGCTCTGGTCGATTGGCCGACGCGCCCGAGCGGATCGGCGCCCGCGACGTTGAAGTAACGCAGGATCACGTGCTGCAGGCCATGGGCGGCGCCGGCGTCGCGCAGCATGATCTCGGTCATCAGTTTCGAGGAGCCGTAGGGTGAGGTCGGCACGGTGGGATCGTCCTCGCGCACCGGCACGCGCTGGGGATTGCCGTAGACCGCCGCGGTCGAGGAGAAGATGAAATGTCGCACCCCCTGCTTGACCGCGGTCTCGATCAGCGCGCGGGAGTTTGCGGTGTTGTTGCGGTAGTAGCCGAGCGGATCGCGCACCGAATCCGGCACGACGATCGAGGCGGCGAAATGGATCACGGCGTCGATCCGATGCTCCGCGATCACCGCGGCCATGCACGATTGATCTCCGGTGTCGCCGATCACCAGCGACGCGGCCGGCGCGACCGCCCAATCGAAGCCGGTCGTGAGATTGTCGAGCACGACGACCTGCTCTCCGGCATCGGCCAGGGCGTGAACCATGTGGCTGCCGATGTAGCCGGCGCCGCCGGTAACCAGGACCGTCATGCTGTGCGCCCGCTCGAATCGAGTGCCATTGGCGATCCGGATGCGGTGAAAAATCGGCGAGCGGGTGAATGCACCCGTTCGTGCCCCGTGACAAGGCGGTGCCTGCCAGTGTAGGAGGCCCGGGGCTGTTGCAGATGTCGGACATCCTGTTCATCAAGACATCTTCGCTCGGCGACGTGATTCATCACATGCCGGCGTTGACCGAGGCGCGGCGCCGGGTGCCGGACGCGCGCTTCTTCTGGTTGGTCGAGGAGGCCTACGCACCGCTCGTGCGGCTTCATTCCGGCGTTTCCGGCGTCATCGCGACGGCGTCGCGCCGCTGGCGGAGACGGTTGCTCGCGCCGTCGACGTGGCGCGAGATCGCAGGCTTCCGCCGCGTCTTGCGCGAGCGTCCCTATGACGCCATCATCGACACCCAGGGCCTCTTGCGCTCGGCGCTGATGGCGCGGCTCGCGCACGGGCGCCGGCATGGCTACGATGCGGACAGCATTCGCGAGCGGGCGGCGTCGCGGCTCTACGATGTGCGGCACGCGGTCGCCCGCGACCTTCATGCCATTGCGCGCAATCGCATATTGACGGGTCGCGCGCTCGGCTACGCCCCCGACGGCGCGGTCGATTTCGGGCTCGTCCTCGACCGCCCCGCAACGGCGGCGGAACCCTACGGCATCCTGTTGCACGCCACCGCCCGGCCCGAGAAGGAATGGCCGGAGGCGTCGTGGATCGCGCTGGGCCGTGCCCTGGCCGCGCGCCGCACGGCGCTCGTATTGCCATGGGGAACGCAAGCCGAACGCGCCCGCAGCGGGCGCATCGCGGCGGCGGTCGCCAACGCGCAGGTGCCCGACCGGCGGCCGCTCGACGGCATGGCCCGTCTCATCGCGGGAGCATCGTTCGTCGTCGGCGTCGATACCGGGCTGCTTCATCTCGCGGCGGCGCTCGGCGTGCCGCTGGTGGCAATTTTCGTCGGCAGCGCGCCCGGCCTTACCGGGCCGATGGGGCAAGGGCCGATCGCCGTTCTCGACGGCAGGCACAGCCCTCCGGCGGTGGCCGACGTGGTGGCGGCGCTCGAACGGGCGGTCCCGGGCTGAGCCGGAAAGCAAGACCTCGCGCGGTTTGCCGCCGAGGGCTTCGAGGGTTGCGGCCGGTCGCCCGGCTCTCGAGGGGAAATTCGGCAAGGGTCTAGGCCGCGCGGCCGCCGGTTCACAGCGACGGGGGCGCCGGCGCCGCCGCCAGAATCCCCCGAATCGCAATCGCAACCCGCTCCGAGGGAATGTCGCGCATGCACAGGTGATGGCCGAGGCGGCAGACCGGCTTGTGACACGGACGGCAGGGGAGCGCGCTTGCGACCTCGATGACGGCCGCAATCGGATTGAGCGGCGCCCAATGCCAGGGGCTCGTGGGGCCGAAGATCCCGACCGCCGGCGTACCGAGCGCGGCTGCGACATGGAGGAGACCGGAATCGTTCGAAACGGCAGCATCGGCTGCGGCCAGCGCAAGAATGGCGTTGCGCAGATCGGGCCCGGTGAGGTCGCGGATATCGCCACGGCCGGGGCGCGCGATCTCCGCGGCCAGCTGCCTTTCGCCGGGTCCCCCGACAATCAATATCGCGTTGCCTTCGGCGGCGAGGCGCTGCGCCAGATCAACATAGTATGCGCAAGGCCAGCGCTTGGACGGGCCGACCGCGCCCGGCGCGAGCGCCACGACCGGACGCCCGTCGCGCGCCAATCCGTGCCGCTGGCGCCAATTCGCGAGTTCCGGCGTCGAGACTTCCAGCGCGGGCAACGGCCATTCGGCCGGCATGCGTCGATCTGGGGGCAGCGCGAGGCTCGCGCAGCGATCCACCATGCGCGGGAGCCGGCGCTCGCCGAACCGCAGATCGTTGATCAGGCCGAGGCGGGCTTCGCCGACGAAGCCGGTGCGCCGCGGAATTCCGGCGAGCCACGGCGCCAGCGCGGATTTCCAGGTCCGCGGCATGACCAGCGCTTGCCCGTAGCGCTCCGCCCGCAGCCGGCCGGCGAGCGCGCGCTGCTGCGCCAAGGCGAGGCGCGTCCGCGGCAAATCGGCGACGATACCCTTGCGCACGCCGGGCATGTAATCGAGCAGCGGCGCGACCATCGACGTCGCCAGCACGTCGACCGGCCGGGCGGGAAATCGCTGCTTCAAGAGTTTAACGACGGTGTGGCAGCGTACGAAGTCGCCGATCCACATGTAAGGCACGATCAGGATTGGCGATTCATCCATCAGTTCGCCGTGAAGCAGCTCTGCTTGCCCTCGTCCAGCCGAAAGAGTAGGTCATGCCGCTATGAATCGAACGACCATTCATTTCTACGTGCCCATGTCGAGCGCAACGGGCTGAAAGCCGTTAGCTTGACCCTCTGGGCCTGTCCAGTGCGCCGGGACGCCTGCCTGCCCGTGGCCCTGCGCGAAAGTTGCACGTCAGGGCGCGCTTGGGCAAAGAAGATCGGGGCAGGCGGGGGCGGTTACGCATGCTGTTGGTCACCGGCGGCGCCGGTTTCATCGGGTCCAATCTGGTCGCCGGCCTCAACGAGGCCGGGCTGACCGATATCGCGGTCAATGACGCCGTCGGCGACGCGGGCAAATGGCGCAACCTCGGCAAGCGCCAATTGGCCGACGTCGTGCCGCCGCTCGAATTGGCCGGCTGGCTCGATGACCGCAAGCTCGACGCCGTCGTGCATCTCGGCGCCATCTCGGATACGACGGCGACCGACGGCGACCTCGTCCTCGCCACCAATTTCCGCCTCTCGCTCGAGCTCCTCGACTGGTGCACGGCGACGCGCACCCCGTTCATCTATGCCTCCTCGGCCGCGACCTATGGCGACGGTGCCGCGGGCTTCGACGACGACTGGTCGCCGGCGGCGCTGAAGCGGCTGCGGCCGATGAACCTTTACGGCTTCAGCAAGCATCTGTTCGATATGGTGGTCGCCGACCGTTTCGCGAAACGCGCCAAACTCCCGCCGCAGTGGGTGGGCCTTAAATTCTTCAACGTGTTCGGCCCGAACGAGTATCACAAGGGCGAGATGGCGAGCCTCGTCGCCAAGCGCTTCGACGAGGCGAAGGCCGGACAGCCCGTGCGCCTGTTCAAATCCCATCGCCACGGGATCGGCGACGGCGAGCAGAAGCGCGACTTCATCTATGTCGACGACGCGGTCGCGGTATTGCGCTGGCTCCTCGATACGCCCTCGGTATCCGGTATCTTCAACGTCGGCACCGGCACGGCGCGCAGCTTCCGCGATCTGATCACCGCGCTCTTCCACGCGCTCGACTGCGCGCCGAAGATCGAATATGTCGACATGCCGTCGGCGGTGCGCGACCAATACCAATATTTCACGCAGGCCAAAGTCGAAAACCTGCGCCGGGCAGGTTACAACGCCGACTTCGCTTCGCTCGAGGAGGGGGTGAGCCGGTACGTCAAGTCGTTCCTGAACCAGGCCGACCGCTACCGGTAAAGCGGGCAGGATCGGGACAACGCAGCGGTAAGGGCCATGTTCAATCTCGAGGAATCGCTCAAGCTCGTCTCCGAGCAGACCATCGTCTGCATCGGAGACTTGATGCTGGACGATTTCGTCTACGGCGAGGTGTCGCGCATTTCGCCCGAGGCGCCGGCTCCGATCCTGGCGGTGACGCGCAACGATCTCAGCGTCGGCGGCGCGGGCAATGTGGCCCGCAACATCGCCGCGCTCGGCGCGCGCTGCGTTTTTCTCGGCGTCGTCGGCGAAGACGAAGCCAGCCGCACGCTGATGCGGGCGCTCGCCGCCGAACCTTTGATCGAACCGCATCTCGTCGTCGACCCGGCGCGGCCGACCACGCGCAAGGTGCGCTTCGTCTCCGAGCATCATTCGTCGCATTTGCTGCGCGCCGACTGGGAGCTGGCGGAAGCCCTCAATGCCAGGGCCGAGAAGGCTCTGATCGATCGCGCGCTCGCCGCGCTGCCGCGGGCCGGGAGCGTCGTGCTCTCCGACTACGCCAAGGGGGCGCTCACGCCGCGGGTCATCCGGGAAGTCATCGACGCCGCCGCGAAGGCGGGAATCCCGATCATCGTGGATCCCAAGGCGGTCGACTATTTGATCTATCGCGGCGCGACGGTGATCAAGCCGAACCGCAAGGAATTGTCGGAAGCAACGCGCCGGCGCGCGGAGTCCGACGAGGAGGTGATTGCGGCCGCGGCGGAATTGAATCGTCTCTTGGGAACGGCCGCGGTCGTCGTCTCTCTCAGCGGCGCCGGGCTGATCCTGGTGCCGGCGCGGGGTGAGGCGGTCCATGTACCGGCCTACCCGGTGAAAGTGAAGGATGCGTCGGGCGCGGGCGATACCGTGGTCGCCACCCTCGCGGTGATGCTCGCGACCAAGGTCGATTACGAACCCGCCGCGCGCGCGGCCAATGCCGCGGCCGCCGTGGTGGTAGGCAAGCGCGGGACGGCGACGGTTTCGGCCGCCGAGCTGCGCTCCCGCATTCTCCCCGCCGCCACGCTCGCGTCCGAGGAGAAGATCGTCTTCGACTGGTCCGTGCTCGCCGAGCGGCTCGCCGAATGGCGCGACCTGCGGATCGGCTTCACCAACGGGTGCTTCGACCTTCTGCATCCCGGTCACATCAAGCTCCTGACGGCGGCGCGCGCCGCCTGTGACCGCCTCATCGTCGGTCTCAACGACGATGCGTCGGTGACGCGCCTGAAGGGCGAGAACAGGCCGATGCAGGGTGTGCACGCGCGGGCCGAGGTGCTGGCCGCGCTCGAGGCGGTCGATCTCGTCGTGATCTTCGATCAGGACACGCCGCTCGAGCTGATCCGCCGCGTGCGTCCGAAGATCCTGGTCAAGGGTAGCGACTACCGGCGCGAGGAGGTCGTCGGCCGTGAGCTGGTCGAGAGCGGTGGCGGCGAGGTGATCCTCATCGATCTCGTGCCCGGCTTCAGCACGAGCAAGATCGTCCGTCGATCGCGCGCGCCGCAATCGGGCTAGCGCGGATATCTCACACTACTAAGCGCATCGGGGCGCCGAATCAGCGAAAGTGGTTGTGTGGCAACGACTTTCGAGCGATTTGCGGAGCGCCCCGATGCCGACAGAGTGTAGCGCAGATTTGTTCGGATTTGCAGTCGTTGAAGGCCGCGACGTTGTGGTGGCATTCGACGGCGGGGCGATCAGCTCGGATGCCGGCGCACTGCTTCTGAGGGCGGCGGATCATGCGATCAAGCTGACGGAGCGGTTTGCCGCGTGCTTTCACGACGCCCGTCGGCCACATCTGATCGAGCATGAGGTTGCGACCCTGCTGGGGCAACGGGTGTTTGGGATCGCGCTCGGTTATGAGGATCTCAATGACCACGACGAGTTGCGCCACGATCCGGTGATGGCAGTGTTGGCGGGCAAGCTCGCGGCGCGGCGCAAGGAGTGTGCGCCGGTGGCCGGGAAGTCGACGCTCAACCGGCTGGAGCTGAGCCGGCTGGAGCCGACGCGCTATCACAAGATCAGTCACAATCCGATCGCCATCAAGCGGCTCATGGTCGACGTTTTCCTGGAGGCGCACGACCATGCGCCGAGCGAGATCGTCCTCGATCTCGATGCGACCGACGATCCGGTGCACGGGGAGCAGGAGGGGCGGTTCTTTCACGGCTATTACGACTGCTACTGCTATCTGCCGCTGTACATGTTCTGCGGGCGCGATCTGTTGGCGGCCAAGCTGCGGCCGGCGAGCATGGACGCCGCGGCGGGCGCAGTGGAGGAAGTGGCGCGCATCGTCGCGCAGAATCCGCCGGCGCTGGCCGCACGTGCGCATTCTGGTGCGCGCCGACAGCGGGTTCGCTCGGGAGGAGCTGATGGTCTGGTGCGAGGCGCACGGCGTGCACTTCCTGTTCGGATTGGCCAAGAACGACCGGCTGATCGCCGAGACCGCAAGCGAGCTGGCGCGGGCCGAGGCGAAGAGCCGGCGGACTGGCAAGCCGGCGCGGTACTTCAAGGACTTCAGGTGGAGGACGCGCCGCAGCTGGAGCCGCGAGCGCCGGGTCGTCGCCAAGGCCGAGTTCACCGCCGGCGAGGCGAACCCGCGCTTCGTCGTGACCTCGCTGACCCGCGCCGAGTGCAGGCCCAAATATCTCTACGAGAAGGTCTACTGCGCCCGCGGCGAGATGGAGAACCGGATCAAGGAGTGCCAGCTCGATCTCTATGCCGATCGCACCTCGACCGCCACGATGCGGGCAAATCAGCTGCGGCTGTGGTTCGCCTCGATGGCCTACGTGCTGCTCTGCGCCTTGCGTCGGATGGGGCTGCATCACACGCCATTTGCCAACGCAAGCTGCGGTACCATTCGTCTCAAGCTGCTCAAGATCGGCGCGCTCGTGCGCATCAGCGTGCGCCGCATCAAGATCGCGATGGCCTCGGGCTGTCCCGCGGCCCCTGCTTGGTGCGACGCTGCCGTCCGTCTCAACGCCGCGGCAAGCGCACGCGGCTCACCCGCCTGACACGCGGCGCCGCAACGCGTGACAAACGCGGCATCATCAAAGGCCCACCGAGACCTCGTCTTCGCTGCAGCCGCAGCCCCGGAAAAGTCCCAGCGAGTCTCGCGTCATCCGACGCCACAGAGCAGCGCGCCTGCAGAAAACCCAACAAATCGTCGCGCAAACCTGCTCGATCGTGCAAAGATAGTGTGAGATATCCGGGCTAGCGGGCGCTCGAGCGGGACGGCTTTTTTCGAGTCGTCATCGCGCTCGAGCTTCCTGTTGGAGCATGATCTTTTCCGAAAACGGTACCGGCTTTTCGGGATCATGCTCTTGCATCGTTCGGAGACGACCGTGGCAAGGAGCTTACCCGAGGGACGCGAGCAGGAGCTCGTGCGGACGTTCTTCGGGGGAGCCCGGTCCGGCTTCTTCGTCGAGGTCGGCGCCAATCGCCCGCGGCGGGAATCCCAGACCTGGCACCTCGAGCAGCTGGGCTGGACCGGCATCCTGATCGAGCCCCAGCCGGACCTTGCCGAGGAGCTGCGGCACGCGCGGTCCGCCCGGGTGTTCGCAGTGGCCTGCTCGTCGCCCGCGAACGCCGGCCGGCGCATGCGCCTTCACGTCGCCGGCGCGTTGTCGTCGCTCGATCGCCACCGCATGGCGCCGGGCGCCCAGGCCGAGAAAGTCATCGAGGTGCCGGTGAGGACGCTCGACGATATCTTGCTCGAGGCCCGGGCGCCGGCGGCCTTCGATTTTCTGTCGGTCGACGTCGAAGGCCACGAGCTCGAGGTGCTGAGCGGGTTCGATTTTGCGCGCTGGCGACCGCGCCTGGTCCTGCTCGAAGACCACGTCGGGGATCTCAGCAAGCATCGGTTCCTGAAAGCCGCGGGCTATCGCCTGATCCGTCGCATCGAAAACAACGGCTGGTATGTTCCGCGCGATGCGGCGGTCGCCGTTGCGCCGCGTGAGCGCTGGGACATCGTGCGCAAATATTATCTCGGGCTGCCGTTCCGCAGGGCGCGTAACGCGTCACGCGCCCTGCGCCGGCGAGCGAGCATGAGAGCGCCGGACGGCCGGTAGGCCTGCCCATCTCGCCGCGCACGCCTTCGCGCGCGGCTATCAGCCTCCCCTTTGTGCGGAGGCCGAAGCGGGCGGTCGCCGCAGCGGCGCGCTCGACGGCGGCGGCCACGCTTTCATTTGCTCGTAGCGCTTGGCGTAGCGGTAGAACGTGCCTTCGAAATTTCCCAAGGCGATCACGAACCCCGCCCAGCCGTCGCGGTAGCCGTGCTTGAACAGGTAATGCTTGATGAATGCCCAAATCCCGTGCCCGAGCGCGCCCGCCATCGATACGCGCTTGCCCGAAAGCTTTGGCACGCCAAGCGAAGAGTAGCAATTCATCTTGCTGATGACTTCTTCGAGATTGCGGAAGGGAAACTGCCAGATGGCGCTGTGCAATTGCCCGAGCGGGCGTTGCGTCAAGAGTTGGTAGCCTTCGTGCACGGGATTGTCGTCGTAATGCATCGCGCCCTTGCGGAAGAGCTGCGGTTGACGAAAGTTGGGATACCAGCCGGAGCCCTTGATCCAGCGCCCCATCATGTAGTTGCGGCGTGGCACCAGATAGGCGTCGTGCGCCGGCGCGGATGCCATGATCGAAAGAATCTCGTCGCGGACTTCGGGCGTACAGCGTTCGTCGGCATCCAGGCTGAAGATCCATTCGTACTGGCATTGCTCGATCGCGCAATTGCGCAGGCCGCCGAAACCTTGGAACGCAACCTGCACGACGCGCGCGCCGAGACTCCGTGCGATTTCGGCCGTTCGGTCGGTGCTGGCGGAGTCCACGACGACAATCTCGTCCGCCCACGACACGCTCGACACCGCGTCCGCGATCTTCTCGGCCTCGTTAAAGGCAAGGATATAGGCCGATATCTTGTGCATGTTTCCTCGTTGTTGAGTGCGATCGCAACGCACGCTATCACAGCAGGGCGGGGGATGCAGGATGCAAGGCCGGAGCGACGCCCACGTGCCTGATCTCGTCTCCGTCATCGTCACGACCTACGATCGCGAGGACGCCCTTACGGCGGTGCTGGCGGCGCTGTCGCGCCAGAGCGACCGCGGCTTTGAGGTCGTGATCGCAGATGATGGCTCTGGTCCCGCCACCGCCGCCGTGGTCGACAGCTGGCGACCTCGCCTCGGCGTCCCGCTCAGCCACGTATGGCAGGCCAATCGGGGATTTCGCGCCGCCGAGATCCGCAACCGCGCCATCATCGCCTGTCGCGGCGACTATTGCGTCTTTCTCGACGGCGATTGCATCGTGCCCGCCGACTTTGTCGCGAGCCATCGCAAGCTGGCCGAGCACGGCTGGTTCGTGACCGGCAACCGGGTGCTGCTCTCGCCGAGCCTCACCGCGGCCGTGCTGCGCGAGGACCTGCGGCCGGAGGGGTGGAGCCTATTGAGGTGGATCGCCGAGCGTCGGCGCGGCGGCGTCAATCGGCTGGCGGCCGTGCTGCGCGTGCCGCTCGGAGCGCTCCGCAACCTCGCGCCGCGACGCTGGCGCGGCGCGCGCTCCTGCAACCTCGGTGTCTGGCGCTGCGATCTCGAGCGGGTCGACGGCTTCGACGCCAGTTTTCACGGCTGGGGACGCGAAGATTCCGATCTGCTGATTCGGCTGCTGCACTGCGGCCTGCGTCGCAAGGACGGACGCTTCGCCACCGGGGTCATTCACCTGTGGCACGCGGAGGCCGACCGTGCACAGTTGTCGGCCAACGACGCGCGGCTCGATGCGGTTCTGCACAGCGACCGCACGCGCGCGCACCTCGGCCTGTCGACACTGCGCGGATTCGACGAGCTCGGCGAGAGCGACCACGGAGATCACCATGTCCGAGCGTAATCTCGGATCGGAGCTTGCGACCGGGGGCGTTCGCGCTCCCCGGCTCGGCCAGGTTGCCGATAGGCTGGTGATCGCGGTCGCGGTGTCGCTGCCGTGGTCGACCTCCGCGACGTCGATCCTGATCGTGCTCTGGCTCGTTGCCGTGGTTCCGACCCTCGATGTCGCTTCGTTGCGACGAGAGATCCTGTCGCCAGCCGGCGGTCTGCCGGTGCTGTTCTGGGCGGTCGGCGCGGTCGGCATGCTGTGGGCGGACGTGAGTTGGAGCGAACGCATCGCGGGCCTGAGCGGATTTCACAAGCTGCTCGTCATCCCACTGCTGCTCGCGCAATGCCGCCGCTCCGCTCAGGCGCAATGGGTGATCTTCGGCTTCCTCGCGTCCTCGCTGGTGCTGCTCGTCGTCTCGTGGGCGCTCGTCCTCACGCCCGGTCTGGCGTGGCGCGGCAGGGCCTCACCCGGTGTTCCAGTCAAGGACTACATTCTGCAGAGCGAGATCTTTGCAATCTGCGCCTTCGGTCTGATCGGGCAGGCTGCCGAGCTATGGCGCACGCGGCCGCGGCTGTCGCTCGTGCTCGTTCTGGTCGCGGCGGCGTTCATTGCCAATATTGGTTACGTGGCAACGGCGCGTACCACTCTCGTCGTCATCGCGGTGTTGCTGGTGCTGTTCGGGCTGCGGCGTTTCGGATGGAAGGGAGGGCTGGTTGCCGTCCCGGCCGGAGCCGCGCTTGCGGGCCTGATCTGGGCTTCCTCCCCCTATCTGCGCGAGCGGGTTTCCCTCGCTGTCGACCAGGTGCAGACCTACGGCGCGAGTGACGTCAACACCCCGGTCGGGTTGCGGCTGGAATATTGGAAGAAATCGCTGGCGTTGATTGTTGAGGCACCGGTCATCGGCCACGGGACGGGGACCATTCCGCAGCTGTTCCGGCGCGACGCGACGGTAGAGGCGATACCCGACCTGATGACCACGAACCCGCATAACCAGATCCTGACGGTGGCGGTCCAGCTGGGCCTCGTCGGCACCGCCGTGCTCATCGGGATGTGGGTCGCCCACCTCGCCCTGTTTTGCGGCGGCACGCTCGCCGCCTGGTTCGGGCTCGTCATCGTGACCTACAATGTCGTATCCTCGCTGTTCAACTCGCATCTGTTCGACTTCAGCCAGGGCTGGCTCTACGTCTTCGGCGTCGGCCTGACCGGCGGGATGGAGCTGCGGACGACGCGGGCGGCGGCAAAGGCCGAGGGCGGGACATGAACGTGCCTCCGGACGCGCCGCCAGCGGACATTCTCGTACCGATTTCGGTCGGCGAGCTGATGGACAAGATCACCATCCTCGAAATAAAGTCGGAGCGGATCGAGAACGCGATCCAACTCAAGAATGTGCGGCGCGAGCTGGGCGCCTTGCGCGCCATCCGTCTCGACAAGTTGAATCGCGCGGCGTTGGACAAGCTCTGCGCCGAGCTCAAGCAGGTGAACGCGAAGCTCTGGGACATCGAGGATGCGATCCGCGAATGCGACGCCCACGGTGACTTCGGCGAGGCCTTCGTCGAGCTCGCGCGCGCCGTCTATCGCCTCAATGACGAGCGCGCGCGACTCAAGAAGGCGATCAGCCTGGCCGCGGGATCGCGCCTCATCGAGGAGAAATCCTACAAGTCGTTCCAGCGCGAAGGTTCCGAGCCAGGCTCCTGAGCGCGCGTGACTGCGACGGCGGACGCTGCGATGACGAGTCTCGATCTGCCGGCGCGCCCGCGCATCCTGGTCATCATCCTGCGCCGTCTCGGCGACGTGCTGCTCGCCACCCCGCTCGTGCGCACCATCCGCCGTGGGTTTCCGCAGGCGAGGCTCGACATTCTCGTGTTCCGCGGCAGCGAGCGCATCCTCAGGGGCAATCCCGACATCGACGACGTGATGACCATGCCGGAGCGGCCCTCCGCCGGAGCGACGCTGGCTTCGGTTCGCAGCCTCTGGCGACGCTACGATCTCGCGGTTTCGACCCAGGCCGGCGACCGTCCGACTTTTTTCGCCATGGTGGCGGGACGCCGGCGGGTCGGGCTGGTGCCGCCCGCGGGCGAGACCGGGGCGTGGTGGAAGCGGCATGCGCATCACGTTGCGGTGGCGGGCGAGGCCGGCAGCCACCGGGTCACGCAGCTCCTGACGCTCGCGACCGCGCTCGGCCTCGAGCACGCACCCGACATCGTTTGTCCGCAGGGGATCCGCCGCCGACGAGGTGGCCCCGCCGAGACCCTATGCCGTCCTGCATGCGAACCCGTTCTATCGCTACAAACGTTGGACGGACGCCGGCTGGCGCGACCTGGCTCGCGGCCTTGCCGAGCGCGGGCTCGCCGTCGTCGCGACCGAAGGGCGGGATCCCGCTGAGCGGGCCTATGTCGACGGGCTTTGGGCTGCCGCCGACCCGCCGGTGATTCGCGAGCGCGGGCGCCTCGATTGGGCGGGCCTGACGGCCCTCCTCGAGGGCGCTGCCGTCTATATCGGGCCCGACACGGCCATGACGCATCTCGCAGCCGGAAGCGGCTGTCCGACCGTGGCGCTCTTTGGTCCGACCAGCCCGCGGTTGATAGGTCCGTGGCCCGTCGGCGGGCTGGCCGAGCCGTGGGAGCATGCCGGCACGGTCCAGCATCGCGGCAATGTCTGGGTGGTGCAGAATCCGCTGCCGTGCCTGCCATGCGAGAAGCTCGGCTGCGAAGGACACCTCGACAGCTATAGCCGCTGCCTCGACGAGCTCCCGGCCCGATCGGTCCTGAGCGCGGTCGATCAGGCGCTGCGCCGATAGCCTGTCAGGAATCCTTCGATGGCGAGCTTGCTGCTCAACCGCCCGGCTTTGTCGCCAAGGTGGGGCTTTGGAGCGGCGAGTACGTCTGCTTGTAGCATTGATCCATTACGATGCCCGCCCGCGAGTCGATGACCTTGTCGCCCTGAATGAACACTGCATATTGCTGGGGCTTTCCGTGCGCGTCGAGCTTGACGCAAGTGAGCCAGGCCGGCCCTTTGAGATGATCGACCAATCGCACCCCGGAGATTTCCAAGTCGCCGACCACTTCCTGGGCAGGAAAGATTTTTTTGATGTTGTCGGCGACGATGCGGCGGTAGTCGGGTTGCGGCAGGTCCGCCACGGGCGGGGGCGCTAAATTCTGGACAAGCTCGCTCCCCGAGCAGCCGCCCAGCATCACCGCAAACGCCAGAACACACGCACGTACCACAAGTCCATCCCGCTACCGGTGGCGCATCGAGGTTGCCTG
The DNA here is from genome assembly GCA_963758945.1 of uncultured Alphaproteobacteria bacterium. Classification (GTDB taxonomy): domain Bacteria; phylum Pseudomonadota; class Alphaproteobacteria; order Rhizobiales; family Xanthobacteraceae; genus VAZQ01. The sequence goes on along the minus strand of CAVWXY010000011.1, from coordinate 314,380 downwards.
GAACTGCCCCCGTTCAACGATACCCCTCGACGAGCGAAACCCGTCGTTTCGGGCGTGCGCCGTTCGATACTGATCGACGCACGCCACCCGGCGCGGGCGAGGGCTGCCATTAGCCGTCAAGAATGCGGCGATTGATTGATCCCGCCTTGCTCGGTCTCGGGCCTGCCGAGGTAGCGCGCGGGCGCAAAGGCCGGTATGGAATGGCGTCTGGCGGCGCGGTTGGGCGGCAATATCGGGACGATGACACCTCTTTCGAGCTTCACGCCGCGGATGTGGCTCATTCTGGCGCATGACCTCCTCGCCACGGCGGCGGCGGTGGTCGCGAGCTTCTTCATTCGGTTCGAAGAGGACGGGCTGGCCCAGCGTTGGCGGCTTCTGGCGATCTTGCTGCCCGCGTTCGTCGTCTATTCCGCCTTCGTCTACGCCTTTTCCGGCCTGTACAAGGCGAAGTGGCGCTTCACGTCGCTGCCCGACCTCTTCAATATCGTGCGCGCCACGACCGTGTTGGCGGTGACGCTGGTGGCCCTCGACTACGTGCTGCTGGCACCCAACGTCTACGGCACGTTCTTCTTCGGCAAGATCACGCTCGCGCTCTACTGGCTGCTGCAGATCGCGTTTCTGTCGGGCCCGCGCATCGCCTACCGCTATTTCCGCTACACCCGGACGCTTCAGCACGCCAGGGCGGGTGATTCGACGCCGATCCTCGTGGTCGGCCGCACCGCCGATGCCGATGTCCTCCTGCGCGCGATCGAAAGCGGAGCGGTGACCAAGATTCGTCCGGTGGGCATCCTGTCGCCGTCGCCAGCCGATCGCGGCCAAGCGATACGCGGTATCTCCGTGCTCGGCGATCCGGACGACATCGAGGGCGTCTTCGCCGATCTGCGCAATCGCGGCATCAACGTCACGCGGCTCGTGCTCACGCCGAGCGCGCTTGCGCCGGAGCAGAAACCGGAAACGATCCTGATGCGGGCGCGGCGGCTCGGGCTCGCCACCAGCCGGCTTCCCTCGCTCGACGACGGCGGCGAGGCATTGCGGCTTGCGCCGGTCAATGTCGAGGATCTGCTTCTGCGCCCGGGCGTGAAGATCGATTACCGGCGCCTGGAAGCTTTCGTGCAGGACAAGTCGATTATCGTGACCGGGGGCGGCGGGTCGATCGGATCGGAAATCTGCGACCGCATCGTGACCTTCGGGGCGGCGCGGGTGCTGGTGATCGAGAACTCGGAGCCGGCGCTGCACGCCGTATTGGAGGTGCTCGCGACCAAGCATTCGAGGGCGCGAATCGAAGGCCGGCTCGCGGACGTGCGCGATCGCACCCGCATCTTCCGCCTGATGAACGACTTTCGGCCCGACATCGTGTTCCATGCCGCGGCGCTCAAGCACGTGCCGCTGCTGGAGCGCGACTGGGGCGAGGGGGTCAAGACCAACGTTTTCGGGTCGATCAATGTCGCCGACGCCGCAGTCGCCGCGGGCGCCCGCGCCATGGTGGTGATCTCGACCGACAAGGCGATCGAGCCGGTATCCGTGCTGGGGGCCTCGAAGCGCTTCGCCGAGATGTATTGCCAGGCGCTCGACAACGATTTCGCGCGGCGGAGCGACAAGCGGGCCATGCGATTGATCGCGGTCCGCTTCGGCAACGTGCTTGCCTCGAACGGCTCGGTGGTGCCGAAATTCAAGGCGCAAATCGAGGCCGGCGGGCCGCTGACGGTGACGCATCCCGAAATGGTGCGCTATTTCATGACCATCCGCGAGGCCTGCGACCTCGTGGTTACGGCGGCGAGCCATGCCCTGGAGCCGGGACACGCGGGCGTGGCGGTCTATGTCCTCAACATGGGTCAGCCGGTGAAGATCGTCGATCTGGCGGAGCGGATGATCCGCCTCTCGGGGCTCGAACCCGGTCGGGACATCGAGATCGCCTTCACCGGCATCAGGCCGGGCGAGCGCTTGCAGGAGATCCTGTTCGCGCGCGAGGAGCCGACGGCACCGATCGGCATCGAAGGCATCGTCGCCGCCAAGCCGGTCAGTCCGTCGCTCGACGCGATGCGGGGCTGGCTTGCGGCGCTGGAGCAGGGGCTCGCTCGCGAGGAGCGTTCGGTGATCTTCAGCGTGCTGCATGACGCGGTGCCGGACTTCGGGGGGAAGCGGCCTGACCTTCAGCGTCTCGCCCGCGCGAACGTCAGGAGCAGCCACGCGACGATGGCGATGCTCGCCGCCAGCGCGACCAGCGACACCACCGTGCTGCGCGCCGCAACGCTCATGAGCGCGAGCGCGGCCAGTGCGAGATTGACAAGAGCGACGTGGGCGATGATCGCGGGCACGCTGAAGCCGTTGTCGGTCGCGCGCTGATAGAAATGGCTGCGATGCGCCTGCCAGAACCGCTCGCCGCGGGCGATGCGGGCGGCAAGCGTGATCGTCGCATCGAGGAGATAGTAGAGCGGCAGGATGAGCGCCGCCGCCAAGTGGCCTTGGCCGGCAAGCTGCAGCAAGAGCCAGCCGAGCAACAAGCCGATCGGCAGGCTGCCGACGTCGCCGAGAAAGACCTTCGCCACCGGCTTGTTGAAGGGCGCAAAGCCGAGCAGGGCGCCGAGCAGCGCGGCTGCGACCAGGGAAGGGAACGGAGCCAAAGCACCTGCCAAGCCGAGCAGGACGAGCGTGCCGCTCACCGGCACGAGTTCCGCCACGGTCATCCAGTCGACGCCGTCCATGAAATTGACCAGGTTGACGAGCCACACCCCCGCGAGAAAAAGTCCCGCACGTTCGATCCACCACGGCGCTTGCGGCAGGATTTGCAGGTCCTCCGGCAGCGTCGCGATCACCGCGCCGACGGCAATGCATTGCATCGCCAATCGCGTCGCCGCGGGCAGCGAGCGCGCATCATCGATCGCACCGACGACGGCCAACAGCGCGGTTGTCGCGGTCAGCGCCAACAATTGGCCGCCGTCATCCTGCAGCATCCGGGACGACAGGACGACCGCGCCCCAGGCGACCACGAGCGTCGCGGCCACGACCGCGATGCCGCCGCCCTGCGGGGTCGGCTCGCCGTGGGACGAGCGGGCGTTCGGCCGCGCCATTGCATAGCGGGCCAGCCATGGCCGCAGCAGCACCAGCAGTGCCGAGCTGAGGAAAACGGCGAGAATGGCGGCCGGCCCGAGGACCAAGAGACGGCCAATAGCTTGCTCGATCATGCTTTGCGGTTCACGTGACGCGATTCGGGTCCACGATACCATTCAGCGAGGCCCCCATCGATTGTTGCCGCCATCAAATCGATCGGCCCTCCCGGCTGTGATCGCATTACACGCTGTGGCATTATATCGAGACCGGGTGGCGTTCGGGCGTGTGGTAGCAACGCAGAGGTCCGCCGGCCGCATTTCGATCGGGCGCGGCGACAATCGATCTCGACAAACGCGCGGACGTCGGCAACAAGCTTCTCGGACGCGCGCAGGCAACGAGCGGCGCGAGCGGAGTTATGCGATGTGCGGCATCGCCGGCATGGTCGATTGGCAGGCGGCAACGCCGGCGGATACGCTGCGCTCGATTGGCGAAGCCATGATCGAGACGGTGCGGCATCGCGGTCCCGATGCCGGCGACGTCTGGGTCGAGCCCGAAGGCGGCGTGGCGCTCGGGCAGCGCCGGCTCGCCATCATCGATCTCAGTCCCGGCGGCGCGCAGCCGATGCATTCGGCCGACCGGCGTTACGTCATCACCTTCAACGGCGAAATCTACAATTACCGCGATATCCGTCGCGAGCTGCGGGCGGCCGGCCGTTCGATGCGCAGCGATTCCGATACCGAAGTGCTGCTCGAAGCCTGCGCATTGTGGGGCGTCGAAGCCGCGATCGAGCGGACGATCGGCATGTTCGCCTTCGCGCTGTGGGACCGCAAGACGCGAAGCCTGGTGCTGGCGCGCGACCGCCTCGGCATCAAGCCGCTGTACTATGCGACGTCGCCGGCGCGGGTCCTGTTCGCCTCGCAGCTCAAGGCGTTTCGTGCGTCCCCCGGCTGGAAGCCGACCATCGATCAGGATGCGGTGGTCGGCTATCTGCGGCACGCCTACATCGCGCAGCCGCGCACCATCTATCGCCAAGCCGAAAAGCTTGCCCCCGGCCACATCGTGACGTTGCGCGGGGGCGCAACATCGAAGCCGAAGTGTTTCTGGGATTTGCGCAGCATCGCGGCCGCAGGCCAGCGGCGCAATGATCCCGCCCCGGATGCGAACGAGGCGGTCGAGCGGCTGGATTCGCTGCTTCGCGATTCGGTCAGTTTGCGGATGATTGCCGACGTGCCGCTCGGTGCGTTCCTGTCGGGTGGGATCGATTCCTCGACCGTGGTCGCCTTGATGCAGGCGCAGAGCGCACGCCCGGTGAAGACGTTTTCTATCGGGTTCCACGAGAGCGGCTACGACGAAGCGCAATGCGCCAAACGGGTCGCCGCCCATCTCGGCACCGACCACACCGAGTTCTACGTCGAGCCGCGGCACGCGCTCGACGTTATTCCGAAGCTTCCGGACTGGTTCGACGAGCCGTTCGCCGATTCGTCCGCAGATTCCGACCTATCTCGTCTCCGAATTGACGCGAAAGCATGTCACGGTGGCATTGTCGGGCGACGGAGGCGACGAGCTGTTCGCCGGCTATAACCGCTATGTGTGGGCGGAGCGGCTCGCGCGTGCGGTGAAACTGGTGCCGCGCCCGTTGCACGGTGCCTCGGCCTTGCGCGCGCTGACGCCACAAACTTGGAACCGGTTGTGCGCGTTCGTGCCCGCCGGATGGCGTCCGGCGCTGCCCGGCGACAAGCTGCACAAGATCTCGACGCTGCTCGACAATCCCGAGCCGGATGCGATCTACCGGCGACTAGTGAGCCAATGGGAGCGGCCCGAGGAGGTCGCCGCAGCGGGCCGCGAGCCGCGCGGACCCCTGTGGGATCCGACCATCGCGCAGGATTTCCCCGATCTCGTCCCGCGCATGCAGTTCCTCGATATGGTCAGCTATCTTCCTGACGACATTCTGACCAAGGTCGATCGGGCGACCATGGCGGTGGGCCTCGAGGGTCGGGTGCCGCTGCTCGATCACCGCGTGGTGGCCTACTCCTGGACCCTGCCGCTCGGGCTCAAGCTGCGCGGTGCCCGCAGCAAGTGGTTGCTGCGGCGGGTGCTCGACCGCTACGTGCCGAAGTCCCTGATCGAGCGGCCGAAGATGGGCTTCGGGGTGCCCATCGACTCGTGGCTGCGCGGTCCCCTGCGGGACTGGGCCGAATCGCTGCTCATGCCGGCGCGGCTCGCGTCCTACGGGTTCGTGCGAGTCGAGCCGGTACGCCGCGCTTGGCAGGAACACATTGAAGGGAGCCGCAACTGGCAACACCAGTTATGGACCGTCCTGATGCTGCAGGCTTGGCGCGAGCGGTGGGCGTAATCCTGCGGCCGCGCAAGATCGTCTACGTTCGGGCGGTTCTCAGAGGTGCCGAGGCGATGCTGATACCCTGGCCCCGACGTCGCGGACACAATCATCACCACATGGAGCTTTAGGCCGCGCCTGCATCATCGCGCGGTCGACGGCGGCCAGTCGCCATTTGGAGAGACTTCAATAGAGCCCTGCTCCTGATCGCGGTACGGGGCAGCGCGGCCAATTGTAGTCAAGCCGTCAACGACTTTCGCAAGCTCTGCGGGATCGAGACCTACAGCCCGGTCGACAACGTCTCGGAGCTCACGGCCCGTACCAACGACGAGGGATGGAGACGGTCTTCGCGGCATGGCTCGGAACCAGCCGTCTCAACGACAAGGACGGCATCCTAGTCTATTCGGTGGGCGGTGGCGACGCCTAGCGCAATATCAGCACCAATATCGTCAAGGCGATCGATCTGGCGGATCGTGGGCCGCGACAGCGGCTATGCGGCCAAACACGGCGACGTGGTGATGGTGATTCCCCAGGCCAATCCGGGTTGGGTCACCCCCCTGTCGGAGGCTTTCCAGGCCGTGGTTTGGCACTGTCTCGTCAGCCACCCGGCCTTGCAGCGCAGGCAGACGAAATGGTAAGCCATACCCGCGGGTTGGGCAGGAGGGGCCATGAGCCGGGTCGCCGATCTCAAGGTCAGGATTTTCGCCGACGGTGCCGACTACGAGGGCATCGTGAAGATGTCGAGAAACCCGATGATCAAGGGCTTCACGACCAATCCCACCTTGATGCGAAAGGCCGGCGTCGGCGATTACGAGTCGTTTGCGCGCAAGGTTCTGGCGGCGATCCCGGACCGGCCGGTCTCGTTCGAGGTGTTCGCCGACGATTTCGCGAGCATGGCCGAGCAGGCGCGCACCATCGCGGCGTGGGGGCCGAACGTGAACGTGAAAATTCCGGTCACCAATACGAAGGGGCATCCTTCCGGCGAGTTGCTGCGCGCGCTGTCGTCCGACGGCGTGGTGCTCAACGTGACCGCGATCTTCACGCTCGACCAGGTCCGCGCCGTCGCGGACGCGCTCGATCCGGCGACGCCGGCGATCGTCTCGGTGTTCGCCGGGCGCATCGCCGACACCGGTATCGATCCGATCCCGCAGATGCTCGCCTGCAAGCAGATCCTGGGTTCCCGGCCGAAGGTGCAACTGCTGTGGGCCAGCACCCGCGAGCTCCTTAACATCTTCCACGCCGAGGAGAGCGGGTGCGACATCGTCACGGTGCCGAACGAGTTACTGAGCAAGCTCGATCTCATCGGCAAGGACCTCGCGGAATATTCGCGCGAGACCGTGCAGGCGTTCTATCGCGATGCAGCCGCAGCTGCCTATCAGATCAAGACCGCTCGCTTCGCTGCAGAGTGAAGGGAAGGGGTGACCATGGGACGAATTTTCGACAGGGTGCTGGTGACGGGTGGTGCGGGCTATTGCGGCGCTCGGCTAGTCCCAGCAATTAGCTTTCACGCGGGTACAAGGTCACGGTCTACTCATCATGTTCTTCGCCACATCACAGACTTCGAAGCGGACTAGCGCCGAATTCATTGGCCCCAGACGAAGGTAATAAAGCGTTCGCGTAGACCAAGAATCCCGACATCCCTGCCGTTACCCCCTGGAAAGAAAGCCTAAAAATGCTGAAAGACCAATGCAGTTCAGGCGAGAGGGTGGATTGTGTACTAATTTATCCACCCTGGACAATTCTGTATGCGCGGGCCTTCTTGACCAATGCGCTGCCGCCGCTCGGTGTCCTTTCGATCGCCTCATATCTTGAAAGGAACGGCTTCTCCGTGCGTGTGCTTGATGTTCACGCCGAGCGCATGAGCCCCGATGACCTCCGCTCAAAGCTCAATAGCCTTCGTCCGAGATTTGTCGGCATTTGCGTGTTGTCATCAATGCTGGTTTCGAGTCATGCAATTGCTAAGGATGTCAAGCGGTTAGTGCCGGACTGCACCGTTGTCGTTGGCGGTGTGCATGCAGAGCTATTCCCGGAAGCGATGCTGCAGAATTCCGCTGTTGACCTTGTTGTTCGCGGAGACGGCGAAGAGCCAATGCTGCAGATTGTCCAGGGCACTCCTTGGAAAGATGTAAAGGGCGTCAGCTTCCGCGACGAAACGAACTCGATAGTAATTAATACGCCGGCCCAAGAAATCATGATGGAGATCGACAAATATCCGATGCCCGCGTACCATCTGGTGAACTTCGATCGTTATTTCCCCTCGGCTACCTCTTACCGTAATCTGCCTGCCGCAAACGTTATCATGACGCGCGGCTGCCCGGGAAAATGCACATTCTGCAATTCCGCAATGACTGTGCTGCGGTCGCGCGCACCGCAGCGTGTTTTTGAACAGATACGACACTTGCGGGAAAAATATGGAATCCGACAGATTCAGTTCTTTGACGATACGTTTACGGTCAACAAAAGAGGCGTTCTTGAACTCTGTCGCCTTATCCGAGAAAGCGATCTGGATATAACGTTTTCTTGTTATGCTCGAGGTGATTGCTTCAGCGATGAGATGGCGCGCGCGCTAAAAAGTGCAGGATGCCATCAGATTATGATGGGTATCGAGACGGGCAGTGAAAAAATCGCCAAGATCATACGCAAACCGATCGAACATGATAAATACCGGCAAGTTGTGGAAATCGCACATCGGAACGATATAGAAGTACGCGCCGGCTTCATCATTGGAAGCCTAGGCGAGACTTGGGAGACTATGGTCGAGAGTTTGAATTTTGCAATCGAGCTTGACGTTGACTTTTTCCAGTTGAGCATTAGCACGCCTTATCCGGGCACGCAGCTATTCAAGCAAGCGCTCGAAGAAGGCCGTCTTGTACACACAGATTTCAAGCTCTATGGACAGAGTGACCCATTGGTGCGGCTTGACGAGCTGACCGCCGACGACATTAGGCGATTTGAAAAGTATGCGTTTCGCAAGTTCTACCTACGCCCCACGATGTTTCTCCGCCAGCTAAAGCGTATTCGTAATTTCCGGCAAATTAAGGATCTGTTGAATGCATTGAATCTGCTGGTGGCAAATTCCTTCAAGAATGCCAACCCGCACTGGGCCGAGTGGGATCAGCTGGAGGAAAAGGAGGTGCTCGATCTCGAATTAAAGAGCGGAGCTCCAGATTATCGCCGCTTGACGTATAAAATACGCAAAGAGTGGGCGGAAGCCATTCCTGAAAGCACGGCCGCGTAGTGTCGGGTTTGCAATCTACTCGCGGAGTTTGGGCGCGGAGCACGTAAAGAATTCGAGCGTAGCTGCTGCGTATCCACTGAGCAAAGGAATTTGGTTGTTGGCGGCAGGGCGCTCGGCGCGATCGCTTGCCGAGGTGATCGGGGGTGATACCGAATACAGGTAGTACCTGGCACTGGCCCGATGCCCGCGACTGTCCAGCCGGACGCGGCGGTAAAGCACTTCCCGGTGCATCCTTCACGTCCGTCGCCCAAGTCCAGCCGCACGTCGATGAGTGCCCGATGTCCGGACTAATTTCCAAGTCTATCAACCTTATATTGGGCACCTCGAAAAATTGGTCTCGATACCGATCGCGCGCTGCTCAAGGGTGAACGTCCATGAATTGGAACGAGAACGAAACGGAATCATTTGACGGCAATTTTGCGCCGTTGGAGAAGTAGCGCCTATTTTTCGAGGTGCCCTATGTCAAAATGCCATTGTATCAGCTAATTGTGATTCCGGGGTGTAGCCAAAGGAGCGGCAAATTGGTGCTCCACCACTGTGCATTCTTCAATTCGGATCCAATGGTGGAGCAAGACAACGCAACATACACAAACGGTATCGAAAAGTGCTCAGAGGAAGGGCCGAGAATGGAAGTTGCTTTCTTGATCACGCGACGGCCTACGGGATGAAATCTTCATACCTCCATCTTGCGCTCACCCAGCTTTCTCGTCTGCTATCCTCAGGTGACCGCGAGCCGCTCTCACTCACCTATGGGTGCTTCGACCGTTCTTTCTGGGCATGGAAATTCACCGACTTCGCGGGCGCTCGTTTCCAAGAGGCGGCGTACGCACTCGGCCATCTCTATTGCGGAGAGCGCGAAAATCCGTTGCGCGCCCAACCGAAGGCGCTCGCCTGGGCGCGCGCCTGCATGGGGTTCTGGCGCAGCCTCCAGCATCGTGACGGCTCGTTTGACGAGGCTTATCCGTTCGAGCATAGCCTCGCTGCAACGGCGTTCACATGTTTCTACGTCGGTGAGGCTTTTCGCCTGATCGCCGATGAACTTTCATCGCCGGAACGCGATGCGCTGCGCAGGACCTTCGTACGAGCGGGCCACTGGCTCTGCCACAACGATGAGCGCCACGACAGATTGTCGAACCATCTCGCCGCCGCCGCCGCTGCACTCGTCGTGATCGAACGGATTACGGAGGACCATCGCTATGGTGCACGGGCCGACTATTTCCTGAACCGCATCTATGGCGGCCAGTCTCCGGAAGGCTGGTACGACGAATATGGCGGTGCCGATCCGGGCTACCAGACCCACGCGACGTTCTATCTGGCACGCATCTGGCAGCTTACGAACAACGCGGTCCTCCTCGATAGCCTCGCGCGTTCGGCGGCCTTCCTGAAGCACTTCATCCATCCAAATGGCACGCTTGGCGGCGAATACGGCTCACGCAATACTGAGTTCTATTTTCCCGCTGGCTTCGAGATGCTCGCGCCAGTTTGCGCGGACGCTGCAGCGATCTCGCGCTTCATGCGGCCTGCAGTCGCGGAATCCACTGCCGCCGGTCTGGCCATGATGGACCGATACAATCTGTTGCCGATGCTGAACAATTATCTCTTTGCCGACGCAGCCTGCGCCGACGCGCGGGTGGCACAGGCGCTCCTGCCGCTGCCTTGTGAGCAGGAGGGCGAATGGCATTTTCCCGATGCTGGACTGCTGGTGCGCGTGACCCCGAGCTACTATGCGGTTATCGGGCTTTCGAAAGGCGGCGTCGTCAAACTCTACGACCGCCGCGCCGGCCGGTTGGCCGCGAGCGACTGTGGTTACTGGGCACGGCTCGGCGACAAGCGCGTCGTTAGCAGCCAGAGCCTTGCGCGCCCGGCACGCTACCGCAAGAACGGACACAGGATCGAGCTCGAGGCCGAATTCGTGCAGGTCAACCAGCGGGTTATGTCGCCATGGCTGTTCTCGGCGTTTCGGTTATTCTCGCTGACAGTGGGGCGCATTCAGACCATGGCCGACTACATCAAGCGCATCCTTGTCGAGGCGCTGGTGCGCCGGCGTCGCGTGGTAACGATCGCGCTGCGGCGGACGCTCACTCTAGACCCCGCCAGGGTCACGGTGGAGGATGCGCTGTCGAATTCATCGGGATTCGTGATCGAGACCCTTGCGGCCGGCGACAAATTCGCCACTATCCACATGGGCTCCTCGCGCTATTTTCAGGAGCAGGAGCTTTCGCTCGTCGAGCCCGGCGCGCTCGACGAAGGTGCTGTGCAGCTCACTGCGCGGGAGCTGTTCAAGCGGTCGCAGGCTTGGTCATTCGAGTGAGGCAAGAATGATCTCCGTCGTCTGCCCGTTCTACAACGAGGCCACGATCATGGAAGCATCGGTGCGGCGGATGCTTGCGAATCTCGCGGTGCTGGACCGGTCATGGGAACTGATCATCGTCAACGACGGTTCGCTGGACAATTCGCTTACTATCGCTCATGCGCTCGAAGCGGAAAACCCGCATTTGCGCGTCATCGGCTACCCCAACAATCGGGGCCGTGGTTATGCGTTGCGCACGGGCATCGAGGCTGCACGTGGGGACATTGTGGTCACCACCGAAATCGACTGCTCTTGGGGCGACGATATCGTCCAGCGCATCGTGCGAGTCTTTGACGAGCATCCGAATACGGAGATGGTGATTGCGTCGCCCAATCTGCCCGGCGGAAAGTACGTTAATGTTGATCCGATGAGGGTGCTGATCAGTCGCCTGGGCAACCTGGTCCTACGTGCTGCGGTCACTCCAAAGCTGACTATGTACACTGGAATGACTCGCGGCTACCGGCGGAAGAAGTTCCTCGAGCTGCCCCTCGATCAGGACGAGAAGGAGTTTCATCTCGAAGTTGCTCGGAAGGCGCTTGCGTTTGATTTCACTATCCGGGAAGTGCCTGCGATCCTAACTTGGCAGCACGACAAACTGGCGAAGCCGGGTGCAGCAAGACGCGCGTCATCGAGCCGTGTTCGCAAGCTGATGCGCACGCACTTGCTGTTCAGCGCGTTTGCGGCGCCGATCCGCTACATCGTGGCAATTGCCGTCGCATTGTGCCTGCCCGCGTTGGTTTTCCTCACCGCTGCTGTATACAGCCTGCTCACATCGCAGCCTTCGGCATTCTACCTGCTCACCGGTCTGGCTCTTTTGGTGATCGCATTGATCGTGCTGCTGATCGGGCTCCTGACCCAGCAAAATACTGCCGTGCAAACGGAACTCTGGCGGCTGCGGAGCGAGCTGCGGCGAGTTAACCGGGGGGGCGGCCAATGAGAACCAGACCCGGTCGTGGCCGCCGTCCCAGCGTCATACGTTATCGTCCAGCACTGCGTGCAGCAGGCGATGATCCGCTGCAAATGTTGACCGGTCCGGGATGAGGACTGGAACTACCGGATGCTTCGCCGCAATGCGGTATCCACTTCCCTCAAGCAGTGCCTTGAAGTCATGCAGGAAGCCTCCGTTGCCGCCAATACGGGTAGCGCGTGGAAACTTGCCGGGCTCATGGAAGCGAAGGTCAATCCGGTCGAAATCCAGCTCTTCGCTGATCAGAAGATGGCGCATTCCAAGCTCACAGCATCGCGCGTAGAGGCCCGCGAGCATTGCCGGATAGCAATGCCTCGCCGCGTCGCCGTGAAACAGGAGCGGCCGCGTGCCGAGATTGTTCCTTGCCAGAACATTCATGATATCGTCGGCAGTGAAGGTTAGATTGCTCGCATGAAAGCTGCTGTCGTTAAATTCTTTGATTCTCGGCGACGACGCGACCCCGATGAAGTGCACGTGCGGAAATTGCGCTGCCATGCCGGCAAGCGCACGGCCGCAGAGGGTACCAAATTCTATCACAGCTGTCGTTTTGGAGGCGGGTCCGTTCAGCAGCTCAGCGAATTCATGCTGAAACGCAGTTGCAAGCGCAGCATGCGCGTCCTGAAATTCAGTAAAGGTGGACAATCGCTGATACAAACCTTGCCACGTGTCCATGTCGGCAGTCGACGAACCTGAATCGTGTTCTCCGGCCGGAGCAGTGACTCCGCTATCGATGGCTTGGTCAATCTCATGCTGCCGTGGCGCCAGAGCATAGCGGTCATCCACAAAAATGTGTTTAATCGAATCCAGCAGCGAATTTGCCGCCTCAGTGGCCTCGATCCGTTGAAACAGAGTGGCAAACTCCAGCGTCAGCGCTACGTGAGTAGGAAAACGGTCCATGCCGTCAGCCAGAACGAAAAATGGTCCCCGCTCGTCGCCTTTGGCGGTCAGCGTGCGCGCATGGCACAAAAAATTGAACGCTGTTGGGATATCGTTGCAGAGTGCTTTCAGTCCCGCTTCTGCCTCATCCAGCCGCCCCAACGCAAAGACCGCGGCGGCGTGAAGTTGGCGGCCAAGCTCATGCGTTTGGGGCGCATCCATATTGCCGGTATCGCCGACAAAAGCTGACTGGGGGTGCGCAGTGACAGCCTGCATGAGCGCGCGACTCACGCGCTCGCGGCCATCGGCGGTACGCAACGCGCTGTAGGATTCCCAGAGTCCTGCGAGCTCATGCGACACAACCGACGTGGCGAGCGAAGCAATTCTGGATGTGAGGTGATCCGTGGGCTCGACCTGGTCGGGCGCGGAGCCCGCGTGCATTCTCGCAATCATCTCACGCAGTTCATGCGCCTCGTCTCGCTGGGCTATGAGCTGGTCGAGGAATGTCGCGCGTGTGACCTGAAATCCCATCCGACGCAAGATTTCATTCAACAGTCGTCTCATTGGCAACTATACATTTTGATTGAGCCGCGCGAGTTCTCAGTTGTGAGCAACATCTCCAACCACGCCTAAAATATTCAGTCAAGTATAGTCGCCATTTCATCGCGGGCACGTTCCGGCCCAAAGCAGTTCTATAGCAACTCCGAAAGAACGGGACAAATCGCGCGCTATCCGCTAATCTACTAGCATGTGACGGATTCGACACGCTTTTCAATGAGCGTACCGCGAGGGGCACCGTGAAGGTTCTAATTTTCGTCCACAGCCCCACCTGGTTTACCGAGCTGTCGCTCCTTGGTCGATTCATTCACCGCGCGCCGGGTCACGAAGTTCTGTTCTACGTCGTCGATTTCGGCCACTGGACGATGCACGAGATCGCCCGCAGCCTCGCTCAAGACGGCATCGTCTGCATACTCGAATGCCAGCGCAGCCTGCCCAAGGCCGCCTCGGAAGCCATCCGACTGCCGGTTGCAGAACCGCTCTCGACGTTCGCCGACACGCAGCGCGCGCGGGCGGTGCGATCTTGGCTCTGTCGCCATGATCCAAAATCCGCCGCTGATTTCCGTGCCGCAGTCACGGAACTGACCGGCGCAATTGGAAATGCTCGCGAACTGATATGGGCGAACCGTCCCGATGTCATCGTGCTGGGCGGCAACAATCCCGGCTACACCACCGCAGGCCTGATCGAGGGCGCGCACCGCGAAGGCGTGCCTGCGGTGCTCGTTCCTTCCACTATGTCCAACGGGCTCGAAGAAGCGGAGGTCTATGCCGGTGATCCCCGATACTATGTTACAAGCGCACCGGCGAAAGTCATGTCGTCGTTGTTTCCGCAGTGGGCGATCCGGCATAACGGTCTAGACCTATTACGCTGCCCACCTGCGCGTGCGCTCGCCATGGAAGCGCTGAATATCGCGCCGCCTCAGCCTTGGGCCTTCAACAGCGGCTTCGCCGACGCGATCGCCGCTGAAAGCAATGCCATGATCGACTATGCCGCCGCTGCCGGACTGCCACGAGAGAGTATGACGCTGACTGGCTCACCATCGGATGATGCGATGGCAGCCATCCGCAAGGATGCCGCGCGCCTGCGGCACGAACTGTACGCCGAGCTCGGCCTTCCGGCGGGGCGTCCCATGCTGCTGACCGCGTTGCCGCCGGATTTCCTCTATGTCACCGGCGGACGGCCGCAATGCGACTTCCAGCAATACGATGCTCTCGTAAAATTCTGGATCGACACTCTCGCCAATCAGGATGCGTTCAACGTAGTGGCGGCACTGCATCCTTCAGTCAAGGTCCAGAGCATGCGCCACATCGAATCGACAAACGTGCGCATCGCTTCGCGGCGGACGGCCGATCTAATACCTTTAGCTGATCTCTATGTCGCTTGCGTTTCCTCGACCATCCGGTGGGCCATTGCGTCTGGCAAGCCGGTGATCAATTACGACGTCTATCGCTACCGCTACACCGATTTCGTGGGCGTCGGCGGCGTTGCTGCGACTGAAGAACAGAGCGAGTTTCGCGCACTCGTGCAGCGTCTGACGGGCGACCCCGGTGCGCTCGCCGAGCTACGCCAGAGGCAGGGAGCCGAGGCGCCGCGGTGGGGCTTGCTCGACGGTCGCTGTTCGGAACGGATTCTTACGCTCTTAGCAAAGACGGTGGCTGAAGTGCGTCCCCGCCGCGCCCTGCGTCAAGCAACGACAGATCCTGTGTTGACACGAGCTATACATCCGTAGCTAAGTTTAGGTAACACCTGCGGTCACGTCGCGAGAATTGCGCGTATCTATCAGAGTTGTGCAGCATCAATCGCCGGTGGTATTTTGCAAGGCACATTGGGACGGTGCAAACGTCCGTGCGTGGCGTGGATTGCGAAACCGTCAATCCGGCTCGAACCCCTCCTTGTAATTCTGCTTCAACGCCGGGTCCTGCTCCTCCTTGACGAGATAGCAGTTGCCGGCCGCCAGTACGTCGATGTCCGAGCCCATGAAGCAGCGGAAGGCATCCTCGGGGGTGCATACGATCGGCTCGCTGCGCACGTTAAAGCTGGTGTTGACCAGCACGGGACACCCGGTCAACCCGTGAAAGCGGCTGATGAGATCGTGATAGAGCGGGTTGGTCTCGCGATGTACTGTCTGCACGCGGGCAGAATAATCCACGTGCGTTACGGCCGGGATGCTAGACCGCGACACGTTGAGCTTGTCGATCCCGAACAGATTTTGCTCCTCCCTCGTCATTTCGCGGCGATGGCCCTCGAGGACAGGGGCGACCATGAGCATGTAGGGACTGTCGACATTGATGTCGAACCACTCCGAGACGTGCTCGCGCAGGACCGACGGTGCAAATGGACGAAAGCTCTCGCGGTACTTCACCTTTAGATTGAGCTTCTTCTGCATTTGCGGGTCGCGCGGATCGCCAAGGATCGAGCGATTGCCGAGCGCGCGCGGACCGAACTCCATCCGCCCTTGGAACCAGCCCACTGCCTTGCCCTCGGCGAGCGCCTGCGCCGTCCGGTCGAGCAACTGATCGCGCGGCAGCGCGGTGTAGCGCGCGCCAGCTGCCTTGAGCCGCTTCTGCATTTCGCCATCGCCGAATTCAGGGCCGAGATAGGAGCCCACCATGCCATCCGGTGTATTGGGGACCGTGCGCGGCCGGTCGGCATAAAGGTGATAGATGGTCAGCGCCGCGCCCAGCGCTCCGCCGCAATCTCCAGCCGCCGGCTGCACCCACATGTTCTCGAACTTGCCAGCGCGCAGCACCTTGCCATTTGCAACACAGTTGAGCGCCACGCCGCCGGCAAGGCACAGGTTCTTTTCGCCGGTCTCCCCGGCGAGACTGCATGTGAGGCGCAGAACCGCCTCCTCGAGCACGGTTTGGATCGACGACGCGACGTCCATGTGGCGTTGCTCGAGCCGCAACTCCGGCTTGCGCGGCGGCCCGCCGAACAACGCGTGGAAGCGCTCGTTCGTCATCGTAAGGCCGGTGCAGTAGTTGAAGTAGTCGAGGTTGAGGCGAAACGAGCCGTCGGGCTTCAGGTCGATTAGGTAGTCGTAGATGAGCTGGGCGTATTTCGGCGTCCCGTAGGGGGCGAGCCCCATAAGCTTGTATTCCCCGGAATTGACCTTGAACCCCGTGTAGTATGTGAACGCGGCATAGAGCAGGCCGAGACTATGAGGAAAGTTGATTTCCTTCTGGATCTCGAGCTTGTGGCCGTTCCCCAGCGCGGCGGACGTCGTTACCCATTCGCCAACGCCGTCCATCGTAAGAACCGCGGCTCGCTGAAAAGGCGAGGGATAAAACGCCGAAGCCGCGTGACTTAGGTGATGCTCGGAGAATGTAAGGCGCTTGTCCCAGTCGAAATTCGGTTCGATCGCCTTGAGTTCGTTTGCAAGCAGCGATTTGAGGAAGAGCTTCTCGCGCAGCCACAACGGCAGCGCCATCCGGAATGAGGTAAACCCTTGCGGGCTGAAGACGAGATAGGTTTCGAGTAGGCGCTCGAACTTCAGAAAGGGCTTGTCATAGAAGGCGACGTAGTCGACATCCGCGAGCCTCACGCCGCCGGCCTTGAGGCAATACTCAATGGCGAGCCGGGGATAACTGGCATCGAACCTCTTCCGTGTGAAACGTTCCTCCTGCGCGGCGGACACGATGCGGCCATCGACGATCAACGCGGCCGCACTGTCGTGATAAAACGCGGAAATTCCTAAGACTCGCATGAGCGCTCTCAGAACAAGGTGTAGATGAACGGCGCTATCGCTGTACCCTTCGACAGCACGATAAGTCCGCCAAACATGGCCATAAGGATGAACACCGGCAATAGCCAATATTTCTTGCGCGCCCGCAAGAACGCCCAGAATTCACGGAGAAACGATACCATGGCGCCGCTCAGAATTGGTTCATGAAGCTGTCGGGGGTCGGGCCTGGAGGCTGTCGCGATACCCAGTAGCTCTCGGACTCCGGCTCGAAGCGAAGCCGCAACGGATCTTTTCCCGTGAGTTCGCATGAGCCAGCCGATCGGCGTTATACAGGCATAATACACGATCGCCAAAACGACGGGGCTCACGACCGCGAAAAGGATTAAGCCCAGCTTGGTCCACATCCGGTTGAGTGGGGCCAACAGGCCCGGCCGCAGAAAGGCCGCGAGCGCGAACACGACTGCCGCTGCGAGCCAATAAGGCCAGTGCGTGCCGCCTTGGTAGAGCGACAAGGCCGCGACGAGCACCGAGAAGCCGGCAAATACGTACCCGAACCCGCGATCTGACGAGGCCTGCAGGGCCTCCTTCCGCCCAAGGTGCTCATGGGAGCCGAAGTACTGGTCGTTCATGCTATTGTTCCTCTACAATGCCTGCTAGCGTATGAAACGGAAATTGCGAAGGCAATGGCAAGATCGGGTGTGGTTGGGCTTCCGGGGACAAGCCCGAAACCATGTGTCTGGGAGCCTCCAGCAACCATGGGTGCCGCTTAGGCAATGTGATCCGTGCCCCGCAACACCCGCCCGTTTACGCGGCGAAAACTTTTCCCTCGCGCCCCTTTACCTTGGCTGTTGCGTTGCGCGTATCTATCACGAGTTGCGCAGCGTCAACCAGCATCTGCCAGTCGATCGCGAAATGATCCGTGACGATGACGACGGCGTCATAACCTGCGACCGTCCTCCGATTCAGCGGAACGGAGTTCATACCGGCGAGATCCCCGTGTCGCCGTGTGGCCGGAATAATCGGAATATGCGGATCGTGGTAGTCGACCGTGGTGCCGCGCGCGCGCAAAAGATCGATGATCTCGAGCGCAGGACTTTCGCGCATGTCGTCCACGTTCTTTTTGTAGGCGACGCCGACAATCAGCACCTGCGCTTGCGATAGGCCGAGTCCCTTCTGTACATCGAGCACTTCCGATATTCGTCCCACTACGATGTGAGGCATGGACGAGTTAATCTCGCCCGCAAGTTCGATAAAGCGCGTCTTGACACCGTATTCGCTCGCCTTCCACGTGAGATAGAACGGATCGATCGGAATGCAGTGGCCCCCGAGGCCTGGACCGGGATAGAAGGCCATATAGCCGAACGGCTTGGTCTTTGCGGCGTCGATCACCTCGAAAACATCGATGCCCATGCGAGAAAAGACGAGCTTGAGTTCGTTGACCAGCGCGATATTGACAGCTCGGAAGACGTTCTCGGTGATCTTCACCGCTTCGGCAGTTTCGGTGGAGGAGACTTCGACCACCTGCTCGACGATCCGCCGGTAGAATGCCGATGCGAGCATCAGCGCAGCCTTTCCGTTGCCGCCGACCACTTTGGGGATACGGCTGGTAGTGAAGTTGTCGTTACCGGGGTCCTCTCGCTCCGGTGAGAACGCCAGGAAGAAGTCCCTTCCGGAACTTAGACCGCTGGCTTCGAGAAGTGGCTGCAGGATTTCGGTGGTCGTGCCGGGAAAGGTGGTCGAACTCGAGGACGACAAGCTGACCGCGCCGGAGTCTCCCTGCGATAGTTTTCGCCGTCTCAACGACGAAAGAAAGGTCGGGCTCGTGATGGCGGCCGAGTGGCGTCGGCACGCAAATCACGATGACATCGCACTCTTTGAGGCGCGAAAAATCGGCGGTCGCCTCAAACAATCGTTTGGCGCGAACAACCATAATCGCGGTGTCCAGAATGTGTTTGAGCGGACTTCTGCCGTTGTTGAGCCCATTGATCTTCGAGACGTCAGTGTCGAAACCGATAACATGAAAATTACGCTCGGTGGCCGCAAGCATGAGTGGCAGGCCGACGTAACCCATACCGATGATGCCGACCAGTGCCTGCCCGCGTTCGATCCGTTGGAGCAGCGCTTCGTCGATGTTTGAGAGCTGGTCCATCAGCATGCTCCTGGCGCAGCAGCCGCGGCGCGATGCCAGCCCGTCGGCAGCCCGCGTGGACGGCCGCGCAAGAGCCCACCCCTACCACAGCAAAGCACGGCATTCGAAGTCCGCCACATGTTGTCGTCCCTCGACCAGATCACATCATGCTCCTTGCACGCCTGGAAAAACCCGGCACCGGGCGGCATTCAATACTTGAGACCGGGCAAAAATCATACCACTTGTTATGGGTGAGTTCCGCCAGATCGGGTGCCTCATCTCTTCAGGCCGGCCAATCCTGTGGAGGCAAATGGTCTAAACCGCCCCCCATCCTCGGACCAGGCCGCTGGCCTTTTTCCAGCCAGCTCTGGGGCCGCCCAGCTCCGGCAGGACGCCGTTCGGCCATCGCGTCTTGCTCGCGCGGCTCGGCGAAATGCGGCTTAGCCCGCCGGAAGGTGGCTCGACGGCGCGGACCCCCCTCGTCAGGAACTCTTGCCGAAGAGATGCGCCGCCGGGGCTCGGCAAGGAGCGCGAAGTCTGCTTGATTTGGTAGATGCAAGAGGCTCCGATCGCGGCAGAAGGCCGTTTGGTGAACGAGTCGCGGGTCAGTCAGCTTGGGGCTGCGGGTTTCATAACTGTTGGGCAAATGCGGCGCCACATGAACACCTAGCGACTTTGAAGGGCGATCAATCCGGCCGTCGCAAGAACTGCGCCGATCCATTGTGTTGCAGTCATTGGCTGCCCCAGCAGCCAAGTGTACCCTAGCGTCATCGAGATCATTGTTACCATTAGCGTGATATTGATTTCGGCAAGCGGGAAGTGGCGCAGTAAATAAGCGTAGCCTACCAGGCCGACAGTATAGAACACAAAGAGGCAGTAAAAATACGGGCTTCGTAAGGTATCAATAATAGCGTCGGGAAAACGCAATGGGATATGTAGTGCGCGGGTATAGACGGAAAGCAATGCCTGCCCCGAAACCATCATGAAGCCGACCAGAATCACTAGCGCGGTCTTCTGCAGCATCTCAGCGCCCCTTTTGAGCAACTACGGTGACCATTAGCCCTAATCGCTTGGCGAGAAACGGATGAATTGCGGAGAGCGCCGATCCAACACGACCGAATGCACGCCGTGGGAAATAATAGCGCTCGGTGTGAGTTACGTGCAGGCCAAACTCCTCGAACATGGCGGTCAACTGGGATCTGGTAAAAGCCCTTCCAAGCGGATTTTCAGCCCCGTCGTACCGCCTCACGATCTCATCGGCGTCGCCTGATCGGAGCAGATCATTGCGATAGCGTCCCGGAAGCTTCACCCAGCCTCCGAGCACAAATCCGGCGAGTCGCGAAAGCAACCTCGAACGAAGTATTAGGGTTCGATAATAGACACTGACGACGGCGATTCCTTGCGGTCGAAGGATCCGTGCCATTTCGCGCACACAGGCCGCAGAATCCGGGGTATGATGGATGACTCCATGCGACACGACTCCGTCGAAGCTTGCATCTGTAAACGGCAGGTGCTCGGCATCGCCCTGGATCACATTCGCCGCGAGGCCAGTCAACTCCAGACTGCGACGCGTGATTGCAGCCGCCATCATCGTAAGATCGATCGCGGTTGTCGTATAACCACGCCGCGACAGTTCACGCGACCAGATCCCGGGGCCGCAGCCTATGTCGAGCACGTGCGCGCTTGGCGGGAATGGGAAGAACCGCGGCGGAAATCCTTTGCCGGCAAAAACGTCCTCTCTATAGACCCTCTCGTGAAGTGTGAGGAAGTCGAGACTGAACGGATCGACCGACACCTCACCGAAGAATAGTGGGTTGCTCTCCCAAAAAGCCCTTATCTCCGATTTTGTCGCTCCAGAAGTAATCACGACCAGCTCGCTTCGGGACAGAATTTTTCAAACCAAAGCTCTAACATGATAATCGAAAAAAGCCGCTTAAGTGGAAGAAATCCACCATCTATGGTGTTCTTCACCATGCAGTCTGCCCACTTACGATTGAACAAGCCGCGTCTAGCCATACGGTCGGGGTCCAGAGCCCAACGAACAAGATCCGTCATCTGCGGCGATCGAATATACAACTCAATTGGTATATAAAAGGCTGCCTTCGCCGCGCCGGCAATCTCCGCAGGAAGCAGAGTGCTTGCAAAATCGCGCAGCGGCTTCTTGTTGGTACTGGGCGTCAACTTGCGTTCCGGAGGAATACGCGAAGCCACATCGATTACTTCATCATCCATAAATGGGACGCGACCCTCGATGGAGTGAGCCATCGTCAACTTGTCAAATTTGCAAAGAATTAGATCTGGAAGCCAATCGCGGAATTGTTGTTGAACCAAGACTTCCAATGGCGTTCCGCGGGTAGGCCAGGGGGTGTCGTTTGCTAAACGGCGGCAAGCTTCTTGGCGTAATCTAGGCTCAACCGCCGCGCTCTTGATGTCGACAGGATCAAAAAGCGAGATACTCGTCCTGTAAAGAGATAGGAGATCCTGATCATGAACTTCGTTTATTAACGTGGCGACTTTTTGCCTACCCTCGGTACCGAGCCGCCCCGGGTAATCGAATAGACGATCAAGAAGTGACACAGGCGTCGCCTGAAGAAGTCGACCCAATACACACCAAGCTCGAGGAGGCAACAAACGCTGCAGCCGTTCCAACTGTACGAGGTTCCGATGAAATACGTAGCCAGCCAAGATTTCGTCTGCGCCCTCGCCAGAGAGAACGACCTTCACCTTCTTGCTTGCCTCACGAGCAAGGACATATAGCGGCACGACGATTGGATCACCTACGGGTTCGTCGAGCGACCATACAATGTTCGGCAACGCAGCCATGTCGCTTGCGGTACATTCGATCGCCGTATGATCAGTTTCAAAAATGCGTGCAGTTAGCGCAGCGCGGTCGAGTTCGTCGGTCGGAAAGTCAGGAAAGCCAATAGAAAAAGTATGCACGGGCCCTGAGGCTATTTCGGTCATCAAGGCGACGATAATGTTGGAGTCCACACCGCCGGAAAGGAATGCGCCAACTGGTACATCACTGACGAGATGGCGTCGTACTGCCATGCGTAAAGCGTCACCGAATTGTCGTGCCGCTACCTCAGCGCTCATGCCATGTTCGGCTGCCGCGACAGGAGGTGCCCACCATTGTGTGACCGCGACGCGAGAGTCTTGGTAGGCCGCCATATGCCCAGGGAGCAGCTTCTGTACTCCGTGAAACAATGTGCCAGGACCGGGGACGTAACGGAGCGCGAGATAATCGCGTATTGCGTCAAGCCTTATGTCGCGCGGAGCGCCGGACCAGGCGAAAAGTCCCTTGATCTCGGAGCTGAATATGAGCCGCCCCTCTCGTTCGAGGTAATACAGCGGTTTCATGCCGACTCGATCGCGCACGATTAACAGTTTGGGAGGATTGTGTCGGCGGTCGATGATGGCAATTGCGAACATTCCATGTAATCGTGACCAAGCTGCCGTATCCCATTCAAGGTAAGCCGCCAACACAACTTCAGTATCGGATCGAGTTCGAAAATTATGACCTTTTGTACGAAGCTCATCGCGCAATTCGCGAAAGTTATAAATCTCCCCATTGAACACCAAAGTGACTTGACCATCTGGGGTGACGAATGGTTGATCACCTGTCACGAGATCGATGATCGCAAGCCGTCGCATCCCGATCGCCATGTGGTGGTCCGGCAATTCCGCTAGTCCTTCACCGTCGGGACCACGGTGAGCGATTGCATTGCACATCCGCCGGAGCAAGCCTGGCTCGAAGAACCCCGCGAAGCCCACAATGCCGCACATGATTGTTATGCGCTGGCGACGCGCATCCCCCACAAGGCCTCGGTGATGCCAGCGTGCAAATAGCCGAGCGGCGGCGGGCTCAGAATGCGCAGGGTCTGGGGCACTCCCTCCCGGTCCGCGTTGTTGATGAGGAACTCACGGACGAGTTCCGGCCGGGCTCGCGTGTTCTGGAGCGGGCCCACCCTAGAGCGTTTGATCATCACCTTTTTCATCCCGGCGCTGACCGGCCAGGCGAGACCACGCACGATGAAGCGGCCCGGTTGCAGCGCAGGCGCAAGGTGCGTGAGTTGCATTTTCCCGGTCTTGGATTCTGCAGAATGGCTTTCATACGCCACGGCCCTCCGAGAGGATGGCATTGGGGGTACACGGTCGCCGCCCGCGTCGTCAATGCAGTCCGGCGGCCCAATTGATCCGTTGCACCTTGACCTTGCATTCGGCGGTCGATAGACGGGCTGTCTGGCGGCACATGCCACGCCATGCAAATGGAAGGTCAAATACAGCGGCTGGAGTGCCGGAAGCCAAGAGAACCGTAAGCTCAAGAAGCTGCTCGCTGAATTGATGCTCGACAACGCGGCGCTAAAATAGCTTCTGTCGACCCCTCTGCGGGCCCGGATAAGAAAAATCAGTGGGAGTGGCTTGAGCGCAGCTCGCTCGATCTCGATGCGCTTACGGTTCCTTGCGTTGCGCCGCCCGACCACCTCGTCGATGAAGCGACGGTAGGCGGTGAGATGTTCGAACTCGTGCGCGACGCCGCGATTGTTGCGCGACGGCATCATGCCGTAATGGGCGCACAGCTCCTCATAGCGCCGGGTGAGGTCCTCCTGGGCATCACGATCGAGATTGCAGAACGCCGCCGACAGGCTGTCGCTGCGGTGCTGTTCCGGCACTCCACCCAGCGCCCACAGGGCGTTCTGCAGACCTTCCGCGAGCGCCACGAAGCTCTCGCCGCCGAGCACGACATGAGCATGCTCGAAGCCTGAGAACGCCAGTCGGAAGTGATAAAGCCGATGATTGAACCGCGCACCGGCGATCATGATGCCGAGCCCGCCCATGTCGGTGAAGTCGGACAGGCCCATCCGCCCCGGCGGGTGCTCCTGGCGGAAGATCACATCCCGGCTGGGGCCGTAGAGAGCCCGCCATTTGCCAATGCGGCGCTCCAAGGTCCGGCGCACCCCTGTGACGATCTCGGGGTGCCGACGCCAAATCTCTTCGAAGATGGCCACCGCACGGATGCCGGGCGCGGCTTCCAGCATCGGCACGATCTCGCTGTCCCACACCCCCGCGAGCGGGTCGGGGCGACGGCGCCCGCGGGGCTTTTTTTTCTGCGACGGTAGCCGGGGATCAGCTTCGATCCGATAGGCGGTGGCGGTGCTGAACCCGGCCTTCGCAGCGGCGAGCGTGGGGACGTTGGTCTGACGGGACTTCATGTACAACCTCGTCTGGCAGTCGGTGATATGTCGGCCAGGCAAGCTGCTGATCCTTCTCGTGAGGAAGAATCAGAATGCTGCGCCTAACCGCTCCGACCGCCAGACGACACTGTCTGTCCCCTGGGGAAAACGCGCCCGCCGGGGGTAGCCTGACTTCGATCGGGCTACGCCCTCCCTCCCTCAGCCTACCCCCGGCGCCATTCTCATCCTGATTGTCGCTCGCCTCTCATCCTGATTGTCGCCCGGCACGACATGACGAACCTCCTTCGTTCGCCATGTTGAATCTGGTTCGCCTCAATTCGGGAAGCGCCAAAAAGTCATGATTTCAGAGATACGGTATTACACCACGCCAAGGGGACACGATCCCTCTGTGCGCGCCGCCGCCGCGTGAGCACAGCCGCACCTGCAACTTGCAGACGATTTCCTCGCCGATCTCGGGCGCGGCGAACCACCAGCTGCGTCTCGATTTTGCGATGCAGGCAATGTCAGTTTGCAGTTTGCAGCATCGTTTCGGGCGGAGAATAGGTCTGCAAGATAGAGCTGGTCTCGGAAATCTGTACAGGACGATAAGTGGAGTTTCTGCCTGACAGCGGGCACGCTGTGGCCCGCGAATCAGGAGAGACAATGACCAGACGACCGCGCCGGAACCACACACCGGCCTTCAAGGCGAAGGTGGCGCTGGCCGCCATCAAGGGCGATCGAACACTGGCTCAGCTTGCGGAGCAGTTCGACATCCATCCCAATCAGATCACATCGTGGAAAGCCCAGCTCGAAGGCGGAGCTGCCGATGTTTTTGGTCCCGGTGGCGGCAAGGGAGCGGCGCAACCGACCGTGGACGTGAAGTCCTTGCACGCGAAGATCGGCGAGCTGACGCTGGAAAACGATTTTTTAGGGGGAGCGCTCACCAAGGCGGGATTGCTGAGCGCAAAGCGATGATTGACCGTGCGCACGATCTGCCGATCACAAAGCAGGCGAAGGTCCTGCGCATCAGCCGTGGCAGTGTCTACTACCTGCCGCGGCCGGTGTCGGCGACCGATCTGGAAGTTATGCGACGTCTCGACCGGCTGCATCTGGAGTTTCCCTTCGCCGGCTCGCGGATGTTGCGAGGCCTGCTGGTTGCCGAGGGGTGCAAGATCGGCCGTCGGCATGTCAAAACGCTGATGCGGCGGATGGGGATAGAAGCGCTCTACCGCCGTCCGCGCACCACGAAGCCGGAGCCCGGCCACAAGATCTACCCGTATCTGCTGCGCGGGATGGAGATTACGCGACCGAACCAGGTGTGGGCGATGGACATCACCTACATTCCGATGGCACGTGGCTTCGTGTATCTGGCCGTCGTGCTCGATTGGTTCAGCCGTCGCGTGCTGTCGTGGCGGGTATCGATCACGATGGAGGCGGCATTCTGCGTCGAGACGCTGGAGGATGCTTTGGCTCGTCACGGCAAGCCGGAGATCTTCAATACGGACCAGGGCTCGCAGTTCACGGGCGAGGCCTTCACCGGCGTGCTCGCCGACAACGGCATTGCGATCAGCATGGACGGCAAGGGCGCTTGGCGCGACAACGTCTTCGTCGAACGGCTGTGGCGCACCGTCAAATATGAGGAGGTGTATCTGCAGGCCTACGACAGCGTCAGCGAGGCCCGTGCTTCGATCGGCCGTTACCTCGACTTCTATAATGGCCGGCGCCCACATTCGAGCCTTGACGGCACGACACCGGATCAAGCCTACTTCACCCCGCTGCCACTCCGCTTGGCAGCCTAACTTCGGCAGGCACTCCACTTATCGAGGCGGAAATTCTGTTCAGACAACCGGGGCCACTTCAGATGTCGTATTCGGGAAATCGACCCGTGATCGATCCGAGGGATATGTAAAGCATTGACCCACTGTCTGGCAATCATTCGAAAGTTGTTGCCGACTTGCGCGAAGCGCGCTCAGCAATAATCTGAAGCGTGTACCATAGCGGACCCCCAGCAGTGCGCACAATGCGAGAGGTCAGCACATCGAAGCCATACTTTTCTAGAGCATAGATGTAATTGCTCTGGAAATTGAAATAGTGGAGGCCGATGAGCGCATGGCCAGGTCGGATTTCCTCGGGTCGCGGTACCTTGAAGAAATTCAGTGATATCAGCGAGGGCCACCAGGGCTCGTTGAAAACGACAAAGCGACACGATTTAGGGAACTGCTCGATGTAAGCATTAAGCTCTCGTGGAGAAAAGCATACGCTTGTCGAGGTCATGAAAAATAAATCGGCGGCGAGCGATTCAGTTTCTAATAGTTCGAGCGCGTATCCGGTCTTGAATTTCCAATTCGGACTCTGAGGCAGGAAACTGTTCATCCTGGCCAAGTCCGTATAACGATCCACGGATGTAAATTCGATGTTCGGAAAACGCGGCGCCAGATACGAGCACTGAGTATCGACCAACGCACCGATATTGCAAACGGTCCGGATCTCGCGCGCATGCGAACGGAGAAGGTCATAGACGAGCTTTGTGACCATGGCGCGGGGACTCCCGCCTACCATTGGATTACTCACAATTTCATCATTCAGAAGCTCCTTCGATCGAGCTTTGATCTCGTCCTCTGATGTTTGATCTACGATCCGTTGGGTAACCCATTCTTTCGGATTGGGGAGGCGATCATCCGTTTTAGTCATCATACGATTATGGTACATCGCCATGTAATTGTTGAGGGTTTCGTCGGTCAAGTCTGCCGGCTTCAAGCCAGTGAAATGAAGAATGTATTCTCGAGCAAAACGCTGCTTCACGTACAGATTGAATTTGAAATTCGTCTTCCGGAACACTTTGCCTGGGATGCTCACTGTAGTTTTGGCACGCGTATTCCACTGCATTTGCTGCTCCGCCTGCGGTCTGACCCATCTCTCAATCATAGCATACGCTCTTGTTAATTGCATTGCCCTTCGTGGGA
Organism: uncultured Alphaproteobacteria bacterium; assembly: GCA_963758945.1. Classification (GTDB taxonomy): domain Bacteria; phylum Pseudomonadota; class Alphaproteobacteria; order Rhizobiales; family Xanthobacteraceae; genus VAZQ01. The sequence goes on along the minus strand of CAVWXY010000011.1, from coordinate 287,057 downwards.
TACACCGGCTCTTCGTCGGCAGGTTTTTGGGAGTGTCTGGCGTTAGCAAGGCCCCAGCACGCAGCAAAATGCTATTTAAATCCTCGCGCGCGTCGCTCGTGCGTTTCCTGTCGCCGTGCTTGGCTGATCATGGGCTCGACAATGGCCGGTTTGGTTCCAGCTTCCACACTCGGCGCGGCGAATCAGGCATCCACCGCAGAATCACAACCGACTGATCAGACTAAACCGCCTTCTGGATCGGGTCTCAAACGAAGTTTAAGTGGCGCCCCAAAGCAACGCGGCGCAGGCTGGCAACCACGCGCTCGGCAGTGCGGCCATCCCATAGATCCAGTGGCTTCGGGCGTGGCGGTGGATTGTCGAGCACATCGTTTGCGGCGACCTCAATCTGCCCGACCCCAATGAGCTGGTTGGTGCCCTCGGTAATTGTGATCGGTCGCTCCGTATTGGGGCGTAGCGTCAGACAGGGAATGCCGAGGTAGGTCGTTTCTTCCTGCACGCCGCCCGAGTCGGTCAGCAGCAGCCGTGCCTCCATGACGAGGCTGAGGAAATCGAGGTAGGCCGCGGGGGGCACAATGATGATGCCGGAATGCGCTTTGAGGCGCTCGAGCAACGAAAAGCGTTCAAGCTGCTGGCGCGTGCGCGGATGGACCGGGAAGACCAGGGGTAATCGATCTGCAAGCCGGCAGAGCGCGTCGACAATCGAGGCTAGCGTCTTCGCTTCGTCGACATTCCCCGGCCTGTGTAACGTGAGCAGCGCATAGCCTCCCGGAGAAAGGCCGAGCGACTTGGCCGCCGCGCGGGCCGCGATCTGTGGGCGCATCATTTCGAGCGCGTCTATCATGATGTTACCGACGCGCACGATCCGCTCGTCTGGCACGCCTTCGTGGCGGAGGTTTGCGTCTGCGTCCGGGGAGGGCGTCCATAACAGGTTGGCGAGCGCGTCAGTTACCACCCGGTTGATTTCTTCTGGCATTGTGCGGTCAAAGCTGCGCAGACCTGCCTCCAGATGCGCGACCTTAATGCTGAGCTTGGCGCACACAATCGTGCAGGCCATGGTGGAGTTGACGTCGCCGACCACGATTGCCCAGTCGGGCGGACTCCCACGGCATAGGCGTTCGTACGCGACCATCACCCCGGCCGTCTGTTCGGCATGAGTTCCGCTGCCGACGCCGAGATTGACGTCCGGCTCCGGCATTCCGAGCTCCCGGAAGAACACCGCCGACATGTTGTCATCATAGTGCTGACCGGTATGGACGAGTTGTAGCGTGAATTCCGCCGCCTTCTTGAGTTCGGCATGGAGCGGCGCGATCTTGACGAAGTTGGGCCGGGCGCCGCCGATCAAATCAATACGCATGTCGGATTCGCTTGATTGCATCCATGTCCGGCCGCTACGTTCTTTGTTGCTCGCCGCAGACTAGCACATGGTCGCGGATGAATCCCAACCGCTGTCGCGATGCGCACTGGCATGACGGACTTCTCTGAAACTCCCCCGCCGATCGATTTCGATCGCGCCCGCCTCACCTGGACGACGCGCGACGGCAGCCACGGACGCTGGCGCATCATTGCGTCGGCGACTGCCCGCCAGCGGCAGGGCGGCTGGCGAGACCGTGTCGTCCTAGCCCCCATGGTTATGGCGGGCGACGTCTACGGCACCGGCAGGCTGCCGCGCGACCCGCCCTATTCCTACCAGTTCATTGCATCGATCCGCGAGCACGCCATCGTGCGTGAATACTGCGACGGTGGACGGAGCGGAGACACCGCGGCGGGGAACGACGGGAGTTTTTCATCGCTCGACATTGACGCCCCATCGCTGGCGGCGCGCCGGCTGGAGCCGTCCGAGCTCGCCGCTGACGACGCAATTTGGCCGCTGACCGGACGGATCGATATCAGCGCGCCCGACGCGCGATGGCTCATCGACTTTCCCGTCAATCACCTCAATTCGAGAGCTGTCCTAGGGACTTCCGAATTCCAGGTCGAGACCGGTCCGGTGTTGGTCCCGGCGAGCATGGCCGGTTCCTGCAATGACATGATCGCTGGCGGGTTCGGGCTCGCGTTCCTGTTCTTTAACCGCCTCGACCGGGCCGATCTTGCAATTTACGCGCGGTCGGCCGCCCGAGGGGCTACCGGCCGCGCCTATCGGCAGTTTGGCCGCATCGAGCCGGCAAAGATCACGCTCTTCGCCGGGGTCTGAAGCGCAACGCGGGCTAGCCAAGTTACGGCGACGCGATGGACCGCGAACGGGGTAGCCGAAGCGCCGGGGTACTGCTCTCGCAGTTTGAATCGGCGGCGAGGTTGCATTAAGTTGTGGCCTCAAGTATCAGTTTTAGTTGAGGTATTAGGCGCCCACGGGGCTGCGGCCATCTCCTCGGCGTTCATCCCATGAACATTCAACTTGACGTTCATGGCGTGAACAGGTACTTGGCCCGGCGATGGCCGGGGAGGGTCATGGCCGAGGCAAGCGAGTACAAGTACTCCCAGGACGACCGCATCCTCCTCGGCATCCTCGAGTTGGTGGAGCGCGGCAGCAACCATTCGCAGCGGCGGCTCGCGTCGGAGCTCGGCATCGCTCTTGGGCTCGTCAATGCCTATGTCAAACGGTGTGTAAGAAAAGGCCTGATGAAAGCCTCCACGGCGCCGCGGCGTCGCTATGCCTACTATCTGACTCCTCAAGGCTTTGCTGAAAAATCGCGGCTTACCGCCCAATATTTCGCCTATTCATTCACCCTCTTTCGGAAGGCCAAGTCCGATTGCGTAGCAGTGTTCGGGCAGGCGCGCGCGAATGGCTATACACGGGTGGTCCTCGCTGGAGTGTCTGACGTTGCCGAGGTCGCGATGATTTGCGCACTGGAAAGCGGCGTTCAGATTGTCGCGGTAATCGACGCTGCCTCGCCACTGACGCGTTTCGTCGGCGTGCCAGTTGCTCGCTCATTCGAGGAGGTCAGCGAGCCGTTTGACGCAGTAATCGTGTCAGACCTCGAGAGAGCGAAGGAAACCGTCGCAAGCGCTATCCAGCGGTTTGGCCCCAGTCGCGTCCTCGTGCCTGCCTTGCTAGCGAGCTGGCTCAGGGCTGGAGGCGGTTGAGTGCTGATGTCTTCGACCGCTCCGCATTGGTGTGTGGTCCAAACGCATTCGCATGCAGAGGCGAAGGCGGCTTGTCATCTCGGCCGCCAGGGATTTGCCACATACCTGCCACGCTATCTGAAGCGGCGCCGTCATGCGCGGCGCATCGAGACTGTGCCGGCGCCGCTGTTCCCCCGCTACCTGTTCGTGTTGATTGATCTGGCGACGCAGCCATGGCGCTCGGTGCAGTCGACGATCGGCGTGTCCCATCTTGTCATCAATGGCGACAGGCCCGCGACGCTGCCCGAATCCGTTCTGAATGAACTGAAGCAGCGTGAGGACGAGCGAGGCTTCATCAAGCTCGTCAATCCGGTTCGCTTCTCGCGCGGTGATGCCGTACGCGTTGTGGACGGCGTGTTTTCCGCCTGCGTCGGCCTGTTCGACGGAAAGACCGACAAGGAGCGGGTCACCATTCTCCTTGATCTTCTGGGCCGCAAGGTCCGTGTAGTCATGGATATGGAATTGGTCGCCGCGGCGTAACACCGATCTCCATTCAGCTGGCGGGCGGCTGTTGGGTGACTGGGTCGAGTCACCCAAAGTGCGGTAGCGTGGAAAATTCCCGCCCTCCGAGTTGGTCTCGCGCTCGCTGTTCTCGAAAACGCTATGAAGGCTTTTGCCCTGATCGGTGCTGCTGGGTATGTCGCTCCCCGGCATATGCAAGCCATCAGCGCTATAGGTGGGACACTGAAGGTTGCATTCGACCCGAGTGATTTGGTCGGCATTATCGACAGCTACTTCCCGGATGCGGAATTCTTCGTCGAATTCGAACGATTTGGCCGCCGCGTCGACGAGCTGCGGTACGGTCTGGACAAGATCGACTACACGTCGATCTGTTCTCCGAACCACCTCCACGATGCGCATTGTCGCTTCGCGTTGCGCGCAGATAGCAATGTAATCTGTGAAAAGCCCCTCGTCCTCGACCCCCGCCAGCTGGATGGCCTCGCGGAGATCGAGCGGGAGACCGGCCGAACGATTTCGACGGTATTGCAGCTGCGTCTGCATCCGATCGTGAAGGCACTAAAGGACAAGATCGATGCGTCAGTGAGAAATGACTTCGCAGTCGACCTGACCTACGTCACGTCCCGCGGTCGCTGGTATCACACTTCTTGGAAGGGGGACGAGACCAAGTCGGGCGGGGTCGCAACAAATATCGGCATTCACCTGTTCGACGTGCTCACCTATGTCTTCGGCCCCATCCGGCGTAGCATCGTTCATCTTCGCGACTGTGAGCGCGCTGCCGGCTATCTCGAATACGACCGCGCCAGCGTGCGCTGGTTCCTGTCGATTGATCGCGCCGACCTTTCCACGCGCGCGGGTCCCGGACAGCTGAGCTACCGCTGCATCCAGGTCGACGGGGAAGAGATGGAATTCTCCGATGGCTTTGGTGAACTACACACCCACGTCTATCGGCAGATCATTGACGGCCGCGGCTTTGGCCTCGACGCGGTGCGGCCTTCGGTCGAGCTTGCCGCTGCCCTGCGCAATCAGCCGCTCGAGCCCCAACGCGGCGAACGTCACCCCACGACGCAGAAGCATCTGGGCCGATGAACGACGGCCTCCAACCAGATCCGCGGTTTGCAGGCGTCCGCATTCACAAGAGTTCCTGCGTCGACGATGGGGTCGAGATTGGAGAAGGAACGACTATTTGGCATTTTTGCCATGTGCTTGGCGGGGTTAAGATTGGAACAAACTGCTCAATCGGCCAGAACGTGATGATTGGGCCGAATGTCGTGGTCGGGTCCGGCTGCAAGATTCAGAATAATGTGAGCCTCTACGAGGGTGTCACGCTGGAAGCCGATGTTTTTTGCGGCCCAAGCTGCGTCTTCACGAATGTCTTGAACCCGCGCGCCTTCATATCGCGAAAATCCGAGTTCAGGGCAACACTGGTTCGGCGTGGCGCGACGATCGGAGCGAACGCGACGATCATCTGCGGACACACGGTTGGCGCTTATGCCTTCGTTGCTGCCGGCGCCGTTGTTACGACCGACGTTGCCGACTTCGCGCTGATGGCCGGCGTTCCGGCGCGGCGCCTCGGATGGGTGAGCCGGACCGGTGAACGGCTCGGAGCTGACCTAGTCTGTCCGCGCGACGGCTCGCGCTATCGAGAGACAGCGCAAGGGGAGCTCGAATCGCTTTGATCGTGGCGATCGATGCTTCGGCGCGCCAGCAACGTCTGCGAAGCGGGGCGCTATGACTGCTCGAGCGGACGGAGGGTAACTTTATGTTTATGTCCCAGTTCGTACCACCGATCGGCGCAGCCCTGATCTGGGCGTTGCTCGGTTGCGCGATCGTTCTCTATGTGGCGCATCGTGCGCTCGGAAAACACGGCAAACGAGTGCCACGCTGGGCTGTGATCTGGCTGCCGATTGCGGCAGTGCTCGCCGTCATCGCCGCCTTCAGCATCATCACTGTAGACGTCGGTACTGTGAAAGTTGTGTCTGTGTTCGGCAAGGTGCAGGAACGCTCGTACGAGCCGGGCCTACATTTCGTTTTTCCGGGGGCGCGCCACGAATATATGTGGGTTCGCTGGCAGGCGTTCGAGCTATCGGGAGGCTCGTTGGACGACGTGCCGCCACCGCAGGGCACGCCGGCTGCGGCGGCCGCTGCTGCCAGCGACGCGCAACGGACGGTGGCGCTCTCCGCGGACCGCATTCCGCTCGCCGTCGACATCAATTTTCCCTACCGGCTCAATCCAGACCTCGCCTGGAAGGTGTTCGCCAGTGTCGGCCCCACCTATGCGACGGTGTTGCTCGCGCCGGCCGCCCGCGCGTCTATCCGTGAGACCGTGGCCGAGTTCACCTGGACCGATGCCGTGACCAGCAAGCGCGCCAAACTGGAGGAGCGACTTCACTCCGTTCTCGAGAAGACCGTCCAGCTTAACCTGGTAGGTGCCGGCTTCACCCAGGACGAGGCCGCCAAGGCGATTAGATTGCTGCCTCCGCAGATCCGGCGTCTGGCGCCGCCGAAGCGGCTTCTTGCTGCGGTCGGCGAGGTCTTGGCCGCGCAAGAAGAGCTCAAACGCCAGGGAGTCATGATCGAGATCGCCGGGCTGGAGGCCGAACGGCGCGCCCAGGAAGGCATCGGGATCAAGAAACTGATCATGGAGCTACCAAAGGACATTACCGCCGAACAGGTTCGCGCGTTGCTTTATGCATTGGCCGACAAGCAACGCGCCGATTCCATGTTGAAAGCGGTTGATAAGGATCAGGTCAAAGTCATCGTCATGGGGACTCCCGGCGCAACGCCCGCGGTTCCGGTGCCATCGCCGTGATGCCCGACGCCCACCCTTCGAGATCTGGAACGATCGTGTATGGGTAAGATCCTTGTCACGGGTTCGGATGGATTTATCGGCTCGCATCTTGTCGAGGAGCTGGTGCGGATCGGGCAGGATGTGCGCGCTTTCGTGCTCTACAACTCGTTCGACTCGTGGGGCTGGCTCGATGATGTGCCTGACGACGTGCGCGCCTCAATTGAGGTGGTTATGGGCGACGTGCGCGACGCCAATTTCGTGCGCGCCGCGCTCAAGGGCTGCGATTCGGTCGTGCACCTCGCGGCCCTAATAGGGATTCCCTATTCCTATCACGCGCCGGAGAGCTACGTCGACGTGAACATCCGCGGGACGCTCAATGTCGTCCAAGGGGCGCGCGATCTTGGTCTTTCGAAGGTCGTTGTGACGTCGACGAGCGAAGTTTATGGTGGGGCACAGTTCGTGCCGATCACCGAGGAGCATCCACTGGTCGGCCAGTCGCCCTACGCCGCGACCAAGATTGGCGCTGACCAGATCGCGATGTCGTACTACCGATCGTTTGAGACCCCGGTCGCGATCGCTCGGCCCTTCAACACATACGGCCCGCGCCAATCCTCACGCGCGGTGATCCCGACCGTTATCACCCAGCTTGCGAAGGGCAGCAATCCGGTGAAACTCGGGGCCACTCGTCCCACACGGGATTTCAACTTCGTCGGCGACACCGTGCGCGGGATGATCGCGATCCATGACAGCCCGGCGTCAGTCGGCGAGGTGATCAACATCGGCAGCAACTACGAGATCAGTGTTGGCGATACCGTCGCGTTGATCGCCGAGGTGATGGGCAAGACCGTATCGATCGAGTGCGAAGAAGAGCGCCTGCGCCCCGCCAAAAGCGAGGTGGAGCGGCTCTGGGCCGACAATTCCCGGGCGCGAGACCTGCTCGGCTGGAAACCGGAATTCGCTGACCGCGATGGATTTCGCCGCGGACTCGCGATCACGATCGAGTGGTTTTCCAATCCTGCGAATCAGGCGGGCTACCGCTCCAAGCGTTACACTATCTGAAACCGACGGATCGCGCGTGAAAGCAGCTCTGATTGGGCTGGGCCGGATGGGCCTGCGTCACCTGCAGGTACTTAAGGACTTGAACATCGATGTCGTTGGTGCCGCCGACATGCAGGAGGTCGCGCGCGAGAAGGCGCGCACAGGTTTTGCGCTTCAGTCCGAAGTGCTGTTCGCCGACGCCAACGAAATGATCGAGCGGATCAAGCCCGAGCTCGCAGTTATCGCCACGACGGCACCTTCCCACGCCGAGCTGGTGTGCCTTGCCGCCACGAATGGCGCTAAGGCACTCCTGTGCGAAAAACCGATGGCGACCTCGCTTTCCGACTGCGACCGTATGATCGAAGCCTGCGAGAAATCCGGCACGCGGCTGGCGGTCAATCACCAGATGCGGTTCATGGAGCAGTACACACTGCCGAAATCGCTGATCGAAGACGAGTTGTTCGGCGGGCTCGCGAGCGTCACGGTGGTGGCCGGCAACTTTGGCATGGCGATGAACGGCTCGCACTATTTCGAAATGTTCCGCTACCTGACCGGCGAAATGCCTGCGACAGTCGCGGCCTGGTTTTCGGCCGAAAGGGTGCCGAACCCGCGCGGCGCGCAGTTCGAGGATCGCGCTGGCGCGGTGCGTATCACCACAGGGAAGGGACGGCGCTTCTACATGGATGCCAGCACGGACCAGGGCCACGGTATGCATGTGACCTATGCCGCGCGGCACGGCCGGCTCGACGTGGATGAGCTCGCCGGCAAGGCGCACCTGGTCGTGCGCAAGGCCGAGCATCGCGCCATGCCGATGACGCGCTACGGAATGGCGTGGGACGAACGCGACATTGCGATCACGCCCGCCGACGCGGTCGCGCCGACACGCGCCGTTCTCTCAGCGCTGGTTGCCGGCAAAAACTATCCCGACGGCGCCATCGGTCGTATGGCGGTCGAGGTGCTGGCTGCTGCCTACGCGTCGCACGAGCAGGGCGGTCGCACCATCGAGCTTGCGACGGCGCGCCTGCCGCGCGAGCGCACGTTTCCGTGGGCGTGACGTGATGCTGGCGTAGGATACGAAGGCGGGCGATGACCGCATCCCCGATTAAGGTCGCCTTCATCGGCGGCGGCGCGATGACCCGCGAGCACATCAAGGCCTTTCGCGACGTGCCAGGTGTGAGCCTCGCGGGCATCTGGAACCGCACTCGCGACAAGGCTGCGGCGCTGGCGTCGGAGTTTGGCATTCCGGTGGTCGCCGATGACATCGAGGCGCTGCATGCGCAAACAAGCGCCGATCTCGCCGTCCTGGCAGTCTATGAGACGGCGATCAATCCGTTGGTAAAACGAACGCTTGCGCAAGCCTGGGCGATCCTGATGGAAAAGCCGGTCGGCTTGAACATGGCCGACGCCGAGGACATCGCCGCGGCGGTTCAGGCCGCGCGCGCGCGCGTCTTCGTCGGGCTCAACCGACGCTTCATTTCCAGCACGCGCGCGGCGCTCGACGATCTCGCCAGCGATCCGGGGCCGCGTTTCATCCACGTGCAGGACCAGCAGAGCCTCGATGTCGCGCGCCAGATCGGTCATGCCGAAGCGGTTGTGCGCAACTGGATGTTCGCAAATTCCATTCACCTCGTCGACTACTTGCGCGCGTTCGGACGCGGCACGGTCACTGACGTCATGCCGATCGTGCGTTGGAACCCGGATAGGCCCGCCATCGTCCTCGCCAAGGTCGGATTCGAGAGTGGCGATATCGGCCTTTACGAAGGTATCTGGAACGGGCCAGGACCCTGGGCATGCACGGTGAGCACGCCGTACCGGCGCTGGGAGCTGCGTCCTCTCGAAAAGGCGACCTTCCAAAACGCCGGCGAGCGCAAGCTCAATCCAGTCGACGCCCACGTCTGGGATGCCGACTTCAAGCCCGGCTTCCGCCTGCAGGCCGAGCATATTGTCGAAGCCGTGCGCGGCAACGGTGGCGCAGTGACGTTCGACGATGCGATGGCGACGATGCGGCTCGTACGCGACATCTTCGCAACCTGACGGGACAATGCGATGGCGCGCCGCATCTGTGTCGTCACCGGATCACGGGCGGAGTATGGCTTGCTCTACTGGCTGATGCGCGAAATCAAGAATGCGCCCGATCTTGAACTGCAAATAGTCGTCACGGCGATGCATCTTGAAGACGCTTTCGGCCGCACGGTCGACCTCATCCGGCGTGACGGGTTCAGGATCGATGCCGAGGTTCCCATGCAGTTGGCGAGCGACGACCCGGTCACGATCGCCAAATCGACTGGCGTCGGTACCATCGGCCTTGCCGAGGCGTTTGACCGATTGCGCCCGGACATCGTGGTGCTGCTCGGCGATCGTTTCGAGACGCTCGCCGCAGCAACGGCGGCTTCACTCCTTTGCCTTCCACTCGCGCATATCCATGGCGGAGAGATTTCCGAAGGCGCGATCGACGACGCCTTCCGGCACGCGATCACCAAGCTTTCGCACCTCCACTTCGTCGCGGCTGAGCCTTTTCGCCGGCGCGTGATTCAGATGGGTGAGCAACCGGATCGCGTCGTCACAGTGGGTGCTCCGGGGCTGGACAACTTCCTCCGACTTGAACTTCCGGACCGTGCCGGGCTTGCCAGGCGGGTGGGGATTGCGCTCGAGCGGCCGCTGTTTCTCATCACCTACCATCCGGCGACGCTCGCCGGCGACCACCCGCTGGCTGCCTTAGAGGAACTGCTGGCGGCGCTCGGCCGGTTTCCCAATGCGGCCCTGCTATTCACCAAGGCCAATGCTGATGCCGGCGGCCGTGCCATCAACGAACGGCTCGAAGCCTACGTGGCCGGACAGGCGGAACGCGCTGTGCTGGTCGCGTCAATTGGGCAGGCGTTCTATCTCACCGCGCTGCAGGAAGCTGCCGTGGTTATCGGTAATTCGTCGAGCGGGATTATCGAGGCGCCCGCCGGTGGCACCCCGACGGTCAATCTCGGCACGCGGCAGAAGGGCAGGGCGCGCGCGGCGAGCATTATCGACTGCGCGGAGCGGCGCGACGACATTGCGGCGGCGATCCACACGGCGCTCGATCCCGCCATGCGCCAAGCCGCGGCGAACGGTCATCCGCCTTATGGGCGCCCGGGCAATAGCGCTGGCGCTATGCTCGAGCATCTGCGCAAGACCGACCTGCGTAGCATTCTGATAAAGAAATTTTACGACCTGCCGGTCCAGCCCATTGGCGCCGCTGCTAAGGAGCGGGCGGCGCGATGACGCGGCCGCTGGTCGTGCTTGGCGGCGGCGGCCATGCGCGTGTGCTCATCGATGCATTGCAGGCGAACAATCAGCAAATCCTCGGCGTTGTCGATCCAAACCTTATAGCTGGCAACATGGGCCCACTCGGCGTCCCGGTGCTCGGCGCAGACGATGCGCTCGAACGGCATCCGCCGGAGCAGGTCATTCTTGTGAACGGCATCGGCGGTACCGGCTCGACCGAAAGCCGGCACCGCATCTACGAGCGCTTCCGCGCGCGCGGCTACGAGTTTGCGACCGTCGTACATCCCTCGGCTGTAGTCAGCTGCCATGTCGAGCTTGCCGACGGCGTTCAGGTTATGGCCGGTTGCGTCGTGCAGTGCGGCACCGTGATCGGCGCGAATACCATCGTGAACACCCGCGCCTCGATCGACCACGACTGCAACATCGGGCGCGATGTTCATATCGCGCCAGGCGTGACGCTGTCCGGCTCCGTCACGGTCGGTGACGGCGCCCACATCGGCACTGGCGCAGCCGTCATCCAGTGCATCACCATCGGCAGGGACTGTCTAGTCGCGGCCGGCGCCGTGGTTTTTCGCGGTCTCGCCGACGGCGAGCGCCTGATCAAGGCTGGGTGAGCTCCGAAGATGTCAAACGTCCAACAAACGCTTGTTCCGCGCAATGCGACCATCAAGCAGGTGATTGAGACCATCGAGCGATCGGAGGCGAAGGTGGCACTCGTCATCGACGATGACCAACGCCTGCTCGGGACGGTGACTGACGGCGACGTGCGGCGCGGGCTTCTGCGCGGGATCCAGATCGATCAGGATGTGACAAAGATTATGAATGCCAGCCCGCACGCCGCGTCGATAAACGATGATCCCGCGGGCATCATCGACATGATGCGGCAGAATATCTGCCGGCAGGTTCCGATTCTCGATTCCGACGGCCGTGTGGTCGCGCTCAAAACCCTGGAAGAAGCGCTGCGCGTTCCGGACCGCGAGAACTGGGTCTTTCTGATGGCGGGCGGGCGCGGCCAGCGCCTGCGGCCACTAACCGACGATTGCCCAAAGCCGATGCTGCCTATCGGCGGCCGGCCGATGCTGCAGATCATCCTCGAGACCCTAGTGCGCCAGGGCTTCCGGCGCTTCTACATCTCGCTCAATTACAAGCGCGAGATGGTGCGCGAGCATTTCGCCGATGGTTCCCATTGGGGCGCGCAGATCAAGTACGTCGAGGAAGACGAGCAGATGCCGCTCGGCACCGCAGGCGCCTTATCGCTGCTGCCTGAGATACCGAGTCAGCCCATGATCGTCATAAACGGTGATATCCTGACCAAGGTGGCGTTCGGCTCCTTGCTCGACTTCCACATGGACCACCGCAGCGTCGGCACGATGTGCGTGCGTGACTACGTGCTGCAGGTTCCCTTCGGTGTGGTCGAAGTGGACGATCATCGTCTATCGGAAATTGTGGAGAAGCCGACGCACCGCTTTCTGGTCAATGCCGGCGTCTACGTGCTCGAGCCCGAGGCGATTTCGCTGGTGCCAAAGGGCACGGCCTACGACATGCCAACCTTGTTTGAGGACATTGCGCGCAAGGGACTGTCGGCCACCGTCTTTCCGATCCGTGAATACTGGCTCGACATCGGACGGATCGACGACTTTAACAAGGCCAATGACGACTACATTCGCGAGTTCCGCGACATTGATCCGGCAAAATCATTTCGATGATCGGCCGCTGTACAGTACTTGCAATCATCCCCGCGCGGGGCGGCTCGAAGGGTGTGCCGCAGAAGAACATTCGGACCGTCGGCCGCAAGCCGCTGATCGCATGGACCATCGAAGCCGCAAAGGCGGCGCGCTATGTCGACCGAGTGGTGCTCTCGAGTGACGACCGCAAGATCATTGACGTGGCTCGGTCGTACGGATGCGATGTCCCGTTCGTTCGCCCGGCGGAACTCGCGACCGACGAAGCCGACAGCATGTCCGTTGTCCGCCACGCCCTCGCATCGCTCAACGAGGACTATGACTACCTCGTGCTCCTTCAGCCGACGTCGCCGCTGCGGCGGGCGCAGGACATCGACGCAGCAATCGAGCGCTGTGTCAATGCCGACGGGAAGGCCTGCGTTAGCGTGAGCGAGCCGGACAAGAGCCCATACTGGATGTTCCGAATCGACAAGGCCGGCGCGCTGCATCCACTGCTTGCGGCGGAACAGATTCCGGACCGCCGCCAGGACGCGCCGCCAGTCGTTGCGCTCAACGGCGCGGTCTATGTCGCGCGTACCGACCATCTCGCCGGCGGCGGCACGTTTCTTGCGCCCGGAACGGTGGGCTACACGATGCCGAAGGAGCGCTCCTTCGACATCGACACGGAACTCGATCTGCGGATCGTCGACTTTCTTCTGAACCAAGGACAGCGTTGAAAAATGAACAAGTACCCTCGTCACGTGCCGGTCGACATGAAGAAATACGGCCCGGCCGTGAACAATCCAGAAACCTATTATGGCCTGCCGCAAAACGTTGAATTCTGCCAGAGCTGCGTGATCTCCAACCAGCGTCCCAATTCAGCGGTGGAGTTTGCGCACACGCGGGAGAGCCGCAAGGCGACGATCCATTTCGACGGAGACGGGGTGTGCGATGCCTGCCGCGTGGCCGAGGAAAAGCACAACACAATCGACTGGGATGAGCGCGAGCGTAAGCTCAAGGATCTGTGCGACCGCTACCGGCGCAACGATGGCCACTACGATTGCTTGGTACCAGGCTCGGGAGGCAAGGATTCAGCTACGCCGCTCACATCCTCAAGCACAAATACGGCATGCATCCGCTCACGGTAACCTGGGCACCGCACATCTATACCGAGTGGGGCTGGAGAAACTTTCAAGCGTGGATCCATGCAGGCTTCGACAATTTCCTGCACACGCCAAACGGACGCACGCACCGGCTCCTCACCCGGCTCGCAGTCGAGAACCTGTTCCATCCATTCCAGGCCTTTATGCTCGGGCAGAAGAGTCTGGCGCCGAAGATGGCAATCCTGCACAACATTCCGCTGGTGTTTTACGGCGAGAACGAGGCGGAGTACGGCAATCCGAAGACGGATACTGCAGGTGCCAAGCGCGACTGGAGCTATTTCACCGCGCAGGACAAGAGCCGGATCTATCTTGGCGGTGTGTCGGTCCACGACCTCATCGACAAATTCGGCGTGCCGGAGGCCGATCTGCAACCGTACTATCCCGCCGATCCCGCGCAGATCGAAGAAAAGAAGGTGGAGGTGCACTATCTCGGCTATTATCTAAAGTGGCACCCGCAGAGCTGCTACTATTACGCGGTCGAGCACGGCGGCTTCCAGGCTTCGCCTGAGCGCACCCCGGGAACCTACAGTAAGTACAACAGCATCGACGACCGCATTGACGACTTCCACTATTATACGACCTTCATCAAGTTTGGGATCGGACGCGCAATTTACGATGCTGCGCAGGAAATCCGCTCGCGCGATATCACGCGCGAGGAAGGCGTCGCGCTCGCCAAGCGCTTCGACGGCGAATTTCCTGAACGCTTCGCCGAGGAAATCTTCGCTTACCTGAGTATTCCCGAGAAAGAATTTCCGGTGGCGAGTCGCTGCTTCGAGCAGCCGATCATGGACCGGCAGTATTTCATGCACCTCGCCGACCGGTTTCGCTCGCCGCATCTGTGGAAGTTCGAGGATGGCGAATGGAAGCTGCGTCACACCGTCTGGCAGCACGCGCCTGTCGGCAAGGACTACGTGAACTAGCCGCGCCGATGAGCAATGTGCGCCTTATCGCGCGCCTCGACATCAAGGCGCCCAACCTGATCAAGGGCGTGCACCTCGAAGGCTTGCGCAAAATGGGCGATCCGCAGCAGCACGCGCAGGCCTACTACGCGGACGGCGCCGATGAGATCATCTACATGGACATCGTTGCGAGCCTCTACAATCGCAACAGCCTGTCCGACATCGTGCGCCGCACCGCCGAACAGGTATTTATCCCGATCACAGTGGGCGGCGGACTGCGCTCGCTCGACGACGTGGAGCAGGCGCTGCGCTCCGGCGCCGACAAGGTCGCGATCAATACGGCTGCGGTTGCGAGGCCCGAGCTAATCCGTGAGGTAGCCACCCGCTTCGGCTCACAGTGCATGGTGCTATCGATTGAGGCGAAGCGCGCAGGCAACGGGGTCTGGGAGGCCTACACCGACAACGGCCGCGAACACACGGGCCTAAACGTGGTCGAATGGGCCAAACGTGCGGTTGATCTCGGGGCAGGAGAGATCCTGCTCACGTCCGTCGATCAGGAAGGCACTCGTAAGGGCTTCGACGTGGCATTGACCCGCGCCGTATCGAACGCCGTCCGGGTACCCGTGATCGCGAGCGGCGGGATGGGCAGCCTCGATCATCTCGTCGAAGTCGTCCGCGACGGCTGCGCCGACGCAGTGGCGATGGCGGACGTTCTTCACTACAAGCGTCTGTCGCTCGCAGAAATTCGCAAAGGGGCGCGCGCGGCAGAAATCCCGGTGAGAGAGCTATGACGCTTGTCCTTGTCCTAGACTATGGGGTTGGGAATCTCCTGAGCGTCTGCCGAGCATTCGAAGCGTGCGGCGCAACGGTTGAGCTGACCGGCAACAGGAGTCGGATTCCTGGTGCCGACCGCCTTGTCGTGCCCGGCGTCGGCGCCTTTGGCGACTGCGTGAACGAGCTCAAGCGCAGGAACCTGGTCCAGCCGGTTCTCGACTACATCGGAAGCGGCGCGCCGGTGCTGGGCATCTGCGTCGGCATGCAGATGTTATTGCAGATCGGCGAGGAATTCGGCGAACACGAAGGGCTTGGTGTCATTCCCGGCCGGGTGCGGGCGATACCGGGGACCACCAGCGACGGCCGCCCGCATAAGATCCCACATATCGGCTGGAGCGCGCTCGTTAGGCCGGCGCGCGATACCGTGTGGGAGGGCACGATCCTCGACGGCATCGCCCCGGGCAGCACCTGCTACTTCGTGCATTCGTTCACGGCGGAGCCTGAGGAGGAGCGCTTTCGGCTTGCGGATTGCGACTACAACGGACGCCGCATCTCGGCGGCACTGCGCGCGGGCAACGTCTACGGCACTCAATTCCACCCGGAAAAGAGCGGCGAGGTCGGGCTTCGCATCATAAAGAATTTTCTGGCGCTCAAACACGCAAGGCTCGCTGCCTGACCGGGGGGTGGGTTGAGTAAGGAGGCAAGCCAGATGTCTGCAAATCTTCTCGATCCTGCCAGTGGGGGCGTATCGCCCGACCGGCACCACACAACTGTCAGGCTCGTCGCCAACCGAAAAATAGAGGGTCTTGGGCTCGACGACATCTGGGCCTACCGTGAGCTCATCTTCGGCTTGTTGCATCGCGACATCATGGCGATCAAGAACCAGACGCCGACGGCGTGGTTCTGGCGCGTGCTGCAACCGACGTTCACGCTGATCACCTACACGATTCTGTTCGAACAGATCGGCAAGGTGGATTTTGGCAAGGGGATCCCGTATTTCTTCGTCATGTCTGCAGCCATGCTGCCATGGCAGCTGATGTCCTCGGTGATCCTGGGGGCGGTGGCAAGCATCTCATCGAACACCGGATTTTTCGGAAAAGTCTATTTTCCGCGCATCATCCTCCCGGTGGTGAGTGTGACCAATGCGATCGTCGATTTTATTCTGACCGCGGTGCTGCTGCTTGGCTTGTTGTTCTACATGGGCATGCCGCTCAGCATGAATCTGATTTTCGTGCCGTTTTTCGCGTTGTGGGCGCTCCTGCTAGGACTCGGTGCTGGGCTATGGCTCGCGGCGCTCAATGTCCTGTATCGAGAGATTTATCAGGGTCTCGGCTACCTGCTGCAACTCGCGTTCTTTGTCTCGCCAATCGTGTATCCCTCAGACGCGATTCCCGAACGCTTCCGAGAGATCTACCACCTGAACCCGGTTGTTGGAATCGTCGAGGGCTTCCGCTGGGCTTTCCTGCAGCTGGGCGATCCGCCGAATCAGAGCGACTTCATAGCCTTCGGGGCAACGTGCTTGTTTGTGTTGTCAGGTGTATGGGCGTTCCGGCGCATCGAGCGGGTTTTCGCCGACATCATTTGAGACCTGGGTCCAGAGCATTGCACGAGGATTTCGTCCGTTGAGCGAGTTCGCAGTCCGTACTCACAAGCTCGGAAAGATGTACCGGCTGGGCGTATTTTCGCAGCAGCGATACTCCGGGTACGACATTCTTGGTTTCCAGCTACCGATGCAGCGGCTGTGGCATAACCTGCTCGGCGATGGGCAGGAAGCGACCGCCGTGGAGGGCGCATTTTGGGCGCTTCGTGACCTTGATCTGGAGGTTCGCCGTGGCGAAGTGCTCGGCATTATCGGCAAGAACGGAAGCGGCAAGAGCACGCTACTGAAGATCCTTGCTCGCGTGACCGAGCCTTCGACAGGATATGCGGACGTGACTGGCCAGGTCGGCAGCCTGCTCGAGGTTGGCACCGGTTTTCACCCCGAGCTTACAGGCCGGCAGAACGTCTACCTGAACGGCTCGATCATGGGCATGTCCTACAGTCAGGTCACGCGGCGTTTCGATGAAATTGTATCGTTTGCCGAGGTCGAGTCATTCATTGACACTCCGGTGAAGCATTACTCCAGCGGCATGTACATGCGGCTCGCCTTTTCGGTTGCCGCGCATATGGAATGCGACATTCTGATCGTCGATGAGGTGTTGGCGGTTGGAGACACGCACTTTCAGAAGAAATGCCTCAACCGCCTCGACGCCGAGGTGAAATCCGGCAAGACGGTGCTGTTCGTCAGCCACAACACCAGCACGATCATGCAGGTTTGTACACGCTGCGTATTGTTCGAACAGGGTCGGTTGATCGAGGATGGGCTGCCGCAGCCCGTGGTCGAAAGCTATATTTCGCGCAACACGCTGGTGCATACCGTGCGCATTTGGGATGAGGACAACGCACCCACATCGGCCGAGCAAAGTTTTCGCCTGTGGATGGTCCGGCTCGCTGATGCCCAGGGCGACAACAAATCGCATTTCGATGTGAAGGAGCCAATTGTCGTAGAGCTCGAGTGGGAGGTGCTGAATGCGCGCTTCGCCCTCAACATCCATATTTCACTGCGGCACGAGTCGGGCGTGGTCGTGCTGGTTTCCATGGACCACTTGGATTCGCCCTGGCGTGAGCGCGTAGCGCCCGCCGGCCGGCATCGCGCGCAGTGCGTCATTCCCGCCAACTTCCTCAACGAGGGCATGTTCATGATTGATTGCAGCATTACTGCCACCACACGAGCGAGCGAATACGTCTCGTGCCAAGACGCGGCGACGTTTTATGTCATCGACGACATGAGCCATGAAGGCGTGCGCGGCAAGTGGAATGGGAAATGGTTCACCTCCATTTTACGGCCCCGATTTATGTGGACCCATTTTGATCCGCAGCCGGCCATCGCGGCGCAATAACAGAAAGCCGCTGGCCCAGGCTCCTGCCTTGTCAGCTGGCTGCGCGAACATTCAGGGTTGCTGATGGCGGACTTCAAGTCGTTTGTCAGCAATCATATCCGCCGGATCAAGCGCCAGTTCGGCTACGATGTCGTGTCTGTTGCGTCATTGCGCAAGCTGATTGAGCAGGAAACTTTGCTCCGGCAGGCGCTTAACCATTCGATCCAAGAAAGGGAATTCGCTTTACGGGAAATCGAGACGCTGAAACAGAATTTTCTCGGTGACGTGATGGGCCACAAGATGTACGTCAACCCGTTCGATCGTGGCATTTCCCTTCAGATGCTGGTAGGCAAGCCGATCGAGGAATTCCGGTACAAGGGTGAAATCGGGTTCATCCTGCGTCACATTAAGCCGGGTCAGCGGATCGTCGATGTTGGAGCAAACATTGGCTTCTTTACGCTGCTGTGTGCGCGACAAGTCGGACCGACAGGGCAGGTGTGGGCCTTCGAGCCGGGCCCGCAAAGTTTTGCGCTGCTCTCAACCAATGTTTCGATCAACGGCTACAATAACGTGGTGGTTGAAAACAGCGCCGTCGCCGACGCGTCTGGGCGAGTCGACCTCTTCGTCTGTCGGTCTGGCGAGAGCGATAATCGCATTGCCGGGACTCTGCTCGATTATGAGCAGCGGGACAGGGTAAATATTCGCTGTGTCGCGCTCGATGACTATTTCGGCAAAGTCGATGCGCCGATCGACTTCATCAAGATTGATGTCCAGGGTGCCGAAACGCTGGTCTTCCGCGGCATGGAAAATATGCTGCGCCGACAGCGGCCAATGATCAGCTTCGAATACACGCCACACAGTCTGAAGATTGATCAAAGATGCCATCAGGCGGAGCTTTTGGCTCGCCTACGCGCCTTCGGATATTGCATCTACGAGCTGCCTGAAGTGGGCGCAGAACGGTGCGTTTCCGATGCATATCTTCTTGAGACCGTGGGACAGGGAGTGGGGCCCGCGCAGACCACGCTCGTGCTCATGCCGCAGGAACCAGACTGACGCAGTTGCCGGTTCCAAAGGTTCGTTGAAGAATAGTGAGCGGTTGCTTTTGTCTTCCGATCGACAGGGCCAAAGCTAATTCCGTGAAGTGCAATTGTAGAGGCGCCGCGTAAAGGCGATGGGAAACTGATGCGAGCAGGGATTGTTGATTTGCTGCAGGTCTGGCTTGGTCGCGCGGCGAATCTGAAGATTTCCAGTTACCGGAGTTTTCAGGCCCTCCTCCGGCAGGATAGAGAGCTTTTTGAACAGGTGGCGGCCCTTAACAGGGAGGTCAACGAATTTCGAGAGCAGTTACAGCGGCAGCATGCCGACCATGCGCAACAAATACAGCGGCGAGCCGCCGAGCATGCGCAACATATACAGCAGCAGGAGGCCGACTATTCGCGCCAAATACAGGAGTATCGAGAGCAGGCCGCTTTCCTGCGAACACAACTTTACCACCTGAAAAGCCCGCAGCGGCATGAACACCAACCGAAGCAGC
Source organism: uncultured Alphaproteobacteria bacterium (assembly GCA_963758945.1). Taxonomy (GTDB): domain Bacteria; phylum Pseudomonadota; class Alphaproteobacteria; order Rhizobiales; family Xanthobacteraceae; genus VAZQ01. Next base: position 267,445 of record CAVWXY010000011.1, on the reverse strand, counting down.
GTGACAACCGAGGCAAACAGCGTGCTGTAGTCGTGATGACGGCGGTGAGCCAGATGGCGCAGGTCAGAATGCTTGCAGCTGCGACGCTTATCCGCCGCGCTTACGACCTAATCGTAGTGTCCTATGTCGAGACGGAGGAGTCCGGCCTGCTCGATTTTTGCGCGAAGAGCGGACTGACGCTGCTGAGTCATCGGCTAGGCCTGCTTTGCGGGGACCCTTTTTACAAAGCATTTGATGAATTCGAAAATCCGGAGATGTATTTTGGAGCATCGGCATTGTTCGAGGACCTTCCGGCGGATGACCGGCGTCTTTTAGAGCACACGAATAGCTTGCTGGCAGAAATTCATCGACAGCATACCGTTGCCATCAAATCTTCTAGATTTCTGCTCCAGACTGGGGCCACGATCATCATTCTATTTGAGGACAATGCCGAATATGACACGGGAGTCTGGACCAGCATTGCGCGCCTGCTTTCGATACCCGTAGCGATTCTGCCGTATACGATAGCCGATCGCATCGAGCCGGCTGAGACGCACCTTCACGATCCGCGCTACTGGGCGGACGAGGGAATTCTGAACCGCTTTGCAAAGTCGGTACTACCGCGATGGCTCTTTTTTTACCGCGATCGCTGGCTCCTTCGTCGCAGAGTGCTTCCTCTTCTTGCCTCAGAATCGCTTGGTTATGCGCAGCCCGACCCATGGATCTTGAACAGCTCGAAAGCCAACGTGATCGGCGTCGAAAGCACGGCGATGTACCGCCACTACGTGCATCTGGGCATCGATGAAGCGCGTCTCGAGATGGTGGGCAGTGTATCGGATGACCTTTTGTATGAGGCATTGAGGAACTCACACGAGGTCCGAGATCGGCTGGCTCTTGATGCAAACCGACCGACGCTGCTGTGTGGCTTCCCACCTAACCAACTGACAGCAGCTGGCCGGCCAGAATGCGAATTTCAGGACTTCAAGCAGATCGTCGATGCCTGGCTTGGAGCACTTTTGCGGCTCAAGAACTGGCAGGTCGTAATCAAACCGCACCCTGCGATGCTCCGCGCCGACATCGATTATCTGCGCACATTCGGGTTTCCGGTGACTGACATGGATACGACGTCATTGATTGCAGTCTGTGATCTCTTCAACACATCGGTGTCCTCGACAATTCGGTGGGCGCTGGCGTGCGGCAAACCGGTGCTCAATTACGACGTCTATCGATATCGTTATCAGGATTTCGTTAATGAGGCCGCCGTGGTGACGGTGGTCACGTTCGAGGACTTCTCGAAAGAGCTGGCGAAGATAACGGGCGATCCTAGCGTTCTGCAGGGCTACGCGGACAAGGCCAAGGCCGCTGCCGAACGCTGGGGAATGTTGGACGGACACAGCACAGAGCGGATCCTGCGCCTGCTAGATCGCCTGACCCTTGGGGACAAGCAGCCGGAAGTGGACCTGCGATCGGTTTCAAGCGCTGACGCGCGTCAGACGCCCAGCCTTTCCCCATACCAACAGGCCAACTCGTAGTCGCTCTGCTCGTCGATGTCGACCGACCGCTCGCGCGGCATCAAATGACCCCGCAGGCTTGGCCCGTAGAAGGATCGATGCGTACGAAATGCTTCAACTTTGGCGGCATAGGTGCTGCCATTGTCGACCACCAGAGGACTTATCTCGCTGGCCCGCAGCTCGATCAGCTCCGGCCACATCGGCGACAACATACCGTCGTCCCCGACGCGCAGCGCCTGATGTGGAGCTACGGGGAAGGTCGTTACGGCCATGGCGAAATCGGTATGCTCGTTGAGTAGGGCGACGACGGCGGAAATATCCGCCGCTCGGCGCAGGGCGGCGGTTGGGTACAGGCAAGCGAAGGCGTCGTAGCAACGTCCGGAGCGTTCCTCCGTGGACAGACTATCGAGGCAAACATCCACAACACGTGCGTCATCGGTAACGAGAGCGGCGGTGCGCACCTGAATTTCGGCGCCGGCTTGGCGGGCAATTGCCGCGACCTCTGCATCCTCGGTCGAGACGAGGACGCGCGCGAAGCACCCACTCGCGAGCGCCGCCTCGATCGTATGGGCGATCATCGGTCGGCCGCGAAACGGAAGGACGTTCTTGCGCGGCAGGCGTTTCGACCCGCCACGGGCGGGGATGATGGCCAGCCGCTTCATCGTCTCGTCACTATTGCCGCCACCGCTTCCGCTACGCGTGTAACGTCATCGTCCGTCATCGCGGGAAACAGCGGCAGCGAGAGGGTGCGTTGGTAGTAGGCGTCGGCTCCTGGCAGGCTGATCGCGCCGTAGCGATCCTGGTAGTAGGGCTGCCGGTGCACGGGTATGTAATGCACCTGGCTACCGATCCCAAGCTCCTTCAGCCGGTCCATCACCTGCCCACGGTGGAGCCCAGCTGCCTTGAAATCGATGAGGACGGAATAGAGATGCAGCGACGGCTGAGAGCCTGGAATGGGCGGCGGCAGCCGCAACAGCGGCGCGAGCGGAGCCAGCAGGGCATCGTACCGAGCCGTCAGGAGCCGCCGCCGGGTGACGAAGCGATCGAGCTTGGCAAGCTGGCTCAGACCGAGGGCGCAGAGGATGTCGGGCAGTCGGTAATTGAACCCGACCTCATGCATCTCGTAGTACCAAGGATGGGCGCGGCCGTCGTCGGTGAACGCCGCAGCGCGATTGCGGAAGGCTTCCGGATCCCGCGTCATGCCGTGATTGCGTGCCAGGCGCATCCGCGCTGCCAGTTCAACGTCGTTGCAGGTGATCATGCCGCCTTCTCCTACGGTCATGGTCTTGACGGGGTGGAAGGAGAAGGCGGCAATCGATCCGTAGCGCTGATCGCCAATTCGCGCCCCGTTGTCATAGGTCGTACCTAGGGCATGGCAGGCATCTTCGATGATCGCAAGGTCGTGCGCGTTTGCGATCTCCGCGATGGCGCGCAGTGGAGCTGGCCGGCCGGCCAAATGTACGACCGAGATCGCCTTAATCCGGCGCCCGGCCTGAGCGGCGCGATCCAGTGCTTCGACCAGGCTGGTTTCGGTGATCAGCCCGGTATCGGGGTCAACGTCGCAGAACTGAACCTCCGCGCCGACGAAGCGCGCGGCATTCGCAGTCGCCAGAAATGTCAGGGAAGGGACGATCACCCAGTCACCCGGTCCGAGATCCAGCGCGATCGCCGCGAGATGCAGCGCCGCCGTCCCGCTGTTGCAGACGACTGCCTGTGCGGCTCCGACTTTGTCAGCGAAGGCACGCTCAAAGGCATCCACAGTCGGACCGGTGGTCAGATAATCGGCGCGGAGCGCGTTGGCCACCGCAGCTATATCGTCCTCCTCGATGTGCTGGTGCCCGTAAGGCAGGAATGGCGGAATGGTCGTCACGTCAGGCGAGGTCCTTCAGCATTCGCGAGAGTTGCTCCGGTTCCAGCCAATCGCAGTTGCTGTCACTCGCATAGCGAAAGCTGTCGGCAACGCGGCGGGCCATGCCGCCTTCGAAAGTTGAGCGGTCCCACCAGGCAAAGGCTGGCTCAATCACATATCGGTCCGGCATCTCTATCGTGTTGCGTGCGTCACCCTCGGTTATCATCGTTTCGTGCAACTTCTCGCCTGGCCGCACTCCGACGACGCGATGCGGCAAATGCGGCGCCATGGTGCGGGCGACATCGATGATCCGCATGCTTGGAATCTTCGGCACAAAAATCTCGCCTCCGCGCATCATGAGCAAACAGGACAGGACGAAGTCTACGCCCTCCCGCAGTGTAATCCAGAATCGCGTCATCCGCTCATCTGTGATTGGGAGACTGTCGGCCCCTTCGGCGATCATGCGCCGGAACAGCGGGACGACGGACCCGCGCGACCCGACTACGTTCCCGTAACGCACGACGGAAAAGCGTACCTTGGTCGAGCCACTCAGATGATTGGCCGCCACAAAAATCTTGTCCGAGGCCAACTTGCTTGCGCCGTACAGATTGATCGGGTTCGAGGCCTTGTCAGTGGACAGGGCAAGCACGCGCTTCACCTGATTGCGCAACGCGGCTCGCACTACATTCTCGGCTCCGAGCACGTTCGTATGGATGCATTCGAACGGGTTGTATTCGGCGGCGGGCACCTGCTTCAGCGCTGCAGTATGAATGACATAGTCGATGTCGCGCATGGCCATTTCCAGGCGGGGAAGGTCACGGACGTCCCCGATGAAGAATCGCAGATTGCTGAGGAATTCGGCTGGAAAGGCTTGCTCCATTTCGTACTGCTTGAGCTCATCGCGCGAGAAGACAACCAGCCGCTCGAATGGGGCGAGTTCGGTGACCCGACGGATGAACGCCTGCCCGAACGAGCCGGTGCCTCCGGTGACGAGAATGCGGGCGCCATGCAAAAATCTTGGGATCGACGCCTCGGCTCGGGTGTCGGTCAGGAAACGGGATGTCAGCATCGGCTCTCCGGTTCTTTGGTCCCAGCCAAGCGGACGATCGCATCGGCGACCCGCGCGGCGCCGCGACCGTCCACAAGCGCTCGTCCAGCCTTTGTCATCCGCCGGCGCAATTCCACGTCTTGCGCAATCCGCTCGACGGCATCGCTGAGACGCCGCGGATCGAGGCTGTCGCGATCATCGAGGACGTCGGCCGCCCCGGCCCTGCTCACGGCGCCTGCAATCGCCCTTTGGTTTTCTGCCACCACGATCACGACCGCCGGAATGCCAAGGCACGCGAACTCAAGGCACGTCGTCCCCCCGCCTGAGATCGCGATGTCGGCCTCGGCCATCAGGGCGACCAGATTTGGCGGGTTGACCGCCACCTCCACTCCGAGGGACGCGGCCCGTGCTAGCAGCTCAGGGCGCCGCGGATTGGACGGGCCGACGACGAGAAGCGCTTTCATAGCTTGGTGCTGGAGACCGGGCAATGCTTCGATCAGGCGCGACGACGCGTCACCGGGATCCGCCGCCCCGAGCGCTGCGATTAGCCGTATGGGCGCTTGCTGGCGCGAGCCTTGCCAGGCTGCGTGGCGCTCCGCGAATTCGGCGCGGAGCAGCGCATGACGCGCGCCCAGGAGGAAGCGCGTGCTGGCGGGAGTGCGGCCGGCGTAATCGGCGGGCGAGCGTTCCGGGTTGGAATCGACCAGCAGGTCGCAATGGTGCGTCCGATCGGCGAGATCATCGATCACGATCACGAGCCGTGCGGCAGCGCCGGCGGTGCGCTCGAACTGCGAATCGAGCCCATAGTGATCGACCACCAGACAATCGATGTTTTTCGTCGCCACTATTTCGCGGACGACCAAAGCTCCTTCGTTGCCGGCTGGGACGATGATTGCATCGATGTCATTCGACAACGTTCCCGATGCCGGCGACACGGCGAAGCAACAGTCCCAGCCCCGATCGGTCAGGGCCTTGGCAAGCGCCCGGCATCTCATGACATGCCCCATGCCGATCTGGGAGTCCTCGTCGCAGCGGAAAAGGGCGGCCGGCATGAAGTTCAGCCGAGATCCGCCAAAGTCAGGAGATGGCCAGCCGGCAAGTCCCGCTTGAATGTCTGCTCGGCAAGCGCGTCGAACATGTCTGGGCCGATGCCGAAGCCGGGCCGGCGAAACTCGATCGCCGCGTCCGCGAGAGGCGTCCCCGCCTTCACCGCTTTTTGCAGATACACGGAGCGGCGCACGGCCTGGCGCTTGTTGATCTCGTCCGCATGCATGACCCGGCGTGTACTCCCGAGCGCAACCTCGAGGTCGCGGATGGCCTGGACGAACTGGCGCATCTGCGGCGGCTCGAGCGACATGATGTGCTCGACCGAGCGGGTCGTACGATCGAGGGTGATCGTTTTCTCGACCAGGGCCGCGCCGAGCGCAACGGCGGCGATGTCCATGTCCCATCCCGGCGTGTGGTCGGAATACGCGATGGGGTATGGGAACACCTGTCGCAGGGTCGGGATGATGCGCAGATTGATGCTTTGCAGGCGGGCCGGATAGCCGGACGGGCAATGATGAATGACGAGGTTCTCGTTGCCTTCTCGGAGGATAATGTCGACGGCCGTCTCCATCTCGCCAAGCGTGCCATTGCCGGTGTCGAGCTGGATGTTGACGCCGGTCCGCGCTGCCTTGCGTAGCAGGGAATAATGATTGAGATCAGCGGAAGCGATCTTAATCGAATGACAGCCGAGATTGACGACGAAGTCGATTTCATCGTCGAAGACAACCGTGCAGAACAGCTCCAACCCAAGACTGTCGCTGAAGGCCTTGAGCTCACGCCACTCGCTCTCCTTGAGCGTTCGCCGACAGAGAATATCGTACAGCGGCTCGGTGATGGTCTCTGTGCGCCCGCCCGCGGGATCGACCAGCACGTCATACGTGAACGGCAGTTTGCGGTCAGCCACGAGGCGATCCGGGTCGACCACTTGGAATTTTACTGCATCGGCTCCCGCTTCCGCAGCATGCCGGACGAGTTCCTTCGCCGAGGCCAGTCCTTCATGAGTAGGTCCGGCCTCATAGGTGATGAAGCAGGGCGCATCGTCGCCAATCCGGCGCTCGCCGATCTTGATGGAAGTCGATTTCACCGGATGTCCTCGCCTTGGCGATCACATGGGATCGCATCATTCGTTACGGCAGATCGCTCGACTGCGCAACCGCCGGTGACTCGAGGGTGCCGACGCGCATGAATTCCCAATCAAATTCAAGCGGGAGCATGGCTCGAGTGCTGGTGGTGGGCTGCGGATCGATCGGCCGCCGCCACGCCGCCAACGCGGCGCGCCTGGCAGTCGTCTCGGTAGCCGATCTCGACGCCAGGAAGGCGGCCGACGTGGCGGGGTCGCTGGGGGTCGAGGCCTTTGCCTCAGTCGAGGCAGGCCTCGCATCCGGCCTCGATGCGGTCGTGATCGCGACGCCGCATCACAGCCACTTGTCACTCGCAAGCACCGCCCTTGCGGTCGGCGCCGACGTGCTGATCGAGAAGCCCATTGCCGCCAGTCTCGCCGGCATTGAAGGCTTCGCAAGCGAGGCCAAGCGGTCCGGGCGGCGCGTACGGGTGGTCTGCAACATGCGCTTTCACCCCGCCGTCGCGGCCTTGCGCGCGGCCGTGCCAATGGTTGGGCGACCGCTCTTCGCGCGCGCGCATTACGGCAACTACTTGCCCAACATGCGGCCCGACGTGGACTATCGCGCCTTGTACTGCGCCCGTGCGGAGGCCGGCGGCGGCGTCATTCTCGATGCAATTCACGAGATCGATTATCTGGTCTGGCTGTTTGGGCCGGTCGAGCGGGTGATGGCAGAGGCCGGCAGGCTTGGCGACCTCGATATCGACGTCGAGGACTATGCGACAATGAACCTGACTCACAGCGGCGGGGTGCGGTCCGAAATTCATCTCGATTATCTGCAGCGGTCGAAGCGGCGCGGCTGCGAGATCGTCGGCAGCGAGGGTACCTTGATCTGGAGCAGCGAGGGCAAGACGCCTGAGCAATGCATCGTACGCTTTCGCCCACCCGGCGAGGGCGAGGACCGCATCATCCTCAACCAGCCGAATCTCGATACTGCGGCACCCTACGTGGAATTGATGCACCGCTTTCTGGTTGGCGGCGCGGGTGACGGCGATCTGGCCGACATCCGCGGCGGCGCCCACGCGCTGGCGATCGCGCTCGCCGCGCGGCAATCGGCCGAGTCGCTCAGGGCTGTCCGGCCGGAGCTAGTTCCATGACCAATCCACGCAACCGCGATCGTTACCGGCGTTCCAATGCGCTGCTTGCCCGCGCCGAGAAGGTCATTCCACTCGGCTCTCAGACCTTCAGCAAGAGCTGGACGCAGTATCCGCGGGGTCAGGCGCCGCTCTTTCTGACGCGTGGCCGCGGCGGACGGGTCTGGGATGTCGACGGCAACGAATATGTCGACCTCGTGTGCGGCCTGCTGCCGATCGTGCTCGGCTACTGCGACGCGGACGTCGATGCGGCGATCCGCGCGCAGCTCGAGAAGGGAATCGTCTTCAGCCTTGCGAGCGAGCTTGAGGCCGAGCTCGGCGAGCTCTTGAAAGAGATCATCCCGTCGGCGGAAATGGTCCGGTTCGGCAAGAACGGCTCCGACGCGACCTCCGCCTGCGTCCGCATCGCGCGCGCGGTCACCGGGCGCGACCGCATCGCTGCCGGCGGTTACCACGGCTGGCAGGACTGGTACATCGGCGCGACCACGCGCAACAAGGGCGTGCCCCGCGCGGTCGGCGAACTGACGCACAGGTTCGGTTTCCTCGACATCCCAGCACTGGAGCAGATCCTCGACAGCCACAAGGGCGAGTTCGCGGCCGTCATTCTCGAGACGGTAGGCGCACGCGAGCCGACGACCGGGGAACTCACTGCGATCCGCGATCTGACCCATCGCCACGGCGCGCTGTTGATCTTCGATGAGATCATCACCGGCTTTCGCGTGCACATCGGTGGCGCGCAGGCGCGCTACGGCGTTACGCCCGACCTCGCGGCCTTTGGCAAAAGCATGGGTAACGGCATGCCGATTGCCGCTGTCGTCGGTCGCGCCGACCTGATGCAGGAGATGGAGGAAATCTTTTTCTCCTCCACTTTCGGGGGCGAGGCGCTGTCGCTTGCGGCATCGCTCGCCGCCATCAGGAAGATGCGCGCGCAGAATGTGATCGAAGCGATCTGGGCGCGCGGCAAGGGGCTGGCCGATGGCGTCCGCGCGTTGATCGCAAAGCACAAACTCTCGGATGTGATCGCCGTGAACGGGGTGCCGTCATGGACGCTGCTCGGCTTCAGCGACGCGGCGAACGGCGCGAGCAAGGAGGCGATCAAGACGCTTCTGATGATCGAGCTGCTGCGGCGTGGCGTGCTGATGGCGGGCTCGCACAATATCTGCTACGCGCATGATGAGTCCGATGCGGCGCAGGTGCTTGGCGCCTACGACCAGGCGCTGGCGAGCGTCGCCGATGCAATCGCCGAAGACGACATCGACAAGCGGCTCGGCGGTCCGGCGATCAGGCCGGTGTTTGCGGTGCGAGGCTGATCGTGCGGCTCGCAGTAGCCCTCCGCACGCGGGATCTGATCCTGCGTTCGCTGGAAACAAGCGACGCTCACGGTCCCTATGCAGCGTGGATGCTGGATGAAGAAGTCACGCGCTATCTCGAAGTCCGCTTCGCGCCGCCAGATGCGGCCGCGCTGGAGCTGTTCATCGCGCGCATGAACGACTCGATCGACAATCTGCTGCTAGGGCTGTTCCCATCGGATGACCTAGAGCGGCACATCGGCAACATCAAGCTGGGGCCGATCGATAACCGTCATGCCTGCGCGGCGATCGGCCTGATGATCGGCGCGAGGGAATATTGGGGCAGGGGACTTGCCGGTCAGGCCGTGGCGGCGGTCGCGGAGCTTGGGTTCGACGACTTCGGCCTGGAACGGGTCGAAGCTGGCTTCTATGCGGACAACGTCGCCTCGCAGCGCGCTTTCAAGCGAGCGGGTTTTGTCGAGGAAGGGCGCCGATCTGGCGCGCGGCGCTTTGGTGAAGCGCGCAGCGACGAGATCATCATGGGCCGATTGCGCGAGCAGCGGCAGGCCTGATAAGGACCGAAAAATGAAATACTGCAGCCGCTGCGTGATGCCCGAGACCGCCGAGTCGCTCACCTTCGACGAGCACGGCGTCTGCTCAGTTTGCAGGCAGATTGAATACAAGCACGGCCAGATCGACTGGGCCGAGCGCGGCCGCGCATTAGACGACCTGCTCGATCGCTATCGCAGCAAGCAGCAATATGACTGCATCGTACCGTTCTCGGGTGGCAAGGATTCGACTTTCACGCTCTGGTACTTGGTCAAGGTAAAGAAGCTGAAACCGCTCGTGGTCCGCTTCGATCACGGCTTCCTGCGCAAGACCGTGCAGGAGAACAGCCTGCGCGCCTTCCGAGCGCTTGGCGTGGACGTGCAGCATTTCACACCGAACTGGCAAGTCGTGCGCAAGCTGATGTTCGAATCGCTGCGCCGGCGCGGCGATTTCTGCTGGCACTGCCACACCGGCATCTTCTCGTATCCGATGTGGGTCTCGATCTGGCAGCGCATCCCGCTGGTCATCTGGGGCGAGCCGACCGCTGAATATGCTTCCTTCTATCGCTACGACGAGGAGGAAGAGGTCGATGAGCGCCGCTTCAATGCGTTCGTCAATCTCGGCATCAATGCTGAGGACATGCTCGGCATGCTCGACAACACGATCTCGGATTACGAGGTCACCGAGCGCGATCTTCTGCCTTATACCTATCCGCCGGCGGACCAGCTGCGCGCCGTGCGCTCGGTGCTGCTCGGATCCTACATTCCCTGGGACGTCAAGAAGCAGGTCGAGCTGATCAAGCGTGAGCTCGGCTGGCAGGGCGATCAGGTCGAGGGCGTGCCTCCCGAATATGAATACGAGAAGATCGAATGCTTCATGCAGGGCGTGCGCGACTACATCAAGTATCTGAAGCGCGGCTTCGGGCGCACAACGCATCTCGTCTCGATCGACATCCGCAACAACCGCAAGACCCGCGATGAGGCCGTGCGCCTCGTCAACGAGTATGACGGCCGGCGTCCGGCCGCGCTCAACCTGTTCCTCGACTACCTCGGCCTGAAGGAGGAGGAATTCCTCAAGCTGATCGAGCCGCACGTCGTCGCGCCGCACGTGATGCCGTCCTGCGAGGAATGCATGCGCAACCGCTCCAACTGGGTGCCGAAGGATTTCGAGGCATGGACGCGCGTCACCGGCGACATTGCGCGGGACAAGCCGGCAACGTAGGCGTAATGGAGTTGCAACGTCGCCACCTGCTCGGCGCGCTCCCTCTTCCCGCTTGCGGTCGCTTGCGGTCGCTTGCGGGGAGGGGTTGGGGTGAGGGGGCTGATGACTTCTCGGCAAATTCCGCGTGCGCGGTTTGCGCCGTGCCTTGCCCCCCACCCGCCCAGCTTCGCCTGCGGCTACGCCGGGCGACCTCTCCTCCCAAAGCGAGGAGAGGTGAAAGAACAATTCGGACTATAATGAAAGTCGCGATCGTCGATTACGGCGCCGGTAATATCGAATCGGTGCGCAACGCGCTCTACGCCGCGGGCGCCGATCCGATCGTTGCGCGGGATGCGGAAACCGTACGCGCGGCGGATCGCCTGGTGCTGCCGGGTGTTGGCGCTGCGGGCACCGCGGCCGGGCGCTTGAGCGCGAGCGGACTTGGCGAAGCGCTGCGAGACGCCGTCCGCGGGCGCGGCCGCCCTATGCTTGGCATCTGCCTCGGCATGGAGCTTCTGGCCGACCGGCTGCTCGAATTCGGCGAGCATCGCGGCCTCGGCTGGGTGCCGGGTGAAGTCGTTCATCTGCGCGATGCGGGCGTGGCAGCGGCGCGCGTGCCGCACATGGGCTGGAACCTGGTTGAGCCCTCGGGCGAAGCGGCCCGCTTCTTCCAGGGGCCTGAGCGGATGCGGACGTTCTACTTCTGCCATTCCTACACGCTGGTTACGAAGGAAGGGGCCGCCGTTGCCGCGCGCGCGACCTATGAAAAGCCGCTTGTCGCAGCCGTGATGGACGGCACGGTGTTTGCCACGCAGTTTCACCCGGAGAAGTCGCAGGTGAACGGGCAGAAACTGATCCAGTCGTTCCTTGAATGGACGCCGTGAGCGCGCGGATTTCATTGTGTTGAAGCGGATCATCCCAAGCCTGTTGCTGCGCGGCGGCCGCTTGGTGAAAGGCGTAATCTACACGGATCACCGCGACGCAGGCCGGCCGGAGACCACGGCGCGCGCGCACAATGCGCAAGGGGCTGACGAGCTCTTGCTGATCGACATCGACGCCAGTTGCGAACGCCGCGAGCCGGACTTTGCGAGCGTCGCCTCCGTTGCGCGCGCCTGCTTCATGCCGCTCACCGTCGGTGGCAACATCAACAGCGTTGAGACGGCGCAGCGCTGCATGAATGCGGGCGCTGACAAGATCTGCCTGACGACGACCGCGTTTGATGATCCGGGGCTGATCGGCAAGCTCGCCCACGTTTTCGGGGCGCAGGCGATTGTCGTCGGCATCGACGTGACGATGACGCCCGGCGGACGCAAACTCTATGACCATCGCACCGGCAAGTCGGTTTCGGGCATCGCCTGGACCGAATGGCTCAAGCGCGCGGTCGGCGAAGGCGCGGGCGAAGTGCGGCTGATGTCGGTCGATCGCGAAGGAACCCGCATTGGTCTCGATACGGCCCTGCTTACGGAAGCCTCGGCGCTGGTGGATGTACCGATCATTCTCGAGGGCGGTGCCGGTTCGCTCGATCAGGTGGCGGACGCGATGCGCGCCGGCGCCGATGCGGTCGCGCTCGGCACCATGCTGGTGTTCTCCGACAACAACATCTTCAAGGTAAAGGGCTTCCTGAAGAGCGCCGGACTGGAAATGCGGCTGTGAGTGCGCGCCGGGTGAGCGTCGTCGACTACGGACTTGCGAACATCCGTTCCGTGGTAAACGCCCTAAACTGCTTTGACACCGAAGTGACCGTTGCGGAGAGGGGCGCAGCGCTGGCCGATGCCGACCTGATTGTGCTGCCCGGGGTCGGCTCGTTCGATGCCGGCATGCGCGGGCTGAACAAGCACGGTCATGTGGAGGCGCTGCAGCGGCGGGTGATCGAAGCGGGCGTGCCCTATCTCGGCATCTGCCTGGGGATGCAGTTTCTGTTCGAAGAAAGCGCGGAAGGCGCCGCGACAGGGCTTGGGTGGGTGAAGGGCCGCGTCGAGCGTTTCCCCGATGGGCCGGACAAGCCGAAGGTGCCGCATGTCGGCTGGAACGAGGTCGAGATCGCACCGTCCTCGAAGCTCATGGCCGAACTGGTGTCGCCCGGCGACTTTTACTTTGTGCACAGCTACTACGCGCCGCTCGCACACACCGAAGACATCGCCAGCGGGATTTGCGACTACGGTGTGCAGTTCTGCGCCGCGCTCGAGCGCGACAACATCGCCGCGGTGCAGTTCCATCCCGAGAAGTCGCAGCTGGGCGGCATGAAGCTTCTCGAAACCTTCCTCAAGGTTTGCGGATGAGCCGAATTCAAAAGCATCGGCTGATCGCGACGCTGCTCGTCTACAACGGCGATGTGGTGCAGGCGCGCCGTTTCAAGCCGACCAACAATGTCGGCAGCGCGTTCACGGCAGTGGACTTCTTCAACACCTGGTCGGTCGATGAGATCTTCGTGTTGGAGATCTCGAAGGACGACACGCACCTCGCCCGCTTCGAGGAGATCGTCGAGGGCCTGTCGCGTCGCTGTTTCGTGCCACTTACGGTAGGCGGCAAGATCCGCGACGTAGACCGCGTGCGGACCTACACCCGCGTCGGCGCCGACAAGGTTTCACTGAACACCGGGGCTCTCGCGCGGCCGGAACTGATCAGCGAGATTGCCGAGCAGTTCGGCAGCCAGTGCGTGGTCGTCTCGATCGATTCGCGCCGCAACCTCGAACTGCCGTCCGGCTACGAGGCGGTCGGCGACCGCGGCCGCGCGCCTTCAGGCCGCGATGCGCGTCTTTGGGCGCAGGAGGCGATGCGGCTGGGCGCTGGCGAAGTCCTTATTAACGAGATCGAGCATGACGGCGACAAGCGCGGCTACGATCTTGACTTGGTGCGGATGATCAGCGAAGCGGTGAGCATTCCCGTGGTCGCGATGGGCGGCGTCGGCAAATGGGATGACCTGGTCGACGGCGTGCGTCAGGGGCATGCGCATGCGGTCGCCGCCGGCAACATCTTTCACTATACGGAACACTCAACCAAAAAGGCAAAGGAGTTCATGGCAGCCGCGGGCTTGCCTGTCCGCGGCACCACCTTCTACAAGGTCGCCATGCCGCGCCGCCCGTCCTACCGGCCGTTCTAGCGCCGTCATTGTGAGCGAAGCGAAGCAATCCAGGCCACAAATGCAGCGCTTGGTACATTGCGTCGTCGCGGAGCCTGTCATCGGGCGGCGCTTCGCGTTGACCCGTTGGCTCCTCGCAACGACGAGGGCGCGCAAACTGGCTTGAGAATTAACCGGACCCGTCAATGCAATACTGCCAACGCTGCGTCTATCCCGCCAACACCAAGCCTGGCATCGTCATCGATGACGATGGCATCTGCTCGGGCTGCCGCTCGTTTGAGGCGAAGACGATCTTCCTCAATCAGGTCGATTGGCCGGAGCGCGAACGCAAGCTGCGCGAACTTCTGGGCGAGTACAAGGCGCGCCAGCGCGGGAAGAACAATCCGTTCGACTGCATCATTCCCGTCTCCGGCGGCAAGGACAGCCACTTCCAGGTCTACACGATCAAGGAGAAGTACGGGCTCAATCCGCTGCTGGTGAGCTACAACCACACCTTCAACACGCCTCTCGGGATCCGTAACCTGACGAATCTCGTCGAGAAGCTCGACTGCAACCTGGTACGCTTCACCACGGCGCCTGGCTCGGCCAGGCGGCTTGCGAAATACATGCTCAAGCGTGTCGGCGACGTCACCTGGCACTACCACGCCGGCATAATGACCTGTCCGATTCGCGCCGCCGTCCAGTACGACGTGCCGCTGGTGGTGTGGGGCGAGGAGGGCTTCTCCGAGCTGGTCGGCATGTACAATCTCGACGACTATGTCGAGTTCACCAAGAAGAAGCGGCAGGAGCATTCCATGCGCGGCTTCGAGCCAGAGGACCTCTTGCTGGAGCCCGAATCCGGCCTGACGCGTTACGACCTCGCGCCGTTCTTCTATCCGTCGGACGAGGATCTCGAGCGGGTCGGCGTGCGCGGCATTTATCTGTCGAACTATCTGCCCTGGGACGGCCGGGCGCAGGCGGAGTTCGTGATCGAGAATCTCGGATTTGAGACCGCGCAGGAGCGCGAACGCACTTTCAACATCTACGCCAAGAACGATGACATCCACGCCAACGGCCTGCACGACTATCTGAAATACCTGAAGTTCGGCTACGGCCGCGCTACCGACGACGCCTCCAACGAGGTACGCCACGGGCGTATGAGGCGCGAGCGCGCAATCGACATGGTCGCAAAGTACGACCATGTGCGTCCGAGCGACATGGACGTGTTCCTCAAAAGCGTCGGCATGACGGAGGACGAGCTTGTGGCGCTGATCGAGCCGATGCGCGATCCCTCGATCTGGCAGAGGAGCGAGGACGGCGTCTGGCGCGCGCTGGACAGCGTGGTCAATCATCGCGACGATCCCGGCGTCGAGGCCGCGCGCCTGCCGCTGGTCGACGACAACCGTCCTTTCATCCGGACGCCGGAAAAGACGTCCGCGCGGATACAAAACGACCGTAACCAGAAAGAATACGTCCTGCTGTGAGCATTGAAAGCCGCGAATTTGCGATCGCAGGGAGGCGCATCGGCCCCGCCCATCGCCCCTATGTGATCGCCGAACTCTCCGCTAATCATCTCGGCGGCATCGACCGCGCGTTCGCCATCATGGAGGCGGCGAAGCGCGCAGGCGCCGACGCCGTTAAATTGCAGACCTACACCGCCGATACCATGACCATCGATCACGATGGCCCAGGCTTCGTCATCGAAGGCGGTCTGTGGGACGGACGCAAGCTGTACGATCTCTACAAAGAAGCGCATACGCCGTGGGATTGGCACGAGGCGCTATTCGCGAAGGGCAAGGAACTCGGCGTCGCCGTGTTTTCCACGCCGTTCGATGGGACCGCGATCGATCTGCTGGAACGGCTCGGTGCGCCGGCCTACAAGATCGCGTCGTTTGAAGCGGTCGATCTCGCGCTGATCGCGCGCGCTGCGGCGACCGGTAAGCCTGTGATCATTTCCACCGGCATGGCGGACCGCGAGGAGATTGCGCAGGCGCTTGAAGCCGCGCGTGCTGCCGGCGCCCACGACATCGTGCTGCTGCATTGCGTCTCCAGCTATCCCGCGGCGCCGGAGGACGGCAATCTGCGCACCATCCCGGATATGGCGGCCGAATTCGACGTCCTCGTCGGTCTGTCGGACCACATCCCGGGCAGCGCGGTGGCCATCGCAGCGACTGCGCTCGGTGCCTGTGTGATCGAAAAACATCTAACGTTGCGCCGCGCCGACGGGGGACCCGACTCGGCGTTCTCGCTCGAGCCAGACGAGTTCGCTCGGCTGGTTGACGAAACGTCTGTCGTCCATGCGGCGCTTGGGCGCGTCAGTTACGCGCCGGAGGCGTCCGAGGAAGCAATGCGGAAGCTGCGCCGCTCGCTTTACGTCGTCGCCGACATGGCGGGAGGCGAAGTCTTCACGGTGAAGAACCTGCGTGCGATCCGGCCGGGGTTAGGGCTTGCGCCAAAGCACCTGCCGGACATACTCGGCATGCGTGCGGCAAGCACAATCAAGCGGGGAACACCTTTGGATTGGAGTTTAATCGCAAGATAGGCTTGCCTTTCAATTGTTTTTCGTCGAGATGACTCGGCAAATACACGATTTGAGTGTGGGGAAAGGGATCGAGTGAGCCATGGCGCCTCTTCTCAGCAATGAACAAAAGCAGCAGCTCCACGGAGACGGATATCTCGTCGTCAAGCGGCGCGTCGATCCGACGCTGATGAAGCCGGCTCAAGGTGCCGCGATGCGCCTGGTCGAAAAGTGTGCAAATGGAGATTATCCATACTGCCGGGCCGACCAACGGCTCGGTGACAAGTTCATCGAAAAGATTGAGCACATTTTTGATCCCAACATTTTCGAGCCGGAAGTTTTCAGGGCTGTCGTCGACCCGGAAATCCTAGAGTATGCCAAGGAGGCGCTCGGCACCCAGGATGTGTTCGTGTCGTTTTTTCGTATGCATCCGACGGCTAAGTACAGCGCATGGTCGTCGTGGCATCGCGATGACGAGGCCGATGGGATGCACGACAACACGATCAAGGCCACGCTGCCGCTGTGTGCCGAGTGCGGATTTCACGTGGTCCCCGGAAGTCAGCGCAAGGGCAATACCCTGCTCGGCGGCGGCACGGAAAGCGAATTCAGGGGCCACTTGCCTACTAGCCTGGATTTCCACGGAACGAGACTCCGCTAACGAAGGACGCGCCCAAGGGATTCATCGGACTCAGGATTTTCCCCCGGGCGATTAGGCAGAATGGTGCGCTGATAGGCATTTTTGCGAGCCGTATATGCCGGACTGCACCCAACACGCGGCTACAGCCAACATCGACGCGAATGCCGGAAAACCCACGTGGCATAGGAGGTTTTCGTGTAGCGCGTGCGGTGACGTAAATTTTGCTCATGGGTGGCCATATGCGACGTGAGAATGGCAAAATGCTCTATCAGCGCACCAAACAACATAACGGTTCGGCAACTCCAGTGACTCTGCTGATTCGCTTGGACGCCGTCTGGCGTTAGGCGAATGTTGTTCCGTGGAAATCCAGGCTAGTGAAGTCTGCGTCCCGCTAGATGCCGGCGACATTCTCTTCTGTTTCACACGGCGATTGCTCATCGCGCTGCCTGCGCCGGGCGCAGCAAGTACCGCCGGGCTCAAGGGCATTTTCGGGTGACCGCGACGGCGCACGCATCCGAAGGACCACGTGTCAACGAGGAGAACTGGTCGACGCCGCCGGAAGTTCTCGCGCTGGCCGATGCGTCCTGGCGCGACGCGTTGACAAAGGAAGTGAAGCAGGACACGTTCTACCCGATCACGATGCGCGGAGCACTGACAAAGGGATTTGGGCTCGCAAAACAGTGGCTGGCAAGAGCAGGCTACTACGCCTCCGGCCTGTTGCCCGACAATCATCGCTGGCTATTGGAACCGCCGAAAGGCTTCGTTCCGTGGGTGCGTGTCCCGCGTGAGTATCGTCACATGTATCGAGCTTAGGCGAGCGGGCATGGCCCGCGCCGGCTGACATTGGTGCGTTGCCGAGGAATCGTTGATTGAGCTTAGAGCAGTTTCGGAAGCAGATTCATCTCTGGTTCTCAGCTGGCGCAACGACCAAGAGACCAGACGGGCATCCTGCAACGACCGCATCATTAGCTGGGAGGAGCATGAGGCCTGGTTTCGAAAAGGACTGAAGTCGCCCGACCGCATCATGAAGATTGCTGAGGTGGATAGACAGCCAGTCGGAGTTGTCCGTGCAGATCGTATCGTCGAAGGCTGGGAGCTGTCGTGGACAGTCGCACCCGGGTCGCGGAAGCGCGGCATCGGGAGCGTCATGCTGCGGTTGTTTGTCACTCAACTCGAGGGGCATCTCGTTGCGTTGATACATCGCGACAACCTGGCTTCCGTCAAAATCGCGAGGTCGGCCGGGTTTGCCCGAATTGAGGGCGGCGAGGCGCGGATGTTTGAGATGTGGGTGCGCGATGTTCAGACTCTGGAAATGACGCTTAGGCGGTCACGGTGTGCGATCTGTTCATTGACGTCGATCAAATCAGTTGCCAAGATTGCTGCAGGATTGTCGCAGATGGGCGATAAGACGACGAACTGTTTTCCTTGCGGGAGTGGACGATGATTGGTTTCAGATTAGCGGTTGCAATTCTCGCGATTCTCTTTCCTGGCATCGTGCCGGCGCAGGGTCAGGAAACGCCCCGTGTTTTCAGGGATTGTCCCGATTGCCCAGAAATGGTCGAGATCCCGCCTGGTCGTTTTATCATGGGCGTTCCGCCCGGCGAAGAAGAGTTTCTGTTGAACCTCGAAAACATTCCTCGCGACGGAACCCCTCGCGTCGCCGATGATTGCAATGCTGGACGCTCTGCGTGAGGCGCATCTTTCGACATTTTCACTTATTTCGGCCGGGTAGGCTATCGCAGTGAGTACGATACCGCCGGCAAATCCTCGATTCAGCTACGAGGGATTCCGGGTCGGGAGGACGCTCGAATAGCGCTGGCGAACAATGGGTCCGAAATTGAGGCCGGCAAAGGGGTCGCTGCGGTCGTTGTCCAGAGTTAGGGCATTGCGTTCGCGCCATCAAATCAACTATCCCTGGCGTGGGTATGGTACGAGGTATTGATCAATGCAGTCCGTGAGGGTGTTCGCGCTCGAATGGAATGCGACTATGCTGATCAACGTTCTGGTCGAGCTTTCCGCACGTTACGACTGGCAGCCGATCTACTGCGTTTCAACCGGCACGCAGGAGTACCTGAAGCAGCGTTTCCCATTCGCCATCTATCATGACACTCATGACGCCAGGTATGGCCGGCCACCACCCGAGCTTGCTGACATGCAGCGGTCCATTATCGACCAGCCGATGGCGGAGGCCTTGAGCTTCGCGGAAGTCATGGCGCTCAAGCAGATGGACCGGATGGAAATAATGGGCAAATTCGCTACCCATGACCGATTCACTCATTTCCATCGACTTGCCGGGTACTGGTCTGCCCTGCTGGACCGACTCCTTCCCGATGTCCTACTGATGCCGACGTCACCGCACGTCACCTATGACTATCTCGCCTATGTGCTGGCGCGCCGTCGCGGAATTCCGACAATCATGTTCGAGTATGTCGGCTCGGACGGATTGCTGATGGCCATCAATGGCTTCGAGGATGGGTTACCTCCGCTCCAAGCAGCGTATCGCCGCCTCCGCGCCGACCCGCCACCGGCGCCGATTGTTCTATCCGAACGAATGGAAGCCTATTGGCGCAGCCTACATGGCAGCTATGAGCAGGCAACGCCCTATTGGTTGCGCTTTACACGGGACGTGGGCGAGGCGGTTAAAGTCGCGAAGGACCGAGCCGATGCAGAAGCAAGGCGATTAGCAGATGAGGAGGTGACGAGATTGGCGGACCAACAGACCAAGGAAAACGAAGAAAGGAAGCTCGCTGAGAGCGAAGCGAATCGGTGGCCAAACCGATTCCGACTGGCTCTACGTCTATTGCGGGGACCAGTCACCGCTAACCAGCTACTACTGCCATTGTCGCATTCGTCTTCCAAACTGGTAGGCTCTCCCGTCGAACCTGAAATGGCTGTGCCGCCCACCTTGGCCCCACCGCCTTTGACCGATGGCCATTACAATGGCTGCTTCTTCCAGGAGGCAGAAACGCCGCAAAGCCTCGCACGCGAGGCAGCCGAATTTCGGACCCGTCACATCGATTCTCTGAGCCGCAGATATGACGAGCTGGCAATTCTGCCGGACTTGGAGCAGCCCTACGTCTATGTCGCGCTTCATCTGCAGCCGGAACGCTCGACGAACCCAAATGGCGGTGTGTTCGACGACCAGGACGTGATGATCGGTTTGATCGCATCGGTGTTGCCGGCAGGTTGGCGCATCTACGCCAAAGAGCACCCGGTGCAATTCATGCTTCATTACGCGAGCGAGCGTGGACGCTGGATGACGTTCTATGACGCGGTACTTTCCCACCCGAATGTTTCGCTGGTGTCGACCGGGACGTCATCCTTTGAACTGATTGATCATGCACGCGCGGTCGCGAGTATCACAGGGACCTCGTGCTGGGAGGCGATTGCCAGAGGCGTGCCTGCATTGGTGTTCGGCGAGGCTTGGTACAAGGGCTGTGATGGCGCACACACGGTGCGCACAATCGATGACTGCCGGAAGGCGCTCTCTAAGGTAGCCGCAGGCGAACGTCCAAATGCCGAAGCCGTGCGGTTGTTTCTGTTTGCTGCCGAAGAGACTGCAATACGTGGATATTTGAGTTCGGACGAAGAGGGGATCGCAGGTATCGACCAGCCAACCAACGTGAGCAGGCTCGCAGACGCCATAGCCGAGTGTTACCGCGCCAGTGTTGGTGGTCATTCAGTTAGAGCGGAGTCCGATCAGATTTGAACATAGCTTGCATGGCGAAAGAAGTTCCTGCACTCCTTTGCCGGGAATCGGCAACTATGGGTCCAATGCTGCGCAAGAGGCGTGGAATGGTATGCTCGGCCGCCTCGCGCAGGTGAGCCTTCAATTTGCTTAAGGCCGGCTCGATGGGATTGAGGTCGGGCGAATCCGGTGGAAGATAAGCAGTGTAGCGCCCGCCGCTTCGATCGCCTCCTCCACTCCGGCGACCTTGTGGGCCGGAAGGTTATCCATGACTACGATATCGCCGCGCTTGAGCGTGGGAACGAGACATTGCTGCGCAGCCATCACTCGGCTTTGCGGCAACGCTCCCGGTCTTCTCAAAGCGCTGTGCCCATAGCACCGCCACACTGGGGCTGACCCCATAGCGCTCGGCCGCCTCGACGCTCTCTATTGGAGCAAAACTTTGCCGGGGCCACGAGTATTTCGCGATTTCTCCTTCTGATTGCCCGAAGATGGTTGAGATCCCTCCAAGTCCGTTGGTGATGGGAATTCCCAGGGGAGAGAACGCCTTGACGTGAGCGGCGCAAACTTACATAGAGCGCACAACGCACCGAAATTATTATCAAGCACCGTTTTGCCCAAGAACGTTACACATCGGGAGTAACTTCGCCTGTGTATCTGTCGCGCCAGAATCATGACTGCTTCTCGTGATAGTTTACCTGGCCTACCCGGGGATGCAGGGAGACTTTGGAAATTCGCTGGCGTCACTGCATTCTGCTGTGGAGTGGAAAAACAATGAGCAGACCGCAAACCAACCTTCGTGAATTTTTCACAGATGTAGCTTTCGTCGATCGGCTTGGGCGCGAGCCGGATAGGGCGGTCGACGTCATCATTCCTATCCTGCACACGAACGAGTTATGGCGCGCCAATCTGCTGTCGATCTATCGCGAAATCCCGGTCAAGCGCCTGCTGCTGGGGGATGGCGGATGCATCGACAACAGCATCGAGATCGCGTGCAATTTCCCACGCGTCGAGGTGTTCGATCATCGCTCCTTCCGCTCGCTCGGTTTCAGCATTCGGTGCCTGATCGATAAGGTGAGTACAGACTGGTTTGTCTACTTGCATTCTGACGTCTATCTGCCGAGAGGGTGGTTCGATGCGATGTGCGCCGGCCAGCAAAAGTATGATTGGTTCGAATGCGGCCAGAACGTCGCCGTGATGGTCGAATATCTTCCACCGACACTCGAGGTGGAGCGCGCCTATTCCGGCAGCCAGATGGGACGCAAGACAGCGTTTGCCGACGTCCTGCCTAAGATCGATGACGACTATCTCTACCGCAACGAAGACATCATTTTCGCGAACCTCATCAAAAACGCGGGCTTTCGCTACGGAAAGGTCAAAGAGACTTTCCATTATCACCAGCTCATGTTCAAGGAAAGCCCATGGCTTCGGCGGGTGAAGCGCGCGACTTTCGAGCTCGAGCTGTCGCGCGAGGAGGAGATCCGGGCCGCGCGTACATATGTGATGGGCATTATCAAGTACCTTAAGCCCAACGAGGCGACCGACCTCATCGCTGGCATCAACGAGAATATCGAGCGGCTCAGGCAACTCAGCGCGCTCGATCGCGCGGCGTTCGCGTGCTGGGTTGCCGAAACAAACGCGGCTTGGTCAGCGATTTACCCGATACCGAATCGGCTCAATCCGACGAAGATCTACGAACTGTCCGGCCGGTTCGAGGCGGGTCGCGATCTTTCCACTCAGCCGAATGCCGATGGCCCATCGCGCGCGGCCCGCACGGCGACGTATCTGCTTTCCGCCGCGGACCTATGTCTGCGCGGAATCGTGGGGCCCGGACGTCACATTCGCGCTCGCTTGCAGCCGCACAGCTCCAAGTTGGAGACGATCGAGAGTCGTCCGACGCTCGCCGCCATGGCGGCAATTTGCAAGGCCGACCGGCTGCTCGCGACCGAGGGACTGCTGCGCGGTGGCTTCATCGTGTTATCGAAGGGGTGCATGCAACTCTCCCAGAGCTTCGAGCGCGCAGCCAACCGAGTCCAACCGAAGGGGCTCTGACCAGTCCGACAATCGTTTCGGTGAATTTGCCGCGACGATTTCACGGCCGGGTGCCACATGCGGAATGCTCTGCTCATCATCAACGAGGAGGCCCATATCCGGGAACTGGCGCGGGTCGTTGACCTCCTCTTGCGCACGCAGGCGCTACGTCCCGTGATTTTCCTCGAGGATCGAATGAAGCCCCACGTGGGTGCGCTTGCCGCTTTAACGCAGCACGGCGTCGAGGTCCTGACGTCCGACTCGTTCGTCGGTAGCGACCACGGCGCGACGCTCCTCCCTGGAGCCCGACGCCTCCGGCGCTGGCGCGCCGACGCGCTCGTGTTGGCCGCGCGCATCATCGCGCGATGCGCGCCCGATTCGGTTCGTCGGACGGGTTCGGGCGTCATCGATGTCGATTACATCGACCTCAATCGCAACCTTATGTTGCGCCGTGCTGCCGTATGCGATGCGGTGTTTCGGCAGCGCGACTGCGCCGCTATCGTACTTTGTGAAGACAATGTCGAGCTCGACACCGCGGTGTGGATCGCTGTCGCGCGCCAGCACGGAGTGCGTAGCGTGATCGTGCCCTATACGATCTCAAACACGGCCGAGTTTGCGGAATCCTATGTTCACCACCCGCCCTACCAGGTCGAGGCAACCCTGGAGAATCGCATAGTCGCCCGTCACTTCACCGAATGGACGCTCAGTTACAAGGGACGGCGTTTCCTGCGATCAAATTATGCGAAAATTGTTGCAGTGGAACAGCTCGGCCTCACGCCGCCGAATCCGTGGCTACTGAACAGCGGCAATGCCGATGCGATCGCGGTCGAAAGCGCGGCCATGTCGGACTATTATCGCGCTGCCGGGATACCTGCGTCGCAGCTCGTTGAGACCGGGAGTCTGACCGACGATGTGATTACGGCCGTCCTTCCAGAGGTCGAGGCAAAGCGCCGCTCGCTGCTGCGGGAATTCGGCCTTCCGGAGGACAGGCCGCTGCTGCTCTGCGCGCTTCCTCCTGATCAGAACACCTACAATCGGCCTCGCTGCGAGTTCACTGACTTCGATGATCTCATCGGGTTTTGGGGAGCGTGCCTTGCCGGAGTCGCTGAGTGGAACGTCGTGGTGCGACCGCATCCGAAGACAGCGCCGGACCGACTGGGCGCCTTGCGGCGCCACGGCATGCCTATCACCGACGCCGACACGGCGGCGCTCATTCCCCTGTGCGACCTTTATGTCGCCTCGGTCTCTGCCACTATCCGCTGGGCCATCGCCTGCGGCAAGCCGGTCATCAACTATGATGTCTATCAGTACGGCTACCAGGACTACGCTGGAGTCGAAGGTGTGGCGCTCGTCAATACTAGAACAGAATTCCGCGATCTGCTAAATAGGCTCACTGGCAACGGCGAGGTGCGCGCGGCTATGACTGCCGTGCAGCGTCAGGTAGCGGCGCGTTGGGCTTGGCTCGATGGCCAGTCCGGCTCCCGCCTGATCGCCCTGCTGTGTGGCGAGAAAGTATCGCGCTCAGCGAGTGAAATGCCCCGCGTCGGTTCGGCGCCCTCAGTAGCGGCTTCGCCTACCCCTGCACCAGTTTCCGCGGACGTGCGCTAGCGCCCGCCGCGATCAGACTTCCTGGGGCGAACTTCGCGGTTCGACGAAACGGACTACCGGACCTCGTCGCAGAAGTCCCCGCGAGGGCGCGCCAAGTATTCTGGTGGTCGCGCATACCACCGTGAGCGGACAGATGCGTAGCTCGTGATCTATTGCTCACTTGCGCACTGGGTAGATTTGCGGACGCGTGCAAGAAGAGGATCGGCCGCGGCGGAATTGACTGATGACTATGATCCCGCCAAACAGAGTCAGCCGAATTGTCGGCTGACTCGGACCTCCGCCGTTGGCTTGGACATCCCTTTCATGTGTGGCATCAGTGGCATTCTGGCGGCTGACGCGCGCGAGTACCCCCGCGACTCTGTCGAGGTCCTAAGCCGAGTCTTGCGCCACCGTGGCCCGGACGATTGCGGTTACCTGTTTTGGGACGGGTCATCGGCGCCGGTGCGCGGGCGCAATCCGGCCATACCTGACGGGGCGCGGTTGGGCATCGTGCACCGCAGGTTGTCGATCATCGATCTAACGTCGACCGGCTGGCAGCCAATGACGAGCGCAGACGGGCGCTATGACCTCGTCTTCAATGGCGAAATTTATAATTACTTGGAACTGCGGCGCGAACTGGAGAGGACCGGGGCGGTTTTCCGGTCGACCTCAGATACCGAAGTCCTGCTGTTCGCGTGGGCGCGATGGGGCCGCGCGGCGCTCGACCGGCTTACCGGCATGTACGCCTTCGCGATGGTGGATTGGCAGGCACGGCGCCTCATGCTCATCCGTGACTGTTTTGGCATCAAGCCCCTATACTATGCCGCGTGGGCGCGTGGCTTTGCCTTCGCCTCCGAGGTCAAGGCACTGCTATCGCTTAAGACGGTCTCGCGCCGCGTCGGTGCGGGGCCATTGTTTCAGTACTTGGCGCTTGGGCTCACTGACTACGATGAGCAGACCCTGTTCGCCGATATCCGTCAGCTGCCGCCAGCCTCGGTGCTCGATGTTGACCTCGATACCGCCGCGATTTCCACACCGCGCCGCTACTGGAACATACCGGCGGCGGTCGACAAGGGTATCCGCTTCGACGATGCCGCGCGGCAACTGCGGCAGCTCCTTCTCGAGAGCGTGAGGCTGCATCTTCGCAGCGACGTGCCGGTCGGTGCCGCGCTCTCCGGTGGCATCGACAGTTCTGCCATCGTCATGGCCATGCGCGAGGTGGGCGGGCCTGATCTCGACATCCATACCTTCACCTACGCAGCAGATGATCCGGTCATCGGCGAGGAGCGCTGGGCCGATCTGGTCGGCGAGGCCGCAAAGGTCACCATGCACAAGATCCGCATCGCGCCGGAAGATCTCGTCAATGATCTCGATCGATTGATTGAGGACCAGGACCTGCCGTTCGGCAGCACCAGCATCTATGCCCAGCACCGGGTATTCGCGGCGGCCAAGCAGGCCGGCATCAAGGTAATGCTGGATGGCCAGGGCGCCGATGAAATGCTCGCCGGCTATCGCCACCATCTTGGTGCACGCATTGTTTCGCTGCTACGTGAGGGAAAGATTAAAGAGGCAATGGTGCTGCTTGCGCACGCAGCGCGATTGCCGGCCGGTGGCGGTCTAGTACGAACCCTGTCGCGGGTGATCGCGGGCTTTGCGCCGAAGCTGTCGGCAGACGTCATGCAGCGGCGCCGCTCGGCCCGCAGTGCGCTCGACCATGCGTGGTTTGTAGAACGCAATGCCGCCGGCGGCATGCTTTATGGACAAGGGCGTACGTCGCTGCGCGAAGCGCTCGTTTCGGACTTCACGCAGGCAAGCCTTCCAGCGCTGCTGCGTTACGAGGACCGCAATTCGATGGCGCATTCGATCGAAAGCCGCGTCCCGCTGCTGACGCGCTCGATTGCCGATTTTGTCTTTTCGCTGCCGGAGGGATTTCTCATAGGCTCAGACGGGACGGGCAAGACGGTGCTGCGCGCGGCCTTGCGTGGCCTGGTACCGGACGCCGTGCTCGACCGCCGCGACAAGATTGGCTTCCAAACACCGGAACGGAAATGGCTACGACATCTTGACGGCTGGGTGAATGGTGTGATTGCGGGCGACGTCGCCCGCAGCGTGCCGTTCCTGAGGATTGACGCGGCGGTCGCCGAATGGGGAGCGGTGCGCGAAGGGCGGCGTTCGTTCGATTGGCGGGTCTGGCGCTGGCTAAACCTGATCCGCTGGTCCGAACTGATGCAGGCGCGCTTCGAATGACCGGCGATGCTGAGGGTTCTCTATCTTGTCGAAACGCCAGGCCAATTCACCGAGCTACGGCGCTTGGCCGAACTCGTCGTCGGCGCGCGACACGTTGAGCAATTTTTTCTCGTCCATGATTGCGGGCCTAAGACGGGGACCATCCTCACGCAGCTTGCGGCGATGGGCGCGCACTGCCTCAACCTCGCCGAGGACCGTAGCAGCGGAAGCCACCGCGGCACAGTGGCGATGCTTCCGGACTGGCTGCGCGCGTGGTTGCGCGACGCGCGCGACCTTGGGCGATTGCCCGTGCTCGTACAACACTACCGGCGGCTCCTACGTCATAACGCAATCGATCTCGCAGTGGTGGCCGAGGACAATGTCGGTAGCCGCTCGCGCGCGCTCGTCGCGGCGGCGCATCGTACCAACACACCGGTTTTACTGTTACCGTATACCTTTCCGAATCCCGAAGAGACCGCGGCGACGCTCGGGCGGCTCCCTGCGCACCAGATCCGCCGCCTCGACCAGCGCCTATTCGCGACCCTGCGCCCACGCTGGCGGCGGCCGGGCAAACCGCACGATCTGCTGCGCCTCCCTATGACCCATGCGCTCGCCCTCGATTTCACCGGCCTGACCCCCAGTAATCCTTGGGCAATGAATTGCGGACCCGCCATTGTTGCGGCGGAGAGCGTGACCATGGTACGTCAATACCGCGCGCTTGGCTGTGCACCCGACAGGGTGGTCTTGACCGGTTCGCCGGTCGACGCGACGCTCGCGACTGCGCTTGCGGACCGTGACCGCCGGCGCGCCGAAGTAAATCGGCGCTATGGGCTTTCTGTACGTCCGTTACTCCTCTGCGCACTGCCGCCAGATCAATTGACCACCCGCATGGCAGACGGCGAATTTGATTCATTTGATGCGCTAGTCCAAGGCTGGACGGCAGAGCTCGCCGCCGTCGCCCACCGGTTCGCGGTTCTTGTGCGCCCGCACCCGCGCCTCGCCGGCAACACGCTTTCGCCGTTACATGAGGCGGGCATCGCGATTGCGGACGAGGATACGGCCGAACTGATCCCGCTCTGCGACCTCTATGTCGCGGCGCTCTCGGCCACCATCCGGTGGGCGATCGCATGCGGCCGGCCGGTCATCAGCTTTGATGTCTACCAGTATCGATATAGTGATTATCGCGCGGTGCCTGGTGTCGTCACGGTGAACAATATGCAGCAGTTTCGCCGCATCCTCGGCGATATTGCGGGCAATCCCGCAAAGCTCACTGCCCTCGCCTCAACGCAGGCCGGGGTCGCGGCGGAGTGGGGTTGTCTTGACGGCCGCAGCGACGAGCGGATTCTCGGGCTCGTGGACCGGTTGGTGGGACGTAGCTAGATGGCGATGCTGACCCAAGCCGAGGTCTACGCGCACTTTGAGGAGATCGATCGCCTGCCCGGCATCATGGAGCCGCGCCTTGGGCGCTGGCGGGCATGGCCGGTGGCCAAGATGCAGCTCGTATGGCAGCTGATGAATCCGCAAAACGGATCGGCGGCGGGAAGGGCGTCATGGGCCGACAAGGTGACGGACCGGCTGCGCCGCTATCCATCGCAACTTGCCAGCGCGTGGCGGCAAGCGGCTGCCGTCCCCGCTGGCAGGGACGGCGGCACCGTCGTGATCCTTCAGGTGCCGCGCATACACATGTTTAGCGACGGCAAGGAGCGCGACATGATCTATGGCGCTTTGCTCGATGCCGAGCAGATGCGTCTGCCGCTGGTCGTGCTCAAGCACTCGTGGTTGGGCGGTCCGCGCGCCGGGATACAGGCCCCAACTATCGACCTCGATCCGCATCGATCGCTCGCCGAAATGCACGCCCTCTGGCTGATGAGAACGCTGCGCGTGCGCCGGGTGGCCGCTGCGATTGACTCGATTCTCGCTCAGACGGAGCTACCGCTCGAT
The DNA here is from genome assembly GCA_963758945.1 of uncultured Alphaproteobacteria bacterium. Taxonomy (GTDB): domain Bacteria; phylum Pseudomonadota; class Alphaproteobacteria; order Rhizobiales; family Xanthobacteraceae; genus VAZQ01. The sequence goes on along the minus strand of CAVWXY010000011.1, from coordinate 239,073 downwards.
GTAGGCGTGCGGTGCCGGCAAATCCTGCTGGCGCTCGGATTGTTCGAGGCACGGCGGCGCCTCTTCCGCCGTCTGTTCGAAAAGATTCGCGCCCGCGTCTTGATGGTGACCTACGCCCCCGGGCGCAGCGGCGAGATTGCGGCAGCGCGCGAGCTGGGCATCCCGGTCGTCGAACTACAGCACGGCATGGTAAGCGCTCATTGCCCCGACTATGCGTGGCCAGCCTCTTATCGTGCCATGCGGGCGGAGCTTGCTTTCCCGGACCGCATCTGGCTTTTCGGGCCGGCATTTAAGCGGCAGATCGCGGAGTCGGGATTCTGGACCGACGGCGAAGCTGTGTCGGTTGGCGCGGCTGCAATGGATCACTACCGTCCGGCCGCGAAGAACCATATACGGCGCCCCGGCCCGCTTCGCCTTCTTTTCATGACCCAGGCAACCGTCCGCTCAGCGGCGATCGCGTTCTGGACCGAATTCGCGCGCACCGCCGCGGAAGATGCACCGGAGCACGAAGTGGTATTCAAGCTCCATCCCGAGGAAGGCTCGCAAATCGACGCTTACCGCGTCATGGCACAAGGAGCAGAAAAGCGCTTCAGGTTGCTACCGATCGACGCTAATCCATTCGAAGCCATGCTCGACGCGGATATCGTACTTGCCTATAACTCGATGAGCCTGGTCGAAGCGCTCGCTCTCGGCCGCGGCGCAATCTCCCTTTGCGGTGGGTCGATTTCGAACGGCCTCGCTGGCACATTCGGCCTCAATGAACTTAAGCCCGCCATGCCCCATATCAGAACGCCGTCGCAGCTTCTGGCAGTACTACGTGAGCGCGCAGCCGACGATGTGCGGCTTTTTGGCTGGTGGCAACAGGCATTCGCGCAGAGCGCTGACTTTTTCGCCGAAGGCTTCCTCGATGCTGCCACGAAGCTCGCCAAGGCGATGTTTCTAACCAGTGGCTCCTGCGGCCCATCAGCGCCTGACAAGCTGACTCCGTCGTGCAATCGCGAGATAAATTGATGTCGAAAGTTGCGCTCATTACCGGGGTAACTGGTCAGGACGGAGCCTATCTGGCGGAATTCCTGTTAAACAAGGGCTACATTGTGCACGGCCTGCGTCGCCGCTCATCGTCGTTCAACTCAGGGCGCATCGAGCATCTCTACCGCGACCTGCACGAAGACAGCGTGCGTTTTTTCCTGCACTATGGAGACTTGACTGATGCAAGCAGCCTCCTCCATCTCGTGCAGCGCATTCAGCCCGACGAGATTTACAACCTGGCGGCGCAGAGCCACGTCTATGTCAGCTTCGAGACACCAGAATACACGGCCAATGCCGACGCGATCGGTCCGCTTCGCCTCTTAGAGGCGATCCGCATCGCCGGGCTGGAAAAGAAGACACGCTTCTACCAGGCGTCGACCTCCGAGCTTTACGGCAAGGCACAGGAGGTGCCACAGAGCGAGACTACGCCGTTCTATCCGCGGAGTCCCTACGGGGTCGCCAAGCTTTACGCCTACTGGATCACGGTCAACTACCGCGAAGCCTATAGTATCCACGCCTCGAACGGCATCCTGTTCAATCATGAGGGAGCGACGCGCGGCGAAACCTTCGTGACGCGCAAGATCACCCGCGCGGTGGCGGCTATCAGCAGGGGACGGCAGGCAAAACTTTTCCTGGGCAATCTCGATGCACAACGCGACTGGGGCCATGCACGCAGCTACGTAGAAGGGATGTGGCTGATGCTGCAGCAGCCCACGCCCGACGACTACGTGTTGGCAACCGGTGAAACCCACAGCGTTCGCGAGTTCGTCGAACGCTCCTTTGCCGAGGTTGAATGCCGGGTCGGCTGGAAGGGTTCGGGTGTGGATGAGAAGGGCATTGATAAGCGCACAGGAGAAGTTCTAATCGAGGTCGACCCGCAATTCTTCCGCCCGACCGAGGTCGACATCCTGTGTGGCGACGCCACTAAGGCGCGCACCAAACTCGGCTGGCATTGCAATGTCAAGTTTGCCGAGCTCGTCCACGAGATGGTCCAGTATGATCTGGCGCTGGTGGATCGACGAGGCGTTGCCGGCAAGACGGTATATGACCGCTAGATTGCAGCGTGCGCTGATTTTTGGCATTACCGGCCAAGATGGGGCGTACCTTGCCGCAGACCTGTTGCAGCACGGCTACGAGGTGTACGGCACCGCCCGTCAGCCGCATGCCGGCCTCGAAAAGCTGCGACGCCTGGGCATCGCCGACCGCGTGCGCGTCCACGCTGTGCAGATGCAGGATTTTGGCGCCGTTCGCTCCACAATCCAGGCAATCGCGTTTGACGAAATCTACAACCTCGCGGGTCAGTCGTCGGTTGGACTGTCGTTCGCGCAACCGGTCGAGACCTTCACGAGTTCACGCGATCGGTACGCTCAACATCCTCGAAGCGATCCGTTCCCTCAGATCCAACGCGCGGTTCTACAATGCGTCGTCCGCCGAGTGCTTTGGCGACAGCGGCTGCGCACCGCTCGACGAGGAGACGCCGTTTCGACCGAGCACGCCCTACGGCGTGGCCAAGGCGGCGGCGACTATGCTCGTCCGCAACTATCGGGAGGTGTTTGGGCTGTTCGCGTGTTCCGGTATCATGTTCAACCATGAATCTCCGCTGCGGCCGGAAGGCTTTGTTGTCCCGCGCGTAGTGCGCGGTGCCATCGCAATCGCGCGCAAGCAAGAGAAGAGGTTGCAACTCGGCAATGTCGCCATCGTGCGCGACTGGGGCTGGGCCCCCGACTTCGTCGTTAGCATGCGCATGATGCTGCAGCGGGACACGGCAGAGGATTTCGTCATTGCCACAGGTATCGGTACCTCGCTGGCAGACTTCGTGGACCGCGTATTTCGCCGGCTCGGCTTAAACTGGAAGGACCATGTGACGAGCAGCGAGGTGCTCATGCGCTCGACCGATATCCCCGTCAGCATCGGCAATTCGGAGCGCGCGCGGCAAATGCTCGGCTGGGTCGCGCAAGTGCGCATGCCGGAGATCGCGGACCGGCTCGTCGATGCAGCTCTCGCAGGCAGCGTTCGCTAATAGACAGCAATTTAAGGGACAGGACTGGACATGTCGACTATCACGTCGCAACGCTCCGCGGCATCAGGCAAACGCTTCGGCGCGTTCGACCCCGAAACCGCGATCCGCGCCATCGAGACCGTCGTGGGCAACGCGCGGCGGCCCGTCGCGCTGCACGAACCGCAATTCTCTGGCCGGGAATGGGAGTACGTCAAGGAGACAATCGACACTGGCTGGGTCTCCTCGGCTGGGCGCTTTGTTGAAGAGTTCGAGAAGCGCCTTGCCGAGCAGTGCGAAGTGCCGCACGCGGTCGCCGTCGTGAACGGGACGGCGGCGTTGCACATGTGCCTACTTCTTGCCGGGGTCAAGGCAGGCAACGAGGTGCTAATGCCGGCACTCACATTCATCGCGACCGCCAACGCAGTTAGCTACTGCGCCGCGATTCCACATCTCTGCGACACGGATCCGGCGAGCCTCGGGCTCGACCCGGACAAGCTTGATCGCCATCTCGCTGACGTCGCCGAGGTCACCGCGGACGGCTGCCGCAACCGCCTAACCGGACGACGCATCGCCGCGGTCGTGCCAATGCATACGTTCGGCCACCCGACCGACATGGACGCGCTGGCCGACGTCGCCAGGCGCTGGAGCCTTGCGCTAATCGAAGACGTCGCCGAGGCGCTTGGTTCCCGCTACAAGGACCGCCATGTCGGCTATCATGGAATCGTCTCCGCGCTCAGCTTCAACGGCAACAAGGTGGTGACAACCGGCGGCGGCGGCGCGATCCTGACCACGGATTCGACCATCGCGCAAGCCGCCAAGCACCTTACCACGACCGCAAAGCAGCCCCACAAATGGGCCTTCCTGCACGACGAAGTCGGCTACAACTACCGGCTGCCGAACATCAATGCAGCGCTTGGCTGCGCGCAGCTCGAACAACTCGGCGTTTTCCTACCCGCAAAGCGGAAGCTTGCGGCGCGCTACATGGAAAGCTTTAGCAACATGCCTGGTGCGACTATCTTCGCCGATGCAGGTTACGCCGAGAGCAATTACTGGCTAGTGGCGATGCTGCTCGATAAGCCCGATGTCGTGACACGCGATGCGTTCCTCGAAGCCTGCCACGCGCGCGGCTTGCAGTGCCGACCGGTGTGGACGACCATGCATCATTTGCCGATGTATGCGCATTGTCCGCGCATGGACCTGTCGGCGGCCGAAGCGTTGGAAGACCGGATTGTCAATCTGCCGTCCTCAGCTGTTCTGGGAACGAATCTGGTCGGTTAACTATGGGCGTAATCGGGTACAGCCGCGAACGGTGCGATCAAGACAGCGCTAAGCCAAGGACCATTGCATGACGGACGATAGGGGCGGCGCGGTCATGGTGATCGCGGAAGCCGGCGTGAATCACAACGGACAACTCGACCTCGCTCTAGCGCTGGTGGAGGCCGCCGCGGGTGCTGGCGCCGACGTGGTCAAGTTCCAGACCTTTCGCGCCGAACAGTTCGTTTCGCGCGCCGCGAAGAAAGCCGACTATCAAGTACGCAATACTGGCAACTCCGACAGCCAGCTTGCCATGCTCAAGGCGCTCGAGCTCGATGACGAGGCGCACCGCCGCCTGATCGCGCGCTGCGAGGAACGCAGCATCGCCTTCCTGTCGACGCCGTTCGACCATGTGAGCCTTCACCTGCTGATCGAGGGGCTCGGGCTGCGGCAGCTCAAGGTCGGCTCCGGGGACCTGACCAATGCGCCGCTGCTCCTCGCCATCGCGCGGGCGAAACGCGCCGTCATCCTGTCCACCGGGATGGCCACCATGGACGAGATCGGCGAAGCCCTCGGCGTGCTTGCCTTCGGCTATGTCGGCAGTGGCGAACCGACGCGAGACGCCTTTCGTGCCGCGCACGAGAGCGCAGCAGGGCGCGAGGCGCTCCACCGCAACGTGGTGCTGCTGCATTGCACGTCGGACTATCCCGCCATGGACGATGAAATCAATCTCAAGGCGATGGCGACGATGGCAGAGGCGTACGGGCTGCCGATCGGATTTTCCGATCACAGCAAAGGCATCGCCGTCCCCATCGCCGCGGTGGCGCTGGGCGCGGTCGTGATCGAGAAGCATCTCACGCTCGACCGCACCCTGCCCGGGCCGGACCACGTCGCTTCGATCGAACCGGAGCAGTTCGCTGCGATGGTGAACGGCATCCGCCAGGTCGAGCGCGCGCTCGGCGACGGCCGCAAAGTGCCGATGCCGTCGGAGCTCAAGACCATGCCGATCGCCCGCAAGAGCATCGCCGCCCGGTTGCCGATCCGTCGTGGCGAGCGGTTCAGCGCGCAAAACCTGACCGTGAAGCGTCCCGGGCAGGGACTTTCACCGATCCACTACTGGGACCTGATCGGGCGCGCCGCCAGCCGCGATTACGCGCCCGACGATCTCATCGCGGAAACCCTATGATCGCGCGCCATACATCTTTTGTTTTCCCGACAACCCCATTCGCCCGACTCCCGGTAAGACGATGCCCATCAAGATTGCCTATCTGACCCTCGAAGCACCGCGCGAAGGGCAGGCGTCGTACACGCATGTGTTCGAGATCGTCGAAGGCCTGCGCCGGCGCGCCTTCGCCGTCGACCTGTTTCTGCCGCGCTATTCTGATCGGTTCGAGCTGCCTGGCCTGCTGCGGCGGATTTGGGAACACGTGCGGCTGCAGGCGCGCCTGGCGGCGCGCTGGCGGTCGTTCGATCTTGTATACGTGCGCGGCCACAACATGGCGTTTCCGACGGCGCTGCTCGCGCGGCTCACGCGCAAGCCGATCATCCACGAGATCAACGGCCCGCATATCGATATTGCCGTGACCTATCCGTGGATCCGCCACATCAAAGGCCTGCTGATCCGGCTGCAGCGCTTGCAACACCGCTGGGCCGACGCCCTGGTGGCGGTCACGCCGCAGTTGCAGCGCTGGCTGCGCGACGAGGGTTGCGGCAACACCATCGACGTCATTCCGAACGGCGCTAACCTCGCGTATTTCAATCCCGACCGGCGGCGACCACCCGGCCTGCCGGCGCGTTATGCGGTTTTCTTCGGCGGCTTCGCGCGCTGGCAGGGCATCGACACCATGATCGAGGCGGCACAGCACCCGTCGTGGCCCGGCGACGTGTCCCTGGTGATTGTCGGCGACGGTCAGATGCGCGCGACCGTCGAAGCGGCCGCCGCCCGCATTCCTCATCTGCGCTATCTCGGGCGGCTTCCTTATGCCGAGGTCGGTGCGGTGGTGGCGGGTGCGGTCGCGGCTTTGGTCCCAAAAATCCGTGACAGCGATACCGACAACACTGGGCTGTTTCCGATCAAGCTGTTCGAGATCATGGCCTGCGGGGTGCCGGCGGTGGTCTCCGACTATCCCGGCCAAGCCGATCTGGTGCGCAAGAGCGCGTGCGGCTTGGTGATTCCGCCGGGCAACGCGGCGGCGCTGGCCACGGCCGTGGCGGAGCTCGCGGCAAATCCGGCCGAGGCGCGGGCCATGGGCCGGCGTGGCCATGAGCTCATCGTGCGCGAGCATTCGTGGGACCAGCGTGCGCAGCAGACAACCGATCTCATCCGTCGCGCGCTGGAAGGGGCGAGGCGCGAGCCGGTCAGGTCGGAGGCATGAAGATTCTCACCGTGGTCGGGGCGCGGCCACAATTCATCAAGTCGGCTCCGGTCTCGCAAGCCTTGCGCGCAGCCGGCCTGCGCGAAGTCGTCCTCCACACAGGGCAGCACTATGACGCGACGATGTCCGCGCTCTTCTTCGAGGAGCTTGGGCTTCTTCCCGCAGCCTACAATCTCGGCGTGGGCTCGGGACCGCATGGTGAGCAGACCGGACGCATGCTGGAGGGCATCGAGAAGGTTGCGCTGGCGGAGCAGCCGGATTGGGTTTTAGTTTATGGCGATACCAACTCGACGCTCGCCGGTGCGCTCGCGGCCGCCAAGCTGCACATTCCGATCGCCCACGTCGAAGCGGGATTGCGCTCATTCAATCGGCGTATGGCGGAGGAGATCAACCGCATCCTGGTGGACCACGTCTCGACATTGCTGTTCGCGCCGACCGAGGTTGCCGCACGCAATCTCGCGGCCGAGGGGATTGCAACGAGCGCGGTCCGGCAGGTCGGCGACGTGATGTATGACTCGGTGTTGCTGTTCCGCGCGCGTGCCCAACAGCACAGCCGCATCCTTGAGACGTTGCGGCTGGAGCCGAAAAGCTACGTCCTTGTCACCGTCCACCGGGCCGAAAACACGGATAGTCCTGCTGCTTTAGCAGCCATTTTTGCCGGGCTCGTCGATCTCTGTCGCGAGCGGTGCGTGGTTCTGCCTTTGCATCCGCGCATGCGCTCTGTGCTCGACACCGATATCCGCAACGCGTTTGCGGCCGCTGGTGGGGTGCTCACGGAACCTGTCGGCTACCTCGACATGCTGCAGCTCGAGTGCAACGCTGCCCTCATCGTCACCGATTCCGGCGGCGTACAGAAGGAGGCGTTCTTTCATCGTGTGCCCTGTGTGACGCTGCGCGACGAGACCGAATGGACCGAGCTAGTCGTGCTCGGCTGGAATACGCTGCTACCGCCGGCGCGCGCGCATCTGTTGCGTGACACGGCATTGTTGGCTTGCGAGAAGCGCGCCCGCGAGGCGTCGCCCTACGGCGATGGTCGGGCGTCAGAGCGTATCGCTACCTGCCTGGCCGAACCGGATTGCGGACAGCAGGCGGATGCGGCTGTTGAGCCCGCTTCGGTCGGCAGGGCATAGCGTATAGTCAGCGAGTGGGTTTTCTGCGTTCAGAAAACCCACGCCCCACTGCCTTTCGCCGCCATAAATGCTCAGGACGGGGTTGACGCAGCCGTGAGCACGACTGGCATGACCAGACCGAAAGCCCCCTCGACGGACTAGGTTCTGATCTTTTTGTATGATCGCCTGATTCGGCGGGCGGCGTTGCCCTGTATCCCGGTTAAGGTTTCAGAGTGCTTGCTAACGTCATTAATGCTCTTCTTGCGCCGCTTCGCGTCCGCCTGATTCGGACGGCAACCTACGATCGCCTCCTTCGGACGGCGGATTCCGAACCGACGGCGCTCTGGAATCGTCGGTTCGTTCCTGATGTCTTCGGGCATCGGATGTACGCAAATCCCGACGATCTGGGCCTACCGCTATGGCCGCTCAAGGGAGTGCGGCTGGATGAGCAAGGCGGCGAGATCAGAGCGTTGCACCGCCATCTCCGTCCCGGCCAAGTGGCCGTGGATGTGGGCGCCAATGTTGGCCTGTTGACATTGCTGTTTGCCCGTCAAGTTGGCCCTAACGGCAGGGTGATTGCTTTCGAGCCAGCGCCGCTGGCTTTCGGCCTGTTGAGCGCGAATATTGCGATCAACAGTTACCGAAACGTTCAAGCCGTACCTGCGGCAGTCATGGACTATAGCGGCTGGGTCGAACTGCATTTGTGCTGCAGCGGAGACAGCGATAACCGCGTCGCTGGTGTAGCCATGGCCGGACCATTGCGAGAGACAATTCTCGTGCCCTGCGTCGCGCTGGATCATCATTTCGTCACGGGCTCGCGAGTTGATTTCATCAAAGTCGATGTGCAGGGCGCGGAACAGTTGGCGCTCAAGGGTATGCGACGCGTGCTCGATGAGAATCGTGATGTCGTTTTGATGCTGGAATACGCGCCAGCCGCGCTTGTAAACGCCGGCACAGCACCGCCGGACTATCTCGCAGACCTACGCAGCATGGGCTTTGCCTTCTACGATCTGCCGGATGATGGTGATGAGCGGCCAGTGGACGAGGAATGGCTGCTGACGCACATTGGAGCGAGCGGGCAGCGTCAGCAGACGAATCTGCTATTGCGCCGATAATCAACGGAGAACACGCCTTGCGTCGGCTATCTGATCGCGGGCGGACGGAAAATCCATCACGGCCGGATAGAGCGGGGGTGAAACTGTGATTGAAAGGCCCCCGCAAACCGCAGGCGTTGCGGGCATATTTGGGGTATGACGCGTCGCCATTTGCTTACTGCGTGTTGGTTACTGCTGCCTGGCGTTCACGGTGAGTGCCTGCACCAACTATGGTTGGATCTGGCAGGATTGGCTCGATCCTCCCCAGAAAAGTTGCCGTAGTGACCAGGTGCCCGAGCAGAAGTGAATCATGCCCTCGCGGTTTGGCTAAGCCAAAGCGCGGGCAGGTCGAGGACCTGCCTCCTGCGGAAGAAGACGCTCAGGGGCCTCAGCCGCGGCCTTGTAAGCATGGTGCGGCGCGGATGGTCAACCGCGAACTCGCCAGGAGCCGCCAACTCCTCATCAGCTCTCGGCGACGGCGCGCTTACGCCCCGTTCCCGGCACCCAAGTCGCGATGATCCCCACTTCAAATCTTGCTCCGGATGCGTCAGTGAGCGCCCGTCCGCACCGGACGCCAGTAGTCCCCGCGAATGTTCTTACAAGTGACGTCCGGGGGCCGTTGCGGGCTTCCTGGCTTGGTCAGGTCGTAGCTGACCCAGATCGGGCCGAGCGGGTCATTTGGCGCATCGCGGCGCAAAATGACCCAGTCTGGAGGATTGGCCAGATCCTCCCGCAACGAGGTGGGGTTTCCGATGTAATCGGGAAGGATGATGCTATATGCGTTCGCATAGAACGATTGCCAGCGCTGAAGCGTTGAATTCCCAAAAAAGGCGAGGGCCACGTCGTAGCTGCATTGTGCAAGGTCGGGTCGCAGGTAGTACTTATAGGTAGAGACCGTCAGCACGCGCGCGCCTTTAGGCGCCGCCTGGTTCACCTCCTCCATCGGGCGGCACCACTCCCGTGCCCGCTCGCACGGCGAGGCCGTGCCCAGCATGACCTTGAGCGCCTTCGATGTGTCGAAATAGGCACGTATCGAAAAGCTCACGGTCATCGAGAGCACTGCGAAGGCAAAACCGATCACCGCAACTCCGAGATAGCGCGGACGAAAACACCGGGCGGTGGCATTCTCGGCCGCTCGGGCCGCGAGAGGTATGCAAAGCAGTAGAGCAGGCAGAAAATAACGCGTGACTACCTTGTCTCTGTAAATGACGGCCCAGATCGCAATGGCGGCGAAGGCGGCAACCGAAATGGCGGTCAAGGGACTCAAAGCCAGCCGCTCCGGTCGACGCAGAAAAAGCGTGAGCGGTAGACAGCCGAGGACCAGGGCCGACAGCTGCCCATACTGCGCGAAGTACTCGCCGAACGTCAGGACGAAAGGATACAGAAGACGAATGTGGGCAACCGTCTCGGGCCCGTACCAGCGCTCATCAATGAACAACGGGGTCTGCTGTCCACCGAAGGTAAGCGGCGCGAACGGCATGCCGAGCAGCACGCCGTTTTTCACGAAATGCGGCGCGAGACCGACGAGCACAAAGAAGCCGAAGATTGAGCTCGAAACGATGGCCGGAACCACGGGTACTCGAACCAGCGACACTCGGGCGCGCAGGCTGGCGAGCGCCTCACCGAACAAGGTCCAGCCAAGCAGAATGGCCGCTATGACGGCGAGACAAAGGCCGAGAATGAGTTTGCAGGTGATGGCAAAGCCGACGAGGAGGCCCGCGATCACCAGATCGCGCCGGGCAATCGGAGCTCCGCTGCGGAACGGCACGAGCAGGGAGATGCCGGCAAGCCCGAGCGAGGACCCAAACAACTCGATCTTGCCCTCACCGATCCATGCCAGGACGGCTGTGCTCGAGAACATCATCGCGAGGGCGAAAATCTTCCCGCGCAAGCCGAGACCGGCCCTGTCGCAAATTCCCACCAGGGCCATCGCGCCGGCGAGGTTCGCGGTCCAGGTGAAGACCTGGGCCACATCCTCGTTGGCCAGCAGCATCAGCGCGGCATAGGTCATCTCGCCGAGCAGGCCGTAGAACTCGTTGGCGGCCTGAAACCACTCCCTGTCCAAGGCCCCGGACGCGGCGACCATCTTTGGGATCAACATGTGAAGAGCGAGGTTGTCGCCGGACATCATGCGCCCGAAGCTCGTGAGGCCAAACGCGATCCAGAGCGCGACGGCAAGGGCAAGCAGGCGGATGCCGAGCCGCTCCTTGCGGAGCGCGGAGACGAGCATCGTGGCCCGTTGCCGAAGCAGGGTGGCGTGTCGGGCGCCCCAAACCACCGCGATGATAGCCATCGCGATGACGACCGGAGCGACAAACACCATTCGCATTAGCCCGGCCAAGGCCAGCAGCATCCACAGCTGTGCCAATGCACCGAGCCCGAAGAGAAAGGAAACCGCCAGTACGAAATATGCAGGCTGCTCGTCGCTGGGCTCCGATTCGATGCTGAAGGCGGCAAGGCCGCAGCCGAGGCAGGCAAGACAATAGAGAGCGAGGCCCGAGAAGAACTCGACGCTCCAGGTCGCAAGATGCGACAGCGCATTCAGCATGGTCATGGGGCGTGCAGAGGGGCGGACATCATTTTGTGAAATCGATCCCTCACTGCCACGATTGGGACGCCGGTACGGTCAGAAACCCGGCTTACCAAGCCTGGCATCATGGTGAGCCAGTCCAGAAAGGCGATCAGTACCATCCAGACCAGGATGGCAATGGCAAGGGTTCTTCGGCGAAGCACACTCATATTCCCGCGTGCCGGTGTAAATTTTTCCCGATCGGATTGTCCGTGACGTCATACAGCGAGGCGAATCCGTCTACGATCTTCGCTGCCGCGAACTGGCGCAGCCGGGGCACCGAACGAAGGCCAGATGCCGCCGCCCGGTGAGCGGCCAATCCAGCCCGAGAGCGCAATTGCGGTAGGAAGGGTGTATCGCACGCCCGCCTGGCCGTAGCAGAACCGTAGTCCAGCTTGCGGCATTCGCTTGCGCGTGACTCACACAGGCTCCGGTTCGGGACCGATCAAGGAGGGCCGGCCGGTGCGGAGCGCCTGCTGGACAGTGAAGGCGGTGCGCGTGGTCGCGACGAGGCTATCGAACGCGATTGCAGGGGCGCCCGTGCGGATCAACTCGACGAAGGCCGCGAGCTCCTCCGTATGGCCCTTGGCTGAGGATAGCAGCAGCCGCTTGCCAGACTTGCGGCCGTTCTCCCGGATTTCCAGCGCGCGCCAGTTGTCGATGACGCCCACTCTCCCGCCGCCGAACACCTCAATCCGTTCCTTCGGATAGCTCGCATCGCCGGTCGAGATGTAGGCGATAGAACCAACCGAACCGTCAGCGAAGCGAATCTGGATCAAGACGTTGTCTGGATCACCCGGCAGCGCCGCACCGCCGACCGCGCTGGCGCACACCTCGACAGGGGCGCTGCCGGCAAGAAACTGCATGAGGTCGATGAAATGGCATACCTCGCCGACGATGCGTCCGCCGCCGACGGCGGGATCCTGCACCCAGTGCGTCGCCGGGATCGGGCCGGCATTGACGCGGTAGGTTATAATCAACCGCTCCCCACGCATACGGTGCGCGAGCATTGCCGCCAACGGCGAAAAGCGCCGGTTGAAGCCGACCATGAGTTGGGATTGCGGCGCGGCGGCGTGCGCATCGACAACCGTCGCTAGCCCGGCCTCGTCGATGGCGAGCGGCTTCTCGACGAAGACATGCTTACCGGCGCGTAGCGCCTCAGCCGTCATTGCAGCATGTTGGTGGTGGCGGGTCGCAATGAGCACGGCGTCGACGTCGGGCGAGGCCAACACCTCGCGGTAGTCCGACGTACAGACCTTCGCGCCATATTTGCGCGCGACGGAGAGTGCGGTCAGGCCCTGGCCAGTGACCACGGAATTGATGACGACTCCAGGAACTTTTTTAAGGCGCGGCAGCAGGATGCCCTGAGCAAGCTGGCCCGCGCCGATGATGCCAAAGCGAACGGGGCTCCCGCGTGGCGCGGAATGGAGAACGGGCGTCGGAGCAACGGCGACGGAGGTCGGCTGCGGAATAGCCTGGTCATATAACAACACAATGCCGATGTAGGGCTCCTTGGTTTCACCGGACAGCAGCGCATAGGCGCTTTCGGCATGCTCGATCGGGAACCGATGCGAAACAAGAGCTGCGAGTCGTACCCGTCCGGTGGCGACGAGGTCGAGAAACGCCTCCATGTTTCGGTTCACGGTCCAGCGCACGTACGCGAGCGGATAGTCGCGGCCCTGCTCTTCGTACGTCGGGTCATAGCGGCCGGGCCCGTATGAGCGCGACATACGAACATCAATCTCCTTCTCGTAATAGGCACGCCGCGAGATTTCCATACCGACGTCGCCAACCACGATCACGCGCCCACGATCGCGCAACAGGTCGGGCGCAAGAACGACAGGCGCGCTCGATTTCGTGCTTGCCGTGATCAGTACGGCATCGGCACCGCCGCCGCGCGAGAACTTCCGAACCGCCGCCGCGACGTTTCCGTCAGAGATCGCACCGTCATGTGCGCCGCATTGCTTCGCGAGCGCGACCTTTGCAGGATCGATGTCGATCCCGAATACGCGGCATCCGGCGGCGGCGCAGATCTGGGCGGTCAATTGCCCCACAAGCCCGAGGCCGAGCACCACAACCGTCTCGCCGAGATTGAGCATTGCCTGTCGTACGCCGTGCAGGGCGATCGCGCCGACCGTGACGAACGCTGCGTCGGCGAAGGTCACCGGCTCGGGGATCGGAGCGGTCAGATTGCGGGGAACGAAGACGACTTCGGCATGATTGGCGAAGTTGAGCCCCGCACAGGCGACGCGCTCGCCCGGCTGGAGATCGGTGACACCGGCGCCAACCGCCTCGACCACGCCGGCGCAGGAATAGCCGAGTGGCAGCGGCGTACTCACAAGGTTGCGCACGATGCGCGCGGTTTCGAGCAATCCCTCCTGTCCTGCCTTGTTGAGGACCTTTCGGACGAGATCGGGGCGGGCCCGCGCCTTTTGCAGTGGATTCATTTTCGCGAGTTCGATGACCGCCTTTTCGGTGCCGGCGCTGACCAGCGAAGCGACGTTGCGCACGATGACACCACCCGGCCGCAGCGCCGGTGGCGGCACGTTCGCGAGTTCCATCTCGCCGGTCTTGAAGTTCTGAAGCACGGCCTTCATATCGTCGGTCCCGCTACAATTCATTGCGGAGGCTGCAAAGTCCGGCGGATCGTCAATGCTCCGGCAAGCCCGCCCCCTGGTATCCTTGACCTTATATCGGACAGTGGATAGAGGGCCAAGAGCTCGGGGGATTGGGGCCTGCCGCCAATGTTGCTGTAGGTATTTGTGCGGAATGTCACGGACGCGCCTGGGGAACGCCGCGGATCCGCAATTTGAACGATTTGGAGCGCTGCATGCTACGCGTTGTCAATTTCGGACGCATCTTGCGGGCCACCTACGCAGCGGCCGTGGTGGTATGGATAAGTGCCCTCATATTCCTCCAGTGGATCGTGCTGATGGCGCCCTCGGCGCTTCAGGTTGAGGCGGCTACGGGCATTCGGCTCATCGACCTCAGTCACTGGGTGCGCGGGCATTTGAGCAAACCGCGTAGCCCCCCCGCCCAATGAGCCTTCAGTCGCTGGCAATCGCGCTGAGCTGGAACTGGGCGTTCTGGCCCGCCCTCACGGTCTATTGTCTGGCGTGCCTCGGGGCCGGGTTGCTGGTCCTTCGGCTGCTCGCCAGCCACCCTCCTGCGGAGAACGACAATTCGCCATCCGCATATCTGGGACTCGCCAGCGTGCTTGGACTCGGGCTTCTTGGCCAGTTTTGGGTGCTCCTCGCCCTGGCAGGACTGCTGATACGACCAGTGGTCTATTCCACGCTCGGGCTGATGCTGGTCGCCGCAGCGGTGCTCGGGTGGCAGCAGCGGCGCGCTCTGGTCGGCGAATTTCGCGATATCCGAATTTCGTTGCGCCGGGAGCGTCTGAGCATTCGAGTGCTTCTGCTCGCGGCGTTGGCATCGATGGTTTTCACCTTCGCTGCGCTGGGCCGGCCGCTTTCCGGCAACTCGCTCGCATTGCATATGATGGTTTCAAAAATTGCTGCCGCGTCAGGCATGCTCGAGCGCAACTGGTTCCAGCCTGGCAACGAGTATTTCGGTGTGCTCGGAGAGATGACCTATGCAGTGCTGATGCAGATCGGCAACGACGATGCCGCGCAGATGATCACGTGGCCGGTCTTTTTTGCCATCGCTGCTGTGCTCATTGGAGCTTGCCAAAAGACGGGGATCGGCCTGCGCGGGAGGATCGTCGCGGTCGCGGCACTTGCCTCGACCACCGCGGCTATGAGCTGGGTCGGCGAGGGCAAGGTCGATCTTATCGCATCGGCACTTGGTCTTGCATCGTTGTATTTTCTCATTCCAAGCCGCGACTTTGTGTCTTTGCCGCGCAGTGACTTGATGGTAGCAGGCCTTCTCGCCGGGTTCGCGATCACGGCCAAGCTGGTCCTTGCCTTCTGCCTCGGGATGGCGAGTGCCGTTCTGTTGCTCTGGACCTACGCGCCTGCCGAGATCCGGTTGCGGCGGCGCTGGGAAAAGCTGACCACCCGATCCCTGCTGCCTCTTATCTCCGCTGGTCTGATCTTTAGTGTTTTCGTGTTGATCGGGCTCGCGCCGCAATTCATCAAGAACGGGGTGTTGCTCGGTGCGCCATTGGCACCGCTCGGCACGACCAATATAGACTGGCTGATGCGCGAGCGCTGGTACGACGCGACCACCGTATCACATATTCGTTTCTTGTACCCTTTCGTCCTAACGTTTGGCGAATACTTCGCGCAATACGGCCAGCTCTCTGTCCTCGTATTGGCGTTCCTCCCCCTCGCACTGTTCCTCCGACGACCCGAAACGTACCGGCGAAGCCCATTGACAGCCGTCACGGCGGCCGCCTGGGTCGCGATTGCCGGCTGGGCGGGCTTTCAGGGGGACAAGGTCGTTACCCGCTACCTTCTGCCGGTCCTGCTATTGTGCATTCCGCTCGCAGCCGCGGCAGCTGAGCACGTCACCAAGCGCTGGTTTCGGCCGTGCGCCCTGGGCGTGGCCGTCATTGCGGCCTGTTTTGCAACCCTCTACATCACCGCGACACTTCTCCACCGGACTCTATTTCTTTCCTTGGGAGACAGCGAGGATAGCCTTCGGGCTCGCGCAGCCCTGCGACCGCGGCCTGCAATGGTGTGCCCCAATGGACGTGATCAATCGGGTGGCCCCGGAAGGCGCGCGCGTATTGTCGTTCTCGAGTTTCAAGTATTATCTGCGCGCGGATCTCATCCAGTGCTCGTACAACCATCGGACTGTCGCCTTCCCCGGCAGTACGGAAGAGGAGCGATGGCGGTGGTTCTGTGCGCAAGGCTACAGCTTTATTCTCCCGGATGGCGGGAATAATCCGGCGTACCTCTCGCGCGATCTCGCAAACCCTCCGCCGTGGATTAAAGTCACCCGTTATCAGCCGGAGAATCCCAATGGGCCGAGTCCTGATTTCCTATGATCTCGCCCAAGGCGGCCCGACCAACCCGCCCGAGGTCGCGTGCCGCCGGACTCAGGGAAATGCCTGGAAGATCGTGCCGAACAGTCAATAGCGAGCAGAGTTGGACGCGTCATCCATGTGCGGCATCGACGACAACGCCGGTTTGGCTATCCGCACGGCTACGATCCGAAATCGCGGACCGAACGGCCATGGTTTCGACTGCTCCGGCGCGCAATTGCAACGCATTGTCCGGCCGCTCGATGGACCACTGGGCTATCCCATTGTTGTCCCCATGTCCCTCTTGTCCGACCTGGTGCGCCGTCACGTTAAAAGTGCGCTTTATATCCCTATCGAGACCTCCATCCAGCGAGGACCGCCCAAGGAGCTGATCGGCCACTGCCTGTCCGACGGAGCCGTACGCCGGCGCGGCTGGTTCCGTTGGGAGGCTGCACGGGAACAACGCGCGCTGCACAGCTGCGGTGTGTGCGCAAAGCGGCTCTTCTCGCTGCTGTCGCTCGAACGCTGGGCGAAAGTTTTTCTTGATCGCGAGCCGGGATGGACGTGAGCCCATGGCATTCCGAGAACCCCGCACGAGCGGCTGTTTCGCGGGCCAGTGCGCCGAGCCACGCATCCCTATTGCGCATCCGTCGTTTGGTACAGTGGCGCGATGCGGGTATTGCGGGCTGGTGCGGGCGGAGCCGCCGCGCTCCGCCCAGACGCTCGCCGCTTTGCACCGGGCGCCGGAATACTTCAATCACCCCTATTTCAGCCCGCGGAGGGACATCGGCAGCGACGACTTGAGTCGCAAGCATCGCGCGGTGCTGGACGTGCTAACCGACGGTGAAGTCCGCCGGGGGGCATGCCTGCTCGACGTCGGCTGCGATACCGGAAGCTTGCTGTGCGTCGCACGTGACGAATTCGGCATGATAGTCACCGGCATGGAGATCAGCGAGCGCGCGGCAGAGACGGCGCGCAGGCAGCACGGGCTTGATGTTCTGGTCGGCTCGATTGAAAAGTCCGGGCTCCCCCAGGGAAGCTTCGATTACATCACCATGATTGACTTAATCGAGCACGTCGCCGATCCACTCGCATTATTAGTGTCCGCTGGCCGTCTGTTGCGGCCTGGAGGCCGACTTTATATGATTACGCCAAATCACGATGCACTGATATACCTTATCGGGATTGCGCTAGACCGAGTCATGCGGAGCATTGCACACCCGCTCATCGATCATCTTTACATTCCGTGGCACGAGTTCTATTTCGACGCTCACACGATGAGCGCCGCATTGCGCTTTGCGGGACTATCCTTGTGCAGCGTCGCGACGCGCGAGTTTCCGCTCGACGAGTTCGGGCATGGCATAGTTCTCAAGGCGATGCTCTGGCCGATCTTCCAGGTTCAGCGGCTCCTTTCGCGGCAGAGTCTGCTCGAAGTGGTGGCTGAACGCACAGCGTGATCAAGGTCCGCGTCGAAGACGCAGGGCGTTCAAGGTAGGACCAAGAAATCCTCGCGTGCCCGAGACGGTGATCGAACGCCGCTATATTCCACGCGCTTTGCTGAGCAGATCAACTTATCAACGTGACCACTAGAAGCAGAATTGCGATCAGCCCGAGCGCAATCAAAATATTACGCAGCCGGAACCAGGGATTTTTTACAGCATTAGCATGTGCTGGCCTGTGCTCGCGGACCAACCGCTCCAATTCGGCCGGATCCAGCGAACCAGAAGAAGGTGGCACCGCAGGCCAGGCTAGGGGAGCCTTTGCCATGCCTTGTAGGAATTCCAGCGATTCCCGCTCCTGCTTCGAAGGGCGAGATTCGTGCCGTCCCGTTGGGTCAGTTCCAGACATAGTTGACCGAGCTAGGCGCCGTCACGGCTCCCGGTACCCTTGATCATCTGATAGCGGAATTGTTCGGCCCATCATCGGGGATGTGGCATTTTTTGATGCGAGCGGTCGCGTCGAGCACCTTGACCTCTTCGCGCGCCGCAATGTAGTCGCCTTGGTAGGCGATTACGTTGACGAACGTGCCGCCGGCGCCCCGCTTGGCCCTATCCATAAGCAGTTTCAATTCTAGCTCGCGGTCGGCCCACCTTTTGCGCTCCGGTAGGAGCTGCTCGCAGGTATGGAATTCATATTTCGCGGGGTCGGCAAAGACTGTAAATTCCCCCATCCCTAGAGACGAACACGCCGTTAAGAGCCCGCCGGCTAGGAAGCCGCCAGTGGTCAGTGCGACGAGCGATACAACGCGCATGGATCTTGACCTTCAGCGATCTTTGCCCAGGGGACGCGCCTGAGTAATCGATGGTCCTCCAGGCAAAATTAGGACCTCCGTAAAACGCGCTGTCGCCGCGGAGCCCTCTGCGTGTGCGGCAATGGAGGGCTCTGCAAGGATAGCGAGGGTTGTGGCCGGCAGGAAACTGATTTTTGGACCACGGCTAACTTGAGACGGCTGTTCGGAGAACGACGTCCGCTGCCAAGTCACCAAGCGAAAGGTCAGCGGCGGCACAAGGAGCGACACCGGTCGCGACTGCCGTGACGCCTTCCTCGGCCTCAGCAGCGCACATGATCTACTAGGTCAGCGTTTTCGTGGTTCGAATTCATATCAGGCGGCCTCGGCGAGCTTGTAGGACCAAGTGTGGATGACCGGATGGCGATTGACGTCCTCGATACCGGCCATGATGCGCTCCTTGAGCTCGTGCTTCGATGCCACCCGGATGTGACGCAGGACCGATCGGGCGAACTTGGAGAAGAAACCCTCGACGAGGTTGAGCCAGGAGCCGTGCTTGGGTGTGAACGTGAACTCGAAGCGACCGGGCGGTCGAGTGGCAAGCCAAGTTCTGGTTTCTCTCGAGATGTGCGCGGAATGCTTGTCGAGGATCAACTTGATCGCGGTGCTGGGCGGATAGGCTGCATCGAGCAGCTTGAGGAACTCGATGAACTCTCGGCTGCGGTGACGGTCTCTGACCAGGGCATGCACCTTGCCGCTGAGCAGATCGATCCCGGCCAACAGGCTGAGCGTGCCATGGCGTTTGTACTCATGATCGCGCGCGAAGGTCGCATGGACGCCGGGCCTGGGCGGCAAATCCGGCGCGGTCGTCGCAACGGCTTGGATTCCGGGCTTTTCATCGTAGGAGACGATCGCTACCGGCTTGCTGGGTTTCCTCGGTTTGGCAGCAGCTTTTTTCAGGATCTGGACCTCGCGATAGACACACAGAACCTCAGCCATCTTCTGCTCGAACTCGGCGTCGCGGTTCTCCAGGTAGTAGCGCACCTTGTGCGGCTTGATCTCCTCTTGGCCGAGTATCTTGCACACCGTGCCCTGGACCAGGTTGGAGAGATATTCGTGTCCCGCCGCCGGTGCGTTCTCGCGCGCATGGCGTGCCAGCAGCCGCGTCGTCCACAACTCGTGCGGACCCGCACCCTGCAGTGACATCTCGCAGGTCGACCTTGGCCAGCATATGATTCGAATCATGGAAGCGCCCGACTAGGTGCTCTTTTTTCTGCGTTTGGCGGCAGTTTTTCGCAATCGCACGCCCGGTTGGTCTCCGTTTGTAAACTCTACTCCAGCGGTTTCGAATGCGCCGCGGAGCGCCGCCACCGTTGAATTGTGGGCGACCAACACTCCCGGCTTCCCTTCAAGCCGTTTGATTGTAGGAAGTGAGACGGACGAAGCATTGGCCAGATCGCGTTGCTCCCAACGGAGCAGTGCTCTTGCGGCGCGGATGAGCTCGCTGGTTATCGGTTCTCGCGACATTGCAGTGCTACCTGAAGCATAAAATGAGACCTGAGGTATTGACACGGGTCTCGCCGAGCAGTAATACCTGGGGCATCATTTCCTTCACGCGTAGGAATTCCATGCCCCCTTCCGAAAAACATCCCCTCTGGAACCGACGCTCGTTCCTCGGCGGTTCAGATGCGCGAATTATCATGGCCGACGACGAATCGGCCCTCATGCGCCTATGGCGGGAGAAACGCGGTGAAGTCCATCCGGAAGACCTGTCTCGCAACCTCCTTGTCCAACTCGGATTGGTCACCGAGGACCTCAACCGAGTTTGGTACGAGCGCAATACCGGCCGCAGCGTCACGCACGTCCACCGCCACGTCAAGCATTCGGCCATACCCTGGATGGCGGCGACCCTCGATGGCATCGTGGAGGCGACCGGAGCCGTGTTTGAAGCCAAGTTCATGCTGCCCTGGGCGTTCTCCGAGGAGGCCGCAGCTGAAAAGCACATGGCTCAGCTCCAGCACAACATGTGGGTTACCAACCTGCGCGGCTCGGTGCTCTCGATCATCACCGGGGGTGGGAAATGGGTGGAGATCACGATTCCCATGGATCCACTCTATCTCAGCGTCCTGGTCTCGGCGGAGAAGAAATTCTGGCGCTGCGTGCAGACTGGGGAAACTCCCCACCTGATCAACGCCGAGCCGCCGCGCCCGCGAATCGAAGCGATCCGCGTCGTCGACATGAGTTCATCCAACTCCTGGACGGAATTCGCGGCGGTATTTCGCACCACCCGGACCGCATTTCTCGACCATGAGCGGGCGAAAAGCGAGCTCAAGGCACTGATGCCTGAGGATGCCAAGGAGGCAATCGGGCATGGTGTGCGGGCCAAGCGCTCGAAATCGGGTGCGGTCAGCTTTGATGTGCTGGTGTCGGAGGGCGCCGATGCACCGCTCCAGTAAATCGGTCGCGGCGCTGGCCGCGGCCCTGGCCAAGGCCCAGGCGGAACTCGTCAATCCCGAAAAGTCGCTCACGGCAACGATCCAAAGCGGCCGGGCAGGGGAGGGGAGGCGGACCTTTCGGTACGCACCCTTGTCGAGCGGTCTCGATATCGTCCGCAAGACGCTCGGTCAGCACGAAATCGCCACCGTGCAGACCACGGCCATCGACCAGGCCGCTGGGATCGTCAACTTGACCACCATGCTGGCCCATGCCTCGGGTGAATGGATTGCCTCGGACTGGCCGGTCTGCCCCGTTTCCGAGACCGCTAATCCGCAGCGCATGGGTGCGGCGCTGACCTACGCTCGCCGCTACGCTCTGTTCACCCTGGTTGGCATTGCCGGCGAGGATGACCTTGACGCGCCTGATCTGTGTCCGCCAGGGCCTCCGCCGTCGCCGGCCGCGTCAGCAGGCGACCACGAGTTCAAGCCGCGAGTAGAAAAATCGCGGATGCCGACGCACAGGCCGGGCGATGGATATGCCCGCAGTGTGCCGAAGGCCGGGTCCTATGCGGCGCTCGATGGCGACCAATCAGCCGCCATGCGCGACAGATTATTGGCAGAGCTTGGCACCATCCCATCGGCCGACCTCGCTGCGTGTTGGGCGCGGGAGGCGCTCACCGCCAAGAACAGCCTCACGGCCAGTGATGCCAAGCTCGTGGAGGATGCCTTCGAGCAGAGGCTATCGCAGCTCGGATCACCGGAAGCTGTGGTGTCCCACGATGATGGGTCGAGGCCTGCGGCAGTCGTAAGCCCTCATGAGCCGGCGGGGATTGAAACCGCCGATACGCATCCGGGCGAGGGCGTCGACAAGAGCGTGCTCGCGGTCGCTGTTCCGCGTCGCTACCGGAATCGGGAGCACCTTCGATACGTGGCCCAACAGCCCTGCCTAATCTGTGGCCGCAAGCCCTCGGACCCGCACCATCTACGCTTCGCGCAACTGCGGGCGCTCGGGCGTAAGGCCAGCGACGAGTTCGCGGTCCCGCTCTGTCGCATCCATCATCGGCTCGTGCATCGCCTGGGCAATGAGGGAGCCTGGTGGCAGGAGGCCGGCATCGATCCCATCAAAGCGGCCCGCAAGCTCTGGAAACGCACGCGCCTGGAGGGAGACCGGCCCAAGCCCAACAGTGCGAAAGAGCCTATCAGTTCCAAAGAGGTGGAGGCGCCAAGCGGAACCCCGGAACCAAAGGACGTGGCGAGCCAGCCACCTGTATAGGCATCGCTGGAATGCTTATCGATCCAACGGTACGCGTCGATCTTTTTCACACCCCGACCGGCGCCGCATTTGCCGATCTCATAATCAATGGGCATCGCGAGACCTGGCCGATCCGCAGCGAGCGCTTTTGTGCATGGCTCCGGCGCCAGTACTACGAAGCAACGGGAGACGTGCCGACCGCTAATTCATTGAATTCGACGCTCAACCTGCTCGAAGCTCGAGCACAATTTGACGGCCCCGAACGAGCGATTCACCTGCGCGTGGCCGCGCACGATGGCCACATTTTTCTTGATCTCGCCGATGAGCATTGGCGCGCCGTCGACATTTCGCCGGACGGCTGGTCAGTAACCGGTAGCCCTCCGGTGCGCTTCCGCCGCCCGGCTGGCCTGCTGCCACTTCCAATCCCGCAACGCGGCGGATCACTCGAGCAGTTCGCCTCATTGCTAAATCTATCAACTCGCGACGATTTCGTCCTCGTGGTCACGTGGCTCTTGGCAGCGCTCCGACCGAGCGGTCCCTATCCACTGTTGGCTATTTCAGGCGAACAGGGGTCGGCCAAGACCGTTCTATCGAAGATGCTGCGAGCGCTCGTCGACCCGAACGCAGCCCCGGTCAGGGCCGCCCCGCGGGAAGAGCGGGAATTGTTCATCGCCGCCAATAACGGTCACGTGCTGGCGTTCGACAACATCTCGCACCTGCGATCGTGGCTTTCTGACGCGCTTTGCCGGCTGGCGAGCGGCGGCGGTTTCGCCGTGCGCCAGCTCTACACCGATCAGCACGAGGTGCTATTCGATGCCACGCGGCCCGTCATTCTCAATGGCATCGAGGAAGTCATCACCCGGCCGGACCTCGCCGACCGATCGATCTTCTTGACATTAGCTCCCGTCACCGACGCGCGGCGGCAGTCGGAGCGGCAACTGTGGGGCCAATTCGAGCTCGCACGTCCGGGCATCCTCGGCGCCCTCCTCGATTTGGTCGTCCACGGGTTGCGCACACTGCCCGGGATTGGCCTGGATCGCCTGCCCCGGATGGCTGATTTCGCGCTGTGGGCGGCGGCCTGCGAAACGGCCCTTTGGCGTGCGGGGACGTTCAGCCGCGCCTATGAGGCGAACCGCAGGGCCGCGATCGACGGCGTTATCGACGCCGACCCGGTCGCCACTTGCGTGCGGGAGATTATGGCTGAGCGCAGTTCGTGGACAGGCAGCGCCGCCGACCTTTTGCGGGCCGGCGCCGGTCGCAACAATGACGGGATTTCGAGGCCCAGCGCCGGCTGGCCCAAAAATCCCCGCGCGCTCGCTGGCCGCCTGCGTCGCGCCCAGACCTTCCTTCGGGTCCTGGGCATTGACATTGCGTTCAGTCGTGAGGGTCGAGGCGGCAGCAGGATCATCAGGATGCATACGACTCTCGAAAATACCGTCTGCACCGTCAGCAGCGTCCGCGACCATGGACCCCGGGTCAGCACGACCTCGGCCGCGACCGGCCGGTGACCGCCTGCGACGACCACTGTCGCCCTGATTTGGTCGGCCCGTGCCCAATCGGGCAGGCACAGCCGCTAAGGATGCTGACGGTGCTGACGCAAGCGCCGGCTTTAAGGGTTCACCGCTGATTGCGATCGCAATCTATGGAGCACCCGCCAGCAGCTATGCCGGCACAAAGACGAGCGATGTGGCGCAGCCTGGCCGCGGCGAGCTTCAGAGCCGATTGCCCATCCGGGAAGGCGCCCACCACGCGCGTGCGCCGCCTGATCTCGCGCAGGATGCGCTCGAGCGGGTTGTTGGTGCGGATGCGCCGCCAGTGCTCCGCTGGGAAGGCGTAGTAGGTCAGCGTCTCCTCGACTGCCGCCGGCACGAGCCTCGGCGGTCCGGGTCAACCGCAGCGCCGCCAATTCTTCGGTCGTCTCGTCGTCTTTATGCGGTTGCAGGCTTGGCGTCAGTTCACAGCATTGCCAAGCGTTGGGCGGGGATGTACAGACCGGGATCGGGATAACCTCTGGTGCATTTGATTAGAAGCACAGGAGGAGGTCGGGAGCCGCTCACTCAGCTAGATGCCGTCAGCCAATTCTGGAGCGATCAGAGCGAAGCAGACATGCCGCGAACTCGGTCGGGCGTGTAGGTTCGATGTGAATGAGCACCACGCTGCACTTTGATAGGCGCGGAATAAACCAGCCTTGCGCCCGTCTTTGTCACGGTAAAAAGCCTGCGTGGATATACAAACAACATGGAGGTGCTTCGATGCTGAAAATCATGGTTCGCCACAAATTGTCGCTCGCGGCGGTATGGGCGCTTAGCATGACTGGCACGAGCGCCCATGGGGACGTTATCCATGCCTGCGTTTTACGAACCACCGCCGCGCTGCGCATAATCGACGCCAACAAGAGCTGCTCGCGCAACGAACGCGCGATCCAATGGGACCAGATCGGACCTGCCGGACCCGCCGGACCCGCTGGATCTGCGGGACCCGCCGGGCCTACGGGGCTCGCTGGACCCGCCGGACCCGCGGGAGCTGCGGGACCCGCTGGGCCAGCCGGCCCGGCCGGACCGGAGGGCCCGAAGGGTGACCCCGGCTCGGCACCGGCAATTCGGGTCGTCACCGGTACGGATAGCGTTCGCTGCGGAGACGACGAAGTCCTGGCTGGTTTTGTTTGCGCGAGCGGCGCGACCGACGCAGACTCCCGGCGCCGCAGCAACCGGGCTATGTGTGCGTCGGTGATCTTTGCTCGAACATGCGAACACGGCGACGAAAACCGCCTGACTCGTCCCACGCCCTCATAACTGTCTTCTGACCGACCCGATACGTGGTCTTGTCGGCACAATCACTCGCCGGCTGAATGAGTGGGATCGATTTATCGGTTTCGGGCGCGACGATCTTGGGCCGCGCCTTTGAGCACTGAGGGGAGAAAATTGGAGGTCGCCAATGCAATTCTTAGCAGGTGTGATCCTTCTTGTCGCATTCGGCCTGGTTTTCTGGCTCGCGCTCCCGCGGGACGGCAAGGTTCGCAGCTTTCTTCGAAACGACCAGGTTCAAGCTTACTACACCGTCGCGCTGATCGCTCTATTAGGCGGCGGCATCCTCAATGCTAGGCTGTCCGTTCCCGCTCAGCCCTTGAGTTTTGCCCTGCACGATCCTGACCCTCAACGTGATGTCTCGATTTGGCACATTTGAGTTTGATGCTCATCAGCGCGCCGGCCATGTTGCGCTCGCGCTCGGAACCCCCTTTCCGGCGACGCCGGGCAGCTATCTCGATTTGGACCTCGTGGCTATGACGATCGCCGCCGGGCTCGCGCCTACGCTGGGTCGGCAAGCCGCCGCAACGATCGTGTTGGGGTTTTTTAACCAGTGGGTCTCGGCCGTCGGCCACCTGGATGCGGACCCAACGCAGAACTACTTTTTTGCAATGGGTCTTGTGGGTCGGGATAACGATGAAAGACGTCGCCCAGCGCACCGCCACGTCGACTAAACGATTCCTTAAGCATATCGAGCGGATTTATCAGCAGTGCGATTCGTTGGATGTGAGATCAAGTTTGTTCGCGAGAACGGCGTGCCGTGCACCCTGTGAGATGTTGGGCCGCATTCGGAAGCACTTCGTAGGCCGCATCGCGGCGTTGGGTGCGGCAACAGCATTCCACGCAATGCTCGCCCTCGCCCTTCTACCTCTCGCTACTCGTCAGCTGGGAGCCGGCGACTACGGGACTTATGGCCTACTTATGTCGATCGTTGCGCTCGTGTGTGCAGCCGTGGACGGCGGCGCGTGTCTGCTAGTGCCAGCTCACTACGGACCTGCCTCCGCAACGGAGCGTGCGCGACTTTTCGTCACCCTTGTTGCATTTGCCGGTACCGGTGCAGGCGCCGCCGGATTATTTTTGATTCTTGTTTGGGTTTGGCAGCACGGCACTTTTGCGGGTCAGGTGATTTCCCGGTCCGCGATCGTTCTATCGGCTGTTCTCATGCCGTTGCGTGTAATCACTAACATTTCCGTCCTGACACTCTCGGTATCCGGCCGCGGTCCCGCCATCGCCGGCCAAATGGCAATCCAATCTCTGGTAATCTTCCTCAGTACGCTTGCGGCGCTATTCGAATTTGCATTGAGTGGGGCCGCGCTGTTCATTGGCGCTCTCTGCGGCCAGTTCGCTGCACTGTGCGTTGGTCTCGCCATGCTCGGACCTCATCACGTATTATGTTTACCGTCACGTGTCTGGTTCCGGCGCGTTGTTATCAGCGCACCGACTACGGCGGCGTCCGGGCTGATGGACGGAACGCGCGAGTTCGGTGAAAATGCGGCGTTGACGGGTGCCATCGGTCTTCACGCGGTTGGTGTGTTGAACCACGCGCGTGTCTATCAGGCTCTCCTGACGGCATTCGGCAACGCGGTGCGCCACAATCTTTGGGCCAAATCGCTTGAGGAGGCCCGCAGTCCGTATTGCAATTTCGAAAAAACTCGGAGCGCCTGGACACCTGTTCAGATCCTCATTGCTTGCGGCGGGATCATTTTTGCATTCACGGGGATGGAAATCGTCAATATTGTTAGCAATGGAAAGTTTACCGAGGCCGCGGCCTACATCCCCGCGCTGTTTATCATTGCGCTGATTCAAACCACTGAACAAGCTGCGAGCGCTGTCGTCTGTGCTTCCGATCGGGCAGCGTCGGCGACGCGGGCTCGGACCATCATAACGTTTGGCGGTTTTATCGCTCTCTTTCCGGCCATCATGTTGTCTGGTATAAAGGGTGTCCTGGCTATTTGCATATGCGAAGTGGTTGCATATCGCTGTTACCTGCGTATGCAAGCTAGTCGTGAACGAATAGTTCCGTTCCAAGATCATGTCGCGGTCTTTGGATCATTTGCGATCATCGCCGGAATGGCTTACATGAACTGGGCGGTGCCGACGTTGACCCTCCGACTATTCTTCATGACCTTAGGGATCGCGATGCTTTGTGCGATCGGCCACCGCTCGATCACCGAAATGATCTCGGAGGCTCGGTGGATTGTGCTCGGCGAGCACTATGATGAGGCACCATCGGGGGGGAGACCGGCGCGTCATTCTTCGTGGGGTCACGTACACTGACCGTCTTGGTGAAGGCGTAGATTTGCTCGAAATGGTTTGCGATGCATCCTGCCTGATGAAGCAGGAGAACGGGCTTTCAATTGGCCTTAGGCCCTCGGCGGTTCGGGAGGAACTCGCCCGGCCGGACGGAGGTCTGCTCATTTTGCGAGTTGGCTATGGAGTTATCCGTTACGAAGCCGATCTGAGTGGTCGGCCGGATAAAAGGCTTTGGCATATTGCACGGAGCCTGGCGCGGCCACATCATCCTCAGGGGCTGCGCGCGATGGGAGGCCAGTCGTGCAACGCCTTCCGGACAGCCGCAAACACGATCTCGTGGCCGTGCGCATTCCAGTGATTGTCCTGCGGAAACTCGAAGCGGCGCCCGTCCTTGGCGAAGGCGGCGCGGAAATATGGCTCCATGTCCACGACGACGTAGCCACGGGATCGCGCCGCAGCCATCAGGCTGCTGCGCATACGGGAGAAGTAACTGGCGCGGGCGATGCTCAGGGCCGCCTCCCCGTCGTAGATTTCTGGCCGCATGGCATCGATCACGAGCACGATGCTGTGCGGCGGAAGGCATGCTTCCTTCGGCAGGGTGTCGACGAACCACGCAATCACCTGCTCGCCTTCGGCAATGCGGGCAGGGTCGGCCGCAGCCTCGGTATTGCCCACATAGGGGGGCGGGGCCGCCATTGCTGGTGACTGCCACAGCGAGCCGATCCGCTGGGCGATTCCGACGTTACGCACGAGGTACAGAATGAGGGCGCTGTGGCGCGCCATCGCCTCTAGAAAGCTCGGGGGAGGCAACGGGGTGAGCTTGAAATCGAAGCCGCCGTCCGGCCGCGGATAGAGATGGAAGAATCCGTCGCGCTTTCGATGGGCTTGGATGCTCTCGTCGAAATCGTTGCCGACCACCGTCACAACGAGTTGCTCGGGGTGATACAGGCTGCAGGCATGACGGGCGTATGCGACGTATTGCGACAGCGGGGCGCCCGATTGAGCGAACGCATAGGCGCGCCCGCGGCTCTCCAGCTGCGCCTGCAGGCGCCCCGTCAACGTCTCAGGGAATGGGACGCTAAGCGCTTCGATGAAGCTGTCCCCGGCCACCGCTACAAGCGGAGCCGGCGCGGCCGGGTCGTAGTCGTAATCCGCGACCCAACCTTGCGCATTGGTGTGGCCGCGAACCGGGAACTGGAGATTCCAGTCCATCGACCATGTGAAGCTCGCGTCGGGCAGGTAACGCTGGATGGGATCGTGCAGGGTGGGTGCACGCACCGGGGGCGCCGCGGCAATAGGCAGGAACCGCAGTACGAGTTCGAGTGCGAGCAACGTGAACGCCACGCTCGCCAGCACCAGCAGGGAATTCGCCAGGAAGAGGTGCTGTCTCGACATTGTTGATCAAGGCGAGGTGATGAATCTTGGCAGGACGATTCGGTTTGCCGCACAAAACGCGGTCACGAGGAATCCGGGCATCCTGATTTAATCCGATCGGAGCGCCCCCTGGCAATCGCGCAGTGCTGCGCTGGCGACGAGGTACCGGCCGATCGGGCGGCCTTGCGCACGAGCGGCTGGTTGCGCGGCCGCACGACCTCCAGCAAGAACTGAAGGTAGAATGCGCCGCCCCACCTGAGTGCGCGGAGCTTGCGCTTGCCGCCCAGCCGTTTCGGTTCATCGCCCGCGATTTCGGCCACCCGGTATTTGTACTTAGGCGCCAGCATGGAGAGGGGCGGTTCCCAGCTGATGCCCCGCCGTCCGCACCCGAACAGCCGTTCGGGGTTCGATCTTCCGACAACGCCGAGTGGGCACTCCGTGCCCTCCCACCGTACGTCAGGGCAGGCGCTGGGCTCTGCTACCATTTTGCTACCGGAGGCGCCAACTAATTAAATTTCCTGTCGCGGTCCCCACAAGATTGACGCGGCGGGGACCGCGGCTCTTGGACCGGGGGCGAGGTAAGGGGCACGAAGGCAATTGCGTCCGCCAAGAAATGCGTCGCCCGGCGTGGCGGGCTAGGTAGTAGTTGGAACATCCTCTGCAAGCGATGCGTTTGCCTTGAATGAGAGCGAATATCATTCCTTTCATCTGGGATACCGGCGCGTGTCGATGAGCGGGGATTTTGCTGGCTCTCCCGCGCCTACGATTTAAACATGGAGCAAGAGTTGGCGTTTATTGTTGCCTTGCCGACCCATAAATCGCCAAGCCTGTGCGCGCTGGAGCTTGAAACACTTCTCGAAGAGCTCGAATGGCACAGGGCACCTCGAAAAATAGGCGCTACTTCTCCAACGGCGCAAAATTGCCGTCAAATGATTCCGTTTCGTTCTCGTTCTGATTCATGGACGTTCACCCCTGAGCAGCGCGCGATCGGTATCGAGACCAATTTTTCGAGGTGCCCACAATAAATAGCGGTGGTTCATGAATGGAGCTGCCCCTTTGTGACTTGCCGGACCTGTGCAGCATTTGGCAAGATCGCGACTATGTCTGGAGCTGATCCAACGGGACGACCCGAATCTGGCGCCTCGAAGCAGGAGCGGGAACGGCTCGAATTTCTACAGGGTATGGCAAAAGCTCCCCTAGGCTGGCCCGCGGTGCCACCTTCTTCTGATCCGCTGGACCCGGCCGAATTGGAGAGATTGCTCCGCGAGCACGGACCAGCCCGTACCAATTCTGTAGAAAACCCCTGGCTCCGGCCCCGTAATATTTTGATTGCAGTCGGGCTGTTCGCGATCCTGCTTTTGATGGTCATTTTGATAATTTGATCCGGTCGCCAGGTATCGCCGTGGGGTGCGGCACGGATAGTTGAGACACCCGGCCCCGCTCTCCAGTGGCCTCGACATCGTGCGCAAGACGCTCGGCCAACAAGAGATTGCGACCGTGCAGACGACCGCCATCGATCATGCGGCCGGAATGGTCAATCTGACCACCACGCTGGCGCACGCCTCCGGCGAATAGATCGCATCGGATTGGCCGGTCTGTCCCGTTGCCGAAACTGCCAATCCCCAGCGCATGGGCGCAGCCCTGACCTACGCCCGCCGTTATGCCCTGTTCACGCTGGTCGGCATCGCCGGCGAGGACGATCTGGATGCGCCCGCGTCCTCTCGAAGCTCCTGGCAGCGCCGATTACGATCTCGATCACCGACGACCCGGCTCGGCCGTGCGGGGACGCGCCGCTTGCGCCTGGCTGTCCGGGGCGTGCCGCCGCGCAACCGCCGACACCTTCTCGCCGCTCTCATAGCTCTCGGCGACGATCTGAGCCTTCTCCTTCGCGGTCCACGCGCGGCGCCGACCGGCCCCCGTAAACGCCTCCAGCCGGCGCACTGGCTCCGGCTTAGAATTGGCCGCGGCTCAAAACTGCGGCCTACCGGGACGGCCCGCCGGTCCCGGACACAGCTTGAAAAAAACCATCTCGAGTCTGACAGTCTCAGCGGCATGGCGGCTCGGCTTTGACCGCGGGCGGCAGCTCGGGTTGCGCCCGGCGCCGCGGCGAGCAGGAAGAGCGCGGCGAGAATTCTTTTCATGGGCTTGCCTCCAACAATCCGAGGCGGCGCTCGATCCGGTCGAGGCAAATCTCCATGCGATCGAGACGGCTGCTGAGCGTCGCCATTTGTCCGGCAAGGATCGCAAAGTTCGCTTCGAGCCCGGTCACGCGGCTTTTCAGGTCCGAGATATCCTCTCGGATGCGGTCGATCTTGCCGTCGATCTCGCGCAGATAGCGCAATATGAGGTTGTCGGGTCCGTTGTCGGGTTCGGCCATTGTCGTCCTCTTTCGCGCCGGCGATCTTGAGCGCTAGCCTACCACACTTTCCACTTTGCCTTGCCACTGCTCCACTGCTCCTCGAGCAGCACGCGGTCGCGCAACGTCTTGACAACGCTCGTCGTCCCGCAGGTTTCGAGGATCGGCATCTGCGCCCGCCGGTCACCCACCGGCGCTCGACCCGCACGACGAAACTGATCGAGCGTTTGTTCGGCGAGGAACGCCGGCGGTTGAAGATCGTGCCGAATGCCTTCGGCGAGAAGCCGGTCCTGAAGCTGATGTTCGCGGCCCTGATCCGTGCTGCAGAAAGCTGGCAAGGCTTACCGCTTCACCGAATTCGAGCCGCGTCAGCTCGACGCCGTGAGAAAAGAACTGGACGCCGACTACGAAACCGATCGCCCGATCAGACAGGACATCTCGGCCGCGAGTTTCCAGCAAGTCCGCGCCTTGACCGGTAGCTCAGCTGCACTTCGTCTAATTATCTCACCAAAACTCGAGAAGCTCGCCATCAATAAACCGTTCGAGTGCCGTTCGGCTGTCGTTCTGTCGCCATCCTTTTAGCCAATGCGTGAGGGCTACATATGTTGTAGTGCGGGCCCTCCTTCTGCGGCAAAGGGGAAAACCGCTGGTGAGGAATTGGAGGAAGCATGGCAACCGTAGACATTACCGACGTACGGCCCAACGGAAACAGCTTTGCTGAGGGCAGGCTGAACCCGCCAGCCGAGCTTTGGTCCCCCCCTCTGGCCCCAAATGGAACGACGGCTGCTGGGCATGTTCTTCTGCGCGAAGGCGCTTTTCGCCCCGTAATTGGGGACGAGGATCCTTTCCAGCCTCCTGAGCCAAGTAATCTATACGAAACGTTTGGATCCCGCCGAAAGCTGATTGCCGGCACTGCAATCATTGCGGCATTGGGCCTAGCTGGGCTCACGTACTTCTTCCTGGCCTCGCCAGGGGCGAAAGTACCCGCAGAAACCGCGGAATCCTCTCCAGTAGCCGTGCAATCGTCATCCGAGACTCCGGTGCAGCCGGCTCCTACTGTGCCTGAGCCAGCTCGCGAAGCGTCCGGCGCGGTTCCTCCGCCCGATGTTCCCGCTTCGCTCACCGCCGAGGCTTCGCCCCAAGTTGCTCCAAGCGCTGTGACGCCCCAAACTACCTCCGCGGAGCAGAACCCCGATCTCGTCTTCTTGCAGCGTCCTGGCGTAAACATCAGGTCTGCACCCTCCGGAAACGCGCCCGTTCTTGGGACTGCCCCCAGGGGCACGCGGTTCACGGCTACAAGCCGGGAAGGGGACTGGGTCCAGGTCGAGAACACCCGCTTGAAGGGCTGGATCAATTCCCAATTTCTGGCGCCTAACAAGCCCCAATAAGAGCTTAGGCCCGTCACTCGAAAAAGCCCGCACCACAGCCCCAAACATCTGCTTCCGCAGCCGCCGCATCTGCTTCCACACACTGTCCCGCTCCGCCGCCAAAGCCGAGTGACGGGCTGCGCGCGGCACCGCCCGGTGCTGGTCGAACATGCGCTGTTCGAGAGGCCAACCGCGGACGGTGCGCAGGTCTGCGAGCCCTAGCGAACTGCGTCGTCTCGGCTTTCATCGGCACCGCCTTCGTTCAGGACGACGCCGAGGTGGCCAGGACGCAGCGGCGCCAGATCGCCGCGCGGGAGGCGGCCCGAGATAGTCGGTTGCGGAACAGACCGACCCTCAAGTCCCGCGGGACGTCAACCGAACTGTTACGCCGAGGCGACCGACGAACCCCGAGATTCGCACCCGCGGCCACCCGCTTAGCTACGGCCAATTGACCTCGCCGCTTGATCAGATAGCTTCAGTTGCCAGAGGTCGCGCCGGCACAAATTTTAATCACATTCCGGACGGCACCGTCAGCATCCGATGAACCATCTGAGCAATTCCCGTTATAACCTCGATCATTTCGGTACGAGCTCACCGGCATCGGAGATTGAGCGGCCAAGACCTCTGGCGGGCGGGCCGCCACGAAACGACGAGACACAGAGCAGAGCTATCGGCAAGGCGCTGCAGCGTCTGCTCCTGCGCCCACTTTATCGATTATACGAAATCGGGCTTCAGCGTCAGGTTTGCATCCAGCCTCCGCCGCGCCACGTCGGCATAATTCTCGACGGCAATCGTCGATATGCTCGTAAGTATGGGGCGACTGACCCCCATGAGATTTATGCGCTAGGCGCGAAGAAGCTCGACGATGTGTTGGAGTGGTGCTGCGAGTTGCACATTCCGGCCGTCACGCTTTGGGCGGTCTCGACCGATAATCTCAGCCGGCGATCCGCAGCCGAGGTCTCAGGCATCCTTGCTGCCATCGAGACAAAGCTGGCGGCGCTCGCCCAGGATCCCCGCATTCATCAGCAGCGGGTTCGCGTGAAAGCCGCCGGTCGACTCGAAATGCTGCCCGCCCCGACCGTTGCGGCAATCCGTGCCGCGGAAGAAGCGACCGCAACCTACGACGACGGCTTGGCACTGACGATTGCCATTGCGTACGGTGGCCACGACGAGATCACCGATGCGGTTCGCATGCTGTTGCGCGCAGCGGCGAATGAGGGCAAGGCGCTCGCCGAAGCCATCGAAGCAGTCACTCCGGCGGCGATCGCCCGCCATCTCTACATGGCCGGCCTGCCCGATCCCGACCTGATCATCCGCACGAGCGGCGAGAATAGGCTTTCCGGCTTCCTGCTCTGGCAGAGCGCCTATAGCGAGCTATACTTCACAGACGTCAACTGGCCCGCGTTCCGTAAGATCGACTTCCTGCGCGCGATCCGCGCATTCCAGCAGCGCAAACGTCGGTTCGGCGGCTGACGGGAAACTCGTCAGGCGGCAGATATACGGACGGGGATAAGCTCGTTGGGACCGGCCCGGATCATGCATCACGCGGCACTTTTTTGCACGTCAGGCGAGCTGACGCGTGCCGACGTTCCGTCCGGTGGGACCGGTGTGAGGCAACTCGTCATGCAGCGTGTTCGGGGTTAATCGGCCATGTCGGCGGCTCGTCGGGGCACACGGCCCCGCGGCTCACGGGCCGGACGGCATAAAGTTAAGGGCGACGGACCGGAACAGCGCCGCGTCCGGGCAGCTCGTCGGCAGTTGGACGCGGATGCGTGCGACATGCTCGATCACGCGTGCCCCGATCTTGATCAGGCGTTCTCGGATGGTCGCGAACTCGCATTTCGCAAGCGGGCTCGCCTGGGGGATCGCGGCGCGCACGCCATGCATCAGCCAGAACGCAGCGGTGTGGAGGACGAGCCGCACCTGATTGGCGGTCGCGCTGTGACACGACATGCGATCCGACGCCAATTGCGCCTTGTGCAGCTTGATCAGGTTCTCCATCTGCCCGCGCTGGCAATATCTGCGCTCAGCCTCACGGCACCCGCTGAGGGTGGTAGGAAGCAAATGCCCCGATGCCGCCAACTAAATTCAGACCTCCTGACATACGTAGCGCAAGAATGACCGGTTTTGGCGCCGATCAGGGGACCGGGGCGACAGCCGTGGCAGTGCTGCGCTCGACCGGCGAGCCGGGGAAGGCGAGCCCGATACGCGGTGGCGGACGCACTGCGAAGCGGATGCGCAGGCGAGAGCCGGGGAAGATCGTCGCCGTTTGGTCGAGCATCCCACAGAGGGCCTGGGCGGCGTGCGTTCGATGCGGCGAGCTGAGCGCAGCCAAGGTGATATGCAGCTCGCTATCGGAGACGCGGATGTCGCCTGCAGTGGCGAACAGCTCATGCAGCAGGGTGCGCCCCTCTTGCTCGGCACGGGCGTAGTGAGGTCGCAGCAGCGCAAGCAGATCGCTTTCGGCCTGATAGGCCACCATCTTGATGATGTCGGTCAGGTGCTTACGTTCCGTGGCGAGCTTGACCATGGCGCGCTCGTTGAGGTCTCGGACTTCGACGCGCTTGGGAACGCCGCGGCGCCGCTCGAAGAGCTGCGCCACGCGAGCACGGGCTGTGCGCAGCTGCTTGCCGAGCCTGCCATGGGCGATCTTGAAGCCCACGGGTCGGGTCCTCCGGCTCGATCTGGTAATCGACGAGCGTGCATGGTCGGCCGGCGCCGTTCGGCGCTGTCCGCGGCGGCGGCACCGTATTGGCGTTCGAGCCTAGCGAGATCGATGCGGGCTGCACGGATCTCCTTATCCAAAACGCGGCGCTCGGGATTGGGGATGGTGCGGTACTTGAAGAAGTTCTCCTGTCGCCAGCGCTCGAACATGCGGTCGGCGACCTCGATGTCGCGCAGGTCCCATCGACTCGTGATCACCTGGGTCTGATGGCCGCCGTCGCACAAGCGCGTGACTTGCCGTAAGCGCAGCTTGCCTTTGAGGAAGCCCACGGGCTGGTCGTGCAGAAGGTAGTCCACCCAGCGCCCGTCGAGCTGGGCGCGCCGCCGGATGAACCGCCGCTCATTGATGCGACGGCACCGGCCCTTGCGATAGGTCAGCAAGTCGAAGCCGTCCTTGATCATCGTGCCGAACAACTTCGGGCTCCAGCCGCCGCGGTCGAACACGATGGTGACGCGTCGCTCGCCGACCACCTCCCGCACTTCGCGAAGCAGCCGGGGCAAGGCCTTCGTCAACGCAGCGTCGACCTCCCCGGTAATCACCAGCAACGGATCGCCGGAGCGGTCGTTGATCCAGTAGTCGGTGCTGGCGGGCATGGCCAGATGGCGGCGCGCCACGTAAGCCTTTGATGAGACGGCGCGTTGGCCGTGATAGGCGCGCACATGGCCGTCAACATACAAAAAACCCATGAGATGTCCGCGCTGATCGACACGCAGACGCGCAAGCTCCGCGCCCAGCTGCTCGGCGCAATGGTGCGCCGCCAGGCGGGTGAGGCGGCGCCGCAGCGTCTTCACTTCCGGCGCTCGGTCGAGCCCGAGGAGTTTGCCGAAAGCGGCCGGATCGCGTTCCTTGAGATGCTCGGGCCGCTTGATGCGCAGCAGCGCCATGAACAGGAGCGTCAGCAACGTCGTCCGCAGGCCATAGAACGCCGGACCGATGTCACCGTAGAGCTTGCGGCTGATCCGAAGCAGCCCGCTCTCGACCAAACACGGCAGCGCGAGCAGGACACCGACACCGGGAACCGAGGACCCCTCGCAAAACAGCGGTGCGGCATCATCGAGCAGCCCCAGATAGGCGAGTTGCCGATCGAAGGTCCGATCGCTCGCGTCGCGGTCGAGGCTCATCGGCACCGGCTCACCGTCTTCCGCAGGCGCGGTGATCGGATCGCGGTCGCCTGCGCAGTCCTCCGCCGATGACGTGGCGCGATCCGCATCATCGCCGGTCGACGTTGCAGACGGCACGCGAGTTGCCGGCGGCCTCCCCGCCGCGGTCGTGATCCCGGCGAGCGAAAGCTGCGCGTTTTCGGCGGGCTTCGACGGTCCGACCAGCTTGCGGATGGCCTTCTCGCTGACGCCCAGCCGGTGCGCGATCGCCCGGTTGCTCATCCCCTGGCTCTTCAGCATCTCGATGCTGCGCAGACGTCGCCCGGAGATACGTCGTCGACCGCGACGCCAACCCTCCTCGCGACCGAGCGCCGCCATCCCGCCCTGCGCATAGCGCCCTTGGTACCGCCGCACGGTGCGCACCGATCGGACAAACGCCCGCGCCACGTCCGTTTGCTGGGCGAAGCCCGACTCCACCAAGAACACCATCGCATAGGTCTCGGCGACCGCATCCTCGGCGCGATAGTGATGCACCGGCAGTCCAGCGACGACGATCACGCGCTGACCCGCTTCGATCCGCAAGCTGCAGCGCGTATTGATGACCACGGTATTCGACGCCGCCGGCGAGGGCAGCGCCAAGGCTTGTTGGGTGCTCATACCCCGGGCTAGAGCGGACAAGTTTGAGTCCGCAAGCTCCGCCGCAAAACCTTCGCCGGCTCAGGGAGTTGCGTCTTGCCGACCAGAAAGCCGGACAGGTATTGGTCCGCACTTTGAGGGACGGAAAGGCCAGTGATTTCAGTCGTCGAAATCAGCTATGTCAGGAGGTCTGAAATTAGATTCCAGATTGGCTCACGAGCGAATTGTTGCTAGTCTTCCGATGGCTTGGAGGAGCTGCCATGACAGCCAACGAATCCGGTTTCGATAAATGGCTCGACGAATGCCGCGCGAACTTGATCGAGCGATTGCATTGCACGCCTGATTTCGCCGACCGGGTGATATCCGGCGCCGGCATCGACATTTACCGACACCAATTTTCGCGTGGATTATCGCCTGAGCGCTGCATCGAATTAGAATTGTGCTACTGGAACGATTGACTTGAGCCATCGCCGAATCTTGGTAATGGCTGGGGGCTAGGTGGCGGCAGCGGGTTGTACCGCCTCAGATGCCGGACATCTTCTTCTTAGAAACTCCATCCAAAAAACTCCTGTAGAATCAATGATCGCCGTTTCATCCATCCGGGTGCGCGGCGCCCATGGCAACTCACTCGACCGATGTTGACGACGAAGCTCGCTAGGGCGCCGGCTGTCGTTCCAGCGGACCTCGGCAGCGTCGCGCTAGTCCAAACCGTGACGATATGGCTACCAAGAAACCGAACCCGATTGATCAACACGTCGGAAATCGCATACGCATGCGTCGCCTCATGATGAAGATGAACCAGACGGAACTCAGCCGTAGGCTCGGCCTCACTTGGCAATCGGTACAGAAATACGAAAAGGGTGAGATCCGCATCGGAGCAAGCCGGTTGGAGCAAATCTCGCGCATCCTGCAGGTGACCCCGGCGTTCTTTTTCGAGGGAGCCTCGAGGCCCGTACAAAGACGCACCGCGAAGAAAGGAGCGCCTCCGCCGGATTATGTGACTTAATTCTTAGCCACACGAGACGGACTCGCGCTGGCCAAGGCTTTCGCCCAGGTGCGGGATATTAAGCTTCGGCGGCGCATCGTTCGGCTTGTGGCCGAAATCCTGCGCAAGACTTGACCCAGAGCGCGCGGATTGGCGGTATGGCGCAGCCCGGTCTCGAGCTCGGTGACGGGTGGCCAGAAAGGCCAGCAGCCTGGTCCAAGGATGGGGAGCAGTTCACGGGGAAGCCGTCTCAAGCTAACTGTGGTCCGAAGAATCAGGGCAGGTCAAACAGCACGCAGCACTCAGGGACCTATGACAGGGTTGAGTAATGTCATACAAGCGCAATCAGATCGAAGAGGCGATTGCCCGCATAGTCGTTCCAAATTGCGAGGAGCCTCCATCGGAGTTGCGCACGCGCATCAAACGGCTCCTTGAGCTTGACCGTTCCATTGGCCGCAAGCCTCGGTCTAAGGATGCTGAAGAAGCCAACTTTGGATTTTTCAGCGAGGAGGCACCCGGGACCGGAGCCGATATTTCGTTCTCGGAATATGACGTTTTCGCACTGTTAAATGGACTAAGGAT
This sequence comes from uncultured Alphaproteobacteria bacterium, assembly GCA_963758945.1. Taxonomy (GTDB): domain Bacteria; phylum Pseudomonadota; class Alphaproteobacteria; order Rhizobiales; family Xanthobacteraceae; genus VAZQ01. The sequence goes on along the minus strand of CAVWXY010000011.1, from coordinate 200,618 downwards.
CATGGGGCACCATTGGCCACAGGGCTTCGCAGTTTCAATCATGCGCCGCGTCCGTGTCGATCTCGAAAGGGAGCACGCGCGGATCCTCAGGCAACCTCCGGACAAACTATTCGATCAGCAAACGATACGCGCGAGAGCCCGCCCCGGAGATATCGCAGTCGACAATGCGGATCCGGTGTTTCTTACCATAGCTTCAAAGGAGGAGCGCGCATCTGACGAAGGTCAGACAGCCCCGTTATCCGCTGTGTGCCAAGGATTGCAGAAGGTCAGCGAATTCAGTCGCGATGTGGGCGCCTCGAGTGTGACTATGTTCGAGGTTGCAACGCTGGCCCACAGGCTCCACCAAGAGTTGATGAAAACAGAACCCAGGCGTCGAGGCCGAGGGTAGCACTTTCGTCGGCTCCGGTCTGTCTTAGCTGAAATCCAATGATGACGAAATGCCTGAACACTTGCCTGCGATTGAGACCTGTTGTAGGGTCTCAATGCGGAGGGCACGAGCGGGAACGCACCCGCGGAAAGAGGGCTCATGACTACGATCGTGCGTAAGCCTCGGGGCCGTCCCTTCAAACCGGGAAATCCCGGCCGGCCGCCTGGATCCAAGAACAAGATTACCCAGATGGTCGAGCAGCTGGCAGAGGGGCAGGCCGAGCAGCTCGTTCAAAAAGTGTTGGACTTAGCCCAGGCCGGCGACGTGTCGTGTCTGCGGATGCTGCTCGACCGCCTCTGGCCGCCACGGAAGGGCCAGCCGGTTAACGTCGCCATGCCGCCGATTAAGACCTCGCACGACCTGTTTCCAGCGATCGCGTCGATCTGGACAGCGATCCGCGAGGGTCGCCTTACTCCTGAGGAAGCCAGCGCTTTGTCCATTGTTATCGACCGCTCGATTTAAGCGATTGAGCTTCATGACATTGTAAAGCGCATCGCAGCGCTAGAAGAAGCCCGAGACAAACGAGATGAGAAAGACCATTCTTCGCCGGCTTGAAGCTCTTGAACAAGAAGAGCGCTCTCGTGAACAGAAAGAGCTATCTTCATTGCGAGGAGCCCTCGTGTACATTTGGGAGATTGTCCTTGCATACTATTTAGGCGGTTTAAAATTTGATGAGTTAAGCCTCGAGGAGGGAGAGGCGAGAGCTCTGAGGTATCCATCGAGTAAGCTCGCAGAGGCATGGGCGAGAGCTCTGGGGTATCCGTCGCACAACGATTACTTTGAAGCGCTATACACGATGGACATATCAGAATCCCATAAGCGATACAATGATGCTTATCGGCAGCTTTTTGGAAGCGTGGGACTAGACTTTGATAGTTCCCCGCAGCACTTGTTATTCGACGCGTTTGTCACGATGGTAAACCAGCTCCCGGAGCAATGGCTGAATTGGTTAAGTTCCAATTTACAGCAATGGTGTAGGGATACTGAGATCGCACCTGGATCCAATCTTCCGCGTCGGGTCTCTAGTGATAATTTTCTTTTACACAGGAAGGACCAAACTTTGGCGTGGTGCCCTAGCGGGAGTGGTTGGAAAATGAAGGCGGCGTAATCTCCAGCTTGGTCCAACAAGCGATTCCGGCGTTTGAGCGCCGGCGGAGATCACGCCATGACGAGCCATAGCACGACGCCTTGCCTGCCGCAGTTGGAAACCGAGACGAGGGGGGAGCTTTTCGACAACTGGTTCGACCCGATCGAGGCCGGCGTTTCGGGATCGAGTTCGCGAGTTTCTGCAAGCGATGCTTGAAGCCGAACTCGACGAGGCGCTCGGCCGCTCGCGCTACGGCAGGCGTGCCCAACCATGCGATTGTGCGGACACGGCGAAAGTCACCGGTCACCGCCACGGCCATCGGTCGCGCTCGCTGCTGGGGACATTCGGGAAGGTGGAGATCGCGGTGCCACGCGCCCGGCTGAACAGTCCCGAGGGCAAGACCACCGAGTGGAAGAGCCGCACGCTGCGGGCCTATCAGCGCCGTACGCTCGCGGCCGACGCGCTGATCGCCGGCTGCTATCTCGCCGGCACCAACACGCGCCGTGTGCGCCGCGCGCTGGGTGCGGTGTTCGCCGGCGCGGTGGGCAAGGACACGGTGAGCCGGGTCTGGCACAAGGTGAAGAGCGACTGGGACGCGTGGAATGCCCGCTCGCTGGCGGACGAGCCGATCGTGCGGTTGATCCTCGACGGCACCGTGGTGCGGGTGCGGCTCGACCGCAAAGCCACCGCGATCTCGCTGCTGGTGGTGATCGGCGTGCGCGCCGACGGCCAGAAGGTCCTGCTCGCGGTCAAAGCGATGGGTGGCGAAAGCACCGAGGCCTGGCGGGCGGTGCTCGACGATCTCATCGGGCGCGGCCTGCGGCGGCCCGAGTTCCTCATCGTCGATGGCGCCCCCGGCCTCGAGGCCGCAATCGCCGCCGTGTGGACGGCGTGCCGGTCCAGCGCTGCACCGTGGGGTCGTTGAAAAAGTCCATGACTGATTCCCTTCTCGTCGATGATTTGCGATCGGCGGGGCGATGGCATGCTGGGGCACAAGGAGCGAGATCAGCTGGAGCTGTTCATCACCGGCTCGCTCAGGCAGCTCATTCCGGACGAGCACATACTGGCGCGGGTCGACCGCGTGCTCGACCTATCGTGGCTGAAGGACGAGGTGGCCGACCGCTATTGCGCCGACGACGGCCGGCCCGGCATCGATCCCGAGGTGGCGGTGCGGCTGATGCTCGCCGGTCTGCTCACCGGCATCGTGCACGACCGCAAGCTGATGCGCGAGGCCCAGGTCAACATCGCCATCCGCTGGTTCGTCGGCTACGGACTGCATGAGAAGTTGCCGCATCATTCGAGTTTGACACGCATTCGCCAGCGCTGGGGCGAAGAGCGGTTCCGCAAGATCTTCAAACGCACGGTTGAGGCCTGCCTGCAGGCAAAGATCGCCACGGCCGAGGTTGTGCATATCGATGCCTCGCTGGTCCGCGCCAACGTGAGCTGGAACAGCCTGGTCGAACGTCATGTCGAGGATGTGCTGAGCGAGAACTAGACCGAGGAGGATTTAGAGGCCGAGAGAAAAGACCGGCCGAGGGGCAAGTACAAGAAGGTGTGCACGACCGATCCCGACGCGACCATGGCGACGAACGCTCGCAATCGGCGTCTGGAGCCTGCTTACAAGCAACATACTGCCGTGGATGACAAGGTCGGCGTCATTCTGGACGTCGCGGTCACGACTGGACAAACGAACGAGGGGGAGATGATCGAGCCGCAAGTGGACGAAGTCCAAGCCACCACCGGAAACGACATCGAGACGGTCACCGCCGATGCCGGCTACGCCTACGCCAAGGTCTATGGCGCGCTTGAGCGTCGCGGTATCGATGCGCTGATTCCGACCAAGGCCGAGCCGATCCGAAGCCCTGTGCCGCTGCGTCGGTTCCGGTACGATGCCAAGAACGATATCGTTAAGTGCCCACGTGGCAAGATCCTGCGGGGTGGCAACCCAGTTGCCCATGGTCTTTTACGCTCGCAAGCGAGACTGCCAACGCTGTTCTCTTGCCTCCATCTGTCTGTCCAAAGGTCGCACGTCAAAGGGTCTCGTGATCAGCCACGATTATCCGGCGTTGCTCCGTGCACGACGGCGGCATGAGCGATGGTCGAAAGAGGACCAGCGGCTGTATCAGCGACACCGCTGGCGATCGGAGGGCTTCCACGGCGAGGCCAAGACCTGGCACGGACTTGCGCGCGCCGTGCGGCGTGGCCTCGCCAATATGAAGATCCAGGCCTACCTGACAGCGGCCGCCATCAACCTCAAGCGGCTGGCGGCCGCTCTCCTTGCGCTTCTCCTGCGCTGGATCGTCGCCAAGAGCCGATTCGGGGTCCTCGGATCGCACCGGCGTACCGGCTTTGACGGTGAGGCCATGACAGGGGCTGATCGTGGCATAGAGGGACGTACAGGCCACTTCTTCAACGACCCCACCGTGCACAAGCACCGCAACCTGCTGGCGCATGCGCCCGAGCGCCTGCATGACGAGATCACCGCCGATTACAACGACATGATCTACGCGGCGACGCGCGAGGAGATCGCGCTGCGCCGCAAGGCCTTCATCCGCAAGTGGCGGCTCAAGCATCGCGCCGTTGCCGACAGCCTGCAGGAAGCGGGCGACCGGCTCTTCACCTTCACGCGCCTGCCGCCGAGCCAGTGGCGTAGCGTTCGCACCACCAATGCCATCGAGCGGCTGCACGAGGAGTTCAAGCGACGGATCAAGACCCAGACCGTGCTGCCATCGGCGGAGACCGCGGCCATGCTGTTCTGGGCTTTGCTCGCGTCCGGCCAGATCAGCATGCGCAAGGTCGATGGCTGGCAAACGCTCGCCACCAAACCCATCGATCAGCCGATTGACCTCGCTGCTTGATCAGATAGCTTCACGTTGCTGGAGATCGCACCGCGCGAATTCCAACCAACTTCCGGACAGCACCTTTGGCGTAATTCTCGCGTATTTACGCAAGTGACCCAGGGCCAGCAGGCCGCGCTCGCTTCCAGCTTCCTCTGCCTGCCGACACCTCTCGACACCGACCACCAGTCGATCCCGCATGTAGCTTTCCATTCCCACAAGAGAGCCGGACGATCGGTTGAAGCCGTGCGACGTGTGTTGCCAAAACTGCTTAAGCTGGAACCATGTGAGGCGTCCGGCTACCCGGCGAGTTCGGGCGGTTCCGGATCTATTGAGCTGTCAACCGTTTGCAAGTCGCCGATCTGAGTGAAGCCCCTTGCGCTGCGCCGGTGCCTTTTTGCGGCGGTTGCGGGGTAATCGGTGCTCCGGGCTTCCGAAGTTCGGGCGATTCAATCAAAGCTTGAACTTGCCGCGGCCCTCGGCCATTACCATTGCCAAAGCCGCACGGCCGCGCCCCTGGCGCCAGTGTTGCGGACGCCAATGGCGGGATCGGAAGCAAGGTTCGATGAGCACCGGCGCGGCGAGCGATGTTGATGCGGTGGGCCCGTCGCGCGGGGGCGGCGCCGGAAAAATTGCGATCTTTGCCGCCAAGCTGCTCGTGACCGGGGCGTGCTTCTGGTATCTCTCGCGGCAGATCAATTTGGGTCAGGTCATATCGGCCCTTCCGTTGCTGGATTTTCGCTGGGCCGCATTCGCCGTGCTGGTGGTGATGCTAGAGATCCCGCTCGGGGGACTGCGGTGGTCCGCCATCGTTGACGCGCTGGCGACGCGAGACGAACGGGTGACGCGGACCGTCATGATCGGCGTGACCGCCATTGGGGTGTTCTTCGCTCAGGTATTGCCGAGCGTGGCGGGCGACGGCGTGCGCGCCTGGCTGCTCGCTCGACTTGGCGGTGACTGGCGCAACGCCGTGATCAGCGTCGTGCTCGATCGAGCGATCGGCGCGGGCCTGTTGGTTGCGCTTAGTTTTGCCATCCTCCTGCTGCTGCCGACCGGCCTCATGGCGCTCGACGGATATCGCGACCTGGTGCTCGTCGTGTACGGAGGATTGCTGCTCGCCGGCGCGCTCGGCCTGTTGCTCGCACCAAAGCTGGCGCCGCTGCTTGCTCGTTGGCGATATTCTCGCTGGTTGGCGAAGTTGGCCGTGGACGCCCGCCGTGTTCTTTTTGGGCCGAGAGGCCCGCTGATCTTGGCGCTCGGATGTCTCATCCACGCGCTCACCATCGTGGTGGTTTGGGCGGTCGGGCGCGCTCAGGGCCTTGTCCTGCCCCTGTCCGATGCCGCCGTGTTGTTCACGGTAATGATCGGCGTGGCCCTCGTACCGATCTCGATCAGCGGCTGGGGCTTGCGGGAGCTTGCCGTCATCGCGCTGCTCGGAAATCACGGTATCGCGCCGGAACGGGCATTGCTTTCCTCGGTCTGCTTCGGCCTTGTTCTCGCGGCGGGCTCGCTGCCCGGAGCGTTGGTCTGGCTATTCTATTCGTTCGCGCCTTCGTGGCGCTCTGCCGAGCGCGGCGGGTGATGGCGATCTCGTATCACCGCGCCGCTGGTCGACGCGGGGAAGGCGCGAGCCAAGCTCGGCTGGCGGCACCGGACGAGTTTCGACAAGTTGGTGACGGACATGGTGGCTGCGGACATCGTCAAGATCGAAGAGCGGGAACGTCGTAATCGTCACGCCTGAAGCTCGCGGACAGTGCTTCGATGCGCATAGCAATGATCGATACCGGTTACGTGGGGCTGGTCTCCGGCGCCTGCTTTTCCGATTTCGGGCATGTGGTGACTTGCATCGACAGAGACGCAGACAAGTCTTCGCAGCGGCGCAGTTCCGACCTTCAAGCCGGGGCTTGAGGCCCTGGTCAAGGGCTTCACCTATGTCAGCGTAGGGCGGGGATGATCGGCGGTTTCCCGGGCTATCCGCGTCCGTAGACATCGTCGAGGCGCACGATGTCGTCCTCGCCGAGATAGCTGCCTACTTGCACCTCGATCAATTCGAGCGGGATCTTGCCGGGATTGGCGAGCCGATGAACGCTGCCGATCGGGATATAGATCGAATTCGTTCTCGTGCATGCTGCGCACCTCATTGCCGAGTGCGACTTCGGCCGTCCCCTTGACGACCACCCAGTGCTCGGAACGGTGGAAGTGCTTCTGCTGCGAGAGCTTGCCCCCGGGCTTCACGACGATGCGCTTGACTCTGTAGCGCGGAGCGATGTCGACATCCTGGTAATAGCCCCAGGGGCGATAGATGCGCCGGTGCTCGGTCGCGGCGCGATGGTTGCGCGCTTTGAGGTCCGCGACCAGCGTCTTGACCTGCTCGGCTTTCGCGCGCGCGCTGACCAGCACGGCGTCCGCGGTCGACACGACGACCACGTCGTCGAGGCCGACCACCGTGGTCAGAACGGAGTCCTCCGACCGCACGAGGCTGTTGCGACTGTCCAGCATGACGACGGGACCGTCGGTCGCGTTGCCGGCCTGATCGTGATCGAGGATCTCCCACACCGCGCTCCAGCTTCCGACGTCCGACCAACCGAGATCGGCGGGGACGACGGCGGCGAGCTCGGTACGCTCCATGACCGCATAGTCGATCGATTTTTTCGGCGCGCGGGCAAAAGGCTCGGCGGCGAGCCGCAAGAAGTCGAGGTCGCGCGTGAGCCCGCTGACCGCCGCCCTGGCAGCCTCGGCCATGGCGGGCTCGAAGCGCTCGATCTCTGCCAGCATGGTGGCGGCGTGAAACAGGAAATTGCCGCTGTTCCAGAGATAGCGATCCGCCACGTAGCTGGCGGCGGTGGCGGCGTCCGGCTTTTCCACGAATGCCTCGACCGCGCGCACCGAAGCGCCATTGAGCTTTTCGCCGGGGCGGATGTAGCCGTAATTCGTCGCCGGATGGGTGGGCTCGATGCCGAAAGTCACGATCCTGCCCGCGGCCGCGGCCGTGGCCGCGTGCCGACAAGCTTCGCGGAATTCGTCGGGCTTGCGAACGACGTGATCGGCGGCCAGCACCAGTACCAGCGCATCGCGATCACGTTCGGCGGCCAGCACGGCGGAGACCGCGACCGCCGGACCGGAATCGCGGCGCACGGGTTCGAGCACGATGTCGGCGTCGATGCCGCGCTCACGCAGCTGCTCGGCAACCACGAAGCGGAAATCGGCGTTGGTGACGACGATCGGGCGCCCAAACAGGTTGGGGTCGGAAATGCGAGCAAGTACTTGCTGAAAGGTTGACTCGGGTCCGACCAGAGAGACGAATTGCTTCGGCATGCTCTCGCGCGAAACCGGCCACAGGCGGGTTCCGGCGCCGCCGCACATGATCACGGGGACGATTTGAGCCGGCATCCGCGATGCTCCCTCGACAGCCGCGACAGTTCAAGCCGCCCTGGCTCAAAACGTCAAGCTGTACTGGCCGCAAAGGAGTTCCGGCCGGTCAAAGCCGCCAAAGCTCGACCCCTACAGGCGTCTTGCCCGGATCGAGCACGCCTTTGACGTCCATAACAAGGCCGCGGCCATCCCTGAGCAGTCGGGTCATCAGCGGCCAGCCAGACGCCCGATAGGCCTCGTGGGCCACTGCAAGAACGACGGCATCGGCCGGTGCGGGATCGCTCTGCAAGACGAGGCCATATTCATTGAGCGCTGCCGAAGGATCGGCGACCGGATCGTGAACCTGCACGGCTATGCCGAACGATTGAAACTCGCGCACGATGTCGAGGGCGCGCGAATTACGGATATCGACGACATTCTCCTTGAACGTCAGTCCGAGCACCGTCACTTGTTCCGTCCGCGTGCCGCCTTTCAAGAGGCGGCGCAGGCACTCCCGCGCAATCCGCACCCCGACGAGGTCGTTGATGCGCCGACCCGCGAGGATCACGTCGGGATGATACCCCGCCTTTTGCGCCCGATAGGTAAGGTAATAGGGATCGACCCCGATGCAGTGCCCGCCGACCAGCCCCGGGGTGAAACCCAGAAAGTTCCACTTGGTCGCCGCCGCCGCCAGCACGTCCAGCGTGTCGATGCCGAGCTCGTGGAAGATGGCCGACAACTCGTTCATGAATGCGATGTTGAGATCGCGTTGCGCGTTCTCGATGACCTTGGCCGCTTCCGCGACCTTGATCGACGGCGCCCGGTGCAGTCCGGCCGTCACCACCGAGCCGTAGATCTCGGCGATGATGTCGAGGGTACGCGCGTCCTGGCCGGCCACGATCTTCTTGATCGTCTCGAAACGGTGTGCCTTGTCGCCCGGATTGATCCTTTCAGGGGAGTAGCCGACCGTGAAATCGCGTCCAGCCGAGAGGCCAGACGCTTGCTCCAGGACCGGCACGCAATCCTCCTCGGTCGCGCCGGGATAGACCGTGGATTCGTAGACGACGATATCGTCTTTCTTCAGAGCCTCACCTACCGTCTTCGAGGCGGCCAGCAACGCGGTCAGATCCGGCCGTCGCGCTTGATCGATCGGCGTCGGAACCGTCACGATGAAGAAGTCTGCGGCCGAGAGCTCGTCGGGATTGCAGGTGAAGCGCAGACTGGGATGAAGGAGATCGTGCGGCGCGACCTCGCGCGTGCAGTCGCGGCCGGAGTTGAGCTCGGATATGCGCGCGGCGTCGATATCGAAGCCGATCACCGGCGTGCCGTGCCGGCCGAACGCGACAGCGACCGGCAGCCCGACATACCCGAGACCGATGACGGCGAGTTTTCGACCGTGCGGCACGACCTGCCTTGGCGTGTTCGGATCAAGATGGGGATTTGTTTACCTCGCGGAAGGCGCCGTTCGCAACGGATCACTCATGCCTTCCATCGAGCAGACGTCGATAGAGCCCGACCAGGTCGCAGCCGATGCGCGCGCTCGAAAACTGCAACTCGGCCAGTTCGCGGCTGGCCTTGCCGAACTTGCGCCGAAGTTCGGGATCGAGTGCGAGGCGCTCGATGGCATCGGCCAGCGCATCGGCATCATCGCGCGGCACCAGAAATCCGTTGACGCCGGGACGGGCAATGTCGCGGCACCCCGGCACGTCGGTCGCAACCAACGGCCGGCCACAGGCTGCGGCTTCCAGAAGGCTCAAGGGCATTCCCTCGCGATGCGACGGCAGCACTGCGATATGGGCGGAGGCCCAAAGGGCGCCGATGTCTTCCACGAAGCCGAGATGCACGACATTGGGGCGTCGGCCCCAGGCTTCGATTTCCTGCGGCGCAATCGAGGTCGGGTTCGCCGGATCTGGAAGCCCGGCGATCAGCAGGCGGATATCGCGGCCGCGCCTGGCGAGACGCTCGTGCGCCGCCATCAGGGTCCGCAGCCCTTTCGCCTCCACCAGTCGGCCAACGAATGCGACCGTGATCGTGCCCCCAGGTTCGGGTGTGCAACCCAGCCTGTCGATATCGACGCCGGAGCCAGGGATCAGCGCAATCCGCTCGCCGTCCACTCCCAGGCGCTCGATCGCCGCGCGGTCGTCGAGGTTTTGCACCAGGACTGCAGAGCGAGAGCGGTTCAGCAGCTTGCGCAAGCTCAGGGTTAGGAGGGCGCGCGCCAGGCGGAACTTGGCCGCATCGCTGACGAACATCGTGCCGAGGCCGGTCATCGCGTTAAGACAAATGACGGGAAGGCCGGTGGCGGCAAGGGACCCGACGACGGTTGCCGGCAAGGCAACGTGATGTGCGAGATCGGGCCTGAGGCTGCGATAGAGCCTGCGCACCTCGCGCACGACGCGGACGAGGTGGCGCGGGTCGAGGCTGCCGCGGCGCCAGGAAATGGGATGGAGATGAAACCCTTCCGCTTCGATAGCGGCGCGATGGCGGCCGACCCGGGTCGCGACATGGACTTCGAAGCCTGCCGTGCGGGCGGCGCGCGCCATCGGCAGGCGATGGGAGATGAAATACCAATCTTCGGTCACCAGATAGATGATGCGCGGGGCCGTGCTGTCGGAGCGGTCGGCAGGCGGGTCGGCGACGGCGGCTTCCGGGAACGCGGCCGACAATTCCGCAACAGCGCCGACAATGTGATAGAGGCTGGTCGCCCGCGCAGGCTCTCGAACGAAAGTGTCGTCGGCCGTCAACTGGTCGAACCACACGCCATGCGTGGGGGTCGCGAGAAAGCGCCGCAATCCCGCGATGGCCGCGGCGATCTCCTCGCCGCTATGCCGATGTGCGAGGTAGGCGCGAATGCGTTCGGCTTGCGCCCACAGCCGTGCCGTCGGATCGTGGCCACGGCCGTCGGTGAGCACGGCATTGATCACGACGCCGCGCCGCGCATCGATCCCGTGCCGATCTGCAAACGCGATCAGCCGCGATACCGCTGCGGGCCTTTCGCGTCCCGTGAGGCGCGCCCAGCGGTCGAGCAGAAACGCCCATTCGTAATGGTGGCCCGGCTCGCAGATTTGGCCCTCCAGCCCCGACGCCGGTGACCAATCCGCGGCAAAGAACTCGCGCAGCGCGCCCGACGCGGGATCGACGAGTTTTTCACAGCAGAGCGTGGCGATCGCGTCCGCCATCCGGCGCCACGCCGGATCGCCTTCGTCGAGCGCGATCCAGGCGAGAGCGGACTCGAGGAGGTGCATATGCGGGTTCGCGCGTCGCGGCAACCGCCCGCCGCGGTCCTCGGCAAAGCCGCCGAGCGGATGGGCATAGGATCGCTCGAGCGTGGTGCGCAACGCCGCTGCCCGTCGGCGCCATCCGGCCGGCTCTCCGAGTGCCGCGTGGCCGCTCGCATAGGCGAGCAGGGCGAAGGCCTGATCGTATAGATCGAAGCTCGGATCGCTGACCTTGCCGTCAAGGCCGACGAGGGACACCACCGTTGCGTCTGCGGTGATGAAGTACCTGCCGAAATAATCGAGCGCGTGCCGGACGGCGTCGCGCCAAGGCCCGTTCCAGCCGAGGCGGCCGGCCTCGCTATAGGCGAACGCTTGGCGCGCGATGACTCGGGCGCGCTGCGGCCGCGCCAATGGTCTACCGTCGAGGTCTATGGCTTCGTAGAAACCGCCGCGAACGCGATCCGCGCCGTCCTCCCACCACAGGGGCAACGCGTCGTCGAACAGCCAGCGCCGGAGCGCTGCCGCCTCGCTGACGACGTCGCGCGTGCGGGCCTCCGGGGTCGACGGCGCCCGCGGCATCGGCTGTCCTGGGGTGACACGGTCATCGTCGCCCGGACGCCGGCGCGGCGGCAGGAAAGTCCAATTGCGGGAAGCTCTTGGCATTTTTCGCCTTATACTGCACCAGACGGCATCAGCCGAGCGCAAACAACGCAACGGCGTTGCGACGTTAAGGCGGCGTCGCCACGCGGGCCGGAAAGGACTTACTCGTGGGGGAGCCTGTTCTCGTTACCGGCGCCGCCGGCTTCATCGGCATGCACGTTGCCCAGCGCCTGCTATCGGACGGCCGCGAGGTGGTGGGCATCGACAATCTCAATGCCTATTATGACCCCGTCCTGAAGAAGGCCCGCGTCGCGGAACTCGAGGCATTCCCCAACTTTCGGTTCGAAAGGATCGACATCGCCGACCGCAAATCCACCGCGGCATCGTTTGCGGCCTACCGTTTTCCGCATGTCGTGCATCTCGCGGCGCAGGCCGGCGTGCGCCATTCCCTGACCGATCCACACGCCTATGCCGATGCCAATTTGACCGGTTTCCTCAACGTGCTCGAAGGTTGCCGGCATACTGGATGCCGACACCTCGTTTACGCCTCCTCCTCGTCGGTCTACGGCGCCAATACTCGCGTGCCGTTTCGAGTGTCCGATAATGTCGACCACCCGCTCAGTTTCTACGGCGCTACCAAGAAGGCCAACGAGCTGATGGCGCATGCCTATGCGCACCTGTTTGCTTTGCCGGCGACGGGTCTGCGGTTCTTTACCGTCTATGGGCCCTGGGGCCGGCCGGACATGGCGATGTGGCTGTTCGCCGATGCGATCCTGCAGGGTCGACCGATCAAACTGTTCAACCGCGGCCAGATGCGGCGGGATTTCACCTATGTCGACGACGTGGTCGAAGCCGTCGTGCGGCTCATCCCCCGGCCGCCCGCGGCGGATCCCTCATGGTCCGGGGATGCTCCAGACCCGGCCACGAGCCGGGCACCGTGGCGCGTCTACAACATCGGCAACAGTCGCCCTGTCGAGGTCACCGAGGTCGTACGGCTGATCGAGCAGGCGATAGGCAGGCCGGCCGTCCGGGAGTTGCTGCCGATGCAGCCGGGGGATGTTCCCGAGACCTGTGCCGACGCTGCCGATCTCGAGCGCGCCGTGGGGTTTCGTCCCGCGACGCCGATCGGGGAGGGGGTCCGTCGCTTCGTTGATTGGTTCCTGCAGTTTCGCCAAAAGTGACGCTTCACATTTGCCCAAACAGTGCCCCGAGGCTGTAACTCTTTGATTCAAAACGTGTCCACAGCCCTGGACGGGGCCATCGCCAGCCGCCCGCGGGCATGCTAGGGAGAGAATCACTTCGGGCGCCCCAGGGGGACTTCGTCGATCATGGTGCAAACCGCCAGATGGGGCGCGGACGGTCCGCTGCGGGTCGGCGTGGTGGGCGTCGGCATCATGGGCAGTAACCACGCACGCGTCTTCGCCGATCTTCCCGGCGTCAGGCTCGTCGGCGTGGCGGACCCCGACGTGAAGCAGCGCGATTTCGTCTCGGCGGCGCTCGGCTGCCCGGCCCATGGCAGCGTCGATGCGCTGCTTGCGGCGGGGGTCGACGCCGTCACCATCGCGGCGCCCACGCACCTGCATCGGGAGCTCGCGCTCTCCTGCATCGAGCGCGGTGTGCACGTGCTGGTAGAGAAGCCGATCGCGCCATCGGTGCAGGAAGGACGCGCGATCATCGCCGCCGCACGGCACGCCCAAATCGCTCTGATGGTCGGTCATGTCGAGCAATTCAATCCGACCGTCGAGGCGATAAAGGACGCGATCCGCGACGAGGATATTCTTTCCATCGCGATCACGCGAGTCGGTCCGTTCCCGCCGCGCATGTCGAACGTCGGCGTGGTCATCGATCTCGCCGTGCATGATATCGATCTCATTCGTTGGTTCACGGAGTCCGATATCGCAGAGGTGCAACCGCAACTCTCCAATGCGGTTGCCGAGCGCGAAGACATCGCACTCCTGCAGTTCCGTACCACCTCCGGCGTGCTCGCCCACATCAACACCAACTGGCTTACGCCGTTCAAAGCTCGCAGCGTCAGCATCGCGACGCGCAACAAATATATCATGGGCGACCTGTTGACGCGGCAGGTCACTGAATGCTTCGGCTTCCAGCCCGACGGCAGCTATTCGATGCGCCATCTTTCGGTCGGTCATGCCGAGCCGCTGCGCGCCGAGCTGCAGGCCTTCGTCGCCGCTATCCGCAGTGGGAATGAGCCTGCCGTGTCCGGCGAGGAAGGCGTGGCGAGCCTCGAAATCGCCATCCGCTGCCTCGAAAGCCGGCCGATGCCGAGCGTGGCCCGCCGACGCTCCGGCCCGCGGCGGCTGATCGGGTGACGCGCTCCGCTGCCCCGACGCGATCGATTCTGTGACCACGATGAATCAGCACGCCCGCCTCGAACTCCGCGCCCATCCCGTTCATCGACGTCGCCGCGCAACGCCGACGTCTCGGGCGGTCGATAGATGAGGCGATCGCCCGCGTGCTCGGCCACTGCCAATTCATCCTCGGGCCCGAAGTGCGTGCCCTCGAAGCCGCGCTCGCGGCGTTTTGCGGCGCGCGCCACGCGGTGAGCTGCGCGAGCGGTACCGACGCCTTGGCGATGGTGCTGATGGCCAAAGGGATAGGATCGGGCGACGCGGTCATCTGCCCGAGCTTCACCTTCACCGCGACCGCCGAGGTCGCGGCGCTGGTGGGGGCGACGCCGGTCTTCGCGGACGTGGAGGAGGCGAGCTTCAATCTCGATCCGGAAAGCCTCCGGCGCGCATGCGCCACGGCGCGCATGCTCGGGCTTCAGCCCAAGGCCGTGATCCCAGTCGACCTCTTCGGGCAGCCCGCGGACTACGACCGCCTCATGCCCGTCGCCGAGGCGGAGAGCCTGTTCGTGCTCGATGACGCCGCGCAGGCCTTCGGCGCGACCTACAAGAACCGCCGACTGGGCGCGCTCGCACCGGCAACGGCGACCAGCTTCTTTCCGGCGAAGCCGCTCGGTTGCTATGGCGACGGCGGAGCGGTGCTTACGGATGACGAGGATCTCGCGCAGGTGCTGCGCAGCGTGCGCGTCCACGGCGAGGGAAGCGGCAAATACGACTGCGTGCGTATCGGCCTCAACGGTCGACTCGACACCATCCAGGCGGCCGTGCTGATCGAGAAATTGAAGATCTTTCCCGAGGAGATCGTGGCGCGCGAGCGCATCGCTCGCCGCTACTCCCGCGGCTTGGCCGACGTTGCGACCGTTCCGACGCTGGCTCCTGGATCGACGTCGGTCTGGGCACAATATACAATTCGGCTTGCTGCCGGTGCGCGCGATGCGCTCGCGGACGCGCTTAAGCCGCAAGGCATCCCCACCGCCATCCACTATCCGGTCCCGCTGCACCGCCAGCAGCCTTACCAGCGTTTTCCGGTGGCCGAGGGCGGCGCGCCGGTGAGCGAGCGGCTGGCCGAGGAAGTGATCAGCCTGCCCATGCACGCCTATCTCGACGAGGCAATCCAAGACCGGATCATCGAGGCGGTGCGGCGGGCGTTGCGAGCATAACGCATAGCACCTCGGGCGTCTTCCACGCCGCTGCCGGCTACCGGGTCAACCGTCCAAAATTGCCTGAGGGAGATGGATGCGGGCGTCAAGCCCAGGCGGCACGTCTATAATCGGGGCTCGATTCTCGCGCCGCTGCGGACAGGCACGGACCCGCCGATGATCGGACGCATCTTCACCGTCGGCGGGTTGACGCTAATCTCGCGCCTCACCGGCTTTGCGCGCGACATCGTGCTCGCGGCCGTGCTCGGAGCCGGACCGATCGCCGATGCCTTCTTCGTCGCGTTGCGGCTTCCGAATCATTTCCGTGCGATCTTCGCCGAGGGCGCCTTCAACGCTGCCTTCGTGCCGGCCTATGCACGCATCCGCCAACAAGGCGGCCCCGAACTCGGCGAAGCTCTTTGCAGACCGCGTGTTTACACTTTTGTTTGTGAGCGAGGTCGCCTTGCTCGCAGTGGCGCTTGTCTTCACACCAACGGTAATCTCGCTGCTGGCGCCCGGATTTTCCGATGATCCTAGCCGCTTTGCGCCGGCGGTCGAGCTCACGCGGATCACGTTCCCCTATCTTCTGCTGGTGTCCTTGGTGACGCTTTACGGCGGCATCCTCAACGCGCTCGCGCGCTTCGCAGCGGCCGCCGCAGCGCCGATTCTGCTCAATCTGTCGATGATAGCGACACTGGCGACGGCGGCATTCTTTCCCACGCCCGGTCACGCTGCGGCCTGGGGCGTGCTGATCGCAGGCTTTCTCGAAGTGCTGCTGGTCGGTGGCGACGCGTTGCGTAATGGCGTAATGACGGTCTTCCGTCGGCCGAAATGGGACGACGACGTCCGACGCTTCTTCAAGGCGCTCGTTCCTGCGACCGTCGGTTCGGCCGGCGTGCAGATCGCGCTATTCGCCGACACCATCATTGCAAGCTTCCTCGCCGCGGGTGCGTTGTCGGCGCTCTACTATGCCGACCGGCTCAATCAGCTTCCCATTGGCGTGATCGGCATCGCCGTCGGCACCGTACTGCTGCCGGAGATGGCGAGCCGGATTGCGGTCGACGACGAGGCGGGCGCGCGCCGCGCACAGAACCGGGCGATCGAGCTGACCTTGCTGCTCTCGATCCCTTGCCTCGTGGCGTTTCTATTGATCCCCGACCTGATCATGCGAGCCCTGTTCATGCGCGGGAAATTCACGGCGGCGGATGCCACGGCGGCGGGGCAGACGCTGGCCGCCTATGCCCTTGGCCTTCTGCCGTTCGTTTTGATCCGCAGCGTGACGGCGACGTTTCTCGCCCGCGGCGATACCGCGACGCCGGTCAAGGCATCGCTCACGGCGGTCGTGGTCAACGTGGGGTTCAAGGTTCTGCTGATGGGATCCCTTGCGCAGGTCGGGCTCGCGCTCGCCACCTCGATCGGCGCCTGGCTCAACCTCGTGCTTGTCGTCTGGTTTGCCGTGCGCGAGGGGCACTTTACGTTCACAGCGGGCCTGCGAATCGCGGTGGCGAAACTGGCCGTGGCCGGCTTCATGCTCGCGGGCACGCTATGGCTGGCGCAACGGCCGGTAGCTCGGCTGGTCGCGGACTGGCCATCGTGGCGGGACGAGAGCACGCTCGCCGCGCTCGCGCTCATCGGCGGCGTCGTCTATGTCGCGATCATCCTCGCCCTGTTCGGGCCGCAATGGCTGGCGGCGTTGCGGGCGCACAAACGTCCGTCGGCGCCGCTGGCGCCGCCTCCGCCGACCGATTGATCAGCCGCGGTGCGGGCGCTCGTCCGGCACCAGCGACACGACCCGGCGGGTGCCGTTGCGCAACGTCTCGATGTCGACGTGGCGCCCGATCTTGTCGCCGGCGAGGCTGCGGATGAGATCATCCGCGCCCGTCACCGCGGTGCCGTCGAGGGCCAGGACGATGTCGCCCGCGGCGAGGCCGGCCCGCTCCGCCGGGCTCCCGGGCTCGATCGTCGCGATCATAACCGCGCTTTCCTGGCTGAGGCCGGCGGCATGCCGCCGTCGGCGTGAGAGGGTGAACTGCTGGGCAGCGATACCGATATAGGCACGCCGCACGCGTCCGTGCCGCACCAGTTCGCCAAGCACGAAATTGGCAGTGTTGGCCGCAACCGCAAAGCAGATGCCTTGTGCGCCCACGATGATCGCTGTGTTGATGCCGACCACCTCGCCGTGCGACGAGACGAGCGGGCCGCCGGAGTTGCCCGGATTGAGCGCGGCATCGGTCTGGATCACGTCGTCGATCAGGCGGCCCGAGCGCGCGCGCAGCGAGCGCCCGAGCGCCGATACTACGCCGGTGGTCACCGTCGATTCGAATCCGAGCGGATTGCCGATCGCGATCACCAGCTGGCCGCGCCTGAGCAGCCTTGAATTGCCGAGTGCCGCCGCCGGCAGTGTCACCGGGGCATCGATCCGCACCAGCGCAAGGTCCGTGTCCGGATCGTCGCCGACCACGCGCGCGGTCAAGCGACGGCCCTCCACCGTGGTGACGTTGACGGCCGCCTCGCCGCCGACCACGTGACTGTTGGTCAGAACGAGGCCGTCGGGAGCCAGGATGACGCCGGATCCGGTGCCGCCACGGCGGGGGTCGTTGCCCGCCTTGATGTCGAGCCGCACCACCGCGGGCCCAACGCGGTCGACCACGTCGATCACGGCGCGTGAATAGGCATCGAGCAATGCCCGGTCGTCGGGCGGAATGGCGGGCGGGCTCGGATCGTCGGAACGTGGTATGTCGAGCATGAGAGGCTACCTGGGCGCGCGATGCGATGCCGGGACGGCCGGCCGCCGCGCGCAGGGCTGGGTGGACTTGAGGTTCGTGCAAGGATATGGGGTCGCTGACGCCGCCGGGGAAGAGCACGGCCGCCGTTCACAAGCGCGCGACCACAGACAGCAGGGATGGCCGTGCCCATATATAGCCGGCATTCGCCATGATCCTAGCCGTCAGCCTCATGCCGCCGTCCCTTCAAGTCTTGACCGTCGTGGTGTTGATCGGTTTAGCGCCGGCGCTGGCGGCTTGTGACCAGCGCCAGCAGCAGGCGGCGCCGCCGCCTCCGAAGGTGACGGTCGCCAAGCCGATCAAGCGCACCATCATCGACCAAGACGAATATGTCGGCCGCTTCGTTCCGATCGACGTGGTGGAGGTGCGTGCGCGTGTATCCGGCTACCTCGACCAGGTGCATTTCCAAGACGGCCAGATCGTGAAGCAGGGCGATCTGCTCTTCACCATCGACAAGCGGCCGTTCCAGAACACGCTCGATCAGGCGCGCGCCAATCTGGAGACGGCGAAGTCCAACGTGATTTTCACGCAGGCCGACCTCACGCGTGGACAGCAGCTGCTTCGTGACCGCACCATCAGCGAGCAGATCTTCGAGCAGCGCTCGCAGGCTTTGCGCAACGCCCAGTCCGCGGTCGTGGCGAACGAAGCGATGGTGCGTCAGGCCGAGCTCGATCTCGAATTCACCGAGCTCAGGGCTCCCATAACAGGTCGCATCGGCGACCGGCGTGTGACGCCGGGCAATCTGGTGACCGGCGGCACCGGCGGCACGACCACGCTGCTCGCCACCATCGTTTCGATGGACCCCATTCGCGTCGAATTCACCTTCGACGAGGCGTCGCTGCTGCGTTACGAGCGGGTAGCCCGGGACGGCGCGAAGGACGTCACCGGGCGCGGCAGCGCACCGGTGCGATTGAAGCTCATCGACGAGAATGACTTCTCCCATTACGGGCGGATGGAATTCATCGACAACGTCATCGACCGCTCGACCGGCACGATCCGCGGGCGCGCGCAGTTCGCCAATTCCGACGAACTGTTCACCCCCGGCATGTTCGCGCGCGTGCAGGTGCCGGCCTCGGCGCCGTATGAGGCGCTGATGCTCCCCGATGCGGCCATCGGCACCGAGCAGGTGCGCAAGTTCGTCTACATCGTCGATAAGGACAATATTGCCCGCCAGCGCTTCGTGAGACTGGGCCACGTGGTCGACGGTCTGCGCGTCTTCAAGGAAGGCGTGTCCGCCGATGATCGCGTCATCGTCAACGGTCTGATGCGGGCACGCCCGGGACAGAAGGTGACGCCCGAGGACCAGCAGGCGGCTCCGCAGGCCGCTGCCCCCCAAGCCACGACCGACTGAGGGGTGGCCGGCCGATGCGTCTTTCGCATTTTTTCATCGACCGTCCCATCTTTGCCGCTGTGGTGTCGATCGTTTTCGTGATCGTCGGCGCCGTGTCGTTCACGCGCTTGCCGGTTGCGCAATATCCGGAGATAGCCCCGCCCACCATCAATGTCTCCGGCCAGTATCCGGGTGCCAGCGCCGACGTTGTCGCCTCGACCGTGGTGACGCCGATTGAACAGCAGATCAACGGCGTCGAGAACATGGTCTACATGTCCTCCAATTCGACGGCGGATGGGCGCTTCTCGATCGCGGTCACTTTCGATCTCGGCACCAATCTCGATGTTGCCCAGGTGCAGGTGCAAAACCGCGTAGCGATCGCGCAGCCCCGCCTGCCTGTCGATGTCCGCAATATCGGCGTCACGGTCACCAAGAGCTCGCCCGATCTGATGATGGTGGTGCACCTCTATTCGCCGGACAAATCGCGGGACAGTCTGTTCATCTCCAACTATGCCACGCTCGCGATCACCGACACGGTGACCCGCATCGATGGGGTCGGCTCGATCACCGTATTCGGCAGCCGTGAGTATTCGATGCGGATCTGGGCGGACCCCGATCGGCTACAGACCGTCGGCTTGACCGCAGGCGATGTCGTACTGGCGCTGCAAGCCCAGAATGTCCAGGTGGCAGGCGGCGTGCTCGATCAAGCGCCGATGCCGAATCAGGGTGCATTTCAGTTCGCGGTGCAGACGCTCGGGCGCCTGGCCAATCCCGAGGAATTCTCCAATATCGTGGTGAAGCAGACCGCGAATGCCGTAGTCCGTCTGAAAGATGTGGCGCGCATCGAGCTTGCCGCCCAGGACTATACGACGAATTCCTATCTCGATCGCGACCCGGCGGTGGCGCTGGCAATCTTCCAGCGGCCGGGCTCGAACGCGCTGGCGACGGCGAAGGCCATCATCGCCACCATGGACGAGCTGTCGACGCGCTTTCCCGCCGGCATCAAACACGCCATCGTGTACAATCCGACCCAATTCATCCAAGAGTCCGTCAATGCCGTGATCGAGACCATCGGCGAGGCCATCATCCTCGTAGTCCTGGTGGTGATACTGTTCCTGCAGACTTGGCGTGCGGCCGTCATTCCGATCGTCGCCATTCCAGTGTCGCTCGTCGGCACGTTCTTTTTCATGGCGCTGTTCGGATTCACCCTCAACAACCTGTCGCTGTTCGGCCTGGTCCTCGCGATCGGCATCGTCGTCGACGATGCGATCGTCGTCGTGGAGAATGTCGAGCGCAACATCGAAGCCGGTTTGTCGCCGCGCGATGCGGCCTACAAGAGCATGGACGAGGTCGGCGGGGCGCTAATTGCGATTGCGCTGGTGCTCGGGGCGGTGTTCGTTCCCTCCGCCTTCATCACCGGCATTTCCGGTCAATTCTACCGGCAGTTCGCCCTCACTATTGCCGGCGCTACCATCATTTCCTTGATCGTGTCTTTGACGTTGTCGCCGGCGATGTGCGCGTTGCTGCTCAAACCGCGTCGCATACAGCACCGCCGGGCATGGTGGGCGTGGCCGATCCGCGGCTTCTTCCGGGTCTTCAACTGGGGTTTCGAGGGGCTCGCGGGAGGCTATCAGTGGCTCATTGCGCGCGCCGTGCGCTTCGTCGTCATCATGCTCGTCGTCTATGCCGGTATTCTTGCCTATGGCCTCAATGAGTTCCGCAAGACGCCGATCGGATTCATTCCGCAGGTCGACCGCGGCTATCTCATCGTCGTGCTCCAGCTTCCTCCGGGCGCGTCCCTGTCGCGCACCGACGAAGTCCAGAAACGGGTGGTTGACGTGTGCTTGAAAACGCCTGGGGTCGCGCATGCGGTCAACTTCGTCGGGTTCAGCGGCGCGACCTTCACCAACGCCCCCAATGCAGGCGCCATCTTCCTTACGCTCGATCCCTGGGACGAGCGTGGGCGCGACCCCAAGCAGTCGGCCGCCGGCATCACGGCTGAGCTGTTCAAGCGCTTGGCTGTTTTTCAGGAGGCCTTGATCCTGGTGATCCAGCCGCCGCCGGTCTCGGGCATCGGCAATGCCGGCGGCGTGCGGATGATGGTCGAAGACCGCGCCGCCCGCGGCTCGCAAGCCCTGCTGGAAGCGACCACGGCGATGGTGCGCAGAGCGGCGCAGACCCCGGGCCTGACGCAGGTGTTCACCCTGTTCGAGAACTCGACGCCGCAAATCTATCTCGAGATCGATCGCACCAAGGCACAACTGCTCGGCATCAACGTCGCCGACGTGTTCGCCGCGCTCCAGGTCTACGTCGGCTCATCCTACGTCAACGACTTCAATTTGCTCGGGCGTACATTTCGCGTCACCGCACAGGCCGATGCCGCCTATCGTCGCGACCCCAGCGACGTTTTGAAAATCCGCGTACGCAACTCGCGCGGCGAGACGGTGCCGCTCGGCTCGTTTACGACCATTCGCGACATCGCCGGCCCGTATCGCGTGCCGCGCTACAACCTCTATCCGGCCGCCGAACTCGATGCGACCGCCGTCCCGGGTTTCTCGCAGGGCCAGGCAATCGCGGCTTTGGAGAAGATCGCTGCCGAGACGCTGCCCGACGGGTTCGGATCCGAGTGGACGACGCTCGCCTTCCAGCAGATCAGGGCCGGCAGTACTGCCCTCTTTGCCTTTGCGCTCGCGGTCGTATTCGTGTTTCTGGTGCTCGCCGCGCAATTCGAGAGCGTCACGCTTCCGCTGGCGGTGATCCTGATCGTGCCGATGTGCCTCGTCGCGTCGATCAGTGGCGTGATCCTGCGCGGGCAGGACAACAACATCCTCACCCAGGTCGGGTTCATCGTGCTGATCGGGCTTGCCGCCAAGAACGCGATCCTGATCGTGGAGTTCGCCAAGCAGCTCGAGGACCAGGGTCGCGATCGCCGGACCGCGGCGGTGGAGGCGGCGGGCCTGCGCCTGCGTCCCATCCTGATGACCTCGCTCGCGTTCATCTTCGGCGTCATGCCGCTGGTCTGGGCGATCGGCGCGGGAGCGGAGCTGCGTCAGACGCTCGGCACCGCGGTATTCGCGGGCATGATCGGAGTGACCGCATTTGGGGTCATCTTCACTCCGATCTTCTACGTGGTCTGCCGCTGGATCGCGGAAAAGACCCGCCGTCGTCGGCCGGCCCCGGAGGCGCCGACTGCACCGGCGGAATAGGTCGCCCATGCCGGCGGTCAAATTCGGTTTCGGCGGGGCGGTGCGGCGGAAAGAGGACGACGCGCTCCTCCGCGGAGCCGGCCGCTACGTCGCCGACCATGCACCTGCCGGCGTGTTGCATGCGGTCGTCTTGCGCTCTCCTCATGCGCACGCGCGCTTTCGCATCGCCGACACCGGGAAGGCCATGGCGATGCCGGGCGTGGCGTTGGTGCTCACCGGGGCGGCTACCGCCCGCCTGGGGCACCTACCTTGCCAAGGAGCGATACCCGAGACCGAGGTCGTCGTTCCGCCCTATCCGATCCTCGCGCGGGAGGCGGTGCGCCATGTCGGCGACGCAGTGGCTTTTGTCGTGGCCGATACGCTCGATCAGGCGCGCGATGCCGCCGAAGCGATCGCGGTCGAATGGGAGCCGCTTCCGCATGTGATCGGAGCCGCGTCGGCGCTGGCGCCGGCTGCACCGCTGGTGTGGCCCAAGACGATTGCCCCGCACGGCAATCTCGCCTTCGAGACCGAGCTCGGCAACGGCGGGGCGATCGAGCGGGTGTTTGCGAGCGCGGCGCGCACGGTGTCGCTCGCCCTCGTCAACCAGCGTCTCGTCACCAACTATCTCGACACCCGCGGCGTCGTCGCAGAGTGCAAGGGCGACCGCATCACGCTGACGCTGAGCAGCCAGGGCAGCCACAATATCCGCGACGTGCTGTGCGCCGAAGTGCTCAAGATCGGAACAGACGAGCTGCGGGTCGTTACCCCCGACGTCGGTGGCGGCTTTGGCACCAAGCTCTTTCCCTACCGCGAATATGCGCTCGCCGGCTTCGCGGCGCGGCGGCTCGCACGGCCGGTAAAGTGGGTCGCGGAGCGCAGCGAGCATTTTCTCGGTGACGCGCACGGACGCGACAACATCACCACGGCGAAGCTCGCGCTCGATGGCGAAGGCCGCTTCCTCGCTCTCGATGTCGACCTGATCGCGGACATGGGTGCCTATCTGTCCTGCTATGCCCCCTTTATTCCATTCATCGGCGCCGGCATGTCACCCGGCGTCTACGATATCCCGGTCTGCCGCGCGCGCGTGCGCGGCGTCTTCACCCATACCGTGCCGGTCGATGCGTATCGCGGCGCTGGGCGTCCCGAGGCCGCCTATGTGATCGAGCGGCTGGTGGACGTGGCCGCACGCGAGATCGGTGTTGCGCCCGACACGCTGCGACAAAAAAACTTCATCAGGGTTACGCCTTACACGACGGCGACCGGCAAGACCTACGATTCCGGCGATTTTGCCGGCCACCTCGGGCGCGCGCAGGAGCGCGCCGACTGGCAGGGCTTTGAACGGCGGCTGGCGCAATCCCGCAGGGCCGGGCGGCTGCGCGGCATCGGCATCGCGACCTATATCGAGGCATGCGGAAACAACGGCCCTGACACCGCGCGCGTGCGCCTCGATGACGATGGCGGCGTCACGGTGTTGGTCGGGACGCAGTCGACGGGCCAGGGCCACGCGACCGCCTACGCCCAGATCGTGGCCGATCACCTCGGTCTGAGCGCCGAGCGCGTGCGCGTCATTCAGGGCGACACCGATCTCATCGCAAGCGGAACCGGAACCGGCGGCTCGAGCTCGATCCCGTGCGGGGGCGCGTCGGTGGCGGGCGCCACCAGGAAGCTTGCCGAACGGCTCAAGAAGGCTGCGGCCAGTGCGCTCGAGGCGGCGGCCAGCGATCTCGAAATCGCCGCGGGCGCCGTGTTCGTCGCAGGTACCGACCGGACGGTGAGCTTCGCCGATCTCGCCCGTGGTCCCGACGGGCGCCGGCGCGCGCTCGCGGCCGAGGACGCCTTCACCCCGGAGGCGGCGACCTATCCCAACGGCACTCATCTCGCCGAGGTCGAGATCGATCCCGAAACCGGCGCAACGCGTATCCTCGGCTACTGGGTGGTCGACGATTTCGGGGCGACGCTCAATCCGCTGCTTCTCGCCGGGCAGGTGCATGGCGGCACGGTGCAAGGCATAGGCCAGGCGCTGATGGAGAACACGGTCTACGACCGCGATTCCGGCCAACTCGTAAGCGCATCGTTGATGGACTATGCCCTGCCGCGCGCGGCGGATGTCCCGCCACTCGCCTTCGAGACCGCAAATGTGCCGTGTCGAACCAATCCACTGGGAGTGAAAGGGGCGGGGGAGGCGGGTGCCATCGGCTCGTGCCCGGCGGTCATCAACGCCGTGGTCGATGCGCTGTGGCGGGCCTATCGCATTCCCCATGTGGACATGCCGGCGACGCCGGAGCGCGTCTGGGCTGCGATCGTCGAGGGCAGGCGCCTGCACACGCTTTGATCCGTTCGGGCCGGGGCGTTCACGAAATCGTGAAGACGGCGCAACCTTCGGATTTCGCTATCACCTTGGAATAACAAAGATCTGTACGTGTTTACGTCGTGCCGACCCAAACTGCGCCTGCCGGCGCGGAATCAATCCACCGAGGGAGCAGGAGATGACCCGTACCGTGCTTGCGATTGCATGCCTCGTGTTCGGGGCCACCGCGCTGGTGGCTCAAAGCGATCCGATCGCGGCCCGTAAGGCCCTGATGAAGGCGAACGGCGACCAGAGCAAGATTGCCACCGAGATGATGGAGGGCAAGCGGCCGTTCGATCTGGAGGCGGCGAAAAAGGTGTTCGTGGTTTTCGTCGAGGCGGGCGAGAAGGCGCCAGCGCTCTTCCCCGACAATTCCAAGAACGGAGATACCGCGGCCCTGCCTCCAATTTGGGACAACAAGGCCGATTTCAATGCCAGGCTGGCCAAGTTTGCGAGCCAAGCCAAGACTGCTGCCGACGCAACCAAGGATCTCGAAACCTTCAAGATCCAGATCACCGAGGTGCGCAAGAATTGCGGTGGCTGCCATCAGACCTATCGCAAGAAGACGTGAGGGTCTGTCCTGCGTCACGATCGAGGGGCGGCCGTCGCCATGACGCCGCCCTTCGCGTTTGCTGACGGGCGTGCCGACCACTGGCGGGATAGCGCGAATTGGGACGCCGATGCTGCGCAAGCTCGTGATCTTGGCGGCGATCCTCGCGGTGATCGGCGCCCTCGCATTCTGGCTCGTCACCATGCCGGCGAGCGTGTCTGCGAACGCGCTCTCTCCGTATACGCCCGATCTCAAGAACGGCGAGATCATATTCCACGCTGGCGGCTGCGCCTCCTGTCACGCCACCCCCGAACAGGGCGACAAGTCCAGGCTTGGCGGCGGCCGCGAGCTGAAGTCGCCGTTCGGCACCTTTGTCGCTCCCAACATCTCGCCGGATCGCAATGACGGCATCGGCGGTTGGAGTGAGGCGAATTTCATCACCGCCATGTGGAAGGGCACCTCTCCTGCCGGCGAGCACTACTATCCGGCATTTCCCTATACTTCATACCAACACGTGCGGCTGGACGACCTGCGCGACCTGTTCGCCTATCTGAAAACCCTGCCGCCAGTGCAGGGAAAGGCGCGCGACCACGACCTGCCGATCTACTTCAAATTTCGCCGCTTGCTTGGGGGATGGAAATTTTTCTTCCTCGACGGTCAGCAGTTCAGGCCCGATCCGACCAAGTCCGCGCAGTGGAATCGGGGCGCCTATCTGGTCAATGGCCCCGGCCATTGCGCCGAGTGCCACAGTCCGCGCAACCTCCTCGGCGCGATCATCGAGCGCCAGCGCTTCGCCGGTGGTCCCGATCCGGAGGGTGGCGATGGCTGGGTCCCCAACATCACCAAAGCGGGGATCGGCGATCATTCGGAGCGGGATATCGAGCGCATCCTCGAGACTGGCGATCTGCCCGACGGAGATTCGGTCGGCGGAGCAATGACCGCCGTGGTGGACAATACGTCGAAACTTCCGACCCAGGATCGCGCCGCGATCGCGGCCTACGTCAAGTCGCTCCCGCCGGTCGAAGGACCGAAGCACCCGTAAACGCACATCGCAAGAGTGACGACGGGCGGCGGAACAACCGAGCCATCCGCCCTGCGTCGTCGGAAACCTACGTCAGCCCGCCGAGAATGGACTTCATGTCCGCAGCCGAGAACGCGCAGCGTTTATGTGCGCACGTTTCCGGCCTCGCCGATGTTCAATCCGAGCGCCGTCATCGTCTCATCGTTGGGCGCCTCGAAGGCGGCGACGGTGTCATTGGCGTTCCTGCTCGGATACGTGTTCTTCGGAGAGCTGCCGACCATCTTCGTGTTCATTGGTGCCGCGATCATCGCGGGCGCCGGACTGTTCGTCCTTTTGCGGGAGCGTCAACTCGGTCTCAAACGCATGCGTGCGGCCGAAGGGCCGCCGACAGGTGGATAGGCGGAAAGCCGACCGGACTTCGTCGTACGCTTTCCGTCAGAACGCCTTGAACGTGATGATGGTGCGGGTGTCCTGGATGCCCGGAATGATCTGCACCTTCTCGTTGACGAAATGACCGATGTCGGTCTTGTCCTCGACGTAGAACTTCACCAGCAGGTCGAAATCGCCGGCGGTGGAGTAGATCTCCGAAGCGAGCTCCGCGTCCGCGAGCTTGTTCGCCACCTCGTAGGACTTGCCGAGATGGCATTTGATCTGCACGAAGAAGGGGACCATTCGCACCTCCGTGCGGCCCGTGGCCGGCAGGCGGCAATCCAGCAAATACGGCCGGGATAGGCAAGGGCCGCGTCCGTCCCGGACAGGCGGGCTGCTCGTATTTCGCTGCGACATCCGGTGCCGCCGTGGCGCGCGTCGCCTCCGCATCGATCATCGCTTGCCACTTGCCACGACCTCCACGGATTCGTAGAATTCCGTGCAGCAATCTCAATGGGGTGTCCGGCGGATGCGCCGCTGGGCTGAGAGGCGGCAAGCCAACCCATCGAACCTGATCCGGGTCATGCCGGCGGAGGGAGCTGAGATGCATGCCTCGAACCCTGTCGCGTATGAGCCGCCCGCCGCCAGGGTGCGCGGCTGCGGAACGCCATCGCGCTTGCGTCGGCGTAACCCTGCCTGCGTGCTCGCGCTGTATCGGGCAGGGGAGGCGGGGGCAGCGGCATGAGTCTCGACCTTCGCCTCTACGCCCTGATTGATCCCGAACGCGCGGGCGGCCGCGATCTCGTCGAGCTTGCGCGCCTCGTGGCGCAAGGTGGCGCAACGCTGGTGCAGCTTCGGGACAAGCGGAGCGACACTCGCTCCATGGTCGAGCGCGCGCGCGCGATCAAGGCCGCGCTCGCACCCTTTAATGTGCCCCTGCTCGTCAACGACCGTGTCGACGTCGCGCTCGCCGCGGGCGCCGACGGCGCGCATGTCGGCCAGGACGACATGGCGGTCACCGACGCCAGACGACTGCTCGGAAGCGACGCCATCCTCGGGCTGTCGGTCAAGAGCGTCGCGCAGGCCGAGGCGGCGCCCATCGATCTGCTCGACTATGTCGGCATCGGCGGCGTGTTCGCGACCTCCTCGAAGGACAATCCCAGTCCGCCGATCGGTCCGGCCGGTCTGGCGCGCGTCGCCGCCGTCTTTCGCCGGCGGGCGCCGGACCTTCCGCTGTGCGGCATTGCCGGGATCGACGCCGGCAATGCCGCCGACGCCATCGCGGCCGACGCCGACGGTGTGGCGGTGATCTCGGCGCTGTCGCTGGCTCCCGATCCGCAGGCGGCGGCGCGGACGCTACGCGCGACCGTCGACGCCGCCCTGGCGCAGCGTGGACGCCGATGACGCCCATCGCGTTGACCATCGCCGGCTCGGATTCCGGCGGCGGCGCCGGCATCCAGGCCGATCTCAAGACCTTCTCGGCGCTAGGCGTCTACGGCGCCTCGGTGATCACCGCGCTCACCGCGCAGAACACCCAGGGCGTGCGCGCGATCCATGACGTGCCCGCCGATTTCATCACGGCTCAGATCGATGCGGTCTTTTCCGATCTCGACGTCAGCGCGGTCAAGATCGGCATGGTCTCCCGGCGCTCCGCCATTGAATCAATCGCGGGCGGGCTCGAGCGCTGGCGGCAGCGCGTCGTGGTGCTCGATCCGGTCATGATCGCGGCCTCCGGCGACAGGCTGCTCGCACCCGAGGCGGTCGACGCGCTCAAGCGCGTGCTCGTTCCGCACGCGCTCGTGCTCACGCCCAATCTGCCGGAGGCGGCGGCGCTGCTCGACGCTCCGATCGCCGCGACCGAGACCGAAATGCGCGCGCAAGGCGAACGCCTGCTCGCACTCGGGGCGCGGGCGGTGCTGGTCAAGGGCGGTCACGCCGACGGCGCCGAGAGCGTCGATCTGCTGATCGAGCCCAACGCCTTCACGCGTCTCGCAGCGGACCGGATTGCGACCCGGAACACCCACGGCACCGGCTGCACGCTGTCCTCGGCCATCGCCGCCGGCCTCGCCAAGGGACTGACGCTCGCCGAGGCGGTGCGCGCCGCCAAAGCCTATCTGACGGACGCCCTCGCTGCCGCGAACCGGATCAAGATCGGCTCCGGCCACGGCCCGGTCCACCATTTCCAAGCTTGGTGGTGAGGAGCATCGCCCGCTGGCGATGACCGGCGCGGAAGCGGCGCCTCGGTGGCGCGTCACATCTTGAACTTCACCACCTTCTGCCGCTGCTCGCCCAGTCCGTCGATTCCGAGCGTAACCACGTCGCCTGCCTTGAGGAACTTCGGCTCCGGCTTCATGCCCAGCCCGACCCCCGGCGGCGTGCCGGTGATGATGACGTCACCCGGCTCCAGCACGAAGAACTGGGAGCAGTACCAGACGAGGTGCCGGCAGTCGAAGATCATGGTCTTGGTGTTGCCGCGCTGGCGCTTCTCGCCATTGACGTCCAGCCACATGTTGAGAGCCTGCGGGTTCTTGATCTCATCCTTGGTCACCAACCAGGGACCCAGCGGCCCGAAGGTCTCGCTGCTCTTGCCCTTGATCCACTGGCCGGCGCGCTCGATCTGGAACACGCGCTCCGACACGTCGTTGGCCAGGCAATATCCGGCGACCACGTCCAGCGCCTTGTCTTTCGCGAGGTAGCGCGCGCGCTGGCCGATGACGATGCCGAGCTCGACCTCCCAGTCGAGCTTGCTCGAGCCCTTGGGGATGATCGTGTCATCGTTGGGTCCGCAGATGCAGGTCGTCACCTTGTTGAAGATGATCGGCTCCTTCGGGATCGCCATGCCGGCCTCGGCGGCGTGGTCGGAATAGTTGAGGCCGATGGCAACGAAATTGCCGACCCCGCCGACGCAGGCGCCGAGACGGGGATTGCCGCGCACGAGCGGCAGCTTGTCGATCGGCGCCTTGCGGATCTTCGCGAGGCCTTTGGGCGACAGCGCCGCCCCCGCGATGTCGGACACGAGCTTCGAGAGGTCGCGGATTCCTCCTTTGGCGTCGATAATTCCGGGCTTCTCGCGGCCGCGCGGGCCAAAGCGGACCAGCTTCATGGAGCACTCTCTTTCTGGGTAGAGCCGAAGGCGGTTATGGTGGGAACCGGATCATGCGTCGGACCCCCGCGCCGAGCAAGCAAGCGCCAGCGAGACAGCCATCGGCGTCAATCAGGTCGAATTCCAAGGTGTGGCGCACCCTCTCTTTGTCGTCTGAGCAACTGTTGCATCCCGGCAACATAAGCTGGAAACTGCCCAATTACGTGATCTTTACGTTTGCATTCCGACGCTGCCCCGGACAGTATTACCTCATGCACCTGACTCGTGCGCCGAGCTGCAAGCGACGCGGGCTCAGGGGGCGATACGATGGCAAGCCTCGCTCCCTCGGGGCCTTGCCGGGAAAAGCCGCACAATTTGGGGGCGCGACGGGGCCGGCACACGCCGGCCTTGTTCGCTTCGGGGAGCTCACATCGCCCCAGGGAACGCGCCGCCGTCGATAAGAAGGTTCTGCCCGGTGATGTAGCCTGCCTGCGCGGAGCACAGGAAGGCGCAGGCAGCGCCGAATTCCTCCGGGCTACCGAAGCGCTTGGCCGGCACGGTGGCGATGCGCTGGGCCTTCGCCTGCTCGATTGAGATGCCTTTGCTCTTGGCATTGGCCGCGATGTTCGAGTGCAGGCGCTCGGTGTCGAAGGTGCCGGGCAGGAGGAAATTGATTGTCACGTTGGAGGCGGCGACCGCGCGCGCCACGCCGGCGAAAAAAGCGGTGAGA
Organism: uncultured Alphaproteobacteria bacterium; assembly: GCA_963758945.1. Taxonomy (GTDB): domain Bacteria; phylum Pseudomonadota; class Alphaproteobacteria; order Rhizobiales; family Xanthobacteraceae; genus VAZQ01. Next base: position 170,193 of record CAVWXY010000011.1, on the reverse strand, counting down.
CCGGCGCGGGCGCCCGAGGAGAGATCGAGCCCGGCCAGCGGCATTTTCACCGACCCGGACGTAATATTGACGATTCGTCCGAACTTCCGGCGCAGCATCGGGTCGATCACCTTCTGCGTGAGCTCGATCGCCACCACCATGTTGGCAATAACGCCGTCGATCATCTGGGCGCGCGTGAGCTCGCGGAAATCGCGGAACGGCGGACCCGCATTGTTGTTCACCAGAATGTCGGGCTCGGGACAGGCGGCGAGCAGTGCCGACTGGCCCTCGAAAGTGGCGACATCGCACTGCACCGCCGTTACCATGGCGCCGGTGGACTGGCGCAGGGCCGCCGCGGTCGCGTCCAAGGTCTTGCCATCCCGGCCGTTGATGACGACCGCGCAGCCGGCTTGAGCGAGTGCCTGCGCGCAGGCACGGCCGAGGCCCCGGCTCGAGGCACACACGATGGCCTTGCGGCCAGCGATTCCGAGATCCATGGGTCGTTCCGGGCGCTACACGAAGGGATGCCGCGCGTGACTGTACACCTGCGCGCCCGCGCGGTGTCCATCCGTCCTGCGCCGGGAACCGAGCTAAATCGCACCTCGCGATTCCATCGCCCGCATGTGATTGCCGCGCCAGACGAAGCCACGTCCAAGCCAGCCCCCGATCCAGAGCAGCGGCAGGAGGACGTCGCGCAGCAGGAAGGCCAAGGGCGAGCGAATAGTCAGATGCCATCCCGCCGCGCGAGCGAGCACGGCCTCGGCGCCGAACCACACCGCCGCGACCACGACGACGCCGGCCACGGGCAGCTCCAGCGCCGCCAGAACATAGGCGACCGCGACCAGCGGCCCGATGCTGCCGGCGAGGATTTCGAGCGCGTAGTAGCGTCTGAACGACGCCTGTCGCAGGCGCGCCCAGCGTAACTGGCGCGCCCAAACCTCGCGCGCCGAGCGGTGGCCCAGCGGCTGCTCGAACGGTGCATCGACTAGGCGAATCTGCAAGCCCAAGCCGCGCATGAGCTTGGTCGTGGCCGCGTCCTCGGCGGGCTCGGACGCCAGCAACCGAATGCCGCCCGCCTGCTCGATCTGGCTGCGCCGGTAGAGCATCGACTTGCCCTGGGCGAAGCCGAGGCCGAGGCCTGCGGCCGCGTATTGCCATCGCACCTGATAGGTGTTGAGAAACGCGCATTCGAGCTCCGCCCAGAAGCCATCGGGGCGACAGCCGACGGGCGGCGAGCTCACGAGGCCGGTATCGGCGTGCCGCGCCGCGAGCAAGCGCTCGACGTAGTCGGGCGGCATCAGCACGTTGCTGTCCGCCATCACGACCCAATCGTAGGCGGCCGCACGCCAGCCCTTGCAGACGTTGTTCAGCTTCGGGTTCTCGCTGATCGTTTCATTGCCGATCAGCAGCCGTGCGGGAACATGCGGATGGGCCGCGATCAGGCGTTTGACCAGCGGCACGGCGGCGTCGTTGGCCGCCGCGGCGCAGAAGACGATCTCATAGCGCGGATAATCGAGCTCGAAGGCCGAACGCAGCGTTTCTTCGATATGATTTTCCAGGCCGCAGACCGGGCGCACCAGGCTCACGCCGTCGACGTCAGTACTCGCATTCGTCGCCCGTCCCGATCGCAGGCCGGCGGCGCGACGCCCGGTTCGCCGCAAAAAACGTGTCAGCCCCAGGAGGCCCAGCGCGGTTTGCGCTTCCGTGCGATGGGAGACCGCGGAGGCCTTCCGGCAACGTCGCATCGCGATCAGGATGCTGCCGATGTGAGTGGCGGTCGCGACGACGCAATATGTCCCGGCAGCCCAAACCGCAATCATCATATGTCAGCTATCTCACGCCGGTCGTGACATTGATGTGACCGCGGGCCGCGGCATTGATGTGACGAGCGGCGCTGCGGATTCCATGGCCGCGCAATACGATGCTCTTTAGGCGTTGCGCTGTGGTGATTTGCATTTGTCACGCCGCGATTCGCGACGAGGTCGGCGCCCGCTATGTCAATTGCGGCGAGAGCTGCACGGCGGTCGTCGAGCATCGCGACCTGCCCCTCGAAATCGCGCATTGGACCGACGAGGAGCGCAAACCCGGACCGAGCGCGGTTCCGTCGCTGCCGGTAGAGCGCCGGGGCGGCGAAATTGCCGCTTGATCGCCCTTGCCGGGAAGGGCACCGCGGCGCTACCGTTTCGGGATGCAGCCATTGGCCGACTCCGTTTTGCCGACCGCCGCCGACGTCGACGCCGCCGCGCAACGCTTGGCCGGCATCGCATTGCACACGCCGCTGGTGACTTCGCCGGTGCTCGACGCGCTTACCGGCGCGCGCGTGTTCCTCAAGGCGGAGACCTTGCAGCGTACCGGCTCGTTCAAGTTCCGCGGCGCCTACAACAAACTGTGTTCACTCCCGCAGGCGCAGCGCGCCGGCGGGGTGGTGGCATTTTCCTCGGGCAACCACGCGCAAGGTGTCGCCGCGGCGGCCCAGCTGCTCGGCATGCCGGCGGTGATCGTGATGCCGGCGGATGCGCCGCGCCCGAAACGGGAGCGTACCGCGGCGCTGGGCGCCGAAATTGTGCTCTACGACCGCGCGCGGGAAGACCGCCAAGCGATCGCGCGCGCGATCGCCGCGACGCGCAACGCGGCCCTGGTTCCGCCCTATGACGATCCGCTCGTCATCGCGGGCCAAGGGACGACCGGCCGCGAGATCGTCGAGGACCTCGCCGCGCAGGGTCTCGTCGCCGACGTGGTCGCGGTGACGGCCTCGGGCGGCGGACTGACCGCGGGCATCGCGCTCGCGGTGAAGGCGCGCACGCCGCAGGCGCGCCTCTACACCGCGGAGCCCGCGGGCTTCGACGACCACGCCCGTTCGTTCAAGAGCGGACGACGTGAAAGAAATGCCGCCATCACCGGTACCATCTGCGATGCGCTGATGGCGCAGACGCCGGGCGAGCTCACCTTTGCGATCAACCGCGAGCTGGTCGGTCAGGGCGCTGCCGTGAGTGACCAGGAGGTGGTCGCGGCGGTCGCCTTCGCCTTCCATGAGCTCAAGCTGGTGGTGGAGCCGGGCGGCGCAGTTGCGCTCGCCGCGCTGCTATCGAGGAAGATCGACGTGAAGGGAAAGGTCGCGGTGGCCGTCTTGTCCGGCGGCAATGTCGATCCGGACCTGTTCCATCGGCTCGTGGCTTAAGGTTGGACGACGGAGTCCGACGGCAGAGGACAGATATTGCGGTTGCTGTTCTGTCCCGCGTTCTTTGTCGGCCGTGCTCCGTTCACGTGGCGGCTGGCGGCCTTCTACGCGGCGCTTTTCGTCGCCCTCGGCGTGCAATTGCCGTTCCTGCCGGTCTGGCTCGCGGCCAAGGGCCTCGATGCCGGCGCCATCGGCGTCGTGCTCGCCGTGCCCATGGTCGTGCGCGTGTTCGCGATTCCGCTGGCAACGCGCAGCGCCGACCGGCACGACGCGCAACGCCTCGCCATCGTGATCGCCGCGGGCATGGCGGTGCTCGGCTATGGCGCGCTCACCCTGGCGCAGGGGACCGCCGCCATCGCGATCGTGTTCGCGCTGGCGTCGGCCTCCTACACGCCGATGATGCCGCTCGCCGACAGCTATGCCCTGCGTGGCCTCGGCGACCTCGGCCGCGCCTACGGGCCGGTGCGGCTGTGGGGCTCGGTCGCGTTCATTGCCGGCAGCCTGGGGGCGGGCGTCCTCATCGACATCATCGCCGCGCGCGACCTGATCTGGTTGTTGGTCGCTGCCATGGTCGTCACCGCGACGACGGCGCTTGCGCTGGCGCCGCTTACGCCGCGCGAAGCGAGCACGCGCGAACCATCCTCGTCCGCGCGGACGTTGCTGCACGATCCCGTCTTTGTCGCGGCGGCAGCCGCGGCGGGCCTCATCCAGGCGAGCCACGCGGTCTATTACGGCTTCTCTGCGCTCGCCTGGCGGGCGGCCGGGCTCGACGGCGCGGCGATCGGCGCTCTGTGGGCGCTCGCGGTGGCCGCCGAGATCGTGCTGTTTGCGATCTCAGGGCGGCTGCCGGTTGCCCCGACCAAATTGCTGATGGTGGGAGCGGCGGGCGCCGCCGTGCGCTGGGGTGCGATGGCGCTCGGTCCTCCGACCACGCTGCTGCCGCTGCTGCAATGCCTGCATGCGCTGTCGTTCGGCGCCACCCATCTCGGCGCGCTCGGTTGCGTGGTACGTGCCGCGCCGGCTGAATTGGGCGCGACCGCGCAGGGCTATCTCGCGGTGGCGCTCGGGCTCGTCATGGCGGCGGCAATGGGCGTCTCGGGCCTGCTCTATGCCCGCTCGTCTGGCCTCGCCTATGCGGTAATGGCGCTCACCGCCGTCACCGGCGGGCTTTTTGCCTTCGCCGCGCACCGGCTGGCGCAGGGCGCGGCGAGGCTGTTTCGGTAAGCATGCAACCGCAGCGCATGGTCGCTCACGGGGTTCAGCCGCGTACTTGGCGACCGGCCTGGATCGGGGCGCGGGGCAATGCCCCCCCGGCGCGGATGGCGGGCGGGCGTTGCCGGCGGGGTGCGCTTCCTCGACGCCGGCGGCTGATGCTAGCATGGCCATGCGACCGAGCCGGCTAGCGAGCGCGACATGAAGGTCCGTCCCACGGAACGAGCATTGGGCGCGACGATCGAGGACGTCGACGTCTCCCGACCGCTCCGTGACGGCGAGTTCGCACAAATCCTTCGCGCACTCGGCGAGCACGGGGTGCTGTGCTTCCCCGGGCAGCGGCTGGAGACGGCGCAATTCGCGCGCTTCGGGCGCATGTTCGGCGAGCTCGAGATCAACGTCGCCAATCAATTCCACGAGCCGGGCTTTCCGGAAGTGATGGTGTTGTCCAACATGACGACGGACGGCAAGCCGATCGGGCTCGCGGATGCCGGCCAGGGATGGCACACCGACATGTCCTACAGTCGCAAGGTCGCGCTCGCCAATGTCCTCTATGCCGTCAAGGTGCCGATGCGCGACGGCCGGCCATTGGGCGACACGCAGTTCCGCGACATGCATGCGGCCTATGATGATCTTTCGCCCGACCTCAAAGTCCGGCTCGAAGGGCGTACGGCGACGCACGACTTTGCCAAGTTCTGGGATATGATGCGCGCGCGACCCGGCTCCAGCCGCGCCGCGCTTACCCCCCGGCAGCGTGCCATGAAGCCGCCGGTGTCGCAGCCGATTGTTCGCACCCACCCCATCACCGGCTGCAGCGTCCTCTACTGCAATCCTGGCTATGCCACCCGCATCGACGGAATGCCGGAAGCCGAAAGTGCCGCGCTGCTCCAATTTCTGTTCGCACACCAGGAGCGACAGAAATACTTCTACGCGCACAAATGGACGGAGGGGGATGTGCTGATGTGGGACAATATCGGCACAGTGCATAACGCAGTCGCCGACTACCGCCTGGACGAGCCGCGCTACATGCGACGCGTGCAGGTCATGGCGACGAAGGATTATGCCCGCCTCGCCGCCTGAGCGAGATGGGCTGGGTTTCCGCCCTGGTGCATGCTTATCCCCGCGGAGCCGGGGTTCGTGGTCTCTTCCAGCAAAGGCGGATTTGGGCTGGCAGATCTATGAAACCTGGACCATGCTCGAATATTCCCGCGGTGCTCGCTGGCCTGCTGACGGCGATCCTGGTGGACCTGATGGTGGAGAATTTCATCTTCCGCCGCCACATCGAGCTCGTGACGGAGGGCCGATGTGGGATGCAGTCCTAAGCAGAGATTCGCGGCCCGCCCAATGGATCGATGTTATGGAGTACGCGGCCGCACGCGCTGTGATCGCCTATTCGCTGGCCAAGCCGAACACGCCTGCTTGCAGCGAAATTGCTTCGGATTGAATCGCCGCAGACTGGGCCTCGCTCCCCTCCTCGGCATTAGCTGGCGTTCACCCTCGATCCGGGAATCTGCTTTGGAGCTGCGTCAACTTCGCTACGCGCTGTCGGTCGCCAGGGAGCGCAGCTTCACGCGCGCCGCTGCGCGGCTCAACGTTTCGCAATCGGCTGTCAGCGAGCAGGTGAGCCAGCTGGAGAATACGATCGGCTTTGCGCTGTTTCGCCGCACGCCCCGAGGCATCGAGCTGACCGAACGCGGCCGTACCTTTCTCTACGAGACGGAGCGCGTCATCGGCGACGTGCTCAGCCTTTCCGACACCGCGCGGCGGCTGCGCGGGGCGCCCTCCGACACGCTGACCTTGGGGATGGGGTCTGGCATGGCGCAGATCTTCATGCCGCGCCTGTTCCGCGATCTCGCGCAAACGCTGCCCGCGGTGCGGCTCGAGATCCTCACGGCGCCGACCAGAAACATCTTCAACGACCTGCACGAGGAGCGGGTCGACGCCGGCATCGCCATCGAATCCGACCCCGACCGCGTGCCCGGCGGGATCGTGACCGAGCGGCTCACGCAGGCCGAGATGGCGTTGATCACGCATCCGTCGCATCGCCTGGCGCGTGCGCGCAGGCCCATCGACATCGGCAGCTTGGTGAGCGAGCCGATCATCATGAGCGAGCTGACCGTCGGCTACGGCCAGGTCGTGCTGTCATTGTTCGCCGATCTCGGCATCCGCCCGAACATCCACGCCGTCGCCGACAACATCGAGACCATGAAGGTCATCGTGCAATCGGGCGCCGGCATCGCCATCGTGCCGCGCGCCAGCGCGGCGAACGAAGCCGCGCTCGGCGTCGTCAAACTGCTGCCCATCGTGCCGGCGCGTTCCGTGACCCTGAGTCTGTTCCGCCGGCGCCAGCCGCTGCCGCGCAGGAAGGAGGGTTATCTCGCTGCGGTGAGAGACATGCTGAAGGACCGGGACGCAGACTCGTAGATGATGCATCGGCGTTTTGCAGGGTTCATGGCGCCGGCTCGAACAGGTCGATCGCATTCAGCCGTCCGATCTTGACGCGATCGCGTTCGCTGATAGTGACGCGGCCCGTGATCCAAACGCGGCAGTGCATCCGACATTGCCGCAAGATCCCGGCGGTGGCGGCAATTCCGCGCAAGCCACTCCCCTGCACCCAGCATATGTCACCCGGTGTGGCAACGCAGTGACCGGGGTGTGCTTCGCCTTTTGTCGGCGGGAGGCAAACCCGAAGTCTCACATCGAATTAAGAAGGAGTTGTGCGATGAAGCGTCTTACGATTCTCACCTTTATCATCGGGGTGCTTGTTGCACCGGTGCAAGCTCAAGCCCAGCAAGGCCCTGCCGGAGCCCCGGTTGGATTCAATGGCTTGGTTTGGGACCCACCGACGCAGGAGTACGTGGTCCCCAATGCGACCAGGCACCTTTCCCCGATCAATCATCCCAGAAGGCACCACAGCAGTTCTGCGACCTGACGCGCGCGCCACGCTGATCCTCGTCCGGCTGGCTTTGGCAACCGTTGCCATCCTGGCATTTACCCCGGCAGCGGCTGCCGCCACTCGCGCGAGAAAAAAGTATTGCGCCGTATCCGCAGGTTCCGCCTTGAGTTTTTCTGAGAAGACTCTGCCCGAGCGTCACCAGGCGTCATGGCCCGTTTCTCGGCGATACTGCGCCCGGCCGCATGCGGGCAGTCGTATAAGGCGCGGGCCGTCGAACCCCAATGACGTCGGCTGCGATCCCAGCTCACCTGGACGCCTGGCCATCGGCACAAACGATCGCCGGTTTTGAGCTCCGGCGGCCGCACCGCCATTTTTGGCGACGCGCCCTGACCATTCTTGTCGCCCAATTGTATACATTGCCCGGATTTTGATAAGCATTCTCAATAAAATATGGGCAAGGCTCCCGAGGGTTGTATACAATCAATACGACGGCTTAGGGGCTCCAACGGCAATGCGCCTGACGCACGAGGGCAGCTCATCACAAACGGTGACCGCGCTGCTGAAGCTGCGCGAGCTCATCCTCGGCGGCGAGATCGAAGCCGGCGAGCGGATGTCGGAGCTCCTGCTGGTCGAGCGCCTCGGCGTCTCCCGAACGCCGATCCGCGCCGCCCTCATGCGCCTCGAACAGGAAGGCCTGCTGCGCGCGCTGGCCTCCGGCGGGTTCGTCGTCAACGCGTTCGACGAGCGGGACATACATGCCGCGATCGAAATTCGCGGTGCGCTCGAGGGGTTGGCCGCGCGACTCGCGGCCGAACGCGGCACTGCGCCCGCCGATCTCGACGATCTCAAACATTGCCTGTCAGGTCTTGACCAGCTCGTCTTCGAGGGCGGGCTCACGCTCGACAGTTTCTCGGCTTACGTCGTCCTGAACGAGCGGTTCCACCGCATCGTCGTCGACCTCGCCGACAGCGCGTTGCTCGCACGGGAGATCGCTCGGGCGGTGAACCTTCCCTTCGCCTCGGCCAGCGCGTTCGTGATGGTTCAAGCGCGGCTGCCGGAGGCGCAGGTCATGTTTACGGTGGCGCAGGACCATCACCGCTGCATCGTACGCGCGATCGAGGCGCGCGAAGGCCAGCGCGCGGAGGCGCTGATGCGCGAGCATGCCCGCCTGGCGCGCCGCAACCTCGAGCTTGCATTGCGCAATCAACAGACGCGCGTACTCGTGCCGGGATCGAATCTCATCACGCTTCCGGCACGCGTCGCATCTTAGTGACCGGTGTCGTTCGAAGAACAAACGCGGGAGGAATCAAAGATGAAATTTCTTGCATGCAGCATGATTGTCGTGGCCGCCCTCGGCTTCGCGTCGCCGTCTTCGGCCCAAGACAAACCCGTCCAGCTCAAATTCTCGCACTGGGTTCCCCCGACGCATCCGATGCACGCCGCCGCGGTTGCTTGGGCGGACTCCATCGACAAGGCCTCGAACGGCTCCATCAAGATCACGATCTTTCCCGCCCAACAGCTCGGCAAGGCGTTCGACCACTACAACATGGCCCGCGACGGCATCGTGGATATCTCGCACGTCAATCCAGGCTATGAGCCCGGCCGTTTTCCCATCGTCGGCGCCGCGGAACTGCCCTTCGTCTTCTCCAACGGCAAGGAAGGAAGCGCCGCGCTCGATGCCTGGTATCGCCGCTATGCCGGACAGGAAATGAAGGACGTCCGCTATTGCCTGTCGTTTGCGCACGATCCGGGCACGCTGCATTTCGCCCGCAAGAAGGCGGTGATGCCGGCGGACATGTCGGGGCTCAAGGTGCGTCCGCCGAACGCGGTGATCGCCAATTGGATGACGCTCCTGGGCGCGACCAACGTCCAGGCGGCGGCGCCGGAGATCCGCGACGTGCTCGAAAGAGGAGTGGCCGATGCGGCGGGTTCTCCATGGGGATCGATGCTGCTGTTCGGCATCGACAAGGTCACGAAACATCATATCGACTCGCCCCTCTACGTCTCGGAACAGGTTTGGGTTCTGAACAAGTCGAAGTATGACGCGCTGTCGCCGGCGCAGAAGAAGGTTATGGACGAGCATTGCACCAGCGACTGGGCGCTGAGGATAGCTGCGCCATGGGCGGATTTCGAGGCCGGCGGCCGCGACAAGATCAAGGCCATGCCCGGTCAGGACGTCTATCCGCTGAGCGCGGACCAGCTTGCCGCCTGGCGCAAGTCCGCGGAGCCGGTGACCGCCACTTGGGAGGCCTCGGTGCGCAACGCCGGTCAGGATCCGAAGGCGATCTTCGACGATTTGCGCAGGACCCTTGCGCAGTACAAGTCGGCCTACTAGGGGCGGGCGCCGCATTCCGAACGTGCCTGCGTCGGCCCCATCCTCTATCAAGGCCGCGCTAGCGTCCGGCGCGATCTCGCCGACCTCCCGCTGCCGCCGCGGGCAGCATTTTTCGTCGCCGGGGCGGGGGCCAGCGTCGGTTGCGACGACGCCAGCGAAGGCCACGGGAGCGAGCGGATTTACGCGCGCTCGCCCTGCGGGCGAGACAGCTCCTATCGGAATTTCCGATAATGGCATCGCCAATCGGTCTTGGACTTGGGCGCCGGGCCTCGCTCATACTTGAGGGGCCGGGAGACGAGGCGCACCGCGCCGGCGGACGGGCTTGCGCGATGCGATGCGAGGCGTTGCATGACGGAGGAACGCGCCAGTCTGCGGATCGGCATCGATACCGGGGGCACTTTCACCGACATCGTCTGCGTCGACGGCGCGTCCGGCGCCATGCGGGTGACCAAGGTGGCGAGCACGCCCTCCAATCCCGCGATCGGGCTCATACGCGGCGTGCAGGCGATTCTCGATGCCGGCGGCGCCGCGCTGGAAGATCTCGCGGGGCTGGCGCACGGCACGACGGTCGCGACCAACGCGCTGCTGCAAGGCGAGATCGCGGGCCTTGGCCTGATCGTCACCGATGGCTTTCGCCACATTCTGGAGATCGCCCGGCAGGCGGTGCCGGAGGGCTACGGCAACTCGTATTTCTGGGTGAAGCCGCAGCGCATCGTGCCGCTGCGCTACGTGCGCGAGGTCGGCGGGCGGCTCGACTTTCGCGGACAAGAGCTACGGCCGCTCGACGAGGAGAGCATCCGTGCCGCGACGCGGTTCTTTCGCGCGCAGGGCATCAAGGCGATCGGCGTCTGTCTGCTGCATTCCTACGCCAACGCCGCGCATGAGCGCCGCGTCGCCGAGCTCGTCGCCGCGGACTATCCGGACGCTACCGTCTCGCTCTCCTGCGATGTGCTGCCCGAATACCGCGAATACGAGCGCGCGGTAACGACCCTGGTCGACGCCTTCGTCAAGCCGCATATGGGCCGCTACCTCGAACGCATTCGCGACGAGCTTGGGCCCGGGCTGCGGGACAAGCCGTTCCTTGTGATGCAGTCGAGCGGCGGCGTCGCCAGCCCCGATCAGGTGATGCGCAAGCCGATCACCACCGCGCTATCGGGTCCGGCCGCGGGCGCGCTCGGCAGCGCCGTCGTTGCCGAAATGGCGGGATTTCCCGACGTGGTGACCCTGGACGCCGGCGGCACCTCGACCGACCTCTGCCTGATCGAGGGCGCCAAGCCGCAAGTGACCAATGGCGGCGCCGTGGGGCCGTTTCCAGTGCGCATCCCGATGATCGATATCGAGACCATCGGCACCGGCGGCGGCTCGATCGCCTGGATCAGCCGCGAGGGGCACCTGAAGGTCGGGCCGCGCAGCGCCGGCGCCGAGCCCGGGCCGATGTGCTACCCGAAAGGCGGCGACGAGCCGACCATCACCGACGCCAATCTGGTCATGGGCCGTATTCCTCCGGCGCTCATCGGCGGCGGCATTCCATTGAACGTGGAACGCGCGCGCGCGGGCATCGCCGACCTCGCGGCGCAGCTTCCCGGCAACATGGGCGTGGAGCAACTCGCCCAAGGCATCATTGAGATCGCCAACTGGAACCAGGCCAATGCCATCCGGCAGATGACGATCCAGCGCGGGATCGATCCGCGCCAATTCGCGCTGCTCGCGTTCGGCGGCTCCGGTCCCGCGCAGTCGCCGGCGGTGATGGAGCTGATCGGCATGCAGGCCTGCATCGTGCCGCCCAATCCGGGCAATCTCTCCGCCTTCGGTCTTCTGGCCGTCGACTGGCGCACCGATCACATCGTGACCAAGGTCATGCACGAGGATGCGATCGAGCTTGCGGCCGTCGCCGCCATCTACGCCGGCCTCGAACGCGACGCCGCCGTCACGCTCGAGCGCGACGGCATCGAGCGCTCCCGCATCCGCCTCGTGCGCGAAGCCGACGTGCGCTATGCCGGGCAGTCCACGGAAGTGCGCGTGTCGGCGCCTTCGGGTCCGATCGACGGCGCGTTCGCCGCCGGTCTCGTCGATGCGTTCCATGCCGCCCATCTCAAGACCTTCGGCTACAACTATGCCGGGGAGCAGAAGGTCGAGCTGGTGAATTTCTGCGTGTCCGGGTTCGGGATGATCGATCGCCCGAGCATTCCCAGGCTCGACATCGGCGCCGGGGCGCGGCCGCAGCACGGCACCCGTCCGGTCTACTTCAGCGGCGCCATGCGGGAGACGTCAATCTACCAGCGTGCTTCGCTGCCCGCCGGCTTCCGGCTCGATGGGCCGGCCGTGGTCGAGGAATTCGGCTCCACCACGGTGGTCTTTCCCGGCCAGCGGCTCGAGGTCGACCCGCACGGCATCCTGATCGTGCGACGCGAAGGCACGGCTTCGGAGGCGGGGCGATGAACGTGCACTCCACGGTCGTGCCGTGGCCGCTCCCGCCGAAGGGGCCGCCGCGCGCCGTAGACCCCATCGTGCTGCAGATCGTCGAAGGCACGCTCAATTCAATCGAGGCGGAGATCGAATACGCCATCGAGCGCACCGCACGATCGCCGATGATCCGCGAAGCGCACGACTATCGCGTCGGCTTGTTCGACCGTTATTGCCGAAAGCTCACCGGGCGCTCCTATTCGGCGATGCCGAACGCGGTGGTGCGCGACTTTCCGCCGGACACCATGCGGCCGGGCGACGTGTTCCTGATGAACGACACCTATCTCACCGAGGGCTCGATCGGCCACCTGCCGGATTTGTGCAGCACCGTCCCGGTTTTTCATGGCGGCGAGGTCGTCGCCTATATCCAGGCCTTCGGTCATCACGACGATATCGGCGGGCGCGTGCCGGGCTCGATGCCGGGCACCGCCGTGACCGTGTTCGAGGAAGGCCTCGCCATTCCGCCGATCAAGCTCTACGGCGCCGGCGTGCGCAACGAGGCGGTCTTCACCATCATCAAGCGCAACACCCGCGTGCCCGACATGCTGGCGGCCGATCTCGACAGCGAGGTGCAGGCCTGCCTGATGGGCGCCCGGCGCATGGCCGAGCTGTTCGAGCGCTTCGGACGCGAGACGGTGGAGGCCTGCTTCCAGGCCATCCTCGACAAATGCCGCGACATCTTCCGCCGCGAACTCCTCCCGAAGATCGCCGACGGCGAGTACCGCTGGGAGGACTATGTCGAGCACGACGGCGTCACCGACCCCAAGCTGCACAAGCTCGCGCTCACCATGATCAAGCGGGGCGACCGCATCGCGCTCGACTTCACCGGCACCGATCCGCAGTCCACCGGCCCGATCAACTGGCCCGCCGACTATGCCGGCGGCGCCTTCCTGGTCAAATGGATCGCGCCGATCCTGCGCAACCTCGCCGACACGCCGGAGCGCGCGGCGGAAATTCACGTCAACGAAGGGGTATGCGAAGTCTTCGACGTGATCTTCCCGGAGAAGGGCACGCTGATCACGCCGCGCTGGCCCGCCGCCACCAACGCGCGCTCGTTCGTGCTGCTGCGCTGCCTCGGCCTGCTCGCCGGAGTGGTCGCGCAGGCAGTGGACGGACGCATGCCAGCCGACCAGGAGACGATCCGCTACACCGGTTTCTACGGCACCGACGCCACGGGCCGGCCATTCCTCTCGCGCGAGGTGCTGGGCGGGGGCTCGGGCGGGCGCGCCTACGCCGATGGCAACGATGCCATTCACATCGTGCCGGACTCGCGCAATCAGCCGGCCGAATTCACCGAGACCCGGTTTCCGCTCTTGGTGGAGAAGCTCGCGCTGCGCACGGATTCGGGCGGCGCCGGCAAGCGGCGCGGCGGTCTCGGCTACGAGAAGCACTACCGCGCGCTGGTGGATTGCCGAACCATCGTCACCGCCGACCGCGTGCGGCTCGGTTGCTACGGGGTCAACGGCGGCAAGGCGGGACTGCCGTTCTGCGTGACCATCGACATCGAGGGAAAGCCGCGCGACCTCGGCGGCCTCGTCGATGGCGAGCCGGTGCTGGCCGGCCAGGTGGTCCGGGTGCGCACCACCGGCGGCGGCGGCTGGGGCGATCCGCTCGCGCGTGAGCCGGATCTGGTCCAGGGCGACGTGGCCGAGGGCAAAGTGTCGCTTGCGGCGGCGCGCGACGATTACGGCGTTGTGCTGGTGCCGAGCGCGGGCGCAGACTCCCTCGTGATCGACGTGCCGGCGACCGTAGCCTTGCGGGGCAAGCTGGCGGCCCGGCGCGGCCAGTCCGGCGCGATGATCGATCGCGGCGAAGGATACGAGAAAATGCTCCGCGGCGAGGTCGTGCCGTGGACGCGGTCGGCGTGAGATCGCGCCAGCGAGGCAATCGAGGACGAAGCGGAATGGCGATCGAGGTCGTCAAGGTCGAGCTCAAGAACGTGCAGGATGCCTCCGGGCTCGAGGCCTGCATCCGCAAAGGTCGATGCACCGCCGACGAGGTAGTCGCGGTGATCGGCAAGACCGAGGGCAACGGCGGCGTGAACGACTTCACGCGCATCCTCGCCGATCAGGCGTTCCGGCGCGTGCTGCTCGAGCACGGCCGGCGCTCGGAGCAGGAGGTGGCGCAGATCCCGATGGTCTGGTCCGGCGGCTGCGACGGCGTCATCACGCCGCATGCCACGATTTTCGCCCGCAACGCGAAGACGGGGCCGGCGTCGAAAGCGCGCCTCGCCATCGGCACGGCCATGAGCGTGGAGCTCAAGCCGGAGGACATCGGGCGGCTGGCGATGGTGGAGAAGGTCGCCGAGGCAGTGAGGGCCGCGATGCGCAACGCCGGTATCGACGATCCCGAGGACGTCCATTACGTGCAGACCAAGACGCCGCTGCTCACCATCGACTCCGTGCGCGAGGCGGAAACGCGCGGCCAGCATTGCGCGTGCGAGGTGCATGATTCCATGGGCGTGTCGAACGGCACGACCGCGCTCGGCGTCGCGGTGGCGCTCGGCGAGATCAAGATGCCGCAGGCGCAGGCGATCTGCCGTGATCTCGATCTCTATTCGTCCGTGGCCTCGTGCTCCTCCGGCGTCGAGCTGACCCGGGCGCAGATCGTGCTGCTCGGCAACCGGCCGGGCGCCGGCGGCCGCTACCGCATCGGCCATTCGGTGATGCAGGACGCGCTCGACATCGACGGCATCTACGGCGCCATCCGCAATGCCGGCCTTGAATTGCCCGCGCGGCCGCGGGCCGAGGATCTGGCGGGCAGGGTGGTCAACTGCTTCATGAAATGCGAAGCCGACCGCCGCGGCACGCTGCGCGGCCGGCGGCAGATCATGCTGGACGATTCCGACGTGCACCATCACCGCCACTCGAAAGCCGCCGTCGGCGGCGTCGCGGCGGCGGCGATCGGCGATCCCGCCGTGTTCGTTTCCGTCGACGCGATGCACCAGGGCCCGCAAGGCGGCGGCCCGGTGATCGCCGTCGTCGACGTCGGCGAGTGAGGCCGGCACGAGACTTGCAATTCACCTGCCGAGCCGGCCGTTGCGGCCGACCTCGGCGAACCTGGAGGGAGTGCAATGCGTAACGCGATCGCCCGCCGCCGCCTGCTGGCGGCCATTGCCGGAGCAACGGTGCTTGCAGCCGTTCCCGCCGCCGCGCAGGACAAGGTCAAGGTCGGAGTGTTCCCGGTGAGCTCGTCGCTGCCTTATTTCGTGGCGCTGGAGCGCGGCTTCTTCAAGGACGAGAACATCGAACCGGAGATGGTTCGGCTGATCGGCGGGCCGCCGAACGTGGCCGCCATGATCACCAACCAGATCGACGCGTCCGCGGTGCTGGTGACCATCGAGGGCATGAATGCCGACCTGAAGAAGCCGGGCGTGGCCATGTACATCTCGCTCAACAGCCAGAACAAAACCTATCAGATGGAGCAATTCGTCGTCCGCAAGGACTATCCGGCGACCTCGCTCAAGGACCTCAAGGGCGCCAAGATCATGTCCGCGCCCGGCCCCGCCAACGTGACCATGGCGAAGGCGGCCTTGGCCGCGGTCGGCCTGAAAGAAGGCGACTACACCATCGATCAGCTCGACATGGCGCAGCATGTCAACGTCATGCAGTCCGGCACCTTCGACGCCGGATACACGCTCGAGCCGAACGCGTCGACGATGCGCAAGCTGGGCATCGCGCGCACGATCGAAGCCGGCGTGATCGCGCACTACATCTTGGGCGACCCCAACGCCAACGCCTTCGTCGCCGGCTGCGCGCTGACCAGCGACTTCGTCAGGAGCCGTCCCGATGTGGCCAAACGCTTCGCCGCGGCCTGGGCCAAGGCGGTCAATTTCATCAACAGCAATCCGCAGGAGGCGCGCAAGCATCTCTTGAAGAACACGTTCACTCCTCCGGACGTGGTCGATACCGTGCCGATGATCCGCTACTACATGGCGGGCGACCTGACGGCGAAGGACAAGGCGGAGTTCCAGAAATTCATCGACTTCTCGGTCAAGATGGGAACGTTGCCGGAGAAGATCGAGGTGACCAAATATCTGCAGACGTTCTGAGCTCGCCGGCGCGGAGGCCCGCACGTGCTCACGCCGGCCGCCGAGATCAAGCCGAGCGCGGGGGTGGCCGCGGCGGCTCCCGCCCACGTCACTGTCCGCGGCCTGTGCAAGCGCTTCGGCGACGCCACGATCTACGACGATTTCGATCTCGACATCCCGCGCGGCAGGCTGGTCTCGATCTTCGGTCCTAACGGCTGCGGCAAGAGCACGCTCATCAACATGATCGCCGGGCTGATCCCGCTTGACGCCGGCGAGGTTCTGTTCGACGGCAAGCCGCTGAGCCAGATCAAATTCGGCTATGTGTTCCAGAACTATCGCGAGGCGCTGTTCCCCTGGCTGCGCTCGTTCGCGAACGTCGAGTATCCGCTCAAGCTGATGGGCATGCCCAAGGCGGAACGCCGGGCGCGGGTTGAGCGGTTGGTGGCGCATCTCGGCGTCAAGATCGATCTCGCCCGATATCCCTACCAGCTCTCGGGCGGCCAGCAGCAGCTGGTGTCGATCATGCGCGCGCTCGTCGTTGAGCCGGAGATCCTGTTTCTCGACGAGCCGTTCTCGGCGCTCGACTACGAGATGACGCTGTTCATGCGCGAGCAGTTGCAGCGCATCTTCATGGAGACCGGAACGACGACCGTGCTGGTGTCGCACGACCTCGAAGAGGCGGTTTATCTTGCCGACCGTGTGCTGCTGCTGTCGCGACACCCGGCGCGTATCGCCGACTATGTGCATTACGAGACGCCGCGCCCGCGCAACGACGAAACGCTGTCGCGCCCGGACTTTGTCGCGACCAAGGCGCATTGCCTGGATGTCTTCCAGCGCGAGGTGCGGCGCGCATGAGGAGGCTCGACCCCTATCTGCCGGTGCTCGGGGTCGCGGGCTTGGTCGCGCTCTGGTACCTCGCCGTGTGGGCGAAGCTGGTCGATCCGGTACTGCTGCCGCCGCCGACGGACACGTTCCACGCCATGTGGACCGGCATGATCGGGGGCAAGCTCGGCAGCGATTTCCTGCACACCGTCGAGCGCACGGTCTATGCCACGGTGATCGCCGCGGTGATCGCCATTCCGCTCGGCATTTTTCTCGGCGCGTCGGAACGACTCTACCGCTCGGTGGAGTTCGTCGTCGATTTCTTCCGTTCGACGCCGGCCTCCGCCATGTTCCCGCTTTTTCTGGTGCTGTTCGGCGTCGGCGACCGCACCAAGATTTCGGTGGCGGCGTTCGGCGCGGCGCTGGTGATCCTGTTCAACGTTGCCTATGGGGTGATGAACGCGCGCAAGACGCGCCTGCTCGCGGCCAAGGCGATGGGCGCGTCGCGCCTGCGCATCCTGATGGATGTGATGCTGCTGGAGTCGCTGCCGCAAACTTTCGTCGGCTTGCGCAATGGCGTGTCGCTCGCCCTGGTCATCGTCGTCGTCGCCGAGATGTTCATCGGCTCCACCGATGGCCTCGGCAACCGCGTGTTCGAGGCGCAGCAGCTGTTCGCCATGCCCGACATGTACGCGGCCATCTTCGCCGCCGGCGCGCTCGGCTACGGCCTCAATCTCATGTTCCTGCTTATCGAGCGGCGTTTCGTGCACTGGGCCGGCAAGTAGCAGACACATGGCCGACGCGAGCCTGACCCGCAAGTCCGCGCGCGAGCTGGCGCGGCTCATCCGCAGCCGCGGCGTGAGCCCGGTCGAGGTGCTCGACGCCCATCTCGCGGTGATCGAGCGGGTCAATCCGAAGCTCAACGCGATCGTCACGCTCGCGGCCGAGCATGCGCGCGATGCCGCGCGGGCGGCGGAAGCGGCGGTGGCGAAGGGCGAGCCGCTCGGCGCGCTGCACGGAGTGCCGGTGGCGATCAAGGACGTGACGCCGACCGCGGGCATCCGCACCACCTTTGCCTCGCCGCTGTTCGAGGACCACGTGCCGGGCGAGGATGCCGAAGTCGTGCGCCGCCTCAAGGCGGCGGGCGCGATCATCCTGGCGAAAACCAATACGCCGGAATTCGCCTGCGGCGCCAACACCGACAATGCGCTGTTCGGCCCGACCCGCAATCCCTGGAACCCGGCCTTGAGCCCGGCGGGCTCATCGGGCGGCTCGGCGGTTGCGGTCGCCACCGGCATGGTGCCGATCGCGCAAGGCACCGATTTCGGCTGCTCCATCCGCATCCCGGCCGCGTTCTGCGGCATCGTCGGCATCCGCCCGACGCCCGGGCTCACTCCAAACCATCCCATGCCGCTCGCCTGGGATCCGGGCCAGGTGCACGGCGCCTTGGGGCGCGACGCCGAGGACGTCGCGTTGATGCTCGACAGCATTGTCGGGTCGAGCCGGCTTTCCCCGATTTCCGTCGCGCCGACGTGGTCGAGCGCACTCGCGGAAGTCGCGCGCCGGGCGGACGCAAAGGGCCTGCGCGTTGCCTATGTCTCCGACATCGCGGGGATCGGAGTCGACGCGGAGATCGATGCCATCTGCCGGGATGCGGCGGGGCGGCTGCGCGAGGCCGGGGCGCGCGTCGAGGAGATCGCTTTCGACGCGTCCGACGGCCGCGACCCCTATCAGACCTGGCGCGGCGTGTGGATGGTCGGCCAGCAATTCGAAAACCTCGGGGAGCTCGAGCATTTCGGCCGCAACCTCAGGGGCAACGTGCAGGCCGGCCTCGAGCTCACGGCGCTCGATATCGCCGCCGCCGAACGCAAGCGGTTGGAGGTGTTCCATCGCTTCCGCGTGCTGTTCGAGCGGTTCGACGTCCTGCTCACGCCCGCCGCGCCGGTGAAACCGTTCCCGGTCGAGATGAATTTTCCCGAGAAGATCAACGGACGCACGTTCGAGAACTATGTCGACTGGATCGCGCCGGCGTTCCTGGTCACGCTGGTCAGCCTGCCCGCCGGCAGCGTCCCCGCCGGCCTGACCCGCGAGGGCCTGCCGGTCGGCATGCAGATCGTCGCGCCGCGCTTCGAGGAGCCGTTGATCCTGGGCATCGGCAAGCTCATCCAGCGCGCGAGCGGCGTGGGCTGGCCTTCGATCTGCGCTGCTCCCGAGGCATGACCGCCGGCGCCGAGCGCGCCGTCCCGACAACCGGCAGGCTTGCGCGGCGGCGGGCCGGTGAGGCTGATCCACTCCACATGCCTGCGGTCGGCGCCGCAGCAGACCGGCGGCGCATCGGCGCCCGACCGTGTTCTGCGGCGATAAGCGGCCGTGTCACAAGCTTGCCGGGACGAGATTCGGCCCGCGACAATTCGTGATCCCCATCACAGCAGCGAGCGGCACATTCAAGTTATGCGGTCGAATGTCAGTTCGACCGTGCAGCGGCGGACGTGGCACGGTCCGATGACGCCACTCCGGAGCAAGGAGACGAGCGTGAACAACCGTTGGTGGTTTCCATTCACCGGCATGGAGGAGCTGTCCTTCAAGCGCGTGCCGGACGGCTGGGTCTACCGCGCCCCCAATCCATGGCTTTTCGGTTCGGCGCGATACTATCTGCTGGACGAAGCGCAAAAATCGGAAATCGCCGGCCACCATCGTCGGGCATGGCGATTTCTCTGGCTGGCCATCGTCGTGATCGTCGCGGCGAGCGTGCCGATGACGGCATCGGACTTGGATGCACCGCGCTCCTTCGCCGTGCTCGCGGGCAACATGCTCATCGGCTTGGTCGTTGGAATGATCTCGAATGGGTATCTGTGTCGGGCAATCAGGCCGGTCGTCGCGAGCCTGCGTCCGACGACGCAGCGGATAACGCGGGGTGAGGCGATCGAGCGGCAAATCGCGGTGTTCTCCGGCAGGTACATCTTGTTCTTCGGGCTGCTGTCGTCGGCGTTGTTCGCGCTCACAGCCTTGCCGCCGCTGCTCACATCGGCCGGCTGGGATGCATGGTCCGTCTGCGGAGCCCTGCTGTTCGGGCCGGGAGCGGTCTATTGGTTTGCGTTGTACGTCGCCAAGCGCAAGCGGGCGGCTGCTTGATGTCGCCGTTCGGTTCGTGGTGGCTCGCAGGTTCGTGCAACTGAACGGCGTCGTCGGTTGATGACCACGCTTACTCGGTGGCGGGGCGCTTGCGTCGCTTCTTCTTGACCGGGAGCTTGTGGATCGTTGCGCTCTGGCCCAGGCTCTGCCGCAGCGCCGATTTCAGATCGGTCGGCCGGCCGTATTTGCGCAGCAAGTCGCGGAACGCCTCGTCGGCGAGCTCCTGGAAATCCTGCATCCGGTCGCGCGCCAGCAAATCCAGCGCCTGCCAGGTTTCGTCGTCGATCTGCACCCGCTTGCCGGGCATCAGCGCGCAGCCGTGCGTTCATGATGCGCGTGCAGAAACTGCGCCAACTGCTCGCGCAGGCTTTCGTCACGCTCGGTCTTGTGGCCGAGACGGACGGCGCGCTCGAACAGCTGCTGCTGCAATTGCTGCGGCAACTCGCTCCACAGATCGAGCGCGGCTTCGCCCAGGACCTTGGCGAACCGCTCCGGACTTCCGCTGTCGGCCATCGAGCCCTCCAGGAATGAACGCGGAACGCCAGCTCGGACCCAAGGTTCCAGCCTAACCCGTTACTACCGCAACCGCGAGCCGTATTCGACTTCGCGGCGCCGCGGTCGGCGGCAACTTCCGCGGCGCCGGGATCGGCGCGGGCCCCGCCTTCGGCGGCGGTGGGTTCGGCCTTGCCCGGGTGGGCAGAGTAGGTCCCGCGTTCCGCGGGGGCGTTATCGGAGGGGGCGCTCGCATTGCCGGCTTCCGCGCCGGCGGCTGGGGATTGGTGGGGACGGCGCGGCTGGGGCTGGGGCTGGTCGCTCGCGGCGGGCATCGGGCTCGGAGCGTTTAGCTACGGCTATCCCGACGCGTACGGCTACCCGTATGGCTACGGCGACTCCCGCCTGGTCTGGAACGGGTACACTTGGATCAATCTCTGCTATGGCCACGCCGGCCCTGCGCGGTATGGACGCGGCGGATGCCGAGTGGCGCCCGTTGGCGTGCCTTGCGGCGGGATCGTCGGATAGAACGTGGCTTTTCGCGATGTAGCCCGGCGCCGCGGCCGGTGCCCGCGCCGCTTTGCGCCGCCGGTCACTCGCAGGTGTGATACATCGCCGAAAGCTCGCGCCCGCTGAGAAACATCATGCGTGGGGACAGGCCGCCGCGGCGGGCAATCCAGTGGCGCACGTGCTCGGGGTAGATGTCCATCAGCAGCTTGGTCGCCGTCCGGCTGGGAACTGGCCGGCCGTCCTCGCCGGGATGCCAGGCGGCATGAAAACCGAGCCGTGCGCGGCGGGTGACACAGATGCGCTCGGGCGGGATGACGCCGAGCACCATCGTGCATGCCGAAAGGCAGGGACCGTCGATGATCACTTGCTCGCCGGAGCCGCGCAACGCCACCAGATTTTCGAGATAAGGACCGATCTGGCCCCCGGGATCGGACTTGATGCGTATCGCCGCCTGCGCACTCGCCACCGTCAGCGCCGCGGCAACGGCGCCGGCCAGAACAGCAATTTTCATGCGTTCCCCTCTCCGTGCTCCCGGCGCGTCCGGTGCACGGGACGCGCCGCCCTCGCGCGATGTTTGAGAGTCAAATGTGTGCGAAATGTGAACAGGGGACCGGTCGCCGGCGACGGAGGCGGCGCGGTTTCACATTTCGCGCGCGGAAATCGCGAAACGCGCGCGCGGAAATCGCAGCAATGGCGACGGCGCGTGCGTCATTCCGGCCCGGCGTATTTGCCGGCCGTCGCCGGGAACATCGACTTGACGATCTTGAACTTTGAGATGTCGACGGTCGCGTCCATGTGCAGGAAGATCGCCGCGTCGCGCAGCACCTTCTCGACGCCGAAATCGAGCATCACACCGTTGCCGCCGTGCAGCTCGACGCAATGCTGCGCCACCTTGAGGACCTCTTCGGAGGCGAACAGCTTCACCATGTTGCACAACGTGTCGGCGTCCGGCGCATTCCCGTCGACCGCGCGGGCGGCGCGCTCGAGCAAAGCACGCACCGCCTCGAGCCGCGTCGCCATGTCGGCGATGCGCAGCGCCACGGCCTGATGCTTGATCAGGATGCGGCCGCCCTGCACGTAGTTCTGCACATAGTCGGCCGCGAGCTCGAAGGCGCGCATGCCGACGCCGAGATTCTTCGACGCCTGGATGATCTTGCCGGGTCGGAAATAGACTCCAGCCTTGCCGAGCGCGTCGTCCTCGACCAGCAGGTGGTCGTCCGGCACGAGCATGTCCTCGAACACGATCTCGCCGTTGTTCATGAACCGGCAGCCCAGCGTTTCGTTGCAGCGCGCGACGGTGAGCCCCGGCGTGTCGCGCGGCACCAGGAAGCTCGACGTGCCCTGCAGCATGCCGACCTTCGGATTGGTGTTGGCGTAGACCACGTAGAGCCCGGCATCGTAGCCGTTGGAGATGAACTGCTTGCGGCCGTTGATCAGCCAGCCCCCGTTCCTCTTGACGGCGCGGGTCTGCATCGCCGCCTCGGGCACGTTGTAGGGCAGCCAGCGGTCGGAGGCGCCGCGCGGCTCGGTCAGGCAATGCGCGAGCAGGAACTGCGGATCCCCGACCAGGCGCTTGAACCATTTCTCCTGCAAATGGCGCGGCGCCAGATTGCGCAGCAGCACCGAAACCTTCCAGTTTTGCACCAGCTTGTCGGCTAGTCCGGAGTTCCCCGCGCGCGATTTCCTCCGAGATGATGGCGAAGGTCTGGACCTCGCTCGCCTTGTCGAATTCGACGCCGCCGAACTCGTCCGGGACGCCGAGGATGCGGATGCCGATCTTGTCGGCGCCTTCGAGGATTTCGCGCGGCAGCCGCTCCTCGGGAACCATGCTCCATTCGCGCTGCCAGTCCTTGCGAATGAACGGGATGACGACGTCGTCGACGAAGGCGCGGCAGCTGTCGCGCATGAGGACCTGTTCTTCCGAAAGCATGCGAGTGCCCCGTGACCGAATGTTCCGTTGCGACCGCGGCAGCTTAGCGCGGAACCGGGAACGAGGGGACGTGCCACGGGCGTTCTTGTCCGAAACTCGCCGTCGATTGTCCCGCGCTCGGGTCTGGGCTGCCGCACGCGGGCAAGGCCGGCATGCCCTTCGCGCTCTCCGCCGCCGGGCACGGTTCGCTCCGGCCGCGGCTGCTCATTCGATCTTGATGTTGGCGGCCTTGATGATCTCGGCCCATTTGTGTGCCTCGCCGGCCAGGAAGTCGCTGAACTGCGCCGGCGAGCCGATGTTGGGCTCGACGTTGAACCTTGCCAGACTCCGCCGCATGTCCGGCGACTTCAGGCCTTCATTGATGGCGGCGTTGACCTTGCTGACGAGTTCGGGCGGCGTGCCGGCCGGCGCCACGACGCCGGTCCAGAACGTCAGCAGATAGCCGGGATAGCCGCTCTCGATCATGGTCGGAACGTCCGGGAGGTCCGGGCTGCGGGCACCCCCGGTGACGGCGACCGCCCGCGCCTTGCCGTCGCGAATGTAGGGAAGCAGCGACCCGATGCCGTCGATCATCATCTGGATCTGGCCCGACACCAGATCGGTCATGGCTTGCGCCATGCCCTTGTAGGGGACGAAGACGATTTCGGTGCCGGTGGTGAGCGTGAACAGCCCCCAGGCGATGTGGGGCGGCGAGGCGACGCCGGCGCCGTCGTGCAATGTGCCCGGATTGGTCTTGGCGTAGGCCACGAGCTCCTTCAGGTTCTTCGCCGGCACCGCCGCATTGATCGCCACCACCATCGAGCCGATCGAGACCGAGGCCACCGGCGCGAAGCTCTTGATGGGATCGTAGTCGAGGTTCTTGAACAGCGCCGGGCCGATGGAGAGCGACGTGGTGCTGCCGTAGAGCAGCGTGTAGCCGTCCGGCGCCGCCGCCGCCGCCGCGCGCGTGCCGACGGTCGCGCCGCCGCCCGGGCGATTTTCGACCACCACATTCTGTCCGAGCCGCGAGGAGATGTCATTGGCGACCAGGCGGGCGATGGTGTCGGGCGGCCCGCCGGCCGGAAACGGCACGATCAATCTGATCGGACGGCTGGGATAAGGCTCGCAGGTGGCGGCACTGGCGGCGAGCGCCCCGACGCCTGCGGCCGCGATGGCAGCCAGAAAGTATCGCTTCCCGCGCACGGCGTCCCTCCCTCGGTCATTTCCGGTTTCGCGGCGGCTCTGCGGCCGCCTGCTGCAACCTTATCTCAGCGCGGCGGGACGGGCAAAGGCGGGCGGCGTTTCTCGAGCAGCGGACCGGCTTTCATCCCCACAGCGCCCGCGTCGCGGGATAAAGCCGGCTGCCGTCGCAGCGAAGGCCATCCGCCCGGTCGCGCGCGAGCAGCAGCGCGCCGTCGAGATCGACCACGTGCGCGCGCTGTGCCACGAGCATGGCGGGCGCCATGGCGAGCGAGGTGGCGACCATGCATCCCACCATGATCGCAAATCCGAGCCGCTCGGCGTGTTGCGCCGTGACCAGCGCCTCGCTCAGCCCGCCGGTCTTGTCGAGCTTGATGTTGACCGCGTCGTATTTGCCGGCGAGCGCGGGAAGCGAGGCGCTGGCATGCACGCTCTCGTCGGCGCAGACGGGAAGGGGGCGCGCCATCCCGGCGAGCGCATCGTCGCGGCCGGCGGGCAACGGCTGCTCGACCAGCGTGACGCCGGCCTGCGCGCAGGCGGCAAGGTTTTGCGCGAGTACCTCCGTCGTCCAACCTTCGTTGGCGTCGACGATGAGCTCGGCACGCGGCGCCGCGGCTCGCACGGCGGCGATGCGCGCGGGATCGTCGGCACCTCCGAGCTTGACCTTGAGCAGCGGGCGGTCGGCCGCCTGCGCTGCGGCCTGCGCCATCGCCTGCGGGGTCGCGAGCGAGATCGTGTAGGCGGTGGTCAGCGGCTTGGGCGCGGCGAGGCCGATGAGCTCGTGCACCGGCCGTCCGGCGCGCTTGGCCGCGAGATCCCAGAACGCGCAGTCGAGCGCGTTGCGCGCTGCGCCCGCCGGCATGGCGCTCTGCAGGCGCTCGCGATCGAGCCCTCCGGCGATCGGCTCCGCCATTGCCGTGAGCGTGGCCGCCACCGCCTCGACCGTTTCGCCGTAGCGCGCATAGGGCACGCATTCGCCACGGCCGCGATATTCGCCGTCGGAAAGCTCGGCCACCACGACCGCCGCCTCGGTCTTGGCGCCGCGGCTGATGGTGAACGCGCCGGCAATCGGCCAGCGCTCGATGCGAACCGAGAGGGAGGGTGGACGCGCGCTCACGCCCGCCGTCCTCAAGCCGCCGTGAGCTGGTAGTCGACGCAGTCCATCTCGCCGTTCCTGCCGCGGGTTGGGGCTCTCACCCGCGGGTTACGGGTCCATCGAAAACGGGTGCGCCGTAAGCGCGCCCGTTGGACTGGCGGTCCCGCTCAGTCGAAGCGGCCGGCGGCGTGGGCGAGCATGGTGTAAACCTTGCCCGTCTCCGAGGTGAGATAGGTCCGCGCCAGCACCTGGCCGCGGTCGTCGCGCGAGACCTCCTCGAGCAGCCGCTCGAACTCGCCGATATAGCGGTCGATGGTGCGCATGAACTCGCGGTCGCTGCGATATTTGCGGCGGACCTCCTCGAACGCCTTCTGGCCCTGCATGGTGTAGAGGCTGCGCGTGGCCACGTTGCGTTCGCCGCGCTTGTAGCGCTCCCACAGCTCGGCCGCGGCCTCGTGATCGATCATGCGCGCGATGTCGACGGCAAGCGAATCGAGCGATTCGATGGTGCCGCGCTCGGCACGCGCAGCCTCGGGCTGGGCTTCGCGCGCCGGCGCCGGCTCGCGCGTGACCGCGGCCTCGGCCTCCTGCGAAGCGCGCGTGAGCAGCTCGGAGAGCCAGCCGGTGCGCCCGCCGCCGGGCGGCTGGGCCGGGCTCAACGCGGGAGCCTCGGCCCGGCGCGCCGGCATGGGCGGAGCGGCCACGCCGGTAATGTCGGCGCGTTGGCGCGCCGGCTCGCCCCGCGGGCTGCCGTTGGCCGGTGAGGCCTCCTCGCGCGTCGCGGCGCGGCGGTGCGCCGGCTCGGCCGGCTCCATCCGTCGCGCGGTCGGCTCCACGGCGTCGAGGCCGCGGCCATGGCGGGCGACGATGCGGTTGAGCTCGGCCAATGCCTCGATCTGATCGAGGACGACGCGCCGCATCTGCGCCGCGCTCTCGGCGGTCTCCTGCGGCAGCTCGAGGATGCCCTTGCGCAGCTCGCCGCGCGTGGTCTCGAGCTCCTGCTGCATCTCAGACGTCATCTGCTTCAATCCGTCGAGCATGTCGGTGAAGCGCTGTGCCGCCTGCGAAAGCATCGCATGCGCCTCTTCCGTCGCTTGGTCGTAGATGCTGCGCATGGCCTCGGCCAGGCGCTGGCGCTCCTCCTCGGCGCCGCTGCGGATCGCCTCGAAATTGTCGGCGATCGCATCGGCGCCGCTGGCCGCCGCTTCGGCGGTGAGGCGGGCGATCTCGCGCGCCCGTTCGGCCGCGCCTTCGAGCGACTCGTCGAGCACGCCGGCGAAGCGGGCGAGCCGCTGCTCCAGATCGCTGCCCTTGTTGTCGAGCGTGACGAGCAGCTCCTCGAGCGACTTCGTCCGTTCAGACAGCGCGCCCTCGGTTCGCCGGTTGCTGGTATCGATCAGCGCGACCGCTTCCGCGAGCGAGCGTCCGTGGACATCGAACTGGCCGGCGAGCTGCGACAGGTCGTTGAGCGTCTGCCCCGAACTCTCCCGGAAGGCCGCGATCTGATGCTCTACGTCGCGGTTGGTGGCGCCGGCTTTCTGCGCCACCTCGTTCATGGCCGCGACGAAATCGGCGACCCGTCCGACCAAGGTGCTCTCGATGTCGCTCATGTTCTCATGCGCGCCGCTCAGCACCTCCTGCAGCAGGATATTGGCCTCGCGCAAACGCTCGTAGAGCGTGGTCGCGTCGGACCGCAGCATGTTCTGCGTCTCCTGCATCTCCGTGATCGCGGAGGAGGCGCTCTGCTTGGATTGCTCCACTGCCGCGTGAGTGGTGTCCTGTAGTTCGCGCAGCGTGCGGGCGATGGTCTTCGCCGCGCTCTGCGTCGCCATTTCCGCGGTCTCGCGCAATTCCCGGACCGAGCGGCTGACGGCTTCGCTGGTGGTCTCGCTGGCTGCGATGTGGCTGGTCTGCAGGTCCTTCAGCGACTGATTGACCGCGCCGGTCGCGGCCTCGCTCGCCTCGCTGATGAGGCGCGCGATCTGCGCGCTGTTGTCCATCATGGACTCGGTGAAGTTGAGGCCCCTGGCCTCGATCGCCTTGACCGCATGCTCGGTGACGCGGCCCACCTCGCTCACGAATTCTTCGCTGCGGCCGGTGAGCGCGGCGAGCAAGCCGCTCGACTTCTCGTCGACGATCTGCGTCAGCTCGGCCGCGCGCTGACCGAGCGCGGTCGACATCTCTTCGGTCTTGCCTACGACGTTGCGCGCCACTTCGGCGCTGACCGCGAGCAATGTGCGCTCGACCTCGTTGGCGTTCTGCTTGAGCACATTGCTCACGCCGGTCGACATGCCGGTGATCGTACGCTCGGCGTCATGCACGCTCGAGCGGATCGTGGTCGTGGTGGTGGCGGTGAGCTGGGCGAGCGAGCGTTCGGCCTCGGCGCTGTTGGTCTTCACCGCTTCGCTCAGCTGCTGGATGCGCGTGGTGATGGCGCTGGTGGCGGAGGTGGCGAGATTGCCGAGCGAGCGTTCGGCCTCGGCGCTGTTGGTCTTCACCGCTTCGCTCAGCTGCTGGATACGCGCGCTGATGGCGTTGGAGGCGGACGCCGCCAGGCTGCCGATCGAGCGCTCGGCCTCGGCGCTGTTGGATTTGACCGCCTCGCTCAGCTGCTGGATGCGGCCGCTGATGACGTTGGAGGTGGAGGTGGCGAGATTGCCGATCGAGCGCTCCGCCTCGCTGGTGCTGGCCCTGATGGTGTTGCTCAGCTGGTCGGCGCGGGCGCCGATCGCTTCGACGGAGGCGGCGGTCAGCTTCTCGATCGCCTGCGCGGCCTCGTCGGCATTGGTCCTGATCGCGCTGCTCAGATGCTCGGTACGCGCGCTGAGCAGCTCGACCGCGGACTGGCTGCGCGCCTCGATCTCGCTGGTCAGCATTTCGGCGCGCCCGCTCACCAACTCCTCGAAGCGGCCGACCCGGCTGTCGAGGCTGCCGGCGACGTCCTGGGTGAGCTTCTCGAGCGACTGCGCGGCCTCGCCGGTGCTGGCCCTGATCGCGTTGCTCAGATGCTCGGCGCGCGCGCTGAGCAGGTCGGCGGCGGATTGGCCGCGCGCCTCGATTTCCCTGGTCAGGTTGTCGGCGCGCCCGAGCAGAAGCTCCTCGAAGCGGCCGACCCGGGTGTCGAGACTGCCGGCGACGTCCTGGGTGAGCTTCTCGAGCGACTGCGCGGCCTCGCCGGTGCTGGCCCTGATCGCATTGCTCAGCTGTTCGGTGCGCGCGGCGAGCAGCTCGGCGGCGTCCTGCGTCAGCTTGCCGATCGTCTGCGCCGTTTCGTCGGCGTTGGTCCTGATCGAGCTGCTCAGATGCTCGGTGCGCGCGCTGAGCAGGTCGGCGGCGGACTGGCTGCGGGTCTCGATCTCCCGGGCCAGGGTCTCGGCGCGTCCCGCCAGCAGGTCCTCGAAGCGGCCGATCCGGGTATCGAGATTGTCGGCGACTTCCATCGCCTTGACGCCCAGTGTCGTGTCGATGTCGGCGATCTTGGCGCCGATACTCTCGGCGAGCTGGGCGCCGCGCGAATTGATGACGCTGGTCACGTCGGCGATGCGCTGGTCGAGCGCGCCGACCACCTCCTGTCCGGTCGCCGTCATCATCTTGGCGACTTCCTCTCCGCTCTCGGCCACCGTCTTGGCGACGTCGTTGACGCGCGCGGAGAGCGTGTCGCCCAAGGTCTGGGTGCGGGCGTCGAGCGCGTCGCGGAAGCGCATGAGCTGCTGGTCGAGGCTGGCGGTGACCTCGGCCGACTTGATGGTGACGCGGGTGTCGAAATTGTCGAGGTAATCGCGCATCGCTCCGGAGATGTCCTGCGAGCGCTCGCCCAGACGTTCGACCATCTCGCCGCCGTAGGTTTTCACGGTGCGGTCGAACTCGGCGAGGTGGCGCGTGATCAGATTGCCGAGCGTGGTCGAGTTCGCGTGCGATCCGCTCCGCCAGCTCGGTGCCGCCGCTGTTCAACATGGCCTCGAACGATTGCAGGCGCGCGGTGATCATTTCGCGCACGGTGTCGGTGCGGCCGCCGATCACCTCGGCGAGCTCGGCGCTGCCGCGGCTGAACATCTCCTCGAACGAACGCAGCCGCTGGGTCAGCACCTCCTCCGCCGAGTCGCCGCGGTTGCCGATCGCCGCCACGAACGATTCGGCGCTGTTGCGGAATTGTTCGGTCACCCGCTCGCCGCGCTGCACGATGGCGTCGGTGATGCCGGCGGCGGTCTGCTCGAGCTTGGACACCACGTCCCCGCCGCGCAAGCTCAGGTCGAGCACGAGCGAGTCGCCGGTGTTCTTGAGCGTGGTGTTGACCTCCTCGATGCGGCTGGAAATCGTATCGGCGAGCTGGTTGCCGGTATCGATCACGAGATCGGTCAGTTCCTGTGAACGGCTCGTCATTAGGTCGAGGATGGTCTCGGATTTCTGCGCGAATCCCTCGGTCACCTGCTCGAGCCGCTCCGACATCGTATGGTGGAGGGTGCTGGTGATGTCGTTGAACTCGTCGCCGATGTGATCGGTCTTGAACGTCAGCGTCTCGGTCAGGCGCTCGCTGGCGGCGGTGATGGCTCGCGCCGTGTCCTGGCTGGACCGTTCGAGGCGGTCGAGCAGGTCGCCCCCGCGCTCCCCGAGCGACTGTATCATCGTGTCGCCGGCGTTGCCGAGCGCGCGCGTAATGTGTTCGCCCTTCTCGGACAGCGCGTGCGTGATCCGCCGCGACGCTTCGTTCACCTGTTCGGCGACCAGCTCGCCGACCTGGGAAACGTCGTGGCTGAGATCGAGATGGACGCCGTTGATGGCGTCGCGGATCTGCCCGGCTTGGCCGACCAGGCTGTCGCGCTGGCTGCCGAGCTCCTGGAGCAGGGCGCGGATGCGCACTTCGTTGTCGTTGTAGGCGTGCTCGAGGGCGGAGACCTCGTTCGCCACCAAGGTCTCGAGCTCGGCGGCGCGCGCGAGCGCGCGCTCGATGCCGTCGCCCATGGCGGCCACCTCGCGCCGGATCGCCTGGCCGACGGTGACGATGGATTCCCGCGCCACCTCCTCGGGCTCGGCCAACCGCATGGCGACCTCGGCCATGGATTGGGTGATGAGCCGCAATTCCTGCGAGCGCCATGCCATGTGGGCGAGAGCGTAGAAGAAGATGATCGGCACGAAAAAGGCCGCACCGAGCACGGCCAGCACCGGCGCGGTCAGGCCGGTCGGGCCGAGCGCGGACTGCAGTTGCGGCAGATACATCCAGCCCAGCAGCAGCCCGGCGCTCAGCCAGAGCACGGAGAATACCGTCGCGTACAGGTAGGATGTCCGCGCTGGCCGGCGCTGCAGGCCGTGCAGGATCGCCCCGATGGATTCGCGATCGTCGTTGGCCGGCGCGCGCGACGCGGCTTGCTCCGTGTCTTCTCGCAACAGCTCGTCTGCGGCGGGCGAGCGCAGGGTGCGCCATGGCGGCTCGGAGACCGGGGCGGCGAGGGGCTCCGCGACCGGCTCCGGACCGGGTCCTTGTGCCTCGCTGGCCGCAGGCGGGGGCGGATTGCCGGGCTCCGGCTCAGGTGCGCTTTCGCGCGCCATGAGCGCATCCTGGATCGCGGAAAGCGCCGCTTCCGTCGGATCCGTGATCTTCTTCGGAGTGTTTGCCATGTCCGTTGTCGCCTCGTATTACGCTGGACCAGAGCAGCGGCGGTTACACGTGCCGGCCGTGCCACGAGCGCGTTCAGCTCGAGATCCCCTGCGGACCCCCTTCGGGCAGCCGGCAGCAACGCGCCGCGCAGACATTTCGCTGCCGTCGAGCTATCCTATCGGCTTGGCATACCGAAGGAAACTGCTTGTTAAGGTGTCTTTAATCATCGTTAACGGCGAGCGGTCCGATGCCGAAGTTCGTCGGCGCTCGCGGCACGTCCAGATACGAGCTTAGGAATCTTAGGACCACTCGCAACTCCATGATTCTAGTGCCCCTTTCGAGCACGAAATTTGCGATCGCAGGTGCCGCATGGTGTGCGCGAGCTTCGGGTGAGGGGCACTAGCCGGCCATGGCTCGCGCACCGCGGAAGCGAGAGCGTGCGCCGGGGTCGGCGGCCGGTCATGATTTCCCCGCCGGCAGCGGAGCGCGGCCGACCGAGGCGCAACGGCGCTATCTCGAGCGCGGCCTGGTGCAAGCCGGCGGAAAGCTGCCCTTGTTCGACCGCGACGGCCGCGAAGTCTCGAGGAAAACGGTCGAATCCTGCCTGGCCCATGGCTGGGCCGCGCCTTGGGTGCAAAATCCCATCAAACCGAATTGGCTCGTCTGCCGCCTGACCGAGGCGGGTTACCGCGCGCTCGGGAGCGAGCCGCCGCCCGGACCGCCGCCGCCGAGTGCGCGTCCGAGGCGGTAGGCGATCTCGCCTGTCGATCGGCGCGCGGTGCGCCGTGCCGCCGCCGAACGGGAGCGAAAACGTCTCGTGCGACTTTGCGCCGGCTCCCGTGGCGGGGTCGAAACGCCGCCGTCCGGTCTTGCGCGACCGCGTCGGCGGCTATAGGACCCCGGCACCGCCCCGGCGTTCCGCACCACCCCACCCAATCGCATGCCGAAAATCACCTATATCGATTACGAAGGCACCGCCCGGACGGTCGAAGGCGATATCGGCTCGACGGTCATGGAAACCGCGATCAAGAATGGAATTCCCGGCATCGAGGCGGAGTGCGGCGGCGCCTGCGCTTGCGCCACCTGCCACGTCCATGTCGAGGAAGCGTGGCGCGCGGCGGTGGGGGAGCCCTCACCCATGGAGGAGGATATGCTCGACTTCGGATATGACGTGAAGCCGAACTCGCGCCTGTCCTGCCAGATCAAGGTCACCGCCGAGCTGGATGGCTTGGTGGTGCGCACGCCCGAGCGGCAGGCGTAGCTTGCCATGCCGCGCCGCCGCTAGACATCGGCGCGACGCCACCTCACAACCCGCACGCAACCCCCCACGGCACATGGGCGAACCGATCAAGACCGACATACTGATCATCGGCGCAGGGCCGTGCGCGCTCTTTGCGGTATTCGAGCTCGGCCTGCTCGACATGAAGGCACACCTCGTCGACATCCTCGACAAGGTCGGCGGGCAGTGCGCGGAGCTCTATCCGGAAAAGCCGATCTACGACATCCCGGCGGTGCCCTACGTCACCGGCCAAGGTCTCTGCGACGCTTTGATGGCGCAGATCAAGCCGTTCGGGCCGATCTTCCACCTGCAGGAGATGGTGCAGACGATCGAGAAGGTCGGCGATCCGCTGTTCCGCATAACCACCGATCGCGGCCGCCTGTTCGAGGTCAAGGCGGTGGTGGTCGCGGCGGGAGGCGGTTCGTTCCAGCCCAAGCGCCCGCCGATTCCGGGCATCGAGGCCTACGAGGGCAGCTCGGTCTTTTATGCCGTGCGGCAGATGGAGGCCTTCCGCGGCAAACGCGTGCTCATTGTGGGGGGCGGTGATTCCGCGCTCGACTGGACGCTGAACCTGGCGCCGATCGCGAGCCACCTCACGCTGTTGCACCGGCGCGGCGAGTTTCGCGCTGCGCCCGACAGCGTCAACAAGATGATGGCGCTGGTGGGCGAGGGCAAGATCGATTTCGTGCTCGGTCAGGTCTCGGCGCTCGAAGGTGAAGGCGGCCGCATCGCCAAGGCGCTGGTCAAACGCAACGACGGTTCGCATTTCGAAATCGCCTGCGACGCCCTGCTGCCGTTCTTCGGACTGACCATGAAGCTCGGCCCGGTCGCCGATTGGGGCATGGCGATGAAGGACGGCGAGTACATTCTGGTCGACACGGCGACGTTCGAATTGAGCGTGCCGGGCATATTCGCCATCGGCGACATCAACTGGTACCCGGGCAAGCTCAAGCTGATTCTCTCCGGGTTCCACGAGGCCGCGCTGATGGCGCAGAAGGCGCACCGCTACGTCTATCCGGATAAGCGCCTCGTGTTCCAATACACGACCTCCTCCACCAGTCTGCAGAAGAAGCTCGGCGTGGCCTGAGGATTGGCGCGATCGCGCGCCGGCCGCCGTCCGTGGATCGCAGATCAGGAGGCCGCCACCGGCTCGCTGCGCGATCGCCGCGGTCCGCGCGCCGCCGACGACGATATCACTGTCGTCCCGAGATCGGCAGCCGCGGAGCGATCGGGTTCGATGGCTCGGGCAGCGCCGGCAGCGGCTCGCTGCGCACCAGCGCGGCCGGCGCGGGCAAGCCGAGCGCTTGGCGCGCGGCCGGCAGCGCGGCGTCCGCCATGGCGGCATGGCCCTCGGCCGTGGGATGGATGGCGCCGCCATAGACCGCGGCGAAGATGCCCCAGATGGCGTCGTGCAGGTCGCTCGGCTGCAGCAGCGCCGGCAAGCCCTCGGGATAGGTCAAGGCGGTGAAGTAGCTGTCGTTTGCCGTCCGGATCCAGCGTGCGCGCGATGCATAGGGGCGAAATTCGCTCGCCAGGTGGCCGCAGGTCATCGGGTCGTTTGGCCCCTTGATCAGGCTGCTCTCGAAGGTCTCGCCGTCGCCGGAAAAGCACTCCCGGTCGAAGGCGGGATCGTCGTCGGCGCGCGCGCAGGCGCCGTGCAGCGCAAAGGCGGCTTGATGAGCGTCCACGAAGGTCATCCGTTCGCTTGAGGGATCGCGGCAGCTCCTGCCGTCCTCGCAGAGCGCGAGCGCCTTGATCCCGGGCAGGAACTTTTGCGACACGAAGTCGACGGCTTGCCGCAGCCGCTCTCCATCGGCTCCAAACGCCGGATGCACGTCGAAGCCGCCGCGGCCGCCCGGGCAGGGCGTGTCGGGCGCTGCCAGCGCCGGGTTGCCGTAGCTGACATAGACGACCCGCGACAGATTCCCGCCGACGAGCGGCTTGAGCGCGGCGCGGGCCTTGGCGAAGTCACCCGCCAGCTCGCGATCGAGGACGCGCTGTGCGTCCGCTACGGTGGCGATGATGCCGCCGCGATTGAGCAGTCTGCGCTCCGTACCGGGCTCGACGATGATGTTGGCGATCAATCCGGAGAATAGAATGTCGTTGGCCCCGATGGTGAGCAACACGAGATCGAGATTGCGGTCGGGGTGCCGGCGACGGGCCTTGGCCAGGAGATCGGTGAGTTCGGCGATTTGGCCGCGCGTCGTTCCCGGACAGGCCGCACCGGTTCCGGGGCTCGGGCACTCGCTCGCCCGCTGGCTTCCGAGGAATCCGGTGTTGATTGTGGCGCCGGAGCAGCCGAGCGGCATGAACGTCACGGCGAGGTGCGGGTTCTCGACCGCCAGCGCGAGCGCGGTGCGCAGCTGATAGCTGTAGAGCGAGCGGTGGCAGGGACCGCTGAGCCAACGGGCGCTGTGCCGAGCCCACTCGCGCGCGCCGGCGTCCTCGCCGGCCATGACGTTGCAGGATCGGTTGCCGGTGAAGCCGGCACGTCCCGGCCGATAATATTCGCGGCCGTCGAACCGCTTGAAACAAAAGCCGTCGTCGGACAGTCGCACCGCCCGGTCGGGATTGCCTTCGCCCGCCGCGATCGAATCTCCCATGCCGGCGATGAGGAGATCGCGCACCTTTATTTCGCTCACCAGCCGCAGCGCCGTGCCGTCCGGCAAAATGATATCGACGCTCACGATGGTCGGGCGGCCGTAGAGTAGATGCGCCCTCACTTCCTCGCTGCAGGTGGCGTTGACCTGCCGCGCGGGCCCATCGCCGTCGTCGAAGCTCCAGACGCAGCCTTCGTTGGCCGGCACCGCCCCGGCGAGCACGATCGCGACGTGGTGGTCGCGCGGCGCCAGGTAATTTTCGCGCACGCCGTCGCGGTCGCAGATGTCCAGGACCTTGCCGGCGCGGTCCACGCACAACCGCTCGACCATGTCGCGCGCCCAGCCGCGACCATCTGTCTCGCTTGCGAGGCGGCGCTCGGCCGCGAGCACCCCTTCGCCGCGCAAGGCCGCGACGTGACGCTCGAAGTCGGCCTCGTCGCGGAACAGGCGGAACCGGTTCTTGACCTCCCATTCAATGTGCGGCGCGTCGCCGCTCGGCACCTGGGCATGGGCCGCCGGTCCATACCAGGTCGAGAGCAGCAGCGCGACCGCGAGGCCGATGAGACAGTACTGGCGCATAGTGCCCGCAAGGATCCACCGCTTCCTGATTAGCACCCCGGATGCGGCGGAAATGTGAGATCCGCGCCACGCCGGTGTGGACGCTAACTCCCTGTTGCCGCGACAGTTTCGGCAAGCCCCCCAATCGGGCAGGCGAGCGCGAGGGCGCGCTGATCGCGCGGCGCCGCGTCAGCGGGCGCAATCGCCCCCTTGCCCGTCTCCCGCATCCATCCGGCGCGAACGCAGGTGATGCGGCCGCCGTTGCACGCGGCGGGACGGGTCGCTGCGCGCCAGCCCGATATGCCGCGGCGACGCCATGGGCGGCGGCATCGCGGCGCGGGCGAGCTACGCGAAAACGATGCCCACGCGAGGCGGTAGGTGGGGCGATGCCCAACGTGGCGCCGCGTCACCTGCGCACTATCGATTCGACCGTGCAAACATTCGTAGGGTACAATTGCAGCAACGTTCCGAAGTGAACAATTCCAGGAGGAGAGCAATGAATCGAACGAGCCTCGGCCTCGGTTGCGCGCTGGCGCTGCTGTTGGGCGCCGCGTCCGCGCATGCGCAGGGCACGGTCAAGATCGGACTGATCAACGTTTTGTCCGGCCAATTCGCCGATGCCGGAGTTCAGCTCGACAACGGCGTCAAGACATACATGAAGCAGCACGGCGACACTGTCGCCGGTAAGAAGATCGAGATCATCCGCAGGGACGTCGGCGGCCCGGCGCCGGACGTCGCGAAGCGGCTGGCGCAAGAGCTGGTGGTGCGCGACGGCGTCGATATCCTCGCCGGCTTCCTGCTGACGCCGAACGCGCTTGCCGCCGCGGACGTCTCGGCCCAAGCCAAAAAGTTCATGGTGGTCATGAATGCGGCCACCTCGGTCATCATCACCAAGTCGCCGTACATGATCCGCACGTCGGTGACCTTGCCGCAGGTGATGGAGACGTTCGGGACCTGGGCAGCCAAGAACGGGATCAAGAAATGCTACACGATGGTGACCGACTACGGTCCCGGACACGATTCCGAGGCGGCGTTCCAGCGCGCCTTCAAAGAGGCCGGCGGCGAGATCGTCGGTTCGGTGCGCTTCCCGGTGGCGAATCCAGATTTCTCGGCGTTCGTCCAGCGCGCCAAGGACATCAATCCTGAGTGCATCTACATCTTCATCCCCGGAGGCGCGCAACCGGCCGCTCTCGGGAAGGCTCTCGCGGAGCGCGGCATCGATCTCACCAAGACCAAGGTCCTGGGCTCGGGCGAGACCACGTCGGAGCAGGCGCTCAAGAGCATGGGCGACGCCGGCCTCGGTATCATCTCGGCATGGCACTACGACTACAAGAGCAACGCGCCGCTGAACGTGGCGTTCGTCAAGGCGTTCAACGAAATGCACGGGCGTAACCCGGACTTCTTCTCGATCGGCGGCTATGACGGCATGCACGCCATCTACGAGGCGCTCAAGAAGACCGGCGGCAAGACCGACGGCGATGCCTTGATCGCCGCTGCCAAGGGGATGAAGTGGGACAGCCCGCGCGGCCCGATGTCGATCGATGCCGACACCCGCGACGTCGTGCAGACGATCTATATCCGGCGCGTGCAGAAGGTCGGCGGCGAGCTTGTCAACGTTCCGTTCGACAAGATCGAGAACGTGAAGGACCCGACTCGCGCGCGCGGCGGCTAGTCCTACCGGGCCAATAAAACCAGTCGGCGATCATGGTCCCCGCCGCCCGCGAGGGCGGCCGGCGCGCACCGAAATCCCTCCGTCCGCGCGGACGGACGCGCGGACCTGCGCGGAAGGGCGCGGCAGCATGAACCGTCCCTTCCGTCTCGGACCTGTGGTAGGTCTCAGGCGCAAAGACACCAGGGGAGGATAGCAATGCCAAAAACTCTCGTCGCATTTGCCGGTATTGCCGCAGCCGTTCTTGCCGCCATCCCGGCGGACGCCCAGCAGGCGATCAAGGTCGGCGTGATCCTGGCCTATTCCGGACAGTTTGCCGATCCCTCGAGCCAGATGGACAACGGGATCAAGCTCTACATGAAGCAGCATGGCGACACGGTCGCCGGCAAGAAGGTCGAGCTCATCCGCAAGGATACCGGCGGAATCGCGCCCGATATCGCAAAGCGCTTGGCGCAGGAGCTCATTGTGCGCGAAAACGTGGACATTCTAGCGGGTTTCGCGCTCACGCCGAATGCGCTCGCTGCCGGCGACGTGTCGGCGCAGGCGAAGAAATTCATGGTCAACATGAATGCGGCGACCGCGATCATTACGACAAAATCGCCATATATGGTGCGCACGTCGTTCACGGTCCCGCAGTTGAACCAGACGCTGGGGACCTGGGCGTACAAGAACGGAATCCGCAAGGCCTATACGATGGTTTCGGATTTCGGGCCGGGTCATGACGGCGAGGCCGCGTTCCAAAAAGGCTTCAAGCAAGCCGGCGGCGAGATCGTCGGCTCGGCGCGCTATCCGGTGGCGAACCAGGATTTCTCCGCCTTCGTGCAGCGCGCCAAGGACGCCAACGCGGAAGCGATCTACATCTGGACGCCCGGTGGCCCGCAGCCGGCGGCAATCGGCAAGGCGCTGGCGGAGCGCGGTGTCGATCCTAGCAAGACGAAAGTGCTCGGTCAGGGTGAATTGACGTCGGAAGACGCGCTGAAGAACATGGGTGACGCCGGGCTCGGCATCATCACCGCCTTCCATTACGACTACAACCACGACTCGGCGATGAATGCGGCCTTCGTGAAGAGCTACAAGGAGGCTTTCGGACGCAACCCGGACATGTTCTCGGTCGGCGCCTACGACGGCATGCACCTCATCTACGAGGCGCTCAAGAAGACCGGTGGAAAGGCCGATGGGGAAAGCCTCATCACTGCGGCCAAGGGAATGAAATGGGAAAGCCCGCGCGGCCCGATGGCGATCGATCCCGAGACCCGCGACGTCATTCAGACGGTCTATATCCGGCGGGTGGAGAAGGTCGGCGGCCAGCTCGTCAACGTCGAGTTCGACAAGATCGAGAACGTCAAGGATCCATTCAAGGCCGCGATGCAGAACTAGGGCGATCGCTGATGCTGACCATGGCGCGGGCCCCGGCATGATCGCCTCGGCGCTCGGCGTTCTGTTCGACGGCTTCGCCTACGGGATGCTGCTGTTTCTCCTGTCGGTGGGGCTGTCGGTGACGCTCGGGATGATGAATTTCGTCAACCTGGCGCATTGCAGCTTCGCCATGCTTGGCGGCTACGTCACGGTGACGCTGACCAACGCGCTCGGCTGGCCGTTCCTGGCCAGCCTGCCGCTGGCATTCCTGGCGGCGGCTGCGGTGAGCGTCGCGCTCGAGCGCACGCTCTACCGCCGGCTCTACGGCGCCAGCGATCTCGACCAGTGCCTGCTGACCATCGGCATCGTCTTCATCTCGGTGGCGGTCGCGGCCTATATCTACGGAACGATCCAGCAGCCGCTGAACGTGCCGGCCTATCTGCGCGGCACCGTCTCGGTCATGGGGCAGAGTTTCGGCGTATATCGGCTGTTCCTGATCGCCACCTCGCTCGCCGTCACGGTGGTGCTGGTCGCGGCGCTGGAATTCACCCGCTTCGGCGCGCAGGT
Source organism: uncultured Alphaproteobacteria bacterium (assembly GCA_963758945.1). GTDB lineage: Bacteria > Pseudomonadota > Alphaproteobacteria > Rhizobiales > Xanthobacteraceae > VAZQ01. The sequence goes on along the minus strand of CAVWXY010000011.1, from coordinate 131,317 downwards.
GCGTGCCGCGGTCGACAACCAGCGCATGGCGCGCGGCCTGGGCATCGACGTCGATCGCGTCTTCGCCATCACCTTCGCCCTCGGCGGCGGGCTCGCCGGCCTCGGCGGCGCGCTCGCGATCGAGGTTGTTGGGCTCGACCACGCATTCGCCTTCACCTATCTCGTCTACGTGCTGATCGTGGTGGCGGTCGGCGGGCTCGGCTCGATTGCCGGCTCCTTCGTCGCCGCGAGCGTTCTCGGCATCAGCGACATGGCCGGCAAATATTACTTTCCCGAGCTCGGCGCGTTCCTCATCTACTTCGTCATGGTCGCACTCTTGATGTGGCGGCCGGCGGGCCTGTTCGGAAGGCGCTAGGCGATGACGCCGTCGGCCCTCGCCGAACCGCAGCGCTATCTCGAGGCCCGCATCCGCTGGCGCCCGCTCGAGATCGCGTTCTGGCTGGCGACCTTGCTGCCCTTCGTGCTCGCGCCCAATTATCTCTTGCTGGCGAGCCAGATCGCCATCACGGCGCTGTTCGCGCTGTCGCTCGATCTCATCCTCGGTTATGCCGGGATCGTCTCGCTCGGCCACGCCGCCTATTTCGGCTTCGGTTCCTACACCGCCGGCCTGATCGCGAAGTGGGGCTGGGGCGAGCCGCTGAGCGGGTTGCTGGTCGCCGCGGCGGCCGCCGGCCTGCTCGGCTATCTCACCAGTTTCATCATTGCCCGCTTCCGCCACCTCGCGCTGATCATGATCACGCTCGGCCTGGGCTTGCTGTTGGCGGAGGCGGCCAACAGCGCCGGCTGGCTGACCGGCGGCGCCGACGGCCTGCAAGGCGTACGCATGTGGAAGCTCTTCGGCGTCTTCGAGTTCGATCTCTACGGCACCGCGGCCTACAGCTATTCGCTTGCCGTCCTGTTCCTGGCCTTCCTGATCGCGCGGCGGCTGATCAATTCGCCGTTCGGGCTCGCCTTGCGGGGGATTCGCGAGAATGCGGTGCGGATGCCCGCGATCGGGGCTGCCGACCCCGGCGCATATCCGCAAGATCTACACCATCGCCGCTGTGATGGCCGGCGTCGCCGGCGCGCTGCTCGCGCAGACGACCGAGACGGTCTCGCTCGAAACGTTGAGCTTCCAGCGCTCGGCGGACGTGCTGGTGATCCTGATTCTCGGCGGCGCGGGGCGGCTCTACGGCGGCATCGTCGGCGCGATCATCTACATGGTTGCGCGCGATCAGTTCTCGGGCATCAATCCGCAATATTGGTATTTCTGGATCGGAACGCTGCTGGTGGGCGTGGTGATCTTCCTGCCGAACGGCATTCTCGGCGGTCTGGCGCGGCTCAAGCTGCTCGAGCGGAGCAGGGCGTGAGCACCTCGGCGTTGTCGACTCGCGGCTTGGACAAGAGCTTCGGCTCGCTCGTCGTCGCCAGGGATATCGCACTCGATCTCCCGCCCGGGGAGCGCTACGCCCTGATCGGGCCGAACGGCGCGGGCAAGACGACGCTGATCAACCTGATCACCGGCATGCTCAAGCCTGACAAGGGCCGGATTCTGCTGGGCGCCGACGAGATTACGGCGCTAGGACCCGAACAGCGCGTCAAGCGCGGCCTGGTGCGCACGTTTCAGATCAACACCTTGTTCCCCCATCTCAACGCGCTCGAGGCGGTAACGCTCGCGGTGTGCGAACGGCGGGGCTATGCGGGGACCTGGTGGCGCAAGTTGCCGGCCTATGACGACGCGGTCGAGGAGGCCTATGGGATCTTGCAGTCGCTGCGGATCGCCGGGAGCTGCTACCGGCCGACCCACGAGCTGGCCTACGGCCAGCAGCGGCTCCTCGAGATCGCGCTTGCGCTCGCCACCAGGCCGAAGGTGCTGCTGCTCGACGAGCCCGCCGCGGGCGTGCCGCAGGGCGAGAGCGCCGAGCTGTTCGCGGTCATCGCTGACCTTTCGCAAGACATCGCGGTGCTGTTTATCGAGCACGACATGAATGTGGTGTTTCGCTTCGCGAACCGCATCATCGTGATGGTCGGAGGGCGGATCCTGATGGAGGGCACGCCGAAGGAGATTGCCGCCGACGCGCGCGTGCGCGAGGTCTATCTGGGCCGGGCGCGTCATGGCTGAAGCGCTGCTCGCGCTCGACGACGTGCGTGCCGGCTACGGCGACGCCATCGTGCTCGACGATATCGCGTTCGCCGTCGCGAACGGGGGAAGCCTGGCGCTGCTTGGGCGCAACGGCGTCGGCAAGACCACGCTGCTGCTCACTATCATGGGGTTGACCCGTCTCAGCCGCGGCACCATCGCCTGGCGCGGCCGCGACATCTCTCGGCTTGCGCCGCACTGGCGCGCGCGCAGCGGGCTCGCCTGGGTGGCGCAGGAGCGCGAAATCTTTCCCTCGCTCGGCGTCGAGGAGAATCTCGTGGTCGCGGCACGGCCGGGACGCTGGGATCTCGAAGCGGTCTACCGGTTGTTTCCGCGGCTGCGCGAGCGGCGCACCAGCCGAGGCAACCACCTCTCCGGCGGCGAGCAGCAAATGCTGGCGATCGCACGGGCGCTGATGACCAATCCGGCGCTGCTTCTGCTCGACGAGCCGCTCGAGGGCCTGGCGCCGATCATCGTCGAGGAATTGACCGCGGCCATCCGACACATGACCGCCGACGAAGGCACCGCCTTCATCCTGGTCGAGCAGCACGCCGAGGTCGCCCTGTCGCTGACCGACGAGGCGATCGTGCTCGAGCGCGGCAGCATCGTGCACCGCGCGCGCTCGCGGGATTTGCTGAAGGATCAGGCGACGCTCGACCGCCTGATCGGCCTGCGCCTGGAGGATGAGCCTGCGCCTGGACGATGAGCCGGGCGGGACCGGCCACGCGGCCTGGTCCGGCTGGCGAGCGGCTAATATAAATCAGCGATCCGATTCCGACCTTCGTCAGCATTCGCAGCACGCTCGGATGCGAACTTGGGAATCGGGGCACTAAATCAGAGCTTCTCCGCGATGAATTTCAGGATCTCCGCGCATTGGCGGTTGAGATCGCCCGTCGTCGCATCGTCCTGCTGCCGAGCCTCCGCCTGGATGGCCCGCGACACCGCTTCATCGAGAATGGCCCGTACCGCTTCGTCGCGGGTCAACAGGCCTTTTTTGACGACAGCGCGATAAAGCGCAACCGTGGCGCTCACGGCCGCCATGGTATACGCGGCATCGTCGAATGGGTTCATCTCGGGCTTTCTTGCAATGCTCTAGGGGCTGCCGGGTCTCATATCGTTTGACGCGGTTAGGTCGCTGCGGTCATCGGGCCTTACCCGAGCGGCTCCGGCGGCGCGAGGCCACGAAAGGTTTCAATTTACCATGCGTTCCTGGCAATGCCTATGCAACACAGGCCGCGCCCAGCTCGAATTTGTGATCACAATACAACAGTCGACTACGGAATCCGGATGTGAGCGATCATCTCCTTGATTGATCGCGCCATGGCATAAATAGTCGTGATGGCGCATGCGCGGGGATGAAAAAGTCGACAGGGTTCGTAGCGTAGAGGGGCGTGTTATGTCGTCGTATGGCAGGTATTGCCGGGAGCAGGCCGCCGAATGCGCGCGGCGCGCCCGGCTGGCGAGCTCACCCGAGATCGCAGCGGAGCGTCGGAATTTGGGCCTGCGATGGCTGAAGCTTGCGCAGAAAGCGCAGACCGCCGATCGCCCCTTCGGTCGCAGGAGCGAGCCGTCCGCCGCGCTCTCCGCGCGCGCCTGAGGCCGCCGGGCTACTGCGCGGTGCTGATGACCGCTTCGCGATAGTCGCCGGAGCCCATGCCGCTGTCGGCGAAAATGCCGTGATCGGCGATCCATTTGAAGGTCTCGTCGTAGACCTCCTTGGTATAGGGCTCGAACACGAGGCGCTCGCCTGGGCCCCAGCGGCGCGTGTCCATCATGGCGTGATAGCGCGCAGGGAATTCATTCTTGTAGTAGTGGGTATAGAGATCGGGCCGCAGGTCGATGTCGCGTTGTGCGCGCCTGAGAGCGCGGAAGAACTTGCGCAGATCGTCCGGCTCTGGATCGCCGGTCACCATAGTCGCAATCATGAACGTGGTGTCGATGATCTTGCGGAAGCCGAGCTGTTCCGCGAAGTAGTAGGGGCCGCTGAACAGGGCCGACGCCCGTGCCCTGCCATCCATCAGTTGGTCGAGGCGATGAAACAGCATGCCATCGGCGAAGGTCAGATTGATCTTGTCGGTCGGCAGGTACTGCTCGAGCGCCTGGATGGTCGAATAATGGCTGCCCGACTGATAGCCGACGGCGATCGGGACGCCGGCAAGATCCTCCGGTGCCCTGACCGGCGAATCCGGCGGAACGAACACGCCCGACGGCGCGACTGAATAGACGTCGGCATAGAGCCTGCCCTTGCCCTTCGAGGCGGCGACGCCGACGGTCCAGTGGCAGGCACAGCTCACGTCGGAGGTCCGGCCGCGTTCGAACGATTGCATGGCGCCGACCTTGTCGCCCTTGTAGTGGTGCGCGCCGTCGGAAGATTGGATCAGCTCCTGGAAGACGTAGTCCAGGCCTTCGTCCTTGAAGTAGCCCTTCTCCTCGGCGACCCACTCCTGCAGCCGGAAGTGCGGCTCAATCACGAATTTCTTCTTGCTCATGGTGCTCTCCTTGGTCGTAGCGGTGGTCGTTGTCCCGGCTCAACAGCAGTCGACGCCCGCCGGGCGCTTGTCGCGAACCTCGGCGACGCGCCGCGCGCCGATCATGCGCACGTGCTCGTCCATCAACCGGCGTGCGCCGGCGGCGTCGCGCATTTCGATCAGCGCCGCCAATTCCTTGTGGGCATCGAGAATGCGCCGCGCCACTTTCGGCGTCAGCGTCGGATTCGGCGTGGGCCAGGAGACGTGCTGGAGCGAAATGAGCTGCACGACCAGGACGCGGTTGTGCGATGCCTCCGCGACCGCGAGGTGGAATTCCCGCGAGGCGCGCGTATAGGCGGCGATGTCGTCGATCTTGCGCTCGGCATCGGCGATGAGCGCGCGCAACCGCGCGTGATCCTTGGCCGTGGCATTGACGGCGGCGAGCTCCGCGGCGAGGGACTCGATGGCGCGCTGGGCATCCATGATTTCGCCGACCGACACGCCGGCGAGATCGAGCTGCACCGCCAACGCCTCGGCGAACAGGCGGGCGTTGCCGCGAGCGATGCGCGCGCCGCCGCCCGAACCGACCTTGATCTCGACCACGCCCTGGGCCTCGAGCGTTCGCAGCGCGTCGCGAGCGACGATACGGCTGACCCCGAAGCGCTCGGCCAGATCCTTTTCGGTACCGAGGAAATCGCCGGGGCGAAGCTCCTTGGCGAACAGGGCGTCACGGACCTGGTCGACGATGCGGGTCGACATGGTGGCGGAGCGGAAGGGAACGACCTTCCGCTCGCCGCGAGTCATCGCTGGATGCAGCCGCATGCACGCCTTCGAATGATCGATGGTCGCTCCAACAAAGGTAGCAACTATGTTAAAGATGATATCTTACCCGGGCGGGCGCGTCAACAGAGCGGGGAGCCGGCCGGCGCGCGGTTCCAGGCGTTCCGGCGGCTGCCGTCGGCCCGCAAGAAAGAACCGCAGCGGGGGTGGTTCGCCGCGGCGCGCCGGCACGGCAGAGGCGGAAGCGCGCGTTGATGCTCCGCACACCGCCCGAGCGAATATGCGGCCCATGCATCACGGGCCCGACGCTACCGCGAACGCGCTCTTGCGCCCTTGGCGGTCGAGCGCGCTCGCGCGGGCTTGTGCGGGCGCACTGCCACGAGATCGACCGGACGCGGTGTCTCCGCGGCGGGACGCACGCCGAAATAGGACTGCAGGCGAATGGCCTGATTGCTGCTCTCGATCAGCCGCTCGGTCATGTCGAGCAGGTGCAGGAATTCCGCGGTGCTCAGGCCGCCGAACTGGACATCGTTGACCTGCCGCTGCACCGGAGCAAGCTCGGCGAGCAGCGCGTTGCCCTTGTCCGAGACCTCCAGCCGCACGCGCCGCCGATCGTTGGGATCGGGAAGCTTGTGGATGAGCCCCCGGTTCAGGAGCTTGTTCGTGACCGTCGTGACGAAGGCCCCGCTGAGGAAGAGATGCTCGGCGACGCGGTTCACGCTCACGTCGGTCTCTTCGACGCCGAGGTGCCGGATCGAGATCAACACCGTGTATTCGATGCCGACGAGACCGATCCTGGCGGCGTGGCCGGAGCGCACGCCTTCGTGTCGCGCGAGAAATCCGAACAGGCCGTGCACCAAGCGTCGGAAATGACGATCCGACCCATCGATGAGAAGCTCGGGGCGGGAAATGGTGAGCGGCGCGGGCGCTTCGGAACGACGGCTGCGTGGCTTCGCCGCCGCTGCCTGTTTTTTGATCGAATTGAGCATGCGCGTTGGTACCCTATTTTTCCGCACCGCCAAATAGTTAAATTGCGAAGCCGCCCATAGAGCTGATTTCTGACGGTTCCATCGGCAGCCGCAGACGAATAACGAGGCTGTGGTGGGTCGGCGCCGGACCCGTTTTCCGGTTGAGAAGCTTCGTAAACTAGCTATGCCCGGAGCGAAACCTAGTGACCATCGAGGGCGAGTTGGTCGCGCGCGACAGCTGCGCCGATGTCGCCGCCATTCTCACGGTGGCGAACGGTGGAATCCATTCCCATCGGCACGGCATCCGCCCGCCTCCTCGGCAGGTGGTACGCTCGGCCCCACCGGCGAACCGCCTCCGTCCGAAACAGCTTCGCAACCAAGCCATCTTTAAAAGCAATTGTTGTTTGCTCGATCCCTGGAATGATCTATACTTGGACCGTTTTCGATCGTGGGGACGCCGATGTATCTCCAAAACGCTTGGTATGTCGTAGGCTGGTCGAACGAACTCACCTCAAAGCCGATCGCGCGCACGTTCCTGGACGAGCCCGTGGTGCTCTATCGGGCGCAGAACGGGCAGCCCGTGGCGCTGGAAGATCGCTGCTGCCATCGCGGGATGCCGCTCTCGCTCGGCGAGGTGATCGGCAACGACATCCGCTGCGAATATCACGGAATGGTGTTTGACCGGTCGGGCCGCTGCGTGGAGATTCCCAACCAGCCGCACATTCCGGCGAAGGCGAAGGTCCGCAGCTTCCCGATCGCGGAGAGGGACGATCTCGTCTGGATCTGGATGGGCGATCCGGAGAAGGCGGCGCCGGACGCGATCGTGGCCTATCCCTTCCATACGACGTGGCCGTACAAGTGCAAGAGCGAGCGGCTGCCGTGCAACTATCTGATGGTGTCTGACAATTTGCTCGATCAGACGCATGCCGCCTACGTCCACAAGTCGACTTTGGCGAGCGACGCCGACGCCTATGCCCGCGCGGCGATGGACATCACGCCGATGCCGGACGGCGTGAAGTTCACGCGTTGGATGCTCAACTGCATCCCCCCGGGCATCTATTCCCAGGCGGTGAGCTTCAAGGGCCGCGTCGACCGCTGGCAGGAGTTCGAATACGTGGCGCCGTCATGCATCCTGCAATTCACCGGTGCGCTCGACGTCGGCATGGGCGCCTACGATCAGGGCAAGCGCGAGGGCGGTTTCGGCCTGCGGATCTTCTACGGCATCACGCCCGAGACCGAGCACACCTGCTGGTTCTTCTGGTCGGCGGCGAACGGTTATAGGCAGAACGAACCCGAGGCGACCGACGCCCTGTTCACGGCGATGGATGCGGCCTTTCGGGAAGACGACCTTGTGCTGGAGCACCAGTATGCCACTCTGCGCAAGCTCGGCGACCGTCCGCTCGTCAACGTCAACTCGGACGGTGCGCGCATCCATGCGCGGCTCGCCCTCGAGCGCAAGATCGCTGTCGAGCGCGGCATTCCGCGAGAAGAAGTCGTGACTGCCCCGTGAGCTGCCGCTGCCGCCGCCCTGGATCAAGATCAACGCCGGTCCCGAGCGGTACTATCCCATCACGGGTCGGCCGATTGCCTGCGAGCACGAGGCCGGCGGAGGTGATCAGCAGCGCGAAGCAATAGTGCTAATCTGCCGCGCTCGCAGCCCCGCGGAGGAACCATGCGCGTCGCGCTCGTCAACATCGGCACCATCGTCTCGGGCGATCTGAGCGCACCGCTCGCCGGCGGCGATACGATCATCACCGACGGCGACCGCATCGTCACGGTCGGCAGTGCGAGCGCGCGGGACGTGGAAGCCTGCGAGGTCGTGATCGACGCCGACGGCGCGACCGCGATACCGGGGCTGATCGATTCGCACGTCCACATCACGTTCGGCGATTTCACGCCGCGGCAGCAGACCGTGGGCTATCTCGAAAGCTACCTGCACGGCGGGGTGACCACCGCGATCAGCGCGTCGGAAGTCCATGTCCCCGGCCGCCCGCGCGATGCCGAAGGGGTGAAGGCGCTCGCCGTCGCCGCACACAAGTGCTTCGAGCACTACCGGCCGGGCGGAATGCGGGTTTACGCCGGCTCGGTCATTCTCGAGCCGACGCTCAGCGGCAACGACCTGGGCGAGATCGCGAAGAAGGGGGTATGGCTGGCGAAGGCCGGCTTCGGCGCTTTCAAGACCGCCTTCGAGTACACGCCGCTCGTCGCCGCTGCGCGCGCGCATGGAATGGTCACGACCTGCCATACCGGCGGGTCGTCCATTCCCGGCTCGGGCGCGATCACCGGCGATCATCTGCTGGCGATGAAGCCGCACGTGTCGTTCCACGTGAACGGCGGGCCGACCGCCATGCCCGACGCGGATTTCGAACGGATCATCGTCGAAGGCGACATGGCGCTGCAGGTCTGCACGGCGGGAAACCTGCGCACGACCCTCATGTGCGCGCGGCTCGCCCGGCACCACAACGCGTTCGATCGCCTGATCGTGGCGACCGACACGCCGACGGGCAGCGGGGTCATGCCGCTCGGCATGCTCTACACCATCTCTCACCTCGCGAGCCTCGCCGAAGTCCCGCCGGAACTCGCCATCGCCGCGGCGACCGGCAGCAACGCGCGGGTATATGGGCTCGATTCGGGTCTGCTCGCCGCCGGCAAGACGGCGGACGTCGTGCTCATCGATGCGCCGGACGGCGGAACCCAGGCGAGCGCGCTGGCCGCGATCCGCAACGGCGACATCGCGGCAGTGGGCGCGGTCATCACTGCCGGCGAGCCCCGGTTCGTCGGAAGGAGCCGCAACACCCCGGCGACCACGCGCAATATCCGCGTCGCCGCGTGCAAGGTCGCCCGCGATTTCTCGGGCGTACGACATTAGCCAAGCGCGGCGCCGGCTGGCGGGCGAACTCCTCCCGTCTTTTGCCGGCAGCGAAGCACGTTTGGGCGCCGCCTGCCAGCGCACCGACGCACCGGCATTGCAGCCGCGGCGCTCGGCTGCGCCAAGGCGCGAGCCGGCGCAAAGGCACCCGGTCTCAGGACGACGGTTGCGAGCCGTTCCGCTTTGTCAGGGCGCCCCACAGCTCGCGCAGGCCGAGGATGCACAGGGCGGCCAAGAACGGCAGAATGAAGTAGAGCACGCGAAAAATGAGCAGCGACGCGATGAGCTCGTTCTTGTCGAATTGCGAGAGCCCGACCAGCATGGCCGCATCGAACACCCCGAGGCTGCCGGGCGCGTGGCTGAGGAAGCCGAGCAGCGTCGCGAGCACGTACGCGACCAGCAAGGCAAGGAAGTCGATCGACGGCGATCCCGGCAGCAGCACGTACATGGCGAGCGCGCCGATGGTCAGATCCAGGACTCCGATTCCGATCTGAACGAACGTGAGCGCCGCATTCGGAAGTGTCAGCTCCCATTCGTTCGAACCGAGGACGCGCGGGGCGGGCAAGAGCCAGAGCAAGTATCCGATAATGCTCGCCAGGCCCATGAGCGCGATGGTGCGATTGAGCGACGGCGGCAATTGGTTGACCGCGCTGGCTGCCTCCGGCGCGCAGGCCATGCTCAGGCCGAGGATGAACGCATTGCCGAGCCAGAAGGTCAGCCCGGTGACGAAGGCGATCTTGGCGATATCGATCACGCCAAGCCCCCACGGGGAGTAGATGCGTAGCCGCACGATCCCGCCCGTGAAGACGGTAGCGCCGAGATTGTGCCCGATCGAATAGCTGGTGAAGCTGGCGAGCGCAGCGACCCGGTACGGCACGTTGCGGCGCCCGATCGTGCGCAGCGCGAAGAAGTCGTAGAAGGTCAGCGAAATGTAGCCCGCCGCCACCAACACGCCGGCAAGCAGGACCTTGCGCGGCGGAGTAGCCTCCAGCGCGGCGATCACCTTGGCGAGCTCGATGTCGCGCAACAGGCGGACCAGCGTCACCGAGGCTACGGCGATGATGATCAGGCTGGCGGCGAGCGCGATTCGGTTCCAACCGACCTTCGCGTCGACGACGCGCGTCACGGCGCTCATCGCGTTCAGCATGTGCATCCTGTGATGAGCTCTTCCAAGGGGCTCCGCGATTCGCGAGGGCAAGCTCCCATCTCGTTGCAACAGCCGTGTTACAGCGCCTGCGACCAGCCGGCTCAGGGCCTAGGGCGGAGGCGTCGGCCGTTGCGGGCCGCGGCACGCGTCAGCGAGATCGGCACGGCGCAGTCGTCATACGGCTGAGACATGACGTGGCGATGCTTGCGTCATGCGATTCGTCCAACGAACCGGCAGCCGGCGCGATCGGCCCGGGTTGCCCAGGCCCCGGAGCAGCCTTCCGGCGCTTTTTTCTTCGCAGATCCGTCTCGGCCCGCGCCCGCGCAGGAGCGGCCGGCCTAGCGGCGAGGCGCGGGTCGTCTGATGCATGTTCTCATCGCAACGGACGCTTGGCATCCCCAGGTCAACGGCGTGGTGCGCACCTTGACGTCGCTCGCAGCGAGCGCGCGCCGCCTTGGCGTCGACGTCACGTTCCTCACGCCGGAGGGCTTTCCCTCCCTGCCGGTGCCGTCTTATCCGGGCCTGCGTTGTGCGCTTCCCGGTCCGCGCGAGATTGCGCGCCGCATCGAGCAAGCAGAGCCCGATGCGATCCACATCGCGACCGAAGGGACCATCGGCTATCTGGTGCGCCGCTATTGCCTGCGGCGCGGCTTGCCCTTCACCACGAGCTATACGACGCGGTTTCCAGAGTATATCGCGGTGCGCTTCGCCATCCCCGAAGTCTGGACCTACGCCCTGCTGCGCCGCTTTCATGCCGCGGCCACCGTCACGATGGTCTCCACGCCGTCGCTGACGGCCGAACTGAGGCAACGCGGGTTCGAAAATCTCGGCATGTGGACGCGCGGTGTCGATACCGAGCTGTTCAGGCCCGAGCGCGCGATCGATCTCGGTCTGCCGCGCCCCATATTCGCGTGCGTCGGCCGGATCGCGGTCGAGAAGAACCTGGAAGCCTTCCTTTCGCTCGACCTGCCGGGCTCCAAGATCGTCATCGGGCAAGGTCCGCAGGAGGCCGAGCTGCGGCGCCGCTTTCCCGATGCCAAGTTCCTGGGCCTGCTGGACGAGAAGGTGCTGCCCGCGTATCTCGCGGGCTCCGACGTGTTCGTGTTTCCGAGCAGGACCGACACGTTCGGGGTCGTCCAGCTCGAGGCGCTGGCGTGCGGCGTGCCGGTTGCGGCCTATCCGGTGACCGGTCCACGCGACGTGATCGGGGGCGATCCGGTCGGCGTGCTGCACGAGGACCTGCGCACGGCCTGCATGGGGGCGCTACACGTATCGCGCAAGTCCTGCCGGGCGTTCGCGCTCACGCGCGCGTGGGAGGCGAGCGCGCGGCAGTTCATCGGCCACCTCGACCGTGTCATGATCGACCGCTCCCCCAAGCCTGAACGCGCTGATCCGGCCTTGACCCCTCGGCACGATGGCGCAAGCTTGCGCCATGTTCGTCGCTTTCTTCCATGAGCTCAAGGCGGCCGGCGTGCCGGTGACGCTGCGCGAATACCTCACGCTGATGGAGGCGATGGAGAAGGACCTCGCGGGCCGGCGGGTGGAGGACTTCTACTATCTCTCGCGCGCGGCGCTGATCAAGGACGAGCGCAACCTCGACAAGTTCGATCGCGTCTTCGGCCACGTGTTCAAGGGCCTGGAGCTCATGAGCGAGGCACTCGCCGCCGAAATTCCGGCCGAGTGGCTCAAGAAGCTCGCGGAGAAATACCTGACCGACGAGGAGAGAAAGCAGATCGAGGCCATGGGCGGCCTCGACAAGCTCCTCGAGACCCTGCGCCAGCGCATGAAGGAGCAGAAGGGCCGCCACCAGGGCGGCAACAAATGGATCGGCACGGCCGGCACCTCGCCGTTCGGCGCTTTCGGCTACAACCCCGAAGGGGTGCGCATCGGCCAGGACGAGAACCGCAATTTCCGCGCCGTCAAGGTCTGGGACAAGCGCGAGTTCAAGGACCTGGACGACGCGGTCGAGCTCGGCACCCGCAACATCAAGCTCGCGTTGCGCCGTCTGCGCAAGTTCGCCCGCGCCGGCGCACCCGAGGAGCTCGACCTCGACGGCACGATCAAGGGCACGGCGCACAAGGGCTATCTCGACATCCTGATGCGGCCGGAGCGGCACAACGCCGTGAAGGTGCTGCTGTTCTTCGACGTCGGCGGCTCGATGGACTGGCACATCAAGGCGACCGAGGAGCTGTTCTCTGCCGCGCGCAGCGAGTTCAAGCACATGGAGCATTTCTACTTCCACAACTGCCTGTACGAGAAGGTGTGGAGGGAAAACCGGCGGCGCTTCGACCACACCACGCCGACCTGGGACGTGCTGCACACCTATCCGCACGACTACAAGGCGATCTTCGTCGGCGACGCCGCGATGTCGCCTTACGAGATCGCGGCGCCCGGCGGCTCGGTCGAGCACTACAACGAGGAGCCCGGTGCCATTTGGATGGAGCGCGTCCTGCATACTTATCCGTCCTGCGTCTGGCTCAATCCGGTGGCGGAGAAGGAGTGGGACCTGACCCCGTCGATCCGCATGCTGCGCCAGCTCATGGGCGGGCGCATGTATCCGCTCACGCTCGACGGCCTCGACCGCGCGATGCGGGAGCTGGTGCGGTAGCAGATTCGGTCTGGACGGCTTGGCTTGCGGGGATCAGAGATTGCTGGGCGTTCCGACCCAGCGGCCGATGCGCGGCAAGTGGCGCGAGATTGCGATATCGGTGACCCGTCCGATCAGATTGGCTACCGGAACCGTCCCATGCGCGACCGTATCGCGACTGTCGACGCTGTTGGCGCGGTTGTCGCCGAGCACGTAAACGTGCCCCGCCGGCACGCGGATTTCCGCCACATTGGCGAAGCGCGCGTCCGCTGGCCCGGCCTCGACGTAGGGCTCCTCCACCATCATCCCATTGACGACGGCGCGACCGCCCTTGATGGCGATGCGGTCGCCCTCCACGGCGATGATGCGCTTGATGTAGTAGAGGTGCGTTTGCTTCGGATGCAGGTAGACCGCAACGTCGCCGCGGCTGGGGGCGCGGCTGCGGTAGTAGGTTGCGTCGGCCAGAAAATATTCGCCCACCCGCAGCGTCGGCTCCATGCTCGGCGCGATGGCGTTCATCACCAGCAGTTGGCCGGACGAATTGGCGTGGACGGCGTAAATGCAGGGGCCGGCGAAGATGATGCAGGCAAGGACGAAAGCGCCGGCGTAGGTCGTCCAGCGATTGTAGCCTTCATGCGGGTAATCCCGCATCCGGTAAGCGCGCTGGATCGCATCCACCATGATGTACAGCCACAGTCCGAGCAGCAGCCCGAGGCTGACGGCGAACATCCAGAAGCGCGCGAGCACGCCCATCATGGCGAACATCAGCAGCGTGTCCGCGATCATGACGAGGACGAACAGGGTAATGCCGCGCCGCGCCTGACCGAGATAAATGTGGCCGAGCCCGGGCGTGAGCGCCGTGAGCAGCGCCGTCACCAACGGGGAGGGACCGCTCCGCTTGCTCCCCTCCGCTCCGGCCGGTGCGCACTCGGCAAACGACGTCATCAAATTCTCCGGGTTGGTCGCGCACAGGGCCCCACCCGTGCGTCCGAGACGCACCACCGCGTGACTGTTAGTCGCCCGGAACCGCAACAAGGTTCGAAGCCGCAAGGCGCATTTTGTTTGAACTTTCGGCAATCTAAGCGTGTACAGACGGTTATAAGCGTCAATACGGTTGTAAGAAATGGCGCGGTGCCGCGAGGATCAGCGTCGCAGCGCGAGATGGGCCCCGAGCGCGGCAAAAAGCGCGGCGGTTCCCAACGCGGCCAGCCCGACCCCTACGTTCATCCCGGCGCTGACCCCTGGCGGGGCGGCGGCGGAATGCCCGACATGCGCGAGCAGCAACACGATGAGCGCGCCGGCGACCCAACGAAACAGGCGAAAGCGCCGCCAGGGAAGGGTTAGGCGGGTCAACGCCGCGGCAACCGCCCCACCGGTGACGAGGGCCAGCCCGGCGACGGCCCACCACGGTCCGGTCGTGCGCAGCTGCCCCGCCCCGCCGGAAAACAGGCTTTGCCACAAACCTGCAAGGTCAAAGCCGGCGCCGCTCAAATAGATCTGCAACGCCAGGGCGGCCAGCACGCCGCAGATCAGGGCGGTGGTGAATATCAGGCCCCGCGGCAGCGGAGAGGAGGTTGGTTCTCGCCTGGGCGTCTGCATTCCCGATCAGGTCGGCGCCTTCCAAATGGCAACGCCCGGGCCGCGCCCGGGCATCACCGGATCAGGGGCAGGCTGCGCACAGCCCGCCGATTCAGGCTCAGCCGCGGCGCTCGGCCTGCCACACGCCGGAGCAGGCGCCGTTGCCGCCGCTCCAGGAGCCGGCGCCGCTGGTGCCGCCGAGGCGCCCAGTGCCGGTGGCGGTCTTGTCGCCGGTGCTGACATTGACGACAACCGCGCCGTTCTTACCGACCTTGCCGCTGATGCTGACGCTCGCGGTGCCCGCATTACCCAGATTTCCGTTCCTAATGCGGATGGGATAACGGTAGGACGGATCGCAGACGCCTTCCTTGGTGATGATCACGACGCTCCAGACGCCGTCGTAGCCAGGTACCGCTTCGGCCGGCGACACTGCGGGAACCGCCGCCGCAACTGCCAGCGCGGCCAGCACCAACACGCCCCGTGACCGGGCGAGAATCCGCGAATTAGTCATGGTAGCCCCTTCCTGTTTTCCTGCCGGGCGCCGCCCCCTCTGGGCAAAACGGCAGGGAATACAGTCGATCCTTCAAGCGCCACACCTTTAGTCGCAAGAGAGCCGTGCTTGGTTCAAATCGCGGCGAGGATGTCGTGAAAAGCCAAAACGCGCGGTTCCCCGCCGCGGCGTCTCGTTGCCAGCGCGAGTGAATCCCGCTGTGATCCGCACGGCGCCCGATCCGCGCCGAAGGCGAGGGAGGTGAGCATGCCGGCTGAGCGCTTCGATTTCCCCAACGCCAGTGGACAAAATCTCGCCGCGCTGCTCGACCTGCCGCCCGGCGCGCCCCGCGCCTATGCGCTGTTCGCCCATTGCTTCACGTGCGGCAAGGACGTGCACGCGGCCAAGCGCATCGCCGAAGGGCTGACCGCGCTCGACATCGCCGTGCTGCGCTTCGACTTCACCGGGCTCGGCTCGAGCGAAGGCGAGTTCGCCAACACCACCTTTTCCTCCAATGTCGCCGATCTGGTCGCCGCCGCCGATGCGCTGCGGCAGACGAAGCGCGCCCCCGCCATCCTCATCGGCCACAGCCTCGGCGGCAGCGCGGTGCTCGCCGCCGCCGCCGCCGTGGCGGAGGCGCGCGCGGTGGTGACGATCGGCGCGCCTTGCGATCCGGGCCATGTCACCGGCCTCTTCAAGGAGCGTCTGGACGAGATCGGCGCCAAGGGCGAGATCGAGGTGGCATTGGCGGGACGGCCGTTTCGGATCGGCCGCTCCTTCGTCGACGATCTCGCGCAGCACAAGCTCCTGCAACGCATCGCCAGCCTGCACAAGGCGCTGCTCATATTCCACTCGCCGACCGACGAGGTGGTCGGCATCGATAATGCCAGCCGCATCTTCACCGCGGCCAAGCACCCGAAGAGCTTCGTCTCGCTGGCCGGCGCCGATCACCTGCTGAGCCGCCGCAGCGACGCGGCTTACGTCGCCAACGTCATCCACGCTTGGGCGGGGCGCTATCTCGACGTGCCGGAGCCCGCGGCCGAGGCAGCGGCGCAACCCGGCGCCGTCATCGTGCGCGAGACGCGGCGGGGCCGCTTTCAGCAGCAGGTCACCGCGGGCCGGCATCGGTTCCTGGCCGACGAGCCGCGCGACGTCGGCGGTCTCGACAGCGGCCCGGGTCCGTACGATCTCGTGCTCGCGGGGCTCGGAGCCTGCACAGCGATGACGCTTCGTCTCTACGCCGAGCGCAAGGCGCTGCCGCTCGAGGAGGTGACGGTCGAACTCGCTCACCGCAAGATCCACGCCGCCGATTGCGAGCACTGCGAGACCAGGGAAGGGATGATCGACCGCATCGAGCGGGTCATCACGCTCTCCGGCGATCTCGATGCCGATCAGCGGCGGCGGCTCATGGAAATCGCCGACAAATGTCCGGTGCACCGTACCCTCACATCGGAGATCGATATCAACACGGTGGAACAGCGCGAGCGCGAGGAGGTCGCGCCGTCTGCCGGACCGCTTGCCGATCGATCATCGCCTGGCACCGGTACCGATTGAGATCGAGTTCCTATTGCCGTCACACGGGCCCCTGCCTTGTTCCCGGTTGGGGGGAACCGCGCGTCGGGTTCCGCCGTTGGCCCGTGGTGAACGAGGGGGTGGGCGCGACGCTGCGGCCCAGGCGCATGCGCAGCGGCGAGCGCAAAGACAAACCAGAGAGAAAGGGCGAAGCCATGGGCTTCTTTTCCAAAGACATCAAAACCATGAATGACCTGTTCGTCCACACGTTGCGCGACATCTACTACGCCGAGAATCAGATCGTCGGCGCGCTTCCGGACATGATCGGGAAGGCGACAGATCCGCAGCTCAAGCAGGCGTTCCAGGCTCACCTGACCGAGACCAAGACGCAGCTGAAGCGCCTCGAGCAGGTGTTTCAGATGCACGGCGCCGAGCCGAGCGGCGTTGATTGCCCCGCGATCGACGGCATCATCGAGGAAGCCGACGAGGTCGCCGCAGAGATCGAGGACAAGCAGGTGCTCAACGCGGCGCTCGCCGCCGCGGCGCAGGCGGTGGAGCACTACGAGATCACCCGCTATGGAACGTTGATCGCCTGGGCGAAGCAGCTCGGCCGCAACGACTGTGCGAGCGTGCTGCAAAAGAATCTGGATGAGGAAAAGGCCGCGGACGCAAAGCTCACCGCCATTGCGGAATCCAAGCTCAATCTCAAGGCAGCAAGCTAGTTCCTCGGAAACACATGACGGCTTTTTCCGAAGGAGGCTCGACCGACCCGGCACGCAGCCCGTTCCGCGAAGTTGGCTGCGTGCCGGATGGCGGATTCGCCGCCGCCGTCCCGCTGGGGCGAGGGCCCGCCTGCGACAACACGGCGCAGCGACATCGCGCCGATTGATCCTTCGGCGGAGGTTGCCAAGGCTCACGGCCATGGAGTCACCGCCTAAGGGGGCTGGGCCATGGTCCTGCTGGTCGTATTCATTTCGAGCGTGGTGGTCGGCGAGGCGATCGCCGTGGGGATCGGCTTGCTGGTCGAACGCTATACCACCCCTTACATCGGTCTTCTGACTTTCATTGCGCTCTACTTCGCGATGTTCTGGGCGGCGTGGGTCTTCGCGGTCCGTATCACCGCGCCGAGCTCGGGCCTGGGAGGCTGGTCGAGCAACGCCCAAAAATAATCCGCCGCGCGCATCGGCATAACGAGCGCGGCACGTCGACGGTGCCGGTTATTTCGGCTGCACGCTCGGATCGCCGCCGGGTGTTCCCGGGGGCGGGATGACCTTGAGCCGGCCGCCCCCGGGCGGCGCGATCTGCATTTCACGATCGACGCCGGATGGTGGGCAGATGACGCCTCTTGATTGAGCGAGCTTGTCGCTCAGCGGCTCGGAACTGCCGCCGCCGACCGTGGGCGGCTCGCCTGTGACGCCGGGTGGACAGGCGGCGCCTTGCTCGGGCGGCGCGGGCGCCGCCGTCTGCGCCGTGGCGCCAGTGGCGCTGACGGCGCTCGCGAGCAGGGCGGCGATCAAGGTCGGAAGGCGCAAGGCAAGCTCCTCCGCAGGCGCAGGCACGTGATGGCAACGTCCCCGGCAGGGGGAACGTTCCGCGCCGAGACGCGCAACAGCCCCGTGATGGCCTCAAAATGTCCGCCGCGTTACCGCCGGCCGCCGCCAATGTCCGCCGCTACTGCTTGCCCGGTCCGCGCATCGAAAGCTCGGGCAGCGCGGCGTCGAAGGCGGTGCCCTTCTTGCCTGCGGCGACGCCGAATTCGTAGAGCGCCTGCATGTACTTTCCGTCGAACGGACCGCGGCTCGGGTAATCGAACGTCTCGTCGACGCGGGCGATGTGCAGGCTGATGCCGTGGCGCTGGGCGCCGGCATAGACCAGCATGATTTCCACGCGCAGCGCCGCCGTGAGCGCGACCGCAATGGAGCGGCCGAGGACGCCCGGGACGCTGCGATCGGTCTCCTTGAATTCTGGGCCCAGCTTCGAGTTCACAAGCACGTAGAGGTCGCTCAGCGGCGGGCGCCCGGTGGCGGTCGCGGACAGCATCCCTTCCGGCATGGCGAAGAACGGCGCGGTGATCGTGCCGTCGCTGTGCATTTCCTGGAATTTCTTGCCGTTGGCCTCCACCTCGATCAGGACGGGGGAGAAGAACCCGGGAATGCTCGAGGACGCGAGCAGGACGTCGCGAAACAGCTTGAGCGCGGCCTCGTCGCCGCGCGCGGCGATCGCGCCCATGTTCCAGATCACGCGGCGGCCGGCGTCGAGGTTGGTCGTCGCCACGAACAGGCGCCGGCCACGCGCGTGCTCGACGGCGATCTCCGCGAGCAGCTTCGCGGTCACACGCTGCTCGATCAGACGCTTGAGCGGCCAGTAGTCGAACAGGCTGTCGCGCGTGACGCGGTCCTCGAAGATGTCCGCCGCCCCGATGGTGGTGAAATTCTTGTGCACCTCCTCGTCGTAGCGGGGGCCGAGGAAAGCGAATGGCGCAATCAACGCGCCGATGCTGACCCCCGTCACCGCGGCGAAGTCGGGCCGCGTGCCTGATTGGGTCCAGCCGGTGAGCACGCCGGCGCCGTAGGCGCCGTCGGAGCCGCCGCCGGAAATCGCCAGCCACGGTCCCTTCACCTGCGGCAGCAACCGAGCGAAGTTCGTCTCCGAATCCCCCCACACCCGCGCGTCCGGGACGCCGGGAACGACGGCGGCGGCATCCTCCGCGGCCGTGAAGGGGGTACGCTCGTGCCGCTCCTTCGGCTGCGGCTTCGGCGCGGGGCTTTTTCTGACCGCCTTCCTCTTGTTGGCCTGCGCCAGCGTCGTCTGTGCGGATGCCGGTTCGATCGACGAGGGCCACGGCGGGAGCATGCAAAGCATGAGCCCGACGGCAAGGGCGATACAAATGCGCGGCGTGTGCAAAGTTGCTCTCCGACTGCGACGCGCGGCATTCCGACAGGATTTTAGCATTTCTGGGGCGCCTGCCCGCCGCCCAGTTCAAGCGCGCCAGCGAGGAGCATGAGCAGCCCGGTTGCGGGCAAAAAGCTTCCACTACGCATTCGCGGAGCGGCAGCCATCGCCGCGTTGCCCGCTAGTCACGTTCTCGTCATGCTGCGGTCATCCTTGGGTGGCGCTCCAGGTGCCCGAGCAGCTTCCCGACGCACCCTGGCCGCGCCATGTCCCGCTGCCGCGGCCGTTCCCGAGGCGTCCCGAACCGACCGCATTCTGCCCGGCGGACGAGACGCTGACGCTCACGTGGCCCGACTTCGATACGCGTCCCGACACGCTGACCGCGCCGCCGCCCAAATAGGAGACGGTGCCGCCGCGAATTATCAAGCCATAGCGGTAGGACTGGTCGCAGGCTCCGCTCTTCGTGATGACGAGCACGCTCCATGGGCCGTCGAACGAAGCCGCATCCGCAGTCGAAACGGCGAAAGTGGTGACTGCGAACGCCGTCGCCAGCATGACGGCGCGAATTGTTTGGCTGGTCATGGGGACCCCTCGTGGTTTGGCTCCTGGCGCCCTCATCGATCGTGGGCGCCCGGTTGTGGCCGCTATGCCTTTATCTTCGTCAGGGATGGCGTGATCGCTCAACTCGCTCACGAAGCGGGATGGTTAGCAGAAGGCGCGGGGCGGCAGAAGAGGGTGCCCCGGCATCCTTGCCGCCGACATAAACGCCGCGCCACACCCGCCTCACGATCGTGTTATTATTGTGTTCGCCGCTGCCGGCTCGCCGCCCTGTTCACGCACAACCTGACGAATAGGCGGAGGAACGCAATGCGACCGATTGGTGCGCTTCCCGCCGTCGCCGCGACGGTTGCATGCTTGCCCGGCGCCGGGCTTGGGTGCAACAAACCGGCGCGCAGGGCACCATATCGGGTGTCGAGCAGCGTTATGTCCTGAATTGGGGGAGACCTTCGTCGGCAACCTCCCGCGCTGGTCGCCGGAAGTGAACGTGGCGCGCGGATGGAATTCCAGCTGTGAGGAAACGCATGGTTCGCATGATCGCAATTGTCATCATCGCCGGCGCGGTCGTGGCCACGTCGGGGATCCCAGCGGCGGTTGCGCAGGGCGACTTCCCGAGCCGACCCATCACCATGGTGGTGCCGTTGCCGGCCGGCGGAACCGCCGATCTGCTCTGCCGCTTCGCCGCGGACAAGGCGGGCGCCGCCCTCGGCCAGCAGGTGGTGGTCGAGAATCGTCCCGGCGGCGCCGGTGGACGGGTCGGCACCGAGGCCGTGCTGCGATCGCCGCCCGACGGCTACACGCTGCTGTGCGCGCCGCAGCTCACCTTCAGCATCACCCATCTCGTATTCGCGAAGGCTTCGTTCGACACGCGCGCGATGGTGCCCGTGAGCGTGCTCGCGACCTATCCGTTGGTCGTGCTCGGCCGCTCCGGGCTGCCGGCCAACAACCTGGCGGAGTTCGTCGCCTATGCGCGCGCCAATCCCGGCAAGGTCAATTACGGCCACCAGGGCAAAGGCAATACCGGCCACCTGCTCGGCGAGCTCATGATGCTCAAGGGCAATTTCCGTATGACGGAGATTCCCTATCGCGGCAGCGCGCCCGCCATCAACGATCTGCTGGCGGGCAACATCGACATCGTTCCCGACTACTTGCTCGCCAACAAGCAGAACATCGATGCTGGAAAGCTCAAGCTGCTTGGCACGGGTGGCCGCGCACGGCTCAAGGACTATCCCAAGGTCGCGACCATCGCGGAGGCGATCCCCGGCGTCTATGTCGATACCTGGATGGCCGTCGCCGCGCCTCCCGGCACGCCGAAGGAGATCGCGCGCAAGGTGTCGGATGCGATCGGGCAGGGGTTCCGACAGGCCGATCTGAAGGCGCGCATCCTGACGCTCGGAGCAGAGCCGCTCGGCAGCACCCCCGAGCAGATGCGCGACATGATCCAGCAAAGCCTGGAGACATGGGGTCCGGTGGTCGAGGCCGCCAAGATCGTCGTTGAATAATCAGAAAACGTCGGCATGAGGAGACGCGCAATGGTTCTCGGTGGTATCGGCGGTTGGTTGCGCCATTTCGGGCGCTGCCTCATCGGCGCGAGCGTCGCTCTCGCCGCCGCGCTCGCGGCGCCGTCCGGCGTCGGGGCGCAGGACTATCCCGCGCATCCGGTGAAGATCGTCGTGCCGTTTCCCGCCGGCGGCACCGCCGACGTGATGCCGCGCGTGTTCGCCGATTGGCTGTCGAAGAAATGGGGCCAGCCGGTCGTCATCGAGAACCGCACCGGCGCCGCCGGCAATATCGGCGCCGAGACGGTGGCCAAGGCCGATCCCGACGGCTACACGTTGCTCTCCGCGCCGCCGCCTCCGCTCGTGATCAACCAGAACCTTTATCCCAAGCTCGGCTTCGACCCCACCGCCTTCGTGCCTATCATCATCATGGGGCGGGTGCCGAACGCGCTCGTGGTCAATCCCAAGCTCTCCGTCAACAGCGTCGCCGAGCTCATCGCCTACGCCAAGGCCAATCCCGGCAAGCTCACCTCCGCCACCCAGGGCAACGGCACCACCTCGCATCTCACCTCCGAGATGTTCCAGATGATGGCGGGGGTCAAATTCCAGACGGTGCCCTATCGCGGTTCGGCGCCGGCGCTGAACGATCTCGTCGCCGGCAGCGTCGATCTCATGTTTGACAATCTCGGCGTCTCGCTCGCGCTGGTGAAAGGCGGCAAGCTCAAGCTCCTGGCCGTGGCGACGCCGAAGCGCATGGCAGCGCTCCCCGACGTGCCGACGATCGCGGAGACGCTGCCCGGCTTCGAATTCGGCGGCGTGGTTCGCAATCGTGGCGCCGCCGAAGACGCCGCCTGCGGTGATCGACAAGATCAACGCCGACGTCAACGAGGCGCTGCGGCAGCCCGATATCATCGCACGCCTGGCGCAGCTCTCGGCCGAGCCGATCGGCGGCACGCCGCAGGCCACCGCCGCCTTTATGCGCGAAGAGGTCGAGCGCTGGCACAAGGTCATCAAGGCCGCCAACGTGAAGCTCGATTGACGCCATGACCATCGCAGCCGCCGCACGACATTGGCCCGCGGAAGGGCTGACGCGAGTGCCGTATTGGGTCTATGCCGATCGCGACCTCTACGACGAGGAGCAGGCGCGCATCTTTCGCGGCGCGACCTGGAGCTTCCTCTGCCTCGAGGCCGAGCTGCCGGAGCCCGGCAGCTATCGCCGCTCGAGCCTCGGCGAGATGCCGGTGGTGGTGACCCGCGACCGCGACGGCGCCCTCAACGCCTTCGAGAACCGCTGCGCCCATCGCGGATCGCTGCTGGTGCTCGAGGAGCGCGGCGAGGCGCGCGACATCATCTGCGTCTATCACAACTGGAGCTACGATCTCGCCGGCAACCTCACCGGCGTCGCCTTCCGCAAGGGATTGGGCGGCAAGGGCGGCATGCCGGCCGAGTGTCGCCCGGAGGCGCACGGGCCGCGCAAGCTGCGCCTGACGACGCTTTGCGGCCTCGTGTTCGGCACGCTCGCGCGGGAGACGCCGCCGCTCGAGCAATATCTCGGGACGGAGATCGTGCGCCGCATCCGCCGCGTGATGCGCGCGCCGGTCAAGCTGCTCGGCGGCTACAGCCAGACTTTGCCGAGCAACTGGAAGCTCTACGTGGAGAACGTCAAGGACACCTACCACGCCAGCCTGTTGCACACCTTCTTCACCACCTTCCGCCTCAACCGCCTCTCGCAGAAGGGCGGCATCGTAGTGAGCGACTGCGGCGGCCACCATGTGAGCTATTCGCTCGCCGCCGATACCGGCGGCAAGGAATACGAGCAGGCCGGCATGCGCGCGGCACAGGAAGGATTCGGGCTCGAGGTGCCTGAATTGCTGGAGACGGTCGACGAGTTCGGCGACGGCGTCGGCCTGCAGATCCTGTCCGTGTTCCCGACCTTCGTGCTGCAGCAGACCCGCAACAGCTTGGCGGTGCGACGCCTCGTGCCGCAAGGTCCGGATCGGACCGAGCTGGTCTGGACCTGCTTCGGATTTGCGAGCGACGACGCGGCGATGACCGAGCGCCGTCTGCTGCAGGCCAATTTGATCGGCCCGGCCGGCTACATCTCGATGGAAGACGGTGCCGCGCCGGGCTTCGTGCAGCGCGCGACCGCTACCGCCGCCGATCTCGTGTCGGTCGTGGAGATGGGCGGCGCGAGCATCGCCTCCGACGACAATCGCGTCACCGAGGCGGCCGTGCGCGGTTTCTGGAAGGCCTATCGCGGCTACATGGCCATGTAAGTTGATACTCGAATCATGAACATCGAGCAGGGCGGCGGGGTGGGCCATCAGGGCGTTTACGCCCGTCTTCGACGGGCTATGGGCGCGGTGGCACGAATTGCACGTTTTTGGGACGGCGGCAGCGTCGTGCCCGCGCGGAGAACAGCGCTGGACGATCGAGACGCGTGGGCAAAGGCGCGCTGCACCGTGCGCCGGCTGCGAGCCGAGTGTGCGCCTTCGCCCCCCCTACAGCGGCAGCCGCTTGAGCCATGACCATCGAGCTCATGCTCAGGGTCCAGGATCTCAACGCCCGCTACGCCCAGGCGATCGACGGCAACGAGCTCGAAGCGTGGCCGGACTTCTTCACCGCGGACGGCCGCTACCGCGTCACGACGGCGGAGAATTTCGCGCGCGGCCTGCCGCTCGCGCTGATCTACGCCACCTCGCGCGCCATGCTGCGCGACCGCGTGCGTTCGCTGCGCGACGCCAACGTCTACGAAGCGCAGCGCTACCGGCACGTCATCGGTTCGCCGGTGATCGCGCCGGGCGAGGAGGGCGTGGTCGAGGCGCAGACGGGCTTCATCGTCGCACGCATCATGCATACCGGCGAGATCACGCTGTTCGCCACCGGCTGCTACCGCGACCAGGTGGTGCTCGACGGCGGCGAGGCGCGCTTCACCGAGAAGCTCGTGATCCTCGACAGCCGGCTGATCGACACCCTGCTCGCGATTCCGCTGTAGCCGCCGGCTGACGAGGCATGCCCACGTCCGCCGCCGCTTCCCTGACGCAGCACCGCTCCTTCGTGCTGTTCTGGTGCGCGCGCACCTGCATCAACGGCGCCTTCATGATGCAGGGCGTGGCGGTGGGCTGGCAGATCTACGCGCTCACCGACGATGCGTTCGACCTCGGCCTGGTCGGGCTCGTCCAGTTCGTGCCGCTGGTGGCGTTCTCGGTGCTGGTCGGCCAGGTCGCCGACCTGTTCGACCGCCGGATCGTCGTGGCCGCCTGCCAGGCGGCAAAGGCGCTGGCGGCGCTGGCGCTGGCGCTCGGCACCGCGCGAGGCTGGCTCGATCGCGACGCCATGCTGGCGGTGCTGTTCCTGTCGGGCACCGCGCGTGCCTTCGAGATACCCACCATCCATGCGCTTCTTCCCGGCGTCGTGCCGGCGCAGCTGTTGCCGCGCGCCATCGCGGCATCCGCCAGCGCGCAGCAGACCGCCGTGATCTGCGGGCCGTCGCTCGGCGGGCTGTTGTACGCCACGCTCGGCGCGACGACGGTCTACGCCACCTGCGCCGCGGTGTTCCTCGCCGCGGGCGCGCTGATCGGCTTGGTGCAGCTGCGCCCGCGCGACGATGCGCACAAGACGGAGCGCCGGCCGATCAGCCTGGAGACCCTGCTCGCCGGCTTTCGCTACATCAGCGGTCGCCCGGTCCTGCTCGGCGCGATCTCGCTCGACCTGTTCGCGGTCCTGCTCGGCGGGGTGACCGCGCTGTTGCCGATCTATGCCCGCGACATCCTGCAGGCGGGACCCTGGACGCTCGGCCTGCTGCGCTCGGCGCCGGCGGTGGGGGCGCTGACGATCTCGATCGTGCTCGCGCACCGCGGCATTACCGGCGGCGCGGGCCGCATCATGTTCGCCGCGGTCGGAACGTTCGGGCTCGCGAGCCTCCTGTTCGCCCTGTCGACGTCGGTGCTGCTGTCGTTCCTCGCGCTCGCGGTCTACGGGGCGGCCGACGCGGTCAGCGTCGTCATCCGGCAATCGCTGGTGCAGATGCGCACGCCCTACGACATGCTCGGGCGCGTGCTGGCGGTGAATTCGATGTTCACGGGCTCCTCCGGCTCGCTCGGCGAATTCCGCGCCGGCACGGTCGCGGCCTGGCTCGGCGCGGTACCCTCGGCCTTGATCGGCGGCCTGGGTACGATCATGGTCATGCTGATCTGGATGTGGGCATTTCCGACGCTGCGCCGGGTCGACAAATTGACCCCCGAGACCCCGCCGTGAGCACCATGTCGCCGGAGCAGGCGTCCGATTCCGACGGCGACCCGGTCTATGTCCACAAGCCGTCGCTGATGGGCGCACCCTTCGAGCTCCGGCTGCGCTCCGACGCGCTCGAATGGAGCGCGGGGCGGCGGCAGGGGCGCATCCCCTACCGGGGCATCACCCGCATCCGGCTATCGTTCCGCCCGGTGACCATGCAGACGCGGCGCTTCGTCACCGAGATCTGGTGGCGCGGCGGGCCGCGGCTGTCGATCGGCTCGACCTCGTGGCGCTCGCTCATCGAGCAAGCGACGCAGGACCACGCTTACGGCGCGTTCGTGCGCGAGCTGAGCGCCCGGGTCGCGGCGGCGGGCGGCGCAGCCTCGTTCGAGACCGGCATGCCGGCGCTGCTCTATTGGCCCGGGCTCGCCGTTTTCATCGCCGTAGCCGTGGCGCTCGCGGCGCTCACCGCGCGCGCGTTGCAGCTCGGTGCCTATGCGGCCGCGGCCTTGCTCTGCGGCTTCTTCGGCTGGTTCGCGTGGCAGAGCGGCACCTACTTCAAGCGCAACCGGCCGGGCCGCTATCGGCCGGAGGCGGTGCCGAAAGAGCTGGCGCCGGACGGGTAGGGCGGCAGCTCGCACGCCGGCACGTTGCCTGCGGACGCGCCGAGGCTCGCCCTCGGGGAGGACCCGAATGCGTTGCCGCCGACGCGATTGCGCTCGAGCGTGGCGTTGCCGATGCGCCGCTTGCGTCGTTCCACCTTCACGATTTCAAACAGCACAGTCTTCTTCGTTCCCGCGGCGCGTTGCTGCGCCCGGGTTTGCTTGCCTTCCTCTTCTCGGCTTCCGGCCCCCAACCGAGGGGGCGGCGGAGCGCCGGGAGGCGGTATCCTCATTCCGTCGCGCTCGTAAGGCGCGACACCACGTTTGCGAGACGCGGCCGTCCGGGGCAAACCGGAACGGGCCTCGCGGCGCTCCGCCGTGGCGGTTTTGGGCCCGCTCCGCGCTCTCCGTCTCCGCAGTTGCCTGCGGCTCCCGTTGCGCGGGCGACCTTCGCTGCCGGGTGTCGCGCCCGGTCGGCCGAAGGTCCCGAACCTCCCGGGCACGGTTTACGAGCCGCGGCCGGGACGCCACATCCCGCTCCGCCTTCAGGATCGTCTCCGGAGACGCCCCTCGATGAGCGGGATTTTCGCGTCATAGCATGAGCACTTATCGTAGTCAACAACTAAATACGTGACGTAGCCATTGCCGCGAGGTGGTCCCGCGCCGTCAGTTCCGCACCACCAGCACCGAGCATTTGGCGTAGCGCACGACGTGGCCGGCATTGGAGCCGAGGAAATAGGTGCGGACCGCATGCCGCTGCGGCCGGTGCGAGCTCATGACGATGAGATCGGCCTGCATGTTGCCGGCCTCCTCCAGGATCTCCTGGTAGATGCCGCCCTGGCGCACGACGCACGACACGCGCCCGGCCGGAAGCCCGGTCTCCTTGACCACGATGGCAAGCGCATCCTCCGCCGCCTTGCGCTGCTGCACCTCGAAGTCGGGCGGCACGTATTCCGCCAGCATCACCGGCGTGAGCGGCAGCACATTGATGAAGCGGATCGCGCTGTCCGATGAGCCCGCCATCATCAAGGCGGTCGCCACCGCGGGCTTGGCGAGCTCCTGATCGGCGAGGTCGATCGGAACGAGGATCTTCCTGTACATGGCACCGTCCCTCTGTGACTTGCTTTTCCCGGCATATTGCCACGGCCGCCAGCCAAGCGTGAGAAGCCGGCCGGGGCAGGGCGGCGACCGCGATCACGCAGGCGCACACATCCGCCAGGCAGGTCTCACACGGGCCGCGCTCTTTATCGCCTGCGCGCACGAGGCGGACCTCACGCGCGCTGCTCGTTTCGTCTGCGCGCCTGAGGCAGGCCTCGCGCGCGCTGCTCGTTTCGTCTGCGCGTATGAGGCGAGCCTCACACGCGCTCAGACCCGATCGGCGGCGGCGAGCGACCGGGGGCTGACGAAGCGCTCGAGCCGCCCGCCATGGGGATGCACCTTGCGCCAATCCCTGCCCGCGAAATCGATCACCGCGAGGCCGGAGGTCGGCAGCCCCTCGTTGAGCCGCTCGCGCGCCTCGACGTCGCCCGAAGCGATCAACAGCCGCGCCAACTCGTGCAGTCCGGGATTGTGGCCCACCAACAGCAGCGTGCGCACCGCCGGTCCGCTCTCCTTCACCACCGCGAGCATCGCCTCGGGACGGGCCTCGTAGAGCCGGTCCTCGTAGATCACCCGCGGCCGCCCGGCGAGCGCGGCGGCGACGCGCTCCCAGGTCTCGCGCGTGCGCGCCGCGGTCGACACGACGGCGCAGTCGGGGACGAGCCCGTGACGGGCCATGTAGGCGCCGATCAAGGGCGCATCGTCGCGGCCGCGCGCATTGAGCCGGCGCTCGTGGTCGCCCATGCCCGCTTCGGCCTTTTCCGACTTGGCGTGTCGCAGCAAGATCAGGCGCATGGCGGGCAGGGATCAATCATCGGTTGGCGGCCACCGGAAACGACATCACCGATCGGCTCGGCTGCCGAAGTCGGATCACCGACGGTGGATTTCCGATATCTCATGCTAGCAGCGCAACGATGGAATCCTAGAGCCAAATCGCCTCGGATTGAACCGGGATCTCGCTCCAAGCATTGATCGGGATCGCCGCCGATTGCGCCCGCCGGCGATGTCTGGTTACTGATTTGCCGGCATCGGATACCTGACGGGAAGAAAACGTGAACGCGTCCGAGCGGGCGTCCTACGCGCCGACCTGGTACACGGCGACCATGGTGCCGGCTGCCGCGCGCGAGCCGCTCACCTACGATCTCGACGTCGACGTCTGCGTCGTCGGCGCCGGCCTCGCCGGGCTCACCGCCGCGCGCGAGATCGCGCGGCGCGGCTGGTCGGTCGCGGTGCTGGAGAGCGCGCGCGTCGCCTGGAACGCGTCCGGCCGCAACGACGGCTTCGTGCTTCCCGGCTTCGCCGAATCCATGGACAGGATCATCAGCCGCGTCGGCCTCGACCACGCCAAGGCGCTGTGGGCGCTGTCCGAGATGGGTCTCAAATATGTCGGCACGACCATCGCCGAGGCGCGCATGCCGGGGGTGGCGCCGGTCGCCGGCTGGCTCAAGGCATCCAAGACCGACGACGACGATGCGCTGCTGGCGGACGTCGAGTTCTACCGCCAGGAGCTCGGCGTCGAGGCCGAGGCCTGGCCGGCCGAGCGCGTGCGCGCGGTGCTCAGGACCGATCACTATTTCCACGCGCTGCATCTGCCGCGCGCCTTCCACATCCATCCGCTGAACTATGCGCTCGGGCTCGCGCAAGCGGCGGAGGCGGCGGGAGCGCGCATCTTCGAGGGGACGCCGGCGCTGTCGATCGACGTCGAAGGCGTGCGCAAGCGCGTCGGCGTGCCCTCCGCGCGCGTGCGCGCGGGCCACGTGGTGCTCTGCGGCAACGTCCATCTCGGCGCGCTGATGCCGCGCGTCGCCGGCACGCTGATGCCGATCTGGAGCTACGTGATCGCCACCGCGCCGCTCGGGCCGCGGCTCGCCGAGGCGGTCGCCTATCGCGGGGCGGTGACCGATACCGATCTCGCCAACAACCACTACCGCGTCGTCGGCAACGACCGGCTCATCTTGTCCGGGCACTCGACGACCTGGGAGGGCGACCCGCGCACGGTCGTGCCGCGGCTCAAAGCCGACCTCGCCGCGCTCTATCCGCAGCTCGGTGCGGTCGAGGTCGAGCATGCCTGGTCGGGCGTGCTCGGCAACGCCCTGCACCGCATGCCGCAGATCGGCGAGCTGTCGCCCGGGCTGTGGCTCGCCAGCGGCTTCGGCGGACATGGGCTCAACACCACCGCCATGGCCGGCAACGTCATCGCGCAGGCGATCGTCGAGGGCGACGACAGCTGGCGATTATTCGCTCCGTTCGAACTGGTGTGGGCGGGGGGCAGGCTCGGCCGCGCAGCGATGCAGGTCTACTACTGGTGGTTCGACGCCAGCGAGCGCTTCCTGGCGCGCCAGGCCCGCCAGCGCGACGAGGAATACCGCCGGGTGGCCGAACGCGCCGCGCTGCGCGCGGGCGAGGCCCCGGCGCATGTCGAGGCGCGGCTCGGGGCGATGGTGCCGCCGAGCGAGCTGCCGGAAGAGCCGGCCCTGGCCGAGCTCCCCGTTACCGCCGAGGAGATCGCCTCGCCGTCGATGAACCAGGCCGCCAGCGGCGATGAGATCGCCCCGGCGCGCGGCCAGCGAAGCCCGCACGGAGCGTAGCGGAATGCGGGGCCAGCGGTGCCGTTTGGCGCCAATCCCGGATTTCGCTTCGCTCCATCCGGTATCCTTCACCGGCTTTCTCTGCGCGCCATAAAGGCGAGCCGCTCGAACAGGTGCACGTCCTGCTCGTTCTTGAGAAGCGCGCCGTGCAGCGGCGGGATGAGCTTCTTGGGATCGCGCTCGCGCAGCGTCTCCGGCCCGATGTCCTCGACCATGAGCAGCTTGAGCCAGTCGAGCAATTCCGAGGTCGACGGCTTCTTCTTCATCCCCGGCACCTCGCGGATTTCGTAGAACAGCCGCAGCGCCTCCGACACCAGGCGCTGCTTGATGCCGGGAAAATGCACCTCGATGATCGCGCGCATGGTGTCGGCGTCGGGGAAGCGGATGTAGTGGAAGAAGCAGCGGCGCAGGAACGCGTCGGGCAGCTCCTTCTCGTTGTTCGAGGTGATCACCACGACCGGCCGCCGCCGCGCCTTGATGGTCTCGCCGGTCTCGTAGACGAAGAACTCCATGCGATCGAGCTCCTGCAACAGATCGTTGGGAAACTCGATATCGGCCTTGTCGATCTCGTCGATCAGCAGCACGGGGCGCTCGTCGGCGACGAAGGCGTCCCACAGCTTTCCGCGCTTGATGTAGTTGCGGATGTCGTGCACGCGCTCGTCGCCGAGCTGGCTGTCGCGCAGGCGCGACACCGCGTCGTATTCGTAGAGTCCCTGCAGCGCCTTGGTGGTGGACTTGACGTGCCACTCGATCAGCGGCGCGCCGAGGCTCTTGGCGATCTCGAGCGCCAGCACGGTCTTGCCGGTGCCCGGCTCGCCCTTGACCAGCAGCGGCCGTTCGAGCGTGATCGCGGCATTGACCGCGACCTTGAGGTCGTCGGTCGCGACATAGGCGCTGGTTCCTTCGAAACGCATGCGTCTCCTCGAGATCGGAAGCGCGGACTCTAGACGTTCGCACCGCTGCCGCTAGAGCGGGATGACTTTTCTTCGAATCGTCATCCCGATCTAGCTTCTTGTCTGAGCACGATCTTTTCCGAAAACCGCTGCACACTTTTCGGGATCATGCTTTAGCACAAAAAATTCGCTGCCAGGGCTGTGGCGCCCCATCACGTGGTCGTCGCGTGAACGTGAGCCGGCGCGCGGCAGACCGGGGCAGCGGATCTCGTGTATATTCGGGTCACCGCATCTCTGCACCAACCGGCGGGAGGATCGCAATGCGCCGCGCGGGCCAACGGCTCGGGATCGCTTTTTCGCTCTGGCTCGGCCTCCTCGCCGCCGCCGCCGGAGAAGCCGGCGCGCCGCAGAGCACGGCCACGGCGACGTTCGCCGGCGGCTGCTTCTGGTGCGTGGAAGCCGATTTCGACAAGGTCGACGGCGTGATCAGCACGACCTCGGGTTATACCGGTGGCCACACCGCCAATCCAAGCTACGAGGAGGTTTCCCGCGGCGGCACCGGTCATGCCGAGGCGGTCGAGATCGTCTACGACCCGGCCAAGGTGAGCTACGAGAAGCTGCTCGACGTATTCTGGCACAACGTCGATCCGCTGGTGAAAGACCGCCAGTTCTGCGACCGCGGAGACCAGTACCGGACCGCGATCTTCTATCACGGCGAGGAGCAGCGGGCGCTGGCGGAAGCGTCGAAGGCGGCGGTCGCCAAGCGCTTCGAGCAGCCGATCCAGACCGAGATCGTCGCCGCCGGGCCGTTCTACAAGGCCGAGGGCTACCACCAGGACTACTACAAGAAGAATCCGATCCGCTACCGGTTCTACCGCTTCAATTGCGGACGCGACGCCCGGCTCGAGGAGCTGTGGGGCAAGAAGGACTAGGCTCATGGTCGACCGCCGTCTCCTGCTGGCCGGCGCCGGCGCCGCGGCGCTGATCGCCGGCTTGCGCTGGTTGCAAGGCAGCGACGTCGAGGCCGCCGGATCGTTCGAGATCCAGAAGAGCGACAGCGAATGGCGCCGCATTCTGAGCAAGGCGCAGTACGACGTGCTGCGCCTGCATCGCACCGAAGCCCCGGGCTCGAGCCCGCTCGACCACGAGCGCCGCAAGGGCACGTTCGCCTGCGCCGGCTGCGATCTGCCGCTGTTTGCGTCGCAGACCAAATACGACAGCGGGACCGGCTGGCCGAGCTTCTATCGGCCGCTGCCGGACGCGATCGGCACCTCCACCGACCATCTGCTGCTGCTGCCGCGCACCGAGGTGCATTGCCGCCGCTGCGGCGGACATCTGGGCCACGTCTTCGAGGACGGGCCGCCGCCGACAGGCTTGCGCTACTGCATCAACGGCGTCGCCTTGAAATTCATCCCCGACGGCGCGGCCTAGGCGGCGAAAAACAAGCATTTGCCGGTTAGAGTTCAGCGCGGGTGCAGCACGCGCCGCCGCACCTCTCCGCGCTTGCGGAGAGAGATCGACGCGGGCGCGGACAAGTTTACGCAGTCTGCGCAAGCTTGACTGCGTTGCGCGGCGGGTGAGGGCGGACCTCTCCGCTCACCGAATTCTCGGAGACGCCCCTCACCCGGACTCTCTCCCCGCAAGCGGGGAGAGGGAGCACAGCGAGTTTGCGGCGACAAGAGTGCTCCCCTGCGGCCGATCGGCCGATTGACGCGCGGGTGCATTTTCGGGCAAGTGCGCCTCCCCGTCACCAGGAGCTCGCCATGGTTCGCCGCGTGATCCGGCATATGCTCGCGCTCGCATTGCTCGCCGCCGCCGCGCTGCCCGCGCACGGCGCCGAGGCGTATCAGGTGTCCACCATTTCGGCGTTGCTGGCCGGTGGCTATGACGGCCGCACGACGGTCGGGGAGTTGCTCCATTACGGTGGCTTCGGGCTCGGCACGTTCAACGGCGTCGACGGCGAGATGATGATTCTCGACGGCAAGGCGTACCGCGGCACAACCGACGGGCGCGCATACCTGGTGTCGGAGGACGAACAAACCCCGTTTGCCGTGGTCGTCGACCTCAAGCCGCAGGGATCGATGCCGGTGGCCGAGGGACGGTCGCTGGAGCAACTGGAGGCCGCGCTCGATGCGCTGCCCTACAGCGCCGCGCGCATCCTCGCGGCGCGGATCGACGGCCGTTTCAAGAGCATCCGCCTCCGCAGCGAGCCCAAGCAGGCGCCGCCTTATCGCCCTTTGCCCGAGGTGATCAAGGAACAGCAGGTGGTGCACAACTTGGAGTATGCCGAGGGTACCCTGATCGGCTTTCGCTTCCCGGCCGCCGCCAGCTCGGTCAACGTGGCCGGCTGGCACTTCCATTTTCTCAGCGCGGACAGGGCGCGCGGCGGCCATGTGCTGGCGCTGACCACCGGCCCGGGCGAGGCTCTGCTCGAGGAAATCTCCGATCTGCGAATCAGCTTTCCGGCGCAAGCCCCGGCCTCGAGCGCCAGCGCGGAGTTGGTCAAGGCGGTGGAGCGCCCGCGCTAGACCATGGCGCGCTCCTTCGCAATCGGGCCGTGACGGACGCGTTCTTTCGCAGCGCACCGAAAACGCCGGCGGGCGCAATTCGGTTGTTGTCCGCCATCGCGCGGCTCGATATAAGCTCGCCCCGCGAGCAGGGGGTTCGCGTTGCTTTCGGCATGGGGTAACAATGTCTTCGCACAAGAATGGCGCCGCGATATTCGACAAGACCAGGCCCTACCGACCCACCGACAAAGAGCCTTTCATGAACGAGCGCCAGCGGGAGTATTTCCGCCAGAAGCTGCTCGCGTGGAAGGAGGAGATCCTCAAGGAGGCCAGGGAGACGCTGGCGCATCTGCAGGCGGAGAGCGAGAACCACCCCGACCTCGCCGACCGCGCATCGTCGGAAACCGACCGGGCGATCGAGCTGCGCGCCCGCGATCGCCAGCGCAAGCTGATCGCCAAGATCGACGCCGCGCTCGCCCGCCTCGACGACGGCACCTACGGCTATTGCGAGGAGACCGGCGAGCCGATTTCGCTCAAGCGGCTCGAGGCGCGGCCGATCGCCACGCTCTCGGTCGAGGCGCAGGAGCGTCACGAACGGCGCGAGCGCATCTATCGCGACGAATGAAGCGAATAGCGAAGTAGCGAATAGCAAGTAGCGAGTAGCGAGTAGAAAAATGGCCAGGCGTGCGTTCTATTCGCTACTCGCTATTCGCTATTCGCTCGCGGCGTTGGCCGTGATGGCCGCGGCCGCCACCGGTGCTTCCGCGCAAAGCTGGCCGCAGCGGCCGGTAAAGATGCTGGTGCCGTTCGCGGCGGGCGGCAATATCGACGTGATGGGGCGGCTCGCCGCCGCGCGCCTGAGCGGGGCCTTCGGCCAGCAATTCGTGGTCGAGAACCGCGTCGGCGGCAACGGCTCGATCGCCACCGAGGCGGTCGCCCGCGCGGACGCGGACGGCTACACGCTGTTGTGGGCCAGCACCTCGGTCATCGCCATCTTTCCCGCGATCTCCAAGGTCGGCTACGACCCGCTGAAGGACCTCGCGCCGGTCAGCCTGTTCGGCGTGGCGCCGCAAGTGCTGATCGTCAACCCGAAAATCCCGGCGCAGAACGTCGCCGAGTTCATCGCCTATGTGAAATCGCAAAAGGAAAGCCTCGCCTATGGCGGTGGCGGCGGGCCCGGCAGCGTCAGCAATCTGCTGATGTCGCTTTTCCTCAAGCGCGCCGGTCTCGAAATGACCAATGTGAGCTATCGCGGGACCGCGCCCGCGCTCGCCGACCTGATCGCCGGCCATATCCCGACCATGTTCGTGCCGATCTCGGAGGCGCTGCCGCAGGCGCGCGCCGGCCGCGTTCGCATGCTGGCGGTGTCGAGCGGCACGCGCTCACGCGAGGCGCCCGAGGTTCCGACCATCGCCGAGCAGGGATTTCCCGGTTTCGGCATCGTGTCCTGGACGGGGATGATGGCGCCGGCGGGCACGCCGAAGGACATCATCGACCGCCTGGCAGGGGAGTTTTCGCGCGCGCTCAAGGACCCGCAATTCGTCGCACATATGCGACAAGCCGGCGTCGAGCCGGCCGCGGATGCCAGCCCGGCGGAATTCGCCGCCTTCATCGCCAAGGAGATCGCGCTCTGGGGCGAAGCGGTGAAGGTCGCCGGGGTGACCTTGCAGAAGTAGCGCGCGGCGCATCCATGCCACGTCATGCCCGCGAAAGCGGGCATCCAGTAACCTGGAAACACGCGATTTGAGGCGGTGCCGGACCTGCCAGACCAGTGAGTACTGGATCGTCCGCTTTCGCGGACGATGACAACCGGAGCCGCTCAGGGCTTCGGGGTCGGCCGGTTGAGCAGGCTTGCCATTTCCTGCTCGAGGCTGTCGTAGAGCGATCTCGGCTTGGCCTCGCCGCCTGTCGGCGTCGCCGCATCCGGCGCAGGAGCGCCGGGCGGGGCCGCGTCCTCGCCCTCGGTCGCGGCCGGCTCGCCGGGCTCCTTCGGGGCGGGCGCGGCGTGGCGCAGATCGTCGGCCCTGAACGGGCGGCGCAGGCCGGCATCGAGCCGTGGAGCAGAGGGCGCCGCCGGCGCCGGCTCGTCGCTCCCGGCGGCGGCAGGCTCGCCCGGCATCCGGGGTGCCGCCGGCACCGGTGAAGCGGCGCGCAGATCATCGGCCTTGAACGGCCGGCGCAGGGCGCTCTCGAGCCGAGCCGAGCGCGGCCGCGGGGCGAAGGGATCCGCCTCCGGCACGCCCGCCGGCGTCGGAGCGCCCGGTCCGCGGCCGTCGGCAGCGGGCTTGTCGCCCGCCTTGGCCGGACGGCGCAGCGCGGCCTCCAGGCGTTGCGCCATCTCCGAGAGGTTCTGATCGGCGGATGGGGCCGGCGTGTCGGCCGCGGCCGGCGGAACCGGCGCCATCGGCGGCGGGCCTGGCGGCAGCCGGGCAGCCCGACGCGCCGCCTGGCGCTGCTCGATGCTACCGGCCTCGGCCGCCGTCGGTATGCGCGACAGTTCCTCCGCCAGGCCGGCCAGCGGATCGAGGGACAGCGGCCGGCGCTCGCGCGCCGCGGCAGCGGGGGAAGGCATCGGCGGCGGAGCGGCGGCCGGCGGCGGAGGCACCGCCGGCGCCTCGATCTCGGTCGGCCATGGCTCCGGTTCCTCGGCCGCGGTCGGCGCATGCGGCGGCCGCGGCGCGCCGTCCGCCCGCAGCGACGGCTCGAGGCGCGGCGCGGGCTCGACTTTCGGCATCGGCTCGAGCTTGGGTCCGGGCTCGGGCTGCAGCGGCCACGTGCTGTCTTCGCCGAGCGGG
This sequence comes from uncultured Alphaproteobacteria bacterium, assembly GCA_963758945.1. Lineage (GTDB taxonomy): Bacteria > Pseudomonadota > Alphaproteobacteria > Rhizobiales > Xanthobacteraceae > VAZQ01. Next base: position 95,134 of record CAVWXY010000011.1, on the reverse strand, counting down.
ACCGCGCGCGGCAACGCATCGGTCGCGGGCCGCACCGGCGCCAACTCGCGCTGTGCGGCGACCGCGCGCAGGATGTTCTGCTCCACGACCACATCGGTGGGGCCGCCGATGATCAGCAGATGCTCGACATTGTCGCGGCGAATGAGAACGAGACGGCGGCGGCCGTCCACCGCGGCCTGGTCGATCACGGCGAGCCGCGGCTGGCGACCGCGCGTCGCAGAGCCGCCGAGCCGCCCGCCGCCGAGCCTTCGCACCAGCCAGAAGCCGAGCGCGACCAGCGCGAGCAGCACGATCAAGACGACCACGATCTTAAAGCCGGTCTCGCCGAACAACGTGTCCAAGATCATTCCTCCCTGCGCCCCAGGGGTGCGGCGTGTCGATCGGGCCCGCCCGAAGGATTAACGCCTGTGGCAATGGGTGTCGCCGTGAATACTAACAAAGAATTAAGAAAGATAGGCCCCAAGACTACAGCGTCCCGGCGGTAAAGGCTCGTCTTGGTAAACGGCGGTTTGAAGGCCGCAACCACGCGGCGGCACCCTCGCGCCGGCGCCCCTTGCGCTGACTCCTGCGCTGGGGCACTCAGGGCCGGGCCAATAATGCTGATTCCACGCCGATCATGACGCAGCAGCAATCGGCCGAGGACACTGCCCGCGCGCCGGTCGACCGCATGCGCGGCGCCCGCGGCGGCGGTAGTATCGGGCTCGTCCTGCTGATTGCGCTCCTGCTCGTCGGCGCCGCCGGCGGGCTCATGGTCATGGGCCGCGCCCAGTCGGAACCTTACATCCTCGCCCTCCTGGCCGTGCTGGCGATGGCCGGCGTGTTCCTGCTGCTGGCGCTCGCGGCGGGCATTCTGCGCTTCCCGGGCGGGGAGGCGGCGAGCCCGCTGCTCAAGGCGGTGGTCGACGGCGCGGGCGAAGGCATCCTGGTGACGGATCAGCACGGACGCGTCATTTATGCCAATGCCGCCTATCTGCGCCTCACGGAGGCATCCGGTCCCGACGACGTCCGGCCGGTCGAGCGGGTCTTCATGGGCGATCCGGTCGTTTCGGAGGCCGTCTACCGCCTGCTCAAGGCGGCGCGCGACGGCCGCCGCGGCCAGGAGGAGGTACGCATCGGCGCGCGCAAGGGCGAGGCGGCGCGCTGGTTGCGCATCCGCGTGCATCCGCTCGGGGACGGCAAGCGCCAATCCGGCATGACGGTCTGGTCGCTCGCCGACGTGACGCGCGAGCTCGAGCGGCACGAGAATGTCTTCCAAGAGTTGCAGCAGGCGATCGACTACCTCGACCATGCGCCGGCCGGCTTCTTCTCGGCCGAGGCCAACGGCAATGTCGGCTACCTCAATGCCACGCTGGCCGACTGGCTCGACCACGATCTCGCGCAGGTCGGCTCCGGCGGCCTCAAGCTCGACGACATCCTGGCCGGCGAGGGCGCGGCGCTGCTGACCACGCTGGCGGCGGTGCCGGGCGACGTGAAGACCGAGGTCCTCGACATCGACCTCAAGACGCGCGGCGGCCGCACCATCCCGGCGCGGCTGTTCCACAAGGTCGCCTTCGGCGCCGACGGCACCGCCGGTGCCTCGCGCACGCTCGTGCTCAATCGCTCGCGCGACGGCGGCGCCGATCCGCAGCGCGCCGCCGAGGTGCGCTTCATGCGCTTCTTCCAGAACACGCCGATGGCGATCGCGACGGTGGACAGAGAGGGCCGCATCGCCGATTCCAACGGCCGCTTCGCGCGGCTGTTCCACCCCGTGTTCAAGGGCGACGCTTCCGGCGAGCGTTCGATCCTCGCCGTCGTCGTCGAGCGCGACCGCGCCGCGCTCGAGGCCGCGATCCGGCAGGCCGGCGAAGGGCAGGGCGAGATCGCCCCGGTCGACGCCGCGCTCGCCGGGTCCCCCGACCGCTTCGCCAGCTTCTTCGTCACCGCCATCGAGGACGAGGCGGAGCGCGAGCGCGAGGCCGCGATCGTGTACGCGCTGGAGACCACCGCGCAGCGCACGCTCGAGAACCAGGTCAACCAGCAGCAGAAGATGGAGACCATCGGGCGGCTCGCCGGCAATATCGCGCACGACTTCAACAATCTGCTCGGCGCCATCATGATGGCCACCGATTTCCTGCTCAACGCCCACAAGCCGACCGATCCGTCGTTCCAGGACATCATGCAGATCAAGCAGAACGCCAACCGGGCGGCGAGCCTGGTGCGGCAGCTGCTTGCCTTCTCGCGCAAGCAGACCATGCGGCCGGTGGTGCTCGATCTCGGCGAGGCGCTCGCCGACCTCACCGTGCTGCTCAAGCGCCTCATCGGCGAGAACGTCACGCTCGACGTTCCGCAGGTGCGCGACCTCTGGCCGGTGAAGGCCGACGTCCACCAGTTCGAGCAGGTGATCATCAATCTCGCGGTCAATGCGCGCGACGCGATGCCGCTCGGGGGCACGCTCACGCTGCGCACCCGCAATGTCGACGCCGAGGACAGCCGCCGGCACAAGGGAATGCCGCTCGGAGAATACGTGCTGGTCGAGGTCGAGGATACCGGCAGCGGCATCGCGCCCGACATCATCGACAAGATCTTCGACCCCTTCTACACCACCAAGGACATCGGCAAGGGCACCGGGCTCGGGCTCTCCACCGTCTACGGCATCGTCAAGCAGACCGGCGGCTTCATCTACGTGGAATTGGAGCTCGACAAGGGCACGATCTTCCGCATCTTCCTGCCCCGGCACATCCCGGCCGCCGACGACGTGCCGGTGCCGCAACTGCCGGAGACGACGGCGCCCGCCATCGCCGGCGCCATCTCCGCCGCCGACGAGATGCGCGCGGTCGCCGCCGACCTCACCGGCCGCGGCACCATCCTCCTGGTCGAGGACGAGGAGGAGCTGCGCGCCCTCAACGCGCGCGGGCTCAAGTCGCGCGGCTACACCGTGATCGAGGCCGGCAACGGCATCGAGGCGCTGGAGGAGCTGGAGAAGCAGGGCGGGCGCGTCGACGTGGTCGTCTCCGACGTGGTGATGCCGGAAATGGACGGACCGACGCTGATGAAGGAGCTCAAGCAGCGCAAGCCGGACATCAAGATCATCTTCGTGTCGGGTTACGCCGAGGACGCCTTCGACAAGAACCTCGCCGACCGCAAGCACTTCAACTTCCTGGCCAAGCCGTTCACGCTCAAGCAGCTGGTCACGGTGGTGAAGGAAACGATGGCGGGGTGAGCGCGGCGGCGCGGGTTCGGTGCGCTCCACGTAGCCCGGATGGAGCGTTAGCGAAATCCGGGTTCGCTCCGCGCGTCGAGACCGCCCCCGCATTCCGCTACGCTCCATGCGGGCTTCTGTAACGGGCCTCGATGAGTCAATCCCTTTTTGCGTCATCCACTCGCCGGGAACGTGCTTCTGTACGGGATCGGCGCAAGGCCGTCGCCTGATGGGATTCGTAGGGGGATAAGTCGGCCAAGCTACGGATGCGTGGTCGCTGCCACGTCCCGCATGGCGGCCTGACCTGGTCCTCCGTCCCGGCGAAGGGACTTCGCTTCGGGGAAGGCCTGGTGTCGTGACCCGCCCGAAAACTGGTGTTCTGCTCCCTTAAGCTGCCACAGCAACTGGTTTGGTCCTGGCGGTTGGCTCGAAAGCTCGTCCGTCAGCGAGCATGCGATGCATGATCACGGCAAGCTTGCGCGCGAGCGCCACCTTGGCCTTTCGCATGCCTGCGCGCTTGGCGATCCGCATCGCCCAGCTCTTGAGCTCCGAGCAGCCCTTGACCGGCTTCGTCAGCATGACGTGGGCGGCCTGATAGAGCGCCTCGCGCACCGAGCCGTCGCCGATCTTGCTGATGCGGCCGCTGCGGTCGGTCTCACCGGATTGGTACTTCCTCGGGGTGAGCCCGAAATGCGGTCCCGCCTGTTTCGACGATTTGAACCGCGCCGGATCGTCGATGGCAGAGGCGTAGATCAGCGCCACGATCGGTCCGACGGCTGGCGTAGACATCAATAGCTTGACCCTTGCATCCGCGCGCGCCGTGATCCGCACGCGCTTCTCGAAGCCCTTGAACTCGCCCAGCAACACCGCTCGAACCGAAAGCAGCGCCTCGGCGATCGTCTCCAGGCTCGGATGGCCGGCCACCAATTCCCGGATCCGCCCCGCGAAGCTGCGCTCCGTCGTCTTGCCCACCTTCAACCCGAAACCACGCAATATCCCGCGCAGGCTGTTCTCCACGTCTCGAAGCTTCGACTGCACCAACTTGCGCGCCGTCAGTACCGCGCGGGTCTCCTGCGCTCCGATCGACTTGCAGTGCACCGGCCGGAACCAGCCAAGCCGCATCAGCTGGGCAATGCCGCGCGCATCATTGCGGTCAGACTTGACCGGCATCGCTCTGAACGCGTCACGCACGTGCCGAGTCTCCAACAGCTCCATGGCAAGTCCCGCCTCCTTCATCTCGGCATAAAGCCATTGCGACGTCGGTCCGGCCTCCAATCCGACCCGCACCAGCTTCAATCCCAGCCATCCCAACCACTCGATCAGCGCCCGGGGCTCGCTCGCAACCTTGCCCTCCCTGACGATCTTGCCGCTCCCGTCAACAACGCACACACTCGAGCATTCCAATGACACGTCAATCCCTGCATAATGCTCCATGGTCGTCCCTCGATGATGCTTGGAGCGGGACCATCCCGACTCCGTTCATTGACACCATCAGTTTGAGGGACGACCACCTCCTCGCCAAGCCGCCACCCACAGCGCCCTAGCGAGCGAGCCGCTCGCCAAGGGGCCCGAGGCCCGTTACCCCATCTACGATTGCGTCATGGACGAGCCGGAGCCGCCGACACCGGACGACTATGTGGAGACGCCGCGCGACCGCCGGATCGCGACCGCGGTGCTGCTGCTGATCCTGATCCTGGTCGTCGGCGGCGGAGTGTGGCTTGCCAATGCCATGTTCGAGCAGCGCGCCCTCGACGAGTGCATCGCGCGCGGCCGGACCAACTGCGCGGGTCCGCTCGACGTGCCTGCGCGTTAAATCGACGGACGCTGGCTATCGGATGTCAGATCGCGCCGCACCCCGCGCGGCGCTTCTTGCGCCGCCGCTCGCCGCACTTGGCGCACTTGCATCCGATGGGCTCGAGAAACAGCTCGAAATATTCCTCCCCGTAGTCGTAGGTGATCTCGTCCCCGGGCTTGATGGCCTTGATCGCGCGCAGGATCACCTTGCCGCGCACGACGTCGGATTCGGCGTTGGGGCGGCAGGAATGGTTGGCGTAGCGGGCGATGTTGCGACGGCTCGAGCCGTCCACGGTCCAGCGGCGGTCGATCTCGTAGAGAAAGCGCGCACCGCGGGCCTCGAGCCGCGCCGCCTCCGCGGTGCTGATGCGGCGTCCCTTGTATTCGACGATGAACGCGCCCTTGCCGATCGGCGCGGTGGCGAACAGCCCGAGCCCGGTCGCGGAGCGGCCGACACGGTAAGGCTCGTCCGCGCGAGAACTGCCGCGCGCCGCGCGCGCAGGCTTGCGCGAGATGCCGCGCGTCATCGCCGACCGTCAGGCCGCTCGGTCCGCGCCCGTGCGCGTCACCCGAAGACGCGTCTCCACCGGCACAGGCTCGCGCAGCGTGGAGAGGCCCGGGCAGCCTTCGAATGCCAGGCGTTCGATCTCCCTGAGCTTGTCCTCAGGCGCCTCGCTCGCGACGCTGATGCTGATCGTCACCTTGCTGAACGCCGATTTGGGCGCCCCCGCGATCATGTGGCCGCGCACGTCGAAGTCGCTGCGCGCCACCGCTTCGAAACTTTCATACGTCACCCCGAGCTTGGCCGCATAGAAGGCGAACACCGCGGCGTAGCAGCCGACCGCGCCGGAGAGGAGAAATTCGAGCGGGGTCGGCGCGCAATTCTGCCCGCCCACATGCACGGGCTCGCTGATGACGAACTTGTAGCCGCTCTTCCTGCAGTCGACGAGCTCGTTGAGCTGACCGATGGACGTCACCTTCACCTCGACGAAGCTCTGCGGTCCGTCGGGCGCCGGCTTCTCCGGATGCGCGCGGTAACGGCGCTCGCGCGCATCGGTGACCTCTTTCAACTCGGGAAAGCAATCGCAGATCTTGGCCATTCGCCGTCTCCTGCCGCATGATTACGAAGCGTTGCAGACTTTCGGATCAGATCATGCGACCGAACGAATGCTTGCAGCGCTACTCCACCTCGACCCGGCCGACCTGGTTGACCAGGCTGTTGGCGGTCACCGGATTGCCCTCGCGGTCGACATCCATGTTGCGCACGATATCGCCGCCGCCGGGGATCGCCCAGCTCTGGAACTTCTCCGTCTTCGGGTCGAAGCGAACGATGGTGTTGGGCTTGGCGCCGGACTTGTTGTACCAGAGCGCGCCCTTGGCAAAGACGATGCCGTAAGGCTGCGATTTCGGTCCGCTCGGCGACGGCCACTCCTTGTGCGCGCGGGTCGCAAGGTCGAGGCGGCCGAGATAGCCGCGCGGGAAATCCGTGTACCAGACCGCGTCGTCGGGCGTGAGCGCAAGCCGCCGCGGCCGCGACGCCGCGTCCGGCAACGGGTATTCCTTGATCGCCATGGTCTTGGGATCGATGGTCGCGATCTTGTTGCTGCCGAACTCGACGAAGACCGGAACGTCCCGGGAGTTGACGACCAGGCCGTAAGGGCGCGAGTTCGGCGTCGGCGAGGTCGCGAGCTTGACCTCGTTGCTCTTGGGGTCGATGCGGCCCACCATGTTGCCGTTCTGCACCGTGAACCACACCATCCCGTTCGGGTCGATGGCGATGGTGTGCGGATCCTTGGCCTGCGGATCCGGCATCTTGTACTCGGTGATGTCGCCGGTCTTGGGGTCGAGCCTGCCGACGACGCCGGCGTGGTTCCCGGTGAACCAGATATTGCCGCGTTTGTCCTCGGCGAGCCCGTGCGGACCCGTGCGCGGCGTGAGCGGGTATTCCAGGATCTCGCCGGTCTTGGGGTCGAGGCGCCCGAGCCGGCTGGAGAGCTGCCCGGTGTACCAGATCGCGCCGTCCCTGGCGGCGAGCGGGTCATGCGGCCGCGAGCCCGGCGTCGGCACCGGCCACTGCTTGATCGCGGCCTTGACCGGTCCGTCGATGATCACCGCGGCCGGGCGCGGCCGCTCGGGAAAGCTCGCGATCAGGTAATCGGTGAGCGTGGCGACCTCTTCCGGGGGGACCGGCACGTCGAAGTTGAGCATCATGCGCATCACCGTGCGCCAGCCCTCGGGCGTATAGCCCGCGCGCGCGCGGTTGATGTCGTGGCAACCGCCGCAGACCGCGACGAAGGTCGATTTGCCCGGCCCGTCGGGAAAGTCCGCCTGCGCCTGTTGCGCGCGCGCCGGCAACGCCGAGCACAGCAGGGCCGCTGCGATCATGGGGAAGAGCGAGTGCTTTGACATGCTTCCTCCGAGAAATATGTCCTGCGCAGGTATCGCCCATTCCTGCGCGAGCTTGCCGAGCGCACTCCCGCAGCGTCAAGCCCGCGTGCAGTGTCCGGGACGGGACGCGTCGAGTGGGCAAGAGGTGCGCGCCCAAAAGATGTTTCCCGCCCGCATCATTTTGCCGCGTGCGCCGTGCCCCGACCCTACCGCGGTTTCATCACAATTGCCGCGACGCCAGCCGTGCCCCCTCGACCAGAGAGGCGAGCTTCATCCACACGATCTTGGAATCGACCTGCAGGCGGCCGGCGAAGGTGCCGAAGCCGCAATCGACGCCGGCGATGACGTTCCCGGCTCCCACCACCCCGGCATATTGCAGGATCCGGTCCGCCACCAGCTCGGGATGCTCGACGAAGTTCGACGTGGAATCGATCACGCCCGGGATGATGATCTTGCCGTCGGGAAGCTTCACGTCGCGCCACACCTTCCACTCGTGGCCGTGGCGCGGATTGGCGCCGGGAAACGACAGCGCTTGCGGCCGTCCCATGAGCACGATGTCGACGATGTCCCGGAGCGGCACATCGTTGTGATGCGGGCCCTGGGTCGAGGCCCAGCAGATGTGCATGCGCATGCGCTCGGGCGCGATGTCGCGGACCGCGTGGTTGAGCGCCTCGACATGGGTGGTGATGACCTTGCGGAACTCCGCCAGGCTCAGATGCGCGAACACCATGTGGCGGCTCAGGGCGAGGTCGGGGCAGTCGAGCTGCAGCACGAAGCCGGCGTCGACGATGGCGCGGTATTCGCGCGCCATCACGTCGGCGAGCGCGTAGAGATAGGCCTCGTCGGAGCGGTAGTGCTGGTTCTTGAGATAGCGCGCGATCTGCCCGGGCGACGGCGAGGTCATGAACATCTCTTGCGCCCCGACGGCGGTGGCGGCCGCGCGCGAGCGCGCGATGTCGGCCTCGACCGCGGCGAAGTCCTTCCAGGCCACCGGCCCCGAGCAGGCCGGCCGGTGCTGGAACGGCGAAGCGAAATACGCGAGCATCGCCGAGAGCTCGGGGAAATCGGGCTCGCCGGTGCCGAGCGGCGGCGAGCTCGGGCCGTCGAAGCCGGTGAGGCGGTCCTTGACGTGGGTGGTGTAGTCGGTGCGGCCCTGCTCGCCGTCGTTGACGATGTCGAGCCCGCAGGCGACCTGCTTGCGCACCGCTTCGGCGACGGCGGCGCGCACCGCCTCCGCGAGCTCCGCCGCCCTGCCGCCCGGATCGTTCTGTTCCGCGAGCAAGAGCTCCACCACCGCGGGCGGCCGCGGCAGGCTGCCGGTATGGGTGGTGAGAATCCGCTCCGTGCTGCGCTGCATGCCGCCGTCAGGCCGCCTTGGCCTGCCTGCGCGCGAGGAAGTCGACGAAGATTCTCGCCATCTCCAATTCCTTGGGCTCCCAGTCCTCGGTCGGGACGAGATCGATGTCGAGGTCGCCGGGGAAGATGTCGTAGAGCTCGCTGCCCGCGATCATGCGATGCGCCGCCGCAGCGATGGAATGGTTGTGGGTCTTGTCGTTGCCGGGGATGATGCAGGTCGGGACCTTGATGGAGTTGAGATCGTTCTCGCTCGCGCCGATGATCGGCAGCTCGGCGCCCTTGGCGAACTGCGCGCGCCAGCGCTCCATGGCGGCAATGAAGGCTTTCGGCTCCATCGCCATGAGCACCGCACGGTTGTCCGGCCGCGCGTCGATGCGCTCCTTGAAATGATCGAGCGCGCACACCGCAGCCATGCCGCCCTCCCGCGCGGCGCGGATATATTTGTCGTAGTAGTTCTCGGTCAGCCGCGCGGCGGCGAACGGTCCGCCGGTGACGCGCCACAGCAGCAGCGCGCGCACAGCGCGGGGATATTTCAGCGCGAACAGCACTGAAAGCCGGCAGCCCGACGAGCTGCCGCCGACGATGGCGGGCAGTGCCTTAAGCTGCGACAGCAGGTCGTAGAGGTCCTCGGCCCAGGTCTCGTATTCCGAGCTCTCGCCACCGATGACGATGTCGGATACACCGCAGTTGCGCCGGTCGTGGATGAGCACGCGGTAGCCGGCATCGGCGACGTGCCGCGCCAGCGATTTCACGTTGTCGAGCGCGCGCCGGCCGCCAGGGGAGAGCGCCACCCACGGGCCGCCGCTGCCGAGCACCTCGTAATTGATGTTCACGCCGCGCACTTTTGCGATGGGCATGGGATTCCTCCGTTGTTGTCGGCGCGGCAGTCTATACCGGCCGGCTTCGCCGCGTCTCGGCCCGGTCTCGCGCGCGCTCCTGCCGACGCACCGCAAATCGCGCCACCCTCGGCCGGGCGAAGAGGTCCCGCGCGTCGGTTGGCGAGGGCCTCGCAACGAGAACCAACGACGGGAGGACATGGGATGAACCAGGCTCGACGCAAATTCTTCGGCGGCTGCGCCTGCTGCGCTCCGAGCGCGACTATCGGCCGGCGCCAATTCGTGGCCGGCGGCATGGCGGCGCTCGGCATCGGCGCTTTCACCGCCGCGGGCATCGGCCCCAAGGCCGCGGCGCAGGGCAAGCCGCAGCGCATCGACGTGCACCACCACATCCTCGCCGCCGCCCTGGCTCGACGCGGTGAAGAAGCCAAGCTCGACAATCCGCCGATCGTCAACTGGTCGCCGCAGAAGTCGCTCGACGACATGGACAAGGCCGGCATCGCCACCGCCGTGGTCTCGCCGACCACGCCGCAGGTCAATTTCTCTCGCCGACACGCGCCGCCGCGCCCGCATCGCGCGCGAGTCGAACGAATACACCAAGAAGCTGATGGCCATCATCCCGGCCGCTTCGGCATGTTCGCCATGCTGCCGCTGCCGCACGTCGACGAGAGCCTGCAAGGAGATCGCCTATTGCTTCGACACGCTCAAGGCCGACGGCGTCGGCGTGATGACGAGCTACGGCGACAAGTGGCTGGGCTATCCGCGTTCGCGCCGGTATGGGAGGAGCTCAACCGCCGCAAGGCCACGGTCTACACCCATCCGACCACCCCCAATTGCTGCCGTCAATCTGGTGCAGGGCGTGGCGAATCGACGATCGAATTCGGGACGGACACGACCCGCACCATCGCGAGCCTGCTGCTGCAGCGGCACCTCGCAGCGCTTCAAGGACATCAATTCGATCTTCTCGCACGGCGGCGGCGCGCTCACCGCGTTTGCCGAGCGTTTCCAGGTCCAGGTGGTGAGCACACCGCCCTACAAGGACAAGTTCACGCGCGAAATCGTCGACGGCGAGCTCAAGCGCTTCTACTACGACACCGCCCAGATCTCGAACGCGGTGACGATCGGCGCGCTCGCCAAGCTGGTGCCGATCTCGCAGATCGTCTACGGCACCGACTATCCCTATCGCACCGCGGCTCGACCACGTGAAGGCGCTCGCCGCCGCCTTCAGCGGCGCCGACCTCCTGCGATCGAGCGCGAGAACGCGCTGCGGATCATCCCGCGCTCAAGGCGGCATAGGCTGCGAGATCACTCGGAGATCGCTTGCGGCAGCCGGGCAAGGGCGCGGCTGATGGTTCGACCGGCCGCTTCGCTCGCGGCCCTGACGGATGGCGCGACCCGGCGCGATGAGGCTATCATCCGTTCGTTCCGCCTTTCTCCTCGCATGGGCACGGCGCACGCAATCGCCACTGACGGTGCGGGCCCGCTGTTCGCGCGTCGCCTTCGCCCGCCCGCCGACGCCCGCCGAGGTCATCATGCGCTATGAGCTCTATTACTGGCCGACGATCCAGGGCCGCGGCGAGTTCGTGCGGCTCGCGCTGGAAGAGGCGGGCGCCGACTATGTCGACGTGGCGCGCCGCGGGCAAGCGCGGCGTGCCGGCGATGATGAAGCTCATCGACGGACCGGCGCATCAAGCGCCCGCCGTTCGCCCCGCCGTTCCTGAAGGCCGGCAAGCTCGTGATCGGCCAGACCGCCAACATCCTGCTCTATCTCGGCGGACGCCTTGCCCTTGCGCCGCGCGACGAAGCCGGACGGTTGTGGGTGCACCAGCTGCAGCTCACCATCGCCGATCTCGTCGCGCTCATCCACGACACCCATCACCCGATCACCGGCTATCTCTATTTCGAAGAGCAGCGCGCGGCCGCCAAGCTCGCCACGAAATATTTCTGGCGCCATCGGCTGCCCAAATTCCTGCGCTATTTCGAGCGCGTGCTCGAGAACAGCGGCGGTCCCTACCTGCTCGGCCGCAGGCTGACCTACGCCGACCTCTCGCTGTTCCAGATCGTCGAGGGCCTGCGCTACGCCTTCCCCAAGCGGATGAAGCGGTTCGAGCGCAAGGTGCCGCGCGTGGTCGCGCTTCGCGACCGCGTCGCCAAGCGCCCGCGCATTGCCGCCTATCTCGCCTCCGATCGGCGCATCCCGTTCAGCCAGTGGGGCATCTACCGCTATTTCAAGGAGCTCGACGGATAGCGGACGGCCGGCGCGGTTGCACGACCGGCGCGGAACCGCGCAGCCAACAGGGAGGCCGGGATGCTGTTCAATGCCTGCAACTGCGTTCCGGGAGCGTCGCTGCTCTCGACGTTCGGGGCCGCTCTGCGCCGGCGGCGCCGGCTTCGTGTCCGCCGTCATCGGCACGATGGTCGCCAATGCGCGCACGGCGCAGGCGCGTCCGCTCGGCCGCACGGTTCCGGAGGTCGACCGGGTCGCGGTCCGCATGGTCACCGACAACGTGGTGATCCAGTTCATCCCTTCGGACAAGCGCGACGGCATCACCATCGAGCGGCGCAGCGGCGGCAACACCACGCCGGACGCGCCGCCGCGCGCCGCGCTCAACGGCGAGTGGGGCTTGTCCATGCACGCGCAATCGCATCGCGGCGACGAGGAGCGCAACGTGCTGGTCGATTTCGGCTACACCGCCGACGTGCTGCTCAACAACCTGTCCATCCTCAAGATCGACCCTGCGAGCTTCGATGCGCTCGTGCTCAGCCACGGGCATTACGACCATTTCGGCGGCATGGTCGGCTTTCTCTCCGCCCACAAGGCCGCGCGCTGAAGCCCAATCTGCCGTTGTTCGTCGGCGGCGAGGACTGCTTCTGCCTGCGGCGCAACGCCGGCGGCAATTTCGGCGCGCTCGACCGCAAGGCGATCATGGACGCGAACCTGGCGCTGATGATGGCGGAAGGGCCGGCGCTGGTCGCCGACCACGGCTTCACCACCGGCCGGATCGCGCAGAATTCGTTCGAGCAGCCGCTGCTGCCGACCAGGGAGATCGTCGGCATCTTCGACGGCTTCGGCTGCTTCCCGGAGAAAATGCCGGCGGCGAAGAACACCGGCGATTACATTCCGGACGATTTCGATCACGAGATCGCAACCACCTATATGGTCAAGGATAAAGGCCTCGTCGTCCTGACCTCGTGCAGCCATCGCGGCGTCATCAACGCGGTCAAGCAGGCGCAGGAGGTCTCCGGCATCGACAAGGTGCACGCCGTCATCGGCGGCTTCCACATCGTGCCGCCGCTGGGCGACGATTACATCCGCCAGACCATCGACGCCTTCGAGGAGATCGATCCCGACTACCTGATCCCGGCGCATTGCACCGGGGACCGGTTCTACGATCTCGCGCGCGAGGCGATGGGCGACAAGGTCATCCACTCGGCGGTCGGGACCCGGTTCATTTTCGGCGCCTGACGCAGGCGCCCGGCATGGGCATCGCCGGCGATGCTCGCGCGACTGTTCCGGCGAGGGTGGGGACCGGCGCCTTGGCGCCCAAGCTTGGCCATGCCTTGGCGCGCCGTCGTCCACTGGGGAGGGCGGTGATTTCCTCGGCGCTGGTGGCCAAGGCGCGCATCCGTGCGGGTTTGAGCCAGGCGGAACTTGCACGACGCATGCAGACCACCCAGAGCACGATCGCACGGCTGGAAAGCGGCCAGGGCCGGCCGTCGACCCGTACGCTCGATCGCTTCGCCAGGGCGACGGGGCATCGCCTCAGGATCAGCTTCGAGCCGGTGAAGGGAAGGCGGGCCGGCGCACAATGACCGAGGGCGGCCGCCGACTCGCTGCCGATCGAAGGATTGCGCTATCAGCCCACCGCGTTGAGCACCTTGCCGCCGGCGGTGACCGGCTTGGCGGCGACGAGGGTGAAGGCGATGACGCAGGGCGCCGTGCCCTTGTTCACCCAGTTGTGGATGGTGCCGCGCTGAACCAGCACGTCGCCGGCCTCGAGATGCACGCTCTTGCCGTCGTCGAGCTGCATGTCGATCTCGCCCGAGATCACCACGGCGTAGTCGATCGAGTCGGTGCGGTGATTGCGCGGCGCGACCCCGGGGCCGAAACTCACCACCCGGAACACGATGCCGTTCGCGAGCGTGGTGCCGACCTTGCGGGTCGAAGTATCGGCGTCGCCGTCGTTGTCGACCGGGAAGCCCTCGCTGGTCCAGATCACGGCGGCATGCGCGCCCGGCCGGCTCTGGCCGACGTTCTTGGCGATCTCGTCGATCGCCACGATCGCGCGGCCGTTCTTGTCGTGCCCGGTAACGACGCGGCGGACGGTGAGGCTCATCGGTGGATCTCCCTGGGTACCGGCGTGAGGTCGGGATCATTCGCCGGCGATGGCGGAATTGCAATGGCGCGGGCGGCGCGCGTCCGGCGCGCCCGGCCGATCCCGGATTGCGCTGCGCTCCATCCGGGCTACATTGGCCGCATCATCGCGCCAGGATCGCCATGAACGCCCCCGCCCAGGTCACCCCGCCCTACAAGCACACGCCGCTGTTCCCGCTCGGCAAGGACACGGCGCCCTATCGCAGGCTCACGGGCGAGGGCGTGCGCAGCGAGCGCCTCGGCGGCCGCGACCTCGTCGTGGTCGAGCGCGAGGCGCTGCGCGCGCTCGCGGAAGCCGCCTTCACCGACATCAATCATCTGCTGCGGCCGGGACATCTGCAGCAGCTGCGTGCGATTCTCGACGATCCTGCCGCGAGCGACAACGACAAGTTCGTCGCCTATGATTTTCTCAAGAACGCCAACATCGCCGCCGGCGGCGTGCTGCCGATGTGCCAGGACACCGGCACCGCCATCATCATGGGCAAGAAGGGCCGGCTCGTCTTCACCGACGGCGACGACGAGGCGGCGCTCGCGGAAGGGGCGCGCGACGCCTATCTCAAGCGCAATCTGCGCTACTCGCAGCTCGCGCCCATCTCCATGTTCGAGGAGAAGAACACCCGGTCGAACATGCCGGCGCAGGTCGAGATCTACGCCGAAGGCCGGGGCGAGAACGACGGCGCCTACAAGCTCCTGTTCATCGCCAAGGGCGGCGGCTCCGCCAACAAGTCGTTCCTGTTCCAGGCGACGCCCTCGATCCTCACCCCGGAGCGCCTGATCGCCTTCCTCAGAGAGAAGGTGCTCACGCTCGGCACCGCCGCGTGTCCGCCCTACCACCTCGCCATCGTCATCGGCGGCACCTCGGCGGAATTGACCATGAAGACGGTCAAGCTCGCCTCCTGCCGCTATCTCGACGACCTGCCCATGCAGGGCTCCGAGGACGGCCACGCCTTCCGCGACCGCGCGATGGAAGAGGAGGTGCACAAGCTCACGCAGTCGCTCGGCGTGGGCGCGCAGTTCGGCGGCAAATATTTCTGCCACGATGTGCGCGTGATCCGGCTGCCGCGCCACGGCGCCTCGCTGCCGATCGGGCTCGGCGTCTCGTGCTCGGCCGACCGCCAGGCGCTGGGCAAGATCACCCGCGACGGGGTCTACCTCGAGGAGCTCGAGCACAATCCGGCGCGATACCTGCCCGATATCGATCAAGCGAAGCTCGGCGGCGAGGTCGTCCAGGTCGATTTGCGCCGCCCGATGCCGGAGATTCTGGCGCAGCTGGCGAAGCATCCGATCCGCACGCGGCTCTCGCTGACGGGTCCGATGATCGTGGCGCGCGATCTCGCGCACGCCAAACTGCGCGAGCGCCTGGAGCGGGGGCAGGGGCTGCCGGATTATTTCAAGAACCATCCGGTCTATTACGCCGGCCCGGCCAAGACGCCACCGGGCTACGCCTCGGGCGCCTTCGGCCCCACCACCGCGGGACGCATGGACTCCTTCGTCGCCGATTTCCAGGCCGCCGGCGGCTCCCTGGTCATGCTGGCCAAGGGCAACCGTTCTCCCGCGGTACGCGAGGCCTGCCAGAAATACGGCGGCTTCTATCTCGCCTCGATCGGCGGCGCCGCGGCCAACCTCGCCGAGCACTGCATCAAGAAGGTCGAGACCGTGGAATATGCCGAGCTCGGCATGGAGGCGATCTGGCGCATCGAGGTGGAGAACTTCCCCGCCTTCATCGTGATCGACGACAAGGGCAACGATTTCTTCAAGGAGCTGAACCTCGGGTAGCTCCCGACGGCGCCCGAGCGCCACACTCCGGTTTCCCCGCGAAGGCGGCCCCCTATCGGCCCCGCTTGCGCGGAGACGGCATCACGGCGAAACTGCACGCTCAACAACAACCTGCTACCTATGGGATGACGCGCATGGCTTGGATCAAGGTCACCGACATCGCCTATGGCCGGCTCCGGTCGCCCGACCTCGACGTCGCCGAGGAGTTCCTCACGCGCTTCGGCATGGTGCGCGCGGAGCGCACCCCGACGGCGCTCTACATGCGCGGCACCGATCCTCCCCACCACATCCACGTGACCGAAAAGGGCGAGCCGAAATTCGTCGGGCTGGCCTATTACGCCGTGAGCGAGGACGACCTCAAACGCCTCGCCAAGGCGCCCGGCGCCTCCGCGGTCGAGTCGATCGACGAGCCCGGCGGCGGCAAGCGCGTGCGGCTCACCGAGCCGAACGGCTACCAGATCGAGGTCGTGCACGGCATCGCCGCCCTGCCGCCGATCGAGACCAGGCGCCAGAAGCTCAACACCGGCGACGACCCGCTCTCGCGCGCGGGCGAGCTGATGCGCCTGCCCAAGGGCCCTTCGCACGTGAAGCGCATCGGGCACGGCGTGCTGATGACGCCGAAGTTCCACGAGACCGTGGGCTGGTTTCGCGAGACGCTGGGCTTCGTCTGCTCGGACGACGTCTACGCCGGCGAGAAGGAGAACCTGATCGGGTCGTTCAATCGCTGCGACCGCGGCGATGCCTATGTCGACCACCACGTCTTCTTCTGCCTCAACCACGCCAAGACCGGGCTCAATCACCTGTCGTTCGAGGTGCCCGACATCGACGATGTCGCCATGGGCCACGACTACCTGGCGCAGTTCGGAACCTACGAGCACATGTGGGGCATCGGCCGGCACGTGCTGGGCAGCCAGGTCTACGACTACTGGGCCGACCCGTGGGGCCGCGTGCACGAGCACTGGGCCGACAGCGACCGGCTCAATCTCGCCAACGGCTCCAATCTGGTGCCGGCGGAAGAGGCGCTCACCTCGCAATGGGGCGAGGCGCCGCCGGCGAAATTCATCGATCACGCCAGCCCGTGACGTCGCCGGCGGCTCGAACTTCAAATCCACCACTCGCATCGCGCTGACGCGCGTGCGGATACGCAAATTTTACGGCGACCACGCCGGCGCCGATGCGCGCGCGGCGTGACACTCGCACGCGCTGCCGGTAGGCTCTGTCGCAACGGGGTCGAGGAGACATCGCGATCATGACGAATGCGATGCGGACGGCGATCGTGCTCGCGGGCGTGCTCGGCTGTGCCGCCGCCGCGGCGCAGGCCGACGAATGCGAAGCCATGACCAAGGGCGTGCAGGTCCTGATCGACAAGACCGACCCGGCGGCCAAGGGCGGCAGCAACCCCGCCGCCCTGTGCGCGGCCTTCGGCGAAGGGCTCGGGCTGATCAAGTCGTTCCGCATCGTCGTCGACGAATGTCTCGACGAGGGCGACGCGCGCACGCGCACGCTCGCCGGCCTCGACCGCTCGATCCGGCAGCTGCAGAGCCAGGTCGACAAGAACTGCGAGTGAGCCCGCCACCGCCGCCGCGCCCGGCGGCACGACCGAAAGGACGCGCCATGCACGCCTTGAGGACCGCGGCCGCGGCGACCGCGCTGATCGGCTTGCTCGCGGCTCCCGCGCCCCTGTTCGCCGACGAGGACTGCGACAACGTCGTCGACGCGCTCGAGGAGGCGATCTCGATCGCCACCAAGAATCTCGAGGAGACCGTGGCCGACCTGCAGAAGATCATGAGCGAGCCCGCCGACGACAAGCGGAAGGCTTCGGGCAAGAATGTGGCCTGCAGCGCGAGCGGGGAGTTTCTCGGCACCGCGCGGGCCTCGCGCGCGGTTGCCGCAATATGCAGCCCCGGTCAGCTCGCCGCGCTCGACAAGTCGATCAAGGACATGGAGACCAAGGTCGGCGATACCTGCAAGTGACGCCGCAGCCGCCGGCTCTGGACCGCCCCCGCCGCGCGCGACCCGCGCGTCTTGCGAGGAGCCTGCTCCGGCGCGATAAGTCTGCGACGATCCCCGGGCTCGATCACGGAAGGCAGCATGACCATGCAACACGACGACAGCACCCGACACGCGGTCCTTTCCGCTGCCGCGGGCGGCGCGGCTCTGGCCGCGGGCCCGCTCGCGTCCGGCCAGCAGACGCGCGCAAGAGGCCCGCTCGTGTGGCTCGACATGGACCAGCAGGCCCTCGACGACGCCTACGACCAGGCGGTCTACGCACCCAACCGCGACCAGGTCGCCAAGCGCCGCATCGCCTGCAGCGACAGGGCACGTGCCGTCCTCGGCGCGCCCGAGCGCGTCGCCTATGGACCGACCGAGATCGAGAAGCTCGACATCTACCGCAGCAGGCGGACGAAGGCGCCGCTCAATATCTTCGTGCACGGCGGGGCGTGGCGCGCCAACCGCGCCGCCGACTACGCCTTCCTCGCCGAGCCGTTCGTCAACGCGGGCGCGCATTTCGTCATTCTCGACTTCACCAATGTCGACGAGGCCGACGGCAGCCTTTTCCCCATGGTGGAGCAGGTGCGCCGCGCGGTGGGCTGGGTCCACAAAAATGCGCAAGCGCTCGGCGGCGATCCCGATCGGCTCTACCTGAGCTCGCATTCCTCCGGCTCGCATCTCGCCGGCTGCGTGGTGACGCACGATTGGCGCAAGGAGAACCTCCCGCCCGACATCCTCAAAGGCGCGACGCTCGGCAGCGGCATGTACGATCTCAAGCCGGTGCGGCTTTCCAAGCGCTCGAAATACGTCAAGTTCACCGACGCGATGGAGGAGGCGCTCAGCGCGCAACGCCACCTCGACAAGCTTGCGACGCCGCTCATCCTGGCGCACGGCACCTACGAGACCCCGGAATTCCAGCGCCAGACCCGCGATTTCTACGCCGCGGTGAAGGCGGCCGGAAAACCGGTCGAGCTCATCGTCGGCGAAGGCTACAACCATTTCGAGATGCTGGAGACGCTGGCCAATCCCTACGGCCTGCTCGGCCGCGCCGTGCTGGCGCAGATGCGGCTCACCGCGGCGTAGCAGGTGTGGCCGAGACGCCACACCTTTCTGCAATCCGCAGGGATCGCCGGATTAGGGATTGGCAACCGGCCGCAATTTGCTACCCTTCCGATCGCCTAATCATGGGCGTTTCCTCCCTTAGACTTGAACCCCGCCTCGGCGGGGTTTTTCTTATCTGCCAGCGCTTTCGGCGAAATTGCTGCGATCGTTTCTAGCTGTTTCTGGGGGCGGCCAGCGCGGAGCTCGCAGAGGCGGTCGGCGCGCCGCCCCGTGACAGCGAGCATCCGGCTCGCGCCTCCCCCCATCAGGTGTCAACCATATCTCGCGCGGTGAGACAGGTTTTCGGGAACCATCGGTCGGACGTTCCGTTGGTCGGTCAGCGTACCGTGTAGGGCAGGGGCATGGCTGTCGTACTGATCGTCGAGGACGAAGAACAAGTCCGGGTCTTGGCAGAGGCCATCATTCGAGAACTAGGGCATGAAACGCTGACGGCGGGGACCGCCGAGCAGGCGCTCGCGGTGGTCGAGGAGCGCTCCGACGTCGATGTCCTCTTCACCGATATCGGGCTCCAGGACAATTTGGAGGCGGGGCTGCAGCTCGCGAAGGATGCCGCCGCGCGCAAGCCCGCGCTGCCCGTCCTCTACACGACCGGCCAAGGGGTCACCGACGGGATGCGCGCCATGTTCGCCGAGCCGTTCGGTTTTCTGCCCAAGCCCTATACCCCCGACGACTTGAAGACCGCGCTCAACAATCTTCTCTCCCCGGTTTTGGCGACGCCCGATAGGACGGGGTCGGCCGGTCGGCCTGGGCGCGGCGACGGGGGCGCGTGAGGGAGCACTTTCCGCAATCCGGGCGCGGAAAGTTCTCCCTCGGCTGCGGCGCCATGCCCGCTCGATGCGTCTAATGCTGGCTGCCGGCGTCGGCGCGCAGCCGGCGCTTCGCCAACGGCGCCATAGCGCTCTGCTGCTGGAACACTTCCGCGCAACGCATCCATCGTTCGGCCATCCGGCTCCAGGTCGCCCTGCTCGCCGGGTCGCGCGTGAACTTCGCCATCTGCGCGCACTCCGCGGCGTGTTTGCGAAATTCCTCCGATGGGTTCATGGGGGCCTCCTCGGCTGGACTCGTCAGGCTGCGCGGAGACGCCTCTCGCCGGAGCGGAACTGCTCCGCATATTCGGAAAGACGCAGCCAGCAGAGGGCGAGTTCACGCCACCGCGTTCGCTCCTCGATATCCGACGTCCCTTCCGCGAACTGCAGGCATTCGCTCGCGCGCTGGTGATAGACATCCGACGGAATCATACCGCTGCGTCCTGACTTCCTTGCCTCCCTTCGGTCTTCTGCCGAACCGATGGATACGGGGTAACGGGTTCCGCGGGAAAATGTTCCTCGCAAGTCCGGCAGGATCTCCGTTCGGCGCCGGCGTCGCCCGCGCGCGGCTCGGCTGCCGCCGGCTGGCGCGCGGGTGCCGAACGGTGCGACATTGCGGGCGCCCGTGGCATGCCGCCGCGAGGAAAAGTCCGCGCTACCGGCACGATCGCGGCGAGCTTGCCGCAGCGCCGCATGGGCGGTCACCGGCAGCGGAACACGCCATGGGCGTTTACGTCGACGATGCGATCTGGGCTTGGCAGGGCCTCAAATGGGCGCATCTGCTGGCGGACGACACCGATGAACTGCATCGCTTCGCGATGCGGCTCGGAGTTCCACCGCGCCTCGTATCAAGGCCCGCCGCGAACCCCGATCCCGCATTACGACCTCACGTCGTACGAGCGGCGCCGTGCGATCGCGCTGGGCGCGGTCGCCTGCAGCCGGGAGGAGATCGTCGCTGTTCTGCGCCGCTTGCGTGCCGCCGCCGCGGGAGCGCGCGCCGGCTAGCGCATGTTACGCCAGGGGTCGAATGTCTCGTACGGGTTGGCGTGGAGCGCGGCGCTGTGCGACTTCTCGCCGTCGCCGGCCTTTTTCCGCTGCGGCTCCTGCTCGGAGCTCTGCTGCCGGGAGGCCGAGTGCCTTGCGCCCTTTCCGTGTCCCTGCGCATAGGCCGGAGCGGCCAGTAATGCGACGGTTGCCAGTGCGATAACGACGGTTCTCATCGAAGCCCTCCCCCATGGAACGGTCGCGCCCCCGCGAGGCCGCTATCGTGTCGCGCCTTGTCGTCGAAAATAGGACGCCAAAACGGCCATGGCGCAACGGGAACCGCAGGACAGGCGTGCCTTGCGGTGCGATGCGCAGGGTCCGCGATGCTCACTCCTCGGAATGACTTTGAGCGGCGGGAGGCTGAGCGGCGGGAGGCTTCGCCGGCTGCGGCTGGGCCTCGGGTCCACTCTGGCCCTCCGCCTCCGACCGGTTCTTGCGCGCCACGTATTGCCCGGCCGGGCGCGCCGGCGTGTTCGCCCATCCGGGAACAATACGCTCGACCCGGTCGCTGCCCGAGCAAGCGGCGAGCAGAGTCGCAAGAATCAGTGCCGCGGCCACACGCATGCGAAGCGACGCCCCATGGAACCGAGGGAGGTTAACCTCTCAATCGGGGCAAATTAGGACGTCGCTTTTGTTCCGATTCCGAGATTCGCACGGGCCGCGCGCAGAAGGTGTGGATACGCCGGCGAGGACGCCGATAACGGCCCTGGAGGTACCCGGATGGTCCTTACTTGGGAACGCAGGCAAGGATGACGCTGGCCGCAACATTCGGTCGCTGCGGCCGGAAGGTCGCTTGATTGTCGGACTCGAAGGTGAAGGTGCCTCCGGGATTGATCGCGTAGGTGTTGAGGATGCGCTCGTTGTCCTCGCACGCGACCTTGCAGGGCTGGCGGCATTCGCCCTCGACGAAACGGATGACGGTTCCGCTCGCGCCCGCCGGTCCGGCGGGGCCGGCCGGGCCCGGCGCACCCGCCTCGCCTTTCTCCCCGGCGTCCCCCTTCTCGCCCTTGATGGCCTTGAAGGCGTCGGAGCAGCCGGCAACGGCGAGGGCCGCAATCAGGGCGACAGCGATCGACCACGTACGCATGCGAAGGTCCGTTCCTGTTTGGCGCTCGATTAGATAGCCTCTTGGGACGGCGGCGGTCAAAAACCGCCCCGGCGCAGGGTTAAGAAGAGGCCATCTCGAAGGGAAGAGACCAAGTCTCCCAAGCCGCCCGCGGGCGCCATTCGAACTCGGCGGCCACGGCGCCACCTGGGCGCCGTGGCGGGATCAGGCATGACCTGGTCCGGCTGGCCCGCCGGCCGCGGCGGGTCGGCGAACCCTCGCCGTCACCAGCAGCGCCGGCACCAGCAACGATACGGCCCGCAGGCCCACGTAAATCCCGGCCGGCAATGAGGCCCCCATCCCCGGCACGCCGCCCGTTCGATCGGCGTGAAATTCTGCGCGGCCGCGGCGATGTCGGCAGCCCCGTGCGAGCTTTGCGCGGAGGCGGTCAAGGCCGCCGATCCCGCCAACAGTAGCGCCATTGCGAGGGTGAGCGTGACTTTGCGCATCAGTTCTTTCCCTGGATTTGCTGGTAACGTCGCCCCGTCAGTGCCCTTCCAATATATTTGAATAGATCTCGGACCGGCAAATTTTAGGACATCCGCGGCCTTCGAACCGGGGCTCGGAGCGCCCGGATCGGGACACCGCCGAGCCCATCAATCCGGGGCGGAGGGCGTGCCTCCGCGCTGCATTCGCCCGATGCGGGTTTGCGCCGCCGCGGCCACCGCACCACGCGGGCGCGTGCTTCGGTCAGCGGCCAGCTGGGTGGCCGCTCCCGGCACGCAGGGCGAACTTGAGTCGAGGACGGGAATCGTCCCGGCGCGGTCGCCGCCGACGGCGGCCGCGCGGTCTCAAAGTCCGCCCTTGGGCCGGACGAAGCATTGGACGGTGCCAGCCAGCATAAAGAGATAGGGCCGCCCGTCCGGCGCGTGATCTTGGACGATCTTTTCCGGCGGGATCGCAATCCACTCATCATTGAGCCACGCATACCACCGATCTTCCGGATATCGATGATCACCGGGCCCGACCTTGAACTTGGTTTTGACGGTATCGGCGATCCCGCAGCAGAAGAGGGATTTGCTGTCCAACTCTCGTTCGGGATGCAGCTGGTTGTCGGGACGCCGGAGATTTTCGAACCAAGTCCTGTTAGGCCCGTCCGGCCATTCTCCGCCCGCAAGCACAGGTATTGTCAGCGCAAGCAAGCTCGTGGTGGCCACTACGGCCGCGATAGCGCGGTGCATGACGACCCTTCTGGAGCCTGGCGCCGGAACAAGCATTTTATTTCTGTCTGCAACCTGATTGCAAATCAAATTGGGACACTGCCCAAGGCCGTCGCGAAATCGGCACCGCACCGCGCGCGGCTATCAAGAGCCTCGGAATTAGGACAGAGCACCGGAAATTTCGGCTGACGACACTGGCGCTGACAAAGGCCTCGATCAAGGACGAGTGCGCCAGCTGAGGCCGCCCTAAGCCGGCGGCGATCTCGGCTGCGACGCCGCGTCTTCATGCCTGGCCGTCGCCATCCACTCGCGCGCCAGGTTGAGAAGATGATCCCGAAGCTCGGAATCCCTGGTCAGCTCGGCGAGCCGAACGCATTCCCGCGCGTAGTCCACGCACTCTTGGCCGGTAGCCATGGCGGCTCGACGCTGGTTATGACCCGGGGCATTGATTGCATGAAAATGACGCCACGCCAAAGCAAAGCGCCGTCAAAGCGCGGCTGATTACGCCCGCACTGGGGTACTGTCCGAATTAGGGACAGTCCCCGCGCTGGGGTGCTGTCCGAACGGCTTATCCGCAAGCTGGAACTCGACGAGGAAATCCTTGACGAGCAAGGCGAGGATGACGAGGCCGCCAACTGAGGCGGCCTAGATTAGTGTCGGGGCATTGATCGCATGAAAAATGACGCCACACTGAAACAAAGCGCAGCGGTCAAAGCGATTGTCAGCAAGGGCAGCCACGTCTGAGCATAGAGCCACATCTGACCATCCTCCGTTGATATTCCCCCTTAAGTTGATATGGTGTTGTGAATTGACTTTTGCTAGTACCGGCAAATTAGGACACTGCGATTTCAAATTAGGACAAGAGCTTCGGAAACAGGCCAGTACCCGCAAGGGCACGCCGTCGCAAAGACTGTAATGACGAGGCCGCCAACTGAGGCGGCCGTTTCCGCGGGCTACTGAACAAAATCGCCCGCGTCGTCTTGCTTCTGCCGCTCTTCGGCGAGCAATACGACGATTATCCCTCTCTTCGGTTCTTCGGTTACGCTTTCAAGCAGACGACGGTAGCGCTCAACGTTCTGGCTCCGAATGAACCACTGCATGTTGGCCTCCGCTGAAGGCCCCCTCAAGTTCCCTTTTTGTAGGCTGCCTTCGTCGCAGCAAATTGTCTGAGCAATTTAGGACACTCGGATTTTCAGGACAGATCGGTCGGAATTAGGACAGCACCGCGCTGGGCGAAAGAACATATTGCGAACTGAGAACAAACCATGTACATTGCTCTTCCGCGGTCGGACGGGTTTGTCGGCCTTTCGAATCCCGGTCATAAGGAGTGGAAGCAATGACCAGCGCTGCGCTACGTCTCGTCGAAGGTTCCTCCATGGATAAGTCGAAGGCCCTGGATGCCGCGCTGTCGCAAATCGAGCGCAATTTCGGCAAGGGCTCGATCATGCGGCTCGGCAAGAACAGCAAGTCGATGGACGTGGACACCGTCTCCACCGGCTCGCTCGGCCTCGATATCGCGCTCGGCATCGGCGGCCTGCCGCGCGGCCGGGTGGTCGAGATCTACGGGCCGGAATCCTCCGGCAAGACCACGCTGGCGCTGCATTGCCTGGCCGAGGCGCAGAAGAAGGGCGGCATCTGCGCCTTCATCGATGCCGAGCACGCGCTCGACCCGATCTACGCGCGCAAGCTCGGCGTCAATGTCGACGACCTCCTGATCTCCCAGCCGGACGCCGGCGAGCAGGCGCTCGAGATCGCCGACACGCTGGTGCGCTCGGGCGCGGTCGACGTGCTGGTGATCGATTCGGTCGCCGCGCTCGTCCCGCGCGCCGAGCTCGAAGGCGAGATGGGCGACAGCCAGCCCGGCCTGCAGGCGCGGCTGATGAGCCAGGCGCTGCGCAAGCTCACCGCCTCGATCAACCGCTCCAACACCATGGTGATCTTCATCAACCAGATCCGCATGAAGATCGGCGTGATGTACGGCTCGCCGGAGACCACCACCGGCGGCCATGCGCTCAAATTCTACGCCTCGGTGCGCCTCGATATCCGCCGCATCGGCGCGATCAAGGAACGCGACGAGGTGGTCGGCAACCAGACCCGCGTCAAGGTGGTCAAGAACAAGCTCGCGCCGCCGTTCAAGCAGGTCGAGTTCGACATCATGTACGGCGAAGGCGTGTCGAAGTCGGGCGAGCTCATCGACCTCGGGGTCAAGGCCGGCGTGGTGGAGAAGTCGGGCTCCTGGTTCTCCTACGACAGCCAGCGCATCGGCCAGGGCCGCGAGAACGCCAAGCTCTTCCTCAAGGACAATCCCGACATCGCCGCCAAGATCGAGACGGCCATCCGGCAGAACGCCGGCCTCATCGCCGAGAAGATTCTCGCCGGCGAGGAGCGCGACGACGACGCGGCGGAATGATAGACGCGCGACGCGCCGTTTTTGCGCGTCCGCTGCCGCCCCCCGACCGTCATTGCCGGGCCTGCCCCCGGCAATCCGTCCGCTTCGAGCGATGTATCGAGTGGCGACGAAGCGGATGGACCCGCGGGCTTACGCCGCGGGTGACGGGGGAGGGCGCGCTTGAGCCGCGGCCGGGATGAAGGCCGCAATCCCGTCGCCCGTTTGACGCGCGAAGCGGAATGCGGGGTTTCCGGAGCGCGCCACAATGCGTCGCTTGACAGCGTGCACGCACCGTCTTTGCGAATGCGTTTCAGGGGTTCATTGGGCGACCGGCGGCGAAAGCGAGCCGCTCGTCGACCCTCGCGCGTGATCCCGAAAGTGGATACCGGTTTTCGGAAAAAATCACGCGCAAAACAAAAGGTTAGAGCGGGATGATGATTCAACGAAAATCATCCCGCTCTAGCGCCGTGGCAGCCGCTTGCGCGCCTCGGCGATCACGCGCGGCACTGCTGCCTCGTTGGCCGGCGCCATGATGTGCACGCCGGCGACCCCCGGCACATGCGCCAGCTGCTCGATCAGCTCGAGCGCGATGCGCTCGCCCTCCGCCGCCGGATCGGCGGCTTGTTCCAGCCGATCGATGAAGGCGTCCGGAATGATGGTGCCGTAGAGGTGCTTCTTCATCCAGCGCGCCGATTTGGCCGAGCGCAGCGGTGCGATGCCCACGAGCAGGAACAGCTCCCGCGTCGCCGCGTGCTCGTTGAGCCGCGCCGCGTAGCGCTGCACTATGCCCTGATCCATGCAGAACTGGGTCTGCGCGAATTCGGCACCGGCGGCGACCTTGGCCGCGAGCTTGTCGGGCCGCCAGTCCGCGGGCGGGTCGATCGGCGCGTCCGCGGCGCCGAGAAAGAATCGCGCCCGGCCGGCGACCTTGCGCCCGGAGGGAAGCTCGCCCTTGTCGCGCAGGTCGCGCGCCATCGCGGTGAGCGTGGCGGAATCGACGTCGAACACCGCCTTGGTGTCGGGCTGGTCGCCGGCCTTGGGGTCGTCGCCGGTCAGGCACAGGAGGTTGTGCACGCCGCTCGCGGCGGCGCCCATGAGATCGCTCTGCAGCGCGATGCGGTTGCGATCCCGGCAGGTGAGTTGGAGGATCGGCTCAATTCCCGCGCGCGCGAGCATCGCGGCCGCGATCGGCGCCGACAGATGCGCGCGGGCGCTCGCCCCGTCGGTGACGTTGACCGCATCGGCCAAGCCGGCGAGCGGCAGCGCCTTGCGCAAGAAGTCGTCGGCCGCGCACGAGACCGGCGGCGTGATCTCGGCGGTGATGACGAATTGGCGCGAGCGCAGCAGCTCTTCCAGGCGCGAAGCCGGCTGTCGCGGCGTTGGATCCATCGGCTGTCCGGGGTTGCTCGGCGCGATTGCCGCGGGCGCAGCGCGGTGCGCGGGTGGGGCGAGCCGCTTATATAATCGATCGACGGCGCAGCGGTAAGGGCATTGCACGTCCCGGGCTGCACGTATCGCCGCAGGCGAGCCGTCGCCCCCCGCGCGCTCCGACTCGCTCGTCGGCTGGCCGACCGGAGCGGCGCAGGAATGGGCATGCAGGTGCATCGACTTGCGCGGCCTGGCTTCCTGGACAGGGGCGGGAGGCGCCGCTAAAAGCACCGGCAACCTGGGATATGTGGGAATGAGCGGCGTCAACGAGATCAGATCGAGCTTCCTCGACTACTTCGCCAGGAACGGCCACGAGATCGTGCCGTCGTCCCCGCTCGTGCCGCGCAACGACCCCACCCTCATGTTCACCAATGCCGGCATGGTGCAGTTCAAGAACGTCTTCACCGGCCTCGAGAAGCGCTCCTATTCGCGCGCGACCACCGCGCAGAAATGCGTGCGCGCCGGCGGCAAGCACAACGACCTCGACAATGTCGGCTACACCGCGCGCCACCACACCTTCTTCGAGATGCTCGGCAACTTCTCGTTCGGCGACTATTTCAAGGACCGCGCCATCGAGCTCGCCTGGACTCTCGTCACCAAGGAGTTCGGGCTGCCGGTCGACCGCCTGATGGTCACCGTCTTCGCCGAGGACGATCAGGCATTCGACCTCTGGAAGAAGATCGCCGGGCCTGCCCGAGAGCAAGATCGGGCGCATCGCCGGCAGCGACAATTTCTGGCAGATGGGCGATCTCGGCCCGTGCGGACCCTGCTCGGAAATCTTCTACGACCACGGGCCGCACATCCCCGGCGGCCCGCCCGGGCTCGCCCGACGCCGACGGCGACCGCTTCATCGAGATCTGGAACCTGGTGTTCATGCAGTTCGAGCAGCTCGCGGGCGGAGAGCGCGTCGAGCTGCCGCGGCCGTCGATCGACACCGGCATGGGGCTCGAGCGCATCGCCGCGGCGCTGCAGGGCACCCACGACAACTACAAGATCGACCTGTTCGGCGCGATCATCTCCCACGTCGCCGATCTCACCGGTGTCGAGGCCGAAGGAGCGCGCGCGGTGTCGCATCGCGTCATCGCCGATCACCTGCGGGCTTCCGCGTTCCTCATTGCCGACGGCGTGCTCCCCTCGAACGAGGGCCGCGGCTACGTGCTCCGCCGCATCATGCGCCGCGCCATGCGCCACGCGCAGCTCCTCGGCGCGCGCGACCCGCTGATGTGGAAGCTTGTGCCTACGCTCACCCGCGAGATGGGCCAGGCCTATCCCGAGCTTACCCGCGCGCAGGCGCTGATCGCGGAGACGCTCGAGCTCGAGGAACGGCGCTTCCGCAACACCCTCGAGCGCGGGCTGGCCATTCTCGACGAGGAGAGCCGCGGCCTCGAGCGCGGGCGACCGGCTCAAGGGCGAGACCGCGTTCACGCTCTACGATACCTACGGCTTTCCCCTCGACCTCACCCAGGACGCGCTCAGGCCGCGCGGCATCGCGGTCGATACCGAAGGCTTCAACACTGCCATGGAGCGCCAGCGCGAGAAGGCGCGCGCCTCCTGGGCCGGCTCCGGCGAGGCCGCGACCGAAGCGGTGTGGTTCAAACTACGCGAGAAGTCCGGCGCCACCGAGTTCCTGGGCTACGAGACCGAAAGCGCCGAGGGCGTCGTCGCCGCGCTGGTGAAGGACGGCAACGAAGTGCCGGTCCTGCGGGCGGGGGAGAGCGGCGCGGTCGTGCTCAACCAGACACCGTTTTACGCCGAGTCGGGCGGGCAGGTCGGCGATACCGGCACGATGACGGGCGAGGGCGTGCGGTTTCGCGTCGCCGACACCCAGAAGAAGGCGGGCGACGTGGTCGTGCATTCCGGCGTGGTCGAGGAAGGCACGCTCGCGGCCGGCGCCGCGCTCATGCTCGAGGTCGATCATTCCCGCCGTGGCGCCATCCGCCGCAACCATTCGGCCACCCACCTATTGCATGAAGCGCTGCGCCAGGTGCTCGGCGACCACGTCGCGCAGAAGGGCTCGCTGGTCGCGCCCGACCGGCTGCGTTTCGACTTCGCGCATCCCAAGCCGATGACGGCGGAGGAGATCGAGCGGGTCGAGGACATCGCCAACGACGTCGTGCTGCAGAATGCCCCGGTGACGACGCGGCTGATGGCGGTCGACGAGGCGATTGCGTCCGGCGCGCGCGCGCTCTTCGGCGAGAAGTACGGCGAGGAGGTGCGCGTCGTGGCGATCGGAGAGGGCGGCGGCAACACGCTCGGGTGGTCGGTGGAGCTGTGCGGCGGCACGCATGTGCGGCGCACCGGCGACATCGGCCTGATCGGCTCGCTCGCCGACAGCGGCGTCGCCGCCGGCGTGCGGCGGATCGAGGCGCTCACCGGCACGACGGCGCGCAGGCACGCGCGTCACCTGGGCGAGCTCGCCAAGGCGGCCGCGGCCGAGCTGCGGACGCCGCTCGAGGACGTGCCGCAGCGGTTGGCGGCGGTGCTGGACGAGCGCCGCAAGCTCGAGCGTGAGCTGGCGGATGCGAAGAAGAAGCTCGCCATGGGCGGCGGCGCCCGCGCTCAGGGCGCCGACGGCGTGCGCCTCGTCGGCGACGTGAAGCTCATGGCGCGCGTGGTCGAGGGCATCGAAATCAAGGATCTGAAGAGCCTCGCGGACGAGGGTAAGAAACAACTTGGGTCTGGCGTCGTTGCCCTTGTCGCCACCACCGCGGACGGCAAAGCCAGCATCGTCGTCGGGGTGACGCCGGATCTTGTCGCGCGGATATCGGCCGTCGATTTGGTGCGCAGGGCCTCCGAGGTCTTGGGCGGCAAAGGTGGCGGCGGGAAGCCGGACATGGCGCAGGCCGGCGGCCCCGACGGCGCCAAGGCCGAGGCCGCGCTCAAGGCGATCGAGGGCGCGCTCGGCGGCGGGTGACGGGCTCGAACGTTCCGCGATTGCTCCGCATTCGCGACCGAGCTCAAGAGCCGCACCAAACTTCGGCTGTCATGCCCGCGAAGGCGGGGCATCCAGTAACCACCGGCCGATGACGCATCTGGCCGCTTCGTCTCTAAGAATACTGGATCACCCGCTTTCGCGGGTGATGACGCCGAGACAGATTGGTGCTCCTCACCGTGCGGCGATGGCACAGCCGCACCATAGCAGTCACAGGGGAAGGCATGGAGCACGGGCCCGGGTTGAAGGACGCGCTGGTCTTTCTCGCCGCCGCCGGGCTGGTGGTGCCGCTGTTTCATCGCGCGCGCATCGGCGCGGTGCTCGGCTTTCTGTTCGTCGGCATTGCCGTCGGTCCCTACGGTTTCGGGCAGCTCGCCGCCGACTTTCCGTGGCTGCGCTATCTGACCATCGAGGACCGCGCGCAGGTCGAGCCGTTCGCCGAGCTCGGCGTGCTATTCCTGCTCTTCCTGATCGGTCTCGAGCTGTCGCTCGCGCGGCTGCGCGCGTTACGCCGCTATGTCGCCGGCGTCGGCGGGCTGCAGTTCCTGTTCTCGGCGCTCGCCATCGGCGTCGGTCTGCGGTTGCTCGGGACGGCAGACGAAACCGCCCTCGTGCTCGGCGTCTGCCTCGCGATGTCATCGACCGCCATCGTGATGCAGCTCCTGGAGGAGCAGGGCCGATCGACGACGCCCGTGGGCCGGGTCGCGCTGGCAGTGCTGCTGTTCCAGGACCTCATGGTCGCGCCGGTCCTGTTCGGCGTGGATTTCGTCGCGCGCGGCGAAGGCAACGCCGCGCTCTCGTTCGCCGGCGCGCTGCTGCAGGCGGCCGTGGTCGTGGCCGCCATCGTCGCTGCCGGACGCTACGTGCTGCAGCCGATCTTCCGCTCCGCGGCGCAGACCGGCAGCCGCGATCTGATCATGGCGATCACGCTCTTCATCGTGGTGGGAGTTGCGGCGGCGACGGGCGCTGCCGGCCTCTCGGCGGCGCTCGGCGCCTTCCTCGCCGGCCTGCTGCTGTCGGAGACCGAGTACCGTCACCAGGTCGAAATCGACATCGCGCCGTTCAAGGGCCTGCTCATCGGGCTGTTCTTCATCACGGTCGGGATGACCATCGACATCGGCGTGGTCTGGCGCAACATCGGCCTCATCCTCGCCGCGGTCGCCGGTTTGCTCGTCGTCAAGTCCGTCACCCTGTTCGCGGCGAGCCGCGCGCTCGGCGTGCGCGTGGCCGTCGCCGCCGAGGTCGCGATCCTGCTGGCGCAGGGTGGCGAGTTCGCCTTCGTCGTGATCGCTCTCGCCCGTTCCAACGGCCTGCTCGCGAACGATCTCGCGCAGCTCGCCACCGCCGTGGTCGGCATCAGCATGATGGTGACGCCGCTCTGCGCCGCCGTCGGCGGGCGGCTCGGGCGCCGCCTGCAGCACGTCGAGCATCGCGACCACCTCCCGGGCGGAGAGGCCAGCGAGCTGCGCGATCACGTGGTGATCGGCGGCTACGGCCGGGTGGGACAGACCGTCGCCCGTCTGCTCGCGGCCGAGAACGTGCCGTTCGTCGCGCTCGACACCAACGGCACGCTGGTGGCGCAGTCACGCAAGAGCGGGCAGCTGTGCTTCTTCGGCGATGCCGGCCGGCCCGAGATGCTGACGCGAGTGGGCGCCGCGCATGCGCGCGCCTTCGTGGTCACCGTGAATGCACGCGAGTCGGCCGAGCGCATGGTGGCGGCGGCGCGCAAGCAGCGATCGGACGCCATGGTGTTCGCGCGCGCGATCGATTCCGAGCACGCGGCGCGGCTGCTCGCGCTCGGCGCGGTCGAGGTGATCCCGGAAGCGGTCGAGGCGAGCCTGCAGCTGGGCGGCCGCCTGCTCGAGGGCCTCGGCCTCTCCGACGAGGCGGTGGCGCGGCGCCTCGACGAGCTGCGCGAAGAAGAGCGCGCGCGGCTCAAGGGCGCGCAGAGCGGCGGCTGATCGCTGGCGAGTGCGAGACCGCCGGGGCCGTCAGGCCATCGCCGCCTTCAGGTTCTCGTCCACCTTGTCGAGGAAGCCGGTGGTGGAGAGCCATTTCTGGTCGGCGCCCACGAGCAGCGCCAGGTCCTTGGTCATGAAGCCGGCCTCCACGGTGCCGACGGTGACTTTCTCCAGGGTCTGCGCGAATTTCGCCAGCTCCGCATTGTCATCGAGCTTGGCGCGGTGCGCCAGCCCGCGCGTCCAGGCGTAGATCGAGGCGACCGAGTTGGTCGAGGTCTGTTCGCCCCGCTGGTGCTGGCGATAGTGCCGCGTCACGGTGCCATGCGCGGCCTCGGCCTCGACCACCTTGCCGTCGGGCGTCATCAGCACCGAGGTCATCAGCCCGAGCGAGCCGTAGCCCTGCGCGACGGTGTCCGACTGCACGTCGCCGTCGTAGTTCTTGCACGCCCAGACATAGCCGCCCGACCATTTCAGCGCGGCCGCCACCATGTCGTCGATCAGCCGGTGCTCGTAGAAGATTCCCTTCTTCTCGAACTCGGCCTTGAACTCGTTGTCGTAGACATCCTGGAAGATGTCCTTGAAGCGGCCGTCATAGACCTTGACGATGGTGTTCTTGGTCGAGAGATAGACCGGGTAGCCGCGGTTGAGGCCGTAATTGAGCGATGCGCGGGCGAAGTCGCGGATCGAGTTGTCGAGATTGTACATCGCCATGGCGACGCCGCTGCCGGGGAAGCGGAACACCTCGCGCTCGATCCTGGTGCCGTCGTCGCCGACGAAGGAAAGCGACAGCTTGCCCTTGCCCGGCACCTTGAAATCGGTGGCGCGGTACTGGTCGCCGTAGGCGTGGCGGCCGATGATGATCGGCTTGGTCCAACCCGGCACCAGCCGCGGCACGTTCTTGCAGATGATCGGCTCGCGGAAGATGACCCCGCCCAGGATGTTGCGGATGGTGCCGTTGGGCGAGCGGTACATTTCCTTGAGATTGAACTCCTTCACCCGTCCCTCGTCCGGGGTGATGGTGGCGCATTTCACGCCGACGCCGACCTTCTTGATCGCTTCCGCCGCCTCGATCGTGATCTGGTCGCGGGTCTCGTCGCGCTTCTGGATGCCGAGGTCGTAGTACAGGAGCTCGACGTCGAGATAGGGATGGATCAGCTTCTCCTTGATGAGATGCCAGATGATGCGGGTCATCTCGTCGCCGTCCATCTCGACGACCGGATTGCGGACCTGGATTTTCGCCATGGGGACCCCTGCGGAACGCGGGAAGACGGGAGAGCCGGCGGCGGCCTTATGGCGCGGCCGGGCCGATCCTGCAAGGATAAAACACGTGCATGCGGATGCGCATTCGCTGCCGGCGGCGGGCGATGCGATGCGGCCGATGCGGCGCCGGCGTGGTAACGTCGCCGCGCGTGCGCGCGCTCGGCGCGAACGCGTCGATGCGAACCGGGCGTGGCGGTGATGCGGACGAAGATGCCGACGAAGATGCGGACCTGGCGCGACATCAGGGGAGCCTACGGCCGCGGCCGGCGCGCGCTGCGGCGGGCGATGCTCGAGCCGGTGCTGGTCGGCTGGCCGCTGATGCGCGAGATCGTCATGGGCGCGCTCGCGGCGCGCGGGCATCTGGTGCTATGCGAGCTCGGCGACGTGCGCTTCTTCGTTGACCCGAGCGACCGCGTGGTCGGCAGCTGGCTGATGTGGCACGGCGGCTGGCAGCGGCGCGAGATCGAGACCGCCGTCGAGGTGCTGTCCGCGGCCGGGCGGCTGCCCGCGGATACCGTGTTCGTGGATATCGGCGCCCATATCGGCACGCACACGATCTACGCGCTGCGCACCGGCCGCTTCGCGCGCGCCGTCGCGTTCGAGCCCGAGCCGCGCAACGCCGCACTGCTCGCCAGAAATCTCGAAGCGAACGGCCTTGCGCATGCCGCCATCGTCGTGCCGAAGGCGGCCGGCGCTGCGCCCGGCATCGCCGAGCTTCATCTCCACCCGCGCAATACCGGGGCGCACGCCATCGACGAGCCGCCCTCGGTCGACGGCCTGGCCTCCCTGAGGGTGCCGGTCGCGCGGGTCGACGACGAATTGGAGGCGCTCGGCGTGGCGCTGGACATGATCGGGCTCGTGTGGGTCGACGTCGAGGGCTACGAGCCCCAGGTGCTCGACGGATTGGAGCGCCTGATCGCACGCTCCGTCCCGATCGCGTTCGAATTCACGCCGAGCCGCTACAGCCTCGCGACCAGGGAGCAACTGGTAGCGGGGCTTGCGCGCCATTACACGACCGTGCACAGCCTCGGCCGATTGGACGCGACCGCGCCGGTCGATACCCTGGCCGCCCGCGACCGCACCGACGACGTGCTGGTGTACTAGACGATGCCGGGCGCGGGGACCGACAAGACCAGGAACTGGATCGCGACACCGGGGCCGATCATCGTCCTGGTCGAGCCGCAGCTCGGCGAGAACATCGGCGCGGCCGCCCGCGTCATGGCCAATTTCGCCCTCGCGCGGCTGCGGCTGGTCAAGCCGCGCGACGGCTGGCCCAACCTCCACGCCCGCCGCTCGGCCTCCGGCGCCGACCGCATTCTCGAGGCGACGGCGCTGTTCGACAGCGTGGGGGCGGCGATCGCCGACTGCAGCATCGTGCTGGCCACGACCGCGCGCGCCCACGACCAGGCCAAGCCCGTACTCGGGCCGCAGGAGGCGGCGTCGTTTCTGGCGCCGCACGTGGCCGCCGGGGAGAACGTGGCAGTGCTGTTCGGACGCGAGCGCCACGGGCTCGAGAACGACGAGGTCGCGCTCGCCGACCGCATCGTGACGTTCCCGGTCAACCCGGCCTTTGCCTCGCTCAACCTCGCCCAGGCGGTCGCCCTCGTCGCCTATGAATGGTTCAAACAGGCCTCGGGCGGCACGCTGCCCTTCGCCATGCCGCAGAAATCGGAGCCGGCCCGCAAGCAGCAGATCGAAGCCTTCTTCGGCAATCTCGAGCGTGAGCTCGACCGCATCGAATACTTTCGACCGCTCGACAAGCGCGCGACCATGCTGGTCAATCTGCGCAACATTTTCGCGCGCATGCAGCCGACCCAGCAGGACATCCAGACCCTGCACGGGATCGTGGTCGCGCTCACCGAGGGCCGCAAGGGGCCGGCGCGCGGCGGCGTGCTCGACGGCGAGGAGGCGACGGCGCTGCGCGCGCTGCTCGCAGAATACGCCGACGCCCGCGCGCCCGGCGAGCGCGGCCCGGTGCGGGGGCTGTCGCGGCTCCTTCGCCGCAATCCGACCGACGCCGAGCGCGCGCTGTGGGACGGCCTCACCAAGGATCGCCGTTTCGCGGGCAAGGGCTTCAAGCGCCAGGTCCCGGTCGGGACTCACATCACCGATTTCGTATCATTCCCGCTGCGCACCGTCATCGACCTCGTGCCTGTGCAGGAAGGAGATGCGGCGGCTGTGGCACGCAACGACAAGCGCGCTTGGCTGGCGGAGCGCGGCTATCGCGTGCTCGCGGTGGAGGCGAGCGCGGTCGCGACCGATTTGCCGATGGTGCTCGACCGCTTGGCGCAGGAAATAGCGAATAGCGAATAGGGGGTAGCGAATAGCAAGAGGCGTGCTCCGCTACTCGCTATTCGCTAACCTTTCAGCACCTTGAGCGCGGCCGCGGCGCCGGCACGCAGGAAGCCCATGTCGCTGCCGACCGCGAGGAAACGCACGCCGCGCTTGGCGAGCGTGACCGCACGTTCGGCCGAGTGGCAGTAGGCGCCCATGATCTTGCCCGCCTTGCTCGCCGCCGCGATGATGCGGTCGAGCTCGCGGTCTACCTCGCGCGACATCGGATCGACGTCGGCACCGTTCGAGAGCGCGATCGAGAGGTCGGCAGGCCCGAGAAAGAGCGCGTCGATCCCCGGCGTCGCCGCGATGGCCTCGACATTGTCGAGGGCGGTGCGCGTCTCGATCATGGCGAAGGTCACCGTGAGATCGTTGGCCGTGCGCAGATAAACCTTCTGGTCCGGCATATTGGCGAGCGTCGTGGCCCGGTGCGGGCCCCAGCTGCGCTCGCCGAGCGGCGGGAATTTCGCGAACGAGACATAGGCGCGCGCATCCGCCGGCGTGTTGATCATCGGCGCGATGATGCCCTCGGCGCCGAAATCGAGCGCGCGGCTCACGGTCGCGAAGCCGCCGACGGGGATGCGCACGATCGGCGCCGCGCCGCCCTGGCGCACCTGCGCGATCGCGGCAAGCACCGAGGCGGTGTCCCATAATCCGTGCTGGCCATCGAGCGTGACCGCGGGAAAGCCTTCGCGGCCGACGAGCTCGGCGACGATGGGCGACGGCAGGCCGCACCAGCCGCTGTGGACGGTATCGCCGGCGCGCAGCCGGCGGGCGAGGGAGAAGGCGGCGTCCGTGGTCATTTGCCGGCCTTGATCTCGAGCACCGCCTTCGCCATCAGCTCGTCCATGGTGCGGCGAATCTGGTGATCGGATTCCGGCACCCCCTTGGCGTCGAAATCCTGGCGAATCTTGCGGAAGACGTCGTGATCGCCGGCCTCCTCAAAATCGGCCGCCACCACGTCCTTGGCATAATTGTCGGCCTCCGCACCGGAAAGCCCGAGCTTTGCCGCCGCCCACAGACCGAGCAGCCTGTTGCGGCGGGCGGTCGCCTTGAATTGAAGCTCCTGGTCGACCGCGAACTGCTTCTCGAAGCCTTCCTCGCGCTTGTCGAACGTGGTCATACCTGCCTCGCTGTTTCGGGAGCCGCCGGCGCCGACGCGATTTTGCATCCGTTCTATCGTTGCGAAAGGTGTAGCCGCAACGCACGCTGCGTCAATTGCGTTTGGGCGTTTTCGCCATCGATCCACCGCCAGCAGCACGTGCCGCCCTGCATAGCGGGAGCCGATGGTCAAGGCAAGGCAACCGATGCCGACTGATTCGTGCGTTCGATCGCGCGCGGAACTAAACCATCCGACGCGATTGTGCTGTCGAGCGCGATCGGCTAGTTTGCCGGGTGTGGACGCGTTGCATGTTCACGCTCATTGTCGCCGCCACGCGCCGCCGCCGCGGACATCACACCGAACGGAGCCACGGCATCCAGATGGATATCAACAAACCACGGTACACTCCGATGAGCCGCCGTCGCCGCATCTATGAAGGCAAGGCGAAGGTCCTTTACGAGGGACCGGAGCCGGGAACGCTGATCCAGCACTTCAAGGACGACGCGACCGCCTTCAATGCGAAAAAGCACGAGATCATCGAAGGCAAGGGCGTCCTCAACAACCGAATCTCCGAATACGTCTTCCAGCACCTGAACGAGATCGGTGTGCCGACGCATTTCATCCGGCGTCTCAACATGCGCGAGCAGCTGATCCGCGAGGTGGAGATCATTCCGCTCGAAGTGGTCGTGCGCAACGTCGCGGCCGGCACGCTGTCGCAGCGCCTCGGCCTCGAGGAAGGCACGCAGCTGCCGCGCTCGATCATCGAGTTCAACTACAAGAACGATCAGCTCGGCGACCCGATGGTGTCCGAGGAGCACATCACCGCCTTCGGCTGGGCCACCCCGCAGGAAATCGACGACATCATGGCGCTCGCCATCCGCGTCAACGATTTCCTCTCCGGCCTGTTCCTCGGCGTCGGCATCCGTCTCGTGGACTTCAAGATGGAGACCGGACGGCTGTGGGAGAACGATCTGATGCGGATCGTGGTGGCGGACGAGATCTCGCCGGATTCCTGCCGGCTCTGGGATATCAAGTCGAGCGAGAAGCTCGACAAGGACCGCTTCCGCCGCGACCTGGGCGGGTTGCTGGAGGCCTACACCGAGGTCGCCAAGCGCCTCGGCATCATGAGCGAGGGCGAGCGGCCGCAAGGCAGCGGTCCGATTCTGGTGAAGGGCTGACGCTTCCCCCAAAGGGCGATGCGATGACGCCGCGCCGGTCCTGGACCATCGGCCTCGTGGTTCCGTTCCCGACCGACACCGTACCGGACGAAGGGCTGCAGATGTATCCGGGCGCGCGGTTCGTCGCGCGCGGGGTCGGGGTGCGCTCGCTCACGCCTTCGGGCTATGCCGGCGCCTGGGAGGAGATCCTTCCGGCGGCAGAATATCTCGCCGGGCGGGGCGTCGACGCGGTCATGGTAATCGGCACGTCCCTGACCTTCTATCGCGGCAGCGACGAGCACGCGCGGCTGGTGGAGAGACTGCGGGCGGCGACCGGCCTGCCGGTGAGCACCATGAGCCAGGCGGTGGTCGACGGGCTGCGCAGCGTCGGCGCGCGGCGGATCGGCGTCGCCACCGCCTATGCCGACGAGGTCAACGGCCGGCTGAAGGCCTTCCTCACGGCGCAGGGCTTCGAGGTGCTCGCGCTCGAGGGCTTCGGCCTGCTCGGCTTCGGCGAGCCCGGCAGCAAGAGCGAAGCGGACATCATCGCGCTCGGCGCGAAAGTCTGTGCCGAGGCGCCGGCAGCCGAAGGCCTGCTGATTTCCTGCGGGGGGCTCCGCACCCTCGGCGTGGCGCAGCCGCTGGAAGCGCGCCACGGCATTCCGGTGGTGGCGAGCACGCAGGCCGCGTTCTGGGCGGCGCTGCGCCTCGTCGGCGAGAGCGGCCACGTCGCCGGCCAGGGCCGGCTGCTGGAGCAGGCCGCCCCTGTGCACTGAGTCGATTTGCGCTTAAGCTTCGCACCTCGCATGCGTCCGGTGGCGGGCGGGAATTGCGCGCGTTCAACGGCTTGCGTTGCCACCGATTCGCGCCGTATCGAGAGGCGCCGCGGCAGGGAGCCATGATGAAAGCCCGCGTCACCGTCACGCTGAAGTCCGGCATCCTCGATCCGCAGGGAAAGGCGATCGAGGGCGCGCTCAAGTCGCTCGGCGTTGCCGGCGTGGCGAGCGTGCGGCAGGGCAAGGTCTTCGACATCGAGCTCGAGGGGGGCAACCGCAAGGAGGCCGAAGCCGCGCTCAAGCAGGCGGCGGACAAGCTTCTCGCCAATACCCTGATCGAGAACTACGATGTAAAGCTGATCGGCTGAGGATGGATGCATTGGCCGGGGTGACCGCGAATTGATGTACAAAATGTTGAAGCAGGTGCGGCCGGGCGTGGTGGCTGCGCTGCAACAGGAGCGGCGCGAAACCCACGCCGCGCTCGACACGATCCGAATCCCCATGGTGGCGATGCATCAGGATATGCAAAATATCCGCGCCATGCTCACGCGGCACGAAACGCGGCTCGACCACATCGAGCGCGGGCTCGAAGTCGCCGAGGTGCCGCGATGAGATCAGCGGTCCTGGTCTTTCCCGGCATCAATCGCGAGCGCGACATGGCGCGCGCGCTCAAGCTTATCGCAGGCCGCGTGCCGGCCATGGTCTGGCACGCCGACACCGCGTTGCCCGCGGGCACCGACCTCGTGGTGGTGCCGGGCGGCTTCTCCTATGGCGACTATCTGCGCTGCGGCGCGATCGCGGCCCGCGCGCCGATCATGGACGCCGTGCGCGCCCATGCCGGGCGGGGCGGGCTCGTCCTCGGCGTCTGCAACGGCTTCCAGATCCTGTGCGAGGCCGGGCTGCTGCCGGGGGTGCTGATGCGCAATGCGGCGCTGAAATTCGTCTGCCGCGACGTGTATCTGCGGGTCGAGCGCTCCGACACGCCGTTCACCCGCGGCTATAATGCCGGCCAGGTGATCCGCGTGCCGGTCGCGCACGGCGAGGGCAACTACGTCGCCGACGCGGCGACCATCGCGCGCATCGAGGGCGAGGGCCGGGTGCTGTTCCGCTACGCCGCGCCGGACGGCAGCCTCGATCCCGCCTGGAACGTCAACGGCGCGACGAACGCCATTGCCGGCCTGCTCAACGAGGGGGGAAACGTCCTCGGGATGATGCCGCATCCGGAGAACCACGTGGAAGCGG
Source organism: uncultured Alphaproteobacteria bacterium (assembly GCA_963758945.1). Classification (GTDB taxonomy): domain Bacteria; phylum Pseudomonadota; class Alphaproteobacteria; order Rhizobiales; family Xanthobacteraceae; genus VAZQ01. Next base: position 55,621 of record CAVWXY010000011.1, on the reverse strand, counting down.
CGCTCGGCGCCACCGATGGGCGCGGCCTGTTCGCCGGGCTGGTGGACCACTTCAAGCGGGCCGCTTAACTCATTGTATCTTTGTCCATATTTCTTGTCGTCGGGCTGTCAGCCACGCGCACGATGCTGTGGAACGGACGCGCTGGTGCCTTGTGGCGGCCGGCTCGGTAATGACATTTAAGACCCATGGCGAAGACGCCCAAGAAACCCCCGGTACGGACAACCGAAAACAGGCCGGTTGTGCGTAAAGCCGAGCGCCGTCCAAAAACGGCAGGCGCCACGAACATCACCCCCGCGCTGGTCGCGGCGCACGGCCTCAAGCCGGAGGAATATGGGCGCATCCGCGCGCTGATTGGGCGCACGCCGAGCCTCACCGAGCTCGGCATTTTCTCGGCGATGTGGAACGAGCATTGCTCGTACAAATCCTCGAAGATCCATCTGCGCACGCTGCCGACGTCGGCGCCGTGGGTGATCCAGGGACCGGGCGAGAACGCCGGCGTGATCGATATCGGCGACGGGCTCGCCGTCGTGTTCAAGATGGAGAGCCATAACCATCCGAGCTACATCGAGCCCTATCAGGGGGCGGCGACCGGGGTCGGCGGCATTCTGCGCGACGTCTTCACCATGGGTGCGCGGCCGATCGCCTGTCTCGACGCGCTCTCCTTCGGCTCGCCGGCGCATCCGAAAACGCGCCATCTCGTCGCCGGCGTGGTCGCCGGCATCGGCGGCTACGGCAATTCCTTCGGCGTGCCGACCGTGCGGGGCTCCGTGCGCTTCCACTCGCGCTACGACGGCAACTGCCTGGTTAATGCGATGGCCGTGGGCCTTGCGCCGCGCGACCAGATTTTCTACGCCGCCGCCTCCGGCGTCGGCATGCCGATCGTCTATCTCGGCTCCAAGACCGGCCGCGACGGCATCCACGGCGCCACCATGGCCTCGGCCGAATTCGGCGAGGAAACGGAAGAGAAGCGCCCGACCGTGCAAGTCGGCGATCCGTTCGCGGAGAAGCTGTTGCTCGAAGCCTGCCTCGAGATCATGGCGAAGGGGTGTGTCATCGCCATCCAGGACATGGGCGCGGCCGGGCTCACCTGCTCGGCTGTCGAGATGGGCGCCAAAGGCGATCTCGGCGTCACCCTCGACCTCGACGCGGTGCCGTGCCGCGAGAGCGGCATGAGCGCCTACGAGATGATGCTCTCGGAGAGCCAGGAGCGCATGCTCATGGTGCTCAAGCCGGAGAAGGAGCCGGAAGCCGAGGCGATCTTCCGGAAATGGGGCCTCGACTTCGCCGTGATCGGCGAGACCACGCCGACGAAGCGCTTCATCGTGCGTCACCGCGGCCGGGTCATGGCCGACCTGCCGATAAAGGAGCTGGGCGACGAGGCGCCGATCTACGATCGGCCGCATGTGGACGGCGCGAAACCGCCCGTGGTCAAGGCCGCTGACGTGACGCCGCCGATGGCGACCGCCGAGGCCCTGCTGCGGCTGATCGGCTCGCCGGATCTCTGCTCGAAGCGCTGGGTGTGGGAGCAGTACGATCACGTCATCCTCGGCAACACGGTGCAGCGGCCGGGCGGCGATGCTGCGGTCGTGCGCGTCAATGAGGGTCCGAAGGCGCTCGCGCTCACCTGCGATGTCACGCCGCGCTATTGCGAGGCCGATCCGTTCGAAGGCGGCAAGCAGGCGGTAGCCGAGGCCTGGCGCAACCTCACCGCGGTGGGCGCCCGGCCGCTCGCCGTCACCGACAATCTCAATTTCGGCAGCCCGGAGCGGCCGCAGATCATGGGCCAACTGATCGGCGCGATCCGCGGAATCGGCGAAGCGTGCCGGGCACTCGATTTCCCGGTCGTGTCGGGCAATGTCTCGCTCTACAATGAAACCAACGGCCGCGCGATCCTGCCCACGCCCACCATCGGCGGCGTCGGCCTCGTTGATGACTTCACGAAATCGGCGACGCTCGCCTTCAGGGCGGCCGACGAGGCCATCTTGCTGATCGGTGAAACCGTAGGCTGGCTCGGCCAGTCGCTCTATCTGCGCGAGATCTGCGAGCGCGAGGAGGGCGCGCCGCCGCCGGTCGATCTCAGCGCCGAGCGCAGGAACGGCGATTTCGTGCGCGCGCTGATCGCCGAAGGCACCGCCAGAGCGGTCCATGACGTCTCCGACGGCGGCGTTCTGGTCGCGCTCGCGGAGATGGCGCTGGCATCCGGCATCGGCGCCGAACTTGATCGCGTGCCGCTTGCCGCGCACGCCTTCTGGTTCGGCGAAGACCAGGCGCGCTACCTCGTCACGGTCGATGCCGGGGTGGCGGAGAAGGTCATGGCGCGTGCGCGCGCCGCCGGCGTGCCCGCACGCCAGCTCGGGCTCACCGCCGGCGATGCGTTGACGCTCGAAGGCGAGCGCCCCATTCTGGTCGCAAAGCTGCGCGAGCGCTTCGAGGGCTGGCTGCCCGCCTATATGGGTGGCGGGCCGGCCTGATCCTGCGGGAGACAGCCATGGCCATGGACGCAAGCGAGATCGAGCGGTTGATCAGGATGCGCATCCCGGACGCCGAGGTCACGATCCGCGATCTCGCCGGAGACGGCGATCACTATGCCGCGACCGTGCTGTCGGAATCCTTCCGCGGCAAGTCGCGGGTGCAGCAGCATCAGGTCGTCTACGAGGCGCTCAAAGCCGAGATGGGCGGCAAGCTGCACGCGCTGGCCTTGCAGACCGGAACGCCGGAGCGGCGCTGAGCCGTGGCCGGACCGGCTCCATGCGCTGAAAAAGGGGCGCGTGGGGGTCTTGGGGCCGCCCCGACGGTACGCTACATATGTCTTTAAGGCTGCGGAGCAGCGTCGACCTGCAATTCGTTCCGAGCGCGCAGATCGGGAAGAGGTTGACCTCTATGCGCTCCGCCGACACGAGAGGGATTCCATGGCCATCGAGCAATTCATCGAGAACGAGGTCAAAGCCAACGACGTGGTGCTGTTCATGAAGGGCACGCCGCAGTTTCCGATGTGCGGGTTTTCCGGGCAGGTGGTACAGATCCTCGATCACCTCGGCGTGACCTATAAGGGCCTCAACGTGCTCGAATCCGACGATCTGCGCGAGGGTATCAAGGCCTATTCGAACTGGCCGACGATTCCGCAGCTCTACGTCAGGGGCGAGTTCGTGGGCGGCTGCGACATCGTGCGCGAAATGTTTCAAGCCGGCGAATTGCAGAGCCTGCTCAAGGACAACGGCGTGCCGGTCAAGGAAGGCGCCTCGGCCTGACGTCGCCGCTTGCCCGTTCGCCGGATGCGGCCGCGGCCGACTTCGCGCGTCCCGTCACCGATGATTGCGGCCGGCGGCCGCGCATGTCGGTGGTGATCCCGAACTACAATCATGGGCATCTGATCGGAGAAGCGCTGGCCGCGATCGGCCGGAGACGATGCTGCCGGCCGAGGTTGTGGTGGTCGACGACGGCTCGACCGACGACAGCTTGGAGCGGCTGCGGTCGATCGCGGCGGAGATGCCCTGGCTGCGCATTCACCGGCATAGCGAGAATCGCGGGGTCAACGCCGCCTGCAACAGCGGGCTCGGCATCGTCAGCGGCGATTTCGTTCTGTTCTCCGCCGCCGACGACCGCCTGGGTGCGGAGACCGTCGAGCGCGCATCCGCGGCTGCCGCGGCGTTCCCCACATCCGGAATTGTGTTTTCCGATCACGCCGAGATGAGCCCCGACGGCGCCAGCATGCGGGTGAGCCCGCTGGATCTGCCGGACGAGCGCCGGCATTTTTCGCCCGGCGACTTCGTGCGGCTGATGCAGCACGATTTCTTCTACTTCCACGTCTCGAGCGTCTGGTTCAACGTGCCGCTGCTGCGCGCGCTCGGCGGCTTTCTTCCCGCCCTGCGCTGGCACGGCGACCTGTTCGCGGCCTATGCCGCCGCCTTCGAGGGCGGCGCCACCTACGCGCCGGGGGCGGTCTCCTATTTTCGCGTGGCGCCGAACACGTATTCGGCCGGCGCGCGCGGCAGCGCGCAGCTCGACGTGTTGCGCGCGTGGCTTAAGGCGACCAGGCAGCCGGGTTGGGAGGCGCGTCGTGCGGCCTTCATCGCCGCGGCGGTCTGGCCCGAGTATAGCCTGCGCGCCGTTCCCGTGCTGGCGTCTGACCTGAATTACCTCACCCCGCGCCTGGCCCGCCGGCTGGCTTGGCTCGCGACCTGGACCGCGATCGCACCGTTGGTGGACACGGGGCTTCGCCGCCGGCTGCGGGAACTCCGATCGCGCTACCGCCGGTCGCGGTTGTCGAATGGATGAGAGGCCGCGCCGCGGGCGGTCCGTTTCATTCCAGCCGACATGGGCAGCGGCAGGATTTGTTCAGTCCACCTTGATGTGCGCGGTCTTGACGACCTTGCCCCACTTCTCGATTTCAGTTGCAATGTATTTCCCGAACTCGGCAGGCGTCATCAGCATCGGCTCTGCGCCCAAAGCGGCAAACCGCGCCTTTAATGCCGGATCCGAGAGAACGGCGTTGATCTCCTTGTTGAGCGCTTCGATGATGTCCACCGGCGTCTTCGCGGGCGCGCCGACCGCGTCCCAAACATAGGCCTCGTAGCCCGGCACGAATTCCGCCGCGGCGGGGACGCCCGGCAGCGTATCCGAGCGCGTCGCGCCGGTGACCGCCAGCGCCCGCAGCTTGCCCGATTTGATGAATCCCAGCGATTGCAATATCGGAGTGAACGATGCCTGCACCTGCCCGCTGATCAGATCGGGCAAGTAGTTGCCGCGATAAGGAACGTTGACCAGGCTGATGCCGGCCATCTCCTTGAACAGCTCGCCGGCCACGTTGGTGGCGGCGCCGCTGCCGACCGACGCATAATTGATCTTGCCGGGATTGGCCTTGGCGTAGGCGAGGAACTCGGCAAGCGTTTGCGCCGGAACGGACGGATTGACCACCAAGACGAGGCCCAGCCGGACGAGGCCCGCGACCGGCGCAATGTCGCGGACGAGATCGAAATCGAGGTTGTCGTAGAGGGAGGTGTTGATGGCGTTGGTCGTCGTCACGACCAGGAGCGTATAGCCGTCGGCCGGAGCGTGGGCGACGATCGATGAGCCCACATTGCTGGCGCCGCCCGGCCGGTTGTCGACGATGAACTGCTGCTTGAGCCGCTGCGACAGTGACTGGGCAACCACGCGCGCGACGATGTCGGGCGCAATTCCGGCGGGATAGGGGACGACGATGCGCACCGGCCGCGTCGGATAGTCGAGCGCCCATGCGAGCCGTGTCAGGGCCGGCAGTGCAGCGGCGCCGGCGGCCAGATGCAGAAATCGACGACGCCGAAGTTTCATGCCGCTTCTCCACCGAAAACGAGGGCATTTCGCCAGTTAAACGGAAAGCGCTTGCAGCCGCGCGAGGAGACTACATCAACTCCGGGGGCACGTGGAGCGGCGCGATGTCGCCTCGGGGCACGTCTAAGTCGTCCAGCGATCTCCGTTCTACGGCCGCTTTCGGGATGATGCGGACATCAGCGGGCGGTTGCCGGCCAATCGCGATTGACAAGGGCATGCCCTAATTGCAGCCGACCTCGCCCGGCCCGACCTTGCAGTCGAACAGGACCGCGCCGGCGACGTCGTGGAAGCTGGCGCTCCAGCCGTCCGCCGCGCGCGCCAGCATGGCGACGCCGAAGCGATGGTCGGAGCGGCCGTAGGACACCCGCCGGCCGGCGATTTTTCGTCCCGTGAGATCGCTCTTGATTCTGCCTGCGAGCAGCGTCCCGCCGGTGCCGAGCACGAATTGCGGCGTCTGCCGATCGGCGAAGCTCAGCACCTCCGCGACATGGATGTGGCCGGAGAGAACGAGCGCGATGCCGTCGGGCAGCCGGCCTCTCCCGCCTGCCAGCGCTCGCTGCAGGGTGGCGTTGATGGTTCGACGATGGGTGTCGAAGCCCCAGACCGGCCGGTGGGTAAGGAGCCAGCTGCCGCGCGGCGGCTGCATGGTGGCGAATTCCGCGGCGTAGGCGGAAGGATCGCACGGGCAGGCGTCCTTGGCGTCGCTCGAATCCAGAACGATGAAGGTCTGGTCGGCCACCGTGACGGTGAAATGGCGGATCAAGTCGATGCATGGCGGCGGCGCCTGCGCCGGCGTCGGGTCGAGCAGGCGGAAATAGCCCGGGCCGGCGCGCTTGCAGGTTTCGTGGTTGCCGCGCACCACGATCCAGGGCGCCGCCCGCAGCGCCGGCGCCGCGGGGGCGAAGAAATCGGCCTTCCAGCTCGGCCAGTCGTCGCCGTGCGGACTGCGCGCGCAGCCGGTGTCGCCTTGCGGACAGGCGCTCTCGCGATAGAGGTAGTCGCCGACGTGAATGACGAGGTCGGGCTTCGCCGCGGCCACGTGCGCGGCGAGCTGCGCAAACGGCCACTTCGCCGGAATGTTGCAATCCTGGAATCTGCCGCGGTACTCCTCGTCGTCCGGATCGTTGTTCCCGGCGTACACCGTCCAGGTCTTCAGGCGGCAGCCGGTGTCGCCGAAGGCGGCAATCGAGCCGAGCGACGTCTTGGGCAGCGGCAAGGGCGAGTTCCCGAGGCTCGCCGAGCTGGCGGCCGCCGGGATCTGCTTTTCGCAGACCAGCACCGGGAATATCGTGTCGGGCGGCGCGCGAACGGTCATCGGCTGCGGCGCCCCGTCGATGGTGATCGCCGGGCAGACGCTGGCGTCGGCGAGGACCGCCCGCGCCACCGCTCCCTGCGGACCGAGCACGACGTAGGCCGACTCGAGCTTCGGCGACTGCGCATTCGCGGGCAGCGCGCTGGGCAGGACCGCCAGCAGCATCGCGGCCACGAACGGGTGCCGTAGTCGATCCATAACCACCGACTCTGGAAACGGGTCCCCGCAGCGCGGGGACGACAACAAAGCGATGTCGATCGAACGGTCGCGCCGAGCGTCAGCGCGAATAGAACTCCACCACCAGATGCGGCTCCATCTGCACGGGGTAGGGCACCTCGGTGATCTGCGGGATGCGGCTTAGCTTCGCCGTCATCTTGGTGTGATCGACCTCGATGTAGTCCGGCACATCGCGCTCGCCGAGGCCGGTCGATTCCAGTACCAGCGCGAGCTGCTTCGACTTGTCCTTGACCTCGACGAGATCGTCGACCTTGACGCGGTAGCTCGGGATGGTCACCCGCCGGCCGTTCACCTTGACGTGGCCGTGGCTCACGAACTGGCGCGCCGCGAACACCGTGGGCACGAATTTGGCACGATAGATCACGGAATCGAGCCGGCGCTCGAGCAGCCCGATCATATGGGCGCCGGAATCGCCCTTCATGCGGATGGCCTCGGCGTAGATGCCGCGAAACTGCCGCTCGGAGATGTTGCCGTAATAGCCGCGCAGCTTCTGCTTGGCGCGCAGCTGCACGCCGTAGTCGGAGAGCTTGCCTTTGCGGCGCTGGCCGTGCTGGCCGGGGCCGTATTCCCGGCGGTTGACGGGGCTCTTAGGGCGGCCCCACACGTTCTGGCCCATACGGCGGTCGATCTTGTACTTCGCCTCGTGGCGCTTGGTCATCGCGTCCTCATGTGGTGGTCGTTGCGAGGATCGCGCCCTCCTCTGTCCCGGACCTCCGGGGCCGACAGGTCTTGACCGAAGCGGACGGCAAGACCACGGGTCGCGAAACGCCGCGCGGGCCCGAAAGCCCGCGTCGCGCGCGGTTTCTACGGGGAAAGCACGGCCAAGTCAAACGGCCAAGTCAAACGGCCAAGTGAACCCGACGCTAGCTCGCCTCCTGGTAGACGTCGATTTCGACCGACCCCGGGAAAAACGAGCGCCAAGTCCGCAGATAGGCCTGCACCTGCGGGTCGCTGGCGACGCGCTGGCGGTTGAGCTCGACGAATTCGGGGGTGTCGTATTCGATCTCGTGGACGAAGCGGGTCGGATCGTCAACGTTCTGCAACAGGCGCAGCCGCCGCCCCCCGAACGCCTCGTAGAACGGCGCCGCCGACTTCATCAGCGATGCAAGCTGGGCGGAATTGGCCGCCGGCAAGGTGAATTTGAATTGGACGGTTCGTCGCACCGTCCGGGATTCGTTCGCCATGGTCTCGTGCCCCCGTTTAAGAATTCGTTCGGGCTTGGCCCCCCACCGGTGGTCCGATTCCGAAGTTCGTCAGCACTCGCGGCACGTTCAGATGCGAACTTCGGAATCTAAGGACCACCGGCAGTCTTATAAGTCTGGTGCCCCTTTTTGCACCCGAAGTTCGCGACCGTATTTGCCGCGCGGTGTGCGCGAACTTCGGGTTCGGGGCACCAGCGATGCTAGAGCGAATTTTGTTCCGTTGGAAAGGGAAAGCGCTAGCCCGGCGTCGAGCCCCCTCAGCAGACGATGCCGAACCGTGCGAGCGCCGCGGCGAGCACGGGCGAGGGCTCCCGGCCGGAGGTGAAAACCATGCGCGCAGGGGCGGGGGCCTGGGCATCCCCCTTCGGCCCGATGAGATCCACCACGCGACGCGCGATCGCGGGGGCGGGATCGATGAAGGTCACCGGCCAGCGCGCGAGCCGCGTGAGCCGTTCGAGCAGCAGCGGGTAATGCGTGCATGCGAGGACGACGGTGTCGGTGCGCCGACCGCCCGCATCGACGAAGCAGGGCGCGATCTCGCGCGCGATCAGGTCGTCGGCGACCGGCGCGCCGTTGAGCTCGGCCTCCGCGAATCCGGCAAGCCGCGCGGAGCCGACCAGCGCCACGTCGCTGCCGTTGGCAAAGTCGCGGATGAGCGCGTGGGTATATTCGCGGCTCACCGTCGCCTGCGTGCCGAGCACCGTGACCCGCTTGGTGACCGATGTCGCGCAGGCCGGCTTGATCGCCGGGACCGTGCCGACGAAGGGAACGGCAAAACGCGCGCGCAAATGCGGCAGGACCAGGGTGGAGGCGGTGTTGCAGGCGATGACGATGAGGTCGGGACGATAGGTCGCGATCAACTCGCCCATGAGTGCAACCACGCGCGCGACCAGCTCCGCTTCGCCGTGGCCGCCATAGGGAAAGAAGGCGTCGTCGGCGACATAGACGTAGCGCGCATCAGGCCGTGCGCTGGCCACCTCGTGGAAGACGGCGAGGCCGCCGAGGCCGGAATCGAACACGAGAATCGTCGCTGCAGTCGACACGGCGGGTGCTTGGTACGACAAGACGCCGCTCCCGCGCAACGCCGCGCGGGGGGTCGGTGGATCGATCCGGCCCGCGGTACGCGCGCGCGGATCAGGACGTGGCGCCGAACACCCGCGCAAAGACCGTGTCGACGTGCGCGAAGTGATGGCCGAGGTCGAAATTCGCCTTGAGCTCCGCCTCGCTCAGGTATTTGCGCACATCCTTGTCGGCCGCGAGCAAGGACAAAAAGTCGCCTTTCCCCTGCCAGACCTGCATCGCGTTGCGCTGCACCATGGCATAGGCGTCCTCGCGTGCCGCGCCTTTCTGGGTGAGCGCGAGCAACACCCGCTGCGAATGGATAAGGCCGCCCAACCGGTCGAGGTTCTTTTGCATGTTGGCAGGATAGACCACGAGTCTGTCGATGATCGAGGCAAGCCGCGCGAGCGCGAAATCGAGCGTCGCGGTGGCGTCGGGTCCGATCATGCGCTCGACCGAGGAGTGCGAAATGTCCCGCTCGTGCCAGAGCGCCACGTTCTCCAGCGCCGGCGTCACGTAGGCGCGCACCATGCGGGCGAGACCGGTGACGTTCTCGGACAGCACCGGATTGCGCTTGTGCGGCATGGCGGAGGAGCCCTTTTGACCTTGCGCGAAGAACTCCTCGGCTTCCAGCACCTCGGTGCGCTGCAGGTGGCGGATTTCGGTGGCGAGCCGCTCGACCGAGGATGCGACGACGCCCAGCGTGGCGAAATACATGGCATGCCTGTCGCGTGGAATGACCTGCGTGGAGATCGGCTCGACCGCAAGTCCCATTGCCTTGGCGACATGCGCCTCGACCCGCGGATCGACCTGGGCAAAGGTGCCGACCGCTCCGGAAATGGCGCAGGTGGCAACTTCGGTTCGCGCACGGGCGAGGCGCTCCCTGGCGCGCGCGAACTCCGCATAGGCGTAGGCGAGCTTGAGCCCGAACGTGGTGGGCTCGGCATGGATGCCGTGCGAACGCCCGATGGTGGGCGAGCGCTTGTGCTCGAAGGCGCGGCGCTTGAGCGCCGCCAGCAGCGCATCGACGTCGGCGATCAGCAGGTCGGCGGCGCGCGTGAGCTGCACGTTGAGGCAGGTGTCGAGCACGTCGGAGGAGGTCATGCCCTGATGCACAAAGCGCGCCTCGGGCCCCACGATCTCGGTCAAGTGGGTGAGGAACGCGATCACGTCGTGCTTGACCTCGCGCTCGATGGCGTCGATGCGTGCGATGTCGAACTCGACGTCCTTGCCTTCGGCCCGGATCTTCGCCGCCGCGGCCTTGGGAATGACGCCGAGCTCGGCCATGGCATCGGCCGCGTGCGCTTCGATCTCGAACCAGATGCGATAGCGCGTCTGCGGGTCCCAGATCGCGGCCATTTCGGGCCGGGTGTAGCGCGGGATCATGGCCGACCTTGCCGGTTCCCTCTTGTCGCCCGCCATGGCGGTGCGTTGGCTCGGAAACGGCGGTCCGGCGGATGCGATACTGCAACGCAATCGGGGGACGGGCCATTCGCGAGCTATTGCTTCTCATACCGGCAGGAGGGCCTGGGGGGCAATGCCGCGCCCAGCCGTGCCGAAAAAATAGACGCGCGCTCCGGCTCACCTCCACGTCGCGCAAAAGTGCGCGTCCGTGAACGCTCGAGCTCGCGGCTTTGCTTGCTTTGGGCGCGAATCCGTGCGATCCAGAATCGTCCGAAAAGATCACGCGGGAGAGACTGATGCGGGTTCGCCCGGCATCAGCGCCGACGGAGCAACCGCCCCGGAAACTCTCAGGCCCCAGGACCGCGTGGTTGGACAATCTGGAGAGAGGCGCTTCACCGCGTCCACCGAAGGGGACATCCGCGCCGCCGGGCACGGGTTAAGCTCTCAGGTACCGGGACAGATGGGGATCGTCAGGTCGGCTGTGTCGATCCGGTCCATTTCTGTCGCGGGAGAGCTTAGTGGCCCACATCGCCGTCATCGGTGCCGGTATCACCGGCGTTACCACCGCCTATGCCCTGCTCGATCACGGCCACGCCGTGACCGTGTTCGAGCGCCATCGCTACCCCGCCATGGAAACGTCATTCGCTAATGGCGGCCAGCTTTCGGTCAGCAACGCGGAGGTGTGGAACCATCCCGCCACGCTGCTGAAAGGCTTGAAATGGACATTCGACAGCGACGCTCCGCTGCTGCTCAATCTCAAGCCGAGCTGGCACAAATATTCGTGGCTCGCGGAATTCGTCGGCCAGACTCCCAACTACCGCAGCAACACGATCGCAACCGTGCGCCTCGCCCTCGAATCGCGACGCCAACTGCTGGCGATGGCGGAACGGGAGAGGATCGACTTCGACCTGGAGCAGCGGGGAATTCTGCATGTCTACCGCGACCGCCGCAGCTTTCAGCACGCCTGCGAGGTCAACCGGTTGCTGATCGAGGGCGGCCTCGAGCGCCGCGCCGTGACGCCCGAGGAGATCAAGGCGATCGAGCCGACGATCCATGGCGACTATTTCGGCGGTTTCTTCACGCCGTCCGACGCCACCGGTGACATCCACAAATTCACCCGCGGCCTCGCCGCTGCCTGCGAGCGACGCGGTGCGCGCTTCGTCTGCGAGGCGACCGTCGATGAGGTATCCGCAGACGATGCCGGCGTGCTGTTGCAATGGCATCCGGCGGAGGGCAGCGCCCCGGGTGCCGAGCGCGCACGCACGAGCGCCGATGCCGTGGTCGTTTGCGCCGGCGTTGCCAGTCGCCGCTTTGCCGCCATGCTGGGCGACCGTGTCAACGTCTATCCGGTGAAGGGCTATTCGATCACCGTGCATCTCGATGACACCGCCAGCCGCGGCGCGGCGCCATGGGTCAGCCTGCTCGACGACGAGGCCAAGATCGTGACCAGCAGGCTCGGCGAGGATCGCCTCCGCATCGCCGGCACGGCCGAGTTCAACGGCTGCAATTACGACATTCGCGCCGATCGGGTGCGTCCGCTGTTGGATTGGACGCGGCGGCTGTTTCCCGACATCGCGACCACGCGGGTCGTGCCTTGGGCCGGATTGCGCCCGATGATGCCGAACATGCTTCCGCGCGTCGGTGCCGGGCATAGGCCCCGCGTCTACTACAATACCGGCCACGGGCACCTCGGCTTCACGCTCTCCGCGGCGACCGCGCGCCTCGTTGCGGACGCGGTCGAGACCGGCCTCGATCGGCCGGCGCTGGTCGGCGTCGGTGCCTTCGGCGCGCCGGTGCTGAAGCCGACGCATTGAATTGAATGCAGCCGCGGCGCGCTCCTTTGCGCGCGCCGTACACGTCGCTCTGGCACCGATCCGGTGGCCGACGCGATCGGTCGCTCACTTTTGCAATTGGTCGTGCCGGGCGAGGGGCTATGATCCTTACGCCGCCGAACCGCCATCCCCGTCACGCTCAAGGCAATCATGACCAACGAAGCACGCCGTCCGCTCGCCAACTGGCTGCCGGAGCTCGCTCCCATCGATCCCGCGCATGCCGGGTCCGTCCGCATCGACAATTGCGGGCCGTTCGAGGCGGGCTCCTATCAAACATTTACGCTGACCTATCGGGCCGGACGCTACGGCATCGACGACACCGGCTCGCTGAAGATCTGCTACCGCTTCGCGTCCGACCAGGGTTATCCGCAATTCAAGGACCCGGCGGCGCCCAACTACGTGACGGTGCGGGCGAGCAACGATGCCGTGCTCGAAACCCGCTTCGACCCCAAGCAGAACACGCGGCCCTGGGACCGCACGATCTTCGTCAAGGTCTTACGGGGTTATCTCGAAGAGGGCGACGAGATCGCGGTGTGCTTCGGCGATCGCTGCGGCGGGTCGCCCGGATTGCGCGTCCAGACCTTTGTCGACCCGCATTTCCACTTGCGCGTCCTGGTCGACCCGATCGCTACCTATACCTACGTGCTGGTTCCGGAGCTTCCGATCCTTCCGGTGGTCGCCGGTCCGCGCCGGATGTGGCACGCGGTGCTGCCGACCCATCGGCCGAAAGGCGAGAGCTTCTGGCTGGGCATCCGCTCCGACGACAACTGGGGCAATCCGAGCGGGCAGGGGCGGGTCCGCCTCGCGCTTCGCGCGGACCGGTCGATCGAAGGGCTGCCCGAAACCGTCGAGCTGGACGAGGGGAGGGCGGCGCTGCGGATCGCGGACCTGGTGACGCGGGAGGCGGGAGCGCTGAGCATCGAGCTGTGCGACAGCGGCGGCAACACGCTCGCGCGCTCGAATCCGGTCGTGATCGGCGATGCCACCGGCCGCAATCCGTTCTGGGGCGATCTGCATGCGCAAAGCGCCGAGACGATCGGATCGGGCTCCGCTCGCGAATATTTCGAATTTGCGCGGGATGCGGCATTCCTGGATATGGTCGGGCATCAGGCCAACGATCTTCAGATCACGCCCGAGTTCTGGTCGCAGCTCAACGGTCTGATGGCGGAATTCAACGAGCCCGGCCGGTTCGTGACCGTTCCCGGATACGAGTGGTCGGGCAACACCTCGCTCGGCGGCGATCGTAACGTGTTCTACTTCACCGAAGACCGGCCGCTGCGGCGCTCCTCGCACGCGCTGGTCGCCGATCGCTCGGACATCGCAAGCGACTGCTACGACGCCAAGGCGCTGTTTGCCGCGTTGCATGCGCGCAGGGAGAACGCGGTGGTGTGGGCCCATTGCGGCGGCCGCTATGCCGACATCGCCTATGCGCACGATCACGATCTGGAGCGGGCGGTCGAGGTGCACTCCTCGTGGGGCACGTTCGAATGGCTGGTCAACGACGCCTTCGACCTCGGCTACCGGGTCGGCATCGTCGCCAACAGCGACGGCCATAAAGGGCGGCCCGGGTCGGAAAGTCCGGGCGCGTCGCAGTTCGGCGCGATCGGCGGATTGACCTGTTATCTGCTGCCGGCGCTCAGCCGCCAGGCGCTGTTCGACGCGATGCGGGCGCGGCACCACTATGCCACCACGGGATGCCGGCTGCACCTGGACGTGCGGGCGGCCTTGCGATCGGACGCCGACGTATTCGGCGACGATCCGCGCATCGAAGGCGCCCGTCGCACGAAGGGCAGCACCGCCATCATGGGCGACATCGTCGTGACGAGCGAGAACGAGGTCGAGTTGTCGGTCGAGATCGCGGCGGCGGCGCCCATCGTTTCGATCGAGGTCAGGAACGCCCGCGACGTGGTGGAGACGGTCCATCCCGAAGCCACGCAGCCGCTCGGCAGGCGGATCCGCGTGATCTGGAGCGGTGCCGAATATCGCGGCCGCTTTCGGCAGCTCGCCTGGGACGGCAAGTTGCAGATCGAGGGCAACGGCATCCTGGCGGCCGACCCGATCAATTTCTTCAACCTCGATCGGCCGCTGCGACGCGTGTCCGTGCAGGAGCTGCAGTGGCAATCGATCACCACCGGCAACCTTGCCGGCATCGCGATGGTGTTGCAGGACGCCCATGCAGGCCGTCTTCGGCTCGAGACGGCGCACGGATGCGCGGATGTGGCCGTGCGTGAGCTCGGGCTCGGGCCGCATACCGTCGATTGCGGCAAGCTCGACGCAAGGATCAGCATATCCCGGCATCCCGATGCGCCTGGCCCCGCGCGGGTCGCCTTCCGTCGCCGGCTTGCCCTGACGCGGGGCCGCGACAATCCCGTCTATGTCTGCGCGACCATGGCCGACGGCCATCAGGCGTGGTCGAGCCCGATCTACCTGGTGACGACCTAGCGAATATTCCGGAGAAGTGGGCACCGCATCATCGCGCAGGGCAGGGAAGCAAGGCGTCCGCGATACACCGGACCGTCACGGGCATGGTGAGCGAGATGATGGTTGAGACAGTCAACCTGAGGAGATTTGGCCGGCTCCTGCGCTATCGATTCGGATAGCGCTGGCTCTGCCTCATCGCCCCGCGATCTCGAGATTCGAACTTGTGAGACACTCTCGGCGCTCACGCGGTGCTCCCGGCGACCAGAGCGAGCACGCGCAACGGGCTCCCCGAGCCTTGCTTGATCTTGAGCGGCGCCGCGATGATCACCGCGCCCTTCGGCGGCAGCAGATCGAGATTGGTGAGGCATTGCAGACCGAATCGACCCTCACCGTGCATGTAGAAGTGCGCCGGATAAGGCGGATTGAAATGCTGCCCCTGGCCAAAATCGGTACCGATCGTCTCCGTTCCGAAGCCGTGCACGTTGCGTCGTTCCACGAGCCACTTCACCACCGCGGGCTCCGGTCCCGGAGTATGCGCGCCGTCGTCGCGCAGGCCGGCATAATCCGGGTAGGTCCGCTTGGACCAGTCGGTGCGCAACAGAATCCAGCTGCCAGGCTCGATCCTGCCATGTCTCGCCTCCCAGGCCTCGACGAAGGGGATGGTCAGCGCGAAGTCCGGATCGGCCGCGCATTCCCGCGAGCAGTCGATGACGCAGGCGGGCGCAATGAATTTCGACACCTCGATCGTGTCGACGGCGTTGTTGGGCAGGTCCTTTCCGGAGATCCAATGGACTGGCGCGTCGAAATGCGTGCCGGTGTGCTCGCCGAAGCTGATATTGTTCCAGTACCAGGCCGGCCCTCGCTCGTCGTAGCGCGAGATCTCTTCGATGCGGAACGGCGCGCATTGCCCGAGCTCGGGCGGCAGCGTGATGATCGGAAACTCCTGCGACAAGGTCTGAGTCAGATCGATCACCCGGATCTCGCCGGACAAGACCGCGCGCGCGAAGGAGAGCAAATCGACGGTCATGGGAATCTCCTTCAGCCCGCGAGCTCGCGCTCGAGCGCCTTCGGATTGACCGCAAGCCGCGCGCGGATGTCTTCGGCGACGTCGCCGACGAACACGTCCTCGACGCCGTGGCGCAGCGCTCGTACGACCGCATTGGCGAGCACCGCCGGCGTCACCTTGGGCGGCGGCACCGTCTGGAACCACTCGGTCTCGAGCGGGCCGAAAAACACGTTCACCACCTTGACGCCGCCGGGGCGCAGCTCCGCGCGCATGCACTGCGCCGCCGAGAGGCACGCCGCCTCGGTCGCCGAATAGGTGCCATACTGCGGCCAGTTCATCAGTGCGTGCACGGACAGGAGGTTGACGAATGCCGTCGCCGAATTGACGCCGTCGGCCCCTCGGAAGCGCAGGACCGGACCAAAGGCTTGTGCGAGCCGCAGGAGCCCGAGATAGCGCACCGCCATCTCTTCGCGCGCGACCGTCAACCCGCGGCGATCCACGACCCCGCCGGCTCGCACATGCTCGGCGGTATTCACGACGATGTCGATGCGCGCGCCGTTCTGCTCCGCCTGCTCGGTGACGGATTCGGTGTCGGTCACGTCGAGCGGCACGATCTCCAAGCGCTCGACGCGGTGAACCTCGTCGATGCCGGGAAACGGCTTCCAGGCGTCGGCGACGCCGACAAAGACGATCGAGGCCCCGGCGTCCGAGAAAGCTTTGGCCATGGCCTGTCCGACGGCGGTGCGGCCGTCGGTGATGAGGACGCGGCGGAATTTCGGATCGCAGGTCATTTCGCGCAAATGCGGATCGTCGGCCATATTCGCAGTATCCTTTTCCGGCAGCGCCATGACGACGGCCGAGCCGCTCTTGTCGAGCTTGAGGGCGAGCCGGACGCGCGCGCCTTCCACGGTGTCGCCATGGAGATGCGCAACGATCACCGGCCCGGCATCGAGCTTTACCGTACCGACGCGCCAGGGCGTGCGCTCACGAAAGTAAGGGTCGGTCGAGGTCTGCACCGTCGTCTCACACACGAGTACGCCACCCGGGTCGACATCGCGGAACGGAAGGCGCGGCGACAGACATGAGGGACAGGCGTCGCGCGGCGGATAGAGAACGGCGGTGCAATCGAGGCAAACCTGCAGCGCGAAACGTCCCTCCGCGGCGGCGGCCGTGAGCCCATGCGCGGCACGGCTGCGCACGCCCTGCGGCTGCAGCGGCAGGCGCGTCCGCTTCAGCGGATTCTCTGCGTTTGGGGCGGACGAGCGGTTCCGTCACGCGGCCCTCGCCAGAACGGCAGCACAGGAGGACAAGCCGCGATCGTAGTTGATCATGCCGAAGCCCGAAATCAACGCGGTGTTGGCGCTTGTCACCTTGGCCCCGATGGGTTCCCCGGTGAGCTGCCGCATCGCCTCCGTCAAGCCGAGAAAGCCCCCGGCCGCGCCCGCCTGCCCGACGGAAAGCTGGCCGCCGGAGGTGTTGTGGGGAAAAGTGCCATCGGCGGTGAAGCTATGGGCGCGTACGAAATCCGGCCCCTCGCCCTTCCTGCAGAAGCCGAGGTCTTCGAGCTGCATCATCACGATCACCGGATAGTCGTCATAGGTCTCGACCAGATCGACACCCTGCGGCGTCAATCCGGCCATGGACCAGAGCTCGTCGACGTCGAGCGCCCATCCCCCGCGGATCTGGATCGGATCGGAGGGATAGGCATTGTGCCGCTCGATGGTCGACAGGATGCTCACGGCGGGCAGGCCGAGCGATCTTGCGGTATCCGCTCGGCAGACGATGAAGGCCTCGGCTCCGGCGCAGGGCATCACGCAATCGAACAGATGGATTGGATCGGAAATCGGACGCGCCGACATGTAGTCCTCGAGCGTCAATTTCTTCTTCATCATCGCAAAGGGGATCGACAGCGCATTATCACGCTGCGCGATGCAAAGCTTGGCGAAGTCCTCACGGCGGGCGCCGTACACATTCATGTAGTTCCTGGTGATCAGGGCGAAGGAGGCATTGGCGCCGCCGGACCCGTAAGGATAGACGGCGTCCTGCGCGAAACGGGAGAAGGTCGACAGCGTCTTGCGAAAGGAATCGACGTGATTGGTGTCACCCGCGACGCAGGCGACGATCTCGGCGTCGCCCGCCTGCACCGCCCGTGCCGCGCGGCGCAGCGCCACGATGCCGCTCGCGCCACCGAACGGCACATGATCGAGCCAGCGTGGCGATAAGCCGAAATGCTGGGTCAACCCGACGGCCGTGTCGGGCCCGACCGTGAAGCTCGAGACCGCGAGGCCATCGAAGTCGCTCGGCCGCAGCCTTGCGCGCGCGGCCAGTGCGTGAAGCGCGCGGCCGATCCACCAATGCGCGCTGTTGGTCGAATAGCGCCGGTACGGAACCGTGGTCGGCGCGCAGGCAACGACGCCGTCATAGGACTTTCGCTTGGTGCTCGCCATCGGTCTGGCGGCTACAGCCCCCTCGGGTGACTCATGAACTCTTCCAGGATCTCTTTGGGCGGCTGGATGTAATCGGATACGCGGCTGATGCCAAGCCCGCAAAGCCGGCGCAACTTCACCGCCATCTCCGCCATCTTCACCGCGATCGGAATGCCGTTGATCACCGGGGCGCCATCGACTACGTGATTGTGGATCGCGGAAAACAGCAGCATCGGAATTCCCCCGCCCGGAATCAACACGTCGGCGCCGCCGGCGACCAGCGGTCTTGCCTGCGCCGCGAACAGCTCCTCGACCTCCTTCGCGAGCTTGTCCGACTCGTAGGCTTTGAGGATCCGTCCCGGCTCGAACTGCATCGCATGCACGCCGGTGACACGCCGCTCGAGTCCATATTTGGTGATCTGGTGGTGAAACCAGGGAATGTAGCGCGTGTTGATGGTGACGATGCCGATGCGCTGGCCCAATTGGCAGCTGTAGAGCATCGACGCTTCGCCGAGCGCGACGACGGGGATGTTGACTGCGGAGCGCGTCTCATAGAGGCCGGCATCCTGGAAATGCCCGATGACAAAGGCGTCGTACCCTTCGCGTTCGGCATGCACCGCATTGCAGATCACCTCGCGCGCGCACCGCATCTCGACGAGCGCGTGGGCATAGGAGTCATGCGGCGTGATGCCTTTGATATCGACCGACGTCTCCGGATCGACGACGGCGGCCAGATGCGCACGCAAGCGGTCCCAATAGGTCTTGCCGTTCTCGTAGTCGACATAGCTCTGGTACCAGATGCGCACGTTTGGCTCCCTTACCCCGCTCGCGCATGACGTATCCGCCGGCGGCTGCGCCGTCCGCCTGACGCCCGGGGCTGACCAAGGCCCTTGCCAACCCCGACAGATGCTTTAAACTTAAAACAATTCTTCTGGCTGTCCAGTGCTCATTTTGGGAGACGGGTCATGTTCTCACGTTTGTGCGTCGGCGTTGCGGCACTGCTGTTGTCGGCGAACGGCGGTGTCGCCGCCGACCTCACGGTCGGATTTGTCACCTCGCTGAGCGGCCCGGGCGCCTCGATCGGAATTCCATACGAAAAAGGCATCCTTGCCGCCCACGCCTTCGCCGACAAAGTCGGCGATACAAATATCAAGCTGATCCGGCTCGACGATGCGTCCGATCCGTCGGCGGCGACGCGCAATGCTCGCAAGCTGGTGCAGGAAGAAAAAGTCGACGTTCTGATCGGCACGTCGGGGGTGCCGGGCACGGTGGCAATGGCCGTGGTCGCGGCCGAAACCAAGACGCCGATGATCTCGCTGACGCCCGCGACCCAGCCGCAAAGCCCGAACGGGCAATGGCTCATCTCCATTCCGCAGCCGCCGCCCTTGATGGTCGCGGCCGTCGTCGAACGGATGAAGAAGGATAACGTAAGGAGCACTGCCTATATCGGCTTCAGCGATTCATGGGGCGATCTCGTCTACGACGCCCTGATGAAGACCGCTCCGGCGAGGTCGATCGAGGTTCTCACCAATGAACGCTATGCGCGAGCCGATACCTCCGTCACCGGCCAGACGCTGAAGATCATCGCCGCGCGTCCCGATGCGGTGATCACCGGGGGCTCGGGAACGCCGGGCGCGCTCCCTTATATTGCGCTTGCCGAGCGCGGCTACAAAGGCGGCCTGTACGGCACGCATGCGCTGATCAATCCCGACTTCGTGCGGGTAGGCGGCGCGGCGGTCGAAGGCGTGATTGCGCCGACTGGACCGGTGATCGTCGCGGAACAGTTGCCCGACAGCAATCCGACCAAGAAAGTCTCGCTGGTATTTCGTGAAGCCTATCAAAAAGCCAATAACAGCCCGACCACCGATGCGTTCTCCGCCTATTCTTTCGATGCCTGGCTCGTGCTCCTCGATGCCGCCAAACGCGCCTTGCAGAAGGCGCGGCCAGGGACCGAGGAATTCCGCGCCGCCTTCAAAGACGCGATGGTGACGACGCATGATGTCGTCGGCACGCACGGCGTGTACAATTTCAAGCCGGGCGGGTTCTACGGCGTCGATGAGCGCGCGCGCGTGCTCGTCCAGTTGCAAAAGGGCAAATGGATGCTGCTGCAGTAAGACGTCGCGTCCGGCCTAGGACCACTCAATTGTCGATCGCGACCGACCGACGGCTGCCGGACCTCCGCCAGGATGCGTCGGCAGCCGGGGGTCTTCTTGCGTCCCCGCGATGACACCGGAAATCGCCCTTCTTCTGGTGCAGGACGGCATCTCGACCGGCGCGATCTATGTCCTGGTCGGTCTCGGGATCGTGCTGATCTTCCTGGTCACGCGCGTCATCTTCGTCCCGTTCGGCGACATCGTCGGCTATGCGGCGCTGACCCTTGCGGCCCTGCAGATGAAGCAGATGCCCGGCACGGTCTGGCTCGTGCTCACGCTCGCGGTGATGGCGACAGCGACGGAAGTCTATTCGCTGCTTCGCCAAGGCCAGAGGCAGCGCGTGCCCAAAGCGCTGATGCTGTACGGCCTGCTGCCGATGCTGACCGCACTTCTGGTCTGGCTCGCGACCGGACGCGAGCTGCCGATGTGGCTCGGCATCGCGCTCACCTGCGCGATCATCCTGCCGATTTCACCGCTCCTCTATCGCGTCGCATTCCGGCCGCTTGCGGACGCCTCGGTGTTGGTGCTCCTGATCGTCGCCGTGGCCGTGCATTTTGCCTTGTCCGGCCTCGCCCTGGTGTTCTTCGGACCGGAGGGCTTCCGTACCGAGCCGATGACGCGGGCATTCTTCAACCTCGGGCCGGTCGGCGTGTCAGGCCAAAGCATCCTGATTGTCGCCAGCTCCGCGATCATCAGCCTGCTCTTATTCGTGTTCTTCGAGCGCACACTCACGGGAAAGGCGCTGCGCGCGACTGCCGTCAATCGCGTCGGAGCGCGACTCGTCGGCATCCTGCCGTCGACGACCGGGGCCACGGCCTTCCTGCTCGCATCGGCGCTTGCCGGCATTTCCGGCATCCTGATCGGACCGGTCACCACGCTCTATTACGACTCCGGCTTCCTCATCGGCCTCAAGGCGTTCGTCGGCGCGATCATCGGCGGGCTCGTCAGCTATCCGGCGACCGCTGTTGGCGCCATCCTGGTCGGCCTGTTCGAAAGTTACGCGTCTTTTGTCGACAGTTCGCTCAAGGAAGTCTTCGTCTTCGGGATGCTGATTCCGATCCTGATCTGGCAATCGATGGGGGCGAAGGGTTCGATTGAGGAAGAAATCGAAGAGGAAGGGCACGAGGGGCGAGGGTGACCCGCTGGAGCTCTCATCTCGTGGCGATCCTCGCCGTCGCGTTCGTCGCGATTGCACCGGTTATCCTCGGATCGTTCACCATCACCCTGATGAATTACATCGGCATTTACGCGCTGGCGGCGCTCGGACTCGTCCTGCTCACCGGCTGCGCCGGCTTGACCTCCTTTGGCCAGGCGGCCTTCGTCGGCATCGGCGCCTATGCGACGGCCTGGTACACGGCCGTGCACGGCGGTTCGCCCTGGATCGGCCTCGTCCTGGCGCTGGCGTTCACCGGCCTTGTTGCCGCCGTGCTGGGCGCGGCGACGCTGCGGCTCGGGGGACATTTCCTGCCGCTCAGCACCATCGCCTGGGGCATCGCGATCTTCTTCCTTTTCGGCAATATCGACGCCTTGGGCCGCTATAGCGGGCTGTCCGGCATCCCCGCGATTTCACTCGGCCCGCTCTCGCTCGCCGATACGACCGCCAACTATTTCTTCATCTGGGCGCTGCTGGGCGCGGTCATGCTGCTGTGTCGCAATCTCCTCGACTCGCGTCAGGGCCGCGCCATCCGCAGCCTGCGCGGCGGCATCGCCATGGTCGAAAGCCTGGCGATCGGCTTCTTCCAGATGCGGCTGGCCGTGTTCGTCCTCGCCGGGGTGCTCGCAGGTCTCTCCGGCTGGCTTTACGCGCACCTGCAACGCTATGTCAGCCCGGCGCCGTTCGACATCCGTCCGGGCATCGAGCTCTTGCTGATGGCGCTTGTGGGCGGCGCGGGTCAGATCGCCGGCGCCGTCGTCGGCGCCGCGATCGTGGTCCTGCTCAAGAACGTCTTGCAGGACGTGCTCCCGCCGATCACGCGCTATAGCGCGCAGCTCGAGGTGGTGTTCTTCGGCATCCTATTCGTCGTGCTGCTGCAGAAGGCGCGCGGTGGCGTCGTGCCGATGCTCAAGCGCCTCCTGCCGCGGCGCAAGCCGGAGAGGCCCGCTGGCGGTGCGCCGCTGCCGCGCCGCGTGCAGCCGGCGACCGCCGCACAGACCGTGCTCGAGATCGAAGGCGCAACCAAGAAATTCGGCGCTCTCGCGGCGGTCAACGACGTGAGCTTCGAGCTGCGATCGCGCGAGGTGCTGGGACTGATCGGCCCGAACGGCGCCGGCAAGAGCACGCTGCTCGACCTGATCACCGGCACCCTGGACGCGAATGCCGGTCGCATCGTCTTTCTCGGCGACGATGTCACGCATCTGCAGCCGCGCCACATCGCCGCGAAAGGCATGGCGCGGACGTTCCAGCACGTCAAGCTGCGGCCCAACATGACGCTGCTCGAAAATGTCCTGCTCGGGACCTACTGCCGCACCCGCTCGGGCCTATTTGCCGGCGCGCTTCGTCTCGACCGCGCCGAGGAGAAGTCGGCGCGCGCCGAGGCCCTGCGGCAGCTCGAGCGCGTGGGGCTGGCCGACAGGTTCGGCGAGCTCGCGGGCAATCTGCCGCTCGGCCAGCAGCGCCTGCTCGAAGTCGCGCGGGCGCTGGCGGCGGATCCGATCGTCGTCGTTCTGGACGAGCCGGCGGCGGGTCTGCGGCGGCTGGAGAAAAAGACGCTGTCGGACCTCCTCCGCTCACTGCGCAGCGAAGGCATGACCATTATGCTCGTCGAGCACGACATGGAATTCGTGATGAATCTGGTCGATCGCATTGTCGTGATGGATTTCGGCGTCAAGCTCGCGGAGGGGCTGCCGGCACAAATCCGCGCCGATGCGCGCGTGCAGGAAGCCTATCTGGGCGGTGTCGCATGAGCGCGCTGCTCTCGGTCAAGGACCTGCACGTCAGCTACGGCAAGGTCGAGGCCGTCAGCGGCGTCAGCCTGGAGATGGAAGCGGGCCAGATCGTCACCGTGATCGGCCCCAATGGCGCCGGCAAGACCACGCTCCTTGCCGCTCTGATGGGTCTGCTGCCGGCCAAAGGCGAAAGCCGCTACGACGGGCAGGACTTCTCCGGCCTGATCACGGAAGAACGCGTGCGCAAGGGAATCTGTCTCGTGCCGGAGCGCCGGGAGCTGTTCACCGAGATGACCGTGGCGGACAATCTGATCCTCGGCGCCTATACGCGTTGGAGCGACCGCGCGGCGGTCGAGCGCGACCTGCAGCATGTCTATGCCCGCTTTCCGCGCTTGTCGGAGCGGCGCGCGCAGCTTGCCGGCACCCTCTCCGGCGGCGAGCGCCAGATGTTGGCGCTCGGGCGCGCGCTGATGATGAAGCCGCGGCTCCTGCTGCTCGACGAGCCGAGTCTCGGCCTCGCGCCACTGATCGTGCGCGAAATCTTCCGCATCATCACCAGCCTGCGTGAGCTCGGTGTTTCGATCCTGCTGGTCGAGCAGAATGCCCGCGCCGCACTCGAAAGCGCCGACTTCGGCTATGTTCTCGAAATCGGCTCCATCGTCCATAGCGGGAAGGCCGCGGACCTCATTCACGATCCGAGGGTCATCGCCAGCTATCTGGGCGGCAAAGAGAATTGAGCGCCATGGGCATGGGATCGGCGCGGGCAAAGCACTTGTCTGCCTCCTTTGGTC
Source organism: uncultured Alphaproteobacteria bacterium (assembly GCA_963758945.1). Classification (GTDB taxonomy): domain Bacteria; phylum Pseudomonadota; class Alphaproteobacteria; order Rhizobiales; family Xanthobacteraceae; genus VAZQ01. The sequence continues at coordinate 31,585 of CAVWXY010000011.1, read as the reverse complement.
CGGCGGAACGCACGCTCCCGGCGATGCTGGTGCGTCAGGCGGAACGCCACGGCGGCAGGCCGCTGGCGACCGCGGGCGAGATCCGCTGGACCTATGCGGAAACGGCAGCGGCGGCCGCACGGGTTGCCGGCACATTGCGCACGGCCGGCATCGTCGCGGGCGATCGCGTGGCGATCATCTGCTCGAACCGCATGGAGTTTCTCGGCTTGCTGCTTGGCTGCGGTTGGCTCGGTGCGGTCGCGGTGCCGATCAATGTCGCGTCGCGCGGTCCGCAGCTCCAGCACGTGCTTGCGAACAGCGGCGCGCGCCTCTTGGTGACGGAAGCGGAGTACGCCGATAACCTGGCCATGCTCGCCCCGAGCGCGCTGGCGCTCGAAGCGATCTGGACCGTCGGCCCGCCGGGAGAGTTCCGCTTCGGCAGCATCGTCGCGAGCGCAATGCCCCCGCAGCGCGAGAGCATCCCGCCGGCAACGCTGAAGCCATCCGATCTGGGGATGATCCTCTACACATCGGGAACGACCGGTCCGTCGAAGGGGGTGTGCTGTCCGCACGCGCAATATTTCTGGTGGGGCGTGAACAGCGCGGCGCTGCTCGAAATCCAGAGCGACGATGTCCTGTGCACCAGCCTGCCCTTGTTCCACACCAATGCGATCAACACGTTCTATCAGGCGCTGTTGACCGGCGCCTCGGTCCGTTACGAGAAGCGTTTTTCGGCCTCCGGCTTCTTTCCCGCGCTGGCGCGGCACCGAGCGACCGTCACTTACCTGCTCGGCGCCATGGTTCCGATCCTGTTGTCACGGGCGGAAAGCGCGGAGGAGCGCGCCCACACGACACGCATGGCCTTGGCGCCGGGCGTACCAGCGCAATTTCATGAGCCGTTCACGCGCCGCACTGGCATCCGTCTGCTCGACGGCTGGGGCTCGACGGAAACCAATTTCGTGCTCGGCACCACGGTCGAGCGCCAAAAGCCGGGGCTCATGGGTCCGGTCTACGAAGGGTTTGAGGCGCGTGTGGTGGACGATCAGGACGATGACGTTCCTGATGGCGTCGCCGGCGAGCTCATCGTGCGCGCCGACGAGCCGTTCGCCTTCTCGACCGGTTATTTCGGCGCCGCCGAAAAGACCGTCGAAGCATGGCGCAACCTCTGGTTTCACACGGGTGATCGCGTGGTGCGCCAAGCCGACGGCTACTTCCGCTTCGTCGATCGCCTCAAGGATGCGATCCGTCGGCGCGGCGAGAACATCTCGTCCTTCGAGGTCGAGCAGGTCCTGCTCGGTCATCCTGCCGTGGCGAATGCCGCGGTCTTTCCCGTCCGCTCGTCGCTGGCGGAAGATGAGGTCATGGCCGCCCTGGTTCTCCACCCCGGCCGCGTGCTCATGCCCGCGGATTTGATCGCCTACTGCGTGCCGCGCCTGCCCTATTTTGCCGTGCCGAGGTATCTAGAATTCATGAGTGAGCTGCCGACCACCGAGAACGGCAAGGTGCAAAAGTACAAGCTGCGTGAACGCGGCGTCACCCAGCAGACATGGGACGGCGGACCAACGGGGCAAAAGGGAGCAGGGCGGACGAGCGCATAAGAGCCGCCACCCTCTGCGAGGGCTGGAGCCCTTTGGTGACGAAGCAGTATCCAAATGGCGCGCCACGGTCGATGAACATTGGCGATCGGCAGGCAGTGTCCCCGGCCGAGCGCGCGAAGGATCGCGCCCGGTGCTCGCCGCTCCGCGGTCCATTGTATTTTATTGTTATTTACAATGGCCGCAGCCGCAGTCTAACCCGCAATCCTGGCGCGATCGTGCGGGGCGGTGTAGTCGACCGGGGTTCCCTTCGGGATGATGCCGGTCGGGTTGACGCGCGCGATCGACCAATAGTTGATGACGTAATAGCGCGGCTTCACAGTCTCGGCGATGCCGGGCAGCGCATAAAGCTCGCGCATGTAGTTCGAAAGATTTGGGTAGTCGGCGATGCGCTGCCGGTTGCAGCGAAACAGCGAGAAATAGGCGACATCGAAGCGGACCAGCGTCGGGAACAGGCGCCAATCGGCCTCGGTGATCTGACGGCCGAGCAGGTAGCGCTGGCGCGACAGGCGCGCTTCCAGGTCGTCGAGGGTGGCGAACAGCGTGTCATAGGACGCCTCGTAGGCCGCCTGCGACTTGGCAAAGCCGCAGCGGTAGACGCCGTTGTTGACACTGGCGTAGACGACGTCGTTGAGCCGATCGATCTCGGCCCGGAACGGCGCGGGATAGAAATCGGTACGCTCGCCCGCGATGGCGTCGAACTCGCTGTTGAACATGCGGATGATTTCGGAGGAACTCGTTGTTGACGATCCGCTTCGTCTTGTTGTCCCACAAGGTCGGGACCGTGACCTTACCGGTGTAGCGTGGATCGGTGGCGGTGTAGGCCTCGTGCAGGTAGCGGAAGCCGTTCACGGTATCGGGCGTGCAGTCCGGGAAGGCGGGATCGTCGGCGAAGGTCCAGCCCTGCTGCCGAAGCCCCGGGATCGCATAGGCGACCGTGATCGCGCCGGTGAGCTTCTTGACCGATCGGTAGATCAAGGTGCGGTGTGCCCACGGGCAGCCATGGGCGACGTAGAGGTGATAGCGGCCGGCCTCGGCCTTGAATCCGGACGAGCCATCCACCGTGACGCGGTCGCGAAAGCGGCTGTCCGCGCGGCGGAAGTCGCCGCTCGCCCCGGTTTCCTGCGGCAGCTCGCCGTCGCGCCAGGTGCCGTCGACGAGGACGCCCATTACGCCGCCTCCCCGCGCGCCAGTGCCGCGGCGCTGCGGATGGCGGCGATGTTCGCCCGATAGCGCTCGGGCCCGCCGTTTTTGAACACGGCCGAGCCGGCGACCAGCGCATTGGCGCCGACGCGCGCGACGAGCGGTGCGGTCTCCGCCGTGATGCCGCCGTCGACCTCGATGTCGATCGCACGCGCTCCCGCGAGCGCGCGCAGGCGCGCGATCTTCTCCACCGCGAAAGGAATGAAGGCCTGGCCGCCGAAGCCGGGATTGACCGACATCACCAGGATGAGATCGACGAGATCGATCACCGGCTCGATCGCGCTCTCGGGCGTGCCGGGATTGAGGGTGACGCCCGCCTTCTTGCCGAGTGCGCGGATCATCTGCAGCGAGCGATGCACGTGCGGGCCCAATTCCACGTGGACCGTGATGATATCGGAGCCGGCCGCGGCGAAGGCTTCGAGGTAGGGATCGCAGGGCGCGATCATGAGGTGCACGTCGAGCAGCTTGCGGGTATGGGGGCGCAGGGCTTGCACCACGTCGGGGCCGATCGAGATATTGGGCACGAAATGCCCATCCATCACGTCGACATGGATCCAATCGGCGCCGGCGGCATCGACGGCGCGCACCTCCTCGCCGAGCTTGGCGAAGTCGGCGGCCAATATCGAGGGGGCGACGATGAGCGGATGCCGCATCAGTCCTCCGGACGTCCCGTTCGCCTAACACGGCGCATCGGCAGGGGCAACGCGTTGCGCGCGATGCGCGAGGAGACTTGACGGCGTTGCTTCGACTACCGCGATCGGCACCGCTTGGCCATATTACGGCTCGGTTCGTGTTCGTCGGTGAAATTGCAGCCGCCCGCGTCCGCGAGCGGCGCAATGTTAGGGAGCAGAACGTCATGACGCGCGTGGATGCTGTCGTCCTCGGTGCTGGCATCGTCGGCACCTCGATCGGGCTGCATCTGGCCAAGCGCGGGCTTGCGGTGGCGCTCCTCGACCGTCGCCCTCCGGGCGAGGAGACCTCTTACGGCAATGCCGGCATCATCGAAAGCAACACCGTCTTTCCGCCCGCTTTTCCGTCCCATCCGCTGGCCCTGCTGCAGGTGGCGCTCAAGCGCGCGCCGGAAGCCAATTATCACCTCTCGTTCCTGCCGCAGGTGGTGCCCTGGCTCATCGCCTTTCGCGCCGCCTCGACGCGGTCTCGGCTGCTCGAGACCGCGCGAACTCGTGCGCCCCCTGTTTGCGCGTGCGGTCGCCGAGCACGAGGCGCTGCTGGCCGACGCCGGAGCGAGCCGCTACCTGCACAGGAAAGGCTGGCTCAAGCTCTACCGCGGCGACCGCGGCTTCGGCGCGCTCAAGGACGAGCTTGCGCTGGCGCAGGACTTCGGCGTTTCGCACCGCGTCCTGGACACGGACGCCGCACGCGAGCTCGAGCCCAGCCTGCAGCCGGTGTTCCGTCATGCGGTGCATTGGCAAGGCGTCGCCAGCGTGAGCAACCCGCTTGCTGTGACCACCGCCTATGCGGCGCGCTTCGCCGCGCTTGGCGGCGTGGTTTTGCGCGGCAACGCGCGCTCGCTGCACCGCGCCGACGGCGGCTGGAGGGTCGAAACCGAGCAAGGCCCGATCGACGCCCGCGAGGCGGTGGTGGCGCTGGGGCCGTTTGCCCCCGACGTGCTTGGTCCGCTCGGCATCAAGTTGCCGCTCGGCATCAAGCGCGGCTACCACCGACACTACCGCCCGGCCGGCCACGCCGCGCTTAGCCGGCCGGTACTCGACGCCGAGATCGGCTACTGCCTTGCGCCGATGGAGCAGGGCATCCGGCTTACGACTGGGGTTGAATTCGCCGCGCGCGACGCGCCGCCGACGCCGGTGCAGCTCGACGGGTATTGCCGGCCGCGCGGGGCCTCTTTCCCCTGGGCGAGCCGGTGGAGGCGTCGCCCTGGATGGGCAGCCGGCCATGCTTTCCGGACTCACGGCCGGTGATTGGCCGGGCGCCGGGGCAGGGCGGCCTATGGCTCGCCTACGGCCATGCGCACTGGGGATTGACGCTCGGCCCCGCCACGGGGCGGCTCATGGCCGAGATGATGACAGATGCGGCGCCGTTCTGCGACCCCGCGCCCTACGCGGCGGAGCGGTTCGGGAGGTGAGCCTGTCCCGGGCCGGCAGCGCCACGTTTCACATGACGCGGCCGTGAAATCAGTCGTACGTGCCTATTCACTGATCGTGCGGATGACGCTTGAGGTGGGGCGGGTGTCGCTCATCGCGCCTCTCACCTGCTTCAGGATCATCTCGTCATAGGAGGCGATCGTCGTGACGGGGAATTTCGGCTTCATGAACACGACCTTATAGCCGCCAGCCTTGAGATCGTTGAGCAGATCCATCGCGGCCTCGCCGGTCGCATGCTGGAAATCGTGAAGAAGAACAATGCCTTTTCCGTGCTTCTTCAACTTCGCCATCACCGACTGCCGGACCTGCTCGGGCTTGCGCATCTTGAAGTCGAAGGAATCGAGGTCGGCCGAGAAGATGCCGATGTTGCGCTTGCCGAGATACTGGATGAGCTCCGGCGGCTGCCGCAGTGCCGGGAAGCGGAAATAGGGCGCGGTGGGTACGCCCGCTGCCCAACGCACGGCGCTGATGCCCTTCTCGATCTCGTCCTTGGGATCGTACTCTACGGCCTCGACCTTGCCGTTGACGTTGCATCGACCCTTGGTTTTGGACAAATCCTGGTGACACCAAGTGTGCGAGCCAATGGCGTGTCCGGCTGCGGCCACCTGCTTGAGGATCCCGGGCTCATACGTGGCGTGCAGGCCGATCGGGAAGAAGATCGCCTTGGTGCAGTGCGCGGCGAGCGCGGCCAGCACCGCTGGCGTATTCTTCGGCCAGGGCCCGTCGTCGAAGGTCAGCACGATCTCGCCTTCGCGTAGGAAATCATAGCTCTTGAACTGTTCGGAGCCGAAGCCTGGGCCGCCAGTGGTGTCCACCTCGACAACGCGGGAAATGCCGATGGCATTGGGGTTGCTGCAAGTGGATGCGATCGGCGCAACCGGCGGCGACGCGGGCGCCGGGGCGGGTCCTGCCGCAGTCGTCGATGCAGCAGGAGCTTCCGCGACCATGGTCGGCGAGTCGCCGCCGCCGGCGGCGTTCGTGGCCGGAGCCGGGACATCGATGGTCGTCGTCACCGCAGAAGCAGGCCGTTCTTCAGAGGCCGCTTGCGCGGGTGCTGGCGCGGGCCCGGAGAAGGAGGCCTTTTGGAAGAAGATCGCACCAAAAACCGCCGCGCATACGACGATCGCCAGCGCGGACGCGATTGCTGCCAGACGCATGTCCGACCTCCAAGTCTGGATTGCTGCGAGCGTTGAACGCAGCAGCCCCTGAGTTTCTGCCCATATCCTTAATCCCACCTTAAGTGGCCAATTCGAGGCGGAGTCAACCAAACGGGCAATTATTCGCGCAAAATCCGCCGAGTGTGGCGCTCCTGCCAGCTTGGGAGCCCGCCGGGTAGCGCCTTGGCCTCGAATACCCCCCGGGCGACCGCCCGGGCGAGCACGTTGGCGGCGACGGCGCCGAGCTCGGTGAGCTCGTTGACCGCGTCGCCGAGCGGCCGACTCCCCGTTGCGGCGGCGAAAACCGTGTCGCCGTCGAGCGTGGTATGGGCGGGGTAGATGGCGCGCGCGAGCCCGTCCTGGGCGATGACGGCGAGCTCCTTGGTTTGTGCCTTGGTCAGGGCGGCGTCGGTGGCGACGACAGCGATGGTCGTATTCTGGCCCGGCCGGCCTTTCGCGATTGGGGTGAGGGCGGCCGGCGGCACCTCGGACGGAAAGCCCATCCCTCCGAATTCGCGGTCCACCTCGAAGGGCGCGGCCCAGAAATGCGGTCCAGCGCCGACATTGACGCTGCCGCAGGCGTTGACGGCAACGAGCGCCCCGACGCTGTGCCCATCGCGCGTGAGCGCGGATGCCGAGCCGAGCCCGCCCTTGAGGTTGACCGTGGTGGCGCCGAAGCCCGCCCCGGCGGTGCCGAGCGCGAAAGTCTCACCGGCGCGGGATGCGGCCGCATAGCCGAGGTCCCGGTAGGGCGGAAAGCGTCCCCAGTCCTTGTCGCCGCCGTTGAGCAGGTCGAACAGCGCAGCCCCGCAAACGATCGGTACGCGGATGTCGGCGATGGCGAAACCACGGCCGCGTTCGCGCAGCAGCGCCTGCACGCCTGCGCTCGCGTCGAGTCCGAAGGCCGAGCCGCCGGACAGCACCACCGCGTCGATGCGCTCAACGGTGCGGTGCGGCTCGAGCAGATCGGTTTCCCGCGTCGCCGGCGCACCGCCGCGCACGTCGACGGCAACGGTGGCGGGCCCGGCGAAGACGATGGCCGTGACGCCGGAGGCGAGGCGCGCATCGTCGGCCTGCCCGACCAGCACGCCGGCCACATCGGTGATGAGATTGCGTTTGGCCATACCGCCTCGCGGAACCTGCGTGGACCTCGTCTGCGGGCCTCATGCCGAGGCGCAGCGTCCGAAGCGTAGCAGGATCACCTCCTCTTCACATCCTGGGGAGTAACGCAGCGGCGGCTTGCGCAAGGACGGAGAGGGGCCGCATTTAGGCGCATGGCCGCCGACATCACCATCTTCGCCGCGCTGCTTGCCGGGCTTGTGAGCTTTCTGTCGCCGTGCGTCCTGCCGCTGGTGCCTCCTTATCTCGTCTTCCTCGCCGGAACCTCGCTCGAGCGGCTCGCCGAGGCCGAGCCGGCGCCACGCGTCAAGCGTGATACCGTGGTCGCCGCGGTCCTGTTCGTCGCCGGCTTCTCGACCGTCTTTGTCGCGCTCGGAGCGAGCGCGAGCGTGATCGGCGCGCTGATACGGTTCTATTCGAGCGAGCTCGCGATCGTCGCCGGCGTCGCGATCATCGCCATGGGGCTGCACTTCCTCGGCCTAACCCCGATCAATTTCCTGTACCGGCAGGCGCGGATCGACATGCCGAAGCCGGTCGGACTTTGGGGAGCCTATGCGATGGGGCTCGCCTTTGCGCTCGGCTGGACACCGTGTATCGGTCCGATCCTGGCGGCGATCCTCGCGGTCGCCGCGTCCAAGGCCACCGTCGCCAAGGGGGCCGGCCTGCTCGCGGTCTATTCGCTCGGGCTCGGCGTGCCGTTCATCGTCGCGGCCCTTGCGGTCGAGCCGTTTGCCGCCTTTCTCACGCGCTTTCGCGCCCATCTCGCACATGTCGAGCGGGTGATGGGCGGCCTTCTCGTGCTCACCGGCATCGGCTTCCTCGCCGGGTTCTTCACCCAACTGAACAGCTGGTTGATCGAGGCTTTTCCCGTGTTGCAGAGCATCGGCTGAGATCGAGCCGGTTTCGCGTGCCGAGCGGCGCCGCATGTGCGGCCGCTCGTCGATTCCAAGGTTGCGAGCATGACCGCGCCATGAAAAGCGAACCCGCCCCGAGCGCGGGGCGGGTTCATGTCGAAGAGAACGGGGAGGGCGTCACTCGATCTCGGAGTAGGTGATCTTGCCGCTCGGATCCTTTTTCCAGACATAGACCACGTAGTCGAGCCGTTTCACGTCGCCTTTCTTGTCGTAGGACAAATCGCCGATCACGGTCTTGAACGTCATGCCCGACTTGATCTGCGCGGCTACCTTCTTGGGGTCGACGGATTTCGCAGCTTCGGCGGCCTGCTTGATGATCTGAACGGCGGCATAGCTGTAGAGCGTATAAGCCTGGGGCTCGAAATTCTTGGCACGGAATTTCGCCACCACGTCCTTGGCCTGCGGGCGCTTGCGCGGATCGGGCCCGTAGGTCATCAACGTGCCTTCGGCGCCGGGGCCGGCGATCGCGGCGAACTCGTCATCGGTGATGCCGTCGCCGCCCATCAATGGCGCCTTCACGCCCTGGGCGCGCATCTGGCGCAGGATCAGGCCGCCGGTGTCGTGCAGGCCGCCCCAGTAAATGAGGTCGGCGCCGGACGCCTTGACCTTCGACACGAGCGCCGAAAAGTCCTTGTCGTCCTTGTTGACACCTTCGTAGAGCACCTCCTTCATGCCGCCCTTGTTGATCGTCGCCTTGGTGACGTCGGCGAGACCCTGCCCGTAGGTGGTCTTGTCGTGGATGACCGCGATCTTCTTGCCCTTGAAATTCTTGAGAATGTAAGCGCCCGCGACCGCGCCCTGCTGGTCGTCCCGGCCGCAGGTGCGGAAGATATTCCACATGTTGCGCTCGGTGACTTGCGGGTTGGTGGCGGCCGGCGTGATCTCGAGGATGCCGTTCTCCTGGTACACCTCGGAGGCCGGCATGGTGACGCCAGAGTTGAAGTGGCCGACGACGAATTTCACGCCGTCGCCGACGAATTTGTTGGCAACCGAAACGCCTTCCTTCGGATCGGCACGATCGTCGCCGACGAAAAGCTGGATCTTCTGCCCGAGGATGCCGCCTGCCGCGTTGATATCTTCCACCGCCTGCTCGACGCCGTTCTTGAGCTGCGCGCCGAAGGCGGCGCTGCCGCCGGTGAGCGGCCCGGCGATCCCGAGCTTGACCTGCGCCGAAGCGGGGTCCGCGAAAGCAAGGCCAAGACCGAAGGCGAGGCCGAGCGTGAGCCATTGTCTCATAGTGTCTACCTCTGGATGACGGGTAAGGGGCGTCCCGGCGTCCTGCGCGAGCCGCCGCGTTGGCCGCGATTCAAGCCGCAAACGGAGGAAATGTCACCCGGATTTTATCCGCTCGCGGCCGTCGTATCGTCGCGGCGGCGCCAGCGCAGAAGGCCCGCGCGCTGATTGATCCAGCTGTAGCGCGTGACCATTTGCGTGACCCGCCGCAGCCGGTAGCCGAGCAAGCCGAACGTCAGGCAGACCGCGTAGTCGACGAGATAATAGTGGAGCGACAGGAACTTGCTGCCGAACAAGGCAAAATGGATGAAGCGGACGGCAAGGCTCAGGAGCAGCATGTAGAGTGCCAGATGCCACCACGGCCGCCAGGTGGTCGCGATCGCGCGGCCGGCGAGCCAAGCGGCGCCTCCACCCATCACGACGCTGACGAGGAAGAACACGCCGAGCGAGTGCTCGTCGGAAAGAAATTCGGGAATCGAGAACTGCATTGATGAAATTTTCGGTAAGGGAGGAACCAGCTCCTTGCCCAAGGCGAATCGACCGCGTCGGCGCAGCGCGCGGGCGCAGAATCTTGCGGCATTGAAGCCCGGGCTTGCCGGCACCTCAAGCCCATTCGCGCGGTCAGTGCCGGCCGCCTTCGAGATAGGCGGCCTTGACTTCCGGTCGCGCCAGAAGCTCGTGGCCCGTCCCGCTCAGCGTGATCCGGCCGTTGACCATGACATAGCCGCGGTGTGCAAGCTTGAGCGCGTGGAACGCGTTCTGCTCCACCAGGAACACCGTCAGCTTCTCCTCGCTGTTGAGTTGCCTGATCGCGCCGAAGATCTGGCGTACGATTAACGGAGCGAGTCCCAGCGAAGGTTCGTCGAGAAGCAGCAGCCGCGGCCGGCTCATCAGCGCGCGCGCGATCGCCAGCATCTGCTGCTCGCCGCCGGACAGCGTGCCGCCGCGCTGGTCCATGCGCTCCTTGAGACGCGGAAACAGCGCAAAAACCCTTTCGATGTCGGATCGAAAGTGCACGGAGGCGGCTACCGTCGCGCCCATCTGCAGATTTTCCAGAACGGTCATCCGCACGAAAATGCGGCGACCCTCCGGCGCTTGCGCAATTTTAAGCCGCGCTATCTCGTGCGTCGGCAGTTCGGTGATGTCGCGGCCGGCGAAGCTGATCCGCCCCTCGCGCGCGCGCGGATTGCCGAAGATCGTCATCATCAGCGTCGATTTGCCGGCGCCGTTGGCACCGATCAGCGCCACGATCTCGCCCTCCTCGACGTGGAGGTCGATGCCTCGAAGCGCGGCGATGTGGCCGTAATGGGCCTTCACCCCGCGGATAGAGAGGAGCGGCGAGGTCACGGCATTCTCCGTTGCCCTGGGCCGGGCGCGCCGAGGCTGCGCCGCACTCGTCGCGGCTTCCGTGCCTTGCGTGTCATTGCGAGCCGGCAATGCCGACCTGTTCCACGACTTTGCTCCATCGCGCGATCTCTGTCTGGACAAAGATCTGCAGATTGGCGACCGAGGGCGTATCGACCGGAAGTAGGCTCATCTTGAAGATCTGCTCCTTGATCTAGGGCTGCACCATGAAGGTTTTGATCTCGGCGTGCATGCGCTTGACGATGTCTTTCGACGTCGCCGCGGGCGTCACCACCATTTGCCACGACGCGGCGTCGAACCCGGCCACGCCTTGCTCCGCGATTGGCATCAGATCCGGCAGCGCGGCGACGCGTTCCTTGGTGGAGACGCCGAGCGCGCGAAGTTTGCCCTCGTTGATCAGACCGAGGGCCGGCGGGATGTCGCTGAACATCAGGTGGACGTGTCCGGCGGCGACGTCCGTCAATGCCGGCAGCGAGCCGCGGTAAGGTACGTGCGTCAGCTCGATGCCGGTCATGGTCTTGAACAACTCCGCAAACAGATGATGGGGCGTACCTGGCCCAGCCGAAGCGAAGGCGAGCCGGCCGGGCCCGTCCCTGGCGAGCTTGACGAGGTCGGAGACCGATCGCACCGGCAGCGACGGCGTCACGACGAGCACATACGGGCTGGCGACCACCAGCGCGAGCGGCACGAAGTCGGCGGCCGGATCATAGGGAAGCTTTTTGTGCAGGCTGACATTGATCGCCATGACCGGAGCCGGCGCCATCAACAGGGTGTAGCCGTCTCCCGCCGCGCGTGCGACCGAGACCGCGCCCGTGAGGCCGCCGGCGCCCGGGCGGTTCTCGACTACGAAGGGTTTGCCGAGTCGCTGCTCCAGACGTTGTCCCAGGAGGCGCGCGAGCAATTCGGTACCGCCGCCGGGGGCGAAGGGGACGACGAAAGTGACCGGCCGCGTCGGATAGGTCTGCGCGGCAGCGCAGGCTCCCGACGCAGCCACGGCCGCCAGCGTGGCCACCAGATATGGCAATCAGCCCTTGCACGATCGATCTTGCCAGCATGCCGACGCTCACGGTTCTGCCCCGGTCCCGCCGTCCGCCACCTCTTCCTCCTCGACGCCGAGATAGGCGGCGACCACCTTGGGGTCGCTGCGGATCTCCGCCGGCGTGCCGTCGGCGATCTTCTGGCCGTGGTCGAGCACCACGATGTGATCGGAAATCTCCATCACCACCGTCATGTCATGCTCGATCAGCAGAATTGAGGTCGCATGCTGTTCGCGGATAGCGTCGAGATAGCGGCCGAGCTCGGCGCTTTCCTGGGCATTGAGCCCCGCCGCCGGCTCGTCGAGGCACAGCAGCACGGGGTCGGTGCACATGGCGCGCGCGATCTCGAGCCGGCGCTGGCCGCCGTAGGGCAGTTCGCCGGCCAAATCGTCGGCGCGCGCGATCAGCGCGGTCCGCTCGAGCCAGTAGCGCGCCTTGTCGATCGCCGCCCGCTCCGCCCGCGCATAGGCCGGCAGCCCTAGCGCGCCGAGTGCGGTAAATCCGGACGCCCACATCAGGGGATTGTGCTGGGCGACCAGCAGGTTTTCCAGCACCGTCATGCCCTGGAACAGGCGGATGTTCTGGAACGTGCGCGCGACGCGGGCCTGACGGGCCACCAGATAGTCGGGCATGCGCTCGAGCAGGAACAGCATGCCGTCGCCGCGGGCGACGCTGCGCGTGCCCCGCTCGGTCAGCGCGCTCAGCTCCTGCCACACGCCGGGGTCTCCGAATTGCAGTGCGATGCGGCCCTCGGTCGGCTTGTAAAAGCCGGTGATGCAGTTGAACACGGTGGTCTTGCCGGCGCCGTTCGGCCCGATCAAGGCGGTGATGTCGCCGCGGCGTGCGCTGAAAGACAAATCGTTGATTGCGACGAGCCCGCCGAAGCGCATGCTCAGGTGCTCGACGCGAAGGATGGGCGCGAGATTGGAGCGCTCGGCGGCCTCGCTCCGCCCGGCCGCGCGGAGCGCGGTCTCGCGGACCGCGGCGCTCATCCGCGACCCTCCCGCGCCAGCGGCGCCTTCGCCTGCTCGGTCGCCCGCCCGCGGACGAGCGCCGGGCGGGGCCGCTGATCGAGGAAGATCGAGGGATCGCGGGTGCCGATCAAGCCGCGCGGCTTCCAGATCATGATCAGCACCATCGCGAGGCCGAACAGCAGCATCCGATATTGGGTCGGGTCGAACTCGTTGCCGAACACGGCTTTGAGGAAGTCGAGATCGCGCATGATCTCGGTGCCGCCGATCATGATGATAGCAGCCATCGCCACCCCGATCAGGCTGCCCATGCCGCCGAGCACGACGATGGCGACGATGACGGCTGATTCCATGAAGGTGAAGCTCTCGGGCGAGATGAAGCCTTGCCGCGCCGCGAAGAACGACCCTGCGAAGCCCGCGAACATCGCGCCCATGGCAAAGGCGGTGAGCTTGGTGTTGGTGGTGTTGATGCCGAGCGAGCGGCAGGCGATCTCGTCCTCGCGCAACGCCTCCCATGCCCGGCCGATCGGCAGCCGCCGCAGCCGCAGGGTGATAGCGGCGGTGATCAAAGCGAGCGCGAGGATAAGGTAGTAGAGGAAGATGGTGCGGTAGATCGGGCTGAATTCGAGGCCGAGCCGGGCCGCGAAGCCCTCGTCGGAAGCGTTGAAGGGAATGCCGAAAAAGGTCGGCCGCGGAATGCTGCTGATGCCGGCATAGCCGTTGGTCACCGGCACCCAATTGATCAGGACGAGCCGGATGATCTCGCCGAACGCGAGCGTCACGATGGCAAGGTAGTCGCCGCGCAGCCGCAGCACCGGAAAGCCGAGGAGAATGCCCCAGAACGCTGCGAGCGAGCCGGCGAGCGGCAGCAGGATCCAGAACGACAAGCCGAAGTTCTTGGCGAGCAGCGCATAGGAATAGGCGCCGACGGCGTAGAAGGCGACGTAGCCGAGATCGAGCAGGCCCGCGAGCCCGACCACGACGTTGAGGCCCCAGCCGAGCATCACATAGATCAGAATCTGCACGCCGAAATTGTCGATCCACTTCACCGCGCCCTGGAGGCCGGCCGTCGACAGTGCGAGCGGGGGATAGACGATGGCAAAGCCGAGCGTGAACGGGATCAGCCAGCGCGCCAACCGCCCGTGCCCGGGGGCGCGTTCGGCCTGCTGCGGCCGGCTGGCGCGGCGCGCGAGCCAGGGAGCGATCAGCAGCGCATGGACGAAACGGCCGCCGGCGACGACGGCGACCAGCGCCGCCAGCAATGGCCAGCGCGTCTCCAGGATGAGCTCGTTGTGGATGTTCTGGACGGTGTTGAAGCCGATCAGGGGCAGGAACAGGCCGAACGCGATCAGCGCGGTGATCGCGGTTTCCCGCAGCGCGCGGACGATGTCGACGCGTGAGGCGGACGGCGACGCCTCCTGCGCCATCTCACACCTTCTCCACGTCGGGTCGGCCGAGGATCCCCTGCGGCAGGAAGATCATGGTGATGGCGAGGATGGAGAAAGCGGCGACGTCCTTGTAGTCGATCGAGAAATATGCCGACCACAGGGTCTCGATGAGACCGATGAGCAGGCCGCCGAGCACCGCGCCCGGCAGCGAGCCGATGCCGCCCAGCACCGCGGCGGTAAAGGCCTTCACGCCGGGCACGAAGCCGTCGGCGAAGCTCACCACGCCGTAATACATGAGATACATGGTGCCGGCGACCGCGGCCAGCGCGGCAGCGATGACGAAGGTGACCGAGACGGTGCGGTCGACGTCGATGCCCAGCAGCGCCGCCATCTTCTGATCCTGCTCGCAGGCGCGTTGGGCCCGCCCGAGCGCGGTCTTGGTCACGACGAACCAGAACGCGGCCAGCAGCGCAGCCGTCACCAACCAGACCACGATCTGCTTGTAGGAGACAGCGACATCGTAGCCTTCGCCCGACGTCAGCACGATCACCTCGTTGAAGAACGGCGGAATCGACTTGTTCCGCGGGCCTTGCGCGACCTGGACGAAATTGGACAGGAAGATCGACATGCCGATCGCCGAGATGAGCGGCGCGAGCCGGAACGAGCCGCGCAGCGACCGGTAGGCGACACGCTCGATCGTCCAGTTGACGAGTGAGGTCAGCAACATGGCCACGACGAGCACGATCAACAGCGCCAGCACGACGGAGCTGATGCCGAGCCAAGTGGTGAGAAGAAGAAAGGTGATGAGGGCGATGAAGGCCGACACCATGAACACGTCGCCGTGCGCGAAGTTGACCATGCCGATGATGCCGAAGACCATCGTATAACCGATGGCAATCAGGCCGTAGATCGAGCCGAGCGTGATACCGTTGATGAGTTGCTGGATGAAGATTTCCATGCCCGCGCACCCCCTAGCGAGGCGTCCCCCACGATCCGGCGTTGAAGCTCTATCAGGGGGCGGCAAGGCCAGCAACGGTGGCGATCATCCGGCCGGCGCCCGGTGGGACGAAGGGCCGCGGCAGGCGTGGTAGGGCAGGAACCAAAGCTGCGTTTTTGCGTTGTCCGGCCGATAACGCAACGGAGACACGCATGGGTCGTTACTGTTGCTATGGCTCTTGGGCGTGCCGATCCCGATTTTGCTGTTGATCTGGGCGTTCGGCGAGCTTCATTGATGCGTCGCCTGCGGCGTTCGGCCGGGCCGGTCGGCTAGGTTTTTAACTCCACTCAGGCGATACTGAGGAGGCCGCTCCGTGCGGCCTCCTCATTACGTCCGTTGTCGCCAATGGACCTCGATCTGCTGATTCGCATGTCCGGCTTCGCCGTCGTCTTCGCGGCCATCGCGGCGTGGGATTGGTTGCTCCCCGCCGTGCGCTGACAGTCGGGCGAGGGCGGCGCTGGGCGAACAATCTCGGCATTCTCGCCGTCGACGCGAGGTGCGCATCCTCGTTCCGACCGCCGCCGTGGGAGCGGCATTGTTCGCCGTCGGCGGCGGATGGGGACTTTTCCATCTCGCGGGTTTGCAGCTCTCCATCGCCGCCGTCCTGGGCTTCGTCCTGGTCGATCTCGTCATCTACGGCCAGCACGTGCTGTTCCACGAGGTGCGGATGCTGTGGCGCCTGCACCGCATGCATCACGCCGACCTGGACATCGACGTCACCGCCGGCGTGCGCTTCCATCCGTCCGTTCGAGATCCTCATCTCCCTGCTGATCAAGATCGCGACCGTGCTCGCGTTCGGCATCCCGGCGGTCGCCGTGGTGCTGTTCCAGGTGGTGCTCAATGCCACGTCGATGTTCAACCATGCCAATGTGGCGATGCCGCCCGCGCTCGACCGCGTGCTGCGCCTGTTCGTGGTGACCCCGGACATGCACCGGGTGCATCATTCCGTCCTGCGCGAAGAGACCGACAGCAATTTCGGTTTCAATCTGCCGTGGTGGGACCGGTTGTTCGGAACCTATCGGGCGGCGCCGGAAGCGGGCTACGAGCGCATGACCATCGGGCTGCCGATCTTCCGCGACCCGCGGGAGCTGCGCATCGATCGCCTGCTGTCGCAGCCGTTCCGGGATGACCCCTCGCTGCAAGCGGAGTTGCAGGCGGCGCGCAGGCCGGTCTTCGCGGCCCGCCAGGAAGCTGACGCCGGAGCCGGTCCCGCGGTCCGCAGGCACACGCACGTTGACACACGCCTCCGCGAGTGCCTTGCTGCTTGCGGCGATAGCGCATGCGCAAGGAGCCGCCCCATGAGTCGCATGAAATCCGAGGACGCCATCGGCGCGAAGGGGCGGCCGTTCACCGGCGCGGAATATCTCGCGAGCCTGCGCGACGGGCGCGAGATCTACGTCTACGGCGAGCGCGTCGACGACGTGACCACGCACCCCGCCTTCCGCAATGCCGCGCGCTCGATCGCGCGGCTCTACGATGCGCTGCACGACCCCAAGTCGAAGGACATGCTGACCTCGCCGACCGATACCGGGTCGGGCGGCTACACCCACAAATTCTTCCGCGCCGCGCGCAGCCGCGAGGAACTGATCGCGCAGCGCGATGCGATCGCCCATTGGGCGCGCATGTCCTACGGCTGGATGGGGCGGTCGCCCGACTACAAGGCCTCGCTGATGAACACGCTGGGGGCCAATCACGAATTCTACGGAAAGTTCTCCGCCAACGCGCGGGCGTGGTACCGGCGCGCGCAGGAATGCGTGCTGTTCATGAACCACGCCATCGTCAATCCGCCGGTCGACCGCGCCAAGGCGGCGGACCAGGTCAAGGACGTGTTCATCACCATCCAGAAGGAGACCGACGCCGGCATCTACGTGTCCGGCGCCAAAGTGGTCGCGACCGCGTCCGCGCTCACCCATTACAACTTCCTCGGCCAGAACGCGGCGGTGCCAACTCACGACACCGACCTCGCCGTCATGTTCATCGCACCCATGAACGCGCCGGGAGTGAAGCTCATCTGCCGCACCTCCTACGAGATGATGGCGAGCGTGATGGGCTCGCCGTTCGACTACCCGCTGTCCTCCCGTTTCGACGAGAACGACGCCATCTTCGTCTTCGACAACGCGTTCGTGCCCTGGGAAGATGTGCTGCTGCACCGCGATCTCGAGAAGCTCAAAACCTTCTTCCCGCAGTCGGGTTTCCTCGCCGGTTATCAGTTCCAGGGCTGCACGCGGCTCGCGGTCAAGCTCGACTTCCTGGTCGGCATCATCGCCAAGGCGCTGCGCACGACGGGCGCCGACGAATTCCGCGGTAACCAGGCGATGCTGGGCGAGGTGATCGCTTGGCGCAATCTGTTCTGGGCGCTCACCGAGGCGATGGCGGCCAATCCCACGGCCTGGGTCGACGGCGCGGTGCTGCCCAACGTGCAGTCGGGCTCGAGCTATCGGGTGTTCGCGGGCGAGGCCTATGGCCGCGTCAAGGAGATCGTGGAGAAGATAATCGCCTCCGCGCTGATCTACCTTCCCTCGTCTGCCAAGGACTTGAAGAATCCCGTCATCGACAAGTATCTGGCAAAATACGTGCGCGGATCGTACGGCATCGGCTACAAGGAGCGCATCAAGGTCATGAAGCTCTTGTGGGACGCGATCGGCACCGAGTTCGGCGGTCGCCACGAGCTCTACGAGATGAATTACGCCGGTAATCACGAGGACATCCGCATTCAGGCGATGTGGAACGCGCGGGTGACCGGCACGCTCGACGGCATGATCGCGCTCGCCGAGCAGTGCCTGTCCGACTACGACGAGAACGGCTGGCGCGATGCCGCGTGGGTCGATCCGGACGATGTCGCTTATCCGGGCCTGCCCTCGGTCACGCGCGCGGCGGAGTAAGTGCGATGAGTTGGATCGACCAACGCCCCGACGACGCCATGGACGGTGCCTTTACCGCGGTGGGACCCGACATCGTGCGCACGGTCGAGTCTCCGTTGTTTCGCGAAGCAATGAGCCGACTCGGCGCTGCCGTTCACGTGATCTCCACCGCCGGCCCCGGCGGCAAGGCCGGAGCAACCGCCACCGCCGTCTGTTCGGTTTCGGACGCGCCGCCCACTCTGCTGATGTGCCTCAATCGCCGCAGTCAGACCAATCCCGCGGTGGTAGAGAACGGCGTGTTTTGTATCAACACGCTCGGCGACGGCGGCGCCGAGATCGCCGACATATTCGCCGGCCGTACCGGCGTCACGGGCAGCGAACGCTTCGCCAGCGGCGAATGGATCACGCTGTCGACTGGCAGTCCCGTCCTCGCGTCCGCGGTGATCGCATTCGACTGCCGCATCATCGAGGTGCGCTCGGTCGCGAGCCACAACGTGTTCTTCGGCGCGGTGGAAGCGGTGCGGCTCGGGCCCGGAGGTCCTGCGCTGGTCTATCACGACCGCGCCTACAAGCGCGTCTGACGCCGCGCCCGGACGCGACGACAGTCGTCGTGCCGCGTTTTGGCCCGAATCTCCCGCCCAGTCGGCGCAATTGCGCGTATTGCGGCGCAACTTTCCCATGGTCACCTGCGTTGTCGCTCGGGGGGTGACCCGCGAGGAGCAAGATAATGAGCGATCCGAACCAGCAAAAGCCGAACCAACAGCAGCAGAACAATCCGCGTCCGGGCCAGCAGCAGGGCGGCGGCGGGCAAAAGCCCGGACAGCAGCAGCAGGGCGGCGGCCAGCAGAAGCCGGGACAGCAGCCGGGCCAGGGGGGTCAGCAGGGCGGTCAGCAGAACCGCTAAATTTGATTCCGACGACTTCGGCGACCCCGCCGGACCGGCGGGGTCGCCGTTGATTGATGTGCATGGCGGCTGGCGGCCTCTCTGACGCGTTTTCTCCGCGAGCGAGCTGGCCTATGATTTCGCATGGCTACCGCTACGCTGCCGCTGTTTCATCTCTACGGCGATCCGCCTGACGACCAGGCCTTCGACTTCATTCATATCGAGACGATCGCATCGCGATCCTCGATCCATGACTGGACGATCCGCGCGCACCGTCACCGCAATCTGTTTCAAATTCTTCTGATCGTGCGCGGCGGCGGCGAGATGACTTACGAAGCCGCCACCATCGCCTTCGAGGCGCCGTGCGCAATCCTCGTGCCGGCAACCGTCGCGCATGGCTTTCGTTTTCGGCCGGCGCTGACCGACGGTTGGGTGATGACCTTTACCGAGGACGTCGCCGAAGCGATGGGCGACCGTCGAGGCGAGTCGCTGGCCCGACTCAAGGCGCTCGCCGGCGAACCGGTCGTTCCGCTCGGCCAAGCCGACGGCGATCGCCTTGGGAAGCGGGCGGTCGAGCTGCACGAGGAACGCTTCCTCGCGCGCGCCGGTTTTCGCATCGCCATGCGCGGACTGCTGGCCTTGATCGCTGTCGAGGTGGCGCGGCTCGCGGCCGCCCGTCCGCGCGCCGGCACAGAGGCAATCGCGCTCGAGCCCACCGGAGCGACGGTCGACGCGTTGCGCAAGCTTGTCGAGGAGCACTTCCAGAAGGAGCGCCAGCTCGCGTTCTATGCCGACAGGCTGGCGATGACGGTCGACCGCCTCAACGATCACGTCCGGCGCGCAACCGGCGTGACCGCCGGTCACCTGATCCGCCAGCGCGTGCTCACCGAAGCCAAGCGTCAGCTCGTGTTCACCAACCTGCCGATTCACGAGATTGCCTACGAGCTCGCCTTCTCCGATCCCTCCCACTTCGCCCGGTTTTTTCGCAAGCAGACCGGCACCACCCCGCACGAGTTTCGGGCGGCCAGGGGCGGGTAGGCTCCGGCATCGGCTGCCTACTTTCGCGCGGCAAGAAGGAAGCCGAGCACCGCGTCGGTGTAGGCCGCGGGCTGCTCGACGTTGGACATGTGGGCGGCCTCGAGCAGCGCGAATTTCGCCCCCGGGATGTGCTTGCTGATGTACTCGTTGGCCTCGGGCGTCGTCGCGCCGTCGTGCTTTCCGGCGATCACCAGAGTCGGAGCCTCGATCCTGGGCAACAGCTCGCGGTGGTCCATGTCGCGGACCGCCGCGCCGCATGCGAGATAGCCTTCGAGTGGGGTAGCGGCGAACATGTCCTGGATGGGTGTGACCGCTTGCGGGGAGCGCTCGAGGAAGCCCTTCGTGAACCAGCGCGCCATGTTCGGTGCGGCGAAGGCCGGAATGCCTTTTTCCCGCACCAGCTTCAACCGTTCGTTCCACGCCGCCTTATCCGGAAAGTAGCTCGACGTGTTGGTGATGACCATGCGTTCGATGCGCTCCGGCGCATTGGCGCCGAGCCATTGACCGACCATGCCGCCCATGGAAAGCCCACACCAGTGGACCTTCTCGAGGCCCAATCCGTCGAGCACCGCCAGCACGTCGCGGCCGAGGCGTTCCATCGTATAGGGCCCCTGCGGGCAGCCGGAGCGGCCATGGCCGCGCCGGTCGTAGCGCACGAGACGAAAGTGCTGCGTGAAGGGCGCGACCTGGGCCTCCCACATACGCAACGTCGTGCCGAGCGAATTCGACAGCATGAGCACGGGCGCATGTTCCGGGCCCTCGACTTCCACGTAGATCGGACAGCCATCGGCATTGATTACGGGCATGGTTTTCTCCCTTCGCAACGGTCGCCGGTCGGCGCCCGCTCGGTGAGCGCCTGCCGCGCGATAGAACGAGGCGCGACCCCCTTTAGCGGCCCGCAAGCCTTGCGCCAACCCCGGGCGCATCCCCGGCGCGCAGTGCCGCTCCCCGCTGAAAGCGCTTTCCCCGCCGCCCGCCGGCGCACTATATGCAAGCGTCATAACGACGGAGAATGGCGATGGCGATGACCATGAGTGGGCAAGTCCAACTCCCTGCAAGCCGTGAGGTGGTGTGGGCGAAGCTCAACGACCCCGAGGTGCTCAAGACCTGCATCCCCGGCGGCGAGCAGCTCGACAAGACCTCCGAGAACGAATTCCAGGCCGTCGCCACCGTCAAGGTCGGGCCGGTGAAGGCCCGCTGGAAGGGCAAGGTCAGGCTCTCCGACCTCGATCCGCCGAACGGCTACCGCATTTCCGGCGAGGGCGAGGGCGGCGTCGCGGGCTTCGCCAAGGGTGGCGCCAAGGTGTCGCTTGCCGACAAGGACGGTGGCACGCTGCTCACCTACGACGTCGAGGCGCAGATCGGCGGCAAGCTCGCCCAGCTCGGCCAGCGCCTGATCAGCAGCGCGGCCAAGAAGACGGCCGATGATTTCTTCATCAAGTTCGCGCAGGCAGTGGCGCAATCGGGGTGACGGTTGCGATGAGCGGAACCGTCGCGATCGCCAATACCCTTGACCAGAAGTGTGGCCCAGGTTCAGAGTTGACTTGTTCCAATCCACGCCGCGGGGCAAAATCGGCGCGGTTTTCCCCCACCTCAACTTGTGCCCATTTCATCGGGCTTTCTCGCCCGGTGAGACAAATTGGCCGCGAGGTGAGACAATCGGTGTTCGCGTTTCAGGCTCGCCCGCTGCTGCGCGCCACCGCATTGCGAGCCATGCGCGCCTGGTCGGCTGCCCGGGTATAGCGCTCCACCTCTCGCAGGCTGGCGTGGCCGCTGATGGCGGCGATCTCATTGGCCGAGCACCCGGCTTCCGCCAGCCGCCGGCAGGCCGCCTTGCGCAGCCCGTGGGCCGACAAGCCCTTGAGGCCGACGCGCTCGCACTGCTTCACGAACCATTTCGAGAATCCGCGCGCGGTGAATGCCCGCCCGTGCTCGTTCACGAGGAATACTATGGCATCGCTCGGCGCGGCGGCGTTGATGGCCTCGGCGAGCGTTGCGGTAACCGGGATAGCCAGCGCCGCGCCGGTCTTCTGTTGGCTCATGTGCAAGGCGCCGCCGCGGACATTGCCGCGTCCGAGTCGGACGACGTCGGCGCAGCGCGCGGCGGTGCCGAGCAGCAGGGCCAGCGCCAGCCGGGGCTTCGTCCCAAGCGGATAGGCCACCTCGAAGGCGGCAATGTCTTCCTCGGTCCAGCTGCGGAATCCGTCACTCTTGGGCATCTTCACCCGCACGCCGGCGGTCGGATCGTCCTGGCGCACGCCGACGCTGATGGCGTAGTGCACCAAGAGCCGCAGGCAGCGCAGGAAGTCACGCGCGGCGACCGGCGTCTCGGCCTTGGCGCCGAGCATCATCACGACGTGCTTGCGCGCGAGCGTCGCAAGGCTGCGGTTGCCGTAGTCACGGCGCAGACCTTCGAGAATCCGTCGGTATTGCGTCTGTGAGGTCGGCGCGAGGTTGTAAAAGGCGGCCGAGCCCATGTAGCCGACGGCCATCGCAGAGACGGATCCCGCGAGCGTACGGCCGGCGCCGACCTCGACGCGCGGTGCCGCAGCGGACAGCGCCTCGCCATAGGTTCGCATGAACTCGTCACTGCCCGGCAGGCCGGGCAACGGGCACAAGCTTGTGGCCGGGCCGCCGGACGTAATGCCGGACGTGGCCGTGCCGATCGATGTAGCTCTTGACGTATCGCAGTCGGAAATTGGTCATCGTCCCTTCGTCTTCGGCGCCTTCGCGTTCAGCTCTGCAATTGCGTCAGTCCATTCGTCTCTTGCGGCGCTCCCCGACGTCGTCGGCATCGGTGCCGCCTTGTCGCCGTAGACCCGGAACGTGGTGCTGCCGTCCTTGGCAACGACGATCTCCATCATGGCCGGCTCGAGGCCGCCGTCCTTGGCGATCTTGAGCGCGCGGATCCCGTCGTTGCGCCGGAAGGAATTGCTGCCGCGACGGGCCATCGCGTGACCTCAGGGTGTACGGTGTCCGCCGCAACCGCGCAAATGTGCCTTTTCGCAACATTTGCGTCAACGATGTCTGTCTGGGGGTATGCGACGGCCAAAAAAAACTAAAAATACTAATGATTTCAATATATGAGTAGTCTTTGCCAATAATTTTGCGCATTCTGCGTCAGTCGCATAGACCTGCAAAACCGGGCCTTTTTCGCACTTCCGGCTGGACGAGTTGCACCGATTTGCACCATATTGCAGAGCGAGGGGTATGTCGCGGCGTATGCAAATCTGATGGAAGAATTCGCCAATGAACGACGACCTTATCAAGATCATCGTCGAGCAGCGCGCAGAGATCGATCGTCTGCGCGCCCTGCGTAGTAACGCGCTTACCGGCAATCTTAGCGACAGCAAAATCGCCAAGCTCACCAAACATTGGACCCGCGACTGCGACAATCTTTACATCCAGATTCAACACCCCGGCTCTCGCCGTCGATCGTGGTTATTCCGTTGGCGAGATCGGGTCACGCGCGAGTACCGCAGCATAGGTCTGGGCCCGTACCCTACGATCAGCATCGATCAAGCGCGTGAGCTTGCGCTCTACTATCGACAGCAATTGCTTGAGGGCAAAGACCCAAGAAAGGTACGCGATGACAAGAAGCTCGATCTTCTGATCGCCAGGAAACTGGTGAAGACGGTCCGCGAAGTTGCCGATGAATGGTTTGAAGTAGCGATCGCGCGAAAATCACCGGAGTACCGAGGGAAAATTTCCAACCAACTCCACAAGTACGTATACCCCACAATCGGTAACGTGCCGATTCAGAAAGTCGACGCCAACATCATTCTCGACAAGGTTGGATCACCGCGAAAACGGGACGGTGAGGGGGAGGTATTCGAGCCGCTGCGCGAGATGTGGCCGCGGATAACCCCAACTGCAAACGACGTGCTGCAATACCTTGAGCGGATTTTCTCGTATGCAATCAAACGCAAATATTATCACGGCGAAAATCCAGCCGTTGAGGCACGAGACAGCCTTCCCTCCAAACCTGATGTGCATCGGACAAAGCATCGTTCGGAACTGCCTTACGAGGATGTCGGTCGGTTTATGCAGGCTCTCCGAGCTTATGAGGACCGCAGTGTCCGCAAGGAGGGACATCCACCGATTGCGCTCTTGCTCGAATTCAATGTGTTGACCGGCGGTCGCCTCAACGAAGGACGCCTCGCCCAATGGAAGGAGTTTGACCTGCCGAGCATGACATGGACGACGCCATGGGAACATTTGAAGCTGGGTCGTGTACACCAGAAGAATTTGCCGCGACCGATCACCAAGCCGATGCTCGCCGTGCTCGGGGAGATTACACACGCGTCACCCGGCCTCGACCGCGACGCGCTCATCGCGCAACTCGAGAAGATTAAACGCATGTCGCCCGATGCGCTGGTGTTTCCAGGGCCTAGAAGCGGCAAGGCAATAGCGAAGGCAAATATGGCAGTTTTTGTCGCCAACATACTCAAATGGGAAATCAAGATTCACTCGCACGGATTCCGCGGGACGCTGCGCAACTGGATGCGCGCGAAAACTACCTTCAAAGACGTGCTGTGGAAGATTCAAGTTGACCACAAAGTCGGCATCGACAAGTCCGACGACGCCTACGGCCAGGACAAGCTACTCGAACAACGCCGCCCGTTCCTCGAGCTATGGGGCGAGTATTGCTCGAAACCGGCACCCGAGCCGCAAACCGGCGACGTCGTCGTCAACCTATCTGACAAGAGGAAGAGGAGGACCGCATAGATGCGCGTCATTGAGAAGGCCGATATTGCACCGCTCGAACCGCTGCTGTGCAGTATCCAAGCCGGCACTGCCATCATCGGCCGCAGCGAGCGGTTCATCATCGATGCGATCGCTCGCGGCCAGCTGCAGGCGGTCAAGAGCGATCGCCGCACGCTGCTTGTCGTGCAGTCGCTCAAGGACTACGCCGCCTCGCTGCCGGCCGCGAAGGGGACCCCGAACCCGTCGCGCCGCCGCGTGGCCTAGAGGACACAACACATGAGGTGAACCTTGCCCCACCAACGAGACGGCCCCGCGTCGCAGGCAACGACGCCCAGAGGAAACCGAGAAGGACTTTCCTCTGCTCTTTCCTGAGCCAGCGCGCAAGAGCCTTTCGCCGGCGCGCAATTTCCCCAAGCCCAACATTCCCCGACCTCGACAACGCCGCCAAGCCGCGCGCTGGCGCGCCTTTTCCGTGCGCCTCGTCGCCAAGCCCGGGGTCGACGGCATCAAGGCTTTCCGCGCGCTGTTGAAGATCGCGAAGCGCCGTTACGGGCTGCGCGCGGTCGATGCGCGCGAGGACGTCCTCGACACGGACTTATGACCTCTGACGTCATCCGTTTCCCGCCGCGCCGTTCCGCCGCCGTGTGGCTGCTGCGAGCCCATGAAGGCGGCTGGCTCGTGCTCGCCCGCGGCCATGGCTGGCTGCACGGCTCGCGCGCCGATGCGCTCGAAACCGCGCGCTGGCTCGCCCGCAATCTCGGCTTTCCAATTCGGGAGCTTGCAGCATGACGACGGCACAGGAAACGCTGAGCAAGCACGGCATCAGGCTCGAGAGCACGTCACCCGGCCGCTACTACACCACGTGCCCGAAGTGCTCGCATACGCGCAGCCGAGAGCACCAGAAGAACAAGGTGCTCGGCGTCACCATCGGCGACGACGGCAGCGTGCGCTGGGGCTGCAATCACTGCAATTGGAGCGGCCCGGAGAAGGGCAGCGGCAAGGGCGGGAACGGCGCGCGGCAGGATTTGCCGGTCCATCTTTATCGCGATCGCGATGGCGAAATCCGCTTTCGCAAGGTGCGTAATCTTCCCGGCCGCGAGCCGAAATGCTGGTTTCAGCATCTCGACGACAAGGGCCGGTGGATTAAAGGCAGCGGCGGCGCCGACACCAAGATCCTCTACCGCCTCGACGAGGTCGCGAAGGCCATCGCCGCCGGCCGCCTCGTCGCCTGCGCCGAAGGCGAGAAAGACTGCGACGCCCTATGGGGACTCGGTATCGCCGCCACCTGCAACGCGCACGGCGCGAGCGAGCCGGGCAAGCGGCCGAAATGGACGAAGGAGCATAGCGAGCAGCTCGCCGGCGCCGACCTCATCGTCTTCAACGACAATGATCCCGCCGGCTATGCGCACGCCGCCGCCACCTGCAAGCTCTCGCTCGGCGTTGCTAAGCGGGTGCAGCGGCTCGATCTCAAGCCGCACTGGACCGGCGGCGAGATGCCGAAAGGCGCCGACATTTCCGACTGGCTGGCGCGCGGGCATACCCACGCCGAGCTCGACGCGCTGATCGCGGGCGCGCCGGACTATCAGCCGGGCGCGCAGGCGCAGCAGGAGGAGGCCTCATCCGGCAACGGCGGCAGCGGGGTCCCCGCGGAGGCGGGGATCGACGACGCCGCCGAGATCGAGAAGCTCGCGCGGCTCGCGCCGCTCGACTATGAGCGCACCCGCAAGGCTGCCAGCGAGCGGCTCGGAATCAAACGACTGTCGTTGCTCGACGGCCTGGTGAAGGCCAAGCGCGGCGAGCTCGGACTCGATGGCGGCGACGCCGGTCAGGGCCGCGCGATCGAATTTCCCGCGCCGGAGCCATGGGCCGAGCCGGTCGACGGCGCCGAGCTGTTGGCGGGGCTGGCCAAGGCAATCCGGCGGCACGTCGTGTTGTCCGATGCCGCCCGCGATGCCTCGACCTTGTGGGTGCTGCACGCCTACCTGCTCAACTGCTTCCTGATCTCGCCGCGGCTTTGCGTGCGCTCGCCGACAAAGGGCTGCGGCAAAACCGTGCTCTTGGACGTTCTTGCCCGTCTGGTGCCGCGGCCGCTGCCGACCTCCAACGTCACCGCAGCTGCACTATTTCGGGTGGCGAAATATCAGCCGACCTTATTGGTCGACGAGGCCGATACCTTTCTAGGCGACAACGACGAGCTGCGCGGGATTCTCAACGGCAATCGCCAGGGCAGCCAGGTGCTGCGCACGGTGGGGGAAGATCACGAGCCGCGCGCCTTCGCGACCTACTCGGCTTGCGTCATCGCCCTGATCGGCGCCCTGCCCGATACCTTGCACGACCGCTCGGTGATCGTTGACCTCAAGCGCCGGCTGCGGACGGAAATGGTGGAGTCGTTTCGCCCCGATCGCGCCGACCATCTCGATCTGCTGGCCAGGAAGGCCGCGCGTTGGACCCAGGACAACGCCGAGCGCGTTGCCGCCACCGATCCGGAGATGCCCATGGGTATCATCAACCGCGAGGCCGACAATTGGCGGCCCTTGCTGATGATCGCCGATGTGGCCGGCGGCGAGTGGCCGCAGCGGGCGCGCAAGGCGGCGCAGGCGGCTCACGTCGCCGGGGCCGGCGACGATGCCCTGCTCGACGTGTTGCTCGCCGACGTCCGGGACACATTCGGCGCCAGCGACGAGATGGCGTCGGTGGACCTGGTCGGCGCGCTGGCCGCCATCGAAGGGCGCCCATGGGCCGAGTTTGGCCGCAACAACAAGGCGCTCAGTCAGAACCAGCTGGCCCGCCTGCTCAAGCCGCTCGGCATCGCACCGCAGAAGATCGGGCCCGGTAAAACGCGGTTCAACGGCTACCTCCGCGCCCACCTCGAGGAAGCCTTCGAGCGCTATCTTGGCTCAGCAGGGGTTTCACAACCGGACAACCGGACGGAATGCGATGAAATAAGGACTTCTGAGATTTCACAACCGGACTCACCGGCCCCCCCAGTCCGGTTGTGAAAGTGCGAGAAGTCCAATAACGACGGGCTTCCGTCCGGTTGTCCGGTTGCAAAGGGGGGAAAGCGAGGAAACGGAGAATCACGCGCCGCAGAGCCATGCGCCGCACGCAGCCCGGAACGCGCCCCGGACCCTCCCGAGCTATGCGCCTATTGCAAACGTCCGGGGGGCAACGAGGTGGCGTTCGGCGACAGCGGCTCGATCCGCCTGCACCGCGAGTGCGAGGAGCCGTGGATGAAAGCCGCATGGCCCAAGAGGGCATCTGGCGCGCTTGACCGCAGGCGCGGCGGCCAGCGCGCGGTGGCGGGACCCTTCCCCCGCCAAACAAGGCCGGGCTCGCATCGTCTGTGGCCCTGCGTGAAGCCCGGCAAGGCCGCCTTCCAATTATAACCGGAGTAACAACCATGACGGACGATCCCAACGCCGCCCGCCGGGCGGCGAAGGAGGAATTGCGCGAGAACGTGCGCTTCATGCGCGCCCTCGGCGTCCAAGCGGTGTTCTACGACGGCAGCGGCAACTGCAACCTCTCCGGCTGGCCCGACGGCGATGGCGAGGGGATGTTCATTCCCATCACCATCGGCTCCCGCGGTAACCTGAGCAAGGCTGAGGCCAAACGGGGCGCCGCGGTGTGGCGTCAGGCGACCGGCCGCTATCCCAAAGCCTGCTTCATGATCTGTCTGCTCGGCTACAACGATGACCCGCGCGAGGTCTGGGAATTCCACGACGCCCGCCGCTACCTGCGTTGGTGGGCGCGCTACGCCGGCATGAACGATCCTGCCACCGCTGATCATTGGTTCGGTGCCAGCTCGGCCGTCGGCCGCACCTGCTCCTCGCCCGGCCGGCGGCATGGGCTTCCTAGGCGCCTGCGGCGTCTTCGGCGAGGAGCTGCGGCAGGCGGCGTTGCGCGGCCATCAGCCGACGGTGCCGCAATGACCGGCATTCGCCACATCAGAACCCCCTGGCCGCTGATCGTTTCCGCCTGCGCCGACTGCGGGATCGGCACCATCCGCCTGGGCGAATGGTACATGGTCAACGATGACGTCTGGGAGCGGGCCTGGCGCGGCCGGCGCAAGTGGTGGCACCGCCTGCCCGGCCAAGAAGTGCTGTGCATCGGCTGCCTCGAGCGGCGGCTCGGCCGCACCCTCGTCGCTTGCGACTTCATTCCGGGAATCCCCTGCAACGATGCGAACCAGCGCCGGCTATCGCCGCGCATGCGCGATCGCTTGAGCCGGGAGCGCGGCGGTGCTTGAGCGTCCATCCCGCCAGGCGCTCAAACGCGAGCGCGCGCGCCGGCATCGCGAACTGCTACGCCGGGGCGAGGCGGTAGCGGGCGTCCGCTATAACGGCCGCATCCTCAACGGGCTCATCCGCTCGCGCTGGCTGGATCCGGCCGATTGCGGGGATCGCCGGCTGATCGGCGAGGCCATCTTCTGGATGCTGAACGAGGTGTTTCGCGACTGCGATTGAAGGAGAGCAGCAAATGACAGCATACGAGCCGGCAGGAGCTTTTCAAGGAAGGGGACTTCATCGCCTTGTTCAAGGACAAGGGCCACAAGATAACCAGGACTATCATCAGCATCGATAAGCTGTTGCCGCAGTTATCGCGCGAGGATCTTGACAAGGTTAGCGACTGGATAACCCGTCAAGCCCTCATGGATCCCGCGACCGACGAGGAGTACCGGCGTGAGTTGCTGAGTCGGATGGACACCTGCCCGTGCTGCCAACGCTGGCTAGGCCATAACAATCCGCCCGCCGATGCCGGCAACTCGCCACCTCGGCGGCAAGCATCCTTCGACCTTTGATTAGTGCCAGCGGCTGTCGTCCTTGCCGCGACTGAGATCCGGCGCATTGAAAAACGCGCGCTGCGTCGCGGCCACCACGCGGTAGACGACGCCGGGGCCGATCTCGGTACAGGCCTGCAGCCCGGTCGCTACCTGTTGTAGGAAGGCGTCGCGTCGCTCCACCGCCAGCGGCCGGGCGGCGGCCAGGACGGCGTCGAGCTCGTCATCGGAAAGGCGAATGGGCCGCATGGTGGAGCCTCCTTGCGCACTGACATGTCGCGCGCGATGTTGGTTCTCCAAGTTCGAGGTTGCCTTTTGCCCCCGCTGCCGCATGGCGCGGGGGTTCTCTTCACATGATGGTTTCGGAATGCGTGACCTCGGGCCCTGCGCGGCGCTCTCCGGTTGCCGACCAACAACTCCTCACGGACAGCGCGAACGCGGAAAAAGTCGTTGTATGCGATGTACCAAGGCGGATGGCACGGCTTGCGGTCGCGGTCGTTGACGTGGTTTCCGGTCCACCATTCGTCGACCAGGTCCAGCATGTGGGCCAATTTCCTCGATCCTTCTTTGAACCTCTGACTGCTATGCGGCGTCGCTCGAGCTCGACGAAAAGCGAGACCGCCTCGGCGCTGAACTGTGGGTGGCGCTCTTTAGCTGCGCGTAGCTTTACGGGCATGGCGGCCTCTCCTGTTCGAGAAGATTGCCAGCGGGTCCGCGCGCTCCGACACCGGCGGCTCAATGTCCAGGTCTAGCTCGCGGATGAGGCGGGCGACAGCGAGCCGGGCATCGCGCTCGATGCCGATGCAAGGATGCGGACGGATGCCGCCCTCGCGTCCGGAGACGGTTAAGCCCTCCTCGTCGAGCTGTGCCCGCGCCGTTTGCGACCTGTCCCATGCCTCGCAACAGAGCTGTAGCAGACGGATGTGGTGCTCCTGCAATACGTACCGGTCGACAGTGGTTCTCCACCACTGCGCCGCCGACGCCGATAAGTGAGGAGGCGGTTCCGGGCGGGTCGTAGATGTTAATTCCCATGGGTCCGAAACCTCTGCCAGTTTTTCAACGGGGGCAAGGCGCACTAGCGTGGAGGCCGGGGCGCGCCGCGAGCTTTGGCGCGACCTGTTTTTCCGACCCGCCCCCCGCCCGCCTTCGTGTGCCGCAGCCGAGCCCACCCGCCCGCTGGCTGGGGCTGGCTAGCTATGCGGCCCTCACCGCCGACGCGCCTACGGGTGGGCTGCACACGGCTCCATCCGGGAAGCCACGACCGATGGCGGGCGGCACCGACGAGCCCGCTACGGTTGGGGTTTGCGCGCGACCAGTTGGCCTTGGATGCGCTGGCGAGGGCGGCAGGCTCTCGGCGAGGGGCGAAGCCGTTGAGCGCAAGGGCGGGCTTTCTATTGGTCACGTGTCTGGCGTTCGTCGGCGAGACGGGTGACGGCTCTTACCACCTGTATCGGAACGTCCCCGTTCCTCCGTAGGTCGATGAGTGCGAGGCGAACTCGCCGTCGAATTTGGCGAGTAGCGTCATCCCGTTGGCCGAGGCGCAGTTCCGCGCCGGCGGAGGCGAGCGCGGAGTTCTGTGCTGGTATGGCGCCGTTGACGATGAAGATCGCGCCGGGAGCGCCTGGAACAGCGGCGTCAGTGTCGGATCGCTGACCCAATCGTGCGCCCAAGCGACCCGCCCACGCAGCGCCAGCACCGCATTGGAATAGACCGCCAGCACCGGGTCGAAGCGCGCGCCCAACTCGCTCCTGGTATCTGTGGCGTCGCGGCCATTGAAAGTGAGCGCAAAGCCGTTGGGGATCACTCCGGTCTCGGTGTAGCCCGGCGTGTGAAAACTCTGCGCCTGGATTGCGGCGTAGGGTGTGATCCCGCCGTAGGGCGTTCCGGAACGGTAGCCGCCTTCGAGCCGCCCGCCGTAGCTCTGCGCGTTGAATCAGCGGTCAGATGGTCGACGGCGAAGGGATCGGTCGGTGGACATCCAGTGATTGGCAAAGGCGAAGGACGCTGGCGGGATCACATCCGTCTCCCGAGCGAACCAGGCCGCGGCTTTTGAGAGGATGTCGCGCTCCAGCCTGAGCTGTCTTCACCTCGCGCCGAAGACGGTTGATCTCGTCGCGTTCTGCCGTCGTCACACCGTCATCCCGGCGGCCCGCATCCCGCTCGGCTTGCGCCACCCAGTTCCGGATCGCCTGCGCCGTCGGCTCAAACTCCTTCGACAGGCTCTCCGGACTTCGCCCG
>CAVWXY010000010.1:0-439319 GCA_963758945.1 uncultured Alphaproteobacteria bacterium | reverse complement strand
GAAGTTCCCCCGGTTTCGTGGACACCCGAGCATTTGTGTTGCAGGAGTTCACGATGGCAAAGAATAATGGCACCTTACACGCCTGAGTTTCGGCGTCAGATGATTGAGCTGGTTCGGTCCGGGCGAAGTCCGGAGAGCCTGTCGAAGGAGTTTGAGCCGACGGCGCAGGCGATCCGGAACTGGGTGGCGCAAGCCGAGCGGGATGCGGGCCGCCGGGATGACGGTGTGACGACGGCAGAACGCGACGAGATGAACTGTCTTCGGCGCGAGGTGAAGAACTCAGGCTGGAGCGCGACATCCTCTCAAAAGCCGCGGCCTGGTTCGCTCGGGAGACGGATGTGATCCCGCCGAAGGGTTCAGATTCTGTGAGCGCGCACCAGGCCGAGTTTCCGATTGCCACCATGTGCCGAGTGCTGGGCATCTCGTGCAGCGGGTACTATGCGTGGAGAACGCGATCGCCCTCCCAACGGGCGCGTTCGAATACTGCGTTGACCGAGACGGTACGCACGATCCACGCGGTATCGCGCGGAACCTATGGCGCGCCGCGGGTGCACGCTGAGCTTGCGGCGAACGGCGTGCAGGTCGGCAAGAACCGTGTCGCGCGGCTCATGCGCGAGGCGGGTGTTGCTGGTATCAGCCGTCGCAGCCTTGCGATCACAACGGTGCGTGATGGGGCCCGGCAAGCGCCCGATCTGGTCGAGCGCAGGTTCACGGCGGATGCGCCGAATGTGCTTTGGGTGGCTGATATCACCTACATTCCGACATGGGCGGGCTTCCTGTACCTGGCGGTCGTCCTCGATGTGTTCAGCCGCCGGATCGTCGGCTGGTCGATGGCGACGACGTTGCACACCACGGTCGTGCTCGATGCGTTGAGCATGGCGCTGGCCATGCGTCGTCCGCGCGGCGTCATTCATCACTCCGATCAAGGCGCGCAGTACACGTCCATTGAGTTCGGCAACCGCTGCCGCGAGGCGGGTGTGCGGCCTTCGATGGGGAGTGTGGGCGACGCCTACGACAATGCGATGGCGGAGAGCTTCTTCGCCACGCTGGAATGCGAGTTACTGGCTCGCAGCCGGTTCAAGACGCAAGCCGAGGCACGCAATGCCGTCTTCGAGTTCATCGAAGGCTTCTACAATCCGCGCCGGCGGCATTCGTCGCTCGAGTATCTGTCACCCGTCGAGTTCGAGCGGCGGCACTGGGAGCCTGCGGTTTCCCCCGGCTCACTCCATCCTGCCGCCGTGCTCGGGGCCGTCAAGGTCAAGCCCTCGCGCGCGCGCAAAGTGCGCGACCTTGACCGCCCCTGCGCGCGACGGCGGGTCGAATGTGCGGGCCGGGACGGAAGGATGAGCTCCGCAGGGGCCGAACAAAAGGATGAGCAGAAAAGGCAGAAAAAGGAGGACACCTTTGACGGCAGACACTGTAGCCTGATCCCAAGACGTCAACTGTCCACGAAATCGGGGTAGGTCCAAAGAAAGAAAATGCTTGCGTTCGTGGTGGCGATTAGAGAACGGAAGGATGAGCTCCGCAGGGGCCGAACAAAAGGATGAGCAGAAAAGGCAGAAAAAGGAGGACACCTTTGACGGCAGACACTGTAGCCTGATCCCAAGACGTCAACTGTCCACGAAATCGGGGTGTCCACAACTGGCACCGGCCGCCCATCTTGTGCAACACCGGATTGCCGGTATCGTTTGACGCTGTCATGGCCATGTTGAGCATGACAAATTCTTTCCCAGCGCCAATGGGCATCGGTTTAGCGGGCGGAATTTGGGTGGCGGTAAAGGTGATCGATAGAGGCCCCTCTGCTGGTAGGTTTTGGGCGTTCACACCGGAAACGGTTGCCAAGAGCACGACAGATGACAAAACCAAAGACACGGGTCTGACCATCATTGCTACCTCCCTACGGTTGCCAACTGCGAAGTAAAATCTCCGCCTCCATACCTTGCCCAGCTGGAAGGGCAAATACGAAACGCTTTGTTCGGGCAAGGGTGACATCGGATCGACCATCGCTGCCGATAAGTGCGAGACCTTGGCCGAAGTTTATCAGGGACAAAATTGTTGGGTCGCCGGAGTAAGTTGCGACGGGCTCCATCGCGATGTCGAGAACTTCGCCAACCGGCTGGTCGCGGTAGTCCAAGCGCAACTGCGGCCCAACGTCGCCGGGGCAGAGCGTAAGACCAAACCGTTTTGCAAGTCTGTAAACGTCCGAAAGGTTAAATTCTGTGTCTACACCGAGTTCCGAAGCCGAAACCAGTATGAGCTGCACCTCTGTCTTGCTTGTTACATACCGAAATGCAGGTCGGCCCATAATCTCGTTGGCGGCATCTCCGATTTTGATTTTTGCTGCTTCAAGCGCGTTGCGATAAGCATCGACTCCCTTGTGAATGCCAACCGTTGCCGTTCGCCAAATATTGAACCGAGATGAGGTATTGAGGTCGAGCCCAGTCGAATTGTAGCGTCCTATACGCGAGTCCTGGGCCGGGGTAGGGCTCAGCCAGGTGGCGGCTCCTAGGCATACAATTACTGCCGTGGCCAAGCCTTGCCAAATCATAAGCCGCCCCTAGGCCGGACAAAGCACTGGATAGTTCCGGCTAGCACGAACAAGTATGGCTGCCCGTCAGGCGCGTAGTCTTGGACGATCTTTTCCGGTGGGATCACAGCCCATTGATCGTTTAGCCAGGCGTACCAGCGGTCTTCGGGGTATCTCTCGCTCCGGGCCTCGACCCTAAATTTTGTCTTTACGGTATCGGCGACACCACAGCAAAAGCGGGATTTCTCGTCTCGATACGGATTCTTGTCGTTGTCAGGTCGTTGGAGCGCCTCAAACCACGCTTTATTCGGCCCATCTGGCCATTCGCCGCCGGCGAGAAGCTCTGACGGAAGTGTAAGCGAGACCGTGGCGGCCAAAACGGCCGCGACACCGTGCAGAACCATAATGACGGAGCCCCTGGTCTTTTTGTCTATGCTGGAAGATTGTGCCGGCCGACGGCACCAGGCCGCCCACGAAATGGGCCACGACGATTTCGGCCATCGTCGCTTGAGGCAGCTCTCGGACCCTAAGTTCGCAAATCGATATTCCACTACGCCTAGAAGTAAGTCAACTTTAACGTGTGGCGAAATTCTTAATTAATCTGTGCTGCGCGCCCTCACAGGCGGAAATGGTGATCTTCCTCCATCAACAATCTCGTCGCGACACCCAATCACCGGCATTGCCTGCTGCTGCGCGCGCCGCGAGCGACCACGCACGCTCAGCGGATCAACGGAGCTTGTCCAGCCACATGCGGCGATGTCGCGGCCGACGACCTCATTTCCGAGCCATCTACGGGGACCCACTCGGACATCGCGGCGACCGACCAGATCAGGCCAATCGCGACCACGACGGGGATTCCGATCCATGCGCGCATTTGCAATCCCCTCACGTCAGTTGAACTTGGCGAAACAGAGGCTCGCATATTTTTCGCCGCCCCAACGTGAGGCAGTTCACAGTTGACCGGAAACGTTCGCTACCCTCGCGTCCCCATGGGGACAGTCCCGCGACGCGGCCCGCTCTCGCGGGAAACCGGACATCGGCAAGGGGCTCAGTTGAGGCCGCGCGCCTTTGACAAAGGCGGCAGATCGAGCGGTTCGTCGCGCTCCTTGCGCTCGGCCGCAAACTTGAAGTCGCCACTTGCCCGCGGCTTGCCGTCCGCGAGGACATCGGCCCGCGCCTGATTGACCTTGGCTTCCAGCGCCGCGAATTGTTGCTCGACGAGAGAGCACAGCTCGATTTGCACACGTCGGAACCGTCCATCGATGTGATCGAAGATTTTATTGGCCAGATCGGCAACCTTCTCCGCGGTCACTTCCAGCCCGATGATCCTGCGGCGCTCCGCTTCGTCGCGGACGGCCGCAATCTCGGCGCGCAAGGCTTCGATCTCATCACGTAGGAGCGACCGCCGTTGTTCGCGGGCTTCGGCCTTTCGTTCGGCTTCGGCTTGGCGTTGCTGTTCCTCTTGCTGAGCGCGCCAACGAGTTCAAGCGGTCCGTATCATGCGGAAATAGCCGCAAATGGTCGCTGGCGCTCATAGGATCGCCTTCCTCAACATCTTCGCGACCATCTCCTTCGCGCTCGGTTCACCTGCACGGCGGGCTTCGGCAATCGCGCGCTCTTCGAGACGGGCCAGCGCTTGCGGTAGAACTTCGGTTGGGTCGCTGGCGTGGGTCCGATCCATTTCAGCGTGTAGAAATTCGCACCAATCGCTGATCACGGCCTCGCGTTGCTGGCGATACTGATCGAGCGACAGGCCCAATTGGATTGCCGCTCTGCTATCGCGCGTCAGCTCGCGCCTTCGCACCCGTTCGATCTCGGTCAGAACTTCGGCCATGGCCTCACCCTTCACCAATCAACCGGCCACCGTAAAGTGAGCGTATCGCGACCGCTGCGCGCCGTCGAGAAGATCGGCGCTTGCGGTGCTCACGTGCCCCGATAGCGCCGCCAGCGATCCAGGCGGGTCCCGCGCTCGCGGGCACGGGCGGCGCGGCGGGGCGTCGGCGCGGCGGGCGGTGGGGCGGGCGCGCCGGACATCATCGATCGTCATTTTTCTTTCTTTCTTTGCCGCGCTGGACACGGTTCCCGGACCAAACGGCCAGACAGACCGGACAAACCGGACACCCCTTAAAGGGGTGTCCTTGTCTGTCTGGTTTGTCCGGGCTGTGCTGGCCTTAACCGTTCGCCGGACATTTTTCTGTTTGTCCGGCATTTGTCCGGATGTCCGGCAGCCACGCCTTGTCGGACCAAAGTCCAACAATATGAAGCTCTTGCAGCCGCAGCACTGCCCGGACAAATGCCTTTTGCTTCGTGTCCGGCCTTCCCGGATAGGTGCTGTAGAAATGCTCCCGCCAAAGCGCCGCCGAGCACACCCGGACATCTCGCGGAATATGTCCGGATGCCGGGGCCGGCTCGCTGGCATCGGAGCCGATCAATTCCCGTAGCTGATCGAGCGCGAGCCTCGCTGAATTGTTGAGTTTTGGCCCCTTCCTGGCATCCCCGCTCGTCGGCAGCTCGCTCGGGACGATGACGCACGACGTGAGCGGCTTGCGGTCGTCGTCGATGCCGACCTCGACCACCTTCAGGGTCGACGCGAAGCGGGCACCCTCGGCGAAGTCCTTCGCGGCTTCGACCTCGACTACGACGTTTCCGCCCGTGTCGCGCTTGACGGCGAGCTGCGCGTCGGCGGCGCCGGTCAGGCTCGTGTGACCGCGCGGGCGCGAGCCGTCCACACCGCAATGGTGGACGATGATCACGACGCAGTCGAAGGCTTGAACGATGGTTTCGGCCGCCGCAAGATAGGCGCCCATGTCCTGGTCCTTGCTTTCCGAGCCGTCGATCGAGCGGTTGAGCGTGTCGAGCACGACGGCCATCGGTGGCGCCTCCATCTGCCCGTCGATGGATGCGATCAGCGCCGGATGGTCGCGCACCAGCTTCGCGTTGCTTGCGAGCAGGTAGAACGGGACCTTGCCGGTGATCTTGTGCGCGCGCCGGAACGCCTCGGCGCGGCCCCCGAAGCCGGCGGCGCCCTCGAAGGCGAGATAGGCGACTGGCCCGCCGTTGACGCGCCGGCCGCGATAGGGCCAGCGCAGCGCGATGTGCATGGCGAGGTCGAAGGTCCAGAAGGATTTCCCGCACTTCGGCGGTCCCCAAACCGCAACCAGACCTTGAAGCGGGATGACACCATCGACGAGATAGGGCGACTTGATCCCCGGCCGCAGCTCGTCGAACGGCACGAGGCGATAAGGGTACTGCGTCGTATCCTTGGGCTTGCTGTGGCGGGCCGCGAGCAGCTCGAAGGCTAAGACAACGTTTTCGTCGGTCATGATGCGACCCTTCTCACCTGGGCCAGGACGTGGCGCAGCCTTGCGCCCTTCACTTTTTCTTTCTCGTGCAATGCCTGCACGAGGCAATTGAACGGCTCTTCGTTGGCGAACAGGATGGCGAGCGCCGCGTTCCAGACCCGCTCGTGCCAGAGCCGTTGCGCGTACGCGCTATATTCTTCGTCGCTTTGGTCCGGATCGTCGTCGAGCTTCGCCGCGGCGTTGAGGCCGACCAATTGCGATAGCGCGAGTTCATCGATCGACGAGCCGGGCAAATCCCAGCCGGTGATCGCTTCGCCAGCGAGACCGGCGACGATGATCCGCGCGCGGCGCAGGTCGTCGTCTGCGCTGCTGTCGGCGCCGGTCGTCCAGGTCCCGCCGGCATCCATGCACCGCCCGCCCCATGCGAGGCCGACGTTCGGCACCGATCGCGAGAAGATGGTCACGCTGCGGACCGTCAAGCCTTCATGCGCAGCAACGATGGCATGGCCAGTCTCGTGCGCTAGCGCCGCGTCGCGCGACATCATGAAAGCCGCGAGGCCATGGCGATCGAAAGCGCGGCGGGCTTCGTCCTCGATCGCCGCTATCAGCGCGGGCGGGGTGCCTTGCGGCAAGGTGTCGAGCGTGAAGCTGTTGCTGGCGGTGATGTCGGTGGTGGAAATCTGTGCGCGCATTGAGTGCCCGTCCTTTCTGGCCGCTTGTGCGGGCCGGTGGTTCCGGGCTATCAAGGCGCTGCTTGTTGCGACCTTGATCAGCCCATTGGAATTGTTGCGCCGGTCCTTCGGAGGGGCCGGCGCAACAGCTTTTTTGGCGGCGCGCGAGCACCAACCAAAAAGCCGATCGGCAATGGCGGAAGTGGTTTGTCCGAACACCACGGCCGATCGGCCGGGCAAACACGCTTGCGCGGTTTGTCCGGCGTCCTCGATCGGCGGAAGTGGTGAAGCGCGTCTTTCGAGGTAACGTCATCGTAACACGCGTCGCTGCCGCCGTCATGCGCTCGCCGCCGTTTCGGCCGGTTGCGCGCGCGGCGCCTCGTGGTCGAACGCAGCATCGCAGCCGATGAATTCGCGGCCCAAGCGGCGGGCGGCGTGCAGGACACTGAAGCCCCCGGCCGCGGGATCGATCACCAGATCATTGGGCAGCGTGACGGCAGCGATCAGCCGCTCGATCAGGTCGGCGGGCTTTGCGTGCGGATGAATCCGGCGGTCAACCTTTTCAACCCACCGGCTCGGGATGCCGTGGTCGCGCCAGTTGCTCGGGGTCACCGGGGGCCGCTGCAACACCAGTAGGTAGTCGCCGCGTCGCCGCGAGCGCTTACCCATGCCGGGGCGCAAGTTGTCCCAGGCGATCAGGTCCACGCATTTCAGGCAATCGGCCACGCGCAGGTGGTGGGCTTCGCACAGCCCGTAGGTATCGACCCAGCGCATGCAGTATCCGCTCGGCACCAGCACGCGCGCGATCTCGCGGCAGCAGGCGTCGATGTAATCCTCGCCCATCGCCGGAAGCCTGCTGCGCTCGCGCTGGCGCGCTCCCTCGTTGCCAAAGGCCAGCTTGTCGAGCACGCCCCGGTGTTGCGGGTCGAAGAACGCCAGCGCGGCGCAGGCATCGGGCAACGATGTCAGCAGGTCCAGCGCATCCCCGCGTTGGGCAACATTGCGCGCCAGCGCGGCGCAGGCGCGATCGTAGAGCGCGAGCCCGGAAGCGCTATCGGCGATGATGCTGATCGTGCGCACGGGCGGGCGGGCGGTCATCGCGCGCGCTCCGGGCGGTTTGACAGTGCGGCTGAAACCCCAATGCGCCCAATGGCGCGTTTAGCGCCATGTTGACAGGCAAGCCTTTGACGAGGCTTGCTTGTGCGACTTCGGCCGCGGCCACCACGCTCGTCGCCGCGCGCTAGGCCAGCGCCACCATCCCGCTCCAGAACTGCTGGTGCTTGCCGGTGTCGACATCGTATTTGCGCGCGAAGGCGAGCCGGCCGTCGTCGCCGATGCGATAGACGATGATTCCGGCGGTGAGCGTCCCGATCGCATCGCCGTTGCGCACGGCGAGGGGCCGGATACTGGCGGCGACCAGGAGCTGGCCGCTCGGGTCGATGCCGAAGGTGCGCAGGTGGATGCCCCGCCCGTCGATGGTCTGGATCAGGCTCGGCTCGCCGGTCGCGGGATCGATGGCGAACACCGCGACGTTGTTTTCGCCGCCGTTGAATACCTTCTTTCCCTCGAGCTCGACCTCGCCCTGGTTGCGGTTGGTGAGATAGACGAAACGGCCGTTGGGATGGACGTGGATCGGGCCCGCGCCCTGCGAGGGCTTGACGTTGACGGAATTGGCCAAGGTGTCCTTGACGAAGAGGGGGTCCCGGCCGAGCGCGCCGTCGGCGGTGAGGGGGTAGACATAGAGCTGGTTCTGGCGCTCGATCGAAACGTAGACCCACGGCGCGCTCGGATGGAAATCGAGATGGCGCGGCCCGAAGCCAAGCCCGCTCCCCGGCGCGACCGAGGCGAGGTTGGTCAGTGCGCCGTCCTTGAAGTGAAAGACCTTGAGCGCCCCAGGGTCCTCCGGCCTGCCATCTGAGGCGTTGTTGCCGCGCGTCACCAGGATTGCCGTCAGGTTTCCGGGCGTGGTGCGGACCTGATGCGCGTAGATGCCGGCGTCGAGTTTGCCCGGCAGGCGAACCTCCTCGCCGATGCTGCCGTCACCTTCGATGCGGTGCACGGTGACGCTGCTCGGGTTGTTGTAGGCGGTGAGCAGATAGTCGCCGACCGCATCGACGCTGGTGTGGATCGGCCGTGACGGCAGCGCTCGCGGCTCGCCGTGCGGCGCCAAGGCGCCCGAGGCCGGATCGATGCGGAACGCGCTGGCGAGATGCGTGTCGCCGGCGAAGCCCGGCCCGCCGTTGCTCGATACGACGTAGAGATATCGCTGCGACGGATGCGGCCAGGCGTATTGCACATTGGCCGGCAGCGTCACCGCGCCGCGCTTTTGCAGCGCGGCGGCTGCGACGTCGATCTCATAGAGCGTGAGCTCAGGCCCGACGCTCGCGTAGAAGACGCTCTTGCCGGCCACTTGTCGACCAAGCAGCTCAATTGCGGAACGACGGATCGATCTTGTCGGCTAGCTTCATCAGTGCCGGCCAGTCGCGGTCGTGCACCCGCCCGTTGCCCCAGAAGATCCGCGCCGACTTCTCGCACGCGGGTTCGCTCGGCAGGCTGTAGGGCTCGCGCGAGGCGAGCACCATCATCTGCGTCTCGCAGGTCTTTTCCAGGTAATACATCAGGTTGAAGGCCTCGCCGATATTGACCCCGGCGGTGAGCAGGCCGTGATGCTTGAGGACGAGGCATTTGTGCTCGCCGAGATCGGCGACGATGCGCGCGCGCTCGTCGAGATCGTTCGCCACGCCCTCGAAGTCGTGATAGCCGACGCGCTTGTAGAAGCGCATGGCGCTCTGGTTGAGCGGCAGCAGCCCGCAGTCGAGCGCGGAGAGCGCCTGGCCCGCGACCGTGTGGGTGTGGATGATCGCGTGCAGGTCCCTGCGGGCCATGTGGATCGCGCTGTGGATGACGAAGCCGGCGCGGTTCACCTCGTAAGGCGTCTCGTCGAGAACGTTGCCGTCGACGTCGATCTTCACCAGGCTTGAGGCGGTGATCTGCTCGTAGAGCAAGCCGTACGGGTTGATGAGGAACTGGTCCTCGCTGCCCGGCACCCGCA
The DNA here is from genome assembly GCA_963758945.1 of uncultured Alphaproteobacteria bacterium. GTDB lineage: Bacteria > Pseudomonadota > Alphaproteobacteria > Rhizobiales > Xanthobacteraceae > VAZQ01. The sequence goes on along the minus strand of CAVWXY010000010.1, from coordinate 429,767 downwards.
GCGAGATGTGATTGTTGATGAGATGGGTCCAGCCGTAATGCGCCACCAGCCGGTAGGCCGCGGCAAGCTCGACCCGCGCCTGCCACTCGTCCGCGCTCACCCGCTGGCGCACCGACGGCACGTTGGAAAGTTTCGGCATGCTGCCTCCCGGCGCCGTGCGGCGGCGCGCGACCTCGGTTTCCTGGCCATGCAGACTAGGCCATGGACTCATTAAAGCGCATCCAAATTCTTGCTGAGGCAAGTTTTATGGATGCAAGGAAGTTTTCCGGGGTTTTGTCGTAGCGTGTCGCGATCGCGCGAAAATGCTTGAGTTTATTGAAGAAGCGTTCGACCAGGTTGCGGTAGCGATACAGGAATGACGAGAATGCCGGCACGTGGTGGCGGTTGGGCATGGGCTTGATGCAGGCCCAGGCACCGCGCGCAGTCAAGTCTTGGCGCAAGGCGTCGGAGTCATAGGCGGCATCGCCCAGCAGGATGTCGCCTTGGCCGAGCGAGGCCAGCATGTCAGCGGCGGCGCGGCCGTCATGGGCTTGGCCTTCGGTCAGCTTGAGCGCGATCGGCAGGCCGCTGGCATCGACCAGCGCATGGATCTTGGTCGTCAGCCCGCCCCGCGAGCGACCCATGCAACGGGATCGATCGTCTTTTTTTGGGTGTTGGCAGCGTGCTGATGCACGCGGATGCTCGAGGAGTTGATCATCTGGATGTCGCCATCGTAAGCCTTTGACACGGCCACCAGAATCCGATCCCACACGCCGGCGCGCCGCCACCGGTTGAAGCGGTTCACGCAGGTCGTATACGGCCCGTAGCGCTCCGGGATGTCGGCCCACGGCGCGCCCGTGCGCAGCCGCCAGAAGATGCCATTGAGCACACGCCGATCGTCGACCCGCGGCACCCCGCGCGGCTTGTTCGGCAACAACGGTTGGATCACCGACCATTCAAAGTCCGTCAGATCAAAGCGCGCCATCGCAGCCTCCCTCGTTCAGGAGGCTTGAATCAGAGTTTCCCAGATTCGAGAATCCCCTTTATGAGTTCATGACCTAGAGCGGTTTGCGACGCGTTGGAATCGGAAACCGCTCCGGCCGGTCCGCGCGCGGGATATGGGCACCACGATTAGGGCGCATTCCGGCGCCATAGACGCAGCCTTGCGACATGAAATATTTTGCCGTCTTCGTGCGAGCGGTCTGGCATCGGAGTTGTGCCCGCGGATGCAGGACAGAATGGCTGAACAGCGGCCCGGCGTGAGGGCAGTGTTTGCGCGCGGCGTCGGCGGTGTCCTTGCCGCCGGAATGCTGTCGGCATGTTCGTCGGCGGGGTTGGGTCCGCTCACCGTCTTCGCCGATCCCGGAAAATACGAGTTCTATACCTGCGATCAGATCGCCGCGCAGCGGGCGAGTTGGACCGCCCGCGAGCAGGAATTGAGGCTGCTGATGGACAAGGCCGCGCAGAGCACCGGCGGCGCGGTCGTCAACGTCCTCGCCTATCAAGCCGATTACGCCTCGGCGAAGGAAGAGCTCAAGGTGGTCGAGGCGACTGCGCGTGCCAAGAACTGCCCGCCGCCGAAGCCATAGCGGCGCCAGCTCGGTCGCGCGCGATCAGCCGAGCCGCTGCCTCGCCAGCTCGGCGCCGCGGCCGAGCGCGGCGAGCTTCGCCAGCGCGATGTCGCGCACCATCGGCGCCATGCCGCAATTGGTGCCGGCGATGATGCGGTCCTTCGCCACGTAATTCGCCGCCTCGGCGATGACGGCGGCGACCTGTTCGGGCGTCTCGATCGCATCGGTCGCCACGTCGATCACGCCGACCTGCACCTCCTTGCCATCGAGCAGCGTCAACAGCGCGAGCGGCACGCGCGAGTTTCGGCATTCGACCGAAACCTGGTCGATGCGGCTTGCGGCCAGCGCCGGGAAAATCTCCTCGTACTGGCGCCACTCGCCGCCGAGCGTCGCCTTCCAGTCGATATTCGCCTTGATGCCGTAGCCGTAGCAGATGTGCACGGCGGTGGTGCAGCGGAGCCCCTCGACGGCGCGATGCAGCGCCGCGATGCCCCAGTCCTTGACCTCGCGCATGTAGACGTTGAATGCCGGCTCGTCGAACTGGACGACGTCGACCCCGTCGGCTTCGAGCGCGCGTGCCTCGGCATTGAGCAGGTCCGCGAACGCCATCGCCATCTTCACCCGGTCGCCGTAATGGGCATCGGCGATGGTGTCGACGATGGTCATCGGCCCCGGCAGCGTGAACTTGAGCTGGCGCCTGGTGTGGGCGCGCGCGAGCCGCGCCTCGGTCGCATGCACCCGCCCCTTCAGGCGCAGCGCGCTGGTGACCGTCGGCACCATCGCCTTGTAGCGGTCGGCGCGGATCCCGATCTCGACCTTGCGGGCGAAATCGATGCCCTCGACGAATTCGAGAAAGCCGTGGACGAAATGCTGGCGCGACTGCTCGCCGTCGGTGACGATGTCGATGCCGCAATCTTCCTGCAGCTTCAGCGCCAGCAGGGTGGCGTCGCGTTTGGCGTCGTCGAGCTGCGGCCCGGCGAGGCGCCAGGCCGGCCACAGCCGGTTCGGCTCGGCGAGCCAGGCGGGCTTCGGCAGGCTTCCGGCGATGGTGGTCGGAAACAGCGGCATGACGGGTGCGATCCTACGCGCTAGTGCGGCGGATTTGACGTTCCTATCAGCGTTGCCGCGAGCCCTTGATAGGAACGTCAAATCCAAAGCCGCGCTGGAATCATAGAGTTGCTAGTGTCCCTTTGGTTCCGACGCTTGTAAACGGACGTGCTGCAAAGGGATACAAGCGTCGGAACCGGGACACTAGCTAGGCCGGGGTCCAGCCATAGAGCCAATCGTAGCGCGTGAGCAGCCGGTTCCCGCCCATGGCAGCGAGCGCGAGCCGGCGCAGCAGCGCGCCGGCGCCGGTGAGGTGGTAGACCCTCCCGTTCCGTCGGGCCGCGCGCTGGGCGCGCGCGGTGCGCTGTAGCCGTTGCCGCTCGTAGCTGCGCAAGGCGCCGTCGGTCCCGTCGCGCCCTTCGGCCAGCGCGCGCGCCAGCACCGCCGCATCCTCGATCGCCATGGCGGCGCCCTGGGCGAGATAGGGCAGCATCGGGTGGGCCGCGTCCCCAAGCAAGGTGGCCGTGCCGTGGCCCCAGGTAGCGAGCGGCGCGCGGTCGTAGAGCGCCCATTTGTGCCAGCGTTGCGGGGCGGCGAGCATGGCGCGCGCCGCCGCCGGCCATGTGCCGGCGCGGTAGCGGGCGAGGATGTCGGCACGCTCGCCGGGCGCGCTCCAGCCGCCGTCGCGCCAGTCGTCACGGACGATGGCGACGACGTTGACGAGGCTGCCGCCGCGGACCGGGTAATGCACGAGATGCGCGTCGCCGCCGAGCCAGAGATTGACCGAGGGCGCCCGCAGGTCTGGATCCAGGGTGGTGGCGTCGACGAGCGCGCGCCACGCGGTGTGGCGGGCGAAGCGCGGCTCGTCGTGGTGGCCGAGCCGCGCGCGCAGGCGCGACCACAACCCGTCGGCCGCGACCAGCGCGAGGCCGCGGTGCTCGCACGCGAACCCAGGCTTAGCCGAAGTCGGCACTTCAAGCCGGCCGAAGTCGGATAAATCCGACTTCGGCCGGGTCGGCGCGAGCACGGAGACCGTCACGCCATCGCGGCCGGCGGCGAAGTCGTCGACCCGCGCGCCGAGATTGAGGGCGATGCCGGAATGGGCGCGCACCGCCTCGACCAGTACCGCCTGCAGGTCGCCGCGATGAATCACCCAATAAGGTGCGCCATACCGTTGCGCGGCGGTGGCGCCGAACGGCGCGCGCGCCAGCACGGCGTGCGCGCTCATCACCCGCAGCTCCTCGGGGACGACCACATAGCGCTGCAATCGCTCGCCGAGGCCGAGCCCAAGCAAAATGCGCGATGCGTTGGGCGAGAGCTGAATGCCGGCGCCGACCTCTTCCAAGCGTTCCGCCTGGTCGAAGACCGCAACCGGCAATCCGCGCTGCGCGATCGCCAGCGCCGCGGTCAGCCCGCCGATACCCGCACCGGCGATGATGACGGGGGGCGAGGACGGCACTGCCGTTGTCTCTCCGTCGCTGGTCGAGCTAGGCAGTCGTATCCTCGGGCAGCGCGCATTCCGCTGGGCGCGCGGCATGGGGATCGAGTGTGGGATCGTAACGGAACAAGGTCGAGCAGTACGGACAGATGATCTCGGTCGCATCGCCCATGTCGAGGAACACGTGCGGGTGATCGAACGGAGCGATCTCGCCCTCGCACATGAACTCCCGCGCGCCGATCTCTATCACCGCGACGCCGGGCGTGTTGTGGAAGTGGGGAACGATCCTCTCCGCCATATTCGTCGCCGCCGCCTTCGTCGCCGCCTTCGTCCGTTGTCGCGCGCGGCCCGTCTGCCGCGCGGCGGTCCCGCGGTGTGATTCGTGCCGGGCCGACAGGCGCCGAACCCCGCCGCCGCGAGCGCGCGTCACCATAGCGGCGCGATCCGTCATTTCCTAGGGCGATTGTGCTAATCCATGGACGGAGCACGGATTTTCCAAATGATGCGGGCCAACGGAACCAACGTGCCGATTTTTGCCGTGCCGGCATCTTGCCGACGCGGCGGCGCCCGACGACATTGGCGAGGGGGCGCAGGAGACGGGTTGATGGTTGGAGCGCGGATCGTCCTGCCGCTCGTGCTGGCGCTGGCGTTCGCGGGCGCTGGGCTCGCGCTGGCGCCGCGCGCGCTGGAGGCGCAGTTCCTGCTCGCTGCCCGGGATGATCCCGCCGCGCTCGCCGATAATGCGATTACGCGCACCTTCGACGCTGAACGCGCCGCGCGCGAGATCAAGGCCGCGCTTGCTGGCGGCGACGCCGAGCTTGCCGCGAGCTTTCTCGAGCTCGCCCGCGACCGCGGCGTGCCGGTCGATTCCGCGCTCGCCAGCGAGGTCGAGCTGGCGAATGCGGGCTCCGCCACCACGGCGCGCTCGCTCAAGAGCTTCGCCCGCGGCCTGATCACCGGCGAACCCGAGGACGTGTCGGGGCTCGCGGGCACTGCCGTCGGAGATCTGTTCGTCTTCGGCGATGTCCGCGATGCGCTACGCGAGGGCACACGCCTTGCCAGGGGGCAGGAGGTCGATGAGCTGATCCTCGGGCTCGCCTGCGTCGGGCTCGCGATCACGGCCGGCACCTATGCCACGATCGGCGTGGCGGCACCCGCGCGCGTGGGTGTGACGGTGCTCAAGGCCGCGCGCAAGACTGGCCGGATCGGCGGCCACATGGCCGGCTGGATCAGTCGCTCCGTGCGTGATGTCGTCGATTGGGCGATGCTGCGCCGCGCCGTCGGCGACGCCGGCATCACTGCGCCCGTCGTGGCCGTGCGCGCCGCGCGCGAGGCGGTCAAGGTCGAAAAGGCGCGGGATCTGGCGCGCCTCGTCGGCGACGTGGGACGCGTGCAGGCGCGGGCGGGAACGCAGGCAGCGCTCGACGGACTGAAGCTCGCGGAGGGACCGCGCGACGTCGCGCGCGTCGCGCGTCTCGCTGCCGCCAAGGGGGGTAAGACCCGTGCGATCCTCAAGCTCGCGGGGCGCGCGGCGATCGTGCTTACCATGGGCGCCTTCGATCTCGCGCTATGGGTGTTCTGGGCGATCCTGATGGGGTTCGGCCTGGTATCCTCGCTCAAGCGCGCAGCCGAGCGGAGCACCGAGCGCTACTGCGCGCGCCGCCGGCTGCGCCGGGCGCGCGCTGCACGCGAGCGTCGTGCTGCGGTCATCGGTCTCTCCGCGCCGGCTCTGCGATGACATGCGGCGCTTCCGGCACGACGGCATCGAGATCGCATTTCTCGACGAAGGGCAGGGCGAGCCGATCGTCCTGGTGCACGGGTTCGCCTCGACCGCGCAGGTGAACTGGGTCCATCCCGGCTGGGTTGCCGCGCTCACCCGCGCCGGCCGCCGGGTGATCGCGCTCGACAACCGCGGGCACGGCGCCTCGGGCAAGTCCTACGATCCGGCCGCCTATCACAGCGCGTGCATGGCCGAGGACGTGCGGGCGCTGCTCGATCATCTCGATCTCCCGCGCGCCGACGTGATGGGCTATTCCATGGGGGCGCGCATCACCGCGTTCTTTGCGCTGGCGCATCCCGCGCGCTTGGGGCGGGCCGTGCTCGGCGGCTTGGGTATCCGCCTCGTCGACGGCGTCGGGCTTCCGGAAAGCATCGCGGAGGCGCTCGAGGCTCCCGCGCTCACAGACGTCGGCGATCCCGTGGGACGTACGTTCCGCGCCTTCGCCGAGCAGACCGGATCCGACCTTGCCGCGCTCGCAGCCTGCATTCGCGGATCGCGCCAGGTCCTGACGCGGGAACAAGTCGCGGCGATCCGCGCACCGGTGCTGGTTGCGGTCGGCAGCAAGGACACGATTGCAGGGTCCGCACGCGAGCTGGCGTCGTTGCTGCCGGCGGGCCGCGCGCTCGATATCCCCGGGCGGGATCACATGCTGGCGGTGGGCGACCGGTTGTTCAAAGCCACGGCGCTGGACTTTCTGGCGCAGGATCCTGCCGGCGCCTTGCCGGCGTAAGGTGATTTCACCCTGAGCCCCGGGGTTCCCTTGGCAGGCAAAAAAATTTTTCGTGACAGGCGCGGTCGGCGCGCGAACCGCCGCCGCAGACAAGCCGTTGATGCATTGCCTTTGCAGCACCAAGGAAATCGCATAAGGAAATCGCATAAGGAAATCGCAATGCCCATTCTCTTGTACATCTTCATGTGGTCGTGCGCGCTCGGAATGACGTCCCTGGGCGAACCGCTCGCGCAGAACAGCAATTCGCCTCATCTGCCTCACGCCGAGGATTGAGGAGTTCTGAGCACTGCCTGGTAAAGCGGCACGGCGACGTGCCGAGCCCGTCCGTCAGGGGGGCTCTTTTGTGCCGACGCCCATCTCGCGTTTCGCAGAGCCGTTATCCATATGGGACATAGGGTCTCGCGCGGGCGCAAATATGCTAGGCTCGCGCCCGCAACGAAAGCGTGGGAGACGAGCATGGCCCAGCAGCAGGTGAGAGCCGGCGGCCTCGAAAAGGTCGATCCGGTCTGGGCGCGGATCCGCCGCGAGGCCGAGGAGATCGCGCGGCGCGAGCCCGAGCTCGCGACCTTCATCTATTCGACCATCTTGCATCACGACACGCTGGAAGCGGCGGTGGTCCACCGCGTGGCCGACCGTCTCGACAGTCCGGAGGTCTCGGGCGAGCTGATCCGCCAGGCCTACGCCGACGCGCTCGAAAACGGCCCTACTATCGGCGCGGCCTTCCGCGCTGACATCGTCGCGACGGTCGAGCGTGATCCCGCCACCAACCGCTTTCTCGAGCCGGTGCTCTATTTCAAGGGCTTCCACGCGATCCAGACGCATCGCCTTGCGCATTGGCTGTGGACGAAGGGCCGCAAGGACTTCGCCTACTATCTGCAGAGCCGGTCATCGGCCGTGTTCCAGACCGACATCAACCCGGCGGTGAGCATCGGCCGCGGCATCTTCCTCGACCATGCCACTGGCCTCGTGGTCGGAGAGACCGCGGTGATCGACGATGACGTCTCGATCCTGCAGGAGGTCACGCTCGGCGGCACCGGCAAGGAGGCGGGCGATCGCCATCCCAAGATCCGTCACGGCGTATTGATCGGCGCCGGCGCCAAGATCCTCGGCAATATCGAGATTGGACATTGCGCGCGGATCGCCGCGGGGTCGGTGGTGCTCAAGCCGGTGCCGCACAACACCACGGTCGCCGGCGTTCCCGCCCGGGTCATCGGCGAAGCCGGTTGCCCCGAGCCGTCGCGGGCGATGGATCACCTGTTCCACGACGGCGAGATCTGAACCAAAGGGGGAGCGCCCACCGGTGGATGTTCTCGAACTCCGCAAGCTCGACGCCTATCTCAAGCGCTTGTTCGGCAATTCCCGTATCCGCGTGGTGCCGAAGACGGGCGATGCAGCCGACGTCTTCGTCGGCGAGGAGAAGATCGGTTCGCTGGTGCTCGATGAGGACGAGGAGGACGACGAGCGCTCCTACAATTTCGAGGTGAAGATCACCTTGGGTGACGCCTCCACCGCGGCTCCGGACATCAAGAAGCTCGACGCCTATCTCAAGCGCAAATTCGACAACGAGCGCGTTCGCGTCGTGCCGCGGCAGAAAAAGAAGGACTCCGCCGAGGTCTATGTGGGCGACGAATATATCGGCGTCGTGTTCTTCGATGAAAAGGACGCGCGCTCGTCCTATTTCGAGCTGCCGATCCTCGCGCTCGACCTGGACGAGCCGGGTCTGCTCAAGGGATAGCGGCGCGCCGGGTACCCCTTGTCATGCGCGCTTCGCGGGCATGCCGCGATCACGCCCCGACGAGCGTCAGTGCGATGCCCGCAGGCGCGCGATCAGCCGATCGATATTGCCTGAAAGCAGGCGCCAGTCGGCAAGCCAGTCGCGCGGGAAGCGCACCACGAGGTCGGCGCCGTCGATCCGCCGTTCGTAGAGGCAGACGCCGGGCGTCGGGCCCGCGTCCTCGCGGCTGCAGCGCGCGAGGAACCCCGCCGCGGCCACATAGATCAGATCCTCACCCTGGTAGGGCGTGCCTTCGCGAAAGGGGAGGATCGCGAGCCCGTCCGGGCCGGGCGTCGCGGCGGCGGCGGTGTAGCGCGGGTAGACGCTGCGCGCGCGCTCGCCGGGCGCAAGCGTGTCGCCGGCGGCAGCGATCGTCACGAACACGCGCTCTTCCATCGGCGTCGGTGCCGGCCCAGCCTCGTGCGGCGGCGTCGGCTTCGCGGCGGGGTCGGGCGGCGCGAGCGAGGGCCACAGAAAGGCGAGATCGACGCGCTCCTGCGCGCCCGGCCGGCGCTGCACCGGTACGCGGATGGCGGCTGGCGGCAGGTTGAAGGCGACGCCGGCGACCGTGATCGGCAGTGCCGGCGCGTCGGGACCGGCCGGCGGTCCCGGCCAGCGCGGCCACAGCACGTAGCCGATATAGCCGAACGCGGCGAACGCTGCCGCGAGCGCGGCGAGGGCCAGCACCAACGGGCTGCGTCCGGTGCGCCGAGGCCGGTTGCGCCGTTTGGCGGAGGTAGGCGTGCTCATGAGCGTCGGTCCGTCGAATCAAATTCGAGTATGCGCGAACAGGAATCAGAAGTCAGGCCGGAGCCGGCCGCGCTGCGCAGTGCCCGCCCGACCTCTGGATCCAGCGCCGTTAACCCTCGGTTAAGTATGTTCTGGCGCCCTGTGTCGTGCTCTGCGATGGTGGGGCGGGGCGATAGGGGGTGGGGCGTGATGTCAGCGGAACAGGTCGAGCGTAGCTTTGGTCTTGCGATGGGCTTTGCCATCGCCGGTTGTTGGAGCTTGGTCTCGGGGATGATCGTGGGGCTGGCGCTGGCGGCATTCGGCATTCCCGCCGGCTGAGGGCGTTCCACGCGAGGCGGCGCAAGCCGCGCCAATCCTTGCGTCCCGTGGCAAGGTCGCGCCGATTTATCGAATGGGCGCGCTGTCGCCGATCTCGAGTTTTCCTGAGATCGGCGACTACAGGACCCGGTTCGGCTAAAACGGCTCGGGCGCGGCTAATCGATAACCGCCTTGCCCGAAAGCGCGCCGAGGAGCGTGCATGGCAATTTTCGAGCTCGACGGCGAGGCGCCCGACTTGCCTTCCGACGGCCGCTACTGGATCGCCGAGAGCGCGGCTGTGATCGGGCGGGTGCGGCTGCAGGCCGATGCCAGCGTCTGGTTCGGCTCGGTCCTGCGCGGCGACAACGAATGGATCGACCTGGGCACGCGCTCGCAGGTTCAGGACAACGCGACGCTGCACACCGATCCCGGATTTCCCCTGACCATCGGCGAGGATTGCGTGATCGGCCACAACGTCGTGCTGCACGGCTGCATCATCGGTTCGAACAGCCTGGTCGGCATGGGCGCGATCGTGCTCAACGGCGCCAAAATCGGACGCAACTGCCTGATCGGGGCCGGCGCCCTGGTCACCGAGGGCAAGGAGTTCCCGGACAATTCGCTGATCGTGGGCGCTCCGGCGCGCGCGGTGCGTGCCCTCGACCAAGCGGCGGCGCAGGCGATCAGGGGCGGCGCCGACATCTATGTGCGACGCTGGCAGCAATATGCCAAGGGGCTGCGGCGAATCGGATGACGCAGGACGCAGGAACGGAGCAGGGAAGACGGGGGCGGGAGGCGGCGCTCGGGTGTTATCGGCGGCGCGTCTTGCGTTCGTCGTCGGTCGTCCCAGCTACGTCTTCGGCAATCAGCGCGAGGTGGCGGTGGCGGTCGCCGGGCGCGGATGGCCGAGCGCCACCCAGACGTTCGGATCGCTCTGCGACTGCCGCTTCACGAAGCGGTAGCCGGTCTGCGACCAGAGCAGGATGTCCTCGTTCTGGTTGTCGAGGATGAATTCGCCCTTGTCGGTCTTGACGGTGAGCACGGCGTGGCCGTCGCCCTGCTGGTCGCGCACGACCGTGATGAGCAACGCCTGGCGCGGCCACCCGGCCTGCATCAGCATCCTGCGCTTGAGCAGCACGTAATCTTCGCAGTCGCCGCGGCCGTCGGTGGGATAGTTCCAGCGTTCGGCCACGCCCCAGTGCTCCATGTCGGTCACCGGCTTGATCTCATCGTTGACCCGGTCGTTGACGTCCACCAGCTCCTTCCACGCTTTCGCCGTCAGCACGACGTCGCGCGCCGGGAGTACCTTGGTCTCGCATTCCGGCGCGTACTCCGCGCAGAATTCGGCCCAACCCATCGGCGCCCGTGCGGTGCCTCCGACCGAGGTGAAGAGCGAGCGCTCGCTTGCCGCATCCGCCGGCGTGATCGTCAGCGCCGCCGCCAACGCGCCCGCGACAAGACCGGCTCCCAGTATCCGTGCAACATTGCGTTTCATTTTGTGGCCTTCCCTGTTCTTGGAGGCCACATTTCACACAAACGATTTGCACCGCCGCTAATCCCGCAAAGTCATTTTGAAGACAACGCAGATAAACAGCGCGACGAATACTGCTAATATGAAAATCACGTTTGACTAAAATCCGAACTGATAAAACTTAAATCAAAGTCCGGCGTTATATTAATCGTCGCGCGCCCGCCAAGGTGTCGGCGGCGTCCGCCGTCGCGCGCGCCGTTAACGTTGACGCGGCGGTGTCCCGTGCGCGCAAGGCCGGGCCGGCGCTTGCGACGGCCGCGCGCGAAGCGTCGTAGCGGCGCATTGCGAGCGTCGCGGCGTTTACCCGGCGGTGACGCTGTCGGCGGGAAAGTTCCCGCGCCCCGTGCGGCGCCCGCCTGGCCCCGGCTCGACCGGATGCTTTCCGATGGAGGCCGGCGGGTCGATACGACCGCGCGGCAGGGCTGGCGCCTTCGTCGCGCGACTGTGCGCTTGCCCCGACGCGTGCGTCAGCCTATGCCATCGCCGCCGATCGTCTTCACAACATCGTCTCGATCTCGACTTTCGCGCCGGAGCCACCTCGACCATGCTCGACCACCCGCGCCGCGAACGAATGCTCAACGTGCCTGCGTCCGTGGTCGCGCTGCTCGCGGTATTCGCGCTCGTGCACGCCGTCGTCACGTTGATGCTGACGGCGGAGCAGACGACGGAATTCCTGCTGCTCTTCGCCTTCATCCCGGCGCGCTACGATGCCAGCGTGTTGCCTGACGTCGACTGGCCCGGCGGCTGGGCGGCCGATATCTGGACATTCGTCACCTACGCCCTCATCCATGCCGATCTCAGCCATTTGATCTTCAACGCGGTGTGGTTTCTCGCCTTCGCCTCGCCGGTGGCCCAGCGCTTCGGCTCGCTGCAATTCATGGGCTTCATGGCGCTGACCGCCGCGGCGGGCGCCGGCATGCATCTCGTCACCCATTGGGGGGAATTGCTGCCGATGGTCGGCGCCTCGGCCGCGATTTCCGGCGCGATGGCGGCGGCGACGCGGTTCGTGTTCCAGCGCGGAGGGCCGCTGGGGTTGTGGCGGGATCGCGACGCGGCCTGTCGCGTGCCGGCGCTGTCGCTCGCCGCATGCCTGCGCGATCCGCGGGTGCTGGCGTTCCTGGCGGTGTGGTTCGGCGTCAATCTCTTGTTCGGGGTATTCTCGGTCGGCATGGCAGGTGTCGAGCAGGCGATTGCCTGGCAGGCGCATGTCGGAGGCTTTCTCGCCGGCCTTCTCGCATTCGGCGCGTTCGATCCGATTCCGATGGCGGGCGCGGTCCATAGCGATGGCGACGGCGACTCGGCACCGCCGCATTGAGCGGCGCTCCTGCTCGGCGCGCTCGCCGAGCAGCCTCGACCCTTGCCCGCGACCCTTGCGAGGGGCGCGATTCCGGCCGATATTGATGACAGGTCGGCGCCGCGCTTCGCGGTCGCCGTTGATGTCGAGAGCCGCCGAGCCGGTTGCTCTTGCGACGCACTCAGTGCCTCGTCGCTTGCCGCACGGCGCAGCCGACGCGACGGAACTCGGTAATCAAAGCGAGCAGTACAAACTGACCGGCGTTCCGCACGGTCGGAGCGGCACCGGTCAAGGGAGGCGACACATGACCGTCAAGGCAATTCTCGCCGCCAAAGGCGGCGACATCATCTCGATCGAGCCCACGGCGACGCTGGAGGCCGCGGCGAAAAAGCTTGCCGAGCACAAGATCGGCGCGCTGCTCGTGCTCGGTCCGGACCGCCGCATGATCGGAATCCTGTCCGAGCGCGATATCGTTCGCGTGCTGGCGGAGCAGGGCGCTGCCGTGCTGGTGCAGCCGTTGGCGCAGGTGATGACGCGCAAGGTGGTGACCTGCAGCCCGTCGGATACCGTCGGCGTCCTGATGGAGCAGATGACCGGTGGCAAGTTCCGCCACGTGCCGGTCATCGAGCAGGATCAGGTGGTGGGCGTGGTGTCGATCGGCGACGTGGTCAAGCACAGGCTGCACGAGATGGAGCAGGAATCCGCCGCGTTGCGCGACTACATCCAGACCGCGTAGAGCAGGTCGTCAGACCACGGAAGACGGACGACGAGCAGGAGCGCCCTGGGCGGCGTCGTCGAGCGTCGGGTCGTCCGTGCGGCGTTGTCCGCCCGGTCGTGCAATCGCGAACACCCTGTCGACGACGGAATAGTCGGCATAGCCGCAACGCGCGATCGGTTCCATCGCGGCAGTGTCGAGTCGGCCGTCCTTGATGAAGCGGTCGTCGATGTGGATGCCGACCACCTGCCCGAGTACGACGTGGCGATGGGATGACTTGCCTGCGAGATCCTTGAGGTCGATGACCTGCAGGAGCTTGCATTCGAGCGCGCACGGCGAGGCGGCGACCCGCGGCGGTCGCACCAGGCGGCACGGCGTCGACGCGAGTCCGGATTGCTCCATCTCGTTCACGCCGCGCGGAAACTGCGCCGAGGTGGCGACCACTGCCGAGCGCAGCTCGAAGGTGGCGAGGTTGCAGACGAATTCCCCCGTCTCCTGCACGAAGACAAGCGAGTCCTTCGGCCCCTCGCTGGAGAACAGCACGATTGGCGGATCATCGGAGACCGCGTTGAAGAACGAGTAGGGCGCGAGGTTGATCTCGCCCTTGGCGCCCATCGAGGTGATCCACCCGATCGGCCGCGGCGCGACGATCGCCTTGAAGGGATCGCGCGGGAGGCCATGGTCGTTCTTTGCCGTATCGTAGAACATGAGGGAGGGGGCTGCGGGGGAGGGTGGAAGGCTAGGCACTGCCGAAACGGGTGGCGATGTCGCTGAGCGGCGGACGCGGCCGATCCTCCGGCGGCTCCTTCGGCCGGCCGATATGGACGAATCCCGCGATGCGCTCGTTTGCCCCGAGGCCCAGCGCATCGAGCACGCCGCGGTCATAGGCGTACCACTCCGTGATCCAGCTGGCGGCGTAGCCGAGGGCGTGGGCGGCGAGCACCAGGTTCATGGCGGCGGCGCCCGCGGAGAGCACCTGCTCCCATTCCGGAATCTTCACATGCGGGGCGGCGCGGCTCACGACCGCGATGACAAGCGGCGCGCGCGCCAGCCGGGTGCGTTCGGCGTCCGCCTGTTCGGGCGTGGCCTGGGGGTATTTGGTGCGAAACGCCGCCACTATGGCGTCACCGGCGGCTATCCTCGCGTCGCCCTCGAATATGATGAAGCGCCAGGGCACGAGCTTGCCGTGGTCGGGAACGCGCGCGGCGACCGTCAGCAGCGTTTCGATCTCGGCGGCGGAAGGCGCCGGCCCGGCAAGCTCGATCGGCTTGATCGAGCGTCGGGTCTGGAGCAATTCGAGGGCGCCGGGCGTCGGCCTTTGATGCATGTTACGGCTGCGCCTAGCATAGGGCGGCTGCGCTGACAAACCGCGTTGCCCGCGGCATGAATTTGCCGCGATTACGGTCGAAAACAGCGCCCCATGGGGATCCGGGAGGCGGGGATCGGCCGGGGGGGCCAACTCGTTTTCGCCGCAGCCGTCTGGCTCGCGGTGCTGCCGGGCGCCGCCAACGCACAATTTTTCAGCAGCTCGCCCGTGCCGCGGCCGCCCAATGACGTGCCGGGAATCCCACCCGGTCCGGCCCAGAGCCTGTTTCCTCCCAGCGGCAATATCGCTCCGTCGGCGCCGCCGAGAGGACCGCAATCGCTGTCGTCCAACCCCGGGGTGCAGGTCCATGCCATGCCGATCGTGCCCCCGGGGCAAGGGGCGCTGGCGCTCAGCGCACGCTTCGGCCACGACTTGCCGGCCATCAATGGCGGATTGCATTGGCGGGTCTACCGCAGCGAGCCCAACGGGGTCCCACTCCTGGTCAAGGAGGACAAGGGGTCGGCGCCCACCATCGTGCTGCCGCCCGGCCCCTATATCGTCAGCGCCAGCTTCGGGCTCGCCAGTGTGACCAAGGTCGTGCAGGTGCACGCCGACACCACCAAGGACGTGTTCGAGATTCCGGCCGGCGGGCTGCGCATCGAGGGCCGCGTCGGCGATGCGCGCATCCCGCAGGCGCAGATTTCGTTCGACCTTTACAAGGGCAGCCAGTTCGAGCCGGGCGACAAGCGGCCGATCGTCACCGCAATCATGACCGGCGACCTCGTTCTCGTGCCCGAGGGCACTTATTACATCGTGTCGAATTACGGCGACGCCAATGCCACGGTGCGCTCCGACATCCGCGTCCAGGCCGGCAAGCTCACCGACACTACGGTCAACCATCGCGCCGCGATCATCACGCTCAAGCTCGTGAACGAACGCGGCGGCGAGGCCCGCGCCAACACTCAGTGGTCGGTGCTTACTCCCGGCGGCGACGTCATCAAGGAATTGATCGGCGCCTTCCCGCGCGTGATCCTGGCGGAGGGTGAGTATCGCGCGGTTGCCCGCAACGACAACCGCACCTACGAAGGCGAGTTCCGCGTCGTCAACGGTGTCGACCGCGAGGTCGAGATCATCGCACGCTGACCGCTTTCTGCGGGCCCCGGATGCGGTCCAGCGCGAAGCAGCGCGGATAAGTTTATGCAATCTGCCAGTAGTGTCCGGTTAAAACTCGAACAATTTCAACTGCCTGTCGGAGATAAGGTTGTTTTCGACCGGATCGACGCGCTTGAAGGCTTGTTGCAGCGGCAATTTCTCGAAGAGCGTCAGCGACAAAATCTGTAGCAGCGTATGCAGGGTCACATCCAGGCGAAGTTGCTTTTTGATGATCGCCACCAGCACATAGACGCTGATGGCAATCCAGATTTGCGTCCGGACGGCGTTCTCCGAGGTGCCGTAGAAGCGTTTGATGCGCAGGTGTTGCTTGATCCACTTGAAAAACAGCTCCACCTGCCATCGGCACCGGTACAGGGCGCAAATGGTCAGCGCCGGCAGCGCAAACTGATTGGTCAGAAACACGAGGGTCTTGCCAGTTTCGGGATCGCGATAGCGGATGCGGCGCAAGTGGCCGGGGTAGTCCTTGGAGGCATAGAAGCCGTTGAGCACGATGGTCTGATCGCAGATGAGCCCCGTATCGCGGTTCACCGGCGCCGAGTACAGGCGTCGCGCATCGAGATTTCGCTTGGCGCGGGTGACGAAGAATCCTCCCGCCTGATCCATCGCGTAGAGCCGCTCGAAGTCCAGGTAACCCCGATCCATGATGTAGAAGGCGCCGGCTTCGATGAGCAGCAGGTCCAACACATTGACATCGTGCACCTTGCCGTCGGAGATGTGGATGAAGGTGGGGATCGCGCCTCGAAGATCGAGCAGCGTGTGCAACTTCACTGCTGCTTTTGTCGAGCGAAACGGCGCCCACGGGAACATCGACAGGCAGAGATCGATAGTCGTGGCATCGAGCGCATACACAGTATTGGCCAACTCCACGCCGAAGTCCTCGCCGACGTAGAGCGCGCGGGCCTTGAAGATCAGCCGCTGGGCCAACTCGAAGTATATGCGCCAGTCGCGCAACTCGTTTGCGTCAGCCAGCGTCGAGCGTGCGACCGCCGCGCCGATGCCCATATGATAGAGCTTGCCGGCTTGAGCCCCCAGACAGACCTCGATATCGCGCAAGCTCTCGCGGTAGGTCAGCTGCGCGAAAGCCATGACGCGAAACTGCTCGGCGCAACTGAGACTGCGCGTCCGGTGATCACCGCCGTAATGATCCACGATGCGATGGAAAGTCTTCCATGGCAGGAAATCCATGACCTGCGCGAACAGGGTCTTGCCGACGTACATGGCGACTCCGGGGTGGCGAAATCCCGGACGCTAGCCCAACACGCCATTTTCAATTCAAGTCGGGGACACCAGTCGGAGCCAAAAAAAGCCCGTCACAATTGCCTTTTCCGGCAACACCCTTCAACTTAACCGGACACTACTGGCAATCTGCACAAGTTGATTGCGCAGCGGCGCGGTGCGCCGCTGATCCGAGACCACCACAAGACCGGACGGTTCCCGGGTTTGCAGCGCACCGCGGCCTATCCTTCATTGCAATCGGCTACGGCCTGCCGGCGCTGCGCCGCGTATGTGATCGTCGAGACGAAGATGTTTGCGCGCGCCGCATCATTCTCATCCGAGCTCTCCACCAGTGACGTCGACGGCGTGTCGAGCGCATGAATTCGGGCAGTCGCGGACATTAGCACGCCGGCCCCGCCCGCCCGTATATACGGATATGATGTGCCGCCGGTCACCCGTCGGCCGGTGTCCGACCGAGACGGAAGCGGAAGCGATAAAATGGCTTGGTTGCGTCGCACCTCCGTGCTTCTGCTGCTCGTGAGCGCATCCGCATCCGCGGCCGCTGCGGCGCAACTCGTGCCCCCGAGGGACCAAGCGGGCCGCGAGCGCTACCGCTTCGAGCCCTCTCCGCTCGACCGCTTCATGCAGCCGACCCCGCCGGTCAAGCCATTGCTGCGGTGGGACTGCGAGCAGCCCGGATCATCGCGCGCAAAGCCGCGCTTCCGACGCAACCCGAATTGCTGAAGTTCAGCCGGCGTTCTTACGCCGCCTGCTTGCGCCGTCGCATGTCGGGCGGCACCGCCTCCTCGGCGAGCGCCGCGAGCGCCGCATCGAGCGCCAGCACGCTCTGGCCTTCCTTGCCGAGCCGGCGGATCGAGACCGTGCGGTCGGCAGCCTCCTTGCGTCCGACTACGAGCAGCGCCGGCACCTTGGCGAGGGAATGCTCGCGCACCTTGTAATTGATCTTCTCGTTGCGCAGGTCGCCCTCGACGCGCAGGCTCAGCCGCTGCGCCGCCGCCACGACCTCGCGCGCGTAGGCGTCGGCGTCGTCGGTGATGGTGGCAATGACGGCCTGCAGCGGGGAGAGCCACAGCGGCAGGTGGCCGCCGTGATGCTCGATCAGAATGCCGATGAAGCGTTCGAGCGAGCCGAACATGGCGCGGTGGAGCATCACCGGCGTCACCTTGTTCGAATGCTCGTCGATATAGAAGGCGCCGAGGCGTCCCGGCATGTTGAGATCGACCTGCACGGTGCCGCACTGCCAGTCGCGGCCGATGGCGTCGCGCAGCACGTATTCGAGCTTCGGCCCATAGAACGCGCCTTCGCCCTTGTTCAGCGTCCACGGGCGGCGCGAGGTCTCGAGCGCCTGCATCAACGCCGACTCGGCCTTGTCCCAGACCGCGTCATCGCCGATGCGCTTCTCGGGTCGGTCGGAGAATTTGATGGTGACGTCGGGGAAGCCGAAATCCTCGTAGATCGAGAGGATCAGGTCGTTCATCGCCAGCGATTCGGCCGCGATCTGCGCGCCGGTGATGAACACGTGCGCATCGTCCTGGGTGAAGGCGCGCACGCGCATCAGCCCGTGCAGCGCGCCCGAGGGCTCGAAGCGATGCACCTTGCCGAATTCGGCGAGCTTGAACGGCAGGTCGCGGTAGGACTTGAGCCCGTTCTTGAAGATCTGGATGTGGCCGGGGCAGTTCATCGGTTTGACCACGAAAGTGCGCTCGTCGTCTTCCCGCGGCTCCGTCAAGAACATGTTCTCGCGGAAGGTCGCCATATGGCCGGAAGCGACCCAGAGCGAACAGTCCATGAGCTGCGGGGAGTTGACCTCGACATAGCCGGCATCGGTCTGGCGGCGGCGGATGTAGTTCTCGAGGATTCTGGAACAGCGTCCAGCCCTTGGGATGCCAGAACACCGAGCCCGGCGCCTCCTCCTGGAAATGGAACAGGTCCATCTCGCGGCCGAGCTTGCGGTGGTCGCGCTTCTCCGCTTCCTCGATCTGCTTGAGATAGGCCTCGAGCTGCTCCTGCTTGGCGAAGGCGGTGCCGTAGATGCGGCTGAGCATCTCGCGGTTGGAATCGCCACGCCAATAGGCGCCCGCGACCTTCATCAGCTTGAAGGCGCCGCCGACCTTGCCGGTCGAGGTCATGTGCGGGCCGCGGCAGAGGTCGAACCAGTCGCCCTGTTTGTAGATCTTGATCTCCTGGTCGTCCGGGATGGCATCGACCAATTCGACCTTGAACAGCTCGCCCTTGTCGCGAAAGACGCGCTGGGCCTCCTCGCGCGACCACACTTCCTTGGTGAAGGGTTTGTCACGCGCGATGATCTCGCGCATCTTCTTCTCGATCGCGTCGAAGTCCTCGGGGGTGAACGGCTGGTTGCGGAAGAAGTCGTAGTAGAAGCCGTTCTCGATCACCGGGCCGATGGTGACCTGGGTGCCCGGCCACAGCGCCTGGACGGCTTCCGCAAGCACATGCGCGGCGTCGTGCCGAATGAGCTCCAGCGCGCGCGGGTCCTCGCGCGAAAGAAATTCGATCCTAGCGTCGCGCTCGATCGGGTCATTGAGGTCGGCGAGCGCGCCGTCGAGCGCCATCGCGACCGTACGCTTGACGAGCGAGGGCGAGATGCTCTTGGCGATGTCGAGGCCGGTGGTGCCGTTCGGGAAGTCCCGACGCGCGCCGTCGGGAAAGGTCAGCGCGACCATCATGTCGCTCCTGTTGCTCACTCGCTGCCTACGAATGCAGGTAAGCGTGGTCTGGAGCCGCGCGGACGTTTGCGGGCGCGGCGCACAGGGTCGTTAGAGCATGAAAGCTCGCGTTGCAACCACGCCGTGGACCGGCTCCGGCTGCCGGCATCGGCCGCCGCCCCCGAGGCGCCCGGGCCCTCAAGCGTGCGGGGACGCCGCGAGGTCGACGGCGCAATTGGTCCCGCGCCAGCGGCCGTAGCGCCAGGGGAGGAACCAGCGCGCGTGATGGGGCAAGGATGGCGGCACGAAATCGAGCCCGGACGTGCCAAACGGATGACAGCGGCAGAGCCGGGCCAGCGCCATCCAGCCGCCCGCCCATAGTCCGAAGCGGTCGATCGCCTCGTCGGCATAGGTCGAGCAGGTCGGCAGGTGCCGGCAATCGAACCCGAGCAAGGGCGAGAGGCTATGCCGATAGGCTTGGACCAGTCCGCGCCCGGCCAGCCGGGGGGCGCGGGCGAGGTAAGCCACTGCCCTGCTCAGCCCGGATTGGCCATCCATCGCAGTTACCTCGGCCCGGCTGCCTTTTGTGGCCGGCCGGCTGTGTTCCCCGAGCAAACGTGGCGGATTCGAATTCGCCTGCGTCAAAAATAGGCGTTCGCCGGCATTTTTTCAGTCTGGACCTGAATCCCCGCCGCCTCTAAAACTGGCAGGTCAAAACTGGGACACTGGGCGCCTTTCGACCGACGTCGCACAAGAAACGTTCGGCGAAGCGTGTCATTGATGAGGGTCAGCATGCTCCGAACGTTCTGGAGCGTATTTGCGCTTGCTTGCAGCATCGTCCAGGCATCTTCCGCTTCCCCCATCCCCGCCGACGACAGCGGCAGCGCGCCGATGCGTTTCGAGTGGCGGCGCGAGGGACCGGCGGCCGCCTGCGGCGCCAATTGCCGGGTGTGGATTTCCGCCGTCGGCTACATCACAGCCGATACGCCGCGCGAGTTCGAGGCCTTCGCCCAGGACCCCAACCCGCGCGGAGCGGTGCTGGTCCTCGATTCCGACGGCGGATCGGTGCTGGGCACGCTGGCGCTGGGGCGGGCGATCCGCAATCTCGGCATGATCACCACCATCGGCAAGACGACGGCGCTGCCGCCGGCCGCCGACGGCGATCGCCGTGCGACGCTGTCGCCCAGCGGCAATTGCGAATCCATGTGCGCGTTCCTGCTCCTGGCCGGCGCCAGCCGCTACGTGCCGCCGCAGGCGCACGTGCTGGTGCATCAGATCTGGCTCGGCAAGAAGCGCAAACAGGCGCTGGAATCGAGCTATTCGGCCGAGGAGCTGAACATCGTGCAGCGCGACATCGGTCGCTTGGCGCAATATACGATCGAGATGGGCGGAAGCGGCGAGCTGCTCGAGACCGCGCTGCGTATTCCACCGTGGGAGCCGCTGTACCGGCTTTCCCCCGACGAGCTCCAGCGCATGAAGCTCAGCACGATCGACGCGCTGTTCGAACGGGATGTTCGGTCGCCCTCTCCGGTCAGGTCGACGACATCCTTCGCGACGGTCGGGCGCCCGGGCGCCCCGCGCGATTGATTATTCCGCCGCCATCGCGGCCCGCCGCTTGGCTTCGATCTGATCGATTGCCGCGGTCACCGCGTCGAAGGTGAGCATGGTCGAAGCATGGCGCGCCTTGTAGTCGCGCACCGGCTCGAGCACGGCGATGTCTGCCCACTTGCCGCTCGGAGGGGCGCCGTTCTCCTTCAGCATGCGCCGCACCGTCTCGCGCAGGCCGCGCAGCTCGTCGGCCTTGGCCCCCACCACGTTGTGCGCCATGATCGAGGAGGAGGCTTGGCCCAGCGCGCAGGCCTTCACCTCGTGCGAGAAGTCGGTGACGGTGTCGCCGTCCATCTTGAGGTCGACCGTCACGGTCGAGCCGCACAGCTTGGAATGGGCGGTGGCCGTCGCATCCGGATCGCGCAGGCGGCCCAGGCGGGGAATGTTCCCGGCCAGTTCGAGGATGCGGCTGTTGTAGACCTCGTTCAACATGACGTGTCGATGGCGGTTGACGCGACGGCAACCCGATTGCGCCGTCCCCACGAACGAATATATAGGGAGTGGCCCGGCGGCGCGAGCGAGGTGGCTGGCGGCTCGGCGGGCGGTTTTCGCTTGACGGGCGCGGCCCGAAGCGAAAGCCACGTAAGAAGCCATGTAGAATGGGAATGCGGCGTCCGGTCGCCGCGCATGGGTCGAATCTCCCAAAGCGCGTATGACTGATGCGGCCGCCCCGGTGACACCCCCGGCCCGCGAGGCCGGTCGAACGGAGAGACCGCGATGGACGCTGTCGTCAAGCCCTGGCCCAAATCGTCTCCGGCTGAGAGGCCGACCCTTTCCGATCACGTCCGCGCAGCGCCCGAGCCGGTCGCGCCCCGCCCTTCGCGCGACGAGGCGCTGGCGGCGGTGCGCACGCTCATTGCCTATGCCGGCGACAACCCCGACCGCGAGGGACTGCGCGACACGCCCAAGCGGGTGATCGACGCCTACGACGAGCTCTACAGCGGCTACCGCGAGTGCCCGGTCGACGTGCTGGAGCGTACCTTCACTGAGATCGGCAGCTATGACGATTTCGTGCTGGTGCGCGACATCGCCTTCAACTCGCATTGCGAGCACCACATGATGCCGTTCATGGGGAAGGCGCACATCGCCTACAAGCCGGTGGACCGGGTGGTGGGTCTCTCCAAGCTCGCCCGCCTGGTCGATGTCTATGCGCGCCGGCTGCAGACCCAGGAGCACATGACGTCGCAGATCGCGACCGCCATCGAGGAGATCCTGAATCCGCGCGGCGTGGCGGTGATGCTCGAGGCCGAGCATATGTGCATGTCGGTGCGCGGGGTGGAGAAACCCGGCTCATCGACCATCACGACCCAGTTCACCGGCAGCTTCCGGGACAATCCGGACGACCAGGTACGCTTCATCACCATGCTGCGGGGCGTCGACCGCTGAGAGATCGACCGCTCACATTCGTGTCGTCTTCCTGGGGATTTCACTCTGTTGTCGTCCCCGCGAAAGCGGGGACCGATCGTGCCACACCGCGGTCTCTGGAATATGGGTCCCTAACCCATGTCGGCCATAGCCGACATGGGCACTCAAAGAGCCGATCTCGGGCAGGCCCGAGATCGGATGCGCGGGGATGACGGGTGTGACGAGCGAGGCACCATGCCCGACGCGCCTCCGATCTTCGCCAAACCCGGCTCGACCGAGGAGATCGAGGAGGGCCGCGCCTTTGCGCCCAGGTTCGGCGCCGATGGGCTCGTCACCTGCGTGGTGACCGATGCGCGATCGGGTGACGTGCTGATGGTCGCGCACATGGATGCGCAGGCGCTGCAAAAGACCATCGCCACCGGGGAGGCTTGGTATTTCAGCCGTTCGCGGCGAGCCCTCTGGCGCAAGGGCGAGACCTCGGGGCACGTGCAGCACGTGGTCGAGATGCGCATCGACTGCGATCAGGACGCGGTCTGGATCAAGGTTGAGCAGGAAGGGGCGGGGGCCTGCCACACCGGCCGGCGCTCCTGCTTCTACCGGGTGGTGCCGCTGGGCAAAGGCGGCACGGTGACGCTCGAGTTCCGCGACGGCGAGCGGATATTCGATCCGAAGGCCGTCTACGGGGATCGGAAAGAGTAGGGTGGGCGAAGGCACAAGTCAGCACATTCGAGGCGCGCACGCCGTTGCGCGTCGTTGCCCGCCTGCCTCACTTTCATGAGGGCTGATCTAACCGAGTCCCGACGCCGTCGTGCGCGCGAGCAAGCGGCGTGCGCGCTCGAGGTGCGGGCGATCGTACATGACCCCCTCGATGCCGACCGTGCCCTTGCCGGGACTGGCCTCGAACGCCGCGACGACCGCGCGCGCGGTGGCGATCGCTGCCGGTGTCGGCGTGAACACCTCATTGATCACTGCGACCTGCGCCGGATGGATCGCCATCTTGCCGCTGAAGCCGTCGCGACGAGCGTCCTCGCTTTCGCGGCGCAGGGCGTCGAGATTGCGAAAGTCGACGGTGACGGTGTCGATCGCCGGCACCTGCGCTGCCGCAGCGCCCGCGAGACAGAGCGCGCGCGCCAGCCGATAGGGATCGAGGAAGCGGCCGTCGGGGTCGCGGTTCGAACTCCGCGCCGAGCTCGGCCGAGAGGTCCTCGGCGCCCCAGGTAAGCCCCGCGAGGCGGGCGCTTGCGCCGCCGTAGGTGCCGGCGAGAAACAGCGCGGTCGCCGTTTCGGTCGCGATCGCGACGATCTTGATGTGACCCTCGGAGAGGCCAGCGATCGCCTCGCAGGCCGAAATCTTGGCGTCGGCATGAAGGATGCCCGCACCGCCTTCGGCCTTGGGCAGCATGATGGCGTCCGGGCGCGCGGGTACCACGGCGTTGAGATCGGCATCGGTGAGGCCGGTGGCAAATCCGTTGACGCGGACCAGCAGGCGCGGGCGGTCCGCGGCTTCGACGGCATCCTTGATGAAATCCGCTGCGCTGCGGCGGGCGGCGGCCTTGTTTTCCGGCGCGATCGAGTCCTCGAGGTCGACGATCACCGCGTCAGCGCCGCTCGCCATCGCCCGGTCGAGCTTCCGGCCGCCGTCGCCGGGGACGAAGAGCAGCGAGCGCATCAGCGCGGCCGCATGCGCATGAAGACCTGGCGGCGGCATTCCGCCACCAGCTTGTTGTCCTGATTGTAGGCGCGGTGGTGGAACTCGATGATGCCGGCGCCCGGTCGCGACGTCGATTTGCGCTTGCTGATGACCTCGGTCGTGCAGCGCACGGTATCGCCCTCGAACAGCGGGTGCGGGAACTTCACCTCGGTCATGCCGAGATTGGCGATGGTGGTGCCGACGGAAAGGTCGTTGACCATGATGCCGATCATCAGGCCAAGCGTGAACAGCGAATTCATCAGCGGCTGGCCCCATTCGGTTTCCTGCTCGCAGAAATGCCGATCGATGTGCAGCGGCTGCGGGTTCAGCGTCATGTTGGAGAACAGCATGTTGTCCATCTGCGTGACGGTGCGCCTGAGCGGATGCTCGTAGAGGTGACCGACCACGAAATCATCGAAATAGACGCCGCCGCGTTCGTGGCGGCGGATCGCGGTGTCTTGAGCCATGGCCTTCCTCCCAGGGGATGCGGCGCCGGGGCGAGCCGCACCATGGCGCTTGCCGCGAGCGGCGGTCAACTGCCGAATTTGTCGCCGCGGAATCCGGCCATCGCGCCGCCCGTGAATCCTGCCCCCGGGGCTTGCAGCCACTCGCTCAACAAGCGAGCCACGATCTCCGACGATCCGCTGGCGCGAAAGCCGACGACCCGACGGACCGGTTGCACGTCGTCTCCCACCGTGTCGGGCAGCCGAGCGCGCTCCGCATGGCGGCGGCGGGATCCTCGCCTTGACCGCCGAGGATCCCTGGAAAGATAATCCGGCCGCAGCGTCGGCGCGGACGGCAGGCCGCGACGCCGCACCGCGAGCAAGCGTTCCGCTCGGTTGCAAGGTCGATTGGCAATGGAGAGCACGCGATGACGCGCGCAACGGGGCTCGAGACGGAGCTTCTCGAGAGCAAGAAGAAGATGGTGAGCGGGACGTATCTGCGCAACGCGTGGTACGTCGCCGCCTGGTCCGATGACCTCGCCGAGGATCAATTGCTGGCCCGCACGATCCTGAAAGAGCCGATCGTTCTATACCGCAAGTCGGATGGCAACGTCGCCGCGCTGGAGGACCGCTGTCCGCACCGGTTCGCGCCCCTGCACATGGGAAAGATCGTCGAGGGCGATCGCGTGCAGTGTCCGTACCATGGGCTGGAATTCGATCCGACCGGAGCTTGCGTCCTCAATCCGCATGGGACGAAGAACATTCCCCCCCGCGCCCGCGTGCGCGGCTATCCGGTGACGGAGAAGCACAAAGCGATCTGGATTTGGATGGGCGAACGCCCTGCGGATCTCGCCAAGGTTCCGGACTTCAGCGTGCTCGACAACGTTCCCGAGCAGCATGCGACCAAGCGCGACCGCATCACGATTCGTGCGAACTATGAACTTATCATCGACAATCTGCTCGATTTGAGCCACACGTCCTATCTACACGACGGAATTCTCGGCAATTCGGACACCGTCGAATCCGAGATCTCGGTCGAACAGGACGGCCAGGACGTGGTGGTCGGGCGCCACGCAAGCAATGCCATTGCTCCGGGATTGTTCGCCATTCTCATGCCGTCGGGTCCCGAGCGCGTCGACAAGTTCACGCGCATGCGCTGGATGCCCCCCAGCAATTTGCGCCTTTTGACGGGAATCTGTCCGCCTGGGGCGCTCCCCGAAAGCGGTACCGGCTATCACGCCATCCACTTGCTCACACCGGAGAGCGACAAGACGACGCACTACTTCTTCACTGCGGTCAGATTCAACGTCCTGACTGCGAACGACCGGTTGAACGCCCAGATCCAGGACAAGATCGCGACGACCCGCCGCTTCGCGTTCGAGGAGCAGGATGCGCCGGTGATCGAGGCGCAGCAGCAGATCATCGACGCCGCGCTGACGCCCGTGAACCCGGTCATCCTCGCGATCGACGTCGGGCCGGTCCGATACAAGCAGATCCTGCAAAGACTGATCCGCGACGAGCAGATGCAATAGCGAACGTGGGCAGTCAGCCGTTCGGCGACACGAACATGCGGTCGCCTTGCAGGTCGATGATCTGCTTGGCCTTGGACACCGCGAAGGCCACCGCGTCCTCCTTGCTGTGATGGGTATCGGCGCGAATGAACCGGTGCTCCCTGACGCCTTCGGGAGTGTCCTTCTCGATGGTGCCGGCGGTCTGATAGTGGCCGTCGGCGCGAAACGGGGTCGGCCGAATGCGGTAGCCCTTGTATTCGACCGCGGGCGCGGCCGACGCGTCGGCCTCGCCGGCTTCCTGCGCGCCCGCGAGACGGGCCCACGCCGCCTTGAGCTTGGAGAACATCTGTCGCCCTGCCGTCGTGCGATCGGCGCGGATGCAATGCCGATCCCGCGCCACGGATCGACTGGCCGGCATTATTGCGCGGGCGCGATGGGCTGTCGACCATCACCCGCGGTAGGGCGTTCGTCGTCGGCCGGGCAAGATCGCCCGGACCGCGGCACGCGCGCAACGTGGCGCCGCAAGTCAATAGCCGAACTGCTCCCGCAGGATGCGCTCGTCGAGGCTGTGGCCCGGATCGAACAGCATCTGCATGGAGATGCCGTGGTCCATGACGATGTCGACCGAGCAGACCGAGCGCACCTCGTCGTGGTCGGCGACGGCCGCGACCGGCCGCTTGTCCGGTTCCAGCACGACGACGCGCACGTGCGCGGTATCGGGCAGGAGCGCGCCGCGCCAACGCCGCGGCCGGAACGGGCTGATCGGGGTCAGCGCCATCAGCGGCGCGCGGATCGGGATGATCGGACCCTGAACGGAAAGATTGTAGGCGGTCGATCCGGCGGGCGTCGCGACCAGCACGCCGTCCGCCACCAGTTCGGGAAGGCGCTCCTCCTCGTCGACGAGGATGCGCAGCCGCGCCGCCTGATAGGTCTGGCGATAGAGGAAGACGTCGTTGAAGGCGTGGAACTCGAATGTGTCGCCGTCCTCATTTTGCGCGCGCATCAGCAGCGGATGGATCACGGTGACCTGGGCCTTGGCGAGGCGCTTCGGCAGGCCGTCCTGAACATATTCGTTCATGAGAAATCCGACGGTCCCGCGGTGCATGCCGTAGATCGGCTTGCCCGTCTTCATGAACCGGTGCAGGGTCTGCAGCATGAGCCCGTCGCCACCGAGCGCCACGATGACGTCGGCGGTCCGCGGGGGAACGTTGCCGTAACTGGCGGCAAGCCGTTCGAGCGCCTCCTGCGCCTCCGGGATGGGGCTGGCGACGAAGGCTATCCGCTCGAAGCTCGCGTTCGCGGGGCTCATGGACTGAAACATCGATGCATGATCGGCCGGCGAGGCGGGTGAACATGGAGCGCGCGGTCTTCGTCTATATTACCTATCCCTCGGTTGTCGAGGCGGAGCAGGCCGGCCGCGTGCTGGTCGAGCGCCGGCTGTGCGCCTGCGTCAACATCTTCCCGGGCATGATCTCGCACTACTGGTGGCAAGGCGCGGTCGAACGCGGGGAGGAAGCGGTGATGATCGTCAAGACCCGCAGCACACTCGCCGAGCGCGTCGGCGCTGCGGTGAAGGAGATGCACAGCTATACCACGCCGGCGATCCTGGTGATGCCGCTCGAAAGCGTCGACAAGGGCTATCTCGCCTGGCTCATGGCGGAGACCGAGCCGGCGACGAAGGGATAGCTTCTGCGCTGCGACCGCCCGCAACGCCGGCGGCCGGGTGGGGCCCGGATAAATCGCGACGTCGGGTTTCGTCACGCACCGCGCCGCCCGGATCGCGCCAAAGCGCGTGCGTGGGGCACTCACGCGCCTCTTGCGGGCGAAGACGAGCGTGAGCGCACTCCAGGTCTCTCAGCGCTAGGCCTCATGGCGGTTGTTACGAGAAAGCGGACCAATCGACTGGGCCGCGCACGTAACCGTAGCGCAGATTCGAACGCGCGGGCCCCTGCTTCTCGTATTCCTCCCTCATGCGGGCGAAGCGGTCTCTGTTCGGGCCGAGATCGCTGCGCTTGCCGATGTCGAAATTGTAGAGCTTGGCGTTGGTGCCGCCGAAGATCGCGGTCTTGATCGGGCCGTCGGCCGGCCCGACCGGCTTGAAGCCATATTTGGTCTGCATGTCCTCGGGAATCTCGAGGCGGCGCAACGACTCGATCTGCCATTGCGGCGAACCCGTCCACACCGCGTCGGTCCCCCATACGATGCGGTCGTAGCCCAGGCCCTTGCCCATGATCCCCATGAGCGCGGCGCCGAGCCGGGGCTCGGCGACGACGCTCTGGGCGAACAGCTGCCCGACGTCGGCGTAGACGTTGGTGACGCCGTACTTCTCGGGAATCTCGGCGAGGTCGCTGACCCACGACACCCGTCCGGTCCGCGCGAACTCGTTCCAGCCGTCCTCGGCGCGGCCGCCGGCGGCGTGCCGGTAGCCGCCGTGATAGATGACGAAATTGAGCTGCGGCCAATCCTTTGCGGCCTTGCCCACGTCGTCGACCTTGGCATAGGCCAGAAGATGCGGCCAGCGTTCGGCCGTCGCCTGCGGGAACAGGCCCTTGTGCACGCAAACGTTCTTGATGCCGTATTTCACGCACAGCTCGTAGGCCTTGTAGGTGACCTTCTCGTCGTCCATGCGCCAGGGATGTTTGGCCTGGTCCTTGTTGGTGTTGTCTCCGACGGTGTAGCCCTTGATCGATTCCGGCTTCCTTTGCAGCGAGCCTTCGAGATTTTCGAGCCAGCCGTCCCAGCCGGGCGTGAAGATCGCGTGCGCGAACATGCGGCGCGCGCCTGCTTCCTTGTTCACCCTGTCGCGCGCCTCGATCATCATCTCGTTGGTGAGGAACCAGTCGCGTGGAATCTCCGACGGCGAGCTCGAAATGAGCGCGATCTTGGTGTCGCTGTCGAGATAGATCTCCTTGAAGTAGTTGTTGAATTTGAGGTCTTCGAGCGTCTGCGGCTTGCCGACAAGGGCCGGGTTCCAGCCGGCCTTGCCCACCGCCTCGCGCGAGCGGACGAAGTTCTGGATCCGCGTGTCGTCGCGCAGGAAGTGCGTGTGCATGTCCATGATGAACTGGTCCTTGAGCGCGTTGGCGCGCTCCTGGGCCATGGCCGGGCTGGCCGCCTCCGCGCGGCTTACGTCGAACACGGCTCCGAACGTATCGTTGAGCGCCACGAAGCCCGTTGCCATGCCGGCGGCGGTCTGGAAAAACTCGCGGCGCGAGAGCCCTTGCTTCTTGCCAAGCTCGTCGCCCATCGCGAGCAGCCGAGCCTCGACCTCCCTTTGCTTCTCGCTCTGCGGAGGAGGCGTGTATTCATCGCTCGACACGATTTGCGTCGGGATCGGAGTCGCGTGCGGCAACAACTCGGACGGCGTCAGCTCGGCGATTTCTGTCTCGGTCAGGAACCCCATGGCGTCCTCCATCGAATGCAGTTGGCCTGCCTCGGTGCGCCGGTTACCCGGCGACTGCCTTACTTTAGAAAGGTTGCATAGTGTCGTCCAGCACGCACGAACGTTGGACATGCGGCTGCTTGCGGTTCTCTCTATTTCTCCCGAGGTCTCGTATCATGCTCTCCACCGCCATTGCGGCACATCGTGCCGCCTCGCGCCGCTGCCTGCTCGTTTCGATCGCTCTCGCCTGTTTGTTGCTTCCGCCGCCCCCTGCGCGCGCGCAGCAGAGCGCGTCGCCGAACCTCGAGCTTCCCGAGGTTGTCGTCTCCCGACCGCCCTCGCGCGCCCGGCAGCTTGCGCTTCCAAGCACGCGCCGCGTACGACTACGCCGGCACTCGTCGCCGCTCCCGAGGCCAACGCCCCGGTCGTCTACAGCCCGACTGCGATACCGACCCCGACCCGCGATATCGCGAGCTCGGTCACTGTCATCACCGCCGCGGATATCGAGCGCGAGCAGCGACGCACCGTGCCATACGCGCTCGCCAACGTTCCCTACCTCAACGTCGTGCAGAGCGGTGTGCCCTGCGGTCAGACCTCCGTGTTCATGCGCCAAACCAATTCGAACCAGGTCAAGGTTCTCATCACGCATAAATTCTTCGGTGCAGACGGCGCCGGGCTATTCGCTGGTCAATGCGGCGGCCAATGACGCCGTGAACCAATGCACCACGGTGTTGGGCCGCATCGACAACACGCTCAACCAGCACTATCAGAACCCGACGGGTTCGAGCGCCCCGCGTTCGGCATCTACGGCGGGATCCGGGTTGCCGGTCGATAACGGTGCATGATGATGGCGGGTCGGGTTCTCCTCGTGCTTACCTCGGCTGTCGCGGCCATGCTGGCCGCGGTCGCGCACCTTGGCGCCGCCGATACGCCCGGGAAGCCCAGACGCATCGTCTCCCTCAACATGTGTGTGGATGAGCTCCTCCTTCGGCTCGCCGAGCCGCGCAACGTCGCGTCGGTCACCTGGCTCTCGCGCGACCCGCGCAATTCGAACGTGGCGGAGCTGGCGGCCGCGATCCCGGTCAACCACGGGCTCGCGGAAGAGATCATCCCGCTGCAGCCGGATCTGGTCATCGCCGGCATCTACACGGCCCGGACGGCGGTGGCGATGCTCAAGCGAACCGGCACTCCCCTGGCGGAGGTCGGCGTGCCGAAAACTCTGGTGGACGTCCGGCAACAGATCCGCGACATCGCCGGGCTGATTGGCGAGCGGGAGAAGGGCGAGAGCGTCGTCGACGCCATGGACGCAAGCCTCGCCGCGCTGCCTTTGCCATCGTGGTCGCCAAGACCGAGGGCAGTGGTGCTCAATCCCAACGGCGCGACCGTCGGAAAAGGGACGCTGGTCGACGAGGTCATGACGCGGGCCGGGCTCACCAACGTTGCCGCCGAGCTTGCGATCGACAATTACGGGCAGATACCCCTGGAGAGGGTGGTGGCGAGTGCAGTCGACATTCTGATCGTGAGCGCGAGCCGCGATGGGCCGCCGGCGCTCGCGACCGAGATTCTCCGCCATCCGGTGCTGGCGGTGCTCGCCGACCGTATCCGCCTGGTCGTGCTGCCCGCACGGTTGTGGAACTGCGGCGGGCCGGCGGCCGTCGAGGCCATCGAACGGCTGATGCGCGCCGCCGGCGAGGTTCGCGGCGCGGCCGCGGCCAGATGACTCGCGCCGCGCCGGTCGGACAGGGTCGGGTGCCGCCATACGGTCTGCTCGTGACATCTCTATCGGTGCTGGTCGTCGTCCTCTGGTGCATATCCCTGGCGATCGGTTACGCGCCGCTTGACCTGATGCGGGCGGCGCGGGACTTCGTGAACGGGGAGCGGACGCTCGCGGCGCTGGTGCTCACCGAGTTGCGATTGCCGCGCGCGCTGCTCGGCTGCTTCGTCGGGCTCAGCCTCGGCATCAGCGGAGCCGCCATGCAGGGGCTGCTGCGCAATCCGCTGGCCGAGCCCGGCATCATCGGGGTTTCCGGCGCGGCCGCATTCGGGGCCGTCGTGGTCTTCTATTTCGGGTTGGCCGGGGCGCTGTCGCTGGCGCTGCCGCTCGGCGGTATCGCCGGCGCGGCCGCCGCCACCTTCTTGCTCTACGGGCTCTCCGGTCGCGGCGCCGGGACGATGACGCTCATCCTCGCCGGTGTCGCCATCAACAGCTTTGCCGGCGCGCTGACCGCGCTCGCCCTCAATCTCTCGCCCAACCCCTATGCCGTGACCGAGATCGTATTCTGGCTGCTGGGCTCGCTCGCCGACCGCAGCATGCCTTACGTATGGCTGGTTCTGCCCTTGATGATATTGGGGTGGGGACTGCTGGCCGTGTCCGGCCCCGCGCTCGACGGATTGACGCTCGGTGAGGACACGGCGCAGAGCCTCGGCTTCGATCTCGGTCGCCTGCGGCTGCAGCTGATCGCAGGGACGGCGCTGGCGGTCGGCAGCGCCGTTGCCGTGACGGGGGCGATCGCGTTTGTCGGGCTCGTGGTTCCGCATTTGCTGCGGCCATTGGTTGCGCATCGGCCGGGACGCCTTCTGCTGGTGAGCGGACTCGGCGGCGCGGCACTTACGCTTGCGGCGGATATCGGCGTTCGCGTCGTGCCCTTTCGACCGGAGCTCAAGCTCGGGGTCGTCACCGCGATCATCGGCGCGCCGTTCCTGTTCGGCCTGATCTACCGGCTGCGCGAGGAATCGTGATGGAGATCGAGGCCAAGGGGATCGCCGTGCGCTTTGGTGCGGTGGCGCTGTTCGAGGGTGTCGATCTCGTGACGCGCGCGGGTGAGATGGTGGGCCTCATCGGGCCCAATGGCTCGGGCAAGACGACCTTGCTGCGCGTGCTCGCCAATCTGCGCGCCCCCGAGGGCGGGCAAGTGCACTATGCCGGCCGGACGGCGGCCGAGATCGGCAGACGAGAGCTCGCGCGGCGCATCGCCTACCTGGCTCAGGGCGGCAGCGTGCATTGGCCGATGCGGGTCGAGGCCCTGGTCGCGCTCGGACGCCTGCCGCATCGGCGGCCGCTCCAAGGCGCGGATGCGGCCGATCGGCGCGCGATCGAGCAGGCGATGGCTGCGGCCGATATTGCCTGGCTGCGCGAGAGGACCATGGCGCAGGTTTCGGGCGGCGAACGCATGCGGGTCCTCCTGGCGCGCGCGCTCGCGGTCGAAGCGAGTCTCCTGTTGGCGGACGAGCCCATCGCGGCGCTCGATCCGTTGCATCAGCTGCAGGTGATGCAATTGCTGCGGACGATCGCACGCGCCGACCGCGGGGTCATCGTGGTGATGCATGATCTCGCACTGGCGATGCGCTTCTGCGACCGTCTGGTCTTGCTCGCCCGCGGCGGCGTCCTGGTGGAGGGGCCGCCCGCGCAAGTCTTGACCGATGCCCATCTCGCCCTGGCCTACGGCGTCGAGGTGATTCGCGGCGAGCGCGACGGAATACCCTTCCTGCTGCCCTGGCGCCCGTCGAGCAAATCCGAAGGAGAGACGCCGTGAACGCCGCCTCGAGCGATGTCGAGTTTCTCGCCGCCCAGATGGCCGACCATGAAACGAGCTGGAGCCTGGGCACTTTCGGCGCCATCGCCGAATTCGCACGCGACCCGGATGAACCGGTGGTGCTGTCGCGCGATAATGGCGGTCTCGCCGCCGTGACTGCGCGCGGCGCCATTCGCATCGAGGCCTGCGAGCACGTGCGCCTGTTCGCATCGGAGACGACGACGCGCGAGAGCTGGAGCCACCGTGTTGCGCTGTGCCTGCCGCGATCCTTCTGCGCAATGAACGGACGCAGCGTCCTCACCGCGCTCGGCCCGGATGTCGGGGCTTTGCGCGAACAGGATCGACGGGGCATGCTGTTCGATCTCGGCCTCGGCGCCTTGCAGGTGGACGCCTGCATCCGCGTCGGCGATCGGGCGTCGCCGCCCGGTTCCGGCCGTACTGCGGGCGGGCGTTGTTCGAGCCGGGGAATGAGGCGATGCAGGTGATTCTCGCCGCGGGCCCGCACCGGGTCTTCGCAAGCCGGCTCGGGCGGGTCGAGGTGTTTGCCCCGATCCCGCCCGCCGACGGCAGGAGTCCCGACGGGCCGCACACGCACGTGCTGCCCAAGCTGCTGCGACACCGCCGAACCCATGCGGCGACGGAGCCGATTCCCAACGGGTTCGTTCCTTGCGCGCACCTCTACCCCGCCCATCCCGCCCGAGACGCGTCCGGACGTAGCCGGCCGTTCGATCCCGGCCGGCACGCGGCGTTTCAGGACATATTGCGCCGGTTCGGAGACCCGGCCTCGTTTGCGCTCAAGCAGCGCCTGATTGCGGCGATCGCGGCCGGCACCCACCCTTCCGCCATCGAGGTCGGTAACGGTCGCTTCGCGGGCGCGAGCATTCGCGTGGTGCTCCGGCAGCTCGGCGCCGCAGAGGAAGCTTCGCCCGCGCTTGCGGCGTGGAGAGCCGTGCACGAACGTTCAGATCGCAGCGACCGGGAGCGCGAGGACGATCCGGATGGGCATGGTTGAGCGGCGCCTCGGACGCGCAGCCGCCCTGTGCAGATCGCGTCGGCTCAGCCTGAAAGGCTCTACGCAGACATGCGGCCCGGCGCCGCCTGCCTCGACATCGCGGCCGCGTTGACCCAAGCTGGAAGGCCTGATCACACGCCGGGGCGCATGGAACACCTCTTGCATGTACCGTCACCTCCACGACTCGCCACGCTCGTTCGGACCGGCTCTGCGATCAGATGTGGTGGGGACCCTTCGCAACGGGAGCAGCAACGATGAGCGATGATTTCGAGGACCATTGCTGGAAAGACGTCGTCACGCCCGACGTGCTGGAGGTCTATTCCTGCTACCGGCGCAGGGTCTTCGTCGGGCCGAGCCCGGCCCTGCTCGCGGTCGATCTCTACGATGTGGTCTATCGCGGTGGGCCACGGCCGCCGGCGGAGCTCGCCAAGGCGCATCCGAA
Source organism: uncultured Alphaproteobacteria bacterium (assembly GCA_963758945.1). Lineage (GTDB taxonomy): Bacteria > Pseudomonadota > Alphaproteobacteria > Rhizobiales > Xanthobacteraceae > VAZQ01. The sequence continues at coordinate 395,497 of CAVWXY010000010.1, read as the reverse complement.
CAGCTGCGGCGAATATGCCCACGCCGCGATCGAGCCGACGAAGCGATTGTTCGCGGCCGCGCGGGGCGCAGGCCTTCCGATCTTCTATTCCACCGGCGACGTGCGAGCGGAGAGCCGCCCGAGCCTGGTGACGGCGACCAAGCGCAGCAAGCCCCCGGTCGATCCCGCCGATTACGCCATCCGGCCGGAGTTCAAGCCGCAGCCGCAGGACGTGGTCATCACCAAGCAGCGCGCCAGCGTATTCTTCGGCACGCCGCTCGTTGCGCATCTCACGCAGCTCGGGGTGCGCACGCTGATCATCTGCGGCGAGAGCACCTCGGGCTGCGTGCGCGCGACCGCCGTCGATGCCTATTCCTACGGCTACCACGTTGTGCTGGTGGAGGAGTGCTGCTTCGACCGCAGCATTCTCTCCCACAAGATCAATCTGTTCGACCTGCATCACAAATATACGGACGTGCTGCACGTCGACGAGGTGGTCGCACATCTCGACGGCATGGCGGTCAGGAAGGCGAGTTGAGGCCGGAGTTTAAGATGAAGCCTTCCCACTACGGCCCGTTTCCCTATTCGCCCATCATCCGCCGGCCGCGGCTCACTTGGCCGGAGGGTGCCCGCGTCGCACTCTGGGTGATTCCCAACATCGAGTTCTTCTCGCTGATGGAGAAGGTGCCGGCCGGATCGGGCGGACCCGGCACGCCGGTACCGGACATCCCGTCCTGGTCGGCGCGCGACTACGGCAATCGGGTGGGCGCGTTCCGCCTGATGCAGGTGCTCGACCGCTACGGCGTTCGGGCCACCGTCGCGCTCAACAGCGATCTCTGCGCCTACCATCCCGAGATCATCGAGGAGGGCGTGAAGCGGGACTGGGAGTGGATGGGTCATTGCGAGAGCAATACTCGCCGCCTCAACGAGGCGCCGGCCGGCGAGGAGGCGGGGATCATCCAGCGGGCGCTGGCGACCATCGCCCAGGCGACCGGCATGCGGCCGCTCGGCTGGCTCGGCTCGGGCCTGCAGGAGACCTGGAACACGCTCGACCTGCTGGCGGGGGAAGGCTGCGAATACGTCTGCGACTGGACCAACGACGACCAGCCTTATCTCATGAATCTGGACGGCGGGCAGCGCCTCGTCTCCGTGCCGTACAGCCACGAGATCAACGACAAGCCGGTGTTCGAGCGGGCGCACCGAACGGCCGACGAATTCCGGGAAATGATCTGCCGGCAGTTCGACGTGCTCTACCGCGAAGGCGCGGAGTCCGGACGCGTCATGGCGATCGCGCTGCATCCTTATCTCACCGGCGTGCCACATCGCATCGACGCATTCGACGCGGCGCTCGCCTATATCTGCCGGCACGCGGGCGTGTGGAGGGCGACCGGCACCGAGATTGCACGGCACTATCGCGCGCAGACCGAGATGCAATGAACGAGATGTAACGAAGGAGTGGAGCATGTGCCGATCATTGAGCGCCGCGTTGCTGGTCGGTGCGGTCATCACCGCCGCGCCGGCAGCAAGAGCGGAAACGGTGACCGTCGGGATGGTCGGGGCGGTCTCGGCCACCCACTGGCCCATCCATATCGGTCTCATCAAGGGCTACTATGCCGCCGAGGACTTGAAGCTTGATCTCGTGTTCATCCAGTCGAGCGCGGCGCTGGTGCAACAGCTGACCGGCGGCTCTCTCGACCTGGCGCTGTCGACAGGCCTCGCCGACCCGATCCGCGCCATCGACAAAGGCTCGCCGATCGCCATCGTGCGCATCGAGATGCAGGCGCCGCCCTATGCGCTGCTGGCCAAGCCCGCGATCAAGAATTGGGCGGATCTCAAGGGCAAGACCATTTCGATAGGTGGCCCGAAGGACATCACGCGCATCTATCTCGAGCGCATGGCGGGGCCCAACGGCGTGAAACCGGGCGACTACGACACGGTGTTCGCGGGCGCCACCTCGGCGCGCTTCTCGGCGCTGCAGTCGGGCGCCGTCGATGCCGCGATCCTGCTGCCGCCGTTCAATTTCTATGCCGAGTTGGCGGGCTTCACCAATCTCGGCCTCACCATCGACTATGCGCGAGAGCTTCCGTTCGCCGGCGCCGTGGTTGGCCGCAGCTGGGCGGCCTCGCACCAGAGCACGCTCGCCAAGGTGCTCTCCGTACACAACAAGAGCATGGCATGGTTCGCCGACCCGCAGAACCGCGCCGAGGCGATCAAGATCATGGTCGACGCGAGCAAGCTCAAGGAAGCCGACGTCGCCAAGTCCTACGATTTCCTTCACCGCAACGAGTTCTTCGAAACTACCGGCAAGGTGTCGAGGGCCAAGATGGGGGCGCTGCTGCAGGCGCTCAAGAGCCTCGGCGACGTCGAAGGTTCGATCGACGTCGAGCGCTTCGTGCTGCTGGGCGTCGCCGAGCTGAAGGATTAGAGCGGCGGTGCAGCCAAAAACCGCTGCCGCGCGTTCTCTTGAGGCGCCTTGCGCGGCCGAACGCGTCCCAAGTCGCAGGAGGACGCCATGGCTTTGACTGGCACCGGGGCGCGGGCGGTGCAACGGTCGGCAGGTCCGCAGGCAGGTCTGCCGCTCGGATTGCCCCGCGTCCATTTGGCGGGCCTTCTTTCCGTCGTCGGCGGGCTGTTGCTGTGGGAGCTGATCAGCCGCTTCTTCGTGGTCAATTCCGCTGTTTCTCGCCGCCCCCTCGCAGATCTTCGCGGCAATCGTGGCGCTCGCGAAAAGCGGCGAGCTGTGGCGGCACCTGTCGATAAGCGCGGTCGAGTTCGCGCTCGGCTACGTGATCGCCAGCATCCTGGGCGTGATCGTCGGCTTCGCCATGGCGGAGAGCGCAACCATGAAGCGCGTATTGCAGCCGTGGATCTCCGGCCTCTACGCCACGCCGACCATTGCGCTTGCTCCATTGTTCATTCTCTGGCTCGGAATCGGCATCTGGTCGAAGGTGCTGGTGGTCATCTTCCTGGTGCTGTTTCCGGTCACCATCAATACCGAAGCGGGACTGCGCACGACCAGCGAGCGGCTCGTCGAGATGCTGCGCTCATTCGGCGCGTCGCCGCGGCAGATCTTCTTCAAGGTCTCGCTGCCGTCGGCCGTGCCCTTCATCCTCGCCGGGCTCAAGCTCGGCATCGGGCGCGGCCTGATCGGGGTCGTGGTGGCGGAGCTGTTCGGATCGCGCGCGGGGCTCGGTCGCCTGATCGCTGAGTTGGCGGATACCTTCAACATGCCGGACCTGTTCGCCGGTGTTGTCGTGCTTGCGGCTGCCGGAATCGTGCTCACCGCCGGCTTCGGCTGGCTCGAGAACCGGCTCGTGCCCTGGACGAAGGACTAGACCTGGACGTGGCGCCGAAGCTGCAAATCCGCAATCTCGGAAAAACCTTCGGCGATCTGCACGCGCTGCAGGGGATCGATCTTTCGGTCCTACACGGAGAGTTCATCTCGGTGGTCGGTCCCTCCGGCTGTGGAAAGACCACGTTCCTGCGCATCGTGGCGGGACTCGAGCCGGCGAGCTCCGGCGAGGTGCTGCTCGACGGCCGCGCGGTGCATCGCCCGGGCGGCGACCGCGGCTTCGTGTTCCAGACCGATAGTCTGCTGCCCTGGCGCACTGTATTCGCGAACGCGGTCATCGGGCGCGAGATCGCCGGCCGGGTCGGTCCGGCCGAGCGGCAGCGAACGATGGAGCTCCTCAAGCTTGTCGGGCTCGAAGGTTTCGAGCACTACCATCCGCGCCAGCTGTCGGGCGGCATGCGCCAGCGCGTCAACCTCGCGCGTGCGCTCGCCATCGACCCGGAAATCCTGTTGATGGACGAGCCGTTCTCCTCGCTCGACGCGCAGACCCGCGAAATCATGCAGACCGAGCTGATGCGCATCTGGGAGGAGGGACGCAAGACCGTGCTATTCGTCACCCACCAGATCGACGAGGCGGTGTTTCTCTCCGACCGCGTTCTCGTCTTCGCCCGCCGTCCCGGCCGCTTGCGCGAGAGCGTCGCGATCGAGCTGCCGCGTCCGCGTATGCTCGCCATCAAGCGCACGGCCGAATTCGTGCGCTACGTCGATCACATCTGGCGGTTGATCGAGGACGACGTGCGCGCCAGCGTGATCGAGGAGAAGGTGTGAGCATTCGTCGTTCCGGGCTGGCGATCTCGGCTAAATGGGAGATCGTGGCCGGTGCGCCGGAACGACATTGAGCCCGACTCGCCGGTGGGAAGACACAACATTGGACGGTGTTGCGTCCGGCGCGCGGCCGTGCTTCATCCGAGGCCGCAGCGAGGGATCGCCGCTGCGGCGGGCCAACGCCCGAGCGCGCGCAACCGAAAAGGCGGACATGATCAAGAAACGCATCACGCGACGGCAGTTTTCGACGAACTCTCGCCGCCGCGGCGGCGGCGGGAATCTTCCCGGCATCGACGCGTGCACTACCGAACTATCCCAGCCGCCCCGTCCGCTTCATCCTGCCGTTCGGCGCGGCGGGGGTCGCCGACATTACGTCGCGGCTGGCCGCCGAGAAGCTCGGCGACAAGCTCGGACAACGCTTCGTGGTGGAAAATCAGCCCGGGCCGGGCGGCATCGCGGCGGCGCGCGCCGTGCTCTCGCAGGCGCCCGACGGCTACACGCTCGGCCTGGTCACCAACGGCACCGCGATCAGCGCGGCCATCTACAAGGCGCTGCCGTTCGATCCGGTGAAGGACTTCGCCACCATCTCCACCATCGGCGCCTTCGACCTGGTGTTCGCCACCAACGCCGATTCCGAGATCAAGACGCTGGCTGACGTCATCAAGGCGGCGCGCGCGCAACCGGGCAAGCTCAATGTCGGCACCATCACCGTCGGCGGCACGCAAAACCTTGCCGCCGAGCTGCTCAAGTCGTCCGCCGGGCTCAACTTCCAGATCATCCCGTATCGCGGCACGCCCGACGTGATCGTGGCGCTGCTGCGCAACGACGTGCAACTGATGGTCGACTTCTACGCCGCGATGAAACCGACACTGCAGGACAGGAAAATGCGCGCGGTCGCCACGACCGGGCCTCAGCGCTCGCCGTTCTTGGCCGACGTGCCCACGGTCGCGGAAGCGGGCGTGCCGGGATACGAGGTGACATCGTGGAACGGGCTGTTCGCGCCGGTCGGCACGCCGGCGCCGATCATCGATCTGTTGAACAAGGCGGTCCGTGAGATCGTGGCGATCCCCGACGTGAAGCAGCGTTACGCCGATCTGGGGATCGAGGCCAAGGCCAGCACGCCGGCAGAGCTGAAGGACCGGCTCAAGGCCGACATCGCCAAGTGGGCGGCGGTCATCGAGCGCGCCGGCATTCCCAAACAGTAGCGGGTCGTCGAGCGTCGCCAAGCGAGTGCTCGAGCGCATGGATGCATTCCTCGACGAGACCGACGGGCGGGCACGCATGCCGCCCTAATGGCAAAGTCGCCCTGGTGGTCGTCGTCGGCAACGAGGACGGCGCCCATCACACGGCGGCCGAGCTGTTCCAGGCGCTCACCGAAGTCGGCTTCACCATTCCGGCGAGCGGCGTGACCTATTGGGTCGGCGAGGGGATGGGCGAGAAGGAATACAAGGAGTTTTCGCACGCTCCGAAGGCCGTGGCCGCGTGGACGCCGATGCTGGCGTCGAACGCGGCGCATCTCGCCAGCCTGCTCAAGACCCAGAACTATCCCGGGATCGAGGGCGGTCGCTGATCGGCGCGCCGATTTTTTTCACAGCAGCATTTTTCACAGCAGCAAGCATCCGCCTCTCGGGCCCAGGCGCGAGATTCCCGCCCGGTTCGCGCACGTCGCCACGTCCCGCCCGCCTGTGATGCGGTTCACAAGCGGGCAGCCGTGCAGGTGCGATGATGGCGTTGCCGTGCTTCCCCTGATGGTCCGGCATCCTTTCGGTCGTGCAAACATGGAGGTTTGTCATGAAGACGCGTGTTCCCAAGCTTCTGGCCGCGTCGGCGGCAATCGCGACGCTGATCGCAATCCAGTCGGCTCATGCCGGGCCGAAACATTCGGCGCCGGCGGCGCGTGACGCTGCGGGGCCGAACGACGTCCGCTCGGGCAACAAGACATACGGCCAGGATCCCGATCCCTTCATTCAGGGAGAGATGATGCGCCATTGGCACTCGGGCTGGCCCGACTGATCTCTCCCTCGCGATCAGGCCGTCTTCGCGGCCGCCGCGATCGTCATTGCGACTGGATCTTCGTGCACACAGCCACCAGTGGGCTGGTCGCGGCTCGCCGCGCCGGGCAAGACACCGATCTTTCGTTGACGAGGCTCACCGGGCTTCTGCGGGGACCGCAATAGGCCGTCACCAGCACTTCATCATCTTCGCAGGCCGCCGCGCACGGACCGGTCTCGCAGCTGACGCGCATCACCCGCATTGAACTGGCGGCGGCTGCGGCAGCGGGCCCCGGCGGGCCGGCAGCTCCGGGAGGACCAGGATCGCCCTTCGGTCCCTGCGGACCCGGCGGTCCCGCAGGGCCTGCCGCGCCCTTTTCCCCGGGTGGACCGGGCGGTCCCGCGGCGCCCGTCGGCCCGGGGCTGCCTTCGCCGCAGCTCGCCAGGCAGAGCGAAAATGCGATCAGGGCCGCGATACTTGCTGTTCGCATGCGTTTTCGACCCGTCCACGGTCATTCTCGAGGTTCGATCCCGCCGGCAGCGCCGCGCGGCGGGGCAAGCATGTGCCGTCGCGGCCTCCTCTGCAAGATGGGGCGCAATGGCCGGAGCGACTCGTGCCGTGGAACGCCCCTGCCAGTCCGGCTCCGCAAAGCCCCCTCCTTGATCGACGGGAATCTCGGGCCCTTGGGCGGGCTTCCGATTTTTTCCTGCTGTGGCCGAGCGGCAACAAGCGCGCCGGATTTTGGTCGCGAATGATCGCTAGCAGCTGGGGCGGGCTTACGAGTGGGGGCGCAACATGATCCATTTCTCCCTTGTTGTTGCATTTGGGCTCATCGCCACGTCCGAGCTCATCCTGCAAGCGATGCAGTCGTTCGTAACACTCTGGTAGGAGTGTATTACTCCAGCGCACGAGGATCGCGCTGGCACCCTGCACTTCAGAGCCATGCCGGCGGCCATGGCGAGGCCAGCGGCAAACGCGATTTCCAATTGCACGCTCTGCAATCGATGGCGCCGAGCGATTTCGCGGTCCTCCGGTTGCGCGAATTGCAATTCGCAGGCCGAATCGGTAGCAAAGCGCCAGCAATCAGCGCGTCTTCGAGTCATCAAGCTTTGGTACGCCGGGTTAGCTCAGCGGTAGAGCAGCGGTTTTGTAAACCGTTGGTCGGGAGTTCAAATCTCTCACCCGGCACCGATCGCCGGCCTTGCCAGCGGCGCCGCGCGCTCATCGCGACTGAACGATGCGGATCTTCCGGGACTGCTGGGCGGCCGCATGCGCGCTCGGCGGCTGCGGCATCGCACGCGGCAGGCGGGCCTGCTCTCGACGGCGTCGCCGGCGATACCTAGATAAGGCTTCGCGATCAGCAAAGCCTGCGAGGCATCATGTCCGTCCGACCGATCAAGCGGATTGTCGAGTCACAGCCGACCATGGAAGGAGCCGGCGTGAAGCTGCGCCGGGCCTTCGGCTTCGGAGATACCGCCGAGTTTGATCCGTTCCTGCTGCTCGACGATTTCCGCAACGAGCGTCCCGAGGATTATCGCGCCGGATTTCCGTGGCATCCGCATCGCGGCATCGAGACCATCACCTATGTCCTGGCGGGAACGGTGGAGCACGGCGACAGCTTGGGAAATCGCGGGAAGCTCGGCGCCGGCGACGTGCAGTGGATGACCGCCGGCCGCGGAATCCTGCATCAGGAAATGCCGCAAGGCGACCCGAACGGGCGCATGCATGGGTTCCAGCTCTGGGCCAACCTGCCTTCCTCGCTCAAGATGACCGCGCCGCGCTATCAGGACATTCCGGCCGGCGAGATCGCGGAGGTCGTCGATGACGACGGCACCCGCGTTCGGGTGATTTGCGGAGAGTTCGGGGGAAAGCGCGGTCCCGTGGACGGGGTGGCGGCCGACCCGCGCTACCTCGACATCTCTGTGCCGCCGGGTCGGCGCAAGACCTTCGCGGTCGAGCTCGGGCGGCACGCCTTCGCCTATGTCTTCGAGGGCTCGGGAACGTTTCGGGATGCATCGCAGCCCTTGGGTGTTCTCACCGAGAAGGAGGACCGGGCGGGAGCAGTGTTGGTCCGCGAGCGCACCGGCAACCGCTCGCTCGTGCTGTTCGACAGCGGGGACGAAGTCACGGTCCAGGCCGGCGAAGACGGCGTCAGGTTCCTGCTGGTCTCGGGCAAGCCGATCGAGGAACCGGTCGCCTGGTACGGCCCGATCGTGATGAACACCCAGTCGGAACTTCAGCAGGCGGTCGCCGAACTACGCAACGGAACGTTCATCCGGTAGGAGCTGGTGGTCGGCCCGCAGGGTGTACGGCTTTCACCGCTAGGCGCGGCACGCATCTTTCGCGCGGTTGGCAGGGCGCACGGCTGAATGTTTTCGGTCGGCGTGGAACCGCCGGCGCGTCCGTGCGTTTGATCGTCCGGAGCGGGCTCCAAGACCCTCTGAGCTCGTTCGTTCCCTGAAGACTTGAGCCCCGCCTCGGCGGGGCCTTTGTCTTGACGGGCACTGCGCCGGCCGATGTCGGGTCGCCGCAGGCCGAGCCGAGTGGCCTGCGCGCGCATCACGCCGTGTGTCCGGGATCGACCGGGGGTGGGTTTTGCAGCTTGCTTTCCTCCGTCATGGTGGCGCTGTCCGGCACGTCTTTTTGACCGCGCGGACCGAGACGCGACCGCGCGATGTCGTCCTCGCTCGAGCGATCCTCTTCGCGGTTCTGGCGGATCCTGGCCTTCTCGCGGATGGTTTGAGCCATGGCTTGCACCTCGTTGACGCCCTCGCGCGAGCAAGGGAGGGAGCGGATAGTCGATTCATACCCCGAGACGCGGGTTGCCGGCACCCGTGGGATGACGATCGCGCCGCTTTTTTTTGCTCTCCCGACGTTCTTGTTTCGCGCGCGACGTTTCCTAGATAACGGGCAGTGTCGCGTCCCTCCCAGCCCCCCTGCGATACGCGACATGAAGAAGCCCCGGCAACGCGAGTTCGCCGGGGCTTCGAATTTTTGCGCAACGCGCCCCAGCACGCCGACGCCGAGCGCCATCGTATCGCGGCTCGGGGTCCACCCGCGCCGAACGTGCGGGCGGCCCGACGCCGCGCCTATCGCGTCCCGATCAGCGAAAAGGCCAGCGCCAAGGCCCACAGCGCGACGGCGATTGCCGACGTCCATTTCGCGAATGTGAGATAGGTCTCGCGCAGCACGGTGGCGCTGGCCCATTGCGCGTAGGCCTCCGGCGGCCGGACCTCTTTCGGCAGGTAGAGCCACATCTCCGTCCTGCGATAGTTCTTGGTCAGGGCCTCGCGTGCCTTGAAGATCAGGATCGCGGCCATCAGCGTGGTGAGAAATCCGCCGGCCTGGAAGGCGGCGCGCGGCTCGAAGGACAAGCCGATCATGACGCAGAAGATGGCGAGCGAGCCGAACGAGCAGGCGCGCAGCACGGTCGCAAAGGCAACCTCTCGCATATGTTCCATATCGCCCCCGTGGAGGGAAACGGGTCCGGCGGGGGTGATCTTGCCGCGAATCCGCCGGCAATGCCATCACAAGCAAGTGTCCGGAGGCGGGATTGCAGCAAAGCTGCAAGGGCAGGTCAAAGCCGGACGTTGAAGAAATTGCCCATCGCCGGCAACGCGAGCAGGCCGGTGCCGGCGAGCCAGATCCACAACGAAACACCGGTCGAATCCTCCTTCGCCCCGACCACGCGCTCGTAGATGGCGGCGGGAATGCCGGCGAGGATGATGGTCGCGGTCGAGACCATCAGCGAGGCGAACATCAGGGTCAGCCCCACGCTGCCGAACAAAAGCGCCGGGGAAAGAATCTGCGCGTGAATGAGCGCGAACAGCAGCCAGGTCTGGTTGAACAGCCCGTTGACCATCCCGAAAAAGGCGATGCCGATATAATAGAGCGTGCGATCCATGGCGCGTTCAGTTCGTGCGCGGCACCGCGCCGAGCAGCAGGAACAAATAGAGCAGGCCGACGCGCAGCCAGAACAGCCAGACGACCCCGAACAGCCAGACGACCACCGGTGTGGCAGCTTTCGGCGTCACCGGGGCGATCACCGCAATGAACGGATCGGTGAGATGGCAGAAGAACCGCCAGATGTAGTTCGAGGACTCCGGCGCGACGACCAGCCCGAGCAGCACGCGGCCGAGCAGCGTGTACATCAGCGCTGCCAGGACGAAGTTCGGCAGGTGGAAGTACCAATAGCTCAGGATAGGATACGAGGCGCCCATGGGTGCTGCTTTCCGATCACGTTCGAGGATGGCTGGCGCCGCCCGCGGCGGCAAGGGAGGCCGCCCGCCCGCGCACAAAAGAAGCGGGGCCCGACAGGGCCCCGCTCGCGAACCGGCTCGGCGGCCGGTCAGGTCTTTTCTTCGAGGATCGTGCGCCCGCGCGGCTTGCGGATCTCGTCGACATAGGCCTGCATTTCCCTCGACGGCTCCTTGCCGAGCAGGCTGACCACGTAGATCACCAGGAAGCCGAGCGGCGTTCCCAAAAGTCCGCAGGCGATGTTGTTCAGGTCGAACCAGCCGACCTTGTTGGCCAGCGGATGCGCGAGCGTCGGCCAGACCTCCATGGCGTTGGGGGCAGCCATCGCCTTGGCAAGATCCGGGACCAGCGGTGCGCCGGTGGCGGCATTGAGCAACGAGGTCATGCCGAAATACTTCACGCCAAAGCCGGGGAAATAGCGCGTCGTGAGCAGATAGAAGATGCAGAGGCCGAAGCCCGCGATCATCCCGCACACTGCGCCGGTCGCGGTCGTGCGTTTCCACCAGATACCCATGACCAGTGCCGGGAAGTTGCCGGCCATGGCGAGGGAGAACGCCCACCCCACCATGGCCAGGATGTCGCCCGGCTTGGTGGAGGCGAGATAGGCCGCGCACACCGCGACAACGAACAAGAGCGAGCGCGCCACGGTCAGCCGACGGATGGTCGGCGCGTTCGGATCGAGCATCTTGTAGTAGATGTCGTGGCTGAGCGCGTTGGCGATGGCGAGCAGGAGTCCGTCGGCGGTGGAGAGCGCCGCGGCGAGGCCGCCGGCGGCGACCAGGCCCGAGATCACATATGGAAGGCCGGCGATCTCCGGCGTGGAAAGCACGATCACGTCGGTGTTGATGACGAAGTCCTGCAGGCGGACGACGCCGGGATGGCCGGCGATCGCCTGGCAGGCGGCGATAATGGCGTCATGGTTGACGGCATTCTTGCCGCAGATCTGAATCAGGCCCAGTTCGCCCCACGTGAACAGCCAGGGCCGGACAGCGTCGAGGTTGCGGCCGATGATGTTGGTATAGACCTCGAGCTTGGAGAACGCCGCGTAGGCCGGCGCCGAGAAGTAGAGCAGGAAGATGAACAGCAGCGACCACGCCACCGACTGGCGCGCCTCGCGCACCGTCGGGGTGGTGAAGTACCGCATCAAGATATGCGGCAGCGAGGCGGTGCCGACCATCATGCAGAACATGATCGCGAAGAAATTGAGCGCGCTGTAGTTGATGAACGGCTGGATGTGCGGCTTGAGCGCCGCCGCCGTCGCCAGCCCGGCCTCTATCATCTGATGTTCGCGCGCCGTGATTTCCGCGATCGCCCGCCCGTAGGTGAGCTCCGGGATCGGAATGCCGTAATGCTTGGTGGACAGGATCACGATCGGCGTGAGGTAGGCGATGATCAGCACGATATATTGTGCGATCTGCGTCCAGGTGACCGCGCGCATGCCGCCCAGCATCGAGCAGAGCAGAATCCCGGCGAGCCCGGCGAACACCGCGATTTCGAACGGCATGCCGAGGAAGCGCGAGGCGATGATGCCCGTGCCGTAGACCTGCGCCGTCACGTAGGTGAAGGAGCAGCAGACCAGCACGACCACCGCGATGAAGCGCGCGAAGTTGCCGCCGAACCGGAACGACATGAAGTCGGGCACGGTATAGGCGCCGAACTTGCGCAGATAAGGGCCAATCAGGATCGACACCAGCACGTAGCCGCCGGTCCAGCCCAGCACCCAGGTGAGGCCGTCGTAGCCGAGCAGGAACAGCGTGCCGGCCATGCCGACGAAGGAGGCCGCCGACATCCAGTCGGCGCCGGTCGCCATGCCGTTGTAGAAGGCCGGCACGCGCCGGCCGGCCACGTAATATTCCGAAATCTGCGCCGTGCGGCTCATCACACCGATCACGGCGTAGACCGCGATCGTGAAGCCGACGAACAGATAGCCGAGAATCTTGTTCGGGACGCCGACCTGCTCGAGAATTGCGAGCAGGATGACGAAGCCGATGAAGCCGCCGGTATAGGTGCCGTACATCCGTCCGAGATTCTTGATGAAATCCGAACTGGCGGCAGGGGCCTGAGTAGCCATGGTCCGATCCTCCCTCAGTCGTCTTCGGCAACGCCGAACTCGCGGTCGATTCGATCCTGCTGCTTCGCGAACAGGAAGAGCTGGACCACGAACACGATCAGCGAGCCCTGGGCGGCCATGTAGAAGCCGAGCGGGAATTCGAGGACGGGGATGGTGATCTTGTTAAGCGGGACGACGAACATCTGGACGATGTAGCCGAAGAAGACCCAGACCCCGAGATGTATGAGCATCAGGTTGGTGGTCTTCTTCCAGTGCGCCTCGTCGTTGCCTGGATTGGGCTGAGCCATGGGCCGGTAACCCTCCCTTGTCATCATGGACCGGCCCCGGACAAGGGGAGCCGGCGTGAAGCTCCATCTAAGGGGCGCCGTCGATTGGCTGATGCGGCAGCCCCCATTGCCACTGGCGGAGTGCGGTCTTAAGGCCGAGTCTCCGACGCGGGCGAAGCGTACCATTGCAACGGGCGCCGCCCTTATAAGACTTTCGGACTAGGATACCGCCCTTAGCCGTTGAAGTTGCTACGCTGCCGAGGCGTGCACCGCGGTGCCGGGACCAGGCTGCGGCCCATTCGGGAGGGATCGTTGCGGTTGTTCGAGCTGTTCCGCCGTCGCCCGCCGATCAGCGATAGGCAAGCGCTGGCCGAGTTCATCGACCGGCAATCGGCATTCCTCGTGCAAAAGGGGATTTACGAGTATTCCCGCGCCCGCGCCGGCCACTACGCCAAGGTGCTGTTTGCCGAGCCGGGCTTCCAGGAGGCGGTCGAGCACTCACGCTGGCGGGCTTACCCGCTGGGGCTTGCGATGGTCGCCGAGCTGGTGGAGGGCGTGCTGCGGCCCCATGGCGCCGACCGCAACCGGCAACTCGACGCGCTCAGTGCAGTGGTCCTGTCGGTATTCGACCGCTATCCGGTGCCGGCGGCGCTCGGTGCGCAGGTCTGGAACGAGGCGCGCGTGGAGCTGGTGCGCCGCCTGCAGCTCATCGGCCTGCACCCGCCCAAGCGCGCCTTCGACATCTGCGAGCCCTGGGCGGAGACCTATTTCAATCTCATGCCGATCCACGAGAAGCTGCGCGGGCGCGACTTCCCGACCATCCGCAACTATCTCAAGGTGACGCTGTGCAACATCCACGACGAGTTCACCCGGCAGCTGGACGCCACGGCCGTGGCGGCCGCCTTGGGCGCGGATTAGCACCCGATCGCTTCTGCGGTCGCCGACGCGGTCGCCCTTACGTCCGCGCCTTCAGGTTGCCCGCCTGGTCGCGACAAAGAGCGCCAACGCCGCGGCGTTCGAGACGTTGAGACTCTTCGACTCGGCCGGGGAGGTCGAGCCGGGCGAGCTGATCGCAGGTCGCCCGCGTCAATTGCCGCAGCCCCTTGCCCTCCGCGCCCAGCACCAGCGCGAGCGGCGTGTGCAGCCCCGCCTCGGCGAGGTCGACGTCCCCGCTGCTGTCGAGGCCGACGATGCGGTATCCGCGCTCGCGCAGCGTCTCGAGCGCGCGCGCGAGGTTTTGCACCGTCACCATCGGCACGCATTCCAGCGCGCCGGAGGCGGCCTTGGCCAAGACGCCGGTCGCTTCCGGGCTGTGGCGCGCCGTGGTGACCACGGCAGCGACCGCGAAGCCCGCCGCCGTGCGCAGGATCGCGCCCACATTGTGCGGATCGGTGACCTGATCGAGCACGAGCACAATGCCTGCGGGTTCGATCTCCTCGAGCTCGGGCGAGGGCAGGGGGTCGGCTTCGGCCAAGAGTCCGTTGTGAACGGCGTCCGGGCCGAGCCGGCGGGCGATCGCGTCGGGGCGCACGACTTCCGGTTCCACGTCCGGCGCGATGCCTTCTCCGGCCAAGCGACGGGCGGCGTTCTCGGTGGCATAAAGGCGTCGGATACGCCGCGTCGGATTTTCCAGCGCCGCCTTTACCGTGTGCCAGCCGTACAGGATCGCTGCGCCGGCGTTCGGACGCCGCGCCTCGTCGCCGCTAGCGAGGCGCCGGTGCTCCGCCCTGTGCGGGCGGGTGCGCTTGCGCAAGTGGCGGGTATCAGGCGAGGGCGGGCCGGAGCGAGGCATGGCCCTCCTCTATCGCCAGTCCGGCGCCCGCCAGTCAAATCGCAAAGGATGGGCGTGCGCTTGTCCGTCCGGCGGGAGCCGGCGATGCGACGTCGCGTGGTTGACACCATGCCATGGGCTCCCCATAAACCGGCCCTGCTGGCACTATATGTATCCGTTAGGATGCAGCGTGCGACGGCGGGGGAGTGTCCCGAGCGGCAAAGGGGGCGGACTGTAAATCCGCTGGCTGACGCCTTCGTAGGTTCGAGTCCTACCTCCCCCACCAGCCAGGAGGCAGAGGCCAGCGACGGGATGATCCGACCGACCTGATTGCCGACTTCTGATCACTGTCCGCGGCGCGGGTGTAGCTCAATGGTAGAGCAACAGCCTTCCAAGCTGATGACGAGGGTTCGATTCCCTTCACCCGCTCCAAATCCTCAGGCTGATACCTGTACGAACGGACCGTCAGTGCTGCCGGATCGTTTCCGGCGATCGGTCGCTTAGGACGCGCCACCACAGCCACGTTTCGACCAACGACGGCAAGCCGATTGGTGGCTCGATCCGGTCACGTCTTTGGTCGAGCTTGCGATCCCAGGATGATCGGGGACGGAAAGAGCGGGACAGCGAGGAGCAACATGGTCCGAATCGCGGTGCTGGGCTTGAGCCTGATCGTCGTCGGGGTCGATGCCGCGCAAGCGCAGGATATTGCGGGAATAGAGGACTGCACGAAAACCAGCGGGCTGGACAAGCGGACAGGGTGCCTCCAGAGCAACGTACACTTCCTGCATCAGCTCGTGACGAAGAATGCGCTGGATGCGCGGCAACGGCTGAGCGCGGCCGGCGCCGAGATCGTCGCGCTCAAAAGCGAGGTTGCCGCACTCAAGAGCCTTGCGGCGAACCTCCAGAAGAGCGTGGAGCAACTTCAAGCCGCGCAGAAGGCCGCCGGCGAAAGGAAGCCGGCGGCCAAGTAGCTTCGGGCGCGGGGCGATCGTCGCCCGCCCGCCATCTCCTGGGGGCCCGGATCTGGAATGGCGGGCGGCCATTCCTATTTACGGGAGGGTCAATCCTATTTAAGAGCGCGGCGCCGGCCACGACCGAACGGGGCCGCGCCGGTGCCGCAGGACCTAGAGGAACAGAGAACAGCAAATGGCCAAGCAGAAATTCGAGCGTACGAAGCCGCATTGCAATGTTGGGACGATTGGTCACGTGGACCATGGCAAGACGACGTTGACAGCGGCGTTGACGAAGGTTTCGGCGGACAAGGGTTGGACGTCGAACTTCGTGTCGTACGATCAGGTTGCGAAGGCGTCGGAGAGCCAGGGGCGGCGTGATCCGACCAAGATTTTGACGATTGCGACGAGCCACGTTGAATACGCGACGGCGAAGCGGCACTACGCGCATGTCGACTGCCCGGGGCATGCCGACTACGTGAAGAACATGATCACGGGTGCGGCGCAGATGGACGGGGCGATCCTGGTGGTGTCGGCGGCGGACGGCCCGATGCCGCAGACGCGCGAGCACATTCTTTTGGCGCGGCAGGTTGGGGTTCCGTACATCGTGGTGTTCCTCAACAAGGTCGACGTGGTTGACGACCCTGAGTTGCTCGACCTGGTTGAGCTTGAGGTGCGGGAGCTTTTGACCAAGTACCAGTTTCCCGGCGACAAGGCTCCGGTCATTCGCGGCTCGGCGATCAAGGCGCTCAACGGCGAGAAGGGCGAGACGGCGGACGAGGCGATCCTGAAGCTGTACGAGGCGCTGGACACCTATGTGCCGCTGCCCGAGCGTCCGATCGACCAGCCGTTTTTGATGCCGATCGAGGACGTGTTCTCGATTTCGGGCCGCGGGACGGTGGTGACCGGGCGGATCGAGCGCGGCAAGATCAAGGTCGGGGAGGAAGTGGAGATCGTGGGGCTTCGGGACACGCAGAAGTCTGTGGTGACGGGTGTGGAGATGTTCCGCAAGCTATTGGACGAGGGGGTTGCGGGGGACAATGTGGGCTGCCTGCTGCGGGGGATCGACAAGGACGCGGTGGAGCGCGGGCAGGTTCTGTGCAAGCCGGGTTCGGTGAAGCCGCACAAGAAGTTCAAGGCGGAGGCGTATATCCTGACCAAGGAGGAGGGCGGGCGGCACACGCCGTTCTTCAACAATTACCGTCCGCAGTTTTACTTCCGCACCACGGACGTGACCGGGCAATGCACGCTGCCTGCGGGCACGGAGATGATCATGCCCGGGGACAACGCGACCATGGACGTCGAGCTGATCACGCCGATCGCGATGGAGGAGAAGCAGCGCTTCGCGATCCGCGAGGGCGGCAAGACGGTGGGCGCCGGCGTGGTCGTGAGCATCACCGAGTAACGCAGACAAGGCAGGACGCAGGACGGAGGTCGCGAATGGCGGGCAGCCGGTGGCGAATGGCGCGCGGCGCGGGACGACGGCGCTGCTCATGGTCAGCGGTTTCGCCTATTCGTCGCGCCGGCTGCCGTCTTCCGGCTTGCAAACGCAGCCCCGTTCATGCATTTACAACCCCAGCGGCGGGCCTCGGGGCCGCCGCAAGCGCTTCCGGAGGAGTGTAGCTCAATGGCTAGAGCACCGGTCTCCAAAACCGGGGGTTGGGGGTTCGAAGTCCCTCCACTCCTGCCAGGCGTAGTCCGCTCGGCAAGCGTAGGTCCTGGCTCGGTCGCAAAGTCTTGAAAGTCAGTGGGTTATCGCCGCACGCCCGAGACCGCGGCAAGGTAGGCTATGGCGAAGATCAGTCCGTTCAAGTTCCTGCAGGAAGTCCGCGCCGAGGCCCAGAAGGTCACGTGGCCGAACTCGGCGCGAGACCGCCATCACCACCGCCATGGTGTTCGTGATGGTCGCGGTCGCCGCCGTGTTCTTCCTGCTGGCGGACCAGGTCATGCGTATGGTCGTGACCTTCATTCTCGGCATCGGCGGTTGAAGGGAGCCCGCGGGATGGCGGAGAAGCATTGGTACATCGTCCAGGCCTATTCGAATTTCGAGCGCAAGGTCGCCGATTCGATTCGTGAGCAGGCCAAGCAGCGCCATCTCGAGCATTTGTTCGAGGAGGTGATGGTGCCGACCGAAAAGGTCGTGGAGGTGCGCCGCGGCCAGAAGGTCGATGCCGAGCGCAAGTTCTTTCCCGGCTATGTGCTGGTGAAAATGGATCTGACCGACGAGGCCTACCACCTCATCAAGAACACGCCGAAGGTCACCGGATTCCTCGGCGCCGACAACAAGCCCAAGCCGATCGCGGATGCCGAGGCTGCGCGCATCCTGCACCAGGTGCAGGAGGGTATCGAGCGGCCGAAGCCGTCGGTCTCCTTCGAGGTCGGAGAGCAAGTACGGGTATCCGAGGGACCGTTCGCCTCCTTCAATGGCGTGGTGGAAGAGGTCGATGACGGGCGCTCGCGCCTCAAGGTCGCCGTCTCCATCTTCGGCCGGCCGACGCGGGTAGAGCTCGAAATGGGGCAGGTGGAAAAGCTGTGAGTAGCGAGTAGCGAGTAGCGATAGAGTAGCGAGTAGCGAGTAGCGAGTAGCGAGTAGCGAGTAGCGAGTAGCGAGTAGCGAGTAGCGAGAGAAGAGCGGGGGGCCTCTATTCGCCATTCGCGACTTCGCTATTCGCCTTTTCCAGCGTGGGAG
The DNA here is from genome assembly GCA_963758945.1 of uncultured Alphaproteobacteria bacterium. GTDB lineage: Bacteria > Pseudomonadota > Alphaproteobacteria > Rhizobiales > Xanthobacteraceae > VAZQ01. Next base: position 377,405 of record CAVWXY010000010.1, on the reverse strand, counting down.
GTGACGGCGGCTGCCAATCGCCGGGAATCCGAACCACGGACCCTGAACCGGCCGATCGCGGCCAATGACAGGAGTTGATTGATGGCAAAGAAAATCACCGGTTACATCAAACTGCAGGTGCCCGCCGGGTCGGCCAATCCGTCGCCGCCGATCGGGCCGGCCCTCGGGCAGCGCGGGCTTGCGATCATGGAGTTCTGCAAGCAGTTCAACGCGCAGACCCAGAACATGGAAAAGGGATCGCCCATCCCGGTCGTCATCACGGTCTATCAGGACCGCTCGTTCACCTTCGAGATGCGCACGCCGCCGGTGTCCTATTTCATCAAGAAGGCGGCCAAGCTCGAGAGCGGATCGCGGACCCCAGGCCGCGACCGCGCCGGCAGCGTGACCAAGGCGCAGGTCAAGGAAATCGCCGAGAAGAAGATGAAGGACTTGAACTGCGATACGATCGAGGCCGCCATGCGCATGGTGGAAGGTTCCGCCCGCTCGATGGGCATCGAGGTCGCGGAGTGATCGTCATGACAACTCTCGGAAAACGTATCCGTACCGTCCGCGAAGGCGTCGACCGCACCAAGCTCTACCCGCTCGAAGAGGCGGTAAAGATGATCAAGGACCGGGCGAAGGCCAAGTTCGACGAGACGATCGAAGTGGCAATGAACCTCGGCGTCGATCCGCGTCATGCCGATCAGATGGTGCGCGGCATTGTCAACCTGCCGAACGGCTCCGGCCGCAGCATGCGGGTGGCCGTCTTCGCGCGCGGTGCGAAGGCCGACGAGGCGCGCGCCGCCGGCGCCGACGTGGTGGGCGCGGAGGATCTCGTCGAGCGCGTGCAGAACGGCAATATCGACTTCGACCGCTGCATTGCGACCCCCGACCTCATGCCGCTGGTCGGCCGCCTCGGCAAGGTTCTCGGCCCACGCGGCATGATGCCGAACCCCAAGGTCGGCACGGTGACAATGGACGTAACCGGCGCGGTCAAGGGCGCCAAAGGCGGGTCCGTCGAGTTCCGGGTGGAGAAGGCCGGCATCGTGCAGGCCGGCGTCGGCAAGGCGTCGTTTCCCGCCGACAAGCTGGTGCAGAACATCCGGGCTTTCGCCGACGCGGTGCAGAAGGCCAAGCCGCCCGGCGCCAAGGGCACATTCATCAATCGCGTGGCGATCTCTTCGACCATGGGCCCAGGCGTGAAGGTGGAGCCGACGTCGCTGTTCGGGCAGTAGGCGGTCCGTACCCGGCCCGGGGCATCGGGGGGACGGGCGACTCCAACCGGGCTGCCGCCTCCCTGCCGCCGTGGCGTCTTCCGCGGCCGGCAGCTGCAACCGCTTGCTCTCACGCCGCCGAGCGCCTGCCCCATAGTTCCCGGCTTGCGAGCTTCGCGCCCTCCACGAGCGATCGGAGCTTGGCCCACATGATGGTCGGATGCACCCGTTGAGCGAACGGGCTCTGGGCGAAGCCGCAGTCGGTGCCGGCCATGACGTTTTCGCGCCCCACGATGTTCGCGAGGCGCACGAGGCGCTGCGCCACCAGTTCGGGATGCTCGACGATGTTGGTGGCGTGGCTGATCACGCCGGGGATGAGCACCTTGCCGGGCGGCAGCTTGACCGATCGCCAGACGACCCATTCGTGCTCATGGCGGGGGTTGGCGGCCTCGAACTGGTAGGCGCCCACATTCACCTGCAGCATGAGATCCACGATGTCTTTCATCGGCACGTCGAACGCGTGCGGACCGTTCCAGCTGCCCCAGCAGATGTGATAGCGCGAACGCTCCGGCGGAATGCCTTTGAGCGCCCGGTTGAGCGCGTCGATGCGCAGCTGCGCCCATCCGCGATACTGAGCATGCGTCAGTGGCGGGACCATCTTTTCGTGCATGTAGGGCAGGAAGGCATCGTCGATCTGCACGTAGAGACCGGAATCGACGATCGCCTTGTACTCCTGGTGCAGGCAGTCAGCGAGCGCCGAGAGCAGGCTCTGCTCGTCTGCATAATGCTCGTTCTTGGCGTTCGGAAGCGCGCTCGCGGGGGCGACGACCGGCAGGAAGGCGCCTTCCACCTTCACCTTGCCGATGGCGGCTTTGAGATTGGCGATGTCGCGCTTGACCGCGGCGTCGGAGTAGGTGAGCGGACCATCGACGACGAAGCGCGAGCCGAGCCGCTTCCCCAAACCGGAGAGCCGGTCGTATTCCGCGTAGAACTCGGGAAAGGCGACGCGGTCTTGTCCGCCCCCGACGGAAGCCAAAGGGTCCTTGGCCTCGTCCGGACTGAGCGGCCGCGCGGTCACCCCGGCGAGGCGATCGTGGATATAGAAGGCCCAGTTGCGGCCCTTGCTGAATTCGCCGTCGCTGACGATGTCGATGCCGGTTTCGGCTTGCTGGCGGACCACCTCGTCGATGGACTGCGCCAGGCAAGCCTCGTAGGCGCTCCGGTCGTAGGGCTGCCGCTCCTCGATCTTGTGCAGGAATTCGACCAGTTTCGGCGGGCGCACCAGGCTGCCGACATGGGTGGTCAGGACGCGCTCGCCAGGCATTTTTCTCCCCCTGGTTGGTTGTTGGCCTTGCCGTCTGGCATATCACCTTCGGACTGCGGCGGCAGCGCCGCCGCAGGACCCGCGAGCACCTGAACGGCGAATTTTTCCAAATCCTGCTTGCAAAACCGGCCTGGGGCGCTAAATAAGGGCGAGGGCGTGCCGGCCCAGTGTGTCGGCGCGCCTTTGCGCGCTTCATGGAAAAGCTGGTGATTAGGACCTTGCTCCTTCTGGATATCCCGCGGGATGACTCTGAAGGGGGCAGGGACGATCGGAGGTTTTCCTTTGCGCATCAGGGCTTTCCGGTCGTTTCCGGAAGTCCATCCTGTCCGAGACTGCAGGTGCCCCTTCCGGACTTAATGTACAATGCCTGCACAGACGGGGAAGACCGTTTTGGAGCCGGCAGGCTCCGCGACCGGTTCGAGCCTCGAGAAACCCGAAGCGGCCTAGCGTCCGCCCGCGGGGGGCAGGATCTCAACAGCGCCGTCCTTCCCGGATCGCGTCAAGCCGGGGACGGGCGGCAGGTCGCAACCGGCGGTTCCCGCATGTAAGGGCGGGCCGCCAACCTGAAAGAGCTTGCACGTGGATCGAGCGGCTAAGAAGGAGCTCGTGACGACGCTCAACGGTGTCTTCAGGGACACCGGGGTGGTGGTCGTGGCTCATTATTCCGGCCTCAACGTCGCCCAGATGCAGACCCTGCGTAGGCAGATGAAGCAGGCGGGCGCAGCGGTGAAGGTTGCGAAAAACCGTCTCGCCAAGATCGCTCTCGAAGGCACGGACGCAGCCGCGGTCGTTCCCCTGCTCAAGGGACCGACCCTGATCGCCTATTCCGGCGATCCGGTGGCTGCGCCCAAGGTCGCCGCCGACTTCGCCAAGGCGAATGAGAAATTCGTGATCCTGGGCGGAGCGATGGGCAAGACCGCGCTCGATGCGAACGGCGTCAAGGCGCTCGCATCGCTGCCGTCGCTCGATGAGCTGCGCGCCAAGATCGTCGGCCTCATTCAGGCGCCGGCGACCAAGATCGCGCAGGTCGTCAATGCTCCGGCGGCCAAGGTCGCGCGCGTGCTGCAGGCCTATGCCACCAAGAGCGAGGCGGCGTGATCCCCGCTTCGCAAACTCGACTGGTTCGAACTGAATAGGGATGTTCAATGGCTGATCTGCAAAAACTCGTCGACGACCTCTCGCAACTCACGGTTCTCGAGGCCGCCGACCTGGCGAAGATGCTGGAAGAGAAGTGGGGCGTCTCCGCCGCCGCCGCGGTGGCGGTCGCTGCTGCTCCCGGCGGCGGTGCCGCCGCCGCTCCGGTCGAGGAAAAAACCGAATTCACCGTCATGCTCACGGCGATCGGCGACAAGAAGATCGAGGTGATCAAGGAAGTCCGCGCGCTCACCGGTTTGGGCCTCAAGGAGGCCAAGGACTTGGTCGAGGGTGCGCCCAAGCCGGTCAAGGAAGACGTGAGCAAGGACGAGGCGGAGAAGGTCAAGGCTCAGCTGGAAAAAGCCGGCGCGAAGGTGGAACTCAAATAAGCGTGAAGTCTAATTCGGGCGGTTCCGGGGTGAGCAAACTCCGGAATCGTCCCTATGTCCGCCCCATGGCGGCAGCGGCGTGACGGTTCGGCGAGCGGGCCGAATCGCGTAAAATAACGGGTTTTCGACGGTTGTCCCGATGGCCGCGATGGATGGCGGCCTTCTGGAAAGTCGTTCCGGCCCGACGGTTCGACAAAGCGAGAGATGAGATGGCGCAGACGTTTACCGGTCGCAAGCGCGTTCGCAAGTTTTTCGGGAAGATCCAAGAAGTCGCGGAGATGCCGAACCTCATCGAGGTTCAGAAGGCGTCCTACGACCAGTTCCTGCTGGTCAAGGAACCCCTCGGCGGGCGCCCCGACGAGGGATTGCAGGCGGTCTTCAAATCCGTGTTCCCGATCTCGGATTTTTCCAACACCTCGATGCTCGAATTCGTCAAATACGAGTTTGAAGCGCCGAAATACGACGTCGACGAATGCCGCCAGCGCGGCATGACCTATGCGGCGCCGCTCAAGGTGACGCTGCGCCTCATCGTGTTCGATATCGACGAGGAGACGGGCGCCAAGTCGGTCAAAGACATCAAGGAGCAGGATGTCTACATGGGCGACATCCCGCTCATGACCAACAACGGCACCTTCGTCGTCAACGGCACCGAGCGCGTGATCGTCTCGCAGATGCACCGCTCGCCGGGTGTGTTCTTCGACCACGACAAGGGCAAGACCCACTCCTCCGGCAAGCTCCTGTTCGCGGCGCGAATCATTCCCTACCGCGGCTCCTGGCTCGACATCGAGTTCGACGCCAAGGATATCGTCTATGCGCGTATCGACCGACGGCGCAAGATTCCGGTGACGTCGCTGCTCTATGCGCTCGGCATGGACGCCGAGGAGATTCTCCATACCTTTTATCGCAAGGTGATCTACAAGCGGCAGAAGGACGGCTGGCGCGTGCCGTTCGATGCCAATCGCTTCCGCGGCTACAAGGCGATCAACGATCTGGTCGACGCCGACTCCGGCAGGGTGGTGCTGGAGGCAGGCAAGAAGCTCACCGTACGGCAGGCGCGCCAGCTCGCGGAGAAGGGCCTGCGGGCGCTGCGGATGACCGATCAGGAGCTGATCGGCCAGTACATCGCGGAAGACCTCGTCAACGCGAAGACCGGCGAGATCTATGCGGAGGCGGGCGAGGAGATCACCGAAAAGAATCTCAAGACACTCAACGACGCCGGCTACAAGGAATTGCCGCTGCTCGACATCGATCATGTCAATGTCGGCGCCTACATCCGCAACACGCTCAGCGTCGACAAGAACATAACGCGCGAGGACGCGTTGTTCGACATCTACCGCGTCATGCGTCCGGGCGAGCCGCCGACGCTCGACACCGCGCAGAACATGTTCCAGTCGCTGTTCTTCGACCCCGAGCGCTACGACCTCTCCGCCGTCGGCCGCGTGAAGATGAACATGCGGCTCGATCTCGACGCGCCCGATACCATGCGGGTGCTGCGCAAGGACGACATCATTGCGGTCATCCGCACGCTGGTCGATCTACGCGACGGCAAGGGCGAAATCGACGATATCGACCATCTCGGCAATCGCCGCGTGCGTTCGGTCGGCGAGCTGATGGAGAACCAGTACCGCATCGGGCTTCTGCGCATGGAGCGCGCGATCAAGGAGCGCATGTCGTCGGTCGACATCGATACGGTGATGCCGCAGGATCTGATCAACGCCAAGCCGGCGGCGGCGGCGGTGCGCGAGTTCTTCGGTTCCTCGCAGCTCAGCCAGTTCATGGATCAGACCAATCCGCTCTCCGAGATCACGCACAAGCGGCGGCTCTCGGCGCTCGGGCCCGGCGGCCTTACGCGCGAACGTGCCGGATTCGAAGTGCGCGACGTGCACCCGACCCATTACGGCCGCATCTGCCCGATCGAGACGCCGGAAGGCCCCAATATCGGCCTGATCAACTCGCTCGCCACCTATGCGCGGGTGAACAAATACGGCTTCGTCGAGACCCCCTATCGCAAGGTCAAGGACGGCCGCGTCAGTGACGAGGTGGTCTATCTCTCGGCCATGGAGGAGGGCCGCTACACGGTCGCGCAGGCGAATGTGCCGATCGACGGTCGCGGGCGCTTCACCGAGGACATGATCGTGTGCCGTCACGCCGGCGACGTGCAGATGGTCCCCGCCGACAAGGTCGATTTCATGGACGTGTCGCCGAAGCAACTGGTGTCGGTGGCGGCGGCGCTGATCCCGTTCTTGGAGAACGACGATGCCAACCGCGCGTTGATGGGCTCCAACATGCAGCGCCAGGCGGTGCCGCTCGTTCGCGCCGAGGCGCCATTCGTGGGCACCGGCATGGAGGGCGTGGTCGCGCGCGATTCCGGCGCTTCGATCGCGGCGCGCCGCACCGGCATCGTCGATCAGGTCGACGCCACCCGTATCGTGGTGCGCGCGACCGAGGAATCCGACCCGACCAAGCCCGGCGTCGACATCTATCGGCTGATGAAATTCCAACGTTCGAACCAGAACACCTGCATCAACCAGCGACCGCTGGTGAAGGTGGGCGATCAGGTGAAGAAGGGCGACATCATCGCCGACGGTCCCTCGACCGAGCTGGGCGAGCTCGCGCTCGGGCGTAACGTGCTCGTCGCGTTCATGCCGTGGAACGGCTACAACTTCGAGGACTCGATCCTGCTCTCGGAACGCATCGTCAAGGACGACGTGTTCTCCTCGATCCATATCGAGGAGTTCGAGGTGATGGCGCGCGACACCAAGCTGGGACCCGAGGAAATCACGCGCGACATCCCCAACGTCTCGGAAGAGGCGCTCAAGAACCTCGACGAGGCGGGCATCGTCTATATCGGCGCCGAGGTGCGCGCCGGCGACATCCTCTGCGGCAAGATCACGCCGAAGGGCGAGAGTCCGATGACGCCGGAGGAGAAGCTCCTGCGCGCCATTTTCGGCGAGAAGGCCTCCGACGTGCGCGACACGTCGCTGCGGGTGCCGCCGGGCGTGCAGGGCACGGTGGTCGAGGTGCGGGTGTTCAACCGGCACGGCGTCGAGAAGGACGAGCGCGCGCTCGCCATCGAGCGCGAGGAGATCGAGCGGCTGGCCAAGGACCGCGACGATGAGCAAGCGATCCTCGACCGCAACGTCTACGGCCGCCTGGCGGAGATGCTGGAGGGCCGCCAGGGTATCGCCGGCCCCAAGGGCTTCAAGAAGGATTCCAAGATCACCCGCGCGGTGCTCGAGGAATATCCGCGCTCGCAATGGTGGCAGTTCGCCTCGCCGAACGACAAGCTGATGACCGAGATCGAGGCCATCCGCAAGCAGTACGACGAGTCGAAGAAGGGACTGGAGCAGCGCTTCCTCGACAAGGTCGAGAAGCTGCAGCGCGGCGACGAGCTGCCGCCGGGCGTGATGAAGATGGTCAAGGTCTTCGTCGCGGTGAAACGCAAGATCCAGCCCGGCGACAAGATGGCCGGCCGCCACGGCAACAAGGGCGTCGTGTCGAAGATCGTGCCGAGCGAGGACATGCCGTTCCTCGACGACGGCACGCCGGTCGACATCGTGCTCAATCCGCTGGGGGTTCCCAGCCGAATGAACGTCGGCCAGATCCTGGAGACCCATCTCGGCTGGGCCTGCGCCGGACTCGGCTTGCGCATCGGGCAGGCGGTGGAGGCCTACAACGCCAAGCACGACACCAAGCCGCTTAAGGAGATGCTGAAGCGGATCTACGGCGATGACGAGACCATCAAGTCGCTGGGCGAGAAGGATCTGGTCGAGCTCGGCACCAATCTTCGCCACGGGGTGCCGATCGCGACGCCGGTCTTCGACGGGGCCAAGGAGGCCGACATCGAGCACATGCTCGATCTCGCCGGTCTCGACCATTCCGGTCAGGTGACGCTGTACGACGGGCGTACCGGAGAGGCTTTCGATCGCAAGGTGACGGTGGGCTATATCTACATGCTCAAGCTTCACCACCTTGTCGACGACAAGATCCACGCCCGGTCGATCGGCCCCTACAGCCTCGTCACCCAGCAGCCGCTGGGCGGCAAGGCGCAGTTCGGCGGCCAGCGTTTCGGCGAGATGGAGGTGTGGGCGCTCGAAGCCTACGGCGCGGCCTACACGCTGCAGGAGATGCTGACGGTAAAGTCGGACGACGTCGCCGGCCGCACCAAGGTGTACGAGGCGATCGTACGCGGCGACGACACGTTCGAGGCCGGCATTCCGGAATCGTTCAACGTGCTGGTCAAGGAGATGCGCTCGCTCGGACTCAATGTCGACCTGCACAATTCGAAGCAGCAACGGCCGGGCACGAGCGGGGATAGCGCGGAAGCCGCGGAATAGTCAGAGGACAGATGACGGACGACAGCGGACGGACAGAGAGCGGCGGCGGGCTAACCGTCGCCCGTCGTCCGTCGCCCGTCGGCTGACACGGAGAGAACGATGAATCAAGAGATCATGAATCTTTTCAGCCCGCAGGTGCCGGCTCAGGTCTTCGACCAGAATCCGGATCTCGATCGCGAGCCCGGAAAAGATTCTGTCGTGGTCCTACGGCGAGATCAAGAAGCCGGAGACCATCAACTACCGTACCTTCAAGCCCGAGCGCGACGGACTGTTCTGTGCGCGCATCTTCGGGCCGATCAAGGACTACGAATGCTTGTGCGGCAAGTACAAGCGCATGAAGTACAAGGGCATCATCTGCGAGAAGTGCTCGGTCGAGGTCACGCTCTCGCGCGTGCGGCGCGAGCGCATGGGACACATCGAGCTCGCTGCGCCGGTAGCCCACATCTGGTTCCTCAAGTCGCTGCCGTCGCGCATCGGGCTGTTGCTCGACATGACGCTCAAGTCGCTCGAGCGTATCCTGTATTTCGAGAGCTACGTCGTGCTCGAGCCGGGATTGACTCCGCTCGAGCAGAACCAGCTGTTGAGCGAGGACGAGTATCTCAAGGCGCAGGAGCAATTCGGCCCCGACAGCTTCACTGCCGCGATCGGCGCTGAAGCCATTCGCGAGATGCTCAAGGGGCTCGATCTCGACAAGATGCAGGCCGACCTGCGGGCGGAGATCGCGGGCTCCGATTCCGACATCAAAAAGAAGAAGATCGCCAAGCGGCTGAAGATCGTCGAGGCGTTCCAGCAATCCGGCAACCGGCCGGAATGGATGATCCTGACGCAGGTGCCGGTGATCCCGCCGGATTTGCGGCCGCTCGTTCCGCTCGACGGCGGACGCTTCGCCACGTCCGACCTCAATGATCTCTACCGTCGCGTCATCAACCGCAACAACCGTCTGAAGCGGCTTATCGAGCTGCGTGCCCCCGACATCATCATCCGCAACGAGAAGCGGATGCTGCAGGAGGCGGTCGACGCGCTGTTCGACAACGGCCGCCGTGGCCGCGTCATCACCGGCGCCAACAAGCGACCGCTCAAGTCGCTCGCCGACATGCTCAAGGGCAAGCAGGGCCGCTTCCGGCAGAACCTGCTCGGCAAGCGCGTCGACTATTCTGGCCGCTCCGTGATCGTGGTCGGTCCGGAGCTCAAGCTGCACCAGTGCGGACTGCCGAAGAAGATGGCGCTCGAACTGTTCAAGCCGTTCATCTATTCGCGGCTCGACGCCAAAGGCCTTTCGACTACCGTGAAGCAGGCGAAGAAGCTCGTCGAGAAGGAGAAGCCCGAAGTCTGGGACATCCTCGACGAGGTCATTCGCGAGCACCCCGTGCTGCTCAACCGCGCCCCGACGTTGCACCGTCTGGGCATCCAGGCCTTCGAGCCGGTGCTGATCGAGGGCAAGGCGATCCAGCTGCATCCGCTGGTCTGCGCGGCGTTCAACGCCGACTTCGACGGCGACCAGATGGCCGTGCACGTGCCACTCTCGCTCGAGGCGCAGCTCGAGGCGCGCGTCCTGATGATGTCGACCAACAACATCCTGCATCCCGCCAACGGCTCGCCCATCATCGTGCCGTCCCAGGACATCGTGCTCGGCCTCTACTACCTCTCGATCATGCGCGAGGGCGACGACAAGAATCTCAAGGTGTTCGGCGACATCGCCGAGATCGAACACGCGCTGCATGCGCGGGTCATCGACCTGCACACCCGGATCAAGTACCGCTGGATCGGCATGGACGAGACCGGCAAGGCGGTCAGTCGCTTGATGGATACGACGCCGGGCCGCGTAATGCTCGGCCAGGTGCTGCCGAAGAGCCCGAAGATTTCCTTCGATGTCGTCAACAAGCTGATGACCAAGCGGGAAATCTCCAGCATGATCGACCAAGTCTACCGCCATTGCGGGCAGAAAGAGACGGTGATCTTCTGCGACCGCATCATGGCGCTGGGCTTCCACCACGCCTTCAAGGCCGGCATCTCGTTCGGCAAGGACGACATGGTGGTGCCCAGCACGAAGTGGAAGATCATCGAGAAGACCCGCAACGAGGCCAAGGAATTCGAGCAGCAGTACAACGACGGCCTCATCACGCAGGGCGAGAAGTACAACAAAGTGGTCGACGCCTGGTCGAAGGCCACCGACCAGATCGCCGACGAGATGATGAAGCAGATCTCGTCCGTGGAGAAAGTCGACCACGGTCGCTCGGCGCAGGTGAACTCGATCTACATGATGGCGCATTCCGGCGCGCGCGGCTCGCCGGCGCAGATGCGCCAGCTTGCCGGCATGCGTGGCCTGATGGCCAAGCCCTCGGGCGAGATCATCGAGAGCCCGATCATCAGCAACTTCAAGGAAGGGCTGTCGGTGCTCGAGTACTTCAACTCGACGCACGGCGCCCGCAAGGGGCTCGCCGACACCGCGCTCAAGACCGCCAATTCCGGCTACCTCACGCGGCGTCTGGTCGACGTGGCGCAGGACTGCATCATCACCAGCGAGGACTGCGGCACGTCGTCGGGCATCAAGGTCCGGGCGATCATCGATGCCGGCACCGTGGTGGCTTCGCTCGCCAGCCGCATTCTCGGCCGCACCACGGCCGAGGACGTGCGCGATCCGTCGTCGCACAAGGTCATCATCAAGAACGGAACGCTGCTCGAAGAGCCGGAGGTCGAGGCCATCGTCGCGGCCGGCGTCCAGGAAGTGCGCATCCGCTCGGTGCTCACTTGCGAGACCGTGTCCGGGGTTTGCGGCAAGTGCTATGGGCGCGATCTCGCCCGCGGTACGCCGGTGAATATGGGCGAGGCGGTAGGGGTCATCGCCGCCCAGTCGATCGGCGAGCCCGGCACGCAGCTCACCATGCGTACGTTCCACATCGGCGGCGCTGCCCAGATTTCGGAGCAGTCGTTCATCGAGTCGAATTTCGACGGCAAGATCAAGATCAAGAACAAGAACATGGTGAAGAACTCCGACGGCCAGATCGTCGCCATGGCGCGCAACATGGTCGTCGCCGTGCTCGATCCCGACGGCACCGAGCGCGCCGTGCACCGCATCCAGTACGGGGCGCGCGTTCTGGTCGACGAGGGCGACAAGATCCGGCGCGGGCAGCGGATCGCGGAATGGGATCCGTATACCCGGCCCCTCCTCACCGAGGTCGAGGGCTCGATTGGCTTCGAGGACCTGGTCGAGGGCCAGTCGATGTCGGAGACGCTGGACAAGTCGACCGGCATCGCCAAGCGCGTGGTGACCGACTGGCGCACCACCCGCGGGGTGGACCTGCGCCCGGCGATCGTGATCAAGGACAAGCACGGCAAGATCATGAAGCTTCCCCGCGGCGGCGAGGCGCGCTACCAGCTCGCCGTCGATGCCGTCATCTCGGTCGATCCGGGGACGCACGTGCAGGCCGGGGACGTCATCGCCCGCATCCCGACCGAGAGCGCCAAGACCCGCGACATCACCGGCGGTCTGCCGCGGGTGGCGGAGCTGTTCGAGGCGCGGCGGCCGAAGGAGGCCGCGATCATCGCGGAAGCCTCCGGCACGATCCGTTTCGGGCGCGACTACAAGAACAAGCGTCGCGTCATCATCGAGCCGGCCGAGGAGGGCGAGGAGCCGAAGGAGTACCTGATCCCGAAGGGCAAGCACATCCACCTGCAGGATGGCGACATCATCGAGAAGGGCGACGCCATTGTCGAGGGCAATCCCGCCCCGCACGACATCCTCGCGATCAAGGGCGTGGAGGAGCTCGCCGCCTATCTCGTCAACGAGATCCAGGAGGTCTATCGGCTCCAGGGCGTCGCGATCAACGACAAGCACATCGAGGTGATCGTTCGCCAGATGCTGCAGAAGGTCGAGGTCGACGACACGGGCGAGACCGACCTGATCCAAGGCGAGCAGATCGACAAGATCGAGCTCGACGAGATCAATGCGCGGGCGCGGGAGGAAGGCAAGAAGGAGGCCGCCGGCCACCCCGTGCTGCTCGGCATCACCAAGGCCTCGCTGCAGACGCGCTCGTTCATCTCGGCGGCGTCGTTCCAGGAGACCACGCGGGTGCTCACGGAGGCCGCGGTCAACGGCAAGGTGGACACGCTCGAAGGCCTCAAGGAGAACGTGATCGTCGGCCGCCTGATCCCGGCCGGCACCGGCGCCATGATGAACGGGCTGCGCGAGGTCGCGGGCAAGCGCGACGCGCTCATCCTCGAGGAGCGCGAGAAGGAGGCAGCCGCCAAAGCGGCTGCCGCGGAGGCGCCCGAACCTGCGCAATTGCCGGCGGCGGAATAGCGCGGCCGGTACGATAGGGTTGTGCGACGGGGGCCGCCTTCGGGCGGCCCGGTTTTTTTGCACGTGGCCCCGCCGAGCCCGATCCGATGCGAGGATGTCGCTGCAGCTCCGGAGTGTCGATTTCGGCATTATTTCAACGGGATGTTTGGCGCCATTAGCGCATTGGTCGGTCGGTGCCGCTGCGCTCCGCCAGCCGGATCGAGTCCATCGGCAATGCTGACTAAATTTGCGGGTAAACGGAACCAGGCACGCCAAAAAGCCATTTTGTAACGCTGACTTACGTGAGGGGGACGCATGGTCCGATGGAATCGCTCCTCGTCAAGATTTTCGCCACCGCGCTGACGCTCAGCCAAGTAACGACCGCGCCCGACGCGGTGAAGACGCAGTTCGACCGCGCCCGCGATCAGGACGAGGTCGCGCAGCTCCTGCGCGCGGGCTGCACCCATATGCGCAAGGCCTTCGATATCGAGGATATCAACCTCGACGATCTGATCACCACCGCGCTCGACGATCCGCAGGCGATCAGCAATGAGAACAAGGTGTTCCGCGGGATCAGTTTCGTCGATCTGCGCACGGCCTATCGGCAGTTCTGCAACAACGAGAAAGTCCCAGTGCCGGCGGTCGATCTCGGCGAGGTGATCGATTTCTACAACAAGGCGGCCGCCGATCTGCCCGACCACACCAAGCTCAAGGGCCTGAAACTGCCGGGCGCGAGCGTCGTGCTCGACCGAAAGGGTGAACGCTTCGCCGAAGTGTTCGAGGAGAACCAGCGCCGGGTCTGGGTGGCGCTCACCGACATCCCCGAGCACGTGCAAAAGGCCTTCATCGCGGCGGAGGACAAGCGCTTCTATCAGCACAGGGGCGTCGACGAGCGTGGCTTGATCCGCGCCTTCGTCGCCAACCTCGCGCGGTCGGGCCGGCCGCAGGGAGGCTCGACCATCACCCAGCAGATCGTGAAGAATCTGTTGGTGGGTGAGGACCTCACCTACGAGCGCAAGATCCGCGAGATGATCGTGGCGTCGCGGGTCGAACACACGCTGAGCAAGGCGGAAATCCTCGAGCTCTATCTCAACTCCGTCTATCTCGGCCGCGGCTCCTGGGGCATTGAGCTCGCCGCGCGCGGCTATTTCGGCAAGCCGGCGAAGGAACTCACCCTGGAGGAAGGCGCGCTGCTCGCCGGGCTGACCAAGGGGCCGAACTATTTCAATCCGGATCGGCATCCCGGCCGGGCGCAGGAGCGGCTCGCCTATGTCTTGAGCCGCATGGAGGAGGACGCTGCGGCGGGTAGGGAGCCGCCTGCCAGCCGCGGGTTGCCGCCGCTGCCGAAGCTCGTGGCTTACGAGCGGCCGCGCCGCGACATCGGTTTCCATTTCATCGATCAAGTGGCGCGCGAAGCCAAGGCGGTGGCCGGCATCGATGCAATCACCACCAACTCCTATACGGTGCGCTCGACCATAAATCCGCAATTGCAGCGGGCGGTGGAGGGCGCGCTGCAGGAGGGGCTTTCACGCTATGAGCGCAGCAGCGGCCGCGTCCAGTTCCGTGCCGCCGAGGCCAATCTGTCCCAGGCCGTGCAGCGCGCCGAGGCGGAGAACAAAGCCGGCGACAAACGGCCTGCCTGGCAGCGCGCACTCGCGGCGGCGCGGCTGCCGCTCTATGACGTGCACTGGACGCCCGCGTTGGTGGTGGAGAAACCGGCCGCCGGCAAGAAGGGCGCCGCCTGGCGCGTCGGCCTTCCCGACGGCCGAGTCGTGCCGTTCGCAATCGACAACGCCGCCGCGCAGCGCAAGCTCACGCTTTACGACGTTGTCCTGGTGCATGTCGCCGAGGGCAAAGGCAAGACGGGGACGCGCGCCCAGCTGCGCGTTCGTCCCGCGGTGCAGGGGACGGTGGTCGTTCTGGAGAACAAGACCGGCCGCATCCTGGCCATGACGGGCGGCTTCTCCTATCCGTTGAGCCAGCTCAACCGTGCGACCCAGGCCGTGCGGCAGCCTGGCTCCGCCATCAAGCCGCTGAGCTACCTTGCGGCGCTGCGCCACGGTCTGCAGCCCAATACGCTGGTGAGCGACGAGCCGATCACGCTGCCGCCGATCGGCCGCGGCCGCGCCCGCGAGCGGGACTACTGGACGCCGAAGAATTACGACGCCGGTTCCGGGGGCATTCTGACCCTGCGCCGCGCGCTGGAGAATTCCCGCAATCTCGCCACCGTCCATCTGCTCGATGGCGGCATCGACAGCAGTCCGGAAGCGAGCCTCGACCGGCTCTGCCGGCTCGCCGTCGAAGCGCAGATCTATCGCGAATGCGAGCGCTACTACCCCTTCGTGCTCGGCGCCCAGCCGGTGCGGCCCATCGACCTCGCGGCGTTCTATGCAGCGATCGCCAACGAAGGCCTGCGTCCGTCGCCTTACGTCATCGAGTCGATCGAGCGCAACGGCTCGACCGTCTATCGTCACGACCCGAAATCGTCGACCATGATCGGGTCGGTCGATCATGCCGCATTCTATCAGCTCAAGACCATGCTGCAGGGGGTGCTGGCACGCGGCACGGCGCGCGCGATCTCCGGTCTCGCCCCCTATGTCGCGGGCAAGACCGGCACGACCGACGACGAAAACGACGCCTGGTTCGTGGGCTTCACCAACGACGTCACCGTCGCGGTCTGGGTCGGCTACGACAATGCCGCCGGCAAGCGCCGGACGCTCGGCGGCGGTGCGACCGGGGGCCACATCGCGGTGCCGATCTTCGAGCCGGTGATTCAGGCGGTGTGGGCCAACGCCGCGCCGAGGAGCGCGCTCGCACCGCCGTCGGCGGAAGCCAAGCGCCAGTTGGCGTGCAAATCGATCGATCTTGAGTCGGGGGAAGCACCGATTGGCGGCGGCAGGGTGATCACCGAGTGCTTCCGGACCGACCGTAACGGCAGGATTCTCGACACCCAGTATCAACTAGTCTCGCGCGAAGATGCCTACGGCGTACGCGAGACGCAGGGCTATTACGGCGTAGCGCCCAATCCCGGCTACAACGGCTATTACTACGGCAATGGCGGGCGCTATTACTACGAGAACGGACGCTACTACTATTACGATAACAACGGGCGCCATTACTATTACGACAACAATAGCGGGCGCTACGCGCCGGTGCCTCGCGAGGCGCGGCCGGGGGGACAATATTACGGCCAGTCCGGACCTTACGGGCGCGATCCGCGCTACCAAGCGCCGCCGCCGCGTGATCCCTATGGGCGCGAATACCAGACGCCGCAGCGCATCGATCCAGGCTACCTCTGGGGCAATCGGCGATACTGATGGCGCCACGAATGCGGAGCTTCCACCCTCTCACCATGCTCGTTGCCCTTATGACGCTCGCCGCCGCCCCGAGCGGCTCGCTTCACGCACAAGCGTTCGCGATCAAGGAGGTCGCCTCGTCCGCTGACCTCGCCGTTGACCAGCTCAAGCCGAAAACCATTGCGTTCCTCGACCGGCCCAGCGAGGAACTGATCGACCCCGAGGCCGGTCTCATTCGATTCGAGGACTGGGCGCGGGTGAAGCCGGTCGAAAAGCAATTTCTGACTCCGTTTCCGAGCTATCTCGAGCCGTATGTCGAGGTCACCGTCGACGGGGTGCGCAAGCGCTTCAAGGAAAAGCTCCACATGTATGTGGGCGAAGCCCGCTTCCTGCTTGCACGGCCGCCGGGGTCGATCGATCTCGCGGGCTTGGTGACGCTTGCGTTCGTCGAGCGGATCGATCCGGCGATCAAGCACCGCTTGATCACGCCCGCGGAGGTGGTCTCGCCCAAGGACCCGCGCGCCGTGCACAATCAGCATCCACTGCGGCGCTGGTGCGAGGCGCGGCCGGTCACGATCTGTATTCACTCGCGCTACCAGTTTGAGGGCAAGTTGCCGCTCGGCATCCGGATCGCCAACAAACTCAGGGAGGGGGCAAAGAAAATCCCGGATTACCTCGAGTTCGAGAGCGAGTTGACGCTGCGGACACCGGCGGAAATCGCCGAGATGGGCCTGACGAGCCTGACCGGTCTCGATACGGCGGCGGTCGGCGCGCTTGAGCAGACCATCTTTTACGTGAACCAGGTGATGCAGTTCGGCAAGCTGATCGCCGTCTTTCAGGAGCATCCGGCCGACGCCGATGAAACCGTGGTCACCGTTTTCATGGCGCTTGCGGTCGAGACGAGCGTCGTGGCGAAGAAAAAAGAGTACGTGAACGTGCCGGTGCTGCGAAACATGGTGCCTGCCCAGGTGCTTGCGGGCAAGAGTTCGTTCAACGCCGGCAGCTCGATCAGCGCCGGGCTGCCGGTCTATGCGCGCAATCAGGTCAAGGCGATCGCCGAGATCCTCGAGCGCAAGTGAACGCCGGCGCGGCCAAGACGACGTCTCCTCCGCTTAAGGAAGGACCTCTCCTCCGTTTGGCGATCGAGACGCCCGCCGCCAGCATGGCGTCGGATGACTTCGGCTGCCGCTGCGAGCGCTCGGACCGGTTCGTCGGGATGGACGACGAGATCGACGGGGGATGAATAGCGCGCTCCGCGGTGGCGCCATCGGCTGTTCCGCGCGGAAGTTCCATCAGAAGGCCAGCCACAGGGAACCAGAAGAAGGCCAGGCACAAGGAACCAGATGGAACTCACGGCGGGTTCTCAAAATCGCCGCCTTTACCGTCTCACCCTGCGCGTGGCTTCGAGGCCTCCCGGCGGTACCGGGGCGTGTCGGAGAGGGGAGGCCGAATGCAGAGGGGCAATCGGCCAAATGACCGACGCCGTGGGTCCCCAGCGGCGGCGGAGGCTGCTTCCTGTCCACCCTAGCACTGGATTTCGACAGCGGTCGCCTCGGCCGCTACGCCGAGGGCGATCGTTCGCTGCCGGTGGCGCGGCCGCAAACCGCGGCGGCGCCAGCGAGCGCGCGCGGCCTCGATTGGTTCAACTTCTTTCTCGCCGATATCCAGACCGGCTTCGGTCCCTTCGTGGCGGTCTACCTCACGGCTCACGCTTGGCCGCAGTTCGATATCGGATTGGTCCTGACCGTGGGGGGGCTGGTCGCGCTGGCTTGCCAGATGCCCGGCGGCGCGCTGGTCGACGCCGTGCGCTCGCCGCGGCTGGTTGCTGCGATCGCCGTGGCGGCGGTCTGCTTGAGCGCGCTGGCGCTCGCTCTCTGGCCGGTCTTCTCGGTGGTCTTGGCGGCCCGCGTCCTGCATGCAGGCGCCAGCTGCCTGCTCGGGCCGGTCATTGCGGCGATCAGCCTTGGTCTCGTGGGGCACGCTGCCCTCGGCGTGCGGCTAGGCCGCAACGCCCGCTTCGCCTCGATCGGCAACGGCGTTACCGCTGCGGTGATGGGGGCATGCGGATACCTCGTATCGAACCAGGCAGTGTTCTTCCTTACCGCCGCCCTCGCCGCGCCCGCATTGCTGGCGCTCGCCCGCATCCGCATGGACGAACTCCAACGTCCGAAGGACGCCAATGTCGGGGTCGCCGCCGCGCCCGTACGCAGCGTGCTGTGCGATCGCCGTCTGCTCGCATTTGCCGGCTGCATCCTGCTGTTCCAGGTTGCGAACGCGGCCATGCTCCCGCTGATGGGGGGCATCTTGACCATGCGCTCGAGCGAATGGGCGTCGACACTGATCGGCGCCTGCATCGTCGTACCGCAGCTTGTCGTTGCCGGATTTGCGCCGTGGGTCGGGCGCGTGGCTGATTCCTGGGGACGCCGGCCGCTTTTGTTCGTCTGCTTCGCGGCGCTCGCCATGCGCGGACTACTGTTTGCGCTGGTGATGAACCCCTATCTGGTCGTTGCCGTGCAGATTCTCGATGGCGTCTGCGCCGCTATTCTCGGGGTGACGCTTCCCTTGATCGTGGCGGACATCACCCGTGGTACGGGGCGGTTCAATCTCGGGCTCGGCATCGTCGGCAGTGCGGTGGGCATCGGCGCCGCGCTCAGCACCACGCTCGCCGGGTATATCATCGATCATTTCGGCCGCGCCGTCGCGTTTTGCAGTCTCGCATCGGTTGCGTTTTGCGGTCTGGCCTTGCTGTGGCTGCTGCTGCCCGAGACGCGCCCACGCCAAGCGATCGCCGCAGGTGCCTTGAATTTGTCGTAAACTGGGCAGTGCGCGCGGCAAACCGCATTAATGCGGCATAAACGGCGGCGCCGCGCCTTCCCTTGCGTCAGCGACGTCGGCAATTAAGTGGGTTCCCCACGAAACCCGCGGGCCGGCTCTGGCGTTTGCCTGATGCACCGCAGATGCGCGCGGGGGAGTTCTGACTGCATGGTTGACGCTTGTCGGTACGGTGATCGTCCCTTTGCGTTTGTCGCCCGCTACGTGAAGGTGCGGCCGATCGCTCACGCTGCCATTGTGATTGCGGTCCTGGCCGCCGTCGGCTGCTCGGTGGGCGCGCAATACGGCGTGAAGATTCTGGTGGACACGCTGGCGGCAGGATCTGGTGGCGGAGGGGATGCCCATGCTGCGTGGTTGGGGTTCCTTTTGCTCGCGACCTTGATTTCAGCCGACAACTTCCTGTGGCGGGTCGCCAGTTGGATCGCCAGCTACACCTTCGTCGCCGTCACCGGTGATCTGCGTCGCGATTTGTTTCGGCACCTTACCGGGCAAGCGCCGAGCTACTTCGCCGATCGCATGCCCGGGACGTTGACGAGTCGCATAACTGCGACATCGAACGCCGTTTACACGCTGCAAAACATGTTCGTGTGGAACGTGATGCCGCCTTGCGTCGCCACGGTCGTCGCCATCGCTTTCGTGGTGACCGTGAGCCTGCCCATGGCTGCCGCACTGCTGGCGCTCTCGGGCATATTGGTGGTCATCATGTTTCGGC
The DNA here is from genome assembly GCA_963758945.1 of uncultured Alphaproteobacteria bacterium. GTDB lineage: Bacteria > Pseudomonadota > Alphaproteobacteria > Rhizobiales > Xanthobacteraceae > VAZQ01. Next base: position 357,909 of record CAVWXY010000010.1, on the reverse strand, counting down.
TCGCCGCCGCGGGCAGGTCGCTGCACCACGAATTTGCCGACCGGGCTGCGGCGGTCGATGGTGAAATGATCGACGTCGTCGGCAACATGGGCCTGGTATGGTCGTTTTGCGGGACCGGTCGCGAACACAGCCGGCTCGACGCCACGATCGATCGGGAAATGGCTGCGCGGCGTCGCAGCCTTTTATACCTGGAAAAGTTGCGCCTTTTCCATGCTGCAGTGACCGTCGCCTTGACCATCGGGCTATTGGGCTGGGCCATCATGCTGTGGCAGAACGGCCTCGCCACTACCGGCGACGTGGTGCTGGTGTGCACTCTGGGCCTTTCCATCCTGCACGCGACGCGCGATCTGGCGGTGGCATTGGTGGACGTCACCCAGCACGTGGCTCGCCTCTCGGAGGCGACCGCGACGCTTCTTGTCGCGCACCATCTGCGCGATCATCCGGAGGCGAAGTCACTGGTGCGATCGGGCGCGAGCGTGGCGTTCGAGAACATCTCGTTCTGCTACCCCGACGGGCGACGGGTGTTCACTGACTTCGGCTTGCGAATCGAGCCCGGCCAGCGCGTCGGCCTCGTCGGCCAGTCGGGCTGCGGCAAGTCGACCCTCTTCATCCTGCTGCAACGCTTCTACGACTTGCAGGGTGGGCGGATTCTCCTCGCCGGCCAGGACATAGCGCGAGTGACCCAGGAGAGCCTGCGGGCGGCCATCGCAGTCGTTCCGCAGGACATCTCCCTGTTTCACCGCTCGATCATTGAGAACATCCGCTACGGTCGGCCGGATGCCCCCGATGCGGACGTGCATCAAGCGATCGTGGCGGCCAATTGCGCCTCCTTCATCGAGAAGCTGCCGCAAGGCGCCGCGACCCTCGTCGGCGACAGGGGAGTGAAGCTTTCGCCCGGTCAGCGCCAGCGTATCGGCATAGCCCGTGCATTCCTCAAGGACGCGCCCATTCTTCTCCTCGATGAAGCGACGTCGGCTCTCGACAGCGAGTCCGAGGAGGCCGTGCGCGACGCCCTCGATCGTTTGATGGGAGGCCGCACCGTCATCGCCATCGCTCATCGGCTGTCGAGCTTGCGCAATTTCGATCGGATCGTGGTGCTCGACGCGGGAACGGTCCGCGAGGACGGTCCTCCGCAAGTGCTGGTGCAGCGCAAGGGGGTTTACGGCAATCTGGTCCGGCGAGAGGTGGCGCGGCTCGCCAAGCACGCCGCGTAACGCCGCGAGCCCCCGATCGCCGTCACGGCCCACCGCCGAATTTTCGGCTCACCGCAAATCGGATGGCGTGGAAGCTCAGCGCATTGTCGTCGCTGGAGTTGAGGTTGGGGTCGAAGGAGCTCGCTCGGCCGAGATCGGTATAGCGGTATTCGATCTTGCCCGACCAGGTGCGCGGCAAGGCATATTCGGCGCCCGCTCCGACCGTCCAGCCGGTCCGCCAACCGTTGAGGCTGTCGAACGGCGGTGTCGTGACATGGCCCCACGCCACGCCGGCGGTGCCGTAAAGCATCAGCCGGTCGTGCCGCTCGATCGTCCCCATCCGTAGCCGACCTGAGCGCCGAAATAGAAACCTGTCCAGTCATGGGCCGATATCAGCGCCGGACTCGGTGCTTGGTATGTGGGAGGCGCTGCGGGCGGCGGCGGTCGCATCCGAAAATGCATGATGGACAATTCGGACAAGCTTTCCTCACCATGCAGAGCGGCGCTTGGCGCCTACGCCGAGCCCGATTGACAATCGCGAACCAAGCGGGCGGTCGATCGGGGTGAGGCCGCGACCTGCGGCGAGGGCCGGAAACCCTCGACATGTCCGCCGTCTGTGCCTTGACTTCGCGCCGACCGGCCGATACATACCGCCCACTTTTCGGCAGGCGGTGAGCTTCGCTTGCTCGGAACGGCGTGTCCGAATTCCGCTAACCCATTGAGACTTAAAGTCTCTTTCGGCTGAGGATCGGGCGTCACCAGCCTCGACCAATGAAGCTCAGACGCTGCCTCTGACGACTGTCAGATGAGAAGGGCATGACCGCCTCGCCGTCGCGCGGCGCGGTCCTCTGTAAGACGGGTGAGCGCCGAACGCACCGGGAGTGCAAGGCGCTCTTCCGTTTTGCGCGTTGGAATGAACCCATTGCCTCTCCGCTCCTATTCCAGGGGGAGAGACGCAAGGATTGCAGGCGAGACGAATGCCGACCATCAACCAGCTGATCCGCAAGCCGCGCGTGACGCAGCACGCGAAGAAGAAGGTGCCGGCGCTGCAGGAGAGCCCGCAGAAGCGCGGCGTGTGCACGCGCGTCTATACCACGACACCGAAGAAGCCGAATTCGGCCTTGCGCAAGGTCGCCAAGGTGCGGCTTACCAACGGCTTCGAGGTGATCGGCTACATCCCGGGCGAGGGCCACAATCTGCAAGAACACTCGGTGGTGATGATCCGCGGTGGCCGCGTGAAAGACCTGCCGGGCGTTCGCTACCACATCCTGCGTGGTGTGCTCGACACCCAAGGCGTGAAGAATCGCAGGCAGAGACGCTCCAAGTACGGAGCAAAACGACCCAAGTGATTGGGTCGTTTTGCGTAGATCCCCCGGGCGAGCGAGGCGCAGCCGCGTGAGACCCGGGGCACCCAGGAGACAAACCGCGGCCGGACGTTCCGGCGCAATTGACTAGAGAAGACCAAGGACGATCCCGATGTCCCGCCGTCATAGTGCCGAGAAACGAGAGATCAACCCGGATCCGAAATACGGGAACCTGGTGGTTTCGAAGTTCATGAACTCGATCATGCGCGCCGGTAAGAAGTCGGTGGCGGAGAGCATCGTCTACGGCGCGCTGGAGATCATCGAGGCCAAGACCAAGCAGAACCCGATTTCGGTTTTCGAGCAGGCGCTCGACAACGTCATGCCGTCGATCGAAGTTCGGTCGCGACGGGTGGGTGGCGCCACCTATCAAGTGCCGGTCGAGGTCCGCGTCACGCGCCGGCAGGCTCTCGGCATCCGCTGGATCATTGCGGCCGCCCGCGAGCGCAACGAAAAAACGATGACCGAGCGGCTGTCATCCGAGCTGCTGGACGCCTCCAACAGCCGGGGAAACGCGGTCAAGAAGCGCGAGGACACGCACCGCATGGCCGAAGCCAACCGGGCGTTTTCGCATTATCGCTGGTGACGGCCAGCAGGAGATCAAGGATTTAGTCGCTCATGCCGCGCAGCCATCCCATCGAGGACTACCGCAATTTCGGCATCATGGCCCACATCGATGCCGGAAAGACGACGACGACCGAGCGGATCCTCTATTACACGGGCAAGAGCCACAAGATGGGCGAGGTGCATGAAGGCGCCGCGACCATGGACTGGATGGAGCAGGAGCAGGAGCGCGGCATCACGATTACCTCCGCCGCAACCACCGCCTTCTGGAAGAACAAGCGGCTCAACATCATCGACACGCCCGGACACGTCGATTTCACCATCGAAGTGGAGCGCAGTTTGCGCGTGCTCGACGGCGCGGTGTGCGTGCTCGACAGCAACCAGGGCGTCGAGCCGCAGACCGAGACGGTCTGGCGACAGGGCGACAAGTACAAGGTCCCGCGTATTGTCTTCTGCAACAAGATGGACAAGGTCGGCGCGGATTTCTTCCAGTGCCTCAAGGACATTGTCGATCGCCTGGGCGCCAAGCCGGTGGCGATCCAGCTTCCGATCGGGAGCGAGAGCCAATTCAAGGGCATCGTCGACCTCGTACGCATGGTCGGCGTCGTCTGGGACGACGAGACGCTCGGCGCCAAGTATCACGACGTCGAGATTCCTGCCGACCTGGTCGAGCAGGCCAAGGAATGTCGCGAGAAGATGATCGAGGCCGCGGTCGAGCTCGACGACGACGCGATGGCCGCTTACCTCGAGGGCAAGGAGCCCGACGAGGGCACGCTCAAGCGTCTCATCCGCAGGGCGGTGATCACGGGTGCGTTCTTTCCGGTGCTGTGCGGCTCCGCCTTCAAGAACAAGGGCGTTCAGCCGCTGCTCGACGCGGTGGTCGACTATTTGCCGTCGCCGCTCGACGTGCCGCCGATCAAGGGGGTCGACAGCAAGGGCAATGAGGTCATACGCAGGCCGTTGGACAGCGAGCCGATGGCGCTGCTTGCCTTCAAGATCATGGACGATCCCTTCGTCGGGACCATTACGTTCTGCCGCATCTATTCCGGCCGGCTCGAAAGCGGCACCGGCGTCATCAATTCCACCAAGGATCGCCGCGAGCGCATCGGCCGCATGCTGTTGATGCATGCGAACAATCGCGAGGACATCAAGGAGGCCTATGCCGGCGACATCGTCGCGCTCGCGGGCCTCAAGGACGTTCGCACTGGCGACACGCTGTGCGACGCGCAGAAACTCGTGGTCCTGGAGAAGATGGAATTCCCGGATCCGGTGATCGAAATCGCGATCGAGCCGAAATCGAAGGCGGATCAGGAGAAGCTCGGCGTCGCGCTTGCCAAGCTGGTGGCCGAGGATCCCTCGTTCCGGGTCACGACCGACCAGGAATCGGGCCAAACCATCCTCAAGGGCATGGGCGAGCTGCATCTCGACATCAAGGTCGACATCTTGAAGCGCACCTACAAGGTCGACGCCAATATCGGCGCGCCGCAGGTGGCCTATCGCGAGCGGATCACCAAGCAGGTCACCGTCGACTATACGCACAAGAAGCAGACCGGCGGCTCCGGCCAGTTCGCGCGCGTCAAGATCGTGGCCGAGCCATTGCCGCCGGCCGGAGGCTTCCTGTTCGAGAACGAGATCGTCGGCGGCACGGTGCCGAAGGAATATATCCCCGGCGTCGAGAAGGGTCTCGAATCGGTGCTGGGCTCCGGCGTACTGGCCGGTTTCCCGGTAGTCGATCTCAAAGTAACTTTGATCGACGGCGCCTATCACGACGTCGATTCCTCGGCGCTCGCCTTCGAGATCTGCGCCCGGGCCGCGCTGCGCGAGGCGCTGCAGAAGGGCTCTCCCGTCCTGCTCGAGCCGATCATGAAGGTCGAGGTGGTGACGCCCGAGGAATACACGGGCTCCGTCATCGGCGATCTCAATTCCCGGCGCGGGCAGATTCAGGGGCAGGACATGCGCGGCAACGCCAACGTCGTCAACGCGATGGTGCCGCTCGCCAACATGTTCGGCTATGTGAGCAATCTGCGCTCCATGTCGCAGGGGCGCGCCACCTTCACCATGCAATTCGATCACTACGAACAGGTGCCGCAGGCGGTTGCCGCCGAGATCCAGGCGAAATTCGCCTGAGAACCTCGACCGGGCCGCGCAACGAACACGAGCGATCGGGAAGCGAACTGACGAACCGCGATAGCCCCACGTGAGGTCGGGGCTGGAACTTAGCTGACAAGGGTCCCAGAGGAGCCGAGCCATGGCCAAGCAGAAATTCGAGCGTACGAAGCCGCATTGCAATGTTGGGACGATTGGTCACGTGGACCATGGCAAGACGACGTTGACAGCGGCGTTGACGAAGGTTTCGGCGGACAAGGGCTGGACGTCGAACTTCGTGTCGTACGATCAGGTTGCGAAGGCGTCGGAGAGCCAGGGGCGGCGTGATCCGACCAAGATTTTGACGATTGCGACGAGCCACGTTGAATACGCGACGGCGAAGCGGCACTACGCGCATGTCGACTGCCCGGGGCATGCCGACTACGTGAAGAACATGATCACGGGTGCGGCGCAGATGGACGGGGCGATCCTGGTGGTGTCGGCGGCGGACGGCCCGATGCCGCAGACGCGCGAGCACATTCTTTTGGCGCGGCAGGTTGGGGTTCCGTACATCGTGGTGTTCCTCAACAAGGTCGACGTGGTTGACGACCCTGAGTTGCTCGACCTGGTTGAGCTTGAGGTGCGGGAGCTTTTGACCAAGTACCAGTTTCCCGGCGACAAGGCTCCGGTCATTCGCGGCTCGGCGATCAAGGCGCTCAACGGCGAGAAGGGCGAGACGGCGGACGAGGCGATCCTGAAGCTGTACGAGGCGCTGGACACCTATGTGCCGCTGCCCGAGCGTCCGATCGACCAGCCGTTTTTGATGCCGATCGAGGACGTGTTCTCGATTTCGGGCCGCGGGACGGTGGTGACCGGGCGGATCGAGCGCGGCAAGATCAAGGTCGGGGAGGAAGTGGAGATCGTGGGGCTTCGGGACACGCAGAAGTCTGTGGTGACGGGTGTGGAGATGTTCCGCAAGCTATTGGACGAGGGGGTTGCGGGGGACAATGTGGGCTGCCTGCTGCGGGGGATCGACAAGGACGCGGTGGAGCGCGGGCAGGTTCTGTGCAAGCCGGGTTCGGTGAAGCCGCACAAGAAGTTCAAGGCGGAGGCGTATATCCTGACCAAGGAGGAGGGCGGGCGGCACACGCCGTTCTTCAACAATTACCGTCCGCAGTTTTACTTCCGCACCACGGACGTGACCGGGCAATGCACGCTGCCTGCGGGCACGGAGATGATCATGCCCGGGGACAACGCGACCATGGACGTCGAGCTGATCACGCCGATCGCGATGGAGGAGAAGCAGCGCTTCGCGATCCGCGAGGGCGGCAAGACGGTGGGCGCCGGCGTGGTCGTGAGCATCACCGAGTAACGCAGACAAGGCAGCACGCAGGACGAATCAAGAGCTGGCGTGGGATCGCCCATCCATCCTCCGTCGTCCGTCGTCTGCCATCGGAGTAACCATGAACGGCCAGAACATCCGAATCCGGCTCAAGGCGTTCGATCACCGCATCCTCGATGCGTCGACGCGCGAGATCGTGGCGACCGCCAAGCGCACCGGCGCGCAGGTGCGGGGCCCGATCCCGCTGCCGACCAGGATCGAGAAATTCACGGTCAACCGCTCGCCCCACGTCGACAAGAAGAGCCGCGAGCAGTTCGAGATGCGCACGCACAAGCGCCTGCTCGATATCGTCGATCCGACGCCGCAGACCGTGGATGCGCTGATGAAGCTCGATCTTGCCGCCGGCGTCGACGTCGAGATCAAGCTCTGAGTGGGACGGCGAGAAGGGACATCGAACATGCGTTCCGGGGTGATCGCACAGAAGGTCGGGATGACCCGCGTCTTTACCGACGGCGGAGAGCACGTGCCGGTGACGGTGCTACGCCTCGCCAATTGTCAGGTCGTTGCCCATCGCACCAAGGATAAGAACGGCTACGTGGCGGTGCAGCTCGGCGCCGGAGCGCGCAAACCCAGGAGCCTGACCAAGGCGGAGCGTGGCCATTTCGCCGTCGCCAAGGTCGAGCCCAAGCGCAAGCTTGCGGAGTTTCGCGTCGAGGAGGTTGATCTGATTCCGGTCGGCGCCGAGATCACCGCCGATCATTTCGTCGTCGGCCAGTTCGTCGACGTTACCGGGACATCGATCGGCAAGGGCTTCGCCGGCGGCATGAAGCGCTGGAATTTCGGCGGCCTGCGCGCCTCGCATGGTGTGTCGATCTCGCACCGCTCGATCGGCTCCACCGGCGGCCGGCAGGATCCGGGCAAGACCTTCAAGAACAAGAAGATGCCTGGCCATCTGGGCGTCGAGCGCGTCACCACGCTCAATCTCAAAGTGGTGCAAACCGACGTCGAGCGCGGGCTGATTCTGGTCGAGGGCGCGGTGCCCGGCGCCAAGGGCGGCTGGATTACTTTGCGCGACGCGGTCAAGAAGAAGCTGCCGAAGGACGCACCCAAGCCCGGCAAGTTCCGCCTGCCGGATGCGGCCGGCGCAGCCGGCCAAACCGAGCCGGAGCCCGCCGCAGGCGGCGAGCCGGCCGAGCTGGAGGGCGCGTGAGATGGAGCTGACCATCATGTCGCTCGACGGCGAGGCGGCGGGCTCGATCGAGCTGCCCGACGCCATCTTCGGGCTCGAGCCGCGTCCCGACATCCTGCATCGCTGCGTGCGCTGGCAGCTCGCCAAACGCCAGCGCGGGACGCACGACGTTAAGAACCGTAGCGAGATCCATCGCACCGGCAAGAAAATGTATCGGCAGAAGGGCACGGGCTCGGCGCGCCACGGCTCGGCCAGGGTCAACCTGTTCCGCGGCGGTGGCCGTTCGTTCGGGCCAACCCCGCGCAGCCACGCGATCGATCTTCCGAAGAAAGTGCGAGCGCTCGCGCTCAAGCATGCCTTGTCTGCAAAGGCCAAGGACGGTGGCATCATCGTGCTCGACAAGGCGAGCGTGAGCGATCGCAAGACCAGCGCATTACAAAAAAACTTCGCCAAGCTCGGGCTCACCAGCGCGCTGATCGTCGACGGTGCCGAGGTCGAGCCGAATTTCGCGCTCGCCGCGCGCAACATCCCGAACATCGACGTGCTGCCGGTGCAGGGCATCAATGTCTACGACATCTTGCGGCGCCCGAAGCTGGTATTGACCCGGTCGGCGCTGGAAGCGTTGGAGGCGCGGTTCAAATGAGCACCGCCGATCCGCGCCACTACGACGTGATCATCGCGCCGGTCATTACGGAGAAGGCGACGCTCGCCTCCGAGCACGGCCAGGTGATGTTCAAGGTCGCCAAACACGCGACCAAGCTGCAGATCAAGGAGGCCGTCGAGAAGCTCTTCGACGTGAAGGTCAAGAGCGTGAACACCCATATCCGCAAAGGCAAAGTGAAGGCCTTCAAGGGGACGGTGGGCGAACAGTCGGAAGTCAAGCGCGCGGTGGTGACCCTCGAAGAGGGCCACAGCATCGACGTGACGACGGGTCTGTAAGGAACGGCGCATGGCACTCAAATCCTACAACCCGGTCACGCCGAGCCAGCGCCAGCTGGTCCTCGTCGACCGCTCCGGCCTGCATCGCGGTGCGCCGGTGAAGGCGCTGACCGAGGGCAAGAGTTCGAGCGGTGGGCGCAACAACAGCGGACGTATCACCGTGCGCTTCCGCGGCGGCGGTCACAAGCGCGCCTACCGCAGGATCGACTTCAAGCGCCGCAAGTTCGACGTCCCGGCGAAGGTCGAGCGCATCGAATACGATCCGAACCGCACCGGCTTCATCGCGCTGATCAAATACGAGGACGGCGAGCTCGCCTATATCTTGGCGCCGCAACGGCTTTCCCCCGGCGACATGGTCGTCGCCGGCGAGCACGTCGACGTCAAGCCCGGTAACGCCATGCCGGCCGGCAACATCCCGATCGGCACCATCGTGCACAACGTCGAGATCAAGATCGGCAAGGGCGGCCAGATCGCGCGTTCGGCCGGCACCTATGCCCAGATTGTCGGCCGCGACAGTGAATACGTGATTCTGCGGCTCAATTCGGCCGAGCAGCGCCTTGTGCATGGCCGCTGCATGGCGACGATCGGCGCGGTGTCCAACCCCGACAATATGAACGTGTCGATCGGCAAGGCCGGCCGCAAGCGCTGGATGGGACGCATGCCGCATAACCGCGGCGTGTCGATGAATCCGATCGACCATCCGCATGGCGGCGGCGAGGGTCGCACCTCGGGTGGACGGCATCCGGTGACGCCATGGGGTTTCCCGACCAAGGGCAAGAAGACTTGCAGGAACAAGTCCACCACCAAGTTCATCATTTCGAGCCGCCACGCGCGGAAAAAGTAGACGAGGACGGGATCATGGTGCGTTCGGTTTGGAAAGGTCCGTTCGTCGACGGCTATTTGCTCAAGAAGGCCGAGGCCGCGCGCGCGTCGGGCCGCCACGAAATGATCAGGATCTGGAGCCGCCGCTCGACCATCCTGCCGCAATTCGTCGGCCTGACCTTCGGCGTCTACAACGGTCAGAAGCACATTCCGGTGCTGGTGACGGAGGAGATGGTCGGCCACAAGTTCGGGGAGTTCGCACCCACGCGCACGTTCTATGGCCACTCGTCCGACCGCAAGGCCAAACGCGCGGCCGGGCCTGCCGCCCCGGGCGCGGCGGCTGCGCCGGCGGGCAGCGGGTCGTAAGGGTCGAGAGGCGAACATGAGCAAGAGGACACGCGAGCGCGCGCTGGCCGAGAACGAGGCGAAAGCGGTCGCCCGCATGCTGCGGGTGAGCCCACAGAAGCTCAATCTCGTCGCGCAGCTCATCCGCGGCAAGAAGGTGGCGACGGCGCTGGCCGACCTCGAATTCTCGCGCAAGCGCATCGCCCGCGACGTACGCAAGTGCCTGGAGTTGGCGATCGCCAATGCCGAGAACAATCACGATCTGGATGTCGACGACCTCGTCGTTGCCGAGGCGCATGTCGGCAAGGCGATCGTGATCAAGCGGTTCCACCCGCGCGGCCGCGGCCGCATGGGACGGATATTCAAGCCGTTCGCGAACCTGACCATCGTGGTCCGTCAGGTCGAAGCGGCAGCGTCTTGAGAGGCAAAAAATGGGTCAGAAGGTCAATCCGATCGGCTTGCGGCTCGGCATCAACCGCACCTGGGATTCGCGCTGGTACTCCGGCAAGAACGAGTACGGCCAATTGCTCCACGAGGACATGAAAATCCGCGAGGAGCTGATGAAGGATTCTCAAGCAGGCGGCGGTGTCGAAGATCGTCATCGAGCGGCCGCACAAGAAATGCCGCGTGACCGTTCAGTCGGCGCGGCCGGGCGTGGTGATCGGCAAGAAGGGCGCCGATATCGAGAAGCTGCGCCGGAAGGTCGCCAAGCTCACGCAGTCCGACGTCGTGATCAACATCGTCGAGATCAGAAAGCCGGAGCTCGATGCCCAGCTCGTGGCCGAATTGATCGCACAGCAGCTCGAGCGTCGGGTGGCTTTCCGCCGCGCCATGAAGCGCGCGGTGCAGTCGGCGATGCGGCTCGGCGCCGGCGGCATCCGCATCAATTGCTCGGGACGCCTCGGCGGCGCCGAGATCGCGCGCATGGAATGGTATCGCGAAGGACGCGTGCCGCTGCACACGCTGCGGGCCGATGTCGATTACGGCGTGGCCACCGCGTTCACCACCTACGGCACCTGCGGCGTCAAGGTCTGGATCTTCAAGGGCGAGATCATGGAGCACGACCCGATGGCGCAGGACAAGCGGATGGCGGAAGGCGAGGCGGGACGGCCGCGTCGCGACGCCTCCTGAGACGGCCGGATCGGATAAGAAAGGCGACGCGCCATGCTGCAACCGATGCGCACCAAGTTCCGCAAGGCGCACAAGGGCCGCATCAAGGGCATTGCGAGCTCGGGCGTCGAACTCGCGTTCGGCCAGTTCGGGCTCAAGGCACTGGAGCCCGAGCGGGTCACCGCGCGCCAGATCGAGGCGGCGCGGCGCGCGCTCACCCGCCACATGAAGCGCGCCGGCCGGGTGTGGATCCGTATCTATCCGGACGTGCCGGTGTCTAAGAAGCCGCTCGAAGTGCGGATGGGCTCGGGCAAGGGAGCTCCGGAATACTGGGTCGCCCGTGTCAAGCCGGGGCGCGTCCTGTTCGAGGTCGACGGCGTGTCGGTGGCGCTCGCGCGCGAGGCGCTCGGGCTCGCCGCAGCCAAGCTGCCGATCAAGACGCGCTTCATCGAGCGCATCTCGGAATAGCCCGGGGAGTGGAACGACCATGAAGACGGGTGATATCAGGGCCATGACCGTCGATCAGCTCGACGACGAGGCTCTCAAGCTCAAGAAGGAGCGCTTCAACCTGCGTTTCCAGCGCGCGACGGGGCAGCTGGAGAATACCGCACGGGTGCGGCAGGTTCGCCGCGACATCGCTCGGATCAAGACGATCGCGGCGCAGAAGCGCGCCGGCCAGCCGGTACCCGCTCGCCAGGACGAGACAACCAGGCCGAGGCGCACCGCGCGCTCGAAGGCCAAGTCGGAGTAGACGAGAGATGCCGAAGCGCATGCTGCAGGGCGTCGTCGTGAGCGACAAGCAGGACAAGACGGTGGTGGTGCGTGTCGAGCGCCGCTTCACTCACCCCGTCATGAAAAAGACGGTGCGCCGCACCAAGAAATACCATGCCCACGACGAAGGCAACGAATATCACGTGGACGACATCGTCTGGATCGAGGAGCGCCGCCCGCTCTCCAGGCTCAAACGGTGGGAAGTCATCCGCGGCGAGAAGAAGAAGATCGTGTAGGGCGCGCTACGCGCGGGAAGCAACAAGACGACGGTGGCGTCATGATTCAGATGCAAACTAATCTAGACGTGGCGGACAATAGCGGCGCGCGCCGTGTCATGTGCATCAAGGTGCTGGGCGGCTCCAAGCGCAAGTATGCCACCATCGGCGATGTGATCGTGGTGTCGGTGAAGGAGGCCATTCCGCGCGGGCGGGTGAAGAAGGGCGACGTGATGAAGGCCGTGGTCGTGCGGATCTCGAAGGACATCAAGCGTCCCGACGGTTCGATCATCCGCTTCGATCGCAATGCCGCGGTGCTGATCAATCCGCAGATGGAGCCGGTCGGCACGCGCATCTTCGGACCGGTGCCGCGGGAGCTGCGCGCCAAGAACCACATGAAGATCATCTCGCTCGCGCCGGAGGTGCTGTGATGGCGGCGAAGATCCGCAAGGGCGACAAGGTGATCGTGCTCACCGGCCGCGACAGAGGGCGCACCGGCGAGGTCATCGAGGTACGTCCCCACGAGGAGCGCGCCTTGGTGCGCGGCGTCAACCTGGTCAAGCGGCATCAGAAGCAGAGCCCGCAGCAGGAAGGCGGCATCATCTCCAAGGAGGCGACGGTGCATCTGTCCAATCTCGCGCTCGCCGATCCCAAGGATGGCAAGCCGACGCGCATCGGCTTCAAGTTCGTGGGCGAAGGCGACGGTCGGCGGAAGGTGCGAGTGGCCAAGCGTTCGGGAGTTGAGATCGATGGCTGATAGCGAAGCCAAGGCCAAATCCGGCAAGCCGGACAAGTCGGAGCGCGCCCCGCACCCCGGCAAGGGTGACAAGGGCCAGCCGGCTCAAAAAGCCGCGAAGTCCGAGAAGGACGGCAAGAGCGCCAAGCGCGAGGTTGTCGAGAAGGCGCCGCAGGCGAAGAAGCCCGAGGAACGCGTCACGCCGCGGCTGAAAACCTATTTCGAGGGCGTGGTGCGCCAGCGACTGGCCGAGCAGTTCGGCTACAAGAATCGCATGCAGGTGCCGGTGCTGGAAAAGGTAGTGATCAACATGGGTATCGGCGAAGGGGTCAACGACCGCAAGAAGGTCGAGGCCGCCGCCAATGATCTCAGCCTGATCGCGGGTCAGAAGGCGGTGATCACCAAGGCTCGCAAGTCGATCGCCACGTTCAAGGTGCGCGACGGCCAGGCGATCGGATGCAAGGTCACGCTGCGCAAGACGCGCATGTACGAGTTCGTCGACCGGTTGATCAATATCGCGCTGCCGCGCGTGCGCGACTTCCGTGGCCTTGCGCCGAAGAGTTTCGACGGCAGGGGTAATTACACGATCGGCATCAAGGAGCACATCATCTTTCCCGAGATCGACTACGACAAGGCGGCCGATGTGTGGGGCATGGATATCACGGTGTGCACCAGCGCCAAGACCGACGACGAGGCGCGCGCGCTGTTGGGCGCGTTCAATTTCCCATTCCGGCAGTGAGGGCGAACCTCAAACGCGGAAATTCAGGAGATATCGATGGCGAAGAAGAGTGCGATCGAAAAGAACAAAAGACGACGCAAGCTGAGCAAGAAGTATTCGGGCCGGCGGACGCGGCTGAGGGCCGTCGCGCGCGACAAGGCCAAGCCGATGGAGGAGCGGTTTGCGGCGGCGCTCAAGCTCGCGGAGCTGCCGCGGAACTCGTCGGCGACCCGCGTCCGCAATCGCTGTGAGATTTCCGGCCGGCCGCGCGGCTACTATCGCAAGCACAGGCTTTCGCGCATCGCGCTCCGGGAGCTGGGCTCCAAGGGCCTGATCCCCGGCCTGCTCAAGTCGAGCTGGTGAGGAGGGGCAGGCGATGGCCATGAACGATCCGCTCGGCGACATGATCGCGCGCATTCACAATGCGCAAATGCGCAACAAGTCCAAGGTGTCGACGCCGGCCTCGCGGCTGCGGGTGAGCGTGCTCGACGTGCTCAAGACCGAGGGCTTCATCCGCGGCTACGCGGCGGTGGAGCACCAGAATGGCCGCAAGGAGCTCGAGATCGAGCTGAAATACTACGACGGCGAGCCGGTCATTCGGGAGATTTCGCGGGTGTCGAAGCCGGGGCGGCGGGTCTATGCCTCGGTCAGGGCTCTTCCGCGCGTGAACAACGGATTGGGTGTCGCGATCCTGTCGACGCCCAAGGGCGTCATGGCCGATCACGACGCGCGCGACAACAACGTGGGCGGAGAAATCCTCTGCACGGTGTTCTAAGCCGCAATCAACGGATCAACAGCCATGTCTCGTGTCGGAAAGAAACCTGTTGCCATCCCCTCCGGCGTCACCGCCAGCGTGGAGGGCCAGGTCGTCAAGGTGAAGGGCCCGAAGGGCGCGCTCTCGCTCGTGCTGCATAACGACGTCGCCGCCAAGGTGGAAGGAAGCGAGGTCAAGATCGATCCGCGCGCCGACACCAAACGCGCCCGTTCCATGTGGGGAACCTACCGGTCGCTGCTCGCCAATGTGATGACTGGGGTGACCAAGGGCTTCGAGCGAAAGCTCGAGATCACCGGTGTCGGCTATCGCGCCGCGGTGCAGGGCAAGAACCTGCAGGTTCAGCTCGGCTACAGCCACGACATCCTTTATCCGATCCCGGAAGGCATCACGATCGCGGTGCCGAAGCCGACCGAGATCGTCGTCACGGGTATCGACGGCCAGAAGGTCGGCCACGTCGCCGCCGAAATTCGCGCCTTCCGCAGGCCCGAGCCCTACAAGGGCAAGGGGGTCAAATACGCCGGCGAATACGTCTTCCGTAAGGAAGGCAAGAAGAAGTGATGGGAGCGCAGAATGGCGACAGTCACTGATCGTACGCTGCGGCGGACGGCGAAGGTGCGGCGCAATGTGCGCCGGGCCGCGGGCCAGCGTGCGCGGCTCTCGGTCTTCCGTTCATCGAAACACATCTATGCCCAGCTGATCGATGACGGCAATGGCCGCACCGTCGTGTCCGCTTCCTCTCTGGAGAAGGACATGCGCGACGGGCTCAAGACCGGCGCCAATGTCGAGGCGGCGAAGGCGGTGGGAAAGCGGCTCGCCGAGCGTGCGTCGGCCCATGGCATCAAACAGGTCGTGTTCGATCGCGGCGGTTATCTCTACCACGGGCGGATCAAGGCGCTGGCGGATGCGGCGCGCGAAGGCGGCCTCGATTTCTGAGATGGAAGACGAAGGGTGGAGGAAATTGGAGCAGGGACGCGAACGTGACTTCTTTGGTCGACGGCCGTCTGTCATCTGTTCTCTGACTAGAAGCACGGACGCGAACAGGTTGGAACAATATCATGGCACGTGAACCACGCGAACGACGCGAGCGAGAAGAGCGCGATAGCGAATTCACCGACAAGCTGGTCCACATCAATCGTGTGGCCAAGGTCGTGAAGGGAGGTCGCCGCTTCGGCTTCGCCGCGCTCGTTGTCGTCGGCGACGAGAAGGGGCGGGTCGGCTTCGGTCACGGCAAGGCGCGCGAAGTGCCGGAGGCGATCCGCAAGGCCACCGACGCCGCCAAGCGCGCTCTCATCCGGGTGCCGCTGCGTGAAGGCCGCACGCTGCATCATGATGTGGCCGGCCGCCACGGCGCCGGCCGGGTCTATCTGCGGGCGGCACCGCCCGGAACCGGGATCATCGCCGGCGGCCCCATGCGGGCGGTGTTCGAGACGCTCGGCATGCAGGACGTCGTGGCGAAATCGCTGGGATCATCCAATCCGTACAACATGGTGCGGGCGACCTTCGACGCGCTCAAGCACCAGGATTCGCCACGTTCGGTCGCGGCGCGACGGAGCATCAAGGTATCGACCTTGCAGGCGCGCCGGCGCGACGTCGGCGAGAGCGAGCAGGCCGCCGACTGAACGTCGTCAGGCTGTCCGAGAGGCCGACATGAGTAGGACCGACAAAGTGATCAAGATCGAACAGGTCGGCAGCCCGATCCGCCGGCATCATTCGCAACGCGAGACGCTGATCGGGCTCGGCCTCAACCGGATCGGGCGCGTCGCCGAGTTGCCGGATACGCCGCAGATCCGAGGCATGATCGCCAAGGTCCGGCATCTGGTCCGACTGGTGGAGGGGAAGGGAGAGAGCCGATGAAGCTGCACGAACTGGCCGACCGCCCGGGTGCGCGCAAGAAACGCACGCGCATCGGCCGCGGCATCGGCTCCGGCACGGGCAAGACCGGCGGCCGCGGCGGCAAGGGCCAGACCGCACGCTCGGGCGTACGCATCAAGGGCTTCGAAGGCGGGCAGATGCCGCTGCATCGAAGGCTGCCGAAGCGCGGCTTCAAGAATACGTCGTTCGCGCGCAAGCTGAACGAAGTCAATCTCGACAGGATTCAGGCCGCGATCGAGGCCGGCAAGCTCGACGCGAGCGCCCCGATCGATGCCGCGGCCCTGGTCAAGGCGGGCGTGCTGAGAAGGGCCAAGGACGGAGTCCGGCTGCTCGGCTCCGGCGAAGTCAAGACCAAACTCGCCTTCTCGGTCTGGGGGGCGTCAAAATCGGCGGTGGCGGCGGTGGAGAAACTGGGCGGTTCGGTCACCATCCTGGCGCCGAAGCGGGAGGCGGGCGAACAGGCGGCCTGATGCCTATATAGGTCGGGGCGTCCAAGCGCGCCGCTCGGGGGTTTCCGAGAGCGCTTCTTGGGGGCGGAACGGGAGCTTCAACCCCATGGTCTCTGCAGCAGAACAACTCGCCGCCAATCTCAATTTTTCGGCGCTCGCCAAGGCCGAAGAACTCAAGAAGCGCATCTGGTTCACGCTCGGCGCGCTCCTGGTCTATCGGCTCGGCACGTATATCCCGTTGCCGGGCATCGATCCCTCGGCCTGGGACCAGATCTTCCGGTCGCAGGCGGGCGGCATCCTCGGCATGTTCAACATGTTCTCCGGCGGCGGCATCCACCGCATGGCGATCTTTGCGCTGAACATCATGCCGTATATCTCGGCCTCGATCATCATCCAGCTGATGACCACGGTGTCGCCCACGCTCGACCAGCTCAAGAAGGAGGGCGAGCAGGGCCGCAAGGTCATGAACCAATACACCCGCTACCTCACGGTGGTGCTGGCGGCATTCCAATCCTACGGCATCGCGGTCGGGCTCGAAGGAGCCGGCAGCGTGGTCTCGGATCCCGGCTGGTTCTTCCGCATCGAGACCGTGATCACGCTTACCGGAGGAACGCTGTTCCTGATGTGGCTCGGCGAGCAGATCACCTCGCGCGGGATCGGCAACGGCATTTCGCTGATCATCCTCTCGGGCATCGTCGCGGAGCTGCCGTCCGCCGTGGTCGGGACGCTCGAGCTCGGCCGCCAGGGCGCGCTGTCGACCGGCCTGATCGTCGCGGTCCTTGTCATGGCGGTGGCCGTGATCGCCTTCATCGTCTTCATGGAGCGAGCGCAGCGGCGGCTGTTGATCCAGTATCCCAAGCGCCAGGTCGGCAACCGCATGTTCGAGGGCCAGTCCTCGCACCTGCCGCTCAAGCTCAACACCTCCGGTGTTATCCCGCCGATCTTCGCTTCGTCACTGCTGCTATTGCCGACGACGGTCGCCAACTTTAACGCCGGCCAGGGCCCGGACTGGTTCGTCACCATCACGACACAGCTTGGTCACGGCCGGCCGCTGTTTCTCATTCTCTATGTCGGCCTCATCGTCTTCTTCGCGTTCTTCTATACCGCGATCGTATTCAACCCGACCGAGACTGCGGAGAACCTGAAGAAGCACGGCGGCTTCATCCCCGGCATCCGGCCGGGCGAGCGCACCGCGGAGTACATCGATTATGTGCTCTCGCGCATCACGGTGATCGGCGCCGCCTACCTTGCTCTCGTCTGCTTGTTGCCGGAGATCCTGATCTCCTATGCGGCGGTGCCGTTCTATTTCGGCGGCACCTCGCTGTTGATCGTAGTCAGCGTCACCATGGATACGGTGGCGCAAATCCAGGGCTACTTGCTGGCCCATCAATATGAAGGTCTGATCAAAAGGTCGAAGCTGCGGGGGCGGCGTAGATGAGGTTGATACTGCTCGGCCCGCCGGGGGCCGGGAAGGGTACCCAGGCCCAGCGGCTCGTCGCCAAGCATGGGCTGGTGCAGCTTTCTACCGGAGACATGTTGCGCGAAGCGGTCAACGCCGGCACGCCGGTCGGGCTTCGCGCCCAGGAGCTGATGGAGCGCGGCGAATTGGTGCCCGACGATCTCGTGGTGGCCATCGTCGCCGACCGCATCCAGGAGCCCGACGCGCGCAAAGGCTTCATTCTCGACGGGTTTCCGCGCACCGTGCCGCAAGCCCACGCGCTCGATCGCATGCTCAAGGAGAAGGGCCTCGAGCTCGACGCGGTCATCGAGCTGAAGGTGGACGAGGGCGCGCTGCTCGAGCGCATCAAGAAGCGGATCGCCGAGACCAAGGCGCAGGGCCGGACGCTGCGCTCCGACGACAACCCGGAGGTGCTGCGGCGGCGGCTCTTGGCCTATCGGGATCAAACCGCGCCCCTCGCCACCTATTACCGGCTGCAGAGTGTGCTGCGATCGGTCGACGGCATGGCTGCCATCCCGGAAGTGGCGAGGGCGATCAGTCGGGTGCTCCAGGAGGCGCCGGTCAAGGCCTCGCCAGCCCCTGAACGCAGGGCCAAAAAGGTAACGGAAACGCCGGTCAAAATCCGCCCGCCGGCCCCCGGAAAGACCGCAAAGAGGCCTGCCCATCGGCCCGCGGGCGGGGCGGTCAACAACAAGAATGCGAGCAGCCGACCGCAAGCGGCGGGGACGAAAGCCAAGTCCGTCCGAAAACCCCCGAAAATCAAGGCCAAAGCCTCGGCATCCGGGCGGCGGCGTACAGCCGGAGGACCGGCGTCCCGACACAAAAGGAATCGCCAGCAGAGGTTGACGAAACGCCGGTGAATCCATTAATAACCCGCATCCGAATCGAGAGATCGAACGATACCGGGCCCCGGGGAACGGGGAGGGTGTCGCGTTATCGTTTGCGAACCGCCATCGAGTGGAAAGACGGCTGGCCGCTTTGGTCGCGCCGGCAATAGGAGTGAACGGCCGTGGCTCGCATCGCCGGCGTGAATATACCAACCAACAAGCGCGTCATTATTGCGTTGCAATATATCCATGGGATCGGGCCGAAAAAGGCCAATGAAATCATGGCGAAAGTCGGGATTCCGGACGAGCGGCGGGTGGCGCAGCTGACCGACCAGGAGGTGCTGCAGATCCGCGAGGTCATCGACCGCGATTACGTGGTCGAGGGCGACCTGCGACGCGAAGTCGCGATGAATATCAAGCGGCTGATGGACCTCGGGTGCTACCGCGGGTTGCGGCATCGGCGCGGACTGCCAGTACGCGGCCAGCGCACCCACACCAACGCCCGCACCCGCAAGGGGCCGGCGAAGCCGATCGCCGGCAAGAAGAAGTAAGGCCGCGTTCTACGTCACGGACCAGTTCGGCCCGGCTGCTGCGGCACCGCGCCCGCGAGAGGATCGAGAATGGGCAAAGAAGCTACCCGCGTTCGCCGGCGCGAACGCAAGAATATCGCTTCCGGAGTCGCGCATGTGAACGCGACCTTCAACAACACCATGATCACCATCACCGACGCCCAAGGAAACACCATCGCCTGGTCGTCGGCCGGCACCATGGGCTTCAAGGGCTCGAGAAAATCGACACCCTATGCGGCGCAGGTGGCGGCCGAGGACGCCGCCAAGAAGGCGCAGGAGCACGGCATGCGCACCCTCGAAGTCGAGGTCGCGGGTCCGGGTTCCGGCCGCGAGTTGGCGTTGCGTTCGCTGCAGTCGGCCGGGTTCACCATCACCTCCATTCGCGACGTGACGCCGATTCCGCACAACGGCTGCCGTCCACGCAAGAGGCGCCGAGTATGACCGACGACATTCTCATCCGGCGGGCCCCTGAGGCGTCCGCCGCCGCCGACAATTCCCACGGGGCGGAGTGGGGTGCGCGGCCGCCCGCCGCGCCGCTCAAAGCGATGGGTGCCAACGTGACGATCCAGAAGAATTGGCAGGAACTGATCCGACCGAACAAGCTGCAGGTGAGCGCGGGCACCGATCCCAAGCGTGAGGCCACGGTGGTCGCCGAGCCGCTCGAGCGCGGCTTCGGGGTGACGCTGGGAAACGCGTTGCGACGCATCCTGCTGTCGTCGCTGCAAGGCGCGGCGGTGCAGTCCGTGCATATCGACGGCGTGCTGCACGAGTTCTCATCGATCCCCGGTGTGCGCGAGGACGTGACTGATATCGTTCTCAACATCAAGGACATCGCCATCAAGATGCAGGGCGACGGGCCCAAGCGCATGGTGGTGAAGAAGCAGGGACCGGGCGCGGTCACGGCCGGCGACATCCAAACCGTCGGCGACATCGTGGTGCTCAACCCGGATCTCGTCCTGTGCACCCTGGACGAGGGCGCCGAGATCCGCATGGAGTTCACGGTCAATACCGGCAAGGGCTACGTCCCCACCGAGCGCAATCGGCCGGAGGACGCGCCGATCGGCCTGATCCCGGTAGACAGCCTCTACTCGCCGGTGCGCAAGGTCTCCTACAAGGTCGAGAACACCCGCGAGGGGCAGATTCTCGACTACGACAAGCTGACCATGCAGATCGAGACCAACGGCGCGGTCAGCCCGGAGGACGCGGTCGCCTATGCCGCGCGCATCCTACAGGACCAGCTCAATGTCTTCGTTAATTTCGAGGAGCCGCGCAAGGAGGTGGTCACCGAGGCCATTCCCGACCTTGCCTTCAATCCGGCCTTCCTGAAGAAGGTCGATGAGCTCGAGCTTTCCGTGCGCTCGGCAAACTGTCTGAAGAACGACAACATCGTCTACATCGGCGATCTCGTACAGAAGACCGAGGCGGAGATGCTGCGCACGCCGAATTTCGGCCGCAAGTCGCTCAACGAGATCAAGGAAGTGCTGGCGCAGATGGGCCTCCATCTCGGCATGGAAGTGCCGGGCTGGCCGCCCGACAATATCGACGAGCTGGCCAAACGTTTCGAGGATCATTACTGACGGATGCCAGACATCTGTCCGCCGTCGCCCGAGGAATGCCATGCGTCACGGTAACGCCCATCGCAAGCTTAACCGCAAGCCCGAGCATCGCCGCGCCATGTTCGCCAATATGGCGGCGGCCTTGATCAAGCACGAGCAGATCGTGACCACCTTGCCGAAGGCCAAGGACTTGCGGCCGATCGTCGAGAAGCTGGTCACGCTGGGCAAGCGCGGCGACCTGCACGCGCGCAGGCAGGCGATTGCACAGATGCGCGACCTCGCCATGGTCAAGAAGCTGTTCGACGTGCTCGGCCCTCGCTACAAGGATCGCAACGGTGGCTACACCCGCGTCCTGAAGGCGGGTTTCCGCTACGGCGATTCCGCGCCGGTCGCGGTGATCGAGTTCGTCGATCGCGACCAGACGGCGAAGGGCAAGGACTCCGGCCCGGTGCAGGAGAAAGCCGCCGCGGCTCCGGCACCGGCATAGCGAGCGCAGCCAGCGGAGGGGAATACGGGGCAGCGCCGCGGGCGCTGCTCTTTTTTTCGCCCGCGGCGCTCAGATCGATTGCTGTGATACCAGTTGGCAGCGTCGGCCAACACGCTATCTTGCCGATGGCGGATTGCACGAGCCGCACGATCAATGGAGGACTGGGTAATGAACGGTGGTTTTGGGATTGCTGTTGCATTTGCAGCGCTGCTGGTGACAACGGCGCAGGCGGAAACGCCGGTCGAGCGCGGCGGCTACCTCGTCAACACCATCATGACCTGCAACAACTGCCACACGCCGATGGGTCCCAATGGTCCGCAATTCGACAAGGCGCTGTCGGGTGGACTGCGCTTCGACGAGCCGCCGTTCGACGTCACCGCATCGAATATCACGCCCGATCCGGAAACCGGAATCGGCAGATGGAGCGATGCCGACATCAAGAAGGCGATGCACGAGGGCGTGCGTCCGAGCGGTCACCATCTTGCGGAAGTCATGCCGACCGGCTTCTACAAGATCCTCACGCCTGGCGATCTCGACGGCATCGTCGCCTACCTGCGCTCGATCCGGCCGGTCGCCAATAAGGTGCGTGACCCTGTCTACAAAATGCAGATTCCGCACCAGATTTTCCCGGGCGCCGAGCAGGCGATGCCTGAGGCCGATCTCAATGACAAGGTGAAGCGCGGCTTCTACCTCGCCACCATCGGACATTGCATGGAATGCCATACGCCATTCGGGCCGCCCGGAACGGGCGTCGATTTCCAGAATTCGCTCGGCAAGGGCGGAAGGGAGTTCAAGGGGCCATGGGGCGTCTCGGTCTCTCGCAATATCACCTCGAGCAAGGCCCATGGACTGGGCGATTGGAGCGACGCCGACGTCAAGCGCGCCATCACCCACGGCGTGCGTAAGGACGGCACCAAACTCAAGCCACCGATGGGCTTTCCCTACTACGCCAAGATGACCGATGTCGACCTCGACGCCGTGGTGGCGTATCTGCGCACGGTTCCCGCGAAAGAGTGAGGCCCGTAGCTCCGGCGCCAACGGCGTGCGGCCCCGCCGACATCCAGCGCGGCCATCACCGGCGCCGGCGTGCATCCCTGCCGATCACGTCGTAGACGTCGGCCGGGGCGAAATCGTCGGTGATGATGTCGCCGTTATTCGCCTGCGACCGCGGCTTGTCCACGCGCCGCAGCAACGCCAGCGGCAGCGAGAACCTGAACGCGTGGCGCTCCTGCAGCGCAGCGGCCCTGCTTTCGAGCGTGCCTTTGTCGAGCGGCGCCACGGTGGCGACCGCGATCACCTCGCCTACTCCCGTCGGATAGAGATCGAGGCCGCCGAAGACCTCGCCCAGCGTCTTCACGGTGGACGCATAGAGCTTGCTGCCGTCGTGCACGTTGAACGCGGCGGCGCCGCCGGGGGCGAGTCGCTGCTTGACCAGCGTGTAGAACTCGCGCGTCAGAAGATGAAACGGCACATAGCCGCCGCGATACGCGTCGAGCAGGATGAGGTCGTAGAGCTCGCTGTGCCGGTTCAGAAACACTCTCCCGTCGCCCGCCTGGTAGCGGATGCGCGTGCTCTCGCGCAGGCCGAAATAGGTCTTGGCGGCGGTGATCACGCCGGGGTCGATCTCCACGGTGGTGATTGCGGCTTCCGGCATGAAGCGCCCGAGATAAGTCGAGATCGAGCCGCCGCCGAGCCCGAGCATCAGGATTTTCCTGGGTGTGTCGGGATAGATCGTGGCGATGGTCATCATCTGCGCGTAGCGCAGCGGCAGGTCGTCGGGGTCGACGAGGTTGACGACGGACTCGGTATAGTCCCAGCCCTTGACCTGGAACGACATCACCAATTGGTTAGCGCGCCTGGTGATGAAGACATCGTTGTATTCGGTCTCGATATGGGCAACCCGGCCGGCGGGACGGGTGAGCATGGCCGCGCGGATGCCGTCGTCGATCAGGCTTTCCGCTTGAGCGGCCTGGGCCGCGAGCGCCCCGAGCGTGAGGATGACGAGCGCAAGGCCGAAGCGGCGCGGGAGGCGGGCCAGCGCCAGCAGCGCCAGTCCCGCGACCAGGCCCAGCG
Organism: uncultured Alphaproteobacteria bacterium; assembly: GCA_963758945.1. Classification (GTDB taxonomy): domain Bacteria; phylum Pseudomonadota; class Alphaproteobacteria; order Rhizobiales; family Xanthobacteraceae; genus VAZQ01. The sequence goes on along the minus strand of CAVWXY010000010.1, from coordinate 334,452 downwards.
CGCCGAGCGCCAGGGTAATGGCGCGCGAGCCGATCGCCGGAATGAGGACAAAGGTGGTGCCGAGCGTGCCGGCGATCGAGCCGGCGGTGGAGACGCCGTAGACCGCGCCGGATACCCGGCCGGAGCGTTGCGCCGAGCGCAGCAGCAGCCGGATGGCGAAGGGTGAATACATGCCTAGCAAGGTCACCGGAAAGAGCATGAGGGCGAGCGCAGAGACCAAGCTGCCGGCGCGGATATCATCGATGCTTCCGAGTACGAATTCGAGCACGGCTTGCGCGAAGCTCGGCAGCGCCAGGAGATAGACCGATCCTGCGATCACGGTGAGCGCCAGCACGGCAGGGGAGGCGGTGCGGTCAGCGAGCGCGCCGCCGAGGAAATAGCCGACGGTGAGCGCAACCAACACCGTCGATATCAGCGCCGCCCAGGTATAGATGCCGCTGCCGAAATAGGGATTGAGGTAGCGGGAGCCCAGCATCTCGAAGCTCATCACGATTGCGCCGGTGACGAAGGCTGCGGCATAGATCGCGGCGGCGAAGGCGCGCGAGGGGTCCGCGGTCGGTTCGAAGGGAGAGTGGTCCACGCGGGCCTCGGCGGAAGGACGGAACGGCGGGCCAGTTTAGGCAGCATCGGCGGACTAGTTCCATAGCTCCACCCCCACACGACGCCCTTCAATTGCCGCGCGCTTGGGCCTATATCTCACCCCGCCAGAATCGGGATCCCCGCTATGTCCTTGCAGCTAAAGCCGTCTTTGCGCCTCTCCAGGCTTGCGAGCGCCGTGCTCGTCATGTTCTTGGCGGCACCGCTCGCGGCCGTGGCTCAGGATCGGGGCGTCGAGCGCAAAGTGCCCTCGTCGCTCAACGAGCTGCGCCTGTCCTACGCGCCGGTGGTGCAACGCGCGGCGCCAGCGGTGGTCAACGTTTATGCCGCCAAGACGGTCGCCGTCCGCAACCCACTGTTCGACGACCCGATCTTCCGGCGCTTTTTCGGCATGCCGGACGGACGCGGGGGCGAACAGGTCCAGCGCTCGCTAGGCTCGGGCGTGATCGTCGATGCCGCGGGCCTCGTGGTCACCAACAACCACGTGATCGAGGGGGCGGACCAGGTGAAGGTCTCGCTCTCCGACAAGCGTGAATTCGAAGCCGAGATGGTGCTCAAGGATTCACGCTCGGACCTCGCGGTGCTGCGCATCAAGGCGCAGCATGAGCGCTTTCCGGCGCTCGAGTTCGCCGACTCGGACGCGTTGCAGGTAGGCGACGTGGTGCTCGCCATCGGCAACCCCTTCGCCGTCGGACAGACCGTGACGCACGGCATCGTCTCGGCGGTCGCGCGCACCCAGGTCGGCATCACCGACTACCAGTTCTTCATCCAAACCGACGCTGCCATCAATCCGGGCAACTCGGGCGGCGCGCTGGTCGATGTCGGCGGACGGCTCGTCGGCATCAACACCGCCATCTTTTCGCGTTCGGGCGGCTCTCAGGGCATCGGTTTCGCCATTCCCGCCAACATGGTCAAGGTGGTGGTCGCTTCCGCGCGCAGCGGGGTGTCCGCGGTCAAGCGGCCGTGGCTCGGCGCCAGGCTGCAGGCGGTCACACCGGAGATCGCCGACAGCCTCGGACTCAAGCGTCCCGTCGGCGCGCTGGTCGCAAGCGTGAGCGCAACCAGCCCCGCCGCCCGCGCCGGGATCAAGACCAGCGATCTGATCATCGCCATCGACGGCCAGCCGATCGAGGATCCAAACGCCTTCGAATATAGGTTTGCCACCAAGGTCATCGGCGGCAGCGCGCGGCTCGGCATCGTGCGCGCAGGAAGGGAGCTCGCCTTGAGCGTGGCGCTCGAGGCCCTGCCGGACACTCCGCATGACGAGCTCGTGATCGACACGCCCTCGCCGTTCCGCGGCGCCAAGGTCTCGAACCTATCGCCGGCGTTGGCGGACGAGCTGCGCCTCGACCCCTCGACCCAAGGCGTCGTCATCCTCGATGTCGCCGGCGGCTCGCCGGCGCAAAGCCTTGGCTTCCAGCGCGGCGACCTCGTGATCTCGGTCAATAATTCGCAGATCGCCAGGACCCGCGATCTCGCGCGTGTCACCGCCCAGGCGAGCCGGCGTTGGAGGATCACCATCCTGCGCGGCGGCCAGCAGATGTCGGTGGAGCTGCGGGGGTGACGCCGCCGCGGCCCAAGCGCGGAGGGCCGAGCCTGTTCGCGGCAGCAGGGCTCGAGCGCGACGCGCCGCGCCCGCTCGCCGACAAACTACGGCCGACGGCGCTCGGCGAGGTCGCGGGGCAGGACCACCTGCTCGGGCGCGACGGTGCGCTCACGCGCCTGCTCGACACCCGCACGCTCGGCTCGCTGATCTTCTGGGGACCGCCCGGTACCGGCAAGACCACCGTTGCGCGGCTGTTGGCGCAGGCAACGGAGCTGCATTTCGAGCAGATCTCGGCGATTTTTTCCGGCGTTGCCGACCTCAAGAAGACGTTCGAACTCGGCGCGTGCGCGGCGCGAGACCGGGAAGGGAACGCTGCTCTTCGTCGATGAGATCCATCGCTTCAATCGCGCGCAGCAGGACTCCTTCCTGCCGGTGATGGAGGATGGGACCATCGTGCTGGTGGGCGCCACCACCGAGAATCCGTCGTTTGAGTTGATCGCGCCGCTGCTGTCGCGGGCACGGGTGCTGGTCTTCAAGCCGCTCGACGTCGAAGCGCTCGAAAAGCTCGTCGCTCGTGCCGAGCTGATCGAAGGCAAGCCGCTCCCGCTCGATCCGGATGCGCGGCGATCCCTCATCCGCATGGCCGACGGCGATGGCCGCGCCGTGCTCACGCTGGTCGAAGAAGTGTGGCGGGCGGCGCGCAAAGGCGAAACCTTCGACGCCGAGAAGTTGCAGGAGGTGGTGCAGCGCCGCGCGCCGATCTACGACAAGCAGCAGGACGGGCACTACAACCTGATCAGCGCCCTGCACAAATCGGTGCGCGGCTCGGATCCCGACGCCGCGCTCTACTATCTCTGCCGCATGCTCGACGCCGGCGAGGATCCGCTCTACATCGCGCGGCGCGTGGTGCGCATGGCCGTCGAGGATATCGGGCTCGCCGATCCGCAGGCGCTGGTCATCTGCAATGCGGCCAAGGACGCCTACGATTTCCTGGGCTCGCCCGAAGGCGAGCTGGCGATCGCCGAGGCGGTGATCTACGTCGCCACCGCGCCGAAATCGAACGCCGCCTATGCCGCCTACGGCGCGGCCATGCGTAGCGCCAAGGAGGCCGGCTCGCTGCTGCCGCCCAAGCACATTCTCAACGCGCCGACCAGGCTGATGCAGGCGCAGGGCTACGGCGAAGGCTACGATTACGACCACGACGCGCCCGATGCGTTCTCGGGACAGGACTATTTCCCGGAGGCGCTCGGCCGGCAGACGTTCTACGATCCGCCCGAGCGCGGCTTCGAGCGCGAGATCAGGAAGCGGTTGGACTACTGGGCGAAGCTGCGGAAAGAACGGAGCGGAACATGACGGCGCCCGCCGGACGAGCGCCGCCATCGACCGGCGTGCAGACCGCCGAGGTGACGCTCGACGAGGCCGGCATGCGGGTCGACCGCTTTCTCGAGGCGCGATTTCCCGGGCTGTCGTTCTCCCACATCCAGCGCATCATCCGAAAGGGCGAGTTGCGGGTGAACGGCAAGCGCGCGCAGCCCAAGCAGCGGCTCGAGGCCGGGCAGGCGGTGCGCATCCCACCGCTGCGGCGGGAGCAGGAGAGGCCGCGCACGCCCGCCGGCGAGGCGGAGGCCAAGACGCGCGAGCTCCTCAAATCGATCACGCTCTACGAGGACGCCGACGTGCTCGTGCTCAACAAGCCCATGGGGCTTGCGGTCCAGGGCGGCTCCGGCACCACCCGCCATCTCGACGGCATGCTCGAGGTGCTCCGCGACGCACAGGGCCAGCGCCCGCGCCTGGTGCACCGTCTCGACAAGGACACCGCCGGCTGCCTCCTCGTCGCCAAGACCCGGTTCGCGGCCTCGGCGCTCGCCAAGAGCTTCCGTTCGCGCTCGGCACGGAAAATCTACTGGGCACTGGTCGCCGGCGTGCCCAAGCCGCGGCAGGGCCGCATCTCGACCTTCCTCGCCAAGGAGGAGCGCGAGGACGACTTGTTCATGCGCATCGCGCGCCACGGCGAGGAGGGGGCGAGCCACGCCGTGACCTATTACGCCGTGGTCGAAACCGCCGCGCGGCAGCTTGCGTGGCTGTCGCTCAAGCCGGTCACCGGCCGCACTCATCAATTGCGCGCGCATATGGCGCATATCGGCCATCCCATCGTGGGGGATCCGAAATACTTCTCCAAGGAGAACTGGGAGCTGCCGGGCGGCATGCAGAGCCGCCTGCATCTCCTCGCGCGCCGCATCGTGGTTCCGCATCCGCGTGGCGGAACGATCGACGTCACCGCGCCGCTACCAGCGCATATGCAGCAGTCGTGGAATCTGCTGGGCTTCGAGGTAAAGCGCTACGACCCCATTGTCGAAGCGCCGGAAGATTAGCCATCCCTGCATCCTTGGTTTGATCGTCGTCATGCCTGTTTCAAGCGCCTTTTGACAGGCAACCAAATGGTTGCATATTGTCGCTATGGACGAGGTGTTCAGGGCGCTCGCCGACGCCTGCCGCAGGGAGCTTCTCGATCGGCTCCATGCGCACAACGGCCAGACCTTGAACGAGCTCTGCGCGCGGCTCACCAAGACCGGGATGTCGATGACGCGGCAGGCCGTGAGCAAGCATCTCGTCATTCTCGAACGCGCGAACCTCGTCGCGACCGTCAGGCGCGGCCGCGAGAAGCTGCACTACCTCAATCCGGTACCGATCCACGAGATCGCGGAGCGTTGGATCGGCAAATACGAGCGCCATCGCCTGAGTGCGCTCGCCGAGCTCAAACGCGGCCTGGAGGCGAAAACATGAGCGAGCCGAAATTCGTTTACGTCACCTATATCGCGACCACGCCGGAAACGCTGTGGCGAGCGCTGACCGACGGCGCCTTCACGCGCTGGACCGTCGGGAGTTCGCGTGACGTTCCGCAGCGATGGCGAGCTGCACGATGCCCGGCGAGGTTCTGGAATGCGAACCGTGCCGGCGGTTGTCGTATAGTTGGCGTGTCGAATTCCATGAGGTCTTCCGTCACGAGAAGCCCTCGCGGGTGACGTTCGAGCTCGAGCCCGTCGGCGCCGAGGTCAAGCTCACCGTAACCCACGACGAATTCGAGCCCGGCAGCAAGGTGCTTGGCGCGGTCAGCAGCGGTTGGCCGGCGGTGCTGTCGAGCCTGAAGAGCCTGCTGGAGACCGGCCACGCGTTGGCGGCGGCCACTGCCGAACGGGCGTGCAGCGTGCGCGAGCGGGCGGTCGCCTTGGCGCAAAGCGAGGTGGGTTGAGGAGTGAGGAAACCGATATGAACGAGCCGAAATTCGTGCCCAAGACGGTCTACGTGATCTACATCGCCGCCACCCCGGAGAAGGTATGGGACGCGCTCACCAGCGCCGAATTCGCCAGGCAGTATTTCTTCGGCCGCACCGTCGAGATCGAGGCGAGGGTCGGCGGCAGCTTCATCATGCGGATGCCGGACGGGCGTGTCGACATCAAGGGGCGGGTGATGGACTGGGATCCGCCGCGCCGGCTCTCGGTCACCTGGGCGGTGGATTTCGAGGAGTTCCGGGAACTGCCGGAATTGCTGGTGACCTACGAGCTCGAGCCGATGGGCGAAAGCGTGAAGCTGACGATGAGCGAGAGTTTCCGATGGGATGTTCCGGACGCGATCCTCGCCGGCGGGCGGCAAGGCTGGCCGTTCATTCTGTCGAGCCTCAAGAGCCTGTTGGAAACCGGCAAGCCGATCGCGGCGAGCGCCAAGATGGGGCCGCCGAAGGAGATGCTCGAGGCGCTCAAGGACGCGGTGGCGAAGAAGCCGTGGCGGGCGGCGATTACCGCAGGCCGGCGTTGATCTTCTGGAGCGCCGCGGCGCCCGGGCAGAGCTCCTTCTCGGAGAGCGTGTTGAGCGGAGCCGCCACCGTGTTGAAATGGCGGTGCAGGTCTTCCGGCTCGGGGTCGACGTAGAGCAGCCCGGTGACCACTTGGCCTTGCGCCGCGTGCCGCTGCAGGAAGTTCATCGCGCCGAGCCGGTCGTGCGCGTCGTAATCGGCGGCGACCTTCTTGAGCACGAGCTTGGAGCCGTCGTGCTGCTCCACCACCTCGACCGAGCCGGGCTCGTAGGCGACCGTGATCGGCGCACGGCCGGTGATGAAGTCGAGGCGGTTCACCGCCTCGTTGTGCTCGCGTACATAGTCGAAGCTCTTGGTCGACCCGGCGTGATTGTTGAACGCCACGCACGGGGAAATCACGTCGATGAAGGCGGCGCCTTCGTGCTCGATCGCGCCCTTGATCAGCGGCACCATCTGCTCCTTGTCGCCCGAGAACGAGCGCGCCACGAAGGTGGCGCCGAGCTGCAGCGCCATGGCGACGAGGTCGATGGAATTGTCGGTATTGGTCACGCCGCGTTTCGATTTCGATCCGCGGTCCGCGGTGGCGGAGAACTGGCCCTTGGTGAGGCCGTAAACGCCGTTGTTCTCGACGATGTAGACCATGTTCACGCCGCGCCGCAGCGCATGCGCGAACTGTCCGAGCCCGATCGAGGCCGAATTGCCGTCGCCCGACACGCCGAGATAGATCAGGTCGCGGTTGGCGAGGTTCGCTCCGGTGAGCACCGAAGGCATGCGGCCATGCACCGAATTGAAGCCGTGGGAATTGCCGAGGAAGTAGGTCGGCGTCTTCGACGAGCAGCCGATGCCGGAGAGCTTGGCGACGCGATGCGGCGCGATGTCGAGCTCGAAGCAGGCCTCGATGAGCGCGGCCGAGATCGAATTGTGGCCGCAGCCCGCGCACAGCGTCGAGACCGAGCCCTCGTAGTCGCGGCGCGTATAGCCGCGCGCGTTCGTCGGCAACGCCGGGTGGTGGAATTTGGGCTTGGCGATATAGGTCATGACACTACCTTGCGCAACGGCGTGACCTTGAGCGCGTCGAGATGGCCACCGATCGCGTGCGCGATGAAGCGGGCGGTGATCGGCGTGCCGTCGTAATGCAGGATCGGCACCAGCCGGATCGGATCGATGCCGCATTCGTTGACGATGAGCGAGCGCAGCTGGGCATCGCGATTCTGCTCGACGACGAATACGAAGTCGTGGTCGGCGACGAAATTGGTCACGCTCGAGTGGAATGGAAACGCGCGTATCCGTAGCCGGTTGAGCGACTGGCCGCGCGCCTCGATCATATGGATCGCCTCGTCCATCGCCGGCGCGGTCGAGCCGTAATAGATCACGCCGTATTTTGTCGGCTTGGCCGCATTGGCTTGCAGCGGGCGCGGAACGAGGTCTTTGGCGGTCTCGAACTTGCGGATGAGCCGCTGCATGTTGTCGGCATAGGGCGCGCCCTCTTCGGTATAGCGCGCATAGCGGTCGCGCGACGTGCCGCGGGTGAAGAACGAGCCCTTGCTCGGATGCGTGCCGGGATAGGTGCGGTAGGGAATGCCGTCGCCGTCGATGTCGAGATAGCGGCCGAATTCCTTGCCGGCGTCGAGATCGGCCGCGCTCATCACCTTGCCGCGGTCGTATTTGCGACTGTCGTCCCAGCTGAACGGGCGGCACAGGCGATGGTTCATGCCGATGTCGAGATCGAGCATGACGAAGATCGGCGTCTGCAGACGGTCGGCGAGGTCGAAGGCGTCGGCGGCGAAGTCGAAGGCCTCGGCCGGGTCCTCGGGGAATAGCAGCACGTGCTTGGTGTCGCCGTGCGAGGCATAGGCGCACGAGATCAGGTCGCATTGCTGCGTGCGCGTCGGCATTCCGGTCGACGGGCCGGCGCGCTGCACGTCGAACACGACCGCCGGAATCTCGGCGAAATAGGCGAGCCCGAGGAACTCCTGCATCAGGGAGATGCCGGGGCCGGAGGTGGCGGTGAAAGCCCGCGCGCCGTTCCAGGCGGCGCCGATCACCATGCCGATCGAGGCGAGTTCGTCCTCGGCCTGCACGATGGCGACTTTGGTGCGTTTGGTCGCCGCATCGACCCGCAGACGTTTGCAATGGCTGTTGAAAGCGTCGGCGAGCGAGGATGACGGCGTGATCGGATACCAGGCGCACACCGTCGCTCCGCCGTAGACCGCGCCCAGCGCCGCGGCCGAGTTGCCCTCGACGAAGATGCGGTCGCCGACCGCGTTGGCACGGCGCAGGCGCAACCCGATCGGGCATTGCAGATTCATCACTGCCCAGTCGCGCCCGAGATGGAGCGCGTTCAGGTTGGCCTGAATGAGCTTTTCCTTCGATTTGAACTGCTCGGCGACGAGCTGCTCGACCGCCGTGATGTCCATGTCGAGCAGCGCGGAGAGCGCTCCGACATAAATGATGTTCTTGAACAGCTGGCGCTGGCGCGGATCGGTATATTCGCGGTTGCAGATTGCCGTCAGCGGCACGCCGATGACCGTGATGTCGTCGCGAAACTTGGATTTCGGCAGCGGCTTGGTGGAATCGTAGAGCAGGTAACCGCCGGGCTCGATTCCCGCCACGTCCTTGTCCCAGGTCTGCGGGTTCATCGCCACCATGAGGTCGGTGCCGCCGCGCGCGCCGAGGTGGCCAGCCTCCGAGATGCGCACCTCATACCAGGTCGGCAGGCCCTGGATGTTCGAGGGGAAAATATTGCGCGGGGCGACGGGAATGCCCATGCGCAGCACCGAGCGCGCGAACAGCTCGTTGGCGCTGGCGGAGCCCGAGCCGTTGACGTTGGCGAACCGGACGACGAAGTCGTTTACGCTGCTGATCGGGCTGCTACTCGGCATTGGTCATCCGCATGCGTCATGTCAATGAGGTATTTTTTCATGTCCCAGGCGCCGGTGGGGCAGCGCTCGGCGCACAACCCGCAGTGCAGGCAGACGTCCTCGTCCTTCACCATCACGCGGCCGGTCTTGAGGCCGTCGGCCAGGTAGAGGTCCTGCGTGACGTCCTGGGCGGGAACGCGCAGGCGGGTGCGCAGATCGGCTTCATCGCCGTTCTCCGTGAAGGTGATGCAGTCCATCGGGCAGATGTCGACGCAGGCGTCGCACTCGATGCACAGCGACGAAGTGAAGACGGTCTGCACGTCGCAATTGAGGCAGCGGTGGGCTTCCTTGAGCGCAAGCTCGACGTCGTAGCCCAGCTCGACCTCCGCCTTGATGTCGCGTAACGCCACCACCTTGTCGCGCAGCGGCACGCGATAGCGTCGGTCGGGAGCGATGTCGTTGTCATAGCTCCATTCGTGGATGCCCATTTTCTGGCTGACGATCTCGACCATGGGCAGCGGGCGGTCGTTGATGTCGAGGCCGGAGCAGACCTTGTCGATCGACAGCGCCGCGTCGTGGCCGTGGGCGACGGCCCAGATGATGTTCTTCGGGCCGAAGGCGGAATCGCCGCCGAAGAACACCTTCGGGTGGGTCGAGGCCATGGTCTTGGGATCGACCTTGGGCATGTCCCACTTGTCGAACTCGATGCCGATGTCGCGCTCGATCCAGGGGAAGGCGTTCTCCTGGCCGACCGCCACCAGCACGTCGTCGCACGGGAAGTGCTGGTCCGCGTCGCCGGTCGGAACGAGGCTGCGCCGGCCATTGGCGTCGTATTGCGCCTTCACCTTCTCGAACAGCACGCCGGTGAGCCGGCCGTGCTCGTGCGTAAACGCCTTCGGCACGAGGAAATTCAGGATCGGGATGTCCTCGTGCATGGCGTCCTCCTTCTCCCAGGGCGACGCTTTCATTTCCTCGAAGCCGGAGCGCACGATCACCTTCACGTCCTCGCCGCCGAGGCGGCGCGAAGATCGGCAGCAGTCCATCGCGGTGTTGCCGCCGCCGAGCACGATCACGCGCTTGCCGATCTTGCTGATGTGCCCGAAGGAGACGGAAGAGAGCCAGTCGATGCCGATATGGATGTTCGCCGCCGCTTCCTTGCGGCCGGGAATATCCAGATCGCGCCCGCGCGGCGCGCCGGATCCGACGAACACTGCGTCCCAGCCCTCCGCCAGCAGGGCTCCGAGGCTGTCGACGCGCTTGCCGCCGCGGAATTCCATTCCGAGATCGAGGATGTAGCGGCATTCCTCGTCGATGATGGATTCGGGCAGCCGGAAGCGCGGGATCTGCGTGCGGATCATGCCGCCGGCCTTCGGGTCCTGGTCGAAGATCACGCAGTGATAGCCGAGCGGGGCGAGGTCGCGGGCGACGGTGAGCGAGGCGGGGCCGCAGCCCACCAGCGCGATCCGCTTGCCGTTCTTCACCGCTGCCGGCTTGGGCAAGCGGCCGCGGATGTCGTCCTTGAAATCGGCCGCGACGCGCTTGAGGCGGCAGATCGCGACCGGGTCTTTCTCCACGCGGCCTCGGCGGCAGGCCGGTTCGCACGGCCGGTCGCAGGTGCGCCCGAGGATTCCGGGAAACACATTGGATTTCCAGTTGACCATGTAGGCGTCGCTGTAGCGACCCGCTGCGATCAAGCGGATATACTCGGGCACCGGCGTATGGGCTGGACAAGCCCACTGGCAATCCACGACCTTGTGGAAGTAATCCGGCTCCGAAATGTCGGTAGGTTTCATTTACTCCTCTGCACGCACGCTTGGCCGCGCGCCCCTCAGGACCATGCGCGAACAAACGTCGGCCGGTCGTCCTCCGAAGGTTCGGCTTCTTGTGGTCCGCCGAATCCGCCGCGGATAGTAGTGGAGCCACCCCTGAAATGCCACCGGTACATTCGTCATAACAGGGTTTTACAACCTGCGGCGGCACCTCGCAGCGCACCGCGGCCGCAGGGTAGCGGACACTTTCGTAAAGAACCCGTAACGGCGTGCGCGGGTTCCATAACTCATTGACCTGCCTACATTTCTACATCGTCGGCCGATGGTGCATTGCAGAAGGAAAATGGCCATGCTGTGGCGTGGCCGGATCACATTGTCGAGTGCTCGCGGTGGGCGGAAGATCGCAAGCTGCAGCGGCGGCAAGGGGCGGCAGCAGTCGACGCCGACATCGACGCTGCGCAGAGGACCGTCGCGCGGTCGGACTTTCAAACGCGCCCGCGCACCGGCATGCGTATCTATGTCTTCGATGCATTGCACCACGGGTATCCCCAGCCCATCTTGACCGCATGCGCGACCTGATCGAGGGCATTTTCCCGAACGAGCCGCCCGATCCCACGGAGGTCTCGCGGCGCGCGAGACGGGCGCAGCTGCGGCGGCGGTTCTATGCGCGGGCCGAGGTCGAAGACGAGGCGGGGGAGTTCCGCATCGCGCTCGACGGTCGTCCCGTGAAGACCCCGGCGCGCCGCCCGCTCGCGGCGCCGAACCGCGCCTTGGCGCAGGCGCTTGCCGCCGAGTGGGACGCGCAGCGCGAGCTCATCGATCCCGCCGCGATGCCGCTGACGCGGCTCGCCAACACCATCATCGACGGCGTGGTCGAAAGGCCGGCGGAGGTGGCGGCGGAGGTGGAGCGATATCTCGCCTGCGATCTCGTGTTCTATCGCGCGCCGGGGCCGGCCGGATTGGTCGCCGAGCAAGCCGCCGCCTGGGACCCGGTGCTCGCCTGGGCAGGCGCGGACCTCGGCGCGCGCTTCGTGCTGGCGGAGGGGATCGTATTCGTCGCGCAGTCGGCGGATGCGCTCGCCGCCGCGAGCGCATCCATTCCGCGCGCACCCTGGCCGCTCGGCGCGCTGCATTCGGTCACGACGCTGACCGGCTCGGCCTTGATCGCGCTCGCGCTCATGCGCGGCACGCTCTCGCTCGAGGCGGCCTGGGCTGCGGCCCATGTCGACGAAGACTGGAACCTGCAGCTGTGGGGGCGAGATCAGCTCGCGCTCGAGCGCCGCGCGGCGCGGTTCGCCGAGATGCAAGCGGCCGCGACGGTGCTCACGCTCGTTGCCAACCCGTAGCTTAGCCAACCTGCAAGCGGCGGTCCGGGCTACTTCTTCTTTAGCGTGCCGTAGGCGACGACGGTCGTGCCTTGGACGCTGCCGAACCAGCCGAGTGCGAGATCGTCGCCTTGCCGCGAAACCGTGATGGTGCCGTCGGGGCAGCGGCCGCCTTTGTCGGCCGCCCCCTTGGTGATGACCTCGACGAAGAACACATAGGACTTCGACGACCCGACACGGGTGAGCTTGCCGGTGCAGTCGAGAATCCGGATACTTGGTCTCGGCGCCGCGCCCGGTGATGTCGATCTCGAATTTGTACGGGTTGGGCTGCCCGACCTGGGTGAGTTCGCCGCTCCAGCTGCCGTTGACGGTGGGTCCGGCGGCGGCGGCGCCCTTCTTTTTTCCTTTCGCGGCGTGCGCCGGCGAATCCGCGGGCGTGGGAGGAAATTGCGCGGTCGCGGGCGCGACCGCGGCGACCATGACGAGAACCACTGCGGCGGTGCAATAGTAGAGGGCTCGGTGGCGGGATCCTTTGGGCATGCGCTGCTCCCCTGCAATACGCTCACACGGACGAGACCTTACCCTCAAATGCCGATGCGTGCTATGGATTTCGCGCCGGAGGCAAGCGGCAGGGCGGGCATGAAGGACATTCTGGAAAAGCTTGAAGAGCGCCGCGTTCGGGCGCGCGCCGGGGGCGGCGAGGCGCGCATCGAGGCCCAGCACGGGCGCGGCAAATTGACCGCGCGCGAGCGCCTCGAGCTGTTGATGGACAAGGGCTCGTTCGAGGAGTTCGACATGTTCGTCGAGCACCGCTCGGCCGAGTTCGGCATGGAGAGGAGCCGCATTCCCGGCGACGGTGTCGTCACCGGCTGGGGCACGGTCAACGGTCGCACCGTGTTCGCCTTCGCCAAGGACTTCACCGTGTTCGGCGGCTCGCTGTCAGAGGCGCACGCCCAGAAGATCGTCAAGATCCAGGATCTCGCGATGAAGGCGCGGGCGCCGATCGTTGGCCTGTTCGACGCCGGTGGCGCGCGCATCCAGGAAGGCGTGGCGGCGCTCGGCGGCTACGGCGAGGTGTTCAAGCGCAACGTCATCGCCTCCGGCGTGATCCCGCAGATTTCCGTCATCATGGGGCCGTGCGCCGGCGGCGACGTCTATTCGCCGGCCATGACCGACTTCGTCTTCATGGTGCGCGACACCAGCTACATGTTCGTCACCGGTCCCGACGTGGTGAAGACGGTGACCAACGAAGTTGTGACGGCGGAGGAGCTCGGCGGCGCCAGCGTGCACACGACCAAATCCGGCATCGCCGACGGCTCCTACGAGAACGATGTCGAATGCCTGCTGCAGATGCGCCGGCTCATCGATTTTCTTCCCGCCAACAGCGCAGCCGGCGTGCCGGAATGGCCGTCCTACGACGACGTCGAGCGCGCGGAGAAATCGCTCGATACGCTGGTCCCCGACAATCCCAACAAGCCGTACGACGTCAAGGAGCTGATCCTCAAGGTCGCCGACGAAGGCGACTTCTTCGAGCTGCAAGAGGCGTTCGCGCGCAACATCGTCACCGGCTTCGGCCGCATCGCCGGGCGCAGCGTGGGCTTCGTCGCCAACCAGCCGATGGTGCTCGCCGGCGTGCTCGACATCGATGCCTCGCGCAAGGCCGCGCGCTTCGTGCGCTTCTGCGACGCCTTCGGCATTCCCATCGTCACCTTCGTCGACGTGCCGGGATTCCTGCCCGGCACCAACCAGGAATACGGCGCGCTGATCAAGCACGGGGCGAAGCTCCTGTTCGCTTATTCGCAGGCCACCGTGCCGCTCGTCGCCGTGATCACGCGCAAGGCGTTCGGCGGCGCCTACGACGTGATGGCCTCCAAGCATATCGGTGGCGACGTCAACTATGCCTGGCCGACCGCGCAGATCGCCGTCATGGGAGCCAAGGGTGCGGTGGAGATCATCTTCCGTGCCGATATCGGCGACGCGAGCAAGATCGCCGCCCGCACCAAGGAATACGAGGACCGCTTCCTGTCGCCCTTTGCGGCCGCCGAGCGCGGCTATATCGACGACGTGATCATGCCGCATGCTACCCGCGCCCGCGTCGCCCGTGCGCTCGCCATGCTGCGGGAGAAGCGTCTCGAGATGCCCGCGCGCAAGCACGACAATCTGCCGCTGTGAGGCCGGCGCCGTCGGCCGATTGGCGGCATTTTCAGGGAGGACATCATGGACCGCGTCCTTCGCCCATTTGCGATCATCGTCGCGCTGCTGGCCGGTTCGCTCCCGGTGCCGGCACAGGACCGCCCGCCGTGGCCCGCCGGCGACGAGATCGGCATGGCCAATACGCTCGGCCCCGCCACCTGGCAGCGCTGCGCCACCTATCTCGCCGATCCCAATGCGAAGGCCTACGAACTGTCGTACCTGCGCTCCAACACCATGCCGCAGTCGCCGTTCGCGGTGCCGCTGCGCGAGAACGCCAAGCCGACGGTGGGCATTCCCGGCACCCGGCACGCCTTCAACACCGACGAGGCCGCGAGCGGCGATCCCAATCAGCAGGGAACGCAGATGGACGCGCTCGGGCACTTCGCCGTGCTGCCGCAGCCCTGGGACGGCAAGGGCGAGTTCCCGTCCGCCGGCGCGACCTATTACGGCGGCTACAAGCAAGACGACGTGAAACCCACGCCGGATTCGCCGCTCAAGAAGCTCGGCATCGACAAGGTGCCGCCCATCGTCACCAGCGCCGTGCTGCTCGACGCCAAGACGCATCTCGGCCAGGGCAAGCCGATGCAGCCGGGGCAGCGCGTCACGGCGCGCGACATCGAGGCGATGCTCGCGGCGCAGGGGCTGGCGGGGCGCGGTCTTCTACCCGGCGACGTGCTCTTGATCTACACCGGCTGGGGCGACAATTGGAAAGACCCCGACAGCGAGAAGTTCTACTACACCCAGGGCCCGGGCCTGGCCTACGACGCGGCGCAATTGATCGAGCGCAGCGCCGTCGTGCTGGTGGCGCTCGACAACCCGTTCACCGATCCCGTGGCCGAGGGCTTCCTCGAGGGCAAGGCACCGCCGCCCGAGGGGGCGCCGCCCAGCCTGCCGTTTGCCATCCATCATCACAATCTGACCCAGGCGGGCATCCACAATATCCAGAACGCGAACCTGGGTGCCCTGGCCCGGGACAAGGTCTGGCTGTCCTGCGCCATGATTTTGCCCTTGCGCACGCAGGGCGCGGCCGGATCGCCGGTGCGGCCCGTCGCCGTCGGCGCGCCGGCGCGGCCATGATATTACGGCCTTGAAGCCGCGGCGATCGGCGCTATCTTGCCGCGTCGATTTAAGGGAGGGGAGAGCACGGCATGGCCAAGCATCCGATCGTCACCAAGCTCCTGTGCGTCGCTTTGGTAGCCAGCGTCATGCTGCCGCTCGGGCGGGTGATCTTCCCGTTCGTGGCGCCGGCCCTGAGCGGCCTGGAGTTCGACACCATCCAGGCCGTCGTCAGCGCGACGATCGGTTTCGCGCTGCACGCAGCGATGTTCGGCTGAGGTCGCGGCGGGCGAAGGCGGATTGACGTGCACGTCGTCATTTTCACCGCCATCGGTCTTTTGGTGCTCGCCGGCTTCGTTCTCGCCGCGCGCTTGTTCAGTCGGCAGGGGCATCGGGTCGACGGTGCGAGCCCGTTCGTCTGGATCTGGCTGATCGCGGCCGTCGCCAACGGCGCGGTCGGCGTCCTGCAAGCCGGCATCCCGCTCATCAACGAGATCGGCGCATTCATCCCGATTTTCGGCGTCCCCGCAGCGACGGCGTGGTACCTTTCGCGCTGGCCGCAGTCACGGTGAAGCGCGAGCTTCGCCTACCTTGCGATTGTCGGGATCGGCATGCGCTTCCTCGATCGTTTCAAGCAAGGCGAGATGCGCCTGACCCGCGTCGAGGCCTTCAGCGACGGCGTATTCGCCATCGTGGTGACGCTGCTGGTGCTGGAGCTGAAGGTGCCGGCGCTCAACGATCACGCCAGCGTCGGCGAGCTCGCTCATCAACTGGTCGAGCTGCTGCCCAAATTCCTGAGCTGGCTGATCAGCTTCATCATCGTTTGCAAGTTCTGGCTCAATCACAATCACCTGCTGGGGCTGGCCCGCCATGCGGATTACGCCATGGTATGGCTCAATTCGATCTTCCTGATGGGCCAATCGTTCATCCCGTTTCCGACCGCGCTGATGGGCGAGTACCCGGACAACCGGCTCGCGGTGAGCTTCTTCGGCTGCGTGTTCGCGATCAACACGCTGCTCTTCATCGCGCTCAACGCCTACGTCATGCATAACCTGATCAGGCCGGAGCTCGCGCCCTTGCGCGATCCGCATGGCGTGCGCAAGGCCATGATCGGCCCGGCGTCCTATCTCGCCGGCGCCGCTGCCGCCTGGTTCAGCGTGCACGCCGCCTTCGCGATCTATGCGCTGACTCCGCTGTTCTACATCACGCCGCCGCGCTTCCACGGGCCGGCCGCACCGGTGCCACGGCGCAGCGGCGAGTGACGGAGCGGGGCGTTGCGCGCGGGGCATGGTTCACGCCGCCGACGCGCGCAAACGCCGTGGACGGAAATCAGTGCACGCCGAGGCCCTGCCGCGACTGCTCGAACTCGCGGCCGCTGCGCGCCGAATGCTCGGCCAGCTGCAGCCACGACTGCGCCAAGTTGAGCCAGAACGGCCTGTCCTGGAGATTGTGGACCGTTTGCGCCATGCGCAGGCAGCTTTCCGCATTGCTGCGGTATTCGTCGCTGGCACCCATGTCTGACGCTCCCCGATACCGCGGATCGGGGAATGCCAGCACCGAACCTGGGCAAACTCGTGGCCCGGGCTCCCTCCGCCGCGGCGGTGCGACGGTAGCATCATAGTCCCGGTCCACCCCGACAGCTTTCCGCTCCCGACGCCGCGGCTCGCCCGTCACCGCCGCGATTGCCAAGGCGGCTTGAACCGCTATCTTCCATCGTCATGCCCGCTGCAATGCCCCCGCCGACCCGGGACCTCGTGGTCGTCCACAGCTCCGATCTGCACATCGATCACGACTACACCGCCCGGCTGCATGGCGGGGACGGCACGGCGGGCCTCGCCGGCGTCTTGGCGGCGGCGCGTCGCGCCGGCGCCGATTTGGTGGTGCTCGCCGGCGACACCTTCGACTGCCACCGCCTGCCCGCTCATCTGCTCGACCGCGCTGCCGCGGTCGTTGCGGCCGCGGCTTTGCCGGTCGTGCTGTTGCCGGGCAACCACGACCCCGCCGTGGCCGACGCGGTCTATCACCACCCCGCGCTGGCCGCGGTCGGAAATCTTCACGTGCTCGGCGTCACCCATGACGAGGCCGTCGCGTTCCCCGCGCTCGACCTGGAGGTTTGGGGCCGTCCGCACCGCGACTACGGCGACATGATCCCGTTCGAACGCACCCGCCCGCGCTCGACCCGCTGGCAGATCGCGCTGGGGCACGGACACTACGTGCCGGTCCCGGATCGAACCGTCCAACTGCGCCCGTCCTGGCTCATCGGCGACGACGAGCTCGCCGCCACCGGCGCCGATTACATCGCGCTCGGGCACTGGAACCGGGCGGCGAAGGTCGGCGCGGTCGCCGCCTACTATTCCGGCTCGCCGGAATATGCCGGCACCGTCAACGTGGTGCGGCTTGCCGCAGGCGGCGGCGTGGCGGTCGCGCGCGCCGAGCTCGACATTGCCCGCGAGCCGTCCGCCGTCGACTAGCGCGCGGCCGATCGGCATCATGGTTGGCGCCCGGCGCGAGCGGCGCGCACCGCGCTGATGCAGCGCGCGCAGGAAGAATAGACAAGTGGCAGGGAGGTCCGCATGCATTGCGGCATCGCTTTCGCATCGTTGCCGTTCGCCGCCGCGCTGATCGTCGGCGCGCTCGCGCCCGCCGAGCGCGCGCAGGCGCAGGCGCGGGAGGGAAGCTGGACGCAGAAATCGCCCATGCCGGCCTTGCGCGGGGAAGTCGCCGCGGCGGCGGTCGGCAACAAGCTCTATGCGCTCGGCGGCAGCGTTGCCGGCAAGGCGGTGCCGCGCAACGAGGAATACGACCCGGCGACGGACCGCTGGCGGGAACGCTCGCCGTTGCCGCAGTCGCGCGATCACCTCGGTGTCGTCGCGCTCGACGGCAAGATCTATGCTTTCGGCGGGTTCACCTCCTCCGTGCATCAGGGCGCCGGCGACGGAACGTTTGAATACGATCCCGCCGCCGACGGCTGGCGCATGCTCGCGCCCATGCCGACTCCGCGGGCGTCAGTGGGCGTCGCCGTGCTCGCGGGAAAAATTCACGTCGTCGGCGGACGCGGGCGCGATGCGGTGACGGTCGCGACGCACGAGGTCTATGATCCCGCGACCGGCAGATGGAGCGCCGCCGCGCCCCTGCCGCGTGCACGCGACCACATGGCGGTGGTCGCGGCAGGAGGACGAATCCATGCCATCGGCGGCCGTCTCGCCGGGCCGGCCGAGCGCAGCCCCCGGCACGACGTCTACGATCCGTCCACGGATACCTGGACGTCCGCGGCGCCGTTGCCGACCCCGCGCAGTGGCGTTGCCGCCGTGCTTTACGACGGCATGATCCTTGTGCTGGGTGGGGAGCTTCCGCCCAATCACACCTTTCCGGAGAATGAAGCCTACGAGGCCAAGACCGACCGCTGGGTGTCGCTCGCACCGATGCCGGCGGGCCGGCATGGGTTCGGCGGCGCGGTGATCGGCTCGATCGCCTATTTCGTCGGCGGTTCGCTCACGCCGGGCGGCAACGGTATCACCGATCAGTTGATCGCATTCAGCCTGCCGTGAACGGCGGGAGCCGCTTCGGCGGGCCGGGGATCGCGGGTCGGGAATGGAACCTGATGCACCCTGTTTATTGCTGGCGCTGCTCACCGCCCTGGCCGGTGGTCGAAGGCGTCTCGCGCGGCGCGGTAACCGGCGGCGGCGCGGTTCTCGGCGCCATGCCGGTGGTGGCGGGCGGGTTGGTTTGAACGCGCGCCGTCTTGGTACCGTCGCCGCCGGCGAATACCAGCGCCAGGAGCACGGCGATGAACACGCCACCGGCGATCCATCCCCAGGGCGTGGGCGAGCCCGTCCGCTCCGGTTCCATCCGACCGTCCATGTCCAGCCGTCGACCAAAGTCTCGGGGATCGGTCATGGCACTCTCCCTTTTGATTGGCGTGGACACACAACCCGCAGGGAGCCGCGTCTGTTCCGGTGCGCGGAATCTTGCAAGGGCGCCGCCGGCACATGCCGGCGATGCATTTACGAGGGGATGCCGGCCATCGGCCCCGGGTTCCCTCCGCCTAGTCCTGCTGATCGAAGATGAGCTGCGTCTGCGTGACGATCGCGGCGAGCTTGCCGTCGCTGCGGGTGATGCGCGTCTCCAGCACGATGGTGGTGCGGCCGCGGTGCAACGGCATGCAGACGGCGTGCGCCGTGTCGCCCCTGGGCACGGCGGCGAAGAAATTGGTCTTGCTCTCGATGGTGGCGGTGCGGCCGCCGTCGGGAAGGCTGATGCTTGCGGTCATCCCGCCCAGCGTATCGCCCAATGCCATGACCGCCCCGCCATGCAGCACGCCGCGGCGATTGCACAATTCCTCGCGCACGGCGAGCTCCGCCTCGGTACGCTCGGGCGAGCGATGGAGCACGTTCACGCCGAGGAGCCGGGTGAAGGAGGGGATATCGGGGACGGGCATTGTCGTTCCTCTGCTGCTTTCCGGTGCGGTGGTGATAGCACGGCGCGTCCGCCGCGCCAGCGCGGGCACCCGCTCGGGCTGGCGTTCGGATCCGATGAAATTTTCAGCGTGCCCGAGGGGCGCGTTTCCAAGCCCCGCCGCGGCCGGACCGATCCATTTGGAATTACGCGGGCTCTTCGCTAAAACCGTTGCGGGCGCTCGTAGCTCAGCTGGATAGAGCACCAGACTTCGAATCTGGGGGTCGGGGGTTCGAATCCCTCCGAGCGCGCCACGGCTCAAAATGTCCGGCCCCGCCAAAACCCGCCGTTCTTGCGCTTGGAGCGTCCCCACTGGTGTCAACGGGAATCACACCAACGATTTGACGTAGGTCCGCAGTCCGTCGAGGAACAAGGCCACCGCGGGGGTTACGGTTCGATCTTTGAGCGTGATGATCGCCACGGGAAAACTGGCATTTGGCAACTTGATTGGCAGCTCGGTGAGACCTTTGCACTCGGGATTGAGACGCAGCATCGACCTCGGCATTGCCGTCAGGAAGTCGCCTGTTGCGAGCAGATGAACTCGCAGCTGGACCGAGAAGGTTATCACGTGCATTTTTGGTGTCGGCAGATTGCTTGCCCGGAACGCGCGCTCCAGCAACATCCGCGTCAATGTTCAGAGCGCACGGCTCGCTTATATTAGTGACTTCATTGAAGACGCCAAAGCCTCGGGCCTCGTGCAGCGCGCCATCCAACGCGCCGGTCAAGCTGGGTACCAAGTGGCACCCTAGACTCGTCCCGGGGCTTCGCTCCGCCCGCTCAGCCGTCCGAGCGCAATCGTTCGAGCCCCTGCGCGAGCAGCATCGGTACGGGTGCGGGCAAAGCGAGCTTGGCCGCGGCATCGCGTGCGGCCGGGGACATCTTGCGCCAGGTCTTGGCCAGGATGCCGGCGAGCTTGTCGTGGTCGGTTTTGCGCAGGAAACCGCCGAGATAGTGCTCGAGGAACACGATGCAGGCGACGTCTTCGAGCATCTGCGCCTCGGCATCCGATCTGAGCCGCTCCTTGCGTACGAGCGCGCCGACGCGCTCGATCGCATCGGCGTCATAGCCGGCCGCGGCCATGATCGCGCCGACGCGGTCGGCATGAAACGCCTGCAGCTCCTTGCGCCAGCGCAGATAGCCGACGCGCCCCGCGGGATAGCTCGCGCGCGGGGAGCTCCAACGCTCGATGTGCTGCCCGCGGGCGGCGATGCGCAGGTGCTCCGACGCCTGCGGCGCCATTTGCGCGAGCGTCGCGCTCATGCGCCGTCCGTAGACGAGTTCTGCGGCATGCGGCCGCCCGTCGACCTCGACCGTGTTGGGGTCGCGCGCGTTGGCCGCGTCGATGGCGGCGATGACCTGGGCGAACCGCGTGCCGTCTTCGCTCATGGTGCGCCCACTCGCCCTCGGGGTCTCGTCGGCACGCCGGGCGCACCATGGGGCGTGGTTCGGCCCGGGGGAGATGATGGGGGAGCTGTTTCGGTTGCAATTTTGGCCATGCCCCGCAGCCTTGTATGCGCGGCGGCGGCAGCGTCAAGGCGCAGCCGCTCGACCCCCGGCGGGCCGAAAAATCCGACATTGGGGCCGCGCGCCACGGCGCCCGGTCCCGGTTTTTTCCGCCGGCGCGGGCGGCTAGGATGGGGCGACGCCGCGTGGTGGTATATATGGGTTTCCTTCGCGGCGAGTGAGCCAAGGGAGCGGCCGGAATGTCGTCCTCGAGCGATTGGGAGATGCCACTGAGCGTCCAGCCCAAGCCGGAGAATTACGCCTACGATCTCGAGCAGGTCCTGACCTCGCTCGTGGGGTTGCGCGCCATCGTTCCCTCCGATGCCTTTACGGCGGAGACCCTCGGCACCGAGCGCAGCGGCAACGGCGTCCTGATCCGCGACGGCGTGGTGCTCACCATCGGCTATCTCATCACCGAGGCGGAGACGATCTGGCTCCATCTCGCCGACGGCCGCGCGGTTCCCGGCCACGTGCTGGCCTATGATCAGGAGACCGGCTTCGGTTTGGTGCAGGCGCTGGCGCGGCTCGAGCTGCCGGCGCTGCCGCTCGGCCAGTCGAAGGCGACCAAGGTCGGCGACCCCGTCGTGGTCGCGGGCGCAGGCGGGCGCAAGCATTCGGTGGTGGCGCGCATCGCCGCCAAGCAGGAATTCGCCGGCAACTGGGAATACGTCCTCGACGAAGCCATCTTCACCGCGCCTGCGCATCCGTTTTGGGGCGGCACGGCGATGATCGGACGCGCCGGCGAGCTCCTCGGCGTCGGCTCGCTGCAGGTGCAGCAGGTGCGCGAGGGCGGGACGCCCGAGCCGCTCAACATGATCGTGCCGATCGACATCCTCAAGCCCATCCTCGACGACCTGCTCACGCTCGGGCGGCCGAACCATCCGCCGCGGCCCTGGCTCGGGCTCAACGCCACCGAGATCGACGACAAGATCGTGATCGCGCGCATCTCCAATGGCGGACCGGCGCGGCGGGCCAATCTGCACACCGGCGACATCGTGCTGGCGGTCGCCGACCACGAGGTCAGCGACCTCGCCGCTTTCTTCCGCCGGGTGTGGTCGCTGGGCAAGGCGGGCGTGGAAGTGCCGCTGACCATCTATCGCGACGGCCGCACCTTCGAGGCGCGCGTGACCTCGGGCGACCGCAACCGCTTCCTCAAGGGGCCGAGCCTGCACTGACCGGTCGCTGCGACGGCCGGGCGGCTGAGGCGTGCGTCGTAGTCCGCATGGAGCGAAGCGCAATGCGGGCGTCATCCCGGATTTCGCTGCGCTCCATCCGGGCTGCGCGCTGGTACTCGAGCGATTTTGCCCACGCGGTGAGAATACATGGGCATTGCGCCACGCAAGCTGTGCGGATGAAGAACGGAGCGCGCGCAAGGCCCGTCCTACGGATCGGCATTGCTTAAACAGGGCTCTTAGCGTGCTCTAATACATTACCACGCTGCGGATCGACTTTCCCTCGTGCATCAGATCGAACGCGCGGTTGATGTCGCGAAGCGGCATCACGTGCGTGATCATCGGATCGATCTCGATCCTGCCCTGCATGTACCAGTCGACGATCTTGGGCACGTCGGTGCGCCCGCGCGCGCCGCCGAATGCGCTGCCGCGCCACACCCGCCCGGTCACCAGCTGGAACGGCCGCGTGGCGATCTCCTGCCCGGCGCCGGCGACGCCGATGATCACGCTCTCGCCCCAGCCGCGGTGGCAGCTCTCGAGCGCGGCGCGCATGAGCTTGACGTTGCCGACGCATTCGAAGGTGTAGTCGGCGCCGCCGATCTGGTCCGCGCCGCTCTTGGTCATGTTCACGAGATAGGGGACGAGCTCCTCGCCGATCTCGTCGGGATTGACGAAATGGGTCATGCCGAAGCGCTCGCCCCATTCCTTCCTGGCGTTGTTGAGGTCGACGCCGATGATCATGCCGGCGCCGACCAGCCGCAGTCCCTGGATCACGTTGAGGCCGATGCCGCCGAGGCCGAAGACGATGCATTTCGCGCCGGGCTCGACCTTGGCGGTGTTGATGACGGCGCCGATGCCGGTGGTCACGCCGCAGCCGATGTAGCAGACCTTGTCGAACGGCGCGTCGTCGCGGATTTTCGCGACCGCGATCTCCGGCAGCACGGTGAAATTCGCGAAGGTCGAGCAGCCCATATAGTGATGGATCTTCTCGCCGCCGACGGAAAAGCGCGTCGTGCCGTCGGGCATGACGCCCTGGCCCTGGGTCGCGCGGATCGCGGTGCAGAGGTTGGTCTTGCGCGACAGGCAGGACGGGCACTGCCGGCATTCCGGCGTATAGAGCGGGATGACGTGGTCGCCTTTCTTCACCGAAGTGACGCCCGCCCCGATGTCGACCACGATGCCGGCGCCTTCATGTCCCAGGATCGCGGGAAACAGGCCCTCCGGATCCGCGCCCGAGCGCGTGAACTCGTCGGTGTGGCAGACGCCGGTGGCCTTGATCTCGAGGAGCACCTCGCCGGCCTTCGGACCGTCGAGCGTCACCGTCGTGACCTCGAGCGGCTTGCCCTTTTCGAATGCCACCGCGGCCGCCACGTCCATCGCGCTGCCTCCTTCGATCACGCCGCTTGCGTCGCTCGCACGACGCGAGGCGAAATAGATATCACAGATAGATGTGCTGCAGATGCGAAAGGGCGCGGCCTGCGCCGCGCCCTCGAAGCGCGCCGGCGAATGTGTCAGCTCTTGGGCTGCGGCACGATGCGGATGTACGGCTTGGGCGCTTTCCAGCCCTGCGGGTATTGCTTCTTGGCATCCTCGTCGGAGACCGAGCCGGCGATGATCACGTCCTCGCCGTGTTTCCAGTTCACCGGCGTCGCCACTTTGTGCTTGGCGGTGAGCTGCAGCGAGTTCGATCACCCGCAGCACCTCGTCGAAATTGCGTCCCGTGGTCATCGGATAGACCAGGATCAGCTTGATCTTCTTGTCCGGTCCGATGACGAAGACGTTGCGCACGGTCTGATTATCGGCGGCCGTGCGTTTCGCCGGATCGCCGGATACGGCCGCGGGAAGCATGCCGTACGATTTCGAGACGTTGTAATCGGTGTCGCCGATCATCGGGTAGTTGGGGGCGAAGCCCTGCGTCTCCTTGATATCCTTGGCCCAGCCCGCATGGTTGTCGACCGGATCGACCGACAGCCCGATGATCTTGACGCCGCGCTTGTCGAATTCCGGCTTGATCTTGGCCATGTAGCCGAGCTCGGTCGTGCAGACCGGCGTGAAGTCCTTGGGGTGCGAGAACAGCACCGCCCACTTGTCGCCGATCCAATCGTGAAAGCGGATTTTGCCCTCGGTCGTCTGCGCTTCGAAATCCGGGGCAATATCGTTGATCGCGAGAGCCATCACTCACCTCCTCCGTCGCCTGGGAAGCCTGCTTGCGCAAGCTGCTAATAAGTCTTGTGCGCGGCGAACTCAACAGCCAACGCGCATAGCCGCCGGCTATGAAGGCGCAATTCCATCGCAGCCTCCGCCGGCAGAAGGAATGAACGGCGCAAGGCAGCCGTGGGGAAGAAAATTTTCCGACGTGGGCGGCCGGCGAACGACGCCCTCGCGCCGCGTCCGCGCTCCGGCGAAAGCGCGGGCGCCGCCGCCATCCCGCGGCAATTCTCGAACATTGACCTGCAGTCCGGAGAAGCTTGCAAGGGCATCGCGCCCATGGTCGCGGCGGGCGAGATGACGGCGGAAGGTCTGCTCTCATTCGCAGCGACGGGAAGGCGGCCGGCCTTCGCCTCGTGCGTCCCGGCATGCTGATGCGTGCGGTAACGGCGCGAACCGGGATAGACGACACCCTTGGAGTGGAAGACACCCTTGGAGGGTAGGGCGCGCTTCATCCCTGCAAGCGAAGATTGCCGATATCGGAGGCAAATGCTTCCCGTCGCCTGCGTGCCGCCATCGCCCCTTGTTGCGGCGCGACACAACGCCTGACCGGGGGCTCGGGCACATCACGAATTTCTGATCGTGCCGGGCTGCGCGCGGGATTGCCGGCCTGGATCTGGGCGAATGCGCGACAAAGCGGCGCGATTGTCGGGCGATTCCGACATGCTTTATTGCGTTGCCGCAACTTCGCCACATCGTTGCCGCGAGCCTGACCAGTTCGCGCGCGCGACGAGTCGAACCGGAGCGGCCTCTCGTGCGACTAACTTCTGAGCTGAGAGGGAACCCTTGTCGGCGGATGACGTTATGGTCGCAGTCATCCCTCAGTCGAGTGATCCGGAAGGCCCCGGCAACGGGGCGGGAGAGCGTCAATGATCCCTGGCCTCGATCGATCGACCGGCACCGCTCTCGCCGCGTTGGTTGCGGCGATCAAGCGGTCGCCCATCGTGGTGCGGCTGACCGAAGGGTTGTGGCAGGCTCGGGAGTGGGCACGGATCCGCAAGTCACCCGAGGTCGACGCCTTCGTTCTCGCCTGGATCGCCAGCCACGTCCCCGCACACCGGCGCCGCCCGCGCCGGTTCATGTGACTGCTCGCGCGTCCCGCTGCGAGCCGACGGCCGCGACGATGCGCCGGATCGGTGCGCTTGCACGGTGAGCTTGGTCGGTTGCGTTTGACCTAGCGCGTGATCCCGAAAAGTGGATACCGGTTTTCGGAAAAGATCACGCGCAAAACAAAAAACTTAGAGCGGGATGATGATTCACGAAAAATCATTTCGCTCTAGGTATCGTTGGGCCGGGCGTGCCGGCAGAAGCACTCCAACGTCATTGCGGCTTCGCTCTTCAAATCGTTGCGCGAGATCCCTGCCCGGCGGCATGATTTTGTCCGAAAAGTCTGCGACTTTTCGGGATCATGTTGTAGCTAGGACGATCCGGACTTGCGACCGGAACGTTCATGGACCTCCAGGACCTCATCTCTCGCCTTGCGCTCGCGCTCGGCATCGGCCTCTTGATCGGGCTGGAGCGCGGCTGGCGGGCGCGCGGCGCAAGGCCGGGCAGCCGCGCGGCCGGAATCCGCACCTTCGCAATCTCAGGGCTGCTGGGCGGGGTGATCGCGGCCTTGGCACAGGCCGCGGGCGGCGCGGCGAGCCTTGTTGGCGGGCTTATCCTCGGCCTGGCATTTGCGACCCACGGCATCATCGTCGCGCTCTTCAGCCGCGACGAGAATCTGGCCGCCGGCATTTTCTCCGTCACCACCGCGGTCGCCGGCATGTTGACCTTTGCGCTCGGCGCCTATGCGGTCCTCGGCGATATGCGGATCGCCGCCGGGGCCGCGGTCGCGGCCGCTGCCCTGCTCGCCTTGCGGGAGGAACTGCATGGCTGGGTGCAGAAAATTACCTGGCCGGAATTGCGCTCGGGGTTGGTGCTGCTGGCGATGTCCTTCATCGGCCTGCCGATCCTGCCCGATGAACCGATCGGGCCGTTCGGCGGCGTCAACCTGAGGGAAGTGTGGATCATCGCCATCGTTCTGGCCGCCGTGTCCTTCCTCGGTTACGCCGCCGTGAAATATTTCGGCGCGCGCCGCGGCATGCTGCTGGCCGCCGCGGCCGGCGGGCTTGCCTCCTCGACCGCGGTCACCATCGCCAATGCGCGCCGCGCCGCCGCCGGCGAGGGCGCGCCGCGGCTGCTGGCGGCCGGCGTTGCGGTCGCGTCGGGGGTGATGTTCCTGCGCGTTGTCGCCATCGTGACCGCGCTCAACCCCGCTCTCCTCATCCTGGTCGCGCCCCCGCTGCTGGCCGCCACGCTGGTGGCGCTCGGCTTCGCGCTCGCCTTGATGTTCTGGCACCAGCCCGGCCGCAAGGACTACCGCAGCGCGGACTTCCGCAATCCATTCGATTTCTTGTCCGTGGTCGGATTTGCCCTGTTCCTCGCGGCGATCATCGTGCTCGGCCGCGTGGTAGGGCAAGCCTTCGGCGTAACCGGCGCGGTGGCCGGTGCGCTCGTCGTCGGGCTGGTGGATGTCGATTCGGTGACGGTCTCAATGCTGCGCCTGACCCCCGGTACTCTCACCGGGGAGCAGGCGGTGTTTGCAATCCTCGCCGCCGTTGCCAGCGATACCGTGAGCAAGGTCGCCATCGGCGCTGCGATCGGCCGCGGCTGGTTCGCGGCCGACCTCGCGGCCATGGCGGCGGCTTGCCTCGGTGCTGGGGGGGCGGCGGCGTGGCTGACCTTCGTCTTCCTGTCGCCGTGAACGGCTGTTGACATTTGTGCTGCCCCGCAGCAAAGCCTAAAAAGCCGGGCTGGTTTGGTGTAGCGACTCTGACGCTTGTATCCCCTTGTGTCCCGGGCGCAGCGCAGCACGAGCAGCGCAGACGAGTTTACGCAGTTTGCGCAAGCTTGACTGCGGTGCGAATGGTGCGCTGCAGACACCGATCTCGGGTTGACCCGAGATCGGCGCTTAATGCGCGCAAGTCGGTTAGACCCCGACTTGCGTGGACCGTCACGAACACCGCCTTTGGAACGGTCCCGGGTCTGCAACGCACCGCCATCAGCGCGTTTACGCGCGTCTTTGACGCGCTATGCCGCTGCGTTGCGCCCGGGACACGAACGGTACGGGTTGTCAGAGACGCACACTAGATCAATAAGTTGCTAGTGTCCTTCGATTCCGAAGTTCGCAAACGAGGGTGCCGCACAATGATGCGAACTTCGGAATCGGGACACTAGCGGGGTGGCATCGCCGCATGTTCAAGCGAATTCTGATCGCCAATCGCGGCGAGATCGCGTGCCGGATCATCAAGACCGCACGACGCCTGGGCATCGAGACGGTCGCGGTCTATTCCGACGCCGACCGCGACGCCCTGCATGTCGAAATGGCGGATATGGCCGTCGCGATCGGCCCGCCGCCGCCGTCGGAAAGCTACCTCGTCATCGACAAGATCGTCGCGGCCTGCAAGGCGACCGGCGCCGAGGCGGTCCATCCGGGCTACGGATTTCTGTCCGAGCGTGAAGCCTTTCCCAAGGCGCTGGCGAAGGCCGGCGTTGTCTTCATCGGCCCCAATGCGCGGGCGATCGCCGCCATGGGCGACAAGATCGAAAGCAAGAAGGCGGCGGCAAAGGCCAAGGTCTCCACCGTCCCAGGCCATCTCGGCGTGATCGCGGACGAGAAACAAGCGGTGAGGATTGCCGACGAGATCGGCTATCCGGTGATGATCAAGGCGTCGGCGGGCGGCGGCGGCAAGGGCATGCGCATCGCGTATTCGCGCGCCGAGGTCGCCGAGGGCTTCGTGCGCGCGCGCTCGGAGGCGAAATCCTCCTTCGGCGACGACCGCGTGTTCATCGAGAAATTCATCGTCGATCCGCGCCATGTCGAAATCCAGGTGCTCGGCGACAAGCACGGCAACGTCATCTATCTCGGCGAGCGCGAGTGCTCGATCCAGCGCCGCAATCAGAAGGTCGTGGAGGAGGCGCCGAGCCCGCTGCTGGACGCCGCCACGCGCAAGAAGATGGGCGAGCAGGCGGTCGCGCTCGCCAAAGCCGTCGGCTACGACTCCGCCGGCACCGTCGAGTTCGTCGCCGGGCAGGACCGGAGCTTCTACTTCCTGGAGATGAACACGCGGCTGCAGGTCGAGCATCCCGTGACCGAGCTCGTCACCGGCACCGATCTGGTCGAGCAGATGATCCGCGTGGCCGCCGGCGAGAAGCTCAAGCTCAAGCAGAGCGACGTGAAGCTCTCCGGCTGGGCGGTCGAGACCCGCGTCTATGCCGAGGATCCGATGCGCAACTTCCTGCCGTCGATCGGACGCCTCGTGCGCTACCGGCCGCCGGCGGAAACGAGCGCGGGCGGAGTCACCGTGCGCAACGACACCGGCGTCTACGAGGGCGGCGAGATCTCGCTCTACTACGATCCGATGATCGCGAAGCTCGTGACCCACGCCCCCACGCGCAGGGAGGCGATCGCGGCCCAGGCCGACGCGCTCGACGCCTTCACCATCGAAGGCTTCCGCCACAACATTCCATTTCTCTCCGCGCTGATGCAGCACGAGCGTTGGCAGGCGGGGCGGCTCTCGACGGCGTTCCTCGCCGAGGAATTTCCCCACGGCTTCCAGCCCCTCGCGCCCCAGGGCGAAACGGCGCGCGTGCTCGCCGCGGTCGCGGCCGCCGTCGATCATGTGCTGGGCGAGCGGAAGCGTCGCATCTCCGGCCAGCGGCCGGGATCGGCGGTTACGCGCGAGCATCGCCGGGTGCTGCGCCTCGGTGACGCCGAGCTCGTGCTCGATATCACGCGTGAGGGCGACAGGCTGGCGGTGCAATTCGAAGGCGAGGAGAAGGGACCGCGGCTGTTGGCGTCGGCCTGGAAGCCCGGCGATCCGACCTGGGCCGGTACCATCAACGACCGGCGCATCTGGGTGCAGGTGCGGCCCGTGCTCAACGGCTTTCATCTTTCGCACCGCGGCGTGGAAACGCGCGCCTATGTCTATACCGAGCGCGAAGCTGCGGCGGTGCGGCTGATGCCGGCCAAGACGTCGGCCGACAGCGGCAAGGCGGTGCGCTGTCCGATGCCGGGCCTCGTGGTCTCGATCGCGGTGCTCGAGGGGCAGGAGGTCAAGGCCGGCGAGACGCTCGCCGTGGTCGAAGCCATGAAGATGGAAAACGTGCTGCGCGCCGAGCGCGACGGCGTGGTCAAGGCGATCAGGGCCAAGCCCGGCGACAGCCTCGCCGTCGATGCGGTGATCATGGAATTCGCGTGACACGCGACCACGCGCATTCCGCGGCCACTTGGTGCGCCGACGTTGACTATCAACGGGTCGTGATTGCCGGGTCAAGCCCCGGCAATCCATCCTGTTCGCGAAAGAAGCTCTTGCGAAGAAGGACTGGCCCGCGGGTCAGGCCCGCGGGTGACGCATCAGCTCCAGACTACGGGCGATCGCTGTGGCGGTAGGATGTTGAAGTTTACAACGGCATTGTGGGACGATCACCGTGCGTGGGGTTAGCGACGATAAGGGCAAAACTGATTCACGTTGTCTTGTCTTGAGGGTCTCTTGCGGGTTGTCAGCTCTCTCTCTGGCGTCTAATGTCATTGGGTCTGGTACAAATCCGGGAGAAAATAATGGATGCGCCGTTGACAAGACGCAAAGCCCTCATAGGTGGTGGCGCTGCGCTGGGACTTGGTGCCTCGTCGCGCTACCTAGCGGCGCAAGCTTCCAACGCAATCAAAGTTATGTCTTTCCCGGGCCTTTCTAACTACCCGATTTTTGCAGCTCAATTCACAGGTCAGTTCGCAAAACATGGCGTTGCTGTCGATCTGATCTACACGCCGAATTCAACAGTACAGCGCGAGGGCCTCGCAAAGAACGATCACCAGATCATCCACACCGCGGCTGATAACGCCGTGGCTATGGTCGAGGGCGCTAAGGAAGATGCAATCATTGTCACCGGCGGTGATAATGGATTCAACCGCATTATTTCTCAGCCGGAAATCAATTCTCTTTCCGACCTACGTGGCAAAACGGTCGTGGTTGACGCGCCTAATACGGCTTATGCGCTCTTGTTGTACAAAGCGCTGAAGGACGCGGGACTGAACAAAGGCGACTATTCTGTCAATGCGGCGGGAGGAACTACCCAGCGTGTCGAGGCCATGCTGAAAGACAAGGCTCGTGCCATGGCTGCCGTGATTAACGTGCCATTCAATTTTCGGCTCTTGGCAGCGGGGATGAAGGACCAGGGATCTGCGACAAAATCTATTGGCGCGTACCAGGCAGGCTCCGTGGTGGTCATGCGGGACTGGGCCAAAGCGAACAGCGATACGCTGGTTCGATACCTCAGGGCCATTATTGAGGGTCGACGGTGGCTGCTTGATCCCGCCAACAAGAGGGAAGCTATCCAACTTGTGGTCGATCGAATGAAACTCTCTCCCGAGATTTCGGCGCGCGCCTATGTCGTGGTCACGGATTCAGCCGAGGGTTTCAATAAGGATGCACAATTCGATATGGAGGGATTCAAGAACGTGTTAAAGCTGCGCGCCGAGATTGAAGGCCAATGGGACGGTAAGCCTCCCGCGCCGGATAAGTATTTCGATCTCTCCTACTACGACAAGGCGATCGCCGGATTGTAGCGCGTTCAGTCTCTAATCGAACAGCCGGTATTCGAAGTTCGGTACCCGCAATGGAAAGGGGGTACGCCGTGTCACTGCGGTTCGATGCCTGCCGCCTTGATGATCTTTCCGAATTGGTCTCGATGCCCTCCTTTTGCAGAGTTGCAAACTCTTGGGGAGTGTCAGCGATGATTTTCAGATCGCTTGCTTCGAGCTTCGCTCGTATCTCCGGGCCGTGATCGCATCTCAACGCTGAGGCGCGCGAGGATCTCCGGCGGCAACTTCGCGCGGCCGAAGAATCCGAACCAGGTCGACGGCTTACGAAAGGCTGGAATAATCTCGCTCATCGAGGGGACTTTCGGCAGTTTGGCGTAACGGTGAGGCCCTAATATGGCGAGGACCTTGCGTGGAGCCATCGGGAGCCATCGGGAGCCGCATGGGCAACGATGTTCGATCCGATCGTGCCGTGGGCGCCGTTGGCGCGGTGCGCGACGTATGCCGCCGGATTCGCTGCCGCCCAGCGAAGAGCAGTCGATCAACCGCACCGAGGATCCCCCACGGCAAGGGATGAAGTCCCCGTCGTGCCGTGCCACGATCGGACGGGATGGAATCGCTCGCCCATTGGTTTTCCCCCTTCGGGGGCATGGCACCGAAACCCTTCGGGCGCGGCATCCTGGCGGTTTACGCAGCGGCGCTGTTCTCGGTGCTGCTGCTGTCTGCGCCGGTGGTGCTGCAGGCCGGGCTCGCGCCGTTCGCGCTCGTGCAAGCGCTCGCGGCCTGGGCCTGGTTCTGCCTGCATGCCAAGCGCCTGCGGGACGCCGGTCGCGACGTCGGACTGGCGCTCGCCATCGCCGGCCTTTACGCGCTGGCGATCGTTCTGTTCCTGCTCATGGTCACATTGGCCGTGCCGCTCGGCGGTGCTGCGCAGGTGCCGGGTGCCGGCTCGGCGGAGGTCCGCGTCTGGTCCGGCCTCCTTGCGCTGGTGGGCGGCGATTCCGATCTCGGACTCTTCGCCTATGTGGGCGCCGGCATGCTCGCGCTCATTGTCGCGCCGATGCTGATCGCGATCGCCTTTTCGATTTGGGCCGGCACGCGCCGCTAAAGCGGCTTCCGTTGAGATGGAATCAATGCGAGCGGCAAACTCGGTCTGCTCCCTCCCCCCTTGTGCTACGGGATGCAGGGATCTGATTCGCGTTTACTGTTGACGCCAACGAAAACGAGAGTCGTTTCAACGTCTTGGAGTGAACATGACGCCTATTCCGAGATTCCTGCATGCCGTCGGCTAACCCCGTTGATTTTACTGGATACGACTCGGATGTCTGAATCCCGTAGCCCCTTGTGGGGGAGGGCTGGGTAGGGGGGTCGTAGTTGTTGCGCGAGGCGTGTCCTCCAACTGCTACCCCCACCCCCAACCCCTCCCCACAAGGGGGAGGGGAGCACACCGAGTGCGCGGCACTGTCCTGCATCAAAACCAGCGGGACCCGCTTTAATGTAGGCGGCGTCTGCCGTCGCGCCGCAGCGCGCGCTTACTGCGCCTTGATGCCAGCCGCCCGGATCACCTTGGCCCACTTCTCGATCTCGCCTTCGACGAACTTTGCGAAATCGGCGGGCGAGCCCGCGAACACCAGACATCCCAGGTCGGCGAGGCGCGCCTTCGTCTTGGCATCGGCCAGAGCGGCATTGATCTCCTTGTTGAGCTTCCCGACGATCTCCGCCGGCGTGGCCGCGGGAGCGGAGATCCCATACCAGCCGCTGGCCTCGTAGCCGGGCAGAAATTCGTCCATGGCCGGGACGTCGGGCAAGACCTCCTGGCGCTTCGCAGAGGTCACCGCCAGCGCGCGTAGCTGGCCGCTCCGGATGAATCCAAGCGACGACGGCAGGACGCCGAAGATGACTTGCATCTGCCCGCTCACCAGATCGGGCATCGCCACCGCCTCGCCGCGGTAGGGAACGTGGACCAGATCGACGCCGGCCATCATCTTGAACAGCTCTCCGGCGACGTGCAGCGGGGTCGCATTGCCGCTCGACGCCATGTTGATCTTGCCCGGATTGGCCTTGGCATAGGCGATGAACTCGGGAACCGTCTTCGCCGGAACGGATGGATTCACTTCCATGACGAGGGGAATCCTGGCAATGCTCGCCACCGGCGCGGTGTCGCGCATGAAGCTGAAGCGGAGATTGTCGTAGAGCGTCGCGTTGATGGCGTTCGCCGACATCGCGAACAGCAGCGAGTAGCCGTCCGGCGGGGCGCGCACGACCGCTTCGGTGGCGAGATTGCCGCTGGCGCCCGGCCGGGGGTCGACGATGAATTGCTGGCCCAGTCGCTCCGACAGCCATTGGGCCATCACGCGTGCGACGATATCCGGCGAGCCGCCGGCGGGAACTTGAACGATCAAGCGCACCGGCCGCGCCGGATAGGTCTGCGCCCAGGCGGGCCGTGAGAGCGCCGGGAACGCGGCAGCGCCCGCTGCCAGATGCAGGAACCGTCGACGGGAAAATGTCATAATGTGCCCCCGATCCAATCGCGGACTACTAGTGCCCCGAACCCGAAGTTCGCGCACACCGTGCGGCAAATGCGATCGCGCACTTCGGGTTCAAAAGGGGCACTACAAGCATGGAGTTGCTAGTGGTCCTTAAATTCCGAAGTTCGTATCTGAACGCGCCGCGAGTGCTGACGAACTTCGGAATCGGACCACTAGGACGCGAGACGTCGGCATGCCTACGGGCAGTTCCGCAATCCTATATCGATCGCCGAGATGTCGGAAGGACCTGTGTCGGCTTCTGTGATGCTGCATTTCGCCTACGGATCGAACATGAGCCGCACGCTGATGCGGGTGCGCTGCCCGGGCGCCGAGGCGGTCGGCATGGCGACGCTTGCGGGCTGGCGCTTCGTCATCAATCCGGAGGGCTTGGGCACGGTTGCGCCGCAGCCGGGCGGCACCGTGCACGGCGTGCTGTGGCGGCTCACCGCGCGCGACCTTGCAGCCGTCAACGCCTACGAGAGCGTCGATTCCGGCTTGTACCTGCGCCGCCGGTTGACAGTGCGCTGCGGCAAGCGGCGGGCGGCGGCGCTGGTCTACATCGCGCGCCGCGAAGGGGAGGGGAGGGCGCGGCCGGGCTACATCGACGTGGTGGTCGAAGCGGCGCGCGACTGGAACCTGCCCACCGCCTATGTCCGCTCGCTCGAGCGCTGGGCGCCGTCCGGCTGGCGCGGCGCGCGGGCGCGCGACACCGGGGAGGTGGGATGAGCGCAGAGGTCATCCGTCACGTCGTCATCCGCGGCCGCGTGCAGGGCGTGGGCTACCGTGCTTTCACCGAATATGCCGCGCTCGACCGCGGGCTGGCGGGCTGGGTGCGCAACCGGCGCGACGGCGCGGTGGAGGCGCTGTTCGCAGGACCGCCGACGGCGGTCGCCGAGATGATCGACGCCTGCCGCCGCGGGCCGCCGGGCGCGCGCGTCGATGTCGTCGACGAGCGCGAGGGCACGCACGCCGAGCTCATGATGCGCGGCGGCGCATCGTTCGCGGTGCTGCCTACGGCGTAACGCAGTGACACTGAGCTTGGTATGGCCCGTGTCCCGGGCGCAGCGCGGCATGGAGCGCGCATCTCGGCTTTTGCGGCCTGCGCAAGCTTCGAGTGCGCGCGCAATGGTCCGCTGCTGACCCGGGACCGCTGCGCACTGAGTTCTTGGCGGTCCCGGACCAGCGGTGCACCGCTTCGCAGCGCAATCAAGCTCGCGCAGATGGCTTAACCTCATCTGCGCTGCGGCGCGCTGCACCGCATCCGGGACACGAACGCGTACAAGGCTGGAAACTCAGAGACGGTCAGCTACGTCGCCGGCAAAGTCGGGACGAGGTCGTCCGCGGGGGCGCTCGCGATGGCCCCGAACAACGGCTCGAATTCCCGCCGCAGCACGACGTCGATCTCCGGGAGCGTCGCGGCGCGGCCGAGATCGGCGAGGCTGGTTACGCCGTAGCGCGGCTCGCGCACGCCGCAGGGCACGATACCGGCATAATGGGAGAGATTGCAGTCGATATTGACGGCGATCCCGTGCAGCGTGACCCAGCGCTTGATGCGCACGCCGATGGCCGCGATCTTGTCCTCGTGCCCGGCTCCCTTGTCCGGGCGCCGCACCCACACCCCGATGCGGTCGTCACGCCGCTCGCCGGTGACGTCGAAAGCGGCCAAGGTGCGGATGATCCATTCCTCGAGCGTGGCAACGAAGCGCCGCGCGTCCGGGCCGCGGCGCTTGAGGTCGAGCATCACATAGGCCACGCGCTGTCCGGGGCCATGATAGGTGAACTGCCCGCCGCGGCCGGCCGAATGGACCGGAAAGCGCGCCGCGATCAGTTCTGCCGGCTTGGCGCTGGTTCCGGCGGTGTAGAGCGGCGGATGCTCGAGGAGCCAGATCAGCTCTGGCGCGCTCGACTGCGCGATCGCGGCGGCGCGCGCGTCCATGGCCGCGAGCGCGGTCTCGTAAGCGACGAGGCCGTCGCTGATGCGCCACTCGACCGGGGCCGAACCCGGCGGCGGACTATGCCCGATCGTCAGATGGTCGCGCGCGCTGGTCACCCTGCGGCCCCAGTGTGGCGGTTCAGAAGTCCGCATCATTCTTGCGGCGAGTTCGAAATGCGGACTTCTGAACCAAAGCCACACTAGATCAATAAGTTGCTAGTGTCCCTTGATTCCGAAGTTCGCAAACGCGGGTGCCGCACAATGACGCGAACTTCGGAATCGGGACACTAGCCCCGGCACGCTGTTCCCCGCGTCCGCCGGGCGCAGGCAATGCTGGAGCGTGCCGATCCATGGCGTTGGAAGTCAAGGAACTTGCTCCGTGGCCCATAGATAGGTGTCGAGCACGGGTTACGCCCGGGGCCGCTCCCCTGCGGAGCGAGCCCGGTGGAGGGAGGAGGAGGGGGCGGAGCCCTTGTTCCGCGGGGGGTGATTTGTTACATCGAGCGCCGTCGCTCCAACGCGAGGCCGCAGCGCCCGCGTTCACCCATCTGCGGTCGTGGCGGAATTGGTAGACGCACTAGCTTGAGGTGCTAGCGGGGCAACCCGTGGAGGTTCGAGTCCTCTCGACCGCACCACTCGAGGGCGAGCGATGGGCTCGCCCCGAAATTAGTCGCAGACCTGCACGCGGGTGCGAACCCAGCGGTAGCCGTCCCACATCGGCCGGCCGCGCGTCCAGTAGCAGCGCGGCTCCACCACGTAGACCGGCGCGGGCGCGACATAGACCGGGGCGGGCCGCGGCGCCAGCACGGAGCCGACGATCGCGCCGGCGGCAAAGCCCCCGAGCAGCCCCGCGGCCACGTCACCGTTTCCCGCATAGGCGTGGTTGACCGCGACCAGCGCCGAGATGGTGACCGCGGTAACGAGGCTGGCGTTCTTCATCGTCCGATCTCCTGGGACAGCAAGCGCGCGCATCGCAAGGAATTGTCCCGATAGACCTATGGGCAAGTCGTTAACGCATCGCTTACGCGACCGGGGTGCGTCGGCAGGATCGCGGCGAGGCGCGTGACCGCGTCAACAAGCCGGTTTGTCGGCTCGCGTCAGGCGGTTAAGGTCCGCCGCGGAGTGAGTGGAGGAGGGACCGGATGCGTTCGGTGGTGTTCGCGGCGGTTGTTGCCGCCGGGGTGTCGCTGGTGAGCGCGGCGCCGGCGATCCCGGCACCAGCGAGCGTCGCGGCCATCGCGCAGTGCGCGGCCGACACGAGGCTGGTGACGAAGGCGCGGTGCTGGTGCGCGCGGCGGGACCCGCGCGGTGTATGCCGGCGTTGGCGTTGCTGGTGAATGGGGCCGGGATCGACATCGGCGCGTCGTCCGAACGCCGCAGCGCCCGGCACGTCTTCAAGCGCAGAACCGCTGTCCCCGGGCCGGAAGCCAGGCGGATGTGTTCTGGATATCGTATCGAGGCTCGAAGCGCCGGCGCTTGTCGCGCTCAACGCAGGTGCGGCGCAGTCAGATTGGTCGGCGGCCGCGCCACTCTCACAGGATGACGCGAGGCGGCCGGGCGATCGGCGTTCCATAGGCCGAACCATCCGGTCGCGGGCTGGACCGCGGGCTTGGACCTCGCCGCGGTCGTCGCGTGCTTCCTCGCCACGACCTTCGGCTTCTCCTGCGAGGCCGAGCCGGAACGGGCGGGAATATTTGAAATTGTGCGCGCCCGGTATCGGCAGCGCTTCTGCGTCGGCCGACACCGGATAGATCACCGGACGCGGCCACAGCGTCGCCCGCGGCACCGGCGCCTCGCCGTCGCGCACGACCGGTCGCTCGAAGGTCTCCGCCAGCGCCACCTTGACCACCGGCCCGACGGATTCGATGCCGAAGCTCATGGGGCTCGGCGCCGCGAGCACCGGGGCGGGGCTCTCGCCCATGACCAGCGCGCGCGGCCAGATCTTCTCCTCGGGGGGTGCGGTGTGATGCACCGCCCAGAGCTGGGGCTCCGTCACCGTCTTCGGCCGGTCGGGAGTGGCCGGCACCACGTGCACGACCTTGAAGCCGCGTGCCTTGAGCTCGCGCAGGATGTCGGGCAGCGCGAGCGCGGTGGCGGGCTGGATGTCATGCAGCAACAGGATGCCTCTGCCGCGCGCCTCGAGCCGGCTGATGGCGCGCCGCGCGACCTCGCGGTTGTTGATGTGGGTCCAGTCGTCGGCGGCGAGGTCCACGCTCCAGGTCATGTCGCCGTGAGCGGCGAGGTATTGTTCGACCGGGCTTTGGCGGAGAAGGCCGGGGAAGCGAAAGAACGGCGCCACCGCTTTCGGGTCGCCGAGCGCGGTGCGCAGCGAGGCGAAGCCGCCCTCGATCTCGCGCGCGGCCTGATCCACCGACATCTTGTGGAAAGTGAAGGGGTGGGTCTGGCTGTGATTGGCGATGGTGTGGCCTTCGTCGTAGACGCGGCGCACCGCGGCGGGATACGCCTGCACCATGCGGCCGACCATGAAGAACGTCGCCTTCACGCATTGCGACGCCAGCGTATCGAGAACGTGGTTGGTGTAGGGCGGCAGCGGGCCGTCGTCGAACGTCAGCACCACCTCATGGTCCTCGAGCGGCAGCGACTCGCCGTACTGCCAGCTGCCGACGCGCGCATGCTCGGTCGGGTCTATAACCAGCGTGCGGCTGACCCCGAGCGCGTCCGCGGGGCATTCGGCCGCGCCGGCGGCCCCGATGCCGAGCAGGGAGGCCAGCAGAAAATAGGCCGCGATTTTGCTGCGCATGCCCCCTCGACCCGTGCTTATTGGGGCGTCCCAGATGGCGCCCGACTCAGATTTGTGGTTTCGCCCCTTCACTTTACCGCAACACTAGGGGGAGGCAATTTAATGGCCCCTTAAGGGCTGTGGACCGGAAACGATTCATTCACCCTGTGGCTTGGCCGCCACGGCGCCATGGAAGCGCCACGATCGCGTCACCATGCGCCACACTCGTAGCCCGGATGGAGCGAAGCGCAATCCGGGATTCGTGCCGCGCAGCTCGACCGCCCCGCATTTCGCTGCGCTCTGTGCGGGCTACATGTGTCGGGCCGTAGCCCGGATGGAGCGAAGCGCAATCTGGGATTCATGCCGCACGGCGCAATCCGGGGTAACCTCGGTCCATGGTCCGGTATCGGCGGAACCTCGTTCCCGGCGGCGCCTTCTTTTTCACGGTCACGCTCGCGGATCGTCGCTCGTCCGTGCTCGTCGAACACATTGCCGCGCTCCGTGCTGCCTTTCGGGTGACCCGTAACGAACGGCCGTTCGCGATCGATGCGATTGTCGTCCTACCCGATCACCTGCACACCATCATGACGCTCCCCTCCGACGATTGCGACTTCCCCGGCCGATGGCGGCGCATCAAGAGCCTCTTCACGAGCGCGTGGGGGCGCAGGACGTGAGGCCGCCTAACCCGGACGGCGATTATCCCCTGTGGCAACCCCGATACTGGGAACACACCATGCGCGACCAAACGGATTTTGCTCGGCATATGGACTACATCCACTACAACCCGGTGAAGCACGGTTTGGTGTCGCGCGCACGCGATTGGCCGTATTCGTCGTTCCACCGATATGTCCGGCAAGGGGCGCTCCCCGAAGATTGGGGCGGGGAAATCGACGACAGCGGGGGAAATTTCGGCGAGCGAAAGAAATGATCCCCCCTGCGTAGCCCGGATGGAACGCAGCGTAATCCGGGATTGGTGCCGCGCGGCACGACCGCCCCGCATTCCGCGGAGCCTGTCATCGGGCCGCGCTTCGCGCGGACCCGTTGGCTCCGTGCGGGCTACGGGTTGCGGGCGAGGCGTCTCACCACGAATAGCGCACCGTGCCGGTGCCGGCATAGGTGGAGGAGCGCGACGCGAACTCGCCGTCGAACTTGGCGAGCAAGGTGAGACCGTTGGCGAGGCGATATTCGGCACCGGCGGAGGCGAGCGCGGAATCCTTCGCCGGCATCGCGCCGTTGACGACGAAGCCCGCGCCGGGAAGCGTCTGGAACACCGCCGCCAGCGTGGGATCGCTCACCCAGTCGTGCGCCCAGGCGAGCCGTGCGCGCAGCGACAGGACGGCGTTGGTGTAGAGCGCCAGCACGCGGTCGAAGCGCGCACCGAGCTCGCTCCTCGTGTTGGTGCCGGTGCGGGAGTTGTAGGCGAGCGCGAAGCCGCCGCCGTTGACGTCGGTCTCGCTGTAGCTCGGCGTGCGGAAGCTCTGCGCCTGCAGCGCGGCATAGGGCGTCACGCCGCCGTAGAAGGTGGCGTAGCGGTAGCCGCCCTCGATGCGTCCGCCGAAACTCTGCGCGTTGAACTCGGCGGTGAGGTGGTCGCCGGCGAAGGCGAAGCGGTCGGTCGACATCCAATGGTTGGCATAGGCGAAGGCGGCGGCGAGATAGGCCGCGCCCCAGCGCGTGGCGCCGTAGACGCCGGCCTGGAAGGCGTCGCTCTTGCCGCCGCCGAGCCCCTGCGCGAGGCTCCAGCTGGTGCCGCCGCCGGCGAGCGCGAAGCCCATCACCGTGTCCGGGGTGAGGCGATAGTCGAGGCCGCCGGCGAAGCCCGCGGTGCGGGCGGAAAGGTCGTGGCTGCCGAGCACGGCGGGGTCGCCGCTGGTGCGATTCGATCCGCCGAAGCCGCCGCCCCAGGCGCTCCAGCGCTGCGCGAAGCTCGCGGGCGGCGGGGCTTTCGCTTCCTTGAGCACGGCGGAATAGGCGAGCGCAACGTCTTCGGGCAGCGCCTCGCGCTCCGGCGCGAAGGCAAGGGCCGGGCCGCTGCCGCCGGCGATGCCGCTCCTGCCGTCGACGAAGGGGTCGAGCATGAACGAGAGGAACTGGTTCGTGAGCTGGAAGCCGGCCTGCTGGGCGCCGGCCGCGGCCTCGCCGGAGAGCTGCGACAGCGCGTTGCCAAGATTGCCGCCGGTGAGATTGAACAAGGGAGGAAATTCGGCGGCAGCGCGCCGCCGTTATTGAAGAACGCATTGATGGCAGTGGCGACGTTGCGCTGGTTGATGCTGAGGCCGCAGGCGGGGAGCGCGCCTGGTCCGCCTGGTGCCCCGCCACTCACTGGGGGCGGTGCCGTTGAAGGCGGTGCCGTTGGGGGCGGCGCCGCGGGACAGCCCAGATTCGCAACCAGGTTCAGGATCGCGTCGGTCGCGGTGTAGCTGAGACTTGCCGTGAAGTCCGCAGGCAAGGTGGCCGTGGATAGACTGTCGAACGTACCGACACGCCCGCCCGCGGCCGACAGGATGGTGTAGGTGCGCGAGACATAGCTGCCGGAGGCGAACGCCGCCTGCACGGTGCCGGCGAGGGTGGCGGTGCTGCCCGCAATCACGTTGGTGCTCGACGCGGTCGAGGGATTGACCTGCACCACGTAGAGCGCGCCCGACTGGAACGCGAGACTGCCGGCGACCGTCATGGTGCCCGGCGAGTTGCCGGGCGCGAAGGTGCCGCCACTCCGGATCGTGGTCGCGCCCACCGTGCCGGTACCGGCGAGCGTGGCGCCCGCATTCACCGTCACCGCCGAGTTGGCGATCGAGCCGTTGACGATCAGCGTTCCGGCATTGACCGAGGTTGCGCCGCTATAGGGATTCGAGCCCGCAAGCGCCAGCGTGCCGGCGCCGATCTTGGTGAGGCCGCCAATGCCGCCGATGGTGCCGGCGAGTGTGACGGTGTTGCCGTTGCTGTCGAAGGTGCCGCCGCCGGCGTTCAGCGTCACGGTCCGATTGCTGGTGAAGCTGGCGAGGGCCTGCAGCGTGCCGCCGGCGAAAGTAAGCCCGCCGCTTGGGTCGCCGAGATTGGCGTCCGAGGAGATCGCCAGCGTGCCCTGGTTGATGGTCCAGGGCGTGACCGCGGCGGTCGTGCCGGTGAGCGTCCAATGGCTCCCGCCCTCCTTCAGGAAGATCTCGAAGCTCTGATACTGCAGGCCCGGTCCGATCGTGCCGACGTCGAAGCTGCCGGTGCCTTCGCCCCCGAGCACCAGCGTGTCGGTGCCGGGTCCACCGAGAACCTTGCCGTTGACGACCGCCGTCGGGTGCAGTTCCAGCCGGTTTCCCAAAGCCGAGGACTGATCGAAGCGAATTGCGCCGCCTGCGCCGCCATTCAGTGTGCCGGCGACGGTGACGTTGCCGGGGTCACCCACAATCTCGATGGCAAAATCGGCTGCATCGGTGCCGTTACTCGTCACGGTGCTGGTGGCGCCGACGGTAATGGTGATCGCGCCGCCACCGGCGCCGCAGGTGAGGAAGGAAATGCCGTGACAGGCATAGATGCCGTCGTCGGTACCGCCGGTGACGTCGCCATTGACCGTGATCGTCAGGCCGCTGCCGTAGTTTATGGCGCTCAGCCCCATGCTCCCGCCGGCGACTGTGGTGCCGGCGGCGGTCGTTACGGTGAGGCTGGTCCCGTTGTAGTTCAGCGCGGTGACGCCGGTGGTGGTCCCGGTGACATCACCGTTTGCCGCGATCGTCACTGCTCCGCTGCCGTAGTTGAACGCGCGGACGCCGAAGAAGCCGCCGGCGACGGTCGTCCCCGCCCCGGTCGTGATGGTGAGGTCGGTGCCGGCGCCAAAGTTGTTCTGCGCATCGATGCCGGCAAAACCGCTGCCGGTGACGTCGCCGTTGGCGGTGATGCTCAGCGCCCCTGTGCCGAAGTTGCGGGCATAGATGCCGCGAGTGCCGCCAGTGACCCCGTTGGTGCTTGGACCGGTGCTGACGGTCAGGCTGGTGCCGGAGGTCCGCGCGAAGATGCCGACACTATTGATGCCCGTTACGTCGCCATTGGCGGTAACGGTCAGCGCGCCGGCGCCATCCTCCCGGGCAAAAATGCCGTATCTGCGTCCGGTCACGGTCGTGCCCGCCGCGGTCGTCACGGTGACATCGGTTCCAGAGCTCCGCGCCAAGATCGCGGCATTGCCGACGGCACCCAAGGCCGTGACGTCCCCATTGACCGTCACGCTCGTCGTCCCGGTGCCGTAGTTGCGGGCAAAGACGCCGTAACTTGATCCGGTGACGGTCTTGCCGGCGCCGGTCGTTACGCTGAGATCGGTACCGAAGTTCAGGGCCTGGATGGCGCGCGAATTGGTGCCGGTGACATTGCCGGTGGCGGTGATCACAACCGCACCACCGCCGAGCGTATTTCGAGCTGAAATGCCGAAAGAGCCCCCCCTGATATCACCGTTGGTGCTGACGGTGACACTGTCGGTACCGGTGCCGAGGGATCCGATCACAAGCCCGGTGGTCGCGCCGGTGAGGCTCGAGGCATTCACGTCGGTGTAGGAGAGGGCGCCGTCGCCGATGATCGTAAGGGCGGTTGCGGAACCGGTCGTGATGCTGAAACCGGCCTGCGTGCTGACCTGGGCGTTGGCGAGATTGATGGTGGTGGTGCCAGTGACGCCGGAACACACAAAAGTCGAGCCACCGGCAGGGACACACGCGGCATACGCGCGGCCGCCATAAGTGGTGAGCGCGCCCGTGAGAGCCGCGGTGGACAGCAAAAATTGCCGGCGCCTTGCGCCTGGACCCATCGCCCCCCCTTGGCGCCGCCTCCCCCAGAGGCCCATCACCTTATTTGGTTGGAATTTTCCCGCAAAATGAGAGAGCGGGCAATCCCACAACGGAAAGCATTGGCCGAACCGTGGCTTTTGCTGACGTCGTGTTGCGGATTGGCCACACACCCCGACTGCCCGCATTCGAGCTGCGCAGCAGGACTGGTAAGGTTGGTTCGAAATCAAAGGGGAATCCGAATGCCCGAGAGCGGCGACGGCCCATCATCTGCCTTGAACAAGCCGGACTCGACGAGAGATCGGCAAGACGCAGGCGCCGCTGCGGAACAAGCACCACGGAAGGCGGAGGAGAAGGTCGCCTATTCCATGTCGCCGGGGTTGTCGGGTTTCCTCGGATCGCAGCAAATCGCCATTGCCGTCTCGTCGTATCAATCCGGCAAGTTCTATCTGATCGGCCAGAACGTCGATGGCGGACTCCTGGTCCATGAGCGCTTCTTCCACAAAGCCATGGGGATCTGCGTCGCCGACCGAGACACCATCCTGCTCGCCACGCTGTTCCAGATCATGAAGTTCAGGAACGTTCTTGAGCCCGGCCAGCAGATCAACAATCTGCAGGACGCCTGCTACGTCCCGCGCGAAATTTTCACGACCGGCGAGCTCGATGTCCACGACATCGGGTTGCTGAAAGACGGCCGCATCGTCTTCGTCAACACGCTCTACAACTGCCTCGCCTCCACATCGGGGCGGCACAGCTTTACGCCGTTGTGGAAGCCTCCCTTCATCTCGAAAATCATCAAGGAAGACCGCTGCCACCTGAACGGGCTTGCCATGGAAGACGGCGTGCCCCGCTACGTCACGGCGGTGAGCAAGTCCGATACCGTTGATGGCTGGCGCGACCGCCGCTCCGATGGCGGCATCGTCGTCGATGTGCGCTCCGGCGAGATCGTGATCGACGGCCTTTCGATGCCTCGTTCTCCACGGCTCTATCGGGGCAAACTCTGGGTGCTCAACTCGGGTACCGGCGAGATCGGGTGGGTCGAACGGGGGTCTTCGGCGGAAGGCGCCAAGTTCCACGTACTCGCGTTCTGCCCCGGCTTCGTGCGGGGGCTCGCCTTTCACGGCAAGTATGCCTTTGTGGGCCTGTCGAAGCCCCGCTATGACCGCTTCGAGGGGCTCGCACTGGACCGCAGGCTGGCCGAAGCGGATTCCGAGCCCTGGTGCGGCATGCAGGTGATCGACCTCGAGACGGGCGCCTGCGAGCACTGGTTCCGCATCGACGGACCCGTGGCCGAGCTCTACGACCTGGGCGTGGTGCCGGGCGTGGTGCGCCCAATGGCGATCGGCTTTGCCACCAACGAGATCCTTGGTCTCATCACCCACGATCCCATTGATCCGGCCGAAACGTTTTGACCTGACGGGCGGGACCCGCGCTCGCGACCAAGGTTTTGGATCGCTACCACGTGTAGCGGATCGTTCCGGTCCCGGCGCAGGTCTGCGCGCGCGCGGCGAACTCGCCATCGAACTTGGCCGTCAAGGTGACGCCGTTGGCGAGCCGCAGCTCCGCGCCGGCCGAGGCGAGCGTGGAATCCTTCGCCGGCACCGCTCCGTTGACGATGAAGCTCGCGCCGGGAAGCGTCTG
This sequence comes from uncultured Alphaproteobacteria bacterium, assembly GCA_963758945.1. Taxonomy (GTDB): domain Bacteria; phylum Pseudomonadota; class Alphaproteobacteria; order Rhizobiales; family Xanthobacteraceae; genus VAZQ01. The sequence goes on along the minus strand of CAVWXY010000010.1, from coordinate 289,777 downwards.
GAACACCGCGGCGAGCGTGGGGTCGCTCACCCAGTCGTGCGCCCAGGCAAGCCGCCCGCGCAGCGCGAGCGCGGCCGTGGGATAAAGCGCCACGAGGCGGTCGAAGCGCACGCCCAACTCGCTGCGGGTGTCGGTGCCGGTGAGCGCCTCGCGCGCGGGCGCGAAGGCAAGTGCCGGGCCGCTGGTGCCGGCGATGCCGAATGTCGCTTCGTGTCGCTGCCGACGTAGGTGGAGGAGCCACGGCCGCGGCGATCACTTGCCCTTGAGGAGCTGACCGCGGATTTCCCCACCGGGATGCGCGGCGGTGTGGACGTTGACGTACCACCGGCCGGCCATCAAGTCGGCGGCCTGGGCGTCGGTCAAGGTGGCCGAGCTCTCGAACGGGCTCGTATTCGGCGTGATCGCCACCGCGACGCCGGCATTCTTGCCGGCTTCCGCCGGTCCGTGGAAATGCGCCATCGTGGCCGGCCCGGTGAGCGCGGAATAGTTGCCCTTCCAGCTGAGCTTCTTGCTCGCGGTGTCGTAGGTCGCGGTCACCGCGCCGCTGCCCTTGCTGTCGTTGGGCGGCACTTCCTCGGCGGCCTTGAGGTCGGCCTTGAAGGCGATCGTCTCGGCGAGCGCCGGCGATGCAAGCACGACGCACGCGGCCAGGGCGACGCCCCACGCCGCGGGGCGCAAGATCGTTGAGCGAGTCATTGGTTCCTCCCGGTTTCGTGAAGCCGCATAACCCCGATGCACCAACACCGCCGGCGAGCCGCTTATTCCGATCCGCTGGAAATCCGTGCCGCACGGCACCACCGCCCCGGATTGCGCGGAGCCTGTCATCGGGCCGCGCCTCGTGCGGACGCGTTGGCTCCATGCGAGCTGCGGTTGCAGCGGCCTCACATCTTCGTGACTACGAATAACTACGTTATTGACTACGTATCGCGTCCGTGCTAGATAGCCTCATCCTCGCTCATCGAGGGGCGTCGTCCGGAGACGATCCCGAAGGCGGAGCGGGGAGTGGCGTCCCGGCCGCGGCTCGTAAACCGTGCCCGGGAGGTTCGGGACCTTCGGCCGACCGGGCGCGACACCCGGCAGCGAAGGTCGCCCGCGCAACTGAGCCGCAGGCAACTGCGGAGCGGGCAAGCGCGGAGCGGGCCCAAAACCGCCAGGGCGGAGCGCCGCGAGGCCCGTTCCGGTTTGCCCCGGACGGCCGCGTCTCGCAAACGTGGTGTCGCGCCTTACGAGCGCGACGGAATGAGGATACCGCCTCCCGGCGCTCCTCCCGCCCCTCGGTCGGGGCGGGCAACGCGAAGAGAGTGCGAAAAGTGCGAAGCGGAAAAGGAACCCGGACGCAGCAAGCCGCCGGGACCGAAGAAAACTGCGTTGTTTGACATCGTGAATCGGAAACGACGCGAGCGGCGCATCGTCGAGCGGCACGCTCGAGCTCCTCGCGTCGGCGGCAACGCGCTCGGTTCCGGCCGAGGGCGCGCCTCGGCGCGCCCTCGCGCCAACACCTGAGCGCGCGCCGGGACGTAGAGGTGGGCGTGCCGCCAGCGCGGCCTGTATTTTCCCTGTTATTTACAGGAGCGGGTCGTATCGGCATGCGCGCCGTTCGCGATTGCCAGTCCGCCATGCGCAAGCGTACAAGCCCGATACATTTCCGCGCCGGCATTTGCGCAGGACCAGCATGAGCGAAGAACTCGACACGATCGCCGACAAAGACACGGCTGCAACGGCGGCTCTCGCCTTGCGCGACGAGGACGGTGCCGTGCGCGCGGACTATGTCGAGCGCGTCGCGCAGGCGATCGAGGCGAAAGATTCGGCGGCGCTGCGCGAGCTGGTCGGCGATCTGCACGAGGCGGATGCCGGCGATCTGATCGAGGCGCTCGACCCGGGGCTGCGCCCGCGCCTGGTCGAGCTGATGGGCCACGACTTCGACTATTCGGCGCTGACCCAGGTCGACGACGCGGTGCGCGAGGAAATCCTCGAAGAGCTGCCGGCCGAGAGCGTGGCCGAAGGCGTGCGCGAGCTCGATTCCGACGACGCCGTGTTCATTCTCGAGGACCTGCCGAAGGACGAGCAGACCGAGATCCTGGAGCAGCTGCCCCTGTCCGAGCGGGTCGTGCTGGCGCGCAGCCTGCTCTATCCCGAGAACTCGGCCGGCCGCATCATGCAGACCGAGCTCATCGCCGTGCCGCCGGCGTGGACGGTAGGGCAGGTCATCGACCACATGCGTGAGACTCCGGATCTGCCGGATCGCTTCTGGGAGCTCTACGTCACCGAGCCGGACGGGAAGCTCAGAGGGGCGGTGGCGCTCGACCGGCTGCTGCGCACCAAGCGGCCGGTGCCGATCGAGCAGCTCATCGAGGACGATCTGCGCCCCGTGCAGGTGACCGAGGACCGCGAGGACGTGGCGCGCCTGTTCGAGCGCTACGACCTGGTCTCGGCGCCGGTGGTCGACGAGGGCGAGCGGCTGGTGGGCGTGATCACCTTCGACGACATCGTCGACGTCATCGAGGAGGAGGCGGAGGAGGACATCAAGGCGCTGGGCGGGGTGGGGCGCGAGGAGGAATTGTCGGACCCGGTCTGGACCATCGCGCGCGGGCGCTTCAACTGGCTGCTGGTCAACCTCGCCACCGCCTTCCTGGCCTCCTCGGTGCTGGGCCTGTTCGAGGGCCAACTGCAGAAGATGGTGGCGCTCGCGGTGCTGGCGCCGATCGTGGCGAGCCAGGGCGGCAACGCCGCGACCCAGACCATGACGGTCGCGGTGCGCGCGCTCGCCACGCGCGAATTGTCGAGCGCCAATGCCGCCCGCATCATTTTGCGCGAGGTGCTGGTCGGGGTGGTCAACGGCGTGGCCTTCGCGGTGATCACCGGGGTGGCGGCCGTCGCCTGGTTCAAGGTGCCCGCCCTCGGGCTCGTCATCGGCCTGGCGATGCTGTGCAACCTTCTGGCGGCCGCGCTCGGCGGTGTCCTGGTGCCGCTCACGCTCCACCACTTTCGCGCCGATCCGGCGATCTCCTCGGGCGTATTCGTCACCACGGTAACCGACGTGATCGGGTTCTTCTCCTTCCTCGGCATTGCCACGCTGTGGTTCGGATTGAAGTGAGCGCCGCAGCGAATCGTCCAATGGCCTATATCGGCAATGGCCGACTCGGCCTGCGGACTATCCGGCTAGCGGGATGGCCGGGCGAGGTCCTTGGCCGATTTGCGGGAATCACGTAGGCCTTGCAGATGCTGCGGGTCCGATTGAAGGCCGACGGCCGGATCGTCGAAATCCTTCCCGATGGAAGCGAGCAGCCGCTGCCGCGACGGCTCGCGGAAATCGCGCAACAAATGCGCGCACCCCGCGGGGGCGGCGCCGACCGAGAGGGCAGGCCGAGGAAGGCGCACGCGGCGGCCGCTGCCGCCTATGCCCGTGCCGTGCGCGCCCGCACCAATCTCACGCAGGCGGAGTTCGCCGCGCGCATCGGGGTTCCGCTCGAGACCGTGCGCAACTGGGAGCAGGGCAAGCGCTCGCCGCGTGGCCCCGCCCGCGCCTTGCTCAAGGTGATCGAGAAGGCGCCCGAGGTCGCCTTCGCGGTGCTGCGCGCCGACGGCGCGCAGGACAGGGTCAGCCAGGATAGGGTGGGAAAAATCGCCGGCTGAGTGCCGGCGATTTGCACGGAGCAAGGAGCGATTTTGCCCACGCGGACGCATCGCGTGGGCAGTGCGCCGGAGTGTGCGGAGATCGGACCGAAGTGAGCGCGATCCCTATCCCCATCCCCATCCCCATCCTACACGGCGTTGCGCGCCGTCCGCGTCGGGGTCGCGATCCATGCGAGCGCCACCATCGCCACCAGCGTCCCGAGATAGGCGAGGAGCTGCAGCTCGGTCGGCCGGTCGGTGTAGCCGATCAACGTGTGCAGCAGACGGCCGAGCATTCCGTCCTGCGGCAAAAAGCTCGAACTGTCCCACAATCGGCGACCTAGCACGCTGATCGCGCCGGCGTTGTCGAGATACTGCACCGCCTGCGCCGCCATTCCGGCCGCGAGCAGCGCGATGAGCACGGTCGTCACCGCGAAGATGTGGCGCGCCGGGATGCTGACCAGGCCGTAATAGGTCAAGGCGGTGAACGCCGCGCCGACGGCGAGCCCGAGCACGCCGCCGAGGAACAGCGAGGAGCCCGAGGTCCCGCCGGCGAGGATGCCGTAGAGGAACAGCACGACCTCGGAGCCCTCGCGCAGCACGGCGAGCCCCACGACCACCGCGAGCGCGGTCATCGGCCGCCTTCCCGCGGTCACCGCCGCGCCGACCACGGCCATCTCGGCGGCCATCTCGCGCCCGTGGCGCGCCATCCAGGCATTGTGCCACATCAGCATCACCACCGCGGCGCCGAGCACGGCAGCATTGAACAGCTCCTGGCCCGAGCCTTCGAACGCATTGGCGATGGCTTCCGCGAACAGGGCGACGACGCCGGCGCCGAGCGCGCCGGCGAGCGCGCCGACCGCCACCCAGTTGCCGCGGCCCGGCACGCCGCGCGTCGCGGCCAGCACGATGCCCATGATGAGGCCGGCTTCGATCACTTCACGAAAGACGATGACGAGGGCGCCGAGCATTTCTTTATTCCGCGATCACCACGCCCTTGGCGGTGTCGGCGTGGAATTCGCCGATGAACTCGTAGCGGCCGCGGTCGAGCGGTCCGATCCGCACGAGGCCCTTCGACTTGCCGGGAATGACTTTCTCGACCTTGAGCGCGGGGCTGTCGAATTCCTCGGGCGTCGCATCCTCGTTGGTCACGTAGATCGACACGCGCTTGCCGGCCGGAACACGGATTTCCGCCGGCTCGAACTTGTGGTTCCGAATGACCAGGTTGAGTTCCTGCGCGAGCGCGGCTGCGCTCGGCGCCGCGAGCGCAGCCAGCATGATCGCAAGTACAAATCCGCGCATCGTCGTCCCCGCGTGCGCCCCCAGGCGATATGAAAGACTTCGCCGCGGCTGACGCAAGTGCGTTGTCGTATTATTGAATTATTCTAATCTGGGTCGCGTCGGCCGTGCGACCCGCGTCAACCGAGCATTGCTTGCCAAGACGTGCTTTGACTTGGGTCAATTCGAAGCCGTTTGATCGCGGCCGTGATTTGCGCAAACCTGTCGCGTCGGTCGTCGCGCGAGCCGCTGCCTTGCCCGGAGCCGCCGAAGAAATCGATCCCAAGAGGGAGGACGCAATGAACTTCGTGGAAGCCAACGGCGCGAAGATTCCGGCCATCGGCCTCGGCACCATGACGCTGCAGGGCGAGGTCTGCGTCGAAGCGGTCAGGACCGCCCTGCGCCTGGGCTATCGCCATCTCGACACCGCCGAGCGCTACGGCAACGAGGCCGCGGTGGGGGAGGGGCTGCGCCTGGGGCTGCAGGATACCGGCCTTGCCCGCGAGCAGGTGTTCGTCACCACCAAGGTCTATCAGGACAAGCTCGCCGCCGCCGATTTCCAGCGCTCGTTCGACGACAGCCTCGCCAAGCTGAAACTGCCCTGGGTCGATCTGCTGCTGATCCATTGGCCGAACCCGGCGGTGCCGCTGGCGGAGACGCTCGGCGTGCTCTGCCAGGCCAAGCGCGACGGGCGTGCCAAGCATGTCGGGGTTGCGAATTTCACCACCGCTCTGCTGCGGGAGGCGACCAAGCTCACAAGCGAACCGCTCGTGACCAACCAGATCGAGGTCCATCCCTTCATCGATCAGGGCAAGGTCTTGGCGGCATGCCGCGGCTACGGTCTTGCGGTAACCGCCTATTGCCCGCTCGCGCGCGGCAAGGTCCCGGGCAACGAGGTGCTCGAGCGCATCGGCAAGGCGCACGGCAAGAGCTCGTCGCAAATCGCGCTGCGCTATCTCATTCAACAGGGGATCGTGCCAATCCCGCGCACCGCCAATCGCGATCATCTCGCCGCCAATCTCGCGGCGCTCGATTTCAAGCTGAGCGACGCCGACATGGCCGAGATCGGCAAGCTCAAGCAGGCCGGCACCCGCGTGGTCAATCCGCCGCATGCGCCCAAATGGGACGATTGACCTAGTGCCCCGAACCCGAAGTTCGCGCCCATCGTGCGGCAAATGCGATCGCGAACTTCGGGTTCAAAAGGGGCACTACAGTCACAGAGTTGCTAGTGGTACTTAGATTCCGAAGTTCGTATCTGAACGTGCCGCGAGTGCTGACGAACTTCGGAATCGGACCACTAGCTCGAGGAGCGCCATGGTCAAAGCAGGCCTGCGGCTGTGCGTCGCGCTCGCGTTCGCCCTGGCGGCGACGCCGAGCCGTGCCGACAAGCTCGACGCGGCCGATTCCGCCAAGGTGCAATCCTGCGTGAAGTCCGCCGGCGCGGCGATGCGGGACCGCGAGCGCTGCATCGGGGTGGTCGCCGATCCGTGTGCCGAGAAGGAGGATGCGCAATCGACGGCCGATCAGGTCGCCTGCGCGGCGCGCGAGTTCGCGGTCTGGGACGACATTCTGAACGAGACGTTCCGCCGCCTGCGCGACAAGCTCGATACCAAGCAGAAGATCAAGCTGCGGCTGATGCAGCGCGCGTGGATCGAATCGCGCAAGCGCAGCTGCGACTTCTATTGGGACTTTTTCCAGGGCACCATGGCCTCGCCCATGAGCGCCTTCTGCGAGAACCGGGAGACGGCGCGCCGCGCGCTGTTTCTGCTCGGCTTCCTCGACGACGCCGAAGGCAGATGAGACGCGCATGACGCCAGCCGCTCAGGCGCACATGCTCGAGGCCCACGGTGCCCGCATCCCCCTTGTCGGTCTCGGCACCTGGGAGCTGCGCGGGCGCACCTGCGCGCAGATTGTCGAAGCGGCGCTGCGGGTCGGCTACCGCCACGTCGATACCGCGGAGCTCTATGACAACGAGCGCGAGGTCGGCGAGGGCCTGCGCGCAAGCGGCATCGCCCGCGAGGACGTGTTCGTCACCACCAAGGTGTGGCCCTCGCATTTCGCGCCGCGCGAGCTCGAGCGTGCGGCCAAGGAAAGCCTGGCGCGACTCAAGCTCGCGCAGGTCGATCTCCTGCTGCTGCATTGGCCGAACCCGCAGATTCCGCTGCGAGACACGCTTGCCGCGCTGTGCAGGGTCAAGCGCGAGGGGCTTACTCGCCATATCGGGGTGTCGAACTTCACTGTTGCGCTCGTCGAGGAGGCCGTGCAGCTCACGCAGGAACCGTTGGTCTGCAATCAGATCGAGGTGCACCCGTTCATCGACCAGTCGAAGGTGATTGCCGCTTGCCGGCGGCACGGCATGGCGGTCGTGGCCTACAGTCCCGTGGCGCGCGGCGGGGTCAAGCGCGACAAGGTGCTCGCCAAGATAGCGGCGGCGCACGGCAAGAGCGCCGCCCAGGTGAGCCTGCGTTTCCTGGTGCAGCGGGGCATCGCCGTCATTCCGCGCACCAGCCGGCGCGAGCGGCTCGAGGAAAATCTTGCGATCTTCGATTTCGAGCTGTCCGAGGCCGAAATGGCGGAAATCGCTCGGCTGGCGCGCCGCAACGGGCGCATTGTCGATTACGCCTATTCCGGATCGCCCGACTGGGACTGACCCCGATCATGCAGCCGCGATTGCAATTCTGCTCGCCGCTCGCGTGCGCAGCGATACTGGCGCTGCTGCCGCCCGGCTCGCGCGGCGAACATGGACTGGGCCCGGCGTGGGCCGAGCCGGCGCGCGGTCCCGCTCCCTCATGGGCGGTGTCGCAAGCCGTGCCGCGCCCGCGGCCGGACAATGCCGCGCCTCGCGACCATCCGGAATCCGGGCTCGATATCCGCGCCCTGGTGATCGACCTGCCGCCGGCGTTCCGCGAGCTCGCGCAGGGCTCCGGCGAGCCGCAGGTGCCCGGTCTCACCATCGTCTACTTGCACCCGCTCGGATCACCGGCCGATGCCAAGCATTGGCGCAACATCATCGTGCACCAGACCGAAGGGCCGGCGGGCTCGGCGAAGGCCATGGCACTGGCGCAGGCGAAAAATCCGACCAAGCGCGGCGTCACTTTATGGGTGGAGACCGACGGCACCGTTTACTGGTCGACCGCCGAGACGGCGATCCCGACCCACGGCGACGGCGCCAACCGCAACGACAACAAGTTCGTGGACAATTCCAAGACCTATCACGCCGTCATCAGGACCAATTCCATCGGCGTGGAATTCGTCGGCAACTATCCCGATGTGGCCAAGCCGGCGACGCGGGAGCAGGCGCAGGCCTGGCTCGTTCTGGTGCGCTTCTTGCAAGAGCGGTACGACATCCCGTCCGAGCACATCTATGCCCACAATTGGATCGACTTCAAAGATAACCGCTACTGCGAAGGCTGCGAGCTGGCGGCGCTTGCGCGCGGCCTTTCTTATCAGCCGGGCAAGCGCGCCGCGAAAGATCCGCAGTAACTGGGGGAGCGACTTGCAGAGTTGTCGTCCTCGCGAAAGCGGGGACCCGTGGTGCCGCACTCTGCGGTCTCTGGAATACGGGCCCCCGCCTTCGCGGGGGCAACACACTTTGTTGATCACATGAGACCGAGCCTATCGTGAGTTCAACGGACTACGACGCCGCCCTCGTCCTGTTCTCCGGCGGGCAGGATTCGACGGTCTGCCTCGCGTGGGCGCTCGAGCGCTTCCGGCGGGTCGAAAGCGTCGGCTTCGACTATGGCCAGCGCCATCGCGCCGAGCTCGATGCGCGGCTGCGCGTGCGCGAGCGCATGGTGGCGCTGCGTCCGGCCTGGGCCGGACGGTTGGGCGAGGATCACCTCGTCCGCCTCGACGCGCTCGCACAACTATCCGACACCGCGCTCACGCGCGAGGTCGCGATCGAGATCGGCGCGAGCGGGCTGCCGACCACCTTCGTTCCCGGCCGCAATCTCGTGTTCCTCGCCTTCGCCGGGGCGCTCGCCTATCGGCGCGGGGTCAAGCATCTCGTCGCCGGCATGTGCGAGACCGATTTCTCCGGCTATCCCGACTGCCGCGACGATACCCTCAAGGCCATGCAGCTTGCGCTGAACCTCGGGATGGAGCGCCGCTTCGTCATCCACACTCCGTTGATGTGGATCGACAAGGCGGCGACCTTCGCGCTTGCGCACGACATCGGCGGCGACCTGTTCCTCGACGTCCTGGTCGAGGATACCCACACCTGCTATCTCGGCGACCGCTCGCACCGTCACGATTGGGGCTACGGCTGCGGGCAGTGCCCGGCCTGCCGCCTGCGGGCCGACGGCTTTGCGAGGTGGAAGTCGGCACGATGACCGCGATCGACGCCAAGCGCAGGCGCGAGGGACTCGCGTTTCTCATCCTGTTCGCGCTTACCATTCCGGCGGCGAACTGGCTGATCGGGCACGCCGGCACGGTGTGCCTGCGCGACGGACCTTGCCTCGTCCCGGTGGCGCCGGGCGTCATGGCGCCGTCGGGCGTCACCATGGCGGGGGTAGCGCTCGTGCTGCGCGACCTGGTGCAGCGTCGGCTCGGGGTTGCGGCGGCCTCCATCGCGATCCTCGCCGGCGCGGGGCTCTCAGCGCTGCTGGCGTCGCCCGCGCTGGTGATTGCCTCGGCGGTCGCGTTCCTGCTCTCGGAGTTCGCCGATCTCGCGGTCTATACTCCGCTCGCCCGGCGCGGCCTGGTCATGGCCGTCGTGGCCTCCGGCGCCGTGGGACTGGTCGTGGATTCGATCGTGTTCCTGTGGCTCGCTTTCGGCTCGCTCGACTTCCTGCTCGGCCAGATCGTCGGCAAGGCGTGGATGGTGCTGCTTTCGATTCCATTGGTGGGCTGGCTGCGCCGGCGTGACCAACGGGTCGGCATCCTGCCAGCGTGACATCTGCACTCGGATCAGGAATTGGCAAAGAGGTTTTGCCATGACAGCCGCCCTTTACGACACGCTGCGCGGGATCACCACCGCAACCGTCACCACCATGTTGTTGAAGAAGGGCATCCGGCGCTGCTGGATGAGCGGGCCGAAGCCGCTCGTTTGCGGCGGCGAACGCCTGGTCGGCCCGGCCTTCACGCTGCGCTTCGTGCCGGGGCGCGAGGACCTTGCCACACCGGAAAGCTGGGCGAAGCCGATCTCGACCCGGGCCGCAATCGAGGAAATGCCGGAGGGTGCGATCGCGGTCGCCGACGCCATGGGCATCACCTCGGCCGGTATTTTCGGCGACATCCTGACGATGCGCATGGTTCGGCGCAGGGTGACGGCGCTGGTCACCGACGGCGCGGTGCGCGACAAGGCCGGCGTGCTCGTCTCCAAGCTGCCGGTCTGGTGTGCCGGGATCGCAGCGCCGGCATCGGTCAACGCTCTCACCTTCGTCGGCTGGCAGGAGCCGATCGGCTGCGGCGGGTGCGCCGTCTTTCCCGGCGATGTCATCGTGTGCGACGACGACGGCGCGGTGGTAATCCCGCAGAATCTGCTCGCCTTCGTTGCCGAGGAGGGCGCCGAGCACGAGCGCATGGAGAGCTTCATCGTCGCCGAGGTCGAACGCGGCGCCAAGCTGCCCGGCCTCTATCCCATGAACGAGGAGGCCAAGGCACGCTATGAGGCGTGGAAGAAGCAATCATAGTGATGAACCTCCGACCGTCGTTCGCCACGGAAAGCCGGGGGATTGACGACAGCCGACCGCGGAATACGGTCGCCCGGCGCCGACCCGAGCTGCCATCTGCGATGGCTGGTGTGGCGCGTGCCGCATAATGATGCGAACTTCGGAATCGGGGCAGTAGTGCCCCGAACCCGAAGTTCGCGCACATCGTGCGGCAAATGCGATCGCGAACTTCGGGTTCAAAAAGGGCACTAGAATCATAGCGTTGCTAGTGGTCCTTAGATTCCGAAGTTCGTATCTGAACGTGCCGCGAGTGCTGACGAACTTCGGAATCGGACCACTAGCCGTCGAATGAGATATCCGGGAATGCGCGCATGTTCTTCGTGATCTCGAAGATCCTGGGCTTCTTCGCCATCCCCTCGAACCTCGCGATTTCGATCGGAATCCTCGGCCTCCTGCTGCTGCCGACGCGCTTTGCGCGTGCTGGCCAGCGGCTCGCCGTCGCGAGCCTGATCGCGCTCGCGATCCTCGGCCTGTCGCCTCTCGGCAATGCGCTGATCATACCGCTGGAGGACCGCTTTCCGCCGTGGGATCCGGCGCGCGGCGCGCCCACAGGCATCGTCGTGCTCGGCGGCGCGATCTCTCCCGACGTGTCGGCGGCGCGCGATGAGGTTGCGCTCAACGAGGCGGCCGAACGCCTGACCGTCGTGGCGGACTTGGCGCGGCGTTATCCCAGCGCGCGCATCCTGTTTTCCGGCGGGAGCGGCGCGCTGATTTTCGACGAGGGTTCCGAGGCCGAATTCGCGCTGCGCTTGTTCGAGAGCTTCGGCATCGCGCGCCGGCGCGTCCTGCTCGAGGACCGCTCGCGCAACACACTCGAGAACGCAATCCTCTCCAAGGATCTCGCCCGGCCGCAGCCGGGCGAGCACTGGCTCTTGGTGACCTCCGCGTATCACATGCCGCGGGCGGTCGGCATCTTTCGCAGGGCGGGTTTCGTCGTCGAGCCGTATCCGGTCGACTGGCGCACGGATGGAAGCGGCGATGCGTTGCGGCCGTTTGGCACGGTCGGCGACGGCTTGCGACGCACCGATACCGCCGTGCGCGAATGGGTGGGCCTCTTGATCTACTGGCTCATGGGGACGAGCTCGGCGCTGTTTCCCGCGCCAGTGCCGGACGGTCGCTGAGAGCGGGCTCTCGCGCCGGGTTTGAATTGTCCACCGCCGCGGATTGCCCCGAAAAATGCGCGGGAGCATCGAGCTTGCCGGAGCGGACCGATGGGCTTGACGGCGCCGCGCCGCCCGGCCCACATCTGCGGAAGCTACGGAGCAAAGCGATGCCGCAAACCATCACCACGCATGTCCAAGCGCTGGTCGAGGCGGCCGAGCGAGCGATCGAGAGGCTTACCGCCCATGAGGCGCGCGCCCTGCATGGCAGCGACGACGTGGTGTTCGTCGACCTGCGCGACATTCGCGAGCTCAACCGGGAGGGTCGCGTGCCCGGCGCCTTTCACTGCCCGCGCGGGATGCTCGAATTCTGGATCGATCCGCAGAGCAAGTATCACAAGCCCGTGTTCGCGCAGGACAAGCGCTTCGTGTTTTTCTGCGCGGCCGGCCAGCGCTCGGCGCTGGCGACCGAGACGGCGCAGCGGATGGGCCTCAAGCCGGTCGCCCATATCGCGGGGGGCTTCGGCGCCTGGAAGGCGGCCGGCGGCCCGGTCGAAGCCCCGATCGCTGCGCGCGCAGGCTAGCGCGGTTCGCCGTTGGTCGAATCGAGGCTGTTTCCTTGACTGGTCTGGTCGCTGCATTTTCTGCGGCGAAAACGGGTTCCGCTGCGCCGGAAAATGCTGTAGGGCGCCCGGATGGCACTCAAGCTCGTCATCGGCAACAAGAACTACTCGTCGTGGTCGCTGCGGCCATGGATCGCCATGAAGGTCGCGGGCATCGCTTTCGAGGAGGAGGTGATTTCGCTCAATGCCGCAGGGTTCAAGGAGCGGGTGACCAAGGTGTCGGGCACCGGCAAGGTCCCGGCGCTCGCCGACGGCGACGTGAAGGTGTGGGAGTTGCTCGCGATCCTGGAATACCTCGACGAGAGATTTCCGCAGGCCGGCCTTTGGCCGGCCGATGCGGCGGCGCGCGCCCATGCCCGCGCCATAGCGGCGGAAATGCATGCGGGTTTCGTGCCGCTGCGCCGCCACCTGCCGATGAACATGTGGCGCCCGGTCATCCGGCGCGATCTCACCCCCGAAGCGGAAGCGAACGTACGGCGCATCGAGGCGGTGTGGACGGATTGCCGCACGCGTTTCGGGTCGGGCGGGTCCTTCCTGTTCGGGGCCTTCGGCGCCGCCGACGCCATGTACGCGCCGGTGGTGTCACGCTTCCACACCTATGCGGTCGCGGTCGGCCCGGCGGCGCGCGCCTACATGGATACGGTCATGGCGCTGCCAGCTTGGGGCGAATGGCGAACAGCGGCGCTCACGGAGCCCTGGGTGCTGCCGGAAGACGAGGTGGACTGGCCCAGCGTTCCGCGGGTATGACTGTCCGTGGAGCTTCCGCGGGCTTGGGGACCTGCGGCACTGACGCCCCAAAAATGTCGAGGATGTGTATTGATTCCGGGCGGGGGACGAAAGAAATTCCCGTCCGGGGACGACAAGAATATGCCGCCAATCCTGCCGCACCGCTGATCCTTTCGGTGCCGCGGGAGAGGTCGTTCAACTAGCGAAGACACCCAAGCGAAATACCCTGCCTCACCGCGTGGAGCGCTCGTCATGCGATACCGTGCTATCGCCCTCTTTTCGGCTGTGCTTTCGGTCCTCACCGCCTTCTGCATTGCAGCAAAGGCGGAGGAGGCGAAGAACGACGTGAAGGGGCTTTTCCTCCTGACCGATTATCCCGCGGTCACGCTGCGTCCGGGAACCACCTCCTCGATCAATCTCAAGCTCCAGAACTACGGCTTGCCGCCGGAGCGGCTGGCGCTGTCGGTCACCGGGGTTCCGGCCGGCTGGACGGCGACGCTGATCGGCAATGGTCAACCGGTAGCGGCGGCGTTGCCGCCGACCAATGGCAGCGTATCGCTGGAGCTTCGGCTCGACGTGCCGAAGGACGCGCCCGTAGGCACGACCGCTCTGACGGTGAACGCGCGTGGCGCCGCGACCAATACCTCGCTTCCGGTGTCGGTGACGCTTGCAACCGATCTTCCGGCCAAGCTCACGCTCACGCCGCAGTTGCCCGAACTGCGCGGCACCTCGAAGTCGAGCTTCGAGTTCCAGCTCGGCATCAAGAACGAGAGCGGCAAGAAGGTCCTGGCGAGCCTGTCGGCGCAGGCGCCGCAGAATTTCGATGCCACCTTTACCGAGCAGTATGGCAGCCAGGAGCTCAACGCGGTCCCGCTCGATCCCGGCCAGTCGAAGGACGTCAAGCTCAAGATACGGCCGCCGAACACCATCGCCGCCGGCAAATACAAGGTCACGGCAAAGGTCTCCGCCGACGACGCCACCGCCACCGCCGACCTCACCGTCGACATTACCGGCCAGCCCAAGATCGAGATTGCCGGCCGCGAAGGCGTGCTCAGCGCCAAGGCCGTCGCCGGCCAGGAGGCCTCGATCCCGGTGATCCTCGTCAATTCCGGCACCGCGGCGGCCGAGCAGATCGAGCTGTCGGGCTCGGCGCCGTCGGGCTGGAAGGTGAATTTCGAGCCCAAGACCGTCGACCGCATTGCCCCCAACGAGACCAAGGAAGTGCAGGCTCTGGTGACGCCCGCCGCCAAGGCGGTCGCCGGCGACTATGTCACCACCGTACGGGCCTCGGCGCGCGGCGAATTGGCGTCGCAGTCGTTCCGCGTCGCCGTCACCACGTCCACGCTGTGGGGCATCGTCGGCATCGCGCTCATCGGCGGCGCGCTGCTGGTCATGATCGGCGCCGTGGTATGGTTCGGCCGGCGATGAGCGACAACGTCATCGCAGTAGAAGATCTCACCAAGCGCTACAACGGCGTCGCCGTCGTCAACGGCATCTCGTTCTCGGTCGCGCGTGGGGAGATTTTCGGCCTGCTTGGGCCGAACGGTGCCGGCAAGACCACCACCATCCTGATGCTGCTCGGGCTGACCGACATCTCGGATGGGCAAGCCCGTGTGCTCGGCCATGACCCCGTGCGCGAGCCGCTCGCCGTCAAGCGTCAGGTCGGCTACCTGCCCGATCAGGTCGGCTTCTACGACAATCTGACCGCGGCGGAAAACCTGCGCTACACGGCGCGGCTGATGGGGTTCGAGCGCGAAGAACGCGAGCAGAAAATCAAGTTGTCGCTCGGGCATGTCGGGCTCGCGGACGTGACCGACAAGCGGGTGGCGACGTTTTCGCGCGGAATGCGACAGCGGCTCGGGCTCGCGGAAATCCTGATGAAGGACGCGCAGATCGCGATCCTCGACGAACCGACGTCGGGGCTCGATCCGCAGGCCACGGTCGAGCTGCTCAACATCATCCGCGACCTCAAGCACCGCGGCGTCAGCGTGCTGTTGTCGTCGCATCTGCTCGAGCGCGTGCAAAGCGTTTGCGACCGTGTCGCGCTGTTCAATCAGGGCAACATCGCGCTCATCGGCACGGTGCCGGAACTGGGCCGCCAGGTACTCGGCGGCGGCTTCCGCGTCGAGGTGGAGGCCGAAGGGCAGGGGCTCGCCGACCGGATCGCGGCGATCCCGGGTGTGCAGCGGGTGGAGAGCGCGGGAACAAATCGGTTTCTGCTCAATGCCGATCGCGACGTGCGGCCGGAAGCCGCCGCGGCGGTGGTCGCAGCCGGCGGCCGTCTCCTGCGGTTGTCGGTGGAGGAGCCTTCGCTCGAGGCGATCTACACCGGCTACTTCAAGACTTCATGAAGGAGAACGCCATGCGGCGTGAAGGCTCGGCCTTGCACGGCTTCGGGGTCGTGACGATCAAGGAGATCGCCGATCACTTCACGAGCATCCTGGTGGTCGTGCTGGTGGTTCTGATCGTGGCGACCGCGATCGCCGTGGTGCGCGGCGCCGTCGAGCAGATCAAGGAAATTACCGCGGAAGATCCATACCTGTTCCTGCGGCTGTTCACCCGCGGCAGTCCGCTGCCGCTGGTCGCCCTGCTCTCGTTCCTCGTCCCGCTGGTGGCCATCGGGCTCGGCTTCGACGCCGTGAACGGCGAGCACAATCGGCGCACGCTCTCGCGCATCCTGTCGCAACCGATCTACCGCGATGCGCTGCTGTTCGGGAAATTCGTCGCCGGGCTGTTCACCTTGGCGGTCAGCCTCATCGTGCTTTGGCTGCTGGTGATCGGGCTCGGACTGGTCGGGCTCGGCATTCCGCCCAACGCCGAAGAGATGGCGCGCGCGTTGATCTTGCTGATGGTGACGATTGCCTATGCCGGCTTCTGGTTCGCGCTCGCGCTGCTGTTCTCCGTCATATTCCGCTCGGCAGCGACCGCCGCGCTGGTGTCGCTCGGCGTCTGGCTGTTTCTGACCATTCTCTGGCCGCTGTTCTCCCCGGCCTTGGCGGATTCGCTCACCACCGCCACCGACCTCCTGGGAGTTCTCGATACGCGGCAGATGTTCGCGCGAATGTCGCCGAGCGTCTTGTTCAACGAGATCGTGGCGGTGGTGCTCGATCCCTCGGTGCGCTCCACGCAGCAATCGATGCTCGCCGCGATGGGGCTGGCCTTGTTGGAGCGGGGCGCAATTCCGGACGCGCCCATCCCGCTCGTGCAGAGCGTGCTGATCGTCTGGCCGCAGATCGTCGGCTTGGTGGCAGGCTCGATTCTGCTCTTCGTCATCGCCTACATCGTGTTCCAGCGGCAGGAAGTGCGCGCCTGAGCCGTCGCGCCTCGGGCGCGGCTTGCCGTTTGCGAATGAAGACAAAAGGACGAGGGGCTTTGCCCTCGTCCTCAGTACTTTTACGCCATTGCGGCCCTGGTCAGCCATTGCGGCCTAGTCGACGCTATCGCGACGGATTGGCCTTCGAGCCGCTGGTCGAACCGTCGGGGTTGCGTTCGATCGCCTGGTTGCCGGCGGCCGTGCTGCACGACAGACGGAAGGGGGCGGCCGTGAGGTCGCCCCCTATCCTTAATTCCGGCACCGCATCAAACAGCGAGCACGGCGACGATGCGGTGGCCGCGATCGACGATGATGATCTGGTCGCCGACCACGAAGTACAGGTACCCGCGCCATTCGGGATGAATATCCACGATGACCTGCGGGACCGTGACGACATGTACGCTCGTCGGCACCGCGGTGCCGACACTGAGCGAGAAGTTGACCTTACTCACCCGCGGCGCGTTGCCGCCGGTCAAGACCGTCTGCCTGATCTTCGTTCGTTGCTCGGTCGTCAGTGTGACGTTGCCGCCGCCGCCCTGTCCTTGTTGCCGAGCCTGGCCTTGCCCGCTCTGTCCTTGCGGGGCAGCGCCGGTCTGGCCTTGGGCGGCGCCGCTTTGACCTTGCTGGCCTTGCTGACGCTGAGGTGACTGGCTGCCCTCGCGCTGGCCCTGCTGGTCGGCGCCATGTCCTCGCTGCGGTGCCTGACCCGTGGTCTGCTCCTTCTGACCACGTTGCATCGTGCGGTCCTGCTGCGCCTGGTCCGGCCGGCTCTGTCCGCGCTCGCTCGCATTGCCCCGCGGAGACTGGCGCTCCTGTGCTGCGGCGCCGGCTGGCGCGCCCTGGCTTTGAGCACCAGGACTCTGCGCGCCGCCTGACTCGCGTCCGCCGCCCGGCATGTTTTGCGCCGACGCCAAGGCGACTCCCGCCAACAGCGCGGCCGTACTGATTAGAAGCTTGCTCCTCATTGGAAGTGTCCTCTCTGATTTCTTTCCCCGCGCACCGAGTGACCCGGCCTACGAGACAAAGAAACAAGCGAGGGCACCCCGCAGTTCCCTCGCACGCGCGTCTGTGCGGCGAATTGGAGGAATTGCGTTCCCCATTAACGGCCGTTCATTTGCGCGCAGAGCGCTGGACGGTTCACAGACGGCTCGAGTTCCGCGGGAACCGCAAAAAGCCGGACCGCGTTTGTCTAGGATGAACAACTAAACGACGGCGACGGCCATGACCTATCGAACCTACAGCGGTCCGCGCGGATCGGAGAGTATCGGTCCGCTGGAGAAGGATCGGCTCCTGTACAAGGAATTCGACACGCTCGACTCCGCGCTTGCCTGGGCGCGGCATGTCAATCAGGGCGGCCGGGTCGCGCTCCTCATCGAGGGCGACGACGGCACTCGTCTGGGCAAGCGCGAGATCGCGGACGCACTCCATCACGCCGAGGCTCTCCCGCGCTGAGGTCGCGGGGGTAAAGCTCGCGGCACGGGTGCCGAGCGATCAGCCGGCGATCTTTTTCCACCCGTCTCGGGCGAACGTGGTCAGGGCGTCGACGTTCTTGGCGACAACATCCCAATTGACCATCGGCTTGGCTTCCGCGCCCGATACCTTGTCGGCGACATAGGCGCCCCCGACCGTCAATGCGCCGCCGATGAGGATTCCAAGAAGCAGGCGCACGTGACTCCTCCCCTGGTATGTTTCGCCGCCGCCGGGGTAGGCCGCGAACGGGGCGCGATTGTGTTGTAGGCGGCGCGGAGCCCAGTGGCCCGTGTGCTCGCTCATCCGCGGCAATTCCGCCGCCCCATCCGCTTGATTAAATAATTAGTTGAATATATTCTTACAACTCATTGATGCATATTGAATTTATTGAAAGTGAATGAAACGAGGAATTTTTGAGGCAAGCACAGTTTTCGCTGCTATATTCGCGGCCGTTCGGGGGAGTGCTGCCCTGCAAAGGACAGGGTTGTTGTCGTTCGAGGTCAGGAGAATCGCGTTGAAAGAACACAAGTTTCAGATCGGTCAGACCGTCTACTTCACCTCCCGTCCGATCGGCCATATGGCTGCGAACAGCACCTACCAAGTCGTGAGGCTGCTCCCTTCCGACGGTTCCGACTATCAATACCGCATCAAGAGCTCCAGCGAGGCGTTCGAGCGCGTGGCGCGGGAAAGCCAACTCGAAAACTCCCACTGAAGTAGCGAAACGCAAACCGACGAGGGTGGCCACGGCGGCCACCCTGGGCCATACTGCCCCGTGACGGGGTCAGGTGGTCATGCTCGATAGTTTTGCGCAATGGGCTTTAACCGGCGCCATGTCGCTGCCGGTGTGGGCGGCCATCGCCGGCGTCGCGGTGATCATCGGCGCGCTCGCGTCGATGCGCGCACGCTTCGACGGCAACGGCGCGCCGTTGCTGCAGGGCGCGCTCGTCGTCATCGCCGTCGTGACCGGGTGGTGGGCGCTCGACCAGTTCATCCGCCGCGATGTCGCCGCCGAGCAGCGCGCCATCGAGGGGCGCGCACTCGACTTGGCGGCGCGCGCGCTTGCGCCGGGCTCGGCGCTGGCCTGTCTCGACGCGATCGCGGGTGACGTCGTCGAGGAGGCCTGCGAGAAGGCGCTCTTTGCTAGCCCGGAAGCGACCGCAGCAGCCGTTTCCTATGTTGCCGTGCAACTCTCGCTCTTGGCCGCGGCCAGCGAGCAGGCGCGGCGCGCCGGCCAAGGCGCCGGCGCACCTGCGGGCACCGCGAATTTGCGCCGCGCCATCGAGGCCGATCGCTTCGGCATCGCGGCGCACGTACTCGCCGTGCGCGACGGCTGCACACCCGATCGCTGCGCTGCTTTTGCATTGCTGCAGGACGCGAGGCGCCTCAGCGCGAACCTCGCCGAGCGCCCGTTCGAAGCCCACGTCACCCGCCATGCGGCTGCCTGGCCGGGGGACGACAGCCGCCCGGTGGCGGGCAACCTCCCGGTCACTGCAACCACTTCGGCGCCAGGTGCGGCGCCGAAATCGCCGAGCAATCTGTATTTCCCCTCGGCGTCCTCGATCCCGCCGGTCAACATCATGACTGCGGAGCCGGCTGCGCCGCCGCGCCACGATACGACCGGTGCAGCCGAGGCGGGTTCACCGCCGCCGCGCAAGGGAGCAACGGGCGCCGCATCGGCACGTCCGCCCGCGAGCCCCAATCCCGCGCAGGCGCGACCGGCGCCGACGCCGCTCGTCCCCACCCAATAGGACGTCATCTTCTTCTGAGGATAAGCACTGCACCGCATAGCCGCGCGAAACCGGCGCGCGCTATGATTTCGTCACAGTCCGCTCGGCAAAATCCACCGTGACCCTTCACCTCATCAAGCTCTGCGTGGGATGCGACTCGGTCCAGGACCTCGAGAGTTGGGTCCGCCAGAAGCTCGCGGACCGCAAGAAGCGCGGGCTTTCGCGCGAGCATCTGCACCGCACGCGCATGGTGCCCAAACGCGCGGACGAGTTGCGTGACGGCGGCTCGCTCTATTGGGTGATCCGTGGCGAGGTGATGTGCCGGCAGCGGCTCATGGACGTGCGTCCCTTTGTCGACAAAGAGGGGATAGGTCGCTGCTATCTGGTGCTCGAGCCGAAGCTCGTCTTGGTCGAGCCGCGGCCGTGGCGGGCGTTCCAAGGCTGGCGCTATCTCGCGGACAAAGAGGTTCCGCGCGACCTCGACCGGGCCGCGCCCGGCGCCCGGAACATGCCGGAGGCGCTGCGTCGCGAATTGCGGGGGCTCGGCCTGCTCTGATCCTCGGCGACGGCACGACGCGACCGCCTCGCCCGCGATGTCAATGTGGTTACGATCGCACCGCCAGGTTGTCGATCAGGCGGGTTTTGCCGATACGCGCGGCCACGAGCAGCCGGATCGACCCATCTGCGAGCGAGGCGACGGGTTTCAGCGTATCGGTGTGGCGCGCTTCGAGATAGTCGAGCGCGAACCCGGCCTGCTCGATCGCTGCGCCGCCCTCGTCGAGCACTCGCGCCGACAACTCGCCGCGCGCGATTCTGCTCGCGCAGTCCGTGAGAACGCGGTGCAGCGCCGGCGCCGCGGCCCGCTCTCTCGCGGAGAGGTAGCTGTTGCGCGAGGACAAGGCGAGGCCGTCGTGCTCGCGTACCGTGGGGACGCCGACGATCCTGAGCGGCAGGTCGAGATCTTGCGCCAGCCGCGTGACCACCTTGAGCTGCTGATAGTCCTTTTCGCCGAACAGTGCGATGTCGGGGCCGCACTGGATCAGCAGTTTGGCGACCACGGTTGCGACTCCCGAAAAGAAGTGCGGGCGAAACTTGTCCTCGAGCCCCGCCGTCGCCGGTCCCTCCGGCACGATGCGCGTGGCGAAATCGGGGGGATACATCGTCGCGGCGGACGGCGCCCATACGAGGTCCACCGCCATGTCCGCGAGCATCGCGAGATCGGCCTCGAACGCGCGCGGATAGCTCGCGAAATCTTCGTGCGGCGCAAATTGCGAGGGATTGACGAAGATCGATACGATCAGACGCGCCGCGCGCCGGCGTGCTGCCCGCACCAGCGCGATGTGGCCGGCATGGAGGGCGCCCATCGTGGGCACAAGGGCGATCCGCTCTGCGGCCGTTCGCCACGGCATGACGGCGCGGCGCAATGCCGAAACCGTGCGCACGACTCGCGGGGTCATGAGACAGACTCGCGGGGTTGAGGGGTGAAGCCGTGCGCAGGCTAGCAAAGGCGCGACCGCGACTCCACGCGCGGCTCGCGTGCGGCCCGATGCTGGGAGAGGGGGCCGGGCATTGCGTCGGCGCGGGGATATGGCCACCTTAAGGGGCGGCGGGATTGTCGCCTATCGAGGTGGGCTGCTGCATGGCCAGTGATCGCAAGGAGGGGCCGGAAACGGATCGCCGCCGCGCGCCGGCGACAGCGGCGACGCGTGCCGAGATAGACGCCTTCCTCGCCGAGGTGAAAGGCCTCACGCCGGCGCCCGCTCCGGGCGGCCGCGGACGGCTCATTTTCGCGCTCGATGCCACCATGAGCAGGCAGCCCACGTGGGATGCCGCCTGCCACCTGCAGGCGGACATGTTCCGCGAGGCGGCGGCGATCGGCGGGCTGGACGTGCAACTGGTCTACTACCGAGGCCTCGCCGAGTGCCGGGCCTCGCTCTGGGTGTCGCAGACCGAACGGCTCGCCGCGCTGATGGAGCGCATCGACTGCCGCGGCGGCCATACCCAGATCGGCAAGATCATCGCCCATGCCAAGCGCGAGACCCGCGCTCGCCCGGTGCAGGCGCTGGTCTTCGTCGGCGACGCAATGGAGGAGAAGCTCGACGAGCTTTGCCACGCGGCCGGCGAGCTCGGATTGCTCGGTGTTCGCGCCTTCATGTTCCAGGAGGGTGCGGATCCCATCACCGAACAGGCTTTTCGCGAGATCGCGCGCCTGACCCGCGGCGCCTATTGCCGCTTCGATCCGGGCGCCGCCGGGGAGCTCGCGGAGCTCCTGCGGGCGGCCGCCGCTTATGCCGCCGGCGGCATGCGGGCGCTGGCCGACCTCTCGGCACGGCGCGCGGAAGGCGCCGTCAAGCTCCTCGCGCAGATGAGACCCTGATGGCCACGTTCATTTTTGGCCTGGTGATCCTTGCGCTGGCGCTGTGGGCGCTCAATGCCTTCACCAAGGTCAATCCTCAGACCGCCGCGGTGGTGCTGAAGGCCGGCGGCGGGCTGGGGGCGCTCGCCGTTGCCGGCGTGCTCGGACTGCGCGGCCGTCTCGACATCGCCATTCCTCTCGGCCTCACCGGCCTCGGCCTGCTCGGGTGGTTGCCTTGGAGCGTCCCCGGGATCGCCGCGCGCACGCGCAAGAGCTCCGGCCAAGTCTCGCGGGTTCGCTCGGCCTTCCTCGAGATGGAGCTCGATCACGACAGCGGCGCAATGCAAGGACATATCCTTGCCGGGCGGCACGAAGGTGCAGCGCTGGATTCGCTCGACCTCGCGACGCTCACCGGCTTCCTCGCTGAGATCGACGAGGAAAGCCGTGCGCTACTTATGGCGTATCTTGACCGCCGCGATCCCCGCTGGCGTGAGCACGTGCAAGCTGACGCGGCAACGGGGTCGAGCCGAAAGGGGTGGAGCGGCGGCAAAATGACGGAAGAGGAGGCCTATCAGATCCTTGGCGTGCCACCGGGGGCGAGCGCCGCGGAGATCGGTCGCGCCCACCGCTCGCTCATGAAGAAACTGCATCCCGACCAGGGGGGGTCGACGTATCTTGCGGCCCGCGTCAACGAAGCCAAAGAGGTCCTTTTGCGCCGCCATCGCTGAACTCCTTTGCTCGACGCGACATTTGGCGGCTCCGGTTCGACGCGGGTGTCCTGTTCATGCTCGACGTCAATTCTTGATGGTCACGCATTCGACGTCGTTCTTCTTGAGGTATTTGCAGGCGGCTTCCGCCTTGTCCTTGTCGAGGCCGGCGAAGCGTGCACGGTAATAGGTGGTGCCACCCTTCTCGATGGTCTCGGTGAAAGCTTCGGCGCCGGTGAGCATCTTGGAGGCTTTGGTCTGTACGTTGGACAGGCGCTGCTTGGCCGCCTGCTCGCCGGGATAGGCGCCGACCTGGATCATCCAGCCGCTGCGGTGCTTCGCCGTGGATGCGGGCTCCGCGGCAGCCGCGCGCGTCACCGAGCCCGGCCGTGCGGTCGGCAACGGTGTCGCCTCAACGGCTTTCTTCGCCGCTACCGGCACGGGTTGCGCTGCCGGCGGCTCGGGCGTTTCGGCGGCGACCGGGGCGGGCTGCGTTGCCGGGACTTCCGGCTTCGCCGCTGCGACGGCAGGTGGGGGCGCCGGCGGCTCGGGCTTGACCGCGGGCGGGGCGGGCGGCTCGGATCTGATCGCGACGGCCGGCGCGGCTGCGGGAATGTGAGCGACGTCCCGGGCCGGTTGAACGTCTGCGACCGGCGCGGGAGGAACGTGTAATGGCGTGAGCGACGCCATCTGCGTACCGGCTCGCACTGTGAGCGTCTTGACCAGCACCGGTCGGATCGGATCGGTCGATCCGGCCACGACCCGGGCCCTGGCGCCCGCAACAGTCGCGGTGGTCTGCGCGTGCACGACCGCCGGCTCAGCCTGCGCGGCGGCGGGCTTGAAACGTATGGGCACGCTGATCGCGCTGGCAACCGCAAAGCGCGGCGCGCTCTTGCCTTCGGCCTTGGCGTCGGCTTTCGGCTCGACCTTGCTCGCGACCTTGGACTCCGATTTCGGTTCCGGCTTCGGCTCGGGCTTGGCGGCAATCTTCGGCGCGGGCTTGGTCTCCGCCGCGACAGGCGCCTCCGCAACCATCGGCGCGGTGCGTTTGGTCGATGCTTGCGCGATCTTGTCTTGAATCAGCTCGCGCATTCGCGCGTCGCGGCTGCCTGCGCTGCCGCCGCCCATGACCACGGCGACGAGATAGCGATTGCCGCGGTGCACCGAGGTTACCAGGTTGAAGCCCGAGGCCCGGATATAGCCGGTCTTGATCCCGTCCACGCCGTCGACGCGGCCGAGCAGGTGGTTATGGTTGCCGATCGACTCGCCGCGGAACGTGAAGGAGCGGATGGAGAAGTATTTGTAGTAGCGCGGGAAGCGCTCCTGCACCGCACGGCCGAGCGTGGCTTGATCGCGCGCGGTGGTGACCTGGTCGTCATCCGGCAGACCGGAGGCATTCCTGTACACCGTGTTGCTCATGCCGAGCGCGCGTGCCGTGCGCGTCATCAGCTTGGCGAATTCGCGTTCGTCGCCGGCGATCGCCTCGGCGACCACGACGGCGGCGTCATTTGCCGAACGTGTGACCATTCCCTTGATCGCGTTTTCGACCGCCAGCGTGCTTCCGGGCTTGAGTTCCCAGCTTGGTCGGTGCTTGTTCGGCCGCCTCCGAGGAGACCTTGAGCGGGCTGTCGAGCTTCAGCTTGCCGCTTTCGAGCTGCTCGAACAGCAAATAAAGCGTCATGATTTTGGTGAGCGATGCCGGATGGCGTTTCGCATCCGGATTGGTCGAGTGCAGCACGGCGCCCGAATTGGCATCGACGACGATGTCGGCGTAAGGCGCCGCCTGGGATGCATGACTTGGTATTATGAAAACAGCCGCGACAAAACCGAACATACCCCCACGAAGCCCGTGACGGGCTCCGGTCCGGATCCGCAACATGATATTTCCCCCGTCCTCGTTCCCCTGGGCGCTCCGTGCGGAGCGCCGACACCCCTGTCGTGCCGAGGTGGTACAATTGGACGAGGCAAAAAGGGCGGTTTTCTGAAGTTTTTCCGACCTTTTGGCGCCTCACGCCTGCCATTTCGAGCGAGACGGTCCCCCTGCGGCACGGGCGATGAGGCTAGGACAGGCGGATTTCGAAAGTATTAAGCGGCCGATCCCCCTGTCCATATTGCACCGCAAAATGGGACTTGACTTTTTTGTGCAGTGCAATATATCCTATCTGTCCCGGCGATAGGGCCGGCGATACGAGGGTGGGTCACACGCAAACGGCGACGGCGCCGGGAGAGGTTAAGCGACATGGTCAACAACATGGACGACCTGCAGCAGTTCGGCAGGGACAATATGGATGCGGCGATGAAGTCGTTCGGCGCGCTTTCCAAGAGCGTGCAGGCGATCGCCGTCGAGATGGCGGACTACTCGAAAAAGATGTTCGAGCAGGGGACTGCGGCGACGGAGAAGCTCATCGGCGCGAAGTCGCTCGAGAAGGCAATCGAGGTGCAGAGCGATTACGCCAAGAGCTCGTACGAAAGCTTTGTCGCCGAGGCGACCAAGCTCGGCGAGCTCTATGCTGACCTCGCGAAAGAGGCCTACAAGCCGTTCGAGGGCCAGCTCGGCAAGATGTCCGCGGCGAAATAACGCTGGCGCGCCACGCGCGAATGAAAAGCCCGGCCGCAGTGCCGGGCTTTGTCTTGCCGCGTCGAGCCGATCCTCCGCGTGCGACCCTCTTCCGCCGTGGCAAGTCGCCGCGAGCAACAACGCGCACGCCTCCGTTGCGGCGATGCCGACGGTCCGCGCGGCCGAACACGCCCCACCGGCAGCATAGCGGGGCCTGCTCCTTGAGGGAATATCCCAGCGGCGCTCCGATCATGGCGGCCGGGAAAATCCGCAGCTTTCCGACGAACTGCCGCGAATTGTCCGCAATGACCCGCGATCGTTTCGCAACTGCCGGTGGCCGGCACGGGATTTGCTGAACACGGGGCAGGGGTTCTCGGCGGCGGGAGGAAACGACGATCTGGAACCGGAGCGGTCCCCTCCGTATGATGTAGGCAGCGTCTCCCTTAACTCGCGACCGCTGGCACGCTTTGATCCGTAAAGTCACCATGAGCCCAAGACCGACCGAACTGAATGCAAGCGCCGGGAGCATGCCGCTCTCGCCGCGTCTTGCAGGCGAAGACAACAACAAACGCCGCGCGCCGGGCACGCCCGGCACCGCGGTCATCACCAAGACCAAACCGCAAACCAAGCGGCCGAGCCTCTACCGGGTGCTGCTCCTCAACGACGATTACACGCCGATGGAGTTCGTGGTTCATGTGCTGGAGCGCTTCTTCAACAAGGACCACGAGAGCGCCCATCGAATCATGATGCATGTCCACCAGCATGGGATCGGCGAGTGCGGCGTCTACACCTACGAGGTGGCCGAGACCAAGGTGACGCAAGTTATGGACTTTGCCCGCAAACACCAGCATCCTCTCCAGTGCGTGATGGAAAAGAAGTGACCAGGATGGAAATGCGGGAACGCCGGGGCTATATAACGCGTTAACACGAGACCAGACATGCCGACGTTTTCGCGCAATCTCGAGCAGTCCCTCCACCGTGCCTTGGCGCTGGCCAACGAGCGCCATCACGAATACGCCACGCTCGAACATCTTCTGCTCGCGCTGATCGACGATCAGGACGCCGCCGCGGTGATGCGCGCGTGCAACGTCGACCTCGACAAGCTTCGACGCAGCCTCACCGCCTATCTCGAAAGTGAGCTCGAAAATCTGGTCAACGACGGCAACGATGATTTCAAGCCCACCGCCGGCTTCCAGCGCGTGATCCAGCGCGCCGTCATCCATGTGCAGTCGTCCGGGCGGGAGGAGGTGACGGGCGCCAACGTGCTGGTCGCGATTTTCGCCGAGCGCGAGAGCCATGCCGCCTATTTCCTGCAGGAGCAGGACATGACGCGCTACGACGCCGTCAATTACATCAGTCACGGCATCGCCAAGCGGCCCGGGATGTCGGAGGCGCGTCCGGTGCGCGGCTCCGAGGAGGAGACCGACACCAAGAGCGGCGACGACGCCAAGAAGAAGGGCGATGCCCTCGAGGCCTATTGCATCAATCTCAACCGCAAGGCGCGCGAGGGCAGAATTGATCCGCTGATCGGGCGCGAAGCCGAGATCAACCGCACCATCCAGGTGCTGTGCCGGCGGCAGAAGAACAACCCGCTGTTCGTCGGAGACGCCGGCGTCGGCAAGACCGCGATCGCCGAGGGCCTGGCGCGGCGAATCGTGCACGGCGAGGTGCCGGACGTCCTCAAGAATGCGACAGTATTCTCGCTCGACATGGGCACGCTGCTGGCCGGCACGCGCTATCGCGGCGATTTCGAGGAGCGCCTCAAGCAGGTGATCAAGGAGCTCGAGGCCTATCCCGGCGCAATCATGTTCATCGACGAGATTCCATACCGTGATCGGCGCCGGCGCCACTTCCGGCGGCGCGATGGACGCCTCCAATCTGCTCAAGCCGGCATTGGCGTCGGGCACGCTGCGCTGCATCGGCTCGACCACTTACAAGGAATACCGGCAGTATTTCGAGAAGGACCGCGCGCTGGTGCGGCGGTTCCAGAAGATCGACGTCAACGAGCCGACGGTTCCCGACGCGATCGAGATCCTCAAGGGCCTCAAGCCCTATTTCGAGGACTATCACAAGCTCAAATACACCAGCGAGGCCATCAAGGCCGCGGTCGAGTTGTCCGCGCGCTATATCCACGACCGCAAGCTTCCCGACAAGGCGATCGACGTGATCGACGAATCAGGGGCGGCGCAGATGCTGCTGCCGGAAAGCCGGCGCAAGAAGACGATCGGCATCAAGGAGATCGAGACCACTATCGCCACGATGGCGCGGATTCCGCCGAAGACCGTGTCCAAGGACGACGCCGTGGTGCTGCAACATCTCGACCAAACCTTGAAGCAGGTGGTCTACGGCCAGGACAAGGCGATCGCCGCGCTCGCCGCATCGATCAAGCTCGCGCGCGCGGGCCTGCGCGAGCCGGAAAAGCCGATCGGCTGCTATCTGTTCTCCGGCCCGACCGGCGTGGGCAAGACCGAGGTGGCCAAGCAGCTCTCCACCGCGCTGGGCGTCGAGATGATCCGTTTCGACATGTCGGAATACATGGAGCGCCACACCGTCTCGCGCCTGATCGGCGCGCCGCCCGGCTACGTCGGATTCGACCAGGGCGGCCTGCTCACCGATGGCGTCGATCAGCACCCGCATTGCGTCCTCCTTCTCGACGAGATCGAGAAGGCGCACCCGGATCTGTTCAATGTCCTCCTTCAGATCATGGATCACGGCAAGCTGACGGATCACAATGGCAAGCAGGTCGACTTCCGCAACGTAATCCTGATCATGACCACCAATGCCGGTGCGGCCGATCTCGCTCGTCAGGCTTACGGCTTCACGCGTATCAAGCGCGAAGGCGACGACCTCGAGGCGATCAACCGTCTGTTTGCTCCGGAATTCCGTAATCGGCTCGACGCCATCATCACCTTCGCGCACCTCACGCCCGAGATCATCGCCAAGGTGGTGGAGAAGTTCGTGCTGCAGCTCGAGGCGCAGCTCGGTGATCGCGACGTCACCATCGAACTGTCGGAAGAAGCGACCAAATGGCTCATCGAGCACGGCTACGACGAGCAGATGGGGGCGCGGCCGATGGCGCGCCTGATCCAGGAGCACATCAAGAAGACCCTTGCCGACGAGGTCCTGTTCGGCAAGCTCAAGTCCGGCGGTCATGTGCGCGTCATCACGGTGAAGGACGAAACCGGCGTGGAGAAGCTCGGCTTCGAGTATCTCGACGGCCCGGTCACGCCGAAGCCGGAGAAGATTCCGGACGCCAAACCCAAACGCCGCAGCCCGCGCCGCAAGCCTTCGGGCCCCAAGGGCGACGGCGGTCCTCCATCCCCGCGCGGCTCCGTGCCGAAGGTGCCGCTCGTCAAGGTGTAGGTCCGATCGGGGCGGACGTCTGCGCCGCGCGTGCGCTCGCCTACCCGTCAAAGCTCCCGGGTCTGTACGGCGCAAAGCCCATCTGGCCTTTGCGCGCCGGTGGGGCGTTGCATTGCTTCACAAATGCATGCGGGCGCAGTTGAGGTTGCACCGTATTGACGACGGTGCACATCAGATCTTCTTTAGTCCAATTCAACCTTAGAACGATCCAATACTGACGTTGCAGGATGGACACGAGAGAATAGCAATCGGCTCTCCAGCATTGCCCGCATATTGCCTTTGCGTGACGCGTGGCGATTGATGTCGTTGCACCGATCGCGCGGACGCGGTGCGAGCGGGGGGCTACGATGAAAAGGTTGTTTGCAGGGGTGGCGTACATTCTCTTGGCGACATGCGCTGCGGCCGACGCCGCCGACATGCCGCCGGTGCCCGCAGTCGCGCCGGCGCCGCTGTTCGACTGGAACGGCTTCTATCTTGGCGCGAATTTCGTCTGGAGCCAGGGACGGGCCCACGACACCTACTTCAATGGCACGCAACCGCTGCCGATCGCGCGCGACTCCTTCCACGGTCCGTTCGGCGGCGTCGAGGTCGGCTATTGCGGCATGGCCATGTCGCCGGTCGTGCTGTGCGGCGAAGCGGAGGTCGATTTCGGCCGTGCGGGCGGGACGAACTACGCGTTCACGACGCTGGCCACGAATACCTATGTCAGCTCGACGACGACGGTCGACTGGCGCGTGACCGTCGGCCCGAAGCTCGGCCTCGCAATCGACCAGAACAAGCTGTTCATCTATGCCACCGGCGGCGGCGCCGTCGCCAATGTCGGGCTCGAGGCCACCTCCACCATCGCCGGCCGCATCGGCTCCGGCAGCAGTTCCGGGACCCGCGGCGGCTGGTTCGTCGGTGCGGGCATGGAGCGGCTGCTTACACCCAGTCTCGGCGTCAAGTTCGATTACCGGCGCGTTCAGCTCGGCGGCTTCGACACCACGCTCACCGGGGGCACCTCGGTGAGCACCAGCCAGGTGGAAGACAACGTCTTCAGCGCCGGCGTCAACTTCCACTTCAACCGCGGGCCGCTGCTCTACTGAGCTTGCCTGGACACCTGCGCCGGGGCTGGCGGGCGGCGGCCCGCGCCAGTCGTGCGCGCACTCTGTTTCCGCCCGTGAGCCGCATGCGTCGGCACGGGCGTGGATTGGCGCACGCGATCGCGACGGAGGATACCGTTGGTGTTGGTCCCCGCTCGTCCGACCTGCGACCTTCACGTTGATTCCCGGCGACGGGGACGTAAGATCGGCCCCAACAGCAAACGAAGAACAGGGGGGACGATGACCGACAAGCTCATTCTGCGGCTCGGCGGAATCAGCGGTATCTTGTTCGTGATTCTCTTCATTCCTTCTTATCTCACGCCTCCGGACGCGCCCGATCGGACGTCGAGCGTCCAGCAGCTGATCGACCATTTCGCCGCCAGGCACGACGAGATCATCGGCCGCAACGGGGTGATGCTGATCTTCGCTTCATTCTTCTTCCTGTGGTTCCTCGGCGTCCTGCACAGCGTGCTGCAGGACGTCGAGCGCGAGGGATACGGATTTTCCTCGGTTGCGCTGACGGGCGGGCTGCTGTTCGTGGCCTTGATGCTGGCCGGGGCGGCGATCGAGATCGTTCACCCCGCAACGCAGGCGCGGTTCGCGAACTTCCGGCCGGACGCCCAGCTCGGATTCCTCTCCTACGCGCTCGCCGGCTGGATGTATCGCTTCTGCTTCGTCGGAATGGCCGCGTTGATCGCCGCCACGTCGCTGGTTGCGCTGCGGACCAGGCTGCTGCCGAGGTGGCTGGCATGGGCCGGGTTCGTTTGCGCCGCCGTCGCCCTGCTGCGATACTTCGGCCCGCTTGGCGGCTGGTTGACGCTGGCCTGGATCGTGGTCGTGTCCATCCTCATGCTTGCCGGGGTCGTCGGCCGGGCGTTGCTGGCGGCTCGCGCATCGGAGTAGCGCGACAGTCGCCTCGGCGGCGCGGCCACGCGCAGGGCCGCCGTCCCCGCAAACCAACCTGCCTGCACGGAAGGCGCCGCGCCATGACTGCCTTCGTCTGCGAGACCTGCGGGAGCCAATTCTCGCCTTCGGACGCGCCGCCGCCGGCCTGTCCGGTCTGCGAGGACGAGCGCCAATTCGTGCCGCCCGGCGGGCAGCGGTGGACTACCCTCGATGCGCTCGCGCGGGCGCATTTCAACTCTTACCGGCGGCACGAGCCCGGCCTGATCGGGATCGGGACGGTTCCCAAATTCTCCATCGGACAGCGCGCGCTGCTGCTGCGCGCGAGCGGCGGCAACATCTTGTGGGACTGCATCCCCTTCATCGATGCCGCAAACATCGAGATCGTGAAGGGGCTCGGCGGGCTCGCCGCCATCGCGATCTCCCACCCGCATTACTACAGCACCATGGTGGAATGGAGCCTCGCCTTCGGCGGGGTGCCCATCCATCTGCACGCCGCGGACCGGCAATGGATCATGCGGCCCGATCCCGCCATCGCACTGTGGGACGGCGATACCTTGCCGATCGCGAGCGGCGTGACCCTCGTTCGCTGCGGCGGCCACTTCGCAGGCGGGACGGTGCTGCACTGGGCGGCGGGCGGGGAGGGGCGCGGCGCGCTCCTGTCCGGCGACATTTTGCAGGTGATTCCCGATCGCAGCCATGTGAGCTTCATGCGCAGCTACCCCAACTACATTCCGCTGTCGGCGCCGGCAGTGGCGCGCATCGGCGCGACGCTCGAGCCGTTCAAATTCGACGTGATCTACGGCGCATTTTTTGACCGTGTCGTGCCGCGCGGCGGCAAGGACGCGGTGCGCCGGTCGGTCGAGCGCTACATCGCGATCGTCAAGGGTGACGGCAGGGGGGAGCAGGGCTGACCAAAGCGCGATTGCGCCCGCCGCCGTGCCGTGGGACAGGCTTGACGAGCGCCATGCCGACCGCGCCGACCACCGATCCGCCGATCCGCTCGGCGACCGCCGCCTTCCTCGCCGGCTTTCGCGCCGCGTGGCTGTCGGTCTTGGCCTATGTCCTGATCGGCACCTATATCGGCGTTGCGGCGCTGGCGCACGATTTCGGCTTCAGCCTGTGGTGGGTCGTCGCCTCGACCGTGCTGATGTGGGTCGCTCCCGGCCAGGTCATCCTGATCTCGGCGCTCGGCGCCGGCGCCACGCCGGTCGAGACCGCGGTGGCCGTGGGAGTGAGCAGCGCGCGTCTGCTTCCGATGGTCGTGTCGCTGCTGCCGTTGATCAAGCAGAAGGACACGCCGGTTCGTCGACTGATCCTGCCGGCGCACCTCACCGCTGTCAGCATGTGGATCGAGGCGCTGCGGCTTCTTCCGGCATTGCCGCGCGAGTCGCGGATCCCGTTCGGAAACGGGCTCGGCACCGGCTTCATGACCGCCGCGCTGATCGGGACAGTGGTCGGCTACTATCTGGTGGCCTCGCTGCCGCCGCTGCTGACCGCGGCGCTCCTCTTTCTCACCCCGATGTCGTTTCTGATCTCCACCACGCGCAATTGCCGTGTGCTCGCGGACTGGCTGGCGCTCGCGCTCGGCATCGTGCTGGCGCCGCTGCTGGCGACCTGGCATGTGGGGTTCGACCTGCTCTGGACCGGGCTCGTGGGCGGATCGGTCGCTTACGGCCTGCATCGCTGGCGCGAGTGGCGCCGATGACCGGCGAGCTCTACGCCTACGCGCTGCTCCTGCTCGTCGGCTTCCTGCCCAACGAAATCTGGCGCATGCTCGGGCTCGCGGTCGCCCGCGGGGTGGACGAAGATTCCGAGTTCTTCGTATGGGCGCGCGCTGTTGCAGTCGCGGTGCTGGCGGGCGTTATCGCCAAGCTCATTCTGTTCCCGCCGGGGACGCTGGCGAGCGTGGCCGTCAGCATCCGCCTCGGCGCCATCGCCTGCGGGTTCGCGGCCTTCCTCGCGCTGCGCCGATCGGTGCTCGCGGGCGTTGCCGTCGGCGAGGTCGTGCTCATCCTCGGCGCGCTCGCCGACGGGATTTGACGGCTCGGGTCGGTCGAGACCCAGGTCCCCGCTGCAGCCTTCGCTGGCAAGTTCTCCGGCGCGTCTCGAACGACGACCGCCCGCGTGGTCACGGATGCCGTCGAGGTGCTGGAGGCCGCCGGATGACGAGAGCCGCGAGGACGGCGAGAGGCAGCGCGACGATGCTGCCGGCCGCGAAGATGGTCGCCAGCGACAGGCCGACGACGCCATGCAACGGTCCGATGCCGAATGCCGCCACGCCGTAGCCGAGCTGATAGAACGCGATGACTTCGCCCGCCGTCACCGCCGAGAGCGAGGGGAACTCGCCGCCGGCGAAGCTGATGGTCAACGGCAGGAATCCGGAGCACGCGAGGCCGGCGATGCCGAAGACAAGGATGCCGTAGGCTTCGTTCTCGACGTGGGCGGCAAACTGAAAGATCACGAGCAGCGCGAGCGGAAGCCCGAGATAGATCCATCGGTCGGGGATGTATCGCGACACGAGCGCGATGAGCACGCGACCCACCGTCACCATGGTCCAGAAGGCGGCCAGCGCGAAGGAGGCGCCCTGGGCCGACACGCCCCGTTCGCCAGTGAGATACAGCATCGCCCAGTTGCCGTTCAGCGTCTCGACGACGCCGTAGAGAAATACGGCGGCGGCATAGAGCCAGAACCGGTGCGGCAGACTGGTCCAACCGCTCCGCACGGAGGAGCCGGCAGTGCCGGCGGACGTTCGCAGCGGCAGCGCCAGGGCGACGGCGAAGATCGCGACGAAAATGCACGCCACCATCACCGGCAGCAGCCACCAGGCGCCGATGCCGACGACGATCGCGACCAGCACCGGAGCGAGCGCCGTCCCGATCCCAAGCATCGCATTGAGCGCCAACACCGCTCGATCGGCGCGATCCGGGAAGAACGCCTCGGTAAAGGTGTTGAGCGCCATGACGGTCGCGCCGAAGCCGAAGCCCAGCCCCGAAGTGGCGACCAGCAGTACCCCAAAGGCGATGTCGGGCGCTCCCATGAGGAGGCGGCTCAGCGCCAGCAGCCCCATCGACACGATATTGCCGGCGAATCCCGCCAGCAGCACGCGGCGCAGGCCCCACCGGCGCGCCAGCTTCGGGGCGATCGCGGAGGCGAGAATGGCAAGCGTCACCTGCGGGACGAACATCGTTCCGTAGCGCGTGCTGTCGAACCCGAAACCGTCCGAGCCGGTGAAGATCGAGCTCGCCGCCGGGAACGTGACCAGCGCAAGGCCCTGCACGACAGCGGCGCAGTAGATCACCCCGATCTCGGTGCGGCTCGCCATGACTTAAGCCCTCACCGGCCGGCTTCTTTCGACACGTCGGGTGCACGCGTCCCGGGGATTCGTCGCCTGCCCCTCATTGCCGCCGCCGCCCGCTCACGCCAGCCGCCGCAACAGGTGGTCGCCCACGCGGATCGCGTTGGCGATCGCGGTCAGCGACGGGTTCACCGCGCCGATGCTGACGAAGAAGCTCGTATCCACCACGTAGAGATTGTCGAGCTCGTGCGCTTTGCAGTTCACGTCGAGCACCGACGACTTCGGGTCCCGGCCGAAACGACACGTTCCGGCCTGATGGGCGCAGCCCGCGAGCGGGATCTCGGTCTTCATATAGATGTGGCGCGGGATCAGGTGATCCGGATGCATTCCCATTTGACCGAGCAGCGACTTGAGCTTGTCATACAGCTTCTGCATCGGCAGCTGGTTGTTCGGCGTATAGCTCAAGGTCAGCTTGCCCGATTTGTCCACCGTGACGCGATTGTCCGCATCGGGCAGATCCTCGGTCGTGAGCCAGAAATCCACCGCGTGGTAGGCGAGGTCGTCGAGCACGCGTATCGGAAGCAAAGCGGTCTCGATCGGCTTCTCGCCCCGGTACATCGGGCCCAACGACTTGCCGATCATCTGAATATTGCCCATCGGGTAGTCGAAGCCTTCCATCCCGAAGTAGAAATCGTTCAACGCCAGGGTCTTCTGGAACATGGTCGGGTTGGGCTCGCGCGAGACCGCGAGCACGGCCTGACTGTTGTGGAACATGTAGTGGCGTCCCACCTGATCCGAGCCGTTGGCGAGCCCGTTCGGGTGCTTGTCGTTGGCCGACGTCAGCAGCAGCTTGGCGCTGTTGGCGGCGCCGCACGAGACGACGACGATGTCGCCGCGGAAGACTTCGCGCTCGCCTTCGACCTCGGCCACGACCGTCGTCACCGCGGTGCCGTCGGCATTGGTGTCGAGCTTGAGCGCCTGCGCGTTGCGGAGGAGCGTCACGTTGGGAAATTCGACGGCCGGACGCACGGCCACGACCTCGGCGTCGGACTTGGCGTGCACCAGGCAGGGAAAGCCGTCGCAGGTCTGACAGCGGATGCAGGTGCTGTACGCCATGTTCCGCTCGTCCATCATGACGGCGGAGGGCGCCGGGAACGGATGGTAGCCGGCCGCGGCGAGGTCATCGAAGAGCTGCTGGATGCGCGGTTCGTTGGAGACCGGCGGGCACGGATATGGCCCGCTGGAGGGGGGCTCGGTCGGATCCCGCCCGCGCAGGCCGTGGACATGGTACATCTGCTCGGCCTTGGCGTAATACGGCTCCAATTCCTCGTAGCTGATCGGCCAAGCGGGGGAGACCCCGTCGTGATGGCGCAGCTCGCCGAAATCCTGCCGCCGCAGGCGATAGAGCGCGGCGCCGAACATCTTGGTGGCGCCGCCGACGAAATAATGCACCTGCGGCTGAAATGGCCGGCCGTCGCGGTCGTACCAGGTCTCGGGCGAGACGTAGCGGTTCTGCTGGAAGACGGCCGCCGTATCCCAGTTCAACGCCTCGCGCTTGAGCCAGTCGCCGCGCTCGAGAATGAGAACGCTCTTTCCCGAGGGCGCCAGCTGTCGCGCCAGCGTGCCGCCGCCCGCGCCGCTGCCGATGATGATGACGTCGAAGTGCTTGTCCATGGCAGCTGCGCTAGAGACCGACGCTGCTTTGCATGATGCCGCCGTCCGCGAAGATGGTGGTGGCGGTGAGATAGCTCGCCCCGTCGCCGGCGAGGAAGGCGACCACGCTCGCGATCTCCTCGGGACGCGCCATGCGCCCGAGCGGGATGGCGGCATCCAAGCGCGCGAGCTTGGCCGGATCGTCCATGGTGCTGAGATTGATCGGCGTCGCCACCGCGCCCGGGCCCACCCCCACGACCAGGACGTTGTGGCGCGCAAGCTCGACCCCGGCGGTGCGCGTGAGCATCCGCATGCCGCCCTTGGCGAGGCAATAGGCGGTGTTGCCGGGCATCGGCCAGTCCTCGTGCACCGACGTGATGTTGATGATGCGACCGCCGCCGCCCTGCTTGATCATCTGCTTGGCTGCGATTTGCGTGCCGAAGAACGCGCTCTTGAGGTTGATGCTCATCACCCTGTCGTATTGATCCTCGGTGGTGTCGAGGACCGAGGTGCGCGTTTCGATGCCGGCGTTGTTCACCATGATGTCCAGCCGCCCGAATTTGCTCACCGCCGCGTCGACGAGCTTCTGCAGATCGGCGAGCTTGCTGACGTCGGCATCGACGCCGATGGACTGGTCGCCGAGCTTGGCGATCTCGCGCTCGAGCGCCGCCGTCGCCTCCGGATGAGCCACATAGTCGATGACGATGCCGGCACCTTGCCGCGCCAGCTCCAGAACGATCGCTTGGCCTATTCCGCTGTTGCCGCCGGTGACGATAGCGACTTTGTTCTTCAAGGTCATGCGCGATACCTCCGTTCTGGATGCGGGTCGAGTTGAAGCCACCTCATGGAAGCGGCAGCGGCGTACGCCGCGCCGTGGCAGTCGCGGGCGCGGTCACCGTGGCTTCCTGCGCGAGTTGGCTGATGAGGTTGGCGACGAGGCCGGTCCAGCCGGTCTGGTGCGACGCGCCGCAGCCGCGACCGTTGTCGCCGTGGAAGTATTCGTGGAACAGGATGTAATCCCTGAAATGGGGGTCGGTTTGGAACTTCTCGTAGCCGCCGAAGACCGGTCGCCTGCCGTCGGGACGGCGCCGGAACAGCGCGGTCAGGCGGTGACACAATTCGTCGGCGATTTGATCGAGGGTCAACATGACGCCGGACCCGGTCGGACATTCGAGCTTGAGCCCGTCGCCGTAGAACAAATGGAAGCGGCGCAGGTTTTCGACCAACATGTAGTTGACCGGCATCCAGATCGGCCCGCGCCAATTCGAGTTGCCGCCGAACAACCCGCTGTCGGATTCTCCCGGCTGATATTTCACGCGGTAATGCATGCCGTCATATTCGAAATCGAAGGGATGATCGAGGTAGCTGCGCGAGAGCGCCCGCACGCCATAGGGCGAGAGGAACTCGCTTTCATCGAGCATGCGACGCAGCAGTTTCGACATGCGAAAGATGCGCACGAGCGAGAACAGGTGACGGTCCTTCGCGCCGCCTTCGTGCCAGCGCGAGACGAGCTTCACCAGGTCGGGGCGCCGATGCCGGTAGGCCTCGAATTTGCGCCACAACTCCGGCATGGCCTCGATGAACGAGTGCTCGACGATACCGACCGCAAACAACGGGATCAGCCCGACCATCGAGCGCAGCCGCAGCGGCGCCTTGGAGCCCGTCGGCAGCGACAGCACGTCGTAGAAGAAATTGTCTTCGTCGTCCCAGAGCCCGATCCCCCGCTTGCCCATGTCCGTCATGGCGCCGGCGATCTGCAGGAAATGATCCAGGAACTTGATGGCCATGTCCTCGTAGACCTTGTCGCGCCGACTGAGCTCCACCGAGATCCGCAGCATGTTGAGGCAGAACATCGCCATCCACGCGGTGCCGTCGGATTGCTCGATGTGGCCGCCGGTCGGCAGCGGCCGCGACCGGTCGAACACGCCGATATTGTCGAGGCCGAGGAAGCCTCCCTCGAAGATGTTCAGGCCTTGCGGATCCTTGCGGTTCACCCACCATGTGAAGTTCAACAACAACTTGTGGAAGACGCGTTCCAGAAAATCGAGGTCGCCGTCGCCGCCGCACTGGTGCGCGTCGTTCTCGAACACGCGCATCGCCGCCCAGGCATGCACCGGCGGGTTGACGTCGCCGAACGCCCATTCATAGGCCGGCAACTCCCCATTGGGGTGCATAAGGCGGACTTCGCACAGCAGCATGAGCTGATTTTTCGCGAAGTCCGGCTCGATCAACGACAGCGTGACGCAATGGAAGGCGAGGTCCCAGGCGGCGAACCATGGATATTCCCACTTGTCCGGCATCGACATGATGTCGGAAGCGAGGAAGTGCCTCCACCCGCTGTTGCGACCGTGCTTGCGGCTCTCCGGCGGCGGCGGCTGCAACGGGTCGCCCTCCAGCCATCTCTGCACGTTGAAATCGTAATACTGCTTGTTCCAAAGCATCCCGGCAAAGGCCTGGCGCTGGATCAGCCGCAGGTCTTCGTCGTCGATGCCCTTCTGCAAGGCGGCGTAGAAGGCGTCCGCCTCCGCGATGCGCCGGGTGAAGATGTCGTCGAAGTCGGCAAAGGCATCCGCGCGCGGCGCGCCGGTCTGCAGCCGGATGCGAATGGTGATGCTGCCGTGCGCAGCGAGCGTGCGTGCGTAGAGCCCCGCAACCTTGGTCCCTTCCCCGGCGGCGTTGATGGCCTCGGTGCGACCGTGCACGGCATAGTCGTGAAAAGCGTCTTTGAAATAGCCGTGGGCGGGACCAACGCCGAACAGGCGCGCAAAGTTGGTTTCGTTCTCGCAGAACAGCAGCCGGTCCGCCCCCTCGAACTGGATGCTGTAGATCCCCAGCTCGTCATGCCGGGCAGCCACCCGGCCTTCGCCCTGATCCTTGAGCGAGGGTTTCGTCACGCCGGCCGTCCAGTCCCAGGTGTTGCGGAACCACGCCTGCGGCAGGACTTGGATCGTCGCCGGCTCCGGGCCGCGGTTGTGGACGATGATGCGCATGAGCACGTCGTCCGCGTCCGCCTTGGCGTAGTCGACGGCGACATCGAAATATCGGTCATCGTCGAAAATGCCGGTGTCGATGAGCTCGAACTCCATCGCCGCGGAGCCGCGGCGATGTGCGTTTTCTTCGATCAGCCATTCGTAGGGATAGGCGGCCTGCGGAAGCTTGTAGAGCATGCGCGCATAGGCGTAACTGGGAACGGCGTCGAGGTAATAGTACAGCTCCTTGACGTCCTCGCCGTGGTTGCCTTCCGAGTTGGTCAGGCCGAACAGCCGCTCCTTGAGGATCGGATCGCGACCGTTCCACAAGGCGAGCGACAGGCACAGAAGCTGACGGTCGTCGCAGAAGCCGGCCAGCCCGTCCTCGCCCCAGCGATAGGCGCGGCTACGCGCCTGGTCGTGGGTGAGATAGTCCCACGCGGTGCCGCCGGGGCTGTAGTCCTCGCGCACCGTGCCCCATTGCCGCTCGCTGAGATAGGGGCCCCAGCGGCGCCACTGTTTTCGGCCGTTGCGGCTCTCCGCGATCCGTTGCTGTTCGACGTTACTCGCTTGCGACATGGGGCTACGACTCCGCTCTCCCAGCTGTGCGATCGTGTCGCATTCACGTCTGTCCGACCTGCTTCGCGCGAGCGAGCAGACGCCAGGCATCGAGCGTGCAGGCGACGGACCAAGCTTGTACAGGGGCGCCGCGCGGACGGTGCGGCGCATCGCCATCGAAAATCTCGCCGATGGTACCCACCGCCTGGTCCTCGAGCGCGTCGCGCATCCCCTCCAGCACGGCCTCGGCCGCGGTCGGGTCGCCGCTGACGCGATAGACCGCGAGGCTGAACGGTCCGAGCAGCCAGCCCCAGACCGGCCCCTGATGATAGCCACCGTCGCGTTCCAGCACGCCGCCGCCATAGGCCGGGTGGTAGGCGGGATCGTCACGCGAGAGCGAGCGCAGCCCGAATGCCGTGAGCAGCTCCCGCCTGCAGACCCGCACGACCCGCGCCTGATCGTCGGCCGAGAGCGGACTGTGCGGCAGGCTGACCGCGAAGATCTGGTTGGGCCTGATGCTGGCGTCGCTCCCGCTCGGACCATCGATGACGTCGTAGAGGCCCTCGCCGTCGGCGCGCACGAAGCGTGCGAAGCTGCGCTGCGCTCTGTCAGCCAACATGCTGAAACGGTCCGGCTCTCCCAATCGTTGTGCGAACTCGCTCATGCTGCGCAAGGCGTTGTACCAGAGCGCGTTGATCTCGACCGGCTTGCCTATGCGCGGCGTCACCACCCAGTCGCCGATCTTCGCGTCCATCCAGGTCAGCTGCATGCCGGCGACGCCGGCTCTGAGCAGACCGTCCGCCTCGTCCACCGCGATGCCGTAGCGGGTTCCCTTGATGTGCCATTGGATCATGTCCGACAGGACCGGGAAGACCGCGCGCAGGGCGGCCATATCTGCGGTCGCATCGAGATAGGCGCGCCAGGCTTCGAAGAACCACAGCGATGCATCCGCGGTGTTGTAAGCGGGGTGATCGCCGGCTTCGGGAAAGACATTGGGTAACATTCCCTGGCTGACGAAGCTCGCGAACGTCTCGAGGATGCGTCGCGCGACCTGCGGGCGGCCGGTCGCGAGCGTCAGGCCCGGCAGGCTGATCATCGTGTCGCGACCCCAATCGCCGAACCAGGGATAGCCGGCGATGACGGACTGTCCGTCGGGAACGCTCGCGAGCGGCCGCGAAAACACGAATGCATCGGCCGCGAGCGCAAGCCGAACGATCCAGCCGGGCGCCTGTTGCATGGCCGGACTGCCGGCGAGCGCGCTCGCTAGCGTGCGCCGGTCATGCTCGAGACGGCGCTGCAGCGCGGCGACCAGGTCCGCCTGCGGCTCGTGGTCGACGCCCGCGGCGATGCCGCGCCACTGGCCTGCAACGAGCGGGATCGTCGCCTCGCCGATGCACAGATGATTGTCGGTCGCGTCGAGACCGCGATCGGCCTCCACCGGCAGATCGAAATCGCGGTACCAATCGTGCTTGGGGATGATGTCGCCTCCCGGCGCCGCCACGATCAGCGAGAACAGTCCCGCATCGGCGCGCAGGACGCTGCCGCCGTCGACCCGAATCGTGGGCGCGAAGCCGCCGACCACGGTCGTGCCATGGTGGTCGCGATCGTTGGCCAGAAGCGTCACGCGCAAGAACAGCTCCTCGTCGGGCGGATCGGCGCCCGGCTGCAGCAGCCACGCGGCATAGGTCACGTCGGCGCCGGGCTCCATCCAGATGCGCGCCTCGATCCGGCGCGGACCGATCTCGTAGGTCCACACCGGGACGGAGTGGTCGAGATGGAAGCTCGCGATCCGCACGTGACCCGCCGGAGAGATGGCGCCGCTTCTCCACCGGTTCGTGAACAGCGGCCAGGTGCGGGCGCCGTCGACCAGGGTGGCGTCCGCCTTGGCGAGGATCAGCCGACGGCCGAGCGGCGATCCGACCGGGGCGATCAGCAGTCCGTGATATCGGCGCGTGAGGCTGCCGGCGATGGTACCGCCCGCGTAGGCGCCGAGCCCATTGGCGATCCACCACTCGCGCCGCTCCGCCTGGGCGAGATCCCCGCAGATCGCGCGCGTGAACCTGATCGCGGACGGCGCCGGAGGAGACGAGGCCGAACGTGGTTCGGGCAATGCGGCGGCTCCTCTTGCGGCCGGGATCGGTCCGCGGGCGCCGCCATACGATCTGGGCCCGTCCATCGGAAAAAGGCCTATCGCGGCTTGAAGGAAAAGGCGCCACGCAGCGACTGGGCCTTGGCGTCGGCCGCAATATAGAGGAACCCGCCCGCCAGTCCGAAGTTTTTCAAGAACGGCCAGAAATTCTGGTTCCAGGCATCGCCGTTGAAGGGAAAGTCCCAGAAATTGTGAAATAGAACGGCGGTAGCGACGACGTAAAAGATGAACAACAGCGCCGCCTGGCGGCGGTAGTAATCGAGCAGGATGCAAACGGGGCCGATGATTTCCAGCATGCCACCGAGCACCAGCAACAGCGCCGCCAGACCGGCCGGCAGCGGAATCCATCCGTGAGCGGCTTGTTGCATCGCCGCCTGATGGTCGAAGATCTTGCTGAGGGCGCTGAACGGAAAAATCAGCACGAGGCACAACCTCGCGATGAAATCGACGAACGGCTCCGGTCGGGTCATGCTCTCTCCTCCGCGTGAGGACCTCGAAACTAGCAACTTATCAATCTTAATGTGGCTTCGGTTCAGAAGTCCGCATTTCGAAGTCGCCGCAACAATGATGCGGACTTCTGAACCGCCACCAACTACGATCCGGCGACTATTCCTCGACCAGGCGTAACGCGTGACCGGTGGGGTCACGCACCATGACCGCGCGTTTGAAGCCGAGGGCTGGCTGCGCGTCCAGCGGGACAGGCACGACGTCCGGTGAGATGAACTGCACGCCCGCCCGGCGCAATCGCTCGGTGAGCGCGCCGATATCCTTGGTGACCA
Organism: uncultured Alphaproteobacteria bacterium; assembly: GCA_963758945.1. Classification (GTDB taxonomy): domain Bacteria; phylum Pseudomonadota; class Alphaproteobacteria; order Rhizobiales; family Xanthobacteraceae; genus VAZQ01. Next base: position 247,882 of record CAVWXY010000010.1, on the reverse strand, counting down.
GCGTCGTTTGCCAATGCCAGAGGTCATTGGCCCTGGTATCTACCGGCATCGGCCGGCCCCCGGGCGGCGTCTTGTAGTCGAGGAACTCGATATGCGGCGGCGCCGAGGCCGGCATCATCGCCGTTATCAGGCAGGTGTCGTTGAAAAGCCCGTCCAGAACTTCCTGCGTCGTTCCGGTGTTGAACGTGACGCCGCCAACCCGGAACCCGAGCAAATCGCGGTAGAAGGCCACGCTCTTCTCCGTGCTTGCGATCGTCATGGCAGTGTGGTCGAGCCCGCGGAACAGCTTGTTGGTCGGCTTCCGCCAGGCGGCGCTGCCCTTGCCGGACGGAAAATAGATCAACTCCAGATCGTGACGCTCCGGATCGCGGAACTTGATCGCCTTGATGCCTGCCGCGCCCGCATTCGAGGCGGGAATGGTGATGGGATGGGCGGAAATCTGCGCGACGTTGTTGTCTTGGAGGACCTTGTACGCCGCGTCCATGTCGTCGACGACGATGGCCATGTGCTCGAACCACTCGTCGTTGCTGTAAGAGGGCACCGGGATCGAGCGTCCGGTGGACGGCGAGATGTACTGGGTGAGTTCGAGCGTCTGCTCACCCAGGCGCAGATGGACGATGCGCATGTTGGCGTTGAACACGCCTTCCATCCGGCTGTAGGGGCTGCCGACCAGGCGAAAATCGGAGACCTTCTCGAACTGCAGGACCCGCGCAAAAAAATCCACCTCCCGGTCGATATCCGCAACCGTGAAGCCGATCGTTTGCAGCCGCTGCACGCTGCCCGACGGATGGTCCTGCGCGCGACCAGCCTGCCCCCACGAGGCCAGCAAAATCGTCAGCATGCCGACGAGCGAAGCCCGCGTCAGGCGCGCGGTGCGTGCGGAGACTGCCTTCAGCGTCAGAGCTTTGAGACTCGAACGCGCGCGGCAACGGGAAGCAACGCGCGACACGAATTTCATCGAGGTATCCATCGGGTTGCTCCGCGTGTCTTCCGGTTGCCAGGGACGCTGCCGCGCGATCGTACCTTGCGCTCCGATCGGCCGGCATGGAGACGCGCTCGAGATTCGTTTGCTGGCGCACATCCTATTCGCAGCCGGTTCCTCCTTCTCCGGGACGTGCCGCCAAGGGCGGCGTCGCCATATCGCCCGTTCGGCTTCGTCGCGGGACGAAATGCCGCGCCGCGCAAGCCGTCAATGGGATTGCCAGTGGAGCCGATCGGTCCGTCAAATGGCATTGCCAGCCGAGCCAGCCGGCCCGTACAAGTTTCTGTCCACCGGCGACCGCGAAAGCGCGGAAACACCTCACCGCTGAACGGATGATAGCTGAGCCGATGAAGCGCGGTTTGCCAAAATTTCGTTCCAGCGATTTATCCAAGCTGCGTCCGGTCGAGCCCAGGAACGCCGTCGTCGACCTCCCAGCGCCATAGGAAGCGGCAAATGGCGCATCCGATCGAAGACTATGCTCTCATCGGCGACTGCGAGACGGCCGCGCTGGTCGCCCGCGACGGCTCGATCGACTGGCTGTGCTGGCCGCGCTTCGACGGCGGCGCCTGCTTTGCTTCGTTGCTCGGCGATCCCGAACATGGGCGCTGGCGGATCGCGCCGGTCGACCCGAAGACACGGATCACGCGGCGCTATCGCGACGACACTTTGATCCTCGAGACCGAGTTCACGACCGGCGACGGTGTGGTCACGATGATCGACTTCATGCCGCCACGCGGCAAGGCGTCGGACGTGGTCCGTATCGTGATGGGTCGGCGCGGCCGGGTCGCAATGTCCTGCGAGCTGGTCTTGCGCTTCGACTATGGCTCGCTCGTGCCCTGGATGACGCGTCTCGAGGACGGCACGCTGCGTGCGATCGCCGGGCCCAATATGACGGTGCTGCGCACGCCGATCGAATTGCACGGCGACGATCTCAAGACCGTTGGCAAGTTCGTCGTGTCCGAAGGTGAGACGGTGCCTTTCGTTCTTACCTACGGCCGGTCCTATCGCGCACCGCCCGACGCGATCGACCCGATGGCCGCCCTGCGCGACACCGAGGTCTTCTGGCGCGACTGGTCGTCGGGCTGCCGCGAAGTCGGCGAGTGGTCGGACATCGTGCGGCGCTCGCTGATCACGCTGAAGGCGCTGACCTATCGCCCTACCGGCGGCATCGTCGCGGCTCCGACCACGTCGCTGCCGGAGCAACTCGGCGGAGCGCGCAACTGGGACTATCGCTACTGCTGGCTGAGGGACGCGACGTTCACCTTGTTGAGCTTGATGAACAGCGGCTTCTATGGGGCGGCCCGCGACTGGCGCGAATGGCTGTTGCGCGCCGTCGCCGGCAGTCCGCAGCAATTGCAGATCATGTACGGCATCGACGGCGAGCGGCGGCTGACCGAATTGGAGCTGCCTTGGTTGCCGGGTTACCAGGGCGCGAAGCCGGTGCGCATCGGCAATGCCGCCTCCGACCAGTTGCAGCTGGACGTCTATGGCGAAGTCATGGATGCGCTCTATCAAGGGCGCCGGGGCGGGCTGGGCGCGCTCGATGCCGCCTTCGACCTGCAGCGTGCCATGCTCGATCACCTCGGGAAGATCTGGCGCGAGCCGGACGACGGGATCTGGGAGGTCCGGGGTGGGCGCCAGCACTTCACCTATTCCAAGGTCATGGCCTGGGTGGCTTTCGACCGCGCCGTCAAGCTGGCCGAGGAGTTCGGCCTCGAGGGCCCGGTGGCCCGCTGGAAGACGCTGCGGCAGGAAATCCACGACGACATCTGCAGCAAGGCGTTCAGTTCCGACCTCGGTGCCTTCACCCAGTATTATGGCAGCAGCACGCTCGATGCGAGCGTGCTGCTGATGCCGCTCGTGGGCTTTCTGCCGGCGAGCGATCCGCGTGTCCGCGGCACGGTAGCCGCGATCGAGCGCGATCTCATGGTCGACGGCTTCGTGATGCGCTACAAGACCCAGAGCGGCAAGGATGGGCTGCCGCCGGGCGAAGGAGCCTTCCTGGCGTGCAGCTTCTGGTTCGTGGACAACCTCGTGCTGCTTGGCAAAATGCGCGAGGCGAAACAGATCTTCAAGCGACTGTGCGCGCTCTGCAACGACGTCGGGCTGCTGTCGGAGGAATACGATCCACACGCCAAGCGCCTGGTCGGCAACTTTCCGCAGGCTTTCTCGCACATCGCCCTGATCAACAGCGCCCACAATCTCGTGCTTGCCGAGAATGCGCTGAGCCAGCGCGCCAGGCATCATCCGCGATCAGAGTCGACCGCGCATTCGGCACGCCGGCCATCGCCTCGGCCCAGTCGCAGAACGGCGCGCGGCCGCAGCAACAGAATTCGGCACTAATTTTAAATCAGTCAAGAGCGCAGGCGATCCGAATCAAACCGGCGCGCACTGGCGGCTTGGGGGTTAGGCGCGAGCCTCGCGGCGGCGACCATAATCAGGGATACCGTTCGGGCGGGCGGGGCGCGGCCGCGTCGGGAGCAGCCGACGTCGCGCGGATCTTGCTTGCACCATGACCGGCAGAGGGCGGCGGCAAGAGGGTGTGAATTGCCTCACGCTTCCGGCGTCGGCCAGGGCGTATGACATCGGCGGGGTCGAATGGATGGAGACCCGGCGATGCATAAATCAAATGAGCCCGTGCCGGCGGTCGATGCCGCGTCACGGTTTCGCTGGCAGACGTTCGGCATTCTAATTGCCTACACCGCGTCGTTGTTGGGGTTCTGCGGCTTCGTGACCTTGCAAGGGCATTCGCCGGCGGATGCGGTCCAAAGCAGGCTGGCGGTGTCGAGCCCGCCGCATCTGCCGATAGCGCCCTTCAGGTTGGCCAATGCCGAGCTGAGCGGACCGCCCCCACGTACGGTGTGCTATCAGCTGCCCGACTGAGCCCGACCGGCCGGCTCCGTCCCAGCATCGGTGCCCGCGGCCAGCGAATTTTTTTCTTCATCTGTGAACCGCATCGCCTTCCATCGACGTCTGCGGTGGCATCACCGGTTTGGAAGGGGAACACGGGCGACGGCCGGTCCCAGGGCCAAAGGCGCCGGTAGCCACCCGGAACGGATGGAGACGGGACGGTGAAAGATTCACTCATGAAATACGGGGCGTGGCTCGGGCAGTGCAAACATGTGGCTGCCGTCCTGGTGGCCTTGCTGCTGGCGGGAGCGATCGGCGGATGGGGGGCGCCGATGAGTTTCGCCACGCGCGCCGCGGCCACCGAACCGCCCTACGAAATCGAATTGAAGACCAGCCTCGTCGGCTCCTATCGGGTGACCGGCACCGATTCCGACGGCATGCCCTATGCCGGCCGTCACATCGTGGACATCTCGCTGGCGCCGTCCGGCGCGCTCGAACTCGCCTGGGACGACGGCAGGACCGTCGGCGTCGGTCAGATCGTCGGCAACATTCTCGCGGTCGCCAGTCTGAACAAGAACCGCACCGCGATTCTGACCATGACCATCAATTCGGACGGCTCACTCGCGGGCAAGTGGTCTCGCCGCACCGACCGGGGTACGCGGGGCACCGAAATCTGGGTGAAGAAATAACGCGCGTGCAGCATGACGCCGCGCGTCGCGCGTGCCGCAGGAGCTTTCGCCGGATAAGGAGCTGCGGCGCGCTTCACCAGCGCCCCTGCACGCGCAGGCTTTCGGCAAGATTGCCACCGAACAGATGCTGTCCCAGGTTTGCAACATCCGGCACTGCGGCCGCAGAGCTGCATACGTCACCCGAGCGCGGCGGCGAGATTCCTCGCCTGATCGGCGAGCACCTCGGGCGCCTCCTTCACGCTCGCCGGCGGCTTGAGTGCGACGCCGGCTTGACGCGGAATGACGTGCACGTGCAGGTGGAACACCACCTGGCCACCGGCCGCTTCGTTGAACTGCTGGATGGTGATGCCGTCGGCGCCCAACACTTCGATGCCGGCCTTGGCGATCTTCTGCGCGACCTTGACGACGTGGGCGAGGTCGTCGGGAGCAACGTCGAGGATGTTGCGTGCGGACGCCTTCGGCAGAACGAGCGTGTGTCCGGGCGCGCGCGGCATGATGTCGAGAAAGGCCAGCGCCTTGTCGTCCTCGTAGACCTTGTAACACGGCATCTCGCCACGGAGGATCTTGGCGAAGATATTGTTGGGATCGTAGGCGGGCATGATTTTCTCTCCTCTCGCGTCCCGGATGCGGAGCACCGCTGATGCGGGAGCGCCACGGATTGGAACGGTCCCGGTCGTTTCAACGGCGGTGTGCGTGAGGGTCCCGGGTCTGCAGCGCATCTCTTCGTGCTGCGCTGCGCCCGGGACACAGCTCATCCCTTCCGGAACGGGGCTGCCTCCGCGAACTCCTGCTCGGCCGCCGCCACGTAGGCGCGCTCGCGCCGGAGAAAATCCTCGATCGCGCGCCGCAGCCCGGCATCGACGATGTAATGAGCGGAATAGGTGGTGGTGGGCACGTAGCCGCGTGAAATCTTGTGCTCGCCCTGGGCGCCCGCCTCGACGCGGGAGAGCTTGTGCGCGATGGCGTATTGGATCGCCTGGTAATAGCACAGCTCGAAATGCAGGAACGGGTGGTGCTCGATCGCGCCCCAGTGGCGGCCGAACAAAGTATCGGAGCCGATGAAGTTGATCGCCCCGGCGATGAAGCGGCCGTTGCGCTTTGCCATCACCAGGAGGACGCGGTCGGCCATCTTCTCTCCGACGAGCGAGTAGAATTGCCGGGTGAGATAGGGGCGGCCCCATTTCCGCGAGCCGGTCTCCATGTAGAACTCGAAGAACGCATCCCACACGCTCTCGCTGAGAATCCGCCCCCGTGAGCCAGTGCACGCTGATGCCGGCCGCGAGCGCGTCCTCGCGTTCGCGCCGGATGGTCTTGCGCTTGCGCGAGGCGAGCGCCCCCAGGAATGCGTCGAAGCTGTCGTAGCCGGCATTCTCCCAATGGAACTGCTGGTGCGTGCGCTTGAGGAAGCCGCGGCTGCCCAGGACGTCCCATTCCGCCTCGGTCGAAAAGTTGACATGAACCGAGGAGGCATGGGAGCGCCGGCAGATGTCGACGAGCGCGTCGGCGAGCGCCAGGCGCACCGCCTCGGCCTCCGGCCCCGGGCGCGCAAGCAGCCTGCGCCCGGTCGCGGGCGTGAATGGCACGGCGACCTGGAGCTTGGGATAGTAGCTCCCGCCGGCGCGCTCATAGGCTTCCGCCCAGCCGTGGTCGAAAACGTATTCGCCGCGGGAATGGGATTTCACGTAGCAGGGGACGGCGCCGACGAGGGCACCGGCGGCGTCCTCGGCGAGCAGGTGCATCGGCTGCCAGCCGACGCGTGCCCGGACCGACTGCGACAGTTCAAGCGCGGAGAGGAAATCATGGGAAATGAATGGGTTATATGGTACTCTTGAGAAAGCTGCTTGAGTGCGGGAGGGGCCGCGCTCGGCGGCGCCGGCGCCGTTGCCCTGTTCGAGGCTCGCTGGATTGGCGCACGCGTCCCAGGATGCGGCGGCCACGTCGCCGATACAATTCGCAACTCGCAGTCGGAGTTCGATCATGGGCGTCGGGCAGGTCTCGGTCGGGTCGCGCATGCAAGTTTACGGCCGAAACCCCTCGAAGATCATCTGGTCGGCGTAACGTTCGGACTTTTGCCGCTCCTGCGCATTGCGCACGGTCCAGGCGAGCAAGGGCAGGGCGAAGGCCTTGCGCGCCATCATAGGCAATGCCGCGGGCAGATCCGTGACCGAATAGGCGATGAATTGCGGATGCGCGTGCAGCGCATGGCCGAAGGCGGCGAGCGCCTGCTTGGCGGAGGCCATCGACGAGTGCGGCCCACGCGGCCGACTTTCCGCGGCCAGTCCGCGGGACAGCCGCGGCGCGAGCGCGCGCAGCGCCGCCACCTGATCGGCATCGAACGACATGGTCGCCGCCTGTCCGCGGTAACCGGAAAGCACCTTGGCCACGCGCGCGGCGAGCCGCCGATCGCCGTCGAACCGGCTCTTCATTTCGATCAGCAGCGCGGTCCGGCCGCCCACGAACTCGCACAATTCGCCGAGCGTGATCATGCGGTCCGCGCTCGCCTTGAACGCAACGCGCTTGAGCTCCGCCGCCGTCATGGCGTCGAGTCTGCCATCTCCGTCGGTCAGCCGGCCGAGCGCATCGTCGTGATAGACCATCGCCTCGCCATCGGCGCTGAGCTGCAAGTCGCATTCGATGCCGTAGCGGCCGGCGATCGCGGCGGCGAATGCCGAAGGTGTATTCTCGATGACGTTTTTTTGGGCGTCGTGCAGGCCTCGATGCGCCACTGGCCGCGCAATCAGCCAATCAAGGGCCGACATCGCAAGCTGTCAGGCGAGCTCGAAGACGCCTTCGACCTCGACCGCGGCATCGCCCGGCAAGACGGCGACGCCGACCGTGGTCCGCGCGTGTCGGCCCTTGTCGCCGAGCGCCGCTACCATCAGGTCGGAGGCGCCGTTCATGACCTTGGGACCCTCGAGAAAGGAGGGCGCAGAATTGATGAACCCGCCGAGCCGAACCACCTGTTTGATCTGGTCGAGATCGCCGAGCGCCGCCTTGACCTGGGCCAGCAGATTGATCGCGCAGGCCCGCGCCGCTTTCTGGCCATCCTCGACCGATACCCCGCCGCCGAGCTTGCCCTTGGCCACGAGCTTGCCGCCGGCATCGAGGCAGATCTGGCCCGAAACGAACAGCAGCGCGCCGGATCGCACGAACGGGATGTAGTTGGCGACCGGGGTGGCCGGGGTGGGAAGAACGATCCCGAGGTCCGCGAGCTTTTTTTCGACGTTGCCGGCCATTCTGGTCTCTCCCTGCTGCTTCGGTCCGTGTCCGCTCGAGTGCGACGGCGCTTGTCTTGGCCGATCGAGCGTCGTCATGCAACCCACGCTCTTGCGTGAGCGGCTGTGGTTGCGGGAGTGGCGCCGCGTCCCTATGCTGCGCCGCAGCGGGCGGCGTGGAGGCAAAATCGATGACGGTCTTGGGCAGCAGATCCCTGCTCTGGTTGTCCCTGGTCGTGGCTGGCGCCGCGGCCGCGGCCGGCGGCTTGGGCTTGCGGCGTGCCGTCGCAGTGACGCCCGCGGACGAGCTGGCGTCGCATCGCGCGGTCTACGACCTCACGCTCGCCGAGACGCGCGGCAATTCGCCGGCCATGTCCGCGCGTGGGCGCATCCTTTATGATTTTTCCGGCAGCGCCTGCGACGGTTACGCGCTGCAGTTCCGCCAAGTCTCCGAGCTCGACAACGGGGAGGGCAAGGTCACGCTCAGCGATCTGCGCTCGACCACCTGGGAAGACGGCGCCGCCAAGAAATTCATCTTCAAGTCGCAGAATTATCTCAACGAGACGTTGATCGATACCGTCGACGGCCAAGCCGACCGCCAGCCGGACAAGGTCGTCGTCAATCTGCGCCAGCCGGAGCGCAAGACCTTCGAGCTCGAGCCCACCATGGCCTTCCCCACCGATCACATGCGCCGGATCCTCGCGGCCGCGCGTGCGCAGAAGAGCATCTTGGAGGCGCCCGTCTATGACGGCTCGGAGAAGGGTGAGAAGGTCTACAACACGACCACCATCATCGGTCGGGAAGTCGCGCCGAACGAGCGGGTCCCGACCGACGCCGCCGCTGGCAATCAGGCATTGGCGGGCCTCAAGCGCTGGCCGGTCACGGTGAGCTATTTCGACCGCGCCGCCGCAAGCGGCGACCAGGCCCCGGTCTATGCGATCAAGTTCGAGCTCTACGAGAACGGAATCTCGCGCGCGCTGGTTTTGGACTACAACGATTTCGCCATCAGCGGCAAGCTCACATCGATCGAGGTCCGCGACACCAAGCCCTGCAAGTGAGGCATCTCCCGGACGTCATCCGTCCTCGGTCATCTGCCCATCGTCCTCTGGCTCCTCCGGATCGAGCGCCAGCCCCTTGACGACGGCGTCGTCGCCGAATCTTTCCCGCAAACGGTCGATCGCCTGCTCGGCCTCGGCGGTCCGCCGATCGATGAGATCGGCGAAGTCGGCGCCGTCGGCGTCGTGGAGCCCCGACATACCGATGCCGATCAGGCGGAACATGGTGCCGTCGGTCTCGCGCGCGAGCAGGTCGCGACCGGCTGCGAAGATGCGAGCGGCGAGCTGGGTCGGACGCGCCAGCGATCGCGCCCGCGTGCGGATGCGGAAATCGGCGGTCTTGAGCTTCAGCGTCACGGTCGAGCCCGCGAGCGCATTGGCCTTGAGCCGGGCGGAGAGTTTTTCAGCAAGCCGCCACAAGCGCAGCTCCAGCGGCCGGAAATCGGCGATGTCGTGATCGAACGTGGTCTCCGCCGAAAGGCTTTTGGCCTCGCGCTCGGCCCTGACCGGGCGGTCGTCGAGGCCGCGTGCGAGACGCGCGAGTCGTGCGCCCTCGGCGCCGTAGCGGCGCGTCAATTCGGCCTCGCCTGCGCGTTGAAGGTCTCCGATGCTGCGCAGGCCGTCGCGCTCGAGCCGCTGCTGCGTGATCTTGCCGACGCCGAAGATCAGCGTCACCGGCCGGGGCGCCAGGAATTGGGCGGCCTCGCCGCCGCCGAGGACCGCAAAGCCGCGCGGCTTATCGAGATCTGAGGCGATCTTGGCGAGGAACTTGTTGGCGGACAGCCCGATCGAGACGGTGATGCCGAGCGCCTTCTCGACCTCGCCGGCGAAACCGGCGAGCGCCTTGGCGGGCGCCATCCCGTGTAGCCGGGCGGTACCGGAAAGGTCCATGAAGGCCTCGTCGATCGAGACCGGCTCGACCAGCGGCGTGAGCTTGAACATGAGGTTGCGCACCTCGCGCCCGACGCGAGCGTATTTCTCCATGTCGGGCCGCACGACGGTGGCGTGCGGGCACAGCCGGCGGGCCTCGAACATGGGCATCGCCGATCGTACGCCGAATGTGCGGGCGATATAGCAGGCGGTGAGCACGACGCCGCGCCGACGTCCGCCGACGATGACCGGCTTGTCGGCGAGCGTCGGGTCGTCGCGCTTCTCGACGGTGGCATAGAACGCGTCGCAATCCACATGCGCGATCGCGAGCGTGTCGAGCTGCGGGTGGCGCAGCAGCCGCGGCGAGCCGCAGGCACGGCAGCGCGAGAGGCCCTCCGGCGCGTCGCGGCGGCAGTCTCGGCAGAAACCGGGCATGGTTCTCCCGCGCATCATGGCGACGCTCACCGCGATGCCAGCGCCCCGCTCATGGCAGCTCCCGTTCCCAGTGCGGGCCCGCGAGCGTGTCGCGCGCGCGCATGACCGCCTCCGGGTCGATGTCGTTTTCCGCCGCAAAGGCCAGCAGCAACCGCTCCTCACCCATGAGATGGTCGAGCACGCCGACGAGGAATTGCGGCTCGCGCGCCGCGTCGCGGATTGAGGCCGGGGCAATTCCCGTGAGCGCCAGGAAGCGACCGAGCCGGTCCGGCTCGGCGGCGATGAAGCCAAGCGCCGCGACGGCCAGATCCTCGGCTGCCGCCTGCCGCTCCCTGGGTTTTTCCGACCGGCGCCGGTCTGCCATGGCACTCTCCAACGGCAACTCACCGCCGCGCCTCCCCGGAGATGCTGCCAGCAAACGCCGCCTGCACCTTCGGATCAAGGCCGGCTGTCGGGCGGCGGGCGCTTGACGGGGTGGGGGACGGCCTCGCTTGGCCCGCTACTGTGCCGATTTTGCAAACAGGCGCTCCGCTTCGCGATAGGGGTTCCACCGCGGCGCCTTCCCGGTCGAGCGGATGGCTTGCTGCTCGAATTTCTCCGAGCTCATCGGCGGATCGAAGTAGAGGCGCGATGTCGAGCTGTTCACCGCCTTTCGCAAGGTGCCCTCCAGTCGCAGCAGCACATGCTGCGGCTCGTCGCCCTGCATCCATTCGCACATGCCGGCATGGAAGCTCAGATTGACCTCGCTCTCCAGGATGAACTTCGAAACTCGCTCATTGATCCGCGGCAACAGATCCCTGGCGAGGCGCACGAGAAGCCCCAGCGCCTCGAGCTGATCGCCGTTTATTGTCAGCAGAAATTCGTCGCCACCCGTGTACTTGCGGTAGATCCGCTCCCACCGTTCTTCGATCTTGATCGGAGCGTCGTTTTCGCCGCGGATGAAGTTCTTGTAGATATGTTCGTCTCGGCGCATCGAGTTGAAGATGGACGTCGCAAAATCCTTGATCACTTGATCGCCTTTTTCATAGCCATAGGCGCGGTTTATCTCGCGAAAATTGTCGAGATCAATGATGATCATCTGGTAGTGGGGGTCGGGGTCGTCGGTCTTTGACAGATTTTCGACATCCTTCTCCCATTTCAGCTGATTGGGTATCCCCGTGACGATATCGAGCAGCCGAAGCCGGTCGCGGTCGCGCAGTTGCGCGCGCAGCACCTCGATTTCCTGGTCTTTTATCAGAAGCTTCTGCTCTCCCTCTTCAGCGGATTTCTTTGCTCGCGCCGAGAGCTCCCGCTCGCGCTCGGTGGCAGCGTCCGACATCTTCCGCTCGCGCTCGGACGCATCAGCCCGAGCCCGCGACACGTATCCGTAGACCGCGAAAAGCACGATTGCCACGAAGGCCACTGCGCCCCCGATCAGCAGCGACAGCTTGACTGTGACCGGTCGAGACAGAAACTCCGCCAGTTGCGGCGAGAAAATGTCGGCTTTCGTGATCCCCAGCAGCGCCAAGGCGATGGTCGCCAGGAGCGCGAGAAGCTTCTTCATGTCGAACATGTTCTGGGCGGTCCGTCGGTTTCCAGCCGATTTGGGAGATCGTGTCCCTGATCGTTGCGTCGCCCGCGGTCCGGCTGAGCGCGCTCGCGGCCTAGGACCGGGGCGGTTCGGCCTGCGCCGCGCTTGCCGGCGGATCGGGTTGGATCATCGCTCAAGGGGGCGACGCTTTCCAGCGGCATGTCGCAGGCGCGCCGGACCGCCCATTCATGGTTACGCCGGAGCAAAATCTCGGGTAGGGGAAAGCGGTCAGGATAGGATCACGGAGCCGAGCATGCGCAAAGGCCGTCTATCCGTCGCCGGTGCCAGTATTCTCTTCGCGTTGGCGCTTGCGGCGTGGGAGGTGTATTTCTTCTGGTTCGCGGGATCTTTTCCGGAAGGACGGATCGGCCTGTTCAGCCCCGAGCGGCTGGGTTTCAACATGGCCTGGCTCGCCGCCCTCTATCTCACCTTTCAGCTCATCTCTATACCCTTCAGCCTGCCGTCGGTCGGCAACCGGTTCACCGGCGTGCTGGACGGCATGGCTTCGCTGGTGCCACTCGCCATCGTGTTGATCGTGGTGTTCGGCAAGCCGCAGCTCCTGGGCACGCCGCAGCGCTGGGAGGCCGCCTTGCTGCTCATCTTCATCACCATCGTCGACCTGTTCGGCGGCTATACCTTCAACATTGCGCTCAGCCGCAGGACCATGGACGTCGCGCCGGTAGCGGCGGTTTGAACATGCGCTTTGATCCGATGGCGGCGGGCGGTAAGGACAGAACCCCGCATCAGCGTGTGATTCGGCGCCGGTTGGCGGCCCATCCCAGGTGCCGGGGCGAGAACTCGGGATTTGCGTTTCCGTAAGGTATCCGCGCTAGTGTTCGGATCCCGCCACACTAGGGTTCGCGGCATGCGCGACACAGGAAACCGTTACACCAGCCCTGAAGGGGCTCGGGCCGTTCGCCCACACACCGGCACGTTCGGAAGGTTGGATATGCCGAAGACCGTGATGATCGTTGAGGACAATGAGCTCAACATGAAGCTGTTCCACGATCTGCTGGAGGCACACGGCTACCACACCGTCGGGACGCGCAATGGCATCGAGGCGCTCGACCTTGCGCGCAAACACCGGCCGGATTTGATCCTGATGGACATTCAGCTGCCCGAAGTCTCCGGCCTGGAAGTGACCAAGTGGCTCAAGGAAGACCCGGAGCTCAAGGCCATCCCGGTCGTCGCCGTGACTGCTTTTGCCATGAAGGGCGATGAGGAGCGCATCCGCCAAGGCGGCTGCGAGGCCTATTTGTCGAAGCCGATCTCGGTCGGAAAGTTCATCGCGACCGTGCGCGAGTTCCTCGGCGCCGCCTGAGCGAACGCCACGCGATGCAATCTCCTCCGCGGCGCCCGCGTGCGGGCGCTCTCGGGAGCGGTTGTAAAGCCGCGTCCGTGCCCGGCTGGCTTGCCTTTCCGGCGCCGAGCACCCGAGCCTGCGCCGACCGCGCTCAACGCGCCCTGGCCCCGCTCACGCAGGCCGGGGCCGGCTCAAGGCGCGCGCTGCAAATCGCCGTCAACCCCTGCTCGGCCGGGTCGAGCGGCTTCTCTGCGTTTTCCACAACCTAATTTGTTGCTTTCCAAACCGGTTGCGCTACGTTGCGCGAGGCGGTGGAAGAGACTTCCTGGCCCCGGCGAGAGCCCGGGCCGGGGCCGTATGACATCGCCTATGATATTGATAACCCTACGGAATGCTCAGGTCCGCCGCATCTCCTGGGTCCGTGGGGTTCGGCCGGTTCGGGGGCGGTAAGAGTGGCCTCCTCATGACACCGCTCCCGGCCGGCCACCTTTGCCCGGGCGTGCGGGCCGCCCGTCGTCGCTGACATCGGCCAAATGAAAAGGCGCCCATTGGGCGCCTTTTTTCTGCGCATTTGCGCGCGCCGCTACTTGATCTTGGTCTCGCGGAACTCGACGTGCTTCTTGGCGACCGGATCGTATTTCTTCTTCACCAGCTTGTCGGTCATGGTGCGCGAATTCTTCCGCGTCACATAGTAAAACCCGGTGTCGGCGCTGGACACCAGCTTCACTTTGATGGTGGTGGCTTTCGCCATGGCAAACCTCGCGTTGATCGGGCCGCAACGTAGTCGCTCGCCTATTATTGTCAAGAAACGCACGCGTCGAGCCACCGTAGGGCGGGTCAAATGCCCTGGCGTGCTGTCGATCGCCGAAACCGCTCGCGACGCGACCCGCCGTCGGCATGGCACGCCGCGCTGATGGGGCTCGGCGGCGACGTCCCGCGCCTTGACTCACCCTTCGTCTTTCACAGCAGGTCCCGCCGGAAGCGCCCGCGCGGCATGCTGTAGAACGGCACTGGCAGGTGCTGGCCGAAGCCGTCCGCGATGCGCGCGTCGAGCTCCTCGAGCATCACGCCGGTGACCGCCGGCATGTCGAGCTGTTTCGCCTCTGCAAGCGGCATCCAGACGAGTTCGACCAGTTCAGCGTCGGGCCCGGTCACGCCCTCGACGCGATGGGCGACCGCGCTCGCGTCCATGGTGAAGAAGCGCGCATCGAACCGCCGCGGCCGGCCGGGCGGGGTGATGGCGCGGCCGATGAAATGCAGCACGCTGAGGTCCGGGAGGATCTTCGCTTCGGCAAAAGCGGTCCACGGGCCGCGCGGAACCTTGATGGTCTTCTCGCTGCGCACCCCGAGCAGAAGGCCGGTCTCTTCGAAGGTCTCACGGATCGCCGCGAGGGCGAACGCGCGCGCCTTGGCGGCGCTCGCGCGCGCAAGCCGCTTCATCAGGTGCGCCTCGGCGTGCGGATCGAGCGGCCGTGCAAATAGCATGCGGCGGTCGACCGGATCGACCCGACCCCCGGGAAAGACGAATTTCCCCGGCATGAATTTGTGGCGTTGATGCCGTTTGCCGAGCAGCACCTTGGGCACGCGCCCGGAACGGTCGACCAGGATCAGCGTTGCGGCATCTTTCGGCCGCACATAGGCGGACGTGAGGTCGCGCTCGACCTCGTTCATGCGTTTCTCGAAGCGGTTCATGCGCTCGATGCGGTCTGCCTGCACGTCGCTCATCATCGCCTCGTCCGCTAGTGTCCCGATTCCGAAGTTCGCAAACCCTCGCGGCACCCTCTGATGCGAACTTCGGAATCATAGGGACACTAGCAACTTTATAATTCTAGTGTCCCGATTCCGAAGTTCGCATCGTTAAGCGGCACCCTCGTTTGCGAACTTCGGAATCGAGGGACACTAGCAACTTATTGATCTAGTGTGGCTTTGGTTCAGAAGTCCGCATTTCGGAACTCGCCGCGAGAATGATGCGGACTTCTGAACCGCCACACTAGGGCCTGTCTTCAGTTGGGGGATTCCCAAATCAGTGATTGAAGTTCCCCCGGTTTCGTGGACACCCGAGCATTTGTGTTGCAGGAGTCCACGATGGCAAGAAAGAACGCACCTTACACGCCTGAGTTTCGGCGTCAGATGATTGAGCTGGTTCGGTCCGGGCGAAGTCCGGAGAGCCTGTCGAAGGAGTTTGAGCCGACGGCGCAGGCGATCCGGAACTGGGTGGCGCAAGCCGAGCGGGATGCGGGCCGCCGGGATGACGGTGTGACGACGGCAGAACGCGACGAGATCAACCGTCTTCGGCGCGAGGTGAAGCAGCTCAGGCTGGAGCGCGACATCCTCTCAAAAGCCGCGGCCTGGTTCGCTCGGGAGACGGATGTGATCCCGCCGAAGGGTTCAGATTCGTGAGCGCGCACCAGGCCGAGTTTCCGATTGCCACCATGTGCCGAGTGCTGGGCATCTCGTGCAGCGGGTACTATGCGTGGAGAACGCGATCGCCCTCCCAACGGGCGCGTTCGAATACTGCGTTGACCGAGACGGTACGCACGATCCACGCGGTATCGCGCGGAACCTATGGCGCGCCGCGGGTGCACGCTGAGCTTGCGGCGAACGGCGTGCAGGTCGGCAAGAACCGTGTCGCGCGGCTCATGCGCGAGGCGGGTGTTGCTGGTATCAGCCGTCGCAGGTTTGCGATCACAACGGTGCGTGATGGAGCCCGCCAAGCGCCCGATCTGGTCGAGCGCAGGTTCACGGCGGATGCGCCGAATGTGCTTTGGGTGGCTGATATCACCTACATTCCGACATGGGCGGGCTTCCTGTACCTGGCGGTCGTCCTCGATGTGTTCAGCCGCCGGATCGTCGGCTGGTCGATGGCGACGACGTTGCACACCACGGTCGTGCTCGATGCGTTGAGCATGGCGCTGGCCATGCGTCGTCCGCGCGGCGTCATTCATCACTCCGATCAAGGCGCGCAGTACACGTCCATTGAGTTCGGCAACCGCTGCCGCGAGGCGGGTGTGCGGCCTTCGATGGGGAGTGTGGGCGACGCCTACGACAATGCGATGGCGGAGAGCTTCTTCGCCACGCTGGAATGCGAGTTACTGGCTCGCAGCCGGTTCAAGACGCAAGCCGAGGCACGCAATGCCGTCTTCGAGTTCATCGAAGGCTTCTACAATCCGCGCCGGCGGCATTCGTCGCTCGAGTATCTGTCACCCGTCGAGTTCGAGCGGCGGCACTGGGAGCCTGCGGTTTCCCCCGGCTCACTCCATCCTGCCGCCGTGCTCGGGGCCGTCAAGGTCAAGCCCTCGCGCGCGCGCAAAGTGCGCGACCTTGACCGCCCCTGCGCGCGACGGCGGGTCGAATGTGCGGGCCGGGACGGAAGGATGAGCTCCGCAGGGGCCGAACAAAAGGATGAGCAGAAAAGGCAGAAAAAGGAGGACACCTTTGACGGCAGACACTGTAGCCTGATCCCAAGACGTCAACTGTCCACGAAATCGGGGTAGGTCCATCGAGGCTCTTGCCGAGCGGCAAATCACCCCGGTGATTCCTTCACATCCCCGCCGCAAGAAACCACGGCCCTGCGATTTTGCCCTCTACTGCGAGCGCAATCTCGTCGAGCGCTTCTTCAACAAACTCGAGCACTTTCGCGCTATTGCCACGCGCTATGACAAACTCGCCAGAAATTTCCTCGCCGGCGTCCAGCTTGCCTCGGCTATCATTCTCCTCAACTGAGGACAGGCCCTGTGCGGTTTTGGATTTGAAGTTCCTATGCGAGCTTGCGGCCACAATGATAGGAACTTCAAATCCACCGCACTAGCGCCGCCCTCGCGGCGCGGGACGCTTGCGGGCCCCGCCCTCGCGCTTGATCCTGCTTGGGCCGCCGTTATAGCGGCCCTCGGGGAGAAGTTCGAATCGCAGCGCGCCCGCGAGCGGCGCGGCTTCGACCAGGCGCACCGTGACGCGGTCGCCAAGCCGGTGCACCAGGCCGCTGCGATCGCCGACCAGGGCATGGCGGTCCTCGTGATAGCGGAAATACTCGCTGCCGATTGTGCGTGCGGGGATGAACCCATCAGCGCCGGTGTCATCGAGCTTGACGAACAGACCGGCGCGGGTGGCGCCCGAAATGTGTCCCTCGAAAGTTGCGCCGATGCGGTCGGCGAGGAAATGCGCGAGCAGGCGGTCGAAGGTCTCGCGCTCGGCTTTCATGGCGCGGCGCTCGGCGGCCGAGATCTGGGCCCCGATCTCGCTCAGCGCGGCGGCGTCCTGGTGCTCGGGCAGGGCGCCGTCGCCGAGCCGCAGGGCGCGGACGAGCCCGCGGTGGACGACGAGATCGGCGTAGCGGCGGATTGGCGAGGTGAAATGCGCATAACGGCGCAGGTTGAGGCCGAAATGCCCGTAGTTCTCTGCGGCATATTCGGCCTGCGCCTGGGTTCGCAGCACGACCTCGTTGACGAGCTTTTCGACGTCGCGTCCTTTCACCCGCGCGAGGATGCGGTTGAACTGGGCGGCGCGCAGCGCCCCCGCCTTCGGCAGCGAGATGTCGAGGGTCTTGAGGAACTCGCGCAGCGCGCTCACCCGCTCGGGGTCGGGCTCGTCGTGCACGCGGTAGATCAGCGGCACGCGCGCGCGCTCCAGCGTCTCCGCCGCCGCCACATTGGCGAGGATCATGCATTCTTCGATCAGCCGGTGCGAATCGAGACGCTCCGGCGTCATCACGCGGTCGACGGTGTTGTGGGCGGTGAGCACGATCTTGCGCTCCGGCAGGTCGAGATCGAGCGGCGCCCGCTCGTCGCGGGCGCGCTTCACCGCGCGATAGGCGGAATAGAGCGGTTCGAGCACTGCGGCGAGCAATGGACCGGTCGTGTCGTCGGGCCAGCCGTCGACCGCGGCCTGCGCCTGCATGTAATTGAGCTTGGCGGCCGAGCGCATGAGCACGCGATGGAAGCTATGGGAGCGCTTGCGGCCGTCGGGGCCGATGACCAGACGCACGGCGAGCGCGGCGCGGTCCTCGCCCGGCCGCAGCGAGCAGAGGTCGTTGGAAATCCGTTCCGGCAGCATCGGTACCACCCGGTCGGGGAAATAGACCGAATTGCCGCGGATGAGCGCCTCGCGATCGAGCCCGGAGCCGGGCCGCACATAGTGGCCGACGTCGGCGATGGCGACGGTGATCACGAACCCGCCGGCGTTGTTGGGATCGCTGTCGCGCGCCGCGTGCACGGCGTCGTCGTGATCCTTGGCGTCGGCCGGATCGATGGTAACCAGCGGCAGCGCGCGCCAATCCTCGCGGCCGGCGCGCGTCGCGGGCTTGGCCGCCTGCGCCTCGGCGAGCGCCGCGGGCGGAAAGACGTGCGGGATGCCGTGGGCGTGGATCGCGATCAGGCTGACCGCACGCTCGCTCTTCAGCGATCCCAGCCGCTCGGTGACCCGCGCGCTGGCGAGCCCATAGCCGCCGCGGCGACCCGCCACCTCGACCGCGACCAGGTCGCCGTCGCGCGCATCCGCGCCGGCGCCGGACGGGATCGCGAGCTCCCGGCCGCTCTGCTTCTTGTCGATCGGCGTGACCCGACCGCCGCCGTCGGGGCCGGCGCGGAAAATGCCGAGCACGCGTTGGCGGGCGCGGTCGATGAGCTTGATGACGCGCCCGCTGTGGCGGATCGGATCTCCCTTGTCGCCGCTCTCCTCGACCCGGAGTAGCGCGCGATCCCCGACGCCGGCGACTTCGCTCGGCCGCGCGTGCCGCGGGACGTGCACGCGGATCTTCGGTGCAGGGCCGTGCTCGGCCTCGTCCCATTCGGTGGGGAGCGCGATCAGCTCGCCGTCGGCATCGCGCGCGGTGATGTCGCTCAGCACGACGTGCGGCAAGGTCCCGGGACGATGCAGCTTCTTGCCGCGTCGCGCGACGCGGCCTTCGTCGGCAAGCTCGCGCAGCATGCGCTTGAGCTGGGCGCGGTCGGCATTTTTCATGCCGAACGCGCGCGCGATCTCGCGGGTGCCGATCTTGCCGGGATTGTCGCCGATGAAGGCGAGGATGTCGTCCTTGGACGGAAGGGAAGGTTTGGTGCGAGGAGGTTTCATCGTCAGGGAACGGTCGTCCCCGTGAAAACGGGGACCCATCGTGCCATACGCCGTGACCTCCGGGATACGGGCCCCCACCTTCGCGGGGAGGACGGCAGCAATGCAATGCCGGATCGGGAACTGGATTTTAGCGTGACCTACCGACTCCTGCTCTTGCGCGCCGGCTTCTCCTGCGCGCTCGCCGGCGATTTCGGCGTGGCGGCCGCCTTCGCCTTTGCCGGAGCCTTCCGCGCGGTGCTGCGCGGCCCCGCGGCGGGCCGCTTGCCCGGGCCGCGCGCCTGCCTTGCCTCGATGAGACCGACGGCCTGTTCGAGCGTGATCGTGTCCGGGGTCATGTCGGAGGGCAGCGTGGCGTTGACGCCGTCGTGGCTCACATAGGGCCCGTAGCGTCCGCTCTTCGCGACGACGGGGCCGCCCTTGTCTGGATGATCGCCGAGGGCACGTCCGGGATCCGATCCGAAGCGGCCTTTACGCGGCCCCTTGGCGCGTTTCTCCGCGATCAGCGTCACCGCGCGGTTGAGCCCAATGCTGAGTACGTCCTCGCCGGCGGTGAGATTGGCGTAGGTCTTGCCGTGCTGGACATAGGGTCCGAAGCGGCCGATGCCGGTGATGATCGGCTCGCCGTCGTCGGGATGCTTGCCGACCTCGCGCGGCAGCGAAAGGAGTCCGAGCGCGCGCTCGAGATCGAGGTCGTCGGGAGACAGCCCTTTCGGCAGGCCGGCGCGCTTCGGTTTTTCGCCGTCGACGGCTTCGCCGAGCTGCAGATAGGGCCCGAACCGACCCGAGCGCAGCGTCACCTCGAGCCCGGTTTGCGGATCCTCGCCGAGCTTCTTGATGCCGTCGCTGCCGCCGTTGGCACCGTTGCCGGGGGCGAACTGGCGGGTGTAGCGGCATTCCGGATAATTGGTGCAGCCGATGAACCCGCCGAACTTGCCGAGCTTGAGCGAGAGCCAGCCGGTCTCGCAATTCGGGCACTTGCGCGGGTCGCTGCCGTCCGCGCGCGGCGGGAACAGATGCGGCGCCAGCATCTCGTCGAGCGCGTCGATGACTTGCGCCACGCGCAGCTCCTTGATGTCGCCGACCGCGATGGTGAATTCGCGCCAGAAGTCGCGCAACAGGTCGCGCCAGGCGATCTCGTTGTTGGAGATGCGGTCGAGCTGCTCCTCGAGGTCGGCGGTGAAGCCGTATTCGACATAGCGGGCGAAGAAGCTCTCGAGAAAGGCGGTCAGCACCCGCCCCTTGTCCTCGGGAACGAGCCGCCGCTTGTCGATGCGCACATAGCCGCGATCCTTGAGCACCTGCAGGATCGAGGCATAGGTCGAGGGCCGGCCGATCCCGAGCTCCTCCATGCGCTTGACCAGCGAGGCTTCCGAGTAGCGCGGCGGCGGTTCGGTGAAGTGCTGGGTGGCGTCGATCCGGCGCTTGGCGAGGCTTTCGCCCGCGCTCATCTCCGGCAGGCGGCGACCGTCCTCGTCGTCGGCGACGTCGTCCTCGCCCTCCTGGTAGAGCGTGAGGAAACCGTCGAACTTCACCACCGTGCCGGTCGCGCGCAGGTCGATGACGCGGCCTCCGGCCGCCGCGGTAATGTCGGCGGTGGTGCGCTCGAGCTCGGCCGATTCCATCTGGCACGCCATGGTACGCAGCCAAATCAACTCGTAGAGCCTGGCCTGATCGGCATCGAGGAACCGTTTGGTGTCCTTCGGGCGGCGCGCCACATCGGTCGGCCGGATCGCCTCATGCGCTTCCTGGGCATTTTTGGCCTTGGTCTGGTACCGGCGCGGTGTGTCCGGCAGGTAGCGCGCGCCGTACTCGGTGCCGATGAGGCGGCGGGCGGCTGCGAGGGCTTCCTCGGCGATGTCGACGCCGTCGGTGCGCATATAAGTGATGAGGCCGATCGTCTCGCCTTCGATGTCGACGCCTTCGTAGAGGCGCTGGGCGACGCGCATGGTATGGGCGGGCGCGAAGCCGAGCTTGCGACTCGCCTCCTGCTGCAGCGTCGACGTGGTGAACGGCGGCGGCGGATTGCGCCGGGCCGGCTTCGCCTCGACATTTGCCACGGCGAAGGCGGCGTTTTCCAGCGCCTGCTTGAACGCCGCGGCCTCGGCACCCGAGCCGATGTCGAGGCGTTGGACTTTGCGGCCGTCGGCGCCGACCAGCCGTGCCTCGAATTCCTCGCCGCGCGGGGTGGCAAGCGTCGCAACGAGCGACCAATATTCGCGCGCGACGAATTTTTCGATCTCCAACTCGCGGTCGCAAACGAGCCTCAGCGCCACCGATTGCACGCGGCCGGCGGAGCGCGCGCCCGGAAGCTTGCGCCACAGCACCGGCGAGAGCGTGAAGCCGACCAGGTAGTCGAGCGCGCGGCGGGCGAGATAGGCGTCGACCAGGGCTCCATCGATGACGCGCGGGTGCTTCATCGCGTCGAGCACCGCCTGCTTGGTGATGGCGTTGAACACCACCCGCTCGACCGCCTGCCGTTTGAGGGCGTTCTTCTCCTTGAGTACTTCGAGGACATGCCAGGAGATGGCCTCGCCCTCGCGATCGGGGTCGGTGGCCAGGATCAGCTTGCTCGCCCCCTTGACCGCGCGGACAATGTCGTTGAGGCGCTTCTGCGACTTGTCGTCAATCTCCCAAACCATGCGGAAATCGTGTTCGGGGTCGACCGAGCCGTCCTTGGCCGGAAGGTCCCGCACGTGGCCGAACGAGGCCAATACCTCGTAGCCGGAGCCAAGGTATTTGTTGATCGTCTTGGCCTTGGCCGGGAACTCGACGACGACGATATTCATGAAACTCCAATAAGTTAGGAACGGAACCGGGGCGGTGAGGGGACCCGGTCGGCGCGCGGTTGTCGCGGCGAAAGATGGGGATGTCAACCCTTCCTGTCAAACCGGGATGCCGCGTGCGGCTACGGCCAGGGCTCGGGCAGGTCAAACGGCCGGGGCCACAGGCGCTCAAATCAATGAGACGATTTATGATGTCACATCAGATTGTTATATAAAGAATATGGCATCATAGATGAAAGTGAAAGTGGGCCGACGAATACCGGGTCCTGCGGCTGTCGTACGCCTGCGGCAGCAGGGGCCGCCGCTACCGCCGGCGGCAGGTCACATCGCCGGCGTCGGGGCAAAATTCGGTCTCGACCTTGAAACAGCGCGACGGAAGCCGCTGTCATGACTTGGTGATGAGGCGGAGCAGCCCGTCGCCGTAGCGGTCGAACGTGTCGCGAATGATCCTGCGCACGGACTCGATGTCGAAACCACCGCGCTGCCACAGCTCCGGATTGTCGGTGATCTTCTGCCGCCAGTCCTGGAATACTTCCGCGAAGCTGCGCTGACCGTCCAGCGCCGACAGGTCCATCACCAGGACCACGGCGTCGGGTTTGAAGCGGCTTTCGGAGGGAGCCCACGCGATCAGGAACGGCCCGCGACGACTAGCCAATCCTTCCTTCTGCTTGTCGGCATCCTGGATCGCATCGAGCCCGAGGCGCAGCGCGTAGTTGGTGACGAGGTGCGTGCAGTCGGCGCGCTGCGCTTCGGGCGTGTTCTTCTTGGCGATCGGCCAGTAGGTGATCATCTGCTCGGAGAGCGGCGTATCGGGCGGCAGCTCGTCCTGTGCCATCAGCGTCGCCTTGTAGGCTTCGCAGATCGATTTATAGCGCTCGATGTCGTGCGGAAGCGGTCGTGTGGTGAAGGCCACGATGCCGTACCCGGCGAGCTGGCGCGGAGGCATCTCCGCCGGCTCGATCAACGCTCGCACCGCTTGCACCCTGGCGCCCGGCCGAGGGGCGGCCGACGGAGCCGCGGTGGCCGGTCCGGGTTGATAACGATAGCCGGGTCGTGTTCCCGTCGCGGCCGGCCTGCCGCTGCCGCCGGCAGGTCCGTTGGTGCGTGCGGCGTCCGTCGGCGGCCTCGGCGGCGCAGCCGGGGCCGGTGTGGGCGCGGCCGGGGTCGCAGCTGGCGGCGCCGGGGTCGTGGTTGGCGCGGCCGGGGCTGCCGCGGCCGGCGGCGCCATCCTTTCGCGTGCCGCGGGCGGGGCCACGGTCGGCGCGGGGGCGGGTTGCCGGTGCTTCTCTTCGTCTTCCTTGTCGCAGAAAAGGTACGGCCGGCCGTTGTCGTGGCGGATGACGCAGCCCGGGCGATGGGTCTCCTGCCCCTGCGCTCCCGGCGACAAGGCGAAAGGCGCGGCGGCGATCGTGCAGACGAACGCCGCGTGCGTCAGCCTCAAGATTTTGTCGGCCATAGCAGCCTCCCGACTCCGCTCACCACGGTGAAGACGATGATCGCCAGGAGGGCCTGTCCGCCATTGCTGTCGGGCTGAATCCAGTACAACGCCAATAGGCTCGCACGAGGCCAAGGCCCCCGAGAACTCCAATCTGCATCAGCATGATACGGCGCTCGGGTACGCGATTGTGTGAAATTCATCACACAACCGCTGATCAGACAAGGCGAAGATGGCGGAGCAAATCCAATTCCCGGCCGGAAGGCTGCGGCAGCGCCGCGCCGAGTCCAGGCGAGTCGGGCATGTCCGCGAAACGAGTGCGCGGATCATCCCGACCCGACGCCGGCAGCCGGGATTCGCCAGCCACCGGCGGAGCCTCGGGGCGCACCCGCGTGGGCGCTATCGCAGGTTCGGCGGTTGGGATATAAAGCGCCTTGACTTGGTGACCGTGCAGCGATCCGGCCGAGGAGACCCCGTCATGCGAATGATCATTCTTGTTGCGGCGGCGTGCATGGTGGTGGCGTCTGCTCACGTTGCGCGCGCCGAGGGAGCTTGGTGTGCGCGCGACGCCGACGGCTGCACCAATTGCGGGTTCCACACGCGTGCCCAATGTCAGGCCACGGTTGCGGGAACCGGAGGGTCGTGCGAGCGCAATGCGGGTTCCTCGCCGTCTGCCGACCTCCGCGGACGCAAACAGCGCAGCAACTAGCGCGCGTCCCGATTAGGTCGAATTGGGATGTGCTTTAAATTCCTTGGCTTTGCGCATGTCCTTGGCGGAAACCGGTGCCCACTTTTCCGGGACATGCGCTAGCGTTCAGTCGCCCCCGATCCGGAGTGTCGTCCGCGCGGTTTCCCGCTGTCGTCAAAGCAATGACACCAGTGCGCCGCCGTGGCGTTCGAGCCGTCCCGCCAGTTCGAGCTCGAGCAGGACCACGCGTACGATCGCGGGGGAGCTTCCTGACAAGCGCGTGAGATCGTCGACCGGCACCGGCGTAGGTCCGAGCAAGGCGACGATGCCGGCGCGCTCGTCGCCGCCGGGCTCGCTGGTGGGCGGGGGAGGGACATCGGGCTCGCCAGCCGCGAGCGCGACCGGCCCACCCAAGATCGGACGCAGCACCGCGATCACGTCGGCGGCTTGGGTCACGACGGTCGCACCCTGCTTGATGAGATCATTGCTGCCTTCCGCGCGCGGATCGAGCGGCGAGCCCGGCACCGCGAACACTTCGCGCCCCTGCTCGAGTGCATACCGGGCGGTGATCAGCGAGCCCGAGCGCGTCGCCGCTTCCACCACGACAATGCCGGCGGCGAGCCCGGAAATGAGCCGGTTGCGGCGCGGAAAATCGCGGGCACGCGGCTCCCAGCCGAGCGGCATTTCGGACACCAAGGCACCGTCCGTCGGGATGGCCTCGGCGAGGTTGCCATGTTCGGGCGGATAGATGCGGTCGTGGCCGCCGGCGAGCACCGCGATGGTTCCGCTTGCGAGACTTCCCGCGATGAGCGGCGGCGTCGATGCCGCGCGCCAGCCCTGAGACCACGGCGAAGCCGGCGGCGCCGAGGTCCCGCGCCAGGCGCTCGGCGAAGCGCATGCCCGCCGCCGACGCATTGCGCGCCCCGACGATGGCGACCATGGGCGAGTCGAGCACCGCCATGTTGCCGCGCACCGCGAGGAGCGGCGGGGCGTCATCGATCATCTGCAGTCGATGCGGATAATCCGGCTCGCCCAGCGCGATCAAGCGCACGCCGAACGACTTTGCCGCTTCGAGCTCGCGCTCGGCATTCTGGCGTGACTGGACGCGCGCGGGGCGCCTTGCGCCGCCGCGGCGGGCGAGGTCCGGCAAGGCCGCCAGCGCGACGCGGGCGTTGCCGCAGTGATTGACGAGGGCACGGAAGGTGCGCGGCCCGACATGGTCGCTGCGGATGAGGCGCAGCCAATCGATCCGCTGCTCGTCGCTGAGCCGAAGGCCTTGATCCACGGGAAATCCTCCTGTCGACTACCCATCGAGCCTTGCCTATGAGAACAAAACATGTACAAAAGTCAACCGGGCCTCGTACGGGCCAGGCGGTCCGACGACCCGACCCCGATTGGTGGGGGCCACGCCGGGCGTCGCCGGAGCGACCTGCAGCGTGACGTCGGAGATCGCTCCGCCACGCGAACCCGCGATGACGCTGGCGACGGTCAGCTGCAGACGGGACGCGACAACATCGCCGTCCATGCATCAACGGATGCTGCGACGAAGGCGTCGGCGTCATCGCGCCGAGCATCGCAAGCCCGGCCTCCGGCAACGCGACCTCAGGCATCGATGCTGTCAGCCGCGCAATGAATTTCATCCCCGGTTTGAAAATTCAGGTCCCGATGTTTCGATTCCAGGTTGGAAGGGGTCGGCATCGTCGCCAACGGATGGTGGGCGTTGTTACGTCCGCTCCGGCGTCGGTTTGCCGATCTTGCCCTCGGTGCCCTCGATCAGCCGCGCGATGTTGCCGCGATGCATGATCCACAGCAGTACGGTCAGGAGCGCGAACAGCACCGCCTGTGGTCGTGCGCCGAGCGTCCACAGCGCGAATGGGGTTGCGGCGCTGGCGGTGAGCGCGGCGACCGAGGAGTAGCGAGTCAGCGCCGCCACCGTGAGCCAGACCAAGCAGAAGCCGACCGCAACCGGCCAAGCCAACGCCAGCAGGATGCCGAGATAGGTGGCGACGCCTTTACCGCCCTTGAAACCCAGCCAGACCGGAAAGAGGTGTCCGAGGAAGGCGCCGAGCGCGGCAGGGATGGCGAGCTCGTCCGCGAAGTAGAGATAGTCACGGCCGTAGTAAGCGTAAACCGCGAGCACGGCGACCGCGCCCTTGAGCGCGTCGCCGAGCAGGGTTGCGGCTGCGAGCCCCTTGTGGCCGGTGCGTAGCACGTTGGTCGCGCCGATATTGCCCGAACCGATGGTGCGGATGTCTTGCGTCCCGGCGAGCCGTGTCACGATCAGCCCGAACGGGATTGAGCCGCAGAAATAACCGAACGCGAGCGCCGCAACGTAGGCGGGCAGGAGCGACGCATTGAACGGATGCAGCATCGATGTTCCCCGGCGCACCTTACGGCGCGCGCTCGCATCATCATCTCGGGCGGCATGTGGCGCAATGCGGCACGGGGCGCACGCGGGATGCGATTTCCATTTGGCTCGCGTTACCCGAATCACCGATATTTCAAGCTTCATGACGAACTGCGCCTGCCACCTGACCGGTGCCGGGCGGCGGCATCGTTGGCGTGTGTGGACACGATGGGTATCGCCCTACCGCCGCAGTCTTCTCCGGTTGCTATTCATGACGAGCAAGAGCGGGACTGCAGCCCAGCGGTAAGACACGGAAATTGGAGTTGGTCGCGACCAGACCACGGCTTTTGGTCGCCCTGGAGCGGCGGTGAGCCGCGCCGGATGCTCCCCGGCCCCAGCTCGCCGGTCGCGCCGCCCTACACGTATTCGTAGACGGTGCGGCCGGCGACGACGGTGCGTACGACGCGCCCCTGCAACCGTGCCTCGTCGAACGGCGTGTTCTTGCATTTCGACTTGAGTTCGAGTGGGTCGAGCACCCATGGTGCGTCGAGGTCGAGCACGATCACGTCCGCCGGGCTTCCCTGCCGCAGCGTGCCGCCCGCCAGCCCCAGGATTTTCGCCGGCGTGCTCGACATTGCCTTGAGCAGGGTCATGAGCGGCAGCTCGCCCGAATGGACGAGGCGCAGCCCCGCGGTCAGCATGGTCTCAAGCCCGATGGCGCCGGCACTGGCTTCGGCGAAGGGCAGGCGCTTTCCTTCCACGTCCTGCGGATTGTGATCGGACATCACGACGTCGATCAGCCCGGTGGCCAGCGCCGCCACCAGCGCGGCGCGGTCCGCTTCGGCGCGCAAGGGCGGGCTCACCTTGAGAAAGGTACGGTAGGGCCCGATGTCGAGTTCGTTGAGCGTAAGATGGTTGATGGAGGCGGAGGCGGTCACCGCGAGGCCCTGCTCCTTGGCGCGCGCAAGCACGTCGAGTGCCTCGGCACAGGTCAGCGAGGCCGCGTGATAGCGACCTTCGGCCAGTGTGACGAGCCGCATGTCACGTTCGAGCATGATGGTTTCGGCCGCTGTCGGCACGCCGGCGAGCCCGAGCCGCGCGGCGAACTCGCCTTCGTTCATCACGCCTTCACCGACGAGGTCGGGATCTTCGGTGTGATGGACGATGAGCGCGTCGAAATCGCGCGCATAGGTCAGCGCGCGGCACATGACCTGCGCATTGGTCACGCTTCTGGCGCCGTCGGTGAACGCGACGGCGCCCGCGGCCTTGAGCCGGCCGATCTCGGCCATTTCGTCGCCGCGCAGCCCCTTGGTCAGCGCCGCCATCAGCTGCACGTGTACGATCGAGGTGTCGCGCGCCCGCCGCAGCACGAAATCGACGATCGCGGGATCGTCGATCACCGGCGAGGTGTCGGGCTGGCAGACGATGGTGGTGACGCCGCCGGCGGCGGCCGCCTGGCTGGCGGAGGCGATGGTCTCGCGATATTCGGCGCCGGGCTCGCCGACGAAGGCACGCATGTCGATCAGGCCGGGCGCGACCAGCTTGCCCCTGCAGTCGATGATCTCGGTGCCCTCGGGCACGCCGGCCGCGCCGATGCCCCGCTTGGCCTCGCGGATTATCCCGTCGGCGATCAGGAGATCGCCTGCGATGTCCAGATCGCGCGAGGGGTCGAGGATGCGCGCATTGGCGAGCAGGATCGGGCGCCGCTCGGTGATCATGGCTTGGGGCCGCATTCGGCCGCAGGGAATGCAGCGACGGCCTCAGGCATTCGGCAGGTTCCGCGACAGCGCCTCGAGCACCGCCATGCGCACGGCGACCCCCATCTCCACCTGCTCGCGGATCAGCGATTGGGCGCCGTCGGCCACCGCGGTGTCGATCTCGACGCCGCGGTTCATCGGGCCCGGATGCATGACCAGCGCGTCCGGCTTGGCATAGGCGAGCTTCTTCTGGTCGAGCCCGAAATAATGGAAGTATTCCTGCGTCGAGGGCACGAACGAGCCGTTCATGCGTTCGCGCTGCAGGCGCAGCATCATCACGATGTCGGCGTCGCGCAGGCCCTCGCGCATGTCGCGCGTGGCCTCGACCCCGAAGCGCTCGATGCCGCGCGGCAGCAGCGTGGACGGTGCGACCACGCGCACTCGCGCGCCGAGAGCGTTGAGCAGGATGATGTTCGAGCGCGCGACGCGCGAGTGCAAGATGTCACCGCAGATCGCGACGATCAGGCGCTCGATGCGGCCCTTGTTGCGGCGGATGGTGAGCGCGTCGAGCAGCGCCTGGGTGGGATGCTCGTGCGCGCCGTCGCCGGCATTGATCACCGAGCAGTCGACCTTGCGCGCCAGCAGCTCGACCGCGCCCGAGGCGTGGTGGCGCACCACGATGATGTCCGGATGCATGGCGTTGAGCGTGACCGCGGTATCGATCAGCGTTTCGCCTTTGCGCATGGAGGAGGAACCGACCGACATGTTCATGACGTCGGCGCCCAGCCGCTTGCCGGCGAGCTCGAAGGAGGCCTGGGTGCGGGTCGAGGCCTCGAAGAACAGATTGATGAGGGTCCGCCCGCGTAGCGAGGCCTGCTTCTTCTCGATCTGGCGATTGAGCGCCACGAATTCCTCGGCGAGGTCGAGCAGGCCCAGAATCTCCTCGCGCGAGATTCCTTCGATCCCCAGCAGGTGGCGCTGGCCGAGGACGAAGGTGGACTTTTGGGCGATGTTCATTAAAGGCGTGTCTATAGGCCCGGCGTCGGCTGCCTGCAAGGGAGCGACCAGCGAGCCGGCGCAAGCAGCTGTGGATGTCTCTCGGCAGCGAGCGCGCCGACCGGGGGGTGACCGGTTCGCTTGGATCGGCGGCACAGTCACTCGATCTTGATGCCTGCATCGCGCACGACTTTGCTCCACTTCTCGATGTCGGCCTTGATTTGTGCGGCAAACTCCTCCGGCGTGCTGCCCACCGCCGAGAAGCCGAGCGCCGCCAACCTTTGTTGCATCTCGGGCAGCGCCACGATCCGCGCCAACTGACCGGACAGCAGCTCCACCACGGTCCTCGGAGTCGCGGCCGGTGCCACCAGGCCGATGATCAATTCGGTTTCCTGGTCGTCGAGGCCGCTTTCCGCCATCGTCGGAACGTCGGGAACGATCGGAGATCTTTTGGGGCTGGTCACCGCCAACGCCCGCAAGGTGCCTTCCCGGATGTGCGGAACCGCGGAAGGCAGCCCGATATAGGCCACAAGCGTATGGCCGGCCACGGTCGAGGCGAGGATGGGAGCTGCGCCCGAAAAGGGAACCCGGACGAGGGGCAGGTTCAGCCCGAGATGGAAAAGCTTCTCGCTCGTGAGCAGATTTTGACCGAGACCCATGGACGCGAAGCTGTATTTCTCTGGATCGGCGCGCGCGAGCTGGATGAACTCGTGCAAGGTCTTCGCCGGCACCGACGGATGCACCAGCAGCACCGAGGGTGACGCCGAGGCGAGACCGACCGGCGCAAAGCTCTTGATCGGGTCGTATTGGATCTTCGAGGAGATCGTGGATGTGACCGCGAGGTCGTTCGTTACGAACAGGAGCGTGTGCCCGTCTGCCGGGGCGCCTGCGACCAGAGCCGCTCCCCGTGCGCCGCTCGCGCCGCTGAGGTTTTCGACATAGAACTGATGACCGAACGCTTCCGAGAATTTCTGTGCGCAGAGACGCGCGATGATGTCGGTCGGGCCGCCGGGCGGGTAGGGCACGACGATGCGCACGTTCCCGCTCGGATAGGTTTGGGCGTAACTTGCGCCTGTGATCAGAAGTGCGGCGAGACACGCGACGGCTCGAACTGCTCTCATGACTCCTCCCCCTGCTGTTGGCGAGTTGACGGCTATTCTGCTTGATCGTGCTGCTATGGTCGAGCGCCGCTGCGCAGCATTTATGCTAGGATTCCGCAGTAATCAGGAGTTGTCCCATGGCCGATCAGCCGCGCTCCGCGAGGCCCGACATGGCCAACCAGTCGCCGCCCTATACGGATGTCGATCTCTACGCGAGCGACCAGCCGCTGCGCAGCGCCGTCGCGGGCAACGGCGGCGAGGACGAGGCGGCCGCGCTCGCCGCGTTCGGAAAGCACTGGGGCACGGCCGAGATGTTCGATCTCGCACGCCAGGCCAATGACAATCCGCCCACGCTGAGAGCCTTCGACGGCAAGGGCTTTCGCCGCGACGTCGTCGAGTTCCACCCGGCCTATCATCACTTCATGGCCGAGAGCGTGGCGGCCGGCCTGGCGGCCTCGACGTGGCGAGACGATGCGACACCGGCACCTGCGCCCGCGCAGGTCACGCGGGCGGCGCGCTTCTACATGGCGGCGCAGATCGAGACCGGCCACCTCTGCCCGATCACCATGACGCGCGCGGCGGTGGCGGCACTGGCGGCCGAGCCGGCGCTCACCGCCCAGCTGATGCCCAAGATCGTATCGCGTTCCTACGATCCGCGTTTCCGCCCGTGGTGGGAGAAGACCGGCATCACGCTCGGCATGGGCATGACCGAGCGCCAGGGCGGCACTGACGTGCGCACCAACACGACGCGCGCCGAACCGGCGGGCGAGGGTTACGCCGTCAGCGGCCAGAAATGGTTCATGTCCGCGCCCATGTGCGACGGGTTCCTGGTGCTGGCGCAGGCACAGGGCGGGCTCACCTGTTTCTTCATGCCGCGCTTTCGACCGGATGGATCAGTCAACGCGCTTTGCTTCCAGCGCCTCAAGGACAAGCTCGGCAACCGATCGAATGCATCCTCCGAGGTCGAGTTCGCCGAGGCATTCGCCTGGCGCGTGGGCGAGGAGGGCAGGGGCGTGCGAACCATCATCAACATGGTGCAGCTCACGCGGCTCGATTGTGCCATCGCCTCCGCCGGCATCATGCGCATGGCGCTCGCGCAGGCGATCCATCACGCACGCCACCGCACGGTGTTCCAGAAGCATCTCGCCGACCAGCCGCTGATGCGCTCGGTGCTCGCCGACATGGCGCTCGATGCGGAAGCCGCGGCCGCGCTGGTCATGCGGCTCGCCCGCTCCTTCGACTTCTCCGCCGGCGACGGACAGGAGGCGGCGCGGGCGCGCCTGCTCACGCCGGCGGTTAAATATTGGGTCTGCAAGACCGCGCCGCTCTTCATCGACGAGGCCATGGAGTGCCTCGGCGGCAACGGTTATGTGGAGGAGAGCGTACTGCCGCGGCTCTACCGCGAGGCGCCGGTCAACGCGATCTGGGAGGGCTCGGGCAACGTGATGTGCCTCGACGTGCTGCGCGCGCTCGCTCACGAGGGCGACGCGGCGCATGCCGTGCTGGATGCGCTCGCCGCCGAAGCCGGCGATCTGCCGGGGGCGCGCACGACCGCGGAGTTCGTTGCGGCCGCATTGTCGGCGGACGATGCGCAGGCGCGGGCGCGCGCTGCGGTCGGCCGCCTCGCATTGCTGGCGGCCGCGACCGCGTTGCGCCAGACGTCGGCGCCGGAGGTTGCAGAGCTTTTTGCCCGCACGCGGCTCGCTGACGGCCACGGGGCGATGTACGCCAGCACGGCCGCCCTGGCTCCCGCGCATGCGCGCCTCGTCCTCGAACGCGCACTGCCGTCGGCGTAATCGCCGCTGTTCCAGCCGAGACGCCATCAGCGTGGCCGGTTGCGATCACACACTTTTGTGAAGGAGGATTTACCGCACCGCAGCACGAGCGCCGGAACTGACGCTGACGACGGCGTGTTGAGTAGCCACGGCTGGGATCCACGCAAAAAAAGGAGCCAGCAATGGCGAATATGTTCAGGACAGCGGTGATCGGCTGCGGGCTTGCCGGGGTACTGGCCGTCGCTGCGGTGCCGTCGTCGGCGCAGGTCGTCGTCGAACCCTATTACGGTGCCTATGCCTATGCCCCGGGATACGGCTATCGCTCTTGGGATTATCCGGCCGGATATGACACCGGCGGCGTGCCGTATTCCTACCGCGATCTCGGCTGGCAGCCCGGATGGCCCGGCACCGCTCCGGCCAATCCCTGCTATCCCACCCAGCGCATGCAGAACCGGTGCTAGCCGGCGCAAATCCGCTAGGGCAACGGCCTTACTGCGTCACCCGCGGGATCGATCAGCATCGACCGCGGGTGACCTTTCTCGCAAGCCGGCGTTTGCCCGATCAATCCGGCAGGGCGGAGCCGTCGCTGCCGTCTCGACCTCAGCGCGGCCGGGTGTCGCGCGCGAGGCGGTCGAGCGCACCCTGCAGGATGAACGCTGCGGCGTGTTGATCGATCACGGCGGCGCGCCGCGCGCGGGGTGCGTCGGCAGCGATCAACTCGCGCTCGACCGCGACGGTTGAGAGGCGCTCATCCCACAGCGCTATTGGAAGTATTGTCAGCCGCGCCAGGTTGCGGGCGAAGGCGCGGGTCGATTGCGCGCGCGGCCCCTCGCTCCCGTCCATATTGACGGGCAGGCCGAGCACGAATCCGACCGCGTTGCGCTCGGCGGCGAATGCCAGCAGCCGCGCAGCGTCGCCGGTAAAATTCTTGCGCGCGATGGTGTCGACGCCGGTCGCGAGCCGGCGGTCGGGATCGCTCGACGCGACGCCGATAGTCTTGGTGCCGAGGTCGATCCCGATCAGCGCACCACGCGCGGGCAGGTGGGCCGCGATTTCGGCGAGCGGAAGAACCAGGGCCGACATCGACCCTGGGTATCACGCGCCACCTACGGCGGCCACCTCGCGTCCGCGAGCCGCCGGACGTGCGGCGGCGCGCCGCTGGGTGCGGGGCATAGCTATGCCGCGGCGTGGCGCTGGGCGTGGCGGCCTTCGGCGATCTCTTCGATGACCTTCGCACAGAAGGCGTCGAGATCACTGGGCTGGCGCGAGGTTATGATGCCTTGGTCGGTCACGACCGGAGCATCCTCCCACTTGGCGCCGGCATTGATCACGTCGGTCTTGATCGAGCGGTACGAGGTGGCCTTGCGGCCCTTGATGGTGCCGGTCTCGATCAGCAACCAGGGCGCATGACAAATCGCCGCCACCACTTTTTTCTGATCGAAGAACGCGCGGATGAATTGCAGTGCCTTGTCGTTGATGCGCAGCAGGTCGGGATTGATCTGCCCGCCGGGCAGCACGATGGCGTCGTAGTTGGTGGCCGACACCTCGGCGAGATTGCGGTCGACCTTGACCGGACGACCCCAGTCCTTCACTTCCCAACCCTTGATCTCGCCCTTCTCGGGCGACACGACGTGGACGGTGGCGCCCGCGTCCCTCAGCTTCTTCAGCGGAACCTCGAGTTCGGCCTGCTCGAAGCCGTGGGTTGCAAGGATCGCTACGCGTTTGCCGGATATCTTCATCTTCGCCTCCATTGTGGCCCCGCAGCCGTTGACGTAACGGGAAGCCGGAAGCGAATGTTCCTGAGCGCGTCGCGCCAACGTCGCGCCGTAAGTACCAGACCAATATGAGCAACACGGGCAGATCAATGGGCGCGGCGGAGCTGAGAACGAATACGACGCGTTGCCACGGCTTGTGCAGGACGCTCGCGCCGCCGCGTGCCTTGCAGGGTCAAAGCCCCCGCGGGGGAGAGGCGGTTCCGTGCAAAAAAATGGCGCCGGGCATTCCCGCCAGGCGCAACCTTACCGGCCCCGCTCAGGAGCGGTGGCCGACCCGTCAGGTGGATGGCGGCGGCGCGAAGAAGCACCGGCGCGAACCGTCCGGACGCTTGCAGCGCCAGAATTCACCGTCGGGCGATGGCTGGGCTTCGCTGAACGGAATGGCCTCGTATTGCTGAGGACCGACGCCGGCGAGCGGACCGTGGATGATCACGTAACCCTCGCCGGTCATCATGATCTGTTCCTTCGGGACCACGAAGCAATCGCCTTCCCCGCAACACCATTCGCCGGCCGCGTTGCGGTGGCCGCCGCGCGAAATCCAGCTGTCGTGGGCTGAGGTATTCGGAACGACGACCGCGAGCATGGCAAAGGCGAGCGCGAGCCGGGCAAGGCTTCGGAACATGGGTATATTCCCTTTCGTTGTCCCGGCGCGGCGATCAATCTACAGTACGCACTCTCCTTGGCTTCCGGTTGCGCCGGTTGCAGGTACCACGACCTGCACGCGGTCTCGTGACTCAGTCAGTTCGACAGGCCGCCCCGCCCGTCATGCCGGGCGAATCAACCCCTTGATTTGGAATTATAAACCACACGCCTGCAGAGCACACATCCAAGAATATTGCATTGCACCATTGCGCGGCGGAATTAGGCCGACGGCGCCGCGGTAGGCCGGCACCAGCACATTCTTGGAGGTTTGCAGGCTGCCATGCGCGCCTTCTTGCAAGCGGGGCAAAATGATCGCCTTGCCGGCACTTGCTGTAAGATGGGTCGCAAATCGAGGGAGGACGAGATGCGGGTGACGTTGCTGGGCGTTGCGATGGCGCTGATCGCCGCGGGTGCGCCGCGCGGCGCAGCAGCGGCGGAGATCAAGGTGTTGACCGCCGGAGCCTTCAAGCAGGTCCTGCTGGCGCTCATTCCCGATTTCGAGAAGCAGACCGGCCATAAGGTGACGCTCGACAACGCCACGGTCGGCGCGCTGACGAAGCGAATTGAGGGCGGCGAGGCCTTCGACCTCGCTGTGCTCACGCCAGCGGCGGTCAACAACCTTGCCGACAAGGGGAAGTTCGCCGCTGGCAGCCGGGTGAATCTCGCGCGCGTCGGGGTCGGGGTCGTGGTCAGGGACGGCACGCCGAAGCCGGACATCAGCTCGGTCGAGGCGTTCAAGCGCGCGCTGCTCGCGGCCCGGTCGGTCGCCTATATCGATCCCGCGGCCGGGGGCTCGAGCGGCATCTACGTCGCCGGCCTGCTCGACAGGCTCGGGCTCGCCGCCGAGGTGAGGCCCAAGGCCAAATTGATCCCGGGCGGCGCGGTGGCGGAGCACATCGCCAGAGGCGAGGCCGAGCTCGGTATTCACCAGATCAGCGAAATCCTGCCGGTGAAAGGGGTCGTGCTGGTCGGACCGCTGCCAGCGGAAATCCAGAACTACACCGTCTACGCGGCCGGCATCGGCGCCAATGCCAGGGCTGCCGACGCGGCCAAGGCGCTCATCGCGGCGCTCTCGGGTCCTGCCGCGGCCGATGTGCTCAAGTCGAGAGGCATGGCACCGGCCGGATCCTGACGGGCACTCGGAGCACGCCATGATCGTCACGGCGCTGTTCTTCGATGTCTTCGGCACGTTGGTCGACTGGCGCGGGGGCGTCGCGCGCGAAGCCGAAACCGCTCTTGCGCCCAGCGGTCACAGGCTCGACTGGTTGGCCTTCGCCGATGCGTGGCGCGACCAATACCAGCCCGCAATGGAAGAGGTGCGCGCCGGCCGTATTCCATTCTGCAAGCTCGACGTGCTGCACCGGCACAATCTCGACCGTATCCTGCCGCGGTTCGGCATTTCCAATCTTTCGGAAGACGTCGCGCGCGAGTTGAACCTGGCATGGCACCGGCTCGACGGATGGCCGGACGCGGCGCCCGGCCTCGCGCGCCTGCGACGGCGCTGCCTGCTCGCGCCGGTGTCGAACGGCAACATTTCGCTGATGGTCGATCTCGCGCGCCGCAATGATTTTCCCTGGGACGCGATCCTGGGGGCGGAAACCGCCGGCGACTACAAGCCCAAGCCGCGCGTCTATCTCGCCGCCTGCGCGGCGCTCGATCTGCTGCCCGCCGACTGCATGATGGTCGCGGCCCACACCAGGGATCTCGTCGCCGCTGCCAAATGTGGGTTGCGCACGGCGCACATCGCGCGCCCGAACGAGCGCGGGCCGGGCACCGGCGAGGCCGCTCCGAAAGCGGCGGTGGATATTGCGGCGAAGAGCCTGGAAGATCTGGCCGCCCAGCTCGGCGCATGAGATCGCCGGCGGTCGTCGTCTCCGCGCTCGGCGTCGCTCAGATCCTGGGGTGGGGCAGTTCGTTCTATTTTCCCGCCGTGCTGGCCGAGCCGATCGTCGCGGAAACCGGCTGGTCGCTGGGCTGGATCATCGGCGGCGTCTCCATCGGGCTCCTCGTCGCCGGGCTGATTGCACCGCGGGTGGGCTCCATCATCGATCGCAAGGGCGGCCGGCCGGTGCTCGCGATGAGCTCGTTGCTTTACGCGGCCGGCCTCGCCGGCGTCGGGCTGGCTCCGGCGCTGCCGGCCTATCTCATGGCCTGGGTCGTGCTCGGTGCCGGGATGGGAACCGGTCTCTACGATGCGGTGTTCGCGGCACTCGGCAAGCTTTACGGCAAGGAGGCGCGCAGGCCGATCACCAACCTCACGCTGTTCGGCGGTTTCGCCAGCACGGTATGCTGGCCGCTGAGCGCGTTTCTGGCCGAGACGGTCGGCTGGCGTGGAGCCTGCTTCGTCTATGCCGCTCTGCATCTTGTCGTGGCGTTGCCGCTGCAGATGGCGGTGATGCCGAAATTGTCGGCGCTGCCGCCGCGCCAAGCTCTCGCGGGGATCGCGGCAACCGGGCTGCCGCGCGCGGGCGCACCGCCGCACGAAGCCCTGACGTTCGTATTGCTTGCGCTGGTGTTGACCATCTCCGCCGGCATCGGATCGATCGTGGTGGTGCATCTCTTGATCTTCCTGCAGGCAAGCGGGGCCTCGTTCGGCGAGGCGGTGGCGCTCGGCACGCTGTTCGGCCCGGCACAGGTCGGTGCGCGCGCGATCGAGCGCATTTTCGGCGAGCGCTACCATCCGATCTGGACCCTGGTCGCAGCCTGCGCGTTGATGGCGGGCGGGCTCGCTCTCCTGCTTGCGGCCCTTCCCATCCTCTCCATTGCGGTCGTGATCTATGCTGCCGGTTACGGCATCATGTGGATCGCACGCGGTACGCTGCCGCTGGCGCTGTTCGGTCCGGACCGCTACGCCAGCCTCATGGGACGGCTGGCGTTGCCGAGCCTGATCGTGCAGGCGCTGGCGCCTTCGGCGGGCGCGCTCATGGTCGAGCATTCCGGGGCGATTGCCACCGTGGCGACGCTGACCGGATTCGCCGCCGCAAATACGGTGCTGGTAGCAATTCTGTGGGCGACGCATCGGCGGAACGAGCACCGAATCTAATTCGATGTCTGGATTCCCGCGGCCCTGATCACCTTGCCCCACTTGATGATCTCGTCCCTCACGCGCTGCGCGAAGGCATCCGGCGTGCTTCCCACCGGGTCGGCGCCTTCGCGCGACATGCGCGCGCGAATCGCGGACTCGCCCAGCATGCGGACGAGCTCGGCATTGATCTTGGCGACCACGTCTCTCGGCGTGCCAGCCGGAGCGAAGGCGCCCTGCCAGGAGCTGATCTCGTAGCCCGGAAAGCCCTGCTCGGCGATGGTCGGCACGTCGGGAAGATAAGGCAACCGGGTCTCGGTGGTGACCGCGAGCGCGCGCAAGGTGCCGGCCCGGACGTGCTGCAGTGCCGCCGGCACCAGCGCGAAGTAGATCTTCACGTGGGCGCCCAAGAGCGCGTTCATGGCCTCGGCATTGCCCTTGTACGGGACGTGGACGAGATCAACGCCGGCGGC
Source organism: uncultured Alphaproteobacteria bacterium (assembly GCA_963758945.1). GTDB lineage: Bacteria > Pseudomonadota > Alphaproteobacteria > Rhizobiales > Xanthobacteraceae > VAZQ01. Next base: position 210,114 of record CAVWXY010000010.1, on the reverse strand, counting down.
GGACTTGAACATTTCGGCAGCGAGATGCGGCGAGGTGCCCGCTCCCGAGGAGGCGTAGTCCAATGCCTGCGGCCTCGCTTTCGCTAGCGCGATGAACTCCTTCAGGTTCGTCGCCGGCAGCGAAGTCATGCACGACCAGCATCAACGGAAGCGAGGCGAGCTCCGTGATCGGCGCGAAGTCGTTGACCGGATCATAAGGCAGCTTCTGCAGGCCGGCGGTGATCGCGAAAGCAATGGTGGTGACGAGGAGGGTGTAACCGTCCGGCGCCGCCTTGGCGACGATGTTGGTCCCGATCGTGCTGCCGCCGCCCGGGCGATTGTTGACAACCACCGTCTGGCCCCAGGTCTCGCCGAAGCGCTGCGCCATGAGCCGGGCGATGTTGTCGGTGGTGCCGCCGACGACGAACGGAACGACGAGCTCGATCGGCCTTCTCGGATAGTGCTGCGCGGCGGCCGGCGAGGTCGCGGCCAGTGCGCCGGCAAGCATGCAGGCACCCCGTGCGAACAAGCCGATCATTCATCCTCCGGGCACTCAACCGCGTTGCGACGACAGGCGCGTGATCCGGATCGCGGCCGCGCCGCGACCGCGAGGCGGGACTCTCAATAGGGCCGCACCGTCCCCTTGACGGTGGTGCGCAGCATCAACCGGCGCTCGCTCGAGGGGAAATCGGTGCGCGCGTGCGACGAGCAGCGGTTGTCCCACAAGAGCAGATCGCCCACGCGCCAGACGTGCTCGTAGACGAAATCCCGTTTCTCGGCGTGGTCGAACACGGCCGCGAGCAGCGGCTCGCTCTCGGCCGGCGGCATGTCGACGATGCCGACGGTCATCAGCCGGTTGACGTAGACCGCCTTGCGACCGGTGTCCTCGTGGGTGCGAAACACCGGATGCGTGCACTCGGCGAAGGCGACCGTGCCGCGGCTGTCGCCTCGCTGCGTCGATCCGTAGTTGTAATGGTGCATGGCATTGCGGCCCTCGAGCCGGCCGCGGACCGATGGATCGAGCGTGTCGTAGGCGGCATAGCCGCTCGCGAACAGCGTGTTGCCGCCGGCGGACGGAATCTCGACGGAGTAGAGCAGTGTCGCCTTGCTCGGCACTTCGGCGTGGATCATGTCGTGATGGAACATCATCTCGCCGTCCGGCAGCGCGCCGATCGGCTCGCCGTTCTCGCGGATGTTGGAGATCAGCATGATGCCGGGCAGCAGGCGGGAATAGCCCTTGGGGAAATATTTGGCCGGGCGGGATATCTCACCGAGCTCGCCGAAATAACCGGTGACGCGGATCAGATCCTCCTGCGACAGGTTCTGGCCGGGAAAGACGATGACGAGATGATCGAGCCAGGCTTGGTAGATGGCACGTACGGTCTCGTCATCGGGCCGTTCGCGCAGGTCGAGCCCGCGAATTTCGGCCCCGATGTGACTCGTCAGCGGAGCGATCTCCAGCTTCGTCCGAGTGATGACGCTCATGATGCGGCCTCCGCGACGGTCGGCGCTGCCGCCGCCGCGTGCCCGTGGTGAACCGTCGCGCGGTGCGCGATCTCGCCGCTGTCCAGGGCGGCGAGGATTTTCTGAACCAGCTCGCGCGCGGACTTCCGCGCTCAATTCCACCGCGACGCGCTCGCGCCCGCCTGTCGCCTCGTTGATGAAGTCGATACCGAGCGCGTGGTCGAGCGGCGCATGGAAGGGGTGATCGTAGTAGACGTTGGCGGTGTCGATCCGCATCCAGCCGTTGGGACCCTTGGCGCTGCCGAAGAGCTTGGCCTTCTCGACGATGTAAGAGCACATGATGATTGCCTCCGAGAGAACATGCGCAAAACAGGAACCTGGTTCAGGCGGCGCGGGCAGTTGCCGGCGCGGCGAGATGCTTGTGGAAGAACGCGAACACCTTGCTCCAGCCGTCGAGCGCCTGCTCCGCCCGATAGGCGGGACGCGAGGCGTTGAAGAAGGCGTGGCCGGCGCCGTCGTAGCGGTGGAACTCGTAGCTCTTGCCGAGTTTCTTGAGGAGCGCTTCGGTCCGGTTTACCTGATCGCGGTTGGGGTTCTCGTCGTCGTTGCCGAACAGGCCAAGCAGGGGACAGCGGATCTTCTCCGTGAGATCTATCGGCGCTACCGGCCGCTTGGCGTTGAGGTTTTTGGGGTCATCGACGATGACATTGCCGCCCCAGCAATCGACTGCCGCATCGATGCCGGCAAGCGAGCAGGCCGCCAGATAAGTGTGGCGCCCGCCCGAGCAGAAGCCGATCACGCCGACTTTGCCGGTGGCATAGGGCTGCGCGCGCAGAAATTCCATGGCGCCGGCGACGTCGCCCATCACCTGCTCGTCCGCGACACCGCCGGCCGCGCGCACGCGCGCGCCGACGTCGTCGGGACTGCCCGGCCCTTCGCGAAAGTAAAGGTGAGGGGAAATGGTCGCCAATCCGTGATGGGCGAGCTTGCGCGTTGCCTCTTTGATCCATTCGTCCCAGCCGGGCATATGATGGATGAGGACCACGCCGGGCCATGGCCCGCCGCCGAGTGGGCGCGCGTAATAGGCTTCTCCGATGTCGCCCTTGTGGCCGCGAAAGGCGACCGTCTCCGCAAGCATACCTTCATACGTCATGCCGTCACCCTGATGCTTGACCTCCGATGCCGTGGCGGTGCCGCCGGCGCGATTATACACGCCGCCCGTCCACCCGCTCGCGCGAAAAACACCCCAGCGGAGCGGGACATGGGCTATCACCGAGCACTCGGATCGAAGCGAAGATCGCGCTGCGCGCTCAATCCGGGCAGCGGTAGAGCACGGCTTTGTAGGTCTGGTCCTGGTCCGAGAAATCGATGGTCTTGTCGTCGCGCAGGGTGAAGTTGACGTCGCCCACCATTTGGCTTCCGCCGGGGCCCTTGCATTCGACGTGGACCGCGAAGGTCGCGCCGTCTCGCTTTTTGTTCAGGATCGTGCAGAGACCGAACACCGAGTTGATGTCCCGCGGCGTGATCTTCACGCGCGACACGCCGACGTCCGAACCGTTGCCCTTGCAAGCCTGATTTTCAGTGTAGGTGCCGACCAGCGGAAAGTCTTCTTCTCCCTCGCCGAATACCAGCGTTGCCAGGGTTGTAACCGCGACAACGCCCAGCACGCCGGCTGCCACCTTGATCACTCTTGCCCCTCCACGCGAAATATTCACGGACACCCCCCGGAAGACTTTAAAGAATGTCGCGGGCGCGGCCAACGATCAATTCCGACGCCGCCGCGTCACCCGGTCGCGCCCCGCCTGCACGCCGAGCTCGTGGCACCACGCGACGGCAAGCTGGCGCACGCGAGCCGGCCCGAGCCCATTCGCATCGCGGCTGCAGGCATCTGGCCTCGAGGTGTGATCTGTCGTAAGCGTCGGGCGCAATGAATGCGGCGATGCCCGATCTGGTTTCCATTCCCGTGGTGGACGTACGCGACGGCGGCGCCGTGCGCCACGCCGCCGAGGGCCGCGCTCGCGCGCTCGCGTTGCGGGACGATTGCGTGACCTGGTTGCCGCGATCCGTTCGGCCGCTGCTTCCCGCCATGGACGTATTCGCCCGCCGCTGGCTGCGGCGGTCGCGCTCGCCCTACGTCAAGGACGTCGAGGCGATTGCCGCGACCCTCGCCTTTCCCGGCATCTGGTTTCTCAACAGCTCGTACGAGTGGGGCTGCACCACCGCCGCTCGCGACGAGGATGGGGGGCCCTGGCTCGCGCGGACGCTGGATTGGCCATTTCCCGGCCTCGGCCGCCATATCGAGATCGCGCGCATGCGCGGCAGCGCGGGGGAATTCGTCAACGTCACCTGGCCCGGCTATGCCGGGGCGTTGACCGCCTCGGCGCCCGGGCGCTTCGCCGCCGTGATCAACCAGGCTCCGCTCTGGCGCCGGACGCGCAAGCCGTGGCTGCGACCCTACGACCTCGCGCTGAACGCGGTGCAGGCGTGGCCGATCCGCTTCTGCCCGCCCGACCATCTGCTACGCGAGGTGTTCGAGACCTGCCGCGATTTCGGCGAGGCCAGACACCGGCTGGAGACCGTGCCGGTCGCCCGTCCGGTCATCTTCACGCTGATCGGATGCGAGCGCGGCGAGCGCTGCGTGATCGAGCGAACCGAGGACGCTTTCGCCACCCGCACCGAGGACACATCGAGCGCCAATGATTGGTTGCACGGCACCCTGCCGTGGGAGGCACGGGTCTGCACCACACTGTTGCTTACCGTCTCGTCGGACGAGGCCGCCGCGCGCAGCCGCGCCCGGCGCGAGGCGCTTTCAACCTGGCCGCACTCCTTCGCGCACGCCCGTTTGGCGTGGGTGACGCCGCCGGTGCTCAATCCCTTCACCCGCATCGCCGTGGAGATGTGCGCGGCGAACGGAACGCTGCGAGCCGTCGGCTATGAGCTGGAGGCGGGGAGCAACCTGCCGCGGCGCGTGACCCAGATGCGCGAGCTGGCCGGAGCGGACGCCCCCCTTAACGCATGAGGTCTTGCCCGTGCGCTCTCGCTTGTTAGCCGCGGCCGATTTCGGGGCCGTCCCATCGTGTGCGAATATCGCGTGTCGGCGCGCGGCGACCGCTCAGCCCTTTCGGTCGGCGCCGTCGCCACGATCGTCCACATTCGGCTCGTCCTCGCCGGCGAAGAGAGAGGCCGGAAACTGCGCGGCATAATGACGCCTGGTCGGGGGACGCGGGAGTTCCTGGCGAGGTCTAGGATCCGGCTCGACCACCTTGCGATAGAGATGCCAGGTCGAATGTCCCAGCACGGGCACGACCACCGCCAGGCCGAAGAACAACGGCAACGAGCCGATCAACAGGAGGGCGGCCACGATCAACCCCCACACCGCCATGATCAGTGGATTGACGGCGACCACGCGCAACGAGGTCAGCACCGCTTCGACCGCGCCGACGTCGCGGTCGAGCAGCAGCGGAAACGAGATGACGCTGATGATCAAGACCATGACGGCGAACAGGAATCCCACCAGGTTGCCGACGACGATGAGCCTCCAGCCGGCGGGCGTGGTGAAGACCTGTCGGAAGAAATGCGGGATCTCGGCCGCCGGCTCGTAGCCGAAATACGCAATGTAGATCGCCTGCGCGGCCGCAATCCAGGCCGCGAAGATTACCAGCAGCATCAGCGCCAGCACCGCGATCGCGCCGCGCGACGGCGAGTGCAGCACATCGAAGGCATCTTGCCACGAAACGGCAAGACCCTGCTCGCGGCGCCGGCTCAGCTCATAATACCCGATGGCTGCGAACGGCCCGACCAGCGCAAACCCGGCGGCGAGCGGAAACAAGAGTGGCAGGATGGCGTAGCCCAAGGTCAACCGGGCCAGGATCAACCCGACGATCGGATAGATGAGGCAAAGGAGCACGGCATATGTCGGCATCGCCGAAAAGTCGTCGACGCCCCGTTTGAGCGCGTCCCTGAGATCGGCCAAGGCGATTTTGCGAACCACCGGCCGGGCGCGCATCGACTCCCCGCCCATGAGAACATGTAGCTGCGCCATCGTCATACCTCCCGCGAAACCACGGGCCGCGACGCCAGTTCCGTGCGGGTCACGTCGCTGCCGCGACCTCGGGGGCGCTCCAACGCTACAACAACGAATTCCTCCGGTACAACCCCGGTAGCGGGGGCGCCCCGCCCCCCGCAAGCCGGCTCAATCAAGTCGTATACGGGCTTCCCGGATGATCTTGAGCCATTTGGCGCATTCGGACGCGATGAACGGCTTGAGCTGCTCAGGCGCCAAGTCGATCACCTCGCCGCCGTTCTGATATCTCCTTGGGGAGCGTTTTTCTTGCACCGGGATGATACATGACTGCACCGATGGACAAACCGGAAGTGCAACGGCCTAATGCCGCAAGCATGGCCTGACGGAGGTCGCCGATGCCGCGTGGGATCATTCGCCGGCCTGAAGCCACTCCTGCCACCAGCATGATCGCGCTTGCGATCGGCGCCGCTGCCTTCGGCGCGCTTGCGGTCGGCGCGCTGGCGATCGGCCGACTCGCGGTCGGCCGCTTCACGGTGAAGAGGGCGCGCTTTCACGCGCTCGAGGTCGACGAGCTGACCGTGCGCAGGTTGCGCGTCCTCGAGCAAGAGCCGCCGCATCCGGACGCGCCGCGATGAGGGCGGTGCCGGCCTGCCTGCTCGTCAGTGCGATCCGGCGTGTTGCTGCGAGCCTTCGCGGGCGGCGAGTTCGAGCAGAACCCGCCGGCCGGCTTCGTTGGGATATTGGTTGCCCCGGTTGCCGAGGATCACGATGCCGAGCTTCCGGCTCGGCACCATCCCGATATAGGCCGACGCATTGTTGAGGCCGCCGTATTTTTCGACGATGGTCGGTGCTCCGCCCGAGATCGTTTCCCAAGCCAAGGCCTGCCGGTTGTGTGGGCCGATGCGCAGAACGCCGTGGTGCGCCAACGCCATCGCCTCGCGCAGCGACCGCTCGACCGGCAATTCGCTGAGGTTCGCGGCGAGAAAGATCGCCATGTCGCGCGCCGAGGAGTACATCTGGCCTGTACCCGCCCAGTGGTAATAGCCGGTCTGATCCCCGGGAGCGCCGATCGGTTCGCTGCTGTCGCTGTAGCCCTGCACTGCGCGGCCTTTGAGCTCGTCCGGAAGGGATCCGCGCGGACCGTCGTCGCCACGCGCCAACACCGTTGAGGTCATGCCCAGCGGCTGCAGCAAATGCCGCTCGATCAACTCGTCGATCGGCGCGCCGTATCGGCGCTCGAGCGCGAGCTGCAGCAGGATGAAGCCCGCATGGGTGTAGAGATGCTGCCGACCGGGAGCCTTCTCCGCGGTCCAGGCGTTCAGCGTGCGGATGAATTCGGGCAGCGTGTAACCCCAGTCCGGCCAGGGCGGGTGATCCTGCGGCAGCAGCAGGCCGGATGTGTGCGTCGCGAGCTGACCGAGGGTGACGCGGCGGATGTCGCCGCCTTGCTGCAGCTCAGTGACGTATTTGGCGGCCGGATCGTCGAGCCTGAGTTCGCCTTTCCGCACCGCCTGCGCCAGCAACGTCGTCTCGAACAGTTTGCGCAGCGAGGCGAGATTGAACAGCGTATCGGCGGTGATCGGTCGTTCGCCGGCGCGATCCGCCCGGCCGTAATTGAGGAACGAGGTCCTGCCGTCGACGCGCAGCGCCACCGCAACGCCGCCGGCGCCGTCGGACGGCACGATCGACGCGACCTCGCGGGCGACGATGCCCTCGATCTCACTGCCGGCGCCCGGAGCCGAGCCGGCCAACAGGAACAGGATCGAAGCCACCGTTGCGAATCGCATGATCGTCCTGCCGGGTGCTGCGCTTCGGGTGTGGCCGGAAAACACGTCGATTTGCTGGCGACGACCTAAGTTGTTTCCAAGCCTCACGAATTCCATCCGCCCGGACCCTGGGATTGCCAACGGCCCGGCCCGCCCCCTACTTTAGTCTAATAGCGCCCCAATACGGCTTGGTTGGCCTGCCCGCCGGTCGGACTGCGTGGGCATGAGGACTGCCGCTGAGGGTGCCTCTTTGCTCGGGAGGAATCCATGGCAGACATATTCGGCGTTCACCGCACTTGGGAAGACTGGGTCAGCATGGTGCTCGGCGTGCTGATCGGAATATCGCCTTGGCTCGCCAGCGAGCAGGGCGATGTAGCCGTGAACTGGAACGCGGTCATCGTCGGAGCGCTCGTGATCGGGCTTGCGGCATTGGAGCTCGCCGGCCTGCAACGTTGGGAAGAGGTTGGCGAAATCGCGTGCGGGCTGTGGTTGATCGTGTCGCCGTTCGTCTTCGGCTATGGCGACGCCGGAACGCTCCGGTATTGGCATTTTGCCCTCGGCGCGCTGGTGGCGCTGCTGGCGGTGGCGGAGCTCTGGCAGGATTGGAAGTTGGGCGAGAAGGAGCTCGCGCAGCACGGGCAATAGCGAACCCGCGGTCGTTCGCCGCGGATTCGGCGCGAAAGCGCAGATGCCGGGTGTCGGTTGCGCCGTTGTAGGAACGCGCTCGGCCTGTCCGCCGCTGGCGATCACGGGGACAGGGCAGCCGACGCCTGTGGTGCGGCGAACATCCTTCTCGCGTTGTGGCCGACGCCGGGCAATTCGATCAGTCGCCATTTGAAAGTCCAGCCGCGGGTCTGCGCCAATGCTCTTCCCGCGTTGAACGCGTTCACTCCGCGCTGATGGCGGGATGCGCCTTGCGCTTGCGCGTCGGGGCTGTCATCCCTCTCGTTTTCGCGGGTGTCGCCGTTGCCCAGATAGACGGTGAGCGGCTGCGCCAGATAGCGCCGCAACGCGGCCTCGCCGTCGGTGTCCGCGTAGACCTTGCCAAGGCCATAGGGCGCGGCGGTCTCCAGGCTCGGAAACACATAGCTTCCGGGATTGGCGACGACGATACGCCCCGCCTCGGTCGCGACGAAGGCGGCGAGGCGATCGAGGAACTGGGCGCCGGCCGAGTGACCGAGAAGCGAATAGGGGAGGGGCTTGCCCTCCTGCCGGCGCACGCGATCGACGAGCGCCGGTACCAGCCCGCCGGTCCACTGGTCCGGGCTCTGGACCGTTCCGTCCTTGACGATGCCGCCGCGCTGGTAGCGCCAGGGGGGAAAGGCGCGCTTATCGAACAGCGGCGCGACCACCAGCAGGCAATCGCGGTCCGCGAGCACACGGGCGTCGTCACGGTACGCGGCGGCGTTGCGGGAGACGCCGTGAAAGACCAGCAGCAACGAGGGGTCCGGGCACGACGGCCGGTAGGTGAAGAGCACGAGGCGCGTGCCGTCGACGTCAATCGTCTGCCGGCCGTTTGCGATCGGGATCGGCTCCGCGGCGACCGGCGTCGCGCCGAGAAGACAGGACAAGATCATGATTGCGGCCCGTGCGTTTCTGGCGTCGCGCATCTCACGCTCGTCTTGTGGGCGCACCCCCCCGCGGCGCAATTTCGCAGAACCGACATTATTCTGAGCTATCGCTCGCCATCATCCAACAACGGAGTCCCGCATGGCGAAGCTTACGCTCTATCACGCCGCCCCGTCGCGCTCCTCGATCACGCGTTGGATGCTGGAAGAGGTGGGCGAGCCCTACGACATCCATCTGCTGAGCTTGAGCAAGGGCGACAACCGCGCACCCGATTACCTCGCCGTGAACCCGATGGGCAAGGTGCCGGCGCTCAAGCACGGCGACGTGGTGATCACCGAGGCGGCGGCGATCTGTGCCTATCTCGCCGACGAATTTCCGCGCGCCAGGCTCAACGTGCCGATCGGCGATCCCCGCCGCGGCATCTATCTCAAGTGGCTGTTCTTCGGTCCGAGCTGCATCGAGCCGGCGATGACGGATCGCGCCTTCCCGCGCAAGGAAGAGCCGCGGCGCGGCATGCTGGGCTACGGCGATTTCGACACGGTGGTGGACGTCGTCGCCAAGGCGGTCGCCAAGGGAGCCCACCTCATGGGCGAGCAGTTCACCGCCGCCGACGTGATCATCGGCTCCACCCTGCGCTGGGGAATGATGTTCAAGCTTCTACCCGAGCGCCCCGAATTCATGCCCTATGTCGGCCGACTGGCGCAGCGGCCAGCGCTGCAGCGTGCCGAGGCGCAGGATAAGGCGCTCGCCGCGGCGTGAGCCGGCCGCGACGTAGGCAACGGCGCCGAACGTGCCGCGCGCGTACGCGTGGCGCGGGCACAAGCTAGAAGTCGGCGTTGCCGGGAGCGACGCCGGTACCGTTCGGGATAGGCGGCTGCAGCGCCGCTGCGCGGTGATCTCTTGCCCCCTGCGCGGGCTTGCCGCACGATCGCGGCATGCCCAAGCAGCCCATGAGCAAAGCGCGGCTCGAGGCTTTTTCCGATGGCGTCATCGCCATCATCATCACCATCATGGTGTTGGAGCTGAAGGTGCCGCACGGGGCCGACGCGCCGGCGCTGCTCGCCGTCTGGCCCGTGTTCCTGAGCTATCTTCTGAGCTTTCTGGTCGTCGCGATCTACTGGGTGAATCACCACAGCCTCTTGCATCTTGCGCACCATGCCAGCACCGGACTGCTGTGGAGCAACAACGCATTGCTGTTCTGCCTGTCGCTCATTCCCTTCGCGACCGCCTTTATGGGCGAAAACGATTTTGCCCCGTTCCCGACCGCGCTGTACGTGGCGACGTTGCTGCTCGCCGGCCTGGCATTCGTTCCCGTGCGCTGGTGCGTGATGACGCAATTGACGGACGAGGCGAGTTTCGCGCGGCTGACCAAGCGGGCGATGCGCAAGAACTACGTCTCGCTCACGCTCTATGCCATTTCCATTCCGCTCGCCTACGTACATCCCGCGATTACGCTGGCGCTCGCGTTCACCGTTGCGGTGATCTACTTCCTGCCCAACGCATGGCTCGGAGAGAAGTAATAGGAAGGGCACATAGCTCGGATGGAGCATCCGCGAAATCCGGGCTACGCTTGGCTTCGATGGTCCTGACGCTGCGCATCCTTTATTTCGAAGACCTCTCGGTCGGCATGGCCGAGACCCTGTCAAAGACCATCGCATCCTCCGACGTGGTGGGATTTGCCCAGCTGACCGGCGACCGCAATCCCATCCACCTCTCCGAGCATTTCGCCGCCAAGACCCAGTTCGGGAAAAGGATCGCGCACGGCCTCTACACCGCGAGCCTGATCTCGGCGGTGCTGGGCACGCGGCTGCCCGGCCCGGGCGCCGTCTACATCTCGCAGACGCTCAATTTCCGCGCGCCGGTCAAGATCGGCGACCGCGTGGACGTGACGGTGGCGGTGGCGGAACTCATTCCCGAGCGCCAGCGCGCGCGGCTCACCTGCACCTGCAAGGTCGGCGACGAGATCGTGCTCGACGGCGAGGCCTTGGTGAAGGTGCCCTCCACCGCGAAAGCGAAGCGGCCGCTGCCGCGGATTTGACTGCATCAGCGGCGCATTTGAAGCAGATTCAGCCCTGGCCGTTGCGCTCGCGCAGGACCTCCCGCATGACTTCGCCGACGATATTCGCGAAGCTTCTGGTCAAATCGTCGACCTTGCGATCGAGCCCGTCGACCTTGCGCACCAGGCCTTTCAGATCGACGCCGTCGAGCCTCTCCTCGACGCGATCGAGGCGGGACTTGATCGCTGCCAGCTCGTCGCCGTTGCGTCGGGTCTGCTCGAGGATGTGGCGCGTGACCAGCTTTTCGCCCTCGACCTCCCGGTCGATGACGCGCACGCGGGCTTCGAGCTCGGCGAATTCTTCCTTGGTCAAGTCGGCGGTCATGCAGGCGGCGGCCCCAGTTTCCCCCGGAGCAAACCTAGCACAGCTTGCCGTTCATTCCAGCGGCTACTCCGCGGCTTCGGTGCGCCTGCGCCTCGCTTCGCGCCGCTTCAGCACCGGCGCCAGGAACGCTCCGGTATAGCTGCGCCCGGCCTTGGCGATGTCCTCCGGCGTGCCGGCGGCCACGATCTCGCCGCCGCCGTCGCCGCCCTCCGGGCCGAGGTCGATGATCCAGTCGGCGGTCTTGATCACTTCGAGATTGTGCTCGATCACGACCACAGTGTTGCCCTGCTCGACCAGCTCGTGCAGCACCTCGAGCAGCTTCGCCACGTCGTGGAAATGCAATCCTGTGGTCGGCTCGTCGAGGATGTACAAGGTGCGACCGGTGGCGCGCTTGGAGAGCTCCTTGGCGAGCTTGACGCGCTGCGCCTCGCCGCCGGAGAGCGTGGTGGCCTGCTGGCCGACATGGATGTAGTCGAGCCCGACCCGGTGCAGGAGCTCGAGCACGCCGCGCACGCGCGGCACCGCCTTGAAGAAGTCGAGCGCCTCCTCGACCGTCATGTCGAGCACGTCGGCGATCGACTTGCCCTTGAACAGCACCTCGAGCGTCTCGCGGTTGTAGCGCTTGCCCTTGCAGACGTCGCAGGTGACGTAGACGTCGGGCAGGAAGTGCATCTCGATCTTGATCACGCCGTCGCCCTGGCAGGCCTCGCAGCGCCCGCCCTTGACGTTGAAGGAGAAGCGGCCCGGCTCGTAGCCGCGCGCCTTTGCCTCCGGCAGGCCGGCGAACCATTCTCGGATCGGCGTGAACGCGCCGGTATAGGTCGCAGGATTGCTGCGCGGGGTCCTCCCGATCGGCGACTGGTCGATGTCGATCACCTTGTCGAGGTGCTCGAGGCCCTCGATGCGGTCGTGCGCGGCAGGCGCCTCGGAGGCGCCGTTGAGCTTGCGCGCGATCGCCTTGTAGAGCGTGTCGACCAGGAGCGTCGACTTGCCGCCGCCGGACACGCCGGTGACGCAGGTGAACAGACCCAGCGGGATGTCGGCGGTGACGTGTTTGAGGTTGTTGCCGCGGGCGTTGACGAGCGTCAGCAGCCGGGCGGGATTCTTCGGGCGGCGGTCGGGAACCGGAACGATCAGCTCGCCCGAGAGATACTTGCCGGTGAGGGAGGCGGCCGTGGCGACAAGGTCGTCGACTGTTCCCTGCGCCACGACGTGGCCGCCGTGGATGCCGGCGCCGGGGCCGATGTCGAGCACGTGGTCGGCGGTGCGAATGGCGTCCTCGTCGTGCTCGACCACGATCACGGTATTGCCGAGGTCGCGCAGCCGTTTCAGCGTTTCCAGGAGCCGCGCATTGTCACGCTGATGCAACCCGATCGACGGCTCGTCGAGCACGTAGAGCACGCCGGTGAGCCCGGAGCCGATCTGCGAGGCGAGCCGGATGCGCTGGCTCTCGCCGCCCGAGAGCGTGCCGGAGGCGCGCGAGAGCGTGAGATAGTCGAGCCCGACATCGACGAGAAACCGCAGCCGCTCGCGGATTTCCTTGAGTACGCGCACCGCGATCTCGTTCTGCTTGGCGCTCAGCGCGTTCGGCAGCTCCGTGAACCATTCCCCGGCGCGTTTGACCGACATCTCGGCGACTTCGCCGATGTGGAGTCCGCCGACCTTGACGCACAGCGCCTCGGGCTTGAGCCGATGACCTTTGCAGGCGGCGCAGGGGATGTCGGTGAAATATTTCGCCATCTCCTCGCGCGCCCAGTCGCTCTCGGTCTCGCGCCAGCGCCGCTCCAGATTGGTGACCACCCCCTCGAACGGTTTCGTCGTCTGGTAGGAGCGCAGCCCGTCGTCGTAGACGAAGCGGATCGCGTCCTCGCCCGAGCCGTGCAGAATGGCATCCTGCGTCCTCTTCGGCAGGTCCTTCCATTTCGTGTCCAACGTGAACTTGTAGTGCTTGCCGAGCGCCTGCAGGGTCTGGACGTAATAGGGGCTCGATGACTTCGCCCACGGCGCGATCGCGCCGCCGCGCAAGGTCCGGTCCTTGTCGGGAATGACGAGGTCGGCGTCGATACGCTGCTCGACGCCGAGCCCGCCGCAGGCCGGACAGGCGCCGAACGGGTTGTTGAACGAGAACAGCCGCGGCTCGATCTCGGGGATGCTGAAACCCGACACCGGGCAGGCAAACCTCTCCGAGAAAACCATGCGCTCGGGGCCGCTTTGATCGTGGATTTTGGCGGCTTTCTTCCCGGCCCCGCCGTCAGCAGGCACGGGCGGATCCGCGAATTCCACCACCGCGAGGCCGTCGGCGAGCTTGAGCGCGGTTTCCAGGGAGTCCGCCAGCCGGCTCGCGAGATCGGGCCGCACCACGACGCGGTCCACCACCACGTCGATGTCGTGCTTGAATTTCTTGTCGAGCGCCGGCGCGTTCGCGATCTCGTAGAAGGCGCCGTCGACCTTGACCCGCTGGAATCCGCGCTTGAGGTAGTCGGCGAGCTCCTTGCGGTACTCGCCCTTGCGCCCGCGCACGACGGGCGCGAGCAGGTAGAGCCGCGTGCCCTCCGGCAGCGTCATCACCCGATCGACCATCTGCGAGATCGTCTGGCTTTCGATCGGCAGCCCGGTCGCCGGCGAATAGGGCACGCCGACGCGCGCCCAGAGGAGCCGCATGTAGTCGTAGATCTCGGTGACGGTCCCCACCGTCGAGCGCGGGTTGCGCGAGGTGGTTTTCTGCTCGATCGAGATGGCGGGGGAGAGGCCGTCGATCTGGTCGACGTCCGGCTTCTGCATCATCTCCAGGAACTGGCGGGCATAGGCGGAGAGCGATTCGACGTAACGGCGTTGGCCCTCCGCGTAGATGGTATCGAAGGCCAGCGAGGATTTGCCCGAGCCCGAAAGGCCCGTGAACACCACGAGCTGGTCGCGCGGGATTTCGAGATCGATATTCTTGAGATTGTGCTCGCGCGCCCCGCGGATGGCGATCACGCGCGCGCCTTCGGGCAATCCCGGGCGGCGAGGGCGGTTCTTGTCGAACGGGTCGGTCATCGGGTCCGTCGGCGCGATCAGCTCGGCGAGATCGAGAAAGCCCCACGCAGCTGCGCGCGGACTGCAAGGAACGTAGTGAGAACGAGGGCCTTTCGCCAGCCCGCCGGGGGAACGGTCGCTATTCCGACTGCGCGCCTGTGGACAACACGTCCGGCCGGGTGACAGCTTCACGCCCACGGGTCGGAACCTAGGTCAGGAGGAGCATCAATGCGAGGCGTGATCGCGTTCGTGCTTGGGAACTTCACGCTCACCTTCTTCGTGTTGGGTCTGCTCGCCTCCGCCGTCGCGCTCTGGCATACGCACCGGCCGCGCACCTCTGCCGTGGTCGTCGAAGCGCTGTTCTCCTATTTTCTCCTGTTCTCGATCGGATTGGCGAACCTCTACAATTTCGTCCTGCACGTGTTTTTCGGCAAAATGGCCGCCGGCTTCATCGGATGGGCGGACAGTCCCTTCCAACTGGAGGTGGGCTTCGCCAGTCTCGGTTTCGCCGTAGTGGGGTTCCTGGCCTTCAGGGGCAGCTTCGACATGCGGTTCGCGGCCATCGTAGCACCGGCCTGTTTTCTGTGGGGCGCGGCCGGCGGCCACGTCTATCAGATGATCACCGCGCGCAATTTCGCCCCCGGCAATGCCGGGGTCATTTTTTACAGCGATATCTTGGTTCCGGTCGTGGGTTTCATATTTCTGTGGCTGCAGCGGCGCGCGGCCCCGCCGCCGCCGGGCTCAGCCGCGGGCATCTGAAGCCAGGAGCAGCGCCGAAAGCATTGCATTTGCCGCTATTGGCTGCTAGAACAAACAGAGAACATCGCGTGCGGCGCTGTGGAAAAGGATGATGTGCCGGAGGCGAGCAGCGACTCCGCGCGGGGCTTGGGATTAGGGTGACGGCAACAACAGCAGGAGAGCATTATGGCCGGTAGCGTGAACAAGGTGATCCTTATCGGCAATCTCGGCAGAGATCCCGAGATCCGGCGCACGCAAGATGGCCGGCCGATTGCGAATCTGAGTGTGGCGACCTCGGAGAGCTGGCGCGACAAGGCGACCGGCGAGCGGCGCGAGAAGACCGAATGGCATCGCGTGGTGATCTTCAACGAGCCGCTTTGCCGGATCGCCGAGCAATACTTGAAGAAAGGCTCGAAGGTCTATCTCGAAGGCTCGTTGCAGACGCGCAAATGGCAGGATCAATCCGGCCAGGACAAGTACACCACCGAGGTGGTGCTCCAAGGTTTCAATGCGCAGCTCACCATGCTCGACCGTGTGGGCGGTGGTGAGGTCGGCGCCGAGGACACCGGCGACTTTGGCGCGGCCGGACCGTCGACGCGCGAAAGGAAGCCGGCCCTGGCTGGTGCCGGCAAACGCGCCGATATGGACGACGAGATTCCGTTCTGACGGCCATGTCGCGGATGTTGCGGCCGAACCAGCCATGCAATTCCGGACACCGCGCAGGCGTGGCGAACGGTGAGCTTGCCTCGCCGGAGGGAAGCTGCCCTTCGCCGGCAGATTTTGGCGCAATCCCGGCCAATCGCGTTGAGATATTGTCGTGCCGCCACTAGGGCCTGTCCTCAGTTGAGGAGAATGATAGCCGAGGCAAGCTGGACGCCGGCGAGGAAATTTCTGGCGAGTTTGTCATAGCGCGTGGCAATAGCGCGAAAGTGCTTGAGTTTGTTGAAGAAGCGCTCGACGAGATTGCGCTCGCAGTAGAGGGCAAAATCGCAGGGCCGTGGTTTCTTGCGGCGGGGATGTGAAGGAATCACCGGGGTGATTTGCCGCTCGGCAAGAGCCTCGATGAAGACATCGGCGTCGTATGCGGTGTCGCCGATCAGAGCCTCTGGATCGGACTCCTCGAGCAACGGCTGTGCGCAAATGAGGTCATTGGCCTGTCCTGGCGTGAGCATCAATTCGACGGGATTGCCGAGAGCATCGACGAGCGCGTGAATTTTGGTGGTCAATCCACCGCGGGATCGGCCGATCGCTTGCGCGCCGTTTTTTTTCGTGCGCCGGCGCTGTGCTGGTGCGCACGCACGATTGTGGCGTCGATCATCATGTACTCATTATCGCGATCGCTGGCCAACAGCTTGAAAATACGCTCGAAAACACCGCCCTTCGCCCATCGATTGAAGCGCTGATGGACGATCTTCCAATCGCCAAAGCGCGCCGGCAGATCACGCCAAGGAATGCCGGCTCGGTATCTAAACAAAACAGCCTCGACGAACAGGCGATTGTCTGCTGCCGTGCCTCCGACATGGCCTTCGCGGCCCGGCAGAAAATCCTTGATCCGATCCCACTGGTCGTCCCGCAATGCATAGCGCCGCATCGGTCGGCCCCTCCTTAGGCCGACCACCCATGAATCACTCAATCACTGATTTGGGAATCCCCCAACTGAAGACAGGCCCTAGAGTTCCCCCGTCTGGCATAGCAGGGAGGGAATGGCATGGCTGCAAGACATTGGCGCGCGCTGGTGATCGTGGTTTGCGCCGCTCTGGCGGCGACAGGAGCGGAGGCCGCCGCGAAGAAGAAGGCGAAGGCGGTTGCGAAGGGGCCCCCGCCGATCGCGCGCGGCTGCACCTATGTGCAACCGCCGCTCTGCCTTGGCCTGACCACGTCGAAAAAAGCGATCTATTCGCTGTGGAACGGAAATCCCTGGATTCCGCCAGGCACGGGGGTCGAAGTTTGGGGCACGGCCTCCGGGATCGGCCCCTGCGGGGTCACCTCGATCCAGGTGACCTCCTGGAAGGCCAACAAGAACATCAAGTGCAAGGGCTGATGACGCCGCGCGGCGCCTTCCAGGCTGCGCCGCTTCCTGACGCAGCGATAGCAAGTCGGTCACGGATCGGCGGGCTGTGCCTAGTGCCCCGAACCCGAAGTTCGCACACATCGTGCGGCAAATCCGATCGCGAACTTCGGGTTCAAAGGGGCACTGGTGTGGCGGTTCAGAAGTCCGCATCATTCTCGCGGCGAGTCCGAAATGCGGACTTCTGAACCAAAGCCACACTAGATCAATAAGTTGCTAGTGTCCCTCAATTCCGAAGTTCGCAAACGAGGGTGCCGCTTAACGGTGCGAACTTCGGAATCGGGACACTAGAATCGTAGAGTTGCTAGTGGTCCTTAGATTCCAAAGTTCGTATCCGAACGTGCCGCGAGCGCTGACGAACTTCGGAATCGGACCACTAGCCCCGTTTACATTTGTGCGGCGGACGGGCGAGATCGAGCCATGCCCACGCTCGCGACCGCGTTGCTGCAGGCACTCAAAGACCACGGCGCCCGTGAAATCTTCGGCATCCCGGGCGATTTCGTGCTGCCCTTATTCAAGGTGGTCGAGGAAAGCGGGATCCTGCCGCACTACACGCTGAGCCACGAGCCGGGTGTCGGTTTCGCGGCAGACGCGGCGGCGCGCTACCATTGCGGTCTCGGCGTGGCCGTCGTCACCTTCGGGGCGGGCGCGTTCAATCTCGTCAATGCTGTCGCCGGAGCCTATGCCGAGCGCTCGCCTGTCGTCGTCATAGCCGGCGCTCCGGGCGCGCGCGAGCGTGCCAGCGGCTTCGTCGTCCATCACCAGGCGCGCTCCATCGACACCCAGATGGCGGTCTTCCGCGAGATCACCTGCGACCAGACCGTGCTGACCGAGGCGGAAACCGCGCCCGCGGAGATCGCACGCGTGCTGCGCAGCGCCCGCGAACGCTCGCTACCCGTCTATATCGAATTGCCGCGCGACATGGCGGCGGCGCCGGCCGCTGTCGTGCCGGTGCTGCCGCGGCGCCTCGCCGATCCGGACGCGCTCGCCGAATGCGCCGAGGAGATCATCGAGAAGCTGGCGCAGGCGCGTGCCCCGGTCGTCCTGGTCGATGTGGAGATCCGCCGTTACGATCTCGAGCCGCGCGTCACCATGCTGGCGCGCAGGCTCGGCATCCCGATGGTCACCACCTTCATGGGGCGGGGCCTGCTGGAGAATGCGCCCGACATCCTCCTCGGCACCTATCTCGGCGCCGCGGGTGATCCCGCCATCGCCCGGCTGGTCGAGGATGCCGATGCCCTGCTGCTGCTCGGCGTGATCCTCTCCGACACCAATTTTGCGCTCTCGCAGCGCCGGCTCGATCCGCGGCGGACGATGCTCGCTTTCGATCGTGAGGTGCGGGTCGGACACCATGTTTATCCGGACGTTCCGATCGGCGACTTGATCGAGGCGCTCGCGGCGCGCGCGCGGCCGCTGGGCGCCGGCGACGCGCGCGCCAAACGGCCAGCGGTCGACTATCCACGCGGTTTGAAGGCCGATGACCAGCCGGTCGACCCTTCCGATATTGCCGCTGCCATCAACGACCTGTTCGACCGCCACGGCGCCATGCCGATGACCGCCGACATGGGTGACTGCCTGTTCACCGCCATGGAGATCGAAAACACCGCATTGGCCGCGCCGGGCTACTACGCCGGCATGGGCTTCGGCGTTCCGGCGGGCATCGGCGTGGCGGCCGCGACCGGCCGCCGGCCGCTGATCCTGGTCGGCGACGGCGCCTTCCAAATGACGGGGTGGGAGCTCGGCAATTGCCGCCGGTACGGCTTCGACCCGATCGTCGTTCTGTTCAACAATGCGAGCTGGGAAATGTTGCGGGCGTTCCAACCGGAGTCACGCTTCAACGATCTCGACGACTGGAATTTCGCGGCGGTCGCGCCCTTCCTTGGCGGGCATGGCGAGCGGGCGACGACGCGACGCGAGCTCAAGGAGGCGCTCGATCGTGCCGTGGCCCGGCGCGGCCAATTTTCGCTCGTCGAGGTCATGCTGCCGCGCGGCGCGACATCCCGGACGCTGGCCCGCTTCGTATCGGGCTTCACGGTGGCAAGGACGCGCTCGGCGCTGCCATGACGGCGCTCGAATGCTCGGGACTGTCTCGGCGTTGCAGGTCATTCGGGAGAAAAGCCGTGTCGCTCGCGCCCCTCTTGAACGCCGCCCCCGCGATCCAGCTGCATGCCTTCGCCGCCCTGGCCGCCTTTGCGCTCGGTGCCGTGCAGCTCGGCGCGCCCAAGGGCACGCTGCCGCATCGAACCGCTGGTTGGAAGTGGGTCGTGCTCATGGTGGTCGTCGCCGGGAGCTCGTTCTTCATCCACGAGCTGCACGTGTGGGGCCATGGAGCCCGATCCATCTGCTCTCGGTCTTCACGCTGATCACGCTTCCGCTGGCGGTCATGCACGCTCGGCGCCACCGGGTCGGCAGGCACCGCAACGCCATGATCGCCATCTTCGTCGGTGCCCTCGTGATCGCCGGCGCCTTCACCTTGGCGCCGGGCCGGATCATGCATGCCGTGGTCTTCGGCAATTGAGGGCGGATGCGGTGCGGGCTCCGTCGGGGGCGAGTTGCGAGCCCGGG
The DNA here is from genome assembly GCA_963758945.1 of uncultured Alphaproteobacteria bacterium. Lineage (GTDB taxonomy): Bacteria > Pseudomonadota > Alphaproteobacteria > Rhizobiales > Xanthobacteraceae > VAZQ01. The sequence goes on along the minus strand of CAVWXY010000010.1, from coordinate 190,545 downwards.
GAGCGGCCGGAAGCCGGCTTCGCCACTTGACGATAAGTAGCTGAATTGCCATATGAAATCAGCCCGGCCCCGACGCGTTTTGCGGTAGCGCGTGGGGCCTGAATTGTCTAAGAAATTTCCTTGAATTCACGCCGCATGGAATCCTCCTTTGGCTGACAACGACGCTCAGCAGCCGGAACAACCCGGCCCGTCCGACATTCGCCCCGTCTCCATCACCGAGGAGATGAAGCGCAGCTATCTCGATTACGCCATGAGCGTGATCGTGGCGCGTGCGCTGCCGGACGCACGCGACGGCCTCAAGCCGGTGCACCGGCGCATCCTCTATTCCATGCACGAGAACGGCCATACGCCGGACCGCAAATACGTGAAGTCGGCGCGCGTCGTTGGCGACGTGATGGGCAAATACCACCCGCACGGCGACCAGGCGATCTACGACGCCTTGGTACGCATGGCGCAGGGCTTCTCCATGCGGCTGCCCCTGATCGACGGGCAGGGCAATTTCGGCTCGGTCGACGGCGATCCGGCGGCGGCCATGCGCTACACCGAATGCCGTCTGGCGCGGCCGGCTATGGAGCTGCTCGAGGACATCGACAAGGACACGGTCGATTTCCAGCCGAATTACGACGGCAACGAGAAAGAGCCGGTGGTGCTGCCGGCGCGCTTCCCGAACCTGCTGGTGAACGGCGCCGGCGGCATCGCGGTGGGCATGGCCACCAATATTCCGCCGCATAATCTCGGCGAGGTGATCGACGCCTGCGTCGCGCTGATCGACAATCCCGGTCTCGGCATCGACGAATTGATCGGAATCATTCCCGGTCCCGATTTCCCGACCGGCGGCATCATCCTCGGCCGCGCCGGCATCCGCGCCGCCTACCACGTCGGCCGCGGCTCCATCGTCATGCGCGGCAAGGTCGAGATCGAGACGTCGCGCGGTGACCGCGAGGCGATCGTCATCAGCGAGATTCCCTACCAGGTGAACAAGGCCGCGATGGTCGAGCGCATCGGGGAGCTATGGCGCGACAAGAAGATCGACGGCATTTCGGCGTTGCGCGACGAATCCGACCGCGACGGTTATCGCGTCGTCATCGAGATCAAGCGCGACGCGATGGCGGATGTCGTGCTCAACCAACTCTACCGCTACACGCCGCTGCAATCGACTTTTGGCGCCAACGTGGTCGCGCTCGAAGGCGGCCGCCCGCTGGTGATGACGCTCAAGGACCTGCTCGCGTCCTTCATCGCCTTCCGCGAGGAGGTGATTTCCCGGCGCACCAAGCATCTGCTCGGCAAGGCGCGCGACCGCGCCCACATTCTCGTCGGGCTGGCAATCGCGGTGGCCAACATCGACGAGGTGATCAAGCTCATCCGCGCCTCCAAGGACGCCAACGAGGCGCGCGAAGCGTTGATGGGTCGCGATTGGCCGGCAACCACCGCCGCGTCGCTCATCGAGTTGATCGACGACCCGCGTCACAAGGTGACCGCGACCGGCACGGCGCGACTCTCCGCCGAGCAGGCCAGAGCCATCCTCGACCTGCGACTCCAGCGCCTCACCGCGCTCGGGCGCGACGAGATCAAGGCCGAGCTCGACAAGCTCGCCGAGGAGATCGCCGACTATCTCGATATCTTGCGCTCGCGCGCGCGCATCCAGGCGATCGTCAAGGATGAGCTCAAAGCCGTGCGCACGGCTTTCGCCACGCCCCGCCGAACGGTCATTCTCGAGCACGAAGGAGAGGTGGAAGAAGAAGACCTGATCCACCGCGAGGACATGGTGGTGACGGTCTCGCACCTTGGCTACGTCAAGCGGGTGCCGCTTTCGACTTATCGGGCGCAAAGGCGCGGCGGCAAGGGGCGGGCGGGGATGCAGACGCGCGAGGAGGACTTCGTCTCGCGGCTGTTCGTGGCCTCGACCCATACGCCGGTGCTGTTCTTCTCCTCGCATGGCCGGGTGTACAAGGAGAAAGTCTGGCGGCTGCCGCAGGCGGCACCGCAGGCGCGCGGCAAGGCGCTGATCAACATCCTGCCGCTCGAACAGGGCGAGCTGGTCACCACCGTGATGCCCTTGCCCGAGGACGAGAAGACCTGGGGCGAGCTCGACGTCATGTTCGCCACCACGCGCGGCACCGTGCGGCGCAACAAGCTCTCCGACTTCGTCGACGTGCGCCGCTCCGGCATCATCGCCATGAAGCTCGACGAGGGCGAAGCAATCGTGGACGTGCAGATCTGCACCGAGCGGGACGACGTGCTGCTGACGTCGGCCGGCGGGCAATGCATCCGCTTCCCCGTCACCGACGTGCGCGTGTTCCAGGGCCGCACCTCCATGGGCGTGCGCGGCATCGCGCTCGCCGAGGGCGACAAGGTGATCTCGCTTTCGATCCTGCGGCACGCGAATGCCTCCGGCGACGAGCGCGCGGCCTATCTCAAGCGCGCGAGCGCGGTGCGGCGTGGGCTCAACGGCGAGGCGGAAGAGACCGCGCCCGACGCCGAAGAGGCGCACGAGTTCGCCATCGGCGACACGATCGAGCTCGGCGAGCAGCGCTATGTGGAAATGTCGGCGGCGGAGCAGTTCGTTCTCACCATCTCCGAGCGCGGATTCGGCAAACGTTCCTCATCCTACGAATACCGGATCACCGGGCGCGGCGGCAAAGGCATCGTCGCGATGGACGTGCGCGAGCGCGATGGCACGGTCAGGCGGAAAACCGGCAAGCTGATCGCCTCCTTTCCGGTCGAGGATCAAGATCAGATCATGCTCGTCACCGACGGCGGCCAGCTCATTCGCACGCGCGTGGAGGGTATCCGCATCGCCGGGCGCTCGACCCAGGGCGTGATCGTGTTCGACACCGCCGAGGGCGAGCGCGTGGTTTCGGTCGAGCGGATCAGCGAAGAAGGCGACGAGAACGGCACCGGCTGAAGCGGATTGTCGCTCGGGCTCGCCGATCAATCGAAACGGTTCGCTTCGCATCGACAAGACGAGAGACTGTGGCTTTGGGGTGCATGCATGAATTGGGAACTGCTCGCCGCTTTCTTCCTGATCACCTTGGTTCTGGTGATCACCCCGGGCCCCATCGTGACCTTGGTCATCGCGACGGGTGCAAGCCAAGGCACGCGGGCCGCGCTCACCACCGTTGCTGGGACCACTATCGGCAATGCAGTTCTGCTGACCGCCATCGCGCTCGGGCTGAGTTGGGTGATCAACAACGCGGCGATCTTGTTCGAAATCCTGCGCTTGGCGGGTGCGGCTTACCTGATATGGCTCGGGATCCGGGCTTGGCGCCATGCCGGCGAGGGCGGCGCGGCGATCCGGCCGCGCGGGCACGTGCATTTCTGGCGCGGCTTTGCGGTGGCGCTGTCGAATCCGAAGACGATCGCGTTCTTCACGGCGTTCTTGCCGCAGTTCGTCGATCCCGCGCTGCCGGTTGAGCGCCAGCTCGCGGTAATGTGCGCCGTGTCGGTCGTCCTGGCCGCATTTACGGATTCCGGGTGGGCCGTGGCAGCGGGGCTCGGCCGTGCCTGGCTCATGACATCATGGCGCGCCAAGTTGCTCGGTCGCTTGTCCGGCGTGGCGCTGGTCGGAGGCGGCATCTGGCTGTCATTGGCGCGCCGGCAGGCCTAACCGGGTCGATCCGCGCATCCGCTCACCGGGCTGAGGCGGGCTCGCGCCACAGGACCTATCCACGCGCCGGACGCGAGCATGGTTTGCCGACAAGCCGCGCCCGATGATCGTTTGTGCTCCCGGTTTCGACGCCCTATGATCGCAACAATGATTTCCCCTGTCGCGGGGGCTTGGCCTGCGCCCGCACTTGGAGTCTAGATGGGGTCCGATCGTGCGCCAGGCGCGGCTCGCAAGCGCCGATGCGGAACCTTTGGTCCCCTGCCGGCGTTGCCTATTTCCGGCGGCGGTTGGGGGACAGGTGCTGAGTTGAGCCGATCCGAAATGCGCGTGCCGGACGACGACAAGAAACACAATGTTGTTCGCTTGGGGACCGAGACGCTGTTTGCCATCGCTGATCAGCTTCGCCGAATGTATGATGCCGATCTGCGTACCAAACCGTCGGAGGAGCTCGAGCAGCTCATGCGGCGGATCGAGCGCGGCGAAGACGTTCCTTAGATTGTCGCGCGCTCTGCCTGAGCGCACCGGTGTTGGGCTTACTCCTGGCCTGCGGCTCTTCGCCTTCGTGTTCCTGCCGGCAGCCCGGACCCATCGTGAACCCGGGCTCGCGGAGCGGCCCATGGTGGCGCGGACGAAGCAGGGCATGCAATTTCCGGGATTCCTTTGGCTGTGGCTTGTTGCCGCGGCTTCAACGATGCCGATTGCCGACGGCGTTCTCGCCGCGGAGCTGTGCGCCGGACACCAGTTGCTGCGAATGCGGCGGCCGGAGCTGAGCTGCAGCAACGTCAAGCCGCATATCTACCCCTCGCCCGATGGTGCGTTACGCGCCGTGGTGTATCCCGTGGATATCAGCCTCGACGCGACGCCCGACATGGAAAGCCGCGTCGTGATCCGCACCCGCAAAGGCGACACGCTGGCTTCGAAAGACTATTCGTCGCCGCGCGGCTTCAACGGCTACTATGTCGTGAATGCGAGATGGTCACCGGACTCCAAGTTCTTTGTTTACAGCATGTCGTCTTCCGGCGGTCATTCGCCGTGGCAATTTCCAATGGCGGTTTACAGCCGCGAGAAGAACTCGTTCGCAGCATTCAGCGACATGATCGATGGCAATCCGACTGTCTCGGGCGACTTCAAGTTCATCGGGCCGCATACGGTAGTGGCCAGCACCTGGAAGCAACCGGGCGCCTTGGAGGACAAGGTCCCTGTCACGGTAGATCTCGCGGAGGCATTCAGAAAGCTGCCGCCCTCTCCGAACTAGGTCGGTCCGCGTCGTGCCACGGCGGGTGCGCGGCCACGGCGACGGAGGACATCCACCGATGGCGGTGCTCGGGCCCGGATCGCAACGCGAAGACAGCATGGATGCCATAGCACCCGGACCGGCCTCGATTGCGGCGTTGCGCGCCGCCGTCCGCGAGGGACGCGAGCCCCAGCCGGTGCAGCTCCTCGCGCGCCAAAAATCCTACTGGTGGTACGTGATCGGCACCGTTTGCGTCGGTGCCTTCATGGGCCAAGTTGATTCCAGCATCGCGCAGCTCCTGCTCCCGCGACTTGAGCTCGAATTCGATGCAAGATTGAGCACGGTCAGCTGGGTCGCGGTCGCCTACCTGCTCGCCATGGCGGCGTTCCTGCCGATCTTCGGTCGCCTCGCCGATATGATGGGGCGCAAGCTGCTCTATACGGGCGGTTTTCTGCTGTTCGTGCTGGGCTCGGCGCTCTGCGGCCTCGCCCCAAGCCTGCCGGTGCTGATCGCTTTTCGGGTCCTCCAAGGCGTCGGCGCGGCCCTGCTGTCCTCGAACAGCGTCGCCATCGTGGTGTCGGCGGCCGGGCCGCAACGGCGCGGACGCGCATTGGGCGTGCTGTCTGCGGCCCAAGCCGTCGGTCTGAGCGCCGGGCCCGCGATCGGCGGATTCGTGCTGGACGCCCTCGACTGGCGCTGGGTGTTCTGGATCAACGTGCCGGTCGGGCTCGCCGGTACCGTCATGGGCTGGTTCGTGCTTCCGCCGACCAAGGACTTGCCGGATGACAGCCGGTTCGACTGGCGGGGCGCGCTCCTGATCGCGCCCGCGCTCACCGCGCTGGTGGCGATGCTGAACGAGGGATACGCATGGGGCGCGACGTCGCCGCTGCTGCTCGGCTGTGCGGGGCTGGCGGTAGGCCTGCTGGCCTTGTTCGTGCGCGCCGAACGGCGCGCCGAAACACCGCTGATCGACCTCACCTTGTTCGGCCGCCCCGCGTTCTCGGCCGGCAATATCGCCGGCCTGCTGTCCTACGCGGCGTTGTTCGGGCTGTTTTTCCTGGTGCCCTTCGTGTTCGTGCGCGTCTACCGGGATTCGATCTTGGCCGCGGGGCTGCGGCTCACCATCGTTCCCGTGATGCTGGGCATAGTGGCGCCGCTTGGCGGAGCGCTCTATGACCGGCTCGGCCCCCGTGTCCTCACCACGTCCGGCATGCTCATCTGCGTGGGCGCCGCGGTCTTGCTGTTCGCGGTCATGAACGGCACGCCGGCGAGCCTCCCGCTGGTGATGGTCGCCTTGGCGCTTTTCGGCATTGGGCAAGGGTTGTTCATCTCGCCGAACAACAGCGCCATCGTGGCCGCCGCGCCGGAAAGCCTCACCGGCGAGGCCGGCGGCCTCCTGAACGTCATGCGCTCGTGCGGCATCAGCGTCGGCGTCGCCGCTGCTTCCTCGCTGCTCGCATGGCGGCTCGCGGTGCTGACGGGGTCCGCGCACAACACCGTCCATGTCGACGCGCCGGATTTGCTGTCGGCGAGCGGCGACGTGATCGTGCTGCTCGGCAGCTTCGCCGCCGTGGCGGGGGCGGTCTCGCTGAGCCGAGCCTCGTCTGGCCGCCCTCGCCGGGCGAACGATCGGCTGGAGTAGGGCGCCTCGACGCCCCCCTCGCACGCCGTTTCGCGTTGCGCCCATTCGTGGAGCGCGTGATGGGTCAGCGTGCGCCCGCGTTCTCGAGAATTCTGGCGATCTGCGAATAACCCCGTTTGCGCGCGTGGGCCAAGGCAGTCGTGCCGTAGCGGTCGGGGAGCATGACGTCGGCCCCGGCCGTGACCAAGGCCTCCACGGCCGCGGTGTGGTTCGTGCCGCCATTGCCGAGCACGACCGCCTCGAGCAAGGCGGTCCAGCCATGATTGTCGACGTGGTTGAGCGGTGCGCCGGCCGCGATCAGAGCGCGCACGATCGCCGCGTGCCCATGATGGGCGGCAGCGATCAGCGCAGTACCGTCGTACGGGCCGGTAATAGCGCGGGCATTGCCGCCGCCTTCGAGCGCGATCGCGAGCATTTCGAGGTCGTCATTGACGGCGGCAATGGTGATAATGTCATAGCGCTGGGCATCGAGCGCGCTGGGATCGGCGCCGAGCCGGATGAGCGCACGCGCCGCTTCGTGTCGGCGAAGAAAGGCGGCGACATGCAGCGGCGTGCGGCTGTTGGCGTCCTGGATCTTCGGTTTTTCGCCCTCGGCGATGAGTTGCTCGATCTCGGCCACGTCGCCGCGCGCAGCGGCGTCGTGCAGCCCGGCATAGATCCGGAGCTCCCGTTCGGTGGGCGGAACTTGTGCATGCGCCGCTCCGGCGGCGATTGCGGCCGCACTGGCCGCCCCAAGACCAAGGCCGAGAAGAGCGAGACGAAGCAAACGCCGCGTCATGGCTGTACCGATTGCCGGGGTCCGGCCTTGTCGGTTGCAATCCAACTCCACGCCCACTACTCCACGGTCGCTCCTTGCGAACCGGGCAGGCCGAAATGACGGCGACAAAACCCGGGGGAACCGGCTTTGGCCGCGGCGTCGAGTTGTCCCAGATTCGAATTCACTGCGGGCGATTGCAAGCGCCGATTGATCGCCACCCTGCGGCCGTCCCCACCCATGACGTCGCCGCGGGCATCTCGTTTGGCGGGCTGCGCTGGAGTTCGCAATCGCCTTGCAGAGCTTCTCATAAGAGATTGCGATCTATGGGGTAACCTCCTCCGTCTTGCGCAAATGAGACGGGCTGGTGGCCGCCCTGCGGCAGGCCGATGGTGATCGTCCGCGGCCACCTTGCGGACCTTGCGGCGCTGCGGGACGCGCGCTAGACCCCGCCCCATGCCGCGGACCGCGCTTTTTCCGGGATCGTTCGACCCTGTCACCAACGGCCATCTCGATCTGGTACGCCAGGCCGCTCGCATCGCCGATCGCCTCGTGCTCGCGATCGGCACGCATCCCGGCAAAGCGCCGTTATTCACCGCCCGGGAACGGGGTGCGATGATCGAGGAGACCTGCGCGGAGGTCGCGCGCGCGGCCGGTTGCGACTTCGCCTGCATCACCTTCGCCGATCTGGTGGTCGCCGCTGCGGCCCGGGAGGGGGCCACGCTGCTGATCCGCGGGCTGCGCAGTTCGACCGATTTCGACTACGAGATGGAAATGGCGGGCATGAACGCCGCCATGGCGCCCACTCTGCAGACGGTTTTCCTGCCGGCATCGCCCGCCGCGCGCCCGATCACCGCCACACTGGTGCGCCAAATCGCATCCATGGGCGGTGACGTGTCGCTATTCGTCCCGCCGTCGATCGCCGCTCGCCTGAAAGCAAAATTCGCCGGCAAGTCCGGCCGATGACCCGGGAGATTCCATGATCCGCCTGCTAGCACTTGTTGCCGCGCTGATATGCGCGGCGCCCGCGCTTGCGCAACCATTGCCGTCCGGCGCCGACCCGCAGAATACGCTGCTGATCGACACCAAATATGGCCGCGTCGTCATCAAGCTGCGCAACGACATCGCCCCCAAGCACGTCGAGCGCATCAAGCAGCTCGCGCGCGATAAGTTCTACGACAACGTACCGTTCCACCGCGTCATCGCCGGGTTCATGGCCCAGACCGGCGACGGCCAGCGTGGCGATGGCACCGGCGGCTCGAAATATCCCAACCTGCCGGCGGAATTCTCCAATGTGCCGTTCAAACGCGGCACGGTGGGAATGGCGCGCGCTAACGACCCGAACTCGGCGAACTCGCAGTTTTTCATCATGTATGCCGACGGGGCGTTCCTCAACGGCAAGTACACCGTGGTGGGGGAAGTGCTTTCCGGCATGGAGGTGGTCGACAAGATCAAGAAGGGCGAGCCGGTAGTCGATCCGGACCGCATGATCCGCGTACGGGTCGCCGCCGACGCCAAATGACGAGGCGGCATCGTTGCGCAGGGCCCGGGCACGGATAGCGTTGGGCATATTGGCTGCGGGCGCGTTCGCGCTCGAGGCGCGGCCTGCCGCCGCGCTCTGCGGCGTCTTCCACCAGCATCCGTGCATGCCGACGACCGTTTGCAGCGTCTTCGGCCGCTACCCCTGCATTCCCTACCCGGATTATTGGATCGGACAGGATCTGCGGCTGACCATCGAGAGCATGGACGCGCGAACGTTCTCGACGAAAGCGGAGATCGACGATCCCGACGTGCCGGAGCACAAGCTCCGCACGTTGCGCGCTTTGTTCGATGCACTGCGCGCCTGCTGGGTTCCGCCCCCGAGCGAGGAAGCACGACCCGGCATGCAGATGTCGGTGCGGTTTGCCTTCAAGCGCAGCGGCGGGATCATCGCCACACCGCGCGTGACCTATGTCAGCGCGGGGGCTCCGCCGGAGACGCGCAAGGTCTACCTGGACGCCATCACCGCCGCATTGGAACGCTGCACGCCGCTGCCGTTCAGCGACGGATTGGGCGGCGCGGTCGCCGGCCGGCCGATCGCCATCCGCTTCGTCGACAATCGGCTCCAGCCATGACGCACCCGGTCAGGATCACGAGCGCCGCGCTGGCGATCGCAGCCGTTGCAACCTGCGCGGCGGCGCAGAGGCCGCAGGCCCCGCTCAATACCCTCAGGGAGGTCGGAGCGGCGTTGCGGGCTTGCTGGGTTCCGCCGCCAATCGATCGGTCGCGGCCGGGCATGCAGATCACCGTGCAGATGAGCTTCAAGCGCAATGGGGAACTGTTTGGCCGACCGCGGATCACGTTCGAGTCGGCCGGGGCCTCCGAGGACGAACGGCTGTCCTACCGGGTTGCGGTGGCGCAGATGCTGCAACGTTGTGCGCCCTTGCCGTTCACCGATGCACTCGGGAACGCGGTGGCCGGCCGGCCGTTCACGATACGATTGATCGACGACCGAAAACTCAAACAGGCGGAGAAGGTGCCATGACCGATGCCGAGAACACGCTGACGCTGGAGACCACCAAGGGCGACATTGTCATTCGCCTGCGGCCCGACCTCGCGCCCGGGCATGTGGCGCGCATCAAGGAACTCGTGCGCGAGGGCTTCTACGACGGCATCGCGTTCCACCGCGTCATCGACGGCTTCATGGCGCAGACCGGGTGCCCGCACGGCACCGGCACCGGCGGCTCGGGCAAAAAACTCAAGGCTGAGTTCAACCGGGAACCTCATCGCCGCGGCACCGTGTCCATGGCACGGGCGCAGAATCCGGATTCGGGCGACAGCCAATTCTTCATCTGCTTCGACGACGCGCCCTTTCTCAATGGCAAATATACCGTTTGGGGCGAGGTGACCGAGGGCATGACGAACGTCGACAAGATCAAGCGTGGCGAGCCGGTTGTGGATCCCGACCGCATCATTTCCGCCCGGATGACGACGGACGCTTAGCTCAAGCCGTCGCCGTCACGCGGGCGCGTGGCGTGGGAGCGGCCTCGCACACCCAGGCTTCCTTCGCGAACCATTCATGCTCGGTCCGACAGATCGGGCAGTGGACGCGCGCAAAAAATACCGGCGTGGCTTCGAAGCTCTTGCGATCGGTGACGATGCCCGTGGGGATGTCGTGTCCGGTCGCTGGGCATCTGACCATGACGGAGCCCATTGGCCTCTCCCTGTTTCTTGGTGTCACCCGGTTCCATACTCCACAGCTGTGAACATCGTTTGACGTAACAACGACCAGATCGCGGAGAATTCAGCGAAATCGGGGCGCCGACGCTTTACGTGATTTTTATCGAGCGAAATTTGGCGGCGGAAGGAACAACCGGGCTTCGAGCGCGTTGAGGTCGAGCTCGAGATGTTGACAGGGGAGATCGATGCCTCGACCTCAAATCCACGACGATGCGAGTATCGCCGCCCTCGTGCTCGGTGCGTCGCGCACGCGTTATCTGGTCATGCGGCAGGAAGACGTCTGGTTCATCACGTTCAACGGCGAGGAATTCGGACCTTACCTGAGCGAGCGCGAGGCGATGCTGTTCGCCATCGATGCCGCCTATAAGCTCGGTGAAAACGGCACGGAGACGCAAGTCCTCCGCGTCGACGAGAACGACGAGCCCTCGCCGGCATGGACCTACGGACTGGACCCGTATCCGCCCACCCCCTAGTCGCCTGATTCAATCAGATTGCAGGGTATAGATGCTTAAGTTTGATGCGAGCATTTTTGGTGGTGAATTGCCAGTCTGCTTTGGTGTGGTTGGCATTGCGGTCGTGCTCCCAGGCGGCGATTTCGTCGATGAGGATTTGTTTGTTGGGAATGCGGCGATCGAGGCACTGGGACGTTAGGACGCCGAGTTCAGAACTCGGCCAGATTGAGCCAGCTGCCGTGTTTTGGAGTGTAGTGCCATTCGAAGCGCTCGACCAGGCGCCTGGCTTCGACGGCTGGAAAGGCTTCGTAGAGTGAAGCCTTGCTGTGGATGCTGAGATTGTCCTGGACCAGAACGATGGTCTTGGCGTGCGCGAAGTGGATGTCGGCCAAGTCTTTCAAGACGCGAGCGTAATCCAGGGCGGTATGGCGATCTGTTACCTTGACGTGGCGCCAGCCTTCGAGCGGAGCAAACATCATGAAGAGATTGGCGGTGCCATTGCGCTCGTACTCATAATCGAAACGGGCCGGGCGTCCCGCTTTCATCGAGATCGGCACGCGCGTTTCGGCAATGAGTTGCTTCGAGGTCTCGTCGAGGCAAACCAGCGGACAATCGCCGTCGCGTGGCCGCGTGTAGACGGCCAGCACGTCTTCCATAGCGGCTACGAACGCGCTGTTGGCCTTCGGCGGGATGACCCAGTGCTGGCGGCGATGGGGCTGAAGAGTGTTTTTTTGAGCGCACGCCCGATCGTGCTGTCGCTGGCACGAGCGACAATGCCGAGTTCTACCACCTTGTTCTCCAACAACCGCAAGGTCCAGCGTGCGCGTCCTTTGGGCGGCTTGGAACAGGCCAAGGCAATCAGCTTGGCCTCCTTCTCGCCGTCAAAAATCCGAGCAACGGCAGGCATCGCGCGCGGCTTGCGGCTCAACACGGCCTCGAAGCCTTCTTCCACCAGCTGTTTGCGCACCCGGTAAACCATGGATGGGCTGGTTTCCAGAGCTTCGATGATCCGGTTGTCGCTCCACCCTTTGCCAGCTTCCGAGACATCGGCCTTCAACAAGATCCGCGCCTTCAGTACCCGGCGCGCCGGGCTCTTTCCTTTCCAAATCAACGTTTCAAGCCGTTCGCGTTCCTCGCCGCTCAGCCTCACAACATACTTCTTTACCGAAATCTCCTTCGCAGCCATGATTGCCTCCTCGCCAGTCGTTGGCGACGAAAGCAAATCACTAAATCCTTTCAAATTGGTTGAAGCGGGCGACTAGTTCCGCGATAAAGGGCGATTTGGTTCCATTTCCTCCACCAGCAGGGGGCGATGACCCCCGGCGCATGCGCCTGTATGAAGGGGCATGCGCACCGACCTGTTCGATTTCGCGCTGCCGCCCGATCGTATCGCACTGCGTCCCGTGACGCCGCGGGACGCGGCGCGGCTGCTCGTCGTGCGCCCGGGGGCGCAGACGGAATTCGAGGATCGCAGCGTCCGTGAGCTTCCCGACTTGCTGCGCCCCGGCGATGCGCTGGTGGTCAATGACACGAAGGTGATCCCGGCTCGGCTGCGCGGCCGTCGGATCGGCCGCGGCGCGACCGAGCCGACGATCGAGGCGACGCTCCATCAACGGCTCGACGGCTCGCGCTGGCGTGCCTTCGTCAAACCCGCGAAGCGGCTTTCCGAGGGTGACGTGGTGCGCTTCGGGGACGAGGGCAGGGTCTGTTTCCTCGGCGAGCTCGACGCGACGGTCGAGGCGAAAGGCGAGGGCGGCGACGTAACGCTGGCGTTCGCCTTCGACGGGCCCGTGCTCGACCAAGCCGTGGACGAGCGCGGCGCGATGCCTCTGCCGCCCTACATCGCCGCGCGGCGCCCCCCCGACGAGCGCGATCGCAGCGACTACCAGACCGTCTTCGCGCAGGTGGAAGGATCGGTGGCGGCGCCCACCGCCGGCCTGCACTTCACCGCCGCGCTGATCTCACGTCTGACCGAGCGGGGAATCACGCTGCACAGGCTGACGCTGCAGGTGGGCGCGGGGACGTTCCTTCCGGTCAAGGCCGCCGACACCGCCGGCCACCGCATGCATCCCGAGCAGGGCGCCGTGAGCGCGCAAACGGCGCAAGCGCTCAACGCCGTCCGACGGGCGGGCGGGCGCATCGTCGCCGTGGGCTCCACCTCGTTGCGCCTCCTCGAGAGCGCGAGCGGAGATGACGGCGTCATCCGCGCGTTCCGGCGGGAGACGGCCTTGTTCGTCACGCCGGGCTACCGCTTCCGCGCCGTCGACGTGATGCTGACCAATTTTCACCTGCCGCGTTCGACGCTGTTCATGCTGGTCGCGGCATTTTCCGGCCTTGGGGTGATGCAGCGCGCCTACGCTCATGCCGTCGCCACAGGCTACCGGTTCTACTCCTATGGCGATGCCTGCCTGCTGTTCCGGCCGTGAGCGCGTGTGCGGGCAGGACGGACTTGTCATTTCAATTCCCATCGCTTAGACATCAATAACGATATACAAAAAGGCGATTCTGATATCTGAAACATGATAACTGGTGCTCAGATGCGAGCCGCGCGGGCGCTGCTGGAGCTCGACCAACGCGATCTCGCGCAGCGCGCGGGCCTTTCGCTGCCGACAATTCAGCGGATGGAATCGAGCCAGGGCGTGATCCGCGGCAATGTCAATTCGCTGATGAAGCTCGTCGACGCGCTTGCGGCTGGGGGCATCGAGCTGATCGGGGAAGGGGCCGTCAGCCACGGTGGCGGGCGCGGCGTAAGGTTGAAGAGGTGAGGGTGTCGGGATTGCGCTGCGACCGTCCATTCGCTGGCGCGACCCCCGCAAAGGTGCTGGCAGATGGTGCTCCTGGCGCTCGGCTGCGCCGCCGTGTTGATCGCGACGGCGGCGTTTGCCCTCACGGTCGCTGACGCCGCGCGCGCTTGCGCCCTGGTCTACGGTGCCTGTCTGGCATTGTCCTTGGCCTTGTTGCTGATCGCGCTCCTGGCTCTGCTCGGCGTCTTCCAGGTTCCGTCGGTGGCCAGGCTGCCGCTCGGCATTCCGTGGCTGGGCGCCCATTTCCGTCTCGATGCGCTGGCGGCTTTTTTCCTCGCCGTGGTCAATCTCGGCGCTGCCACCGCCAGCCTGTTTGCGCTCGGGTACGGCCGCCATGAACATGCTCCTCGGCGCGTGCTGCCGTTCTATCCGGCATTTCTCGCCGGCATGACCATCGTCGTGCTGGCCGACGACGCGTTCTCCTTCCTGGTATCTTGGGAGTTCATGTCGTTGTCGTCGTGGGCGCTGGTCATGGCGCATCACCGCATCGGCGACAACATCCGCGCCGGATACGTCTATTTGATCATGGCGAGCTTCGGCACGCTCGCGCTCCTGCTCGCCTTCGGCCTGCTGGCGGGCCCCGACGGCGGTTACATCTTTGCGGACATGCGCGCGGAGCATCCTTCCGCCGCGGTTGCGGCAGCCGTTTTGATCCTGGCGCTGATAGGGGCCGGTTCCAAAGCCGGGCTGGTGCCGCTGCACGTCTGGCTGCCGCTCGCGCATCCGGCAGCGCCGAGCCACGTCTCGGCGCTGATGAGCGGGGTGATGACCAAGGTCGCAGTCTATGGGTTCGTGCGCATCGCCTTCGACCTGCTCGGCACGCCGGCTTGGTGGTGGAGCATGCTGGTGCTCGCGCTCGGCGGCATCACCGCGGCGATGGGCGTGCTCTACGCCCTTATGCAGCACGATCTCAAACGGCTGCTGGCGTATCACACCGTGGAAAACATCGGGATCATCTTCATCGGGCTCGGCCTTGCGCTCGCCTTCAGCGCCCACGGCATGGGGTGGGCGGCGGCGCTCGCGCTCACCGCGGCGCTCCTGCACGTGTTCAACCATTCTGTGTTCAAGAGCCTGCTGTTCTTCGGCGCCGGCGCCGTGCTCACCGCCACCGGCGAACGCGACATGGAGCACCTCGGCGGCCTCGTCCATCGCATGCCGCAGACGGCTTTCGCGTTCCTCGTCGGCTGTGCGGCGATTTCGGCGTTGCCGCCGCTCAACGGCTTCGTATCCGAATGGCTCACTTTCCAGGCCATCCTGCTCAGTCCCCAGCTTCCGTCCTGGGGTCTCAAGTTCTTGATTCCAGCGGTGGGCGCGCTGCTTGCGCTCTCCGCGGCGCTCGCCGCGGCCTGTTTCGTCAAGGCGTTCGGCATAAGCTTTCTCGGCCGCGCCCGTACCTCCGCGGCCGCTGACGCCCGGGAAACCGACGGATTTTCCCTGGCGGCGATGTTCTTCTTCGCGGCGCTCTGCTTGGTCGCGGGCATCCTGCCCGCCTTGTTCATCGACGCCCTGGCGCCGGTGGTCGAAGCGCTGGTGGGCGACCGCATGCCGGTGCAAAGCGGCGTCGAATGGCTTTCCATCGTCCCGATCGCCGAGAGCCGCAGCTCGTATAACGGCCTCCTCGTCTTCGTTTTCATGCTGGTGTCGGGCGCACTCGCGGCTTGGGCGATCCACCGGCTGGCGTCCGACAAGCTGCGCCGCGCTCCACCCTGGGACTGCGGATATCCCGACGCCGGTCCGGCGACGCAGTATACGGCATCGAGCTTCGCGCAGCCGATCCGCCGCGTGTTCGGCACCGTCGTGTTCCATGCCCGCGAACATGTGGACATGCCGCGGCCGGGGGACGGGCGGCCGGCGCGGATCACGGTGGAATTGCGCGACCTCGTCTGGGATGCGCTTTACGCGCCTATCGCGGCCGGCGTCGTCTTCGCCGCCGAGCGGCTCAATCGGTTGCAGTTCCTGACCATCCGCCAATTCCTCAGCCTCGTCTTCGCCGCGCTCGTGCTCCTGCTGCTGGTGCTCGCGATATGGCCGTGATCCTCGACTTGGCAGTTCAGGGCCTGCAGATGCTGCTGGTGTTGCTGTTGGCGCCCTTGCTCACCGGCTTCGTGCGCAAGGTGAAGGCACGTTTCCTGCTCCGGCAAGGCCCACCGCTGATCCAGCCCTATCGCGACCTCGTGCGCCTGCTGCACAAGGAGGTCGTGCTCGCGGAGAGCGCCTCCTGGCTGTTCCGCGTCACTCCCTATCTCGTCTTCGCCGCCACTTGGGTTGCGGCATCGCTGGTGCCGACCTTCCGCACCGGGCTGTTGTTCTCCTGGTCGGCCGATCTCATCGCGATCATCGCGCTATTGGGCAGCGCCCGCTTCTTCCTTGCGCTCGCCGGGCTCGATGTGGGCACGAGTTTCGGCGGCATCGGCTCGAGCCGGGAGGTGATGATCGCCTCGCTGGCGGAGCCGGCGATGATCATGATCATCTTCACGGTCGCGCTGATCGCCGGTTCCACCCAGCTTTCGACCATGGCCGGGTTCCTGGTCTCGTCCGAGGTGGGACTGCGGGTGTCGCTGGGGCTGGCGCTCATCGCGTTGGTCATGGTCGCGATCGCGGAGAATGCCCGCATCCCGGTCGACAATCCGGCGACTCACCTGGAGCTGACGATGGTGCACGAAGCCATGGTGCTCGAATATTCCGGGCGCCACCTGGCTCTGATCGAGCTTTCCGCGTCCTTGAAGCTGCTGCTCTACGTTTCGCTGATCGCCTGCCTGTTCGTGCCGTGGGGGTTGGTGCCCTCCGGCGCCGCGGTCGGCGTCCTGGCGATCGGGGTCGCGGCCTATATCGCCAAGCTCGCCCTCGGCGGCTTTCTGCTCGCGCTGTTCGAGACGTCGATCGCCAAGATGCGGGTCTTCCGCGTGCCGGAATTCCTCGGCGCCGCGTTGATGCTCGGCCTGTTGGCAACCCTTCTCCTGTTCGTGTCGCGGAGCCTGTGATGCGCGGTTTGACCTTCGACGTCGCCCATTTGCTCGCGGGCTCGCTGGTGCTGGTGAGCTTCCTCGAGCTCTATCAGGACCGGCTCTACGCCCTGCTCAACATGTTCGCGCTCCATGCCCTGGTGCTGGCGCTTTCGGTGGCCTGGCAGGCCTACATCCAGAATGCGCCGCATCTTTACGTCACCGCAGCGATCGCGCTCATCTTCAAGGCGATCGTCATTCCCGTTGCGCTTCACCGCATCATCGTGCGGCTCGGCATCCATCGCGAAATCGAAAAGGTTGTCGGCGTCGGCCCGGCCATGTTGCTCGGCATGGGACTGGTGGCGCTGTCGATGGTGGTGATGCTGCGGGTGACGGCGGCCGCCGATCCGCTCGCGCGCGAAGACCTCGCCTTCGCGCTCTCGGTGGTGCTGCTCGGCCTTCTCATGATGGTGACGCGGCGCAACGCCGTGAGCCAGGTCGTCGGCTTCATGTCCCTGGAGAACGGCCTCGTGCTTGCCGCCACCGGCGCCAAGGGGATGCCGCTGGTGGTCGAGATCAGCGTCGCGTTCTCGATCCTCATCGCCTTCATCGTCATCGGCATATTCCTGTTCCGCATCCGCGAGCGTTTCGACACGGTCGACGTGCAGGCGCTCGACCGCTTCCGTGGAGAACGCGGATGACCGCGGCGTTCGAGCCGATCACCGCCGTTCTCGGCGTTCCGTTGCTGGCGGCGGCGCTGCTGGCCGTGTTGCCGGGATACCGGCTCGCGGCGGCGCTCAACGTGGTCGCGACAGCCCTGACCTTGCTGGCCGCGCTAGCGCTGTTCTTCGGCCGTCCGCAGCCCGGCCCATACCTGCTGGTGGACGACCTCAACAACGTGTTCATCGTATTGACCACGTTCGTGGGCTTCACCACCAGCGTGTTCAGCGCGAGCTATATCGGGCACGAGCTCGAGATCGGCCGCCTCAACCCGCGCTTTCTGCGTTTTTATCATGCGATGTATCAGGTGCTGATGTTCGCGATGAACCTCGCGCTCGTAGCCAACAATATCGGCGTGATGTGGGTGGCGATCGAGCTCGCCACCCTCACCACCGTGTTGATGGTGGGCATCTACCGCACCCACGAGGCCCTGGAGGCGGCGTGGAAATACTTCATCCTGGGCAGCGTCGGCATCGCGCTCGCCTTGTTCGGCACCATCCTCGTCTACATGGCGGCGCGGCCGGTGATCGGAGAAGGGCTCGATGCCATGACCTGGACCGTGCTGGTCACGCGCGCGGCCGCCTTCGATCCGGCGCTGCTCAATGTCGCCTTCGTGTTCCTGCTGCTGGGCTACGGCACCAAGGTCGGGCTTGCGCCGTTGCATGCCTGGCTGCCCGATGCCCATGCCGAGGGTCCGACCCCGATCTCGGCGGTGCTGTCGGGTCTCCTCCTCAATGTCGCGCTCTACGCCCTGCTGCGCTTCAAGATGCTGCTCGCGCTCAATCCCGCCGCGCTGGCGCCCGGTCCTCTGATGGTGACGATGGGGCTCGTGTCGCTGGTGTTCGCCGCGTTCATGCTCTACCGCCGGCGCGACATCAAACGCATGTTTGCCTATTCCTCGATCGAGCACATGGGCATCATCACCTTTGCCTTCGGCATGGGCGGTCCGCTCGCCAATTTTGCCGGCCTGCTGCACATGACCATGCATTCGTTGACGAAATCGGCAATCTTCTTCGCCGTCGGGCATATCGCCCAGGTCAAAGGCACGCAGCGCATTGCCGACATGGGCGGGCTCACCGTGACCAATCCGGTGCTCGGTTGGGGATTGGTCCTCGGCGTCGTCGCCATCGCCGGCCTGCCGCCGCTCGGCATTTTCATGAGCGAGTTCCTGGTGGTGACCTCGACTTTCGCGCGCGCGCCGTGGCTCGCCATCGTGCTGGCGTTCGGCATTCTGATCGGGGTCGCCGCGCTGTTCCTGCGATTGAACACCATCGCGTTCGGCGAGCCGCGCGGCCCCACCGCCGAGGCCAAGGCGTCCTATGCGCCCATGTTCGCGCATCTCGCACTCGTATTCGTCGCCGGCATCTATCTGCCGCCGGCGCTGGTTGCATGGTTTCAGAACGTCGCCAAGCTCCTGGGATAGACCGATGCCGACGTTGATCGAGCAGATCGAAGGCGAGCGAATCGAGCACCATCGTCCCTGCCGGCGCATGGTGGTGAACGAGGACGGCTGGCGTTTCGCCGCCAGCCAACTCTCGGCTGGTTATTGGACCCTGCTCGGGCTCTGGGGCGACGCGTCCGCCGTGCACATGGCCGTGCTCGACGAGGCTGGGCGCGAGATCGCGGTGGTCACGATCGCATGCCCGGCCGGGCGATTTCCGTCGGTCGGGGCGCTGCACCCGCCGGCGATCCGCTTGGAGCGCGCACTGCACGACCTCTACGGCATCGAGCCGGTCGGCTTGCCGGATGCGCGGCCCTGGCTCGATCTCGGCTTCTGGGACGTGCGGCATCCGCTGGGGCAGCGCCGCGCCGCACCGCCGACGCGCGCGCCCTACGTCTTCCTGCCGACCGAGGGCGAAGGTTTGCACCAGATTCCGGTGGGCCCCGTGCATGCCGGCATCATCGAGCCCGGCCACTTTCGCTTCACCGCCAACGGCGAGACCGTGGTGCGCCTGGAGGAGCGGCTCGGCTACGTGCACAAGGGCGTCGACGGCCTGATGGCGGGCGCAAGCCTCGACCGCGCCGCGCGATTGGCCGGCCGCGTCTCCGGCGACAGCACGGTCGCCTACGCGCTGGCCTTCGCCCACGCGGTCGAGGCGGCGGCCGGCGTCGAGGTTCCGGCGCGCGCACTGCATCTGCGGGCGCTGATGGCCGAGCTCGAACGCCTCGCAAATCATTTCGGGGACATCGGCGCCGTCTGCAACGACGCTTCGTTCTCGCTCATGCACGCGCGCTGCGCGGTTCTGCGCGAAAGAGTCCTGCGTGCTGCGGACGCCTGCTTCGGCCATCGGCTGATGATGGATGCCGTGGTGCCGGGCGGCGTCGTGCGTGATCTCGGCGCCGGCTGCGCGGCTGAGGTGGCCGCGCTGCTGGCGGAGATCCGGCGATCGTTCCCCGAGCTGGTCGAGCTCTACGACAACACCGCTTCGCTGCAGGACCGCACTGCCACGACCGGCATACTGCCCGCCGAGTTGGCACGGCAGTATGGCGCCGGCGGCTACGTCGGACGCGCCAGCGGGCGCGCTTTCGATGCACGCAAGATGCCCGGCTATCCGCCCTATGACGGGCTCAAGTTCGAAACTCCCGTGCTCGACGCCGGCGACGTCAACGCCCGCGTCTGGGTGCGCATCCGCGAGGTCGAGCAGAGCCTCGGGCTGATCGAGCAGATCCTGCGCAGCCTGCCGGGCGGCGAGCTCCGCGCCGAGATCAGCGCAGCCGGCGCGACGTGCGAAGGTCTCGGGATGGCGGAAGGGTTTCGCGGCGACGTGCTCGCCTGGGTTCGGCTTGAAGGCGGCCGCATCGCGCGCTGCCACTTGCGCGATCCGTCCTGGTTCCAGTGGCCGCTGCTCGAAGCCGTGATCGAGGGCAACATCGTCGCGGACTTTCCCCTGTGCAACAAATCGTTCAACTGCTCCTATTCCGGACACGACCTTTAGATGCCTGACGCGTCTCCGCGGCGAGCCGGGACGTATCCCGGGGCAGGGTTTCGCCGCAGCGCGCTTTGACGAGAAGAGGACGGCATGCGCAGAATTCTGTTCGAAAGCCTGGTGCGCCGCTCGCTCACCGAAGCGGCGCCGGTCGTGGGCGAGGACGCGCTGGCCGAATTGGGCGCGAGCGTCGACCGCGCTGCCCGGCGACGGCTCGGCCGCAGTCTCTCGATTCGTGAAGTCGATGCCGGCTCCTGCAACGGTTGCGAGCTCGAAATCCACGCCCTCAACAATGCCTTCTATGATCTCGAACGTTTCGGGCTGCGCTTCGTGGCCTCGCCACGCCACGCCGACGTGCTGCTGGTGACCGGGCCGGTCACGCGCAACATGCGCGAGGCGCTCGAGCGCACCTACAACGCGACGCCGGCACCCAAATGGGTTGTCGCCGTCGGCGACTGCGCGCTCGACGGCGGCCTGTTTTCCGGCAGCTACGCCGTCGTCGGCGGGGTTTCGGCCGTGGTGCCCGTGGACCTGCATATCCGCGGCTGTCCGCCGCGCCCGATGCAATTGCTCAAGGGGCTGCTGACCTTGCTGGAAAGCTGACGAGGAAAGCTGCGGTCGGGCGCACGAACCCGGCGCCGTCATATAACTGAAATATGAAGTCCGCAATTGTTTGTCGCGGGCGATTCGAGCACGGGACGCGCAAGCCCAGGACCAGGCGGTTCGCGGGAACACGGCAGCGGGCCATTCTCGGCAAGTCGACCGGACTGCGAGCGGCGAAGCTCGCAGATCGAGCCTTACGCGGCGAAGCCGCAAGCGGGGGGTGATGAGAACAGAGCTCGACAAGGACACCGTCGCCAAGGCTTACGCACGCTGGGCGCCGGTCTATGATCTCGTGTTCGGCGCGGTATTCGAGCGCGGGCGGCACGCGGCGATCGCTGCGGCCGAACGCATCGGGGGCCGAATCCTCGAGGTCGGAGTCGGCACCGGCATATCGCTTCCCGATTACGCCCGCTCGAACCGCCTCGTCGGGGTCGATCTCTCCGAGCCGATGTTGCGCAAGGCGCAGGCGCGGGTCGCCGAGTTCGGCCTTCGCAACGTCGAGGGCTTGGCGGTCATGGACGCCGAGCGGTTGGCCTTCCCGGATGGCTCATTCGACGTCGTCGTGGCGCAATACGTGATCACCACGGTACCGGATCCCGAAGCGACGCTCGACGAGTTCGCGCGCGTGCTCAAGCCCGGAGGCGAAATCATATTGGTCAGCCGGGTCGGCGCCGAGGCGGGGCTGCGCCGCACCTTCGAGCGCTCGTTCGCGCCGATGGCTCACCGGCTCGGCTGGCGGACGGAGTTTCCCTGGGCGCGATTTTCGCGCTGGGCCGAGCGACCCCACGGCGTGCGTCTGGTCGAACGTCGTGCCATGCCGCCCCTCGGTCATTTCTCGCTCGTGCGATTCGCCAAGACCGGCGCAGCAGCGGAGCAGGCGAATCGCCGCCGGATACACCACGGCTGACTTGTCGTTACTGCGGGGCCGCAGCCTTGAAGCGCTCGCTGGAAGAAGACCCGATCCCGCGGCGATCGAGCATGCCTCGAAGCGAGGCGCTGCACGCGTTTTCTGGGGGTTGTCGGATCACGCGGCGGAGCATTCGTTCAACTGTCATATGTGACGTTTAAAAAACGTAACACAGAAGGGGCAGAATCAATGGACACTTTTCTCGAGGCTCTCAGAGTCCAGCGGTGGGACGACCACCGCTATTATCACCACAGCCGAATCAATCAGACCCTGCACTTGGTGAGCGCGGTCAGCTTTCTCTGCGCCTATGTGCTGATGTTCAGTGATCCGGTGGCAGCGGCCCTCGTCGGCTGGCTGGTGGCGATGACCAGCCGCCAAATCGGCCATTTCTTCTTCGAGCCCAAGGACTATGACGAGGTCAACCAGGCGACGCACGAGTACAAGGAGGAGATCAAAGTCGGCTACAACCTCCAGCGCAAGGTCGTCCTGATGACGATCTGGGCGCTGTCGCCGCTCCCCCTCTACTTCGACCCGACCTTGTTCGGCGTGTTTGCGCCGCAAGCCACCACGGCCGAGTTCGTGCGCCACGTCGCGTTGATCTGGCTGGTCGTGGGTTTGGGCGGACTCGTGTATCGGACGGTGCAGCTGTTCTTCATCAAGGATGTCCAGACCGGGCTGGTATGGGCGACCAAGATTTTCACCGACCCGTTCCACGACATCAAGCTCTATCACAAGGCTCCGCTCCATCTGTTGCGCGGGGAGCTTTTCGATACCGATGAGGAAGAGCCTGCCAGCGCCAGTGTCGGCGTGGCGGCTAGGCTGGCGTCTCTCCGCGGCTGGAGAACGAGAAGCGGTGGGCGATCGCTCCTCGACATCGATGAGCCATTCGGCGGGCCGAGGACTTGAGCGCCATGCCAGCCCGCCGCGCCCTTGAGCTCCTCGCCGGCGCGCCGGATGGCATGACGGAGGCGCTCGTGCTGGCGCACGGCTTCACGATCGAGCTGCCGGCCGATCTGGTGCGCGGCGGGCTTGCGTCTGCGCAGTCCGAGCGGACGGTCGCGGCGGCAAGGCGATCGAGGTGGCGCGGGTGCGGATCACCGAGGCGGGGCGGCAGGCGCTGGCGGCGGCGAAGTCATGAAGAAGCGCCGAAAGCGAGCGAAGGCATCGCCTAGGGTCTGCGCCATCCCGCTTTACCCCGGAACGCAATAGCTGATGGTGCAAATTCCGCTGCGACGTGCGCATCGGCTCAGGGCAATCAGCTTGGCATCGCCGACAAAGAAGCTGCGACCGTAAGCAACCGAGCGCGCGCCGACCGCCTGGCACACGAATGACGAATATATAAATGCCGAGGCCTCAGAGGAGGCAAGCGCAAGCAGCGCAGTCGCGAATGCGAGTGAACATAGAGTCTTACCCATACCGACCTACTCCCTATTAAGACCAGCCTTGCTTTTATAGCTGCTTTTGGCGGGTGTGTCTCGACCCCCCGTAACGTGGCACGCCGCACCTGGCGGGGGGGCCTTCTCGTGTGCCGACTCACAATCCGTTCCCGCCGACCGCTATGACGCGAAGTTTCGGTCCCGGCGCGTCTCGATCCTGCGCGCGCGGGGTGAATACCTTGGCGACGTGCAGGCGCCGGACGAGCGGGCAGCCGAGTGGACACCTCGGCCCGAGCCCACGCGCGAGGCCGCGATGGCGGCGTTCGCCGAGCGCTGCCGGAGGGAGTGAGGTTTGCCGGGTGTGGCCCCGAGTAAACTCGCGGAATCCCTGCTAGACTGCGCCCATGAGTGACCGCCACCTCGCCGGCATAGGCCGATTGACCGGGTCCTGCCTGCTGATCTGCGCCCTCGTGACCGTCGGCCTGGCGATCACTGGCGCGAGCGGCACTTGCGCCGGGTAGTTCTCGCCTGTGCCGGTTTGCTGGTTGCGCGGTACCCAGCAGGGGTTCGATATGGTCGTCACGCGATGGGGATTCGTGACATGGGCAGCAGTAGCCGGTGGCGCTTTCATGCTGTCGCTGGCGATGACACTCGACGCACGCGCTGCGGACGACAAAACCTATGTGATGAAGATAGCGCTTGCGACGCTCGACGACGTTTTGCACCAATACGCCAAGAACTACGCCGCCGCGGTCGAGAAGGATTCGGGCGGGCGCATCAAGGCCGAAATCTACCCCGCGAGCCAATTGGGCTCGATCGAGCGACAGGCCCAAGGCGTGCAATTCGGCGCAATCCAATGCCAGATCGTCGCACCGGCATTTCTAGTCGGCATCGATGAGCGCTTCGAAGTCTTGGCCGCCCCCGGCCTCGTCACATCCATGGCGGATGGACAACGCGTTGCCGCCGATCCGAGGGTGATGGAGCTGATGCTGAGTCTCGGAGCCGACAAGGGGTTGCATGGCGTCGCGCTTTTCATGAATTCACAGTCCGCCGTGATCTCGAGAACCCCGATCCGTCACCTCGCCGACTTCAAGGGCAAGAAGATCCGGATTTTCGCTTCGCAATTCCAAAGCGTGGCGGTGCGGCGGCTCGGCGCGACGCCGAAGCCGATGACCTTGGGCGGAGTGCTCCCGGCACTCCAGGACAACGCGCTCGATGGCGCGGTCTCCAGCATCGCCGTCTTCAGCACCATGCACTTCCAGCAGGCGGCGAAGTACGTGACCGAGACCGGCCAGCCCGCCATCTTCGGAATCGCCCAGGTCAGCAGGAAATGGCACGATTCATTGCCCCCGGATTTACAGCAGATCATCGACAAGGATGCCGCCGCCGAGGCTGTGGCGATCAATCCTCAGGCAATTGAGATCAATCAGCGGGCGCGCAAAGCTTGGACGGACGGCGGCGGGGAATTGATCAGCCTGCCGGCCGATGAGCAGTCGGCGCTGCTCAAGACCCTGGCCGGCGTCGGCGCAGAGGTATCGAAGACAAAGCCGCGGCTCAGGGCGGCGTATCAAGTGGTCACAGAGGCGGCACAAAGCGCGCGATAGGCAAGAAATTTTCCATTGGCGGGCGGTCGGTGGTCCTCTGACACCTGCATCGGCGCCCGGGCTGAACAAGAAAGCCTTTCACTGGGAATTGATACATGGCCGCTGCGTTCTTACGCAGGAATCGCACGATCAGGCCACGATGACGCTCAAAGGCGTTTGTTCGTACCATCCGACCACGAAAGAACTGTCGAACATCGAAATCAGAGAGTGGTCCAAATCAGGACGCTCCTGGGGAACAGCGTCGGCTAGTGTCCCGATTCCGAAGTTCGCATCGTTAAGCGGCACCCTCGTTTGCGAACTTCGGAATCGAGGGACACTAGCAACTTATTGATCTAGTGTGGCTTTGGTTCAGAAGTCCGCATTTCGGACTCGCCGCGAGAATGATGCGGACTTCTGAACCGCCACACTAGTAAGGTCACGGCGGGAAATGATCCAAGCGTCAGCCGGGCGCGCTTGCCGCCCGTCGTCGTGAAGTGGAACGCCCAAGTCCTTACGCCGGTCGGCGACAGCAGGGACAGCCCCGTCACCCGGGCGTCAAAAAACTCGGTTCTAGTACCGGCCTTGGCGCCAGCGACGAATCGATCCGTGAGAGCTACCCGCATGTCGTTTCCCGCGCGATATTCCGTCCCCTCGGGGCACGCCAGCACGCGCTTGGGCGCAATAGCCTGCGACGGGTTGCGTTCGAAAAATGCCAGAAAACGCCGATTTCGCAGTGGATTAGGTGTCGCATCCCATTGCCGCCGATTGCAGCTAGGTGCGCCGAAAAAGTTGGGCGATGATTTCCCGCAGCAGCCGGCGCCTGATCGACTTGTTCGTCGTGGCCGGATCGGACCACCACCAGCCGTCCTCCTGCATCGCCTTGGCGGCGGCGACGAAGCGATCGGCAACGGCGTGGAAATCGGCGTCGGTGTAGTTGAGGCTGAAGATCAGACGTCCGGTTCCGACCCAGCTCAGTGCCAGCCCTTGCGCGCGCAGGTAATATTGCAGCATCCAGTTGTAGCGCGACGGTTGCGTGTAACAGACGGTCCAGATCGAGGACAGGTTCGCGACTTGCAGCGGCAGCCGCTCCTCGCGCAGACGCTGATTGAGCCGTTCCGCGCGCGCGTTCCAGATCGCATCGAGATCGCCGTAAAGCGCACGGACGCTCGGCTTTTCGAGGTGCTGTAGAAACTCGTGCATGGCCGCCATCACGTAGGGGTGGGAGTTGAAGGTGCCGCGGGCGAAGCAGACGTCCACCGGCCGATCGTCCCGGAACCGCTTCATGAGATCCTTGCGTCCGCACACCGCCCCGATCGGAAGGCCGCCGCCGAGCGTCTTGCCGTAGGTGACCAGATCGGCCTTGACGCCGAAATACTCCTGCGCCCCGCCCAGCGCGAGGCGGAAGCCGACGAAGACCTCGTCGAAGATCAGGACGATATGACGTTCGCTGCAGACGGCGCGCAATTGCTCGAGCCAGTCGGCATAGGCCTGGCGGTCGAAGTGCGCGGCTCTCGCGCTGTCGACGAGCGCCGAATCCGCCGGTGCATTCGCGTTTGGATGCAGCGCCTGCAGCGGGTTGACGAGCACGCAGGCGATGTCGCTGCGCCGGCGCAAGACGCGCAGCGACTCCTCGGACATGTCCTTCAAGGTATACGTGTCACGTGGCGGCAGGGGGTTGCCCACCCCCGGCGCGACGTCGCCCCACCAGCCGTGATAGGCGCCGCAAAACCGCACCAGGCGCGGTCGGCGGGTGTGATAGCGGGCGAGGCGGACCGCCTGCATCACCGCTTCGGTGCCGGACATGTGAAACGAGACTTCGTCGAGCCCGGAAATCTCTTTGAGCCGGGTCACGTTGTCGGCGATCACCGGATGATAGGGACCCAGCACCGGTCCGAGGTCGCGCACGCGCCGAAAACCGCGCTCCATGCACTCCTTGTAGAAGTCGTGGCCGAAGACGTTCACGCCGTAGGAGCCGGTGAGATCGTAGAAACGATTGCCGTCGAGATCGGTGAGCGTCGCTCCGGACGAGGATTGCACGAACGCGCCGGCCCCGAGGTGCCGGCGCACGAAGCGGCTGAACTGGAACGGCACCCGATAGGCATCGGTGAATTGCAGATCGGAGATACTGTCGGCAACCTCGGCGGTGCGGCGGTTCGTCTCGGCGAATCGGACCCGATAGAGCTCCGCCAGGCGCATGAACCCGGCCCGCCGGCGCGCGGCGACCTCCTCGGGCGCGCCATCGCAGCGAAAGAAGTGGGCTTCGCCGTAGTCGTAGTAGGGGACGAACGCGGCGATACGCCGAGCGATGCGCGCGTGTCCGGACAAGGACCGGTGCTTGGCCTGCGAGAGCTGCAGGCGGGACTTCAATTTCGGCAACGAGGCGGCCAGCGCCGCGGCGCCCGCCGCGTACAGCGCAAGTGTCGTAGAACCGAATCCCATCGAGTCGCGGTGTAATCGACGGATTTTACCGCCACATGACGATCCGCGCCAAAATCCTGAAAATGCTGCAGCAGGAAGACCTCAATTTCCTGTTGACGAACCGCATTCCCCGGCATTCGGCGACCCGGTTCATGGGCTGGTTCAGCCGAATCGAGCAGCCGCTGGTGCGCGATCTGTCTGTCGCGATATGGCGTTTTTTCTCCGGCCTCGATCTGAGCGAAGCCAAGGAGACGCGGTTTCGAAGCCTGCACGAATGCTTCATCAGGCAGCTCAAGGACGGTGCGCGGCCGCTCGACATGGATCCCGCGGTCATCGTGAGCCCCTGCGACGCAATCGTCGGGGCGTCCGGTACGATCGCCGGAACCGTGCTGTTCCAGATCAAGGGCTTTCCCTACACCCTGCCGGATCTGCTCGGTGATGCGGAGCTGGTGGATGCCCACCGCGACGGTCGCTACGTCACCCTACGGCTGACCTCGAGCATGTATCATCGCTTCCATGCGCCCCACGACTGCCGGGTCGAAGAGGTCGTCTACATTGCCGGGGATACCTGGAACGTCAATCCGATCGCGCTCAAGCGCATCGAGAAGTTGTTCTGCAAGAACGAGCGCGCCGTGCTGAAAACCCGGCTGCTCGCGAGCGGCGATGTCGTGACCCTGGTGCCGGTGGCGGCGATCCTGGTCGCGGGCATCCGGCTGCGCTTTCTCGACGCGCCGCGGGATCTCGGACAGCGCCGGCCGAATCGCATGGCATGCAATGCGCGCTTCGCCAAGGGCGAGGAGATGGGATGGTTCGAGCACGGATCGACCATCGTCTTGTTCGCGCCGGACGGATTTTCGTTATGCGACAACGTGCGCGAGGGAGACGTCATTCGCATGGGAGAGCCGTTGATGCGGCTGCCTTGAATGCGCGTCGAACCGGCCCGGCCCAGGCCCGTAACGCCGCGATGTCGGCGCCACCCGGCCTGGCACCGCCGCCCGGCCGGTGCGGACGGTTGCACCCAGCGGGCATTTGGGCGAGAAGCCGAAGCTCGGACCGCCCGCCGGGCGACGTTCGCTTTCGGCGATAGAAGGGGGTGGCCGCCATTTCTCGCGACGTCGACATGCGGAGCCGAAGAGGTTGGATGCCGCCGCCTGCGCCGTTCTCCTTCCGCTTGCTCGCCACCGATGGCGCCGCCCGCCGTGGCGAGATCGCGACGGCGCACGGACCCGTCGCCACCCCGGCCTTCATGCCCGTGGGAACGCAGGCGACAGTGAAGGGCCTCGCGCCCGAGGCGGTGCGCTCGATCGGCGCCGACATCGTGCTCGCCAATACCTATCACCTGGTGCTGCGGCCGGGCGCCGAACGCATCGCGGCGTTGGGCGGACTGCACCGCTTCATGAATTGGCCGCAAGCGATCCTGACCGATTCGGGCGGCTTTCAGGTCATGTCGCTCGCGCGGCTGCGCAAGGTCGAGGACAAGGGCGTGACCTTCCGCTCCCACCTCGACGGCACCATCGTCGAGCTGTCGCCCGAGCGCGCGATCGAGATCCAGAACCTGCTCGGCGCCGACATCGCCATGCAGCTCGACGAATGCCTGCCGCTGCCGGCGCCGCGCCGCGAGCTCGACCGCGCGATGCGGCTTTCGCTCGCCTGGGCCGAGCGCAGCAAGCGCGCGTTCGAAGCCGCGCCGCATGGGCGCGCGCTGTTCGGCATCGTGCAGGGCGGCGACGATCCGCAACTGCGCGACGAGAGCGCACGCGGCCTGGTGGCCATAGGCTTTCACGGCTACGCCATCGGCGGCCTCGCCGTGGGCGAGCCGCAGGAGGTGATGCTGCGCACGATCGCGGACGTGGCGCCCGTGCTTCCCGCCGACCGGCCACGTTATCTCATGGGGGTGGGCACGCCCGAGGACCTCGTCGAGGCGGTGGCGCGCGGCATCGACATGTTCGACTGCGTGCTGCCGACGCGCAACGGCCGCCACGGACTGGCCTTCACCCGCTTCGGGCCGCTCAACCTCAAGAACGCCCGCCACGCCGGCGACCCGCGCCCGCTCGACGAGGCCAGCGCTTGCCCCGCGGCGCGCGACTATTCCCGCGCCTATCTGCATCATCTGGTGAAGGCGAATGAGATGCTCGGCGCGATCCTGCTCACCACCGTCAACCTCGGCTATTACCAGGAGCTGATGGCGGGCATGCGCGCGGCGATCGCCGCCGGAACGTTCGCAGATTTCCGCGCCGCGGCGCGCGCGGGCTGGGCGCGCGGGGACCCGGGTGGCCCGTCCCCTCAATGAGTATTGAAGGCCTGTTGGCGGTCGGGGCCTCGACGGAGCGCGCCCGGAGGCGCACAATAAAATCAATCCAATCAAGAATGCTGCGGCGGGCGTCCACTTCGCGGAGATGCCGGATCATGGTCACCAATCTCAAGGTCAACGGAGTGAGCCACTCAGTGCCGGCCGAGCCGGACACGCCGTTGCTCTACGTGCTGCGAAACGATCTCGAGCTCAACGGCGCCAAGTTTGGCTGCGGGCTGGCGCAATGCGGCGCCTGCACCGTGCTGGTCGACGGCAAGGCCATGCGCTCCTGCGTCACCCCGATCAGCGCCGTGGCGACGAGCGAGATCACGACCTTGGAGGGGATCGGGACGTTCGACAAGCCGCACCCGCTGCAGCTCGCCTTTGTCGAGGAGCAGGCGGCGCAGTGCGGTTACTGCACCAACGGCATGATCATGACGGCCAAGGAGCTGCTCGACCGAAATCCGCACCCGAGCGAGCCGGACGTGCGTGCGGCGCTCGCGGGCAATCTCTGCCGCTGCGGTACCCACAACCGCATCATTCGCGCGGTGCTGCGGGCCGCGCGGGCGAACGGGAGGACCTGACATGAACGCTCCCGCCTTCAACCGGCGCCAGTTCAGCGCGGGCCTCGGCGCGCTCGTCGTCGCCTTCGCGCTCGATCCAGAGCTCGCCCGGGCGCAGCAACGACTGCCCGGAAGCCTGCAGACCAACCGCAAGCTCGACGCCTGGATCCGCGTCAATGCCGACGGCAGCGCGACCGTTTTCACCGGCAAGGTCGAGCTCGGCCAGGGCATTCTCACCGCGCTCAAACAGATCGTCGCCGAGGAGCTCGACCTGCCGCTCACCCGCATCAGGATGATCTCCGGCGATACCGCCCAGACGCCGAACGAGGGCCAGACTGCCGGCAGCCTGTCGGTCCAGAACAGCGGCACGGCGTTGCGCCTGGCGGGCGCCGAGGTGCGCAAGATCCTCCTGGAGCTTGCGGCCAGGCGGCTCGGGGTGACCGCGGAGGAATTGACGGTCGCCGACGGCGTCATCGCGGCTCCCGACGGACGCCAGTTCGGCTACGGCGAGCTCGTCACCGACCTCGACCTCGACCGCGACGCGAGCGCCAAGGTGGCGCCGAAGCCGCCCGCCGGCCACAAGATCGTGGGAACGTCGGTTTTGCGCTTGGACATTCCGGCCAAGGTCCTCGGCAGCGTTGCGTTCGTCCAGGATATACGCCGGCCCGGCACTCTGCATGGCCGGGTGGTGCGCTCGCCGCGCTACGGCTCCACGCTCGACAGCGTCGACGAAGCCGCGGTGCGAGCCATGCCCGGCGTCGTGACCGTGGTGCGCGACGGCTCCTTCCTGGGCGTGCTGGCCGAGCGCGAGGAGCAGGCGATCAAGGCGCGCGAAGCGCTGCGCAGCAGCGCGAAGTGGACATTGGGGCCGGAGCTGCCGGATCCCGATCGGATCTTCGACGTCATCAAGTCGCTGCCGAGCAAGGACGCCACCATCGGCGTCAAGCAGGCCGCCGTCCCGGCGGATAGTCGGACCTTCGAGGCGACCTATACCAGGCCATATACAGCGCATGCGTCGATCGGGCCGTCCTGCTCGGTGGCCGAATTCAAGGACGGCGAGCTGACGGTGTGGACGCACTCGCAGGGCGTGTTCCCGCTGCGCGCGGAGCTCGCCAAGACGCTGCAGATGCCGCTCGCCGCGATCCGCTGCGTGCATATGGAAGGCTCCGGCTGTTACGGCCACAACGGCGCCGACGACGTCGCAGCCGACGCGGCGCTCCTGGCCCGCGCCGTTCCCGGCCGTCCCGTGCGCCTGCAATGGATGCGCGACGACGAGTTCGGCTGGGAGCCCTACGGCCCGGCCATGGTGATGCGGGCGAAGGCGGCGCTCGGTGGCGACGGCAAGATCGCCGACTGGGAATACGAGGTGTGGAGCAATACGCATTCCACCCGGCCGCAATCGACCACCGGCACCAATGTGCTGGCGGCCTGGTACCTGGCCGAGCCGCAGAAGATGGGGCCCCCGACCAGCCCGCCGCAGCCCGCCGGGGGCGGCGACCGCAACGCGATCCCGCTCTACGACTTCCCGAGCCAGCGGGTGATCCATCATTTCGTCCAGGACATGCCGATCCGGGTCTCGGCGCTGCGCACGCTCGGCGCCTATGCCAACGTGTTCGCGCTCGAATCCTTCATGGACGAGCTCGCGGCCGCGGCCGGCGCCGATCCGGTCGCGTTCCGGCTCGCCCACATGAAGGATCCGCGGGCGCGGGCGGTGATCGAGGCGGTGGTCAAGAAGGCCGGCTGGAAAGCGGGCGAGAAGGGCGACGGCGTCCGCGGACGGGGCATCGGCTTCGCCAAGTACAAGAACCTGGCCTGCTACGTGGCCGTGGTGGCGGAGGTCGAGGTCGACCGCGCCAGCGGCGCGGTGCGGGTGCCGCGCGCCTGGGCAGCGGTCGATTCCGGTCTGATCGTCAATCCGGACGGGCTCACCAACCAGATCGAAGGCGGCATCGTGCAGTCCGTGAGCTGGACGCTGAAGGAGCAGGTGCGTTTCGACCGGAATGGGATTCTCGCGCGCGACTGGGCGAGCTATCCGATCCTCACCATGCCGGAGGCGCCGAACGTCGAGGTCGCGCTGATCAACCGTCCGAACGAAGCTCCGCTCGGGGCGGGAGAAGGCGCGCAGGGCCCCGCGGTCGCCGCCGTTGCCAATGCCTTTGCCAACGCCACCGGCAAGCGCATCCGCGACCTGCCGCTCGATCCGGCGCGGGTGAAGGCCGCGTTGGGATAGCCGGACGCCGAACGACGCAAGATGGGCGGCGGATCACGCGACCGACGACGGACCGGGGAAGGGGATTGACGGGTTTCGCCGGCGCGCCACCCGTCCGGCGTCGCGTCGACGCATGTCGTGCTCACATCCCGTCGTAGAGCCAGGCAATGCCCTCGTAGGACTCTTCCGGGGTGCGCGGCCCGAGCAACTGGTTGCGCAGCTCCGCCGCCGGCCCGCGCGCATGGTAGAAGTCACCATAGACGCGCGCCATGATCTGCACGCGCGCGGTGCGCAGATAGCGCTGCTGGACATAGGCGCGGAACGCCGCCGCCAAATCCTCCGGATTCTCGGCGACCTTGTCGGCGAGCCAGACCGCGTCCTCGGTCGCCATGCAGGCGCCTTGCGCGAGGTATTGCAGCATGGGATGGGCGGCATCGCCTAGAAGCGTGACGCGCCCCTTGCTCCACTCCTTCACCGGCTCGCGGTCGCACAACACCCACATGCGCCAGGTCTCGATCCGCTCGAGCATGCGCAGAACCTCGGGGCGCTGGCCGTTGAAATGCGCCCAAAGCTCGCTGGCGTCGGCTTCCGCGTTCCAGCCCTCGACGTAACGCTTGGAATGAAACACGGCGACCAGGTTGTAGATCTCGCCGCGACGCAGCGGATAATGGACGAGGTGGGTGCGCGGGCCCGCCCACAAGATCACGTCGGGGCTCCAGAGATCCGCCGGCACCTCGTCGTGCTTGAGCACGGCGCGAAAGGCGATGTGGCCCGACACCAGCGGCGCGCCGTCGCCGACGATCTTGTGGCGCACCTTCGACCACATGCCGTCGCAGCCGACGAGCGCCCGGCCGCGAACGCGCTCGCCCGATTGCAGGATCGCGGTGACGCCGTCGTCGTCCTGCTCGAAGTCCTCGACGGTGCGGCTGGTCTCGAGCGTGATCAGGTTGTTGTTCTTGCACGCGTCGACGAACACCGAATGCAGATCGTGCCGGTGGATGACCGCGTAGGGCTGCTGGAATTTGGCCTTGAAACGGGGATCCTCGAGCGGGATGCGGGTGACGCGCTCGCCGGAGAGCGCGCAGCGCATTTCCATGGCGGGCGGCAGATGAACGTCGGCGAGCACCGCATCCTTGAGGTCGAGGCGTTCCAGCGCGCGGAAGACATTGGGGCCGAGCTGGATGCCGGCGCCGATCTCGCGAAACTCGGGCGCCTGCTCCAAGACCCGCACCGCCAATCCCTTGCGCGCGAGCGCATGCGCCGCCGCGAGGCCCCCGATGCCGCCGCCGGCAACCAGGATCGGCAGTGCGTGACCATTCGCTTTCGCCATCGCCACTCCAAACGGTCTTCTGCCGGCGACATTCTTAGCTCGTTTCGTCCGCACTTCAATTCGTTCCGGTGCCGGCGCGATCGGCGCCGACGGCCCGGCGGAGCCCCAACCACCGACGCGCCGCATCCGGCAGTCGAATGAACAACACCATCACCCGTATAGCGGAATTCCAAGCGTACGCGCTGCGGCAAGCAATCGCTCATCGTAGCTCGCGAGTTCGACTGCTTGCCGGCGGGAGCGTAAGAACTCGATCGACGCGAGATGCAGGGCATCGAGCGTCCGCACCGGCGCCGGAAACGGCTCCAGCGCGCGTGCGAGAACCGGGGAAGCCAGTTCGATCAGCGCCACGCGGCCGATCAGGGCACGTACCTCATTCCCGTGCGAGCGGGCCAGTCCACGCGCGTGAACCCGATTCCAAACCTCGTATTCGAGCAACCGGCTCGAGACCAGCGGGTGTTGCCAGAGGGCTTCGGGCGGCGATCGATCTTCGGCCAGCAGTTGCGCCAGAGCGACTGACGTGTCGAGGTAGATCACTAGTCTTCTCGGTCGTGCTGCAAGTCCTGCATGAGCGCGCGAAACGTCATCATCGGCTTGCGTGGCGCGGGGCCGTCGGCGGCGAGCGGCGGCGGCGTCAGCCATCCCTCGCGGACCGCCTCGGCTAGCAGCGCATCGGCCAGCAGAGGGCTGCGACCTGCACGCGGCGGCACGATCTCCGCCACCACGCGGTCGCGATCGGTCACTAAGACCGTTTCGCCGCTGGCGGCCAGCCGGACGTATTCGCTGAGTTTGTTCTTCAGCAGCTTGAGGCCGACCGAGCGCATGAGCGATGGTAGCTACCAGAGGCTCCTTAAGTCAACGTGGGTCCACGGCCAGCCTGTTCCCACTACGCATTTTCCAGTTGGTTTGATTGGGACCCTACATCCGTCACCCGCGGGCTTGACCCGGGGTCCATCTTTTGTTCGCAAGAATTTTTTGCGAGGAAGATGGATTGCCGGGTCAAGCCCGGCAAAGACGACCCGAGGCTCGGCTAAAGCAGGCGAAAAGCGCGCTAATTCTTTGCACAGTCGGCCTAAAGCAGGGCCGCCCAGAAGCGGCCCTGCGCGCGCACTCCGATCCGCTCAGGGACAGGGATGCCTTACGCCGTCGTAGCCGAGATAGGTTCCGGTGGCCGGATCGTAAGACCTGAACCGCTGCATGCAGTAGGCCTCGGCGTCTGCGACCGGCGGGCCGTAAGCCGGTGCCGGCGGGCCGTAGTAGACCGGCGGCGGCGGTGCGGCGTACGGACCATAGCCGTAATAGGGCGAAGCGAGCGCGCCGCCGAGGATTGCACCGGCGACAAACCCCGCGCCCACACCACCCCACCCGCCGCCGCGCCGCCAGCCCCCACCGCCGCCCCAGCCGCGGCGCCATTGCACGCTCTCGACCTGGGCGGGAACTGCGTTCCTGATCGCGAGCGCATCGGCCACCGGCGCGGCGGACGCGGCCGTTGCCGCCGACCCAATGCCGGCGGCCAAAACCATCGCCGCCACGAGCCTCTTCATTTGGTCAGTCATTCTGCTCACTCCCTCTGGGCATCGCCTTGCGGCGGACCATAGTTGCGAGACGCCGTCGCGGCAAATGCCCACCGAAACGGCTCGTGCCGCAGGTGACAACGCAACGATGTCGGTTCGACGGCGCCAAGGCGGCGATGGCCGCGGTCAGTTCGCGCAGGAACGTACGTAGGCGTCACGACCGTTGGGATTGTTCCCCACGCCTGCATTGAAGGAAAATGAAAGATTGCACTGCGTGGTGCGGTCGCTGAAGCTGTTGATGGGGGGCGGCGCGTGAGGCGCCACAGAAGGCTGGATGGGTCTGA
The DNA here is from genome assembly GCA_963758945.1 of uncultured Alphaproteobacteria bacterium. Taxonomy (GTDB): domain Bacteria; phylum Pseudomonadota; class Alphaproteobacteria; order Rhizobiales; family Xanthobacteraceae; genus VAZQ01. Next base: position 155,110 of record CAVWXY010000010.1, on the reverse strand, counting down.
GCGACGGCGGGCTAGCCGCCGCTGGTCGAAGCGGCGTTACTCTCGAGCGCAAGATCACGATGGTGAGCCCGGCTGGGGTCGAACCAGCGACCTACTGATTAAAAGTAATGAAACCAAGGGCCGAAGCTCCAGTCAAGACCGTTCAACGCTCCGCGTTGGGGATGATTACTACAAGGTTTTCAATGTGATACCCTCTCCAGCTCCGCTCATCTCCCCGCAGCACTCGTCAGCTCCATGCAGGTAGACTACATTGATTACTACATTGATTATGGGACCCACTGATATGCCGAAAAAACGCCTCTCCGACGCTTTCCTCCGCAACCTGAAACCTCCGCGCTCTGGTCAGGTCAGCTACTTCGAGACCATGCAAACCGGCCTCTCACTCGTGCTGGTCGTGAGCTACGGCGGGACCAAGGCGTTCCGGGTCATGACCTACGTGAATGGCAAGGCGCAGAGCCGCAAGCTCGGCACCTACCCGCAGATGACGTTGACCGACGCGAGGGACCAGGCCCGCGAGTACTTCAAGTCCCCGGAGAAAGTCACAGCCCGGGCCGCGGTCGGTACCTTCAAGGAGGTCGCGGACAAGTGGCTCAAGCGCCACGTGCAAGGCCGGTTGCGCTCGGAATACGACATCACGCGCCAACTCACGGCCTATGTCTACCCGCGATGGGCGGAACGGAGGTTCCTCGACATCCGCCGCCGCGAGGTCAACGAGCTTCTGGACCACATTGCGGACAACCACGGTAAGGCGCAGGCCGACGCCGTCCTCGCGACGTTACGCTCGATCATGACCTTCCACCAGAGCAAGGATGACGACTACACATCGCCAATCGTGAGAGGAATGAAACGCAACACAGGCGCGAAGCCCCGCGCACGCATCCTGTCGGATGATGAACTCCGCAAGCTGTGGAAGGCGGCCGACGCTTCGGGCATGTTCGGCGCTCTCGTCAAAATGTTGCTTCTCACAGCGCAGAGGCGCGACAAGGTCGGGACCATGAAGTGGACCGACATCAAGGATGACATCTGGACCATTGCAGTGGAGGAACGCGAGAAGGGTACGCCCGGCAATCTTCGGCTCCCGGCGCTCGCGTTAAGCGTACTCGAAACGCTTCCCCGCGTTCTCGGCAACGACTACGTGTTCGTGTCGGGGCGAGGGGAGGGGCCGTTCAACGGCTATTCGAAATGCAAGCTCCGCCTCGGTAACGACTCAGGGGTCAAGGATTGGACCCTGCACGACCTGCGGCGCACGGCACGCTCACTCATGTCCCGCGCCGGGGTGCGGCCCGACATTGCGGAGCGGGTCCTCGGTCACGCGATTGCAGGGGTCGAGGGCGTCTACGACCGCCATCACTACGAAACCGAGAAGGCCGACGCGCTCGAGCGCCTCGCGACGCTCATCACGACGATCCTCGCACCCAAGGGTGCCAAGGTCGTCGCGTTGGTCGGCCCCAAGGGCGCGCGGGTGCTGCGCTAGATGTGAGCTTTCAATAGGTTGTCCACCCGGTCCCGGGCGAGGAAGCTGAGGTTGCGAGACATCAGCGATTCCTCGGAGGACCGGATGAACATGCACAAGAATGCCCGGCTGACACCACTTGGTCGAGAGCGGGTTGTGAAAGAGGTGCTGAGCGGGCAGACGCCGGAGGCCGCGGCACGAGCCGCAGGCATCTGCCGGCGGACGGTGCGCAAATGGGTGGCGCGGTTCGAAGCCGAGGGCTTTGACGGTCTCAAGTGCGTTAGCTAAAACTTAATCTGACATGGGTGTCCTGGTTTCCCCGCAGCGAATCGCAAGCCGAGGCGGGGCGCGGAGCGGTCGGGGTGGCGAAGCGCCCGGCCTCGGCGATTGGAGGACACCATCATGACGACTGAACAGAAGATCATCCGAGCCAAGGTTGGACTGCTCGAGCTTGCCAAGCAGCTTGGCAACGTCAGCCAAGCCTGCAAGATCATGGGTTACAGCCGGGATAGCTTCTACCGGTTCAAGGAACTCCACGACACCGGCGGCGAGCTGGCGTTGCAGGAGATCAGCCGCAAGAAGCCTGTGCTGAAGAACCGGGTGCCGCAGGAGGTCGAAGACGCCATCGTTGCGCTCGCCATTGAGCAGCCGGCCTTCGGCCAAGTCCGCATCGCCAACGAATTGAGAAAACGTGGGCTTACGGTCTCTCCCGCCGGCGTGCGCTGCGTGTGGCTGCGTCACGACCTGGAGACCATGAAGAAACGGCTCAAAGCGCTGGAAGCCAAGAGCGCCCAGGAGGGCCTGGTGCTGACCGAGGCGCAGGTCGTCGCGTTGGAAAAGGCCAAGACCGAGAAGGAAGCCCATGGCGAGTTCGAGAGCGAGCATCCGGGCTACTGCGGCGCCCAGGATACGTTCTATGTCGGCAATCTAAAGGGCGTTGGGCGGGTCTACCAGCAGACCTTCATCGACACCTACGCCAAGGTCGCTTGCGCCAAGCTCTACGATCGCAAGACGCCGATCACAGCGGCTGATCTGCTGAACGACCGGGTGATTCCCTTCTTCGATAGCCATGACGTCAAGCTGCTGCGGGTATTGACCGACCGCGGTAGCGAGTACTGCGGCAATCCGGAGCGGCACGAGTACGAGCTCTATCTCGCGGTCGAGGACATCGATCACTCGCGCACCAAAACCAAGAGCCCGCAGACCAACGGCATCTGCGAGCGCTTCCACAAAACCGTGCTGAACGAGTTCTACCGTGTCGCGTTCCGCAAAAAGGTGTATGGACCTACCCCGATTTCGTGGACAGTTGACGTCTTGGGATCAGGCTACAGTGTCTGCCGTCAAAGGTGTCCTCCTTTTTCTGCCTTTTCTGCTCATCCTTTTGTTCGGCCCCTGCGGAGCTCATCCTTCCGTCCCGGCCCGCACATTCGACCCGCCGTCGCGCGCAGGGGCGGTCAAGGTCGCGCACTTTGCGCGCGCGCGAGGGCTTGACCTTGACGGCCCCGAGCACGGCGGCAGGATGGAGTGAGCCGGGGGAAACCGCAGGCTCCCAGTGCCGCCGCTCGAACTCGACGGGTGACAGATACTCGAGCGACGAATGCCGCCGGCGCGGATTGTAGAAGCCTTCGATGAACTCGAAGACGGCATTGCGTGCCTCGGCTTGCGTCTTGAACCGGCTGCGAGCCAGTAACTCGCATTCCAGCGTGGCGAAGAAGCTCTCCGCCATCGCATTGTCGTAGGCGTCGCCCACACTCCCCATCGAAGGCCGCACACCCGCCTCGCGGCAGCGGTTGCCGAACTCAATGGACGTGTACTGCGCGCCTTGATCGGAGTGATGAATGACGCCGCGCGGACGACGCATGGCCAGCGCCATGCTCAACGCATCGAGCACGACCGTGGTGTGCAACGTCGTCGCCATCGACCAGCCGACGATCCGGCGGCTGAACACATCGAGGACGACCGCCAGGTACAGGAAGCCCGCCCATGTCGGAATGTAGGTGATATCAGCCACCCAAAGCACATTCGGCGCATCCGCCGTGAACCTGCGCTCGACCAGATCGGGCGCTTGGCGGGCTCCATCACGCACCGTTGTGATCGCAAACCTGCGACGGCTGATACCAGCAACACCCGCCTCGCGCATGAGCCGCGCGACACGGTTCTTGCCGACCTGCACGCCGTTCGCCGCAAGCTCAGCGTGCACCCGCGGCGCGCCATAGGTTCCGCGCGATACCGCGTGGATCGTGCGTACCGTCTCGGTCAACGCAGTATTCGAACGCGCCCGTTGGGAGGGCGATCGCGTTCTCCACGCATAGTACCCGCTGCACGAGATGCCCAGCACTCGGCACATGGTGGCAATCGGAAACTCGGCCTGGTGCGCGCTCACGAATCTGAACCCTTCGGCGGGATCACATCCGTCTCCCGAGCGAACCAGGCCGCGGCTTTTGAGAGGATGTCGCGCTCCAGCCTGAGCTGCTTCACCTCGCGCCGAAGACGGTTGATCTCGTCGCGTTCTGCCGTCGTCACACCGTCATCCCGGCGGCCCGCATCCCGCTCGGCTTGCGCCACCCAGTTCCGGATCGCCTGCGCCGTCGGCTCAAACTCCTTCGACAGGCTCTCCGGACTTCGCCCGGACCGAACCAGCTCAATCATCTGACGCCGAAACTCAGGCGTGTAAGGTGCGTTCTTTCTTGCCATCGTGGACTCCTGCAACACAAATGCTCGGGTGTCCACGAAACCGGGGGAACTTCAGATGTCCGGGAGGTGATGAACGGGGTCATGTACGTCTTGAGCACGGGTTGTCAGTGGCGCGCACTGCCCAAGGACCTCCCGCCGAAGAGCACGGTACATGACTATTTTATATTTTGGAGTTGCGACGGCATTCTCGATCGCATCCACCATGCACTCTATGTCGCGTGCCGCGAGCAGGCTGAACGCGAAGCGAGCCCGACCGCTGCTATCATCGACAGCCAGAGCGTGAAAAGCGCCGAAAAAGGGGGGCCTGCATCGATCCGCATGGCTATGATGCGGGCAAGAAGATCAAGGGCAAGAAGCGCCACGTTCTGGTAGACACGTTGGGTTTGTTGCTCCACGCCATCGTTCATCCCGCTAATATCCAGGATCGCGACGGCGGCATCCTGCTGCTTGCGACCTTGTTCGGGATGTATCCTTTCTTGCAGACACTGTTCGCTGACGCCGGCTATCAAGGGCGGCAATTCCACAACGCGCTCAAACAAATATTGCCTCACCTACGAACGCAGATCGTCAAGCGATCGGATCAGGCCAAGGGATTCGTGGTGCTGCCCAAGCGCTGGATCGTTGAGCGCACGCTAGCGTGGCTCAACCGCTGCCGAAGACTTACCAAGGATTGGGAGAACCTCAATCGCACAGCGCTCGCGTTTTTGCGCCTCGCCTCAATCCGGCTCATGCTCCGAAAACTCTGTAATCCTCACTGATGTTTCCGGACAGACTCTAAGGAAGCGCTATCTCATCGAAGCGGAGTTGCGGTCATCTCGACTTCCGTTGGTGATAGCTTAACATTAAACCTCGAAAGAAAACTCATGCCAAGCAGACCGTCGACTCCTTTTCCGAATGGGTCGCTGTCGTTTCGCATGACCGCTGTAGTAACGCCGAACGCCGCCGCCTTCCCAACACGGATTGAATTGGCATATCCAATATCTGCTAATACCGTATCTCTGAAATCATGACTCTTTGGCGCTTCCCGAATTGAGGCGAGTTCAGATTCAACATGGCGAACGTAAGTTCGTCATGTCGGGTCCAATTCCATTACGCCGTGATTTTGAAGCGTCGCAGCTGCGTGGTTTGGCAAGGGGGACGAAAGACGGCCCTGCTGGCGGATCGCCGCCATTTCCTCCAAGTAACTCATCGGTCTTCCTCCTCGTTCACCGCATAGGCCGTATCGAAAAGACGACGTCCCTGCCGGTGCCAATGCTCGAGCTCGCGATCGTTTTCCCTGCCGGCTGCGTTCAACATCCCCTGCAAAACGCGGATGAGCGCCATCGTCAGGCGTGCTGACTTCACGTCGCCTGCTTGCAGTCCGAGGAACAACTGATCGAGGGCGTCGCACTCCTCGCCCCCGTCCTCGCTTTCGATAGTGGGCGGACGGTCGAATTCGCCCTCGTCAATCATCGGGTCATCCTCGCGCGCAACCTGCGGCTCAATCGCAAGCCGATGCGAAATTCTAGCCATGCTGCTGATTCTCGGTATTGGGACTAATGGCCTGCCGATATTGCGGATCAACCTGCAACAGGAATTGCCGAAGGATGCGGCGGGCAACAATGCCCTCGGCCAAATCCTCGTAGCGGCTGTAGCGCCCCAAGGCAGCGTTCATTTCGGGCGTGATATTGACCCGCAATTGGACGGGGTATCTCACATTGCGCTGCTGTGCCTTGACAGCGGGACCCTTCGCCCTTGGCGCGGTGCCATTCTGCCCCGGAGCGGGCGGCTGTGGGCTAGTGCCGGTATCCATAGGGCACCTCAGGGGCCATGCGGGCACCGGGGAATAGGTCGACAAGCCGACGCAACGCGCCGCCATCTTCGATGGCTTGCAGCGCGGCTTCGCGGTCTGCTGGATCCAGCCTGGAAATCAACAACGCCAGAAGCCTCTCGCTCGCCCTCACAAAATCCTCATAGGGCGCGTCGAGCTCGGTCGTCTCTATGACATCCAGCAGGCGGTACATCAGTTCACGCGGTCTCATGCGGCCGCTCCCTCGCTGTGCAGGACGGTGCCTATCGGGGCAGGGCGCTGCAGGCGGACGCCGTCGTCTGTGAAGCGGACGCCCTCAGCCTCGAGCACATCGAGGGCACGACAGAGGTGTGAATAGGTTGCCGGAGGCACGGCGTCGCTCGAAGTCTCCCACGCATGGATGGTGTGGCGGCACAGGCCGGCGCGCTCAGCCAAGGCATCGCGCGAGAGCCCAGCGAGTGCGCGCGCTGCATGAAGTTGGGAGCCGGTGATTCGGACGAACGACATGAGATAATTCTCGCGCTTTGGTGGTTGCAAACAACGTCAATAATTTTCACCAAGCCGCAGGCGTTGGGGCTAGGATGCAGCGTCCCGCGGCGGGGATCTTCCCGGTCGGGCAGCGCGTGGCTCGGTCGTTCCCAGAAAGATGGCCTGCCCTCTCGCTCGCGGGCATTGCATGGGTACGGCTCAAGGCCATCAACTCGCGCACAAGGGGCAGCCCGATTGCTGCCCCTTTCAACAATAGGAGTCCGCGCGGTGGCCGCTCTGATCCTCAAACGCGCCTCGGCGTCGCGTCAATCCGGCGAATGGAATGACGACGACTATGGTGCTCGCTGACGGCGCTATGGGCTTTTTATGCGTTGAAACGAGCGAAATATTTAGTGTGCAACATAACTGATGCCACACCGAAGGTAATTGCTGCGGCGAAAGTTAGGGCGAATATCGCGATCCACATTTGCAGCTCCATCGCCTGGCAGGCGGGAGCGCGACCGGTCTCTCAGCCACCGGCGCCTGGCACAGAGCCGCTGCCGATGATTTTGCAGCGTGCGCCTATTACCGGAGAGAAGCGAGACATTTTTTCGCCATTGGCAACCCCGTGGCTGTGGTCGCTGGCCTACGGCTTCCACCGGGACCGCCACACCGACCTTCGGCTACGAGCCGACGCGCGAGGCCGCGATGGCGGCGTTCGCTAAGAGCTGGCGACGACAATAGGCCCGCCCTGACGTTGGCGAGGCCGCTGGCGGCTCAAATCGCGCGCCCCTGCCTGCTGTTACCCGCCACGTTACCCGAGACAGCTTCGGCCTAAGCTCTAAGTAGGGTAAGTCTTTGATTTTGTTGGTCGGAGCGCCGAGATTTGAACTCGGGACCCCCAGTCCCCCAGACTGGTGCGCTAACCGGGCTGCGCTACGCTCCGCCGATGACAAGTCACGCGGAATCCGACTGATCAGATCCGATCGCTGTCGCCGTCGTTCCCGCGAAAGCGGGAACCCATAGTCCAGAAGCCGGTGGCTTATGGGTCCCCGCTTGCGTGGGCTCGACAGCATCAGCATCAAGAAACCGGTGAACCGGATTCCATGTCACGTCTACGCTGACCCGCCGCAAGGTGCAAGATTGCAGGATTCCATGAGCGGCTGGGACGTGGGTCGCCCCGCGGCACCCCCCGAGCGTGCCTAAGCCGCGTCGGGCCGCGACATCCAGCGGATGAGCGGCATCGCCGGCAGCACCCAGCCGAGCCCGGCGACCACGTAGTAGATCACCTCGACCAGGCCGTTGGCCTTGATCGCCGGCGCCTGCGCCAGCGCCATGGCGACGAGCGCCCAGCTCACCACCAGGACGATGAGCGCGACGGCGCCGATGAGCTTGCGCAGGCGGATGGGAACCATGCTTCCTCGCTCGATTGCGGGAGCAGCGTGGCAACTATATGGTCCGCGCCGTCGCCAGCAAGCGTGCGCGCGCATGAGCACCGTTTCACCTTCGGCACCGACCCCCCGCCGCGCTGTCAGGCTGTGGCTGTTGGCGGTCGCGGCGCTGATGGTGGTGACGTTGGTCGTCGGCGGGGCGACGCGGCTCACCGAGTTGGGCCTCTCGATCGTCGAGTGGAAGCCGGTCACCGGCGTGGTGCCGCCGCTCGACGCGGCGGCCTGGCAGGCCGAGTTCGACAAGTACAAGGCGATCCCGCAATACCGCGAGCGCAACGCGGGCATGAGCCTCGACGAGTTCAAGACCATCTACTGGTGGGAGTGGGCGCATCGCGCCCTGGCGCGGCTGGTCGGCGCCGCCTTCCTCTTGCCGCTGCTCTGGTTCCTCCGGCGCGGCGCGCTCGAGCCGCAGCTGCGGGCGCGCCTGTGGACGATCTTCGGCCTCGGCGCGGCGCTCGGCGCGGTCGGCTGGTGGATGGTCGCCTCCGGCCTCGCCGACCGCGTCAGCGTGTCGCAATATCGGCTCGCCTTCCACCTCACGCTCGCCTGCGCGATCTTCGCCATGATCCTGTGGACCGCGCAGGGCCTCGTGCCGCGCGCGCCGATTTCCGTCCCGGCGCGCATTCGCATCAGTGCGATGGCGCTCGTCGGGCTCGTGCTCGTGCAGATCTATCTCGGCGCGCTGGTCTCGGGGCTGCGCGCCGGCCTGATCTACAATACCTGGCCGCTGATCGACGGCAGCCTCGTCCCGGAGAGCGCGCGCCTGTTCTTCCAGGCCCCGTGGTGGCGCAACCTGTTCGAGAACACGCTCACGGTGCAGTTCGATCATCGCATGGTGGCCTATGCGCTGTGGCTTCTCGCCGTGCTGCACTTGGCCGACGTCGCGCGCACACTGCGGGGAGGGGAGGCGCTCACCGGCGCGCTCGTGCTCGCCGGCGCCATCACGCTGCAGGCCGCCCTCGGCATCGCCACGCTCGTGCACCAGGCGCCGCTCCCGCTCGCTCTGCTGCATCAGGCCACGGCGATCCTCGTGCTCGCGATCGCGGTCGTGCACGCCGAGCGCCTCGAGCGGGCGCCGCTTGCCGCCGGCGCGGCGGCCGGCGGCGCCACGGTGCGCCACAAGGAGCGCGCGACGTGATCGAGGCCGATGAGCAGGACGGCGTGGCGCTCTTGCGCATGGCCGACGGCAAGGCCAACGCCATGAGCCTCGAGTTCTGCCAGGCGCTGACCGCGCGGTTCAGGGAGGCGGCGCGCGCCCCCGCCGTGGTGTTGACCGGCAGCGGGCGGATTTTCTCCGCCGGCGTCGACCTCCTGCGCCTCATCGAGGGCGGCGCGCCCTATATCCGCGAATTCCTGCCGGCCTTGAGCACGATGCTGGCGACGGTGTTCGCGCACGCGAAGCCGGTGGTGGCCGCGATCAACGGCCATGCCGTGGCCGGCGGCTGCGTGCTCGCCTGCGCCGCCGACCGGCGGCTGATGGCGCACGATGCCGGCCGCATCGGCGTGCCCGAGCTCCTCGTCGGCGTGGCGTTCCCGACCGTCGCGCTGGAGGTCATGCGCTGCGCCGCGGCGCCGCGATATTTCGAGGAGGCGCTCTTCGGCGGCGCCACCCACGCGCCGGCGGAGGCCGTCGAGCGCGGCCTCGTGCACGAGATCGTCGAGGCGCCCGCGCTCGTCGAGCGCGCCGTGGCGGCCGCGAAAGGCCTGGCGGCGCTCTCGCCGCCGGCCTTCGCGCTGACCAAGCGGCAGACGCGCGGTCCGGCCTTGGCGCGGCTGGGGCGCGCGGAGATGGATGCCGCCGTCACCGAGATCTGGACAGCGCCGGAAACGCTCGCGCGCATCCGCGACTACGTCGCCCGCACGCTGCGCAAACCCTGATATCGCCGGTGCGTCCCAGGCGTTGCGCAGCACGAATTTCGTAGCCGGGATGGAGCGGAGCGAAATCCGGGTTCTCGCACCACGGCGAGATCGCCCCGCATTGCGCGGAGCCTGTCATCGGCCGCGCTTCGCGCGGGCCCGTTGGCTCCATGCGGGCTACGCCGCACCACGATGCTACGCCGCCAGCCCCTGTTCGAGGTCGGCGATGATGTCGTCCTTGTCCTCCAGCCCGATGGAGAGACGCACGACGTCGGGCCCGGCGCCGGCCTGGACTTTCTGCGCGTCGGTGAGCTGGCGGTGCGTGGTCGAGGCGGGGTGAATGATCAGCGAGCGGGTGTCGCCGATATTGGCGAGATGCGAGAACAGCTTGACGTTGGACACGAGCTTGACCCCGGCGTCGTAGCCGCCTTTGAGGCCGAAGGTGAACACCGAGCCCGCGCCCATCGGCACGTATTTGCGCGCGAGGTTGTGATAGCGGTCGCTGGTCAGCCCGGGATAGCTCACCCACGCCACCTGCCGGTGCCCGGCGAGCCACTGCGCCACCGCGAGCGCGTTGTCGCAGTGGCGCTGCATGCGCAGCGGCAGCGTCTCGATGCCGGTGAGGATGAGGAAGGCGTTGAACGGCGACAGCGCCGGCCCGAGGTCGCGCAGCGCCAGCACCCGGCAGGCGATGGCGAAGGCGAAGTTGCCGAAGGTCTCGTGCAGCACGATGCCGTGGTACTCCGGCCGCGGCTCCGACAGCATCGGATAACGCTTGTCGCGCGACCAGTTGAAGGTGCCGCCGTCGACGATGAGGCCGCCGATCGAGTTGCCGTGGCCGCCGAGGAATTTCGTGAGCGAATGCACTACGATGTCGGCGCCGTAGTCGATCGGCTTGCAGAGATAGGGCGTGGCCAGCGTGTTGTCGACGATGAGCGGCACGCCCGCGCGTTTGGCGATGTTGGCAATCGCCTCGATGTCGGTGATGACGCCCCCCGGATTGGCGATCGACTCGATGAAGACCGCCTTGGTCTTCGGGCCGACGGCGCGCTCGAAGCTGCCGATATCGTCGGGGTCGGCCCACACCACGCGCCAATCGAAGTTCTTGAACGCGTGGTTGAACTGGTTGATCGAGCCGCCGTAGAGCTTCTTGGCGGCGACGAACTCGTCGCCCGGCTGCATCAGGCAATGCATCACGACTACCTGCGCGGCGTGCCCGGAGGCGACGGCGAGGCCGGCGGTGCCGCCCTCGAGCGCGGCGACGCGCTCCTCCAGCACCGCGTTGGTCGGATTGCCGATGCGCGTATAGATGTTGCCGAAGGTCTGCAGACCGAACAGCGAGGCGGCGTGGTCGACATCTTCGAACACGAACGACGTGGTCTGATAGATCGGCGTGGCGCGCGCGCCGGTGGTCGGGTCGGGCTGGGCGCCGGCGTGAATCGCAAGCGTGGCAAAACCCGGAATGCGGTCGGTCATGGCCGGTCCTCGTCCTTGCCGGGACCGGACGGTCCGCGGATGCTGCCGTGGGTTTATCGAAGCGTCCCCCGGCGTCAAGCTATCGGCCGCCGCATTGCTCGCGCGGCCGCGGGGACGCGAGCGGGGCATGGCCGTTGTCCTTGAAACGGCCGTTGCTCGGGGCGAACGCGGGTCGACGCCCATTCGCGGGCGGAGACTACGGAGCAACTACACTATTGACTACCTATCGCGTCCGTGCTAGATGCCCTCATCCTCGCTCATCGAGGGGCGTCGTCCGGAGACGATCCTGAAGGCGGAGCGGGGAGTGGCGTCCCGGCCGCGGCTCGTAAACCGTGCCCGGGAGGTTCGGGACCTTCGGCCGACCGGGCGCGACACCCGGCAGCGAAGGTCGCCCGTGCAACCGACCCGCAGGCAACTGCGGAGCCGGCGAGCGCGGAGCGGGCCCAAAACCGCCAGGTGGAGCGCCGCGAGGCCCGTTCCGGTTTGCCCCGGGCGGCCGCGTCTCGCAAACGTGGTGTCGCGCCTTACGAGCGCGACGGAAATGAGGATACCGCCTCCCGGCGCTCCGCCGCCCCCTCGGTTGGGGGTCGGAAGCCGAGAAGAGGAAGGCAAGGAAACCCCGACGCAGCAACGCGCCGCGGGAACGAAGAAACTACGTTGTTTGACATCGTGAAGATGGAAATCGCGTAGCCCGGATGGAGCAGCGCAGATAAGTTTACGCAAATCTGCGCAAGCTTGATTGCGTTGCGAAATCCGGATGGACGCAACCCGTACGAGGCTGCGCTCCGTGCGGGCTACGACCTACGGCAACGCACTCGGTTTCCTGCCGAGCGCGCGCCTCCGCTCGACCGCGCGCGTGCGGATGCTCTAATCGTCGTCCGGCCGTTGCGCGTGCATGGCGGCTTTGGTGGCGCCGCCGGCAAGCGTGACGCGGTCGAGCGCCATGCGCTGGATGCCGCGGCCGGAGAGCTGCGCCTTCTTCGCCGTGATCGTGCGGGTGTTGACACCCATCCACGCGATCTCCGAGGAGAGCCGGCCGTATTCGATCTTCGGGCAGCGGTTCATCACCACCTTGAGGCCGTTCGATTCCGCGAGCCTGGCGGCCTCGTTGTTGCGGACGCCGAGTTGCATCCAGATCACCCGCGGCCGCGGCGTGAGCGCGAGCGCTTCCTCGACGATCCCGAGCGCGTGGCGCGATGCCCGGAAGATGTCGACCATGTCGACCGGCTCCGGGATGTCGGCGAGCCTGCCATAGACCTTGCGCCCGAGGAGCTCCGCCCCGGCGAGCGCGGGGTTGACCGGGATCATGCGGTAGCCGCGCTCGAGCAGGTACTTGAAGGCGAAATAGCTCGGCCGGCTGGTGTTGGCCGAGACGCCGACCATGGCGACCGTCCTCACCGTGTTGAGGATGCCGCGGATGTAGCCGTCGTCGTAGTGGTCGTGATCCATGCGCGCGCCGCCTTCAGCGGCAAGATAGGGGTGCGCCCGCGGCCGCGGAAGGGCGGCTGGCGTCCCGGTTCCGACGTTCGTATCCCTTCGCAGCACGCGCTCGTAAGAACGTCGAAACTACTAGCGCGGCGCGGGCGGCTCGCCCGCCGCGTCCTGCGGGCTGGTCGGTAACGCCACGGCGGCGAGCCGCGCGTTCTCCGTTTCCAGCGCGGCGATCCGCGCGAGCAGCGGCGCGGTGGCCTGCGCCACCTCGTCCTCGGTGAAGCGCGCGGTGATGTGCTGCGAGCAGTTCACGTCCCAGGCCTCGAGCGTGAACAGGATCGCGCGCTCGGGCCGCGCGCGATAGCCGGGGTCGGCGAGGCGGGCGAGCAGCGCCGGGTCGTCTTCGATCACCCGTGCCCGTCCCCACAGCTTGATCCGCTTCTGGTGGGCGAAATCGAGCAGGAGCAGATAGGCGCGATCGTTCCCGGCGAGGTTGCTGATGGTGATGTACTGCCGGTTGCCCGCATAGTCGGCGAAGCCGAGCGTCTTGTCGTCGAGCACCTTGATGAAGCCCCTGGGGCCGCCGCGGTGCTGGATGTAGGGCGCGCCGGAGGCGGAAACGGTCGCGAGGAAGGCGGTGTCGCGCTCGGCGATGAAGGCGGCGAGCTCTGCCGTCACGCGGTCGGGAAAGCCCGCGGCGATGCGTTTCTCGTAGACGCGCGAGGAGCCGCGCCGCGCCTGGGTGAGGCGGGCCGCCGGAGTGAAGACGATGTGGCTGTTGTTCGTCATGGTGTTGTTCGTCATGGCCGACCTGTGCCGCGCGCCTATAATGGCCATTCCGTAAAAGAAGATAATGCCCCTTCCGTAAAACTCATTATTGCGGCATACGCAATAATATGCCACGCGCCGAGGACATTGCTGTGTTCATGGAGGTCGCCGACCGCGGCAGCTTTGCGCAGGCGGCACGGCGGCTCGGCCGGTCGCCCGCCGCCGTCACCCGCGCCGTGGCCGAGCTCGAGGCCCGGCTCGGGGTGCGGCTGCTCACGCGCACCACGCGCGCGGTCGCGCTCACCGAGGCCGGGCGGCGATTTCTGCCGGGGGCGAAAAGGGTGCTCGCCGATCTCGACGAAATCGAGCGGGCGGCGGCGGGCGAGGGGACGGCGCCGCGCGGGGAACTGCGCGTCACGGCGCCGATCCTGTTCGGGCGCCTGCACGTCCTGCCGATCATCGTCGCGTTTCTGCGCCGCTTTGCGGACGTGTCGGTGGCGCTCAGCCTGCTCGACCGGTCCGTCGACCTCGTCGAGGAGGGGCTCGACGTCGCGGTGCGCATCGGCGCGCTGGCGGAAAGCTCGGCTGTCGCGACCCGCGTCGGGGCGGTGCGCCGCATCGTGGTCGCCTCCCCGGACTATCTCGCGCGGCATGGCACGCCGCGGACACCTGCCGATCTCGGCGCCCAGGCAATCGTCGCGTTCGCCGGCGTCGCCGGCGTCGAGCGCTGGGTGTTTCACGGCGCAGACCGCGACGCGGGCGTTGCCATCAAGCCGCGGCTCGTCGTGAGCACCGCCGAGGCCGCGCTCGACGCGGCACGCGAGGGCTTCGGCATCACCCGCGTGCTCAGCTACCAGGCCGCCGACGACATTGCCCGCGGCTCGCTGCTTCGCTTACTGCCGGCCTGCGAGGGCGACGACATCCCGATCCACCTCGTTTACCCGGGTGGGCGCCACCCGCCGCCCAAGCTGCGCGCCTTCCTCGATTTTACGGTCCCGCGCCTGCGCCGCCGCTGCGTCGCCATCGCACGGACCACGGACGCCTGAGAAGGCCGGGACGCGTGCGCGCTCACTCGTCCCGCCACTTGGGCGCGCGCTTTTCGACGAAGGCCGAAATGCCCTCTTCGGCGTCGCGCGCCATGAGGTTCTCGACCATGACTTCGGCGGTGTAGCGGTAAGCGTGGTCGAGCCCCATCTCGAGCTGGCGATAGAAGGCCTCCTTGCCGATCCTCACCACGTGCGACGACTTCCCGGCGATCTTGCGCGCGAGCGCCAACGCCGCGTCGAGCTCGCTGCCGGCCGGGACGACCCGGTTGACGAGCCCGATGCGAAACGCGTCCTGCGCCGAGATCAGATCGCCGGTGAGCAGCATTTCCATCGCGTGCTTGCGCGCCACGTTGCGCGAAAGCGGCGCCATCGGCGTCGAGCAGAACAGTCCGGCATTGATGCCCGAGACGCCGAATTTAGCTTCCGCCGACGCCACCGCGAGGTCGCAGCTCGCGACCAGCTGGCAGCCGGCGGCAGTCGCCGTGCCCTGCACCGCCGCGATCACCGGCTGAGGCAGCCGCACGATCTGCTGCATCATGGCGCTGCAGGTCAGCATGATGTGGCGGAAATAGGCGCGGCCGCGGTCCGGATCGGCGCGGCGGGCGGTCAGTTCCTTGAGGTCGTGTCCGCCCGAGAACGCCGGTCCCTTGGCGGTCAGCACCACCGCGCGCACCGCGCGGTCCTCGGCGATGGCGCGGAACTCATGGCCGAGCGCGGCCAGCATCGCCTCGGTCAGCGTGTTGCGCGTCTTCGGACGATTGAAGGTGAGGACGGCGATCGCGCCGATATTCTCACGCAACAAAGCGGGTTCGGCGGCGGCGGCGCCGGCACGGGCGAAGGACTGCGCCTTCATTGCACGGATCCTCGGAACCTGGTCCTCCTTCTACTTAACGCCCGGCGTGGCCGGTGCAAGCCTCGGCCGGCCCTGGTGTGGCAAGCCGTGGTCACGGAGGAACCGGCGATATTTCGGCGCGTTGAGGCGGCGCAGGGGAGGTGATGGTCTTCGCGGTGACGCATGGCGAGGAATGCAACGGCGTCGAAGCGGCGACAAAGCCGCGGGCGCAAGGCGAGTGCGGGCAGCCGTAAGCGAAGCCCCTCCGGACGAGCGGCAAGCCGCGGCGGCGGACGGCGGTGGTCTCGCGAGGTGACGGAACACAGCGATGCGCTCACCCTCGACGAGGGCGTGTTCACCTGGAGCGATCCCAAGCGGATTGCGGCATCGCTGAAGCGGTCGGCCGAGCGCAGCAGGCGGCGCAAAGCCGATCCGTTCCGCTCCGCGCTCTCCATGCTCACGTTCTACATCAATCGCGCGGGGAAGAACCTGCCGGCAGCCCGCAAGCGGACCCTGGTGCAGGCGAAGGACGAGCTGCGCAAACAGTTCGGGAAGGAGTAGGGGACCCTCGGCGCGGGACGCTCCGACTTTTTTGCTCGCGCGCAATCGTCTAGCAACGTTCCTACGAAGGGACTCGCGGCAATGCTGGTAGGAACGTCAAGTCCGTCGCACTCGTGCTGTCGCCGCAGGATGGAGTGCGGCGAATGCCGGCGGTGATGACGATCGACGAGCTCGAGCGCTTTCTTGCCGCCGAGTTTCCGCAGGTCTTTCACGCCGAAAGCGGCCTTGCGATCGAGGCCGTATGGGACGGCGGCTGCCGGGTCCGGCAGGCGTTCCGCGCCGCTTCGCTGCGGCCGGGTGGCACCATTTCGGGTCCCACCATGATGGCGCTCGCGGACTTCGCCATGTATGTCGCGGTGCTCGCCGCGATCGGGCCGGTGCCGCTGGCGGTGACCATCAATCTCAACATCAATTTCCTGCGCAAGCCGGGGCGGGGCGACCTCACGGCCGAAGCGCGGCTCCTCAAGCTCGGCAAGCGGCTCGCGACCGGGGAGGTTGCCATTCGCTCGGAGGGCACGGCCGATCCGGTCGCCCACGTCACCGCGACCTATTCGATTCCGCCGGGGGATCGCGGAGGGCGCGGTCGTAGGTAATATGGAACCGTTATTGTAAGCTATTGAGTTGCTGAGCATATTATTTCGGCAATGGCGTTGACCGGGCCCTCGCCGCGGGTGTAAGAGCGCGCCTTTCCGGACCGCCCGCAGGGAAGCCGTCTCATGAAAACGTTTTCGGCCAAGCCTGCCGATGTCGAGAAGAAGTGGGTGATGATCGATGCCACCGGTCTCATCGTCGGCCGGCTCGCCAGCATCGTGGCGATGCGCCTGCGCGGCAAGCACAAGCCGACCTATACCCCCCACGTCGACGACGGCGACAACGTCATTATCGTCAACGCGGACAAGGTCGTGCTGACCGGCAACAAGCGCGAGGACAAGGTCTACCGCCACCACACCGGCTATATCGGCGGCATCAAGGAACGCACCGCGCGCTCGATCCTCGAGGGCAAGTTTCCCCAGCGGGTGGTGGAGAAGGCGATCGAGCGCATGCTCCCGCGCGGCCCGCTCGCGCGCGTGCAGCTCGGCAATCTGCGCGTCTATGCCGGTCCCGACCACCCGCACGCGGCGCAGAAGCCCGAACTGCTCGACGTCGCCGCCATGAACCGCAAGAACACAAGGAGCGCGTGACCGTGGCCGAAACCATGCAATCGCTCGATCAGCTTTCCGCGCTCAAGCCCGCGGCGGCGCCCGAAGTCTCCGAAATACGTCCAGAAGCTCGACAAGCAAGGCCGCGCCTATGCCACCGGCAAGCGCAAGGACGCGGTGGCGCGGGTCTGGGTAAAGCCCGGCGCCGGCAAGATCGTCGTCAATACCCGCGAGTTCGAGATCTATTTCGCGCGGCCGGTGCTGCGCATGCTGATCCAGCAGCCGCTGGCGGCGACCAATCGCGACGGCCAGTACGACGTCGTCTGCACCGTGTCCGGCGGCGGCTTGTCGGGCCAGGCCGGCGCCGTGCGCCACGGCCTGTCCAAGGCGCTGATGCATTACGAGCCCGACCTGCGCCCCATGCTGAAACGTGCCGGCTTTCTCACCCGCGACCCGCGCGTGGTGGAGCGCAAGAAGTACGGGCGGGCCAAGGCCCGGCGCTCGTTCCAGTTCTCCAAGCGCTGAGGCGCGGGCGGCGGTCGCGCTGCCGCTGCCCGGCGCCATTGCGTGCGGCGCCGTAGCGGAGCGCCGCGGGTCCCTCTGTTGTTTGCTGCACCCCGAATAAATGAGGGGCGCCGGAGAGGCGCCCCTTGAGGTGCATCGCGACTGCGATGCTGGGAGGACGCTACGCCGAGTAGTACATCTCGAATTCGACCGGATGCGGCGTGTGCTCGAACCGAATCACCTCGGTCATCTTAAGGTCGATGTAGCTGTCGATGAAGTCGTCGTCGAACACGCCGCCGGCTTTGAGGAAGTCCCGGTCCTTGCTGACCTCTCCGAGCGCCTGGCGCAGTGAGCCGCAGACCGTGGGGATTTGCTTGAGTTCGGCGGGCGGCAGATCGTAGAGGTCCTTGTCGATCGCCGGGCCGGGGTCGAGCTTGTTCTTGACCCCGTCCATGCCGGCCATGAGCATCGCGGCGAATCCGAGATAGGGATTGGCGAGCGGATCGGGGAAACGCACCTCGACGCGCTTGGCCTTCGGATTGGTGGTGTAGGGAATGCGGCACGCGGCCGACCGGTTGCGGGCCGAATAGGCCAGCAACACCGGCGCCTCGAAGCCCGGAACCAGCCGCTTGTACGAGTTCGTAGTCGGGTTGGTGAAGGCGTTGATCGCCTTGGCGTGCTTGATGATGCCGGCGATATACGAGAGGCAGGTCTCGGACAGGTCGGCATATTTGTTGCCGGCGAATACCGGCTTGCCGTCTTTCCAGATCGACTGATGGCAGTGCATGCCGGAGCCGTTGTCGCCGTAGATCGGCTTGGGCATGAAGGTCGCGGTCTTGCCGTAGATCTGCGCGACCTGGGTGATGCAGTACTTGTAGATCTGCAGCTGGTCGGCCATCACCACCATAGGCGAGAACTTCATGCCGAGCTCGTGCTGGGCGGATGCCACCTCGTGGTGGTGCTTCTCCACCTTGACGCCCATGCGCGCCATGGCGCCGAGCATTTCCGAGCGCATGTCCTGCACCGTGTCCTGCGGCGGGACCGGGAAGTAGCCCTTCTTGAACCCGATATGGTGGCCGAGATTGCCGCCTTCGTAGTCGGTATCGGAGTTGGTCGGAAACTCGACGGAATCGAGCTTGAAGCCGGTGTTGTAAGGCGTCGCCGAATACTTGACGTCATCGAAGATGAAGAATTCGGCTTCCGGTCCGAAATAGATGGTGTCGCCCACACCCGACGCCTTGGCATAGCCCTCGGCCTTCTTGGCGATGCCGCGCGGATCGCGGTTGTAGGGCTCGCCCGTCGTCGGCTCGAGCACGTCGCAGACCAGCGACAGCGTGGTTTCGGCGAAAAACGGATCGATGCAGGCCGAGCCCGGATCAGGCATCAGGCACATGTCGGACTCGTGGATCGCCTTCCAGCCCGCGATCGAGGAGCCGTCGAACATCTGGCCTTCGGCGAAGGTGTCCTCCTCGATGAGGCTGATGTCGAAAGTGACGTGTTGCCACTTGCCTCGCGGGTCGGTGAAGCGGAAGTCGGCGTATTTCACGTCATTGTCCTTGATCACTTTCATGACGTCTTTAGCGGTGGTCATTGGAATGCGTACCTTTCGTCTGGCTGGCCTGGCGCTGAAGTGGGGCAGTCGTGCGGAACCCGCGGCTCAGATGGCGTCCAGTCCGGACTCCCCCGTTCTGATCCGTATGGCTTCTTCGATATTGGAGACGAAGATCTTTCCGTCGCCGATCCTCCCGGTCTGGGCGGCGCGGCGGATCGCCTCGATGGCTTTCTCGACCATGTCGTCGCCGAGCACAATCTCGATCTTCACCTTGGGGAGAAAATCCACGACGTATTCGGCTCCGCGGTAGAGCTCGGTATGCCCTTTCTGCCGGCCAAAGCCCTTGGCTTCGGTGACCGTGATGCCTTGCAGTCCAACCTCCTGCAGTGCCTCCTTCACTTCGTCGAGTTTGAAGGGCTTGATCACCGCCTCGATCTTCTTCATCGCGTTTCCTTCCCTTGGCCTGCCGGCGGTGCCCGCTGGCTCGGCCGCGCTCACGGTTAGCAGGGTCCGTGCCAAGCCCCCAGAAGCGGAAAAAGCGACTACCGGACAGGCATTTAACGGCCAACCGCTAGGCCGACCCGGGCGCTTGAGAGTAGCCTCAGATTAGAGTTTGGGCAATTTGCCTATTTTGCGATCAGGGACGCGTATCTCCCGCTGCGGGCAAAAGAATTGACGCGGTGTCGGGCGGCGGCGTTACTCTGTGGCGGCAATGATCGAATTGCTGACCACCGACGAGATGGCTGAGGCCGATCGCCTCACGATTGCAGGCGGGGTCCCCGGCATCCAGCTGATGGAGAATGCCGGCCGCGCGGTCGCCGACAGCGTCGCCGCGCGCCATCCGCCCGGCACGCAGGTCGCCGTGGTCGCCGGACCCGGCAACAATGGCGGCGACGGCTTTGTCGCCGCGCGCCTGTTGGCGGAACGCCGCTACCGCGTGCGCGTGCTCCTCGTCGGCGAGCGCGAGCGGCTCAAAGGCGATGCGGCGCTGGCGGCGCAGCGCTGGAACGGGCCCTGCGCGGCCGCCGTGCCGGAGCCGCTGGCGCCCGCCGATGTCGTCATCGACGCGCTGTTCGGGGCCGGTCTCGACCGGCCGGTCGAGGGCTTGGCGCGCGCCATGATCGAGGCCATGAACGCAGCCCCTTGCGTCCACGCCGTCGACCTGCCGAGCGGCATCAACGGCACCAGCGGGGCGGTGATGGGCGTCGCGGTGAAAGCCGCGGAGACCGTGACCTTCTTCCGCCGCAAGAGCGGCCACATGCTGCTGCCGGGTCGGCTCCATTGCGGAAGGCTAAGCGTCGCCGACATCGGCATCCCCGCAAGCGTGCTCGAGCGGATCAAGCCGAAGACTTCAATCAACGCACCCGAGCTTTGGGCCGAGCGTTTCCCCGTGCCGCGCGCCGGCGGGCACAAATACGTCCGTGGCCACGCAGTCGTGGTGTCGGGCGGCCTCGCCTCGACCGGTGCGGCCCGGCTCGCGGCACGAGGGGCTTTGCGGGCCGGTGCCGGCCTCGTCACCATCGCGAGCCCGCGCGACGCCCTCGCTGTCAACGCGGCCACGAACCTCGCGGTGATGGTAAGGCCGGTCGATGGTGCCGCCGAGCTGGGCGATTTCCTGCACGACCCCCGCCGCAACGCCGTTGTGCTGGGCCCAGGCGGCGGTGTGGGACGGGAGATGCGGGACTTGGTACTGGCGGCGCTCGCAGGCAAGCGCGCGGTCGTGCTCGACGCCGATGCCTTGATCAGCTTCGCGGACGAGCCGCAGGCGCTGATCGGTCCGTTAAAGGAGCGCGACGCGGCCACGCTCCTGACCCCACATGAGGGAGAGTTCTCTCGCCTTTTCAAATCTCTGGTCGACCAATCTCAATCTAAGCTTCAAAGGGCTCGCGCCGCCGCTGAAACGGCGGCTGCGGTGGTCTTGCTCAAGGGGGCCGACACCGTCGTTGCCGCGCCCGACGGCCGGGCCGCGATCGCCCACAACGCTCCGTCCTGGCTCGCCACTGCCGGGTCGGGCGACGTGCTTGCCGGCGTGGCGGCCGGCTGTCTCGCCCAGGGGATGCCCGCATTCGAGGCCGCAGCAGCGGCGGTGTGGCTGCACGGGGAGGCGGGCAACGCGGCCGGCCCGGGGCTCATTTCCGAGGACCTGCCGGAAGCGCTCACCCGCGTCTACCGGCGGCTTTTCGAGCATGCGACCGATCGGTCCGGTTGCGCCTGACCGGCCTCGGTCGATGGCGGCGCACCCGGTCAACCGGTACCCTTGTCGCGCGGCGGGCCTGGCCGATTTCGGTCAATCGCGGGCGCTCAGGTCACCGCGAACCAAAAGCCCGTATCGCTATCCCCGCGCTCCAGCATGTGGCAGCCGATCAGCCATTTCCCGGGATTGTCGGCGACGAAGGCGATGCGCTCGGTCCGGCTTACCACCAGCGTATCCATCCAGTAGGGCTTCCAGCCGTCGTCTAGCCGGTCGAGCCAGCGGAAGGAATGGCCATGAAGATGTACGGCCCAGGGACCCCCGCCGGGATTGCGGAGCCCTAATGTTACGGCCCGCCCGCGTTTGACCGCGAACGCAGGCGCTCCAGTCGGATCGAGCGGCATGGCGTGCGCCACCGTGATGTCCGCCTTGAGCGAATCCCTGAGGTTGATGCGCGCCGGCAGGGGGTTGGGCGGCAGCGGCGGCGGCTGCGCACGGCGCGTATCGCGCACCTCAACTCCGTGCTCATAGACGAGCCGTGCGAGCGTGCGCTCGTCGGCAACGCCCCCGCTGAGCGGCGCGACCGTGCCGCTCGCGTGCGTCAAGTCGACGAACAGGTCGACGCGGTTGCCGGGTCCGAGCCCGACGCGGCTGTCGCGCGCCAGAAACGGTTCCGCCGGCTGGCCGTCGATGGCCATGACCCAGGGAGCATGGCCTTCGAGCCGGAGCGCAACGCTGCGGGCGGCGCTGGCATTGATCAGCCGCAGGCGAAGCCGCTCCCCGCTTCTCACCGCGATATCGGGACGCAGCGATCCGTTGACCAGGACCATGGTGTCGGCCGCGCCGGCGGGGGTGCCGAGCATGAGCACGACATCCCGATCGACCGGGACGGGTTGAGCTTCCTCGACGATCAGCGCGCCGTGGAGACCTTGATCGACCTGGGCTCCCGCGAGTGCGTGGTACCAGAAGGTCCCCGCATCCGGCGGGTGAAACCGGTAATCGAAGCTCGCGCCGGGTGCCACCGCCGGCTGGGTCAATGCCGGCACGCCATCCATGGCATTGGGCACTCGGATGCCGTGCCAGTGCACGCTGGTCGGCTCCGCGAGAGCGTTGAGCAGGCGCACGCGCAGCTCTTTGCCGCGTTGGACCCGCAGCGTCGGCCCTGGCTGGGCGCCATCATAGCGAAGAACCGGCCGGGCCGACGGCGCCTCCTGGCCGGCAGCGGCGGCATGGGCGCGCAGCAGGCGAAATCCGTCGGATGCGATCTGCGCCTGCGCGCGCGGGGGCTCGCCGAAGCCTGCAACGGCGGCGGCGCCGATGAGAAAACATCGACGCGACGTCGGTCGGGCGTGCGCTGTCATCGTCGGCCCGCTGGAATACGCCTTGGATCCACCGCTCTCTCTACTCTCCGGCCGGGCCGCGCGTCTGGCGGGCGGGACGCGCAGGACGGCGCGGGGTTCCGTCCCCGATTTATAGCAACTGGCACCCCTCTCGATGCGATTTCGGCATCCCGCCGATGTGCGGATTTCGCCGCCGACTCGCCGGTTGAGAAGGGTCGCCGCCTCGCCTATCTTTTGTCGTGCGCCGCGCGCGAGGCGTGATATAAGCCGCGCCGCCCGGCCGCAACGCAAGTCGGTGAGCGCCGAAGCTGCCCTTTGCGGGCGTGGCGGAATTGGTAGACGCGCGGGATTTAGGTTCCCGTGACGAGAGTCGTGGGGGTTCAAATCCCTCCGCCCGCACCACGCCGGAACAAGGCAACTTCGACGGGACCAACCCCGCCGCCCGGCCGCCACGGGCCCGGCCAGAACATGTAGATTGTCATCCATGCAAGTCACAGAGACAGTTTCCGACGGCCTCAAGCGCGAATTCCAGGTCCAGGTGCCGGCTGCCGACCTCGAGGCGCGGGTGAGCGAACGGCTGGGCGAGCTCAAGGACCGCGTGCAGTTGCGCGGCTTCCGTCCGGGCAAGGTGCCGGTGGCGCACCTCAAGAAGATCTACGGCAAGGCGGTGATGGCCGAGACCATCGACGCGGTGATCCGCGAACTCAACGCCCAGATCGTCAGCGAGCGTGGCCTCAAGCTCGCGATGGAGCCCAAGGTCACCATCCCGAACGAAGAGACCGAGGTGGCGAAGGTCCTCGGCGGGCAATCCGATCTCGCCTACACGGTCGCGCTCGAGATCCTGCCGAAGATCGAGCTCGCCGACTTCAAGGGCATCAAGCTCGAGCGCCAGGTCGCCGAGGTCACCGACGCGCAGGTCCAGGAAGCGCTCGATCGGATCGCGGGGCAGAACCGCCCCTTCGCCGCCAAAGGGGAGGGAGCCAAGGTCGACACGGGCGACCGCGTCGTCATTGACTTCACCGGCAGCATCGGCGGCGTACCGTTCGAGGGCGGCACCGGGGGCGACGTTGCCGTCAATGTCGGCTCCGGCACCTTCATCCCAGGTTTCGAGGATCAGCTCATCGGCATGGGTGCCGGCGAGGCTCGACGCGTGAAGGTCACGTTTCCGGCGAACTATCCGAACTCGCAGCTTGCCGGGAAGGAGGCCGAGTTCGACGTGACGGCGAAGTCGGTCGAGGCGCCGGGGCCGGTAACGATCGATGACGCGTTCGCGAAGTCGCTCGGCCTCGACTCGCTCGACAAGCTCAGGGAGGCGGTCAAGGGCCGGCTCCAGCAAGAGCACGCGGCGCTCAGCCGTCAACGGCTCAAGCGCCGGCTCCTCGACAGGCTCGACGAGATGCATAAATTTGGGCTGCCCCCCACGCTGGCGGAAGACGAGTTCAAGAGCGTCTGGAGCGCGGTCGAAGGCGACCTCAAGGCGCAAGGCCGAACTTTTGCCGACGAGGGCACCACGGAAGAGCAGGCGCGGGAGGAATATCGGGCCATTGCCGAGCGGCGCGTGCGACTCGGTCTCGTGCTGGCCGAGATCGGCGAGCGCAACAAGATTACGGTGCCGGAGGAGGAGATCACGCGCGCCATAGTCGAGCGTGCCCGCCAGGTGCCCGGGCGCGAGCAGGAGATTTGGGACTATTATCGCAAAAACCCCGCTGCCGTGGCGGGCCTACGGGCGCCGATCTTCGAGGAGAAGGTTGTCGATTTCCTGCTCGAGCTCGCCTCCATAACCGAGCAGCAGGTCTCGCGCGAGGAGCTCGTCAAGGACGACGAGGGCGACACCCCGCCCGCCTAGACGGAGCGGAGCAGAGCCCGCGCCCGCTTGCGCTCCGCCGCATGCGGGCTACAAACCCGGCTGTTGCGGCAGCGCGAATCGTGGATGTGGGGGAATGGGCGCTTTGACGAAGCTCGCGGACATGGCGCGATCGCTGCGGCCGCAGTCGGGACTTCGCTGCTCGTTCTGCGGCAAGCGCGCCAACGAGGTGGAGAGACTTGTGGCGGGGCCGTCCGTGTATATCTGTGATAGGTGCATCAAGGCGTGCGTCGCGGTTCTGGAGCAGCACGGAGCTTCCCTCCGACGCCGTCCGCCGCCCCGAAAGTAGGCTGACCAATGCGTGACCCTCACGACACCTACATGAACACCCTCGTCCCGATGGTGGTCGAGCAAACCAACCGGGGAGAGCGCGCCTACGACATTTTCTCGCGCCTTCTCAAGGAGCGCATCATCTTCATCAGCGGCCCGGTCGAGGACACCATGGCGACGCTCGTGGTCGCGCAGCTCCTGTTCCTAGAAGCGGACAATCCGAAGAAAGAGATCGCGATGTACATCAACTCGCCCGGTGGCGTCGTGACGTCCGGGCTCGCGATCTACGACACGATGCAGTTCGTGCGGCCTGCGGTATCGACCTTGTGCGTCGGCCAAGCCGCCTCGATGGGCTCGCTCCTGCTCGCCGCAGGGCACAAGGATATGCGGTTCGCGCTACCCAATTCCCGCATCATGCTGCATCAGCCGTCCGGCGGCTTCCAGGGGCAGGCGACCGACATCATGCTGCACGCCCAGGAGATCCTAAACATAAAGAAGCGCCTGAACGAGATTTACGTGAAGCATACCGGCCAGCCGCTCAAGAAGATCGAGGATGCGCTCGAGCGCGACTACTTCCTCACCGGGGAACTGGCGGTGGAATGGGGCGTGGTGGACAAGGTCATCGAGAAGCGACCGGAAGAGGTACCCAAGGCGTGAGGATTATTCATCCCCGCGGGCTCCTGATCCGGGGTGCGCCGGCTCGGAATCGGTCAAAAAGCCGCCATGGGCCTGATTTTTCATCATTAACAAAATCTTGATTATCCCCTCGGTACCGTGGTTCGCTAGGGGCGATTTGGGCGGGCTGGCCCGAAAGGGGCGGAGGCGTGTGGCGTTGCAGCTACGGACTCTTAAGCGGCCCCTTGATATGATTCGCAGTTGCGCGGCCGGCTCGCCCTCGCGGCAGCCAGCCGACGGAGAGATGGAATGAGCAAGGTCGGCAGTAGCGACTCGAAGAATACGCTCTACTGTTCGTTCTGCGGAAAGAGCCAGCATGAGGTGCGCAAGCTCATTGCCGGCCCGACCGTGTTCATCTGCGACGAGTGCGTCGAACTGTGCATGGACATCATCCGCGAGGAGAACAAGTCCTCGCTGGTGAAATCGCGCGACGGCATTCCCACGCCCAAGGAGATCCGCAAGGTCCTCGACGATTACGTGATCGGCCAGGATCACGCCAAGAAAGTCCTCTCGGTCGCCGTGCACAATCACTACAAGCGGCTCAACCATCAAACCAAGCACAACGACGTCGAGCTCGCGAAGTCGAACATCCTGCTGATCGGTCCCACCGGCTCGGGCAAGACGCTGCTCGCACAAACGCTGGCGCGCATCCTCGACGTGCCCTTCACCATGGCGGACGCGACGACTTTGACCGAGGCCGGCTATGTCGGCGAGGACGTCGAGAATATCATCCTCAAGCTGCTGCAGTCCGCCGACTACAACGTGGAGCGCGCGCAGCGCGGCATCGTTTATATCGATGAAATCGATAAGATCAGCCGCAAGTCCGACAATCCGTCGATCACGCGCGACGTGTCGGGCGAGGGCGTGCAGCAGGCGCTGCTCAAGATCATGGAAGGCACCATCGCGTCGGTGCCGCCGCAGGGCGGACGTAAACATCCGCAGCAGGAATTCCTGCAGGTCGACACCACCAACATCCTGTTCGTGTGCGGAGGCGCTTTCGCAGGACTCGAGAAGATCATATCCGCTCGCGGGCGATCCACCTCGATCGGGTTCAGTGCCAAGGTGTTGGCGCCGGAGGATCGCAAGGCGGGTGAGATTTTCCGTGAGGTCGAGCCCGAGGATCTCTTGAAATATGGCTTGATCCCGGAATTCGTCGGTCGGCTGCCCGTGGTCGCCACGCTCGAGGATCTCGACGAGCCCTCGCTCAAGCTCATTCTCACTCAGCCCAAGAACGCGCTGGTTAAACAGTACCAGCGGCTGTTCGAGATGGAGTCGATCGACCTCACGCTGGCGGAGGAGGCACTGGGCGCCATCGCCCGCAAGGCCATCGACCGCAAGACCGGTGCGCGCGGACTGCGTTCGATCATGGAGGGCATCCTGCTCGACACCATGTTCGACCTGCCGAGCCTGGAAGGCGTCGAGGAGGTGGTGATCTCGAAGGAGGTGGTCGAGGGCACCGCGCGCCCGCTCTACATCTATGCCGACCGCGCCGACCGTACCGGCGACGCGAGCGCTTGAGGGCGCTGCAACTACAGGGCGCGGCCGATTCGTCCATCGCCCGCCCGGGCCGGCCATCACAACGCCGCTATTTGCTTGAATTTTCGGGTTTACTTGACTCCGGCGCCACCCGTCGCCACCTATTGGCTGCGAAGCAAAAGGCGTACGGAATATCGAGATTCTCCGGGGAGGGTTTTCGTACCCACCCTGCGGCGCGCGGTTCTCTTGAGCCGTCCTTATTGGACCAACCGCGTTCCCTTCCCGGCCCAGCTCTGCACTCGACCATGACGCCGCATCGGCGGGTCACGGGCGAGGGGCACAACAACAAGGACTTGGGGCCATGACCAGCGCGAAGCCAAAGCCACCTCTCATCCCTGGCGAGAGCCGGGCCTATCCAGTATTGCCGCTGCGCGACATCGTCGTCTTCCCGCACATGATCGTCCCGCTTTTCGTCGGGCGCGAAAAATCGATCAAGGCGCTCGAGGAGGTGATGCGCTCCGACACCTTCATTCTGCTCGCAACGCAGAAGAACGCCTCCGACGACGATCCGGCGACCAACTCGATCTACGAGATCGGGACGCTTGCGAGCGTGCTGCAACTGCTCAAGCTGCCCGACGGCACCGTCAAGGTGCTGGTCGAGGGCGCTGCACGCGCCAAGGTCGAGCGCTATACCGCGCGAACCGAGTACTACGAGGCCGATGCCGTCGTGCTCGCGGATTCCACCGGCGAGCAGGTGGAGGCCGAGGCGCTCGCCCGTTCGGTCGTCAACGAGTTCGAGAACTACGTGAAGCTCAACAAGAAGGTGTCCCCGGAAGTGGTGGGCGTGGTTCAGCAGATCGAGGACTATGCCAAGCTCGCGGATACCGTGGCTTCGCATCTCGCGGTCAAGATTCCCGACAAGCAGCTGATCCTGGAGACCCCGTCCGTCACCGAGCGGCTGGAAAAGGTACTCGGCCTGATGGAAAGCGAGATCTCGGTGCTGCAGGTCGAGAAGCGTATCCGCACCCGGGTCAAGCGCCAGATGGAGAAGACCCAGCGCGAGTACTACCTCAACGAGCAGATGAAGGCGATCCAGAAGGAGCTCGGCGACGAGGAAGGCAAGGACGAGCTCGCCGAGATCGAGGACAAGATCAAGAAGACCAAGCTCTCGAAGGAGGCGCGCGAGAAGGCCACCCACGAGCTCAAGAAGCTGCGCCAGATGTCGCCGATGTCCGCCGAGGCGACGGTGGTGCGCAATTATCTCGACTGGCTGCTCTCGATCCCCTGGAACAAGAAGACCAAGGTCAAGAAGGACCTCGCGCTCGCCCAGGAGATCCTCGACAACGATCACTTCGGCCTGGAGAAGGTCAAGGAGCGGATCGTCGAATATCTCGCGGTCCAGCAGCGCGCCAACAAGCTGACCGGCCCGATCCTGTGCCTCGTCGGGCCGCCCGGCGTCGGCAAGACCTCGCTCGGCAAGTCGATTGCCCGCGCCACCGGCCGCGACTTCGTGCGGGTGTCGCTCGGCGGCGTGCGCGACGAGGCCGAGATCCGCGGCCACCGGCGCACGTATATCGGCTCGATGCCGGGCAAGATCATTCAGTCGATGCGCAAGGCGAAGTCGTCGAACCCGCTGTTCCTGCTCGACGAGGTCGACAAGATGGGCGCCGATTTCCGCGGCGATCCGTCCTCGGCGCTGCTCGAGGTGCTCGATCCCGAACAGAACCATACCTTCAACGATCATTACCTCGAGGTCGATTACGATCTCTCCAACGTGATGTTCATCACGACGGCCAACACGCTCAACATCCCGCCGCCCCTGATGGACCGAATGGAGATCATCCGCATCGCCGGCTACACCGAGGATGAGAAGGTCGAGATCGCGCGCAAGCACCTGATCCCGCACGCAATCACCAAGCACGGCCTCGATGCCAAGGAGTGGGCAATCGACGACGAGGCGTTGCTGCTCCTGATCCGCCGCTATACGCGGGAGGCGGGCGTGCGCAATCTCGAGCGCGAGCTCTCCAACCTGATCCGCAAGGCGGTGAAGGAGCTCACGCTGTCGAAGAAGAAGTCGATCACGGTCGAGGCCAAGACCGTCCCCGACTATCTCGGCGTGCCGAAGTACCGCTACGGCGAGGTCGAGGACGAGGACCAGGTCGGTGTCGTCACCGGGTTGGCCTGGACCGACGTGGGCGGAGAGCTGCTCACGATCGAGGCCGCCATGATGCCCGGCAAGGGCAAGATGACGGTCACCGGCAACCTGCGCGACGTGATGAAGGAATCGATCTCGGCCGCGGCCTCCTACGTGCGCATGCGTGCGGTCGCCTTCGGCATCGAGCCGCCGCGGTTCGACAAGAAGGACATCCACGTGCACGTGCCGGAGGGTGCCACCCCGAAGGACGGTCCGTCGGCCGGCGTGGCCATGGTGACGGCGATCGTCTCGGTGATGACCGGCATACCCGTGCACCGCGACGTCGCCATGACAGGTGAGATCACGCTGCGCGGCCGCGTGCTGCCGATCGGTGGCTTGAAGGAAAAACTGCTGGCGGCCTCGCGCGGAGGCATGAAGACGGTGCTGATCCCGGAAGAGAACGCCAAGGATCTCGTCGAGATCAGCGACAGCATCAAGAAAGGCCTCGACATCGTTCCGGTGTCGCGCATGGACGAGGCGCTTGCGCGTGCGCTCACGCGCAAGCCCGAGGCGATCGAGTGGGACGAGGAGAAGGCGAAGCCGACCGAGACCTCGGTCAGCACGG
This sequence comes from uncultured Alphaproteobacteria bacterium, assembly GCA_963758945.1. Taxonomy (GTDB): domain Bacteria; phylum Pseudomonadota; class Alphaproteobacteria; order Rhizobiales; family Xanthobacteraceae; genus VAZQ01. Next base: position 125,514 of record CAVWXY010000010.1, on the reverse strand, counting down.
AACCCGCCGTCGAGGCCGATTCTTCGGTGCTCACCGCGCATTGATCTCCGCGCCGGTCGGCGAAACCTCTTCAAAGGCGGCGCTTACCGGCGCCGCCTTTTTTGCTCCGGTTTGTTCTTTATTCGTTCTTGACACGGCAAGAACAAAGAGAGAACATATGCGGCGCTGCCGGTTGAGGCTGCGGGCCATGCAGCCGCCAAACGCGGCAGTTCGTTCCCGCCGATGCTTTCGTCCGGAAGCGTCCGGCGAGGCTATTTCGGAGATGTGTGATGAAACCGACCTTCGCTACGGCAGTCGCCTGTGCGGCGCTGGCAGGCTCGCTGGCGTTTTCGCAGTCCGCCATCGCGCAACAGAAGACAGCCAGGCAATGCAATGACGAATGGAGCGCGAACAAGGCCTCGATCCAGGCAAGCGGCAAAACCAAGCGCGTTTTCGTGGCGGAATGCCGCGGCTTGCCACTGCCCGCCGTGGCCACGGCGGGCAAGGATCAGTACGAGACCGAGGCCGAGGCCAAGGCGAACTGCCCGGACGATACGGTGGTCTGGGTCAATCTGAGGTCGAACGTCTACCACGCCAGCGGCAGCCAGAACTACGGCCACACCAAGCAGGGCGCCTATATGTGCGAGAAGGACTCGCTCGGAGCGGGCTTCCATCCGCCGAAGAATGCAGGACGCACCGCGAGCTGATCCTGGGTCAGCACGCTCCATGAAGAGCTGGGCGCGCCGGTCACGGCGCCCCAGCTCCGCACCCCGCGACATGTGATGAAAACGCCTGCCGGTCGCCAGCAATGGCGCGCCGAAGCCGCTTGCCTCCCCGCGCCGTGCAGCGATAAGGGTGACGCGAGGGCGGTTAGCTCAGTTGGTAGAGCGCCTGTTTTACACGCAGGATGTCGGCGGTTCGAGTCCGTCACCGCCCACCAGTCTCCGCAATAGTGGCTCCGCAGCGCAACGTGCTCAGGTTGTGGAACTCGGGTCGCCGCCCGACGTTGCAAGTCGTGGCCGCGCACCGAGTAGCGCGGCGGGGGAGGACGATCATGTTGGCGAGGGAGGCTTGGGCGAAGGCGGCTGATTGCGCCGCCTGCGCCGAGGAAGCCGACGACGAGCACACGCGCATCCTATTCCTCAAGCTGCGGGACTCTTGGATACGCGTTGCCAACAATTGCGAGTTCGCTGAAGTCCCCGAGAGCGCTGTTCGGGCGTTGTCCGATGCAAGCGACTGAGCGAAGCGAGACACGCACGGATCGGATGAGCGCGCATCGCTCAGGCCGCCCCTTTCACGATTCCGGCATTCCAACATAAGGTGCGCCGGCGGCCTCCGAGCAGGCCGCCGACGTGATGCGGCGGTGGCGTAAAACAGTTGCCCGCAACCAACCGGGCATGCGGTCACACCGCTTCCTTGAGTTCCTTGGCCGGGCGGAAGGCGACTTTCTTGCTGGCTTTGATCTGAATCGGCTCGCCTGTCGCAGGATTGCGTCCCATGCGGGCAGCGCGCTTACGCACCACCAAGATACCGAGACCGCCGATGCGGATGCGGTCGCCTTTCTTGAGGTGCTTGGTCACCAAACCCACAAGGTCGCCAAGGACGGCCTCGGTCTGCTTCTTCGACATTTCATGAGATTCTGAGAGATTTGCGGCGAGATGCTTCAGGGTCACGGTGGTCTGTGCACCCGGTTTCTTCGCTGCCATAGCTGGCCCTCCTGGTTGCAGAGGGTGGCCTCAAAGCCACCCTTCACGCTTTGGAATTAGACGATTCGGATAGGGTCTGACCATGACTTATTGGCGAAAAATGCGGGTTTTTTCAATGCCAATCGGCGGAAATGAGCCAATGACGGGCTCTCAAGGGGTGTCCGACTTCGGTGAAGCCCCTGATTCGCCCGTGGGATCGGGCTTTTCGTAGCGCGCCTTGACTCGGCGCAGGCGGGTATTTAACTCCGCACGGCGCCCGCGGGGGCGTAGCTCAGTTGGTTAGAGCGTCGGCCTGTCACGCCGAAGGTCGCGGGTTCGAGCCCCGTCGCTCCCGCCATTGAATTTCTCCGGACATTTGCCTGCTGCTGTTGTGACACTCGGGCGTCGCTTGCGTTTGCGTCCCGAAGCTTCGTGTCGGTCGACGGCAGCTTTCGCGACGTTTCGGTTAGAGACGAAGCGGCGGCCGAGCGCGACAGGCGCCGCCGTCGAGTGCGCTGGCGCACGGCGCTGAGGCGTTCCACGCTGGTGAGCGGGCCGTGGCGGTCATGTCGGCATCTCCACAAACAAAAAGGGCGCCAGCGGCGCGGGCAGCTTTTCGAATTCCTGATACAATCCGCCAGCGAAGACTCCGGTTGGGGAACCGAGCATGGACGAATGGAAAGCGATTACTTCGCGCGACGCGCTACAGCGGTTCCTGGTATTGATCCTATTGTGCCTCGCGATACTCGCCCTGATCGCCGCGGCCGTTTGGTACATCGCGTAGCGCCGAAGCGTGGGCCTTACCTCCTTCACCATGCCGCCTCCTGCGACCTGCACCGGCCGAGCCAGTGCAGCGCGCTGAGGTCGACGGCGGCGGGACGGTGAGACCCGCGATCTGGATCGCGCCCTGCGTCGGCAGTGCAACCGCCGCCGACGGTTCCGCATCGCCCGGCTAAATCTAGTGATCCGCTTCCGAAGTTCGTCGGCGCTCGCGGCACGTTCGGATACGAACGCCGAATTCCGAGGACCATGGGAAACTCTATGATTCTCGTGTCCCTTTTGAACCCGAAGTTCGCGACCGCATTTGCCACAGGCGTGCGTGAACTTCGGGTTCGGGCCATTAGCGTGTCGCGGTTTGCAATCCCAGGATCGCGCGGGCGTCCGTGGGAGTGGCGACGACATCGCCGAGGATCTCGATGATCTTGGCCGCCTTCTCCACCAGCGCCGCATTGCTCGGCGCAAGCTTGCCCTTCTCGAGATAGATATTGTCTTCGAGGCCGACCCGCGGATGGCCGCCGAGCAGCACGGTCTGCGCCACCATGGGAAATTGGTGCAGCGAAATGCCGAACGCGAACCACGGCGAGCTGGGGGGCAGCAGGCTTCGCATGTAGTTCATCGCCTCCGGCGTGGCAGGTTGCGCCCAGGCGATGCCGAGGCAGATCTGGAACATCCCGGGCGGCTTGACGTGGCCGGTCTCGAGCAGACGCTTGGCGAGCAGGAGATGGCCGGTCTCGAATACTTCGAGCTCCGGCAGCACGCCGGCGTCGCGGATGGCGATCGCCATGGCCTCGAGGTGCGTGGGCGTGTTGACGAAGACGTGCGGCCCCATATTCATGCTGCCCATGTCGAGACTGCGAGATCTCGGGCTTGAGCGCGACGACATGGCGCACGCGCTCGGCCGGGGTCTTGATGGTCGTTCCCGGTCCGGGCTTTTGCGGGTCATCCTCGCCCGGGACGAAGCGCGCGCCCGGCCCGGTGGTCAGGTTGATGAGGACGTCGGTGCCATTTTCCCTGATCCGGTCCACGACCTCTTCGTAAAGAGAGAGTTCCATGCTCGGTCGTGTGGTCTTCGGATCGCGCACGTGGATGTGAACGATGGCCGCGCCAGCTTTCGCCGCATCGATCGCGGATAGGGCGATCTGCTCCGGCGTCACCGGCACGGCGGCGTTGCGCGCCGGCGTGTCCGCCGATCCGGTGACCGCGCACGAGATCATGACCTTGCGTTGCATATCGCCCTCTCCACGGTTTTCCGCCCTTTCGAGGCAGGACTCTAGGCGAGCGCGACATTCAAGCCGAGTCCGATCGCGGGCCGCAGCGGAGGCGCGGCGAAGCCCCGCCTTGCCACCCATTGTGCACTGCGCTAAGGCTCCCCTTGGGCTCGTCCTTGGAACGAATCCGATCTGTGACAAGGGCGATTTCGCGAGCACCTACGGTAGCTTGGCCGCGCGGTGCGGAGACCGTGCGTGCGGGGCGGAGCGTGGGAGGTGAGGTCGCCGATGCACGAACTATTGCTGGACTACCTCCCGCTGGTCGTCTTCATCGCGGTGGCGCTCGGCATCGGCTTGGTGCTCCTGGTCGTGCCATTCGTCATCGCCTACAAGGCCCCCGATCCCGAGAAGCTTTCCGCCTACGAGTGCGGGTTCAACGCCTTCGACGATGCGCGCATGAAATTCGACGTGCGCTTCTACCTTGTGGCTATCCTGTTCATCATCTTCGACCTCGAAATGAGCTTCCTGTTTCCCTGGGCGGTCTCCTTGGGAGACATCGGACTCTACGGCTATTGGTCCATGATGGTCTTCCTTGGCGTCCTGACCGTCGGCTTCATATATGAATGGCGGAAAGGAGCGCTTGAATGGGACTAGAGCACGTCGTTGCCCTTCCCGCGAAGGGTCTCACCGATCCTCGGCGCGGCAAGCCCGTGGGCGCGGATGACGGTTTTTTCGCGGGCCTGAACGACCAATTGGCGGACAAAGGCTTCCTCGTCACCGCGAGCGACGATCTCATCACCTGGGCGCGGACCGGCTCGCTGATGTGGATGACGTTCGGGCTGGCCTGCTGCGCAGTCGAGATGATGCAGATGTCGATGCCGCGCTATGATGCGGAACGCTTCGGCTTCGCTCCGCGCGCGTCGCCCCGGCAATCGGACGTCATGATCGTAGCCGGAACGCTGACGAACAAGATGGCGCCCGCGCTGCGCAAGGTCTACGACCAGATGCCGGAGCCGCGTTACGTCATCTCCATGGGGTCGTGCGCGAACGGCGGCGGCTATTATCACTATTCCTACTCGGTCGTGCGCGGCTGCGACCGCATCGTTCCGGTCGACATCTACGTGCCGGGGTGTCCGCCCACCGCCGAGGCCCTGCTCTACGGGGTGCTGCTGCTGCAGAAAAAAATCCGCCGCACCGGAACGATCGAGCGCTGATGGGTTTCGCGCGATGGATGAAATGCTCGATAAACTCGGCGACATCGTCGCCGGCGCGTTGCCGGGCTCGGTCACGGGCTATCGGGTCGAGCACGGCGAACTGACGCTCTCCGCGGTCGCGCCCGACATCGTAAAGGTCGTCACCTTCCTTCGCGACGACGGGCGTTGCCAGTTCTGGAGCCTGATCGACATCACCGCGGTCGACTGGCCCGCGCGCGAAAGCCGCTTCGACGTCGTCTACCACTTGCTCTCGCCCAAGCAGAACCTGCGCGTCCGGATCAAGATCGAGATCGACGAGACCACGCCGGTGCCTTCGATCATCGATGTCTTCCCTGGCGCCAATTGGTTCGAGCGCGAGACCTACGATCTCTACGGCGTAGTCTTCACCGGCCATCCGGATATGCGCCGGCTGCTCACGGATTATGGCTTCGAGGGCCATCCGCTGCGCAAGGATTTTCCGCTCACCGGCTTCGTCGAGGTGCGCTACGACGACGAGCAGAAGCGGGTGGTGTACGAGCCGGTGCAACTCACGCAGGAGTTCCGCAATTTCGATTTCCTCTCGCCTTGGGAAGGCCCGGGCTATGGCCTGCCGGGCGACGAGAAGGCGATCGCCGGGAAGCCCTCCGATGCGAAGGGCTCTTGAGATGGAAGGACATGTTCAAGCCCGGCCTCGCTTACCTTCAGGGCGAAGGCTCACGACAGGCTCGATGCATCGGCGATGGCCGTCATCAGCGTTACGTCGTGGCCTGGGACAAGCTCAATTCGCGGGTGGTGCGGACGTCGAAGCAAGCGGGTCGACAAATCGCGACTGGCCGATGGCGCATAGCGAGCGGCGATAAGCATGGCTGAAACGGAGCTGCGCAGCTTCACCATGAATTTCGGGCCGCAACACCCGGCGGCACACGGGGTGTTGCGCCTGGTGTTGGACCTCGACGGCGAGGTGGTCGAGCGCGTCGATCCCCATATCGGACTCCTGCATCGCGGCACCGAGAAGCTGATCGAGCACAAGACCTATCTGCAGGCGATCCCGTATTTCGATCGGCTCGACTACGTCGCGCCGATGAACCAGGAGCACGCCTTCTGCCTCGCGGCAGAAAAGCTGCTGCGCCTCGGGGTCCCGCGCCGCGCGCAACTCATCCGCGTGCTGTACTGCGAGATCGGGCGGCTGCTGTCGCACCTGCTCAACGTCACCACGCAGGCCATGGATGTCGGTGCGCTCACGCCGCCGTTGTGGGGCTTCGAAGAGCGCGAAAAACTGATGGGGTTCTACGAGCGCGCCTCCGGCAGCCGCATGCACGCTGCTTACTTCCGCATCGGCGGCGTGCATCAGGATCTGCCGCCGAAGCTGATCGACGACATCTGGGCGTTCTGCGATCCGTTCCTCGGGGTCTGCGACGATCTCGAGGAGCTGCTCACCGACAACCGCATCTTCAAGCAGCGCAATGTCGACGTCGGTGTGGTCACGCTGGTGGATGCGTGGGCTTGGGGCTTCTCCGGCGTGATGGTGCGCGGCTCCGGTGCGGCCTGGGACCTGCGCAAGGCGCAGCCTTATGAATGCTATGCGGAGTTCGACTTCGACATCCCGATCGGCAAGAACGGCGACAATTACGACCGCTACTGCATCCGCATGGAGGAGATGCGCCAGTCCATCAAAATCATGAAGCAGTGCCTGGACAAGCTGCGCTCGGCGGAAGGGGAGGGGCCGGTTCACGTGGCTGACAACAAGATCGTGCCGCCCAAGCGGGCCGAGATGAAGCGCTCCATGGAGGCGCTCATCCATCATTTCAAGCTCTACACCGAGGGCTTCCATGTGCCAGCAGGCGAGGTCTATGCCGCGGTCGAGGCGCCCAAGGGCGAGTTCGGCGTCTACCTGATCGCCGACGGCGGCAACAAACCCTACAAATGCAAGATCCGCGCGCCCGGTTTCGCGCACCTCGCGGCCATGGATTTCCTCTGCAAGGGCTACATGCTCGCCGACATCTCGGCGATCCTCGGCTCGCTCGACATCGTATTCGGGGAGGTTGACCGCTGATGGCCGTCCGCCGCCTCGCCGAGCCCGCTCTCCAGCCCAAGAGCTTCGCCTTCACGGCGGAGAATCTCGATTGGGCCAAGCGGCAGATCGCCAAGTACCCGGAAGGGCGTCAGGCCTCCGCGATCCTGCTGATCCTGTGGCGGGCGCAGGAGCAGGCCGGCGGCTGGCTACCGCGGAAGGCGATCGAGCACGTCGCCGATCTTCTCGGCATGCCGAACATACGTGCCCTCGAGGTCGCGACCTTCTACACGATGTTCAATCTCGAGCCGGTCGGAAAATTCCACGTGCAGCTTTGCGGCACGACGCCCTGCGTGCTGCGGGGGGCCGACAAGCTGATCAAGCTCTGCCACGAGAGGATCGGCGAGCAGATGCACGTCACCGCCGACGGCAAGCTCTCGTGGGTCGAGGTCGAATGCCTCGGCGCCTGCGTGAACGCGCCTGTGGCGCAGATAAATTCCGATTATTATGAAGACCTTACTCCTGCTACTTTCACCCAAATTCTGACCGACCTCTCGGCCGGCAAGGCGGTCGTGCCGGGGCCCCAGGTCGAGCGCCAGCTCTCCGCTCCGGTCGGAGGTCCGACCACGCTCACCGATCCCAACCTCTACGCGCGCGGGAACGGTAGGGAGCGGCACGAGCCGGCGCTGAGCGACGGCGACGCCAAGAAGCCGGGCGAGGCAGCGAATGTGCACGAGGCGGCGGTACCGAAACCGCCCGTCGGCGATGCGTCGGCAAACAGGCGGTCGTGATGCTGGAAGACAAGGATCGCATCTTCACGAACCTCTACGGCCTGCACGACTGGGGCCTGGAAGGCGCTCGCGCGCGCGGCGCCTGGGATGGCACCAAGGCCCTCCTGGACAAGGGGCGCGACTGGGTCATCAACGAGGTGAAGGCGTCGGGGCTGCGCGGGCGCGGCGGCGCCGGATTCCCGACCGGGCTCAAATGGTCGTTCATGCCCAAGCACACCGACGGCCGGCCGCATTACCTCGTCGTCAACGCCGACGAATCGGAGCCCGGCACGTGCAAGGACCGCGAGGTCATGCGGCACGATCCGCATCTCCTGGTCGAGGGCTGTCTGTTCGCCGGCTTCGCGATGGGCGCCGATACCTGCTACATCTACGTGCGCGGCGAATTCATCCGGGAACGCGAACGCTTGCAGGCGGCGGTGGACCAGGCCTATGAGGCCAGGCTCATCGGCAAGAACAACGTTCACGACTTTCCCTTCGATGTCATCGTGCACCACGGCGCCGGCGCCTATATCTGCGGCGAGGAGACCGCGCTCCTGGAGAGCCTCGAAGGCAAGAAGGGCCAGCCGCGTCTGAAGCCGCCGTTTCCCGCCAATGTCGGCCTCTACGGCTGCCCGACCACGGTCAACAACGTCGAGTCGATCGCCGTCGTGCCCGATATCCTGCGCCGCGGCGCAGCCTGGTTCGCCAGCATCGGGCGGCCGAACAACACCGGCACGAAACTGTTCTGCATTTCCGGCCACGTGCAAAAGCCGTGCACCGTCGAGGAAGCGATGGGCATCCCGCTGTACGAACTCCTGGACAAGCATGCCGGCGGCGTGCGCGGCGGCCGGGACAACCTGCTCGCCGTCATTCCCGGCGGCTCGTCGATGCCGCTCATTCCGGCGCAGGAATGCGAGAGCCTGCTGATGGATTTCGACGGCTGCCGCGAGCACAAGTCCGCCCTCGGCACCGCGGCGGTGATCGTCATGGACAAATCGACCGACATCATCCGCGCCATGGCGCGCATCTCCTATTTCTACAAGCACGAGAGCTGCGGTCAGTGCACGCCCTGCCGGGAGGGCATGGGCTGGATGTGGCGGGTGCTCACTCGGATGGCGGAAGGCCGTGCGCACAAGCGCGAGATCGATATGCTGATGGAAGTCACCACCCAGATCGAGGGTCACACGATCTGCGCGTTCGGCGACGGCGCGGCGTGGCCGGTGCAAGGGCTTCTGCGCCACTTCCGCCACGAGATCGAGCAGCGCATCGACGATTATGCGGCCAACCCGCATCCGGACCCGGTGCGGGTCGCGGCGGAGTAATGAACGTGGTGCAGGGGACGCAATGAAGATCCACCAGGAGAAGCGCCGGCTGCACGTGACCGACAGCGACCTTTCCGGATCGCTCTGCGACGACGTGAACCTGTCCGGCAGCACCTACGAGAACGTCAATATGTCCGGCGGCGCCTATCACAACGTCAACTTGTCGGGCTGCACGTTCGACGATTTGAACATGTCAGGCTGGCGTGTACGCAACGTCAATCTCCCGGGCTTGAGGATCGAGAAGGCCAATCTTGCGGGAGCGTCGATCGTCAATAGTCGCCTCGACGGCATGACGATCGACGGGATCGACGTGTCCGAGCTCGTGGCTGCTTGGAAAGCGAGGCAGCCGGCGTGACGCGGCAGGAAAGGAAAAGGGGCAAGATGACCCTCTCCGATCGGTTCTTGCGGCGGCTCGCCTTGCTCGTGCGGTTGGACATGGCCGCGGGCATCGCGCTCGCTGCCGGGTTATTGCTGTGGCTGCAGTGGAACTGACATGACCAAGCTCATCGTCGACGGCAAGGAGATCGACATCCCGCCCGACTACACGCTGCTCCAGGCGTGCGAGGCGGCGGGCGCCGAAATCCCCCGTTTCTGTTTTCACGAGGGGCTTTCGATCGCCGGCAATTGCCGTATGTGCCTGGTCGAGCTCAAGGGGTCCCCCAAGCCGGTGGCCTCGTGCGCATGGGGAGTGCGCGACTGCCGGCCGGGGCCGAAGGGTGAGCCGCCGGAAGTCAGCACCAAGTCGCCGATGGTGCGCAAAGCGCGCGAGGGGGTGATGGAGTTCCTGCTGATCAATCATCCCCTCGACTGTCCGATCTGCGACCAGGGCGGCGAATGCGACCTGCAGGATCAGGCCATGGCCTACGGCGTCGATTCCAGCCGGTTCAAGGAGAACAAGCGCGCGGTCGAGGACAAGTATGTGGGTGTCCTGGTCAAGACCGTCATGAATCGCTGCATCCATTGCACGCGCTGCGTTCGCTTCATGACCGAGATCGCAGGCGTTCCGGAGCTCGGCGCTATCGGCCGCGGCGAAGACACGGAGATCACCACCTATCTCGAGCAGGCCATGACTTCCGAGCTGCAGGGCAACGTCGTCGATCTCTGCCCGGTCGGCGCGCTCACCTCCAAGCCCTACGCGTTTGCCGCGCGGCCGTGGGAGCTCAACAAGACCGAGTCGGTCGATGTCATGGACGCGGTCGGATCGGCCATCCGCATCGACACCCGCGGCCGCGAGGTCATGCGTATCCTGCCGCGCGACAATGACGATGTGAACGAGGAATGGATTTCCGACAAGACCCGTCATGTGGTCGACGGGCTGCGCACCCAGCGCCTCGACCAGCCTTATATTCGCGAGGGCGGACAGCTCTATCCGGCCTCCTGGCAGGACGCCTTTGACGCCATCGCCGCCAGGATCAAGACGGCCGAGGCAAGGCGCGTCGGGGCGATCGTCGGCGATCTCGCCGCCGTCGAGGAAATCTTCGCGCTCAAGGACCTGATGACGCGGCTCGGCGTCGTGAACCTCGACTGCCGCCAGGACGGCGCGGCGCTCGATCCGCAATGGGGGCGGGCCACTTATCTCTTCAACGCGACGATTGCCGGGATCGAAAAGGCCGACGCGATGCTGATCGTCGGGTCCAATCCGCGTCGCGAGGCGGCGGTGCTCAACGCACGCATCCGCAAGCGCTGGCGCGTGGGTGGCGTCCCGGTCGGCTTGATCGGCGAGCGCGCCGATCTGACCTATCCTTATGACTATCTCGGCGCCGGGCCCCAGACATTGGCGGAGGTCGCCGCAGGGACGCACGAGTTCGGCCGCGTGCTGAAGCAAGCCGAACGCCCGCTGGTAGTGCTCGGGATGGGGGCGCTGGCGCGGTCGGACGGTGCGGCGATCGCTTCGCTCGCCGCTCGGGCTGCGCAAGGCGCTGCCACCGCCGATTGGAACGGCTACTCGGTGCTGCACACCGCGGCCGCGCGGGTCGGCGCACTCGACGTTGGCTTCGTGCCCGGCGTCGGCGGCGTCGGAGCCCGGCAGATGGCGGCGCCCGGTGTGCTCGACGCGATGTTCGTGCTCGGAGCCGACGAGATCGACGTCGCGCCCGGCGCCTTCGTGATCTATGTCGGGACCCACGGCGACCGCGCGGCGCACCGGGCCGACGTCATCCTCCCTGGCGCCGCCTACCCGGAGAAGTCCGGCATCTACGTCAACACCGAGGGGCGGGTGCAGATGGCGGGCCGCGCCTCGTTCCCGCCGGGAGACGCGCGCGAGGACTGGGCGATCCTGCGCGCGCTGTCGGACGTGCTTGGGCGCAAGCTTCCCTACGACTCGCTCGTCCAGCTGCGCCAGGCTCTGTTCAAGGCGCATCCCCATCTTCAGCGCCTCGATCAGATCGCGCCGGGCGACACGGCGGAGATCGCTGCGCTTGCCGCGCGCGGCGGCACCCCGGACAAGGCTGCGTTCGGCCCCGCCATCGATGACTTCTATTTGACCAATCCGATCGCGCGGGCGTCGGTCATCATGGCGGAATGCTCTGCGATCGCCGAGGGCCATAGCGCCCTCACCGCGGCGGAGTAGCCGGGATGTCCGAGCTATGGACCGACTACATCTGGCCCCTGATCATCATGGTCGCGCAGAGCGTGCTGCTGCTGGTCCTGCTGCTCGTCATCACCGCCTATGTGCTCTATGCCGACCGCAAGATTTGGGCGGCGGTCCAGATCAGGCGTGGTCCCAACGTGGTCGGACCCTGGGGCCTGCTGCAATCCTTTGCCGATCTCATCAAATTCGTGGTCAAGGAGCCCGTCATTCCAGCCGGCGCAAACAAGGGCGTGTTCCTGTTGGCGCCGCTCGTCACCGCCGTGCTGGCGCTCTCCGCCTGGGCGGTCATACCGGTCAGCGAGGAATGGGTAATCGCCGATCTCAACATCGGCGTCCTATATATTTTCGCGATTTCCTCGCTGATGGTCTACGGCGTCATCATGGCGGGATGGTCGTCGAACTCCAAATATCCGTTTCTCGCGTCGCTGCGTTCGGCCGCGCAGATGGTGTCCTACGAGGTCTCGATCGGCTTCGTCATCATCACGGTCCTGCTCTGTGCCGGCTCGCTCAACCTCTCCGCGATCGTCGACGCACAGGACGGCAATTGGGGGATGTTCAATTGGTACTGGCTGCCGCTGTTTCCGATGTTCGTGGTGTTCTTCGTCTCCGCGCTCGCGGAAACCAACCGTCCGCCGTTCGATCTGGTGGAAGCAGAATCCGAGCTCGTCGCAGGCTATGCCGTGGAATATTCCGCCACTCCGTTCCTGCTGTTCTTTCTCGGCGAGTACATCGCCATTCTCACGATGTGCGCGATGGCGACGATCCTGTTCCTCGGCGGCTGGCTGCCGCCGTTCCCGGTGGCGCCGTTCACCTGGATTCCGGGGCTGATCTGGTTCACGCTCAAATGCGCGTTCATGTTTTTCATGTTCGCCATGGTGAAAGCGATCGTTCCGCGCTACCGCTACGATCAGCTCATGCGGCTGGGCTGGAAGGTGTTCCTGCCGCTTTCGCTCGCCATGGTCGCGATCGTCGGAGGCGTCTTGCAGTATACCGGGCTCGCGCCGACATGAGGGGGAGGCGGCATGATCGATCTTTCGCCTGCCGGGCTCGCCGGGGCGGCCGTCGGCACCGTGGTGGCGGCCTTGGTCTATGGCCCGATCGTCAGCTTCGCCGAGCATGCCTTTCGCTCGCGCGATGCTTCCGCGAGCGCCGGGGACCGCAAGACGCTCGAGCAGGAAATGTCCATATTGCGCCGGGTCGTGCTCGCGGCCGACATCGTGGTGCTCGGCGGCGCCGGCTATTGGCTCGGCGAAGTGATCGGGGGCTGATCGAAATGTCGCGGCAGGACGTATCGCCCGAAAGGATGGCGCCATGAAGTTGGACCAAGCCGCCCGCTCGCTGTTCCTCAGGGAATTCCTGTCGGCGTTCGTGCTCGGCATGCGCTACTTCTTCAAGCCGAAGCCCACGCTCAACTATCCGTTCGAGAAGGGTTCGATCTCGCCGCGCTTTCGCGGCGAGCACGCCTTGCGCCGCTATCCCAATGGCGAGGAACGCTGCATCGCCTGCAAGCTGTGCGAGGCGATCTGTCCGGCGCAAGCCATCACCATCGAGGCGGGACCGCGCCGCAACGACGGCACGCGTCGCACCACGCGTTACGACATCGACATGGTCAAATGCATCTATTGCGGGCTGTGCCAGGAGGCCTGCCCGGTCGATGCCATCGTCGAAGGGCCGAACTTCGAATTCGCGACCGAGACGCGGGAGGAACTCTATTTCGATAAGGAGCGCCTGCTTGCCAACGGCGACCGCTGGGAGCGCGAGATCGCCAGGAACATCGCGCTCGACGCGCCCTACCGGTGAGCACATGAGACGCGACGACCATCGATCCCTGCGCGGTGGGCAGCGCCCGGCGATCCAGAGCGCGCGCGCGGGGACATGCGCATGATTCTTCCGGCGATCTTTTTCTACCTCTTCGCCGGCGTGTGCATCGCGGCGGCCGTCATGGTCATCGCATCGAGGAATCCTGTGCATTCGGTGTTGTTTCTCATTCTCGCCTTCGTCAATGCCGCCGGGCTGTTCATCCTGCTGGGCGCGGAGTTCCTGGCGATGATCCTGGTCATCGTCTATGTCGGCGCAGTCCTGGTGCTGTTCCTGTTCGTGGTGATGATGCTCGACGTCGATTTCGCCGAACTGCGACAGGGATTCCTGCAGTATCTTCCGATCGGCGCCTTCCTCGGCATCATTGTTCTCACCGAACTGGTGCTGGTTGTGGGGACCTGGGTGATCGGCCCTGACGTGCATCAGGCGATCGCCACGCCGATTCCACCGATCGCCAGGATGCTCAATGCCGAAGCGCTCGGGCACGTTCTCTACACGCGCTATGTCTATTTCTTCCAGGTAGCGGGCGTGGTGCTGCTGGTCGCCATGGTCGGGGCGATCGTGTTGACGCTGCACCACAAGCCGAACGTCAGGCGGCAGGACATCGCCGAGCAGGTCGCGCGCACCAAGGCGACTGCCATCGAGATCGTCAAAGTGCGGCCGGGCCAGGGCCTCTAGCGAGCCTGCGCGGGAAACGCCATGACCATCGGAATCGGTCATTACCTCACGGTCGCCGCCGTCCTTTTCACGATCGGTATCTTCGGCATTTTCCTCAACCGCAAGAATGTGATCGTCATCCTCATGTCGATCGAGCTGATTCTGCTCGCCGTCAACATCAACCTCGTCGCCTTTTCGAGCTTCCTCGGGGATCTGGTCGGCCAAATCTTCGCGCTGCTGGTGCTCACGGTGGCGGCCGCAGAAGCCGCCATCGGGCTCGCCATTCTGGTCGCGTATTACCGCAATCGCGGCTCGATCGCGGTCGAGGACATCAATCTGATGAAGGGCTGAGAGACGGGGATGTATCACGCCATTGTTTTCCTGCCGCTGCTCGGCGCGATCATCGCGGCCATCATCACGCTGGCCGGCGCGCGCGCGCGCCATCCCGGCGGGCCGCCGAGCGGCGGCGCGGAGGATCATGCGCACCGGTCGGTCGACGAGAGTCATGCGCGCGCCGCCCCGTCTCCGCATGAAGCGCATGCGGTCCTCGATGCCTCGCAGCACGAGGGAGAGATTCAGGAGCCGCCGGCGGCGGGCTCGCGCCCCTCCGAACTGGTGACCACCGTGTTCCTGTTCGCGTCCATGCTGTTGTCATGGTTCGCCTTCGTCGACGTGGGATTTTGGCATCACGACATCAATGCGGAGCTGTTTCCCTGGATGGTCTCGGGTGATCTCCAGTTCAATTGGGCGCTGCGCGTCGATAGCCTGACCGCGGTCATGCTGGTGGTCGTCACCACCATCTCGGCCTTCATCCACCTCTATTCGATCGGCTACATGGAGGAGGATCCCTACCGGCCGCGCTTCTTCTCGTATTTGTCGTTGTTCACCTTCGCCATGCTGATGCTGGTGACGGCGGACAATCTGGTGCAACTGTTCTTCGGCTGGGAGGGCGTCGGCCTGATGAGCTATCTGCTCATCGGCTTCTACTTCCAGAAGCCGGAAGCGAACGCCGCCGCGATCAAGGCCTTCATCGTCAATCGCGTCGGCGATTTCGGCTTTTCGCTCGGCATCTTCGCCGTGTTCCTGATGACTGGCGCGGTCGACTACGACACCATCTTCGCGCAGGCGCCGTCGCTCACGGGCAAAACCATCCATTTCCTCTCCTGGAACGTCGATGCGCTCACGCTGATCTGTCTGCTGCTGTTCATGGGGGCCATGGGCAAATCGGCGCAGTTCCTGCTGCACACCTGGCTGCCGGACGCCATGGAGGGGCCGACGCCGGTGTCCGCGCTGATCCACGCCGCCACCATGGTGACGGCCGGCGTGTTCATGGTGGCGCGGCTCTCGCCGCTGTTCGACCTCGCGCCGGACGCGCAGAGCTTCATCATCTTCATCGGCGGGACGACCGCGTTCTTTGCCGCGACGATTGGCATTGTGCAGAACGACATCAAGCGCATCGTCGCCTATTCGACCTGCTCCCAGCTCGGCTACATGTTCGTCGCCATGGGCACGGGCGCCTACTCGATCGGCATGTTCCACTTGTGCACGCACGCCTTTTTCAAGGCCCTGCTGTTCCTGTGCTGCGGCTCGGTGATCACCGCGATGCATCACGAGCAGGACATCCGGCACATGGGCGGGCTCAAGGACAAGCTGCCGTTCACCTACTTCACGATGGTGATCGGCGCCCTCGCGCTCACCGGGTTCCCGCTCACCGCCGGCTATTTTTCCAAGGACGCCATCATCGAGGCGGCGTATGTGAGCACCAATCCGATGGGACTCTACGGCTTCGGCACGACCGCCATCGCGGCCGCGCTGACGGCAATCTATATTTGGCGGCTTATCTTCATGACCTTCCACGGCAGCCCGCGCGACCGCCGGCACTACGACGAGGCGCGCGAAAGCCCGATGACGATGCTCATCCCGCTCGGCTTCCTCGCCGCCGGCTCGATCTTCGTCGGCTACCCGTTCAGGGAGCTGTTCGTCGGCCACGCAGTCGGGGAATTCTTCGGCGATTCGCTCAAATTTTCGGCGAGCAACCACATCCTGGAGGACATGCACCACATTCCGCCCGTCGTCGCGATTGCGCCGACGGTGCTGATGGCGCTCGGCTTCGCCATCACCTGGGAGTTCTACATCCGGCGGCCCGAGCTGCCGGCCGAGCTCGCGCGCCAGCAGCAGCCGCTCTACAAGTTCCTGCTCAACAAGTGGTACTTCGACGAGATCTACGACTTCCTCATCGTTCGCCCCTTGCTGTGGCTGGGCCGTGCGTTATGGAAGTACGGCGATGGCTGGGTGATCGACGGTTGGGGGCCGGACGGCGTCTCGGCCCGCGTGCTCGATGTGACCCGCGGCGTGGTGCGGCTGCAGACCGGCTACCTCTACCACTACGCCTTCGCCATGCTGATCGGCGTCGCGGCGCTCATCACCTGGTTCATGTTCGGCGGACGGGTGGGTTGAGATGAGCTGGCCGATCCTGTCCGTCACCATCTTCCTGCCGCTCGTCGGCGCGCTGCTCGTCATGATGATGGGCGGCGACGGCGAGGCGGAGAAGCGCAATGCACGCTGGATCGCGCTTTGGACCACGCTCATTACATTCGCGATCTCGCTGATCCTGCTCTATCGGTTCGACCCATCCTCGCCCGAATTCCAGTTCGTCGAGAAGCAACCGTGGCTCGCCGGCGCGATCACCTACCACCTCGGGGTCGACGGCATCTCGCTTCCCTTCGTCGTGCTCACGACCGCGCTGATGCCGGCCTGCATTATCGCGAGCTGGCTGCCGATCCAACATCGCGTCAAGGAATACATGATTGCGTTCCTGGTGCTGGAGACGCTGATGGTCGGCACCTTCACGGCGCTCGACCTCGTGGTGTTCTATCTGTTCTTCGAAGGCGGCCTCATTCCGATGTTCCTGATCATCGGGATCTGGGGCGGACCGCGCCGGGTCTATGCCAGCTTCAAATTCTTTCTCTATACGCTGCTCGGCTCGGTGCTCATGCTCCTCGCCATCATGGCGATGTACTGGAATGCCGGCACGACGGAGATTCCGGCACTCCTGCGCCACGGCTTCCCAGCCAGCCTGCAGACCTGGGCTTGGCTCGCGTTCTTCGCCTCGTTCGCGGTGAAGCTGCCGATGTGGCCGGTGCATACCTGGTTGCCCGACGCCCACGTCGAGGCGCCGACCGCAGGCTCGGTGATCCTCGCCGCCATTCTGCTGAAGATGGGCGGTTACGGCTTCCTGCGTTTCTCGCTGCCGATGTTTCCGGCGGCCTCCCATGACCTCGCGCCGCTGGTGTTCGCGCTCTCGATCGTGGCGGTGATCTATACCTCGCTGGTGGCGCTGGTGCAGGAGGACATGAAGAAGCTCATCGCCTATTCCTCGGTGGCGCACATGGGTTTCGTCACGATGGGCATCTTCGCGGCGACCACTCAGGGAGTTGCCGGCGGCATCTTCCAGATGATCTCGCACGGCATCGTGTCAGCGGCCTTGTTCCTGTGCGTCGGCGTGGTCTACGATCGCATGCATACGCGCGAGATCGCGTCCTATGGCGGGCTCGTCAACCGCATGCCGCTTTATGCCGCCGCTTTCATGGTGTTCACGCTGGCCAATGTGGGGCTGCCGGGCACCACGGGCTTCGTCGGCGAGTTCCTCACCCTGATCGGCACGTTCCAAGTGAACACCTGGGTGGCCGCGCTTGCCACCACCGGGACCATCCTGTCGGCGGCATACGCGTTGTGGCTTTACCGCAAGGTCGTTTTCGGCGCGCTGGTCAAGCCGAGCCTGGCCGCGATCGAGGATCTCGATTACCGCGAGATCGTCACGCTCGGTCCGCTGGTCGTGCTCACCATTCTGTTCGGCATCTATCCCAAGCCGGTGCTGGAAATGTCGGCGGCTTCGGTGGCGCAGCTTCTCGAGAACTACGACCGCGCTCTAGGCGCCGCGAAAGCCGCGGCCCTGCTGACGCATTGACCCAAGGCCTCGAAATCCACCGATGACCGAAACCGTCGAAATCCCTTCGCTGCTGCCGGCCCTGCCGGAAATCGTGCTCGCGATCGGGGCCATGATTTTGCTGATGGTCGGGGCGTTCCGTGGCGAGCGGGCGAACAAGGGCATCGAGGGCGCGGCGGTGCTGATGCTGATCCTCACCGGCCTGATCGTGGTATGGCTGCCGGCTGGGAAGCTCGTCACCTTCGGCGACAGCTTCGTGGTCGACGGCTTCGCGCGCTTCCTCAAGCTCCTGGCGCTGACCGGCTCGGCGGTGGCGATCGTGATGTCGTCCCATTATCTCTCGGCCGCGAAGCAGGAAAGGTTCGAGTATTCGATCCTGATCCTGCTCGCCACCACCGGCATGATGATGCTGATTTCGGCCGCCGATCTGATCGCGCTCTATCTCGGGCTCGAACTGATGAGCTTGGCGCTCTACGTGGTTGCGGCCATCAATCGCGAACTCGGTGCGCTCGACCGAGGCCGGATTGAAGTACTTCGTCCTCGGCGCGCTGTCGTCCGGCATGCTGCTCTATGGTGCGTCACTGGTCTACGGGTTCACCGGCAGTGTGACTTTCGCCGGCATCGCCAAGGCGGCGAACGAGGCAGGTCGAAGCAATCTCGGGCTCCTGTTCGGGCTCGTTTTCCTGTTCGCGGGCTTCTGCTTCAAGGTCTCGGCAGTGCCGTTTCACATGTGGACGCCCGACGTCTACGAGGGCGCCCCGACGCCGATCACCGCCTTTTTCGCGGCCGCGCCGAAGGTCGCCGGCATGGCGATGTTCGTGCGCGCCACCATCGTGGCGTTTCCCGGTATTCTGACGCAATGGCAGCAGATCGTGGTGTTCGTCGCCATCGCCTCGATGGCGCTCGGAGCCTTCGCGGCCATCGGCCAGCACAACATCAAGCGCCTGATGGCTTATTCGTCCATAGGCCATATGGGTTTCGCGCTGGTGGGCCTGGCCGCGGGCACGCAGGAGGGCGTGCAAGGCGTGCTGATCTACATGGCCATCTACGTCGCCATGACGCTCGGAACGTTTGCCTGCATCCTGTCGATGCGCCGCGACGGGCAGATGGTCGAGGAGATCAGCGACCTCGCCGGCCTCGCCCGCACCAAGCCCACGATGGCCTTCTTTCTCGCCATGCTGTTGTTTTCCCTCGCCGGCATTCCGCCGCTGGCGGGCTTCTTCGCAAAGTTTTACGTGTTCCTGGCGGCGATCCAGGCCGGATTGTTCGCGCTCGCCGTTATCGGAGTGGTCACCAGCGTCGTAGGCGCCTATTATTATCTGTCGATCGTCAAGATCATGTATTTCGATGAGCCGGCCAAGCCGTTCGAGCCGATGCCGCACGAACTCAAGGCGGTACTCGCGGTCACGGGCCTGTTCAACCTCCTGTTCTTCGTCTATCCGAGCCCGCTGGTCGAAGCGGCGAATGCCGCGGCGAAGTCGCTGTTCTGAATGAAGCTTGACGCTGAATGAAACTCGAGCCCAGGGCTGCCGCGGCGGGCGTGCGGCTTGTCGCGCACGAGCTGCTCGGCTCCACCAACGCCGAGGCGCTGAATTTGGCGCGGCGCGGCGAGCGTGGTCCGCTTTGGGTGACCGCGGGCCGACAAAGCGCGGGGCGCGGCCGGCGGGGGCGGGCGTGGATATCCGAGCCCGGCAATCTCTACGCCAGCCTGCTGCTCACCTGCTCGGTGCCCGCCCGACATGCGCCGGAACTCTCCTTCGTTGCGGCGCTCGCAGTCTACGACGCCGTAATCGCGGTCGCCGCCCGGCTCCAACCACTGCTCGCGATCAAATGGCCCAACGATCTTCTGCTCGCGCGCGCTAAATTCGCCGGCATCCTGATCGAAGGCGAGGAGGGTGAAACGGTCGCATTCGCCGTCGGCATCGGCGTCAATTGTGCGAACCACCCCGCCACTGCCGACTACCCCGCGACCAGTCTCGCCGCCGCCGGCACGCCGGTTTCGCCGGCCACGCTGTTTACCGCACTCTCGCTCAAGATGCTGGAGCGCATCGCGCAATGGGGGGCGGGCGCGCGATTCTCGAGCATCCGGGCCGACTGGCTCGCCCGCGCGGCCGGCGTCGGCGAAGCCGTGCGTGTGCGCCTTGCAGATCGTGAGGTCGTCGGCCGCTTCGAAGCGCTCGACCAGGCCGGCGGCCTTGTCGTGCGCCTGCCCGACGGCGGCGCCACGACCATCGCCGCCGGCGACGTGTTGCTGCCGGCGCCGTCCGCGGCAGGCACGGCGGGTTGATCGGTAACAGATGATGGCAGGCGTTTCCGACGAACTCGTTTTCGCGCCGCTCGGCGGGATCGGCGAGATCGGCATGAATCTCGCGATCTACGGTTTCGGAAGCGAGCGCCGCCGGCAGTGGATCGCGGTCGATCTCGGTGTCGCGTTCGCCGACGACGCGCTGCCCGGCATCGATCTCATCATGCCGGACATTCGCTACCTCGTCGAGGAGCGCCGCAATCTCCTGGGCTTGGTGCTCACCCACGCGCACGAGGATCATTTCGGCGCGTTGCTCGATCTGTGGCCGCAGCTCAGGCTGCCGGTCTTCGCCACGCCGTTCACCGCGGCGCTGCTGCAGGCCAAGCGGGAGGGCGAGCCGGGGGCACCCGAAATCCCCGTGAATATCGTCCCGCTCGACGGCCGATTCGTGCTCGGTCCGTTCGATATCGAGCTCGTTTCCATGGCCCATTCGATCCCGGAATCGAACGGCCTGATCATCCGTACGCCGCTCGGCGCCGTCTTCCACACCGGCGACTGGAAGATCGATCCGACCCCGCTCATCGGCGCGCCGACCGACGAAGCGAAGCTGCGCGCCCTCGGCAGCGAGGGCTGCCTGGCGCTGGTCGGCGATTCCACCAATGCGGTGCGCGCGGGGCGGTCTCCCTCCGAAACCGACGTCGCCAAGTGTCTCGCCGAGCTGATCCGGACCGCGCCGGCGCGGGTCGCGGTCACGACTTTCGCCTCCAATGTGGCGCGGCTGCGCGCGGTCGCGCAAGCTGCGGCCGCCTGCGAGCGCGAAGTCGTCGTGGTCGGCCGCGCCATGGAGCGTATCGCGCAGGTGGCGCGCGAGACCGGCTATCTCGACGGCATCCAGGATTTCCGTTCGATCGAGGTTTACGGGCATCTGCCTCCCGACAAGGTGGTCGCGCTCTGCACCGGCAGTCAGGGCGAGGCGCGCGCAGCGCTTTCCCGCATCGCCCAGGACGCCCATCCCGAGGTCGCGTTCTCGCGTGGCGACCGCGTGATCTTCTCCGCACGCGCCATTCCCGGCAACGAGAAGGCGATCATGCGCGTGATCAACGGTTTGGTGTCGCAGGGGATCGAGGTCATTACCGACCGCACCCATCTCGTGCACGTCTCCGGCCATCCGCGGATGGACGAGCTCAAGGAGATGATCGGCTGGGTACGACCGCAGATCCTGATCCCCGCCCACGGCGAACCGCTGCACATGGCCGAACATGCCGAGCTCGCGCGCGGCGAGGGCGTCGGACAAGTCGTGGTCTGCCGTGACGGCGAGCTCATCCGGCTGGCACCCGGCGCCGCCGGGAAGATCGACGAGGTGCCCGCGGGGCGGCTGTACAAGGACGGCGCGCTCCTGGTCAGCGCCGAGGAGCGCACCGTTGCCGACCGTCGCCGGCTGGCCTTCTCCGGGGTGGTTTCGATTGCGCTTGCCGTCAACGCACGCGGCGAACTGATTGCCAATCCGGAGGTGATGCTGACCGGTGTGCCTGCAGCCGACGGCTTCGGGCACCGGATCGAGGATATCGCCACCGATGCCGCGGTCGAGGCTTTCGAGTCGATGCCGCGGGCCCGCCGGCGCGACCCCGAAGCCATTGCCGAGGCGGTGCGGCGTGCAATACGCGCTGCGCTGGCAGACGCCTGGAACAAGAAGCCCACCTGCCACGTGCACGTACTCGAGGTGTAGTCGCGGGGCAGAGCCGCAAGGGAGAACAATGCCGCGCTTAGCCTTGCGGCGGCGCTGCGATTTTCTCCAACGCCGGCGCCACGCGCTGCGAGCGCGGCCTTCTCACTGGTGGCGGATGAACAACCCGGCTATGGATGGAGCCTGCCGGGGCCGCAGGAGAGAAACATGATCGGACGGCTCAACCATGTGGCGATCGCGGTGCGCGACATTGCCAAGGCTGCGAATGTCTACCGACAGATGCTGGGTGCGCAGGTCTCCGAGCCGGTGCCGCAGCCCGACCACGGCGTGACCACGGTTTTCATCACGCTGCCGAACACCAAGATCGAGCTTCTCGAGCCGCTCGGAGAGACGTCTCCGATCGCGAAATTTCTCGAGCGCAATCCGGATGGCGGCATCCATCACGTCTGCTACGAGGTCGAGGATATCCGCGCCGCGCGCGACAAGCTCAAGGCTCAGGGCGCGCGGGTGCTCGGGGACGGCGAGGCGAAGCCCGGAGCCCACGGCAAGCCGGTGCTGTTCCTGCATCCGAAGGACTTTTGCGGCACGTTGGTCGAGATCGAGCAGGCGTGACGCGCGCTCCGCTCGGGTGAGCGAGCCATGTCGCTCGTGACCGCACTGGCGATCTATTTCATCATCTGGTGGATGGTGCTGTTCGCCGTCCTTCCCTGGGGCGTGCGCAGCCAGCACGAGCACGGGGCGATCGCTCCGGGCAGCGATCCCGGCGCCCCCGCGATCCCGAGGCTCAAGCGCAAGCTCGTTTGGACGACGATCCTGGCAACTCTCGTCTTCGCGCTATGGTACGTCGTCTACACCTATCATCTCGTCGCGCTCGACGACCTCGCCGCGATGCTCGGCGTTCCGTCGCGCTAGAGCGCATCCCGATTGGGTCGAATCGGGATGCGCTCTAAATTCCTTGCGTTTGCGCATGTCCTCGTCGGAAAACCGGTTCCCACTTTTCCGGGACATGCGCTAGCTGTTGCCCTCAGCGCGCCCGTCGAGGCGGGCTATAGCTTTGAATGGCTGGGTTGGGGGCGCAAGAACCGCCGAATTCCTGTCACGTCTGCCATGCATTGAGCATAGCTGTGAAACCCGCAATTCGTGGCGCCCTTGGTGTAGTACGCACACCACGCTCCGTCGGCGCGCGCATGGATGCTGGTCAAGGGCAGCGCCGCCAGTGTGGCCGCGACGATGACGATAGTCCGCATGGTTACCTCCTCGGCGATGAAACACCCACCTCCTGCGTTTAGTGGCGGCACCGCCGTTCCGGTTCGAACAAGTTTTCGCGATCTGCGCCGTCGACAGGGGAGCACTTGGCTCCGCCGACACACGTGGCTCGGCCAAAAAAATCGAGCAGGGCCGAGACCCTGCTCCGAAAACGCAAATCCACTGAACCCTAAGCTTAGCTTACGCCTCGAATTTCTGTTATTGGTCGAGACGGCCGCGGCTTTTTCTGCCGGCTTGTCCTCCCAAGACTTGGACCGCGTGGCCAATGGCGTAGCCGATCGCCGCGCTCCTTGACCGCGCAGTTTCAACGCTAGCTGATCTTCCTTGTTTTGTCACCGAAAACTAAGCCACCGGCGCAGCGCAAAAATCTCCTCGCGTCGAGTTTGCGGCGCACCATAAGGTTGGACAAGGATCCCCAAGGGAATGCCAATGCCCGGCGGAAAGCCTTGATAGCCCTTGTTTTTTTGCCGCCGATCCGGTTTCACTCGGCGGGTGTCTCGTAGGAAGCAATTCTCGGCTCCATGCGCCTGTCCCGCTATTTCCTGCCGATCCTGCGCGAAACGCCCAAAGAGGCGGAGATCGCGTCCCACCGCCTCATGCTTCGCGCCGGGCTCATCCGGCAGGAGGCGGCGGGGATCTATGCCTGGCTGCCGCTGGGCTTTCGGGTGCTCAAGAAGATCGAGCAGATCGT
Source organism: uncultured Alphaproteobacteria bacterium (assembly GCA_963758945.1). Taxonomy (GTDB): domain Bacteria; phylum Pseudomonadota; class Alphaproteobacteria; order Rhizobiales; family Xanthobacteraceae; genus VAZQ01. Next base: position 101,669 of record CAVWXY010000010.1, on the reverse strand, counting down.
GCGCGAGGAACAGGATCGCGCGGGCGCAATCGAGCTCTTGATGCCCACGCTGCAGCTGGCCGAACTCTGGCGCGAGAGCGGACGCTACGATGCTTACGGCCCGGAGATGCTGCGCATCAAGGACCGGCATGAACGCGAGATGCTCTACGGTCCGACCAACGAAGACATGATCACGGAGATCTTCCGCGCCTACACTCGTTCCTACCGCGAATTGCCGAAGATCCTCTATCACATCCAGTGGAAGTTTCGCGACGAGCAGCGCCCGCGTTTCGGAGTGATGCGCGGACGCGAATTCCTGATGAAGGATGCTTATTCCTTCGATCTGGACGAGGCGGCGGCGCGGCTGTCCTACAACAAGATGTTCGTTGCCTATTTGCGCACCTTCGCGCGCATGGGGCTCAAGGCCATTCCGATGGCGGCCGAAACCGGGCCCATCGGCGGCGATCTGTCGCACGAGTTCATCATTCTCGCGGAGACCGGGGAATCCGGCGTGTTCTGCAACAGCGACGTCCTCGGTCTTCCCATTCCCGACGAGAGCGTCGATTACGACGCAGACCTGACCTCGCACATCCGGCCGTGGACCAGCCTCTATGCCTCGACCGAGGACGTGCACGACCCCGCCCGCTTCGAGCGCGAGGTGCCCGCGGACAAGCGCCTGCAGACCCGCGGCATCGAGGTGGGGCAGATCTTCTATTTCGGGACCAAGTATTCCGAAGCGATGAAGGCCGTAGTGGCCGGACCCGACGGCGTGGAGCGGCCGGTCCACGGCGGCTCCTACGGGGTTGGCGTGTCGCGGCTGGTCGGTGCGATCATCGAGGCGTTTCACGACGACGCCGGCATCCAATGGCCGGAGGCGGTGGCGCCGTTCAGGGTCGCGATCCTCAATCTCAAGCAGGGCGGCGCCGATACCGATGCGGCGTGCGAGGGGCTTTACCGCGCGCTGACGGCAGGCGGCGTCGACGTGCTGTATGATGACCTCGACCAGCGTCCCGGCGCAAAATTCGCCGGCGCCGACCTCATCGGCATCCCGTGGCAGATCCTGGTCGGGCCGAAGGGACTGGCCGAGGGCAGGGTGGAGGTCAAGCGGCGCGCCGACGGCAGCCGGGAGTTGATGAGCCCGGTCGATGCGATCAAACGGCTCACCCCGTGAAATCTGCGGATTTCGCGGTCGCCGCACGGCCCGAAACGGCCAGAATCGTGTGACATCGAGGGCGAGGAGCACATCGCGATGAACGAGCCCAGGGGAACCCACCCGTTCGCCCCATTCGAATGGATGCTTTCGCTGCGCTATTTGCGGGCGCGGCGGCAGGAGGGATTCATCTCGGTCAATGCCGGATTTTCCTTCCTCGGCATCATGCTCGGCGTTGCCACCCTGATCATCGTGATGGCGGTGATGAACGGCTTCCGCAAGGAGCTGCTGGACAAGATTTTGGGGCTGAACGGGCACCTCCTGATCCAGCCCCTGGAGCAGCCATTGACCGACTGGCAGCCGGTGGCCGACCGCCTTTCCACCGTGGAGGGGATCATCCTCGCCGCGCCGATCGTCGAGGGGCAGGCGCTGGCGTCCTCGCCGTTCAATGCCTCCGGCGTGCTGGTACGCGGCGTGCGCGCCGCCGACCTCGTCAAGCTTCCCTCCCTCGGCAACAACATCCGACAGGGCACACTCGAAGGCTTCGACGCCGGCCAGGGCGTGGCAATCGGCAAGCGCCTTGCCGATCAACTCTCGCTGCGAGTAGGCGACAGCGTGACGCTCGTTGCTCCGCGCGGGGCGGTCACCCCGATGGGTACGACCCCCCGCATCAAAGCCTACAAGGTCGCGGCGGTTTTCGAGGTCGGGATGTCGGAGTACGATTCCGCCTTCGTGTTCATGCCGTTGCCCGAGGCGCAGGCTTATTTCAACCGCGCCGGCGACGTTACGGCCATCGAAGTCTATGTCGACCAGCCGGACCAGATCGACCGCTTCCGCAAGTTGATCACCGACGCCGCCGGCCGGCCGATCTACATGGTGGACTGGCGCCAGCGCAACTCCACCTTCTTCAATGCGTTGCAAGTCGAGCGCAACGTGATGTTCCTGATCCTGACGATCATCGTGATCGTCGCGGCCTTCAACATCACGTCCGGTCTGATCATGCTGGTGAAGGACAAGGGCCGCGATATCGGAATCCTGCGCACCATGGGCGTCACGCAAGGCGCGATCATGCGCGTGTTCATGATGACCGGCGCCTCGGTGGGGGTGGTCGGCACCGTCGTCGGGTTTTTGCTGGCGCTGCTGGTGTGCCTCAACATCGAGTCGATCCGCCGCTTCCTCTCCTGGCTGACCAACACCGAATTGTTCTCCCCCGAGCTGTATTTTCTATCGAAGCTTCCGGCCGACCTCGATGTCGGCGAGACCACGGCGGTGGTGGTGATGGCGCTCGCGCTGTCGCTCTTGGCGACGCTCTACCCGGCCTGGCGCGCGGCGCGCCTCGATCCGGTCGAGGCGTTGCGCTATGAATGACACGACGATCAACCGCGAATCCGCCGCGGATAGCGCCGTCAAGTCGAGCGCGGACGACCCTCCGATCCTTTTTCTGCACGGGATCGACCGGCATTACCGCCAGGGAGACGTGCTGCTGGAAATCCTCAAAGGGGCCGAGCTCGCGATCTGGCCGGGGCAATCGGTTGCATTGGTGGCGCCGTCCGGCGCCGGGAAATCGACCCTCCTGCACGTCGCGGGCCTGCTCGAGCAGCCGGACGCCGGCGAGGTCTATATCGACCAGATCCCCACCTCCCAGCTCTCGGATGCCGAGCGTACGCGCATCCGTCGCACCGAGATCGGCTTCGTCTATCAATTTCATCACCTGCTGATGGAATTCTCCGCGATCGAGAACGTGGTCATGCCGCAAATGGTGCGTGGCCTGTCGCGCGCCGAAGCCATTCGACGTGCGACCGATCTGCTCGGCTATCTCGGCCTGAAGGAGCGCCTCACCCACCGGCCGGCAGAGCTTTCGGGCGGCGAGCAGCAACGGGTTGCGATCGCGCGCGCGGTCGCCAACGCGCCGCGCATTCTGCTGGCCGACGAGCCGACCGGAAATCTCGACCCCCGCACCTCCGAGCACGTCTTCTCCGGGCTCACCCAACTCGTGCGGGCCTCCGGTCTTGCGGTCGTCGTCGCCACCCACAACATGGACATTGCCGCGCGCATGGACCGGCGCGTCACGCTCCGCGAGGGCTTGGTGGTGGAGCTCGCCTGAGCGGCCGAGCTCGCCGGCCTTGCGCCTCGGCCGGCGCCGGAATACCGGCTGTCCTTGGGTGTTCAATCCGATGGGTGGCCGACAGCGGAGGCATAAACCATGACCATGGCCCACGCCGCTTTCGCCCTGCTTGCGGTCGCAAGTGTCGCCGCCATCGATACCCGCTCGGCCACGGCCGAGACCTACCGGCCTTGGTGCGTCGACTACCCGCCGACGGGTGTGAGTTGCGCCTTCACCTCATTCGAACAGTGCATGCTGACGGCGCGCGGGGCAGGCGCGTCCTGTGTCCAGAACCCGTGGTACCTGCAATTCGGCAGCGGCCAGAAGGGGACCGAAAGCACTGGCCAGGGTGTGCGGTCGCGACGGCGATAGAGCGATTCAAGCTTTTTTTCGTAGCCGTCGTGCGGTCGCGTCCGAGCTGTTTGGCCCGTCGGACTTAGCGATATTCGGCGACGGCGCTGCGGCCAGCACGTTGGCGCTTTGCCAATTCGGAACTGCGGTCGTTGTTTTCGCTTGATCCAGAACGGAGCATGAACTATGTTCTCGTCCTGTTCTTGAGTAAGGGGACGCGTCATGGTTCGCGCTGTTGTTGAAGAAGCCGCTACACTTACTTCATTAGCTTTGTTTTTGGGCACGATCGCGATCTGGGCTCAGGTCATAGCCGCGCTGTAAGTTGCTACCGGGGCGATATCTTTAGGCCGCAATCGAAGCCCGGAACCCCGCGATGGTGGGATTGGCACCGGGGCACGGCCCCGATCCGGCGGGTGCGAGCGGTCGATGCGGTTGGGGAAAAGCCGCTTCGCCGGCTCGCAATCGGTCGTCGCGGTGGACAGCGCTCGCAGCGCTCATCACATTTGCCGCATCGCGAATCGTGAGGGTCGAATGCCCGGCTTCGTGCATCTGCATGTGCACTCGTCCTATTCGCTGCTCGAGGGCGCGTTGACGATCGCGCGATTGGCCGAGCTTGCCAAAGCCGACCGTCAACCCGCGCTCGCGCTCACCGACACCGACAACATGTTCGGGGCCCTCGAATTCTCCGACAAGATGGCGGCTGCGGGCATCCAGCCGATCGTGGGCTGCGCGCTCGCGATCGACTTTGGCGACCAGGATGGCGGCCCGCGGGGGGGCAACGGCGCCCTCCAGCCGCGTCCGCGCATCGTGCTCCTGGCCGCGCGCGAGAACGGCTACCGCAGCCTGATGCGGCTCAATTCGCGTGCGTTTCTCGAAACGCCGCCGCACGAGCCGCCGCACCTCAAGCTTTCCTGGCTAGCGGGCGAGACGGACGGGCTGATTGCATTGAGCGCAGGCTCCGGCGGTCCGCTCGATGCGGCGATCTTCACCGGGCAGGGCGATCTGGCGAGCGCGCGCTGCGAGGCCTTGGCGCGGCTCTTCGGTGACCGCTTCTACATCGAACTGCAACGTCACGGCACTCCGGCCGAGCGCGTCGTCGAGTCTGCGCTGATCGCGCTAGCCTACGAGCGCGGCATCCCACTCGTCGCCGCCAACGAACCGTTCTTTGCCAGGAGAGAGGATTACGAGGCCCACGACGCGCTCGTTTGCATCGCCGAGGGCCGGCTGTTGGCCGAGACCGATCGGCGCCAGCTCACGCCCGAGCACCGCTTCAAGACGCGGGTTGAAATGACCGAACTGTTCGCGGACCTCCCGGAGGCGGTGGCGTCTACGGTCGAGATCGCGCAGCGTTGCGCCTTTCGGCCGCAGGTGCAGGCGCCGATGCTGCCGCGCTTCTCGGTCGGGGCCGAGGGCGCTGCCGTCGACGAGGCGGCGGAGCTGCGCAAGCGCGCCGAGGCGGGGCTCGAAAGTCGGATCAGAGCCCATGGCGTTGCGCCCGGCCGCACCGTCGAGGAATACCACGAACGCCTGGCCTTCGAGCTCAATGTGATCGAAGGCATGAAATATCCGGGCTACTTCCTCATCGTTTCCGACTTCATCCAGTGGGCGAAAGCGCAGGGCATTCCGGTGGGGCCGGGGCGGGGCTCCGGGGCGGGCTCGCTCGTTTCCTACGCGCTCACCATCACCGACCTCGATCCCATTTGTTTCGGGCTCCTGTTCGAGCGCTTCCTCAATCCGGAACGCGTGTCGATGCCCGATTTCGACATCGACTTCTGCCAGGATCGCCGCGACGAGGTCATCAGCTACGTGCAGGAGCGCTACGGCCGCGACCGGGTGGCGCAGATCATCACCTTCGGCACCTTGCAGGCGCGCGGCGTGCTCCGCGACGTCGGACGAGTGCTGCAGATGCCGTACGGGCAGGTCGACAAGTTCTGCAAGCTCGTTCCCCAGAATCCGCTCAACCCGGTGACGCTCGGACGCGCCATCGACGACGAGCCCCGCCTGCAGGCGGCGCGCGACAGCGATCCGGTGGTTGCGCGCGCCTTCGACATCGCGCAGAAGCTCGAGGGTCTGCACCGCCACGCCTCGACCCATGCCGCGGGCATCGTCATCGGCGAGCGGCCGCTGACCGAGATGGTGCCGCTCTATCGCGATCCGAAATCGCTCATGCCGGTGACCCAGTTCAACATGAAATGGGTCGAGCAGGCGGGGCTGGTGAAGTTCGACTTTCTCGGCCTCAAGACGCTCACCGTGCTGCAAACCGCGGTGGCGCTTCTCGCCAAGCGCGGCGTCGAGGTCGATCTCGCGGCAATTCCCCTCGATGACAAAAAAACCTACGACATGCTCGCCCGCGCCGAAGCAGTGGGCATATTCCAACTGGAAAGCCAGGGCATGCGCCGCGCCTTGCTGGACATGCGGCCGGACCGCTTCGAGGACATCATCGCGCTCGTCGCGCTCTACCGACCGGGTCCGATGGCCAATATCCCGACCTATTGCGCGCGCAAGCATCGGATGGAAGAACCCGACTACATCCATCCCAAGCTCGAGCCGGTTCTGCGCGAGACCTTCGGCGTCATCGTCTACCAGGAGCAGGTGATGCAGGCCGCGCAGCTCCTGGCGGGCTACTCGCTCGGCGAGGCCGACCTGCTGCGTCGCGCGATGGGCAAGAAAATCCGCAGCGAGATGCAGAAGCAGCGCAGCCGTTTCGTGTCCGGCTGCGTCGAGCGCGGCATGGAACGCGGGCAGGCCGAGGCGATCTTCGAACTGCTCGAGCGTTTCGCCGACTACGGCTTCAACAAGAGCCACGCCGCGGCCTACGCGCTCGTCGCCTATCAGACCGCCTATATGAAGACGAACTACCCGGTCGAGTTCCTCGCGGCGTCCATGACTCTCGATATCGGCAATACCGACAAGCTCTCCGAGTTCCGCGCCGAGGCCGAGCGCCTCGGCGTCAAGGTCGAGCCGCCCTCGATCAACCGTTCGGGTGTCGCCTTCGACGTGGACGGAGACACGATCCACTACGCGCTCGCCGCCCTCAAGGGCGTCGGCCGCCAAGCGGTCGAGGCCATCGTCGAAGCACGCGGGCAGCGGCCGTTCGCTGATCTTTTCGATTTCGCGGCGCGCATCAGCCCGCGCGCCGCGAACAAGCGCGTGCTGGAAAGTCTCGCTGCTGCCGGCGCCTTCGATGCGCTCGACGACAATCGCGCGCGCGTGTTCGCTGCTGCCGACGCCATGCTCGCCGCGGCGCAGCGCGTCCATGATGCCGTGGCCGTAGGCCAATCGGAGTTGTTCGGCGCCGCATCGGCGCCCACTCCGCTCGCATTCGGCGGCGGCGAGCCGTGGCTTCCTGCCGAACGGCTGCAAAAGGAGTTCGACGCGATCGGTTTCTTCCTCACGGGTCATCCGCTGGACGACTATGCCGCGACGCTCAAGCGCATGCGGGTGCAGTCCTGGGCCGAGTTTGCGCGCGCGGTGCGCGCCGGCGCCAGCCTTGGTCGGGTCGCCGGCACCGTGGTCGCGCGCACCGAACGGCGCACCCGCACCGGCAGCAAGATGGGCATCATCGGGCTCTCGGACCCGAGCGGACATTACGAGGCCGTCGTCTTCTCCGAAGGACTGGCGCAGTTCCGCGACCTGCTCGAGCCGGGTGCGGCCGTGCTGCTGACGTTGTCGGCGGAGCTGCAAGGCGACGACGTGCGCGCGCGCATCCAGATGGTCGAGCCGCTTGATCAGGCGGCGGCCCGGCTGTCCAAGGGCCTGCGCGTCTTTCTGCGCGGAGAGGCGCCGATCGAGAGCCTGGTCAAGCGGCTCGAGGGCCCGGCATCAGGATCGGGTCGCCCGGCGGCGGAGAACGGCGAGGTCGCACTCGTGCTGATGCTAGGCGAGGGAACCGAGGTTGAAGTGAAGCTTCCCGGCCGTTTCAGGGTGTCCCCGCAGATCGCCGGCGCCATCAAGGCGGTGCCCGGCGTGGTGGCGGTCGAGGCGATATAATCCCTGCATCGGGCGGCAGCGATCGCCGATCACGCGCCCCGTCGGGGTATCGGCGTCACCGGCAAGCCCTCCCACGAGGAGGGGGCGCCATGAGCCGGAGAGATCACGCGGCCTCTACCCGGGCTGCTCTTGCACTACCGGCGGGTATCCTTGCGCCGGCCGAGTCATGCCTATATAAGGCCGGCAACCTCACACGCGGACCTCGGCCTCGACAGCCATCCGGTGGTTCGTTCCGACCGCAAGGACGGAAGAACTCACGGGTCCGCGGCGGCTCAACCGGAGAATACGACATATGACGATTCCGGACTTCTCCATGCGCCAGCTCCTGGAGGCTGGCGTGCATTTCGGTCATCAATCCCATCGCTGGAACCCGAAGATGTCCGAATTCATCTTCGGCACCCGCAATAACATCCATATCATCGATCTTGCCCAATCCGTGCCGATGATGCACCGCGCGCTGCAAGCGGTGAGCGATACGGTCGCCAACGGCGGACGCATCTTGTTCGTCGGCACCAAGCGTCAGGCGCAGGATGCCATCGCCGAGGCGGCCAAGAAGTCGGCCCAGTATTACGTAAATTCTCGCTGGCTGGGGGGCACGCTCACCAACTGGAAAACGATCTCCCAGTCGATCTCGCGCCTGCGCAAGCTCGACGAGATGCTCGCCTCGGGCGAGGCCCAAGGATACACCAAGAAGGAGCGGCTCACGCTTCAGCGCGAGCGCGACAAGCTAGATCGCGCGCTCGGCGGCATCAAGGACATGGGCGGGCTGCCGGATCTCCTGTTCGTCATCGATACCAACAAAGAGGACATCGCGATCAAGGAGGCGCGACGCCTCAACGTGCCGGTTGCCGCCATCGTCGATACCAATTGCGATCCGGACGGCATCACCTATGTCGTGCCCGGCAACGACGACGCGAGCCGCGCCATCACGCTCTATTGCGATCTCATAGCGAAAGCCGCGATCGATGGTATTTCGCGAGCTCAAGGCGAGCTCGGTATCGACGTCGGAGCAGCGGCCGAGCCGGTTTCGGAAGAGCTGCCGGCGCCGGCGGACGGTCCGGGTTACGAAGTTCTTTCCGGCCCGCGCGGCGTCGCCGACGATCTCACGAAGCTCCACCACGTCTCGCCCGCGATCGAAAAGAAGCTCAATGATCTCGGCATATTCCACTATTGGCAGATCGCGGGGCTCGGGCCCGAGGCCGCCCGCACGATCGGCGAGGAGGTGGGGTTGCCGGCTCGGGTGGAAGGCTGGATCGCGCAATCGAAGGAATTGACCGCGGAGTGATGCGGTGCGTCAACGCGGCCGGACCACGCGGCGTCGGCAACAGACGTCCGGCCAGCGCGCCTTGCTTCCGTTACCTCGCGCGAAGGCGGGCGCGGGCACGGTAGCGGTCAGAGAGTCGGATGCTCGATGCGACCGGCCGGGATGAGAAGGACAACGACATGACCAACATCACCGCGCAAATGGTGAAGGAACTGCGCGAGCGCACCGGCGCCGGCATGATGGACTGCAAGGCCGCGCTGCAGGAAACCGGTGGCGCGATGGAGCATGCCGTCGACTTGCTGCGCAAGAAGGGGCTCGCCAAAGCCGCCAAGAAGGCCGGCCGCGTCGCCGCCGAGGGTCTCATCGGCCTCGCAGTGGCGGGCTCGAAAGGCGTTCTCGTCGAGGTCAATTCCGAGACCGATTTCGTCGCCCGCAACGATCTGTTCCAGGGTTTGGTGAAGATGATCGCGAACGTGGCGCTCGCGGTCGGGCCCGAACTCGAGAAGATCAAGGCGGCGAAAGTCGGGGACATTACCATGGCGGACGCCATCGCCGACACGATCGCCAAGATCGGCGAGAACATGTCGCTGCGGCGCGCATCCTCGTTGTCGGTCGGGAGCGGCGTGATCGGAAGCTATGTCCACAATTCCGTTGAAGAAGGTCTCGGCAAGATCGGAGTGTTGGTGGCACTGGAGTTCGACCGGCAAGAGCGACGAACTCAAGCGGTTCGGTCGCATGCTCGCGATGCACGTCGCCGCCTCCAACCCGCAGGCCGTCGATCCCTCCGGCCTCGACCCGGACGTCGTCCGGCGCGAGAAGGAGGTGCTCGCGGACAAGTACAAGGCGCAGGGGAAGCCCGCGAATGTCATCGACAAGATCGTCGAATCCGGGCTCAAGACCTTTCACAAGGAGGTCTGCCTGCTCGACCAGGCCTTCATCCACGAGCCGGACAAGAGCGTTTCCCAGGCGATCAGGGAAGCGGAGGGCAAGGTCGGGGCGCCGATCAAGATCAGCGGGTTTGCGCGCTACGCGCTGGGTGAAGGTATCGAGCGGCCGGATAGCGACTTCGGCGGCGAGGTCGCGGCTCTGGTCAAATCGAACTGAGCCTCACCTAGCGGCACACGTTCCCCCTTCGCGATAGGTCCCCCCGGAGCCGCGCGCGGGCGATTGGTTGCAGGAGCTGCCGTGACAGAACCCGTCTACCGGCGCGTCGTGGTGAAGGTCTCCGGCGAGGCGCTCATGGGCCCGGGCAGCTTCGGCATCCACCAGGCAACGCTCGAGCGCATCGCGGCCGACCTCGTCGCGGCGCAGCGACAAGGCGTGGCGATCGCGGTCGTGGTCGGCGGCGGCAATATCTTTCGCGGCGTCACGGTATCGGCGACCGGCATTCCGCGGGTGACCGGCGACATGATGGGCATCCTTGCAACCGTCATGAACGCGCTGGCGCTGGAGTCCGCCATCGAACAAGCGGGGATCGCGGCCCGCACGATGTCGGCACTGGCGATGCCGGAAATTTGCGAGACCTATGAGCGACCGCGGGCGCTTCGCCATCTCGAGAAAGGGCGGATGCTCCTGCTCGCGGCGGGCACCGGCAATCCGTTCTTCACCACCGATACTACCGCCGTCCTCCGGGCGGCCGAGATCGGCGCCGATGCGGTGCTCAAGGCCACCGATGTCGACGGGGTCTACAGCGCCGATCCGAAGAAGGACAAAGGCGCGCAACGCTTCGACCGTTTGACCCATCAAGAGGCGATCGAGCGCAATCTGAAAGTGATGGATACCACCGCCTTCGCGCTTGCCCGGGAAAACCGGATGCCTATCATCGTGTTCTCGATCCGCGAAAAGGGAGCGATCGCGGCGGTATTGCGCGGGGATGCGCGCGCGACCGTCGTCGGCAATTGAGGCGGTTGTGCAGGTCGCCAACCGCCGCACGCAGGCGGCACGCTCGCAGGAGCGGCCAACGTATTCGAGGGTCGCCATGGCAAACCCGACGCACGACATGAACGAGCTCAAGCGCCGTATGCAGGGCGCAATCCAGTTGCTGAAGCAGGAGTTGGGCGGGCTGCGCACCGGGCGAGCGTCGGCGAGCCTGCTCGAGCCGGTACAGGTCGAGGCCTACGGCACCCACATGCCGCTCAACCAGGTCGCCACCGTCAGCGTACCCGAGCCGCGGCTCATTTCGGTACAGGTCTGGGACAGATCGATGGTGCATGCCGTGGAAAAGGCCATTGCGGCCTCGAATCTCGGCCTCGCTCCGTCAACGGAAGGCCAAGTGCTGCGGCTGCGCATCCCCGAGCTCAATGAGGAGCGGCGCAGGGAATTGGTCAAAGTCGCGCACAAATATGCCGAGGCCGCGCGAGTGGCCGTGCGTCACGTCCGGCGCGACGGTCTTGACGTCCTCAAGAGGCTCGAAAAGGATCACAAGATCAGCGAAGACGATGGCAAGCGATCGTCCGAGCAGGTGCAGAAGGCCACGGACGAGGCCATCACCGAAATCGACAGGATGCTGGCCACAAAGGAAAAGGAAATCCTCACCGTGTGAGGGAAAGCGGGATGTCGAAGACCGAGCCGCTGCGCGCAGCCGGAATCGGCGATTTCGCCGTGCCGCGACATGTTGCCATCATCATGGACGGCAACGGACGTTGGGCCGCCGCTCGCGGCTTGCCGCGCGGGGAAGGCCACCGCCGCGGAGTCGAGGCGCTGCGCCGCACGGTGCGAGCGGCCGGCGATCTGGGCATCGGTTTCCTGACCATTTTCTCGTTCAGCGCGGAGAATTGGTCGAGACCCGTCACCGAGATCCGCGAACTGATGGCGCTGCTGCGCCGGTTCATTCGCCATGATCTCGCGGATATTCATCGCGAAGGGGTGCGCGTGCGCGTCATCGGCGAGCGTGAGAGCCTCGACGCCGACATCCGCCGGCTGCTCGACGAAGCCGAGGAGCTGACCAAAGACAACGAAAAGCTCGTCCTGGTCGTCGCGTTCAACTACGGTGCGCGCCAGGAAATCGCGCGCGCGGCGCGCCGCATGGCGGCGGCCGTGGCGGCCGGGAATTTGGCGGTCAGCGCCGTCACGGCCGACAAGCTCGCGACCTATCTCGATGCCCCGGACCTGCCCGATCCCGACCTCATCATCCGCACCAGCGGCGAGCAGCGGCTGTCCAATTTCCTGCTATGGCAGGCGGCCTATAGCGAACTCGTGTTTGTGCCGACCTACTGGCCCGATTTCGACCGCGCGGCGCTCGAAGGCGCGATCACCGAGTATCACCGGCGCGAACGTCGTTTCGGCGGCCTGATCGTGCGCACTGGATCGTGATCGGTGGCGGGCACGGACCAACCATGGCGGACTTTCGTGCCTCGTGGCAGCGAGCTTGCGCTGCGCGTTTGTTCAGCAGTCGTGCTCGTGCCGCTCGCGATCGCGACGGCCTATCTGGGTCGCTGGCCCTTTGCCGTCGTCTGGGGCGTCGCGGCCATGGGGGTACTGTGGGAGTGGACGTCGTTGGTGGCTGGAGCCGATCGGCGGTTCGCGCTGATGACGGGCGCGATATCGTTGGCACTCGCGCTCGCCCTCGTGGCTGGCGGGCTCGTTCTGGCATCCGTCATCGTGCTGGCGATCGGCACGCTCGCTGCTGGGTCGCTGGCGCCGGCCGAACGACGGATCTGGGTCGCGGCCGGGATTCCGTATGCCGGCGCGCTCGGGGTGGCGCCGATCGTGCTACGCTCCGATGGCGAACACGGATTCCTTGCCGTGATCTTTCTGTTCATCGTGGTATGGACGACCGACACCGTGGCCTATTTCGTGGGGCGCGCGGCCGGCGGGCCCAAGCTCCTGCCGCAGGTGAGCCCAAACAAGACTTGGTCTGGCGCGCTCGGCGGCACGCTCGCCGCGGTCGTCGTGGCGGTTATCCTGGCCGCGGCGGCGGCCCTTACCGGATTATTTGCAATCGCCATGCTCGCGATCGTCCTGTCGGTATCCGCGCAGGCCGGTGATCTGTTTGAATCCTTCCTCAAGCGCAGGTTCGGCGCCAAGGATTCGGGCCATCTCATACCTGGACATGGCGGGATGATGGATCGTCTCGACGGCTTCGTCACTGCAAGCGTCGCCGCGGCGTTGATCGGTCTGGCGCGCGGCGGCTTCGAGGCACCGGGGCGAGGCCTGCTGGTATGGTGAGGTCCATGAAACCCGATACCTCGCGCGTTGCCTTCGGTCAGTTGGTGCCAGCGCCGCGCGAGCGCACGGTGACGCTCCTCGGCGCCACCGGATCGATCGGCGCGAGCACGATCGACCTGCTCAAGCGCGAGCGCAAGCGCTTTCGGATCGAGGCGGTGAGCGCGAACAGGAGCGCCGCCGCGCTTGCGGCAGTGGCACGCGAGCTCGGCGCGCGCTATGCCGCGGTCGGCGACCCTGCCGCTTACGGGGAGCTCAAAGGCGCGCTGTTCGGGACCGGGATAGCGGCGGGTGCCGGCGAGAGCGGACTGGTCGAGGCGGCCCAACGGCCCGCCGAATGGGTAATAGGAGCGATCACCGGCGCAGCCGGGCTCAAGCCGACGCTCGCCGCGGCCGAGCGCGGCGCTATCGTGGCGCTCGCCAACAAGGAAACCCTGGTCTGCGCGGGCGGCCTGTTCATGCGGCGGGCGGCGGCCTCGGGCGCAACGGTATTGCCGGTCGATTCCGAGCACAACGCGCTGTTCCAAGCCATGAGTGGCAGCCGACGCGAGGATGTGCGCCGCGTCATTCTCACCGCCTCCGGAGGCCCGTTCCGAACCGCCAGCGCCGAGGCGGTCAGGGCGGCAACCGTCGAGCAGGCCCTCAAGCATCCCAATTGGTCCATGGGCGCGAAAGTCACGATCGATTCGGCCACCCTCATGAACAAGGGGCTGGAACTCATCGAGGCGCATCACCTTTTTGCACTGGCACCAACGCAGATCGACGTTCTGGTGCACCCGCAATCGATCGTGCACAGCCTAGTCGAATTCTGCGATGGCTCGCTCATTGCGCAGCTGGGAAGCCCCGATATGCGCATTCCGATCGCATATTGTCTTGCTTGGCCGGAGCGCATGCCCGGTCCGGCGCCGCGACTCGATCTCGCCCGGGCGGCAACCTTGACCTTCGAGGAGCCCGACCTCGCGCGCTTTCCGGCATTGGGCCTTGCTCGCCGCGCGCTCGAGGCGGGCGGCGCGGCGCCGACGGTGCTCAACGCCGCCAACGAGATAGCGGTCGCCGAGTTCCTCGCCCGCCGACTGAATTTTGCCGGGATAGCCGCTTTGGTCGAGGCGGCCCTCGATGCCGCCCTGTCCCGAAACTGGAGCGCAGAGCCGCAAAGCGTGGAGGAGGCACTATCTGTTGACCATAATACGCGATTGTTGACGCGCGAACTCTTGCCCGAAATTGCCGCAAAGGCGTCGTAGAGGGTGCGGTTCGGAGGGTGGTTCGGACTGGGCAGGGACTGGCAACGAATGAATTTCGATTTTTTGTCTGGGATCAACGCGCTGGGAGGCGGCGTGCTCGGGTACCTCATTCCCTTCCTGTTCGTCCTGACCCTCGTGGTGTTCTTCCACGAGCTCGGCCATTTCCTGGTCGCGCGCTGGTGCGGCGTCCGGGTGCTGGTGTTCTCGATCGGATTCGGGCCGGAGCTCTTTGGCTTTAACGATCGTCGCGGGACGCGCTGGCAACTTTCCGCTATTCCACTTGGCGGATATGTAAAATTTTTCGGCGACGACAACGCGGCAAGCGTTCCCGATCAGACGGCACTTGCAGCCATGACGGAGGAGGAGCGCCGGCACAGCTTCGTGCATCAGCGCGTGCGATCACGGGCGGCCATCGTGGTGGCGGGTCCGATGGCAAATTTTCTACTCGCCATCGCCATTTTCGCGGCTCTCTTCATGGTGTTTGGGAAGCCGAGCACCTCGCCGCGGGTCGACGCCGTGCAACCTGGCAGTGCCGCGGAGGCGGCCGGCTTCCGCCCGGGAGACTTGGTGCTGACCATCGACGGGCGTGCGATCGAAAGCTTTCCCGACATGCAGCAGATCGTCAGCACCAGCGCGGGCGAGTCGCTGACCTTCGAGGTCGATCGGGGCGGGACGCATGTGATGCTCAAGGCGGTCCCGGCGCTCAAGGAATCCAAGGACCGTTTCGGCAACGTGCATCGAATCGGCGTCCTCGGCATTACCCGCTCGCCCTCGCCGGAAGATACGCGCTTCCAACCGGTCGGGCCGCTCAAGGCGCTCGAGCTGGGCGTGGAGAAGACATGGTTCGTGGTCGACCGCACGCTGTCTTACATCGGCGGCGTCATTTCCGGCCGCGAGCCAGCCGACCAGCTGGGAGGCCCGATTCGGATCGCTCAGGTCTCAGGCCAGGTGGCGACGGAGGGCTTTGCGTCGCTGTTCAGCCTGACCGCGGTGCTGTCGGTTTCGATCGGCCTGCTCAATCTGTTTCCGGTGCCGCTGCTCGATGGTGGCCACCTTTTGTTCTATGCAATCGAGGCGGCAAGAGGTAGGCCGCTCTCAGAACGCGCGCAGGAGGTGGGATTCCGGATCGGGCTCGCTATAGTTGTAATGTTGATGATCTTTGCAACTTATAACGATATCCTGCATCTCGCCGCTCAATGGACGGCATCGTAGGAAGGTTGCAACGTTCAGGGTGTACAAAGGGTAGTCGGGGGAAGAACTCGGTTGCACATCGGGAAAAAGCCTGTACAAGCGGCGTCGCGGGTTCGGGCATTTTCGGGGATAGTGACGACCTTTCTCGTGGGCATGTGCCGTTGGCCGGATGCCCAAAGGGGACGACAAAGGGCGCGTGGGGAATGAAATTTAGTCGGTGGGTCGTTCGGGGACTCGGCATCGCCTGCCTTGTCCTCGGGGGGATATTGTCGAGCGTGGGGGTCGTGTCGCTTACGGCACGGCCGGTCTATGCCCAGGGCCTCTCCGTCAGTTCCATCGTGGTCCAGGGCAACCAGCGCGTCGAAGCCGACACGATCCGATCCTATTTCAAGCCCGGGCCGAACGGCCGGCTTGACGCATTTCAGATCGACGAGGGCGTGAAGGCGCTTTACGCCACCGGCCTGTTCCAGGACGTTCGGCCCACGGCCCAGGGCGGACGGCTGACCATCACGGTGGTCGAGAACCCGGTTATCAACCGCATCGCGTTCGAGGGCAACAAGAAGGTCAAGGACGAACAGCTCAAGGCCGAAATCCAATCAAAGGAGCGCGGGACGCTTTCGCGTCCCGTGGTGCAAGCGGACACGGCCCGCTTGGTGGACGTTTATCGCCGCGGCGGTCGCTTCGATGTTCGCATCGAGCCGAAGATCATCGAGCTTCCCAACAATCGCGTCGATCTCGTCTTCGAAGTCAGCGAAGGTGCGAAGACCGGCGTCAAGTCCATCGTGTTCATCGGCAATCGTGTGTACTCGTCTTATCGGCTCAAGGACGTAATCAAGACCTCCACGACCGGACTTCTCGCCTTCCTGCAGACCTCCGACATTTACGATCCGGACCGGGTCGAGGCGGACCGCGAGCTGTTGCGGCGATTCTATCTCAAGCACGGCTATATCGACGTGCGCATCGTCTCCGCGGTCGGCGAATACGACCCCAATCTTCGGGGATTCGTGATCACCTTCACGATCGAGGAGGGCGAGCAATACCGTTTCGGGACGGTCGACGTGGTGTCGACGATCAGATTGCTCGATCCGGCGCTGTTGCGGTCGAGGCTGCGGGCCTATCCGGGCGACGTCTACAACGCCGAGGCGGTCGAGAAGACCGTCGAGGACATGACGATCGAGGCAGCCAAGCGAGGCTTCGCCTTTGCGACCGTTCGCCCGCGCGCCATCCGCGACCCGCAAACGCGGACCGTCAACCTGATCTTCTCGGTCGACGAGGGACCGCGCACCTACATCGAGCGCATCAACGTCCGCGGCAATACCCGCACGCGCGATTACGTGATTCGGCGCGAATTCGACCTTGCCGAAGGCGACGCCTACAATCGGGCTCTCGTCAATCGTGCCGAGCGACGATTGAAGAACCTCGCTTATTTCAAGAGCGTGAAGGTATCGACCGAGCAGGGGTCGGCGCCCGACCGCATCATTCTCAACGTCGACGTGGAGGAGCAATCGACCGGTGAGTTCTCGGTCTCGGGAGGCTACTCGACCGCGGACGGATTTATCGGCGAGGTCAGCGTCGCGGAGCGCAATCTGCTCGGGCGCGGCCTGTTTGGGAAGATCGCGGTGCAGTACGGCCAGTATACCCGCGGCGCCCAGATATCCTACGTGGATCCCTATTTCCTCGGATATCGCGTGGCATTCGGCCTTGACCTGTTCTACAAGCAGCAAAATCCGACCAGCTACGTCTCCTACCAGACCCAGACGCTCGGCTTCGGCACGAGGCTCGGCTTTCAACTGCGTGAGGATCTCGGTCTGCAGGTGAGGTACTCGCTCTATCAGCAGAAAGTCGATCTGCCGCCCAATTTGATGAACTGCAACAACATCAATCCGGATTTCGTGAACACTTTCCCGACCCCCGACAAGGTGGGCACGACGCCGTTCCTCACTCCGCCGCCGGGATATGGCGGAATTGCGAACTGCTATGTGGACGGGGAAGCATCGCTTGCGGTGAAGCGCGAGCTGGCTGGGGGGCCGGTCCTCACCTCGCTGATCGGCTACACGCTCTCGCACAATTCGCTCGACAATACCCGCAATCCCACTCAGGGCATATTGGCCGAGTTCCGACAGGATTTCGCCGGCATCGGAGGCGACGTGAAGTTCATTCGTACCTCCGGGGATCTCTGGGGCTACCACGAGGTGGTGTCCGACGTGATCGGGCTTGTGCATTTGCAGGGCGGACAGATTTCGGGATGGGATGGCGGTCTGCGGATGCTCGACCACTTCCAGATGGGTCCGAACCTCGTGCGCGGATTTGCGCCAGCGGGCATTGGTCCCCGCGATCTCACGCAGTTGCCGTTTACCGGCGTCTATGGAGATGCGCTCGGCGGCAGCTACTTTTGGGGCGCAAGCCTCGAGTTGCAGACACCCCTCTACTTCCTGCCCAAGGACGCGGGCATGAAGCTCGCAGCCTTTGCCGACGCCGGCTCGCTCTGGGACTATGTTGGCCCGACCAGTTGGCCCGTCACAGGCGAGGTCATCTCGGGATCGGTCTGTTCGACGCCACCGTGCCCGATCGACAATGCGATGCATGTCCGCACGTCGGTCGGCGTGGGGTTGATCTGGGATTTGCCGTTCGGCCCGCTCCGGTTCGACTATGCATTCCCGCTGACGAAGGAACCGTACGACCGGGTCCAGCAGTTCCGCTTCGGTGGCGGGACGAAATTCTAACTCCCGGCCGTCCGGCCCCGTGGGAACGGCATGACGGAACCCTTCTTCTTTGATCGGGGACCGGGACTTACCGTGCGCGAAATCGCCGCCCTCACGGGCGCCGCTCCGCGACCCGGGGCCGATCTCGATCGCCGCATCACCGGGATCGCAGCGCTCGACCGCGCCGCTCCCGACGATCTCACGTTTCTGGACAAAGCGAGATATGTGGCGCAATTGTCGGAGAGCAGCGCCGGTGCGTGCCTGACGGCCGAACGTTACGCCGGCCGCGCTCCCGCGCATGTCAGCGTGCTCTGTGTCGCCGAGCCCTATCGCGCCTTCGTCGAGGTGACGCGGACGCTGTTTCCGGACGCGCTGCGCCCTTCTTCCTTGTTCGCGGCGAGCGGCGGGGCGGCGGGAGCCTTCGTCCATCCGAGTGCGCGCCTCGAAAGCGGCGTGACCGCGGACCCCGGTTGCGTCATCGGACCCCAGGCCGAAATCGGAACCGGTACGGTGATCGGCGCCGGCGCGGTCATCGGACCCAAGGTGCGCATTGGTCGGCAATGCGCCATCGGGGCCAATGCCTCGATAGCCAACAGCCTGATCGGCGATCGCGTGGTCGTGCATCCCGGCTGTGCCATCGGGCAGGATGGCTTCGGCTACGTGATGGGCGCGGGCGGACACCGCAAGGTTCTTCAGGTCGGTCGGGTCATTTTGCAGGACGATGTGGAGATCGGAGCCGGAACCACCATCGACCGCGGCGCCAACCGCGACACCGTGATCGGTGAGGGCACCAAGATCGACAACCTCGTGCAGATCGGACACAATGTCTCGATTGGCCGCCATTGCATCATTGTCTCGCAATGCGGCATCTCCGGCAGTGTCGTCATCGAGGATCACGTCATTCTGGCCGGACAGGTCGGGCTTCCGGACAACGTGACTATCGGCGAAGGCGCGGTCATCGGTGCGAAGAGCGGCGTGATCTCCGATGTGCCGCCGGGAGAAAAGTGGTTCGGCTACCCGGCCATGCGCGGCCGGGAGTTTCTTCGCAGCTTGATGACGCTGCATCGATGGGTGAGGGAGGACGCTACGACTCGGGACAGCGATCAGGGCAGTCTCGACGACAGGCCGGGGCAGGGCGACCCCGACGACAATGGGCGAGACCGATGAACGAAGTTGCGACCACGCTCGAGGCGGCGGATATCGCGGCGATTCTCAAGGCACTCCCACACCGCTATCCGTTCTTGATGGTCGACCGCATTGTCAGCATGCGGGGCGATGAATTGGCTATCGGAATCAAGAATGTCACCATCAACGAGCCTCAGTTCCTCGGGCATTTTCCCGGGAATCCGGTGTTTCCCGGCGTGCTGCTGATCGAAGGCATGGCACAGACCGCGGGCGCGCTCTGCGTTCTCGCGCAGATGGCCGGCGGCATACCCAGGCACGTCTATTTCCTGACCATCGACAAGGCGAAATTTCGCAAACCGGTGGTGCCCGGCGACACGGTCGAATACCACGTGGCAAAAATGGCGCGCAAAAAGAACATGTGGTGGTTTCGCGGCGAGGCGAAGGTTGCCGGACAGGTGGTCGCCGAGGCCGAGGTCGGCGCAATGGTTGCGTGAGGTCGGCGATGGCCGCAATCGATCCGACCGCCCGAGTCGAATCGGGGGCGGTGATCGGGAAGAACGTGTCGATCGGTCCTTATTGCGTCATCGGTCCGCATGTCGTGATCGGCGACGACTCCCGGCTCATCGCGCACGTTCACGTCGCCGGACACACGACGATCGGGCCGCGAACCGCGATCTACCCGTTTGCCTCGTTGGGAACGCCGCCGCAGTCCATCAAGTACCGCGGAGGCCCGACGCGTCTCGTGATCGGCGCCGACTGCGATATCCGCGAAGGCGTGACCATCAACACCGGCACGGAGGAAGACCGCGGCGTTACCGAAGTGGGAGATCGTTGCTGGCTGATGGTCGGTTCGCATGTGGGCCACGACTGCCGGGTCGGCAGCGATGTAACCTTTGCCAATAACGTGGTGCTCGGCGGTCACGTGACCGTTGGAGATTTCGCCGTGTTCGGCGGTCAGGCCGCGGTGCGACAGTTCGTGCGTGTCGGAGAAGGTGCAATGGTGGTTGGCCTGAGCGGGGTGCGCGCCGATGTGATTCCGTTCGGCCTGGTCCAGGGCCCGCTCGCCGATTTGATTGGTCTCAACGTCGTCGGCATGCGGCGCCGCGGCTGCGGGAAGGCCGACATCCACCGGCTGCGGCGGGCCTATCAGGCGATGTTCTTCGGCGCCGGCACCTTTCGCCAGCGGCTCGATCGGCTAGCGGCGCAGAGCGGCAGCGATCCGCTCGTCGCCAAGGTGATTGCCTTCATCCGCTCCGGCACGCGACCATTGACGATGGCCATCCGTCGGGCGCCGGCTCAAGAGGGGTCATGAGCGAGGCGGCGGCCGCAACGGCGGAAGACGGGCCGCTGGCGATCATTTGCGGCGGCGGAAGCCTGCCGTTTGCCGTCGCCGACGCGGTAAGCAAGCGGGGGCGCCGCGTGGTGCTGTTCGCCATTCGCGGCTGGGCAGACCCGCCGCGTGTTGCAGCCTATCCGCATCACTGGGCCGCCTTTGGGCAATTCGGCTGGTTCTGCCGCGTCGCCCATCGTGAGGGCTGCCGGGATGTTGTCTTCATCGGATCAATGGTGCGACCGGCGATTTTGCAAATCAGGCCGGATTTCAAGACGCTCAGGCTGCTGCCGCGCGTGTTGCGGATCTTTCGCGGCGGCGACGATCATCTGCTCAAAGGGGTCGCCGACATTTTCGAGGAGCACGGCTTCCGGCTGGTCGGGGCGCATCAGGTCGCACCCGAAATCCTGATGCCGGAGGGGTCGCTCGGCCGCGAGCGCCCGCATGATCGCGACCATGCCGACATCGCGAGGGGGCTGGTGTTCCTCGACGCGATCAGTCCGTTCGACGTCGGCCAGGCGGTGGTGGTGGCCGACGCTCGCGTGGTGGCGACTGAAGCGGCGGAAGGAACCGACCAGATGCTCGCGCGGGTGACGGAGCTTCGCTGCAGCGGGCGAATAGCCCCAGCACCGGGGCGCGGCGTGCTGGTCAAGGCCGCGAAACGCGACCAGGATCGGCGCTTCGACTTGCCTTCGATCGGCCCACAAACCGTCGAAGGCGCCGCCCGCGCAGGACTCGCCGGTATCGCCGTCATCGCCGGCAGCACCGTGGTCGCCGAGGCCGCCCGCGTCGCCGAGGTTGCGGACCGCGAGCGGCTGTTCGTCTTCGGAGTACGCGACAAGGCGGCCGGGCGATGAACGCGCCAGCGCAGCCCTCGCGCGGCTCCGAGATGCTCGATGTCTTCCTCGTTGCCGGGGAAGAGTTGGGCGACCGGCTCGGCGCCGCGCTGATGCGGGCACTGAGGGAGCGGACCGCCGGGCGGGTGCGCTTCGCCGGAGTGGGCGGCCGCGAAATGGCGGCCGAAGGGGTCGCGAGCCTGTACTCGATCGACGATCTGCCGATCATCGGATTCAGCGCCATTCCGCGCCGGCTGCCGAAAATCCTGCGGTTGATGCGTTTCACCGCCAAGACCGTGGTCGCGAGGCGTCCTGATGTCCTGATCGTTATCGACAGTCCCGGCTTCACACGAGGGATCGCCCGGCGAGTTCGTGCCGCCGACCCTTCGATTGCGATCGTCGAGTATGTTTCGCCGTCGGTCTGGGCTTGGCGGCCAGGCCGTGCGCGCGTGATGCGCGCTTACATTGATCACATTCTGGCGCTGCTGCCGTTCGAGCCCGACGTCCACCGGCGGCTCGGCGGGCCACCCTGCACCTATGTTGGCCATCCTTTGGTGGCGGAGGTGCGTGATCTGCGCCCGAATACCGACGAGGCGCGGCGCCGGCTCGCGTCGCCGCCCGTGCTGCTGGTGCTGCCGGGCAGCCGAGCCGGCGAGATCGATCGGCTGCTGGCCGTTTTTGCCGACGCAGTAGCACTGGTCCGCGATCGCCTCGGAGCGCTTGAGGTCGTGCTGCCTACGGTCCCGCACCTGCTCGATCCGGTCCGGAAGGCGACCGAGCAATGGGCGGCACGCCCGCGCATCGTGGTCGAGACTGCGGAGAAGCAGGCGGCGTTTCGGATCGCCAGGGCAGCGCTTGCCAAATCCGGCACGGTGACGCTCGAGCTTGCGCTTGCCGGCGTCCCAATGGTTGCCGCTTACAAGGTCTCCGCGATCGAATATATCGCGGTCGGGCGAGGAATCCTGAAGCGACTCCCCTCGATCATACTGACCAACCTCTTGCTGGGCGAAAATGTCATTCCAGAGCTGCTCCAGCACAACTGCACAGCCGAGCACCTCGCCGCCGCCCTGGTTCCGTTGTTCGACGATACGCCGCAGCGGCGGCGCCAGCTCGAGGCGTTTTCCCGGTTGGATGCGATCATGGAGGTCGGCGCGACCGCGCCGGCAGTGCGTGCCGCCGATATCGTGCTGGGCGCAGCCAGCCGCGCCGTGCCTACGCGGTGAAATCTCTCGTCCACCGATGTCGCTTGCGGTCGATGCTTGGACTTCCTCAGGCGATATTCCATCCTTGCCAGGCGGACGGAGGGGCGGACGACACTCCTGACGACCTTCCGAATGCAGGCGCCGGTTTTTCGTGCCCCTGCGATCGCGGACGCGCTCTACGGGGCGGGGCGCCTTTCTATTTCCTGCGTGAGATCGGTACGTAATCGCGGTGGGTCGCTCCGGTATAGAGCTGGCGCGGGCGACCGATCTTCTGATGCGGGTCCTCGATCATTTCCTTCCACTGCGAGATCCAGCCGACCGTGCGGGCGACCGCGAACAGCACGGTGAACATCGTGGTCGGGAACCCCATCGCCTTGAGCGTGATGCCTGAGTAGAAATCGATATTGGGATAGAGCTTCTTCTCGATGAAATATTCGTCGTGCAGCGCGATACGTTCGAGCTCCATGGCGACGTCCAGCAGCGGATCGTCCTTGACGCCGATCTCATTCAACACTTCGTGGCAGGTCTTCTGCATGATTTTCGCGCGCGGGTCATAGTTCTTGTAGACCCGGTGGCCGAAGCCCATGAGGCGGAAGCTGTCGTTCTTGTCCTTGGCGCGGCGGATATATTCCGGGATGCGTTCAGGCTTGCCGATCTCGCGCAGCATGTTGAGCGCGGCTTCGTTGGCGCCGCCATGCGCGGGCCCCCACAGGCACGCGCAACCGGCGGCTATGCAAGCGAAGGGGTTGGCGCCGGAGGAGCCCGCGAGCCGCACCGTCGAGGTCGAGGCATTCTGCTCGTGATCGGCGTGCAGGATGAAGATGCGGTCCATGGCGCGGGCGAGGACGGCATTGGGCTTGTACTCCTCGCATGGCACCGCAAAGCACATGCGCAGAAAGTTGGTGGCGTAGTCGATATCGTTCTTGGGATAGACGAAGGGCTGGCCGATCGAATACTTGTAGGCCATCGCTGCCATTGTCGGCATCTTCGCGATCATGCGGATGGAGGCAATCATCCGCTGCGTCGGATCGGAGATATCGGTCGAGTCGTGATAGAAGGCCGAGAGCGCGCCGACGCATCCCGTCATCACCGCCATCGGATGGGCATCGCGCCGAAAGCCTTGATAGAAGCGGCTCATCTGCTCGTGCACCATGGTGTGGCGGGTGACACGATTGTCGAAGTCGGCCTTCTGCGCGGCGGTCGGAAGCTCGCCGTAGAGCAGCAGATAGCAGGTTTCGAGGAAGTCGCCGTGCTCGGCCAGTTGCTCGATGGGGTATCCGCGATAGAGCAGAATGCCTTCATCGCCGTCGATATAGGTGATCTTGGACTCGCAGCTTCCCGTCGAGGTGTAGCCGGGATCGTAGGTGAACATGCCGGTCTCGGCATAGAACTTGCCGATGTCGATGACCGACGGCCCTATGGTTCCCTCGTAGACCGGGAAGGTGGCCTCCTTGTCGCCGACGACGAATTTTCCGGATTTGATGTTGGCGCCGGTCTTGGCATCCATGATCGAAGCCCTCGGTTGTGTCGCCCGGCGGACCGCACTCCCGCAGCGCTGTGGGTTAGTGGTGCTTCGGTGCCCCTGCCGGGAGAGGCTGTTGCGTTTTGCGTAGCCCATCCCAGTTTGCACTGCAAGATGGCTCGCCCAGCGGGCTCGGCGCTGCAACCACGCAGACGATTACGCCTTGTGCTCCCGGCGTTTCTGGCGCGCCGCGGGCGCGCGCTAGCCGTGGCTGGTCACTGATGAGGGCACTTGATCCCGAAGCCGGCCGAGGCTTTCGCCCTGTCCCAACACCGCCAGCACGTCGAAGATCGGGGGCGAGGTAGTGCGCCCGGTGAGCGCGGCACGCAGCGGCTGCGCGATAGTTCCGAGCTTGAGCCCTTTGCGCTCGGCAAAGGCCCGGACTGCCAGCTCGGTGGTCTCGGCGTTCCAGGGCTCGACAGCGTCGAGGTCCGCGGACAGGTCGCCGATGAGCTGGCGCGCCTCGGCGGTGAGCAGGCTGGCCGCCTTGTCGTCGAGTGCGAGCGGACGATCGGCAAAGATGAAACGGGCGCCGTCCACGAGATCGACCAAGGTCTTGGCCCTTTCCTTTAGTCCGGACATGGCCGCAAGCAGCCTGCTGCGCAGCTCCGGGGTCAGCTTGGCGGCAAGCTCGGGTCCACCCGCGATGTGCGGCAAAACGCGCTCGAGCTGCGCCAGAAGGTCGCCATCGTCGGTATGGCGCATATAGTGGGCATTGAGGCTCTCGAGCTTGGCGAAGTCGAAGCGCGCGGGAGAGCGTCCAACCTGCGCGAGGTCGAAGGCCGCGACCATCTCCTCGGTGGAGAAGATTTCCTGGTCGCCATGGCTCCAGCCCAGCCGCACGAGATAATTGCGCACGGCGGCGGGAAGATATCCCATTGCCCGATATGCGTCGACGCCCAAGGCGCCGTGCCGCTTGGACAGCTTCGAGCCATCGGGTCCATGGATGAGCGGGATGTGCGCCATCACCGGCACATTCCACCCGAGCGCCTGGTAGATCTGTTTCTGGCGCGCGGCATTGGTGAGATGGTCGTCGCCGCGGATCACGTGGGTGACGCCCATGTCGTGGTCGTCCACCACGACGGCGAGCATATAGGTGGGGGTGCCGTCCGAGCGAAGGAGCACGAGATCATCGAGGTTCTCGTTCTGCCAGACAACCCGCCCCTGAACCTGATCCTCGATCGCGGTCTCGCCAGTCAGCGGCGCCTTGAGCCGGATCACCGGTTTGATCCCGGCCGCAGCCTCGGACGGATCGCGGTCCCGCCAGCGTCCATCATAGAGCTTGGCGCGTCCTTCGCGGCGCGCCTGCTCCCGCATTTCTGCGAGTTCCTCGGGGGTGGCGTAGCAGCGATAGGCATGCCCGGCTTGCAACAGTGCCTCGGCCACCTCGCGATGGCGCATGGAGCGCGAGAATTGGTAGACGGCCTCACCGTCCCAATCGAGGCCGAGCCAGGTCAGCCCGTCGAGGATGGCGTCGATCGCTGCCTGGGTGGAGCGCTCCCGGTCGGTGTCCTCGATCCGCAGCAGCATTTTTCCGCCGCGCGCGCGGGCGTAAAGCGAGTTGAACAGCGCGGTACGTGCTCCTCCGATGTGCAGGAAGCCCGTGGGCGAGGGCGCAAAGCGGGTGACGATCGTCTCGGTCATTTCGGGCCGATTTGGGCAGCCAGTCGGAGCGCAACAGCCCGTCGTAGCCTCACGGGCGTCGACGGGCCATCACTGGGGGTTCGTGTACCACAGAATTAAGATAGGAGATCAAAGGTTTCATGGTCCGCGCCACTTGCGCGGCCCGAGCGCGGTCTCACCGGTCGTCCCGGCGCCCTTGGCGCACAGCTGCGGATTTGGTAGGCCCCGCCAAACTCCGGCAGCAGCGGCAAGTCGGTCGCCAGCTGCGCGAGGACAGCGGGACGTGGAAGGCATGGTAGTGAGCGAGACGGCGGCCGCGGAAGCAGGGCGCGACTTCATCCGCGATATCGTCCAGGCGGACCTCGATGCGAAGCGCCATGCCACGGTGGTGACGCGCTTTCCGCCGGAGCCCAACGGCTATCTGCATATCGGCCACGCCAAGTCGATCTGCCTCAATTTCGGTGTAGCGCAGGAGGTCGGCGGACGCTGCCACCTGCGCTTCGACGACACCAATCCGGCGAAAGAGGAGCAGGAATATATCGATGCCATCGAGCGCGACGTCCGCTGGCTCGGCTTCGATTGGGGAACGCATCTCTATCATGCCTCGGACTATTTCGAGCAGCTCTACGAGTGGGCCGAGCACCTGATCCGTGCCGGCAAGGCCTATGTCGACGACCAATCGCAGGACGAGATGCGGGCGAGCCGCGGCACGCTTACCGAGGCTGGACGCAACAGTCCGTGGCGCGAGAGAACGATGGAAGAAAACCTCGACCTGTTTCGCCGCATGCGGGCGGGCGAGTTCCCGAACGGGGCGCGGGTGTTGCGAGCCAAGATCGACATGGCCGCCGGCAACATCAATCTGCGCGATCCGGTGCTCTACCGTATCCTGCACGCGAGCCATCCGCGCACGGGCAGCGCGTGGTGCATTTATCCGAGCTACGACTTCGCCCACGGTCAGTCGGACGCCATCGAGCACATCACCCATTCCCTCTGCACGCTCGAATTCGAAGACCACCGCCCCTTGTACGACTGGTTTCTCGACAATCTTCCCGTTCCGTCGCGGCCGCGGCAATACGAATTCGCGCGTCTGAACCTCACCTATACGGTCCTGTCCAAACGCGTTCTGACCGAGCTGGTACGTGGGGGACACGTGAAAGGGTGGGATGATCCACGCATGCCGACGCTGGCAGGATTGCGCCGCCGCGGCGTTCCGCCGGAGGCGATACGCGATTTCGTCAAGCGGATCGGGGTCGCCAAGGCCAACAGCGTTGTCGACACCGCCATGTTCGACTTCTCCGTTCGCGAGGTCCTGAACAGGACGGCATTGCGGCGCATGGCGGTGCTGCGTCCCTTGAAGATCGTCATCGAGAATTATCCCGAAGGCCAATTCGAGGAGCTCGAAGCCGCCAATCATCCCGATGACCCGACCGCGGGCACACGACCGATCCGATTCGGCCGCGAGCTCTACATCGAGCGGGATGATTTCATGGAAGACCCGCCCAAGAAATTCTACCGGCTCGCCCCCGGGCGGGAGGTGCGGCTACGCTACGCCTATTTCGTCACCTGCCGTGAGGTGCTGAAGAACGCCGCGGGCGAGGTGATCGAACTTCGCTGCACCTACGATCCGCAGACCCGCGGCGGCAACGCGCCGGACGGACGCAAGGTTCAGGCCACGATCCACTGGGTCTCCGCCGCCGACGCGGTGTCGACGGAAGTTCGGCTCTACAACCCGCTATTTGCGCGTCCCGCCCCGAACGTCGCCGACTTCGCCGCCGATCTCAACCCGAATTCGCTCGAGGTACTGACGGACTGCAGGCTCGAACCCGCCGCCGCAGCCGCCAACTCCGCCGTTGCCATGCAGTTCGAGCGTCAAGGCTACTTCTGCCGCGATCCGGATTCGGCGCCCGGCCGGCTGGTGTTCAGCCGCACCGTCGGCCTGCGCGACACCTGGGCCAGGGTCAGCGGTGGAAAGGGCGCCTAGGTCTCTCGCCACCGTTGCCCCCAGCAAGCGGGAATGCCCGGACGGCCCGGTGCACCATGGATGGTTCTGGTGTAGCATCCATGCGGCGAGATATGGCGCTGTGGGGGCCGCGCGATGGTCGAGCAGGGCAGATCGCGCGGGCGGGCCGAGGCATGGCGGCCTTGGATCCGTCCCTGGGGCGTGGCTGGCGACAGGCCGATATTGGCGTGGCCGCTCGGTTTCGCCGAGTTTGCGCCGCGTGCGGCGCGGGGCATCCGCGAATGGGTTGCGGTCGAAACCGGTCCTGGCCGGCTCGTGCCCTGGCTCGCGATCGCTTTCGGCTGTGGCATCGCCGTTTACTTCGCCGCTGACCGCGAACCGGCGCCATGGGCGGCGGTCCTCATGCTCGCTGCAGCGGTGACAGCGACCGTCCTGTGCCGTCGTCGCATGGTCGCATTTCCCCTCGCGCTAGGCGGCGCTGCGGTGGCGGCTGGGTTGGCGACCGCCACTGTCAAACGTGCGGTCATTGCCCATCCGGTGCTCTCCGCGCCGGTCTGGAACGTCGATGTCGCGGGATTCGTCGAAACGCGGGAGGAGCGCGAGCGCTCCGATCGCATTATCGTGCGGGTCGATCGCATGAGCGGCCCGCGGCTCGATGAAAGGATCGAACGCGTGCGGGTCTCGGTGCGCAAGGGCAGCGCGCCGGCGGTCGGCAGCTTCGTCGAGTTCAAGGCCCGCCTCTCTCCTCCGCCCGAACCTCTGCGCCCCGGCGGTTATGACTTCGCGCGCGACATGTATTTTCAGAGGATCGGCGCCTCCGGCTTCGTGCTCGGCCACGTCCGCACCGCCGCAGCCCCGGCCGCGCCGCCACTGCGGCTGCGCTACGCCATGGCAATCGACGCCATGCGCGAGGCGATCGACCAGCGCATCCGAGCGGTCTTGCCCGGCGATAACGGGGCGATCGCGTCCGCGCTCATCACCGGCAGACGCGATGCCATTTCGACGCCGGTGAACGAGGCGATGTATGTATCGGGCCTTGCCCACGTGCTCTCGATCTGGCTAGCATATTCGTGCTTCCCGCAGGAGGGCGCAGAGAACCGCACGAGCCTTGCAATTCCGTGACAACTCGTGCATAGCACGTGTGGGATATGGGCAAGAGTGGGCACCGGGGAGCAGGAGATAGCTTCCCATACGCTTCCCAGAACAGCACGTGTCTGACTGGGAAGCAGAGGACGAGGTCCATGCGACTGACGAAGGACGGGGTGACGGCGCTGGTTCTCCCGGCTGGCAAGACCGATCACATCGAATGGGACGAAGCCTTGCCCGGATTTGGCGTGCGGCTGCGCGGCAACGGCAAGCGCTGGGTCGTGCAATACCGGGCAGGGACCCAGCAGCGGCGCGAGAGCCTGGGCGACGTCCGCAAGGTCGGCCTGGAGGACGCCCGCAAGATCGCCCGCCAGCGCTTCGCCCAGATCGAGCTGGGCGTTGACCCCGCCGCCGAGCGGGCCCGGGCCGGCGCCCAGGCGTTGACCTTGGGAGTGGTGGTCGCCCGCTATCTCGCAGCCAAGCGCGATCGATTGCGGCCGAACACCTTCAAGGCCGCGGAGCGCTATTTCGCCGAGCACTGGAAGTCGCTGCACGCTCGCCCGCTCGACGCCATCAAGCGGGCGGACGTGGCGGCGCGGCTGCAGGAGCTGGTCAAGGCGCACGGGCGGACGTCGGCGGCGCGCGCGCGCGACAACCTTTCGGCGCTGTACGGATGGGCGACGAAGGAGGGCTTGTGCGAAACCAACCCGGTCGCGGCGACCAACGATCCGACCGAGGGAATACTGGCGCGCGACCGGGTGCTGAACGACGGCGAGATTCGCGTGATCTGGAATGCCTGCGGCGACGATGACTCCGGCCGCATTGTCAAGCTGCTGCTGTTGTCCGGCTGCAGACGGGAAGAGGTCGGCGCGCTCAAATGGAGCGAGGTCGACCTCAACACTGGCGTGATGACGATTCCCGGGACGCGCACCAAGAACGGCCGCACGCTCGAATTGCCGTTGCCGCCGGTCGCGGTCGAGCTGATCGCTGCCGTGCCACGGGAGGATCGCGACTTCGTATTCGGGCGGCGCGATAGCGGGTTCAGCGGATGGTCCGCCGGCAAGCTGCGGCTTGACGCCCGCATCGTCATGACCACCGGCAAGCCGTTGGCGCCGTGGACGTTACACGACCTGAGGAGGACGATGCGCAGCGGACTCGGCCGCATCGGGGTGGCGCCGCACGTCGCCGAGCTGGCGATCAATCACGCCAAGGGCGGGGTGCAGGCGATCTACGATCGCTACAAGTATGGGCGCGAGATCGGCGCTGCGCTGGCGCTATGGGCCGAGCATGTGCTCGCAATCGTTGAAGAGCGCGAGAGCAAGATCGTAACGCTGCAGCGTGCCTAGAAATTGAAAGCGGCCGGCCGGAGCGGCTCAAACGCTCCGGCGCGGCCTGACCCCACGCCATCGAGTGGTCCAATGGCAAAGGCTGACAACAAACCTACCACGCATTTCGTCGAGGCGAAGCTGGAGGGCAAGAGCGATCTCGCCGCCGATCCGCACCGGCACGCCATGATGGACATCGATGCACCGGTGCTGCCGGCGAAGACTTGGTTCGCTGCCGCCGCCGCACGCCTGAAGGCTTCCCCGGATTGTCCGCCGCGGATCACCGACGCCGCCCGCAGGCTGGAAACGGAGATGGAGGAAGCCGCAAAGCGCCGGCAGTGTGATGCCGCCTGGACGCGCGGCGCCATCATCAACGCGCTGCGGGATTGCGGCTACTGGCTTCGGCGCTACGCCCCCAAGTCCTGACTTTTTCAAAAGACGCACATTGATGCGTCGAGACGCATATTGATGCGTTGGCGTTGAGCGGGTTTCTGCGCATATAGGAATAGGCACGCGAAAGGAGCGTGCCATGCCTGATCCCCACCCCCGTCTCGCCGATCTGCCGCCCGTCGAACAATTGAAAATCATTTCGCTGGCCGAGGCCTCGCGCCTGTCCGGCATGTCGCTCGACGGGCTGCGCCGGCACCACGCCGACAAGATCATCAAACTCAGCCCGCGCCGGCTTGGCATGCGCCAGGGTGACGCGCTTCTGCTCAACACGAAGAGCACCGCCGCCTAACTGACAGCCCGCCGGCATGCCGCGCGTCCGGCGGCGGCTGCCTCGCGATGAACTGATCCAACTGCCGGAAATGCGACCGGCGCCCACCCTGGTTCAAAGAGGAAGGGGCGCCGATCAGGAAGGAACAAGCACATGTTGCAGAAGAGCCCTCTTGTACAATCCGAGCACGTCCCCGTCCAGACCACTGCCGAACGCCGCGCGCTACGGCGGCTGCTGCGCGCGGTGATGGCCTTCGTCGGCAACGACCCGCCCAAGCCGTCGTCGAACAAGCGTCGCAGGCTCCTCTACCGCTCGCCGCGCTCGCTCACCGACGCCGATCTTGATCGCCTCGTGATCGAGATCGGTGCCGATCGGTGGTGGTCGGCGGCGGAGCGCGCCACCCGGCCGCACGCCATCGCAGCAGAGTGAATTCACATCGGCGCTGGTCGCGCAAATGGCCGGCGCCAATTTGTTGCTGCGTCATGAAGAAGACCATCGAAGAAAAGCTCGGCGACCTGATCCGACGCATGGGCTCGTCACACGAAGGCGAAGTTGTGGCGTCGGCACTTGCACTCCGACGAACGCTCGCGGCTTGCGGCCGAGATTTCCATTACATCGCGGACCTCGTTGAGAACGGTGGTGACGGCAAACTCTCAGAAGCTGAAATGAAGCTGATCTACGACGAGGGTTTCAACACTGGTTACGACGCCGGACTCAAGGAAGGTGAAAGCCGCCACGTCACCACATTCCGGCGCGTCGATTCCGACGGCGCATACGAGATGGCGCAATTTTGCTGGGAACGGATCGATCGGCTCCCACGACGCCACCGCAATTTCATCGAGCACATGGTGGAGCTCGCCGGTGAAGAGGAACTCACCACCAAGCAGCAATCGTATTTGCGCAGCCTGTTCCGCCAACTCGGCGGAAAATAATCGAGAGGAGTAATACCGATGGCTAAGAAGCCGAGACTACGAACCGTCGTAAATAACACTGCGGAGGCGGCGGCACCGATTCCGAAGCCGCCTAAATTCGACCTCAGTAAGTTCGTGTCGAAACGCGCAGCCACCCCGGCAGCAGTGGGTACATTGCAAGGCGCGCTGCCTCATCACAATATTGCGGCAGCGCGAGACTTCGTTCGCCTGCATCCGGACGAACAAGCCTACTGGTCGAGTGAACTGTGTTTCGTCAACGTTCCCATTCAGGGAATGAAGCGCGACACGCTGCACCTGATCGACGAAGACCTTGCCACGGCCTATGTGTCGAGCGGGAAAATTCTGCGCTTCAGCTTGGCACTCGCGACCAAGCCCTATGACGTGTTCTTCTTGTGCCACATCCCGACACAGAACGGCGACAACACTTGGAACATGAGCGCCCTCCAAGCGTGCGAAGAAGCCAAAACGCAATGGGTGCAGGTCACGAGCCGCAAGCAGGAAGGCGCCGAGAACTATAAAATCGACTACGCCAAAGACCCCGACGCCTTCCCGGCCCCCAAGTGGCCGTCGCAATCGCTCGACGAGTTGATCGTCGTCGCTTTCAACGGCCGGATGATTGATCGCGAAGATCATCCAGCGCTGTTACGGCTCATTGGTGCCAAGCAGTCGGTGTCGTGAAGAAGTTTTTCACGACGATTGCCGTCTGCGATTTCGAATATGAGATTGCAGACGGCGATCTCCCGAATGTGCTGTGCATGGTGGCGCACGTGCTGGACAGTTGTCTTCGGCACGTACGCACCATTCGGTTATGGCGTGGTGGCTTCGGTAAGAACCCACCCTTCGACATTGGACCCGACACGCTATTTGTTGCGTACTCCGCTTGGGCGGAAATGACCTGCTTCCTAACACTCGGCTGGAAATTTCCTACGCACATTTACGATCTTCATACGGCTTATCTCGCCGCCAGCAACATCCTGCTTCCCTACGAGCCCGACGAAGCGCGCAAGCGGCCACGCAAACGGCTGTCCGACGCTTGTCGCGCATACGGAATTGAAGGTTGGGAACGTATCGACAAAGCGCAGACGGCGGAGGACATCGGTGAGGGCCGATGGCGCAAGTACGGTAAGGAACGCGTCCTCGAATATTGCGAAGAAGACGTGAGAGCGTCGGCGGAATTATTGCGTCGACAATTGCGCGGACAACCGCCTCGATTCCCGACAATCAACGTTCCACGTGTGCTGCATTGGTCGAACTACTCTGCGAAATCGGTTGCGCTGATCCAAGCCCGCGGCATGCCGATCGACATGATGCTCTGGAATGCAATCCAGGAAAACAAAGCGGCAGTCATTCGCTATCTGCTGCGGGCTTTTGACCCTAGTCACGGCAGCGCTTCGCCGATCTACATTCCGGACGGCGAATTCAGCTACGTCCGATTTGAGCAATGGCTCGTCGACACTGGGGTGACGGCGTGGCCCCGCCTTGCAAGCGGAAGACTTGATATAAGTGGTGATGCCTTCGGGCTCATGTCCTTCATCCCCGGGATCGAAGGGCTCCACGCGCTGCGGGATTCCCTCGGCGTTATCGTTCGCGCCAAGCTTCCGATTGGCCGCGACGGTCGAAACCGCCCGAGCCTGTTTCCGTTCTGCACGGCCACCGGTCGCAACGCACACGCAAAATCTCTCTTCAACGCACACGCCGCCATGCGCTCACTCATGGTTTTCCCACCCGACAAGATCGGCGTGTATCTCGATTGGAGAACACAAGAGGTTGGAATCGCCGCCGCACTTTCCGGCGATCGAGCACTCATGGACGCTTACCGCGCCGGCGACGTCTATCACTCGCTGGCGATGGTCTGCGGCCTCTCGAACGATTACGACGCAAAGCGTTGGAAGCAAGAAAATCAAATGATGCGGCAGCGCATGAAGTCGCTGCAGCTCGCGATCAACTACGGGATGTCGGTACCGTCGCTGGCAAAGGGTTTGAATCGCCACCCCCTGATCGCCGCCGCCATTATGGAGCGACATCGCCGGACATATCCAAGATTCTGGGAATGGCGTGACGACATGGTGCAGCACGCCATGTTGGATCGAAAAATCGAAACTGTCTTTGGCTGGCCGTTGCGTCTCTCAACGAGCCCAAACAAACGGACGCTCTACAATTTTCCGATGCAGGGCAACGGCGCCGAAATGCTGAGACTGGCAGCGTGGCGTCTGTGCGAAGCCAACCTCGTCCCCAGCATGTTGATCCACGACGGCATTCTGCTCGAACTGGATAATCGCGAGCAGATCGCACACGCGATCGAGATTATGCGCACTGCCGGACGAGAAGTCTGTGATGGTTTCGAGATTGACGTCGATATCGATCAACAACTGGTTGGTGGTGCTCGTTATCGGGACAAGCGTCCAGTCGCCCAACAGATGTGGGACACCATCATGTCTGCGCTTGAAGCTGTCGGTGCGATACCGAAAAGAGCCGCGTCGTGAGATACGTGTGGAGCCATGGTCGACGCATTGCGGTCGAAACGCTCGACACCAATGTCGCTCCGGTAAAGAAGCGCGCGCCGTTTAAAGCAGACTGGGTTCAGTTTCCTCTTCGATGGGTTGAGGCACTCCGACAATCCCGAAGTGTTGGTACCTATCAGTTGGCGCTCGCAATTTTATTCGAAGCGTACAAGCGCAAACACGTAGGCGGTGAAATCGTGTTGTCCAACGCGGTGGCGAAGATGTCACGTGCCACCAAAATGAGAGCGGCAAGAGAGTTAGTGAAGTTGGGTCTGATCCGGTTCAAACGAGATGGGAAGCAGCAAGCCTATAGAGTTTATGTTCTCTACTAAAGAACATAAAGAAAGAGAATAGGACCCTGTGTTTCACCGATGAAACAAGTTGTTTCACCCATGAAACACCCTGTTTCACCGATGAAACACCCTACGAGGATCAATTTTGGAGCGTACGGTACAAAACAGAAGGAGGTACCAATGGCAAAGCCCCGTCGAGTTGCAAAGCCTGTGAGGGCTCGCAAGAAGCAGATTGATCCGACTCAGCACGCATATTCGGCGTTGCATAAGGCTTACAATTATCTCAACAAGCGGTTCTTCGGCGGGCGATTGCCGGGCGTCATGCTGACAATGCAAAGAAGACGCGGCGCGAACGGGTACTTCGCGTTCGAGCGTTTTCAAGGCGGCGACGATCGGCTCTGGGACGAGATCGCGATGAATTCCATGCATTTCAGAACACGCTCGCCTGACATGGTGTTGTCGACTCTCGCACACGAGATGGTGCACCAGCGGCAACACCATGAGGGCAAGCCTTCACGTCGCAACTATCACAACAAGCAATGGGGCGATTGGATGGAGGCGATGGGTTTGATGCCGAGCACCACAGGCCAGCCCGGTGGACGTCGCACCGGACAGCGCGTGACGCACTACATCATTCCCGGTGGTCCGTTCGCGCGCGCCGTTGCCGAGCTGCCCTTCGATCCCGATGCGCTTTACCAGGACATCGCAGGCGAGCGGGAAGGCAAGCCGCGCAAGCAGAAAATCAAACACGAGTGCCCCGATTGCGGGTTGGCAGTGTGGAGCAACAAGCCGACGGCGCGCGTCGCCTGCATCGACTGTGAGCGTGAGATGATTGTCGACGGGCCGTGCGGTGGTAGTTTGGATCGTACGCTTCAAATGAATGCGTCAATGTGATCGGATCAAAGCTGCCGTGGTTGGGGATATACTCGACACGACTCGGGCCACAGCGTGAGAGTGGTAACATCAGGGCGAGGTGGGATTAGGAAAAAAACACGACTCACCGATCTTTATACCGCTGCGCCAACTCACGTTTCACGTAACTGAGCAAAACATTAAGGAGAAAAATTTCATGGCGAAAAAACCACCGCTGACTCTGGTCGGCGATCAGGGCGCCATCGCGCTCGAACCGCCGCGCACGCTCGGTGAAGCCGGGCGGTCGTTATGGGACCGGATCATGACCGAATACGAGATCTCCGACGCCGGTGGCGTCGAGTTGTTGTTGCTGGCCGCCGAGGCAACCGATCGGGCTGTGAGCTTGCGTGAGACAATCGACAGAGACGGCGCGCTGATCTCGACCCGCACCGGCCTCAAAGAGCATCCTGGGCTCAAGGCCGAACTGCAGAACCGGGCTTTTGTAACCCGCACGTTGCAACGATTAGGACTGAATTTGGAGCCGGTCCGTCCAATCGGCCGCCCGCCTGGGGGATGGTGACATGCCGACCACGCGCACCCCGATTGGCCGCCCCCCGCGGGCACGAATTTCAGCGCGCGCAATTAGTCTTTTCCGCGCGATGGAAAGAATCAGGTGCACCTGTGCACCGCGCGACTGGGCCCCCGATCAATACTGGAAGCGCCAGGAGTGCAACGGCTGCAGACGTTGGTGGAATCTCCACAGCGACCTGCACGACGAGCTGGGGCTCAAGCCTTGGCAATGGCCGGCCTTTGTCAACCCGGTCGCCGACACCAACTACTGGCCCGAGGGAAGTTACATGTGGGAGCATTGGGTGCCCAACGAGGAAGGCCGTGCCATGTGGCGCCTGCTGGAAGCGGCTTCGCGCGAGAACTCGCGGACGCGGAAGGGGCCGCGCCATGATCGCGCTCAATGACGCCGCCCTTGCCCGCCTCGCCCGCGCCGCCGGCCAGGTGCCGCACGCGCGCCGCCGGCGGTGGCTGCACCAGTCAGGCTTGATCGCCGACGACCTGCCTTCGGATCGGCAGGTCGCCGAGGCGCTGGAGCTCGTGTTGTCGGAGTGGTCGAGGTACTGGATCTAAGCTGTATTAGCCGAGACTTCGATCTGACAGACTGTGCCTGGTTGAGCGATCGGGTTTTGGTGTCCGATGCCGTTAGGCTGCGATCATCTTCTCCTTCGTCATCGGCATTGCATCAACGAATGTCTGCATCGGTGTTTTGCCGAAGCACCAGCGGCCTTGATGTGGTCTCGCCTCGTTGTATCCGCGAATCCATCCATCGAGATCGGCCTGCAGCTCATCGATTGAACGATACACCTTTTTGCGGAACGCGACACGGTAGAACTCGTTCAGCACGGTTTTGTGGAAGCGCTCGCAGATGCCGTTGGTCTGCGGGCTCTTGGTTTTGGTGCGCGAGTGATCGATGTCCTCGACCGCGAGATAGAGCTCGTACTCGTGCCGCTCCGGATTGCCGCAGTACTCGCTACCGCGGTCGGTCAATACCCGCAGCAGCTTGACGTCATGGCTATCGAAGAAGGGAATCACCCGGTCGTTCAGCAGATCAGCCGCTGTGATCGGCGTCTTGCGATCGTAGAGCTTGGCGCAAGCGACCTTGGCGTAGGTGTCGATGAAGGTCTGCTGGTAGACCCGCCCAACGCCCTTTAGATTGCCGACATAGAACGTATCCTGGGCGCCGCAGTAGCCCGGATGCTCGCTCTCGAACTCGCCATGGGCTTCCTTCTCGGTCTTGGCCTTTTCCAACGCGACGACCTGCGCCTCGGTCAGCACCAGGCCCTCCTGGGCGCTCTTGGCTTCCAGCGCTTTGAGCCGTTTCTTCATGGTCTCCAGGTCGTGACGCAGCCACACGCAGCGCACGCCGGCGGGAGAGACCGTAAGCCCACGTTTTCTCAATTCGTTGGCGATGCGGACTTGGCCGAAGGCCGGCTGCTCAATGGCGAGCGCAACGATGGCGTCTTCGACCTCCTGCGGCACCCGGTTCTTCAGCACAGGCTTCTTGCGGCTGATCTCCTGCAACGCCAGCTCGCCGCCGGTGTCGTGGAGTTCCTTGAACCGGTAGAAGCTATCCCGGCTGTAACCCATGATCTTGCAGGCTTGGCTGACGTTGCCGAGCTGCTTGGCAAGCTCGAGCAGTCCAACCTTGGCTCGGATGATCTTCTGTTCAGTCGTCATGATGGTGTCCTCCAATCGCCGAGGCGGGGCGCTTCGCCACCCCGACCGCTCCGTGCCCCGCCTCGGCTTGCGATTCGCTGCGGGGAAACCAGGACACCCATGTCAGATTAAGTTTTAGCTAACGCATCTAAGCAGAATTGCGCAGCTTGCCCAACGGACTGCCTTCGCGGACATGTCTGCAGCCGGTGGAAGCGGACATGCGATCCCCAGGGAGGTGGTTCGGGTTTGACCCACGGCCGTGCGTTGCAAGAGGTTTCCTCGATCTGGCGGATGTGCGGTCTTGCATCAATGTATCCGGTGAACCGCACCGGGATTTTCGGAGGCTCCAACTTCTGAGAAAGTGGGAGCCATGACGAAGCAGACGAGCAACAAGTTTTCACCTGAGGTCCGCGAGCGAGCGGTGCGGATGGTGTTTGATCACCAGACTGAGCACACCTCGCAGTGGGCCACGATCACGTCGATCGCGAGCAAGATCGGCTGCAATCCCGAGACGCTTCGCAGTTGGGTTCGCCAAGCTGAGCGCGACGAGGGCAAGCGACCGGGTCTGACGACGGACGAACGCGAGCGGATCAAGGCGCTCGAGCGCGAGGTCCGTGAGCTTCGTCAGGCGAACGAGATCTTACGGAAAGCCTCAGCTTATTTCGCGGCGGCGGAGCTCGACCGCCCGTTCAAGAAGTGATCGGCTTCGTGGAAGCCCACACGCGCGAGTTCGGGGTCGAGCCGATGTGCAGGGTTCTGCAGATCGCCCCGTCAACCTGGTACGAACACGCCCGCCGGAAAGCCGATCCGGGTCGCCTGCCGCGGCGGGCCAAGCGGGATGGCGAGCTGTCGGTTTACATCCGGCGGGTGTTCGAGGAGAACTTCGGTGTCTATGGCGTTCGCAAGGTCTGGAGGCAGTTGATGCGCGAAGGCGTCGACGTCGCTCGGTGCACCGTGGCGCGGCTGATGAAAGCCATGGGCTTGCAAGGCGTTGTCCGAGGGAAGCGGATGAAGACGACGATCAACGACAAGGCGACGCCGTGTCCGCTGGACAAGGTGAATAGGCAATTCGCCGCTGACAGGCCGAACAAGCTCTGGGTCTCCGATTTCACCTACGTCGCCACCTGGAGCGGCTTCGTTTATGTCGCGTTCGTTATCGACGTCTACGCTCGACGGATCGTGGGCTGGCGGGCCAGCCGCACCGCTTCGGCGGGCTTTGTCCTCGACGCACTGGAGCAGGCGCTTCATGCCCGTCGGCCGGTCGAAGGCGGCTTGGTCCATCATTCCGATCGCGGTGTCCAGTACATCTCGATTAAATACAGCGAGCGGCTCGCCAAGGCGGGTATCGAGCCTTCGGTCGGCAGTGTCGGAGATTCCTACGACAACGCGCTCGCCGAAACAGTGATCGGCCTGTTCAAGACCGAGGTCATCCATCGGCGTGGGCCATGGCGGTCGTTCGACAACGTCGAATACGCCACGCTGGAATGGGTGGACTGGTTCAATAACCGCCGGCTATTGGAGCCGATCGGCAACATCCCGCCAGCCGAAGCCGAGGAGCGCTACTACGCCATACTGGAAAAGCCAGCCATGGCGGCGTGACTCAAACGAAACGGCCTCCGGCAATCCCGGGGCGGTTCACGGTCTCTGATTGGAGCTCGTTGTGGCTCCCGACCATCATGGATATCAGCGCGCCTGCGATCTCATTATCGGACAGGCCTCGACCGGGCCAGTCGGGTCACCAGTGTTCGCATGCGCTGGGAAGACCAATCCTCCATCTCATCTCATCCTCTCGCAGACCTCGGCGGGAAACAGGTTAAGGGCTACGTCATCAATCTCTCCTTAAATCGTTTGCAGTTCCTTTGTTTGTGCCGTGCGGTCGTTCCTTCGTCCCGGCCTGCGCTGGTGCTCAGGCGCCGCGCGCAGGGGGACGTCAAGGCTGGCCGTCGCGCTTGGCTTGCGTCTGGCTCCGGCGTTGCCAGGCCACGCCTTGACGGTGTGCCGAGCACGGCGCGAGGATTAAGCAGGTCGGGCGACTGCATCATTGGTCCTCCTCATTTCGAACTGGCGTCCTTTGGCCAGCACCGCCCAGGCGATGCGGGCGAGCTTGTTGGCCAGCGCGATCGCCAGCACGTTGTGGTGCAGTCGCTTCTTGGCCGCCTCGATCCACGACTTCAGCCCATAGCGCTCCCAGTCTTTTGGCTTGAGCCTGACCAACACGACCCAGGCCGCCTGTACGAACAGCACACGCAGATAGCGATTGCCCCGCTTCGATATCTTGCCGAGGATCGAGCGATCTCCGGTCGAGATTTGCTTTGGCACCAATCTAAGCCAGGCGCCGAAGTCACGACCTTTCGAGAACACGTCCCCGGTACCGATCGCGGCCACCATCGCGCTTGAGATGATCGGTCCGACGCCGGGCACCGTCATCAGCCGTTTGTATGCCGCATCTTGATCGGCCAGCGCCGCGATCTCGCTGGATAAGCCTTCGATGCGCTCGTCCAGCCAGCGCCAGTCGCCGGCCAGGTCCTCGATCACCCGCAGCATGCGGGGCGAGAGCACATCGCTGCGCGTCGCCAGGATGCGGGGCAGTTCCGCACGCAGGAAGCGGATACCCTGGCGAACGGCGATACCGCGTTCCAGCATGAAGGCGCGGAGCTGATTGATGATGCCGGTGCGCTGCGATACCAGCCGCTCGCGCACCCGATGCAGCGCCTGCAGATCGAGTTGCTCCGCGGTCTTCGTCGCCACGAACTTCATCGTCGGGCGCTGCACCGCCTCGGCAATCGCTTCGGCATCATTGAAGCTTCTGCCGCTTGCTATACGGGCGGACGTACTTGGCCGGCATCAGCCGGGCATCGTGGCCAAGCGTGTGCAGTTTGCGACTGAGATGATGCGCGCCGACACAGGCCTCCATGCCGATCAGGCACGGGGGCAGGTTCGCCAGTCGAGTTTCCACTTGCCCGCGCGACCACTTCTGCCGCAGCACGATGGCGCCGCGCTGATCGTGGCCCACGACGTGGAACGAGTTCTTGCCGATATCGATGCCGATCACGGCGATTGCGCTATTCAGTTTGGGTGTCATGGCATGCTCCTTGAGTTGGCGCCCCTCGCCAGCCTCGCTGGCTGGCGGGGCGGGAGCACGGCCGGACCATCTCATTATCGGACATTGGGTTACCGTTTCGACTTCGAACCGTTGAAACTCATGTAGCCGAATGAGACAAAGGGTGGGCCGTACCTTGCTGCGCCACCCGCTGCCGCAGCGGTGCGATGGCTGGCACTTCCGGAAATTTTGTCAATTCGGCCGGATTGAGCCGGAAGACCTGAGGATATTGGTCCGGATCTGTGTTGGCCGCCGGCTCGGTCGAGCGCCACGTATAGAAACAGGTGTCGCAGCCGAAAATGATCCAGACCCCGGCAGCAGGCGACTGGGCGCGCACCGCAGTCGCGTTAGAACGGCACCGTGGGCAGACAGGAGTTGCCATAGTTTGCCTCACTTCTTTTGAGCCTTGAGCAGCGTCATGAGCTTGTCCCGCCATTGCTCGGTCTGCTCCGGCGTGTCCAGCAGCTCTCCGTAGTCGCCCCGCCGATCCGGAGCGACAGGCGTCGTGGCATCAATGATCATCTTGTGCGCCATTCCGGCCGGCTGGCTGGCGGGATCAAGCAGGTTTTCCGCGAGGTTAGGGACG
This sequence comes from uncultured Alphaproteobacteria bacterium, assembly GCA_963758945.1. Lineage (GTDB taxonomy): Bacteria > Pseudomonadota > Alphaproteobacteria > Rhizobiales > Xanthobacteraceae > VAZQ01. The sequence goes on along the minus strand of CAVWXY010000010.1, from coordinate 60,316 downwards.
ATCACGATATCCCCCGCCGGATTGGCGCGAACCGACATGGCCCACATGACTTGGTCGAGATTGAACGGGTCGACGTCGGCATCAACGACGATTATAAACTTGGCATAGCCGAGCCCGTGCGGCGTTGTTAGCACGCCGAGGCCCACCGATTTTCCGAAGCCGCCGTAGCGGACTTTCGTGGACACGATGACTACGAGGCCGTGCGTGTACAGCGCATTGACCGCCATGACCTCGGGAAACATATGGTTGAGCTGGATGAAGATGGGCGCGCTCGTGGTCATCGCCTGCAGGAAATCGAGCTCGGTCCACGGCCTGCCAACATAGACGGCCTCGAAAATTGGATTCTTCCGGTGCGAGACCCGGTCGACCTCGATCACCGGATATCGATGACCCCCCGAGTAATATCCGGGGAATTCCCCAAAAGGGCCCTCTATCTCCCGCTGCCTCGCGAGCATGCGGCCCTCAAGGACGTATTCGGATCCATAAGGGATGTCCAAGCCTTTTGCTGTCTTCACCACCCGGTACGGCTTGCCCTGCATGACCGCCGCCATTTTGTATTCGAGCTGGTTATAAAGCAGGGGCGTTGCCGCCATAAGCATGACAATGGGTTCATTGCTGACGGTGATTGCGACCGGGAGGTCTTCGCCGCGCGCTTCCGCATGCGACAATTGGACAGAAATGTCGTGCTGCGGCACGGTTTGAATTCCAATGCGGTTCGGGCCTTTCACCATCAGGCGATAGCACCCGACGTTCTCCACATCGTCATTGTCCCAGTCGTCGGGATCGCGCGAAACGACACAGGCCTTGTCGATGTAGAAGCCCCCGTCTCCGCGGTTCAGGCGAAACAGCGGCATCAGGTCGAAAAGATTGATGTTCTTGTCGACGACAACTTCCTGCCAAGGCGCAGTCGTAACGTGTTCCATCTCGCCAGGAAAATTCTTGAAGCGCTTGACGAATTCGAAAAACTGATCGCGCAGCGGGGTGTCCTTGTTCACGCCGAGAGCAAGGGCATGATTAGGCCAGGAGCCATGGACGTTCATGGCTACCTGAGCGCCCGGGGAACCGGCGATGTTGTTGAAAAGAATTGCCGGGCCGGTCTCGCCGATCTTGGTCAAGGCGCAAGCTGCAGCCGCAAGATCGGGCTCAAATTTGACCTGTTCCGTAATGCGCAGCAATTGCTGCTCCTGCTCGAGCACGCCGAGGAATTCACGAAGGTCCTGATATGCGCGCATGAAGTTGCGTCCTTCCGCTACAACCTACTCAAACCGCCGCCCGCAGCGCCGCGATCTGGCGCTGCCAGCGTCCAAACACTGCTTGCGGGTCGTTCAACGCGAAGGTGGTCCCACTGGTTACGGTAGCATACGGCGCTCTGTGGATTTGCGTTGTCTCGACTTCGGCCTCGAAGCAGGCCAGCGGGATGTCGGACGGAGGATGCGCAAGCGGGCGTGCCCGCATCCGCAGCTCCCACATCCCGCCGTCGAGCGATAGCGTCAGCGTGAGCCGGCCTCGCGCACCAGATTGGCCGTCATCGTCGACTGCGGGAAGAGCGCGAAGCGGATGCGTCCGGGCGGCACGTTAACCATGTCGCCCGCGCTGAGCAGCGCGGCATGCGGCCAGCCTGCGGCGTCGACTGTGGACAGGCGCAACGCCTGCGTCTTCGCCAACAGGTCCGTACCGTCGAGATAGCGCGCCACTTCCGGCGGGACCGTCTTCCCCGTCGTAACATGTGGCGGGATATAGGCGTCCTCGGTGCCGCTCATGACCAACTCTCCATCGAGGATATGATAGTAAACGATGCTGGACAGGCGAACAAAGCTTGCACGTGACGTGCGTCCCTGTCCAGCACGTTAGTGATTCAGGACTGCACTGGGCGGATGCAAGTATTGGCACCTCCTTCGTAGCGACGCAGACGAACCGGAGTTGAGCCGTCATTGCGGTCGCGACGCCAATAAGTTCTCGCCTGCAAGAATGCTTGTCCGGCCTTGAATGGTTGGCGCGATCGATCGGGCGGCGAATTCGACGATCAAATGCCATCCAGTACGTAGATGTAGGCCACCATTATTCTGCGAAGCGTCAGCCGCATACGCGGTGCCTGTTCGTTCTTGCCGAAAAGATCTGAAGGAGTGCGATGTCTGCTAATGGCACTTCTTGCACATGCCTCGATGGGCGGCATGTCCGCAGCCGGTGGAAGCTGACATAAGCTCAAAAGAGGCGGATTCTCTTTTTGACCGATGCTGTTGAAAAAGTCGCTGATGATCCCGGCGAGCCCCTCCATTTGAGCATTTTAGGTGCGTTAGCTAAAACTTAATCTGACATGGGTGTCCTGGTTTCCCCGCAGCGAATCGCAAGCCGAGGCGGGGCGCGGCTCGGGGTGGCGAAGCGCCCCGCCTCGGCGATTGGAGGACACCATCATGACGACTGAACAGAAGATCATCCGAGCCAAGGTTGGACTGCTCGAGCTTGCCAAGCAGCTCGGCAACGTCAGCCAAGCCTGCAAGATCATGGGTTACAGCCGGGATAGCTTCTACCGGTTCAAGGAACTCCACGACACCGGCGGCGAGCTGGCGTTGCAGGAGATCAGCCGCAAGAAGCCTGTGCTGAAGAACCGGGTGCCGCAGGAGGTCGAAGACGCCATCGTTGCGCTCGCCATTGAGCAGCCGGCCTTCGGCCAAGTCCGCATCGCCAACGAATTGAGAAAACGTGGGCTTACGGTCTCTCCCGCCGGCGTGCGCTGCGTGTGGCTGCGTCACGACCTGGAGACCATGAAGAAACGGCTCAAAGCGCTGGAAGCCAAGAGCGCCCAGGAGGGCCTGGTGCTGACCGAGGCGCAGGTCGTCGCGTTGGAAAAGGCCAAGACCGAGAAGGAAGCCCATGGCGAGTTCGAGAGCGAGCATCCGGGCTACTGCGGCGCCCAGGATACGTTCTATGTCGGCAATCTAAAGGGCGTTGGGCGGGTCTACCAGCAGACCTTCATCGACACCTACGCCAAGGTCGCTTGCGCCAAGCTCTACGATCGCAAGACGCCGATCACAGCGGCTGATCTGCTGAACGACCGGGTGATTCCCTTCTTCGATAGCCATGACGTCAAGCTGCTGCGGGTATTGACCGACCGCGGTAGCGAGTACTGCGGCAATCCGGAGCGGCACGAGTACGAGCTCTATCTCGCGGTCGAGGACATCGATCACTCGCGCACCAAAACCAAGAGCCCGCAGACCAACGGCATCTGCGAGCGCTTCCACAAAACCGTGCTGAACGAGTTCTACCGTGTCGCGTTCCGCAAAAAGGTGTATCGTTCAATCGATGAGCTGCAGGCCGATCTCGATGGGTGGATTCGCGGATACAACGAGGCGAGACCACATCAAGGCCGCTGGTGCTTCGGCAAAACACCGATGCAGACATTCGTTGATGCAATGCCGATGACGAAGGAGAAGATGATCGCAGCCTAACGGCATCGGACACCAAAACCCGATCGCTCAACCAGGCACAGTCTGTCAGATCGAAGTCTCGGCTAATACACATAAATGCCTCCTCGTTTCAGGCCGTGAAATAAACCTGCGCTTTGCGCCAAGAAACCCCGCATTTCAAGTTGAAATTGTTCTCGCTGTATAGCTCTCGACTTGGGCCTGGCTTCCACACCTCCGACCAGCGAAGGGCGCTCTCCCAGCTAGACGCAGGAACCCCATCGGACCTTCTTCCAACTCATACCAAGTCCCACTGATCAGAACCCATGGGCCCATTGGCGCAAACCTATGGACATGATGCGCCAGGGCTGATCGACGAGCCTGTTCCAGGCCGCGCAGCAATGGTCGACGAGATCGTCGTATGATTTGAACACGCGGTTTGAGAGCCAGTTTTCCCGCATGAACTGCCAGACGTTTTCGACCGGGTTAAGCTCGGGGCATTTTGGCGGCAGCAGAATGATGGTGATGTTGGCCGGGACGACGAGGCGTGTCGACATATGCCAGCCAGCTTGGTCGACCAAGAGGATGGCGTGGGCGGCGGGCGCAACGGCCGCTGCGATTTCCGCCAGGTGCAAGTTCATCGCCTCGGTGTTGCAGGCAGGCAAGATCAGGGCTGCGCCCTTGCCCTCCTTCGGGCAGACCGCACCGAAGATGTAGGTGGAGGCAGTACGCTGGTCGCGGGGCGCGCTGGGGCGGGTGCCGCGCTTGGCCCAGCGGCGGGTGATCTTGTTCTTCTGGCCGATGCGGGCCTCGTCGGCGAACCAGATTTCTATCGTGTCGCAGGGACGTGCCTTCTGGCGGGCGACGGCTTCCAAATGCGCCGGGAAGCTTTTTTAAAATCCTCGATCGCACCCTCGGCTTGAGCATGGTGGCGCGGTCGGGCCGAGAGTTTGCGGTAGCCCATGGCGCGCAGCTCCCGGCTGAGCGTCTGTTTGGCGACCGTGATGCGGAATTCCTCGAAGATCCATTGTACCAGATCGATCAGCCGCCAGCGCACCACGCCGTGCACCGCCGGGATCGGGCCACTCTCGATCATACGGGCGATGGCTTGGCGTTGCACGGCATTGAGCTTGGGTGGGTGACCCGGCGACTTGCCATCCAGGAGACCGTCAGGGCCGCGCGCGTTGAAGCGCAACACCCAGTCACGGACGATCTGCAATCCGACACCGCCGATCTTCGCGGCCTCGCTCCGCCTCGCGCCGTCATAGATCGCCGCAAGAGCCAGAAGTCGGCGGGCCTGAGGGCCGTCTTTCGTCCCCCTTGCCAAACCACGCAGCTGCGACGCTTCAAAATCACGGCGTAATGGAATTGGACCCGACATGACGAACCTCCTTACGTTCGCCATGTTGAATCTGACTCGCCTCAATTCGGGAAGCGCCAAAGAGTCATGATTTCAGAGATACGGTATCAGAGGCTAATGTGGACCCGCTCCTTGCTGGGGGACTGCCTCGATCAGTCGTTGGAAGATGTTCGACGGCGAGTCGCCACGCCACATGCAATTCATCGTCCGGGAGATCTCTTTTTCGCCCTGATGGCCAGGATCTTGCGTCGCGAGCAGCCCTCTCATCGAATTCGCTCGGCAGCCAAAACGAAGCCCGCGGCGACATCAGAAGTCCATGCCGCCCATTCCGCCCATGCCTCCACCGGGACCGCCCGGCATCGCCGGGCTCTGCTTCTTCGGCAGCTCGGCAACCATCGCCTCGGTGGTAATCAGCAGACCTGCGATGGAGGCCGCATCCTGCAGCGCGGTCCGCACCACCTTGGTCGGGTCGATGATGCCCTTCGACACCAGGTTGCCATACTCACCGGTCTGTGCGTCATAGCCGAAGGCGTAGGTGTCCTTTTCCAGGATCTTACCAACGACGATTGAGCCGTCCTCCCCGGCGTTGATCGCGATCTGGCGCGCCGGCCAGGAGATCGCCTTCTTAACAATTTCAATGCCGGTTCGTTGATCGTCGTTGTGGACTTTGAGCTTCTCCAGAGCCTTGATAGCACGCAGCAGCGCAACGCCGCCGCCAGGCAGGACGCCTTCTTCAACCGCGGCGCGGGTTGCATGCATGGCGTCATCCACGCGGTCCTTGCGCTCCTTCACCTCGATCTCGGTCGCGCCACCCACGCGCAGCACGGCGACCCCGCCGGCGAGCTTGGCCAGCCGCTCTTGCAGCTTCTCCCGGTCATAGTCGGAGGTGGTCTCCTCGATCTGCGCCTTGATCTGGGCGACGCGCGCCTGAATGTCGGCCTTCTTGCCGGCGCCGCCGACGATGGTGGTGTTCTCCTTGTCGATCATCACCTTCTTGGCGCGGCCGAGCATGTTCACCGTCACGTTCTCGAGCTTGATGCCGAGGTCGGCGGAGACCATGGTGCCGCCCGTCAGGATCGCAATGTCCTCGAGCATTGCCTTGCGGCGATCGCCGAAGCCGGGGGCCTTGACCCCTGCGACCTTGAGGCCGCCGCGCAGCTTGTTGACCACGAGGGTGGCTAGCGCCTCTCCCTCGATGTCCTCGGCAATAATCAGCAACGGCTTGCTCGCTTGCACCACCGCTTCCAGCAGCGGCAGGAGCTCCTGCAGTCCGGACAGCTTCTTTTCGTAGATCAGGACATAGGGGTCTTCCATCTCAACCCGCATTTTGTCGGCGTTGGTAACGAAGTAGGGCGAGATGTAGCCGCGGTCGAACTGCATGCCCTCGACCACTTCGAGTTCGGTCTCGAGCGACTTTGCTTCCTCGACCGTGATCACGCCCTCGTTGCCGACCTTCTTCATCGCATCGGCAATGAAACGACCAATCTCCACATCGCCATTGGCCGAGATAGTGCCGACTTGGGCGATCTCCTCGTTCGAGGTGACATTCTTGGAGTTCTTCTGGAGGTCAGCGACAATGGTCTCGACCGCAAGATCGACGCCGCGCTTGAGGTCCATCGGGTTCATGCCGGCGGCAACAGCCTTGGCACCTTCCCTGACGATCGCATGAGCGAGCACGGTCGCCGTGGTCGTGCCGTCACCGGCCTGGTCGGAAGTCTTCGAGGCAACCTCGCGCACCATCTGGGCGCCCATGTTCTCGAACTTGTCTTCGAGTTCGATCTCCTTGGCGACGGTGACGCCGTCCTTGGTGATGCGTGGTGCGCCAAACGACTTGTCCAGTAGAACGTTGCGGCCTTTCGGGCCAAGCGTCACGCGTACCGCGTGGGTCAGTGTATCGATGCCGTGCAACATTCTGTCACGCGCGTCGACCGAGAATTTCACTTCCTTGGCAGACATCTCAGTATTCCTTGTTGTTCGACCTCATCTCGAGGAACGACCGTTGGGCGGCCCCGACGATGAGGATTATCGATCCGATGTTTTCGCGGCCTTCGAGCGACCCGCTCCACGGTCTCCTCAGGACGAGAATTTAGGGAGCGCAATCAGGCGGCCTTCTTCTTGGCCTCGGCCTCGACCAGCACCCCCATAATGTCGCTCTCTTTCATTATGAGGTACTCGACGCCATCGATCTTGACCTCGGTGCCCGACCATTTGCCGAACAGGATGCGGTCGCCAACCTCGACTTCGATCGGGATGAGCTTGCCGCTCTCGTCGCGGCCGCCGGGTCCAACGCCGATGACCTTGCCCTGCTGCGGCTTCTCCTGGGCGGTGTCGGGAATAATGATGCCGCCACGGTCTTCGCCTCGGCATCGATTCGCTCGATGACAACGCGGTCGTGAAGCGGTCGGAATTTCATGGATTCCTCGTATAAGGTTGCAGAAATAGTTCGATTTTGCGGTGACGGAGCCAATTTCCCTCGACCGGTCCGCCGGGGTAGAGCCGAGGGCGTTTCGAGCCTCAAGCAAAGGGGCGCTCGTCCTTAGCTTGAGCATCTCTTCGTCAAGATAAGGGAAGCCTGAACTTCTGCCGCAGTACCGTAGATGGAGATCAAGCCGGATTTCGCAAGGACAATCCCGGCCCGCAAGGCCGATTGTCCGCAACTCGCTGCAGCGAAATTTTCAGCGGATACTGAGCAATTCTATACAGACATCGGAAAATGATTGATGCAAGCTGGCAAAATACGGGGGTCGCCCATGGAGCGGTTTGTTAGTCAGCAAAACATCGAGCGTTATCTAAAGCTACTTGACATATCCACCGACGAATTTCAGCGTGGGCTGATATCTAAATTGTTGTCCGAAGAACAAGAAAAATTGCGAAACATCGCTCGCTGAGAGGCGCCAATGCTGTTTTATGTCCAGACATGCACTATTGATCGGGAATTCTTGCATGGTTCTTCCGTCGGGCGCTGGTGCGCGGCAACGGCCACGCCATCACCGCGCCGATGGGCAGCTCAGGAGGATCGCTAGATGTGGTTCTATGTCCAGATGGGGTTCCCGCTATTGACCGTCGCTTTGACTGCTGCGATCTGCCTTAGCGTGGTGTCATTCATCATGGGACAGGCAAAGATTCATCGGTAAACTGCGCCATGGCGACCAGCGAATAGAGCATCCCTATGCTCTCCGCCCATATCACGAGCTTTTTGAAGCTCATCAGTGCTCAGCTCGAGGAGACATCTCGCGGAGTAATCAGCTTTCATCACTTCCACAACGTGCAATGTGGAATTGAAAACATTTTATCTTGAATCGCCCCGGGCTCGCCCTGGCAGAACGGCTTCGCAGAAAGGCTGATCGGATCGATCCGACGCGAGTGCGTCGACCATGTGGTTGTCTTGGGCGAAGCGCACCTGCGCCGGATTTTGACGAAGTATGCCGCTTATTATAACGAGTTGAGGACACATCGGTCTCTCGACAAAGACGCTCCAATCCATCGCGCCATCCAGCACGTGGGCCGTATCATATCTGCGCCCGTCCTCGGCGAACTTCATCACCATTATTGCAGAATCTGATTTTCGGCACAGACACGACATGCCGCCCCCTTTTGCCGAAGTGCGACCGCCTCATATTCTACGGGAGCGGACCTTGCGTATTGCCCGATCGCCGAGCAGACGATCGAACTCCCTCTTGGAGATGCCGTAGCACTCGCACGAGCGCTGCTGCAGGCCGCGGCGATCGGTGATCGTGACGTTGCCGCGTTTGTAGCGGATGAGGCCGGCGCGCTGCAGGGCCCCCGCTGCAGCCGTAACGCCGGTCCGCCGCACCCCCAGCATCATGGCCAGGAACTCCTGTGTGAGCAGAAACTCATCCGACGGCATGCGGTCGTGCGTCATCAGCAGCCAGCGGCAACATCGCTGCTGCAGGGAATGAAACTGATTGCACGCGGCGGACTGCGCGACCTGGTTGAAGAAGGCATGAGCATAGCGAAGCATCACCGTTCGCATCGAAGCGCTTCGCGCCAGCTCCATCTTGAACAGCGTTGCCTTCATTCTCAGGCCGGCACCGGGTACCTGGACGTAAACGCTGGTGGGCGCCCTGTCGTCGCCGAACAGAAGGGGTAGGCCTACCATGCCCTCGTTGCCGATCGTTCCGACCTCGGCCGCCTCGCCGTTCGCCATGGTGTTCACCAGGGAGCCGACGCCGGTCTCGATGAAATAGACGAATCCGATCGGCTTATGAGCACGGTAGAGAGACTGCCTGAACCGCCCCGGGTTTGCCGGAGGCCGTTTGGTTTGAGTCACGCCGCCATAGCTGGCTTTTCCAGTATGGCGTAGTAGCGCTCCTCGGCTTCGGCCGGCGGAATGTTGCCGATGGGCTCCAGGAGCCGCCGGTTGTTGAACCAATCCACCCATTCGAGGGTGGCGAACTCGACCGCCTCGAACGATCGCCACGGTCCACGCCGGTAGATGACTTCGGCCTTGTAGAGGCCGTTGATCGTCTCGGCCAGCGCATTGTCGTAGCTATCGCCGACACTGCCGACGGAGGGTTCGATGCCCGCCTCGGCCAAGCGTTCGGTGTACTTGATGGAGACGTACTGGCTGCCTCGGTCGCTGTGATGAACGAGGCCTCCGCGATGCACGGGCCTGCGGTCATGGAGGGCCTGTTCCAGCGCGTCGAGCACGAAGCTCGCGTGTGTCAACGGGCCGCGGAATCTCCCCAGTTTTGGGCCTGCAATTTTCCCCACTTTGGCGGGGTTGGTGATCAGCCGTTTGAGTGATCGGTAACTCCATTTTTGGGGGGCCGACCGCGGCGCTTGGGCGGCGGAGTTACGGCCGGTGGCTGGATCAGGGCGTTGGAGCGGATGTGTTCAGGGACGAGATCAGCGTGGGTGCGCAGGCGGTAGCTTGACCCCTCGATCTGGATGACGACCGCATGGTGGAGAAGACGATCGAGCAGCGCGGTGGCGACGACGGGGTCGCCGAAGACCTCACCCCATTCGGCAAAGCCGCGGTTGGACGTGAGGATCATTGCGCCGCGCTCGTAGCGGGCGTTGACGAGCTGGAAGAACAGATTGCCGCCGCCGGGAATGACCGGCAAGTAACCGATCTCATCGACGATGAGCAGCGCGAAGCGGCAGAAGAATCTGATCTTCTCGCGCAGAGCGCCCTCGCGTTCGGCCTTGGCGAGGGCGCTCACGAGATCGGTGAGCGGGCTGAAGTAGACGCTGCGTCCGGCTCTGACGGCCTGCACGCCGAGCGCCAGGGACAAGTGACTTTTGCCTGTGCCTGGTGGTCCCAGGAGGTGCACGACCTCTTTGCGATCGATGAACTCCAACTCGGCGAGCGCCATGATGCGGTTCTTGTCGAGCGAGGGCTGGAATGAGAAGTCGAAGCTTGCGAGCGTCTTGATGGTTGAGAGCCGCGCCATGACGAGGGCGGTTTTGATGCGGCGACTTTCGCGCAGCATCAATTCCTCCGCGAGCAGCGCGTCGATTGCCTCGATGGCGGTCATCTCGCCTTGCTCGATCCGACGCAGCGTGACATCGAGGATCTCGATTGCCCGCGGCATCTTGAGACCGACCAGGGTTTTCTTGATGCGGTCGACGAGGGAGGGAACGATCTCTGCGTGAGCGTTCATCGCACACCCCCTTTCGCGAGCTTGCGAGCAATGGCGTCGTAGAAGTCGAGCGAACGTCGCGCGACCTGATCGCCGGTACGCTGAACACCCCTGCGCTCGCCATCGCTTCGTCGTCTGTGTCTCAGTGGCAATATCTTGCGGTGCGCAGGGTCGAGATGTTTCTGGTCGCGGCCTTCGAGGGGAATATGAGTGGCAACGAGCATGCCTTCCTCGAAGATTTGGATCGCGTCGGCGAGCACGTGAACGTCGAGGACGCGGCGTCGCGTCGTATCGGGGACGCTGTAGAGATTGCCGCCGATGCTCACCATGCCCTCATGCGAGACGCGCCGTTCGAGCTTCAAGACCGCTCTGTATGGGACCAGCGGCAACGGCTTCAACGACGGCTTCTCCTCGGCGAAGGTTTCGTTGACGACGCGTTGTGTGGTCGCATGCACACGTGGATTGGCGACCGTGTCGAGCCAGTGCCGCAGCTGCGCATTGAGGTCGTCGAGGTTGCGGTACGATGCGCCCAGGAAGAAGTCCTCGCGAATGTAGCGGAACGGACGCTCGACCTTGCCCTTGGTCTTAGCCCGATACGGCCGACAGGCGCGAGGCTGGAAGCCATAGTGCCGCGCCAGGTCGAGAAGGGCACGGTTGTAGATGACAAGGCCGTCCGGGTCTTCACCGATGACCGCGGTCTTCATGCGGTCGTAGAGAATCTCACGCGGTGCGCCGCCGATCGCTTCGAGCGCGGCGATGTGGCAGCGCAGGACCGATTGCATGTCCTGGTGCACGACGAAGCGGCCCCAGATCAAGCGCGAGTAGCCAAGCACCAAGGAGAAGAGCCAGACGATTCGCTTGACGCCGGGCTCATCGGTGAACTCGACCTCGAAGCGGGCGAGATCGACCTGGGCCTGCTCGCCGGGCGCGGTCTCGAACCGCACTTCGAATGGCGCGACCGGATCGGGCCTGACGCCACGCACGGCTCGCTTCACGGCCGTGTAGCCGCCGGCGTAACCCCGCTCACGCAGCTCCCGCCAGAGCCGCACGGCCGTGAGGCCGGGAAAGGCTGCGAGCCGCTCGCGCACATACGGCAGGAAGCGATCGGTGCTCCTCTGCCGAGGCGGTCGCGGACCATAGGTCGGCGGCTCCAGCCCACGGGCGATATATCTGCGGACGGTCTTGCGATCGATGCCGAGTTGACGGGCAATGGCCGATACCTTCAGGCCCTGCCGATGTAGTTCCAGGATCATCATAAGCTCCCCAAGAGTGACCACCGTGCTGCTCCCTCCCGCCAAGGAGCGAAGCATTGGCGGCGATGGTGTCGTCCCACCCCACGGGAAATGTCCTTGGAGGCAGGCCGCCACGACAAAACTGGGGAAAATTCGACGCCCACAAATGGGGAGGATTCAACGCCCGCTCACAGCGTGCGCGGTCCGTGATACCCGCCAGCCGACGATGCGCCGTGCATAGGCGTCGATGACGAAGGCGACGTACACGAAGCCAGCCCAGGTTGCGACATAGGTGAAGTCGGAGACCCAGAGCACGTTCGGACCTGGCGCCCGGAACTGACGATTGACGTGATCCAGCGGGCAAGGAGCTGCCTTGTCGCTGACAGTCGTGCGGACGCGCTTGCCCCGGATTGCTCCTTGAAGGCCCATAGCGCGCATCAGCCGCTCTACCGTACACCGCGCCACCTCATGGTTCTCGCGCCGCAATTGCCGCCAGACCTTGCGCACGCCATAGACTTGGAAGTTGTTATCGAAGACCCGGCGTACCTCGGGCTTCAGGGCGGCGTCACCCTTGGCTCGCGCCGATCGCTTGGCCGGATCAGCACGCCGGGCGACATGAGCGTGATAGGTCGACGGGGCGATCGGCAAGACCTTGCAGATCGGCTCGACCCCATGCGCCTCGCGGTGATCGTCGATGAAGGCGATCATGGCTTGAACCGGCGGTCGAGCTCCGCCTGGGCAAAATAAGCGGACGCCTTGCGCAGGATCTCGTTGGCCTGCCGCAGTTCCCGGTTCTCCCGTTCAAGCGCCTTCAGCTTGGCGGCGAAATCCGTAGGCACGCCCGCACGCCGGCCATCATCGACCTCGGCCTTCTTCACCCATTCGTTGAGCGTTTGTGCCGTACAGCCGATCTTGGCCGCAATCGACATGATTGCCGCCCATCGCGATGAGTGCTCGCCCTCGTGGTCCAGAATCATCCGCACCGCGCGGGCCCGGACCTCGGGAGAAAACTTGTTGCTGGTCTGCTTGGTCATGGCTCCACCTTCTCAGGAGTTGGAGCCTCCGGCAAACCCGGGGCGATTCAGTCTGTATTCCAGCGGAATACGGTGACAACATCGAGTTGGGCGTGATCATCGGGGCGAAAATTGTGGGTAATTGAAAGCCTCACCGGACGCGTACTGTCCTTCGGCATCAGCTCAACGTGCTGCGGCGCAAATCCTCGAAGCGAGTAGCGCTTAGCAGCATCGACCGGTTATCAAGTTTGGTTCGGATGGTTTTGCAGAGTTGTAGAGTGGCATCCCGAGTGCAGGGGCCGCCAAAAAGTAATCATCGCAGCTCGCCAACCAGCGTCTTCGCCTCCAAGAGATCGGGCGTCTCAAATCCCTCGAAAAACCAGTTATAGATAGGCGACAACATGTCCAGCGCCTTTTGGCCTTCGCCCAGCTCGGAACAATGGCGGGCTCGAGCGATGGTGGCACGCAGTTCAAGGGCCTTCGCGCCCTGATCGGCCGCGATGTCGATCGCGTGCCTGAAGGCTGCGTCAGCTTCTGCGCCCGCGTCCTCGGACGGATCAAGCAACAACAGCTTACCGCGTTCTAGTTCGAGGGCAGCGTTGCACCAGCACTCCTGAGTCCGGTCCGCCACTTGAAGCGCCTGGATCACCAACTCGAGCCCAGCTGCTCTCTCTCCCGCTTGGCGATGCATGGCAGCGAGCAGACCGAGATAGTGCGGCATGCGAAGCCCGGCGCCGGTCTCGCGGAATTCTTTTAGGGCCGCATTGTACGCCGAAAGACCCTCTTCAAGGCGGCCTTGGGCCGCGATCGCCCAGGCCCGCACAAGCGAACTCCACGCCCCGTAGTAATCAAACCGATATTCCCGGCAGAGGTCGCGCATTTCCTCCGCCCTATCGAATGCCGCCTGCGGCTCTTGCCGGAACTGGTGGAGCATGGCGAGGTAAGCCAGTGCAAGCGTGATACTGAACGGGTGCGAGACTTCGCGCGCAAGTGCCAGTCCTTCTTTAGTCGTTCGAAGGGCGCGATCCGCATGGCCGAGATGCCAATCGCAGTGCCCGATATAAGCACGGCAGAAGACGCCCATGTTGATGCCGTAGACATTGGAGTGGTAGCGGCCGCGGTAGTCGCCAACTTCCATGCTTTGCCGCAGCCAATCGCGCGCCGCCTGAAAGGCGCCGAGATGGAACGTTGAGAACTCCGGCGAAATGATAGGCTTCAATGAGCACGGGCGGGTCGCCGATTCGACGCGCCAGATCGATCGCTTGAGGGAATTCGCGCATCGATTGGCCAAGATCGCCGCGCACGTGATGCACATATCCGAGACCCCGCAACGCCGTGAACAAATCCATGTCGTGACCGAGTTCCCGGCTCAAATGCTGGGCACGGCGATAGGCCGTCTCCACCTCGCTTGAAGCGAAGCCTTTCGTGGCAAGGAGTGGACCGCCGAGTGCCAATTGCAGCGACAGTTCCCATCGCGAGAGTGAGGAGCCGGGAAAATCGTTGATGGTTTCGAGTCCTGCCCTGAGATGCGCGATGGCTTCCACATTAGCGGAGCGTGCGGCCGCCAGCCTGCCAGCCTGGAGCCAGTATCCGATCGCCTTCTCCGTAAGACCGGCTTCGCTGAAGTGACGGGCGATCAGTTCCGGCTGTGCCTCGATAATTTGAGGAAATCCCATCTCGATGGCCCTTGCTATGCGGGCGTGCAGGTCCTGCCGACGCTTCCTGAGCAGGCTCTCATAAGCTGCGTCTCGGACCATCGCGTGTTTGAAGATGTAGGTGGTTGTTGGCGCAACGCCGCGGCGGAAGACAAGCTCCGCGGCGACTAATCGATCGAGCGCTGCTTGAAGCTCGACCTCCGACAGAGACACGACGGCGGCAAGCAATTCGTGGTCAAACTCCCTGCCGATGCAAGCACCGACCTGTGCGACTTCCTTTACTCGCCCGAGCCGGTCGAGGCGCGCCATCAGCGAATCGTGCAGGGTGGCTGGGATGGCTAAAGGAGGTAGAGGCCCGGCAAGGACGTAGCGATCGCCTGCGTCGTGCAGAAATCCGGATTCGAGCACTGTTTTGGTGAGCTCCTCGGTGAAAAGCGGTACGCCTTCTGTCCGCGCCAGAATTTGCTCCACTACTTCGGAGGGCAGCGCCTTACCCCCGGTGACTCGCTCAACCAACGACCGAGCCTGCGCCTTGGCGAGGCGGTTTAGCGTGAGCAGGGTCACATGAGGAAAGCCGATCCACGGCGGAGAGAGTTCCGGCCGGAACGTCGCGACCAAGAGCACCGGCAGGCGCTGAAGGCGGTCGACGATCTGGTCAAAGAGTTCTCGGGATGTTGGATCGAGCCAGTGCGCATCCTCCAGCACGATCAATACCGCTCCCCGAGCAGCCAACCCTTCAAGCTGCGCCAGAAAAGTGCGGAAGAGCAGCCCTTTTTTCTGCAGCGGCGACATCGCGGCAATTGCTTCCTGTGTGCCGGTCGAAATGCCAAGTAGCTCGGCAAAGACCGCCACCGCCGCGTCGCTGAGTTCCGTCACGGTTTCCCGTAAAAGTGCTTCAAGCTGACTGAGGCGTGCCTCACTGGAATGGGTTGGCGAAAAGTCAGCAGACCGCTCAAGTTGCGCGACAAACGGAAAGAAGGCGCTGTGGACGTGGTGGGGCGAACATGCATAGCCGAGGGTCGCCTTCTGCTCGTCATGCAACCGTTCACGCAACGCCAGCACTAGCCTCGACTTGCCAATTCCGGGATCGCCAGAAAGGAGGGCGACTTGCCCGTCTCCCTCCTTCGCCTGTCGCCAGCGCGAGAGTAGGAGCTCGAGTTCTTCACCCGGCCAATGAGTGGTGTTTGCCGTGTGCCGTGCAGTGCCTCGAACCGACCCTCAGCGTGGCCTTCCCCGAGGGCGCGCCACGTCTGCACTGGCTCAGTGAAGCCTTTGAGCATGGACGGGGCAAGTTTCGTCAGCTCGAACAGATTCCCCAGCAGGCGCCGCGTCCCGTCTGATAGGACTACCCCGCCAGCTTCCGCACGCTCCTGCAGCCGGGCCGCCAGGTTCGGCGTCTCTCCCGCGATCCCGCGCTCCTGCGACTCGCCGGAACCAATAAGATCGCCTACAACAACCAACCCTGTGGCGATGCCAACGCGCGCGTTGAGTGGCTCGCCTACGGCCGTGTGGAGCTTGCCTATCCTTTTGACCAGCTCTAAGCCGGCCCTGACCGCGCGTTCGGCATCATCCTCGTGCGCCTGCGGATAGCCAAAATAGATGAGCGCGCCGTCGCCCATATATCGGGCGATGTAACCGCCATAATCGCAAACGACATTTTTGAGCTGCGACTGGTACGCCCTGAGGATTTCCTGCAGGTCCTCTGGATCAAGGCGGGCGGAGAGAGCTGTTGATCCCACGAGGTCGCAAAACATCACCGTGAGCTGCCGCCGTTCGGCGTGATGCGGCATCTCGGTGGCAGAGGGGTCCGCTGGCGCTTTCGTCGCGACCTCTGTAATGGCATCGAGAATTTTTCGGCGATGCCCGACAGCCAGGACTCCGACTTCCTTTAGATCCTCGACCGTCAAGCGGGGCAGGAGGTCGAAGTCGATGCCGTTGTCGCGAAATGCTTGAAATGGAAAAGCCGCCCTGCAAGAGCCGGAGAGATCAGTACTGCGTCGCTCCTTGAACCCATAGCTGATCCTTACTGCTTCCACGGGGTGGTTTCGAACGGTTCGGTCCTTGCAATCCGATGGGCTGCAAACGATAGCACGCCGAGGGCTCGCAGTATGGCAGATAATTCAGCGCGCAGGCGCCTATGAGGTTCATCGTCCTGACGCGGAGGTAGACAGTCCTAACCGCAATCACTCGCGCATGGCGAGCGAGACAAGCACCAGCGTGGCGATCAACAGGACGAGGGTAAGGGGCAACACCACGGCGATTTGCGGGGTGATGACGGCCTCCTTTTTCAAACCGTAGCGCGGTGCAGAGAGCGCGGCAAGCAGCGAGCGATGCGAACTCATCACGGCTGCGGCGCCCGCGTGTTCATCACGCTGCTCGGCGGCGCGGTCGCGTGGCCGCTGGCGGCGCGCGCGCAGGGAGCGCTATTGATCGGATGTCACGACCGGAGGTCATGTTGCCGCGGTTGCGGCCCGAACCGAAACCAACACGATCCCCATCGTCTTCTTCTCAAGCGAGGACCCGGTCAGGCTAGGATTGGTTTCCAGCCTGGCGCGGCTGGGCGGCAACTTGACGGGAGTCATCTTCTCATCGGGGAGTCTGAAGGTGACCATCAACGTGCGGTTCCGGCTTCAGCGCGACGCCCTGCCCATGCTGCACCAGGCGATCGGATCCGATTACATGCAATTGCTGGGCCTGATTGCCGAGGAGTACAAGTTTCACGTTGAGCGCGAGCGACGCGAGTCGGAGCGCAAGAAGATCGAGGCGGAGGGTATCTGCGAATTTCAACAGATTGCGACCCGAGGCATTTCGGATTCGTACCTGCGCTGGCGTGCCTACCGCCAGCGCGTACGCGGCTGACTGCGGACCAGGGGGCTTTCGCCGGAGGGCGTGAGCCCCGGCCCGCGCGCTGCAACCTTGCGCATGGTGAGCGCACGGTGAGTGCGGCCAAAGCTTACGCGCTCTAGGCACGTATCAGGGAAGATTTCTCGAGGAACTGGGAAATCGCCAATTGGCCTCTCCTTGAACGGAGAGAGCAGGGAGCGGCTTCGATCCGCACTACTGACGGCTGTTCCCGTCGATGAGTTGATCGAATTCCAGGCCGCTCGAACCTTCGCCGCGGCCGACCTGCTTGCGGAACGCGGTCCACACGAAGGTCGATCCGTCGGTCCAGCGTGACGTCCGGCGCGCCCGCGTCACGTGCACGCCTTCGCGCGGCACATCGCAGTCGTAGAGAAGCAGATCGGCCCCGGTATTGAGCGCCTGGACTCTGGGACGGGTGCGGCGTCGGTGGGCCGCCGTCGATCTGCAGCATCCTGCCGCGCTTCAGGCGCAGGATGAGGTTGTTGTTCTGGGATCGCGTCTGCACCGGCAGCAGGGGAATCCAGTTGCCCGGCACGCTCGACGACAGCACATAGCGCGCCGTGTTGGCTGGGATCGGCGCGGGCACGCCCGGCGCCGGTGCCGGCTCGCGGTAGATGCGGGCCTGCTCGGTCGGGTTCTCGATGCTGCATTCGATCGCCCACGCCAGGTTGGCCATCTCGTCGCGCATGAACAGCACGTCCTCGAGCGCGGCGCTTTGCATCACCCGGCCGATGGCGGGCGGAAGGAAGAGCATGTTGGTCTGACGCCCCGGCATGTCCTCGGCGCCCGGGCGGCGGATGTTGGCGTGTTGCCACATGAAGAAGCTGCGCGCCACCGTGCCCCAGGTGCCGATTGGCTTGAGCAGGGTGCGCACGCCGAAGCTGTCGGTGACCACTAGCGAATCCACCCGGTTGATCGATCCGACCGGCAGGGTGAGCGGCACGACGAACCAGTCGTTGCCATAGCTGCCGGCGTATTCGATCACCATCATGTGCGCGAGGTCGGTCTGACCGACGGGCAGGAGTCCGTAGGCAAGGCGAGGAGTCCTCGATCTCCCAGAACCGCACCGCCGGCGCGCCGCGGTACGTCACCGGCGCCGGAATCGTGGTCTCGGTGACGCAGGAGAAGGTGTGGTCGACATTGCTGGACATGTTGATTTCGAAGTCGCAATCGAAGCTGCTCCAGTCAAGGCGGCCGCCGTCGAAGCCGGTGGCGGCGAGATTGATCTGGTCCAGCGGTTGATCGGAGAAGCTCGCCGACACGGTCGCGGCATATTCCAGGCGCGACGGCGCCCACGCGTCGTCGGCTGGGCCCGCCGGCTCCGCAAACACCGCGTCGTACCAGGCGATCCAGGCCGTGGCGGCGGTCTGCACCTTGGGACGGTCGGCCGTGACGATCGCCAGCGTGGCATCCTGCACTAGTTGCGCGATGCCGCCGGCCGGCCGCAAGGCGGCGGCGATGAGCCGCGCATCCGGGGCGCGTCCCGTCATGCTCTGCATGAAGCGCCGCGTCGCCTCGTCGGCCGCCGCTGCGTCGGCGCCCTGCAGCTGCGGCAGCGCGAACTTGGCGATCAGCGCGTTGCGATAGCTCTTGCTCGGCGCCTGGTACTCCACCATGCGCAGGAACTGCAGCCCGGCCTCCACCGCAAACGTCAGCATGCTCGTGTCGTTGGGGCCGACGGGCCGCATGCGGCGGCCCTCGATCATGGCTTCCAGTGGGATGCGCCGCGGGTCATAGGGCGTGGACGGAGCGTTCGGCGTGTTCGCCGGGATCTCGCCCAGGTGGAGGCGCGACAGCATGGCAGTGGTGGCGCGCACGCGCGCCTGCACCGGCGTGCCGGCATCAGCGGCCTGGAACTCGCCCATCTGCCATTGCCGCGCCATCAGCCACAGCGGATCGAACAGGCGCGCGCTGATGCTGCGGCCGATGTCGGCGTCGCGGCAGTGCGGCTCGAGCCGCGTCCAGCTGGTGATCGAGGCCGTGCCGGGATCGGGCACGTCGCCGCCCGGCGGATGGACCATCATGAAGGCCTGTTGCTGGACCTGGTGGCCGCCGGCATCGATGGCCTGCACGGTGAAGCGGTGCAGGCCGGCGCCGAGACTGTAGTCCTTGCGCCAGGACGCCCAGTTACCGGCGACGTTGGTGACATTCTCGAAGGCGCCGAGGTCCAGCGCGCATTGCACCGACGTCACGTTGACGTCAGCATCGAAAATCGTTCCGGTGAGCGTGAACGGGAAGGGAAGCTGCGTAGCGGTCGTCTCCGCCGGCACGGCATTGATGCTCACGACTGGGATCGGATTGTAGATCTGAACGGTCGAGACGGTCGACCCCTCCACGTCTTCGATGTCGGGCTCGCCCGGCAAGGTGAGGACACGGATCGTGGCGCCCGCGGTCACGTGGATGGTGACGAAGGCGGCCGGCGGCACGTTGGCGGCGACCTGGCCGGTACACGTCCATGTGGTGGCGCTGGTGAATGTTCCGTTGAAAACGGGCCCGCCGTCGCCGAACTGCACGCTCACCCACTGGCTGGTGATCGGGCCGCGTTTGGGCGAAAGCCGGATCAAGATGCTGCCGGTGACCTGGAACTGGCGCGGAACCACCGTGTTGGCGGCCGGCGAGCTGACGCTCACGGAGATTGTCGACATTGCGTGCAGCTCCCGGTCAGTGCGTCAACGCGGCGAAGTCGGTCGACACGGCGTCGTCCTTGGTGTTGAAGGCGAGGCAGAGTGCCGGCACATACTGTGCGAGCTCGCCCAGCGTTTCGGCGTCCACGGCGCGCAGCCGGGCGAGATCGAGTGTCTCCTCCAGCACCTGGCGCAGCGTGTCGGATGTCCAGTCGGCGCCCGGCACCGGCGGCACCGCCAGCAACACGCATTGCGGCGCGCAGGAATCGGGCGGATCGAACTGGAATGTGACGGCGGTGGTCTCGCGCGTGTTGGGGACCGTTTCGGTCCACTCGTCCACCAGGAGGCCGGTGAGCGGCTGCGCGGTATTGATGACGGCCAGCGTCTGCAGCACCAGCGACAGCTTGCCGGCCGGTAGCGACTTGCCCGGCTCGGGCTGCAGTCCCACCCAGCGCTCGCCGACAACGAGCGGCAGTTGCGCGACGCTGAATTCAGCCGCTCGCCGGTGATCAGGACCTCGGCGCCGCGCAGGCATGTATTCATGCGGCCCATCGGGTCGCGCACGCGTGCATATTGGGCGAACCAGCCGTGCGCCGCCAACGGATCGCCGCCCTGGGTCTGCTTGCTCGCCGCGAGCGCGGCGGTCAGCTCGGCGGCGCCGGCGGCATCGCAAGAGAAGCGCGGCAGCACCACGAAATTCTGACCGAACACGTTGCGCATGCGGTCAATGAGCTGGCTCCGCCGCGCCGCCTGGTCCGTCGCCGCCGGAATGAGCCGCAGCGCCGCGACCTGCTCCAGCCGTGCGCCGCTGGTCTTGAGCAGCGCCTTGGCCTGCATGCCCAGTGTCGCGATCGCCGAAGGGCTTTCCCCGGCCGCCACGATCGGCACCCAAGGTCCGATGCCGAATGCGCCCATCTTCATGAGCGCGGTGCGCAGCGCTTCGGCGGTGGTGGTCGTCGCGGTCGGCGCCACCAGGGCCTTGAGGGAATTGTTGTTGGCGTTGAGCTGGTTCTCGGCGCGCGTCACCCGTGACTGGAGCTCGGCGAGGTCGATGGTGCCGCCGCCGGTGCGCTCCGGCGGATTGAGATCCTCCGGGTCGACGCCGCGCACGCTCGCCAGCAGCCGCCGCACTGCGCGCGCCTGCTCCAGCGCGTCGAACAGCGTCGTCTCGCCGGCCGCCAGATTGGCCGGCCGCGCGTGCTGCAGCCGGATCGTGGCCTGCGGATCGAAGCCGCCGGTCTTGTGCTTGGCGTAGTAGAGCACCTGCTGCTCGACCTCGCTCAAGGCGCCGTCGGGCTGCGTCGCGCTGGTGCTGGCCTCGACGCCGTAGACCATATCGAGCGCCCCCACCGCAACCTCGCTCAAGGGCAGCGTGCGGGTCTCGACCATGGCGCCGGTCTTGTCATCGAGGCGTTCGATGGTGCAGCGGATCTTGGTGGCGTTGCCGAGAAGCTTCGATGCCCACGCGTTGAGCATCGGCTCGGCGAGCGCGCGCGGCGACGAATTGGTGGCGAGCCAGCCGGGATTGACCGCCGGGTTGCCGCTGAACAGCACCATGAGCCGGTGCGTCAGCGCGGTGCCGGTGCGCGGGGTGCGGATGACGTCGAGCTCGGGCGGCGGCGCGTCGCCTTGCGCGATGGCCTTGAGCGTCGCCGCAACACGCGACGGGTTGCCGCGCGCCACCTGGTAGGCGGCCTCGGCCGTGAGCGCATCGCTCAACCCGTCGATGGCGTCGGCCAGAGCGTCGAGCTCGCGGGTCAGCTTGTTGACCTGGTCAGTCGTGAGCGGCGGCGGGTTCGGCGGCGGTGGGTTCGTGAGCGGCGGCGGATTCTTGGGCTGCGCCGCTGCGATGACCGCCGGCTTGTTGCTCTGCCATAGCTGCGCGAGCGTAAGCCCGTCCACCACGTTGTTGGCCGCAATGGCCTCGACGGCACCGCCGCCGTCGTCGAGCGGCCGCGCCGCCAAAGGCGCGAGCCCGCGCAAGCCCGCGATGGTGACGTCGAGCTCGGTATCGTGCAGCCCACGCTCGAGGCGGAAGCCGAGCAGCGCGCCCAGCGGCTGACCCTGGCGAACCCCGTCGAGCAGCCGCTGCGCCTCGCGCACCCGGCGCGACGAAAGGTCGATGGCAAACGGGCTGTCGGACGTCGGCATGCCGTTGGGGCCGAGATGCGCGTTGCGCAAGAGCGCGGCAGCACCCGCGTGGGTCATGGACGGCGCGTGGATGAAGCCCGGGTCGTTGTTGCGGGTGACCAGCGGCGTGGCCTCGCCGGTCGGCAGCGTGGTCACGGTGGTGACGGACGATACCGGCGTGGGCTTGAGCTTCTCGACCCAGCCATAGGCCCCCACAAAGGCGCCCTGCGGGCCGCCGGCCGTCATGGTGGCGAGTTGTTTGGTGGCGAACGACGTGATCCACGCATCGAGCCGGTGCGACGAGAGATCGAGCGTGCCCTGCATGAGATATTGCAGGGTCTCGCTGTCGCGGTCCTTGAGCCAGGCAAGACTGCGGCGGAAATCCCCGAGCGCGGCCGTGGCCGGCGTGTCGAACGTGTTCAGCCCTTCGAGGTATTGCCGCATGGTCGGATTGCCGGCGATGCCGGGCGCCGGCAAATCGAGACGCCGCATCCATGGCGGCGGCGGAGCCGGCGACGGTTGGTCGGTGACGAGATCGATGAGCTCGGCGTCGCGCATGAATGGCGTGGGGTCGGCGCCGCCGCCCACGAATGCCGCGGCGTCGGCCAACTCGCGCAGCAGCGCGTGGCGCAGCAGGAGCTGCAGCAGGCTGGCGCCCGGTGTGGGCGAGCCCGGATCGGGCCGCGCCTGCGTCAGGGCCGCGATGCTGCGCTGATCCAGCAGCGTCTGTATATAGTTCGGCTCGAGGCCGCGCCACGGCGACACCTCGCCATCCTGCACCAGCGGCGCCGAAACGGCCCAGGCGGATTCGGAGCCGACCATGCGGGAAAGACGCGGACGCCACGCGATGCCCAGGCGCTGCAGCACGCCAGCCGCCAGCGCATCGTGCGTCGCGATGAAGCCGGTAGCCTGCAGGTCCTCGCCCAGGAACGCGCGCAGGTGCTGCAGGTAGTGGCGCCCCAGCATGGAGCGGGCGCTGTAACCGCTGGCGATCGCGTCCATGCGCATGATGTCAGCGAGGTCGGCATCGGGCGCGGAAGGCGAGCGGCGGCCGATGCGGAACGCGTCGCCGGTGCGCGGGCGCCAGATGTTGTTGCGCAGCTTCTGCAGGAGATCGCGCAGCCAGGAATCGGCGGCGAATGCCGGCTCCTGGCCGGCCGGCGGCTTCCACGCGTCGAGCGATGTCACCGGCAGCACGCCGTAGGGCTGCCGGCCGCAGCGCAGGGCCGGATAGGGGCCGCCGCTGCGCACGTGATTGACGAAATGATCGCGCGCCCATGCCAGGATGGGAGTCGTCAGGCCGGTGCCGTCGAAGCCCACCATGTTGCTGAGGTAGTAGCCCCAGCCCACCTGCCACAGCGCGGCGTTCATGCTGCGCATGTCGAGCTCGTGGTGCTCGGCAGCCTGCCCGACGTGTCCGAGCACCGGCACGATCGACGGCGAGGAAATTCCGAGCGCCGTGCCGACGTGCATCGCATTGGACTGCGCGTCGAGCGCCGCCGGGTCGGCGGCGACCTCGATGGCGTAGCTGCGCTCGTGCGCCGGATCGTCATGGGTGGCGGCGGCGCGGCGCTCGTCGGTATTGTTGGTGGGCGTGCCGAAGTGGAGGAATTCCAGCCCGTCGGTGTAGTGATGCGCGTCGAGCAGATTGGCGAACTGCTTGGCGGCGTCGGCGGCGGAGAGCGAGCCCGCCACGCCGAATACGAACAGGCTGTCGAGGCCGGCGCTCAGCGCCGCGGGCGGTACCGTGAAGCGCAGCGCCATGCCCTTCTGTTCGGCCTCGTCGAAGTCGACCATCCACTTCATGCCGGGATCGACCTGCAGCTGGTCGTCGCCGACGATCGGCGGCGGCGTTTGCGGATTGGGGTCGGGTCCCACATAGAGCGGCCGCGCGATGTCGCGGCCGAACACCTGGATGGTGGTGGTGCCGGATTTCAACACCGCGATCCAACGGTCCGGCATGAGCCGTGCCTGCGGCGCGTGGCGCCATGCCGAGTCCTTGCCATCATTCACCACGGTGACAGCCGGATATATCGGCGCCGGATTGAGTGGCTGGTCGGCGGCCGTGGGTGTGGTCGGCCGCGCATTGGTCGGCCGTAGCACGCGTGCGATCCAGGCGGCGCGCTCGGGGCCGAAGCGGTCGGCGAGCTGTCGCCAAGCGGTGGCGCGCGCCGTCGCGTCGTTGCCGGCACGCCAGTCCTGCTCCCAGTAATGCGTGCCCCACTCGTTCTCGGTGGGCAGGAGATCGGGCTCGTGCGAGTTGAGGTGGATCTTGTCCGGATAGACGCGGACTCGCAGCTCGGTGACGTTGTTGGCGAGCGTGAAGAACCGCGTCTCCAGGCGCACCGGCAGCAGCGCCAGCGGCAGCGTGCCGGCGCATAGCGGGTTGATGATCCGCACCGGCAGCGTGGTGGTCGCCTGGATGTCCTCCATATCGGGCTCAGCTGGCCCGATGAGGAACTGAATGAGCACGTCCGCCGTGACCTTGATGTTGAGGGGCGTTCCTGCCGGTAGGGTCGGGTCGATCTGGCCGACGCAGCGCCACGTCGTCGGGGTGAGCAACGTCGCCGCCACGACGGGACCGTTGTCGCCGAACTGGACGTTCACATTCGTGCGGGTGATGTGCGATTGCGGGTGGGTAAACTGCACCGAGATGCTGCCGGTGACCTCGCACGTGCGCGGCACTTCCTGGCCGAAGAACGGCGTGGCGATCTGAACGAACAGCTGGGACATCTTGGCTCCTTCGCGGTCTGGCGCGTCAGCGCGTAGCGACAGGTGCGGTGACGACACCGGTGACCGGTGGCCGAGGCAGGATCGACGCCGGACTCTGGCTTGCAGGCGGGGCACTCAAAGACGATTGGAAGTTCGAGGCGTGGATCGCCAGGCGCACCGGGCGGCGGCGCGTGATGCCGGCCATGTGCGCGCCGTTGAAGCCCCACGTCAGCTTCGGCGGCACCTGCAGCTGGGCCGGCTTGCTGGCGATCGACAGATGGCTGGCGGTGCCCACCGACACGCTGGCGTCGATGCCGAAACGCGGCTCCGTCGGATGCTGCTGGATCACCACGTAGTAGCCAGGATCGGTGGCGGAGCCGACGGCCTGGTCGGGCGTGACGGCGAAGCCGAAGAAGTTGATGTCGGGCTGGACGCTGCCGTTGAAGACCGGCTGCTTCTCGTTGGCCACGTCCTCGGCCGGGACGCGCTTGCTGGTCACCGGGTCTTTAAGGGCGCGCGCAAGATAGATCAGCGCATTGGGATAGCGGCGCAGCAGGGCGCTGCGCAGCAGCATGACGAAATTCTCGCGCGGCGCCGAGCTGGGCGCATCGGCGAGCGGCCGGTCGCCCCACGTGTGCAGCGGCTTGATGTCCGCGCCGCCGCCCCAGAAATGATCGAAGTAGGTGCCGAGCTGGTTGGACGGAAAGCCGCGCCACAGGAGCTCGCGCCCCATCTCCACGTTGAGTCCGACCATGTAGGATTCGACGAAGCGGCGGTTCGTCTCCAACCCGAGCACCGTGTCGACCGGCACGTTCTGAAGTCCCGGCAGCAGCAGGTCCTGGGAGAGATCGCGCAGCGGTTCGTACATCGGCTGCGGAAAGGTCGGCGTCACCAGGATGGTGTCGAGGCTCGTGTCCGCCGTGGCGGCCACGCGCGTGGCGAACGCGCGGATCGCGCTCGACGGCGCCTTGGCGCTGGCGGACACCACGCGTTTCGCCAGCGCGGCGACCGCCTGGACCGGCTGCGCCTGCTGCGTCAGCCCGCCGCGGATCTGGGCGAGCGTCGGCTGCGAGACGATCACGTGTGAAGAATAGACGCGGCCCGGGTTGATGCGCTTGAGGTGATCGATGGCCGCCCGGCGGAACGCGCGTGCCGCCGGCGAGTCGACCGCCGGCGTGCCGTAGCTGAACGAATACGTGATGGGGACTGGCCGTCCTTCCGGCCGCACCACGAACCACGGCATGCCGATGCGAGCGGCGACCATCTGGTCGGTCACGCTCACATAGCTCATGACCGTCCCGGGCGGTGACGTGTGGCTGGACACCGAGCCCACGGTCGCCAGGTCGAACCATGTCACGACCGGCAGGCTGGCGCTTCCGTCCGCCAGCGCCGAGACCCAGGGCGTCGCCGTGCGTGGCGCGTTCTGCGCCGCCATGCGGCGCGTGAGCGGGCCGCGCTGGCGGCCGATGCGGCGCATGGACGGACTGAGCGCGCGCACCGGTATCGATGAGGTCTTCACCATGGCGAGCATCGACGTGCCCGGCGTCGTGCTCAGCCCGATGCGGCCGAGCACGGGCGCGTTGACGCGCACCGCCGCATCGTCGTTGAGCCGCGTGAAGTGGCGCACCTGGAGACGGTTCGCCACCGTCATGCTCATCTGCAGCTGGCGCATGCGCTGGTTGGCGCGCTGCAGCTCGCCCGCCTGCTCCCAGGCCGAGGCCATGAGCGCCTCCTGGTGTTCCTGGATCACGTGCGTGCCGAAAGCCGCGACGCTGCGCAGGCGCGGATCGAGGTTGAGCTGGTCGAGCCAGACGGTGCTGGTGGGACCGGTGGCCGCCACGGTGCGGCGGCCACGGTAGCAATCGCCGTAGAGCGGCGGCGCCAGCAGCGGATCGGCGCCGGGCGCAAGCTCGGCCGCCACGCCGGGCGCGTTGACGATCGCGGCGAGCTTGTCCTGGAAACCCGGCAGCGTGTTGGCGAGCCAGGGCGGCATCACGTCCGGCGTGTTCTTCGGAAGCATCGCACGCAGCGCGCCTTCGACCGCGAGCGTGGCCGCGCTCGGAAAGCCCTGCGGCAGGTCGAAGCCGGGAGCGCCGATTGCAAACGGCCGGTGCCCGAGATCGGGCGGCGCCGGCCGTGCCCGCAGGCGCGCCGCCAGCGAGGCGAAGTCGCCGCCCACTCCGGTGCGGAACTCCCAGTGATAGTAGACCGGCAGCACCACAGGCTGCGGCGTCTGCCCGGCCGGCAGCGGCGCCACCGACCATGCCGGCGTGAGGGCGGTGGCGACGATGAGCTCCTTGTCCGCAATGGCAATGCCGAGGCCGGCGCGGCGCCCGAAATCGAAGGTCGGCACCACGCACGCTATGTAGTCGGTATTGGGCGCGAGGATGCGCGGACAGATCAGGCGCGAGAGCGACCGGTCCGGCGATCCGTTGAACGCATTGCGCACCGCTCCCTCGCTGCTGTCGTCGCCGGCCGCCTGGGCGTGCGCCCAGGCCCAGCACTCGCCGAGATCGGGCAGCTCGCTCGCCGGCAGGATCGAGGCGGCGATCTGCAGGACCGGCAGCGGCGAATCCGGCGTGGTGGTCAGCGTGATGCCGTCCTGCTTGCGCACGACCACCAGGCACAGCCATGGCCGCAGCTTGGCGTTGGCGCCGGCGGAAGCCGGCGTGAACAGCCACGGGAAGTCGGCGCGGTCGAACTCGACGCAGGGAAAGCAGTTCGGTTCGAAGTCGCTGGTGCCGGGATGTGGATCGGTCCGGATGACCTGGTTGGGGTCGATGCCCACCACGTCGGCCGGGCCGCGCAGGCGAACGGGCATTGTCACCGACGGCGTGGTCGCTCCGTTGACCTTGATGCCGGCGGTGAGATCGATGACGCCGCGCAGCTTGCCGAGCGTGTCGGGTGTGTTGATGGCTGCCGCGACGCCCTGGCGCACCCAGGGCAGGAAGGTGAGGGATGCCGCCGTCACGTCCGTCATGGGAACAGACCTCGCTCAAGCGACGTTGCGGCGCTCGGCGAGGATCAACCGACCCACAGGCTTGCGCAGCGCGACGTCGGGCCGGACACTACTGGGGCGGGAAGGGCGGCGCGTCCGCCATATGGTGGACGTCTTGCGGATAATGTTCACGCCGCGTGTTGTCAGGCCGCGTGTCTTGACGCCGCGTGTGTTCATGCCGCGAGGGCGGCGGCGGGGACGAGCTGGAAGCGAGCTGCGGTGCGGTTGAGCGTGGTGAGCGTGCCCTGGTAGTCGGTCCAGGTCTTGATTGCAGGGGCGACCGCAACCGGCGGGCCGCCGTCGAGCGGCGCGATCGCCCAGGTCGGCTCGGCGATGGCGACGGCCGGCAGGCCCGGCGTGCGGAAACGAGCGCGGCCGACATTGTGCACCGGAGCGCGCGCGGCGGCGCCGGTGGCGGCGTGCACGGCGAGCTGGCCGATGGGGAGCACGTAGGGCGCAGGTTGCTTGGGCGGCACGTCGGCGGTGAGCGTGTCGATGATGATGGAGTCGTATTCCAGCGGCGCCGCCACCAGCTGAGCGGCATCGATGGTCACCGCGTCGTCACTGCCGACCACCAGCCCGGCATCCATCTGCGTGGACGACGGGCTCGCGATCTTGTCGTCGTCGCTCATGTTGAAGAACTGCGCCGGCGCGAACGGCGCCTGCAGCATCGTCACCTGGGTGAGGTCGATCGCGTTGAGCACCGCCGCGATGGCGAAGCGCTTCGCCCCGCTCACCGGCGCGCCGCCAAAAATGTCGATGTCGCGCCCGGTGTCGAGCGGCACCACGTCCTGCTTGATCGCGAGCCGGCCGAGCGGGTCGAGCACCAGCGCGGTCCCGGGCGCCAGCTTGCGCAGCGCCACGCCGTGGCTCTGGTTGGCCGGCGCCTGCGTGCTCCAGCTCTGCGCGGTCGAGAGCGCGCGGTTGAGCTCGGCCAGGACGTCGACCGCCGGCGGGGGCGGCGGCGCCTCGCCGTCCACCAGCTTCTTGTCGAAGCGCACCGAGAAGTCGCACCAGAAGATCTCGAACGTCGCCTTGCCGCTCACGCGCAGCGGCCGCGGCCCTTCCAGCGAGCCCTCCACCGACACCTTGAACAGGTTGTGCGAACCGTACTTGAGCTGCACCGAGGCGTGATAGTCGGCGATGAAGTGCAGCGGCGCGCGCGTGATGAGCACGTCGAAACCGATGTCGCCCGAGATCGAGAACGAATAGGCCTCGGCATAGAGCGAGGCGTTGGCGCCGAACTGGATGGTGTTAGCCGTGATGGCGAAATAGGCCTCGCAGGTCAGGCGCGGATTGTTGCCGGAGGACAGCGCGATGGCGACGCGCGCGAGCGGCGGCACGCCGGCGGGCGGCGCGAAGTGCGGGTTGAAGCCGCCCACCGCCAGCACGAAGCCCTGGTGCGGGCCCGAGCCCCAGCCGGCGCGCAGCGCAGCCGCGCCGGTCAGCACGAACTTCCTGGCCAGCCGCGAGTCGACCAGCATGGCGTCGATGGAAGCCGTATCCTGGTCGAAGTCGAGGACGCCGATGGAGTTGAGGTTGATGCGCACCAGGTCGTTGTCGGGGGAGGGCAGGAGCGCGCTCACGCGCCCGAGCACGAGGAGGCGCCGGCGCGCGCCGAACTCCAGGATCAGCGCCAGGTCGAGCGTGATCAGCGTCGGCGTGAACCAGCCGATGCGGGCCAGGATGCCGAGCAGGTAGCTGCCGCGCCTGGCCGGGAAGGCGGCGGCCAGCGAGCGGATGATGGTGGGGGCATTGGTGACCGGATCGCGCGGGAACAGCAGCGTCTTGAGCGTGTCGTTCTGCATGCCGGCGCGCAGCACGTCCTGGTCGAAGGTGCGGTTGATGGCGACCATGCCGCCGATGCCCTGGAGCGTGAAGCCCATGCCGAGCGGGATCGGCCGAAAATCCTCGGCGGTGACGAAGACGATCAGCGAGTAGCCCGGGCTGCCGTCGGGCATGCGGGTGGCGATCAGGCCGAATGCCGTCACCGTGAAGGCGTCGGCGAGCGACAGCTTCATCACCCCGGCATAAAGCCCCTGCGCCGCATCGTGGAACAGGAACCCGCCGCCGCTGATCACGCCCTGCGTGTCGATGGACAGGCCGATCCCGGTCGGCGGCTTGAAGCCGAACTGCAGGTCGAGATCGCCGAAAGTTCCGCGCGCAGGCGCCGTCACCGAAGCGAGCGCGAACTTGACGCCGACATCCGTGACCGCTGCCTCGACCGGACCGATCTTCGCACTGGCGGTCACGCCCGCCGTCAAGGCGACGTCGCTGGTGCCTGCCTCGATCGCGAGGCGGAGCTCCTGGATCGTCAGCGGTCCGATCGAAGCATGCAGCGGGATGTCGAGGCTCAGCGTCGCCTGGCCGGTCCAATGCAACCCCGTTTTCGACGACCACGTCAGCCCGCCGCTCACCTCGACGCTCTTGGGGTCATTGCCGAACAGCTCGGTGACGAAGCTGTCGCTGTCGGAAGGATCGAAGATGACGGACAGGGAATCGAACGCGAAGGTGAGCCCGAGGTCCGGCGACGTGGCCGGGCCGGTCAGGGACAGCCCGAGCCGGCTTTTGCCGATCTGGATCCGGTGGGACTCCTCGCTGCCGAGCAGCAGCAGAGGCGCCGGCGGCTCGATGGCGAGCGCCGCTTCGAGGTTCAGATCGGTTCCGGCCGTTCCGAGATGCGCATCGAAGGACTGTGGCCGCACTTCGAATCCGACATTGCCGCCGTTCTCGAGACCGCCCTTGAGCTCGAGCGCCAGCGGGCCGGCGAGGTCGACGCGCGCGGCGGCCTGCCCATAGGCATATGGGCCGATGAAGAAGCCGGTCGGCGCCGCATTTGGCGTGCCCGCCGGCGGGATCGGCAGGACGAGCAAGCCGGCCCGCACGAAGCCCGAACCCGGGCGTCGCTCCTCGACCAGCGGGATGCGCAATTCGCGCACGTCGTCGGGCGGGAAAGTGCCCCCATGATATTGATCGACCAGCGACCGGTGCGGCTGGTAGCGGCCGGCCGGTATGCCGAAGGCGAGCAGCACGCGCTCGAGCCGGCCGAGCAGCGTGCCGTGCTTGAACGTGCCGCCCCAGCCGTAGACGTCGCGCGCAAGCGACGCAGGATCCGAGAACAACGTGACGAGGCGGCCCCACGCGACCTTGCTGCGCGTGAAGGCGAGCCGGCCCGGCGCGCCAGCCGGATCGACGGCCTCTTCATCGAGCACGCCGAGCAGGTGAAGCGGCGCGAACCATGTCGGCTGCGCCACTTCCATGTAGCGCGTGAACAGGAAGGCGACGAGGTCGGTCGGAAACGTGGTCCAGAACTCGTCCGTGTCGAAGGGCGGAGGAAGCGTCCCGGCGGGCCGCCGGATGGCGCGCAGGTCGCCGACGACCTTGACCAGCGCGTCGATGGCCGCCAGCAGGGCGCCGGGATCGGAGCTGTCGCCGTCGAGCAGCGACTGGATACCGGCAATCGCGGTTTCGACGGCGCCGACGAGCTTGAACGCGTCGCTCACGACGGCGAAGTATTCGCGCGTCGGCGGCGGCTTCCATCCCTGGCGGCGCATCAGCGCCTCGAACGCGTCGGGCGAGGCGAGCGCGCGCCGAAGCGGATCGACCACGTCGATGAGCGCCTGGCCGAGGCCGCCGAGCATGACCGAGTCGGTCATCAGCGCGCCTCCGCATCGGACGCCGGCCGTCGCGCGTCCGGCATCACAGGCGCGGTCGTTATCGACAATATCTTGCGTTCTGATGACATCACATCACAATTGTTCCAGGGCGGGGTCGGAGGGACCGGAAGGAACCTGCTGCTCCGCCGAGCCATCGAGTGCGGCATCGAAGAAGCTCAGTCGCGGCATGATCGACCACCACAGCGCGCGCACCGCCGCATCGAGCGGGTTGGGCTGGCCGTCGAGCGCTTTGAGCTGCTTGCGCACGTCGTCGAACATGCCAGCGCCGACGGCGGCGGCCAGCCACGCCTGTTGACCGAACGAGAGGCTCGGGATCTGCCAGGGCACCGCCCCTTCGATGGCGTACTGAAACGCGAAGGCGAGCCCCTGCTCGAGGAACACGTTCCAGCGCCCGGTCGCGATCTCCGTCGCCGTCGCGGTGTATTTGACGGTGACGGTCGACTGATTTGCCGCCGGCGTCACCTCGATGGCGACGCGTTGATTGGGCGGCACGACCGGCGCGCCAAGGACGCTATGCGCGCCCTGTCCCAGGCGGCCGGCGCCCCAGCCGCGGAAAACATTGCGCGGAGCCGGGCCGCCAGCAAACGACATGCCGCGGCGCCAATGTAGGTGCAGGCCGAAATCGGCGCAGATCGGCGCGCCGATGATCGGGCGGCCCTGGCCGTCCGCGCCGAGGTCGGGATGGATGCAGAGCGCGTCATAAGCCCCTTGCCGCGGCAGCTTGTGAACGGCCTCGATCGATGTCGTCTGTCCGGCCGGCCAGGTCTTGGGCTGATCGCGCGCGCCGGTTCCCGGCGCGCCGTCGACGCGGGCGTTGACGGCGATGAAGGGGACGGAAGCGGCGACGTCGACATTTGCGTAGTCGTAGATCGCCGACCAGTAGGGCGCCGGCAGCAGCGGTTCCATCCCCGGCAACAGCGTGGTGCGCAGGGCGGAGCGCTTGCGCGTGTCGACCGCCGCGCGGTTGCTCTCGCAGAACAGGCTGGT
This sequence comes from uncultured Alphaproteobacteria bacterium, assembly GCA_963758945.1. Taxonomy (GTDB): domain Bacteria; phylum Pseudomonadota; class Alphaproteobacteria; order Rhizobiales; family Xanthobacteraceae; genus VAZQ01. Next base: position 28,059 of record CAVWXY010000010.1, on the reverse strand, counting down.
CTTCAGCCGGTTATTGAGGATGTTGGTGAACGGCTGGGTGAAGGTCGACGGCGCGGCATTGTTCGCAACCAGCGTGACGGTGCCGCGCAGCGAGTCGACGGGATTGGTGCCGGAAGTCGCACTGCGCACGCGCATCGCAATCTGCGGGTAGAGGCGGCATCCGACCATGATCCCGGCGGGATCGATGTCGTTGTTCATGCCGGCAAGCACCAGCGACAGCTCGGCGTCGACGATGCAGGTGTGATTGGGGCTGTGCTGCACCAGCCAGGACACCGCAAGTCGCGCGCCGAACTGATGCGCGCCGCTCGCGTCGCCCTGCAGGCTCACGGCGAACTTAGGCGGAAACTGCGCCTGGGCGAGGGCGTCGGCGAGAGCCAGCGTCCGGGTCGTTCCATCGCGGAACTTGAGCTCGAAGCCCTCGAACGCGACGCTCTTGAGAACGTGCGCGACGTGCGGCGGCGAGAGTTGCGCCCAGTAATCGGCGTTCGCCAGATCGATATCGGTGAAGCGGAAGCTGCCTCCCGAAAATTCGCCGGAGCAGGACCAGCGCGGGCCCAGTGTGGTCGCCGTGCTGGTGTATCGCTCGGAGGTGAGCGCAACGTCGGTCCGATCCCTCCAGCGTACCGAATCGAAGAGTCTGCGCTGCGTGTCGATCTCGACGCGCGGCTCCAGGTTCACATCGATGCGTGACGTGATGACGCTGCGGAGACGGGCTTCGCACGCCTTGCAGAGGACCCGCATGGTCGACTGGATCGGCAGGGCCGGCGGACGCGTTCCTGCCGGCTCGACCGTATCGCCGATCGCCGCCGGGATGCGCCGCATGAGACAATCCTTGTCGCAGCGCAAGACGTGACTGCGAAACCCGGCGCCGCCCTCCACCAGATGGAAGTCGCCGAGGCCATAGGACTGGCTCACGCCGTTCCATGCCGGAATCGGGTTCGCCGCCGCGGCCGCATGCGCGACGAAGTCGACGGCCGTCGCGCCAGGAATCGACCAGGCCGCGAACGGCTGCGGCACCGTTGCCGGCGTGACGGCGCCGCCGCCGACCAGCGCCTGGCGGCGAGCGTCGTCGAGCACGACCACATTCGGCGCGAGCGGATTGGCCACGCCTTCGGGCGGCTGCGCGAAGCCGGCGCCTTCGAGCTCGTATTCATCGGCGAGGCCAGCGAGATTCTGGGCGATTGCGCGCGCGAGCACCAGCGGCCAGTCGCCGCCGGGGACGACGTTCACGGCGATGCAAGGCACCGGGTCGTCGGTCGTCGGATCGAGCTGGTACAGTTCCGCCGGCCGCGGATCGTCGGGGGCGGAGCCGGCCGCGTTGTGCGTCACAAAGGGGGCGCGGCGCAGCACCGCGATCAGCGCACCCTTCGGCCCGGTCCTCTTCTGTCCGATGGGCCAGAACTCGGTCGCCCGGCGGATCGTCCGGTCGGACAGCCGCACGGTGAGGCGTGACAGATACTCGGCCAGCGTGCGGCCGGGCGACACCGTCTGCCGCGCCACGAGCACCTGATGCGGAATCCGCAGCGCGTCGACCGGTCCATTTTGATCGGCGACCGGATTGCCGGTGATCGGATCGAGCCCCGTGCCGCGGACGCGCTCCTGGCGCAGAGGAAGCGATAGGCCGGTGCCATCCGCGTGCGTGCCGGCGTCGTAATAGCACGCGAACGCGTTGCGTCCGGCGTTGGCGGCGAGCAGGTTCAGCGGTGCGATGTCGGCCAGACCTTGTCTGGCATGAACGTTCGCAGGCATGTCCATCGGACCGGCAGGCATCGTGAATCGACCGAACAATCCCTGCTGAACGACATCCGCGAACTCGTCGGCCCAGAAACCCTGGCCGATCAGCAGCACGCTGAAGACCTGGTCGGGCGGCTGGTCCGACAGATCGGTGACGCGCGTCAGCTCGATGTCGGCGGTCGGCGGCGCCACGCGCGCGAGCGACAGCAGCGGCGTGAAGTCATTGGAGAGCGTGATCGGGCCGGCCGTGTCGATCTGCGCGATGACGCTTCCGTCCTCCGCTTCATGGCCGGGAATCTCGACGTGACCCGAGTACTGCAGAATGATGCTCTTCGGCGGCGTCGCGCGCCACGCCACGGGCGAGCGGATGGTGGCGATCTGAGCGGCATTCATCGGGTCCAGAGCATCGTTGGCGAGCCATGCCCACCACAGCGGATAGGTGCTGAAGTCGATCGTCAGCCGGTCGGCGACATTGGCGTCATCGGTAACGAAGGCGGCCCCGTGGTCGCGGATGACGTTGATCCAGGTGTTTCGTCCCGTATAGATGATGGGCTTGGCGTCCCGGCGCCGCATGGCGGTCTGCAGATAGGTTTCGAGCGGATGCAGCAGCCATGCGAGCTGGTTGAGGCAAGCCTGTACGTTGGGGGGATTCTGTCCGACCTGCTCGTAGTCGACGCTGAGCGGCAGATCGCCGGGCTCAAGGCCGCCGACCGATTCGATCGCGTCGATGAAGTGCTGTGCCTCCCTCTCCAGGTCGGCGCGCGATGCATTGCGGCTGGGATCGAGCAGCAGGAACGCGCCGCGAATGAGGCCGGCCTTGCGCATCGCCGGCCACCATTCGCGGAAGCGCGGATCGTCCTGCGCGGCGACCGTGCTGAATTCGCGAAACCGCACGATGCCGAACGTGATGTTGTGGTCCGCGATCTTGGTCCAGTCAACCGCATTCATCGACGAGACGTCTACGCAGTCGATCCGTCGCGTCACGATCAGCCTCGCGTTGGTGGCGGCTCCGACATGGATGCAAGAGCCGCGTCCGGTCCATCGTCACCGAGACCCTACGCCGCGAAGTCGCGCCTCGCGTCCGCCATATGGTGGACGTCTTGCGGATAATGTTCACGCCGCGTGTTGTCAGGCCGCGTGTCTTGACGCCGCGTGTGTTCATGCCGCGAGGGCGGCGGCGGGGACGAGCTGGAAGCGAGCTGCGGTGCGGTTGAGCGTGGTGAGCGTGCCCTGGTAGTCGGTCCAGGTCTTGATTGCAGGGGCGACCGCAACCGGCGGGCCGCCGTCGAGCGGCGCGATCGCCCAGGTCGGCTCGGCGATGGCGACGGCCGGCAGGCCCGGCGTGCGGAAACGAGCGCGGCCGACATTGTGCACCGGAGCGCGCGCGGCGGCGCCGGTGGCGGCGTGCACGGCGAGCTGGCCGATGGGGAGCACGTAGGGCGCAGGTTGCTTGGGCGGCACGTCGGCGGTGAGCGTGTCGATGATGATGGAGTCGTATTCCAGCGGCGCCGCCACCAGCTGAGCGGCATCGATGGTCACCGCGTCGTCACTGCCGACCACCAGCCCGGCATCCATCTGCGTGGACGACGGGCTCGCGATCTTGTCGTCGTCGCTCATGTTGAAGAACTGCGCCGGCGCGAACGGCGCCTGCAGCATCGTCACCTGGGTGAGGTCGATCGCGTTGAGCACCGCCGCGATGGCGAAGCGCTTCGCCCCGCTCACCGGCGCGCCGCCAAAAATGTCGATGTCGCGCCCGGTGTCGAGCGGCACCACGTCCTGCTTGATCGCGAGCCGGCCGAGCGGGTCGAGCACCAGCGCGGTCCCGGGCGCCAGCTTGCGCAGCGCCACGCCGTGGCTCTGGTTGGCCGGCGCCTGCGTGCTCCAGCTCTGCGCGGTCGAGAGCGCGCGGTTGAGCTCGGCCAGGACGTCGACCGCCGGCGGGGGCGGCGGCGCCTCGCCGTCCACCAGCTTCTTGTCGAAGCGCACCGAGAAGTCGCACCAGAAGATCTCGAACGTCGCCTTGCCGCTCACGCGCAGCGGCCGCGGCCCTTCCAGCGAGCCCTCCACCGACACCTTGAACAGGTTGTGCGAACCGTACTTGAGCTGCACCGAGGCGTGATAGTCGGCGATGAAGTGCAGCGGCGCGCGCGTGATGAGCACGTCGAAACCGATGTCGCCCGAGATCGAGAACGAATAGGCCTCGGCATAGAGCGAGGCGTTGGCGCCGAACTGGATGGTGTTAGCCGTGATGGCGAAATAGGCCTCGCAGGTCAGGCGCGGATTGTTGCCGGAGGACAGCGCGATGGCGACGCGCGCGAGCGGCGGCACGCCGGCGGGCGGCGCGAAGTGCGGGTTGAAGCCGCCCACCGCCAGCACGAAGCCCTGGTGCGGGCCCGAGCCCCAGCCGGCGCGCAGCGCAGCCGCGCCGGTCAGCACGAACTTCCTGGCCAGCCGCGAGTCGACCAGCATGGCGTCGATGGAAGCCGTATCCTGGTCGAAGTCGAGGACGCCGATGGAGTCGAGGTTGATGCGCACCAGGTCGTTGTCGGGGGAGGGCAGGAGCGCGCTCACGCGCCCGAGCACGAGGAGGCGCCGGCGCGCGCCGAACTCCAGGATCAGCGCCAGGTCGAGCGTGATCAGCGTCGGCGTGAACCAGCCGATGCGGGCCAGGATGCCGAGCAGGTAGCTGCCGCGCCTGGCCGGGAAGGCGGCGGCCAGCGAGCGGATGATGGTGGGGGCATTGGTGACCGGATCGCGCGGGAACAGCAGCGTCTTGAGCGTGTCGTTCTGCATGCCGGCGCGCAGCACGTCCTGGTCGAAGGTGCGGTTGATGGCGACCATGCCGCCGATGCCCTGGAGCGTGAAGCCCATGCCGAGCGGGATCGGCCGAAAATCCTCGGCGGTGACGAAGACGATCAGCGAGTAGCCCGGGCTGCCGTCGGGCATGCGGGTGGCGATCAGGCCGAATGCCGTCACCGTGAAGGCGTCGGCGAGCGACAGCTTCATCACCCCGGCATAAAGCCCCTGCGCCGCATCGTGGAACAGGAACCCGCCGCCGCTGATCACGCCCTGCGTGTCGATGGACAGGCCGATCCCGGTCGGCGGCTTGAAGCCGAAATCGAGGTTGGCGACGCCGAGATTCCCACCACTCGGCGGAAACGTCAGGACCGTGCTGAGTCCGATGCGATCGACGACGGCCTTCACGGGGCCGATCGACAGGCTGCCGGTGAGCGACGTTTCGACCGTCAGGCTGCCGTCCTGCGTCTTCAGGCTCAGGTGCGCGCTCGACAACGCGATGATGCCGCCGACGGAGCGATTGATCGGCAGCGTGGCCTCGAGCCCGGCGCCGCCGTGCAGGGACAGGCCGGTCTTGTTCGACCACGCCAGGCCGAGATCGAATTCGGCCCGGACGCCGTCGGCCGGCAGAATGCTGCTGATGAAGCCGTCGCCGTCGCCCGGATGGATCACCAGCGCGCTCTTGCCGGTCGCGGCCGAGAGCGTCACGTCGATGCCGGTCGCGGTCGCATCGACGGCGGCCGTGAATTGCGGCGCCCCGAGTTCGAGCCGCGTGCCGTCCGGTTCACCGAACACGAAGGCCGGCCCGCCGTCGACGGACGGCAGCGTTGCGGAGAGGTGGCCCGTCACTTCGGTGGTGGCGGCGCTCGCCAGCAAGGTCAGGCCGTTCCGTCCCCATGCGACGACGTCGACGCCGGCCGTGAGATCGAAGCCGATCGTCCATGGCCCCGCGGTCTGCTGGACCGCGATCGTGCCGAACGGACAGATCACCAGGCCGAGGTCGCCCTGATCGGCCGCCGACAGCGACAGCACAAGGCCGGCCTCGGGTGCGACAGCATTCAGGGGATCGTCCACGTAGATGATGAGCGAATGCGCCATCAGCGGGCCGGCATCGCCGAGGAAGGCCGCGTCGTCAGGATCGAAGCCGTACCGACAGCTCACGCCGAGCGACCGCAACAGGCGCATCAGGCGGGGAAACAACTTGTCGGCCATCGCGTGCGCATCGGCCGTGGTGAGCAGGCTGTTGCCGTACTGGGCTTGCAGCGTTGCGACCGGATCGCGCAAGAGCTGCGGAAGCCGCTCGAGATGGAAGCGGTCGAGACGGTAGCTGTCGCGAACCAGCCTGCCGTTCTGGATCACCGGCGGCCGGTCCTGTTGCTCGTCGGCCGGATCCAGCAGCGTCAGCAGCGCCGCCACGTGGCGCGTGACCGGCCAGCGGCTCTCCAGGAACGCAACGACCAGCAGGTTGATCAGGTCGCGGCCGACCTCTTCCAGGCCGCTCAGCGGGCCGGTCTGTTCCAGGTGCTGTAAGGCCGTGAAGGCGTCCGCGGCGGCATCGAGGGCGGCCGCAATGCTGGCGAACGACGGCGTGTCCTGCGCGGCGAGGGCCTCGATCCGATTCTTCCCCAGCACCACGGCATTGAGGGCCGTGACCAGGGCGTCGGTGCCGGTGCCGGGCTGCGGCACGACGCCAATCTCGGCCAGCAGACCATTGAGCGATGCGGGAGTCTCGACCGCGCGGCTTATGGGTGCCAGCAGCGCCGCAAGGCCGTGCGAGAGCGTATCGAACAGCGACGACGTCATGGCATGGCCCGCGGCGTGATTTCAGGGAAATCGGCATCGTCCGGGTCGAGGCTCACCACGTAGTCGGTGAACTGCACCGGGTCGGGCTCGCTGCTGGTGCTGTTGTCGCCGGCGTCGTTGCTGCTGCGCCAGCGAATGGTGTGATTGACCTTCCGCTTCTTCGGATCGCTGCTCCAGTCGAAGGTGATCTCGCCCATGTTGTTGACGCCGATGATCTTGCTCACCGCGGGGCTGCTGGAATTGTAGCGGCGGTATTGTCCGGTCGCGAGATGGAAGGCCTCGGCGGCCTGCTGGCGCTGTGCCGGCGTGGCCCCCGGCGAAAGCGGCGGGATCGCCGGCGGTTGCGCCGGCGGGATGCCGTCCTTGGTGGGCAGCATATAGTCGAGGCGGTAGCTGAAGTCCGGCGGCGTGGTGCCATCGACGGCAACGGCGAAGAAGAAACCGTCGGGCGAGACCTGATGGGTCGGCTGATCGAGATTGAGCGTCAGCAGCGGCACCCAGGCCCCCGCAACCTCATGGCCGATCTGTCCCACCGCGTGCTCCGAGTCGCGCGGGACGTTCCATCCGACGTAGCCCTCGGGCGTGCGCCGGGGGACCAGCGGGCGCAGGTACCAATGCGGAAGGTAGTCGTAGCTTTCGCGGTGGAAGCCGAGCGTGTTGTCGGTCTGCTTGCGGAACGAGCTCGCCACCAATTGGGCGATCACCGACGTGACCGCCTGCGGCTGGGAGTCCTCGTACCGGGTCGTGGCCTTGTAGAGCAGCCGGGTGGCGAAGCTGAAATGCACGTCGCCGGACAGCAGGATCAAGGATCCGGTCCGGCGGCCATTCACCAGCGGAAGCCTGCCGCTCAACTTGGCGAACAGACGATCGAACGCGACCGATGGCAGTTCCCACGCCTCGTAGACGTCGGGGACGTGCGCGAACATGTTGGAGATCGTATCGTGCCGCGCGGCGGAACGGATCGCTTGCACCGCCGGCGCGTTGGTCGACAGGACGACGATCAGGGCGCGATTGCCGGTGTCGGGCGCGAGTCCGATCTGCCGCTGGAGCTGCTCGGGGGGCAGCAGGACGCTGCCGGCATCGGTGCCGGGAAACGAGCGCCATGTGCGCGTGTCGGTGAAGATGATCTGGTGGCCCGGCCCCTCGACGGTGAAGTCATAGAGCAGCGAGTTCGCGTCGTGGAACACGCCGTGGTCGGGCCTGGCCTCGAGCGTCGCGGCGTCGTGGACGCCGAGCAGCGACTGCATCTGCGCCGACTGCTGCGCATAACGCGTGGCGTTCGTGCCATCGAGCAGGCCGAGCAGGGTCTGACCGGGTGGCGGGGTCGCGGCGTCGAACTGCTCGGGCACGTTCCCCCAGTGCTGGCACAGCGCGTAGGCGGCGAGAGCATTCTGCACGACGCGCAGGCCGAGCGGGCTGCCATAGACGCCCTTGCAGAAGTCGCGCGTCATGTTCCAGTCGTCGGTGACCTCATGGTCATCGAGGATCATGTAGCTCGGGACGTTCGCCATCAGTCGGCGCACTTGCCACACCGAATCGCGGAATAGCTCGATCCGCTTCGCATGCTTTGTGGTCGCGTCCGAGTCGTTGTTCTTCGTGCGATCGCCCAGCCAATGTGCGAATGCGGCCAGGTCGGTGATTTGCCCATGGGCGGTATTCACCAGATCCTGGAACGTCGGCAGTGCATCGGGCTGCCACAGCACGTCCGACCAGACGAACAGGTACATGCACAGGTACTCGCCCAGCGACATGAGATGGCCGTCGAGGTCCTCGGAGGTGAAGCCCGCGGCGTCCAGGATGTCGCGCCGCAGATAGGGCACCAGCCGCGTCCCTGTTGCCGGGCCGCCGTGATCGCTCGCGACGGGGAGAATTTCGTCCCAGCCGAGCAGGACATGGGTGGCGTCCGACAGCATCATCAGCATGATCGGCGCCACGTCGTCGGCATAGATCTGGTCGCCGGTGAGCAGCAGCTGGTGCGGCCGCATGGCGGGGTTGCCGGCGGCGTTGCCGATGAGCTGGTCGGCGATGGGGAATGCATCCTTGCCGTTGCCGTGCGGGATGCGGCAGGAGCCGCAGATCAGTCGCAGCTGGTTGATGTCCTGCGGCGGCAGGCAGAAGGTGGGCCCGGGTTTCCCGACGGACAGGTAGGCCAGCTTGGCGTTGGCGGTCGCCACCTCCAGCGGCTCGCTCGGCAAGCCGTCGAAGTTGAACGTCATATCGTAGCGATAGACGACGCCTTCGGTCAGAACGGGCGCCGGCGTCTTGGCCGTGACGGCCACGATATGCAGGTTGGTGCCGAGCGTCACGGTATGGCGCGAGTCCGACATCATCTGGTGGCCGCTCGCGTCCACCACCGTCAGGACCACCGATCCCGGCAGGCGGACCGCGACCCACACGGTCACCGACTGTGCCGTCACACGCCGCAGCACCGGGCCGGCCAGAACATGGGGGAGAGTGTTCAGGCGCGATGCGAGCGTGGTCCAGGCCATGTTGGCTTCCAGCAGAGTTCATCCGGACCACCACCTGGGCCCGGGTCGAGTCGCACGGCTCGTTTGGCGGATCGTATCGGTCGAAGGCCGGCCGCGCGTCCGCCATATGGAGGACATGCGCGGATCGCGGCGCTCGATTGTCGCAGTGCCCGGGCCTCACCCTTCGAGACGCGCGCTGCGCGTGCTCTTCAGGGTGAGGAACAGAATTCTACGCAAATTCCGCCTCATCCTGGGAGGGTGCGAAGCACCTGTCTGGTCGGTGCGGCGGCGAAGGCCCACAGGGCGAGCCTGACCACCTGCGGCTGGCGGTTCGTCCCGGTTTTCTCGAAGACGCGCTGAAGGTGCGTTTTCGCCGTGGTCCGGGCGACGCCCAGCGCGGCGGCAGCATCCTCGAGGCTGAGATCCTGCGCGAGCAACGTCACCAGCCGCGCCTCGGCGCGGGTCAGACCGTACAGCTTGACTAGGATCTCGTCGGGCAGCGGCTGCAGCTTTCCAATCTCCTGCAGCAGCAGGGCGGCGAGACTCCCGTTTCGCTCACTCTCGCGGGACAAGGGGATCACCTCGGCCGCGTAGCGGCGGTTCTCTTCAAGCATCAACGCCACGACGGTCGCGCGCCTGCTCGGCGAGTTAGCACCGGCCGCAGCAGCCATGACGGCGTCCGCGACTTCCCGGCGGGCGTCCCGATCGGCAATGACCAGAACACCGCCGCTGATCCGGATCAGCCTCGTAGCCGCGAGCAGACGATCGGCGGCCGCGTTGGTGTCGATGCAATGTCCTTTCGCGTCGAGGATGAAGATCGGCATCGCCATCACATCGAGCGTCGCCGCCGAAATCGCGGCGCGCGAGTTAATCCGTGGCACGGGTCGATGCGATCCGACCGGGCGCAGATATGCGACATCGCTCTGCCGCCGAAGCGGCGTGAAGCTGGGGTTGTCGACCGGCTGGGTCGCGATTTCGTTCGCGATGCCGGTGGGCGCGGCTGACACCAGATCCGTCGGATGAAGGAACGCGAGCTGTGCAAGGCTCACATCTTCAACGCCTTCCGCCGATAGCAAGCGTTCCAAGTACTTGCGCGCCAGAACCAGCGCACGCGACCGCGCCGGGATCGCGACCGCGGTGCGGTCCTCGATATGCCGTCGCACCAGATCGCGAGGAACCTGAATGCAGAGCATGCGACCGACGCGGTTCGGCTCACCCGCAAATTTCAAACGTTCGGCATTGGCCCATGGTGTCTCGTCGCCGACTGAGAGCTCAGTAGTGCGCACATGCTGAGGTAGGCACAGCATACCGGCGCCGGTGTTGATCAGGAGCGCAACCGTTTCTGGTCCATCCGCCGCGATGCTTTGCGCACCAAGTGATATCGCATGTATGGTCGCGACGCTTTCCTCGACAGAACCCCCATCGAGTCGCGTTTCGCCTAGCTTGCCGCGAACGGGCGTTTCGGGCGCCGCGCCGACCTGGCACAGCAGGACGCCGGAGGCGAGCATGTCAATCCATGCCTGTCGTCTTTGCAGCGGCCTGCCCCGCGGTGCCTCCGCAACATTCGCGCTCTTCTTCAGACGGCTTGGTTGCATACAGACTTCCCTGAGCTGTTCAGGTATTTCCAGAACGGCGGCCATGCGAAAGACCATCGCCAGCGGCCGAACAAGTAAGCCATCGGGCAATTGGAGATTGTGAAATAGATCACGATCACGGCATCGCGTTCGCGTGAAGTATTGCAATCCGAACGCGCGGCCGATCTCGCGATTCGCGATCTGCCAGTTGCCGATATAAACAGCTCGAGCGGGGCACGCAGGTTATGGTTCATAACCGATGACGATTTGCGCAGGCCTGGTGTGAACGCGTTGAAGGAGAGTTGCCGCAGCAGATGCCAACCTAGCGGCAACCGCGACAAAAGCCTTGAAGACAAGCTCTAGTTTTCGTGCAGATTTCGTGGAGACGGTTTCAATCACTGCTGCGATAGCCGCCCTCTATTTTCGCTAGCTCGGGCGCGTACTCATAAAATCGCGATCGGCGACAACGATCTGATCAATGTCCGCTTCTCTAATCGGCCGTTTGGGATCAAGCGCTTTCAGACTATCCGCCGCTGCAGTGTCGATGTCGCTCGCGGGCTCGCGCTTCTCTTCGGAATTGGCACCAAGGCCCTTCCATCATGGGATCCGAGGACAAGGTGGAACAATCTTTAGGGCGGCCTTGCCGTTAGAAGAACGGTAGGTCCAAGCGGACATGCGAACTCACCTCACCCATCGTCCCGCGAGGGACATCATTTGTATTAGCCGAGACTCGATCTGACAGACTGTGCCTGGTTGAGCGATCGGGTTTTGGTGTCCGATGCCGTTAGGCTGCGATCATCTTCTCCTTCGTCATCGGCATTGCATCAACGAATGTCTGCATCGGTGTTTTGCCGAAGCACCAGCGGCCTTGATGTGGTCTCGCCTCGTTGTATCCGCGAATCCACCCATCGAGATCGGCCTGCAGCTCATCGATTGAACGATACACCTTTTTGCGGAACGCGACACGGTAGAACTCGTTCAGCACGGTTTTGTGGAAGCGCTCGCAGATGCCGTTGGTCTGCGGGCTCTTGGTTTTGGTGCGCGAGTGATCGATGTCCTCGACCGCGAGATAGAGCTCGTACTCGTGCCGCTCCGGATTGCCGCAGTACTCGCTACCGCGGTCGGTCAATACCCGCAGCAGCTTGACGTCATGGCTATCGAAGAAGGGAATCACCCGGTCGTTCAGCAGATCAGCCGCTGTGATCGGCGTCTTGCGATCGTAGAGCTTGGCGCAAGCGACCTTGGCGTAGGTGTCGATGAAGGTCTGCTGGTAGACCCGCCCAACGCCCTTTAGATTGCCGACATAGAACGTATCCTGGGCGCCGCAGTAGCCCGGATGCTCGCTCTCGAACTCGCCATGGGCTTCCTTCTCGGTCTTGGCCTTTTCCAACGCGACGACCTGCGCCTCGGTCAGCACCAGGCCCTCCTGGGCGCTCTTGGCTTCCAGCGCTTTGAGCCGTTTCTTCATGGTCTCCAGGTCGTGACGCAGCCACACGCAGCGCACGCCGGCGGGAGAGACCGTAAGCCCACGTTTTCTCAATTCGTTGGCGATGCGGACTTGGCCGAAGGCCGGCTGCTCAATGGCGAGCGCAACGATGGCGTCTTCGACCTCCTGCGGCACCCGGTTCTTCAGCACAGGCTTCTTGCGGCTGATCTCCTGCAACGCCAGCTCGCCGCCGGTGTCGTGGAGTTCCTTGAACCGGTAGAAGCTATCCCGGCTGTAACCCATGATCTTGCAGGCTTGGCTGACGTTGCCGAGCTGCTTGGCAAGCTCGAGCAGTCCAACCTTGGCTCGGATGATCTTCTGTTCAGTCGTCATGATGGTGTCCTCCAATCGCCGAGGCGGGGCGCTTCGCCACCCCGACCGCTCCGCGCCCCGCCTCGGCTTGCGATTCGCTGCGGGGAAACCAGGACACCCATGTCAGATTAAGTTTTAGCTAACGCACATCATTCCACCGCTCGGTGGAGCTCGAGTTTCCTCCTATTGATCCTGCACGTCCCTCATGCCACTGCGACCTCCTTGGTCCAGCGGAACTCGGTGCCGTCAACCCAGATGCGGTGCATGATCACCGCCAACCGGCGTGCCAGGGCGACGATTGCCTTTTTCATCCCGCGGCGCCTGGCGATCTGCATCGCCCAGGCCTTGAGCCAGGACCATCTCTTCGAACGCAGCATGCTCTGAGCTGCTTCGTAGAGCATGACTCGCATCATCTCGTCTCCGCAGCGTGATATTCTGCCGCTGTAATCGACCTCGCCCGATTGATACTTGCAGCACGTCAGTCCAAATACCGCCCCGACGGCCTTGGATTTACGGAAGCGAGCGGGCACGTCGACGGTTGCGCGATAGGTCAACGCCACCACGGGGCCGACACCTGGGGTCGTCATCAACCGCCGGCACACCTCGTCGTCTCGGACGATGGCCAGCAAGCGGCGATGCAGAATGACGATCTGTTCGCGTAGCGCCCGCCGGACAATAAGAAGCGGTTCGACCAGGGTGGCCAGATCAGGAATATTCTCGACCAACTCCTTGATGCGCGCTTCGAATCTCCTCGTTGCCACTACGCCGACCTTAAGACCGAAGTTGCGCAACGTGGCGCGCAGGTCATTCTCGATTGCGATCGCCTTCGACTGTAGCAGCTTGCGATGTGTCAGCAGCATCCGCAGTTTCTGACTGCGTATCGTCTTCACATGCACCGGACGATAAAGCCCCGCCCGCATCATCTGCGCTATGCCGCGCGCATCGTTGCGGTCCGTCTTGTTGATCTGCGCCTTCAACACCGCTTGCATGTGCCGCGTCTCAACGCAGATCACAGGCAATCCTGCTTCGGCGAGAGCGCTGAACAGCCATTGCGACAGCGGTCCAGCTTCCAACCCAATTCGCTTGAAGTGGTAGGCCAGGTTCTTCAGCACCGCCAACAACGCTTCAGGTTCGCTCGCCGCCTTTACTTCCCGAATGATCTTGCCTGCGTCATCCACAATGCAGATGCTCGTCTCCTTGACCGAAACGTCCAGTCCAGCAAAATGGTCCATGCTGCGCTTCTCCTTCTGATGCTTGAGGCCGTGTTCACGGACCTCGTTTCACCATCAGCCTGAAGCGCAGCACCCAAAATCTTCAGCTATCCACAAGCTGCCGGCCGATTACCCCATCTTTGCCCCGATAGCGACCAAATTCCGCATCGCACCGAAATGACGCGATGTGCCAGGGCGCTAGAACTCTCTGTTATCGCTGGCAGCCTTGGTGAATTGTCCATCAGCTCCGACTTTGACGAGTTTTCCGCCTGCTCCGACGCAAAACCCGTCTTTCGTTGCGTAGTTCGCGTACCCATGATCGTGGCACCATAGCGCATCTTGCTTATGATTCACATGGCGAATAATCGCCACCGCGACCAGGATGATGGTTACGAAGAGGATTAGAGTTCCAGCTATCAGGCTTTTCATAGCGGCACCTCGCAAACCTGTAGCCTGCCGACCTCGGCAAGCGCGATAGTGGGCGTGGAGCGAAATTCGCGCCTCCGCGCCGCCGTGGAAAAGAACCGCAGTTAAACGCGAAGCAAAAGAGGATTGGCGATAGCCGGAACGAAATAACCCACTCCACTGCGCAACGGATGGCTAAACTGCCCTGCTAAATCGCGCCAATAATCTCGCTTGAATGCTTCCATCTTCTCAAATGTGGTCGCCACAGCTTCACCGCTGCCGCACACCTCGCAAATGCGAGCCCAAGACCGGGACGCTCCACCACATGCCCAGCAAGTTGACATTGTCACGTCTCCTCCCCTTCAAGCACCGCATCGTCAGAATCGGGACTATGACCCACACCACGCGTTAGGTACTTAAGCAAGCCTGAATCGTGCTGAATGGCGCTGCAACTCCTTGCCTCGATTCAGAACGATTCAGGCCAGGCCCAAGGACCTGCCAGTGTTTCCGCGGCAGGCTGAACGTGCGGTAAGCTGGCACAGCGGGTTCCGGAGGGGTCCCGATGCTCGACGTGCGACGGCGCGAATTCATCACGCTGCTCGGCGGTGCGGTAGCCGTGTGGCCGCTCGCGGCACGCGCGCAGCAGCAGCCGGCGATGCCGGTGATCGGATTTCTCAACAGCCAGTCCGCTGATGGGTTCCCGGGACCGTTGCGCGGGTTTCGCCAGGGACTAAAGGAGATGGGCTACGTTGAGGGCGAGAACGTTGCGATCGAGTATCGCTGGGCCGAGAACCAGACCGACCGGCTTCCAGGGCTGGCTGCGGACCTGCTTCGGCGGCGCGTGTCGGTGATCGCCGCCATGAGTACCAGGCTGCACTTGCAGCGAAGACGGCAACCGCCACGGTCCCCATTGCGTTTAATGTCGGAGGTGATCCGGTCAGGAACGGTCTTGTGGCAAGCTTGGCTCGGCCAGGCGGCAATCTTACCGGCGTCAACTTTTTGACAGCTGAGTTGGCAGCAAAGCGGCTGGAGTTGTTGCGCGCATTGGTGCCCGCCGTCATACGAGTGGCGACGCTCTTTAATCCGGCCACCCCAGAGATTACAGAGTCTTCATTGCAAGATGTGGATTCGGCCGCTCGCGCTATGAACCTGCAAATCCAGGTCCTCAATGCCAGTACCAGCAGCGGCATCAATGAAGCTTTCGACACCATCGTTCGCGATCGACCTGACGCCCTCTTTGTCGGTCCCGGCCCCTTCTTCAATGGGCGGCGTGTCCAGTTGGCGCAATTGGCCGCCCGCCACGCGCTCCCCGCCATCTATGCGCAGCGGGAGCATGTCGAAGTCGGTGGGTTGATCAGCTACGGAGCGAACAATGCTGACGCATGGCAACAGGTCGGCTTGTACGTTGGCAAAATTCTCAAGGGGGCCAAGCCGGCAGACCTGCCGGTCGTGCAGTCCTCAAAGTTCGAACTGGTCATCAACGCCGAGACCGCCAGGATGCTCGGCCTCAACGTGCCGCCGTCTCTGCTCGCCATCGCCGACGAGGTGATCGAATGAACCGACGCGAGTTCATCGCCCTGCTCGGCGGCGCGGCGGTCGCGTGGCCGGTGGCAGGGCGCGCGCAGCAGCCGGCGATGCCGGTGATCGGGTTCCTCGGCGGCGCATCGCCTGACGCCTTTGCGGACCGTCTGCGCGCGTTTCGCTCGGGCCTCAAGGGCACAGGCCTCGTCGAGGGCGAGAACGTAGCGATCGTCTATCGCTGGGCTGAGAATCAGATCGATCGATTGCCCGCTTTAGCGGCGGAATTGGTTCGCCGGCAGGTCGCCTTGCTGGTCGCGACCGGAGAGCCATCGGCGCTGGCGGCCAAGGCGTCGACCACGACGATCCCCGTCGTCATCGCCGTCGGCGAGGACCCGGTCGGGCTTGGTCTTGTCGCCAGCCTCGCCCGGCCAAGCGGCAACATTACCGGCGTGAACTTCCTCATCGGTGAATTGGGGGCAAAGCAACTCGGCCTGGTGCGCGAGCTTATCCCCGGAGCCACTCGAATGGCTGTGCTCGTCAATCCAGCCTCGCCTATTGTTGTTCAGTTCACGCGAGACGTTGGAGAGGCCGCTCGCGCCATGGGGCTGCAAATTCAGGTCGTCAACGCCGGCACCAGCGGTGAAATCACGGCTGCATTCGCGACACTCGTCAGCAACCGCGTCGAGGCGCTCTTGGTCAGCTCCGACTTGCTCTTCTTCACCCGACGTCTTCAGCTTGCCACGCTGGCGACGCGGCATGCAATTCCAGCCATCTATATCGTGCGCGAGTACGTGGAGGCCGGCGGCCTGATGAGCTATGGAACGAGCCTGACGGACGCGTTTCGGCAGGTCGGCTTCTACGCGGGCCGCATCCTCAAGGGTGCGAGGCCCGCGGACCTGCCGGTCGTGCAGTCGACCAAGTTCGAGCTCGTCATCAATCTTGTGACAGCCGGCGCGCTCGGCCTCATCGTGCCGCCGGCATTGCTGGCTCGCGCCGATGAGGTGATCGAGTAGCCGGTGCAAGGCGCGTCAGTTCATTGCAACGCACAGATTCGCTCGCTATTGAAGGCATAGCGGACATTCGGCGAAGCCTTGCTGCCCGTCGGAGCGACGTGAATGACCTTGACCGGCCATCGGCCCGAGTGGGGCGGTGCACCGCAGCACCTCGATTAAGAACATTTCAGGCCTGCCACAGGGACCTGCCACCTGGTCGGTGGTAGGCTGAGGGTGCGGCGGACCGACTGCGAGGGGGAGCCCTCGTGTCAGGCATACGACGGCGCGAATTCGTCATCTTGCTGGGCGGCGGTGTTGCGGCCGCGGGGCCGCTCGCCGTGCGCGCGCAGCAGCCAGCAGTGCCCGTGATCGGGTTCCTTGGCTCCAGTTCGGCGCAGGTGAGCGTCAAATGGCTTGAAGCATTCCGCAAAGGCCTGAGCGAAACTGGCTACGTCGATGGCCGCAACGTGGCGATCGAGTTCCGCTGGGCTGGAGGGCGCGAAGATCGAATGCCGGAATTGGCGGCCGATCTGGTTCGCCGACAGGTGGCGGTAATCGCCGCGCCCGCCAGCACCGCGGGGGCGCTCGCAGCCAAAGCCGCGACTTCAAGCATTCCGATTGTGTTCGGAACCGGCTCCGACCCGGTCGCATTGGGTCTCGTCGACAGTCTCAACCGGCCGGGCGGCAATATCACAGGAGTCAAAAGCCTCAACGTGGAGCTCACCGCGAAGCGGCTCGGACTATTGCGTGAGCTGGCGCCGAAAGCGGCCCGTTTCGTCGCGCTCGTCAGTCCCAACGCTGCGATGACGGACTCCATTGTCAAGGACATACATGCGAGCGTTCCAACCCTGGGGGTTCCTGTCGAAATCCTTTACGCCGGTTATATCGATCGCGATATCGAGGCGGCGTTCGCAAATCTCTCCCAAAAGCCCGGCGCCGCATTGCTGGTCACCGTCGACCCGTTCTTTTTCAATCGTCGCGCATTGATCGTCACCCTGGCGGCGCGTCACGCGCTACCTACCGTCTATTTTGCGCGCGAATTTGCCGGACTGGTCAGTTACGGAACGAGCCTTAGCAACATACACGAGCTCACCGGCATCTATACCGGCCGCATCCTCAAAGGCGAGAAACCGGCCGACCTGCCGGTTGCGCAGCCGACAAAATTCGACATGGTCATCAACTTGGTCACCGCCCGCGCGCTCGGCATCGAGGTGCCGCCGTCGCTGCTCGCCACCGCCGACGAGGTGATCGAGTAAGCCTGACTTCTGCAGACTATTGCTGCATCTGCTCACGACCGCTTATGGCACCTTGCGACAGTTCATTGCGACGCACCAAATCTGGTCGCAATCGGAGCCATAGCGGACCTGCCGCGAGCGTCGCGAGCGGGTCGATCCGGCGCGATTGACCCACTGCGGTCATGAGCTGGTTCGAAATCCCGCAGCGCAGCAACCCCTACCGCACTAAGTTGTGCTATCCTTTCAGTCGGAAGCACGGAGGCATCGGGCAGTGAAACGGCGCGATTTCATCACGTTGCTCGGCGGCGCGGCGGCGGCGTGGCCGCTCGCGGCGCGGGCGCAGCAGCAGCCGGCTATCCCGCGGCTCGTAGGCCTGTTGCTCTCGCAGTCTCTGGATCGGCAGGTCCCCTGGCTTTTCGCCTTTCAGTATGCGGTCGGGCCCTGCGCCGTCAGTCAGTCGCAAAGCCGGGCAAGTCGCCCACGATTGGATTCTTGGGTGCGACCACGCCGACGATCTGGGGTCCATTCGTCCGGGCTTTTCTGCAGCGCCTGCGTGAGCTCGGCTGGATCGATGGCCGCGACATCGCAATCGAATATCGCTGGGCGGAAGGGCGGGATGATCGTTATGCCGCGTTCGCGGCCGAATTTGCTCAGCGCAGGGTCGATGTCATCGTCACGGCAGGCACCACGGCTACCATGTCCGTCAAGAAAGCGACGTCGACAATCCCGATAGTTTTTGCTTCGGCTGGAGACCCGGTCGGGACCGGGCTGGTCGCCAGCCTGGCGCGCCCGGGCGGCAATGTCACCGGTCTATCGAACATGCAGACCGATCTTGGGGGCCTCAGACTTGAACTGTTGCGTGAAGTCGTACCTGCTCTCAATCGAGTGGCTGTCCTTGGCAATGCCAATAGCCCTCTCATCAGGTTGGAAATGGAGCGGGTCCAGGCGGCGGCGATCCAGCTCGGCCTTGATGCATTCAGGCTCGAAGTCATGAAGGCCGAGGATATCATCCCAAGCATCGAAGCGGCCAAAGGCGCTGCCGATGCGCTGTATGTTTGCAGTGATCCCCTCCTCACCACGCAGCGGGTTCGCATCAACACGTTGGCGGCCAGCGCCAGATTGCCAACCATGCATGCATTTCGAGAGCATGTTCTAGCTGGGGGCCTGATGTCCTACGGGCCGAACTTCCCGGACTTGTTCCGACGTTCAGGCGATTACGTCGACAAGATTCTTCGTGGCTCGAAGCCCGCCGATATCCCCGTCGAGCAGCCGCTCAAGTTCGATCTGGTCTTCAACAACACGACCGCGAAAGCACTCGGCTTAACCATCCCCGAACCGTTTTTGGTGCGCGTCACCGAAATGATCGAATGATTTTTCAGCAACAGTTTAAGGGGGCGACGCCAGTCCCTGCGATATATTCGTCGCGTGAAAGCGTCGAAGCCGGCGGGCTGGCTACGGATCGAGCCTGACAGATGCGCATCGGCAGATCGGCGTCTATGCCGGCCGCATACTCAAGGGTACAAAGCCTGCGGACTTGCCGATCGTACAGGCGAGCAAATTCGAGCTGGTCATCAATCTCAAGGCCGCTAAGGCGCTCGGCCTCGAAATCCCGCCGACGCTGCTCGCGCTTGCCGACGAGGTGATCGAATAACCGCGCGGGTCATTTGTTGCACCCGCTCACGGCCGTTGTTGGCACCTTGCGACAGTTCATTGCGACGCACCAAATCTGGTCGCTATCGGAGCCATAGCGGACCTGCCGCGAGCGTCGCGAGCGGGTCGATCCGGCGCGATTGACCCAACCGAGACATTGGCCGCCAGATTGCTGTGATGCACAACGGGCGTCGCCCCCGAATGTGATAACGTCAGCGCGCCCGGAGGCTCGGCAGGAGGGAAAGCCCCATGAGGCGGCGCGATTTCATCACGCTACTCGGCGGCGCAGCGTCGTGGCCTCTCGCAACCAGAGCGCAGCAGAACGCTTTACCGGTTATCGGAATTCTGCAGCCTTCGACAAGGAAGCCCGAAGGTGGTGATGCCTTTCTCCGCGGCCTTGCTGAAACCGGCTACGTCGAAGGCCGAAACGTGGCGATCGAGAACTCGTTGGGCAGAGGATCGCGTCGACAGGCTGCCAGCTCTGGCTGCTGATCTGGTTCGGCTCAATGTGGCTGTGATTGTCGCGGCTGGTGCGCCGGCAGCGCTTGCCGCCAAAGCGGCGACGCAAACGATTCCCATCCTCTTTTACGTCGGCTTCGATCCTGTGCAAATTGGCCTCGTGGCCAGCCTTGCACGGCCCGGCGGAAACATGACGGGGGTTGCGGGTCTCTTTAGCGAGACGGGCGAGAAACGTTTGGAGTTGCTGCACGAAATGGTGCCCGCCGCCACGTCGATCGCAGTGCTGTTCAACTCCAGCTACCGCGCAATCGTCGGAAACCCGAGTTTGCCGCGGAATGCCGCGCGTTCTCTCGGGTTGCGCTTGGAGGTGGTGGATGCGAGCCGTCAAAGCGATATCGAGCCAGCCTTTGCCAAAATGGCGCAACAGCGGGTGGACGCGGTTATGGTGACCGTGGACCCCTTGTTCCGCAGCCACGTTGATCAAGTCGCCGCGCTAGCGGTCCGCCATGCGATACCAGCGATGTTCCCGAGCAAGGAAGCCGTTAAGGCGGGCGGCCTCATCAGCTATGAGCCGGTCGAAGCGGATTTGGTCCGTCAAATGGGCGTTTACACGGGCCGCATTCTCAAGGGCGAGAAGCCAGCCGATCTGCCTGTTCAACTACCGACCAGATTTGAACTTGTAATCAACCTCAAGACCGCAAAGGCGCTCGGCCTCACCGTCCCACCGACACTGCTCGCCCGCCCCGACGAGGTGATCGAATGAATGACGCAATGTCAGCTTATGTCAAGCAACTCAGCTCGACTTGTAAGATCATCGGACTGTTGCCAGACTGTCGCATCGGGTAGGGAGCGTGTCCAGTTGGGAAAAAACAGGCAAAAAAAGCACGAGGCAGCCAAAGCGGCGGCCCCGTCCAGTAAGATGAGCCGCAAGGAATTCGAGAAGGAGCTTGCGAAGCTACAGGTCGAGCTTGTCCGCCTGCAAACTTGGGTCCAAGCCAAAAGAGCACGCATTATCGTGGTCTTCGAAGGCCGGGACACAGCGGGCAAGGGCGGCGTGATCAGCCGGATCACCGCACTTACAAGCCCGCGAGTTTACCGGCACGTGGCGTTGCCCGCACCCTCTGACCGCCAGAAGACGCAGGTCTACCTGCAGCGTTACGTGGCGCAGTTCCCAGCGGCGGGCGAGATCATCCTCTTCGACCGCTCGTGGTATAATCGGGCTGGGGTCGAGCGCGTGATGGGCTTCTGCAGCGACGAGCAGTATGAGCGGTTCCTGGAGCTGGCCCCCGTGGTTGAGCGGGAGATGATCGTCAAGAATGGCATCATCCTGCGCAAGTACTTTCTCGATGTTAGTCAGGATGAGCAGCGGCGACGGTTCGCGGCCAGGATTGACGACCCGGTCAAGCACTGGAAGCTGAGCCCGATGGACACCGAATCGGTGCGGCGTTGGTGGGACTACACGGCGGCGTACCAGCGCATGATCAAGGCCACGCACACGGCGGAGGCGCCCTGGCACATCGTCCCCGCCGACGATAAGCGCCGCGCCCGGTTGAACTTAATCCGCCATCTGCTCGACAGCATCCCCTACAAGAAAGTCGGCATGGACCTACCGAAGATCCCCAAGGCGCAGCCGCGGCCAAAGGGTGCTATTGAAGGTCTGGGCGCGGGCCATCCCATCCCCAGTCACTACTGAGGTCGGGACTGTGCCAGTTGACGGTGACGGCTGAGCGGATTGACCAGCTGGAGACGCTAACGTGCTTGGGCTAACGGGAGCGCAATCATGTGCGGCCGCTTAGGAGGACGAAGCCGACACAAAGTCAATGTCGGCTTATGGCGCACTCTTCTGCTCGTGCCAACCGCGCCGAGCAATGTCGGCTAGGCCGACATATACTCATTGCGAGATTTTCGCATTTTGACCCACTTGAGACATCGGCCGCCCTCGCGCAACGGCTAACAGATTGTACAGTCGCTCCGATACCCGCTGACTAATCCTCGCCAATTCGATATCCTTGCAATGCGGCCCTGGCTGGCAGGGGACCGAATGCAATTCGATCAATTGAAACGACGCGAGTTCATCACGCTGCTCGGCGGTACGGCAGCGTGGCCGTTCGCGGCGCGGGCGCAGCAGGCGAGGAAGATTCCGCGCATCGGCGTCTTGTGGCCCAATCCGCCGGCAACGTTCGAGTTCATGCGCCAGGGGCTGCAGGACTTCGGCTATGTCGAGGGCCGCAACATCGGTTTCGAGTTCCGCTGGGCCGAAGGCAAGCTCGACCGGCTGCCCGAGCTCGCCGTGGAGCTCGTCCGCCTGCAGACCGACGTCATCGTGGCGCTGGCCCCGCAGGCCACCTTGGCAGCCAAGGGCGCCACGCAGACGATTCCTATCGTGTTCGTGGCGATGGGTGATCCGCTGGCGAGCGGAGTCGTGGCGAATTCTCGCGCATCCCGGCGCAAACCTGACCGGAACGACGCGGATGATATCGGAGATGAGCGCCAAGCACGTGGAGCTGCTCAAGGAGGCCATTCCGTCGCTCGCCCGCCTCGCTGTCCTCTGGAATCCGACCAACTCGTCGCACCAGCCCGCGCTGCAGGCCGTCGAGGCCGCCGGCCGCTCGCTGTCGCTCCAGGTTGATCCGCTGGAGGTGCGGGGCGCAGGTGAGCTCGACGGTGTCTTTGCCGCGATCGTTGAGCGGCGATCCGACGGCGTGCTGTTCATCGCGGATCCGGCCTTCTTCATCCAGCTCAAGCGCATGGTGGACTTGATCGCATTGCGCCGATTGCCTGCGATCTGCAACTTCATCGAGTTTCCGAGGCTCGGTGGGCTCATGGGCTATGCGCCGAGCATTCCGGACGAGTTCCGGCATGCGGCGAGCCTCGTCGACAAGATCCTCAAGGGTGCCAGGCCCGCCGACTTGCCGGTCGAGCAGCCGACGCGATTTCAATTGGTGATCAACGTCAAAACCGCGAAGGCGCTCGGCCTCGACCTGCCGGCCACGCTGCTCGCTCGCGCCGACGAGGTGATCGAATAATTGGCTTCTGCATACGCATATCGCTGCACCTGCTCACGTCGGGAATTGGCACCTTCACGACATGCAGTCCTAAAACGGCGATCGGTCGCTTTCGGGGCATAGCGGAAGTGACTGGACCTGAAGCTTGCTCGTCCCGGTCGCGATTGACACGCGGCAATCGCAGGACGACACCGTCAAAAAAGGCTTGCACAGGCCCAGACTGAGCGCGATCATCATATCGCCACGGCCGCCGGCTCGCGCTCGGTGTCATCCCACGATCTTTGCTTCGGCTTTGCGTACTGCTCGATGAACTGCGCCACTACGTGCTTGTAGAGGCCACCATCGGGGTATCCGGATCCAGCTGATGGCGCGGATCGATGCCCTGAGTAGCTTTCGCTCGGTACTCCTGCGTTCTCTTACGAGCCTCGATGGAACAATACCACTTCCCCAGTGGTGCGTGAACGGGGGATGAGAGGGAGTACGGCAATGCCCAAGTTCACCGACGCCCAGATCAAGCAGCAGATCAAAAGAATTCAGGAAGCTATCGAGAAGGAGAAGGGCCGCCACCGAGGCCAAAACTTCACGGAGGTGAAACCGGAGGATATCGAGAAGAAGCTCAAGCGCGTGAAATCTCCCCATATCTGATTTTGACCATTCATCCGCCAAGTAAAGAGCCAGGATTTCGTTGATAGCTACCGATGGGATGAGTGCGTCAAAATAGGACAACACCACCTCCAGTTCTACGCGAATAGGGAGTACAGCAATGCCCAAGTTCACCGCCGCCCAGATCAAACAACAGATCAAAAGAATTCAGGAAGCTATCGAGAAGGAGAAGGGCCGCCACCGAGGCCAAAACTTCACGGAGGTGAAACCGGAGGATATCGAGAAGAAGCTCAAGCGCGTGAAATCTCCTATGATTATCTTCCAGGGATGGAGCGGTTCGGCGCCCCCGGGAGGAACGATCAACTACAATGTCGGGATCTGGAATCCCGACCCGACGGCGGCAATCTGGCTGTTCGCCCATGCCTTTGTCGGATCTGGCAATGTCGATCCGGTAGTCGGCATGTTCCTGCAGAATGTCGATACGCGCTTTCCGCGCCTGACCGAGCCGGCGTTCCCCGGAGCTTCGATCGATCCGTCAACGTCTCTCACAATTAATTTCGCCATGCAGGTTCCGGCCGGCGTCCAAAAGACCAATTACATCGGCAATACGTGCCTCATGCAATTCAACTGGCACGACGTTGGGACTTATCTCGACCGCGGCGTTTGGCCTTTCACGGTGACTTGAATAGCGTTTGACAAGCGGTGACGATCCGCTGCCCGCGGCACTCAACCTCATGGGCGTGCGCGCCGATGCGGCTGGCAAGTCCCCCATGGGCCGTCATCGATCCGGCCGAGCGACACTCGTGTGGGGAACTTTTGTCGTAGCCGAGTGCCGTTACTAACCCTGGCCACGAAGTCCCAGTCGTCGCGACGGAACGTACTCGACGTCGATGCTGATGCCGTCTCCGCTCAGAGGGTTCGCCGTGTAGACCGCGGAGACGGACAGCTCGACCAGGCTCAGGACGGTCAGGAGGGCGATGGTGAGCCCGGTGTCTCCGCTCGGGGGCGCGCCCAGCAGCAGCTCCGCGATGCGGCAACAATCGTCCATCGTCGCCCCCAGCGGGGGAAGTTTGACGGCCTCCTCGATCGCGCGTGCAGGAATCTTGAGGGGGTCGGCGACGTTGGGCTCACGCGCGACAACGGCGCCAGAGTTGATCAGGGGTACGACAATCTTCAACACCGTCGCGGGCACGAGGTTTAGATTTTGAATGTTGACCTCGGTCGCGTACACGCCCGGCCTGGCGCCTGCGACACAACAACAGTTTGTCTCGGTCTGTTTACCGCAGACGACCTTCACACTGTACGCGAAAAGCTCGGCTTGAGCAGCCGGTATGGGGCCGAGTTTCTCGAGAAGCGGATGCGTTAGCCGGTCAGCACTTGAGCGCGTTTGCTCAGCCCTTGAGCGCGTTTGCTTCTTAGCCATCTCGACCTCCGCGAAGGGTTGGTGGGGTGATAAGAGAGTTTATGCGGTATTAGGCACGTCGCTGCGTCCCGTCTGAAGAAGGTGGTTGGCGATGGGGTGATAAGGCGGCACGCTTGCGTATCCGCCATCCCGCCGGCACAGCGATGCCTGCATAGTGGCACATCGCGACGAATGTGACTACGGCTTGGCATGTCCGAAATTTGAGGACAAGCGGACTGGTATCAGACGCCCAATCGACGCGAGTGACCCGCAGCAGTCATAAACCAGGTTGAAATCCCGCAGCGCAGCAGTCTCCTGCCGTACCAAGGTGTGCTATCTTTCCTGTCGGAAGCACGGGAGGTACGGCAGTGAAAAGCCGCGACTTCATATCGCTCATTGGCGGTGTGGCGACGTGGCCGCTCGCTGCGCGCAGTCAGGCAAACGGGAAAAGTGAGCCGGATGGGTGATCGATGCGTAACACCAAAGGTCAATTTCAGTTAGGTCATAGTGGCGGCCGGCCGAAGGGCGCGCGCAACAGGCTTGCGGCTCAAGTCTTCGAAGATATTTTGCGCCATTGGTGCGAGCCGGCGGCACCAGGCAGCAAGCTGTGCAAAGGTGCAGAGGCACTGGAAACGCTCTACAAAGAAAAGCCCGGCGAATATCTCCGTCTTACCGCCAGCGTGCTACCGCGCGAGTTCATTTTCGAGAACATCACGTCGGACCTGGACGACGAACAGATCGACGAGCTTCTCGTGGCGCTGCGTCAGCGCATGATCGAGGCGCGCACAGCACCGGCGCTGCTGGCATCGCCCGACGCTGATGGGGTTGGCAATGAGCCTGAACCTCGACATTGACAGCTTGCCGCCGGAACAGGTCGAGGCCGCCATAACTCGGCTGGAAGCGGTGAAGGCGCAGCGTGCGGCTGAGAACAGGCTTGCGCATTATCGCCCATATCCCAAGCAGGCCGCTTTTCATGAAGCCGGCGCCAAGCACCGCGAGCGCCTGCTCATGTGTGCAAACCGTTTCGGCAAAACAATGTGCGGTGCGGCTGAGCTAGCGTTTCACCTCACCGGCGATTATCCGCAGTGGTGGAATGGCAAGCGCTTTGACAAGCCGGTGCGAGCGTGGGCTGCCGGCGTCACCGCAGAGACGACACGCGACGTCCTGCAAGAGAAGCTGATCGGGCCGCCGTTTCGGGAATCCGAATGGGGCACGGGGATGGTCCCCAAGGCTGCCATCGCTGGCATTGCTACATCGCGCGGTATCCCGGCCGCAATCGATACCGTCAACGTCCGACACATCAGCGGCGGCCTCTCGTCGCTTCAATTCAAGAGCTACGAGCGTGGCCGGGAGAAGTGGCAGGGCGCCGCGCTGGAAGTTGTCTATTTCGATGAGGAGCCCGACGAAGGCATCTACAGCGAAGGACTGACGCGAACCAATGAAACCGGTGGGATCGTATATCTGTGCTTTACTCCTCTGCTCGGGGTGAGCGCTGTCGTCCAGCGCTTCCTTTCGAGCAGCAGCGCATCGCATCCTGACCGCGCCGTGATTTGTGCGACGATTGACGACGCGCCGCACTTTTCCGAGGTGGACAAGGCGCGGATCGTGGCCTCCTATGCACCGCACGAACGCGAGGCGCGCACCAGAGGTGTTCCGGTTCTCGGCAGCGGTCGCATCTTCCCCGTGAAGGAAGAGACGCTCGCTATTGAGCACCGCGAGTTTCCCAGGCATTGGCCGCGCATTGGCGGCATGGATTTCGGCTGGGATCATCCGTTTGCGGCGGTTGAGCTGGTGTGGGATCGCGACACCGACACCGTCTATGTCAGCAGGACTTACTGCCTGCGCGAGGCGACAGCCGTTATTCACGCTGCGGCGCTCAAGCTTTGGGGCAAGAGACTTCCCTGGGCGTGGCCGCGTGATGGGCGCAGAGAGACGCTAGTGAGTCTGATTCATTCGGGCGATTCCCAAATCGCCCGAAGCGGTTCATGCTCTTGTTATGAGAGCAGGAATTGTCGTCAACGTCACCCGCGCAGATCGCCGTCGCCTTGAGGCGATCGTCGCGGATCGCAGCTCGCCGCAGAAGCATGTCTGGCGCGCCCAGATCATCCTCGCCACCGCCGACGGCTGCGGCACCAGCGAGATCATGCGTCGGTCGGGCAAGGCCAAACCGGTGGTATGGCGATGGCAAGAGCGGTTCATGCTGGAGGGCGTCGATGGCTTGCTGCGTGACAAGACGCGCAAGCCGGGCAAGCCGCCGCTGCCCGCCGCCACTGTTCAGAAGGTCATTGACCTGGTGACTGGTCCGCCAGCCGGCGAGACCACTCACTGGACGGGACGGATGCTGGCCCGGGAGGTGGGGATCAGTTTGCGCTCGGTGCAGCGCATTCTCGAAGCCCATCAACTCACGCCCCATCGCATCCGAACTTTCAAGCTGTCGAACGACCCGAAGTTCGCCGAAAAGCTCCGCGACGTGGTCGGCCTCTATGTCGATCCTCCTGAGCACGCGGTCGTCCTCTCGGTCGACGAGAAGAGCCAGAATCCAGGCTCTCGATCGCACCCAGCCGGGCCTGCCGATGAAGCCGGGCCGCGCCGGGACGATGACACATGACTACAAGCGCAACGGCACGACCGCGCTGTTCGCCGCCCTTAACGTTCTCGATGGAACCATCATCGGCCGCAACATGAAGCGCCATCGCCATCAGGAATTCATCGGCTTCCTCAACGACATCGACGCGCAAGTCCCCAAACGAAAGGCGATCCACGCGGTCGTCGACAACTATGCCACTCACAAGCACCCGAAGGTCCGCAAATGGCTGGCGCAGCATCCCCGTTGGACCTTCCACTTCACTCCGACCTCTGCATCCTGGCTCAATGCCGTCGAGAGCTTCTTCGCCAAGCTCACAAACCAGCGCCTCAGCCGCGGCGTATTCCGATCCGTCGCCGAACTCGAAGCCGCTATCAAGCGCTTCATCGCCGAGACCGACACCAATCCCAAACCCTTCGTCTGGACCGCGCGCCCAAACCGTATCCTCGCCGCTGTCAAACGTGGGAAGCAAACGTTAAAGTCGCTCCACTAGAGGGCGCCGGCAAGCCGTTGGCCGATCAGTATCGAGCGCAAGGTTTGGACATGCTGCACGAGCATTCGCAGTTTGAAGACGGCAGCGTGAGTGTCGAGGCTGGCATTCAAGACATGCTGATTCAAATGGAGAGCGGGCGCTTCAAGGTTTTCAAGCACCTTACCGATTGGTTCGACGAATACCGGCTTTCCTCGCAAGGACGGAAAGGTGCGCGAGGAGGGTGACGACCTCATGAGCGCCACGCGCTACGCCGTGATGATGCTGCGCCATGCGCGCACGGACATTCCCCGCAGGCCGCGCTCGACCAGATGGGACGGCAGAAGCTG
>CAVWXY010000009.1:0-288181 GCA_963758945.1 uncultured Alphaproteobacteria bacterium | reverse complement strand
GTTTACACAGTCGCGCGTTCGGGAGTTTGCCATGCAAAAAGCTGCTGCGAAGTGGCTGATGATCGCCGGCCTGATAATCGGCATGAGTCCCTCGGGACGGGCGGAAGAGGTCGACGCGGGCAAGGCGGAATATCTGTCGAGTTGCGCGCCATGCCACCGCACCGATGGAAAGGGGACAGGTCCGCTCAGCTCTAGGCTCAAGACAAAGCCAGCCGATCTGACCACCTTCGCCAAGAAGAACAACGGCGTGTTTCCACTGAGCGCCGTCTATGAGGCGATTGACGGACGGACGCGACCGGATCTCACGACGATCGTGAGCTGCCGATTTGGGGTTGCCGACGCACATCCTCGCCCATTTCTCCGACAAAGACGGACAAGCGTAAAGTCTACAAGCAGCCCGACCGCTATGAGTTACACCTTGACCTCTCCTGCGATCCGGAAGACGTTATCGGAAACCGCATCCTGCTGGTCGTCGATATCTGCGTCGAGTTCAGGAGAAGTAGCGAGCGCCCATTGCTGCGGCGGCTTCTTCGATGCCATCGCATGGCGTCCTGCTGATAGGAACTGGGAGGGATTGCTCCCCCGCCCCCGATAACGGATGATCCCCGCCATGGGGCGATTGGACAGAGCAAGCCACCCCGATCGTTCTCCACGGCATCGTCGTTGGGAGAGATATTTGGAGCTTGCCCTCGTCCTCAGTATCGCACTCCGAGGCGCCGGCGTGAGTCGGACTTTGCCCTGCTCAGCTATGCTCGATGTCAGCAAGAATTTGAGAGGGCAGCCGGATTTTCAGAGGCGGATTCCATTGTTCAAGCCACTGCCCAAGCGGCTTAATGATCGTCTTGCAATCGCGCGTTAAAAACACGTCGCAATCGTTGCAGATGGCTTGGGTAAGGTGTTCAGCATCTCGCCGAGTGTTGAGGTCAGGCTCACCAGAAACGCGATATTTG
The DNA here is from genome assembly GCA_963758945.1 of uncultured Alphaproteobacteria bacterium. Lineage (GTDB taxonomy): Bacteria > Pseudomonadota > Alphaproteobacteria > Rhizobiales > Xanthobacteraceae > VAZQ01. The sequence continues at coordinate 287,231 of CAVWXY010000009.1, read as the reverse complement.
AGTTGCCGGTAAATCTCGTCGAAAATTTTCGGGTCTTGAATATCTTGGATCAACGGACAGGTCACAAATCCACCGAATTGATCGACGTTGTGTGAAAAACCAAGGAGCCTTTCGTCTTTGAGCACTCGTTCCAGCAAATCATAGTCGGCTTTCAGCCGTTCTCGCTGCTCCACATCCTTGGTTTCTTCCAATTCTCTCAGGGCAATATGGGAGCGCAACATCGGACATTTTCCGGCTTGGCACAGTTCTCGCAGCCGCTTCAACGCCTCAAGCTCGGGTAGGGATTTTGGGTCGCGGATATTGGGGGCAAGCGTACTGGTGTCACAATAGATTTTCGGTCGTGTGTTCATCGCGCATCCGCCGTTTATTCAAATCCCGGGATCTTGCACGATTTCAGACAGGTGTCATATTGCGGATATTCGTGATAGTTGCGGAGGAGACCGGCTCCCTCGACCTCGATGGACTGCTCCCATGGGGCGTGATCGCACTCAGCAAGCAACACCCGATCTGTTCTCGACCGAGGCGGTCCGAGGCGGTTCTCCATCGCCGACAAAGCCCCATTCCTGCCACACAGATAGCAACCGACGCATCCTCGCAGCGACATGTGCTGCCGAAGAACCTGCGTAAAGCTGTCAAGCACTTGAGCGACGGCGAATTGGGCTGCTCCATGCGGCAACCCTCGAGGAAATGGGGCGGCGTGGCAGACTACCGCCGACCGATCAGACCACGAACCCGACCGATCAGACCACGAACCGCTCGTCGCGAACGGACAAATCTCCCCCTGGGCGGCAAGCAGAAGCGGCGACGGTCTCGTTGACGCGTGGGCAGGTGAACGCCGTTCGCGCTGCCTTCAAGGCTGGCATCACGCCGCACGGATTGCCCGACAGTTCGGCTTATCCCAATCGGACGTGCGGAAGGCGCTGGCGACCGACGCGTGACGGGGACCGAGACTGAGATGAACAAACTCTCCCCCAGGCAAGAAGGCGGCACACGATGCGGCAGAGGCGCAGCGAAGGCTGTGCCGCGACTGGCTCCGCTACCGCGCTCTCGCAGGAAGACAACGCGGACGCTGCTCTCTTAGTGTCTGTCCGAAAACATATTGAATTCCTTGAATTTGTTGTGATTTAAAGGTGGTGGCCGATTTGGGGAGGGTCACCGATGTGGACGCCGCAGAACCGCAAACGTTACGACCGCAGCCGGTTGCGATATCCGAGTGATCTGACGGACGAGGAATGGGCGCGTATCGCGCCCCAGGTCGCTCGCCGACGCGTGGTGCGACACCACCACGCCGCACGGCGAGCTGATGGTGACGGTCCTGGCCGGGCTGGCGACCTTCGAGCGCCACCTGATCCGCTCCCGCACGGAGGAGGGAAGGAGTTGGGCGAGGGAGCGAGGGGTGAGGTTCGGCCGGAAGGGGAAGCTGACCCGACACCAGGCGCTCGAGGCGCTGGCGCGCAGGGATGCCGGCGAGCGCCTGCGGGACATAGCGCTCACCTACAACGTCTCGCACTCAACGATATGCAGGCTGCGCGCGCCTGGAGACTAGGCGACGCGACCACGCCGCATGAATTGCCCGAAATCGCCAGTGACGAAATTCGACAAGACGGAAAATCAACTCGCCGCGATGAGGAGAAATCATCGCGAACTCGAGGATGCGGTTTACTCCGCCGAGGATGAGCAGGTGCGCAGCAGCACACCGATGACGCCGCGGAAATAAGCCGTGGTGGCGCCGTTGGCGTTCACGGATGCGCAGATCGAGCAGGTTGCGCATCGCGCAGCCGATCCCGTATGAGTTGCGCCGCGAGTATCTGTGGCGCGTCGCGGGGCTGCTGCCGGGCGCGAGTTCGATGATGTGACATTTTCAGAGCCTGTGCGGCGTGGTCGGTAGTCCCTCCCGAGGCACGTACTTGAATGGGTAGAGTGCTCTGTCCCCGGCGCCTTATCAGTTTTTCGAGCTTTTTTCCGCCAGCTCCCGTAACCGTTTTATCGCCCCTTTATCCAAATCCCTTGCGTTGGGACAGGGTTTCCCATCCAGGCCAAGAAGACGGCGAGAAAGAGCATAGTCGCGCTTGGTTGGCTCCTTAGTCATGGTGAGAAAAATAGTACCGATGCGCAGCGGCGGCTCATTGCCGATCCAGATGGAATAGACGGCCTTGGGCAGAGAGTTGCCACTCTCTGGGCGACCTTGGATCCAGCGATAGTTCAGCCACAAGCGGTCTTCATCTTTACAGGCAAGATCGGTGAATCCTAGTGACCTGTCTGTCTTCCCAATCATCGTTGGTGCGCGCTTTCGACTCGCAAGCTCGCCAGGCGCTCTGTTTGCATAATCATCGCGCGCGTCAGCAATGAGCTGCGCCTGCAGCGTCGCTATCAGTTGCTGTTTATCGATTCCGACACGTCGCGCGCTGTCCGTTCAATGAATTCTTGTACCTCGATATAGCTGCCCGCCACCGACAGACCATCGAGTTGAGGCTCTATGACCTGAGCATCATCGCAATTGGCTCCCCTTGTTCGCCAGAGCTGAGCTCGACTTAAGTTCGCGTCCTGCAGCTGCGCTTCAGTTAGATTTTGTGCTATGCATCTGAGCCTCACTCAGGTCTGACGCCTGAAGTTGCGCCTTCGCTAGGTTAGCCCCTTGGAGCTGCGCCCCTCTCATGTTCGTGCCTTGAAGTTGCGCTGCAAACTCGATCTCCTCCGGGCCGAAGTGAACCGAGCTAGGGCCCAAGTTTGCGCCCTGAAGGTGCGCATTCCGCAGGTCTGTGCTCTGAAGTCTCGCCCCGCTTAGGTCCGCACCCTCAAAGCCGCGCGGAACTCAAACGTGCGCCTTGAAGCTCCGCGGTAATTAGACTGGCGCCCTGAAGGTTCGCGTCTCGAAGGTCTGCACCTTGAAGCTGAGCCCCCGAAAAAGAGGTTTCCTGAAGCTTCGATGATTGAAACGATGTCCCGTTGAGATTTGCGTTGTCTAGCACCGCCCCGCGGGTTCGCGCGCTCAGACCAGCTCCCCGCAAGTTTGCGCGGGTAAGCGCAACGCGACGAAGGTCAGCCCCGTCGAACACGCCACAAGCGAGGTCTCTCCCCACCCGGAAGCGCTGGGTTCTTTCGCCCTCGTAGGCCTTTTTTACGCCCTGCTCTTTGTCGTCGCGTTCGATCTTCGCAAGTTTTTCCCTGTCAATCAAAATTTCCGTCGGCAAGGAAAGGCGGGGCCCGCTGCATTCGCCGAATATCCACTCCGTGCTGTAATGCCGTTCGCCCGGAAAGGCCAATAGCACGACAGAAACCATCAACCACGGCCCGGCTACCGCGATCAATGCCCAGGGGGGCTCAAAGAGGTTACGCCAGATGACGTCGCGTTGCGCATCAAGAGCGGCGCGCCAAAGAAGGAGTACGGCGAACAATGTCGACCAGGATCAAGATACGATGAATTCAGCTGACAGCGTGACTGTGATAGGGAAGAAATTGCATCTCGAAAAAGAGCAGCACGAGCACCGGCGCTATGGCGAGCGTCACCCACGCCATACTACGCAGTAGCACACCAAACAGCCCCATGCGCTCGCGGGGCGCGCCTGACGCCTCATGAAGAGCCTCGCGAAGACGGACCCGTCCCGCTGGCACCGACAGCAGCGGGACGTCCGGTCGATGATGGTCTACGGGATGGTGGCGTTATTCCTCCAGCAGCCGCCCGGCGACAACTGGCTGGAGGTCGAGGACGTGCCCGCGGGCGGGGTGAACCTCGAGGACTTCGAGTGGAACCCCGCGTTCACCGAGGATCAGGTCGCCGGGCTGAAGCTGGTAGCCGCGGAGGTGGGATCCAGGACTTTCCACTCCATGCGGGTCCCCGCGACCGCTCACTGACGCGGAGGGCACCCCGGCGCGCGAGCATCCCGCTCGCGCTCTCTCTCGCCATCGCCGTGCGAATGGAGCTCGAACGGGCTCCATCCGGATCGCGACGCGATCATCCGCCGGACATCCCGTCCGCGCGGACAGCACAAAGGAGAACTGAGAAATGAGTACCGAGACCACTACCTGCGTCAACGAGAGCAGGAGGGTGCCTTCTGCGAGCCCCGACGCGCGGGCAGAGAAGTGCAACGCCGTGCTGGCGCCGCACGGACTCGAGGTGCGCCGAACCGGACGCGGCTGGTCCCTCTTTCGCGTGCGTCTGTCGCCCCTCGGGCGGACGATCAACGAGACGTGGTGGAGGGCGCATCGCGAGCTGCTCGACGAGGGCATGCGGCGCGCCGGCAGGTCGCTGCTGGGCTACGCCGATGGGTGCCACGCGCGGGTCCGCCCCGACGTCGCGATACTGCTCGCGAAGAAGATGGCGCCGGTGACGCGGCTAGCCGAGAGGATGCATCGGACGCCGAACGCGTGGGAGTGGAGGCTCGCGGAGGCGATGCAGGACGTCGTGAGGCTCTATGACGTCCCCGACGCGTCGTTCGAGTACGCGATCGATATGGCGCGGGCACGACGCGCGAGCGCGTGACCCGTCCGACGGGAGCGGCTCCGGTCGCTCCCCGCGCGCCTCATGGGACGCGTGCGCGGATCGTGACGATCCGAGAGCCGCGGGCAATCACGCGCCGGGGGCGGGGTATCAGCCGACTATGGGTCACGGTCTCCCGGGCGATGACACTCATCGCCGCGGACCGCCCCTCTCTCATTGATCAAACGGGACGCAGCCTGCGCCCTGATTCCTTCACCATGCCAAGAACCAACTCCGGCCGGGAGAGCGCAACCAGCGATGACGAGCATACCGCACTCACGAATTCATTGACGCCCACGCCGACTGGGTCATCGAGAAAGTCGACGACCTGACCTCCGGCGACCGGCGTCCCCTCGTGGTCCCGCTGACCGTCACCTTCGATCCCAAGTCGATCCGTGCCGACGGCGTCCTGCGCGAGTTCGAGCGGCTCTACGTCCGCGTCTGCCGACTGCTGATGTGCAACCCCGATCGACCGTCCAAGCGACTGCTCCTGCCCTTCACGCTCGCCTACCGGGACGACCCCTCGACCCGATGGAAGGGCAACCGCCCGACCTTCTTTGCCGACCACCCGCAGGTCGCCCCGCACGTGCACGCGCTGATGATCGTGCACCCGAGTCTCAAGGACCGATTCTTAACGATCGCCGGGTCGCTGGAGGCGACGTGGCGGGCGATATCGCCCAGGACCAACCGGACGCTGCTGGCTGACCTCCGGCGGGCGACCGAGATCGACGGGCTGATGACGAGCTACCCCGCGAGAAGGGACGAGGTCCGCTCGATCGTCCGCGGGTGGATCGGCTACTCATCGAAGCTGCGGCGGCGGTGGGACGTCCTGGACGACGGTCATGCCTTCACCGTCCTGCCAACCTGCCGTGCCGCCAGATCGACGAGACATCATCGGTCGGGCGCCGAACCAACCGAGCACAACGTGGAACGCTGTTCACTCGCTCCCAAAGCTCTGCAGGTTCCTCGCCATCTCCTTTGAGAGCGGCAGGTTGCGCGCATAGAACCGTTCGATTTGTTCCACTGTCGTGCCGGCGTTCTTCGCGAGGTTGAAGATGTTGACCCTGCCCTCGGAGAGGATGATCCGCATGCAGATCGCCGTGTGGCGCAGGGAGTAGACCGTGTGGTCCGTGCCCGTGAAGGGATCGTGCCTGACCCCGGCGCGGTCCATGGCGGCGTGGAACTGCCGCTGGAATATCCGGGACGCCGTGGAGCGGTTGGGGTAGTGCGGCAGGAACAGGTAGTCCTCGCCCCTGGCGTCGGGGTAGCGCCTGCGAATGCGCTCGTACGCCGAGACCGCCCCCTCCATCGTGTTCGCGATGCGGAACCCTGTCTTCCCGCGACGGATCGTGAGCAGCAGCCGCTTCGGATTTTCCGCGACCTCCACGTCGGCGTGCCGGATCGCGTAGAGTTCCGTCACGGTGGGTCGCACGAACGAGTGGACCGTGAAGAGGATCAGGTCGCGCAGCTCCTCGGTCACGGGTATGCCGCGCACGCTCACCCCCTCCGCAGCCATGTCGTGCGCGGCGCGGAGGAGCTTCCTGTAGCTGTCGCGCTCCTTGGGCACCAGCGGGAAGAAGCGCAAGAACGCGCGCGGGTTCTCCGTCCTCTGGCGCACCCGCGGCGTCGCGGGGATGGCGTCGATCACGCCCTCGTCGCGCGCGACCTTGAGGACGTTGCGGAACGTGACCGAGACCAGGTTGAGGGTCGCCGGGCTGAGCTCGGGGCGCTCCCTGGCGACCTGGGTCATGAACGCCACATAGTCACGGGTCTGGATCTGACGGACGTCGCGCGTGCCGAAGTGGCGCATCAGCCCCCAGGCGGGGTTGTCCAGGCACGTCCGTGCCGTTCGCATATAGTTCGCGTTCCTCGCGCCCGAGTTCGACGAGGCGCTGCCCCTCCTGGAGGAAGCGGGTCGCGTAGCCCTTGAAGGTGAACTCGCGCGGCACCTCCCGCTGTCGCCCCATGAGGTCGACGGCGAGCTCCTCGGCGACAGCCTTCCGGGCGTTGATGCGCGACGTCTCCTTGGTCGACCTCGTGACGTACCTGCGGTTCCTGCGGTTCGCGGATCCGCGCGTAGAAGAAGGGGCTCGCGAACACCTTGTAGATCGAGACGCCTGGGGACACCTTGATGATGTCCCCGTCGATGGCGTGCCTGCTGCTCTTGTTCCTGGCGGTCATGGTCGGGACCTGGAAAATCTGGACGGGAATCCGGACCGAACCGACCCTATCAGGTCGTGGCGGAAGCGTCAAACTAAAAGGTCAAACAATGACACAACCAATTGATATTGCTATGATGTCGCGTAATTCGTAATGATGGGGTCGGGGGTTCGAATCCCTCTTGCGGCACCATTTTCACGCTGTCCGGCCCCGCCGTGACGGCCGTCGCGATGGTCGCGGACTTGCTCCTCCGCCTCGTCAAATGAGGTGCCAATCGAGTCCGTACATCGTCGGGAGTGCCGTGAGGTGCGCGCTCGCGATGTGCGAATCAATGTGGGCAATCGGCGTAACCGCTTCGTGGTGGCCGACCGCGATGCCGTAGCCGAAGCCGGAGCCCGCGCCCGCGAAGCCGCCACCGCCGCCACCGCTCCCGCCGCGCGCGGCGGCGACATCCAGCAGCGGGGATGCCAGGTCCCAGCCGAGCACGTCCATCACCCTCAGGTCTGTCGCCGTGACTGCGTTCACCACGCCCGGGCTGCTGAAGGCCAGGAAAGAATCATTCCCCGCGCTGGCGGCCCAATCGCCAAAATCATCGTCGGGATTGTGGTTGAAGTTGTTCAGGTTGGTCGTGCCGCCGTCGAGCGAGAAATAGCCGGGTGTGGTCCCGACAAAGCTATGGACGCCGGCGGCCGTGTATTTGAAGAGATCGTAGGGATAGTAGCCGTTCGCTTCCCCGGTCTGCACCTCGTTGCCGATGGCGTTGAGCTCCCGTCCCATGATCTCCGAAAATTCGTGCGCGACGCTGCCGTAAAAATCATAGTGGCCGGGGGTGATCCCGTCGCTGCGGTCGTAGTCGAAGGGGGTATCGCTCGAAAACGTGGCGGTGCCGTCGAGCGCGGTGCTGGCCGCCAGCAGTCCCAAAGCCTTGGCCTGGCCCGTCGTCATCACATAATGGTGGGTGCCCTGGATCGGGTCCTGGGCCGGCAAATTGGCGATGGCATTGGCATCCGCGCTGGACCTGGAATTGGCTGCGAGCTGCGTCGTAATCTGCGAGTAGCTGTAGCTTCGCAGCTGGTAGTCGCTGTGGCCGAGAAGCCCGTTGAGCCGTCCATACTCGACATTGATGTTGATCGTCACCGGATCGGAAAAGGTGGTTTCGAAGAATTGCGCGACCGCCGCAACGGCGGTCTTGAATTCCGCCGGCGCGCTGGCAACGCTCGCGGCAAAGGTAATGTTGAGGTTCATCGCGTTCGCCCCGCCGTCGCCTTGGCTGCCACCGTATCACCCAACGGGAGACTAAATTAGTAGCCCGCGGCGAGCGCGCCGCGGCTGCGGTTGTCGGCGGCGCCGACCAGGCCCGCGGGCGTGGCCAGGATGGAGTTCGCCGAGGTCGGCGGCAGCCCCTGCGCCACGCGGTGGCCGCGCGCCTCGAGCGCGCGAATGAGATCGGGCGAAAATCCGCGCTCGACCAGCACCTCGTCGGGCCACCACTGGTTATGCAGGCGCGGCGCGCCGACCGCCTCCGCGATCGGCAGCTTGCGATCGACGACGTTGACGATGACCTGCAGCACCGCGGTGATGATGCGGCTGCCGCCGGGCGAGCCGGTGACGAGATAGGGCTTGCCGTCCTTGAGCACGATCGTCGGTGTCATCGACGAGAGCGGACGCTTGCCCGCTCCTGGCGCGTTGGCCTCTCCGCCGATGAGCCCGAAGGCATTGGGTGCGCCGGGCTTGGCGGCGAAGTCGTCGAGCTCGTTGTTGAGCAGCACGCCGGTGCCCTCGGCGACGAGCCCGAGGCCGTAGTTGAAATTGAGCGTGGTGGTGTTGGCGACGGCATTGCCGGCTTTGTCGATCACCGAGAAATGCGTGGTGTTGCCGCCCTCCTGCGGCAGCACGGCGGCGGCGGGAATCTCGCGCGCCGGGCGGGCGCGATCGGGGTCGATGCGCGCGCGCAGCTCGGCGGCATAGCTCTTTGCGGTCAGCCGCGCGACCGGCAGCGCGACGCTGGCGGGATCGCCGAGGAAGCTCGCGCGGTCGGCATAGGCGAGCTTCATGGCCTCGATCATCAGGTGCGCCCGGCGTCCGTCGTCGTCGTTGAGGTCGCCATAGCCTTCGAGGATGTTGAGCATCTCGATCAGGATGACGCCGCCGGACGAGGACGGCGGCATGGAGACGACATCGTAGCCGCGATAGCGGCCGCGCACCGGCGCATGCTCGACCGGCCGGTAGCGTTCGAGGTCGGCGGCCGTCATCAGTCCGCCGGCCGCGCGCACGGCGGTCGCGATCTTCTCGGCGATGGCGCCCTCGTAGAAGGCACGCGGCCCCTCGCGCGCGATCGCCGCGAGCGTGTCGGCGAGGTCGCGTTGCACCAGGACCGCGCCCGAAGCGAGCGGGCGGCCGTCGGCGAAGAAGATCTTCGTCGTGGCCGGCCAGCGTGCCAGCCGCGCCTGTGATCGCGGCAGCGAATTCGGCGGCATCATCCTCGATCGGAATGCCCTCGCGCGCCAGCGCGATCGCCGGCGCGATCAGCTGCGCCAGCGTGAATTTTCCGGAGCCGTATTTGGCATGCGCGAGTGCGAGCCCCGCGACCGTGCCGGGCACCCCGACAGCAAGCCCGGAATCACGCGACTTGCGCGCGTCCGCCTCGCCCCGCTCGTCGAGGAAGACGTCGCGCGGGGTCGCCGCCGGCGCGGTCTCGCGATAGTCGATCGCGGTGTCGACACCGCCGCCGGCGAGGTGGATGACCATATAGCCGCCGCCGCCGAGATTGCCGGCGCGCGGATAGGTTACCGCCAGCGCGAAGCCGGTCGCGACCGCCGCGTCGACCGCGTTGCCCCCCTGTTGCAGGATGTCGACGCCGATGCGCGCCGCGCGCGCCTCCTGCGCCACCACCATGCCGTGGCGCGCCGCGACCGGTGCGACCGGTAGGAGGGGCGCGCCGCGCGCGGGCGCGGCCTCGGGCGCCGCGGCGTCCTGGGCGGCGAGCGGCCCGAGGCAGACCAGGCATGCCAGCAGCGCAAGCAGCGTCCTGCGTGGCAACCTCATCATCGCATGCTTCCAGGAATTCAACTGCGACATTCCCGCTGCGCTCCCGCGAAGAGAATACTCGCCCCGTCACCGCTATAATGCGTCGCCGTTGCGGAAGCGAGAGCTTGCATCGGCCGGTTCCATCCGGTCGGCCCCTGGGCCATGGCCGCGGCGGGCGTGCTAAAGCATGATCCCGAAAAGTGTGCAGCGGTTTTCGGAAAAGATCATGCTCAGACAAGAAGCTAGATCGGGATGGCGATTTGAAGAAAGTCATCCCGATCTAGCGTGCTTTCCGGCTGATTTGATTGCGCTCCCCACATGCGTCAAGCCCGGCAATGACGACCAGCCGCTGGGTCAACCTGCGTGGAAAATGCTGTAGAATGACAATCGACGTCGGCAGCGGAGACACGGTCATGAGCCATGCATGGAGCGCCCTGCGCCTTGCGCGCATTCCGGTAGTGGTCGCGTGCCTCGGCCTGCTGGTTGCAGGCTGCGGGGTCAACAACATTCCGACCTATCAGGAGAGTGCCAAGGCGAAGTGGTCGGACGTGCTCAATCAGTATCAGCGCCGCGCCGATCTCATTCCCAATCTGGTCGAGACGGTGAAGGGCTACGCCGCGCAGGAGCGCCAGGTGCTGGAGGAAGTGACCAATGCGCGCGCGCGCGCCACCCAGGTGCAGATTCCCGCCGACATCGTCAACAACCCGGAAGCGTTCAAGCGCTTCCAGGAGGCGCAGGCGCAACTCACCGGCGCGCTCGGGCGGTTGCTCGCGGTGTCGGAGCGCTACCCCGATCTCAAATCGAACCAGAACTTCCTGGCGCTGCAGTCCCAGCTCGAGGGCACCGAGAACCGCATCGCGGTGGCCCGCCGCGACTACATCGACGCGGTGCGGCAATACAACACGGAGCTGCGCACCTTCCCCGGCGTGGTCTGGGCCTCGACGCTCTACCGGAGCGAGAAGCCGATGGAGACCTTCACGGTCGCCGAGGACGTGACCAAGCCGCCGCAGGTCAAGTTCTGATCGCGTAAGATGCGCATTGCGAGCGAGCGTCGAGTGCGCGCGTTTGCTGCCCGGCCGGTGCGCCTGGCGTCGATTGCCTTGCTGACGCTCCTCTTTCTTTTTCCCGCGCTCGCACTCGATTTCCCCGCGCTGACCGGCCGCGTCGTGGACGAGGCCGGCATCCTCGATCCGGCGACGCGCGCAAGCCTCGCGCAGAAGCTCGCTGAGCTCGAGGCCAAGACCACCGACCAGCTGGTGGTGGTGACGCTGAAATCGCTGCAAGGCACCTCGATCGAGGACTTCGGCGTCGAGCTCGGCCGCCGCTGGCGGATCGGGCAGAAGGACAAGAACAACGGCGTGCTGCTGATCGTGGCGCCGAGCGAGCGCAAGGTGCGCATCGAGGTGGGCTACGGCCTCGAAGGCGCGCTCACCGACGCGGTGTCGCGGCTGATCATCGAGAACGCGATCACCCCGCGCTTTCGCGCCGGCGACTTCGCCGGCGGCATCAACCGCGGGGTCGACGACATCACCAGCGTGCTCACCGGCGACGCCGCCGAATGGCAGCAGCGCGCGGCCAAGCGGCCGGAAGCAAGCGCGCAGTGGAGCGCGCTGCTGATCGTGCTGTTCGTCATCCTCGTGTTCGGGCTGGTGTACCACGTGCTCGTCCGCGCCGCTCCGCGCGACCGCCGACGGTCGCGCAGCGCCTGGTGGACCGGCTCCTCGTCCGGCTCGGGCTCGTCGTGGTCGTCCGGCGGATGCGGGGCGGCGGCGGCTTTTCCGGCGGCGGCGGCTCGTTCGGCGGCGGCGGCTCGTCCGGAAGCTGGTGAGGACGAGTACTGGGAATCGCAATTCGATGATACGGGAAGGGCGATCGGTGATGGGATTCCACGACCGTGCCGCGAGTTTGCCGAAGAATCATTGGCTCAAACACGAAGTCCGAGTCACCCTTCAACGACACTGGACACTAGCCATGATCTCGCAGGCCGACCGAGAGCGCATCACCGACGCCATCCGCGCGGCGGAGGCGAAGACGTCGGGCGAGATCTTCTGCGTGATCGCGCGCTATTCCAGCGACTACCGCCTGGTGCCGCTCGTCTGGGCCGCGGCGCTCGCGCTCGTGGTGCCGGCGCCGCTCATCTATCTCACGCTCTGGCCGGCCTCGGTGATCTATCTCGTCCAGCTCGTCGTGTTCATCGCCGCGGCGCTCGCGCTCTCGCTCCCGGTCATCCGCTTCCGCATCGTGCCGCGTCGCGTCCAGCACGAGCGCGCGCACACGGAAGCGATGCGGCAGTTCTTCGCCCAGGGCCTGCACCAGACCGAGAACCGCACCGGCGTGCTGATCTACGCCTCGCTCGCCGAGCGCTACGCCGAGATCGTCGCGGACGCCGGCATCCACGCGAAGGTGACGCTGCAGGTGTGGGAGCAGGCGATCGCCGCGCTGGTCGCGGGAATGCGGGAGGGGCGCCCGGGCGACGGCTTCGTCGCCGCCATCGAGCGCTGCGGCGTGGTGCTGGCCGAGCATTTCCCGCCCGGCGCGCTCAACCGTGACGAGCTGCCGAACAAGCTGGTGGAGATTTGACGCGTTGGTCCGGACGGATGTGTTGAAGGGCGACATCGGCCACATCCAGCGGCTCGGTTTCTCGCTTGGCCGTCAGTCGCCCGTTGCCGCGGCCGGCGCCCGCATCGAGAGTCGTCGGGCGGCTTCGCCGAGAATGGCGACCAGCGCGATCGCGGCGACGACCGTCGGCTCGACGCCGCCGAGGGCGACGATCAGCGTGGTCGCCTCCGCCGGCGGATGCATGAGGCTCAGCCGGTGCTGGACGGCCAGCGACAACACGATGGCGATCACGCAGGCGGCGACGCGATTGAGGCTCAGCGCATCGTTCACCATGTCCGTGACCGGCGGCTGGTGAGCCGCCCCCGTCAGATAGACGGCGAGCAAGCCGGCGGCGAGCCCGATGACATGTCCGAGCGCGACGTTCCGCATCCGCGCGCTCGCATGCGAAGGCGTTCCGGTCTGGATGGCGAGGGTCGGCCCCAGGCTCGGCAACAGCCAGGGAACGCCTGCGAGCCAGCCGAGTCCGCCGATGACCGCGAGCGCGATCCCCGAAAGTCCGGCAGGACCCACGACTCAGCGCGCCTGTCCGTGATAGACGCTGTTCGGCCGCATGTCGGTCGCGGAGGCGAGCCGGTTGGTCATGTTGTAAAAGGCGGCGACCGAGGCGATGTCCCAGATGTCGCGGTCGTTGAAGCCGGCACGGCGCAGGCGCTCGCGGTCCTCCTCCTCGACCTCCCACGGCTCGCGCGTGAGCTTGACTGCGAAGTCCAGCATGGCGCGCTGGCGCTTGTCGAGCCGCGCCGCGCGATAGTTCATCACCATCATCTCCCCGAGCACGGGATCGCCGAGCTGGCGCACCGCATTTCCGTGCGCGGTGATGCAATAGAAGCAGCGGTTCTGCGACGAGACCACCGTGGCGATCATCTCGATCTCGAGCTTGGAGAGGCTTGCGGCGTTCTGCACGAGCTGTTGGCGGTAGTCCACGAACGCCTGCAGCTTGCCGTCGTCGAAGGCGAAGGCCTTGAGCACGTTCGGGACAAAGCCGAGCTTCTCGTCGCATTTCTTGAAATAGGCCTCCATCTCCGGCGACAGCTTTCCCGGCGCAAGCGCGAGCGCCGTGATCTTGACGTCGTCCTCGGCACCATGCCGCGCCGCAGGTGTCTTCGCAGCTTTGACCGCCGGCGATCGGCGGGTGGGGATCGGGCGCTTCTTGGCGAGGGTCTTGGCTGTCCGGGGCACGGGGCGTCTCCTGTCATGCAACGGCGCGATCCTAACGTCTTTGCCGGCGGAACGGTACCGGTCGATCGGGACCGGCGGTCCCACGGAAGTCGGGGCATATTCCAGTTAGTCCGATTCAGTGGTGTATGACATGCGTCACCCGCGGGCTTGACCCGCGGGTCCATCTACTTTGCAATAAATTGTTGCGAAGAGGATGGATTGCACCGGAACTCGGGCTTGCCCGAGTTCCGCAATATTGATAGCCGCAAGTCGGGTAAACCCGACTTGCGGTGTCAAGCCCGGCAATGACAACCCGCCGCGGGCGGGGTACGCGTCGAGGGTGAACGTCATGCCGACCGTCGACTTTCCCGGCACCGATGAGGAGCGCGCCGAAGCGGCGTTGATCGCGGCGGCGGTCAAGATCCTGCACGGCGGACATCGCGAGGTGCCCGACGATTTCATCGCCGGACTGTTCGCCTATGCGGTGCCCGAGGACCTCATGCGCTACGACCCGCGCCAGCTTGCCGAGCTGGCCGCGGATGCCTGGTCGCTGCTCGCGGTGCGCAAGCCGGGCGTGCCGAAAATCCGCCTCGACGGCCACGAGCGGCCGCGCAACGAGTCCGTGCTCGAGATCGTCAACGACGACATGCCCTTCCTCGTCGACTCCGTGCTGGCGGAGCTGGCCGAGCTCGGCGTGGATGTCCGCTTCGTCGTGCATCCCGTCTTCGGCGTGGAGCGCGACGAGGCCGGCCGTCTCGTCGCCTTCAAGGGGGCAAAGCCCGCGTCCGGCGCGTTGCGCGAAAGCGTCATCTACATCCATGTCGAGCCGATCGACGAGGAGGCGCGTCGCGCCGAGATCGTCGAATCCATCGAGCACGTGCTTGCCGAGGTCCGCCTCTGCGTTGCCGACTGGCGAACGATGGTCGCCCGCGTCAAGGAGACCATTGCCGAGCTCGAGGCCAACCCGCCGCCCCTGCCGGCGGCCGAGATCGACGAGGCGATCGCGTTCCTGGAATGGCTGGTCGACAACAATTTCACCTTCCTCGGCATCCGCAACTACAACTTCACCGCCGGCGAGGAGAAGCTCGAGCCGGTGTTCGAAACCGGGCTGGGCATTCTGCGCTCGCGCGCCCTGGGCGTGGTGCAGCGCTGGAATCGGCCCCTCGTCATTACGCCGGAGATGCGGGCGCTGTTGAAAGCGCCGACCCTGCTCATCGTCACCAAGGCCGCCACGCGCTCGCGCGTGCACCGGCACGTCCACATGGACTATGTGGGCGTGAAGCGCTTCGATCGCGACGGCCGGCTCGTCGGCGAGCTGCGCATGGTCGGCCTTTTCACGTCGACCGCCTATACGCGCTCGGTGCGGTCGATTCCCTACCTGCGCCACAAGGTCGACGCGGTGCTGACGCGTGCCGGCTTCGACCCGGACGGGCATTCCGGCAAGGCGCTCGTCAACGTGCTGGAGAACTACCCGCGCGACGAGCTGTTCCAGCTCGACGAGGACACGCTCTATCGTTTCGCGATGGCGGTGCTGCAGCTCGACGAGCGGCCGCGTCTGCGGGTGTTGCACCGGCGCGACCGCTTCGATCGCTTCGTCTCCGTCCTCGTCTACGTCCCGCGCGAGCGCTACGACAGCAGGGTGCGCAGGGCGATCGGCAATTATCTCGCCGACGTCTACCACGGCCGAATCGCCGCGTTCTACCCGTTCTTTCCCGACGGGCCGCTGGTGCGCGTCCACTTCATCGTCGCCCTGTCGCCGGGCGATGCGCCCAACCCCGACCGCGCGACCCTCGAGCGCGCGATCGAGGCGATCGTGCGCACCTGGACCGACGACCTCGGGGAGGAGATCGGCCGCGCCTACGACCCGGCGCGCGCGAACGTGCTGCGCCAGCGTTACCGCCACGCCTTCTCCGACGGCTATCGCGAGATGTATTCGCCCGCCACCGCCGTCGGCGACATCCGCGTCATCGAGGGCCTCACCCCCGACCGACCGCTCGGCGTCGACTTTCACCGCCGCGCCTCGGACCGCGACAACGCCGTCGGCTTGAAGGTCTGGAGCTGGAGCCGGCCGATTCCGCTCTCCGAGCGCGTGCCGGTGCTCGAGAACATGGGCTTCAAGGTCGTGGACGAGCGGACCTATCTGATCGCCCGCGACACCCCCGACCGCACCGAGGTGTGGTTTCACGACATGCTGCTCGAGCGCGCCGATGGTCGCGCCGCCGACCTCGGTGCCGTCAAGCGCGGCCTGGAAGCGCTGTTCCTGGTGGTGATGCGCGGCGGTGCCGAGAACGACGGTTACAATGCGCTCGCGCTCACCGCCGGCATGATGTGGCGCGACGTGGCGCTGATCCGCGCGATCTCCCGCTTCCTGCGCCAGATCCGCGTGCCCTATTCGCAGGACTATATGTGGGCGACGCTGGTCAAGCACGCCGCCATTGCCGCCGACGTCCTGCGCCTGTTCGTCGCCCGCTTCGATCCGCGGCCCCATGTCTCGGCGCACGAGCGCAACGCGCAGGAATCCGAGATCGCCGCCGGCATCGAAACGGCGCTGCAGCACGTGCAGAGCCTCGACGAGGACCGCATCCTGCGTCATTTCGTCAATGCCGTGCAGGCGGCGGTCCGCACCAATTTCTATCAGATCGACCTCGATGGGCGGCCGAAGCAGCTCATCGCCATCAAGTTCTTGAGCCGCAAGGTCGACGGACTGCCGCTGCCGCGACCGCTCTACGAGATCTTCGTCTATTCGCCCCGGGTCGAGGGCGTGCACCTGCGCTTCGGCAAGGTCGCGCGCGGCGGCATCCGCTGGTCGGACCGGCCGCAGGATTTCCGCACCGAGATTCTCGGCCTGGTCAAGGCGCAGCAGGTCAAGAACGCGGTCATCGTTCCGGTCGGGGCCAAGGGCGGCTTCGTGCCGAAGCAGCCGCCCAAGGAGGGAGGGCGCGAGGCGGTGCAGGCCGAGGGCACGGCCGCCTATCGGCTGTTCATTTCCACGCTGCTCGACATCACCGACAATCTCGACGCCGAGGGCGTCGTCCCGCCCGTCAACGTCGTGCGTCACGACGACGACGATCCCTATCTGGTGGTGGCCGCGGACAAGGGCACGGCCACCTTCTCCGACCTCGCCAACGCCATCGCGCTGGAGCACGGCTTCTGGCTCGACGACGCCTTCGCCTCGGGCGGCTCGGCCGGCTACGACCACAAGAAGATGGGCATCACCGCGCGCGGCGCCTGGGAATCGGTCAAGCGCCATTTCCGCGAGATGGACGTCGACATCGCCACGACGCCGTTCACCGCCGTCGGGGTAGGCGACATGTCTGGCGACGTGTTCGGCAACGCCATGCTGCGGGCGCGCACGACCAGGCTGGTCGCCGCCTTCGACCACCGCGACATCTTCATCGATCCCGACCCCGATCCGCAGCAGGGCTTCGCGGAGCGCCGGCGCCTGTTCGAGCTGCCGCGTTCGAGCTGGCAGGACTACGACCGCGCGCGCATGTCTGCGGGCGGCGGCGTGTTCTCGCGCGCGCTCAAGGAGATCGAGCTCTCGCCGCAGGCGCGCGCCGCGCTCGGCTTCGCCGCGGCCAAGGCGACCCCGCAGGAGGTGATCAAGGCGATCCTGCAGGCGCCGGTCGATCTCCTGTTCTTCGGCGGCATCGGCACCTATGTGCGCGCGTCGGCGGAGACCGATGATGCGGTCGGCGACCGCGGCAACGATCCGTTGCGCGTCACCGGCGCGCAGATCCGCGCCAAGGTGATCGGGGAGGGCGCCAATCTCGGCATGACGCAGCGCGGCCGGATCGAGGCGGCGCTGCGCGGCGTCCGCCTCAACACCGACGCCATCGACAATTCGGCGGGCGTGAATACCTCCGACGTCGAGGTCAACCTCAAGATCGCGCTGGCGAGGCCGATGCGCGACGGAAGGCTGTCGCGGCCGGCGCGCAATGCGCTCCTGGCCGACATGACCGAGGACGTGGCGGCGCTGGTCCTGCGCAACAATTATCTGCAGCCGCTCGCCATCTCGCTCGCCGAGCTGCGCGGGCTCGAGGACCTCGGTTTCGCGCAGCGCCTGATGCACACGCTGGAGACCGCTGGCGCGCTCGACCGCGCGGTGGAGTTTCTGCCCGACGACATGGAAATCGCCGAGCGCAGACGCCGCTCGCAGGCGCTCTCGCGCCCCGAGCTTGCGGTGCTGCTCGCCTATGCCAAGCTCGCGCTGCATCACGAGCTGCTGCAATCGAACGTGCCGGACGATCCCTATCTCGGCCGCGAGCTCGGCCGCTATTTCCCCAAGGCGGTGGCGGAAGTCATTCCCGGACGCGATCGAGCACCATCGGCTGCGGCGCGACATCATCGCCACGCAGCTCGCGAATTCGATGATCAATCGCGGCGGGCCCTCGCTCCTGGTGCGGATCGCCGACCAGACCGGGGCGTCGCCCGCGCGCATCGCCGCCGCCTTCGCCGCCGTGCGCGACAGCTACGGCATGGCCGCCCTCAACGCCGACATCGACGCGCTCGACAACAAGATCCCCGGCAAGCTGCAGCTCGAGCTCTATCGGTCGGTTGAGGATTTGCTGCTCGACCGCCTGGTGTGGTTCGTGCGCAACGTCGACCCCGCGCAGGGGCTGGCTGCGATCGTTGCGCACTACCGCGAAGGCATCGCGGCGGTGGCGGCCGCGCTCGACAATGTGCTGCCGGAGGCGGAAGCCGCCGCCCACCGGCGGCGGCAGGCCCACCTGCAGCACGAGGGCGTGCCCGACGACGTCGCCCACCGGCTTGCGGCGCTGCCGTCGCTCGTTGCCGCGCCCGACATCGTCATGGTCGCGGATCGCACCGGCCAGGACATCGCCACGGTCGCAGCCACCTATTTCGCCGCCGAAGCGTTCTTCCGGCTCGATCAAATCGTGCGTTCCGCACGTGCCATCGTCATTTCGGATTACTTCGACCGGCTGGCGCTCGACCGCGCGCTCGATTCGATCGGCGAGGCCGAGCGGCGGCTCACCGCCGCCATGGCCGCCGCCGGCGCCGCTGCCGGCACCGCGGCGGTGGATGCCTGGGTTGAGCCGCGCAAGGCCGAGGTCGACCGCGTCCGCATGTCGGTCAACGAGATCGCCCATTCCGGGCTCACCCTCTCCAAGCTCGCGGTGGCGGCGAGCCTCTTAGGCGATCTGGTGAAGGATTAGCGCATGTGCCGGAAAAGTGGGCACTGCACCTCTTTCACATCGATCTTGTCGTAGTCCTTGTGCGTGCCGATCCACTTGATCCACACGATGCCCTTCTCATTGGCGGGAGCCGCGCGGACACCGCATCAAGCCGCCGATAGCCGCACGTGGAACCTGCTGCCGGTCGCCTCGGCGTAGCGCAGAAGTGTCTTCGTGCTCGGAAGCGTTTGGCCGCTTTCCAGGCGGGCGATGGTGGACTGGCTGGTGCCCATCCGGGCGGCCAGCTCGGCTTGGGAGAGGCCTGCGCGCAGGCGAGCCCTGAGCAGCTCGGCGGCGATCTCGAACTCAGGAGCAAGCGCGTCATACTCGGCCTTGACTTTGGGATTGGCGAGCAGACGAGCCTTGAGCTTCTCGAACGGGATTGTCATGTGATCTCCTTTGCTCGCCTCAGGGCGAGTTCGATCTCGGCACGCGGTGTCTTTTGCGTCTTCTTCACGAACGCGCGGACCACGATGACCCTGCGACCGATCGCCGTGACGTAGAGCGCGCGGGCGATTCCGTCACGGCCCGTTAGCCGCAGCTCCCATAGCTTCCCTTCAAGGTGTTTCACGTGCGGCTCGCCCAGGCTTTCCAGCCCGGCAGAGGCGATGCGCTCTGCAAGCCGGAGAAATCGCGCCTGCATGTCGGCCGGAAGGGCAGCAATCTCCGCCGCGACGGTCTGGTTGAGGATTTCGACTCGCCAGGGCACGGTCGCTTGTATCTTATTTTTGAGATAGATGAAAGGCCGAAACGTGGATGATGGGCGTAGCGGCTCCGGTGCTCCCGTCGCAATCACGGCCGCGGCTGCGCGTACTGTCGTAACCAGTCATAGCGCCAGAGCGAAGCAATAGTGCCCGTCTTCATCGACCGTGGCGCGCCACTGTACGATCTTGCGCGACATTGTCGCCGGAAACTGCGCTACCTCAACGCCGCGGGCGATCTCGGCGACTTGAGGTCGCCTCCAGGCAACCGCCTTGAGGCGCTCGCGGGCGATCGCCAGGGGCAACACTCGATCCGCATCAACGACCAATTCCGGGTATGCTTCGTTTGGACGGCGGAAGGCCCGGCGGAGGTCGAGATCGTAGACTACCACTAGAAGAGGACGCCACAGTGACCAAGAAGCTCAAGCCCTTGCATCCCGGTGAGGTTCTGCGGGAGGAGTTCCTCGTTCCGCTCGAAATGTCGGCGGGCGCTCTTGCCAAGGTCTGCGGCCTGCCTCGGACGCGAATCGAGCGGATCGCCAGCGAGCAGACCGGCATTACGGCCGATACCGCGCTTCGGCTCGCCAAGGCGCTCGGTACAACGGCGCAGCTTTGGCTGAATCTGCAGACCGACTATGATGTTCAAGTCGCGAAGCGCGATCTCGGCAAGATTCTCGACCGCATCGAGACCGTAAACAACCCGAAGGCGGCCTAACCGGCGGAAGTCGACGGCCACGACCAACCGATAATCGTTCCCTTTGATGTCGAGGACGATCCGGTCGGCCGAGACGATGCCGTCCCGGCAGCGCCGACCCGCCGCTCATGCTCGGATCTCCGAGCCGCAGCGCGTCGCCTTCTACGATCAGGCCGTACAGCCCGGTGTGTCAGCGTGAAAAACGTCCGGGTGGCGGTGCTGCGGGCCAGCGACCAGGCAATTGCGGCGGCGCAGGTGGAGACGGCTCGGATTGCCCCTCGGTGCCCTCCGGCCTCACCGCCTCGGTGGCATCCGGGATCGGTGGTTTCTTTGGAGGAAGCACGACGATCCGCGGCCGTTGCTGTTTGCGCGCTGATTTGACCTGCTTCTTTGCCGGCTTGCCGGCCTCCTTTTTCGACGGTTTCTCCGGCCGAGTCACAGGGGTCGCGTCTGGCAAGTCGTCGGCAAACGATCCGCGGCCGCTCGGGAGCTTCTCGGACTCGACCCAGCGCAAAAAGGCCTCTTTTAGCTCATCAATCGCAGCGCACCCCGCAAGGCCAAAGCTCGCGGACAGGGCCATGAAGACGAGCGCAGCCCGAGCACGGGCACGCACTGACACCCTCGCGATCCGACGCGTGGCGCTCTCCCCTCGTCGTCATCGGGCGGACGCGAGCGTGGCACCGTAGGGTTGCCGCGCGGTTAATGGCGCGGGGCTCGGCGCAGATGGAGCCGACGTCCAGCGGCCAGCCACCGATGCCGCCGTTCTTCACGCCCTGCTCCCGCCGCCGGCTTTTCGCGAATGCCGCCATCGCCGCCTCGCGCGTCGGCTCGTAGCCGTAGCTCTGCGTGCGACCGCGATGGTGGCTGTAGGCTAAAGCATGATCCCGAAAAGTGTGCAGCGGTTTTCGGAAAAGATCATGCTCAGACAAGAAGCTAGATCGGGATGACGATTCGAAGAAAAGTCATCCCGATCTAGCGACCACATCCACGGCCTCGCTTCAAAACGCGAAGGCTGGTCATCAATAAACCGCTGGAGTGCCGTTCGGCGGTCGTTCGGTCGCCATCCTTCCGGCCGATGCTTCAGGGCTACATACGTTGTGCGCGGACCTCCTTCTATGCGGCAAAGGGGAAAACCGCTGGTGAGGAATTGGAGGAAAGCATGTCAACCCTGGACCTTGCAGACGTACGGCCCAGCCGAAGCAGTTTTGCCGAGGGCGGGCTGCACCTGCGGGCCGAGCTTTCGGCCCCCCCCTCTGGCGCCGGACGGAACGACGGCCGCTGGGGATGTTCTTCTGCGCGAAGACGCTATTCGCCCCGGAATTGGTGGCGAGGAGCCTTTCCGGCCTGCTGAGCCAAGTGATCGATCCGAAACGTTTGGATCGCGCGGAAAGCTGATTGCCGGCACGGCAGTCATTGCGGCCTTGGGCGTCGCCGGGCTCGCGTACGTCTTCCTGGCCTCGCCAGGGGCGAAAGCACCCGCGGAAACCGCGGAATCCCCTGCAATATCCGCGCAATCCTCGTTGGAGACCCCGGTCCAGGCGGCCCCCAATAATGTGGCTGAGTCATCTTCTCCAGGAAGCGCGGAATCGCCGTCCGCGACTCCGGTGCAGCCGGCTCCTGCCGTGCCTGAGCCATCTCGCGCAGCGTCCGGCGCGGCTCCTTCGCCCGACGGTCCCGCTTCCCCGACCGCCGCGGCTGCGCCCCAAGCCGCTCCAACTGCCGCGACGTCCCAAACGACCTCCGCGGCGCAGAGCCAGGACGATGTCGTCTTCCTGCAGCGTCCCGGCGTGAACATCAGGTCTGCACCCTCGTTGAGCGCGCCCGTTCTTGGGACTGCCCCCACGGGCACGCAGTTCACGGCTACGAGCCGGGAAGGGGACTGGGTTCAGGTCGAGAGCACCCGCTGGAAGGGCTGGATCAGTTCCCAATTTCTGGGGCCCAACAAGCCGCTGTGAGGGCTTAGGCCGACCACGCGAGAAAATCCGTACCTGGGCCGGGCGGGATCAAAATCATCCCGCTCCAATTTGTATCTGCGCTGCGCGCAGGTCGTTTGCGCGCGGCGCCCGCATCAGGCAAGGTCCGATCCTTCCTCCTCTGTGATCGCCGGCCATGCCAGAGCCCGCCAAACTCTCCGGCGCCAAGCCGCGCCTCTATCACGCCCCATCCTCCTATTATTCGATGATCGCGCGCCTCGCGCTCGCCGAAGGCGGCATCGCTCATGAGCCCGTCTTCGTCGACATTCATTTCAGGATGAGCCAGCAGCAGCCGGACTATGTGCGGCTCAATCCGAACATGACCGTGCCGACATTGGTGTTGTCGGACCGCATCCTCGATCAGAGCCGCGACATCGCCGAATATGCGCTGGGAGTCGGCGAGGCGACGCTCGACGGCGAGACGAAAGCCTGGCTCGACTTTCATTACGCCTATCCGATCGAAGAATTGACCTTCGGCGGGTTTCTCGCCCGCAATCCCCTGGCGCGGATCATGATTCCGAGGCACCTCGAAGCCACCCGTCGCCGCCTGCTCGCGCGTGCCGCCGAAAATCCCGATCTCGCGGAGGTCTATGCGGCGCGCGCCGCGGCCTTTGCCGAGCGCGCCCGCATCCTCGATCCCGCTGCCGTCATGCGGCTTTCAGAGCGACGCCGCGCCGAGGCGATCGGCTTCATGGATCGGCTCGAGCAGACGCTTCGCGATGGCCGCGCGGTGATGGTGCCGCCGGCCTATGGCGTCGCCGATGTGGTCTTCACCGTGTTTCTCGCGCGCATGGGATTTGCCGGTCTGGGCGCGGAGATCGCGAAGCGGCCGGCGCTCGCGCGCTATTGGCGCGCCATGCAGGCACGCCCGAGCTTTTCCGCGGCGGACATATGGACGAAGGTTCATGTCTTCCGCCTGATCGGCGGGATATTCGGCATCGCCGCAGGGTGACGACCAGCGCGGCAGCCGCGGGCATGCGGACGGCCGGCACGAATCTCAGGTTGATTGCAGGGCCATGGCATAGAGATAGTGCTCATCACCGTCGGGCATGGCCCGCCACTTCGGAATGCGCTGTCGACGCCGAATGCCGCCGATTTCCCGATACCGCACGGCCGCTGTCGCTTGACCGGTTGTAGCCTATAAACTACATTGCGGCAGTCATGGTCGAGGTGCGTCAGACCAATGAGTTTTCAGCCTGGCTGCACCGTCTCAGGGATGCCAATGCCGCCGCGCGCATAGTCGGCCGCATTCGTCGCATGGAACAGGGAAATCCCGGGGACACCAGAAGTGTCGGCAAGGGCATCATGGAAATGCGTATCGACTACGGGCCTGGTTACCGCATCTACTATTTGCATAGCGGAGCAGAGATTGTGATCCTGTTATGTGGAAGCGACAAGCGTACGCAGCGGCAGGATATCAAGCGGGCTCAGGTGCTGGCGGAGGCATTGTGATGCGTAAGACCACCCGATTTGATGCCGCCGACTATCTCGACACCGAAGAACGTCAGGTGGCCTATATCACGGCGGCGCTCGAAACCGGTGACGCGGATTTCGTGCGCGACGCGCTTGGCCTCGTCGCACGAGCACGCGGCATGGGAGAGATTGCGAAGAATGCCGGCTTGAACCGCGAGAGTCTCTATAAGGCGCTCGGGGAAACCGGCAATCCCGAATTCGGCACGGTCATGCGCATCGTCCGTGCCTTGGGCCTGACGCTTTCTGCGCGCCCCGCGGCGGCCGGACGAACGTCCAAGCGGCGCCGGGTCGCCTGAGCAGACGGAGGCTGGATCCACACTTTTGCCTGCGCAAAGCTCGGCTGCGCAGCGCGGCGTCTCGAAGCACGAGGGGCACCATAAGTCGGCTATAGCCGACTTATGAACTTGAATACTGCCGATCTCGGGTAAACCCGAGATCGGCGGCCGCCGACACGCTCGCCGGCACTTGCCCGGCCGAGCCTGCGCTCACCCCGACCGCCTCCCGCCGTTGCGTGTCGAGGCGGCTGAGGCGTAATCTGCGGCCATGAAGCGGCCAATTGTCTCGCGCAGCCCCGATGTGATGGGCGGCACTGCAGTATTCCACGGGACGAGAGTTCCCGTGCAAACCCTGCTCGACTACCTGGAGGCGGGCGAATCAATCGATGATTTTCTCGAGGGGTTCCCGTCCGTGACGCGAGAGCATGTCATCGCTTTCTTGGAGGAAGCGAAGGACCGAGTCATCGAAGCGGCGTCGTGAAGGTGTTTCTCGACGAATGCGTCGATTGGCGCATCGCGCGCGATATCGTCGGTCACGACGTGAGGACTGCTCGTCAGATGGGTTGGACGACAGTCGAGAATGGAGCGTTGTTGACCCTTGCGTCGCAGCACACGAAGCCATCGTCTCACTGGTTCACGCGGCCGCCGGCTGGTCCGCGGGATCGAGCGGCGTCCGCCTCTCCGAGCCGTAGCGCGTCGTGGTCTGCGAGTTCGTCGCCTCCTCGCTCGCGGCATGATCCCGAAAAGTTGCAGACTTTTCGGATAATACCGTCCCCCGTTATGATTGACCTATCCCCCGTCATTGCCGGGCTTGACCCGGCAATCCATCTTCTTCGTATGAGTCGATGCGAAGAGCGATGGATGCGCGGGTCAACGGGGTCCCCGCCGACCATGTCGGCGGGGTGCCCCGTCCCGCGCATGACGAGTCTGGGTTTGTGCGGATTGGTATAAGATCATGCGACCGGGTCAGGCGGCTCGCTCGATCTTGTAGGGACGCACCAGAAGGCCGGCCGGAATTTTCCACGCCTCGCCGATCTTGTGGATCATCTCGACTGTAAGCGCGCGCCGACGCGCAAGAACTTCCGAAGCCCGCGGGCGCGAGCCTAAAGCATGATCCCGAAAGATGTCGACGAGCGCGAGGAGCACATCGAGCTTGTCACCCTCCTCGGTGCCTTCCGGCGCACCCCAACAGGCCTCGATCGCAGCGAGCGCCGCGTGGTGATCCTCGTCCGTGCGAATTGGCCGGATGTCCATGATGATCTCCTCGCAGCTGCGACACCGTCGATGCGTCGATGCGGTCGTGCTCCGCATGGGTGCCGATGAGCTTCACGAACGCGATCTGTCGACGGAAATCGAAAGCGGCCACCAGGCGATGGTTTCCTCCTGCGGCCTCGAACCTCACGCGCTCGCGGTTCGGCACCTTGGCTTTCGGAGCGGCTTTCTGGACCTCATCCGTGGACGCCCGCTGCGCCGCTCTCGCGAGCTTATGCCAGCGTTCGAGCGCGACCTTTGCTTCCGGGTGCCTGCCCCAAAAGTTGACAAGCACGTTTCGAGCAATGACCCGCATGCCTCGAGCTAGTGCCCGGTTTTCGAAGTTCGTGATACAGCGCGGCACCCTCGGGTACGAACTTCGAAAACCAAAGGGCACTAGCAACTCTATGATTCTAGTGCCGCTTTTCGATTTGAAATTCCTGAGGCGGACTGGCGGCACCTGGTGCAGGAATTTCAAATCGGCGGCACTGGCATGTTCCCAAAACGGGAACAAGGACAATTGGCGCTGGAGAGCTTCCCAATATCGGAAAGATAGCCGTTTCCGGCGTAGTGAGAGGGCATCACGCAAGACCGCCCGATTTGATGCCGCCGACGATCTCGACACCGAGGAACGTCAGGTGGCCTGTATCACGGCGGCGCTCGAAACCGGTGACGCGGATGTCGTGCGCGACGCGCTTGGCCTCGTCGCACTAAAGCATGATCCCGAAAAGTGTGCAGCGGTTTTCGGAAAAGATCGTGCTCAGACAAGAAGCTAGATCGGGATGACGATTCGAAGAAAAGTCATCCCGCTCTAGGAGTTCTGCCAGCTCCGCCTGAGTGTGTCCGAGTTCGTCGATCGCATACCGGAGCACATCGATAGGATCGAAAGTCTCGTCGATTTCGATCGGCCATCGCTTTGCCTCGTAGATGTCGACGAGCGCGAGGAGCACATCGAGCTTGTCACCCTCCTCGGTGCCTTCCGGCGCGCCCCAACAGGCCTCGATCGCAGCGAGCGCCGCGCGGTGATCCTCGTCCGTGCGAATCGGCCGGATGTCCATGATGATCTCCTCGGAGCTGCGACACCGTCGATGCGTCGATGCGGTCGTGCTCCGCATGGGTGCCGATGAGCTTCACGAACGCGATCTGTCGACGGAAATCGAAAGCGGCCACCAGGCGATGGTTTCCTCCTGCGGCCGCGAACCTCACGCGCTCGCGGTTCAGCACCTTGGCGTTCGGAGCGGCTTTCTGCACCTCATCCGCGGACGCCCACTGCGCCGCTCTCGCGAGCTTATGCCAGCGTTCGAGCGAGACCTTTGCTTCCGGGTGCCTGCCCCAAAATGTGAATTCGGCATGCAATAAGGACCCCGTTTTCGGGGTAATCGGCATCCAATCGGGACCCCGGGGCTGCGGGTCCACAGTGGCTTCCATGATTCTTGGAAGCCGAGGTTGGGATGCTGATTGTGGAGACGATTGCGAAGATCCGACGCGCGTTTTTTGTACAGGGCAAGTCGATTAAGGCGATCTGCCGTGAGCTGAGAGTGTCACGGAAGGTCGTACGGAAGGTTGTCCGATCGGAGGCGACCGAGTTTCGCTACGAGCGAGAAGCGCAACCGCTGCCGCAGATCGGCCCGTGGCGGGACAAGCTCGATCAATTGCTGTTGACGAACGAAGGGAAGGCGGCGCGTGAACGTCTGACGCTGATCCGCCTGTTCGAGGAACTGCGCGGGATTGGCTACGGCGGCGGATACGATGCCGTTCGACGTTATGCGAGGCAGTGGAGCAAGGAGCGCGGCGCATCGACGGCGGCGGCCTACGTCCCGCTGCTCTTCGGGCCGGGAGAAGCCTACCAGTTCGATTGGAGCCACGAGGTCGTCCTGCTGAGCGGCGTGACGGTGATCGTGAAGGCCGCCCATGTCCGGCTCTGTCACAGCCGGATGCCATTCGTGCGGGTCTATCCGCGCGAGACGCAGGAGATGGTGTTCGATGCCCACGACCGGGCCTTCGCCCTGTTCAAGGGGGCATGCCAGCGCGGCATCTACGACAACATGAAGACGGCGGTCGAGACGATCTTCGTCGGCAAGCAACGCCTCTACAATCGCCGATTCCTGCAGATGTGCAGCCACTACCTCGTCGATCCTGTCGCCTGCACGCCAGCCTCGGGCTGGGAGAAGGGTCAGGTCGAGAACCAGGTCGGGCTGGTCCGCGAGCGGTTCTTCACGCCGCGGCTGCGGTTCAAGAACCTCGATGAGCTGAACGCCTGGCTGCTTGATCGATGCATCGCCTACGCCAAGGCCCACAAACATCCTGAGTTTGCGGACAAGATGATCTGGGAGGTGTTCGAGGCGGAGCGGCCAAAGCTCGTTCCCTATGCCGGCCGGTTCGACGGATTCCACGCGGTACCGGCCTCAGTCTCCAAGACCTGCCTGGTGCGCTTCGACAACAACAAGTACTCGGTGGCCGCCAGCGCGGTCGGGCGCCCGGTCGAGGTTCAGGCCTATGCCGATCGCATCGTGATCCGGCAGGACGGCCGGATCGTCGGCGAACATCGGCGTTCCTTCGGCCGCGGCGATACGGTCTATGACCCCTGGCATTACGTGCCGGTGCTCGCTCGCAAGCCCGGCGCCTTGCGCAATGGCGCGCCGTTCAAGGACTGGGTGCTGCCGGCCGCCATGGAGCGCGTGCGGCGCAAGCTCGCCGGCGTCGACGACGGCAATCGGCAGATGGTCGACATCCTCACGGCGGTGCTCACCGACGGGCTGCCGGCGGTTGAGGCCGCCTGCGCCGAGGCGATCGCCCACGGCGTCCACTCCGCCGATGTCGTCCTCAACATCCTGGCCCGCCAGCGCGACCCCGGTCCGCCGGCCACGATCCTCACCTCGGCCGCGCTGACCCTGCGCCATGCCCCGGTCGCCGATTGTGCCCGTTACGACAACCTCAGGAGAACCGTCTGATGGAACGCACCCAACTGTTCGACCTCATGGGCGAGCTCAAGCTTTACGGCATGAAGGCCGCCTTCGACGAGATCATGGCCACGGCCGTCAAACGCCAGCATGAGCCACAACGCATCGTTGGAGACCTGCTCACCGCTGAGGTGAACGAGAAGCAGGCGCGCTCAATCAAGTACCAGCTCACCATCGCCAAGCTGCCGCTCGCCAAGGACCTCGATGACTTCCGGTTCGAGGATACGCCGATTAACGAGACGCTTGTGCGCGACCTCGCTGGCGGCGACTTCATCGCCCAGCAGCGTAATGCCGTGCTGGTCGGCGGCACCGGCACCGGCAAGACCCATTTGGCCATTGCGATCGCCAGAAGCTGCATTCGCTCCGGCACACGCGGCCGCTTCTACAATGTCGTCGATCTCGTCAATCGTCTCGAGACCGAGACCCGCAATGGGCGGCAGGGCCGGATTGCTGATCAGTTGACCCGGATGGACTTCGTGATCCTCGACGAGCTCGGCTATCTGCCTTTCGCCCAATCGGGCGGCCAGCTCCTGTTCCACCTCGTCAGCCGGCTCTACGAGCGAACCTCGATCATCGTCACCACCAACTTGGCCTTCGGCGAATGGCCGAGCGTCTTCAACGATCCCAAGATGACCACCGCGCTGCTCGATCGCTTGACCCACCACTGCGACATCATCGAGACCGGCAACGACAGCTGGCGCTTCAAAAGCCGGGCAGACGATCACGTCCCCGCCCGCGCTCGCGCCGTCTCCGCAACCCCGGCCAGCTCCGACGGCGCGAGCGCTACCGCCAAAACCCGCCGCTCAAAGGGGTCCCTTTTGGATGCCGATAGGGGGTCCCAATCCAACGCCGATTGACAGGGTTCGGGTAATTGCTCACCCCTCACCGCCCGCTGATCAGGCAGGAGCGGCCGCGTGCGCGGCGAGAGCTGCGCGGATGGCTGAGAGGGCGCTCCGGCCGGCGAGGCGGCCGGTTGCGACAATGGAGCAGATATCGGCGTAGACCTTTGCGCCCCAGCCCGATCGAAAGCCGTTGGTCACCTTGCGGAAGATCACCGACGGGCGCAGCGCCCGCTCGCTGCCGTTGTTGGTCGGCTCGACATCGCGGCGCGTCAGGAACACGAGCAGCTTGTCGTGTCCGTCGACGATCATGCTGTCGCGGAGATGGCGGCCGTCGGCCTGCACTGGCTCAAGGCCGAGCAGGCGGTCGAGCTCACGCTGCAGGCGGCGCGCGTGACCCTTGATCGTGGCGTCGGCGAGATCAGGTCGTCGTCGAGCGACCGCACAGGCATCTTTCAGGAATGCCTTGAAGGCTGGCGCGAACACGGTATCGCCAGCTTCGACCGCGTACTGCGCGTCACGGATCAGATGCGCGAGGCAATACTGATGCGCCTCGGCGTGGTTGCCTTGTGCCGCAAGCCGATCCGAGAGCCACACCTTCGGCTTGGCGTCGCCGAGGAAAGCGGTCGGGACGGCCTTGCCGCGCGTCGGCGCAATCGTGTGATACACAGCCGATGTCGCAACAAACGTCCACTGCCAATGCGTTTTTCCGCAAACGCGCGCCGAGGTCTCGTCGCTGGCGATGACGGGGCTTGTGCGCACGGTCTCGGCGATCTCGCTCGCATGCGCGGCGAACGGCTTTTCGGCGCGCGCCAGCATGTTGGCGATGGCGCCCTCGGAGAGTTTCAAGCCGAACAGGCCGTCGAGCACTTCGATCATGCGATTGTAGCTGACCATCTGGCAGGCGTGCAGATAGGTCACGAGCGAGACGATACCGGGACCGAACGGACTGCCGGGCATCATGTCGGCGGGCGGTTTCGCGGCGACGCGCGTCTTGCAGCATGGGCAATGGCCCTTGTGCAGATTGATCCGCGTCGTGATGGGCTTGATCGGCGGCAAATCGATGTGGTCGTAGGCGAAGACGTGCGGCTGATTGGCCGGCGAGAGTGTTGCGCCGCAGGAGCATGTCTCGGCGTAGATCTCGCGCGTCGCGTCGGGATTGGCTGCGAGCGTGCGCGCGACGCCGGGCCGGCCCTTGCGGCCTTTCTTCTGCGGCGATGTCGCGGGACGATTGGCCTTCTGTCCGCTCGACGGCGGCAGCGAGGAGTTCGTCGGCGTCTTCGGCGGCTGGCCGGCGCACGCCTCGAGTTCCGCGATCCGCGCGAGGAGGGTCTTGATCTGCTGAAGCAGCTCGTTGTTCTGCGCCAGCAGCTGGAGCACCAGCGGCTTTAAGCTGTCCTTGTCCAGCGAATTCGAGTGTCTCGGGCGGCATCCCGAGTTTGAATCAGCCCCGCGCGACGCGATCAACGCCGAGGCCCCGAGTCAAACCGACGCAGAGGGGTGAGCAGTTACGGGTTCGGGCTGATCAGTCGTTGTCGGAGGTATCCGCATTGGGGATTGACCGTCATGGCGCCGTCATGGCGCGGCCGGTCGACGTCAGAGTGTCAAACCACACAGCGGATGTCTGCTTTGTCGGAACGCGGGCCGCCTTTGGGGCGTTTCACCCGAATACTATGCTCATCGACTCCGCCGGAGTGTCACGGCCCGCAAAATCAATTGTCGATGCCGAGACGCTTGCAACCTTCCGTTTTGAACGAGCGATCGATTCCGGTGCGTCAACGCTCACGGACGCGGCATGCGAACTGATATGGAGAGAGCTGGACGCGATAAGCATAGCTCAGAATGGGAAGGAGTCACTTTTTCGTGTGCTTGATGCAGCTGAGACGCCCAGATCAAGTCGGCCGAAATCGATGACACCGCACACGTCAGAAGGGCACCGATACGTCACCATCGATCGCGGAGCTTTCTCGTCTGCGCTTCGGACGTCGGGATTATCCGTGCTTCTGGATGCGTCGAGGCAGCTGAGATCGACACCGAATGAATCCATTGAAGTGGAACGAGAAAGTTGTCCCATCCTTCTGTGGTTGATGTCTCACCTGTCGACCAATGGAAAAAATTTTCGATTGGCATTCGACTTTATCCAACACTCATCGACTGTGACGATGGACTTGATGAGAACAAGTAGCGCGCTCGAACAGGCGCGCACAGCATTCATTGCCGGAACCGCACACGCGGTCTCTGTCGCGTGGGAGGAGAAATTGTGGAATCCTGTCTCCTCGGGCTTTGTCGTGGCAGCCCGCACTACTTCTGCCTGACGTTCAAGGTCAACACTCAATGGTCGATCATATCAGCACCGAACAACGAAGTGCCTTGATGGCCAAGATTTGTGGACGGGACACTGGGCCTGAGAGATTCGTGCGATCGATGGTGCATCGGTTGGGCTTCCGATTCCGCATCGGATCGGCCTTGCCGGGCAAGCCGGACCTCGTATTGCGCCGGCACGGTAAGGTTATCTTCGTGCACGGCTGCTTTTGGCACCAGCATTCTGGGTGTTCCAGGTCCGCTCGACCTCAGTCGCGCAAAGAGTTCTGGAACACGAAACTCGACCGCAACGTTCAGCGTGACCGTGCGACCGCGGCTCAGTTGGCGAAGCAGGGGTGGGCGCCTTTGGTTGTCTGGGAGTGCGAGATCAAGAACCCCACCGCACTGGAGGCCAAGCTTCGCCGTTTTCTGTCGGGGAGCGCCCCATCAGCAACGGCCCGTCGAAGGGGCATGTAACGTCCTGTGCCGGGCTGATCTCCGCTTCGGCGATGGTACAATCTGTCTTGCGAGCTCGCGAGCGTGCCGCGTCGCGAACATCGGCGGGAAAGCGTTTCCGATCATTTGCGCCGCAGGATATGTGCCCTTCCTGAGGGAAAAGAAATATCGTCGTGGAAAGCCTTGAAGCAATGCCGCCTCGCGAAGAGTGATGGCGCGATGCTGAGAGGGGTGCAGGAAACGTCCCTTGGAAGGGTTAATGCAACCGCCCGTAATGGTCGGCGCCGGCTTATCCCAAGCCATACGACCGTAAATGTCGTTGAACCCATCGACTTTTCGATGGCAGGCAAGTTGCTGCCCTTTGGAGAGGGCCTTGCGACCACCGCCGTTGCGCGGGATTCTTCTGATCAATGCTTGAACACTCGCGCTGCGCTGAGCCGGATGATCATGCAACGCATCCCCGCTCTGGCCGACCTTCCTCAAATGTCCAATCGCTTGCCGCACGGTGTGCAAGGATCGCGACTTGCGCGCAAATGCCGTGGGTCCTCGTAGCGATGCCAGCAGTATCATCCGCCTACGTCGCTGCGGCACACCGTAATCAGCGGCATCCAATATATCGTAATTCCACTCATAGCCGAGCTGCGACAGCACCTTGCAGAACTTCTTCAACCGTTTGTCCCTGGCGAGGCCCGGCACGTTCTCCATCATAACGGTTTTTGGACGAAGGACGCGCACAAATCGAAGGAACTGGAAAACAAGATCATTCATCGGTTCCCTTGGCCGACGTTGACCGTTCAATGTCCGTAGCGTCGAAAAGCCCTGGCAAGGCGGACAGCCGGCGAGCAGACAGAGCTGACCTCGCTTCAGTCGGAGTTGTCGCATCAAAGTGGATGCCGGAACCGCACATATGTCGTCTTGCATCAACAATGTGCGCGGGTGATTTGCTCGGTACGTTTCGTTCGAGCGAGTCATTATCAATGGCTGCCAGAACCCGAAATCCTGCCTTTTTCAAGCCGAGCGAGAGCCCGCCGGATCCGCTGAAGAGATCAATGGCCGTCAGTCTCCGGGTCACGGTGCGATTCCCTCAAATCTATGCCTTGTACCTCAAAGGTCCAAAGCATCTCAAGATGCAGTGCTCTTGCTGTTAACAGACCACTGCCGCTCTCTGTCGCTCGGCATTCGCCTAGGGATAGCCTCTCTCTCTGGCCGAGGCAGAGCTAACCGGACATCTTACAACTTGATTACCCTGGTCCGGCGTCGCCACGGTCTGGAACGGTCCTGGGGCTGCGGCGCACCACTTCGTGCGGCGCAGCGCCCGGGACACGAGAAGCAGGGCGTACAAATTGTGTGACTACGTCCGAACTACTATATTGACCTCTTATCGCATTGTTGCTACATAACGCATATCCTCGC
Organism: uncultured Alphaproteobacteria bacterium; assembly: GCA_963758945.1. Taxonomy (GTDB): domain Bacteria; phylum Pseudomonadota; class Alphaproteobacteria; order Rhizobiales; family Xanthobacteraceae; genus VAZQ01. The sequence continues at coordinate 254,259 of CAVWXY010000009.1, read as the reverse complement.
TCATGAGGGGCGTCTTCTAGAGACGATCCCGAAGGCCGAGCGGGGAGTGGCGTCCTGCGGCCGCGGCTCGTAACCGACGGCCCCGGGAGGTCCGGGACCCCGCCCGCCAGGCACTACGACCTGGCTGCGAGGAGCATCGCTGCACGGATCCGGAGGCAATGCCGGAGATGGAAGCGCGGCCCCCGGCCGAAAATCGCCACGGTGGAGCGCCGGAGAGGCGAGCGCGTCCCGCTGGGCGCGCGCCGCGCCTCACAAGCGCGACAAATGAAATACTGCGCCTTTTCGGCGCTCCGCCCGCCCCTCGAGTGGGGACGGATGGAAAGAGAGAAGCAGAACCCGGGCGCAGCAACGCGCGGCGGGAATGAAGAAACTTCAGCTGTTTGATATCGTGAATAGGGAATGACGCGAGTGGGGCGCATGGGCAATGTCGCGCCGGCCGCGCCCGCGTCGGCGGCAACGTGCTCGGTTTCGGCCGAACGCGCGAAGGATCGCGCCCGCCGGCCGACTTGTCTCTTGTTATTGTGTCTCACTTTAGGGGCGCACTCCAGGCGCACTCCACGCAAGCGGGTCCTGTATTTTTCCTGTTATTTACAGGAGCGGGTTGCATCCGAGACGTGGGGCCCGCGGGCGTTGTCGCCGCTGCCGTGCGATCGATCGCAATCGCGTCGGCGGCGATGCGCTCGGTCCCGGCCGAACGCGCGACAGCCGGGACGAGCTCAGTGCCGGAAGTGCCGCGTGCCCGTGAACACCATGGCGATGCCGTGCTGGTCGGCGGCCTTGATCACCTCGTCGTCGCGCACGGAGCCGCCGGGCTGGATCACGGCGGTGGCGCCGGCTTCGATTGCGACCAGGAGCCCGTCGGCGAACGGAAAGAAGGCATCGGAGGCGACCACCGAGCCCTTGGTGAGAGGCTCCGGCAGAGCCGCCGCGCGCGCGGCGTCGGCGGCCTTGCGCGCGGCGATGCCGGCGGCGTCGACCCGGCTCATCTGGCCGGCGCCGATGCCGACCGTGGCGCCATTCCTGGCATAGACGATGGTGTTCGACTTGACGTGCTTGGCGATACGGAAGGCGAAGGCGAGATCGGCAAGCTCCGCATTGGTCGGGGCACGCCGGGTCACCACCTCGAGCTTCATGCCGTCGACCACGGCATTGTCGCGCGACTGCACCAAGAGCCCGCCGGCGACCGATTTCACGGTGATGCCACCGGCGCGCGGATCGGGCAGGCCGCCGGCGACCAGCAGGCGGAGGTTTTTCTTCGCGCCGACGATGGCGATCGCGTCCTCGCTCGCCTCCGGAGCGATGATCACCTCGGTGAAGATCTCGGTGATGGCGCGCGCGGCCTCGGCGTCGAGGCGGCGGTTGACCGCCACGATGCCGCCGAACGCCGACACCGGATCGCAGGCCAGCGCTTTGCGATAGGCCTCGAGCAGGCTCGCGCCCTCCGCGACCCCGCACGGGTTGGCGTGCTTGACGATGACGCAGGCCGCCGTGCGGGCGGGATCGAACTCGGCGACGCATTCATAGGCGGCGTCGGTGTCGTTGATGTTGTTGTAGGAGAGCTGCTTGCCCTGCACTTGCCGCGCGGTCGCGACGCCGCGGCGGAGGTCGGGCGTGCGGTAGAACGCCGCCGACTGATGCGGGTTCTCGCCGTAGCGCAGCGGCTCGAGCAGCCGCCCGGCAAAGGCGCGATACGCCGGCGCCACATCGCCGAGCTTGTCCGCGAACCAGTTGGAGATCGCCGCGTCGTAGGCGGCGGTGCGCGCATAGGCCTTGGCGGCGAGCGTCTTGCGCAGCGCCAGCGTGGTAGCGCCGCCGTGCTGATTGAGCTCGGCCAGCACGACCGGGTAGTCGCCGGCGTCGACCACGACCGCGACGTCGGCGTGGTTCTTGGCCGCGGCGCGGATCATGGCGGGCCCGCCGATGTCGATGTTCTCGATGCAGGTCGTAAAGTCGGCGTTGCCCGCGACCGTCGCCTCGAAGGGATAGAGGTTGACCACGAGGAGATCGATCGGGGAGATGCCGTGCGCCGCCATCGCCGCGGCGTGATCCTTGTCGTCGCGGATCGCCAGCAGGCCGCCATGCACCTTGGGATGCAGCGTCTTGACCCGGCCGTCCATCATCTCGGGAAAGCCGGTGAGCTCGGAAACATCGAGCACGGCAAGGCCGGCGTCCGCCAGCGCCTTGCGCGTGCCGCCGGTCGAGACGAGCTCGATGCCTTGTCCGACAAGTGCGCGCGCGAAATCGACGAGACCGGTCTTGTCTGAAACGGAAAGAAGCGCGCGGGACACGCGGCGGAGATGATCGGTCATGATGTCCTGGCGAGTGTCGGCGTCCTGGTGAGTATCATAGCCATCCGGCTGACAGGATCATGGGATTGTCGTCCCCGCGCAAGCGCATGGGCGCTAACTTATGGGCCCCGGTTGTCATCGTCCGCGAAAGCGGACGATCCAGTAATCGCCGGACAGGGTGAGAGGCACCCCTTCGGCCTCGAATCGCACCTTCACGAGCTACTGGATGCCCGCTTTCGCGGGCATGACAGCGGGGAAATTGCTTAAGTTGGCGCGGTAACGACAGCTGAGGTCCGGTCGTCACAACGGCAGTTGCGGCTCCTCGTCGCGACCGCGCCGGGCGCCGCCGGCGCCGGCGGCCTGCGCGGCATACGGCGCGAAGCTCCACTGCACCCGCATGACCTTGCGCGCGCGGCCGTAGACGACGAGCTGCACGGTGCGGCGCGGGCCGTCCGAGCCGGCGAGATAGACACTCTCCTCGATATCGACCTTCTCCTCGTAGGCGTTGAAGGTCCAGACCTCCTTGTTCGGCATCTGCAGCATCGCGCTGTGGCCGTCGGCAAGCCGGTTGGCCTTGACCGAGGGATGCAGGTGGAAGCGCACCGCGAACTGATCGCGGTCCGCGGGCAATGTTTCCCCCCGCGCCGGCGGGAACACATCCTCGCCGTCGAGCCGGCGGCCGTCGGCGGCCAGCGCGAGCACGCGCTGGTGGATCACGTTGAAGGCGTCGGCGTAGCCGTCATGCGATGCGCGCAGGACGATGCCGGCGGCCTCGTCCTCGCGCGTCACCGCCACCTCGCGCGGTCCCCCGATCATGGGCGCGCCGTTGAGCACGCGCCGGACCGGCCCCGATTCGACGAAGCGCGCCGAGGAGGTATCGTTGAAGGTGACGGTGGAATGCGCGGCGGTCGCGCGCGCGACCTGCCGCCAGCCGCCGCGGCTCGTCGCCGGCAATCCGCAATTCACCACGATCCGGTTCTGCTTGGCCGAGAGTTCGAAAGCGAGGCAGCCGGCATGGGCTTCCTGGCTCACCGAGATCGGCGGCGGGCGGCCGGTGTCCGCCACGACGAGGGTACCGGCGCTTTCCATGCGCTGATAGCCGGAATGCGGCGCGTTGGCGAGCGGTGCGCCGCGCGCGTCGTCGTAGGCCAGGATGGTGGTGAGCAGATCGGTCGGGGTCGGGCCCATGCCGTTGAACAGCGCGAAGTTGCCGTCGCCGTGGCGGAAGAAGCGCAGCATCGGCATCATGCGGTCGATGGCATTGAGCAGCGCCGCGGGCGGGGCGATATTGCGCGCGGTGAAAGCCGTGCGCAGTGGAAGCAGATCGACCAGCAATTCGATGAGCGCGCCGGGATTGCGGCTGATATGGCCGCCGTCGGGCAGGATTTGCCGCGCCAGCTCGTCCGCCAGCCGCTTGGTGGCGGCGCGGATATGGCGCTGCTGGCGCGCCATGCACAGCGCCGCATAGCAGAGCCCGATCGCCGCCTGCAGCCGCGGCACGCCGTCGCGCGCCTGGGCGACCGTGTGGCGCAGGTGGCGGACCTGCCGCGCCAGGCTGCGCAGGAAGCGGCGATAGAACTGCGCGTCGGCGTCGTCGAGCAGCAGCGGCGCCTGGCTGAGCCAGGAGATCACCCGGCGCGCCACCACGTCCGGGCGCCAGGCGATCGCGTCCTGCGCGCTGTTGAGCGCGATCCATTCATCGACCAGCGCGCGGGCGTTGGCGCGGGTGATGCCGGACTCGGCGGCGCGCAGGTGGCGCAGCCAGCCGAAGCCCAGGAGCGCCGCCGCCCAGTCCTCGGACGGCGGCGCCATCTCGAACGGCGAACGCGAATCGCAGGCGACGACCTTGCCGGCGAACACGAAGCGGCCGGCGTAGATTTCGCTCGCATGCGTCGAATCGGCCGTGCGCAGATCCTGCGGCGCGATCACGATGCGGTCGGTCTTGCCGAACGAGAACGGCCAGTCGACGACAGGGTGCGTCGTAACGCGGCTGGTCAGCCTGCCAACAAGACCGCGCGCCAGGAACACGGACAATCTTGTGCGTTCCGCGACCGAAACGCGCGACATCAATGCGTTGCTCCCATGCGGGTCTTCGAGCAGTCCCCGCGGGCGCAACATAGCGAAGGGTGCGCTCGCGGCCAACCGCTGTCTACGGCGTCATTGCCGGGCTTGATGTTCAGCCCGGGGACATGACCGACACCTGTTCGGAGACATGACCGACACCTTGCTGGTTGGTCAAGTCGATGCTGGCGATCTGGCGGGCGCCGAAGTAGATGCCGTATTCGCCGTCGATTGTGAGCGGTCGGATGGCGAGACGTTCGCCTTGAAACGCCTGGGGCACTTTCCAAAGCCGACCCTTGAAGCTGACATAGGCCTTGGTTGAGGAGACCGAGCGGACGATCTCGTGCGGGCCGTACTCCACCTTGGGCAGGCGATCCGGCATGGAGCGTAGGCTCGCTCGATAGCGGCTGGCCGGCACCTCCTGGTCGAGCGCTTGATGTGGCCGCTCGAAGTTGTAAACCTCGCGCCATTGATCGAGCGCGCGCTGCACTTCGGTGAGATCGCGGAAGCATCGAAACGCAAATACTTCATCCTTGAGCGTGCGATGGAAGCGCTCATTCTTGCCGCGGCTCTGCGGGTGATAGGGCCGGCTGTGCAGAACCTCGACACCGAGCTTGAGCAGCCACACGGACAGCCGGGTCCAACGTGTTTGCGAGCTATCACCCCAGGGACCGCCATTGTCGACGAACAGCGCTTCCGGCAGGCCGTAGTGGCGGAAGGTCATCTCCAGATGGTTCTGCACCGTGTTGCCCTGTTCATCGGCGCAGGCCTGCAGGCAGGGCACATAGCGCGAATGGTCGTCCACCACGGTCAGCGGATGGCAGCGCATCCCATCACCGAGCCGGACCCAGCCCTTAAAGTCCATCTGCCACAACAAGTTGGGCGCAGGCTTCTCGAAGCGCTGCGAAGCCCGTGGCGAGCCGAGCGGCGCAACCACGCGGCCATGCCGCCGCAGAATCTCGTGCACGGTCGACGGCGCCGGTGGCCTCGCGCCCTCGCGTTCCAGACAGCGCGCGATCTTGCGCCCACCCCAGGCCGGATGCGCGTCCCGCACCTTCAACACGAGTGCCTCCATTGCCGCCTCGGTGCGGGCGGGGCTCCCATGCGGCCGGCGCGATTGATCGGAAAGCTCCCAATCACCGCCAGCCCAGCGGCCAAGCCACTTGTAGCCGGTATCAGGATGAATCCCGAACCGCCGGCACAGCTCGCGCCGGTTCGCTCCGTGCTGCATTGCGAGTTCGAACAAACTCACGCCGTTGGTCCATGATCGATACCTCTCGCCACGGCATGGATGGCCCCCTTGTTGCCGAATCCATGCAATGATGAGGTGTCGGTCATGTCCCCGAACACCCGTCGGTGATGTGTTCGGGCTGAACACTTGACCCGGCAATCCATCCGTCTTGAAACGACTCTTTTTTTTCGGATGGATGCGCGGGTCAAGCCCGCGCATGACGAGTCATTTGCTGCGTTTGGTATAAATCCCTCAAATCCTTACGAGTCGCGCCGCGTAGAAGCCGTCGAGGCCGGCGAGGCGCGAATTAGGGTCGGGGAGGTGGCAGGGTAGCGTGCGCAGGTCGCCGTCCGCGGTCAGCCATTCGGTTTGGCCATGCAGCTCATCGGCCGCGAGCGCTCGCCGGCGCAGGCCGGGATTGGCGGCGAGGAGATCGCGCACGATCTCGATCCCTTCCTCCGGCTCGAGCGAGCAGGTGCAATAGACCAGGATACCGCCCGGCCTGGTGAGCTCGGCCGCGCGGGCGATGAGCGCGCGCTGCAGCGTGGCGAGCGCGGCGATATCGGCCTCGCGTTTGAGCCAGGGGATATCGGGATGACGGCGGATCGTGCCGGTCGACGAGCAGGGTGCGTCGAGCAGGACGGCGTCGAACGGCCCCGCCTGCCATTCCATGACATCGGCGGCGACGAGGTCGGCGGCAAGTCCAAGGCGGGCGAGGTTGCCGCGCAACCGCTCGAGCCGGGAGGGCGCGCGGTCGACCGCGGTCACGCGCGCGCCGGCGGCAGCGAGCTGGGCGGTCTTGCCCCCCGGTGCGGCGCAGAGATCGGCCACGTTGAGCCCGCGCACGTCGCCGAGGAGCCGCGCCGGCAGCGCCGCCGCGGCGTCCTGCACCCACCAGGCGCCTTCGCCATAGCCGGGCAGGCGTGCGATCGATCCATGCACCAATGCGCGCACCGAGCCGGTCGGCAGCACACGCCCGCCGAGCGCGCTCGCCCAATGCTGCGGGTCGCCCTTGATCGTGAGATCGAGCGCCGGCTCGCAGCCGTTGGCGGCGGCGATCGCGCGCGCGGTCGCGGCACCATAGGTCCGCACCCAGCGCGCCATCAGCCAGTCCGGCGTGTCGAGCGCGGTCGGGTCGACGGCGGCGAGGTCGTGTGCGCCCGTGCGCGTCAGACCCCGCAGCACCGCATTGACCAGCCCGGCATAGCGCGCCGCGCGCGGGTCCGCTTGCACCAGGCGCACCGCGAGGTCCACCGCGGCATGGTCCGCCACCTCGAGCCACAGGATCTGCGCCGCGCCGAGAAGGAGTGCGGTCTCCACCCGCGGCGCGCCGGCGGGAAGCCCGCGCGCGAGCCGGTGATGGAGGAGATGGCGCAGCGTGCCGAGGCGGCGCAGCACCAGAGCCGCCAGCGCGCGCACCAGCGCGCGATCGCGATCGGGCAACGCGGCCAGCTCGCGCGCGCGGTCATCGAGCTGTTCATCGAGCGGCCGGTGCCGGCGCAGGACGCCGTCGACCAGATCGGCGGCGATCCGCCGCGCGGCAAAGCCGGGAGGACCGGGTGAAGGCTCAACGCGGGTGGAATCCATGGGCAAGCCGGGGCCGCATACTCTCCTCTGTCACCCGCGCGCTTGACGCGCGGGTCCATCTTTCTTCGTTAGAACTTCTCGCGAAGAAGATGGAATGCCGGGTCAAGCCCGGCAATGACGGATTGGCTGGCTGGCTGCGTGTCGGCAGAAAAAAGGCCGCCTCAACCCCAGGGACTGTGGCGGCCGCTGCCGGCGGCGTTGCCCCAGGGGCCGCTCGCGCGCCCTGGATAGGCGGGTGCCGCCGGACGCTGGCCGAGGCCGCCTTGCCCCATCTCCATCGCCACGCGCTCGAGCGCGGCGATGCGGTTTTCGACCGCGGGATGCGTCGAGAACAGGTTGTCGACCCCGTGATGGGTCAGCGGATTGACGATGAAGAGATGCGCAGTCGCCGGGTTGCGTTCGGCCGAATAGTTCTCGATCTGCTCCGCGGCGCCCGAAATCCTGCGCAGCGCCGATGCGAGCGCGTCCGGACGGCCGCTGATGCGGGCGCCGAGCTCGTCGGCGGCGTATTCGCGCGTGCGGCTGATCGCCATCTGCACCAGCATGGCGGCGATCGGCGCGAGGATGACCATCGCCAGCGTGCCGATCACGCCGAGGCCGCTGTTGCTGTCGCGATGGCCGCCGAAGAACAGCCCGAACTGGGCGAGCATGGAAATCGCACCGGCGATGGTGGCGGTGATGGTCATCGTCAGGGTATCGCGGTTCCTGACATGGGCGAGCTCGTGGGCGATGACGCCGGCGATCTCCTCGCGCGAGAGCATCTGCAGCAGCCCGGTCGTCGCCGCCACCGCCGCGTGCTCGGGATTGCGCCCGGTGGCGAACGCATTGGGTTGGGGATTGTCCATCAGGTAGACGCGCGGCATCGGCAGGCCGGCGCGTTGCGCCAACTCCGCCACCAGACGCACCAGGTCGGGTGCCGTCCGCTCGTCGACCTCGTGGGCGCCGTGCATGGACAGCACGATCTTGTCGGCATTCCAGTAGCTGACGAGGTTCGTGGCGGCGGCGATGAACAGGGCGATGACGGCGCCGCTCGCGCCGCCGATAAGATAGCCCACGCCCATGAACAGGGCGGTCAAGCCGGCCAGCAGGATGGTGGTACGCAGATAATTCATGACCGGTCCTCGATCGGAGGGCGGGGAGCGCGCAGGCGCGCCGCGAAGGCCCGCCTCCCGTTGCGATATGTTGGGTCGGCGGCGCCCGGTTGCCAGATGCCCTTCCTCGCGTGGCAACGGGGCATGGCGGGACGCCGAAAAGCGGCAGAGGTTTCGGAACGAGATCTTGCGCTCCGGCAAGCACCTGGCGCGAAATCGTTTCGATCGGGAGCGATTTTGCTCTAGGAGGGCTTGACCTCCCCGCGGCGCGGGAGGACTAGACCTATATGAAGCCGGGCCAACCATCCGAGGCGCGGCCCGCGTCCTCGCCTAAAAAGCCTATTTCACCCGCGGCCGAGCGGGCGCTGGCCGAGGCTGCCGCCCGGCGCGCCGAGCGCGACCGCGCGGCGGCGGACCAGCCGAAGGAGTCGCAGGGCCGTGACGGCCTCGACCCCGTCCGCTACGGCGACTGGGAGGTCAAGGGCATCGCCACGGACTTCTGAGCGGGATCGAGCCCAGCGCCGCCCGCTGTCCGAGGGATCGCAGGTCCCGCGGCAAGGAAGTTCGTCACCGCGCCCTCAAATATCGTCCCAAGGGCGCAGCACGATGCGTCCCACGACATTCTGCCCGTTTTCCAGCATGGCGTGCGCCGCAGCGGCCTCGGCGAGCGGCAGCACGGCGTGGATGGGCATGCGCAGGCGGCCCTTTTGCAAGAGTTCGGCCACCACCCGCTGATCGTTGCGGGTCGCCCCGCGAATGCCGTGGACGTTGAGCTCCTTGCTGACCATGTCGACCACGCGCAGCGGGATCGCGTTGAGCTCGCCGCCGACCGGGCAGAACGTGCCGCCGAGCCTCAGCGCGTCGATGCACAGCCGCATGAGCTCCGGGGCGCCGGTATATTCCACCGCGGCATCGACACCTTCGCCGCCGGTCGCGGCGCGGATCGTCTTGACGGCGTCGCCGCCGCCGCCGCCGATGACGATATCGGCGCCCTCGCGCTCGAGCTTGCCCGTCTTGTCGGGATCGCGCGTGGTGGCGATGACGGTGGCGCCCGCGAGCTTCGCCAGCCGCATGGTGGCCGTGCCCATGCCGCCCGACGCGCCGGTGACGAGGATATTGTCGTTGATCTGCAGCTTGAGCCGGCTGGTGACGATGCGATGGGCGGTGGCGCAGGGCCACATGGCGGCGGCGCCCTGGTCGGGGTCGAGATCGGGCCGGGTCTTGATCCAGTAGCTTTCCGGCCGCGACACGAACTGCGCGTAGCCGCCGAACATGGTGTGGCCGGGAAGGTCGACGCCGCCGGAGAGGTTGCCGAGCCCGCGCATGCTCGCGAGCGACAGCGGGTTCTCGGGATTGGTCATGCCGAGCACGCGGTCGCCCGGCTCGAGCGTGGTGACCATATCGCCCACCGCCACGACTTCGCCGGCGACGTCGCGCCCGAGCTGCATCGGCATCGGAAAGGCGCGGCGGCCGTGGATGCCGCCGTGGTGCCCGGTCGACTTGCCGTAGAACTCGTGCACCTCGCCGCGGCGATACTTGATGTCCCAGCGCGACACCGAGGTGGCGAGCACCTTGACCAGCACGTCGCCCGGCCCGACCTCCGGCAGCGGATGGTCGCCGTAGACGAGCTTGTCGGGGCCGCCGAACTCGTAGAGCCGGACCGCTTTCATCTTTGGCATCGCATGTCCTGAGCGGCGAGCAGCACCGGCGTAACGCGGCCGCCGGAATTGCCGAAGGCCGACCGGCTCCGGCGCCGGGCCCGGCTGGCGCGTCGTGGCTTCCAGGTCCTCGGGCGAGGACGCGGTCGATCGGTTATATCAGGTGTCGCGAGCCATGGCTGAGGGAGCGCTTGCATGCTCACGCTCTACGATTTCGGCAATTCCGTTTGCTGCCAGAAGGTCCGCATCACGTTGTGCGAGAAGGGCCTCGAGTGGCAGGCGGTGAAGGTCGACCTTTTCCGCAGCGAGCAGTACGACCCCGCCTACCTCAAGCTCAATCCCAAGGGGGTCGTGCCGACCTTGGTCCATGACGGCAAGCCGGTGATCGAGTCGACGCTGATCTGCGAATACCTCGATGAAACCTTTCCCGAGCCGCCGCTCGTTCCGGCCGATCCCTGGCGTCGCAGCCGCATGCGGATTTGGAGCAAATTGGTCGACGAGGGCCTGTTCGAGGGCGTCACCGAGATCAGTTTTTCCGCCATGTTCCGCGAGCGTATGAAGAATTTGCCGGAGGAGCTTCGCCAGAAGCGCTTCCAGAACATCGGCGATCCGCGCCGGCGCGATCGTTTCAGGTCGACCTATGAGCTGGGCGCGCGCTCGCCGTTCGTCCTGCATGCCATTGCCGCTTACGAGCGCGCATTCGGCCTGCTCGAGGAGACCCTGGCCGACGGCGGCCCCTGGATCGTCGGCGCGCGCGCGACCTTGGCCGACGTCAATCTCATGCCGTTTGCGGCCCGGCTCGACTATCTCGGCCTGCTCGATCTATGGACCGAGCACCGGCCGCGGGTCGCCGACTGGTGGGCGATGGCGCGCCAATGGCCGAGCTTCAGGCGCGGCCTTGCCGACCTCATCAGCGCGTCGGAATTTGCCGAGATGCGCACGCATGGACCGAAGATACGAGACGACGTGGCCGGCCTGCTGGCCGAGCTGCGAAACGGCAAGGTGGCGCCGGCATAGTGCGGCGGTTCAGAAGTCCGCATCATTCTCGCGGCGAGTCGGAAATGCGGACTTCTGAACCAAAGCCACACTAAATCAATAAGTTGCTAGTGTCCTTCGATTCCGAAGTTCGCAAACGAGGGTGCCGCTTAATGATGCGAACTTCGGAATCGGGACACTAGTGAATGCTTCTTGCGCGCGGCAACGGTACGTCGAAGGGTCACTCCGCCGCTCGCGCCAGCACGTGCTGGCGGAATTTCGGCATCACCTCCTGTGCCAATAGCTGCATGGACTCCCGCTCCCATGCGGCGTTCGGGCCGCCCCAGTCGAGGCCGGTCATGAGCAAGGTGCCGAACGGGCCGACCTCGTCGCGGAATGCGACGAGCTTGTCGAGCACGGTCTTGGGCGAGCCATAGATCACGCATTCGGCGGTGATGGCTTCGACGGTCGCGGCTTCGTCGGGCATCTCCGGCTGCGGCTTGAGGATGACAAGCAGGCCGACCCGGCCGAGGACCTCGCGCATATAAGTGTAGAAGTAACGGTTGGCGCCCTCCTCGCCGAACACGCGCTCGCGCGCCTCGGCGTCCGAGGGTGCGATCAGCACGTTGCGTGCCACGCGCCAGTTCTCCCCGCGCGGCGGCACGCCGGCGTCGGCGCATGCTTTGCCGTAGACCTCCCAATGGCTGGCCACCGAATAGGTCGGGATGATGTTGGCGGAGATCATGCCCCAGCCCTTGCGCGCGGCGGTGGCCGCCGAGGATGACTTCGGGCTCGCGAGCGAGATCGAGATCGGCGGCCCGCCCGGCTGATAGGGCTTGGGCATGTAGCCGACGCCGAGCGTGGGCACGATCCCGTCCTTGATCTCGATGTTCCAGAACTCGCCCTTGAGCTCGTAGGGCGGGTCCTGCGTCCAGATGCGGGCGATGAAGTCGGCGGCTTCGACCACCATCCTGTTGCGGGCATGGACGTCGGGGTTCTTGAACAGCTCGAAGTCGGAGACGAGGCCGCCGGGCCCGACGCCGAGCATGAAGCGGCCCTTGCTCATATGGTCGAACTGCGCGACCTCGGCGGCGACGATCGCGGGATGGTGGTTGGGCAGGTTGATCACCGCGGTGCCGAAGCTGATGCGCTTGGCGCGCTGGAGGAGGCCGGCGAAGAACATCAGCGGCGAGGGGATCGGTTCGGTGGTGGCGGAGAAATGCTCGCCCAGCCAGACTTCGTCGAAGCCGAGCCGGTCGGCGAGCACCGACTTCTCGCTGTCTTCCTCGAGCGTGCTCCAGAACGTGCGGTCCGGCGGATGCACCGGCATCATGAACATCCCCAGGCGCATGGTGTCCTCCCGACAGGCCGGGCTACTATGCCGGGACTCCACGCTCATGAGAATGGCCGTAATTCGTAGATGGGGTAACGGGCCTCGGGCCCCCTGGCGAGCGGCTCGCTCGCTAGGGCGCTGTGGGTGGCGGCTTGGCGAGGAGGTGGTCGTCCCTCAAACTGATGGTGTCAATGAACGGAGTCGGGATGGTCCCGCTCCAAGCATCATCGAGGGACGACCATGGAGCATTATGCAGGGATTGACGTGTCATTGGAATGCTCGAGTGTGTGCGTTGTTGACGGGAGCGGCAAGATCGTCAGGGAGGGCAAGGTTGCGAGCGAGCCCCGGGCGCTGATCGAGTGGTTGGGATGGCTGGGATTGAAGCTGGTGCGGGTCGGATTGGAGGCCGGACCGACGTCGCAATGGCTTTATGCCGAGATGAAGGAGGCGGGACTTGCCATGGAGCTGTTGGAGACTCGGCACGTGCGTGACGCGTTCAGAGCGATGCCGGTCAAGTCTGACCGCAATGATGCGCGCGGCATTGCCCAGCTGATGCGGCTTGGCTGGTTCCGGCCGGTGCACTGCAAGTCGATCGGAGCGCAGGAGACCCGCGCGGTACTGACGGCGCGCAAGTTGGTGCAGTCGAAGCTTCGAGACGTGGAGAACAGCCTGCGCGGGATATTGCGTGGTTTCGGGTTGAAGGTGGGCAAGACGACGGAGCGCAGCTTCGCGGGGCGGATCCGGGAATTGGTGGCCGGCCATCCGAGCCTGGAGACGATCGCCGAGGCGCTGCTTTCGGTTCGAGCGGTGTTGCTGGGCGAGTTCAAGGGCTTCGAGAAGCGCGTGCGGATCACGGCGCGCGCGGATGCAAGGGTCAAGCTATTGATGTCTACGCCAGCCGTCGGACCGATCGTGGCGCTGATCTACGCCTCTGCCATCGACGATCCGGCGCGGTTCAAATCGTCGAAACAGGCGGGACCGCATTTCGGGCTCACCCCGAGGAAGTACCAATCCGGTGAGACCGACCGCAGCGGCCGCATCAGCAAGATCGGCGACGGCTCGGTGCGCGAGGCGCTCTATCAGGCCGCCCACGTCATGCTGACGAAGCCGGTCAAGGGCTGCTCGGAGCTCAAGAGCTGGGCGATGCGGATCGCCAAGCGCGCAGGCATGCGAAAGGCCAAGGTGGCGCTCGCGCGCAAGCTTGCCGTGATCATGCATCGCATGCTCGCTGACGGACGAGCTTTCGAGCCAACCGCCAGGACCAAACCAGTTGCTGTGGCAGCTTAAGGGAGCAGAACACCAGTTTTCGGGCGGGTCACGACACCAGGCCTTCCCCGAAGCGAAGTCCCTTCGCCGGGACGGAGGACCAGGTCAGGCCGCCATGCGGGATGTGGCAGCGACCACGCATCCGTAGCTTGGCCGACTTATCCCCCTACGAATCCCATCAGGCGACGGCCTTGCGCCGATCCCGTACAGAAGCACGTTCCCGGCGAGTGGATGACGCAAAAAGGGATTGACTCATCGAGGCCCGTTACAGAAGCCCGCATGGAGCGTAGCGGAATGCGGGAACGGTCGTGCCGCGCGGCGAGAGCCCCGGATTTCGCTTGCGCTCCATCCGGGCTACGGGTTCATAAAATGAACCGGCTCAAGTCCGCGTTCTTGGCGAGATCGCCGATGTGCTTGTGCACGTAAGCGGCGTCGATCGCCACCGTGTCGCCGTGGCGGTCGGGGGCGGCGAAGGAAATCTCGTCGAGCACGCGTTCCATCACCGTCTGCAGCCGCCGGGCGCCGATATTCTCGACGCTGGAATTGACCTGCACCGCCACGTCGGCGATGGCGTCGATGGCGTCGGGGGTGAACTCGAGCTTCACTCCTTCGGTCGCCAGCAGCGCGACGTATTGCTTGATCAGCGACACCTCGGTTTCCGTCAGGATGCGGCGGAGGTCGTCGCGCGTGAGCGGGTGAAGCTCCACCCGGATCGGCAGCCGCCCCTGCAGCTCGGGCAAAAGGTCGGACGGCTTCGACAGATGAAACGCGCCGGATGCGATGAACAGGATGTGGTCGGTCTTGACCGCGCCGTGCTTGGTCGAGACGGTGGTGCCCTCGATCAGCGGCAGGAGGTCGCGCTGCACGCCCTCGCGCGACACGTCGGCGCCCACGCGTCCCTCGCGGCCCGCGATCTTGTCGATCTCGTCGAGGAAGACGATGCCGTTCTGCTCGACCGCCTTGATCGATTCGAGCACCATTTGGTCGCTGTCGAGCAGCTTGTCGGATTCCTCGTTGATCAGGATGTCGTGGGATTCCGCCACCGTGACGCGCCGGGTCTTGGTGCGGCCGCCGCCCAGCTTGCCGAAGATATCGCCGATCGAGATGGCGCCCATCTGCGCGCCCGGCATGCCGGGGATTTCGAACAGCGGCATGCCGCCGCCGGTCGATTGCACCTCGATCTCGATCTCCTTGTCGTTGAGCTCGCCGGCCCGCAGCCTCTTGCGGAAGGCGTCCTTGGTGGTGGCGCTTGCGTTCTCGCCGACCAGCGCGTTGACCACGCGCTCCTCCGCCGCGAGCTGGGCGCGCGCGGCGACGTCCTTGCGCTTCTTGTCCCGCGTCATCGCGATCCCGACCTCGACGAGATCGCGCACGATCTGCTCGACGTCGCGGCCGACATAGCCGACCTCGGTGAACTTGGTCGCTTCGACCTTGATGAAGGGAGCGCCGGCGAGCTTGGCGAGGCGGCGGGAAATCTCGGTCTTGCCGACGCCGGTCGGCCCGATCATCAGGATGTTCTTGGGCTGCACTTCCTCGCGCAGCTTCTCGTCGAGCTTCAGGCGCCGCCAACGATTGCGCAGCGCGATGGCGACCGCGCGCTTCGCCTCGGCCTGGCCGATGATGAAGCGGTCGAGCTCGGAGACGATCTCGCGCGGCGAAAAATCGGTCATGAGGGCTGTATTTGGCCTCGGCTGTGCGCGAGCGCAATAGCGGAGCGAGCGGCTGCAATCTGCTCGGCCGCACGCGGCGGCGGGTGTGGGGCCGGCGGCCGCGCCGTCAAAGCTTCTCCACCGTGATGTTGCGGTTGGTGTAGACGCATATGTCGGCGGCGATGTCCATCGCCTTGCGCACGATGCCCTCGGCATCGAGCGGGGAGTCGATGAGCGCGCGGGCGGCGGCGAGCGCGTAATTGCCGCCGGAGCCGATGCCCATGACCCCGGCGTCGGGCTCGAGCACGTCGCCGGTGCCGGTGAGCACCAGCGACACCTGCGCGTCGGCGACGATCATCATCGCTTCGAGCCGGCGCAGGTAGCGGTCGGTGCGCCAGTCCTTGGCAAGCTCCACGGCGGCGCGGGTGAGCTGTCCGGGATACTGCTCGAGCTTGCCTTCCAGCCGCTCGAACAAGGTGAAGGCGTCGGCGGTGGCGCCGGCGAAGCCGCCGATGACGTCGCCCTTGCCGAGGCGCCGCACCTTCTTGGCATTGGGCTTGATGATGGTCTGGCCGATGGTGACCTGGCCGTCGCCGCCGATCACGACGTTGCCGCCCTTGCGGACGGTCAGAACGGTGGTGCCGTGCCAGACTTCGGGGGGAGCGGGAGGCATGCTTAAATCCGGTGCGGGTGACTGATTTAAGCATGGTGGTGGGAGGGCGCAATTGCGGCCGGCGCCGCAGTGGCGAAAGCCGGCAACCCCTGATAAAAGGCCGCGCGGCTCATGGCGAGAGAGAGCGTGCATGCGCAAGGGCACGGTCAAGCGCACCACCAAGGAAACCGACGTCGAGGTCGCCATCGATCTCGACGGCACCGGCGCGGCCGCGATCGCGACCGGGATCGGTTTCCTCGACCACATGCTCGACCTGCTGGCGCGGCATTCCCGTATCGACCTGACCGTCAAGGCCAAGGGCGACCTGCATATCGACGCGCACCACACCACCGAGGACGTCGGCATCGCGCTCGGCCAGGCGGTGAAGCAGGCGCTCGGCGACATGAAGGGGATCACCCGCTATGCCGATGTCCACGTGCCCATGGACGAGGCGCTGACCCGCGTCGCCATCGATATTTCCGGCCGGCCGTTCCTGGTGTTCAAGGCCGAGTTCGTACGCGACAAGGTCGGCAGTTTCGACACCGAGCTGGTGCAGGAGTGGTTCCAGGCGTTCGCGACGAACAGCGGGGTAACGCTGCACGTCGCCACGCTCTACGGCAGCAACGACCATCATATTGCCGAATCCTGCTTCAAAGGTTTGGCGCGGGCGTTGCGCGCGGCGGTCGCGGTCGATGCGCGCGCCGCCCATGAGGTTCCCTCGACCAAGGGATCGCTCGGCGGCTGAGAGGGCGAGAACAATCATGTCGATCTACACCGTGCACGAGCCGCCGCCGAAGGCGGATCAAGCCGAGCCAGATCCGGAGCGTTTCGTCTTCGTGCGTGACGGGTTCTCGTTCTGGGCGTTCCTGCTGGCGCCGCTGTGGATGCTGCGCCACCGGATGTGGTTGGTATTCCTCGGCTACGTGATCGTGACCGTGGCGCTGCAATTCGCCCTGCGCCTGATCGGTGCCTCGACGACGGTGACGGTAGTGGCCGGCTTCCTCGTGTCCCTGCTCATCGGGTTCGAGGCCGCGACGTTGCGGCGCTTCACGCTCGGCCGCCGCCATTGGAGCAATGTCGGCATCGTCGTCGGTGACGATCTTGAATCGGCGGAGCGACGGTTCTTCGACGCCTGGATGGGCGGATCACGCACCGCCTCGGCGGCGGCGAGCAACGAGCGGCGCGCGGCAATTTCCCCCGCGTCGGCGCTCATGGGCGTGCGCCGGCCGGCGCCGGCGTCCGATGTCATCGGCTTGTTCCCGCAACCGGGAGCGCCGCGGTGACCGTCGCCATCGTCGATTACGGTTCCGGCAACCTGCATTCGGCGGCGAAGGCGTTCGAGCGCGCGGCGCGCGAGGAAGGGCTGACCCAGCCGATCGTGGTGACGCCGGACCCCGAGGCGGTGAGGCGCGCCGACCGTGTGGTGCTGCCGGGCGTCGGCGCCTTTGCCGACTGCCGGCGCGGGCTCGACGCCATCGCCGGCATGGTGGCGGCGCTCGACGAGAGCGTACGCGTGCGCGGCCGGCCGTTCCTGGGCATCTGCGTCGGCATGCAGCTGATGGCCGAGCGCGGCCGCGAATACGAGGTGACGCCGGGCCTGGGCTGGATCCCGGGCGAAGTCGACCGCATCGCGCCGTCCGACCCCGGTCTGAAGGTCCCGCATATGGGCTGGAACACGCTCGATGCCCGCCGGCAGCACCCGGTGCTCGCCGGCATCGCCACCGGTCCGCAGGGGCTGCACGCCTATTTCGTGCACTCGTTTCAGCTCGAGCCGGCCGAGCTCTCCGATCTCGTCGCTGAGGCGGACTACGGTGGACCGGTCACCGCCATCGTCGGCCGCGATACCATGGTCGGCACCCAGTTCCACCCGGAGAAGAGCCAGCGGTTGGGCTTGCGGCTGATCGCCAATTTCCTGCAATGGAAGCCGTGACGGTTCCGCTCGGGCGGCGCCAGGGACGGCCTTCGTGATCCTGTTCCCCGCCATCGACCTCAAGGACGGCGCCTGCGTGCGGCTCGAGCAGGGCGACATGGCGCGCGCGACGGTGTTTCACCGCGACCCGGCGGCGCAGGCGCAGGCGTTCGAGGCGCAGGGCTTCGAATATCTTCACGTCGTCGATCTCGACGGCGCCTTTGCCGGCAAGCCGGTCAATGTCGTCGCGGTCGAGCGCATTCTGGAGACGACCACGATCCCGGTGCAGCTCGGCGGCGGCATTCGCGACATCGACACGATCGAGGCCTGGCTCGACGCCGGGGTCAGGCGCGTCATCATCGGCACCGCGGCCGTACGCGACCCCGCCTTCGTCGCCGAGGCCGCCGCACTCTATCCTGCCCGCATCGCGGTCGCGCTCGATGCCCGCGACGGCATGGTCGCGGTCGCGGGTTGGGCGGAGACCTCGGCCCTCACCGCCTTCGACCTCGCAAAGCGGTTCGAGGATGTCGGGGTTGCGGCCCTGATCTATACCGATATTTCCCGCGATGGCGTGCTCGCGGGCCTCAACCTCGAGGCCACGATCGAGCTCGCCGAGGCGGTGAGCGTGCCGGTCATCGCTTCGGGCGGGCTCGCTTCGATCGCGGACGTGCAGGCGCTGTTGCACCCGCGCGCGCGCAAAATTGCCGGCGCCATCGCCGGCCGCGCGCTCTACGACGGACGGCTCGAGCCGGCGGCGGCGCTCGCGTTGATCCGCGCCGCTCGCGGGGAGCGTGAGTCATGAAATGGAACCAGCTCGGTGCATTCGCGCGTCTGTGGTTGGGCTTGGCCGTCCTCCTCCTGCCGGTTGTCGGTCCGCTCCTCGTCTCGCTCGCCGCAAGCCTGGTTGCAATGCTGCTGGGCTGCCAGCTCGATGAAGGGGGTGCCCATCCCTGTTCGGTTCTCGGCCTCGATATCGGCGGCGCGCTCTACATGTTCGGCATGCTGTTCTGGTTCGGGTTGTTCGCGCTTCCCATCGTCGCCATCGGCTTCATCGTTTGGCTCCGGTTCGCCGTCGTCTTGCTGTTCAAGCACTCGCGGCGTTCCACGCCGATGTGAGCGGGGCGGCGATGTTCAAGGTGCGCGTCATTCCCTGTCTCGATGTCAAGGACGGCCGCGTCGTCAAGGGTGTGCGCTTCCTCGATCTGCGCGACGCCGGCGATCCGGTCGAGGCGGCGATCGCCTATGACGCCGCCGGCGCCGATGAGCTCACCTTCCTCGACATCACCGCCAGCCACGAGAACCGCGACATCATCCTCGACGTGGTGCGGCGCACGGCGGAGGCCTGCTTCATGCCCCTCACCGTCGGCGGCGGCGTGCGCACGGTCGAGGACATCCGCCGGCTCCTGGCCTCCGGCGCCGATAAGGTGTCGATCAATACCGCCGCCGTTGCGAGGCGCGCCTTCGTGAAGGAGGCGGCGGAGAAATTCGGCGACCAGTGCATCGTGGTCGCGATCGACGCCAAGAAGGTGTCGCAGCCGGGCGAGGCGGAACGCTGGGACATCTTCACCCATGGCGGCCGCAACCGCACGGGGCTCGATGCCATCGATTACGCGCGCGAGGTGGTGGCGCTCGGCGCCGGCGAGATCCTGCTCACTTCGATGGACCGCGACGGCACCCGGCAGGGCTTCGACATCGCGCTCACCCGCGCGGTGGTCGACGCGGTGCCGGTGCCGGTGATCGCCTCGGGCGGCGTCGGCACGCTCGAGCATCTGGTCGAAGGCATTCGCGACGGCCATGCCACCGCGGTGCTCGCCGCCTCGATCTTCCATTTCGGCGAGCACAGCATCCGCGAGGCCAAGGAGTACATGGCGCGCGCCGGGCTGCCCATGCGGCTCGATCCGTAAATCCGTAGCCCGCATGGAGCGAAGCGCAATGCGGGACGGCCTCGCCGTGCCGCGCGGGACCCGGATTTCGCTGCGCTCCATCCGGGCTACGAGCTACTCGCTACTCACTACTCGCTGCTCGCCCGCTTCGCCCAGCGCAGCGCGGCTTCGAGCCGGTCGTTGCCCCAGAACAACTCGCCGTCCGCGGTGACGAAGCTCGGCGCGCCGAACAGGCCCAGCCGCTGCGCCTCCTCGGTTTGCGCGCGCAGCCGCGCCTTGATCGCATCCGATTGCGCCGCCGCCAGCGTCGGGCGCGCCTCGACGTTCAAGCCTGCAAGGATGCCTGCGATGGCGGCGGGATCGTCGATCCGGTACCCGCCGCCGAATTCGGCGCGGAACAGGGCGCGGCAGAAATCTGCGCCCCAGCCTTGCTCGAATCCGGCAAGTGCGACGCGTGCGGCAAGCAGGCTGTTCTGCGGAAACGGCTCGGGGCGCCGGAACGGCAGGCCCAAATCGGCGCACAGCCGCTCGAGATCGCGCCACATGTGGCGCCCCTTGGCCTCATAGAGGTTGAAGGGCGAGGTGGTCCAGCCCTGCGCCTTGAAGATCGGTCCGAGCAGGAACGGGCGAAAGCGCACGGAGATCCCGGCAGTGCTGGCCAGCGTTCCGATCCGCATCGCTGCCGGATAGGAATAGGTCGAGGCGAAGTCGAACCAGAAATCGAGCACGGGGGCGGGCATGGGGACATGCTAAAGCATGATCCCGAAAAGTGTGCAGCGGTTTTCGGGAAAGATCATGCTCAGACAAGGAGCTAGATCGGGAGGACGATTCGAAGAAATGTCATCCCGATCTAGCGCATGTTCCGCCGAGAGCCTGCCCCGGACTTGATCCGGGGCGGGGCGCTGGCTCGCTGCCAGCAATGTGCGCCCGGCGGGGGCGTGTTGCTATTTTGCAAGGGCGGCAATTTGCGGCGGCGGGCAGAGGTGATATGAGCAAAGCCGATGCCGAGCTTCACCCTCCACGATCTCGAAAAGCGCGTGCACGAGCGCGCGCAGGCGAGCCCCGACGCCTCCTACACCCGCAAGCTGCTCGACCGCGGGGTGGCGCAGTGTGCCAAGAAGCTCGGCGAGGAGGCGATCGAGACCGTGCTCGCGGCGCTCGAAGACGATCGCGACGCGCTGATCGCGGAGGCCGCCGACCTCATCTATCACCTGCTGGTGGTGCTCGAGGCGCGCGGCGTTTCGTTCGCGGAGGTGGAAGCCAAGCTCGCCGAGCGCGCGCGGCAGTCGGGCCTCGAGGAAAAGGCCTCGCGCCCGCGCGGCTGAGCGAGGAGTCGATGGAGCAACGCACCGAGGACGGCCTCTCGCCCTACCGCGTGTTCTCGCGGGCCGAATGGGCGGCCAAGCGCAACGACACCCCGATGACCTTGACGTCGGACGAGGTGACGCGGCTGCGCTCGCTGCACGACCGGCTCGACATGACCGAGGTCGAGGAGATCTACCTGCCGCTGTCGCGGCTGCTCTCGTTCTACGTGGCGGCGACCCAGCGCCTGTTCCACGCGCAGCAGAACTTCCTCGGCACCGAGGACGCCAAGATGCCCTACATCATCGGCGTCGCGGGCTCGGTGGCGGTCGGCAAGTCGACGACCGCGCGCGTGCTGCAGGCGCTGCTGGCGCGCTGGCCGAACGTTCCCAAGGTCGATCTCGTCACCACCGACGGCTTTCTCTACCCCAACGCGATCCTCGCGCGCGAAGGCCTGATGGAGAAGAAGGGCTTTCCCGAAAGCTACGACCTGCCGGCGCTGCTGCGCTTCCTCTCCGACATCAAGGCCGGCCGGCGGCCGGTACGCGCGCCGGTCTATTCCCACCTGATCTACGACGTGGTGCCCAATCAATGGGTCGAGATCGACCGGCCGGACATCCTCATCGTCGAAGGCCTCAACGTGCTGCAGACCGGCGCTCCGCCGAAGGACGGCAAGGCGATCCCCTACGTGTCGGACTTCTTCGATTTCTCGATCTATCTCGATGCCGACGAGGACGTGCTGCTGAGCTGGTACGTCAACCGGTTCCTGACGTTGCGCGGCACCGCGTTCCGCGATCCGAAATCGTTCTTTCACCGTTACGCGACCCTGTCGGATGCGGAAGCGGTGGAGACCGCAAGCTCGATCTGGACCCGCATCAATCTGCTCAATCTGCACGAGAACATCCTGCCGACCCGCCAGCGCGCCGACCTCATCCTCAAGAAGGTCGAGAGCCACCTGGTCGAGGAAGTGGCGCTGCGGCGGTTGTGAGCAGACGCGCCGCGGACACGCCGCGCTACGATCCAATCAAACTTGAGCAGACTGCGTAGACGTGTCCGCGCGTACTTCGCACGCGCCCACTCTCACGCCGCCCGTCTCACCTCGTCGGCGAGCGCGCGGTAGGACAGCGCCTCGGCGAGGTGCACGCGCGCGACCTTGTCGGCGCCGTCGAGATCGGCGAGCGTGCGCGCAACGCGCAACACCCGGTGATAGCCGCGCGCGGAGAGCCGCATGGCGTCGGCGGCGTCGCGTAGGAGCGCAAGCCCTGCAGCGTCCGGCCGCGCCACGTCCTCGAGCAGCGGACCGTGCGCGGCGGCGTTGCTGCGCACATGCGACAGCCCGATGGCGGCGTAGCGCTGCGCCTGCCGGGCGCGTGCGCGCGCTACGCGCTCGGCCACCTCGCGGCTGCCTTCGGTCGGCGGCGGCAGGATGAGGTCGGCGGCGGTCACCGCCGGCACCTCGATGTGCAGATCGATGCGGTCGAGCAGCGGCCCGGACAGCCGCGCCTGATAGTCGGAGGCGCAGCGTGCGTTCGGCGCGCGCTTGCAGGCGAAGCCCGGCTCGTTGGCGCGGCCGCAGCGGCAGGGGTTCATGGCCGCGACCAGCATGAAGCGGGCGGGATAGGTGACGCGATGGTTCGCGCGTGCGATCGCCACCTCGCCGCTCTCGAGCGGCTGGCGCAGCGAATCGAGCACCTGCGGCTGGAACTCGGGCAATTCGTCGAGGAAGAGGACACCGTGATGGGCGACCGAGATCTCGCCCGGCCGCGCGCGCAAGCCCCCGCCGACCAGCGCCGGCATGCTGGCGGAATGGTGCGGCGCGCGGAACGGCCGGCGGTTGGTGAGCGCGCCGCCCTCGATCTCGCCGGCGACCGAGGCGATCATGGAGACTTCGAGCAGTTCCTCCGGCGTCAGCGGCGGCAGGATCGTGGGCAACCGCGCCGCCAGCATCGATTTCCCCGCGCCGGGCGGGCCGACCATGAGCAGGTTGTGGCCGCCGGCGGCGGCGACCTCGAGCGCGCGCTTGGCGCTCTCCTGGCCCTTGATGTCCTTGAGGTCGACGAGCGCGTCGGAGAATTCGCGGATCCTGGGCTGCGGGCGGGCGAGCACCTGGGTGCCGCGCACGTGATTGGCGAACTGGATCAGCGAGGCCGGGGCGATGATCTCCATCTCCGGGCTCGCCCAGGCGGCCTCCGCGCCGCAGGCGGCAGGGCAGATCAGCCCCTCGCCGCGGGCATTGGCGCCGATCGCCGCCGGCAACACCCCCGCGACCGCGGCGATCGAGCCGTCGAGGCCGAGCTCGCCCAGCACGGTGAAGCCGGACAGCGCATCGGCCGGGATGGCGCCGATCGCCGCCATCAGGCCGAGGGCGATGGGCAGGTCGTAGTGGCTGCCTTCCTTGGGCAGGTCGGCGGGCGCGAGGTTGACGGTGATGCGCCGGGCCGGCAGCGCGAGGCCGGAGGCGACCAGCGCCGCGCGCACGCGCTCGCGCGCCTCCGACACCGCCTTGTCGGGGAGACCCACGACGTTGAACGCCGGCAGCCCGGGCGCCACCTGGACCTGGACATCGACGGCGCGCGCCTCGATGCCCTCGAACGCCACCGTCGAAACCCGCTGGACCATGGCCTGCCCCTGCTCGCGGGCCAGCCTAGCTGAATCTTTGCGAGGCGCGCAAGAACAATCAGAGAACAAAAATCGGGACGGAGGGCGCCAATACCCCGTGCCACCATGGGGCGGCCTGGGTCAGTCGCCTAACACATGGGCGAGGCTCACCGAATTCGGGCGATCAACAAGTCAACGCCGACCCGCCTCACAGGAAGCCGTAGCCCTGCGTCTTGATCGTCAGCCGGGCGCGGACGAGGTCGCCGGTGGCGGCGAGGTCGAAATCCCGAACGTGTGCCGGAGCGCAGCCCGGATTGACGCAGAACGCGCGCTCTCCGCTCACCTCGAAGTGCTGATATTCGACGCCGAGAAGCACGTCCACGAGCGTGCCCTTGTGCACCACAGTCTCGAAGCCGCCGCCCGCATACCAGCCGTTATTGTTGCGCGAAGCGCCGTTGCCAGCCGAACCGGGCCCGTCGCAGAGGTTGGTGATGGACGAGCAATGGGCGTTCTTGAGATTGGCAGAGGCCCAACCGCCGGTGGCGAAGATCATCCAGCGATCGAAGGCATAGCCCAGACGCGGGCCCGCCGTGAACAGATTGGTGATCTTGTGCTCGCCGAACACGTTGGGCTCGAAGCCCTGGGAAACGGGAAGAACGCCGCTGGTGCTGCGGCATTCGTGGAAGCATCCGCTCAGCGCGGCTTCCGCGCCCAGGACCCACGCGCCCCATTGCCACTGCGCACCGGCGTGGAACCCGAAGATACCATCGCTGTCACGGGTCGTGACGTTGGGCGTGATCGCCCCCGGCGTCGTGAACTGGTGCGTGACGTCGTACCAGGCGCCGCCGACGTTGAAGCCGATATAGGCGCCGGACCAGTCGTAATATGTCGCCGGCGGCGGGGCTGCGATCGGCATGTCCGCCGCCATTGCAGATCCCGCGAGCATCGCCGCAAGCGCCGCGCCTCCACGAAGCAGATTTTTCATCGCCGCCCCCGGCCGATTGCCCACGTCCTAACAATACAATTTACCGCGGTGGTGGCTGTAGCCGCTCGGCAACATGCAAAAACATTTCGGTTCGCGGCGCCCCGCGCCCTGCAGCGAGGCGGGCCCTTTCAGGGCGGGTGCGGGCAACAAACCGTGACAAAGTAGCGTTTAGTCGCAGCGATCGAAATATCGTAGGTTCGCCCCGCAACCGCGCGTCGCGCCGCAGAGCACTGCCGGACGCGCGCAGCTTTGGACGAGGGAAGAGCAGATGGCCCGGTTCCCCCGCATCAACAAGTCCACGCAGAATCGCGGCGAGAGCGTCGCGAGCGTCGATGAACGCGCCGGCGCCGCGGATGTTTCGCCGCGCGAGAGTTCGACCACGCGCCGCAACCTGCTGCGCATGGGAGCCGGGCTCGCGGCCGCCTCTGGGCTGTCGCGTGGCGTCGTTGCTCCGGCAGTGGCCCGCGATCCCATCAACGTGCCGCGGGCGCCCAACATCATCGTGTTGATGACCGACCAGGAGCGCCATCACATGCACTGGCCGCAAGGCTTCGCGGAAAAAAACCTGCCGTCGCTGCAGCGGCTCAAGCGTCACGGCCTCTATTTCCGACGCGCCTACACGGCGGCGTGTCAATGCTCGCCGTCGCGCGGGCTGATGCTGACCGGACGCTTCGCGCCGGTGAACCGCGTGACGCAGACCTTTCTGTGGCCGGGATTGCCGCACCGGGACCGCCAGCCGAACATCGCCTCGCTGCTCAAGGAGAACGCCGGCTACGAAGTGTTCTGGAAAGGCAAATGGCATCTGAGCTATGCCGCCAACGCGGCGGTCGGCAACGGCGGCGAGGACTGGGGTCCGGCCGACATCGGCGCGATGGAGAAGAACTGGGGCTGGTCGGGCTGGAATCCTCCGGATGCCGGCAACGCCATCCAGGAGTGGCAAGGCACTCCGTTCGGCAAGTTCGATGGGTTGCGCACGCTCGGCGGCGGGCTTCCCGACAACGACGGGCGCTTCGTCAACGGCGCCAATGCGGACGCCCGCGGTCAGACCGCGGGCGTGGGCGGCGAGAGCGTCGTCGAGTTCCTCAAGAACCGCGCCAGCAAGCTCGACAAGCCGTTCTGCATGTTCGTCTCGCTGGTCAACCCGCACGATGTCGGCTTCTATCCCGGCAACTGGATGAAGCCGAGCGCCTGGGCGCAGGCCGGCTACCGGCGCGAGGACTTTGCCGATCTCGGCATCAAGCTGCCCGACAATTATGCCGACGATCTTTCGACCAAGCCCAAGATCCAGAAGCGGGCGCGCGACGCCTACAACAAGTTCGCGCCGCTCAACGGCGCCCGCGCGCGCGAGGACTACGTCAATTTCTATGCCTATCTGCACACCGTCGTCGACAAGCACATCACGACGGTGCTCGACACGCTGGAAGAAACCGGGCTGATGAACGACACCATCATCCTGCGGCTTGCCGACCATGGCGAAGGCGGGCTTTCGCATGGCATGCGCGAGAAGGCGTACACGGTCTACGAGGAGATGGTTCACATCCCGCTGATCGTGCACAATCCGAAGCTCTATCCCGAGCCGCTCGAGACCGATGCATTCTATGATCATCTCAACCTGTTGCCGACGATCCTCGATCTCGCCGGCGTTCCCGACGCGGAATCCTACGGCCTCGGCAGGAGCATCGTCCCGATCATGCGCGATCCGTCGCACATGGTGCAGGACCACGCGATCTTCTCCTTCGACGATCGCTTCTTCCTTCCCGCCGGCGAGCCGGGCGGTCATATTCGGGCGATCCGCGAGGGCGACTGGACCTACGCGGTCTATTTCGGTCTCGACGGCTCCGGGCTCGAGTATGAGATGTACAACATCAAGAACGATCCGGGCGAGATGCAGAACCTGCTCTACGGCAAGCCGGCGCGGGAGGTCAGGCAGGAATGGGCACGCCTCCACAAGCTGTTGACGGACCGCCTGGTCGTCAGCGCCAACCTGCCCGACGACTTCGGCTGGCCGCTGCAGCCGGCGCTGGCATGATGGGTCGCATCGATGCGCCTTGACGGTTTACGCGCGCGCGGCGGTGCTCTTGCGGTGCTGTGGCTCATCGCGGGTCCGGCCGGCCTCGGCGCAACGGCGAGCGTCGCGGAAGAGGCCGCACCCAGCCCGCGGATCTGGACAGTGCCGGAAATCGGCGCCTTGCCCAACGACGCCTACGGCCGGCGGGTGCGGCGCGGGCGTGACCTCGTCACCGCGACCTACGCCTATATCGGCCCGGAGGTGGCCGACCGCGCCAAGCGTTTCGCCGGCAACAATCTCGCCTGCGGCAATTGCCATCTTCAAGCCGGAACCAAGAAGTTCGGCATCGCCCTGTTCGGCCTCTACGGCGAGTTCCCGCACTACAGCGCGCGCCTGGGCGCGCAGATCTCGATCGAGGATCGCCTCAACTCCTGCATGACGCGCAGCATGAACGGGCGGCCGCTGCCGGCGAACGCGCCGGAAATGCGCGCGCTCGTCGCTTACATCAAGTTTCTCTCCACGGGGGTGCCGCCGGGCGAGGTGCTGCCCGGGCTCGGCGTCGGCAAGATGCCCGAGCTCGACCGCGCCGCCGATCCCGCGCGCGGGCAAGCGGGCTACGCCGACAAGTGCGCGCTCTGTCACGCCCCGAGCGGCGGCGGCATCCGCCGCAGCCTGCCCACCACCGATCTCGGCTACATGGTGCCGCCCCTCTGGGGCAGCGACAGCTTCAACGACGGTGCCGGCATGGCGCGGCTGATCACGGCGGCGAATTTTCTCCACTTCAACATGCCGCACGGCACCGACTACCTGAACCCACAGCTCAGCGTGGAGCAGGCCTGGGACATCGCCGCCTACGTGATTTCGCAGCCGCGCCCGCACAAGGCGGGCCTCGACAAGGACTTTCCGGATCTCTTGGACAAGCCGGTCGATACCCCCTACGGCCCCTATGCCGACGGGTTCAGCGAAGCGCAGCACAAATACGGCCCGTTCGCGCCGATCCGCGCCGCGATTGCGCGGCTCAAGGCGGAGAAGGAAGGCGGGACGGTGCCGGCACCGCGCTGACCAAGTTTCGCCGTCGGCAAGGCGCAAGCTTCGCCGATGGCCGTTCGCCATTGCGCGAGGCAACAAGCGAAATGACGATGTCTGCCAGCAACCATCAAGCGTCCCGCGGCACCGTGCCCTGGCCCAGCCTCGCGTTCGACGAATGGAAGGACACCTGCACCACGTTGCAGCTGTGGACCCAGGTGGTCGGCAAGGTCCGGCTCAGGCTCGCTCCGATGGTCAATCATTGGTGGCAGGTCACGCTTTACGTGACTGCAACGGGGCTGACGACGTCGGCGATGCCGTACCAAGGCCGCCTCCTGCAGATCGACTTCGATTTCCTCGAGCATCGATTGATCCTGCGCACGAGCGACGGAAGGGTCGAATCCTTTGCTCTCGCCCCGTGCTCCGTGGCCGAGTTCTACGCCGAGGTCATGCGGCGCCTGCAGACGCTCGGCATCGACATTCAGATCTGGACCATGCCGTCCGAAATCGAGGATGCCATCCCGTTCGAGCGCGATCGCGAGCATGCCGCCTACGACGGCGACGCCGCGCAGCGGTTCTGGCGCCAGCTCGTGCAGGCCGACCGGGTGATGAACGCCTTTCGCGGCCGCTATCTGGGCAAGTGCAGCCCGGTGCATTTCTTCTGGGGCAGCTTCGACCTCGCGGTGACGCGGTTTTCCGGCCGCACCGCGCCGCCGCTGACGAGCCACAGCCCCAACCTGGGCGATTGGGTGATGCGCGAAGCCTATTCGCACGAGGTCAGCAGTTGCGGATTTTGGCCGGGAAACGGCGGCCTCGGCTACCCGGCATTCTACGCCTATGCCTATCCGGAGCCCGCGGGCTTCGGCGAGGCGCCGGTCCCGCCGCCCGCCTCCTACAACACCGATCTCGGCCAGTTCATTTTGCCGTACGACGCGGTGCAAGCGGCGGATTCGCCGGACGCGCTGTTGCTCCAATTCCTGCAGAGCACCTACGAGGCTTGCGCCGATCGCGCGCGGTGGGATCGCCACGCGCTGGAGCGCGAGCCGCCGACGAAATAGAACGCCGCCGCGCTCATCCGCGCCGCCGCGCCTCGATCTTGTCCCAGATCATCGCTGCCACGTCGGGGCCACCGAAATTCTTGACTGCGCGGATGCCGGTCGGCGAGGTGACGTTGATCTCGGTCAGGTAACCGTCGATCACGTCGATGCCGACGAACAGGAGCCCGCGCTCGGACAGCGACGGCCCGATCGCTGTGCAGATCTCGCGCTCGCGCGCCGTGAGGTCGGTCTCTTTCGGCGTGCCGCCCCGCACCATGTTGGAGCGCAGATCGTCGGGCGCCGGCACGCGGTTGACCGCGCCGGCGAACTCGCCGTCGACCAGGATGATGCGCTTGTCGCCGTCCTTCACCGCGGGAAGAAACTTCTGCACCACCCATTGCTCGCGGAAGGTCACCGCGAACAGGTCGTAGAGCGAGCCGAAATTGAGGTCTTCCCGCGCCAGCCGGAACACCGCCTCGCCGCCCTTGCCGTAGAGCGGCTTCATCACGATGTCGCCGTGCTCGGCGCGGAACGCCTTGATCTCGGACAGCTCGCGCGTGATCAGCGTCGGCGGCATCAGGTCGGGGAATTCCATCACGAACATCTTTTCCGGCGCGTTGCGCACCGCCGCGGGGTCGTTGACCACCAAGGTCTTGGGATGAACGCGCTCGAGCAGATGCGTCGTGGTGATGTAGGCGAGGTCGAAGGGCGGATCCTGCCGCAGCAGGACCACGTCGAACTCGCCGAGTTCGGCGCGCCGCGCCTCGCCCAAAGCGAAATGGTCGCCCTCCCGGTCGCGCACCGTCAGCGGGCGCACCGTCGCGAATACCCGCGCGCCCTGCAGCGCCAGCTTGTCCGGCGTGTAATAGAAAATTCCATGACCGCGCTGCTGCGCTTCCAGGAGCAGCGCGAAGGTCGAGTCGCCGCGGATGTTGATCCGCTCGATCGGGTCCATCTGCACGGCGACGTTGAGCTGCATCGATTCGTCCCAAGGAGCTAAGGTGCGTCGAACGCCGCAGTGATATGGCGCGGAATGCGGCCGGGCGCCACCAGCATGGCATCGAAGCGGATGTCGCGGAT
The DNA here is from genome assembly GCA_963758945.1 of uncultured Alphaproteobacteria bacterium. GTDB lineage: Bacteria > Pseudomonadota > Alphaproteobacteria > Rhizobiales > Xanthobacteraceae > VAZQ01. The sequence goes on along the minus strand of CAVWXY010000009.1, from coordinate 224,640 downwards.
GCGCTCGTCCGGGTAGTGCGCCAGCCAGACCTCGGCGGCGGCGGCGATGCGCGCGCGCTGGCGCTCGGTCACCGACCAGGCGGCGTCGTCGAGGCGCTCCCGCGCCTTGACCTCGACGAAGATGAGCAGCCTGCGGCGCCGGGCGACGATGTCGATCTCGCCCAGCGGGCAGCGCCAGCGCCGAGCCAGGATGCGGAAGCCTTTGGCGATGAGAAAGGCTGCCGCCCGGCTCTCGGCGGAAATCCCGGTGCGGAACGCAACCTGGCGCTCGGGACGCGGACCTGGGCGTGGTGCCTGCATCGGTCCGGCGCGCGGCCGTTCATCGGCCATGACCGCGGTCCTCCGCGAGCGCCAGCGCGCGTTGGTAGACCTCACGCCGCGGCCGGCCGGTGACGGCGGCGATCTCGGCGACCGCCGCCTTCAGCGAGAGGCGGCCGAGCGCGTCGCGGATGAGCGCATCGAGGTCGAGCGGCGCTGCCGCTGCATCCGCATCGGGCGGCGCGATCACGATCGCAATCTCCCCGCGCGGTTCGGGGGCGGCGGCAGTTGCGCGTGCGAGCTGTGCGAGCTCGCCGTGCCGCACCTCCTCGTAGAGCTTGGTAAGCTCGCGGCAGACTGCGGCCTCGCGCGCCCCGAGACCGGCGGCGAGGTCGGCGAGCGCTGCGGCAAGGCGGGGCCCGGCCTCGAACAAAACGAGCGTTGCCGGGATGCGCGCGAGCTCGGCGATGCGTGCGCGCCGCTGCCCCTCCTTGGCCGGCAGGAACCCCGCGAACAAGAAACGGTCGGTCGGCAGCCCGCTTACCGTCAGTGCCGCCAGCACGGCCGAGGCGCCCGGCAGTGCCGTCACGCGGGCGCCCATGTCGCGCGCGGCACGCACCAGCTTGTAGCCGGGATCGGACACGAGAGGCGTCCCGGCGTCGCTGACCAGCGCGACCGCGGCACCCGCGGCGAGGCGGGCCAGGAGCCTGGGCCGCGCCTCGGCGGCATTGTGCTCGTGATAGGGGGTGAGCGTCGTGGCGATGGCGTAATGATCGAGGAGCTTGCGGGTGACGCGGGTGTCCTCGCATGCGATCAGGTCGGCCGCCGCCAGCACTTCCAGCCCTCGCACGGTCATGTCGCGCAGGTTGCCGATCGGGGTGGCGACGAGATGCAGCCCAGGGGGCAGCGGCGGGGCCGTCACCGACTGGCCGTGCAGCGCATAGCGCCGAGGTGCCTGCTCGCGCGGCAGACGGGCGTCGGCGGTTGCGGGTGCGGTCGGTCGCATGCCGGCTCAATCTAGCGGCGCGGCCACCGCCCGTCATCGGCGGCGCAAAAAATCATCATGCTTTCCACTCGGTTAACCATTCGCGGACAAAATGTCGATTGCAGGCGCAGACCGGCGGCGACATGATGCGCCGTCGTCGCGGAGACCGGCCCATATGTTCGCAGTCTGGCAGGCCCGGAGGTCTCGGCCGGCACGCGCTTTTTCCCCGTGGTTGGCCGCCCTGGCATCTCTCGCCCTGCTGGCCGGCTGCTCCGGGATGGGCGATCTGCCCGGCCCCTCGCCCGGCGCGCCCGCGCAGCCCGCCGCCAATATCGGCGAAGGCAAGGTGAAGGCCGGCCTCATCCTGCCGCTGTCGGGGACCGGCAACGCGGCGGTGGCCGCCCAGTCCATGCGCGACGCCGCCGAGATGGCGCTCGCGGAATTCAAGAATCCCGACATCCAGCTCCTGGTTAAGGACGACGGCGGCAGCGCGCCCGGCGCGCAGCAGGCGGCGCAACAGGCGCTCGAGGAGGGTGCCGAGATCATTCTCGGGCCGCTGTTCGCGCTCACGGTAGGTCCGGTCGCGCAGGTGGCGCGGGCGCGCGGCATTCCGGTCATCGCCTTCTCGACCGATACCAACGTCGCCGCGCGCGGCGTCTACCTCCTGAGCTTTCTCCCGGAGTCGGACGTCGAGCGCATCATCGGCTATGCCGCGAGCCAGGGCCGCCGTTCGTTCGCCGCCCTGATCCCCGACAACGTCTATGGCAGCGTGGCCGAGGCCGCGTTCAAGCAGGCGGTGGCGCGCCGCGGGGGCCGGGTCGTGGCCCTCGAGAAATATCCGCTCGACAAGAGCCGGATGCAGGGCCCGGTGCGCAATGTGGCGCACGCAGCAAGCGGCGCCGATGCCATTTTCATCCCCGACGGGGCCGACTCCGTGCCGACGCTGGTGCAGATCCTGATTGCCAACGGCATCGACACCAAGCGCGTGCAGCTGCTCGGCACCGGCCTGTGGGAGGACGCGCAAATCTTCTCCAATCCCCAGCTCGACGGCGGCTGGTATGCCGGGCCCGAGTTCGACCGGCTTCCGCAATTTCTCCGCCCGCTACCGCAGCCGCTACGGCCGCGATCCCGTGCGTACCGCCTCGCTCGCCTACGACGCCGTCGCGCTGGTGGCGGCGCTGGTCAAGACCCAGGGCAAACAGCCCTTCTCGGAAGCGGTCTTGACCAACGCCTCCGGGTTCACCGGCATCGACGGGCTGTTCCGCTTCCGTCCCGACGGCACCAATCAGCGCGGGCTCGCGGTGCTGCGGGTGTCGCCGACCGGCGGCCAGATCATCAGCCCGCCGCCCAAGGATTTCGGCTCCGGGACGTGAGCGGGCGGCTAGATCGGGATGACTCTTCTTCGAGCCATCACCCCGATCTAGCTTCTTGTCTGAGCATGATCTTTTCCGAAAACCGCTGCACACTTTTCGGGATCATGCTTTAGGCCGCGAGGTCGGCGACCACCGCGTCGAGCACGGGAAAGCCGGCAAGCGTCACCCGCAGCATTCCGTTGGCCGTCGTCTCGATCGCGCCTTGCTCGCGCAGGCTTGCGATGCGCCGCGCATCGAGCGGCCGGCCGGAGAGGCGCGCGTAGCGCGCGGGATCGATCCCCTCGGCGAGGCGCAGGCCCATCAGCAGAAACTCGTCCGCCCGCTGCTCACCCGTGAGCGCCTCCTCGCTGACCACGCCGTGGCCGAACGCCTCCACCCGCATCAGCCAGCTCTCCGGCCGCTTCTCGGTGGCGGTGGCGCGTCGCGCGCCGGCGATATCGAGCCGGCCGTGGGCGCCCGGGCCGATGCCGGCATATTCGTGCGCGCGCCAGTACACGAGGTTGTGCCTGCACTCACCCCCGGGGCGGGCGTGATTGGAGATCTCGTAGGCCGGCAGCCCGGCGGCGGCGCATACCGCCTGAGTCGTATCGTAGAGCGCGCGCGCGGTGTCGTCGCCGGGCACGGCGAGCTTGCCCGCCGCGTACAGCAACGCAAACGGCGTGTCCGGCTCGACGGTGAGCTGATAGAGCGAGAGATGCTCGCCGGCTTGTCCGATGGCGCGCCGAAGCTCGGCGGCCCAGGCGTCCGGGGTCTGGTCCGGTCGCGCATAGATGAGATCGAACGAGTAGCGAGGAAAGATCGCGCGGGCGACCGCGACCGCCGCGAGCGCCTCGTCGGCCGAATGCAGCCGGCCGAGCGCCTTGAGCGCCGCATCGTCCAGCGCCTGCACCCCGAGCGAGACGCGATTGATGCCGGCCGAGTGGTAGCCGCGAAAGCGCGACGCCTCGACGCTCGTCGGATTGGCTTCGAGCGTCACCTCGGCGTCGGCGGCGATCGGCCAGTGCCGCGCGACGGCGTCGAGGATCGCCCCGACCGTTGCCGGCTGCATCAGCGAGGGTGTGCCGCCGCCGAAGAAGATGCTCGACACGGTTCGCCCGGGGATGCGCGCCGCGGTCGCGGCGATCTCCACGGCGAAGGCGCGCGCGAAGCGCGCCTCGTCGATGGCAGCGTGGCGCACATGACTGTTGAAGTCGCAGTACGGGCATTTCGACAGGCAGAACGGCCAATGGATGTAGACGCCGAAGGCGGGTTCGTTGCGCTCAGCGCTGGCCAAGACACGCCTCCGCGAGCCGGCGAAAGGCGCGCGCGCGATGGGAGAGGCCCTCGCCGTGTGGCGGCAGGCCATGCTTCTCCGCGCTCATCATCTCGCCGAACGTGCGGCTCTGGCCCTCGGGCAGAAACATCGGATCGTAGCCAAAGCCTTTTTCGCCGCGCGGCGGCCAGATGAGCGTGCCGGCGACCTTGGCCTCGAATTCCTCAACGTGCCCGTCCGGCCAAACGACGCAGAGCGCGGACACGAACTGCGCCGTGCGCGCGCTCGGGGCATGCGCGCCGCGCGCACGCAGCTTATCCTCGACGAGCTGCATGGCGCCCCGGAAGTCCCTGTCCGGGCCGGCCCAGCGCGCCGAATAGACACCGGGCTCGCCGTCGAGGGCGTCGACCGCCAGTCCGGAATCGTCGGCGAAGGCCGGCAGACCCGCGGCGGCGGCCGCGGCGCGCGCCTTGATGCGGGCGTTCTCGGCAAAACTCGTTCCTGTCTCCGCGGGCTCGGCCAAACCGAGCTCGCCCGCCGATACGGCTTCGACGCCGTAGGGCATGAGCAGCTCGCGCAGCTCCCACAGCTTGCCGGGATTGTGGGTCGCGATCACCAGCCGGCCGTTGAGGCGGCGATGCGCGGCGCCGGAGGGGCGCACGACCGAGGTGGCTGAAAGCGCGCTCACATCACCGCCATTTTCTGCAGGTCGACGAGCTTCATCACGCCCCTTTTCGCGAGCGCGAGCAGGCCGAGAAACTGCTCTTCGGTGAAGGGAATCTTCTCGGCCGTGCCCTGCACCTCGACGATCCGTCCGGCGCCGGTCATGACGAAATTGGCGTCTGTCTCGGCCTCCGAGTCCTCGGCGTAATCGAGGTCGAGCACCGGCGTACCCTCGCAGATGCCGCAGGAGACGGCGGCGACGTGGTCGCGTAGCGGCTCCGTTTTCAGCATCTCACGCGTCTTCATCCAGGTGAGGCAATCGTGCAGTGCCACCCAGGCACCGGTGATCGCGGCCGTGCGTGTTCCGCCGTCGGCCTGGATCACGTCGCAATCGATGGTGATCTGCCGCTCGCCGAGCGCCGGCAGATCGAGCACGGCGCGTAGGCTGCGGCCGATCAGGCGCTGGATTTCGACGGTGCGGCCACTCTGCTTGCCGGCCGAGGCCTCGCGGCGCGTGCGCTCCGACGTGGCGCGCGGCAGCATGCCGTATTCGGCGGTGACCCAGCCGCGCGCCTGGCCCTTGAGCCATGGCGGCAGCCGATCTTCGAGCGTCGCCGTCACCAGCACGTGGGTGTCGCCGAACTTCACGAAGCAGGAGCCCTCGGCGTATTTCACTACGCCGCGCTCGAGCGATATGGCGCGCAGCTCGTCGGGCTGTCGGCGGCTCGGCCGCATTTGGGTCTCCTGCTCGGCGTATACCGGGCAAGCTTTTAGGGGCGTGCGCGGAGACCGACAAGGGGCGCCCGGAGCGGTTTCGGTTCCCGCGGAAACGGAAACCGCTTCCCTTTGGCCCTCCGTTTGATTGGCGGCGAAACCGGACCTCGCATCAAGTTCGGGGAGAGGCCCCTGGTCAAGTCGGCGGCAGGCGTTCGCCGAAGCGCGTTTTGCTTACTCCGGTTGGATGCCGGCGTCCTTGATCATCTTGGTCCATTTGGCGAGCTGGACCTTGACGAAGTCGCCGAGTTCCTCGGGCGAGCTCGAGAACGCCTCGAAGCCCATGGCGCCGATCTTGCCGTTGATCTCCGGGTTGTCGATGATTCTGCGCAATTCGCCGTTGAGCCGGGTCACGATCGCGGGCGGGGTGCCGGCCGGCGCGAACATTCCGGCCCAGGAGTCCATGTCGAAGTTCGCAACGCCCGCTTCGTTCAGGGTGGGAAGGTCGGGGACGAGCTTGCTGCGCTGCAGCCGCGTCACCGCCAGCGCGCGCAGTGCATTGGCTTTCACATGCGGGAGTCCGGTGGTCAGGTCGGTGAACATCATCGACACGCGCCCGCCGAGCACGTCGTTGATGGCCGGCGGCGCGCTGCGATAGGGAACATGGACGATGTTGATGCCGGCCCAGCTCTTCAGCGTCTCGCCCGCCACGACGCCCGAGGTGTTGCCGCTCGCGAACGACAGCTTGCCCGGATTGGCCTTGGCATAGGCGATCAGCTCGGGAATGGATTTGGCCGGCACCGCGGGATTGAGCACCAGCATCAGCGTGTAGCTGCCGACCCGCGAGATCGGCGTGAAATCCTTCACCGGATCGTAGGCAACGGTCTTGTTGAGCGTCGGCGCCGCCGAATGCGGGCTGTTGGTGCTCAAGAACAGGGTGTAGCCGTCGGCCGGGGCGCGTGCGACATAGGCGGCCGCGATGGCGCCGTTCGCTCCCGGCTTGTTCTCGATCACGATCGTCTCCTTGAGAGCGGGCCCGAGATGCTGGCCGATGATGCGGGCGATGGTGTCGGTGGCGCTGCCGGGGCCGAACGGGACGATGATGGTGATGGGCTTGCTGGGATAGGCCTGGACGTCCGCTTGCGTATTGGTTTGCGCGTTCGCGGACGCAACGAGCAGCATCATGCCGGCGGCGACGAGGATGCGAGGCAGCGTTGTCATGCGTGGTTCCTCCCTAGCGACTTGACCTGCCGCCGGCGAGCATAGCAAATCTGTGCGCAACCGCGACGTGTCTAATCCATCGAAGGCTCAGCGCATGATTCCGGCCTGTCCCGCCCCGCGCGCCCCGAGCAGGCCCAAGATTGCGCTGCCGGACCGGGCGTGCGACACGCACGCCCACGTGTTCGGTCCGGCGGCGCGCTTTCCCTTCGCCGCCGATCGCAGCTACACGCCGCCGGACGCGCCGCTCGAGCAATATCTCGTCATGCTCGACACGCTCGGCTTTGCACGCGGCGTCCTGGTGCAAGGAAGCGCGCACGGATCCGATAACTCGGCCATGCTCGACGCCCTGGCGCGGCATCCCGAGCGGCTGCGCGGGATTGCCGTCGCCGACGCGAGCGTGCCGCCGGCGGAGCTGCGCCGCTGGCACGCGCTCGGCGTGCGCGGGCTGCGGTTCAACCATTTCTTCCGCGCCGGCGAGCTGCATTATCGCGGCGGCGTCCCGCTGGCAGCCGCGCATGCGCTCGCGCCGGTGATGCGCGAGCTCGGCTGGCACCTGCAGCTCTGGATCGACGTCAAGGATCTGCCGCAGACCGTCCCCGTCCTCGCCGCGCTCGATCTTCCGGTGGTGATCGACCATATGGGACGCAGCGACGCGAGTGCCGGGACGGGCACCGCCGGCTTTGCGAGCCTGCTGCGGCTCGTCGGCGCCGGCGGCTGCTGGGTGAAGTTGTCCGGCGCGCATCGCATCAGCCACGAGCCGCCGGATTATCCCGACGCGCGGCCTTTCCACGCGGCACTGGTCGCGGAAAATCCCGAGCGGCTCGTGTGGGGAGGCGATTGGCCGCATCCGCGCATGGAAGGCGAGATGCCGGACGTCGGTCATCTGCTCGACCTGTTCCAGGAATGGACGGATGACGCGGCGATCCGGCGGCGCATCCTCGTCGAGAACCCGGCGCGGCTCTACGGATTCCCGGCCGAGTGATGCCGACGCCGATCGATCAGTGCGGCGCGGCGTAGGCCCGCAACGGGATGGTGCTCGTCGCGTCAAAACCCGATCAGGTCGAACTTGGTCAGCGTCACCTGCGGGCTGATACGCGCCGCGGTCGCGAGATGCCACGCGGTGTAGAGCTCGGGAAACACGTCGTCGGCGGACATGCCGTCCACCGGGACGATGACCTTGAATCCGCGCAACGCCGCCGCGCCGGCGGTGTGCAGCACCGAGGTCTGCGCTTGCGTGCCCATCGCCACCACGGTCTTGATCCCCTTGTCCTTGAGCGTCTTCTCGAGCTCGCTGCCGATGAACTTGTCGGGTCCGAGCGGCGGCAGCACCGGCTCGCCTGCCGTGGGCGTGAGCTCCTTGAGAATATCGCCGGCGACCGAGCCCGGCACCGCGACGCTGTAGACAATGAAGGCGCCCTTGGCGCGCGCCTCTCTGACCAGCGCGAGAACCTTGGGGACCGAGCGCGCGCAACGCGGACGGCGCTGTTCGCTGCAGGTCTGGTTGGTGAAATCCATCACCAGCAGGGCGGTCTCGCTGGGAACGATGGTGGCGGGCTTGAGCGCGGGCGGCGGGGGAAACTTGGCGGACGCCCACTCCTCGATGACGGTCTGTGCGCGCGCGCCAGCCCAGGGATGGGGAGCGAAAGCAAGCGCCGCGGCGACGGCGGCCAGAAGCCCCGGCAGTCTTGTCATCATCCCTCCTCCCGCGGCTGATTTGGTCGTAGGCTAGCAGCAGCGACCCCGGCCGCAAAGTAGGGCAGGCTTGCGCTCCGCGGCCGGAATGGACAATTTTGTCGCGTTGGAACGGAGGGATCCTTGTCCCACGATGTCCCGATCGGCGCGACGCAGGTGAGTCTTGCTCAGCTCAACGAGCGTTCGCGGGATATATTCCGTCAGATCGTGGAGAGCTATCTCGCCACCGGCGAGCCGGTCGGCTCGCGCAACATTTCGCGGCTGATCGCGACGCCGTTGTCGCCCGCCTCGGTGCGCAACGTGATGTCGGACCTGGAGCAGCTCGGCCTCATCTATGCGCCGCACACTTCGGCCGGCCGGCTGCCGACGGAGATGGGGTTGCGCTTCTTCGTCGACGCACTGATGCAGATCGGCGACCTCACCGAATCCGACCGGCGTGAGATGGAGGCCAAGGTCGCGGCCGCCGGCAAGTCCATGGAGGCGGTGCTGAACGAAGCCTCCGGCATGCTGTCCGGTCTCACCCGCGCCGCTGGCGTGGTGCTGGCGGCGAAATCGAACGTGCGCCTCAAGCACATCGAGTTCGTGCGGCTCGAGCCGGAGCGCGCGCTGGTGATCCTGGTCGGCGAGGATGGCCAGGTCGAGAATCGCGTCATCACCGTTCCCGCCGGGCTGCCGGCCTCCAGCCTGACCGAGGCGTCGAACTTCCTCAATGCACATGTGCGCGGCAGTACGCTGGCCGAGGCCAAGACCGAGCTGGAGAAGGCGCTCGCCGCCGGCGAGGCGGAGCTCGATCAGTTGACCCAGAAGATCGTCGCGGCTGGGCTCGCGAGCTGGTCGGGCGGGGCGAGTGACGAGCGCAGGCTGATCGTGCGCGGCGCGGCGCATTTGCTCGACGACCTCAAGGCGGTCGAAGATCTCGAGCGCGTGCGGCTCCTGTTCGACGACCTCGAAACGAAACGCGGCGTGGCGGACCTGCTGGGCCGGGCCGAGCGCGCCGACGGCGCCCGTATCTTCATCGGCTCGGAGAACAAGCTGTTCTCGCTGTCGGGTTCCTCCACCATCGTCGCACCCTATCGCGACGGCGCCGGCCGCATCGTCGGTGTCATCGGCGTCATCGGCCCTACGCGGCTCAATTACGCGCGCGTGATCCCGATGGTGGACTATACCGCCAAGGTCGTGAGCAGGGTCATCGGCGCCTGATCAGGCGCGGCCGGCGCGGCTTGATTTTTGCGCCTTCAGGCCTGATATCGGGGTCGAACCGAATGGCAGCTGGGAACAATGCGATGAAGGATTCGACCGCCCGCCCGTCCCCCGATGCGGCCGCCGCGCCCGAGAGCGCGGACGATGCCGCGCGGGCGTCGGAGGCAAGGGCCGCGGACGCGGCCGCGCTGGCGCGCGAGGCCGACGAATACAAGGATAAGCTCCTGCGTACGCTCGCCGAGATGGAGAATCTGCGCCGGCGAACCGAGCGCGAGATCGCGGATACGCGCCTCTATGGCATCTCGGCGTTCGCGCGCGACATCATCGCCGTCGCCGACAACATGCAGCGCGCGCTGGGCGCGCTCGACGCCGAGCTGCGGGAGAAAGCCGACGCCGGCACCAAGGCGCTGCTGGACGGCGTCGAGCTGACCGAACGCGAGCTGCTGAAGGTGTTGGAGAAGCACGGGGTCAAGAAGTTCGACCCGCTCGGCGAGAAATTCGATCCCAACCTGCACCAGGCGATGTTCGAGCTTCCCGACCCGTCGCGGCCCGCGGGTACCGTCGCCCAGGTCGTGCAGCCCGGCTATCTCATCGGCGAGCGCGTGCTGCGGCCGGCGCTGGTCGCGGTCGCCAAGGGCGGGCCGAAGGCGTCGGCCGAGCCGCCGGCCAACGACAATTCCGGCTCCTCGGCGCGCAACACCCGCGACTTCGATTGACTCCGCCGACGTCGGCCCGCCGAAAGGATCGTCGCGCGAAGGGTCAGCAGCATCGCCTGAAACGCGCTATGCTCGTGCCTTCGCCGGCATGAGTCCGATGATCTGCAGCACCGAGCGCTTCCTGACCACGCATACCGGCAGCCTGCCGCGGCCGGACGACCTCGTCCGCATGATGTACGCGAAGGAGGAGGGCGTGCCGGTCGAGGGCGCTGCGCTCGAGGCGCGCGTGCGCGACGCGGTGGCGGAGGTCGTGCAGCGGCAGCGCGATGCCGGCATCGACATCGTCAACGACGGCGAAATGTCGAAGCCGAGCTACGCCACCTACGTCAAGGACCGGCTTGCCGGCTTCGGCGGCCTGGGCAACACTTTCGTCTACCAGGATCTCGCCGCGTTCCCCAATCTCGCCAGGCGCGTGTTCGGCGACCCCGGGCGTTCGCGCCGCAAGACCCCCGCCTGCAATGCTGCGATCGCCGTGCGCGACGAGGATGCCGCGCAGGCCGACGTCGACAACCTCCTGGCCGCGCTCGCCGTTGTCGGCAGCGCCGACGCCTTCATGAGCGCGGCGTCGCCCGGCGTGGTCTCGCTCTTCTTCCGCAACGACTATTATCCGAGCCAAGAGGCCTATCTGTTCGCCATTGCCGAGGCGATGCGCCACGAGTACGAAACCATCGCCAAGGCCGGCATCGTGCTGCAGATCGACTGCCCGGACCTCGCCATGGGCCGGCACATCCAATACGCGCAGCTCGACCTCGCGGAATTTCGCAAGCGCGCGGGCATGCACGTCGAGGCGCTCAACCACGCGCTCGCCGGCATCGCGCCGGAGCAGCTTCGCATGCATCTGTGCTGGGGCAACTACGAAGGGCCGCACCATTGCGACGTGCCGCTCGCCGACATCATCGACATCGTTTTCGCGGCGCGGCCGAGCGCGATCTCGTTCGAGGCGGCCAATCCCCGTCATGCGCATGAATGGACGTTGTTCGAGCGCGTCAAGCTGCCCGCCGGCAAGCTGCTCATTCCCGGCGTCATCGAATCCAAATCCAACTTCATCGAGCACCCGGAACTGGTGGCGCAGCGCATCGGACGCTACGCGCGTCTGGTCGGCCGCGAGAACGTCATCGCCGGTAGCGATTGCGGCTACGGCACCTGGGTCGGACAGGCCGCGGTCGACCCCGATGTGGTTTGGGCGAAGCTCGCCGCGCTGGCCGAAGGCGCGCGCATCGCGTCGCGGGAATTTTGGCGGTAGTTGGCAGCGTCGGAGGGGGACGCCGGCGCTGCAGACCGGCTGGCGCGGTGCGCGGCCGGTCGCACACCAAGCAGGCCCGCTCAGGCGGGCGGATCATTCGCCCGAAGTCGAGGGGATCAGCGCGGAGCGCCGTGGGCATGCCGATTGATGATCCGCCAGCTATGAATTAGCCCAGGGCTTCTGCCGCACCATTGCAGCCGTCGCCACGTTCAGCGCGGATCGATGCCGTCGCGGACAGAGCGGAAGCGGGGATAGGCGTCCTTCCAGGCCTCGGTGCGCGCGATCCCCACCAGCTGCATATAGGCGCCGCCGCCGAAGCGCAGCCATTGCACCACGGTCACTGCGACCCTGCCGGACAAATCCCGGCCGCTGGCGAGAATCTGATGGCCGGGCTGGCCGCTGATGCGCAGGGGCTCGAAACTTTCGACGCGGATGTCCCTGAGATTGGGGATCGCGGCGAAAAGGTCGCGCGCGAAGGTGTCGCGGTCGGAGTTTTGCCCCGGCCCGCCGGGTGCGATGGTGACAATGATGTGGGGCTCCACGGCCACTTCAGGAGGCCCCCTCGCGTCGGCTGGGGCGTCGCTCAGCATGACGGCCCGGCCTGGGATCACCCCGGCGATCCGGAATCCCGCAAGCTCACCGATCTTGAACGGCACGAGGCCGAGTTGCTCCTCGACCGGAACGGTGGCGCGGATGGCGAGCGTGGCGAGCGCCGCACGGATCGCCGTATCGGGATAGCGCACTTTTGCGGCCTCCGGCACCTGCACGCTGACGAGGGCGGTGAGCGCAGTGGAGGAGGCCACCAGAAACCATTTGCGAATTTGGCTATTGTCCACCTCCTGGTGGCCGATCACCAGGAACGCCTTGCCCGTGGGCAGCGGAACCGCTTCGCGCGTCTCCAGGGTCACGCCCTGTCGCTTGAGCGTCTCGGCGTTGATGGTCTTGTCCAATTCGGCGTAGGCGTGGACCGGCAGCGCGACCAGCATGATGGCGACGTTGTTGTCGGGGTCCTCGTAACCCAGGAAGCTTTTGCTCGTCGCCAGTCCGGGCGGCGGCACCAGCCCGATACGGGAGCCGGGCGGATAAACCTCGTCGGCGGCGCGCGCCGGCGACACGGCGAGTGCGAGCACGACGAGGGTGAGGAACAGCCGGATCGATGCCATGACGGCCGACATACTACTGCGATCGAGCGGCCGAAAATACGGCCGATGTCGCGGCGGGCTTCGCAAAGGCGTGATCCGTGCCGAGTCCGAACCGGGTTAGGCTGGCGCCGTCGACGACACGGAGGACGCTGATGTGGTCGCATGGCAGCTTCTACTGGAACGAGTTGATGACGCGTGATGCGGAGAAGGCGAAGGCATTCTACAGCTCCGCGATCGGTTGGAGCTTCGACGCGATGCCGATGGAAAACGGCACCTACTGGGTCGCGAAGATGGCGGGCCAGGCGGTGGGCGGCATTTTCTCCCTGAGCGGGCCGGATTTCGCAGGCGTGCCCGAGCACTGGATGCCCTATCTGGCGGTCGACGAGATCGACCGCCGGCTCGGGACCGCGAAAGCGGCCGGCGCGAAGGTGATCCGAGAGCCATTCGACGTGCCCTCGGTCGGACGCATCGCCATCATCCAGGAGCCGGGCGGAGCCGTGATCGGCTGGATGACACCGGCCGCGAATCAGTAGGCAGCAAGTCGGCGCGGTTGCGTTCCGACCGATCATCGCTCGGCGGAACGGTGACCCGCCGCAGCGTGAGATTGATCCGTCCGCCTTCCGGCAGCAGGCTCGAGCTGCCGGGGATGATCCGATCGACGCCATGAAACGCGAGCCGTGTCTCCCCGCCGAGCACCAGCGCATCGCCGGAGGCGATGCGGAGGGTGCGGGTGGGGTCGCCGCGCTTCGTCCCTCCGATCCGAAACAGGCAGGTATCGCCCAGCGACAGCGAGACCACCGGCGCCGCGAAGTCCTGCTCGTCGCGATCTTGATGCAGCCCCATCTTGGCCGTCGGCCCGTAGTAATTGACGAGGCAGCTTTCGGGTGCGTGCGGATAGGCGGCGAGCGCCGTCCAGGCGTCGAGCACGATGTCCGGTATTTTCGGCCAAGGCCGCCCGGTGTGCGGATGGAGCGGCTGGTAGCGATAGCCGGCCTCGTCGGTGACCCAGCCGAGCGGCCCGCAATTGCTCATGCGCACGGAGAGCGGTCGGCCGCTCTTGGGCATCCGTGGGGCATAGAGCGGCGCGCTCGCCAGCGCCGTGCGCAGCGCGGCAAGCAGCGCCTCCTGTGCCGGCCGATCGAGATAGGCCGGCACCAGGCGCAAGCCGGAAAGGGAGCAGGGCGCGCTCATGTCGCTATCTTCCGCGCCGGCGGCGCGGCGTCAAATGCGAGCGTCGCGCCGGGCCCGGGCGCAATGCTCGCGAATCCGTGATCATATGTCTTGCGGCCCCAAGGGGCCCTCCTATATGAGCCGGGAGGCCGCCTGGGGGCGGCCATCGACGTGTATTTTGGGGGTCGGACGAGGGGACCGCGGGTCTCGCGGAATTCCCGCTCGGGTGCCCGAAGGACCCGGCCGACCTGCCGCAGAAAAGAGGAAGCGAGAACATGGGCAAGGTCATCGGTATCGACCTCGGCACCACCAATTCGTGCGTCGCCGTCATGGAAGGCAAGACGCCGAAGGTCATCGAGAACGCGGAGGGCATGCGCACCACGCCCTCGATCGTCGCCTTCACCGATGACGGCGAACGGCTGGTCGGGCAGCCGGCCAAGCGCCAAGCGGTCACCAATCCCGAGCGCACCATTTTCGCGGTCAAGCGCCTGATCGGCCGGCGCTACGACGACCCGATGGTGGAGAAGGACAAGAAGCTCGTTCCCTACAAGATCGTGCGCGCCTCGAACGGCGACGCTTGGGTCGAGGTCGAAGGCAAGACCTACTCGCCTTCGCAGATCTCCGCCTTCATCCTGCAAAAGATGAAGGAGACGGCCGAGGCCTATCTCGGCCAGAAAGTCGAGCAGGCGGTCATCACCGTCCCGGCCTATTTCAACGACGCCCAGCGCCAGGCGACGAAGGACGCCGGCAAGATCGCCGGCCTCGAAGTGCTGCGCATCATCAACGAGCCGACCGCGGCTGCGCTGTCCTACGGCCTCGACAAGCAGAAGAGCGGCACCATCGCGGTCTACGACCTCGGCGGCGGCACCTTCGACATTTCGATCCTGGAAATCGGCGACGGCGTGTTCGAGGTGAAGTCGACCAACGGCGACACCTTCCTCGGCGGCGAGGACTTCGACATGCGCCTCGTGAATTATCTCGCCGACGAATTCCAGAAGGAGCAGGGCATCGACCTGCGCCGCGACAAGCTCGCGCTGCAGCGGCTGAAGGAAGCGGCGGAGAAGGCCAAGATCGAGCTCTCCTCCACCACCCAGACCGAGATCAACCTGCCGTTCATCACCGCCGACGCGTCCGGTCCGAAGCACCTGACCATGAAGCTGACCCGCGCCAAGTTCGAGGCGCTGGTGGACGATCTCATCCAAAAGACGGTCGAGCCGTGCCGGCTTGCGCTCAAGGACGCGGGGCTCTCCGCCGCCGAGATCAACGAAGTGGTCCTGGTTGGCGGCATGACGCGGATGCCGAAGGTGCAGGAGGTCGTGAAGCAGTTGTTCGGCAAGGAGCCGCACAAGGGCGTCAATCCCGACGAGGTCGTCGCGGTCGGCGCCGCGATCCAGGCCGGCGTGCTGCAGGGCGATGTCAAGGACGTGCTGTTGCTCGACGTCACGCCGCTCTCGCTCGGCATCGAGACGCTTGGCGGCGTGTTCACCCGGCTCATCGACCGCAATACCACGATCCCCACCAAGAAGAGCCAGGTCTTCTCCACCGCCGAGGATAATCAGAGCGCGGTGACCATCCGCGTATTCCAGGGCGAACGCGAGATGGCGGCCGACAACAAGATGCTCGGCCAGTTCGACCTCGTGGGGCTGCCGCCGGCGCCGCGCGGGGTGCCGCAGATCGAGGTCACGTTCGACATCGACGCCAACGGCATCGTCAATGTCCACGCCAAGGACAAGGGCACCGGCAAGGAGCAGCAGATCCGCATCCAGGCGTCGGGCGGGCTGTCCGAGGCCGACATCCAGCGCATGGTCAAGGATGCGGAATCGCACGCCGAGGAAGACAAGAAGCGCAAGGCCGAGGTCGAGGCCAAGAACCATGCCGAGGCGCTCGTGCACTCGACCGAGAGGGCGCTCGCCGAGCACGGCGCGAAGGTCGGCGAAGCCGACCGGCGCGCGATCGAGAACGCGCTGGCCGATCTCAAGGAAGCTCTCAAGGGCAGCGATGCGGCCGCGATCACGGCCAAGACCAATACGCTGGCGCAAGCGTCCATGAAGCTCGGCGAGGCGATGTACAAGCAGGCGCAGGAAGAGGCCGCGACCGCTTCGGGCGGCGCGGCTCCCGGCGGTGAGGGGTCGGCCAAGCAGGATGACGTCGTCGACGCGGAGTTCACCGAGGTCGACGACGACAAGAAGAACAAAAAGTCGGCCTGACGCCGTCCAGGCGGTCGCGATGCTGCCGTCGATTCCAGCAACACACACCCCCGGGGGCCAAACCCGGGGGTGCATCTTTTTTGAAGCACCATGAGTGACCAGTGCCCCGAACCCGAAGTTCGCGCCCACCGTGCGGCAAATGCGATCGCGAACTTCGGGTTCAAAGGGGCACTAGAATCATAGAGTTGCCAGTGGTCCTTGGATTCCGAGGTTCGTATCTGAACGTGCCGCGAGTCCTGACGAACTTCGGAATCGGACCACTAGCTAAGGTTCGGCGACGACGACGCTGCGGCAGAAGTGACGGGGTGGGACGCGGGCATGGCTAAGCGCTGCTATTACGAGGTCTTGGAAGTCGAGCGTTCTGTGAACGACGGCGAGCTGAAATCCGCGTTCCGCAAGCTTGCCATGAAATGGCACCCCGATCGCAACCCCGGCGACAAGAACTGCGAGACCCGTTTCAAGGAAATCAACGAAGCCTACGAAGTCCTCAAGGACCCGGACAAGCGTGCGGCCTACGACCGCTTTGGTCACGCCGCCTTCGAGCACGGCGCCGGCGCGGGCGCCGGTGGCGGCTTCGGCGATGTCGCCTCCGCCTTCGCCGACATTTTCGACGACCTGTTCGGCATGGGCGGCGGCCGGCGCGGGCGCGGGGGCGGGCGCGAGCGCGGCGCCGATCTGCGCTACAATATGGAAATCAGCCTCGAAGAGGCCTATTCCGGCAAGACCGCGCAGGTACGCATCCCGACCTCGGTGACGTGTGAACCCTGCTCGGGCTCGGGCGCGAAAGCCGGCACGCGGCCCAAGGCGTGTCCGACCTGCGGCGGGCAGGGGCGCATCCTGCACGCCCAGGGTTTCTTCACGTTGGAACGTACCTGTCCGAGCTGCCAAGGCCGCGGCCAGGTGATCAACAATCCCTGCCCGACCTGCTCGGGCTCCGGGCGCGTGACGCGCGAGCGCGCGCTGTCCGTGAACATTCCGGCGGGCGTCGAGGACGGCACCCGCATCCGCCTCGCCGGCGAAGGGGAGGCCGGCGTCCGCGGCGGACCGGCGGGCGACCTTTATATTTTTCTCTCCCTCACCTCCCATCCGTTCTTTCAGCGCGAGGGCGCTGACCTGCATTGCCGGGTGCCGATCTCGATGGTTTCGGCGGCGCTCGGCGGCGAATTCGAGGTGCCGACCATTGACGGCGGCAACACCCGGGTGAAGGTGCCGGAGGGTACCCAATCGGGACGGCGCTTCCGCCTGCAGGGTAAGGGGATGCCGGTGCTGCGATCGAAGCAGACCGGTGACATGTACGTCCAGGTTCTGGTCGAGACGCCGCAAAAACTGACCAAGCGGCAGCGCGAATTGCTGGACGAATTCCAGCGTCTGTCATCGAAGGATACCCATCCCGAATCGGCCGGATTCTTCGGCAAGGTCAAGGAATTCCTGGCGCGTTCCGGCTCCGTCTAGGGATGTTCCGGCGCCGGGGGTCGCGTCTCAGGACACCACCCACCGCGGCCGCCGCTTCGCCCTCGAGAGCTCCCCGTGCCCCGCGCCCCTTTGCTGTCGCGGCCTCGCCGTCACGCCACCAGCGCCTTTCCGTGCGGTCGCTTCGCGCCGGAGTGATCTCGCCGCGAGCGGCGCCAAGTCACTTGCCGCTTGACCCCCAAGGCTTCGCGCTTTACCGATGGTCGGTCGGGAATTCCCAATCATTGTACAGCGTTAGCGCCAGATGCAGCATCCAGCCTTGCAGCTTCTCGAGAAGACATTCGAACAACATAGGCGTCTGTTCGAATTGAAGCGGGGGGCGTTCGAGAAGGAGATCGGGCGGCACATTCAGCTGCTCGAGCAGAAGAAAGGCGCGCTCGAGCGCAAGATCGAGGAGCAGTTCGAGACCCACCTCAGGAAGTTCGAGCAGCGGATCGAGACGCAGAAGAAGAGGATCGAGACGCGAATCCGTCGGCTGGAGGAAAAGAACGGCATCCGTCTCGACGACGAAGTTCGCTTCATCCGTTCCTGGATCGAGAAGCCGCTGGCGATCGGCGCGGTGACGCCTTCGAGCCGGGCGCTCGCCCGCATCATGGCGGGCTATGTCGATCCACGGCGGCCCGGCCCGATCATCGAGCTCGGCCCGGGGACCGGGCCGGTCACCGAGGCGTTGGTTGCGCGCGGCATCGACCCCTCGCGTCTCGTCCTGATCGAGTTCGATCCTACCTTCGCCCGGTTGCTGCGCAGACGCTATCCCGCGGCCACCGTGGTGCAGGGCGACGCCTACAATCTCAAGCGCTTGCTCCTCGGTCACCTGAGGCAGCCGGCTGCGGGGATCGTGTCCGGCCTGCCGCTGTTCACCAAGCCGCTGCGCATGCGCCTGCGGCTCCTGTTCGAAGCCTTGGCCCTGATGTCGCCGGGGGCGCCCTTCGTGCAGTTCACCTACAACGCCGTTCCACCGATACCGAAGCAGATCGACCGCGTCAGGGCGGAAGCGTCCGAGCGGGTGTGGATGAACATTCCTCCGGCGCGGGTATGGGTGTATCGGAGGGACTGACGAGAAGCCGGACGCCAGAAGATGGACGACAGACGACGCAAGTCCGCCTAATCTCTCCGTCCGTTGTCAGGCTTCTGTTGTCCGGAACGACATGGCCGTCCCGAAAATCCTGGTCATTCCCGGCTCGCTGCGGGAGAAGTCGTACAATGTGCGCCTGGCCGCGCTCGCGACCAAGGAATTGACATTGGCGGACGCCGACGTCACCCGCATCTCGCTCGGCGATTATCCGTTGCCCATCTACGACGCCGATAGCGCCGAGGAGTCCGACCCGCCGCGCAACGCCGTCAGGCTCAAGCAGCTGATGTCCGCGCATCAGGGCGTGTTCGTCGCCAGTCCGGAATACAACGGCTCGATGACGCCGCTCATCAAGAACACGATCGATTGGATTGCGGCGGTGCGCGAGCGCGGCGAGGAACGGCTCGCCGCCTATCAGAACCGCGTTTTTGCGCTGGGCGGCGTCTCGCCCGGCATCTCCGGCGCGACGCACTCGCTGCTCGCTTTGCGCCAAGTCCTGGCGGTCGGCTGTCGGGCGCTGGTGCTCGCCGAGCAGGTCACGGTGGCGGATGCGGAGAACGCCTTCGACGAGATGGACGAGCTCAGGGATGCGGGAGCGGCCGAGGAGCTCAAGCTCGTGGTGCGCAAGCTCGTCGATACCGCGAGGCTGCTGGCATGATATTCGCGCTTGGCGTGAGAAAGACCTCGTGTGGCGGGCGTGGCATCGCTACGCTTGGTCATGGCTGTCCTCGGGCCGCGTCGGCGACGTCGCGCCGCGGGCGGGACGGCACCCGGGGAGGTCGGTCGTGAAGCTTGAGCCGCGCGAGCGGTTGATCGTCGCGCTCGATGTTTCCTCCGTCGCCGAGGCGGAGGGGCTGGTTGCACGGCTGGGCGAATCCGTCTCGTTCTACAAGATCGGCTATCAGCTCGCCTTTGCCGGCGGCATCGACTTTGCCCGCGTGCTTGCGGGCGCGGGCAAGCGCATCTTCCTCGACCTCAAGCTCCACGACATCGGCAACACCGTGGCGCGCGGCGTCGAGAGCGTCGCCCGCCTCGGTGCGTCGTTTCTCACCGTGCACGCCTATCCGCAAACCATGCATGCCGCAGTCGACGCGCGCAAAGGCTCCGATCTGCGGCTGCTCGCGGTGACCGTGCTCACGTCCTACGACGACGCCGATCTCGCCGCCGCCGGTTACGATTTCGCCGTCTCAGAGCTCGTCGGTGAGCGCGCCGCGCAAGCGCGCGACATCGGCCTCGACGGTGTCGTCTGCTCGGGGGAGGAGGCCGCGATGCTGCGCCCGATCGTCGGCGCCGGTATGGTGCTGGTGACGCCGGGCATCCGCCCGTCGGGCGCGGCTGCCGGCGACCAGAAGCGCGTCATGACGCCGTCCGCCGCCATTGCCGCCGGCGCCGATCACCTTGTGGTCGGCCGGCCGATCGTCGCGGCGCCCGACCCCAAGGCCGCGGCGGACGCGGTCGTTGCGGAGATTGCAAACGCGCCTGCCGGCTGAGTGGCACCGGCCGTGGCCATGACCGGGGAGACCAAGATGGCGAAGGGCTATTGGGTACCGCACCTCGATGTGAGCGATCCGGAAGGCTACAAGGCCTACATGGCGGCCACGCCGGAGGCCCACCGCAAGTACCACGGCCACGTGCTGGTGCGGGGCGGAGCCTGCGAGGTCGTGGAAGGCCGCGGTCGTGCGCGCAACGTGCTGCGCGAATTTCCCGATTACGCCACCGCGCTCGCCTGCTACCGCTCGCCCGAGTATCAGCGCGCCAAGCCGCTGCGGCTCCCCCACTCGACCTGCGATTTCGTCGTCATCGAGGGCTATGACGGCGTCCAGCCGGAACAGCCGGCGACCGTACCCGCCGCCGCCGCCCGCAGGGGCTACTGGATCGCCCACGTCGATATCATCGATCCGGAAGGATATAAGGCCTACATGGCCGCCGACATGGCGGCGTTCGGCCAATTCGGCGGGCGCTTCCTGGTGCGCGGCGGCACGCGCGAGGTGGTGGAGGGCAAGGTGCGCGCGCGCACGGTCGTGCTCGAATTCCCGAGCTATCAGGCGGCGCGCGACTGCTACCGCTCGCCGGAATATCAGGCGGCGGCGGCGCTGCGCCGCGGCAAGGCCGAAGCCGATCTCATCATCATCGAGGGCTATGACGGCCCGCAGTCGTAATGCTGCCGATATGCGAAGGGGGCGACGGAACCGGATCAGCGAGGAGAGATAATCATGCATCGTTGGTGTCGCGCACGTTGCGTCGGCGTGCTCGTCGCAGGTCTCCTGCTGGCGATGGCCGCCGCGCCCGGCGCGTCCGCGCAATCCTCGAGCAGCGTGTCGCAGATCGCGCCGACCGGGCAGCTGCGGGCCGCGCTGGTGAAGATTCCATTCCTGGCGAAACAAGATCATGCGAGCGGACAGCTCAAGGGCGTGGCCCCCGACCTGGCCGAGGAGTTCGCACAGCGCTTGGGTGTACCGCTCGAGCCGATGCCGTTCGATTCGCCCAATGCCGGCATCGCCGCGCTGCGCGCGGGCGCGGCGGACATCACCTTTCTGGCGCCTACGCCGGAGCGCGCCGCGCTGATCGATTTCGGCCCGGCCTTCATGGAAATGGAGATGACCTTGATCGTGCCGGGCTCGTCGCCGATTGGCACCCTCGCGCAGGCCGATCAGCCGGGCCGCAGGATCGTCGCCTACGAGCGAACCGCGGTCGAGGAGATGCTCAAGAAGAAGATGGCCAAGGCGACGATCGTGCGGGTGCCGATCTTCGGATACAAGCGGGCATTCGCGCTCATCAAATCGGGGGAGGCCGATGCCTTCGCCGATCTGCGTGACGCCCTTTTGTCGTATCAGCCGGAGCTGCCGGGCTTGCGCATCCTGCCCGGCAGCTACGGCAGCAACGCGCTCGCCATCGGCTACGCCAAGGATCGGCCGGCGACTGCCGCCTTCGTGAAGGAATTCACAACCTCGGTGATCGCGTCCGGCTTCGTCACCCGCGCGATCGCGAAGGCCGGAGTGCACGGCGCCGTCGCACCGGACTGGTGAGACGGCGGCTGCCTGCTCCTTTACCTCCCCATTGTTGCGCCGTTATACCTGCACGACACACCGCGGCCTCTGTGGGAGACAACCGATGGCGGACATGCGGCTGATCGTGGCCGGCGCCGGCGGGCGCATGGGGCGCACGCTCGTCCAGGCCATCACGGCGATCGAGGGCGCCACGCTCGCGGGCGCAGTCGAGGCTCCCGGATCGGCGGTGATCGGCCGCGACGCCGGCGAGCTGGCGGGACTGGGCAAGAACGGCATCATCGTCGATGCCGAAGTCGCGCCGCTGCTGGAGGCGGCCGACGGCCTCATGGATTTCACAGTCCCCGCCGCCACCATGGCTTTCGCCGAGCTGGCGGCGCGCAAGGGGTGCGTGCACGTCATCGGCACCACCGGGCTCGGCGCCGAGGACGAGAAGCTGCTCGCGCAGGCGGCCAAGCGCGCGGTGATCGTAAAGTCCGGCAACATGAGCATGGGTGTCAATCTTCTGGCCGCGCTGGTCGAGCGCGTGGCGAAGACGCTCGACGCGGAGTTCGACGTCGAGATCCTCGAAATGCATCATAACCGGAAGGTCGATGCCCCGTCCGGCACCGCGCTGATGCTGGGCCGCGCCGCGGCCGCGGGGCGCGGGGTCGACCTCGAGGCGCGCGCGGTGCGCGTGCGCGACGGCCATACCGGCGCTCGCTCGGCCGGCGATATCGGTTTTGCCTCGTTGCGCGGCGGCACGGTGGTCGGCGATCACACTGTGATCTTCGCCGGTCCGGCCGAACGGATCGAGCTGACGCATCGGGCCGAGGACCGCATGATCTTTGCCCGCGGCGCCGTGCGCGCCGCGCTGTGGGCGCGCGGCCGCCCGCCGGGACTCTATTCGATGGCGGACGTGCTGGGGTTGCGCGACATCTGAATGCTCGAGGAGGGGCGGCGCAGCGAGACCCCGGTCATCTCCTTGGGCTGCGGCAGGTCCATCAGCGCGAGCAAAGTGGGCGCGACATCGGCGAGGCGCCCTTCCGCGAGGGTTGCGTCGCCGCCGCCCATCAGCAGGACCGGCACCGGATTGGTGGTATGCGCGGTGTGCGGCCCGCCGGTTTCGGGGTCGCGCATCAGCTCGCAATTGCCGTGGTCGGCGGTGACGAGGAGCGCGCCGCCGGCGCGCCCGATCGCCTCGGCGATGCGGCCGAGGCCGGTATCGACCGTCTCCACCGCCTTGATCGCCGCGGTGAGACTGCCGGTGTGCCCGACCATGTCGGGATTGGCGTAATTGAGGACGATCAGGTCGTATTTGCCCGACTCGACCGCCTCCACCGCCCGGTCGGTGAGCTCGGGCGCCGACATTTCCGGCTTGAGGTCGTAGGTGGCGACTTTGGGCGACGGCACCATGATGCGGTCTTCGCCGCGATAGCGGCGTTCCTCGCCGCCATTGAGAAAATAGGTGACGTGCGGATATTTCTCGGTCTCGGCCATGCGCAACTGGGTGCGGCCGGCGGCGGCGACGACCTGACCGAGGACATTGACCAGCGTCTGCGGCGGGAAGATCGTCTCCAGCAATGCATCCAGCGTCTCGCTGTATTGCGTCATGCCGGCGGCGGCGGCGAAGTGGATCATGCGTGGCCGCGCGAAGCCGGAAAACGCCGGGTCGAGCAGGGCGGCGAGAATCTCGCGCACGCGATCTGCACGGAAATTGAAGCAGAGGATGCCGTCGCCATCGCGCATGCCGTGATAATCGCCGACCACCGCCGGCACCACGAACTCGTCGCTGATGTCGTGCGCATAGGCGTCGGCAACCACGGCGCCCGCGTCCGAGAAGCGCGGCGCTTCCGCCTGCGCAATCGCCGCGTAGGCCTTGGCCACGCGTTCCCAGCGCTGGTCGCGATCCATGGCGTAGTAGCGGCCGCTCACCGTAGCGACGGCGGCGGAGGGCGGTAGCGCCGCAACGAGCCGCGCGATGTCCTCGCGCGCCGACCGTGGCGGCGTGTCGCGGCCGTCGGTGAAGGCATGCACGAGGGTCGGCACGGAGGCGTCCGCGAGGAGGCGCGCCAGCGCAACGGCGTGATCCTGGTGCGAATGCACCCCGCCCGGGGAAGCGAGGCCCATGAGGTGGCAGTTGCCGCCGCTTCGGCGCAGGCGCTCGATCAGGCTGCGCAACGCGGGAGCGCGCGCGATATCGCCGTTGGCGATCGCCGCGGCGATGCGAGGCAGGTCCTGCATCACCAGCCGGCCGGCGCCGATGTTGAGATGTCCGACCTCGGAGTTTCCCATCTGTCCGGGCGGCAGGCCGACATCCTTGCCCGACGTGTGCAGGAAGGCGTGCGGGCACTGAGCCCACAGGCGGTCGAAGTTGGGCGTGCGGGCCTGGCGGACGGCGTTGTCGGCGGCTTCCTCGCGCCAGCCCCAGCCGTCGAGCACCATCAGCATGACGGGACGACGCTGCTGCATTCCGTGTCCTCTGGGGCTTGAATCGCCCGGCGCATTCGCGCCCTCGAGCGTCCTTGCACGGCGACGGTTGTGTGGGATTGCGGCCGCATCGTCAACCAGCGTCGCGCCCGTCGTCCAGGCGCCGCATCCGAACAAGCAGGGATGCGCGGCCCGGCTCGCTCGCCCTCGCTCCGCCACCGTTGCGGCAAGGATGCCGACCCAGAGCGTGCTTTTGATGTCACACGCGCACGAATTCGGCGTGCGAGCCGTCGCGGGCGATGCGCGCGCCGAGCAGCTCTCGCCGCCGAATCGGATATGCTCGCGTTGCTGTCATCTTCAGTCGGGGGGCTGGATTGGCCGCGCGGACACGCATTGCCGCGCTCGGAGTGTTGTTGCTCGCGCACGCGGCACCGGCGCATGCGCGGGTCGATCGCCCGCCGCAATTCGTCGTCGTAGCCTTCGACAATTGCACCGAGCTCGAGCGCTGGCAGGAGCTCGCGGACTTCGCCGCCGAGCTCAACCAGGACGGCGATCACATCCACTTCACCTTCTTCGTCAGCGGCATCAACTTCCTCGCCGACAGCCATCGCGGGCTCTACGAGGGGCCGCACCAGCGCCGCGGCTATTCCCGCATCAGTTTCGGCGGCTCGGCGGAGGAGGTTCGCAGGCGCGTCGACTATGTGAATGATCTCTACCGCAACGGCCACGAAATCGCCTCGCACGCCGTCGGCCATTTCAACGGCGCCGCATGGTCGGCCGGCGACTGGCAGAAGGAATTTCGCGCCTTCGGCGACGTCATCGACAATGTCGGGCCGAACAACGGCCTGACCGACTCGAGGCTGCTGTTCAAATCGACCGACATCGTCGGCTTTCGCGCACCCTATCTCGCCAAGAGCGCCGGCCTTGCCGGCGCGCTCAAAGCCAACGGCTTTCGCTACGACACCAGCGGCGTCGCACACGCCGATGCCTGGCCGGAGAAGCTCGACGGGCTCTGGCGCTTCAACCTCGCCATGCTGAGGATCCAGAGCTCGGGCAGGGCCACCTTGTCGATGGACTACAATTTCTTCGTGGCGCATTCCCGCGCCGCCAACGACCCGCGCCGCTACGCGCTGGCGCGCGAAGAGATGCTGCGAACCTATCTGCAATATTTCAAGACCAGCTACAGCGGAAACCGCGCCCCGCTGCATATCGGCCATCACTTCATGAACTATCAGGGCGGCGCCTACAACGAGGCTTTGAAGTCGTTCGCGCGCGCGGTATGCGGCCTGCCGGAGGTGCGCTGCGTGACCTATGCCCGGCTCGCCGATTTTATGGAGCGGCAGCCGGCGGAAACCCTTGCGGCCTATCGCAGGGGGGACTTCGCGCGTGCGGCGAGCCCGGCGCTGAACGTGGCGGGGAACGCGCGCCAGGGCGGTGGACCTTGAGCTTTGATGGCGTTGGCGGAACAGGCGGCACGACGCTGGCGGTCAACCGCGGCATATTGGTACGCCTATGCCGCGTCGATCGGGTTGCGCACCGACGTGCCGGTCGGGTTATGGTCCGGCATTTACCGCTCCGATCGGTCTCGGGGCAAGTTGGCGGCGCTGCCAGAACCGCGCATGCGGCCATCGTTTCTCGGCCGCGTAGTAGCGGTAGCGTGTCACCAGATATTCGGCGAATGCCCTGTTGATGTCTTCCCTGTAGCCTCGCACCGCAGAGCGATCGCCTCGACAGATCGCGGCGGCGACTGCGGCGGCTCTCTGTCCCCATTCGAGGCCTTTCGAAATGCCCTCCGACGACAGCGGGTCGAAGCTCATCGCCGCATCGCCGACCGCGAGCCACCCGTCGCCGGCCGATTCATCGAGCCGCTGCGTGCGCGCGGTGCGGACATGCAGAGCGTCGGCTTGGCCGGGGTCGGCGATGCGCGCAGCGGTCAAAGGCGCGGAATTGAGCTGGCCGCGCCAAGCGCGAATTCGCGTTGCCTCCGACGTGTCGATCAGCCCGGGGTCGGTCAGGAATGTCGCGATAATGCTGCCATCGGCGAGGCCGGCGGAATACCACCAGCCCTGAACCAGGGCCTCGATCAGCACGAGATGACTGTGCGGGGTCGCGCCCGCGACGCGCCCAAAGATGGCGACGAGCTCATCATAGACGATAGGTCTGGCACCCAATCGCTTCGCGATCGAGGCCGCGCGTCCGGTCGCGTCGATCAGCAGACCGGCGTGCGTCTGCGACTGCCGGCCGCCGCTCTGGACGGTCAGATGCCACACACCGGCGGCCCGCGACAGCGCGGTGATCCGCGCCTCGGTCACCACGACCGCGCCGAGCTGTCGGGCCAGCATCGCCAAGCTCAGATCGAAGTCCGGTCGGGACAGGTTCACTCCTTCGCCGTGCGGATGAAAGAAATAGTCTCGCTCCGCCGGCTCGTCGCTGCCCCACACCGAGCGGATGCCCGGGCAGGAGGCATGGCGGCCGGTTGCGAGCACATCCGCGAGACCGAGCGAGGCGAGCATGGCTTTGGTGCTCGGCGGAATGTGCTCGCCGATGCGCAGCGAGCGATAGTTGGTCCGCTCGAAGACTGCGACCGTGAGACCCTGATGGCGAAGCGCAACTGCCGTGGCGAGGCCGGCAGGTCCTCCCCCGACCACGGCAACGTCAAATCGGGATACGCTCGTCGCTGGTTCGCTCAATGCACCGTGCCAAATCCCATCACTATGCCGGTCGGATGGCACTCCGCCTCACTGAGCGAGGCGTCCAATCTCAGTGGCTTGACCCGTCCCTTCGGCACCTCCGGAAGCGGGCAGCCGGCGTTGAGCCAAGCCTCCATTGTCTGCAGCGCGCGTCGCCCGTCGTTGCCGGGGATGCCGGAATTGAACGCATAGGCCAGCGGACCGCCAGGGCCGACCAGGTGCTCGGGCAAATTCTTCTGATTGCGCAACGCATCGGCGAGCGATCGCAGCAGGGCGCGGGCGGGGGCCGCCGAGTTTGGCGCATCGTGGATACGATCGAACCATTCTGCGAGGGTCATTTGCTCTTGGTTCTCGGGATCCGGTAAGCTGAAGTCCAAGCCCTTGACGGTATCGCGATATTGAGCGGCGATGTAGGTGGCCGCCCGGATCATCCCCCAACCTAGCCACGTCTTGAACCGGTCATTGATCGCCGTGATCACCGCAGCGAATTGCTCCTGCCCGGCGTCGCCGGACCTCGTCCGGCCCGTTGTGCCCGCGCCACTGGCCCTGCTCGAAGCAATCTCCACCCATAGCGCGATCCGGTGGTCGGCCGCGGCAAGCTGCCAAGCGCGGAGCTGATCGTCCGCAACGGCTTGCATGAGCGCCGGATTTATCACGGTGAGCCGGTTCCTCAGCGCGATCAGCTCACCCTCTCGCCCCGTCTTCTCTGGCTCTCCCAGCTCCCAGGTCCAGTCGCGCCACAGCGTGATTTCTTCCTCGGTAAACACGTGGTACATCGGCCCCCCGCGGAATTCCAACAGCTTGAAGAACTTGCTCTGTTCGGGGTTGCCCGGAACGATGTACTCGTGTTCCTGCAGTGCCTGCAGGAAGCCGGGGGGGTCGGTGAACCAGGATCCGATGTGGGTGCGTCCGAGCTTTCGATCGCCGTGATTGTACTGCCCGTAGGGCGCCTTCTCCTGGATCAACCGTTCGAGCCGCTTTTGCGCCGTGAGCGGCACCTGAATGATCTTGACGACCTGCTGGATCACGATGACGAACGTGTATGCGAAGGCCACGTAGCCGTCCCATATCCGCTTCCAGTGCTGCTGGACGGCTTCCTCGCCGCCTTCGACAGCCACCTGCCGCAGATAGAGCTTCACCGCCCGTACGATCTCGGCGCCATGGCCGCTGGCGGCATTATCGATCGCGATGTGCATCCGGTAGAAATGCGGGCTCAGACCGACCCGGTCGACCATGGCGGCGATGCGATGCAGCTCCATGACGGTCCATTCGAGCCATAGGCTCATGCCGATGATTTCGGGGTAATAGCGGGCGCTGAACTCGGAAATGCCGAGCTGGAAGGCCGGGCTGTCGAAGGCGCAATCGAGGAAGTTCGGATCGCGGGCGAACGCCGTGCTCTGAATCGGCGGCGGATAGAAGCCGAACGAATGACAAAGGTCGCGATAAATGTTGGCGTGATTTTGCGACGGCACGCCGTCGCCGAGCTCCTCCTTCAGGATCGTGAACAGGATTGCGTTGACCTCGTCGACCGGGCCGACGCGATGGATGTTGCGCAACCACGAACCATCGAGGAAGTTGAACGGAGTGAGTTGGCGAATGCGCTCGGTCACCTGCTCGCGCGTGCGGAAATTGGGATTTTGCTCGGGATCGCTCGGATCGTACGGCACTCGTAGGCCGTCCACCTGCTCGCTGAAGGCGAAATCGGCGCAGTCGTCGTAGATATCCTTCATCCGCGCATCGAAGACGTTCTCGTCGTATTTGAACGGCCGGATATTGTCCATGAAGGCGAAAGCACCGGCGGTCTGTTGCAACCGCCGCGCGGCTTCGAGCACGTTGTCAACGAATTCGCGTACCTTCGGCAGGCAGGTCCGGTTCTCCTCGAGATTGAGCAAGCAGTGAAATAGTTCGCGCACATCCATACCGGCGTGCGCGCGCCGTTCCATCTCGACCTGGACGACTTCGCGCTCCCTTGAGCTTGCTTCCCACCAGTTGGTCTGGCGCGGCAGCACGAATCCCAATTCGTGCCAATAGCGCACCATGTCGTCGCAGCCGCGCCGCTCCAGAGTCGCGCGGGTCGTCGAATGCTTCTGCCGGGTTGTGCCAGGGCCTCCGGAACAAGGTGGTCACGCCGAGGCCGCGGTCCCATTTGACCCGGCCTTCCAAAGCCTCGCCCAGCGGCGGCTGGCCCGGCTGCCAGGCTTTGTTGGCCTCCTCGAATACCTCTTGCGGCACGACGTCGTCCGGCCGCGCCGACGGCCACCAATTGTCCTTGCAGTCGTAGAAGTCGGCCTGCCACGGCAACGCCAGGTTCTTTGTGAGATCGCCTGCTTTGATCCGGCCGGAATCGATGCGGAAGGCGTCGGCGTAGAGTTCTTTTTTTTGGACGATCCAAGACACCTCGATGCCCGGATAGAACGCGCCGCCGACGCACGGCTCCAGCGCCCCGCGCTGCAGGGCTTCAACCTGCTTGTCCGGGTCCGTGATGCGTTCCAGGGGCGGGTATGTTGGCTTGTCGCCAGGCTCGAAATTCCCGTCTTTCCATTCCTTGAACTTCCGGTATTGCGACGGCAATAGCGAGAGCCACGTGGTCGGGTCGTCCTCCGTGCGCTGTCCACCGTCTCCGGAGAGCAGCGGCATGTATCCGGTGTTTGCCTGTCTCTTCGCGCCCGCCTCGTCAAGCAGCGGATTGCGGATGCGAAAGAAAATGCGCTCACGATCCTCGGCGCCCTCGTCTGGTGCCGCCAGTGTGGCCGACGCCAGCAGCGGCGCGTTGACTCTCGTCCCGCCCCTGCTTGCCTTCCGGCCGGGTCGCGGCTGCGCGCCGCCCCTGGCGGTGCGGAAATCTCCACCCTTGTCGTAGCCGTGTCCGCGTTGCGCTTCCTGGTTCACCCACGCAGTCTCGGCTGCCCGCTGAAGGATCGGGTAGATGTCGTCGTAGTAGGTGACCTTCTGTTCGTCCTCGATCCCTTGCCGATCGCTGGCGACCTCGCGCACGACGTCATACAGGGTGACGATCGAATAAATTCCCGGGGCGTATTTGGGCGGGGCAACGATCACCCAGGCGGAATCCTGCGGCTGCTCAATGGCTATCTGATTGCCGTTCGGCAAGGTCACCGTCGCAGTAACCGGACCGTCCGACACGTCGTCGTACCAGTAATCGTTGTCGGCCCAGTATTCGTCGTTGGTCGGATCCGAGCCGATGGGATTGTCCGGCTTGGTGGATCCGGACTTGCCAAAGCCGCCGAGCACCAGGAGCCGACCATGTGGATCGACCTTGAGCTCGCCCAGCGGCACCGGCGTTCCCCGGAATTGGCCGGTGTCGAAACTCGCGCTCTTGGGAAATTCTGCGCCTTTGACCGGGTTGCCTTTGCCGTCGATGCAGCGCGGCCCCGGGTCGATGACAAGTGCCGGACGCGAGTCCGGTTTCTCCCCCTTGGCGACTGGAATGTCGGCGTTGCGGACTTCTCCGGGTTCTTCGAACCGGGTGAAGAACTTGTACCAGGCGCCCTTCTTGTTCTGGAGATGTACCTTCCACGCTACCTGGGCGGTGTGGCCGGCCTTACAGTTCGCCTCGCTGCCGAGCGGGAGTTCGCCAAGATTGTTGTTGGCTTCATCGTAAGCGTAGATGCGGAAGCGCGCGGCCTGCCGCTTGATGCGGCCGCCGGTGTCCTTATAGCTGCCTTCCGGCGGGGTGATCTTGTGCGGATCGCGCGGTGCCTCGGGACCGATGAAATGCTCGTCCGGGCTGTTGCCGACACGTGCAATGCCGATGCCGGGATAAATCTTGCATTTGTGAACCTTGGAAAAATCAAACGGATTTGGGGCGTGCGGCCGAGTGCCTGCAGCGTCTGCCATCGTGACCTCCCCGTCAAAGGCGTTTCCGCGAAGGAGGAGTCGATTGGCCCCCATCCCAACCGGCGACGCGCAGCCAGTCTAGGATCGCGCGCGCGATGCGTGTGTGAGCCGGTTCACATTTCCCTGCGCAATGGAAGCATAAGATACCAGCGGTTCCAAGACCCGCTTATCGCCGAATTTGCCCGTAACCGACGAAGGCCGCCAGCAGATAGCGTCCCGACGGCATATAACGCGTCCGGGCAGGAGGGATGGAAGCGATGCAATACGCCATATGTGGCTCGGCCTCCTCGTTCGATCCCGCGACCAAAATTCTCGAGCAGAACGGCTTGCATTGGCTCAAGCTTGGAAACGAATACTTTTGCCGCCCTGCCGATGCCACCAAACCGGTCGATTGGAGCAAGGTCGAAGCCTCCGGCATCAGCGTCCGTTCGGCGCCGCGGGACGCGGCGCCGGCCGACGCCGATTCCCTATACCTAGTGACCCAGGAAGGCCGGCTGTTCCAGCGTGCCCATCCGGAAGCGCCCGTGTTGCTCGACAAGGGGCGATACTTGATCGTGGCGCTGAGCCGGCGACAGGCCGACGAGATCGTTCAGCACGGAGCGCGCTTCTCGATACGCCCGGTGGCCAGTAACGAGGTCATCTTCGAAACGTTGGCGCGCCCGACGTCGCCGCAGGGGATCGACAGTCGGATCAAGGCCCTCGTGGACGCTGTCAGCCGGCCCGGATTTGCGGCAACGCTGGCGGAGCTTGCGGCCCATCCAACACGCCATTCCCTGTCCCGCCATTTCCAGAATGCCGCCAAGCAGGTCCAGGACCGGCTGCGGCTGATGGGGTATCAGGTCAGCGTTCAGAACGTGATCGTCCCGGGCGGCAGCACCCTGAATGTCATTGCCGATAAGCGTGGACTCGGTGGCGAGGGCCGCTCGCTCGCGCTGATCTGCGCGCATCTCAATTCGGTCAATCATCCCGCCGATCATTCGCAACCCGACGATCCGGCAGCTCCGGCACCGGGCGCGGACGACAACGGCAGCGGCAGCGCCGGATTGCTCGAGGTCGCCCGAGTGCTGAAGGACCAGCCCATCCAGCACGACCTGCGGCTGATTCTGTTCGGCGGCGAGGAGCAGGGCATGCTTGGAAGCCAGCACTACGTGAGGGAATCGCCGGCGACGGAGCGCGCACGCGTGAAATCGGTGGTGAACATGGACATGATCGCCGTCGTCAACACCAGGCGCCCGACGGTCCTGCTGGAAGGCGGCCCGATTTCCAGGAGCATGATCGCCCGGCTGTCAACGGCGGCGCACACCTATACCGCCCTGACGGTGAACACGGCGCTCGAGCCGCACGACAGCGACCATGTCTCCTTCATCGACGCGGGCGTGC
Source organism: uncultured Alphaproteobacteria bacterium (assembly GCA_963758945.1). Lineage (GTDB taxonomy): Bacteria > Pseudomonadota > Alphaproteobacteria > Rhizobiales > Xanthobacteraceae > VAZQ01. Next base: position 192,923 of record CAVWXY010000009.1, on the reverse strand, counting down.
CGGCAGTGCTCACGATCGAAGGCAACGACGAAGCCAACGAGAATATTCACAGCGCCAATGATACGCTCGATCACATCAACGACGACTTGGCGATGGAAATTCTGCGCATGAACACTGCTTTCGTCGCCGGCGAGGTTGGGCCATAGACTGCTGTGACGGCACATGGCTGAAGCGGCGCCGCGGCTAATCGGGGCGGGGAGGGAATAATGGACAGCCGAAACGACAATTCCGATCCGACGCGCCGCCAGGTCATCACCACTGGCGGGGCCGCCGGCGTCATGGCGGGCCTCGATGCCGTCGTGGGCACGAGCGGTGCGCAGCCCGCCAAGACGCCGCACGTGGTCATCGTCGGTGCAGGCCTTGCCGGGCTGTGCGCGGCCTATTTGCTGCAAAAAAAGAACTGGACCTACACGATTTTGGAGGCGGAGCGACAGCACGTCGGGGGACGCGTCCGCACTCGGCCGATCGGCAATGGCTTGTATTGGGAAGCCGGCGCCATGCGCATTCCGAAAAACCACGACATCACCCGCAAATACATCGCGGAGTTCAGCGAACTCGAGTGTCGGCCCTTCGTCATGTTCAATCCGAAGACTTTCTACTTCTGCCGCGGAAAGCGATCGACCGACGAAAAGGAAATCCGAAAATCGTTCGCGTTGAAGCCGGCGGAATCGGAGATGCTGTCCGAAGATCTCTGGGACCTCAGCGTCAAGAACATTGCCAAGGGTATTGGCCCGGGGGGGCTTTCTTCCTCGGAGCAGTACGAGCTCAGGAGCGCAAACACCTTCACATCCGAGAAGCTGATCAACATCGATCGTCTGTCGCTGCGGCAATTGATCCAATCGGCCAAACTGCCGAACAACGAGCCGCTCTCGAGCGAGGCCATCGAATTTCTTCTCTTTGGTTTCGGCAATCTGACGATCCAACATGGTGCCTCGACCGAATTTCTGCGCGAAGAGCTCACCGACGTCTGGGTTCCGGGATTCTCGGAGATCGTCGGCGGCGCTTCTCGTTTTCCCAATGCGTTCCTCGCCCGATTGAAATCCAAGCCGAAGATGGGCTGCGAGGTCGTCCGTCTCGAGCAGATCAAGCCGCGCGACCGCGTGCGGGCGGTCTATCGGTCCGGCGACGGCCTCGCCTATGAAGAAGGCGACTTTCTGCTCTGTACGATACCGTTTCCGGTGCTGGCGGCGGTCGCGGCCGATCCGCCGTTCTCGCACGAGAAGCAGCGCGCTATCATCGAGCTGGGCTATGATTCCGGAACGAAGGTCGCGCTGTTGACCAAGAATCGTTTCTGGGAGAAGGACAACGGCATTTTCGGCGGCTCCAGTACCACCGACTTGATGACCGGCGCGATCATCTATCCGTCGGACAATGCGCCGGACGACACGACGGGCAAGAAGTCTGATCCGGCCGTGTCCGATCGGCCGGGGGTGCTTCTTGCCTGCTACACCTGGGGGCAGGACGCCCGCCGGCTCGGCGCCATGCCGGCCACGCAACGCGAAGCTTTCGCGATCCAGCAAGTGGCGCGGGTGCATCCTCAACTGAGCCACAGCGGCATGATCCTCGGACAGGCGAGTTGGGCTTGGGATACTTATCGTTGGTGCGGCGGCGCCTTCGCGTTCTATCAGCCCGGCCAGTTTGCGCGCATCCATCAGCACGTCATTCAGCCCGAGGGGCGCATCTATTTTGCTGGCGAGCATTGCTCGCATAGCCACAGCTGGATGCAAGGGGCGTTGGAATCGGCCGAAAATGCAGTCGACGCACTCGTCGCCAGGGCAGGATAGCAGCGGGCCTGGCGCCTAAAACTCATCGGGTGCGGCCCGCTGCCCTAATTGAGTCGCCGGCGCACGCCGCGACGCGGCTTCGGCGCGACATGCGCCGTCGCATGCACGCAAACCGAAAAAGCCTGAACGATACGAGCACCTCGAGTCTCGACGACCGCGTTGCGGACCGAGTGCTTGTTCAGCCCTTGGTTGCGTAGGCCGGCTCGCACGCATTCGCCGCCGGCGTTGCCGAGGGTCGACGAGCGCCGGATGACTTGCCGGCGGTCACCCGACTGCGGCCTCAATCCTCCATGGGGGTGGTTCGCGTATGCGGATCAATTGCGCAACGGCCCATTAATTTGTGTCCAGGCCCCGGCAGCTACGAGCCGCGCCCGCCTACCGGTCGAACCTGCCGCTTCGGGCACGTTCGAGTGTGAGCTACTTCATGGAGGGTCAGTTCGGGAGCGGACATTGTTGCGGGAAGGGCCCCGAGCACATGGGATCGATGCGGGAGCGCAGCTTTTCGGTAGAGCATTGTCGTGGGGGTTGGCAGGTCGGCTGGACATGTGCCCAAACGCGGAACTAGAGTTTGGTGGGCGACTGTTTGCCACGCACCAGTGTCTGCCTATGGCGCACCGATGACGGAAGTTGACCGATCTATCGACCGTGTCGGCGGGTGGCTGGATAGCCTCGGTCTTCGTCACTACGCGGAAGCCTTTGCGCACAATGCGATCACGTGGGAGTTGCTGCCAGAGCTAAGCGATCAGGACTTGCGTGAGCTGGGTATTTCGGTGCTCGGTCATCGCAAGCAGCTGCTTAGAGCGCTGGCAGCTCTGCGAGCGGAAGTACGCGGCTCGGGAGCGGGAGCCCCATCACAAACCGCGGTGCCCTGGCAACATGGCGAGCGTCGCCAGATCACCGTTATGACCTGTGATCTGGCGAATTCAGTTGAGCTGGCAGCGCGCGTCGATGCGGAGGACCTCGCTGAGATAATGTCCGGTTATCATTCCTGTTGCGAAGGCGTGGTCCGGCAGTTCGACGGGTACGTCGCTCGTTTCACTGGTGATGGGTTGGAGGCTTACTTCGGCTATCCGCATGCCAACGAATATGACCCGGAGCGCGCTGTCCGCGCCGGGCTGTCACTCGTCTCGGCGGTCCGAGGGCTGGAACTTCGGCCGGGGCTGGTGCTGTCGGTACGCGTTGGGATTGCCACCGGGGATGTCGTGGTGGGAGGGATGATCGGGGCGGACGGGACGCAAGAAAGGGCCGTCGCGGGGGCGGCGCCGACCCTGGCTGCACGACTCCAAGTGTTGGGGAAACCCGACAGCGTTGTAATCGCAGATACGACAAAGCGGCTGATAGGACGCCTTTTCGAATATGCCGACTTGGGCCGCACCCCGCTCAGGGGGTTCCCCGAGCCAATGCAGGCTTGGCGCGTGTTGGCCGAAGGCTCGACCGGTAGCCACTTCGAGGCGATCCGTAGCGAGACAAACCTTTCGCCGTTAGTGGGCCGGGATGAGGAGTTGGCTTTCCTGCGACACTGCTGGCTCCGGGCGAAAGCCGGTGAGGGACAGACTATCCTGCTGTGTGGCGAGGCAGGTATCGGGAAATCGCGGCTCACGATTGCCTTGCGACGCAGCCTGGCGAAGGAATCGTTCAGAGACCTGCGGCACTACTGCTCGCCTTATCACCAGAACAGTTCGTTCTATCCGATCATCAAGCACCTTGAGCGCGCTGCTCGATTTTCTGCCGCTGACGCATCTGAGGCAAAGCTCGATAAGCTTGAAAATCTGTTTTCACAACCCGAATTCGGAATGCCCGACCTCGTACCGCACTTTGCTTTGCTGCTCTCCATTCCGACGGAGGCGCGCTATCCATCACAGAGCCGCACCCCGCGGCAGCAGAAACGCCTCATTCTGCGCGCGCTTGAAGCAAGCCTCACCAGGCTCGCCGCCAAGACACCATTGCTGATGGTGTTCGAGGATCTGCACTGGGTCGACCCGAGCACGCTCGAGTTCCTCAATCGAGTGATGAAGCTCGTACCCGAACTGCCGGTCTTGCTCGTGATGACTTGCCGGCCGGATTTCAAGCCCACGTGGGAGCATAACGCAAAGGTGACAACGCGGGTTCTGGGGCGGTTGTCTCGCCGCGACAGTGAAGTGCTCTTGGGAGCGCTGGACCCTCGCGCGTGTCTGCCCCCCAAGGCGCTAGAACAGATTCTGGATTATTCCGATGGCTTGCCGTTGTTCTTGGAGGAACTGATCAAAGCCGCGCTCGAGGAGCGAGAGCAGGAGCCTGGCGGTGATCGAGCGAAGCTTGCACCGGTGTCCACTATTCGCGTCCCAAAAACCCTTCATGACTCTCTTCTGGCACGACTGGATCGACTGGGATCGTGGAAACAGGTGGCCCAAACCGGTGCAGTGATCGGTCGAAGCTTCACATTTAAGCTTCTTGCCGCTCTCCTTCCCCAAGATCACGCCGCTCTGAGGGAAGCGCTGCAGGGATTGATTCGAGCTGAATTGATTGTCGACCGCGGCGAGCCACCTGAAGCAACGTACACGTTTGCGCACGCCTTGCTACAGGAGGCTGCGAGCGCGTGTTTGCTTCACTCGGATCGCCGTGCAATTCATCGGCGTATTGCGCGAGTTCTGGAAAAGGAGTTTCCGGAAATCGTGAAAACGGAGCCGGAGCTCCTAGCCTTGCATTACGCCAGGGCGGGTCTCGTTGTTCCAGCCATCACGTATTGGCAGAAAGCTGCAGAGCGGGCGCTTCAGCGTTCCGCTAACGTCGAAGCGGCCCGCCATTTTGGAGAAGCACTGGCCCTGCTCGAGTCCTTGCCGCCGGGCGCCGAGCGAGACCAGCAGGAGCTGGACCTGCAAACTCGCCTTGGAGCTACCCTAACAACGATCAAGGGTTTTGCCGCCCCGGAGGTCGCTGCGGCGTACGAACGAGCGAGAATACTATGTCGGGAGTCGCAGGATCCTGCGCAGCGCTTCTCCGTCCTGCGCGGGCTCTGGATATACGATCTCGTGCGCGCGGAATGGCAAGCAGCCAACGATTTGGCTGAAGAAATGCTCGTTCTGGCAAGGCGACAACGCAACGCTGGATACGAGATTGAAGGGCATCGAGCGCTCGGGATGACGCTACTCTGGCGTGGCGCATTTGTTCGGGCCCGCGACCACCTGGAGGAAGGGTGCCGCGTCTATGACCCGCAGCAGCATCACGTCCATGCATTTCGCTACGGGAATGATCCTGGTATTGCCTGTTTGGTCCACGAGGCCTTTGTGTTGTGGGTGCTGGGCTATCCGGATCGCGCACTGGCCGCATGCCGCAAAGCCGTAGCCCTCGCCCGGCATCTGGTGCATCCCTTCAGCCTTGCGCAAGCGCTGATCTATTCCATTTTTATCCATCAGTGTCGGGGGGAAGCGCAATTTATCCCAGAATTGGCCGATGAGGCGAAGAACCTGGCTGTCGAGCACGGTTTTCCTTTCTGGCTGGCGGAGGCAAATATCATGTCGGGCTGGGCTGCCTCTGCACAGGGTGGAATGGACGACGGAATTAACCGCCTCCGCAACGGTATCAACGATTTTCTAGCGACCGGAGCAAGGATGGACAAACCACGTTGGCTTGCGCTTCTGGCCGAAACGTGCGGAATGAACGGCCAGCCGCGACAAGGTCTTGGGGTAATATCGGAAGCGTTGAGCGTGGTGGAACAGACGAAGGAATGTTTCTTTCAGGCTCGGCTATATCAGCTCAACGGCGAGTTACTATTGAAGGAAGGATTGCCCGGCGCCGCGCCCCGCGCGGAGGCGTACTTCCGAGACGCATTGTCGATTGCGCGTCTCCAGGAGGCGAAATCCTGGGAGCTGTGCGCGGCAACTAGCTTGGCACGTCTTTGGAGCGCGCAGTGCAAGCGACGCGAAGCTCACGATCTCCTTGCTCCGGTCTATGACTGGTTTACCGAAGGCTTCGACACAGCTGATCTCAGACAAGCCCGGACGCTTCTGGATGAACTGGCATGATGCATGGGTGAGTGTGGGGGAATCAGAGTCTGCGAAATTCACGGCGAATGGTGCCAGGGCGGGCGGCGAAGCCACGATGGCATGGACATGTACCAAGCAGAGCCGAATGAATTCAATTCTCACAACGCCCGTGTGACATCGAGATTTCCCTCCGGAATATCCTTGCATCCCGCAGTTCTCCCGCCCTCGGGTCGATCTCTGCCGGCACGAAGCGCGTGATCTGGGTCCCTCGACAATGCGGCCCGTCCTGGCCTGAAATGACGGCGCCAGCTAGTCGAACACCGTCCGGGTCGGACCGCGCTTGGCCTCGCCGAGCGCGGCCGAAAGCGCCACCGCGAAGCTCTCCTTCTCCTCCGGTCCGAGGAAGGCGGCGATCGCGAGCCGCCGGCCGTGCGAGACCAAGAACAGCCGCTCGATGCCGAACTCCGCGTGCACGACCCGGTCGAGCCGCACCCACAGCGGATTGAGCGTCCACTCGCTGATGCGACCGTGGTGGCTCACCTTGCGTACCGTGAGCTCGGACGGCGTGACGGTGACCTGCTCGTAGGCCCGGGCGCGCCGGTAGCTCACCTGGAAGGCGAGATAGACCAGCAGGAGGTCGAGCCCGCAGAAGCCGAAGACCGGCCAAGCGCCGGCGAGGAGAAATACCGTCCCGGTCGCGAGGCTGATGCCGCCAAGCACAAGCATCAAAAGGACAAAACCGCGGCGGCCGAGCGAGCGGTGCGGGGTGAGCACCGCGGAAAAGATCGTGGGTTCGAAGGCGCGGTCGTTGTCGGCTGACATGACGCTCACTATACCGAACCATGGCCCGCAAAACACCTCGCCGGGCGGCCCGCCTACCCGCCCGTAAGGCGCCACGCCGAGCGGCGCGGAGCCTGCGCACTGCCCGTGACCGCAAGGCCGAGGTCAAACGGCCCGCCAAGCGGATCGCCGCCGACCGCAAGGCCGCCGCCGGCGCCCTGCCGCAATGGACAACCGCCGAGATCGAGGAAGCGTTCCGCCGTTTCCAGGCCGCCCGACCCGAGCCGAAGGGCGAGCTCGAGCACATCAATCCGTTCACGCTCCTGATCGCGGTGGTGCTCTCGGCGCAGGCGACCGATGCCGGCGTCAACAAGGCCACGCCCGCGCTGTTTGCCGCCGCCGATACCCCTGACAAGATGGCAGCGCTCGGCGAGGAGCGGGTGCAGGGCTTGATCAAGACCATCGGCCTCTACCGCACCAAGGCCAAGAACGTGGTCGCGCTGTCCAGGAAGATCGTGACCGAACACGCCGGCAAGGTTCCGCGCACGCGCGAGGCGCTGGAGGCGCTGCCCGGGGTTGGCCGCAAGACCGCCAATGTGGTCCTCAACGTCGCCTTCGGCGAGCCGACCATCGCGGTCGATACCCACATTTTTCGCGTCGGCAATCGCACCGGCATGGCGACCGGCAGGACGCCGTTCGAGGTCGAGACGAAACTCGACCAAGTGGTGCCGGCCAAATACAAGCCCCACGCCCACCACTGGCTGATCCTGCACGGGCGCTACGTCTGCGTTGCCCGTCGCCCCCTGTGCGAGAAATGCCTGATCGTCGACCTCTGCAAATGGCCGGGCAAGACAGTCACCCAATGATCTCTCAATGATCTCTCCGCCCCATCCCGGCAAGAGGCCGATCGAATACACGTGCATTGCACGCCGATAGCTGCTGTCTCGCTGCCACCACAATCGGAGGTCAATGACAATCCTCGCCGCGATTCGGGAGGGATTGGCCGGCATGCATCTGCCTTGGGGCAAGATCGCCATCGGCGGGCTGGTTGCGGTCGCCGCGTTCGGCGGGGCGCTCTGGGCGTCACAGTGGTGGTCGGCCTCGAACGATCGGAGGCCGGCGCTGGTCGACGTGCCGCCGCTGGCGCCGCTCACCCGCAGCTCCGTGATCGTGACGCCGGCGACCATCGCACTGTCCGCCATTCGCGATGCGATGGAGACGGCGGCGCCGCGCAACCTCGCGGGCAGGCGCGACAACGTGTTGCCGCAGTTGCTTTCGAACGCCGAGATCGCCTGGACGGTCGCCCGCGGTCCGCTCGCGGTCAGCGGTCGCCCGGAGGCACTCGCCGTGTCCACGGCGCTGACGGGAACTGTCCAGACGACCGGGCAAGTCTCCAGCGACGGCGGTAATCTCGTGGACGCCATCGGTGGCTTGCTCGGCGGCCGCCTCGGGCAAGGCGTGCAGAAGCTGCAAGGCAAGACGATCGATCAGCGCGTCGACCTGCGCGGCAACGTCACGATGACATCGCGCCCGGCCCTGGTGCCGGGGTGGCGATTGGAACCCAATCTGGCGGCCCAGGTGACGATCGCGGATGCCTCGCTGCCGATGCTCGGGGTCAAGCTCAACGTCTCGAATGAGGTCAAGCCGCTGCTCGAACGCAGCGTCAATGAGCAGGTGGCGGCCTTGCAAGCGCGGCTGCGCGACGACCCGTTCCTCGAACTCGCGGCGCGGCGTGAATGGACCAAGATGTGCCGCTCCATCCCGCTCGGCGCCGCCTCGTCCGGCGTGCCCAATCTTTGGCTCGAGCTGCGCCCGACACGCGCCTTTGCCGCGCAGCCCCGCATCGGCGACGCCGCGCTCCTCCTCACGTTCGGCGTGCAGGCGGAAACGCGGATCGTGCCCAACGAGACCAAGCCGGATTGTCCGTTCCCGGCGAAATTGGAGCTCGTGCCGCAGATCGATCAGGGCCGCGTCAACATCGCCGTGCCCATCGATATTCCGTTCACCGAGGTGAATCGGCTGCTCGCCGCGCAACTGACGGGAAAAACCTTCCCCGCCGACAAGAGCGGTGCCTTCGCGGTCACCGTGCGGAATGTGAGCCTCGCGGCATCCGGCGACCGCCTGCTGATCTCCCTGCGCGTCAAGGCCAACGAAAACAAGAGCTGGTTCGGTCTCGGCGCCGAGGCGACGGTGCATCTCTGGGGTCGACCGAAGCTCGATCGCGCGCGTCAGGTGCTCCGGTTCGACGATCTCGTGCTCGACGTGGAGTCGGAGGCTGCGTTCGGTCTGCTCGGCGCCGCGGCGCGGGCTGCGGTACCGTATCTGGAAAAGGCGCTGGCGGAGAGCGCGGAAGTAGACCTCGTCCCGCTGACGGCGAACGCGCGTAAGAGCATCGAGGCGGCGCTCGCGGAGTCCCGCACGAGCGTCGACGGCGTTCGCGTCGACGCCGCCGTCACCGATCTGCGCCTCGTCGGCATCGCGTTCGACGCCAAAACGCTGCGGGTGATCGCGGAAGCCGACGGCACGGTGCGGGTGGCGGTGACGAAGCTGGCGACCAAATGACGGAGGGCGGATGACAGGGAACAGGAAGAGGAAGGCGCCTCTTATCCGTTCTCCGATCTCGGCCTTGTGGCATCCGTCATCCGACGCACGTGCACCATCAAGGCCATGCCGAATAGCGGCGTCGCGAGGTTGACGATCGGGATCGACACGAAGGCGGCGATCAGCAGGCCCGCGACGAACACCGTCCCCCGATGAATCTTCCGCAGCCGTTTGGCCTCGGCGAAGGGGTGGTGGCGCATGGCGGCGAGCTCGAAATATTCCCGACCGAGCAGATAGGCGGCAGCCAGGAAGAAAATGACCGCGCCGAACCCGGCGAAGAGGAGGAACGGGAGCGCGACGAGATAGACGAGGACCGCCAGCAACGCGGCCTTCACGCCCTCCATCAGCGCGCGCAGCGGCGGGGGCGGGCGGCCGACCGGGTCCAAGGGATAGTGCGTGCGCTCCACTTCGAGCGCGATCTCATCGACGAAGAAGCTCCCGACCAGCGCGGTCACTGCCGGCATCAGCAAGACCGATCCGACGACGACTCCCAGCCCTGCCGCGATGGAAATGATCCACGTCAGGATCGACAGCAGCATATGCGTGCCAGCCCCAAGCGCGCCCTCGAGCCAATCCGCTCCCGTGGTCGCGAGCCAGGCCAGCAGCCGGTGGAGCCCGACGCCGATCAGGATAATCAGCGCCAACGCAAGCCCGGCGGATTTCAGCAGCACCACGCGGAATGGCGGCGAGAGCAGCTGAGAGAGCGCCTTGACAGCGGCGTCGAGCATCGGTGTTGTCCTCCGCTCCTTCAAAGCCGACTGGGCTTGACCAAACGAGGGCCGCAGTTCATCGCTTCGGCTTTCGGGTAAGGCAGGTCGATACCGCAAGCGCGGCGGCGGAGGAAACGATTTGCCGCGCGCATTCTTCGCAATTTCCATGATAGACCTCGCCATGCAAGACCTCTGCACGCCATGAAACGCCTGAGCCGTCGCCTCTTCCTTGCATCCGCCGCCGGTGCGGCAGCGGTTCCCGCGCTCGCAGCGCCGCGGCCGTCGCCGACCTCCGAAGTTCCGCGCTCCGGTTGGGTCGATGCCGTCATCATAGGCGCCGGTGCGGCGGGCATCGCCGCCGCGCGGCGGCTCGCGGCCGCGCGCAAACGCTTCGTCCTGGTCGATGCCGCCGATGCGATCGGCGGACGCTGCATCACCGACACCCGGATCTTCGGCGTTCCCTATGATCTCGGCGCCCACTGGATGTACGCGGCCGATATCAATCCGCTGGTGAAACTCGCCATGCAGGCGGGGTTCGGCATCAATGTCGCGCCGCCTGGCCAGCGCGTCCGCATCGGTCGGCGCTACGCGCGCGAGGGCGAAATGGAGGATTTTCTCGCCGGGCTCGTGCGCGCCACCACCGCCATCGCCGATGCTGCGCGCAAGAGCGACGTGGCATGCGCCCAGGTGCTGCCCAAGGACCTCGGCGACTGGCGGCCCACGATTGATTTCGTGCTCGGCCCTTACACCTGCGGCAAGGAGCTTTCGCAGGTATCGACCGTCGACCTCGCCCGCTCCGGGGATCGCAACAACAACGCATTCTGCCCGCAGGGATTCGGTTCTGTGTTGACGAAATTGGCGGCGGGGCTGCCGTTTCTGCCTGCGACGCAGGTGCGGACAATCGAATGGTGGAGCCGGCTGCGGCTCGAGGTCGACACCACCAAAGGCGCGTTCCGGACCGCTGCCGCCATCGTGACGGTTTCGACCAATGCGTTGGCCGCCGGCAAGCTCAAATTCGAGCCCAATCTGCCCAAGCGGCATCTTGACGCCGTCAACAGCCTCAGGCTCGGCAGCCACGATCACGTGGCGCTGGAGCTGCCCGGGAATCCGCTCGGGCTGCGCGCCGACGAGCTCGTGTTCGAAAAAAGCGAAAATAGCCAAACCGCCGCGATCCTGGGCAACATGTCGGGGACGACGCTCTGCGTCGTCGACGTCGGCGGCGATTTCGGGCGCGATCTCTCCGCCAAGGGCGAGGCGGCGATGATCGATTTTGCGCTCAGCTGGCTCGGCGGGATGTACGGTGCCGAGATGAAAGCTCTCGTCAAGCGCAGCCATGCCACGCGCTGGAACAACGCGCCGTGGGTGCTCGGCGCCACCTCTGCCGCGGCGCCCGGCGCCCAGTCCGCGCGCAAGGTGCTGACGGAGCCGCTCAAGGGCCGCATCTTCTTCGCCGGCGAGGCCACGCACGAGACGCTTTGGGGTACAGTCGCCGGCGCCTGGGAGTCGGGCGAGCGTGCCGCCGGTGCGGTGCTCAAGCTCCTCGGCCGGGGCTGACGAGTCGCGTCACGCCCGCAACGTGCCGCCGGTCCGCTTGGCGACCTCGGCCACGATCTTGCCGGCGACCGCGTCGATCTCCTCGTCGGTCATCGTCTTGTCGCGCGGCTGCAGGGTAACGGCGATCGCGACGGACTTCTTGCCGGGTTCGATCCCCTTGCCTTCATAGACGTCGAACACCGTGATGTTGGCGATCAGCTTGCGGTCGACGCTCTGTGTCGCGCGCACGATATCCGCCGCCTTTACCGCGCGGTCGACGACGAAGGCGAAGTCGCGCTCCACCGGCTGGAACGCCGAAAGCTCCAGAACCGGCTTCACGCGTGTCGCCTTCGCCCTCGCGTCCGGGAGTTTTTCCAGGATCACTTCGAAGGCGACCAGCGGCGCATCGGCGTCGAGCGCCTCGAGCGCGCGCGGATTGAGCTCGCCGAAATGGCCAAGCACGTTTTGCGGGCCGATCTGGATAGTGCCGGAGCGGCCGGGATGGAACCAGGCCGGCGCCCCCGGCACGACCTGCAGCGCCTGTGCCGACGCGCCAGCGGCGGCGAGCACGGCGAGCGCATCGGCTTTGGCGTCGAACGCGTCGACCTCGGCCGCCGGCGCCGACCAGTGACGGCCGACGCCGGTCGCCTTGGCGAGCGCGCGGCGTACGCCGCCTGCCGCGGTGAGCTGGTCCTGCGGCCGGTCGCCGCGGAAAACCTGTCCCGACCTCGAACAGCGCCACGTCGGCAAAGCCGCGGTCGGCGTTCTTCTGCGCCGCGACGACCAGCCCTGGAAGGAGGCTCGGCCTCATGTCGGAAAGATCCGAGGCAATCGGATTGGCGAGCGCGAGCTCGGGTTGCCCGCCGCCGAACAGCTCGGCCTGCGGCCTGGCGATGAACGACCAGGACACCGCCTCGACCATGCCGCGTGCGGCGAGCGCGCGCCTGGCCTTGCGCGTGCGCAGCTGAATCGGCGTGAGCACTGGCTTGCGCGGCGCCTCGCCGCGGTCGAACGGCGTCGCCGGGACGCGGTCGACGCCGAGGATGCGCACCAGTTCCTCGACGAGGTCGGCCTTGCCCTCCACGTCGGCGCGCCACGACGGCACGGCGACCCGCAGGTTTTCGCCGTCCCCGGCGACGGCGAAGCCGAGCGCGCCGAGCACCCGCTTGACCTCGGGCAGGGAAACCTCGATCCCGGCCAGACGGGGCAGCTCCGTGAGCGGAAAGTCGATCACGCGTTCGGGGGCTTCCGGCTTTCCCGCGACCACAATCTGCGAGGGCTCGCCGCCGCAGAGATCGAGCACCATCCTGGTGGCGAGCTCGAGCCCGGGCAGCATGAACGTGGGATCGACGCCGCGCTCGAAGCGGTAGCGCGCGTCCGACTGGATGCCGAGCTTGCGGCCGGTCTGCGCGATGTTCAGCGGGTCCCACAGCGCCGATTCGATCAGCACGTCGGTCGTCGCCTGCGAGCAGCCCGTGGCCTCGCCGCCCATGATGCCGGCGAGCGATTCCACGCCGGCCTCGTCGGCGATCACGCACATCGTCTCGTCGAGCGCGTAGCGCTTGCCGTCGAGCGCGACGAGGGTTTCGCCCTCGCGTGCGCGCCGCACCGTGAGATTGCCGCGCACCTTGGCGGCGTCGAACACGTGCAGCGGACGCCCGCGGTCGTAGGTGATGAAATTGGTGATGTCGACCAGCGCATTGATCGGGCGCAGTCCGATCGCGGCGAGCCGGCGCTGCAGCCATTCGGGCGAGGGGCCGTTCTTCACGCCGCGCACGAGCCGCAAGGCGAAAGCCGGGCAGAGCGATGGCGTCGCGCCGAAATCGAGCGTTACGTTGACGGGGCATGGGAAGCGCTCGGCAATCGGCTCGACGGTCTTGTCCCTGAGCGCGCCCATCTCGGCGGCGGCGAGATCGCGCGCGATGCCGCTCACTCCGGTGCAGTCGGCGCGGTTGGTGGTCAGGTTGATCTCGATCAAGGGATCATCAAGCCCGGCCCAGCGCACGTAGTTGGCGCCGACCGGCGCATCGTCGGGGAGCTCGATGATGCCCTCGTGGTCGTCGGAGATCTGCAGCTCGAATTCCGAGACCAGCATGCCGCGGCTCTCGACGCCGCGGATCTTGCCGACGCCGAGCGTCATGCTCTTGCCCGGGATGAAGGCGCCGGGCGGCACGAACACTCCCTTCATGCCGGAACGCGCATTGGGCGCGCCGCACACGACCTGCACCGGATCGCCGCTGCCGGTGTCGACCATGCACACGCGCAGGCGGTCGGCGTTGGGATGTTGCTCGGCCGAGATCACCCGCGCGATGGTGAACGGCGCGAGCAGCTTGCTGCGATCGGCGACGCTCTCGACCTCGAGCCCGATCATGGTGAGCTTGTCGACGATCGCCTCGAGCGGCGCGTCGGTGTCGAGGTGCTCCTTCAGCCAGGCGAGGGTGAATTTCATCATGGCGATGCAACGGTCATGCGCTCAATCCGCCCGCGAGGGTGGGAAAGTCGAGCGGCCGGAAGCCGTAATGCGCGAGCCAGCGCACGTCGGCCTCGAAGAAGGCGCGCAGGTCCGGCATGCCGTATTTGAGCATGGCGATGCGGTCGATGCCCATGCCCCAGGCGAAGCCCTGATACTCGTCGGGATCGAGCCCGCAATTCTTCAACACGTTCGGGTGCACCATGCCGCAGCCGAGGATCTCCATCCAATCCTCGCCCTCGCCGAACCTGATCTCGCCCTTGTCGCGTCGGCATTGGATGTCGACCTCGAGCGAAGGCTCGGTGAACGGAAAGAACGACGGACGGAAGCGCATCTTGACTTGGTCGACCTCGAAGAACGCCTTGCAGAATTCCTCCAGGATCCATTTCAGGTGGCCGAGATGGGAGCCCTTGTCGATCACCAGCCCCTCGACTTGGTGGAACATGGGGGTATGGGTCTGGTCGCTGTCGCTGCGATAGGTGCGGCCGGGGATGATCACGCGGATCGGCGGCTTTTGCGCCAGCATGGTCCTGATCTGCACCGGCGAGGTATGCGTGCGCAGCAGGAGCCGCGAGCCGTCGGGCTTGGGATTGAAGTAGAACGTGTCGTGCATGTCGCGGGCGGGATGGCCCTCGGCGAAGTTGAGCTTGGTGAAATTGTAGTCGTCGGTCTCGATGTCGGGGCCCTCCGCGATGGCGAAGCCCATGTCGGCGAAGATCGCGGTCAGCTCGTCCACGACCTGGCTGATCGGGTGCACGCGCCCGGTCTCGGCCGGCGGCTCGCGCACCGGCAGCGTCACGTCCACGGTTTCGGTATTGAGCCGTTGATCGAGCGCCAGCGTCTTGAGCGCGTCCTTGCGCGCGGCGAGCGCAGCGGTGACCCGGTCCTTGAGCCCGTTGATGGCCGCCCCTCGCGCCTTGCGCTCGTCGGGCGGCAGTGTGCCGAGCGCCTTGAGCAGCGCGGAGATCGAGCCATTGCGGCCGAGCGCCGCCACGCGCACGACTTCGAGCGCGCTCTCGTCCTCGGCAGTGGCCGCGGCGGCGAGGATTTCGGTTTCGAGTGCGGGAAGCTCGGTCATCGGCTTGCTCAGCTGCGCCAGCGCAGGGTCTTGGGTTCGAGCGGATTGACGAAGGCTCGGCCCTGCGCCTGTGCTGCGATCCATTCCTCCTTGACGCGCATCCACCAGCGCGCCTGCGTGTCCGCGTCGTTGATGAGCATCAGCCGCGGCTTGTGCACGAGGCCTTCGCGCTGGCGCACCACGACCTCGCGGTCCTGGCCGAGGAAGGTGTGCATGAACGGCTTGATCAGCGGCGCGAGCGGCTTGACCCAGCCGGGCGACGCCCAGAAGATCTGGTGCACCTCGGTCGCCTCGTCGGTGACCGGGGTGATCGCGGTGAGACCGACGACGGCGTGGCGGTCGCCGTGCACCTCCTCGATGCGCAGGCCGGGAAGCTGGTAGGAAATCTCGGTTTCGACGTGGCGGCCGAGCAGCTTGTAGACCAGGTTCTGCGGCGGCAGCGCATGGCGCACCATGCGAAAGCCGAGCTCGATCGGCTCGAAGCGTTTTTCCTTCGGACGCAACTTGGTCGGCTGGTGCTTGAACCACCACGATGTATGCACGAAACCGGCATGGGTCGGGTCCATGAGGCCGAACGCGGCATGGTCGGTCGAGCAGGGAAACGGCTGCACGATCGCGACCGCCGGCCGTGCCGCCTCGGAAAAGACCGGGATGCGCGGCGGCTGCGCCAGCTCGGTCACGGCCTTGTCCGGTGGTGCGAAATAGATCCACACCAGGCCCTGCCGTTCGACACAGGGATAGGCGCCGCACCGAATCTTGGCGATATCGAGTTCCTGGCCGTCGCGCAGCGAGGGAATCTCGACGCAGGCGCCGCGCGCGTCGAAGCGCCAGCCGTGGTAGCAGCAGGCGATCGTCTCGCCGTCGAAGCGGCCGTAGTGCAGGGGGATGCCGCGATGCGGGCAGATGTTGCGCAGCGCGAAGACGGAGCCGTCGCGGGCGCGGCCGATCAGCACGGGCTCGCCGAGCAGCGTCTTGTGCACCATCCGCCCCGGGCGCAGGTCGGCGCCCACGAGGGCGACGTACCACAACCCGCGCACCAGTTCGGCCTTGAGATCCTGCATCGCCTTGTCCCCGGGGCGCCGCGCCCGCCCGGTCGCTACATCGGCATGATGAACAAGTCGGTATCGCCAGGCTTGCCTCCCGCCTGCGTCAGCATGCAATGCACCTGGCCGCGGTGGTGGGTCTGGTGATTGAACATGTGCGTGAGCAGAAGCCATTTCGGCCTGCCGACCTCGGCATTGATCGCGCCGGAGAACCACGTGAGCTCGCCAGCGAGCGCGCCGTCGTCGAGGCGCTGCGCCCAGTCGACGATGATGGCATCGAACGCGGCCCGCTCGCGCTTCAACTCGTTCCAGTCGCCGTAGAGCGACACTGATTCGCGAATCCCGCCGGCCGGGCGGGACGTGCCGGCGAACCGGCTCATCCAGATACGGTCGGCCCAGAGCAGATGGTTGAGCGTGCCGTGGATCGAGCCGAAGAATGCGCCGCGCTCGCGCCGCCGCTCGGCGTCGGCAACGCCGTAAAGGTTCTCGTTCTGCCAGCGGTTGTAGCGTGCCAGACGCTGCACATAACCGGGGTCGATCATGCCTGCTCGGACGACAGACGACGGAGCGCAGAGGACACAAAGACAATCTCGTCCGCTTGTCGTCCGTCGGCTGTTGTCCGCCCTCTCGTTCTATGCCGCGCTCGCAGCCTTGGCCTTCTCGACGATCGCCGCGAAGGCGGTAGGCTCCCGGATCGCGAGATCGGACAGCACCTTGCGGTCGATCAGCAGCCCGGCCTTGCCGAGGCCGTCGATGAATCGGCTATAGGTCAGGCCGAAGGGCCGCACCGCGGCGTTGAGGCGCTGGATCCAGAGCGCGCGGAAGGTGCGCTTGCGGCGTTTGCGGTCGCGATAGGCATATTGGTTCGCCTTCTCCACCGCCTGCTTGGCGACGCGGATGGTGTTCTTGCGCCGGCCGTAGTAGCCCTTGGCGGCTTTGAGGACTTTCTTGTGCTTGGCGTGCCCGGTGACGCCGCGCTTGACGCGTGCCATGGCTGATCTCCTCGGATAATTGCAGCGTAGATGCGGACGGCCGCCGCCCGCTGGGCGCTCAGTCGTTGGGCAAATAATATTTCTTGATCTTGTCGCCGTCGGTCTTGAACAGCACCGCGGTTCCGCGCAATTGGCGGATCTGCTTTTTGGTGCGTTTGATCATGCCGTGACGCTTGCGGGATTGCGCATAGAGCACCTTCCCGCCGCCGGTCACCTTGAAGCGCTTCTTGGCGCCGGACTTGGTCTTGAGCTTGGGCATTTGGCTCTCCTGTTCGGCAACAGCCACGGGCGCCTGCCCGGCTGGCCGGATTTTGCTCGTTGGAGCGTGCTGATTGAGCACTTCGCCGTCGCCACGGCAGCCCTGTCGGCCGGGCGGCGGAAGGGCGGCGTTATGGCAGAGACGCGCGCGAAAGACAACCGGGCCCGGCTTGACCGCATGGATGGGCTATCGGCCACGCCCGGATGCCGCGCCACCCATGACCGGTGGTCGGCCATCCCGGGCGGGCGCCGGCGGGTCAATGCTGCGGTCTAGGTCTAGATCGGCTGATGACCGACGACGGTCTCCATGGTCATCTGGGCGCCAGCACCATGACCACCTGGCGGCCTTCGAAGCGCGGCTCCTGCTCGACCTTGGCGAGCTTGGACGTATCGTCCTTGACGCGGTTGAGCAGCTGGTAGCCCAATTCCTGGTGCGCCATCTCGCGCCCGCGGAAGCGCAGCGTGACCTTCACCTTGTCGCCTTCCTCGAAGAAACGCTGCATCGAGCGCATCTTCACGTCGTAATCGTGGTCGTCGATCATCGGCCGCAGCTTGATCTCCTTGACCTCGACCACCTTCTGTTTTTTGCGGGCTTCCGCCGCCTTCTTCTGCGCCTGGTATTTGTATTTGCCGTAATCGAGGATCTTGCAGACGGGCGGGGATGAATTGGGAGCTATCTCGACGAGATCAAGCCCGGCCTCCTGGGCCCTGTCCAACGCGATCTGGATTTCAACGCGCCCGTGATTATGGCCGGTCTGATCGATCAATTGGACTTCGCGAACACGGATCTCCTCGTTGATGCGCGGGCCGTCCTTGGGGGCGGGCTGCGCGGGTTTCATTGGGCGACGAATGGCTCGGCTCTCCTCATGCTGTTGCAACGTGCCTGCGCCAGCAGGCCGGTAAAAGATCAGTACAAACCGCCCATAAGTCAACGGCAAATCGGACCGATTCGCGATGCGGACGGAGGTCCTCAGTCCGCGTGCACCAGCAGCGAGCCATAGACGGCGAGGGTGGCCGCCGCCATGCCCTCGGGGGAAAACATGTATTGTGCGAATTGGCGCGCGCGCGCGGCCATCGTGCGGTAGGCGGTATCGTCGAGCGAGAAGGCGGCGTTGATCGCGCTCGCGAATTCCTTCGCGTCGCCCGCCTTCGCCACCCAGCCCGTGCGTACGTCTTCCGGCATGTCCGGGGGCGTCACCACCTGCTCCGGCAACATGCCGACATCGGAGGTAACCACCGGCCGGCCTACGGCCTGCGCCTGCGCCACCGCGCGGCCGAGCACCGGCGGCTCGACCGCCGGGACGACCACGGTGTCCGCGGCGGCGAACGCCGCCGGCATGTCCCGGCAGTGGCCGGTGAGCCGGATCAAGCCCTGTACGCCCTTCGCCTGCGCCGCTTTCGCGATGGCCTGCGCATATTGGCGATGGCCGCGATGCTCGCCGGCGAGCACAAAAACGAAGCCGCGCACGCCTTCGTCGCGTAAGGCGCGCGCGACCTCGGGCAGAATGAGTTGTCCGTTCCAGGGGGCGACCCGTCCGGGGACGAGCAGGATGCGCGCGTCCGGCGGTATCCGCCAGGCTTTGCGCAACGCCTCGACGCGTTCGGCGCCGACAGCCGCTGCATCGAATGCCGCGGTATCGATGCTGCGGGGAACGACCGTGATCCGGTCAGGCGTGAGATCGTAGCGGGCGGTGACCGGCGCGGCGGCGTAATGCGATGGCGTGATCACCCGGTCGCCGCGCGCAAGCGCGCCCGCCCAATAGGCGCGCAGGCCTGGTGGCGCCGGCACATCGGGTAGCGTGGTGACCAGCCAGACCGCGATCTGCGCCGCCGCCATGCTGGCAATCCAGGCGCCGCCGACACTTTGCGCGTGCACGACGTCGATCCGCTCCGACGCGATCAGGCGTTCCAGCGTGCGGGCGCCGCGCCTGAGCGTGAGCGGGTTCACGCTGTCGTTCACCAACGAGATCCATTCGCCGCCGAAGGCCTTGAGCTCCGATGCCAGCGGTCCGTCCTCGGCCGCGACCAGCGCCCGCGCGCCTGACTGCACCAGCGCGGCCGCCACGATGAGTGCCGTGCGTGCCGCCGGCTCCTCGCGCAGCGCCGGCACGATCTGCAGAATGGTCGCGCCCTCCAATGTGGGCGGGGGAACGTCCGAGTCTTCCTGATCTGTGCTCACTCAGCCCATGTCCTCGACCGGCGCCGGCTTGACTTCCCGGTGCAGCACTCTTGCATCAATGATGGGATACGGCGAAACACGGCATGCTCGGCGCCCCGATCCCACGTCCCCCCACGTCGTGGCCAGATGAACGATCTTTGCCTGAAATTCATCGACGTTGGAACCGGTCTTGCGGCCAGGCGGATCGCCGTCCGGCTGCGCGCGGGAACATCGCCCGGGCTGTTCTGGCTCGGCGGCTTCAAGTCCGACATGTGCGGCACCAAGGCTGAAGCACTCGATCTGTGGGCGCGGGAACATGGCCGGGCGATGGCGCGCTTCGACTATTCAGGCCACGGCGAGTCCGAGGGCAATTTCACCGACGGCACAATCGGCCGATGGCTCGAAGAAAGCCTGGCGGTATTCAACGGTTGCTGTCGCGGGCCCCAGGTCGTGATCGGCTCGTCCATGGGCGGATGGCTGGCGCTGCTGCTCGCGCGGGAACTGGCGCGTCGGGCCCAGGCCGACCCGAGCGTGGCTTCCCTGGTGCTGGTCGCGCCCGCGGTCGACTTCACGGAGGAGTTGATGTGGAAACGTTTCCCGCCCGAGGTCAAACGCCAGCTCGAGTCAGCGGGCGTGTGGTCGCGCCCGTCGCAATATTCCGATGAGCCTTATCCGATTACCCGCAGCCTCATTGACGAAGGGCGCCGGCACCTCCTGCTCGGTGGCATGATCGAGACCGGCTGCCCGGTCCGCATTCTCCAGGGCGTGCGGGATCCAGACGTGCCGTGGCAGCATGCGGTCGAGCTGACCTCGCGCTTTGCCCGCGACGACGTCGTGCTCACGCTGGTGAAGGACGGCGACCATCGCCTGTCGCGCCCGGAGGACATCGAGCGGCTCATCACCGCAGTCGCGGAATTCTGAGCGTCGGCGAACCGCGGCTATTGAGCGTCAAGTTCCATCGGTGCTCGACGGAAACGGTGACTCACTCCACGAGCCTCAGGAACGTGCGTTCCTCGCTCAAGATGAACCGTTGCTCCTGGGCAAGCCGGAAATTGGCGGCGCCTTCGGGATCGGCCTTGAGCCGCATCCGATAGGCTTCATAGGCGGCAAGGCTGTTGAACGCGATCAGCCCGTAGGCGATGTTGTCGGTGCCCTCATGCGGGATCCAGTAGCCGACGACCTTTCCTCCGCACTTGGGAATGATGGTGAGCCAGCGGCGCGCGTACTCTTCGAAGGCGTTGCACTGGAACGGATCGAGCTGGTAGCGGATGAAGACGGTGACGGTCATGGCGGCCTCCGCGATCGCCGCCATCATGGCCTACTCGTTGCGGAACATGCTTCGGTTAAGCTCGAACTGTTCGGCGGTCCATCACCTCACCCTCGCGTCTGCAACAATGGTGGTCTAGTTTGACGCCGGCGGCTCGGCGGCGGCGAGATGATCACCGGCCGTGTGAAGCGCGCGCAGACCCTCGCGATAGCTCGGATAGCGCAGCGTCACGCCGAGCACATCCTTGAGCTTGTCGTTGCGCGCGCGAATGCACCCCTCGTAGAAGCTCAATGCGAGCGGCGAGAGCACCTTGTGCGCCTCCGCGTAAGGGATTTGCGGCGGGGGCTCGATCCCGATGAGGCGCGCCGCGAACGCGATCTGATCGCTCGGCGAGGCCGGCTCGTCGTCCACGACGTTGAACACGCCGTCGGCGCGGCGTGCGAACGCCGCATCGATCGCCTGCGCGATGTCGTCGACGTGGATGCGGTTCGACACGTGTCCGGGCTTGGCGACGCGGTGCGCGGTCCCCCGCAGGAGCCTCACCATCGCGTTCTGGCCCGGACCGTAGATGCCGCCAAGCCGCAGGATCGCGACCGGCAGGTTGCACCGTGCACCCAGAGCGCGCCAGCCGAGCTCGGCGTCGATGCGCGCGCGCCCGCGGCGGGCCTGGGCCGCGATGGTCGGCGCGGTCTCGTCGATCCACGCACCGGCGCTGTCGCCGTAGACCCCGAGCGTCGACAGGTAGATCAGAGACTGCAGCCGCGGCGCCTGTGCGATTTCCTCGGCGCAGCCTGCGAGGATCGGGTCGCGGCCCTCGGCCGGGGCTGCCGATAGGAGCAGGGCATCGGCCTGCGCAAGGGCGGCGGAGAGCTTGCGCGAGGCGGCATCGAACACGAGCATCTCGACCGAGCGGTCGCCGATGCGCCGGTTACCGACCGCCGCGATGCCGTCTGCGCTTCGCGTGGTCGCGATGATGCGGTCGAAGCGGGCGCCGAATGCGGCGACGTAGTGACGGGCGCAATAGCCGAGCCCGAGGCAAAGGAGCACCGACATCAAGCCGCGAACGGCGCGAGTGCCGCTTCCCACTCCTCTTGCACGAGCGGTTCGGGCTCGCGCGCACGGTGCGCCGCCGCGAGCTCGGCGAGAGGCTGCGGCGGCAGCAGCCGGCTCAGCGCCCACACCGCCGCGCCGCGCACCAGCGCCGAAGAATCCGCCAGCAACATCACTGCTTCTGCCGCGAGCGTGGCGTTGCCGGAATTGCCGATCGCGATCAGCACATTGCGCACGAAGCGATCGCGTCCCGTGCGCTTGACCGGGGATTTCGAAAACAGCTTGCGGAACGCTGCGTCGTCGAGGCGGGCGAGATCGGCCAGCGGCGGGTCGCGCAACTCGTCGCGGGTCGCGAGCTTCATCTCGCGGCCGGCGCGGGCGAACTTGTTCCACGGGCACACCGCCAGGCAGTCGTCGCAGCCGTAGATGCGGTTGCCCATCGCGGCGCGCAGTTCACGCGGGATCGGCCCCTTGTGCTCGATGGTGAGATAGGAGATGCAGCGGCGTGCATCGAGCCGATACGGCTCGGGGAAGGCTGCAGTCGGGCAGATGTCGATGCAGGCCCGGCAATTGCCGCAGTGGTCGGCCTCGGGCGGATCGGGCGGCAGCTCGAGCGTGGTGAAGATGGTGCCGAGGAACAGCCACGAGCCGAACTGACGCGAGACCAGGTTGGTGTGCTTGCCCTGCCATCCCAGGCCGGCCGCGGCGGCGAGGGGCTTTTCCATCACGGCGGCGGTATCGACGAAAACCTTCACGTCGCCGCCGTCCTGCGCCGTCAGCCAGCGGGCCAAAGCCTTGAGCCTCGGCTTGATGACGTTATGGTAGTCGTCGGCCTGGGCATAGATCGAGATTGCGCCCCGGTCGCGCCGCCGCAGGATCGCAAGCGGATCGCTGCCTTGGTCGTAGTTGAGCCCGAGCATGATGACGGAGCGCACTTGCGGCCACAACGCGCGCGGGTCGCTGCGGCGCGCCGCGGTGGTCGCCATCCACTGCATGTCGCCATGGGCGCCCTCGGCGAGGAAGCGGTAGAGCCGCTCGGATGCTTGCGGAATCGAATCCGGCCGCGTGATGCCGACGACGTCGAAGCCGTGTCCGCGCGCGGCTCGCACGAACGCCGTCCTGATCGCCGCGCGATCGTTCAGAAGTCGAGGTCGGCGTAGGTCTGCGAGGGAGGAATGCCCGCCAGCGTCTCGGCCAGGATCGGACGGAACGACGGCCGCGACTTCACTTGCGCGTACCAGGTCTTCGCGGCGTCGTCTTCGTTCCATGGCACGTCGCCCAGATAGTCGACCGCCGATAGATGCGCGGCCGCGGCGAGATCGGCGTAACTCATGCGTTTGCCGGCGAGCCAATCGCGCGTGCGCACGAGCCACCCGATGTAGGCCAGATGATAGCGCATGTTGTGACGCGCCGCACGGATGGCCTCGGTATCGGGCGATCCGCCGCCGGCGCTCGCCGGCATCTGGCGCTTGTAGAGGCGCTCCATGGTGAGCGGCCCGCTGACCTCGGCGAAGAACTTGTCGTTGAACCAGCTCGCGAGCCGCCGCACTTCCACCCGCGGTCCGGACTCGCGCGGCAGCAGGCGCTGCCCCCCGAGTTCGTCCCCGTGCGTCTCGTCGAGGTATTCGGCGATGATCCCCGCGCCCGGAACCGCGGGGTGTCCTTCCTCCACCAGCACCGGCGTGGTGCAGGCGGGATTGAGAATGAGGAATTCCTGCCGGCGCTCCCACACGCGTTCCTCGACTGTCTGCGCCGCGAGGCCGTACTCGCCAAGCGCCAGGCGTACGAAGCGGGAATGGGGACAGAACGGATGTTGGAACAACGTCAGCATGCGGCTTTTAAGGATTGCGGCGATCTCGGGGCGGCCACGTTAGGTCGCGTCGGGCCCCTTGGATAGAGCCCGATAGCAACCTGTGCAATGTTCGTCCTCCCCCGTTGCTCCGGGGTTAATGATGGGGGAAAAGCGCATGTTTCAGGAGCCGTGCCCGCCGTTGCGCGGCGTCTTTCCCCCGGCGGCGGAGCCCATCGATGACGTTCGACCTGATCAGGGCCTTCATTCTCGGCGTGGTCGAGGGCCTGACCGAATTCCTGCCGGTGTCTTCGACCGGACACCTGCTCCTGGTCCAACGCTTCTTCGGCTTCGATGACGAAGATTTCGGCAAAACCTTCGCGATCCTGATCCAGTTCGGCGCCATCCTCGCGCTGCTGTCGATCTACTTTTTCCGCATCTGGCAGATCGCGGCCGGCATGTTCCACGATCTGGCGGCGCGGCGTTTCGTCATCGGCGTGCTGCTCGCGTTCCTGCCGGCGGCGGTCGTCGGCGCGCTCGCCCACGACTTCATCAAGGAGGTGTTGTTCAACCTCTGGATCGTCTGCGTCACGCTCATCCTGGGCGGCGCAGTGCTGGTCTGGATCGACTTCGTCGATCTGGATACACGCTACCGTGACGCCACGCGGTTTACCTTGCCGATGTATTTCGTCATCGGCGTGGCGCAGTGCGTGTCCATGATTCCGGGAGTCTCGCGCTCGGGCGCGACCATCGTGTCCGCCATGCTGTTGGGCGCGGACCGCCGCTCGGCGGCGGAATTCTCGTTCTGGCTCGCCATGCCGACCATGGCCGGCGCGTTCGCCTACGACCTCTTCAAGAGCCGCGGCCAGATGACCATGGACAACACCATCCTGGTGGCATTCGGCTTCGCGGTGTCGTTCGTGTGCGCCTGGATCGTGGTGAAGACGTTTCTCGGCTACGTGCAACGCCACGGCTTCGCGCTGTTCGGCTGGTGGCGCATCGTCGTCGGGTCGCTCGGGCTGATCGCGCTGGGGCTGGGATACGGATGACAGAGGTCGTCCGTTACGCGATCACTTCGCATGATACCTCGCGCACGTCCCGCATCCCCGTCAGGGTCAGGGCCACTTCGAGCTCGGCGCGGATGATGTCGAGCGCCTGGCGCACGCCGGCTTCGCCGCCCGCCGCGAGGCCGTAGAGGTAGGCGCGGCCGATCAGGCAGCCGTGCGCGCCGTGCGCGAGCGCCTTGAGCACGTCCTGTCCCGAGCGGATGCCGCCGTCGAACAGCACCTCGATGCGGTCGCCTACGGCGTGCGCGATGTCGGGCAGGACCTTGATGGTAGCGTGCGCGCCGTCGAGCTGCCGGCCGCCGTGGTTGGAGACCACGATGCCATCGACGCCCGCGGCGGCGGCGGTCTTGGCGTCCTCGACATCGAGGATGCCCTTGAGCACGAGCTTGCCCGGCCACAGGCCCCGTACCCATTCGATGTCGCGCCAGCTGAGCGAGCGGTCGAAATTCTGGTTCGACCAGGCGCCCGCCTTCTCGATGCCGACGCGGCCCTTGAGATAGGCCTCGACATTGCCGAAGGTCTTGCGCCGGCCGAGCAGCACCTTGAGGAGCCAGGCGGGCTTGGTGGCGATGTCCCAGGCATTGCGCGCGGTCAGCCGCGGGGGGACGGTGAGCCCGTTTCTGAGGTCGGCATGGCGCTGGCCGCGCATCGGCAGGTCGACCGTCACGAACAGCGCGGAGCAGTTCGCCGCGCGCGCCCGCTCGATGACGGATTGGCTGAAGCCACGGTCGCGGAACATGTAGAGCTGGAACCAGAACGGCGCTTTCACCACGCTGCGCACGTCTTCGATCGAGCAGATCGACATGGTGGAGAGGCAGAACTTGACGCCCGCGGCTTCGGCCGCCCTCGCCGCCAGCATCTCGCCGTCGCCGTGGACCAGGCCGGTGAGGCCGGTCGGCGCGATGGCGAGCGGCATCGACACCGGTTCGCCGAGCATCGACGTCGCGAGCGCGACCTTCGAGACGTCGATCAGCACGCGCTGGCGCAGGCGGATGGCGTCGAGCTCGGCGCGGTTGGCGTTGAGCGTGAGCTCGTCGTAGGAACCGCGTTCCACATAGTCGTAGATCGCGCGCGGGATCCGCCGCCGCGCGATCTGCCGCAGGTCCTCGATATTGGCGATGACGGGCATGGCAGTGGTCAGCGATCAGTCGTCGTCGGCAATCAGGGTCTGAGGTCGGGCATCGAACCGATTACTGACTACCGATCACCGTCCCCTGGAACTGGCCGGCTTTGCGGAAGCGCCAGAGATAGAACGGCACGATGGTGGCCATGGCGACGGGGTCGATGCCGAGCCCTTCGAGCGTACGCCCTTGGCGCTTGGCCTCGTCCGAGACGACGGCGTCGCGCCGCAGCAGCTCGACCTGGTCGGGCGTCAGCAGCGGCTTGGGCATGAGCTGGAGGAAAGCGGCCTGGAACGTGGCGAGCCCGAACGGGATCGGCAGCAGGAGGCGTTGCCGGCCGATGGTGGCGAGCACGAACTGCATCAGCTCCTTGAAGCTGCGTACTTCCGGGCCGCCGAGCTCGTAGACTTGCCCGGCCTCGGCGCGGTCCTCGATCGCGGCGACGACGGCGCGCGCGACGTCACCGGCAAAAACCGGCTGGAACCGGGTGTGGCCCCCGCCGACCAGTGGCAGCGCCGGCGAGAAGCGTGCGATGGCGGCAAACTTGTTGAAGAAGTCGTCCTCGGGGCCGAACAGGACCGAGGGCCGCAGGATGACCGCCTCCGGCACGGCGGCCAGCACTAGCCGCTCGCCCGCGGCCTTGGAGCGGGCATAGTGCGAGGGTGAATGTTCGTCGGCGCCGATTGCCGAGACGTGGATCATGCGGGCGCCGAAGGCCGCCGCCGCGAGCGCCGCCGCCTCCGCCCCGAAGGCCTGCACGGCATCGAATTTCTGCCGCCCGCGCTCGAACAGGATGCCGACCAGATTGACCACCACGTCGGCGTCGCGCGCGGCCGCCTCGACCGAGGCCGGGTAGCGCAGATTGGCCTGCACGGCATGGATCTGCCCGACGCGGCCGAGCGGCTGCAGAAAGCCTGCGAGTTCGGGGCGGCGCACCGCAACGCGAATACGGTAGCCGAGCTTGGCCAGCGCGCGCACGACATGGCGGCCGAGAAAGCCCGAGCCGCCGAATACGGTGACGAGCGTCTCAAGGGGAATGGCGGTCATGCGCGCTCGCGTCCACTCGCGGGCCGAATACAGGATCGGTCCGGCGCTGTACAGGGGCCGCGTGCGGCTCGCGCGACGTGGCCGCAAGCGGGCTCAGAAGCGGCTCGCACGCCCATTTGACAACGCCAGACCCGCTCCGTACCTATCGCCGCAAAGCCCAGGTGGCGGAATTGGTAGACGCACTAGTTTCAGGTACTAGCGCCGCGAGGCGTGGAGGTTCGAGTCCTCTCCTGGGCACCACTTTCATGCTGCCGCTCCACGGGCCGTCATGACCATCCGCTTGCACCGCGGCGACCTGCCCGACCTTTCGCACTATCAGGGCCCCGCGGTGGCGGTCGACACCGAGACCATGGGGCTCGATCCAGACCGCGACCGGCTGTGCGTGGTCCAGCTGTCGCCCGGGGACGGCTCGGCCGACGTGGTGCAGATCCCGCCGGGCGCCAGCGCGGCGCCGAATCTGACCAAGCTGCTCGCGGACGGCGCGATTCTCAAGATCTTCCATTTTGCCCGCTTCGACCTCGGCGCGCTCAGCCGACGGCTCGGCGTCATGCCGGCTCCGGTCTATTGCACCAAGATCGCCTCGCGGCTGGCGCGTACCTATACCGACAAGCACGGTCTCAAGGATCTCGTGCGCGAAGTCCTCGGCATCGATCTGTCCAAGCAGCAGCAACTTTCCGACTGGGGCGCCGAGACGCTCAGCGAGCCGCAACTCGCCTATGCGGCCTCGGACGTGCTGCACCTGCACGCCGTCAGGGAGAAGCTCGATACCATCCTCGCGCGCGAAGGTCGCACGGAGCTCGCGGCCGCCTGCTTCCGCTTCCTCCCCGACCGGGTCCGGCTCGATCTCGCCGGGTGGGCCCTCGAGGATATCTTTTCCCATTCGTAGTGGCTTGTTTGTATTGCCGGATTTGGTTCGGCGCCTTTCCGGTCCGCGACGCGAGCGCGGGAGCCATGGCCGCCACCGGTTATCATGGTTCTCGCTGCAGTCGCGCCGCGGGATGACGTCGCCCTCTGCACCCTACGAAATTGGGTAACTTATCTCGGATATGACCCTCGCCGGCTCATTTCGGGCGATTTCTCGGCCTTATTCTTGAGCGCCCTGCCGCGGCCGGGCCATATTTGGAGACGAGCATGGCGCCCAAAGGGGCTCATAACTAGCGGGGAGCGCTCGATCACGGTCGGGTGATGGGGCTCGGGGATGAATTCTCCAACGGGTCTGGCGGATGTCGAGCAACCGGGACCGCGCAGCGTGGCCCGCTTCGGCCGCGCCGACGCCGAGCGGGTCTTCCGCGCGGCCGTGCGCCACAGCCACCACATCCGCTTCCTGCGGGTGGCGGTGCCGGCCGGCGTGGCCGTGGCCGTGGTCGGAGGGCTCGTGTTCGCGCTTGTGCTCAAACCACTGCGCGTTCTCACCGGCGCGCCCGTCGATCTCGGCTCGCTGGTGGTTTCCGGCACTAAGATCATGATGCAGCAGCCACGCCTCGCCGGCTTCACGCGCGACAACCGGCGCTACGACATGATCGCGCAGGCCGCCGCTCAGGACTTGACCAAGCCGGACATGGTCGAGCTGCACGGCGTCCGCGCGACGATGGAAATGAAAGACAAGGTCTCGGTTCTAACGACCGCCAAAGGCGGGCTGTACAATTCCAAGACCGAGCAATTGACGCTGAGCCAGGACATCGTGGTCACGTCGTCCAGTGGCTATCAGGCGTTCCTCAACGAGGCGGTGTTGGACGTG
Source organism: uncultured Alphaproteobacteria bacterium (assembly GCA_963758945.1). Taxonomy (GTDB): domain Bacteria; phylum Pseudomonadota; class Alphaproteobacteria; order Rhizobiales; family Xanthobacteraceae; genus VAZQ01. Next base: position 164,475 of record CAVWXY010000009.1, on the reverse strand, counting down.
AAGGCCGGCAGGATCACCTCCGACAAGCCGGTGGAGGTGAAGACGGCAACATGGACGATCAACGCCAACCGCATGGAGGTCGCCGAATCCGGAGATCTCATGCGTTTCGAACGCGGCGTGTCGGTTACTCTGCTGTTGGACAGCACCACGTCCGGCATGGGCGGCGGGGGGAACAAGCAATGAATAGGCGCTCGGCGGACCGGTGGCGGAAGATCGCCGGCGCGGCGGCAGTGGCCGTGGCGCTCTGGGCGGCGGACGCCGCCGCGCAGAAAAATGAGGGTCCTCCCAATGCGCTGCAGGGTTTCTCGCAGAACCGCGACGAGCCCGTGAAGATTCGCGCGGCCTCGCTCGAAGTGCGCGAGAAGGACAAAATGGCGACCTTCACCGGCGACGTCTACGTGCTCCAAGGCGACACCGAAATGCACTGCAAGTCGCTCGTCGTCTTCTACGAGGAGGAGTCCGGCCCGCGTCCGGTGAAGGCCGCCGAACCGGGACCGGGAGGGGACAAGCAAATCCGCCGGATCGAGGCGCGCGGCAACGTCGTGGTGGTGCAGAAGGATCAAAACGCGGCCGGCGATGCTGCGACGTTCAACATGCGCGAGAACACCGTGACGCTCGTCGGCAACGTGGTGGTCACCCGGGGCGCGGATATCCTGCGCGGCCAGCGGCTGGTGGTCGATCTCACCAGCGGTGTATCCCGGATGGATCAGGGCCGCGTCGAGGGCCTGTTTCAACGCGCGCCGCCCGATAAGAAATGAGGTCTCAAAGTCGCGTCGCGACCGCCCCCGGCGAGGACGCGTGCCGAGCGGGCGATCCGCGGGGCGGCGCAAGCTGCGCGCGACGCAGGCCAGGGGGCGGGACAGACCCTGGCCGGAAGGAACCCGAAGCGGTTTTCACGTCCCCGGAAAGCGCTATAGTGCACTGCAGTACTGGACGACTCAGCTGAACCGGGGGCTTTCGAGGCAGAGGCGTGCTCAACTTCCTTGCGTTGTTGCGACACCGCCGCCCCCCCCGGCGTCCACCAAGAGCGGGCAATGGCCGGTGGCACGAGGGTGTGGAGGCGCGGGCCGACGGACAGGGTCCGGCTGCCCGCGGCACGGCCGCCACACAGCCGGCTTCTGTCAAGCCGCAGTTGCGCCGCGAACGTCCGGCGAGCCGGCGGGAGGCGGCGGGGGGCTATCTGGCCGCGCACAGCCTGGAAAAGAGCTATGGCGGCCGCAAGGTGGTCAACGGAGTCGGCCTCTATGTGCGGCGCGGCGAGGCGGTCGGCCTGCTGGGACCCAATGGCGCCGGCAAGACCACCGCGTTCTACATGATCACCGGCCTCATCAAGGCTGACCGCGGCAAAATCGAGCTTGATGGCCACGACGTCACCCATCTCCCCATGTACCAGCGGGCGCGGCTCGGCATCGGCTATCTGCCGCAGGAGGCGTCGATTTTTCGCGGCCTCAACGTCGAGGACAATATCCGTGCGGTGCTCGAGGTGGTGGAGCCGAACCGTCGCCGCCGGGAGTCCGACCTCAATTCGCTGCTCGATGAGTTTGAGATCACGCGTCACCGCAAGACGCCCTCGATCGCACTGTCGGGCGGCGAGCGCCGCCGCGTCGAGATCGCGCGGGCGCTCGCGAGTCGGCCGAACTACATGCTGCTCGACGAACCGTTCGCCGGCATCGATCCCAAGGCCGTGGTGGACATTCAGCGGCTGGTCCGGCGCCTGACCACGCGTGGTATCGGCGTGCTCATTACCGACCACAACGTGCGCGAAACGCTCGACCTCACCGATCGCTCCTACATCATCTATTCGGGACAGGTCCTGATGGAAGGTCGTAAGGACGACATCGTGAATGATCCCGAGGTCCGCCGCCTCTATCTCGGCGAGGAATTCCGGATGTAACAACATGATCCTGAAAGTTCGCACCCCTGCCGCATTAGGTCGTGCCACCGAGTGAATACTTGAGGCGGAACCGCGCTTCCATCGGAGGCGATTTTCGTTTCAATCGTTCTCCCCGCTATTCTGCGGCTCCTGCGACACCTTTGACCACCCCCTGACGGAAGCGGTGTACACCGGGCCCAGAACCGGATAAGCAAGAATTGGACCAGTTGACATCGCGCGCTTCGGGCTCGGTTGGCACCGCGTCGGCCGGTTGCGAGCGCGCCTCCCAAGAGTGATATGGCGCTTACCCAAAGGCTTGAGATTCGGCAGAGCCATGCGCTGGTGATGACGCCGCAGCTGATGCAGGCCATCAAGCTGCTGCAGCTCTCCAACCTGGATCTCGCCGCTTATGTGGAGGGGGAACTGGAGCGCAATCCGCTGCTGGAGCGGACAGGCGAGGCCGAGAGCGGGGCTAACGGCGATGGGCGCGCCGCCGAGCGCACGGCGTTGTCGGTGCGACAGCCGGCCGAGCCCGATTGGGTGGCGAGCAATGGGGATCGGACTACCGCCGCCGCGAGGGAACGTCCCGGCGTCGAGCTCGACGACGTTCCGCCCGCTGATTCCGATGCCGCGAGCTCGCGCTCGAATGGCGAGGCTCCCGGCGGCTATTCCGAATGGGCCGGCGCCGGGCCGGGCGGTCGCGACGGCGACTACAATCTGGAAGCTTTCGTCTCCAGCGAGACCACGCTGGCCGATCACCTTGCCCAGCAACTCTCGCTGGCGGTGGCAGACCCGGCGCGACGCATGATCGGGCAATATCTCATCGATCTGGTCGACGAGGCCGGCTATCTCGCCGGCGACCTGGCGCTGGTCGCGGAGCGGCTGGGTGCCACGCCGGCCGAGGTCGGCGCCGTCCTGACGATCCTGCAGGGCTTCGATCCGCCCGGCGTCTGCGCGCGCAATCTCAACGAATGCCTCGCCATTCAGCTCCGGGAGCGCGACCGTTTCGATCCCGCAATGCAGGCGCTCGTCGCTCACCTCGATCTTCTGGCCAAGCGGGACGTCGCGGCTCTGCGCAAGCTCTGCGGCGTGAGCGAGGAGGACTTGACCGACATGATCGTCGAAGTTCGCCAGCTCAATCCGAAGCCCGGCCTTGCCTTCGGATCAACGCTGGTACAGCCGATCGTGCCGGACGTGTTCGTGCGCTCCGCTTCCGCCGGCGGCTTCAGCGTCGAGCTCAATTCCGACACCCTCCCCAAGGTTTTGGTGAACCAAGTCTATCACGCCGAGGTCGCCAAGACGGCGAAGAGCGAGAAGGACAAGACCTATCTTGCCGATTGCCTGCAGAGCGCGACATGGCTGATCCGCGCGCTCGACCAGCGCGCCAGGACGATCCTGAAAGTATCGACCGAGATCGTGCGCCAGCAAGATGCTTTTTTCAGCCACGGCGTCCAATATCTGCGGCCGCTCAATCTCAAGACGATTGCCGACGCTATCGGCATGCATGAATCGACCGTCTCGCGCGTCACCGCCAACAAGTACATGGCCACCAGTCGCGGCATCTTCGAGCTCAAATACTTCTTCACCTCGGCGATCGCGTCGGCAAACGGCGGGGACGCTCATTCGGCGGAGGCGGTACGTCACCGCATCCGTCAGTTGATCGACGCCGAACGGCCCGACCAGGTGCTATCCGACGACACCATCGTGGAAAAGCTGCGTGAGGCGGGAATCGACATTGCCCGGCGAACCGTCGCAAAATACCGCGAGGCGATGCGGATCGCCTCGTCGGTGCAGCGTCGGCGCGAGAAACAGGCTCTCGTTGGCGCGTCACCCTGACGCAGATCCTCTGTCGTTGTCGACGCGGCGAAATTCGAGTGACCCCACATCAAGTCGGCATTCGCCGCGAAGCGCGTTGAGGCGTGCCGGTACCACGCATGCCGGTCAGGCCACGGCCGGGGATCATCGACCAGTGCTCATCGGAGGGAGGTCGATCATGCCGTTTCGCGTCTCGGGCAAGAACATCGACCTTGGAGCGGTGTTGCGAACGCGCGTCAATCAGCGCCTGGCCCAAGCCACCGCCAAATATTTCGACGGCGGCTTTTCCGGACATGTCACCATCGGCAAGGAGGGTTTCGGCTTCCGCACCGAATGCGTCGTTCACCTCGATTCCGGTATCGTGCTCGAAGCCGACGCGCTCGCGGCCGACGCCTATGCCAGCGCCGACCACGCGGCTATTCGGCTCGAAAAGCGGTTACGCCGCTACAAGCACCGGCTCAAGGATCACCAGGTTGCGCGCAGCGACGGCCAGACGCTCGCGCCCCAGTCGCCGGATGACAAGGCGATCGCCGCGCCGAGTTACATAATCGCCGCGCCGACGCACGACAGCGAAGAGGAGGTCGCCGAGTGGAATCCGGTCGTCATCGCCGAAACCACTACCGCCTTGAAGCGCCTTTCGGTCCGCGAAGCGGTGATGGAACTGGACCTGACCGGCGCGCCGGTCGTCGTGTTTCGTCACGCTGGACACGGCCGCGTCAATCTGGTTTACCGCCGCGCCGACGGCCATATCGGTTGGATCGACCCCCCGGCGATCGAACGCGACAGCCATTGACGGGTAACCGGCAGGTCCCTATGGTCCGCCGCCTTTGCGACGCCGGGCCATCCTGAGCTCCCCAGATTTCTGGAAAAGGTCCATGTTGCTCACCGATCTGGTCGCGCCCAACGCCATCATTCCGGCGCTGAAGGTCAACAGCAAGAAACAGATTCTGTACGAGCTGGCGACCAGGGCTGCAGAGCTTTCCGGCCAAAGCGAGCGCACGATCCTGGAGATCCTGCAGCAGCGCGAGAAGCTGGGTTCTACCGGGGTCGGCAACGGTATCGCCATTCCCCACGGCAAGCTGCCCAAGCTCGCCAAGCTGTTCGGGCTGTTTGCCCGCCTCGAGCGCCCGGTCGACTTCGAGGCGCTCGACGGACAACCGGTCGATCTCGTCTTTCTGCTGCTCGCGCCGGAAGCTGCCGGCGCCGATCATCTCAAGGCGCTGGCGCGCGTCGCCCGCCTCCTGCGCGATCCCGATGTCGCTCGCAAATTGCGCGATTCGCGCGACGCCGAAGCGCTCTATGCGGTATTGGCGCTGCCGTCGGCGAGCGCCGCCTAGGCCGGCGATCAAGAGCCGTCCGCCGGCTCAGTGCAAGCTCACGGTCTCGATCTGTTGGTTCGCCGCGTCCGCCAGCACCGCCTCGCGGCTGTCGGCGAGCATGATCGGGCTGCCGTTGGCAGCGTGCAGCACGAACACGCGGTAGCCGGGCGGCAGCAGCGGCGCATCGGCGCAAAGAAACGCGACTTCCTCCGAGCGGATCGCCTTGATGTAGGCCAAGCGGTTCTCGCCCAAGGCCGCGAATGACTCCGCCGACATCGCCGCGGGGTGCGTTGCGGATCGATCGAACATGACACGTGCTCCTCGCGCTGGGATCGCGCTGGGAACACTATCGGTCGTTTTGAGCGTACTGGCTGTGCCCTGGATCACACACTGCTGGGCAATATTCCCCCGTCTCGCCTCTGAGGCGCGAACTGCGGGGGTTTCCAGTGTGTCCGGGATCACACAGTCAGGACAAAACGGTCGGGGGGGCCGACGTCAGTGCACGCTGAGGGTCTCGAGCTCCTGGCTCCAGGCATTGGCGATTGCCGCCTCGCGGCTGTCGGTCAGCATAATCGGCGTGCCGTCGGCCGCGTGCAGGGCATAAAGGAGCGTCCCCGGTGCCAGCTGCGGCGCTTGCGGGAATTGCTTCTGCACGTCTTCGGACCGGATCGTCTTGACATAGGCGATCTTGCCGCCGCCGAGCAGCGCCAGCGCTTCGGCCGACATCATAGGCTCCTGGGAGGTGATGCTGTTCTGGGAGGTGATGCTGTTGTTGGTCATGGCACTCAACTCCTACACGTGAGAACGCGTCGAGCCCTGTTCGGGTTTCACTCGCTGTCCGTAATGCTGATCGTCTTCACGATTCGTTCCGGCTCCGGCCGGGCAAGATCGATCGACAACAGCCCGTTCTTCAAGTCTGCGCACAAGACCTCCATGCCGTCCGCCAAAACAAAAGTGCGCTGGAATTGGCGTGCGGCAATGCCGCGGTGGAGGTAATGGCGTTCCGACTTGTCTTCGTGTTGCCGGCCGCGGATGACGAGCTGGCTTTCCTCGACTGTCACGTCAAGTTGATCGCGCTGGAAACCGGCGACCGCGAGCGTGATCCGCAGGCGCTCGGCCCGGCCGTCGTGGCGGACGATCCGCTCGATATTGTAGGGCGGATAGCCGTCGGCGGCCTTGGCAACGCGGTCAAGCGCACGCTCGATCTCGTCGAACCCGAGCAGGAAGGGACTGGACAGGGACGGAACCCGGGACATGGCCTCAAAGCCCTCGTAAGCGACTTTGACCGGGGCCCTTGCGGCGCCCCTCGACCTGCCGGCGGAACGTTTTCCACGGCTGGTCCAGGCAAATATGGGGCTTCCCGGCGGCGCCCGCAAGAACGCCCACCTCGCCGACTGCGGTTGCCCGCGCGATAATGCCCCCTGAGGCGCGCCGATTGAGTGCCGGCCGACCCCGCAGTATTGATGCGGCCCTCACGAAGTAAGGAATGAAGCTTGCGTATTGCGATCATGGGGTCCGGCGGCGTCGGAGGGTATTTTGGCGCGCGGTTGGTCAAGGGTGGCGCCGATGTCCACTTCATCGCGCGCGGGAGCCATCTTGTGGCCATGCGCGAACGTGGCCTTGCGATCGAGGGCGGGCCGGAGCCGATCCATCTCCCGCGCGTCAGCGTGACCGACGACCCCACGACAATCGGTCCCGTCGACATGGTGATGTTCTGCGTCAAGCTGTGGGACACCGAGAGCGCCGCGCGCCAACTGCTGCCGATCATGCAGCCGGAGACCGGGGTCATCTCGTTTCAGAACGGCGTGCAGAAGGACGACATGCTGCGGCCGATCTTCGGCGACAAGGCGCTCATGGGCGGCGTCGCCTATGTGGGCACCAGCATCGGCCGGCCGGGCGTCATCGCCCAGACCGGGCCCCTGCAGCGGCTGGTGTTTGGCGAATACGACGGCCGCCGCTCGGCCCGCATCGAGGCATTTTACGAAGCCTGCAAACGCGGCGGCATCAATGCCGAGATCAGCGAGGATGTGCGGCGCTCGATCTGGGAGAAATACGTGGTGCTGGTCGCCATGTCGGGCGCCACCACCGCCATGCGGGCGACCATCGGCCCGATCCGCGCCAATCCGCTCACCCGGCAATTCCTGCTCGACCTCGCACGCGAGGTGGTCGCGGTCGGCCGCGCTCATGGCGTCGCGCTGCCCGCCGACTATGCCGAGCAGCGGATTCCGTTCTTCGACGGCTGGCCGCCGGAGATGACGACCTCGATGCACCACGACCTGCAGCAGGGCAAGCCGCTCGAAGTGCGCTGGCTCTCCGGCGGAGTGGTCGATCTTGGCGCGCAGGTCGGCGTGCCGACACCGATGAATCGCGCGGTGCGCGATATCCTGACGTTGCACGCCGCCGGCAACCCGCCTTCCGCCTCTTCGCTCACGCCGCCTTCAGCTTGAACAGCTTGATCGCGTTGGTGCGCCCGATCTTGCGGCGGTCGGCTTCGCTGATCTCGGCCTTGTCGAACCAGCCGGCGGCATCGCTGAAGTCCTCGAACGGGTAGTCGACCGAGAACATCACGCGGTCGGCGCCGATCTCGGTGATCGCGTTGATCAGCGCGGGCGTGCTGAAATGGCCGGACGTGGTGATATGGAAGTTGGCGCGGAAATAGTCCGCCACCCGCTTCTTCGCGGCGTATTTCGGTGGGGCCTTCATCCAGTTGTTCACGTTATCGATGCGCCAGAGATAGAACGGAAGCCCCTCGCCGAGGTGGCCGAGAACGATCTGCACGCGCGGATACTCGTCGAACAGGCCGCTGCCGATCAGCCGCAGGGCATGCAGCGAGGTTTCGGCGGCGAAGCTCCATCTCGGCCCGAACAGCCACGCGTGCCCCTCGTAGAGCGGCGAGACCCCCGCCATGGGCGGCCGCGGATGCAGGTAGAACGGGACATCGAGGCCTGCGAGCGCACGCCAGAACGGCCGGTACTGCGGCAGGTCGTAATGGACCGGCTTGCCCTTGAGCTCGGTATAGCCGTTCACCAGCGCGCCCTTGAAGCCGAGGTCCCTGATGCAGCGTTCGAGCTCGCGGGTTGCCATCTCCGGGTCCTGCATCGGCAGGGCGGCGACGCCGACGAAGCGGTCGGGACGCTTGGCGACCTCGCCCGCCAGCACGTCGTTGGCCTCGCGCGCGACCTCGACGGCGCGTTTGACGTCGCGGATGGCCTGGACCGCCGGCGCGTTGAGCGACGCGATCATGATCTCGACGCCCCATTCGTCCATCAGGCGCAGGCGCTGGTCCTGAAAGTCCAGGAGGCGATGCCGCAGCTCTTCCCAGACATGCGTGCCGAACGGCTGCGAATCGCCGAGGGTGGCCTCGGTCGCGAAGTGATCCTCGAGCGTGACTTTTCCCTGCATGTGTCCTCTCGGTGCGGCAGTAACGCGAGCCGCCGACTATGCGCGGACTGGATGGCGCTGGCCAGCACTTACCGATCCCCTCCTTCCCGCGCGCGGCCGCGGCGACTAGGATTCCGGCCATGACCATCGCTACGCCGCTGCTTACGGTTCGGACCATCCGCTGCGTCGGCGTCGAGGTGCCGATGACCCACGCGCTCGGCACCAGCCGCGGCACCATCACCAAGGCGCCGTTGCTGCTCATCGATCTCGACACCGAGGAGGGCGTCACCGGCCGCTCCTATCTCTGGTGCTATTTTCCCGCGGCGATTCCCGCGATCGCGAGCATCCTCGCGGAGGTGGAGCGCGTGGTCAAAGGCGAACGCGTCGCGCCCCTCGACCTCCGGAGCAAGTGCGCCGAGCGCTTCGCCCTGATCGGCGTGCAGGGCATCGTGCGCATGGCGATGTCCGGCTTCGACGTGGCGGCCTGGGACGCGCTGGCGCTCGCCGCCAGCGTCCCGCTCGCCACCCTCCTCGGCAGCGCTCCGAGACCGATTCCGGCCTACAATTCCTGCGGTCTCGGGCTGATGGCGCCGGAGCGGCTGGCGGACGAGGCGGAACGGCTGCTCGTCGGCGGCTTTCGCGCGGTGAAGCTCAGGTTGGGCTATCCGACGCTTGCGGAGGATCTCGCCGCCCTGCACGCGGTGCGCAAACGCGTGGGCAGCGAGATCGCCGTGATGGTCGACTACAATCAGGCGCTCAGCCTCGCCCAGGCGTTCGAGCGCGGCCGCGCGCTCGACGGCGAGCATGTCTACTGGCTGGAGGAGCCGATCCGCCACGACGACTATGCCGGCAACGCCACCCTCGTGCGCGAGCTCGCAACGCCCATCCAGATCGGCGAGAATTTTTCCGAGAGCGCCGCCATGGCGATGGCGCTTGCGGCCGGCGCCGCCGATTACGTCATGCCCGATCTTGAACGAATCGGCGGCATCACCGGCTGGCTGCGGGCCGCGGCGCTTGCCGCCACCCACCGCATCGAGATGTCCTCGCACCTCTTTCCCGAGGTGAGCGCGCATCTGCTCGCGGCGACGCCGACATGCCACTTCCTTGAATATGTCGACTGGGCAAACAAGGTATTGCAGGAACCGCTCAAGATCGTTGACGGCTTCGCCGTGGTGCCGCAGCGGCGGGGCAACGGCCTCGCGTGGGACAAGGAGGCGGTGGAGAAATATCGGGTTACGTGAGGGCGAGAAGCCCGCATGAAGGACATGCGGGCTAGGCTCGCCCTGCGGCGTGAATCCCGGATTACGCTATCGCTCCATCCGGACTACAGGATGCCTCAAATCTTCACCCAGCCCACGGGCGGCTTCTTGCCGGGATGGATGGCGCCGCACGCCTTGCACTTGCGCGCGTTCTCGTCGGCGTAGAACGCCTCGTAGAGCGGCGGCAGGTCCTTCACCAGGTGCTGGACCTTCACCTCGACGCGGTGCACCAGCGCCCCGCACGCGAAGCAATACCATTCGAAAGCATCGAGTGCATCGGGACGCGCCGCCTCGACGACGAGGCCGACCGAGCCGGCCTGCGGCCGCTGCGGGGAATGGCGGACATGGGGCGGAAGGAGAAAGACGTCGCCCTCGCGAATCGGAACGTCGTAGAAATCGCCGCTGTCCGCGACCTTGAGCACCATGTCACCCTTGAGCTGATAAAAGAACTCTTCCACCGGGTCGTCATGGTAATCGGTTCGCTCATTCGGCCCGCCGACCACCTGCACGGTCATCATGCCGTCCTCGAATACTTTCTTGTTGCCGACCGGCGGTTTGAGCAGATGCTGGTGCTCCTTGATCCAGTTCTGGAAATTGAAGGCGTGGAGTCGTCCGCCCGCCATGGCTGGCTCCTCGTGCATGTCTTGTCTTGCCGGCGATGCGTCGCGCGCTCCTCGATCGCAAGTCTCGAAACGGCGCTCGCGCACGAGCCCGCTATTTGATCAGGGCAGTGATCCTATCCACGATCGACTTGGGCGTCGCGTAGATTCTCGCGACGAGCGCGGAGAGGTGCGCACCGTCCTCGGGCTCGAGCTCGAGCTTGGATTTTTCCGCTTCGGCGCGGAAATCGGCATCCTGCATGGTCGCGTCGAACGCGTCGCGCAACATCTTCAGCCGGCCCGGCGCCAGGTCCGGCGGGGCGACGAACGGGCGCCCGATCCCCTGGCCGGCATAGAGGAACTCGATCGCCTGCTTCTCGGCGGCGCTGCGCGCGAGGTCGGGCACGAAGGGCACGTCCTTGAGCTCGGGATTGGGCGCGGCGCCGCCCTGGAACAGGAGCGAAATCTTCTTCGTCGGGATCCAGTCCGGTCGGCGGATCTTGATGCTGTCGAGGCTCTCGCAGATGCCTTCGACCTCACCGCGCTCCATCGCCAGAAACACGTCGGACGACGCCGGAAATCCGCCGACCAGCTTGAACTTCGTTCCGATCAGCGCGTTGAGCGCCTTCGGGTAGGAGCGCGTGCCGGTGCCGGGGCCGGTATCGCCCACGATCAATTGCTTCTCGAACAGGTCCTGCGCCGATTTCACCTGCGCGGTGTGATAGGCGATGCAGACGTTGGTTTCCTTCGTCGGCGTGCCGATCCACGACAGCCTGGTCGGATCGAAGCGGGCGCCGGTTGCGCCGGACAGCGGCCCGAGCACGGCGTCGCGCGCGATGATGCCGAGCACGGTACCGTCCTTCGGCGCGATATTGAAGATGTAGCTCGCCGCCACGTAGCTACCCGCGCCGGGCATGTTCTGTGGGATGACCGTCGGCGTTCCCGGCAGGTGCCGGCCAATGTGCCGACCGACCGTACGGCCCCAGAGGTCGTAGCCGCCGCCAGGCCCGAAGCCGATGATCATCTGCACCGATTTGCCGGCCAGCATGTCCCCTTGCGCTGCTGCCGGCATCGCGGGCGCGAGCGTCAGCGCCGGCAGAATCGCGACTGCGGTGAGCTTTGGGCGCCTCGATCGCATGCGCTCCCTCGTGTCGAGCGGGCTTAGAAATTGAGCGACGAGCGAAGTCCGATCACCCACGCGTTCGGTCGGATGCTGCCGTCGCTGTTGAGAACGCCGCCGCCCGGACGGATGATATATTGCATTTCCGGTTGAAGCATCCACCAGGGCGCCACCTGAGCCTGGTAGATCATCTCGATCATGGTTTCGCCGCTCCGCACCGGATAGAAGAAGTTTCCGAAGAAGCCGATGTCCATGTCGAGCCCGCGCGCGTTATTGCCCACGCGCGCATAGGCGGCTGCGATCCCCACCTTGTCGTCCGGCCGGCGCGGCACGAGGCCTTTGTAGATGAGCCCGCCATCGGCATAAAAGCTGATCAGGTTGCGGTCGTTCGGCACGCCGCCGGCGCGCAAAAACCCGGATAGGCCCTGATCGTCGGTGCCGGGAACGCGGTAGAGCATCTGATCGATCACGCCGTAGACGCCTTGGTCGCCGGTGTGCTGGAGCGGAATGCCGGTGGACATCGGGCTCGCGAGCGAGACGCCGTTGTTGTCATAGCGCTGATCGCCGAAGCGCGGGCTGGTGTGCCACCAGCCACCGATCCGGTAGGCCCCGGGAAGCCCCGTCGCGTCCTTGCCCTGGTTGGGCAGGTAGCTCGCTTCGGCGATGAAGAAGGCGCCGCCGCGGAAGCTGAAGACGGTGCCGGTGGGGAGCGGCAGGTCTTGGTTGGAACCGTCGCCGCCGCTGGGATCGCCGCTGAACACCGCCGCCTGAAACGCCACCTCGTCGGTGGGCTTGATGCGCACGCGAATGCCAGGACCCGGCAGCGGATAGGCCGGCCCGCCGGCGGGCAGATTGGCGGCGAGAAATGTTGGCCAGCTGATGCCGTTGTTGATGAAGTTGGCGGCGGTCTTGCTCTGCAGGAACTGGCTGTCCGCCGACATCAGGCCGAAGCGCACGGATAGGCGGTCGTTGAACGCGCTCTGCTCGTACCAGAGCGAATAGAGCCGCGCGACCGGTCCGGCTTCGAGGTTGGAGACCGCCAGGATATTGCCGAGATAGGTCTGGCTGAAGAACGGTCCGTGGGTGACGAGGCCATGGGTGTGGAAGTGGCCTCCCTCCCAACCCAGGAGCGTTTGCAAGTCGATGTCCAGCTGCGGCTGAAAGACCCCGATCCCGACGGAGCCGGGGCCGATTCCGCCACGGAGATTCGACAGGAAGTCGTTGGTGTAATTGAGGGTGAAGACGACGCCCTTGCGCTCGAGATAGGGCCGAAGCCCACCCCAATCGCCGGTCAGGGTGGTCTGACCGGGCTCGGCCTTCTCGTCCGAGCGCTGCGCCTGCGCCCAGGCAAGCGATGAAAACCCGGTCGAACTGGCCGAAGCCAATGCAGCGACCGCCAGAGACCCCGCCCACCTGCCGATCGCGTGCATGATCCCGCCCCAGGGATGGCTCGCAGGCGAGTTTCAACCGAGAATTGGGCGAAATATTGTGGCGGGTTCTTGGGATCCTGCCGCCGCTTCCATCCTTTTGGCGCCTCGGTGCAGCGGGCGATCGAGCAATACCGGACCATGACGTCCGCAAGCTCGCATACAATCGACGAGTTGATTCGACGGTGCGTGTAGAGTGAACCTGCGGCGCGATCGATGGCTTCGTGGCCGAACCGACCAGGCGCGAGAGGATACGGAAGACGCCGTGGCAACACCCGGCCGCTCATCGCAGTCGTGTTGTTGCTCGGATTGATCGGTTTCCATGCTTACCAGTCCTGGATCTCCAAGCCGCCATCGCCACTGATCGGTCGCGCGCGCGTGCTCGACGGCGACAGCATCGAAATAGCCGGAGCGCGGATTCGCTTGCAGGGAATCGACGCCCCCGAGTTCGGACCAAACCTGCGTCGATGCCGGGGGGCAGATATGGCCGTGCGGAAAGGCGGCTGCACAGGAGCTCAGACGCCACATCGGCACCCGCGACGTGACGTGCGAGCCGAGCGGCTTCGACCGCTACAACCGCATCCTCGCAACTTGCTTCGGTCGCGACGGTTCCGATGTCAACGCTTGGGTCGCGCGGCAGGGTTGGGCGCTGGCGTATGGCGGTGCCAGGAATTACCGCTTGGAGCAGGACGAAGCGCAAGCCGCCAAGCGCGGCATCTGGGCGGGAGCCTTCTTGCCGCCCGAGGAATGGAGACGACGCCACCCGCGATCTCCGCAATGAGGCGCGCGCGCCGCCGGCGTGCTCTCCGATGGAGAGACAAAGGAACGCCCCGCTGCGGCCCCGGCGGTTCCGCGTCCTCCCCCTAGCTATGTAGAGCAGAGCAGCCCAGCTATCGCATCCGGAACGCAGCCAATCTATGATTAGTCGGTGCGTTGCGATGAAATCATCCCAGCGCCTCGACGGGAGATCGGGCCATGCGCCGCCGTGTCGTCGCCGCACTGTTCCTGACCGCGGCGTGCTTCGTCGCACCGGCCGCCGCGCGGGTGGAAAGCGTCGAGATCTCGAGCCGCGAGCCGTTTGCCGTCGGCGCCGAATTCGGCCACGCCGGCGCCTATGAAAAGCTGCGCGGCCGCGCTGTCTTCGCGCTCGATCCGGCTGCTGCCGCCAACCAGCCGATCGCCGATCTCGCGCTGGCGCCGCGCAATGCGCATGGGCTGGTCGAGTTCAGCGGCGATTTTCTGGTGTTGCGTCCGGTGGCCAGCGCTCGCCGCAACGGCACGCTGCTCTACGAGGTCAACAATCGCGGAAACATCGGCATCCTGCGTCAGATCGACGAAGCCTCTTCCAGCAACGATCCGTCCACGGCCGCGCATGCCGGCAACGGCTTCTTGTTCCGCCAGGGCTTCACCCTGGTGTGGTCGGCGTGGGCGAGCGACGTCGCGGCCGCGCCGGGCGACAATCGGCTGGTGCTGCGCGCTCCGGTCGCGAGCGAGGACGGCGTGCCGATTACCGGCAAGGTCGCCTACGAATTGATCGTGAACGCCCCGCGTGCCGTCGCCCGCTTCACCGGCCTCCTCGGCACCGCCTATCCGCCGGCGCAAGAAGATGCGCCCGACGCGGTGCTCAGCGAGCGTGACCGGCCGGACGGCGAACGCCGGTTAATTCCGCGTGACGCCTGGTCGTTCATCGCCGCGCCGAACGGCGCGGCCCCCACCGAGATCACCCTCGCGGGCGGTTTCAAGCCCGGGCGCATCTATCAACTTCTCTATAATGCCCGCGATCCGACCGTCCTCGCCGCCGGCATGGCGGGCATCCGCGATCTCCTCGCCTACCTGCGCGACAATCCCCTGGCGGGCGCGCCCGCGCCGCAGCGCCGCCTGATCTTCGGCATTTCGCAATCCGGCCGATTGATCCAAACCATGCTGCTGCGGGGCCTGCACGTGGACGAGGACGGCAAAGCGGTGTTCGACGGCGCCTTCATCCACATCGCCGGCGGCGGCAAGGGCGGGTTCGACTATCGCTTCGCCATGCCGACGCGGCATTTCAGCATGCTCGAGGATCACATCTATCCCACCGACTTTTTTCCGTTCGCGACCATGCCGGCGCGCGATCCGGCAAGCGGCGCGGAGGCCTCGGTCCTCGATCGCGCGCGAGCGCTGGGCGCGGTGCCGAAGCTGTTCTACGTCAACAACTCGTCCGAATACTGGAATCGCGCTGCGTCGCTGGTGACGACGGAGCCGGCGGGCGCGCGCGACCTGCCGCCGGCGCCGGAGGCGCGCATCTACCATATCGCGGGCGCGCAGCATTATGTCGGTGTCCTGCGCGAGCGCGGCATGTTCGCCCACTGCGTCAACACCCTCAACCACTATCGCGTCATGCGCGCGTTGCTCGGCGCGCTCGATCGCTGGGTCCGGGACGGCGCGGAGCCGCCGCCGAGCACGTATCCGCGTATCGCGGATGGCACGCTGGTCACGGTCGATACCTACCGCGAGACTTTCCCGCGGATTCCCGGTTTCCGGTTGCCGGAAAGCAATCTGAGGCCGCCGCGCCTCGACCTCGGCCCCCGCTTCCAAGCCGAGCGCATTGCGGACGAAGTGCCGCCGGTCATCGGCAAGCCGTTCGCGACCCTGGTGCCGAAACCGGACGCCGACGGCAACGACCACGGCGGCATCCTGTTGCCGGAGCTGCTGGTGCCGCTCGGCACCCGAACCGGCTTCAACGTGCGCAGCGAGGCCGTCGGCTTCCCCTGGGCCACCGGCCGCTGGGATGGCTCGTTCCTGCCGTTTGCGCGCACGGAGGCGGAGCGGCGATCCGCGGGCGATCCGCGCCCCTCGCTCGCCGCGCGTTACGCCGACCGTGGCGCCTACGAGCAGATGGTGCGATCGGCCGCCGCGGGCGTGGTCGGCAAGGGTTTTCTGCTGCCGGAGGACGTCGATGCGCTAGTGACCGAGGCGGGCGGCCTCTACGATCGCATCATGGCCCATGATCCCGCCGATCGAAGTTGCCGCTACTTGTTCGACCGCTGAGCCCTCGTCGACGCCCGTCGCCGCGGCGCGATGTCCTTCCGTTTCCCACCCCAGCATTGGGAGGAGTTCTTGCCCGTCATGTCCGGAAAGCGTGCCTTCCTCGACCTGCTCAAGCAGGAAGGCGTTGAGATCATGTTCGGCAATCCCGGCACCACCGAATTGCCGCTGATGGATGCGTTCGCGACCGAGAACGAGCTGCGCTACCTGCTCGGCCTGCAGGAGGCCGCCGTCATGGCGATGGCCGACGGCTACGCCCAGGCGTCGGGCAAGCTTGCCGTCGTCAATCTCCACGTCACACCCGGCCTGGGCAACGCCATGGGCATGCTCTACGACGCGCAGAAGGCGGGCTCGCCCATCCTCGTCACCGCCGGCCAGCATGAGCAGAGCTTCAACGCGACCGAGCCCATTCTGTGGGCGGACCTGCCGACCATCGCGCGTCCGCTGGTGAAATGGTCGTCGGAGGTACACCGGCTGGCCGACCTGCCGCGGCTCGTGCACCGCGCCGCCAAGACCGCGCTGGCGCCGCCGACCGGGCCGGTATTCCTCTCGCTGCCCGGCGACATCCTGCGCGCCGATGGCGACATCGACCTGCTCGCGCCCACGCGCGTGGCGCCGCGCCTGCGCGGCGACCGTGCGGCGGTGGAGGCGGCAGCGGCTTTGCTCGCGGACGCCAAGCGTCCCGTGATCATGGCCGGCGACGCCGTGGCGCAGAGCCGCGCGCATGCCGAGCTCGCCGAGCTCGCCGAGCTCCTGGGCGCTCCCGTCTATACCGAGTTCGTGCCGAGCACGGCCTCGTTTCCCGCCTCGCACCCGCTGTTTCGCGGCTCGATGGTCCGCCTCGCGCCCGACGTGCGCAAGGTGCTCGAGCAGTACGACGTGCTGTTCTCGGTCGGCGGCGACCTGTTCACGCTGTCGCTGCCGTCCGACGTCGACCCGATGCCTCCCGACATCAAGCTCGTTCATCTCGACGTCGACCCATGGGAGCTCGGCAAGAACTATCCCCCCGCCGTCGCCATTCTCGGCGATCCCAAGGGGACGCTGCCGGACATCACCGCCGCTGTGCGCGAACGCATGCCGAGCGGCGCGCGCGGCGCGGCGCGCGAGCAACTCGCGCACGCGACCAGTGCCATCGCCGGCGAGCGCGAGGCGCTCAAGGCGAAGGCCCGCGCGCTCGCGCAGGCCGTGCCGGTGCAGCCGCTCGCGCTCCTGCACGCCATCGGCGAGATGTTGCCCAAGGATGCCGTCGTGATCGAGGAGGCGCTCTCCTCGGCGTCCGGCATCCGGCAGCTCATTCGTAGCGACGACCCGCAGAGCTATTTCGGCCTGCGCGGCGGCGGCATCGGCTGGGGGCTGCCGGCGACGATCGGCGTGAAGCTCGCCTTGCCGGATCGGCCGGTCGTCGGTCTTATCGGTGACGGTAGCGCGATGTACACCTGCCAGGGGCTGTGGACCGCCGCGCGTTACCGCATCGACGCCGTGTTCGTGATCCTCAACAACGCCTCGTATCGCATTCTCAAGCAGCGCCTGCACGCCATGCGCGGGCTCGCCGAGCAGGCCGACAGCTATGTCGGCATGGAGCTGCTCGATCCGAAGATTGATTTCGTCGGCCTTGCGCGTTCGCTCGGCGTCCGGGCCGAGCGGGCAAAGAGCGTGCACGAGGCGACCGATCTCGTTGCCCAGGGAGTGCAGGGCGGCGGTGCGCTGCTGATCGACGTCGAGCTCGACCGCGCCTTCAAGCCGATGTGACTACTGCGGCATTGCTGACGTGGCTCGGCTCTATTTCTCGAGCTCTGCCTTGCTCTTGCGCTTGATGTCCTGTCCGTGCGCGCGCTTGTAAGTCTGAATGTCCTTGAAGCGGCCCTTCTTGTCGCGCACGGCATAGAGCTTGGTGCCCTTCGAGCTGCGATGCGTCGTCCGTTTCGCCATGACGAACCCCCTTCGTCCTGCTGAGATCGGGTCAACGCCCGAACTCTACGTAGCGCTGGGTGGGCTGACAATCATGGATGCCTGCGACACCGGCCACGCTTCAAGTCCGCTATCGAGCCGAAACGTTATCCGGGCCCCTGATGAACACCGCCGGTCCCCCCGGTGAGGGGCATGTTCGACACGAGCTCGTGGCGTCGGCCCGTGGCGTCGGCTCGTCACGTCGGCTCGTAGCGGATCGATCCCTCGCATTTTCGCGCGCCGCACTCTGCTCGCGGACGACGTTGCGATGGTCGGTGGGTCGATGCTCCTCGTGTCGAGGCCGGGCATCGGAGGTTCCGGCGCGACGGCGCCCGCCCACCCACGCGCCTCTCAGGGATCAGGAGCGCGCGGTGGTACCCGGTGCGGGGGCTGACATCCGCCCCTCGCTTCCGCCGGCACGCGCTTGAATTTATGCAAATTTTCGAATTCCCGCGGTCGAACCTTTTGCCCTCCGGACGCGACTAATCGTCTGAGTTCGGTTCGGACCTCGTCGGGAGGTCTGCCTCACAACGGCACCAAGGGGGGCCTTCGTGCAGAAGTCTCAGCGGCCCAATACGGGCCATTCCATCTATTCCCATCACCGGGAAATGCTTTTGGCGATGACCGCGAGCACCGCGTTGCTCGCCGGGCTCGCCACCTCGGCCGATGCGCTTCCGTTCGACCAGTCACCAGCGCAGCCGGCGGCCGGGCGATCGGCGAAGCAGGCGGTAGCCACGCGGGGCAAGACTCCGGCCAAAGCGAAAGCCGGCACCGAGGACGTCGCCGCCAAGGCCAAGGGCGTGCTCAGCGTCGTCATCTCGCTCGACAAGCAGCAGCTCACGCTCTACTCGGACGGCCATCCCATCGCGCATTCGCGCGTTTCGACCGGCGTACCGGGCCATCCCACGCCGACCGGCGTATTCAGCGTCATCCAGAAGGATCGCTGGCACCACTCCAACATCTACTACAACGCGCCGATGTACTACATGCAGCGGATCACGTGGTCGGGCGTGGCCATGCATCAGGGCATCGTTCCGAACTATCCGGCGTCGCACGGCTGCATCCGGTTGCCGGAGGCGTTCGCACGCCAGATGTGGGGCATCACTAAGCTCGGCGTCCGCGTCATCGTCACCCGCGGCGATGTCACCCCGGTTCCGATCGAGCATGAGCGGCTGTTCGCGCTAAAGCGCGAGCCGGCGCCGCCGCAGGCCCAGTCGGCCGCCACGTCCCTGCAGCCGGGGACCGCGAGCAACGCCACGCCCGACAGCGCCAAGCTTGCCGCCAATGAGAGGACCGCGTCCGACGCCCTTAAGCCCGGCAACCCCGCGCTCGACGCCATGGCCTATGCGGTCGGGGCGCCGCGCGAGACTCCCGTCACCACCTCCGAGGTCGTGCGGACCGCCCATGAGGCGTTCGACACGGCCACACCCGACACCGTCACGCCGGACTCCGCCAGCCCGCTCGCGACCACGGACGCTGTGGTGGTGCGGCCGCTCAAGCCTGGTCCGATCTCGCTCTTCATCAGCCGCAGGGAAGGCAAGCTGTTCGTGCGCAAGGGCTTCGAGCCGGTATTCGACGTGCCGGTGACGTTCGCCCAACCCGACCAGCCGCTAGGCACCCACGTCTTCACCGCTCTGGCAGTCAAGGAAGACAGTACGACGCTGCGCTGGAACGTGATGTCGATGCCGGGTGGCGGATCGGCGCCGGCCAGGAAGTCGGCAAAGGGCAAAAAGGCGGAGCCCCCTGTCGTGGCGATGCCGGCTTCGAACGCGACCGAAGCGCTCGAGCGCGTCAACATCCCGCAGGACGCGCTTGATCGGATCACCGACCTGATGTCGCCCGGCGCCTCGCTGATCATCTCGGACAAGGGACTAGGCTCGGAGACCGGCGACGGCACGGACTTCATCGTGCTCACGCGCTGACCCGCGCGGCCTGCCAACGATGCCCATGCCCGGCCCCGCCGCCGGGCATGGGCATTTGTGGTTCCTCGCCTCCTTCCCCCGACCTGACTCCTCGGGCTGGACCGGGCGGATAGTTCAGCGCCGCGCCAGTGCCGCCAAGGCGTCTGCCGTCGCGGCCGGCGGCGTCCAGCCGAGCCGCCGGAGCGCGGCGGGGTCCGCCACCAGGGAGCCCGCGAGCCGCTGGTAGACCTCGGCGCGGCCGACGGCGCGCAGCGCGGTCTCGAGCAGCGCGGGCGGCACCGGGACGAGGCCCGCGCCGCGGCCGAGGCCGCGGCGCACCGCCGCGATCATTTCGGGGATCGTCAGCGCCCCCGGGTCCGCGACGATGAGGGGCCGTCGCAGCGACCCGGGCGCCGCCAGCACGGTATCGACGGCCGCCACCAGGTTGTCGAGCGAGAGCAGCGAGCGGCGGCCGCGCAGGGAGCCCAGCGGCAGCGGATAGGGGGCGCGCGCAAAGCGCAGGAGCTCGGCCATGTTGCCCTTCACGCCTGGCCCATAGACCAGCACGAGTCGCAGCGCGACGAAGTCGAGGGCGAGGTCCGCCAAGCCTTGCTCGGCCGCGAGCTTGGAGCGGCCATAGGCGTCGGTGGGCTGCGCTGCGACATCCTCGGTCAGCACTCGATCGGCCGTCGGCCCGGACTGGGCGCGGATGGAAGACAGAAAGACGAAGCGCTTGGCGCCCGCGCGCTGCGCCGCCCGCGCCAGCGCGATGGTCGCCTCGGTGTTGAGCACGCGATAATCGTCCTCGGGCAGGCCGGACATGGCGTGGGCGAGGCCGGCGGAATGGATGACCGCGTCGACATCGGCGAGCGCCGCCGACATGTTCTGCGGGCGCGCCAGGTCGCCGACGACGGCGCTCGCCGACTCCATCGGCACGATGCTCGGGCGGCGTAGCAGGACGCGCAGCCGATACCCGCGCTTGGGCAATTCGCGCAGCAGGTGCTGCCCGATGAAACCGGTCGCCCCGGTCAGGGCGATGAGGGGTCGGTGGGCCGCGCCGACGGGGGTCACTGCTGCTCTCGGTGTTTCGCGCGTGCGCTCGATCAAAGTATACCGCATTCGGCCGCCGCGCGTTGGCGCCACCTCGCTCGGCCGATTAGGATGCGGCGGCGCTGCAGCCGATGTAGGGAGGGCACGATGCTGGACGGCGTGATGCTGCTCTGGTTCCTGCTGGCGGCGGCGGCGTTGCTGTTCGTCGCGGTCGACATCCGCACCACGCCGGAATCCCCGGTGCTCAAATGGGGTTTCGTGCTGCTCACAGCTTATACCGGGGTGGTTGGCGCGTTCCTCTACGTACTGGGCTGCCGCGAGCCGCTCCCCGGGCTGCACGAGCAATACGTCTCGGCGCGCTGGCGGCAGGCGCTGGGATCCACCATGCATTGCGTCGCCGGCGACGGCGTGGGCATCCTCGCTGGGGCGGTGCTCTCGGCGATCTTCGGCATCGCCGGCCTGCTCGAGGTGGTCATCGAATATCTCCTGGGCTTCGCCTTCGGCTGGACGATTTTCCAGGCGTTGTTCATGCGTGACATGGCCGGCGGCTCGTACCGGCGCGCGCTCACCGACACCTTCGTGTCGGAGCTGCTGTCGATGGATCTGCTGATGGCGGGAATGGTGCCGAGCGTGATGGCGTTGCGGGCGCATATCCCCTCCGCCGCCGATCCGCTCACCCCGAGCTTCTGGTTCGTGATGTCGATGGGCCTCCTGATCGGCTTCATCGTCGCCTACCCGATGAACTGGTGGCTCGTCGCCCACCATCTCAAGCACGGCATGATGACGGTGCGCCCGGCGGTCCCGACGGCCGCCGCGCATGCGCACGCCCACGGCAGGGACATGGACATGGCAGGCGCGGCGCCGGCCATGTCCGCCATGGCGATGGGCGCACGGCCGGCAACGCGCCCGCCGCTGCCGGCGATGGCGGCGTTGTCGTTCCTGGCGCTGGCGGCGGGCATCGCCCTCGGATTGTGGGCCGCACGGGCGTGAGCGGGAACCGTCTTCTCGCCGCCACCTAACGATTGTAACTTGTACCGAGGCGAACCGTCGTCGCGACGCACATCGCCGAAGAGGCTCTATCCATGCTGTCACGCCGTGCGTTTCTTCGCTCCGCGGCGGCATCAACGGCGCTTCCCGCCGTGGCGCGGGCGCAGCCTGCGCTGCAAGCAACCCCCGAGCGGGACGATGGCCCGCCGACCGTGCTGCGGCTCGCGCGGCGCGGCATCGAGGTCAACAGCAAGCCGGCGTCGGTCTACGGGATCCGCCAGCCCGACGGCACCTTCGGCATCCGCACCGAGGTGGGGAAACGCTTCCGCGTGCGGGTGGAAAACCGGATCGACGAGCCGAGCCTGATTCATTGGCACGGTCTCACACCACCGTGGCAGCAGGACGGCGTACCCGGCGTCTCCGGCCCGCCGATCCCGGCGGGTGGCAGCGCCGACTACGATTTCCCGTTGCGCTTTGGCGGCACCTTCTGGATGCACTCGCACCAGGGACTGCAGGAGCAGCTCCTCATGGCGGCGCCGCTGATTATCCACGATCAGCGCGACCGGCCCGACCAGCAGGAAGTGATCATGATGCTGGGCGATTTCAGCTTCACGCCGCCCGAGCAGATCTTCGAAGGCCTCAAGCGGGGCGGCAACATGGCTTCCATGCAGGCCGGCGCGCGAGCTTCCCAGACCATGAAAGGAATGGGCCCGGCGCAGCGGACGACGGCGCCCGGCATGGCCACGGGCGCCGCCGGCAAGCCCGACCTGAACGACGTGACCTATGACGCCTTCCTCGCCAACGACCGCACGCTCGCCGATCCCGACGTGGTCAAGGTCGAGCCCGGCGCGCGCGTGCTGTTGCGCGTCATCAACGGCGCCTCCATGAGCGCGTTTCACGTCGATCTCGGCGCGCTCGCGGGCGAACTGATCGCCGTCGACGGGTTCCGCATCGCGCCGGTGGTGGCGCGACGCTTCCCGATCGCGGTGGCGCAGCGGCTGGACATACGGCTCACGATTCCCCCCGCCCCGGCGGCGCATCCCGTGCTCGCGCTGCTCGAGGGCGAGAACAAGCAGACCGGCATCGTGCTGCAGGCCGGGAGCGCGCCGATCGAGCGCCTCGCCGACGCCGCCGGCGCGCCGTCGCCTGCGCTCACGCTCGATCTCGAGCACCGCCTGCGCGCCGCGCAGCCGCTCCGCCCGCGCAAGGCCGACCGCGTGCACGTCTTGAACCTGACCGGACAGATGGCGGGCTACGTCTGGTCGATCAACGGCGTCGCCTGGAACAACGGTGTGCCACCGCTACCGGTCGCCGCGGGCGAGCGCGTCGAGCTCGTCTTCGTCAACAAGACGCCGATGCCGCATCCGATGCATCTGCACGGGCATGAGTTCCAGGTGGTGGAGATCGATGGCCAGCGCTTCGCCGGCGCGGTGCGCGACACCGTGCTGGTGCCGCCCGGAAGCCGCGTCGTGGTCGCCTTCGATGCCAACAATCCGGGGCTGTGGGCGCTGCACTGCCACCTGCTCTATCACCTCGAGGCCGGCATGTTCACGACCTTGAAGTATGTGTGAGGGTGCTGCGCGGCGTGCCGGCGACACTCGCCCAGTGCAGAAGGCGATCAAGAACTCGCCTTCTTGATGTGCTCTGCAATGCGATCGGCGAAGCAATTTGGGCAAAGGACTTTCGGCGACCGTTACTCGGTCTTTGGGTGGTTCAAAACAGATTTGGTGGAGCCAAGGGGAGTCGAACCCCTGACCTCTTGAATGCCATTCAAGCGCTCTCCCAACTGAGCTATGGCCCCACGCGAGACGCGATGTCGGGACGATCGCGTCCGAAACTTAGATATGAATTGTAGCGAGCCGGCGGTACCCTGGCCAGCACGCGGCCGTGCCGCAGCGGCGGACCCGGGCATATGACCGCTCGTCAGCTTTCCTCCTCGTCGTCGACGTCGCCGATGATGTCGGTGACGTCTTCGTCGCCTTCCTCCTGCTCCTCGATGAAGGTGGCGTCGTCCATGCCTTCGTCTTCGATCTCGACCTCGTCCTCGGCGCCTTCGATCGCCTCGGCATCGCCGGCCTTCTTGCCTTGGGCTTCCGCGTCCGCCTCCTCGAGCGAGACGAATTCGGCATCGGCGACCTCGGGCGCGGCGACTTCCTCTTCAGGCGCGGGCGCGGCTGCGCGCACCGCCGCGGCCTCCGGTCGCGCCCGTGTGCTCACCGCGGCGAGCTCCAGCACCGTTTGGCACTTTGGGCAAACGATCGGGTCCTTGCTGAGATCGTAGAATTTCGCGCCGCAATTGCCGCAGAGGCGCTTGGTGCCGAGCTCGGGTTTGGCCACGGTGCGGGTTCCTTGAGCGGGGTCGGAAATCGGGATGTTCACTTGGCGAGTTGGGATGCCAGTGTCAATAGCGTCCGGCCGGCTTCCGTCGGTCCCTCCCTGCCTCCATTTCACGCCGGGCCTGGCGGGATGACGCCCTCTCGACCCCATGCTAGAGAGCGCCGTCCCAGCAAGCCGAGACGCACGTGGACCACGCCGCTCCATCCCCACTCACCGCGCGCCGTGCCGGCGCTCTCAAGGGCCGCGTGCGCGTGCCCGGCGACAAGTCGATCTCGCACCGCGCCCTGATCTTTGGCGCGCTCGCAGTCGGGGAAACGCGCATCTCTGGGCTGCTCGAGGGCGAGGATGTGATCAACACCGCCAAGGCCATGCGGGCGCTGGGCGCCGTGGTCGAGCGCACCGGCGAAGGCGCGTGGCGCGTTCACGGCGTCGGCGTCGGCGGCTTCCGCGAGCCCCGTGGCGTGCTCGACTTCGGCAATTCCGGCACCGGCTGCCGTCTTGTCATGGGCGCCGTCGCCGGCTGTCCCATCACCGCGACGTTCGACGGCGACGCCAGCCTGCGCAAGCGGCCGATGCAGCGGATTCTCGATCCCGTCACGCTGATCGGCGCGCGGGCGGTGCGCGCCACCGACGGCGGTCGCCTGCCGCTGACGCTCGCGGGCGCGCGCGATCCCATCCCGGTCGTCTATCGCACACCGGTGCCTTCGGCCCAGATCAAATCGGCGGTGTTGCTCGCCGGGCTGGCCGCGCCGGGCGAAACGACGGTCATCGAAAGCGAAGCCAGCCGCGACCACACCGAGCGACTGCTCGGGCATTTCGGCGCTCAGGTCAGGATCGAGGTCGAGGGGGCCGAGGGCCGCAAGATCACGGTCAAGGGTGAGCCCGAGCTCGTCCCGGCGCCTGTCGTTGTTCCCGCCGACCCGTCCTCGGCGGCCTTCCCGATGGTCGCGGCGGCGATCGTGCCGGGCTCGGAGGTCATCCTCACCGACGTCATGACCAATTCGCTGCGCACCGGATTGATCGCGACCTTGCGCGACATGGGTGCCGATATCGAGGCGCTCGAGCTGCGCGGCGACGGCGGCGAAGAGATGGCGGATTTCCGGGTGCGGGCGCGGGCCTTGCGCGGGGTCGATGTACCGGCAGCGCGCGCGCCGTCGATGATCGACGAATATCCGGTGCTGGCGGTGGCGGCGAGCTTCGCCGAGGGCACCACGGTGATGCGCGGGCTCAAGGAATTGCGCGTCAAGGAATCCGATCGGCTCGCTGCCGTCGCCGACGGCCTCAAGGCCAACGGCATCGCGGTCGAGATCGACGGCGATGATCTCATCGTGCATGGCAGAGGGCGGGCGCCCGGCGGCGGCACGGTGTCGACCCACATGGATCACCGCATCGCCATGGCGTTTCTAGTCATGGGGCTGGCGAGCGATCACCCGGTGCGGGTCGACGACGCCGGCTTCATCGCGACCAGCTTCCCCGGCTTCGCGCCCATGATGGGCGCGCTGGGGGCCGATCTTTCATGATCATTGCCATCGACGGGCCGGCGGCCTCCGGCAAGGGGACGTTGGGCAAGCGGCTCGCCGCGCATTACGGCCTGCGGCATCTTGATACCGGCCTGATCTACCGCGCGGTGGCGAAGGCGGTCCTCGACGCCGGCCATTCGCCCGCCGATCGTGCCCGCGCGCTGGCGGCGGCCGGGGCGCTTGATCCCGACAGCTTCGACGAGCCGGCGCTCAAGCGCCAGGCGATCGGCGAGGCCGCTTCGCTGATCTCGGCCATCCCCGAGGTGCGCGCGGCACTCCTCGCATTTCAACGCAATTTCGGACGGGCGTTGCCCGGCGCCGTGCTCGACGGCCGCGACATCGGGACCGTGATCTTTCCCGATGCGGACGTGAAGATCTTCGTCACCGCCAGTGCCGACGCCCGCGCCCGCCGGCGCGCCGCCGAACTGGGATGCGCGGGTAACAACAGCGCGAGCGAGGCCGACGTGCTGGCCGATATCCGGCGCCGGGACGAGCGCGATACGAGCCGCGAGGTGGCGCCCCTGAAAGCGGCGCCGGACGCGCACTTGCTCGACACCACGCATTTGGATATAGACGCCGCATTCCGGGCCGCCGTCGACATTGTCGAAGCCGTCCGAGCAGGCCGGAAGCGCGGCTGACCGTGCTTCCGTCGTTGGAGGATGAGCCTGCTCCGCCCGCTTCTCGGGACGGCGCGCCGGATCTGAACCACCGTTTCGATGCGCTGGGTCATCGGGCCGGGTTGCTGGCACGCAGGCAAGCTTGCGCCGCCCGCGTCACCCGGTTCGCCGGCGGTTGCCGAAGGTCCACGGGACGTTCGGCTCCTGCGCCCGGCGCGCCAGCAGTCGCCATCCGGCATCAACCGCTACCAAGGAGAGTTCATGGCCACCGCCACCAGTTCAGCTGCACCGTCGCGTGAAGATTTCGCGGCGATGCTCGAAGAGTCCTTCGCCCAGGGCAGTCCGCAGGAGGGCGCCGTCGTCAAGGGAACCGTAGTCGGGATCGAGAAGGATCTGGCCGTCATCGACGTCGGAGCCAAGACCGAGGGACGCGTCGCGTTGCGCGAATTCGCAGGACCGGGCCGGGCGGCGGAGATCAAGGTCGGCGACACGGTCGAGGTTTATCTCGAGCGGGTGGAGAACGCCCTGGGCGAAGCCGTCCTCTCCAGGGACAAGGCGCGGCGCGAGGAGAGCTGGGGCAAGCTCGAAAAGGCCTTCAACAGCAACGAAAAGGTCCAGGGCGTCATCTTCAACCAGGTCAAGGGCGGCTTTACCGTCGATCTCGACGGCGCGGTGGCGTTCCTGCCGCGCAGCCAGGTCGATATCCGGCCGATCCGCGACGTGTCGCCGCTGATGAACCAGCCCCAGCCCTTCCAAATCCTGAAGATGGATCGCCGCCGCGGCAACATCGTGGTCTCGCGCCGCACCGTGCTTGAAGAGACGCGCGCCGAGCAGCGCCAGGAGCTGGTGCAGAATCTCGAAGAGGGTCAGGTCATCGACGGCGTGGTCAAGAACATCACCGATTACGGCGCGTTCGTGGATCTCGGCGGCATCGACGGCCTCCTGCACGTCACCGACATCGCATGGCGACGCGTCAATCATCCGACCGAAGTGCTCAATATCGGCCAGCAGGTGAAGGTCAAGATCATCAAGATCAACCACGAGACCCATCGCATCTCGCTCGGCATGAAGCAGCTGCAGGACGATCCCTGGCAGGGCATCGAGGCGAAGTATCCGGTCGGGACGCGCTTCAAGGGCCGCGTCACCAACATCACAGACTATGGGGCATTCGTGGAGCTCGAGCCCGGCATCGAAGGCCTCATCCACGTCTCCGAGATGTCATGGACCAAGAAGAACGTGCATCCCGGCAAGATCGTCTCCACCTCGCAAGAGGTGGACGTGCAGATCCTCGAGGTCGATCCGGTCAAGCGCCGCATCTCGCTCGGCCTCAAGCAGACCATGCGCAATCCGTGGGAGGTCTTCGTCGAGAAATATCCGCCCGGGACGATGATCGAGGGCGAAGTCAAGAACAAGACCGAGTTCGGGCTGTTCCTCGGTCTCGACGGCGACGTCGACGGCATGGTCCACCTCTCCGACCTGGACTGGAAGCGGCCGGGCGAGCAGGTGATCGAGGAGTACAAGAAAGGCGACAGGGTCAAGGCCAAGGTGCTCGACGTCGACGTCGAGAAGGAGCGCATCTCGCTCGGGATCAAGCAGCTCGAGGGCGACCCCATGGACACGGCCGGCGACCTCAAGAAGGGCTCGGTCGTCACCTGCGAAGTGATCGAGGTGAAGGAGGCCGGGATCGAGGTCAAGATCGTCGGCAGCGATCTCACCACTTTCATCAAGCGCTCGGAGCTGGCACGCGATCGCGGCGAGCAGCGGCCGGAGCGTTTCGCGGTCGGACAGAAGGTCGACGCCCGGATCATCCAGTTCGATCGCCGCGCCCACAAGGTGCAAGTCTCGATCAAGGCGCTCGAGGTGGCGGAAGAGAAGGAGGCGATCGCCCAATACGGTTCCTCCGATTCCGGCGCGACGCTCGGCGACATTCTCGGTACCGCGCTCAAGCGTGCAACGGAGAAGCCGGCCGAGAAGAAGGAGTAGCGCGGGCGTGGCTTGGAGCGCGCCCGTCAAAGACGGCGCGCTCGCAGGCTCGTGGCGCCGCAGGCAACCCGATACGCATGCGCGCGATGTTGGGTTGCTGCCCCGCGGCAAGAAATCGCAGCGGCGCCGGTTGCGCCAACCCAAAGTCCGGGCGGCGCGCTGTGCCCATGAAGTCAAGCGAGCCGATGCGGTTGCGCGCGCAGTTGCCACAATTGCGACGGCTTCCTGCGTGTCATTGACCAAGGCTGCGGACGGCGGCACTCTCGCGTCCGACCCCGTCAGGAGATGAGCCATGTCGCTCGATGCCGATACCATCGTCGATCGCCGCCGGATGCGGCGCAAGCTCACCTTCTGGCGCCTGTTCGCGATCCTCATCGCCATTTGCGCCGTTGTCGCGATCGGCGCCGCGTTGCGCCTCCCTGGCACCGGTGTGCTGACGGGGCAGCCGGGCGGATCGATCGCGCGCATCAGCATCAACGGCCTCATCCGCAACGACCAGGAACGGGTCGAGGCGCTGGAGCGTCTCGGAAAGTCGCGCGCTCGGGCGGTGATCGTGCACGTCAACAGTCCTGGCGGCACCACGTCCGGCTCCGAGGAACTGCACGACTCCTTGATGCGGCTCAAGGAGAAGAAGCCGCTCGTCGTCGTGGTCGACGGGCTGGCGGCGTCGGGCGGCTATATCACTGCGCTGGCGGCCGACCATATCATCGCGTTGGAAACCTCGTTGGTGGGCTCGATCGGAGTGCTGTTTCAATATCCCAACGTGGCCGATCTCTTGAAGACGCTCGGGATCAAGATCGAGGAAATCAAGTCGTCGCCGCTCAAGGCGGCCCCAAACGGTTTCGAGCCGACCTCGCCCGAGGCGCGCGCCGCCGTCGAGTTCGATCGTGTCGGACGCCTATGCGTGGTTCAAGAGCATGGTCAAAGCGCGCCGTCACCTCGACGATGCAACCTTGGAGCGGGTGACAGACGGCCGCGTCTTCACCGGACGCCAGGGCCTCGCGCTCAAGCTGGTCGACGAGATCGGCGACGAGAAGACCGCGCTCGCCTGGCTGGCAAAGGAGAAGAAGATCGATCCCAACACACCGGTGCGGGACTATCGCCTGCGCGCCCGGTTCGGCGACCTGCCGTTCCTGCATACGGCCGTGATCGCGACCCTCGACGCGGTGGGGCTGGGCTCGCTCGCTCGGCGTTTCGAGGAATGGGGCGCGGTGCAGGCGATCGAGCGTCTCAACCTTGACGGACTCTTGGCCCTTTGGCACCCTCCGACCGCGAATTAGCGGCGGAGCGGTTGGTCCGCTCGGCTTTCGGGACGGCAGCAGCGATGATCAAATCCGAGCTCGTGCAGCGCATCTCGTCGCAGAACCCGCATCTTTACCAGCGCGACGTCGAGAACATCGTCAACGCCATCTTGGGCGAGATCGTTGCGGCGATGGCGCGTGGCGACCGCGTCGAGCTGCGCGGCTTCGGTGCATTCTCCGTCAAGAATTGTCCGGCCCGCACCGGACGCAATCCGCGCACCGGCGCCCACGTCTCCGTAGAGAAGAAAGCGGTGCCGTTTTTCAAGACTGGGAAGGAAATGCGCGAGCGGCTCAACCGCCAGGACGCCTAGAGTTCGGTCGCGCGAAGTTTTGCCATGGCCCGCAAGATCGTCACGGTGCTGATCCTCGTCACGCTCGCCATTGTGGTCATCGCCTTGGCGGTGGCTAACCGTCAACCCGTCCTCGTCTCCTTCGATCCTTTCGATCAGATCCATCCCGCCATGGCTCGCGCGCTGCCGCTCTACCAGCTGATGCTGCTCCTGCTGATCGGCGGTGTCGTGATCGGCGGGGTCGCGGCGTGGGTCAGGCAGGGCAAGTGGCGCCGCGCGGCCCGGCTCGCCGATGCGCAAACGCGCGAGTTGCGGGCGGAGGTCGAGCGCCTGCGCCGGCGGCTGGGACCGGCCGAGTTCGTTCCCGACTCCGCGCCGTCGGCCGAGACGCGACGGCTCACCATTCCGCCGCCCGCCGCCTGAACCTTGATAATTCTCCCTGTAGATCAGCAGCTTGTGGAGGCGAGACAAACCGCCGGGCCCGATGTAGAACCGCGCTTGAGGAACCCGCGGCCATGCCCGTCGTGATCAAGATTTGCGGCCTGACGACGCCCGAGGCGCTCGATGCGGCGCTCGATGCCGGCGCCGACATGGTCGGATTCGTCTTCTTTACCGCCTCGCCGCGCAATGTCGGCCTCGCGTCCGCCCGCGCGCTCGGCGAGCGCGTGCGGGGCAGGGCGATCAAGGTCGCGCTCTCCGTCGATGCCGGCGACGATCAGCTCGCCGCCAGCGTCGAGGCGCTCGTGCCCGACATGCTGCAACTCCACGGCGCTGAGACGCCGGACCGGGTCGTCGCGGTGCGCACGCGGTTCGGGCTTCCGGTGATGAAGGCGCTGCCGATCGCGGAGCGGACCGATCTCGCGGCAATCCGCCGCTACGACGCCGCCGCGGATCGTCTGATCTTCGACGCGCGCGCCCCGCGCGCGGCGACGCGTCCCGGCGGCCTCGGCAAGAGCTTCGACTGGCGGATCCTCGAGAATCTCGCGGCCGGCGTGCCATTCATGCTGTCGGGGGGCTCGATGCCGGCAACGTCGCGGAGGCGCTGCGCATCACCGGCGCGCCCGGCGTCGACGTCTCCTCGGGCGTCGAGCGCGCACTCGGCGAGAAGGATCTCGACAAGATCCGAGCCTTCATCGGGGCGGCACGCGACGCGGCGAGCATGCTCGCCGCATCGAACAGAATGCTGAGCAACGCATGACTGTCCAGCAGCCCAATTCGTTCCGCATCGGGCCCGACGAAGGCGGCCATTTCGGTCTCTATGGCGGGCGTTTCGTTGCCGAGACGCTCATGCCGCTCATCCTGGAGTTGGAAAAGGCCTACGCGGACGCGAAGGATGATCCCATCTTTCGCCGCGAGATGAGCGGCTATCTCAAGGACTATGTCGGCCGGCCATCACCGCTCTATTTCGCCGCACGCATGACCGAGCATCTGCGGGAGGCATCCGCCGCCAAAGGCGGCACGGGCGGAGCGAAGATCTACCTCAAGCGCGAAGACCTCAACCACACCGGTGCGCACAAGGTCAACAACGTGCTGGGTCAGATCCTGCTGGCGCGCCGCATGGGCAAGTCGCGCGTGATCGCCGAGACCGGCGCCGGCATGCACGGCGTCGCCACCGCGACGATGTGCGCGAAGTTCGGGCTGCAATGCATCGTCTATATGGGTGTGGTCGATGTCGAGCGGCAGAAGCCGAACGTGCTGCGCATGAAGGCGTTGGGCGCCGAGGTCCGTCCGGTCGAGTCGGGCTCGAAAACGCTCAAGGACGCCATGAACGAGGCGTTGCGCGACTGGGTCACGAATGTCGCCGACACGTTCTACTGCATCGGCACGGTCGCCGGGCCGCACCCCTATCCTATGATGGTGCGCGACTTCCAGTGCATCATCGGCGACGAAACGCGCGGGCAGATGCTGGCGGCCGAAGGACGGCTGCCCGATTCGCTGATTGCCTGCATCGGTGGCGGCTCGAATGCGATGGGGCTGTTCCATCCTTTCCTCGACGACGCGCAAGTCGAAATCTACGGCGTGGAGGCGGCGGGTCACGGGTTGGCGACCGGTCTGCACGCGGCCTCGATCGCCGGCGGCCGGCCGGGCGTGTTGCACGGCAATCGCACTTATCTGCTGATGGACGCGGACGGGCAGATCAACGAGGCGCATTCGATCTCCGCTGGTCTCGATTACCCCGGCATCGGCCCAGAGCACGCCTGGCTCAACGACATCGGGCGGGTGAAATATCTTTCGGCGACGGACGAGGAGGCCTTGGCGGCGTTCCAGCTCTGCTCCCGGCTCGAGGGAATCATCCCAGCGCTCGAGCCGGCCCACGCGCTGGCACGCGTGATGGATCTCGCGCCCGCAAGGCCGAAAGATCACCTGATGGTGGTGAACCTGTCGGGTCGCGGCGACAAGGACCTCGCCAGCGTGGCGGATTATCTGGAACGGCACGGCGCATGAACTCTAGCTTCGGCCGCGGTGGCCCGTGATCAGCCGGCAAAAACTCGTCGGCTGGATTTTGATCGTCGTGTCGGCGGCCTATATCGCCTATTTCCTTCGGGTCCGCCTGTTCGCGCCCGGGCCGATTCTGGAGCAGAAGGAATGGGTGCAATTCATCGGCTCGATCGTGATATTGATGCTGGGGACCATCAATGTCCGTCTCGCGGCGATGCGCGAGCGCGGGCGCAAGGGGCTGCCCAATTGACCATCGAGCGCCGCAGTCCGTAACCGATGGCAACGCGCATCGATCGCCGCTTCGCCGAGCTGACGCGGGAAGGCCGTGCCGCGCTCGTGACCTTCGTTACCGCCGGCGATCCCGACCCGGAGACCTCGCTCGCTCTGCTCCGTGCGCTTCCGGCGGCGGGCGCTGACATGATCGAGCTCGGCATGCCCTTCACCGATCCGATGGCGGACGGCCCGGCGATCCAGTTGTCGTCGCAGCGCGCGCTCAAGGCCGGCCAGACGCTGGCAAGAACGCTGGACATGGTAAGCGCCTTCCGCGACACCGACGATCGGACGCCGGTGGTTCTGATGGGCTACTACAATCCGATTTATGTCTACGGCGTCGACCGTTTTCTCGAGGCCGCGAAGTCCGCCGGCGTGGACGGTCTCATCGTGGTCGACCTTCCGCCGGAGGAGGATGCGGAACTCTGCCTGCCGGCGCTCAAGGCCGGACTCAATTTCATCCGTCTGGCGACCCCGACGACCGACGACAAGCGCCTGCCGGCCGTGCTCGCGAACACGTCGGGGTTCGTCTATTACGTGTCGGTCACCGGGATCACCGGCGCGGCGACGCCCGATCCCGCGCAGGTCATCGCTGCGGTCTCCCGCATCAAGCGCCATACCGGCCTGCCGGTGGCGGTCGGCTTCGGTGTGCGCACGGCCGGGCAGGCGGGTATGATCGCGTCGGGAGCCGATGGCGTCGTGGTCGGGTCGGCGCTCGTGAACGCGCTCAAGGCCAGCCTCGATCCCGGCGGCAAGGCGACGGCGAAAACCGTGACCGTGGTCGTCAACCTGGTCGCCGAGCTCGCCCGCGGGGTGCGCAATGCCCGCACCAACACGTCGGCGCGGCCCGTACAGGGTTGACCCGCAGGCAAGGCTGCAGGCTGCGCAAGCGCAAATAGCACGCAAGATCCGGGACGCCCGACCTCACGACGGGTGCTATAATGGCGCCACCATGATGGAACACGGCATTGCACTCTTCGATACCGCCATAGGGCGCTGCGGCATCGCGTGGAACGGCGGGCGCGTGATCGGCGTGCAATTGCCGGAGGCGCACGAGCGCCAGACCCGCGCACGCCTCGCTCGGCGGTGCCCGCAGGCGTGCGAGGCGTCGCCGCCGCCGGAGGTGCAGGGCGCTATCGACGGCATCGTCGCGCTTTTGCGTGGCGAGGCGCGCGATCTTTCTGCGATCGCGCTCGACATGGAACGCGTGCCCGAGTTCGACCGCCGCGTCTACGCGGTCGCGCGTACCATCCCTTCCGGGGCGACATTGTCGTACGGACAGATCGCCGCGCGCCTGGGCGCACGCGATCTGGCACGCGAGGTGGGGCAAGCACTCGGGCGCAACCCGTTTCCCATCATCGTGCCGTGTCATCGCGTGCTCGCGGCCGGCGGCAAGGTCGGGGGCTTTTCCGCCAACGGCGGCGTCACGACGAAGCTCCGCCTGCTCACCATCGAAAGTGCGCGACCGGGCGGAACGCCCACGCTCTTCGACGGCGATCGCGCATTCGGCTTCGCGATCAAGCCGCCGCACCGCAGGTCGGCCTGAGCTCGAGCTTTGCTGCAGGCGCGATGGAGTTGCCAGGGCAGAGCGGGCCCTCCATATAAACGGACGAGCACGGGCCGCGGCCGGAACGACCCTAGAGAAGGCTGCCACGCATGAACTGGATCTCCAACGTCGTGCGGCCGAAAATCCGCAACTACTTTGCCCGCCGCGACACGCCGGAAAATCTGTGGATCAAATGCCCGGAGACCGGGCAACTCGTGTTCTACAAGGACGTGGAAGCGAACCAGTTCGTCATCCCCGGCTCCAACTATCACATGCGCATGGGGGCGATGGCACGGCTCAAATCGATGTTCGACAATGAAACTTGGTTCGACGTCGCGATACCGGCGGTCGTCCTCGATCCGCTCAAGTTCCGCGACGAGCGGCGTTACGTCGACCGGCTCAAGGATGCGCGCGGCAAGACGGGCACTAACGACGCCATCAAGCTCGGTTTCGGCAAGCTCGAAGGATTGCCGGTTGTCATCGGCGTGCAGGATTTCGACTTCATGGGGGGCTCGCTCGGCATGGCTGCCGGCGAAGCGGTGATCAGGGGTCTCGAGACTGCGGTGGACAAGGGAACACCCTTCATCATGTTCGCGGCTTCCGGCGGCGCGCGCATGCAGGAGGGGATTCTGTCACTGATGCAGCTGCCCCGCACCACAATCGCGGTGCAAATGCTGCGCGAGGCGAGGAAGCCGTACATCGTCGTGTTGACCAATCCGACGACCGGCGGCGTCACCGCCTCCTACGCGATGCTTGGCGACGTCCACATCGCGGAGCCGGGCGCGCTCATCGGCTTTGCCGGGCCGCGCGTCATCGAGCAGACCATCCGCGAAAAACTGCCCGAAGGCTTTCAACGTGCCGAGTATCTGAGGGAGCACGGCATGATCGATATGGTGGTCCATCGCCGGCACCTGCGGCCGACGGTTGCCAATCTGTGCCGGCTGTTGACGAAGACCCAGGCGCCGCCGGAGAACTTGCCGGTCGCCGCGCCGGCGTGACGGCCTCCTTCCGGGCAAGCGGGAGCCGTGATCGGCGCCAGTTCACGATATAATCGAATCGAGCTCTTGGGTTCCGCCGGTCGCAGGCCCGGCGGGGAGAGATTTGCAGACGGATACGCATGACCCACATCGATGCCATCGTCGCGCGGCTCACCGCGCTGCATCCGAAGCGAATCGATCTTTCGCTCGATCGAATGCGACGCATCCTCGCAGCCCTCGACCATCCGGAGCAGCGATTGCCGCCGGTAATCCATGTGGCGGGCACCAACGGGAAGGGTTCGACCATCGCGTTCATGCGCGCGATTCTGGAGGCGGCAGGGCTGCGCGTGCACGCCTATACCTCGCCGCATCTCGTGCGCTTCAATGAGCGCTTTCGTCTCGCCGCCGCGGGCGAGGGGCGCTTCGTGTCGGACGAAGAACTCGGCGACGCGCTCAACGAATGCGAGCGCATCAATGCCGGCGCGCCGATCACGGTGTTCGAGATCACGACCGCGGCCGGCCTCCTGCTGTTCGCGCGCAATGCGGCCGATGTACTCCTGCTCGAAGTCGGGATGGGCGGACGGCTCGATGCGACCAACATCGTCGATCGCCCGCTGGCCGCGGTGGTCACCCCGGTGTCCTTCGACCATGCCGAGCATCTCGGTGATACGGTCGGCAAGATCGCGGCGGAGAAGGCGGGAATTCTCAAGCCCGGAGTGCCGGCGATCGTGGCGGCGCAGCCGCGCGAGGCGCTGCTGGCGATCGAGCGCCAGGCCGGGCGCGTCAAGGCCCCGATCAGGATTGCCGGCGAGGACTGGACGGCGACCGAGGAGCGCGGTCGGCTGGTTTATCAGGACGACGCAGGCTTGCTCGACCTACCGCCGCCGAAGCTCTACGGCCGCCATCAGTTCGAGAATGCCGGCGTCGCCATCGCCGCATTGCGCGCGGTCGATTCCCTGAAGCTGCCGCCGGTCTCGTTCGAGACCGGGATCGCCAAAGCCGAGTGGCCGGCGCGGATGCAGCGCCTCTCGCAAGGCCGGCTTTTGGCGCTCGCGCCGCCGGGCGGCGAGCTCTGGCTCGACGGTGGTCACAATGCAGACGGCGGGCGGGCGATCGCCAGCGCACTGGCCGATCTCGAGGAGCGGGTGTCGCGTCCGCTGGTGCTCGTGGTGGGCATGCTTTCGACCAAGGACTGCGAGAGCTTCTTGCGCAATTTTGCCGGGCTCGCTCGTCGCGTCGTGGCAGTGCCCATCCCCCATCAGGAAAAGAGCTACTCCGCTGACAGGATCGCCGCCGTCGCGCGCGCGGTCGGCATTCCGGCGCAGCACAGCGCCGACCTCGAGGCGGCGCTCGCGGCGATCCGCTGCTTCGATCTCGATCCGGCGCCACGCATCCTCATCACCGGATCGCTCTATCTCGCAGGTGCGGTGCTCGGCACGAACGGCACGCCGCCGCTGTAGTCGGGCGGAGACGTCGTCACTTCAACAGCTTCATCAAGTCCGCCTTCTTCTGCTTTACCTGCTCCATGGTGCACTGTTTCGGCGATTTGTCGGGGCGCCATCGCAACAGCTTGGTGCCGTGGCGGAAGCGCTCTCCCGTGAAATGGTCGTAGCAGACCTCGACCACGAGTTTGGGGCGCAGCGGTTTCCACTCGCCCGAGCGTTTGGTCGACCAGCGGCTGGGTCCGCCCGGCGCGTTGCCGGTGAAGCCGGGCGGCGCGACCAGGTTTTCGAGTTTCTTGGTGAGCGCCGGCTTGTCGTCGCGCTTGATCGTGGAGGTGAAGCCGACGTGATGGAGGAGGCCGTCGGCATCGTAGAGCCCGAGCAGCAGCGAGCCTACGACCGGCCTGCCCTCATTGTAGCGGAAGCCGCCGACCACGCAGTCGGCGCTGCGATAGCTCTTGATCTTCTGCATGCCGCTGCGGTCTGCCGACCGGTATTCGACGTCGCGCCGCTTGGCGATGATGCCGTCGAGGGTCGCGCCGACGCGCTCGAGCCAGCGTTTGGCCGCACCGAGCTGCGTGGTCGCGGGCGACAATCGGATGCGCGCCGCGGCGTGCAAGTGCTCGCGTGCGAACGCTTCGAGCTTTCGCCGGCGTTCGCACAATGGTCGGTCGAGCAGCGCCTTGCCGTCCGCGCCGAGCAGGAGATCGAAGACGATGAGCAGCGCCGGCGTCTCCACCGCGAGCCGATGCACCCGGCTCTGCGCCGGATGGATGCGTTGCAGCAGGTCATCGAAGGAGAACGTGCCGCCTGCGGGAATGACGATCTCGCCGTCGAGAACGAATTCGGCGGCTGCGACGCCGAGCGCGGCCTCGACGAGTTCGGGAAAATAGCGTGTGAGCGGCTGGCCCGACTTCGATTGCAGCTCGACCTTGCGACCGTCGCGGAACAGGAGGCAACGGAAGCCGTCCCATTTCGGCTCGTACTGCCATTCCTTCCCGGCCGGGATGGCATCGACCGACCGGGCTTCCATCGGCAGGAGTGGCGGACGCAGCGCAAGTACCATGAGTGCCAACAATGGCGATCCGGCGCCCGGGCATCGGCAGGGACACCGAAGTCATAACGCGAATGGCCGGCATTTCGGCCGGCCATCTTCGGTAAATTCCGCCACGGGTCGCCGCGATCAAGGGCGGCTGGGATCGCGCCAGCTCACAAGAGCCGGTCGACCTGTCCGCGCGCGTGGCATGCACCATGGATGAGACGAGGCGGCGTCACACCGCCGTGGTGATCCACTGCTCCAGCTTCTGCTTCGGCGCGGCGCCGATCTGACGCGAGGCCAGCTGGCCTCCCTTGAAGATCATCAGGGTCGGGATCGACTGGATGCCGTACTTGGCGGCGGTGTGCGGGTTCTCGTCCACGTTGAGCTTGACGATCTTCACCTTGCCGTTGAGCGTCCCCGCGATCTCCTCGAGTGCCGGGGCGATCATCCGGCACGGGCCGCACCATTCGGCCCAGAAGTCCACTACGACCGGACCGGTCGCCTTCAACACCTCGGATTCGAAAGTGGCATCCGAAACTTTGCCGACGGCCATGGGAACCTCGTTGCTGCTGGCTGAGGCGAAGCGCCTCGCATCGGAGGCCGAACCTATGGACGCGGTCGGACAGCGTCAAGGCGGCTTCACGTCGAGGTGACGGCGGCGAATGCCGCGTCCAGGCCCGCGGCCGAAATCTCCATGAGATCAGGCACATCAGTCCAGATAAGAGCAGCACGAACGATCTTCTCGGGATATAGTCGTCCGAGCACGGCGCGGTACAACGCGAGCTGGGTCACATAGGCTTTCGGCACGTCCTCGACCCGCCGCGGCGCCGGACGATTGGTCTTGTAGTCGGCGATCAGCACCGAACCATCGGTGACCACCAGGCGGTCCACCTGACCGGAGATTGCAAGCCTGCCGCCGTCGAGACGCCCCACGATCGGGACCTCGGCCCGACTGCCGGCCAGAAAGAGTTGCGAGAAGGAGGGATCCTCGAGCAGTCCGCGAATTTGCTCGCACATGACCTCGCGCTCCTGCGCGCTGAACGCGGTCCCCGCTCGTGCGAGGTGCCGGCGGGCTGCCTCGGCCCGCGCCGCTTTCGGGATGTCGGGCAGCGCCTGCAGGAGACGGTGCATCAGCACGCCGCGTGTGCGCGCCTTGTCGCGCTCGGCGCCGCCGCCTGCGGCCGAGGCGCGCCCTAGCGTCGTTTCGTCGTAGGCGCTCGCAGGCGACAGCAGCCGAGCCGGCTGGTCGGCGGGCGCGTCGCGGTCGAGCCAGGACGGGCGCGCCTGGGCTGCGGGCGTGGTGGCCGCCCGCGACACCGCCTCGTCGGCGCGGGGCGGGACCTTGCGGTAGCGCCAAACGGTGCCGTCGCCGTCGTCGGCTGGTTCCTCGACCGAGACCGGCGGCTGCAATGCCGCGAACACCAGGTCCCACCAGCAGCCCTCGGGCCGCCCGCGCTCACCTTCTGCGCCGCAGATGACGAGTCGGTCGATGGCACGCGTCATGGCGACGTAGAGAAGCCGCCGGTGTTCTTCGGCGGCCTCACGGCGCATGCGTTCGCGCGCCGCGGTGAGCGACGGGGTGTCGGTTGTGCGCGCTGCGATCCAGGCCAGGCAGCCGGGGGGCGAATGCGGCGCAGCATCGGCAAGA
This sequence comes from uncultured Alphaproteobacteria bacterium, assembly GCA_963758945.1. GTDB lineage: Bacteria > Pseudomonadota > Alphaproteobacteria > Rhizobiales > Xanthobacteraceae > VAZQ01. The sequence goes on along the minus strand of CAVWXY010000009.1, from coordinate 125,364 downwards.
GCGACGAGCCGCGCTTGCCGCTGCACCGGCCCCGCCGGCTCCGTCGTGGTATCGGCCAGGACGACGACCGGCGCCTCCAAGCCTTTGGCGCCGTGCACCGTCATCACCCGCACCTCGTCGCGGGTGATCTCCATGTCACGTTTCACGTCGGTACGGGCGGTGCGCAACCAGGCGATGAAGCCTTGCAGCGACGGCGTACGGCGGCGCTCATATTCGAGCGCGAGATTGAGGAACTCGTCGAGCGCGTCCTCGGCCTCGTGGCCGAGACGCGCGAGGAAGCGTCTGCGCCCGCCTTCGGCGCCGAGCACGCGCGCATAGAAGGCGAACGGCATCTGCCGCGCCCACGAGGCGAAGCGGTCGAGCTTGCCTGCCACGTCGGCGAAACGCGGTTGCAGATGCGCTTTCGCCCGCAACGCCGCGCGCAAGGAGCCTTTGCGTTCCCAAGCGATCTCGAACAGGTCGGCGTCATCCAAGTCGAACAGCGGGCTCTTGAGCACTGTCGCAAGCGCGAGATCGTCGTCCGGCAGCAGGAGCGCGTCGGCGAGCGCCATCAAATCCATCACGGCGATATGCTCGGTCAGCACCAACCGGTCGGCGCCGGCGACCGGGATGTGTAAATCCTTCAGCGATCGGATGATCGCTTCGAACAGCGGCCCCCGCTGGCGCACGAGCACCAGCACGTCGCCGGCGCGCGCCCCGCGCGCCAGCCAAAGCTTGACGTTCTTCGCGATCCTGGCCGCCAACCGCACCTGCGGGCTGGTCTCGGTCAGTTCGTCGAAGGGCGCGTCCCAGGCTTCGATCTCGCGCTTGTCCTTGGGCTTGGTCGTCTCCCAGATCTCGACCATGCCCGGTGCGGCGTCGGGAAGCGGCTCGTGCACGGTCTTGACCGCGTCCGCCGACAGGCCGGCGAAGGCCTCGGGTCGCGCAAAGACGCTGTCGACGGCCGCGAGCACGTTCGGGCCGGAGCGGAACGAATGGCGGAAACGCACGTAGCGGAAGTCGTGCGCCACGGCTTTCGACCACGTATCGAAAGCGCGACGCATCACCTCGAATTCACGCGGCGCCGCGCCCTGAAACGAAAAGATCGATTGCTTCTCGTCGCCGACGGCGAAAATCGTGCGCCTGACATTGCGTGCGCCGGCACCGGCGAAGAACTCGGCCGTAAGTCGCCGGACGATCTCCCACTGTTTCGGGCTCGTGTCCTGGGCTTCGTCGATCAGCACGTGGTCGATGCCGCGATCGAGCTTGTAGTGCACCCAGGCGGCCCGCTCCTCGCCGAGCAAGGCCAGCGTCCTGTCGATCAGGTCGTCGTAGTCGAGCAACCCGCGCCGGTCCTTGGCCGACCGATAGCGAGAAATGACCGCGTCTGCGATGGTGATCAGCGCCGCCGTGCGATCGCGGCAGGCGAGGGCCTTGCGGCGTTCCACCAGCGGGAGGATGCGCGCACGTTCGTCGCAGAGGCGGCCGGCGAGCTGCGGATCGCAGGTCTCGATGGCCTTGGTCACCAGGCGGTCGCGCGGCTCGAATTTGCCCGTGAGAAACAGCTGAAGATAGGTGTCGACGCGTTCCGGACCGGACGACCCGAGGGCGGCGAGGAGGCGACGCGCCTGTTCCTGATCGAGCTTCGAGCCCCGCCCCAGCGTCGCCGCAGCGGCGGCCCATTGCGATACCGGCATCAGAGGCCCGTCCGCGATCTCGCTCTCGAGCTGTTCGATGGTCTCGTCGGTGCCGATACCGAGCACCCCGCACAGCCCTGCGATGGCCGCCTCGACGCTGCCGCCGTGCTCGATCCAGGCCCGCACGCCGGCACGCTTGCGGAGCGCCTCCCCGACCGCGTCCTTGAAGGTCTGGTCGGCGGCCACCGACATCGCGGTGGCGAGTGCCCGACCGAGCGCGCCGCGCGGGAGCAAGGCGGCGTCGAGCAGCACTCCGAGGCTGATTTCGCCGAGAAGCTGAGATTCCGCCGCGTCGTCGAGCACGTCGAAGCGCGCCGCGACATTGGCCTCGAATGGGAACTGATGCAGCAGCCGGGTGCAGAAGGCGTGAATGGTTTGCACCTTCAGCCCGCCCGGCGTTTCCAGTGCCAGCGCAAACAGCCTTCGCGCCAGCGCGCGCCGCACCGCGTCCGGCCGAATCTGCGAAATCTGAACAATGGCGTCGTCGAGCTGCGCGTCGTCGAGCGTGGTCCAGCGCCGTAGCTCGTCGAACACGCGGTTCGCCATGTTCGCGGCGGCGGCCTTGGTGAAGGTGATGCAGAGGATCTTCGCCGGATCGACGCCGTCGAGCAGGAGCCGAATCACGCGCTGGGCCAGGACGTGGGTCTTGCCCGAGCCGGCATTGGCCGCAACCCAGGCCGAGACCGCAGGATCCGATGCCGCGGCCTGGACCCGCAGCAGATCGTCCGGGATGGCGCGGCGGGCCGTCATTCGCCGGTCTCCGCATCTTCGGCTCCGCCGATCGCCCATTCCTTCACGCGCGCGAGGTGATCGTAGGCGCCGTAGCGGCTCTTCCACATCGGCAGGACCAGCGGAAGGTAAGGCTGCTGCTCGTCTTCGAAACGCTCAATGACCGCCTTGAGCTTGGCAAGGGCACGCTCGGCTTGGGTGTTGGCGTCGCCGTCCTTGAAGTCGATCGCCTTGTCCTCGCCTGCGGGCTCGCGGCCCTTGAGCGAGACGTAGACCAGCTCGGCGACAGCGGCACCGGCAGGAATGCCGGGGAATCCGCCGCCGCGCAGGATCGCGGCTTCGAGGGTGAGCTGCGGCGAAATGCCGATGCGTACCTGCTTCTCGGTCGGGACCTGCCCGGTCTTGTAATCGAGGATGGCGTAGTCGCCGCCCGAGAGGCGCTCGATCCGGTCAGCGCGGGCCCGCAGGGTGAACACGCGCTTCTCCAAGGGGATGTCGATTCCGCCGAAAGTCTCGGCCGCAAGCTCCGCCACGTTGCCGCGTCGCGCATTCTCCCAGCCGGCGAACCAGCGGGCGATGCGGATGAACCGCGGCCACCAGAACGCGCGCGCCTCGGGATAGTCCTCCAGCGCGGCGAAATGCTTGGCGCCGATATCGATGAGCGCCCCGGCCGGATCGGCGGGCAGCGCGGCAGCGAACGTCTTGGTGAACTCGCTCAGCGCGCCGTGGATGACGATGCCGCGATCCGCCGCGCCCGGCGCCAGGTCGACGGCATCAAGCTGGCGCAGCCTGAGAATGTGCCGCGCATAGATGGTGTAGGGATCGCGCAACCAGTTCTCGACGTCGGTGACTGAGAGCGCCGTCGGTCGTGCGGCGAGCGGCGGCTTCGGCGCCGGCCGCGGCGCGCGTCTAACGTCGGCGGGTCGATCGAGCGCGCGCGCCCAGGCAAGATATTTCGCACCATTCGCGCGCGCGCGGTCCCAGAGTTCTTCGCCGGCGACCGCGGCGAGCCGTTGGACGAAGCGCGAGGTCACGGTCGGCGTGCCGGCGAGTTTGGCGGGATAGGCGAGGATCACTTCGGCGGTGCCGAGCGCCTGTGCGAAGTCGTGAGCGGACAACGAGATGCGCCGCTCCGGCAGATCAAGGCCCAGCGCGTGGCGCATGGGTCGGCTGAGCCAGGGATCGGAACGGGTTTCCGGCGGCCAGATGCCCTCGATCAGTCCGCCAAGCACGACGCGGTCGACGCTCTGCAGCCGCGCTTCGAGCGGACCATAGATGCGCAATCGCATGCCCGGAGCGCCCGGCCGCCGCACTACCCGATCGGCGATCGCGGCGCAGAACAAGTCCGCGTAGTCGCCCCCCTCAACCACGAAATCGGCGTCGTTTCGGCGCCGGTCGATCTCCTCGAATACCGCGTCGAGTGCTGTACCGTCGATCCCGATGAGCGCAGTGCACGTTCCGGCGTGATCGGTGCCCAGCGCTGCGATGGCCTCGTAGTGGCGGGCTGCAATTTCAGCGAAGCTAGCGGAGCGCAGTCCTTCAAGCGGGGCGAGCGCCCCGGTCAACCGGGCGATGAGGCCCGCGGCCTGCTCGAGCTCCCGCTCGGCAAGGTCGGCGCGCGGATCGGACGGATGCAGATCGGAAGGTTCCTTGCGCCGCAGCTTCGCGAGCTCGACGCGGAAAGCGGCCAGCGCATGCGCCAGCCCGGTGCTCCCGGGGCGTGGGCGCGGGCCGCGCAACGCGGCCTTTTCGAGCGCTGCGACCGCGCGCGCGTGACCGCCTTCGGCGGCGCCGAGCCGCATGAGCGGATGCTTGAGCAGGGCAAGCGAGCTCACCGGAGCGAGCCCGCCGAGCGCGGTTTCGGCCACCAGTCGGGCGAACACCCCGGCGGGCGTATCGGCCAGCGCGTCGCCGCCGGAATCGTCGGCCGTGAGCTTCCAACGCTCGAGCGCGGCGATCACACGGCGCGCCAAGCCGCGGTCGGGCGTGACCAGAGCCGCGGTCTTATTGCTGGTCTCAGCTGCTTCGCGCAGCGCGATCGCGACGGCCACGGCCTCTTCCTCGGCATTGGCCGCCTCGATGACGGCCAGCGCGTCAAGGGCACGCTCGATCTGTGCACGGGCTCGGCAATCGCCGAGTTGCTGCCAGTGATCGGTGACAGCTGCCGGGCGGAGCGCTTCGGAGATGTAGCGTTCGCGCCCGTTTGCGGCGGGTGCGGCGAGAGCCACGACTTCCTCGCGCGCGATGCCGATGCGATGCAGCAGCACCTGCATGGCAAATTGCGGGTGTCCGACCGCCGGCGGGAGGGGGCCGCCACCGCCGGCGTCATGGCGGCCGCCGATCAGGCTCCAGGATTCCGGGTCGAGCTCGAGGTCGAGGCCGGGCAACACGACGGCGCCGTGGGGAAGCTTCGCGATGGTGGCGATCAATTCGGCCGTTGCCGGCATCGAGCCGGTCGACCCGGCGGCGATGACCGGACCGTCAGGGTGAGCAGCGAGCCGCGCTGCTTCCGCCTTGATCAGCGCGTCGCGCCGCGCCGCCGGCTCGATGGCGCCGCGCTCGGCGAGGATTTCGGGCCAGGCTTCGCGGGCGATCTTCAGGAATTGGAGCGTGAGTTGCCAGTAGCGATCGAGCGCTTCGGGCACGAGTTCGTCGAGGCGCTCCCAGGACACGCCGCGCGTGGTCACGTCGTCCATCAGGCGCGCGAGATCATCGGCGAGCACGAACGCCGAGGCCGGATTGCGGGCGACGAGCGGGGACTCGTCCTTGCCGGGCGTGATGCTGGCCGCCCATTTGAGCACCAATTGCGCCAGCAGCATCCGCCGTTCGAGCCCTCCGAGCGCGGGCGGGAGATCGAGCCCCGTCGCCGACGTCCTGCCGGCGGCCTGCGCGAACACGATTTCGTCCTCGTCTACGTCGCCGATAGCGACGATCCGCGGGAGGATGCCGGCGCTGGCCCCGGTGGCGTCGAGAAAGAGGTCGCGCGCCAGCCGACAGGCGCGTCGCGTCGGCAGATAGAGCGTGGCGCCCGCGAGCGCGAGCGGGTCGCGTGGAGCGGGAAAGCCCGGCACGAGCTTTCCCGCGACTAGCGCGCGGATCAGCGTCGGAACGAACGGCACCGAAGCCGGAATGGTGAAGACGTTTGGACGCGCAGCCATGATTGCAGTTGATTCGTCGTCCCCGCGAAGGGGGCAATCCGGCAAGCGCCATGCTGGCGATTGATTCGCGGGCCGGAGGTTGTCGGATCATCCGTCTTCGCGGATGCCGACACAACGGAATTATAGGAGGAGCCGTGACTATGCGGCGCTGGCAAGGATCGCGGCTTCGGCGGCTTTGATCGCGTCCGGGGTGCCGACGTGCATCCATAGGCCCTCGAGGCGAAGGCCGCACAGCCGTCCGGCCTCCGCCGCCTGATCGAACAACGGCGACATCGAGAACGCGCCGGTCGGAGCGTCGGCGAAGAACGCGGGCGTGAGGATGGCGGCCCCGGCATAAACGAACGGCACCACTTCACGCTCGCCGCGCCGCGTGAGCCGCCCGTCGGGAGCCATCGCAAAATCGCCGCGCCCGCTATAACCGATACTCGAAGTCGTTGTCGCCAGGAGCAGCAGCGCGTCCATGCGGGCGGGATCGAACGCGTCGGCGAGCCGGCGCAGATTCGGCTTCACCCCGTCGATCCAGATGGTATCGGAATTGACATGGAAGAACGGGCCGCCACCGAGTTCGGGCAGTGCCTTCACCACCCCGCCGCCGGTGCCGAGCAGCTCGTCACGCTCGTTGGAAAGCACGATCTGCGGACGCCGGCGATGAGCCAGATGGGATTCGATTTGGTCGGCCAGATGGTGGACGTTCACTACCGCGCGTTCGACCCCGCCCTCGGCGAGGCGATCGAGCACGTGATCGATCAGCGCCTTGCCGCCGACCGCAACCAGCGGCTTGGGTATACGGCCGTTGAACGGCCGCATGCGCGTGCCGAGCCCCGCCGCCAGCACCATGGCGCACTTCGGTGCGGTCAGGATTTCGGGTGTCTCGGCCATCGGCAGCTCTTGCTCTCGATACGTCTTGCCCCGGGGGCGCTTAAATTGTGTTTAACGCCGGCACGTGCGCAAGATACCACGCGCCGAGCGACTCGAGCGCGGGATGGCCGAGCGAGCGTTGCAAATACGCCCATACCCGCGGCAGGTGACGCAAATATTGCGGTTTGCCGTCGCGCATGTCGAGTCGGGCGAAGATGCCGAGGATCTTGCTGGCGCGCTGCGCCGCGAGCGAGACGTAGATCTTGATGAACCGGCCGGGGTCGAAGTCCGGGTCGGTCCGGCTTCGCCCGCGCACATAGCGGCCGAGCAGCGCAAGCTCGGTCTGTTCGGGGATGTCCACGCGCGCGTCCTGCAGCAGCGAGGCCAGATCATAGGCGGCCGGCCCCATCACTGCGTCCTGGAAATCGAGAATTCCGAGCCTGGCTATTCCGCTGCGCTGCGGCAGCCATAGCAGATTGGGGGAGTGGAAGTCGCGCAGCACCCAGGTCGGGGTAGTATCGATCGCCGGTTGCAGGAGCTCGCGCCAGAGCGCGCGGAACGAGCCGCGCTCGCTATCGGGGATCGCCGCGTCGAGCCGGGGCAGGAACCAATCCACCAGGAGTTCGACCTCGATCAGAAATGCGTTCATGTCGTAATAGGGGATGCGGTGCTCGATGTGCGGAGTGACGGCCAGCGTGTCCGGCAGCCGCTGCCCATGCAGCGCCAGCAGCGCATCCACCGCGGTTTCGTAACGCTCGGTGATCGGCGCCGAAGGATCTCCGCTCACCACGCGCTCGTCGCCGAGGTCCTCGATGATCAGGAGGCCCAGGTCGAGATCGGCGTGATGGATGGCGGGCGCCGAAAACCCGTAGTGCCGCAGACCGTCGGCCATCGCCACGAACGGGATGACGTTGTCGGCGAGATGCGCGATGGCGTTATAGGGTTTGCCGTCCCGCACCGGCGGGCCATCGGGTCGGCGCGGCGAGTTCATCAGGATCGCGCGTTTATCGCCGAACGCGAGCCGTTCATAGGAGCGTGTCGATGCATCGCCCTGCATCCGCGTCCTCAGCGCATCGCTGTAGCCGCACTCGGCGATGAATTGGCGCGTGGCCGCCATGCGGTCGACGCGCTTTGCGAGCGCGCCGTAGCCGGTGACGAGGGCATGGCGGAATTCAAGCTTGAGCTTGGGCGCCAGCATGAGCGCGACGTCCAGCCGATCGGGCGGCAGGCGCCCAGCAGCGCGGTCGGGCCACTCGAGCAGCACCACGGCGCCTTCCGGCAAGTCGTCGAAGCCGAGTTCGGCCAGCTCCGCCGCCCCCGACAGCCGGTAGAGGTCCACATGGGCGAGCGAAAACTGCGGCAGGTCGTAGATTTGCATCAGCGTGAATGTGGGGCTCGGCACCTCGATTGCGGGGTCGTCCGCGAGATGGCGGATGAGCATGCGTGCGAACGTAGTCTTGCCCGCGCCGAGGTCGCCCGAAAGCGTGACGAAATCGCCGCGTCCGAGGGAATTGGCGATGTCGATCGCGAGCCGCTGCGTGGCATGCTCATCGGGCAGCGCCACGGAGAAGCTCGACGTGGCGGACACGGTCGGGGCCATCATCATGCGTTAGCAATCGTGCGGACGTCGTTGTCGGCGACGCGGCACGGACGCGCGGCGACCGGCGACGATATCACGCCGCCGTTCGCGCGGCGGTATGGTCGAGCGGGAAAACGCAAGTGACCGTGGTGCCGCGGCCGACCGCCAATTCGAGTGTCACTGAGCCGCCGTGCAACTCCACGAAGGAGCGGACGAGGGAAAGACCGAGGCCGGTGCCGCGGTGGCGCGAGCCGAGCGAATGGGTTTCGAACCAATCGAACACCTTGTCCTGTACGTCCGGCGGGATGCCGGGCCCACGATCGGTTACCGAGAACACGACGGCATCCTTGAGCCGCCGGGCGGCAAAGGTAACGGTCTCGCCTCCGGGCGAAAAGCCCACCGCATTGGCGAGCAGGTTGAACAGCGACTGGCGGACCCGCCGTTCGTCGGCGACGAAGGCACCGATGTCGGTCGCGGCCCGGATTTCGAGCCTGATGCCGTTCTTGACCAGGCGGTCTTGCACCCCTTCGGCGGCGGCTTCCATGGTCTTGCGGATATCGACGGAGCCGAGATTGAGGGTCATCGTGCCGGCGTCGATGGTGGCGAGGTCGAGGATATTGTTGATGATGGCGAGGAGGGCGTTGGTCGATACCGTGATGTAGCCGAGATATTCGCGTTGCTTCATCGTGAGTGGGCCGGTGAGCGGGTCGCCGAGGAAATGCGCGAAGCCGATGATGTTCGTGAGCGGTGAGCGCAGCTCGTAGGATACATGGTGGACGAAGTTGATCTTGAGCCTGTCGGCTGCCTCCAAGGCCTCGTTGCGCTCCCGCAGCGCGCGCTCGACGTTCACAGTATCGGTGACGTCCTGGAAGGTCACGAGTGTGGCTCCGTCCGGAAGCGGAACCGTGGCGCAATCGACCACCTTGCCGTCGGCGCGATCGAGGCGGCCGATGACCGGCTCGCGGCTGTCGATCGCCGTGACCGTGCCCCGCAGCCGTTGCCAGATGGGATGATCGCCGTGCAGCGATCGCGTCAAATCGCTGACCGATTCGACATGCGGCCGTTCGGCAAGCGTTTCGGGCGAAAGTCTCCACATGCGTGCGAAGACCGGGTTGTAGAGGCGCAGCCGGCCGTCGCTCCCGAAGACGGCGACCGCTTCGGTGAGATTGTCCAAGGTCTCGCCCTGAACGCGGATCAGGGCATCGTAGCGGCGCTCGAGATCGAGCCGCTCGGTCACGTCGTCGAAGAGATAGATCACGCCGCCTTCCGGGTTGGGCGTGGTGACGACTCGAAGCGTGCGGCCATCCGGCAGGTGCCACATGTGCTCCTTGGCCTCGACCGCCCGGTAGGCCTCGTGCAGCGCCGTCCTCCATTGCCTGAAATCCTGGTCGTCCGGAAGTCTCCGTGCCGCGCGCAATTGATCGAGTACGGCCGAATTGGTCGGTCTCTGGTCGAGGACGTCGGGATCGAGGTCCCACAAAATGCGATATGCGGCGTTGTAGAAGCCGAGCCGCTGGTTCGAGCCGAAGATGGCGACCCCCGTTGCGAGCTGGTCGAGCGTGCGGCGGTGGGCATCCATCATGCGCTTGAGCTCGGCCCGCATCAGCTCGACCTCGCTGGCGTCGATGCCGATTCCCGCGCTGCCGCGCGCGGTGGGTACGGTCATCACGTCGAAGCTTCTGCGCTGGCCTGCCACCACGGCCGGCATCCGCCCGGAATAGGCCTCGGCCGCCGCATGCGCGTGCAGGAGCTCGCCGCGTGGGCTGCGGTCGAACAGTTCGATCCCGCGTTCGACCGCCTCCGCGCCATCCTTGGCCTCCACCGCGCGCGCATAGGCTTGGTTCACGAACGACAACTTGCCCGCCTCGTCGCGTGCCCAGACCGGCGCCGGCACGGCATCGATCAGCGCGCGCATGGCCGCGCTGTCATCGATGTGCTTCTGGTGCCGGCGGGCGAGCTCGGCAAGCTCGTGTTTGATCCCACTCACCTCGCGTAGCCGCAGGATTGCCCGCCCGCCAATGACCTGGCCCTTGGCTTCGATGATGCGGCCGGCGAGCGTGGTTACCATCATGGCGAAGCCGACGCCGCGCGCGCGCAAGGCATCGACGGCACGCTCCATGCCGCCGGCCGTATCCGGCTCGAGCCAGGCCCCGAAGGCGAGCACGTCCTGAGGCGCGTCGACGCTCGTCACCAGTGTCGGATCGCCGATGATCTCCGGGGCGTCGGCGTCGGCGGCCCACGCGACAAGGATCTGCGGCTCGGAGAGGAGCAGCGCGTAGACGCGGTCGGTCGCGGCCCTGGCTGCAAGGGCCTCGTCGCGCGTCGATATCTCGACCTCCGTCAGCCGTGCGCGCGTGCGCACCAGCAGAATGGCGGTAACCACGGCGAAGCAGAGAATGCCAAGCGCAAGTGCAAGCACTGCGATCTCGCGGCGATCGAGCGACAGCAGCGCGGAGACATAAGCGTCGAATGTCGCGACTTTCTCGTCCGCCGCGGCGGCGCAGCTGGGAGCGGGCACAAGCGATGCCGCCAGCGCGACGATGGCGGCGCAGAAACCCTCGTAGCGCGGCCTTGATCGCGTTTCACGCCCGGATGCGCGGGCCATCGACGCGCGTGAACGCGCTTCGTGCTGCGGATGAGCCCGACAGCCCTCCACGGTGGTCCGGATCGAGTCCGGCATACCGGTTTGCCCCATTGCCGCATTTACCGGCGTTGCGAGACCGCCGGCTCGCGGCCCATGACGGCGGAGTGCCTCATCCGCCGATCGGCCGCGAATTGAGTCACTTTAACCCCAAGGGGAAACCGACCGTAAGAGTCCAGATCGTGAACGGGCGGGAGGACCGAAGATGGAGGACCGGCGACCTGGCGCCGGCGCCGCCCTTCTTTTGTCTTTTGCCGCGCGCCTTCCTGTCTTCCGCGATCTATCGCCCCGCCAGTTTCAGGCCTTTGTCGAGGGCCGCGTAGCTGCGTACCGGCGCGGCCATCAGGAAGCGGTAGCCTTCGCCGAGGATGCGCTCCACGTTGTTGGCGTCGACGTGCGGATGGCCGACGACCACATTGTGCTGCTTGCAGGTATCGACCACCCGCGCCATCCATTTGAGCACCTCGGGGTGCTCGTATTGGCGAGGATAGCCGAGCTCCTGAGAAAGATCGCCCTCGCCGATGAGGATGGCGCCGATCCCGGGCACCTTACGCAAGATGTCGGACAACGCCTCGATCCCGCGCGTGTCTTCCATCATCAGGATGACAAAGATTTCCCCCTTGGGGTTGAGCGGCCAGACGTCGGCGCGGTCGTAATAGTCCTGCTGCGACAGGCCCCAATAGCGCACCGCCGCGGTCGGGCCGTCGCCGCGAATGCCGGCGGGCTCGTACAGCGGCGCACTCTTCAGGCGCGGATAGCGGCAGGCGGCGACCGCGTTGTAGGCCTCGTCGACGGAGGAAATATGCGGCCACACGATGCCGTAGACGCCGAGGTCGAGCGCCTGCTTGGCATGAAACTGCGCCTTCTCCGCCCCGTTCGGGGGAATCCGCACTATAGGCGTCACACCCGTTGCGACCGAGCCGGATCGGGCGATCTGGCCGCGATTGAGCATGTATTGCAGGCTATCCCGCAGCGCCCTGATGTCCCAGGGATTGTGCTCCATCTCGTAGACGACCCCGTCGTACTTGGCCGTTGCCATGGCGATGGCGGTCTCGGGATCGGCTTGACAAAACGACGTGAATGTCGGCTTGCCGGCCTCGAGCGCGCGGATCACGCTGTTCAAACGCGGAATATCAGCCATGCTCTCCCCTCTGCGCTGTGTCTCGTCGGCATCCTAACAGACCCTACTCCCGATTTGACAACGGTGAAGCCCGGTTCGTAGCATTCAGCGACGTGGCGGGGCCGGTATGCGGTCTCCGCCACAAGCGTCCGCCAACGATCCCTCAGCGACGGTGTCATGATCATCGATTGTCACGGCCACTATACGACCGAGCCGAAAGACCTGCTGCGATGGCGCAAGGAGCAGATCGATAACCTCAAGGATCCCGTCAAACAGCCTTCCAAGGGATCGCTGAAAGTCAGCGACGACGAGATCCGCGACAGCCTCGAAGGCGCCCAGCTCAAGCTGCAGCGCGAGCGCGGCACAGATCTAACGATCTTTTCCCCGCGCGCCATGGGCATGAGTCACCATATCGGCGATTTCAAACTCAGCCTCGCTTGGTCGCAGGTCTGCAACGAGATGATCCACCGCGTCTGCACGCTCTATCCCAAGAATTTCATCGGCGTGTGCCAGCTGCCGCAGTCACCGGGCGTGTCGCCTGACAGCTGTATCGGCGAGCTCGAGCGCTGCGTGAAGGAATTCGGTTTCGTTGGCTGCAATCTCAATCCCGATCCGTCCGGCGGTCATTGGACTGCCCCACCGCTCACCGATCGCTGGTGGTACAAATTCTACGAGAAGATGGTCGAGCTCGACGTGCCGGCGATGGTCCACGTCAGCGCCTCGTGCAATCCGTGCTTTCACGGTACCGGCGCGCACTACATCAACGCCGACACCACCGCGTTCATGCAGCTCATCATGGGTGATCTGTTCAAGGACTTCCCGACCTTGAAGCTGATCATCCCGCACGGCGGTGGCGCGGTGCCGTACCACTGGGGCCGCTATCGCGGGCTCGCACTGAACAACAAGCGGCCGCCGCTCGACGAGATGATGAAGAACAACGTGTGGTTCGATACTTGCGTCTACCATCAGCCCGGGATCGACCTCCTGACCAAGGTGGTACCGACGGACAACATTCTGTTTGCGTCCGAAATGGTCGGCGCGGTCCGTGGCGACGATCCGCTGACCGGGAAACCTTTCGACGACACCAAGCGCTATGTCGACGGCGCGCCGGAACTATCCGCAGCGGACAAGAAGAAGATTTTCGAGGATAATGCTTATCGAGCCTATCCGCGGCTCAAGCAGACCATCGCCAAGCAGGCGGCCGCGTAGTTCAGCGGCGATGGGTGGGCGCGAACGAATCGCAAGCGCAACAATCGAGACGGGTCATGGGCATCGAAGCTTTGGGCTATATCGGGGTTCGCACCAAGGATTTGGGCGACTGGGCGAGCTACGGCGGTGACATTCTCGGGCTGCAGCGCATCGATAAGAGCCGTTCGCGCCTTGCTTTCCGCATGGACGACCGCAAGCAGCGACTGGTGGTGGATGCCGACGGCGGCCAAGGCATCGGCTTTTTCGGTTGGGAAGTGGCGGATGCCGCTGCGCTGGACGCGGTCGCCGCACGCATCGAGGCGGCCGGCACGCGCGTCGCCCGCGGCTCGCGAGCCCTCGCCGATGAGCGGCACGTCAAGGACCTGATCGTGCTCAATGATCCCGCCGGCAACCGTCTGGAGATATTCCACGGCGCGGAAACGAGCACGGACCCTTTCAAGCCCGGCCGCAACATTTCAGGTTTTCGCACCGGACCGCTCGGCATGGGTCACGTCGTCATGCATTTCGAGCGGATCGCGGAGGTGATGCGGTTTTATCAGGACGTCCTCGAATTCAAGCTCAGCGACTATTGGCTGCGTCCGTTCCCGGCTTATTTCTTCCACGTCAATCCGCGTCATCACAGTCTCGCGTTCGTCGAGAGCGGCATCAACATGGTCCACCACATGATGGTGGAGCTCTACAGCTTCGACGACGTCGGCCAAGGCTACGATCTCGCCCTGTGCGATCCCGAGCGCATCGGCGTCACGCTCGGCCGTCATTCCGGCGACTACGTCACCTCGTTCTACACCTGGAATCCGTCCGGCTTCCTGGTGGAATACGGTTGGGGCGGCCAGGTCATCGACGACAACACCTGGAAGCCATTCGAGCGAAAATTTGGTCCGAGCTTATGGGGCCACGAACGCCGCTGGATGTCGGCTGAGAAGAAAGAGGAGTCGCGCCGGCTTTGTATCGAGGCCGCCGAGAACGGCCAGCGGCAACCCGTGCAGGTGATCGAGGGCAACTACAATCGCATGCCCGGCGTCTGCCCCTGGTGGGACAACATGAAGCAGGGTCGCAGGGCGGGTTGATCGCGCGCGGTGGTTTCGTCGCGGGGGATTGTCGGGGTGAAGCTAGCACTCCCCCGCCAAGGGTCGCAGGTGCTCCGCCGACTGCATCAGGTCCTCGACATTGATGCGCGCCAGCGCTTGCGCGAAGGCGTGTTCGGCCTGTCCGAGGGCTGGCATCACGACCTTGCTGAGTAGGATGGAGTTCGACGAGCAATGCGCCGTCGACCTCGTCCGCGGTGCCGGCGGCGCGCAGGATCTCCTCGGCTGTTATGCGGCGCCGCTCGCGCGCGAGTTCGTAGCCGCCGCGCGGGCCGCGGACGCCCTTGAGAATGCCATGACGCACCAGCGCCTGCAGCACCGGCTCGAGATGCCGCGGCGGAAGGCTGTGGCGCGTCGCCAAGGCTTTGGCGGCGACGGGCCGGCTTCGCGCGTTGAGCGCGATGTCGATGACGGCGGCGATCGCCAGAATGCCTTTGCGAGGCAGGAGCGGCATGACAGGGTCAGGGGCAAATGGTGTTCGGTAGTATATTACTGCCGAGATCATAAGTCCTAATCGGGGCGGCTTTTCCCACCCCGGGTGTCGGTAGAACCAAAACCCCCAACTCCGCGGCTAGTTTCATCTAGGCTTGCATCCTCGCAAATCGTGACTTGCAGCGCAGCCGCGAGCACTAATTGTGCAATGCGGGCGCCGCGCTCGACCGTGAACGGCGCTATGCCGAGGTTGATCAGGATGACATGGACCTCGCCGCGGTAATCGGCATCCACCGTTCCCGGCGAATTGAGCACGGTGACCCCGTGATGCAGGGCAAGGCCGGAGCGCGGCCTGATCTGTCCTTCTACACCCCGGGGGAGGGCTATAGCGATGCCGGTCGGGACCGCGACTCGCTCGCCCGGTGCGATCGTAATCGGGGCGTCGGCAGGTACGGCAGCGATGAGATCGATCCCGGCCGCGAGCTCGCTCTGATAGGCGGGGAGCGGCAGATCGCCGGCATGCGGCAGCCGCATGATCCGGAGTTCCATCTTGCTCACCGCTCGGCTTCCGCCAGCGCTTGCGCGATGCGCCGAACGAGCGCGCGCGCGACCTCCTGCTTCGATTGCGGCGGCCAGGATTTAACGCCGTCCGCGCTCACGAGATGCACGCGATTGCTGTCGCCGCCCATGACGCCGGCCGCTGCCGAGACGTCGTTGGCGACGATCCAGTCGCAGCCTTTGCGAGCAAGCTTGTCCTTCGCATGCTCGATAATGTGCTCGGTCTCGGCCGCGAAGCCGATGACCAGGGACGGCCTCATGCTCGCGTTCCGTGCCACGGTCGCGAGGATATCCGGATTCTCGATGAGCCCGAGTTTCGGCGACCTGCCCGTCTGCTTCTTGAGCTTGTTCGCATGCCGTTGCGCGACGCGCCAGTCTGCGACCGCCGCCGCGAATACCGCGGCATCGGCCGGCAGCGCCCCGGTAACTGCGGCAAGCATGTCCTGCGCCGTCTCGACCTTCACGGTATTCACCCCGACCGGATCGGGCAGGTTAACCGGACCCGACACGAGCGTCACGTCGGCGCCGGCGGCGGCCGCCGCCGCGGCGATGGCATGTCCCTGCTTGCCCGACGAGCGATTGGCAATGTATCGCACCGGGTCGATCGGTTCATGGGTGGGACCGGACGTCACAATCACGCGCTTTCCCGCAAGCGCATCGCCGATCGCGACGCGGCCGAGCAGCGGCAGGGTCGCCGCCACGATCTCGAGCGGTTCCGCCATCCGCCCGACACCAGCCTCGCCGGCCTCCGCCATCTCGCCCGCATTCGGGCCGACCACGGCGACCCCGTCGTCGATCAAGCGGGCAAGATTTCGGCGTGTCGCCGGATGCTCCCACATGTGCGGATTTATCGCCGGCGCCACCAGCACCGGGCTGCCGGTGGCAAGTAGCACGGCGGAGGCGAGATCGTCGGCGCGGCCGCCCGCCATCTTGGCCATGAGGTCCGCGGTTGCGGGTGCCACCAGCACGAGGTCGGCTTCGCGCGCCAGCCGGATATGGCCGATGTCGAACTCGCTCGCGGCGTCGAACAGATCCGTGAACGCGCGCACGCCGGAGAGCGCGCCGGCCGAAAGCGGAGTAACGAATTCCTCCGCGGCAGCGGTCAGAATGCAACGCACGTCGAGCCCGCGCTCCTTGAGCCTGCGGATCAACTCGAGCGATTTGTAGGCTGCGATGCCGCCACTGATGATCAGCAGAACCCGTCCCGCTCCGGATGCCGGAGCGATGGCCTCCTTGCGCGCCGGTTCGGCCGCGGCTCGCTCGCCTCCTGGGGTCCGGCCCCTGGGGACGCCGGTCTCGCCGCCGCTCTCCTCGCGGGCGGCCGCCTGACGCAGGATGGTGCGCGCCTCGTCCTCCATGGAGCGACCATGGCGCGCGGCCCGCAAGCGCAGGCGCCGCTTCAATTCGTCGTCGAGCCGGCGGATGGTGATGCTGGCCATGGGGCGCCACGCGTTGGGACGGTCACGATAAACTGTGCTTGCATTGCAATCAATGCAGTCAGCGCGATAGCAGCACGTAGATCAGCCATGCCAGCAGCAGCGTGATCACCCACAGCGCCGCCGCCGTCCAGCGGCTGCGCCGCGCCTCGGCGCGGCCGATCGCCGCGACTGTTTCCGGCGCCAGCACCAAGCCGTCGCGGGTGATGGCATCGAGCTGCTCTACCAGGACCGCGCCCCGCGCCAGCAGTCCCGGCACCCCGCCGAGGAAGCGGCCGACCTCCATCGCGCCTTCGGCGGCACCTTCGATCCGGCCCACGGGGCCGAGATTTCGCTCGATCCATTCACGCACGACCGGCTCGGCGACGCTCCACATGTCGAGTTTGGGGTCGAGCGCGCGCGCCACGCCTTCCACCACGACCATGGTTTTCTGCAGCAGCAGGAGTTCCGGGCGGGTGCGCATGTCGAACAAGCCGGTGATCTCGAACAGCAGCGCGAATAGCCTAGCCATCGAGATATCCTCGGCGACGCGATTGTGGATGGGCTCGCCGATGGCGCGGATCGCCTGCGCGAAACTCGCGACCGAGTGCAGCGGCGGCACGTAGCCGGCCTCGAAATGCACCTGTGCGGTGCGGTGATAATCGCGGGTAATGAATCCGAGCAAAATCTCGGCGAGGAAGCGCCGCTCCTTCGGCCCCAGCCGTCCCATGATGCCGAAATCGACGGCGACGAGGTCGCCGGCATCGTCGACGAAGAGATTGCCGGGATGCATGTCGGCATGGAAGAAGCCATCGCGCAAGGCGTGCCGCAGGAAGGTCTGGATGACAGCACGGGCCAAACGCCGGAGATCGAACCCCTTGGCTTCGAGCTGGGCGCGGTCTGAAAGCGGCGTCGCCTCGATCCATTCGAGCGTGAGCACGTCGCGCGCGGTGCGGTCCCAGTCCACCGCGGGTACCCGGAAATCCGGGTCGTTGCGGGTGTTCTCGGCCATTTCCGACAGCGCGGCAGCCTCGAACCGCAGATCCATTTCGATCGCGACCGAGCGCCTGAGAGTTTCGACCACTTCGACCAGCCGCAGCCGGCGCGCCTCCGCGTCCAGCCGCTCGGCGTTGCGGGCGGCGAAGGTGAAAGCATCGAGATCGACCTTGAAGCGCCGCTCGACGCCCGGCCGCAGCACCTTCACCGCGACCGCGCGGCCGGCATCGGCGACGATTTCGGCCCGGTGCACCTGCGCGATCGAGGCGGCGGCGACCGGCGGACCGAACGACGCGAACAACGCGCGCAGCGGCTTGCCCAGCGCGGCTTCGACCGCGCGTTCAGCCTCCGCCTGCGGGAACGGCGGCATCTTGTCCTGCAGCGTCTCGAGGTCGCGCGCCAGCGCTGCGCCGACCACGTCCGGTCGCGTTGCAAGGAATTGGCCGAGCTTGACGTAGCTCGGGCCCAGGCGTGTGAGCGCAATGGCGAGGCGGTTCGCGGCCACGCGGCTTGCCGGCCGCTCGATCAGCCGCGCGGTGCGCACCGCCGCGCGCGCCGGCAGCGGCAGCCGCGTGATGTCGATCAGGGCGAAGACGCCCTCGCGCGCGAATACAAAGCCGGCACGGCCGAGGCGCGCCAGGTGGGCGACGGCTGCGATCACAACCGCCAACCCGAATGCAGCGCGACGATTCCTCCACTCATGCGCCGGAACGAGACGCGGCCAAAGCCGGCCGCCCGCATCATCTCGGCGAAGACCTGCGGTGCCGGGAAGCGGCGGATCGATTCGACGAGATAGCGGTAGGCTTCGGCGTCTCCGGCGACCGCGCCGCCGAGCGCGGGGATCATGTTGAAAGAGTAGAAATCGTAGATCGCCTCGAGGCCGGGCACGTCGACCCGCGAAAACTCAAGGCAGAGGAAGCGGCCGCCGATGCGCAGCACGCGATAGGCTTCGCCGAGCGCTGCGGCGATGCGGGGCACGTTGCGGATGCCGAAGGCGATGGTGACGGCGTCGTAGCTGCGATCGGGAAACGGCAACGCCTCCGCGTTGGCTTCAACGAAGGCGATCGCGTGATCGAGCCCGCGCTCGGCGGCGCGCGCGCGTCCAACCGCGAGCATCTCGGCATTGATGTCGACCACGGTCGTGCGCGTGCACGCGCCGCTCGCCTCGACCACCCGACAGGCAATGTCGCCGGTCCCGCCGGCGAGGTCGAGCAGGACAAACGGCCGCATACTGGTCTCGGCATGTGCGCCGGCCTCGGGCCGCGCTCTAGGGGGATCGACGGCGGTGACGAGCGCGTCCTTCCAGGCCCGGTGCAGCCCGCCCGACATGACATCATTCATCAGGTCGTAGCGACGCGCAACGCTGCGAAAGACTTCGTCGACCCGCGCCTGCTTGCGTTCGAGCGGCAGGCGCTGGAAGCCGAAATCGGTTATTTCGCCGCTTCGCGGCATGGCGAATAGTCCTTTTTCGGCAGGACCATAGCGCGGTACGCCGCAGCGCGCTATGTGTTCCCAGGGGAAGGCGCGGATCAAATGCCCGAACTACCCGAAGTCGAAACCGTCCGGCGGGGGCTGCAGCCGGTCATGGAGGGGGCGCGCTTCACCAAGGTCGAGGCGCACCGCGGCGACCTGCGCTGGCCGCTGCCAAGGGATTTCGTTGCCCGGCTCGAAGGCCAACGGGTCGAGGGTCTGGGCCGACGCGCCAAATATCTACTCGCGGACCTTTCCTCCGGCGATGTGCTGGTGATGCATCTCGGCATGTCGGGCTCGTTCCGGGTCGCCCGGCCGCGCGGCGAAAAAACGTCCGGCCGCTATTATCACGAACGCTCGAAGAACGCCGCCCATGACCACGTGGTGTTTCACATGTCGTCGGGCGCGCGCATCTCCTTCAACGACCCGCGCCGCTTCGGCATGATGAAACTCGTTCCGCGCGCCGACCTCCCCGACGAGCCGCTGTTGCGGGCGCTCGGTCCCGAGCCGCTGGGCAACGAATTCGACGCTGCCCTGCTGGCGAACGCATGCAAGGGCAAGAAGACGTCGCTCAAGGCCGCGCTGTCGGATCAGAAGATCGTCGCCGGCCTGGGCAATATCTACGTCTGCGAGGCGCTCCACGGCGCGCGGATTTCTCCCAAGCGGCGCGCATCCACCATCGCGACGAAATCCGGCATGCCCAACGAACACGCGTACAAACTGGTGGACGCCATCAAGGCCGTGCTCAAGGCGGCGATCGCGGCCGGCGGCTCGTCGCTGCGCGATCATCGTCGTACCGACGGCGAGCTCGGAGATTTCCAGCACAACTTCCGCGTCTATGACCGTGAAGGCGAGCGGTGTCCGACGCCGGGCTGCCGCGGCACCATCAAGCGTATTGTCCAGACCGGCCGATCGACGTTCTTTTGTCCGCTGTGCCAGCGATAGCTCACGAGCGCGTTGCTACTCCTTTGTGGTGGCGGAGCGGGTGCCGCCGTGCGCCATGATGATGGGGAACGGGTGCGTCTGCTTCGCTGGGATGCGGACGTCCACGTACATTTGGTCCGCGATGTAAGTGCGGCCGTTGACCGTGACGGGTTTGCCGCCGACGTAGAAAAACCCTTCACGCGCGAGCGCGTAGGGTAGATCGTCATCGGCGTGTGTGTACATGCGGCGGTACGCTTCGATCCTGTTGCCGCATTTGCCGTGTCCCCGTCGCACGCCGTCCTGGCGCAGTTTCCTAGGCGACGAGACTCGCACCCTTGACCAGCGTTTGGCTCGCCGCGGTGTCGTCGCGCATATGGTCCTCGAACTCGTCCGGTCGAACGAGCACCGGATCAGCACCGAAGCCGACAAGCTCCGTCTGGATTTCGTGCGACCCAGCCCTCTGACGGTTTCCCCCAGCGCCGCCAGTCGCAGGCGTCGCTCGCTGCCGCGAGCGTCAGCGCGAGCGCAGCGAGCCGCGCCATCTCGTCGCCCCCCATGCTTCAAGCCTGTGAGTGTTGTCCGCTTGAAGTCGACATCGCGATGTTATCTTACACGGACTTTCGCAGCGAGGCATGCCATGACAGCATGGCAGACCGACAGACGATCACAGGGAGAGCCATGAGCACTGAGACCATCCTTGTCGAAACCCACGGCCGCGTCGGCGTCATCCGACTCAACCGGCCGCAGGCCCTGAATGCCCTCAACGCCACGCTCAAAAGCGAGCTTCTTGCCGCGGCGGAAGCCTTCGATGCCGATGCTGGTATCGGCTGCATCGTCATCACGGGCTCCGACAAGGCGTTCGCGGCCGGCGCGGACATCAAGGAGATGGCCGACAAGTCGTACGTTGATATTTTCAGCGACGACTACGCCGCCGATTACGAGCGGCTCGCGCGCGTGCGCAAACCCGTCATCGCCGCGGTCGCAGGCTTCGCGCTCGGCGGCGGCTGCGAGCTCGCGATGATCTGCGATCTCATCATTGCTGCCGACAACGCCAAATTCGGCCAACCCGAAATCAAGCTCGGAGTCATTCCGGGCATAGGTGGAACGCAGCGCCTCACCCGTGCGGTCGGCAAGGCGAAGGCGATGGACTTGATCTTGACGGGGCGCGTGATGAACGCTGCCGAAGCCGAGCGTTCGGGTCTCGTCGCCCGCGTCGTGCCGGCCGCCAAGCTGATGGACGAGACCATGAAGGCTGCAGAGACGATCGCCGCGATGTCGCTGCCCTCGGTGCTGGTAGCGAAGGAGGCGGTCAACCGCAGCTTCGAGACCTCGCTCGCCGAGGGCGTGCGCTTCGAGCGGCGCGTCTTCCATGCGCTGTTCGCCACCAAAGACCAGAAGGAAGGCATGGCCGCCTTCGTCGAGAAGCGAGCGCCGAAGTTCAGGAACGAATGACGGGGCGCGCGTCATTTGCGCACGCAAATCACCCGTACAAGCGACGCCTTGGCGGCATCGGGGCTGCCGCGCCCTGGTGCCGTAAGCGCAAGGCCCTGGGCATCGAGGAAGGCGCGGATGATCGGAGCGGGCACCAGCGTGGCTTGCGGCTGCGCGCTTGCCGCGCCGATAGCCGCCGTCATCATCGACGGCTTGAGCCCCACCATGCCGACGAAGCGCCCCTGCCGGTCGAGTGCGGCGCCGCCGGAGAAGCCGGGTCGCGGTGCGGGCTCCAGCGCACCTCCCTCGAGCGTCGCTGCCGCCGTCGAGATCGCGCCGCCGCCTTCCTGATCTTGTGGATCGGCGATGCCGACGAGCATGAGGGGGCCTTGGGGGGCATCGCCGCCGAAGCCCGCAGGCACGAGAGCAGGCGTGCCGTAGACCCGCAAGAGCGCGAGGTCGGCGCCCTTATCTTGCGCCTGCCATTCGGCGTCGCCGTATCCGCCCACGACGATCACGTTGCAGCCATCGGTTACCTGGCGATCGGTGAGGATGTGGCCGGCCGCGCTCACCACGATGCCGGTGCCGTACTCCACCTTGCGCCTTGCCGGCGGACCGATCTGTGCGATGCCGGCGAAGCCGGCGGCGCCCGGGAACGGCACGAACACGCTCGACATCACGACCACGACCGGATCCATGATCGGTTCGGTCGCCTGGTCATAGAGCACGCCCATGCCACGCACTTCGCCGTCCTTGATCTCGGCGCGCACGTAGAACCTCTTCAGATTCTGCATGCCCGACAGGATGAAGAAATCCGGCCGCAACAGGTTGACCTCGAGCCTGCGCGTCGCCGGCTCGTTCTTCTGTTGCTCGTAGACGGCGGCCAGGGTCGTCCCCGGCCCCCTGATCTTGAACGTCTCGACCTGGATCTGACCCTGCGCCGAGGACCAGCGGGTGCCGGTGCGGCTCCGGCTCCTGTTCGGCACCTGCTTGGTCGGCAGCCCGATGCGCGCGCCGCTGACCGGATCGTCCACCATGCGCCAGCCGACCTGGGCCTGCTTCGTCTTCGCCTCGGCGGCGAGCAGCGCACGCTCCTGTGTACTGAGTACGCCGGTTTCCTTGAACTTGCGATCGCGCTGGAAGGCCTTGATCGCGGCGGTGGTCTTCTCGTTGGGCTCGCCATCGACCAAGCCGTTGTAGTCTCCGCTCCAGGCGAGATCGAATTGGATGGCGACGCGTTCGGCCAGCGGCAGAGCGTCGCGCGGAGGCGCCGGCGTCGTCGGCGCCCGCTTTCGCGCGGCGGTGAAACGACCTGCGCCTGTGTCGGTCGGCGGTGCGGGCGCGGGCACCTGTGCGGGGGCTCTCGCCTGCCGGTTGTTACGGGATCCGGTGCTGGGCGCGGGTGGCATCGCCGTGGCGCCCGCCCGAGGATCGCCGCCGTCGTTCCGTGCCGGCGCCGGCAGCGCCGTCAGCAGCAGAGCAACAACTGCACCTGCGATCGGCCGCATGAGAGTTCCTGCGCGCCAAGCCACCCCGTGCAAAACTAGCGGATCGCTCGATGAGCGCCAACGCCGACGTGCCGCACCCTCCGCCCTCGAAGCGGACGGTCAAACCAACTGCGAGGCGCTGAACCGTGACGTTGCAAAGCGGCTCCGCATGCCGATGATAGGACCGACGAGGACCCGCCCATGCTCAGTTCCCAGGAGCTCGAACGTTACGCCCGCCACATCGTCCTGCGCGAGGTCGGCGGACCGGGGCAGCAAGCGCTCAAGCGCGCGCGCGTGCTGGTCGTCGGCGCCGGCGGGCTGGGCGCCCCGGCGTTGCTCTACCTGGCCGCCGCCGGCGTCGGCGCGCTCGGGGTCATCGACGACGACGCGGTCGCGCTGTCGAATCTGCAGCGTCAAGTGATCCACGGCACGCCGGAAATCGGCATGCCCAAAGTGGAGAGCGCGGCGGCGGCCATCCGCCGGCTCAATCCGCATGTCGCGGTCGAGATGCATGCGTCACGGCTCGTCGCCGACAACGCGCTCGATCTGGTTGGCCGCTACGACATCATCGCCGACGGCTCCGACAATTTTGCCACCCGCTATCTCGTTTCGGATGCCTGCTTCTTTGCGCGGAAGCCGCTGGTCACTGCCGCCGTCGGCATTTTCGACGGCACGCTCACCACTATCCGTGCCCACGAGACCGCGCCGGACGGAACGCCCAACCCGACCTACCGCTGCCTGTTTCCCGAGCCGCCGCCGCCGGGCACCGTTCCCGCTTGCGCGGAGGCCGGCATTCTCGGCGCGCTCACCGGCGTGCTCGGTTCGCTGATGGCGCTCGAGGTCATCCGCGAGATCGTCGGCTTCGGCGAGGGCCTAGTGGGCCGGCTCGTCATGTTCGACGCCCACTCCATGCGCTTCGAGACGCTGCACTACGGGTGGGACCCCGCCAATCCATTGTCGGGTGAGTGCCCGACGATCCGGGACTTGAAAGACGGCCGGTGGAGCCCCGAGGACTGACGGGTGACGCCCTGCTCAAGCGTGGAGACTTCCGTGCGCAGTCGTGCGTTTTCGCCGGCCGGGGACCTTACTTCGTCCAGGTCGCGACCACTGTCGTTCCCTTCGTCACCGACCATTTGTTCTCGCCGGCGGTGAGAATACGGAAGCAATTGGGCTTGGAGCCCTTCCAGGTGGTGCAGAAACCGTCCTTGGTGAGCTTCCAGGTGCCTTCACCCTTGGTGCCGGCGGTGCCGACCGGCTCACGTGTGATCTTGCCGTCGGTCATGAAGACCATCTTGAATTTGACATTCGCTGGCGTCGACGAGGTAAAGGCTTGACCGGTGAAAAAGGTTGCCTGGATTTCACTTGGGGTGAGCACGGCGGCAAGAGCGGGCGCGGTCATCGCAACTACGGCCATGGCGGCCACGAACGAAGCACGCATTGGCAGCTCTCCCTGTGAGAGGGTGGCTTCATGATACGGCAAAGCGCAACGCGCCGGCAGGCGTCACAGCATCGAAGGCAGCACGCGGTCCGGGGGGCGGTGCCCGTCGAGGAAGGTCTTGATGTTCACAATGACCTTTTCGCCCATGTCGACGCGGCCTTCGAGCGTCGCCGAACCCATGTGCGGCAGCAGCACCACCTTTCCCATACGCGCGAGTTTGACCAGCTTCGGGTTCACCGCCGGCTCGTGCTCGAAGACGTCGAGGCCTGCGCCCGCTATATCGCCCGACCCGATCAACCGCGCCAGCGCGTTCTCGTCGATCACCTCGCCGCGCGCGGTATTGACGATATAGGCCTGCGGGCGAATGAGCTTGAGGCGGCGCGCCGACAGCAAATGATAGGTCGCCGGCGTGTGCGGGCAGTTGACCGAGATGATGTCCATGCGGGCCAGCATCTGATCGAGACTCTCCCAATAGGTCGCGCCGAGCTCCTCCTCGACTTTCGCCGGAGCCCGCCGGCGGTTGTGGTAGTGGATCTGCAGGCCGAAGGCGCGCGCGCGGCGCGCCACCGCCTGGCCGATCCGCCCCATCCCGATGATGCCCAGGCGTTTGCCCCAGATGCGGTGGCCGAGCATCCAGGTCGGCGACCAACCGTTCCACGGCTTATCCTCGCTCAGCACCGCGGCGCCTTCGGCGAGGCGGCGCGGCACGGCGAGAACGAGCGCCATCGTCATGTCCGCGGTATCCTCGGTGAGCACGCCGGGCGTGTTGGTGACAGTGATGCCGCGGCTGAGCGCGGTCGCCACGTCGATATGATCGACGCCGTTGCCGTAATTGGCGATCAGCTTGAGCTTGTCGCCCGCCTTGCTGAGCACCGACGCGTCGATACGGTCGGTCACGGTGGGGACCAGCACGTCGGCGATTTTCACCGTTTCGGCTAGTTCCGCCTGGGTCATCGGTCTGTCATCGAGATTGAGTTGGGCGTCGAAGAGCTCCCGCATGCGAGTCTCGACGCTGTCCGGAAGCTTGCGCGTGACGACGACCAGCGGCTTTTTGCGGTTCGCCATGGGTTCGACCCTCGCCAGCCCGCGACCCGCGAAGGGGTGCGCTCCTCCGTTCAGGTCTCCTTAACCACCGTGCCCGACACTGGCGTCCCTTTCGACGCGGGCGGGGTCGCACGCCCCTCTGTGACAGATATCCTCTGTAACAGATGGAGGTGCGAAGACAAGCGTCCGCGCCGCAGCCACCGCAAGGGCCGCTGCTGCGGCTCGATCGCCACACCGCTTTGTTCCGGCGCCGTGCACGGATGAATTCGAAGCGCAGATCTCCGATCGCTGGGCGTTTGTGGATGCTCGTCATGACGGCCGCGGTCGCTTGTGCCTCCCCGGCCAGCGCGGCGGCAGAAAGCGCCGTCGGTCCTAAGAGCGGATTGCCGATACCGCGTTTCGTCAGCCTCAAGCCTGATCGCGTCAACGTGCGCGCCGGACCGACCCGCGACCACGAGGTGACTTTCGTCTATACCCGCGCGGGCTTGCCGGTGGAGATCACGGCGGAGTCCGATAATTGGCGGCGTATTCGCGACTGGGAAGGATCCGAGGGTTGGGTTTACCATTCGTTGTTGTCAGGACGGCGCACGGCCGTGGTCATGCCCAAGGACAAGACGCAGCTGGTGCCGCTCTACGACAGAGCCGACAGCAACGGCTCAGTGGTGGCGCGACTGCAGGCGGGCGTGCTCGCTTCGGTCAAGCGTTGCACCGGAAGCTGGTGCCGCATCGCCGGGGCCGGCTTCGACGGCTGGACCGTGCAGGAACAGCTGTGGGGCGTCTACCCGAACGAAAAGGTGGAGTAGCCCGCCCGCGGCGGCGGCAGGAAACGGAACGGCAGCCCCAACTCTTTCGCCCGACTTGCGCACCGCCGTGGTGTGTCGGGCAGCATGCGGTCACGGCGCGGGCCGCCCGCGATACTGCATCAAAGCTTTGAGAAGCGCTCAGCGCCCTTTGCGGCGCAGGCGAACGACCACGTCGATGCGCGCGACCTCGTAGCCTTCCGGCGGGACCGGCGTCTTGCCAACCACCACGTCGGCATCGGGAATGTCGAGCAGGTCGTTCTCCCCCTCGACGAAGAAGTGATGGTGCTGCGATACGTTGGTATCGAAATAGGTCTTCGAGCCATCGACCGCGACTTGGCGCAACAATCCGACATCGGTGAATTGGTGCAGGGTGTTGTAGACGGTGGCGAGGGAGACCGGAACCTTCGCCTTGGTTGCCTCCTCGTACAGCATTTCGGCGGTAACATGCCGATCGCCCTTGCCAAACAGGATCCACCCGAGGGCCATGCGCTGCCGGGTCGGGCGCAGGCCCACGTCGCGCAGCATCGACTTGACGTCGTGCCACGGACAACCCGTCAATGTGGAACGCAGGGCTGCATTCGCGGTCCGGTCGCTCTCGACCGCGTTGGCGAAAACGATGGTGCGCGACGCTGTCATGGGCACACCTGAACTTTCTACTGGCTAGCCGTCAACGATTGTTGCGTTTGTAACATACGGCTCCGAAGATGCAACTCCCTCGCAACAACCCTGGGGCAATTCTAATCTGGCGGCACTCAACGCGGCGCGACGGCTGGCTTTGCCCCTTGGACCGCCTATGTTAGGACTTTCAGGCTTCTTGCCCGATCCGGCGGCCAACTATAGGGACGCGAATGGAGAACCGGCGCACCAGCTTCGGATACGACGATCTATTGGCCTGCGCGCGGGGCGAACTGTTCGGCGTGGGCAATGCCCAGCTGCCGCTGCCGCCCATGCTCATGTTTGATCGGATCTCCGAGATCGCGGAGGCTGGCGGCGAATATGGCAAGGGCTTGGCTCGGGCGGTGCTGGAGCTCAAGCCGGATCTTTGGTTTTTTCCCTGCCATTTCAAAGGCGATCCGGTCATGCCCGGCTGCCTCGGCCTCGATGCGCTGTGGCAATTGCTCGGATTTTTCCTGGGGTGGCTCGGGGCGCCCGGCAAGGGCCGCGCCCTCGGGCTCGGCGAGTTGAAATTTTCCGGCCAGGTGCTTCCAACCGTCAAAAATGTCGTCTACGGCATCGACATCAAGCGGGTCATGCGCAGCAAGCTCGTGCTCGGTATAGCCGACGGCTGGCTGTCTGCGGATGGATCGATCATCTACCGGGCCATGGATCTCAAGGTCGGTCTCTTCCGCGACGAAGTGATGCAGCCGAGCGGAGTTTGACGGCGGCGGCCCCGCCCCCTGCGGTCAAGATGCGGACGAGGCATTCATGAGGCGGGTCGTCGTCACCGGGATGGGTATCGTCTCATCCATCGGCAACAACACCCAGGAGGTTCTGGCGAGCCTGCGCGAGGCCAGGTCGGGCATTTCGCGTGCCGACAAGTATGCCGAACTCGGTTTTCGCTGTCAGGTCCATGGCGCGCCCACCCTCAACTCCGAAGAGGCGGTCGATCGTCGCGCCATGCGCTTTCTGGGCGGGGGCGCCGCCTGGAATCATGTCGCGATGGAGCAAGCAATCCGCGATGCCGGCCTTGAGGAAGGGGAAATCTCCAATGAAAGGACCGGCATCATCATGGGCTCGGGCGGACCTTCGACGCGCGCGATCGTCGAGGCCGCCGATACCGCGCGCAACAAGAGCCCGAAGCGCGTGGGTCCGTTCGCGGTGCCCAAGGCGATGTCGTCCACCGCTTCGGCGACGCTCGCCACCTGGTTCAAGATCAAAGGCGTCAGCTACTCCATCTCGTCGGCTTGCGCGACCTCAAACCATTGCATCGGCAACGCGGCGGAAGTCATCCAGATGGGCAAGCAGGACGTGATCTTCGCCGGTGGCTGCGAGGAGCTCGACTGGACGCTGTCCGTACTGTTCGACGCCATGGGCGCAATGTCGACGGCCTTCAATCAGACGCCGGGCAAGGCGTCGCGCGCCTACGATGTCGATCGCGACGGCTTCGTCATCGCCGGCGGTGCCGGCGTGGTGGTGCTGGAAGAGCTCGGGCATGCCAAGGCGCGCGGCTCCCGCATCTATGCCGAGGTCGCCGGCTACGGCGCCACCTCCGACGGTTTCGACATGGTGGCTCCGTCGGGCGAAGGCGCGGTGCGCTGCATGCGGATGGCACTGAAGGACGTGCAGGCCCCCGTCGATTACATCAACCCGCACGCGACTTCGACGCCGATCGGCGATCTCAAGGAAATCGAGGCGATCCGCGAGGTGTTCGGCGACAAGTGTCCGCCGATCGCGGCGACGAAATCGCTCACCGGCCATTCGCTCGGTGCCGCCGGGGCGCAGGAGGCGATCTATTGCCTGCTCATGATGAACAGCGGCTTCATCTGCGAAAGCGCCAATATCGAGACCCTCGATCCGGCTTTCGCCGATATGCCGATCCTGCGCGAACGGCGCGATGACGTGAAGCTCGGTTGCGTGTTGTCGAACTCGTTCGGCTTCGGCGGCACCAACGCCTCGATCGTGCTCAAGCACGTCGATGCTTAGAGGTTCGCAACGACGCATGCCGCGATACCTCGCAGCGGGGCGAGGCACAATAGGGTGGGTTCGAGCGCGATGACGCCGTTGATGCAGGGCAAGCGCGGGCTGGTCATGGGAATCGCCAACGACCACTCGATTGCGTGGGGCATTGCTAGGACGCTCGCCGCGCAAGGCGCGACGCTCGCCTTCACCTATCAGGGCGAGGCCCTGGGACGACGCGTCAAGCCGCTGGCGGAGGCGGCCGGCGCTTCGCTGCTGCTGCCGTGCGACGTCGAGCAGGTCTCTTCGGTCGACGCCACGTTCACCGCGATCGCGGAGAAATGGGGGTCGCTCGACTTCCTCGTTCATGCCATCGCCTTTTCCGACAAGAACGAGCTCAGGGGCCGTTACGCCGACACTACGCGTGAAAATTTCACGCGCACCATGATCATCTCCTGTTTCTCCTTCACCGAAGTGGCGAAACGCGCCGCGGCGTTGATGCCGGCCGGCGGTGCGATGTTGACGCTGACCTATAATGGCGGCCAGCGCGCGATGCCCAACTACAACGTCATGGGAGTCGCCAAAGCAGCGCTCGAAGCATCGGTGCGCTATCTCGCCGTCGATTTCGGGCCGTCCGCCATTCGCGTCAATGCTATCTCGGCCGGGCCGATCCGTACGCTTGCCGGCGCCGGCATCACCGACGCGCGGCAGATGTTCGCCTTCCAGCAGCGCCATTCGCCGCTGCGCCGCGGCGTGACGCTGGACGAGATCGGCGGCGCCGCGCTCTATTTGCTGTCCGACCTTTCGACCGGCGTCACCGGCGAGGTCCACTTCGTTGATTCCGGCTACAACGTCATCGCCATGCCGCCCCCCGCCTCGCTCAAAGACGAGACTGCGGCCAACGAACGGGCGATCGCCAAGGACGCGGCGCAGTAGCTCCGAGCGGCGGCCTGCCGGCAGCCGCAAACGGTATCGCAGGCACAGGTTCCGATTGCGGCCGCCGAGCAACGATGCGTGAGGGTCCGGCTATTCCGCGGTGGCCGCGGACACCGATGGCAGGTCGGCCACGGAGACACGACGCCGATACCGTAGTCGGGATCGACGCGATAGAAGTGCACGATCTGCCGTTTGACGATCCCGACCGGCACGCCGTCCATCGCTGCCTTGATGTTGTGGAACAACTGGTCCTTCTGCTCCGGCGACATCAGTCGGAACAGGTCTCCGGGCTGACGATAGTCGTCGTTGCCGTGGCGATGGTTGTAGCGGTCGGCATCGCCCGAGATTTTCGGCGGCGGCTCGCGGAAGCGCTCATCCTGCATCGGACCGTTGAACGAGTTCGGCTCGTAGTAGGCATCCGGGTTGGAATTGCCGGCGACCCGCATTTCGTCGTCGGCGTTGCAGGTGTGCACGGGGCAGCGCGGCCTGTTGACGGGAAGCTGATCGGCGTTGACGTCGACGCGGTAGCGGTGCATGGGCATAGGAAGAAGATGCGCGCAGTCGCCCTCCGCCGAAGTGAAAAGGGGCGGCTGTCGGCCGCCCCTCTCACTCTGCTTGGCAAAGCGCCACGGAGCTACTCGCCGCCGGCCGCCGCTTCCCGCTCCTGATCGCCGCGCGGTTGCTCGGCCTCGGCCTTCTGTTTGGCCTCGAGATCTTCGCCGGTCGTCTGGTCCACGACCTTCATCGACAGCCGCACTTTGCCGCGCTCATCGAAGCCGAGAAGCTTCACCCTCACTTTGTCGCCTTCTTTCACCACGTCGGTGACCTTCTGCACGCGACGCGGCGCCAGTTGGCTGATATGCACCAGGCCATCCTTGGCGCCGAAGAAGTTCACAAAGGCGCCGAAGTCCATCACCTTGACCACCGTGCCTTCGTAGATGTGACCGACCTCGGGCTCGGACGCGATTGACTTGATCCAGTTGATCGCGGCCTTCATTGCATCGCCGTTGGCCGAGGCCACCTTCACCGTGCCGTCGTCGGAAATATCGATCTTGGCACCGGTCTTCTCCACGATCTCGCGAATGACCTTGCCGCCGGAGCCGATCACCTCGCGGATCTTGTCGACGGGAATGTTGAACACTTCGATGCGCGGCGCGTGCTCGCCCAACTGTGCGCGGTGCTGGGTGAGAGCCTTCCCCATTTCGCCGAGAATGTGCATGCGGCCTTCCCTCGCCTGGGCGAGCGCAGTCCGCATGATCTCCTCGGTGATGCCGGCGATCTTGATGTCCATCTGTAGCGAGGTCACGCCCCGCTCGGTGCCGGCCACCTTGAAGTCCATGTCCCCGAGGTGGTCCTCGTCCCCCAAGATGTCGGAGAGCACGGCGTAGCGCTCCTCTTCGAGGATGAGCCCCATGGCGATGCCGGCAGTCGGGCGCTTGAGCGGGACGCCCGCATCCATCAGCGCCAGCGAGGTGCCGCACACGGTCGCCATCGAGGAGGAGCCGTTCGACTCGGTGATCTCCGAGACGACGCGTAGCGTGTAGGGGAACTCGTGATGCGGCGGCAGCACGGGATGGATCGCGCGCCAGGCGAGCTTGCCGTGGCCGATCTCGCGGCGGCGCGGCCCGGCCATGCGCCCAGTCTCCCCGACCGAGAACGGCGGGAAGTTGTAGTGCAGCAGAAACGTCTCCTTGTAGGTTCCCTGCAGTGCATCGATCCACTGCTCGTCCTCGCCGGTGCCCAGCGTCGCCACCACCAGCGCCTGTGTCTCGCCGCGGGTGAACAGGGCCGAGCCGTGCGCCCGCGGCAGCACGCCGACCTCCGAGACGATCGGACGCACTGAACGCGCGTCGCGGCCGTCGATGCGCCGGCCCGTATCGAGGATGTTCCAACGCACGATCTTGGCCTCGATCGCCTTGAACACATTGGCGGCCTGCTGTTTGGGAAAACGTGGGTTCTCCACGCCTTCCGGGCAGAAATGCGCCAGCACCTTGCCCTTGGCGGCATCCACGGCGCCGTGGCGCTCCATCTTGTCCGGGATCGCGTAGGCGGCGCGCAAATCCGGTTCGACCAGCGCCAGCATTTCCTTCTCGAGCGCCGAATCGTCCGACGTCCGCAGCTCGCGCGGCTCCTTGGCCGCCTTCTCCGCCAGCCTGATGATGGCGTCGATGACCGGTTGGAAATGGCGGTGACCAAACATCACGGCGCCCAGCATCACGTCTTCGCTCAGCTCCTTCGCTTCCGATTCGACCATCAGCACCGCGTCCTGAGTACCCGCGACCACGAGATCGAGCTGGCTCTCCGTCATCTCGTCGATGAGCGGATTGAGCACGTATTCGTTGTTGACGAAGCCGACACGGGCGGCGCCCAGGGGGCCCATGAAGGGCGCGCCGGAGAGGGTCAGCGCCGCCGATGCCGCGATCATGGCCAGGACGTCGGGATCGTTCTCGAGATCGTGCGACAGCGTCGTCACGATAATCTGGGTCTCGTTGCGCCAGCCCTCGGCGAACAGCGGCCGCACCGGGCGGTCGATCAGCCGCGAGACCAGCGTCTCCTTCTCGGTCGGGCGGCCTTCGCGCTTGAAATAGCCGCCGGGGATGCGGCCCGCGGCGTAGAACTTCTCCTGGTAGTCGACGGTGAGGGGCAGGAAGTCGACGCCTTCCCGCGGCTCCTTGGCGGCGACCACGGTCGCCAATACCTTCGAATTCGCCATAAGTGGCGACAACGGCGCCATCGGCCTGGCGCGCGATTTTTCCGGTCTCTAGGACGAGCTTGCGCCCTCCCCAGTCGAGCTCAACACGGTGGATATCGAACATTGCGGTCGTCTTTCATGGTTTTCGAGAAGGGGTGAAAGCCATGGGCAAGACGGCGAGAGGCTGCCGTCTGCGGCAATGCCGCAAGCCGAAACAGCGTCTGGCGATCCTGCCATGGCTTTCGAGCCTTCCATTGAACGGACGGGCGATCATTCGGCCCGTCTTGCCAAATCGGCAGCAGCTTCGCTGCCGGATGAACAGCGGATTTGTCCGGTCTCCGCTTCAAAGCGCGCGAGCACGCCGCGCATGAACCCTCAACGCCGGATGCCCAGCCGCTCGATCAACGACTTGTAGCGTGCTGCGTCGATTCGGGCGAGGTAATCGAGAAGCTGCCGCCGCTGCGACACGAGCTTGAGCAATCCCCGGCGGGAATGATTGTCCTTGACGTGGGTCTTGAAATGCTCGGTGAGACTGTTGATGCGTTCCGAGAGGATCGCCACCTGCACTTCCGGCGAACCGGTGTCGCCGGCCTTGGTCGCATAGGTCTTGACGACTTCGGCCTTGCGGCCGGGCGTTATCGACATCGGGCTATCCTTTTCCTGTCGGGGTCGCGGTCTACGGCCGGGCCGGGATGTCGTCCAGCGCGGTCACTGCCAAGTTGCGCGCGTGCCGGTTTGCATTCGATCGCCGTGGAAAGCGCATCAAATCAATAAGCTAGAGCGGAGTCCGATGCCAAGAGACCGGAACACCGCTCTAGTGCGCGCAAGGGGGCAATATCGCAAAACAACCGCGGACGCCAGTGCAAATTGTGCGTCCTCGGGCCGCCCGCGCCAACACCGGCGCGAGGTGTACAGCGTTGAATGCTCTACGGTTTCCGCGCCTACCCGCGCGGCAGATTGAAGATCCGCCGCGGCCGTAATTCGCCCTTTTCGACCTCTGCCAGCGCCACCAACGCACCGTGGGTCGAGACCGACACCCAGCCCTCCAGCACCGGAGCATCGCGCCCCCGCAACAGCACGGCCTGCCCCCGGGCCAGCCGCCCGGCGTCCGCCGCGCTCACCCGCAGCGCCGGCAAGGCCGCCAGCCCGGCCGCCACCGGAAGCAGGGCCGGGAACACCACCGCGTCGCTCCCGGGTCCGGCTTGGCCGATCCCCTGCACTGCGTCGAGCCCCGCGGCGACATCTTCGGAGAAGGGACCCACCGCCGTGCGGCGCAGCGCGACGACGTGCCCGAGGCATTCGAGCGCGCGGCCCATGTCGCGCGCGAGTGCGCGTACATAGGTTCCTTTCCCGCATTCGGCGGTGAGCACCGCGTGATCGGGATCGGGCAAGTCGAGCAATTCGAGGCGGTGGATCTCGACCGGGCGCGGCGCAAGCTCCACCGTCTCGCCGTCACGGGCGAGGTCATAGGCACGCTCGCCCTCGATCTTCACCGCAGAGAAACGCGGCGGCACCTGCTTGATCGGGCCACTGAAGCGCGGAATGAGCGCGCGGATGGCCTCTGCGGTCGGGCGCTCGCCGCTGGTTGCGATGACGCGGCCCTCGGCATCGTCGGTGTCGCGCTCCTCGCCCCAACGCACCGTGAAGCGGTAGCTCTTGCGCCCCTCCATGACGAATGGAACGGTTTTCGTCGCCTCCCCCAGTGCAATCGGTAGCAGGCCGGAGGCAAGCGGATCCAAGGTTCCGGCGTGTCCGGCCCGCTTGGCTTGGAACACGCGTTTCACCACGCTCACCGCATGGGTGGAGGTCATACCCACGGGCTTGTCGAGGACCAGCCAGCCATGGACATCGCGCTTCTCGCGCTTCCGTTGCGGTTGCTTGCTCTGCTTCTCGGCGTGGAGCTGGGTCAACTTTCGTCATCCGTCTTGTGGTCGAGATCGCGCTGGACCACAGGCGTTCGCAGGAGTTTCTCGATTTGTTCGGCTTCATCGAATTGCTCATCGAGCCGAAACCTGATCTCGGGCGCAAATTTCAGGTTAATGTGCCGTGCGATCTCGCCGCGTAGGTACCGTTTGTTGCGCTCGAGTGCCGCGAGCACAGTGTCGCCGTCGCGTCCCCCGAGCGGCACGATGTAGATTGTCGCGAGCCGGAGGTCGGCCGTCATCTGCACCTCCGGCACCGTGATAAGGTGACCTTCGATCACGGGGTCGTGCACCTCTCCGCGCGTGAGCATGTCGGCGAGCGCGTGGCGCACGAGTTCGCCGACACGCAACTGGCGCTGCGAGGGCACGCGACTCCCGGCGGTGTCATGTTGATGGCGTCGTCGGGCCATGACCATCCTGAATTTTCTCATATGCCGGGTCCAACCCGCGCATCCGTCGTCAGACGCAGAAGGTCGGGTTCGGCAATCGGCGACTAGTGTGGCGGTTCAGAAGTCCGCATCATCATTCTCGCGGCGAGTCCGAAATGCGGACTTCTGAACCAAAGCCACACTAGATCAATAAGTTGCTGGTGTCCCTCGATTCCGAAGTTCGCAAACGAGGGCGCCGCTTAACGATGCGAACTTCGGAATCGGGACACTAGATGCGGTTTGCGTGCCGGAGATTCGAACTCACAGCGAGCGTTGCACCGTCTCCACCCGATAGCATTCGATGACGTCGCCGGCCTTCATGTCCTGGTAGTTCTCGAAGGCCATGCCGCATTCCTGGCCGGCGACCACTTCGCGCGCGTCGTCCTTGAATCGCTTGAGCTGGGAGAGCTTGCCCTCATGCACAACGACGCTGTCGCGGATGAGGCGAACATTGGCCCCGCGCTCGACCACCCCATTGGTCACGCGGCAACCCGCCACGTTGCCGACTTTGGAGACCTTGAAAATCTCGAGAATTGTCGCGCTGCCGAGCGTAGTCTCGCGTACCTGCGGCGCGAGCAGGCCGGACATCGCCTTCTTCACATCGTCGACGAGGTCGTAGATGATGTTGTAGTAGCGGATCTCGATACCGGCGCGTTCGGCCGCTTCGCGTGCCTCCTTATGCGCGCGAACGTTGAAGCCGATGATAGGCACGCCGGAGGCCTCCGCCAGCGTCACATCGGATTCGGTGATGCCGCCCACGCCGGAATGGATCACGCGCGCGCCGACTTCGTCGGTGGCGAGCTTCTCGATCGCGCCGATGATCGCTTCGAGCGAGCCCTGAACATCGGCCTTGAGGATCAGCGCCAAATCCTTGCGGCCTGCGGATTTGAGCTGGCTCATCATCTGCTCGAGTGAACCGCGCATGCCGGTGGCGCGTGCGGCCATCTTGTCGCGTCGCTGCCGGGCACGGTAATCGCTGATTTCGCGCGCGCGCCCCTCCGACTGGACGACGGCCAGGCGGTCGCCGGCCTCGGGCGTGCCGTTGAAACCAAGCACCTCGACCGGCGTGGAGGGGCCAGCCGCCTCGACCGGCGCACCGGTGTCGGACACCAGCGCGCGCACGCGGCCCCAGTCGGCGCCGGCCACGATGAGGTCGCCGACATTGAGTGTGCCGCGCTGCACCAGGACGGTCGCAACCGGACCGCGGCCGCGGTCGAGCTTGGCCTCGATTACGGTAGCCTCGGCCGGCCGGTTCGGGTTGGCCTTGAGGTCGAGAATTTCCGCCTGCAAGCCGATGGTTTCTAGCAGCTTGTCGATATTGAGCTTCTTGGTCGCCGACACTTCGACGTCGAGCACCTGGCCGCCGAGCGTCTCCACCTGAATTTCGTGCTGCAGCAATTCGGTGCGCACCCTTTCGGGCTTGGCGTCCGGCCGGTCGATCTTGTTGATCGCCACGATGATCGGCACCTTCGCGGCCCGGGCGTGGTGAATGGCTTCCACCGTCTGCGGCATGACGCCGTCGTCGGCCGCGACGACGAGTACGACGATGTCGGTCACCCTGGCGCCGCGCGCGCGCATCGCGGTAAACGCGGCATGGCCCGGCGTGTCGATGAAGGTGATCTTGTTGCCCGAGGGCGCCGTCACCTGATAGGCGCCGATATGCTGGGTGATGCCGCCGGCCTCGCCTGCCGCCACTTCGGTCGAGCGGATGGCGTCGAGCAGCGA
Organism: uncultured Alphaproteobacteria bacterium; assembly: GCA_963758945.1. Classification (GTDB taxonomy): domain Bacteria; phylum Pseudomonadota; class Alphaproteobacteria; order Rhizobiales; family Xanthobacteraceae; genus VAZQ01. The sequence continues at coordinate 88,992 of CAVWXY010000009.1, read as the reverse complement.
GGTCTTGCCATGGTCGACGTGACCCATGACGGTCACGACCGGGGGCCGCGGCACGAGCGAGGCGGGATCGTCGGCGGCGTCGAAGAGTCCCTCTTCGACGTCGGATTCGGCCACCCGCTTGACGGTGTGGCCCAATTCCTCGGCGAGCAACTGCGCCGTATCGGCGTCGATCACGTCGTTGATCTGCGCCATGTGGCCCTGCTTCATCAAAAGCTTGATCACATCCACGGCGCGCTCGGCCATGCGGTTGGCAAGTTCCTGGATGGTGATGGTCTCCGGGATGATGACGTCGCGGACAAGTTTTTCCTTCGGCTCGTCGTTGGCATGGCCCTTCAGCCGCTGGACGCGGCGGCGGAACGCCGCGACCGACCGTTCGCGCTCCTCGTCGGCACTGAGCGCGGTCACGACGGTCAGCCGTCCGCGGTTCTTCTGGGCGCCGCCGCGGGTCGGCTTCGGCGCCGGCGCCGGCCTTGCCGCGCCCGCCCCTCGACGGGGGCGCGGGGCCTCCTCCTCGTCGGGCTCGAGCGCCGGTCGCGCCGCAACGGGCCTCGCCGCGGCGCCCGCCTCCTCGCCGAAACGCTTCTTCGCCTCTTGCTCGGCCTTGAGCTTGGCTTCGAGCTCGTGCTTGCGGCGCTTCTCTTCGTCCGCCTTGCGAGCTTCCGCGGCGTCGCGCTCGCTGCGCTCCGCCGTCTCGCGCGACTTGCGTAGCTGCGCTTCCTCTTCCGCGATTCTGCGCTCCTCGGCCTCGCGCAGTCGGGCGTCGCCCAGGGCGCGCGCGCGGGCCGTGCGCTCCTCATCGGTGAGCGTTCGCAGCACGACGCCGGAAGGCTTGGGCGTTGCGACGGCTGCAGCCGGGGCGGCGGGAGCCGGTGCCGCGGCGGCTCTGCCGGCGGCGGGCGCCTTGCCGGGCGCGGCGGGGGTGGTCGTGTCGGGCTTCTGGCGCGTCGGTACCCGGCTTTTCACCTTTTCAACGACGACTGCCTTGGTGCGGCCGTGGCTGAAACTCTGGCGCACGACGCCCTGCTCGATGCCGCGCCCTTTCAGGCTCAACGTCTTGCTCGGGGCGACACTCAGCTTCTTTTCGCCGGTCTTTTCAGTCGTTTCAGCCATTCCACTCTCAATTCTCGGGCTTTTCGCCGTGTTTCGTCACGCGGTCACCTCGCAAGCCGGAACTCGCCGGTTTGCGAATTCGATCTTGGCGGACGCCGGATGGGCCCCGCATTGCGCCGGTCCGGAAACAATCGAGGCGCGCGACACGCGCCAGAAACGTCTCGCTTTCGGGGCCGACAAGCAGGGCTGCATGTATCACATTTGACCGTCCCAATGCCAAATCCAATTGTGCCGAGCTGAAGACGTCGATCACGGCGACCTCGTTGGCATACTGCCGGCGGTGCAGCGCCGCCATGAGCTTTCTCGTCCCATCGGGAGCAGCCCCGGCGGCGTTGAGCAGCGCCCGGACATCGTGGCGACTGAGCGCCGCCCCCACATTGGCAAAGCCGATCGCCACTTGTCCCGCCTTGTGGGACATCGCGAGCGCATCGAGCGCGGCTTGCTCCATGAGGCGTTCCGTCGTCGCTACGAGATCGCCGGCGAGACCGACCTCACGCTTGAAGGCGCGCGCGAATGCCTTGCGGGCGATCGCGGCGCGGAGCGCATTACGCGTCGCCGTAATCCAGACGCCGCGGCCCGGCAGGCGGCGCCTGAGATCGGGCACGACCGTGCCGTCCGGGCCGAGGACGAACCGGATCATCTCCCCGACCGGCTTCACCTCTCCGGTCGCGGCGCAAAACCGCTCCGCGCCCGGCGCGATCTTGCGCGGCCCGGCATCAAGTGCCTCACGATGCGCTTGCGCGAGCATTCGTCGCTACTGTCCTCTCAGGCCGGCGCCAGACCGCACTTGAGCAAAAATGCGAACCGGCGTTGCGGGCGAACGCGCTCCTCGTCTCGACATGTGCGCGCGCTCCGGACGGACCACCGGTAGGCGCTTAACCTGGAAGCGCGTTGGCCTCGGCGGTCTCTTCGACGACCGGCGGCGCGAGATCCTCCTCGGTGATCCAGCCGGCCTTGACGCGCGCCTGCATGATCAATGCTTCGGTCTCGTCGCGCGACAAATCGAACCCCTCGAGAATGCCGGGATAGCGGGTCGTTTCGCTGTCCTTGCGCTCGCTCCAGCCGAACAGATCGTCGGTAGCGCAGCCCGCCAAATCCTCGACCGTCTTGATATCGTTCTCGCCTAACTTCACCAGCATGGCCGTGGTGACGCCGGGGACCTCCTTGAGCGCGTCCTCGACTCCGAGCGCCTTGCGCGCGGCGTCGAGTTCGGCTTCCTGTCGATCGAGGTAATCGCGGGCCCGCGCCTGCAATTCACGGGCGGTCTCCTCGTCGAAGCCTTCGATCCCGGCGACCTCCTTCTCGTCTACTACCGCAAGCTCCTCGACTGAGTTGAACCCCTCGGATGCCAGGAGCTGGCCGACCACCTCGTCGACGTTGAGCGCATCGACGAAGAGCTTGGTGCGCTTCTCGAATTCCGCCTGCCGGTGCTCCGACTCCTCCTGCTCGGTGACGATGTCGATGTCCCAGCCCGTGAGCTGCGAGGCCAGCCGCACATTCTGCCCGCGGCGGCCAATGGCAAGCGAGAGCTGCTGGTCGGGCACGACCACTTCCATGCGATGGCGGTCCTCGTCGAGCACGACCTTTGCCACCTCGGCAGGCGCCAGTGCATTGACCACGAAATTGGCCGGGTCCGCGGTCCAGGGAATGATATCGATCTTCTCGCCCTGCAGCTCGTTGACCACGGCCTGCACGCGCGAACCGCGCATGCCGACACAGGCGCCGACCGGATCGACCGAGGAATCCCGCGAAATCACCGCGATCTTCGCACGCGAGCCGGGGTCGCGCGCCACCGCCTTCACCTCGACGATGCCGTCATAGATTTCCGGCACTTCCTGCGCAAACAGCTTGGCCATGAATTGCGGATGGGTGCGCGAAAGAAAGATTTGCGGCCCCCGTGGCTCACGGCGCACGTCGTAGATGAAAGCGCGAATGCGGTCGCCGTTGCGGAAGGTCTCGCGCGGCAGCATTTCGTCGCGGCGTACGATCGCCTCGCCGCGGCCGAGATCCACGACCACGTTGCCGTACTCGACGCGCTTGACGATACCGTTGACGATGTCGCCGATGCGGTCCTTGTATTCCTGATACTGCCTGTCGCGCTCCGCCTCACGTACCTTCTGCACGATGACCTGCTTCGCCGACTGGGCGGCGATGCGGCCATATTCGAGCGGGGGCAGCGCCTCGGCGATGTAGTCGCCGACCTGGGCGGCGGGATTGCGCTTTTTCGCGTCTTCGAGTGCGATCTGCGTCGAATCGTTGTCGAGCTGATCCACCACCAGGAGCAGGCGCGAGAGCCGCATCTCGCCGGTCTTGGGATTGATCTCGGCGCGGACCTCAGTCTCGCTGCCGTAACGCGAGCGCGCCGCCTTCTGGATGGCATCCTCCATGGCGGCGATGACGATGCTGCGGTCGATCGCCTTCTCACGCGCGACCGCGTCGGCGATTTGCAGCAGCTCAAGCCGGTTGGCGCTTACGGCCATCGGTCATTCTCCTTCGTTGCGGGCGGCATCCGCCCCGTTCCCGTCTTCTCGATCCTGCCGCTGCCGCGCCGCGCGTCCCGCCGCCTTGCCGCGCCTGAGCGATTCGGCGATCAGCGCGTCGGTGAGGACGAGCTTCGCCTCGGCGATATCTTCGATCGGCAGCAAAATCTCGTTTGCTTCCCCGGGCGCGGCATCGTCACGGCGAATGCGTGCCGCCTCTCCCTCGACGCCGAGCAGCAGTCCGCGGAACCGCCGTCGGCCATCGATCGCGACCGCCATTTCCACCTTGACCTGGTGGCCAGCAAAGCGCTCGAAATCCGAACGCCGCACCAGCGGCCGGTCCAATCCGGGAGAGGAGATCTCGAGCCGATAGGCGCGATCGATCGGGTCCGCCACGTCGAGCACAGGCGAAAGCGCGCGCGAAACATCCTCGCAGTCCTCGACCGTCATCGTGCCGTCCGGTCGCTCGGCCATGATCTGGACGGTACAGCCGTCCAGCCCCGACATCTTGACCCGGACGAGGCGGTAGCCCATGCCGACGAGGACGGGTTCGGCAATGGCGGCGACGCGGGCCGCGATGCCCTGCTCCACGACGAGGCGGGGTTCGGACTCCGACCCGCGGGGGTCGATCGCTTGCACCATTCGTTCGTTCGGTCTCTGCAACTTCCGATTTGGGCGCCGCCGGGTCGGGCTCCGAGCCTCGGGGCCCGTTCCCGCTAACAAAAAAGAGCGGGCCCCCGGGGGAACCCACTCTCAAAAGCCGACCGGATCACATCCGACCGTTATGAGAATATCCAAAGCTGGATGCCCCAAATATAGCGATTTGCGGGGCCTGTGCAAGGCGGCGCCGCCAGAAATTAACTAACCCTTCCTTCAGATTCCTCTTCTAGCCTGCCGGTTGCAATTTGCCCGCGGCGGCGGCGCAAATGCTCGGTGCTGCTGGCTTGGGACCCGAGAATGTCCGCTCACCCCTCGCTCATTCCCGAGCTGGACGAGGTGATCCAGCGGGGCTCGCCCGCGCGGCGGGTAACGACGCTCCAGCGCATCACGGCTCTCTTCCTCGATGGCGCCAACCGGTTCAACGACGCCCAAGTCCAGTTGTTTGACATGGTGTTCGGCCGGTTGATCGCCGAGATCGAGGTATCGGCGCGGACCGAACTGTCGCGCCGCCTTGCGCCGCTCGACAATGCGCCGCTCGCAGTCGTGCGGCGCCTGGCGCAGGACGACGACATCGCGGTGGCGGGTCCAGTTCTTGCGCAGTCTCGCCGGCTCGTCGAAACCGAGCTCGTGCACATCGCCGCGAGCAAGAGCCAGGCGCATCTCGCCGCCGTCGCCGCGCGGTCGCGGATTGCAGAGCCGGTGACCGACCTGCTGGTACGCCGAGGCGACCGCAAGGTCGCGCACAGATTGGTTGAGAATCACAGCGCCCGCCTGTCCCGTAGTGGTCTTATTGCCCTGATCGGGCGGGCGGAAAAGGACGATGCCCTGGCCAAAAAAATCGCGCGGCGGCCCGACCTTCGGCCGCGACTATTGCGCGGCCTCCTGCACAGCAGTTGGGGCGCAGTGCGGCAGCATCTGTCGGCATCCGCCGCGCCCGCAACGCCAGCCGAAATCACGCACGCGCCGGCGCGAGTCTCCGACACGGGGAGCGCGGCGTGGGACTCCGCCGCTCAGCGCGTCATCGAAACGTTGCGACTGGAAGGAAGGCTGAACGAATCCGCTCTCGTTGATTTCGCCCGTCATGGCCGATACGGCGAAACGGTCGCAGCACTCGCTTCGCTCTGCTCCGTGCCGATCGAGGTAGCGCATCGGCTGATGGCTGCCGAACGGCCCGACCCGGTGCTCATTCTTTGTAAATCGGCCGGCTGGCGTTGGCCGACAGCTCACGCCGTGATCACGGCGCAGCCGGGCGGCCGGAAAATGTCACAACAAAGTTGCGAGGCCGCCTGCGCTGATTTCGAACGCCTGTCGCCGGCCACCGCACTGCGGGTGCTGCGGTTCTGGCAGGCATCCTCCCACGGCAGCGGACAACGCAGGGAGGACGACTTGGAGGATGAGCTACCGGCGCACTGACCTCGATCATCTGTCGCGCGTCATCCGTCGGCCGTCCTCCGGAAAGTCAGATAGCACGGCTTGCGGCCTGCGCGCTTTGCCTTGGCCTCGTAGCGTGTGCCTGGAAATTCGGGCCACGGAAGCCGCCAATGGTCCGCGCGCTCCGCCGTCCAGGCGAAGTGGGGCGATCGCATCAGGTGCTCGAGCGTCCAGGCCGCGTAATCCGCAATATCGGTCGCGAACCGCAACTCGCCATCGGGCCACAGGATACGCGCGATGGCCGCTACGCTCTCGTGCTGGATGAAACGTCGCTTCCGGTGCCGTCGCTTCGGCCACGGGTCCGGGTAGATGAGGTCGACCCTGGCAAGCGAGGCCGGCGGCAACCAGGCGAGAACTTCGATCGCGTCGCCGTGATGGAGCCGGATATTGGCGAGGCCTTCCGCGTCAATCGCTGCCAGCACCTTGGCCATGCCGTTGACGAACGGCTCGACACCGATGAAGCCCGTGCGCGGATGCGCGCGGGCCTCGCTCACGAGATACTCCCCGCCGCCGAACCCGATCTCCATTTGTACCGCGTCGACCGGACCGGGAAATAGAGAGGGCACCGCGGGTGCCGGCGCGGCGAGATCGATCGCCACACGCGGCAGCAGCGTTTCGAACAGCGCCGCGTGCCGCGGTCGCAAGCGATGCCCCTTGCGGCGGCCGAAGAACGCTCGCGGCTTTCGTGGCCTGGCAACGACCGCCATGATCCGCCCACCGTCGATGTCATGTCCGCACCAAGCGGCATTCCGTCAACACCGAAGGAGCCGCGGGCGCACGGCCAAGCTCGGCCGGCACGATTGCCTTGCCATGCACGACGATGACGGCCGGGGCGGATCAGCCGACCGCGCTTCTGATCTCCTTCACCAGATCGGTCTTCTCCCAGGAGAAGCCGCCATCCTTGTCCGGCGCGCGGCCGAAATGGCCGTAGGCGGAAGTGCGGCGATAGATCGGTCGGTTCAGCTTGAGGGTGCGGCGAATATTCGTCGGCGTGAGCCGGAAGATTTCCGGCAGCGCCTTTTCGAGTTTCTTTTCGTCGACCTTGCCAGTGCCGTGGGTATCGACCAGGAGCGACATCGGATCGGCGACGCCGATGGCGTAGGCGATCTGGATCGTGCAACGTTCGGCAAGCCCGGCGGCGACGACATTCTTCGCAAGATAGCGTGCCGCGTAGGCGGCCGAGCGATCGACCTTGGTCGGGTCCTTGCCGGAAAAAGCGCCGCCGCCGTGCGGAGCGTAGCCGCCGTAGGTGTCTACGATGATCTTGCGGCCGGTCAGCCCGCAATCGCCATCCGGTCCGCCGACGACGAAATTGCCGGTTGGATTGACCAGAAAATCCGACGGCCGCTTCGGCATCCAGCCCTCCGGCAGCGCGGAGGCCACCGCGTCGCCGATCAAATCCTTCACCATCGCCGGCGAGTACTTCTTGCCATTCCGGGTCTCAGGATTGTGCTGGGTCGACACCACGACCTTGGTGCATCCGATCGGCTTGCCGTCGATATATTGCACGGTCACCTGGCTCTTGGCGTCCGGCTGCAGATCGAACAACTGCTTCGAGCGGCGCTTCTCCGCGAGCACCTTCAAGATCTTGTGCGCGAAATAGATCGGGGCCGGCATGAACGAGCCCTTCTCGTAGACCTCGCTCTCGGTGCAGGCGAAGCCGAACATCATGCCCTGATCGCCCGCGCCTTCCTGTTCCTCGCCCCTCTTCTTCTTGGCGTCGACGCCCATCGCGATATCGGGCGATTGGCCGTGCAGCAGCACTTCGATATCGGCGCCGTGAAAGGAGAAACCGTCCTGGTCGTAACCGATATCGCGCACCACGTTGCGTGCGATCTCGGTGATCATCTCGCGATTGACCACGGCGTGGTTGTCATACTTCTTGAACAGCGGCGGTTGACCGCGGCCCTCGCCGGCGATGACGATCTTGTTGGTGGTGCACAGCGTCTCGCAACCGAGCCGAGTATTCACCAGGCTATCGTCGGCGATCCCGAGTTTGACGTCGTTTTCGATGAACGCATCGAGGATCGCGTCCGAAATCTGGTCGCAGACCTTGTCGGGATGGCCCTCAGAAACGGATTCGCTAGTAAAGAGGTAATTGGCATGTGACACTGAAAGCACTCCCCCTGGCAGGAACTCGATCGCAACCAGCCGATTGTCTGGTGGGGAGTGTTTCTTGCAGCGTCCCCGAACGGGGTCAAGATGTGGGCCAACGGTGGGACACGGAACAGGCACGACGAGCGCCGGAGATAATGACCGGGCGACCGCCGGCCGCTCGCGCCCTTGCCTCTGTCGCCGGTCTCAATCGTCGCCGTCGCCCGCGATTTCCTCGACCAGATCGACGATGCGTCGCCGCAGCTTGGATTCCTTGATTCGCATGAACGCCTTGGTCAGCGAAAGCCCTTCCGAGGTTGCAAGAAAATCCGACACGTAAGCGGGTGAGGGCGCCTCTTTTGTTCCGTCGCTCGGCCCGTGCAAGTTCGGCGCGCCCTCGAAAAAGAACGCTACCGGGACCTGCAGAATGTGAGAAATTTGCTGCAACCGGCTTGCCCCGATGCGGTTGGTGCCCTTCTCGTATTTCTGCACCTGCTGGAAGGTGAGGCCGAGCGCGTCGCCCAACTTCTCCTGGCTCATTGCGAGCATCATCCGGCGCATGCGCACCCGGCTGCCGACGTGTTTGTCGATGGGGTTTGGGGCCTTCTTCGCCGCCATAACGATCTCCTATGCAGCCATGATGTCTCGTAATGTCCCCGCTACGAAGCTGGAACGCAATCGTATTCCGCGAAGAAGCACAAGCACCGTGAAAAACTGTTGAAATCCAGTTGCAACCGTTAGTGTATACTACGCGATTGATACGAAAAGGCAATTCACCGATAGTTTCAGTTGCAACGTACAGGCGGAAAGTTGTGTCTCCTTCCAATCTGCGCAACCTTGGCTAGAAACTGGGGCATGCATGAGGCGCTGAGCAGTTCTGCAACAATCCCGTGCAAGCCGTCGGGCGCACGTCGTCTCCGCGACCGGATCGCCCATAGCAAGGGGAGGCCCACCACGATCCCTGCAATGCTGTCGCCGGCGCGCGCATAGAGCGTGGGCGCGATGGCCTGCGGCAAGCGCGCATCGAGCACGCCCTCGGTCCCGAGCGGCAGCGCGGCGATGACGCGCCCCAATGGATCGACCACAGCCGAGATCCCGGTATTGGCTGCGCGCACGAGCGGCAGGCCCTCTTCGATCGCGCGCACCTGCGCCTGTTGAAAGTGCTGATAAGGCCCCGCGCTAGCGCCGAACCAGCCATCGTTGGTCAGATTCAAGAGCCAAGCTGGCCGGTCGCCGTTGCCGGCGACGAACGGCCAGTCGAGATAGCGTCCGAGTTGGTCGTAGAGCCAGCCCGGGCGTTCGTGGCGCGGCACCGCATCGCTCGGAAAGATGATCTCGTAGCAGATCAGCGGCAGAAAGTCCGGTGCGCCCGGCACGTGCTGATCGTGCCGTTGCTCGCCGGCGATGAATCCTCCGTGCACCTTGGTGAGCTGCATCAAACCGAGCCGCTCGAGCAGGCGCTGAAACGGCAGATATTCGCCGAACGGAACCAGATGAACCTTGTCGTAGACCGATAGAATCGAGCCGTCGTGGTCGATCACGTAGATCGAATTGTAGGCGCGTGTGACAGCGGCGTTCGGAACCGTTGCCGGCGGACGCACCGCGCCGGTGATCAACACCGTGCCCTGCGGCAGGAGCGCGGCGATTTGGGCGAGTGCATCCGGCTCGCGCGTGAGGAAGAACGGGAAGGCGGATTCCGGCCAGATCAGGTGAGTAACGTTACCGAGGCCGGGCGGCTGTCCCGACAGGGCGAGATAACGGCTCATCACCTGCTGCTTCTGCGAATAGTTGAACTTCTGGTCCTGCTGCAGATCGGGCTGCATGATACGAAGACGCACGCCCTCGACGTAACGCGTTGGAATCTCGGCGAGCCGCCCCGCGCCGTAAATCGCAAGCGCGGCGATCGCGGCCGCGCTCAGGACCGGAGCCAGCCAGGGCCGTTTCGTGTCGGCGCGGTCGTCGGCGAGCACGGCCGGCGACGCATAGACCGCGACCGCGAGAAAGGTGAGGCCCCAGAGACCGATCAGCGCCGCGCCCTGCGCGAGCCAGAGCGGCGTGATCAGCGCGTAGCCGTAGGCGTTCCAGGGAAAGCCGCTGAACAGGTGGCCGCGGAGCCACTCCGTGAGCGTGAGCGCGGCGGCGAGCGTCAGCACCCGCGCCGCGCCGCGCGTCCAAAGCGCCCGCGCCAACGCCAGGCCGAGCGCGGTGTAGAGCGCCATGGCGGCGGGCAGTGCGATCACTGCGAACGGCAGCAGCCAGCCGAAGGTCTTGGCGTCGACCAGGAATGCGTGTCCGATCCAGTAGAGGCTGGCGAGCAGGTAGCCGAAGCCGAACCACCAGCCAGCGCCGGCGGCCACGAGCACACCACCGAGGCGGCCGCCCGCCGTGCCGTCGAGCAGCCAGACCAGGATCGGGAAGGTGACGAATGGAACCGGCCAGACATTGGTCGGCGGCAGCGCCAATGCCGAGGAAGCGCCGGCCAGAAAGGCGAGCATGATGCGGCGCCATCCCCGGGCCAGCACGACGGTATGGGCGAGGCCGTTCAGCGTCACGGCCGGCGCGCGGATTTCGATGGCGCCGTGTCAGGGGAAAGCTTGACCGATTCGTCGCTGGTCACGGGCAAGGCAGCGCCTGGAGGGGCAGGCTCTGCAGCGGGCTGGCGGCTCCCGCGCCCACCGTTGTCCCGGTCCGGATTGCGGTAGATCCGAAGCTTCTTCACGCGGCGGGGATCGGCGTCGAGGATTTCGAGCTCGAACGGGCCGGGACCGGGCACGAGTTCGCCGCGGACCGGCACGCGGCCGATCCGGGTCGCGACATATCCGGCGAGGGTGTCAACCTCGTTGGCGACTTCGCCGACGTCGAATTCGGCGCCGATGATGGTGCCGAGGTCCTCCAGGCCCGCGCGGGCATCGGCTAGGTACGAGCCGTCGGCTTGGCGGACCACGCCCGGCGGGCTCTCCTCGTCGTGCTCGTCGGCAATTTCGCCGACGACCTGCTCGACGACGTCCTCGATCGACACGACGCCGTCGCTGCCGCCATATTCGTCGACCACGAGCGCGAGATGGATGCGGGTCGTCTGCATCTTGGCGAGCAGGTCGAGCACCGGCATGGACGGAGGTGCGTAGAGGATTTCGCGAATGATCTGCGTCGCCGACAGCGGCATCGACAGATCGACGGCTTTGAGGTCGAGGCCGGCGGGAAACGGCCGCTTGCGTCGCGTATTGGCCCTGGCGCTTGCCGCAGCGCGCATCGTCATGAACGCGACCAGATCGCGGATGTGGACCATGCCGACGGCGTCGTCCAGGGTGTCGTCATAAACCACGAGGCGCGAATGGGCAGCGCTTTCGAACACCTTCATGAGCTCGCCGAGCGGGATGTCGCGTTGCACGGCAATGATGTCGGCGCGCGGCACCATGACATCCGCCACGCGCCGCTCGCGCAGGCCGAGGATGTTCGAGAGCATGGTGCGCTCGGTGGGCGAAAAGCCGGTTTCGCCAGTCCCGCCTTCGAGCACGTCCTTGAGGTTGGCGCGGACTGTGTTCGACCTCAAGCCCAGGATCGATCGCAGCATTCGCCTCAGCCAGCCGTCGGCGTGCTCGCGCGCGACCGGGCCCGGACGCGCAACCGGGACCGGCAGATTGCGGGTGAACTCGCTCGAACTGGGAGGGTCGGAATCAGGCATCGCCGCGCGCAACATAGGGATCCGGCACGTCGAGCCGGGCGAGGATGGCGGTCTCGAGTCGTTCCATTGCCGCCGCCTCGTCGTCCGCTTCGTGATCGTAGCCGGCGAGATGAAGGAATCCGTGCACGGCGAGATGCGCCAGATGGTGCGCAAAGGGCTTGTGCTCGGCGCTTGCTTCGCGTTCGGTCGTCTCGTAGGCGATTACGATATCACCGAGCAGGCCGGGTGCTCCACGGCCGTCGTGTGCGGCCTTGGTTGGAAACGACAGCACGTTGGTCGCCGTGTCCCGGCAACGCCAGTCTCGGTTGAGCGCGCGGATCGCCGAATCATCCGTCAGCACGACGGCAAGTTCGCCTCCGGCCGTTGCCACGGTCGACGCAGCCGCGATGATCGCGCGGCGCAACAGCGCCCTGGCATCGCGCTGCGCCTTCCACAGCGGAGATTCGATCAAGATGTCGACGGTGGGCGATCGCCGGCGGATGCGGTGCCGCGTGCTCCGGTTGGCAGTCCTGGACTTCATCTCGCTCCCCGATTCGTGGAAGAGATGAAAGCGCAAGCAATCATTCCCGGGCCTCGCGCGTCCGCGCGGCCTTGAGCGCCGCCTTGTCGTAGGCGTCGACAATGCGCCCCACGAGCTCGTGCCGAATGACGTCGTCGGCGCTGTAGATGACGTGGCCGATGCCCTCGACGTTGCGCAGCAGCCGTGTGGCCTCCGCGAGCCCGGACGTCTGTCCGGGCGGCAGATCGACCTGGCTCGGGTCGCCGGTGACGATCATGCGGCTGTTCTCGCCCAGCCGAGTGAGGAACATCTTCATCTGCATCGACGTCGTGTTCTGCGCTTCGTCGAGGATGACGACCGCGTTCGAGAGTGTGCGTCCGCGCATGAACGCGAGCGGTGCGATCTCGATCTCGCCGGTCTGCAACGCGCGCTCGACGATGCGCGCATCCATCAGATCGTAAAGCGCGTCGTAGATCGGGCGCAGATACGGGTCGACCTTCTCGCGCATGTCGCCGGGAAGGAAACCGAGCCGTTCGCCGGCCTCAACCGCCGGGCGCGAAAGGATGATGCGGTCGACCTCCTTGCGCTCGAACAGCTGCACCGCATGGGCGACCGCGAGCCAAGTTTTGCCCGTGCCCGCCGGCCCGGTGCCGAAGACGAGCGCGTGACGGCGGAGCGCGCGGATGTAGGCGTCCTGCGCCGCGGTGCGCGCACGCACGGGACGCTTGCGTAGGTTGATCTCCTCGAAGCTCGGCTGTGCGGTCGCGGCGTCATAGTCGAACAGCGAGCCCTGTGCGATGGCCAGGCGGATCGCGCCTTCGACGTCGCCGGAAACCAGCTCGTCGCCGCGCTTGAGTTGCTCGTAGAGGCCTTCGAGCACGCGCCGAGTCCGCTCTACGCCGTCGCGCGAGCCGGCGACGGTGACGTGATTGCCACGTTGCTCGGCGACCACGCCGAGCCTGCGCTCGATCAATGCGAGATTCTGTCCGTACTGGCCGAACAGGAGGGATGCCAGTCGGTTGTCGTCGAAGGCGAGCACGATCTGGGTCGCCGCATTGTCGCCGGCCGTGGTCGGTGCGGACACGAACGATCCGTCGTCCGATTGAGGTGAGCGCAACGGTTCAGCCCCCCGCCGGCATCGGCTCGGCGGCGCTGCGCGTTTGCGCCAGGGTGCCGAACAGACTGTTCGCGCTGATCTCGGTGATTGTCACCGTTGCGACGTCACCGATCATTGTCGATGATCCCATGACCTGAACCGGCTGAAGATATGGGGAGCGGCCGACGATCTGGCCAGGATGGCGTCCCGGCTTTTCGAACAGGACGTCGAAGCTCCGGCTGCGGCAGCACGCGTTGAACGCGGCCTGGTGGCCGTCAATCGCGGCCTGCAGGCGGCGGAGCCGCTCGGATTTCACCTGGTCGGGGATCTGATCCGGCATGTCGGCGGCCGGCGTTCCGGGCCGGGGCGAATACTTGAAGGAGAACGCGCCGGCATAGCCGACTTCGTCGAGCAGCGAGAGGGTTGCGCGAAAATCCTCCTCGCTCTCGCCGGGGAATCCGACAATGAAGTCCGACGAGAACGCCATGCCCGGCCGTGCTGCCCGCATGCATGCGATGGTCTCGAGATAATCCGCGCGCGTGTGGCGGCGGTTCATCGCGGCGAGGATGCGGTCGGAGCCCGACTGCACCGGCAGGTGCAGATAGGGCATGAGGCTCGGGAGGTCGCGATGCGCCGCGATCAAGCTCGCCTCCATGTCGCAGGGATGGCTGGTGGTATAGCGCAGGCGCGCGATCCCCGGCACTTCGGCAACGCGCTCCAGCAATCGCCCGAGCGTCCACGGCCGGCCATCGGGTCCTTCGCCGTGATAGGCGTTGACGTTCTGGCCGATCAGCGTGATTTCGCGCACGCCGCCATCCGCCAGGCGCTCGACCTCGGCGATGATCCGCATCACCGGCCGCGACATTTCGGCGCCGCGCGTATAGGGCACGACGCAAAACGTGCAGAATTTGTCGCAGCCTTCCTGCACGGTGACGAAGGCCGATACCCCGCGCGCGCGGATCGCCGCGCGGGTCGGCGGGCTCAGGGCGTCGAACTTGTCTTCGACCGGAAATTCGGTGTCGACCACGCCGCCGGCGCGCTCGGCGCGGGCGAGCAACCGTGGCAGCCGATGATAGCTTTGCGGCCCGACCACGAGATCGACCGCCGGCGCGCGACGGATGATTTCCTCTCCCTCGGCCTGGGCCACGCAACCCGCGACCGCAATCGTCACGCGGCGACCTTCCCGCTCCGCGGCCTGCTTGTGAACGCGGAGGCGGCCGAGTTCGGAATAGACCTTGTCAGCCGCCTTCTCGCGGATATGGCAGGTATTGAGGATGACGAGATCGGCGTCCTCGACGCGGGCGACCTCGGCGAAGCCTTCAGGCGCCAGCATGTCCGCCATGCGATGAGAATCGTAGACGTTCATCTGGCAGCCGAAGGACTTGACGTAGAGCTTGCGCAGTCGACTCATGCAGGTCCAGTCAGTTCATCCCCCCAGGATGCCCTCAACTCCTTGACGCCCCTCATAAATCCTGCGCCGAGGACGGTCGGCCGACGACGCCCGGTCTTACCCGGTTTGGCGGCAAAAGAAAATGGGTGTGGTGGTCGCCTCCCCATACGCCGTCCCAGCGGCCGCAAGCGCCGTCAGCGTTTCGGCTTGTCGTCGAGCGGAAGCGCATAGAGCTCCAGCCGATGGTCGACCAGGCGGTAGCCGAGGCGCCGGGCGACTTCGGCCTGCAGCCGTTCGATCTCTTCCGACTGAAACTCGATCACCTCGCCGGTACGCAGATTGATGAGATGGTCGTGGTGGCTCTCGGGCATCTGCTCGTAGCGCGCACGCCCGTTGCGGAAATCGTGGCGCTCGATGATGCCGGCATCCTCGAACAGCTTCACGGTCCGGTAGACGGTGGAGATCGAGATGCGGTCGTCCACCGCGGCGCAACGCCGATACAGTTCTTCGACGTCGGGGTGGTCGTCGGCCGCCGCCAGCACGCGTGCGATCACGCGGCGCTGCTCGGTCATGCGCATGCCCTTGGCGGTGCATAGATTTTCGATGTTCTTAGGCTTCGGCGCGTTCACAACGCTTCTCCGTTCGCCTGCAATATCATGCCTGGGGGGTCGAAATCCATTGGGTCGGGGAATCAGGAATAGGTCATCGGCCTGTGCGTTGGATCGGCGCCGCCGCGCAAGCCGATCTCGCGATCCCTCACACCAGATCGCGGCGAAGAATCAGCGCGGCCGCGCCGCGTGTGGCCGGGTAATACCCTTCCCGGCGACCGACCTGCCGGAACCCGGCCCGCTGATAGAGCCGGCGCGCTGCAACATTGCCTTCCTCCACTTCCAGGAAGACCGAACGCGCGCCGAGGCCTGCCAGTCGGCGCAGGTGGAGATCGAGCAGCCGCCGCGCCAGCCCCCGTCCCCGCCGGGCCGCGGCCACGGCGACCGACAGGATCTCGGCCTCATCGAGGACGAGGCGCGACATGATGAAGCCGACGACGTTGCGTCCCGCCATGGCGCGATGGGCGACGACCTTCCGGTCCAGGAGCAACTGCTCGAATTCGCTCTCGCTCCATCCGCGGTGAAAAGCGGCGCCGTGCAGCGCGGCCAATGCCCGGGCGTCGCCGGGCCCGGCTTGCGACAACACCGGCTCGCCGCGCGCGAACAGGCGAGTGACAATCTCGATCATCGGCGGGGCAGCCGCGCGGCGTCCTGCGGCTGTGCATCGGGCGGGCGCAGATAGAGTGGTTTCGGCCTGCCATACCCGTCTTCAGCGGCGGCGCCGAGGCGGGCGATCCAGCCGATATCGGGCGCGCTGCGATGCTCCACCAATAAAGGCGGCTCGGCCCCCTTCGGCCACGCCGCCGCCACCTGATTTGCCGCCGAGCCGACGATGCGCGCCCGCCCGGTGATCGCCGCGCGCGTTGCATCACGCAGCGTCGCGATCCGCGGGGCAACGAGCGTGCGCCCGCCAAGGCCGAACACCTGCAGATAGACCTGGTCGTGGCGGGCATCGATCGCCACGACCACATGCGTGTTGTCGTCTTCCGCGATCAGCGGGGCGGCAAAACCGGCGAGCGTAGAGAGCCCGATCGCCGGCTTGCCCGCCACCAGCGCGATGCCGCGCGCCGCAGATATTCCGACGCGAAGCCCGGTAAAGCTGCCGGGTCCGGTGGTTACGGCGATGCGGTCGAGGTCGGCGAATTCAAGGTCGGCCAGGTCCATCACGCGGGCGATGAGCGGCATGACCGCTTCGGCATGGCCGCGCGCCATGGGCAAGGTCTCGCTGGCGGCAATCCCGCCGCGAGTTCGAATCGAATACGGCGACCGCACAGGCCTCGAGCGCGGTGTCGATGGCGAGCACGCGCATGTCAGGTGACAGAGAGCGAACCGCCACGGAAGAACTGACGCGAATGGCGAGCAGGGCGCAGCGAATGGCGGCTGGATTTGTTCGCCATTCGCTATTCGCTCTTCGCGATCATCTGTCGTCGTCCTCCGACCCCGTCACCGCTAGCCCATCGGTCGGACTTCGACCACGTCCGGCAGGTAATGGCGCAGCAGGTTCTGAATGCCGTGGCGAAGCGTCGCCGTCGAGGACGGGCAGCCCGAACAGGCGCCCTTCATGTCGAGATAGACGACGCCATCCTTGAAGCCGCGGAAGGTGATATCGCCGCCGTCGTTGGCGACCGCCGGCCGCACGCGGGCCTCGATCAGCTCCTTGATGGTGGCAACGGTCTCGGAATCCTTGGCCTCGAAGAATTCGCCGGCCGCGGCTGGCGCGGCGTCCTCCCCGCGCATGATCGGGGCACCGGACATGAAGTGCTCCATGATGGTGCCGAGGATCGCGGGCTTGAGCTGCTGCCATTCCCCGCCGGCCTTGGTGACGGCGATGAAGTCGGAGCCGAAGAACACACCGGAAATGCCCCCGATCGCGAACAGGCGCTCGGCCAGCGGCGACCGCGCCGCCGCCTCCTTGTCACGCATGTCGAGGGTGCCGCCCGCCAGCACGGTCCGTCCGGGCAGGAACTTGAGCGTTGCGGGATTCGGGGTCGGCTCGGTCTGGATGAACATGGTTGGCTCCTTCGCCGGCGCAGGATCCGAAGCCTGCGCGAATATGGCGCGATCATAGTAATAAGTGGCGCCGCGGGGCGGAAGTTCAAGGATTTTCGATGCCGCGACCGCCTAGGACATCGAATCGAGGTCCTCGTCGCTGAGGTGGCCGGGCACGATGGCGACCGGAATGGGAAACTCGCCGGCGTTCTTGCCGACGCTGGAGACAAGCGGCCCGGGTCCCTCCTTGTCGGTCGCGGCAGCCAGGACCAGGATGGCGATGTCTTCGTCATCCTCGATGAGATTGAGGACCTCCTGGGTCTTCTCGCCTTCGCGGATCACGCGCTGCGGCACGACCCCGGTGATGCTCGCCGAGCGCGCCGCATGGCGGTCGAGCACCGCATTCGCCTCGTCGTAGGCCTCCGCCCGCATGATGTCGGCGACGCCGAGCCATTGCTGGTTGCGGTCGTGGGTCTCGATCACGCGCAGCATGAGCACGGTCGCGCCGATTCGCAGCGCGCGCCGGCTGGCGAAATAGAGCGCACGATCGCATTCCGGCGAGTCGTCGATGACGACCATGAATTTCGGCGAGTGACCGGCCTCGTAGCTGCGGCGCTTTCTGCTCATCGATTTTTCCCGCCAACCTGGGAATCCTGCCATGCCCCTTGGTGGCGATACAAGTCCGGAACGTTGGGGACAGTGGCAGGCGGTCGGATTGCGACCGGCTTCAGCGCCGCACGAAGCCGACGATGTCCTTGACCGCTTTCATGGTATCCGCTGCGACGACCTGCGCGCGCGCGGCCCCGTCGGCGAGAACCGAATCGATATAGACGGGATCGGCGACCAGCCGTTTCATCTCGGCGTTGATCGGCCCGAGCTTGGCGACCGCGAGATCGACGAGGGCGGCCTTGAAGGTCGAGAACTGCGCGCCGCCGAACTCGCCGAGCACGGCCGCCTTGCTCTTCTCCGCCAACGCGGCGTAGATGCCCACTAGGTTGTCGGCTTCGGGGCGCGCTTCGAGGCCTTTTTGTTCGCTCGGCAACGGCTCCGGATCGGTCTTGGCGCGGCGAATCTTGTGGGCGATCGCGTCGGCATCATCGGTGAGATTGATGCGCGACTGATCCGAGGCGTCGGACTTCGACATCTTCTTCGCGCCGTCGCGCAGCGACATCACCCGCGTCGCCGGCCCCTGGATCAGTGGCTCGGGCTGCGGGAAGAATGCGTCGCCGTAGCCGTGCGCCTGGATCGATTTGGCGTAATCGTTGTTGAACTTCTGCGCAATGTCGCGCGAGAGCTCCAAGTGCTGCTTCTGGTCCTCGCCGACGGGCACGTGGGTGGCGCGATAGACCAGGATGTCGGCCGCCATCAGCGTCGGATAGGCATAGAGACCGACCGAGGCATTCTCGCGATCCTTGCCCGCCTTTTCCTTGAACTGGGTCATGCGGTTGAGCCAGCCGAGGCGAGCCACGCAGTTGAATATCCAGGCGAGCTCGGCGTGCTCGGCGACCTGGCTTTGGTTGAACACGATGTGCTTCTTGGCGTCGATGCCGCAGGCCACGAACGCGGCCGCGACCTCGCGCGTCGCCCTCGGCAACTCGGCGGGGTCCTGCCACACCGTCACCGCATGCAGGTCGACGACGCAATAGATGCAGTCGTAGTTGTCCTGCAGCGCAACGAACTTCATGAGGGCGCCGAGGTAATTGCCGAGATGCAGATTACCGGTCGGCTGCACGCCGGAAAACACCCGCTCCTTGAAGGCCATGCCGGGAACCCCGTGGATTGCGTCGCCAGATGGCACGACCGGCGGTGAAGGGCAAGAGGATGCCCCGTGTGCCGGTCGCAGGCGGCTGTCGGCGGTTAAGCATCGGGACGGCCTGCTTTGCAATTGTCGTCCGACGACGACAGCTCGCGCGAGGTGCGTACGGCGGCGAGCAGCTCGCGGATGCGCGCGACGCCGAGCGTCTGCAGGCTTGCGAGATAGGTGGCAAGTCCGATCGGGACCAGGAGCGCGAGAACGGCAAGCCGAGACGATGATCCCCCGGTCGGCACCCAAGACGCGAGCAGTGCGTGCGCGCCGGCGATCGCGACCGCCATGACGATCGTGGCCAGGACGATGCGCGGCAGCCGCCGCGCCGCGTCACGGTCGAGATGAAGCCAGCCGCGGCGGTGCAGGATCGCGCCGAGCAATGTGGCGCCGACCCAGCCGGAGATGGCGATGGCCGCGGCGACGCCGACATAACCGTAGTCGGGAGACAGCGCCAGCGCTCCGGCGACCGCGGTCGCAAGTCCCGCGAGTGCTGCAAGCATGGGCGTGCGCGTGTCCTCGTGCGCGAAGGACACCGCGCCGAACACCTTCTCGAGCGCATGGCCGGGCAATCCGGCGCAGATCGCCGCCAGCGCCGCGGCGACTGCCGCGGTGTCTTTCGGGCCGAACCCGCCGCGCTCGAACAGCCCGCGCGCGATCGGCTCCGCAAGCACGGCGAAAGCTACGGCCGAAGGCAGCGCCAAGCCGAGCGCCATCTCCATTCCACGCGATTGCGCCGACGCGACTTCGGCGCGCCGGGCGCTGCGCGCCGCGGCGGCGATGGCCGGCACGAGTACCGCGGCGGCGGCGATCGAGACCACGCCGAGCGGCAGTTCGTAGAGACGGTTGGCATAATAGAGCCACGACACCGCGGCCGGCGAGGACGATGCGATCATCGCGCCGGCGATCAACTTCAGTTGCGGCACGCCGGCGGCGACAAGGCCGGGAACGGCGCGCGCGAAGAAGCGTCGCGCGTCGGCCGAGACGCCGAACCGGCTGCGTGCTGGCTCGCGGCATTGAGCCGTTCTCCGCGGTGAGTGGGTTTCCCTTCCGCCGAAGAACGTGAACGGGTGCCGCAACCGCAGGAAGCCGATGCCGGTGACGCCAAGCTGCGCGATGCCCGCGATCACGATGGCGTGGGCGAGCATCGCCCCGATCACCGGCGGCTCCGACGGGCCGAAAACCGCTATCGCCGCCAGGACCAGGAGGAAGACGGCGTTGAACGCCACGACGCCCAGCGCCGCCGCGCCGATGCGCCGCCTCGCGCTGAGCACGGCGGCGATGATCGCAACCACGCCGGCAAGGCCGACATAGGGCGCCGCGATTTGCAGATAGTCCGCCGCCAATGCGCGGCGCTCGCCGTCGAACCCCGGCGCGAGCAGGTCGATCACCGCCGGTGCGAACAAGGCTCCGATCGCCACGAGCGCACCGGCTGCGAGCAACGTCGCGACCAACACCTGGAGAAGGAACCCTTTGGCGCTGGCTTCGCCTTCCGTTCGCGTGATGCGCAGCCACAACGGTACGAACGCGGCATTGAGCGCACCCTCGGCCAGCAGTCGCCGGAAGAAATTGGTGGCTTGCAGGACGGCCAGGAATGCGTCCGAGGAGACGCCGGCGCCGAGCACTGCCGCGATGCCCATGTCGCGACCGAAGCCGAGCAGGCGCGACGCCAGCGTTGCGCCGCCCACGGTCGTGACATCGCGTGCAAGCGACATGACCATGACCCCCGCGACCGGTGCAATCGGCGGCCCGTCCAGCCGTTGTCATTCGGTGCCACGCCAGCAAGAAGGCGTGCCCGGTAACCGCTGTCGTGGCATTGTGGCGTTGCCTTGTCGATACCGGACGGCTCAGCGGCAGCTGAATCACCCACCTGCACGGATGCTGACCGCACGGAGGGCGATCCCGGGTTTGTCGCGATTGCCCCGAGGGATTCGGCCGCTATAGTGCGCGCGCGCGCTTGGCGTGGGAGTTCATGCATGGCCTCAACTCGTTTCGACGTGCTCGGCATCGGCAATGCGATCGTCGATATCATTGCGCGCACCGGCGACGATTTCCTCGTCAAGCATAAGATGCGCAAGGGCGCCATGCAGCTGATCGACGAGCCGCACGCGGCAAGCATCTACGACGCCATGGGACCGGCGGTGGAAGTGTCCGGCGGCTCGGCCGCGAACACCATCGTCGGCGTGGCCAGCCTCGGAGGGCGCGCAGCGTTCATCGGCAAGGTCAGGGACGACGAGCTCGGCCGCGTCTTTGCGCACGACATTCGTGCCGCCGGCGTCGCCTTTGCCACGCCGCCCGCTTCCGACGGGCCTTCGACCGCACGGTGCTACGTGCTTGTCACGCCGGATGGCGAGCGCACCATGAACACCTATCTCGGCGCCGCGCAGGACTTGCACCCCAACGATATCGACGCCGATGCCGTCGCCGCGGCGCAGATCACCTATCTCGAGGGCTATCTGTGGGACCCGCCGCACGCGAAGGAAGCCTTCATCAAGGCGGCGAAGATCGCGCACGGCGCCGAGCGCGACGTTGCGCTCACGCTGTCCGACGCGTTCTGCGTCGACCGCTATCGCGGGGAATTTCTCGACCTCATCCGCACCGGCACCGTCGATCTCGTCTTCGCCAATGAACGCGAGCTGCACAGCCTGTACCAGACCGCCGATTTCGATACCGCGCTCGACGCGCTGCGCAACGACGCCAAGCTCGCGGTGGTCACGCGCAGCGAAAAGGGCTGCCTGGTCGTGGCGCGCGAGGAAACCGATGCGATTCCGGCGAGCCCGGTCGAACGCGTTGTGGACGCGACCGGGGCCGGCGATCTTTTCGCCGCCGGCTTCCTGGTCGGGCTGTCGCGCGGCGTCGACTACCGGACGGCGGCGCGGCTCGGGGCGCTCTGCGCGGCCGAGGTGATCCAGCACCTGGGGGCGCGCCCGGAGACCTCGCTCGGGGATTTGGCGCGGGACAACGGCTTCGAGCTTTGACGCCGCCGATCCGCGGCACCCTTGCTCGCTCGCCCCCCTCAAGCTTATCCACAGCGATTCACAGGAATCTGCGACCGTGGCGGCGACCGTCTCGGAACTGTCGCGCTGATCCGGCATTACAGCCGCGGCCGGGGGAAAACCCCCAGGAGGTTTGTGAGGTTTGTGAGGTTTGTCATGGGTTCGTTGATGGATCGTCTTCCCAGCCGATTTCCGGTCGGCACCCGCTACGTGGTCGAGGGCCAGGGCGGCGGCCAAGGCCGGTTGCGTATTCGTTTGCGCTATCTCGAGTTTCCCGACGGTCGCCAGGTGGAACTGCCGGTCGACCGCGCGGATCGGGCCCGGCCACGGCGGCGGCCGTCGCGGCGAAGCGCCGCAGCGCGAAAATAATCCCCGGGCAGGAACCGCATGGGCGCTTCGGCGTTGAATGCTCAGCGCCGGGTGGAGTGCCCCCAGCCCCCAACCCCTCACCCATCCGGCGAAAGACCCTGGCTTTCAGCGCCGGGGTCTTCTTTTGTGTTTTGCGCAGTTCCGTGGAAAACCCGGATCGGCATGGAACCCGGCGGCATGCTCGTGATTGCATGCTTGGCGCGTTACCCTATGCGGGCGGGCGTCGGCGTCGGGTTGGCGGACCTGTCCCCTTCGGGACGAAACCCGGCGCTTTTCCCGCCTGCCTGCCCAATCGCCCCGCGCGGGGCCGCGACTTGGCTCGAGCCCTACACCTGGCCCACCACGAGATTGTCCCGATGCACCATCTCGGTGCGACCGCCGAAGCCTAGGATCGAGAGGATATCGGACGAGGAGCGGCCCTTGATCCGGCCCGCGTCCTCGGCGTCGTAGGCAACCAGGCCGCGGCCGACCTCGGCGCCGTCGGGCCCACGGATCACGACCGCATCGCCGCGCGCGAACACGCCCTCGACGCGAATGACCCCGGCGGGCAGGAGGCTCTTGCCGCTGCGCAACGCCGCCACCGCGCCGGCGTCGATGATCAAAATGCCCTTCGGCTCGAGCGAGCCCGCGATCCATTTCTTGCGCGCGGCCACCGGATTGGCCGGCGTCAGGAACCAGCTGCAACGCGAGCCGCGGGTGATTGCCGCGAGCGGATGCGCGACGCGGCCGGACGCGATCACCATGTGGGTGCCGCCCTGGGTCGCGATCTTGCCGGCCTCGATCTTGGTCAGCATGCCGCCGCGCGAGAGCTCCGAGCCGGCCGCGCCTGCCATCGCCTCGATGGCCGGCGTGATGCGCTCGACCAATGGCACGAGCTTGGCGTTGGCGCTGCCGGCGGGCGGCGCGTCGTAGAGCCCGTCCACATCGGACAGCAGCACCAGCAGGTCGGCGCTCGCCATGGTGGCGACGCGCGCCGCCAGCCGGTCGTTGTCGCCGTAACGGATTTCGTTGGTCGCCACCGTGTCGTTCTCGTTGATCACCGGCACTGCCCGCCATTCCAGCAGCTTGTCGATGGTCGAGCGCGCATTGAGGTAGCGTCGGCGCTCCTCGGTATCCTGCAGCGTGACCAGCACCTGCCCGGCGCTGAGGCCGTGGCGGCCGAGCACCTCCGACCAGGTGCGCGCGAGCGCGATCTGGCCGACCGCGGCGGCGGCTTGGCTGTCCTCGAGCTTGAGCGGGCCGCCCGGCAGCCGCAGCACGGCGCGTCCGAGCGCGATCGCCCCGGACGACACCACCAGCAGGTCGCGCTTGCCCCGCTGCAGCGAGGCGATGTCCTCGGCCAGCGCCGCGAGCCAATCCT
The DNA here is from genome assembly GCA_963758945.1 of uncultured Alphaproteobacteria bacterium. Taxonomy (GTDB): domain Bacteria; phylum Pseudomonadota; class Alphaproteobacteria; order Rhizobiales; family Xanthobacteraceae; genus VAZQ01. Next base: position 65,424 of record CAVWXY010000009.1, on the reverse strand, counting down.
CGCGCAGCCGTCCGCCGTCGCTGTCGACCAGGAGCGAGGAGCCGACCTTCACCACGATGCGGCGGAAATCGGTAAGCGAGGGGGCCTTGCGGGACATGCGCGGGCTGGGGCTGGGCGACGGCGCGACAACCCATCGTCGCGCTGCGGGTTGTTTAGCACGCGTCTTGACGCGCGTCTTAGCGCACGATCCCGAAAAGTAGCTGGCGGTTTTCGGAAAAGATCATGCTCCGACAGCAGGCTAGGGCGGGATGACGGCTCGAGGAAAAGTCATCGCGCTTCAGGGATCGGCCGGAAGGGCGCCTCCGTCGGCAGCGCGTGCGGATCGATGCAGCGCGCGGACGCCGGTGCGGCGCGAATGAGCCTCAGCCTTGCGGAGGCCATGCCTCGGCGGGAGCAGGCAAAGGTTGCTCGTGCGGCGTGGCATCGATCGCTCTGCGCAATGCGCGGAGCACGGCGGGCACGCCGGCGCCGGTGGCGGCGGAGACCACGAGCGGCGTCTTCTTGGCGGCGCGCTTGAGCCGCGCGGTCTGCTCGCTGAGCTGCGCCGGCGTCAGCGCATCGGCCTTGTTGAGCGCCACGATCTCGGGCTTGTCGGCGAGTGCATGGCCATAGGCTTCGAGCTCCGCGCGGACGGTCTTGTAGGCCTTGCCCGCGTGCTCGCCGGTGCCGTCGACGAGATGCAGCAGCGCGCGGCAGCGCTCGACGTGGCCGAGGAACCGGTCGCCGAGGCCGATGCCTTCGTGTGCGCCCTCGATCAGGCCGGGGATGTCGGCGAGCACGAACTCGCGGCCATCGCTTTCGACCACACCGAGCTGCGGATGCAGCGTCGTGAAGGGATAATCGGCGATCTTCGGCTTGGCCGCGCTCACCGCCGCGAGAAAGGTCGATTTTCCCGCATTGGGCAGCCCGACAATGCCGGCATCTGCGATCAGCTTGAGACGCAGCCGGATGGTGAGCTCTTCCCCCGGCTGACCGGGATTGGCGCGGCGCGGCGCGCGGTTGGTCGAGCTCTTGAAACGCGAATTGCCGAAGCCGCCATTGCCGCCGCGGGCGAGCACGACGCGCTGGCCCACTTCGGTGAGGTCGGCGAGCAGCGTCTCGCCGTCTTCCGCATAGATCTGCGTGCCGGCGGGCACCTTGAGCACGATGTCGTCGCCGCCGGCGCCGTGGCGGTCCTTGCCCATGCCGGCGCGGCCGTTCTTCGCCTTGAAATGCTGCTGGTAGCGGTAGTCGATGAGCGTGTTGAGCCCGTCGACCGCCAGCGCGATCACGTCGCCGCCGCGGCCGCCGTCACCGCCGTTCGGTCCGCCGAACTCGATGAATTTCTCCCGCCGGAACGATGCACAGCCGTTCCCGCCGTCGCCGGAGCGGATATAGACCTTGGCCTCGTCGAGAAATTTCATGACCACAGATATGCGGTCGGCCGCGCAGAAAAGCGAGATCGGGCGCGGCCAATGCGCAGCGCGGGGAATTCAGGCCGATAATTCTGGAAGAACGCAAGAACGCCGAGACTGGGGCGCATTCGCCGGGAGGGGCCAAGGCGGGCCATGCCTCACTGATGCGGCCCAATAGGCCGCTCCCGACGCGCCGTTCGCGAGTTAGCCGCTACGCCGAAGCCCGAACACTGCCGCGGCGGTCATCGCGGCCCAAATAGCCCGGGGGCATGGCACCTCCCTCCGGTTTCATCGCCGGGGTCACCCCCGACGAGCGATCCCGTGCACGCGCGCAATCCTGATCTTGGCCGCCATGGCTGTCAATGGGCGCTAAAGTCGCGTTAGTTCATCCCGCACACCGCCCAGTTTCCGCCCGAACCGGGGTTTACGTGGGTCCGCAAGCCGGAGTGGCCGGGTCGGACCCTTCGACCTCGGCGGGGGAAGGGGGGCAGTGCGTGTGGTCGGTACTCAAGTTCGCGGCGCGTGCCGCCACGTGGCGGACCACGTCCGATCCGCCGCGCGTCGGCTTGGCGACACTCGTCGGCTGGACGTTGGTGCTCGGGGCGGTGCGCTGCGCGATCCAATACCTCGACGCGCAGCCGTCGCCGGCTTTCGCCCCTTACGGCCTCAACGCGCTGATTGCGTGGCTGGTCGTCGCGCTCGCGGTCGCGGCATTCTTCGTGCGCCCGGCGGCGCGCGCGACCTTCCTTTCCGCCATGGTCGCGCTCTCGGTCGTGACCGAGGTCGTGCTCGCGGCGATCAGGCTCGGATTGGCGCTCGTCGTGCCCTCGCTATCGCCGGCGGACGCAGTGCTGTGGTTCTTCCCGGCGCTGGGCGTGCACGGGCTGGGTCACTGGCTCGACAAGGCGCTCGAGATTTCGTTTTTACTGGCGCCGGTGGTCTCGTGGATCGGCGGCATGCTAGCGATCATCGCCAGCGTCGAACCCGACGCGCGGTTGCGATTGCTGGGGAAAGCGATTGCCCTCTGGGTCGCGCTGTTCGTCGCCAAGAGCCTGCTCCCGCATAGCCCGGTCTTCGCCGGCCCTGCTTTCGAGATCCGCAACGCCAACTGGTGGGAATACGCCCGCGCGGCTTATGCGGCACGGCGCGAGCGCGCCGACGATACCGACATCGGCACCGCGCGGCTGCAGGATTTGCAGCCGGCGCTGATGCAAAAGGCGGTTGCTCGGTTGGCGGCGCAGACCAAAGGGGCGATGGACATCTATGCGATCGGGCTCGCGGGCTGGTCGGAGCAGGACGTCTTCGCCAAGGAAGTGGACGGCGCCTTCGCGACGCTCGAACGAGCGTTGCCGATCAGGGATCACACGCTGCGCCTGCTCAACAATCCCGGGACGGTCGATACGGCGCCGCTGGCGAGCCGGCGAAATTTCGCCGCGGCGGTGCACGCCGCCGGGCAGGTGATGGACAAGGACGAGGACGTCTTGATCCTGTTCATGACCTCGCACGGCGGCAGCGGCGGCGTGGCGCTCCAGCTGCCGCGCGGCGGTGCCGCGGTGCTGAGCGCGCAGGAGGTCAAGGCGACGCTCGACACCGAGGGGATCAGGAACCGCGTCGTAATCGTGTCGGCTTGCTACGGCGGCGTCTTTGTCGAGCCGTTGGCCAACGACAATACCATCGTGCTGACCGCCGCCGATGCGCGCAGCGCCTCCTTCGGCTGCGCCCCCGGCCGCGACTGGACCTATTTCGGCGACGCCTTGTTCCGGCAGAGCCTGCGGCCGGGAACGGATTTCAAGCGCGCGTTCGATCATGCCCGCATCCTGATCCGCGGCTGGGAAATGATGGACCGCCTGCCGCCTTCCAACCCGCAAGGCTATTTCGGTCCGACGCTGGTGGCCAAGCTCGACCCCGCGTTCAGGGCCATGGCCGGCCCATGAGCGCTGCCGCCGCCTTCCGCTAGAGATAGGACCACGACCATTCGCTGCGCCGCCGCTTGAGCGCCGCCAACCAGCGGCACGCGGATCGAGCGCAACGATCACCGCCAGCCACACCGCATAGACGCCGGCCGATCCGAGTCAGCAGCCCGGGGGCGTGGATCACGGCAGAGGAAAGAACGGACCCGGTAGTGGCGAATTGTGCCAACCCACGCGGCCGCCGGTATTGGTGACCACGTCCAGCGGAATATGGGTCGGCGAAAAGGCGTAATTGAGGAACTTGCGCTCACCCGGCAGTACCTCCGTCCCGGCGTCAAGGAAGGAGCGCGGCGCAACGACGACCCGCGGCCGCGGGCGTTTCGTTCTGACGACACGCGTGGTCGTCGTAACGTTCCGTTCTTTCCGGGCCTCCGGGACCTCGAGAGAGGGTGGTGTCGAAGTCTGGTCGACGGAGAATCGCTCGTCGAAGGTGGCGGCCAGCTCGTTGGAGTCCTGCGCGAAGGCGCCCAGCGGAGCGGCAAGCATCAGCGAAAGAGCCGTGCTCGCCAGGATGCGGTCATGATGAGGACCACGCATAAGGCGTTCCCCTGGAGATAGGACTTCCTTGCAACGGCGCAGATCCCCGTGCACAGCACAGTGAGCGAGCCAAGATCGCCCAAAGGCCGCCGCATGCGCGCATGATACTCCGCTCTGAACCAAATTGATCTCCCGGCATGCGCGCAAGGTTAACGTAGGTCAGTATCGTATTACTGCTTCGAGCTGCCGCGCGCGGCTTCGGCTTTAATCGGAATCGACGCGCAATATTCCGTCGCGGCGCGCATCAACGGGATCACCAGGCCGATACATGCCACGCCCATGCTCGCCAGGCTGTCCGTGCTGCTGCCATGTCGATAGATTGCACCTCGATCTGCCGACGAGGCTAACAAGACCGGTGCGAACGTCGTGACTTGAAGGGCTGCGGGGGGTCAGAGGCGGAAAGCCTCCAACACGCATATCGAGTCCGCTTTATGCTCGATGCGACGATTGAGCCGACATCGCGGCAGGTCCGAGTGTTGCCGGGGGCGGACATCCCGGCTCACTCAATCGCCGTTGGTCGTACGCAAACCGAGATGAAGTCGTGCCGGCATTCGATCATCCGGTACGCGCGGCTGACCTGGTGGGCTCGCTATCCGAGCCCACCCAAGGTGCGACCTGTTCCCGCGGTGTCCGTCGACGCGGACAAAACGACGCCAGTCTACCCGACTCTCATTGGGAGCCGATCCGCATCGAGGCCGGATGGCCAGGCAGCTTGAAACGCTTGCCGGTATCGGCGACCTTCGTGCCGTCAACCTTGAGGATGGAAATGTCCTGGTCGAGATAATTGCCGACCAGCAGATACTTTCCGTCCGGCGTGAACACCGCCCCTTCCGGCAATCCGCCAACCTCGACGTCGCCAAGCCTGGTGACCTTCTTGCCGTCGATGCCCAGCACCGTCACGCTACCGTTGCGTTTGTGAAAATAGGCATGCTTATTGTTGGAGCCGGCCAGGATAATGGCAACCGCCACGTCGCCCTTGGGCGAGATGGCAAGCCCTTCCGGCCCGTCGCCGACCACAACCCGGTCGGTGATGCGCGGCGGATCGAGCTCGAGATCGACTACGCTCACGGTGTCGACGCTGCCGTCGGAGGAGCCGGCGCCGCCATTGTCCGCGGTCAGTGCGATCTTTCCGCTCGGCGCCACCGCCACATTATAGGGCCACTGACCTGTCGGCAGGTCGAGCTTGGAATAAGTAACCTTGTCGCCGTCGACGACGAGCAGCGACACCTTGTGGTCGTTGAACTTGACGACGAGCGCGCGCTTGCCGTCGGGCGTGAAGACAGCGTGCGAGACAATGCCGCCCATGTCGATAGTGTCGATCACTCGGACATCGGTGCCCTTGATCGACAATACGCTGACGGACTTGTCGATGCGGTTGGTGACCAGGGCGAGGTTGCCCGCTGCATTGAAGCTCAGGCCCGACGGCTGCCTGCCGACGGTGACCGTGCCGGCTAGCTTGGGTGGATTGGCCTTGAGGTCAATGACGTGCACCTTGTTGTCGGGCCCCATTTTCAGCGTATCACCGTCCTTGGTGACGTCGACCGAATCGGCGACCAGCGCAACCGAGTTCGTCGGATCAATAGCGACGTTGACCGGGGGCCCCACGATCGAGTTCTTCAGCGGCAGGTTTGCGACGATCTTCGGGTTCTCCGGATCGGCAAGATCGACGATCAACACCGAGTCCTTTCCCGCCGGCGATATGATCGGCTTGCCGTTGTCATCCCACAGGAGCTTCTCGTCATTTCCCACGATCATGAGCGGTGCGGCAGGCGCGAGGTTGACCCCGACCGATGCAAAAAACGCGACTGCCCACAACAAAGACAATGAACGTTTGATTGGCATGATGGCGCTCTCCCGGCTGATCCAGCGCCAGTGTAATCCGATTTCGTCCGCTGGGCAGCAGCCTCGACAATGTCGTTGCAATGAGCTCGTTTCCGCGAGGGCCGCGTTGGGCCGGTCTACCCGCAATTGCTGCCGTGATGGTGCAATGCCGCGAAACGGCCGAGAAATGCCATAAGCAGAGGTCCGCGGCCTCGGCTTCGGCGGCATGACAGGGCGTGAGACAATGACAACGCGAATATCAGGCATTGTGATTGCCGTGGCGTGCTTTGTCGGCGGTACGGCAGCGTCCGCAACAAATCTCAAGCCGTTCGACCCGGCCGCACTTCAAGACAGTGTGGAAGCGTTGGGCAAGGAACTCCTGCTCCCGGGCGCCATGGTTCTCTTGCGCACGCCGCAGGGCGATTTCGTATTCGGCTACGGCGCGACGGAGCTGGACGGCGCGACCCCCCCGCGCGCCGACACGCATTTCAGGATCGCCTCCAATACCAAGACGATGACCGCCGCCGTGACTGTGCTGCTGGTTCAGGAAGGAAAACTACGCTTCGACGATGCCGTCTCGAAATATGTTCAGGGCGTTCCCAATGGGGACGGCATTACGATCAGTGAGCTCCTTAAACTGCGGAGCGGCCTGCCGAGCTACACTGATGCGCCAGAGCTTACGGAAAGCCTCGACCAGGACCCGACCAGGGTTTGGACCCCGCGGGAGATGCTCGCCATAGCGTTCAAGCGCCCGTCCCTATTCGCTCCGGGCACGGAATACAACTATTGCAACACAAACTATGTCCTGCTCGGTCTCATAATCGAGCAAGTCGAAGGCGAGCCGTTGGTCCGAGTCTTTCAGGATCGTTTGTTCCGACCGCTTGGCATGGAGAACACATTGCTGCCTGCCAGCACGTCGAACGCCATCCCCGAACCGTACTCGCATGGTTACATGTACGGCAGTTCCTCATACGCCATGACCGATACGCCCTATCCCGCCGATCTTCAGGCTGCGGCCGGGGCGGGAACTCTCAAGCCCAATGACGACACCTGGCAAAATCCTTCCTACGCCACGGCGCCCGGTGGCGTCATCTCCACCGCAAACGATCTGGCCACCTGGATGCGTGCGTTGGTTGGGGGCAAAGTTTTCAACGCCGACTATCAGCGCCAATGGCTCGATAGCCCTGAACCGCAGGACCCAAGCAAACCTCTCGGCCAGAAGTATGGGTATGGGATATCGCTGATCACGTTTGGGCCGAACAGAGTGTATTTTCACGGCGGCGAGATGCCCGGCTACAACTCGTTCATGGGCTACGATCCAGTCAACGATGTGACTCTGGTGGTCTGGACCAACCTCACTCTGTCACTTGACGGCCAGCACACGGCCAACAGCATAATGTTGAGAATGCTCGACCAGATTTATACTGTGTCACCGCTTCAGTAGAGGCGAAGGGGATGTCCGCTAAGGGTGTGCGCCGTGGAAAGGCGGCGCTTTCCAGTGGGTGAAAGTCCCACCCGGCAATCGCTCCAGCCGGAAGCAACCGGAGCAGCTATGGAGGTGACGATATAGCTGGAGCCTTCGGAAAAGCGTGTCACGCATTGGTGACAGCGCGAGTGTGCAGGCCGTAACGCGAGTGAACGCCGAGCAAGCCTCGAAAAGGACAATGCGCAGGCCGACCCGACAACCCTTTCGGGGAAGGCTGACACGGCTGGGGGTGAATGAGCGGAGGAGTACGCCCAGCCGCTGCGCCGGGGTAGTGGCGACAGCATGTACACAAGGAAAGCGCGCGCAACACGGGAGACCCCAAGGCGCGGTCAGCGATGACCAACCGGACGCCCGCGAGGGACAGGCCGGACGCCCTGGGGAGACGGAGAGGTTCGCAGTACCGCGGAAGCCGGGTAATGCCGGGGGAGGGAAGGGACCTCAGTTCAAGACGAACGCAAGACGTAGTGAGGGACCTGGAGATTGGGCAACCTATCAACTCCGAAGAGTGTTCAGAAACTGCAGAAGGCGTTGCACGCGAAAGCGAAGGCAGAAGCCGGCTACCGTTTCTACGCCCTCTACGACAAGATCACCCGCGACGACATCTTGGCTCATGCCTATGCCCAGTGCCGCTCCAACAAGGGCGCACCGGGGGTGGACGGACAAGAGTTTGCGGACATCGAAGCGTATGGAGTGCAACGGTGGCTTGGCGAACTGGCGCTTGCGCTCAAGCAGGAGACTTACCGACCAGACCCCATCAGAAGAGTGTTCATACCGAAAGCCAACGGCAAACTCAGGCCGCTGGGCATCTCGACCTTGCGCGATCGGGTATGCATGACAGCAACGATGCTGGTGCTAGAACCGATTTTTGAAGCCGACCTTCCACCAGAACAGTACGCCTACCGTCCCGGGCGCAACGCCCAACAGGCGGTGGTCGAGGTGGAATTGCTGCTGTATCGGAGCCACCCGGAAGTCGTCGACGCCGACCTCGCGGACTACTTCGGGAGCATTCCACATGCCGAACTTCTAAAGTCGGTAGCGCGCCGGATTGTAGATCGGCGCATGCTGCATCTGATCAGGATGTGGCTGGAATGCCCCGTGGAAGAAACCGACGATCGAGGACGGAAGACACGCACAACCGAGGCTCGGGACAACCGGCGCGGCATTCCGCAGGGATCACCGATCTCACCATTGCTGGCAAACCTCTACATGCGCCGGTTCGTGCTGGGATGGAAGATGCTCGGGTTGGAGCGAAGCCTCGGCTCTCGTATCGTGACCTACGCCGACGACCTCGTGATCCTGTGCCGAAAGGGCAAAGCCGAAGAGGCCTTGCAGCGACTGCGCGAGATCATGGGAAAGCTGAAGCTCACGGTCAACGAGGAGAAGACACGGATCTGCAAGGTGCCGGAAGGGGAGTTCGACTTCTTGGGGTACACGTTCGGGCGGATGTATTCAGCGAGAACCGGCAAGGCGTATTTGGGGTTCCGGCCATCGAAGAAGAGCATCAAGCGCATGGTGGATAACATCCACGCGCTGACCGCCCGAACGGGGACATGGCAAGAGACCACAGGGATGGTGAAGAAGTTGAACCGCACGCTGCGCGGATGGGCGAACTACTTCGAAGTAGGCACCGTCACCAAAGCGTACCGGGCGATCGACAACTACACCGCTGTGCGGCTGCGCCGGTGGTTGCGCTTCAAGCACAAGGTCAGGCGCAGTAGGGGCGGGACTTATCCACTCTCGCACCTTTACGGGCACTTCGGGCTCGTACGCCTGTGCCGGCTTGGGCACGACGTGCCGTGGGTGAAGGCGTGAAGTCTTGTCCGAGAGCCGGATGCGGGAAATCTGCATGTCCGGTTCGATGAGCGGAATGTGGAAACGGAGTCAAGGTTGAACCACTAAGGCACCGCCAGACGAAAGGGGCGGACAACAGATATGTTCGGCCTACGGCCACCGCGCCACATCTCAACTCTACCCAACATGCGAAGAACTCGAACCGAGCATATTTGGTCCGCTTTTGCCCCCGCAAGCGGACGTCAGAGATGGGGTAATCGGCCTGCCAGCTTGTGGATAGCTGAAGATTTTGGGTGATGCGCTTCAGGCTGATGGTGAAACGAGGTCCGTGAACACGGCCTCAAGCATCAGAAGGAGAAGCGCAGCATGGACCATTTTGCTGGACTGGACGTTTCGGTCAAGGATACGAGCATCTGCATTGTGAATGACGCAGGCAAGATCGTTCGGGAAGTAAAGGTGGCGAGCGAACCTGAAGCGTTGTTGGCGGTGCTGAAGAACCCCGCCTACCACTTCAAGCGAATTGGGTTGGAAGCTGGACCGTTGTCGCAATGGCTGTTCAGCGCTCTCGCCGAAGCGGGCTTGCCGGTGATCTGCGTTGAGACGCGGCACATGCGGGCGATGTTGAAGGCACAGATCAACAAGACGGACCGCAATGACGCGCGTGGCATAGCGCAGATGATGCGGGTGGGGCTCTATCGCCCGGTGCATGTGAAGACATTACGCAGCCAGAAGCTTCGGGTACTGCTGACCCATCGCAAGCTGCTTCAATCGAAGGCCATTGCCATCGAGAACGACCTGCGTGCCACCTTGCGCAACTTCGGTCTCAAGGTCGGCATGATCGGGACGGTCAAGTTCGAGACGCGTATCAGGGAGCTTGTCGAGAACCTCCCCGATTTGGCCGCGCTGGTGGAACCGCTGCTCATTGTCCGGCGGGTCGTTCGCGAGCAGCTCGGCATCCTGCATCGCCGCTTGCTGGCCATCGTCCGGGACGATGAGGTGTGCCGGCGCCTGATGACAACCCCCGGTGTCGGCCCTGTGGTCGCGCTGACCTATCGCGTCACCGTCGATGTACCGGCCCGCTTCAGGAACTCCAAGGCGGTCGGGGCGGTATTTGGATTGACACCTGCCAAGTATCAGTCGGGCGAGATCGACCGAACCGGCGCAATATCACGGTGTGGAGACGAGATGATGCGGATGATGCTCTACGAAGCGGCCCAGAGCATGCTGCTGCGTTCGGCGAAATGGTCCTGGCTCAAGGCCTGGGCGATAAAGATTGCCAGGCACCGCGGGATAAAGAAGGCGATCGTGGCGCTAGCGCGTCGGCTGGCCGTGATCATGCATCGCATCTGGGTTGACGGCACCGAATTCCGATGGACTAGGGAGGTCGCCGCAGCGTGAGAACGTACAGGATCAAATCAGATAGGAGAAAAACCTGAGATCCACCTAACGGTGGAATGATGTCCCTCGCGGGACGATGGATGAGGTGAGTTCGTATGTCCGCTTGGGTCGGCCGTATCTCACGGCAAGGCCGCGGTAGAGCGCGTCGGCTGGCCGTGATCATGCATCGCATCTGGGTTGACGGCACCGAATTCCGATGGACTAGGGAGGTCGCCGCAGCGTGAGAACGTACAGGATCAAATCAGATAGGAGAAAAACCTGAGATCCACCTAACGGTGGAATGATGTCCCTCGCGGGACGATGGATGAGGTGAGTTCGTATGTCCGCTTGGGTCGGCCGTATCTCACGGCAAGGCCGCGGTAGAGATTGTTCCGCCTGATCCTCGAATCCCATGATGGAAGGGCCTTGGTGCCGAGTCCGAAGAGAAGCGAGAGCCCGCGAGCGACATCGACTCTGTAGTGGTGGATAGTCTGAAAGCGCTTGACCCCGAACGGCCGATTAGAGAAGCGGACGTACCGGTTGATCGCGTTCGTGCCAGTAACGGAAGTCGCCCACCTAATCGATCAGGTCGGTGGGCACGGAGCAGGAACGATTCCGAAACTTTCAAGTTGCTAGGCGAACCTCGCCCGAATACGGCGACTCAGCGGGCACGATGCGTTACCAATCTCGCAGGTCTGCTAATCTCCACGAGATTGGAACAACGCGGATGACTCACATGCGTCGGGGCCAGCTGAAGCCTGTACGCCCCCGCAAACGCCACGAGCTCGATCGTGCCCGTCAGTCCTACCGGCAGCGCGCATGGGCCGATGCGTACCAGGCGCTATCGCACGCCGACCGGGAAACTCCGCTGGAAGCCAAGGATCTCGAACTGCTTGCGATGGCGGCATACCTGGTCGGTCGGGACGAGGAATACCTTGGGACACTTGAACGTGCCTACAACGCTCATGTGAACGCCGGCCAATGCGCTCGCGCCGTCCGCTGCGCGTTCTGGCTCGGGTTTCGCCTGCTCATGCGCAGCGAGATGGGCCGCGCGACCGGCTGGCTTGCCCGTGCTCAACGGTTGCTGGAGCGTGCCGCGCGCGAGTGCGCCGAGCGAGGCTATCTGCTGCTGCCGGTAGTCGAGCAGCGCCTCGAATCCGGTGACTTCGAGAGCGCGTACGCCGCCGCAGCCGACGCGGCCGCAATCGGCGAGCGCTGCGGCGACCCGGACCTCATCGCCTGTGCCCGCCACCAGCAGGGCCGGATTCGCCTGCAGCAGGGACAGATCGAAGCCGGGCTCGCGCTCCTGGACGAGACGATGCTCGCGGTCACGGCGGGGGAGCTGTCACCCCTGGTGACGGGCTTGATGTACTGCAGCGTGATCCAGGCCTGTCAGCAAGTATATGCGCTCGACCGCACCCGCGAGTGGACGGCCGCCCTGACACGGTGGTGCGAGGGCCAGCCCGACATGGTCCCCTTCGCCGGCGTCTGCCAGGTACATCGGGCAGAGATCATGCAGTTGGGTGGCATGTGGCCAGAGGCGATCGAGGAGGCGCGACAGGCCTGCGCGCGTTCGCAGGGCGTCAACCAGCAGGCTGCCGCCGCGGCACTCTACCAGCAGGCAGAGGTGCATCGCTTGAAAGGCGAGTTCGCCGCAGCCGAGGAGGCGTATCGAGGCGCGAGCCAGCTGGGGCTGGAGCCCCAACCGGGCTTGGCGCTGTTGCGCCTCGTGCAAGGACGCTCCGGCGCGGCCACCACCGCCATTCGCCGCGTCGCAAGCACGACGACGAACCGGCTGAAACGCATGAGTGTACTGCCCGCCTATATCGAGATCATGTTGGCGACGGGCGAAGTTCAGGACGCGCGCAACGCCTGCCGGGACCTGGAGGAAATTGCCCGGAGCTTCGATACGGGGGTGCCGGGCGCGATTGCCGCGCAGGCATGCGGAGCGGTGGACCTGGCCGAAGGCGACGCGCAAGCCGCGCTCGGCTCGCTGCGCCGCGCCTTCGAGGTGTGGCAGCGGATCGAGGCACCCTACGCCGGTGCGCGCGTGCGCGTGCTGATCGGAATGGCCTACCGCGCCTTGGGGGACGAGGACAGCGCCAGTCTGGAGCTGGACGTGGCCAAGTCCGTGTTCGAGCGCCTAGGCGCCACGCCGGATCTCGCCAGGATTGACCCGCTGATGAAGGGCGCTCCTTGCGGTCAGACTCATCGGCTGACGCCGCGCGAGCTGCAGGTCCTTCGCCTGGTCGCCACCGGGGAAACCAACAAGGCCATCGCCGGCAAGCTGTCCCTGAGCGAGAAGACGGTCGACCGGCATGTCAGCAACATCTTCTCCAAGCTTGATGTCCCCTCGCGAGCCGCGGCGACGGCCTTCGCCTACCGGCACAAGCTCATCTGACCCACCGAAGCTCACCATCCGCGTCTGGGGAAAATCACCCACGCCGTCGCCAGGCGCACATTGGGGTGTTTCCCCGAAGCGCGGCCTGCACTCTCTCTCGTAGCTTCGTCCACGGACCGACATTGCGGACGGAAGCGAGGAAGACGCCATGGCCGAGGCGCAGGTGCACAGCACGGCACAAGACCGAAGGCGAGAGAAGGACGGAGAACCGCTCCCGGGCGAGGAGGCTCGTCGACGGCTTTTGGCAGAAATGCCCGTAACGGAACGCCGGCTGCTCCTGGCCCGCATCTCAACCGCTGTGCTGGAGGGTGGCGACGGTCCGCCGGTCGTGCTGCTGCATGGCCCTATGGCGAACGCGGCCCACTGGATGCGGGTCATCCCCGTGCTGACGGCAACCCACCGCGTGATTGCCCCTGACCTGCCTGGCCACGGTAACTCGGAGATCACCGGCGATGGCCGGAGCGATGCCGCTCGCGCGATGGAATGGCTGGGCGAGCTGATCGAGCAGAGATGCAAAACGCCGCCGGTCCTGGTGGGCCAGCTGCTCGGCGGCGCCATCGCGGCCCGCTTCGCCTGCGATCAGGGTCACCGGCTGAGCCAGCTCACGCTCGTGGACACGTTCGGCCTCCGTCCGTTCCAGCCGGCACCGGAGTTCGGGCTCGCCTTGTCGAATTTCCTCGCGCAGCCGAGCGAGCGCACCCACACGGATCTCTGGCACCACTGCGCGTTCAACCTTGACGCGCTGCGCCAACGCATGGGCGAGCGGTGGCGACCGTTCGAAGCCTACAACCTCGATCGTGCCCGCACGCCGAGCGTTCAAGCCGCGGTTGCCGCGCTCATGGAGCAGTTCGGGGTGCCCGCGATTTCGAGCGGCGACCTCGCGCGCATAGCAATTCCGACCACCCTGATCTGGGGCCGTCACGACCGCGCGACCCCGCTTCGGGTCGCCGAGGACGCAAGCGCGCGCTTCGGATGGCCTCTGCATGTGATCGAGAACTGCAACGACGATCCTCCCGTCGAGCAACCGGAAGCGCTGCTGCACGCGCTGCGTGCTGCGCTCGACGGTGGGACCAACACGAACCGGGGGGCACGATGACCAAGGCATTCGACGCAATCGTCGTCGGCGCCCGATGCGCTGGTTCCCCGACGGCCATGTTGCTGGCTCGGCAAGGGTATCGAGTGCTTGTGGTCGATCGCGCTGCCTTTCCGAGCGATACCGTATCCACCCATATCCTGCACCCCCTTGGCGTAAGCGCACTGTCGAGATGGGGCCTCCTCGATCGCTTGACAGCGACCGGGTGCCCGCAAATCCACACCTACTTCTTCGACTTTGGTCCCTTCACGATTGCCGGCGCGCCAGGGACAAGGGAGTCGCCGGTCGCGTATTGCCCGCGGCGGACAGTACTCGACAAGCTGCTCGTCGATGCAGCCGCCGAATCCGGTGCGGAGGTTCGCGAAGGTTTCACCGTCGAGGAGGTGTTGATCGAAGGCGGCCGCGTCGTCGGGATTAAGGGCCGTTCGACGCATGGCGACTCGATCATCGAGCGTGCGCAGGTCGTCGTCGGTGCCGATGGCAGGCACTCGGTTCTGGCTGCTGCCGTCCGGCCCGAGCAATATGACGAGAAGCCCCCCTTGCTCGTGGCCTACTACACCTATTGGAGCGGGCTGCCGATGGATGGCCGCTTCGAAACCTATATCCGCGAGAAACGAGGATTTGCGGCCGTTCCAACCCATGACGATCGGACCGTGGTCATTGCCGGATGGCCATATGCGGAGTTCGCGGAGAACAAGAAGGACATCGAAGGAAATTACCGAAAGACGATCGAGCTGGCGCCGGATTTCGCCGATCGTCTGCGCGGCGCCAAGCAGGAAGCGCGTTTCGCCGGTGCAGCCGTCCCGAACTATTTCCGCAAACCTTACGGTCCCGGGTGGGCGCTCGTGGGAGACGCCGGCTACAACAAAGACTTTATCACCGCGCAAGGAATCATGGATGCCTTTCGCGATGCAGAACGCTGCGCGACCGCGCTCCACGAAATCCTTCTCCGGAACTCGGCCGTTCGAGGATGCGATGGATGAGAATCACCGCACTCGGGACGCACAGGTTAAGGCGATGTACGAATTCACCTGCCAACTGGCAACGCTGGAACCGCTGCCGCCCGAAACGCAGCAGCTTTTTGGCGCGATTGCTGGCAACCGTGAGGCTATGGACGGGTTTGCGCGGATGAACGCCGGGACGATATCACCTGCGGACTTCTTCGCGCCGGAGAACGTCGATGCGATGACAGGCGCAGTAGCTTCAAGTTCCCTGGTCACGAAGCGGGCCGGTCTCGTCCGCTCGCCACCGGGCAATCCCGCTTAGGGACGACGACCGTGCCACCCTAAGCGGGATCGCTGGGCCAAGCTCGGCCATGACGACGTGGCAGGCGACGGGCAAGTGTGACGGCAATCAATCCTTACGCAGCCAGCCGCTCCATCTCGGCAATGATCGCTTCGAGCTTTGCATCGCTTTGCATCGTTTTCACCGTCGAGACCTGCGTTGTATTCTGGCAACACGTTTTCGAAAAATGATTACCCGCAGCTTTCTCGTCTTGCACGAATCGATCGTGAGCCGACAATCGATCCTATCGTGTGCCGGCTGTGCGGCGTGCCTTACGGTGGAGCCGAACGGGGGGAGGCGAGCGCGTGGCGAGACCGCGGAAGTTTGCGCTGGTGCTGTTGTGTGGAACGGTTGCCGTCGCAGGTTGGTGCGCTGCCGGGCTCGGCGGCTTCGAGTGGTCCGGCATCGAGAGCACCGCAACGCCGATCTGGAACCGCGGGGCGGCACGCGGCGCAACGACGTCGAGCGCTGATGCCGGGCCCGTCGGCGCCCCGCGGGCACGCGCAATGGCCTCCGTGGCCGCCGTGGCCACGTCCCATCTCAAGCTGCCCGAGCCTGCCGTCGCGCACGCGGCCGTCTCCCTCGGAGACGGGGCGGGGGCCGACCCCGTATCATCCAAGCCCGCCGTCGCGTCCGCGGCCGTGCCTGCCACCGATGCGACGACGGTCGATCCAGCCCCCCGCGAAACTGCCTTCGTGCTCGCGGGCGTTTCCGCCGCCGGGGCGCCGGTCGTCGAGGCCCCTTTGCCCGACTCTCGTCCGCCGCCGCCCGAAACACCCGTGCGGCTCGGGTCCCTGTTCACGTCCGATCCGGCGAAGGAGCACCTGCAGCCGGCCGCGCGCCCGTTCGAGACTCCCGACGAATGCCTGGTGGTCGAAATCTGCATCGACGAGTACCTCTGGTCGCTGTACGAACGGACGCCCAAAGTCGATACGAACAAGGTGACTGAGCGAATCAAGACGACGGTCAAGAAGAAGGGCAAGACGCGGACCGTCACCAAGACCATCACGAAATATGTCGTCGCCGACTTCGCGTGGAAGGATCCGGTCGCGGCACAAAGAGCCGGCATGTCGCTCAAGGATTATGTCATCGGGGGCATGGATCGCGGCTTCAAGCTGAAGCTGTTCCGGGCGCTTCGCACGATGGACGACGCCGGATTCATGCCGGGCATAACCAGCGCATTCCGCGACGATTACCGGCAATCGATCGCAGCCGGCAACAAGGCGGCGAGCGACAGCTCATACCACGGCGGGAGCCGCCGCGGCGGCTACGGCCACGGGCTTGCCGTCGATCTCGTGAGCGTCAAGGGCGAGACCCGCGTGCAGCGATTCGCCGCAAGCGAAGAGCTGTGGAAGTGGATCGATGCGCACGAGAGCGAGCTTGGGATCGGGCGCCCGTATCTCGATCGAGACCCCCCGCATGTCGCGCCGATCGATGGCAAGGAATATGCCGCCAAGCGTGGCCGGCCGGCCGTGCAAAAGGCAGGATTGCAAACAAAGAAGCTGCAAGCGGCGAAATTGGAAACAAGGAAGCGTCAAACGGGCGCCGGCAACGATCCCGGCGCATCGATGCGCGCCAAGCAGACAAAATCATCCAACGTGAGCAGCCTTGAGAAGAGCCGGACAAGCATACAACGTTGACATGACCCGCGCGCAAGCTTCATGCGCGGGCTTGGCCCGCTCATCCGTCTTAGATTGCCATCTTACGATAGGTCCGACCCGGCGGCTGCGCCCTCGCCGTAGTGCTGCCGAGCAGCGTGATGAACCGGCGCCGGGTTCGATCGAATTGCATCGGTTGCCCCAGCTGGAGACTCCGTGGCAGCATACCGCATTGGAGCGCGCCGGTATGCACGGCGTCCTCGACCCCGACCGCGGCGTTGCGATCCTCCCGAACCTTCAAATTCGGATCCAGAAGCAGCGTTGACCTCCCTGCCGAGCGGCTGCGGCGCCGGCCTTGTGTCATAGAGCCGTCATCGGCCGTGTGGACGAAAGGGGAGAGCCGCACGAAAAGTACCTGTCTGTCTTTCCCGTAAACAGCCCGCAGACGACCGAAGAAGGAGACACGCCATGAGCTGCAGGACCAAAGCGTTCGGGTTCCTCGTTGCCGTAGTAGTCTTATTGGGGGATTTCGGCGTATCGCGCGGCGAGGGCTCCGACGATCCTTTTCGCTTCACTTATGCAAGGCTCTTTTGCACTGCGGAGGGTGGCACCCACTTTCAGGACGTGACGGTCGAGCTCAACAAGAACAACTTCGCGCCGCCCGCACCTCCGATCTATATCGGAGGAAATCTTCCGGCTTCGCGCGCATTCTTCGGAGGATTCGACGCGGGCTGGGGTGCTCATGACCTGGAGAATCGTCTCAACCATCCTACTCCCGCGACCCAGTTCGGCGTGGTCCTCCGGGAAGTCTTTTCAATCACCACGACCGACGGTGAGACAAGACGGCTCCGTCCCGGTGATGTGTTTCGGTTGGAGGACACCTCGCCCTGCAAGGGGCATATCACTGTCGTGGGTGAGCAGCCTGGATACCTTATGTTCATTCGTTGAGGTCGTCGGCGCGTTCGGCTCGCCGATCAGCATTTCACGAGGCGGCATCAAAAATCGCTATTCGATCACCTCGGGGGGCAGCACCGGCATGGACGGCGAGGCCGGGCGGCTTCGCGTCAGCCCGCGCGGCCGCCGCGGTCGCGGCGCCGCACCTGGCCGGGGAGCGCGCCGGTATGAACTGCGTCCTCGACCACGACCTTGCCGTTGACGATCGCGGTGGTGCGGTTGCCGCTGGGATACTGGTGCGGATCGGCATAGGTGGCGCGGTAGCGAAAATCCGCGGGATCGAAGATCGTCACGCCGGCGCGAAAACCTCCCCGCAGCAGGCCGCGGTGCTTCAGTTTTCAGCGCCCGCGCTGCGTGCGGGACCGCCGGCGATGCAAGTAGCGGCAAAAGGTCCGAGCCCTTTTTCCGAACGGATGGTCTAGCCTGTTGCCGAGCCGCCCGACCGCGGGACAGGCCGAGGTCTCCGCGCGGGGGAAAATGGGCGGCGCGCGTGCCATCGGCAGACGCTGTCATCCTGCGCTGGCGCCGCTGTTTTTTCTGGCGCTCCGAACATTCACGCGACCAGGCCGGTGCGCGGCCCGCATTCGGCGCGCCGTTGTTCCGTACCAACCGCAGGGGAGCATCATGAGCTTGCGAGCCACATCCAGTTCGACTTGCCTGAAGACGGCATGCCTACTGTTGCTGACGATCGGGACGGTCGGCGGCGTGCGGGCTCAACCGGCGAGCTATCCGGACAAGCCGGTGCGGATCATTTCGGATGCGGCGCCGGGAGGCGCCATAGACACCAACCTTCGGATCATCGCCGAAGCCCTGAGCAACACCTGGGGCCAGCAGGTCGTGATCGAGAATCGGCCGGGGGCCGGCGGCGCGATTTCGGCTACCGCTGCGGCGGAGGCGCCGCCGGACGGCTACACGATCTATGCGCCGGCCTTGTCGGTGTTCCTGACGATACCGGGCAAGGCGCCCAATCTTCCACTCAAGCTGCCGCGCGATTTCACCGCTATCGGGATCACCGCGGTGCAACCGATGTCGATCGGAATCAATCCCAAGCTCGGCATCAACAGCCTGCCCGAGCTGCTCGCACGGGCGAAGAAAAAACCCGGCAGCATTTCGTATGCGGTGACGGGCGTCGGCAGATTGACCCACCTGACCGGCGAGTTGCTGCAAATCCGCGGCAACATCAAGCTGCAAATGGTGCCGTACACCGGCGGTTCCGCGCAGTCGCTCGCCGACGTCACCGCCGGTCGTGTCTCGCTGGTCATCGAAGGCTACGCGGGATTGGCCGGGGCTTACGAGTTGGGCCGACTTAAAGCGTTGGCGGTCGCCTCGGAGCAGCGTCTGCCGCACCTTCCCGATTTGCCGACCGTTGCGGAAACGTTGCCCGGCTTCGTCTCCGTCGGCTGGCAATGCGTGGTGGCGCCGGTCGGAACGCCGGACGCGATCGTGCGCAAGATCAGCGACGATCTGCGCGCGGTGCTGACCAAGCCGGAGATCAAGGACAAGCTTGCGGCGCGCGGTGCCTACGTGCATCCGAGTTCGCCGACCGAAGCCCAGGCGTTCGTCCGCAGCCAGCAGGAGCTGTGGGAGCCGGCGCTGGAGCACGTCGCCGCGGAGTTCAAGAAAAAGTAGCGCGGTTGGATCCGCTCGGCACTCCGGCCAAATTCCCGACATGGGATTGCACGGCTGGTCGCCAAGCATGCGGACGCCCTGCGCTCGAAAAATCGGCAATCATTTTGGGGCGTCCTGGTGCGGTGAACGCCGGCTGAACGCTGAAAAAACCGCTTCATATCGTGAGCTCCGCCCTCTTGCGGCACATCGGACCACTGAGCAAGTCCGTTTTACCCCCGTCGCTCGCCGTCAATGCGGACAAGCCGGAAGGCCGCATGGGTTCGAATAGGAGACGTTTGGAGACGCGCGACGTTATGCGGCCGCCCCAAGCAGCTCGAGCACTCGTCCACCGGTGATCATGTGCTTTTCAGCATCATCGATATCGGGACACCGGTTTACGAAACCGACGGGATCAGCTTCGCCGATGGGCCAATCCGAGCCGAGCAACAGGCGTTCGGGGCCGACAATCTTGATGAGGGCGCTCAGCACGGTTGGATCGTACAGACACGTGTCGTAGTAGACGTTCTTGAGAAAGTCACTCGGCTTACGTGTGATGTTTTTCATGCTGTGCGGGGCGTTTTTCACGTTGCGATCGAGCCGCCCCATATTGTGCGGGAAATAGCCTCCGCCGTGCGCCAGGACGAGCTTGAGCCTGGGGTAGGTTTCAAGAATCCCTTCATAGATGACAGATGCCATGAATTTCGCTTCTTCCAGCGATTGGCCGAGCGAATTCCACATCCCCCACTGAAAGAACCACGGGTCTTTCGCGCCGTCGGGGTGCATGAAGGTGACCACGCCCAAATCCTGTGCCGCCTCCCAGAAGGGCCGGAACTGAACGTCGCCGAGATACGCGCCGCGCAGCTCTGCAGGAACGTTGGCTATCTTGAGGCCTAGTTCTTTGACCGCACGATTGAGCTCCTTGACCGCCAAATCCATGTCTTGCAGCGGCAGAACGAAGCTGCCGATGATGCGTTTTGGCGAACTGGCGGCCCATTCGGCTGCGGTGTCATTGAGTTGCTGCGCCAGCCGAAGGGCGACCGAAGGCTCGGCCCAGTAAACAGGTGAAATCACGGCTGCCGACGAGACCACGCTCATATCGATTTGCAGCCGATCCATATCTCCAATCACGCCTTGCGGACTCATCATCTTTTCGAAGAGTGCAAACAGATGAGGAGGCAGTTGATGATGCCCGCGATTGGTCGCGACTGAGTGAGGAAGGCATTGATCCAATACCTGCCGCACCAAGAAATGGGCATGGAAGTCGATGATCGGCGCACTGCGGTCCATCATTCGCTCCTTCGGATGCGATTCGTCGGATGACCTGCGGCCCGATTGTGCATCAGCCCACCCGGCCGTCGCGGCCGCGGCGCAGCACCCGGCCGGGGAGCGCGCCGGTGTGGGTGGCGTCCTCGACCACGACCGCGCCGTTGACGATCACCGTGGTGCGGGGGCCGGTCGGATACTGGTGCGGATCGGCATAGGTGGCGCGATCGCGGAAATCCGCGCGATCGAAGATCGTGACGTCGGCGCGATAGCCCTCGCGGAGGAGCCCCCGATCCCGCAGCTTCAGCGCGCGCGCCGTCGCCCCCGTCATCTTGTGCACGGCGAGCTCGAGCGGAAGGAGCCCGAGCTCGCCGACGTAATGGCCGATGATGCGCGGGAAGGTGCCGTAGAAGCGCGGATGGGGCAGGCCCTGGCTCACCGTCCCGGTGGTGGCGACGCAGTTGCCGTCGGAGCCGACGAGCGCGAGCGGCGAGGCTACGATGTCGCGGATATCGTCCTCCGAGATCGACGTGACCAGCACCCGGGTGGCGCCTTGGTCGGCCACGAGGTAGTCGGCGACGGTATCGATGGGGTCTTCCCCGCGCTCGGCCGCCATCGCGCCGATGGTCTTTCCGGCATGCTGCGGCAGATGCGGCGAGATCGATATCCGCACGCAGTCCCAGGACGGGATGCGGCCCCAGTTGTTGAGGCCGTCGCGGGCGATGTCCGTGCGGATGCGCGCGCGCGTCGGCTTTGCCGCGAGCCGCTCCAGCATGGCCGGGACGCCGCCCGCTTGCACCCATTGCGGCAGCAGGTTCTTGAGCGGGTTGCTGCCGGCGGCATAGGGATAGGAATCGCAGTCGACGTTGAGCCCGCGCGCCTTGGCTGCCGCGATCATCTCGAGCGCACGGGCGGCCTTGCCCCAATTGTCGGTGCCGGAGCACTTGAAGTGCACGATCTCGACGTGCACGCCGCAGGTCTCGGCGATGTCGATCGCTTCCGCGACCGCGTCGAGCACCTTGTTCGATTCGTCGCGAATGTGGGTGAAATAGCCGGCGTTGTAGCGTTCGACCACGCGGCAGAGCGCGATCATCTCCTCGGGCCGCGCGTAGGACCCGGGCGCGGTGAACAGGCCCGACGACAATCCGAGCGCGCCGGCATCGAGCGCTTCCTCGAGCAGGGCGATCATCCGCGCCAATTCGTCCGCGGTCGGCGTGCGTTCCGCCATGCCCATCACCATCAGCCGCAGCGTGTTGTGGCCGACCAGCATGCCGGCGTTCACCGCGGTCGCGGGGAAGCCGCTGAGGTAGTCGGCGAACGTCGTCTCCCTGAACGGCAGCCAGGGCGCGCTCGGGCTCAGATACTCGCGCAGCAGCTCGACCTTCCCGGGGAGCGCCGGCGCGACCGAGAAACCGCAATGGCCGATGATCTCGGTGGTGACGCCCTGGCGCACCTTGCTCTCGGCCTTGGGATTGATCGGCAAGGTAAAGTCGGAATGGGTCTTGATGTCGATGAAGCCGGGCGCCACCGCGAGGCCGGCGGCGTCGATGACCTTCGCTGCGTCCTCGCCGAGCTCGGTCCCGATCGCTGCGATGTGCCCGTCGCGGATGGCGAGGTCCGCGCGCGCGCCCGGCGCTCCGCTGCCGTCGAGCACGAGGCCGCCGCGGACCAGGATGTCATGGGGCATGACACCGCCGTAGCAAACAGCGCCGGCTCGAGCAATCGCGCCTGCTTGCCGGCTCAGCACACGCTCGGCTCCTGACCCGCAAACCGCCGCGAGAGACGCACAATGTCGGCGGCAGCGAGCTTGGCGACCAGCGGCCCGCTCGGCGCGACCGGCCGTCGCGCGCCACGCGCGAGCAAGAGATCGCCTCCCGGTTGCGCCGGCCAGGCCGGAACCGCCGTGTCCTCGCCCAGTGCCGCGAGCACCCGCTGCGCGAGCGCCGGCACGATGCTCCAGGCCAGCACGGCGGACAGGCGCGCGAGGTTGAGCGCGGTACGGGTGACGACCGCCGCGCGCGCGGGGTCGCTCGCGATCGCGGTCCACGGCGCCGCCTCCTGCACATAGGCATTGGCGCGCGCCCAGATCGCGCGCGTTTCCGCAGCCACTTGGCGAAACTCCAATGCCTCGTGGTGTGCCCGCAGTCGCGCCACGCGCGCCTCGATCTCGGTCGCCAGCGCGCGCTCCGGCGCGCCCGGCTCTCCCTCGCCCGGCACGCGTCCGCCGAATGCGCGTGCCGTGAATTGAACCAGGCGATTGACCAGGTTGCCGAACACGTCGGCGAGGTCCTTGTTCACGTCGGCGGCGAAACGGGGGACGGTGAAATCGGTATCCGCCGTCTCCGGGGCATTCGCGATCAGCCACCAGCGCCAGAGATCGGCCGGCAGCTCTTCCAATGCGGCGTCGGTGAAGATGCCGCGCCGGCGGCTGGTGGAGAACTTGCCGCCCTCGTAGGTGAGCCAGTGCAATCCCTTGATCACGTCGACCGTCTTCCACGGCTCGCCCGATCCGATCAGCGTCGCCGGAAAGCTCACGGCGTGGAACGGCACGTTGTCCTTGCCCAGGAACTGGATGTAGCGAACATCGTCCGCCTGCCACCACCAGTCCCGCCAGCTGCGGCGCGCGGGGTCGCCTTCCGCCCATTCCTGCGTGGCCGCGATATAGCCGATCGGCGCATCGAACCAGACGTAGAAGACCTTGCCCTCGAAGCCCGGCACCGGCACGCCCCAGGCGAGGTCGCGGGTGATGCAGCGATCGCGCAGATCCGAGGTGAGCCAGCTCCTGGCCAGCGACGCCACGAACGGCGGCCAGTCGCGGCGCGTGGCGAGCCATTGCTGGAGGCGATCGAGCAGCAGCGATTGACGCAGGAAGAGGTGGAGGCTTTCGCGCGATTCCAACGCGGTGTCGTCCGACAATGCGGAGCGCGGTCGGATCAGATCGATGGGATCGAGCAGGCTGCCGCAGCCGTCGCATTGGTCGCCGCGCGCATCCGCGAAGCCGCAATGCGGGCAGGTGCCGAGCACGTAGCGGTCGGGCAGGAAGCGCCGGTCGCGGGGCGACCATACCTGCCGGACCGGGCGCTCCCCGATCAGGCCGGCGGCGGCGAGCCTGCGGTAGAAATGCTGGGTCAATGCATGGTTCTGCCGGCAGGACGAGCGGCCGAAATGATCGAACGACAGGCCGAAGCGTCGATAGACGTCGGCCTGGATCGAGTGCTGGGCATCGCAGTAGCGCCGCACATCCTCGCCGGTCTCGATGGCGCCGAGCTCCGCCGGCGTGCCGTGCTCGTCGGTGCCGCAGATGAACAATACCTCGTCGCCGATCTGGCGGCGGAACCGCGCATGCACGTCGGCGGGCAGCAGCGAGCCGACGAGGTTGCCGAGGTGCTTGACGCCGTTGATGTAGGGGAGCGCGCTGGTGATCAGAATCTTGCTCATGACATATCCATTCGCGTGAGGGACGCCGAGCCCGAAAACGAAAGCCCTCCCGCTGGCGCGGAAGGGCTCGGGTTTTCGGCGCTTGCCTTGCGCGATCGGACGCGCGTCAACCCTTCCGGCTGGACCTCTTGCGGTCGGGCCGGCGCATTCGCGTCGCATGGACGAACGGCGTCGGGGTCATGACGGTCTCACGGCGATGTCGTTGCAACGGAGATGGACATGCAAGGTCGTCCCTTCAACCCGCGACCGGGCCCTTGAGCTCGACGCCGTTGCCCTCGGGATCGTGCAGGTAGACCGACGGACCCTGGCCCTCGGCACCGTAGCGCGACGCTTCCTCGCCGCAAGCGACACCGTGGGCGCTGAGGTGCCTGGCAATGGCGCCGGCGTCGAACGGCTCCACCCGCAGGCAGAGATGATCGAGATTGGCGCCCCCGGTCGACGAGGTGCCGGACGCCGGCCCGGCCTCGCCGGCGGGAACGATGTCGATCAGCGCGCGCCCGGCGCGCAGCTGAGCCAGCGTGCCCTGGCGCTTCTCGAACGCGCAGCCCAGCACGTCCATGTAGAAGCGCTCGAGCGCGGACGGATCGGCGGCGCGCAGGACGACATGATCGATGCCGAGGATGGCGAACGGCGTGGCCATGGTGGTGCTCCCAATGGGCGGTCAACGGGCTTCGAAACTGGTCCGCGTCAGCAGCGTGTTGACGTGAGGGAATTCTCCCCCGCGTGGCCGCGAGTGCAACAAGGTTTCCCCGTCGCGCACGAAACCGACTTTCTCCTGCACCCGCAACGATGCGGCGTTTCTGACGAAGGCACCGCAATAGATGGCGTCGTGCGGCAGCGTGCAAAAGAGGTGCCCGACGAGGCCGTGAAGCGCCTCCGTCATGTAGCCGCGCCCCCAATAACGCCGTCCCAGCCAATAGCCGATATTGGGGCCGGCGCCGTGCTGCAGGTGACTCGCGGGCCGCATGCGCACGCCGATGATGCCGATCGCTTCCCGCTCCAGCGCGATCGCGAAACGCGACTCGGCTTCCTCGCCCGCCGACTTTTCCTGCTGGCGGACGAAGCTTTGCATGTCCGCACGCGTATAGGGCCAGGGCGGCGAGCTGAGCCAGCGGATCACCTCCCAATCGTCGAACAACGAAAACAGACGCACGTCGTCGTCCGCGCGCACGAGACGCAACGCCAGCCGCGCAGTCGGGATCTCGCTCAAGCTCATCACGTCGCCCCGGTCGCTTTTCCCCAGCTCTTGAGGGAGGCCCACAGGCCGCGGTCGAGGCGAAAGCGATCGACCGGAGCTGAGGACGCCAGCGCGCGGATGCGGTAGAGCCCGACCCCGGTCCACTGAAAGCCGCATTTCTCCAGCACCCGGCGCGAGGCGGGATTGCTCACCCGCGCGCCGCCGCTGAGGCGGTCGCAGCCGAGATCGCCGAAAGCATGGTCGATCACGGCGCGCACCGCCTCGGTGGCGTAGCCCTGGCCCCAGAACGCAACGCCGAGCCAATAGCCGACCTCCGGCTGCTCGCCGTCGAGGCCGGCGATCGCGCAGGCGCCGAGCACGGCGGCGCCGTCGGTAATCGCGAACACGCGCTCGTCGCCGGCCCCGTTGGCGGCGGCGATGAAGCTCTCGGCATCCGCGAGCCGGTAAGGGTGTGGAATGCGCAACGTGTTCTCCGCCACCCGCCGGTCGTCGGCGAGCATGGCGATCGCCTTCGCATCCTCGAACCGCGGCGCGCGCAGCAGCAGCCGCTCGGTCGCGAGGACGGGAATGCTTCTTTGCCGGACGATCTCTGCCGCATTCCGATCGAGCAATGTCATCGCACGGGGCTCCTGAAAACGAAGAGGGGAGCCGGCATCCCGTCTCCCCTCATGGAACCCTATGGGTCCGCCGGTTCGATGGATGCCGGCGGACTGGAACGTGATCCGCCGTCTACTCGGCCGCAGCCTCCGTCATCGGGAGAACCGATACGAAGACCCGCCCCTTGGCTTTAGTGCGGAACTCGACGCGACCGTTCACCAGGGCGAACAGGGTGTGGTCTTTGCCCAAGCCGACATTGGTACCGGGATGCCACTTGGTGCCGCGCTGCCGCGCAATAATGTTGCCGGCGACCGCCTGCTCGCCGCCGAAAATCTTCAGCCCAAGCCGCTGGCTGTTGGAGTTGCGGCCGTTGCGGGACGATCCGCCTGCTTTCTTGTGCGCCATAACGAAGTTCCTCAGTCGCGCTCTATCTAACCCAACTTTGTGACGAAATCATCACCTGTTCGCGGATTTGCCATCCGATCCCGGCGCGTCCGCCTTATTCGCCGCCGGCGGGAGCGGGGGCTGCGCCGGTGTCCGCGGCGGCCGCCTCCTCTTCGGGCTTCGGCTTGGCAGACTTCGGTTTGGCAGACTTTGGCTTGGCAGACTTGGGCTGGGCGGACTTCGTCGGCTTCGCCCCGTCGGTCAGGATCTCCGTGACCCGCAGGAGGGTGAATTCCTGGCGGTGGCCGCGTTTGCGGCGCGAATTCTTGCGGCGGCGCTTCTTGAAGGCGATGACCTTGCGGCCGCGTCCCTGCTCGAGCACCTCGGCGGCAACCGAGGCGCCGGCAATGGTCGGGACGCCGAGCGTGACCTCGTCGCCGCCAAGCAGCAGCACCTCGCCGAACTGGACGATCTCGCCGGGATCGCCCGGAACCTTCTCGATCCTGATCACGTCCTCGGCGGCGACGCGGTATTGCTTGCCGCCGGTTTTGATGACTGCGAACATCGTTCTCGTCCTCGTGTTCGATTCCGGCGCGCGGAACTTTGCGGACCGGCTTCTTCCAGTCGGGTTTCGGTTTCAGTCGGTTTTTTTTGGGCGCTTACGGCGCCAACGCGCCGTAACCAAAACGCGGAGCCAAAGCCCCGCGCGGCCGTGGTTATGGCGGCCGGAGCCGCAACTGTCAAGGAAACCGGCCGTTTGCCATGGCTGGCCCGGTTCATGCGGCCCTCCTCCTCGCGGGGACGGTCGGGATGAGGCGGATGAGCGCCCCGGGCGGGGCCGCAGGGCCTTGGCTCTCTTTTTTGCCTACATTGCAACCACGCTATTGACTACGTATAGCGTCCGTGCTAGATAGCCTCATCCTCGCTCATCGAGGGGCGTCGTCCGGAGACGATCCTGAAGGCGGAGCGGGGAGTGGCGTCCCGGCCGCGGCTCGTAAACCGTGCCCGGGAGGTTCGGGACCTTCGGCCGACCGGGCGCGACACCCGGCAGCGAAGGTCGCCCGCGTGACGGATCCGCAGGCGACTGCGGAGCCGGGATAGCGCGGAGCGGGCCCAAAACCGCCAGGGCGGAGCGCCGCGAGGCCCGTTCCGGTTTGCCCCGGACGGCCGCGTCTCGCAAACGTGGTGTCGCGCCTTACGAGCGCGACGGAATGAGGATACCGCCTCCCGGCGCTCCGCCGCCCCCTCGGTTGGGGCGGGCGCGCAGCGGCAAGGGCTAGGGCAGACATATCCGCCGACGCTTCGGCGAAGGCGGCCAGGGAAGGGAAAGCGAAACCCGGGCGCAGCAACGCGCCGCGGGAATGAAGAAGACTGTGCTGTTTGAAATCGTGAAGATGAAATGACGCGAGCGGCGCATGGGCGACGTCGCGCTCGAACGCCTCGCGTCGGCGGCAACGCGCTCGGGACCCGGCCGAGGGCGCGCCGATGCGCGCGCGCTGGCCAAGGGCATTGCTTTGCCCATATAACGCGCCAACAGGGCTTCACATGAGCGCGCTCGCCAACCACGCCTTCGTCAAGATGAACGGGCTCGGCAACGAGATCGTGGTGGTCGACATGCGCGCCGAGGCGGGCACGATCAGCGCCGCCGAGGCGCGCGCCGCCGCCCAGCCTGCAGGCGCCCCCTACGATCAGCTCATGGCGTTGCATGCTCCCCGCACGTCCGGCACCGATGCCTATGTGCGCATCTACAACAGCGACGGCTCGCAGGCGGGCGCCTGCGGCAACGGCATGCGCTGCGTCGCCGACCTCTTGTGCAAGCAGACCGGCAAGGACGCGTTGACCTTCGAGACCGAGGCCGGCCGGCTGGAGTGCCGCAAGAGCGACGCGCCGTCGATCTGGACGGTGGACATGGGGCCGCCGCGCTTCGCCTGGAACGAGATCCCGCTGGCGCGGCCGTTTCCGGACACGCGGGCGATCGAGCTCGAGATCGCGGCCGCCGGCGGGCCGGCCCTGCATTCGCCGTCGGCGGTGAGCATGGGCAATCCGCACGCGATCTTCTGGGTCGACGGCGTCGAGGCCTACGATCTCGGCCAGCTCGGGCCGGCGTTGGAGACCCATCCGCTCTTTCCCGAGCGCGCCAATATTTCGCTCGCGCAGGTCGTCTCGCGCGCGCATCTCGTCGTGCGCACGTGGGAGCGCGGCGCCGGCCTCACCAAGGCCTGCGGCTCGGCCGCCTGCGCGGCGGCGGTGGCGGCGGCGCGGCTTGATCGCACCGGCCGCACGGTGACCGTCACGCTGCCGGGCGGCGACCTGCGCATCGACTGGCGCGCGCGCGACGACCACGTGCTGATGACCGGGCCGGTCGCCTACGAATACGAGGGCAGGTTCGATCCGGCGCTGTTCGCGGCGGCGGGGGCAGTGTGAGCGCGCGGCGATGAGCGTCGATGTCGTTACCTTCGGCTGCCGGCTCAACGCCTATGAGGCGGAGGTGATCCGCCGCCGAGCGCAGGCGGCCGGGCTGGCGGATATTGTGGTGGTCAACACCTGCGCGGTCACCGCCGAGGCGGTGCGGCAGTCGCGCCAGGCCATCCGCAGGCTCAAGCGCGAGCGCCCCGATGCCCGCATCGTGGTCACGGGCTGCGCGGCGCAGACCGAGCCGAGGACCTTCGCGGCCATGCCCGAGGTCGCGCTCGTGCTGGGCAACGAGGAGAAGCTTGCGGCCGATGCCTGGCAGGCCCTTCGCGACACCTTGGCGCGGGCACCGTCCGGCCTCGCCGCCGGGGCAAAGGTCGCGGTCGACGACATCATGGCAGTGCGGGAGATCGCAGCGCCCGTGGTCGACGGCTTCGAGGGCCGCGCGCGCGCCTTCGTGCAGGTGCAGAACGGCTGCGATCACCGCTGCACCTTCTGCATCATTCCGTATGGCCGCGGCAATTCCCGCTCGGTACCGATGGGCGCGGCGGTCGCGCAGGTGCGCGGCCTCGCGGCGCGGGGCTATCGCGAGGTCGTGCTCACCGGCGTCGATCTCACCGGCTACGGCGCCGACCTCCCGGGCAGGCCCAGGCTCGGCACGCTGGTGAAGCAGATCCTCAAGCACGTTCCGGAGCTCGAGCGCCTGCGGCTGTCCTCGATCGATTCGGTCGAGGCCGACCACGATTTGTTCGACGCCGTTGCGGACAACGCGCGGCTGATGCCGCACCTGCACCTGTCGCTGCAGGCCGGCGACGATCTCATCCTCAAGCGCATGAAGCGGCGGCACCTGCGCGCCGATGCCATCGCGTTCTGCGACCAGGTCCGCCGGTTGCGCCCCGACATGGTCTTCGGCGGCGACATCATCGCCGGCTTCCCGACCGAGACCGAAGGCATGTTCACCCGCTCGCTCGATCTCGTCGACGAATGCGGGCTCACCCACCTGCACGTCTTTCCGTTCTCGCCGCGGCCGGGGACGCCCGCCGCCCGCATGCCGCAAACGAGCCGCGAGGTCGTCAAGGCGCGGGCGCGGCGGCTGCGCGAGAAGGGCGCCGCGGCGCTGCGCGCCCATCTCGACGCGCAGGTCGGCTGCACCCGGCGCGTGCTGGCGGAATCGGCGCGGCTGGGTCACACCGAGCACTTCACACGTGTGGGACTCAACGCGCCGGTGGAATCTGGTATGGTTGTCGACGTGACCATCAAGGGCCACGACGGACGGCAGCTGCTTGCCGCCTGACCCGTTATCCGGAGCGCACGCATGGCCGCCGCTGACTTCAGCAAGCATCTGATCGCGACCACCGAACAGCTCGAGGCGCTGTTCTCCGAGCCGCCGGTCGCCAACGCGCTTACCAAGGAGATCGATCACGTCAACGCCGCTTATCGGGCGTTGATCGAGGCGGCGCCGTTCTTTGCGCTGGCAACCAACGGGCCGGAAGGCCTCGACTGCTCGCCGCGCGGTGATCCGCCGGGTTTCGTGCGGGTGGCCGACGAGAAGACGCTGCTCATTCCCGACCGCCGCGGGAACAATCGCATCGACAGTTTTCGCAACATCGTGCGAGATCCGCGTGTTGCGCTGATGTTCATGATTCCCGGTTGCGGCGAGGTGATTCGGGTCATCGGGAAATGCGCAATCTCGGCCGATCCCGAGCTCTGCGCGCAATTCATCCTGCAGGGCAAGACGCCCAAGGTGGTGCTCGTCGTTACGGTCGAGCGCGTCTACTACCAGTGCCCCAAGGCATTGGTGCGTTCGAAATTGTGGGAGCCTTCCACCTGGGTCGATCGCAGGACGCTGCCGACCTCAGGAAAAATTCTCGCAGAGATCACCGAGGGCCGGCACGACGCCGAGCGGCATGATCGCGAATATCCCGAGCGCCTGAAGGCGACGATTTATTGAGCAGCGCGCGGCGGCGCTTCTCCCGTCCATCCGCACGTCCGCAGCGCCTCGGCCATCTGCGGCGGCACCGGTGCGACGACGCGGATCGGCGCGCGGTTCTTGTAGAGCGGCACCACGATCTCGCGCGCGTGCAGGTGCAGGCCCGGTCCACCAGATCGCGGGGCATTGCCGTAGACGCTGTCGCCGATGATCGGCCATCCCATGGCGGCGCAATGCACCCGCAGTTGGTGGGTGCGGCCGGTCAGGGGCTCGAGCGCGAGCCAGGTCACTTCTTTTGCGCGGCCCGATACTTTCCAGGTCGTCACCGCCGGCTGGCCCGCGGGATCGTGCTTCATCCACCAGCCGCGTGTTGCGTCCTTGCGGCCGAGCGGCAGCTCGATGCGGCCGTCCTCTTCGGTCGGCGCGCCCGCGACCACCGCCCAGTAGGTCTTGCCGATGTGCCCGCCCTTGAACAGGCGGCCGAGCTCGGCCAGGGCCTTGCGGTGGCGGCCGAGCACGAGGCAACCGGACGTGTCGCGGTCTAGCCGGTGCGCGAGCGCCGGCGCGCGCGGCAGCCCGAAGCGCAGCGCGCCGAAATGGTCTTCGAGGCTCTCGCCGCCTTTCGGCCCCTTGTGCACGGCGAATCCCGCCGGCTTGTCGATCACCAGCATCAGGGCGTCGCGATAGAGCACGCGAGCCACTATCTCTTGCGGCGTCATGGTCCCTTACCGAGCTCCGGCGGAACCGCTATCACGACGGCGACCATGAGCGAAGTCAGGCAGACGATGACGGATTCCGCTACGAATGCGGCGCTGACCGCTTGAGCCAAGCATCCGAAACACCATGAACGATCAGCCGACAGAGAAGGCAAGCTGGTGGCAGCGGCTCAGCGGCGGGCTCAAGCGGACCTCGGCGTCGATCGGCGGCGCGGTCGCCGATCTCGTCGCCAAGCGCAGGCTCGACGACGCCATGCTGGACGAGATCGAGGAGGTGCTGATCCGCGCCGATCTCGGCCTCGACAGCGCGGCCAAGATCGCGGCCGCGGTTGGCGAGGGGCGCTACGACAAGTCGATCACGCCCGAGGAGGTGAAAGCCGTCGTCGCCGGCGAGGTGGAGAAGGTGCTCGACCCGGTGGCGAAGCCGCTGGTGATCGACGGGGCGAAGCCTTTCGTCGTTCTCGTCGTCGGCGTCAACGGCTCGGGCAAGACCACGACCATCGGCAAGCTCGCCGCCAGGCTGCGCGACGAGGGCCGCTCGGTGATGCTCGCCGCCGGCGACACCTTCCGGGCTGCGGCCATCGACCAGCTCAGCATCTGGGGCGGCCGCAGCGGCGCGCCGGTGATCGCGCGCGCCCCGGGCGCGGACGCCGCCGGCCTGGCCTTCGACGCGCTCAGCGAAGCGCGCGGCGAAGGCATCGATGTGCTGCTGATCGATACCGCCGGCCGCCTGCAGAACAAGGCGGTGCTGATGGAGGAGCTGCAAAAGATCGTGCGCGTGATGAAGAAGGTCGACCCCGCGGCGCCGCATGCCGTGCTGCTCGTGCTCGACGCGACCGTCGGGCAGAACGCGCTTTCGCAGGTCGAGGTGTTCCGGGACATCGCAGGCGTCACCGGGCTGGTCATGACCAAGCTCGACGGCACCGCGCGCGGCGGCATCCTGGTCGCGGTGGCCGCAAAATACGGCCTGCCGGTGCATTTCATCGGGGTCGGGGAAGGGATCGACGATCTCGCGTCGTTCTCGGCGAAAGATTTCGCGCGTGCGATCGCGGGGATCGAGTGATGCGCCGCGCCTCGCAGTTTGCGTCTGTCATGGCCGCGCAGGCGCCCAGCCGGTAAACATAGGACTTCGAGCCGGGACGCCGTACCTGCCACAGCCCTCACGGAATACTGACCACCCGCCGTCGCCTTCGCGGATGACGACAGCCATCGAGCCGCATGACTCGTCGAGCCAACAACGCTACACACACCGGTCATGAACGCGAAAAAGCCGCAGCTCAATCCCGCCCTCAAGCTGGCGCTCGATCTCGGGCCGCTGGTGCTGTTCTTCCTCGCCAATTCGCGGCCGGCGCTGTTTCTGCCGCTGGTCTCGCCGATCCTGCCCGCGGACGTCGCGGCGGGCGAGCGCATGGGCATCTTCGTCGCCACCGCGGTGTTCATGGCCGCGATCGTGGTCGCGCTCGTGATCTCCTACGCGCTCACCCGGCACCTGCCGATGATGCCGCTGGTCACCGCGATCATCGTGTTGGTGTTCGGCTCGCTTACCCTGGTTCTGCACGACGAATTGTTCATCAAGCTCAAGCCCACCATCATCTATCTCCTGTTCGGCGCCGTGCTGCTCGGCGGGCTCGCGTTCGGCAAGCCGCTGCTCGGCGTGGTGTTCGATTCCGTCTTCCATCTCACCGACGAGGGATGGCGCAAGCTGACCCTGCGCTGGGCGCTGTTCTTCCTCGCGCTGGCGGCGCTCAACGAGATCGTCTGGCGCACGCAGACGACGGATGTGTGGGTGAGCTTCAAGGTGTTCGGCGTCGTGCCGCTGACGTTCCTGTTCGGCGCCTTGCAATATCCGCTGCTGACGAAATACGCCGCGCCGGAGAAGGCAAGCGAATAGCGAATAGAACGGGTCGTCCGCTACTCGCCGTTCGCTACTCCCTATTCGCTCGCGGAGCGGCCAGCGCCTTCTCGATCGCCGGTTTCAGGCTCTGTTCGAGATTGTCGGGAGTGATCGGCCCGATCAGCTTGTAGGCGATACGCCCGTCGCGCCCGAGCACGAAGGTCTCGGGCACGCCATATACGCCCCATTCGATTGCCGCCCGGCCGTTGTCGTCGGCGCCGTTGGCGACGAAAGGGTTGCCGTAGCGGCCGAGAAAGCGCCGCGCGTTGTCGGGCTGATCCTTGTAGTTGATGCCGACGATGCGCAGGCGCCGGTCGGCCGCGAGCGCTACCAGCACGGTGGCTTCCTCACGGCACGGCACGCACCAGGAGGCCCACACGTTGAGCAGCGTCACCTCGCCCTTGAAATCCGCGCTGTCGAGCCCGGGTACCGGCTTGCCGTCGCGCGTGAGACCCGACAGCGGCGGCAGGTTGGTCTGCGGGGCCGGATGTCCGATCAGGGCGGACGGAATGCGCGAAGGGTCGCCGGCGCCGAGCCGCAACATGAACAGGCCGGCGAGCGCGAGAAAGACGACGAGCGGAAGGAAGACGATCAGCCGGCGTCGCCACACGCCGGCGTCCTTCGCGGGCATGTCGTTCTCCGCCGCGCTCACGGCTTCTCCTCGCTCGCTCGCCCGGAGCGGCGGCTGAAGCCCTGCGCTTCGAGGGTGTCGAGCGCGCGAGTCAGCCGCAGCCGGTCCAGCACCACCCACAGCACGAGGCCCGCCACGATCGCCGCGGCGGCGGCATAGGCGGTGACGATGAACACCGCGTGCGGACCGAGCTGCATCGTCACGCTCCCGCCGCGGCCTCGGCCTGCAGCATCAGCATGGTGCGCAGGCGCCGCCGCAGGATTTCGTTGCGCATGGCCGCGAGATGCAGCGTCAGGAACAACAGCGTGAACGCGACCAGCATGGCGATGAGAGGCACCAAAATGGCCGGATGAATGGTCGAGCCGTCGAGCCGGAGCACCGAGGCGCCCTGGTGCAGCGTGTTCCACCACTCCACCGAGAACTTGATGATCGGGATATTGATCGCGCCGACGAGGGTGAGCACCGCCACCACCCGCGCCGCTCGCGTCGGGTCCTCGATGGTCCGCCAGAGCGCGATCACGCCGAGATACATCAGGAACAGCACCAGCACCGAGGTGAGCCGCGCATCCCAGACCCAATAGGTTCCCCACATCGGCCGGCCCCACAAGGCGCCGGTGACGAGGCACATGAGCGTGAATGCCGCGCCGATGCGCGCCGCCGCCTTGGCCGCGACATCGGCGAGCGGATGGCGCCAGACCAGCGTGCCGATGCCGGCCGCGCTCATCAGCAGCCAGGCGAAGACGCCGAGCCATGCCGCCGGCACGTGAATGAACATGATCTTCACGGTCGCACCCTGCTGGTAGTCGTCGGGCGCGAGATAGGCCTCCCGCACCCCGACGGCGAAGGCGATGAGGGTCGCGGCGGCGAGCCATGGCAGCACGCGGTCGGTGAGCGCGCGGAAGCGGGACGGATTGGCAATATCAATCAGGGTCATCGCGGCTCTCTTGGATTTACACCAATTCTTGTTTGTGCCGATTCTTAGTTGTGCCTCGCGCCTGCGGCAATGTGGCGAGCCACTCGGCAGCTCCGCTTTCACGATCTCGTCATTACGGCCGCGCCATGTCAGCCCTTCAGTCCAGGCCTTGCCGCAGCGCGATCGCGGCGGCCAGCGGGCCGACCACGAGGCTCATCAACGTCAACGCGCAGAGGATGCTGAACGGCGTGCCGAACGGCACCGGTCCGACCGCCGCCGCATTGGCCGCTGCGACGCCGAAAATGAGCACCGGCACCGTCAGCGGCAGGACCAGGATCGCGAGGAGGAGGCCGCCGCGCCGCAGCGCAACGGTGAGCGCCGCGCCGATGAGGCCGATGAAGGTGAGCGCGGGCGTGCCCGCAAGCAGGGTGAGGGCGACCGCGAGCGTCGCTTCCGGACCGAGGTTGAGCAGCAGGCCCAGGAGCGGCGCCGCGACGACGAGCGGCAGCCCAGTGGTGAGCCAGTGGGCGAGGGCCTTGGCGGCGAGCGCGAGCTCGAGCGGCACGCGCGCGGTCAGGATGAGATCGAGCGAGCCGTCCTCGTGGTCGGTTGCGATCAGCCGATTCAGCGCCAGCAGGTTCGCGAGCAGCGCGCCGAGCCAGAGGATGGCCGGTCCGATCCGGGCGAGGAGAGCAAGATCGGGCCCGACGGCGAACGGCACCAGGGTCACAACAATGAGAAAGAACAGCACGCCGATCAAGGCGCCGCCGCCGACCCGCACGGCGAGCCGCACATCGCGCACGAGCAGCGTGGCAAGGGCGGTCACCGTGTCCCTCCGAGCCGCAGCTGCGTGGCCTGCTCGAGCCCGACCGGGACGTGGGTGGCGGCGAGGATCAGTCCGCCGCCGGCCAGATGCGCCTGCATGATGCCGGCGAGCATCGCCTGCCCGGAGGCATCGAGCGCGGAGGTCGGCTCATCGAGCAGCCAGATCGGCCGCTCGACCGCGATCAGCCGTGCCAGCGACAGCCGGCGGCGCTGCCCGGCGGAGAGGTAGGTTGCAGGCAGCCGGGCGAGGCTGCCGAGGCCGACCGCGGCGAGAGCCGCAGCGCCCTTCACCTCTCCGCCGCCGAGGAAAGCAGCCCAGAACGCCAGGTTCTCCGCGACCGACAGCGAGGGCTTCAGGGCATCCAGGTGGCCGAGATAGTGCGCCTGCTCGGCGATGCTAAGCTCGGGATCGGAGCCTGCGAGCTCCAGCCGGCCTTCCTGTGGCCGCAGGAGGCCCGCAACCAGGCGAAGCAGCGAGGATTTGCCCGCTGCATTGGGGCCGGTCACCAGCAGTGCTTCGCCGGCGTCGACTGCAAAGTTCAGATCCCGGAAGACTTGCCGGCCTCCCCTGACGCAGACGAGATCGAAAGCGCTGAGCCGCATCAGACGCCGCGCGGCGCGCGCGGGGAGGCGCCTGGCCGGAACGGCCAGGCTGCGTCCGCCCCGCCGGCCGCCGCCCGGGCCCGCGGGAGCGAAAAAACTGCTGATTCCATCGCCATGTGGTTGACGCGTGTCGATTTTCTGGAACGACGCAAAAAAAGACCTTATAAGCCATGGTCCCGCGCCCACTTTCAACCCGCGCGGTGCTCGCGGCCCATGATGAGGAAGCGTTTCCGGTACGTCAGTACCGGACAGCCGCCGCCCTCTCGGCTGGATGGGAATCGATCGCCATGACGTCACTCGACAGCTTTCGCTGCTGCAAGCCCCTGAAGGTCGGCAGCAAGACCTACGCCTATTACAGCCTGCCGGTCGCCGAGAAGAACGGTCTCAAGGGGATCTCGCGGCTGCCGTTCTCGATGAAGGTGCTGCTGGAAAATCTGCTGCGCAACGAGGACGGGCGCTCCGTCTCCAAGGAAGACCTTCAGGCGGTGGCGCAGTGGCTCAAGACCAAGACCTCGGACCGCGAAATCGCCTTCCGTCCGGCGCGGGTACTGATGCAGGACTTCACCGGCGTCCCGGCGGTGGTCGACCTTGCCGCCATGCGCGATGCCATGAAGGCGTTGGGCGGCGATCCGAAGAAGATCAATCCTCTCGTCCCGGTCGATCTGGTCTGCGATCACTCGGTGGCGGTCAACTTTTTTGCCACCAACACCGCGGTCAAGAAGAACGTGGAGGAGGAGTATCGGCAGAACCGGGAACGCTACGAATTCCTCAAATGGTCGCAGAAGTCGTTCGACAATTTCAGCGTGGTGCCGCCCGGCACCGGCATCTGCCATCAGGTCAACCTCGAATACCTGTCGAAGACGGTGTTTTCCAAGAAGGACAAGGTCAAGCTCGACGGCAAGCCCGCCGTCGCCGATGTCGCCTACCCTGACACCCTTGTCGGCACCGATTCCCACACCACCATGGTCAACGGCCTCGCCGTGCTGGGCTGGGGCGTCGGCGGCATCGAAGCGGAGGCGGCCATGCTCGGCCAGCCCTATTCAATGCTGCTCCCCGAGGTCATCGGCGTGAGGCTGACCGGCAAGCTCAAGGAGGGCGTGACCGCGACCGACCTCGTGCTCACCGTCACGCAGATGCTGCGCAAGCGCGGCGTGGTAGGCAAGTTCGTGGAATATTTCGGCCCGGGCCTCGCCAATCTGACGATCGCGGACCGCGCCACCATCGGCAACATGTCGCCGGAATACGGGGCGACCTGCGGCTTCTTCCCGGCCGACGACGACACGCTGAAATATCTCGCGGATACCGGCCGGCCGGCAGCGCAGATCGCACTGGTCGCCGCCTATACCAAGGCGCAAGGCATGTACCGCACCAAGTCGACCCCGGACCCCATCTTCACCGACGTGGTCAAGCTCGAGCTGTCACAGGTCGAGCCCTCGCTCGCCGGGCCCAAGCGCCCGCAGGACCGCGTCCCGCTCAAGGAGGTCAAGGCCGGCTTCGCCCTGGCGATGGAGAAGGAGTTCAACAAGGGCGGCGACGGCGGCAAGGACATCTTCGACTTGCATCCCTCGCTCGCCACCTCGCTCGACAAGAGCTTCGCCAAGGCCGGCGCGCCGAAGCGGGTGTCGGTCGAGGGCCGCCAGCACGATCTCGGGCACGGCGATGTGGTCATCGCCGCCATTACTTCCTGCACCAACACCTCAAACCCGAACGTGATGATCGGCGCCGGGTTGCTGGCGCGCAAGGCGGTGCAGAAGGGCCTGACGGTGAAGCCCTGGGTCAAGACGTCGCTCGCGCCGGGTTCGCAGGTGGTTGCCGAATATCTCGACAAGTCCGGGCTGCAGAAGGATCTCGACAAGCTCGGCTACAATCTCGTCGGCTTCGGCTGCACCACCTGCATCGGCAATTCCGGCCCGCTCGCGCCGGAGATTTCCAAGGCGATCAACGAGAAGGATCTTGTCGCCGCCGCGGTGCTCTCCGGCAATCGCAATTTCGAAGGGCGTGTCAACGCCGACGTGCGCGCGAACTATCTCGCCTCGCCCCCGCTCGTGGTCGCCTATGCGCTGGCGGGCTCGATGTATTCCGACCTTCTCAAGCAGCCGCTCGGCGTCGACAAGAAAGGCAAGAAGGTCTTTCTCAAGGACATCTGGCCGTCGAGCCGCGAGATCAGCGGGGTCGTGCGCAAGACCATCAACAAGCAGATGTTCGTGAAGAAGTACGGCGACGTCTTCAAGGGCGACTCCAACTGGCGCGCGATCAACGTCAAGGGGGGATTGACCTACGCCTGGGACAAGAAGTCGACCTACGTCCAGAACCCGCCCTACTTCGTCGGCATGGGACGCCACCCGGCGCCGCTCACCGACATCGTCGATGCGCGGGTGCTCTGCCTGTTGCTCGATTTCGATCACCACCGACCACATCTCGCCGGCCGGCTCGATCAAGGTCGATTCTCCCGCGGGCAGATACCTCATCGACCACAAGGTGAAGCCGGCCGATTTCAACCAGTACGGCACGCGCCGCGGAAATCACGAGGTGATGATGCGCGGCACCTTCGCCAATATTCGCCTCAAGAACCAGATGGTGCCGGGCGTCGAGGGCGGCGTGACCGTCCACTATCCGTCGCGCGAGCGCATGTCGATCTACGACGCCGCCATGCGCTACAAGAAGGACAAGGTTCCCCTCGTCGTGTTCGCCGGCAAGGAATACGGCAGCGGATCCTCGCGCGACTGGGCGGCGAAGGGTCCGAACCTGCTTGGCGTGCGCGCGGTCATCACCCAGTCGTTCGAACGCATCCACCGCTCGAATCTCATCGGCATGGGCGTGTTGCCGTTGTGCTTCGAGGAGGGTACCTCGTGGCAGTCGCTCGGGCTGAAGGGCGACGAGCAGGTGACCATCCGCGGACTGCACGGCGAGATCAAGCCGCGTCAGCGGATGATCGCGGAGATCGTCGCCGCCGACGGCGGGCTCAGGCGCATCCCGCTGCTCTGCCGCATCGACACCGTTGACGAGCTCGACTACTTCAAGCACGGCGGCATCCTGCAATACGTGTTGCGGCAGCTGGTCGCGGCTTAGTGGGCGGTG
This sequence comes from uncultured Alphaproteobacteria bacterium, assembly GCA_963758945.1. Classification (GTDB taxonomy): domain Bacteria; phylum Pseudomonadota; class Alphaproteobacteria; order Rhizobiales; family Xanthobacteraceae; genus VAZQ01. The sequence goes on along the minus strand of CAVWXY010000009.1, from coordinate 26,228 downwards.
CCGCGCAGCATCACCGGTCACCTCGAATTGAGTGGCGGGTGATCGCGCGCTTGCTTATGAGTTCAATGACGCGAAAAAAGGGCGGAAGCAGACCCGGCGTGCGAGGGACGGGAAGGACCATGATGGTACATCGTTGGGTCGTCTATGCGGTGGCCGTCGCCTGCTCGTCCATGGCACCGCATGCGTTTGCGCAAGCCGAGCCGCGTGCCGTCATCGAGCTCTTTACCAGCCAAGGTTGCTCGTCCTGTCCGGCGGCCGACAGGCTGCTCGGCGAGCTCGCGGCCGATCCTTCGCTCATCTCCATCAGCGTCCCGATCGACTATTGGGACTATCTCGGATGGAAGGATACGCTCGCCGATCCCCGCAACACGGCGCGGCAAAAGGCCTACGCTCATACGCGCGGCGACGGCCAAGTCTACACGCCGCAAGTGGTGGTGAACGGCAGCCTGCACGCGCTGGGCAGCGATCGGGCGGCGATCGAGCTTGCCATCGCCAAGAGCCGCAAGAACGGCGCCATGTCGCTGCCGCCGGTGAAGCTTGGCTTCGACGGCGAGCAACTCCATGTGGCGGTTCCCGAGGCGGACGCGCGCGCGGGCGCCGAGGTTTGGCTATGCGGGTTGATGAAGGCCGCGACCGTCGCGATCGGGCGCGGCGAGAACAAGGGGCGCACGGTCACCTACCACAACGTGGTGCGGCGCTGGATCAAGCTCGGCGATTGGAGCGGCAAGGGCCATTCGTGGAGCGTTCCGCTGCAGGCGCTCAAGGGTGACGGCATCGACGAAGCCGCCGTGCTGGTGCAGAGCGGCACGACAGAGAAGCCCAAGGCGATTCTCGGCGCGACGCTGGCAGCCGTCCAATAGCCTGACGCGCTCGTCGGCCGGCCGGACCGTCTTCTCCCAAGATCAAGAGCCATCTGAGAAGTCGCGTGCGGGCGGCACGCAGCGGAATGAGTTGGGCCTGATCTCCCTCGAACTCCGGGGGGCTGGGGGGCTGAGAAATCCGGCGCTCGCAGGCAGACCAGACCCTCATTCCCCCTCGCATTCCAGCTTGGCACGTGCTTGACGGCAATTGGGCAGCATTATGATTCGACTAACGAATCTGTGATGACGCGGGCTCGTTCCGGCGCGCACGCGCGCGCGATCCGTTTCCGCTTGCCGATGCCTGCGTCCGGCGCGATCATTGTCGTCTATCCGTCACACCCAAGGAGGCGCCGCATGAGCTACGGCGAAACAGAACCAGGCCAGTTCCACGGGGGCGAGATCCCGGGCACTCCGCCCCTCGCCCCCGCAAGCCGAGTAACCTTCGACCGACGCGAGCTCAACCGCATCTTCGGGCTCTACGGGCGCAAAGTCGCCGCCGGCGAATGGCGCGACTACGCCATCGATTTCCTCCGGGACCGGGCGGTGTTCTCTGTTTTCCGCCGCGCCTGCGAGGTCCCGATCTACCGCATCGAGAAAAGCCCCAAGTTGGCGCGCCGGCAAGGCGCCTACAGCGTCATTTCGGCGACCGGTCTCATCCTGCGCCGCGGGCATGAACTCGAGGGCGTGTTGCGCGCGCTCGACAAGTCGCTGAGCGTGGTGACGGGGTGATCCGCTTTCGCGTCGCGACGTCGTGCGAAACGCCTGCGAACATCGCGGATGCGGGATTTACGGCCCCGTCGCCGCGCCGCTCCCGAGCGGTCGCTGCATCAACACGGTGTCGAGCCAGCGCCCGAACTTGAAGCCGACATGCTCGAACGTGCCGACGAGGCGGAACCCCGCCGCGCGATGCAGCTCGACCGAGGCGGCGTTGGCGGTATCCCCGATCACCGCGATCATCTGCCGGTAGCCGCCCGCTTCCGCCTCGGCGATAAGCCGCGCGAGTAGGGCGCGGCCGATCCCGCGCCGCTGCGCATGCGGGGCGACATAGACCAAATCCTCGACGCTCCAGCGATAGGCGGGACGGGCACGATAGGGCCCGGCATAGGCGTAACCCATGATCGCCCCGTCGTGCTCCGCCACGAGATAGGGATAGCCGCCGGCGCAAAGCGTCTCGAAGCGCCGCGTCATCTCGTCTTGGTCGGGCGGGTCGAGCTCGAACGAGGCGGTGCCGTGGCGCACGGCGTGACCGTAGATCGCGGTGATGACCGCGAGGTCGCGGGGCTCTGCGGGGCGGATCGGCATCGGCGGACGGACCGACAGAGAAAGGACGGGGGACAGATTACTGAGGACGGTGGCGGAAAATATATAGCCGCTTCCCTGCCCGCGGTCCGTTGCCTGCGTGCGTGCGCTGTGGTTGGAAAGAAAACGCCCCGGCCGATGGCCGGGGCGCCGAGAGTCCAATCGCTACGGGCGCGTCAGCGGCGGTCGCCGAGGAAGCGCAGCAGGAACAGGAACAGGTTGATGAAGTCGAGATAGAGCGACAATGCGCCCATCACCGCCTTGCGGCCGACGACGGTGCCGTCCTCCATCGGGTCGTACATCTCCTTGATCCGCTGCGTGTCCCACGCCGTCAGGCCGGCAAAGATCAGCACGCCTACCGCGGAGATCACGAAGTCGAGCCCGGTGCTCTTGAGGAAGATGTTGACCAGCATGGCGATGATCAATCCGATCAGACCCATCATCAGGAAGGAGCCGATCGGCGAGAGATCGCGCTGCGTGGTGTAGCCGTAGAGGCTCAGCGATCCGAACGCGGCGGCCGAGATGAAGAACACCCGGGTGATCGAAGCGCCGGTATAGGTCAGGAATATCGTCGAGAGCATGAGCCCGAGCAGGCCGGCATAGACCATGAAGAGGGCGAACGCCGTCGACGGCTGCAGCGAGTTGATGCGCCAGCTGATCAGAAATACCAGTCCCAGCGTTCCGAGAAACAGCACCAGCACCGCCGGTCCGCTGAAGATCATCTGGCCGAACGCGGTCAATCCCACGATCGCACCGTTCGCGTTCGTGACCACCGCCGCCTGGAACGTGAGCCAGGAGACGATGCCGGTGAGGGCGACGCCCATGGCCATATAGTTGTAGACGCGGATCATGTAGGCCCGCAGGCCCTGATCGATCGCAACTGCCCGGTCCGCACCGACGCCGCGTCTGGCAGCCGCGTAGTTCCGGTCGAAATCCGACATGGAAGTTTCCCTCTCTCTATATTCGGCCGCGCGGGCCGAACGATATGGCGCCGGCCGGCGAGCGGCTGGCGACCGATGCGCGGAATCTAGTGCGGGATTGGTTCCCGCGCCAGATGCCGCAAACGCGATTTGTTGACGCCGGCGCGGGCGCCGGCAGCAACCCCGGAGGTTACATTCTAGCAATGAAATGGCGGACCGACGCGACGGCGGGGCGCGGCGCGTTGTCGCCTGCGGGACGCGGATGCCCAAGTCACAGGTTGCGCAGAACGGCGGCCGGCTTCTGCCCCAGCGCGGTGAACGTACCGAGTAGTCCGAGCGCAACCGTCACCGCGATCGCGCCAACCGCGGCCGCGAGCGCGGGACCTGGCAGCCAGGTAAAGGGCAGGTTCATGATCCGGGTCACCGTGAACGCGGCGGCGGCCGAGCCCGCCGCCACTCCGAACACCGCGGTGGCCAGCCCGAGCGCGAGATATTCGAGCGCATAGGCCGAGAGCAGCCGTATGCGGGTCGCGCCCACGGTCTTGAGGATGACGGCATCGTAGACGCGGTGGCGGTGCCCGGCGGCGAGCGCCCCCGCCAGCACCAGCACCGCCACCAGCAAGGTGAGCAGGCTCGCCGCGCGCAACGCGAGCGCCAGGTTCGATACGATCTGGCCGACGGCCTCGAGTGCCTCGCGCACGCGCACAGTGGCTACCGCCGGGAAGGCCTCGGCCATCGCCTTGAGCAGAGCGACCTCCTCCTCCGCCGTGGCGCCGTCCGGATAGGTGAGCGTGGCGATGTCGGTATGCGGCGCGCCCTGAAACGTGCCGGGGGAGAACACCATGACGAAGTTGATGCCGAGGCTCTGCCAGTCGACCGCGCGCAAATTCGCGATAGTCGCGGTCAGATTGCGGCCGAACACGTTGACGGTGACTTGATCGCCACGCTTGAGGCCGAGCCCGTCCGCGATGCGCTTCTCGAACGAGACCAGCGGCGGGCCGCGGTAGTTCGGCGTCCACCATCGACCTTCGAGCAGGCGCGAGCCTGCCGGCACCTCGTCCGCATAGGTGATGCCGCGGTCGCTCTGCAGCACCCAGGCGGCGTCCGCGGGCGGCTTCAAGTTCTGCGCCGGCACGCCGTTCGCCGTCACGATCCGCCCGCGCAGCATGGGCACGCGCTCGAGCTTCGCGCGCGGCGCGCGCGCGTGCACGAAGGCGTCGAACTTTTCGGCGTCGACGGCAGGGATGTCCACGAAATAGAACGACGGTGCCTTGTCCGGCAACGCCGACAGGAATTGGCGGCGCAAATTCCCCTCGATCGCGATCACCGTGACGAGGAGGGCAACGCCGAGCCCGAGCGACACGACGACGCTCGGCGTCACCGCGCCCGGCCGGTACATATTGGCAATCGCAAGTTGGACGACCGGCGAACGCGAGCGTGGCAGGCGGCGCGCGATCAGCATGAGGAGCGCCGCGAGCAGGCCCAGCAGCACGTACACGCCGACGGCGACGGCGACAAAGATCGCCGCCATGCGCCGGTCATAGGCGAGTGCGATCACCACCGCGCCGAGCGCGCATGCCGCGAGCGCGGTGGCCAGGACATAAGGCCGGCGCGGCCAGCGCTGCTCGCTCGCGATCTGGCCGCGGAACAAGGCTGAGACCGGCACATCGTGCGCGCGCCCGAGCGGCCACATCGCGAAAGCGGCGGCGGTGAGCAAGGCGTAAAGCAGCGCGAGCGCAAGCCCGCCGGGATCGAGCGCGGGCGCGATCGGCAAGGGCAGCACCGCGGCGAAACCCCTGGCGATGAGGAAGGGCAGCGCGGCGCCGACGGCGAGGCCGGGCAGCGCGGCGAGACCGGCGAGCAGTAGCACCTGCGTCAGATAAATCGCGAATACGCGCGAGCCCGTCGCTCCCAGCGCCTTCAGCGTGGCGATCAACTCGCGGCGGCGGTCGAGATGGCCCTTGACCGCGTTGGCGACGCCCACACCTCCGACCAGCAGCGCCGTGAGACCGACGAGGGTGAGATATTGCGTGAAGCGCTCGACGTTGCGTTCGAGCGCGGGCGAGGCATTGCTGCGCGAGCGCACCTCCCAGCCGGCCTCCGGCAAGCGCGCTTGCGCCGCCGCCCGCACCGCGCGCACGGCGGCGTCGGTCGCGTCATTGTCGGGCAGGCGCAGCCGGTAGTGCCAGCGCAACACGCTGCCGGGCTGAACGAGCCCGGTCGCGCGCAACGCGGCGTCGCTGATCAGGAGGCGCGGCCCGAAGCCGATGCCTCCGGCGAGCTTGTCGGGCTCGGAGGCGAGCGTGGCGCGAATCTCGATGGTCGCAGCGCCGACGCTGATGTGTGCTCCCGGCTCGAGATCGAGCCGGGCGAGCAGCGCGGGGTCGGCCGCGGCGCCGAATGCACCGTCGCGTTGCGCCAGCGCTTGCGCCAGCGGCTGCTGCGGGGCTAGCCTCACCGCGCCGTAGAGCGGATAGGCGGCGTCGACCGCCTTGAGCTCCACCAGGGCGGTGCGTCCGTCCGCCGCCCGCGCCATGGCGCGCATGGTGGCGGCGCGCGAGACGCGACCTTGTTCGTCGAGGAACGCGCGCTCGTCCGCGCTCGCCTCGCGCAGGCTCAGCGAGAACGCCAGATCGCCGCCCAGGATGACGCGGCCCTCGCGCGCGAGGCCGTCGGCGAGCCCGGAGGCAACCGATCCCACCCCGGCGATCGCCGTGACCCCGAGCGCGATGCAGGCGACGAAGACGCGGAATCCCCGCAATCCGCCGCGCAGCTCGCGCCCGGCGAAGCGCAGCGGCGTCAGCATCGTCATGTCTGCGCCGCCGCCCGCAGCGGCGCGGGCTCGATCCGCCCCGAGCGCAGGCGCACGACGCGGTCGCAGCGCGCCGCGAGAGCGGGGTCGTGGGTCACCAGCACGAGGGTGCTCGAGCGCTGCGCATGGCCCGCGAACAGCAGGTCGATGATCTCCGCGCCGGTCGTCTCGTCGAGGTTGCCGGTCGGCTCGTCGGCGATGAGGATGGCCGGGTCCGGAGCGAGCGCGCGGGCGAGCGCCACGCGCTGCTGCTCGCCGCCGGAAAGCTCGGCGGGATAATGGCGATGACGCTCGCGCAGGCCCACGGCGGCGAGCTCGCGCGCGGCGCGCTCCTGCGCGTCGTCGACGCCGGCGAGTTCCAGCGGCACGGCGATGTTTTCCAGCGCCGTCATGGTGGGAATGAGGTGGAATGACTGGAACACGATGCCGACATTGCGCCCGCGGAAGCGCGCCAGCGCGTCCTCGCCGAGCGCACCGAGCGCCTCGCCCGCCACCACGACCGAGCCGGTGTCGGCGCGCTCCAGACCCGCCATGACCATGAGCAGGGTGGATTTGCCGGACCCCGACGGGCCGACGAGGCCAACCGCCTCGCCGCGTCCTATATGCAGGTCGATGTCTTTGAGGATATGAACGCGGGCCGCGCCCCGTCCGAGCGACAAGTTGACGCCGCTGAGCGCAATCGCCGGGCCCGCGCGCCCCAACCCCGAGGTGTCGTGCATGTTGCGTTGCTCGTTGCTGCCTGTGCTCGCGGCGGGGCCGGCGCTGCCCCGGTCATATGGGGACTACCCGGCGCGGGTCCAGACGCTTGTGCTGGTTGTAGCGGTGCTGGCTCTCACCATGCTGCCGTGCGCGCATGCCGCCGCCGCCGATCGTCCGGTGCGGATCGTGGCCTTGGGCGACTTGCTGACCGCGGGCCTGGGCCTGCCCGCCGACAGCACCTTCCCGGCGAAGCTCGAAAAGGCGCTCAAGGCCAAGGGTCTCGCGGTCGAGGTCAGCAATGCCGGGGTCTCGGGTGACACCGCCGCGGGCGGCCTCGCGCGTCTGGACTGGTCGGTGCCGGCGGGAACCGATGCGGTCATCGTCGAGCTCGGCGCCAACGACATGCTGCGCGGGGTCGATCCCAAGGCGACCCGGCAGGCGCTCCAGGAGATCGTGCGCCGCCTGAACGAGCGGCGGATCGCTGTCCTGCTCGCCGGCATGCGGGCGGCGCCCAATCTCGGCGCCGACTATGGGCGCGAGTTCGAGGCCATCTATTCCGACCTCGCCGCCCGCAACGACCTGCTGCTTTTTTATCCTTTCTTCCTCGACGGGGTCGCCGCCGAGGCCAAGCTCAACCAGCACGACGGGCTGCATCCGACCGCTGCCGGTGTCGATGCGATCGTCGCCCGCATCCTGCCCAAGGTGGAGGAGCTCGTGGCCCGCGCGCGCGATCGGCGCGTCATGTGAATGCCATTCGAAGCGTGCGAATCTGCCCGAGTTGCCTTATATGGAGATTCGAGCGTTCCGATCTTGCCATGCCCCGCCTCTTCACCGGTCTCGAAATTCCTTCCGACATCGGCCGGTCGCTGGCCACTTTGCGCGGCGGATTGCCGAGCGCGCGCTGGATCGACCCCGAGAACTATCATGTGACCTTGCGCTTCGTCGGCGACGTCGATGACGTCGTCGCGCACGAGATCGCGTCGATGCTGGGGCGGGTGCGGCGCGAGGCATTCGAGCTCCGCATCGAGGATTTGATATCGTTCGGCGGGCGCAAGCCGCGCGCGATCGTGGCCACGCTCGGACCGGCGCAGGCGCTGATGGAGCTGCAGGCCGAGCACGAGCGGCTGATGCAGCGGGTGGGGCTGGAGCCGGAAGGACGCAAATACACCCCGCATGTCTCGCTGGCGCGGCTGCGCGAATCGTCGAGCCGGCAGGTCGCGGACTATCTGGCGCTGCGCGCTCCGTTCCGCTCGCCGCCGTTCAGGGCGTCGCGTTTCGTGCTGTTCTCCTCGCGGGCCTCGATCGGCGGCGGGCCCTATGTGGTCGAGGCGGCCTATCCGCTGGCGGTGGAGCAGATGACCGATGTCAGATGACCGATGTCAGAGAACCCAGAGCGCCTTGCTGTCCTCCGACATCCGACACCTGCGTCCGGATCACACCGGCCTGAGCAGGCGCGATTGCACGTCGAACATCGCGGTCGCGAAACCGTGCCCGTCGGCGAGAACCTCGCGCAGCAATGACAGCGGCGTCGGTCGCGGCGTTGCCACTTCGCCCACCACGCTGGAAAAATCGAAGCTCAATTCGGCGTCGAATTTACGGGCGAGCTGCTGCATGCGCTTGTTGTCGGCAAGGCACGCCATGTGCAGGAACTTGATCCCTCGATTGCGAGCGGCGAGCAGCGTGCGTTCGAGCAGCAGCGAACCGACGCCGTGGCTCTGCCACGGCCTCTCGATCGAGAAGGCGGCTTCCGCCTCGCGCATCAGCGGCGCGCCGATCGGCCGCAGCTCGGCGGCGCCGCGCAGCGTGCCGTCGACGAAGAAGCCGTGGAGGAGCGCGTCGATCCCGAAGGCAATGTCGGCGTAGCCGCGCACGAAGTCGTCGGACACCGCGCCGGCGAAGCGATTGCGCCGGCTGTCGGGATCGAGACGCAGCAGATGGTCGCGATAGATGTCGGCTTCGCCGATCCACAATTTGCGGATGACGGCGCCGTGCGGCAGCGGATCGCGCATTGCAGCACTCCTGATCATGAATCGCCCCCGCGAATCAGCCCGTGATATTGCGATGCAATAGGGCGCGCGCAATGGTTCCGGAATTATCCTGAAAAACGTAATTGCTTGAATTATAATGATAATATTGACATAGCAGCCATGCGCCATGCGCTGTTGGGGACCGATTGGGTGCCTCCATACCGCATTGCATCATAGGTTGCGCCAGCCTGCTCCCGCCTCCGGTCGCGGCTTTGGCCGCGTATCGGCCGCGGTCGGAATCGCAGCCAGCACCGCGTGACCTCAGCGGCGCTCCCGCGGAGTTGCGGCCTGCCCGTGCGCGCGGCTTGCGCGCTCGAAAGTTCGGCTTGCGGGCGGGGCCGCGGGGCCGCTATCTCATCGCCGCTCGCTTCAACCCGCCCCAGTCATACGTGTTCATCCGCTCATGTCGGCTTCCGTTTCGGTGCAGTACGCGACCCGCGTCGCCGCTGGAAAGATCGAGCGCGACGAGGCCCAGGAGGCGGCCGTCGCCAAGCTGGCGCTGCTCGAAAAGCGGCTCGCCGAACATCGACTCGCGCATAAATCGTCTTCGCTCGGCTGGCTGTTCGGAGCGCGCGCGCATGAGGCCGGTCCGATCAAGGGGCTCTACCTCTTCGGCAATGTCGGCCGCGGTAAGACCATGCTGATGGATCTGTTCTTCGCGGCGTCACCGGTGGTGCGCAAGCGCCGCGTGCATTTCCATGAATTCATGCTCGAGGTGCACGAGCGCATCTACGCGTTGCGGCGGAAGGCGAAGCTGGGCGAAACCAACGGCGAGGATCCGATCGCCCTTGCCGCCGCTACCATCGCGCGCGAGACCGAGCTGCTCTGCTTCGATGAATTCCACGTGACCGACATCGCCGATGCCATGATTCTCGGGAGGCTGTTCAAGCGTCTGCTCGAGCTCGGCGTAGTGGTGGTCGCCACCTCGAACGTACCGCCGGCCGAGCTCTACAAGGACGGCCTCAACCGCGCACTGTTCCTGCCGTTCATCGCGCTGATCGAGGAGCGCATGGAGATCGTGGAGCTGCGTGCCCGCACCGACTTCCGGTTGGAGAAGCTGGGCGGCGCACCGGTGTGGTACGTTCCCGCCGACCGCGCCGCGGAGGCCGCGCTCGACGAGGCTTGGCGGCGCCTGACCGCCGGCCACGCGGGAGAAGAGCTGGACCTGAAGGTGAAGGGACGCGTTATCCGCGTGCCGTGCGCGACCTTGGGAGTGGCGCGGTTCTCGTTTCACGACCTGTGTCAACAATCGCTCGCCGCCGCCGATTATCTCAAGATCGCGCACGAATTCCACACCCTCATACTCGATCGCATTCCGGCGATGGATTACGAGCAGCGCAACGAGGCCAAGCGCTTCGTCATCCTGATCGACACGCTGTACGACAACGCGGTCAAGCTCGTCGCCTCGGCCGCGGCGGAGCCTGACGCGCTTTATCGGGCCAGCGAGGGCTTCGAGGCGGCCGAGTTCAACCGCGCCGCCTCGCGCCTGATCGAGATGCGCTCGCGAGCTTATCTGGCGCTACCCCACGGTCATGCCGTCGCCTCGGGATCGAGCGACGGACTGGTGGAGACCTGACAACCGCGGACGGCCGCGACGATCGCTTGTCTCTTCTGCGTCCTCGGTCGTCCGTCATTCCGCCTTAACGCCCGCCGCCTTCACGATCGGCGGCCAGCGCCGGACCTCATCTGCGAGGAACGCGGCATACTCCGCCGGCGACCAGATTTGCGTTCCCAGCCCGAAGCCGAAATTGAGCTTGCCGGATTGGCCTTGGCATAGGCGATGAATTCCGCGACGGTCCGGATGGCGCGATCACCAGCACCTGCGACGTATGCGCCAGCATCGCCATCGGCTCGAAGCTCCGCAGCGGGTGGTAGTCGAGGTTTTGGTAAAGCGAGAACGACAGAATGAAGCTGGTCGTGCCGATGAGCAGGATGTAGCCGTCGGGCTCGGCGCGCGCCGCCATCTTGGTTCCGAGCGTGGTGCCGGCACCCGGCCGGTTGTCGATGACGATGCTCTGCCCGAGACGCGCCGAGACATGCTGGGTGACGACTCGGGCCAGCACGTAGAGCACGTCGGGCCGAACCGGTATCGGCGCGCGCCGGTGGCTTGAACGGCGGGGGAGAAAAGGTCTATGACCCATCCCGCCGGACTCTCCTCCCATCCGAGGTTCTCCCCCCACATGGCGCGTCCCAAGATTGCTCTGATCGGTGCCGGCCAGATCGGCGGCACGCTCGCCCATCTCATCGGCCTCAAGGAGCTCGGCGACGTGGCCCTGTTCGACATTGCCGAGGGCATTCCGCAGGGCAAGGCGCTCGATCTCGTGCAGTCCTCGCCGGTCGACGGGTTCGATGCGCAGTTTACCGGCACCAACGCCTACGACGCGATCGCTGGCTCCAGCGTCTGCATCGTCACTGCCGGGGTGCCGCGCAAGCCGGGCATGAGCCGCGACGATCTGCTCGGGATCAATCTCAAGGTGATGGAGCAGGTCGGTGCCGGCATCAGGAAATATGCGCCGGGGGCGTTCGTGATCTGCATCACCAATCCGCTCGACGCCATGGTCTGGGCGCTGCAGAAGGCGTGCGGCCTGCCCAAGCATATGGTGGTCGGCATGGCGGGGGTGCTCGACTCCTCGCGCTTTCGCTTCTTCCTCGCCGACGAGTTCAACGTCTCGGTCGAAGACGTGACCGCTTTCGTGCTGGGCGGTCACGGCGACAGCATGGTGCCGCTGATCCGCTATTCCACCGTCGCCGGCATTCCGCTGCCGGATCTCGTCAAGATGAAATGGACCACGCAGGCGCGGCTCGACGAAATCGTCCAGCGCACGCGCGACGGCGGCGCCGAGATCGTCAATTTGCTCAAGAGCGGCTCGGCGTTCTATGCGCCGGCGGCCTCCGCCGTGGCCATGGCGGAGAGCTTTCTCAAGGACAAGAAGCGCGTGCTGCCCTGCGCCGCCTACCTCAACGGCGAATACGGGATCAAGGATCTCTATGTCGGTGTGCCTACCGTGATCGGCGCGAAGGGGGTCGAGCGCATCGTCGAAATCCAGCTCAACGGTGCCGAACGCGCCATGTTCGAGCACTCGGCTGAGGCGGTCGCAAGCCTGGTCGATGCCTGCAAGAAGATCGCACCCAACCTCGCCGATTGATGAGGTCGTGTTCCGGCCGCGCTCCGCAAGAGCGATGCCCTCGAGCTTGAGCAGGCCGCACAAGTCTCGCCGCGGACGCTCCGCCGCATCTCGGATACGTGAGAGAGCCGCATGAACATCCACGAATACCAGGCCAAGGCGGTGCTGCGGGAGTTCGGCGTGCCGGTGCCGCGCGGGCATGCCGCCTTCTCGGTCGAGGAGGCGGTCAAGGCCGCCGGCGACCTCGCCTCGCCGGTGCTCGTCGTCAAGGCGCAGATCCATGCCGGCGGACGCGGCAAGGCAGGTGGCGTCAAGGTGGTGAAGTCGAAGGAGGAGGTGCGCAAGGAGGCCGAACGCCTGCTCGGCGCGGTCCTCGTCACCCATCAGACCGGCCCGCACGGCAAAGAGGTGCACCGGCTCTACATCGAGGAAGGTTCGGCGATCGACCGCGAGTTCTATCTCTCCGCGCTCGTCGACCGCGAGACTTCGCGCATCGCTTTCGTGGTTTCTACCGCCGGCGGCATGGAGATCGAGGAAGTCGCGCGCACGCACCCCGAGCAGATCGTGACGTTTGCCGTCGATCCCGCGACCGGGATCATGCCGCACCACGGGCGGCGCGTCGCCCAGACGCTCGGGCTGCGCGGCGATCTCGCCAAGCAGGCGCAAAACCTGGTGACCAAGCTCTACGCCGCGTTCACCGCCAAGGACATGAGCCTGCTCGAGATCAATCCGCTGGTCGTCACCAAGACCGGCCAGCTCGTCTGCCTCGACGCCAAGGTCGGTTTCGACGACAACGCGCTCTACCGCCATCCCGACATCGTGGCCCTGCGCGACCTCAGCGAGGAGGACGAGAAAGAGATCGAGGCGTCGAAATACGATCTCAACTACGTCGCGCTCGATGGCACCATCGGGTGCATGGTCAACGGCGCCGGGCTCGCCATGGCCACCATGGACATCATCAAGCTCTATGGCGAGGCGCCCGCGAATTTTCTCGACGTCGGAGGCGGCGCCAGCAAGGAGAAGGTGGCGGCCGCCTTCAAGATCATCACCGCCGATCCCAAGGTGACGGGGATCCTGGTCAACATCTTCGGCGGCATCATGAAATGCGACGTGATCGCCGAGGGCGTGGTCGCGGCGGTCCGCGACGTGGGCCTGCGGGTGCCGCTGGTGGTGCGGCTCGAAGGCACCAACGTGGAGCTCGGCAAGGAGATCATCCGCAAGTCCAACCTCGACGTCACCCCTGCCGACGATCTCGACGACGCCGCGCAGAAGATCGTCAAGTCAGTGAAGGGAAGCTGAGCGATGTCAGCAGGACCCGAATCTTGCGGCTCGCGGAAGCGTTAAGGCATCCATGTCCATCCTCATCGACAAGAGCACCAAGGTGATCTGCCAGGGCTTCACCGGCAAGAACGGGACCTTCCATTCCGAGCAGGCCATCGCCTACGGCACCAAGATGGTCGGCGGCACCTCGCCGGGCAAAGGCGGCACCATCCATCTCGGGCTGCCGGTATTCGAGACCGTGGCCGAAGCCAAAGAGAAGACTGACTGCGACGCGAGCGTGGTCTACGTGCCGCCCGCAGGCGCGGCGGACGCGATCTGCGAGGCGATCCAGGCGGAAATCCCGCTCATCATCTGCATCACCGAAGGCATCCCGGTGCTCGACATGGTGAAGGTCAAGCGCGCGCTGTCGGGCTCAAAGTCGCGCCTGATCGGGCCCAACTGTCCCGGCGTGATGACCGCGGGCGAATGCAAGATCGGCATTATGCCCGCCAACATCTTCAAGCCGGGCAAGGTCGGGATCGTGTCGCGCTCGGGCACGCTCACCTACGAGGCGGTGTATCAGACGACACGCGAAGGGCTCGGTCAGACCACCGCGGTCGGCATCGGCGGCGACCCGGTGAAGGGCACGGAGTTCATCGATGTCTTGGAGATGTTCCTGGCCGACACGGCGACCGAGGCCATCGTGATGATCGGCGAGATCGGCGGCGCGGGCGAGGAAGACGCCGCCCAGTTCCTCATCGACGAGGCCAAGCGCGGCCGCAAGAAGCCCATGGTCGGCTTCATTGCCGGCCGTACCGCTCCGCCCGGCCGCCGCATGGGCCACGCCGGTGCCGTCATCTCCGGCGGCAAGGGCGACGCCGAATCCAAGATCGCGGCCATGGAGGCTGCCGGCATCAAGGTGTCGCCGTCGCCGGCGCGGTTGGGCAAGACCCTGGGCGACTTGTTGCGGGCTTAGCGCGTCCGTCGAGCAACGGCACGCGGGTATAAATTCTCCGAAAAATCGCCCTTGGTGACCTACCCAGGTGCCGCCCGGGGATCAGTTTACCAGTGGGTGTGGCCGGCAGGTCACAGCTTATTCCGAGGCCCCGGGCTAGGATTGGGTTGGGTACGCGGAGGGCGTATCCGCGCCCAGCTTCAAGGAACTTATTGACTGATAAAGCATGGACGCCCAAGAAAGCCGTTATAAAATAGCTATCTTGTCCGCTAATGTCCTTGACCGTCTGTTGATGTCTGGCTAAATCCGTGTTATTTCTGTAGGCACATCTGTGGCTATGAAGCGGCTTACCGCCATCGCAATTTCCAAGTTGACGAAGCCTGGACGCTATGCCGTGGGCGATGGCGTGTATCTCCAGATCACGGGCAAGAGGGGCCGTAGCTGGGTGTTCCGCTTTGAGCGCGAGTACGGTGGCAAGCGTCGCGGCCGGCACATCGGGCTGGGTCCTTGCTCGCTGGTCAGTTTGGCCGAGGCGCGCGAAAAGGGCCTAGAGAATAGGAAACTTCTCCTCAACGGCACTGATCCCCTTGATCACAAGAAAGCGCTCCGCCGTCAGGCCCTGGAGGCCGCAGCCAAGAACGTGACGTTCAGGGAATGCGCGGACCGCTATATCGCAGGCTATGAAGCCAGCTGGGACAATGCGGTGCATCGGAGGCAGTGGTGCGCGACGCTGGATGCCCACGTGCATCCGGTGATTGGGAAGCTGCCGGTCGCCTCAGTCGATACTGCGCTGGTAGTGAAGGTTCTAGAACCAATCTGGACGAGTAGGCCTCAAACGGCGTCGCGCGTCCGGGGCCGCATCGAGTTGATTTTGGACTGGGCGAAGGTGCGCGGCTATCGCTCGGGGGAGAATCCAGCTCGCTGGCGGGGGCATCTTGATCATCTGCTGCCTGCCCATCGAAGGCTTGCGCGTGTCAAACACCACGCGGCACTGTCCTTCACGGACGTGCCGGCGTTCATGCCTGATCTACGCGAGCGAGAAGGAAATACCGCGCGGGCGCTGGAATTTACTATCTTGACTGCCGCGCGGGTGAGCGAGGTTCTGGGGGCGAGATGGGACGAGGTCTCAGGCGATGTATGGACTATCCCGGCTAGCCGAATGAAAGGCCGCCGAGAGCATCGTGTGCCGCTGTCGACGCACGCCTTGGGCCTACTTAAAGCGCTGCCGCGAAAAAGTGAGTACGTTTTCCCTGGCGCACGGGGCCAGATAGCAAACAATGGACCCCGGAAGCTCCTTCGCCGGATGGGGCGTTCGGACATTACAGTCCACGGATTTCGATCATCATTTAGGGACTGGGCGGCCGAAGCCACCCACTAACGTTGTGGAAATGGCACTCGCGCACGCGATCCCGAACGCGGTCGAGGCGGCCTACCGGCGCGGCGACTTGTTCGAGAAGCGGCGCCGGCTGATGGAGGCGTGGGCAGAGTACTGCGGCAAGCCGGTGGCGGGCGGGAAGGTGGTGGCGATTGCTCGTCGCGGGGTTGAGCAATGAACAGCCCGCCATCAGATAAATCGCCGGCCCCTTCAGCGCAAGAGTTAGTGTTTGCCGCGCAAGACTTGTTGAAGCTATACACCGACCTAGTGCGCGGATTGCGCGGCCACATGGCGGAAAACGATTATGCGGAGTCGCTGAGTTCTGATTGCACATTTTTTCGCAGACGTTGGGCATCCCGATGTTGCCATGTATATCGGTCGCCTTGTGAATGCTTTTTACGACCGCGATTACGGCATCGAGGACCCGATTTTTGTCCTGAAAAAAAGTAGGCGCACCCAAGACCCGACCGTAAAAGTCCATGGGCGGATGTGGGTCGCGCTTGCGTATGAGTGCCTAAGAAAAGCGGGGAAGTCTCATCCAACGATAGGTGAGGAGATCGCAAAACATTCGCACTTGAAGACGCTCCTGCGGGGCAAGAACGCCTCATTAAAAACCTCGCCGAAGTCCTGGCACGATGAATTTATGTACAAGGAGATCACGAATAGCTCGATCCAATACGCCTTTAAACAGATGTATCAAAATTTAAAGCTTGGGGACAATCTGCAATCGAACAAATACCTTGAGCTTTCCTTGTTCTGCCTGTGGCGCGCCTCGCAGATCGCAAGGAGCGTGTCTTAAAGACCCTTGGACAACCCCCCGTTCTTGTCCAAGGTTTCAGCATGTATCTGTCGTCCATCGCCGTCACGCGACGGTTTATAGAAGGACGACCATTGTGCTCACAGCGAAAGACATTTCCACCGAACGCGCCGCGTATTCCATCCCTGAGGTAATGCTGAAAACCGGGCTGGGCCGCGACACGGTGTACCGGCTGATTCGGGAGGGCCACCTAATCGCCAGGAAATGCGGCAAACGCACCCTGGTCCGCGCAATTGACCTCGAAGCCTTCCTTGATGCGTTGCCAGTTGCCGGACAGGCAGCCTGACGCAGCGGCGATGCCGCCTCATTCCACCAAGCGATTAGGCCGGCGCCCGGCAAAGAAAATGCCGGGCCGCGTTGCAGCGCGAGCCCGGCAAAGGAAAACAGGAACATGTCGTTATTATTCGGAAGCACGAACGCGCGCAATAGCGATCGCCTATGGCTCGTCCTTGAATTTCTCGGCAACGCCAAAGCGCGCCGCGCGGGCGCATAGTGGCCCGCTTCACGCCGCTACCCTTCGAGGCTTTCAACGCCGCTGGCGCAAAACGTCGGCGCGTTCGAAACGCGCGCCAGCGCGGCCCTTGCGCTGCGACCTACCGTTTTTCAAAAATGATTTGAGGAAAGTTCCATGACCAACGTGCGTTATGACGATGGACTAGAGCAAAAAATCGACGAAGCGCCGCCTACACAGCCGGGCAACGACACACCGGCATTCGACCGTGAGGCGGTGCGCGTACACATCGAGATGCTGCACGGCCTGGCTGCCGGCATCCCCGGCGTGTTGGTGCTGTCCTGCTACGGCGAAGGCCCGGCCACAGGACGGAAGTTCGGGGAGATCGTCGAACGCTTCGCCGTCGGCGATGTAGACAAGATGGTCGACGCGGTCATGCGCAGGGAAGCCATGCCGCACCTCAACGTCTACTGCGGCTGGCACGTGATGCGGCACGGGCTCACAGGGAAGCGGCGAGGCGGCCTCGGCGACCTCGTGGCCGTGCTCGGGCTACCCGTCGACCTCGACGCCGACACCGGCAAGGTGGGTCAGTTGCCGTTCCCGGCGCCCTATGTAATCGAAAGCTCCGCCGGCAACTTACAGCCGGTCTATCCATTCGCCCGGCCGCTACAGCCGGCCGAGGCCAAGCCGATCGCCGATGCGCTGCAGATTGCAACCGGCAGCGACCACGGGACCAAGGACCTTGCCCACGTCTGGCGCGTTCCGGGCACCCTGAACTGGCCTAACAAGAAGAAGCTCGAGCGCGGCCGGCCACTCGAGCCGCAGTTGGTGCGAGTGGCGACTCCATGGACCGGCGAGCGGATTGAGCCAGAAAAGGTCTGGGAAGCTGTCGCCGCACATTCGAAACCAAACAACGGTGCGGGGGCAAACGGCAAGGCGAACGGGCATGACGCCGGCTGGCAGCTCGAGTTTATGACCTTGCCGGCGGGCGTCAAGAAGCTGATCGCATCTCCCCCGCAACCTGATGAAGACCGCTCCGCCGTCGCCGCCTCCGTGATCATGAGCTTGATCAGGTTGGGATGGAGCGACAGCGCGATTGCCGTTGTAATCAGAGCCTACCCGCAAGGCATAGGCGCACGCTACGCCGAAGGCAGCGATCTTGAAGCCGACGTCGCTCGATTGCGGGGGAAGCGTCAGGAGACAGCGGAGGGCGACTACATTGACCGGCTCAACGGCGATCACGCCGTCGTGCTGATGGGCGGGGAAGTCGTCGTCGTTCGAGAACGGGAAGGCGAACCAACGTTCATGTCGCCGGCAAGCCTCCACCTCTGGTACGCCAACGACAAAATCCAGATCGAGGACAGGCAGGTCGTCGTGTCCCGCGCTTGGATTGCACATCCACGCCGGCGGCAGTTCTCGAGAGTTGTCTTCGACCCGCAAGACACCAACCCGGAGCACTACAATCTATGGCGCGGATTCTCGGTGCAGGCGGATGGCAGCAGGGGCTGCGAGAAGTTTCTGGCACATGTGCGGGACAACATTTGCCGCGGTGACGAAGAGCGCTTCAGGTGGGTGATGGGATTCCTCGCCCATATAATGCAACGCCCTTGGGAAAAGCTCGGGGTGTCGCTGGTCCTGCGCGGAGCCGAGGGCATCGGAAAGGGCTTCTTTGCCAACGTCATCGGGCGACTGTGCCCGCAACATTACGTCGTCGTCTCGCAATCCTCGCAACTCACGGGCCGGTTCAACGCCCACTTTCAACGGGCACTCCTGATCTTCGTGGATGAAGGCTTCTGGGCTGGCGACAAATCCGGCGAAGGCGCGCTCAAACACCTTGTAACCGACAAGGAGCTGCTGATCGAAGGCAAGCACAAGGATGCCTTCATGGTGCGCAATCTCTCCCGGCTGATCATCGCCAGCAACGAAAAGTGGGTGGTGCCAGCCGGCATCCAAGCACGCCGTTGGTGCGTGCTCGATGTGGCCGACACCCGGGCAAATGACCGCGCCTACTTCAGTGCAATCGACGAGGAGCTACGCAACGGCGGCCTGCAAGGTCTCATGCACTACCTGATGACCTTCGACCTCGTGTCGGTGGATATCTACACCGCCCCAAAGACGGTCGCCCTGCTGGAACAGAAAGAGGAATCGTTCCAGCCGTACGTCCAATGGTGGGCCGAAACGCTGAAGCGCGGCACACTGCGGTATGAAAACACAGAGTCCGTTTCGGCCTTCAACCTCAGCAAACAAGACAAGATCGCGGAAACGGACGGGTGGCCTACGTCGGTGCAGAAAGATCGAATGTGGGAATCCTACCGCCTGTGGATACGAGAGCACAACGTCCGCAGTCGGGTGGCAACAACCAACACCCTGCACCGCTGGTTTAATGAGGCCAAGCTGTTGCCAGGCGCGACGGAAAGCAAGCCGTTCAAGGGGAAGCGGCGGCTGACCCTTCCGGCGCTGAAAGAGTGCCGCGCGGCCTTCGACGCTTATGTTGGCCAGTCGCAAGCCTGGGAGGAGTGCGACTATGCACCGGCCGCCTAGCTCCCACACAAACCAGACCGCCATTTTTCGTATGGGATCAAGAACCCCCCATTTTAGGGGCTTTTCCCAGATAAACCAGATAAACCATACGAAAATATAAAGAGATTACAGCAGCGAAAGGAAACTGACCGGCGTGGCAAAAAGCGTCAGAACAAATTTGTCAATTTCGTCTGGGTTGTCTGGTTTGTGTGGGAAGCATTGAAATCATTAAGCTTTTACATCCCACATAAAGGGCGCCTCCCGGACGGCGTGTGCAGCCCTCACCAAAATCCACGAAACTCTATGGTTTGTCCGTCATGAAGAATGGTTATGGCCGCGTGCAGCGGGGAGTTGCCAGGGCGCTGCGTCTCGGCGGCGTGGTTAGCACCCTCGACCTGAGCCACGCGCGCATCGTCGCCGATACCCGCTAACCCCGCATAGGTCTCCCATGCCACCACCCGGCCGCCTTGTCCTAGCCATCCGCCGCGCATTGCGCGTGAAGGCCGAGCTAACCTCACAAGAGCTTGCGGCGTGGGCGTGGCCACGCGGGCTACCGAGGGATCGCAAGAAGCGCAACAACCGGTACCGCGCCCTGCGTCGAGCTGCCGAGCGCGTCGGGCTGGTGCGGGTGCAAAGGGCATGGCCTGCCGGCTGTGTGTGGCGCCTAGGCAACAAGTCGGACTGATTTGTTATGCTTGAGCACGGTGTACGAATAAACCCCTCGAAAATCGGCTGGCGAAACGTCAACAAAACGGCCCTGTTCGAGGCCACTATTTTCCGTGTGAAAAACAGGTTGGTTTTTCATACACGCTATGGCATTCTCCCATCGACAACATGGAAGGGCTTGGGCCATGAAACGCGCTGTTCTCTACCTTCGCGTCTCTACTTTGGATCAGATGACCGCCAATCAGGAGCGCGAGCTTCGTGAGATTGCCGGCCGCATGGGTTGTGAGATCACCAAGGTCTACAAGGATCACGGCATCAGCGGCGCCAAGGGCCGCGACAAGCGCCCCGCATTCGACGCGCTTTGCCGGGACGCCGCCAAGCGGCAGTTTGACGTGATCATGGCCTGGTCGGTGGATCGGCTTGGCCGTAGCCTGCAAGACCTGGTGGGCTTCCTTTCCGAGCTGCACGCGCTGAAGATCGATCTATTCCTGCACCAACAGGGCCTCGACACCACGACGCCCGCCGGCAAGGCGATGTTTCAGATGATGGGCGTGTTTGCTGAGTTCGAGCGCGCCATGATCCAGGAACGAGTCCGTGCTGGCCTAGCGCGGGCCAAGAGCGAGGGGAAGCGCCTCGGACGACCGCCGATAGCTCCCGAGCTCGAGGAGCGCATCAGGAAGGTCCTGGCGACTCCTGGAAGGCCCGGCGTGCGCAAGATCGCCATGCGGTTTGGGGTTGACCCCGGCACGGTGCAGCGGATCAGCCGCCCTTTCCGCGCAGCAGCGCCGTTAGGCGAGGCAAGCGCGGCTGCCGCGTGAGGGGAAAGCGGAAATGAGAGGATGCGTTGGCCGCAGGCAAAAAAGACGGATGACGAAAAAAGGCCCCCGGGGGTACCCTTCGCTGGGCGAAGACCCGGGCGGTGGAGCAGGAGCCATCATTTCCCTCTTTAACGTACCCCTCCCAAATTTTTTTTGGTACCCCTGCTTAGGGGCTTTTTCAAAGCGTGCCGATTGCAACCGTTGGAGATTGACTTGATAGCTTGCGCAACCTGCCAAACCCGCTTTGAGCCCCGCCGCCGGACAGCCCGATATTGCAGCCCCCGTTGCCGCATTGCCGCGCACCGAGCATGTGCTGTTGTAACGCTAACATGGTGAGCCTACCTTGGGCTAGGGATGCATTGCGCAAGCCAGACATCCGCTAAAAACGTAGCTAGAAAGGCGAATAAAGCCTATCACAACGGGAGCGGCCAAGGGCATTATTTTGAGGCTTTTTAGCTCGCTCCCAATGTTTTCAATAGCTTACGCAAATTTGACCGTAACCTATGAGGAAAAGTGAGGCTTGGCGTGGATTTGATCGTAAAGCGCCGAACCCGGCGCCGATTTGAGCGCAGTATTAGAAACCGGACTTACGCCCAGACTGAACTCGGAAGGGAGGTATGCAGCCAAATCGTGCCGCCCCTCACGGAATACATATTCAGCGAGGACGCGCCACGATGTCCGAAGGGGCTTGAGCGGGTCGTCCGGCAGCTACCGCCTGACCAACTAGCGCTCATTGCCGTTAGCGCGCTGCTCAACAAGATCGATACCGGCTGGGACCCGGACGACAAGTCGGCGCGCATGAAAATCTGCCTGACGATTGGTCGCGATTTGCGCGACCAGCTGGAACTAACGCGCCTGCTTACGGACTGTCCGGCCGCCCACGAGTACGTCAAGGCCGCAAAGCACAAGCGTTCCGCCCTGTGGCGGTTCCGGCGGCTTGATTGGTCGGAACGTGACTGCGTTGCCGCCGGGAATTGGCTTCTAGACTGCGCAACCTCGCTCGACTTCTTTGATTTCGACGAACGCGGCTTTCCGAAGATTGCATACGAACACCAGAAGGCCGTCGATCTCCTCCGCGAGGAGCTAATCAACAGGCATCCCTTCTATCTGCCGAGTCTCAAGCGCCCCCAGTATTGGACGGGATGGCGCAACGGCACGGCCACTTTTTTACAAGACAGTCACCCTGCCACGGTGGCGGAGATTGAGTTGGCATTCGCCGACGGGTCGATCAACCAGCACGCCGACGGTGTGAACGCCTTGCAGCGAGTGCCGTGGACGATCAACGAGCGCATGTTGCCCGTGGTGCGCAAGTTCGCTGGCCTTAAAGAAGGGGGCGGACGAGGCCCCGATGGAGAGGTGATTGGGAAGCGCGTTAGGCGCGAGACGGTGCTCCGCGATGTTGCTGTGGCCAAGTATCTTGTCGGAAGAACCTTCTGGACGCAGCTACGCTGCGATTTTCGAGGGCGGATCAACCCTCTGCCTCATTTCAACTTCGCCCGCGAAGACCATGTCCGCTCCCTGTTTCTGTTCGCCAATGGTCAGCCGGTTGGCGACAGCGTTTGGTGGGTAGAGATTGCCGCCGCCAATGCCTACGGCCAGAAGGGAACATGGCGCGCCCGCTGCGACTGGGTATTTGAGAACCGAGAACTGATCCGGCGCGTTGCGGAGGACCCGATTGGGACCGTGAACCTATGGAAGGGTGCGAAAGACCCGTTCAGTCTCGTGGCGGCCTGCATAGAGCTTGATGCCGCTCAAAAGGACCCGAACTTCATAACTCGCCTGCCTGTCCTTCTCGACGGTTCGTGCAATGGAATCCAGCATCTCGCGCTCATGACGCGAGACGAGGAGAGTGGGCGCTTGGTCAATCTGACCGACAGCGAGGAAATCTACGATCTGTATGACACCGTCACACATGCCGTGAGGATGTTGCTTGGGGCCGCCGACGACGAGGAGGCCATTTGGTGGCTCGAACGGGGCATCACTCGCGATATTCTCAAGCAGCCGATCATGACGTTCAGCTACGGCGTGACCGAGAGGGGCGCAACGGCCCAGATCATCGACGCCTGCGAGAACCATGTGCGGCCTACGTGGCGGCAGGCTCTATATCTCGCGAAGACAGCTCTGAGAGCCGCGCAAATGCTGCTCAGGCGTCCTGCCAAGGCAATGGATTTTATGCGGGCGCTTGCCGACTACTGCAACGAGGCAAATCTGCCGTTGAACTGGGGCAGCCCAACCGGACTTCCCGTCAGCAATCGGTATTACAAGCCCAACGTTCAGCGGGTGGAGTTGCTGCTCCGGGGCGAACCGGTCACTTATCGCGTGGCCGACGGCCACCAATCGAAAATTCTAAAGAGGAAGGCGAAGGACTCTGCACCTGCCAATCTCGTTCACAGCCTCGACGCCGCACATTTGATCCGGTCGATAAATGCCGCCGTTGCAGAAGGCATCACCGATGTTGTGACCGTGCATGACTGTTATGGGACGACGGCGCCACAGGTCACGCGGTTCCAGCAAATCATACGAAGGGAAATGACCTTGATGTACTTGTGCTACGATCCGCTTACCCGATTGTGGGAGCAAAATCTGGCCCCGAACGGTCTTGCTATTCCCGCACCCGGAAAGCTCGATCTGTTTGACCTACAAAGGAGTGAATATTGTTTCAAGTGCAGTAGTGTCCGGTTAAGTTGAAGGGTGTTGCCGGAAAAGGCAATTGTGACGGGCTTTTTTTGGCTCCGACTGGTGTCCCCGACTTGAATTGAAAATGGCGTGTTGGGCTAGCGTCCGGGATTTCGCCACCCCGGAGTTGCCATGTACGTCGGCAAGACCCTGTTCGCGCAGGTCATGGATTTCCTGCCATGGAAGACTTTCCATCGCATCGTGGATCATTACGGCGGTGATCACCGGACGCGCAGTCTCAGTTGCGCCGAGCAGTTTCGCGTCATGGCTTTCGCGCAGCTGACCTACCGCGAGAGCTTGCGCGATATCGAGGTCTGTCTGGGGGCTCAAGCCGGCAAGCTCTATCATATGGGCATCGGCGCGGCGGTCGCACGCTCGACGCTGGCTGACGCAAACGAGTTGCGCGACTGGCGCATATACTTCGAGTTGGCCCAGCGGCTGATCTTCAAGGCCCGCGCGCTCTACGTCGGCGAGGACTTCGGCGTGGAGTTGGCCAATACTGTGTATGCGCTCGATGCCACGACTATCGATCTCTGCCTGTCGATGTTCCCGTGGGCGCCGTTTCGCTCGACAAAAGCAGCAGTGAAGTTGCACACGCTGCTCGATCTTCGAGGCGCGATCCCCACCTTCATCCACATCTCCGACGGCAAGGTGCACGATGTCAATGTGTTGGACCTGCTGCTCATCGAAGCCGGCGCCTTCTACATCATGGATCGGGGTTACCTGGACTTCGAGCGGCTCTACGCGATGGATCAGGCGGGAGGAATTCTTCGTCACCCGCGCCAAGCGAAATCTCGATGCGCGACGCCTGTACTCGGCGCCGGTGAACCGCGATACGGGGCTCATCTGCGATCAGACCATCGTGCTCAACGGCTTCTATGCCTCCAAGGACTACCCCGGCCACTTGCGCCGCATCCGCTATCGCGATCCCGAAACTGGCAAGACCCTCGTGTTTCTGACCAATCAGTTTGCGCTGCCGGCGCTGACCATTTGCGCCCTGTACCGGTGCCGATGGCAGGTGGAGCTGTTTTTCAAGTGGATCAAGCAACACCTGCGCATCAAACGCTTCTACGGCACCTCGGAGAACGCCGTCCGGACGCAAATCTGGATTGCCATCAGCGTCTATGTGCTGGTGGCGATCATCAAAAAGCAACTTCGCCTGGATGTGACCCTGCATACGCTGCTACAGATTTTGTCGCTGACGCTCTTCGAGAAATTGCCGCTGCAACAAGCCTTCAAGCGCGTCGATCCGGTCGAAAACAACCTTATCTCCGACAGGCAGTTGAAATTGTTCGAGTTTTAACCGGACACTACTGTTTCAAGTGAACCATCGAATGGAAGCCACAAAGCGATTGGACGCCATCATGCAGGGCCTTGAGCGGCTACACTGGGCGTCGCAAGTAATTATCGACGAGCGTATCAAGGAACTGTGCGTCGCCTACCCGGAACTTCCCGCTCGGTTTATCGAGTATTGCTCATCCGCAGCGCGAGAGAGCGCCACCAAGAAGCTAACCCGGCCTTGATCTGGGCTTTTCATGAGGGATTTCCAAAATGCGAGGTTCGAACCCGCACGGTCTGCCAAGTCGTCACGAATGTTGTCGCTGCCATAGCGCTTGTCGCCGGGTGGGCCGCGTGATTCCGTGCTGTCAAATAAATCTAGGTGTCTGCGCCGGCCGGCAGGGGCACGGTAAAGACCGAGCCTGCCCGGCTCGCTCGCTACCGTCACGTCCCCGCCCCTTCAATGGACTACTGAAGCATGCTGTGCGGGTTGATGGACAGAACATTGCCGGCAAACCGTAATTAACCCCTCCAAGCCTTTGAAACGGCGACTGTTTTCAACTAACCCGTCGCGGGGAACTTTTCGTCATATTTAAGGCGTGAATTGTCCGTCCGCCGTGGGACAACGTGTTAGGGTAAGGTCATGATAGCGAGACGGCTCAGCAAGACGGTCGCTTTTGCCGCGATCCTTGCACTCGCGACTGCGCACGCGCGAGCACTTTGACCGAGCGCGAGGTCGAGAAATTGATCGAGGCCGCGCGTGGCAACCGCCACGGTCATCGCGACAGCGTGATGATCCTGATCTGTTACCGGCACGGGCTGCGGGCGAGCGAACTGGTCACGCTGTCCCCCATGCCGCCCCCTGGCCGTTTGATCCTCGCCATCCGCCTCGGCCGTAGCCTGCAAGACCTGGTGGGCTTCCTCTCCGAACTGCACGCGCTGAAGGTCGATCTATTCCTGCACCAGCAGGGGCTCGACACAACGACGCCCGCCGGCAAGGCGATGTTTCAGATGATGGGCGTGTTCGCCGAGTTCGAACGGGCAATGATCCAGGAACGAGTTCGTGCCGGCCTTGCGCGGGCCAGGAGCGAGGGGAAACGCCTCGGACGGCCGCCGATAGCTCCCGAGCTCGAGGAGCGCATCAGGAAGGTCCTGGCGACTCCTGGAAGGCCCGGCGTGCGCAAGATCGCCATGCGGTTTGGGGTTGACCCCGGCACGGTGCAGCGGATCAGCCGCCCCCCTTCCGCGGCGGCCGCGCCTGCGGCCGCCGCATAATACCAACCTTCATTGAAGGTGACTCTGTTTGCCCCGGATTCCCTTGCCCCTGGGTCTGTGATTCGATGCCTCGTGAGCGGGAATGATTCGCGAGGGGGCGATGGGTGCGGCGGTGCCATTGCGCACGGACTTTAATGCGGGCGAGCTGAGGCTGTTGGCGATTGTCGCTTGCGGCGGTTCTCGACGGGATGAGCCGTGAGGCGGCCGCCGAGATTGGAGCCATGGATCGCAGACGTTGCGCGATTGGGTGCACCGCTTCAACGCCGAGGGTCCTGCGGGACTGATCAACGCCAAAGCTCCCGGCCCTAGCCCGAAACTGTCGCCCGAACAGAAACAAAAGTTGAAACAGATCGTGGAAACCAAACCCGACCCCGCCACCGATGGCGTGGTGCGGC
>CAVWXY010000008.1:0-217261 GCA_963758945.1 uncultured Alphaproteobacteria bacterium | reverse complement strand
GAACCTCCAACCAGACCGTTATGAGCGGTCGGCTCTGACCATTGAGCTACGGGCCCGAATGCGCAAATCCCCGGCCGAGAATCTACGATCTGGTGCCAAAACCACAAGGCGGGGCTGGCGCACCTTCCGGCGAAAGCCCGCCACGGACTCGATCCCGGGCGGGCAGCAGTTCACCGTCGAGACCATGCCGCACTCGACAATTTGCTACATCCGGAACAGGCGTTGCACGTTGCCGCTGAGGATCTTGATCTTGTCCTCGTCGCAGAGCGGCACGGTCTCGATCCATTGCACCGCCGGCTTGTTGGCGACGAACGGCCAGTCGACCGCGAACAGAATGCGGTCGATGCCGAGTTCCATCACACAGCACAGCAGCGCAGGATTGGAGAAGTTGCCGCTGGTGGTGATGTAGAAGTGCTCGCAGAAGGCCTCGCGGAAGCTCAAGGTCTTGGCGCCCGGTCGGGCGAGCGCCTGGTCGACGCGCCATACCAGGAACGGCAGCGTCTCGCCGAGATGCCCGAGCACGATCTTGAGCCGGGGATAGGCGTCGAACAGCCCGCTGAGCACGAGCCGGATCGCCTGGGTCGCGGTTTCGACCGTGTAACCCCAGGCCGCGCGCACCACCATCGGGAAATCCTTGGCGTAATCCTTGTAGTAGGCGTCCATCACCGTCGGTAGCGGCACCGAGGGATGCATGTAGATCGGAACGTCGAGCGCCTGCGCTCGCTCGAAGATCGGCCAGAACCGCTTGTCGTCGAGAAAGACGCCGTTGGCGAGGCCGTGGATCATCGCCCCTTTGAAGCCGACCTTGGTGGTACGTTCGAGCTCGTCGGCGGCGGCCCTCGGATCGCTGGTCGGCAGCGCCGCGAAGGCGGCGAAACGCTTCGGGTTGGCGGCGACGACGGCATTGAGCCGGTCGTTGACGCGCTGGGTGAGCGCGACCGCGTCCGGCCCGGTGAGCTTCTGCGCCGAGGGAGCGCCGTGGGAGAGGATCTGCACGTCGATCCCAGCCTCGTCCATTTCCTTCAGCCGCAATTCACCGAGGTCGTAGAGGCGCTCGAGCATCGCCGGATTGCGCACGCCTTCGCCGCCGACGAATTGCGCCGCCAATTCTTTGTCCCAGTAGTGCTCCTCCAGCGCGATCACCGGACATTTCGGCCTCGCCAGCATGCGGCTTCCTCCCCTTCGATGGTAGTGGACCAAACTTCCTAGCAATCGCGAACGAGACTGTCACGGCATGCGCCCGGCGCGCTGTGAGCGGCATCGACGCCCGACCCTGCGCGAACGAAAAAGCGGTGCAAGCCGGTTGATCATGCCGATCAAGCCCGACGGGAGGTCCGTCATATTCAAATATGCCGTCATTTTTCTCGTCATTTCGCTCATTGCGGGCGCATTCGGCCTGACCAACGTTTCGCGGATCGCCAGGCGAATCTCGCTTGTCCTGTTCGCGCTGTTCTTTCTCGTCTTCCTCGCGCTCCTGGGCTTTGCCTATCTAATCAGCCAGGCGACCGCCGCATCCGTTCTCATGACGGCTGCCCCCGCGTTGTGCAGGGAATGTTGTGCAGGGAATAAAGCCGGCATAAACGCCCGGATGAGCTACGCGGGGTTTGCAACTCTGGTTTGCGGTAGGAGGACTTTCCTGCCCGGCAGCGCGCGCCTAGATGGGAGCGCTGGGAGGGGCGATTCGAAGAGGGCGACCATGGCCCACCTCGTAGATAAGGAATTCATGCAGCGCGCGAATGCCGTCGTGCTGTTGGGCGTTCTATGGGGCGCACTTGCCGCTTGCGTGGTGGCCGCGCTCGTCTACGACATCGCCCATTGGCTCGAGGGCTGGTGAGGCCGGCGCGCCAGCCCGCGCGCTCCCAGCATCGCCTTCGCCCCTTATTCCGCTAGCGCCATTCTGCTAGCGCCGCGTCTCGTTCCTGGTTTTAGGCGGCGTTTAGATCACGCTAATCCGCAGCACTCAATTCCCGGACCTCTTGCAGCTGGAGCGGTCGAAGCCTCAGCTTGGACACCTGCTTTGGCGTCCCGCCACAAGGTCGACTGGCGGGGCGGCCCGGCCGCTCGGGCTCGACCTCGACGCACCTACGCACGGCCGCGGGAAGGGGCGAATCGTCGCAACGTATACGCCGACCGCTCGCCCGGGCCATGTCAAACTCGCGCCGTCGTCACCGCCCGCTGCTCCCTTATCAACTCGAACGCTCCCCCTGCGCCACTGTGCACGTAGCATCTGCGGCGTGGCGCTCATGCCGCGGAGCGGTTATATTCGCGTCGCGCGTTCATGTTGGAATTTCCGGCGTAAGCGCAACCACGGCTAGGAGGTCTGACATGTCAACGAACCCGGGAGACGTTAATCCGCTGCAGCGCGCGCTTGCGCAATCGGTGCGCGAGCATTGGGTCTTGTTCTTGATCGAAGGAATTGTCTTGGTTGTGCTGGGCATCTTGGCGATCATCGTTCCGCCGCTCGCCACCATCGCCTTCACGCTTTTCCTGGGCTGGCTGTTCCTCATCAGCGGGGTCGTGGGGCTGTTCACCACGTTCTGGGCGCGGCAGGCTCCGGGATTCTGGTGGTCGCTGCTCTCGGCGGTCTTGGCCGTCGCCGCCGGCATCGTGCTGCTGGCATGGCCGATCAGCGGCGCCGTTTCGCTCACCTTGCTGCTGATCGTATTCTTCACAATCGAAGGCGTGCTCTCAATCATGTATGCGCTCGAGCACAAGAAGGAGCTCTCGGGGCGGTGGGGCTGGATGCTGGCGAGCGGCATCATCGATCTCATCCTGGCCGGCATCATCCTGGTCGGGCTGCCTGGCACGGCGGTGTGGGCGCTCGGATTGCTGGTCGGCATCAACATGCTGTTCGGCGGCTCGGCGCTGATTGCGATGGCCCTGCATGCACGCAGTGCCGCCACCAGCGCGCCGCAGACACCCAGGGCCGCTTGAGACCCGCCGCCTAGAACGGGCCGAGGAGCAAGGCTGCAGCCTCGCCGCGTCCGCCGAGCAAGGCGGGCGCGGCGAGAAGAATTGGCTGGCCGTCGATTTCGCAGCTCGCCTGTACCGAGACCAGCGCCCTCGGCCGCGGCGGATGTGGTTCGCTCACCCGCGAGCCCATCAACGGCTCGAGCGGCTGCGCGATCCGGCAGCCCTCCACCAGCCAGGATGAAAACGGGGCGAAACCGCGCGCGCTCGGCAGCTCAGCAACGGCCATGGCGAGCCGCGCCGCCGCCGCCGCGTCGGGCGTCGCAGCGCCGTCGCGCCTGAAGGTCCGGGCGAGGCGGATCCAACTTCCCTTGTAGGCAACCGTGAGGCGCAGCGCGAAGCTTTCGCCCAAGGCGATCTCCCCCTCGACGCGCACGAGCCGGCGGTCGCGCGCGAGGTCGGCGGCGGCGGCGATATAGACCTCCTCCGCGCCCTGCCCGCGCGCTGCTCCCTCGACCGCGGCGACGATGTCCCCGAGACCCGCGTCCCGTGCGGACGCCTTCCCCAGCGCGTGCCGCGCAATCGTCGCGGCTTTCGCTGCGAGCGCGATCTCCGCCGGATCGGCCTCGCCGCGCAGCGCCGCGAAGAGACCGCTCGCATCGCGCAAGCTCAGGCGCGGGCCGCCCGCACGCATCTCATCGACGATGCCGGCGGCGAGACCGTCGCGATCGACGATCCCGACCGCCGCGTCGGCTTTTTGCGCCGCGATCAACCGCGCCGCTTCGAGCCCGATGTGCGGGCTGTGGATCACCTCGGCGACGTGGCTGGTGCGCTCGATCCAGCTCTTGACGCGATAGGTCAGCGCGACCACCAGCACCGGCTCGCGATCGCGCGGCAGCACCAGCAATGCCTCCGACCAATAAGGCACGAAGCCCGTGAGCCAGGAGACGCCGGCCGGGCGGGTATTGTTGGTGTAGACGAGGAGCGCATCGAGACCGGCGTCGCCCATCGCCGCGTGCACGCGCGCAATGCGCGCCTCGAGCACGGCGTCGGGCAGCTCCGCCTGCGAGCGGGAGATCAGGCCGCGTCGCATCGCCCCCTCACGCTGCGACCTCGAACAGCTCGCGCGGCGTCTTGCACAGCACCTCGACGCCGCCGTCGGTCACCACCACCGCGTCGCCAAGCACGATATAGCCGACCTCGGGATGATAGGTGTTGGGGTGTACGATCAGCGCCATGCCCGGCACGAGCGGCGTGTCGACGTCCTCGAGCAGGTGCGGCTTCGAATCGCAGAACAGCCCGAGACCATGGCCGCGCACGCGCGTCCACCGGCTGGTGACGTAATCGCCGAGCCCGTATCTGCGAAACACGTCATTTTCGGCGCGCGCGACATCGGCGGCCGCGGCGCCGGGCCGCGCCGCCGCGATGCCCGCATCCAGAGCCTGCCGGAAGACGTCGAACGCGCGCCGCTGCGGCTCGCTCGCAGCGCCCACCACCAGCGTGCGGCAAATCTGAACGAAATAGCCTTCGACCGCCGGCGTGAGCTCGGTCGTCACCAGGTCACCGGCGGCGATACGGCGATCCGACGGCGGCGTCATGCCGAGCACGTCCTTGCCGCCCGAGCCGATGATCATGAAATTGTCCGGACAACCCCGGCTGCGCAGATAGGCCTCGACATCCGCCACCAGCTCGTATTGCCGACGGCCGGGTTTGACGGCAGCGCGAAACACACCATAGGCGTCGTCCGCCAGCTGCGCCGCGCGCCGCAGCACGGCGGTCTCCGCCGGCGACTTGTGCATCAGCAGCCGGTCGAGCAGCGCCGTGCCGTCTTCCAGCGCGAAGCTGCCGCTCCGGTCGACGAGCCGGCTCGGCAGCATCCGGCGCGGCGCGGCGGCGAGGCGATGATTGGCAACGCGATCGAGCCGCGCGCCCACGGCGCGGCCGATATCCGCGGCGAAGTGGATCGTCGTCCCGGGCGCCTCAGCCTCGGCGCGCTCGGCTTCGGTCGCGCTGTCGAGAAACAGCTCGGTCGCGCCGTCGGACGACACCAGCGCGATGCCGTGGCCTTCGAGGATGCCGAAATCGGCGGCGTAGCGCAGGTAGTCGCCCTGCCAGGCGTTGCCGTAGAGCACCATCTCGTCGATCCCGGCCTCGGCCATGGCCGCGAGCATCCGGCGGCGCCGTTCCTCCGCCAGCGTCATCGCCTACTCCGCCGCGCTCGCGCCTGCCGGCGCATCGCCGTAGTCGCGCCGGGCCGCTTCCGGCGTGACATAGCCGGCGGCGACGTCGCGCTCGATCTCGCGGCGGTCGCGCTCGCGCGCCTCGCCCCAGCCGCCGCCCCCGGCGGTGAGGAAAGTGAGCCGGTCGCCCGGCTCGAGCGCGACGCCGGTTTCCTTGAGCAGGTTGCGCGTGCTGCCGTCGCCGCGCACGAGCACGGCTTCGTTGACCGCGCCGGGCTTGCCTCCATGCAGTCCCCAGGGCGGGTCCTTGGTGCGATCGCAATTCATGTTGGCGATGCAGTTCTGCAGCGCGCGGTAGGTCAGGTCGACGCCGAGCCCGCCGCGATGCTTGCCGGCGCCGCCGGAATCGCTGCGCAACGCGAAACGCTCGATCAGGAACGGGTATTGGATCTCCTGCAGCTCGATCGGCGCGTTGCGCACGTCGCCCTGGCAGATCGACACCGAGGCGGACTCGCCGTCCTCGTGCGGCCGTCCACCCCAGCCGCCGCCGAAGATGTTCATCAGCAGGAACCGCCGCCCGTCCGGCCGGAAGCCGAAGAATGGAGCAGCCGCCCATGTCGCCCTTATGCGCGGCCGGGATGCGCTGCGGCAGCGCGGGCGCCAGCGCCTTGAGGATCATGTCGATCACGGTCGGCAGCGGAATGCTCCATAGGCCGAGCGCGGCCGGCCATTTGGCATTGAGGATCGTTCCTTCCGGCAGGACGAGCTCGAGCGGGCGGAAACGACCCTTCGTTGACCGGCGCGCTCGCGCCTGAGGTCAGCGCCTTGAACGCGACGCGCGCCGCCGCCATGCCGCCGGAATAGCCGGAATTGAGTCGGCCCCGGCACCTGCTCGTTCATCTGCGAGAAATCGACGGTCATGCGCTAGCCGTCGATCACCACCTTGACCTTGACGCGCAGCTTCACATCGAGCCTGCGGCCGTCGTTGTCGAGGAAGCT
The DNA here is from genome assembly GCA_963758945.1 of uncultured Alphaproteobacteria bacterium. Lineage (GTDB taxonomy): Bacteria > Pseudomonadota > Alphaproteobacteria > Rhizobiales > Xanthobacteraceae > VAZQ01. The sequence continues at coordinate 211,172 of CAVWXY010000008.1, read as the reverse complement.
CTCCGCCTCGTACGTTGCCGTCGGGAATTTTCGCCACGAAGGCGCGCACCTCGCGGTCGGTCGGCGTCCCAGACCGCGTGGATGCAGGCCTCGACCGTCTCGCGCCCGTAGCGCGCGATGCAGCTCGCCGTAGCGGCGCACGCCGAGCTGGCAGCAGGCGATCTGGGCGCGCAGATCGCCGAGCGCGGCCTCGGGGATAGCGCACATTGTCGCGATGATCTGCCACAGCGTCTCGTTGCGCTTGCCGGCCTCGTAGATCTTCAGCGAGCGGATCTGCAGCCCCTCCTGGTAGATCTCGGTGGTCTCGACCGAGCCGAAGCCCTGCCGCATGCCGCCGATGTCGACCCAATGGGCGCGGTTGGCGGCGAAGGCGACCACCTCGCCGTCGTGGAAGCAGGGCGCGTAGACCACGACATTGTTGAGATGCTGGCCGCACACGTCGGCCGTGGTTCATGATGACGACGTCGCCGGGCGCGAAGCCGGTCGAGACCATAGCGTTCGATGCCGTCCTCCACCGCGACGCCGAGGTCGGCGAGGAAGATCGGCAGGCCGCCCCGGTTCTGCGAGATCATGCGGCCGTGCGGCGTCGATCAGGCCGCAGCAGAAGTCGCGCACCTCGTAGATCATCATGTTGTAGGCGGACTTGCACAGCGCCGTTCGCCATCTCGTCGGCATAGGCGATGATGGCGTTGCGCACGACCTCGACGGTGATGGGGCTGGGTTTCATCGCGGGGCTTTCTTGCGGTCCATCTGCTCACCGCGCCGCGGAGTGTGCCGCTCGCTCACTGTCTCCACTACTAGGCCGCGGTGGTCGGAGGCATTTGATACGAGCATCACTCCCGCTCCGCCAGCGTCACGATGATATGCCCGCTCGCATCGATCACGGCGCGGTCGCCAGGCCCGACGAGCGTGGTCGAATTCGGCTCCTCGATCACCGCCGGTCCCACGATCTCGCTGCCCGCCGCCAGCCCGGCCGCCACAGGACGCGCGTCTCGAGCGGATCGCTCGGGATCGTCGAATACGACCGCCCGGCGCTGCTCGGATGCGGCTTCACCAGGCGCCCACGGCGCCGACAGCCAGCGTGCAATCACATCCTCCATGCGCGGCACCGTGACGACGAGCCGCAGATTGACGATTTCGATCGACTGATCCGGCGCGGCATGACCGTAGCGACGGTGGTGTTGCTCGTCGAATCGCAACCGCGCGGCTCGGGCGTCCCCGGTCAGATCGTCCGCACCGGCGACGGGGATGGCGATGGTGTGCTCCTGCCCGCGGTAGCGCAGATCGGCGGCGAAATCGAAACGGCCGCGCGCGAGACGGTCGCGCGCGAGCGCCTCCTCGCCGGCGCCACGCAGCTCGGCGAAGGCGCGCGCCGCGTCGGCCGCGTCGATTTCCCCGAGCTGGCCGATCAGCGTGCGCACGTAATCGTGGCGCCATTGCGCCATCAGCATGCCGAGCGCGGAGAAGTTGCCGGGCAGCTTGGGAACGACCACGCGCGGGATCGCAATCTCGCGCGCGATGGCGACGGCGTGGAGCGGGCCGGCGCCGCCGAAGGCGATCAGCGCGGTATCGCGCGGATCGATGCCGCGATCGACCGACACCGCGCGCACCGCCAGCGACATGGCGCCGTCGGCGATGGTGGTGATGCCGAGCGCCGTCGCCATGGCGCCGAGGCCCAGCGTTCGCCCGATGCGGCCGATGGCGGCTTCCGCCGGTACGCGATCGAGCGTCATGCGGCCGCCGAGAAAGCGCTCGCCGTTGAGCCGGCCGAGCACGAGGTCGGCGTCGGTCACGGCCGGCTCCTGCCCGCCGCGGCCGTAGCAGGCGGGCCCCGGATCGGCGCCGGCGCTCACCGGGCCGACGTGCAGGCCGCCGCCCGCGTCGCACCAGGCGATCGAGCCGCCGCCGGCGCCGACCTCGACGATGTCGACGACCGGCAATTGCATCGGCTGGCCGCTGAAGCGGTCGCCGATCACGTAGCCCTCCTCGATCGGCGCGACGCCGCCGGTGATCAGCGTGCACTTGGCCGTGGTGCCGCCCATGTCGAAGCCGATTGCGCGCTCGACCCCGAGGAGATCGGCCAGCCGCGCGGCGCCGATCATCCCGGCGACCGGGCCCGATTCCATCATCGCCACCGGCTCGCGCCGCGCCTGCGCGATCGACATCGTGCCGCCGTTCGAGCGCATGATCGCGATCTTGCCGGCAAAGCGCGCCGTTTGCGCGAAGCCTTCGAACCGGCCGAGATAGTGGTCGACGCGCGGACCGACGAAGGCGTTGAGCACCGTGGTCGAGGTGCGCTCGTATTCGCGGAATTCGCGCAGGATCTCGTGGCTCAGCGTCACGAACAGCGCGGGGAAACGGCGCCGCAGCACCGCGCCGGCCGCGGCCTCGTGCGCCGGATTGGCATAGGAATGGAGAAAGCACACCGCCACCGCCTCGACGCCGAGCGTCATGAGCCGGCGACCCAGGCTTTCGACGGCTGCGGGCTCGAGCGGGACGAGCACCTCGCCGGCGGCATTCATGCGCTCGGCAACCTCGAAGGTGAGCTCGCGCGGCACCAGCGGCCGCGGGCGATGGAAGAACAGGTTGAAGGCGTCCGGCCGGTTGCCGCGCCCGATGGCGTAGACGTCGCGGAAACCTGCGGTCGTGATCAGCGCGGTCCTGGCGCCGCGCCGCTCGAGCACGGTGTTGATGGCAATGGTGGAGCCATGCAGCAGCTCGTCCATGGCCGCCACGTCGCAGCCGGCGATGCGCAGCGCTTCCGCCGCGCCTTCGGTCGGATCGGCCGGCACGGTCGAGCATTTCGAGGTGACGATAGCGCCGGCCTGAAAGCCGACGAGGTCGGTGAAGGTCCCGCCGATATCGATGCCGACGATGCTCAAGGCAGTCAGAACTTCACCGGGACGAACGTGTCATTGTAGATCGCCTTCGCCTCCGGCACGGTCGGGAGAATGCCGAGCTCCTTGAGCGAATGCCTGATCACGTCGATCGCCGCCGGGCTCCAGGCGCCGTCGGTCGAGAAGCCAGCCACCTGGGCGTCGTAGATCTTGGCGGCGATGCCGGGCCTGACCGCGATGGTCCTGGCCGCGGTCGCAACGACGAAATCCTTGTTCGCCTTCACGAAGGCGATGGTCTTGAACCAGCCGCGCAGGAAGCGGCGTAACAGCTCCGGCCGCGTCTCGATCATGTCGTCGGTCGCGAAGATCACGTGGGTGTAGAAATCCTTCGCGATATCGCCGAACAGGAGGAAGTTTCTGGCCTTGCCCGCCTCCTCCAGGTCGTAGCCGGTCGCCGCCTCGATCACCATGCCGTCGAGCTCGCCGCGCTGGATGGCCGCGAGCCGCGCCTGCATCGCGCCGAGCGCCAGGATCCGAATGCCATCGCTGCCCCAGCCCTGCTGGCGCGAGAGCTCGCGCACCAGCCAGTCCGTGAGCGAGCCCGCCGTGGTCACCCCGATGCGCTTGCCCTTGAGATCGCCCACGCTCTTGACCGGGGTGTCGAGGGGCAGCACCAGCGCGAGGTTGGCCGGCGGCCCGTACATGGCGGCGACCCCGATCGCCGGCGCGCCCTTGGCGCGGAAGCCGAGACCGGGCCCGGAGCCCAGCCCCACGTCGAGGCTGCCGGCGGCGAGCGCCTGCTGGAGCTGCGCGTCGCCGCGGAAGCTCGTGACCTCGATCTCGATCCCTTCCTGCTCGAAAATCTTGGCGTCGATCCCGACCTCGGTCGCGGCGAAGGCGAAGGAGTTGGGCACCGCCTTGCCGAGCCTGACCTTGTCGAGCGCAAACGCCGCGTCGCATGGCAGGAGCGCAAGCAGCGCGACGACGCCGATGAGCGCGCCGCGTCTCGATACGTCGACCATCGTCTTGCTTCACTCCTTGGGCTTGTCGGCGACCGGCGGGCGCCCGGCATAGGAGTGGCTGTACACCGGCACCGTCTTCTCGCGCAGCTTCAAGAGATAGTCGATGACCTGCTTGTTGCTCATATATTTGGACATGTCGAAGCGCTCGCGATGCACCATGTCGTCGAGCGGCCGTCGCACGCCTTCCTTGGGCGGCACCGCCGGGTAGCCGATCGGCATAATCAGCGAGAAGGTGAGAAGATCGGGCACGCCCAGGATGCGCTTGAACGGCTCCTGGATGTGAATGGTCACGTGCTGGCTGCCGAGCCCGAGCGCGGCCGCGGCGAGATGCATCATCATTGCGGTGTTGGCGAGCCCGTCGGTGAGATGCGACTGGTCGCGGCCGAAGGTGTGAGCGCCCTGCACGGTCGCCCATTGTCGCCGGCCGTCACCCACGATCACGATGAGCACCGGCGCAATCGACCACCCGACCTCGTTGCGGTGCTTCTGTAGCGCCTCGTCGTGGGTCATCTGGAAGGAGGGATGCCGCAGCTTGAAATCGCGCTGCTGCTCCATCCAATAGATGAAGTCGTTGTTTTCCTCGATGTAGGCGCGGAACAGGGCTTTCTTGGTGTCGGCATCCTTGACGACGATGAAATCCCAGGGCTGGCCGTTGGCCCCCGACATCGCCCAGCGCCCGACCTCGAGCACTTGCGTCACATAGTCGTCGGGGATCGCATCGGGCTTGAGCTTGCGCACGCTCACCCGCGCTTTGACGAGATCGAGCAGCGTGTCGTAGTCGCTGGAGAAGTTGCGCTGATCCATCGATCGACTGCAGGCCAATTGGCGCCAAATTCGTTCGCGGGGCGAGCGAACGAATCTAGCGCCAATCCATCGCTGCATCAATCGAGCCGCGCGAGTACCCAAAATCGCAATTCGATGATACGGGGAAGGACGATCGGTCGTGGGATTCCATGACCGCGCCGCAAGTTCGGTGCGCTCCCTCTCCCCAGCGGGGAGAGGGTTGGGGTGAGGGGGCTCGAATTTATCGACAGACCCTAACCCCTCACCCCCCTCTCCTACGGGAGAGGGAGCCCACCGAGTTTGCCGACAGGTCATCGAGCTCAAATGCGAAGTGCGACTCGCCCTTCAACGACAATGGGCATTATGCCACCGCCACCTGGACCAGATTGTCAGAATACGATCCGGCCTGGCCCAAGCTGCAATGCTTTTCGGAGCTGATCGACTTCACGGAGGTGCCGCCGCGATTGAGGCTCGGCCAGTATCCGCCATTGGCCATGCACCACGCGCGGCATGATGTCCTCGCTCAATTCGGCGAGCCCTTCGAACGAGCCGCGGTCGTTGAAGACGGGCACGACGCTCGCGTTCTCGATGCCGCGGTCGCGCGCATCCGTGGGATGCAGCAGCACCTTCTGGCCCACGATGGCCGACAAGCTGAACATGTTCCGCTATTGCATCCGCTACATGATCGACCAGAACAAGCATCGCAAGACGATGTTCCTGTTGCTGGAGATGTGGGCGATGGCGAACCGCAGCCGCGCCGTCTCCAAGATGATGGATACGTTCTACGGCCGCCTGCGCGCCGCGATCGAGCGCATGATCGCCGATCTCAATCCGGCCATGGCCGCCGAGACCCGCGCGCGGCGGGCCGCGCTGATCACCACGCAGATCGAAGGCCTGATGATCCTGGTTGGACCGGGCAAGCCCAGGCATCGGGATCTGGACGGCATCGAGGACGAGGCGATGATCCAGATCGAGCGCATGGCGCTGCGATCCTGCCGCGGCGTGACGACGGTCGCCGCCTCACCGCTCAGGCCACCGCGTGCTTCGCTCGGCCACCGGGCATCCATCCGCGCGTCATGGGCGCATCAATCCCGCGGATGATTGTGTCCGAAGGGCCGCTACGATAGCGTTTTCCGGCGAGGCGAGACCCGGGGTGCAATGCGCGATCGCCTGAATCGGCGATCGGCGACATTCTGGTGGGCGCCGCGCAGCGGCTTCCCTCCTGCACGGCGGTCGATCCACGCGGGGCTGGCAGTTTTCATCCGCGCAATGCGGGGAAAGGTTGATGAAAGATGGTCGGGCAGAGCAACTTCGCCGGCAATATCGCCTACGATGATTTGCGCGAGTGGCTCGCAATGGCCGAGCGCCTGGGCGAGGTGCGCACGGTCAAGGGCGCCAGCTGCGAGGAGGATATCGGGCTCGCGGCCGAGGCCGTGTTGCGGGCGGAGCATGGCCCCTGCGTGGTGTTCGAGGACATTCCCGGTTGCCCGAAGGGCTATCGCCTGCTGCTCAACATGTTCGCCGGCACCCGCCGCAACATGACGTTGGGCTTCCCCGACCACCTCACCAAGTGGGAGCTGAGCGACGCCTACCGCGAGGCCTATCTGCAGCAGCAGCGCATCGTGCCGCACGTCGTCATCGAGGACGGCCCGGTGCTCGAGAACGTCATGATGGGAGACGACGTCGACGTCACCAAATTTCCGGCACCGAAATGGCACGAAAAGGACGGCGGCCGCTACATCGGCACCGGCACCTACAGCATCACCCGCGACCCCGAGGAGAACTGGTTGAACGCGGGAGCCTACCGCGCCCAGGTGCACGACAAGAAGACCGTCGGCATCGTGATGGCCGCGGGTCATCACGGGCGCATCCACCGCGACAAGTCGTTCAAGCGCGGCGAGCCGTTGCCGGTCGTCATGGTGCTGGGCGGCGACCCGCTCGCCTTTTTCTTCGGCGGACTGGAAGCGCCCTACGGCGTGTTCGAGCTCGACCTCGTCGGCGGCCTGCGCGGCCGGCCGGTCGAGATGGTGCGCGGCAAGGTGACCGGGCTCCCCTTCCCTGCCCATGCCGAGATCGTGCTCGAAGGCTTTGTGCCGCCCGACCGCACCCACCCGGAGGGCCCGTTCGGCGAGTGGACCGGCCACTATGCCGGCGGCGTGCGGGACATTCCGGTGCTCGAGATCAAGGCGATCTACCATCGCAACGATCCGATCCTGCTCGGCGTGCCGCCCATGGGCGGGGGGCCTGACGAGATGGCCCGCTATCGCGCGGTGATGCGCTCGGCGACGATCAAGCAGAACATCGCCAATGCCGGGGTTCCCGGCGTGCAGACGGTCTGGTGCCACGAAGTCGGCGGCGCGCGCATGCTGCACGCGGTCTCGATCACGCAGCGCTATCCCGGGCACGCGGTGCAGACCGCGCACATCGCCGCGCAATGCGGGGCCTCGGCCTATGCGTCGAAATATATCGTGGTGGTCGACGAGGACGTCGACGTAACCAATCTCGACCACCTGCTGTGGGCGATGCTCACCCGCACCGATCCCAAGGAGTCGATCCAGTTCATCACCGGCTCGTGGGATTCGAGCGCCGACCCGGCGCTGCCGCCGGAGCGGCGCGCGGTCGGCAACATGACGCATTCGGTGGCGCTGATCGACGCCTGCAAGCCCTGGCACTGGCGCGACAAGTTTCCGCCCACCAATGCGCCGAGCCCCGAGGTCACCCGCAAGGCGCGCGAGAAATTCGGTTGGCTGCTCGACGGCAACGGCAGGTAACCACATGGAGCTCGGGTTGCAGGGCAAGGTCGCGCTGGTGACGGGATCGAGCCGCGGCATCGGTCGTGGCATCGCCTTGGCCTTTGCCGACGAAGGCTGCGACCTCCTGCTCACCGGTCGCGACGCCGCCGCCCTCGACGAGGTCGCGAAGGCGATCCGCGGCAAGGGCCGCAAGGCCGCCGTCCGCGCGCTCGACCTGCGCGACCCGGGCGCACCGGGGACGCTGGTCGAGGCGGTGCGGGCCGAGTTCGGTCATCTCGATATCCTCGTCAACAACGCCGGCACCACCAAGCGTGGCGATTTCTTCGCGCTGAGCGATGCCGATTGGGAGGACGGTTACGCGCTGAAATTCTTCGCCCATATGCGGCTCGCGCGCGCGGCTTGGCCGCTGCTCAAGGAGCGCCGCGGCGCGCTGATCGCGATCGGCGGCACCAGCGGGCGCAAGCCGGAGAAGAGCTTCACCATCGGCAGCTCGGTCAACGCCGCGGTCGCCGCCTTCACCAAGTGCCTCGCCGATCTCGGCAAGGAGGACGGGGTGCGGGTCAATTGCGTGCATCCGAGCCTGGTCGAGACCGAGCGGCAATGGCGGCGCATCCGCGCCGAGGTCGCGCGCACCGGCGAGCCGGAGGAGAAAATCCGCGAGCAGTTCTGCCGCGAGATGGGCATCACGCGCTATGGCACGGTCGAGGATGTCGCGGATTTCGTCACCTTCATCGTTTCCGCGCGCGCGAGCTGGCTGCACGGGGCGACCCTCGACCTCGACGGCGGCGAGATCCCCGTGCTGTGATAGGCGTTCAGTGCGTCATCACCGGTTGTCGTCCCCGCGCAAGCGGGGACCCAGTAATCAATGAACATTCGATGTGGCACTGCCGCCTCACCCCCCTTGGACACAGCGTACTGGGTCCCCGCTTGCGCGGGGACGACAACAATACAGCATGAACATCCTGCTCACACCGGCGCGCATCGGCTCGGTCGAAATCCGCAACCGCATCGTCATGCCGCCGATGACGACGCGAACCGCGGACGAGGACGGCTACGTCACCGACGACACCATCGCCTATTACCTGGCGCGGGCGCGCGGCGGGGTGGGCCTCGTCACGGTCGAAATGGCCTCGCCGGAGAAGGTCGGGCGCCATCGCCGACGCGAGGTCGGAATCTACGATGATCGCTTTTTGCCGGGGCTGACGCGGCTGGTCGCAGAAATTCATCGCGCCGGATCGAAGGCGTCGATCCAGCTCGGTCATGGCGGAGGACACACGCGGATCGACATTTGCGGCGAGGTGCCCATCGCGCCGTCGGCAATCCCGCATCCGGTCTACGAGACGACGTTCGAGACCATCGTCCCGCAGGAGATGACCAAGGCGCGCATCGATGCCACCATCGCCGCCCATGCCAGCGCCGCGGTACGGGCGCGCGGCGCCGGCTTCGATTGCGTCGAAATCCACGCCGCCCACGGCTACCTCATCTCGCAGTTTCATGCGCCGTTCGAGAACCGGCGTGGCGACATGTACGGAGGAAGCCTCGAGAACCGGGCGCGCTTCGGGCTCGAGGTGCTGCGCGCGGTGAAGGCCGCGGTGCCCGCAACGCCGGTGGTCTATCGGCTCTCGGTCGAGGATTTCTTTCCCGGCGGCCTGCCGTTCGAGGAGGGCCGCCAGATCGCGGTGTGGGCGGCACAGGCGGGAGCCGACGCGCTGCACGTCACCGCCGGGCATTATCGCTCGCTGCCCTCCGCGCAGGTCGTGCTGCCGCCGATGACCTTTCCCGACGCGACCTTCCTCGATTTCGCGGCGAGCGTGAAGCAATTGGTGCGCGTCCCGGTGATCGCGGTCGGACGGCTCGGCGATCCCGCCACGGCGACGGAGGCGGTCGCGGCGGGCAAGACGGATTTCATCGCGCTCGGCCGCACCCTGATCGCCGATCCGCAATGGGTCGAGAAGCTTGCGCGCGGTGAGCCGATCCGACGCTGCCTCGCCTGCAACACCTGCATCAACGAGATGCGCGGCGGGGCGCGCATCGGCTGCGTGGTCAACGGCGCCGCCGGCCGCGAGACGGTGTTCGCGCATTCCAAGCCGCCGCGCGGCGAGCGCATCGCGGTGATCGGCGCTGGTCCCGCCGGCTTGACCTATGCCTCGCTGGTCGCCGAGGGCAACCAGGTCACGGTGTTCGAGAGGGAGGCGCACGCGGGCGGGGCGTTTCGCCAGGCCGGCAAGGCGCCGCTGTTCCAGGAGGTCGCGGCGAGCGAGCGAAGCTTCGAGCGCTACATCGCCGATCTCGTCGCCGCCTGCGTCCGTAACGGCGTCGAATTTCACTTCGCGATCGACGTCGCCGGCAAGCCTGACCTGCTCGCTCCGTTCGACCGCCTCGTGATCGCGACCGGCGCCGCTTATCGCTTCGGCCTCGGGCCGATCGCGACCACGCTACTCGACCGTGGCGCTGCCCGCTGGCCTGGCTTGTCCCGGGTGTTTTCTGAATCGGCGTTCCGCGACTGGTTCTACTACAAGGGCCGCCGCGGCACCGCCGAGCGCTTCAAGCCATTGGCGAGGCCGGGGCAGATCGTCGTCGCCATCGGCGATGCGGTTGCCGCGGGCAAGAGCAAGCAGGCGATCGCCGCCGCGTTCGAGGCCGCGCTGCTTGGGCAAGGGCATTATAAGTCAAACTTAATCCGATGACGCCAGCTGACGCGCTCATTCGGCGGCGCATCTCAAAGAGGAACGGCGATGGAGTTCGGCATCTTTTCCAACGGCTTTCGCCCGCACACGACGGCGGCCCGGACCTACGAAGAGGACCTGTTCGAGATCGTACTCGCAGATCAGCTAGGTTTCCGCGACGCCTACATCAGCGAGCACCACGGCGAGCCCATCTACATCGACAAGGTCGACACTTTGCCGCTACCCGAGCTGCTCATGTGCAAAGCAGCGGCGCTTACCAGGAACATCCGGATGGGCGCGGCCGTCAAGCTGATTCATCTTGCCCATCCTGTCGATACCGCCATCCAGGCGGCCGTGACCGACCACGTCGTTGGCGGAGGCCGATTCATCTTCGGATTCGGCTCCGGATTTCCGAATCCGCTATTTGCCCATGAACGCGGTCTCTCGCATGAGGACCGCCATGCGCGATTGCGCGAATCACTCGACTTCATCGTGAAGTGCTGGACGTCGGAAGCGCCGTTCGATTGGGACGGGGAATATTGGCGCGGCAAGAACGTCGTCGCTACGCCGCGTCCCCTTGCTCGCCCGCACATGCCGATGGCGACCGCCACGGATACCGAGGCGATGATCGAACTTGCCGGCGCACGCGGCTACACACTGCTTTCGGCACAACTCGAGCCCGCCGCCTTCATCCGCCGCAAGGCCGACCGCTATGCTCGCGCCGCGATCGCCGCCGGCCGCAGCGTCCCGCTGGATGGGCTGACTGTGGCGCGTTACGTCTATCTGGCGGATTCGCGCAAGGAGGCGATGGACGACCTGCGTCCCGCCATCAACTACGAGCTCGGGTTTCAGATCGCGCGCGGCCTGATCCGCATCATCAAGTCGAACTACCAGCTCGACATTCCCGGCGATCGCGTCACCTTCGATGAGCTCGCCGAGGCCGGCATCTACTTTCTGGGCGAGCCGGATGCGGTCGCCCAGGAGCTGCGCGCGTTCCATGAGGCGGCTGGCGGCTTCGGCACGCTGCTGATCGTGGCCGGCAAGGACTGGGCCACGCGCGAGAAGCGCACGCGGTCGATGCGGCTGTTCATGGAGCGCGTTGCACCGCAGTTGCAGGGGCTCACCCCGGTACGCGACCGCGAGGCCACTTCCGCCTGAAACGTCCCGGATCGAAATCCGTCCCCAAAAATTAGACTAGGGACGGACTCATGCTCCAAACTTCGCCATTGGCGACGACACACTGCTCGGGCGCAGCCCTCATCCCGCTCCGCACAGGTCGGCGACCGCCAGCGCGACGATCTTGGTGGCGGCGCGCAGGTCCTCGAGGCGCAAATTCTCGTCGGCATTGTGCGCGTTGGCCTCGAGGATCGAGCGCGGCCCGGCGCCGTAGAGCACGATCGGTATGCCGGCTGCGGCGTAATGGCGCGCGTCGGTGTAGAGCGGTACCCCGGTCAGCGGCACATTGACGCCGAGGATCTCCTTAGCGCGGCGCGTAATCGCGGCCGCGATCCGCTCGGTGCCAGGCTGGGGCCGCAGCGGCTCCGCCAACAGCAGACGCTGCACATCGACCTTGATATCGCGGTGGCGTTGCGCAGCAGTTGCGATCAGTCCGCGGAGCTCGGCTTCCACTTTCGCGGGCTCCTCCTCCGGGATCATGCGGCGGTCGATGCGAAAGACGATCTGGTCCGGCACCACATTGGTGTTGATGCCGCCCTTGATCAGCCCGACGTTGAGCGTCGGCGAGACGATTCCCACCGTGCCGGAGCGCCATCGCGGTAGTTCTGCGCGATGCGCGTAAAGCGCGGCGAGGATCGTGGTCGCCGCCTCCAGCGCATCGATGCCCGTCTCCGGCATCGCCGCATGCGCCTGCCTGCCGGTGACGGTGACTTCCAGATGCAGGCAGCCGTCATGCGCATTGACGATCGCGTAGGAAAATCCCGCGGCGATCACCGCGTCGGGTCGGGTGACGCCCCGATCGAGCAGCCATTTCGGCCCGACGATGCCGCCGGCTTCCTCGTCGTAGGTGAAATGGAGCTCGAGCGTGCCCGCGAGCTTGGCGCCCTGCGCGGCCGCTGCCTCGAGCGCGAGCAGCGCCCAGGTGTAGGTGGCGAAATCCGACTTCGACACCGCCACCCCGCGTCCATACATGACCGGGCCATGCGGGCTTTGCTCGATGTGCGCGCCATAAGGATCGTGCCGCCATCCGAGCCCGGGCGGCACGACGTCGCCGTGGGCGTTGAGCGCGATCACCGGCCCTTCGCCGAAGCGACGGCGGACGACGAGATTGGTGACACTCTTCATGCCGGCAGCTTCGACAGCCGAGCGCGCGACCGTATGTGCTTCGACCGTGAAACCGAGCTGTTCCAGCAGCTCTTGCGCGCGCGCAGCGTGCGGCGCGCAATCGCCGGGCGGATTGTCGCTCGGCACCTTCACCAATTCGGCGAGAAACGCGGTCTCGCGCGCAAAATCGCGATCGACGAAGGTGCTGACGGTACTCGCGAGCGTCATGACATTTCCGCCAGCCGGAGCACGGCGTCGAGCATGACGCGAGCGGCGATATCGGCGTCCTCGGCCATGATGATCTCGCACGGGGAATGGCTCACCCCGCCGTTGCCGCAGCGCACGAACAGCATGGCGATATCGGTGAGGCCATCGAACACCATGGCGTCATGGCCGGCGCCGCTCGCAAGGTAACGCGACTTCACGCCGGCGCGCACCACAGCATCGGCCAGCAGCAGTTGCAGGCGCGGCGAGCAGCCGACCGCGGCGGTGCGCTGCACCTCCCTGCTCTCGATGGCGACACCGCGCCTTGCCGCGATGCGAGCGACCTCCGCCGTCACGTCGGCGACGGCAGCATCGCGGGTGGCATCATCGGCGGCGCGGATGTCGAGAGAGAGCTCGCAGCGGCCGGGGACGATGTTGATCGCACCGTCGGGGACTGCGAGCTGCCCGACCGTGCCGACCAGGGTCGGCGCCTGGGCGCATCGCTTCTCGACATAGAGCACGAGCTCGGCCGCCGCCGCCGCGGCGTCGTGTCGTCGCGCCATCGGGACAGTTCCGGCGTGCCCGGCAGTCCCGTTGATCGTGACCAAGGAGCGGACGGTCCCTGCGATCGCGCTGACGATGCCGACCGGCAGGCCCTCCTCGAGCAGGACCGGCCCCTGCTCGATATGGACCTCGAGATAACCCAGGAGCTCCTCGCGGCGGCGCGCCAGCGCCGGAATCTTCGCGGGATCGACACCGGCCTCGCGCAGCACCGCTACCAAGGTATGGCCGTCGGCGTCGCGGCGCTCGAGCAATGCCGGGTCGAAGCGCCCTGCCACCGCGCTGCTGCCGAGGAAGCTCGAGGCGAAGCGCACGCCCTCCTCCTCCGAGAATGCGATGACGTCGAGATGGAACGGCAGCTTGCGGCCGCTGCGCGCCAGGTGCTCGGCCAGCACCAGCGCGGTGAGCACGCCGAGCCGCCCGTCGTATTTGCCAGCATTGCGCACGGTATCGTAATGCGAGGCGAGGATGAGTGTCCGCGCCCGAGGATCGGCGGCGGCGTAGCGCCCGACGACATTGCCGACCGCGTCGATCTCGGCGGCGAGGCCGGCCCGGCGCAGCAGACCGCGGATTTCCGAGGCGACGGCGCGATGGGCCGGCGAGAGATAGGTACAGGTGAGACCGTCGGAAATCTCCGACCATTGCGCCAACCGATCCGCCAGCGCCATGATACGGTGGCCGAACGCACCCGGTACGAGGGCGCTGTCCGCGCTTTCTGGTTCCGTCACCATGTCCATGCACTATGTCCTCGGCATCGCTCTTGCAATGCCGAACGCGCGCCTGTCATCCTGCCCCGCTGGATAGAACGGGCAATTTGGCTGCGAGGGATTTTGCCGTGGAGACCGTGCTCACCGAGTGGCTGAGTCTCGTCGTCCGGTGGCTGCACGTCGTTGCCGCCATCGCCTGGATCGGCAGCTCATTTTATTTCATCCATCTCGATCTCAGCCTCAAGCCGCGCGCCGGCCTGCCGCAGGGCGTGCAGGGGGATGCCTGGCAGGTCCACGGCGGCGGCTTCTATCACATGGTGAAATATCTCGTCGCGCCCGCCCGCATGCCGGACGAGCTGACCTGGTTCAAGTGGGAGGCCTACACGACGTGGCTCTCCGGCTTCACGCTGCTGGTGATCGTCTACTATCTCGGCGCCGAGCTCTATCTCATCGACAGGTCCGTGCTCGATCTGACCGCGCCGACCGCGGCGGCCATCGCCTTCGGCAGCCTCGTGCTGGCCTGGCTCACCTACGAGGCGCTGTGCCGCTCCCCGCTCGGCCGGCACGAGGTCGCGCTCGCGCTTTTTGGCTACGTATTTCTCGTCGCCCTCACTTATGGCTTCACCCACGTGTTCAGCGGGCGCGGCGCCTTCACCCAGATCGGCGCGCTGGTCGGCACCATCATGGTGGCGAACGTGTTCGTGATCGTCATCCCGAACCAGAAGAAGACGGTGGCCGCGCTGCTCAAGGGAGAGACGCCCGATCCGGCCTGGGGTGCGGAGGCGAAGCAGCGCTCGGTCCACAACAACTATCTCACGCTGCCGGTCGTCTTCCTGATGATCGCCAATCATTACCCTTTGATGTTCGCGACCCGCTTCAACTGGCTGATCGTCGCCATCGTGCTGGTGATCGGCCCCGTGATCCGCCACTTCTTCAATTCCCGTCATGAGGGCAAAGGCAGCCCGTGGTGGACCTGGGGAGTGGCGGCCGCCGGCATGATCGCTATTGCGTGGCTCTCGAGCGCGGGACCCGGCGGCATCAACCCGCGTGCGGACAAGGTCGACGCGCAGGCGGCCGAGAACACCGTCCTGATCCGCTGCAGCATGTGCCATCGCGACGAGCCGGTCTGGCCCGGCGTCCATGCGCCGCCGCAAGGTATCCTGCTCGATACGCCCGAGAGCATCCGCCGCCACGCCCGCCTGATCGAGATCAATGCGGTGCGCTCGCGCGCGATGCCGCCGGGCAACGTCACCGAGATGAGCACACAAGAGCGCCAAATCCTCGCGGCGTGGCTGGCGGCCGGCGCGCCGTCGCAGTGACGCGCGCGAAGTCATCAGCGCCGGGGATGGGCTGAGCGCAGCGAAACCCACTTGCAAAGCTGTTTACGACGTAACGAGAATGACCTATAAGATGGGTATTAGGTTGAACTGCGCATGATGCCCGGGCGGGATACCGCACCGGGCTTTTTCGTTGCGCCGGCCAAGCGCACGGGATGGGTAGAGGAGCAGACCGTGCCGTCTCAGAATCGGCAAACGGAAATTCGCCCGGGCAGCCGCGGGGACGGGCCGACGCACAACCAAGACATGCGGCGGCCGAACTTGTATATGACAGGCCATGTCTGCGGCTGATTTCTCCAAGTACCCCCGCGACCTCGCCGGCTATGGCCGCACTCCGCCCGATCCGCGCTGGCCGGGCGGCGCGCGCATCGCCGTCCAGTTTGTGGTCAATTACGAGGAAGGCGGCGAACGCAACGTCCTGCACGGCGACGCGACCTCCGAGGCGTTTCTTTCCGACGTGCTCGGCGCCCAGCCGTGGCCCGGCCAGCGGCACATGAACGTGGAGTCGATGTACGAGTACGGCTCGCGCGCGGGCTTCTGGCGGCTGTGGCGCTTGTTCACGCAGCGCAACCTGCCGGTCACGGTGTTCGGCGTGGCGACCGCCCTGGCGCGAGCCCCCGAGGCGGTGGCGGCGATGCGCGAGGCGCGCTGGGAGATCGCGAGCCACGGTCTCAAATGGATCGATTACAGGGACGTGCCGGAAGCCGAGGAGCGTACCCACCTGGCCGAGGCGATCCGCATCCACACGCAGGCGACCGGTGCGCGGCCGCTCGGCTGGTATACGGGTCGCGGCTCCGTCAACACCCTGCGGATGGTGCTGGACGATGGCGGCTTCCTTTACTCGTCGGATTCCTATGCCGACGATTTGCCCTATTGGGTCAACGGTCCGCGCGGACCGCACCTGATCATTCCGTACACCCTCGATGCCAACGACATGCGCTTCATTAATGCCCAAGGCTTCAGCAACGGCGACGACTTCTTCGCCTATCTCAAGGATGCCTTCGACGTGCTCTATGCGGAAGGCGAGCGCGCGCCGAAGATGCTGTCGGTCGGGCTGCATTGCCGGCTGGCGGGCCACCCGGGCCGCGCGGCGGGGCTGGTGCGTTTCCTCGACTACGTCGCGACATGCGAGCGCGTATGGGTGGCGCGCCGGATCGACATCGCGCAGCACTGGCATCGCGAGCATCGGGCGCTGGCCGCTGTCGCCCCGACCGTCGCATAGAGCAAGCTCGCGATGGCGACGGTTTCGCTCGAACATCTCAATGCGGCCGATGCGGCAACCTTCGTTGCCGCCCTTGGCGACATCTACGAGCACGCGCCGTGGGTGGCGCAGGCGGTCTGCGGCGCGCGGCCGTTCGCCACCCTCGCCGCCCTGCACGCAGCGATGGCGGCCGCGGTGCAGGCCGCGCCCGCGCAACAGCGGCTCGATTTGATTCGCGCGCATCCCGATCTCGCGGGCAAGACAGCCCGCACCGGCCGGCTCACCCCTGCACTCCAAGGCGGAGCAGGCGAGCGCCGGGCTCGACCGTCTGTCGGAGGCCGAGTTCGCGCAATTCCACCGCTTGAACGACGCCTACCGCGAGAAATTCGCCATGCCGTTCATCGTTTGCGTGCGGCGGCACGGCAAGGACTCGATCCTGCGGCTGTTCGAGCACCGGCTGCAGAACGGCATGGCCGCCGAGACCGAAACGGCGCTCGCCGAGATCGTCCGCATCGCCGCGCTTCGCCTCGACCAGCGGGTCGAAGCGATCGATCGCCTCGCGGTTCACGGCCGCCTGTCGACCCACGTCCTCGACACCCACGGTGGCGGCCCGGCCGCTGGCATGGCCATCGAGCTTTTCGAGCTCACCGCCGGCGAGCGCACGTCGATCACACGCGCCGTCACCAATCGCGACGGCCGCACCGACGCACCCTTGATCACCGGGCGGCCGCTGCCGATCGCCCGCTACGAATTGGATTTCCATGTCGCGGACTATTTCGCACGGCGCGGCGCGCTGCAGGCGGATCCGCCGTTTCTCGAGGTGGTACCGGTGCGGTTCGCGGTGGCGGAGCCGGAGGGCCATTACCACGTGCCGCTGCTGGTCACGCCCTGGAGCTATGCCACCTATCGCGGCAGCTGAACGTGGTGCCGTGGTGACCGGGGAATAGGCAAACTTAAGCAAAATGCCTAGTGTTGAGGCAAAGCGAAGCAACTAGGCCGTCGCCGCCGACACCGGCCATGCCGTGCGGGCTGGCACGCCGATTGCTCAGATAGCGCGCAGCACGCCGGCCCCGACCCGGCCCTACAGGGAGCATCAAACATGCACATGATCAGGCTCTTCGGGATGCTCGCGGGAGCGGCGGCGGCCGCCTTGGCGGCGAGCCCCGTATCCGCTCAGACCGATGTGAAGTTCGCCCTCGACTGGAAGTTCGAAGGCCCGTCCGCGCCCTATTTCGTCGCCATCGACAAGGGCTATTACAAGGCCGAGGGCCTCAACGTCACCATCGACTCCGGTCCCGGCTCCGTCGCCGGCATCGCGCGGGTGGCAGCCGGCACCTATCCCATCGGATTCTTCGACATCAACTCGCTGGTCAAGTTCCAGGACCAGAACCCGGACAAGAAGGTCCAGGCGGTGTTGATGGTCTACGACAAGCCGCCGTTCGCCATCGGCACTACCGCCAAGACCGGCATCACCAAGCCGAAGGACCTCGAAGGCCGGGTGCTCGGCGCGCCGGCGGCCGACGGCGCGTTCGCGCAGTGGAAGGCGTTCGTGAAGGAGAACGGCATCGACGCCTCCAAGGTCAAGATCGAGAACGTCGGCTTCCCCGTGCGCGAACCGATGCTCGCCGAAGGCAAGGTCGACGCGATCACCGGCTTCTCCTTCTCGATGCACTACAACCTGCTGCAGAAGGGCCTCAAGCCGGAGGATATCAAGATCATGCTGATGGCGGATCACGGCCTGGTGCTCTACGGCAACGCGATCATGGTCAATCCCGACTACGCCAAGGCCCATCCCAAGGTGGTGGCCGGGTTCGTGCGCGCCACCATCAAGGGCGTGCTCGACACCATCAAGGACCCGGACACGGCGATCAAGTCGGTGATGTCGCGCAACGAGACCGCCGACGCCAAGATCGAGCTCGACCGGCTAAAGATGTCGCTGCGCGACAATTTCGTGACGCCGTGGGTGAAGGCCAACGGCTTCGGCGACGTCGACATGGCGCGGCTCGCCAAGTCGATCGACCAGATCGGGCTGACCTACGACTTCAAGAACCGCCCGAAGGCCGAGGACATCTTCACCAGCGAGTATCTGCCGCCGGCATCCGAGCGCAAGCTGTGAGCTGAGCTGTCGTGTCCCGGACGCAGTGCAGCCTGTAGCCCGGATGAAGCGAAGCGACATCCGGAGTTGGTCCGCGCGGCGAGGCCGTCCGTCCCGCATTGCGCTGCGCTCCATGCGGGCTACGGGCCGGTTGCTTGAGTTGACGTTGTAGCGACGATGAATGACGCTTCTCGGGCTCATGTTGAGACGCCCGCGAAGCGGGCGTCTCGAAGCATGGGGCCGCCCGACATGACCGCCTCCGTCGACATCGGTAACGTCACGCTGACCTATCGCGGGGTCTCCGGCGGCGTTCTTGCCTTGCAGGGCACTAGCCTCAGCGTCCGCCGCGGCGAGTTCGCCGCCGTGGTCGGCCCCTCGGGCTGCGGCAAGTCGTCGTTGATGAAGCTCGTGACCGGGCTCGTTCCGCCCGATTCCGGCGACATCGTCATTTTCGGCGACCGGGTGCGCGGGCCCGTGAAGATCGCCGGCATGGCGTTCCAGAATCCGAACCTGCTCCCTTGGCGCAAGGTCATCGACAATGTGCTGCTCCCGCTCGAGATCGTGCAGCCGCATCGGCAGAAATTTCGGCGCGAGAAGGAGCAATACCGCGCGCAGGCCAACGCGCTGCTCAAGACCGTCGGGCTCGACGGCTTCGGCGAGCGCTTCCCGTGGGAACTGTCCGGCGGCATGCAGCAGCGCGTCTCGCTCTGCCGCGCGCTGATCCATCAGCCCGCCCTGCTCATGCTCGACGAGCCGTTCGCCGCGCTCGACGCCTTCACCCGCGAGGAATTGTGGTGTGTGCTGCGCGACCTCTGGCAGAAGCTCGCTTTCACCGTGATCCTGGTCACGCACGACCTGCGCGAAGCCGCGTTCCTGGCCGACAATATCCACGTCATGAGCGCGCGGCCCGGCCACATTGTGATGACCAAGGCGGTCGAGCTGCCGCGTCCGCGCGACCTCGACATCTGCTTCGAGCCGCGTTTCGTCGACATCGTGCACGAGCTGCGCGGCAAGATCGCCGAGGTGCGCAAGGCATGAACATCACGCTGGAAAAGCTGTCGCCCTGGCTGTTCACCATCAGCCTGTTCGTGCTGTGGGAGCTCGCCTGCCGGATCTTCAAGATCGACACCTTCGTGTTGCCGGCGCCGTCGCAGATCTTCGAGGCCGCATTCAGGTACTGGGCTCCGTTGGCCAAGAATTCGTTCGTCACGCTGTGGACCACGCTCGCGGGCTTCGCGCTCGCCGTCGTGTTCGGGGTCGTGCTCGGCATCATCGTCGGCTGGTCGCGCACCATCTATCGCGGGCTCTACCCCGTGATGATCGGCTTCAACTCGATCCCGAAGGTCGCAGTCGTCCCGATCCTGATCATCTGGTTCGGAATCGGCATCGTGCCGGCGGTGCTCACCGCCTTTCTCATCTCGTTTTTCCCGATCGTGGTGAACGTGGCCACCGGGCTTGCCACCATGGAGCCGGAGCTGGAGGACGTGTTGCGCGCGCTCGGCGCGCGCAAGCTCGACATCATGCTCAAGGTCGGAATTCCGCGCACGCAGCCCTATCTGTTCGGATCGCTCAAGATCGCCATCACGCTCGCCTTCGTCGGCGCCGTGATGTCCGAGACCATCGGCGCCAATGCGGGACTGGGTCACCTGATGGTGCAGGCCGGATCGAACTTCCAGATGCCGCTGGTGTTCGCCTGCCTGCTCGGCCTCGCGGTCGAAGGCATCGCGATGTACGCGGTGTTCGCCTACGTCGAAGCCCATTTCACCCGCTGGGCGTTCCGCTCGTCGATGAGCGCGGCGGCCTGAGCGTCCCCATCGGCACTCGTCATCGAGCTGATCGCCGCCTCAGCGCGCGTGGTGCTTTCGCCGCATGCAACAACGTGGAGTGGCGTTGCCGACGACGCGCGACCTGGCGCCGCCACGCTTCTCACGGGGTGAGCGATTGGTTATCGTCCGGGCCAACCGACAAACAGGGAGGATGCCTTGATCATGAAGCATCGCAACGCGTGCTGGGCGAGTCTCATCGCCGCAACCGTCGTGCTGTCGTGGCTGCTGCCCGGCGGCTCGCTTGCGCAGGACAAGCCGCTCACCCCGGTTCGCGCGGCGTACATCCCGGTTGCGACCTGGCTTCCCGCTTGGGTCGCGCTCGACAAGGGCATCTTCGCAAAGCACGGCCTCGCAGTGACCTTGACCCCGATCCAGAACATCTCGCTGCTCCCCGGCACCGTCGGCCGGCAGTTCGAGTTCGCGGCGTCGACCCCGACGGATCTGCTCAAGGCAGTGGCTGGCGGCCTCGACGTGGTAGCCAGCGCCGGCGAGGCGATCGAGGTCAAGAGCAATCCGACCACGCAAGTGATCGTGCGCAAGGATTCCGGCATCAAGAGCCCCGCCGACCTCAAGGGCAAGGCGATCGCGGCGCCGACGATCGGGGCGGTCATCCACGTGGCGACGCTCTATTGGCTCAAGAAGCACGGGGTCGATCCCGCATCGATCCGCGCCGTCGAGGTGCCGTTTCCCAACATGGGGGACCAGCTCAAAGCCGGTAATGTCGACGCGGTCGAGGCGCTCGAGCCGTTCACCGGCGCGCTGCTCGCGGCCGGTAACATTTCACTTGGAGATCCCCTGCTGGCGGCCGGCGACGAGGTGCTGTTCCCGTTCTGGATCTCCGACGGGACATGGGCGCGCGCCAATCGCCCGATCATCAGGGCGTGGATTGACGCCCTGACCGAGGCCAAGTCCGACATGGATGCCCACCCCGCCGACGCCCGCGCCATTCTCGCCAAGTATTCGCGCCTGCCGCCGGCGATCGTCGCCAAGGTGCCGCTGCCGACCTATCGCTTCACCATCAAGCCGGAGGAGCTCGGCGTCTGGATCGAGGTGCTGAAGGACTTGGGCCAGTTGTCGGCGCCGGTCGACAACTCCAAGCTGGTGGTGACGTCCCAGTGAATGCGGCCGGTGCCGGCGATGCGACGGCAGCCGCGCGTGATCTGGTCTTTTCCTGCCGCCATGCGTCGGTCGAATTGCCGCACCAAGACGGCGCGCGGCGCATCCTCGACGATATCTCGCTCGAGCTTACCCGCGGCGAGTTCCTGACCGTCGTCGGTCCGTCCGGCACCGGCAAGACCACGCTGTTGCGCCTGCTCGGCGGGCTGACGCCGTGCACGCGCGGCGCCGTCCACGTGCACGGACGTCCGATCGACGGCCCGCCGGCCGACGTCGTCATCGTCTTTCAGGATTATTCGCATGCCCTGCTGCAGTGGCGCACCGTCGACCGCAACGTCGCGTTCGGCTTGGAGGGCAAGCTGCCGCGCAACGAGGTCCGCGAGCGGGTACGCGATGCCTTGCGGCTCGTCCGGCTCGACGGCCACGAGGACGATTATCCCTGGCAGCTCTCCGGCGGCATGCAGCAACGCGTGCAGATTGCGCGCGCGCTGGCCGTGCGTCCAGCAGTGCTGCTGATGGACGAACCGTTCGCGGCGCTCGACGCCATGACCAAGGCGACCCTGCAGGACGAGCTGCAGCGGCTGCGCGCCGCCACCGGATCGAGCGTCGTGTTCGTAACCCACGACATCGAGGAGGCGGTCTATCTCGGCGACCGAGTCGCCGTCATCACCGGCGCGCCGGGTCGGATCGAGCGCACGGTCGCGGTCGACCTGCCCAAGCCGCGCGACCAGATCGACACGCGCCAGCTGCCGAAGTTCCTCGAGCTGCGCTACCTGCTGCATCAGGCGATCGGGCAGAGCGAGCATGCGTGAGCGGGCAGGCCTCCTGACGCGCGTCAATTGGCTGGGGCTCGCGACCGTCGCGCTCGCCTTCGCGCTATGGGAAATGCTGCTGCGCGCCGGGCTCGCGCAATATCAGAACCTGCCTGCGCCGTCGGCGATCGCCTACGGGCTGGTCGAGATCGTGGCGAGCGGCCAGCTCCTCGCCGACACGCTGCATACGCTGCGCTCCGTGCTGGTCGGCTGGGCAGCGGCGCTCGTGACCGGCGTAGTCTTGGGGCTGCTGCTCGGCGGATCGCAGGCGTTGCGGCGCTATTCGCTCGCTTCGATCGAAGTCCTGCGCCCGATGCCGGGAATCGCCTTCGCGCCGGTGGCGCTGCTTCTGTTCGGCTTCTCGCTGCAGATGGAATTGATGGTCATCATTTTGCCCGCGCTCTGGCCGGTGCTGATCAACACCATGGGCGCGGTGATGGGCGTGCACGCGCGCCTGTTCGAGGTGGGGCGGACGTTTCGGCTCTCGCGCGGCGAGATCTTGCGCAAGATCATGTTGCCGGCGGCGTTGCCCGGCGTGCTCGTCGGCGCGCGGCTGAGCATGGCGCTCGCGCTCGTGCTGGCGATCGTGGCCGAGATGGTCGGCAATCCCGCCGGGCTCGGCTACGCGGTCGTGCGCGAGCAACAGGCGATGCGCCCGGAGCTCGTCTTCGCCTATGTGGTGGCGATCGGCGCGCTTGGCGTGATCTTGAACGCGGCGCTCACCGGAGCGGTTGCGCGCTTGTTCCCCGCCGCCTCCGGCCGGCTGCGCGAGGCCGGCTGATGAACGTGTCGCCGACGAGCCGCCGCCTCGCCGGACAGCTGCGCGCCGTGCTGGCGAGCCTGCCGTCCGCGCGCGGATTGCTGCCGCTGCTCCTGCTGCTCCTCGTGTGGCAGCTCATCCAGCCCGGTCCGTCGCCCTATTTCCCGGGGCCGGCGCAATGGTGGAAGGCCGCGGCGAGCCTGTTCGACCGTGAGCGCCTCCTCGCCGCCTTCGGCGCGACGACCTTCAGCTTTCTTCTGGGGCTCGCGCTGGCGATCGTCCTCGGGACCGCGCTGGGCGTGCTCGTCGGGATTTCGCGCCGGGCGGACCGCGCGCTGCAGCCGCTGCTCGAGTTCATGCGCGCCATCCCGCCGCCGGTGACGGTGCCGATCGCCACCCTCCTGATCGGCTACAGCCAGAGCATGAAGTTGACCGTGGTGGTGCTGTCGGGGCTGTGGCCGATCCTGTTGAACGCGACGACGGCCGTGCGCCAGATCGATCCCCTGCTGCTCGACGTCGCGCGCTCGTTCCGCCTGACCGCCTGGCAGCGCATGCAGCGGGTCGTCCTTCCCGCCGTCGTGCCGTCGCTGCTGGTCGGCATTCGCATCGCGATCCCGCTCGCCATCGTGGTGACACTGCTGGTCGAAATGCTGACCTCGCTTTCCGGCGTCGGCGCGCTGATGATCCGGTCGCAACGCAATTATCAGTCGAGCGAGGTTTATGCGCTGCTCGTGCTGGTCGGTCTGTTCGGCTTCGTGGTCAACGACTTGTTCGCCGTCATCGAAGGCGTGATCATGCGCCGCTGGCCGCCGCGGGTTTGAGCCGCGCCACTGAAGGAGAGTGCAGGATGCAGGTTGGCTTCTTCTTCTGGCCCTACACGCTCGCCCTCTGCGAGCAGCTCGCCGAGCGCGCCGACCGCTACGGCTACGCCATGATCGGCATCGCCGACACGCCGGGAAATGCGATGGACCCCTGGGTGTCGGCGGCGATGGTCGCGCGCGCCTCGCGGCGCACGCGCGTCGCGCTCTGCGTCACCAATCTCTTGACCCGCCACCCGGCCGTCAGCGCGGCGGCGATCGCCTCGCTCGACCACGTCTCGAACGGGCGCGCCGTGCTCGGCATCGGCGCCGGCCACAGCGGCACCAAGAATGTCGGGCTGCCGAAGTCGCGCGCCAAGGATCTCGCGGAAGGCGTGACGTTCATCAAGACGTTGCTGCGGGGGAAGCCGGCGAGCCTCGGCCCGGCGAGCGCGCATCTGCCGTGGATCAAGCGTGCGCCGCCGGTCTTCCTTGCCGCCTCCCATCCGAAGCCGCTGCAGGCGGCGGGCGCCACCGCCGACGGCGCATTCGCCAATTTCGGCTTGGCGGCGGACAACATCCGCGAGTTGGAGGCGCAAATCGCCGCCGGAGCCAAGGCCGCCGGCCGCGCTCCCGACGAGATCGAGACCTGGCAGATCGCGGCGCTCGACTGCAGCGAGGATCGCGACGCCGCGCGCAGCAAGGTCGGCGCCATGCTGGCGTTCCTCGCCGGCTACGTCATCGGCGACAAACATCTGGAGACGCGGGGCGTTCCCGAGCCGTTGCGGGCGCCGTTCGTGGAGTTGCGCCGGCGCTACAGCACGCGGCCGGGCGAAGCCGACATCAAGCTGGTCGAGGAGCTCGGGCTGTTCGACTATCTGTCGCGGCGGCTCTCGATCTGCGGCAATCCGCCAGACTGCCTCGAGCAGGCACTCGCCGCCAAGGCCGCAGGCGCCAAACGCCTGATGCTCACAGTCAGCCTTGCCTCCGACCCGGTGCGCACGGTCGAATTGTTCGGCGAGCACGTGCTGCCGAAGCTGTAATGCAAGGGGATATCCGTGCCCGACATCGACGTTGCCGGCGCCACGCTGCACTACGCGGTCTCCGGCCGGGGCGATCCGATCCTGCTGATCCCCGGCCTCGGGCTCGACCACGGCTACTACCGCCTCGGCGCTCCGCTCCTTGCCCGCCACAGGCAGGTGCTCGCGGTCGATCCGCGCGGCATCGGCCGCTCGACGAAATCGCCGCCGCCCTACATCGTCGAGGGCTGGGCCGATGATTTCGCGGCCATGATCGACCGCCTCGGCTGCGGGCCGATCCACGTGCTGGGCTCCTCGCTCGGCGGCTCGATGGCGCTGGCGCTGGCGCAACGCCATCCCGGCAAGCTGAAATCGCTGATCGTGGTCGGCGGCTTCAGCGAGCTCGATCGCGCAGCCGAGCTCAATTTCCGCCTTCGCCTGCGCTTGATCGAGAAGCTCGGCATGAGCGGCGAGGTCGCCGACTACATGGGGCTATGGACGCTGAGCCGCAACTTCATCAATTCCGAGCCCGGCTACGCCGTGATGCGCGCCAATCAGGCGAACATCCTGGCGAATTCGGCGCAAAGCTACAGCGCCTTCGTCGAGGCGCTGCTCGCGTGGGGCCGCTGCCAGCCCGGACAGGAAAAAGAGCCGAAATTCACGTCGCTGCTCGGTTCGATCGAAGCGCCCACGCTGGTGGTCACGTCCGACAACGATCATCTTATCCCCCGGGAACTGAGCGAACTCGTCGCCGCCAGCATCACCGGCGCCAAGCTCGTGGTGATGCCGGGCGCCGGCCACATCCCGTTCATGGAGCAGCCGGAACAGGTCGTGCGGATCGTGCTCGATTTCGTCGGCGGTCTCGGCGGCTGATCGAGCCGATCCGGCGACCGGCCCGGTCGCGCTCACAACGGCTTTTGGTCAGGGCCGGCGTGCCACACCTGCATCTTGTCCAAGCCGTCGAACGCTTGCAGCGCAAGCCCGTGCTCGGAGGCCTCATTGGCGCGCGCAGCCCGCCGCGAGGCCCGGGCCCGCTTTGCCCGCGGACAAGGGCGCCGGCAGCGCTATTTCTTGATCCGATAGCCGGTCCTGAACGTCCACCACACTGCGGCGAGGCACAGGACGAGGAACAGGACCGTCATGGCAAGACTGACCGCCACGCTCACGTCGGCGGTCTCGAAGAAGCTCCAGCGGAACCCGCTGATCAGGTAGACCACCGGATTGAGCAGCGCGACCTTCTGCCAAACCGGCGGAAGCACGTTGATCGAGTAGAACGTGCCGCCGAGAAACGTCAGCGGGGTGATGATCAGCAGCGGCACTACTTGCAGCTTTTCGAACCCATCGGCCCAGATGCCGAGGATGAAGCCGAACAGGCTGAAGGCCACGGCCGTCAGGACGAGGAACGCGAGCATCCAG
Source organism: uncultured Alphaproteobacteria bacterium (assembly GCA_963758945.1). Taxonomy (GTDB): domain Bacteria; phylum Pseudomonadota; class Alphaproteobacteria; order Rhizobiales; family Xanthobacteraceae; genus VAZQ01. The sequence goes on along the minus strand of CAVWXY010000008.1, from coordinate 184,980 downwards.
ACCGGATGCGCGATCCGCAGCGGCACGAGCAGGGCCGATGTCGCCAGCACGACCAGGCCGAGGATGATGGACTTGGTTGCCGCCGCCCCAACATAGCCGAGCACGATCTCGACATACGAAATCGGCGCTGACAGGATTTCGTAGATCGTGCCGGTGAAGCGCGGGAAGTAGATTCCGAACGAGGCGTTCATGACGCTCTGCGTCAGCAGCATCAGCATGATCAGTCCCGGGACGATGAAGGCGCCATAGGTGATGCCCTCGATCTCGGTGATGCGCGAGCCGATGGCGGCGCCGAAGACGACGAAGTAGAGCGAGGTCGAAACCACCGGCGACACGATGCTCTGCAGCAGCGTGCGCCCGGTGCGCGCCATCTCGAAGTAGTAGATTGCGTAGACGGCGCGGAAATTCATTGTCGTTGCCTCACCAGGTCGACGAAGATGTCTTCCAGCGAGCTCTGGGTCGTGTGCAGGTCGCGGAACCTGATTCCGGCCTGATTGAGATCCCTGAGCAAGGCGGTGATGCCGGTGCGCTCGCCCTGCGTGTCGTAGCTGTAGATGAGCTCGCTGCCATCGGCCGCCAGTGTCAAGCGATGCGCGGCGAGCGCGTCCGGCACGGCATCGAGGCGCTTCTGCAGGTGAAGCGTGAGCCGCTTCTTGCCGAGCTTGCGCATGAGCTCGGCCTTGTCCTCGACCAGGATGATCTCGCCGTTGTGCATCACGGCGATGCGGTCGGCCATCTCCTCGGCCTCGTCGATGTAGTGCGTGGTCAGGATGATGGTCACGCCCGCGGCGCGCAGCGAGCGCACGGTCTGCCACATGTCCTGGCGCAGTTCGACGTCGACGCCCGCGGTCGGCTCGTCGAGGAAAAGGATCTGCGGCTCGTGCGCCAGCGCCTTGGCGATCAGCACGCGGCGCTTCATGCCGCCGGAGAGGGTCATGATCTTGCTGTCCTTCCTGTCCCACAGCGACAGCTCCGTGAGCACCTTGGCGACGTAGTCGGGATTGTGCGGCTTGCCGAATAGTCCGCGGCTGAAGCTGACGGTCGCCCAGACCGTCTCGAACGCGTCGGTGGTCAGCTCCTGCGGCACCAGGCCGATCATCGAGCGCGTCAGGCGGTAGTCCCGCACGATGTCGTGGCCGGCGACCGCGACCTTGCCTTCGGACAAGGTCACGATCCCGCAGATGATGCTGATCAGCGTCGTCTTGCCCGCGCCGTTCGGGCCAAGCAGCGCGAAGATCTCGCCGCGGCGAATCTCCAGGTCGACGCTCTTAAGGGCTTGGAAGCCCGAGGCATAGGTCTTGGAGAGCTTGGAGACCGAGATGATGGGCGGCATGGGACACGACGGCTGATGCGAGCGGCGATGCCCGACGAAGGAGCGTCTAAAGCGCCGAATGTGGCGGATGGAGGGACAACCGCCTGTCGAGTTCCATGCGCTTCCCCTTCGGTCGGCGCTGCCCTAACGTCCCGCCCGCGCGCGCAGCTCGTCGATTGCGCCGAGCACCCGCTCAGGCGTGGCCGGCGCGTCGAGGCGCGGCGCCAGGCGATGATCGGCGAGGCTCGCGATCGCGTCGCGGATAGCGAGCCAGACCGATATCGCCAGCATCAACGGCGGCTCGCCCACTGCCTTGGAGCGGAAGATGGTCGCTTCGCGGTTGGGCGCGTCGCGCAGGATGCGGGCGTTGAAGACCGGCGGCACGTCGCGGCTTCCAGGGATCTTGTAGGTCGAGGGGCCGTGCGTGCGCAGGCGGCCGTCGGCATCCCACCACAGCTCCTCGGTGGTGAGCCAGCCCATCCCCTGCACGAACGCGCCTTCGATCTGGCCGAGGTCGATCGCCGGGTTGAGCGAGCGGCCGCAATCCTGCAGGAGCTCGGCGCGCAGCACGCGCGATTCACCGGTGAAGGTATCGACGGCGACCTCGGCGGCTGCGGCGCCGTAGGCGAAATAATAGAACGGCCGCCCGGTACTGGTGGCGAAGTCCCAATGGATCTTGGGCGTGCGGTAGAAGCCCGCGGCCGACAGCGATACCCGCTTCTCCCACGCCAGCGCCGCCAGCTCGGCGAACGCGACGCTCTGGTTGCCGGCAAAGACCCGGTTCGAGTCGAAGACGATATCGCCCGCCGGCACCCCGAAATGGTCCGCCGCCACCTCGGTCATGCGCGCCTTGATCTGCGAGGCGGCATCGAGCGCCGCCATGCCGTTGAGATCGGAGCCCGAGGACGCCGCGGTCGGCGAGGTGTTCGGCACCTTCGCGGTGCTGGTCGCCGACACCCGGATATGGTCGAGATCGATCGAAAACGCCTCGGCCACCACCTGCGCCACCTTGATGAACAAGCCCTGCCCCATCTCGGTGCCGCCGTGGTTGAGAACGACGCTGCCGTCGGTATAAACGTGGACGAGCGCGCCCGCCTGGTTGAGCGCCGGACGGTTGAACGAGATGCCGAACTTGACCGGCATGGTCGCGAGGCCCTTCTTCACCACCGGGCTGTGGCGGTTGAAATTCGCGATCTCGCGCCGCCAGGCAGGAAGCGCGACCGTGCGCTCGAGCTCGTCCACGACGCGCTCGATGATGTTGTCCTCGACGGTCATGCCGTAGGGCGTGACGTCGTTGCGGTCGATGCCGTAGAAGTTCCGCCGCCGCACCGTCTCGACGGGAAGCCCGAGCCGGCGGGCCACCGCCTCGATCACCGTTTCGATCGCGAGCATGCCCTGCGGCCCGCCATAGCCGCGAAACGCGGTGTTCGACACGGTGTTGGTCTTGCAGGACAATCCGCGCAAGCGGACGTTCGGCAGGAAGTAGCAGTTGTCGGCATGGCACAGCGCGCGCGTGATCACCGCCGGAGTGTGGTCGGCGACGTTGCCGCCATTGGCGGCGAGCGTCAGGTCGAGGGCAACGATGTGCCCGTCGGGGTCGAAGCCGACATCGTAGCGGATCAGGAACGGATGACGCTTGCCGGTGGCGCGCATGTCGTCGTCGCGCGGCAGCCGCAGCTTCACCGGCCGGCGCGTCTTCCAGGCGAGCACGGCGGCGATGCCGGCGATGATGGTCGCCTGGCTTTCCTTGCCGCCGAACGCGCCGCCCATCCGCCGCACCTCGACGGTGACGGCGTTGAAGGGAAGTCCGAGCAGATGCGCGACGCCATGCTGCACTTCGGTCGGATGCTGGGTCGAGCTCCACACCTGCATGTCGGCGCCTTCGCCGGGGGTCGCCAGCGCGATCTGTCCTTCGAGATAGAAATGATCCTGGCCGCCGCAGCGCAGTTCGCCGGCGAGGCGATGCGGCGCGGCGGCGAGCGCCGGCTCGACCTCGCCGCGGATCATGGTTTGCGGCGGCGCGACGAAACTTTCGCTCGCCAGCGCCTCATCGACCGATAGCACGGCGTCGAGCGGCTCGTAGGCGATGTCGACGAGCTTCGCCGCCGCGCGCGCCTCATCGAACGTCACCGCCGCGATCGCCGCCACCGGCTGGCCTTCATATTCGACGACGCCGGCGGCCAACGCCGGCTCGTCGCTGCGGATCGGCGCGATGTCGTTCTTGCCGGGAATATCGGCGGCGGTCACCGCGGCGACGGCGCCGGGCGCCGCGAGCGCGCGCAAAAAGTCGATGCGGCCGATGCGCGCATGCGCGTGCGGACTCAGCACCAGCGCCGCCTCGAGCGTTCCCGGCACGGTCGGGATGTCGTCGAGATAGCGCGCCGCGCCGGTGACGTGGCCCACCGCGCTGTCGTGGCGCACCGCCGCATGCACGCCGCCGCCATTCCGCCCGATGAGCTCGTTCACAGCGCCTCCACCCGCATCGGCGCGGCCAGGGTCGTTTCCAGCTGTAGGCGGCGCAACAGGCCAGCCGCCGCGCGCAGGCGATAGTCCGCGCCGCCGCGATGGTCGGTCATCGGCGTGAAGTCGCGCGCCAGCAGCGACGCGACGTCGGCGAGCCAGGCCGGTGCCCAGGGCCGGTCCTTGACCGCGGCCTCGACGCTCGTGGCCCGCATCGCGCGCGCGCCCATACCGCCGTAGGCCGCGCGCAGCCGCCGCACCTTGCCGCCTTGGCGTTCCAGCCGGAAGGCGCCGATCACGGTCGCAATGTCCTGGTCGTGGCGTTTGGACAGCTTGTAGACGGCAAAATCCTGGCCCGTCGCGAGGAAGGGAATGCGGATCGCGGCGATCACTTCGTCCGCCGCGAGCGCGGTCGTGCGATAGCCGGTGATGAAGGACTCCACCGGCAGCACGCGCTCGCCGGCGCGCGAGACGATCCGCACGGTGGCATCGAGCGCGATCAGGCAAGGGATCGTGTCCCCGATCGGGGATGCCGTCGCGAGATTGCCGGCGATGGTGCCGAGATTTCGGATCTGGCGCGAGCCGATGCGGCGCACGAGCGCGCCGAAGGACGCAAAGTACCGGTCGAGATAGGGCAAGGCCTCGGTATAGGTGACGGCGCCGCCGATCTCCAGCGCACCTGCATCGGTCGTGATCTCGCACAGCTCTGCGACCTGCGCGAGTGCGATCACGGCGGGCAGCGCCTCGCGATCCTTGCTCACGCGCAGTCCGAGATCGGTGCCGCCGCCGAGCAGAATCGCATCCGGGGACTGTGCCAGCGCCGAAAACACCGCCTCGAGCGACCGCGGCGTGAAAAAGGCCTGCCCGCCGTGGCGATAGTCCGCGCATGGCGGCAGCGCCGAGAGCATTTCGGTGAGGGCGGGCGCCGCGGCGGCGAAGCGGTCGGCGGGTCCTTGCGCCACCCGCCGGCACGCCTCCACGATCGAGCGATAGCCGGTGCAGCGGCAGAGGTTGCCGGCGAGCGCCTCGTGGATGATCGCGCTGTCCGCCGGTTCGCCGGAGTGGTGGAAGGCGAACATCGCCATCACGAAACCGGGCGTGCAGAAGCCGCACTGGGTGGCGTCGGTATCGATCATAGCCTGCTGCACCGGGTGCAGCGTGCCGTCCGGCCCGGCCACGCCCTCGACCGTGAGCACCGCGCAATTGTCGATCTGCGGCAGCATCATCAGGCAGGAATTTACGGCCCGGAATTGCAGCGATCCGCCGACGGGCCGGCCGAGCACGATGGTGCAGGCGCCGCAATCGCCCTCGGCACAACCCTCCTTGGTGCCGGTGAGGTGCGCGCGTGTACGAAGCCAGTCGAGCACCGTCATGGTCGGCGGCGCGCCCTCCTCGCTCGATGGCTGTCCGTTCAACAAGAATCGCACCGCGGTCATCGCAACTGCTCACATGGTGTGTCGCGCCGCCGCCGATGCACCTTATCGATGCGCCTTGCAAGCCGAGGCGAGACGACGTCACCCCGCAGAAAGCTTCATCAAGGCAAGCGTCGCGCGGCCGTTGGGGCCGTACGGATTGCCCAGCGACTCGGCGATCTCGAAGTGGTTGAAATTCGGCGCCTCGACCAGCTCGACCGGCTTACCGGCCGCCTTGACGGCGGCGGCGAAGTCGCGGCTCTGGCGCTGGAATTCGGGCGTCTCGTTGGTGCCGTAGGTGAGCACGATCGGGGCCCGCAACCGGTCGAGCTGGCGTTGCGCGCTCATCGCTTGCTCCATCTCGTCGTTGAACTTGACGTAGGAACTGCGCTTCGAAAGCCGGACCGGCCTCATGTCGTACATGCCGCTCATGCAAAGACCGCCCTTGACCGTGTCGGCCGGGACGCCGAAATCCTTCTGCCAGTCGGTCACCAGCGCCACGCCGCAGAGATGTCCGCCCGACGAGTGGCCGCCGATATAGAGACGGTCGCGGTCGCCGCCGAAACTTGCCGCATTCTTGTAGACCCATGCGATGGCGCGACGCACCTGCTCGGCCATCACGCGCAGATCACCGTCTGCGGCTTTGATCGCGACAAAATCGAGCGCGACGTAGTGCGCGCCGGCATTCACGAACATCTCGGCCGGAAAGGCGTAATTCTTGGCTTCTCCGCCGAGCCAGGCACCGCCGTGAATGAACACGAAGATCGGGGCATTCGCGCGCTTGGTGCGATAGACGTCGAGCTTCTCGGCCGCGGTGGGGCCGTAGGACTTCGCGCAGCGGCTGCCCGATGCGGGCGCGGACCGCTTCGCTGCTCGAACCGTACCGCTTGATCACCTGTCCGGCCAGCGGCGCGTAGAAACTTTGGTCATAGGCGGCATCGAGCTCGAGCTGGTCGTAATCCATGAAGACGCGCGGGCCCTTCTCATGGGACGGCGGTCCTATCGGACATTCGGTCGCCACCGCCGGCGCGACCGCCATCGCTGCGGCACCGGCGAGCACGGTCCGACGCGTGATTTGGTTGCGAACCGTCGCAATCTCGAATGGCATCGTTCTCTCCCGCGCTGACCTCGCCAAAGCCTGCCGCATCGTCCTGTCCTGTTGGAATAATACGGGAGCCAGTCGCGCCAGCAAGCTCCGCAGCAGCATCGGGCGAACCTTTCATCGGCGCGCGCGTTGCTATCGAGGCCGCATCCGCGTCCGGCATTGGTCGCCCCGCGAGGATGGATCCCCACCAGCCGGGTGCCGGACGGCCGGGCGCTGCCGTCGGCAACAGAAGAACATCATTCAGGCTCAAGCTCGGCTACAAGCTCATGTCCGAGGAGCGCGGCCCCTCGGACTTGGTCCGCAACGCCAGGCGCGCCGAGGACGCCGGCTTCGAGTTCGCGGCAATTTCCGACCACTTTCGCCCTGGCTCGAGGAGCAAGGGCATGCGCCGCTGGCCTGGTCGGTGCTGGGAGCGTTGGCAAACGCCACGCGGCGGATCGGCCCGATGACGGCGGCTGCGGGCCGTCGCCGGTGCGCCATCTCCAGGCGATCGATCGCTCTCTCCGCGCCGGCTACGATCACATCATCCTGGTGCAGGTCGGACCCGAACAGGACAAGTTCATCGATTTCTTCGAGCGTCATCTGACACCGGCGCTGCGCGACCGAATGGCCGCGTGACCGTCAGAGCGGGTTTGCCCACGAAGGTCAAAAACCCGAAGGGCGGCAGCGAGCACGCGCCGCGCGCCCGAGCGGCGTCCGCAGCGTCAGGCCATGAGATCGAACTGATGGAAGATCGTGGAGAAATCGAAGGGATGCTGGGCGATCCCGCTGCTGTCCGGCGACGCATAATGGGCGCCGGCGCTGTTGCCGTTGTCGCGCGCCACCGACCACATCGACAGCCGCACGACGTTGCTGTCGGTTCGAGCGTAGTCGAGCAGCGCTTGCGCATCCGCCAGGGTGAATACTTCGGAGGCGACGTCGTTGACGCCGATCATCGGCGTGATGCCGATCTTGGCGGACAGGCCCAGGGCGCTGAGCTGCTGTTCGGTGGCAATCGCCGCGCTGATGGCGTTGAGCCCCATCCGGCCGCCGTTGTCGACCGCTGTCCCGTAGTCCATCGCCATGATGTTGACCACGTCGATCTCCACGCCGTCGTGCTTGGCGCTGGCGAGGAGGTTGAGACCGCTCGCGGTCAGGCCGGTCGGCAACACCGGCAGCGTGAAGGAGACGGTCAGGTCGGGATTGGCGGCTTTGAGCCCCGCCAGCGCCTGATCGCGCAGCGTGATCGAATGCTGGTCCGCCACCGCCGCCCCTTCGATGTCGAAATCGAGGGAGCTCACATGGTAGCGGTCGATCACCGACTGATATTCGGCTTGCAGGCTGGCGGCGCTGGTTGCCGTTAGCGCGGCCTCCTGGCCGGCGGCGCCGCCGAAGGAGATCGTGACGTGGCCGCCCGCCGCCTGAATCGCCTGCACCTGCGACAGGATCGTCGTGCCGTTGGCCAGGGTGTCGTCGGTGATCGCGCCGACGCCTTGCCACCCAATGCCGCGGTCGGAGCTCAGCACGAAGGCGAGCGTGAAATTCCCGATCCCGGAGGCCGCGGCGATCGCGGGCAGATCGCCGTCGGCCGCCATGGCCATGTCGATGTAGGGACTGAACTCGTGGATTGCGCTCACGGGGCCGCCAGTCGCAACCGCGGCCGTGTGCACCGAGATCGGGTTGGCCTGCGCCGACATGCCGGCCGCATCGAGGGCGGCCACGGAGAACGTGTAGATTGTGTCGGCCGCCAGGTCGGCGACGCTATAGTGCGTGCTGGTGGTGGTCGCGATCTGGTGGCCGTTCTCGTAGATCGTGTAGCCGGTAACCACGCCGTTGCCGGACAGCGTCGACGCGTTCCAGCTCAGGATCGTGCCGTGGCTGGACGTTGCGGCGGCGGCGAGGCCGGCCGGCACGGTTGGAACGTCATGCGACGGATCGACCGAGCCGATCACGGTCCACGGCTGCCCGGCCGCGCCGCTGTTGCGCGCGGGGTCGTTGCCCTGCGTCCACCAATTGGCCCGATAGATCACGCCGTCTTCGATCGCGGTCATGCCCGCGGTGTAGATGCCGGTCGCCGACCAACCGGTCGGATCGTGCGAAATCGCCCCGGCGACGGCGGTCCACGGCTGCCCGCTGCCGACGACGCCGTTGTGCTCGGCCGGATCGACGCCCTGCGTCCACCAATTGGCTTTGTAGGTGACGCCGTTTTCAGTCACCGTCGTGCCGGTGGCATAGGCGATGGACGCCAACCATCCATCCACATCGCCGACCGGAGAAACGACGGGAGGGTCCGGCGGCACCGGAGGCGTGGGCGGCGCCGGCGGCGTGACCGGAGCACCGCCCAGCGCGCTCGTCCACTCGCCGACCGCCGATGCGTCCTTGGCGACGACGTTCGACAGATGCAAGTCGCTCAGCGTCGTGTGCCGGAGCGCATAGGTTTGCTGATTGGACGGGATCGCAATGACCACCGTCCCGTTGACTTCGCTGATCGTGAACTGGTCGGCCTGAAACCAGCCGAAATCGAGGATGTCAGTGGCGGCGTTGAAATCGATATTTGTATTGGTTCCCCAATTCCACGTGATTTGGGTCGTCGCCACGGGGCGCCTCCCTGTCGATGGAGTTTGGCCGCCCCGCCAAAATCATTGTGAGCTTGGTTTATTTGCCTGTGGCAGTCAACGGCCCGCCCCGCCGGCGCAGCGGGCGTCGCGGCCGTCGCTCAAGCGACCCGCAGCGCGGCCCGTCCGGTGATCTCTCCTCGCTCCACGCGCTCGTGCACGGCCTCGGCTTCTTCCAACGGACGGACGTCGGTGACGAGCGGCCAGACTTCGCCGCGGGCGACGATCTCGCAAGTCTGCAGGATTTCGGAGCGGGTGACGTAGCGGCTGCCCAAGAGCTCCTGCTCCTTGTTGAGCAAATCCATGGCCGAAGCCCGGAAAGGTTGACCGGCACCGCCCAACGTGACGAGGCGGCCATGGCGCCCGAGCGCCTTGGCGCCTGCTTCCAGCGTCGATGTGGCCGAGACATAGTCGACGACGACATCCACGCCCTGGCCGTTCGTCAGATCGAGTAATGCCTCGACGACATTGACGCTGCGCGGGTCGATGACCTCGTCGGCACCGGCCTTGCGGCAGGCGTCGAACTTGTTTGTTGCGACATCGATCGCAATCACGTTCGCCCTCGCCCACTTCGCAAACATCACCTGATGGATTCCCACCCCTCCGCCGGCACCGAATACGGCAACGGTTTCCCCGGCCCTTATTCGTGCTCGGCGCAGCACCTTGTAGGGGGTGGCGAGCGCGTCGGTGATGACGCCGATCTCTGCCGGATGCGCCTTGTAATTCAAACTCGCCGGCAACTTGATGAAGATATGGGCGGGAAGCTTGATATACTCGGCATAGCCGCCATCACAGTTCAGTCCGACATTGCCGCCGGTGTTCGCGCACAGCGGCTCGAGATTCGACAGGCACCAACGGCAACGACCGCAATTGAGGTAATAATAGGCCGTCACGCCATCGCCCACGCCGAGGCCAGAGACGCCGGATCCCACCGACACGATCTCGCCGGTGATCTCATGACCGATGATGCGTGGAAACGCGGCGGGCCTGCGTCCGGCTTTGATGTGCTGGATCGTCAGCCCGGCGCCGCACGTTAGAACGCGTGCCACGGCCTCTCCGGGGCCGGCGATCGGATCTGGCATCCGTACCAATTCGAACGGCGTGTTCGGCCCCGTCAACAGCATTGCTTTCATCGTGATCGTCCCGTGCAAAGCCCCGACCGCCGCGCGGCGCGAAATCGACCGCCTCGGGATTCGGTCTCGGTTCCGGCGGGGGCCCTCGCGATGCGCCGGCTTGACGCAATTATCGAATTGTCTTTGAGTGCGTCAATCTAGCGCGATAGCGAAGGTAAATTGCAAGTCCGGGGGCGGATCAAGTGCGCTTTAATGGGCGACCGATCGGTCGCCGCCGCAGAGGGTGATATGCGCCTCCGGTAGGCCGAATAACAAAACCACGGCGGAAAATCGCCGGTCGGCGTGCGTGCAATCGGGAGGAGAACATGCATTCACGCAAGTCGACGTTGCCGCTGACTGCGGCCACGGCATTCGCGGCGCCATGGGCGATGGTCGCTTTGCTTACCGCATCCACCGTCGGGCACGCCGTTGAACTGACGCCGCAGGAGCAGAAGCTGGTTGGCCCCGCCAAGCAGGAAGGCGCCGTCGTCCTGCTCAATCCGATCTTCAGCGACCGGACCGGCCAGCGCCTGGGGGAAGCGTTCGTCCGGCGCTATGGTCTCGGACCCGATTTCAAGTTCAGCAACCTTCGCAAGGGCACCGGCCAGACCGTGGCGCAGGTGCGCCAGGAGATCGTCGCCCACAAGTTCACGGTCGACATTCTCCTGGTCAGCGCTCCCGGCTTCTTCGACGAGGCGATCAAGCACGACGCGTTCGAGGCGCTCGACAGCGGCTATTGGAAGGACCACGCCGAGCTGACGAAGCAGGCCGGGCAATACGCCAACTACCCTTACGTGGTCGTGCCGTTCGCCTACTCGTTCCAGCCGGTCTGGAATAGCTCGTGTCCCGGCATGTCGAGCTTCGACGCCGCCTCCTACGCCGATGTCGTCAAGCCGGAGCTCAAAGACAAGACGATCGCATCCGACATCACCAAGAGCTTCACCTATACGAACACCGCCATCTCGCTGCAGGAAAACGGCGTGCTCGACCTCAAGGCGTTCTGGGACAAGCTCAAGGTGACCGATCCGATCGTCGAGTTTCGCACCGAGCCGAAGATGCAGATGGTCATGACCTGCCAGCGGCCGCTCGACATGTGGAACCTGTCCGGCCGCGTTTATCAGAACGTGCTCAAGAAGCCCGATCTCGCGAAGGTGCTGAAGGTCGGCAAGTACCGGGAAGGCCAAGTGATGCTCGGCAACCAGGCCGCCGTGCTCAAGGGCGCTCCGCATCCGAACGCCGCGAAGCTGTTCGTGGAATTCATGCTCAGCAAGGAAGGTACCGACGTCTTCATCGAGGGCGAGGCGATGTACAGCTTCATGAAGGGCTACACGCCTCCGTCCGAGACCAAGCCGTACGTCTTCGACCTGACCAAGACCAAATTGCTTGGACTGAAAGACTGGGTCGCCGCGTCGAAGCAGGCCAAGGAAGTGCGCAACGAGTGGCAGGCCCGATTCCAGTAATGGCTGAACACGAATGCTGAACGCGGGCCGCCGCAAGCGCGACCCGCGACCCTGGCTTGGATCGCTCCGTCTGCGACGAGACCGGCGATGAGCACACAGACGATAACCGCCGCAACGGAAGCGGGCGCGCCGGTATCGAGCCGTTGGCGAAGCCTGATTACCCAGGAATCGGTTGCGACGCTGATCGTCAGCGTGATCATCGCCGCGGCGGTGTTGCTGCCGCTGTTCACGCTGGTCATCAGCAGCTTCCAGGTATTGGATGCCGGCGGGTTCGATACCACCTGGGGACTGGACAATTACCGGACGCTGTTCACCGATCGCGTCATTCCCAAGGCGTTCGTCAACACGCTCCTGATCAGCGCCGGCTCGACTGTCCTGGCGACCTTCTTCGGCGTATCCCTGGCCTGGATCAACGCCCGCACCAACTGTCCATGGCGCGACCGGCTCGAGCCTTACAATCTCATACCTTTCTTTCTCAGCCCCTTCGTCGGCGCGATTGCCTGGCACAACCTCGCCTCGCCGAAGACCGGATTGCTCAACACCTGGGCGCGCGACCATCTGGGGATCAGCACTCCCCTGCTCAACGTGGACAACATCTACGGTGTCGTCTGGGTGACTGGAATCTTTTTCGCGCCGCTGGTCTACCTTTTCGTCGTGGGATCGCTGCGCCGCATGGACCCCTCGCTCGAGGACAGCGCGCGCACGACCGGCGCAGGACTGCTGCGGACCACGCTGACCGTCACCTTGCCGCTTGTCGCGCCCGGTATCTTGTCGGGGGCGATCATCGTGTTCGTGACCAGCGCCGGCGAATTCGGCGTGCCGTTCAAGCTCAGCGCGCCGTATGGCTGGGAAACCCTCACAACGCAGATCTTCTCCAAGGCGGTGGGCGACGACGCCAATCACTATCTCGGCGCCGCCATGAGCATGTCGCTCGGAGCCATCACCGCGCTGTTCATCTACATACAGCAGCGTTACATCGCCCCGCGATCGTTCGCCACCGTGACCGGCAAGGGGTTCCGCCCCAACGTCATCGATCTCGGGCGGTGGAAATGGGCGGCCTTTGGCTACAACATCGCGTTCATCCTGATCGCCGTGGTCCTGCCGATCCTCTGCCTGCTGGTGGTGAGCGTGCACCCGGTGTGGGAAGGCAAGATCATTCCTTCCGACTTCACCTTCCGCAACTACGAGAAGACCCTGTTCTTCTGGCGGCGTGACAGCATCCAGGCCGCAACCAACGGCATCCACAACAGCTTCATCCTCGCTTTCGCGGGCGCCACCATCGCCATGGTGCTGTCGCTGGTGGTGAGCCACATGATCATCCGCACCAAGGGTTTCGGCTCGCGGCTGCTCGATTTCCTCTGCGTCGTTCCGATCGGTTTCCCGGGCATCGTCCTCGCGATGGGCGTGTTGGTGACCTACATCAAGACCCCGATCTACGCGACGCTGTGGATCATCCTGCTCGGCTACATCACGCGCTTTTTCCCCTATGGGCAGCGCAACGTCTCCTCGGTGATGCTGGCGATATCCGAAGAGCTCGACCAGAGCTCGCGCATGGCCGGAGCGTCCTGGTTCACGACGCTGCGGCGCATCACGATCCCGCTGCTGAAGCCGGGCATCTTCGCCGGCTGGGTGCTGTTGTTCATCATCTTTCTGCGCGAGCTGTCGATCTCGATCATACTCTACACCTCCGGAACCGAGACGCTCTCAGTGGGCGTCTACTACCTCGTGAACTTCGAGAACGAGCCGCTGACCGCGGCGCTCTCGATCGCGCAGACCGCGGTGCTGCTCCTGTGCGTCGTCGTGTTCCGCCGCGTTGCCGGACGCGAAGCGCTGACGGCTTGATCGGAGAGAGCCGCGCTTTCATGCAGACCGATTCCGGCCGCTACGTCGAGGTATCAGGCTTGGTCAAGCGCTTCGGCAATGACCGGGCCGTGGATGATATTTCGTTCGGCGTCCCGCGCGGCAAGTTTCTCACGCTGCTCGGACCCTCCGGCTGCGGCAAGACCACCACGCTCATGAGTATCGCTGGCCTTCACGGCATCGACGCCGGCCTGATACGGGTCGGCGGCGTCACCTACACGTCGAAGGCCGAAGGCATCTTCCTTGCGCCGGAGAAGCGCGACATCGGCATGGTGTTCCAGAGCTATGCGATATGGCCGCACATGACGCTCGCGCAGAACGTCGCCTACCCGCTGGAAATCCGCAAGGTCGAACCCGGCGAGATCGGCGACCGGGTCACCGACGTCCTGCGCCTCGTCGGCCTGTCGGACATGGCGGACAAGCCGGCGTCGCAGCTTTCGGGCGGGCAGCAGCAGCGCACGGCGCTGGCGCGAGCAATAGTCTCGCGGCCGCGGCTGCTGCTGTTCGACGAGCCGCTTTCCAACCTCGACATGAAGCTGCGCGAGCAGATGCGGGTCGAGCTCAAGCGGATTCAGCATGAAGTGGGCGTCACGTCGATCTACGTCACTCACGACCAAGCCGAAGCGCTGGTGATGAGCGACGAGATCATCGTGATGAGCAAGGGCCGAATCCAGCAGAGGGGCCGGCCCCATGAAATCTATGCGCGCCCGATCAACGCCTATGTCAGCAACTTCATCGGCGTCGCCAACCTGCTCGAGGGGCGCGTCGTGGAGATCACCGCTCCCGGGCGCGGCAAGGTCGAGATCTCCGAACGCGGCGTGACGGTGCAGTTGGCTTGTTGCATCGGTGACGGTATCGCGGTCGGCGCCGACGCAATTCTCTCGGTCCGGCCGGAGAATGTGCGGGCCTCGCACGAGAATGGCGGCGGAGCCTGCCTCGAGGGCGAGGTCCTGCAGGCGATTTTCCTCGGCAATTGCATCGACTGCCGTGTGCGCTGGGGCGAATTCGAGTGGAAGGTCCTGGCGCATCCGCGCACGCCACTGCGCAACGGCGAGCGGGTCTACCTTCGGCTCGATCCTGAACATACGCTCGCGGTGCTGCCATGACGCCGCACGCGGGCTTCATGGTCGAACTCGACCATCTGAGCAAGAGATTCGACGCCGAGACGGCCGTGTGCGACGTCGGCCTCGCGGTGGCGCAGGGCGAGTTCGTGACGCTGCTTGGACCGTCGGGTTGCGGAAAGACGACGACGCTGCGCTGTATTGCCGGCCTCGAGCGTCCGGACGCCGGCGAGATTCGCATCGATGGGAAGGTCGTCGCCTGCGCCGGCCGCGGCATCTACCTCAATCCCGAGGACCGCGATATCGGAATGGTGTTTCAGAGCTACGCGGTTTGGCCGCATATGACCGTGTTCGACAACGTCGCGTATGGATTGCGGGTGCGCCGCACGCCCGCGGCCGCTATCAAGCAACGGACCACGCGCGCACTCGAGCTCGTGGGCCTCGGCGGCCTCGCCGAGCGCTATGCCACGAAGCTCTCCGGCGGACAGCGCCAGCGCGTCGCTCTCGCGCGTGCAATCGTGTACGAGCCCAAGGTGGTCCTGTTCGACGAGCCGCTGTCGAATCTCGACGCCAAGCTGCGAGAGCAGATGCGAGTCGAGCTGGTTCGCTTGCAGCGGGAGGTGGGCATCACTTCGATCTATGTCACGCACGATCAGTCCGAGGCCCTGGTCATGAGCGACCGGGTGGTGGTCATGAACAAGGGCGTGATCCAGCAAGTCGGAGATCCGCACACCATCTACGCGCGGCCCACCAATGCCTTCGTGGCGAATTTCATCGGCGTGGCGAACCTCATGCCAGGCGTTCTCGTGGGCCGCAGCGGAGAATTCTGCGAAATGGAGATCCCGATCGGCGATGAGCGCGCGCCACTGCGATTGACGGCCGCCGGCGGCGACGGCACGTCGAGCGGTCAGCCGATCATTCTCAGCGTACGGCCGGAAGATATTTCGGTTCATCTACAGGAGCAGGTCAGCCCTCCGGCGAATTTTTTCGAAGGCGAGGTCGTGGACATGGTTTATCTCGGAAGCTTCCTCGAATGCCGCGTCAAGGTCGGCCGCCATGAAATCAGTGTCCAGCTGAATCATTTCGAGCACCTCGCGCCCCACCAAAAGCTGTTTCTCAGTTTTCAACCCGGGCATGGCCTCTGCCTGACCGGGTAGGCGCCGCGACCCGATCGCTGCCGGCGCGCGCAAACGATGGAATCTTTCCCCGGATTCGCCCACTGACTCAGGGCGCCGCGGCGATGACCTCGACCAGGAATTCCGCCCGCGAAAAGCCGGAGACGATCATCAGCGTGGAGGCCGGCGCGGGCCGGCCTGATCTCGTCGACATGAGCAAGGCCCAAGCTGTTCCCGTCCAAGGCCGCATCGATGGAGCAGGACTACACGCATCTGCGGCCGGCGGGCCAGCACGGCTTCGGCTGGATCGCACAGGACATCAACCCCGACGGCGCGGTGGGCGACGCCTCCGCGGCGACGGCGGACAAAGGCCGCCAGACCGCTGAGCACCAGGCCGACGGCTTCATCGCCCTGCTGCGGGACGTGGCGCGCTTTCCGTTGGGGGAGCTGGCGTAGCAACGGCGGTCCGCGCCCCCGCACCACGCACCTGGTCGATGACGGCGGCAGGGTCCGCCGGCATCTCGTCTCCCCGCCAGGCCACATGACCGTCCGGCCGTACCAGGACGAGCGCGTATTCGTAGAGCCTCGCCGCCTCGGGCTCGTCCACCACGACGGTCTCGAGCGGCACCCGGCGCTCGGCGGCGGCGGCATCGAATGCCGCCGCATCGGGGGCGCGGGGGCCGAGCCGCAGCAGCACGAAACCGCGACCGTAGAGGTCGAGCATCGAGCGGCCGTCCGCGAGCCAAGTGTGGGGCGCGCGCGAACCGGGACGCGCCGACGGCACGAACGCTTCCGGGTCGTCCGGACAGGGCGGCGTGCCGTCGGGCAGGCAGATCGGCGAATCCTCGTAGCGATAGCCAAGCTGCAGCCCGATCGTGCGGAACATGCGGCCGACGCCCCGCACGAGCGCGTCGCCCACGCGCTTGCGGACCTCCGCGGCCGCCGCAGTGTCTGCTTCGATCATAGCGAGGCCGTCGCCGAATTTTTCGTGCTCCACGTAGAACTCGGCGGCCATGCCGACGTTCCTGTCGCCGATCGGCCTGCGCTCGGCATCGTATGACGACAGCAGGCGCTCACCGCCCCAGCCGCGGAGCACCGCCGCGAGTTTCCAGCCAAGATCGACGGCATCGGCAATGCCGGTATTCATGCCCAACGCGCCGGTCGGCGATAACTGATGGACGGCGTCGCCGGCCAGAAAGACCCGGCCGCTCGAATAGCGATCGGCCACCACGCTGCGCCGCGTCCAGATGCTGGTGCCGAGCCACTCGACGTCGAGCGAACGGCCGAGCGCGCGGCGGAGATATTTTTCCCGATCGACGGTGTCGGGGGTCAACGTGCCATCGGTGTCGAGCACCATGAGCCGCCACATCGCATTCGACGGATCGATCACCCGCACGTTCGACCACACGCCGTCGCGATCGACGGTGATGAAGAAAGTCGTCGGCTTGCGGCCGCAAACCGCCAGCAGCCCTGGGGCGCGGAAGTAAAGATGCACGGGATGCCCGAGGGTCTTGCCATTGAGGCCGATGCCGAGCGAGCGGCGCACCATGCTGTTCGCGCCGTCGCAGCCGACAAGATAATCGGCTTCGATACGCTCACGGCGGCCGCGATCGAGATCGACAATGTCCGCGGTCACGCCGTCCCTGGACGCCGCGAAGGATTCGAGCCGCGTCCGATAGCGCAGGCTCACGTTCGGGAAGGTGCGCGCGAAGCTCTGCAGGATCGGATCGAACCACATCTGCGAGCACACCTGCAGCCGCATCGGGCTGTAGGGCTCCGGCGTCTGGCTCATGCGCGGCGGGCGCGGCATGCGGCCGAGCTCGTAGCCGGAAAGGCTCGTCACGAAAGCGACGTCGAGGGGATAATCCGGCGGGAATGGACAGGCGTGCACCGCATCCGCGATGCCCCAGCGCCGGCAGAACTCCATGGAACGGACGTTCACCTCGTTCATCTTCGGGGTGACGATCGCGCCGTCGCCCTGCTCGAGCAGCGTGCAGGCGATGCCGCGCCAGCCGAGCTCGCTTGCAAGCGCGAGCCCGACGGGACCGCCGCCGACGATCAGAACGGGAATTCTCGCCATGCGCGGACGCTGCTCAATCGATCTTCACGCCCGCGGCCTTGCCGACTTCGGTCCACTTGCGATGCTGGGCGGCGATGAACGCCGCGAAGTCGGCGGGTGAGCCGGGCTTCGCCTCGGTGCCGAGACTGGTGATCTTCGCCTGTATGTCGGGCGCCTGCATGCCCTCGTTCATCGCGGCATTGAGCTTGGCGATGATGCTCGCGGGCGTGCCGGCCGGTGCGACCAGCCCGAAGAAGGTGTTGGCTTCGGCGTCCGGTACGCCGGCCTCGGCCATGGTGGGCACGTCGGGCAGCAACGGGGTGCGCGTCTTGTTGGCCACCGCGAGCGCGCGCAGCTTGCCGTCGCGGATGAGCGCCCCCAGGATGGCGATGTTCTCGAGCGTGAGGTCGACTGCCTTGCTCAACACCGCGGTGTTCGACTCCCCTCCGCTGCGATAGGAGACGCCGGTCATCTTCGCGCCGCTGCGCAGCATGAACAGCTCGCCGGCCAGATGCGGCAGCCCGCCGGCACCGGTATGCGCATAGTTGAGCTTGCCGGGATTGGCCTTGGCATATTCGACCAGCTCCTTGATCGATTTCCACGGCGACGACGGGTGCACGACCAGGATCTGGAAGCCCTCGGTGACCTTGGCGATCGGTGTGAAGTCCTTGACCGGATCGTAGCCCGCACTGGCGGAGACCGCGGGGATCACCGCCAGCGTGCTGGTGTTGCCGATCATCAGCGTGTAGCCGTCCGGCGGCGCGCTCGCGGCCGCGCGCGCGCCGATCGCACCGCCGGCACCGCCGCGGTTCTCGACCACCACGGGCTGGCCGAGGCTCGCCGGCAGGATTTGCCCCGCCAGGCGAGCCGGAAGATCGGATGGCCCGCCGGGCGCCGCCGGGACGATGATCTTGATCGGCTGCGCGGGATAAGACTGCGCATCGGCTTGATTGCCGGCGTCGAGCCCGCAGCACAACGCCAGCGTCGCGCAAGCAAACATCCGTTTCATGCTCATGCTTTGCTCCTTGGGTCGTCGCGCGCGAGACCTGAGGTTCTTGGTGCCGGGTTTTGCGCGAGCGTAGCCTTGAAGGTAGTTGATGCCGCGATCAGCGCATAGCGCCATTCTGCGGGACGATCCGCGGGCTCGCGCAGCCTTGGGGGACATGCCCGATCGGAAAAGGGCAAGGCGCCCAAGGCCTCGCGGCGAAGAGCGCTCACGTCGACTTTGGCGCACGATCTCGCGCCTATCGCGTCACCGCCTCGCGCCAGTTTGTGCGCCCGGTTCCGGCGAGGAGCGCCGCGACGTCGACCTTCTCCTCGCCCGGGACGCGAATGCGCTTGAACACCATGTCCGCGGCCGACAGCGGCTTGGTGGCGTCGAGCCCCATCTTGGCGCCGACACCGTTGCGCGTCGAGGGATCGAGCTTGGAGCCCTGGCTTTCCGGCACGATCACGAGGTCGCGGTCGGCCTGGAAGCGCGTCGCCACCGCCCATTCGACCTCGTCGGGATTGTGAATGTCGACGTCCTCGTCCACCACGATGACCTGCTTGACGTCGTAGTGGCCGGCGAAGGCACCGAGCATGACGTTCTTGGCCTCGCCTTCCTGGCGCTTGCGCATCTGCACATAGAGGTGATAGCGGCACACGCCGCCGCGGGCGAGATGCACGTCGCGCACATTGGGAAACGATCGCTTGAGGTGTGCCAGCAACGTCGCCTCGCGCGGGATCGCGCCCAGCAGCAGATGCTCCAGGCCGCCGCCCACGATGGTGTGGAAGACGGCGTCGCGGCGGTGGGTGACCGCGTCGACCTCCATCACGTGCCGCTCGGCGCGCTCGCCGTAATACTGCGGAAATTCGCCGAACGGGCCTTCGGGCTCGCGCACGCCAGGCAGGAATCGACCCTCGACGACGATTTCCGCATCCGCCGGCACGCGCAAATCGCTGGTCAGGCACTTGACCACGGCGAGCGGCCGCCGGTGCAGGGCGCCGGCGATCTCCAGCTCGTCGACGTCGATCGGCGCGATGGCCTGGGAGGCGAGCAAGGTGAGCGGGTCGACCCCGACGACGATGGCGGCCTCGAGCGGCCGCCCGCCCTGCTCCGCCATCTCGAAGAACATGTGGGTATGGCGCGGCAACAGGAGCACGCCGAGACGGTTGGGGCCGCTCACCTGGCAGCGATGGATGGAGACATTCTGCTTTCCGGTGCGCGGATTGCGGGTGATCATCAGGCCGGCACTGAGATAAGGGCCGCTGTCGTGCTCGTTGTGGGTGGGAAGCGGCAACAGCCGCGCCAGATCGACCTCACGATGGACGACCTCCTGCGCCGGCGCCGATCGGGTCTCCCGCCACGGGATCGGATCGAGCGCGGCTTCTTGAAAGCGCGACAGGACCTCGCCCGGCTCCACTCCCATCGCCTCCGCCATCCAGCCGCGGTCGGAGACGAGTCCGGAGACGACGGGAATCGCATGCCCGCCTGGTCGCGGGAACACGGTCGCGCGCAGTCCGTCGAGACGCTTGGCCACCGCCGCAAGCTCGAAGCGGAGCCCGACGCCCGGGTTGAGCACCAGCAGGCGCTCGCGCGCGGCGAGATGATCGAGCCAATCCCGCAGCGAGCGGACCGGCTGCGGCGTGTTGTCGCCGTGGGTCCGCGCCGGCGCATCTCGTGCGCCCCCTTGCGCCGCTTCGCTGATTTGAGCCATGGACTTGTCCCGATGGAAACGCCCTTGCAGAGATGTATCATCGCCGGGTTGCGAGAGGAATGCCGTGCGATGACGCGTGTGGCGGCTGGTGGGGTCGGACGATCGATCGTCGGGGAGACGTATGCTTGATCTCGGCACGAGCTTCCTCGCGAGCGTCGCCCGCGATCCCGAGGCGCTGGCAATCGTCGACGGCGACGTGCGCCTCACATACAGCGCTTGGTACCGCAGCATTTCGGCGCTGGTGGCCGGCTTCGACGAGCTCGGGCTCGAGCCGGGCGACCACCTGGTCACGCTCCTGCAGAATTGCTGGGAAGCCGCGACCATCCACTGGGCTTGCCAGTTCGCCGGCATCATCGTCACGCCGCTCAATTGGCGCTCCACCGCCGACGAGCTCGAGTTCTGCCTGGACGACGCCGGGGCGAAAGCCGTCGTCTACGAGGCAGTCGCCGCCGAGGCCATCGGCGCCTCGAGCAAGGCGCGCCCGCGCATCGCGGTTGACGCACCGCGCGCACAGGACGTCCCGTTCGAGTTGCTGCTCGGACGGAGCGCCCGCGGCGCACAGCCACGCGCCGATGCCGAGGCATGGTCGGTGATGCTCTATACCTCGGGCACCACCGCGCGCCCAAAAGGGGTGCCGCGCCGTCAGCGCGCCGAGCGCGCGGCGGCGGTCGCGCAGGTGGCGCAAAATCTCTATCGTGCGCACGAGCGCACGCTCGGGGTCATGCCGCTTTACCACACCATGGGTCTGCGCTCGCTCCTCGCGATGTCGCTGGTCGGCGGCGCCTTCGTCTGCCTGCCGCGCTTCGAGGCCGCGCGCGCGCTCGAGCTGATCGCGGCCGAGCGCATCACCAATCTCTATTTGGTGCCGACGCTCTACCACGACCTCCTGCATCACCCGCTGTTCAAGACCGCCGACGTGACGTCGGTGCGCAAGCTCGGCTTCGCCGGCGCACCGATGACGGACGGCTTGCTGCGGGACTTGAAGGCCGCGTTCAATCCGGACCTGTTCGTCAACCACTACGGCTCGTCCGAAATCTACACCTTCACCATCGACCAGGATGCGGCGGCGAAGCCGGGCTCGGCTGGCCGCGCCGGCATCAACCAGCTTGTGCGCGTGGTGCGGCTCGGCGCGGGCTCGCCCGCGGACGTGGCGCAGGCCGGCGAGGAGGGCGAGATCATCGCGCTGATGGCGGGCGACGAATTGTTCGAGGGCTATTGGCGGCGGCCGGATGCGAACGCGAGAGCGCTGCGCGACGGCTGGTATTTCACTGGCGACACCGGCTACCTCGACGCCGACGGCGATCTCTTCGTCACCGGCCGCGTCGACGACATGATCATCAGCGGCGGGGAGAACATCTCGCCGGTGGAGATCGAAAGCTGCCTGTCGCTGCATCCCGCGGTGTCGGAGGTGGCCGTGGTCGGCCTTGCGGACGAGCGCTGGGGCAAGGTCGTTTCCGCCTTCGTCAAGCGCTGCGCCGCGGTCGCGCCCGACGAGCTCGATGCGTTCTGCCGCCAGTCGGGGCTTGCCGGTTTCAAGCGCCCGCGCCGCTATGTCTTCGTCGAGCTGATCCCGAAATCGCCGGTCGGCAAGCTGTTGCGCCGCAAGCTGGTCGCGGGCGAGTACGAAGCCGAGCGCAGCCAGGCATTCTCCGGCGAAAGCCGGTCCCGGGCCGGGTCCGAGGCGCACGCCGGTTCGCCCTTGAAAACGCGCCAAGCACGATGAATTCCAACCGAGGGAAAGCCATGAAAACGGCAAGACGATGCTGGTTCGCAACGATGGCGGTCGCCGCGGTCTCCACCATACTGGGCGGTGGTGTGGCCGGGGCGCAGACCTATCCGGCGCGGCCGATTCAGGTGATCATCCCGTTCGCCGGCGGCAGCGCGAGCGACGTGGTCACCCGCATCCTGCTCGATCGGACGAGCAAGGCGATCGGGCAGCCCTTCGTCATCGACAACCGTCCAGGCGCCGGCGGCAATACCGGAACGCTGGCGGCCACCAAAGCCACTCCCGACGGCTACACCTTGGTAGGCAGCGGCTCGGGACCGATAGCCGCCAACGTGACGCTCTACCGCGACCTCGGCTATGATCCGCAGAAGGACTTGGAGCCGATCGCGATGATCGGCGTGTTTCCCATCGTGATCGTGGCGAGCGCGAAGCTTCCGGTGAAGACGCTGACGGAATTGATCGCCTATGCCAAGGAGCGGCCGAACCAGCTCAATTACGGCTCGGTCGGCATCGGCAGCTCCCAGCACCTGGCGGGCGCGTATTTCCAGCAGGTCACCGGGGTCAAGCTCACCCATGTGCCCTATCGCAACATCGCGCAGTACACCCCGGACCTGATCGCGGGTACGGTCCCGCTCGGCTTCCAGTGGCTGCCGAACGTGCTGGCGGCACTCAACAGCGGCGGCGCCAGAGCGCTCGCCGTCGCGACCAAGAAACGGATGGCGGCGCTCCCCGACGTCCCGACCACCGCCCACGCCGGGCTGCCGAACTACGAGGCCTCCGGCTGGTTCGTGATGCTGGCGCCGAAAGGAACCCCGAAGCCGATCATTGCCAAGCTCAACCAGGACACCAACGCGGCACTCTTGGATGCGACGGTGCAGAAAAAATTCACCGAGCAAGGCGCAGAACCGGTCCTCTTCACGCCGGAGGAGCTCGGCAAGTTCATATCGTCCGAAACAATCAAGTGGCGCGACATCATTCACAAGGCGGGCATCGAGCCGATCCAGTGAAGCCGTGCGGGGGACCTGCCCGTCGGCGGTCCCCTGCCGACGCCGCCTCCGAGCATCATGGCAGTTGAAGAGCGCGTCCTGATCGCCGGCGCGGGCCCGGTCGGGCTCACGGCCGCGGCGAGCCTCGTGCGCGCCGGCGTCCCGGTGACGGTGTTCGAGGCCGGGCCCGATCTGAGCGAGGAATCGCGCGCCTCGACCTTTCACCCGCCCACCCTCGACATGCTCGATCGGCTCGGGGCGGCGCGGCCGCTGATTGCGAGCGGGCTGGTGGCACCACGGTTCCAGTATCGGACCAAGATGCAAGGCGTACTGGCGCAGTTCGATTTCGCCGCCATCGCCGACGCCACGACCCACCCCTATCGGGTGCAGTGCGAGCAATCGAGGTTGACGCGCATCTTGTACCAGCAGCTGCGCGGCAAGCCGAATTTCGAGCTGCAATTCGACAGCCCGGTCCGGCACGTCGCGCAGCAGCCCGCGGGCGTCCAGCTGACGATCGAGCGAGAGGGGCGTGCCGAGACGCGCTCCGGCCGCTGGCTCATCGGCGCGGACGGTGCCCGCAGCGAGGTGCGGCGCACGCTCGGGATCGAATTTCCCGGATTCACCTGGCCGGAGCGCTTCCTGGTGGTGAGCACGCCGTTCGATTTCCGCACGGTCATTCCCGACCTGGCTGCCGTGAGCTACGTGTGCGATCCAGAGCGCTGGCATTTCCTGCTGCAAATCCCCGGCCTCTGCCGCGTGATGTTCCCGATCGCGCCGCACGAAAGCGACGAATTGGCACTGAGCGGCGAATTCGCCCAGTCGCTCATGGCCGGGGTGGTCCGCGGCATCTCACGCTACGAGGTGGCGCATATCACCCTCTACAAGGTCCACCAGCGGGTGGCACAGACGTTTCGGGAGGGACGCGCCTTCCTCGTGGGGGATGCCGCGCATATCAACAATCCGCTCGGCGGCATGGGCATGAACGGCGGCATCCACGATGCCATCAATCTGACCTCGCGCCTGATCGACGTCTGGCATGGCGGGAAAGCCGAGAGCGAGCTCGAACGCTACGACCGCCAGCGCCGGCTGGTGACGCTCGAATACATCGAGAAGCAGTCGATCCAGAACAAGCGCAACCTCGAATCCGACGGCAGCGAGTTCGCGCGCAGCCTGGCGGAGATCGCTGCGGACAAGCAGCGCGCCTACGACTACCTGTTGCGGGTCTCGATGATCGCGAGCCTGCGCCGGGCGCGAGAGCTGGGATGAGGTAGCCGCAAACACACGTCCGTCGTTTCGCGCAAGCGGGAACTTATATGCCAGAGACCGGAGTGTGTGGCACCATGGGTCCCCAACGCATGTCGGCTATAGCCGACATGCGCGCTTAAAGAGCCGATCTCGGGCAAGCCCGAGATCGGATGCGCGGGGACGACGCAGGTTTACTCATTCCGCCGGAGTTGCCGCGACAGCCTTCTCAACGGATGGCTCCGGCACTTGGAACGTCGCGGGCAGGCGGCTCAGGCCGAACAGAAACGCGGCGACGATCGCGTAGGCGATCGCGACCGACGGGGTGACGGCGAGACCCACCGACTCGCCGTGCATGAAGCCGAAGAAGGTGAGCACGGCGCCGGACAGCGCGAAGGCGGCGGCCTCCGCGAATTTCTTCTCGATGACGAATACGCCCACGGCGCCGAGCACGAGGCCGGTGAGGATCGAGCCGCCGCCCAGCACCTCGAGCCCGTGATAGAGCACGCCCACCTGGCCGAGCTTGTCGAAACCGATCGCAGCCGCGCTGGTTCCCGCCGCGCCGAGCGCGCCGTCCATCAGGGTCTTGCACCAGGCCGCGAGATGCGGCGTGAGCGCGAGCACGATCGCGGGGGCGTGCGCGGTCGGCGTGGTCTGGAACGCCTGGGCGCCGATCAACATGCCGATATAGAGCAGGATCGGCGAGATCGCGACCACGGGGATAAGCGCCAGCAGCACCGAGACGATGCCGAACCAGGCGAGCACGATCACCATGATCCCGGTCGCAGCCGAATAGCCGATGCGTCCGCCCATCGCCTTCCAGCCGGGATGGCCGATATAGACCGCATTGATGAACGGATTGCCCATCAGGCAGCCGATCAGGCTGACGACGCCGTCGGCGGTGAGCACGCGGGTGGTCGGATAGGAGTCGCCGGCGGCCTCCGCGCTCTCCACGTTGTCCATGGCCTCGACCAGGTCGTAGATGCCGAACGGGATCGCGGTGACCAGGATGACGCCGAGGTACTCGAAACCCGAGAACACATGGTCGAGGGCGGGGACCGGCACCGAGAAGCCGAAATGCGTGAACGCGCCCATGAGGCCCGAGAGGCTCAGCCCGCCGTAGCCGAGGCCGAACAGGTTGGAGCCCCAGGCGATGAGCATGCCGACGGCGATGGCGACCAGGCCGGCCGGAATGCCCTTGGGATATTTGAAGCCGCCGAACCAGCTCACGAGAATGACGGCGAAGCAGGTGAGCCCGATGACCGGCGTCATGTACATTTCGAGCGCCGGGCGCATGGAGATGAAGGTCACGGAGACGCCGGCGAGCGTTCCGAGCAGCGCCGCGCGCGGCGTGATCTTGCGGATATAGGGAGCGATGAAGCCGCCGATCATCAGGATGAAGCTCTGGAAGAACACCCAGACCAGGCCAGCCTCCCAGCCCTTGATCGGGTCGTTGGTCTTGAGCGTGATCGGCAGCATGATCACGAAGGTGACGATGAACATGTGCGGCACGCTCACCCCCGAAGGGAGCGCGCAGACGTCGCTGCGGCCGGTTCTCAGCGCCAGCCGGTAGGCCAGAAAGGCGTAGTACATGGTCGAGAGGCACATCATCAGGCCGAGCGCCGGCAGGATGCGGCCGAAGACGAGCGAGTCCGGCATCTTCAGCACGAACCGCAACAGGCCCGTGAGCACGAGCATGTTGACGAGGATGTTGGTGCCGAACCCGAAAAAAGCGTTCCAGTCGCCGGTCGTCCACAGCACCGGACGTTTCATCTCGGACGTCATCGACATCTCGCGCGCTCCCTCCTATCAACGACGGGCGGTCCTGATGAAATTCATCGCAAGCGGCGTGCCAACTTCAGCGCCAGCTCGCTGGGATAGCCTCGACCCGTCCCGCCTGCAGCAAGGGCGTGGTAATTCATGCACTTAACAGCTGCGGCAGTCCCGCTCGGCGAGCGGCCGGCCGCGCCGGCAATGAGGCCCGTGCCGAAAATTTGAGTTCGCTGACCAAATGCCCGCCGCCACTGCCCCGGCGGAGGATCCCTCACGCGGGCGCGGGCGCGAGCGCGGCGATCACCGGCGCGGAGGCGGATACCGAGCCGAAAATCCCGCCCTGGGCCTTGATCATCCTCAGCCCCATGTCGTGGAATTCCGGAAAGTACGAGGCGCAGCAATCGGCGAGCACGATGCAGCGAAAGCCGCGATCGTTGGCCTCCCGCACCGTCGTGTTGACGCAGACCTCGGTGGTGACGCCGCAAACGAGCAAGGTTTCGATGCCGCGGTTCTTGAGCATCAATTCGAGATCGGTCTGGTAGAACGCGCCCTTGCCCGGCTTGTCGATCACTGGCTCGCCGACCGCCGGGTAGAGCTCTGGGATGATGTCGTGGCCGGGCTCGCCGCGCACGAGAATGCGGCCCATCGGCCCGGCGGCGCCGATGCGCAGCGCGGGATCCCCGCGCTCGACCTTGATCGGTGGAGCATCGGTCAGGTCCGGCCGGTGCCCCTCACGGGTATGGATGACGAGAATGCCGGCGCGCCGCGCGGCAGCGAGCACCTGCGCACACGGTGCGACCGCCGTCTTGAGGCGGGCGACATCGTTGCCGAGCGCCGCGCCGAAGCCTCCGGGCTCCAGGAAGTCGCGCTGCATGTCGATGATGACGAGCGCCGTCCGGCCGGTATCGACGGCGAGCGGCTCCGGCTCCGCTGCGATCATCCTCACTGGCACAGCGGCCTCCCGTGGTCGGTCCCGGTCCCGCACGTCGGCAACCGGAGCAAGATCGGGGCCAGTTCCGACCTCGCCCGGCGCGGATTGCGATCGATTGGCGGTGCCGGCGGCGCTTCATTCGCTGGCGAGAATCACGTTCTTCACCAGCGGATAGATCTGGCCGGTCCAGCGGTTGCCGCTGAACACGCCGTAATGCCCGACCTCCGCCTGCATGTGATGACGCTTGAGATAGGGGCGCAGTCCCGTGCACAGCTCGTGCGCGGCCGCGGTCTGGCCGACGGCACAGATGTCGTCGCGCTCGCCTTCGACGGTGAGCAGCATCGTGCGCCTGATCGCCCGCGGCTCGACGCGTTCGCCCCGCCATTCGAGCTTGCCGAGCGGCAGCGCGCATTCCTGAAAAACCAGGCGAACGGTCTCGAGATAGAATTCCGCCGTGAGATCGAGCACCGCGAAATACTCGTCGTAGAACGCCTTGGTGATCTGCGCCTTCTCGTGCTCGCCCTTCGCCAGGTTGTCGTAGAGCTCGCGGTGCGCCTTGAGGTGACGCTCGACGTTCATGCTCATGAACGCCGCAAGCTGAACGAAGCCGGGATAGACGCGGCGGAACGCGCCCGGGTAACGCAGCGGCACCGTGGCGATGAGATTGCGCTCGAACCACTCGATCGGCTGCGAATTGGCGAGCTTGTTGACCTTGGTCGGGTTGACGCGGGTGTCGATCGGCCCCGCCATCAAGGTCATGCTGCGGGGCTGCGCGGGATTTGCGGCCTGCGCCATCACCGCGGCCGCGACCAGCACCGCAACGCAAGGCTGGCACACCGCCACCACATGGCCGCCCGGGCCGATCGCCTCGAGGAAACGGATCAGGTGCTCGATATAGGCATCGAAGCCGAAGGAGCCGTCCATCAGGGGCACGTCGCGCACGTTGTGCCAGTCGGTGATGTAGACGTCGTGCTCGGGCAGCATGGTGCGCACGGTCCCGCGCAGCAGTGTGGCGAAATGGCCCGACAGGGGCGCAACCAGCAGCACGCGCGGCTGCGGGGTATCCATGTCCTTCTTGAAGTGCAGCAGCGTTCCGAACGGCGTCGTCAGCGCGGCGCGCTCGTGGACCGCCACCTCGCGGTTGCCAATGGCGACGCTGCCGATGCCGAAGGCCGGGCGGGCATGGGTCAGCCCCGCCCGCGCGATGATCTCGTAAGCGGCGGTCAGGTTGCGCAGGACGGCGTTGTCGGCAACGCCCGCCAGCGGCTGACCGAGCGCGCGCAACGCCGAGCCGGCCCAGTTGCGGACCGGAACCATGACATCGTTATGGGCTTGATAGGCTTGGTAGAGCATTCCCCAGCGTCCCCGAGCGTCGCCCGCCGTGGCGGCCCGGCAAGCGGCGCACCCAGAAAAGGCTAGTGCATTTTATGTTGCAGTGCGAGATAATTTCACACGCGGCCGCCGAGTGCGGTCGCGAGCGGTGGTGCGCGGACCGGCGGACCGTTCCCACCAAGCCCGAGCGTCCGGGCGCGAAGGGGGGAGCATTCATGGCGACGCTGACCATTGCGAGTAAGAACTACGGTTCGTGGTCGCTGCGCGGCTGGCTGCTGTGCAAAATGGCCGGTCTCGAATTCGAGGAAGAGCAGGCGCGCAGCGATGATCCCTCGACGCGCGCCGAACTGCTTCTGCTGTCGCCGTCGTTTCTCGTCCCGTGCCTCACCCATGACGGCGTCAAGGTGTGGGACACGCTTGCCATCGCCGAATTTCTCAACGAATTGAAGCCGGATGCCGGGCTGATGCCGAAGGACCGCGCGGCCCGCGCACACTGCCGCGCCATCTCCGGCGAGATGCATTCCGGCTTCAGCAACCTGCGCTCGGCGCTGCCCATGAACCTCAAGGCGCATTACCCCGGCTTCAAGGTCTGGGCGGGCGCCCAGGCCGACATCGACCGCGTGGTCGCGATCTGGCGCGAATGCCTGGCCAAATGGAAAGGTCCCTACCTGTTCGGCAAGGAGCCTTGCATGGCTGATGCGATGTATGCCCCGGTGGTCACGCGTTTCGTTACCTACGACGTCAAGCTCGACCCCCGCTGCGCCGCCTATTGTCAGGCCGTCATGGCCATGCCGCAGATGCAGGAATGGATCGACGGTGCGAAGGCCGAGCCGGATGAACTGGAAGAGCTCGACGTCGAGTTCTGAGCGGATCGGGATATTGTCGAAGGGAGCGCGCCAGACCTCGAGCGGCGGCAGCGATCGCGCGGCGGCGATCTATCGCGCCTTGCGTCACGCCATCATCGAGCAGGCCCTGTCGCCGGGCGCCAAGCTCCCGAAGGACGCGATCGGCGAGCGTTTCGGGGCGGCCTATCTCGGCCGCTCCGAGGCGGCGCAATAGCGGCGGCCCGCTGTGCCGCTCGATCTCGTGCTGCGCCAGGGGCGGCTCGCCGGCGGCGGGGAGGCGCTCGTCGATATCGCTGTCGCCGGCGGCCGCATCGCCGAGATCGCCGGCGCCGTCGCCGCCGACGCGCCGGAGGAGCGCCTCGACGGCCGGCTGGTGATCGCGGGCTTGGTCGAGACCCACATCCACCTCGACAAGGCACACATCCTCGACCGCTGCGACTGCCCGCAGGGAACGCTCGCCGAAGCGATCGCGTCGGTGGCGGCGGCCAAGCGCGCCTTCAGCGAGGAAGACATCTACGCCCGCGCACAGCGCACCTTGGAGAAGGCGATCGTCCAGGGCACGACGCGCATGCGCACGCATCTCGAGGTCGATCCCCGCGTCGGGCTGCGCGGCTTCCATGCCCTGCGCCGGCTCGCCCGCGACTACGCCTGGGCGATCGACCTCGAGCTTTGCGCCTTCCCGCAGGAAGGCCTGACCAACGATCCCGGCGCCGAGGAGCTGCTGGTCGAGGCCTGCGCACAAGGCGCCGATGTCATCGGCGGCTGCCCCTACACCGACAGCGATCCCGCGGCACAAATCGCGCGCATCTTCGCGATCGCTCGCCAGTTCGACCTCGACATCGACTTTCATCTCGATTTCGACCTCGATCCGTCGTGGATGCATCTCGACGAGGTGTGCCGCCAGACCGACGCGCAGCGCTGGGGCGGCCGGGTGGCGATCGGCCATGCCACCAAGCTCTCCGCCGTCGAGCCTCTCCGCCTCGATGCGATCGGCCGGCGCCTCGCCGACGCCGGGGTCGCGGTGACGGTGCTGCCGGCGACCGACCTGTTCCTGATGGGGCGCGGGCGCGACCACCACGTGCCGCGCGGCGTCGCGCCCGCGCATCGGCTCATGGCGCACGGCGTGACCTGCTCGCTCGCGACCAACAACGTGCTCAACCCGTTCACGCCGTTCGGCGATTGCTCGCTCATGCGCATGGCGAACCTCTATGCCAATGTCGCGCAACTCGGCAGCGCCGCCGAGCTACGCGCCTGCTTCGACATGGTGACGAGCTTGCCGGCGCGGCTGATGAATGCGTCGGACTACGGCGTCGCGGTCGGCCATCCCGCCGACCTCGTCGTGCTCGACAGCCGCGATCCGGCGGCCGCCGTGGCCGAGCTCGCGCCGCCCCTGCTCGGGTGGAAGCGCGGCCGCCGCAGCTTCACCCGCGCCGCGGCGATGCTGCATAAGCCCTAGGCGGGGCGCGCACGAAATGGGCAACGGCCGCCATCATCGGCCGCCGGGCCGGCCGATCGCGCATGTTCAACTCCATGAAATGATTGCCGGAAATCCGCAAACCCCGGTGGCACGCAACTTGAAACGCAGAGTGCCGTCCCGCCATCAATGACGATGGCCATCCCATCCGCCGCCCTCCTCGACCACGAGCACGGCCCGGCGGGGCGCACCGCCGCGCATCCCTTGAACCTGAGGACGAGCGATGAGCGACGCTCTCATCGTGGTGGGCAACGGCATGGCGGCGGCGCGCTTCGTCGAGGAGCTGGCGCAACGCTCGCTCGGCCGCTACGCCGTCGCGGTCATCGGCGCGGAGCCCCGCCTCGCCTACAACCGCGTGCTGCTCTCGGCGCTGCTCGCCGAGGAGGTCGCCTTCTCCGACATCGAGCTCAAGCCGGCGCGGTGGTGGCGCGACCGCGGCGTGACTCTGCGCTACGGCGTGCGCGCGAGCGCGCTCGACGCGCGCGCGCGCAAGCTGACCTTGGCGAACGGCGCCGAGCTTGCCTTCTCCAAGCTCGTCTTCGCCACTGGCTCGCAACCGATCAAGCCCGACCTTCCCGGGATGAACCTGCCGGGCGTCCTCACCTTCCGCGACATCGACGACGTCAATGTCATCGCCGCAATGAAGTCCGCGCATGCGCGCGTGGTGGTGATTGGCGGCGGCCTGCTCGGCCTCGAAGCCGCCTACGGCCTCGCCAAGGCGGGCGCCAAGGTCACCCTCCTCCATCTGATGGACCGGCTGATGGAGCGCCAGCTCGATCAACGCGCGGCGCTGATGCTGAAAGCTGCGGTCGAAGGCAAGGGCATCGCCGTGCGCCTCCAAGTCGACACCGCGCGCATTACCGGCGGCGGCCGCGTCGAGGCGGTGGAGCTGCGCGACGGCTCGATCATTCCGGCCGACGCGGTGGTGGTCGCGGTCGGCATCCGGCCGGACGCCGCGCTCGCCCGCGCGGCGGGGCTCGCGGTCAACCGCGGCATCGTCGTCGACGATCATCTCGAGACCAGCGTGCCGGGCGTCTACGCGCTCGGCGAATGCGCCGAGCATCGCGGGCTCTGCTACGGCCTGGTGGAGCCCGCCCACGAGCAGGCGCAGCTCTTGGCGCGGCGGCTCGCCGGCGAGGATGCGGCCTATCCCGGCAGCGTGCTCGCCACCAACCTGAAAGTCTCGGGGGTGCGCGTGTTCTCCGCCGGCGATTTCGTGGGCACGACCGCCGGCGCGCAAGAGATCGTGCTCAGCGATCCCGGCCTCGGCGTCTACAAGAAGCTCGTCATCGCGCACGATCGCCTCGTCGGCGCGATCCTCTTCGGCGAGACCGCCGACGGCCCCTGGTATCTCGACCTCATCCGCTCCGGCGCCTCGGTCGCGCGCTGGCGCGACGACCTCGTGTTCGGGCGCGCGCTCGCGACCCGGGCGGCGGCCTGAAGCATGAACGCCCCCTCCCCGCAACCACGGGCGGTGCGCACCACCCCTATTGCGGCGTAGGCTGCGGCCTGCTCGTGCGGCCGGACGGCTACGGCGGCGCGAGCGTCGAAGGCGACCCCGGGCATCCCGCCAATTTCGGCCGCATCTGCTCCAAGGGCTCGGCGCTGAGCGAGACGCTCGGGCTCGGCGAGCGGCTCCTGCATCCCATGCTGCGGCAGGGCAACGGCAGCCTCCAGCGCGTGCCATGGGAGCGCGCGCTCGACACCGTCGCCGACGGCTTCGCGCGCGTCATCGAACGCGACGGCCCCGACGCGGTCGCCTTCTACCTCTCCGGGCAGCTCCTCACCGAGGACTATTACGTCGCCAACAAGCTGATGAAGGGGTTCATCGGCTCGGCCAATGTCGACACCAATTCGCGGCTGTGCATGGCCTCCTCGGTCGCCGGCCACCGCCGCGCCTTCGGCACCGACACCGTGCCCGGCACCTACGACGACCTTGACGCCGCCGACCTCCTCGCGCTCGTCGGCTCCAATGCCGCCTGGTGCCATCCGGTGCTGTTCCAAAGGATGGTCAAGAACAAGCGCGAGCGCGGGGCGAAGATTGTGGTGATCGACCCGCGCCGCACCGCAACGGCGGAGGACGCCGACCTCTTCCTCGCCATCGCGCCCGGGATGGATACGGCGCTGTTCTGCGGGCTGCTCGTCGATCTCGCCGACCGCTGCGCGCTCGATTACAGCTATATCGACGCGCACACCGCCGGTTTCGAGAATGCGCTCGCGCGCGCCCGCGCGATCGCGCCCGACCTCGCGGCGACGGCGCGCGCAACCGGCCTGGCGAAGGCCGACGTCGCGAGCTTCTTCGACCTGTTCCACGCCACACCCAATACGGTGACCTGCTTCTCGCAGGGCGTGAACCAGTCGGCGCAGGGCACCGACAAGGTCAACGCCATCATCAACTGCCATCTCGCCACCGGCCGCATCGGCCGCCGCGGGCAAGGGCCGTTCTCGCTCACCGGCCAGCCCAATGCCATGGGCGGGCGCGAGGTCGGCGGGCTCGCCAACCAGCTCGCCGCCCACATGGCGTTCACGCCCGCGGAGGTCGACCGCGTGCGCCGCTTCTGGAACGCACCCCGCGTCGCCGCGCACGAAGGGCTCAAGGCGGTGCAACTGTTCGAGGCGATCGCGCGCGGCCGCATCAAGGCGCTGTGGGTGATGGCGACCAACCCCGCGGTGTCGCTGCCGCGCGCGAAAGCAGTGCGCGCGGCGCTCGGCAAGCTCGAGCTGTTCGTCGTGTCCGAGAACGTCGTCGCCAACGACACCGTCGCCGCCGGCGCGCATATCCTTCTCCCCGCCACCGCCTGGGGCGAGAAGGACGGCACCGTGACCAATTCCGAGCGGCGCATCTCGCGCCAGCGCCCGTTCCTGCCGGCGCCGGGCGAGGCCCAGCCCGACTGGTGGATGGTGAGCGAAGTCGCCCGCCGCATGGGGTTCGCAACCCAATTCCCCTATCGCTCCGCCGCCGACGTCTTCCGCGAGCACGCCGCGCTCTCCGCATTCGAGAACGGCGGCGCGCGCGACTTCGACCTCGGTGGGCTGGCGCATCTCAGCGACGGCGCCTTCGACGCGCTCGACCCCGTGCAATGGCCGCTGCGCCGGGGCGAGCGGGTGCAGACCCGCGACCAGGAACGGCGCTTCTTCTCCGACGGCGCGTTCTATACTCCCGACGGCAAGGCACGCTTCGTCGCGCCGGAGCGGCCGGCGCCGCGGGCGGCGACCGGCAGGGACTTCCCGTTCCGCCTCAACACCGGCCGCGTGCGCGACCAATGGCACACGATGACCCGATCGGGCCTGAGCCCGCGGCTCGGCGCGCATCTGCCCGAGCCGTTCGTCGAGGTGCATCCCGCCGATGCCAGCGCGAGGGCGCTCGCCGACGGCGGCTTCGCCCGCGTCACCACCCGCTACGGCTCGTGCGTGCTCAAGGTCGCCGTCAGCGGGCGCCAGCGCCGCGGCTCCTTGTTTGCGCCGATCCACTGGAGCGACGCCACTGCCTCCTGCGCGCGCATCTGCGACCTGGTGATGCCGGACACTGACCGCTATTCCGGCCAGCCCGAGGCCAAGGCGACCCCGGCGGCGATCGCGCCCGTCGGCTTCGCGTTCCGGGGCTTTACCCTGTCGCGCCGGCCGCTGGCCTTGGCCACCGGCGCTGCGACCGACGCCACTTGGTGGGCGCGCGTCGCGGTGGCGAAGGCCCATGGCCTGCTGCTCGCGACCGACGAGCCTCCCGACGTCTGGCGCGAGCGCGCGAGCGAGATGTTCGGCGATGGCGCCGAGCTCGCCGAATACAGCGACAGGGAACACGGGGTCTACCGCGCGGCGGCCTTCGTCGCGGGCGAGCTCGCGGGCTGCCTGTTCATCGGCCCCGCCGCGGCGGCGCCGCAGTGGGACGCGCTCAAGCCGCTGTTCGCGGCCGATGCGCTCGCCGACGAGGCGCGGCGCGTGCTCCTCTCCGGCCGCTCCGCCGACGGCCTTGCGAGCACCGGGCCCACCGTGTGCGCCTGCTTCGGCGTCGGGTTGACCGCCATCCGCGACGCGCTCCGATCGGGCACCGCCACCAATGTCGAGGGGGTCGGCGCCGCATTGCGTGCCGGCACCAATTGCGGCTCCTGCCTGCCCGAGCTCAAGCGCATCGTGGCGGATGTGGGGGCCGCCGCGGCGCCGGTTGCGGCGTCACCCCAGGCGGCGGTTGCGGCCCCTCGACGGGTGCGCGGCCCGGCGGTGATCGCGTAGCGCGCTACCGCTCGGGGTCCGGGCGCAAAATTCTTTTGGCCGATTTTGAACCTGGGCGCCCCTCGGGCCGACTAATCAGTACTGGGGAACAGGGGGCTATCATGAACAGACTCTGCCGCTTTGCGACTGCCGCCGCCGTGGTCATCGCCGCGAGCGCCTTCGCCACGCAAGCATCCGCCAATCCATTCGCCTGGCTCGGTTTCGGCTACACGCCGACCGATAACGGCAACCAGGCCCGGGCCGACCTGCGGCGCGGGACCGTCGAATATCCGACCAACGAGGCGCCGGGCACGATCGTCGTCGATACGCCCAACACCTACCTCTACTACGTTCTGCCCGGCGGCAAGGCGATCCGCTACGGCATCGGTGTCGGCCGCGAGGGTTTCACCTGGTCCGGCGTGAAGACCGTCGAGCGCAAGGCCGAGTGGCCGGATTGGACGCCGCCGGCGGAGATGATCGCCCGCGCCCCCTATCTGCCGCGCTTCATGGCCGGCGGAGCGACCAATCCGCTCGGCGCGCGCGCCATGTATCTCAGCGGCAGCTTCTACCGCATCCACGGCACCAACGCCCCCTCGACCATCGGCAGCCGCGCGACCGCCGGATGCATCCGGATGGCCAACGAGGACGTGATCGACCTCTACGACCGCGTCAAGGTCGGCACCAAGGTCGTAGTCCTGCCGGTCGAGGAGCGTCGCGCCGCAGCCGGGTTCAGCCTGTTCCGCTGAACGCCGCGTCACCAGTCCACCTTCGACGCACCATCCCCGCCATGAGACGCCGGTCCTGCCGCAACGGCAGGGCCGGCGCTTGATATTGATCAGGCGAGGGACCCGGCCCCCTACCGGATCGACGACGCGTCATGCTGCCGATCGCGCTCCGCGGCGACCTGTGCCCGGGGGCCTTGCGCAGGCGCATTTCAGAAACGAAGACGCAAGCCCGGCGGTGAAAGGGACCGAGGGACGATCCCCCGGTCCCGTCCTTCCGTTAATCATCGTCGACGATCGCCCACTTCGCAGGTATGAGTCGGAGCTGCTGCAGGGCGGTCACTCCATCGTCCAGCCCGATTTCTTCGGCGATCTTGCCGTTCTTCAGTTGAAGCACGGTCGTTCCGGTGAAACGCATCTTCCGGCCGGAAGCCGAGGGAAGCGAGCCGATCGGAAGGTCGCTGAAGGCGGGGCCCGTGTGGGTCCCGCCGCCGTCCCAACGACCGACCACGTAGTCGCCCTCGGCGATCAGGTCTGCCGTGCCCCAGAAGTCGAGATCCGGGAACGCCCTGCGGAACTCGGTCATGAACGTCTTCACCTGCTCGCGACCGCGGCGCGGCGCGTGCAGGGAATATTGCAAAAGGATATCGGGCGCCCCGAGCTCGTCGACGACATCGGGGTTCCACGGATTGCCCCAGAACTCCGTGAACCAGCGACCGACGATTGCCTTGTTCTCCTGTTCCTTCGACATGATGATTTCCTCTCTGCTCGCTGCGGGATCGGGTCACGGCGATTGCGCGCGCCGTCGCCCCGAGCGCCCCGGACATAGATGCGCGGCCGGGCTTGGGCTTTCCGCTTATTGCTTTCGAATCGGCTTTCGATGCACCGCCCCGGCTTGCCGATTTCGCCGGTCACGCCGGCGATGACTGCGCATACGCGATCCGCCGGTGAAACCCGCTCTGCCCCGCGCGCCCGTCGAGCGTCATCGCGAGGTAACGGAACGAGTTCCGCCGCGTGTGAGGTCCAGTCGTGGATCGGCTGCGGGCGCAGCGCCTTGAGCTTGTCGTCGTAGTCGGCGCGGTAGAGCTTGAGCGCGTCGATGCCGCGCGCGCATTTCACCGCGTCGAACCAGCATTTGGGGATGACCATGCGCACCGCATTGATGCCGTCCTCGACCCGGTGCAGCGGCGCGAGCGTGACGTGCTTCAAGCTCAGGCTCGCCAGCACCTCGAGCCGGCTCTTGCCGGTGCCGAGCTCCTTGGCCTGGGCGTCGTGGGGGACGATGTGCCCGGCGTAGACGTAGGGCCGCGCATATATCTCCCGCACGTAGTGCCCGAGATCGACGCCCGAAGCCTCGTAGTAGTCGATGATCCTGATCTCGCGGCCGACCACCTGCGCAAACCAGATCGCGGTGGCGTCGCGGATGCCGAGGTCCCATGAGGTCCACACCAGCGCCGTGGGATCGTAGGGCACGCCGGCGACGCGCTTGTCGGCTTCCGCCCGCGTCATCAGCTTGCCGTAGTAGGAGCCGATCACGGCGGCATCGAAGGAGCATTCGAACTCCTGGGCGTATTGCTCCTCGCTGAGATCGCGTCGCGCGAGGGCGAGTTCGCTCTCCGGAATGAGCCCGGTGTCGCTCGCCTTGAGCATCATGGAAAACCAGCCCTCCTCGGATTGCGAGCGCCGCCACAGCTCGAAAAAGGCGTTGCGGCCCTTGGGCGTGCCGACGAACACCGCCCACCCCTGGCGGTCGGCGAGCGCCGGGCGAATGATCTCCGACCACACCCGCGGGTCCATGTCGGCATATTCGTCGAGCACGACGCCGTCGAGATAGATGCCGCGCATGGCGTCGGGGTTGTCGGCGCCGTAGAGCCGCACCTGCCCGCCGTTGGCCGCGTAGTCGACGCGCAGCTCGCTCTCGTGTGCGGCGGCCCCGTATCTTCGGCCGGGCTCGATCGCGGCGCGCAGATAATCCCACGCCACCGCCTTCGACTGCCGCAGGAACGGCGAGAGATAGGCATAGCGCGGCCGCGCCTTCTTCGATCGCGTCGCGCCGCGGTGCAGGTCGTGGATGCAGGCCACGGTCTTGCCGGCGCGGCGGTGGGTCACGATGCAGGCGAAGCGCTGCCAGCGGTGATGGAACGGGACGAACTGCCGGCGCGGCCGGTAGTCGAGCAGGCACGCAACTACTCGGGATCCTTCCATTCGAACAACCACCTTTCTCGCCGCTTCGACCGGGGCGGCGCCGATATCAGACCAATCGAAGTGGGAAAGAGCAGGCTTGCGCGGCGCGGCAGGCGATGGCCCTCCGCAGCATCGCTACGTCGCCGGGCGACATGATCACGCCGGGCCGGAGCCCGACCGTCGATCATTCGCAATTTCGGTTAATACCGTTTCATAGCCTACTCGCGTAACGTAGTCAACCACAAAATGCGTTAACCTGGTACGAGATTGAACATATTGGGAAATATCCGCCCGGGCGGGAGCCCGGCAGGACGAGCCGAAATCATCAGGAAGCCCCCGGCCGGGCGGCCGCCCTGCCGAACCAGATGCCGACAAGTGCAGCAAGCGCGACGAGCACGAGAAATCCATTCACGGCAACGAGAATCCTGGACGGAATGCGCGGTACATCGCGGCGGGGGAATGCCGGGATCGAGATGGCGCCAGACATTGCGCTTGGCGAAGACCTCGACCGGCGATGTGCTCGGCTGTGCACGATCGCGGCGCGGGGTGCCTTATATCAGGTGCTACCAGGTGTTCCTGAACGGAGGAAACGTCACCGCCGGCACCTCGTCACGCCGCGCCCTGCCGGTCCTGCGATCGTCCCAGCCCCAGCCTCTGGCCGCCCCGCGATCACGCTCGCGGAGACGCTCGTCGTCATAGCGGCTGCGGTCCCAGCCCCAGCCTCGACCGTCGTCGCGGTCCTGCCAGCGGTCCCAGGAACGCGCGGCGGCGATATCGTTGTCAGCGGGCCGCGTGCGCCGGCTGGCGCGCCGCGTGTGGCGAAAGGATCGGATCTGCTCCTCGTCGTGGCGGGCGGTCCGCGGGTCGGGGCGCGGCAACTCGACGGACGCGGAATTTTCCGCCGGCTGAACCGGCTGCGCGGCCTGCGGCGGATCGACGGGGATCGGACCCGGGATGGCGGATGGATTCGGCGCGGCGGCCGGATGCGCAGCCGACGCGGCGCGGCGCGCGCCGTCCTCGCTGGACGCGCGGCGATCGCGCGGCGTCGCGGCGCTCGCGGCCGGCTCCTGCACCGCGGCGGGCGCGGCAGATTGGCGCGAAGTCATTTTGATCCGATCCATTCCAGGCGGCAGCCAGGACGGCGTCATCCGATTTGGCCGGACTGGCCGCCACCCGCGGCGGCGGCGCCTTTCCAACCGGTTGCGGAACGTCAATGCGGTCGAGGCCGATACCTGCGAGTTGCGGCAGCGCGGCGCCGGCTCCAAAACAGGCAACGGCGCCGGCGACGATCACCGCCGCCTTGAGCATCCGTCGACCGCGGCGGCCAAACCGCTCCGTCCCCCTTTTCGCGCTCGCGGGCCGCGGCGCTGACACTCTTCGCGCGGATGCGCGATCTGCGTCCACCATGGGACGCGCGGGGCCGGCAGGTTGATCGCTGAGGTCGAGGGGTTCGAGCAGATTTGCGGGCTCGAGCAGGTGAATGGGCTCATGCGTCGACGCCATGTGCGACCCTCCGCGCGCTTGCAGCCCCCAATCATGGAACGTCCCCGTTCTCTACGCACATGCGTGCGCGACCGGAGAACCAATCGAACACCAACGCCTCCGCCAACATCGGGTTCCTGCCGCAATCGCCGTTGCACCGACGGGAGAGGCGACGATCTCGTCGCCCTTCACTGCTCCGGCCTGCACAGCGACGACACGTCGCGGCCCGACGCTCGGAACATGTCGGCGAGGGTCGGCGTGCGCGCAGCGGACCGCGCGGCTCATTCCTGTGTGGTGTTGTTGTCTTGAACATCGCGCGAGGCGCCCCAAAGCACGGCTACGCCGGCGAGCGCGGACAGCACCGACGCCGCGAATACCGCGATCTTGGCGGCGGCGAAGTCGGCTTGCGCCGGAAACGCCTGGCCGGCGATGAACAGGGACATGGTGAAACCGATGCCGGCCAACGCGCCGGCACCGCCGAGCTGGCGCCACGAATAGGCCTCCGGCTTGACGGCGACGCGCAACCACACCGCCAGCGCCGAGGCCGACATCAAGCCCAGCGGCTTGCCGATCACCAGTCCGGCCATGATCGCGAGCAGCAACGCCTGGTGGCCGTCCCACACCTCGCTGGTGATCGCCACGCCGGCATTGGCCAAGGCGAACAGCGGCAGCACCAGGTAGCTCGAGCGCGCGCCGGCGTGGCGCAACAGGCGGTCCGCCGGCAATTCCAGGCGCTCGTGGATCTCGTCGAGCGCGCGCAGCGCCGGCAACGAGGGGCCGCGCCGCAGCACCTCGCCGCCGTGCTGCGTTTCGACCGACAGGATCACGTCCGCCTGCGTCATGAGCGCTTTCAAATTCGGCGGCGGCCGGGTCGGAATGAACAACGCCAGCAGCACGCCGGCCAAGGTGGCGTGCAGTCCGCCGGCATGGACGCAGGCCCACAGCACGACGCCGAGCACGATGTAGGGCAGCACGCGGTAGACACGCGAGCGATTGAGCAATGCCAGCGCCGCGACCGTGGCGGCGCCGCATGCAAGCCAGCCGAGGTGGAGCGCGCCGGAATAGAATGCCGCCACCACCACAATGGCGCCGATGTCGTCGACGATCGCCGCCGCAGTCAGGAACACGCGCAGCTCGATCGGCACCCGGCCGCCCATCATTGCGATCAACGCAATCGCGAAGGCGGTATCGGTCGCCATCGGCACGCCCCAGCCCTGCGACCATGGTCCATGCGGAATGATCGCGAGGTAGAGCAGCGCGGGCGCCACCATGCCGCCTATGGCTGCGGCAACCGGAAGTGCCGCGGACCGCCGGCTGGCCAGATGGCCGACGGTGAACTCGCGCTTGATCTCGAGGCCGACGACGAGGAAGAAGATCGTCAGCAGGGCGTCATTGATCCAGTGACGCAGCGACATGCGGAAGCCGGCGTCGCCGAAGGTGAAGCCAAAGTCCTGCTCCCAGAACGCCTCGAAACCGGACGCCAGCGGGGAATTGGCGAGCGCCACCGCCAGCAGCGTGGCGAGCAGCAGCAGCACGCCGGCCGACGGCCCCCAGCTGACGAAGTCGAGCGCCGCCGAGCGGACGCGGTGGCCCAGCCTGCCGAGCATTGCATCGGACAGCGCGCTCTCGTCCCACGGGCCGTCGTACCGCCGGCCGTTGATGAAGAAGGTCGGCGTGATCGTCACGCCGCTGGCACGGGCGCTCGCTTCGTCGGCGTCGACGCGCGCCTTTGCGCGCCGCGCGATGTCCTCCGCGTCCCGCGGGTCGCGCGTCTCGCCCAGCTCGCCGGCGACGGCAACGAGGTCGTTCTCGGTCAGCGCCTCCGATCGCGTCATCAGCGCGATGTGCACCTTCCAGAACTGATCGCGATCGGCCTGTTCGGCCAGCTCGGCGGCGCGGCGGGCGAGGTCGTTGTCGGTGAGCGGCCGCTGCCGGAACACGTAGCGCATGCGCTCGCCGAACCGGTCGCGGATCGCGGCGATGCTGTCGTTGGCCGCGCGGCAATAGGGACACGCATAGCTGCCGTATTCGACCAGCGTGATGCGCGCATCGGCGGGGCCGAGCACATGATCGTGGCTTTCGTCCACCGGGCGATCGAGCCACCTGCTCTGCATTTCCTGCGACATCGATGTCTTTGCCTCGAGCCGGTCCGGTCGGCCTTGGCGGTTATGATCCGAAGCAGGGCGTGCTTCTT
Organism: uncultured Alphaproteobacteria bacterium; assembly: GCA_963758945.1. GTDB lineage: Bacteria > Pseudomonadota > Alphaproteobacteria > Rhizobiales > Xanthobacteraceae > VAZQ01. The sequence continues at coordinate 143,634 of CAVWXY010000008.1, read as the reverse complement.
GTCTTTGACGCCGGGTGTCGGCACCGCTCGCAGTGCGATGTGGGAGGGCTTCTTCGAAACTTGCAGCGCGAGGGTGTTAACGCTTCATTTACCCAACTCGCGCAAAATTTTTCAAGCCTACGGATTTGTGTTCTTCGCCGATCCGCTCGCATACAGCGGACCAGAACCCACGCCAGCTGCCGAGATGCGTCACACCATGATCGGTCTGCGCGATGAAGCACACGACACCCCGATGCGCCTGTTTTGTTTGATCTGGGAAATACCGGCCCGCCGCCTCACCCGCGGTCGGGCGCCTCGCATCGGCATAGATCCCGATGCGAAGAGCGCCATAGCCAAAGGCCGGATAATTCACGTGCCTGCAGCGCGCGGCGGGGCGTAAGGCAAGACGCCGACACGGCCCGACCGCCCGCTGCGGCTCCCGCCCATGCCTTCTTATGAACGGCCGGCATCGTCGGTCTGCGCTGCCGCGGCGGACGTCGCATGCACAAGATCGATGGGACTTGCCCCGCTATCGTCTCTCCTCGATCCGGATTCGCGCGGCGGGGTTTCGCCTGCCGCGTCGAAACACGCGCATGAGCGCGCTCGAGGCTCAACCAACCCTACGAGTTGCGGGCGCCGAAGAACGAGCGCAGCTCCGATAGCGTTTCGGCGGCGTTCTGCTCGGGAAAGAAATGACCGCCGGACATCGCGCGGCCCGTGACGTCGGCGGCCCAATCCCGCCAGATGCCCAACGGCCCGCCGGCGTCTTCATACCACTTGTCGAGACCGCTCCCCGCGCTCCACAGCACGAGCACCGGACACGAGATGCGACGGCCCGCCCGGCGATCCTCGGTATCGCTCGCCAAGTCGATGCCGGTGGCGGCCCGATATTCCTCGCAGATCGCGTGCCCCGCCCGCGGATCCCGCAGCGCGTCGATATAGGCCGCGCGAACCGGCGGCGGAAAGCTCGTCCCGTCCGAGCCCCATCCGCCGAGCGCGTCGTCCACGAAGGCCTCGGGATCCGCCGCGATCAACCGTTCGGGCAGCGGCTCCGGCTGCGCCAGCAGCGACCAGGGCCAGTAATCCAGGGCGAACCGGGCATCGGCGCGGCGGAAGGCTTCGCCGGTCGGAACGATATCCAGAACGGCAAGGCGTTCGAGGCGGTCCGCGTGGTCGAGCGCCATCCGATAGGCGACGCGCCCCCCGCGATCGTGTCCCGCCACGCAAAAGCGCGAAAACCCCTGCGCTTCCATCATGCGAACCATATCGAGCGCCATCGCGCGCTTGGCGTAGGGCGCGTGATCCGGCTGCGACGGCGGCTTGCCGCTCGATCCGTAACCGCGCAGATCGGCGCAGACGACGGTGAAGTCGTCCGCCAAGCCCGGCGCAACGCGATGCCACATCAGATGCGTCTGCGGGAATCCGTGCAGCAACAGCAACGGCCGGCCGCTTCCCTTGCGACGGATGAAGATCGTCGTTTCTCCGACGTCGACCACCGAGATATCGAATCCACCGAACATCGCAGAGCTCCACAGGATCGGCCGGCGCGCGCGGCTCTCCGTCGGCCCCCGATCGCGCGACCGCGGCACGACCTCGCGGGCCGGCGCGACAGTGCCGCAGGCGCCACCTCTCCGCGCTTGCGGGGAGAGGTTAACTCGCAGCGCCATTGTGCTCCAAACCTCAGCGGGACCGCTTCTCAGTCTCCACCCGGTGGCGCGCCCTGCGGCGCCGCGCGCAGAGCGCGGGTCCTGTACCAGGCCGGAAAACGGGCCGTGAAGAGCGTCGCGAGCAGCGCGAGGGCGACCCATGCGTAGCTCCAGGCAAAGTCGGAATCGCCCGAGAGCCGCCGGTACACGGAGATGAGCGCGCAGACGAAGAAGTAGAGGCCCCAGACGGCGGTGATGACCTGATTGACGCGCAAGAAGGCGGCCGTGTGCCAGAACTCCGGCGCGACTTATTCCCGCGCGTACTGAATCGTGAAGGGGACGCCGGCCAGCAGCGATCCCCAGGCGATGGCCATCAGGGTGACGTTCACGAGCAGGGACATGTAGGTCGCGGGCGTCATCCACCCGAGGCCGACCACCGCGACGACCATGCAGAGGAAGAATGCGAGCGTGACGGTGTCCAGAAATCTTGAGCGCTCCGCGGGTGAATTGGCGGAACGTGGTGACGGCGGCGAGGGCAAGCGCCAGCACCAGCGCGAGAACGAGCGAGTGCTCGCCCAGCGCCCCCACGACGATCCAAGGCAGGAATCCGACCAGCAGCCGCAACATGGAACGCCGTTGCCTTCTTCGTTTGCGCCGCTCGCCCTGCCCCGTCGCCCACCCGGGACGGCACGAACGGGCGTGCCCGGCACGGTCAGGGACCGGCCGGATACCAGTTGCCGTGCAGCCCCATCGGCACGCGGCAAGGCAGTTTCACGACGGCCGCCGGTTCGCCGACGAAGTCCTCGGCGTCGAGAATGACGAAGGTCGATTCCATCGTGACCGTGTCGGTCGCGAAGGTGAGGATGTAGCCCGCCTCCTCTTCGCTGCGTCCCGCCTTCGGCGCGAACACCGCCTCCCCGATGGCCCAGCCCGGGAAGCGGTGGACCTCGACCGAGGCGCGCGCGAGGTCGAAGCGGAAGAGCTCGTCGAAGCTGCCCATCGGCAGCGCTTGAGACGACTTGTGCGAGAACACCGCGTAGCGGGTGCGCCGGCCCTGGCGGCGATCATCGACGCGCGGGAATTCGGTGCGCCGCTCGTCGAGCACGTCGAGGCGGAAGGTGCCGGCGGCCGGATCGATGCGCGCGCGCGCGACGCGGCCCGTCGCCGGCACGTTCGGCGCGCCGAAGGTCAGGTGGCTCCACCACGGAAAGCAGGTGACGATCTCGCCGCCGTCCTGCCAGGCGTTGGCGTAGTGCCAGCACCAGAAGGCGTCGGTGTTGACCCAGCGGACATCGCGCGCGCGGCCGCGCCGCGGGATGACCGCGATGCGGGTGCCGCGCTCGGCCTCCCAGCCGAGCGGACTTCCGCCGCGCGCCGCGCGGCCGAGATCGAACGTCGCCGGATTGATGACCAGCACGACATAGTCCTCGGTTATCATGAAGTCGTGGATCATGTAGCCGCGATCGACTTCCGCGATCACGTCGGGAGGATGCGTCACGGTGCCGTCCGCCCCGACAGCGGCCCAGTAGAGGAAAGGTGCCTCCAGGCCGTAGCGGAACACGATCATCTCTCCGGTCGCCGGATCGATCTTGGGATGTGCGCACATGCCGAGCGGCAGCGCGCCGCCGAAGTCATGGCGGCCCAGGGTCGCGAGCTCGGGCGTCACCTGGTACGGGGCGACGCCCTCACCCAAGGCGAGGAAGCGGTGCGCGTGCCGGACGATGTTGATGTCCGCGAGCACCTTGTCTCCGCCGGGGTCGGGGTCGGGCCCGGCGAGCTCGGGCGGCGGAGCCGCCGGCGTCATGATCCCACCCCACAGCGCGCGGCCGGCCCTGATCTCGGCCGCAAGGCCCTTGGTCAGCACGTAGCGGTTTCGGTAGCGCGCCTTGCCGTCCTCCAGCCAGACGCCGTGGATCATGCCGTCGCCGTCCAGCGGGTAGGTATAGCTGCCGAGCGGCGGGAATTTCGGGTTGGGGCCGTTGCGCAGGTAGACGCCGCGGAGGTCGTCGGGAATCCGCCCCACGACCGGCAGATCCGTCACGCTCAGCTCATCGTCGACGGGCGCCAAAACACCGCTGAGAGCGGGATGGCCGGCCGGATCGATCGGCTTAAGCGCACCGTTCACGCCGCCGCTTCCTTCGAGTGATCGTCCCGCTCGCAGGGGCCCGCGGCAGGCGCGCGCCAACTGCGCGGCCGGGAAGCTTATTCTTCAACGCGCGCGAGAGTCCATCGCATCGGCGCGTCGCACGAAGTCGCGGTCGCCGGCTCAAGAGGAGAAAACTTGCGCGCCGTACGCCAGCCGACGGCGGACCGGCGCCTCAACCTTGCCGGCGGGCGTGCTCAGCCATCGCCTCGCTCCGAAAGCTCCACGACCGCTCCCTCGTTCGCGCCCAGCTCCAAGCGGCCGCGCGTGAGCTCACCCTCGCGATCTCCGGCGGAGGAGACGAGCACCCGTCCCGCCCGTTCGCCGGGCGCGAAACTTGCGGTGGCCGGTTCGCCGCCGAAATTGAGCGCAACCAGGATGCGCTCGCGGACGAGCTCGCGCGTGAAAACGAGAAGCTCGCCGTCCGCGACGACCCTGCCATAGCCGCCGAACAGCAACGCCGCCCGTCCGCGCCGCAGATCGATCAAGCGCCGGTAGAGCCAATAGATCGAGCTCTTGTCGCGCCGCTCGGCGGCGACATTGTCGGTGTCGGGTGCGTCGCGCAGGGGCAGCCACGGATCGGTCGACGAAAACCCGGCATGCGCCGTGTCGTCCCATCGCATGGGCGTACGGCAGCCGTCCCTGCCGAGCCCTCGCCCGGGCACGTTCCTTTCCAGCGGATCGCGCACCCGGTCGGACGCAATCGCCACCTGCCGCATGGCGATCTCGTCGCCGTAATAGATCGTCGGGGTACCGCGCAAGGTCAGCAGCAACATAGCCGCGATCCTTGCCTGCTCCGGCCCCACCCGGCTGGCGATGCGCGGACGGTCGTGGTTGCCGAGCACCCAATTGGGCCATCCGCCCGCGGGCAGCGCAGCTTCATATTCGCCGATCAAACGGGCCACCTCGGCGGCGTGCCACGACGCGCTGAGCAGGCTGAAATTGAACGGCAGGTGCAGGCCGGCGAGGTCGCGCCCGTAATAGGCGACCAGCCGCTCGAGCGGCAGGTAGATTTCGCCGATGAGCACGCGATCGGGGAACTCGTCGGCCACGCGCCGCATCTCGGCAACGACGTCGTGCACCTCCGGCCGGTCGGCCGTGTAGAGCGGGATCAGGCGATGGTGCGGCGGATCGGCCGCGCCGAAGCCCGGATTGGGCGGATTGTCGCGAAACTCCCCGTCCTTGATCAGGTGCCAGAGCACGTCGATGCGGAAGCCGTCGACCCCGCGCCGAAACCAGAAGCGCATGACCCCGTAGACGGCGGAGCGCACCTCGGCGTTGCGCCAGTTGAGATCGGGCTGGGCGGCGAGAAAGGCGTGATAGTAGTATTGCCCGCTGGCGGCGTCGTATTGCCAGGCGCTGCCGCCGAACACCGACAGCCAATTGTTGGGGGGGCCGCCGTCCGCGGCGGGATCCCGCCAGATATACCAGTCGCGCTTGCGGCTTGCGCGCGCGGCGCGGCTCTCCAGAAACCAGGGGTGCCGGTCGGAAGTGTGGTTGGGCACTAGATCGAGAATGATCTTGAGGCCCCGCGCATGGGTGGCCGCGAGCAGCGCGTCGAAGTCGTCCAGGCTTCCGAACAGCGGGTCGATGCCGGTGTAGTCCGAGATGTCGTACCCGAAGTCCGCCATCGGCGAGGGGAAGATCGGCGAGAGCCAGATCGCATCGACGCCGAGCTCGGTCAGATACGGCAGCCGTTGCACGATCCCGCGCAGATCGCCGACGCCGTCGCCATCGCTGTCCTGAAACGAGCGCGGATAGACCTGATAGATGACGCCGGTCTGCCACCAAAGTCCGCGCTGCGTGCCGTTCGCCGGCCGCGAAGCTCGTCGCAGATGCCCTTCGCCGGACGCGGGGGCCGCAGGCGCAGGCCCGGTTTCGCGGCCGACGACCACGCAACTCACTGCTTTGCCGGCTGGTCGATGTCGGTGCGGCGCAGCAGGTAATCCAGCCCGCCGACGCGGAACCAGCGATAGCCGTAGGCTTCGATCACGAGCCGGTGCCGGCCGCTCTCGTCGGCGCGGCTGTGGTCTTCCGCCAGCAGGTTGATCAACAGCTTGCCGTGCTCGGCGTGCTCGCCCGCGAGCCCGACGGAAAACGTCACCTCGTGCGGCTTGGCATCGAGGTTGTGCACGAACAGCACCCAATTGTTGCGCCAGTCGTAGCGCATCACGAGGACCGCCGGGTCGCGGCTCTCGATCACCGTGAAGTCGCCCCAACCCACCTCGGGGACTTCCTTGCGCATGCGGATGATCCGCTCGGTCCAGTTCAACAGCGAGTCCGGATGCCGCCGCTGGATCGCGGCGTTGATGTGCTCGAACCCGTAGGGGCCCTCGGAGATGACAGGGATGTACGGCTTGTCGCTCTTGGTGAACCCGCCGTGCGGCTCGTTCGACCACTGCATGGGCGTGCGCGCGCAGGTGCGCTCCGGCAGTTTCAGGTCGTCGCCCATGCCGAGCTCGTCGCCGTAGCGCAGGACCGGCGTGCCGGGCAGCGTGAACATCAGGCTGTAGGCGAGCTCCAACCGGCGGCGATCCCCGTCGAGCATGGGCGCAAGCCGCCGGCGGATGCCACGGTCGTAGAGCTGCATCTGCGGCGCCGGCCCGAACGCCGCGAACACCTTCTGCCGCTGCTGCTCGGTGAGCCGGCCGAGATCGAGCTCGTCGTGATTGCGCAAGAACAATCCCCATTGCGCCGTGGCCGGCCGCGGCTTGGTCGCCTTCATGGCCTTGATCAAGGGCCGCGTGTCGGCGGCGGCGAGCGCGTAGAACAGGTTCTGGTTGACCTGAAAATTGAACATCATCTGCATACGGTCGCCGTCCGCGCCGAAATATTCCATGTCGGTCTCGGGCAGCACGTTGGCTTCCGCGAGGACGATGCAGTCGCCCTGCCGCCACTGCAGAAACTCGCGGAAACGGCGCAGCATATCGTACTGCTCCCTGGGCTTGGCGACCTTCGCTCCTTTGGTCGCGATGACGAATGGCACCGCATCCATGCGGAAGCCGGAAACGCCCAGCTGGATCCAGAAGCCCATGATCTTGAGGATCTCGGCCTGGACCTCGGGATGCGAGGTGTTGAGATCGGGCTGGAAGTCGTAGAAGCGGTGGAAGTACCAGGCCTTCGCCTCCCGATCATAGCTCCAGGTCGCCTTCTGCACCCCGGGAAACACCATGCCTTGATTGGCGCGCGGCGGCTTTTTCTTCGACCACACGTACCAATCGCGGTATTTCGAACCGGGATCCTTGCGGGCCTGCTTGAACCAGGGGTGTTCGTCCGACGTATGGTTGACGACGAGGTCGATGAGCACGCGCATGCCGCGCTGCCTGGCGCCGTGGGTGAACTCGACGAAATCGCCGATGGTGCCGTAGCGCGAATCGACCCCGTAGTAGTCGGACACGTCGTAGCCGCCGTCGCGGTGAGGCGAGACCTGGAACGGCATCAGCCAGACGGCGGTGACGCCGAGGCCATGCAGATAGTCCAGACGGCGCACCAAGCCGTTGAAATCGCCGATGCCGTCGCCGTTGGAATCCATGTAGGTTCCGACGGACAGGCAGTAGATCACCGCGTTCTTGTACCAGAGATCGTTGATCATCGCGCCGCTCGCTCGTCTGCTCGAAACCAACCAATGGAGCAAAACGCGTCGGGAGCGATTTCGCTCCCTCGCATCGGCGCCGATTCGGCGTTTACGGCGCGCGGCGGCGTGCGGTCCGCGCGCGCCTTCGGCCCATGCGCGCGGAATGGACGATGCGATGACCGCAGAACTCGGGCGCATCGTCCCGCCGGAACGCCGTGGGCGCGCCTTCGGCCTCGAAACGGCGATCCGCGCGCGGCGCGTGCATCCGCACGACCCGCATATGATTCGCGTTGCCCCGGAAGAAAGCGCGCGGCGGCGCGGCAGGTCGGCGGATGAGCGCGTGACAATCATGGCCCATCCGGCGCATACTGGAACGAAAGCGGGCCCGCCGCGACGCTCGGCCCGACAGCCGCCGCCACGCGGGAGCGCTCCGCAAGCCGTCGTCGGGAGGGACCCGTGCTGCTCATCGTCTACTATCTCGCCTTGGTGGTCGCCGGCGACTTCGGCGCCTATCTGCTCGGGCTGTTCGTCGAGTACGAATGGGGCACCTACCCGAGCCTGATCGTCTTTCTGATTGCGTATTTTGTCGTGCTCTGGGTGTCCTGGGTGCTGGCCGTGTGGTTGAGCAAACCGCGGGGGGCGGTCGCCACGCGCTCCTAGTGTGCTGTTCAGAAGTCCCCATCGTCCTTGCGGCGGGTCGGAAATGCGGATTTCTGAACCAAGCCACACGAGATCAACAAGTTCCGAACTTCGCAAACGAGGCTGGCGCACAATGATGCGAACCTCGGAATCGGGACACTAGCGCCGATACCGGCCGCGCGCCCGCGATCCTCCACGCCGCCGACCCGGCGCCATCGAAACGGCGGCCCCTCGATATTTTCGGCGAATACCCCCTGTCCAGGCGATTCACGTAACGTTATCAAGCGCACCGATGCCGGGCCGACGCGGCGCAGCCAAGCGCCGGTGGTCGCCGGGGCTTGAGCAGCCCGCGGCTTCCTCTTTCCAGCGTCCGCCGCGTGCTGCCGCAACGCCGGCAGAGGGTCGATCATCGAACGCAGGTCGAGCCGGGGAGTGCATCGCGCAACGCACGGCCGGTTGGCGCGCGGGAACTTTGGCGCGCGAACGACGTTGGTACGCAAAGCTTACGGAGGAGAACAGAATGGGTCGCGGTATCTTGCTCTGGCTGATCGGAATCCCGATTCCGATTATCCTTCTCATCTGGCTGTTCGGCGGGCTCCATTAGCGGGGCAATCCGCCGGCAAGAACAGGAGAGGCGCCGCTCGCGGCGCCTCTTCGCTATTTATGGCCCGAGGCGCGGCGATCATCCCGGCGAGCTTACGCGGCGTTGGTGCGATGCAGGCTGAACCAATTACCCCTCGGCGAGTTGAACCGGCACGACACCCCCCAGCGAGGACAACACAATGAACGAAGATCGCGTCATCGGCACCGCCAGGAATCTCGGCGGCAAGGTGCAGGAAGGCTACGGCCGCGTCACTGGCGACACGCAAAGTCAGGCCGAAGGATTGAAGAACCAAGTGGCGGGCGCGGCCCAGGATCTCTACGGCCAGGCCAAAGACACCGCCGTGGACGCCGCGCAAGCCGTACGGCGGGGCGCCTCGGATGCCGAGGATTTCGTCCGCCGGACCATCGAGCAGCGTCCCTACACCACGGCCGTCGCAGCGCTTTGCATCGGCTGGTTCATCGGCCGCATGGGACGGCGGGATTGACCGGATCCGCGGCAAGCGGCCATCCGCCCGACAGACCAGAAAAGCCCGGCCGCGCGGCCGGGCTTTTCGCACTCCGCGCCGCCGGCGCGCGGCGGCGACGCCGTCACACGCGCCGAACCGGCTTGCGCCAGTCCCACAGCGCGTCCGGCGTGAGCTCGCCGTCGCGCATGCACCGCCCGCGCAGGCGGCGAACCAGGCCGCGGCAGCCCCGAGCAGCGCCGCCGCTCCCGCCGCGGGAACGGATTCGAATCGGCTAAAGAGGCAATCTTCTCGCGGCGCGAGCCATGCGCTGTAAAGCGCGCGGCAGCTACGCGCCGCTTCGACCTCCGAAAAAAATCAGGGGCCCGACAGCAGCGCTGTCGGGCCCTGATATTCCGTCGCGATGTGATCAGACGAGCAGGTGAGCGGCCGCGACCACAATCCCCGTCACGAACGCGGCCATGCAAGACAGCAGTAGGATTTCATTGAGAGCTCTGGCCATATTATGTCCCCCGATGCGGAAATCCCCTCCGCAGCCCCTAGGGCACTCCAATACCATGGCAAAAAGGTGGCAAGATACTGCCTAAATTTCGCACAGACCGCCGCCTATCCCCCGGTCTTTGGGCCCAACGGAGCCGACGACGGTGGCATAAACCCATGCTGGCGCGAGACATTCCAGCCCGTGGCGCTCGGGCAGATCCGCGCCCCCAAGGCTGCCGGGATGTCCTGATCTACTGCAACTCGGGGCTGGTGCAACCACAGCCACGGGATCACGCGGACTGCCGGACGACACCGTCGTGCGGTCGTTACGCCCGCGCATGGTGTACACGCGCCGCGGCTTGATCGGCGACTGGCCGCCGCACGTCAACCGCCCGCCACCGTAGCGTGCGCCGACACGCTTGCGGCCCCGCCGAGCCGGCGGGACGGGTCGGTCAGCGATCGGCCACCGCGAGCCTCGCGCCGAGCACGACGAAGGCGCCGGCGAAGGTCCGGCGCATCCAGGTCAATACCCCCGGACGCGAGATCACGTGGTCGCGAATGGAAGCCGCGAACAACCCGTAGCCGACGAAGACCACGAAGGTCATCAGCATGAAGACCGCGCTGAGCGCGAGCATGTGGGACAGCGGATGCGGATCGTCGACGCTCACGAACTGGGGCAGGAAGGCCAGGAAGAAAATCGACAGCTTGGGATTGAGGATATTGATCAGAATGGCGGTCACCGTGACCTGAACCGCCGACCGCGCGCCGACCTCCCGCTCCACCCGCAAGGTCCCATGCTCGCGCAGCGTGTTCCAGGCCATGTAGAGGAGATAGGCGACGCCGAGATATTTGAAGGTGTGGAAGGCAAGCGCGCTGGTGTGCAAGAGCGCCGCCAGCCCCAAGATCGCCGCCGCCATGTGCGGGACGATGCCGATGGTGCAGCCGAACGCCGCCACCACGCTCGCCCGCGATCCGCGCGAGATGCCCGCCGCCAGCGTGAACAGAACGCCGGTGCCGGGCGAGACGATGACGACGAACGAGGTGACCAGGAATTCGATGCTCACGGCGCGACGCTCCCACCCCCTCGGCTTTGCGCGGTCAGGTCAGCATGTCCCGCCGGGCCGCGGCCGGCAAGGCCGATCGTCGCAGCACGGCCGCGCATGCCCTGGCGATTCGTGAGCGGCTGGGCGGAGCGAAGCCCGTTCGCGCCAGCGCAATTTGAACGGAACAAACGGACAACGGCGGGCGCGGCGGGGGAACGCGCATCGCGACATCACGTTGAGTTGCCGTTGCCCGTTTTGCTTCGGAGTATGCGTATGGCGCCGCGTGCGTATTGGAAGGGCTATCTCGAGCTGTCGCTGGTGTCGTGCCCGGTCGCGCTCTATCCCGCCACCGGCGAGCGCGAGAAGGTGCGATTCCATCAGATCAACAGCAAGACCGGCCACCGCATCCGCTACCGAAAAGTGGACGAGGAGACCGGCCGCGAGGTGGACAGCGAGGACATCAGCAAGGGCTACGAAGTGGGCAAAGGCCAATATGTCGAGGTCACCGACGAAGAGCTCGAGGCAGTGGCGATCGAGGGCACCCGTACCATCGAGATCGTCGAGTTCATCCCGAAGAGCGAGCTCGATCCCTTGTTCAACATCCGGCCCTACTACATCACGCCCGACGGCAAGGCCGGGCAGGACGCCTACGTGACCATCCGCGAGGCGATCGCCGACACGGACAAGGTGGCGATCGGCCGCATGGTGCTGACGACGCGCGAGCACATGATCGCGCTCGAGCCGCGCGGCAAGGGCCTGATGGGGACGCTGCTGCGGTATCCCTACGAGGTGCGCGACGAGGCCGACTATTTCGACGAGATCCCCAACCTGAAGGTGGACAAGGAAGCGCTGGACCTCGCTAAGCACATCGTTGAGACCAAGACCGGGCATTTCGAGCCCAAGCGGTTCGAAGACCGCTACGAAAGCGCGCTCAAAGAGCTGATCGCGAAGAAGCGAAAGGGCGAGACGATAGAGGCGCCGAAAGCGGAGCGGCCCTCGAACGTTGTGAGCCTCATGGACGCGCTGCGGCGGAGCGTCGAGGGCGAACGGCCTGCGCGTCGCCGCCGGCCGCGCCGGGCCGCGGCGCATGCGCGGCGGCCGTCGTCGAAACGCGCGCACGCGCGCCGCAAGGCCGGCTGATCGCCTGTCGGCCGCGCGCAGCGGAAGACGCACGCGACCGCGCTCGGGCTCAACAACGCGGGCCGCGCTTGCGTGCCACCGCAAAGGCCCACACCCGCGCCGCACCGAGGCGCGGCGCGGGTGATGCTCTTCTTGGACTTGCGCCGGTTACTTGTGCCGGCGCGCCCGCGCCGGACCGTCGCCGAACATGCCGGTGATGCCGTCGAGGCCCGGCACGCCGGCGGGCGCAGCACCGCCGCCCGACGACATCATGGTCATCATCGGCCCGACCATCTGCATCATCTGGGCGGTGCCCTTCTTGCCGAGCTTGCCCTGCATCTTCTGCATCATCGGTGCAAACTGCTCGAGCATCGGGGCGAACTGCTCGATCATCGGCGCAAATTGCGCCATCTGATCGCCCGTGCCCTCGAACTGGGCATGCGCCGGGGCGGAGGCAAAGGCGAACGTCGCCAGGATCGTCAGTGGACACGCCAGCTTGGTCAGGGTGCGCATCGCATTCTCCTTTCACGGCCTGCTCGGCCGGTTGCTGCTCCCCATCCCCAGCCGTCGGTCTTAGGCGGCGGCGCTCCCGGCGGGCTGTGACGGCCATCACAATTTTCCGATTTGCCGCGCCTCGACGGCGTGCGCGCGGAGGCATGGCCGGACGCCACGTGCGGTCGAGCAGGTAGGGAGTGCGATCCGAAAGTCAGGCCGGGCGAGCCCTGGGGACGCCCTGGCCGGGGCGCTCTGCGACGATCATCCAATAGATGACGCGGCGTTCGCTCAGGTTGCGCTGTACGTTGCGCTGCCGTTCCTGCGCGTCGTCGCCGAAGACCAGCCGGACCGTCAGCTTGCCGGGCGGCGAGCGCAGCATGCGCTCGTAGTTGCGGATCACCGTGTCGGAGTAATCGATCCACTCGCGTACGCGGAACCCGGCGGTTCGAAACTGGGCGCGCATCACGTTCTCGGGATCGAGGAAACTGATCGAGGCGTCGTAGGCCCAGGGCACCGGAAAAATGATGTCGCCGCCAGGCCCGATCGAAAACTCGGTCGACGTGAACAGCCCGCCCGGCTTGAGCACCCGGTAGACGCCGGCGAGGAGACGCGCCTTGTCCGCGATATTCATGGTGACGTTCTGGCACCAGGCCACGTCGAAGGTCCGGTCGGGATAAGGCAGGTCGAGCGCGTTTCCGAGCTGCAGCACGACGCGATCCGCCAGGCCGCAGCGCTCGGTCAGCAGGCGGCCGGTCTCGATCAGCTCGGGGGTCAGATCAATGCCGTCGACGCGGCAGCCGTACCGGTGCGCGAGGTAGCGCGCCGGCCCACCGATGCCGCAGCCGATGTCGAGCACACGGCTGTCGCGCGTGAGCGCGATCCGCTCGACCTGGTCGCGGGTGGTTGCCAAGCCGCCGGAATGGAGATGCTCGACGGCGGCGAGAATCTCCGGGTCGATCTTTTGCGGATCGTGCCCCAGCTCGGCCAGCGCGGCATCGATACGCGCAAGCACGCCGGGCCGCGTCCAATGGGTTTGAACATCCGTCGTCCGCTCAGCCATCGTCCCTGCTCGCGAACGATATCTCTGCGGCACGCCAGTGCCGTCGGCGCCAAAACAATAACAGCGCGCTGCATGTGCGGCAACCGGCGGCGGCCATGACGCGATATCTCGTGGCCAATGTTGTGGCGACGCGACGGGTCGAGCATCGAATCTCTCCATGCATCGAGGTATATTGCGCCCGCGCGGAACGTCGTGGGCGCAGCCTCGGCGAGGGAGATTCAGCGCGTCCGCGGTTTATTCCCGCGCCCCGCGCGCCGCAGCCCAGCCTCGCCGATGTTGCGGGGACCGGGAATAAAGCGCGGGCGCGCGGAGTTGTATGTCGAATGGACCGGGCCGACCGCATGCACAGGCTGCACGAGTTCGAACGGATGGCGCTCGCGCACATGGATGCGGCCTACAATCTCGCCTATTGGCTCGTGCGCAACCGGGACGACGCCGAAGACGTCGTGCAGGACGCGTATCTGCGCGCCTTCAAGGCATTGGACACGCTCACCGGCGAGGACGTCAGGCCATGGCTTCTCGCCATCGTCCGCAACGTCGCCTACCGCTGGCTGTCGGTGCGCAAACGGACGGCCAACGTCATCTCGATCGAGGGCGCCTTGTCGGGGCGCGACGACAGCGATGCGCCGGTCATGGAGCTGGCCAGCGAGGATCCGTCCGCGGAGGACGTGCTGGTCGGCCGCGCCGAGCAGGCGCTGGTGCGCGCAGCGCTCGCCGAGCTGCCGCCGGCCTTTCGCGAGGCGATCGTGCTGCGCGAGCTCGAAGGCCTGAGCTATCGGGACATCGCCAAGGTGACGAGCACGCCGATCGGCACCGTCATGTCGCGCCTCGCCCGCGCGCGCGATCAACTCAGGGAGCGGCTGGCCCACTCGATCGCGAAGGAGGACAAAGATGCGCTGTGACCACGCCCGCGATCGCATCGGGCCGCTGCTCGACGGCGAGCTTGCGAACGACGAGCGCCGTGCGCTCATCGCGCATGCGGCGAGCTGTCCCGATTGCGCACGCTATCGCGACGAACTCACCAGCCTGCGAGGCCAGCTCGCGCCGGTGCGCGAAGGGGCGCCGAAAATGCTGCTCGATCGCGTGCGCGCGGGGCTGGCCGTCGAAGCCGCCGCCCAGGACGCCGCGCCCGTGCCCGCGCACGTGGGGGAAGCATGGTGGGCGGGGATCGCCGGCCGCCTGAGCCAGGGCTTTCAGCCCTACCTGCGGCAGGCGGCGGTGGTGCTCGCGGCCTGCATCGTTTGCATTGCAGGCACCTGGTGGTGGGTGCACGGCGCGGACACCCATAATGCGCTGGCGCGCGACGTGCTCGCCGCCCATATGCGCGCGCTGCTGCAGGACAATGCCGTGCAGATCGCCTCCCTCGACACCCACACCGTGAAGCCGTGGTTCGCCGGGCGGCTCGAATTCTCGCCGGTGGTCAAGGACCTCTCGGCCGAGGGTTTTGCGCTCGCGGGCGGGCGGCTCGACTATGTCGGCGGCCGCCGCGTCGCGGCGCTGGTCTATCAGCGGCGGCTGCACCGGGTGAGCGTGTTCATTTGGCCGGCCGGGGGCGACCCGGCGCCGCCGTCGGCGACCCGGCTCGACGGCTACAACCTCGTCTCGTGGCAGCGGACCGGCATGACATTCTGGGCCGTCTCCGATCTCAACGAGGGCGAGCTGCGCGAGCTGCAGGCGCTGCTTTAGACCTTGGCAATTCTACAAGTCCAACACCAGCGCGCTGGTGCGCTCGCAGTGCAACTTTCGCCCCTGATCCCACGCGCGGTTGCGGGGCGCCAGCGGCGACGCGGCACAGTCGTCGCGGGAGGGCGAGCCGCCCCCAGCACAGCAGGCGCGCGTCAATCGGACAGCGACACCAGCGCGGCGCTCGTCGGAGGCACATCGACCGTGAATTCGCCGCCGACCGCGTGCGCCAACTCGTGCGTTGCGGGCACCCAGCGGCCGAAATCGTCGACCTCCGCGCCGCCGAGCGTGGTGCCCGCGGTGGCATCGGCGGCCGGCCCGACCAGCCGCATGACCGAGGAACCGGCGAAAGCGCGCCCTGCACTGATCGTCACGCGCGCGCCGCGGTTGAAATCCTTGTTGATCAGGCAGACCCGCAAGCCTCCCTCCGGCGCGCGCACGGCAAATGCGCCGAGCTCGCGCATCTGCGCCGCGAGGCGCACCGGAAGGAGCGTGCCGCGCGCCGCCTGCGCGAACATCAGCATGCCATAATAGAGCGGCCGCGCACGCCAGCGGCCGGCCCCGTCGCGGGCAATGGGCGTATAGGCCTTGTCCTCGGCGGGACGGCGGTTGTGAACGCCGGCATGGAAATTGACGCCGGCGGCGCCGGCCGCGGCCGCCTGGAACATGAGCTCGAGGCCCCACAGCGCCGCCCCCAGCGTGTCGCTGACTCTTGCCTGACCTTCGTCGTAGACGGAGTTCGCCTCGACGATCCGCCAGCGCAGCCGATAGGTGCGGCCATAGCGCGCGAGCTCTTCCAGCACGGGCGCGAGCTGGCCGCCCGAGCGCAGCAATCTCGCCAGCGTCACGTGCGGCGCGCCGGCCGGACCGTCGGCGTAGTAATGCCGCGTCAACAGCATGAGCCCCGCGGGCCGCGCCGCGGCGAAGGCGCCCACCCAATCGGTGGCGGCAGCGACGTCGGGACCGGCGAAGCGCGCGTCGGGAAGGCGCGCGCGGATCGCCGCGTGGAACTTGCGCCACTCCGAAAGATACGTCGCCGCGTCGTAGGTCGCGGACCGCGCGGCGGTCCAGCGGCCGAACCCATCCGGCTCGTTGCCGATCTGGAACGCCAGCAGATTGGCGCCGACGGCGCGCGCCACATAGGCGGCCTCCGCGGCGGCCTCCTCGGGCGTTCCGCGGGCAAGGTTGAGCCCGTAGACGAGTTTCCAGCCGAGGATACGCAGGGCCGCGGCGAGGCGATCGATGCTCTCTGGTCTGATGACGACGCTCCCTGGCACAGCCGGCTCGTCGCCTGGTCGCCAGACGGTGCGCTCGCTGGTATTGCCGCCGATGCGGATCACGCCGTCTGCGCCGAGCGCGCGGACGAGCCCGAGCACGGACGCGTTGTCGGGCGCGAAATAATCGCCGGCGGGAAGGATGGCGGAATTCGTAGCTGAGCCCGACGAAGCCCGCCGCGATCGGTCGGCCCGCATCAGCATAGGGGACGGCGAGGCGCACGCTGGTCTCGGCTTGGGCGCGAGCGCGACGCTGGGCGACAAGCCCTGCGGCAGCGGCCAGGCCGCGCAGGACGTGCCGGCGTGCGATGGTGGGCGGCTGGTGAAATCGCATCACGTTCACGACCTGAGGCGGGCCAGCCAGACCGTATGCCCGCCGCACGAAGCGTCCTCGGCGAGATACGAAACGACCTCGAAGCCGAATTCGTCGAGCAGCGCGCGATACTCGGCGTCGTCCAGGCTGGCATGGTAGAGCAACTCGCCGCGATAGCTGCCGATCGCCTCCCCATGCGCGGGCCCGCTGGTGAACATGAGGGCCGCCTTCGGCGCGGCATGCACCCGGAAGACGGGAAACATCCTGCGCTGATCATCGCAGGTGAGATGGAAGAAACTGTCCCATGCGAGAATGCCGGCGAAGCGCCGGCCGAGGAACAACGTGCACATGTCCGCGACCTCCCAGCCGTGGGCCGGAAAGCGTCGCTTGCAGATGCCGATCATGGCGGGCGAGGAATCCGCGCCCGTCACATCGTATCCCGCCTCGATGAAGTAGCGCGCGATCGGCTCGGCGGATCCGCAGCCGATATCGAGGATCGAACCGCCGGCCGGCAACAGGACGAGAAATCGATCGAGCCACGTCTTCTCGAAGAGGCTCTTGGTACGATCCGCGTCCCAAACGGCGGCGTGCCGGTCATAGAGATCGACGATCCGTTCCGCATCGCGAGCCATTCGCCATCATGACGTGCTGCCGACGCGGGGCGCAAGACGACGCAGCCATCGTACCGGCGGTCACGGCGCCTTCGGGCCGGTCTTGCGATACCAATCCGCGATCTGCTCGCCGGTCCAGAACAGCACGTCGGCGCGCTTGCGAATATTCTCGAAGATCTTGCGGAAATATTTCGTCCGGTGCGGCGCGCCCATGATGTAGGGATGCACCGAGATCGCCATCACGCGCGCCGAATCGGCGGCATCGGCGTGGATCTGCTCGAACTGGTCCATGGCACGTTCATAGAATTCCGACGCCTTGTGATGCTGGATCAGCATCATGGCCACGTCGTTGCACTCCTGGGTGTAGGGAATGTTCAGGATCGGCTTGCCGCGCGTCTTGAGCCATGCCGGCTGGTCGTCGAGCACCCAGTCGGCGACGTAATCGTAGCCTTCCTCGGCCAGGATATCGGGGGTCTCCCAGGTCTCGGTCAGGCCGGGCCCGAGCCATCCGCGCGGCCGCTTGCCGGTCGCCGTCGCGATGACCTCGGCGCTCCGGCGGATGTCGGCGCGCTCGTCTTCGACCTTCTGCATGTTGCGCTGGGTATAGCCGTGGCCGACGAACTCCCATCCGCGCGCGGCGCAGGCCTGCACGATATCGGGAAAAGCGTCCACGGCGACGCCGTTGATGTTCATGACCCCCGGGATCTTGAACTCGTCGTATACCTGCAGCAAGCGCCAAAAGCCGAACTCGGTTGCCGTATTCATGCCAGCACCAGTTGGGGATGTCCGGCATCGGCGAGCCGCCGGCGGGCGGGGTGAGCACCGTGCGTGGCATCGCCTGCGTCGGATCCCAGTCCTCCACATTGGTGATGGTCCAGACCACCATGCGCGCACCGTCCGGCAGCTTGAGCGGCTCGCGATTGACGATGGCGGAATAGTCGAGACGGTCGGTCGGCAGCATGCCGATGGGGGGCTTGGGAAAGTTCATCCTGCGGTCTCAGTCCTGGCGTTGGCGGGCGGCGGGTGTCCGATTATGCAGGCTGCCTCCGCTCTTGTCCCGTTCGATCGCGGCGTGGACATGCCAAGCGTGTCGTTTGACCCAAGCGAACGCGAGCCGCGCGCCGCCCATGTCGTGGTCACGACCATCGGTACTATCGTCGGCAGCAGCCGGATGGTCGGCCTGATCGACTGCTTGCGGTGTCCGCGCCGGCGCTCCTCGTGGGACGCGTTCAAAATTTTGTTGAGCGGCGCATGCCCTTGAGGGCGAACCGCTGACGCGTCATCCGAACGCGTGCTCGCGCGACCCTGTCAGTGGTAAAGCGGGCACGAACGCTCGCGCCGTTCAGGCCAGCTTTTCGATCGGCGTCGACGCGTCCTGGCGCGCCCGCGCGCCGAAGGGGTGTTGCACCAAGGAGCTGTTGTAGTATTGCGGCTGCCCCGTGACTTCCGGCCCGATCCACGCCGGCAATTCGACGTGCTGATGCTCGTCGCGCAATTCGATTTCGGCGATCACGAGGCCCAGGTTCTCGCCGGAAAACACGTCGACCTCCCAGACGAGCTCTCCCCACGGCACCAGGTGGCGCACCTTCTCGATGATGGAGCCTTGCCGCAGCTGTATCAGCGCCTCGGCCTCCAAGACCGGAATAGCGTATTCCAGTTCCAGCCGGCGCAGATCGACGGGGCGCGATTTGATGCTCAGCGTCGCGGCGCCATCACCCTTGATGCGGACTCGGATCGACGCCTTCCCGGCGAAGGCCAGGTAGGCCTGCCGAATGCTGATCTGTCCGGTCGCAAGCTTTTGCCAGTCGTCTCCGCGAACGAGGAACTTGCGTTCGATCTCAAAACTCATTCGCCCCCCGACCGCATGAAGCACTCGCGACCGCGACCCGAAAATCGATTGTGACGGTTTCGTGACGATCCAAGGCGCTGGATATCGAAGAGAAAGAAGGAAGGCAAGCCAGACTTGGGGCGCGTTCGGGCGCCATGGTTCTGCGGAGGCGATGCCAATGACGGCGGACTCCGCTGTGCCAATCCGCCCGCCGCTGGTGCGCGTTTCTGCCTGGTAACCACTCCAATCGCCGCCGCGTTCGTGTCAGAATTGTTACAGTCGGATGAGGGCTCGATGACAGGAGGGAGCAGCGCATGCTTTTGGGCTGGCTGGCCTGGTCGAATCCGGTGGCGATCTGGTGGGGCTTCCTGCTCGTCGTCAGCGCCGCAAACATCGCCCTTTGGCTCCTGCTGCATCGGTATTTCCGCAGCAGGACATGGGGCCCTCAGCGCGGCGCGTTCCGTATCGAGCTCATGGTTCTGCTGTGCGCGGCCTATGTCTTCGGCTGCGCCTTCCGATCGGTACT
Organism: uncultured Alphaproteobacteria bacterium; assembly: GCA_963758945.1. Classification (GTDB taxonomy): domain Bacteria; phylum Pseudomonadota; class Alphaproteobacteria; order Rhizobiales; family Xanthobacteraceae; genus VAZQ01. The sequence goes on along the minus strand of CAVWXY010000008.1, from coordinate 124,154 downwards.
CCCGCGCGCCGATGTGCAGCGGATCTGTCTTTTCGACACGTGGCTCTCGAGCGTCCTGGTCGGCCGGTCGGTGGCGACGGTGGCGGAGATCTGTTTTGCGATCCAGTGGGCTCTCGTCGTGCGCTACCTCGCGAACTTGGCAAGATCGGATATGGCCCGCTCCATTTCGAGCGCCATCGTTCCGCTGATCATCCTTGCGGAGTGCTGCTCATGGTACGCCGTGATCACGACGAGCTACCTCGGCAACACGCTCGAAAACTCGATCTGGACGGTGACCTTCCTGCTCATCGCGGTCGCTCTGCTACGGCTCCTGCACGAGTTCCGCGGCATCATTCAGCTCGCAATCGGCACAGCTGTTGCGGGCATCGCTTGCTATCTGGCGTTCCTCGTCATGGTCGACGTGCCGATGTATTTCGACCGATGGCAAGCGGACCTGACCAACGGAAAGCAGCTCCTCGGTATCATCGGGGGTCTCCACGACGTGAGCACGCGTTGGGCTGTCACGCACGACTTTAGGCAATGGAAGGATGAGATTGCCTGGATGTCGCTCTATTTCAGCGCAGCCGTGTGGTCGAGCCTCGCGCTTTGCAGCTTCGGCTTGGTGAAGGACCAGCTGCACCGCTACCGCAGGAGCGCGGCAGGGCTGGGCGCGGCGAGCGCGCGCCTGGCGGTGCGCAGCTACACCGGAAGCTCCGGTTAGGGCCGCATCGTCGCGCGCGGATCGATTGCTCGCGCGGGCGCTTCGTCCCTGCGATGGACGGCTCGCATCACCCCGCCGGGATCACCGGCAGCATGATGCACGAAGCGTGCGCCCCATCGTGATGGATCGTGTCGGTGCCCATCAGCGCCGGGTGATAGGGATGCGAGAACGCCCCATCGGTCGCGGGCGAGTCGCCGTTGGCGAGCTCGAGCCGGACACGATGCCCCTTCTTGAACATGTAGGAGATCGGCAGCACCTCGATGTCGAACTCGTAGATTTCGCCCGGTGTGATCGGCTGCGGATTGGTGTGCGCGTAGAACGGGCGCGTGTCCGTCCACCGTTGCAGGTCCTTCTCGCGATGCGAGGCCTTCAACCACCCCTTTGATACCGGCGTATATGCCGGCTGCTCCCCCTTGGCGCGCGCTGCCGTATCCTGCGGGTGCTGGTCGGTGAGCTTGACGATGAACTGGGTGTCGATCGCGCTCGATGAGGCGTAGAGCTTGAGCACGATCGGCCCGGTGACTTCGAGATCGGCCTCGAGCGGCGCGCTGGTGAAGGTCAGCACACGCCGTGCCGGGTCCACCCGTCCATCCGGGCCGATGACCGCAACGCCATTGACCCATTCCCAGTCCGGATAGGTGTAGCTCGTTGGAGCCTCGCCCGCGGCGGGCTTCTCGGTGGACAGCCCGCCGTCGTTGAGCGAGATGACGCTGCCCGACGGGCCCTTGCGCAGGTAGTAAGGAACCGTGTTTGCGCGTTTCGGCGGCCATTCCTCCTCCGCGCGCCAGATATTGGCGCCACGCACGAAAACCTTCACCGGTTCGACGCCCATGAAGCCGTTGTTCACCCCCTTGAGATGGAGGTCGTAGAATGGCAGCAGTTCCTTCTCATGAAAATCGACCTGATCGAACATGCGGTGCGCTTCGAACGTGTTGCGGGCTCCGGTGACCACGAGCTTCTTCGGCGCCTTGACCTCCTCGTAGCCGAGGATGTTGCCGCGCAGGTGCAGGCCCATCTTGCCCCAGTGCCCGATCGAGAGCACCGGGCACTTGATCTTGTCGAGCCGCCAGTAGGGAGAACGCTCGCGCCAGAATTCGTCGTCCAGCGGGTGGTCGATGATGGCGCCGACGAGATCGAATGTCATCGGCGGCCGGCCGTGCCGGCCGGCCAGGCGGTGCTGATTGTCGGCGCGCAGCGTCGTGTACCAGACCGAACGATAGCTGCAGTAGATGCCGCCGTGGTAGTTCGATCCGCGATACTGATCGACGAGACCGTCGTAGGGCGCGATGCAGGCGAGCCCCGGCGGGTTGTAGGTCGCCATCAGCCATTGCGCCATCGCATAGTACGACTGGCCGATGCCGCCGACGCGGCCGTTGCTCCAGTCTTGGCTGATGATCCAGGCAATCAGTTCGAGATAATCGCGCTGCTCGTTGAGCCCCATGAACTCGAACTCGCCTTCGGAGCGGCCCGAGCCGCGCACGTCGGCGTGGACATAGGCGTAGCCTTGGCCGACATACCATTCGACCGGGCCGGTCTCGCGCCAGAGGAACAGCGGATAGGCCGGTACCTCGTCCATCTCGTACTGATAGGGCGAGGCCGCAAACAGCGTCGGGAAACGGCCCGCGGCGTCCGGCCGGTAGACACAAAGCGAGATGCGGACCCCGTCGCGCATGGTGACGGTGATGCCTTTTTCGACCTTCATTTGGTGGTTGGACACGCCTTCCCTCCCCGTCCCCGTCGCGCTTCCCGGTCGCACAACACTAATGGCGCCGATCGCAGGAACAAGCCTGTTGGTGTCGACCGAGAATTGTGAACGCAGCCAGGGCTGTCGGCACCCCTCCGCCCGGCTTTGGCTTTTCCGACCAGGACAGGCAACGAGTTTGCGCCGGACCATGATGCCGCACCGCGCGTGCGCGGCTTGCTGTCCTCGGCCCGCCGCGGCATTGTTGCGCACACCAACAATAAGCCATCGGGAGGAATGACATGCGCGGCTGGTATCGAATACTCGCGACTCTTCTTCTGCTGACCGCCTCGGCGGCGCCTTCCATCGCAGAGGATTACCCGTCCAGGTCGATCCGCGCCATTGCGTCGCAAGGCCCCGGCGGGTTGAGCGACATTTTCATGCGCGCGCTCGCCGACGAGATGGGGCCTGTGCTCGGCGCGGCCGTCGTGGTCGAAGACCGAATGGGTGGAGCGGGCTCGATCGGCGCGCGCGCCTGCGGCGAAGCGGCGCCCGACGGCTACACGATCTGCATTCTCCCGACCGAGCCGATCGTGATCAATCCGATCATCTTCCCGAATACGGGCTTCGATCCGAAGAAGAGCCTGGTCCCAATTACGAGGGCGTTCTACCTGACGCAGGTTTTCGCGGTGAACGCGTCGCTCAACGCCAAGTCCTTCGACGAGTTGGCGGCGCAAGCGAGGGCCAGGCCCAAGACGCTCAACTATATGGCGCCCTCGCTGTCGAAAGTCGCGTTCATGGAGGACTTCAACAAGAAGCACGGGACCGACTTCGTGCGTGTGCCCTTCAAGGGGGGCGGCGACGCCGTCAACAACATGCTCAGCGGCACGACGCCGATCGCGATTTTCGGCATTGGCAATCTGATCCAATTCATCCGCGACGGAAAGATCATCGGCCTGGCCGTCGACGGCGACAAGCGCTCGCCGCTCGCTCCCGACATTCCGACGTTCAAGGAGATCGGCTACAAAGAGCACCTCATGGCCACCTTCTTCGGCATCTATGCGCCGACCGGCACGCCAAAGCCGATCATCGACAAGCTGAACCATGCAATCGTCACGATCGCATCGAAGCCCGACTTTCAGCAAAGGCACATGATCAGCCGCGGCCTGACCCCGGTATTGAACTCGCCGGAGCAGTTCGCCCGTGAGCTCGAAGCCGACCGCGCCGAGGGGCTTTCCGTGGTGAAAGCCTCCGGGCTTTATCCGGACGTGAAGTAACGATCGGATACTTCACGTCGGGGGCGGGCGCGTTGCCATCCCGGCGATCCCGGATCGCCACGGAGAGGTGACGCCACGCGCTTCGTGGGGACAGCGCCGGCGCCGGTCGCACGGCCAGCACCGATGCCTTCGTCTGCCGGCCACGCCCGCGAATTCGCCGCGCGGGGTCGGAACTTGTGCGCGTCTGCCACGTTTGAATGCAGACCAAAGATGAAGGATTGATCATCATCCCCCTACCAGAGGAACCGTTCCCGCCCGGGGCCAGATAAACGATTGCGGGTCAGGGCGAGCGAGCGGGCATTCCGCGGACGCTGATCGTGCTGCAAACAGGATACTAAGAGGGACTTCGATCGAATTGCACGGCGTTTCATAGAAGTGAAGCTCAAGGAGCATTGCACCATGTCGCTTGGAACGATTCTTCTGATTATCCTGATCCTCCTCCTCATCGGCGCCCTGCCGACTTGGCCCTACAGCGGCGGCTGGGGGTACTATCCCTCCGGCGGTCTCGGCCTCATCGTCATCATCATTATCATTCTCGTGCTCCTCGGCAGGATCTGACGGGGAAGGAGACGGAGCCGCCACGGCGTCGCCGTCGAGCCAAGGCTTCCGGCCAAGTCGAAGGCGGCTCACCTCGGACGGGCGGCACCGCCCTCGTTTGCAGCCACGAACGAGGCCGCCCCCCACCTGCGCTCCGGAAGAATAGGAGGCGCTCGAGTCCCCGCTTCGCGCTTGGCTCGTCCGCGATCGCCAAGCGGGCGCGCGGCCCCGCGCCCATTGCCAGCATGAGAGGTGTCCGGTATCGGCAAGTCTCGCACCAGCCCCGGGAGATGGCGTCGGCAGGCGATGCTGGGGCAGGTCCGAGGACGATCACGTGAGCGAGCACGACAAAGCCGCGGGCACGTCGAAGCCGCCAGAGCTCAAGCGAGACTTGCGCTTTTATGCGGGGGTGGCGGCAATGATCCTGTCGGTGATCATGCCCCTGGGTGCCGCTGCGGTACCTGCGCTGGGCCTTTCCACGGCGCATTCCGCTCTCGTGGTCGGCGCTTTGCTTGCGGGAGGCCCCGAAGTCTTGTGCATCCTCGCAGTCGCGTTGCTGGGAAGGCAAACCTTCCAATATTTTGCGCACGTGGCGAAGAGCGCCATCCGCCGTGCCGTGCTCGACGAGCCGGCATCGAAGTGGCGGTATTATGTGAGCCTCACGATCATTCTGGTCAGCTGGATTCCGGCCTATCTGTACGCGTATGTCCCCGCTGTCATGCCCGGCGGAAACGCGCGCGTCTACCTTCTCGCTGGTATGGATTTGGCTTTCGTCGTGAGCGTCTTTCTCATGGGCGGAGAATTCTGGGAGAAGGTCAGGCGGATTTTCATTTACGAAGGCAAAATTCCGGATTGACTGCGTGCTTCCGCACGAAGGTCGTGCCGGCGATTTGACTGTCGAGTCCCGGCCGCGCAATTTATTTCCCACGCTTGTCGGCAGCGGCGCCGTTCATTCGTTCTTGGGACAAGCGAGGCGCCGCCCCATGCTCCATGCCAACTGCTGCTACAATTCCCAAGATCTCGTCGGTTCCTGGACCAGGGAGATGGACGATGCCATCATGGCCAAGCTCCTCCCTGTGGCGGAGGAGAAGCTCGCCGAACAAGACAGGCTTGGGCCGGCGGCCCGGCTGTGGCAGGCGACCGCCGCGACCACGCTGCGACAGGGCCGCGTGGCCCTGTTGATCGGCGAGCCTTTCGCCGAGACAAGGAGCAGCTCCTCGGCTACTACGCGGTCGCCTGTTCGGGCCTCGACCAGGCGATCGGGACCGCTCGCGAACCGGCAAAGGGCAAATTATGCAGCGCTGACTTCCGCTCGCCCGCGGGCGGTCAGTGCGCTCCTGCGCTACTTCCGCGACCTCGATATCGCCGAGGAGGCGTTTCAGGACGCCTGCCTGCGGGCGCTGCAGCACTGGCCCGAGAACGGCCCGCCGCGGGATCCGGCCGCTTGGCTGATCTTCGTCGGCCGCAACATTGCGATCGATGCGGCGCGCCGCCGGGGCAAGCAGGAGGCCCTGCCCGCCGAAGCGACCATTTCCGATCTCAACGACGCCGAAGCCGAGCTGGCTGAACGGCTCGACGACATGGACTACCGCGACGACATCCTGCGCCTGCTGTTCATTTGCTGCCATCCGGACCTCCCGACCACCCAGCAGATCGCGGTCGCGCTGCGCATCGTCTCCGGCCTGTCGGTCAAACAGATCGCGCGCGCTTTCCTGGTCAGCGAGAGCGCCATGGAGCAGCGGATCACCAGAGCCAAAGGTCGCATAGCCGCCGCCGACGTTCCGTTCGAGACACCCGGTGCGGCGGAGCGAGCCGAACGGCTCGCCGCCGTCGCGACCATGATCTACCTCGTCTTCAACGAGGGATATTCGGCGAACGACGGGCCAGCCGTTGCCCGTGCACCGCTCTGCCACGAGGCCATCAGGCTCGCCCGGCTGCTGCTGCGGTTGTTTCCCGGAGAGCCTGAGATCCTGGGACTGACGGCCCTGTTGCTCCTGCAGCATGCGCGCGCGCCTGCACGCTTCGATGCGGACGGAGGCATCGTGCTGCTGGAGGATCAGGACCGCAGCCGCTGGAACCGCGAGATGATCGCCGAGGGACTTGCGCTCATCGATAACGCGATGCGCCATAACCGCCCCGGCCCCTATCAGCTACAGGCGGCCGTCGCGGCGCTGCATGCCCGGGCGCCCCGGCCGGAAGATACAGACTGGGCGCAGATCGATCTGCTCTACGCGGCGCTGGAGCGGCTGCAACCCTCCCCTATTGTTACGCTCAATCGTGCGGTAGCCGTCGCCAAGGTTCGCGGTCCCGCCGCGGCGCTCGCCATGATCGAGCCGCTGGATCACAGGCTTTCCGGCTATTTCCATTTCTTCGGGGTGAAAGGCGCACTCCTCCTGCAACTCGGGCGCGTCGAGGAGGCCCGCATTGCCTTCGATCGGGCCATCGCGCTCGCCAATACCGCGGCGGAAGCCGCTCACATCGGGATGCAACTCGACCGCCTCACCGAAGACAGCTTGCCGGGCGGCGACGTTGCGGCCGCACCCGAACGCCGTTGAGCGGAAAGGCAAACAAAAAGTTTTCCGTCCTGTCGAATCGGCCGGCGCCCGTTCGTCCTTGGGATGTCGGTTGCCGGAACGGCAGCCTGGAACACGGGGACAGGGGATCCCAATGGCCAATGCCTACCAAGCCAATGCGCCCGCGGCCGCCGCCGCTGCATGTGTCGGCGCAGGCGCCGAGCGCTCGATCGCGGCGCACGCCGTCGGGACAATTCGGACGCTCTACGGCGCGGAGTTTTCGAACGCCGATGCAACGGACGAACGCCTTCTCGCGCGGGTCGCGCACGGTGACCGGCATGCGCTTGAGCTCTTGTTCGCTCGCCATCAGCAGAGAGTGTACCGGTTCGTGTTTCGCCTCGTGGCCAGCCGCGAGACCGCCGAAGACATCGTCAGCGACGTCTTCATCGAGCTGTGGCGGCGTGCGGCGAGCTTCGAGAACCGCGCCAGACTTGCCACTTGGCTGCTCGCGATTGCCCGCAACAAGGCGCTGTCGGCGTTGCGCGGCCGGGTCGATCAGCCGCTCGAAGGCGCGGCGGTCGACGCAATTCCGGACCCGGCAATCGCGGTCGACGAGAGGCTGGATGTAAGCAAGCGCGGCGCGGTCCTGCGCAAATGCCTCGAGCGCCTCACGCCCGCGCACCGCGAGGTCATCGACCTCGTCTACTACCACGAAAAATCGGTCGAAGAAGTCTCCGCCATCATTGGTGTGCCCGCGGCGACCGTGAAGACGCGCATGTTTTACGCGCGCAATCGGCTGGCCGAACTCATGAAGGCCGCCGGCATCGAAACCCTGCGGTGCTGAGTCAAGCGCACTCGCGATGCGGCGCGCAAGTCGGAACGCTCACGTCGCGTAGCGCGGGAGGCCGCTCGGAAGGAATCTGGAGGCGGCTCAGCCTGCTCCGCGGCCGCCGCCAAACTTGCGCGATCCGCGCAAGCTTCTCCATTTGGGCGCGTCGCCGAATTCCCCCGCGAACCACAGAACGAAACCTGCGAACGCCAGGATAGCAATCTCTCCGAACATCAGAAGCAGAAGAACTATCCATGTAGACTGATGCATTGAGACGCCCCCGTTGTTGCCACCCGGCGACATCGAAACACGAAATCGGATCCGGACTTTGACCTTGTTCAAAAAAATAAAAAACGTTGCAAAAATCCCACACGGTTTCGCCCGGCGGATCCGGACGGCATCAGCTCACGTGCTACCGGATACCACCAGTGCCGGTGTCGCGGCGCATCGCCGAGTCAAAGTCGGTCAGTAGCGGCGTCGATCCCCTTGCGGACCGCAGCCGGCTTCGCTCTCGAAGTGGAGACGACCTGGAAGCGAGCGCGGCTCTGCGCGGCGCACTATCGCACCGCTGCGCTACCCGCGTGTCGCTTCTTATGGCCGGCGCTCGATCGCCGCGAGGAAGGAGCAGCTTTGGCCGGTGCTTGCGGCGTGGGGGCTGCGGAGACGGCGGCATCGACCGGCTCCGGCTCGACAGCGGGAGGCGGCGCCGTCGTCACGGCAGCATGCACCGCCGCCGGCTTGACCGGGACGGGCGCTGTCAGGTGCGCGTTCAGCGCAATGAGCCCGGCAGTGAGCGCGGCGCCGACGACGACGAAATACTTGAGGATGAGCATGGTCCCCCCACTCGGCCGCCCGCAGACGCGCGGCGCCTTACGGTTAGTCGCGCGGCAGGCCGGCTTGGTTCATTTGGACTACCCGGATACGCCCGGCTTCATCCGCCCGAAGTGACCGCCCCGCACCGGGAAGCCCGTGGCCGGACCACCATCTGCATCGCAAATCCGACGTCGCATCGGAGCGGGTTCCCGTGCTGGGGTCCGCGATCGAGCCCCATGATACCGTTGTTAAGCGATCATTTAGGTTTCCACCGAGAACGACTCGCGCATTCGATTCGAAGATGAGACGGTTGCCGCGGCTCGGCCTCGGTGCCTGCTAGTCGTTACTAGCCTCTATTCTCAGCCCCAAGCACTGGGCCGAGCCACCGCTTTCCGCCAGGAACCTCCTCGTCGCAGCCCGCGGCAACGCGCGGGTGCCAGATGAGCGTTTGGCTTACCCTCCGTTTCTTGCTCCAGCTGCCGAGGACGCTTGCGACCATGGCATTCCCCGCAGCATCGCAATCCTTGTAGGCTGCTCGATCGAGCGTCCAATCATCGCAGAAGCGCGTGGCCAGCAGCGATACCGAGGTAGTGATTGTCGGCGGCGGCGCGGCGGGTATCGCCGCGGGCCGGCGGCTTAAGGACCACCATATCGATTGTCTCATCGTCGAGGCGCGGCCGCGGCTGGGCGGACGGGCATGGACGATCGACGACGGCGCGGGATATCCAATCGATCTCGGCTGCGGCTGGCTGCATTCCGCCGACCGCAATCCCTGGCGGGAGATCGCGGAGGCGCAAGGCCGCTTGATCGACCGGACACCGCCGCCCTGGACGCGACGCTCGGCCCCGGTTGGCTTCCCGCTTGCGGAGCAGGCTGCCTTTCTCGAGGCATTGCAACGGTTCCATCAGCGGCGCGAGGCGCTTTCGGAGCGGGAGCCGGACGTTGCCTCCGCGGCCTTCCTCGAGCCATTCGGCCGCTGGAACGGCTTGATCGACGCGATCAGCACCTACGCAAGCGGGGCGGAACTTGACCGGGTATCGGCGCGGGATTTCCGCCGCTACGACGACAGCGGCGTGAACTGGCGGGTCGTCGAGGGGTACGGCGCGACGATCGCCGCCCACGGCGCCGGATTGCCGGTCGTCCTCGGTTGCCCGGTGCGGCGGATCGACCGCGGCGGGCGGCGATTGGGGGTGGAGACCGCGGACGGCGCGATCACCGCGGACGCAGTCATCATTACGCTCCCGAGCGCCCTCATCGCCGAAGAGAAGCTCCGCTTTACCCCGACCCTGCCCGAGAAAACCCGAGCCGCCGCCGGCCTGCCCCTTGGGCTTGCGGACAAATTGTTCCTGTCGTTGTCCGGTGCCGATGAATTCGACAAGGACAGCCGCCTGTTCGGCCGCACCGACCGGAGCAGGACGGGAGCCTATCACTTCCGGCCCTTCGGCCGGCCTCAGATCGAGGCTTATTTCGGGGGATCCCTGGCGGCAGATCTCGAAGCAGGCGGCGAGCATGCGTTCTTCGACTTCGCGCTTGCCGAACTGGTCGCACTGCTGGGCAGCGGGTTCGCCCGCCGGATGAAGCCGCTTCGACTTCATCCATGGGGCATCGATCCGTTCTCCCGAGGTTCCTACTCCTATGCGTTGCCGGGCAAGGCCGACTGCCGCGAGGCTCTCGCCGCGCCGGTGGATGAGCGCCTATTCTTCGCCGGCGAGGCGTGCTCGCGGCATGAGTATTCCACCGCACACGGCGCCTACCTCACCGGTGTCGCGGCCGCCGAGCAAGCGATCGCCGCTCGGCGCGGCAAGCGCTCGCCATGACTGGCCCGCGCCGGATGATTCCCGTCTGTTCCATGTCGGCACGCGTGTCGCCGCCGCGAGGCAAACACGCCTGTCTTGCGGGTTACCGAGAAGAGCGCGATGCGGGGCCTGGCTCCGGCGGATGCTTGACCATCGCGCGTCCGCGATGCGCGCTTGATCCGTGTTACGTGGTCAGCGGATGGAAATGGCCGGCAGGCGCTGCGTCGAGCTCGGCCCAGTCGGTCTCCTCCTCCAACCGGTGATAAGCCTCGTCCCCGATCGCTCCCTGCGCGCGCAGGCGCTCGAGCGCCTGACGCTAACTCTTGATGGCGCGCAGACGCAGATCGTCGTAATCCGTCGCTGCCTGGGGGTCGGCGGGATTCTCCGCCACCGCGCGGGCGGCGGCATATTGCTCGCGAACCGCCGCGGCGGCGCTCGACGGCTCGCCGTCGAGACTGTCCAATGCCGCCTGCATGACCGCGACGCGCCCGCGCGACACTTCCTGCTCGACCGAGCGATCGGTTTCGAGGCGGAGAAGCCGCAGCAGCGGTTTCAGGGTCATGCCCTGCACCACGAGCGTGCCGAGAACGACGCAGAACGCGGTGAGCAGGATCGGATCGCGGCCGGGAAAATCGATCGGCAATCCAAACGCCGTCGCCAGGGTGACGAGGCCGCGCATGCCGCACCAGCCGATGAGCAGATCGCCGCGAACATCCGGCTGCTCGGCGTGCACGCGCGGCAGCGGCAAGCGGCTGATAAATCTAATGACGGCGCCGCAGCCGAGCACCCAGGCCAGCCGGACAAGTATGACCGTCGCAAGAATGGCGATACCCAACGCGAGGGCTTCGAGCCGGCTCTCTTCGGTCAAACGGCCCAGGATCGGCCGTACCTGCAATCCCATCAGGACGAAGGCAAGCACATTCAGCACAAAGACCGCGGTCTCCCAGACCGAATAGGAACTGATGCTGTTGCGGGCGGGCGTGCGCCGCGGCGCGGAACGCGCCAGCGTCATCGCGTAGACCACCATGGTGATGATCGCGGATAGACCGATCCGTTCGGCAAGAATCCAGACGCCAAAGGTACTGACGAACTGCAGGATGGTTCCGCTGGCCGGATCGCGCACCCGCGCGATCGCGAGAAGAAACAGCCGCGCGAGACCGTAGCCCGCGACCAGGCTGCCGATCGCCGAGAGCGCCATCATCGGAGCGGCGGTGCTCGGCACGAGCGATCCGGCAGCCGCCATGACGGCCAACCGGTAGATCAGTAGCGCTGTCGCATCGTTGAGCAGGCTCTCGCTCTGCAACACGGCCACGATCCGGCGCGGCGGGCGGAACTGGCCGAGCACGGCCGCCGCGGCCACGGCGTCGGGTGGCGCGACGATCGCGCCGAGGGCGACGGCGGCGGCGATCGGAAGGCCGGCAATCTTCCAGCCGACCAGCGCCACCGCGGCCGTCGTCAATACGACCGCGACGAACGCCAACGAAGCAAGCGACAGCGCATAGCGCTTGAGGTCACGCGGCGAGGTATCGAACGCCGCATCGAGAAGGACAGGCGCGACGAAGAGCGCCAAAGCGAGGTCCGGTGCGATCTCAATGGACGGCGCGAACGGCAGGAAGGCAAGTGTGGCGCCAGCGAGCGCAAGCAGGGCGGGATAAGGAACCTCGAGGCGACGCGCGAGACTTGCGACGAGCACGGCGCCGAGCAGCAGCGCGAGCGTCCATTCGAACAGAACCATGCCCCATGTTAGCGTCGGCCCTTCCCGCTTGTCAGGCTCCCGAACGGCCGCAGACCGTGCGCTCCTACATCGCACGATGGAAAGGTCTATTGCTGCGCGGATCACCGGTTGCGTCCGGCTTCCAGGCAGCCCGCAAAACTCCTAGGATATGCGCCAGCGTGGACACCGGGAAATCTCGGCAAGAACCGTCGGAGCATGGCGGCAACGCCATCGTCTATCAGGGAAACGCCACATCGTCTGCGCACAGGGCGAGCACCATGCAACGCGCATCGACCCGCGCATTCGCCCTCGCCATGGGGCTCGTCGTCAAATTCCGCAAGGTCGCGGTCGAACCGCTCTAAAGCGGCCACCTGCCGATGTTTCGGCGCCATTGCCGCGCGGGGGCTTCCGCTCCTGCGCGGTCAGATTTTGACCGCGTTCGCGAACAGCGCGTCACCCCATTCGTAGAGAGGCCGCATGAAATCGGATTGGGTATGGATTGCCCGGCCTTTGCGATCGAGCCATTTACGTCCGTAGGTATCGAAAGGGAAATGCCGGATGTAGTAGTCGCAGGTCTCCTCCCAGTGCTCGACCGACAGCGACTTGCCGTAATGCTGGCAGTAAAGTTCGGTCCGCACGCGTTCGATGCCGCTCGGCTCCCGGGCATGCTGTCCCCCGAAGATGACCTCCCGGCGGTTCCGCCAGAGCATCAGAATATCCCTCTCCTCCGGACCGAAAAACCGCCGAAATCCCACCAGTTCCCGGTCGGGTTGATAGGGCGCATGATCCTCGGGCGTCATGTAGGCATCAAAAAGCCGAACCTGCACGCCGTCGCAGTCGCTCGCGCGCGGCCCTTCCAGGAAGCCTCGCAGGTCGCCGGTCACCCGCTCGTCCGCATCGAAGCAAAACATCCAGTCGAACCCGAGCTGCGCACGCGCGATCTGCAGCAAGAGTCCGCGATGTCGCCGTTCGGCAATCCGACGCGCCTCGACGTCCTCCTCCCACGATCCGTTTGACACCACCAGCGCGACGCTCGGATGGTGACGCAGAATTTCCAGCGTCGAATCGGTACTCGCGTCCTCATAGGCGATGATCGCGTCGACCTGCCTGCCCACGTAGTCCAGGGTGTCGCGCAGAATGAGCGCCTCGTTGCGCAGGCGCGTGATCCCGATCAAAAAGTGCCGGCGACCCAGCAGCCCGACATTGCCTGTAATAATCTGCTCGCAGTCGCGAAGCTGCCAGCCGCTGTTGTCCGGTATGACCACTGCCGTAGCCCTGAATCCCGTATCGGCTACCGATGATCGTCGACCCGCGCAAGGCGGCAAGAAGCCGACGAAGAAAGCCACCGGGCCGCTCGATGTCTAACATCGGCGTTGGCAGTGCAGCAATATACGGCAGCGCAGCATAAGCTTCCGCGCTGGACTGGCCTCCACTCTCGTGAGATACAAAGACAAAGAATATCTAGGGGAGGAGTTGATGCCACGGGAGGCAAATCTCGACCCTGCAATCGCCGATCTCGTCGACGCCGCGTTCGACAAGTCTTGGCAGTTCGTCAGAACCGATCCCGAACTCGCACACAACGACAAGGACGAATTGCGCACCGGGTTGGCCAAGAACCTGACGCGATTGGCCCAGAATGGCGAGCGGGACTTGTGGCGCCTCGCAAACGGCGCGATCGGTCAATTGCGGCGCGAACGAAGCGCAGCAGCCTAGTGTGAACTCGGGACACCAGCGGAAAGATACCCTTCGCGAGGCTAAGTACGCCGCATAGCGCCACTTGGTCCGGCCAGCTTCCATCGCGGTTCAGGGCGCGCGCGCCCATTCGCTGCGCTTGCCGCCCATCAGGCGTGCGCCGATGGGAATTCGGCACACGGTAGCGGTGGTCGCCCAGCTCAGGACGAGCGCGCAGGTAAACACGATCGCAGCCTTGGCGACGGCGAGCAACGGCGCGCCGATCAAAATGTATTGCAGCCAGATCACGAATACGTAGTGGACGAGATAGATGCCGTAGGCGTGCTCCGAAAGACTGCCGAGTATCGGCCGACGTGCGGCGGCGAAGCGCAGGAACATCCCGGCCAGAGCGAAGCAGGCGGACGCAGCGGACAGCACGAAGCCAAGGTCGGCGATCGTTTGCAGCCCCGCCGGGGCTGCGTCTGCTCCCTTCACGATCAGCGCGGTCGGAATGATCCACAGCAGGAAGGCCGCGGCCGCGCCAACGAGCCACAAGGGCCAGCGCCGCGCCAGCATTCCATCCGGCCCGAGCAGACCGCGCTCGAGCCCATAGGCTCCGACACCGAGGCCGGCGAAAAAATAGACGACGTATTGCGGCGCCAAGCTAGGCTGAAAGGCGAACGGGCCGAATTGCAGCCATTGCCAGGGCTCAAAAACCGCGGACAGGGGGATATAGGCCAAAGCGGAGACACTCACCAAGGCGATGAAGAACCGCTCCGGATGGGCGCCGGCGCCGGCCGACAGCCGACCCAAAAGCTCGCCCGAGCGCGGGATCAACCCGTGGAGTCCGGCGGCCGCCATGTTGAGCGCCAGCAGGAGCCACAAGAACCACATCGGTCCGCTCGGCCAGAACGGCAACGCGATCCAGTGCGTCCAGAATGCTGACCAACTCTGATCAACCGCGGTGACGCGATAGACCGGATAGTAGGCCAGCGGCATCAGCAGATATAGCCCGACGACGAATGGCACACCGAGGCGCAGGAGGCGGTCGTAAAGAAATCTCTTCCCGCCTTTGCGAAGCAAACTGGACCAAACGAACAGGCCGGACAGAAAGAACATCAACTGCATCAGGTGAATGTATTCGAAGGCACAGAACAGATCGAATCCGAACCAGCGATCGCTGTCGATGATCGGGTTCGCCCTCCAGCTATACGGCGGGCTGTCGAAAGGCGGCGCCGAAGCGGGTTGCGAGCCCAGATAAGCGATGAAGGAATGGAACGCCACCACCATCAGGATGGTGAAGCCGCGCAAGTTACCGAGGGCAAGGCTGGATTTGGACATACTGCTGCGAACCGCCTGTGCAATTTCCCACGATGGCAAAATAGAATGCAAGCAGTCCCACCGGGTGGGGTAAACCGAAGTCCTGCTGCATTTGCGACAAGTCCTATGGTTCCCTCGCTCGCTGTCCCGCCAAAGGAGGCGCGCCGGCCGGCCGGCGGACCATCTCGATTCGATCGCGAGACGAGCCGAGGGCTTTATCGCGGCATTCACACTCTCGCTCAACCCCGGGCGTCGGCAGGTGCCGGTGGGCGGCTGACGAGCAGGCGGTGCAGCGGTGAGTGTGCGAGCTGAGGTCCTGCGTTTGGCCTTGCGCGCCGTGAAGAAGCGCCACTGCCGGAAGGGCGCGAAGCGATCGAGCGAATTGGGGCTTTTTTGCAGCGCGCGATCTGACCGACGAGGCGATTGCGGCGCCGCACGTGGCAGGCATGCCAGGAAAGCGCCGCCGGTCTTGGCAGCCGGGGCGAGAATGCGCATTGTACGAAGACCGGCCCTCCCGGAGGATATCGGTTCGCCGAATGACCAACCGCCGCCAAGCTTCGGAGTGCTCCCCATGATCAACGTCAAGCGCATCAGTCACGCGACGTTCGAGACGCCGGATCTCGATCGGCAGATCGCCTATTTCACCGAGATCGCCGGCCTTGCGCTGGCGGAGCGGGAGAACGGACGCGCCTTCCTCGCGACCAAGCTCGGGGACCTTGCGGTCCAGCTCGAAAAGGGCGACAGCCCCCGCTGCGCGCGTCTGGCCTTCCAGGTCGCGCCGGAGACCGATCTCGACGAGATTCGCCGCGGCATCGAGGCCGAGGGCGTGCGCTGCCAGGCGCGCAACGATCCGACGCCCGGCATCCCCAGGATGCTGGCGTTCGAGGACCCCAAGGGCACGGTCTGCGAGGTGTTCGCCGCCCAGAAGCCGATCGGCAATAACCGGCAGGTCGCCGGCATCGGCCCGATGAAGTTGGGCCACCTTGCGTTCGTGGTGCCGGAACCGAAGCAGTATGCCGACTTCTACAGTCGCGTACTCGGATTTCGTGTCTCCGACTGGATCCAGGACTGGTTCGTCTTCATGCGCTGCGGCCCGGATCATCACACCGTGAATTTCGTGCGCGGGAAACGCACCCAGATGCACCACATCGCCTTCGAGCTGAAGGACTGGGCGCACGTCCAGGCCGCCTGCGACTTCCTCGGCGGCAAGAACATCCCGATCATCTGGGGGCCGGGCCGGCACGGGCCGGGCCACAACGTTTATACCTATCACCGCAATCCCGACGACCAGATCATCGAAATGTTCACCGAGCTCGACAAGATGCTGGACGAGTTGCTGGGCTATTTCGACCCGCGGCCGTGGCATCGCGACCGGCCGCAGGTGCCGAAGGTGTGGACATTTCCGACCGACATCTGGGGTCCGCCGCCGACCCCGGACTATCTCAGGCAGCGGGAGTAGGTGCTGCGACCTGATGCGGGACGGCCTCGCGGGCCCGTGGCGGGCCGATCGTGTTCGGCGTACGGGAGAGGATCCAATGAGCAGAACAGCCTTCGGCGTGCTCGTGGTGCTAGCCGCGCTCACCAGTGCAGCGGCGGCGCAGGACTACCCTAATCACCCGGTCAAGTTCATGCACGGCTTCCCGCCGGGCGGGAACGTCGACATCATCGCGAGGCTGCTGGGCAACGAGATGTCGAAAGGGCTGGGCCAATCGATCATCGTCGAAGCCAAGCCCGGCGTCGCCGGCAGCCTTGCCGCCGAGGCCGTGGCGCGCAGCGATCCGGACGGCTACACGCTCCTGGTCGTTCCCAGCGCGCATCCGGCGCACGGCGCGCTGTCCCGCAACGTCAACTACAAGGTCGTCGACGATTTCGAATGGATTTCGGTTGCGAGCTTCTATCCTTTCCTCATTTGCGTGCGCAAGGACTCGCGCTTCCAGACTCTCACGGACTTGATCGACGCGGCACGCAAGGATCCCGGCGCCCTGAAATACGGCTCCGCCGGCGTCGGCTCGATCCTGCACACCACGGTCGAGCTCATGGCCAACGAGACCAAGACCAAGTTCCTGCACATTCCCTACCGCGGCGAGGCGCCGGCGATCACCGCCCTTCTGCAGGGCGACATCGATTTCATCGCGGCGACGTCGGGACCGATCAGCGCGCGTGTCCGCTCGGGCGAGTTCCGAGCGCTCGCCGTCACCGCCAAGACCCGCTGGCGCGATTTCCCCGACGTGCCGACGGTTGCAGAGCAGGGTCTCCCCGGATTCGAAGTCATCTCCTGGACCGGGCTCGCCGGCCCGGCGAAACTGCCCAAGCCCATCGTCGACAAGCTCAATGCCGAGCTGCGTCGTGCCATTGCCGTTCCCGAGGTGAAGGGCAAGCTCGAAGGGATGGGCGGCGACCCGCGCGCCACGACGCCGGCCGAGATGCGCGCGCTGGTGGCGAGCCAGTTGGCGACCTGGACCAGGCTCGCCAAAGAGGCCAACATCTCGATCAATTAGGGAAACGCCGCGTCTCGGCGAGGCCTCGCCCTCGCGTCCCCTTCCGGCCGCGGCCATTGTCAACAACACACAAAATACAATGCGGGAAGCCGAGAGACGGGCGCGATCGTTCGCGCGCTCGGCCGGGACCCGAGCGCGTTGCCGCCGGCGCGCGGTGCTTCGAGCGCGCCGCGGCGGCCGCAACGCTTGCGGCTCTAGTTTCGTGTCTCAGCTGAAGGGTGCAGTCAAACCACGCGCTCCTGTAAATAACAGGAAAAATACAGGGACCGGTGGCTGGCGCGGTCGCCTCGAGGTCGGCGCACGCGCGCGCCGCTGCGTTGCCCCGAGGGCGCGCCGAGGCGCGCGCTCGGGGTGGACCGAGCGCGTTGCCGCCGACGCGAGTGCGTTTCGAGCGCGCCGTTGCCGATGCGCCGCTCGCGTCGTTTCCTCTTCACGATGTCAAACAACTGAAGTTTCTTCGTTCCCGCGGCGCGTTGCTGCGCCCGGGTTTTGCTTTCCTCTTTCCATCCGTCCCCCAACCGAGGGGCGGCGGAGCGCCGAGACGGCGCAGCATTTCGTTGTCGCGCTTGTCGGGCGCGACGGCCGTGCCTTGCGAGGCGCGGCGCGCGTCCAGCGGGACGCGCTCGCCTCTCGGCGCTTCGCCGTGGCGATTTTGGGTCGGGGGCCGCGCTTCCATCTCCGGCATTGCCTCCGGATCCGTAGAGCGATGCTCCTCGCGGCCAGGTCGTAGTGCCTGGCGGGCGGGGTCCCGGACCTCCCGGGGCCATCGGTTACGAGCCGCGGCCGCAGGACGCCACTCCCCGCTCCGCCTTCGGCACGTCTCCGGAGACGCCCTCGATGAGCGGGATTTGCGCTTGGTATCACAGACACAAGACGTAGTCAATAGCGTAGTTGAAATCGTAGTCAGCCAGGTGGTGCGATCGCGCTGTTCGAGGCGCCGCACAGGCCTCGACCAGCAGGCGCACGCTTCGACCAGAGCCGATAATGCGCCGTCGGCAAGGCAGCCTTGCGTGCATCGTCCGGCTCGGCTCTGGCCGGAACCGTAGCCGACCATATCTTAAGCTTGCTTAGAAACTGGCCGCGGCGCGCATCCGCTCGGCGCCTACCGACATCGGGCAGCCGAGAAGGCGTCCAGCCCGCGGCCCCAACCTCGGGCCTGCACGATGCCGACCGAACTCGAGAGCGATTTCCTGGTCCTGCTCTATGACGTTGCGCGCCATATGCGCACGCATGCCGACCAGATGGCGCGCAAGCACGGCATGACCCGCGCCCAATGGATCATCCTGGCGCGGCTGGAGCGCCAGCCCGGCCTCTCCCAGAACGAGCTCGCCGCCATCGCCGAGGTCGCTCCGATCACGGTTGCCCGCCTCATCGATCGCCTGGAGGCGCTCGGGCTGGTCGAGCGCCGCACCGATCCCGCGGACCGGCGCATCTGGCGATTGCGGCTGACGCCGGCCGCCGCGCCGTTCCTGCGCGAGATCAAACGTTGCCGGGCCAAGCTGCACGACGTGATGGCGGAAGGCATCGATTCCGCGGTCCTGGACGCCATGGTCGTTGGTTTGCGCGGGATGAAAGACAACCTGAACGACAGCCGGCGCCCCGCCGCGGCATCCGCGTGAGGAGCGCGTCGCGATGTCCAAGATGGACCAGATCGACCCTCGCTCGGCGCGCACCGCTCCCGCGGACGTGATCGAACCTGCGATCAGGCACGGTCTCGAGCGGGAATCGCCGCCCATCGTGCCGGCCGAGCCCATGCCGGAGGAGCGCGAGCCGCGCCAGCCGGGCCGCAAGCGCGCCAGGCAGCGCGGGCGGCGTCGGCTGCGGATGCTCCTCATGGTCGGCGGCATTCTTGCTGTCGCGGTCGCGGCCGGCGTCATCTGGCTGCGCGGCGGGCGCTATGCCTCGACCGACGACGCCTATGTGCAGGCCGCCAAGCTGATGGTCTCGACCGACGTCTCGGGGATCGTCAGCTCGGTCGATGTGCATGAAGGCCAGTTCGTCAAGGCCGGCGACGTGCTGTTCCGCGTCGATCCCCGGCAGTTCCAGATCGCCCTCGACAATGCCAAGGCCAACCTTGCGCAAACCGCGCTGACCATCGAGTCGATGAAAGACGACTACAAGCGCATGCTGAGCGACTCCGCCGCGCAGCAGGCGAAGGTCGAATTGGACCAGGCGACCTATGAGCGCTACGCGGCGCTCGTGCGCAGCGATGCCGTTTCCCGCGCCAACTACGACCAGGCGCGCTTCACGCTCGAAGCCGACAAGAGCACGCTCGAGTCGTTGCGCCAGCAGGCCGCCGTGCAGCTCGCCAAGCTTGCCGGCAACCCGGACATTCCGGTCGTGCAACACCCGCAATATCTGCAGGCCAAGGCGCAGGTCGACGAGGCGCAGCGCGAACTCGATCATACGATCGTGCGCGCGCCCTTCGACGGCGTGGTGACGCAGGTCGATGCGCTGCAGCCCGGTACATATCTCGTCTCCCAGACGGCCGCGCTGACCAACACCGGCGCCGTCGCGCTCGTCTCCACCGACGACGTCTGGGTCGACGCGAAAATGAAGGAAACCGACCTCACCTACGTCAAGCCGGGCGACCACGTCGACGTGGCGGTCGATACCTATCCGGGCCATGTGTGGTCCGGCACCGTGCAGAGCATAGCGCCCGCGACCGGCTCGGAGTTCTCGATCCTCCCGGCCGAAAATGCGAGCGGCAACTGGGTCAAAGTGGTGCAGCGCATTCCGGTTCGGATCCGCATCGATTCCCGGTCCGGGCAGCTTCCGCTGCGCGCGGGCATGAGCGTGACCGTCGAAATCGACACTGGCCATCACCGCACATTGTCGGAGCTGCTGTGATGGGCTCGAGCTTGGCCGGCTATTTCGCAGTGGGGACCCGCTCCGGGGTGTCGTCGACCGGGGCATGCTCTGCGCCGCGAACCGATGCCCAACTCGCCAGAACGTGCGCCGGCGCGGGGATCGTGTCATGGCGTCAAGCGTAACCACGAGCCAGCCACTCTATTCCCACCGCGGGATCATCACGGTGTGCGCCATGCTGGCGACCCTGATGCAGGCCCTCGACAGCACCATTGCCAATGTGGCGCTGCCGTACATCCAGGGCTCGCTCGCCACCGCCCCCGACCAGGTCACCTGGGTGCTCACGTCGTATATCGTCGCGGCCGCGATCATGACCGCACCGGTCGGCTGGCTGTCGGCGCGTTTCGGACGCAAGCCGCTGTTCCTGGTGTGCCTCGCCGGCTTCACCGTCGGGTCCATGCTGTGCGGCATCGCCGAGACGCTCACGCAAATGGTGCTGTTCCGACTGCTGCAGGGCGCCTTCGGGGCCGGTCTCGTGCCGCTGTCGCAGGCAACCATGCTCGATCTCTATCCGGCCGAGCAGCGCGGCTCGGCCATGGCGATGTGGGGCATGGGCGTGATGGTCGGACCCATTATTGGTCCCACGCTCGGCGGCTACCTCACCGACGTCTACGATTGGCGCTGGGTGTTTTATATCAACCTGCCGTTCGGCCTGCTCGCGATCGCCGGGCTCTGGCTCTTCCTGCACGACGGGCAACGCAAGCGCACTTCGACCTTCGACTGGATCGGCTTCGGCGTGCTCAGCATCGGCATCGCCGGATTGCAGCTCATGCTGGATCGCGGCGAGCAAAAAGACTGGTTCGGGTCGACCGAGATCGTCATCGAGACCACGCTGGCCGGGCTTGGCCTCTATCTGTTCGTCGTGCACGTGATCCTGGCCGAGCGGCGGTTCATCCCGTCGCGCATCTTCCGCGATTTGAACTTCAGCGCGGGCCTGCTGGTGATGTCGGCCATCCGCATGGTCTTGCTCGCCAGCTCCGCGCTGCTGGCGCCCTATCTGCAGACCCTTGGCGGCTATCCGGTCGCGACGGCGGGGCTACTCATGGCACCGCGCGGGGCGGGCACCATGATCGCGATGCTGATCGCCGGGCGCTTGGCCAACCGTGCGGATCCACGCCTGCTCATGCTGGTGGGCTTCGCCACGATCGCTGAATTCGATGCGGCAAATGATGGGCTGGACGCCCGACGTCGATGCGTGGTCGCTCGCGTTGACCACGTTGCTGCAGGGCGCCGGAATTGGTTTCGTGTTCACTCCGCTTCAGGTCATTGCCTTCGCGACGCTCCCCGCCGAGTTGCGGACCGATGGGACGGCCTTGCTCAGCCTGGTCCGCAACGTCGGAAGCTCCATCGGCATTTCCGTCACGTCCTTCCTGCTCGCGCAAAATACCCAGATCGTCCACGCACAGCTCGCCGAGCACGTCACGCCGTTCAATCGGATGCTGCAGACAGGCGGTGCCTATCTCTTCTGGAACACGGCCACGCAGCCCGGCTTGAGCGCACTCAACGTCGAGATCACGCGGCAGGCCTCGATCATCGCCTATATGGACGATTTCAAGCTCATGCTGGTGATCTGCCTGCCGGCCGCGCTTCTGCTGCTGCTGATGCGGCGACCGCGCACTGTTGCAGCCGGGACCGCACGGCACGCGCCTTAATCCTTCACGTGGATCCCGATCAGGTCGCTCAGTTTTTCCCAGAACGCGTCCAAGTCGAGGCCGCTTCCGCGGTTGCTGAGCAGAACAACCGTATGGTTGTCGTTCAGATAGTTGTAATACATCGTGTTGAAGCCGCGCCAATAGCCGTCATGCCCGAATCCATGCAATGGTCCGTTGCCGTCGCGGTAGAGCTCCCACCCAGCCCGCTCCAATTCTTTCAGGCCGCTAGAAAAAGATGAAGAGGACCGCGAAGAGGATGACCATCCACGCGAGCGGAACAGCGGACGTGACCAGGGTCGTGCGGGGCCATCGCAGCCACAGAAACAGCCAGGGCAGAAGCATGCAAAGCACAGCAACGACGGGGAAGACCCAGAGGCTCCAGAATATCGCCCACAGCAGCTTCCCGTCGCCGCCGCTGTCGAACATCATCGGCGACATCACGGCCATCGACACGCCGAAGCAAGTCAACGCGATATTGACGATCGTCAGCACGCCGAGTGCAATTTTCATGGGACAAACCCTCCGGCAAGACGATCCGTCTGCCGCGGCAGGTTGGCTGGTCGGAGGCCGGCAGCGGCGCTTGAAGCAGCAGCGGATTTTTCACTGATAGAGCGATGGAATCATCGACAGCACAAGACCGAACTATCCTCCAGACAGC
Source organism: uncultured Alphaproteobacteria bacterium (assembly GCA_963758945.1). Classification (GTDB taxonomy): domain Bacteria; phylum Pseudomonadota; class Alphaproteobacteria; order Rhizobiales; family Xanthobacteraceae; genus VAZQ01. The sequence continues at coordinate 101,627 of CAVWXY010000008.1, read as the reverse complement.
GCAATTTCTTCGGCGACCGAGGAGCGCGCAAGCCGCGCGGCGCTTTGCTGCTCGGCTCGAAGCGGTCGAAGGTGAAACAGCGCCGCTGCCGACCGTACCTCGGACCGGTTGAGTCTCGTGCACAAAAGGCTCATTCTGCCGACGTCGAATCCGCCACACTAGCCCACAGCGAGCCGGACCTGTCATGACCGTCGCGCGCTTTCCTTCGCTGGCCCATTGGGGCGCCTTCACGGCGCTGGTCGAGAACGGCCGCGTCGTCGGCTGCGAGCCGTTCGCGCGCGATCCGGCGCCGTCCGACATGCTCAATGCCATCCCGGCGATGGTGCACTCGCCGCTGCGCATCGCGCGTCCCGCCATTCGCGACGGCTGGCGCGAGGGCAAGGAGCGTACCGGCAGCGACCGCTTCCACGAAGTGTCCTGGGATGAAGCGCTCGAGGCCGTAGCGGACGAGCTGGTGCGCGTGCGCAAGGAGTTCGGCAACACCGCGATCCTCGGCGGCTCCTACGGCTGGTCCTCGGCGGGTCGCGTGCACCATGCCCGCAGCCTGCTGCGGCGGTTCCTGTTTCTCGGCGGCGGCTGCGTCGACCAGGTGGGCAATTACAGCTTCGGGGCGGCGCAATACATCCTTCCGCGCGTGATCGGAACGTTCCAGCCGGTGGTGGGCGACATCACGGACTGGTCGTCCGTTGTCAAGCACACGCGCCTCATCCTCGCCTTCGGCGGCCTCGCCACCAGGAACGGCCAGGTCACCTCGGGCGGCGCCGGCGCGCACAGCATGGAGACGTGGCTGCGCCGCGCCAAGGACGCCGGCGTCGCATTCGTCTCCATCAGCCCGCTCAAATCCGACGCGCCGGATTTTCTCGACGCGCAGTGGATCGCGATCCGGCCGAATACCGACACCGCGCTGATGCTGGCGATGGCGCATACGCTCGTCGACGAGGAAGGCCACGATGCGCAGTTCGTCGCAAGCCATTGTGCGGGCTTCGAACGTTTCCGCCGTTATCTCCTCGGCCTCGACGACGGGGTGGCGAAGGATGCGCAATGGGCCGAGGCGATCACCGGCGTTGCCGCCGCGACCATACGCGAGCTGGCGCGGCGCGCCGCGTCGGCACGCAGCATGATCACCTGCGCCTGGTCGCTGCAGCGCGCGCACCACGGCGAGCAGCCGTACTGGGCGGCGATCGTGCTGGCCGCGATGCTGGGCGGGATCGGGCTTCCCGGCGGCGGCTTCGCCTTCGGCCACGGCTCGACCAACGGCATCGGCGTGCCGCGCGCCGACGTGGCGGGCCCCGAGGTGCCGCTGCCGCTCAACCCTGCGCGCTCGATGATCCCGGTCGCCCGCATCGCCGACATGCTGCTGCATCCCGGCGAAAGCTATCAATTCAACGGCCGCCGCTACGTCTATCCCGACATCCGGCTCGTCTACTGGGCGGGCGGCAATCCCTTCCATCACCACCAGGATCTCAACCGGCTGCGACTGGCCTGGCAGAAGCCCGAGACTGTCATCGTGCACGAGAGCTGGTGGACGCCGACCGCGCGTCACGCCGACATCGTGCTGCCGGCCACCACCACGCTCGAGCGCAACGACGTCGGCGGCTCGTCGCGCGATCCGTTCGTTCTCGCCATGCACCGCGCCATCGATCCGGTCGGCGACGCCAGGAACGACTTCGACATCTTCCGCGCGCTGGCGCAGCGGCTCGGCTACCAGACCGCATTCACCCAGGAGCGCGACGAGATGGGCTGGTGCCAATGGGTCTACGACCAGGTGCGCGCGAGCGCGAGCGCCAAGGGCATCGCGCTTCCCGGCTTCCAGCAGTTCTGGGCCGAGGGCTTCATCGAGCTGCCGCCGCCCGAGCGCGACTATGTCCTGTTCGAAGAATTCCGGCGCGATCCGGAGCGCCATCCGCTCAAGACGCCGTCGGGCCGGATCGAGATCGTCTCGGCCGACGTTGCGGGCTTCGACTATGTGGATTGCCCGCCGCATCCGGCTTGGCTGCCGCCGGCGGAATGGCTCGGAAGCGCGAGCGCGCGTCGCTGGCCGATGCACCTGGTGACGCACCAGCCCGCGAGCCGCCTGCACAGCCAGATGGACCCCGGGCCGGTATCGCGTGCGCAGAAGGTCGAGGGGCGCGAGCCCATCCGCATCAGCATGCAGGACGCGGCGCGTCGCGACATCCGCGACGGCGATGTCGTGCGCGTGTTCAACACGCGCGGCGCCTGTCTCGCCGGCGCCGTGGTCGACCCCGGCGTGATGCCGGGAGTGGTCGCCATGGCGACGGGCGCGTGGTTCGATCCGGCCGACGAGGCGGGAGCGCCCGAGCGGCACGGCAATCCCAATGTGCTCACGCTCGACATCGGCACCTCGCCGCTGGCGCAAGGCACGAGCGCGCTCACCGCGCTGGTCGAGATCGAGCGCTGGGACGCGCCGGCGCCGGCGGTGCGCGCGTTCACGCCGCCGGCGTTGGCGGACGCCGGCTGAGCCCGCAAGCCGTTTGCCCGATATTGAGCCACCAAGGGCCGCCTCGCTCGCAAGCACGCGCGGCCGACGGAGAGACAGGAGCAAAGGCATGAAAATCGACGGCGCATGCCACTGCGGATACATCACGATCGAAGGCGAGGCCGATCCGGAGAAAACCACGGTCTGCCACTGCACCGATTGTCAGGCCGGTACGGGATCCGCGTTCCGCGTCAACGTTCCTGTTCCCGGCACGACGTTCAGAATCTCCGGGACGCCGTCGACTTACCTGAAGACCACCGCGGAAAGCGGCAATCCGCGCATGCAGGCCTTCTGCCCGCGCTGCGGCTCGCCGATTTATTCGACCACGCCGGGCGACGGCCGGCAGGCGTCCTATATGGTTCGCGTCGGCATCCTGCGCCAACGCGACCAGTTCGCGCCGAGCCGGCAAAACTGGTTCCGCTCGGCGCTGCCGTGGGTCACGGGGCTCGGTGCGCTCCACAAGAACCAGAAGCAGGCCTGAGCGCCGGCCGCCCGCATCGCTGCGCATCACGCGTTCATGGTGCGCGATCGCGGCACGGCCCTCGCTCCGAGCTGGTTCAAAACAGCACACGCACATCGGCGCGCACGGCAATCCCAATGTTCTCGGCCACCTACGTCCTTGATTCAACTCGTGATTCAAGACGTGGATGCCCGCGACAAGCGCCGGGGCATGACAAGTCAAGCATTGAGAGCATTTGGTATAGGTCTAGAACCAGTCTAGGGGCGTGTACTCACAAATCCGGCCCGCGAAGTGCGGCTCGCTCGATCTCCGCTTTGCACGCGGTTGCGACCGAACAGCGGACGTTGCCGTCAGTCTGAGTCGCCCAGAAGCGACCCTTCTCTTCTGCTTGACGCAATGAATGACCAGTGTTGCCCGCGAGAGCAAAGTTGGCGAGACGACTGCAGACGGCGGACATCACCCCGCCAATTCAATCAGCTCATGAGCGCAGGCGCGCAGCATCGGCGGTAAGTCGAGGTCGCGGATGTTTTTGGTTTCATTCGCCGGCCTTCCACTTTGCGAGCGGCCAGATATCGGGAACTTCACTGCCCTTGTGAGTCCAAGGATCGACCGTCCAGAGCTCGTTGGTCTTGCGATCCTTGATCACCGCCGTATTGTGCGGGCCTTCAGTGAATAGAAACCGAGACGCAGGCGCGGCAACGGTATGGTGCCGCAGCAATTTGAGCTGGCTGAGAATGACCAGGAGCGAATTCGTGTTATGGGTCGTATCGATGCAGTCGAAATGAGCGGGATTGCCCGCGCCGACGCCGGCGAGGGGGCCCGCCCGCGCGACGCGCTTCGCAGTGCCGGTTATGGGGGCAATGCGCCGTTCAAACCACGCCTCGGTCCGGCCTATTGCAGCTCTTTCGGCCTGAGCCGACGCAGAGCCCGACGCCATGATCGCCGCCATCTGGGCGCGATCGCCGCCCCCGAGACCGATCTCGGTGCGGAAGACGCATCCGAAGCCGTGGCAAATGACCACGCCGGATGGGCTCGGAGGCACGAGCGACCACTCCCTGAACATGGCCATGACCGCGGGATCAACTTCGTTGCCGACGGCGGGCCCCCCAGCCATCAGCAACGCTACGAGCACCATCGCGAAGTAGCGCACGCCCCCCTCCTCGATGAACCCATGACGAATTTACAAAGCGGCCGACCTCCCCGGCAAGGTGCAGCCGGCCGCAAAGCTCAGGGTCCCCTCAGTTTGTGGGAAAGCGTGACTTATTTGCCAGCCCCGCCGAGGCGCAACGTGCCGCCAACTCACAGATGCCGGAAGCAACAGCGCTTTTTGGGTGACCAAGACGACGGCGCCGGCCAGCACCGCGCCGATGCTCGTCCGGCGCAGTCCCCGCGCATCGACTGCCCGCGGCCCGCGCGATATAGGTTCTACAAGACTTGCGCGAGAAAGATGCGCCCAACAAGGCGCCATGGACATCCATCTCGCGATCCTATTTCGACGTTGCAGGGCTGCCACAGATTGGACTTTGATCCGTCGTTGATGGGCATAACGATTCGGTTCTTGATCCGAAAGGACGACTGCATGTGTGACGATCATCGGGTTTGCTTCTCGCGACGCGGTCTTCTCACGCTCGGGGCGGCCGCCGCGTGGACAGGCGCCCTGGCGATACCGGCCTTCGCGCAGGAGGCGGCGGCGCCGACGGCACCGAATGCCATCAGCCCCGACGAGGCGTTGAAGCGCTTGATGGACGGCAACGCCCGTTATGCAGCCAACGCACCCGTCACCAAGGATTACTCGGCCGGCCGCGCCGCGCGCGTCGCGAAGCAATATCCGTTTGCCGCGATCCTGAGCTGCGCCAACTCGCGCGTTGCGCCCGAGCTCGCCTTCGACGAGGGCCCCGGGCAGTTGTTCGTGGTGCGCGTTGCGGGCAATTTCGTCGACGATGACGGCCTTGCGAGCCTCGAATACGGCGTCAAGTTCCTCGGCGTTCCCCTGATCATGGTGCTCGGCCATACCAATTGCGGCGCGGTCGATGCGACCATCAAGGCCGTGAAGGACAACGCCAAGCTCCCCGGCCACCTGCCCGACCTGGTGCGCGCCATCAAGCCGGCCGTCGAGGCGGCCAAGAGGGCAAAGGCGGAAAACCTGCTCGACGCGGCGATCGCCGAGAACGTGCGTTTGAATGTCGGCCGGCTCAACAAGGCCAAGCCCATCGTTTCCGCCTTCGTCGCCGACGGAAGGGTCAAGGTGGTCGGCGCTGTCTACGATCTCGCCACCGGCAAGGTGGGCGCGGTCTGACCAGGCCGGCGACCTGCCGCTGGCAGACTTCGCATAGGAAGAGTTTTCGGCATCACCGGGCGATCGCCGAGCTGTTAGGATGCGAAGCGCGGAACGGAGCGCTGCTGACGCTCGGAACGCGGCGGAGTTCGTCCGTCGTCCGCTCTGCCGGCTCATTTGGCTCTCGTCTTCAGCCATATGTCGGGTTGCGGATAGTCTCGCGACCGGCTGACAAAAAGTGCTTGGGCCTGGATTTAGCACTTTCGCCGACCGTGAATTTGTGATTTGGCATAGAGGCCCCCACAATGTGGCAGCATGCGAAAGCGATTGGGCCCCGAACAGGGCCCGGTGTGCCATTCGGGGACCCTAGAGCATGATCCCGAAAGTTGCAGACTTCTCGGATAAGATCATGCGACCAAACAAATACTTAGAGCGAAATCGCAATTCGATCCGAAGCGATTTCGCTCTAGGAAAAGTACGCGGGGCGGCCTGCAACACTCCCGCCGGCCTGCTCTCACAATGTCGGTAAATTTCATATGAGGACATTCCTGAATGATCGCGCGTAAGGAGACCAAGACAATCACGAGGAAGCAGGACCTGGAAGAACCGGGTCCTGAGGTCGGACAACAAAAGCGGCCGGAAAGCGGCCAATTTCGTCTGCAAGTGGACAGACAAACGAAACGGTCATACGCGACCTATGAAGCTGCGGAACAGGCGGGAATGGCGATCAAGAAGAACTATCCGCTCCTTCAAGTCGCGGTATACGATCTCGCGGCGAGCGTGAACAAGATCATCGAGGTACCGAACGCCGCAACCGACTAGCGGGAGGTTTCGGGAGCGCATCCGGCCGGCGGTCTGCGCAGGCCACCAACGCACCGTTACGAATCGCGTTTTGACAATTGATAGGGCCGGTGGGTCACGCCTTCCGCCCGACGAACCAGCTGCTGGCGCCGACGCCTGGACATCCTCGATACCGGCTCACCGTCGCCGCCGCGACGACGCTGCCGAATGGTGCCAGGAGCGGACCGAATGCGTAGATGACGGGCCGACAACCCGCTGCGAGACCGTCATTGCGGGTGGCAACACCAGGCATGCTTGATTTCGCGGAAGATGCGCCACCGACGCGACAGCGCGCTCGCGGTTGACTCCATGCTTGCTGAAAATTATGCACAAGGCTGCCCGATCGTGCGCTGCGCCCATTCCCTGCGATGAATTCTTCCATCCGCTCCATCGTGCATCCCACCGATTTTTCCGATCTGAGCGCGGCGGCGTTCGTCCACGCCTTGCGCATCGCCTTGGCAGGCCGGAGCAAGCTGCATCTCCTGCACGTTTCGCAATACGACGCCGCGGAAGCATTGGCATTTCCCCACGCCCGGCGCCTGCTGGTGCAATGGGGACTGACGCAAGCGGCCGATCCGCCCTGGGTGGTCGCATCCAAGCTCGGAATCGAGGTCGACAATATTCGCCTGGCATTGCAGGAGCCGACGCGCGCGATCGTCGACTTTCTGCACGAGCACGCGAGCAATCTGGTCGTGCTCGCGACCCACGGCCGGGACGGGGTCGAGCATTGGCTCAAGGGCTCGGTGGCGGAAGCGGTATTCCGCCGCTCGGCGCTCCCGACGCTGTTCATCGCGCCGGGAGCGCGCGGCTTCGTCGATCCCGTGAGCGGCGATATCCGGCTTAAGCGCGTGCTCGTTCCCGTCGATTTTTCGCCCGCGCCGGGCCCGGCGCTCGCAGCCGTGCAAAGGTTCTGTGCATTGATGACCGACGCGAAGATCGCCGTCGATGTCCTTCACGTCGGGAACAAGGCCCCGCCGCTGCATGACGCATCGACAAATGCGCGCTCCCTGCCGCCGGTCATGCTTCGCTCCGGCAACGTGGTGCAAACCATCGTCGACGCGGCGATCGAGCTCGACGTCGACCTCATCGGCATGCCGACCGCGGGACATCACGGCGTCCTCGATGCGCTGCGCGGCAGCACGACCGAGCGCGTGATCCGCCATGCGCCGTGTCCGGTCCTGGCGCTGTCGGCCACTTAGCGCATGTCCCGGGCACCGGTTTTCCGCCAAGGACATGCGCAAAGCCAAGGAATCTAGAGCGCATCCCGATTCGACCTAATCGGGATGCGCTCTAGCCGCACGGATCGCTATCTCGAGAACGTCCCGATTCTCGAGATCCAGCTATTGCGGGGGGATCTTCAGGCATGCCGCGACGAGCGGGCTGTTGGCCGGCACGGGACTCCGGCAAGTCGCGGACCGCTCGGTCGGGATGATGGCGGCGTTGCGTCGGGCTCCGCAATAGGCCGTCAACAGCATCTCGTCATCGCCGCATTTCACCGTGCAGCTCGTCGGGTCGCAATTCGCCCGCACCACCCGGATGCCGAAGGCGGGGCCGGGCGGACCGGGATCGCCCCTCGGCCCCGGAGGGCCGGGCGGACCTGGATCACCCTTCGGGCCCTGCTGGCCCTGACCGCAACTCGCCATGGTGGCGGCCAGCGCAACCGCAATGAGCATTCGAGAGACATGCATGGCCTTCGCTCCGCCGCCGGGACGACGGGACGTGCGACTTCCCTCGCCTGCAAACGGCCAACCCGGCCGCTCGCGCGGCGCGTCGTCATCGGGCACTGGCATTTGTCGACCTCGAAAGCTAGGCGGCGGCGGAACAGTGGCATATACATAGCGGCCGGCCGCGTCTCGGCGAAAGCGAGAACGCATATTCTAGAGACGGTGATTGTGGGTCCCCGCTTGCGCAGGGACGACGTCATCGCGACTACTCAATCGGATTCGGCAGCGTGGTCCGAGTCTGCAGAGGGAGACTGGAATGTCGACAAAGATGCTGACGGGCTCGTTCGTTGCGCTCATCACGCCGTTCAACAAGGACGGCTCGGTGGACTTTGGCGCGTTCCGGACCTTGCTGAAGTTCCAGGAAGATCACGGCACCTCCGCAGTGCTGATCATGGGCTCGACCGGCGAGACGTCGATGCTCGCGCCGGAGGAGAAGAAGCAGATCATCGTCGAGACCGCCAAGATGAAGATGTCGGGCATGCCGGTCTTCTTCGGATGCACCGGCAACAATACCGAGGCGACGATCGCCAATGTCCGCTTCGCCAAGGACAACGGCGCCGACGGCGCCATCCTGGCGGCACCCGCCTATATCTGCGCGCCGGAAAACGACATCGAGCGCTTCTTCCTCGACGTGGCGGATGCGACCGACCTGCCGCTCGGCATCTACAACAACCCGCCGCGGGTGAAGAGCGACCTGCATTGGGACCACCTGCTGCGCATCTTCAAGCATCCCAATTACGTCGTGCACAAGGAATCGACCGCGCGGGTCGGGCAGGTCGCCCAGGTGCTGGCCGCCAAGCCAAAGGTGTCGGTGATGTGCTGCGACAGCCCCAACCTCGGGCTGGTGGTGCCGACCATGTCGCTCGGCGGCCACGGCACCGCCAATATGACCGGCAACGTCGCGCCAGCCGAGCTCGCGACCATCTCCACGCCGTGGACGAGCTACGCCGAGGCGGAGAATTTCAAGACCGCCTATCTCACGCTCCTGCCGCTCCTGCACTTCACCTATTCGGCGATCAACCCGGTGGCGGTGAAATCGCTGATGAAAGCGCTCGGACTGCCTGCCGGGGACCTGCGCAAGCCGCTGACCAACCTCGACGGCGAGGCGCTGGCCAAGGGCATCCGCGTCGTGCAGGAGCTCGGGCTCGATCAGCGTTACGGCTACAAAATTGGCCCGATCGCGGCCGTCGCCGCGTGAGATGGACCTCGGAATCCACGGCAGAAAAGCGCTGCTGAGCGGCGCGAGCCGAGGTCTCGGCAGGGCCTGTGCGTTCGCGCTCGCCAAGGAAGGCGTCGACGTGACCATCGTGGCGCGCAAGCGCGACGCGCTCGAGAAAACCGGCGCCGACATCGCGGCGGCAACCGGCGTCGAGGTGACGACGGTCGCCGGCGACATCACCACGGCGGACGGACGCACCGCCGCCCTTGCGGCTTGTCCGCAGCCCGATATCCTGCTCAACAACGCCGACGGCCCGCTGCCGGGCGATTTCCGCGACTGGTCGCGGGACGATTGGATCGCCGCGCTCGACGCGATGATGCTGTCCCCCATCGAAATGATGCGGCTCACCGTCGACGGCATGATGGACCGTGGCTTCGGCCGCATCATCAACATCGTCTCGCGCAGCGTGAAGATTCCGCAGGCCGAGCTCGGGCTCTCGAATGGCGCGCGGTCGGGCCTCGTCGGTTTCGTCGCCGGTCTTGCGCGCCAGACGGTCGGGCGCAACGTGACCATCAACAACCTCCTGCCGGGGATCTTCGACAGCGACGCGCAGCGCGTGCACGTCGGCGGCATGCTGGCTTCGACCGGCAAGAGCTTCGACGAGCTCTGGCGCGCGCGCGCCGCGGCCAACCCGGCACGGCGCTACGGCCGGCCGCCGGAACTCGGGGCCTATTGTGCTTTTCTCTGCTCCGAACATGCCGGCTTCATCACCGGCCAAAATCTGCTGATCGACGGAGGGAGCTACCCGGGGACGTACTGAACAGCTGACTGAAAGGACCCTTCCCCATGCAACTCATCGCTATTTCCGTTATCGCGCTCGCCCTCGCCGGACCCGCCGCGGCGCCGGCGGCGGCGCAGAATTATCCGTCCCGCACGGTCACCGTGGTGGTGCCGTTCCCCCCGGCGGGTCGGTCGACGGCGTCGCGCGCATCCTGGTGCAGAAGCTCAACGAGACGGTGGGACAGCATTTCATCGTCGAGAACCGCGCCGGCGGCGCGTCCGGAACCGTCGGCGCCAACGCCGTCGCCAAGTCCGCGCCCGACGGCTACACCCTGCTGCTGTCGGCCTCGGTGCATGTGATCAATCCGTTCCTCTACAAGAGCGTTCCCTACGACGTGGTGAACGATTTCACGCCGGTATCGCTGCTGGCGGAGGGGCCGCTGATCGTAAGCACCACGCCGAGCGTGCCGGCCGACAATCTCAAGGACTTCTTCGCGCTGGTGCGCAAGGATCCTCAGAAATACACCTTCGGCACGACGAGCATCGGCTCCGCCAGCCATCTCGCCATCGAGCTGCTCAAGAGCGACGCCGGGCTCGACACGCTGGTGGTGGCCTACAAGGGCACCGCCCCGGCGCTTACCGACCTGATGAGCGGGCAGATCCAATTGCTCGCCGATCCCATGCTCTCCTCGCTGCCGTTGGCGCAGGGAGGCAAGATCAAGGCGCTCGGGCTGACCAGTCTCAAGCGGGCGACCGCGGCGCCGGAGATTCCGACCGTCGAGGAATCGGGCGTGAAGGGCTTCCATTTCGTCTCCTGGTACGGAGTGTGGGGACCGAAGAACCTGCCGGCCGATGTTTCCAACAAGCTGCAGACCGACATCGCCAAGGTGCTGGCGCTCCCCGACGTCAAGCAGCGCCTGAACAAGCTCGGCTTCGATCCGATCGGCACCGGCGGCGGACAGTTCGCGTCCTATATCCGCGACGAGATGGCGAAATACGCCAAGATCATCAAGGACGCCAAGATCAAGGTCGAATGAGCGCGAGGCCCGCCCCGCCATGCGCGTGATGGTGCTGGGCGCGGGCGTCATCGGCACGAGCTGCGCCTACTACCTGGCCAAGGCCGGCCATGACGTGACCGTCGTGGACCGGCAAGCCGGCCCGGCCTTGGAGACGAGCTTCGCCAATGCCGGCGGCATCTGCCCGGGATTCGCCGGCCCCTGGGCAGCGCCGGGCATGCCGCTCAAAGTCGCGCGCTGGCTGTTCGCCCGCCACGCGCCGTTCGTGCTGCGGCCTAGGCTCGACCCATATCAGTGGCGCTGGCTTGTACGGTTCCTGCGCAATTGCAGCGCCGAGCGTTTCGCGCTCAACAAGGCGCGCATGCAACGCATCGCCCACTACAGCAAGGCCTGTCTCGGGGAGCTGAGCGAGGACACGCGTATCGCCTTCGAGCACGGAAAGGGCGGCGTGCTGCAGCTGTTCCGCACCGAGGATGAGCTCGCCGGGGCGGAGAAATCCGCCCGCGTGCTCGCCCAATTCGGCGTCGCGAACCGGATTCTGGATGGCGACGGTGTGCTCGCGGTCGAGCCGGCATTGCGCGCCGCCGCCGTGCAGCTCGCGGGCGGCCTGCATCTTCCCGACGATGAGACCGGCGACTGCCGCCAATTCACGCAGGCGCTCGCCGAAGTTCTGCATCGACGCGGCGTCGTGTTCAAATTCAAGACGAGAGTGATGCGCCTGCTGCGCGACGGCACCCGCATCGCGGGCGTCAGCACCGATCAAGGCACGGCCCGTGCCGACGCCTATGTGGTTGCGTTCGGCAGCGAGGCCGTGCGCGTCCTGCGGCCGCTAGGGATCGATCTGCCGGTCTATCCCGTGAAGGGCTACTCCATCACCCTCGACATCGGCGACAACGTGCCGGCGCCGCGTTCCTCGGTGATGGACGAGCGCTACAAAGTCATGATCACGCGGCTCGGGACGCGCCTGCGTGCGGCCGGCATCGCCGAAGTCGCCGGCTACGAGGCGTCGATCCGGCCGTCGGGTCCCGCGACCGTGCTGCGGAGTCTGCGCGAGCTGTTCCCGCAAGCGACAGGCGATCGCGCGGCCGGCGGCAAGAGCGCAACCGCTTGGAACGAATGGGCGGGCCTGCGCCCGATGACGCCGGACGGACCGCCCTATCTCGGACCAACGCCGATCACCAACCTGTTCCTCAATGTCGGCCACGGGTCGAACGGCTGGACGCAGGCCTGCGGCTGCGGCCAGGTCGTCGCCGACATCGTGTCCGGCCGCCGGCCCGAGATCGATCTCGAAGGGTTCGGCGTCGATCGATAGCAACCGCGTTTCCGCGCGGTCGCGCGGGCCGTCACGATGTCGCTTGCGCGATCAGCTGCGCGCGCAGCACCTTGCCGTAATGCGAGCGCGGCAGGCTCGCCACGAAACGCACCGAGCGCGGCTTCTTGTAGCCGGCGAGCCGCGACCGGCAATGCTCCACCAGCTCATGCTCGGCGACCGACATGCCGGGCTTGGTCACCACGAAGGCCGTCACCGCCTCGCCCCATTCGGGGTCGGGCAAGCCGATCACCGCGACTTCGGCGACGGCCGGATGCAGCACAATGACGTCCTCGACCTCCTTCGGGATGATGCTGGTGCTGCCCGATCGGATCACCTCCTTGAGGCGGCCGACGATATGGAGGTTGCCGCCGTCGTCGAGCTCGCCGATATCGCCGGTATGCAGCCAGCCGTCGCGCAGCGCCGCATGGCTCGCCGCTTCGTCGCGCCAGTAGCCCGCCATCACGTTGCCGCCGCGGATCAGCACCTCGCCGGCGCGGGCCGAGTCGGCGGGCGCGCTTTCGCCGACGTCCGCAAGTCGCACCTCGTATTCGTCGAGCACGCGCCCCACGGAGTGAATGAGCCGCCCGCGCACGGCTTCCGGTTCGAGCGCGCGCGGCGGCAGGTAGCAGGTCACCGGGGCCTCGGTGAGGCCGTAGAGGACGCCGATCCTGGGGCCGATGCGCTCGAGCGCGCGCTCGAACGCAGCGGGCGGAATGCGCGAGCCGCCGACATGGATCGCCTGCAGGCATTCGAGCCGATCATCCCGTTGGCGCAGCTGCTCGAGGTAGCGCGCGAGCTGGGTCGGCACCAGCGAGGTGCGGGTCGCGCTGACCCGCTGCACCAGCGTTGGAAACGCCTCGGGATCGAACCGGCGCAGCACCACCGTCGCTCCTGCGAACAGGTAAGACATCAGGATCACCTGCGCGACCGGCCAGAGCGGCCGCACGTTGAGGAAGACGCCATCGCTCGAAATGTCGAAGCCGTGAATGGTGTTGCGTGCGACCGTCGTCAGGTTCCGGTGCCGCAACATCGCCGCCTTGGGCGCGCCGGTGGTGCCGCCGCTGAAATTAAGGCTCGCCAGCTCGTCGCCGTCTCCGTCCGGCAGCGGCCGGTCGGACGACCGCTGCAGGAGCGCCTCGTAGTCGAGACCCGCACCGCCGCCGATCGCAATAATATGTGCGAGGCCCTCCACGTCCTCGGTCAGCTTGTCCGTCGCCGGCGCAAACGAGGGATGGGTGACCAGCGCGGTCGCGCCCGCATAGCGCAGCAGCGCCGTCAACTCCGCTCGGGTCAGGCGGGGATCGAGCGGCACGCGCACGAAGCCGGCCGACATGATGGCGTAGTCGGCTTCGAGATATTCGCGGATGTCGGGGACGAGCAGCGCGACCCGGTCGCCCCGGCCTAACCCGAGACCAGTCAGTGCATTGCCGAAGCGGGTGATGCGGGAGTGGAATTCCGCATAGGAGCAGCTCCCGCGCTCGTCGACGATCGCCGCGCGGGCGCCGTGCCGCAGCGCGAGCTCGCGCCATTTGGCGGCCATGTGCATGTCACCACCCCGAGAGCACGACACGTCCGGTGACGGCGCGGCGCTCCATCAGCGCATGCCCCTCCGCCGCCCGCGGGAACGGCAGCACGCGCCCGATGAACGGCCTGACCGCGCCGGTCGCGAGCAGATGCAGCGCCACGCGCACGTCCTTGAAGGTCGCGTTGCCGGACCCGGCGATGCGGATGCGCCGCATGATGACGAGGCCGGGATCGATCTCGACCGGCCGCGCCCCGATATTGCCGAGCACGACCACGGTCGCGTGCTGCGCGCACGACCGCAGGCTCTCGCCGAAAGTGCCGGCGACGACATTCTCCAGCACGACATCGGCGCCCTGCTTGGCGGTCAACCGCCAGACCTCGGCGCTGAATTTCAGGTCGGCAGCGACCACGACCTCGTCGGCGCCGGCATCGCGCACGATGTCGGCCTTGGCCTGCGAGCCCGTGACCGCGATCACCCGCGCGTGCACGCTCTTGGCGACTTGGATCTGGTGCAGTCCCAAGCCGCCGCCGGCGCCGGTGATCAGCACGACTTGTCCGGGCTCGAGCGCGGCCACGCCCAGCGCCGCGCGCACGCTGGTGCCGAGGGGACAGACCGCGAGCGCGGCCGCGGTCATGTCGACACCGTCGGGGATCGAGATCGCGTTGCGCGCCGGTACGCAGGTGAATTCGGCATAGCCTCCCCCGCCATGCTCGCCCAGCACGCGGCTCTGACGGCAGAGGTCTTGGCGGCCGCCGAGACAATAACGACAGACGCCGCAGAACAGCCGCTGATAGAGCACGACACGTTCGCCCATGCGCGCGGTAGGAACGTTTTGTCCGACCGCCGCGATCTCGCCGGCGATTTCGTGCCCGAGGATGCGGCCGGGCCTGCCGCCCGGGATCTTGCCGCTGCGGGAGAGGACATCGTGATAACAGATGCCCGCCGCATGAATACGCACCAGCACGTCGTCGACGCCGGGCTCAGGACGGTCGACCTCGGCCGGTTCCAGCACGTCCGGGCCGCCGAACTCGCGGACTATCACTGCCTTCATTGCGGCTCACCGTCGGCCGGAGAATGCGGCCGCGCCGTCCTTGTAGTCGTCGCGCGTCTCCACCAAAGCCCGCATTGTTTCGACTTCGGCGCGCTCCGCGTCCGACAAGCGACGCGGGAACATCGCCAAGCGCTTGGTCGCCTGTACGGCGGCAGGCGAGTACCCGGCGATCGTGGCGGCCCAGCGCTCCGCCTCGGCCGCGACGTCGTCGACCACCGCATTGACCAGCCCCCAACGCCAGGCTTCGTCGGCCGAGACGTTGCGCGCCAGCAGCAACAGTTCGAGCGCCTGGGCGCTCGGGATCACCTGCGGCAGGCGCAGCGCGCTCACCGCCGATATCATGCCATGCCTCACTTCGGGATAGCCGAGCACCGTGTCCCTCGCGGCGAGGCGCAGGTCGCAATGCAGCGCGAGGGTCATGCCCATGCCGATGCAATAGCCGTGCAGCGCCGCGATCACGGGTTTGAACAGCGGAATCCCGACACCGGGAATGGCCTGCAGGAGCGTGTCGGTCGTGACCATGCGCCCGGTGCGGTCGATCTCCTTGATGTCCGAGCCGGCGCAAAACGCCTTTTCACCGGCCCCGGCGAGAACGGCGACCCGGACCGTCGCGTCATCGGCGATCTCCCGCCAGATCGCTGCCAGCCGTTCCTTGGCGGGAACATCGAGCGCGTTGAGCACCTGCGGCCGGTTGAGCGTGACGACCGCGACCCCGTTCGCCCGCTTCTCCAGTAGAACCGACATGCCGTCACCACTGCCGATGCGTTGCGCAGGTTGTGGCGCAACCAATGGCGCTCGTCCTGATCGCCGCGCTTCATATAGCTATGCGGGGATCCGGCACGGCCGACAAGAGCCTCCCGCTTCGCCACGAGAATTGATTTTTCCGACTGGACGCACGATCATCCCGGCCCCGCCACGCCGGCAGCGCTCCCCTGACCCTGGACCGCCCTTGCGCATGAATGAATTCGCTGCCGCGATCCGCAGCAACGAAAGGACGAGGAATGGCCCAAGCGACGAGCAGTGAGCTCCTCTACAGCGTCGAGGAGGGCATCGCCACGATCACGCTCAATCGCCCCGAGCGGATGAACGCGCTCACGCACGAGCTCGAAGCCGAGCTGCACCGGACCTTCGACCAGGCGGATGCCGACCGTGCCGTTCGCGTGATCATTCTCACCGGCGCCGGCCGCGCTTTTTGCGCCGGCTATGACCAGGCGCAAACCGGCAAGTCCGACATCCGGCCGCTCGATCCGAAGGGCAAATCGCCTGCCGACTACATCGAGTTCTGGCAGCGCAACGACGGCAACCGCGTGGCGTATTGGACCCATATGTGGCGGCTGGGCAAGCCGATCATCGCGGCCGTCAACGGCTGGGCCATGGGCGGAGGCTTCTGGTACCAGCTTGCCGCCGACATTACCATCGCATCCGACCAGGCGGTATTCGCGCAGCCGGAGGTTCGCCACGTCTCCAACACGACGTTTCTCATGGGGGCGCTGTGCGGCTGGAAGGCGGCCAACCGCTGGGGATTGACCGGCGATCACTTCGACGCGCAGGAGGCGCTGCGCATCGGCATGGTGAACGAGGTGGTGCCGCACGATCAGCTCATTCCCGCGGCCCGCGCGCTGGCGAAGCGCATCGCGCTGGTGCCGGAGCCGTCGGTGCGGCTCAACAAGGCCGTCACCATGCTCGGCATCCAGGCTGCCGGAGCCTATTCCGGGCTGCTGCTCGAAGGCGCCCTCGGGGCGCTCGCGCACGCGTCGCACAACGAGTTCCGGGAAAAGCTGCTCGAGACCCAGCGCGAGCACGGGCTCAAGGCCTATCTCGACATGCGCGACGGACCGTTCCAGCCCGAGCCCATGGGGCCGCGCTCCGCCAAGGCACGGCAGAAGAAGGCGGGGCCGTGAGATGATCGTGGTCCGGACCCATCGTGAAGTGCGCGGATTCGGCTGTCGCGGCCGCGAGCGCCGCCTTTCGCGGCCGGATCATTGATCCGCGTGCAACTTGCTACTTGCGGGCCTGCAGCGTTGGGTCTGCGATGAGTCTGCCCGAGCCGCGTGAAGTACGACACTGAGCGCAGAGGAAACCGCGTGGTGCCGACGAGATCCATCGGGCACTCCGTCAAGCGGCTTGAAGACCGTCCGCTGCTCACGGGCGCCGGGCGCTTCGTCGCCGACCTGCGCGTTCCCGGCATGCTCGAGGCGGCGTTCGTGCGCAGCCCCCACGCCCATGCCGCCATCCGCGCCATCGACACGGGCGCGGCGCGCCGATCCGCCGGCGTGCACGCCGTGCTCACGCTCGCCGACCTGGCGCCCCTGCTCGCGCAGGAGCACCTGCCCCTGCAGTTTCGCACGCAGCAGCTCCCGGCCGATGTCACGCCGCTCGTTCTCGCCAAGGACGAAGTTGCTTTCGTCGGCGAGGCGGTGGCGGTGGTGATCGCGCAGACGCGCTACCTCGCCGAGGACGCAGCCGCGCTGGTTGCGGTCGATTACGAGCCGCTGCCCGCCGTGTCGGACTGCCGGCAGGCGCTGGCACCCGGCGCGCCGCGCGCGCATCGCGCCCGCGCCGGCAACCTTCTGGTCGAGTTCCGGCAGTTCTACGGCGACGTCGCGGACGTGTTCGCGCGCGCTCCCCGCCGCTTGGGCGTCAGTCTCAAGCAGCATCGCGGCGGCGCCCATTCGATCGAGGGACGCGGCGCGCTCGCCGCCTACGACGGCAACGAGGACCGCCTCACCTTGTGGTCGTCGACGCAGCTCGCCCACGAGGTACGCGCCTTCCTGATGAAGCTGCTGCGGCTCGACGAGAACCAGCTACGCGTGGTGGCGCCCGACGTCGGCGGCGGCTTCGGCGCCAAGTTCGTGATGTATCCGGAAGAGGTGACGCTCGCCGCCGCATGCCTGCTGCTGCGGCGGCCGATCCGGTGGATCGAGGACCGGCGCGAGCATTTTCTCAGCGCCATCCAGGAGCGCGACCAGTATTGGGATCTCGAGGTCGCCTTCGACGACGACGGCCGCCTCCTCGGCGTGCGCGGCGAGATGATCCACGACGAAGGCGCCTATACGCCGCAGGGAATCAACCTGCCCTACAATGCGTCGACCGCCCTCCCCGGCCCTTACCTGCTGCCGGCCTATCAACTCGATGTGCGCGTCGTCGAAACCAACAAGGTTGCCACCATGCCGGTGCGCGGCGCCGGCTATCCGGAAGGCGCGTTCGCGATGGAACGCCTGCTCGACCGCATCGCCGACGAGCTCGGCCTCGAGCGCGCCGAGATCCGACGCCGCAACCTGGTGCCGCCCGAGAGGATGCCGTATGTCTCGCCGCTGAAGACCCGCGCCGGCTCGCCGGTCGCGCTGGACAGCGGCGACTTTCCAGCCTGCCAGCGCATGGCGCTCGAAGCGATCGATTATGCCGGCTTTGCCGCCCGCCAGCGCCGCGCCCGCGCCGAGGGACGTTATCTCGGCCTCGGCGTGGGCAACGGTGCGAAGGGCACCGGCCGCGGCCCGTTCGAGTCCGGCATCGTGCGCGTCGGCCGCTCCGGACGCATCTCCGTCTATACCGGCGCGATGCCCATGGGACAGGGGATCAAGACTGCGCTCGCGCAAATCTGCGCCGAGCAGTTCGGCGTGGCGCCCGACGACGTCACGGTCGTCGCCGGCGACACCGCCGTCATTCCCTATGGTCAGGGCGGCTTCGCCAGCCGGCAGACGGTGACGGCGGGCTCGGCGGTCCATCTCGCGGCGATCGCAGTGCGCGACAAGGCGCTCGCGGTCGCCGCCCACCTCCTGGAGGTGAGCGTGAGCGACCTCGATCTGCGCGACGGCCGCATCGAGATCGCCGGTGCGCCGGGCAGCGGAATGACGCTGCGCGAGGTCGCCGAAGCGGTATCGGGCGTTCCGGGCTATGCCATGCCCGGCAAATTCGAACCGGGCCTCGAAAGCATGCAGAGCTTCCTGCCGAGCGCGCTCACCTATGGCGGCGGATGCCACGCCGTCGAGGTGGAGGTGGACATCGAGACCTGCGGCATACGCATCCTGCGCTATGTGATGGTCAACGACTCCGGACGCATCGTCAATCCGATGATCGTGGAAGGACAACTCGTCGGCGGGGCGGCGCACGGGATCGGCAACGCGCTGTTCGAATGGATGGGCTACGACGACCAGGCCCAGCCGGTCACCACCACCTTCGCCGACTATCTCATGCCGGGCGCGACCGAGGTACCCCGGATCGAGGTGAAGTTCGTCGAGTACCCCTCCCCGCTCAATCCGCTCGGCGTGAAGGGCGTGGGCGAATCCGGCTGCGTGCCGACCGCGGGCGTGATCGTCTCGGCGATCGAGAGCGCGCTCGCGCCCTTCGGCGTGCGTATCAGCGAATACCCGGTGACGCCGGCAAGGCTGTTCGCCCTGCTGTCGCATGCCGACCCCGGCGGATGTACGAGACAACCAAGCTGTTGAGGCAGTGAGCCGCGCGGGTCCTGCGGCGCACGCTTCGCCGATCTGCCGCCGGCGCTGCTGCGACTGCACGCCGTGAAGGGCGGCAAGGGCTGAGCAACGCGCGTCATGGATCAGTTTGCTGGGGGGAATATCGGCAACAGCGTCGCCGTTGCCTCTTCACAGGAGATCGAAGGACGTCGCCCGCGCGCCGACGAGGTGATTGAATGAAGGGCCGGTCAATGTTTGAGTCCGGGCATGGCGCGGAAAGGGCAGGTGTGCGACGCGCCTGAAGATCGGCAGTCGGTCGGCAACACCGCGCGCGGAGATGGCAATGCTGAGGGACGACAGCGGCAACGGCAGCGGTGGGCGCAGGACAGCCCGCAACGTGCTCGGGGATCGGCTCGACGTCTGCTCGATCAGCCCCATGACCGGGTTCTTTCGAGACGGCTGCTGCGACACCGCGCAGGAGGACGTCGGCAGCCATACGGTCTGCGCCGTCATGACCGCTGCTTTTCTCGAGTTTTCCAGATCCCGCGGCAACGACCTGTCGACACCGGTCCCGGAATTCGGCTTTCGCGGCCTGAAACCCGGCGACCGTTGGTGCCTGTGCGCGCCCCGTTGGCAAGAAGCGCTCGAGGCGGGCCAGGCGCCCCGCGTGGTCCTGCGCGCCACGCACGAAGGTGCGCTCGACCACTGCTCGCTCGCCGATCTCAAGCGCTTCGCCGTGGACTTGGCCTGACCCCTGCTCTTGCCGCCGACGCGATCGAGCAGGGGCCATATCGGGCTCCCGGAACAGACGTGACCTTTCGAGATCTCCGCCTTCCGCCGCTCTGGCAGCATGGCCGAAGGAGCAAACCTGCGCGGCGTCGGGCGCGAGCTCGATCGGCTCGCATCGGGCCGGCCGGATAAGGCCGCATCGGCGCGCGCGGAGATTGACGCCGACCAGGCCGATGGTCCGCTCCCCGGCGGCGCGCTACTTGATCGCCTCGCAGTCGTAAGCATCGCCGCCGAACACGCTGAAGCGGGGCGCCTTGTTGTAGAAGGAACCCGAGTTGGCCGAGTCGGATTTGGGATTTGCGTTGTCCATGAAGAAAACCTGGTCGGCGTCGCCGTCGTCCGGACCGTCCAGCGACCCGCGGATCCAGCAGGAGCCCTTCTGCCGGACGATGGTGGCGAAGTATTTTCCGTCCCGCAATCGGCGCGCCTGCTCCCGGTCCAGCCAGATGCGACGGACGTCCTTGGAGGCGTCTTGTTTGGCCTCAGCCGGCTTCTCCGGGTAGCTCTCGAGCGGCACGAGGCTCATGAGGCGGCGGCCCTGCTTGTCGGGCTCCCCGAGCGTGACTTCGAGGGCGCCCGAGTAATGGGAGTGGCACAGGAACAGCGGCTGCTCCTTGCCGACATCGTTCCATTCCTTGGGAAACAAGGCACGCTGCTGCTCGCATTCGTCCGGCGAGACGGCCACTGCCGCACTTGCGGTCAACGCACACAGCGCCGCCGCCGCGATGATCGCCCGCATCCGTAGTCCTCCCAGCTCGCGCCAACGCATGCCCATCGCCATCGGCCTTGCGCCTCTATGTGCCGGCACCGCTGACGGCAGCGCGCGCGCCGCCGCGGCGCCAGGACGCCCGATCAGTTCACGACCTTTGAAATGAATTGACGCCATCTGCATCCTCCCGGATGCCGGACGCGAAAAAGTATATTGCCGAAATCCGCGCCCGTCCCTGGTTGATGCTGAATTTCCCCGACCGGCCGGAGAACATCGCGAGCGGCTCATGCCGGCGCACGCAGTGCCGGCGTGCATGGCGAGGCCGGACGCGATACCGGCGGGCGGCGCGGAGCTGGAGGCGACACATGGGAGGCGACACGTGAGCCCGGACGTCCTGTTCAAATTCGCCAATCTGTTTGCGCTCGCGGGCTGGGTCGGCTTGATCGCTGGAATTCTCACGCACCGCCCCTGGCTGCGCGACCGCCTGGCTGGCTCGTGCTGGCCGATCGCGATTTCCGCCGGCTATGTCCTGGCGATCGCGGCGGGCTGGAGCGGTGCTGAGGGCTCATTTGCGACCCTCGCGGGCGTGCGCCAGCTCTTCGCCGACGATTGGATCCTGCTGGCGGGATGGATGCACTATCTCGCGTTCGACCTGTTCGTGGGCGCCTGGATCGCGGCGGAGACGCAGCGCGCCGGCCTCTCGCGCCTCGCGCTGATCCCCGTCCTGCCGCTCACCTTCCTGTTCGGGCCGGCGGGCTTTCTTCTCTTCCAGGCGCTGCGAATCGCCCATCAAAGGAAGCAAGGCTAATTGCTCGCGCCGCGGGCAATGCTTTCTTTTCCGCGCGCGTCACCCGACCGGCACGCCGTCCGGCGGCAAGCGGGCGGTGTAGGCGGGCCCGCGCTCGTAGGCCGAGCGATGGATGAGAGCGCCGGGCGGAATGGTGCGGCGGCGAAAGAGATTCATGCGCCGTTCTTGCTTCTTCTTCTCCCAGTCGTAATGGCGCTTGAGGATGAACTCGGCGGGCCACCACGGCCAGGTCAGCGACTCGTGCATGTCCGCCTTGGGGTCGGGCGCGACATAGCCTCCTCCCGCTCGTCCCAGCACCAGGTCCTCGCGCGCGGGATCCGTGAGCAGCCCCGCTTCGCGCGCCTCGCCGAGCATCCACGCGAGCGCAACCTTCGCCAAGCCGCTCTCGGCCTCGGGATAGCCGCCGCCGACGTCGGCGTGCACGCCGGGAAACCAGACCTGCTTGATGTCCCTGGGGCCGCCGCCGTTCGGGGCGGGATGCCAGAGGTTCGAGCGGAAGAAGGCGCGCTGCTCGTCGATGGCGACCGCGTGGCGGCCGATCACAATATCGGGATTGTTGGAGGTGTAGGGAAGCCGCACCGGGTTCTCGATAAAGCCCACCGAGCTGACGGTATCCCACACGCCGGCGAAATGCGGATTGCAGTCCTTGCGTCCGAAGTGATCCTTGAACCCGCGCGCCAGCTCGAAATAGCGGTCGAGCTCGGCTTTGTATTTCTCCGCCTGTCCCTTTTCGCGCAGGAAGGTGATCGCCATCATCATGCGGATGGCGTACGGAACCAAGGCCTCGTTGCCGGGCCGGATCAGGCCGTACATGTGCAGCAAGGCCGCCATCGCGCGCACGGTGTAAGCGCCGCGGCTGAAGCCGAACAGGAAGACGCGGTCGCCGGCCTCGAACTGGTTCATGAGAAAGACGTAGGCGTCGCGAATATCCGCCTCGAGACCCCAGCCGAGCGCCAGACCCAGTCCCTTCGTCAGCTGACGCTTCGCCGTCGTCAGCGTGCCGGACGGCTCCATCGTGCCGAGGCCGGGATGATAGTAGGCGACCTGGCGCTGCGGATCGTGCACCAGCGTGAAGAACAGCTTCACCACATTGGTGCGATCGGACGCGAACTCGTTGGCCGTGCCGTCGCAGCACACCACCAGATTCCTGGGCATTGTCCCCGCTTTTCCCGTGCGATGGCAAAAATGCTGTTGCAATCTAAAGTAGTATTTAATATCATAAGAGTTGTACCAGTTAGTATCTCAATTTTCAAGCGCCACGCCACGACACGGGAGGTTTTTCCGATGGCAAAATCAGCGAAAAAGGCAGCCAAAAAGCCCACGAGAGCGAGGTTCTGCCGCGAGGACATCCCCAACATCAGCCCGCAGCTCCGGGACATGGTGGACCCGTTTCAGGCTGCGGAACAACTTGGGGTTGATGTCAGGGACTTGGCGGCATTTCTGGTCAGGGATGGGGTCACGAACGTCGTGCTCAACGATTTCTACGTCGCCAGAACGGGTCAGGCGCGGCACGGCGGCTGACGGCGAGGCCGCACGCCAGGACGCGCCGGCTGCAAGCGCGTTCGACGAGTTTGACGACCGGCGCAACCTGATCGCGGACTCATGAGCGCCACCTTAGATCCGTTAGAGCCGGATCCGGTGGCGCGAGACCACCGCGCAGCGCAACGCGCTCCGCTGCTCGCGATGCGCAGCGGGACTCTCGCCGCGGCGATCAACGGACCGACGGCATGGGGCGCGCGGGCCGGATCGCCCGACCACACCGGACCGCCGCGAAAGTCCGCTGCGCCCGTCAGCGAACGAGACCGGCCGGGGTCCGCAGCGAACCGGAGCCACCCTGGCTCCGCGCCGATCGGTGCGATCCGCCGCGGCGGTTGCGACGATGGTCGATCAAGGACAGGACCATGGTGATCATCGAAATTCCCGTCGGCCCATCCTATGGGACGATTCCGGTCAACACCGCGAGCATCTACGCGGTCGTTCCGCAGCCCGCCGCGCCCGCCACGAGCTCCGACCTGCTGATCGAATTGTCCGGCGCTCGTTCTATTCACGCCTTGGTTCCGATCGACACGCTCGGCCCCATGCTAGGTCGCGGCTTCGCCAAGCTCACGATGGCCGATGTTGCTCGATCGGCATGTTTCGTGAACCGAACGAGCTGGGTCAGCATCGTTCCCCATCCGCAGATTTCCGGCGTCGTCCAAATCAACTTCGCCAATCAATACATCCCCGTGCGCGGCACGGTCGCCGAGGTGCGGCAAGAGCTGGAGGGCGCGCGGAAGCCTGCCGGCGAGCGAGCCGGCACGAGCGGGCGGCCGCGCGCCAGGACGCGCCGCTCGCGCGCGCGGTCGACCAGGGCGGCGGCCGACGCAACCTGATCGAAGACGTCATGGGCGCCGGCTCGAGACCGAGAGCACGGTGCCTCCTCGCTCATGCCCGCCGTCCGCCGCGCGGCGCAGCCGTCCCTCGAAGCGGCGGGCGGCCGCTCCAGCGACAAGCGCGAGCCGGCGCGTCGCGCGCGCGCAGGCGAAGCCGGCCCTTGCGCCATTTTCCGGAGCGGCCGGGACCTTTCGCGCAGATGCGGCGTTGGAGGGAAACAAACATCCGATGCCGCCGAAGGAGGCCACCCATGGCAAAAGCACCGAAGAAACTCGACGACCTGTTCCACGACACGCTGAAGGACATCTACTTCGCGGAGAAGAAGATCCTGAGCGCGCTGCCGAAGATGGCGAAGGCCGCGCAAAACGGCAAGCTCAAGGCCGCCTTCGAAAAGCACCAGGCCGAGACCGAGACCCACGTGACGCGCCTGGAGCAGGTGTTCGACACCATCGACGCCAAGCCGCAGGGCAAGACCTGCGACGCCATCATGGGCATCGTCGAAGAGGGCCAGGAGATCATGGCGGACTATAAGGGCTCCCCGGCGCTCGACGCCGGCCTGCTGGCGGCGGCGCAGGCGGTCGAGCATTACGAAATCTCGCGCTACGGCACGCTGCGCACATGGGCGGAGGAGCTGGGTCTCTCCGATGCCGCGAAGCTCCTGGAAGCAACCCTGCGCGAGGAGAAGGCGACCGACGAGACGCTGACGCGAATCGCCGAGACGGTCGTGAACCAGGAGGCCGAGACCGAGGACGCGGCTTGAACGGGGTCGTCCCCCGGCCCCGGGCCCGCATTCAGCGGAAATGTGCGATCGCACCGCGTGACGCGGTCGCCGAAGCCGCGCATCGGCGGCGGCGTGTCAGGAGCCAGCGGCCGGACCGGCCTGCGCGACGGCGGGCGGGGCGAGAGGACCGGCGGCAGATACGCACTGCCGCCACGCAGAACCGCGCGCGGGCGTTCGGCACGTTCCCTCGAACGAGCGTCTGACCCATGAGCGTTGCGGCCGCGTCGCGTCGCGGCCGCGCCATGGGAGGGAGCGGCTTGCGGGCTTGCACCGTTTGAACGACAATCCAGCGACCTTGGGCACGCTCAGCAATCCGCCGACACTCGTCCCCGGGCGCTTCTTTCGCGCCGGGACCTGCAATAGGCTGGTTTCGGCCGCGGGGCTCGTGCCGCTTGGGTCGACGCGTGAGGGAGGGAGCCATGGCAAACGACGTTCGGCAGATGCCCGAGCATATCAGGGCAGCCTATAAGGAGGCGGTGGACAACATCATCTTTCTGAAGCGACAGCAGTGGCTGGCGACCAACTACGCCCTGCTTCTCTACGTGGCGATCTTCGCGGTCTCGGCGCATTATTTCAGTCGAACCGACTTTGCGCGCAATTGGCTCGGCGTGCTGACGATCCTCACCTTCGCCATCCACTGGTACGTCATGCACCTGTTTCAAGGCGCGATCGAGAAGTTCAGGGATCGCCTGGCCTGGATGTACAGGACGTATTTCAGCGCAGACGAGCGTGCCGGTCTGGATTTGCACCTGGAGCCAAGATCGTATTGGCATCAGCCGGAGGTGTTCGTCGGGCTCATAGCCCTGTCATTCGTCGGAGCGTTCTTGACCGCGATTTACTTGTGGTCCGTGCGCTGACTCCTCGGCTTGCCTCGAGGCCCCGGTTACCGCCGCGCCGTCCGGGACGGGCGGCACGGCGGTCGAGCCGTCGGGACGGCGGAGCCAATTTTGCCGGTGGTTCGGACCGCCGCCGGAGGGCGGGATGCAGCGGCGGGGGATGACGGAACGATCGCCGCCCTTGCCGCTATCGGGACATCGTGGATGGTTGGTATGATCCTTCCCGGCGAACGACCGGGAGGGCCGCCATGGTCACCTTGCAAGCCAAGCCCGAGCCGCTCGAGATCGATCTCGAGCGAACCGCGCTCGTCGTGGTGGACATGCAGAACTCCTTCGTCTCGAAGGGCGGCATGTTCGATCTCGCCGGCTTCGACATCGCCGGCTCGGCGCCGGTGATCGAGGTGAACCGGCGCCTGTTGGCGGCGAGCCGTAAGGCCGCGATCAAGGTGGTCTATCTGATGATGGCCTTCGAGCCGGACTTGAGCGATGCCGGCGATCCGTCCTCGCCCGCCTACCACAAGGAGCTCGCGCTGCGCATGATGCGCAATCGCCCGGAGCTCGCCGGCAAGCTCCTGGTCGAGGGCAGCTGGGACGCCGCGATCGTCGAGGCGCTGGCGCCGCTGCCGGGCGAGCGGGTGATCCGCAAGACGCGCTACGACGGCTTCTGCCGCACCGAGCTCGACGCCCACCTGCGGGCGGAGAGCATCCGCTACCTCTTGTTCACGGGCGTCGCCACCAATGTCTGCGTCGAGAGCACGGCCCGCCACGCCTTCTTCAACGAGTTCTGGCCGATCCTGGTCGCGGACGCGATGAACAATTCCGGCCCGGATTTCAACCGGCAGGCCACGCTGTGGAATTTCGAGCATACGCTCGGCTGGGTGACGCGCTCCGAAGCGGTGATTGCAGCGCTTGCGGCGCATACGCGGGAAACGCAGCCGGCCTGAGCGCGCCCCCCTGTTGCCGCGGCGAGCGTGCGCCCCGGCATTGCGCGTGGAGGGCAAGGCGTCAGGCAACGGCTTGGGGGGTGCGGCGCAAGCCCAGGCTCGGGTGCTCCGCCGGCGCGTGTCGCGTTCGACCCATTCCGGACACGGCGGCGGGCACATTGCAGCGTCGAGGGCAAAATCGCTTCAGATCGAATCGCGCCGGCGCGCGCTCAGAACGCCCCGATCGCTCGACCGACTCGCTCAATATCCGCCTCCAGTCCGCCCTCTGCCCCTTCGCCGGCGCCGAAGGCGCGGCGATAGGTCTCGAACGCCTCCTCAGGACGATCCAGGAATTCGTAGGCCTCGCCGACGACCCTGAGAACTTTGCGGTCTCCCGGCTCGAGCTCGATCGCGCGCTGCAAATTCTGCTCGACCTTGCGCGCCGTCTCCGCGGACACCGTGCCCCGGTCACGGCGGTCGAGCTGGGCGAGCGTGGCGCCCAACTGCGCATAGGACCACGCGTGGCTCTGGTAGATCGTGATCGCCTTCTCGAAGGCGGCGATGGCCTGCTCCAACTTACCGGCGCGGCGGAGCGCAAGACCGAGGTTGTACGGATAGTTCGACCATTCCGGGGAGAGCTCGCTCGCCTTGGCGAACTTCTCCGCGGCCTCATCCCACTTGTCCAGCTTGAGGTACAGTAGGCCGAGCTGATTGTAGGCGTTCGGGCCGTTGGGATCGGTTTTGATCGCCCTTTCGAACAGCTCTTTCGCCTCCTGGTGGTGCCCCGCGTCACGCACGGCCATCCCCCAGTACGTGTAGGCGTTGGCCGACGGCTTGAGCTCCGCCGCCTTGCGGAACATCGGAACGGCGTCGGCGTGCCTGCCGTCCCGGCGCAGGGCGTTGCCCACACGCGTGAACGTCTGCGCGGACGGATTGATCTCGGTGGCGAGCTGGTACCTGGCCGTCGCGTCGTCCGGCACGCGGCGGAGAGCGTGAATCCTGCCCTCGCTCAGATACGCATAGATGAACATGGGATCGGCCTCGATACTGCTGTCGAAATAGTGCAGCGCTTGGTCGTAATTCGCGGGATCCAACCGAGCGAGGGCGCGGAGCGCGCGGCCGGCCGTGGCGTAGCCGGCCGCCCGTTCGCGCCCGGCCTTGTCCGCGGCCGCATCGATGCCAATGCTCTGGAGCGCGACCTCTCGCGCCTGGCTGAACAGTTTGCGGGCGGCTTCCTGATCCTGTCGCTTGAGATGCCGGTAGCCCTGGTCGATCAGGACGAAGCTGAGATTATACAGCCCCGGCGCAAACCGCGGATCGCTCTCCGTCAACTTCGTGAACTCGGCGACGGCTTTCTCGTAGCCTTTCTCCGCGCCTGCCGCGTCGTAGCGGTAGCGAGCGTGCTCGATCAATCCGAGCAAGTTCGACGCCCACTCCTTGTCGATTTTCGTGCGATCGGCGAGGTAGGCACGGACGATGCGCAAGGCGTTGTCGTAGTCGCGCTTGTAGTAGCTGTAGTAGCCGGCATTGAGCGGATCGAACCGCTCGACCAGCTTCAAAGCCACCTGCTCGAAAAGCGTTTCGAGCTGGTCAGACGCCTCGCCTTCCTGCTGAACGTGTCCCTTGTCGCTGATCCGAAGCCGGATCGAAAACTTCTTCGGAGCCGCCTTTTCGTCCTTGCCGCCGGCGCCGACGGCCGGCGGATGCGCCACGGTGATCTCGCCGGAGATTCTGGTGTCGGACTGGCCGAAGAGCTCACGAACGTACAAAATGATGGTGGTGAGGGAAACGCCGCCGACCGAAACGTCGTATTTCTTCGACGGATCATCGCGCGTCAGTGTGAACGAAGAGTCCGGTGAATCAGTACGGCCCGGGCTTTCGTAATCGGCCGAGTCGGGTTTCAACGCGTCCGCCTCCGACAGCGTGTAGATGCCGATCCGCTTGGTCATCGCCGCGTCGCGGTTGATTTCCTTGACCGCGTCGATGATGCGCTGCCCCACCGTGACCGCGGTGTAGCCCTCAGCTTCAAGCTCGCCGGGCACACTGATCGTGTCGACCACGTGGAGCTGCTTCAGGCTGGCCTTGACCACGACACCGGACCCCAGCAGGCCGACAATGACGACGAGCGCGTTGATGACGAGCTTGCGCGGCCCCTCGAGCGATGAAAGCCAGTCCGGTATGCTGCCAACCGAGCTCGGCGTTGCGCCGGCTCGATCTTGCTTCCCCGCCTCGCCGCGCGCTTGACGTGAAGTGTCCGAACCCGCGGACGCCGATGCGTTCGGGGTCCGCGCCACCGGCGGCGGTCTGTGATTGGTCGCGGCCATCACTTCTCCTCCTCTTAGAGCAAGCGAGCTTTTCATGGTGGTTTCTTGGTTTCGGGAAAGCGTCGAGCGCCCCCTCAACGTCTGGCAGTATAGTCGGCGGCTATTCGCGCGAAGTGATCTCGGTCACACATTGGCGGATTAATGCGCGCCCCGGCGCGCTCGTCGCAGCCGATGTCGGGCCGCCGCGGGACTGCGGTGCGGCCGCTGACAGCCACGCCAGGGGGCGCCCCGAATGCGGGGCGCGCTCCCTTTTTTCGCGGGAGTGTGGCCGATCTGCTTCGGCGCGCAGCGGCGAGCCGCGGGCGTCTGCCGCCGCCGTTCGGGCACCAGCACTCTTTCCCCGCAGCTACAGCCCGACCAGGGACTTGGCGAGGATATTGGTCTGGATCTCCGAGGTTCCGCCCATGATCGAGTACGCGCGCGAATTGAGGTAGCGCGGCATGGCGGCGGCGGTCTCCTCCTCCTCGGGCGGCAGCTGCAGGGTCTCGTAGAGCGGCCGCTCCGGCAGCCAGCGCAGCGCGTCGGCGCCGATCGCGTCGACGGCGAGCTCGGCGATCTCCTGGCGGATCTCGCTCCAGCGCAGCTTGAGCAACGAGGAGATCGGCCCCGGATTGCCGCCGGCCTGCACGGTCGAGAGCACCGAGATGTCGATCATCTCCATGGCGTCGAGGTCGCTGCCGAGCTCGGCGAGGCGGGCGCGAACGTCGCCGTCGCCGGGGCAGCGCGCGGCCACGAGCTCGACCAACCTGGCGAAGGCCGCGCGCACCTGGCCCGCCAGCACGCGGCCGCCGCGTTCGAACTCGAGCAGATATTTCGCGACCTCCCAGCCCTTGTTCTCCTCGCCGATGCGGTTTTCCTTCGGCACCCGGGCATCTTCGAAGAACACCTCGTTGAACTCGTGGTCGCCGCCGCTGCCGATGATCGGCCTTACGCGCACGCCCGGCGTGTCCATGTCGATGAGCAAGAACGTGATGCCGTCCTGGCGCTTGCCCGCGCTCGAGGTGCGCACCAGCGCGAAGATGCGGTTGGCATGGTGCGCCAGCGTGGTCCAGATCTTCTGCCCGTTGATGACGTAAGCGTCGCCGTCCGCGACCGCGCGGGTCTTGAGCGAGGCGAGGTCGGAGCCCGAGCCCGGCTCGGAATAGCCCTGCGCCCAGAAATCCTCGCCCGAGCGGATGCGCGGCAGATACTTCTCCTTCTGCGCCGGTGTGCCGTAGCGGATGATCACCGGCCCGACGAAGTGCGAGCCCGAGGCGTTGTAGGTGGGCGCGCCGGCGCGGCCGCATTCGAGGTCGAAGATGTAGCGCTCGACCGGCGACCAGCCGGTGCCGCCGTGTTCCAGCGGCCAGTGCGGCACCGACCAGCCCTTGCGGTCGAGCGCGCGGTGGAACTCGATCAGCACGTCCGGCTCGACCAGGAAGCCGGTGGTGAGGTCGATGGCGCGGCGCATGTCGGGGGTGACGTTGTCGGCGAGGAAGGCCCGCACCTCGTCGCGAAAGGCCAGGTTCTCGGCAGAGAGCAAGAGGTCCACGGGGCGGCTCCCTAGTCTTCTGTCATCCTTGTGGATGTTTGTGTCCCGCACGCGGTGCAGCGCACGCGCGGACAAGTTTGCGCAGGCTTGGCAGCGTGCGGTGCACCGCTGATCCGCGACCGCCACCGGTCGTAACGGTCCCGGTTCTGCAGCGCACCGCTTCTCTGCGCAACGCAGTCACGCTTGCGCAGACTGCGTAGACTTGTCTGTGCGTGCTGCGCTGCGCCCGGGACACGTGCGATGCAGGCGTCAGAGTACACAACACTAATCCGCCGACGCTATCAGCAGGCCGGTGGCGGCGAGGCGCGGATCGGCGATGATGGCGCCGTAGGCGCGCAGATGCTCGCGGGTCGGGCCGAGCAGGATCTCGTAGGCGAGGAGGCGCTTGGCGTAGCCGCCGAGAGCGAGCTCGCCGGTGGTGCCGATGGCGCCGTGCAACTGGATCGCCTCCTGATGCACGGCGCGGGCGCAGCGTCCGATCTTGGCCTTGGCGCCGTGGATCGCGCGCGCGCGCATCTCCGCGGGACCGTCGAGGCTCAAGGTCGCGAACAGCGCGGCGGCGCGCGCCTCCTCCTCCTTGATCTTCATGCGCACCAGGCGGTGCTGCAGCGCCTGGAAATTGGCGAGCGGCTGGCCGAATTGCACGCGGGTCTTGGCGTAGTCGATCGTCGCCTTGACCATGGCGCCGATGGCGCCGACCGCGTCGGCCGACAGCGCCGCGATCGCGCGCTGGAGCACGGCCTCGATCGCGGCGCCCGCGTCATCATTGCCGCCGAGCAGCGCGGAGGCGGGCACCGCCGCATCGGTGAGATCGAGGTCGGCGGCGCGGCCGCCGTCGAGCAGGCGGTAGGGCCGCAGCGTCAAGCCGGGCGTCTCCCTGGGCAGGACGAAGACGCCGGTCTTGTCGTCGCCGAACCGGGCCGAGAGCAGGAGCGTGTCGGCCATCGCGCCGCCGAGCACGGCCTTCTTTCCCCCTGCAGCACGTAGCCGCCGCTCCTGCGCTCGGCGCGGGTGGGATCTGCGCGCTCGTCATGGGCGAAGGCCAGGAGGCGATGGCCATCCATCACCGCCGGCAGCAGCGCGCGGCGCTCGGCGGGCGTGCCCAAGGCGGCGATCAGGCCGCCGCCCAGCACCACGGTCGCGAGATAGGGCTCGACGACGAGATGCCGACCGAACGCCTCCATGAGAATGGCAAGCTCGACTGCGCCGCCGCCGCTGCCGCCGTCCTCCACGTCGAACGGCAGTCCCAGCCAGCCGAGCTGCGCGAACTCGGCCCAGAGCTTGCGGTCGAAGCCCGCCTCGCTCGCGGCGATCTTCTGGAACGCGCGGTAGTCGTAGCGCTCGCTGAGGAATTTCTCCGCGCTGTCGCGCAGGATGGTGTGCTCGGTGTCGTAGCGCAGGTCCACGGCGTTCGTTCCGGCGGCGGATGCCTTCTTTCAAGCACAGATCGCGACGCGAGTTAAGCAGCCGCTCCGGGATTCGGACTTGCAGCCGGGGCCCTTGCCGTTGTGTTTGTCGTGCGATGTGTCCCGCCCGCTACAGCGTTGCACGCGGAGTCGGAGCATAGTCGCGCGGGGGCGCGGCTCATGCGGAAATTCCTCCTCGAAACGGCTGCGCTGATCGTCCTGGCAAGCCCGGCGATGGCGGCCGACATGCGCCTGCCGGTGTCGAAGACGCCGCCGGCCGTTTCGGTCTTTAGCTGGACCGGCTGCTACGTCGGCGGCCAAGCCGGCGGCCTGTGGGCCAAACAGAAGGACTGGATCGTCCGCACGCCCGGCGGTGATTTTTACGGCCAGTCGCTCGGCGGACACGACGCGGACGGCTGGCTCGGCGGCGTGCAGGCCGGCTGCGATTATCAATTCGCCGGCGGCTTCGTCGCCGGCATCCAGGGCGACTATGCCTGGACCGACGCCGAGGGCAGCCACGACAGCGCGCGCGAGTTCGGCGTCGCCTATCACAGCAAGGTCAGGTCGCTTGCGACCGTCACCGGCCGCATCGGCTACGCCTGGGATCGCTTTCTCGGCTACCTCAAGGGCGGCGGCGCCTGGGAGCGCGACGAGTATTGGGCGACGACGATCATCCTCGGGACGGCCTATACGGCGCGCGAGACCCGTCCGGCATGGACCATCGGCATCGGCGGCGAATATGCCTTCACGCGTTTCCTGTCCGGCTTCATCGAGTATGATTATTACGACTTCGGCACCGGCCAGATCGGCTTAACGCCGCAAATCACCGGGTTGCGCCGCGCGTTCGTCGATATCACGGAGACCAAGAGCGTGGTGCGCGCCGGTCTCAACTTCCGTTTCGGTGGTTGAACGGCTGCATCAAGACGAACGGAACCCGCTCTAGTGATGAGCCGCGCTGGCGTCGATCAGGTCGACCAGGGCGCGGGTGATGGCACCTTCGGGGCGCGAGAGCTCGTCGAGGATCGAAAAGTGATTGTGTCCCGGCAGCTCCGACAGCGCCACGGACAGCGTGCGCGCCCGCGCCGCCGCGGCGTAGTCCGCCGACTGCCGCCGCAGCTCGGGCAGCTCGCCGCCGACGACGAACAGCCGCAACGGCGGCATGCGCTCGGGCAGCACGCGCAGCGGCGAGAGCGACGCGACCTCGGCCGCATCGAGCTTGAGCGCCTCGTCGAGATAGCTCAGCGCAATGGGCTCCAGGTCGAAGATGCCGCTGATGGGAAACCCGGCGCGAAAGGCAGGATTGCGCGCGACCATGGCGGTGAGATGCCCGCCGGCCGACCAGCCGCCGACGAACAGCCGGTCGCGATCGAACCCGAGCTCGTCGGCGCGCTCGGCGAGCGCGGTCAGCGACCGGTCGATCTCGGCGACGATGTCGCCGAGGCGGACTTCGGGCGCGAGGCTGTAGCCCACCAACGCCACGTCGATGCCGCGCGCGCGCGGCCCTCCGGCCACGAAGGCGAAGGTGTCCTTGTGGTTGCGCTGCCAGTAGCCGCCGTGAATGAACACGAACAGCGGCGGCCGGTAGGTCCCGGCCGAGAAGTAGTCGAAGCGCGCCCGCGGCCGGCTGCCGTAGGGAAGATCGAGCCGCGCGCGCGGGCCCGCGCGCACGGCGGCGCTCGCTTCGCGCCAGCGCGCGATGAAGTCCTGACTGTCGGCGACCGCGGCGGCGTTGTTGTAGGCGGCGTCGAGCGTCGCCTTGTCCATGCCGCGGTAGATCGCGGCTGCGGCCGATGCTGGTGTCATGTCGGGTTTACCCCCAGCTATTGCCGGCGTGACGAGCGTCAGAACACCGTGCCGTCGGCCGCGATCGCGATCGGCGGCGGCCCGGCGGGCGGGCGCAGCGTCAGCGCGATCTTTCGTCCCGCGCTCCAGGTCCCGCCCTGCAGCATGTGCACCATGGCGAAGCTCGCATCGAGGTCGAGCTTCGCGCGCACCAGCGCGAGCAACGGGTCCATCAGCGCCACTGTCAACGCGCGCCATTCCACCACCAGCTCGGAGGCAACGTCGTGGCGAAGCTGCGGATCGAGCGCCGCGCGCGGGCGGATCGCGCCGAGGTCGACCAGAAGCCCGCCATTGCGATATTCGGCGAGCGCGGTGAGCGCATCGAGGTCCGTCACCGCGAGCCCGGCCCATTGCAGCGGCTCGATGAGCGAATAGGCGAGCCACTGCGAGAGCTTGTGGAGCGGCACGACGCCGTCGCTGTCGTCGTTCGTGCGCACGGCGCGATGGCGGCCGGCATCCCCGACCGGAAACCCCTGCAGCGCCAGCCCCGACGGCCAGATCGCGGCGAGGCCGTCGAGCAGCGCCGCCAGCACCGTCGCTGCCGCAACCCGGCGATCAGCGGCGATGCTGAGGAAATGATCGACCAGGTGGCCGGGACGCGCGGGCACGCCTGCGAACAGGTCGGGACGATCCGCGAGCGCTTTTCCGAGACGGCGCAGGAGCGCGCTGCGCTGCTCCAGTCCGGGCAAGGGATTTTCGGGGGCGACCTGAAAATGATGGGCCAGCGTCGCGGCGTCGAG
Source organism: uncultured Alphaproteobacteria bacterium (assembly GCA_963758945.1). GTDB lineage: Bacteria > Pseudomonadota > Alphaproteobacteria > Rhizobiales > Xanthobacteraceae > VAZQ01. Next base: position 67,514 of record CAVWXY010000008.1, on the reverse strand, counting down.
CCGCTCGAGCGCGACATGGTCGACGCGCCACGGGCACGCGGCATCGGCGGAGAAGCCGCCGGCGCGGAACATGGCGAGGCTCGCGACGGCGAGCCCCTCCGAACGCGCGAAAGTGAGCCCCGTTTCGCGCTCGCGATAGCGCCACCTGTCGCCGGCGCCGGCATCGAGGAGCACGCTGACGGTGGCGAGGTCGACGGCGATGCGAGCCCGCTCGACCTGATCCGCCTCGATGCGCGCGGCGAGATCGTCCCAGCGATCGACGCCGCCGGCGGAGAAATGCCGCCACCGGCTGTGGCACGGAATCGCCAGATCAGGATAGGCCGCGCGGGTGACATCGGCGACATAGGCGGCGACGGCGTCGAGGCGGCTCTCCTCGAGAATGAAATGCGGCGAGCGGCCGTCCGCCACCCAGCGATGGACCAGGCCGCAACGCTCGCGCACGGCGGCGGCGGTGCGCAGCCCGGCGAGGTCCGGCGGCGGATTGGCGCGCGTGTAGCCTTGCGAACGAGCCTGGGCGCCGGCCGCCATCGCCGTCATTCGTGCAGGCTGCGTCCGACCGTGCCGGCGTAGTCGCCGGGCGGGCGATCGCCGGCAAAATAGCCGGCAGCGATCTTGGCCTCGATCTCTACCCGCGCATCGGGGGGAATCATGTCGTCGGGCAGCGGCACGCGCTCGTCGATCTCGATGCCCTGGCGCACGAGCGCGTCGCATTTCATGTCGCTCATGGAAGCGAAGCGATGGATGCGAGTGATGCCGAGCCAGTGCAGCACGTCGGGCATCAGCTCCTGGAAGCGCATGTCCTGCACGCCGGCGACGCATTCCGTGCGCTTGAAATAGCCGTCGGGACGGTCCCCGCCCTTCTGGCGCTTGCGCGCGTTGTAGACCAGGAACTTGGTGACCTCGCCGAGCGCGCGGCCTTCCTTGCGATTGTAGACCACAAGGCCCACGCCGCCGGCCTGCGCCATCTGGATGGCGATCTCGATGCCGTGGGCGAGATACGGGCGGCAGGTGCAGATGTCGGAGCCGAACACGTCGGAGCCGTTGCACTCGTCGTGCACGCGGCAGGCCAGCGGCGTCACGCCGTCGCCGAGCCTGGCGGGATCGCCGAAACAGTAGATGGTGGTGCCGCCGATCGGCGGCAGGAAGACCTTGAGTTCGCCCCGCGTCACCAGCTCCGGATACATACCGCCGGTCTGCTCGTGGAGGCCCCTTCGCAGGTCCGCCTCGGCGAGACCGAAGCGCTCGGCGATGCCGGGCAGGTACCAGACCGGATCGATCGCCGCCTTCATCACGCGCACACTGCCGCGCGCGGATACGATGTCGCCGTCGACGCGGACGCGTCCGGCGGCGATGGCGGCGCGCACCTCCGGCATGTCGATATGGGCGCGGGTGACCGCGATGCTCGGCCGGATGTCATAGCCGCGCGCGAGATGATCGCGGAACGCGTCGCCGACGAGATGTCCCCACGGATCGAGCGACACGATCTTGCCGGCGTCGAACCATTGCCGGTGCGGCCCGATGCGCTCGACCGGCGCGGTGTCGGTGAGATCGGCGACATGGTCGTGGGCGAGCGTGCGCGCCGCGATCGCAAGCGCGCGATAGACCGAATAGCCGCCGGCATGGCTGCCGACCGCGTTGCGGTGGTTGGGATTGCGCAAGGTCGCGATCACCGGCCCGCGCTCGGCGGCGGTTGCTGCGCCCCAGGTGAGCGGCGGCCGCTCGGTCATGGTTTCGATCGGCGACCCGTTCGCGGTACTGAACAGAGACGGACTCATCTACACACCCCTAACTTGCCCCCGGGCTCATTTACACGGGCCGACTTACCCCCATGTGACGGCACGCACCGCGACCCTGGCCCAGCCGCGCTTGGGCCGCGAAAAAACATACAGAATAATCTTGGGCCGATCTCGTGTCAAGAGCGTGGTTGCCCGGGAACCGACCGCATCGCGCAAGACGCCGACCCGCAGCTGCGCGAAGCTGCCGGCATATTTGACCACCATCTTGCAACAGGCCGGCAGGTTGCCAAAGCTGACAATGCCGCCGATGACGCCTTTGCGGCTCTCCTGCGATCGGAATTTCAGCGCGCAGGCGCCGATCCGTCGCCGCGCATCGTCTCGAGCACGCGCACGAGCCGCTCCGCGAACACGGCGGCCGGGATCGGCAGGTTGCGGGCGCGCAGCTGGCCGAGCACCAGGTTCGCGCGCGGGACGTCGCGGTCGTCGATGTCGCGGGCGACGAGGCCGAGCTTGTTGTTCTCGGGCAGCGCGCCGATCCGAATCTGGAAGGAGATCAGGTTGCCGTGGGTCACCAGCCCGCGCAGGAACTCGAACGAATTCGATTCGGCGGCGAGCTTGAAGCTGATGCCGCTGCGCGCGCACACCTCCTCGAGCAGCTGACGGCCGCCCAGGCTGCGTTCGGGCAAGGCCACGGGATAGCCGGCGCAATCGCGCAGCCTGATCGTACGCCGGGACGCGAGCGGGTGGCCGGCGGACATCACCGCGACGACGCGCTGCTCCAGCGTCATCAGCGGCTGGAAGTTGGGGACGAACGGCGGACGAAAGACCAGTACGAGATCGACCTCGTAGGCCGCGAGCGCGGTCATGGCCTGCTCGTGGTCGAGTACCTTGACATCGAAGCTGACCAGCGGATGGCCGGCACGAAACTCCGCGATCATGCGCGGCAGAAAGTCGAGCGCCAAGGCCTGGCTGCAGGCGATGCGCACGGTGCCGCGGCGCAAGCCCTTGAGGTCCTCGATCTGCGACTTCATGCGCTCGACGCCGCCGTCCTGCTCGCGCAGGTAATGGACGAACACTTCGCCCGCCGCCGTGAGCCGCACGCCGCGCGGCCGGCGCTCGAACAACTGCGCGCCGAGTTCTTCTTCGAGGTCCATGATTCGCCGGTTCACCGCCGAGGCCGTGACGTTGAGGTGATCGGCGGCCTTGCGGATCGATCCCGTGCGCGCGACCTCGTCGACGTAGCGCATGATGCGCAAGTGCTTCATCGCAAAAACCAACTCGGTGAGTGGTGCCGTTCCGACATCACTCTAGCAAGAAATCAGCGGCAGATGTGAGCACCGGCCTGCACTAGGCTTCGCGACAGGCACATCGCTTGCAACCGCAGAGGATGTGCGTGCCGGCGCCACGCTTGCGTGGCGAACGGCTGGTGCGGCGCGACGGCTCTGATCAAAGATTGAGCTGCGTCCGCCCAAGAAAGAAGCAGCTCAACGAGAGAGGTTCTTGCCCGCCTCTCTTGGCGCCGAAAGCCGGACGCGGCGCCGCTTGCGCAACCGACCAGGGGCGATGACAGGAGTGCTGCAAATGACTTCGAAGTTGAACCGTCCGGGCCGGCGATCCCTGCTGCTCGCGCTGCTCGGCGCCATCGCGTTGGCCGCGCCGCTCGGCGTTGCGGCACCGGCCGACGCGCAGACCAGGCTCAAGCTGGTGCTGAACTGGAAATACCAGGGTCCGCAGGGCATGTTCTTCCTCGCCGAGGACCGCGGCTACTACAAGGCCGAGGGCCTGGAGGTAACGCTCGACCAGGGCAACGGGTCGGGCGCCGCGGTGCCGCTGGTGGCGAACGGCACCTACGACGTCGGCTTCGGCGACATCAACGCGCTGATCGAGCTCGCGGCCAAGAAGCCCGACGACGCACCGATCGCGGTCTACGTCATGTTCAACCAGCCGCCGTTCACCGTCGCGGTGAAGGCCGACAGCCCGATCAAGTCGCCGAAGGATTTCGAGGGCAAGACGCTCGGCGGCGCCGCCAACGACGGGGCGCTGAAGCTGTTCCCGGCCCTGTGCAAGATCGCCAAGCTCGACTGCAGCAAGGTCAAGATCACCAACTTCCAGCCGAACCTGCGCGAGCAGATGCTGATGCAAGGCCAGGTCGACGGCGTCTTCGGCTACGTCAACACCATCCGCTTCTCGGCCAAGCTGATGGGCGTGGAGGAGAAGCAGCTGCGCTACATCAACTACGGCGACTACGGCATGGATCTCTATTCCAACGCCATCATCGTCTCGAAGAAACTGGTGAAGGAGAAGCCGGAGGCGGTCAGAGGCCTGGTGCGCGCCATCAACCACGGAATTCTCGACTCGCTCAAGGACATCGACGCGTCGGTCGCGGCCGTGGCTCAGCGCGAGCCGCTGATCAAGGTCGCGGTCGAACGCGAGCGTTTCGTGCAGACCCTCAAGGACGAGATGAACCACCCCGAGATCGCCAGGATCGGGCTGGGCAACGTGGACACCGCGCGCCTCAAGAAGTCGATCGACATCCTGGTCGACGCCAACGGTCTTCCGCGCACGCCGTCGGTCGACGAAATCTTCACGCCGGCGTTTCTGCCGCCCACCGAGGACCGGCCGAAGAAGCTGTTCTGAATGCCACGCGGTCCGCTCCCTTCCGGGGCGGACCCCGCCCGTACGTGCGGGCGAGGGATGAAGCGGCCATGGACTTGATGCTCGAGGGACGGGTCGCGCTGATCACCGGCCCCGCCAAGGGGATGGGCGCCGCCATCACCCTGGCATTCGCGGCGGAGGGCGCGCGTCTCGCCTTGGCCGGACGCGATACCACGGCGATCGAACCCATAGCGGCGCAGGCCAAGGCGGCGGGCGCCGATGCGATCGTCGTGCATTGCGACGTCACCAGCGCAGAGCAGTGCGAGGGCGCCGCGGAGGCGACCAAGCGCGCCTATGGGCGCATCGACATCCTGGTGAACGTCGCCGGCGGATCGGGGCCGATCGGCAAGACCGGCGTCGAGACCACGCCGCAGGAATTCAACGACATCGTCACCCTCAACATGAACGGCTGCTTTCACACCATGCGCGGCGTGCTGCCCACGATGATGGCGCAGCGCTACGGCAAGATCATCAATGTCGGCGGCACCTTCGGCCTGCGCGGGCGGGCGGGGCGCATGGCCTATTCCGCCTCCAAATGGGGCCTGCGCGGCATCACCAAGAGCTTCGCGCTCGAGGTCGGCGCCTACAACATCAACGTCAACTGCGTGGCGCCGGGCATGGTCGACGGCCCGCGCTTCCGCGACAAGGTCTGCGCCGACATGGCGAGCCGTCTCGGCATCACGGTCGAGGAGGCGGCCGAGCGCCATGCCGCCGACTACGCGCTCAAGCGCACCTCGACCGACGTCGACGTCGCCAATGCCTGCCTGTTCCTCGCGAGCGACGCCTCGCGCCAGATCACCGGCGTCGACCTGCCGGTCGACGGCGGCTGGGCGATGCTGTGAGCGCGCAGATGAGCACGGCCGATCTCGTCATCAGCGGCGGCACGGTGGTGTCGCCCGATTGCGCGATCGAGGCGAGCATCGCCATCGCCGACGGCCTCATCGTCGCGGTCGGCTCCGCCGCGGCGATGCCGCCGGCGCGCGAAACGCTCGACGCGCGCGGCCTGCACATCCTCCCTGGCGCCATCGACGTGCACGTGCATTTCCGCGATCCCGGCTACCCGCACAAGGAGGACTGGCAGACCGGGACGGCCGCGGCGGCGTTCGGCGGCGTCACCACCGTGTTCGACATGCCCAACACCGTCCCGCCGACCGGCACCGCCGCGGCACTGGCCGACAAGCACCGCATCGCCGCCGCCGGCGCGCATGTCGACTTCGGACTCTATGGGCTGCTCGGCGAGGATACCATCGCGCACGTGCCCGCGCTGGTCGAGGGCGGCGTCATCGGCTTCAAGCTCTACATGGGCAATACGTTCGGGAAGATCCCCTGCCCGTCGACCGGAGCGATGCTGGAAGCCTTCGAGGTGGTGGCACCGACCGGCAAGCGCGTCTCGCTGCACGCCGAGACCAATTCCATCATGGAGCGGCGCGAGGCGCGCATGCGCGACGCCGGCCGCCGCGACCCGCTCGCCCACCTCGCCGCGCGGCCGGCGGTGGTGGCGGTCGAGGCCGTGAGCCGCGCCGCCGTCCTGGCGGAATGGACCGGCGCGCGCATCCATATCCTGCACATTTCGTCGGCCGAGGAATTGCGCCCCCTGCGCGACGCCAAGGCGCGCGGAGTCGACATCACCGGCGAGACCTGCCCGCAATATCTCTTTCTCTCGACCGACGATTATGCCCGTCTCGGCGGCATCGTCCGGGTCAATCCGCCGGTGCGCGAGGCGCGCAACCAGGAGCCGCTGTGGGCGGCGCTCGCGGACGGGACGGTGGACCTGATCGCGACCGACCACGCGCCGCACGCGCCCACCGAGAAGACACGCAACGACATCTGGAGCGTCGATTGCGGCTTTCCCGGCGTCGAGACGCAGATGCCGCTGATGCTGACCGCGGTCGATGCCGGCCGGATGAGCATCCGCGATTACGTGCGCTGGAGCGCCTTCAACCCCGCCAGGATCTGGGGCCTGTACCCGCGCAAGGGCGCGATCCAGGCCGGCTCCGAGGCCGATCTCGCCCTCGTCGACCTCGGCCGCAGGTGGACCATCGAGGATGCGCTGCTGCAGTCGCGCTCCAAGATCACGCCCTGGAACGGACGCGAGGTCCGCGGCCTGCCGATCCACACGCTCGTGCGCGGCCGCTTCGTCATGCGCGAGCGCGGCCTGATCGCCATTACGCGCGGCTGGGGCCGATCGGTCCATGGCTTGCAACGCTTGCCCGATCCGGCGCCGCGCAACCGCGACCAGACCATGGCGGCGATCATGCCTGCCGCCGGCGCACCGCCGCGACCGGGCAGGGCCGCATGATGCACGCTCCCGTGATGCCCGCTGCCTTGACGCAGCCTCCCTTGCCCGAAGCGCGCACGCGCCGCGACGCCTTCGTCGAGCTGCAGCAGGTGACGCACGCCTATGGCCGCGGCGACAAGCAGGTCAAGGCGCTGGATTCCACCGACCTGCGGATCGAGCAGGGCGACTTCATCGCGCTGGTCGGTCCCTCGGGCTGCGGCAAGTCCACCATTCTCAAGCTGGTGACCGGGCTCATCAGCGCATCGAGCGGGCACGTCTTCGTTGCCGGACGCGAGGTAGGAGCCGAGCCGGTCCGGGTCGGGATGGCGTTCCAGAACCCGACGCTGCTCCCCTGGCTCACCTTGCGCGACAACGTGATGCTGCCGCTGAAGATCGTGGCGCCGTTCCGCCAGGACTACCGCGCGAAACGCAGGAACGAGTTCCGCGACCGCACCGACGCGCTGCTCGCGCAAGTCGGCCTTGCCGGCTTCGGCGACAAATATCCCTGGCAGCTCTCGGGCGGAATGATGCAGCGCGCCTCGCTCTGCCGCGCGCTGGTGCACGAGCCGCAACTGCTCATGCTGGACGAGCCGTTCGGCGCGCTCGACCAGTTCACCCGCGAGGAGCTGTGGGGGATCATGCAGGATCTCTGGATGACGCGGCGGCCGACCGTGCTGCTCGTCACCCACGATCTCAAGGAGGCCGCCTACCTCGCCAACCGCATCTGCGTGATGCAGGCGCGGCCCGGCCGCATCATCGAGGAAAGCGTGGTGACGTTCGCGCGACCGCGCAACATCGCGATGTCCTACGAGGCGGATTTCGTGGCCTTGACCCAGCGTCTGCGCGAGCGGATCGTGGCGGCGAGCCCCGCCAAGGAGACGGTACAGTGAACCCGCAGCTGCGCCGGCGCTTCGCCTCGGCCGCGCTCATCGTCGGCTTCTTCCTGGCATGGGAGCTGCTTTGCCTGGCGTTCGGCGTCAGGGACATCATCCTGCCGCGGCCGAGCCAGATCGTGACGACCTTGGCGCAGCGCATGCCGGCGATCTGGCCGCACGCGCTGCAGACGCTCTACACCACGCTGGTCGGGTTTGCGCTCGGCATCCTCGCCAGCGTCCTCATCGGCACCATGGTCGGGTCCTCCAAGCTCGCCTACGACGTGGCCTATCCGCTGCTCGTCGGTTTCTCCAGCATTCCGAAGGTCGCGGTCGTCCCGATTTTCGTGCTCTGGTTCGGCGCCGGCACCATTCCCGCCGTGCTGACCGCGATGATCCTGTGCATCTTTCCGATCGTGGTGAATGTCGCGACCGGGCTCGCCACCACCGAGCCGGAGCTGGAGGATGTGATGCGCGCGCTCAAGGCAAGCCGGCTCGACATCCTCGCCAATGTCGGACTGCCGCGCACCATGCCGTATTTCTTCGCCTCCCTGAAGGTTGCGGTCACCCAGGCCTTCGTGGGCACCGTCATCGCCGAGACCGTCGCCTCCAACCGCGGTATCGGCAACCTGATGATGATCGCGAGCTCGAGCTTCGACGTGCCGCTGGTCTTCGCGGGGCTGTTGATCCTCGCCGCGCTCGGCGTCGCGCTCTACATGATTTTCTCCTTCGTCGAGGGCCGGGTGACGGGATGGGCCCATCGCAAGGACGAATTTGCGATGGGCTGACAGGTCGTACGCCATGCCGCGCCGTGCCCTGGTCCACCGCATCTCCGCATCCGCGCCCGACGACGTGAGCGGCATCGAGGCCGCCATTGCGTCGCGGCATATCGACCCCAAGGGCGTGGTCGCGGTGCTCGCCAAGACCGAAGGCAACGGCCTGGTCAACGATTTCTCGCGCGGGCACGCCACGCTCGCGTTGAGCCTGCTGTTCCAGCGCCATCTTCCGGCGGAAGAGGCGGCGCGCATCTGCCTGGTCATGTCGGGAGGCACCGAAGGCGGCATGGCGCCGCATTGGCTGGTGTTCGAGCGCGGTGCGGGCGACGGCGGCGGACGGCCCGCGCTCGCCATCGGCAGCGCCCATACGACGGCGCTGCCGTTCGAGCAGCTCGGCCGGCTCGCTCAGGTCGATCGGGTGGCGGCCGGCGTGCGCGCGGCCATGGCCGACGCCGGCATCGATCAGGCGGACGACGTCCATTTCGTGCAGGTGAAATGCCCGCTGCTGGTGGCGCAGCGTATCGCCGAGGCGGACCGCCGCGGCGCGCCCGTCGCCACCCGCGACACCTTGAAGTCGATGGGGCTGTCGCGCGCCGCGAGCGCGCTCGGCGTCGCCATCGCGCTCGGAGAGATCGAGCGGGGATCGCTCGCCGAGGCCGACATTGGCGCCAACTGGGCGCTGTGGTCCGGCCGCGCCAGCGCGTCGGCCGGCATCGAGCTGCTCAACCATGAAATCGTGGTGATGGGCATGTCGTCGGCGTGGTCCGGACCGCTCGCGATCGACCACGCCGTCATGGCCGACGCCATCGACGTCGAGCCGGTGCGCGCAGCGCTCGGGCGCCTCGGCCTTTCGACTGCCGGACAGCTAGGGGCGGCGCGGCGCGAGCGGCTCGTGGCGCTGCTCGGCAAGGCCGAAGCCAGCCACGACGGCCGGCTGCGCGGCTATCGCCACACCATGCTCGACGATTCCGACATCGCCGCCACCCGCCACGCCCGCGCCTTCGTCTGCGGGGCGCTCGCCGGCCTGGTCGGACACGCCGAAATCTACGTCTCCGGCGGCGCCGAGCATCAGGGGCCGGACGGCGGCGGACCGGTTGCGCTCATTGTCGATCGGACCGCATCATAATGCGGAGCCACCCCGGAATTGCCGCATGCAAGAGCCTCAAAAATCCAGGCACGACGCGAAGCTGCCGCTGCTGTTCACGCCGCTCGGCCTGCGCGGCGTGACCGCGCGCAACCGCATCGAGGAGGTGCGCAAGCTTTATCCGACCGGGGAGGAATGAACGTAGCCCCGCTTGGAGCCTCAAGCGCGTTCACGCGCCTCTTTACGACGCGCTACGGAGGAATGCGGGGCGGTCTTGCCGCGCGGCAAGGAGCTTCCCGGATTACGCTTCGCCCATCCGGGCTACCATTCATCGTCGGCGGCCGGCCGCCGTCGCCCGGGCGATGTTCAAAACGGAATGTAGACCCGCTCGACGCCGACGTCGGTCGAGACGATGCGCTGGTGCGCCTGATCGAGCCAGGGTTGCAACCGCTTCACGCGCTCGGAGATGGCGGCGAAGTCCCGGCGGAACCCGGGCATCGCCGCTTCGACCGCATCGTAGATCTCGTCCTCGTCGATCGTGGTCAGGCGCCGGTCGCGCACCACCACGGTTCCGTCGACGATGACGTGGCGCACGCCGCGCCCGGCCTCGACGTGAACCAGCTGGCGCGCGGCGCTGTTGAGCGGCGACCAGCTGGGGTCGCTCATGTCGATGAGAATGAGGTCGGCTTTGCATCCGGTCGCGATCCGCCCGACCGCATGGCCGAGGCGTGCGCCCTCCGCGCCGGCCGCGGTCGCCGCCCGCAGCGCCGCCGCGGCCTGCGGCGGCCCGGGCACCGGGTCGCTCGCGGCCGCCAGCAGCGCGAACAGCTTCATCGCCATGAACATGTTCTGCGCGTCCGAGCAGCTGCAATTGTCGCAGCCCAGACCGATGCGCACGCCGGCATCCTGCAGGGCGCGGATCGGCGGTATGCCGCATTTCATCTTCAGATTGCCCTGCGGGTTGAGCACGACGCCGGTACCCGTCGCCGCCAGCAGATCGATCTCGTCGCGCGCGAGCCAGACGCTGTGGGCGAGATTGAGCAGCGGGCCGAGATTCCCTTCGGCGGCGAGTCGCCTGATCAGCGAGCCGCCGTGCTCGGGCAGCGTGAGGCGGGCCTGCAAGGCCATGCCGCGCGAACTCGTAGATGTGGGAATAGACGGGGATGTCGTAGCGGCGGGCAAGCTCCATGGTGCGCGTCATCAACGCGGGGGAGCAGCGCTCCGGCGCGGAGGGACCGAGCGCCCAGTGCACGCGCGGCCGCGGCGGCGCCTTCAGGCACGTCGCCTCGAAATGTCCGAGCAGATCGAGCTGGCGCTCCGGCTCGGCCGCGGTCGAGAGCAGGGGATGCAGATCCTGCGGAAAGATGTCCTTCCAATAGGGGATGGTCTCGAGGCCCTTGCGATCGGCATATTGCAGGCTGAACACCACGCGGATGCCGATCTCTTCGTAGGCCCGCATGACCGCGTCGAGGTGCCGGTCCTCGAACGGGTAGAGCGTCAGCATGTCCTGAATGGTGGTCATGCCCGAGCGCAGGCACTCGAGCGCGCCGAGCAGGGTGCGGGCGCGGATCTCCTCCACCGAGCGGGGCGGATATTGCGGCGGCAGCGCATAGAGGCGCCAGGTCTCGAGCGGCACCTCCTCCAATGTGCCTTTGGCCAGCACGTCGTGCGAGTGGTAATGGGCGTTGACGAAGCCGGGCAGGACGAGATGGCCGCGCCCGTCGAGCTCGTCGATCGGCGCGCCGGCAACGGGCGCAAAGCCCGCCGCGACGCCGACGATGGTGTCGCCGGCGACGGCGATGTCGCGGGTCTCCGGCTGGTGCCAATCGCCGGCGGGCAGCATCGCCCGGCCGCCGCGGACGATCAGCGTGGTGCCGTGCGGGATCGGGTCGAGAGACATTGCAGCGGTTGCCTCAACGCCAAAGCTGCCTGGAGGCCGGCGCGGGTCTGATCCTGAGAATAGCAAGATGCATAAGCAGGCCTCGCACGACTCGACGACGCATCATGCAAGGCCCGTGCCGGGAAACGAGCTGGATGCACGCCGGTGCTATTCGACCCGCGACGGGGGTGCGACGGCCGCGTCGGCTTGGCCGCTCTTCGCGAGCGCTTCGGCGACGAAGCCGGAGGACTTCATCTCCTCGATGAATCTGCGCAGATAGCGCACCCCCTCCGCGCGGCCCTTGGGCGTGCCCATGGCCTGCTCGATGACCATGAAGCGTCCCGGGATCACGCGTGTGTCCGGATGCTCCTTGGCGAATGCGACGATCGGCTGCTTCACGCCTGCGGCGGCCTCGAGCCGGTCCTTGCGAAAGAGCGCGAGCGCCTCGGGGCCGCTCGGCTCGCGCACCAGCTGGGCGTGCTTGATCGCGCGCGTGAGATAGAGGTCGTAGGCGCTGCCGCGCGCCACGGCGAGACGCACGCCGTCGCGGTCGACGTCCTCGTTCGTCTGCAGCGGCGAGTTGGCCGGCACGAGATAGGCGCCCTCGATCACCACATAGGGTCCGGTGAATTCGATGCCCGCCGAGCGCACCGGGTCGATCGCCATGAAGGCCACGTCCCACGCGCCTCGTTGCAGCGCCTCGAACACCTTGCCGGCGGCGTCGAAGGGGACGTACTCGATCGGAACGCCCAGGCGCCGCACCAGCTCGCGCGCGAGATCGGGCGAGACCCCGCGCGGCTCGCCGCCCGCGGGGTCCTTTTGCACCAGCACGGTGTTGCCGAAATTGATGGCCGCGCGCAGCTTGCCGCTCGGCGCCAGCTCGCTCACGACGCTCGGTGAAACGGGTTCGGCCATGGCACCAGGAATCTGAGACAGGATGGGGACAGCAGGATGGCGGGCGGCGCGAGTGCCTGCTTCATGGCACGAACCTCGAAGCCGACCGGATGGAGGCCAGACTATCCAAGCGCTCTCGCATTGCAAGGCCGATTGCCTTTCGTGACAGCATCGTCGCTCGGATGGGGACGAAAAGCGTCACCCCGGGGCGGTTTCGGTCATCGGTCCTGGTTACGCCGCGGTTGATCCGGGCTACGATCGCCGGCGAGAGGGTCGCGGGACAACAGGGAGAAGAGAGAGGGAGCGATGGCCAAGATCAGCAGGATCAACCCCGAGGGCATCTCGAAGCCGTTCTCGAACTATTCCCACGTGGTCACCGCCGAGGGCGCGCAGAAGCTCGTCTTCTGCGCCGGGCAGGTCGCCGCGGATGCGGACGGCAAGGTGCTGCCGCCCGACGATTTCGACGCCCAGGCCAAGATGGTGATGGCGAACCTCACTACGGCGCTCGCCGCCGGCGGCGCCAAGCTCTCCGACGTCACCAAGATCACCATCTATCTCTGCAATCCGCACGACGTGCCCAAGGCGCGCGGGCTCCTGCACACCTATTTCGCGGGCCATCCGCCCGGCAGCACGCTCTGCATCCTGCGCGGGCTCGCCAACCCGAATTTCCTCCTGGAGATCGAGGCGATCGCCGCGGTGTGACGTCGTACCGGCAGGCGCCGCAGGCGGGTGTCTCATTCCGGCCCGCCTCATTTCACATTGTCGCCCCACGGCTTCCTTTCGTTGGTCGAAAGTTACCGTCAGTACATCCCGCGGGGTAAGCGTGGGAGGTCGGGGGATGTATCTGTTAGCCGTTTTCCGAGCCATCAAAACCGTCTTGATGCACCGGCGCTATCGGCCGGAGCTGCACTACATGCGCGGCCCGGGCCCGAAGTGGTTCGAGCGCCATCGCGGATAAGTCGGTTCGAGCCCGTGCGCCGGCTGTGGCTGGGTCGTTGCGATGCAGCGACTGGGCGCGGCGCGGCGAGGCGGTGAGTTAACTTCAAAATAATCCTTGTTGGACGACCATCATCGCCGCTGGGCGCGGGGACCGGGGCGCGTCGGCGAGGTCGATCCGCAGGCCGGGGCAATCGTCGTCCGAAGAAAGTTCAGGGGTAGAAATGCGAGCCCCTCTCGCCGCGATTGCGGCTGACAGGATTTCTCGCTCCGCCATCATGGTGGCGGGGGCGCTGTGCGGAGCGCTGGTATTTTTCGTCGCCATCCCGCTCGCGCTGTCGAATCCGTTCCCGTCGCCGCGGGAGAGCGAACGGGTCGTTCACCGGTCATCGGTCAGGGTCGCGTCGCTGATACCGATGGCGACCGTGGTGGAGGAACAGGCGCCGCTGGCACCGGCGCCGACGGTGCCCGTGGACGAGCCCACATTGTGGGACTTCGTTGCATTGCCCGCGTACGACGGCGCTGCTCGCTTCAGCGCCCCCGAGGTCACCGGCTCCGCGCCCACCGACAGCGTCGTCGATACGCCTCGCCCGCCGCGCCGCCCGGTCTCGGTCATGGCCGAGGTCGACGAATATCTCTGGGCAGTCTATCGGCGGGCTCCGACCAAGCGCGATTCCACCGGCGACTTCACGTGGAAGGATCCTGACCGCCGCCAAGCGCTTCGGCATCTCGATGCCGGCCTACGTGATCGGCGGCATGGATCCCGACTTCCGCGAGCAGCTCTATCATGCCGGACGGGCGATGGACGCGGACGGCATTCGCTGGTCGATCCTCAGCGCGTTTCGGGACGACTACCGGCAAAGCCTCGCCTCCGGCTTCAAGGCAAGCGCCAGCAATTCGTTGCATGGCGGCAAGGCCCGCACCGGCGGCTATGGTCATGGCCAGGCGATCGACATCACCAGCGAGGACGGCCACAGCGACGAGGCCGTCTGGCGGTGGATCGATCGCCATGGCGCGAAGTACGGCCTCTGCCGTCCGATGCCCGGCGCCGATCCCGCCCATATCCAGCCGCGCGGCGGGTGGCACAAGACCGCGATCGCGATGCGCCAGACGCGGGTCGGCACCGTGGCGCAAGCGCAGCTGGCCGCGGCCAAGACCAAGGTGGTGAAGGCCGCGTGGTGACGGTTGCGGCCAGCATGGCCGCGGCTCGATCGCGCGCCGCTAGAGCGGGATGATTTTTCGTTGAATCATCATCCCGCTCTAAGCTTTTGTTTTGCGCGTGATCTTTTCCGAAAACCGGTATCCACTTTTCGGGATCACGCGCTAGCCTAAGCCGGGGCGGCCGCGCGTTTGCGCACGCTCTCGATCAGCGAGGCACGCAGGAGATAGGCGCGGTGCGCGGCGGGGTCGGCCGCGGTCTTGCGCAGCGCTTCGTTGTTCGCGGCGCGCAGGCTCGAGTCCTTCTCCTCCAGCCGCCGCTTGTTGGCGATCGTCTGCTGCTGCACGTAGTCGACGTTGAGCGGCCGCCGAAGGCGATCGTATTGATCGAGGCTGTGCGCGGAGGCCTCGCCACGCAACACCCGTCCGAGCAGGGTGGAGAGCTCCACGGCGTCGTGGATGCCGAAATTGAGGCCGAGCCCGCCGAGCGGATTGTTCACATGGGCGGAATTGCCGGCAAGAAAGACCCGGCCCCTGCCGAATGACGCCGCGACGCGCTGGTGCACGTTGTAGAGATTGCGGTGGACGACCGGGTAGGCGCCGCGCTTGGGAAAGAACCGCTGCAGCCGGCCTTCGACCGCCGCCGCGTCCAACGCCTGTGCGTCGCTCTCGTCGGCGCGGGTGGGAAAGAGCACGCGCCAAAGGCCGCTGCCGTCGTCGCCGGTCACCTTGAACAGCGCGCACCACTCGTGCGGATCGGAGAAATAGTTGCGCGAGCATCGCGCGTATTCGACGTCGAACGCGAACGGCGTCGTGAGCACCAGGAAGCGCTCCGGATGGGTATAGCCTTCGAACGCGATGCCGAGGGCCTTGCGCACGGTCGAGCGCCCGCCATCCGCGCCGACGAGATAGGAGCCGGTGATCGTGCCGGTGCCCGACGCGCTCTCGACCGTCACCTCGACCCGGTCGTCGAATTGCTCGAAGCCGCTCACGCGAGCGGAAAACTCCACGCTCGCATGCGCCAAGCCGCGCAGGCGCTCGATCGTCATGTTGGCGAGCTTGTGCTGCTCGCACTGCACGACATAGGGGAAACGGGTGTCGTCCCGCAGGACCGAGAAATCGAACTCGGCAATGACCTCGCGCGTCGCGCGGTCCCAGACGCGAAATTTCGGCTCGATCAGGCCGCGGCGGATGACCTCGTCGACGAGCTCCAGTTCGGCCAGCATTTCCAGCGTCGCAGCGTGCGTGGTCGCGGCACGCGGGCTGTCGTCGACGCGCGCCTCCGCCTCCAACACGCGTACCGCAATGCCCTGGCGTGCGAGCGCGAGCGCGGTGATGACCCCGACCGGCCCCCCGCCGGCGATCACTATGGGGCGGTCCGTTGCGGTGATGTCCATCCGGTTCAAGATTTCAGTCCGAGTGACTTGTCCTTGTCGGCCGCAAGCCGAGCACCGCCGCTACCATGACGATCGCCAAGGCGCCCCTGCGCCCGGAGTTTGCGCTACGCTCCGCGCCGCGGCGCCACGTGGGGCGCGGCTTGCAGTCTTTCCGCCGTTCTGTCTGTGCGGATCAACCTGCGACAGGAATGGTGCATCGGCAAGGGAGAAACCGTTTGCATGAATTGTTCGGCATGATCGTCGAATACGCCAACGTCTTCGCGACCGCGAAGCTGTTCGTGCCGATCATCGTCATCGCAATCGTCGGCGTCGTGCTCACCGAGCTGGTGATGTGGCTGGAACGCCGCATGCCGCGCTGGCGTCAGCTCGACCGCGAGCGGTTTTGACGCGCTCGGTCATCCACGTTTGTCCGACAAATCCCGCCGCGGAACATATTCGCTACGTAGCCATATGACATAACCTGCTGTCATGCATGGATTATTCGTGCGCGAATCGGGCCGAGCGGGGGCTCCGGCGGGCCGTCGCGGCGGGCGCTCCGCCGCGAGGCCCGGGTGCGGTCCTGACACCATCAGGCAATGTTTTCAGACATTTAGGCCGCCGGCGAGGCGCACTCGCAGGCCCATGGCAATTTGAGCGCATTTCGTAGTTGACTACGTTACGCGAGTGGCCTATGAGTTGGGCACTAGCCAAAAGTGGGTTGGTCGGCGGCCGGGCCCTGGCCCGGGCCGACCACGATCGCCCGGCGGCGTGACGGCGGCAGGCGGGCAACCGCCGGCCCGCGTGGCACAAGCCCCTCCTCTCCTTTCGCTTCGACCTGACACCGGCGCCGGGCCGCGGCCCGCGCGGGGCGCCGCGTCGTCGCTCGGCGGCGAGGCGGTCGGTCGCCGGCGCATCGAGGGGGCCGAGTGGAATGGACAAGGAACGATACGCCCATGACCCGGACTATCGCGCCCGGGAAAACGCGCGCTCTCGCGCCTACCATCATGCCCACAAGCACGAGATCAACCCGCGCCGCCGAGGCGCGCACTTCCAACGCCGTTACGGCATCTCGCGGGAGGACTACGACGCGCTGCTGAAGCGACAGGGCGGCGTGTGCGCGATCTGCGCCAAGCCGTCGAAGAGGACGCTCTGCGTCGATCATTGCCATGTGATCGGCACGATACGCGGCCTGCTCTGCCACAACTGCAATACCGCGCTGGGCTACCTGAAGGATGATCAGGCCTCGCTGCTCGCGGCGCTGGCCTATCTCGGCGCGCGCGACGCTGACGTTTTCGGGTCGGCAGCGCAACGCGCGCGGTTGACGCGCGCTGCGCTGCCGGGACCGGCGCGAAGAGCGGTCCTGACGGAAGTCCGTTTGCCCCCTCGTTCCGACGCCTCGCTGCGCGCGCGCGGCATCGGCGGGAGGACGTCGCTAGTGTGGCGGTTCAGAAGTCCGCATCAGTCTTGCGGCGAGTTGGAAATGCGGACTTCTGAACCAAAGCCACACTAGATCAATAAGTTGCCAGTGTCCTTCGATTCCGAAGTTCGCAAACGAGGGTGCTGCGCAATGATGCGAACTTCGGAATCGGGACACTTACGCCCGATATCGCGTGGCGGGGCCGTCCTCCCCACCAATTCAGTCCGCGTACAACCCAATGGAGACGACATGACCATCGACGATGCGCCGCCCGGCGGCGGCATGGCCGGAAAGCCGATGCGCGAGGCGCTCGACGCCGAGCTGCGGCGCGAGAGCGACGACGGCGACGGGCACAAGGCCGAGGTGCTGCGATTGATCGCGCGCAGGCTCGCCGCCAAGGCGCTCGACGGCGACCTCGGCGCCATCAAGGAAATCTTCGACCGCATGGACGGCAAGACGGTCGCGGGCACGGCCACGGAGGAGCCGCCGGGAAAGGTCGTGTTCGAATGGAAGGATCCCGAATAGGGGGGCATCCCCCGGGCCTCGCGCGCGCAAGCCGCGGACTTATCGGGGGACGCGCCTACTCGGCGGCGACGGCGAGGCCTGCTTCGATGCCCGACACCCGTCGCGGCGCGCTCGCAAACAAGCCGAACGCGGGCACGACGGATTCCAGCTCCCGGCGATAGAGCTCGTAGCCGGGCGCGCCGGGCCGCAGGAAGCCGAGCGGGGGTATCCTGTCGGCGACGCGCTTGAGCACGACCGGCGCGCAGGCCGGCGTGAAATTCATGCCGGCGGGGTTCGACAGCGTCATGATCAGGCCGCGGGCGGAGTCCCCCTTCCCCGGGCGGGACAGCGTGACCAGCCGGACCGCCCCGACTGCGACCGTCACGAAGCTGATGAACGGGCGTCCGTCCGGGATATAGACCCGCCCCCGCTGCTTGTGATCGTCGTCCTCGCGGTCTTTCTCCTCGAACATGAGGCACGACGCGGCTTCATCCCAGCGCAGGTCCACGAGATAGGCGCTGATGACGCCGGGCACGGTGAAGCCCGGCCGGATGCAGACATAGCGTCCCTCGAGGTGCGCCACGTTCGCCCGCGAGTACCCGCCGTAGTTTTGTCCCGCGACCTCGGAGCCCGGCGCGGCCGCCGGTTCGAGCTCTACTGCCGCCGGCAACGCGCAGAGCCCTGGAATGCCCGCGCTCGCGCTTTCGGCCGCGTGCTCGGCGTCATCGCGGCGGGCGCGTTCCGATCGCTTGAACGCAAAGAGCACCATGGCCCCGATCGCGAGGCCGATCACGCCGCACAGGATCACGATGGTGGGGCGCGCGCGTTCCGGCTGCGCATAGAACTGGGCCAGCACCTGGTTCTCGATCATCCACGCGACCAGGAAGCCAGCGGCCATGAACGCGAGCCCGTTGCCCAGCGCACCCGCCGCGACGATCCGGAGCTGGCTCCAGGGCCGCGCGCCCAGATACGTGCACAGGAGCCCGAGCGAGACGGTGCAGGTGATCGGAAGGAGGAGCCCCGGCAGCCGTCCCTTGAACTGGCTGAAGATGCTGGACAGCTCGGAGCCGTCGCCGAGCAGGGAAGCGGTGAGCGGGATTCCCAGGCGGAGCGCCGCCGACAGCCCCCCGACGACCAGCGCGGCGGCCGTCAGCTCGGCGATCGGCGGATAGTGCGGCGTCTCGCCCTCGTGGCGCTCCATGAAGCGCTGCGCCACCACCACGGCCCCCATGACCGCGCAGCCGATCGTAAGGCCGAACGTGATCGAGAGAATCAGGATTTGGCCGGCGGGCAGCGACAGCGTTCCCGGCGTCGCCGCCATCATGCCGGCGCTGAGCACGATGACGCCGAGGATGGTCGCCACCCATTGGTCCAGGCCGAACCGGATCGTCATCGTGCGGCTGGCGTCGAATCCCATCCGGGCGAGCCGCTGGCGCCGCTTGGCCTTGGTCGCGTTGGAGTAGAGCACGTAGCGCGCGATCAGGCTGCAGGTGAGCTGGGACACCTCGACGATGCTGCGGGTCAGCGCCTCCTTGACCTCCGGGGACGGATCCGGCGTCGCGAAGTAGGTGCGGCCAGCCTGCATCAGCTCATCGTAGCGTGCGACGATACGGGCCGCCGTGGCCTGGCTGAGGTGCATGATCCGGGTGTAGGCGGATCGGGCATTGGCGTTTACGAAGTCGAGGGGCGTGCCGTCGCTGTTGGGCCCGACGAACAGCCAATAGAGTCCGACCGCGCGCGTGAACCGGGCGGCGGGCGAGCCGTCCGCTTCGAAACGCAGCGCCTGTGCGCCGATGTCCTCGCCGATGATCTTCCTGATCCGGACGCGCAGCTGCTCGGACTTGGGTTGGAATTCGGCGGTCTGCGCGAGCTCGAGCGCCAGCCGGTCAGCCTCGCGCGGGATCGCCGCGAGCTTGATGCAGAACGCCCGCGCCGCGTCGTCGATGCGCCGGACCCAGGGGAAATGCGCCGCCACCACGATCACCAGCGCCGCCACCAGCGCGGCGTAGGGCCTGAACTCGGCCAGCGCCTCCGGATCGGCATCGCCGAACCGGATCGCGGCCTTGTAGAAGCCGATGCTGCCCTGCCGGACCGCGACGATCACCACGATCCACAGCGCCACGATCAAGGCGCAGTAGAAGATCAGCCCGAAGACGAACAGCGCGAAGGTCGTGCCCGAGCGGTTGGTCGGCGGCGAATTGAAGCGCACCCTGGCGTAGACGATGAGCATCACCATCGCCACCGTCCATTGGCCCGATTCGAACACGTACGGAATCCACTCGTGCAACATGACAACCTCCCGTGCGGCCGGAGGCGTTGTCGGCGGCTGTCGTGCCTCCGGCGAGGCCATGGAAATTCGGGAAAGAGGCGGGCGCTGATATCGAAATGGCCATGCGTTGGCGCACGCTGCCCGCGACTTCCCGCATCCTGCCGGCAAAATAGGCCGGATTGCCGGAGCGCTGTGTGAGCCGGCTCACACGGAGCGCGCGGCGCGCGCCGGGCGCGCCGTCGGCACGAATAGATCAATAGCCGTCGTCCTGACGCCTCGGGGTGAGTGATCGCGCGCAACCTCGCCGCCGACCGGCGGCAGATGGCGGCCATGGCGCCGTCAAGGAGATCTCCGACCGCATGGACGGTCGGCCGTTCGCAGGCGCTGCCCCGTCGAGGTGATTGCGGCTGAACGGCGAGCGTCGCTGCGAATCTTCCTGAGTCATCCGCCGCAGATGAGAACCAGCCGCGCCCCGCAAGCACGCAACGCCGTTACATGCGTTGAGCGCCAACAGGACGCGCCGCGAGCGAGCCGCTTCGTCGCGCGCTAGCGGCCACGCAACCCCACATCGACCAACTCGATCAACCACGGCACCCGCCGCCGGGTTCGGCCCGGCGCGCGGGTGCACGCATGTCGGAGAGCCACATGTCGACGACCGATTTCGAAGCGCCGCGCAGCGAGCCGCAGCACGGCGACGGCCCGCGACCGCATCACGGATACGACCCGAACCAGCCGCGCGTCCCGGCCGGGCATCAAGACGGCGGGCAATGGACGAGGACGCCGGGCAGCGGCGGTCCCGCCAGCGCGCGGCGCGAGGCGGTTCTCGACCGCAGCAAACAGGAAACGTGGGGCTCCTACGTCGACACCTACCGGCCCGACGGCACGCTCGCCGAGCAGCGGGTGTTCAACCGCGACGGCAGCCGGATCGTCTCGGAGTTCAACGCGCCCGGCGGTCCCGGCGATTGGGAGGAGCGCCACACCGTCGTGTCGCCGACGGCCGCAAGGTCGCGTTCCAGAACAGCGGCGACGTCCAAGAGATCTACGACGGCGACGGCAGGCTGATCAGCGCCACGGTCTGGACCAAGGACGGCCCCCGGTCGCTGCCGGTCGGAGAGCTCGCGTTCCTCGGCCCCGCGGTCGGTGCCGGCGCCGGCCTTGCCGCGCGCCTCGGCCCGGCGGTGGCGCGCGCCGTCACCACGGCCGGCTTGGCGCTCTTCGCCTGGCTCTCGGGGCGCAAGGATCCCAACCGCACTGCGGTTTTCGCTTTCAAGGCAGCCAAGTACGAGAAGAGCGGACCGGACGGGCAGGGCGAGCTCAGTTGGGTCGGCTACCTGAAGCGGGACGAGCTGGACGATGTCTGCAAGAAACTTCCTTTCGTACAACGGTTCACGGACGAAGCGGTGGACGAGGTCCGCAAGGACAAACAGTATAATGGGCCGGCCAGTTTTGGGAGCAGGGTCCACAAGGTAATTGCTGACAAGGTCAAAGATGTCGGCGATCCGGATTTCCGGCCCGAAGTATCCGTGATGAAGTCGAAGGCGGCGGCCAAATACGGAGAGGAAGGCTCCGTACGCATCGATGCGTACGAGAACCACCGCAAAATTTCGACCGTCTGCGTCTACGATCCCAAGACCGGCAAGCGCGGCCTGAGCTTTCCGCGCATGACGGACCTCGCCAAGGGGGCGCTCGTGCTGTTCCAATATGTGCCTCGGCACTTCATCGTCATCGAGGTGAGGCCGGGCCAAGGCCAGCCATGACGTTCAATACGTCGAGATGCTCCACCCAACGGAAAAGCAATACCGGGAGGTCATGCACATCAACATTCGAAATTGTCGCGCAACGTGCCGAACCCTTCATTTTGCAAATATGTCTCGACGCGGCGCCACAGATCGTTGAACTCGCCGAAACACGGCTCAGCGAACTCGCAAAGCGACAGATCGGCCTCGGTCATAGGCCGCTTCGAGAAGTAGTTCGGATCGTTCGGCTTCTTGTGGTCGGTAATCGATTTTGTCCGTTCATGGATGCTGTTGAAGGCGTACCAGAAGCCGTGCTGACAGACCGGTTCAAAAACGTCCACGGATCCCATTTCCACCACACCAGGCTTGGCAAAGCGTTCACTAAAAGTGGTCTGTAACAGGCGACCTCGCGCGCCGTGCACCTCCAAATAAAATGTCCTGGTCGGAACATAGTCCGGATTTTTCGGCTGGTCCGGGTCATACGGGCTCCACCGGGTGACGTGCCTGACGACAAGAAGATGCCCGTCGCGCAGCCGCGCGGCGAGGGCATAAACCTGGCGCGTCCGGTGCTTCTCCTCGGCCTCCTCGCGCGTCAGCGCGACGAACATGATCACGCCGTCACCGCGCAACAGCACGCCATGCGCGAAACGGACCTCGCCAACCAGGTCCGGCGGCGCCTCCACCAGGCGCGGGGGGCGACGTATCCACGGTGTCGCAGGGAACCGTGGGTCGTCGCACCGCCGCGGGCGTTCCGACTGCGGCACCTCCGCCGGAAACGGAGCAGGTTCCCACGCGTCTCCGAGCTTGAGCACTTTGGCGGCTTCGCTCTCTTTGACACGGAATTCGGCGCACAGCGATTCGACATCGCGCTCGAGGAGCGCTCGTTGCTTGCCGGCGACGTAATGCCCGTACCCATAACCCTCACGCTCGGTTCGCGCGAGCTCCATTTCGATCAGCTCGGCCGCGCGCTCGCGTTGCCCGGCGAGAAGAAGTGCGGCGACACGGACCTCGAAACAGTCCCTGAAATCCAAGTCACCGATGCCCAGGTCGCCACCGAAATTTGCGAGCGACGTTACCTTGCCGACCCGCTGGAATACGTCCTCGGCGAGCGCATCGAACAGCAGCGCCTCGAAATGCGGCTCCCAAACCGTCCATGCTGGGGGGTGAATCTCCGTGCAAAAATTGAAACGGAAAGCGTCCTCGACCGAAAATAGGGGCTTGACGCAGCGAAGAACCCGGAATCGATATTTGTCGCTGGTGCGATCGAAAAATACGCCCCTGAGCAGATGCCGGACCGGCCTAATGATCAGGAGGCGGCCGATCAGCACGAGGTCGCTGCGCTGCTGCAGCAGCGGCTTGAGGTAGCGCTTGAGGTCCGCCGGACGCGTGCCCGGCCGCCGCTTGGCGTCGTCCGGCTTGGGCAGCACCTGCAGGTTCTGCCGCGCGACGGCAATGGCATCCTCGGCGGACAGCAACCGGTCCTCGGCCTCATCGAACACCACGCCATCGACGAGCTTGGCCAGCGCCGCGGCGACGCACATCCCGGCGACCGCCTCCTGGAAGTCGCCGCCCCAGCGCAAGCTCGCCCGCCGCTCGAAGCGGCGATCGACGCCCGCGTCGGCGAATTCCTCGACCGCGGCATGGTCGCCGTAGACAGAGAACTCGACGCCGGTTTCCTCGCCGCGCAGCTTCATGGGCATGAAGCCCGCTTGCGCTTCGAGCGATCCGGTTGCCGGCGCGATGGAGAACGGCAGGCCCAGCTCCTTCATTGCGCGCGAGAGCGCCGCCTTGCTGGGCAGCTTGCCGCGAAAGAAGACATGGGTTTCCGTCGACATAGCGCAGAAATCTCACACGGCCGAGCCACACCGGCTGCAATCTGCTGACCTCCATGATGAATCTCTAGTTAAGAACAAATCGAGAACAAAGTCAAGTCGACCTATGGCGCTGCTCGCGATCGAAGCCGGGCCGATTGGGTTCGCCGGCGCTACCCGACCACCGTCCCTCAAAACACCGGATGCTTCGTTCTCCCCACGCCGAACTCCGCCTGACCGAAGTTCTCCGCCGCGACGTCGAAATTCGTCACCACGTGCGAGGAGATCGCGCGCACGTCGCGCCAGCAGCACTGCACGCAGTTGTCGTCGCGCAGCGCGCTCG
This sequence comes from uncultured Alphaproteobacteria bacterium, assembly GCA_963758945.1. Taxonomy (GTDB): domain Bacteria; phylum Pseudomonadota; class Alphaproteobacteria; order Rhizobiales; family Xanthobacteraceae; genus VAZQ01. The sequence goes on along the minus strand of CAVWXY010000008.1, from coordinate 43,790 downwards.
AGCCGCTGGTCTTGATCAGGCCGTCCAGACCGCACGCGCCATGCACATGGCGTAGGTGAAGTCGCTCGGCGGCGAGGATCTGCGCCGCGATCTCGCCGCCGCGGATCTGCACTGGCACCTCCCGGCGACGGCGAGCGCGGTTAGGTGAGATCGCACTGCCGCGCGCCGCGCGATCGGTGAAAATCGCGTCTGTGTGACGCAGATCACACTCCGCCCGCAACCCTGCCCACACCCATTCAATCATCGCCACTTTTCCGGGCCGCCCCCGCGGCCCGCGCCGGACTCGCTTACGGAGGAATCTGCCGATGGCCCCAACCCAAGCCGCAACGACTGCCGCTCCGCCCCCCGCAGACACGGGCCTGAAGGTGCTCCGGCCGCCGAACCCCTACGTCGCCCTGGGTCTGGCGGTGAGCCACCTGATGACCAAGCCGGCCTTCGCCCATCTGCGCTTCGGCGACTGGTCGCGCATCCTCACCGGCCAGATCAATCGCAAGCACTACTGCTTCGCAGTCGACGGCAGCAACCAGATCCAGGGCTTCATGGGCTGGGCGCTGGCCTCGAAGGAACACGCCGAAGCCTGGGTCGAAGGCCGCGGCGCGCTGTCCTCCGAGGACAGCCGGGACGGCGACTGCGTGATTCTCAACGCCTGGGCGGCGAGCACGCCCGAGGCGAACCGTTTCCTGCTCGCGCAGGCGCGCAAGGTCATCGACGGCAAGGACACGGTCTACTTCAAGCGCCACTACAAGGACGGCAGCACGCGGCCGGTGCGCCTGCGCGTCAACGACTTCGTCGCGCGGCATCTCGAGCGGCAGCAGGCCGCAACGCTCGCGGACGAGCTTGCTCCCCCGATCGCGACGGGCCGGCCGTCGCTGCAGAACGCTTGAGTCCCCTTAGAGAAAGGACGCGACGATGGCACGATCAACGGAACCAACAGCGGCGACACCCTCTACGGCACGAGCGCAGGCGACACCATCAACGGCCTGGGCGGCAACGACTCGCTCAAGGGTTTCGGCGGCGCCGACCACATCGACGGCGGCGCCGGCATCGACACGGTGTTCTACGCCGACTCGAGCGCGGGCGTCGGCATCAACCTGGCGACCGGACGCGGGTTCGGCGGCTCGGCCGAAGGCGACACCCTGGTCGGCATCGAGAACGTCTTCGGCTCGAATTTCAACGACACGATCACCGGGACCTCCGGCGCCAACCAGCTGCACGGCGGCGAAGGCAACGACGTCATCAAGGGCGGCGGCGGCAACGACTTCCTCGACGGCGGCAACGGCAACGACATCCTCGTGAGCAGCATCTGGAACGCCAGCACCCTCGACGGCGGCGCGGGCGACGACACGTTCAAGGGCAGCGGCACCGCCGATGTCCTGCTGGGCGGGGCCGGCTCCGACACCGCCGACTTCAGCCACATGAGCTTCGTCACGATCACGCTGGGGGACCCCCTCCCCTACTGGGCAGGCTCGGAAGATCCACACGCCCAGTTCATCAGCATCGAGAACCTCACCGGCGCCCCCGGCCAGGACGTCCTGGTCGGCAACGGCGGCAGCAACGTGCTCCGGGGCCTGGGCGGCGAGGACAATCTCATCGGCGGCGGCGGCGCCGACATCATGTACGGCGGCACCGAGAGCGATCACTACTACGTCGACAATCCCGGCGACGTCGTGCGGGAATACGTCGGCGAAGGCACGTTCGACGTGGTCTGGACCAATACCAGCTACGCCCTGACGCCCGGCGCCGAGATCGAGCAGTTCAACGTCGAGGACCACAACAGCACGACGGCCATCAACCTGACCGGCAACGAGTTCAACCAATTCATCAACGGCAATGCTGGAGACAACGTCATCAATGGCGGCGGCGGCGCGGACGACATGAGCGGCTGGAAAGGCAACGATACCTATATCGTCGACAATCCCGGCGACACCCTGTTCGAAAACGGTGACATCCACAGCACGCCTGAAAACGAAAGCGAAGGTTTCGACACGGTGCTGACCTTCGTGAACTTCGACGTCGGGCTCTATTCCGAGATCGAGGTTCTGCAAGCCCTCGGGACGGCGAACGTCAGCCTGAAGGGCAGCCTCGACGACAATCGCATCATCGGCAATGACGCTATCAACGTCATCGACGGCAGCTACGGCAAGGACACCATGACGGGCGGCGGCGCCGGCGACGCGTTCATCTGGTCGTCCGTCGACGAGATCGGCCACTTCAATTTCGACCCGGACATCATCACGGACTTCAACACCGCGCAGGACGTGCTCCACTTCACCAACATCGACGCGAACGAGATGGTGGCCGGCAACCAGGACTTCACCTTCATCGGCAGCGCGGCGTTCACGGCGCCGGGCCAGATCAACTGGGTCAGCAACGGCACCGACACCTTCATCCAGTTGAACACCAACGCCGATCTGACCGTGGACGGCATCATCCAGCTCAACGGCGTGCCCTCGGGCGACGCCGTCATGATGTTCCTGTGAGGTAACGGCGGATGGCGGCGAGCGCCGAGTCGCTCGCCAAGCTTGATTCTCGTGAACCTCATAAAGAAAGGACGCGGCGATGGCTACGATCAACGGAACCGACGGCGGCGATACCCTCTATGGCACGAGCGCAGGCGACACCATCAGCGGCCTGAACGGCGACGACTCGCTCAAGGGCTTCGGCGGCGCCGACCGCCTCGACGGCGGTAACGGCATCGACACGGTGTTCTACGGCGACTCGAGCGCGGGAGTCGGCATCAATCTGGACACCGGGCGCGGGGTCGGCGGCTCCGCCGAAGGCGACAGGCTCGTCAGCATCGAGAACGTCTTCGGCTCGAACTTCAACGACTCGCTCATCGGGAGCACCGCCGCCAACCAGGTTCACGGCGCCGAAGGCAACGACGTCATCAAGGGCGGCGGCGGCAACGACTATCTCGACGGCGGCAGCGGCGACGACATCCTCGGCGCCGGCTTGGGCCAGTGCGTCCTCGACGGCGGCAGCGGCAACGACACGCTCAAGGGGGCGGGCGGCGCCCACACCCTGATCGGCGGAACCGGCATCGATACCGCCGACTACAGCGGCATCGGCATCGGCGTCACGGTTTCGCTGACGAGCGGCCGGGCCTCCCACGGCTATAGCTCCTTTCCCGACGATATTCCCGACTGGGCCGTCGCCGATCATCTCAGCGGTATCGAGAACATCAGAGGCTCCGCCTACTCGGACTTCCTGATCGGCGATGGCGGCGTCAACGTGCTGCGGGGCATGGACGGCGGGGATAACCTCGACGGCCGCGCGGGCGCCGACATCGCGTATGGCGGCACCGGAAGCGATCACTACTACGTCGACAATCCCGGCGACGTCGTCCGCGAATACGTCGGCGAAGGCACGTTCGACGTGGTCTGGGCCCTCGCCAGCTACACCCTGACGCCCGGCGCCGAGATCGAGCAATTCAACGCCCAGTGGGGGACGGCGCCCATCAATCTCACCGGCAACGAGTTCGGCAACAACATCAACGGCAATGACGGAGACAACGTCATCAATGGCGGTGCCGGCGCCGACGATATGAACGGCTGGAAGGGCAACGACACCTATATCGTCGACGATCCCGGCGACACCTTGTTCGAAAACGGCGACATATACAGCACGCCTGAAAACGAAAGCGAAGGTTTCGACACGGTGCTGACCTACGTGAACTTCGACGTCGGGCTCTATTCCGAGATCGAGGTCCTGCAAGCGCTCGGGACGGGGAACGTCAGCCTCACCGGCAGCCTCGACAACAATCGCATCATCGGCAATGACGGTATCAACGTCATCGACGGCAGCTACGGCAAGGACACCATGACCGGCGGCGGCGCCGGCGACGCGTTCCTGTGGTCGTCCGTCGACGAGATCGGCTGGTTCAACTTCGACCCCGACATCATCACGGACTTCAACACCGCGCAGGACGTGCTCCACTTCACCAACATCGATGCGAACGAGACGGTCGCCGGCAACCAGGACTTCACCTTCATCGGCAGCGCGGCATTCACGGCGCCGGGCCAGATCAACTGGACCAGCAACGGCACCGACACCTTCATCCAGTTGAACACGAACGCCGATTTGACCGTGGACGGCATCATCCAACTGAACGGTGTGCCCTCGGGCGCATCCGTCATGATGTTCCTGTGAGGCGGCGGCGGATGGCGCCGGGCGCCGGAGCATGATCCCGAAAAGTGGATACCGGTTTTCGGAAAAGATTATGCTCCAACGATGAGCTGGAGCGGGATGACGATTGGAGGAAAAGTCATCCCGCTCTGATACCGATCTTCACAACGGCCGGTGCTCTCTCCACGTCCTCCACGTCATGGCCAGGCTTGACCCGGCCATCTACGTCTTTGATTTCGAACTCATGATGCAAGACATGGATGCCAGCGACGAGCGCGGGCATGACGGGTCAAACATGGCGAGCATCGCGCCGCGTCAGGGTGTCCCTGTCTTGGCGGCCCGTTTGGCATCCCACCACCAGACGGTTGGAAATGCCGCGCCGCCATATTTGGGCAATGGGTCGGGCCGGCCGAAGCGGTCCCAGCGTGCCGCGCGCACCTTGTCATAGGTATATTGCGGCACGACGTAGTGGTTCCACAGCAGGACACGGTCGAGCGCCCTGGTGGCCGCGACCAGCTCGCCACGGCTCTTGGCGAAAATCACGCGCTCGATCAGGGCGTCGACCGCGGGGTTCTTGATGCCGACGTAGTTGCGCGAGCCGTGCGTATCGGCCGCCTGAGAGCTCCACAAGTCGCGCTGCTCGTTGCCGGGCGACAGAAACTGCGGCCACGAGGCGATGATGATATCGAAGTCGAAGTCACGCAATCGGTTCTCGTATTGGATATCGTCGACACTTCGCACGGCGACGTCGATGCCGAGACGAGCAAGGTAGGACTTGTAGAAGGAGATGGACCGTTCGCCTCCCAACGGATCGCTCGTCACGCTGAGAATCTCGACGCTCAGCGCCTCGCCGGTCCGCGAGCTGGCTTGCTTCTGCTCGCGCACCTCGTAGCCGGCCTCCCGCATGAGCCGCATGCCCTCGCGCAGATTGGCGCGCACCTTCTCGGGGGTGCCGGCGACCGGATTGGCGTACGGGGTGGTGAAGACCTCGGGCGGCACCTTGTCGCGCAGCGGCTCCAGGATTTTGAGCTCCTCCCCGTGCGGCAGCCCGGAACAAGCGAGCTCCATGCCCTCGAAGTAGCTGTCGATCCGCTTGTAGTCACCGAAGAAGTACTGCTTGTTCATCTCCTCGAAGTCGAAGGCGAAATTGAACGCGCGTCGCACCCTCGCATCCTTGAACTTGTCGCGCCGCGTGTTGAAGGCGAAGGCCCGCATGCCCCCCCGGTCGCGCTGAGGGAATTCCTCGAGGATGACCCGCTTCGCGTTGACCGCGGGAAAATCGTAAGCCGTGGCCCAGGTCTTGGCACTGTTCTCGATGCGCCAGTCACAATTGTCGGACTTAAAGGCCTCCAGTGCGACCGTCGGGTCACGGAAATACTCGTAGCGAATTTCGTCGAAGTTGTCGCGCCCGACATTGACGTTCAGATTGGCGGCCCAATAGTCCTTCACCCGCCCGTAAACCACCGTGCGGCCGGGGACGAAGTCCTTGATGCGGTAGGCGCCATTGCCGAGCGGCGGCTCGAGCGTGGTTGCGCCGATGTCGCGCTTCTTGCCCGACGCGTCGCTGCCTTCCCACCAGTGCTTGGGCAGGACTCTGAGTTGCCCGAGGATCGCCGGCATTTCCCGGTTGTCGGGCGCATCGAGCGTGAAGGTGACCTCGCGCTCGCCGCTCTGCTCGACCCTCACGACGTGGCCGTAAAAGGCGCCGATATACGGGTTGTATTTCTTGTAGGTCTCGAAGGAAAAGATCACGTCCTCGACCGTAATCGGCTTGCCGTCGTGGTGACGGGCGCCGGCGCGCAAGCGAAAGGAGGCGGAGGCGAAGTTCGGGGGGTGACTGACCGCTTCCGCGATCAGCCCGTAATGGGTCGACGCTTCGTCGAGGGCCGGCACCATCAAGGTGTCGCAAATCGTGCCGGCAGCCGCGGCGAACAAGCCCTTGAGCCCGGCCATGACCTGGTTGAAGTTGTCGAACGTGCCGAACGCCACCAAGCGTAGCGTCCCCCCTTTCGGCGCCTGCGGACTGACGTAGTCGAAATGCCTGAAGCCGGGCGGATATTTGAGGTCGCCGAACAGCGACACACCGTGCCGCCAATGCGGCTCGGAGGTTTGCGCGCGCGCGGGTGTCGCGGGCCATGGCGCCTGGCCGAGCAAGGGGGAGACGGCGGCAAGCGTGCCGGTGCGAAGGATGAAGCGGCGGGTCAGGCGCACGGGAAGCCTCCGGGGAGCCAGGCGCTGGGTCGAGCCGGGTGATGAATCATATCCAATCTTGATCGGGACCGCCGGCCGACGAGCGCCGATGAATGCGCGATCAATCTTCACCCAGATAAGCGGCGCCGCCAAGAAGAATGTACCCAAGGACGTTTTGCCGCAAGAACATCATGCGACCGCAGGGGAAGCGGACAAGGGGATTTCGGGGTCACCGCCGGGGAGACGTCACCCCCGGCATGGTCCCGACGCCTGCGCCCAGGCGACGCGCAATGCGCCCGACGCTGAGCCCATCGACACGAGCGCGCCGGATCGGGATGCGCGGCGTTGAACGCGCGCGCGGTGGAGGGAAATGGCGAAGAGGCTTGCGCGTGGGCCGCGCCAGTGTCCCGGCTTCGACGTTCGTATCGCTTTGCAGCAGATGAAGGAGGAGACTCGGCTACTTCGAACCGCGGCCTTGGGACCGTGACCGGCCGCAGCGGCCGAAGATCCAGACGCCAGACCCCGATGCGGCGAGCTATTGGGGCGTCGGAGTATCGGAGGAAATGCTAAAGTAGGAAAACAAGGCGGCAGCGATGCGTCGCCTCAACGCGATCGCGAACGGCTGGCAATCCGGTTCGCGAGATCAAAGGGAGGAAACGATCATGGAGCTTTGCCGTAACGCGCTGCGCGCCCTTGGCGCCGCACTGATCATCGGTCTTGGTTTCATTTCGGGGGCGTCCGCGCAGAGCGGCGATCCGATCCGGATCGGCATGAGCCTCGCGCTTACCGGCGCCGGCGCCGCACCGAGCAAGGTCATCAACACCGCGCTCGAGATCTGGCGCGACGACGTCAACGCCAAGGGCGGGCTGCTCGGCCGCCCGGTCGAGCTCGTCATCTATGACGACCAGAGCGCGCCGGCGAACGTGCCGAACATCTACACCAAGCTCATCACAGTCGACAAAGTCGACCTGCTGCTCGGACCCTACGGCACCAACTTCGTTGCGCCGGCGATGCCGACCATCATCCAGAACAACAAGATGACGATCAGCTTCACCGCCATCGGCATCAACGACAAGTTCCACTACCCGAAATACTTCTCGATGGTCTCGGTCGGTCCGGAGGGCGTCAACGCCTTCTCGATCGGCTTCTTCGACCTCGCCGCGGTCCAGACCCCCAAGCCGCAGACCGTCGCGATCCTCGCCGCCGACGCCGAGTTCGCCCAGAGCGCCGCCCACGGCGCCCGCGAGGAAATCAAGAAGCACGGCTTCAAGACCGTCTACGACAAGAGCTATCCGCCGAGCACGACCGATTTCGCGCCGGTGGTGCGCGCGGTGCGGGCCACCGATCCGGATATCGTCTATATCGGCGCCTATCCGCCCGACAACGTCGGCATCATCCGCGCCGCCAACGAGATCGGGCTGTCGCCGAAGATGATGGGCGGCGCGATGATCGGCATGCTGGTGACGCCGATCAAGGTCCAGCTCGGCCCAGTGGCGAACGGCCTGATCGTGGGCGAGAACTTCGCCGCGGCTTTGGCGCCGAAAATCCCCGGCTCCGCCGACTTCCTCAAACGTTATGGGGAAAAGGCATCGGCCGCCCAGATCGACCCGCTCGGCTTCGCCTGGGGCCCGTTCGCCTATTCGGCCGGCGAGATTTTGGCGCAGGCGGTGACCGCGACCAAGAGCCTCGATCACGACAAGCTCGCCGCCTACATGCACGAGGCGAGCTTCAAGACCGTGTCCGGCGATTTCTCGTTCGGCAAGGACGGCGAATGGTCGAAGTCGCGCATGGTCTGGACCCAGGTCCAGAACGCGCAACCCAGCAACCTCGATCAGTTCCGTGACGGGAAGGCGCAGCCGATCGTCTGGCCGCCCGAGGCCAAGACCGGCACCCTGATCTATCCCTACGAGAAGGCGCGGCAGAAGTAAGTGGCGGGGGCCGATGCGCTAAAGCGGTTCCCGTTGATGTTGATCCAGAACAGAGCCACACGATCGGTGGGCTCCCCTCCCCCTTGCGGGGGTTGGGGGTGGGGGTAGCAGTTGGCGGACACCTCCCGCGCAACAACTACCACCCCCCTCCCCAACCCTCCCCCACAAGGCTACGGGATGCAGGAAAGTGATTCCATTGGAATTGCAAATCTAATTCAAGGCGTTGGGATGATTTGGCTGGGAGACTTGGCGGTGTCTTTTGGAGATATTCGGGTCGCAGAACGTGCGGACTGGGCGATCGATCGGATCGCGGCGGAGGGATCGCTGGTGTTGCGACGGATTGGCGAGACGCGAGCAGGCGAGATGGCGATGCACGGCTTTTTGTCGTCGCCCTACGTTTCGGTGGCCGAGATCGTGGAAACGGCGGCTGCTCGCACGGCCAAGCAATGCGTCGGGCGCCGGGTGTTGGCGGTGCAAGACACGACCGAGATCAACTTCGCCGGCCGGGCGAAGAAGCGGCGCGGCTTTGGGCCGGCCGGGGACGGCAAGACGCCGGGCTTCTTCATTCACCCGGTGATTGCGGTGGACATCGAAACGGAGGCGGTGGTCGGGCTCGTCGACGCGGCGATCTGGACCCGATCGCGAGCGCACAAAGCGGAGCGCCGAGATCGTCCCTTTGAGGAGAAGGAATCGGCACGTTGGCATGCCGGCTGTCAGGCGGCGGCCGCATTGTTGTGTGAAGCAAGTTCGGTGACCATGGTCTCCGACCGGGAAAGCGACATTTATCCGCTGTTCGCGCGCAGACCGGATCGGCTCGATTTGATCGTGCGTGTCGCACAGAATCGCAATCTGGCCGATGGCGGCGAAGTGTTCGAGGCGCTCGCCGAAGCCAAACCTCTGGGAACGACCGAGGTGCGGGTGGCGCCGCGTGGGCCAGGGGAAAAAGAGCGCATCGCCATAGTCGAATTGCACGCCGCACCCGTGCGCATCGCGCGCCCGAAGAACAACCGTCTGGACGACGTTCCCGACAGCATCGAACTCACACTGGTGGAGGCGCGCGAAGTCAATCCGCCCGCCGGCAAGCCGGCGCTGCATTGGCGCCTGTACACGACGCATCAGGTCGGCACCGCCGCGCAAGCCGACGAAGTCGTGCAGCTCTATCGCTTGCGCTGGCGCATCGAGCAACTGTTCCGGGCTCTCAAGAGCGATGGGCTGGCGTTCGAGGACAGCCAAGTCATCGATGCGAAACGCATGTTCAATCTCGCCGCCCTCGGATTGGTTGCCGCAACCCGCACCATCCAACTCGTCGATGCTAGAGATGGCAGTCCTCGCCCCGCCAGCGATGTCATCGACGTCGCATTCGCAGGCGCGCTCGGACGCATCTCCAAAAGTCTCGAAGGCAGTACCGAACGGCAAAAGAATCCTCATCCGCCGGGCTCTCTCGCCTTCGTCGCCTGGATCGCCGCGCGTCTCGGCGGCTGGAACTGCTACTACAAGCCTCCAGGTCCCAAGACCATGCGCACCGGCTGGAACAAGCTCGCCGCTACACTCGAGGGCTATATGCTTGCTACCCAAGGTCAAAATCCTTGAATCCCGTAGCCCACAAGGGCTACGGGATGCAGGGATCTGATTCGCGTTTACTGTTGACGCCAACGAAAACGAGAGTTGTTTCAACGTCTTGGAGTGAACATGACGCCTATTCCGAGATTCCTGCATGCTGTCGGCTAACCCGTTGATTTTACTGGATACGACTCGGATGTCTGAATCCCGTAGGCCCACAAGGGGGGAGGGAGCAGACCGAGCTTGCCGCTCGCTGATTCCATTTCAACGGGCACCGCCTTAGTGCCCCGAACCCGAAGTTCGCGCACGCCGTGCGGCAAATGCGATGGCGAACTGCGGGTTCAAAAGGGGTACTAGCATCATAGAGGTGCTGGTGGTCATTAGATTCCGAAGTTCGGAAACGCGGGTGCCGCGAAATGATGCGAACTTCAGAATCGGACCACTAAAGCGCGTTTCGACCATTTTGACGCAGGCTCGCCGATCCACCGGCGTCACCCGCGGGCTTGACCCGGGCTTGACCCGCGGGTCCATCTTCTTCGCAAGAAGCTTTTTTGCGAAGAAGATGGATTGCCGGGTCAGGTGTTCAGCCCGGGGACATGACCGACACCTGTTCGGAGACATGACCGACACCTTGCTGGTTGGTCAAGTCGATGCTGGCGATCTGGCGGGCGCCGAAGTAGATGCCGTATTCGCCGTCGATTGTGAGCGGTCGGATGGCGAGACGTTCGCCTTGAAACGCCTGGGGCACTTTCCAAAGCCGACCCTTGAAGCTGACATAGGCCTTGGTTGAGGAGACCGAGCGGACGATCTCGTGCGGGCCGTACTCCACCTTGGGCAGGCGATCCGGCATGGAGCGTAGGCTCGCTCGATAGCGGCTGGCCGGCACCTCCTGGTCGAGCGCTTGATGTGGCCGCTCGAAGTTGTAAACCTCGCGCCATTGATCGAGCGCGCGCTGCACTTCGGTGAGATCGCGGAAGCATCGAAACGCAAATACTTCATCCTTGAGCGTGCGATGGAAGCGCTCATTCTTGCCGCGGCTCTGCGGGTGATAGGGCCGGCTGTGCAGAACCTCGACACCGAGCTTGAGCAGCCACACGGACAGCCGGGTCCAACGTGTTTGCGAGCTATCACCCCAGGGACCGCCATTGTCGACGAACAGCGCTTCCGGCAGGCCGTAGTGGCGGAAGGTCATCTCCAGATGGTTCTGCACCGTGTTGCCCTGTTCATCGGCGCAGGCCTGCAGGCAGGGCACATAGCGCGAATGGTCGTCCACCACGGTCAGCGGATGGCAGCGCATCCCATCACCGAGCCGGACCCAGCCCTTAAAGTCCATCTGCCACAACAAGTTGGGCGCAGGCTTCTCGAAGCGCTGCGAAGCCCGTGGCGAGCCGAGCGGCGCAACCACGCGGCCATGCCGCCGCAGAATCTCGTGCACGGTCGACGGCGCCGGTGGCCTCGCGCCCTCGCGTTCCAGACAGCGCGCGATCTTGCGCCCACCCCAGGCCGGATGCGCGTCCCGCACCTTCAACACGAGTGCCTCCATTGCCGCCTCGGTGCGGGCGGGGCTCCCATGCGGCCGGCGCGATTGATCGGAAAGCTCCCAATCACCGCCAGCCCAGCGGCCAAGCCACTTGTAGCCGGTATCAGGATGAATCCCGAACCGCCGGCACAGCTCGCGCCGGTTCGCTCCGTGCTGCATTGCGAGTCGAACAAACTCACGCCGTTGGTCCATGATCGATACCTCTCGCCACGGCATGGATGGCCCCCTTGTTGCCGAATCCATGCAATGATGAGGTGTCGGTCATGTCCCCGAACACCCGTCGGTGATGTGTTCGGGCTGAACATCAGGCCCGGCAATGACGGAGGAGAGACATCGCAGCCCAATAGCAAGTCTATTCGGGCGAAACGTGCTTTTAAATTCTTACCTCGAAGATCATAGATAAGAACAGTTCGACATTGTTACGCGGCCGCGAGCACATCGACAATCTTTTGGATGGCTTTGTCGGCGCGGTGGTAGGCGGCTTCGAGCCTGCTGTTTGGACGGTGGTGGGGGTCGGGTTGGTTGTGGAAACGGCTATTGGCAATCGGTCCGCAGAGGCGTTTATGGAAGAACAAGAATAGCAGCGCCACTTGGACCCCCTTGGCAGTGAGGCGGTAGGCGTAACGGGAGCCATCACGTTCGAGCAGTCCGTGCCCCTTGAGCTTGCGCAGGTCGTAGCGCAGTTGGTTGAGCCCGTAATTTCGATCGGAGAGGCGGAAGGCGGTAAGAACGGCCTGGTGGATTTGCTTGGCGGTCCAGCCACCGACATGAGTACCGCCGTGCAGGAGAACCTCGCATAGCCGGATGACGCGCACGTCGTGGATTTTGATTCCCGGATAGCGGACCGAGCCGATGGTGATAGGGAGCGCGATGCGCTGCAGCAGGGGAAAGTCAACGTGGACGTTGAGCCACTGAGCCTGGTAGCCGGCGAAGCGGCCGGTGATGGCTTGAAAGGTCTGGCGAACCTCATCGAGATGGTCCAAGCCTTTTCGCAGACCGAAATCGGCGAGGTTGTTGGAACACAGTTCGTTACGCAGGAAGGTTGAGAACTTCTCGTATTGCTTGAGGAAGGCGTGCTTGAAGTAGGCGCGAAAGACATGATGGCCATGCTCGATCTGATCGATGATGGTGGCGAGCTTGCCGCGCATCCTGCGATGCAGACGGGTGCCGAAGATCGCAGCAATCTTGTCGGCGGTGAGCCGCCACAGGCCGAGTTCGCAGCTGCGCTCGAACAGCTTGTGGATAGGAAAGTTGCGCTTGAAGATGAAGTTGCGGCAGTATTCGATCTGCGAGATGGCATAGAAGCGCGACAGGTTGATCTGCTTTCGCTCCTTGGCGGAGAACTTCGGCCCCAGGAGGAATGTCCAGTAGTCGAGCCGTTTGCGGATGATTGGCGGGCTCAATCTGTCGGCAGCGGCTTGCAACGCAGCGACATCGTCGATCGCCAGGAATGCATTGTCGTGCTTGCGGAAGCCGACCTGCGCGCGGTTGAGTTCCTGCTCGATGAAGCTGTGACCATTGAGATAGTAAGTCGTTTGGAAGGGGAAGAACGAGGCCACCCGCATCACCATGGGGCCGAGAACTTCATCGCGGATGTAGAAGTAATAGTGGGTGAAGCGGCTGCGCTGGTGGGCGAGGATGCGATAGTTCGGGTCCGCCGTAGGATATTTTGGCACACTGATGCGAAAGGTTGTCCCCTGCTCCATGCTCTTGAAGATGAAGTAGACACCGTACCGGTTGGTTCTGATCATGCGGCGCAGCCACCGCAGAACATAGTCTTCCTTGCGGACGCCCTTTTCGGCCCACTCGATCGGGACACGATGGTTGCGGGCGAAGGCTTCGACCCAGTTCTGGTAGTTGGCCGTGCGCTCGCTCAAGATTTCCTTGCTGAGCACGGGAACCCCGACGATCCGACGGAAGAAGTGCACCACCTGCTCCGGTCGTGACAGGCCGCTCAGATAACCGTGAATGACAATGCGGTCGAAGCAGTGGTAGACAAAAGCAATGAAGTTGCCGAACAGCTTGCTGAACACGTCCATGGCCAACACCGGTAGGGCTCAAAAGTCGATCAAGCGTGGAGCCGGCAAGCGCAGGGTCGACGGCAAGAGTTTCCGTCTCGCCGATGAGGTCCGCTATATCACCCGCCGCGCCGCCCATCATGATGGACGCATCGTCACGATCGGCCAACTCACGCTGTTCTCAAGCGAAACCGGCGATGCCTGGATCATCGACCGCGACGATCACCTCGCGCTTCAGCTCGTCCGTCAGGGCGACCCCGAACCGTTCCACATCGAAGAAACCGACAGCTCTTTTGCGATCGACTGGAAGGGTCACTATCGCATCGAAGGCGCAGCCTTCGTCTACACCGATCGCGATACCGGCCGTATCACAACCGTTCTCGGCTACCCGATCAACAAGCTCGCGCCGGAAGCGTGACCCGCAAATTTCAAATATGTTTGGCTAGTCTTACGGTGCGTCGCGGCAGCGATGTGCGTGGTTGCGACGCCTCATTCGATCACCTCGTCGGCGCGCGCGAGCAGCGTCGGCGGGATTTCTCCAGTCGACGGCAACGGCGACCATCAGGCGGCGGCTTGTCCGGCCTCGGTCGCCTCACTGACCTCCACCAAGCGGCCGTTCTTCACGTCGTAAATGTAGCCGTAGATGGGGATGTTCTTCGGCACCAACGGATGATTGCGGATGCGCACAACGTCCTCAACCACGCTTGCGGCGAGGTCGCTGATCGTGTGCCATTTGATGAACTTGCCGTCGATCGAGCCCGGGCCCTTGCCGACGTCGCGCCAGCCGGCTTCGCCGAGCTGTGCGGTGTCGAGGCTTTTCGCCAGCAGATCGCCCATCACCTGGTCGGTGAACGTCTCCATGCCGCAATTGGTGTGATGGATGACGAACCATTCGCGGGTACCGAGCAGCTTGGTGGAAATCACGAGCGAGCGGATCGCGTCATCGGTCGCCCGGCCGCCGGCGTTGCGGATCACATGGGCGTCGCCTTCGGCAAGGCCCGCGTACTTGGCCGGGTCGAGCCGGGCGTCCATGCAGGTGAGGATGGCGAAACGCCGCGCAGGCGGCATGGCGAGCTTGCCCTTGTCGCCGAAACTGGCGGCATAGGCTTCGTTGGCGGCGAGCACTTCCTGCAAGACCGGAGCCATGATGCCTCCCTGGAGAAGCTGCCCGTTGTGCAGTTGCTTATTCCGCTTACAAGGTCGGATTCTAGGAGCGGTGTTTCATCCGTCAAGCGATCCTGTCCGCATTGGCCGCGTCAAAGGCTGGCGCTGCGTGCCCACGCCCCGCACGTGGCGCGGCCGGCCTTCGCCACCGAAATGGGCCGGCTTTCGCCCCGGGGCGCCAATCCTCCCGCTCGCGGACGACTTTCGGCGCGCGGCTGCCCGCTCTATGATGCATAGTGATGCAAATTGCCGCTGATCCGCGGAGATCGGCCGTGGCACCGGGAGGACCGCACGTGAACAAGCCCATCGACAGCTTTCAAGGTCGTCCTATCGTCTCGCAGCGCGCCGGACTCACGGTCACGCGGGCGGGCGCTCCTCTCGGCGCCGAAATCACCGGCCTCGACCTGCGCAAGACGATCTCCGATGAGGTGCGCGATGCCGTCGAGGATGCACTGGTCGAGAACGAGCTGATCATCTTGCGCAATCAGGATATCAGCTCGGAGAACCTGATCGACTTCGGACGCCGCTTCGGCGAATTGACCGTGCATCCGTTCGCGCCCCGAGACGAGAATGTCTCGGTTCTAATCAAATTCCGCAACGACGAAACAAACCCGCCGTTCCGCACCGACGTGTGGCATTCGGATGAGACGTTCCGCAGGGAGCCGCCCAAGGCCACGATACTCGTCGCCAAAGAAGTGCCCGCAATCGGCGGCGACACCATGTTCGCCAGCATGTCGGCTGCCTTCGACGGCCTCAGCGACCGAATGCAGCACTTCGTCTCCGGTCTTGAAGCCGTCCACGACTTCAAGCCGTTCCGTGAGCTGTTCGAGGATTCCGAGGAGGATCGCAAGAACGTGATGCGTTGGGAGCTGCTGTACCCGCCTGCGGTTCATCCGGTGGTGCGCCTGCATCCCGTGAGCGGCCGCAAGGTGCTGTTCGTCAATCCGCAGTTCACGGTCGCGATCAAGAACATGGACGAGCGCGAAAGCAAATCATTGCTGGATATCCTGTTCCAGCAGGCGCAGATCCCGGAATATCAGTTTCGGCATCACTGGGCGCCACACACCCTGATCATGTGGGACAACCGCTCGACCCAGCATTACGCGGTCAACGATTACTTCCCGCAACGTCGCTACATGGAGCGAGTCACCATCAAGGGCGGGCCGGTCGAGGGGGTGGAGCGCGCCGAGCCGGAAACCGTGCGCAAGGCCATCCGGCGCACCACGGCGTCCGCCATCCGTGCACGGCAAGCCGCAGGCCCGATCACGCCGGAAACGGCCGAGGTCTGATCGCGGGTCGGCTCCGGTGAGCTTGGCAGCTACGACAGGATTTCGCGTCATTGCGGCGGCGATCGTTGCCACGCTGCTGTGGCCGTGCTTCGCCTCGGCACAAGCGTGGCCAAGCCGGCCCGTGACGATGGTGGTGCCGTTCCCCGCCGGCGGAACCGCCGATCTGTTCGCCCGCGAGATCGCGCAGGCTTTGAGCGACGAGCTTGGCCAGCCGTTCGTGGTGGAGAACCGGGCCGGCGGCGGCGGCAATCCGGCCGCTGCCGCGGTGGCCAGGATGGCGCCTGACGGCTCGACGTTGTTGTTTGCATCGCAGGCGCAGGCGGCGCTGAACAAGTACATGTACAAGAGCCTGCCGTATGATCCGGCGCGGGACCTGACATCCGTTGTACTGGTCATCAAATCGCCGATCGCGCTGATCGCCGGCATCGATGCGCCCGTGAAGAGCTTTGAGGCCATGGTTGATTACGCCAAGGCCAATCCGGGCAAGCTCAGCGTCGGACAGGCTGGCGTCGGCTCGATGGGGCATGTCGCTTTCGAGCTCTTGCAACAGAAGGTGGGCATCACGCTGAACGCGGTGCCCTACAAGGGCGGCCCGCCGATGGTGACCGATCTGTTGGGAGGCCATTTGCCTGTTGCCTCGGACCTGTTGTCGAACTCCATTCGGCTCGTCAAAGAGAAAAAGCTTAGGCTTCTGGCCGTTGCAACCGCGCGGCGGGTGAGCGACCTGCCTGAGGTGCCCACCGTGCAGGAACTGATCCACACTTCATTTGAAGCGGCCGCATGGTTTGCTGTCCTGGCACGGGCCGGCACGCCACCCGACATCCTGCAAAAGATCAATGTCGTCACCAACCGCTACCTCGACAGCTCCAGAGGCAAGGAGTTGATCGCCAGACAGGCGGTCGAGGCGGGCGGCGGCACGCCGACCGAGGCCGCCGCCTTCGTCAAGCTCGAGCTCGAAAAGTGGGAGCCGGTGATCAAGGCGGCAAACATTGCCTTGGACTGAGGTGTAGCTTGCCTCGAGGACAAGTCTGACCTCGGGCTGAGGGACCCTATGAGACGGCGCGAGCTAACCCTTCCCGGCGGCACGGCAGCCGCCTGGCCGCTCGCGGCCCGCGCGCAGCAGGCACGGCTGCTCGCCCGCGCCGACCAGGTGATCGAGTGAGGCGCCGCGAGCTCATTGCGGTGATGGGGGCGGCGGCGGCATGGCCGCGCATGGCGTGGACTGCGCAGGCGCAGCGTATGCGCCGCGTCGGGGTGTTCATGAACTACGCCGAGGATGCACCGCAATCGCAGGCCCGCCTGGCGGCGTTTCTCGAAGGGATGGAGGACTTGGGCTGGACCGCCGGCCGCAACCTGCAGATCGAGCACCGCTGGGGCGTCGCCGATGCCGACCGCAATCGCCGAAATGCCGCCGAGTTGGTCGCACTCGCCCCGGATGTCATCGTCGCCTCCGCGACCGCCGTGACCTCCGCGTTGCTGCAAACGACCCGCACCATACCGATCGTCTTCGCGAATGTTGTCGATCCGGTCGGCGCCGGGTTTGTGCAGAGCATGGCGCGGCCGGGCGGCAACGCCACCGGATTCATCCCGTTCGAATACGGCATAGGCGGCAGATGGTTGGAGCTGCTCAAGCAGATTGCACCCGGCGTCAGGCGCGTGGCGGTTTTGCAAAATCCGATTGTAGCCTCGAGAAGCGGGCAGTTGGGCGCGATCGAGGTTCTGGCGCCGTCCCTGCGCGTGGAGCTGAGCGCGGCCAGCGTGCGCGATACCGGCGAGATCGAGCGGACCATCACCGCGTTCGCGCGGGCGCCGAACGGCGGCCTCATTGTCGTCGGGGCGCTGTCCCTGGAGACTTATCACGATCTGATAGTGGCGCTTGCTGCGCAGCATCGATTGCCCGCGGTCTATCCTTACCGCGTCTACGTCGCCGGCGGAGGTCTGATGTCCTACGGGACCGATCTGGCCGCGCAGTTCCGCCGAGCGGCAGGCTACGTCGATCGCATTCTCAAAGGCGACAAGCCGGCCGACCTGCCGGTACAGGCGCCGTCAAAGTACGAGCTCGTCATCAACCGCAAGACCGCGAAAGCGCTCGGCCTCGAAGTGCCACCGACGCTGCTCGCCCGCGCCGACGAGGTGATCGAATAGAGCATGCTGTTTGCCGCGGCGCATGAGTCCGCAGCCGAGCACCAAACCGACTTCGCGGCACCTCTGCTCCAATGTCCGCTTACCGAGGGTAGAGCGGAAATCTTATGCTCGCGCCGAGCCTTTCCGGTTCTGGGTAGAGTCGAGATGTGGCGCGGTGGCCGTAGGCCGAACATATCTGTTGTCCGCCCCTTTCGTCTGGCGGTGCCTTAGTGGTTCAACCTTGACTTCGTTTCCACATTCCGCTCATCGAACCGGACATGCAGATTTCCCGCATCCGGCTCTCGGACAAGACTTCACGCCTTCACCCACGGCACGTCGTGCCCAAGCCGGCACAGGCGTACGAGCCCGAAGTGCCCGTAAAGGTGCGAGAGTGGATAAGTCCCGCCCCTACTGCGCCTGACCTTGTGCTTGAAGCGCAACCACCGGCGCAGCCGCACAGCGGTGTAGTTGTCGATCGCCCGGTACGCTTTGGTGACGGTGCCTACTTCGAAGTAGTTCGCCCATCCGCGCAGCGTGCGGTTCAACTTCTTCACCATCCCTGTGGTCTCTTGCCATGTCCCCGTTCGGGCGGTCAGCGCGTGGATGTTATCCACCATGCGCTTGATGCTCTTCTTCGATGGCCGGAACCCCAAATACGCCTTGCCGGTTCTCGCTGAATACATCCGCCCGAACGTGTACCCCAAGAAGTCGAACTCCCCTTCCGGCACCTTGCAGATCCGTGTCTTCTCCTCGTTGACCGTGAGCTTCAGCTTTCCCATGATCTCGCGCAGTCGCTGCAAGGCCTCTTCGGCTTTGCCCTTTCGGCACAGGATCACGAGGTCGTCGGCGTAGGTCACGATACGAGAGCCGAGGCTTCGCTCCAACCCGAGCATCTTCCATCCCAGCACGAACCGGCGCATGTAGAGGTTTGCCAGCAATGGTGAGATCGGTGATCCCTGCGGAATGCCGCGCCGGTTGTCCCGAGCCTCGGTTGTGCGTGTCTTCCGTCCTCGATCGTCGGTTTCTTCCACGGGGCATTCCAGCCACATCCTGATCAGATGCAGCATGCGCCGATCTACAATCCGGCGCGCTACCGACTTTAGAAGTTCGGCATGTGGAATGCTCCCGAAGTAGTCCGCGAGGTCGGCGTCGACGACTTCCGGGTGGCTCCGATACAGCAGCGATTCCACCTCGACCACCGCCTGTTGGGCGTTGCGCCCGGGACGGTAGGCGTACTGTTCTGGTGGAAGGTCGGCTTCAAAAATCGGTTCTAGCACCAGCATCGTTGCTGTCATGCATACCCGATCGCGCAAGGTCGAGATGCCCAGCGGCCTGAGTTTGCCGTTGGCTTTCGGTATGAACACTCTTCTGATGGGGTCTGGTCGGTAAGTCTCCTGCTTGAGCGCAAGCGCCAGTTCGCCAAGCCACCGTTGCACTCCATACGCTTCGATGTCCGCAAACTCTTGTCCGTCCACCCCCGGTGCGCCCTTGTTGGAGCGGCACTGGGCATAGGCATGAGCCAAGATGTCGTCGCGGGTGATCTTGTCGTAGAGGGCGTAGAAACGGTAGCCGGCTTCTGCCTTCGCTTTCGCGTGCAACGCCTTCTGCAGTTTCTGAACACTCTTCGGAGTTGATAGGTTGCCCAATCTCCAGGTCCCTCACTACGTCTTGCGTTCGTCTTGAACTGAGGTCCCTTCCCTCCCCCGGCATTACCCGGCTTCCGCGGTACTGCGAACCTCTCCGTCTCCCCAGGGCGTCCGGCCTGTCCCTCGCGGGCGTCCGGTTGGTCATCGCTGACCGCGCCTTGGGGTCTCCCGTGTTGCGCGCGCTTTCCTTGTGTACATGCTGTCGCCACTACCCCGGCGCAGCGGCTGGGCGTACTCCTCCGCTCATTCACCCCCAGCCGTGTCAGCCTTCCCCGAAAGGGTTGTCGGGTCGGCCTGCGCATTGTCCTTTTCGAGGCTTGCTCGGCGTTCACTCGCGTTACGGCCTGCACACTCGCGCTGTCACCAATGCGTGACACGCTTTTCCGAAGGCTCCAGCTATATCGTCACCTCCATAGCTGCTCCGGTTGCTTCCGGCTGGAGCGATTGCCGGGTGGGACTTTCACCCACTGGAAAGCGCCGCCTTTCCACGGCGCACACCCAAAGCGGACTCCGCCGTTCGGGTATGAGACTTTATGATATTCGACTGCGGGAAACGCGTCAGGCTAAGGCCGACGACAACCGACGGTGATCATCATGTATCAGCCCAATCATCATCGCGTTGAGGACGTGCCGGAAATGCACGCGCTGATGCGTGCCAGACCTCGGGGGAAAAGCGGAAGTGTCGCGTGATATTGCACAATCGACCCGCGACCAAAAAGCTGCCGCGGGAGGATCGTATGCACCTATCGACGAGGACCATTCTGCTCGCTCTCGCCGCTGTAAAAAAGCGTGTCCCTCGACCAGTGCCAGTAGCGGGTGCCGGTAGGAAGTGCTTATCTATACCGCCATGAGCGTGCCGTTATCCAGAATGGTGGCCCTCGCCTTCGCCGTTCTTGTCCTTGGGGCGGCTGCAACAACCGCGTCGGCCCGCCCCAAGAAACATAGCGCCGCGCGTACGACTACGCCGACCACGGTGTGCGACGGAACGCCGATCATCATGCTGGGCATGGACTGCCGGAGACGCCCGGCTCGCGGGGAGGAGCAAGAGCAGGAGCAGCCGACCCAGCGCGCGGGACGCCCCCACGTCACCCCGCGAGGCAGCAGCGGTCCCTACATCGCGCCACCTTTACGCACACCATCGCTGACGCTGACCCAGCCGTCGACGGGTCCTTACATTCCGCCGCCCGTCAATAACCCCAGCGAGCGGATCAACCAATTTAATCAGTCTTTTCCACTTAACGGGGGCTTGGGGAATAATCCCACTGACCGCGACGCCTACATACGCTACAACCTCAACAGGTAACGGCAGCCGGGTCACGGCGGAGCCAGCGCGGTCATAACCACAAAGCACGTGGGCTGACATCTTTGCCGCCTTCTCCCCGTTGTCGACCAGCGTTGGGACTAGTACCAGTCCCATTATGTTCTTGAAGAGCGGGCTGCAGGAGATTGAATGGGCCGCACAAATCTCCCTCGAGACAACTGTTTCCGATCCGGCAGGCGTGTTGAACATTTGGACCTGTCGTCCGTTAACCAGCTGATTTGAGCACTGACTGGCTCGTGAAGGCTTGTGTGAGCGCCGTCAGGATGAGGCACTCCCACAACAAACCGGAGCGGGATGACGACTCGAAAGCGACTCGAAGAATAAAGTCATCACGCTCCGGCGGTCGCGCGTCCCGCCGCTATCTCGGGCGCGGCTCAATGTCTTCTTGGCCCGGAAGCACCTGTCTGGACCGCTCATGATCATTGAGCCGGAAATCAGCCTTTGCAGGCGTGATGCGGTTGGCGCGGACATGGCTGGTGCTGTTTTCAATAGCACTGATACCGAACGCGCTCGCGCCCACAATCGCCATCGCGACAGCAATCGCGATTCCAACCAATTGTTTGACAGGTGGCATGATCACCTCCGTCCGGTCGACGATCTCCACCACCTCGTACTACCAACGGCGAGCACTGGACGTGAGTTGGCTCACACACGCCAAAGATCACGCGCGATGCGCCGGACGCCGAGCCCATCGACACGAGCGCTGCTTGCGCGCGCCGCCGGCATCGGTCGGAACCGGCTTTTGCCCGATAACCCCGCTGGCAGGCGTCTAAGCCCGAACGGAATGACCTCGAACGTGCCGAAGATCGCGATGAGGCGAGGATCTTGCGAGCAATGCCTGCCTGCCGCAGCACCAAGGCCTCCACCCTCAGAACATCGGATAGGCCTCGTTCCGTCCCAGCCCGAACTCCGCGCGGCCGAAGTTCTCCGCCGCGACGTCGAAATTCATCACCACGTGCGAGGAGATCGCGTGCACGTCGCGCCAGCAGCGCTGCACGCAGTTGTCGTCGCGCAACCCGCTCGAGCCGCTGATCTTGATGAGGTCGTCCATCGCGGCGCGCACCATGCGCATGGCGTAGGTGAAGTCGCGGCGCAGGAGGAGCCGCTGCTCCATGGTCACGCTCGTATAATCCGCGCGCGCGATCCGGAAGCAGCGCCGCGCCAGGAGCTCGGCGGCGTCGATCTGCGCCGCGATCTCGGCGACGCGGATCTGCACCGGCACGTGCTGGGCGACATTGAGCGCGGTGTAGGTGAGGTAGCGCTGTCTCGTCCATTGCACGAAATCGGCATAGGCGCCGCGCGCGAGCCCGAGCGAAGGGCCGAGCAGCGCATAGGTGTGCACCGCGATGAAGGGCGTGCGGTAGATCGGCGCGGTGTTGACCTGCGAGCCGGGCGAGCAGGCATCGCGCAAGCTGGCGAACGGGACGCTGCGGTGCTCGGGCACGAACACGCTGTCGAGCGCGACGGTGTGCGAGCCCGAGCCGCGCAGGCCGGCGCAGTACCAGGTGTCGAGCACCTTCAGATCCGAGACCGGCACCAGGTAGAGCCGCATGTCGGGGTGGTGCTCGCCGGCACGGTGGACGAGCCCGCCGATCATGATCCAGTGCGAGTGGCGGATGCCGCTCGCCCACGACCACTCGCCGTCGAGGCGGTAGCCGCCGGAGACGGCCTCGACCTTGCCGGTGGGCGCGGCCGAAGTGGCGACGCAGGCGTCGCGGTTCTTGTCCCAGACCTCGTGCTGCGCCTCCTCGGGGAAATGCGCGAGGATGCCGGCATGATCGCTGAGATAGTTGAGGCACCAGGCCGACGAGCCGCAGGTCGAGCGGCCGAGCTCGACGGCGATGTCGAAGGCGGTCTCGTGGTCGTGCTCGCAGCCGCCCCAGCGCTTGGGCATGATGGTGCGGATGAGGCCTGAATCGATGTATTCCTCGACCGATTCGCGCGGGATGTTGCGGTCACGCTCGGCCTTGAGCGCGCGCTCGCGCAGCCTGGGCGCCAGCGCGCGTGCGCGCGCGATCAGCTCCTCGCCGCTCGGGATGCTCCTCACCGGCACGGCGGACGACAGCGTTTCCACGGCACTCATGTCTGCCTCCCTGCATGTTGTTGGACGCGGTAGGGTGAGCAAAGGCGCAATGGTCGCTCTCTAGGCGTGGGCAAAATCGCGCGGCGCCCATAGCCCGCCAAGACGGGCGTAAACGCCCTTATGTGCCCACGCGTCACCGTCACGACAGGCGATATTGCCCACCCTACGCGGGCCCGGCTTCGTCTCCCGCAACCGAGCGGATGCGCTCATTGTAGATCGGCAGGGTGAGCCCGCATACTTCGAAACGAGGGAGATAGCCCATGAGAAAGGCGTTCACCCCCAGGCGGTAGAGCCGGGCGACGTCGCCCGCGAGCAGCGCGTCGCGCTCCTGCGCGGTCAGGTCGTAGCCCGCGATCGCCTTGGCCGGGTCCGCTTTCATCGCGGCACGAAAGGCGTGGTCGCGCAGCAGCTCGCGGCAGAGCTTGTTCACGGCATAGACCGACATGGCGCAGCTCCAATTCCGCTCAGCTCAAGCTCCAGGCGGCGTAGGCGTGCCCCTGCTCCATCTGCGGCGTGACGAATTTCGGCCGCCGCTCGCCGACCGCGGCGAGCATGGCGATCCAGTCGAGGAGCTCGCCGCCGACATTGCCGGCGCGCAGGAGCTGCGCCTCCGTGGCCTCGGCGAGCAGCGTCTTCGTCGCGCCCTCAGCGACGAGCGCGCAGACCCGCCGCGCCCAGTCCGGATCGGGCACGCCGTCGGACTTCCCCGGCGCGATGCGCGGGCCGAACACTTCGAGCGAGAAGCTGCCGCTGCCGATCACCACGACGCGAAGCTGCTCGGGCCAGGTCTCGATCGCACGCTTCACCGCGAGGCCGAGCTCGTAGCAGCGCCGCGCGGACGGCAGCGGCGGGACATGCCCGCTCACGAACACCGGGATGACCGGGACCTGCATGCGCGGGGTCATGAAATGCAGCGGCACCACCACCGAATGGTCGACGGTGAAGTCCTGCACGAGGGCGAGATCGAAGCCGGCCTCGATCGCCGCGCGGCGCAGATGCGCGGCCACGTCGGGACGCGACCTGATCGTGTAGACGGGCACCGCGCGCGGCTCGTCGCTCGGCCCCTTGAACGCGTCGGTCACGCCCATGGCGAACACGGGAAGATTGTCGAAGAAGAAGGTGTTGAGGTGGTCGGTGTCGTACATCACGATGAGGTCGGGCCGCATCGCCTCGAGCTCCGCGGTCACCGACGCGAAGAACCGCGCGGTCTCGCATTGCGGCCCCTCGCGCTCCACCAGCGCGGGGAAGAACGGCGTGTGCGGCACGCCCAGGGCCCCGACGATCTCCGCCACTCTTCGACTCCCTTTCCGAATTCGGCGCAATCCGGCCGATCAATTCACATGATTGTCGTCCCCGCGAGGGGGCGCCCCGCCATGCGAGCGTCGCGGGGACCCCATCGTGCCACATACCAGGGCCTCTGCAATATGGGTCCCCGCTTTCGCGGGGACGACAGCACAGTGATGGCCCGATTCGCATTCAATCGGGCTGATCTTCGCTTGATCGCCGCCACCTCGTCACTTCACTTTGTCCCCGCGAGCAGGCTCTCCCGCACGGTCGGACGCAGCCACTTGCGGGCCGGGGCGAGCGCCGCACTGAAATCTCCAGGAAATCTTCACATCCCCTGCAAGCTTACCGTCGCTCCCGCCGCTACGTGTCCGCGCCATGGCTCCGGCGGCTCCGCCGGCCGCCGCTGCGGGTCGACGCGATGTCGGGCGCCACGGCGGGCCCGGCCATCCGAACCCCATTCTCAGAGGCGGACATGACAGACCTGACCATCCGAACGCTCGACGCGTCGACCAAGAAAATCTCCCAGGACGCCGTGTCGGCCCTGCGCGGCAAGGTGCGCGGCACGGTCGCGGTGCCCGGAGAGGATGGCTACGAAGCTGCCCGCACCATCTGGAACGCCATGGTCGACCGGCGTCCTGGCCTGGTGGTGCGCTGCCTGGGCGCGGCCGACGTCATCAACGCGGTCAAGCTCGCGCACGACGAAAAGCTGCTCGTTGCCGTGCGCAGCGGCGGCCACAACATCGCCGGCAATGCGGTATGCGACGGCGGCCTGCTCATCGACCTGTCCTTGATGAGGTCGGTGCGGGTCGATGCCGTGTCCGGCACGGCTCGCGTCGAGCCCGGCGCGACGCTGGCGGACTTCGACAAGGAGGCGCAGGAGTTCGGGCTCGCCACCCCGCTCGGCATCAATTCGACAACCGGCGTCGCCGGCCTCACCCTCGGCGGCGGCTTCGGCTGGACCACGCGCAAGTTCGGGCTGACCGTCGACAATCTGATCTCGGCCGACGTCGTCACCGCCGACGGCAAGCTCCTGCGCGCGAGCGAGAGGGAGAACCCGGACCTGTTCTGGGCCCTGCGGGGCGGCGGCGGTAATTTCGGCATCGTGACCTCCTTCGAGTTCAAGCTCCATTCGCTCGGCCCGGAGGTGCTGTCCGGCCTCGTCGTGCATCCGCTCGAGAAAGCAGGCGAACTGCTGGGCGAGTTCCGCCGCATCGCCAGAGAGGCACCGGACGAGCTCACGATCTGGGCCGTGATGCGCAAGGCGCCGCCGCTGCCTTTCCTTCCCACGGAGTGGCACGGCAAGGACGTTCTGATCTTCGCGGCCTGCTACGCCGGTGACATGAAGGAAGGCGAAAAGGCCCTCAAGGCGCTGCGCGCCCTCGGCAAGCCGATCGTCGACGTGATCTCTCCTCACCCCTTTGCCGCATGGCAGGCGGCATTCGATCCGCTGCTGACGCCCGGTGCGCGCAACTATTGGAAGAGCCATGACTTCGCCGACCTTCCGGATGCCGCCATCAACGTGATCCTCAACAGCGTGCGAGAGGTGCCGTCGCCGGAATGCGAGGTGTTCATCGCCCATGTCGGAGGCGCCATGGCGCGCATCCCCGGCAATGCCACCGCATTTCCGAATCGCGATGCCCACTTCGTCATGAACGTGCACACGCGCTGGCAGGATAAAGCGCAAGACGCGGCCTGCGTCGCGTGGGCGCGCCATCTGTTCGAGGCCGCCGCACCCTTTGCCTCGGGTAGCGTCTACGTCAATTTCATGCCCGACGATGAAAACGACCGGGTCGAGAAGGCGTACGGCACGAACTATCGCCGCCTGGCCGAGATCAAGCGCCGTTACGACCCCGGCAACCTGTTCTGCATGAACCAGAACATCCGGCCGGCCCGGTAGGTCATGGCCGGGGCCGCGCCGCAACACCGGGGCCTCACATCTTGCCGTGTCCGCTTGCCGTGTCCGCCTCACCCCGCGCCGCGTGCTGGGGCTGACCACGCGGTCGGAGACGTGGATGCTCCAGAGCGCGGCGGTGTCCTGCGCCTGGTAGGCCGCATACAGCGGCGCGAACTGGCTCTGGTCGGTGACGGTCGCGCCGCGCAGTCCGAAACCTTTCGCGATCGAGGCGAGGTCGGTGCGCCCGAACAGCGCACCGCTGTCGTCGAGGCCGTCGGCGCGCAGCTTGTGCACCTCCGAGCCGTAGGCGCCGTCGTCGAGCAGTGAGGCCCGGCCGGTGGACGATGGCGCTAACTAATCTAAAGCATGATCCCGAAAAGTGTGCAGCGGTTTTCGGAAAAGATCATGCTCAGACAAGAAGCTAGTCGAGCCGCGCCCCCGAGCGCCGCACTACCTGCGCCCATTTGGCGGAATCGCTTGCGATCAGGTCGGCGAACTCCTCCGGCGTTCCACCGGCCGGCTCGTCGCCGATCATGGCGAAGCGGTCGCGGAAGGCTTGCGACATGATGGCCTTGTTGATGCCGGCATTGAGCCTGTCGACGACGGGCCGCGGCACCCTGGCCGGCGCGATGACGCCGCTCCAGGTCGGGGCCGCGTAGCCGGGCACGCCGGCTTCCGCGACCGTCGGCAGGTCGGGAAAACCGGGCGAGCGCCGCGCTCCGCTGACCGCGAGCGCGCGCACGGTGCCGGATTTCGCATGCGGCGCGATGGAGTTCAGGCTTTCGAACATCAGTTGCACGCGGCCGGCGATCAGGTCGTTGATCGCCGCCGCCCCGCCGCGATAGGGCACGTGCACGATATCGGTTCCGCTCATGTACTTGAACAGCTCGCCGCCGACATGGCCGGGCGAGCCGTTGCTGGAGGACGCGTTCAGGAGCTTGCCCGGGTTGCTCTTCGCGTAGTCGATGAGCTGCCGGACCGACTTGAACGGCACCGTCGGCGACACCGCGAGCAGGAGGTGCCCGCGGGTGACCAGCGCGACGGGCTGGAAGTCGCGCTCGATGTCGTAGGGCAGCTTCGCCACCATGTGACGCGTGATCGCGAGCGCACCGATCGGCCCCATGCAGATGGTATAGCCGTCGGGCTCGGCCTTGGCGGTGAGGTCGAGACCGATGGTCAGCGCGCCGCCCGGACGGTTGTCGATCACGATCTGCTGCCCGAGCTCCTTGCCGAGCTCGGCGCCGAGGATGCGCGCGACCGTGTCGGTGGCGCTGCCCGGCGCTTGCGGGACGACGAGCCTGATCGGCTTGTCCGGGTATTCGGCCCGGGCCGTGCTCGCGAAGACGGCTACGAGCAGCAACGGAACGAATCGAATGCCGCGCATGTTGGCCCTCCCGGCCACGCCGCCATGAGTTGCGGCTTGGCAGTCGCGGCAGTGTAACGCAGCCGCGCGCATGTACAACGCTGCCGCCGGCTCACCGCCACAGCTTCAGCGGGGCGAGCGTGATCGCGGGAATATAGGTGATGAGGGCGAGCGCGATGAGATAGATCGCGATGAACGGCAGGATGCTGCGATAGAGCTTGCCGAGCGGGATGCCGAACAGCGCGTGGGTGGCGAAGAGGTTGAGCCCGAACGGCGGGATGAACATCCCGACCGCGAGGTTGACGGTGAAGATGATGCCGAAATGGATCTGGTCGACGCCCGCCCGGGTCACGAGCGGAATGAGCAGCGGGGTCAGGATCAGGATCGCCGCCGGCGGCTCGAGCACGGTGCCCACGAACAGCAGCAGGACGTTGATGATCAGCAGCAGCAGCCAGGTCTCGAGCTGCAGGCCCGCGATCGCCTCGACCAGCCTTGCCGGGAAGCCGCTCGTGGTGACGAGCCAGGAATAGGCGCCGGCCGCCGACACGATGATGAGGATCTGCGCGATGATCCGGGCGGAGTTGATCGTCGTCTGCCACAGCTCGATCCAGGACATTTCGCGGTAGACGAAGCGGGCGACGAGGATCGCGTAGACGCAGGCGATGCCCGCGGCTTCCGTCGGCGTGAAGATGCCGCCGTAGATGCCGCCCAGGACGACGACGGGGGCGAGCAGCGCCCAAACCGCGTCGCGGGTCGACAGCAGCACGTTCCTCCAGCGCAGCGATGCGGTCAGCGGTATCAACATGACGCGGGCGTAGACGAGCAGATAGATCGAGACCAGGACGCCGATGAGCAGCCCGGGCACGATGCCGGCGAGGAACAGTTTCGGCACCGATTGCTGGGCCGTGATGCCGAATATGATCATGGTGATGGAGGGCGGGATGATGGTCGCGATGGCGCCGCAGGAGGCGATCAGGCTGCCTGCGAACACCTCGCTGTAGCCGCGGCGGACGAGCTCGGGGACCATCAGCCGGCCGATGGCGGCGACGCAGCCCACGCTCGATCCCGACATCGAGCCGAACAGCTCCGACGAGGCGACCGCCGCCAGCGCGAGCGAGCCGCGCACGCCGCCGACGATCGACAGCGCCCATTCCACCAGCCGGCGCGCGATCCCGCCGCGTCCCATGATTTCGCCGGCGAAGATGAACAGCGGCACCGCCAGGAGCGGAAAGTTGTCGAGGCCGCCGAACAGCGCGACGTGCACGGGGTCCATGGTTCCGATGCCCATGGCGACGATGCCGATCGATGCCGCCGCGATGAGCGCGACGAAGATCGGAACGCCGAGGCAAAGGAGGACAACCGGCAGGCCGATCAGAACCAGGGCGGCCATCGAACGTCGTCCCTAGATGCGGCCGCGGTCGGCGCCGGCGTCGCTCTCCGCGCCGGCGAGCTGCACCAGCAGGCGAAGCAACGACATCACGACGATGAGCAGAAGCGAAACCGGAACCACGCTCTGCGGTATCCAGATCGGCAGGTGGAGCGCGTCGCTGCGCTGGTCGAACTCGAACAGCAGGCTCACGACGTGAAAGCTCGCCAGCACGACCGGGACGAGAACGCCGGCCAGGACCACGGTGCTGATGACCTGCAGGACCTTGCGCCGCGCCGGCGGGGCGAAATCGATGACGGCGTCGATGCGGATATGCGCCTGCTGCCAGGCGACCGACACCGCCCCTACATAGACCCCGAAGATCATCAGATAGAGCATGGCCTCTTCCGCCCACGACAGCGGCTTGAGGAAGAAATAGCGCAGGGCGATATTGACCGCGTTGAGAACGACGATCGCCAGCAGCGCCACGGCTGCGGCCCACAGCCCGATGTCCGCGATCCGTGTGCCGAGCCGGGAGAGGGAACGCAGGTAGCGCGGCGGGTCGGCGGCTTTCGCATCCACGATGGTTGTGCCCCAGGATTCAGCAAGATCAGCGCCGGCACGGCAACTGTAGTTCTGTCATACGCGCTTGGCCACCGCCATCGACCCGGGCCGCCCGCGACCCCCGCCCGATGTCGCACATCCCATGGTGGCGCAGGCCGCCACGCATCGCCGCGGCGTTGCCAGGCCGCGCCGCGGGACGCAAACTGGCGGTCGCAGCCGCCGCCGACCGAAGGGTGCGTGCGCGGCGACCTCCGGCCGGCGGGAGAACGATGGTGAAATTCCGTGTGGAGCTCGTTTGGAAGGGAGCCGAGGGCAACGCCGCGTCGTCGATCTTCCTCACGTCCGACGGTCGCGTCATCCTGCAGGGCCGCGCGCTGTCGCCGCAACAGCGCCAGGCGCTGGCGCTCCCGGCGGAGGGCGACATGATCAGCGTCGATCGCGACCTCATCCGCGCGATCAAGGACATGCTCTGATCCCGGCGATCATTCCGTTTGAAAACCGAGGCCCCGGCGCCTACCATCGGCGCAAGGACGCGCATCGAGAGCGGGCGGAGGAAAGCCATGTTCCTCAGGAATTACTGGTACGTCGCGGGCTGCGACCACGAGATCACCCAGCGTCCCCTCGGCCGCATCATCCTGGGCGAGCCGGTTGTGTTCTACCGGCTCGAGGACGGCACGCCGGTCGCGCTCGAGGATCGCTGCGCGCACCGTCACCTGCCCTTGTCCATGGGCAAGCTCGTCGGCGACACCTTGCAGTGCCATTACCACGGGCTGCGCTACGACAAGACCGGCGCCTGCGTGCGCATCCCGGGCCAGGACATGATCCCGCGCTCGGCCAAGGTGAAGAGCTATCCGGTGGTCGAGCGCTATCATTGGCTGTGGATCTGGATGGGCGATCCCGCGCTCGCCGACCCCGACAAGATCGCCGATTTCCACTGGTTCGACGACCCCGACTGGGGCGCGAAGAGCCAGTATCTGCACGTCAAGGGCAACTGGCAGCTCATCGTCGACAACCTGCTCGACCTCACCCATCTCGCCTTCGTGCACGAGACCACGATCGGCAACTCCGCGCTGGTCGATCAGGCGCAGGTCAAGGTCGCGCGCACACCGGACGGCGTCACCGTGACACGCTGGATCATCGACGCGCCGGCGCCGCCGACCTTCGTGAAGGCCGGCAATTTCACCGCCAACGTGGACCGCTGGCAGATCATCAATTTCGCGCCGCCGGCGTTCCTTCGTCTCGACGTCGGCGCGACGCCGACCGGCACCGGTGCGCCGGAGGGGCGCCGCGTGGGCGGCATCGGCATGTGGAATCTGAACGCGATCACGCCGGAGACGGAGGGCACGAGCCACTATTTCTGGGGCCAGGCGCACAATTTCGACGTCGGCAACCGCAAGACCACCGACATGATCATCGAGCAGATCCGCACCGCGTTCCTCGAGGACGTCGCGGTATTCGAGGCGCAGCAGCGCAACCTGGAGCTTATTCCCAACCCGCCGCAGACCGACATCAACGCCGACTCCGGCGTGATCCAGGCGCGCCGCATCCTCGACCGGCTGCACCAGGAGGAACAGGCCGCCGCCGGGGCGAAGATGGTGGCGGCGGAGTAGGCTTGCGGACTGACTTGGCGGCGCGTCACTTTCCGGCACTTGCACTCAAGGGCTACCGACCGGCACGTGGCGGGAGCCATCCGCCCCGTGCGGATGGTGCGCGCGGCGATCGACGGCCGGGCCGGCTGCGCGACGTACGCCTCCGGCGAAGGCCGCGGCTACGCGCGCTGACACGATGTCGTTGGCATTGCCACCCATGAATGCGGTTTCAAGAGGCGCGCTCATGAGTCGCCAAGCTTTTACCGGAGGTCAACCGCTCATGTTTTTCCAATGGGGCGGAATGAATGGCCAGCTAACATTACGTCGACTGCGCGCGGTCGCGATCATGGCCACATTCGCAGCCGGACTCCTGGTGGGATGCAATGCGTCGAGTCTCGCGGATCAGCGAGCCGACGTCTTGGACAAGGCGATCCTTGCCGCCATGGAGCGCGCATCGGTCCCCGGCGCCATCGTCGGCATCTGGCAGGATGGCCGCGCGCCCTACGTGCGGAGCTTCGGGGTTCGCGATGTGGCGACCCGCCAGCCGATGGCAACCGATCTCTACATGCGCATCGGCAGCAACAGCAAGACTTTCACGGTCACAGCCATCCTGATGCTGGCGGACCAGGGCAAGCTTGGTCTCGACGACCGGATCGACCGCTACATCAAGGGCGTGCCGAGCGGCAACCGGATCACGCTCAGGCAGCTCGCGCAAATGCGCAGCGGGCTCTACAACTACTCCGATGACACCAACAAGGACCTGCCGCAACAGCCCTTCCGGCAATGGACGCCGCGCGAGCTGTTGGGGTGAAGTGGCCCCGGTTGTCTGAACAGAATTTCCGCCTCGATAAGTGGAGTGCCTGCCGAAGTTAGGCTGCCAAGCGGAGTGGCAGCGGGGTGAAGTAGGCTTGATCCGGTGTCGTGCCGTCAAGGCTCGAATGTGGGCGCCGGCCATTATAGAAGTCGAGGTAACGGCCGATCGAAGCACGGGCCTCGCTGACGCTGTCGTAGGCCTGCAGATACACCTCCTCATATTTGACGGTGCGCCACAGCCGTTCGACGAAGACGTTGTCGCGCCAAGCGCCCTTGCCGTCCATGCTGATCGCAATGCCGTTGTCGGCGAGCACGCCGGTGAAGGCCTCGCCCGTGAACTGCGAGCCCTGGTCCGTATTGAAGATCTCCGGCTTGCCGTGACGAGCCAAAGCATCCTCCAGCGTCTCGACGCAGAATGCCGCCTCCATCGTGATCGATACCCGCCACGACAGCACGCGACGGCTGAACCAATCGAGCACGACGGCCAGATACACGAAGCCACGTGCCATCGGAATGTAGGTGATGTCCATCGCCCACACCTGGTTCGGTCGCGTAATCTCCATCCCGCGCAGCAGATACGGGTAGATCTTGTGGCCGGGCTCCGGCTTCGTGGTGCGCGGACGGCGGTAGAGCGCTTCTATCCCCATCCGCCGCATCAGCGTTTTGACATGCCGACGGCCGATCTTGCACCCCTCGGCAACCAGCAGGCCTCGCAACATCCGCGAGCCGGCGAAGGGAAACTCCAGATGCAGCCGGTCGAGACGTCGCATAACTTCCAGATCGGTCGCCGACACCGGCCGCGGCAGGTAGTAGACACTGCCACGGCTGATGCGCAGGACCTTCGCCTGCTTTGTGATCGGCAGATCGTGCGCACGGTCAATCATCGCTTTGCGCTCAGCAATCCCGCCTTGGTGAGCGCTCCCCCTAAAAAACTGACCACGGCGCTGCACGCCCCCTGTGGGATAGAAACGAGTAGCCGCTAGACTGCGGTCGGAAGGGAGCGGCCGATACGATTTTGGTGGCATGTGACCCCGTCAAAAAACCTGGTCCATGGGCTGTTGCGCGCTTGAAGGTGGTGACGCCGTCTCGGCGATCCCGATTAGGAATTTGATGAATTGCGCAGCCCAGCCCTTCCGCTGGCGTCAGCAGGAGGAACTGGAGATGAACCCCAAAAGATCGAAGTCGAGGCACGGCCGTAAGATGCCGATGGTGCACCCGAACGCGGCTGCCATCGACGTCGGAGCGACCATGCACATGGCTGCTGTCAGGGCAGATCGCACCCCTGAGCCAGTACGCAGCTTCGGTACCTTCACGGCGGATCTGCATCGGCTGGTCGACTGGTTTACGCAATGCGGCGTCGAGACCGTCGTCATGGAATCAACGAGCGTCTATTGGATTCCGGTTTTCGAGCTTCTCGATGCACGGGGGTTCACCGTGTTTCTTGTCAACGCGCGTGACGCCAAGCACGTGCCGGGACGCAAGACCGATGTCAGCGATGCGCAATGGCTGCAGCGGCTCCATTCGTATGGACTGCTGCGAGCCAGCTTTCGACCTAAAGGACAGATTGCGGAGCTGCGATCCTACGTGCGTCAGCGCGAGCGTCTGCTGGAGTACGCGGCCTCGCACATCCAGCATATGCAAAAGGCCTTGACGGAGATGAATCTTCAACTCCACCACGTCGTCGCCGACATCACCGGCGCCACCGGTCTGCGCATCATCCGCGCGATCCTGGCCGGCGAGCGCGACCCTGAAGCGTTGGCAGCCTTGCGCCATTACAGTTGCCACTCCAGTGCCGAGACGATCGCAAAGGCGCTCACCGGCAGCTACCGCGCCGAGCATCTGTTTGCGCTCGAGCAGGCGCTCGCCCTCTATACCGCCTACCGCGAGAAGGCATCCGCCTGCGACGTGCGGATCGAAGCCGTGTTGAAGGAACTGAGCATCCATCGCGGTCGTGATCACGGGGCAGTTCCACCGCCGCGGCGTCGGCACCGGACTGATCAGATGAACGCCCTGGCTTTCGACGTTCGCGCCGCGCTCTTCGCGCTGCTCGGAAAGGATATCACCGCGATCGACGGTCTCGGCGCTTACCTTTCGCTGAAGTTGATCGCTGAATGCGGCGACGACCTCTCCTCGTGGCCCAGTGCCAAGCATTTCACCTCCTGGCTGGGGCTGGCGCCGAGCAACAAGGTCTCCGGCGGCAAGATGCTCTCGTCACGAACGCGCCGGTCCGGCGGCCGGGCTGCCGCCCTTTTGCGCCTTGCTGCCGTCGCCGTCGGACGCACGGACACCGCGCTCGGCGCCTTTTATAGGCGGCTCTCGTCCCGCATCGGCAAGGCCAAGGCGGTAACCGCCACGGCCCGCAAGGTCGCAGTGCTGTTTTACAACGCCGTGCGTCATGGAATGGAATACGTCGATCCCGGAGCCTCGTCGTACGAGACGCGCTACCGCACGCGGGTGGTCAACAATCTGCACCGGCGTGCCAAGGCATTCGGGTTTGTTCTCCAGCCCTTGGAGCCCAAAGCTGGTGCCGCCGTTTCTTAGGAATCGTTTTCCAGCGTCAGCTCGCCGATCTTCGCGTGCAAGGACTTCACGTCCACGGTCGGTTGCGCCGCTCCCTTGCCGCCACCGGGACCAAAAACATCGGCAGCTCCGCCTTCGAGCTGGGCTTTCCACGATGTGATCTGATTGGGATGGATGTCGAACTGCTCCGCAAGCTGAGCCAGTGTTCGATCGCCCTTGATGGCGGCCAGCGCCACCTTCGCCTCACATGGGGAGGTTCAGGTCAAGGGGGCATGTCAGGGTGACATCCGCAGATCTCCAGCTTGTGTTCGGTATCCGAGGTCTGAGCCCGATTGCATGACGCGGCCCGTTTCCGAGCACGATCAACCTCACATTCGGTCGCCGCGCACGGCGGCTGCACCAACATCCCGCTTGCGGCGGTCGGGGCTCAGGAAGACGAGACCATTCTTGAAAACGGTTGTTCAGGCCATGCGAAGGTGCGGTTCGTCCACCTGGATCCCCAGGACTGATCAGGTCCTGGAAGATTGAAAGGTTCGCTCAGCGTTTATCGTCAGGCGGCTTTCATCACGGCTCCCTCGATGACCACGCCTGCGGTCACATATTTCCAAAGTGCTACCAGCAGCTTTCGCGCCAGCGCCACGATTGTCGTCTTCTTAAGGCGGCCGCCATTGCGCCTGACCCGTTCTTCAAACCACAGGGCCAGCGCCGATTGTGGCTGATGGCGCAGCCATAGCCAGGCGAGTTGGATGAGCGTTGTTCGCAATCGCGGATTACCTGCTTTAGATACGCCCTGTTCGCGATCGACCGACCCGCTCTGCCAGGGTGTCGGCGCCAGGCCCGCATAAGAAGCGACCTGGCGTCGATTGTCGAAGTGTCGGAAGAGCCCTTCCGACCAGAGGATGGCGGCGAACTCCGGTCCGATGCCCTTGATGTCGAGCAACATCGCCGCCGGCGCTGCGACTTCTTGCGCGGCAAGCAGCACGTCCCGCTCGGCCTCCACCGCCTTGATCTGCTTGAGCAGCAGCTCCAGCCGATCAAGTTCACGGCGAACCTGAGCCTTCAGGTGCTTCGGCAGCGGGCGACCATCGCCGGTTTGGAGCGTATCCAGCCGCTCCCGCCGGTCACGGCGCTGCGGTTCGTAGTCAGATATCCCCTGTGAGAACAGCAGCCCCTTGACGCGATTGACGTGCCGGACCCGCTCGGCGATCAGCACCTTGCGCTCGCGACAGAGGCGGCGGCGGTCCTCTTCCTCGGGAGTTGGTGCCTTGACCATCGCGCACACCCGCGGCTCGCCCCGCTTGTACGCCAGCAGCGCTCGAACCAGCGCATCGCCGTCGATCCGGTCAGTCTTCGCCCGCCGGCGCCGACGGGATGTTGCGATCGAGGCCGGATCGACGACGTGGCTTTCGATCCCTTCATTCTGCAGCGCACGATCGATCCAGAATCCATCGAGGCCTGCCTCCTGAATGACGACGAACGGGAAGACCTTCCCCGTCCTCGCCCGCGTTTTCTCCCGAAGTTGCACAAAGCGCTCCAGCAGCCCAGCGACGTCGCCACCGCGCACCATGTGCTTCGACATCTTCTCTCCGCCGGCTGGCGCCAGCGACGTGATCAGCCATCTCGATCGACTGAGTTCCAATGAGATGAAAATCGCGCCAAGATTGGTGCGGATAGCAATCGGTGCTTCGGGCCGGTCAGCTACGGTTTGCATGGTCGTCTCCAGGGTGGGTGGTGGCAACCTCACTCTGCCAGAGTGCCGGTCGCTATCCACCTCCCCATGGGATCTTGAAGGCCGGTGTGTGGTTCCGGCGCGGTCGTCTGGTCATTGTCTCTCCTGATTCGCGGGCCACAGCGTGCCCGCTGTCAGGCAGAAACTCCACTTATCGTCCTGTACAGATTTCCGAGACCAGCTCTCTCATTTCCGATCAAAGAGCGTTCGCGCTGGGCATTATCAGATAGCAGAATTGAACATGGACGTCCACGCGCTGATAGGATGTCTCTTGTCAGGCAAACTGGACACGCCGCACGGCTCATTGAGCTTCCCTGCCCCCAAAGACGGCAGCTACGCCGCAAACTATATTCCGTTCTACCCCGACGGCCTAAAGGATCAGCTCCGAATTAGCGTACTTAGAATTTTGGGAGATAAACTGGCGATTTTGCAGCAGCCCACCCTGGATTGGGAACTGAAAGCCGCTGCCACTCCGTATGAAGGCATCCAGGAACTAGCTTCCGAATATTTGCTCGCGCCCTTACCAGATGTCGCGACAATCGAGGCCGTTGCATTCAATGTAGCAGCAATTGATGCAAGCAGGTCGTCCGTCGTCGGCGAAAATGTTACGGTTCATATCCTCCTTGCAAAGGGATTGTCGTCAGAATTGGTGCAACTTGGATATCGAATTCTGGGACCATCGGGTGCGCGAAAGTATCATTGGGAAGACCATGGAATGGACCGAAGAGGACTATTACCAGCGTGGAATTGCTCTTTTCTCCGTTCCTAACGCCTCGGTTTTGAATTGTGCAGTCAGTTACAATGAGCTGGCACAAGCTCATTGGTGGCTTGTTGATCCAACACGGCTGCAGAACTCTCGACGGATGGTCTATGAAGCCTTTGACAAGGGCTTGGAAGCCCTCAAAGAGATCGTGACGAAGGCGCTACGTAGGGGGGAAGACGCGCGTAATCTCGAAGCTGGAGTGGCATGGCTACTATGGCTGCTAGGTGTTAGCGTAGCGCAATTGGGAAGCACACCGCGAACGCAAGATGCTGCCGATCTGATCGCGACAACTTCACGCGGAGATTTTGCGGTGATCGAATGTACAACCGGGCTATTACGGGCGGACAGTAAGCTCCCTCTCCTCTACGATCGCACACAAGCTGTACGTCGCGCGCTTGAAGCATCAGGCCATAGGCATCTTCGCGTGCTTCCGGTCATATAGACGTCCAAGTCACGCGAGGACATCAAGCCTGAGATGGAGCAGGCTGAGCGCTCAGGCATTCTGGTTGTGACCCGCGAGGACTTGGAAGAGGCTCTCGACCGCACGATGACATTGCCGGCTGCAGAGAGTTTGTATGACCAGGGAATTCAGGCCGTGCGCGCCGCGCAGGCTAAATACGAGGAACAGCCGACATTGCCTTTTCCATCATCGTAGCCCAGTTGGCATTGCGGCGAATTCCATCCGCACGCTTCATCGCGCGACGCGCGACGCGGCGATGGCCGCGTTCGCCAAGAGCTGGCGCCGCGAGACCGATCTTCTACAGTTGGCGCGGGTCGACGTGGCATAAGTCATTGATTTTGTTTGGTGCGGGGTAGCATTTTTGCGAAGGTGTAGTGCCACGTTCTTGGGCGATTTGATTTGATTTTTTCGATTGAATTGCGGCTCTGTGTGCGCACCAGCGCGCGGAGCCGCCGCCATGTACTTCCGCCGCAAGACTTCGGCCGGGCGCGCCTATCTGCAGATCGTTGAGAGCCGCCGCGACGGCGATCAGGTGCGCCAGCAGGTGATCGCCACACTCGGGCGTTTCGACGAGTTGCAGGCGAGCGGCCAGCTGGAACGGCTGGTGCGCTCAGGTGCGCGCTTTGCGGCCAAGGCCATGGTGCTGAGCGCGGCCAGCAATGATGCGGCGATCGCGATCGCAGTACGTCGGATCGGACCAGCACTGGTGTTCGAGCGGCTGTGGGAGGAGACCGGCTGCCGCGCGATGGTCACCGAGCTGGCGGGCAAACGCAAGCACGGGTTTGCGCTGGAGCGCGCGGTGTTCCTCACGGTGCTGCACCGGCTGTTCGTGAGCGGCTCCGACCGCGCTGCCGATCGCTGGCGAGAGGACTACGCCATCGCCGGCGTTGCGGGGCTCGAACTGCATCATCTCTATCGGGCGATGGCCTGGCTGGGCGAGGAACTGCCGGAGAGAGCAGGATGGCCGCACGCCGTTCGCCGCGCTGCGTGAAGGACGTGGTGGAGGAGCGACTGTTCGCCCATCGACGCGACCTGCTGACGCGGCTCGACCTGGTGTTCATGGACACCACCAGTCTGTACTTCGAGGGAGCTGGCGGGCAGACGCTGGGCCAGCACGGCTACAGCAAGGATCATCAACGCCTGTACAATGTTGCCAAGAATCGTGGTTGTTTTGGTTGGTGATCTTGGCCCCGGTGGACCATCTGGTGGTGGACCGGAAGATGACCTCGATGCGGCTGTCGTCGATTTCGATCCGGCGTACGACGGTTCGGATGATGTCCTGCATGCCAATTCGATCGAGATTGTCGAGCCCTTTGGCCACTTTAGCAGACGATGTAGCGCCGCCCCGCCAGCATCACCGTCTTGGCCTCGTAATCGATTTGCTTGCCGCGCTTCTTCAGCACCAGCGGCACGAACGGCGCCGGATCGCCGAGCACCAGCTCGCGTACCAGCTTGTCCGACCGCTCGCGTACCCCCAGGATGTACAACAGCCGCCGCGCCTGAGTTCCGCCATGGTCTCGGTGCTGATCGTGCTGCGGTCGGCGACCACGCACACGCGCGCGATGGCGAAGCGCCGGCGCAGTCGGTCGATCACCGGGATCAGCGTCGTC
This sequence comes from uncultured Alphaproteobacteria bacterium, assembly GCA_963758945.1. Taxonomy (GTDB): domain Bacteria; phylum Pseudomonadota; class Alphaproteobacteria; order Rhizobiales; family Xanthobacteraceae; genus VAZQ01. The sequence continues at coordinate 4,844 of CAVWXY010000008.1, read as the reverse complement.
ACGTCGGCAGTGTTCCCGGCCACATCTCCGAGCATACCGGCCGCCCATCGCCGTCAATCAAGACCGCAAGGATCATCTGCCGCAGATCCGGTCGATCAACGCCTGTACAATGTTGCCAAGTGTGGGTTTGAATGGTCATCGTTCATCGAACGCAAGGGCCGTGGGCGGCCACAGTTGCTCATTGCGGTAAGTCCAAGGCACACGAGTCAATTTGCCACAGGCGACTTAAATCATCGCGGGATTTGATGCGCCATCGGCGGCCCGTGCCCGGGCCCACGGCCGATGGAGGCGCACATGGTCCGGCGCACGGATCGCCCTCTGTTGCAAGTGCGCGTATCGTTCGAGGTGACCAGATCCGGCCCACATTATTTGATCGATGCGTACGCCCGTCTGGTGCCGATGGTGCAGCGCACGAGCCGACGGCCGACACGCAGCGATGCGCGGCCAGCCAAAGCAGAGTTGGCGATCGCGGCGAGACTGGGAGGTAAGGCATGACCGGGGCACAGTGTGCGCTCTATGCACGCGTGTCGAGCGAGAATCAGGCGCGCGATAATACGATCGCCAGCCAGGTCACCGCACTACGGGAGCGGATCGCTGCCGACGGCTTTCAACTTGAACCGGATCACAACTACGTCGATGAAGGCTACAGTGGTGCGATCTTGCTTCGCCCGGCGCTGGAGCGCCTGCGGGATGCGGTTGCTGGCGGCCATGTCGAGCGCATCTATGTCCATGCTCCGGACCGGCTCGCCCGCCGTTATGCCCATCAAGTGCTGCTGATCGATGAGTTTCACCGCGCGGGCGCGGAGATTGTTTTCCTGAACCGTCCGATCGGCGGCACCGTGGAGGATGATCTCTTGCTCCAGGTTCAAGGCGTGATCGCCGAATACGAACGAGCCAAAATTCTGGAGCGCGGACGGCGCGGCCGGCGACATGCCGCACAATCCGGCTCCGTCAGTGCACTCACGGCCGCCAGTAATCCGCAGGCGGCGACCACCCTTAAGAAGCTTCCAGCGTTGATCGAGAAGATTACGATTACCGTCATCCTTGAGGCATACGGCCTGCACTATGAGATCGCCATAGTTAGTCCGAATGGCATGAATTGGCACGCAATCGTCGAGGCTGTCTGGCTCCCCTTCCGTAAATCTTCGCGCGGCAATGATCAGCGAGCCTTCTTCGCCTCGACACCGGCGATAGATATTCTCGTCGTCGTCCTCTCTGCTAGCCCAACACCATGTCCCGCGATATTCCTTCGGGACCTCGGAGAGGACTTGCCCGACCGCTCCACCTGACCAGCAAGCCAGCACAGCGGCCACCATGAGAGCGCGCGGACTCATTGTTTGTTGCACGGGATTTTGGGCGTTTAACTCAAGACCTTCCCAGTCTTGCCGCCCAAAACTTGTTCGGAATAGTAGCTCTTTCCATTGCGCGTGATAAGTTCGCCCCAGGCGTCGTACTTATACCTCTGCCTCTCTCCGCTCCCCGTTACTCCAGAGAATCCCCTCCCACCAAGCAGATCGGGCACCGTCTTCTGTGGTAGAGAATCCTCATGCGGTTGGGAACATGAAGACGCTTACCATTCTTAATCACGATGTAATCTTCGAATTGATTGTTTCCCTCCCGTGAGTAGTCGGGACCTGGAATGATAGTGATGCGATAAGGACCGCAACGCCAGTATTCATCCAGCATTTCTGCCCCGAACGCCCCTCCCGACCAGCAGGCCAGGAACGAAACCACTGCTAGGGCGTATCTCATGGGAGTGCCCATGGTCATGTGTCCTTGGTTATTCGACGCCGCGTCAACGGCGTGGCGCTGTGGCTGTGCCGGTGGTCCGACCGCCGGAATCGCGGAACGTCGTGGTCCCTTGGCTATCGGTCGAGGCCGTGCCAGTGGTCCGGCCGCCGGCGTCCCGGTAGGTCACCGTCCCTTGCGAATTGGTGGTTGCAGTGCCGATGTTACGGCCACCGGCGTCCCGGAATGTAGTCTGGTTTTGCGCCACGGCGAGCGCCGCGGTTGCGATCGCTGCGAAGACGAGCATCGCGATTAAGGTAGGAAGGCGGGTCATTTGTCCTCCACTTCTCGCCAACGCAATCCTCCGCGCTTGTAGTCGTCATACTCGCGAGGTTTGGATTGCCAAAGATCGAAATGTCTAGTCTCCTCCAGCGGATCACCCACGAACATCGGGCGTTTGGAGCGGCAATGGCCGCGCACTCGATATACGTTTGGATGGATCAGTTTGATTTTGCTGATTTGGCAATTGGCGCGCCAGTCAAAGCGGCCTAATTGAAAGCCCGATTTGCCGTCGCGCCGCCAAAAACGAACACCGCCGTGATTAGCGCAGCCGCCGAAGTCATCGGCCGCGCTTAGGGGCGTTACGTTTTCATCAATGTCGTCGTCGGGTCCCCATTTAGAGAAACACCAATAACCAAGCATAGCATTCGGCAATTGTGGAGCGACTTGCGCCGCGGCGCCGACCCGAAGATAAACGCCCCTCCTGGTATAGCTGGAAGTTACGATTTTCTTTCCCTTATAAATGATCCGCGCTACAGCGTTCCCTTACTATCCAAGTGTCCTTGCTGCGTTCATCCTTGCGTACACTGAGAACCTCACAACTCTCGTCTACACTATGCGTCCAGAAACGCTCGATGATATTATCGCCCGTATTGCATCGAACGCCTGCCCGAAGGAACGGGAAGAAGTACGAAGTGTTTGGACGAGTTTGCAATACCTCGCACGAGCTGGAAGTCTGAATGCTGTTGGCCGAGAGAGTTTGCAAAATGCGCCGCGCACGAAACGGGCCGAGTTTTTCCTTCGTCGTCGACAAACGTGTACGTGGCGTCAATCAAGGCCTTATGCGCTGCGTACACCCAATCGTGGAGGTGGAATAGCGATCCCGCGCAGCGCACGGCGGTAAATTCCTTGCCATTGGTGGAACTGCTGGGGCTAACGCGTATCCATCGTCCCGCGAGGGACATCATCCCACCGCGTGGTGGAACTCAAGCAGCCTCCTATCGGATGTGATCTTGTACGGTTGTCATGCAGCTGCGGCTTCCCTGGTCCACCGGAACTCGGTGCCGTCAACCCAGATGCGGTGCATGATCACGGCCAGCCGGCGTGCCAGGGCCACGATCGCTTTTTTCATGCCGCGACGCCTGGCGATCTGCATCGCCCAAGCCTTGAGCCATGACCATCTTGTCGAGACCAGCAGCATGGTCTGCGCCGCTTCGTACAGCATCACCCGCATCATCTCGTCGCCACATCGTGATATCGCACCGGTCCGGTCAATTTCGCCGGATTGATACTTGGCGGGCGTCAGTCCAAGCACGGCCCCGACTGCCTTGGAGTTTCGAAAGCGGGCAGGCACGTCGACGGTCGCACGATAGGTCAGCGCTACCACGGGGCCGACACCAGGAACCGTCATCAGCCGCCGGCACACATCGTCATCCCGAACGACCGCCAATAAACGACGATGCAGGATGCCGAACTGTTCGCGCAGCGCCCGTCGGACAATCAGCAGCGGTTCGACCAGGATGGCTAGATCGGGGATATTGTCCACGAGCTCCTTGATACGGGCCTCGAACTTGACCGCCCCCACCATGCCAACTTTTAGCCCAAAGTTGCGCAAGGTCGCGCGCAGGTCATTCTCAACGGCGATCGCCTTCGACTGCAGCAGCTTGCGATGGGTCAGCAGCATGCGCAGCTTCTGACTGCGTAACGTCTTGACATGCACCGGGCGATAAAGCCCTGCCCGCATCATCTGTGCGATGCCGCGGGCATCATTGCGATCGGTCTTGTTGATCTGAGCCTTTAACGCTGCCCGCATGTGTCGTGTCTCAACACAGATCACCGGCAAGCCCGCTTCGGCCAGAACACTGAACAGCCATTGCGATAGAGGTCCGGCTTCCAATCCGATTCGCTTGAGACGATAGGCGGGGTTCGTCAGAACTTGCAGCAAAGCGTCCGGTTCGCTCGCCGCCTTCACTTCCCGTACGATCTTGCCGGTCTCATCCACAATGCAGATGCTTGTCTCCTTGACCGACACGTCCAGTCCAACAAAATGGTCCATGCTGCGCTTCTCCTTCTGATGCTTGAGGCCGTGACAACGGACCTCGTTTCACCATCAGCCTGAAGCGCAGCACCCAAAATCTTTAGCTATCAACAAGAACGCCGGCCGATTACCCCATCTCTAATGACCGCTTTCGAGGGCAACAGCGGACCATATGCTCAGATCGGGTAGAGTCGAGATGTGGCGCGGTGGCCGTAGGCCGAACATATCTGTTGTCCGCCCCTTTCGTCTGGCGGTGCCTTAGTGGTTCAACCTTGACTCCGTTTCCACATTCCGCTCATCGAACCGGACATGCAGATTTCCCGCATCCGGCTCTCGGACAAGACTTCACGCCTTCACCCACGGCACGTCGTGCCCAAGCCGGCACAGGCGTACGAGCCCGAAGTGCCCGTAAAGGTGCGAGAGTGGATAAGTCCCGCCCCTACTGCGCCTGACCTTGTGCTTGAAGCGCAACCACCGGCGCAGCCGCACAGCGGTGTAGTTGTCGATCGCCCGGTACGCTTTGGTGACGGTGCCTACTTCGAAGTAGTTCGCCCATCCGCGCAGCGTGCGGTTCAACTTCTTCACCATCCCTGTGGTCTCTTGCCATGTCCCCGTTCGGGCGGTCAGCGCGTGGATGTTATCCACCATGCGCTTGATGCTCTTCTTCGATGGCCGGAACCCGAAATACGCCTTGCCGGTTCTCGCTGAATACATCCGCCCGAACGTGTACCCCAAGAAGTCGAACTCCCCTTCCGGCACCTTGCAGATCCGTGTCTTCTCCTGGTTGACCGTGAGCTTC
>CAVWXY010000007.1:0-141337 GCA_963758945.1 uncultured Alphaproteobacteria bacterium | reverse complement strand
GGCCTTCCTTCCCGCCGACGCTGTATCACTGCGGCGAGAAAATTAGCGATCCGCAAGCGCGACATGGTTGATGCAGATCAATGTCGTGCGCTGCCGCCCCGTCGACTGTCCTCGTCCACATGCTCGAATGGATGCCGGCCTCACGCGGCAGCGATCGGTGAGCCCAAATAATGGAGCCGCGAATCCGCAAGTCCGGGAAATTCGCGCTTGAGCGTGGCGGCATCAAACGGTCGCTGCGATGATCCGATCGACATGGCGCCAGCATTCCAAGTTGGTCGCTTGAGACGGTGTCAAGGCAAGGATGATGCAAGGCTTATCGCTGCCTCCGTTGCTCTGCATCAATCGTCGAGATGCCGACGGCGAGGGGGCTGACCGCCTGGCATCAACCCGGGTCGCTCCCGGAACGAGCCCGTGGAGGGGAACGCCTGCGCCGCGACGCGGTTGGCGTCGAGCGCCGCGATTTGATTTAGATCATGGCCCCCGGCGGATGATCGAAATAGCCGAGTTGAACAACGATGGAGCTGGCCCATGGCCGCAAGTCGCGCCGCCGAGACCGCAGTCGCGATTTCGACCAAGCACGCACCGGACTTGGTCCGCAAGCGGGCAGGCGCGATTTCGGAGCTTGTCCCGGTGCCGGCCGAGGCCCCGGCGGGCCGTCGTCCGTCGACGCCAGCGAGGCCGGCCAGCGGGATTGGTGACCGCGATTCCTTTGCCGTAACCGCGCTGGCCGACATCACCGACCGCTCGCTGCACGCCGCCGTGGCGCGCTTCACCGCGGGGCTGTCCCCGGCAGCGCTCGCCCACGCCTATCTGGATTGGGCCACGCATCTCTTCTACTCGCCGGGCAAGCGACTCCAGCTCGTGGACAAGGCGGTCAGGAAGGCGATTCGATTCGCAAACTACGCATCCCACTGCGTGCCGCTCGGTCACCAGCCGCCGTGCTGCATCGAGCCGCTGCCGCAAGACAAGCGCTTCGTCGGCGAGGGTTGGCAGAAATGGCCGTACAATCTCATCTACCAAGGCTTCCTGCTCCATCAGCAGTGGTGGCATAACGCGGCCACCGGCGTGTACGGGGTGACCAGGCAGCACGAGGACATGGTCGCGTTCGCGGCGCGCCAGATCCTCGACATGTTCTCACCCTCGAACTTCATCCCGACCAATCCGGAGATCCTGCAGCACACCATCAAGAGCGGCGGCATGAATCTCGTGAGCGGCCTGCAGAACCTGGCCGAAGACTGGGAGCGCAACGTCAGCGGGAAGAAGCCCGTCGGTACCGAGAATTTCGCGGTCGGCCGCGACGTCGCGGTCACTCCCGGCAAAGTGATCTTTCGCAACCGGCTGATCGAGCTCATCCAGTACGCGCCTGCCACCGACGGGGTGCGGCCGGAGCCGGTCCTGATCGTGCCGGCCTGGATCATGAAGTACTACATCCTCGATCTCTCGCCGCAGAACTCGCTGGTGAAGTACCTCACGCAGCAAGGCTTCACCGTCTTCATGGTGTCCTGGAAGAATCCCGGCCCGGAGGACCGCGATCTCGCTATGGAGGACTACCGCACGCTCGGCCCGATCGCGGCGCTCGACGCAATCGAGGCCATCGTTCCGGATCGGAAGGTCCACGCCGTCGGCTACTGTCTCGGCGGCACGCTGATGGCGATCGCCGCGGCGGCGATGGCGCGCGACGGTGACGACAGGCTCAGGTCGCTGACGCTGCTCGCCGCCCAGACCGACTTCACCGAGGCGGGAGAGCTGATGTTGTTCGTCAACGAGGGGCAGCTCGCCTTCCTCGACGACATGATGTGGGAACAAGGCTTTCTCGACACGCGGCAAATGGCGGGGGCGTTCCAGCTGTTGCGCTCGAACGACCTCATCTGGTCGTACATGATTCGCAACTACCTGATGGGCGAGCGCGAGCCGATGATCGACCTGATGGCGTGGAACGCCGATGCGACGCGGATGCCCTACCGGATGCATTCGCAGTATCTGCGCCGTCTCTTTCTCGACAACGATCTCGCCGAAGGCCGCTTCGAGGCTGCCGGCAAGCCGGTGGCGCTGACCGACATCCGGGCGCCGATCTTCGCGGTCGGCACGCAATGGGATCACGTCGCGCCGTGGCGCTCGACCCACAAGATCCATCTCTTGACCGACACCGAGGTGACGTACCTGCTCACGACCGGCGGCCACAATGCCGGCATCGTGTCCGAGCCCGGTCATGACGGCCGCAGCTTCCAGGTGATGACCAAGACGGCCGACGACCGCTATGTCGACCCGTCGGCGTGGCTGGCGCAGGCGCCGCGCAAGCAGGGCTCGTGGTGGCCGGAATGGGCCGCGTGGCTCGACGCGCGCTCCGGCGGTCCCGTCGCCCCGCCCGGCGTCGGCGCGGCCGCCGCGGGCTATCCGCCGCTCGGCGATGCCCCGGGAAGCTACGTGCTGCAGGAGTGAGCGAATGCCGGCGCCGATCGAGTCTGTCGGCGGCCGTCGCCTCTCGCAAGATGATGACCACTCCGTGGGAAGCCCGCCGAAGGACCAGGCAGCCGCGATCCCGACGGGTTTGACCAGCGCCGAAGCGCGTCGGCGGCTCGGCGAATTCGGCCCCAATGCCGTTGCCGAAGCGCCGCCGCCGCCCTGGTGCGCATTCCTCGCGAAATTCTGGTCGCCGGTCCCGTGGATGCTGGAGGCTGCGCTGGTTCTGCAGCTGGGGCTCGGCGAGTATGTGGAAGCAACGGTGGTCGCAGCCCTGCTCCTGTTCAATGCAGCCCTGGGGTTTCTCCAGGAGGGCCGCGCAAGCGCCGCGCTGACGGCGCTCAAGCAGCGGCTGGCGCCGACCGCCTTGGTGCGCCGCGACGGCGGATGGGTGAGGTTGCCGGCATCCGAGCTGGTGCCGGGCGACGCGATCCGGCTGCCGCTCGGCGCAGTCGTTCCTGCCGACGCGGCGATCGCGTCGGGATCGGTGATGGTCGACCAGTCGGCGCTCACCGGCGAGTCCGTTCCGATCGATGCCGATCCCGGCAGCCGCGTCTACGCCGGCTCGCTGGTGCGCCGCGGCCAGGCCATCGCCCAAGTGACCGCAACCGGGTGTGCGCCGTGGAAAGGCGGCGCTTTCCAGTGGGTGAAAGTCCCACCCGGCAATCGCTCCAGCCGGAAGCAACCGGAGCAGCTATGGAGGTGACGATATAGCTGGAGCCTTCGGAAAAGCGTGTCACGCATTGGTGACAGCGCGAGTGTGCAGGCCGTAACGCGAGTGAACGCCGAGCAAGCCTCGAAAAGGACAATGCGCAGGCCGACCCGACAACCCTTTCGGGGAAGGCTGACACGGCTGGGGGTGAATGAGCGGAGGAGTACGCCCAGCCGCTGCGCCGGGGTAGTGGCGACAGCATGTACACAAGGAAAGCGCGCGCAACACGGGAGACCCCAAGGCGCGGTCAGCGATGACCAACCGGACGCCCGCGAGGGACAGGCCGGACGCCCTGGGGAGACGGAGAGGTTCGCAGTACCGCGGAAGCCGGGTAATGCCGGGGGAGGGAAGGGACCTCAGTTCAAGACGAACGCAAGACGTAGTGAGGGACCTGGAGATTGGGCAACCTATCAACTCCGAAGAGTGTTCAGAAACTGCAGAAGGCGTTGCACGCGAAAGCGAAGGCAGAAGCCGGCTACCGTTTCTACGCCCTCTACGACAAGATCACCCGCGACGACATCTTGGCTCATGCCTATGCCCAGTGCCGCTCCAACAAGGGCGCACCGGGGGTGGACGGACAAGAGTTTGCGGACATCGAAGCGTATGGAGTGCAACGGTGGCTTGGCGAACTGGCGCTTGCGCTCAAGCAGGAGACTTACCGACCAGACCCCATCAGAAGAGTGTTCATACCGAAAGCCAACGGCAAACTCAGGCCGCTGGGCATCTCGACCTTGCGCGATCGGGTATGCATGACAGCAACGATGCTGGTGCTAGAACCGATTTTTGAAGCCGACCTTCCACCAGAACAGTACGCCTACCGTCCCGGGCGCAACGCCCAACAGGCGGTGGTCGAGGTGGAATTGCTGCTGTATCGGAGCCACCCGGAAGTCGTCGACGCCGACCTCGCGGACTACTTCGGGAGCATTCCACATGCCGAACTTCTAAAGTCGGTAGCGCGCCGGATTGTAGATCGGCGCATGCTGCATCTGATCAGGATGTGGCTGGAATGCCCCGTGGAAGAAACCGACGATCGAGGACGGAAGACACGCACAACCGAGGCTCGGGACAACCGGCGCGGCATTCCGCAGGGATCACCGATCTCACCATTGCTGGCAAACCTCTACATGCGCCGGTTCGTGCTGGGATGGAAGATGCTCGGGTTGGAGCGAAGCCTCGGCTCTCGTATCGTGACCTACGCCGACGACCTCGTGATCCTGTGCCGAAAGGGCAAAGCCGAAGAGGCCTTGCAGCGACTGCGCGAGATCATGGGAAAGCTGAAGCTCACGGTCAACGAGGAGAAGACACGGATTTGCAAGGTGCCGGAAGGGGAGTTCGACTTCTTGGGGTACACGTTCGGGCGGATGTATTCAGCGAGAACCGGCAAGGCGTATTTGGGGTTCCGGCCATCGAAGAAGAGCATCAAGCGCATGGTGGATAACATCCACGCGCTGACCGCCCGAACGGGGACATGGCAAGAGACCACAGGGATGGTGAAGAAGTTGAACCGCACGCTGCGCGGATGGGCGAACTACTTCGAAGTAGGCACCGTCACCAAAGCGTACCGGGCGATCGACAACTACACCGCTGTGCGGCTGCGCCGGTGGTTGCGCTTCAAGCACAAGGTCAGGCGCAGTAGGGGCGGGACTTATCCACTCTCGCACCTTTACGGGCACTTCGGGCTCGTACGCCTGTGCCGGCTTGGGCACGACGTGCCGTGGGTGAAGGCGTGAAGTCTTGTCCGAGAGCCGGATGCGGGAAATCTGCATGTCCGGTTCGATGAGCGGAATGTGGAAACGGAGTCAAGGTTGAACCACTAAGGCACCGCCAGACGAAAGGGGCGGACAACAGATATGTTCGGCCTACGGCCACCGCGCCACATCTCGACTCTACCCAAGACCTATTTCGGGCGCGCCGCCGAGCTCGTGCGGGTGGCGCAGTCCGCCAGCACCGAGCAGGCGGCCGTTTTCGCGGTAACGCGCAACTTGGTGCTCGTGAACGGCACGGTCGCGGTTGTCATCGTCGCTTACGCCTATGTCATCGCGTTGCCGTCTCCGGACCTGATCCGCCTTGCGCTCACGGCGCTGCTCGCCACGATCCCGGTGGCGCTGCCGGCCACCTTCACGCTGTCGGCCGCATTCGGCGCCCAGACACTGGCTCGGCGCGGCGTTTTGCTGACCCGCCTCTCGGCTGCGCACGAGGCCGCTGCCATGGACGTGCTGTGCGCCGACAAGACCGGGACATTGACGCGCAATACGCTCGAGGTTGCCGACGTCGTGGCCATGCCGGGGTTCGATCGCGAGCGTGTGCTGGCGCTGGCGGCGCTGGCGAGCTCCGAAGCGGACCAGGATCCGATCGATGCCGCCGTCTGCGGGGCGGCCGCCGAGGCGACGGGTGGACCCGTCCCCGAGCGGCTCAGGCGTTTCGTTCCCTTCGATCCCGAGACCAAGACCGCTGAGGCCTTCGCCGTCGATCGCGACGGCCGCGAGCTTCGCGTCGTCAAGGGCGCATTTGCGGCGCTCGCCGACACCGCGCACATGCCGGCGGAGGCTCGGCGCCTGGCGGACGATCTAGCCGAGCAAGGTAACCGGGTCATTGCCGTCGCCGCGGGCTCGCCGCACGCGCTGCGTTTGGCCGGTCTCGTCGCTCTCAGCGATCCGCCGCGCGAAGATTCGGCGTCGCTTATCGCCGATCTCCGCGACATGGGGGTACGGACCGTGATGGTGACCGGGGACTCGCCGGTCACCGGCGCGGCGATCGCCCGCAAGGTCGGCATCGTCGGCGCGGTTTGCCCGGCCGAGCGCCTTTCCGACGATCTGAGCACCGACCAGTTCGGGGTATTCGCCCGCGTCGCGCCGGAGCAGAAGTACCGGCTGGTGAAGGCGCTGCAGCACCACGGCCACGTGGTCGGCATGTGCGGCGACGGCGCCAACGATGCACCGGCGCTGCGCCAGGCGCAGATCGGGATCGCCGTCTCGTCCGCGACCGACGTGGCGAAAGCCGCCGCCGGCATGGTCATGACCGAGCCCGGTCTTGCCGGCATCGTCTTCGCCGTGCGCGAAGGCCGGGTCGGGTTCCAGCGGCTGCTCACCTACACGTTCAACATGCTGGTCAAGAAAATCGAGATCGTGCTTTTCCTGGTGATCGGCCTCGGCCTCGCCGGCCACGCGGTCTTGACGCCGGTGCTCATGGTCCTGCTGGTCATGACGAACGACTTTCTCAGCATGTCGCTGACCACTGACCACGCCAGCCCCGCGCCTGCCCCCAGCTCGTGGCACATGCGCAATGTCACCGGCGCCGCGACCGTGCTGGGGCTGTGCAAGCTCGCCTTTTCCGCGTCGGCGCTGGCGTTTGGAAAATTCCGGCTCGGGCTCGCCCCGGGAGAATTGCAGACGATGGCGTTCGTCACGCTCGCATTCGGAAACCAAGCCATGCTGTACGTGCTGCGCGAGCGGCGTCATCTGTGGAGCTCGCGCCCCAGCAATTGGGTGTTGGCGTCATCGGTGGCCGATATCTCCATCGCTTCGACGCTCGCGCTGTCCGGCACGTTGATGGAACCCCTTGGGTGGCCCGTCATCGCAGCCCTTTTCACGGGTGCGACCGGATTCGCCCTGGTCCTGGATGGGATCAAGCTGCCGGTCATATCGGCATTCAACGTCGAGCAGTGAACCGCGTGTGCCGATCGGGGGTCCCGATTACGATTGTCGACGGGCAGCAACGTTGATGTACGTCAAGGTGCAATTCTTCTTGCTTTATTCTTGCTGACGAGCGGTGTCACCGGCATCAATGCTGCTGCTGCGGGCCGCCCATGCCCGCTGCGTGCCGCATGCCTGGGCCGAACGCAAGGTCCGGGAGGGTCTGCCGGGCCTTGGCGCTGCGCGCCTCGGTCATGCTCCCGATCTGACGCTGCGGGACGGTTACGCGCGGGTTGGCGAGCGGGGTTCCTGTGTCGTCTCTCTCAGCGCCCGCATGACATCCTCACGAGAGATCATCCCCACCAATCGGCGTTCGGGGCTCAGGACCGGAAAGCTGCGCGCCCTGATGCTCACCATGAGTTGGAGAACACGGGTCAACGGCGCGTCCGGCTCCAGATGCACGACAGCTTCGGTCATGACGTCTCCGACCGGCCGTCGCATCAGATCGCCATAGTGGGGCACCATCTGGCCGGTGGTGAAGGCGAACGCGCGGAGGAAATCGAACTTGGTAACGATGCCCAGCATCGTTCCATCTTCCACGACCGGGAACGAATTGAAATCATGTCTCTCGAACAATGCCGCCAGCTCATGCAGGGGGGCTTGGCGAGTGACGGTCGTGATCGTGCGGGTCATGTATTGACCGACCGTGCATGCGAGAAATCGATACATCGTTCCACCCCCCTGGCGTCGTCACCCGGGCTCATCCGCCGCACGCAGGGCGTTCGAGAGCGAACTCTCACTCATGGACCGCCGCGCCGTTCCCACCTCAGTGCGAGAACAGGCAGCACAGAGGACTATCCGCCAGCAAGGCGCGCGTGACCCCTCCGAACATCCATTCGCCCAAACGGCTCCGTCCGTAGCCTCCGGCAACGAGCAGATCGGCCTTTTCGCCTGCAGAGAATCGCAGAATTTCGTCGGCGACGGATCGCTCGGTGTGGAGATAGGCCTTGGCTGCCACGTTGACCTTGTGCCGTGTCAGATAGTCGGTCAGGTCATCGATGTGCCTTTGGCTCTGCATCTCGGTCCCGTGTTCGCAGACCTCGACGATCATCACGTCTCTTGCGTTCCGGAGAAACGGCAAGGCGTCCTGAACGGCACGGCGCGATTCGCGGTTGTCCTTCCAGGCCACGACCACGCGTCGCGCGTCGAGCGAATCGATTCCGTCCGGCACGAGCAAGACTGGTCGTCCGGCGCGGAGAATGGTGACGCCGGGATCGAGCGCGTAATAGGGATCGGCCGGACCTTCCGGGCGGCCGATAATGACGAGGTCGGCCGCTCTCGCCTCCTGCGGAACCAGCCGGTTGACGTAATCGAGCAAGCCGCGCCACTCCACGCTCTTGAGCGGCCCGGCCTCGGCGCGAAATCTCGTTCCAATGTCGGCCAGAAGATCCATCGTCTCTTGCCGCTCAGCATCGTGCTTGTCGCCGCCGGCTCCCCGATCGTCGGCCAGAAACGACGGCAGGTACAGGCGGCCGGCGACGCCAATCAAAGCCGCCTGAAAGCGGACCGCCAGATCGACGGCGAGGCGCAGACGGCCGTGCGAATGTCGGCTTGCGTCGAAATGCACCATGAGAGCCGCGTACGACATGGTTTTCTCTTGAGGTCTCAATGCGAGAACAGGCAGCAGATCGGGCTTTCCGCCACCAAATCGCGGGTGACACCGCCGAAGGCCCATTCACCCAGTCGCGAGTGTCCATAGGCGCCGGTGACCATCAGGTCGATGTTGGCATCCTCGATCATCCGCAGGAGCGAACCCGCAGCGGTAACGTCGGCGGGTCGCACCCGCTCGGCCACGATCTCGATGCCATGTCGCGCAAGATAGTTGGCGATATCCTTGACGTGATGCGTGGCCTCGTCGACGCTTCCTTCCTCCACCACCTCCACGACCATCACATTCTCGGCCTGCCGCAGGAGCGGCAGCGCATCCCGGACGGCGCGACGGGCCTCGCGGGCGTCCTTCCAGGCGATCGCGACCCGTCTGGGGACCAGTGATGCCACGCCGGTGGGCACGACCAGCACCGGTCGGCCGACCTTGATGAGGAATTGGCCGGGGTCCAGCGCGCGAAACGGATCCTTGTTCTCCCGGACGTTGCCGATGACGACGAGATCTGCCGCGCGGGCCTCGCGTGCAACGACCTCGGTCGGGAAGTCCAACACCGAGCGCCATTCCGCCTGCGGGTGCGCCTTACCGACGGCCGCGCGGAATTCCGCACCCTTGCGGTCGAGCAGCGAGCGCATATCCTGCAGGTGGGTTTCCGACGTCGCCGGGTCGTTGCGCGCCTCGTCGGCGAGAAAGACCGACATCGGCGCCCAGCCGGCCACGCCGATCAAGTGCGCGCGGAAACGCTCCGCGAGATCGGCGGCGATTTTGACGCGTCCGCCCAGCTCCCCGTCCAGATCGACGTGCACCATCAGCGTCGCGTAGGACATGCCTTGCAGTCTCCGGTGGTGCTCCTTTGCTACAGCGCGCTCCAAGGGCTGCCATGACCTAGATCAAATGTGCCGGTACGCCCGGTTTCGGGGCACCGCGAAGTTCCGCTGGTGTCGGGCGGTTGGCCCGGCGCTTGGCGAGTTCCGCGCATGCCAGATAGGCCAGCACGATGACGGCGATGGTGACGGCAAGCCCATGTGGCACCGGGACGAAGCCCAGCGAGGCGGCAACCGGCGAGAGGACGAGAAAGGGCGCGGCGGCGAGCGCGGCAAGCGAGCTCGCGATCAGCGCGGGGTGGGGGCGACTCGTCCAGGCCCGCGCACGCGTTCGAATGACGAATATCACGAGGATTTGCGTCGCGACCGATTCGAGGAACCACGCCGTGCGAAACAGATCCGGAGCGGCGCCGAAGGCGAACAGCAGAATGGCGAATGTCGCCAGGTCGAATAGCGACGACAACCCGCCCATCACCGCGGTGAAGCGCATGATTTCGCCCATGTCCCATGCGCGCGGGCGCGCAATCTCGGACGCCTCGACGCGGTCGAACGGAATGCCGACCTCGGAGAAATCGTAGATCAGGTTGTTCAGGAGGACCTGGATAGGGGTGAGCGGCAAGAACGGCAAGAAGATCGACGCCGCCGCCATCGAGAGCATGTTGCCGAAATTCGAGCTCGTTGCCATGCGCACGTATTTGAGGATATTGGCGAACGTGCGTCGGCCTTCCTCCACGCCGTCGGCCAGGACGTCGAGATTGCGCTCCAGCATGATCATGTCGGCCGCCTCGCGTGCGACGTCGGTCGCCCCCTCGACGGAGAGACCGACGTCCGCCGCATGGATGGCCGGCGCATCGTTGACGCCGTCGCCGAGAAATCCCACGGTGTGACCGCGCCGCCGCAGCGCCAGCACCACCCGGGTTTTCTGGTCGGGCGAGAGTCGGGCATAGAGGTCGATATCTTCGACGCAGGCGGCGAGCGCGGCGTCGGTGAGGTCCGCGACCTCGGCGCCGGTGATCGATCCTCGCGCCGGCAAGCCGAGCGCGTCGGAGACATGCCGGACCACCGCGGCGCCGTCGCCCGATAAAATCTTGATGCGCACGCCGGAGCCCTCCAAGCGCGCGACGGCTTCGGCAGCATCGGGCTTGGGCGGATCGACGAAGACGCAGAAGCCGGCGACGACGAGATCGCACTCGTCGTCAGGCTGCAATTGCGTGCGCTCCGGCGGCATCGCCTTCCAGGCCACCGCGAGTACGCGGTTGCCTTGCGCCGCTTCGTCGCGCTCGATCTCTTGCAGCGTCGCGCGCATGGGCGCGTCGATCGGCGCGATTCGCCCGTCGCCGTCGTCCACCGACCCGGCGCGGGCGATGATCTCTTCCGGTGCTCCCTTCACAATAAGCAGACGCGCTTGGTCGCTGTCGACCAGCATCGAGATCCGCCGGCGCTGGAAGTCGAACGGCAGTTCGTCGATCTTACGCCAACCCTCGAGCGGGAGCTTTGCCGAACGCGCTACGATGGCTTCGTCCAGCGGACTGCGGATGCCGGTCTCGAAGCGGCTGTTCAGGGCCGCGAGCATCAGGACCCGTTCGCTATCCGCGCGGTCCAGACCGGGGTGCCGCAGCAGCGCGATGCGCGCCTCGGTCAACGTGCCGGTCTTGTCGGTGCACAGCACGTCCATGGCTCCGAGGTCGTGGATCGCTGCGAGTTTCTTGACGACGACGCGCTTCTGCGCCATGCGCAGCGCCCCGCGCGCGAGCGTGACGGTTATGATCATCGGCAAGAGCTCAGGCGTCAGCCCCACTGCCAGCGCCACCGCGAACAGGAAGGATTCGATTACCGGCCTGGCAAACGCCAGATTCATCAGAAGGACGAACAGCGTGAGAAAGATCGTCAGCCTGAGGATCATGAGGCCAAGACCATGGATGCTGCGCTGGAACGCCGTCGGCGGCTCGCGCGCGGCGAGCGCCGTCGCAATGGCGCCGAAGCGGGTCGCCTTCCCGGTCGCCACCACGAGCATGATCGCCTCCCCGCCGACGATCGAGGTCCCGGCAAACAGCGCATTGAACGCTTCGTGCGGCGTGGTCGCGTCGCAGGGCCCGGGATGCTTGTCGACCGGATAGGGCTCCCCCGTCATCAACGCTTCATTGGCATGGGCGCCGCGGCATTCCAGCACGATTCCATCGGCCGGAACGAGGTCTCCGGCTCTGAGCTCGACCACGTCGCCGGGCACCAGACGATCGACCGGGACGGCGATGACGGCGCCGTCGCGGCGGACGTCCGCATGCACTGCGACCGAGCGCTTGAGCGATTCGGCCGTGCGTTCGGCCCGGTGCTCCTGAACAAGGTCGAGCGTGATCGAGAGAACGACGACGGTGACGATGATGCCGAAACTGCCGAGATCGCCGGTCGCGCCGGATACCGCGGCGGCGACCAGCAGGATCGCGACCAGGGGCTCGGCAAATCGCCGGGCGATTTTGCGAAAGATGTCGAGGCGTGGCGCATCGGCCACGGTATTGCGACCGTAGCGCAGCAGACGATCCTCGGCCTCGGCGCGCGACAGCCCCGCCGGCCGCGTTGCCAGGCGATCGAGCAGCATTTGTGTCGGCTGGCACCAGAACCGATCGACGGCGGCATCGGACATGTGACGAGACCATGCGGTCGTGGCAGCCCGCGACCCAACGGGCAACGGCATGAAGCCGGGGTCACGGCATTATCACGCCCCGTGAAACCAACTCCACAGCCCCCGAAGACCGACGCGCCGACGAATCCGAAGAGGGCGGGATGACATACCGGGAGATGGAAGCGAGGAAAGAACCGCGGCCGACCGAGCGCACCAGCAGTGACCTTTTCGAATGCACCGGTACTGGCCACGGCCGACGAAGATGCGAGCCCTACGTGAGCCCCGATGGCGTCGCTGTCAGTTCTCGCTTTGTCGCCAGCGCCACCATCGCCAACCCCATCGCCGCGGGCCGGCTTTATTGAGCTCCGCCTTCTGCTCTTCGGTCAGGGTTGCATAAAAGGTGTCGAAGGCCGGCCGCACCGTCTTGACGGCCTGGAGCATGGCGTCGAGGCGCTTCTCCATCACCTCGAGCCGGGCGGGCGCGGTCCCGGGGAAATCCCGCGGGCAGGCGGCGGCAATCGTTTCTGCCGCCTTGGCCGACGCTGTCTTGAGCTCGTTGAAGGCAGGGCGCTGTGCGTCGGTCGGCCGCACCGCTCGCTCGATGGCTTCGACGCGCCACTCCGCGAGGCCTGCCGCCCGTGGATTGCACATGGCCGGTCCCATCGCTCCTGGTCCCATCATGCCGGGTCCCATCATCACACCGGGACCCCAGCCGCCGGGCCCGGACTGGGCAGCGGCCGAAGACGCCAATAGCAGCGCGGAAAGGGCAGCGATGACGGGCATGGACGAACGCGTATTGAGCGGGGTCATGGGGCTTGCTCCAATCTCGCAGATGTCTGATCGGCGACCGCACGTCGCCGAACCACTCGATATGCATATTGTCTCGCAGCAGCACGAGCCGTCGTTGAGATGGATCAACATGACGGAGGGTCGCGCCAGACGGCAGAGCTCGAATCCGGCTGGAGCATTGGCGCCGTTACAATTCTGACATGGAACAGATTGCACAATCGCCGGCCGACCTTGCCGTTCTTGGAACACCGGCGGCGCGAAGAGGGTTCCGATTCGTTCGGATGCGTTGCGCACAATGCCACGCCATCGAGCAAGCCAGCCCGAGCCCGCATGCGATGGCGCCACCGTTCCGCGCGCTTTATCTGAGGTATCCGGCGGCGGACCTGCAGCGGCCCTTGGCCGAGGGCATCCATCCGGTCATGCCGCGGTTTCGGCTCGAGCCGGACCAGGTCGAAGACGTGATAGCCTATCTCAAGACGCTCCGGCGCTGATACCCATTCGCGAAATCCAGTGCCGGCGGCGTACGCTACGCCAGCGCAAGCTGAATCTCTTGGCACCGCCGCCATAGACGAGCCGATCGACGGTGATCAGTGGAATCTCCGGAACACTCCTCTCCCTACCGGCACGGCGGGACGCGGTGGCCAGCCATGAGACTGGCGATGACCGTAGAGCAGCGAGCCACTCCGTGCATCCCCTCGTTGTGATTTCGCCGCGCACGACCATGCCGAACGGTCCGTGGCGCGGGCCGGGCCGGCGCTGCGCGGCGGCAAGGGCCGATTCGGTTCGAGATCGGGCTTTCCGCTCAACCTCCCCGCCGCGGGTGCCTCTTCGTTGTCCGCTCACGAACGTTGCGCACCTCGGTATTCATGCGGACGTCCTTGCGCCGGCGCTTCTCCAACTCCTTCCCGATCTCGAAATAGTCGCCGCGTGTTGCTTGCTCGGCGGCCGCGTCGAATGCGGGTGACCATTCCCCCAGCGAATAGCCGAACCACGGCGGCTCGGGCTTGAGCTTGGGCAGTCCGAGCTCCTCCCAGATGGCTTTGGCCCGCTCCATGTATGGCCGCTTTGGGAGCGAGACCGGCGGAAAGGCCTCTTTGAGGGTGGCGTCGATGAGCACGGAGGCATCCTGGCCGTCGTTGCGCTTGCTGCGCGGGCCGTGACCCTGATCGCGATGCGGCAGAATGTGCAGATCGAGTGTCGGATTGGCACGATAGGACATCGCCCACAGGATCGCGTCCGCATTATCTGGATCGATGTCGTCGTTGACGGCGATGACGTATTTGCCGGCGGCGCGATGCAACACGGCGGCGCCGTAGAGAGCCCGCCAGATCTCGGTCGCCGGCATCTCGCGCTCGACGATCAACACGATCACCTTGCGGATGTTGGTCAGCGGCTCGTGCATCGACACGCGCTTGATGCCCTTGATGCCGAGCGTATTGCGCAGATGGTTGAGGAACAGCGGCTCCATGCCGATGCGCTTGATCAGGCTCGATTCGCTCGGAGTCACCTGCGAGATGATGGAGGTAAGGATGGCGTCGCGCCGGCGCGTGATGGCGGTCACCTCCATGTAGGCGTTGAATTCCTGCAGGTTGACATGGCCGTGCGACTCGCCGAACGGCGCCTCCGGTTCTAGATATTCGGTATCGATGAAGCCCTCGATCACGATCTCGGCCTCGGCCGGAACCAGGAGATCGACGGTCTTCGCCTTAACCACGTCGATCGGCGCGCCGACCAGCGCACCAGCCACGTGAAGCTCGTCCAGCGTCTCCGGCAGCTTCTGCACCGAAGCGAATGTGATGCAGGGCGGCGCTCCCAGCACCACGGCGCAAGGCAGCTTCTTGAAGCCGCGCGCGCGCAGTTTTTCCCAGTGGTTGTAGATGCCGGGACGCAGTTCGAGCGACGGGTTCATGCCGAGCCGGCGCCGCGCCTTCACCTGCCCGCGGTAATTGCCCATGTTCTGCACGCCGGTATCGGGGTCCTTGGTGATGTACTGCGACAGCGTCGCGTAGGGCGCGATGTCCCAACCCGGCGTCGAGATCGGCAGCGGAATGCCGTCGAGCCCGTTGCCCGGCTTGTCGAGCGCCTTGCCGGTGATGACGATCTCGTGGCAAGGGCCGGTGTCGACGACACGCGGGGGCAGCGGGTGTTGCGCGGCCTCCACCCACCGCGATTCGATTTCCTCGAATGGACAACCGATGCCGATGCGGTAGATCTCGCGATTGGCGGCGAGCCCGCCGACGAGCACGGGAATGTCGTATTTACGGCCCTTGCTGTCGACGACGTTGGTGAACAGGAAGGCCTTACGGTCCTTCTCCGCGATGCCGCCGCGGAATTGCCACCGCACCAACGGGTGCATTTCCGTGTCCTTGTTGATCGCCCGGTCGACCTTGATCAGGAGCCCGGCCGCGTCGAGCGCGCGCACGTGATCGTGCAGGTCGGGATAGGGCCGGCTTATCGATGCTTTCCGCTTCGGCTTGGTTATGGCATCCACGTCGAAATCCTCATCAGATATACGCGATGCGTCCGGGCGCACAGCGCTCATGCTGGCAGATCATTACAGCATCTGTACTGCCTAAACCATCGTGCGCCCGCCTCTGATTCCCACCCCGCGCCGGCGGCGTCCTGCCCGCGCGGCGATTGCGGATGCGCCGCCGATAGCGGGTTGCAGCCTACGGCTGCGCCCGTTGATCCGCATACGTTTCCGGCTTCAAATCCTCCGCCCGGGCAAAGGCGGCGCTTGATCCATGTCAAGGCGCGCCGGGGAGCGATTGTTCGTAACTTGGACCTGTGCCCTTCGCGACCGTTCAGAGGAGCAATCGTGGCTTCAATGACACATCGAACCGATCGTTGGCGAGCCGGCGACGCCGCGTCCCGGCGGCATGCAAGCATCAGGCAAGTCGTAGCCTGCGTCGACGGAGCGGAGACGGATCCGACGGTGCTGGAGTATGCATTGGCTGTTGCGCAACGTTTCGTCGCCCATATCGATGTCCTCCACGTGCGGTTCGACGTCCGCGGGGTGTCGGTAGGGGCGGGGGACGAGCGCCACGGCGATCGTTTTCTCGATACCCCGGTCGAGGGAGTTGTCGCAGAGGCCGCAGCGCGGGCGCGCGCCCATTTCGAGGCGTGGCAGGCACGGTGCGGCTTGCCGGTGCGTGAAGCGGGGGCGGAGATGTCGGAGCCCTCGACGCTATGGCGGGAAATCGTCGGATACGAGAGCGATGTCGTCACGCATCTAGGCCGCGTCAGCGACCTGATCGTCGTCGCGCGGCCGAGCCAGCACTCCGCCAGCTCGTCGTTGATGGCGCTGGAAACGGCTTTGTTCGATACCGGCCGGCCAGTGCTGATGGTGCCGGGCGGGGCGGCCACGAACCTGTTCCATCGCTCGCTCATAGCCTGGAACGGCAGCCTCGAGGCCGCGCGGGCAGTCGGATTCGCCTTGCCGTTTCTCGCCGAGTGCGAGGGCGGCGTCGATGTCTTTGTCGCTCCCGAGCATAAGCACCGAACCGACGCCGAGGAGCTGCTGGGTTATTTGCGATTGCATGGAATTGTCGCGCAGCTGATTTCACTCGAGGACTCGCGTCCCGTCGGCATGAGCCTGCTGGCGCAAGCGAGCACGCGCCGGGCGGGCCTGGTCGTGATGGGCGCCTATACGCATGGCCACTACCGGCAGTTCTTTTTTGGCGGCGTCACCAGGTACGTCATGGAGCACGCCGCCGTCCCCGTCCTGCTGGCGCATTAGCGTTGCTCGTCATTGTCTTGGCCCGGGATCGCGCAACGCCGCTGGCTGCGAAGCCAGCGATCCGGCAAGGGATCGCTGGAAGAGGCATAGTCGCGCCCCGGCTCGCGCATGCCCGCTCGCGAAGCGAGGAGCCCCGGACTCTCGCGCGAGTTCCGGGGCTCCTAAACCCGCGGTGATATTTTTTAGTAATTGCAGACCCAAACCCTGCCGTAACCGGGGAGCCACCGCCAGCAGCCGTTGTCGATCACGACGATGCTGCTCCCGAAACCGGGATGCCAGCCGTGCCCGCCTTTGCCGCCGCCGCCACCACCACCGCCATTCTTGGCGACCGCGTCGCCGGTTGCCGCAAGCGATGCAGCAGTGAGTGCAGCGGCCGCCACCGCCACGGTGATGATCTTCTTGGACTTCGCGAACATGAGTTTCTCCTGTCTTTTTTGTTCGGACCGGGCGACTACCACCCGATCAGTGGGCCGACACTAGAGGAGCCATGATCTCGCGATGTGATCGTCGTCACGGGAATGCGCTTTTTGCTCAAGGCATCGCCGCGCCCTACGGCGCGGCGGGCTGCGCTTGCATCCCCAACGGCAATTCGACCGGACGATTTTTTGCAGTATAAGATAGTGGGCCACAGCGGCCTTTTGGCTCGCTCAGCAATGGCATGTGCAAATGGCGAAACCTGGCTTGGTGCCCGATAACCTGCTCGCGGCGCTCCCTGTGGAGCTGTCGCGCGCCTTGTTCGCGAAAGCGCGCACCGTGTCGCTTGCTGCGGGTCAGATGTTGTTTCTTGCGGGCGATGAAGGCGACGGCTGCTATCGGATCGAGGAGGGCTTGCTGAAGGCCAATATCGTCGCGCCGGCGGGCAGCGAGCGCATCCTCGCCATTCTTGGACCGGGGTCCATTGTGGGCGAGCTGTCGATGATCGACGGGGCGCCGCGCTCCGCTTCGGTCAGCGCCTTGCGCGAGTCCAAGCTGAACTTCATCAGCCGCGCCGCCTTCGATGACTTCGGCCGCTCCGATCCGCAGCTCTACCGTCACGTCATGATCCTGCTGGCACGCCGGCTGCGCGATACCAACGATGCCTTGACGGCAACGAGCTTTCTCTCCGTGCGGGGACGTGTCGCCCGCGCCTTGCTGAGCCTCGCGGAGGCGTTCGGGCAGGACGTGCCCGGCGGACGCATCCTGGTGCGCCAAAAGGTCACGCAAAGCGACCTCGCGGCAATGGCCGGCATCGCGCGGGAAAACGTCAGCCGCATCCTGAAGGACTGGGCCGGCCGCTCCCTGGTCAGCCGTCTCGCCGGCTACTATTGCCTGGACAACCGGGCCGCCATCGAACGTGAAGCGGATTTGTGAGCAGCGCGATGCACGGGCCGCGAAGCGGTCCGGCACCGGTCCGATATCCGGGCAGGTCTCCGCGGTATCACCGGGCCGGGGCCTCGCTGGTCACGGCCCGGACGCGGTCGCCATCCCGCACGAATGCTCCGGCACGGGTCACCACCGTCTCGCCTTCGGCGAGGCCTTCCCGAATTTCCGCCTGACCTTGAGAGAGCAAGCCGACGGCGACGCGCCGGGTTTCGATCCGGCCATCGCGCACAACCTGGACAACGGCGCCCCCCGGGCCGTACAGCACCGACGACAGCGGGATTGCTGGGCCGCAACGTCGGCCGATGTGGATCGTTGCGCGGCCGAACGCACCCACGCGCAATCGCGGATCACTCCCGACGAAGATATGGACTTGGCCGAGCTGCGTCGTCGGATTGACGGCCGTTGAGAACAGCCGCACCTTGCCGGCCAATTCGCTGACTCCGACGATCTCGACCTTTGCCGGTTGATCGACCGCGAGCCTGGCCAGCGACCTGACCGGAGTTTCGGCCAAAAGCTCCATCTCGCCCCGGCCCGCGATACGGAACAAGGGCTCCCCCCTCGCGGATGCCGTGCTGCCTACGACGGCGGAGGAGGAGATAATGATCCCGGCCGCGGGCGCCCGTACCGCAATCGCGCCCCCGGTGCCCTCTTGTCCTTCTGAAGGTGCGAGCCGCGCCAAGATTTGCCCGGAAACAATGGTGTCACCGGGCTCTACGAGCACCTGGGTGACCTGCAGTCCTTCGCGCTCCGGCCGCACGAGAATTTCGTTTCTCGGAACGAGTACGCCGCTCACCGGTAACGTGTCGGCGAAGCACATGTTCTTCGCCGGCACCACCGTCACCGCCAGTTCTGAGGACGCGGCATCGCGCTCGGCGGCGGCCGCTTGCAACTGGAAGCCGAGACACGCGGCGGCGGCCGCAATGGCCACAGCCGCCGCCGGGCGCGCCAATACGGCCAACCGGTATGGCGGGTTTTTGGGCGCCGCCGTCGCCTCTTGGCCACGCGGCAACGGCTTCAAATGCGCGCTCATGATCCCCTTTCGGGCGTTCCCGCAGGCAAATTCTCCGCAGACGAATTCTGCACCGAAGACCGTGGCTGCCAGCTCATCACTTCGTAAGCATCGATCGGCCGGTTGAAGCCCTTCAGGCTGAGCTGGCCGATATGCGAGCCTTCGACACATTGCTCGACGGCGCCGAACACCCGTTGACTGATCACGATCTGCCCCGACTTCGCCTCGCCGCAGAGCCGCGAGGCGAGGTTGATGACGCTGCCGATCGCCGTGTATTCGCGTCGATGCTCGAACCCAACTTGGCCGAGGGTCGCATAACCCGAGGCGATGCCGATTCCGACACCGAGAATGTGTCCCTTGCGCGCCCATTGCTTCGCCAATTGATCGACTTTTTCTCGCATCTCGAGCGCGAGCCGAACGGCGCGTTCGGTGTGATCGTCGCAAGGGATCGGATCGTTGAAGACGATCATGATGCCGTCTCCCAGGAACCGTTCCAACGTGCCCTCGTATCGGAAGATGAGCTCGCCCAGGCTCTCGTGATACTCACGCAGGACGCCCATGACCTCTTCGGGCTCGGAGGCTTCCGTAAAGGCGGTGAATCCGCGCAGGTCGCAGAACAACACCGTCACCTCTCGCCGATGGCTGGCCAAGAGCGAGTTCGGGTGAATCCGAGGAGGCGATCATCTGCGCCACCTGCGGCGCCAGGAAACGCTGCAGGCGGCCGATTCGCTCGATTTCCGCGATCTGCTTCGCCACGCGCTCTTCCAGTAGCCAATTCCAGCTCGAGAGTTGCTCGGTCTGCTCCTTGAGCTGCGCCGCTTGCAGTTGCACGGTATCGTGCAACTCCTTGATCCGGAGCAGCGAGCGGACCCGTGCCACCAATGCGGCCTGCTCGAACGGCTTGGTGAGATAATCGTCGCCGCCCGCCTCGAGACCGTTCACCACGTCGCGCGTGTCGGCTTTGGCTGTCACCAGAATGACGGGAATGAAGCGAAGCGTGCTATCGCGCTTGAGTTCCTTGAGGACCGAGATCCCGTCGAGCTTCGGCATCATGACATCGAGGAGGACGAGATCGGGCTCGAATTCGCGCGTGCGAGCCAGCGCATCCTCGCCGTCGACCGCCGTGACCACCTCGTAGCCCTGCGCGTTGAGCCGAACCCGCAGCACTTCCAGATTCGTGGGATTGTCATCGACCACCAGTATCCGAGGCGGAGTTCGCAAACGAGGGCTCCCTCACGTCACGTCAAGAATTCGCGGATCTTGGCGAGGATGACGCGCGGGCTGAACGGCTTGGCGAAGTAGCCGTCGCAGCCCGCGGCAAGCGCTTTGGTATCGTCGCCCGATAGGGCATAGGAGGTGACAGCGATGATCGGAATGTGCCGCAGTTCCGGGTTGGCCTTGATCCGCCGGGTGGCTTCATAGCCGTCGACTATCGGCAGCTGAATGTCCATGAGAATGAGATCCGGCCGCCGCTCCGCTGCCATGGCGACGCCCTTTTCCCCGTCGACCGCCTCCAACACCTCGAAACCGGCATTGGTAAGCAGATCGTTGAGAATGCGCCGATTGTTCTCGGTATCCTCGACGACGAGTATGCGCTTGCTCATGCCGCCTGCCTCTGATCGGTCGCGCGCACCGGCAGGTAGATGGTAAACGTGGAACCCACTCCGGGGGTCGACTGCAGGTCGATGCGGCCACCGTGCACGTCGACCAGACGGCGCGCGATTGCCAGTCCTAGTCCGGTGCCACCTTTCTGCCGCGTGATGCTGTTGTCAACCTGTTGAAAATCTTCAAAGATGCGTGCCCGGTCGGCGGGGGGGATGCCCGGACCGGTGTCCTGCACCGCAACGATGAAGTGGTCGTCCATTGCTCCCGCGCGCACCTCGACGGATCCGGTGTCGGTGAACTTGATCGCGTTGCCGACGATGTTTAGTAGCACCTGGGTCAAACGCCGTTCATCGCCGTAACCGACTGGAAGATCGGCGGAAACGACGGGCCTGACCTCAATGCCTTTGGCCCGCGCCAGCGAGTCCGTCGATGCGACCACCGTCTCCACGATCCCCTGCAAAGAGTAGTTGTCGAGCGCCAGGGTGAGTTGCCCGGCCTCGATCTTGGAAATATCGAGCACGTCGTTGATCAAACTCAGAAGATGTTTCCCGTCCTTCTGGATACGCTCCAAGATCTCCAGCGCCTTGTCCGGCAGCGTGCCGTAGAGGCCATCCGCCAGCAGTTCGGCAAAGCCGAGTATGCCGTTCAAGGGCGTCCGCAGCTCGTGGCTCATATTGGCGAAGAACTGGCTCTTGTGCTCGTTGGCGATGGCCAGCTCGTGCCCCTTCTGCTCGACCTCACGAAATAGCCGTGCGTTGTTCATTGCGAGCACCGACTGATCGGCGAAGGTTCGCATCAGCGCAAGAGTGCTTGCGGGGAAGTCTCCGGCAGCTTGCCGTTGCAGTACTAGCGCTCCCACGATCTCGTTCTGCCCGAGCAGCGGCACGACCAGCACGGAATGGAATCCTGCCGACAGCGTGATATCCCGCAGCGGGTAACTTGGAGCCAGCGAAAGGTCGGGCACGCAGATCGGCTCGCGTCGCTTGGCAGCCAGCCCCATGACGCTGTCGTCGAGCCCGACCCGGGTGGCGCGCACGGCGTCCTGAAATGCCGGATCGAGCGCAGAGGTCCCGACAAGCTCGAACGCATCCCGCGATGCGTCATAGCTGTAGACCGCGCCCGCGTTCGCGTGGGCGAGCTCCACGGCGCGGGTTACGATCGTGGCGAGCACGGACTTGAGGTCGAGAGATGAAGCCACTGCGCGACCGATCTCCTCGAGCGCCTGCAATTCGCTGACGGAGCGCGCGAGATCGCGCGTGCGCTCCGCGACCTTTTGCTCCAGCCTGCCATATGAACCCTGCAACTGGTCGGCCATTCGGTTGAAATGATTCGCCAGTTCCTCGATCTCGTCGCCTGTTCGGACGTCGATGCGATGACCGAAATCGCTGGCTTCGAGCTGCTGGGCGCCGACCTGCAATGCGCGAATGGGAACCACCATCTCGCGCGCCATCAGCACGCCGGACAGCACCGCGAGCAGCACGCCCAGGGCCAGCAGCCAACCGGTGCGGAACAACAGGCTGTAGACCGGCTGCAGCGCCGTGCTCAGCGGCTGCTCGAAGAACACGTACCAGCGCATCCGTGGTATGGTCGCTGCGGCGGCGAGAACCGAGTGGCCCTCGGAATCCTTGCCGAATTCCACGGGTTGACCGCCCGGCTTGATCATGGCCGCGACCTGGGGAAGATCGGCGAGATCCGTGCCCAGGCGTCGCTCGGGGTTGGAATCGGCTAGCAGCCGCCCGGATGGCTCCACGACGTAGGCCTCGTTGCCCTTCCCGATCTGATCTGCATCGATGAAATTGGACAAAAACTTGAGATTTACCTCGGCGACGGTCGAGCCGGCGTTCCGGCCGGAATGCGGCATGGCGATGGTCATGAACGGATCGAGTCCATCGAAATAGACCGGTGAAAGCCAGACCGATCGACCTTGCGTCTGGGTGAAGCGAGGATTGCCGGAATAATCGATCCCGCTATCCAAGACGAGCTCCCTGCGCGTCAGCCGCAGTTGCTCCTTGCCGGTGCCATCGAGTTGGATCACCCGATCGATGGCCGGCACCTGCTGCAGCAGCAACGCGTAGTCCGCGCGACGCTGGTCGAGCGTGGTCGAGCTGGCGCGCGTTGCCCAGCTGATCTGCCGTTCGATTTCGGACACGAACTGCTCGATTCGCCGGGCCGTGGATTCGGCCTTTTCCGACTGCGCCTTTGCCAGCAGGTCCGTGGTATCGCGGTACATGAACCAGGTCTCGAGCCCCCCGTTCAAGACCAGCAGGAGCACAACCAATCCGACGACGGAGAGGACGTATTTGCCGAACAGGCCTTTCCACCAGCGTCTGCGCGGTGCTTCCTGCATCGGAATGCGCCCGCGTCAGCGCTGCCCCATACGAGCTGCGTCGGCGACAATAGGCCTGACCTTGTCGCCATCGCGCAGGGAGCTGCCGGCGTTGGCCACGACCATGTCACCTTCGCGCAAGCCGTCGCGGATTTCGGTGTCGGTGTCCGAGTGGAAGCCGACTTGGACCAGCCGCGTCTCGATGACGTCGTCGCGCACGATCTGCACGCTCGTGCCTTCGGTGCGGTAGCGCACCGCCGAGCGGGGAACCGATATGCCGCAGCTGCGGTTGGCGTCGATAGTGGCGCGGGCGAACATTCCGAGCCGCAGCAAAGGGTCGCCCTCCAGCGAAATTCGGGCCCGGCCGAGTTGCGTGTGTTGGTCGATCTTGGCAGGAACCAGGCGAACCCGTCCGGACAGATCTCTACCGGCCCCGATCTCGACGCGGGCAGTCTGGCCGGTAGCGAGCGCCGGGACATGGATGCTCGGGACTTCGGCCTCGAGCTCGATGTCGTTGTCGACCGCGATGCGGAACAGCGGTTCGGGCGAAAGCGGCGACGCCGTCGCTCCCACCACGGCGGTGCTTCGCGTGATGACCCCGGCGGCCGGCGCCCGCAGCGTCGTGGTCTTGCTGGCGCCGGTGTCCGGACCTGGTCCGGACTGACGGTTCAGGCGGACGAGCGTCTGACCTTCCGTGACCCGATCCCCTTCGCTCGCCAACACTTCGACTACTCTGGCCCCGGGCGCATCGAGCGTCACGACGGCCTCCTCCCGCGCAACGAGGAAGCCGGTGACGCGAATGGAGGAGGAGAAACATCCGCTCGCTGCGCGCACCACCACGACCTGTGCGGCGGGCTGCGAATTGGTCTCGGCCCGTCCAGGCAACGTCATCGCCAGGTCAGCCGCGATGACGAGGGCAGCGCTGGCTGCGGTGATCGTCACCGGAACGAAAACTTTCATGGTCTATACCCGGATTCCGGTCCACGCTGCATGATCGGTGCGAGAGGGCGCTCGGCAGCGCCACCGCCGATGCAACTATGGCAACTCCCGTACCACCCGAAATCCATTCGCGATATAGCGAACGTCCGTGTCGTACCTGAAGCGTGACATCGAGCGCAGATACCTCGCTTGGCTGTCGAATGCCCCGCCGCGCAAAACGCGCAGCCGGCACTGGCCGCTCGTCCATGCCGAGCCGTTGTTGGGCGCGCCGCGATAGTTGTCGTTCCAGCAATCTTCGATCCATTCCGCTGCGTTGCCTGCGGTGTCGTAAAGACCGAACGGATTCGGCTTGTAGGAACCGACCGGGGTGGTCTTTTGAGTCTCGCCAGTGTTGCACTCGCGACAGTTGGCCTGGCGGGAACCGACGTCACGGCCCCACCAGTACGGCATGTTCGTCCCGCCTCGGGCCGCGTATTCCCATTCCGCTTCGGTGGGAAGCCGGTAGGTCTTCCCGGTCTTCTGAGAAAGCCAGGTCACGAACGCCTTGGCGTCGAGCCAGCTGACATTGATCACCGGACGGTTTCCGCGGCCCCATTCGCGATCGTCGGGCCGGTACTTGCATCCTCCTTCGTCCACGCATTGGTCCCATTCGCTGAACGTCACTTCGTACCGCCCGATAGCGAACGGCTTCGCGATAGTCACGCGGTGCGTCGGATTTTCGTATTCCGAGTTCGAGCCCATCTCGAAAGAGCCGGCCGGGAGCACCACGAGTTCGACGCAGCCTGAACAGTCGCGGAAGGTGTCGCCGGGCCTGAAGCCGTCGCGAGGGGGTTCGGTCGCCGGCGCAGTCGAAGACACTCGCGGCGCGGGGCCGGCCGCGGGGGGCGGAGCGGGGGTCGGAGCCGGGGCCGGGCGCGCCGCGGGGGCGGGAGATGGCGCCGGAGCGGGCGTCGCCGCCACCGCGCGCGACGTCCCGAAATAGAATTCTTCGACGAGAGACGATGCCACCCAAGGCACCTGCTCGTTGCTGGAAGCGCGGGACACCCCGATGCGTGCGTGATTGAAGACTTCTTCGGCAGTCAGATTCGGGGAGCGCAATTCCTTGATCAGTTCGCTGACGAACAGGCTATTGGCCCCGCTGCCGTCGTTGATCACCTTGCCGGGCGCGGCGGAGAAAAGCGCGAGGGTGCCGTCGGGAGCGTCGAGCGCGGCAAGCCCCGCCGCGGAGGCCCGGAACCGGCGCTCGAAGGGGTTCCTGCGGGCCGCGTCCAGGATGATGATCTTTACCTTTGCCCCTTTGCGATTTATCTCCGCCAAGAGCGCATCGACACTGATCCCGTCGCGGCGCACGTCGGCCTCGGTCCAAACTTGGGCATTGACCGGAAGCAGATATGTTTGCCGTGCGACCTGAATGCCGTAGCCGCTGAAATAGAACAACGCCACCGTACCGCTGCGAATCTTGCCGGTGAAGGCGTCGATCGCGCGCTGCATCTCCTCCTTGCCGACATTTTCTTTGAGGTCGACGTCGAAATCGTTCCGACGAAACTCCTCGGCAAGGGTGCGAGCGTCCTTGACCGTGGTGGCCAGCGGCGTACTGGCATCCGGGTAGCTTTCGTTTCCGATGATCAGCGCCACACGTGCTGGTCTTTGCTGCGGCAACGCCGACGAGGTCAGCATTGCGTACACGACCGACAAGCACAGACAAAATAGGAGCCGCATGTTCATCCCGCGCCTTTTTTTCCGATCAATTCGACGACCTCCGCTGCAATCTGATGGTAGCGTGGCCGTTGCTATCTTACGCTTCCTGGCATTTCGGATCATGACCACCATAAAGAGACATACTGCCGCAGAATGAATCAACTCCTGACTGCCCCCAGTCCGCCTTCCGGGCAACCGCGCACCTCGGAAGCTTCCCCCAGCCCTGGGTGTTTTTTCCAAGCAATCATAAAATTCTAGACGGAATGTCACGGGCGGACAACAGGGCAGGGGGCGCGCAAGGATTGCCGCCCTGCAACATGCCCGGGTTGCGCAGCGGGCGACGAGAAAATGATTGACTGGCACCCACTGAGACGGGTTCTGTCGGTGCGGTCGATGCGAGCAGGTTGTGGCTGCTCGCTGGCCGTAAAGACCGCTCGCCGCGTCGCGCTTCCCAGTGCGGCTGAGTTCCCCTAGATTAACGGATCCGTGAGCGGGTCAGATCGACGATGTCCGGAAGCGGGCGACGAGAGCTACGGAAGGATGTAGCCATGCGCGTGTGCGAGAAGGTTGGAACGAGGCATAACAAACGGGCCGGTCGATTTGCGGCATTGCTGGTTGCCTGCATCGCCGGCTGCGGCGCCGCCTTTGCCCAGGCGCCGCGGAGCGGAGGCCCGACGCCCGCGCCGGCCGGTGCCGAGGTGTATTTCATCGACCTCAAGGACGGCGCGACCGTCCCGGCCAAGCTGAAGCTTTATTTCGGCTTGCGCAACATGGGCATCGCACCTGCCGGCTCGGATCGCGAGAACTCCGGCCACCACCATCTGCTGATCGACACCGAACTGCCCGCGCTCAACCAGCCCATTCCCAACGACTTCAACCATCTGCATTTCGGTGCCGGCCAAACCGAGGCCGAGATCACGCTCAAGCCGGGCGAGCATACCTTGCAACTGCTGATGGGCGACAAGGACCACATCCCGCACTCGCCGCCGGTAATGTCGCCGCGCATTCGGGTGCGCGTCGAAGGCGCCCCGGCCGCGGCCGCGCTTACGGGAGGCCCCACGCCGTCCCCGCCCGGGGCCGAGGTGTATTTCACCGATCTCAAGGATGGCGCGGTCATCCCGCCCAAGTTCACGGTCTACTTCGGCTTGAAGAACATGGGCGTGGCGCCCGCGGGCTCGGATCGCCAGAATTCAGGCCATCATCACCTGCTGATCGATACCGATCTGCCCCCGCTCGACCAGCCGATCCCGAACGACTTCAATCATCTCCATTTCGGCTCCGGTCAGACCGAGGCTGAGATCACCCTGAAGCATGGGGAACACACGCTGCAACTGCTGTTCGGCGACAAGGATCACATTCCTCACACTCCCCCGGTCATGTCGCAGCGCATCCGGGTGCGCGTCGTCGACCCTTCGGTGCGCAAGCCGGCGCCGGCCGATGCGCGCGTCTATTTCGTCGGCCTGCAGGACGGGTCGGTGCTTCCGCAGCAGGCCACCATCCGCTTCGGCCTCACCAATATGGGTGTGGCACCGGCCGGTATCGACAAGCCGAATACCGGCCACCATCATCTCCTGATCGACGCCAAGCTGCCCCCCCTCGACCAGCCAATCCCGAACGACTTCAATCACTTGCACTTCGGGGCCGGACAGACGGAAGCGACCGTCACCTTGCCATTGGGAAGGCACACGCTGCAGCTCCTTCTCGGCGACGAGAACCACGTGCCGCACAATCCCCCGGTCATGTCGAAGCCGATCAGGGTCTACGTGACCAGGACCGGACGCCGCTGACAGGTTGATCCTCGCGGCACTCACGCCGCGGCGGGCGAATTGCATGGTCGCCGCCGGCTATCGCCGGCGCGCGGTGATCGTCCGTCGGGGCTTGAGCAGCGCTATATGATTCAGCCCGCCTTCGCCGGTTCGGGCGACGGCACCGCGTCTGCGCGGCCGGCGGCCTCGCCCTTGCCCGAGGCATGAAGGTCGGGGGCGGGCGGAGGCTTTGCTGCGGTTCCCGCTCCCGGCTCGTCGGCCCCTCCGATGAAGCGCCCGAACACTCGGGACAGCAATCGGCCGAGATCGTCCATGATGACGAAAAACGCGGGAACGAACAGAAGCGACAACACGGTCGAGACGAGCAGCCCGCCAATGACCGCGATCGCCATCGGCGATCGAAACTCGCCACCGGCGCCCACCGCCAGGGCGCTCGGAGCCATGCCCGCGGCCATGGCGATGGTCGTCATGAGGATTGGTCGAGCGCGCTTGTGGCCGGCATCCAAGATCGCCGTCGTGCGGTCGGCACCTGTGTGCATGCCCTCGATCGCAAAATCGACCAGCATGATGGCGTTCTTGGTGACGATGCCCAGAAGCATGAGAATGCCGATAATGACCGGCAAGGTGATTGGCAGGAATGTGAGGAGGAGCGCGAGGACTGCGCCGGTGATCGAGAGAGGCAGCGAAAACAGGATGGTAAACGGATGCAGTAGACTCGCGAACAGGATGGCAAGCACGACGTAGACCATCATGAGGCCGTTACGGATGGCGCTGCCGAATTCGTCGAACAGCTCGCCTTGCAGTTCGGCGTCCCCGCCGGGGACGACCTTGACGCCTTGTGGAAGATTCTTCATCACCGACAAGCCGTTGACGGCTTCCAACGCCTGGCTCAGCGCGGCGCCGTCGACAAGATCTGCTTCGACGCTGGCCATCCGCTGGCGGTCGTTTCTTGTGATGCTGGTGGCACCGTCCCCGAAACTCAGGTCGGCGAGCGCAATCAGCGGCACCCCTCCGCCACGTTGCGACGGCACGCGCAGCTGCTCCAGGACCTGCCGATCGGCGCGCGCATTCTCCTCGAGCAGGACCCGGATCGGGACGCTCCGGTCCCCGGCATCGAATTTCGGTAGTGCGGGCCCGACATCTCCGATGGTTGCGACACGGACCGTTTCGGACAGGTTCTCGATCGGTACGCCTAGCCGGACGGCCAACTCCCGCCGCGGGTAGATCCTCAACTCCGGCCTATTGAGCGCAGCGCTCGAGACAACATTTGCAAGCATCGGCAGTCGCCGCATTTGAGCCGCGAGCTCGGCCGCCACATTCGAGACCGTGGCGCTGTCGTCGCCGCTCACGGTCAGGCTGACGTTTCGCAGTCCGTTGTCGTCGAGGAACCAGTAGCGAATATCCGGAACTGCCGCCAGATCTCGCGTGATTGCTTGCTCGAGCTGCTGCTGCGAAAGCGGCCTTTCCGACTTGGGCACGTAGTTGATCGTAAGGGCGGCCTTGCCGACGTCGACCACCGCAGGAGGGATTCGTCCGCCGTCGACAAACACGCTCTCCACCTCGGGCCGATTGCGCACGAGCTTCGCAACGGTCTCGGTAGCTGCCTCGGTTTCGGCGAGCTGCGATCCCGGCGGCAGCTCGATCGCGAGCACCGACCTCGCACTATCGGAAGCCGGCATGAACCCGGACGGCAGCAAACCGGTGCCCGCCATCGCGGCGACGAACAGGACGAAGCCTACGAATACGGTGATAAGTCGGTGCCGAACCGACCAGCCCAATGTCCGTACGTAGGAACGCATGATTTGTCCGTCGGCCATCTCCTTGTGCCGATGCGGTTTCAGGAAATAGGCGGCCAGCATTGGCGTTATGAAGCGCGCGACGAGAAGCGAAAACAGCACCTGCACCGAGACGGTTATGCCGAATTGCTTGAAGAACTGCCCAGGAATTGAAGACAAGAAGCCGACGGGCAGGAATATGGCGACGATGGTCAGGCTGATGGCGACGACGGCCAGACCGATCTCGTCCGCCGCTTCCAACGCGGCCTGATAGGGCGACTTGCCCATCTGGATGTGGCGCACGATATTCTCGATCTCGACGATGGCGTCGTCGACGAGAATTCCGACGCTGAGCGTGATCGCCAGCAAGCTCACAATATTGAGCGAGAACCCGAGAATGTACATCACCCAGAAGGCCGGCAGAATTGACAATGGCAACGTGATTGCCGCGATGATCGTCGCCCTCCAGTCGCGCAAGAACAGGAACACGACGATCACGGTCAGGATTGCTCCTTCGTAGAGCGCTTTGTTGGCCTCGTGGTAGTTTCCGAACGTGTACGTGACCGAGCTGTCGATCAGCTTGAGCTCGACCTCCGGATGAGCGCTCTTGATCGCTTCGATGCCGGCGGCGACCTTCTCCGCGACAGCTACATCGCTCGCGCCCTTTGCCCGCACAATGCTCACGCCGACGACGGGCGCTCCGTTGAAACGGGCAAAGGTCCGCGGCTCGGCGATCGAGTTCGGTGATAAGTCCCAGGTCGTCCAGCCGCACTTCACCGCCGGTCGGCAGAGCAATCCTGGTGCCTGCGAGGTCTGCGAGTGTCTTGGCTCCGGCCAGCGTGCGGATCGCCTGATCGCGTCCGCCGATCTCCGCCCGCCCGCCGGCGAGGTCTACGTTATTGCCCCGGAGCTGACGGCTCACATCGAGCGCGGTCAATCCGAGGCCCTGCAGCCGGACCGGATCGAGCCCGACGCGGATCTCGCGCTCGACGCTGCCGATGCGCTCGACGCTGCCGACCCCGCGGATCCCCTGCAACTCACGTATCACGACATCTTCAACAAAGAAGGAGAGTTGCTCGGGCGTTTTTCCGGGAGCTATCGCGGCATAGGTGAGAATGGGAAGTCCGGTCACGTCGACGCGCCGAACCAAAGGCTCGTCGATGCCGCGCGGGAGATCGGCGCGGACACGCGTGACGGCATCCTTCACGTCATTGAGCGCGCGATCGGCGTCGGTTCCCAACCGGAAGGTGATCGAGGTGTTCGAAACTCCATCCGTGATCAGCGATTTGACATGGTGGAAGCCGGCGACACTGGCAACGGCATCCTCCACCTTCTTGGTAACCTGCGTTTCGAGCGCTCCGGGCGAAGCACCGAACTGCGTAATCACGACGGTTATGAGAGGGACGTCGACGTTCGGAAGGCGCGTGATCGGCAGCTTGATGAGGCTGAGATATCCGATCGCCGCGATCGCCAAAGCGACGACAATGGGAGCGACCGGATGACGGATCGACCATGCCGAGACGTTGAGCGCCATTCGCGCCCTCCCGCTTGATCTGAATTGTCAGCGAACAATGCCCGTTCGGGACCGTCCTGTCGCCGTCACGATCATCTGTCTTGCCTCGACGGTCGCGACGGTTGAACCGATCCGCAAGGCCGCCCTCGCCCATGCCATGCGAGTCGCCAGCGGAGACGTCATCAACACCAACCTTGCCGTGAACGGTCCGGCCTCAATCCGGACTGTCGTTATCACCGACACATTGTGCCGTCCAGTGCCGGCGCGTGAACAGCAATATGCCGCGGCTATGGCGCCCCCGATTTGGAGGTGGGCTGAGCCGGAAGCCCATTTGAATTCGGTCCAAATCCATGAATGAATGTCAGGCGCTGGGGAACCGGACGCATGGTCGCAGGTGTCCGCCATCGGGAGGCGCAGCCGACAATCAGTCCCCGGCAATGGTCGGGACGTCCGACGCTTGCAGATCCCTGACATGAGCCGCCAATGAATTTTCGTTTCGCACTGAGGTCACGGCGCGGGGAAGCAACGGCGGTCGGGGAGCCGGTTGCGGCGTACGACCCCGACGTCGTCCGCCCCATGCCGCGGCGCAGGATCGCGCATTCGATCGACACGTTGCATGTGACTCTGCCCAGGGCGCGCCGCGTCTACTTCGAGCCTGGGATCCTCCTCCCGATGGGGAGGCTGTGTCTCTGGTTGTGGGCGATCATACAATTCTACGCCGGCAATATGCTCGACGTGTTGCAGCGCCGCGCCAGCGTCGAGCGTCGCGCCGTGCGATTGCGGGCGGTGTTCGAGGATCTCGGCGGGAGCTTTCTCAAGCTGGCGCAGCAACTGTCGATCCGCGTCGACATGCTGCCCTACGCCTATTGCGCCGAGCTGAGCAAGATGCTCGACCGGGTTCCGCCCTTTGCGACGTCGGTAGCGATTGCGATCATCGAGCGCAATCTCGGCAAGCCGCTGGGCGAGGTGTTTGCGGTTTTCGACCCCGAGCCGATCGGCTCGGCCTCGCTGGCCTGCGTCTATCAAGCGCGGTTGAAGACCGGCGAACGCGTGGCGGTGAAGGTGCGCCGGCCCGGGATCGGCCAACTCATCGCCGCCGACCTGCGGGCGCTGGACTGGCTTTTGATCGTAGGCGAGACGCTCACCATCATACCTCCGGATGTCGGCCGGCGCTTCACCGACGACTTCCGGACGATCCTGTTCAACGAGCTGAATTTCCGGAGCGAGGCGCGCTACACCGATTTGTTCCGTCGCCGCGCGGCCAAGCGCAAGAAGGACGTGACCGCCCCGCAGGTCTATTTCCAATACTGCACCGAGGAAGTGATGGTGAGCGAGTTCGTCTCGGGCGTATGGATGTGGGAGCTGCTGGCAGCGGTCGACCGCAACGACCAGGAATTCCTGGCGAAGGTAAGACGCATCGGCATCGAGCCGAAAGCGCTGGCGCGCAAGCTCGTCGTGATCATGCTCCGCGAGTTGCAGGAAGAGCTTTTCTTTCATGCCGACCCGCATCCGGCAAACCTGGTGATCATGCCGAACAACAAGGTTTGCTTCATCGACTTCGGTGCGATCGGACGCTTCTCCACCGCGACCCGGAAGATATTCCGGGAGATGCGCTATCACATGTCCAGGGGAGACATCGGGCGGATCGTCAACACCGCGCTCTCGCTCGCCGGCCCGCTTCCGCCCATGGACGTCGACAAGGTCCGCAACGAGATGGAGAAGATCTACTCCGATTGGGTCTACGCCATGAACAGCAGGGATGCCGAGTGGTGGGAGAAGAGCACGGGGCAAGCCTGGCTTCGCTTCCTGGAAGTAGCCCGGGAATATTCGCTGCCTGCGAGCTACGAGTTGATTCAGTATTTCAGAACATCGTTCTCCTACGATTTCGATCATCACGCGGTTGAACAGGGACATCAATATCGTCAAGGAGTTCGAGATCTACGCCCGCGAGGCCGGCAAGGAGGCGCGCGAGCGCGTGAAAAAGAGCATGCGGCAGAGGATGCGTGGCCCGACCGATATGGACTACCTGCAAATGGAGGAATTCGCCGACATGGTCACGCAATTCTTCTTCCAGGTGCAGCGCAACGTCGAGACTCCGATCATTCACTTCAAGAACATCGTCGGCAAGATCGCCTACATCGCTTCGCTGGTGTTGAAGCTGGGCTATATCGCCGCCGCCTCGATCGGCATCGGGCTCATTGCGGACGCCGTCGCAAAGCGATGGTTCGGCTACCAGATCGACTGGGACGCGATTATCGGGCGGGCGACGACGTTCGGCTGGATTCAGCTGGCATTGATCGCCGTGCTCCTGGTGCTGATCCGCAGAATTGTGATCCGCCTGAACATGCCCGACACCAGGCTCGATCGCGATCGATGAGCGTCACGGCAAAGCCGGCGACGGATCCGACGTCGACCCCGATCATTTGATCGAAATCGAAATCGGAACGCCTTTGGCATCGGAGCAGTCCATGTGCCCGTTCGAACTGCCGGCGAAATCGCCGCTGTAACGGCATTGCGCGTCATCGAGCGAGATCGTCGCGTCGATGTGCGACGATGCGCCGGACGGGGAAAGCTGAAACCGGATCTGCCCGGATTTCTCCTGCGGGCCGTTCACGCTGCACAGACCGACATGCTTCCAGGTCACCGGTCCTGAAAACTCCGCGTGGGCCGCCGACTTTCGCTCGGTGACCGAGCCGGTGAGTTCCCATTCCGACAGGTAGCCGGCGGTGCCCACCACCTGCAATGACCGCGACTGCGCCGGTCCGCCAGTCATCGCGAACCCAATCAGCAACAGCAATGCAGGCAGCGGCTTGGCCACATCGGCCTCCTTGCCCGCACGCGCGTCACTCGGTCGGGCATTGCACCAATTTGGCGCTTCTCATCCGTCGCCGCAAGGTCCGCCGCAACGCGGCGCGAGGCGGGCCGATGCGCATCTTCCGCCGCTTGCAGAACATGTAGGAAGGGCGCACCACGAAAACAGCAGGGACTGGAGAATGCTCGGTTGCCGAACTTGCCGATGCAGGTTAGCATGCACGGCAGCAGGAACGAGGTGCTCGAGGTGCTATAGCGAGGTGCTATCGCGAGGCGGTGGTCGGCGAGCGCAGCTCGGCCAAGCCGACCGAGGTCGTCCCAAGCGATGGGCTGCCTCCTGCAAGACGCCGACCGAAACGAGGCATGCGGCGAACCGAAATTCACTCCCACGGCCAGGAAGGACACCATGGACAAGCTCGTCAAACGTGTCACCGTTGTTCAAGGCAGCGGCGAACATCGAACCGCCAACGTCGTCTACAAAAGCGATGAAGACGAGGATGGCGAGGACAGTGGGCTGGAACGCACCATCCGACATGTGCTGAAGGCGCAAGTGATCGCCGCGCAGGAGGCTTATCAGCGTCATCTCGACTCGGTGGCAAAAGGCGGCAAGTCCTGGATCTTCGAGGAGCCGGGCAACTTCATGAAGGCGCAGCGAAAAGCCATGAAGGAGATACGCAAGGCGGCGCCCTTCAAGATCAAGGTGGAGGAAGAAGACGAAGACGAAGAGGAAGGAGATTGACGATGGCAAATCCGGCAACGGGCGCGAGCGAGCAGCGAGACCCTCGGGAGCATGAAAAGGCCAGCAAATCGCAGATCGTCGTCGTCGATCTCGGTGAACCTCAATCGACCAGGGACGTCAGGCGCCTTCGCAAGGGGAAGGGCAAGCTGCTGAGTCACGTCGAACGCATCGTCAACGACCTGGTCGAGGCCGGGACCGTCAAGTCGTCGGCACAGCCGGTCGTTATCGTTGTGCGCGAGTTGCTGTCGCCTTTGTCCTTCCTGGAGCAGGAGGACGACGACGACTGAGCGGGACGCGGCCCCTGCGCGCGTCTGCGACAGCCGCGTGTGCGCGCGCGGCGGATAGCGGCGCGCCGAAGCGTGGAGGGTCGGGAACAGGGACCGGCGCATCGCCCATCGTTCCCGGGCCGTGCCTCGGCAGGCGGTGGATTCATATCGGTTGCCGGCGTCCCGTCATCCCGGATCGTCCGGCCGCGCGGCCTGCTTGCCGGCACGTGGCTCTACGCGCGCCCGCGCCGCGCGTTCTTCCCGCGCAATGAGCTTGCGCGAGATCTGGAAAGCGCAAGTCTGAAGGCGCAAGTCCGGCGGCGCGGCGACGCTCATTTCCAAGCCACCGAGCGGAATACTTGCCGGGACGAGCGGTATGATCTCCTTGGTTTGCGGGGAGGCACATCATGGATCCGTTCCCCACCGCCCAATCGGTATTCGCGAAGATCGCCGAGTTGACCATTGACGGTGAGCGCAAACGAAGGCTTTTGCTCTCATTGCTGAGCTTTCTCGGCATTACAGGTTACGCGGAACAAAACCGCCGGAAGATGATCTCGCTCGCCGAGCTCGGCACAAATCCTTTCGATATCGACACGGTGCCCAAGGGCTTCAGCGGCATTTATCCCGAGATGAGCGTCTCCCTTCTGTTCGAGAAGAGCGACGGCGACGTCGCGCAACGCGCCGCCAAGCTCGTCATTGCGGCGTTGAAATACCGTCGGTCGCTGCTGGACGGTTCATTGGAGAAGGAGACGAGCGGCGAGACTGTCATCGACAACTCCCGCAACCACAATTTTTTCGGCCGGGTCGCCAATATCAGGAGAGCCGGTCCGCTCAAATGGGGCAAGGACATCAAGCACCGCAAGGACAGCTCGCACATCGTCGTGGCCGTCGATGGCGCCTATTACAAAGTCGATGTCATCGGCGGCGGCGGCAAGACGATCCCGGCGGGCACTATTGTCTCGAATTTCAATTCGATCATTCGCGCGACGGCGGCGGACAAGACCCCGCCGAAGCCCTATGGTCCATTTACGACAAACATCACGAGGGCGTCGGAGAAGATCTTTTATGCCGACAAGCTCGATGAATTGGTTCGGACGATCGACGACGCCATTTTCCTGCTCGCTATCGACGCCGGCAGTGCCCCCACCGACGAGAACGAAGCGGCGCGGGATCTCCATATTCGCAACTGCCACAACCGCGATTACCGGAAATCCCTCCAGATCGTCGTCCTCGGCAACGGCTTTGCCGGTGCGATCATCAACTTCTTTGCCGGAATCGAAGGGGTGTTCGCCGCCAGGTTTGCCTCCTGGGTGAGCTCATATGCCAGGAACATCCCGCCGATCATCGCCGAGGATAGCCCGGGCAAGCCCGTCAGGCTGGAGTTCGAAACGATCGATTTCGACGAGTTGCCTCTGCAAAAGGTAAAGGACAAAATCGCAAGATATTCTTGCAGCCTGCCGCTCATCAAGAGGATCGACGCCATCGGCAGGGACGGAATCAAGCAACTTGGCGTCAGTCCCGATGCATTCTTCCATGCCGCGGCGCATCTGGCCTATTACCAGAAGTTCAATAAAATTCCTTCCGTGCACAATTTCGCGGACATCCGCGGCATCAAATTCGGCTCGATCACGCGCTACCGGAGCACGACGCAGGAATTGGTGGAGTTCCTGGGGAGTTAAACCAAGCCGGCGCTGCTCAACGCCTTCGACGCTCACAGGCGGACCATCGCCGTGATCAAGTCGGGGGATCACCCCCTTCACTACGCCTACTATTATCTTTATGCCGCCGCCGGCTTCAGGCCGGTGTTGGGGATGATCTTGTTCAAGCTGTTTGTTCCCGACATCTTCAGGAAGCATGTTTCGCCGGACATCGGGGCATCCAACATTCCGGCCTTGCCGGGAATTCTACTGCGTGGGCCGGTTCGGGACGTTCTTCAAGGCCGCCCGCAGGAATTGTCTTGCCGGCCACTACCTGATGTTTCCCGACCATATCAAGACGTGCTTTCTCGCCAGCGAAGGGAGCTTTCTCGAATTGTGGGAGTTTGACCGATCGCTGGGGGAGGCCATGACCGAGCTCAAGCAAATACTTTCCCGACATGACGTCTGACCGGTCGATGGCTCCGCGTCTCGAACCGAACGCAGTCGAATGGTGATCTCATGCAAGGTGTCGAGCTTCAGGACTATCGCGGCGATTTCGAGGATATCGCCCAACTCACGCGCCGGGTTTGGATCGCGGAGTATGGCGGCCAGCACTTGGTGCCGATACCGGATGCGGCATTCTTGCGCTGGCGCGTGGCGCCGCAGAGCGGGGCGCTGTGCCCGGTCGCCTACGACGGGACCAACCTCGTCGGCAGCGTGTTTTCGCTTCCCCATTCGCTGCGCATCGGCTCGTCGGTCCTGCCGGTCGCGCTCTACACCGCGTTGACCGTCGATCCCGATCATCGGCGCCTGGCGCTGCCCATGATCGAGCACCTGCGCCGGCACAACGAGGAACGCGGGATCGCATTCGCCATCGGAATGGTTCCCAACGACCCGAGATCGATCTCCTATCGCTTCTGGACGAAATATGCGCAGACGTTTCCGCAGAAGTTCCGCTTTCTCTTTCGAGGCAGCTACTGGGCCAAGTTTCTGGTGCCGAGCGTGGTGGCGCGGGCGGGCCTCGAGGCCTGGCAGCGGCTGGCCGGCCGCACCCTCGGACCGCTGCTACGCCTGACCCCGCATCGATACGATCGGCACGTGCGGCCTTACCGTGCGGCGGATTCTGGAGTACTGCGCGCAACTCTTGGACAAGGCCTCGGTGGGATGGGATTGGGCGCTCGTGTGGCCGCCGGAACAGTTGGCGCACTATCTGGCGAATCCCGCATCGGGGACCTTGGTTTTCGAGCGCGACGGACGCGTTCGGGGACTGGTCAGCTACCATTGCTTGGTGCTGGAGGGGCGGGAAGCGGTACGCACCGCGTTGATAGACTTGTGGGCCGACAACCTCGCCGCCGCAGAGCGCGTGCGGCTGGTCAGCCATCTCTGCAACGATCTGCGCGAGCGCGGTGTGCATCTCGTGATCGCACCGCACTGCGCGATGATGCCGACCGCGGCCTTCCTGGCAAATCTGTTCCTGCCGGGATCCGAGCATTTCCATGTCGGCGCCTTCTTCACGCGCCGCACGATTTCGCTGTCGCCGCCGAAGACGTGGAGTTTGGTGATGACGTGACACTCGGCAGGAGGGCATCTGCAGTTGCGCGCTCCGATCGCAATTGCATAAGCCGATCGCGGTTCGCCGCTCGGGTGGAACCGCCGAGGGGTTGCGCGACACATATTACTCAATGTAGCTTGCATCGATCATCTAGCGGATGAAATCACGCGTATCGGCAGACGGATAAAGCCATGTTCCACGGCGTTGCCGGTGGTGACGACGTGTGTGGCGATGCAATACCACGTGGGCCGCGATAGCCACGCGCTATAGTTCTTCCGTGCTGCGTTGCTTGGCAACGCAAGGCGTGGAGGGCTCGCCAGGCCCGGCGACGGACGACGCAGATGCATCGACAACACAAGCGAGAACGCCCTGCGATGCACGCTCCGCGGAGAGATGACCATGCGTGATCTTGGTGTGGGATCTTCCGGCAACGACGTGAAGGTTGTGCCCGCTCGATCCGGTCGGCCCGGCGAAGGGCGCCCGCTCGCCGCGTCCGGACAGGTAGCCGGATCTGGCGAACCGCGCACGATCGGCGAGGCGTTACGAGCCTATGCCGCGCTTTGTCCGGAGCAAGCGGCCATCGTCGCCTCGGGGCTCGCGCCGGTCTCCTACCGGCAGTTGACGGAGCAGATCGACGAGATCCGCGCCTCTCTGCGCCAGGCCGGGTTCGATGCGAGCGCGCGGATTGCCGTCGCGATTCCCGACACCGCGCAGGCGGC
Source organism: uncultured Alphaproteobacteria bacterium (assembly GCA_963758945.1). GTDB lineage: Bacteria > Pseudomonadota > Alphaproteobacteria > Rhizobiales > Xanthobacteraceae > VAZQ01. The sequence goes on along the minus strand of CAVWXY010000007.1, from coordinate 103,184 downwards.
GCTGGCGATCGTTGCGGTCGCCTGCTCGGCGGTGGCGCTGCCGCTCGATTCCAAGCTGACCGTCCCCGAGCTGGAGACGCGCTTGGGCCTTCTTCGCCCGAACGCCGTGCTCCTGCCGCGGGGCACCAAGACCGCGGCGCGCACCGTGGCCGAGCAGCAAGGCCTCGCCATCATCGAGGCGGTCGCGGCGGACGACGGCAAGCTCGGCTTGCAGCTCGTCGCGCCGCAGGTCGGCTCCGCCGTGACGTTGCACGACCCCGACCCGCAGGCGCCGGCTTTCATCCTGCAGACTTCGGGGACCACCGCCGATCCGAATCTGGTGCCCTTCAACCATCGCAACATGCTGGCGGCCGCAAAGCGATTGCAGGGTTGGTTCGAGCTCACGCCGCAGGATCGCTGCCTGTGCGCGTCGCCGATATGCTACTCCAACGGCGTCAAGATGACGCTGCTCACGCCGCTGCTCACGGGCGGCAGCGTGGCTTTCCCGGCCAATCCCTCGAAGGTGGATTTGCCCGAGTGGCTGGGCGAACTCGCACCCACGTGGTACTCGGTCGGGCCGACGCTGCACCTCGCGATCCTCGACAAGGCCAAATCGCAGCCGGACATGCGGAGCATGCATTCCCTGCGCTTCATAGCCTCCGGCGGCGCGCCGCTTCCCATGGAGGTGCACGACGGCCTGCGGGAAGCGCTCGGCATTCCCGTGCTGGAACATTACGCTTCGAGCGAAACGGCGCAGGTCTCCTCCAATTTGCCGCCGCCGCGTCCGTACAAGCCGGGCACATGCGGTATTCCCTCGCCGGACGTCGTCATGGTCGTCGGGGAGGACGGGCGCCGCCTGCCGCCCGGCGAGCCAGGGGACATCCTCGTGGGCGGTCCCACCGTGACGTCCGGCTACCTCGATGCCCCCGACCTCAATCGCTCGGCCTTCGTCGACGGCTGGTTTCGCACCGGCGACATCGGCAGCCTCGACGAGGAGGGATTTCTCACCATCCGCGGTCGCCGCAAGGAGCTGATCAATCGAGGCAGCGAGAAGATCGCGCCGGTCGAGATCGACCGCGCCCTCAAGCGCCACCCACAGGTGGCTGAAGCCGCGGCCTATGCCGTGGCGCACCCGCGCCTGGGCGAGGACGTTGCCGCGGCGGTCGTGCTGCGGCCCGGCGCGAGCGTCACCCCGGACGAACTGCGCGAGTTTCTCGGCGCGCAGCTTGCCGCCTTCAAGAATTCCGCGCCGCATCGACATGGTCGATCAGTTGCCCAAGGGCGTCACCGGCAAGGTGCAACGCAAGCGGCTCAGCGCCAGCTCGAAAGCGAGTTCCGAGGGGTCGTCGGTCGCTGATTGGCAAGCGGAGTTGCTGCAGCTTTGGAAGAAGTTTCTCAAGAACGACAGCATCTCGGTCGATGACGATTTTTTCGAGAAGGGCGGCGATTTGCTCCTGGCAATGGACCTGCACATGGAGATCGAGCGGCTCACCGGCCAGCAGCTGCCGGAATCCATCCTGTTGGAAGCTTCCACCGCTCGTCAGCTGGCAAAACGACTCTCTAGCATGGCTCGCGCCCAGCCGAGACCCGTTCAAGCCGCCGTGGGCGGCGGTCGGCCTCCCCTGGTGTTCTTTCACGACGGCCCCGCTGCGGGCGGCGGGCTCGTCGGCAATCTGCAACGCGGTCTCGGGCTGGATCAGCCGGTTCTTGCGGTTGCCTGCCATGGCTTCGATGGCAAGGCGATGCCCCGATCGATCGAAGCCGCGGCAGCCGCCCAGCTTGCGGCGATCCTGCAGGCCCAGCCGCGCGGGCCTTATCGCCTGGGCGGCTATCGCGACGGGGCATTGATGGCGTTGGAAGCGGCGAGGCTGTTGATCGCCGCCGGGCACGAGGTCGCCCTCGTTGCGGTGGTCGACCCGCCGACCCTCGCCGCGCGCCGGCCCGGCCAATTCCTCCTGTCGCTTCTCGGCCGGATGTCGCGCAAGCAGGATCGGCAAGGAGCGGACGCGGCGGCGCGCTACGTCCCGCAGCCTCTGGCGGTGCCCTTGCTCGTCTTCTCGACCGCATACGAGGGGCAAGCCTGGCGGCGAATCAGCGCCGATGTCGAGCTGATCGATTTGCCGGGCGGCGGCGACGATTGGGTCACGCGTCATGCCGCGGCGGTGACGAGCTACCTGCGAGCCCGCTTGCAGGGCATCGGCGGTCCCAGGATCGAAAGCGAAACGGCGCGAGGCATCCCCTGACCGAAAATTCGCAGGACGGCGGCAACCGGGGAATGAGTTCCCCGCCGGAGAACCCCGTTTACGACGCCGTCCTGGCGTACCAGAAGACGGCCGCGCTAACGGCGGCGATAAGGCTCGATATCTTCACCTTGATCGGGGCGGGTACCATGACCGCCGACGCGCTCGCCATGCATACCGGGGCCTCGGCACGGGGATTGCGCATCCTCTGCGACTACCTCACGGTCATCGGCCTGCTCGCCAAGCAGGATTCGAGCTACGGCCTCACGCCGTCGGCCAGGCGATTTCTCGACCGCTCGTCGCCGCTCGCTTTCGGCAGCTGCATCGACTTCCTCGCTGCGCCGGAGATGCTCACCCTGGCTTTGAACGATCCGGTGTCATACGTGCGCCGCGGCGGTTCGGCCGGCCTCGCGAACCTCGCCTCGGATCATCCGATCTGGGTGCGCTTTGCCAATGCCATGGTGCCGCTCGCGGCACCGGTCGCCAAGCGGGTGGCGGCCTATGTCGCCGCGCTGCCGACGCCGCCGCGGACCGTGCTCGACGTTGCCGCCGGGCACGGCCTCTATGGCATCGAGGTGGCGCGAGCCGTGCCGGAAGCAGTCGTGACAGCCGTGGACTGGGCGGAGGTCCTTGCGGTGGCGCGAGAGAATGCCAGGAGCGCCCAAGTCGATGATCGGTTCCGCACGGTCGTGGGGAGCGCGTTCGACGCGGAGTGGGGGCGCGGCTTCGACCTCGTATTGCTGCCTAACTTTCTGCATCACTTAGGTCGCGACGAGTGCGTTGCGCTGCTGCGCAAGGTCAAGGCCAGTCTCTCGCCGGCAGGGCAGGTGCTGGCCGTCGAGTTCGTCCCGAATGCGGATCGGGTGTCGCCGCCGCTGCAAGCCGCGTTTGCGTTCCTGATGCTCGTCTCCACACCGAGCGGCGACGCCTATACGACGGGCGACCTCGACGAGATCGCCCGCCTTGCAGGGTTTCGCGGCGCCACGGCGCGTCCGCTGCCGCCGACGCCGCAAACCCTCGTCGTGTTCGCAACCTGACCGCGACGGCCGCGCGAATGTCCTACACCTATCGGATTTTCGATTCGATCGGCGACGTCGATCTGCCCTCCTGGGAGCGCGCGCGATCGCAATCTGCCGGGTCGATCTTCTTGGATCCTCGCTTCATCGCCGCGGCCGAGGCCGGCATGAAGCAGAGCTGCCGGTTTTGGTACGTCCTCGTCTACGGCGACGGCGGTGCCGCGGCCTGCGCCTGCCTGACCGCCATGACGGTCGATCTCGCGGATTTGGCCGATCCGCGCCTGGGATGGATCATGCGGCGCGCGCCCGGAATATTGTCGAGATTCCGGAAACTGAAGGTGATGATGTGCGGAATGCCGGGGTCCCCCGGCGGGAAGTGCCTGGCACTGACGCCGACCAATGCCGGTGCGCAGATTCTCTCCTTGTTGGATGAGGTGATACGCGAGCTGGCGGCGCGCACCGGCATGGACCTCATCGCTTTCAAGGAATTCGCGAAGGACGATCTGGAATGGATGAACCCGCTGCTGCAGCTGGGATATCGGCGCATCCCGAGCCTGCCGATGCATCTGTTCACGCCGGCATTTCCGGATTTCTCGCAATACTGCGCGGCGTTGAAGACGCGCTACCGTCAGCAGATCAACCGCTCGACGCGGAAGTTGAAGGCTACGGATGTCGAGCTCGCCGTCCTGACGGATCCGCGCGACATATTGCGGGCGTACACGCCCGAGGTTCATGGCCTGTATCTTCAGATGGCTGCCAAGGCCGACCTCAATCTGGAAATCCTTCCGATCGAGTTCTTTCAAGAGCTGACGTCCCGGCTGGAAGGCGAGATTGAGCTCGTCGCATATTCGCGGCAGTCGCGAATCATCGTGTTCGGCTGGTGCCTGCACACCGGCGCGACTTACAGCATGCTGTACGCGGGCCTCGATTATCGGTTGAACGACGAATTGGACCTCTATTTCAACCTGATGTATGCGGGGCTCGATCGCGCTCTGCGCAAAGGCGTATCGAGGATCGAGGTCGGGCAGTCCGCGGGTGTCTTCAAGGCGCGGCTCGGCTGCTATTCGGAGCCGCTTTACGTGTTCGCCAAGGGACTGGGCCCGCTGATGTCGCGGATCATTCACTATGGCGCCGGCTTGATGATTGCGCAGGTGCCGGCGCATCCGCCCTCGGACATTTTCAAGAGCGGGATCGATATCGGCGGCGCCGGGAGCAAGCCCGCCGAGCGCCGCAGTCCTGTTTCCTGAGCGCGCGCCGCGCCGTCGCGGCGAAGCCTGCGTCAGCTTGCGGCCGAAAACCCCAGCCTTGCGGCCACCTCGCCCAGTGCCTCGATGGTCGCGGGGTCGAGCCGCCCGCAGAGATGCTGGCTGCGAAATCCGGACAGCGCGAGGATGATCGTCTCCGCCGCACAAGCCAGCAGCACGTTGCTGCGGTCGGGCTCCTCGAGAAGCCCCAGCACCGACGCGTCGGGCGCCTGAACGAGCCCGCCGTCCACCACCCGCACGTCAGGCCTTTCGTCGCTGATATTGGGCGCGACATTGAAGGGGCGAGACACGTCGCAGACCATGACGCCATGGCGCAGATGGCGCGCGGAAATGAATGGGAGTACGGCGTTGGTTGCGGTCAGCACGACGTGCGCCCGGGGAAGGTGCCGGTCGATATCGGTGGTGATGGTGACGCCCATATCGGCAGCCGCCTGTGCGCCCGCGCACCGGGAGAACCGCTCCGCAAAGGTGCCGCGAGGGAAGGTGCGCCCGGCGGCGGCGCGCGCCCGCACGTGCCGTTTGCAGTCCTCGGCCACGATCTGCAACCTGCCGATGCTGGTCTCGGCGACTTGCGGATTGCCGATGAGGATGAGCTCGCCTGTGCGCTCGGCGCACATCAGGCTCAACGCATGGCCGATCGCTCCGGTGGCGCCGACGATGGCGACCGTGCAATCCGCCAGCGCGATGCGATGCTGGGTGCACGCAGCCTCCAGCGCCTGCATCGCCACCCAGGTGGTGTAGCTGTTGCCGCTGGTCACTCGCACGCCCTCGCGCGCCCGCAGCGCGAGGCCCCCGTAAGTGACGATCGAGCTGAAGCCGGCCAATCCGACCACCTCGGCGCCGCGCTCCACCGCCAGGTCGACCGCGCTCTGAACGAGCGCGACCGCGTCGTCTTCCGCCAGTTCGAGAAGCTCGGACGGCAGATGGGGCAGCGCGATCAGCTCGCCCTCGGTCCGCCGGCCGTCGGCCGACTGAACCGCGAGTTCGCCGAACGGGTACGGCTTGAGGAACTCGGTGATGCGTGACTTCAGGCCTTCCAGCTCGGTGTCACTGAACGGCTGCAGACTCGGGTCGAACCGTCGCAGGCTGTCGGCGTCCAGGAGGTGCACGATGAAGGCGAATCGCTTCCGTTCGCGCTTGCCGGACGCCTTCCGCGCGGCGGCGGCCGGCTCGGCTGCATGTTGCCGCCCGCTGAACGGAGGCGGCATACGCGCGCGCGGCCGGCCCATGAGATGCCCGACGAGCTCGGCCGCATCGCCGCGTTGCAGGGCCTCCAACAGCCGCTTCAGCGCGCCGATCAGGCGGTCGCACAAGGCGGCATCGGCGGTCAGCGGCGGTTCGATGCGCAGCACCGTGCCGTGGGTGAAGGACGGCGCGATGCGGATATGCTCGACGTTAAGAAGATAGCTGACCGCGACGTACAGGAGCAGCCCCTGATCCTGTAATACGGCGAGCATGCCGCCCTGCGTCGCGGCGATATGCGGGAGGTCGAGCTCCACACCGAGCATCAGGCCCCGTCCGCGGATCTCCTTGACCAGCAGCGGATAGTCGTCCTGCAGCTGCCGCAATTGCCGCAGCAGGCGCTCGCCGAGCGCCGCCACCTGTCGCACCAATCGTCGGTCGTCCTTGGTCAACTCGTCGAGCGTCGCGAGCGCGGCGCGGCAGGCGAGCGCATTGCCGGCGAAGGTGGAGCCGTGCCGCAGGTCGAACTCTTCCGTGTAGGCGCGCTGGTTGTAGAGGCAGGCACCGATCGGGATCAGGCCGCCGCCGAGCGCCTTGGCAAGGGCGAGGATATCGGGAGTGACGCCTTCCGCCTCGCAGGCGAACAACCGGCCGGTCCTGCCGAGGCCGGTCTGGACCTCGTCGACGATGAGCAACGCGCCATGCTGGTGGCAGAGCTCGCGGGCAGTCGCCAGATATCCGGGCGGCGCCACCCGGATGCCAGAACTCTCCCTGAATGATCTCCACCAGAAAGGCTGAAAAAAAACCTGGTCGCGCCGCCAGTGCCGCCTGCAGCGCTGCGACGTCGCCGAACGGGACGGTGCTGAAGCCCGCCACCGGAGCGCCGAAACCGCGCTGGAAGAATGCCGTGTCGGTGGCCGACATGCCCGCGAGCGTGAGGCCGTGGAAGGCGCTGCCGGCCGACAGGATCCCGATCCGGCCGGTGCGGCATCGGGCGAGCTTGATCGCCGCCTCGACCGATTCCGCCCCGCTGTTGGTGAAGACGACGTGCGCGAGGCCCGGCGGAGCCAATGCCAGCAGTCGTTCGGCCAACTCGCCCTGCGTCGTGGGAATCGATGCGATCACGAGATTCGGCATCGCCTCGCGCCGGACGGCCTCCAGCGCCTGCCATATCGGCGCCGGATCGTGGCCGAACGGAACGGCGCCGAACTGAGCGATGCAGTCGGCGTAGCGGATGCCGTCGGCGTCGAGCAGGTAGCACCCTTCGCCCCGCACGAATGTCTTGTCGAGACCGAGCCGCTGATACAGGAAGCCCTTGTAAGGCGCGACGTATCGAATATAGGGATTCTGCTCCTGCGCGCTCCAGTCCTTCACCGAAGCAAGCGCGATGACCTCGCTGTCGAGAAAGGATCTGCGGCCGTCGCTGGCGGGGCGGTGCGCCGCTACGTCGTCCTTGGAAGGAGCTGGCTGCGCTGGCGCGCCGCGGCTGCGATTGCGTAAATGTTCCGCCAGCAATGCACGCTTCTGCGCGGTGGTGAGCTCATCCGACCCCAAACCGGACATCAGGGGCGTCCTTCCGGCGCAAGGATGCTCAAGTGGCGGTCGACTTCCTCGTCGGTCAACTCGTCGATGCGCTCGAGCAGGTCTGCAGCGTCTGCTCCGCTCAACGGGGGACTCGGCTGAGCGCCGGCGGCCATTCCGTTGCCCGAAGTCTTGGCGTGGCCGGCGCCCTCGTCGTCGACGAGCCGCTCCGCAACATAGGTCACCAGCGCGCTGATGCTACTCTCGCTTTGCATGAACTTTGCCAGCGGCACATTCATGCCGAGTTCGGCATTGATGCGGTTTCGCACTTCGACGGCGATCAGGGAATCGAGGCCGAGATTGCGCAGCGACTGCTGGCTGTCGATGCGCGTGGGCGAGGTTCCCATTGCCCGGGCCAGAAGATCCCGAATGTAGGCTTCCAGCAGCGATGGAAGCGCCGCTTCGTCTGCCTCGAGTATGTCATGCACGCCGGAACTCGCGGTCGCGTTGCCCTTCTCGGAGCCGATGTCGCCGACCAGAGTGGAATACCGCGCCGGAGTGCGCGGGCCCATCGATCGCAAGAGGCCTTTCCATTCGACCTCAGCCACTCCCACCTGCACGGCGTCGCTGGACATGAGCTCGTCGAGGGTATCGAGCGTCTCGGAGAGGGGCATGGCCTTGAGGCCCAGCCGTTCGAGTCTCTGCGCGGTCTCCGGGCTTTCCGCGACGTGGCCGACCTCGCCCACGACGCCCCAATTGACGGCAAGGGCGGGAAGCCCGCGCGCTCTCCGATAATAGGCCAGTGCATCGAGGAACGCGTTGCCGGCGACGTAGTTCGCCTGACCGGGATTGCCGATGACCGAGGCGAGCGAGGAGAACAGCACGAAGAAATCCAACCGAGCACCGAGCGTCAGCGTGTGCAGGTTCCAGGCACCGAGCACCTTCGGCGCCATCGCCCGCCACATCCGCTCCTCGGTCAGACGCTCGATCGGCGCATCGTCCAATACCATCGCGGCGTGCATGACCCCGCGCAGCGGTCCCATCCGGCTCTCGATGGCGGCAATGACCTTGCGCGCCTGCTCGCGATCGGTGATGTCCGCCGCGAAAATCATCACCTCGACGCCTCTCTGCCGCAGGCGCTCCACCGCGGCCCGCGCGAAGGCCGAGGGGGCGTTGCGGCCGACCAACGCCAAGTGACGCGCGCCGCGTCGTGCGAGGCGGTCGGCGACCGCCAATCCGAAACCTCCGAGACCGCCGGTGATCAGGTAGCTGGCGTCGGCATCGAGCGTAACGGACCGCGGCACGGAGTCGATTCGCAGTCCCTCGCTGTCCGCCATCGAGATGATGAGCTTGCCGATATGTTTCGCCTGCGCCATGTAGCGGAAAGCGTCCGCCGCCCGGCCGACCGGAAACACGCGGTGCGGGAGTGGACGCAGGCTCTTGCATTCCGCGCGCCCCAGGATCTCGTGCAGCATCGAACGAGCAAGGTCTGGCCGCGCTCCGAGTGCGCCCAGCAGATCGGCAACGAACATGGAGATGTTCTTGCGCAGTTGTCGCATTCCGATCTTGCGGTCCTTGAAGATGTCCGTCTTGCCGATTTCGATGAACCGTCCGTATGGCCGCAGAAGGGAAAGGCTCTTGTCGATCGCTTCACCCGAGAGCGAGTTCAGCACGAGATCGACGCCCTCGCCTCCGGTCAGCTTCAGCACCTCGTCGGCGAAGGCGAGGCTGCGCAAGTCCATCACATGCGGCACGCCGAGCGCGGTGAGCAACTCCCGCTTCTCGGGAGAGCCTGCCGTCGCGAACACGACGGCCCCCGCGTTCAACGCCAGTTGCACCGCCGCCAGCCCGACGCCGCCGGTGCCGGCATGGATCAGCACGCGCTCGCCTCGCTGCATCTGTCCGAGCGTATGCAGCGAATAGAAGGCGGTCAGAAAGGCGAGCGGAATTGTCGCCGCCTGTTCGAGGCTCAGATGGCTCGGCTTGCGCGCCACGAATCTTGCATCGACCGTGAGGTGGGAGGTCAAAGTACAGGACTTGGCGGCAATGACCTCGTCGCCAACGGCAAAATCCGAAACGTCGTCGCCGACCGCGACCACCCGGCCGGCGCACTCCAGGCCGAGCAGCTTGCCGGCAGAACCGTCCGCCGCCGCCTCCGGGGGGAGCATCCCCATCGCCAGCATGAGATCCATGAAGTTGAGGCCGGCGGCCGCCACCTCGATCTCGACCTCGTTCGGCTTCGGTGGGATACGCGCGATACCGCAAGCGTGCAGCGACCCCAGAATTCCGGGTCGCGCCACTTCGATCTGGAAGCGTTTTGGCGCTTCCCCGGTCGGTCGGCCCATTCCATGCAGCGTGTCCGGCGACACCGGCACCAGCCGGTGCACATATCTCAACTCGCCGTGCAGGGCGATCTCGTCCTCGAGGCCGGCCTCCGCGTCCAACTCCTCCACGAGAGATGCGATCTCCTCGCCGGAGCCGGTCGCCAGGTCGACCAGTCGGCAACGCAAGTTGTGGTATTCGTTGATTGCGACCCTGCCGAGTCCCCACAGCGGAGATTGCGCAATGCGAAGCGCGCCGGCGCGATTGTCGAGCGGCCGCGCCGCGTGCGTCACCAGCCAGAGATCATCGACGGACACGCCGTCCGTTGCCGCGAGCGCCTGGACAAGCTGCATCGCCGAGACGCAACCCAGCCTGGCCGCCGACACCAGCGCATCGCCGGTCATCAACTCGGTTGCCTCCGTGTCGAGGCTCCAGAGATGAACGATTCCCGCCAGGCGCTGCGTCTGTCTGCCGACGCTCTCCAGCAAGCGCCGCATGTCGTCGGGATTGCCGGCGCGGATGCTGAAGCCCGCCGCTTTGTCGTGCCGGAAGTCGGCGCCGTGCGTCACCCGGATCACCCTGTCTCCGCGCCCCTCGAGCTTGCGGGCCAGCTCCGCGCCCGCCCTCGGGCGGTCCGCGGCGCCTGCGTCGGCGAACAGCAGCCAAGTCTTCGACCCTTCGGGAGCTTGCGGGATCGGTACCGGCGCTGCGGGCAATTGCGGACCGCGCGCGAGGATCACCGAATGCTGGGCGGTCTCGGACGCCGGGCAGTCGGCGATGCAAACCGGCCCGCTGAAGCCGGCGTCGCGCAGCAGGCTCGTCCACGTCTCCTGCGAAATACAGGGCTCGTCCCGCCGGACATCGTCGTCGAACAGCCACCATCCTTTCAGCAGCCCGAAGATCAACGTCATGAACAGCCAGGGACACGTCAGCTCGACGATGACGAGCGTCCCGCCGGACCCGAGCAACTGCTTGAGCCGCTCGAGGGTCTTGCGCAGGTCCGACGTGGCATGCAGGACGTCCGACGCGATGATGACGTCGAACGAATTCGCATCGAAGCCCTGTTCGAGCGGGTCGCGCTCGACATCGAGCGTGCGGCCCTGCACAAAAGGAAACTGCGCAAATTTGTGCTGCGCATGCGCGGTGAATCGGGGCGAGACGTCGGTGAACACATATTCGGTGCAGTGCTCCGGCAGCACGGGAAGCACGAAGCTCGTCATCCCGCCGGTTCCGCCGCCGATTTCCAGAATTCGCAACCCCTTTCCCTTTGGCAGGCGTCGGACGATCTCGGCGATCGCCTTCTGCACCAGGAGATTGTTGAGGCGGAAGCTCGGGGAATCCTGATACAGGATCTCCGCCGCTGTCAGCGCGCCCTCCGGGAAGATGAGGTTCAGCGGATCGATCTCGCCCCGGAGCACGCCCGGCAGCTGCTCGCCGCAAGTCCGCAGTAGCATCAGTTCGGCTTGGCACTCCGGGAACTCGTCCCATGCCGTCTTCCAAAGGCCGTGGGGATCCACGGTCGAGGCAACGTCATCCGCGGTCAGCTCCTTCAACATGAGCTGGAGCCACCGGTGGTAATGCGGCGCGATCCCCAATCGATCGGCGAGCGTCTCGATCGGCAGCGCCTTGCCCGGTGCCGGCGTCCAACCCAGCTCGCGCAATGCGCGCGAGATGTAGGCAGCCGCGGTCGCCCGCGAGAGCGATCGGAATTCGTCCTGATAGCGAGCGCGATCGAACCGCTGGCGCAGGATCTCTCCTTCCTGCCGCACGACCGGGGCAAGCGCCTGCGGCGCCGGGACATGGCGGGAGTCCCGCCCCGCGCGGCTCGGCCGGCGCGGCTCGAGTTTCCACTGATATTCGTAGAGTGTGCCGCGTACCCTCTGCGCCGCGTATCCGACCGGGCGCACGGTCAAGCCCTGCACCTCGACCAGGGAACCGCCGGCCTCATCCAAGATGTGGATATCCACCTTGAGCTCGCTCGCGCTGAGCGCCATCACGCGGGTGTGGGCGAGAGCGCGCGCCGGAGGCGTGGCGTAGAAACGGATGCGGTCGATCTTCACCGGCACGAAGGTTTCGCCTTTCATGCCCTGCCAATTCGTCCACGCCGGCAAGGTCGGGAGCAGCGTTTGAAAACAGGCATCGAGAATGGCCGGATGCAATCGATAGTCGGACAGATGCTCGCTCAAGCCGCTCGGCGCGTGGATCTCGGCAAGGACCTCCCGTTCGTTCCGCCACAATCGCGCAATGCCCTGGAAGGTCGGGCCGTAGTGGTACCCGCACTCGGCGAAGCGCCGGATGCACTCCTCATGGCCGAATGCTTCGGGACAGCGCCGGCGAATTTCTGCAACGTCCACTGGATCCGGTGCCGCTCGGGTGGACTGTCTGACGCGTCCGTGGGCATGGGCATCCCAGGCGTTGTCGGAAGCATCTCCACGTGAGTAGACGTCGAATTCGCTCGAGGCCGGGTCGAACACCACCTGGGCCAAGGGCGCCGCGCCCTGATCGAGGATCAGGAATTTTTGAAACTCGATATCCTCCACGTCGCAAGGAACCGGCCCGAATGTCTCTCGGGCGGCGGCCAGCGCCATCTCGATATATCCCGCGCCCGGGAAGATGATCGCGTCGCCGATGCGGTGGTCCAGCAGATAGCTCAAGCCCGCCGTGTCGAGCTCCCCGCTCCAGGACGGCTTCGATACCTGGAGCCGGCTTCCGAGCAGGGGATGCACCGGACGGCCCAGCCGTACCCGACGCGTTATTTCGGATTCGCGCCAATGAGTGTCGGCCTGGAACGGATAGGTCGGCAGCTTGATGGCCGTCGCCTGGGCGGGGTAGGGCTTGCGCCAATCGATCTCGGCCCCGAGCGTGTACAGTCGGCCGAGCGATCCGAGCAGCGCGGCGCGCTCGCGATCGTCGCGGCGCAGCGAGCACAGTGTCGCGCCCGCCGCCGATTTTTCGCTCAGGCATTGCGCAATGTCGTGTCGTAGGATCGGATGTGCGCCGAGCTCGAGGAACACCGTGTGTCCGGCCTCGATGACCGCGCCCATGGTGTCATGGAACAGCACGGGCTGCCGGATGTTTCGGTACCAATAGGCCGCATCCACCTCGGCGCCCGAAAGTTCGGTGCCGGTCACGGTGGAGAAGAACGGCGTCGACGCCGGGCGCGGCCGGATATCGCGCAGGCATTCCGACAGCTCCGCTTCGAGCTGTTCCATCCTCGGGCTGTGATAGGGCACGTCCACCCGCAAGGGGCGGCTGAACCGATCCGCCTGGTTGAGGGCCTTGTCGATCTCGGCGAGGACCGCGGCATCGCCGGAAAGCGTGATCGAGTTCGCGCCGTTCACCGCCGCGATGGAAATGGCGCGCGGGTAGCGCGCGACCCATTTGGCCGCCTCCTCGCGGGACATGCCCACGGCCAGCATCGAACCCTGGCCGGCGGTCCGGTGCTGCAGGCGGCTGCGGTGGAAAGTGACCCGGACGGCATCCTCCAGCGACAGCGCACCGGAGATGTAGGACGCCGCCATCTCACCGGCACTGTGTCCGAGAACCGCCGCGGGCTCGACGCCCCACGATCGCCACAGCGCCGCGAGGCCGACCTGCAGGGCAAAAATCGCCGGCTGGCCGACGCGCGTTTCCTGGACGCGCGACGCCTTCTCGGCCGCTGTCAGGTGTTCCAGCAACGACCAGCCGGCGAGCTGGGCGAACAGATCGTCGACCTCCTCGACGGCCTGGCGAAAGACGCCTTCTTCCGCCAGCAGTTCGCGCCCCATCGCCCACCACTGCTGGCCCATGCCCGAGCAGACGAAGACGGGTTTCGACTGCAGGCCCGATGCGCGGCCGCTCGAACTATTGGCGCGGGCTTCTCCTGCGAGGAACGCCTCGAGTTGCTCCGCCAACTCCGCCTTGTCGTGCGCAACGAGCGCCAGGCGGAACTCATGATGAGATCGCTTCACGCCCGCGGAAAAACAGATGTCGCGCAACGCCTCGTTCCGCAGGCCGCGCTCGTCGCGAAGCGCGCCGAGATAAGATCGCGCCAGATCGGAAAGCGCGGCCGGGCTGCGCGCCGACAGCGGCAGCGGCCAGGCGATATCGTCGGCAACTTCGGCGTGAATGGGTGTGGTGACGCCGACGTCGGGAGGCGCCTCCAGAATTGCGTGTCCGTTCGTGCCGCCGAAACCGAAAGAGTTCACGGCCGCGCGCGCGGGCCGCTCGTCGGTTTCGGGCCACGGCTCGAGCCGCTGTGCGACCCTCAAGCGGAGCTCGTCGAAGCCGATTTGCGGGTTGGGATTCTCGAAGTGCAGGCTCTTGGGAATGCGGCGATGCTGCAAGCACAGCGCCGTCTTGATCAGCCCGGTGATGCCCGCGGCCGCTTCCAGGTGCCCGATATTGCTCTTGATCGAGCCGATCACGCAACGGTCCTCGGGCTTTCGCGCCTTCCCGTAGACCGTTCCGAGCGCGGCAGCCTCGATCGGATCGCCCACCGTCGTTCCGGTCCCGTGCGCCTCGACGTACTGCACGCTCTCCGGCGCGACATCGCCGAGCCGAAGGGCGTCGACGATATTTGCCTCCTGCGCGGTCTGGTTCGGGACCGAGATGCCCGGGGTGCGGCCGTCCTGGTTGACCGCGGTCGCGCGAATAAGCGCGTAGATGCTGTCGCCATCCGCCAAGGCCCGCGCGAGCGGCTTGAGAATGGCGATGCCGACACCCTCGCCGCGCACGTATCCGTTGGCACGGGAATCGAAGCTCTTGCAGCGCCCGTCGGGCGAGAGCATCGAGGCCTTGGAGAATCCGATCGTGAGCTCGGGCCGCAGCGTCAAGTTCACGCCGCCGACGAATGCCAGCTCGCTTTCTCCGTTCCAGATGCTGCGGCAGCCCAAGTGCGTGGCGACGAGCGAAGACGAGCACGCGGTGTCGACGGCGAGGCTGGGGCCCCGCAGGTTGAAGAAATAGGAGATGCGATTGGCCGCGATGCACAGCGACGAGCCGACATTGGTGTACGCATCGATGGCGGCGCGCGACTCCGAGTTGAGTTGCAGGAAGCTGTAGTCCCAGCTGCAGATGCCGATATAGACGCTCGCCCGCTTGCCCGCCAACGACGCGAGCGTAAGACCGGCATCTTCGACGGCGTGATAGGCGACCTCGAGCAGCAGCCGCTGTTGCGGATCCGCGAGTTCGGCTTCGCGCGGGCTTATGCCGAAGAATTGCGCGTCGAATCGGTCGACCTGATTCAGAAACCCGCCCCAGCGCGTGCTCATTCGTCCCCGCTTGGTGGGATCCGGATGATACATCGCCGGCAGATGCCAGCGCTCCTCGGGGACTTCGACGACAGCGTCGACGCCGGCGACCAGCAGATTCCATAAATCGTCGGGGCTTCGCACTCCGCCAGGCAACCGACAACCAATACCAACGATAGCGATCGGTTCGACGCTCATGGGCACTCCCGCCTGCAAGGGCTCAGAATGCAAGGCTGGAATGACGCCGTCAACCGCTTAGCGACGGTACGTGAAACGGATAGCCCGCCGCTATCGATCCAGCGCGCACTCTCTTGCACATTCCTGTGTCGCGCAGAATTTGATGTCGGTTCCGGCGGCCGTCATCATCGGCTTCACGTATTCGCGCGCGACCATTGTCACACGCATGAAATATCGTCGCCGCCGAAGCGTCGTTCGCTATCGATCTCGTCCGATAAGCTAGCGCGTGGGGAACGCGGTCACCGTGACGCGCACCGTGCCATCCGCCTCCGCGATCACGCGCAGCGTCTTGGCGTCGAATTCGATGCCGGCGAGGCGCAGGTCGTTCACGGTCGCGTCGACGCGCACGCCGTCGGCGGTCCTCTGGAAATCGGCGATCGCCGCTTCGATATTCCTGCGCGCGTTGGCCGCGAGCGGCACGAGATCGATGACCGCGTGTTCCGCCAGCGTCTTTTCGAGATATGGGACCGCCGTCTTGGCCGCGAGACCCAACAGCCCGAACGCCGCCTGCGATTTGATATCGACGGAGATATCGTCGATGCGCAGCACCTGGCGGGCGCGATCGAGCGTTGGCCGACCCCAGACATAGATCACCGCTTCGCCGCCGAAGCCGAACCAGCTCTTGGTCTCGTTGGCCTTCACACCGAGCGACATCAGAAGGCGGTTACCGGACGCCGCAACCTCGATCGATTGGATCGTGGCGGTGAAGCCGCCGCTCCTGTCTTCGGGAAAGGTTTTGCCCTTGAGCTGCGCCTGGAGCAGGCGGCTGATCTCGGTGAACGGCATATCGACCGGCACGGCGAGGTTGACTTGGCCGCGCTCCATTTGGCCCACCAGCTCCAGTCGTGCGGGGAACTGACACTCGGGCTTGGTCTCGCTGGGCACGATCCGCGTTTCGGCCTCGACGCCGAACGTGAGCGCGAGCGCGGATTGGTCGATGCGGGGCTGCGCCGCGAACGCCCGCGTCGGGCGCACCTCGAGCCAGAGGTTGGGCGCGCCGGGGGCAGCGCCGAGCGCGATCGAGCGGCACATCTTGGCCCATTCCTGCCTCGCCGCTTGCTCGATGAGTGGATCGTTGCCGAGGCGCTCTTGCAGCGATGCGACCTGCTCGCTGATGGAGCGCTCCAGCAGCGGTCTCACCTGGTCGGAGAGACTGAACCTCGTGCCGAAGAGGTTCGCCGACGCATCCGCGATCGAGACCTGTGCCGTGAGGTTCGGCTGCACGCGCCATTCCGGCAGCAGGGTCGGGCGCGCGGTCAGCACGACGTTGCCGCTGAGGTCGATACGCTGCTCGGATGACTGGTCGCTCTGGCCCGGCGTTTGCGACTGATCCTGGCCGCGGTCGGACGATGCTCCCGGCGGGCGCAGGAAACCCGGAAGCATCCCGGTGATGTCCCGCGGCGGCGTCATGAACCCTCCCGGCGGGCCGCGGAAGCCCGGCGGTCCCGTGAACCCCTCGGGCGGGCGCAAAGCCCCGAGTTGGCCGCTGGCACGCAGCGATCCACTCAGCGCGGCGGACAGCGTGAGGCCATTGGGTCCGCCATCGATCGCGAACGCGCCGCGCGTGGCGGACCAAGCGATCTCGGCGCTGGAGGGGCCCAACGGAATGTCGGCTTTGCCCGAGAGCTCCCGCGGCGCCCGCTCCATCGCGTCCCTGATCGCGCCGAGCGTGATCGTTGCTGGTATCACGATACGCGAGCTGCGAGACACCGGCGGCAGCGGCGGCACCTCGGCGAGCTTCGGCCGGGCGCTCATTGCGCTCGGCGAAAACCATCTGATCGCCAATACCGCGCCAAGGCCTACGACCACCACGATCAATGCGCCGATCGCGATCTTGCTCCACTGCATGGCGAGCCATCCCTGCCGGAACCCCGGCCTAACCTATTTGAGCAGCGATCCCGGCGCCAGCGCAACCGCGCGCCGGCGGCGGGAACGGTTTTAACGCAAGGTCACCGACCGGGTCACCGCTCCGGTGATGATGGGAGCGACCAACTCGTTGTCCTCCATCACCACGCTGCATTCGGCACCCGATTTTTCGCGGCAGCGCGCCAAGACCCGCTTGCGCGCGCCGTCGATGTCGCTCGGATTGGCGACCCAATAGGCCCCGCCGCCCGAAGCGGTCGCGACCAGCAGCTTGGGCATCGGCGTCGAAAAGTATTCCTCCACCGTCGGCCGCGCGGCGGGTGCGAGCTTGGCCGCGCTCATCACTTGGTCGACACGTGCGAGGTTCGCGTTCGGCAGGCGATGGGCGGCAAGGAACCGATCGAGCGCGCGCAGCCATTGCACGCGTCCGCCGAAGTCGGCGAACAGGCGGTGACCGTCGTGCAGGACCGGCGGAAACATCTGCAGCTCCACACGGCCGCCGCGGGCGGCGTAGGCAGCGCGCATGTCTCGGACCACGTCCGGGGGGAACAGGCTGTCGTTCTCGGAATAGAGCCACAGGGTGGGAATGCGGGTGCGGGCGCCGAAGTCCGCCATGGCCGAGGTCAAGCCGCCGAACTCGCACACGCTGCCGTCGGCTTTGGCGCGCCACACGCCGCCGGAGACGTTGACGACACCGATCAGGCCCGCCGGCCGCCGCGCGGCAAATGCGAGCGCCACGCCGCCGCCGAGCGACTGGCCGACGGCGATCACGCGCGAGGCGTCGGCATCCGGCCGGGCTGCGAGGGCCTTGAGCGCCCCGTCGAGATCATCCGCCTCGACGTCCAGACCATGCACCAGGTCCCCGTTCTCGCAGGACATGTAGGCGGAGCCGCGGGGCACGCCCGGCACGCCGTCCGACTGGCCGTAGCCGCGCCTGATCACGACGGCGGCGAGCCAGCCGCGGGCGGCGAAGTCGCGCGCCTGCGGCAGCATCATGTCGGCGCGGATCGCGCGATTGTCGGCAGACTTGAGATTCTTGCCGTGGGTGATCAGCGCAATCGGAAGCCGGCCCTCCGCGTTGGCGGGCCGCACCAGCAACGCTTCCAGGCGGTAAGGGCCGTTGCCGGTCGCAACCGTGAGGAATGTATGCTCCTCGACCAGCCCGCCGCCGGCGCCGGCGCGCGTTGCGGCCGGGGGGGTGCTCGTGGGAGCAGCGTCGACTTGGGCGACATTGGCCGGCGCCACGCCGGGCGCGGGGACGTCGGTTCCTTGCAACGCCGATTGTTTCGGTGCCGCCGCCGGCGCTGCGAATGGATTGGACGCGGGCCGCTTCAGCGCGGCGAAGCAGGAATCGACCTCCGCCAGCGCACTGCCGAACCCCTCCAGCGGCAACTTGAAGACGACTTGCGCCGCTTTGACTTCGATCACTGCCGCCGTGGACAGCTTCTGCATGAATTGCGCATCGGCGCCGAGCTCGATCATCACGATCTTCGGGCCGATCGCCAGGGCGTTGGCCTCGCTCCGGAACACCGGGGCGGCGGTGAGTTCGACCGGGAATACGGCCCGCGGGGTGAGCTCCCACGCGTCGGAGCCGAGCGCGATCCGATAGCCGCCCGGCCACCGCACGAGCGCGAATTGCAGCGAGGCACCGTCGCCGCCGGCGCCGCGTACGGGGCGCTCGGCGCTGCAATGGGATGCAGCATTTCCGCGGCTCCATCCCATTATGGTCCACAATCCGGCCTGCTTCGGCGCAATGGCCTGCTTCACCGGCACGGGAGCGGACGCATTGGATTGCGGGGCGTCGGTCTGCGCGAGCGCGCCGGACTGGACGCAAGCCACCAGCGCGACGGCGCCACATGCGATGATTCCGCGGCTGACAGCGCAACGACCTTGCCACACGGTTTGATCCTCCTGTCGCAGTCTTGTGCCGCGGAGGATGCGTCAGCGTCGCGAGACGCAACGTGACGGCCGACACAAAATGGATGATTGCGCGTCGGCGCGCGGCTTGGGTCGGCGCGGCCCATGCTGCGGCGATCGTGCGATGCGCCGCGGAATGAATGTCATGCGGCCGCAGGGCATGGCCGCGCTGATGACGCGCGTGTCTGCAGCGCGGCCAAGGATACCGGCCTTGAGGTCGCAAAGCGCATTTCGGTGATGGCCGTCACATCACCGCCGCGGCACCCGCCGTTATGGTGCCGGGCATCGATGGGCGATGGTCGCCCGAGAGCCCGGAAAGGTGACAGCACATGCGCACGACCCGCACCTCCCTCTTCGCCTATGTCGCAGTCGCCTCGCTCGGCGTCGCGGCCACGAGCTTGACGGCATCGGACGCGCTCGCTGGGCCGCTCTGCGGAAGGGCGTTCGGCGGCGGCCTGTTCAGCGGCCCCCGGACCGCCTTGCCGGTGGTTCCTTCCTACCGCCAGAAAGTCGTCGTGCACCGACCGTCCCATCCGCGCAGCAAGCCCGTCGCCCTGGCGGCGCAGGTCAAGGCGGCTCCGCGCAAGCCCATCTCCGCGCCGGAACACAAGCTCGCCAGCACCGCCGGTGCGGCCACCGCCGCTCAGGCCGCCGGCACCGCCAATCCCGCTCCGCCCGCGCACGCGACCGCCTGCCTGAGCAAGCAGTACCTCGAGACCGGCGCCGTCATGTTCAAGGACGGCTGCACCAACGAATGGGCCATCAACTCCACCACGGCGGCCGGCCAAGCCGCTTCGACGACTGGCGGCGCTTGCCTGACCAAGGAAAACCACCCCAACGGCGTCGTGATGTTCAGGGATACCTGCACCAACGAATGGGCGATGAACACCGCCGAACGACTCGCCGGAGTTCCGCCGGCCCGCTAGGTATCCGAGCAACGCAGTTGATGAAGCCCCGGCGCGATGCCGGGGCTTCGGCGTCGAGCCGGCGAAAACAGCCGAGTGCCGTCCGAGCTCCCGGAGCGTTAGCGGCGACCTGCAGTACCGGGAAGCATGATGCCGAAGAGTGGATGCCGGTTTTCGGAGCAGATCATGCTCCGACGGAAGCTAGCGCATGTCCCGGAAAAGTGGGCACCGGTTTTCCGCCAAGGACATGCGCAAAGCCAAGGAATTTAGAGCGCATCCCAATTCGACCTAATCGGGATGCGCTCTAGGTCGGGATCGCCGCCGGGGAAAACTCGCGGGCGCGTTGCAGGCGCGCGACGATCAGGTGCAGCAGGCGGAATCCGAATTGCGGATTCTGGAAGTAGAGCTGCTTGAATTGATCGTAATCGATCATGGCGGTTTGAACGTCGGTCCTGCATCGCACCGTCATGGTGCGCGTGCCATCGGGCGCGAACAGCCCAATCTCGCCGAGGAACGTACCCTTGCCGAGGATTTCCTTGAGCTCGACGATTTCGACTTCACCCGAGATGACGTAGTAGGCGGCGGTGGCGTATTCTCCCCGCGCCATGAGAATGTCGCCCGCCTTGAAGCCTTTTGGGCGCGTGTAAGGCAGCAGCCAGTCGACGTTCATGTCGCCATTGGCGGCGACATCGGTATCGCGGATCAGCTGCAGCATTGCGCGCAGGCGCCAGGCATTGAGCGGGAGCAGGACGACGTTGAGCATGAACGTGGGATAGGTGCCGTGCACGAAGCTGTACGTCATCGCCAGGAAATTCGCCACGATCGCCGCAACGCGAAGCGGGATGATCGTCTTCGCTTGGGCCGCATAGAGGCTTGCGGCTGCTGCCGCGATGCCGATCCACTCGGCGAAGTGAGGTTGCATGGCGGCATGACCTCTCTCTGTTTCCAATGCGGCGGCGGTTCCGCAGCGTAGTCCGCGACCGGCAACCGGCACAACAAGACGTTGTGCTGCGGTAGGATTGAATCGGCCTCCCGCCGCCGTGCTGCGCTGGTCGTGGTCGGCGCCGCAAGATGGGCCGGACCGGGTTGCGTAACATTGAAGGATGGCAAAGCGGGAAGACGCGCCCCGGCGTGCGGCGACAAGCCCGGCTATGAGGCGCCGCACATCCGGCTCGATGCGAGCTGAAAATATTGAGCACGGTGCATCCGGCGCGGGCGCGGTTGCAGAAAACGACGCCCGGCGATGAGCGCCTGCGAGCTGCGCGGTCTAGCCCCCGCGCAGGCCGCCGAAGCATATGCAAGTCTTACGGGCGGCGGACGGCGCGCGGGCCGTTTTCGCCCAAGTCCCCGGCACGAGCCATCGCAACCCGTCCCGTCCGCTTGCTTCCGGCAGCGCGGCGCTAGTGTCCCGATTCCGAAGTTCGCATCATTGTGCGGCTCCCGCGTTTGCGAACTTCGGAATTTAAGGACCACTAGCGACTCTATGATTCTAGTGCCCCTTTTGAACCCGAAGTTCGCGATCGCAATTGCCGCATGGTGTGCGCGAACTTCGGGTTCGGGGCACTAGCAACTTATTGATCTAGGGTCGAGACTCATTAAATTCACCATACAAGGGCGGCTGCAAGACAGACAGAGGCGAGATAGTTTCGCCCCAGTCGGTCGTAGCGCGTTGCGATCCGCCGGAAGTCCTTCAATCTGTTGAAGGCGTTCTCGATGCGCCAGCGAAGCCTGTAGAGACGCTTGTTGAAGCTGAACGGCTTCTTTCTATTGCTGCGGTTGGGAATGACCGGCTTGGTTCCGCGCTCGTCCAGTTCCTCGCGCAACTCGGTGCTGTCATAGGCCTTGTCGCCGAGCATGCGCTTGGCCGACTTCACTCTGCGAATGAGGCGCTCCGCGACCGGGCAATCGTGTGCTTCGCCTCCGGTCAGCAGGATGGCGATCAGGCGCCCTTTAGCATCTGCGAGTGCGTGAATCTTCGTATTGCGCCCGCCGCGTGAGCGGCCGACAGCCTGTTTCTGCTCCCCCCTTTTCCGCCCGCGGCCGAGCGATGCGCCTTGACGTGGGTGGAGTCGATCATCTGCGTGTCTGCCGAGCGCCCGTTCCCGGCCAGCTGCCGAAACAGATTTTCCCAGATGCCGCGCTGCGCCCAGCGTACGAAGCGGTTGTAGATCGTCGTATACGGGCCATAGGCTTCCGGACAATCGCACCAACGGCAGCCGCTCTTGAGCACATGCACGATGCCGCTGATGACGCGACGATCGTCCACGCGTTCCACGCCCCGTACATCCGTAGGCAAATGCAGCTCGATCCGCGCCCATTGTTCGTCGCTCAGCCAGAACAGCTTCCTGCTCATGAATCCTTCCCTCAGCGAATCAATGGCGTATCATCTGAGCAAAGGCGTTAATGAGTTTTCACCCTAGTGTGGCTTTGGTTCAGAAGTCCGCATCTCGGACTCGCCGTGAGAATGATGCAGACTTCTGAACCGCCACACTAGCGATGGTGAATGCGCCCGAACCGGGCTACCGGGTCGCGGACGTACTGTGGCTTGCCGCCTTCCACGCCGGGCGACTGCGACGCAGCCCCCAGAACTTGCGGGTCGCCGCCGCGCTTCGGCGAGGCCGCGGCGTCGCTCCCGTCCGCTCGCCGGCGACGCCCTCGACGTGCCGGATGAGATCGCCGACGACGCTGATCTGGTCGGCTTCATCATCCGAAATTTCCACGTCTTCGAACTGATCTTCGATCATGATCATCAATTCGAGACGGTCGAGCCAGCCGGCGCCGAGATCGTCGGAGAAATGCGCTTCCTCCGTGACACGCTCGACGTCGACGCCCAGATGCTGTGCAACGAGAGCGCGAATCAGGCTGGCCCTCAGGCCGGCTTCCGTCGTTGTCTGATTCGAAGACATGCTTGTGATGGTCATGAAGATCCCCCCGATCCATTGACCTACCCCGGTATTCGAGCAGGCAATTCGCCCGCTAATGTGGCCGTCGTTCAAAAATGTCAGGGATGTGGCAACAACCACACACTGAATCGGCCGGACGCTCGGCGACGCCGGTACCGCCGGCATTGCCCCGGCGGCGAGCAGGGCCGTCCCGCGCCAAAGACACCGGGGCGCTCCTAGTTGCGGCCGGTTTCCTGGCCGCCGCCGATGGACGGGAACGCCATCGCCGGCAAGCCGCCGCCCATCTCGTCCATCTCGGCTGCCTTGGCCTTGAACTCCTGGGCCAAGGCGAACAGGCCGCGCGCGACCTCGAGGTCCCTGCAGACCTGCGCCAGCCGAAGACAGGTCGCGGCTTGGCGACGGAAATAGTCGGCGTTTGTCATATGCATGGATTGCCCCCTCTCTATCTCCCCGTGATCGCCAACGGGTTGCCCGGTGGGGTAACGCCGCCCCGCCGGTCTGGTTCCGGCGCCCCGCAATCTCGTCGTCGGGCGGCCGGGCGTGGCTCGGATGAGCGGTATTGCCGCAGGGGCGCGGCGATTCGACTATTCCGGCATTCCGGTCGGGAACGGCGTGTGGATCGAGCACAGGGGCCGAAGCCGGCGGGCGATCCGATCCGGCCCGGTGTCACGTCCTGGGGCGGCGGTCGGTCGGCATGCCTTGCCTGCTCAGCGAATTGTAGATCGGCTCGTTGCCGAGGAGCGTCGGCACCAGCATGGCTACGAAGCATGCCGCCAGCATCGGCAGGAGCATGGTGACGTTGCCGGTCATCTCGACCACCAGCGTGATCCCGGTGACCGGGGCGCGCACCACGCCGGCAAAGAATGCCGCCATTCCGACCAGCGCGAATCCCTGCGGTATAATCTCGAGATCGGGAAACGCCGTGCGACAGAGGAGGCCGAACCACAATCCGAGTTGCGCTCCGACCACCAGCAGCGGCGCGAACAGGCCGCCCGGCGTTCCGGCGGCGTAGGACACCGCGCCGAGGCCGAAGCGCAGCAGCAGGACGAGGGGAAGTGCAATGAGCGTTCCGCTGCCGTCGAGCGCGCGCTCGGTCAGTGGATCGCCGCCGCCGACCAGGTCGGGCGCGAACCAGGCGAGCGTGCCGACCGCGGCTCCGATCAGGCCCGCGCGCAGCTCCACCGGGCAGCGGCGCAGGCGGTCCGCGCCCGCCATGGCCGCCAGGATCGACCAGTTGTAGGCCGTGGCCAGCAGCCCGGCGGCGGCGCCCAACACCAGGTGAAGCGGCATCGTCGCGGCGCTCGGGTAGGGCACTGCGCTGACCTCGAAGTCCGGCGCATCGCCGAGCACCAGGCGGCAGATGAAGATCGCCCCGGTCGATGCCGCAACGGCTGCGATCGCCATGCGCGGCTCGAACCGTCGCACCAATTCCTCGAGCACGAACACCGCGCCGGCCGTGGGCGCGTTGAAGGCGGCGGCAAGGCCGGCGCCCGCGCCCGCGGCCAGCAGCACCCGGGTGTCCGGCCATTGCCGGCGGGCGAGATCGCCCACCAAGCGCGCGATGCTCGCTCCCATCTGCACGCTCGGACCTTCGCGGCCGAGCGCCAGCCCGGACCCGATGGCGAGCAGTCCGCCGAAGAACTTGACCGGCAGTACGCTGAACGGCGCCGGCGGCACCTCCTTGCGCAACACCGCTTCGACATGGGGAATGCCGCTGCCGGACGCTTCCGGCGAGTAGCGGTGAACCAGCCAGGCAGCGAGGGCAACGGCAGCGCCGCAGCCGATGGTCACGATCAGGAATCCGACAATGGGGGTCGTGTGGCCCCACGCGATCAGCGCGTCGCGCCAGGCATCGCCGCGCAGCAGCCAGAGCCGAAACACCGTTCCGATCGCGCCCGCGCCCACGCCGACGATGCACGCCAGCAGCGCCAGCAACAGCAGGCTGCCTTGGCCCTCTTTGGGATCGAGGGCGGGTTCCTGTCCGAGCGTCATCGAGACTTGATCCGAAACCTTAGAGTTGGGTTAGCGCGGCCCTTGCACTCGCGTCTTGGCTCCATGCTTCCTCCGCGCGTAACTACGACAGGCGAGGGCCAAGATATGACACCGCGTGCGACAGCGAAATGCTGGGTTACGCGGGGACAATATGAGAGCCGTGGTAGCCTGGATGGAGCGCAGCGCGATCCGGGATTGGTGCCGCGCGCCGAAACCTTCCCGGATGGCGCTGCGCTCCATAGCCCGCGAGGACGGGCGTAAACGCCCTTAAGGCGGGTCCACGCTCACCACGAATAGCGCACGGTGCCGGTGCCGGCGTAGGTCGAGGAATGCGCGGCGAACTCGCCGTCGAACTTGGCGAGCAGCGTGACGCCGCTGGCGAGGCGATATTCGGCACCGGCGGAGGCGAGCGCGGAATCCTTCGCCGGCACCGCGCCGTTGACGACGAAGCTCGCGCCGGGAAGGGTCTGGAACACCGGCGCCAGCGTGGGATCGCTCACCCAGTCGTGCGCCCAGGCGAGCCGTGCGCGCAGCGAAAGGACAGCGGTGGTGTAGAGCGCCAGCACGCGGTCGAAGCGCGCGCCCAATTCGCTCCTGGTATCGGTGCCGGTGCGGGAATTGTAGGCGAGCGCGAAGCCGCCGCCGTTGACGTCGGTCTCGCTGTAGCTCGGCGTGCGGAAGCTCTGCGCCTGCAGCGCGGCATAGGGCGTCACGCCGCCGTAGAAGGTGGCGTAGCGGTAGCCGCCCTCGATGCGTCCGCCCAGCGACTGCGCGTTGAAGTCGGCGGTGAGGTGGTCGCCGGCGAAGGCGAAGCGGTCGGTCGACATCCAGTGGTTGGCATAGGCGAAGGCGGCGGCGAGATAGGCTGGACCCCAGCGCGTGGCGCCGTAGAGACCGGCCTGGAAGGCGTCGCTCTTGCCGCTGCCGAGCCCCTGCGCCAGGCTCCAATTGGTGCCGCCGCCGGCGAGCGCGAAGCCCGCCACCGCGTCTTGTGTCAGGCGATAGTCGAGGCCGCCGGCGAAGCCCGCGGTGCGGGCGGAGAGATCGTGGCTGCCGAGCACGGCAGGGTCGCCGCTGGTCCTGTTGCCGCCGCCGAAGCCTGCGCCCCAGGCGGTCCAGCGCTGCGCGAAGGTGGCGGGCGGCGCCGCTTTCGGCGCCTTGAGCACGGCGGAATAGGCGAGCGCGATGTCGTCGGGCATCTCCTCGCGCTCGGGTGCGAAGGCGAGCGCCGGGCCGTTCGTGCCGGCGACCCCACTTCTGCCGTCGACGAAGGGATCGAGCATCAGCGAGAGGAACTGGCTCTCCATCTGGAAGCCGGCCTGCTGGGCGCCCGTCGACGCCTCGCCGGAGAGTTGCGACAGTGCGTTGGCGAGATTGCCGCCGGTGAGCCCGAACACGCTCACGAAGCCGGGCGGCAGCGCACCGCCGGCGTTGAAAAAGTTATCGAGCGCGGTGGCGACGTTCTTCTGGTTGATGCTGAACCCGCTCGCGGAGATCGTGTGCAGTTGCGCCGTGAGGTTCAGGATCACATCGGTCGAGGTATAGCTGAGACTCGCGGCGAAGCCGCCGGGGAGGTTGCTCGTCGTCAATGTATTGAACGTGGTGCCGCCGAGCCCGCCCGCCGCCGTGAGGATGGTGTAGGTGCGCGTGGCGTAGCGCCCCGACGCGAACGCCGCCTGCACCGTGCCGGCGAGCGCTGCGCTGCCGCCGATGGTCACGATGTCGCTCGACGCGTTCGACGGATTGACCTGGATCACATAGAGCGCGCCGGACTGGAACGCGAGATTGCCGGCGACGGTCATCGATCCGGGCGTGCCGACAGGGCCGGGCGAGAACATGCCGCCGCTCAGAATCGTGGTCGCGCCCACCGTCCCGGTGCCGGCGAGCGTTGCACCGCTCCCGATCGTCACCGCCGAATTGGCGATCGAGCCGTCGACCACCAGCGTGCCGGCGCTGATCGTCGTCGGTCCGGTGTAAGTGTTCACGGCCGTGAGCACCAAGGTGCCCGTCCCGATCTTCTCGAGCGGGCGCGGGCCGTTGAGTTCGGAGATCGCGCCCGCCTGCGTGGCGGTGCCCGCCGTCACCTGCAATTGCGTGGTGTTGCTGTTGATGACGATCGGGTTGGCGATGGTGACGCCGTTGGCGTAGTCCACCACCGAGCCGGTCGTCGTGAGCGGGCCGGTGCCGAGCGCCTGGTTGTTGGCGAGGGTGAGCGTGCCGCCCGCGAGCGTGGTGCCGCCGGAATAGGTGTTGGCGCCGGCGAGCACCAGCGTGCCGGCGCCGGTCTTGGTGAGGCCGCCGGTGCCGCTGATGATGCCCGCGAAGCTCGTGCTGGTATTGTCGCCGTTGGTGGTCAGCGTGGCCGCGCCCAGCATCACGTTGCCGGCGCCGGCGAGCGAGCCGATGGTCTGGTTGAAGCCGGCGAGGTTGAGCGTGGCGCCGGCGGCCACCGTGAACGCGCTCAAGGGCGCAAAGGCATTCGCCGCCCCGGCCTGCAAGGTGCCGGCGCTGACCGTCGTGGTGCCGGTATAGCTGGCCGCTGCCGTGAGAATGGTCGTGCCGGCGCCGATCTGCGCGAACGCGCCGATGCCCGAGATCATTCCGCCGAAGGCATAGGTGTCCGAGCGGTTGATCGCGAAGACGCCGTTGTCGATCACGTCGCCGGCGAGCGAGCCGCCGGCGCCGCCGTTGCCGAGCTGGAGCGTGCCGGCATCGATCGTGGTTCCGCCGGTATAGCTGTTAGCCCGGATATCTCACACTATCTTTGCAAGATCGAGCAGGTTTGCGCGACGATTTGTTCGGTTTTCTGCGTTCGCGCTACTCTGTGGCGTCGGATGACGCGAGACTCGCTGGGACTTTTCCGGGCTGCGGCTGCAGCGAAGACGAGGTCTCGGTGGGCCTTTGATGATGCCGCGTTTGTTACGCGTTGCGGCGCCGCGTGTCAGGCGGGTGAGCCGCGTGCGCTTGCCGCGGCGTTGAGACGGACGGCAGCGTCGCACCAAGCAGGGGCCGCGGGACAGCCCGAGGCCATCGCGATTTTGATGCGGCGCACGCTGATGCGCACGAGCGCGCCGATCTTGAGCAGCTTGAGACGAATGGTACCGCAGCTTGCGTTGGCAAATGGCGTGTGATGCAGCCCGATCCGACGCAAGGCGCAGAGCAGCACGTAGGCCATCGAGGCGAACCACAGCCGCAGCTGATTTGCCCGCATCGTGGCGGTCGAGGTGCGATCGGCATAGAGATCGAGCTGGCACTCCTTGATCCGGTTCTCCATCTCGCCGCGGGCGCAGTAGACCTTCTCGTAGAGATATTTGGGCCTGCACTGGGCGCGCGTCAGCGAGGTCACGACGAAGCGCGGGTTCGCCTCGCCGGCGGTGAACTCGGCCTTGGCGACGACCCGGCGCTCGCGGCCCCAGCTGCGGCGCGTCCTCCACCTGAAGTCCTTGAAGTACCGCGCCGGCTTGCCGGTCCGCCGGCTCTTCGCCTCGGCCCGCGCCAGCTCGCTTGCGGTCTCGGCGATCAGCCGGTCGTTCTTGGCCAATCCGAACAGGAAGTGCACGCCGTGCGCCTCGCACCAGACCATCAGCTCCTCCCGCGCGAACCCGCTGTCGGCGCGCACCAGGATGCGCACGTGCGGCCAGCGCCGGCGGATCTGCGCGACGATGCGCGCCACTTCCTCCACTGCGCCCGCCGCGGCGTCCATGCTCGCCGGCCGCAGCTTGGCCGCCAACAGATCGCGCCCGCAGAACACGTACAGCGGCAGATAGCAGTAGCAGTCGTAATAGCCGTGAAAGAACCGCCCCTCCTGCTCCCCGTGCACCGGATCGTCGGTCGCATCGAGATCGAGGACGATCTCGCTCGGCGCGCGGTCGTGCGCCTCCAGGAAAACGTCGACCATGAGCCGCTTGATGGCGATCGGGTTGTGACTGATCTTGTGATAGCGCGTCGGCTCCAGCCGGCTCAGCTCCAGCCGGTTGAGCGTCGACTTCCCGGCCACCGGCGCACACTCCTTGCGCCGCGCCGCGAGCTTGCCCGCCAACACTGCCATCACCGGATCGTGGCGCAACTCGTCGTGGTCATTGAGATCCTCATAACCGAGCGCGATCCCAAACACCCGTTGCCCCAGCAGGGTCGCAACCTCATGCTCGATCAGATGTGGCCGACGGGCGTCGTGAAAGCACGCGGCAAACCGCTCCGTCAGCTTGATCGCATGATCCGCCGCCCCCAGAAGCAGCGCGCCGGCATCCGAGCTGATCGCCCCGCCGTCGAACGCCACCACAACGTCGCGGCCTTCAACGACTGCAAATCCGAACAAATCTGCGCTACACTCTGTCGGCATCGGGGCGCTCCGCGAATCACTCGAAAGTCGTTGCCACACAACCACTTTCGCTGATTCGGCGCCCCGATGCGCTTAGTAGTGTGAGATATCTGCGTTAGTGCCGGTGAGGATCAGCGTGCCCGCGCCCGCCTTGCTCAGCGACCCGGCTCCCGAAACGTCGGCGCCGAGCGTCAGCGTGTCGGTGAAGTTGGCGACGATGCGGCCGTCGTTGACGATCGCCGGGGTATTGATCGCGCCGGCGAGCCCGCCGGTGCCGAGATTGAGCGTGCTGCCGGCGCCGATGCCGGTGAAGCCCGCGGAATTCACCACGCCGCCGTCGGCGACGGTCAGCGTTCCGATCGTGTTGCAGCCGCAGGAGGAGTCCCCGATCAGCAGCGAATTGGTGACGTTCAAGACCGAGCCGGGGCCGGTCACCGTCACCAGGGACGTGCCGTCGGAAGGTTGTCCGAAGGGAGTGTCTCCGATCGCGACGTCGTTGGCATCGACCCTGCCGCCGTTGGAGACGGTGAGAATTCCGGGGCCGCCGGTCGAGCCGCCGCCGACGGAGAGGCCGAAGCCTCCGATGGTCCAGATCGATCCCGGCCCCGTGACCGTTACGGTGGGTGTGCCGCCGAAGATGGGAAAAGCGTCGATCTCTGCGCCGCCCTGGCTGTCGAGTGCGCCGCCATTGGAGATCGTGACCGACTGCCCTCCGAATGGGCCGACCGCGGTATAGTCGCTCGCGGTCACGGTCGAGCCGGGCCCCGTGATGAGCATCGTGGATTCGATGATCAGGTTGGTGGTCTGCAGCCTGCCGCCGTTGATGACAGAGAGTGTTCCACCTTCAACAAACGTGCCGCCTGAGGGATCGTTGACGGTGAGCGAGCCGCCGCTGATCGTGAGCCCGCCCGTCTCGCAGTTGCAGAGATCGAGGGTGCCGATCGTGCTGCCTAGGCCCGTGAGCGTCAGTGAAGCATTGTAGTCGAGCTCGAGCGTGCCTGCGCCCGTGATCGTGCCGGAGAACGTAGTGGCGCTGTCGCCCGAGATGATCAGGAGGGTGGAGGGGTCGGAAGGCCCGATGACGACCGAGCCTCCGCCCGAAGGACCATCGGCCAGCGAGCCGATCTCGACGAACGCAGTCTCGCCGATCGCCAGCGTTGCGCCGCTGCTGACGCTGAAGGCCGGTGCGAACGATGAGCTGTTGGTAATGCCGCTGTTGATTGTGAAGGTTGCACCGTTCTGGACGCCGAACGCATAGGCCGGCGCGGCGTCGAACTCGATGGTGTTGATCGCGGCGTTGTTCGAGATCGTGACCGAAGTGGGGGCGCCGTTGTTGGTGAACGTCGCCGTGTTGTCCGGCACCGCCGGAGTGGAGCTCCAGTTGGTGCCCGTGGTCCACTCGTTGGTGCTCGCGCCGGTCCAGGTGCCGTCGACTGCCTGCGCGGCGTCAGGCGCGAGCATGGCAAGCGCGCCGAGCCAGACACCCCCCAGCAGTAACGCACGCGTCGGCGCGGGGCGGGCGCCTGCTCTTGGCGGCGTCATCCGGATCGCGATGGCGGAAATGCCAGCCTCCGGCGCGGACCGACTCGCCCGCGACCGCAACCGAAACGAACGCATTCACCCAACCCCTGCACGCGGCACGGCCGGGAAACACCCGGCCGTGTGCCAACCCTCTTGCCGCCCCCGCGGACTGATCGAATGCCAACCGTAGGGACGGAATCGCGGCCGATCAATTCGTGTTCACGCGCGCGCCGCCGATTGGCCGCCGCCTGTGGCTTTGCCGCCACGGGCGCCGTTCGCCGGCGTCGGTCGTTGCCGCCGCCGACGCCCGCATTTTGCGGTTGACTACGTTACGCGAGTCACCTATGATTCGCGCACCATCCAAAGTCGCGCCTGGAGCCCGGCCGGGAACCCCGCGCCGGGCTTTTCCGCGGGCGGGCGCGGCGGCCCGCGCAACCACTCGCCAGTTTCGTGTCCCACCGCAGGGGGTGCGCTGCGGGTGCACCCCAGCATGGCGACCTGTATTTTTCCTGTTATTTGCAGGAGACGGTTGTATTCGTGTCGTGATGCATCGTACGCGTGTTGGCGACGGGCGCCAACTCGGCGAGACGCGTCCGGCATTACGCCATTAGCGTGTTGCAGGCGCGCGTGAACGCGCTTTAGGCTCCATGGGGGTAAAAGATCGCTCAAAAAAGTATCAGGGAGGAGAACATGCCGGACACCATCGACCACGAGCCGAAGCTGTTAGTTCCGAGCCTCAAGCCTTTTTACGATGCCGTCATCCCGCTGGCCTGGCCGGTCGTCCGCATCGCGGTCGGCTGGAACCTCCTGGTGCATGGCTGGGGCAAAGTCTCTCGCGGGCCGTCGGCCTTTATCGGCCCCTTCACGCAGCTGGGGTTCGATCCGGCGCTGCCGTGGATCTGGACCGCATTGATCATCGAATTCGTCGGTGGCATCGCGCTCATCCTCGGCCTGTTCACGCGCTTCTTCGCCGCCGCGGCCGCGCTCGAAATGCTCATCATCACCGCAATCTATTGGAAGACCGGATTTTCCTGGCTCAACCGCGGCTACGAATACACGCTGCTCTGGGGCCTCGTCTGCTTCGCCATCGCGCTGCGCGGCGGGGGACCCTATTCGCTCGATCGCAAGCTCGGCGTGCAGCTCTAGCCCAGGGCTATAGTTCCACCATCGCATTGACGACGCGGTCGAAGCCGAGGTTCCGGGATGGCCGTGTGCGGATCGACCGGTCCTGATGCAATGCAGGGTCCCGATCCCCGCGCGGTGTTCGGCAAACTCCGCTGGAACTGCGACGATTAACGATTGTTAACCCGGTAAGGACGCGGGGAAGTTTAGGTGTGGTGCGGCGGTGGCGGACAACAGGAAAGCGGACGAGGCGGGAAAGAGCAAGATCGGACCGGTAGCTTCGATCTTGAATCCGGCAGTAGGCGCCCTTCTCGAGCAAAGCGGTGAGATCGCGCCGGTGGAACTCGGGCGATTTGGACGGCGCGCAGGCGAGATCATCGCGGCAGCAGCCGCTCCCCGCTACGGCAGCAGCCGGCGTATGGTCCGAGTGCGCTGACCGATCGATCCGTTCGTCACGGCTTGGCAGCCTGCATTTTCAGCGCTTCCAGATCTTGCTCGCTGCGCATCGTCATCACCGCGACCTTGCGCGCGCGGAAGTACGGAAGCACCACTTGCATGGGCGCGCCGTCGCGCTCCAAGAGCGAGACATATCTCGGTTCGGCCCCGCGGGTCGGCAGATCGAATGCCGTCCAGGCCGACGTCTGCGGATCGTAGCGCAGGACGCGGTCGGCGCCCCAGAGATTGGTCCAGGCATTGTGCCGCTTGTCCACCGCGACGTGGTACGGCTGCTGTCCGCCCGGCAGCGGCACATAGGTCGTGGCGTGCGTGCGGGTATCGACGCGGGCGAGATTGGCGCCCCAGGAGTTGCCGATCCACAGCACGTCGGCGTTCTTGTCGGTGCCCATGCGGCGCGGCCCCTGCGCCCACGGGAACGGGTTGTTGAAGTCGGGCTGGTTGTAGCTCTCGTAGAAGCCGCGCGCCTCGGGGCTGACCCGGTCCACCTCCTCCTGCACCGGAGCGAGCCGCAGTTCCTGTGCCTTGCCGGTCGCGCCATCGCCCTTGCCGATGATGTCGAGCGTCATTTCCGCCCACCAGCCGTTGCCGTCGCGATCGCCGGCGGCGCCATAGGTCACACCCGTACCGTTCGCGGTCTTGTAGGTGAGCGACTTGAACTCGGTAAAGGTCTCGCTCTCGGGATCGAAGCGCAGCGCGCCGTCCGGCGCGGACGACCAGATCTTGCCCTTGCCGTCGTAATCGACCGTGGTGGCGCCGCCGGTCGGCGACATGCCCGCGGGCGGCAGATAGACGTCGATCCGCTCGCTCCTGGGATCGAGCCGACCGAGGCCGCCGCGGCCGTTGTTGACGTTGAACCAGATGATGCCTTTGTCGTCGCGGGTCATGCCGTGGGCCTGGGCGGCGAACCCGTTCGCGGCCGGCACCTTGAAGAGCTTGACCGCGCCGGTTGCGGTGTCGAGCCGGCCGATCGTCGTGCGCCGGTTGAGGATGTTGCAGGTGAACCAGAGCGTCCCGTCCAGATCGAGCCAGGCATCGTGCACGCCCCAGCCGGGGATGAGAACCGAGGGTGTGCCGAGCGACCAGTCGCTGCCGTCGTTCTGCACGAAATTGTCGGGAAGCCCGGCATCCGGATCGAGCGGGACGTCGTACTCCTTGAACATCACGCGCGCCGGCTCGCCGGCGGGACGCGGCTCGGGCCTGAGCCTCATGGCGCTTTCGCCCGGCCCGCGCGCGCGGGCGAGATAGGCCGCCAAGTCCTTTTGGTGATAGTCGAGAATGCCCGAGGGCTTGCGCTCCTTGCCCACGAACGTGCCGTAGACGTTTGCATTCTTCATGAGCTCGATGATGGCGTTCCATCCGGCTTCGTCGAACCGGTGCTGGAGGACGTAGCTCGGGGTATGGCAGCCGGTGCAGATGTTGCGCACCAGCCGCTTCATGCGTTTGTCCTGCTCGGTCTCTTCGGGCAGCGCTGCGAGCATGACGTTGCCCGGCAATTGCCGGACGAAATCCTTCATCGGCGCGAGGACGAAATCCTGCCTGCGTGCCGCGGACAAATCGATCTCGGCCTTGGCGGTTGCGAAGGTCACCGCCTGCGCCCAGACCATGTACTTACCGGCCGGCAGCGGCGAGAAGTAATAGGCGCCGCGCTCGTCGGTGAAGACCGTCGTGGTAACGGTCCCACCGGCTGGTTTGGCCGAGACCGTGACCCCGCCGAGCTTTTCGCCCGCCGCCGAAGCGATCGTTCCGCTCAGCAGCGCATCGGCGGCATTCGCCGGCGCGAAAGGTCCTGCCCCGACAATGACGGGGATGGCAAGCAGCGCGGCCTGTACGGTCTTCATGGCGTGATCTCCCCTTGTCTCTTCTCTCTTCGCGCGCTCAACGCGCCGGGGCGACGGCGGGCGGGGGCGGGATGGTTCTCAGATACGCTACGATGGCCTCGATCTGCGCAGGCTCGAAATGATATTTGAAGCCCGGCATGCGTGGCGTGCCGTTGCTGATCACCTCGCCCATCACGGTTTCCTGTCCGCCCGCCGAATCCCGCGACAGTTCCGGACCGTAGAGTGGGCTCGTCATCTGCGGCTTGGTGTGGCAGACCCGGCACGACTGATTGAACAGGCGCATGCCCAGAAGCTGCTGGTCGCTGAGCGACCGATCGCCCCTTGCCTGCTCGGCCGATGCGCCCTGCAGGGTCGCGGCAAGCACGAGCGGGATTGCCCAGGCACTCCGTGGCATCGAGCCTCCTCCCGAAGTCGGCGCTTTTTTTGTGAGCCTACGACCGGTGCGGCTCGGAGGGAACGTTCCGGCCGGCGCAACTGGCGTCGCGGGACGCATCGCAGTCATGCGCCGCGAGTGGGCGCAACGACCATCGGATCCCCGCAACCCGCGTCTGGCGGCGGAGGCTGGCACTGCCGCCTTGCTTCGCACGCGGCCCACGATTTTCTGGCGCTGGGCGCAGATTTGCCGGTTGCCGCCCCGGCGGAGAAAAGGCTGGAATGCCTCGGGGCGCATCCCATCGCCATCGAGCCATGGATCGCCGAGGTCGATCCGTTCAGTTGGTAGCCTCGCGTTTGCATAGTCTGTGATATCCATGTCGCCGACTGTGGGCGGTGGCAGTCCACGAGATTGAGACCCCATGGGCCTGATGGAACGCCTGGCTCGCTCCGACCCGCGCCGAAGGGCCAGGCGCGAGCTCGAAAAACTCTAATCCCGGGCCGCCGTCCTGGCCGCGGATATTCCGAACTCGCTGCGGGAGAGAATCCTGATCGGCCATCGATTCGATGCCGCGTTGTTCGACGCGCACGCGCGCATCGCATGCGCCGCATCGCGGCCTATCGCGGCGACTTCGACCGGGACCTCTCGCTGTTCCGCGAGCTCAATTCACTGTATCAAGGCGGCACGCCGGCGGAGGAGCTGCGGCGCCTCGAGCGCGAGGCGCTTGGCGGCGCCGCAAATGGGCGCGGGGATCCGCCTGGACGAAGCAAATTGGCTCGCCGATTGCGCATTGCGCCGACTTCCTGACCGTTGGTCACCGGGAGTTTGGACCGCGGGGTGCCCTGATGGACTTGATCGCACGTCTTGGTCGTCTTGACCCCTGCCGAAAGGTCCGGCTCGAGCTCCAGCAAGCCCGATCCGAGAGTGCTGCTCTTATGGCGGAGCGCAATGCCTATCTCGATCAGCGTGATCAGGCACTCGGGGAGCGCAACGAGATCCTTCGTCAGCGCGATGAGCTTCTGGGAGAGCGAAATGAACACCTGCGCCAACGCGATCTCGCGCTCGGCGAGCTCAACGAGGTCTTGCGCCAGCGCGATCTCGCCGTTGCCCAGTGTGACCGATTACTGGCGCAGCTCGACGCAAGCGGCACCTTGGCGAGCGAGGACGGCGCGCAACCGGCCGACGATGCTTCGAGGCACGTCAAGAATACCGCACCGCGACCGATGTCCCTTGGTCGGCAGAATACGATCATTTTTGTGAGCTTGCCGAAGAGCGGCACGGAATTCATCTCGGGTGGAATCCGCGATGCCACGGATCTCGTCTCGCCGTGGCAATTGAGCGATCAAGATCTCATGAACGCCTACCTCTCGGGCTACTGTAATCGAGATGACATCTATTCTACCGGCGTGTTCGTTGCCGAACGGCTCCTGGCGAAGGGATTGCGCGAGCTGATGCCGCACGGCCGCGTCCTCGCCTCGCACGCGGCCGCGACCTATCACAATCTCCAGGCGCTGCGGAGCGCGGGAATTCGCAGCCTCACCGCGCTTGTGCGCGATCCGCGCGACAGCACGGTATCCTGGACGCATCACGTTCGAAACCTCGGCCGGCCGATGCGCAATTTCCATTCATTCATCCAGCACTTGCCCCTGGACTATTTCGATTGGCCGCATGCGCGGCAATTGACTTTTCAGGTGCGGACCTTTTTGCCCGCCGCGGTCAACTGGATCGAATCCTGGCTCGGTGCGGTGGCCGAAAGGGACGCAGACCTGGACATCCAGATCGTGTATTTCGACGAGTTGCGGCGCGATCCGCGTCGGCTGTTCGAGCGGCTGTTCAAATTCCACGGCGTGGCGGACTACAATCTGTCCCACATTCGTCAGCCGGTCCTCGGGGAGCGTCACTACCGGCAGGGCGAGCACGATTCCTGGCGCACGGAATTCAGCGAGGCCGATCGCGCCTTCGCTGACAATCTGATCGGCGACCGATTGCAGGCGGCGTTCGATCGCGCGGCCGCCCGGGATGCGGAGCTCAGCGCGGCAGCGGCGGCGGAGAACGCGGGTGACGACCTCGCGGCCGCGCGGCACTTGCTGTCCCTGCTCCGTCGATTTGGCGGTTACCGCCCGGCATGGAGAAACCTCGAGCGCGCCGCGGCGCGGCGCGGCATCGTCATCGAGCCAGGGGTCGAGACGGCCAATCCGTTCGTCATCCCGGAATCCACGCTGCAAGCGATCGAAGCGCGTCTGAATGACTTGGCGCGACTCGACGGCATCAGCGCGCCGATACGCCCGTGAAGCAGGGAAATTGAAAGCAACCCGACGCCGCAACGAGGTGACCGCCATGCCCATTCGAATCGGGACCTCCGAGCGCGACGGCACCTTCTACAGCCAGGGGCATGCGCTCAAGGCGGTATTGCAACGGCGGCCAACATTGGCCGCCATCGAGGTCGTCCCGTCCGAGACCGCCAGCATCCAGAATGCCCATCGCCTCCACCTGGGCGAGATTGAATTCGGCTTCATGGCTTCGAACTGGATCGGACGCTCGCGCGCGGGCGCACCGCCGTTCGCCCATCCGATCGAGCTCGCCATGGCGGCGCCGATGAATGCCGGTCCGCTGTTCTTCGTCGTGCGGGCGGAATCTCCGATTCGCTCGTTTGCGGATCTACGGGGGCGGCGGATCGTCGTCGGGCCGCGCAGCAGCGGTATGGTGCAGCATGCGCACGGGCTCCTTGGGGCGCTCGGCATGAGTTTTTCGGACTTTTCGCCGGTCTACCTCGATTTCGCCGCCGGCGCCGCCGCCTTGGCGGCCGGAGAGGTCGAGGTCCAGTTCCAATGCCCGATCCCCAACACGGTCATGACCGCTCTCGCTCGCAGCACCGCGCTGCGCGTCCTGCCCTACGGCGCAGGCGAGCTCGAAAAGGTCACGGCGTCGGTCCCGTACTATCGGCGCACCGTGATACGGCGGGATGCGATCCGCGGGCTCGAAGCGGACCTGCCGCAAGTCGCGGTGCTCAACGTGCTCGTCACCCATTCACGCGTGCCCGAGTTGACCGTGGGCGAGGCGGTGACGGCAATCGTGGAGGGCAGCGATGAGCTCGGTCGGCTCAATCCGTTGTTCATGGGCCTCGACGAGCTGTTCGCGCCATTGCGCGCGCAGGGTCGCGCGGCGCTGGAATTCGGCGGCGTCCCGCTTCACGCCGGCGCGCGGCGCGCATATAGCGAGCTGGGACTGCTGGAGTGAACCGCCTTGCGCGCGGTGCGGCTTGGAAATTGCTCACGACAGCGCGGATGAGGGTGACAGCATACCGGGGAGGCGCCTCGCATCGCGCCGCGCCGCGCCCGCTTATTGCGGTTTGATGCCCGCCTCCTTGATCACCTTGCCCCACAAGGCTGCCTCTGCGTCGAAGAACCGCGCGGTGTCGGCGGGCGTGGTCGCGCCGGCTTCGAGCGAGATCTTGCGCAGCGTGTCGCCCACCTCCTTGCTCTTGAGCAGCGCCACGACGTCGCGGTTGATCTTCTCGGCCAAGGCCGCGGGCGTTGCCGGCGGCGCTACCAATCCGAACCAGGTGATCGACTTGAAGCCCGGCACGCCTGCCTCGGAGAACGTGGGAATCTCGGGGATGGCTCCGGCGCGCTGCGTGTCGGCGACCCCCATCAGCTTCACCTTGCCGTCGCGGTAGAGCGGCACCGATGTCGCCAGCGTATCGAAGAACATGTCGACATGGCCGGCGAGGACGTCGGTGAGGGCGGGCTGCGCGCCGCGATAGGGTACGTGCACCATCCGGATCCCCGCCTGCGCTTCGAGTTGTGCCGCCGACAGATGCGCCGTGGAGCCTACGCCTTGCGAGGCGTAGGAGAGCTTGCCGGGATTGGCCTTGGCATGCGCGATGAGTTCCTGCAGCGTGGACGCCGGCAGGTCCTTGCGAACCACCAGGACATTGGGGATTTTCGCCAGCAGGGTGATCGGAACGAACCTGCTCGGCTCATAGCCGGGGTCGCGATACAAGAGATGATTGAACGAAAGCGGCGAGGGCGGCGCCACCAGCAGGGTGTAACCGTCGGGCGCCGCATGCGCGACGTTGCCGGCGCCGATATTCATCGCGCCGCCGGGGATATTCTCGACGATCGCCGCCTTGCCCCATGTCTGGCTGAGCCGGTCCGCCACCAGGCGCGCCAGCATGTCGGTGGTCGAGCCGGGTGCGGCCGGCACCACGATCTTGACCGTCCGCGCAGGATAGGACTCTTGCGCCGGGCTCGGTGCCGTCCAAAAGGCCGGGCCGGCGGCGGCGATAAGCGCGATCAGGGCGACAAAGCGGGACATTCGTTTCCTCCAAGCCATGCTTCAGGTCATCGTACCGCTACGCGAGGGACGCGCAAATTTCAGAAGCGGCGGATCGAGGGAGTGGATCGGCACGAAGACAATTCCGCGGCGGCGGCGCGCAAGCGGCGGCGGCGCGGCTCTCACGCCTTGGTTTCGTTCAACGCCGGTTGCATCTGGCGATGCGGTTTATGGCCGCCATGGTGGTCGACGCCCGCAGGCACCAGGAGCTTGGCCTTGCGGATGGTCGCCGGGTCGGCGCGCTCGACGCCGGTCACGGGCCCGCCGCGGATGGTGACGCGCTCCATGTAGCGTCGCTGCGGATAGTAGTCGTTGACCGCGTAGTGCTGGGTGGAACGGTTATCCCACATGGCAATGGTATGGGGCGTCCAGTGGTGGCGGAACTGATACTCGGGAATCAGTGCCTGGTGAAACAGCGTGTCGAGCAGCGAGCGGCTCTCGCGCTCGTCCATGTCCTTGATGGCGATGGTGAACTGCGGATTGACGAACAGCACCTTGCGTCCCGATACCGGATGCACGCGCACCACGGGATGCACCTGCGGCGGATATAGCAGCTCGAAGTGCTGCAGGTTCTTGCGATCCTCCTCGCTGCTGCCGAAAAGGGCCCTGAACGGTTTGAGGTCGTGGATGGCCTCGAGCCCGGAGATGAACTGCTTCATGCGGTCGCTGAGGCCGTCGAACGCCGCCGACATGCTCACGAACATGGTATCGCCGCCGACGGCCGGCACCTCCTTGGCGCACAGCACTGTCGCCATCGGAGGCTCGGCGCGGAAGGTCTCGTCCGAATGCCAGACATCGGTTCCGAACGGAGGATTGGTCTCGTCATTTCTGAACTTGATGAGCACGGGCGCCGTCTCGTCGTGCGGCGAGAAGGGATGCACGGTCAATTCGCCGAACCGGCGGCCGAAGTCCAACAAGTTGTCGGACGCGATCTCCTGATCGCGGAAGATGATCAGTTCGTTGTCGACCAGCGCGTCCGCGATGACTCCGAATGCTTCGTCCGCGAGCGGCCGGCGCAGGTCGACGCCGCTGATCTCCGCGCCCAGATTGGCGCCGACGCGCGTCACGGTGACGCCGCTGCGTTCAATGGTGACGGGTCTGGTCTGCCGGACGTCGACGGGCTTGTTCATGCGACGGTCCTCCCCTGTGACGATCCTCGTGGCCTTATCGAAATTATCCGATGTCGTGCCCGGCGGCGCAATGCCACGGGTGGTCCGCCCGAGACGGTCGCCCGGCGTCATTGCCGGGAGCAATGGGTTTTGGCACTGTAACGGGCCACAACGCTCATCTTATCATTGATCGGCGACAAGACCGAGCGGAGGGAGGACACCATGCAGATGAACCGGCGCCGATTCGGCGCGTCGATGGTTGCAACCATTTCCGGCGTAGTGGCCGCACCGGCAGTCTGGGCGCAGCAGAAATTCGACATGAAGCTCGCCTATTTCGTGGGCGACCAGCATGCCATGTCGCAGTGGTTGATCAAATGGTCGGACAATCTTGAGAAGCAGTCGGGTGGGCGCATCACGGTCAGGCGCTTCCCCGGCTCGCAAATGGGGCCGGTCCAGCAGCACTACGACTTCGCCCGCACAGGGCAAGCGGACGTCGCCTGGTTCCTGCACGGCGCGACCCCAGGCCGCTTTCCGTTGACCGAGCTTGTCCAGCTGCCTTACCTCGTCGGCAGCGCCGAGATCGGCACCAAGACACTGAACGACGCGGAGCTGCGCGCGAGGTACCTCGACGCCGAGCACAAGGGCGTGAAGGTGCTGCTGCTGTTCACGCACCAGCCGGGCAACGTGCACACGACGAAGAAGCCCATCCGGACGGTCGAAGACATGCGCGGGCTGCGTATCCGCTTCGCGTCGCCCACCATCCGCGATTTCGTCGCCGCTCTCGGCGGCACGCCGGTCGGCGTGCTGCCGACCGAGCAGGTCGAGCAGCTGCAGAAGGGTACGATCGACGGCGTCTTCATCGACTACGGCGGCGCCGGCATCGCATTCAAGATGGGCGGCATCCTGAAACATTCGACCGAGATGTACTCGTACGTGTCGAGCTTCGGACTCGCGATGAACGAGGACTTCTGGAACCGGCTGCCGCCCGATCTGCAGGCGCAGGTGTCGAAATCGGTGACCGGCGTCGAACAGGAAGTGGGCCAAGCCTGGGACGCGCTCGACGTGCCGGGAAAGAAGGCGATCATGGATGGGGGCGGGGAGGCGATCCGGCTCTCGGCGGCGGAGAACGCCAAGTTCCGCAAGATCGGCGCGGAGGTCGCCGAGGCCAAGGTGAAGGAGCTCGAGGGTAAGGGTATGCCGGCGCCTGCGATCTACGCTACGCTGAAGTCGCTCGCCGAGAAGCACGCCAAGACCTCGAAGAATTTCTGGGATTGACACACGCGCGCAGTCAGGCTGAGTGGACGCCCGTCAGCCGCCCGGATTGTGCGCCAAATCACCAAGTGAGAGTGCGGTCGGACGCAACCCGGCGTCTCCACCGTCGGAGAGACCGTGAAACGCTGGCGTGAGCTCGCCTCGAGCTTCTGCGGTTGGATCGCCGCCACCTTCCTGGCAGCAATGATGCTGCTCACGGTCGCGGACGTCACCCTGCGCGCCGTCTTCAACATGCCGATCCGGGGCGTCTACGAGCTGGTCGAGCTCTTGCTCGCCTACACCTTTTTTGTCGCGCTTCCGGCGGTGTTCCTGCGCGAGGAGAACATCGTCGTCAACGTGATCGACGACCTCGCGCCACGATGGGTGCCTGTACTCAAGCGGTTCGGAGCAGCGCTCACCGTCCTCGTTCTCACCGTCATGGCGTGGCAAGGCTGGCTCGCCGCACGCGACGCCTTCGCGTTCAATGACGTCACCGCGGATCTCGGCCTGTCACGCATCCTGCATTGGATCGCGCTTCTCGTGGGGGTCATCGGCGCGGCAATCGCCGCGCTCGCCATGGGCTTGCGTAGGAACGGCCAACGATGAGCGTCGCCGCCGTCGGTCTGCTCGGGGTCTCGTTATTGCTGCTGCTGATTTTTGCGCGCGTGCCGATTGCGGTCGCGCTCGCCGCCGCGGGGCTAGTCGGATATGCGGCGCTCGACGGCTGGTCGCCGGCGCTGAAGATGTTCGGCCTCGTTCCGTATCAGTTGGCGAGCGCCTATTCGCTGTCGGTCATTCCGCTCTTCATCCTGATGGGTGCCGTCGCCTCGCGCGCCAACATGGCGACCGAGCTGTTCCAGGCCTCGAACGCCGTCTTTTCCGGAATCCGCGGCGCATTGGCGAATGCGACGATCGGTGCCTGCGCGCTGTTCGGCGCGATTTGCGGCTCGTCCATTGCGACCGCTGCCACCTTTTCCAGGGTGGCGATCCCGGAAATGCGCCGCCACGGTTATGAGCCGTCGTTTGCGGCCGGTGCCGTTGCCTCGGCGGGGACACTGGATGTCCTCATTCCCCCGTCCGTGCTGACCGCGATCTACGCCATCGTAGCCGAACAGTCGCTGCCCAAGCTCTACGCGGCAGCGATGATTCCCGGCATCGTCCTTGCCGCGCTCTATGTCATCGTGGTGTTCGCCGTCGCATGGCTGAGGCCCACCTGGATCCCGAAGGTTGCGGCGATGCCGCTCGGACCCCGGCTGCGCGCCGCGGTCGGCATGTGGAAGCTCGGCGTACTGTTCTTTTTTGCGGTCTTCGGCATCTACCTCGGCTGGTTTTCGCCCACCGAAGCTGCGGCGGTCGCGGCGTTCGTCGCCATCCTGATCGCGTTTGCCACTCGAGCGATGGGCTGGCGTGGTCTCGTCGATGCCCTGCTAGAAACGGTCTACACCACCGCGGCGGTCTTCTTCATCGTGGTGGGCGCCTTCATCTTCTCCCGTTTCATCGTGCTGACGCAGTTTCCGAATGAGCTGGTGAGATGGGTCCAGGTGGCCGGCCTGTCGCCGTTTTGGGTCCTGATGGCGGTCATCGCGCTTTACGTCCTGCTCGGTACATTCCTGGACGAGGTGAGCACGATCCTCATCACCGTTCCGGTCACGCTGCCGCTCGTGAACGGCATCGGCTTCGATGGCATCTGGTTCGGCGTCTTCGTCACCGTGATGTGCACGATCGGCTTGATCAGCCCGCCGACCGGCATGACGGTGTTCGTCATCCAGGCGCAGCATCCGGAAATCCCGGTTGCGCGCATCTATCTGGGTACGCTGCCTTTCCTGGTCGCGGATTTCGTGCTGGTCGCCTTGCTGATCCTCGTGCCTGCGCTCGCACTCTGGCTGCCCGGCATTCTCTACTAGCGACTGCTACTTCCGTAATCCTTCTTCGCTGCATCGGCCGTGACATATCCCTCCACGATGTCGCGGGCGAGCGCGGACGGGTCGCGTGCGCGCGGATCGCCGCAGCCGCCGCCGCCCGCACTCTGTAGCAGGAAGCGCTCGCCGGCACGCATCTCGTAGCGTCCCGAGGCGGGAGTTGCGTATTCCTCCGCGGTGCCGAGCCTGATGACGAAGCGCGCGCCCAGTCCCGGCTTGCCGCCTGCGACCCCGCCCGGCGGAAAGCGGCTCTTGTCGTAGCGGCGAATGACGGTGGCATCCTCCAGAAGCTCGTATTCGCGGATGAGGCTCGAGCCGCCACGCCATCGGCCGGCCCCGCCCGAATCCGGCAGGAGCTCGAAGCGGGTGATGCGGCAGGGAAACTCCGATTCCAGGATTTCGATCGGCGTGATGTGCAGGTTGCTGAGGTGGGTAGCGGTGGCGGAGGCGCCGTCATGGCCCATGCCGCCGCCATAGGCCGAGCCCATGATCTCGTATTGCATGGTCGACTGTCCGGGCCTGCCCCTGGCCCAGGCAATGGTGAGCGCGCTCGACGAGCCGGCATTGGCGATCGCGCGCGCGGGATGAAATCGGGCGAGCGCATCGAGGATGACGTCCACGAGCCTGAGATTGACCATCTGATAGTTGGAGACCGCCGCGGGCGGCTCGGCGTTGGTGACGGTACGCGGCGCGTAGGTAAGCCGCACCACGTCGCGCATGCCGTCGTTGAAATGCAGATTGGGACCGAGGCAGCCGATGAGCGAATAGAACACGCAGGCCTCCACCATGGAGGGCCGAAGATTGACCGGGCCGTGCGCCTGCGGGTCGCTGCCGGAGAAGTCGAAGCTCGCGATTCCACCCTTGATGGCGACGGTGACGGCGAGCTTAACCGGCCGGTCGACCGCGACGCCGTCGCTGTCGAGGAGGCCCTCCGCGGACGCTTCTCCCTCGGGCAACTCGGCGATTGCCGCGCGCAGTTGGTCCGCTGCGCCCTTGAGGATGGCGGCGAAGCCCTCGGTCACCGTGCCGGCGCCGAAACGCCCGCTCAGCTCCTTGACCCGCGCCGCGCCCATTTGCGTCACCGCGATCTGGGCGTGGATGTCGCCGCGCACGAGCGCCGGCTGCCGGCTGTTGCAGAGGATGATGCGCTCGACGTCGGTTTGCGGACCACTGCCGTCCACGATCTTGATCGGCGGCACCAGCAGGCCCTCCTGGAACATTTCGGTGGCGTTGGCGGAGGTCGAGCCTGCCACCGCGCCGCCCACATCCGCCTTGTGCGCGATCGAGC
This sequence comes from uncultured Alphaproteobacteria bacterium, assembly GCA_963758945.1. Lineage (GTDB taxonomy): Bacteria > Pseudomonadota > Alphaproteobacteria > Rhizobiales > Xanthobacteraceae > VAZQ01. Next base: position 59,081 of record CAVWXY010000007.1, on the reverse strand, counting down.
CAGCAAAGGCGACGATCTCGCCGCCGGCGAACACCGGCGCTACAAACGCCATGTCGGAGACGTGCGGCAGGCCGCCCTCGTAGGGATGATTGGAGACGAACACGTCGCCGTCGGCGATCGCATCGCCGCCGTAAATCTCGAGGATTCGGCCGACGAGATGGCGGTAGACCGGGGCGTGGAAGAACATCGGCGGCGCCACGATCAGGCGGCCCGCGCGGTCGAGGATCACGCAGCTGAAATCGCGCGACTCGCGGATGATGGTGGAGTAGCCGGAGCGATAGAAATGGTAGTGCATCTCGTCGACCAGGCTGGTGATCTTGTTGCGCAGGACCTGAATGGTGATGGTGTCCATGCTCACGCCCTCGCCAAAATCAGGTTGCCGTAGCCGTCGACGTGGCCGCCCCAGCCCGGCGGAATGACGGTCGTGGCGTCGAATTGTTCGACGATGGCCGGCCCCATGACCGCCGCGCCGATGTCGAGGCGGTCGCGCTCGTAGAGCGTGGCGTCCTGTAACGCTCCGTTGAACGCGGCCTGTCGCCTTCCCTTGACGGCGGCGGTGATCGGCCGCGGCGACGGCGAGACGGCTTCCTCGCGCGGCTGATATTTCGGCACGGCCACGCGCACGCGCAGCCGATAGCTCACGATCTCCACCGGCCGCTCCTGGGCGGCATGGCCGTGAATCTGGGCATGGCGCTCGTCGAACCTGTCGCGCGCGGCGCGTAGCGTCTCCGCGTCGAGCCGATCAACGAACAACCCCGCGAGCGGCGTGCGCAATTCGTAGCCCTGTCCGGTGTAGCGCAGGTCGACCTCGCGCGCGAAACGGGCAGCGGACGGTTGCAGTCCTTCGGCGCCGAGCTCGGCGCGCGCGCTTGCCTCCAACTGCCGGAAAACGTCCTCGGCATGATCGGCGGTGATCGCGGCGAGCGGGCGAAGCTCGGAGCGGATATAGTCGTGCACGACGTCGGTGCAGAGAAGACCGAGCGCGGAGAACGCGCCCGGTCGCGGCGGTACGAGGATGCGCCGCATGCCGAGCTCCTCGGCCACCGCGGCGGCATGCACCGCGCCGGCGCCGCCGAACGGGAGGAGGGTGAAGGCGGAGAGATCGACCCCGCGCTTCGCCGCGAAGACCCGCACTTCGTCGGCCATGCGCATGTCGACGATGCGCTGGATGCCGGCGGCGGCGGCAGCCACGTCCAAGTGCAGCGGATCAGCGACCTGCGCTGCGAGCGCCGCGCGCGCGGCGGCGATGTCGAGCCGCTGCGCGCCGCCGAGGAAGTAGTCCGGGTTGAGATAGCCGCACAGCAGATCGGCGTCGGTCACAGTCGGCTGCGTGCCGCCGCGGCCGTAGCAGGCCGGACCGGGGTCGGCGCCGGCGCTCTGCGGGCCGACATTGAGGAAGCCGCCGCCGTCGATCCAGGCGACGGAACCGCCGCCGGCGGAGATGGTGGTCATGTCGAGCGTGGGAACGTCGACCTGCCGGCGCGCGATTACCCCTTCGGTGACTTCGAGCGGAGCGCCGCCCTCGATGAAGGCGATGTCGGCGCTGGTGCCGCCCATGTCGAGAGTGACGAGGCCACGTTCGGCGTCCGCGCGCGCGAGATGGGCGCTCGCCTGCGCGCCCGCGGCGGGGCCGGAGAACAGCGTATGCACGGTGCGGGCGCCGGCGATCGCGGCGGAGAACGGCATGACGCCGCCGTTCGACTGCATCAGGAAGCGCTGCTGCGTCGCGAGCCCGGCCGCGTCCAAACCGCCGTTGAGGTAGACAATGTAATGCACCATGACCGGTTCGAGAAAAGCATTGAGCAAGGTCGTAGAAAGCCGCGGCCATTCGCGGATGCGCGGCAGGACCTCGCTGGAGAGCGAGACGTGTGCGGCGGGAAATTCGGCATGGATCAGCGCGCGCGTTTGCTGCTCGTGCGCCGGATTCATGAACGAGAACAGATAGCAGACCGCGATCGATTCGACGCCGGCGTCCTTGAGCTCGCGCGCGGCTGCCCGCACGGCGTCCGCATCGAGCGGACGGATCACCCGCCCGGTATAATCGCAGCGCTCCGGGACTTCCCTGGTGAGGCTCTGCGGGGCGATCGCCGGCGGCTTCGAATAGAAATAGTCGAACAAATTTCCGTCGCGCGCCTGGTTCTGGATTTCCTGCACCGCGCGATAGCCCTTCGTGATGATGAGCCCGACCTTGGCGCCGCGCATTTCCAGCAGTGCGTTGGTCGTGATCGTGGTGCCATGGGCGAAAAACACGATCTCCCCCGGCGCCACGCCCCTGGCGACGAGTTTTCCGACGCCGTCCAGCACGCCGAGCGCGGGATTCTTCGGCGTGCTGGCGACCTTCTCGACCGTGAGCTCACCCGTTGCGGTGTCGAGCAGCACGAGATCGGTGTGGGTGCCGCCCACGTCGACGCCGAGGCGGTAGCGGGCAGGGTCCATGTCAGACCGTCGGTCGATGCCCTCAACCGTAGGTCTTGAGCACATGGCGGGCGATGACCATCTTCATCACTTCGCTGGCGCCTTCGGTGATGCGGTAGCTGCGCTGCTGCCGCCACATCTTCTCGATCGGAAGATCGGTGGTGAGCGCGATGCCGCCGTGGATCTGCATGCATTGGTCGGCGGCCTTGAACGCCATCTCGTCGGCGAAATATTTCGCCACATAGGCGTCCTCGCGCGCCTCTTCGCCCTGGTCGAGGCGGGCGGCGGTCTTGTAGACGAGCAGGCGGGCGGCCTGCAATTCGATGAACATGTCGGCCAGCATCCATTGCACCGCCTGCCGGTCGGCGAGCGGCCGGCCGAAGGTCGCGCGCTGCTTGGCATAGGCGGTCGCCATTTCGAGGCATCGCTCGGCGACGCCGAGCGCGCGCGCGCCGTGCTTGACGCGGCCGATATTGAGCCATTGCTGACCGAAGCGCATGCCTTCACCCTCCTCGCCCACGCGGTGGCTCGCCGGCACGCTCACGTTTTCGAGCACGATTTCCCAGGGCTTGTCGCCCATCATGGTCTCGTAGCGGGCCCCGAGCTTCACGCCGGGGGTATTCATGTCGACGATGAAGCAGGAGATCCCGCCGCGCGACCCCTTGCTGCGGTCGGTCGCGACCATCAGCTGCATGAAGTCGGCGTCGCCGGCGCCGGTGATGAAGCGCTTGACGCCGTTGATCACGTAGTGATGGCCGTCGCGCACGGCGGTCGTGCGCATGCCGCCGGGATCCGAGCCTGCATCCGGCTCGGTCTGCGCGAAGCAGGCCTTCTTCTCCCCGCGCAGCAGCGGCAGCAGGTACCTCTCCTTCATCTCGCCCTCGAGCGAATAGAGGATGCCGCGCGCGGATGGGCCGGTGATACCCTCGCCGCGCGCTGGTATGGCGATGGTGCGCGAGAGCTCCTCCCACACGACGGCGCGCGCCAGAATCGACATTCCGCCGCCGCCATATTCCTCCGGCACGTCGAGCTGCCAGATGCCCAAGTCCTTGGCGCGCCGTTCGAAGCGGGCGAGATAGTCCGGCTTGATGCGCTCACCGTCGGTGGTCTGGCGTTCGATCGGGATCAGTTCGTTGTCGACGAACCGGCGCAGGCCGGCTTTGAGGATTCGCAGCTCTTCCGGCAATTCGAAATCCATTCCGTCATGCTCCCGGGGCGCCCTCCCGCCACACCACGCGCACGTCGACCGCGGTCGCGCCTGCCCCATCGGCCCGACTCGTTCGGGCGGAGCCGGGACCGCCGCGTTGCGGCCGCACCATGAGCGGATTGAGCTCGATATCCTTTATCTTTGCGCGGTGGTCGAGAAAGAACCGGCCGAGTGCGAGCGCGGTCGCCTCGAGCGCTGCGCGATCGGCGGCGGGGCGTCCGCGAAAACCCGAAAGAAGCCTTGCCAGCTTGAGGCCATCGACCATCGCGCGCACGTCGCCCGCCGTCACCGGAAGCAGCCGCAACGCAGCGTCTTCGACCAGCTCGACCAGCACACCGCCCGCGCCCACGAGCAGCAGCGGCCCATAGAGCGGATCGCTGCGCGCGCCGACGATGGCCTCGACGCCCGACACCATCTCCTGCACCAGGAAGCCGTCGATGCGCGCGTCCGGCGCCTTCGCGCGGGCGGACGCGACGAGCGCCTGCGCGGCGGCTTCTACCGCGTCGCGGTCCTGCAAGCCGAGCGCCACGCCGCCGGCCTCGGTCTTGTGCAGGATGTCGCGGGAGCGGATCTTCAGCACGACCGGAAACCCGATCTGCTCGGCCGCGCTCACGGCCTCGGCCACGCTCCCGGCGGTGCGGCTCTGCGGCAGCGCGATGCCGTAGCTGGCGAGCACGGCCTCGAGCGTTGCGGGCGCAAGCTCGCTCGCTGGCGGCGGCGGCGGCGCCGGCGGCGTGTTGCCGCGGCGCGCGGCGTGAAACCACAAGCCGTTGAGCGCGCGTATCGTGGGCTCGATCCCCTGCAGGAAGGGGAAGCCGGCTGCCTCTTGGGCGGCGATGTGGGGTTCGCTCAACTGGCAGATCACGCGGCCGAAACCGACGATCGGCTTGTCGGTCTTGGCCAGCAGCCCGCGCAACGGGGTCACGTCCCCCCAGGCGTCGGCCTTGCGCGGCATGGGCGAGGCCCAGGCCACCATGTCGACGTTGGGGTCGCGGGCCGCGGTCTCGCAAATCTTGGCTGCAACTTCGAGAGTCGAGGGAATTCCCGACGTCGAGCGGGTTCTTCGGCGCGATGCCGTCCTGCATCATGGGCAGCAGCGCCGCCTTGGTGGCGTCGGCGAAGTCGGGCATGGCCGCGCCTTCGGCCTGCGCATAGTCGTACAGCAGGTCGACCGTTCCTCCCGACGTGGTGACGAAACCGATGCGCGGGCCATTCGGCAGCCGCCCGCCGGAGAACGCGAGGGCGGCTTCGACGAGATCGTCGAGCGAGCGGTAATTGACGATGCCGTAGCGCTCGCACATCGCGAGATAGCCGGCATAGTCGCCCGCGATGGCGCCGGTGTGGGACTGCGAGGCCGCCTGCGACTGCATGGTTGCGCCGGTCTTGATCGCCAGGATCGGTTTGCCCATGGCGAGCGCGCGGCCGGCCGCATGCATGAATGCCTCAGCGCGGCGAATGCCTTCGATGAACAGGACGACTTGATGCGTCTCGGGATCGTCGATGACGAAATTGAGATAATCGGCGAGTCCGAGATCGGGTTCGTTGCCCGAGGTGATGCAATAGGAAAAGCGCAGGCCGCGCTCGGCCGCGGCTTTCATCCAGAACTGGATAGTACCGCCGGACTGGAAGATGCAGGCGACCGGGCCGGGAGCGAGTCGGCACAATTCGGTGTTGGGATATCCGAACAGACGCTCGCGATAGGAATATGCTCCCATGCAATTCGGCCCGGCCACGCGCAGGCGGCTGTTCGCCACGAAGTCGGAGAGCCAGGCGCCGCGCGCCTTCGATTCCGGTTCCTCGCCGTCGCCGATCATGGACGCATAGACGGTGGCGGATTTGACGCCGGCTTGCTCCGCGTCGGCGAGCACGCCCGGAACCGCCGCGGCAGGCACGATCACCAGCGCATGGTCGACCGGCTCGGGCAGTTCGCGCAGCGAAGGAAAGCAACGCTGGCCGTAGACGTCGGTCTGCCGCGGATTGACCAGCGCAATCGATCCGGGATAGCCGAACTCGCGCAGGTTCTTGAAAATCTCGCTCGGCCACCGCGCTCGCTCGGACGCGCCTACGATGGCAAGCGACTTCGCCCTGAGCGTGCTGATAGCCGAACGAAATAAGCTCTCGCCGCCTTCTGCTGCGCCCGTCCCCGGCACGTCCCGCTCCCACGCCTGCATGCGCCTTTCTTAGGACCTCGCCGCTATCGGGTCAAAGGCCGGCGCGCTGCGACCCCGCGGACCAGCGTTGCGGGAATCGGCAGTCAGGCTATACCGACGGAATCACCTTGAGAGCAGGGTACCATTGACCGAGCAGGGTCGGCGGCCAGGGAATCGCCATGACGTAATCGAAGGTGAACCAGATGAACAGGACGAGCGTGGTCGTGTAGGGAATAACCAGCGTCCAGCGCTCCCGCGCCTCCCATCGCATGAAGAAGACGACGAACACAACCACCGTCGGAATCAGTCCGATGATCGCCATCATTGCCATGAAGCCGATGAGGTAGCCGAAGAACCAGCCCGCCCGCAGGATGATCTCGGGCACCGGAAGGTGTCCGGTGTCGGAGGTCAGATCCATGTGGATCCTCTGCTCCACGTCATGCTGGACCTCGTCCGACAATCCTTCTGCCGACGCGGACGTCGGCTTGCGGCACATGTCGTTGAACAGGCTCAGTGCGGCTGCGATCAAAGCGACGGTGCCCACCACCAGCGGCACGATCTTGGCGCTGAAATCCCACTGCGTCGCGACCGCGACCGCTGTGCCGATCAGCGCGATCATGAACACGGTGAACAGCTGCGTGGGATGGAATTGCGGCGCCTGAAAGCTCCTCAGCATCCGCCGCAAACCGCCTTGGCGGCGAATATCCTGCAGGAGCGGCCGCACCACGCCGACGATGGACAGAATGAGCAGCAGCGCCACGATCGGACGCAGCAGCCAGCTCAATCCATAGCGCTCGATCGAAATGAACATGTAGCGCTCGATGGTGTCGCCCAGCACCACGCCGAGAATGAGCGGCGGCCGCGGCCACTTGCACTGTTTCATGATCCAGCCGACCAGCCCGAAGAACAGGAGCGCGATCAGGTCGCCCCATTGCCGGCTGGACTCGAAGGCGCCGATATAGACGATCCCCAGCACCGCCGGGAGGATGAGCGTGTAGCGCAGCGTTGCGATCTTGGCGAATTGCGGACTGAAGGCGTAGCAGAGACCAGCGCCGAGAATGTTGGCGAGCGCCACCGACCAGACCATCGAATAGGTGATGCTCGAGATTCTTGGTCAGCATGTCGGGGCCCGGCACCAGTCCGTGGATCAGGAAGGCGCCGAGCAGGATCGCCATGGTGGCGCTGCCGGGAACGCCGAAGGCCACGGTCGGGACCAGCGCACCGCCCTCCTTGGCGTTGTTCGAGCTCTCCGACGCGATCACGCCGCGCACGTCGCCCTTGCCGAAGGTCTGGCTGGCGCCTTTCTCGGTCTTGAGCGCGTGGCCGTAGGCCAACCAGTCGACCACCGATGCGCTGATGCCGGGAATGGAGCCGATACCGCCGCCGATCCAGGAGCACCGCAGGATGAGCCACCAGTGCTGGAAGCAGTCCTTCACCCCTTGCCACTGGCCTTTGTAGATATTGGCGTTGCTGGTGTCGGACGAGATCGCGACGCGGGCGATCAGGAGGTCGCACAGTTCGGGGAGCGCGAACACACCGAGCAACAGCGGCACGATCGGCAGGCCGTCCCAGAGATAGAGGCTGTCCATGGTCCAGCGCAGCGTCCCGGTTTGCGGATCGGTGCCGATCATCGCGATCATGATGCCGAAACAGCCGGCGGTGATCCCGCGCAAAGGGGCGTTGCCGGAGAGAACGGCCACCATGGAAATGCCGAGAACGGAAAAAGCGAGCAGCTCGGGCGAGCCGATGAACAGCATCACCGGGCGCAGGACCGGGATGCTGATCGCCAGCAGCAGCGCGCCGAATATCCCGCCCATTAGCGAGGACATGTAGGCGGCGCTCAGCGCGCGACCGGCCTCGCCCCGCTTCGCCATGGGATAGCCGTCGAGCACCGTCGCTGCGGAGGCGGCACCTCCGGGCACGCCGAACAGGACCGCGGGAATAGGATCGCCGGTGGCGGTCGTCGCGCCGAGGCCGAGCAGCAGTGCAAAGGCGGAGTAGGGGTCCATGTTGAACGTGAACGGCAGCAGCATCGCCGTCCCGGCGAGACCGCCGATCCCGGGAACGATCCCGAGCACGAGGCCCATGATGCAGCCGAGCCCCAGGAACATGAGGCGGTGCGGCTCCACCATGATCAGGAAGGCCTGGCCCGCGGAAGTGGCCATGAAGGCGACTTCCCCGCCGATACTTTCCATTGCGTCCGTCCTCCCCGATCGTCCCCACGCGCGCGTGCCTGCGACGAATGCGCCTCGCGCAGCCGCGCTCGACCCGCGCATTGGCCCTTGCAGGGTCAGTTCAAGCCGTCGGGATGACAGCGTGCATCACGCCGCTCGAGTTCGCATCTGACAGTCCGCCCGTCCCCCCGCTCTGGTCCACGGCCAGCGCTTGGGCCTGCATGGCCGCCCCGGTTTCGGTTATTTTGCCGTCATGTAAGCAGAAGATCAGGTGATGGGAAAGCCGCTTGACAGCGCGTGCAGATTTGCCCGAGTGCGAAACCATCGGCTCCAGGGCAAATGCAGGAATCCGGTTTCGGCCGGGGGCGGCCGGCGGCTTCGACCTCCGATCAAAACCGGAGACGGCGGTCTCGAGCGCGTGCGCGGAAAGGCGAAAAGATGCAACTCGACCGAATTGACGGCAAGCCGGACGACAATGTCGCCTGGGGCAGCGACGTTGCCGCCCAGATGCTTCGGCGCCTGGGCGTCCGTTATGTCAGCCTCAACCCCGGCGCCAGCTATCGCGGGCTGCACGACAGCATCGTCAACCATCTCGGCAACGAGCGGCCGGGCATTTTGCTCTGCCTGCACGAGGACCACTCGGTGGCGATCGCGCACGGCTATGCCAAGGCGGCCGGCGAGCCCATGGCCTGCGTGCTGCACAGCAATGTGGGCCTCCTGCACGGCATGATGAGCCTGTTCAACGCTTGGTGCGACCGTGCGCCAATGATCGTGCTTGGCGCGACCGGCCCGCTCGATGCCGAAAAACGCCGCCCCTGGATCGACTGGATCCATACTTCGCGCGATCAGGGCGCCTATATTCGCTCGATCATCAAGTGGGACGACCAGCCGTCCTCGCCGCAGGCGCTGGTGGAATCGATGTGTCGCGCGCATATCGCGACGCGCACCGCGCCGACCGCGCCGGTCTATATATGTCTGGACGCGGGCCTGCAGGAATCCCGCCTTGAGAAGCCCCCGGAGTGGCCGGACGTATCCCGTTTCGTGCCGGCCGAGCCGCCGCGTCCCGCAAAGAGCGCCCTCGACCGCGCGGCGGCGCTGCTCGCGCGTGCCGAACGGCCTGTGATCATGTTCGGGCGCGGCTCGCGCAAGGAGGAATTCTGGCAGCCGCGCATCCGTCTCGCCGAACGGCTCGGCGCTTGTGTGGTCACCGATCTCAAGCAGGGAGCGATGTTTCCGACTGACCACCCCGCGCACCACCTGCCGCCGTTCAACGTTCTTCCCAAACCGGCGCGCGAGTTGCTCCGCGAGGCCGACGTCATCCTGGCGCTGGATTGGGTCGATCTCGGCGGCGCGCTGAGACAGGCCAAGGCGGGGGGACCGGTCGCCGCCGAGGTCATCGCCGCGACGCTCGATCAGAATCTCCATACCGGCGCCAATATGGAATACCAGGCACTCCCGGCCGTCGACGTGGCGATGGCGGCAACGGGTGACGCCGTGGTCGAGGAGCTGGTGGCGGCGTTGGGGCCGGATCGGCGGGAGCCGTGGAAGGCGCGGCCGCCGGCCAAGGCCGCCGGCGGGCCAGGCATCACCATGGAGCACATCGCCTCGACCTTGCGCGCCGAATTCAACGATCCGGAAAATGTGAGTTTCTGCACGCTCGGCCGCGGCTGGCCGATCGATATCTGGCCGTTCCAGGACGGGCTTGCCTATCTCGGCAAGGACGGCGGCGGCGGCCTGGGTCCGGACCCGGGCTTTCGGTCGGGGCGGCGCTGGCGCTGCAAGGCCTCGGACGCCATGCGATCTCGATGCTCGGCGACGGCGATTTCTGCATGGGTGCGACGGCGATCTGGACGGCGGTGCGTCATCGCATCCCGCTGCTCGTGCTGGTCAACAACAACAGGTCCTATTTCAACGACGAACTGCACCAGGAGACGGTTGCGCGCACGCGCGGCCGAAACATCGCCAACCGCTGGATCGGGCTGCGCATGCAGGACCCCGCGCCGGACATCGCCAAGCTTGCCGAGGCGCAGGGCGCCGTCGGAGTGGGGCCGGTCACGACGGCGGCCGAGGTCAGGGCGGCGATCTCCAAGGGGGTATCGGTGCTCAAATCGGGCGGCGTCTGCGTGATCGATTTTCACGTCGATCCGCCTCCGGAGCGCTCCGACGGGATCGGCCATCGCGCCACCGGCGATTGATGTGCCGCGATTGGTCCGGCGCAAGTTTCGAAAAACGAGGCCGGCGCCGGCGCGCTCGTCACTCTTCGAGGCTGTTGACGCGGCTGATCCAGGCCCTCACCGTCGGCATGACCTGCGGCAACACCGCGAGCACGTCGCTTGCTCGCATGCCGGGCTCGATGCGGGGGTCATAAAGAACGTTGAGAATGTACTGGTCGTAGATGTCGAAGAAACCCATCTGAACATTGTCGTTAAACATGGTCCAGGGCACGGCATTGGTGTCGTTGATCGGCCCGAGCGCCTGCAGCAGCTCCTCGTACAAGCAATCATAGAAGATGAAATCGCCGGCATCGGCCACGACGATGACGTCGGAATGCTGGATGCGAAAGCTCTCATCCTTGCGGAAGCTGGAGAGGCACTGCGGCACCAGCGAGCGTTGAATGAGTCGTGCGCGTTCGCGCCCATAGATCCTGTCGATGGCGTCCGGCAGATCGCGATCGCGCACGAGCGTCACGACCACGTTGGCATCCGCCGCGCTTTCGGTCAAAGCGATGTCGAGGTGCTGGATGCGACCGCCAATGTCGGTGACGACGCCGGCAGCCTCGCCGATGCGCTCCGGGCCGGTGCGACCGTCCACGAACACCCGGACCGGCCCGTCGAACTTGCGAATGCGGTTCGCCGCGCCTGCGAGGTGCAGTTCTGCGCCGAACGCGGTCTTGAGAAAGCCCTCGGTGATTTCGGCGTCGGTAAAGTTTCTGCGTTCGCTCGCGCGCCGGCTGCTGATCTCGTCACGCCCGGGTCCCGCCGCCATCACCGTCGTGGCGGCGAGCGTGAGTGCGACGATGGCGGCGACTTTCATGGGCGCGATACTGGCCGAATTCGAGACTTTATCATGGCGCTGAGGCCAGCGTTGCGCAATGGCGGCGATCGACGCTGGCACGGCCGGCGCAGGCGAGCTATGACCTTTTCGCAGGCATTTTCGGGCCGGCCCGGCGGTCGCGATCCGGGTCGGCCTAATCGGTGCTCAGGATTGGGGCATTCGAGCCGCCTGGCCGGCGATCGAGAAAGCGCGAGCCCGGCGAGCACGTCCGCGAGGCGCCCTACGGCAGTTCGGGGAGATTGACATGAGCGACGCAGCATCGACGCCGTGGCCGACGCAGTTGCGGCTGCACAAGGATCGCCGGACCCTCACCGTCCTCTTCGACAGCGGCGAGACCTTCGACCTCGGCGCCGAGTATTTGCGCGTGAAGAGCCCGAGCGCCGAAGTGCAGGGCCACTCCCCCGACGAGCGCAAGACCGTCGCCGGTAAGCGCAACGTCGCCATTCTCGAGGTGCATCCGATCGGCAATTACGCCGTGCGGCTGGTATTCGACGACATGCACTCGACCGGGATCTACAGTTGGGATTACCTGCTTACGCTCGGCCGGAACCGGGAGGCCTACTGGGGCGACTATCTCGACGACTTGGCCGGGAAAGGCCTCGAGCGCTGACGCGTTCCGCCGGCGGACGGCAGGAATTGTCTGCCGTCCGCCGTCGATCCCATGCGTTCGACTACTGCTGCACGATCACGGTCGCGCCGAGCCTGACCCGGTTGTAGAGATCGATCACATCCTCGTTGGTCAGTCGGATGCAGCCCGATGACACCGCGGTGCCAATCGAGTCCGGCTCGTTGGAGCCGTGAATGCGGTAGAGGCTCGAGCCGAGATACATCGCGCGCGCGCCGAGCGGATTGTCGATGCCGCCGGCCATATGGCGCGGCAGGTCGGGCCTTCGCTGCAGCATCTGCGACGGCGGCGTCCAGTCCGGCCACTCGCGCTTGGCGCTCACATGGGTGACGCCGCTCCAGGAGTAGCCGTCGCGGCCGACGCCGATGGCATAGCTCAAGGCTTGCCCGTTTCCGAGCACGAGATAGAGCCGGCGCTGCGCGGTGCTGATCACGATGGTGCCGGGTTTCTGGTTGCCGGAATAGCTCACGACCGTGCGCGCGGTCGACGGGCCGAACAACGTCGCGAAAAACGAGCGGCCGCTGCCGCGAACCTGTTGGTCGTAGGGATTGGCGGCCACCGGCGTCGCGGCGACGACAGCGAGCAGGCCGACGGCGCATGCGCCGCCGGTGAGGAAGCGTGTGAGCATGGTAACCCTCGCAGGATTGAGTGTTTAAAGCCCGAACCCCTATTAACGAAGCTCGGAATTGTACAAGCTGCGAAGCCGCTGTCGATGATTTAGGCTTAAGCGTGTGTAAATTGTGGCGCAGTGTTGCGCAAAAGCCGCACATGCGCCGTAGCGAAACTAGGAATGCAGGGGCAGGATCGAGCGGCCGCTGTCGGGATTGGAAATGTCGCTCCGGCAATGCGCCGTATCACTCCCGCGGTCGGCGTTTCCTCGCGGGCTTGGTCTTCGCGTTGGTGAACGGCACAAAGGTAATCGCGTTCGCGCTCGAGCTCGCCAATTTGGGGGCGCTGGCGGGCGGCCTATTAGCTTCCCGACCTTGCGGATGCAGCGGGCCGACTGGAATCACCGCCGTGCGCCGATGCCAATACCCTGAAACCGAGATGGTGGAAGTCGCGCTCACGGACTTTCCCGGGCACGGGTGACATTCGATCGCAATCCGCGGCGAGCGATTCGTGCGCGCCGGCAATGGGACCGGTATCACCAACCCACGACCGTCCGCGGCGGGGAGGCAAGACGCCGCCTGGAAAGGGAATCGTCGCCGCACGAAACGCACCATCGTTCGGCTTTTGTACCGAGGTCCGCAGGGTTATGCCGAGTCGCAGTCCGGGTGCTGATAGGTATGTGCGCGAGCCTATTCCACTTTGGCGTGCTTGCCTTTCGGTTGAATAAGTCTATCAAGCGCAATCCGCTTGTGAATGGAGGCCATTGATGCCCGCAATAAACCTGAGAAGCATGGACGTTGATGCGCTGCTTGCGCTCCGCGCCGAGATCGACAAGAAGCTCGGTGAAAGGCGCAGCGAGCTGGAAAAGCAGCTTTCTCGGCTGGGCGCTGAGAGCGATGGCGTCGGTCATTCCCGCGCTGCGCGCGCGTGGGGTCGCCGCTCCGCGATGAAGGGGCGCAAGGTGCCACCGAAATACCGCGGGCCCGGCGGTGAAACATGGGCCGGCCGTGGCGCCCGACCGAGGTGGCTCGCCGCTCTTCTCAAGCAGGGCCGCAAGATCGAGGAGTTTGCCATCGACAAGGCGGCCGCCACGCGGAAACGGGCGGTGGCGAAGAAGTCCCGCCGTAAGCGGGCATGATCCTCGGCCGCGACCTATTCCGACGTGCCCGTACGCTTTCGCGGCGCGTCGTGTTCCCGCCCGGCCCGCAGACTTTCGAAGACAAGGCGAGTGGGATTCGCGTAGCGGCTCTTATGATCAATCACGAGCGGGAAACCTGAGTTTGCACAGTTGCACGTGCAAATGTGCGTCGGTGCAACCGTTACGAAGGTTTTGTGGATGCTGCACGGATTTGGACTTTTGAGCCGCTTACCTGTTTTTCCGGTCGCCATTGGATAAAACCATGCGGCGGCGGTGGCATGCGGCGGCGGCGGTGGTGGCATGCGGCGGCGGGATATTGAATTCCGAATTCTGCTCTCGCCCATCTTCGGCTTTATATCGAGCACCGGTCGGTCTTGCGACACACGGACGGATAAAAACTCCTTCGGTGGGTGAAGGCGGCGACGCACGGATTGCGGCGACATGGCTCGCGCGACGCGCGAGTTGGAGCACGCAGTCACCGCACCGAAACACGACACGATGGTGGGCGCTGCAGGGATTGAACCTGCGACCTCTCCCGTGTGAAGGGAACGCTCTCCCGCTGAGCTAAGCGCCCGGGCCAAGCCGAGCATTTAAGGAAGGCGGGGACGCTGTCAAGCGAGGCGGCCGGTCGCGCATGCTGTGGCCGGCGGAGGCACGTCGCGCCGCCGCGCCGAGGCCCGGGTCATGAAAGGGATGGATCGGGCGAGACGGTCCGCCGGCATCCTGCCGCTCCGTAGGGTCACGAGCGTCATCTGCGCTGCTGCGCGCCGCGTGCGGCGCCGCGTCCGGGTTCGGGCTCCGCGCTCGGCCGAGCGCCGCGCGTGGCGCGGCCTTGCAGCGCGCGGATGCGATCGGCGAGCGTGTCTTGGGCTGCACCCGCTCGCGCCGCGGCGGGCGCCGATGCGCCATTCGACCCGCCGGTCGCTGCCGCCGCGTGCCCGGCCTCGAGGATCGCCGCGACCGGGGAGTTGGGTCCCTCGAGCGTGGCGGTGAGCCGCGCCACCTCGGCCGCAACGTCGTTGATGCGCTCGCGCAGGACGGCGTTTTCCATGGTTTCGTCGACGATCGCGTCATGAACATCGCGCTCGAGCCCGGCGAGCTCGCGCTGTAGCTTGTCGCGCTCCTCATGGGAGCGTTTGAGCTCGCTCTCGATCAAGCCTTTCTCGGCGGCGAGCGTTTCAGCCGTCGACCGATACATCTGCGTCTCGGTGGCTTGCGCGACCAGCCGGCGCTCGAGGTCGTCGACGCGGTCGGCGAGCTGTTTGTCGTGGCCGCGCTCCTCGCCCTGTGTGGAGCCCTCGGCGGCCTTCCGGCCGAGACGATCGCGCAGGTCCGTGATCTCGGTCTCGTAGCTCTCGATCTCGTTTTGCAGGACTTCGGCTCGGGCGCGCATGGCCGCCAACTCGACGCGCTGGCCCTCGGAGCCCATTGCGCTGCGGTGCAGCTGGCCGGTGACGTCCGCGAGCTCCGACTGCGTGCTTGCGAGCGCGAGCTCGGCCGCCTCCAGCGCTCCCGACTTCGCGGCAAGCTCCGCCTCCAAACCCTTGAGGTCGTCGGCCAACTGCTTTTCCTTGGCTTCGAGCGCCAACAGCGCGGCGGTCTTCTCGCCGAGTTCGAATTTGAGTCGGCTGATGGCCTCGCTCTTCCTGCCGATCTCCGCGAGCTGGCCGGTGGTCCTCGCCTTCATCTGCTCGACGTTCATTTCGAGCCGGCTCGTGGCCATCGCGAATTCGGCGCGCAGTTGATCCTTGTCCGCCTGGATTTCCGCCATCGACATCGGGGTCGACGCTTCCAGCCGACGCATGGTGAGGCGCACGGCGCGCGCATGCACCAAAGGAATGACGCCGATGACAAGCAAGCCCGCGACCAGGAACCCGATCCCGATATACATGATCGGTTCGATCATGACGCCTCCTGAACCACCCCATCGCCGCCGCGCACAATGCCACGGCCGCCCGCGCGCTTCCAGCGCCGCGGCCGGCTCGGAGCGGCGCCGGCTGCGCACGAATGACTGCGACCCCCGTGTGTCGCTTGCGCCGCCCTCCCATTGGCCGCGCGGCCAGCGATGCGAAACTCGCTCGAATCGATGATCCGGTTCAGAACGGGTTCCAGGTCGCGGTTGGCGTGAACTTGAGATAGCCGACATTGGCGCCGAGCCGCAGCCCGACGCCGGTGCGGATCGGAACCACGACGATTCCATCGGCCGTCAATGCCGTCATTCCCAGCCCGCCGACGAAATAGGCCGAACCATCGAGGCCGGCGAAGCGCTGGTAGATCGCATTGGTGGCCGGCAGGCTGTAAATGAGCATCATCGTGCGCGCGCCCTCGCCGCCGAAATCCCAGCCGACCGAAGGCCCTTGCCAGAACACCCGCAGGTCGCCGGCGTTCTTGGTATAGAGAACGCCTTCCCCGTAGCGCAGGCCGGCGACCACGGCGCCGCCGGCCTCCTGGCCGAGCACGTAGCCGTTGGGTAGGCCCCATTGGCTTCCCGCCTTCTCGACGATCTGCGCCAGCCCGCGCGATACCGAACCGAAGAACCGGTGACCGGCATCGATGACCTCGTTCGGGGAGTAGTGCTGGCTCTCCGGCGCGGCGCCGGGCGGAGGGTTGGGCGCAGGCGGAGCATTGGACGGAGGCGGAGGTGGAGAGTTTGCTGGCGGAGGAGGATTGGCCTGAGCTGCCAAAGGTCCACTTCCCAGGCCGATCAGCAAGAGAACGAGAGCGATCACCCGCGTCGCGGCGCGCATCGAGTGCTCCATGAAAATAAAGGCCGACCCCAGATAACCACCCCAACGCCGATAGCCCAACTTTGCGGCCAAATCGCAACCGAATCGGCAATCTTCGGCAAAGACTATGACCTCAAGGCAGCGCCGGCGGAAGGGCCGGCGGGCAGGTCCGCGGCCGCCTACAACCTCAGATAGAGTCGATCCTTATCCGCATGGGGCACGGCCCGGGTGCAGGCCCGGGTCAAACCGCAAGTGCCGCGGGGGCCGAGGGATCGCCCCAGGCGACGAAGGCCGGGACGCGGAAGTCCCGGGCGAACTCGCCGTAGCGCAGCGCTGCGCCCTCCGGGGTGGTGACCGTCCCGCCGGCAGCGGCCAGCACCGCGTGGCCGGCGGCGACATCCCATTCGCAAGTCGTCGACAGCCGTGGATAGACGTCGGCCGCACCTTCGGCCACCTGGCAGAACTTGAGCGCCGATCCGCTTGCCAGCGTTCCCGCGACCGGCAACCGCGCGAGGAAGGCTTCGGTGTCACGGTCGAGATGCGAGCGGCTCACCACCGCGACCAGCCCGGCGCGCGGCGCCGCACGGGTCCGGATGGCGCTGCGCTCGCGCGCGTCGCCCGCCGGCGCCCCGGGGGAGAGACGCAGCCGCTCGGCGCCTTGGTGTTCGATGCCGCGCCACAGCACGCCCTGGGCCGGGGCGGCAACGATGCCGAGCCGCGGGCGTCCGCCGCGCACGAGCGCGACGTTGACGGTGAACTCGTCCCGCCCCGCGAGCAGTTCGCGCGTGCCGTCGAGCGGATCGACCAGGACGAAGCTGCCGGGAAGCGCGGCGGGCGGCGCGCGGCTCGCGGCCTCTTCCGACACGACGACCACGCCCGGCAGCACGCGGGCGAGGCCGGCGAGGATCACCGCCTCGGCCGCGTGGTCGGCCGCGGTCACGGGCGAAAGAATCCGCCTTGATCTGCGGGTCGAGCGAGCCCGCGCGCGCCGCAAGAATGGCGGCGCCGGCGGCCGACACGAGGGTGGTGAGTTCGTCGAGCAGCCGGTCATCCGCAGCCATGAGATCGCCCCGAAACGCGCCTCGCCGCTCTGCCGCATCTCGGCCTCTGCGGTCTTGGCAGGTCGAGCGGCTGCGGTGTATCACACCGGCCCGGCGACGCCATGCTCTGAATCGCGCTCCAGCACTCGCAATTGCGCGTGCCCGAGGCTCGCCCACCGGAGAGAGATCCGCATGTCCGCAGCTGTTGCCCTCGACGCTCTCGACCTCGCCGCCCTCCTGTGCTCCCGCGTTTGCCACGACCTGATCAGCCCGACCGGCGCCATCATCAATGGGCTCGAGGTGCTCGAGGAAAAGGACAGCGACGAGGAAACCAAGAGCTTCGCGCTCGATCTCATCAAGCGCAGCGCGCGGACCGCCTCCGTGCGCCTGCAATTCTGCCGGCTCGCCTTCGGCGCGGCAGGCTCGCCCAGCGCGCAGATCGATCTCGGCAACGCGCAAGCCATGGCGCGCGCTTTCATCGAGGACGACAAGACCAAGCTCGCGTGGAACCTGCCGCACGCGCTGCTGCCGAAGAACCGGGTCAAGCTGCTGTTGAACATGCTGATCATCGCCGGGCAGACGATTCCACGCGGCGGCACGCTGACCGTCGACCCGCTCGGGGAGGGCGACGGCATGGGCTTCCGCATCGCCGCCTCCGGCGCCAATGCCCGCATCCCGCCGGCACTGCCCGGGCTGCTCGAGGGCACATCCGAGAACGGCGCGGTCGACGCGCACGCGATCCAGCCGTTCTACGCCGGCCTCCTCGCCCGCGCCTGCGGACTCAAGCTCAACCTCAAGGCGGAAGGCGACGCGATCGTCATCGCAACCCGCTGACGGTCGACAGCGAGCGAGCTTGTGCTCGCATCGGCTCCACGGTCGCGCCGCCGGGCGTCGGTCCCTCGGGCGTCGTCGTCGGGCGCGAGACGCCGCGTCAGTCCCATGCCGGGGCGCGGCCGGCGGGGTCGGCGATCCGGCCGTCCGGCCGCTTGAGTGCGGCGATCCGCGCCATCTCGTCCTCGCTCAGCGCGAAGTCGAAGATCGCGAGGTTCTCGGCCATGCGCTTGGCGTTCGACGAGCGCGGGATCGCGGCGATGTTGCCCTGCTGGATCAGCCAGCGCAGCGCGATCTGGGCGAGCGGCCGGCCTTTGTGGACGGCAATGTCGGCCAGCACCGGGTCGCGCAGCAGACGCCCGCGACCGAGCGGGCAATAGGCGGTGAAGATCATGCCGCGTCGGCGGCACGCCTGCGTCAGCTTGGTCTGGTCGAGATGGGCGTGGTACTCGGCCTGCAAGGTGACGAGAGGCTCCGGACAAAGCCGGATCGCCTCGTCGAGCAGGGCGATGTTGAAGTTCGCGACCCCGATATGGCGCGCGAGGCCCGCCCGCTTGGCCTTCGCCAATGCGGCCATGGGCTCGTTGAGCGGGATGTCGGGGTTCGGCCAATGCACCAACAGGAGATCGACGAAGTCGACGCCCAGATTGGCGAGGCTCTCGTCCACCGAGCGGGCGAAGTCGTCGGCACGCAGATATTCGTGCGATACTTTCGTGGTCAGGAAAATCTTGCCGCGCGGCACGCCCGATGAGCGGATGCCTTCGCCGACGCCGCGCTCGCTGCCGTATTTCCACGCGGTGTCGATGTGGCGATAGCCGAGCCGCAGCGCGGTTGCGACGATCTCGCCGCAATCCCCGAGCGAGGAGGTGCCGAAGCCGATGACTGGCACGTCCGCGCCGTGCGCGCACAGTTTGGGGATGGACGGAAGAGCCATGGATGCGCACCGGCGAAGTGCGGGAGGGAGATTGCGGCTGCGCACTTTAGGGCCGACGGCGCAAGCGTCAATCTCGGCGCGCGCCGAAGACGCGCGCGACACCACCCGCGTCCGGGCGCGAAGGGTCTTGCTTACGCGGGGATTCTGGCCTCGTCGTCGGACGGCTCGCGCAGCACGTAGCCGCGGCCCCATACCGTCTCGATGTAATTCTTGCCGCTCGAAGCGTTGGCGAGCTTCTTGCGCAGCTTGCAGATGAAGACGTCGATGATCTTCAGCTCCGGCTCGTCCATGCCGCCGTAGAGATGGTTGAGGAACATTTCCTTGGTCAGGGTCGTGCCCTTGCGCAGGCTCAGGAGCTCCAGCATCTGGTACTCCTTGCCGGTGAGATGCACGCGCGCGCCGTTCACTTCCACCGTCTTGGTATCGAGATTGACCACGAGATCCCCGGTCTGGATCACCGACTGGGCGTGACCCTTGGACCGGCGCACGATGGCGTGGATGCGCGCGACCAGCTCGTCCTTGTGGAACGGCTTGGTCATGTAGTCGTCGGCGCCGAAGCCGAGACCTCGGACCTTGTCCTCGATGCCGGCCAGTCCGGTGAGGATCAGGATGGGCGTCTTCACCTTGGAGACGCGCAGCGACCGCAGCACCTCGAATCCCGACATGTCCGGCAGGTTCAGATCGAGCAGGATGATGTCGTAGTCGTAGAGCTTGCCGAGATCGACGCCTTCTTCGCCCAGATCGGTGGTGTAGACGTTGAAGTTCTCGGACTTGAGCATCAGCTCGATCGACTGAGCGGTCGCGCTGTCGTCCTCAATCAGCAATACGCGCATGCCAGTCCCCTTCCTCGCCGCTCCGGGCTCAGGTCGGCACGCCGCAGCGGCGGCCCTCGAAAACGCCTTGGGACAAACCGGGTCGAAACGCGAACGGCGCCAGGCCGACGAAAGCCGCTTCCAACCTGCGCGCGCACTTTGGGGAAACTCGGACGAATCGCCCTAAGATATTGCACGGGAGCGGTTTTTGTTCCAAGCGCCATCGCATGTTCGACTTTAAGAGTTGGCTATAATCGATCGGAAGGCACTGCCCTGCGTCCGGACGGACGACGGGGCCCCCCTCAAGTCCCGCAACGGTGACCTAATGATTAACGACGCGGGTAAACACGAAGTTAAGAATGCGCGCGGCGCTGCAGCGAAGATATGGCGGCGGCCATCTCATCGGCGCGCGCGTGATCGCAGCCGCTTCGCGCCGGGAGCGCGGCGCGGCGATCCGTCTGAGTGCCGCGTGAGGCACGGCGCTCCGAGGTAACCAAGGAACAACCAATCTTGGGCAAGAATATCAACGTCTTGGCCTGGGGTGGCGTGGAAACCGAACGCTAACGTTGTGCGGTCACACTGCGAGGCCGCTCGGGCCATCGCGCCCAAGGGCGCCCACGCCGGGTCGGCGCGGGGCGGGGGAGCGTCTTCGGGGGAGCACGAGTCGATGAAATCACGCGAGACACTCATTCGCCTGAAACGGTTTCGGGTCGACGAGCGGCGCCGCAGGGTGGCTCAGATCGAGACGATGATCGCCGAGTTCGAGCGCATCAGCACCGAGCTCGAACGCGACATCAAGATCGAGCAGGACCGCACCGGGATTCACGATCCCGCGCATTTCGCCTATCCGACCTATGCCAAGGCGGCGATGCATCGCCGCGAGAACCTGCTGCGGTCGGTCGACGACCTCAGGGTCCAGCTCGAGGACGCTAAGGCGGCGCTCGGCGAGGCGTTCGAGGAGATGCGGAAGGTCGAGCTCCTCGACGAGCGCGACCAGTTGCGCGAGCGGATCGACGACGATGTCCGCGAGGGGGCCGAGCTCGGCGCCGTCGGCATGATGAGCAGCGGCGCCAGGGCCTGAGGCGCAATTCCGCCGGATCGTTCGGCCGGCAAGCGCTTGGCAATTCATCCTCGACGGAAGGCGGCTTCGCCGGTCATAATCGGCCCGGGGCGCGCGGCTCCTTCGGAGCCGCAAGGGGGCCGCAGGTGGTGGACTTGACGCGTTTCCCGGAAGCGAATGTCGACGCCGATTGAAATCACATGGCTGCTCGCGGCCGTCGCCAAGGGTGACGCTGTCGCGTTCGAGCGGCTCTATGGCGCAACCTGCGCCAACCTCTATGGCGTGGTGCTGCGCATCCTGCGCCGCCACGACCTCGCGGCGGATGTCTTGGAGGAAGCCTATCTGCAGATCTGGCGGGATGCCGGCGAGTTCGACCCCGCCAGCGGCGCGCCGCTCGCGTGGATGGTGGCGACCGCCCGCCGGCTGGCGATCGACACGGCGCGTAGCCCCATGCCGCCCGCCCCCGACGGCGACGCGGAGGTCGTCGACGAGAATGAAGGTCCCGGTACCGTACCCCGGCACCAGCTCACCGACGACCTCAAGCGTCTGCTCGCGTGCATCGGGCGCCTCGAACCGGACCGCCAGCGCATGCTGTTGCTCGCCTATTACGGCGCCTTCAGCCGCGAGCAGCTCGCGACCAAGCTGGACATTCCCGTCGACCTGGTGCGGGCTTCGCTTCGGCGCAGCCTTGCCGAAGTCGAGCGGTGTCTCAAGTCATGAGCGAACTCGATCACGCCGATGCGCTCGCTGCTGAATACGTGCTCGGCACGCTCGACGCCGACGAGCGCGCGCAGGCGCAGGTGCTGCTGGCGGGGGACGCCGGGTTCGCCGCCAAGATTCGGTCCTGGGAGCGCCGGCTCGGCGAGCTGCATCTGATGGTCGAGCCGGTCGAGCCTGATCCCGCGATCTTGGCCCGCATCAAGGCCAAGATGGCGGAGGCGCAAGCCCAACCGATGGTCTCTCTGCCGGAGCCGGAGAACATCGCGCCCCCGCTGGCAGCACCACCGGCTCAAGCGGCGGAGGCTGAGCCGCCGAGCCTGGATGCGATCGAAGCGGCGATATCTGAAGCGGCCACCGTCCTGAGCGAGGATGCCGCCCGGGCGCCGCCCGTGGACGTATCGCCCGCGCCGCTTGCGGAGGCCGCCCCTGCACCGGATGCAGAAGCGGATCTGGCACCGCCGATCGAGGCCCCCGCGGCGCCGGATGCGGAAACCGCCGCGGCACCGCCATCGGACATAGCCTCGGCACCGCCTTCGGAACACTGTGGAAGCGGCCTCGGCACCGCTTGCGGAAGCCGCGACGGAGGCGGCTCCGCTCCCCGCAGAGGTAGCTGTGGCAACAAGCTTGGA
This sequence comes from uncultured Alphaproteobacteria bacterium, assembly GCA_963758945.1. Lineage (GTDB taxonomy): Bacteria > Pseudomonadota > Alphaproteobacteria > Rhizobiales > Xanthobacteraceae > VAZQ01. Next base: position 36,957 of record CAVWXY010000007.1, on the reverse strand, counting down.
GCCGATGCCGGCGCCGACTCCGGACGCGAGCGCGGCCCCGGTTTTCGATGCGACGGAGTCGCCCGCCGTGGCGGACGCGACCGCGGTGCCCGCCTTGGAGGCAGCGCCGGCGGAAGCGGAAGTTGCGCCTGGCCCGATCGCCGGCGAGCCGGACCTGGCTCCGCTCGCGCCGCCACCCCCGCCGCTCGCCGCGGCCCCGCTCCTGCCTGCAGAGGACGCGCGGCGGCCGGCTGCGGAGCCGCCGCAAGCGGTCGCGGCGATCGGCCGGAGGCTGCGGCGTTGGCGGGCATTCGCACTATTGATGACGCTCGTCGTCCTCGCCGTGGCGGCGCTGCTGGCGGCGTGGCGCTTCGCGCCTGAGCACGTGCCGCCGATGCTGCGGCCGCTCGAGCTGATGCGCTCCACCGGCGTTGGTCCGCCTCCGCCGCCGGCACGGCCGCGCAGGCCCGCTCCGCCGCAGCTCGAAGAGTGACGCCCGCGTCGAGATTGCGAAGCTTTCGCCAGGCCCCGCCCTCGTTCGAACGTTGACGAAAATTTCCCGGCTGTGGCGCGGGAGCAACGGGTGCGCGGGACGCAGCGGGGCTTGTCGAGCCGGCGCGTCAGCGAACAAAGAAAAGAAAAAGGCGCGCCCGAAGGCGCGCCAAGTATGGGGGTTGAGAAGAGAAAGGGTCAGCGGATGGTGCGGTCCGCGGTCGCGGAGGCGGTCATCGGCTTGCTCGCCTTGACGACGGTCGCCTCGATCCGTCCATCCGTAGCGGGGGAGCTGTCGGCGACCCGCGCGGCAACACCGATACCGGCGACGAGGGTCGCGCAGACGAGCGCAACCGCCACGACTTTCAGGTGGGTCATGCGGTCGGCGCTAAACATCGAGAAATTGTTCACGACACCCTCCCCAAGGTTCACTCCATTGGTCGCAGTGACCGGCAAAAAGGTTCATGGGATCCGCGACAAAAAATAAGCGGCTTGGCGGCTGCGCCAAGGTCGTTCACGAAACATTGAATCGGCGGTGATTCCAATAAGTTACCAGCCAAGCAGGGGGCGTCGCCCCCGGCCAAGCGCCTTCGCGGCCCGCCGGCGCCGCGGTTGATGCTGAAAGGCCAACGCCGTCAGCGTGATAGGGGAGGCGCCAGGGCCAGGACCGCCCGGAGATCGCCACCGTTGGCCGGATCGCCCGGCCGGGCTAATGGATTGCCGCAGTCGCGGTTAACCCCTCCTTAACGGCCGGATCACGATGGCTTTCATCCTCTACAACGCGCCGCAATCGACCTGCAGCCAGCGCGTGCGCTTCGTGCTCAACGCCAAGCGGCTGCCGTTCGAAGAAAAGAAGCTCGACCTCCTGGCCGGCGACCAGCTCGAGCCCGATTACCTCGCGCTCAATCCCAACGGCGTGGTGCCGACCCTCGACCACGACGGCGATATCGTCATCGACTCGTCGGTCATCATCGAATATCTCGACGAGATCGCGCCCGAACCGGAATGCTTCACGCCGTCGTCGGCGGCCGCGCGCGCGAAGATGCGCGCGCTCATGCGCTTCATCGACGAGATGCCGGCCGCGGCGGTGCGCGTGCCCACCTTCAATCTCGCCTTCCTGCCGCGCTTCGCGGCGATGAGCGAGGACGAGTTCCTCGCCTTTGCGGAGAGCAAGCCGCTGCGCAAGGAATTCATGCTCGCCATGGGGCGCAAGGGCTTTCCCGAGAAGGAGATGAACGCGGCGCTCGATCGTATGCGGCGCACCTACGCGCGCATGGACCTGGCGATCGAGGAGAACGGCGGCCCCTGGCTCCTGGGCGCGCGCATCACGCTCGCGGATGTCGCGGTGATGCCGGCAATCGTGCGGATGGCCGATCTGGGCCTCGATGGCATGTGGCGGGACATGCCGCGCATGGTGCGCTGGTACGACGAGATTCGCGCCCATCCGGCTTTCAAGCCGACCTACTACTTCGGCTCGCTGCTCACCGAGCGGTTTCCGCATCTCAGGGAACGGGCGGGACACGCGTAGCAGGCGCAGCGCGCGGCCCCGGTGGAGGTCGGAGAAATCCGCGGGCGCGGTCCCGCATTCCGCTCCGCTTCAGGCGCGATCCTATTACCTCGTCAACCCGCCGGCGCGGGTATGCGCGCCGCCAGATATTTTTCCGCCGTCATCGGCTCGCCCTCGACCGGCGGGCGCCTGATCGCGACGCCGGCGAAGGCGGTGGCCTCCTCGACCCAGGTGCGCGGCGCCGGCAGCCCCCACAAATTCGAGTTCGCCTTCGCGCTCACGCTGCAACGCACCGGCTCGTCGTCGATGTCGATGATCTGGATTCCGGGCAGCAGCAGCTCCGTGCGGTGCCCGTCCGGGTCGCGCAGGTAGAGATAATAAGAGTGCTGGTGGCCGTGCCGGCCGGGGCCGTGCTCGATGCGATCGGCAAAGCCCAGATTGCCGGCGACATCGCAGGCGCGGATCATGTCCTCGACCGCCTCGATCACGTAGCCGCCGTGATGGAAGCGTGGGCCGGAGCGGGTCAGCAGCACGATGTCCCACGGATTGTCCTTGCGGTGCAGGAACGTCCCCACCACGTGGTCGCTGCCTTCGATGCAGATATAGTCGGAAATCCGGAAGCCGAGATCCATGTAGAACCTGGCGGCGTCCAGCACGTCCGGGACCAGCACCTGGTAATGATCCATCCGCAGTGCGCCGGCACCGCGATGCATGTGGATCTTGGTGTGCATGCGCGGCACCGTCGGCATGCGCGCGCAGAGTTCGACCGGCGTGCCGGCGGGGTCGGTGAAATGCAGCGTGCGGCCCTGATGGGGGACCTCGACGAACGCCGCCGGAACGCCGATACCATCGAAATGCGCCTTGGCGCGTTCGAGGTCGTCATCGGTGAATACCCGAAAGCCGATGCGCTCGCATTGCGGCTCGCCGGTGGTGCGCTTGAGCGTGAGGCTGTGGTGACAGCGCTCCTCCACCCCGCGCAGCCAGATAGTACCGGCATCCTCGTCGCTCACGATCAGACCCAGCACCTCGACGTAGAAATCGCGGCTGGCGGCGAGATCGCGCGCCGTGAGTACCAGGTGGCTGGCGCGGGTGATGTTGAACGGCGGATCGAAATTGGTCTGCGGGATGGTCACTGCGGTATCCTTCCTCGGCGTTCTGGCTCGGCCCGCCGGTTCCGGTCGGCGAGATCACCCGCACGCTGCGCACGGGCCAGCCGTTGACCGTCGTCGGCGGGCGGAGCCGGGCGCTTGCGCGCGCACCGACGTGTGCGCGGCAGCAAAGGAGCCGACGAGCGCGGCGATGAGCTGACGTCGCGCGGACATCGGACCTCCCTCGTCGCGGCCTTTTCTGCGGCCTTGCTTGCTTCGTCCTCGGCGCTGGCGCGCGGCGCAAGAACATGCTTGATGCCCGATATCGAGTCAAAGACATAACGTCTCGAAGCCCACCCACCTGAGGCGCACGCATGACGCAACACCTGCTGCCGACCACGGTCGTGGGCAGCTACCCACAGCCCGATTGGCTCGTCGACCGCGCGCTGCTGCAGAGCATGGTGCCGCGCGTGCGCGTGCAGGAACTGTGGCGCATCCCCGAGCCTCATCTCGCGCAGGCGCAGGACGACGCGACTCTCGTTGCGGTCCGCGATATGGAGCGCGCCGGTATCGACATCATCACCGACGGCGAGATCCGCCGCGAGAGCTACTCCAACCGTTTTGCCACCGCGCTTGAAGGCGTCGACAACGACGCGCCCGCCACGATCACCAACCGCGCCGGACGCACGGTCAAGGTTCCGCGCGTGGTCGGCAAGATCACGCGCCGGCACGCGGTCGAGGTCGCCGACATGGCGTTCCTGCGGCGCAATACCGAGCGCAAGGCCAAGATCACGCTGCCCGGCCCCTTCACCATGGCCCAGCAGGCCAAGAACGAGTTCTACCGCGACGACGACGAGATGGTGATGGACTTCGCCGCGGCGGTGAACGCGGAGGTGCACGATCTGCAAGCCGCCGGCGCCGACGTGATCCAGCTCGATGAGCCCTGGCTGCGCAACGATCCGGAGGCCGCGAAGCGCATCGCGGTCAAGGCGATCGATCGAGCACTCGCGGGCCTCTCGGTGCCGACGGTCGTGCACCTCTGCTTCGGCTATGCCGCGGTCGTGCACACGCGGAAGCCGAGCGGCTATTCGTTCCTGCCGCAGCTCGCCGACAGCGCGGCTGCGCAGATCTCGATCGAGGCGGCGCAGCCGAAGCTCGACCTCGGCATTCTCACAGAGCTCGCCGGCAAGACGATCGTGCTCGGCGTCATCGACCTGGCCGACGCGACCGTGGAGACGCCCGAGCAGGTGGCGCAGCGCATCCGCGACGCCTTGCGATACGTTCCCGCCGGGCGGCTCGTGCCGGCGCCCGATTGCGGGATGAAGTATCTCGCGCGCGAGGTTGCCTTCGGCAAGCTGTGCGCGCTGAGCGCTGGAGCCGCCATGGTGCGGCGCGAGCTGGCGTAGCAAATGACTGCGGAGGCCCGGCGCGCGCTGAACCTCGCCGCGGCGTCCCGGTTGCCCGCTCCGTGCGGCGTCGATCGCGAGTTTCGCTGGCTCGGTCTCAGGCCTCGTACTTGAAGGAGAGCGAGACGCGGGTGCGAAATGCGGCGACCTTGCCGTTCTCCACCTTCATGTCCATCTGCGTCACTTCGGCGACGCGCAGGTCGCGCAGCGAGCCGGCCGCGGTTTCCACCGCGTTGCGGCCGGCGTCCTCCCACGACGTCTCGCTGACGCCGACGACCTCGACGATCTTGTAGACCTTGTCCGTTTCCTTTTTCGCCATCGCGTCCTCCCGGGCTCGACTTGCGCCCGCTCTCGACGGGCGCGCGGCGATGTTAACAGCATCCGCCGCTCGAACCCACCGCCCCGCTTGCGCGGCTTCGCTGGACGTGCGGTCGCGCGCCGCGGTCGGTCTCCGCGCCGCGTCCGTGATGTCGACATGGAACTCGGCGGCGACGATGAGTCACCCAGCGCGGGTCAGGTGCCGGAGCGTCGCGACTTTTTTCGCTGGCTATCGAACACGCGACGGCAGGCGGCGCTGAGATAGCGGCGATAATACGCCATGCACGAGCTGACGCGCTGGACGTCCGGGACGTATTGGTTGCAGAGCCGCATCGCGTCGGGTTCGCAGGCTGCGCGCTGCTCCGGCGTCCACTGCTGCTGCGGCTGCTGCGCGGCGGCGGGCAAGGACGCAAACATCAGCGCGAGACCGAGCAGCGTTGCAACACCAGTGATCGGTCGCAGCTTCGGTCGCGTGGTCGTCATTTTCATTATCGGCCCTCCGGTTGGCGTTTTGATTCGGTACTTCTAGTCAATTCGGCAGCCATGGCAATAGCAGCCGCGCGGTCGGCCGGCCGCCGCGACGCCGTCGCATGGACCGGCCGCCGGCCGAGCGGCCTCGAAGGCGCGACCGTTCGTCGGGGGACGAATGGATCGGTCATCCCGGATTGCGCTACACTCCATCCGGGTTACGCTGCCTGCGCTCGCTCGCAGCTTGGGCGGCGACGTTCTCACGGCAACGATCGGATGGACGAGGATGCGCCTGCCTTTGACCGGCGGATGTCAGTGCGGACGCGTGCGCTATGAGATCGGCGCGAAGCCGCTCAGCCTCTACGCGTGCCATTGCACGGAGTGCCAGCGGCAGTCCGGCAGCGCCTTCGGGCTCTCGCTTGCGGTTGCGCGCGACGCCGTGGTCGTCGTCAGCGGCACACCCGCCGTGTGGCGCCGCGTCCTGGCGGGCGGCCGCGTCATCGAGTGCTTGTTCTGCGCCGATTGCGGCACCCGCCTGTTCCACAATCCGGAGCGCAATCCGCAGGCCTCGATCGTCAAGCCCGGCACGCTCGACGACGCGACATGGCTTGAGCCGGTCGGGCACATTTGGACCCGCAGCGCGCAGCCCTGGGTGCACATTCCGCCCGATACCGTGAACTACGAGGGTCAGCCTCCCGACCTGTCCCGCCTGATCGAGGCGTGGCAGGCGCAGGGGCCGAAGGGCTAGGTCGAGCCGACTGCTCGATCAATACCGGTTCGCGATCGGCAGCTCCTCCGCGGGGAACAGGGTGATCACGCGGCAGCCCTTGTCGGTGACCACGACCTCCTCCTCGATGCGGGCGGCGGAGTAGCCGTCGGTCGCGGGGCAATAGGTCTCGAGCGCGAACACCATGCCCTCCTTGATCTCGGTCGGATGCTCGAGCGAGACGACGCGCGAGATGATCGGCCGTTCGTGCAGCGCGAGGCCGAGCCCGTGGCCGAATTGCAGGCCGAAGGCCGACATTTCGTCGGGGAAGCCGAAATCCGGCGCCTTCGGCCAGACGCTGCACATCTTGTCGGTGGTAACGCCCGGCTTGATCAGCGCGATCGCGTTGTCGAGCCACTCGCGCGCCTTCTTGTAGGCGTCGTGCTGCACCGGCGTCGCGCGCCCGACGTTGAAGGTGCGGTAATAGCAGGTGCGGTAGCCCATGAACGATTGCAGGATGTCGAAGAACGCCTGGTCTCCCGGCCGCAGCATGCGGTCGGTGAAATTGTGCGGATGCGGGTTGCAGCGCTCGCCCGAGATCGCGTTGATCGCCTCCACGTCGTCGGAGCCGTGGCGATAGAGGAACTCGTTGACCTTGGCGACGATGTCGTTCTCGCGAATGCCGGGCTTGAGCTCCTCGTCGATGAGCTGATAGGCGCCGTCCACCATGGCGGCGGCGCGGTTGAGCAGCGCGATCTCGTCGATGTTCTTGATCTCGCGCGCCTCCAGCATCACCTGCTGGCCGTCCGCGATCTTGAGCCCGGCCTTCTCCAGCTCGAACAGCATCGGCGGCTCGATGATGTCGACGCCGACCGGCATCTTGTGCACGCCCGCCTCCTTGATCAGCGAGGCGATCTCCTTGGCGTGGCGCTCCATCAGCCCGAACGCGGGATTGACGGTGCCGCGCAGGCCGATGAGCCCGGCCTTGCAGTTTTCCGGCAGGAGCCAGGGCGTGTAGAGCCTGTGATGCACGGCCGCCGAGCCGAAATCCCACAGGATCGGATCGCCGTCGCGGGTGAGCAGCGCCCAGCGGCAAAGCTTGTCGCGCTCCCACTCGCCGATCTTGGTCGAGGTGATGTAGCGGATGTTGTTGACGTCGAAGACGAGGAGCGCGCCGAGGTCGGATTTCTCCAGCGCCTGTTTCACGCGGCTCAGCCGGTAGCGGTGGAGGCGGCGGTAGTCGACCCGCTCCTCGAAATCGACCCCCATGATGCCGAGCGCCGGCAGCGCGCGACCCCAATTGTAGCGCGGGTTGATGTCGTCGGCGCTGATCTTGCGGACCGTGTCGTCCATGAAGCTCTCCTGCGTCGTTCTTGTCTTGGGGCGGCGCCTGCGTGCGCGCCGATCTCGGGATTGCTCGAGCTCGGCCCATAAACGCGGCCAAGCCGGCCCCGGCCGGGTGAGGTGGCTGCTTGGACTATAGCAAGCTTTGCATTGCGATAGGCAGCGCTCGCTTGCATAATTCACGCAGCAGAAGAAGCCGCTGACCGGCCCACCGGAGACTTGGGGAGCACGCCCGATGGCCCTCGCCGATGCCGCTGCCAAGTCCGCGCCTGCCATCGACGCGCGCGCGGCCATCGCCGCGATTCCGCGCATGTACAATTTCGCCGCCGACGTCATCGCGCGCAACCTCGCGACCGGGCGCGCCGACAAGCCGGCCTACATCGATCCGCGCGGAAGCTGGACCTACGGTCAGCTCGCCGAACGCGTCGACCGCTTCGGCAACCTGCTGCGCTCGCTCGGCATCCGGCGCGAGGAACGCATCCTGCTGGCGCTGCTCGACACCATCGATTGGCCCACCGCGTTTCTCGGCGCGGTCAAGGCCGGCGTCGTCCCCATTCCGGTCAATACGCTGATGACCGAGGAGGATTACCGTTTCATGCTGGCCGACAGCCGCGTCAGGCTGCTGGTCGTGTCGGAGGCGCTGTTTCCGAAATTCGCCGATCTGATCGGAGCGAGCCCGGATCTGGTGCATGTGATCGTGTCGGGCGAGAACGCGTACGGCCACGTCCGCTTCGAAGACGTGCTCGCGAAAGCCGATGCCGAACCGTACACCGCGCCGACCACGCGCGACGACATCTGCTTCTGGCTCTATACCTCGGGCTCGACCGGCAGGCCCAAGGGCGCGGTGCACGTGCACGCCAATCTGCGCCTGACCGCCGATCTCTACGGCGGCGGCGTACTGGGCTTGAAGGAAAGCGACGTCTGCTATTCGGTGGCCAAGCTGTTCTTCGCCTATGGGCTGGGCAACGCCATGACCTTCCCCCTGGCGGTCGGCGCTACCACCATCCTCTCGCCCGAACGCCCGACGCCGGAAATCGTCGCCGCCGTGCTGCGCCGGCATCCGGTCACGGTGTTCTACGCCGTGCCGACCTTCTATGCCGCTTTCCTTGCGAGCCCGCACGCGCCGCCGCGCTCGGAGCTCAGGCTGAGGTGCTGCGTCTCCGCGGGCGAGGCCTTGCCGCCCGACATCGGCCGGCGCTGGCAGGCGCGTTACGGCGTCGACGTGCTCGACGGCCTCGGCTCGACCGAGATGCTGCACATCTTCCTCTCCAACTATCCCGGCGTCGTCAGATACGGCACCTCCGGCACGCCGGTGCCTGGCTACGACATCCGCCTCGTCGACGACGACGGCAACGTGGTCAAGAGCAGAGGCGAGATGGGGGAGCTGCAGGTGCGCGGGCCGACCAGCGCGGTCATGTACTGGAACGATCGCGAGCGCAGCCGCGAGACTTTCCTGGGCGAATGGACCCGCTCCGGCGACAAATACCTGCAGGGCGAGGACGGCTACTACGTCTATTGCGGCCGGCGCGACGACATGCTCAAGGTCGGCGGCATCTATGTCTCGCCGTTCGAGGTCGAAGGCGCGCTCTGCACGCATCCGGAGGTGCTGGAGGCGGCGGTCGTGGCGTGGCCGGACGAGGACGAGCTCATCAAGCCCAAGGCTTTCGTGGTGCTCAAATCCGCCGACAAGGCCTGCGACGCGCTGGCGAGCGCCTTGCGGGAGCACGTGCGCACCACGCTCGCGCCCTACAAATATCCGCGCTGGATCGAATTCCGCACCGAGCTGCCGAAAACCGCGACCGGCAAGATCCAGCGCTTCAGGCTGCGGGCGGAGATCGCGACATAGCGCGCATTGTCATCGGGGGCGCCTCGTAGGTTGGGTCGGCGCGGCCCGCACGCGGCGATCCTATGTTGGGCTATGCGCGGACCGATCGTCCGGCGAGCGCGGGAGCGCACGGGCCGCGCTCCAACCTACGGGTCGCGGCGTCACAACGGAGGCAAGCCTACGCAATGCGCAAGAATTTCCTCGGACGCACCGGCCTCGCAATATCCGAGCTGGCGTTCGGCGGCGGCGTCACCGGCGGCATCCTGATCGAGGCCGACGAGTCCACGCGGCACGCCGCGCTTGCGCACGCGGTTGCGGCGGGCATCGACTGGATCGACACCGCGCCCGTCTACGGCAACGGTGTCTCGGAGGAGACGATCGGTCGCCACTTGGGATCGCTCTCGCCGCGGCCGCAGGTCTCCACCAAGGTGCGGCTCGAAGCCGGGGATCTCGGCGACATCGCGGGCGCGATCGAGCGCAGCCTGGAGGGGAGCCTGCGGCGGCTGCGATCCGACCGGGTCGCGCTGCTACAGCTGCACAACCACCTCGGTGCGGGCGTGGGGGCGCGCATCGCGCTGCGGCCCGAACAGGTGCTCGCTCGCGGCGGCGTGGCCGATACCTTCGATCGGCTCAAGCAGCAAGGGCTCGTCCGCGCGACCGGCATCACCGCGGCCGGCGACACCAGGGCCTGCCTCGAGGTGATCGACAGCGGCCGCTTCGACGCCGCCCAGGTCTACTACAATGCGATCAATCCGAGCGCGGCCTGGCGGCGCCTGCCGGCGCAGTGGCGGGGCGGACAGGACTTCTGCGGCATCCTCGCCGCGTGCTCGCGTCACGACATGGGCGTGCTGAACATCCGCGTCTGGGCGGGCGGGGTCCTGGCCAGCCCGGCGCGGCCCGACCGGCTGTTCGTCATGACCGCAAATACCGATGCCGACAACGAGGTGCGTTGCGCCGCGGCGGTGCGCGCCGCGTTGGCGAGCGAAGCGAGCGGCCAGCGCGGCCACTCTGAAGTGCGCGCGCATCGCGCGTCGGAAGACGCGCGTGAACGCGCTGATGACACTCGCCCAGAACCGGGCTCGTCGGCGCGCGCGGCGTTGGGCGACGCCTACGGCACACCCGCGCAGGCGGCGCTGCGCTTCGTGCTGGGCAATGACGGCTTCGCGGCGCGGGTCATCGGCATCACTGCGATCGCGCAGCTCGATGCCGCGCTCGCGGCCCTCGCCCAGGGACCGCTGCCGGTCGCCGCGCTGTCGAGGCTCGAAGCGCTGTGGGGGAACGGGTTCGGAGCCGATTGACGCCATCGAGGACATGCATTATAGTGCATGAATTATAATGCCGATTGCGATGAGCCATGCCTGAGACGAGCTTGAACGCAGATGAAAAGCGCGCCGCGGACGCGCAACGCGCCGATTACGCCGCGTTCGCCGCTGCGGTGGGTCGATTGGTACGGCTCGCCCGCGCCAAGCGCGGCGCGACGCGCCGCCAGCTCGCACAGGATTCCGGCGCCTCCGAGCGCTATCTCGCGCAGATCGAGAGCGGGCAGGGCAATCCGTCCGTGATCATCCTCAAGTCGATCGCGGACGCGCTCGACCTGCCGATCATCGAGCTGCTCCCCCGCAGCAACGGGGACGCCCGCGCCATGGCGCATGTTCTCGACGCCATCGGGCGCGTGCCGCCGTCCGAGCTTCCAGCGCTCGTCGAGTTGATCGAGAGCCACAGCGGTCTGGATCAGGCCGGCGACCGGGCGCGACGGATCGCGCTCGTCGGACTGCGCGGTGCCGGCAAGTCGACCTTGGGTCGCCTGCTGGCGCAGCGGCTGCGCTGTCCCTTTATCGAGCTCGACCGCCTGGTCGAGCAGGACTACGGCGCGCGCATTCACGATCTGATCGAGATGGCCGGCCTCGCCACCTTTCGCCGTTACGAGCGCGCATGCCTGGAACGCGTCATCGACGAGCACGCGGCGGCGGTGATCGCGACCGCCGGCGGCATCGTGGCGAATCCGGAAACCTACGCCCTGCTGCTGCGCCGCACCCACACGGTGTGGATCAAGGCGCGGCCCGATGAGCATATGAGCCGGGTGATGGAGCAGGGCGACTTCCGGCCCATGGCGAAGAACCGCGAAGCGATGGGCGACCTGGTCGCGATCCTCGAGGCGCGCCGCGCCGATTATGCGCGCGCGCAGGTCGAGCTCGATACCTCCGGCGAGACGGTCGAGCGCAGCTTCGAGAAACTGCGGGAGATCGTGGCGCGTTATGTGAACGGGGCAAAGACGTGAAGCGGTGGGCACGATGACACTCGCCGACGAAGGCTTCCTCGAGCTCGGCGAGACGCGGCTCGAATACCGCATGATCGGGCCGCGCCCCGACGCGGCGCCGACCCTGGTGCTGCTGCACCAGGGGCTCGGCTCGGTCGCGGCCTGGAACGGTTTTCCCGAGCGGCTTGCGGCCGCAACCGGCGCCGGGGTGTTCGCCTATTCGCGCGCGGGTTACGGCCGCTCGTCGGCGTCGCAATTGCCCCGCCCGGTCTCGTTCATGCACGACGAGGCGCGCGACGTGCTTGCGGCCGTGCTCGCGGCGATCGGGTTCCGGCGCGGGCTTCTCGTCGGCCACAGCGACGGCGCATCGATTGCCGCGATCTACGCCGGCAGCGTCCAGGACCACCGGGTGCGCGGGCTTGTCTTGATGGCGCCGCACTTCTTCACCGAGGAGATGAATATCGCCGAGATCGTCCGCGCCAAGGCCGCGTTCGACGCCGGACCGCTGCGCGCCAGGCTCGCGCGCGTCCACGCCGACCCCGACAACGCCTTTTACAATTGGTGCGGCCCCTGGCTCGATCCCGAGTTCCGCAACTGGGACATCAGCGATGCCCTCGCCCATATCCGGGTGCCGATCCTGATCGTGCAGGGCGAGAACGACCAGTACGGCAGCGTGCGGCAGATCGAGATGGCGCAACGCGAGTGCTATTGCCCGGTCGAGGTGGCGCTGTTGCCGGACACGCGGCACGCGCCGCACCGCGAGGCGCCGGAGGCGACGCTCTCCGCCGTCGCGGATTTCGCCAACCGCCTGCTGCGCGATCACGGCGAAGGCAATGTCGCCGCCGAATGATCTTGATGAGGACTTCATGGTCGAGGCAGAGCGCAAATTGAGCAACGGCAAGACCCGGATCGATTTCCAGACCGATCCGTCGAAATATCGCCACTGGAAGCTTTCGGTGGACGGCGATGTTGCGACGCTGCTGCTCGACGTCGACGAGAAGGCCACGCTGTTCGAGGGCTACGAGCTCAAGCTCAATTCCTACGACCTCGGCGTCGACATCGAGCTCGCCGACGCCATCGAGCGGCTGCGCTTCGAGCATCCGCAGGTAAAGGTCGTCCTGCTGCGCTCGGGCAAGCCGCGCGTGTTCTGCGCCGGCGCCAACATCCGCATGCTCGCCGGTGCGAGCCATGCCCACAAGGTCAACTTCTGCAAGTTCACCAACGAGACGCGCAACGGCATCGAGGACGCGAGCGAGAATTCGGGCCTCGCCACCATCTGCGTGATCAACGGCACCGCGGCAGGCGGCGGCTACGAGCTCGCGCTCGCGGCCGATCGCATCATGCTGATCGACGACGGCTCCTCGGCGGTTTCGCTGCCGGAGCTGCCGCTGCTGGCGGTGTTGCCCGGCACCGGCGGGCTGACCCGCGTCACCGACAAGCGCAAGGTGCGGCGCGACCGCGCCGACGTGTTCTGCACCACCGAGGAGGGCATCAAGGGCAAGCGCGCGGTGGAGTGGCGCCTGGTCGACGAGGTGGTGCCGGGCTCGAAGCTGGAGGAGACGGTGGCCCAGCGTGCGCGCGAGTTCGCCGCCAGGTCGCGCCGGCCGAGCGCGGCCAAGGGCATCGCACTCGCGCCGCTTATCCGCGAGCGCTCGGCGAACGGCGTCGAGTACGGTACGCTGGCGGTCGCGTTCCAGCGCGCTGACCGACTGGCCACCATCACGCTGCGCGGGCCGCAGGCGCCACCGCCGGCCTCCGCCGAAGCGATGGTGGAGCAGGGGGCGCGCTTCTGGTCGCTCGCGCTCGCGCGCGACCTCGACGACGCCATCCTCGACATCCGCGCCAACGAATTCGAGGTCGCGACGATCGTGTTCAAGTCGTCGGGCGATCCGGCGCTGGTGCTCGCCTACGATGCGTTCCTCGAAGCCAACAAGGACCATTGGCTCGCGCGCGAGATCAGGGGCCTGTGGAAGCGCACGCTCAAGCGCGTCGATCTCACCTCGCGCTCGCTGGTGGCGCTGGTCGAGCCCGGCTCGTGCTTTGCCGGCACGCTCGCCGAGATCGTGTTCGCGACCGACCGCTCCTACATGCTGATCGGGCAGCTCCCCGGCGACAACAAGCCGCCGGCGACGCTGGCATTGGCCGCGGTGAATTTCGGCGCTTACCCGATGTCGAACGGGCTCGCGCGCCTCGCCAGCCGCTTCCTCGCCGATCCCGTCGACCTCGAGCGGGCGAGAGGCGAGATCGGCAGGACGCTCGACGCCGAAGCGGCGCAGCGCCTGGGCCTCGTCACCTTCGCGCTCGACGATATCGATTGGGAGGACGAGATCCGCGTGTTCCTGGAGGAGCGCGCGAGCTTTTCTCCCGACGGCCTCACCGGGCTCGAGGCCAATCTGCGCTTCGCCGGCCCCGAGACCATGGAATCGAAGATCTTCGCGCGCCTCACCGCCTGGCAGAACTGGATCTTCCAGCGTCCGAACGCGGTCGGCGCGGAGGGCGCGCTCAAGCGTTACGGCACCGGCCAGAAGCCGGCGTTCGACGTGCGCAGGGTGTGATCGGACATCTGTCGTCCCCGCGCAGGCGGGACCCATGGTGCCGCGCACCGCAGTCTCTGGAATATGGGTCCCCGACGCATGTCGGCTGCAGCCGGCATGCGCACTTGAAGAGCCGATCTCGGGTAACGAGATCGGATGCGGGGACGGCACCGCGCGAATAGGAGGCAGCCATGACTGACATCGTCAACGTCGATTACACGACGAAAATCCCGAACAACGTCAATCTGACCGAGGACCGGCAGGTGCTGCGCGCGCTCGAGGGCTGGCACCCCGGCTATATCGACTGGTGGATGGAGATGGGGCCGAACGGCTTCCAGGATTCGCTCGTCTATCTGCGCACCGCGGTCTCGGTCGATCCCAAGGGCTGGGCCAAGTTCGACTACGTGCGGATGCCGGAATACCGCTGGGGCATTCTGCTGGCGCCGCACGAGGAGGACCGCAAGATCCCCTTCGGCCACCACTACGGCGAGCCGGCCTGGCAGGAGGTCCCGGGCGAATATCGCGCCATGCTGCGCCGGCTCGTCGTCATCCAGGGCGACACCGAGCCCGCCTCGGTCGAGCAGCAGCGCCATCTCGGCAAGACCGCGCCCTCGCTCTACGACATGCGCAACGTCTTCCAGGTCAACGTGGAGGAGGGACGGCACCTCTGGGCCATGGTCTACATCCTGCAGAAGTATTTCGGCCGCGACGGGCGCGAGGAGGCCGAGGAGTTGCTGCGGCGCCGTTCCGGCGACGCCGACAAGCCGCGCATGCTCGGCGCCTTCAACGAGGCGACGCCGGACTGGCTCTCCTTCCACATGTTCACCTTCTTCACCGACCGCGACGGCAAGATGCAGCTCGAAAGCCTGGCGCAGTCCGGCTTCGATCCGCTCTCGCGCACCTGCCGCTTCATGCTCACCGAGGAAGCGCATCACATGTTCGTCGGCGAGACCGGCATCGGCCGCACCATCCAGCGCACCTGCGAGGCGATGAAGGCGGCCGGCATCGAGGACCCCACCGACATCGGCAAGGTCCGCGACCTCGGCGTCATCGACCTGCCGACCATGCAGAAGAAGCTCAATCTGCACTATACGCTTTCGCTCGACCTGTTCGGCTCCGAGGTCTCGACCAACGCCGCGAACGCGTTCAACGCCAGCCTCAAGGGCCGGTTCCAGGAGACCAAGATCGAGGACGACCACAGGCTCGAGCACTCGACCTATCCGGTGCTCAAGCTCGTCGACGGCGAGATCAAGCGCGTGGACGAGCCGGCGCTCACCGCCATCAACATGCGGCTGCGCGACGACTATACCGCCGACTGCCAGCGCGGCCTCGACCGCTGGAACAAGATCATCGAGCGGGTCGGCGTGAATTTCCGGTTCCAACTGCCGCACGTGGCGTTCCACCGCCAGATCGGAGAGTTCAAGGACATCGAGGCCACCCCCGCCGGGCAGCTCCTCGACTCCGCGACCTGGAACAAGGAGAGGGACAAATGGCTGCCGTCGAAGGATGACGGCGACTTCATCCAGAGCCTGATGGTGCAGGTGCTCGAGCCCGGCCAGTTCGCGAGCTGGATCGCGCCGCCGCGCGTCGGCATCGACAACAAGCCGGGCGACTTCGAATACGTGCGGCTCGCCGCGTAGCGCTCTCCGGAGGTTGGGCAAAGCGAAGCGTGCCCACGCATCGTTCCCGCGACGAATTCAAAGCCGCGGCGGGTACGGCGCACCTCCCGTGAGCGTTTTCGTTCAGCACGGCCCGAGGGTAATGCCCATTCGGACAACGCGGCGTTTTGGTTTTTGCGTCAGTCGCCGGACGTCGGTGCCCAGCGGCGGATGATCGTGCTCAACCTGGGCTCCTGCACCGTTTGGGCTGCTTCTTTGACCGATACCCACTTGACCTGGCGTTGCCGGCTTTCCGGCCACTGCTTGCTTTGTCGCAGCACCCTGAGCGCGTACACCTCCACTTCGCAGTCGATGACGCCGCCGTTCTTGAGGCGCTTTTGATAGGGAAACGATCCGACGGAGCGGCTGTCGACCACGCCCACGACACCGGCCTCTTCGAACGCTTCGCGCGCGGCCGAATGATGGGGCGCTCTGCCTTTCTGCGGCCAGCCCTTGGGAATGATCCAGCGCCGCCTCCCGCGCGACGTGACCAGCATCACTTCGGTGCGGGACTTGCCCATCAATCGGTAAGGTAGCGCGGCGTACTGGACGCCCTTTGCGACGGCTGCCGAACGACTCATGGACTCCTTCCCCACCAACCCCGGTTCGCCCTTGCACGACAAAGAAGAAGAAAATGCGGCACCGGGCGGGAGTTAGGACCGAAACCCGAGCAGGGCGAGGGGCATGGCCGAGCTGCGCGACTCGAGGCGGTCCGCGACTGGCCTGAACCGCCGTCAGACATCCGAGCGGCGCCGGGGAAGTGGCGTGCTACTCCGCGGCTTCGCCCCGCAGCATACCGTCCCACCAGGGGCAGACGCCGGGGGCGAGCTTGTAGTTGCCCTCGATCACGTTCACCGGCTTGCGCAGCCCGGTCGCGGCGGCTTCGACGCGGATCGCACGCGCCTCGACGCGTTTTTCCGGCGTCATCCACAGGCGGTCGTGGCCCCACATGCTCGGGCCCCAGGTGACCTCTTCCGTCTGCCAGTTGTCGACGTCGATGACGCGCCCGCCCCAGCCGTACTCGACCATGAATCCCGACGGCGAGTTGGAATAGAACGAGGTCACCTCGTCGTTGATGTGACGGCCGAGCGTCACTCCGATGCGGCCCTCCTCGCCGAGCGCCAGATCGTAGCACTGCCCGACGTCGTCCAGGCTGAACAGCTCCACCATCAGATGGTGCGTGGCGTTGCGTCCGGTCTCGATGAAGGCGATCGAGTGATGGCGCGGATTGGCATGGAAGAAATAGGCGTTGAACGGCCGCAGCATGTAGTCGGAGAGCCGGAAGCCGAGCACGTCGCGATAGAACGGCACCGCGTCGTTGATATCCTTGACGTGCAGCACGACGTGGCCCATGCCGAGCGGCCCGGTGCGGAAGCCCGAGATCGAGCGGCCGGGCTTGAACGCATCGCTCGCGGTCTCGGCGCCGTGGAAAATCTCGATGCGGTTGCCGACGGGATCGGCGAGCACGACGAGGTCCTTGACGCGCCGCTCGTCGGCGAGCGCGCGCGACCCGCGCGCCACCTCGATGCCCGCCTGCTCCAGCCTGGCGGCAAAATCGTCGAGCGCGGCGGCATCCGCCACCTCCCAGCCGAAATAGGCCACGCCCTCGCCGCCGTCCTCGCTCACCACGACGCGCTGCTTGCGGTCGTCCATGCGCAGCGCCAGGCTCCTGCCGCTCTTCTCGACAAGCTGCATGCCGAGGAACCTCGTGCCGAAGCTGGTCCAGTCCTCGAGCGATTTCGCGCGAATGCCGACATAGCCGAGACCTTGAATATCCACGGGCGGCCTCCTTGGGGCGGACGTTTGCCCCGTCATCGCGCGGGCTGCCGACAGCCCGGGACGACGGGATGAGCGTCGTCAGTTCTGCTGCGGAATATGGGCTTCCGCGACGATCTTGGCAAATTTCGCGAGGTCGGCCTTGAACCGTCCCTCGAACTCCTCGGGCGTGCTACCGACCGCCTCGTTGCCGGTGATGCGCAGCCGCTCGAGCACGTCGGGCGCCGCCAGCGCGGTCTTGGCCGCGCGCTGTATGGTGCCGACGATCTCGCGCGGGGTGTTGGCCGGCACGAACCAGCCCTGCCAGCTCGACGATTCGAAGCCGGCGAGCCCGGCCTC
Organism: uncultured Alphaproteobacteria bacterium; assembly: GCA_963758945.1. GTDB lineage: Bacteria > Pseudomonadota > Alphaproteobacteria > Rhizobiales > Xanthobacteraceae > VAZQ01. Next base: position 19,260 of record CAVWXY010000007.1, on the reverse strand, counting down.
CGCGACGGTGGGAACGTTGGGCAGCGCCGCCGAACGCTTGGCGCCGGCGACCGCGAGCGCGCGCAGCGTCCCGGCGGCGACATGCGGCAGCGTCGTCGCCATCGGCACGACCGCGACCTGGATCTCGCCGGTGATGAGGGCGGGAAAGATGGCGGCGTCGCCCTTGTAAGGAACCGCCTGGATGTCGACGCCGGCCATGGTCTTGAGCATCTCCATGGTCAGGTGGAGGGGGTTGCCGACCCCGGTCATGCCGTAGTTGAGGCCGCCCGGCTTGGCCTTGGCGAGCGCGATCAGCTCCGGCACCGAGGTCGCCGCAAGCTTCGGGCTCGCCACCAGCACGAGCTGGGAGGCGACGAGTTGCGTCACCGGGATGAAGTCGCGCACCACGTCGAACGGCAGCGAGCGGTAGATGGCGGGGCTGATCGCCTGGCCGTTGGTGTTCTGCAGGATGGTGTAGCCGTCGGGCGGCGACTTCGCGACCGCATCGGCCGCGACATTGCCCCCGGCGCCGGGGCGGTTCTCGACGATGACCGGCTGGTTGAGCGTCTCGGAGAGCTTGGCGCCGATCATGCGGGCGAGCGTGTCGACGGCGCCGCCGGCGACGAAGGGGACGACGATGCGGATCGGCTTGCTCGGGTAGGTCTGGGCCGAGGCGGCCCCGGCATGAAGCGCGAACGTCGCGAGCGCGGTCGCGACCGCAAAGTGCAGCCGTTTCATCGAATATCCTCCCGGGGCGCGCGCCGTTACCCGACGTCTATGTTATGTGCGTCGTACGCGACGTTTATCAGTGCACGTCGGGTCCAGTCTATCCGATTTGCGGATAAGCGCGCGCCGAAAATGGCGCGTGCCGACCCACGCCGCGGTCCACAAGCCCTAAACTCCACAGTTATGTTAACTTCAACAGAAGTGTGTAATAGCGTATATTTATGAACGCGCAAGAGCTCAAGAAGTTGCTGGCCGCCAAGGGATGCACCTTCGAGAGTCACAAGGGCGGCAGCGGTCATCTGACCGTCCGACGCGGCGACCGGAAGAGCCAACTTCCGATGCACGGGAGCCGTAAGGAGCTCGGCACGGGACTGGTCAACAAAATCCTCAAGGATTTGGGACTGAAATGATGCTGCGTTACCTGATCAAGCTTGAACCCGACGACAACGGCACCCTGCTCGTCACCTGCCCCGCCCTGCCAGAGGTTACGACCTTCGGCGAGGACAAGGCAGACGCAATCCGCCGCGCCGCCGGCGCGATCGAGGAAGCTTTGGCGGCGCGCATTGCAGATGGGCAAGAAATTCCCGCGCCACCGCGCGCGGCGCGGCGCGGTTGCGTCGTGGAATTGCCCTTGATGATGACGTTGAAGGCCACACTGTATCGCTCGCTGCGCGAAGATCGCATCACTCGAGCGGAGCTAGGTCGGCGTCTGAACTGGAAACGGGAGTCCGTCGATCGTCTGTTCCGCCTCGATCACGCATCGCGGCTGGAGCAGATCGAGGCGGCATTTCGGGCACTCGGGCGCTCAGTCAAGGTCTCTGTCGAGGAACACGCGTAGCGGCCTGCTCTGAAGAGCCCAACGGGACACAGGGGCCACGGGACAGGTAGGCGATCACGCAGCGGCCAATACCGCCTTCTTGACGGACTGCGGCAATGCAATGGGGCGGAAGAACATTCTTGGATAGAGATAATCATCACCGCTCCCGTCGATGATCCGCAGCAGGCCGCGCTTCTCCGCGACGGGATCCCGAAGCGAGACATAGATCTTCCGCTTCTCGAGCGAGGCCGGATAGCCCTCGTTGTTGATGCACACGACCAGCTGTTTGGACCGAGGCTTCGACATGATCAGACTTGTCTATTCCGCGGCCGCACGCGTCGGGGTCGCGTGCGCGGAGATCAGATAGTCGACCGCCGCCTGCACGCCGCCCCGCTTGTGCGGGATGCCCGCCATGGCCAGCGCCATCTCGGTGATGCCGAGCGCGCCGACCAGCATGCCGTCGTTGACGTCGCCGAGATGGCCGATGCGGAAATACTTGCCGGCATAGCGGCCGAAGCTCGCGCCGTAGGAGATATTGAAGGTGTCGAGCGCGAGGTTGCGGAACGTATCGGCATCGTGACCCTCCGGCAGCATCACCGCCGTGATCGTCGGAGAGTAATATTTCGCCTCGCGGCACATGATCTCCAGGCCCCAGGCGCGCACCGCGCAGCGCGTCGCCTCGGCCAGGCGATGATGGCGCGCGAACACGTTGTCGAGCCCTTCCTCGTGCAGCATGGCGATGCCTTCGGCGAGCCCGTGCAGCATCTGCGTCGCCGGCGTGTAGGGAAAGAAGCCGATCTTGTTCATGTTGAGCATGTCGTCCCAGGCCCAGAACGACTTCGGCAGCTGCGCGCTCTTCGCCGCCGCGAATGCCTTGTCGCTCACAGCGTTGAACGACATTCCGGGCGGCAGCATCAGCCCCTTCTGCGCGCCGCCGACGGTGACGTCCACGCCCCATTCGTCGTGGCGATAGTCGGTGGAGGCGAGCGAGGAGATGGTATCGACGAAGAACAGCGCCGGGTGGCCGGCCGCGTCGATCGCCCTGCGGATGTCGGCGATCGGCGAGAGGCAGCCGGTCGAGGTCTCGTTGTGCAGCACGCAGACCGCCTTGATCTCTTTGTTCTTGTCCTGCCGCAGGTGCTCCTCGATCGCCGCCGGATCCGCGCCGATGCGCCAGTCGGTCTTGATGAATTCCGGACGCAGGCCGAGCTTCTCCGCCATCAGCTTCCACAGCGTCGCGAACTGGCCGGTTTCCACCATCAGCACCCGGTCGCCGGGCGAGAGCGTATTCACCAGCGCCGCCTCCCAGGCGCCGGTGCCGGTGGCGGTGTAGATGATGACCGGCCTGGTGGTCTTGAAGATGGTCTTGATGCCGTCCAGGCATTTCCTGGCGAGCCGGGCGAATTCGGGTCCGCGGTGGTCGATGATCGGCGTGTCCATCGCCCGCAGCACGCGGTCGGGCAGCGGGGTGGGCCCCGGAATCTGCAGGAAGTGGCGGCCCACGGCGCGGGAGGAATTCTTCGACATCGGGAGGTCCTTTGCAGGCACGGTTTTTTGCGGCTGTGCGCGAACTTCGGGTTCGGGGCACTCGGCCGCGCGACTCGCCGCCATGAAGGACGAATGCGACGGTCAGTCAAGCCTCTTGGCGGAATGCAGCGAATGCAATTGAACGCTCGGCACTCTGTTCGTGATCACAGGGCTTGACCACGCGGGCCCCTTGCCTGATTTGCGGCGCGCTATATTACGAGACCGGGACAAGCCCTAGTTTCGGCGCGACCCATTCTCGTTCGAAGAGGATGGATGCGCGGGCCAGGCGCGCGGATGGCGGCTGTGGGATCGGGCCGCGTCGAGACCGATCCCGCCGACGAGGCAAGGACGCAACGATGGCCGACACGGTGATGCCGGGGCTCGAGCGACGGCTCAGGACACAGCTCCTGGGCGATGTCGCGTTCGACCCGTTCACGCGCGGGCGTTACGCAACCGACGCTTCGCATTACCAGATCATGCCGGTCGGAGTTGTGGCGCCGAGCTCGACCAAGGAGGTCGAGCACACGCTGGCGCTTGCGCGCGAGGAGGGAGTGAGCGTCCTGCCGCGCGGCGCGGGCACATCGCAGGCCGGTCAGACCGTCAATTCCTCGCTCGTCATCGACTGCTCGAAATATCTCGATCATCTGCTCGAGCTCGACGTCCCCGGCCGGCGTTGCGTCGTCGAGCCCGGCATCGTGCTTGACGAGCTCAATCGCCGGCTGCGCCCCCACGGCCTGTGGTTTCCGGTCGATATTTCCACCGCCTCGCGCGCCACCATCGGCGGCATGGTGGGCAACAATTCCTGTGGCGCCCGCTCGCTGCGCTACGGCAATACCCGCGAGAACGTCCTGTCGGTCGACGCCGTGCTGGCGGACGGAGCCGTGGCGCGTTTCGCCTGCGTGGCGCCCGATCTCTCCGACCTGCCGGCGCGGTCGCCGCTCGTGCCGCTGGCGCGCGCGCTCCTCGATCTCGCCGCCCGCGAGGCGGACGAGATCGAGGCGAATTTTCCCAAGCTGCAGCGGCGGGTCGGCGGCTACAATCTCGACGCGCTGCTGCCCGGCCGCAACCAGATCAATCTCGCGCACATTCTCGTCGGCTCCGAAGGCACGCTCGGCTTTTCGACCAGGATCGAGCTCAAGCTCGCGCCGTTGCTCGGCCGGCGCGCGGTCGGCGCCTGTCATTTCGGCAGCTTCTTCGAGGCGATGGATGCGGCCAAGCACATCGTCAAGCTCGGCCCGATCGCGGTCGAGCTCGTCGATCGCACCATGCTCAATCTCGCGCGCGAGATCGCGATGTTCGAGCCCACCATCGACGCGGTCGTGCGCGGCGACCCCGAGGCCATTCTGTTCGTCGAATTCGCCGAGGATGACCAATACGAAAATCTCCGCCGCCTGATGCGGCTCCACGAGCTGATGGACGATCTCGGGCTCGGCTGGGACAAGACCGGTGCGGGCTGGGGCGGGGTGGTCGACGTGTTCGATGCGAAGCTGCAGGCCGCGATCACGGACATGCGCACGGCTGGCCTCAACATCATGATGTCGATGAAGGAGGAGGGCAAACCCGTTTCGTTCGTCGAGGACTGCGCGGTGCCGCTCGAGCACTTGGCTGACTATACCTCGAAGCTGACCGACATCTTTGCGAAATACGGCACCCGCGGCACCTGGTATGCGCATGCTTCGGTCGGCTGCCTGCACGTGCGTCCGGTGCTCAATCTGCGTCTCGAGCACGACGTCAAGGCCATGCGCGCCATCGCCGAGGAAGCCTTCGACATGGTGCGGGCCTACAAGGGCTCGCATTCGGGCGAGCACGGCGACGGCATCGTGCGCTCGGAATTCCACGAGAGGATGTTCGGCGCACGGCTCGTGCGCGCCTTCGAGGAGGTCAAGGACCGCTTCGACCCGAGGGGCTTCTACAACCCCGGCAAGATCGTGCGCGCGCCGAAGTTCGACGACCGCCGCAACTTCCGCTACGGGGCGGATTACCACGCCGACGATATCCGCACCCGGCTCGACTGGTCGCCCTATCCCGGCGCCGGCGGCGGGTTCCAGGGCGCGGTCGAGATGTGCAACAACAACGGCGCCTGCCGCGCGCTTAGGGGCGGCGTCATGTGCCCGAGCTACCGCGTCACCCGCGACGAGCGCGACGTCACGCGCGGGCGGGCCAATACGCTGCGTCTCGCCATCACCGGTCAGCTCGGACCGGACGCGCTGACCTCGGAGGAGATGGCGGAGACGTTGCGGCTCTGCGTCTCCTGCAAAGCCTGCCGGCGCGAGTGTCCGACCGGCGTCGACATGGCGCGCATGAAGATCGAGGCGCAGGCGGCGCGCGTGGCGAAGCGCGGGCTTTCCCTGCGCGACCGGCTGGTCGGATACCTGCCGCGCTATGCGCCGCTCGCGGCGAAGTGGCCGCGGCTCGCCAACCTGCGCAACGAGCGGCCGCGGCTGCGCCAATGGTCGGAGCGCTATGCCGGCCTGAGCGCGCGGCGGAGCGTGCCGTGCTGGCGCAGCGACGCATGGCGCGAGCCGGCACCCTTCATCGCGGGGCGCGGCGGGCGCGAGGTGGTGTTCTTCGCCGACACCTTCAATCGCTATTTCGAGCCGGAGAACGTCGAGGCCGCGCTCGCCGTGCTCGCGGCCGCCGGCTACGGGATCCACCTGCCGGCCGCGTCCGACGGCGGCCGCCGTCCGCTCTGCTGCGGGCGCACCTTCCTCGCCGTCGGACTGGTCGAGGAGGCGCGGCGCGAAGCCGAGCGCTGCGTCGCGGCGCTCGCGCCCTCGCGCGCGCGCGGACTTCCGCTCGTCGGCCTCGAGCCGAGCTGCATCCTCGGTTTTCGCGATGAGCTTCCGGCGCTGGTCAAGGGCGACGATGCGCGCCGCCTGGCCGAGAGCGCGCTGTTGCTCGAGGAATTTCTGGCGCGCGAGGCGGAGCAGGGCGCGCTGCGGCTCGCGTTGAAGCCGGTGGCGAAGCGCGCGCTGCTGCACGGCCACTGCCACCAGAAATCCTTCGGTGCCATGGCGGCGGTCGAGGCGGTGCTCAAGCTCGTGCCCGACTTGGGCGTGGAAAGCGTGGATTCGAGCTGCTGCGGCATGGCCGGCGCCTTCGGCTACGGCGCCGACACCATCGACGTCTCGCTCAAGATGGCGGAGCTCGCGCTCCTTCCCGCGGTGCGCCAGGCCGAGGCTGAGACCGTCATCGTCGCGGACGGCACCTCCTGTCGCCAGCAGATCAAGGACGGCACCGGGCGCGAGGCGCTCCACGTCGCGCGCGTTCTGGCGATGGGTATTGGCGCGTAGGCCGACTTGCACCGGGCGGCGACGATCAGGCGTTGGGCGATGGGCCGCACCGGGCGGCCGTGGCTCTTCCACTCAGGAGACCGGGCGAGCATCCGTTCAGAGGCGCTTCTCGCCGGGTATTCCGGCAGGCATCCCGACGGGTCCAAGTCGTGCCAATAGGAGACGTTGATCTTTCCCCTGGGCTTCACCGCCATATGGACATTCACTTCTGCTGACCCATAGGTCGTCCAGGCACCCGTGCCTTGATGGCGTTCGCACGTGCACGATATTCGATCCTGCCGTCTCCGCGGATCGGCGCCTGGGCGCGCACCGCTTCGGTCAATTTGGCTCGTTCGCTTGTTGTCATCGCGGCGATCATCTTGGTCATCGGGCTATAGCTCGGCGTTTGAGCAAGCCAGAAGTCGTCGAAGTTGGGAAATGATACCGTCACCTCGATGGTTCTGGTGGCGATCTCCTCAAGTCCTGTGCGCGCGAACAACGCGCGAAGCGCGCCCAGGCTCGAGTCCTCGCTACCCGGCAGTGCAGGCAGGTCAGCGACGACCTCGCGCATCCCAACGCGAAAGGGGCCACTTGGGGAAAGTTCCTCGCCGAAATCCCAGACATACCCGGCGACCACGCCATGGGTACGCGTAACGCGACGCATTTCGGACAGGGCGCGCGCGCGGTCGGCAATGAAGTTTATCACCAGGGCGGAGGCGACGACGTCGAAGGTGGCGTCGGGAAAGGGCAGCGCTCGCGCATCGCCGACCTGGAAGTTCGCGCGCCGGGCCACCGGCTTGCGGCCGGCGTGCTCGATCTGTGCCGCCGCCGCGTCGATCGCGAACACGGCTGCGGGAGAGCGGGTGTCGAGGATCAATTCAGTGAACAGCCCCGCGCCGCAACCAATATCAAGCCAGCTCGCGCCACCGGGCGGTGCCAGCCAATCGAGGAACATGGCACCGGCGGCACGGCCCCAGCTCCCGACAAAGCGCTCATAGGCGGCGCTATCGTCGAAGCTGACCGCTGTGTCTGTGATGGCCAAGCGCGACGGTCCTGAAATGTGCAACGAGCGCCCGCCAGACCTCAGTCCGGCTTGATGCCGGCAGCTTTGACCAGCGCCGCGTTGAGGTCGATCTCCTTTTGGACATACGCGTCGAAGTCGTTCGGCGTCATGACCATCGGATCGACGAAGAGCGCAGCGATCCGCTCCCGCACCTTGGACGCTTGCAGCGCTTTGACCGTCTCGCTGTGCAGCCTGTTGACGATATCGCGTGGCGTCTTTGCTGGCACAAACAGCCCGTACCAGATCGGGTATTCCGCGTCTTTGAAGCCGGCCTCCTGCGTCGTCGGAACGTCCGGCAAAGCCGGCGTGCGGCTGGTGCCATTCACCACCAGCGCCGTGAGCTTGCCCTCGCGGACGTGCGGCAGCACCAGCGCGGGCGGGCCGAAGAAAAAGTCGACGCGCCCGGCAATCAGTTCAGACACGGCCTCGGCGCCGCCTTTGAAGGGAACGTGTACAGCGTGGATTCCGGCGCTGGATCGGAACCGTTCCGCACTCAAATGCGTCGCGCTTCCAACACCAACTGAAGCGAAGTTGAACGTGCCGGGCCTGCTTTTCGCGGCGGCAACGAAATCGCCAACGGTCTTGAAGCCTTTCGCCGGCGAAACAACCAGCACGTTCGGTGAGATGCCGAGGGCAACGACTGCCGCAAAATCATGCGCGGGATGGTAGGTCAGCTTCGGATAGAGCGCCGGCGCGATCGTATGGATCGCCCCGCTGACCAGAATGGTGTAGCCGTCCGGCTCCGATTTGGCGACGAATGTCGCGCCGATGGTGCCGCCGGCTCCGGGGCGGTTTTCCACGATGATGGTCTGCCCGACCTGCTGCGAGAGCTGCTCGAACACGATGCGCGGGATGATGTCGGTGGAGCTTCCAGCACCGACGGGCACGACGGCGCGCAACGGTTTTGTGGGCCAGCTCTCGGCACCGGCGTCCGTGGTCGCGAACGAAAGGATGACGATGGGTACCAGTAACAGGCAGATCGGCTTCATCACTAGCTCCCTGGTCGCGACGGACAGCATCGGCTCAAGCTAATTATTCGTCCAATATATTATTGCTCTGGACTTTATGCTGGAACGGCATAAGGTCATTGACCCATGGACCTGCGCCATTTGCGAACGTTCGTTACTGTCGCCGAGCAGGGTACCGTCTCCAAGGCGGCTGTCCGGCTCGGAATCGCGCAGCCTGCGCTCTCCCGCCAAATCCAAGACCTGGAAGACGAGCTCCGCATCAGATTGTTTGATCGCGTTCGCCGGCGTTTGGTGCTGACCGGCGAAGGCGAGCAGCTCCTTGGGCATTGCCGCGGCATCCTTGGTGCCTTCGGCTCGCTCACCGAGCAGACCGAACTGCTACGACGGCCCGACGCTGGCGTTTTGAAGGTGGCGGCCACGCCGCAAACCATCGATGGCGTTCTGTCGGTGTTCCTGGCACGTTACGCGAAACGTCGCCCGAACGTGCAGATCAAGTTAACAGAGGCGGTTGGGGCTTCGCTGATGGCGATGCTCGAACGCGGCGAGGTTCACGTCGCGATCAGCACGGCGGGAGCAATTCAGGCCGGCAATTTTTCGTTCGAGACAATTTGGCTGCCGTCGCTGGAGTTTGTTGCGGCCTGCAATCGTACTCTTAAGCTCGCGGATAGCGCAACGAAGGACGTTCGCAGCCTCGCTTCGTACCCGCTCCTGCTCCTCGATAGCAGCTTCGCCGTGCGCGCGGCGTTTGACGCCGCCTGCCGCGTCGCTGAGTTCAAGCCAAACATTGCGTTTGAAAGCCGCACCCCTCACACCCTGCTGGCGCTCGCGGAGGCCGGTCACGGCGTCGCGATTGTACCATCGGTCATGCCCACCCATCGCTACGATCTGCAAATCGTTCGCCTCGCCTACCGGGGAAAGCCGTTGCGCGAAGCTTATGCGATCGCGTGGGATAAGCGGCGATCGTTGCCGCCCTCTGCGGACGATTTCTGCCAGTCACTACTAGCATACGTTCGCGAAGTGTTTCCGATCTCACGGCCGTCTGAAGCAAGACCTGACGCCACGGTGAAGCGCCGTGCGGCGCGCCGGATACGTGAAAACGGTGCCCGTTAACCAGTATGGGGGCTTCGCCCCCAAACCGCCAAAAGTCAAAGAGTCAAAGCTTCAAGGAACAACAAGCGTCCGGCCGACCCGGAAGCCCAGGGTGTAATTCCGGTCATTGGTAGAGCTCCTGTCGCGGAAGGCCGGGCGGACAAACTCAGGCCCGCCGCCCCAGGAACCGCCGCGGATGACGCGGGCGGTGCAATCTCCACCAGTCCACGTTGAACCATCAGTGGGTGCTCCGTTGTAATTGGGGTGATAACAGTCCTGGACCCACTTCCAGACGTTGCCAACCATGTCATGAAGACCGAACCGATTGGCGGCGAATGAACCCACTGGTGCCGTTTGCCAGGTACCGGCCGACCCGGTCCACTGGCTGCCGCAGCCGACGCAATTGGCGTTGTTCTCGCCGATGTCGTCGCCCCACGGATAGGCCGTCTGCGTCCCCGCGCGCGCCGCGTATTCGAACTCGGCGTCGGAGAGCAGCCGGTAGGGCTTGCCGGTCATCTGAGAGAGCCAGGCCACATACTGCTGGGCATCGTCCCAGCTCACATAAATGACGGGCCGTGTGTCTCGTCCCCAGTCGACATCGCCCGCCCGGCCTTCTCGTGGGCAGCCGCCGACCGACACGCAGGCGTCCCAATCGTTAAACGTCACGTCATACTTGGAGACCGCGAATGGCCTCGCAATCGTGACCCTGTGCTGGGGGACTTCATCCGGCATCCGGCGCTTTTCCGTGGGGGGCGATCCCATTATGAACTCGCCCGCCGGAACCACAACCATCTCTGGACAATCCTTGGCGCATTCCCTGAAAGCCTGTCCCGGCTTCAGCGCCCGCTCAGCATCGGGGCTGAGCACATGGGGTCGAACCTGCGCGACCATGTAGGGCCGCATCGTCCAGTACCAGTTCACCTGCTCTTCGATATACGCTCGATTGATAAGGCCGATGAGCCCAAGGATGATCCCGACCAACAGCACGTAGATGAGGGCCTGAGCCCGCCGCGCCCGGGCTCTCACCTTGCTCTCGCGCTTAGTGCTTTGATCGATGAAATTCCGATCGACGACGGGCAAATCCTCCCTGCGCTTTCCAAGCCAGCTCTGGGCCTGCGCCAGCGCCACGCCCATCAGCAGCGCGTCGTCTTTCGAATCGTCGGAGGTCCCTTGCCAGGCGCGGCGAGCCGCTTCGAGCCCCGCTTTCCAGGCGAGAAACTCGCGCTCCGCGGCAATCCAATCGCGCAGCTTGCCCCATCGCCGGAAGATCGCCTCGTGCGCCACCTCGGCGTATGCCTCGCTGCCCTCGGGTGTTGCCGTGACGAGCAGGCGGTTGGGATGATCGGCAAGCTCGGTCACCAGCCGCCATTCCTCCTCTGTGAACTCAGAGCGGAAGGCGCGCCGGCGCGTCGGCTCCTCGCCCTCGCGCACGGTGGCAAGCTTCAGGGTGAAAATGCGGCGGAGCTGATCTTCCGCGTCCGGATGGGAGGCGAGGAATGTGTCGGCGCGATCGACCAGCACGTTCCCAAGCTCGAAGGACTGAGCGGGAAGACGCAGAACTCCGTCGCCGCGCTCAATCATGTGCTTCCACATGTCGTCGAGCGTGTAAGACAGCAGCGGCAAGGCGCCCACGTCCTTGACCGCGTCCTCGGCCGTCCGCCGGGTGATGATGTCCGCGAGCCCCTCGGTCTCGAACCGTGCCGAGAGCAGTTGCGCCGGCCGGCTCACGACCTCGCGCAACTGTGCCTCGCGTAGTGGCGGCACTTTGATAAGGCGATGAACGGCATAAAGCGCCTCGTCCTTCATCAAGTCGCCGAAAAAGTCCGCCCGCATGCTCATCATTGCACGCAGGCGCGGGTCGCCGAGTCCGCGCGCGACAATCTCCGAGAAACGGTGACGCTGACGCTCCTCGGCGCGAATGTAAAGCTCCTCCCCCTGATCGATGTAGAGCAGAAAGGCCGGCGGCTTGGGCTGATGCAGCTCGTCGTGGTAGCGTGCTTCAGTCGCGTCGAGCAGGTCCCGCAAAGTGACCTTGCCGTCGATAAGTCTGCTCACCCAACTTGATAAAAGTTCTGCGCGCTTTGGATCAACCGCGTCGAACTGCCAGGTCCAGAGAAACGGTTCGATCAACGCCCGCACCGGCTCGGTGCCGGGCTTGAGCCTGAGAAAGCACCAGTGGCGGCTCTCGCTGAACGCTTGCGGCCACCGCCCGGCAGCCTCCACCGTCTCAGGCCAGGCCTGCCGCATCAACGCCGCCAGCACGCCCGCCTGCGCAATCGACGACTTGCCGACGCCGGAGTTGCCAAGAACGATTGGCAGCTTGTCGGGCGTCGCCGCAAGCGCGCCGATCACTTCGGCGGTTTCGCCACCTCTGCCGAAGAAGTAGTCCGCATCGGATTCGGTCATGGCGGAAAGGCCACGATAGGGCGCGGTGTGCCTCCACAATTCCCCTGGCGGCGCGCCGCCGCCGGCCGCTGCCTCCATGACCAGGGTGAGACTCTTCTCGGATGTGGCGTCTGGGGTGATCACCCAGTGCAGTTGCCGCAGGAATGGCAGCCCCGGCGCTGGCTGACCTTCGAGCAGCAAGAGCACGACCGGGAAGTCGAGCTGCTTCACCCGCCGGTCGAGCGCTTCGTAGTACTCCATCGCCTGCCACGGGCCGATGCCCTTCTCGCCAACCAGCAGGATGAAGGCTGTTGCCTCGGCGATTTCCTGGGCAAGCTCAGGCAGCCAGAAGCCGCCGGCACGCAGGCTCTTGGGCGCGAAAAAGAAACGCGCATCGGCGTCCTTGCGCCGCAGCGTCGCTTCAAACGCCTGCATCAACGCAAGGTCCTGCGAATTGTAACTCAGAAACCAGCGCCGCATTCAAAGCACCGCGTTAGAGCCTTTGCGTGTGCCGATGACTCGCGCCACCCGTCACGGGCGAGTCGCAGGATATCGAATTGGCAAGGATCAGTCAGCGGGTATGCCGGATAATTTGCAACCGGGTCCAGCGGCCGGCCAAGACCATCGGAGTCAGCTCAGGGTCACGGGCTGCCCTGAGGATGGCGTGCTAGCCACGGGCGGTCTTCCTTCCATTGCGGAAGGTCAATGCTCCCGCGCGCACCACTGGCAGCTCAACCCCAACTTCCGGACCAACCCGCGCGGTAGCCGGCACGAGGGTTCGTGCCACTTCCGGACTCTACTTGGATTGGAGACGCGCTTCAGCCTCTGCGCTTATCGTGCGGTTCTCTTGGTGTTTGCCGCTTGCGCTCGTCCAGGAGCCTGAGAGCGGTCTCGAGACTGTTCTGCGTCGTGGCCCATTGCAGCGGCACGCGCTCGCGCGTCCTTTCCTTCAGCGCGTCGCGATAGGCGGCGACCGCCTCATCCAGCCGCGCCGTGCCGCTCTCGCGCTCGCCGAGACTCGTCAACGCATTGCCGAGATTGTTCTGGGTCGCGGCCCAGTCGAGCGGCACGCGCTCGCGCGTCCATTCCTTCAGCGCCTCGCGATAGGCGGCGACCGCCTCCTCCAGCCGCGCCGTGCCGCTCTCGCGCTCGCCGAGCCTCGTCAAGCGCACTGCCGAGATTGTTCTGCGTCGTCGCCCAGTGAGCGGCACGCGCTCGCGCGTCCTTTCCTTCAGGGCCTCGCGAAAGGCCGCGACCGCCTCATCCAGCCGCGCCGTGCCGCTCTCGCGCTCGCCGAGCCTCGTCAAGCGCACCGCCGAGATTGTTCTGCGTCGTCGCCCAGTGGAGCGGCACGCGCTCGCGCGTCCTTTCCTTCAGGGCGTCGCGAAAGGCCGCGACCGCCTCTTCCAGCCGCGCCGTGCCGCTCTCGCGCTCGCCGAGACTCGTAAACGCATCGCCAAGATTGTTCTGGGTCGTGGCCCAGTCCAGCGGCACGCGCTCGCGCGTCCATTCCTTCAGGGCGTCGCGATAGGCGGCGACCGCCTCCTCCAGCCGCGCCGTGCCGCTCTCGCGCTCGCCGAGCGTCCACAACGCATTGCCGAGATTGTTCTGCGTCGTCGGCCCAGTGCAGCGGCACGCGCTCGCGCGTCCTTTCCTTCAGCGCGTCGCGATAGGCGGCCACCGCCTCTTCCAGCCGCGCCGTGCCGCTCTAGCGCGCGCCGAGCCTCCGCAACGCATTGCCGAGATTGTTCTGCGTCGTCGCCGCCGCCACAAGCCTTTGGCCTGGAGTTCGCTAGCGGAGCGGTGCGATATGCGTAAAGTAAGAACGATTGCTTTTTTCCTTGCGGCGGCGACAAGCCTTGCCGCCCATGACAATAGCGTCCTGGCCGCGACCCAACCGTGCCACTCGATGGAGTTTGAGCGCAACGCCTATCGCCGTTCGAGGAAAACACAAAGGGGATATCGAGGGTGCTGGCGTAATCGAGGCCCTGCTGGATGCCGTCGCCGACGCTGTGGGAATTGTCCTTGGCCTCGATCAGCGCCAGCGGGATGTTGGGCTTGAAGTAGAGGATATAGTCGGCCCGCTTGGCCTGCCCGCGCGTCACGAGCCTGCCGCGCACAATGATACGGCCCTTAGTGAAACTCACCTCCTCGCGAATTTGCGACATCTCATCCCACCCCGCCCGTTGCAGCGCGGGCGTGATGAACTTGGTGCAAATGTCGCGTTCGCTGAGGGTGCGCTTATCCATGCCGCCGACGGGAGTGTCTTTGGGGTCCCCACAACCAAATTATACCACAACCAAGACGGGCTGTCGCGCCCGCCAACGCAGCTGTTGAGCGAGACGGTAAAGCATATGTTCCGTCTACGGTTTGTATCGATCACAGTCAGGGGATAAACCCGTCGGGCCATTGCCCATATCCGTAAGCTCTTGTAGGACGGCCACCTCTTCATTGAAATCTCTAGCCCGGTCCTCGTTTTCCTACGGGGGCCGGGTTTCGCTTTTGGGTTTGAGGGACCCCGAAGCGAGCGTTGGTTGACGCATAGCCGAGGCCCTGTCGAGAGCACCCAGTCATTCCTCCTCGGCGCAGGCGCGCGATGCCAGCTCGGGCAGCTTGGCGATGTTCGCGGCGATCCGCTGGGATAGGCGAGCAGCGCGCCTGCCGCGCCTCATCTCGTTTCGCCCGCAGAGGGTCGATTGGAGCGCAATTTAGAAGTTCAAGAGGTTGGACGTAGTCACCAAAAGCGTGGGCGCAAACGCAGCGAATTGTTGCCAAAGGTCGAACAGTAGATCGGTCATGTAGAGGGTGCAGCTCCCTCTCCGGCGATCGGCCGCTCAGACTTGCCCGCCGCTTTCCCGCGCGTTGGGCCTTCTCAGCGACACTTCACCCTGCGCCGCGAACTCACGCCAGTTCGGCCTCGCGATGATCACGCGCGAGGGCCGGCCTGTGATGTGCCTGATTTGTCATCCGGGGAATCGATTGCTGACCCGGCAGTCGACGTGCCGGACGCTCTGTCGGCGCTGCAGGCTGCGACGCACCTTGAGGCGCTGGGAACTCGCGCGCATCCTCCTCGGCGGTACGCGAGAACGCGAGCTGTAATGGTTTCCGAGCTGAGGTATCGACGACAACGCTGTCCAAGTCTGCCAGGGGTGTAGCGGAAATGATCGACTTGTTTGGTGATTTCTCAGCCGGGTCGTACCAGGGCTGTTTCTGCGCCACCGCACCCTCAACGAGCTTTGCAAGCAACTTGCCGATTTCTTCGCCCTCCAGAGCGACCAGAGTTCCGTCGGAGTTAGATTTGTAAAGTTGTGGACAGAAATACAGTGCGTGAATGCGCGGATCGTAGCCGTCCACGACGAGATAGTGTTTGGCTCTGAGCAGGATATTGAATTTCTTTACGATTTTCCGTTCCAAGCTGGCCACTGCCATCGGAGCTTCTCGGCGAGGGGCCGACGATCGTTCCGCCTCCAAGACGATGATCCAGTCGTTCTTGGCGACGTTGTTGGTATGAACTGGAATGTAGTGATTTGTACTCTTCGCCGAAACATACCCATAGCCCGAACTCCCACTCGTGCGCTACCTAATACGCCCCCTTCCAAGCAAACACCAGCAAGCGCATGTTGGCGAGGGTTGGTACGCTCCCCTTCTACTGAAGTTATGCTGCCAAGCACAAGGCCCCCTCCGGGCGGCCTGGGCCCGGCCTTAACAGACGGAAGCAAGTTCCGCGCTGGCGAACCTAGCTCAGGCTCTCGAACGTCTCGTTCACCCCGTAAAGGACCGCCGCTAGCAAGGCGCATACGATCATGGCGGCGACAATCATTGTTTCGACCCCCCCTTACACGGAATACGGATTTAGTATCTAGCGACGACTGGTCCTTTTCCGAAGGGAAGTTTACCTATTTAAGCTTTACCAACCGGGTACCAATAGCCCCGGTTCTTTGCGAGGCAGATCGGCCGCAAGAGCGCCACCAACCATCGCGAGAGACGCGACAGCGGCAAAAAAGAAGCTTTAGCAAGGACCCCTCCCATGCTGGATGCCAAAGTAGTAAAAATATTATGAAGGGCACTTCGAACCTTTTCAATTAGGGATTTAGTAATATCACTTACCGATCATCGTTTTCTTGGTGACTGTGGCAAAAAAGCCACCACACCTACATTTGGGGGCTGATGCGCGGCCCGTGAAAATCATGTCCGCGCGTAGTAATGATGCAGCCCTGACAGGATCGGTAATATCATTGCTACGCGCGGATAATAATTCTCGGGAGGGACAACATACGGACAACAGTTTTCGCGCCTTCATTGCGGCTTTGTGTTCCACGACCGCACCGGCGCCAGCACCCCGCGAGAAGCCAATCTGGGCCTGGACGCCTTCCCGTCGCCGGCCGAGCTGTGGGCGCGCTATCGCGCCTGGAAGGACCTCGACGCGGAAGCCGAGAGGTCGTGCTTCAGGACTATTACGCGGACGGCGGCGAAGAGCCCCCGCGCTGACCAACTGGATGGTGCGGCCGGCGCGACCAGCCCCTCCAGCATATGATGCTGTGACGGGGCTGCAAATCAAGGAGCACCGCCATGTTCAATAAACCAAACTCGACAGTTGCCACGATGGGCATCGATATCGGCAAGTATTCGTTCCACGTTGTCGGCCTTGATCAACGCGGCGCGATTGTGCTGCGGCAGAAATGGTCGCGCGGCCAGGTCGAAGCGCGGCTTGCCAACATGCCGCCGTGCCTAATCGGCATGGAGGCTTGTGTTGGCGCGCACCATCTGAGCCGCAAGCTGCAATCGCACGGCCACGATGCGCGGTTGATGCCGGCAAAATATGTGCGAGCTTATTTAAAAGGACAGAAGAATGATTTTCGCGACGCGGAAGCGATCGCCGAGGCAGTTGAGCGGCCGACGACGAGATTTGTCGCCACCAAGACGACAGACCAGCTCGACCTGCAGGCGCTGCACCGGGTGCGTGAACGGCTGGTCGGTCAGCGCACCGGCGTCATCAACCAGATTCGTGCTTTCATGCTGGAGCGCGGGATCGCGGTGCGGCAGGGTCTGCGCTTCCTGCGCACGGCATTGCCAAACATTCTCGCCACCCGCTCTGACGTGCTGTCGCCACGCATGATGCATCTCATCGAGGAGCTGGCTGGCAACTGGCATTGGTTGGACGAGCGTATCGAAGGCGTGTCCACCGATATCAAAGCATTGGCCGATCAGGATCCGGCATGCGAGCGGTTGATGACGGTGCCTGGCATCGGACCGATCATTTCGAGCGCGACGGTAGCCGCGATCGGCAATGGCGCGGCATTTTCGAAGGGGCGCGACTTCGGTGCATGGCTCGGATTGGTGCCCAGGCAGATTTCGACCGGAGACCGCACGATCCTGGGCAAAATCTCGAAGCAGGGCAATCGCTATCTGCGCGTCCTGTTCGTGCAGGCGGCCCGGGTCGTGCTGGTGAAGCCGACGATGTGGGAGCGCCACGGGCTCAAGTCCTGGATCGAAGCCGCCAAGAAGCGGCTGCACCACAACGTGCTGGCAATCGCGCTCGCCAACAAGCTTGCTCGCATCGCCTGGGCGGTTCTCAACAAACCGTGTCATCAGTAAAGCGCAGTGGCGCTGCGCTCGACCCGCGAGCCGGGGAAGGCAAGCCCGATGCTTGTGAAGTTTCGGATGTGCAGCACCTACAACGAATAGGCGTCTCATCTGCGACTGGCCAAATGCGAACTGTTAACAATTCGGAGGCAGAGTTAAGCAGGACCAGCGCATTGACACGCTGGTTCAATCGATGCGCCGCCACATTGGACTTTGTCAGCGGTGTTGCTTTGATCTGTGCCGACGACGGGGGCTTTGTGATGGTGCCCAGTCGCGTCGATCTGGAACCATTTCTTACAGAACTTCCAAAACTGCAGACCGCCGCTCAACGAGAAGCGAGCAATTCTTGCTTCATGGGCGTCGGACGCGTGCGCCTCACCCCGCAGGCGCTGACATAGACTCTATCCTGTGCACTTGGACGAGCTTGAACGGCAAATGAAGGTAGCGATGATTATCCTCAATCCAACGTTTCTGGTTGTCGTTCAGCTTGTCGCTCCACGATTTAACTTCAGCCAAAAACCATTGGTTTGCCCGATAGACCAGCAGGTTGGTCCACCCCGAGTAGTGTCCCCAGTAATTCAGGACCAGATACCCAAGCACGGTTTTGAGAATAACTGGCGGAATGAGCTCGATCAGCTTTCTCGCCGTCTCAATGGACTCTGCGGCGATGTGCCCAAAGGTATTGTCTCAGGCTTATTTTGGTGCTAGCCAATTGTCAAACAGTTCAAGCAGCTCTGCTGGTTGTTTCCCCGATGGCTGACAGATGCTTCGTGATGGCCTTGGCCCGACGACGGGAGTAATCCGGACTCCCAAAGTCTGACGGGAGTTGTATCCATATGACCTCGCTGGGTCGCCGCTGTTCCAGGATGGCGATCCAAAATACCCACAGTTCGGACCCGGCGGTCGCAGCGATCTTGAATCACCAACCAGAAATACACACCAAACAACACGTGCAATGGCGCGCTTTGGAGAAACGTTGCCTCAAACCCCGAGCGACGAAAATGGCGCGCGGCAAAGTCTTCAACCAGACAAAGTTCGGTCCCGTTGAGGATTGCAACCGACTTGCTCCCGGCAGTGCGCACGTACGTGCCTGCCAGCTCAACAATTTCGACGTGACATCTATCTAGGACTGCCGAGCTTTCAGCCGAGGACGCGAACTCGTGGACATTTGCTCGTCTCCTAGCTGTTGACTGACACGCCAAGGCGAGCGCCGCGCAGATTTATGCTATGGCTGGAATTGGTCATCGGCACCGTCATGTGATTAATTATCATGATATCACGGTTTTACATGGGGCGTCAATCCGCAAGACCACTCAAGAAAAGGGGACCGCCAGCAACGGGTAGGGTAAAGCGTCCTGGGGTACGCTTACAGCCGGCCCAGCTTGCCGCTTTGGATGCTTGGATCGGGCGTCAAGATGCTCAGTTGTTGTCGCGTCCCGAAGCAATTCGCCGTCTTGTTGAGCAGGCGCTCGCAATATCGCAGCCGCGCAAGGCACCAAAAAAATCAAGAACCACCAGCTAAGCTGGTGGTTTGATGGAACTGTGAAAAGCGGTTTTAAAGGACTCTGCTACTTTTGGGATGGGACTATGGGATCATTGAGAGCTGATCCAGTTCGCGATCCTGCATCTCTTGGTTCTTGATGTAGGCTCTGATCATATCCTCGTCCCGCGTGATCGAGCATCAGATGGGCTTCTTCGATCTTGCTTTCGCGCCGTCGCGCCAATTCATGGAACACGTCGCCCAGACGCTTCTTGATCATGCTGAAAATCGCTTTCTTGCGGTATTTCGGGATGAAAACCACATGATATTTGCACTCCCATGTGGCATGGTTCTGGTGATGCTGCTGCGTC
>CAVWXY010000006.1:0-1404634 GCA_963758945.1 uncultured Alphaproteobacteria bacterium | reverse complement strand
GGTGCCCAGGGGCGGAATCGAACCACCGACACCTGCATTTTCAGTGCAGTGCTCTACCAACTGAGCTACCTGGGCGCCGCGCCCACCGGGCGGCGGAGAAGCGCGGGGCGTTATAAAGGCCCGATTTCCGCCTGTCCAGACGCGGCGGGGCGAAGCGCCAGGGCCGTAAAGTTGAGGCTCACGAGCGGGGCCTGCCGCACGGCTCGGACACATTCGGACACATGAAGAGTTGAGCCCGCTTTGGGAACGACTCGCATCGCCGATGTTTGCTCCGACAAGTCGCTCGGGACAGGGCGCTGTGGCAGCGAGCCAAGCCGGGAGCTTCGGGCGGTGTCATCAGCCTGGGCTCACAGCCCCGGGGCGAAGCATGTGGCCGGTCGGAGCGTTTCTTACGAGGATTTAATGACAAGGCGGTGATCCGCCCATGTCCATCTGGTCGACCAAGAACTAGGCTGCCCGCGACCAAAAGCTCAGCTCAGCACGTCACTCGAGACGAGAGCGAGAGGCGCCATGCACCGACGACATTTCGGATTGAGCATCGCCGCTGCCGTCTTGCTGGCGCAGCAGCTGCGCCAAGCCGTTGCGGAGAGCGCCGGCCAGCCCCCTTCCGGTGCGGACATGGATTCGGCGTGGCGCATGCGGGACGCCGCCGCTGCCTTTGTCGCATCCCTCGACGAAGCGGCGCGGCAGGCCGTCTCCTTTCCGCTCGAAGCCGATCAAAGGACGTCGTGGAGCAACCTGCCGGTCGCGCTCGTTGCGCGGGTCGGGATCAGCGTCGGCGCGCTCGGCGTCGAAAGCAAGCGGCGCTTCCACGATCTGCTGCGCGCATCGACGAGCAGCCAGGGCTACCACAAGATCGCGGAGATCATGCGCCACGACGACATCCTGCGGGCCGGGGAGCTGCAATACCTGGAGCACAATCCTCCGCGGCCGAGGGCCGGACGCAGCGCCATCGAGAGCATGGGATCGGCGAACTATTGGATTGCGATCTTCGGCGAGCCGGCGCGCGGCCAAGCCTGGGCCTGGCTGCTGACGGGCCATCATCTCGGCGCCACGTTCACCTGCGCGGGCGGCCGGGTGTCGGCCGCGCCCTTGTTCCTGGGCGCCCAGCCGCTGGAGGACATGGCGGGACCATATGCCGGTTTTGCGGTGCTGAGCCACGAAGGCCTGCGCGGTCTCGACCTCGTCGGCTCGCTCCATCCGGAGCAGGCCAGGGTCGCCGTCGTGTCCACCGAACCGTATTTTTCCGACGTGCTGACGGGCGTCGGGCGACGAAACAGCCTGAGCCGGTTGGAGCTTCGGCGCGCTCGGACATGGCGTTGATATGGTGAGCGAGGGAGAAGCCGCCAGCGTCAGACCGCGTCGAGCCAGCCCGCCCGGATCGGATAGCCCTCGCCGGAGAGCAGCGTGGTCACCTCGTAGAGCGGCAGCCCCACCACGTTGCTGTAGGAGCCGACGATCTTGACGATGAAGCTGCCGGCGATGCCCTGCGCGGCGTAGCCGCCGGCCTTGCCGCGCCATTCGCCGGAAGCGAGATAGGTCTCGATGTCCTCGTGCGACAGGCGCTTGAAGCGCACGCGCGTCTCGACCAGGCGCTGGCGGTAGGCCTCGTTCGGGGTCACCAGGCAGATCGCGGTGTGGACGCGGTGATTGCGCCCGGAGAGAAGCCGCAGGCACTGGGCGGCCTCGTCGATCAGCTCGGCCTTGGGCAGGATGCGCCGGCCGACCGCCACGACGGTGTCGGCGGCGAGGATATGGGCGCCCTTGAGCTCCTCGTCGGCGTGCACCTGAGCGAGCGCGGCCTCGGCCTTGGCGCGCGCGAGTCGGTTGGCGCAGGCGCGCGGCAGCTCTCCCCGCAGCGGCGTCTCGTCGATATTGGTGGGGCGCAGCGCGTCGGGATCGATACCGGTCTGATTGAGCAGCGACACGCGGCGCGGCGAGCCGGACGCGAGCACCAGCTTGGGCCGGCCGATCATGGTTGATTGCGCCGCGGCTGCATGACGGAGATGTGGACCAAAGGCAACGCCGATTACTTGAACCGGTAGGTGATGCGACCCTTGGTCAAGTCGTAGGGAGTCATCTCGACCAGGACCTTGTCGCCGGCGAGCACGCGGATGCGGTTCTTGCGCATGCGTCCGGCGGTGTGAGCGATGATCTCATGTTCGTTTTCTAGCTTGACCCGGAACGTGGCGTTCGGAAGCAGTTCCGTCACGACCCCGGGGAATTCCAGAAGTTCTTCTTTTGCCATCCGCTACCCGGCATTTGCAACGGGACGGCCGGATACGCCCTCCCGACGGCGCGAAAACTAGCGGAATCACGCCGATCCGACAACTGCCGACTATCGTTTTCGTCATTCGTTGCCGCGCTGGTGAAGCGCAAACCGCGCCCTGATTCGCGCCAGCAGCTGATCGCGCACTTCTCGGTACGCGTTCATCCGCTGCTCGCGGCTGCCTTCGATCGCGGTCGGGTCAGCCGTAGGCCAATACTCCACGCCGGCGGCGAGCGTGCGCGTGAGCTCGAGCGCCCGGTGATGCGCTTCGGGCGAGAGGGTGACGATGAGGTCGAAGTTGAGTCCTTCCAGGTCGTCGAGCTCCTCGAAGGTGATCGGCCGGTGCGCCTTGATGTCGATGCCGATCTCTTCCATCGCCGCGGCCGCGAACGGATCGAGCTCGGCTTTGCGCACGCCCGCCGAGCCGACATAAAGCGAGGTGCCGAACATCTGCCGCAGCAGGGCGGCCGCCATGGGCGAGCGCACGGAATTGAGCCCGCAGGCGAACAAAACCGCCTGCGGCCGTTGCAGCGGCGGCGTCGGCTTCATCCCTTCCAATGCAGCACGCAGATCAGGGTGAACAGGCGCCGTGCCGTGTCGAAGTCGAGCCTCACCTTGCGCGCCAATCGCTCCATCAGGATATTGGAGCCCTCGTCGTGGAGGGAGCGGCGCGCCATGTCGAGCGCCTCGATGCGGTCGGGCGTCGCAGTGCGAATGGCCGCGTAGTAGCTGTCGCAGACCGTGTAATAGTCCTTCACGATGCGCCGCAGCGGAGACAGCGCGAGCAGATGCGCGATCACCGGGGTGCCGTCCGCGCGGCGGATGTCGAACACGAGACGGCTGCCGGTGATGCTCAGATGCAACGCAAACGGCCCCGCGTCGTCGTCCTTGGGCGCAAAAGTGTTGTCCTCGAGCAGATCATAGATCGCGACCGCGCGTTCGTGCTCGACGTCGGGATTCGAGCGGCCGATCGAATTCTCGTCGAGCGTCACCGCAACGAGGCGATGCGGCTTCCGGCTCGACGCGCGGTCCTGGCGGCTCATCGCGCACACCGCGTCGGCGCCACGGCGCGCATGCGGGAGATGGTCATTACCGGTTGAGGCGCATCGCCACCGAACGGGCGTGCCCGTCGAGCCCCTCGGCCTCGCCCAGCGCGATCGCGGCGGGGGCGAGCGCGCGCAACTGAGCGGGTCCGCATTTGAGGATGGAGGTGCGCTTCATGAAGTCGAGCACGCCCAGTCCCGAGGAGAAGCGCGCCGAGCGCGCGGTCGGCAGCACGTGATTGGAGCCGCCGACGTAATCGCCGATCGCTTCCGGCGTGTGGGCACCGAGAAAGATCGCGCCGGCATTGCGGATGCGGCCGGCCAGCCGTTCGGCATCCGCGCTCTCGATCTCGAGATGCTCCGGCGCGATCGCGTCGACGAGCGGCACCGCCTCGTCGAGTCCGCCCACGAGGATGATGGCGCCGAAATCGCGCCAGGAGGCGCCCGCGATGGCGGCGCGCGGCAGCGTGGCGAGCTGCGCGGCGACCGCCTGCTCGACCGCGTGCGCGAGCTCGGCATCGTCGGTGATCAGGATCGACTGGGCGCTGGTGTCGTGCTCGGCCTGGGCGAGAAGGTCGGCCGCGATCCAGTCGGGGTGACCGGTCTTGTCGGCGAGGATCAGCACCTCGGAGGGGCCGGCGATCATGTCGATGCCGACTTTGCCGAAGACGAGGCGCTTGGCCGCCGCCACATAGGCGTTGCCGGGCCCGACGATCTTGACCACCGGCGCGATGGTCTGCGTGCCGTAGGCGAGCGCCGCCACCGCCTGCGCCCCGCCGACCCGATAGACCTCGTCGACGCCGCCGAGCTTGGCGGCCGCCAGCACCAGCGGGGCGAGCTTGCCCTCCGGCGCCGGCACCACCATCACCAGCCGCGGCACGCCGGCGACCTTGGCCGGCACGGCGTTCATCAGCACCGAGGACGGATAGGCGGCGGTGCCGCCCGGCACGTAGAGGCCGACCGATTCGATCGCGGTCCAGCGCGAGCCGAGCTCGACCCCGAGCGCGTCGGTGAAGCGGTCGTCGTGGGGCAATTGCCGGCGGTGATAGGCCTCGATGCGATCGCGCGCGAGCGTGAGCGCATCGAGCGCGCGGCGGTCGCAGGCGGCGTAGGCGGTCTCGATCTCCGCGGCCGCCACCTTGAGGCCGATTGCGCCGAGATCGATGCGATCGAACTTGCGGGTGAGCTCGATCAAGGCGGCATCGCCGCCCGCCGCGACCTCCGCGATGATCGCACGCACGGCCGTCTCGACGTCAGCCGCGGCCTCGCGCTTGGTGGCGAGAAACGCACGGAAGGACGCGGCAAAATCGGGGGCGCGGCGGTCGAGGCGGATCGGCATGGCCCTGTCCTAGCGCATGTTCCGGAAAAGTGGGAACCGGTTTTCCGATAAGGACATGCGCAGAACCAAAGAGCTAGAGCGCATTCCGATGCGCTCTAAAGCATGATCCCGAAAAGTGTGCAGCGGTTTTCGGAAAAGATCATGCTCAGACAAGGAGCTAGATCGGGATGACGATTCGAAAACAAGTCATCCCGATCTAGCGGACCATGTGGGGCCGGGTCACCGCTCAATGGCGTGGGCCGAAGAGGCCGTCAACCCCGCAGGTCGGCCGGGTCGTCGACATGAACCGGCCGCACCGCGGCGGGCCAGGACGGCCCCAGATCGGCGAGCTCGGCTTCCAGGCATTCGACCTCGAGGCGGAGCACCGCCCCGCCGGAGAAAATGAGCGACACTACCCCGGCGGGCGGGTCGGTCTCGGAAAACTCGACGGCGAGCAGGTTGAGCACCGCGTTCTTGCCGGCGGGGTTGACGTTGCGGCATTTGCAGCAATTGACCCGCTCGAAGCGCAGCGCCGAGCGGCAGCGCCTGAGCTCGGGGTTGGTGCTCTCGGCCGAGGGCCAGTCGAAGCGGTCGAGCGCCACCACCACGCGCTTTTCCCCTGGGCGCCACAGGACGTCGGCAACCTTGACGAGGGCATCCTGGAGGTGGGTCGACACGACCTCGAGGTCGTCCCGGTCGAGGGCGATGAACTTCACCGGCTCCATGGCACGCGCTCCCTGCCGTCCTGTCGCGCTTGTGTTGTACGCAGGTAGTTAGGAAGCGGCCGGCCCCGGCGCAAGCCAGGAAACGCCCGCCCGATGGGGGTCGCGGCGGCAGCCGGGCCTAGCGCGTGATGCCGAAAAGTGGGAACCGGTTTTCGGAAAAGATCACGCGCAAAACAAAGACCTAGAGCGGGATGATGAATTCGAAGAGAAATCATCCCGCTCTAGAACGACACGCAGGCCGGCCGCACGATCACACCGACCGATTGCTGCTTGAAACGTTGCTTGTAGGCCGCGACGATCTCGTTGAGCCGGGCGACATCCTCGGGCGCGCCCGGGAGCACGAGTTGCACGATCTTGCTCGGCTCGCGCACGATCCGGTTGCTGGTCCGGTCGCGCCAGCGGCCCGACGCATCGAACACCGTGAGCCCGTCGGGGAAGCGCGGCACGATCTCGCGGTCGACGAAACGGCTCCATTGCGTCTCGCTGACACCGATGCGATTGCCGATCTTGCGGCCGAACATCAGCTCGGCCACCTGGGTGGCGTGTTGGCCGCCGCGGCAATCCAGCAGTTGCGCGCCGGCGCCGCCGGCGAGCGCAAGCGCGAGCGTCAGGGTGACAGCGGCGCGAACCAACATTGGCGGTGAAGCCGACGATCCCCATCATCCGCTGATGCGCTCGATGGCGGCGCCGCAGGCCGCGAGCTTGTCCTCCAGCCGCTCGAAGCCGCGGTCGAGGTGGTAGACGCGATTGACCATGGTCTCGCCTTCGGCCGCGAGCGCGGCGATGACGAGGGAGACCGAGGCGCGCAGATCGGTGGCCATCACCGGCGCGCCGGTAAGCGTCGGCACGCCCTCGATGGTGGCGCATTCGCCGTCGAGGTGGATATGCGCCCCGAGCCGCACCAGCTCCTGCACGTGCATGAAGCGGTTCTCGAAGATGGTCTCGGTGATGCGGGAGGTCCCCTTCGCCCGCGTCATCAGCGCCATGAGCTGGGCCTGCAGGTCGGTGGGAAAGCCCGGAAACGGCGAGGTCGTCACCTCGACCGGGGCGAGGCCGGCGCCGTTGCGCGCGACCCGCACGCCGGTATTGGTGGCGCTGACCACGGCGCCCGCCTGCACCAGCACGTCGAACGCCGCCTGCAACAATTCCGCGCGCGCGTTTTCCAGCAGCACGTCGCCGCCGGCCATGGCGACGGCCATGGCATAGGTCCCGGTCTCGATGCGGTCGGGCAGCACGCGGTGGCGCGCGCCGGCAAGCTTGGGCACGCCCTCGACCACGATGCGCGAGGTGCCGGCGCCGGCGATCCTGGCGCCCATCTTGTTGAGACAGGCGGCGACGTCGGCGACCTCGGGCTCGCGCGCGGCGTTCTCGATCACGGTGGTGCCGCGCGCCAGCGAGGCCGCCATCAGCGCGGTATGGGTGCCGCCGACCGTCACCTTGGGAAAGGCGATCTCGCCGCCCTTGAGCCCGTTGCGGGCGCGGGCGATGACGTAGCCGCGATCGATCTCGATCTCGGCGCCGAGCCGCTCGAGCGCCATGATGAGCAGGTCGACCGGACGCGTGCCGATGGCGCAGCCGCCCGGCATCGACACCTTCGCCTCGCCCATGCGCGCGACCAGCGGCGCCAGCACCCAGAAGCTCGCGCGCATGCGCGAAACGAGCTCATAGGGCGCGGTGGTGTCGATGATGTTGGCGGCCGAGATGTGCAGCGTCCAGCCGTCGTACTGGGTCTCGCCGGAGCGCTTGCCGCCCACCATGATGTCGACGCCGTGATTGCCGAGGATGCGTTGCAGCAGGCTCACGTCGGCGAGCCGCGGCACGTTGTCGAGAACGAGCGTCTCGTCGGTGAGCAGGCTCGCGATCATCAGCGGCAAGGCGGCGTTCTTGGCGCCGGAAATCGGGATCGTTCCGACGAGCCTTTGGCCGCCGTTGATGCGAATGCGATCCATGCCCCCTCCCCCGTGTCGCGCTAGCCGCCTCGCTTATCGGCGCCAATTCCGGCGGAATCGTGGGACTTGGGGGCGCCCTCGGTGCCGGCGCCCGCGGCGCGGCCCTTGGCCTGCGCCTTGCGGCGCTTGAGGTTTTCCCGCAGCGCCGCGCCCAGGCGGCGCTGCCGCCGCGCCTTCTCCGCGCTCCTGGGACCTTCGCTCATGCAAGCGAGACTACGACCGTGATGCGGCGCAAGCCAAGGGCCGCGATATCGCCCGGACCGAGCGCGCTTGCGCCGTTTCCCCCCTTGTGGCAAGGAACCCGGCACTCGCCGCCGCCTCGCACTTTCGCGAATTTTGCCGCCGGCCCGGCGCTGCCGTAGCTCAGTGGTAGAGCACTCCCTTGGTAAGGGAGAGGTCGTAAGTTCAATCCTTACCGGCAGCACCATTGCGATGCCCGCCCTTATCCGCTTTCGGCTCCGCTCCTCTTCCGCCAGCGGAAATAGTCGGCGCGAGCGGCTGGACAGCCGAGTGCCGCTCCCGGACTCATGCGCGACAGCAACGGCACCTTATCGATCACCTCGTCATCGATCCCCTCGTCGGTGCGGGCGAGGAGCGTCGACGCCGATAATGGGTAGCAATTGCGCTTGTCAACTGCGCCGGTATTTCTCACAATCAATCTAATAGGTTGAAAAACACGCCGTTGGTGCGAGGAGGACAAAATGCCTGCCTTGAAAGCTCTGTTCGCCGTGCTCGCCGTCGTGCTCGGCGCGAGCGGCGCTTGCTGCCGAGCCGCTTCTGATCCGCAATTCCTATGTGGTCCCGGTCTCCAACTGGGAGCCGCTCATCGTCGAGAAGAAGGACCTCGCCAAGCACTGGGGCACGTCCTACGTCATGGAGGCGGTGCGCTACCAGGGCACGCCGCCGATGATCACGGCCATGGTCAACGGCGAACTGGAGATCGCCAACCTCGCCTATTCGACGCTCGGGATCGCGATCGAGAACGCCGGCATCAGCGACCTGCGCGTCATCTGCGACGAGTTCCGCGACGGCGTTCCCGGCTACTTCAGCAACCAGTTCTTCGTCCGCAAGGATTCCGGCATCAAGAAGATCGAGGATCTCAAGGGCAAGGTTCTCGCCACCAATGCGATCGGCGCGGGCGTCGACATCGCCATGAAGGCAGGCTTGAAGAAGCACGGCCTGATCGACAAGCGCGACTTCACCGTCATCGAGGCGCCGTTCCCGACCATGCCGGCGATGTTGAACGAGAAGAAGGCGGACCTGGTCACGGCGGTGATGCCGTTCGCCCTCAATCCGCTGCTCAACGAGATCGGCTTTCCGCTGTACGACCAGACCGAGGGCATGGGGACCACGCAGTTCGTGTTCTGGACCGCGCGGCAGTCGTTCATCGACAAGCACCGCGCCGTGCTGGTCGATTACATGGAGGACATGCTGCGGATCGAGCGCTGGTACCTCGACCCGAAAAATCACGACGAAGTGGCAAAGATCGCCTCCAAGCTGCTCAAGATCCCGCCCGAGCGGTTCGGCTGGTTGTTTACCAAGAAGGACTATTACCGCGATCCGAACATGATGCCGGACCTCGCGGCGCTTCAGCGCAACGTCGACACCGTCGCGGACATGGGCTTCATCAAGTCGCGTATGGACGTCAAGAAGTATTCCGACCTCAGCCTGGTCGAGGAGGCGGCGAAGCGGCTGAAGTAGCGCGCGCCTCCATCGTGGCGGCGCGAACGGGCTGCACGATCCGGGGTTCGTCCATCCACGGAAACGCGGTTGACTTCAGGGTATCGAGAGGCGGCCCGGGACCCGCACGTCGGCGGCGATCCTCATAGCCCCGCCCATCTCATTCGGACATCGATCAGCGTCGATCCGGCCACGCCGAGCGGATCGGCATCGGTTGGCCGCATGAGGCCGAGCGCATAGGAGAGACGATCCGGCAACACAGCCGCCAGCCACGCGCGCAGTCCATCGTGCAGGCGCGACACGCCGGGCTCGAGCATGACCACCTCCATCGGCAGGCCCTGCTCGTCCTCGCCGATCAGGAGCAACGTCCGTGGCGCACGCTGGATGGCCGGCGCGATCATGGTGATCTCGCACGCGATCGAGTGGTGGAGCCGCTACGTCTGCGGCGAGCACAGATTAAATTGCGATTCATGCCGCGCTTCAATGACACGAACGCCGGAAACGGCCCCGTCATTCCGAAAAAAAAAGAGCGTGTGGGTTTTGCCACACTCGATCCCGCGCAAATCACCAGGAGCGCCTGCAAAACGTGATGCATTGCTGAACAAGGGCCGCCTCGCGACCAGGCCGGGCTTCGCCGCTGTCTGTCCCGCCGCACGTCGATTCGCGCGGCGACGCGCGTCCGATGGAATTTGTCCATCGAGACCCGCCCGATCTCCGCAATATTGCGTATTTCCCGACTTGGAGAGGGTCGCGGCGCCCCATGTCGCCGGGTTGCATCGGGGCAGTGGCCCGTTCCGGAAAGGCCGCGCCCAAATTGTCTCAGGGGCGATCGGTCACACCGGCAGTCCAGGCCGATGTGACTTATCTCTATGAGCCTATGCGATGGGAGACTGGGCCGTGGCGATTTTCGCAGTTGCTCTCTTGACGGTAACATTAGTGGCAACGTGGCTATGCCGCCCGAGCAAGTCAGGTGAGGTCCGAGCGTTGCTCCGCGGTCCCATGGAGACGATCGCTGCAGCCGCCATCACCGCCGGCTTCGGAATCGGCGTCGTCATGCTGATCGCAGCCATGGCGCAATCGGATCTGCTGATTGCCCAGGAATAAATCCGGCTCGCTCCGCACGCGTTGGTAGCGCACTGCCGCGCCGAGGGCCGCGGTGCGGCAAAACAGTCCGTCAGCATCAATCCATCTGGAACCCGGTCGACTTCACGATCGGCGCCCACTGCTGCAGCTGGCTCGAGATCAGCGCCGCGAAATCTTGCGGGGAGCCGCCATGCGGCTCGAACCCGACCTTCAGCAGGCTCGTCTGCAGCTCGGAAGACTTGAGGATCTCGTTGGCGTCGCTGTTGAGCCTGCCGACGACGTCGGCCGGCAGTCCGGCCGGACCCAAGATCCCGTAGTAGGTGACGGTAGTGAGCGCGGGAAAGCCGCTCTCCGCCATCGTCGGTACCTCCGGAAGATCGCGATGACGCCGCGGGCTCGAGACCGCAAGCGCCTTGACCTTCCCTTGGCGCACCAGCGGGGTCAGCGTCGCCGTGGCACTCAGCAGCATGTGAATGCGTCCGCCCAGCATGTCGGTGAGCGCTTGGGCGCCGCCTCGGTAGGGAATCCTGCCCATGTCCACGCCGGTCGCCACCAGCAGCGCCTCGCCCACCAGATGCGGCAATGTCCCCTGGCCGAAACCGAAGTTCAGCGTGGCCGGATTTGCCTTGGCGTAGGCGACGAATTCCGGCAGCGAGTTCGCCGGAATGGACGGCGGGACGACGAGCGCCAGGGTGCTCGCGCCGAACGTGGCGATCGGGACGAAGTCGTTGATCGGGTCGTAGCTGAAGCCCTTGACGACCGACTGGGCGATGACGTGCGTGGGCGTGTTCGTGAACAGCAGCGAGTAGCCGTCGGGCTCGGCGCTCATGACCGCTCGCAGTCCGATCGTGGTGCCGCCGCCGGCGCGGTTGTCCACCACCACGGTCTGCCCGAGACGCGACGACAGACGCGGTGCGACGAGCCGGGCGATCACGTCATTGGGCGAGCCGGCGGTGTACGGCAGGATCAGCCTGAGCGGCTTGGCGGGATAGGATTGGCCCCAACCATAACCGACGGCGACCGCGGCGAAACCGAGCGCCAGCGCCGCCGGCACAACCATGCGCTTGGCCACCATCGTTTCAGCCCTGCCCGACCGATTCGGCCGCCGGGATTCGCGATGTATATAATGCATCAGAGATCTACCGGATACATATCACGGGCCGTCGAGTCCAGCCGCGCGTCGGGCGCGCCAACGAGGCCGGCCGCGGCTCAAGTTCTGGATGTCGAGGGTCAAACCCGGTCCGCGTCGGCACCGTCCGTGCAGCGGAGCTGTCACGTGTCCACGACGGCGATCTCAGGCTCCGTCGGGCGGACGTCCATCGATGGCGCGGCGGATGATCTCGCGAATCTGCGCATTCGACAGGAACAGGTCGTGGTTGATGATGCCCCAACCCTGTTTCGAGGCGTCGACCACGCGCAGCCCCAGCCGCTCCAGCTCGGCGTGCTCGGCCGCGCCGACGCGCGTGATCCCTCCCGCCATCCAGCGCGACACGGCGAGCGCCCGATCGTTCGTCGCGGTGAGGACGGTGATCTTCGAGGCAAGCGGGCCGATATGCGCGACCGAGGAGGAGAACACGTCCTTGTCAATATCCGGCGACGCGAACACCATCGTGCCGATCCTTTCCGCGACCGCGCCGCCGTGCCGGTCGTAGATCTGGCGGATCGCTTCCATGGTCAGCATGGTGCCGATGCTGTGCGCGACGATATGGACGCGGCCCACGGCCGGGCTCGTGATCAGCCCGAAGATCACCTGTTCCAGAGCGTCGCGCGACCACATGGCGCTTTCGCGGTCATAGCCATAGTCGAAGAGCTTCGCCTTCGACGGCCAGGAGAACACCATCGTCTCGCCGCGGAATCGGATGCCATCGGAAAGGCGCACGGCATCGAGCGCCGCCGTCTCGAACGTCTGGTTGAAACCGTGGACGAAAAGCAGCACGTCGCGCATGCCGCCGGCAGGCCCGAGCAGATCGCCGACCGTCGGCACCGTTTCGATCTTTTCGAGGCGCCAATCAGCGAGGCCCACCGAAGCAAGGGAGAAGCGGCCGGTATCCGGCGCGGTAAGGGTTGCACGCGCGATGCTCATTCGCGCGGCACGCTCCGACCCGAACCAAGGCTCGGCCCGCGCGCCGCCCACCGGCTTGCGGGTGGTTGCGATCAGCAGCGTCGGATTGGTCCGAAGTTCCGCGGCATCCAAGCGCGCGCCGGTTCCCGCCAGTGACGCGCAGCCTTCGAGCGCGACCGCCGACGCGGCTGCTCCCAGCGCGCGCAACATGCTCCGGCGCGATACAGTCCCTCTGGGAATCATCATGATAGCAAGCGCCACATTGCAACGCCCCGTCGTTGCGGCGTTCGCTTGGCTGAAGCCTGATCGGGGCGACAGCAGGGCGCTCGTGCGACCACGGCGTGAGATTTGTGCGATCGGGACGGAACTTCGGTTCCAGTGGTATCATGCGCAATCATGGATCGACGCAGTCGCGCTCCCGGGAAAAAGCAGCGCTTGCGCCTCGCCCGCGGTGGGGATCTCGAACGCGAACCGTGCGGCTTGCAATTTGCGGCGCAACGTCCGCCGGTTTTCGCGACGTATGTCCGCAACTTCCGGGTGGCCATACGTTCGACGGGCGACATGGGATGTTTCCCTCAGTTGCGGCGGCGCCGCCCGTGGCTGCATTACTTCGCGGATTTGTCGTGCTCTCCCTCGATCGACGCGGCCGCTTCGAGCAGGAACGGCCGCCAGCGGTCGGAGACGACCTTGATCTGCGCGAGGATCTTCTGTTTCTTCTCCGGCGGCAGGTCCGACTTCGGATCGGCAAGCTCCTCGAGCTGGTTCTCGAGCTTGGTCCAGAATTGCCGCCCGCCCAGCGAGGTGGCGGAATGCAGCGTCTGCTGCAGCTGCTACATCCGCCGGTCGGCGAAATCGTCCAGGATGTCGAGCATGATCCATGCTGATACGACGACAACAGCGGCAACGATCACGGTCTTGACCGCGAATTGGCCGATGGGTCCGAGACGCATGTCGGGCTGCGAAGTCGTTTCGTCGGTGGTTTCCATGTCGATGACCCCTCTACGCGCTGCGCGATTTCCGAACAGGGCGGTCATATAATAGCGTTCGGTTGGGCGGTCCATCGGATAACGGACGGGTCGACGCTGCATGTGGCAGAAGGCGCAGCTACCGCGCGCCCCCGCGATGGCAAAAGATGGAGGCCGGCCGATGACGGCGCTCGGCCGCGCCCTGCCTTATCTCTTGTCGTGGAGCGTTCTCGCCGGCCTGATGATCGTCGGCATGAACCGCATGCCGCTTGCCCTCTACACGCCGATGGACGGCGAATGGGCGAAATGGAACGTCGAGGCGATTCTTCGTTTTGGAAAGCCCTTCGACCTCAGCCCCTACAGCATGCTCGCGGGAATGGGCTCGATGTATTTTCCAAATCTGCCTTGGCTCAACCCGGGAGCGCTGGCCCTCGCGCTGCCGGTTGATGACAATGCAAAGAACATCATTTCCTATGCCGTTTATGCCATCGAGCTGGCGGCCAGCATCGTCCTGCTGGCGCGCACGCTCGGCTTTTCGTGGGTGATGGCGACAGCCGCCGCTCAGGTTCACCTCTATCTGTTGTTTCCTCCCTTCTCCGCGGTCTTCGGGATCTATGACTGGTACTCGCTTGCGCCGTATTACGTGCATCTGGCCTCGACGTTGAACGCCGCAACGGCGCTGTTTCTCACGTGCGGGCATATCCGCGATTGGCGCGGCAATGCGGCGCTGTGCGTGGGCTTCCTCGTCCTGTTCGTTTGCGGATTGCTGTCGGCACCGTTCACCTTCATTTTCGCGACCCCCGCCTATGCCGCCATTTCACTCGCCGTGATCCTGACACGCCGACCATCCGGCGCCGAATGGGCCTGGAAGGCGGCGGCGCTGCTCCTGTGCCTGATGTTCTTTTTCGGTTCGGGGCTCGTCGACTATTATCTCGGGACCGTCGCCACCGCCGGCCGTACGCCAACTTCCGGGATTGCATGGGATCGGCTGCTGTCGCCCGACGCTTGGCTGCACCTGCTGCGGACTCACCCGCTCTGCTCCGATCCGCGCCTGCTCCTGTGCACCCAGCAAAGGGGGGCTTGGCTGGAAATCAGCGCGCTTGTCGGGGCGGGCGTCGCCGTCTTCACCCGCGGCCGCGACATCCGAGCCGCGGCCTGCGCCTTGATCGCCTATATCGGGCTCGCGCACCTTTACGCTTACGCGTATCAGGGAGGATGGCTCGGGCCGGTGAGCGTCCTTTCCAGCCATTTTCTGATTTTGTCGTCCTGGTCGTTTATCTCCATCTTCGCCATCGTTCCGTTCTTCGAGCTCTTCCGTCGGATCAAAGTCCACCTATCCTCGCGCGCTGGGGCGTTCGGCGCCAAGCGTCTGGCGGGCTTGATCGCGACCGTCGCGCTCGCGGCTCTGGTCTGCCTGATCATCGTCGAAATGCTCGCCCGACCCTACGGCGTCGGCCGTTATCGTGCCGCCCAGGTGGTTACGGGTATTCTGGCTTTGGGCGGGGTGCTTTTCGCGGTCGAACTGATTCGCTCCTTTTGGAGCAAGAAAATCGCGTTCGGGCCCATCATTGCCTTGGCGATTTTTCCGACCTTGGCCTTGGTTCATTTGTCCCTCGGCATTCGCCAAGACGTTCCGACGCCGCAAGATGCTTCGCTTCGCGACTATTTGCACGAACATGCGTCCATCGACGTGGGAAGTCCGTTTCGCGGCTACACGGCGACAATCTGGTTGGACAAGAACGGAGCGATCTGGCCAGGCTCGCGTGACGATGTCAGCGACAGCAACCGCTACATCAACGCCATCGGATATTTTCGCGTCCATTACGGCGAGACGTTCACGGACGCCGATTTGTGGCGCTCGAATATCCCGACCTTCGAGGAGTACGGCGAGTGGACTTCGGTGCTGGCCCATGCCTTTGCTGCACGACTGCTCGCGCCCGGCGGGCTCAGGGGCCACACCAACTACCTGCGCGCGTTCACGATCGATACCGACTTATTGCGGGCGCTGGGCGTGCAATTCGTCCTTACGGATGCGGAGACGATCGACGGTGCCGCAATTCTTCGCGGCTCCGTCACTTCGCGAGGCGCGCTCACGGTCCATCTGTTCGAATTGAGCGACGTCAACCTGGCCACCTACAACCCCACGCGTTTGGTGAAAGCCGCCACTGCGGATGCCATCGTGGAACGGATACGAGAGAACAAGAACCGCCTCGATCAGATCGCCGTGGTGGAGGATGATATTCCGCCGACGACGGCCCAAGCGCGCAATGTCGTGATGACCATCGAGCGCGACGGCATCCGAATCCGGGCAACGAGTGATGGACCGGCTCACATCCTCCTGCCGATCCAGTTCTCTCACTGCCTCGTCGTCGTCAACGGAGCCGCGGCGCGCTTGGCCCGCGCAAACCTGCTCCAGACGCTCATGTCCTTCGACGGCGCAGTCGACGCGCGGATCGAATTTCACTTCGGTCTCTTTGCCGACAACAAATGCCGCCTTCGCGATGGGCTCGACAACAAGGCGCTTGGCCTGTGAGCCAAGGCCGAGCGTGGGCAAAGAAATGCTCGCCGGAACTCGCGAGCTGTGCGGCTGTGTCGGTCATTGCCGCAGTCGGGCGATCTCAGCGGGATCGTGAATCGGTGCCACGCCGGTGGCGACTAGCTGCGGATAGCGCGGCCGACTGGCGAGTATCGGCCGTTCGAAGCCGTGAAAGAAGATGGTCGTGAACAGGACGACCCCCGCCACGTAAAGAATGAAGTGCCAGAGCTCGGCCTGCTGCGGCAGGTAGCGCACGAGGAGATACAATATGACCAGATGGAACAGATAAGTCGCGTAGGAGATGTGGCCCAGATAGCTGCAAACCGCCCTTGGCCACCGCGCCTGGAAGAACGAGTTTACCGACAGAAAAAACACCAGTGTCGACATTCCGAATGCGGCGGACACGAACGGATGGATCTCCTTGAGCCAGACGGCATCGCTCTCGATCATCCTGGCGTTGAGTTGAAGCACGGCAACTGTCGTTGCGGCGAGCGCGAGCAAGGCAAGGAGACGCAGTTGCGCGTTCCATTCAAAGTTCGCGTGCTGCACAATGAGATAGAGCAGGAACCCGTAAGCGATGGAGTCGATACGGAACACCACCACGCGGCGCACCTGCGCTCCCCAATCCGCGGTGTCGCCATATATTGACCGCAGAAGCGTGATGCAGGCGATGAAAAGCAGCGCGGCGCAGACATATTCGAACCACTCGCTCCCGCGTCTCGCGAATTTCGCGTAGAGCAGCAGGAAGGGCGGAAAAACCACGTAATACCACTCCTCGACCGACAAGCTCCACGCCACGGGGTAGTAGTCGAGGCTGTTATGCTGAGAAAACAGATTCTGCACGTAGGCGGCGTATCGGAAGAAATCGACCGAGCCGAGTCCGCGGAAGATTACCGAAATCGCCAGCAATGCGACCAGAAACGACGGAATGGTCCGCATCCACCGGCGGATCAGGAACGTGCGCAATGTTGCCCAATTCCTCCGCCGGGCGCAGAGCACGATTTGCGGCCCAAGCACGAAGCCGCTGAGCACAAAGAAGACCTCGACTGCCGTGACCGAGACGACCTCGGCGAAGACCGACGCGTCTCGGAGGTAGTACATGAAAAAATGCGGAACCATGACGGCGAACGCCGCCAGCCCACGCAGGAGATCAAGCGATTCGATGCGTTCGGAGGCGGCATGCCGCAGGCCGCTCATGGTCGCCACCGTCCCCGGTACGCTTGTCGGGTGTCAGGAGATGAGGATATCGAGCGGTGCAAGCGCGGACCCCGTATCGCCGGAGTGGAGCCGATATTTTGTGTAGCGTTAGCGGCGCATTTGCTGCTAAGTCAACCGCGACCGTGGCCTGCACCAGCGACCGGGGCCGAAATGAAGCGCTTCCTCGTTCCCATCGGGATTGTCATCGTCATCCTGGTCGGATTGGCATTGTTGACGGAAGGAAGCGCAATTGCTCCATTCTTGTACCGCAATTTCTAGCTTCGAAACTCGACCATGCGTCGGCTTCTGAGCGTCCTTCGGCTTGCCATTACAGTGGTTGCGATGGCGGTCGGTGTCGAGGGCGGATATCGCCTTTACCTCCTGTTCAAGTACCCCGACCATTTCAAGACGACGACGACGATCGACGGCGCGGAATTTTCGGTCTGGAGCGCTTCCCCGTGGCGGTACGACCCGGTTTACGGGTATGGCTACGTGCCTTCCCTCAAAGTGGACAGCGTTCAGCTAGCGGGCGGCGTCGTGACGGGCTGCAGTCAGTTTGCGGTCGCGAACGAGCAAGGAAGTCTCGGCCCTTCGGTTCCGGATTTCGACCAGGCTGATTTCAGAATCGTGGTCTTCGGCGATTCGTTCGCCGGGGCCTACGCAACCGGTCCGGCCTGGACGAAAATGCTGGGCGAGAAGCTCGAGGGCCAGCTTGGCAGAACCGTGCGCGTCCGGAACATGGCGCGGGACGGATACGGCATGCCGCAGATCATCGCGCTCGCAAACGGCAAGCTGAAGGAGCTGCGGCCCTCGCTCGTCGTCATTGCCTTCAACGGACCGTCGCTGGGACGGGCGCGATATTGGCGCACGACGGTCGGCGCCGGAGACGATATCCGGCTCTATTCCTCGGTTGAAAACTCGCCGAACCCGGATCCCGAGACCGCAGCCGACACCGCGATCGTCATGTCCTCGCCAACCCGTGGCTGGTGCGAAGCGCAGGTGAAGAAATCTCCGGAGGAGCAAAGACGAGATCCGATCCTGCAGAAGATTCTGATCAAGCATCGTGGAATCGCCATCAAGAACGGCATTCCCCAGGCCAACCTCTTCGATCTCAAGGCTTCGTACGTCTACGACATGGTTCGCTATCGGAACGGATTCCGGTCGCAGTGGCGTTCGGTCCTGCCGTCGACGAACCCGCAGGTGACGTACGACGATTACCGCGACGATCCAAAGTTCATGGCCGATCTCGCGGGCGTGATGAATTCCGGTGTCCCTTATCTCTTTGCGCACATCGCCTTGGGAAAATCGATCGCCGAGGGTCGCGAGTTCGATCTCGACAATCGCAGTCGGAGCCTGATGGACAGCTTACGGAGCATCACCGGCGCTGAAATTTACAAGACCACCGATTTCGTTTCGCTGTCGCGCGAGGCGGCCCTGGGCATGTGCTCGTCCGCCGCGGACTGCCATCCCTCCGCATTCGGGCACGAGGTCTACGCCGAGGCCGTGTCGAAAATGGTCCTGGCAAACGGCATCCGCTGACGTTGTCATGCGCGGCCGAGCCCGCGCGCGGGCAACAGCGCTGGATTTCGCGTTCGTTCGCGGGCGCGCTCGCGCCATCACCGGCGTTGTCGGAGGGAAAGAGGTCCATATCCGCGTGGCGCGGCTCGGGCGCACCGGGGCGAGCGCGTCGCACGAGGCGCAAGCTGCCGCGACACGGAGGTCAGGGGACGACTTCCCGTTCGCCCTGGAGCAACCTTCCGCGGGCGAGCCGCGCCTTCAGCGTGCTCGTGCGTCCATCGCCGGTCGGCTGGTAGAACACGCTGTAGCGGTGCACCGCGTCCGCGAATGCCGCCGCGTCGCTCTCTTTCGTGACCTCGAAGGAGTCGAAGCCGGCGCGTTGCATGAACAGGAGCTGGTCGCGCAGGACCTGGCCCGTCGCCCGCAGCTCGCCGCGAAATTGATGGCGTTCGCGCAAGATCCTGGCCTGGCTGTAGGCGCGGCCGTCGCGAAAGCTCGGGAAGACGAGGGCGACGAGCGCGATCCAGTCGAGATACGGCGCGAGCTCGGCGATCCCGCGGTCGTTCGGCCACACGACGCCGGTCGGGGCTTGGCGCAGCACGAGATCGCGCGCATCCGCGAGGAGGCGCGCCGCCGGCAGGATGACGGGCACGCCGTCCGGCACCGCCGCGTCGGCGAGCACCCGCACGAAAAGATCTTCGACGACGCGGCCGGCCTTAACGAGCGGCATAGACACGCTCCTTGAATGGCTCGATGCCGACGCGCTCGACCGTGTGGATGAAATGCTCGTCCGGCCGTTCGCGCAGCTCGAGATAAGCGGCGGCGATGTCCTCGACCACGTCGGCGATCTCGTTGGACGGCACCGCGGGGCCGAGAACGGCGCCGAGCCGGGCATCGTCGTCGGCACGGCCGCCGATCGTCACCTGGTAGTACTCCTCGCCGTTCTTCTCGACGCCGAGGATTCCGACATGGCCGACGTGATGGTGGCCGCAGGCGTTGATGCAGCCGGAGATGTTGATGTGCAGCCGCCCGAGGCTGCGGGCGAGGTCCATGTCCCTGAAGCGGCGCGTGATCTCCTCGGCGACCGGGATCGAACGCGCGTTGGCGAGGCTGCAATAATCGAGGCCGGGACAGGCGATGATATCGGAGACGAGTCCGACATTGGGCGTGGCGACGCCGATCTCGTCCAGCGCCCGCCATAGCGCCGGGAGATCGCGCTGGGCGACGTGCGGCAGGACGAGATTCTGCTCGTGCCCGACGCGGATCTCGCCGAAGCTGTAGCGATCCGCCACCTCGGCGACGGCATCCATCTGCAGCGCGGTGGCGTCGCCGGGTGGTTCCCCCACCGGCTTGAGCGACAGCGTCACGACGGCGTAGCCGGGAAGCTTGTGGTTGAACACCGCGTTGTCGAGCCAGGCGCGGAAGTGCCGGTCCCGGTCGCGGGCCTCCTTCAGTTCGGGCGGATCGTCCTCGAGCAGCGCGTAGTCGGGATAGCGAAAACGCGCCGCGATCTCTGCAACCGCGGCCGAGTCGAGCGCCAGCGCGCCATCTCTGATCGAGTGCCACTCTTGCTCGACCTCGCGCGCGAACTTCTCCGCGCCGAGCTCGTGCACCAGGATCTTGATGCGCGCCTTGTAGATATTGTCGCGCCGGCCGTACTGATTGTAGGTGCGTAGGATCGCCTCGACATAGCTCAGCAGATCCCGCTTCGGCAGGAACGGCTTGATGGTCTTGCCGATGAACGGGGTGCGCCCGAGCCCGCCGCCGACGATCACCTCGAAGCCGATCTCGCCGGCGCCGTTACGGTGCATGCGCAAGCCGATATCGTGCACCCGCACCGCCGCGCGGTCGTGCGCCGCGGCGGTGAGCGCGATCTTGAACTTGCGCGGCAGGAACGAGAACTCCGGATGCAGGGTGAGGTGCTGGCGCAGGAGCTCCGCCCAGATGCGCGCATCCTCGATCTCGTCGGGCGCCACGCCCGCCCATTGATCGGTCGTGATGTTGCGCACGCAATTGCCGCTGGTCTGCATGCCGTGCAGGCCTGCGCGCGCGAGGTCGGCCATCGCGTCGGGCAACTGCTCGAGCTTGATCCAGTTGAACTGGATGTTCTGCCGGGTGGTGAAATGGCCGTAATTGCGATCGTATGTCCGCGCCACGTGCGCGAGCGTACGCAGTTGGTCGGAGGAGAGCGTACCGTAGGGAATGGCGATCCGCAGCATGTAGGCGTGCAGCTGCAGATAGACCCCGTTCATGAGGCGCAGCGGCTTGAATTCTTCTTCCGTGAGCTCGCCGGACAAACGGCGGCCGACCTGGCCGCGGAAGTCGCGCACGCGCTCCTCGACGAGCGTGCGGTCGAAATCGTCGTACACGTACATGAGAGGCCCTCAGCCTTGGCCCGGCAGCGGCACGGTCGGTCCATTGCACCGGATGCGCTCGCGCAGATTACCTGGGATGACGGGCTGCTCCGCCGTCAGCTCGACCGGCGCGACATAGGCGTCGACCGCCGCGAGCTTGTCCGCGAGCGCGGCGCTGAGCAGCTCAGTCGCGGCCGGCGCCGTGCTCACGACCGCGGCCGCGGCCAGA
Source organism: uncultured Alphaproteobacteria bacterium (assembly GCA_963758945.1). Classification (GTDB taxonomy): domain Bacteria; phylum Pseudomonadota; class Alphaproteobacteria; order Rhizobiales; family Xanthobacteraceae; genus VAZQ01. The sequence goes on along the minus strand of CAVWXY010000006.1, from coordinate 1,383,706 downwards.
TCGTTGCTCCAGCCGTGCGCGGTACGATAGATCACGGCGCCATCAGCGAGCCGGTTGGCGGTGACCACGACGGGCCCGGTGACCCTGAGCTTCTGTTGCAGCGGCGAGGTCATGCGGCCTCCCGCGCGATCGAAGCGCCGAGTTCGGCGGCGCGCCACGGCGTCGAGCGCGCCACCACCTCGCCGATGACGAGGATCGCCGGGCCCTCGCCCACCTGCGCCGCCAAGGCGGGAAGCCGATCGAGGCGACCGACCGCCGCATGCGAGTCCGGCCGCGTTCCGCGCGCGAGCACCGCGGCCGGGGTAGCGCCGTCGCGGCCAGTCGCGATCAACCCGTCGCGCACCGCGGCGGCCGAGGCCAATCCCATATAGACCACGACGGTCGTCTGCGGGTCGGCGAGCGACGACCAGTCGACCCCCGCCGCATCCTCGGCGCGCTGCGCGGTGACGAAGGCGAGCTTGGAGGCTTCGCCGCGGAAGGTGAGCGGGAGGCCGGATTCCGCCGCGCAACCGAGCGCCGCGGTGATCCCGGGAACGACCACGACGGGCACGCCGGCGCGCCGCAGATATTCCAGCTCCTCGCCGCCGCGCCCGAAGACGAAGGGATCGCCGCCCTTGAGCCGCACCACGCGGCGACCGGCCTGCGCCGCCACGGCCAGGCGCCGGTTGATCTCATCCTGTGCCATGCCCGGCGCGCCGCGCCGCTTGCCGACGAACACCTGCTCGGCGCCGCGGCGCGCACGGTCGAGCACGGCCGCCGTCACCAATTCGTCGTAGAACACGATGTCCGCGTCGGCGAGCGCATGCAGCGCCCGCAAGGTCAGAAGATCGGGATCGCCCGGACCGGCGCCGACCAGAAACACGGTTTCGCTGTTGTTGTTGCCGCCGTCCGGTCGGCTGTCGTGGTCATCGATCGCGGCCACAAGTTGCGCCTCCGCCTCGGCGGAACGGCCGGCGAGCACCGCCTCCGCGATCGGCCCGGCGATGACATGTTGCCAGAAGCGGCGCGGCGACAGCACGCGCGGAACCGCCGCGAAGCGACCGCGATGGCGGCCGATCAACGCGGCGAGATGGCCGATGCGGGCGGGCAGCAAGGCCTCGATCAACTCGCGCAGGCGCCGCGCCAGAACCGGGGAGGCGCCGCCGGTGCCGATCGCGACCACGACCTCGCCGCGATCGACGATGGCGGGAAAGATGAAGGTCGAGAGCTCCGGCCGGTCCACGACATTGACGGGAATGCGCCGACGGCGCGCCCGTTGCGCCATCTCGGTGTCGAGCGCCTCGCCCGCCGCCGAAACGATCGCCACGGCGTCGCTCAAATCGGCTTGCCGCGGATCGCCGGCGCTGACTTCGAGCCGGCCGCGTCCGGGGAGCGTCAGCACCTCTTCCGCGACGTCGGCCTTGCAGGAGAACCAGCGCACATGTGCGCCGGTTGCGCGCAAGAGGCGCAGCTTGCCCAGCGCGGCCTCGCCCGAGCCGACGAGGACAAAGACGCCGGCGGCACTGTCGAGGAACACCGGAAGGAAACGCATCGCGTCGGCTCCGTAAAGTCGTTGCTTGGCTAGTATTATTTTCTATATAGGAGTATAAAACGACAGGCAAAGAGGAAAATATTGTAGCATACGCTTCAATAGAAACAGAAACTTCTGCTATCCATGAATGGTTCAAAAGAAAGCCCGTCTCGCATGCGCGGCCGGCTGCCTCCCGGCACCCCGCGCCGGCGCCCGCCCTGGCCCATGGAGGGCTGGGCCGCAATTGTGGCTGTGGGCTTCATCCTGCTGATCGTGCTCGCGACGTTGCCGCGCGTGCCGTGGTGAGCGCATTGCAGCAGCCGCCCACGCGCCATACCTGACAACGCGGACCGCTACGGCATCGCCGCGGAGGTTATGTCATGACCATCGTCCTGAACCACACCATCGTCCCGGCGCGCGACAAAACGGCGGCCGCGCGCTTCTTCGCCCGCATCTTCGGATTGGAAATCCAGCCTGCCGGGTATTTCGCGCCGGTTCGCCTCAACGAACAGACGACGCTGCTGTTCGACGACAGCGACTCGTTCCAAAGCCACCATTACGCCTTTCACGTCAGCGATTCCGAGTTCGACGCCATTTTCGATCGCATCAAGCAGGCCGGGCTCGCCTATGGCAGCGGGCCGGGAACGTCCGAGGACGGCAAGCTCAACGATTGGGGCGGCGGCCGCGGCGTCTACTTCAAGGACCCCGAAGGTCACCTGCTGGAATTGATGACCGTACCGCAGTGATCATGTCCGAGCGGCGCGGGACGCGTCCCCGGCTCGATCCACGCCGCGCGACGGCTCGTCCTATGTCATCAGGAACGTGCCGAGCAGCAGCCATGCGCCGGCTGCGAGCAGCGCCCACGTCCAGACGACGTCTAGGTTGATCCAAGCGCGCCGCAGGACCTCGACCCCGAGCCAGGTGTAGACGGCGGTGGCAATCGCAGCGGTCACGAGCAGCATTGCCAGCGTGTGCAGCCCGACGCCGAGCAAGGCCGTCGTCATCGCACCGGCATGCTCGGAGGCAGCGCCCATGCAGAGCGGCATCAGCGCGGGCCACAGCATGAGGCCGGCGCCGTGCGCGGTGGCCATGAGGAAGGACCAGGCGGCAAGGCCGAGCAGTCCTGCCTGCAGGCCGAAGCGCACGCGATGCCGATGCCCGTAGCGCCAATGGTAGAGTGCCCAGCCGATCAGCGCGATCCCGCAGGCGATGCCAAGCATGCGCGGGTCGATGAGCAGGCCCAGCCAGACGAAGGCGGCGGCGACCATTGCGACCGACAACGCGTGTCCGAGCGCGATCGGGCCCACCGACAGCCAGACGATGCGCGCATCCTGACGGTGCAGGCCGAGGGCGACGGCAAACAGCCAGCCCATGCCGGGATTGAGGCCGTGGAAAGCCCCGAGCCCGGCAAGCGCGAGCCAGGGCCAGAGTTCGGTCATGTGTCAGCCGGCAGAATCGAGCCGCGCGACTGTCGCCAGCTCGCTACGGGTAACAGTAGGAATCCGATGAGCAGTCGCCGCCCTCGAGCCGGACCTGATGGGGACGGTGCGGCGCCGGCCACTTCACGAAGAATTTGGGATCGAAGGCGATGCCTCCGTTCGGCCCGGCGTCGAGCTTCACCATCCAACCGTCGATGCCGTCGGGATAGAACTGCGGATCGATGGCGCCATAAAGCGAATTCGTGAAGTAGACGCGCCGGCCGTCGCGGCTGATCTCAACCATCTGCGGTCCGCCGTTGAGCGGCCCGCTGCCGTTCGGATGCGCTGCGCGCGCGACGATACCGCCGATGCGCACCTTGCCGGTAAGCTTCGGGTTGAACGGATCCGACACGTCGTACTGTTGCATGTCGCCGGTGCCCCAGCAGGCGACGTACAAAAAGCGATCGTCCATGGAAAGATCGATGTCGGTGACGAGCGGCGGACACGCCTTGAAGCCCTGAAGCACCGGCGGCAGCTGTTCGGCCTCCGCGGGCTCGGCCGGTATTTCGATCACCTTCTTGACCGCCCACTTGCCGCCCTCGCGATACCAGGTCCAGATCGATGACGAGAGGTTCTCCAGGCTCACCACGCAATTGACGAAGCCATAGGCCTTGGTGGGGTCGTGCGCGGGGCGCAGCTCGAACACCAGTTGGTACTTGTCGCCGAAGTCGATGGTCTGCAGGTGCTTGCGCCCGTGCAAGTCCCAGAAGTGCAGCCGCCGGCCGTATTTGGCGCCGAGCAGGACTTCGGGAATGAGGCCATTCTCGAACGTATCGGGAGTACCCCACTCGCTCGTCACCATGGTGTCGTGACCGAGATGCCACCAGGCGTCATAGGCGAGATACTGGGGACCGCGGTCCATTTCCCACTGGCCGCGGACGTCGAAGGTCTCGTGATCCATCAGGAATATGCCGCCCGGTCCCTTGCCCTCGCGGTTGCCGAGCGCCGCGACGTAGATGCCTTCCGGGCCGCAATGCACCGTATGCGGACGGGTATATCCGGCCCGTTCGGCCACTTCCTGCGGCTCGATCACCTTGACGATGGCGGGATTCCTCGGATCCGCCTTGGTGTCGAGGATGTGGATGCGCGAGGATCGCAAGCCTGGAACGACGAGGTAGCGGCGCTCGGCATGCGCGTGCGGCGCATTGGGGCAGAGGCACGACGAGCACGCGTTCCAGCCGAAATGATGCAGCTCGTCGCCGGCATTCGGCATCGCAACGGTGTTGAGAATCTTTGAATAGGTCGCAGAGCCCGGATCGACGTCGACCACCGCGATGCCGTCCGGCACTTTGCGCGCGGGATCGAAGGCTGCAACGTAAGCCAGCCGCTCGGCAGGGGCCTTCATGGCCATGCGCGGCGAGGGATAAAAGGTCGGGTCCGGCGTCCACATGTTCAGCCCTCCTGGCTCGAATTCACATCTTGCGCATCGACTGAAAACGACCCCGCGTCGGCCGATGCGGCGGCTAGGCTACACGACGCGGGGGGCGCAAGAGCATCGAAAACGATCACGTCCCGCGACACATTGCCGATGGTCGTTGGCCTCCGGATGACCGGCCGGCACGCGCGCCGATCACCACGACGTTGGCCGCAAGCACCTTCGGCCGGTTTCAACAAGAATGCTCGCCTTTGCGCCCTCGGGGCGCTCATTCCGCTTTCACGCCGACCGTATGCACGATCTTGGCGTAGCGCTCGGTTTGCGATGCGATGAAGGCGGCGAACTCCGCCGGCGTATTGGCGATCGCGGTGGCGCCCTGGTCGGCGATCTGCTTGACGACGCCCGGATCGCGCACGGCCTGGACGAATGCGGCGCTGAGCTTGTCGATCACGGTATCCGGCGTCCCGGCAGGCGCGACCAAGCCGAACCAGGTATCGATCTCGATACCGGCAAAGCCCGCCTCCGCCATCGTGGGAGCATCCGGCAGCGCCGGCAGACGTTGCGGCGCCGTGACCGCGATCGCGCGCACCTTTCCCGCCTGCAGGAACGGCAGCAGCGAGGAATAGGAGGCGAAGCAGTAGTGTCCGGTTAAGTTGAAGGGTGTTGCCGGAAAAGGCAATTGTGACGGGCTTTTTTTGGCTCCGACTGGTGTCCCCGACTTGAATTGAAAATGGCGTGTTGGGCTAGCGTCCGGGATTTCGCCACCCCGGAGTCGCCATGTACGTCGGCAAGACCCTGTTCGCGCAGGTCATGGATTTCCTGCCATGGAAGACTTTCCATCGCATCGTGGATCATTTGCGCTGCCGGCGCTGACCATTTGCGCCCTGTACCGGTGCCGATGGCAGGTGGAGCTGTTTTTCAAGTGGATCAAGCAACACCTGCGCATCAAACGCTTCTACGGCACCTCGGAGAACGCCGTCCGGACGCAAATCTGGATTGCCATCAGCGTCTATGTGCTGGTGGCGATCATCAAAAAGCAACTTCGCCTGGATGTGACCCTGCATACGCTGCTACAGATTTTGTCGCTGACGCTCTTCGAGAAATTGCCGCTGCAACAAGCCTTCAAGCGCGTCGATCCGGTCGAAAACAACCTTATCTCCGACAGGCAGTTGAAATTGTTCGAGTTTTAACCGGACACTACTGGAGGCGAAGAAGAAATCGACGCGGCCGGCGGCAAGATCGAGCGCGGCGGGTCCGGCGCCACGGTAGGGAACATGCACCATGTTCGCGCCGGTCCTGGTCTTCAGCATCGCGCCGAGCAGATGGCCGCCGGAGCCGCTCCCTTGCGATGCGAAGCTCAAGCCCTCGGGCTTCGACTTGGCGAGCGCCACCAGTTCCGAAACCGACCGCGCCGGACTGTCGAGCGGAACCGCCAGCAGCTGGGGGAAACGCCACATCAGCGTGATCGGGCGGAAATCCTTCACCGGATCGTAAGGCAGCGTCGCGTATAGCGATACGTTGGCGGCGTGGGTCGCGGCATTGGCCTGGAACAGCGTGTGCCCATCCGGGGGCGCCTGCTTGACCGTCGTCGCGCCGATCGCGCCGCCGCCGCCCGGACGCAACTCGACCACGATGACCTGCCCGGTCGTCTCGCTGACCTTCCTGGCGACGATGCGCTGCAGCGTATCCGCGCTCGCCCCGGGCGTGAACGGGATGATGATGCCGATCGGCCGTGACGACAGCAGCTCGGCAGCCGCCTCCTCGCCGGTTGCCGCGTTCAGCGCCAAGAGCGCGGCGAGGACGAACGATGCCCTGAGCATTTTGCACCCTTCCTGGCGCGGCAAGGCCTCGCCTGCGCCTCGATCTTTGGATAGCTAGGATAGCACGCCGGCCGCGCTCGTGCCGCTTGATCCGGCACCGCGATGAACTTTCGTGCAAAAGCGGTGGGGAGGTAAATGGGAGCGCAGTCGGCATGCCAATTGCTTCATCAAAGGCTATCCCGGTCTAGCCGAAAGAAAAGCGTGAGGCCGTCGTGCTCTGCACAAAGCAAAAAGTTCTGCGCCGGTTCTGGTATGCGACCCTTGCGCTCGACAAGCTTAAGGACGGCCCCAAGCCGTTTACGCTGCTGGGCGAGAACATCGTTCTGTTCCTCGACGCCCAAGGCAGGCCGGCGGCGCTCGCCGACCGCTGCTGCCATCGCACCGCGAAGCTGTCGAAGGGATGGTGCCAGGACGGATCGATCACCTGCGGATATCACGGCTGGACCTACGACCGTTCCGGCAGGCTGCTGAGGATTCCGCAATTCGCGCCGATCAGCCGCTGCCCGAGGCGCGCGTCACGGCCTTCCGCTGCGATACCCGCTACGGCTATGCCTGGGTCGCGCTCGAGGAGCCGCTGCTCCCGATCCCGGACCTGCCGCAGGACCGCGACCCGGCTTACCGGCTCATCCACCAGTTCGACGACCGCTGGAACACCGCCGCGCTGCGCATGATGGAGAATTCATTCGACAACGCGCACTTCTCCACAAGTCGACCTTCGGCCAGCAGGACCAGCCGCAGCCGGAGCGCTATGAGCTGATCGAGACCGATGACGGCTTCCGCGCGGAGTCGACCATCACCATCAAGAATCCGCCCGCCGCCCACCGCGTCACCGGCACGCGCGAGCCGACCACCACGCGCCACATGCGCAATGCCTGGTTCATGCCGTTCTGCCGCACCCTCGATATCGAATATCCTTCCGGCCTGCGGCACACCATCTTCAATTCGGCGACCCCGATCGACGACGGCAGCATTCAGCTGGTGCAGATTCTCTTCCGCAACGACCGCGAGGAGGATTGCTCGACGGCGGAGCTGATCGACTGGGATGCTGCGATCATCGAGGAGGATCGGGAGATCCTGGAATTGACCGACCCCGACGCCATCGTGGACGTGAGCCGCAAGCTCGAAATGCACATGCCGTCCGACCGGCCCGGCATGCTCATGCGCAAGCGCCTGCTCGCGCTGCTCACCGAGCACGGCGAGATCGAGATACCGCGCCCGGGAAGCGCGCCGGCCGGGAGCATCTCGCCGCTTCGCGACGCCGCCGAGTGATCCCGCCGGCCGGGATGCCGGTTCGCCGCGACGGCGCAACCGGCGCGGAGCGCGTCACTTCATCTGCCGGGGGCCGGCAGCATGAGCGGATCGCGCAGCTTGACGATCTGCTTCACGTCATCGGCATCGACGATTTCGAGCGCCACGATCCCCTGGGCGCCGTCCTCGACATGGATCTCGCGCGGCTTCGGGATCAAGTGATCCAACCCGTCGAGCGCCACCTCGACGAGGTCGTCGTTGGGATCGTAGCTGATGCCGAGCACGGGCAGCCATTTGGCTTGCACCTGGTCGCCGAGGCGGAGCGAAGCGACCTCGATTTCGGCCTCTTTGCCTTCGAGCGTCCTGGTGACGCCGTCGAAGAAGCTGCGCCACTGTTTCTTGTCGAGCTTGCGCGTCGTCATGGCAAACCTCCTCTCGCACGAGCTTCGGAACTACCCTGCCCACCCGCGAGTTTTCTCGGCCGCGCGAGCCCGCCCGCTGCGGCCGCGAAGGTCTTGTCAGATCGAACGCGCCGCGCGTCGGCCCGAGGGCGCCGGCGCATCTGACGAAGCCTCCGCCTCCCCGCGCTCGCCGGCGGGATGGAGCGCCGCGGCCACGGCATCGTCGACCCGCTCCATCCAGACGAAGCGGACCTGCTGGCGTGCCGCCTCCGGCACGTCCTCGAGATCCTTCCGGTTGCGCGCGGGCAGCATGACCGTGGTGATGCCGGCGCGCGCCGCCGCGAGCACCTTCTCCTTGACGCCGCCGATCGGGAGCACGAGGCCGCGCAGCGAGATTTCGCCGGTCATGGCGGTGTCGCTGCGCGCCGTGCGTCCCGTGAACAGCGAGGCGAGCGCCACGAACATGGCCACGCCGGCGCTGGGGCCGTCCTTGGGAATGGCGCCCGCCGGCACATGGATGTGCACGTCGGATTTCTCGAACAGACCGACGTCGATACCCAGATCCGGCGCGCGTGCCTTCGCCAGCGTGAGCGCGGCCTGCGCGCTCTCCTTCATGACGTCGCCGAGCTGGCCGGTGAGGATCAGCTTGCCGTTGCCGGGCACGCGCGTCGCCTCGATGAAAAGGATGTCGCCGCCGGTCGGCGTCCAGGCGAGGCCGGTGGCGACACCGGGCAGGCTCGTGCGCATGGCCACCTCGTTCTCGAAGCGCCGCGGCCCGAGAATGGCCGGCAGGTCTGCGCTGTCGATGCGCACGTTTCCGGCGCTGCCTTCGGCGATGCGCACGGCGGCATGGCGGCAGGCGGCGCCGATCAGGCGCTCCAGATTGCGCACGCCGGCTTCGCGCGTGTAGTCGCGGATGATGCTGCGGATCGCGTCGTCGGTGATCTCGCATTGCTCCGGACGCAAGCCGTTGGCGGTGAGCTGCCGCTTGAGCAGGTAGCGCTTGGCGATCTCGAGCTTCTCGTCCTCGGTGTAGCCGGGAAGCTCGATCACCTCCATGCGGTCGCGTACCGGACCGGGAATGGTGTCGAGCACGTTGGCGGTCGCGATGAACATCACCTTCGAGAGGTCGAAGGGCACGCCGAGATAATTGTCGCGGAAGGTCGAGTTCTGCTCGGGATCGAGCACTTCGAGCAGCGCGGATGACGGATCGCCGTGAAAGCCCGCGCCGAGCTTGTCGACCTCGTCGAGCATCATCACCGGATTGCGCGTCCCGGCCTTGCGGATCGACTGCACGATGTTGCCGGGCAGCGCGCCGATATAGGTGCGCCGATGCCCCCGGATCTCGGCCTCGTCGTGCACCCCGCCCAGGCTCAGCCGCACGAATTTTCGCCCGGTGGCCTTGGCGATGCTTTGCCCGAGCGAGGTCTTGCCGACGCCGGGCGGGCCGACGAAGCAGAGGATCGGGCTTCGCCCCTCCGGATTGAGCTTGTGCACGGCGAGGTATTCGAGGATGCGGCGCTTGATCTTCGGCAGACCGTAGTGGTCCTCGTCCAGGATGCGACGCGCTTGTGCGATATCGACCGTATCGGGATCAAGCTTCGACCACGGCAGCCCGATCAGCCAGTCGAGATAGGCCCGGATCATCCCGTATTCGGGCGAGACTTCCGGCATGCGCTCGAGCCGCTTGAGCTCCTTCTTGGCCTGATCCTCGGCCTCTTTCGGCATCCCGGCCTTCTCGATCGCCTCGCGCAGTTCCGCGATCTCGACCGACTTCTCGTCGCCTTCGCCCAGCTCCTTCTGGATGTGGCGAAGCTGCTCGCGCAGAATGTGCTCGCGCTGCTGGGACGACAGCGACTGCTGGGTCTGCTCGCCGATCTCCTTGGAGATTTTCAGCACCTCGATACGCTGCGCAAGAAGCGCGAGTACCTTGTCCAGCCGCTCCCTGATATCGATCGTTTCCAGCACGTCCTGCTTTTCCGCCGGCTTCGCATCGAGGATGCCGGCGATGAAATCCGCCAGCGCCGATGGCGAGTCCAGGTTCTGGATCGTCGCCGCCACCTCCGCCGGCACGTTCGGCAGCAGCTGCATCGTCTCGCCGGCGCGGCTGCGGACCAGGCGCACGCGCGCCTCGATCTCCGGCGTCATGACCTCGGCGATGCCGAGCTCCTCGACGCGCGCCGCCAGGAACGGAAATCCGCGCAGGTATTCGATCACGCGAAAGCGCCGCACGCCTTGCGTGATCACGTGATGGGTGTCGTCGGGGGCGGTGACATAGCGCAGAACCTGCGCGGCCGTCCCCACCTCGTGCAATTGATCCGGCGTCGGCTCTTCGACGGCCGGATCCCTCTGCAGGACCACCCCGAGCGTGCGCTCGGTGCGGACCGCTTCCTGGGCGGCGGCAATGGATGATTTCCGGCCGATGGCCAGAGGCAGTACGATGCCGGGGAACAGCACGGTCTGGCGCACCGGCAGGATGATCATGGCATCCGCCGGCAGCGACGGGTGCCCCTCGCCCTGCTCCGCTTTCGGTTGTTCAGCTATTTCGGCCATGCGGTTACGCCTGCTTCGTCAGGTTGATCAGGAGGCAGCCGTTCACGAACGCGGAGCGAGCGAGCTCCCAGCGTGCCGGCGGCAGCGCGATGCGGCGCTCGAAGCGGCCGTGCGGGATCTCGACACGCTGGATTTCCGTGCCGCGCGCCGCCGCCGGCAGCCGCCGGACTCCGGCGACGAGCAGTGCGCCAGGCTCGGTAGAAATCGCGATATCCTGCAATTCCACGCCGGGCAGCGCGACCACGATCAGCAAGTCGTGCTCGCCCTGGAACACGTCGATGGGAGGCTCCCAACCCATCTGCGGCAGCGCGGCGAAACCAGGCTGGAAGAACTGCCGGTGCAATTGCTCCGCGCGCTCGATCATCGCGCAGGCTTCCGCCCACATCCAACGTCTGGGATCGGCGGCCATGGACAAGTCCCCGCGGGCGGCGCGGCCGGCATGGCCGCAGCCAAAGGGCTCAGATGGAACCGCCCAGTCGAAAGGTCAAGTCCGCCAGAAACGCCAGAGTGACCGCCGCGCCGGCTGGGGACGGAGCTGCGTTTCGACGGCCGCGACGAGATCGTCGATGCCAAATGATCCGTCGTGGCGCCGGTCGTTGATGTAGAACGTCGGCGTGCCGTTCACTCCGCTGCGCACCCCGCCGCGGAAGTCGGCGCGAACCTTGGCGGCATATTCTCCGGTTTCCAGCGCCTTGCGCAACTCGGCCTCGGGAAGGTCGAGAGCCTGCGCCAGCTCGAACGGCAGGGAAGGCCCGAAGCGCTCGCTGTTCTGGTAGAAGCCGTCATGCATCTCCCAGAACCGGCCATGCGCAGCGGCGAATTCGGCGCTCTCGGCCGCCGCCTCGGCGTTGGGATGAACTTCCTTCAGCGGAAAATGCCGGAAGACGAATCTCAGCTCTCGGGCGAAGTTCTGCTGCACCGCTTTGACGATCGCATCGATCGCCCCGCAGTGCGGGCACTCGTAGTCGCCGTATTCGACCAGCGTGATCGCGGCATCGGCGGGGCCGCGGATGTGGTCACGCGGCGTGACTGGAGCCTTCAGCCTGGCCATCGCGCTTGCTCTGGTTCGACAGCGCTTCGAGCGTCTCGAGGATGCCGTCGGCGCCGGGATTGACCGCGATCGGCGACAAGTAGCTCCAGACGATCACGCCATTTGCGTCGATCACGAACAGGGCACGTTCGCAAACGCCGTCCTGCTCGCGATAAGCCCCGTAGCTGCGCGCCACCGCGCCTTTCGGATGAAAGTCCGACAGCAGCGGAAAGTGCAGACGGCGGTCCTTGGCGAAAGCGTCGTGACACCAGACGCCGTCGACCGAAATCCCCAGAAGCTCGGCGCCATGCTCGCGGAACTCGGGCAGGATTTCATTGTACAATGTCATCTGGTCGCCGCAGACCGGGCTCCAGTCCGCCGGATAGAAGGCGAGCACGACCGGCCTTCCTTTCAGATCGCCGAGCGACAGCCATTGGTCGGGCGTGACCCGCAGCTCGAAATCGGGCGCCGCCGTTCCCACAGCCAGGATCTCGGACATAGTTCGACCTCCCTTGCGGGTTCCAACACGAGGCCCAACGACAAGGCCAATTTTTTGCGCTCCGACGAGCACAAATCCCCCTGGTGCCCGTCAACTCCCGAAGTCATCCAGATTGGGCGCGATGCCCGCGGCCGCAAGGAGGCCGGGGCGCTGCAGTGCAAAAAAGTCGCGCTTGCGCGCCGCTGCCGCCGCCCGGCGGAGCCGCAACGACAATCAAGACCTCGCGAATTTTGGAGTTGATATCAAAAATAGAAAATAATTCTCCTACTCGGCATCCAGACGGAAGCGCGCCCGGCGAGGCGAAACGCGCCAGACGCTGGTGGTGGGAGGAGGCGGACAAGCGGGAGTGCGGGCTGCATCTGCCGCGGGGGTAGTCGCCGCTCTTGATGTTCTCATCCGCCCGCACCGGGCGCCGCCGGCGCGCCGCCGACGCCGAGATAGGCTTCGACCACCGCCGCGTTCGCGCGCACCTGCGCCGCGCTGCCCTCGGCGAGGGTCCGGCCGTTGGCGAGCACATGGATGCGATCGGAGACGTTCATCACCAGCCGCATGTCGTGCTCGACCAGCACGACGGTGATGCCGTCGCCGGTCAAACGGCGGATGATCGATGCGATCTCGGCGGTCTCGACGGCGTTGCAGCCCGCGGCCGGCTCGTCGAGCAGAATGAGCCTCGGCTCGCTCGCGAGCGCGCGCGCCATTTCGAGGCGCTTGAGCCCGCCATAGGACAGGCTCGCCGCCCGCTGCGCGGCCGCCGCCGCAAGGCCGACGCGCTCGAGCGCGAGCATCGCCGTGGCGCGGCTCGCCCGGTTCTGCCGGCCGACCGCCGGCAGATGCAACAGATCGGTGAAGATGCCGGTGGTCTCGTGACGGTGCCGGCCGACCATGACGTTCTCGAGCGCGGTCATGCGCAAGAAGATCTGCAGGTTCTGAAACGTCCGCGACAGGCCGCGCCGCGCCAGGGCTTCCGGCGCGAGCCCGGTCACGTCCTCGCCGGCGAGCCGCATGCGGCCCGCCTGCGGCGCGTACAGGCCGGAGATCAGGTTGAACAGCGTGGTCTTGCCGGCGCCGTTCGGCCCGATGATCGAGAACACGCGGCCCGGGGCGACCTCGAAGCTGACGTCGTCGAGGGCGCGCACGCCGCCGAAGGAAATCGAAAGGCGCTCGGCGTCGAGCACGGTCATGCCCGCCTCGCCGGGAGTGCGCCAGCGAGCGTCGGCACGATGCCGGCGCGCAGGAAGATCATCACCGCCATCACGACGAGGCCGAGCACCATGTGCTCGTAATCGTGCAGGGCGGTCAGCGTCTGCGGCAGCACGACCAGGAGCGCCGCGCCGACCAGCGAGCCGGCCACCGATCCCATCCCGCCCAGCACCACCATGGCGACGAGCTCGATGGAGCGCAGGAACCCGGACACGTCCGGCGTGATGTGCCCGTTGAGCAGCGCGAAGTAGGAGCCGGCGACCGAGGCATAGACGCCGGAGATGACGAAGACCGCGAGCTTCTTCTTCGCCGCGTCGACGCCGAGCACCCGCGCGGCCACCTCGCTGTCGTGGATCGCCGCGAGCGCGCGCCCGGTCGGACTGTCGATCAGGTTGCACGCAAGCGCGGCACCGAGGACGAAGCTCGCCGCCGCGATCCAGTACCATGTGTCCGGAGCGCGCACGGACGCGCCGAAGACGACGAGCCGCGGCACCGCCATGCCGTCCGGCCCGCCGGTCCATGGCGCCTCGTTGGTGAAGACGATGGCGAGGAGGAGCCCGAACCCCAGGGTGGCAACCGCAAGATAATGCCCCTTGAGGCGCAGGATCGGCCGGCCGACGACGAAGGCGGTGAGCGCGGACAGGGCGCCGCCCAGGATGATGGACAGCCACGACGGCACGCCGAGGTGGGTCGGCCCGATCGCAACCGCATAGGCGCCGATCCCCATGAAGCCGGCGTGACCGAGGCTCACCTGGCCGGCCAGCCCCATCAGCAGGTTCAAGCCGACCGCGGCGAGCGCGAACACGAATACCAGCGCGGCGACGCGATAGTAGTAGGCGGACGAAAAGAACAGCGGCAGGACGGCGGCGATCGCGCCCATCGCGAGCACGCTCGCCAGTCGATGCTCGAGGACGGCACGCACGCTCACACCCGCTCGACCGACGCCCGCCCGAACAGTCCGCGCGGCATGGCGAACAGCACGAGCAGAATGACGAGGAAGGCGACGGCATCCTTGTATTGCGAGGAGACATAGCCGGCGGCAAAGGCTTCGAGCAGTCCGAGCAGCAGCCCGCCGGCCACTGCGCCGACCGCGCTGCCGATGCCGCCGAGCATGGCCGCCGCGAAGCCCTTGAGCGCGAGCAGGGTACCGACGTCGTAGCTGGTCAGCGTGATGGGCGTAATCAGAATGCCGGCGACCGCACCGATCGCCGCCGAAATGGCGAAGGACAGGCCGACGACGCGGTGGGTGTCGATGCCGACGAGGCGGGCGGCGAGCTGGTTGGCCGCGGTGGCGATGATCGCCTTGCCGACGAGGGTGCGCTCGATGAAGGCCCACAGCAGCACCACGATCACCACCGCGCCCGCCAGCACCACCAGGCTCTGCGGCAGGATGGCGGCGCCGCCGAATCGGATCGGCTCGTTGCCGAACCACGGCGGCAGGCTGTGGAAGCGCTTGTCGAACACCACCTGCGCCGCGCCGCGCAGAAAGATCGACGCGCCGATGGTGATGAGGATGAGCACGACCGCGCCGGCGTCGCGCGCCGGCGCGATGGCGAAGCGGTAGAGCACAAGCCCCACCAAGACGGTGCAGGCGATCGCGAGCACGGCGGCTGCGGGCAGCGGCACGCCGGCAAGGGCGAGGAACACCGTCGTCATCCCGCCCAGCATCACGAATTCGCCCTGGGCGAAGTTGATGACGTCGGAGGCGTTGTAGATCAGGGTGAAGCCGAGCGCGACCAGCGCGTAGACGGCGCCGACGGTCAGGCCGGAGAAGACGAATTGGAGGAGTTCAGGCATCGTGAGTAGGAGAGCCAGCGAATGGCGAATGGCGAATAGGAAGTGAAGCTATTCGCGACTTCGCTATTCGCTACTCGCGACTTCGCTATTCGCTTCTTCCGTCACTGCGCCAGCGTCCAGTCGCCGCCCTTGATCTCGAGCATGCGGAAGGCGGAGAGATCGAGCCCGAGATGGTCGCTCGGCGACATGTTGACCACGCCGCCGGTGCCGATGAAATTCTTGGTCTTCTCGATCTCGTCGCGCACCTTGGCCTTGTCGAAGCTGCCGGCGCGCTTGGCCGCCTCGACGTAGATCATCAGCCCGTCATAGGCATGGCCGCCGAAGGTGGAGACCGGCTGGCCGGTCTTCTGCTGGTAGGTGCGGGTATAGCCGACGACGACCGGCTTCTGCGGATCGCTGTCCGGAAGTTTATCCGCGACCAGGAGCGCGGCGGCCGGCAGCCGCACGCCGTCCGCCGCCGGCCCGGCAAGCTCGATGAACTGCTTGGAGGCGACGCCGTGGCTCTGGTAGAGCGGCAGCGTGATGCCGAGTTGGCGGTAATTGCGCGTCACGATCGCCGGACCCTGGCCGAAACCGGGATTGATCACGGCCTGCACGCCGGCCTTGCCCTTGATGTTGGCGAGCTGGGGGGTCATGTCGCTGTCGCGCGGGCCGTAGGATTCCTCGTGCGCGATGGTGATGCCGGCCTTGGGCGCGACCGCCACGCACTGGTCGCGCATCGACTTGCCGAACGCATCCGTCCCGGAGATCAAGGCCACCGTCGTCAGGCTGCGCTGCTTGAGGTCGCCGAAGATCTTCTCGCAGGCCATCCTGTCCGTGTGCGGCGTCTTGAACACCCACTTGCGCACCGGCTCGATGATCTGGATGGCGCCGGCGAGCGAGATGAGCGGCATCTGCGCCTCCTCGAACAGCGGCATCATGGCGAGCGTCGCACCGGTGGTGGTGCCGCCGACCATGGCCGCGACCTTGTCCTCCTCGATCAGGCGGGTGGCGAAGGTCCGCGCGGCGTTGGCGTCGGCGGCGTCGTCGTAGACGACGAGCTGCAGCTTCTGGCCGTTGACGCCGCCCTTGGCGTTGATGTCGTCGACATAGATCTCGAGCGTGCGCTTCTCGGGATCGCCCAGAAACGAAGCCGGTCCGGTGACCGACAGCACCGCGCCGAGCTTTACCTGCGCAGAAGCCGCATCGGCGGCGATCGAGCCGGCGACACAAACCGCAATCGCTGCGGCCATTCTGGTCGATAGCGTCATTACTCTTTCCTCCCGGAGGCCCGTTCCAGCGCGCCTCACTTTTCGCGGTCTCATATACAAGGGTAACACGCTTTCGAACCGCGGTGGCAGCAGGCCGCGCGCCGCCCCCTGCGGCCGCCGGTCGGAGGACATTTCTGGCCAGATTGGGCTCTGGTTGCGGTGAATCAGCGAGACCGGTGCACTAGGGCCTGTCCTCAGTTGAGGAGAATGATAGCCGAGGCAAGCTGGACGCCGGCGAGGAAATTTCTGGCGAGTTTGTCATAGCGCGTGGCAATAGCGCGAAAGTGCTTGAGTTTGTTGAAGAAGCGCTCGACGAGATTGCGCTCGCAGTAGAGGGCAAAATCGCAGGGCCGTGGTTTCTTGCGGCGGGATGTGAAGGAATCACCGGGGTGATTTGCCGCTCGGCAAGAGCCTCGATGAAGACATCGGCGTCGTATGCGGTGTCGCCGATCAGAGCCTCTGGATCGGACTCCTCGAGCAACGGCTGTGCGCAAATGAGGTCATTGGCCTGTCCTGGCGTGAGCATCAATTCGACGGGATTGCCGAGAGCATCGACGAGCGCGTGAATTTTGGTGGTCAATCCACCGCGGGATCGGCCGATCGCTTGCGCGCCGTTTTTTTTCGTGCGCCGGCGCTGTGCTGGTGCGCACGCACGATTGTGGCGTCGATCATCATGTACTCATTATCGCGATCGCTGGCCAACAGCTTGAAAATACGCTCGAAAACACCGCCCTTCGCCCATCGATTGAAGCGCTGATGGACGATCTTCCAATCGCCAAAGCGCGCCGGCAGATCACGCCAAGGAATGCCGGCTCGGTATCTAAACAAAACAGCCTCGACGAACAGGCGATTGTCTGCTGCCGTGCCTCCGACATGGCCTTCGCGGCCCGGCAGAAAATCCTTGATCCGATCCCACTGGTCGTCCCGCAATGCATAGCGCCGCATCGGTCGGCCCCTCCTTAGGCCGACCACCCATGAATCACTCAATCACTGATTTGGGAATCCCCCAACTGAAGACAGGCCCTAGCAGGGCTTCGATTTCGCGGGGTTTTTCGCCACCGCGGCATACAGCGCGGCATCGTCCGCCGCCCGGCGGACCCCGGCAACCGTATCGGGGTCTCGTAACGTCCGCGCCGCACAGGCGAGGGCATTGAGTTGCTCCCCTGGCGTATTCGTCGGCAGCAGCAGCAGACAGACGATGTCGACCGGCCGACCGTCGATCGCGTCGAAGTCGATGGCTCTGGCAAGACGCGCAAGCATCGCGAACGGCTTCCTCACCCCCGGCAACCGAGCGTGCGGAAACGCGATGCCGGCACCCGTGCCGGTCGATCCGAGTTCCTCGCGCTTCAACAACGCCTCGGCGACCGCGTCCGAAGCCAGATTGAGCTTGGCAGCGGCCCGCCCCGCAAGCTCCTGGAGCAAGCGCGCCTTATCGGAGGCGCGCACGTCGAGCATGACTTCGGACCTGCTCAGGAAGTCCGCGATGTCCATGGCAGCTCCGAATACCGTCGCTCGAGAAGACAGCCCCGTCGAGTTTCGAAAGCGATGCGTCAGTCCGGCGCCCGCAGGCGGTAGCCGATACCGGTCTCCGTCAGAATATAATGCGGACGCTCGGGATCGGTTTCGATCTTCTGCCGCAGTTGCCGCACATAGACGCGCAGGTATTGCGCGTCGGTCAGGTCGTCCCACAATTCGCCGAGCAGGAAGCGGTGGGTGAGCACCTTGCCGGCATGCTGCACCAGCACGCGCAGCAGGTCATACTCCTTGGGGGAGAGTTTTACCTCCCTGTCGCCCACTTTCACGATACGGCGCACGAGGTCGACCGAGAGATCGCCGATGCGAAAAATCGGCCGCTCGCCGTGCACCTGCAGCTGATGGCGCAGCGCCGCGCGCATGCGGGCGAGCAACTCGTCCATGCCGAACGGCTTGGTGACATAGTCGTCGGCGCCAAGGTCGAGCGCCTCGACCTTGCCGGCCTCGTCGCCCCGGCTCGAGAGCACCACGACCGGCACGCCCTCGTTGCGGGCGCGGATCATCCGCAGCAATTCGAGCCCCTGGATGTCGGGCAGCCCGAGATCGAGGATGATCAAATCGGGGCTCTGCGCCAGGAGCTCGAGTGCCGCCTTGCCGCTCGGCGCTTCCAGAATCTGATAGCCCTGCGTGCTCAAGCCCATGCGCAGCAGCTTGCGGATCGGCGGCTCGTCGTCGACCACCAGGATCTTGAGCGGAGCGGCGCTCATGCCGCGGTGTCCAATTGCTCGCGCGCGGGCGGAATCGGGAGCCTGATCACAAACACGGCACCGCTGCGGTCGGTGCGGTTGGCCGCGGTGATGCTCCCGTGCATCGCCTCGATGAAGCCGCGGGAGATCGCGAGCCCGAGGCCGGTGCCCGCCCGCACCTGGTCGCCTTTCTCCACCCGATAGAACTTGTCGAAGATGTGCTCCAGGTCCGCGGGCGGAATGCCCTCGCCCTCGTCCAGGATCTGGAGGCAGATCGCGTTCCGGTCCCGCCAACTCCGGATGCGGATGGTGGTGCCCTCGGCGGAATACTTGGCGGCATTGTCCAGCAGATTGAACAGGACCTGCTCGAACAGGACGGCATCCACGTCGAGCATCGGCAGCCCTGAAGCAAGCTCCAGCTCGACGCGATGCCGGGCCAGAATCTTGCTCGCGCGGCGCAACGCCGAGCCGACGATCTCGCCGAGATCATGCGGGGCCGTATTCGGCACGATGGCGCCCGATTCCAGCTTGGTCATGTCGAGCAGGTTGGCGATGAAGCGGTTGAGCCGCTCCGATTCGTCGATGATGGTCGCGAGCAGTTCCGCTTTTTCGGCGTCGCCGAGCGCCGGCGACAGGTCGCGCAACGTGCCCGCCGCCGCCAGCACCGCCGCGAGCGGGGTCTTGAGATCGTGCGAGATCGAGGTGAGGAGCGCGGAGCGCAACCGGTCGGTCTCGATCGTTCGCTTGGCGCGGTCGACGTCCTCGACCAGGCAGACGCGTTCGATGGCAAGCGCGGCCTGATCGATCAGGGCGTCGAGCAGGCGGCGCTGGTCGGGGGTGAGCAGCGGCCCCGGCTTGTCGCTGTCGATGCCGATCACGCCGATGGCGCCGCGGCCGGTTCGCATCGGCAGGAACAGGCGCTTGGCACCCGGCAGCGTGTCCGAGCCTCGCCCCGCCGCTCGATTGTTCTCCCACGCCCATTTGGCGGCGGCGATATCCGCCTCATCGAGAATGTCCTCGGGCGGATAACCGGCCTTCACGGCGATGGAGCCGTCCTCCGGCAACAGCAGCACCACCCGTACCTTCAGCATCAACGCGGCCTGATAGGCGCTCGCCCACAGCACGTCGTCGAGCGTACCGACGCCGGCAAGCTTGCGGCTGAACGCGTAGAGCAGTTCGACCGAGCGCACGCGCTCGTGCGCGGCCACGGTCTGCGTTCGCCCACGCGCGGCAAAGTGCGATACCACCACCGCCACGATGGTGAAGAACACGAACGCGGCCAGGTTGGTCGGATCGGTGATCGTGAACGTGTAGATCGGCGGAAGAAAGAAGAAGTTGTAGCAGAGCGAGGAGGCGACGGTCGCCAGCAGCGACGGCCAAAGCCCGTAACGCACAGCGACGCCGACCACGGCAGTCAGAAAGACGAGGTCGACATTTTCGATTCCGAGCAGAGGCTGAATCAGCTCGCTGATGCCGAGGGCCGCGGCTGCCGCCGCCAGCGCGACACCATAAGGCCGCGGATCGAACGGCGCGGCGCCTTCCGCCGTACGCACCGTCTTCTTCGGGATCGGATCGCGCTTGAGCTCCTCCCCGGCAATCACGTGCACGCTGATGTTGCCCGACCGCCGGACCAGGTCATGCACCACGGAGCCATGCAGGATCTCGAACCATCGCGACCGCGACGACTTCCCGATGATGATCTGTGTGATGTTGTTGGCCTGTGCGAAGCTGATCACGTCATCCGCGATGCTGCCGCGGTCGCCGCCCGGAACGGTGATCGCCTCGCCGCCGAGCGCCTCCGCAAGCCGCAAGGTGTCGGCGACGCGGTCGCGCTCTTCCTCGCTCCACTGCAGGCTGCGCCGCGTCTCCACGCATAGCGCGGTGAACGGCGCATGCAGCCGATCGGCCAGACGCTTGGCGTAGCGCACGAGGCCGGCCGCGCGCCGGTCCTCGCTGACGCAGACCAGGATGCGCTCGCCGGCGGCCCACGGCCCCGGGATCGCATGCGCCTGCATGTGCGTGAGCAGTTGCTCGTCGACGCGCTCGGCGGTGCGCCGCAGCGCGAGCTCACGCAGCGCGGTCAGGTTGCCCGGAGAGAAATAGTGCTCGAGCGCGCGCTCGGCCTGCCTGGGCACGTAGACCTTGCCCTCTTTCAGGCGCTCGATCAGGTCGTCGGGCGTGAGATCGACGAGCTCGATGGCGTCGGCGCGGTCGAACACCGAATCCGGCACGGTCTCGCGCACGCGAACGTGGGTGATCTGCGCGACCACGTCGTTGAGGCTCTCGATGTGCTGGATGTTGACGGTGGTATAAACGTCGATCCCGTGGCCGAGCAGCTCTTCGACGTCGAGATAGCGCTTGGGATGACGGCTGCCGGGCGCGTTGGTATGGGCAAGCTCGTCGACCAGCACGATCTGGGGATGGCGGGCGATGACGGCGTCGAGGTCCATCTCCTCAAGCCACTGTCCCCTGTATTCAAGGCGCTTGCGGGGAACGATCTCGAGCCCCTCGAGCAGGGCCTGGGTCTCCTTGCGCCCGTGCGTCTCGACGACGCCGACGACGATATCGTAGCCGTCCTGCTTCCTGGCGCGCGCCTGCTGCAGCATCTCGTAGGTCTTGCCGACGCCGGGCGCGGCGCCGACGAAGATCTTGAGCCGGCCGGCGCGGCTCTGTTCGCGGCGGGCCGCCTCGAGCAAGGCCTCCGGCGAAGGTCGCTGGTCAGAATCGCGCCGCTGATCTGCCATCTCGAATCAAGTTCTTTGCCGGGTAGGCGACCCTATCACAGCTCTCCCGATCATGGCCGCCACCGGGGCAACAACCCGATTACGGCCGACTTGCGCCGAAAGGCGCTGAGGGCGGCCGAAGCGAACACCCCGTCCCGGCCATCGGCGTTAGCGGCCGCTCGCGCGATCGAGCGCCAAATTGAGTGCCAGCACGTTCACGCGCGGATCGCCCAGGAAACCGAGGGACCGCGCCTCGACGTGCTCGTCCACAAGCTGGCGCACGCGATCTTCGGACATGTTGCGGGCTTTCGCAACGCGCGGCACCTGGAACAGCGCGGAAGCCGGGGAAATGTGCGGATCGAGGCCGCTGCCCGAGGTGGTCACGAGATCGGTTGGAACCTGGGCGGACGGGTTCTCCTGCTTGAGCTTGTCGACGTCGCCCTGCACGCGTTCGATCAACACCTTGCTGGTGGGGCCCAGATTCGAGCCGCCGGAATTCGCCGCGTTGTAGGGCGCAGGCACGGTCTTGCTCGCATCGTTCGGGTCGGGAGCTACCGTCGCCGACGGCCGGCCATGGAAATACTTGTCGCTGGTGAACTCCTGTCCGATCAGCGCCGATCCGACCACCTTGCCGTCCTGCTCGATCAGGCTGCCTTGCGCCTGGTAGGGGAAGACGACCGCGGCGATGCCGGTCATGACGAACGGATAGACGACGCCGGTGATGATGGTGAGCGCGACGATCAAGACGATCGCCGGGCGGATTTCCTTCGACATGGCTCTTCTCCTCAGGCCAAATGCAAGGCGGTGACCAGGAGGTCGATTGCCTTGATGCCGATGAACGGAATCACGACGCCGCCGAGGCCGTAGATCATGAGGTTGCGCCGCAGCAGCGCCCCGGCGCCGATCGGGCGATAGCGCACGCCTTTGAGCGCCAAGGGGATCAGCGCGATGATGATCAGCGCGTTGAAGATGATGGCGGAAAGGATCGCGCTCTGCGGGGTCGAAAGGTTCATGATGTTGAGCGCCTGCAGCTGCGGGTAGAACGCGACGAACATCGCCGGGATGATGGCAAAATACTTCGCCACGTCGTTGGCGATCGAGAAGGTGGTGAGGGATCCTCGCGTCATCAGCAGCTGCTTGCCGATCTCGACCACCTCGATCAGCTTGGTCGGATTGGAATCGAGATCGACCATGTTGCCGGCTTCGCGCGCGGCCTGGGTGCCGGTGTTCATGGCGACGCCGACGTCGGCCTGCGCGAGCGCGGGGGCGTCGTTGGTGCCGTCCCCGCACATGGCGACGAGCTTGCCCTTCCCTTGCTCGTCGCGGATGAGCTTGAGCTTGTCCTCGGGCGTGGCCTGCGCCAGGAAATCGTCGACGCCGGCCTCCGCCGCGATCGCCGCCGCGGTCGTCGGGTTGTCGCCGGTGATCATGATGGTGCGGATGCCCATGCGGCGCAGCTCGGCGAAGCGTTCACGAATGCCGCCCTTGACGATGTCCTTGAGGTGGACGATGCCGAGCAGCCTTCCATCCTTGGCCACGGCCAGCGGCGTGCCGCCGGACTTCGCGATCGCGTCGGCGATGGCATTGATCTCGCGCGTGGCATCTGCGCTCACCGCCGGATGAAATGCACGAAGCGCGATGGTCGAACCCGCAGCCGCCGCCGGCGGCCCGTTGAGGTGGTTCAGGATCGCTTCGACCGCGCCCTTGCGCACCCAGGAGCCGCCGACCTCGACGCCGCTCATGCGGCTTTGCGCGGTGAACGGAATGAAGTGGGCGCGCAGCTCGGCAAGATCGCGGCCACGGATACCGTACTTCTCCTTGGCGAGCACGACGATGGAACGCCCCTCCGGGGTCTCGTCGGCAAGCGAGGCGAGCTGGGCGGCGTCGGCCAGCTCCTGCTCGCTGACGCCGCGCAGCGGCTTGAATTCGGTGGCCTGGCGGTTGCCGAGCGTGATGGTGCCGGTCTTGTCGAGCAGGAGGGTGTCGACGTCGCCTGCAGCCTCGACGGCGCGACCCGACATCGCCAGCACGTTGAAGCGGACCAGGCGGTCCATGCCGGCGATGCCGATGGCGGAGAGGAGCGCGCCGATGGTGGTCGGGATGAGCGTGACGAACAGCGCCACCAGGATAACCACCGAAATGGCGCCGCCGGCATAGCTCACGTAGCTTGGAATCGTCGCCGTCGCGAACACGAAGATGATGGTCAGACCCACCAGCAAAATGTCGAGCGCGATCTCGTTCGGCGTCTTCTGACGCTCGGCGCCTTCAACGAGCCTGATCATGCGGTCGAGGAAGGTCGAGCCGAGCGCCGCGGTGATGCGCACCTTGATCCAGTCGGACAGCACCTGGGTGCCGCCGGTGACGGCCGAACGATCGCCGCCGGACTCGCGGATGACCGGCGCCGACTCGCCGGTGATCGCCGCCTCGTTGACCGTCGCGATGCCCTCGATCACCTCGCCGTCGGAGGGGATGGTATCGCCGGCCTCGACCAGCACCATGTCGCCGACCTTCAGGCTGGTGCTCGGTACCGCCCGGTAGCCGCTCCGGCCCGGTCCCGTCAGCAGCTTGGCCTGGGTCTCGGTGCGCTGGCGGCGCAACGACGCCGCCTGCGCCTTGCCGCGGCCCTCGGCGACCGCCTCGGCAAAATTGGCGAACAGCACCGTGAACCACAGCCACAGCACGATCTGGAACTCGAAGCCGACATGCTCGCCGCCGGTGAAGAGGTCGCGGATCAAAATGACCGTCGTCAGGATCGTGACGATCTCGAGCACGAACATCACCGGGTTCTTCATCAGGCTGCGCGGATCGAGCTTGACGAAGGCCGAGCCGATGGCCGGCACCACGATCTTGGGATCGAGCAGCGCCGACACCGGCACGCGCTTGCGGATGGTCGAGGTTTCCATGGGAGTAGCTCCGAAAAAATCCGATCAGAACAGGGTCTGCGCGCGCATCGCGAGCTGTTCCACGATCGGTCCAAGCGAAAGTGCAGGGAAGAACACCAGGCCGCCGACGATCAGAACCACGCCGGCCAGCAGGCCCACGAACAGGCCACCATGAGTGGGAAAAGTCCCCGCCGAGGCCGGCACGGTCTTCTTCGCAACCAGCGAGCCCGCAATAGCCATCGCCGGGATGATGACGAAGTAGCGTCCGAACAGCATCGAGAGGCCGCCGGTCACGTTGTACCACATGGTGTTGCCGGTCAGGCCCGCGAACGCCGACCCGTTGTTTCCGGTTTGCGACGTATACGCGTAGAGGATTTCCGAGAAGCCGTGCGGACCAGCATTGTTCGTGGACGCAACGGCCGACGGGATCACAGCGGCGGCCGCGGTAAAGCCGAGCATGAAGAGCGGCAGGACCAGGATGGCGAGCATCGCCATCTTGACCTCCTTTGCCTCGATCTTCTTGCCGAGATATTCCGGCGTGCGGCCGACCATGAGGCCGGCGATGAACACGGCGAGAATGACGTAGAGCAGGATGCCGTAGAGACCGGAGCCGACGCCGCCGTAGATGATCTCCCCGAGCTGAATCATCGCCATCGGCATCATCCCACCCAGCGGCGTGAAGCTGTCGTGCATCGAATTGACTGAGCCGTTCGACGCCGCGGTGGTCGCCACCGCCCACAGGCTGGAATTGGCGATGCCGAAGCGGACCTCCTTGCCCTCCATGTTGGCGGGATCGAGCCCGAGCGCGGCGAAGTTGGTGTTGCCGGCGCCCTCCGCCCAGTAGCAAACCAGGAGCGCGCCGAGAAAGATGACCGACATCGCGGCGTAGATCGCCCAGCCCTGCCGCTCGTCGCGCACCATGCGTCCGAACGTGTGCGTCAAGGCGGCCGAGATCAAAAGGATATACAGGACCTCGAGGAAGTTGCTCAGCGGCGTCGGGTTCTCGTAGGGAACCGAGGAGTTGGCGTTCCAGAAGCCGCCGCCATTGGTGCCGAGCTGCTTGATCGCGATCTGCGACGCGGCCGGACCCTGGCTGATCACCTGCTTTGCACCTTCCAAGGTGCTCGCATCGACATACGGCCCGATATTCTGCGGAACGCCCTGCCAGATGAGGATGAGCGCGCCGATGATCGACAGCGGCAGCAGCACGTAGAGCGTGCAGCGCGTGAGATCGACCCAGAAATTGCCGATCGTCCGTGCCGACGCCCGCGCGAAGGCGCGGATGAGCGCGATGGCCAGCACGACGCCGGTCGCCGCGGAGACGAAGTTCTGGGTCGTCAGCCCCACCATCTGCGTCAGGTAGCTCAGCGTGCTTTCGCCGCCGTAGTTCTGCCAATTGGTGTTGGTGGTGAAGCTGACCGCCGTGTTGAAGGTCAGATCGGAAGCAACGGCGGACATCTCGGCCGGGTTCAGCGGCAGCATTGCCTGCAGCCGCATCAGTCCGTAGACGATAAGGAAGCCCGCGGCGTTGAAGAACAGCATCGCGACGGTATAAGTGATCCAATCCTGCTCGCGCCTCTCATCCACGCCGCCGAGGCGGTACAGCACCGACTCGACCGGCCGCAACACCGGCGAAAGGAACGTGCGCTCGCCCTCGAACACCCGCGCCATGAAGCGGCCGAGCGGAACGACGAGGGCGGTCAGGACTACGAAATAGAACGCGATCTGAAGCCAGCCGTTGATGGTCATCGTCGTTGATCCCTTCAGAGCCGCTCAGGCCGCAGCAGTGCGTAGACGAGGTAGATCATCAGCCCCGCGGTCACGAGGCCGGCGAGCGAATAGTCGAAGATCATGGAAAGCCTCCTCAGAGCCGATCGCAGGCGATGGTGTAGCCGACCGAAAGCGCGAAGAAGCCGAGCGCGACGGCGAGCAAGATGACGTCCAGCATGGGGAATGCTCCGAGCGATGAACGGTTCAGTGGGCGCAGTAGATGGCTCTCGACGCGCGACGGCATTGACTTGCCTCAACGCGGCGCGGATACCTGCGCTCAGTTTCACGCGCGACTAACTGCCACCGAACACATAGGAATTCGAGAGGGCGGCCCGGGCGGCGTTATAGGAATTCCATAAAGACGCGCCGTAGGATCGCCGCCGATGCGCTCAGGCGCCCTACCGGTAACCCGTCGTCGCGACGACCGACTTTCATCCGACCAGCGGCTCGCGGGCCACGGCCCGGCAGCGGTCCTGCTGTTGCCGGCTCTCCCTTCGGTTCGCCCGCCGGAGGCGCTCCGATCGGAAGAAGCGCCCACTTTAGCTGTCGAGGCCGCTGTGGCATGGCATGCGGTCTTTAAGAAAGCTTGCCAGTCTTCCTATGAAATCCCTATACCGCTGGCGCTTTCCTCATCTCGCTTCTTTATGGCGTTTGGTCCATCTCTTGGATGCGGTCATACGTCTGTCACGCGAGACGGTGCCATGTCATTCTTATTCGACCCGAACCAGGAGCTGCGCCTCGCCGAGTTGCAGGAGCAGCTTCGTCGTGCCCGGACCGTAACCCCCGACGTCATGGCCGACGTCATCGCGGGAGCGTGCCTGCGCTTCCACGCCCACGCTCCCAGCGCCAAGGCGGAGACTCATTCGCCTGGTCGAATCGGGCGCCTTCTCCGACGCAACGCTTGCGCTGATCGAGCTGGAGCTGCCGCAATGGAAGCTCCGGCGCCTGATCTACGATGACGGCGAATGGCACTGTGCATTCTCAAGACAGCTCGCGCTTCCGGCCGAGCTCGACCAGACGGCCGACGCCAGCCACGAAATTCTGCCATTGGCGATCCTGAGCGCGTTCGTCGAAGCGCGGCGTCACAGCCTTGCTGCGGGACAAGGCCGGCCGAGGTCCGTGCCGCACGTCCAACCCACACAGGGTCATCCGTTTTGCTGCGACAATTTCGCTTGATCGGGCGCTCTTGGGAACGGCAGAGCGACCGAAGCGCGGCGCGATATTGAATTTGAGCGGACCACCGTGCAGCAGCTGCGACCCGCCGTCCCGCCTCAGCTGAATTCGCCGCAGGTGCTGTTCCGGGCCATATTGCGGCTCGTCCTTTTGAGCGCCTTTGCGGCCTTCGGCAGTCAGGGCTTTAGCCAGACGTTTGCATCGCTGCTGGCGCTGGCAGCGATTTTCTGCGCCATCGTTGCTGCCATGCGAGGTGAGGCGATGTTCGGCCGCGTTCTGACCCACTGGGATGAGGCGGCAACTTACGCCGTCTTGGCCCGTTTGGTTGCCGTATCGGCCTGACGTCGCAGATCGGCGGCGGACGCGGGGACGCAATACAAGATCGGCTGCCTCGGCTATGATCGCGCCACACTAGGTGGTGCGGATACCGCGGATGGGCGGCGGCAGCGGTTGCCGACAAGCGAGGCTCATCTTCCGCGACGCGGCCCGCCGGCTCTGCCCGCAGCGCAATTGATTGGCCGATAGACAAAGCGCATGCTGATCCTCGAAATCGTCGTCGTCCTGGCGCTGTTCGTGCTGAACGGCTTCTTCGCCATGGCGGAGCTTGCCATCATTTCCTCGCGCCGCGCGCATTTGGAGCGCCTGGCGAAAGAGGGGACAGCGGGAGCGCAGGTGGCCCTTGCGCTCGCCGACGACCCCGCGCGCATGCTGGCCGCCGTTCAGATCGGCTTCACCACCACCGCGACGCTGGCGGGAATTTTCAGCGGCGCCACGCTCGCCGAAAGGCTGGAAGAAGCGCTGCAGGTCGTGCCCGTCTTCGCCGCCTATGGCAGGCCACTTTCCATTGTCATCGTGACGATCGGCGTGACCTATACGGCGCTCGTCGTCGGGGAGCTGGCGCCCAAGCACATCGCCTTGAACAATCCGGAACCGATTGCGATTCGCGCCGCCCAGGTGCTCGCGTTCGTGGCGCGGGCGGCCGCGCCGGCGATCTGGCTGCTCAACGCCTCGACCCGTTTCCTCCTCCACCTGCTGCATCTCCACCCGCGCTTCGAACGCGCCTTGACCGAGGATGACATTCACTACCTCGTCGCCGAGGGCGCGAGATTGGGCGTGATCCACACCGTCGAGCGCGACATGATCGAAGGCGTTCTCGATCTCGCCGACAGCCCGGTGCGCACCATCATGACCCCGCGGCCGCGCGTGCAATGGCTGGACCTCAACGGCCCCAAGGAGAAAATCCTCGGCCGCGTGCGTTCCTGCCCGCACGCCCAGCTCCTGGTCTGCCGCGGCTCGATCGATGAGGTTGTCGGCATCGTGCGCAAGCAGGATCTGATCGATCAGGTCTTGGATGGCCGGTCGCCGGACGTGGAACGGGTGACGCGCCCGCCGCTGATCGTGCACGAATCGACCGCCATTCTGCGAACGCTCGATCTGTTCCGAAAAACGCCGGTCCACGCCGCCATCGTGGTCGACGAGTTCGGGGCCCTGCAAGGCATCGTCACCCGCACCGACTTGCTGGAGACGGTTGCCGGCGATCTGCCCAAGATCGACGCCCCGGCGCGGCCGAGAGTGACGCAGCGCGAGGACGGCTCCTACCTGATCGATGCCTCCGCCCCGTTCTCCGATGTGATGCAACTCATCGGAGCGCGCGAGGCCCCCTCCGGCGACTACGTGACGCTGGCCGGGTTCATCCTTGCGCGGCTGCATGAGCTTCCGAAGCCAAGGGATCACGTCGTGTGGGCGGGCTGGCGATTCGAGGTGGTCGACATGGACGGCCGGCGCATCGACATGGTTCTGGCACAGCGCCAGCCCGAGCACTGACCAGGCCGCCGTCCGCACCGACCGCGCCGGGGGGCGCGACGCGGGCCGCGCCCGAGGTGTCATAATCCTTCTGCGGCGTTGCGTGGTCTCTAGATCCTCCCTGTAAAATCGGGCCTGGGTACAAATCATCGTCGCCATCGCCGGCCGCCAGGGATGGATTCGCATAGGAGCGCACGGTCTTGACCTATCTCAAGGGGCTCACTGCCCCGACGAAGTAATTCTGACCAGCGCGATATCGGATCAGAACATGACAATCGGGATCAGGCGGCACGCGTGGATAGCGCTCCTCATCGCGCTCATCGTTGTCGTAATCTGTCTGATCCTGCTGGGGCTCATGGGCGACTTCCTGGTCGATTGGCTTTGGTTTTCCGCGGTCGGCTATTTGAACGTCTTCTGGACGATCATCATCGCCGAAGCCGAAGTCTTCTTGGCGGTCTTCGTGGCGACGGCCGTCATCCTATGGGTGAATGGGTGGCTCGCCGCTCGTCTTGCCCGGTCGCCGTGGACGCAGCGTCCCGCCGATCTCGAGTGGAAACGCACGGGCATTGCCACCACGCCCGATCTGCTCGAATTCATGCGCCATCGGTTGCCTTGGCCCCTCGTCATCGCCGGCTGCGCCGGCCTCCTCGCTGCGCTTGTCGCCCTGGGGGAGGTTCACAACTGGGACGTCTTCTTGCAATTCCTCTATCAGGTCTCCTACGGCGCGAATGACCCACTCTACGACAAGGATGTCGGCTTCTATTTCTTCTCGCTGCCCGCCTATGTCGCCATCAAGAATTGGATGCTGATCACGCTCTTCCTCAGCGCGCTCTTTGCCGGGGCGGTCTATTGGGTTCACGGCGACATCGAGCACGATCCCCAACGCCGGTCTGTCTCGCCGACAGCGATCGCCCACGGCTCGGTGCTGCTCGGCTGCTTCTTCGCGGTGAAGGCATGGTCCTAC
Organism: uncultured Alphaproteobacteria bacterium; assembly: GCA_963758945.1. Lineage (GTDB taxonomy): Bacteria > Pseudomonadota > Alphaproteobacteria > Rhizobiales > Xanthobacteraceae > VAZQ01. The sequence continues at coordinate 1,354,011 of CAVWXY010000006.1, read as the reverse complement.
GGTCTGGATCGCTATCTTCTGCTCTACGGCGACAATGGGGTCGTGGTGGGGGCGGGTTACACCGATATTCACGTTCAACTACCGATTCTTTGGTTGCTAGTGGGGCTTGCCGTCATCCTGGCGTTCGCCTGCTGGGCCAACGTACGGGCGCGCACCTACAAGCTTCCCATAGCCGCGGTAGCAATTCTGTTCGGAAGCTCCCTCGTGTTAGGGGGAACAGCCCGCGCGCTGATCCAGCGCATGTATGTGAAACCGAACGAGCTGCAATTGGAGAGGCCCTATATCCAGCGCAACATCGCCTCGACCCAGCAGGCGTACAATCTTCATCAGGTCACAGTCGACGCCTTCCCGGCGGAGCAAAGCCTCACTGCAAAGACGCTCGAGACCAACAAGGCGACCATCGACAATATAAGGCTGTGGGACTGGCAGCCGCTGATGGATACGTACGGTCAAATGCAGGAGATCCGCACCTACTACAAGTTCCACGACCTGGATATCGATCGTTACTGGCTGGATGGCACCTATCACGCGGTGATGCTGTCCGCGCGCGAGCTGAAATCCTCGCTGCTGGCGCCGAACGCGCAGACATGGGTCAATCGCCACCTGCTCTTCACCCACGGCAACGGGGTGGTGATGAGCCCGGTTACCCGCAAGAGCTCCGAAGGGCTGCCGCTTTTCTATCTGCGCGATATCCCCCCGGTCGCGACCGGCGGCCCCGAAATCCACGAGCCGCGCATCTATTACGGCGAAGAGACCGACAACTACGTCATCGTCAAGGCGAGCACGCCGGAGTTCGACTATCCGAAGGGGAAAGACAACATCTACGCGACCTACAGCGGCACCGGCGGCATCCCCATGGGCGGGATCGCGCGCAAAGTCCTCTTCGCCTGGTACTTCAACGACGTGAACCTGCTGCTCTCCAGCTACATCACCGACAGCAGCCGGATCATGATCCGCCGCAATATCCGGGAACGGGTGCGCACAATCACCCCGTTCCTGCACCTCGACCACGACCCCTATCTGGTGGTCAGCGACGGGCGGCTGTTCTGGATACAGGACGCTTATACGACGAGCCGCTATTTTCCCTACGCGCAGCCCGTGCAAGGCCGCGACCTCAACTACATCCGCAATTCGGTGAAGGTCGTCGTCGACGGCTATAATGGCAATGTCGACTTTTACCTGATGGATGCCGCGGATCCGATCGCCGCGACCTACCAGCGCATCTTTCCGGAGCTGTTCAAGCCGCTGGAGGCCATGCCCCCGGATCTGCAGAGACATATTCGCTACCCGGAGGACCTCTTCCACATTCAGGCCCAGATGTACCGCGCGTACCACATGGACAGCCCCGAGGTCTTCTACAATCGCGAAGATCTCTGGCAGTTCCCACGCAAGCCGGAAGGCGGGCAGACCGCCACGATGGTCCCATACTACATCGTCATGCGATTGCCCGGCGAACCGAGGGCCGAGTTCTTCCTGATGCTGCCGATGGTGCCGAGCAAGCGAGAGAACATGATCGCCTGGCTCGCGGCGCGCTGCGATCCGCCCAACTACGGCAAGCTGATCGTGTACGAGTTTCCCAAGGACAAGCTCGTCTACGGGCCGTTTCAGATCGAAGCGCGGATCAACCAGAACACGGATATTTCCCAGCAGCTCTCGCTGTGGAACCAGCTGGGCTCGCGGGTGATCCGGGGGAACGTACTCGTGATCCCGATCGACAACTCGATTCTCTATGTATCGCCGCTCTATTTGCGGGCAGAGCAGGGACAATTGCCGGAGCTCAAGCGCGTGATCGCAGCCTATGGCGACCACGTGGTGATGAAGGAGACGCTGGCAGAGGCATTATTGGCGCTCTTCATGGAACCTGGCGCCGGGCCAGCGGCCCCGAGTGCTGCAACCGCAACCCCGCTCACAGGCGCCGCGTCAGATTGGGCGCGCGAGGCACTCGACCATTACAATCAGGCAATCGAGCGCTTGAAATCCGGAGACTGGGCGGGCTTCGGCACGGAGCTCGACGCGATGCGCGGGCTCTTGGAGAACATCAATCGGCAGTCAGGCGGCCCGCTACGCCTTGCCCCTGCGGGGCAGTAACCAGGCCATCACCCTCTGGTGGGGATCCCCGCTGCAGCGCAGCTTATGCTTCTCAATCGCTTTCACTGCAAAGGCTGCGGCTTGCTCCTGAGTTTGTCGCTTCTCCCCGGGAAGCGACATCCATTCACGGATTATCGTTCGTCGCGCGTCATGCTCAGGCTTCATCTTCAAATTCCTTCGTGCGCCGCAAGCTCTCGATTTGCAGTAGACGTGATGCGTCGGGCATAAGAATTCGAGACGGAACCTCGGCGGCTGCCATAGGGGCGGCATAATTGCAGCAGCCAAGCAATTCCGCGATCAAACCACGCTCGCAATGTATCATCGCCGCACGCTGGCATTGCGTCCTCGCGCCGCCCGTTTGGAGCGCCCTGGCGAAGGAGGGCAAGACCTCCGCGCCGCGCCGCGGTCCTTATACCGCGCTTATGAGCACGGGCCCGCTTCCCTCTCGAATTCATATGGGCCGATGCGGCACATGGAGGCGTCATTGCAACACGGCGAGGGGGGCAGCGCGAGGGGCGCGCTGAGAAGAAACAGGCTGCCGATCGGAAGGCCGAGCGCGCCCCTCGCATCCGCAGAGCACACTCCCATGATCGCGTTCGTTCATGCCGGCCGTCGTCTCATGCATCGCACCGTTGCAAGGGCCCTCGCTCTGCTCGCACGACTGGGCGAGATGATCGCCGAGGTGCGCGAAAATCGGCGCAAGCTCGAAACCGAGCTGTTCCACAACCGCTATCACATCTCGTCGAAAAACGACGACGATCTCCCGATCGTGCGCTGACGCTTCGATGCATCCGCGGCATTTATGCCGTGCTTATACCGACGCAGCCGAAACCCTCTCGAATTCATATTCCGGCATGAGCATCTTACCGGCGCGGGTCGAACGGATCCGCGAACGAGGCGTCCCGCTCGCTGCCGCCGCAAACGCAGGGCGCCATTCCGCACCATCCAGGAGGCCCCGATCGATGGGCGCGATCATCAAGGACTACCTCAAGTCGTTGATCGCGCTGGTCGCAGCCGCGGCCGCGGTGGCAGTCGTCATGGGGCTCGTCATCGCGATCCTCAAGTTCGACCTCGCTGGTTTCTTGAAGAGCCTTAATTAACAGCCGGTGGGCGGTCTTTATACCGCACTTACGAGAACGGGTCGGCATCCCTCTCGAATTCATATCCCTTGATCAGCACATTCGCGGCACGGATTCGAACGGATCCGCGCGGGGCCAAGACCCCAAGGTGTCGGGCTGCACCGCAAATCGTGAAAGACGCGGCAGACATTTTCGCAACGCAAGTCACCCATCTGCTGCAGCGAATGGAGTGCAAGATGTCGATCATCACCCACACTCGGAGCGCGCCACGGACCGGCGTGTGCCAGCGGTTGGAGGGACGAAAGGCCTCCGTCGACGCATCGGCGGAGCAGTCGCTCGCCGCACGAATGAAGCCGGTCTTCAGGGCTGCCCTGGCGATCGCAGTGTTCATGGTAGTCGTAACCGCGATCGTCGCCGTGAAGAGCTGGATCTGGATTCCGCCCGTCCATTGACGCAACGCGGGCCGCTCGTCATCGGCCCGCACCACAATTCCGAAGGAGACACGTGTCATGGCTCAATCTCAACCTCCCTCCCTACGATCCTCTTCGCCCTCGCGGCTGTTCCGCATCGGCAAGGACAGCCACGGCCACTGGGTGGTCCAGGATCAACAAGGCCTCTGCGGCGGCCTGTTCGTCAATCGCGCCGAAGCCCTGAAATTCGCCATGTTCGAGAACGGCAACCGGCCGCAGGCCGTGATCATGGTCCCCGACGTACTCGAGCTGGATATGAGCAGGCCGCGCGCCGGGGATCACACCATGTCCGACCCTCGGGACCAGATTGCGCGCGCCGCCTAGCGTCAGCCGCATATCGACCTGAAATGGTGGCAGTCATGCTCCAGTCCCATCTCATCCCTGCCGGCGAGCGGATCATCGAGCCGATGCTCGCGCTCGCGCGTTGCTCGAAGCTGCAACGGATCATCGTGGCGGGCTCGAAGAGCGCCGAGCTCATGTTCGAGCTGCATCGCCGCGGCTATGTCCGGGTGGCGACGACCGCGGCAAATTGCGGCCTCCCGGCCGGGCAATACGATGTGGCGCTGGTCGATTGGCGGCAGCGCTCGATCAAGGCCCTGGAGACGACGCTCGATTGGCTGGTGGATTTCCTGAGCCCCACGGGCGTGCTCGTCGTCTGGGTCGACCCGCAGGAGCGCGCCGGCAACCGCAAGCTTCGCTCCGCTTTGCAACGGCACGGCCTGATCGTCGAGGCGGGCACCATCCGCGAGCATGGCTCCGCCGTCGCCGCGCAGCGCGGCGACATGACCCCGTTCTCCAAGGCTGCGTGAGGCCGCCCATGTCCGCACGGGGACGTCACGTTTTGCGGCTGCGCGGCTACGCCCCCGCGCTTCCGACGCCGTTCGACGCTACAGGCGAGCTCGACCGCGCCGCGCTCGAGCGTCTTTGTCACCGTCAAATCGAGCAAGGCGCCAGCGCCCTGGTCGTGTGCGGAACGACCGGTGAAGCTCCCACCCTGAGCCGCGCCGAGCACGATACCATCGTTCGCATCGCCGCCGCTGCAGCGGACGGCCGGATTCCGGTGATCGCGGGCGCAGGCTCGAATTCCACCAGCCAGGCGATCGAACTGGCCAAGGATGCGGAAGCGGCCGGCGCCGATGCCGTTCTCTCCGTCGTGCCCTACTACAACAAGCCGACGCAACCGGGACTGTACGCCCATTTCCGCGCTGTGACCGAAGCGACCGGTCTTCCGATCATCCTCCATGACGTCCCTTCGCGCACCGTGTGCGGTCTCGCCGACGACACCATTGCCCGGCTGGCCGAGATGCCGCAATGCATCGGTCTCGAGGACGCGACTGGCGACCTCGCTCGCCCGCTCCGCCTGCGCGCGCTGATCGGTTCGGAGTTTCGGCTGCTGTCGGGCGACGACGCGACTGCGCTTGCCTTCTTCGCCCATGGCGGCGACGGCTGCATTTCCGCTGCCTCGACCGCAGCGCCCGGTCTTTGCCGTGCTGTGTACGCGGCGTGGAAGCAGGGCGAGTTCGCTCGCGCCCAAGAACTCGCAGCGGTGATCGCGAGGCTGGCCAGCGTGCTGTCGCGCGAGAGCACTCCAGCTCCGCTCAAGTATGCATTGAGCTTGATGGATCTCATGTCACCGCGGGTGCGCTTGCCGCTCGTCGAATTGAAGCGCGAGAGCAAGGCGGAGATCGAGAGGATCCTGGCGCACATAAGCACCAAGTATTCCGGCTACCTGATCGGAGACGCGCCCCGCCGGGGTGGCAATGCCGTTTCAGCCGTCAACCCCGCGCGAACCAAGCCGAAATTTGTGCTAGTTTCCCAGCCGATTTTTCGCTCGCCGACCGCTCGTTTCCGGCGCTGACGGATGGGAGTGGGTGTCCATGGGTTCCGACGCGTCCGCGCTTGCGCAGCCTCGCCCCGACGCGGTGCAGGGTAAAATCGCGCGGAAGCGAAAATTGCCGACTTCCACCTCTTCGCGTACGACGGAACGGGCGAAGCGTTCGCCGGATTGGCGTGCCGATCGAATCCGCGAATGGCTGCTGCTCCTCCTGCGCTTCGCCATCACGCGGGATCCGAAGGATGAAGCGGCGGCGTTCGCAATGGCCGACGAGATCGACGCGGCCGGGCTGCGGTGGCGACCGTCGGGGCCAAGCTTCTTTCGCAGAACAACCGGTGAGCTCTGTCAGGCGATCACCGCGCTCGACAATCCGAAGCGAGCAGCTATTCTGAGAAGCCATATCGCACGCATCGACGATCCTCGCTTGCGCAAGGCCTTTCAAGCCGCGGTGGAGCTCGAACGAAAGTCGCCGCCGGCCTCAGCCGAGGCCAAGCGGCGTGACTTGTGGACAGGTTTACGTCGGTGACCGCGCTTGGCGCCGCCGAAGCCTCGCAATTTTCCCCTTTACGAGTCCTGCCAGCGAGCGTGCTTCGCGCGCCATTTCGGCCCCGGGCCGCGCATATAATATTGCTCGGGCCGGTAGGACCTGGTCTCGACAGCGAACGCCGCCCGCAAGGCATCCACGAGGGCGGTCCACACCTTCAAGGCCGCGGAGCCAAGACCGGGCGCTGTGCTTGAAAGCCTCATCTGAATTCCCCTCTCGCTGGCGCGATCCAATGACCGAGGGATCAACAGCTCGACAGCGCAGACTTGCCATCGACGGCATATGAATTCGAGAGGAACGCCGAGCCGACGGTATAGGAACGTCATATGAAGAGGGGGTGCAGAATGTCGTCTGCGCTCACCTGCTCCCTACCCCGCTCCCGCCGCCTCACCACGTCTTCGGCTGTTGCTCGGCCGTTTCCGCTTCTCCTGCCTTGCATTATCGCCGCTCCAGGGAACCCGCCCGCCGCATGGGCGTTGACGCTACGGGTTGGCGTGCATGGGGGAGAGCACGGTGATGCGCATCGATTTCGCAGCTTTCACCGCCGTCGCGATCGCACTGGTCGCGGCGGCGGGCATTCGCGGCGATGATTCCGATACCGCCCGCGCGGACCAATCGGCGGGACACCAATCGGCGGGACGATGGGCGCGCGCGAGCCAGTTCTCGCAGGCAGCGGAGCCGTCGGCGCCGGCGCGGCAACCCGAGCAGGGGCAATCCGAACAGGAAAGGCCGCCATCGGCGGCGGCCCCCGCCACCCCGGCAGCTCCGGCGCCGCCGACCGGCGCTGCACCCCCCAACCCGCCCACCGGCACGCCGGCGATGGTGCTCGACGACCAGGAGGTGTCCTCGATCCTCGGCAAGAGCGTCCGCAGCAGCGCCGGCGAGGACATGGGACGGATCATCGATGTCATCGTCAGCCGGGACGGACAGGTGCGCGCCGCCATCATCGACTTCGGCGGGTTCCTCGGCATCGGCACGCGCAAGATCGCCGTCGATTGGCGCGCACTCAACTTCGCGCCCGCCGGGAAACCCGGCGCCATCAGCCTGGACCTCACCCGCAACCAGGTGAGGCTGGCGCCGGAATACAAGCGAGGTGAGCCGGTGGTGGTGGTGGGCGCGCCGGGCACCGAACGCGCCATGCCGTCGAGCGAGGCAGCCGCGCCGGAGAGGTAGCCCTGTCCACCGCCCCGGAGCCCCGCGATACCGGCGATGCCGATCGACGCAGGGTCGAAGCCGACCGCTGCGGACATCGGCCGGCGCAGCCGCCGCGGACGCCGCCCCCGCCCGAGCCGCCCATCGCCGCGTCGCGCCGCAGCCGGCGCGGGCTCGATTGGTTCGCGTTCTGCGTTGCCGACGTGCAGACGGGATTCGGGCCGTTCATCTCCGTCTATCTCACCGCGCATCAATGGACGCAGGTCGACATCGGCCTGATCCTCACCGCCCGCGGCCTCGCCGCCCTCGTCCTGCAGATGCCCGGCGGGGCGATCGTCGATGCCGTGCGGTCGGAACGCCGGCTTGCGGGCATGGCGATGATCGGGATCGGCGCGAGCGCGCTGGTCATCGCGCTGTGGCCGATCTTCCCGGCCGTCCTCGCCTCGCAGTTGCTGCACGCCGCGGCGAGCAGCCTGGTGAACCCCGCGATCGCCGCGATCAGCCTCGGGCTCGTCGGTTACGCCGCCAGCGGCGAGCGGTTCGGCCGCAACGCGCGCTTCGCCTCGATCGGCAACGGCATCGCGGCAGCGGGCATGGGTGCGGTCGGATATTTCTGGTCGAACCAGGCGGTTTTCCTGGTCACCGCCGCGTTGGTCATTCCGGCGCTGCTGGCGCTGTGGCAGATCTCGGAGAGCGAGATCGACACCGTCCAGGCGCACGGCGGGGCGGCGCAGGGGCCGACCGGACCGGCGACCGCCGCGCCCTGGACGCTGTTGGCCAATCGGCCGCTGCTGATCTTCACCGCATGCGTCGCCCTCTTCCAGCTCGCGAATGCGGCCATGCTTCCGCTGATGGCGAGCATCATCACCAAGCGCTCCAGCGTCTGGGCGACGGCATTGGTGGCGGCCTGCGTGGTGGTGCCGCAGCTCGTCGTCGCGGCATTCTCGCCCGCGGTCGGGCGCTGGGCGCAACGGTGGGGACGCCGGCCGGTGCTGGTGATCGGGTTTGCGGCATTACCCGCGCGCGGCGTGCTGCTGATGATGATCACGGATCCTCAGCTGCTCGTGGCGGTACAGGTGCTCGACGGAATTTGCGCCGCGGTGCTCGGCGTGCTGGTCCCGCTCACGATCGCGGACCTCACGCGCGGCACCGGTCGTTTCAATCTGGCGCAGGGCGTTGTCGGAACCGGGGTCGGGATCGGGGCTTCGCTGAGCACGACGCTGGGGGGATGGATGAGCGACCGGTTCGGCAGCGGCGACGCCTTCCTCGGACTGGCCTGCATCGGCGCGCTGGGACTCGCGCTGGTCTGGCTGCTGATGCCCGAGACCGGGCAGCGCAAGCGCGCTGCCCGAATCTGATCGAGAGGCGCTCGCACGATCGCGCCTGAATGGCGCGGAGGACGTTCCCGCCGCGCCGGTGCTCGGGCTCACGACCGTGTTCTCCGATGCGGGTGCAGGTGGCATGGACGTTCGTCGGCGGGCGATGGTAGGCTTGCGTTTCGAATGTTCGCAGGCGAGGCGAGCGCGGCCTTTTCGAACGGCGAGATTGCAGTGCACCGCGTCGGGATACCATCCCATGGAGTCTGATCTGTCGGCCGCGCCCGAGGCGGCGGCCGGCTCGCGTGTCGTCGCACAGCCGGTCGCCGCACCGCTCACCCGCGCCGCGATTTTCCTGTGCGTGACGGTCAACCCCGGCCCGGACCAGCGCGCGATCCTGCGGTCGTTCTGCGGCGACCTCGGCGGGCTGTTGCGCGCGGTGGGATTTCGCGACCTCGAGGCGGGCCTTTCCTGCGTCATGGGCTTCGGGTCCGACGCGTGGGACCGCCTGTTCGGGCCGCCGCGGCCGGCGGAGCTGCATCCGTTCCGGGAGATTCGTGCCGGCGCGCGCCACGCGGTGTCCACGCCCGGCGACCTGCTGTTCCACATCCGGGCGAAGCGCATGGATCTGTGCTTCGAGCTTGCGACGCAGATCATGGCGCGGATCGGCGGCGCGGTGTCGCCGGTCGACGAGGTGCACGGCTTCCGCTACTTCGACGATCGCGATCTCCTGGGTTTCGTCGACGGGACGGAAAATCCGCGCGGCGAGGCGGTGATCGACGCCGTGCTCATCGACGCCGAGGATGCCGCATTCGCCGGCGGCAGCTACGTCATCACGCAGAAATATCTGCACGATCTCGCCGGATGGAATGCGCTGAGCGCGGAGGCGCAGGAACGCATCATCGGCCGCACCAAGCTGTCCGACATCGAATTGGACGAAGCCGTCAAGCCGAGCTCGGCGCATAGCGAGCTCACCACCATCGTCGAGGACGGCAAAGAGATCAAAATCCTGCGCGACAACATGCCCTTCGGCCGCGTCGCACAGGGCGAATTCGGCACTTATTTCATCGGTTACAGCCGCTCGCCCCGCACCATCGAGCAGATGCTCGAGAACATGTTCGTCGGCCGCCCGCCCGGCAACTACGACCGGCTGCTCGACTTCAGCCGCGCCGTCACCGGGAACCTGTTCTTCGTGCCGTCCGCGACGTTTCTGGAGGCCGTGCAAGACGACGACCCCGCGGTCGCGCCGCCTCCCGCCGCGTCGGCGACGGTCGAACCAACAGCGTCCATTCCGTCGGTGCGCGACGGTTCGCTCGGCATCGGCTCCCTCAAAGGAGACATCCGGCATGAATAACCTGCATCGCGAGCTTGCCCCCGTTTCGGATGCGGCCTGGGCACAGATCGAGGAAGAGACCTCGCGCACGCTCAAGCGCTACCTCGCCGGCCGGCGGGTGGTCGACCTGCGCGCGCCCGGCGGCAGCGCACTGTCCGCCGTCGGCACCGGGCATCTGCGGACCATAGCGGCGCCGTCGGATGGCATCGTGGCGCGGCAGCGCGAAGTGAATGCGTTGGTCGAGCTGCGCGTTCCGTTCGAGCTGGATCGCCAGGCGATCGACGACGTGGAGCGTGGCGCCAACGACTCGGACTGGCAACCGGCAAAGGACGCCGCGCGCCGGATCGCCTTCGCCGAAGACGGCGCCATCTTCGAGGGCTACGCCGCCGCCGGCATCGAGGGCATCCGTCAGGGGACCAGCAATCCGATCGTGGCGCTCCCGGCCGAGGTGCGCGACTACCCCGAAGCCATCGCCCAGGCCTTGAGCCAGCTGCGTCTCGTCGGCGTCAACGGCCCCTATGCGGTGCTGTTCGGCGCCGACGCCTATACCGCATTGGCCGAGACCAGCGACCACGGCTACCCGGTGCTGGACCATGTCAGGCGGCTGGTCAACGACGAGATCATCTGGGCGCCCGCCATTGCGGGCGCTTTCGTGACGACCACCCGCGGCGGCGATTTCGAGCTGCATCTCGGCCAGGACGTCTCCATCGGCTATTCCAGCCACACGGAGACCACCGTGCGGCTCTATCTGCAGGAGACGCTCACTTTCCTTCTGCTCACCAGCGAGGCCGCCGTCGCGCTGGCGCCTCCGACCAAGGCGAAGGCGACCTGACGATGCCCGGCGGCATCGAAGCAGCGATGAGGCAGCTGATGACACGGAAGACTTTGGGGCCCGGCTCCGTCGTCGGGCTGATACTGCTGCTCGCCGCCCACCTTCCTTGCGCGACCTTCGCCCAGGGCGGACCCGACTGGGTCACCGCCTTCCCGCGCGATCCCGTCCATGTCGCGGCCTGGCCCGGCAGTAGAAAAGTCGCGGTCAGCTTCGCCCTGTTCGTCGAGGAGTTCGGCTTCGGCCAGGGCCCGGTGTTCCGGCCGGACCTCGCGACCCGCAACCCGGATCTCGTGAACGAGGCGTTCCGCCAATACGCGATCGACTGGGGCATCCCGCGCGTCGGCCGGCTGTTCAAGGAGTTGGATGTTCCGCTCAGCATCGTCTTGAACGCGGAATTTCCCGGTAAGCACGCATCGGTATGGAAGGAGTTCCGCGCCGCGCAGCCGAAGGCGCCGATCATCGCCCATGGCATGAACAATACCAGCCGCATGCTCCCGCTCGGCCGTGGGCTTGCCGAACAGAAAGCCTATATCCGTCAAACGCTGGACCTGATCGCCGCCGCGACCGGCGCCAAGCCCACCGGCTGGTCCAGCCCGAGCGTCTATTCCAATGGCGACACGATGCAGGCGATGGCGGCCGAGGGCATCACCTACACCCTCGACCAGATGGATTCCGACATCATTTCACGCTTGAAGACCCCGGACGGGTCGCTGGTTCTGCTGCCCTATCCGGTCGTCACCGTCGACATGGGCCAGCATCTGGCACGGATGAAGACGCCCACGGAGATCGAGACCCTCTGGCTCGATTACGTGCTCGAGCTGGCCAGCGAGGCCCGCGCCGAGCCCGCGCGCGAGGCGACCACGGTGGTCATCGGGATCCACCCTTTTGTGATCGGCACGCCCGATGGGGCGGCCGCCTTGCGGCGTGTTCTCTCTCGTCTCAAGAAGGATGATAAGGTCTGGCTGACCGAGACCGACGCCATCCTCGACGCCGCCGGCCTGAAATGACCCGCTCGGCGCCATGTTGCCGAGCCCAATGCCCCTTTCGTTAGTGCGATCCGCGGCACCGGCGGCCGGCGACCCGGGCGAGCGGGCATGCAGACAACAGCCGACATCGCATGGTAAGCAACCAACTCCTGCATGGGGGCGAGCGTTGAGGAATCAGGCAAGCCTATGCGTCTACAGAACACGTTCGCCATTACGCTCGGGCTCACGTTTCTTGCAAGCTTTGTCATCGTCGCGGTGATCTTCTATCGCGGCGCCTTGATGCAGGCCGAGCGAGAGGCCGTGCGCGAGGCGCGCATGATGCTGGCGGCCGCGACCGCCGCGCGCAACTACACCTCCGAGCGCATCACGCCGCTGCTGTCCGCGCGCTCAGACGATGATTTCCACGCCGAGAGCGTGCCCTCGTTTGCCACCCAGACCATCATGAAGCGCTTCAATGCGGCGTTCGCCGAATATACCTATCGCGAGACCGCGCTCAATCCGACCAATCTCGACGATCTGCCCCGCGCCTGGGAATCCGACGTCATTCAGCGGTTCCGGGAGGATGCCGGCCTGAACGAGCTCTCGGGCGAGCACAACGAGCAGACGCGGACGTTTCTGTACATCGCGCAGCCCGTTCGGATCTCCGATCCCGCCTGCTTGAGCTGCCACGGCGACCCCAAGAACGCCCCGGCAGCCATGCTTGCGAGCTACGGTCCCACGCATGGTTTCGGCTGGAAGCAAGGCGAGGTCATCGGGGCGAAGTTCATCTTGGTGCCGAAATCGGAGCGGCTGGCGATCGCGCTTTCAAACGTCTTCTGGTTCCTCATCGCCTTGGGCTGCGTGCTGATCATCGCCCTCATCGTCGTCATCTCGTCGTCCAGTGGGCCGTGGCGACACCGGTCCAGCGCTTGGCCGAGCAGGCGGAGCGGCTGAGCACCGGCGAGCATGGCGCGGAGGAGCTCACGCCCCAAGGATCGGCGGAATTCCGCACGCTGGCGCGCGCGATCAATCGCCTGCACCGCAGCCTGGTGCTGGCCCTGGGGCACGCCGAGCAAAGTCGCCACTCGCATCAGGCTTAGGGTGGGCAGATGACCTTCACGCGCGAGTTGGCCCTGCTGGCGGCCACCGTCCTGGCCTGGTTCGCCTATTCGATCACCGCCAACGATCCGAGCGGATCAAATCCGGTGATCCTGGAGGTGGCGCGGGTTTCGGCGTTCGTGCTCAGCGGCATCGCGGTCGTGCGGCTTCTCGGACTGGCGTTGATCGACGGGCTGATCGAACGGGTTTGGGGCGTTCCGTCGACCGCGCTGATGCGGATCGTCGTCCATGCCGTTCTCGGCGTGGGGGCAGCGGCGCTGATCCTGAAGTACGGGCTCGACTTCAACATCACCGCCCTGCTCACGACCTCGGCGGTGATCACGGCGGTCATCGGGCTCGCGGCGCAGTCGACCATGGCCGGCCTGTTTTCCGGAGTTCTCGTTGCAGCTCGAGCGCAACTTCCAGCCTGGAGGCGTCATCCGGGTCGACAACCGATTGGCGCAGATGGAGGCCATCGGCCTGCGCGCGATCAAGGCGCGCCGGCCGGACGGAACGGTGGTCATCGTGCCGAACACGACGATCGCCGGAAACACAGTGGCGGTTTTTCGGCCGGGCGAATTCCTGCGCACGGAGGTGTTGGTTCCCGCACCCATCTCCATCCCGCCCGGTCACGTCGCCGACATCATCAAGGCGGCGGTGAGCGCAATCGACGAAGTTTCCCCCGACCATCCGATCAACGTCGACCTGAATGCGATGCGACCGGAGGAGGGGCTGGTCGAGTACCGCGTGCGATGTTTCGCCCGGGCAGCGCTCCTCGACGACGACCCGCTCGCGCCGGCGGTTCGCACCAGGGTGTGGTACGCCTACCAGCGACACGGGATCGTCATGCCGCGATCACGATTGCACCCGGACGGCGATGCCCTGCTTGCGTTCACCGCTCCTGTCCGCATCGGCGCGCATGAGCCGGTCGGCCGCATGGTTTCGGCGCTGGCAGGCGCGCGCCGCTGGCGCGATCGGGATCAAGCCGAGCTCGAGCGTCTCGTGCGCTGCGGGCGGCGCCTTCTCTATGCACCGAACGAGCCGATCCTGTTGCCTCGGGATCTCGATCAAGCGGTTGCCGTCGTCGTCGCGGGCGAGCTGCGGCTGTTCGGTTCAGAGCCATCCGTGCCTGACTGGATAGAGCCGGCGGCGAAGGAGGATCACGACCGCGGTCCCATCGTCGATTGGGAGATCGAGACGCTGCTGGAGGTGGAAGCGAAACTGGGACTGGCCATCGGCCCCTATGCGCGTCTGGCGGTGCGCCAGGCCGCGCGCGAAGCGTCGGACCTGGCGACCTTGTACCGACGGCTGGCGAGTTTGATCGTCGACCCGGCCAGTCGTGCCGAATTCCTGCGCGCGGCGCCTCAAGACGCCGTGCGCGACTTCGGCCCGGGGACGGCGTTCGCGGTTCAGTGCAGGGGGCGAGGCCTGGCAGCTCCCGAAGGCGCGTTGATGGCGCTCGGACAAGCCGAACTGTTGGCGATCCCGTCCGAGCAACAGCAAGAATCGCAGCGTCTGCCAGGCGTTCCCCCTGAAGCACGCTCAGCTTCGCGCCCGTAATCCATTCAACGCGGGGCATCAAACCCCGAGCGACGCAGTTTTCGGCGCGACCTGCTGCACGGGACGAGGCGGCACATGCGAGAACAGCGGGCCGAGCCCCTCCGCCATCGTCGGGTGCGCGAGAATGGCGTCGCGGAGCTTCGGATACGGAAGGTCTGCGAGCATCGCCATTTGCACCGTGGCCATGACCTCCCCGGCCTCGGCGCCGATCATCGTGAAGCCGAGTACGCGGTCGTCGCTCGCCCCGACAAGAACCTTCATCAAGCCTCGAGCTTCGCCCGTCGCCTGCGCCCGCAGCACGGCGCTCGTCGGCAGTTTCGCGACGCGCGCCCTGACGCCTTGCAGCTCCGCCTCGCGTTCGCTCAGTCCCACGCGGGCGAGCGGAGGATCCGTGAACATGCAGTATGGAACCAGCCGATTACGCGTGCTCCGCCGCGCTCCTGCCAGGTTGTCTCTGATGATCCGGAAGTCGTCCTCCGATACATGCGTGAACTGCGGGCTCCCGGCGCATTCCCCGATGGCCCAGACTTCGGAAGCGCTCGTCTCCAGCCGCTCATTGACGCGGATGTAGCCGCGATCGTCCAACGCGACGCCGGCCTCCTCGAGCCCGATCCCGGCGGTGTTCGGAATGCGCCCCGCCGCGACCAGGAGGTCGCTGCCCTCGATGCTTCGCTCGCCGCCAGCGGTCCGCACGGCAAGGTCGACTTTCTCTCCGGAGATGCCGCGCACATCGAGAATCTCTGCGGCCGTTAGAACCTGTATGCCTTCGCCGCTGAGAATCCGCTGCATCTCGTCCGCGACGTCGGGGTCCTCGCGGCCCATGAGCTGAGGCGCATGCTCGATGATCGTCACGCGGCTGCCGAAGCGACGGTAAGCCTGGGCTATTTCGAGACCGACATAGCCGCCCCCGAGCACGATCAGATGGGCCGGCACGTAATCGAGCTCCAGCGCCTCGATGTGCGTGAGCGGTCGGGCGGCCGCGAGACCGGGAACGCTCGGAATGGACGCGTGCGTTCCGACGTTGAGAAAGACCCGGTCGCCGGCCAGCACGCGCGTCCCGCCGTCGTTCAGGCGCACCTCGAGCGTTTTCGGCGCTACGAAACGCCCGGATCCCATGATCAATTCGGCGCCGCTCTCCTTGTAGTTCTGCAAATGCTTGGCAACCTGGCCTTCGACCATGTCGCGCTTGCGCTGGCGGACCTTCGCCATGTCGATCGCGACGGGTCCGGTCATCGTGCCGTACTGCGCGCCGTTGCGCGCCAGATGTGCGACCTCCGCGCTCCAAATCTCGTTCTTGCTGGGCAGGCAGGCGATATTGGGACAGGAGCCGCCGATCCATCGCCGCTCCACGATGGCAGTGCGTCGGCCGGATCGCGCCATGTGCCAAGCCAGGAGCTTGCCACCCGTTCCACTGCCAAGGATAAGGGTTTCAAACCGTTCCGGTTGAGGCATGTGCTTGCTCCGTATGCTGGTGACCTGCCCTGATTGTTTGGACCACGGTTAGCTCGGGACGACGTCCCTCGCTCGCTCCAGGTGTCCCCGCCCGGACGGTTGTGCAACGGGCCGGTTGCGGCGTCCCACGCACCGCAGCGTCCCGCCCGTCACATGACGGGGCGCTGGATCGATTGCGCAGGCGCTCCATGCCCGCGTAAGCCGTTTCGGTCCGGCAGCGCCCGCGTTGCCGGTCGCGGCCGAATGGACAACAACCTCGCGAAAGTTCACATCTAGGGATGAACTGGAACAATGAGAAAGCGGCCCGCCGCCTGAACGATGGTACGTTGTGGCCGGGACGCGAGGGAGGGAACACGTGTTGACCCGACGCGGGCTTCTCGCCCTATCCGCGGCCGCCGGACTGCTCTCCGCCATGGTCGATGCGGCGGCGCAGGACTGGCCGCAGCGGCCCATCCGCATGGTCGTCGCGTTCGGGCCCGGCGGCGGCGCCGACCTCATCGGACGCATCATCGCGCAAGCGATGCAGGAGCGGCTCGGCCAGCCGGTGGTGATCGAGAACCGGCCGGGCGCCGCCGGCACGCTCGGCAACGAAGTCGTCGCCCACGCCGACAAGGACGGCTACACGCTCGGCATCATGACCGCGGGCCAGATCATCGCCGCGGTCATGAACAAGTCGTTGCGCTACGACACGCTGACGGCATTCGATCCGGTGTCGCAGATCGCCACCGCCGGCTCGATCATCGTCACCCGCCCCGACTTCCCGGCCAACGACGTGAAGGAGCTGATCGCGGTCGCCAAGGCCAATCCCGGCAGGATCTCGTTCGCGAGCCCCGGTTTCGGCGGCACCCTGCATCTCACCGCCGAGCTGTTCAGGCAGACCGCCGGCGTGAACGTCCTGCACGTGCCGTTCCGCGCCTCGCCGGAGGCGATCTCCGCCGTGCTCGGCAAGCAGGTCGACGTGCTGTTCGCCACGGTGTCGGCCGTGCTCGGGCCGGTCCAATCCGGCGAGCTCAAGGCGCTGGCGGTGACCGGCAAGGACCGCTTCCCGGCGGTGCCCAACGTGCCGGCGGCGATCGAATCCGGCCTCTTGCCCGGCTACGACGTGACCACCTGGTACGGCGTGTTCGCGCCGCGCGGCGTTCCGCCCGCGGTCATCGCCAGGCTCAACAAGACCATCAACGACAGCCTCGCCGACGGGGTAGTGCAGCAGCGCCTGATCAAGGCCGGCGTCGTCGTGCACGGTTCCAGCGCGGAAGCCTTCGGCCAGCACATGGCGAACGAGTACGCGCGCTGGGACGCCGTGCGCGAGGCCGCCGGGCTTGCGCGGCAGTGACCTCGACTCGGCCGCGGCCGATCACAGCTCGTCGTCATTGCGGGCTTGACATCGCAAGTCGGGTTTATCCGACTCGTGGCTCTCGATATTGCGGCTGGCAAAGCCGGGCTGGTGCAATCCATCTGCTGCGCAACGCGCTCTTGCGAAGAGAGTGGCCCGCGGGTCAAGCCCGCTTCGCGGCGTCCCGGAAGCGCGGCGTGATGCGGTCTGTCACCGCCGCGCCGCAAGATCGCGGAGCCGGATCGAATCGGCCCGCGTATCGAAGCCCGACAAGCGAGGATAGCGCTTCGCTCAGTGCGCCTCTGCGTCCTGCCGCATCTCGCGCCGCAAGCCGCGCCGCAGGTCGGCGTCGATGGTGAGCGGCGCGTCGTTCTCGAAGTGCGTGCGATAGACCTGCACGTTCTCCATCACCCGCTGCACGTAGTTGCGGGTTTCCATGAACGGGATGCGCTCGACCCAGTCGATGGGATCGACCTTCGGGTCGCGCGGATCGCCGAACTGCGCGATCCAGTCCCGCACCCGCCCGCGGCCGGCATTGTAGCCGGCGAACACCAGGGCGTAGTTGCCGCGATAGTCCTCCATCAGGCCGGCGAGCTCGGCCGCGCCCACTTGCAGGTTGTAAGGCGAATCGTTCCTGAGACGTTTGACGTCGTACTTGCAGTCGAAGCGTTTGCAGGTATCCCGTCCGGCCTCCGGCGTCACCTGCATCAGACCCATCGCCTGGGCGCTCGACCAGTCGGCCGGATTGAATGCGCTCTCCTGGCGAATGATGCCGAACAGCATCGCGTTGCCGATATCCGGGGCGATCGGCGAATAGCGCGGTACGCCGACCGTGGGGAACGCGTAGTAGTCGAGCGGCAGGCCACGCGCCAGCGCCGCCTTGCCGAGGTGCAGCATCCCGCGCGCATCATGGTACTGCTCCGCCAACTGGCCGAGCGCGGAGAGCGTGCCGACGTCGTCGAGCGTGTCGCCGAGGCCGGCCATGAGCGTAATGACCAGGGGCCGCTCGTTGAGCGCGTAGAGAATCTCCAACGCGCGAACGAGCTCCAGCCGTTCCGCCTCGGCGCGCGCGTCGGGCGTCGCCGGCGGCGGTGCCAACGCGAGCGCCGGCAGCCCGAGCTTCGCGCGCGCGAGCTGCCCGTAATAGGCCGCGGAAGCGCCTGCCGCCGCCTGGTACTCGGCGCGCGCCTGGTCCGGCCGATGAAGAGCTTCCGCCGTGCGTCCGAGCCAGTAATGCGACCGCGCCAGCGACGTAGGATGGCTGCTGACCTCCTGGATGCGGGCGAAGTGGGGCGCCGCCGTGGCCGGGTCATCGAGATAGCGCAGCGCGATCCAGCCCGCCATGAAGTGGCGCTCGACCCGGGAGTTTTCCTTGGTCGGCTCGGCCGCGTCCGCCACCACCTGATAGGCGGAGCGGGCATCGCCGAGATCGAGCAGCTTGCGCGACATGATCCGCCGCTCGACCCACCATTCCTCGCCCTCCTGGATCTGGGCGAGGTCGTGCGGGGCGGCCAGCAGGACCCGCGCGGCTTCGGCGATCTTGTCGTCATGGCGCAGAAGATGCACGCGCGCGAAGAGATAGCCGGGGTCGTTGCGCGCGTCCGCCGGCACGGCGTCGAGCAGTTTCTTCGCGTTGCCGGCCTTGCGGTTGATCGCGATGCGCCCCTGCGCGATCGCGAGGTCGGCGGCGCCAAGCCGGCGCGCGACCCGCAGCGCGGCTTCGTGGTCTGTGGCGAAAAGTCTCTCCTCCATGCGTGCCTTGTGATCGGCGCGGCTCAGGAATCCGGAATAACGCTCGAGCACGTATTTCTCGAGGTCGGCGGAGATCGAGTCGTTGCGCCACGCCTCGCGCACCAGCGCGCCGGCGCCCTCGGTGTCGCCCTGCGCGAGCAGCGCGCGCGCCAGCACCAGACGGCCCACCGCCGACAGCGGCGGCGAGCCGTTGAAGAAGCTCAGCACCTGCTCCGGCTTCGGATTCTCGATCCACAGCATCGCCTCGGCGCGGCGGCGGAACATGGCGAGGCTCGGCCAATGCGGATTGGCGGCGATGAAGGCGAGGTAGCGCTTGCTGTCGGCGCCGCTGTGGTCGCTGCGCAAGATGAGCCATTCGACGAGCCTGCGCGCCGCCGGGTCCGAGATGGCGGCCGCGACGCTGGTGGCCTTGCTGGCGCCGCCGTGGCGCAACGCGTCGATTGCGCTCCTGACCAGCGCGATCTCCGCGTCGGGCGTTTGCGGCGTCGGCCCCTGCGCCAGCGGTATCTGCGGCACCGTGGACTTGGCAGAGGTCGATTTATCCTTGGACTTGCGCGCGGCAACCTTCTTGTGCTTCGCGGTTTTGGCGGCCGCGCTGTGCGAGCTCTTGGCTCCGCTGCGGGCGGCCGCGGTCTCGGCCGCGACGGAGATGGCAAACACACTCGCGCAGGCGAGTGCAGCAACGAGTGCTGACCGGTATCGTCGTGTCAAGTTGGCTTGTCCCCAGATCCCCGGGCGAATTGCCTCGCCCCGCGCGTATGACGCGCTCCCCTTCACAGCACCC
Organism: uncultured Alphaproteobacteria bacterium; assembly: GCA_963758945.1. GTDB lineage: Bacteria > Pseudomonadota > Alphaproteobacteria > Rhizobiales > Xanthobacteraceae > VAZQ01. Next base: position 1,334,419 of record CAVWXY010000006.1, on the reverse strand, counting down.
TATCCTACCTATGATTTGGGCGGAAAAACGATGTCACGCCGGCGAGCTCGAGCACGCGCAGATCGTGCAGATATTGGCCATATGCCCATCTGCTCGGCGCGCTCGCGGGATGCGGATCAAAATCGTGCCCCATGTCTGCCATGATCGAGAGGCGCCCGGATGATCGTTCGTGAGTGGCGCGGACGCGCCGACCCTGCAGCGGCAGAGGCTTACCCGAAGCATTTTCGTGAGCAGGTCGTCCCCGAGCTGCGTCGTCTCACGGGATTCGCCGGCGCGCAGCTCGCCCGGCGCCAGATCGGCGGCAAGATGGAGTTCCTCGTGCTGACGCGCTGGCAGTCTATTGACGCGATCCGCGCCTTTGCCGGTCGCGACGTCGAGAAGGCGGTGGTTGAGCCGGGCGCCGTCGCCGCGCTGACCGATTTCGACCCCCGCGCCCGACATTACGAGGTGATCGAGGAGGTGCCGCCTCCACAGCAGCCGCGATCACGACGCCGATTGCGATAGTGTGCGGAACGCCGCTCGCGTCGGCCAACAATCAAGCGCAAACAATCGGCAAAGAGCGACGGCCGTGCCGCCAAGCCGGACCGTCAAGTCACGCGCGCGTGATCTCGACATCGGTGAACGGCTTGGAAGCGGGCGGCGGCTTCGCCACGGAGCCGGCGGCAGTGGCGCAATACCACTCGCAGAAAAAACCAGAAAACCATCAGGAAAATTCAGGACCGTCTAGAGCTCGCCGTCAGGCCTGTCATCCGTTGCGCGGCTAAGCATCCGGCCCTGCGCTGACGCGCCCCATTCGCCCCCATTCACAGCCAACGCGCATCCGCGCCGCGGCCAAATCCTCGTGAGGATCAAAGACCATGGCTATCAAGGCGACCTTTTCCCCAGGTGCCGCGTTGCTCTCGGAGTTCGGCGACAATCTCGACAACACCATCACCACCAGCCGCAACGCGGCGGGACAAATTCTCGTGAACGGCGGCGCCGTATCCGTCGATGGCGGCCAGCCGACCGTCGCCAACACCGCCGAGATCGACGTTTTCGGCCAGGGCGGCAACGACACCATCACGCTCGACGAAGCCAACGGCGCGCTGCCCGCCGCTCATCTGTTCGGCGGCACGGGCAACGACGTGCTGACCGGCGGTTCGGGCGCCGATCAGCTGTTCGGGCAAAGCGGCAATGACACCCTCCTCGGCAAAGGCGGCAACGACCTGCTGTTCGGCGGCGACGGCAACGACGTGCTGACCGGCGGCGATGGTGACGACCAGGTCTTCGGCGGAGCCGGCAACGACCGCATGATCTGGAACCCGGGTGACGACAGCGACCTGTTCGAGGGCGGCGACGGCACCGACACCGCCGAGGTCAATGGCGGCAACGGAGCCGAAACGTTCACCATCACGGCCAATGGCGGGCGCGTGCGCTTCGACCGTGTCGACCCAGCCCCGTTCTTCCTCGACATCGGGACCACCGAGAAACTCGTGCTCAACGCCAATGGCGGCGACGACGTCATCACCGCCGGAAACGGCCTCGCCAGCCTCATCCAGCTCACGCTCGATGGCGGCGCGGGTAACGACAGGATCACCGGCGGCGACGGCAACGACATCCTGATCGGCGGCGATGGCGATGATCTCATCATCGGCGGCCGCGGCAACGACACGGCCCAGCTCGGCGCCGGCAACGATACGTTTGTCTGGAACCCGGGCGACGCCAGCGACGTCGTCGACGGCCAGGACGGCACCGACACGCTGGTGTTCAACGGCGCCAACGTCAACGAGAACATCAGCATCTCGGCCAATCACGGGCGGGTGAGCCTCGTCCGCAACGTCGCCAACATCACCATGGACCTCGACGGGATCGAGCAGATCCAGCTCAACGCTCTGGGCGGTGCCGACAACATCGTGGTCAACGACCTGACCGGCACCGACGTGACGGAGGTTGCGATCGACTTGGCCGGCATGTCCGGGAGCGGTATCGGGGACGGTCAGCCGGACACCGTGACCGTCAATGGCACTTCCCGCAGCGACCTGATCAGCCTCACCAACAGCGACGTGGCCAGGGTCTTCGTCAGCGGACTGGCCGAGCAGGTGACGATCGACGGCGCTGATCCCGGCAACGACACCTTGGTCGTCAACGGCCTCGGCGGCGACGATACCATCAATGCTTCGCCGCTCAATGCCGATTGGATCAAGCTCACCATCGACGGCGGCGCCGGCAACGACACCATCGTCGGAAGCCAGGGCGTCGACCTTTTGCTCGGCGGTGACGGCAAGGACATCGTGACCGGCGGCCGCGGCAACGACACGGCCCTGCTCGGCAACGGCAACGACACGTTCATCTGGAATCCCGGCGACGGCAGCGACACGGTCGAGGGCCAGGACGGCACGGATACGCTCGTGTTCAACGGGGCCAACATCAACGAGAACATGGACATCTCGGCCAACGGCCAGCGGGCGAGGCTGTCTCGCGACGTCGGCAACGTCGTCATGGACCTCAACCAGGTCGAGCACATCCAGCTCACCGCCGCAGGCGGCGCCGACACCATCGTGGTCAACGACCTCACCGGAACCGACCTGACACAGGTCGCCATCGACTTGTCAGCGCCGGCAGGAAGCGGCCAGGGCGACGGAGCGCCCGACACCGTGATTGTCAACGGCACCGCCGGCGACGACCACGTCAACGTCGCCAGCAGCGGGGCATCGGTGGTCGTCAACGGACTGGCGGCGAAGGTGACGCTCGCCGGGACCGAGGGCGCCCTCGACTCGCTTACGGTCAACGGGCTTGCCGGCAACGACACCATCAACGCCTCCACGCTCAAGGCCGGCCAGGTCAACCTTACGATCAACGGCGGCGCCGGCGATGACATCATCACTGGCAGCCAGGGCGATGACCTCGTCATTGGCGGGCAAGGCAGCGATACGGCCCGCCTCGGGGCGGGCAACGACACGTTCGTATGGAACCCGGGCGACGGCAGCGATACCGTCGACGGGCAGGCGGGCGCCGACACGCTCCTGTTCAACGGCGCCAACATCAACGAGAACATCGACATCTCGGCCAACGGCGGGCACGCCCGGCTCGCCCGCGACGTCGCCAACATCACGATGGATCTCGATAACATCGAGACGATCGATCTCCACACATTGGGCGGCGCCGACACCATCACGGTCAGCGACCTGTCCAAGACCGACGTCGGCAAGGTCAGGATCGATCTGGGCGCCACCGGTGGCGGCGGGGACGGTCAGGCCGATACGATCGTCCTCAACGCGACCAGCGACGACGACGCGATCACGGTCACCAACAACAACGGCATGGTCACGGTGTCGGGCCTGGCCGCCGAGGTGACGATCTCCAACTTCGAGGCGAACGATCGCATCGTCATCAATGGCCTCGGCGGCGACGACGTGATCCAGGCGTCCGGGCTGACGGGAATGCTGCTCACCGCCGATGGCGGCGACGGCGACGACGTCCTGATCGGCAGCGCGGGCGCCGACATCCTGAGCGGCGGAGCGGGAGACGACGTGCTGATCGGCGGCGGCGGGCAGGACGTGCTCGACGGCGGGCCCGGCAACAACATCGTCATTCAATCCCCCACCGTCGCCCCGATGAGCAGCAACGGCACCGGCACCGTGGCGGCGGCCGACGGCTCGCACGCCGCGAATCTCGCTCTGCTCGGCCAGTTCATGGCATCGAGCTTCGTCACCGCAGGCGATGGCCACGTCGGGTCGCCGATCCCGGATCAGCCGTTGAGCCAGCCGCCGTTGCTGACGCAGCCGCACGCGTGACCCCACGTGGCCCCGGAGAGCGCGAGGTGAGCACTGCAAGCGACAGCGCGCGCCCTGCCGATCCGGGGGTCGAGGCCCTCGTCACGTTGCTGCATTTCCAAGGCGTTGCGGCTGATCGCGAACAGATCAGGCATCGGCTTGGAACCGCCAAGATCGGCGCACCGGAGATGCTCCGGTGCGCCAAGGATCTCGGGCTCAAGGCCCGCGCCTGCCGGACCGACTGGTCCCGGCTCGTCAAGACGCCCTTGCCGGCCATCGCGACCCTGCGCGACGGCGGGTTCATGGTGATCGCCAAGGCCGCCGAGGACAAGGTCCTGGTCCAGTCGGCGCAGGCACGGCCCGCCTTGATGACGCGCGCCGAGCTGCTCGCGGTGTGGGACGGCGGGCTGATCCTGATGACCCGCCGGGCCGGGTTGTCGGAAATCACCCGCCGGTTCGACATCACCTGGTTTCTGGGCGCGATCCGCAAATATCGACATCTGCTGAGCGAGGTGCTGGTCGCGTCGTTCTTCCTGCAGCTGTTCGGCCTGATCTCGCCGCTGTTCTTCCAGGTGGTCATCGACAAGGTGCTGGTGCACCGGTCCTTGAGCACCCTCGATGTGCTGGTCGTCGGTCTAATGGCGATCTCGATTTTCGAGACCATTCTGGGCATCCTGCGAACCTATCTGTTCGCGCACACCACCAACCGCATCGACGTCGAGCTCGGCGCGCGCCTGTTCCACCACCTGCTGGCTCTGCCGATGGCCTATTTCCAGGCGCGGCGCGTCGGCGATTCGGTGGCGCGGGTGCGCGAATTGGAGAACATCCGCAATTTTCTCACCAGCTCGGCCCTGACCCTGGTCATCGACCTGTTCTTCACCTTCGTGTTCCTGGCGGTGATGTTCTTCTACTCGCCGCTCCTGACCTGGATCGTGCTCGGCTCGTTCCCGTTCTACGTCGCGATCTCGGCGGGGGTAACGCCGCTGTTCCGCCGCCGGCTGGACGAAAAATTCCAGCGCGGCGCCGAGAACCAGGCCTTCCTGGTCGAGAGCGTGACCGGGATCGAGACGCTCAAGGCCATGGCGGTCGAGCCGCAGATGCAGCGCCGCTGGGAAGAACAGCTCGCCGGTTACGTGGCCGCGAGCTTCCGGGTCCTGAGCCTCGGCAACACCGCGAGCCAGGCGGTGCAGCTCGTCAACAAGATCGTCACCGCCGGCATCCTCTATTTCGGTGCCAGGCTGGTCATCGACGGCGACTTGTCGGTCGGCGAGCTCGTGGCCTTCAACATCCTGGCTGGCCGGGTAAGCGCACCGGTGTTGCGGCTCGCGCAGATTTGGCAGGACTTTCACCAGGCGCGCCTGTCGGTGTTGCGGCTGGGCGACATTCTCAACACTGCCGCCGAGCCGACCTATGCGGTGGCGCGCACGCGGCTTCCTGCGATCTGCGGCAGCATCAGCTTCGACCACGTCACGTTCCGCTATCGCATCGATGGACGAGAAGTCCTGCACAACGTCACTTTCGATGTACCGGCCGGGCAGATGGTCGGCATCGTCGGGCCTTCGGGCTCGGGCAAGAGCACGTTCGCAAAGCTCGTCCAGCGTCTCTATGTCCCGGAGAACGGGCGGGTCCTGATCGACGGCATGGACCTCGCCGTGGCCGACCCGGCGTGGCTGCGCCGCCAGATCGGCGTCGTCCTGCAGGAGAACGTGCTGTTCAACCGCTCGGTGCGCGAGAATATCGCGCTCGCCGACCCGGCCATGCCGATGGAGCGCGTCATCGCGGCGGCAAGCCTCGCGGGGGCGCACGAATTCATCCTCGAGCTGGCCGAAGGCTACGACACGATCGTCGGCGAGCGCGGCTCCACCCTTTCGGGCGGCCAGCGCCAGCGCATCGCCATTGCCCGCGCGCTCGTCACCGACCCGCGGATCCTGATCTTCGATGAGGCGACGAGCGCCCTCGACTACGAGAGTGAGCGCATCATTCAGAAGAACATGAAAGAGATCGCCAAAGGTCGGACGGTTCTTGTCATCGCGCACCGGCTCTCGACGGTGCGGGCGACGGATCGCATTGTCACGCTCGAGCGCGGCCGCCTGGTCGAGGACGGCACCCACGACGCGCTGATCAAGACCGGCGGCCGCTATGCGTCGTTGCATCGGTTGCAGGCGGGAATCCATGAAGTCCGCTGAAGCAGCCGCTCCCGCCGGGCCGATGCGACCCGTCGTCCCGGTTCGGCCCGCGCCCGGCAGGCGCGGCGAAGAGCTGGCGTTCCTGCCCGCCGCGCTTGAAATCGTCGAAACGCCGCCGTCGCCGATCGGCCGTGCGATCGGGGCCACCATCATCCTGCTGTTCTGCGCGGCGCTGGCCTGGGCCTGGTGGGGCAAGATCGACATCGTTGCGTCGGCGACCGGAAAAATCGTGCCGAGCGGTCGCACCAAGGTGATTCAGCCGTTCGAGACCGGCGTGGTGCGTTCCATCCGGGTGCAGGATGGGCAGACGGTGAAGGCCGGCGACATCCTGATCGAGCTCGATCCGACGGTAAACGCGGCGGACCGTGATCGTCTGCGCAGCGACCTTCTCGCCGAGCGGCTCAACATCGCGCGGCTGCGCGCGGCACTCGCCGGCGGGGACGATCCCATGGCCGACTTCACGCCGCCCGCCGATGCGGATCCGGCGCTGATCAGCACCCAGCGCCAGCTCTTGCTCAACCAGGTGACCGAGCACCGCGCCAAGGTCGCTGCGCTCGCCCGTCAGCAGGCGCAGAAGGAAGCCGAGCAGGCCACGACCGCGGCAACCATCCATAAGCTCGAGACGATGATTCCGGTCATCCAGCCACGCGTCGACATCCGCAAGGCGCTCATGGAAAAGGAGCTGGGCTCAAAGCTCACCTATTTCGAGACCCTCCAGCTGCTGCTCGAGCAACAGGAGGAGCTCAGCGTTCAGAAGAGCCACCTGCACGAAGCGGAGGCGGGCGTGGCCGCGATCCGGGAGACGCGCGCCCAAGCGGTGGCGGAATATCGGCGCACGCTGTCCGACGAGCTCGCCAAGGCCGAGCAGAAGGCGAACGGGCTCGCCCAGGACCTGATCAAGGCGGAGCAGAAGACCAGGCTTCAGCAGTTGACTGCCCCGGTGGACGGCGTGGTGCAGCAGCTCGCGATCCATACGGTCGGCGGCGTCGTCACGCCGGCGCAGTCCCTGCTGGTGGTCGTACCCAGCGACAGCCGGCTGGAGATCGAGGCCATGGTCTCGAACCGCGACATCGGCTTTGTCCACCCCGGACAAGAAGCCGAGATCAAGATCGACACCTTCAATTTCACCCGCTATGGCCTGCTGCACGGCCAAGTGCTCAGCGTCTCGCAGGACGCCATCATCCGCGACCGGCAGCAGGACCGCTCAAACGACCGCCGGCTGGGGACGCAGACCGATACCAGCGAGCCGAAAGGCCAGGAGCTCAACTACAGCGCACGCATTTCGCTCGACCGCGCCAAAATGCAGATCGACGACCGGGCGGTCAATCTGTCGCCGGGCATGGCGGCGACGGTGGAAATCAAGACCGGATCGCGCATGATCTTGAGCTATCTGCTGTCGCCGCTGCTGCGCTACCGGCAGGAGGTCCTGCGCGAGCGGTGAGAGGCTCGCCGCGAACGGGTGCAAGTCGGCCGGCTTTGGCGTAATTCCGATCACGCAGACCGTCATTCGCCGGTACCGCCGTCCGGGGGCCGGGCGCCCCGAATTGACCGACCGCCGCCGATCCATGATGATGGTGCAGCGACAAGCATCCGGGCCGCGATGCATGATGACGATACCTGAGCTGGCGGCAGACGCCCTGGGTTCGTTCCTCGCCTCCGACATGAAGGATCGGTTCGGGTCTTCGCATGCGCGCTTGGCCGAGCTCATCCCCTTTGCCGCCCGGCTGGCGCTCGAATGCATCGGGAATAGCGACGCGCTCTATCATAACGTCGAGCACACGATGCTCGTGACCCTGGCGGGCCACGACATTTTCAAGGGTCGTGCGCTATTGATGCCTTCCACACCGACCGATTATTCGAATTTCATCGTCGCATGTCTGACGCACGATATTGGGTACGTCCGTGGTGTCGTCAAAGGGGATGAGGACGGTCGCTATGTTGTCGATGGGAGTGGCCGCAAGGTTTCGTTGCCGCGCGGCTCCTCCGACGCCGCGCTGGCGCCATATCACGTCGAGCGGTCGAAATTGTTCGTGCTCGATCGTGTTGCGGCCGTCGGGGAGCTGGACGGCGCGCGGATCGCACGCGCGATCGGTTTCACGCAATTCCCATACGCGTCGTCGACCGACGAGAACGAAATCGACGAAGAAGGCTCGCTCTTGCGAGCCGCGGATCTCATCGGTCAGCTCGGCGATCCTCACTATTTGAGAAAGGCCAATGCGCTCTACCACGAATTCGAAGAGACCGGCTTGAATAGGCAGTTCGGCTATGAATCGCCGGCAGACCTCGTCGATAAATATCCGCAATTCTATTGGAATCGCATCTCTCCGCACGTTCAGTCCGCAATCCGTTACCTCAACGTGACCTCGAGTGGGCGTCGCTGGATCGCGGGCCTCTACAGCAACGTATTCCGTGCCGAGCGTGAGGTGCGCCTTGCGGGGCCCCAGCCTTAGCCAGCTCTGCCGATGCGTGGCGGCGGGCAGCGATGAGCTGGTCGCAAGCTTGACTACTTGACAACTTCGCTATTGACTACGTATAGCGTCTGTGCTAGATGCCCTCATCCTCGCTCATCGAGGGGCGTCGTCCGGAGACGATCCCGAAGGCGGAGCGGGGAGTGGCGTCCCGGCCGCGGCTCGTAAACCGTGCCCGGGAGGTTCGGGACCTTCGGCCGACCGGGCGCGACACCCGGCAGCGAAGGTCGCCCGTGCAACTGACCCGCAGGCAACTGCGGAGCCGGCGAGCGCGGAGCGGGCCCAAAACCGCCAGGGCGGAGCGCCGCGAGGCCCGTTCCGGCTTGCCCCGGACGGCCGCGTCTCGCAAACGTGGTGTCGCGCCTTACGAGCGCGACGTAATGAGGATACCGCCTCCCGGCGCTCCGCCCACCCCTCGGTTGGGGTCCGGAAGCCGAGACGAGGAAGGCAAGGAAACCCGGGCGCAGCAACGCGCCGCGGGAACGAAGAAACTGCGTTGTTTGACATGGTGAAGATGAGACGATGCGAGCGGCGCAGCGGCCAACGCCGCGCTCGAGCTCCTCGCGTCGGCGGCAACGCACTCGGGTCCTGCCCGAGGGCGCGCCTCGGCGCGGCTTCGCGGCAACGTGCCGGCACGCGCGAGCCGAGCATCGTGGGATGGGTGTCGTTCCGCTCAACCCATCCCACGAATCTCCTCGCTCAGCCGGCGGGACGGCCGGGCTGGGGGCCGAGCGCGCCGAGGTCGAGCGGATGGCGGCTCAGCGCCAAGGCCGCGGCAAGATTGATCGCCGCTTCTGCAATGGACATCGTCATCGCCAATGGCTCCTATCGATCGGTGTCGGGGGGAAACAATACGGGAGATCGCGCGACGTTTGTAAGAATGAGCCGCCGGGCGCCGTGCAATCATCACGGATCGCCGTCTCCGCGACAGCGCGGACCCATATTCCAGAGCCGCAGGGTGTGCTTCACGCTGCGCGGGGACGACAATGACAAGGCGTGGGGGATTTCCGGCCGCTTGGCTCACGCGTCTCCCGGCACGTGATCGGGCTTGGGCCGCAATGCGAGCGCATACAGCTTCGGCCCTAACAAGGCGAGCGCCGCCAGCGCCAGCAGCGTCGCCGACAAGGGCCGGGTGACGAACACCGTCCAATCGCCGGCCGAGATGGTCATGGCCTGGCGGAAGTTCTGCTCGGCGAGCGGGCCCAGGATCATGCCGATGATGACCGGAGCCGCAGGGAAGTCGTAGCGGCGCATGAGGTAGCCGATGCCGCCGATGAGATAGAGCAGGACGAGGTCGACCGGCGACTGGGTGATGCCGTAGGTGCCGATGGTCGCGAACACCAGAATCCCGGCATAGAGCAGCGGCGCCGGAATTTGCAGCAGCTTCACCCAGATCGCGATCATCGGCAGGTTGAGCACGAGCAGCATCACGTTGCCGATGAACAAGGAGGCGATCAGGCCCCAAACGAGCTGCGCCTGCGACTGCAGCAGCAGCGGCCCCGGATTGATGCCGTAGCTCTGGAATGCCGAGAGCATGATCGCGGCGGTCGCCGAGGTGGGCAGGCCGAGCGTGAGCATCGGCACCAGCACGCCCGCGGCCGAGGCATTGTTGGCGGCTTCGGGACCGGCGACGCCTTCGATCGCGCCCTTGCCGAATTCCTCCGGCCGGGAGGCGAGCTTTCGCTCGATATAGTAGCTGAGAAAGGTCGGGATCTCGGCACCGCCCGCCGGCATGGCGCCGATCGGAAAACCGATCGCGGTACCGCGCAGCCACGGTTTCCACGACCGCTTCCATTCCGCCGCCGTCATCCAGAGCGAGCCCGACAGCGGAATGATCTCGTCCTTGCCCAGACGGTAGCGCGAGGCGACGTAGAGTGTCTCGCCGACCGCGAACAGCCCGACCGCCACGACGATGACATTGATGCCGTCGAGCAGCTCGGGCAGCCCGAAGGTGAAGCGCGCCTGTCCGGTCTGCAGGTCGACGCCGATCAGGCCGAGCCAGATGCCGAAGAAAAGCATCGCCAGCCCCCTCACCGCCGAGGAGCCGAGCACGGCCGACACGGTCACGAAGGCCAGCACCATCAGGGAGAAATAATCCGCCGGTCCGAATCTGAGCGCCCAATCCACCACCACCGGGGCGAGGAAGGTGATGCCGAGGGTTCCGATCGTGCCGGCCACGAACGAGCCGATGGCCGCGGTCGCGAGCGCCGCGCCGGCACGGCCGTTGCGGGCCATCTTGTTGCCCTCGAGCGCGGTGACGATGGTGGCGCTCTCGCCCGGGGTGTTGAGCAGGATCGAGGTGGTCGAGCCGCCGTACATCGCACCGTAATAGATGCCGGCGAAGAGGATGAACGCGGCGGTGGGCTCGACCTTGAAGGTGATCGGCAAAAGGAGCGCGATGGTGAGTGCCGGGCCCAGCCCGGGCAGGACGCCGATCGCGGTCCCGAGCGTGGTGCCGACGAGGCACCAGAGCAGATTCATCGGCGTGAGCGCGACCGCAAACCCGTTGAGGAGCTGCGAGAACGCCTCCATCTCAGGAGCTCTCCGTGCCGATGACGCGCTCGATCGCCTTCTCGACGACGCCCGACCCGATATTGATGCCGAGGGTCTGGGCGAAGCCGAAATAGGCGACGAGCGCGAACACCGCACCGATCAAGACGTCGCGCACGATCGCCCTGGAGCCGAAGCCGCGCGCCACGCAGACGAACAGAATGACCGAGGCGACGGTGAAGCCGGCCGAGCCGATCAGGAGAACATTGAGCACGAGCCCGGCGGCGAGCCAGGCGAGCGCGGCTCGATCGGGCGTGAACTCCCTCTCCTCTTCGGGCTGCCAGCCGCCTTGCCACGCGGCGACCAGAAGCAGGATGCCGAGCATGCCGAGCGCGGCGGCCGTGATGATCGGAACGACGGTCGGTCCGACCTTGGCGTAGATCGGCGACACCGGAATGGAGAGCGTCTGCCAGACCATGACGATCGCGAGCACCAGCACGCCGGCGCCGATGATGGTCTCGCCGATCGCCGCCCGGCGCGCGGTGGCGTCCCCGCTCGGCTCCAGGCCCCCGGCCGCCATGTCACGCGAGTCCGAGTTCTTTGAGGATGCCTTCGATGCGGGCCGTCTCGCCGACGAGGAACGTCTTGTAATCGTCCCCGAGCAGCGTGATCTGCGTCCAGTCGCGGTTCTTGCAGGCCTCCGCCCATTGCGGGCTCGCGGCCATCTTCTCCATCAGCGCGATCATCGCTTTGCGTTGCGCGTCGCTGACGCCGGGCGGAGCGAACACGCCGCGCCAGTTGAACAGCTCGACGTCGATCCCCTCCTCTTTCAATGTCGGGGCCGCGATGCCGTCTTGGCGCTTGTCCGACGAGATCGCGATCACCCGCAACTTGCCGGCTTTCACCTGCTCCGCGAATTCGCCGTAGCCGGAGATGCCGGCCGCCACCTGGTTGCCGAGCAGCGCCGCGGTCGCCGGTCCGCCGCCGGCAAAGGCGACGTAACTGACTTTGGTCGGCGGAACGCCGATCGCCTTGGCGATCATGCCGAGCAGGATGTGGTCGGAGCCGCCGGCCGAGCCGCCCGCGACGGGAACCTTGGTGGGGTCGGCCTTGAGCGCGGCGGCGAAATCCTTCGCGCTCTTGAACGGCGACTGCGCCGGAACGACGAGGGCCAGAAACTCGCCGGTGAGGCGCGCGATCGGCGTCGCCTGCGCGAGCTTGACCGGGCTCTTGTTGGCGATGATCGCGCCGACCATCACCATGCCCGCGACCATCAGCGCGTTGCCCTGCCCCTTCCACTGATTGAGGAACTGGGGCAGCCCGACCGCGCCGCCCGCGCCGCCGACATTGGTGATCTGCACGCCCTTCACGGCCCCGGTCGCGCGCAGCACCTGCTCGATCGTGCGTGCGGTCTGGTCCCAGCCGCCGCCCGGCGCCGCCGGGACGAAGATCTTGAGCAGATCGATGGCCTGGGCGTGCGCTTCCTCGGCGGTCAGGAGCGACCACGGCAAGGCGGCGACGGCAGGGCCGAGCGCGGCGCTGCGCAACAAATCACGGCGGGTCGGCATGGCGTTTCCTTTCCAAAGGTACGTTGCATCGGCGCTCTTCGGCGTCTTGATCGCAGCCATCGAGAAACGGTTCCAGGCGCTGGTCTAGCCCGCCTCCGCGGCGAGCTTGCGCGGTGGCGGGCCAGTATAGGTCCAAATCAGGTGGCGGGGGATCGGTCCTTTGTTGCGGGTACCGGACTGCAGCTCCTCGAAGGCATGGGCCAGCGCGCCAACCGAGCGCGACAGCACGAACAGACCGCGGCACAGCGGCGGCGGGAAGCCGAGCTCCGCGAACACGACGCCGGTGGCGCCGTCGATATTCATCGGGATCGGCCGCCCCTTCTGCGCCGCGAGCCGGGCCTCGACGGCACGGCCGATCACGGCGAAGCGTCCGCTCACCGCGCCGCCGGCGGCGGCGGCGTCCACCAGCGCGAGCAGGCGCGGCGCGCGCGGGTCGCGCGGGTGAAAGCGATGGCCGAAGCCGGGGACATGGGCGATGCCGCGTTCGGCCAGCGCCGCGATTTCGGCAGCGGCGGCCTCGGCGAGTTGCCGTTCGCCGAGGGGGCCATCGCCGATGCGCCCGGCAATGGCATTGTAGAGCGCGACGCATTGCTCGCCCGCTCCGCCATGCACATCCCCGAGCATGTTGATGGCCGAAGCCATCGCGTTGTTGATGCCGACGCCGCAGCTGATCGCCATGCGGGCGGCCGCGATCGACGGCGCCTGCGGGCCGTGGTCCACCGCCGCCACCAGCGCGGCTTCGAGCAGCTTGGCGGCGTTGGGATGCGGAAGCTCGCCGCGGGTCATGAGGTAGACCATCTCCGCAAAGCTCACGCGCCCGATCAGCTCCTCGATCGCGTAGCCGCGGTAGCGGATCATCCCCGGCTTCATGTCGATGATCGCCGTCGACCACCAGTCTTCCGCGCTGCCGGCCGCGCCGCTCGCCGCCTTGTCGCTCATGCCGCACCTTCGCGCGTCAGCTCCTCGACATCGTGCCGGGAAAATCCAAGCTCATCGAGCAATGCTTCGGTATCGGCGCCGAGCGCGGGCGGTCCCGTGCGCGGGTGCGGATCGCCGCTGGCGAGGCGAAAGCCGCAGCGCACGACGCGCACCGGACGATCGACGCCGGGCACGCCCTCGAAGGTCTGGACCAGCTTTCGCTCGATCACCTGCGGGTGCTCGAGCACGGCAGGGACGTCGAGCACCTCGCCGGCGGGAACGCCGTCTCGGTTGAGAAGGGCCGACCATTCCTGCGCCGAGCGCGCCGCCAGCGCCCGCTCGATCTCGCGGTTCAATTCCAAGCGCCGGTGCTTGCGATCCTCGCGCGCCGCGAAACGCGGATCGGTCGCCAGGTCGCTGCGGCCGATCAGCCGGCACAGGGTCTCGAACTGCTGCTGCTTGTTGGCCGCGATGTTCAGGAGCCCGTGCCCGGTGCGGAACGTGCCGGAAGGGCTCGCCGTCACGTTTTCGTTGCCCATGGGCTGCGGCTTCACGCCGGCGATGAGCCAGTTGGAGACCGCCCAGCCCATGGCGACCAGCGAGGATTCCAGCATGGAGACGTCGATGAACTCGCCCTCGCCCGTACGCTCGCGCCGAAACAGCGCCGCGGCGATGGCGAAAGCGGCGGTGATGCCGCCCATGGTGTCGGCCACGGGATAGCCGACCCGCAACGGCGCCGATTGCGCGTCGCCGGTGACGCTCATGACCCCGCTGAGGCCCTGGATGATCTGGTCGTAGGCGGGATTGAATTTGAGCGGCCCGTCCTGGCCGAAGCCCGAAATCGCGCAGTAGATCAGGTCGCGCTTGACCGCCGCAAGCGCCGCATGGCCGAGACCCAGCCGCTCCATCACGCCGGGACGAAAGTTCTCGACCACGACATCCGAGGTCGCGACCAGCCGGCGAAAGGCCTCGCGGCCTTTCGCCGCCTTCAGGTTCAGCGTGAGCGAGCGCTTTCCCGCGTTCTGCGCCAGGAACGACGCGCCCATGCCGCGGCGGTTGAGCTCGGGATCGGCCCCCAACTGCCGCGCCAGGTCGCCCGCCCCCGGCACCTCGACCTTGATCACCTCGGCGCCGAGCTGGGCCAGCTGATAGCAGCAGAACGGACCGGCGAGCACGTTGGTCAGATCGAGAACGCGCGTCCCGGCGAGAAGTCCGGCCATTCCCCGCTCCAAGCGTTCTGCTACACAGAATAATATTCTGCTTACCACAACGTTCTATGCAGCACAACGCCGTTCTATTATAAGGTCGGAAGGACTCGGCGAACATCGCCGCGCCGTCGGATGGGAGCAATGAGCAAGGACAGGGTCGAGGCGGTCGAGCGCGCCCTCACCGTGCTCGACGCGTTCCATGGCGACAAGCCGCAGATGACGCTCGGCGAGCTCGCGTCGGCGACGGGCTTCTACAAGAGCACGATCCTGCGGCTCGCCGGATCACTGGAACGGTTGGGCTACCTCGTGCGCGAGGAGAGCGGCGTTTTCCGGCTCGGACCGGCGCTGTGGCGGCTGGGATCGATCTACCGGGCGCGCTTCAATCCCGGCGGCGCCATCAGGCCCGAGTTGCGCAGACTGGTCGAAGCGACCGGCGAGACGGCGTCGTTCTACATTCGCGAGGGCCGCACGCGCGTGTGCCTGTTTCGGCTCAATTCGCCGCACGCGGCGCGCCACCATCTCGACGAAGGCAGCGCACTGCCGTTGACCGCTGGCGCCAGCGCGCATGTGCTGCTCGCCTTCCCCGACGGCAAAGGCGAGCGGGCGAAGGCGGTGAAGGCGCGCGGCTACGACATCTCCCTCGGCGCACGCGACCCGCAGGTCGCAGCGGTGGCGGTGCCGGTGTTCGACCTCGCCGGCGGCTTTCGGGGCGCGCTCGCGATCTCCGGGTTGATCGGACGTTTCCGGGAGAAGGAGCGCCGGTTCGCGCTTGCAGAACTGTTGGCCTCGGCCGAGCGACTGCGGACCGTGTTACCGGCGCGCGAGTAGTCGTCGCGACCCAATGCCCTTGCGACGATCGCTCCGGCCGAGAACGCGGACATGCTGCAGCCGCACTGACGCGTCGCTAGGCCGGCCCGTGCCCGGCGTCAGCTCGGCCGCAAGCGCCGGCGCCGATCGGCGATGATCGCGCGGGCGGCATTGTGACCGGGTGCGCCGGTCACTCCGCCGCCGGGGTGAGCGCCCGACCCGCAATGATAGAGTCCCTTCAGCGGCCCACGATAATCCGCATAGCCGAGGGCGGGGCGCGCCCAGAACAGCTGATCGAGCGACAAGGCGCCATGGAAGATGTCGCCGCCGGTGAGCCCGAACACCTCCTCCAGGTCGAAAGGGCTCAGGGCTTGGCGCCCGATCACGCTGGCCTTGAAGCCCGGTGCATATCGATCGACCGTTTCGATCATCAAGCCGGCCACCCGGTCGCGATGGTCGTTCCACGCCGCGCCTTCGGGCAGCTGCGGTGCCACATGCTGGCAGAACAGGCTCGCGACGTGCGCGCCCTCGGGCGCCAGCGTATCGTCGAGCGTCGAAGGAATGACCAGCTCGATGATGGGTGCGCGGCTCCACCCCAACGCGCGCGCGTCGCAATAGGCGCGGTCCATGTAGCCGAGGCTGGGCGCGAGAATGATGCCCGCGGTGTGGTGATCGGCGGGCTCGCGGCCCGGCAGCGCCGTGAAGCTCGGCAGTTGCGAGAGCGCGACGTTGATCCGGAACGTGCCCGAGCCGCAGCGCCATCCGCGCATGCGGCGCAGGAAGGCCGCATCGAGCGCGCTTTCCGGCAGCATCGCCGTATAAAGCAGCTTGGGATTGACGTTGGCCGCGACGACACCGGCGCGGATGACCCGCCCGTCGGCGAGAACGACGCCGCCGGCTCTGCCCTGCTCGACCAAGACCTCCCGGACCGGCGCACGGGTTTCGATCTCCACGCCGTGGCCCGCGGCGGCGCGCGCCATCGCCTGCGTGACCGCGCCCATTCCCCCGATCGCGTGGCCCCAGGCGCGCCGCTTTCCGTTCACCTCGCCGAAGGCATGATGCAGAAGCACGTAGGCGGTGCCGGGCGCATACGGGCTGGCGTAGTTGCCGACGATGGCGTCGAATCCGAGCCAGGCCTTCACCAGCTCGCCTTCGAACCAGCCGTCGAGAAAATCGCCGGCCGATTTCGTGAACAGGTCGAACAGCGTGCGCAGATTTTCCGTGGACAGCCGGCGAAGCCGATTGCCCAAGCGCGCCGCTTTGATTAATTCGCCGAGGGTCTCGATCTTGAGTCCGCGCGTCAGATTCGGCGGCGCCTCGAGCGCAAGCTCGCGCAAGAGGTCGGCGCTGGCATCGAGCTCGCGACTGAAGGCGGCGTATCGCTGCGCATCGATACGGCTGAAAGCTGCGATGTTGCGTTCGGTACGGCCCTCGGCCGCGAGCAGATACCGGCCGTCCAAAGCGGGGACGAAGTTCTGCGCGCGACGCTCGACGAGCCTCAATCCGTGATCGAGGAGGCGCAGGTCGGCGATGATTTTTGGGCTGAGCAGGCTCACCGTATATGCCGCGACCGAGTTTCGGAAGCCCGGCCAAAACTCCTCCGTGACCGCTGCCCCGCCCACGATCGGCCGGCGTTCGACGACCTTGACCTTGAGCCCCGCCATGCCGAGATACGCGGCGCAAGTCAGGCCATTATGCCCCGCACCGATGATGACAACGTCGTATGCCTGCATTGAACGCGCTATCTCCGGGCGCGAGCGTGCGTATCAGAGCCGACCCGGGCGCGCCATCGTCCACTCGGTCACGCCGGCGTCCTCACGCGGTCGCGGAACCAAACCCGCATTCGTCGGTTGCAACCGTCGCCGCACTCGGGGCGCGAGCGAGCACGGAGCACTGCAACACTGAACCCTCCCCGACGCACGATCGGGCACCACCCTCCCGCAACACACCCTAACCCCATGCCTGCGAGATTGTCACCATCGCGTCATCTTCGAATTGGTCGAGCGAAGACCGGGCTCGGCTTGTTCACTCGCGTGCCGATCAAGAAGGGCCAATTCATTGTTCGATATTCGGGCAGGAAGATCCGCACCGAAACCGCCGACGACCTCGATACCCGATATCTTTTCGAGATCAACTCGCGTTGGACGATCGATGGCTCCAGCCGCAGAAACCGGGCCCGTTATATCAACCATTCGTGCCGACCGAACGCGGAGGTCTATTTCGTGAAGCACGCGATCAAGATCCGTGCGATCAAGAAAATCAAGCCCGGCGACGAGATAACGTATCATTACGGCCGCAATTATTTCGACGCCTTCATCAAGGCGGTGGGCTGCAAATGCGCGGCCTGCCGGAAGAAGACGTCGCGCGTCCGCTCGCGCCGGCCGCGGCGCCGGGCAAGACGGCGGTCGTGAGAGAGCGCGGCCAGCTCACGCGCGGCCGCCGGCGGGGCCTTCCGACGGCACGGCAAGGGCAAGGTCAGCGTTTACGAGCACACGGTTTTTCTCGAGCCCGATTGCGAGGTTGGCCCGGGGCCGGCGTTCCACGTCTATCTGGCGCCCAAATCCGGGATCCGCTCGTCGTCGGACCTGAAGGACCTGATGTTCGTCGACCTCGGCGGCTTGCGCGCGTTCAAGGGCAGTCAGCGCTACCCGATCCCGGCCGGCGTCGATCTGAAGAACTCTCAAAGCGTGATCATCTGGTGCGAGCGCTTCGGCGTGCTCATCTCGCCGGCCGATCTCACGACGGCGGCAGCCGCACGGTGAAACGCCGATCGCGCTACGGCGCGATGGCGCCGCGCGGCCGTTTTGCGCGCCCGGCCGCGAACGACGTGACGACTTGCAGGAGGGCGATCGCACCGGCGAGCGTCGCAATCCAGGCGATGCGGGCGCCATAGCGATCGTGCGGCCCCGACAGCGCGCCGCAGACGAAGGCGTTGGCAAGCAGGGCAACCGTCACCGTGGCGGCGAGGCGCGCCGGGTCGTCCCAGCGGCCGCGAGCCGACGCAGTCGCAAGGAGCACGAGCGCGAGTAGGATCGAGCCGAGCGCGATCGGCACGTGCACCAGGTTGATCAGATCGAAGCGCAAGCCGCCCTGCTGCTGCCGGGCTCTCTGCATGGCCGGCACCTCCCCGGGGATGAAGCGCTTGATGATCCCGTAGGTGTGCCAGATCTCATTGTTTATTCCGTGTCCGGTCGCAACCATGCCGAGCTGGCTCGCCGTCGCCGCCAGCGCGGTTTCGATCTGCTGCAAAGGATACTCTTGCATGCTGCGCAGGACGATGAAGCGCATTTCCTCCCCGAGCCCGTCGAATTGGCCAAGCTCGTTGAAGACGCCGTAGCTCCAGAGGAAGTCGTCGGCGGTTCGCGGCAGTTCCTTCCGATACGGGCAGAGCTTCAGCCGCGCATCCGGGCAATGCTCGTCGAGATAGCGTTTGACGATGCCGTCCTGCAGCATGCGGCCGAACGCAATCCCGAAGCCGCCCGGCGTCCAGGCGAGTTGCCCCGACAATGCGAAGTTTGCGGCGAAGAGCATGGCCGCGCCGGCGACAATGGCGCCACCGGCGGGGAGTAGCCTGATCAGGGGTGCGCTCGACCACAGCAACAGGGGGATGAAAGCGACGGAGACGGCGAGCAGAACGGCGAGCGTCGCACTATGCGACGCCGCGGCAAAGGCGATGAGCAGGAAAAGCCCGAAGCGCTCCGCGCGCCCGAGATCGGCGCGATGAAAGACCAGCAGATGGAGCGCGAGCACGGCGAGCCCGGCAAAGATGTCGGTCAGCAGCATGCTGCTCAGGAACGGCAATGCCGTGACCAGCGAAAGTCCGGCGACGACGATGGTGAGCCGCCATGGCCCAGTGCCTAGCCCGAACACCCGCAGCACCAGCCAGATCACCCAGACCGTGCATCCGGCCTGCAGGAGGAGTTCCGGCCAGAAATGAAGGCCCTCACCGACGTGGAGAAACAGCCCGAAGACCGTGGAACGGCTCGGCACCAGATAACCCTCGTACCAGCGGGCGAGGTAGCCGCCGGTGTCGTATTGGAGCAGTGGATAGCGGTTCCACGCCGCCGGCGCGAGCAGCGCCACGAGGCACACCAGCGTCGCCGCCAGATAGGAGGTACGAAGCGACCCTTGCCCGCGCGAAGCAATCGCCGTCTCGGTCATGGGGCACTCGCGGAGCAACGCATTGGTACTTGGCCTGAGACGGGAGGCGGGCGGCGACCTTACCGGGTCCAATCTGACCCGGCGATGAACAGAAACGGGAGAGCGCGAGACTGTTAACAATCTTAAGTTGTATCGGCCTGGCGTCCCGTCGAGCCATTGATCGAACGGAGCCCGGAAAGCCTCAATTCCTTGCAGGGGCCAATGCCATTTGGCCGGCCTTGCGCGCGCGGCTCTGCTGCACGGCCAGCGCGGGAGCGCCGTACCATTGCGTGCGCATGGCCTCGCGCACGAGCGCGCCGATCGCGGGTGAATGCGGTCGCCCGCGCACGGTGACGAGGCTTACCTCGCGCCAGAACTCTGGCTCGATCAACGGCCGCACCACGATGTCCGGGCGTTCCGAGATCGAATATTGCGGCATGAATCCGAATCCCAAGCCGGCTGCGACCATGGCGAGGATCCAGTCGTCGCGGTCGCTGCGATAGACTCTTTCGACCTTCGTGCCGTGGCGGGCAAAAATGTCGCGCGCCAGATTGACCTGCTCGCAGTTGATACGATTGAGGTAGCGCTCGCCGTTGAGATGGCTCACGCGCACCGCATTGTTCGCGGCCAGCCGATGCTGCAAGCCCACCACCCAGCCGATGCTGCAAGCCCACCACGATGATGAATTGCTCGCGGAAGAACGACAGGCAGTGGGAGCCGTTCGTCGATCCGCTATCCGGCCGCGGCCCACATCGCCCACGACCTACGCAATCTCCCGGCCGCCGTGGGCCTCCACCTCGAAACGTCACAGCGTTCGGGCCGGCCCAGGCGGAGCCAAGGCGGCGGATACCGCCCGATACCGGGCCGTCGCGCGTCGGCTCCGTGATTTCCACCGACCCGTTGACCGCGCGAGGCATGTCCTCTCGAACGGCGCCCGGAATGCGGCCCCGCGCGCGGTTCTCGCAGCAAGATTTGAAGCCGGCGTCATTCTGCTTCTCGATGGCCGTCCCCGGACACCTGTAAGCGACGGAACTATCGGCAGGAACCCGCGTTCACGAGTTCGTGAGCGCAATGCCGCTTCCGCTCTTCGCCGGCAACTGAAGGCTGGCCACGCGGCATGAAACGCTTTCTCATATGCCACCGCGTGAAATGCGCATGAACGGCGAGTCGGGAGGCATGGTCATGCGGGCTGCAGGCCCTGGTAGCGAGAGCGTCTCGATCCCCACCTGCGGCATCGCCGTCATGGCCAAGGCATCCATGCCCGGGCGCAGCAAGACGCGCTTGGTTCCTCCGCTGACCTGGGAAGAAGCGGCCCAATGCAACACCGCGTTCCTGCGCGATGCGGGCGACAACATGCTCGCCGCCTCCGCGCGGGCCTCCATCGCGGCCTATATGGCGTTCGGCCCGCCCCACGCGCTGAGCTTCTTTCAGGAGCATCTGCCGGGCGAGATCGGGCTGATCGACGCCTGGTACCCGAATTTCGGCGACTGCCTCGCGTGCGCGATCGCGCAGCTCTTGCAGCGCGGTCACACCGGCGCCGTGGTTCTCAATTCCGACAGCCCGACGCTGCCGACGGCGCTCCTGGTCGAGACCGCCGAGACGCTTGCACGGCCCGGCGACCGCGTCGTGCTCGGACCCGCGGATGACGGCGGCTACTACCTGCTCGGCGTGAAGGCCATGCATCGCCCTCTGTTCCAGGATATCGCCTGGAGCACCGAGCACGTGGCGCGACAAACGCTGGAGCGCGCCGCCGAACTGGGCCTGCCGGTGCACATCCTGCCGAAGTGGTACGACGTCGATGACGTCTGGGCGTTGAACATGCTGCAGTCTGAGCTGTTCGAGGACCGTTCCTTCGCGCCGAACCTTTGCCCCAATGCGGCGCGGCATGCACGCGCGCTGATGCAATCGCTGCTGGAAAATTCGGACTTCAAGGACCGTCTCGCCTGCGCCGAATTCCGGAGGGCTGCGGAGTGAAGCGGATCACAGGGCTCGACTGGCCGCTGCTGGGACTTGCGGCCTGCCTGCTGGCGCTCTCGCTCGCGGGCGCAATTGCGGTCACGCAGCCGGACGACCCGCGCGTGGGGGTCTTCATGCTGCTGCAATCCGTGCCTTATGCCGTCGCGGCATGGCTCGTCATCAGGGGGGAGCCGGATGGCGCTGTCGGCGGACGCGCCCTCGCGACCATCCTCCTCGTCGGCCTGGCCATGCGCTGCCTTCTCCTTCCGGGCACGCCGGTCTCGACCGACATCTTCCGCTACGTCTGGGATGGCCGCGTGCAGGGCGCCGGCATCAATCCCTACCTCCATGTGCCGGCGGACGCCACGCTCGCTGCCCTGCGCGACGGCGCGATCTATCCGCATATCAATCGCGCCGACTACGCCCCGACGATCTATCCGCCGACCTCCCAGATCGTCTTCTACCTCGTCACCCGGATATCGGAAGCCACGATCGCCATGAAGGCGGCCATGGTGGCGTTCGAAGCGCTGGCGGTCTGGATCATCCTGCTATTGCTCGCGGCGCGGGGCCTGCCGCGCTCGCGCATCCTGCTCTACGCTTGGCATCCGTTGCCGCTGTGGGAGTTCGCACGCAGCGGCCATGTCGATATCGTCGCCATCGCCTTTCTCCTGCTGGCCTTGCTGGCCACGGAACGGCGCTCGCCGCTCCTTGCCGGCGTTGCGCTCGGCGCCGGCGTGCTCGTCAAGTATTTCCCGGTGGTGACGGGTCCCGCGCTCTACCGGCGCTGGGACTGGCGCTTCCCGGCCGCTTTCCTCGCGACCGTTGCCGTTCTCTATCTCCCCTATATCGGCGCCGGCGCAAAGGTGCTGGGATTCCTACGCCGCTACGTCTACGAGGAAGGCCTCGACGAAGGCTCGGGCGTTTTCCTGTGGCAACTCCTCGGTGCGATCGTCCCGCTGCCGCAGCAGGCATTTGCAGTCTATCTCGCAGCGGCGGCGGCGATCATGGCGGCACTCGCCCTCTTCGTCATCATGCGCGACCGGCCGGGCGCCGGCCTCGCGGGCGCCATGCTGCTTGCCGTCACCTTCACCTTCCTGGTCTCGCCGCACTACCCTTGGTATTTCGCGTGGCTGGTGCCGTTCGTGTGCTTCTACCCGCTGATCGGCATCATCTATCTCACCTGCGCCTGCAGCTTCCTCTATCTCGGGCACTGGCCGCCCACACTCTGGGACGCACTGCCGATCTACGGCCCCAGCATTCTCATTCTGATCGCCGAGTTCGCCGTTCGCGGCCGACGCAGGCTGGAGGAGCGTCATGCCGATGCAGTCGCCGCCTGAGGACAAGGTCGATCCTCGACGCTATTTCGAGAGCGCGGGCGAGCAGCGCAGCGAGCGCGCGGCGCGCCGGCCGGTCTGCGTCTATCTCGAGACCACCAACCGCTGCAACCTTCTGTGCACGACCTGTCCGCGTACCTACGAGGAGCTCGAGCCTCCCGCCGACATGAGCTGGGAGCTGTTCACCTCGATCGTCGATCAGATTCCGGATCTCAAGCGCGCCGTCTTGCACGGAGTCGGCGAACCGATGCTGGTGAAGAGCCTGCCGAGAATGGTGCGCTATCTCAAGGAGCGCGGCACCTACGTGCTGTTCAACACCAACGGCACCGTTCTCAACGAGAAGAACGGCCGGGCGCTGATCGAAGCCGGCCTCGACGAGCTCCGCGTATCGCTCGACGCCGCGAATGCGAAATCCTATTTGGCCATTCGCGGCAAGGACTATTTCGGCCGTATCCTGAAGAACGTCCGTGCCTTCCGCAACCTGCAGGAGCGCGAAGGCAAGGATCGGCCCCGGGTTTCGGCCTGGCTCACGGGACTGAAGGAGACGATCGCCGAGCTGCCGGCCTTCGTGGAGGTGGCCGCCGAGATCGGCGTGCGCGAGGTCTACCTGCAGCGCCTGGTGTTTTTCGACAGCGATGCAATCGGGCTCGCCCGCCCCGACCAGGCGCTGTACGACCAAATGACGCGCGAAGAGAAGGCCCATCTCGACGCCGCCACAGAGCTTGCGCGCGCCCACGGCATCAGCTTCAGCGCCTCCGGCGCCGCATCGGAGCCGGGCGTGAGCCTCGAACGCCACGACGGCGGCTCGCCCTGGACGCTGTGCCGCCGACCCTGGACGGTGATGTATTTCACCGCCAACGGACGCGCGCTCCCTTGCTGCATCGCGCCGTTCTCGCAACGCGGCTACGAGCACTACACCTTGGGTGACGCCACCCAGCAGACGCTGCATGAGATCTGGAACGGCGCGGCTTACCGCTCGTTCCGGGAGGCGCTCCTTTCGGACGAGCCGCCCTCGGCCTGCGCAAGCTGCGGCCTGCGCTGGAGCCTCTAGCATGAGCGGGGCGGCGCTGCGGAGCCCTCACGGTGCGCCGGCCGGAGCCGCAGCCGGCGAGATCGTGGTGGTCATACCCACGCTCGACGAGGAGCAGTCGATCGGAGATGTCGTGCGCCGCATCCCGCGCCCGTTGGCGGCCCGCATCATCGTGGCGGACGGCGGCAGTCGGGATGGCACCGTGGCGCGCGCCCAAGCCGCCGGCGCAGAGGTCATCGCTGCTGGGCGCGGCTACGGCCGCGCCTGCCTCGCCGCGACCGTGGCGGCCGCGGGCGCCGATATCGTGGTGTTCATGGACGGCGACGGCGCGGACGATCCGCAGGCCATCGCCGCGCTGGTCGCGCCGATCCGGTCCGGGCGCTACGATTTCGTCATCGGTTCGCGGGCGCGCGGCAAACGCGAGCCCGGAAGCATCGCCTGGCATCAGCTCGCGGCAGGTCTCCTGGCCGGCTGGGTCATGCGTCTTCTTTACGGCGTGCGCTACACCGATATGTGCGCCTTGCGTGCGATCCGACGCGACGTCCTGCTCACGCTCGGCATGCGCGAGCGCAGCTATGGCTGGAACCTCGAAATGCAGATGCGCGCCGCGCGGACCGGGCTGCGCATTCTGGAGATCCCGGTCGACTACCGGCGGCGCAGCGGCGGCAGTTCGAAGGTGGCGGGAAGTCTGTCAGGCACCCTTCGCGCCGGCGCCCGTATCGTTGCGACCTTCGTCCGCATTGCGGGCGAGAGAGATCCGCACCAGTCATAGCGCGCGGCGACATTGCGCATGCGGTTTGCAACGAGCCGCGATAAAGTGCCTATCGCCACAACGTGATTTGTCTCGCGCCGCGAGGGCGCGCATGGTTCGTCCGGGTTCGGGCATTGGGAGCCGCGGTCTTGCGCATCTTCCGGGACGATGACGCACGCAGAGCCGGCGCCGGATCGCACGGTCGCGGCGCGCGGTTTTCGATCCTGGCGGCGCTGCTGAACGCAGCTCTGCTGCTCG
Source organism: uncultured Alphaproteobacteria bacterium (assembly GCA_963758945.1). GTDB lineage: Bacteria > Pseudomonadota > Alphaproteobacteria > Rhizobiales > Xanthobacteraceae > VAZQ01. The sequence goes on along the minus strand of CAVWXY010000006.1, from coordinate 1,309,553 downwards.
CACCTGCTGTCGCCCATGCGCGCGACCTCGTCGTGTATGGCGAGCCGACGCTGGAGCGGGCGCTCAAGTCGGTCGGCCGCCTGTGGCAGGGGCGCACCGGCACGCGCGTCAACGTGTTCGTGGCTCCGACCGCCCTTTCCTATGCGCAGATCGACCGCGGCGCCCGTTGCGACGTGATCTTTGCGCTCGCCGGCCCCGCCACCGCGGAGGCCGCGCGCAACAAGGTTATCCACGCCGACAGCGTCCGTCCGCTCCTGCGCAACGGCCTCGCGCTCGTCGGCACCGTGGGGGATGCCCCGAAGGGGGACGCCACCCTGGTCGACATCGCAGGCCTGATCGGGGACAACAAACTTGCGATCGCCGATTCGGCCCGCGACATTGCCGGCGCTCGAGCGGTCGATCTGCTGCGCCGAATCGGCATAGCCACCGACGAAGACAACAAGAAGATCGCGGTCGCCGAGAGCTCCGCCGGCGTGGTCAGCTTCCTTGCGACCGACAAGGCGAGGCTCGGCATTGTCTACGCCACCGATGCCACGGCAGGCTTCAAGCTCACGGTGCCGCTGCCGCGGCTCGATCAGCCGCCCATCGAGTACGTGGTCGCCCAGGCGCGCGATCCGGCATCGGATACGCGACCGTTCATGGCGTTCTTGCAGACGCCGGAAGCGCAGGCGGCGTTCAAAGCGGCGGGGCTTCAATTCGTCGACGAAGGCAACGGTACGGCCGACGCCCGCGCGGGGAGGCAACGGTGACCGACATCACGGCCGGACATCATCTGCACCGCGTCTCGAAGATCATCGTGCATCCTCTCACGGTCCGGATCACGCACTGGCTCAACGCGGTCGCGATAGTCATCATGATCATGAGCGGCTGGCGCATCTACAATTCCGATCCGATCTTCCCCTTCTCGTTCCCGGTCGGGCTCACGCTCGGCGGCAGCTACGATGGCTCGGTGGACATTCACAACGAGGACGGCCTCGCCGGCGCCCTGCAATGGCATTTCGCCGGCATGTGGCTGCTCGCGATCAACGGGATCGTCTATTTCGCCTATGGAATTTTGTCGGGGCATTTCCGGCGGGTGCTGTTCCCGGTCGGTCCCGCCGCCGTCCTGCGCGACGTCATCGCGGCGCTGCAGTTCCGGCTGCCGCATCGCCTCGGCGCCTACAATGCTGTGCAGAAGACGCTCTATCTCGGCGTGCTGGCCGCGGGCGTGATCATGGTCCTGTCCGGCCTGGCGATCTGGAAGCCCGGCCAGTTCCAGGAGCTGACCTGGCTGTTCGGCGGCTTCGACGTGGCGCGGGTGATCCATTTCCTCGGGATGGCCGCGATCGTCCTGTTCCTCGTCGTGCACATCGCGCTCGTCGTCATCGTGCCGAAGACGCTGCCACCCATGATCACCGGCCGCGCGCCGGCGCATGACCTGGAAAGCGGGAGCTGAGCCATGCGCGGGATCATGCAGATGAAAGGCGCCGGCGAGCCCAAAGCGCTGCTGCACGCGAGCAAGCAATTGCGGCAGATCGAGCGCCGGCTGTTCCTCAAGCAGGGCCTCAGCCTCGGCGCCCTGACATTGCTCACCGGCTGCGACGTCACCGACACCAGCGCGGTGCAGAACGTGCTCAACGGCATTTCGCGGTGGAACGACCGCACCCAGGCCGCGATCTTCGACCTCGACCGGCTGATGCCCACCTACCCCGAGAGCGAAGCGGTCAAGGACTTCCGCTACAACGCCTATTTCGGCCAGAGCCAGGCGCCGAAGATCGACGGCGACAGCTTCAAGCTCGACCTTTCCGGGCTGATCGACAACCGGAGGCCGTGGACGCTGCAGGAGCTCTACGCGCTGCCGCAGGAATCGCAGGTCACGCGGCACGTCTGCGTCGAAGGCTGGAGCATGATCGGCAAATGGACCGGCGTGCCATTCCGCACCTTCCTCGAGCGCATCGGCGCGGACCTGACGGCCAAATATGTCGGCTTCGAATGCGCCGACGGCTATTACTCCAGCATCGACATGGCCTCGGCGCTGCACCCGCAGACGCTGCTCACGTTCAAGATTTCCGACGAGATCCTGGCGCCGAAATACGGATATCCGCTCAAGCTGCGCATCGCAACCAAACTCGGCTTCAAGAATCCGAAATGGATCACGGCGATGTACGTGACCAACCGCTTTCCCGGCGGATTCTGGGAGGACCGCGGCTACAATTGGTTCGGCGGCGTGTGATACCTCGACAGCAGCGCTGTTCTCGCCGTCCTCAGCCTCCATCCGCTCCTACGCCCCGCCCGCGCGCCCCCGCACGCCGCCGGCGGCACGGGCGAGATAGTCCAGATCCGCTTCGGGTTGCGGACCGACGAAGGTGAGCGCGAGCTCGCTCGCGCCGGCCGCGCGATAGCGCCGGGCCTGGGCGAGGCAATCGTCGTTGGTGCCGGCGATCGCAAAGGCGGCGACGAAACGCTGGTCGAGCGCCGCCGCCGGCGGCTCGCCGGCACGCAAGCGTGCGACCGCGGCGGCGAAATCGGGCTCCGACAAGTCCGCGGCCCGCAGCAAGGCCGCCATCGCCGCCGGCACGCGCTGCGCCAGCGACCAGAAGGAAGGCAGCATCGCGCCGATCGTCGCCTTGGCCAGCCGATGCGCCTCGGCGCGGTCGGACCGCACCGCGCAGGGGACGTATTGCACGATCTCGGCGGGCGCCGGCCGCTGCGCGGCGCGCGCGGACTCGCTCACCGCCTCGACGGCCACCCGCGTGAATTCCGGCGGGCACATGTTCGAGATCATCAACCCGTCGGCGATCTTGCCGCACAGCGCGAGCGCCTGCTCGCCCCTGCCCGCCATGAGCAGCGGCATGTCCGGCCGTAGCGCCTGGTATTCAAGCTTGACCTGGTGCGCGGAGAAGACCCGTCCGCTATAGCTCACTTCTTCTCCCGCGAGCATGGCACGCACGATCGTGATCGCGTCGCGCGCCGCGGCGAGCGGTCGATCCGTGCTCAGGCCCATGCGCTCGGTCGCCGCCGCGATGCCAGATCCGAGCCCCAGGCGCGCGCGGCCCTGCGCCAACTCGTCGAGCGCGCCGATCTCCATCGCGATCAGCGTCGGGTGCCGGTTATAGGGGTTGAACACGCCGACGCCGATGCGCACGCGGGTCGTGGCCGCCGCGCAGGCCGAAGCCGCCGGCAGCACCCCGCGGTTGAACGGGTTCTCGGCAAACCAGATGGAATCATATCCGCTCGCGTCGGCGACCTTGGCGAGGTCGAGGCAGCGCCGCGGATCGATGCCGCCATGCAGGCGGACGCTGAGCTTCGGCAGATCGGACAAACCTAGCTCTCGGTTCTTGTCGTCCCCGCGACGGCGGGGACCCATATTCCAGAGCCGCTGGTTATGGGTTCCCGCTTGCGCGGGAACGATAGATGAAAAAATCGGCCGACATAGCGCGTCACACGCCGCCGGGGCGCGCGCCCGAGCTCGCTTCGGAAAAATGCGCGTGCACGACCCGCCATTCGCCGGCTTCCTTGCGGAACACCATGGTCGAGCGGGTGATGAACTCCTCGCCGCCGTAATGGATGTCTTTCGGCGGCTGCGCCTTGCCGACCCAATTGCGCTTGGTATGGCGGTGGCACCAGACTACGGCCATGTCGCCGGAGACGACCCCGCCGAGATCGAACGGCGTCCAGTGGCTCGATTGCACGTTCTGGCCGTAGAACTCCCACAGACGGAACCAGTGCTCGCGGCCCTTGTAGGTGTGGCCATTGAGGTTGAAGAACAGCGCCTCGGGCGCCTTGCTCCAGATGGGATCGAGCATCTGCCGGTCGAAGCGGGCGTTGGCGTCGATGTAGTCCGTGTGCAGCTTGAGAATTTGCTCGCGGTCCTGCTGCGAGCCGCCGACCAGATCAGCTTCTGACATCTTTTCCCGCTTCGTTCAAAAACAAGGATGAGCCCCTGCTTGGAACGAGCGGCGGTGTACGGCGGCGCGACCGCGACGGTCGAGAAGCCGACAACGCATATCCTTCAAGTCCGCTCGCCCTTGCCGCGATCTACACGGTACGGACTGCGGATCGGATTGCAAACCGAAATTTCCGTTCGCGCGGCGAAGAATGTTGGAGGCCGCGCCGGGATGCACCCGGAGCTGGGTCGTCCCAGCCCCGGACGCATCCTGCTCAGCCGCAGACCCAGACGTAGCCGATCGGCGTCAGCGACCAGCATGAGCCGACGCCATAAGCATACCACCGCCCGTTCCAGTAATGCCGTCCGGCGCCGTACCAGATGCCGCCGTTGTAGCGTTGACCGACGCGGACATTGACGTTTCGATTGACGTTGACGTTGCGGTTGACGCCGACATTCCTGGTGACGTTCCTGCTGACATTCCTGCTCACGCTCTTGTTGACGCTGATGTGGGCGCCTTCGGCGTGAGCCCCGGCGTGCCCTCCGCCGCGGGCGAACGCCGAAGCGGGGACGACGAGCAGCGCCGCCGCGGCGGCAACCATCGAAAGTTTGCTGAGCATTGAATTGACTCCGCGATGCTGAGGATGATGCCGCACTTAACCCCTTCCGTACTGAACCCGACATGAACGGCACATTACGGATTGGTAACGCGCAGGCATGACCGTGCGGGCATCCGATCGCGTAACGCGTGTCCCGTCCTTCGGAAGGGGGATGCACTCTGGAAATTGTCAAGTGGCGCATGTTCCCGACGATGAACCGGCGCCCCCCCGGATCAAGTCCGGTTCAGGCTCCCGCGGGAATGCGCCAGTGTCCCGATTCCCGAGTTCGCGTCATCGTGCGGCACCCTCGTTTGTGAACTTCGGGAATCGAGGGACACCGGCAGCTTATTGATCTGGTGTGGCTTTGATTCAGACGTGCGCATTTTGGATTCGCCGCAAGAATGCTGCGGACCGCTGAACCGCCACACTGGTTTAGACGCTGAGATAGTTGCGCAAAACGAATTCGTTGCCCTCGAGATCCGCCGATGTGCCGGTAAAGCAGATCTCGCCTTTGTTCATGACGTGGTGGCGGTCGCCCACCGCCAAAGCGGTGTGCAGGTTTTGCTCGACCAGCAGGACCGCGAGACCTTCTCGCTTGAGATCCTTGAGCACCGCGACGATCTCCTGGACGATCATCGGCGCCAGCCCTTCGGACGGCTCGTCGAGCAGAAGCAGGGAAGGATTGAGCATGAGCGCACGCGCTATCGAGAGCATCTGCTGCTCTCCTCCGGAGAGCTGGAAGCCGAGATTGCGTTCGCGCGCGCGCAGGCTGGGGAACAGCGCGAAAATCCGCTCGAGCGTCCAGCGACCGCCGCCGCCTTTGCGCGCGAACACGGTGAGATTCTCGCGCACCGTGAGGCTCGGAAAAATGCCGCGCTCCTGCGGCACGAACCCGAAGCCGAGCCGCGCCACCCGATAGGGGGGCAGCGCGGCGATATCGCGATTGCGGTAGCGAATGCGGCCAGGCTGCGGCTTGAGGTATCCCATGATGGTGAGGATGGTGGTGGTCTTGCCGGCACCGTTGCGGCCGAGCAGGCAGATGACCTCGCCTTCCTCTACGGCGAGCGAGACGCCGTGCAGGATATGGCTGTCGCCGTAATAGGCGTTGACGTTCTCGAGATCGAGCATCAATGGGCCATCCCGAGATAGACCTCGCGCACGCGGCGGTTCGCCTGGATTTCGGCCGGCGTGCCGGTCGCCAGCACCTCGCCATAGTAAAGTACCGTCACACGGTCGGCGACCGAGAACACCACCTTCATGTCGTGCTCGATCATCAGGATCGAGAGCGAGCGCGGTAGCGAGGCGATCAGCTCGATCATGCGGCCGGTCTCGGCCGGCGACATGCCGGAGGTCGGCTCGTCGAGGAGAAGGAGGTCGGGCTCGCCGGCGAGCGCGATCCCGATCTCGAGTTGGCGCTGCTCGCCGTAGGAGAGGTTGCGGGCGAGCCGGGCTCCGTCGCCGCCCAGATGCACGCGCTGCATCAGCCCCTCGGCACGCGCCACGAGATCGCGGATGCGCCGCACCGGGGTGAAGAAGTCGAGCGGATGGCCGCGGCGCGCCTGCACGGCGAGACGGAGATTTTCCATCACGCTGAGGTTCTGGAACAGATTGTTGCGCTGGAACGTGCGCGCGACACCGAGACGGCTCACCCGGCTCGGCGACCAGCCAGTGATGTCGGTGTCCTTGACGAAGATGCGGCCGCCGCTGGGCTCGAGCTGGCCGCCGATCTGGTTGACCAGGCTGGTCTTGCCGGCGCCGTTCGGGCCGATGATGACGTGCCGCTCGCCGGCTTCGACGGCGAGATTGACGTCGTTGGTGACGACGAGATTGCCGAACGAGCGGCAGAGGCGATCGGTGCGCAGCACGCTCACGGCTTGCGCCTCCGCCAGCGCACCCGCCGCAGCGTGCCCCAGATGCCGCCGGGGAAGAACAGCACGCAACCGATGAAGACCGTCCCGATGATGGCGAGCCAATGCTCGCTGTAGGAGCTCACAACGTTCTTCATCAAGAGGAACACTCCCGCGCCGATCGCGGGCCCGATCAGCGTGCCGGCGCCGCCGAGCATGGTCATGATCAGGATGTCGCCCGAGGCGGTCCAGTAGACCGCATCGGGCGAGATGAAGCTGTTGAAGATGGCATAGAGCCCGCCGGACAATCCGGCGAACGCTCCGGCGATCGTGAAGGAGAGAAGCTTGTAGGCGCGCGTGGGATAGCCGATCGCCAGCATGCGCGGCTCGTTCTCGCGAATGCCGACGAAGACGTGCCCGAGCGGGGCGTTGAGCAGCCGCCGCAAGGCCCAGTAGGAGAGCAGCAGGAAGACGAGCGTCATGAAATACATGGGCAATGAATTGGCGAGATCGAAACCGAGGAAGCCGGGCTTTTCCGCGATCGCCATGCCGTCGCTTCCGCCGGTGACGTCGCGCCATTTCAGCGCCACCGAAAACACCAGCTGGGAGAACGCGAGCGTGAGCATCAGGAAGGGGATGCCGCTGGTGCGCACGCAGAAGAAGCCGATGAGCGCCGCGCCGCCCGCGGCGGCGATGACGCCCGCCATGAGCCCGAGCCAGGCATTCACGCCGAACAGCGTTCCGACAATCGCAACCGCGTAGGCGCCGAGTCCGAAGAAGGCGGCATGGCCGAGCGACATCAGGCCGGTGAACCCGAGCAGGAGGTCGAGACTCATGGCGAAGATCGCGAAAATGTAGATTTCCGCGATCAGCGCGCGCGGATAGTCCGTCACCAGGAACGGAAAGAGCAGCATCGCCAGGATCGCGACCACCCCCGCGGCGCGCGTTTCCCTGGTCGCCGGCGTGCTCACCGTGCCGACCGCGGGCGCCGCGGACACGCCGGTATATTTGACGCCGAACAGGCCTTGCGGCCGCAGCAGCAGCACCGCGGCCATCACCAAGTAGATGAGGAACAAGGCCAGGCTCGGGAAATAGGCCTTGCCGAAGGTGTCGGCCTCGCCGATCAGGAGGCTACCGACAAAGGCGCCGCGCAGGCTGCCCATGCCGCCGATCACGATCACGATGAAGGCGGGGATGAGGATCTCGGTATCCATCCCGGGATAGAGGCCGAGCACCGGGCCGGCCGCCACGCCGCCGAGCGCGGCCAAGGCCACGCCGGCGCCGAAGATGCCGGTAAAGAGGAGCGGGACATTGGCGCCGAGCCCCGCCGCCATGGCGGCGTCGTCGACGCCCGCCCGCACCATGGCGCCGATCCGGCTGCGCTCGAGGAACAGCCAGAGCAGCAGCGCCAGCGCGAAGCCGAGGCCGATCAGGAACAACCGATAGGTCGAGAACACCCCGACCCCGATCTGCGTCGCGCCCTGGAGAATGTCCGGCGCCGGCATGCGCAGGATCACCCGGCCCCATACCGATTGCACGAGGTCGAAGAACACGAAGGTGAAGCCGAAGGTCAGCAGCACCTGGTCCATGTGGCCCCGCCGATAAAGCGGGCGCATGAACAGCACTTCCATGACGATGCCGAGCACGGCGACGGGAATAGGCGCGAGCACAAGCGCGAGCCAGAAGCTGCCGGTGAATTGCAGGATGGACAGCCCGAAGAACGCACCCAGCATGAAGAAGGAGCCGTGGGCGAGGCTCACGACGTTCATCAATCCGAAGATCAACGAGAGGCCCGCCGCCATGAGAAACAGCAGCACGCCGTAGACCAGCCCGTTCAGGAGCTGGGCGACCAGAAACTCCATCCGCCCCTCAGCCCGCCGTCATGCGAAGTCGACCGATCAGCTTCCCCTGTCGTCGTCCCCGCGCAACCGATCTCGGGTTTGCCGAGACCGGCTCCTCGAGGGCGCATGTCGGCTGCGGCCGACATGCGATGGGGACCCATATTCAGAGGCCGGTGGTTATGGGTTCCCGCTTTGCGCGGGAACGACAGCAACGGAGATCAATAGATCTTCTTACCCGGATCCTGCACGTTCTTCACCGTGGTGATCACCTTGCTGGTGACCTTGCCGTCCTTCTCCACCACCTGGCAGATGTGGATGTCCTGGATGGGATTGTGGACGACCGGGTCCATGCGGAACGGCCCGCGCGGCGCGTTGAACTTCACCTTGGTCATCGCTTCGGCGAGCTTGTCCTTGTCGGTCGTGTTGCCGTCGGTCGCCTGCAGCGCGTCGTGCACGGTGCGCGCGGCCACGTAGCCGTAGTCGGAGAAGATGTCCGGCAGCGCCTTGAACTTGGCCTGGTAGTCGGCGACGAATTTCTTGCTCTCCGGGTTGTCGACGGTGTCGGTATAGGTGGTAGCGGAGATCACGCCGAGGGCAGTCTTGCCCAGCGCGCTCATGGTCAGCGAATCGATGATGGTGAAGCCGGTGAGCGGTATTTTCTCCTTCAACCCGAACTCGGTATATTGCTGGATGAAGCGGATGGCGTCGGCGCCGGGCATGAAGTCGTAGGTGACCGGGGGGTTGATCGATTTGATGTCGATCAGGTAGGGGCTGAAGTCGGTCGTGCCCAGCGGCGGCCAGATCTCCTTGATGACCTTGCCGCCGCGCGCGACGTAGGGGCCCCTGAACTGCGCGATGACGTCGCGGCCGCCGGCGTAGTCGGACGCGGTGGTGACGATCTCCTTGCCGAGATTGTCGTAGACCCAGTTCGCCATCGGCGTGCTCAGTTGGTAGGCCGAGATCGAGGTACGGAAGAGATAGGGGTAGCGATCCCAGGTAATGGCGTCGGTGCCGGCGCCGGAGACGACGTAGAAGGCTTTCTGCTGCTTGGCATAATTGAGCACGGCGAGCGCGACATTGCTGGCCTGGACGCCGACGATCATGTCGACCTTGTCGCTCTCGACCAGCTTCTTGGCCTTCTGCAACCCGACCTGGGGATTGAACTGGTCGTCCTCCTTGATGATCTCGATCTTGCGGCCGGCGATGGTCCAGCCGACGCTGTCGAAATAGAGGCTCATGCCGTTGACGTTGTTCTCGGCCGCATAGGCGATCGCGCCGGTGAACGAATTGAGATTACCGAGCCGGATGGGCGCGCGCGTCTGCGCCAGGATGGGGGGCGCGGCGAGATTGCTCGCGAGCGCAACCCCCGCCCCCGCGCTGCCGGCCATGAACTTGCGGCGGGATATTCGCCGCGCGGTCGCGCTCGATGCGGTCATTCATTCCTCCCTCGATGGCCGCGCCGTTCGGCCGGCGGCGGCGCTGTCCTTATGCGCGAGAGTGTAGGCCGGCCGGAGCGCCGGCGCAAAGTCGCTGCCCGCGCACGACGGCGCGCACTCGCCGCCTGCGTGCGTGACCTGCCGCCGCGCCCCGGCGGCGCCGGCGCGGCGAGTTGCAATCGCGTAACGTGGTGCGGGCTGCGCGGCTCAAACCGGGACGACGGGAGCGGGCCCCTCGCGCAACGTGCTCATGACCGTCTGGTCGAGTGTGAGCGTTCCCTGCACCAGCTCGGGCGGGGTAAGTGCTCATCCAGCGGCTGAGCGGCTGCGGCGGGGCGCTACCTGCTGCCGTCAGGTGACGAGGTCGTAGAGCTTCGCCTGTGCCTTCGAGCCCTTGAGCGCACGCGCGTGCCGCACGATCTGGTCGTGGGCGTCGCTGCTGCGGTAAAGTTGGATGTCGGCTTCGCTGTCCCATTCCGAATAGGAGATCAGCTCGTGCGCCTCGCGGCAGCGCAGGAGCTTTTCCGAAATGCAGCCCTTTTGCTGGATCATGAGCGGCGCGCATTCCGTCTTCCAGATCCGCAGGGCGTGGTCCATCTCGGCCGGATCGACCTTGATGTGAATGAGCCGAACAATTGACATGGCGATCTCCTGGGGCTTTCAGGACAACGCTTCACAGGCGATTTGGTTTGAGCCGTCGTCGGCATTTCGTGGCGGCGGGCCGGGGCTCGCGTTCGACTAAGCCGCTGCGGCATAGCACTGCACCTCGAGCAGAAGCCCCGGCACCATCAGCGCGGCAACGCCGATCGTCGCGCTGGTATAGGTCGGCCGTGTCAGGATCTTTTGGCGGCCGCGACATAGCCGGCGCCATTCTTTTCCAGATCCACGGTGAAGCTCGTCATCTGCAAAATGCAGCCGAGGTCGGAGCCGGCGGCGCGCAGCACCCGCTCGATGTTCCGGTAGGTGTGAACGGCTTGCGTCTCGATGTCGTTGCCGATCACCCGGCCCTGCGGATCGAGGGCGGAGATGCCGGAGAGATAGAGCACGTCCTCGAAGCGCACGCAGTTGGTGAAGCCGTACTGCTCGTATTGCAGCACGCCGGACGCCGGGATGACCTGCTGCACGGCGATATCTCCTCTGCTGACGCGATGCGGGAACGTGGGACGGTTCGGACCACCGCGCGGACCACTACGCTTCGGGACCGGCGCGACGTGGACCCTTCAGCGCGGGGCAAGTTGCGCGATCAGCTCGTTGACGGCGGCGGCCATCGCCAGGGCGGCACCGAAGTCGAACTTGTTGATCGCGACGAAGACGCCGACGCCCCGCGTCGGTGCGAAGGCGGTGTAAGTGAAGATCCCTTGCAAGCCTCCGGCCTTCTGCAGGATGAGCGGGCGGTCGCCGCGCGGCGCCATGACGATCCAGCCGAGGCCCATGGCGTCCATGCGGCCGGATTCGTCGAGCCCATAGACCGGGTCGAGCCCGTCGCGCGGCAGGTACGCGGCGTGATCGAGCAGCCGGATCTCCGCCTGGTCGGACGCGAAGCGGTCGAGGTGCCAGGACAGCCAGCGCAGCACGTCGTTGGGCGTCGAGTAGATCCCGCTCGCACCGGCCGCGATCAGCGGCGTCTTCACGTCGGGCAGAGGCTTGCCGTCGAAGTCGTGGCCCTGCAGCAGGCGGGCGCGGTCGCCGGCGCGCAGCGCGAGCACCGTGTCTTTCAATCCGGCCGGATCGAGAACCAGCTCCTTGAGCAGCGCGTCGTACGGTTTGCCCGCGGCATGCGCCAGAGCAGCGCTGAGGACGTCGAAGGCGAAGTTGGAATAAAGCGCTCCGGTGCCGGGAGCAAACAGCAGGGGATCGGATGCGAGCCCCTTGCCATAGGCCTCTGGGGTCAAGGTCGAGAACGGGTCGTCGGGTGGACCCGGCTCGCGCTCGACCTCTCGCGGCAGCCCCGAGGAATGCGTCGCCAGGTCGATCAGCCTGATCTGATGACCGTCGCGGGCCGGAACGGTCAGGTTCCACCCGAGCCGGTCCTGCAGGCGGTAGGTGAGCTTCACCGTCTTGCCGGCGACGAGACCGGCGAGAACCTGCCCTGTAAACGCCTTGGTCAGCGACCCGACGCGCAGCACGGTATTGCCGTCGGGCGGCTTGCCCGAACCATCCGACGTCTCGCCGAAGCCGAAGACGGCTCGCTCGTCGTTCCGCACGGCAGCGATGACGAGCGCCGGAACATGGCTCTGGAGAAAGAGCACCGTCCCGGTGAATCCAACGGTCTCCTCAAGGAGCTTGTCGTCGGCGCGTGCGCTCGTCGCGAACGAGAGAATGAGCGCCATCGCCGCGGCGGGCAGAGCTCGTCCTCGGCGGCGAGGCGCCCGGCTCATCGGCTTCGGCTCGAGGCTCGCCCCGAGGGTACCATCGTCACGCATGCGACCGCCTCCCGCGGGTCCGAATCGTCGTCGATGCCGTCGTCCACGGTCACTTTAACCCTCTGCCCAAAATTTGGGAGATCGGCTCTCCGAGTCGCGGGAGGCTCGTGCCGCGAGCACGAAGGAACGCGGTGCAGCGGCGAGCGACCGCAAGAGAGACCGCCAAAGCCGCGCGCTTCCGCATTCCGGCGCGCGCCCCAGGCCGAAAAAAGCATGCTCCCGTTTGTGAAGTGGTTAACAGATGGTTTCCGCGGGGCACTCTAGGCATGTCGGTAGATCGAAAGCAGGGGAGCTACCGATGCGCAACGAATTCGCCGGACCGACGCCTCGCGTTTCAGCCCAACGGCGATCGACCGACAGCCGCCAACACTCGGACGAGGCGCTGATCGCGAAGATCGCAGTCGGCAACCGGCTCGCCATGCAGGTCCTGTTCACGCGGCATCACACGAAGATCTACCGCTTCATCCTACGGCTCGTGCGCGACGGCGCGCTGGCCGAGGACCTGACCAGCGATGTGTTCCTCAGCGTTTGGCGGCAGGCGCACCGGTTCGAGGCGCGGGCGGCGGCGACCACGTGGCTGCTGGCGATCGCCCGCTACACGGCGTTCGCCGAGCTGCGACGCCGGGCCGCGGCGCCGCCCGGCGAGGACATCGCGGAGGCGAGCGATCCCGCCGACGGTCCGGAGGCCGCCTTCGAGAACAAGCGCCGCGGAGAGATCCTGCGCCAGTGCCTCACCCGCCTGTCGCGGGAGCATCGGGAGGTCATCGATCTCGTCTATTATCACGAGAAATCGGTGCAGGAGGTCGCAGTCATCGTCGGCATTCCCGGCAACACCGTGAAGACGCGCATGTTCTATGCGCGCCGGCGGCTGTCGGAACTGCTGCAAGCCGAAGGCGTCGTCGGGGCGTTGGCCTAGCGCGCGAACAGGCGGGCGCACGACGCAACCCGGCCTGCGCGCCACGACCGTGCGAGCGCGCCCCCGCAATTTCACACCGCCTGTTCGGATTTGAGGAAAACGGCCGCGCGTGTGAACTACTTCACACAACCTGCAGAAAAGCTCGTGCGACCCTGCCGGCGTGGGCTTTCACGGTCGGTGGGGAGCATGTCCCATCCAAACGACGCTTTGCGCTGCGATTTCTGCAGAAACGGCCAGGTCACCCGACGCAACCAAGAGGTTGCGTTCCGGCAGTGGACCGACAGGGGCTACGTTTTCTGTCAGGTTGAAATCCCCATCGGCATCTGCGACCGCTGCGGCTCGAAGCACTGGAACGAGGACGCGGAAGCGCTCATCGAGCAGGCCGTCCGGTACGAATACGACAAGCTGCCGTGATCCGGCATGGAATGCGTCGCAGTCCCAACGCCTCAGGACGGATCGAGCTCGGAGCCTTCGGCGGCGACCGCGGCGAGCTTGTCGGGCGTCACGATGTTGACGCCACCCCGTTCGAGCCTGATCCATCCGCGCTTGGCCCACGCGCGCAGCTGCTTGTTGGTGCTCTCGCGCGACTTGCCGATGATCTGGCTGATCTCGCGCTGGGTGATGGTCACCTTGCGCTTGGGCGCGGATCCCTCCTCGCCCGAGGTCAACTCCAGCAGCGCCTTCGCGAGCCGGGTCGGCAAATTGAGGAACGTCACGTCCTGCACCTGCTCGCTGGTACGGCGCAGCCGTGAACAGAGAATCTCGATGAACTTGAGCATCACGTCGGGATGAGCGCTCAGGAACGGAACGAAATCGCGCCGCTCGATGACGATGAGCTCGCAGGCGGACATGGCGACGGCGTCGGCGGTCCGCGGACGGCCATCGAGCAACGCGATCTCGCCGAAGATCTCGCCCTCGCGGAAGATGTTGAGCACGATGTCCTTACCCTCGGCGGAGGCGACGCTCACCTTGACCGCACCGGCGAGCACGCCCATGAGCCCGGTGCCGGGGTCGTTCTTGGCGAAAATGGTGGCGCCGCGTGCCACCCGGCGCGTCTTCATGTAGGAGCCGAGATGCTCGATCACGGCCGAAGGAAGATCGCGAAACAACGGATGATTGCGGAGAAGGGACAACTTGTCGCGCGTCCGCTCCGCCGGCTGCTTGCCGCCTGGAATCGACATGAGCATCGCCTCCCCTACCCGCGATCCAGCAACCGAGCTCCGCGCTTTCCCGTCGATCGCTTGTCGCCAGCCTACCGTCTAAGCGGCAACAGTATAGCCTACGACTATGGATTTCGAATCGTCGGCCTCCCGGAGCTTCCTATTTTCTTTCGACAGAACCGCACTGATTGAATTGCAAAAAAGCAAATATCCTGGGCTCACGGCGCCAGAGGCTTGGATCGAGGGCGCATCCGGCCGTTTTCGGCGCCGATTCCAAAAGGCCGCTCGGCATCACACGCTCTCGATCGGCTTAGGCCTCGGCGATGGACCGCATCCATTCGCCGGGCGAGCAGCGCGACCTCGAATCGCAGACGGGCTCTCCGGCGCTACCCGATCTTGACCACGATCCGGCCGCGGACGCCGCCCTCGACGATCCGCCGGCCGGCCTCCACGACCCCTGGCAGATCGATCTCGCTGGTCATCGCGGCGAGCTTTCCGGCATCGAGATCGGATGCCAGTCGCTTCCAGGCCTCGCGCCGCCGTTCCATGGGACACATCACGGAGTCGATGCCGATGAGCGAGACCCCGCGCAGAATGAATGGCGCGACCGTCACCGGTAAATCCATCCCACCGGCCAGTCCACAGGCGGCGACCGCGCCACCGTAGCGCGTCATCGACAGCACGTTGGCCAGCGTGACCGACCCGACGGTATCGATGCCCCCGGCCCATCGCTCCTGGCCAAGCGGTTTGGCGGCGCCGAGGAGCTCCTTGCGCTCAATGATCTCGCGGGCGCCCAGGCTTCTGAGGTAGTCCGCCTCGGTCGGACGCCCGGTCGAGGCGATGACGGCAAACCCGAGCCTGGCGAGCAGCGCCACCGCGATCGAGCCCAGTCCTCCGGTCGCTCCGGTGACGATCACCGGCCCCTGTTGGGGGGTGACGCCATGACGCTCGAGCGCCATCACCGCCAGCATGGCGGTATAGCCGGCGGTGCCGATCGCCATCGCTCCGCGCGTGCTGTTGCGCGCGGGCAGGCGCACCAGCCAATCGCCCTTGACCCGCGCCTTTTCCGCGTAGCCGCCGAAATGCGTTTCGCCCAACCCCCAGCCATTGAGAACGACCCGATCGCCCGGGCTCCATTGCGGGTGTGAAGAGGAGTCCACCGTGCCGGCCAAATCGATGCCGGCGATCATCGGAAAGCGGCGAACGACCGGCGCCTTGCCGGTGAGCGCGAGCCCGTCCTTGTAATTCACCGTCGACCATTCGACGCGGACGGTGACATCGCCCTCCATCAGATTGGCTTCGTCGAAACCGGTGAGGCCGACCTTTTGCCCGCCATCGCTCTTCTCGACCACAATCGCCTTGAATGTCGGCACGCATCCCCTCCGTTCATTCGCATGAAAAGCCGTACCGTCCCCGGCCGCCGGCCGCCGCAGCGCGATGTCCGGAGCGCGTCGCGGCCCTTGGGATCCGCGTCACGCGCCGGAAATTGTCGAGTGGCGCACGTTCTTGACGGCGAGCCGGTGCGCACTCCGCCGGAACCTGCGCTACGATCCCTTCCCGGTGCGGGACCGGGTCTTGCCCGTCACCGCTTGATCCGGCACCGTCCCGGGACGGACGGCAGGCCCAGTCCGATGGATGCAATGGCGCTCGACAGTTGGGTCCCATTCCGGAATGAAGGCGCCGCCGTCCGCTGTCGCCTTTTCTGCTTTCCGCACGCTGCAGGAAATGCCGCGCTTTACCGGCCATTGCGACGCTTCATGCCTTCCGACGTCGATCTCTGTCCGGTGGAGCTACCCGGTCGTGCCGCGCGCCTCGAGGAACCGCCATTCACCTCCATGACGGCGCTCATGGAGGTGCTGCATCATGCGCTCCAGCCGCTGATGGTAGTGCCGTTCGGTTTTTTTGGCCACAGCGTGGGCGCCTGGATTGCCCACGAAGCTGCCCGACGCTTGCGCTCGGCCGATGGCCGGGCCGCCGCGCACCTGTTCGTTTCCGCCCGCGGCAGCCCCGATTGCGCCCGCGCCGAGCCTGCCCCGGCACGCGCACGCTCGGACCACGACTTGCTTGCCATGTTGCGCCGTTTTGGCGGCACGCCGACAGCGATCATGGAACGCCCGGAACTGATAGCTGCCCTGCTGCCGGCCCTGAGGGCCGACCTTGCGCTCGTGGAAGACTACGCGGTCGAACCGGGGGATCGCATTGCCTGCCCGATCACCGCATTCGGCGGCACCGACGACCTCTCTCATTCCGGCGCCCTCCAATCCTGGAGGGACCTCACCTGCGGGAAATTCCGCAGCTGCATTTTCCCAGGCGGGCATTTTTACTTCTCGACTGCGGCGGAGGCTCTCACCAAGGAGATCGTCGAGGACTTGCGCGCATCCGCGGGCCTGCAAGCGGCAGGTGCGAGGTCGCCGTCATGACGCACGCCTGTGTGAGTTATCCGGGCTTGTCGAGCGGCGAAATCCACGTGTGGGCTGCGCAGCTGGTCGACGACCCCGGCGCGACAGCCGACTTCTTGCGCATCTTGGACCGAGAAGAACGGACGCGGGCCGCGCGGCTCTCATTCGAATGCGATCGGCTGCGATACATCCAAGCGCACGGTATCGTCCGACGGATCCTTGCGAACTACACCGGCGGAGACGCAGCGACGCTGACCTTTGCGCGCAACCGTCATGGGAAGCCGCGTCTGGTCTCCCGGGCGAATGCTCTCAATCTCCAATTCAGCGTCTCGCACAGCGGCAACTGCTGCATGCTCGCGGTGCGGCTCGATCACCCGGTGGGCATCGACGTCGAAAAGGTGCGCAATCTGCCGCACGCCATGGACATCGCCCAAAGCTATTTCACCCCGACGGAAAGCAGAGCGTTGGCTGCGTTGCGCGGATCAGCCAAGCGGGACGCGTTTTTGGTCTTGTGGACGCACAAGGAGGCGGCGGTCAAAGGACTGGGCGTCAGCTTGGCCGCCAATCTCGGCCGCATCGAGTTTGATCTCGATCAGGTGGAGAGCCCGCGGCTCGTGGCATGGGACGGCGACCGATCCGCCGCACACAGATGGTCGATTCTTCGTGTCGATCCTGCACCGGGCTATGTGGCCGCCGTGGTCAGCGGGCGTCCGATCCATTCGTTGACGTTGCAGACGTGGAAAGACGCCGGCGCCGATTGACGCCGTTGTCCCCGCTTCGATCGGGCTGGAACGCGTCCCGTTAGGACTGCAAGGCGTGGACATCTACCAGGACTTGTGCGATGTTCGCAGCGCCTCTAACGAAGCGAGGCAGCGCTCTAACGAAGCGAGACGGTCGGGACGGGAACGTCGCTGGAGTTGTTGTTCGTAGAGGGGTGTTTCATGTTTTCCGACAACGCGCAGCCGCATTGGTCAAGCTCCGACACGCCCGAATCCAACCTCCGCTTCGGCATGATGGTCGCCGAGCTCTGGCAGGACTGGTTCGAGGTCATGTCGCGGGTGGCCTACAAGACGCACAGAGCCTGCGAATTCCTGGCCGAAAATGGAGCGCCTTCGAGCGCACATTATGGACCTTTCGATTTCCGTGCCTCGGGCGATCCGTCCGCGGGGCCGAGCGGCGCGATAGACATGGACAAGCTGCAACAGTGCCTGCAGTCGATGGACCCGATGCAGGCGGCCCGCGTCATGCATGCCGTTCGGCTGGTGCAGGCCATGGAGGCCATGCTGAAAAGACAAAGACCGCGCGCGAGCGAGGCGGAGGAAGCCGCTTGGTAGGGGGTTGAAAGACGGCCCACGGCGACAAGGTCGGACGGTCATGAACCGTCATTGGTTGACCGAGCGATTGCAATCTTGGGGCGACAAGCCGGCGCTGATATGGAGCAATGAGAGCTGGTCGTTTACCCAGCTCCATGATGGCTGCGACGGCTGGCTCGCCCAATTGGCGCAACACGGGGTCAAGCCGGGAGATACACTTGCAATCTGCGGCGACTACTCGCCCAGGCTCTGCGCGTTGCTTCTGGCCGCTCTGCTGAACCGCAACATCATCATCCCGCTGGCCTCCGCAACCGAGCCCCGCTGGCGGCGGTTCATGGAGTTGGCGCAGGTCCAATTCGCCGTTCGATTCGACGACGATGATTCCTGGCGTGTCACCGGCTTCGACCGTGCCGTGAGCCATCCGCTGTTGCGGCAGCTCAAGGATCGCGACGCACCCGGTCTGGTTCTGTTCAGCTCCGGCTCCACCGGTGAGAGCAAGGCGTCGGTGCTCGATTTTGGTCGACTGTTGGCGAAGTTCGAAGTACCGCGCCCGGCCTATCGTACGCTCGTCTTTCTGTTGCTCGACCATATCGGGGGCATCAACACGCTGTTGCACGGGCTCTGTCACGGCGGGACCACCGTCACGACGCGGGAGCGCAGTCCGGACGGCGTATGCGCCGCGATCGAATCGCATCGGATCGAACTGCTGCCTACGACCCCGACCTTCCTGCGGATGCTGCTGATCGCCGACACCATCCGGCGTCATGATCTCTCGTCCCTCAAGATCATCACTTACGGCACCGAGCCGATGCCCCCCTCCACCCTTGCGGCTGTCCGCGAAGCCCTGCCTGGGGTGCGGCTCAAGCAGACCTACGGGCTGTCGGAGCTCGGCATCCTGCCGACCCGATCGCGCGACTCCGGCTCGGTCTGGCTCAAGCTCGGCACTGGCGGCTTCGAGCACAAGATCGTCGACGGCCTGCTCTGGATCAGAGCATCGAGCGCGATGCTCGGCTATTTGAACGCGCCGTCACCGTTCGATGCCGACGGCTGGTTCAATACGCAGGACCTCGTGGAAAGCGACGGCGAGTACATTCGCATTCTCGGCCGCAAGTCGGAGCTGATAAATGTCGGGGGCGAGAAGGTGCATCCGACCGAAATCGAGAACGTGCTGCTGCAGCTCGACAACGTCAAAGACGTCACCGTGCGCGGCCGGCCGAATCCGATCACCGGCGAGGTTGTTGCAGCCAAGATCACTCCCCTCGTGCCGGAGGACCCCGACGCGCTCAAGCGGCGGGTCCGCCAATTCTGCCGCGCGCGACTCGAGCGCTACAAAATGCCTGCCGTCATCGACGTGGTCGTGGAGGATCATTACGGTGCGCGTTTCAAGAAATCGCGCAACCCAGCATGAATTCGGCGTCGCGCCGGCGAAGACGCCCGATCATAGGTTGGTGGAGCGTGAGGACACGACGACCATGCCACAGGCGAGAAAGGTGGCGCTGGTCAGCGGGGGCAGTCGTGGCCTGGGAGCCGCGCTGGTATCGGGATTTCTCGACCGGCGCTACGCGGTGGCGACGCTGAGCCGGACGAAGACGGCTTTCATCACCGATATGATGCGTGCCCGCAGGCGCGGGGATTTCCATTGGGGCGCGGTCGATGGACGCGATCGCGAGGCGTTGAGCGCCTTCGTGAAGGAGGTGGGCGAGCGGTTCGGGCGAATCGACGTGCTCGTCAACAATGCCGGCATGGCAGTGGAAGGTATTCTGCCGACGATGCGCACGTCCGACATCGTCGCGGCCGTTGAAGCGAATCTCACCGCGGCTCTGGTGCTCGCGCAGGCCTGTTCGCGGTTGATGCTGCGGCAGGGCTCCGGATGCATCGTCAACATATCGTCGGTGCATGCCATCCGCGGCCATTCGGGCGTGGCGGTCTATAGCGCCACCAAGGCGGGGCTCGACGGTTTGACGCGCAGCCTTGCTCGCGAGCTCGGCCCGCGTCAGATCAGGGTCAATTCGGTCGCCCCCGGTTATTTCGACAGCGACATGACCGCCGGCATGGCCGAGGAGGAGAAGCGACGCATCGCTCGGCGTACGCCGCTGGGGCGGCTGGCGCGCATGGACGAGATCGCGAGCGCCGTTCACTTCCTGATCTCCGAGCAGGCGTCCTTCATTACCGGACAGACCCTCGTGGTCGACGGAGGCATCACGTGCTGACCGCGCCGACGCTCGCACAAATCGAATCGATCGTGCACGACAGGATCCGCGCGGTGTTGACAGAGCGCGTCGGCGAGGTCGGCCGCCTGTCGGGCGACGACAAGCTCAACGCAACGCTCGGCCTCAGCTCGCTCGACCTGGCGTTCCTGGTGGCCGATTTGGAGGCGGAGCTCGGCGTCGATCCGTTCGCCAAGCTCGTTTCGATCACCAGCGTAAGGTCGGTCGAGGACCTCGTGCGGGCCTATCAGCAGGCGTTCTTTCCGGAGCTTCCGCGCGGCGGAGAGGACGACGCGATCGCGGCGGGCGTCAAGCGAGCCCGCGCCCGGCGCGCGCGGAGAGAGCGAAGATGACGGGCTCGAACGGTTCCGCAGGCGTCGCGATCGTCGGTATCGCCTGCCGGTTTCCCGGCGCCGCCGACCATCTCGCCTTTTGGCAAAACCTCTGTGCCGGCGTGGAGTTGATCAGCGCGCTGAGCGACGAGGATCTCCTGTCGGCGGGAGTGCCGACCGAGCTGTTGCGCAATCCGTCCTACGTAAAGGCCGCATCGATGCTGGCCGGCGTCGACCGGTTCGATGCCGCCTTCTTCGAATATTCGCCGGAGGAAGCGCGGCTGATGGATCCGCAGCAGCGGCTGCTTCTGGAGGTGGCGTGGGAGACATTCGAGGACGCGGGAGAGCCCGTCGGAAGCGCGCCCAAGCCGATCGGCGTTTTCACGGGATTGGGCGGGGTCGTGAGCAGCTACCTCGTCGATCGACTGCCGTTCAGCGCGGACCTGCCGGGCTATACCGGCGGCCTCACCCACCTCGGCAACGACAAGGATTTCTCGAGCACCAGGATTTCCTACAAGCTCAACCTTACCGGCCCCAGCATCAACGTGCAGACCGCCTGCTCGACCTCGCTGGTCGCCGTGCATCTCGCCTGCCAGGCGATCCTCGCAGGCGAATGCGACATGGCGCTGGCGGGAGCCGCCAGCGTGCGCGTGCCGCAGTCTGTCGGCTATACGAGCGTGAAAGGCGGCATCCTGTCGCCCGACGGACATTGTCGCGCCTTCGACGCCGACGCGCAGGGCACGATTTTCGGCAGCGGCGTCGGCGCGGTCCTGCTCAAGGAGCTCGCCGCCGCCGTCGCCGACCACAATCACATCTATGCGGTCATCCGAGGATCGGCGATCAACAACGACGGCGCCGAAAAGATGAGCTACACGGCCTCGAGCGCCGCAGGCCAGGCGCGCGCGATGGTCGAGGCCTTGCTCATGGCCGACGCGTCGCCGGACGACATCGTTTATGTCGAGTGCCATGGCACCGGCACGGTGGTCGGCGATCCGCTCGAGATCGACGCATTGACCCGCGCGTTCCGCACCCGAACGGACCGAAGCGGCTTCTGCGCGATCGGCTCGGTGAAGACCAATATCGGGCACCTGGAGCAGACGGCCGGACTCGCCGCCCTGATCAAGACCGCGCTGGCGCTGAAGAACGGAAAAATCCCGCCCAGCCTGAACTTCCGCAATCCCAACCCGAAAATCGACTTCGCCGCGAGTCCGTTCTTCGTCAATACGCAATGCCGCGACTGGCCCGCGGGCGATCGTCCCCGGCTCGCCGCCGTCAATTCGCTCGGCCTCGGCGGGACGAACGCTTTCGTCGTGCTGGAAGAGCCGCCGGCGACGACCGAGACGGCCGGTGAGCCGGAGCCGTCGTTGTTCACGCTGTCGGCAAGGACCGACGTCGCGTTGCGCGCATCGATCGAGCGTCACCTCGCGTGGCTCGCGCGTGATGAAGCGCCGCTGCCCGACATTTGCTTTACCAGCACCGGCGGTCGAACGCATTTTCCCGTGCGGTTTGCCGCCGTCGCGGGCTCGCAAGAACAGTTGCGGGAAGCGCTCGCCGGACGCACCGCCAACGGCGGCGCGCCGCAACCGACGGGGCAGCGCCGGCTGGCCTTTCTGTTCTCCGGGCAGGCGTCGCAATACGCGCGGATGGGTGCGGAGCTTTACCGACGTCAGCCGGTATTTCGAGAGGAAATCGATCGTTGCGCCGAGATCGTGGGCAACCGTTGCGGGCGGCCGCTCAAAGACGTGCTCTTCTGCGAATGCGCCGATTCGAGCCTGATCGACCAAACCGCGTATACGCAGCCGGCGTTGTTCGCGGTCCAGGCCGGTCTCGTCGCGCTGTGGCGGTCCTGGGGCATCGTTCCCGACGTGGTCCTGGGGCACAGCGTCGGCGAGTTTGCGGCGGCCCATTGCGCAGGCGTGTATGCGCGGGAGCAAGCGCTCGAGCTGCTCGCGGAACGCGCGCGTCTCATGCAGGCGCTGCCGCGTGACGGCGCCATGGCCGCGGTTTTCTCCGACCACGCGAGCGTGGCGGCGGCGGTCGAGCGATACGGCCGCGCCGACCTTGCAATCGCCGCGCTGAACGGGCCGCAGAACACGGTCGTCTCCGGCACGCGTGACGCCGTCGCGGCTCTCATCGCGCATTTCGAGGGGCTCGGGGTTCGCTGCCAATTGCTGACCGTTTCGCATGCCTTCCACTCGCCGTTGATGCGGCCCGCCGCGGACGAGCTCGGTCGCATCGCCGCCGCCGTGCAGGGACGCCGGCCGAAGATCGCGTGGATCTCGACCGCGTCCGCGACCCCGATGCGAGAACCGCCGGGTGCGAGGTACTGGCGCGACCACGCGCTCAATGCCGTCCGCTTCGTCGAGGGAATGCGGGCGCTGGCCGAAACCGGCGTTTCCGACTTCGTCGAAATCGGGCCGGGCAACACCTTGCTTGCGCTGGGGCGACAATCCGTGAAGGACGACGGCAGGGCATGGCTCGGCTCGCTCGGCAAGGGAGGCGAGTTGAACGAGATCCTGACGAGCCTCGGAGAGCTTTACCGCCGCGGCTACGACGTCGATTGGCAAGGCTTCAACCGGCCATGCCCTCGCCGCCGCGTGTCGCTCCCGACCTATCCTTTCGAACACCGTCGTCGCTTCTGGATCGAGGCCGATGCGACCAAGCGATCGACCGGAGCCCTCACCGATGGATTGACCGGCGTGCGTCTGCGCTCGGCGTTGCCGGACGCTCAATTCGAGAGCAGCTACGGCTTGCAACGCTTCGCCTATCTCGATGATCATCGCATCTATGGCATGGCGGTGCTGCCGACGACGGTCGGTCTGACGGCCTTGCGGGATGCAGCGCGCCAGCATTTCAGCTCCGACGCCGTCGAGGTCGTCAATCTGCAATATCGCGAGGCGATGGTCTTGCCGGAGAGCGGCGAGCGCGTCGTGCAGTCGATCCTCACGCCATTGGACGATTCGACGGCCGAGCTTCGCCTAGCCAGCATCGGTGCAAACGCCGCCGATAACTGGCGAACCCATATGGTCGGCGTGGCGCGCAAGCGGGATTCGGTGCGTAATGCGCAGAGCGACCGGCTCCAGCTCGAGCAGGTCAGGCAACGGTGCGCCGGCTCGATTCCGGTCGACCGCTATTACGAGACTTTGCGCGCCTTGGGATTGGAATACGGCGCATCGTTCCGCGCCATCGAGCTGCTGCAGCGGGGCAACGGCGAGGTCCTGACGCGCGTCCGGCTGCCTGCGCATCTGTCCGTTGACGGCGAATCCGGGCTGCATCCGGCGCTGCTCGACGCCTGCCTGCATCTCTATCCGGCGCTGGTCGACGGCTACGGCGATTTCACGCAAGCGGCCGAGGAGCCGCGGCGGACCTATCTGCCGATCGGCGTCGAGCGTTTCCGCTGCGCCTGCGTCAGCGCCCGGGAGGTCTGGGTCCACGGCGTGCGTCGGCAAACGGCAAACGGCGGCGGGGAGATGTTCACCGTCGACATCACCATCCACGAGGACAACGGCCGGTCCGTAGCCGCGATCGAAGGATTGTCGCTGAAATCGTTGCCGCCGGAAGCGTTACGGCCGAGCGTCACGCGTGGAGCAAGCGAGTCATCCGATCAAACGGCGCAAGCCCGCCCGGGCAACGGCGGCGCAGGGGGCGTTCCGGATGTGGCGGCGATCGGATCCCGATGGCGGGAAGCGCCCATGGCGAAACGCCGCGAATGGCTGAGCGGGTTTGTCCGCCGGGAGGCGATGAAGACGCTCGGCATCACCGAAGCGATCGATGCGGCTCGCCCGCTTCGCGAGCTCGGGCTCGATTCGCTGATGTCGGTGACGCTGGCGAACCGGCTCGAAGCCGCGCTCGGGATCAAGGTCTCGACCGTCAGCCTGATCCAGGGCCCCAGTATCGATGAGGTCGTCGACGAGCTCCTGCCGGAGCTAAGGGCAACCGGCGATGACGCCGTGCCGCCATGCGGTATGCTCCAAAACGAGCGCACGGACGCACACGCCGAGGACGAACTCCCGCAACCGGCCGCGGTGGCGCCCGAGCCCCCCACCGGCGGTTGGTCAGCGGTCAGCCCGGGCGTGACGGCCGACGACGCCGGCCGCGGACCAGCGGTCGCGACCGAGCCCAAGGCATCCGCCGGCGGCTGGCTCATCGTCGTAGGTCGGCGGGCGGCGCCCCGGCTCCGGCTGTTCTGCTTCCCGTTCGCCGGCGGAGGCTCCGCGGTCTATCGCGGCTGGGCACAATGCATCGACCCGACCATCGAAGTGGTGGCAATCGAGCCGCCCGGCCGCCTCGGCCGCATCACCGAAACGCCGGTCTCCGACATCAACGAATTCGTCGATCAGCTCGTTGCCGAAATGGGCGAGCTGCTGGACCGGCCGTTCGCGTTCTTCGGCCATTGCCTGGGTGCCCTGACCATGTATGAGACGGCACGCCGCCTCATGCATACCACCGCGTTGCGGCCGCAACACTTGTTCGCCTCGGGCGCGCGACCGCCCGATCGGATCATCGACCAGGGTTCATTCGAAGAACGCTTGATGCACGATCTGCTGAAGCTGGCGGAATTCCGCATCGGCCTCCCGGCCTACGACCAGCCCGATGACGTTTTCGCCGAGCTCATCCGCCATTTCAATGTTCAGGCGACGGAGCAACTGCTCGACGAGCCCGACTTGCGGGATCTGATGCTGCCGGTCGTGCGCGCCGAGTTTCAAATGGCGAGCAACTACCAGTTCGTGCGCGAGCCGCCGTGGGAGGTTCCGATCACGTGCTTCGCGGCGAAAGGCGATCCCTATGTGTCGCGCCGGCACGCGCTGGGCTGGGGACGTTTCACCAATTCACGCCTGCAGCTTCACATCCGGGACGGCAGCCATTTCGCGGTCGTGGACGACGTCGCCTTCATCCACGGCGTCATCAATCGCGAGCTGGCGGATGTCGTTCTCATGCCCCAGCCGAGCAGTGCGCCATGGTAGCCTCGTCCAGGATTCCCGCCATGAAATCGGACGCGCCAGACGGCTCAATTAGGCCATTGACGCTACCGTCGACGCGAATAGCATGGAGGTTGCATAAAAACTGCGGGCAACCGCAGGATAGTAAGCGCGAGAACGCGGCGCTCCACTGAAAATCGCGCGTGAATATGGGGCATTGGCAGCGAACGCCTGATCGTATCGTCCAACAGCCTGGGGGTGTCACATGAATACCGATGAAACAAGCAAGGACAGCAAGGGCGGCGGCACCAAAAAAAACCCATCCACCGGGCCGACAGCGCAGAGCACGCCGGACCAGGCGAAGGTGGCAGCGGCGATCGAGAGCTTGAACGAATGGGCAGCGAGGGACCCCGCCGGGATGCTCGCTGCCATCGAGGGACTGAGGGAAAGCGCCAAAAAGGCGCCGGCCGCGGTCTCCGAAGCGGGAGGGCCGAAGCGAGCGATTTGCCTCGCGGGCGGCGGACCGGCGGCAGGGTTGCACATCGGCGTCTTGGAGGGCCTGAAAGAATGCGGAATAACATTCGATTCTGAACGCTCTGTTTGGGCGCTGTCATGCATCGGTGCATGGGTTGGGATCGTCTACAACCAGGCGCCGAAGGGCGAAGGGCTCGACGCGATCAACAAATTCTTCCGCGACGTGTTTCGCGATGACGAGTTGTTCAAGAGCTTCCCCACCAACACGATATTTTCACCCGATTGGTTCGGCTACGCGCGTGCCATGCAGGATTTTCTGCTCGAGCCGCAGAATTACAGAAATGCGTTCGTTCCGAAACAAATGATGGAGTCCTTCGTACACACCCTGTCCTGGCTGGGAGATCGCAGAAATTGGCGGAACTTCAGCGAGGGAGATTTCAATCGCTGGACGCTCAATCACGTCCTGGCGGTGCACCCGGCAACACGCTTTCTGACCGCCATGGTGTACAAATCCAAGATCAACGGCCGAACCAAACTTCTCTATCCGGACAGCAAATTCTTGACGGAAATCAAGTTCGAAAATCTCAATGAACCCGGCAAACCCTACATCTTCCACAATGCGTGGAATCTCTCGAGACAACACCTCGAATTATTCTCAAACCGAAATCCCGCGAAGGATACTTATAAACGTATTACCCCCGCGAGCTTGTGCGCCTGCTCGGCGCTGCCGCTGATCGAACAAACCGTACAGATCGATGGCGACATCTATTGCGAGGGGGCCCTGGTCGACACGGTCAATTTCGAGGACTTGCTGGAAGACCATTCGGATCTGGACGAGATATGGATCAGCCGAATCGTCGACGCCGATCAAATTCATCCGCCCAAGAACATTCTCGACTCGACGGCAAACCTCTGTGAGCTGTTCGCGGCAACCGTCGGCGAAGACGATGTCAAGCTGTTCAAATATCACGTCAAGGAAGCCATTCTGAAGAGTACCGGACGCAAGTGGACAGGCACCATCATCGAGATCCAGGTCGAGAGGAACATCAATTTCGAGTGGTCGCACGCCAATCTCGAGAATGGACGCGGCCAAGGTCGTGTGGCGGCGCACAAAGCATATCAGCTATACGACGCTCTGATGAAAAAAGGCAAAGATCCAAATGAACTTGAAATATTACCAGAAGAACAAAACAGCAAAGAGAAAAAAAGAGGAAAGAAGGGCTCATTGCAGCTGAGCGAGTAAAGCCCTAGCCTCCTTGAGGTCGCGCGTGTCGAAGCCTTCGGTGAAACCGTCGTAGACGGGATCCGAGAACGTCGCGCGCGTCGTTGCGCTTGCCTTGGTTCAGCCACAGCCTGGCGAGGTCGGTTGCCGCGCGCAGCTCGAGCGACAGCGCCTGCTGGCTGCGGGCCGTTTGCAGCGCTTGGTCGAGCAGGGTTTCCGCCTCGGCATCCGGCGCGCCGCGCACGAGCAGCGCGCGGGCCTTCAGCCGATAGAGTTCGGCCTCGAAAAACCGCTCGCTGTTGTGGGTGACGACCGAGAGCCCGTGCTCGATCACCTCGAGTGCCGCATCGGGCTCGTTGCCGAGCAGCAGGGCGGGACACAGCAGCGCGAAGTGCACGGTGACCCCGAGCTGATAGCCCGCGCGTTGATACTGATCCAGCGCGGTCTTCACCTCGTCGAGCGGGGCGCCCGAGGCATCCAGCACGGCCGCACAGATGCCGCGAATCGCGCGCGATAGTCCGAGCCACTGGCTGAATTCGTGCTGCTCCGATATGGCGAGGCAACGCTCCGCGTAGGCGCGGGCGAGTTCCGGCTCACCGCGCAGAGCATGGAGAACCGAGGCGTAATACCAGGCGTAGGCGTGCGTGTGCGCATGCTGGACCGCATCGGCGCGTTCGAGCGCCGCGGCCATTTTCGAAACCGCCTCGTCGACTTCACCGAGAATCGAAGACACCCACGCCGCGAGCACCAGCATCGACACTCCGGCGTCCTGCCCGGCTGCCCGCGCGGCCATTCTGTCGGCTTCCTCACTTGCATTGAACACCTCGGCAGCGCGTTCGAGCGTCTCGCGGGCTTCCACGATGCGTCCCATGAACATGAGAATCATCGCTTGCCCGCGGACAGCATTGATCAGGGCCGGCCGGTTGGCGCGCGCTGCGGCGGCGCTCGGTAAATCCGCGATCGCCTCGAGGGCTTGCGGCAACTCGCCCCGCACGACGTTCACGGTCGCCAGCCAGAACATCACCTGGAGGTATTCCGGGGGCTCTCCCAGCCGCTCGCACAGCTCCCGAGCGCGGGTGAAGGTCGCCACCGCCTTGCTCGCGGCCGGCCCGTGTGTGGCGATAAGGCATGGCCCCAAGACCAGCTGCAAATCGAGCTCGGATTGGTCCTTGCCCTCGCTGGCCGGCAACCGGCCGGTCAGCTCGATTCCGCGCTGAAGGTGCGCGATGGCCTCGAGGTTGGCCGAGCGCAGGGCCGCGTTCTTGCCGGCCCGCAGCCAGTAACCGATCGATTTTTCGATCAGTCCGGCTTCCGTGAGATGATGTGCCAACGTTTCCGGCTGAGTTTGCGCCATTTCCGGGAACTGCTGCTCGAGCGCGTTGGCAATGGCGGCGTGCAGGTGCGCACGCCGGCTTTTCAGAAGGCCGGCATAGGCGGCGTCACGCACCAGTGCGTGCTTGAAGGTGTAAACCGCGTGTGGAATCTCGCCCCGGCGGAAAACCAATTCCGCCCGCACCAGCTGGTCAAGCGCATCTTCCAATCTCTCCTTCGGCAGCCCGGCGACGGCGCTGAGCAATTCGTAATGGAAGTCACGACCCGCGACGGCGCCGATCTGTGCCACCTCCCGCACGGGCGCCAAGCGATCAAGACGCGCCGCGAGGGACCCGTGCAAGGTGGTCGGGATCGCCATGGACGGAAGCGGATGCTCGAGCACGAAATGCCCGTCCCGTTCCTGCATCAGCCCGCTCTCCAGCACGGTCTTGGTCAGCTCCTCGATGAACAAAGGCACGCCGTCGGTACGAGCGAGAATCTCCTCCGTCACCTCCTTCGGCAGTGTCTTGCCGCCGGCCACCCGCTCCACCAACGCCGCGCCGTCGCGGCGGCCGAGGCGCGTGAGCAGGATCGTCGTCGCATGCGGGTAGCTCGGCCAAGGCGGCGTGAATTCGGGCCTGGTCGTGACGAGCAGCAAGACCGGAAGCTGCGGCACACGCTCCACCGTGGCGGTGAGCAGTTCCAGGGACGTGGGGTCGATCCAGTGAATATCCTCGAAAATCACGAAAACCGGCTGCTGCGCCGCCAACGCGTCGAGCTGAGCCAACAACGTCGCCAGCGTCTTCTCCTTGCGGTTTTGCGGGGTCAAGTCCTGCAGTCGGTGGCTGTCGCCGGCCGGCAGCGCGAACAGGTTGGCCAGAATCGCCACCTGTTCCGGGCTCGCCGTGGATTTCGCAACCAGAGCGTCGAGCTTGGACAACTTGTCCATCGGCAAGTCACCGCGCTCGAACCCCGCGGCGCGCTCGAGCTGGCCTATGTATGGGAAGAGAGCGCTGTTGGTATGATGCGCCGAACAGAAATAGCGCAACGTGATGTGCGGTTCGCTCTGAAGCCGCTCGCCGAGCGCAAGCGCGATGTGCGACTTGCCGATCCCCGGCTCCCCGGCAAGCACCACCACTCGGCCTTCCCCCTGCGTGGCATGTCGCCAGCGGCGCAACAGCAGGTCTATTTCCTCGTCACGCCCGAACAGGGGCGGCAGCTTGGTCTTGTGCATCGCCTCGAAGCGGCTCTCCACGCCGCTCGCCCCCAGCACCTGCCAGACCGGCACCGGCTCCGCCCAGCCCTTGAGCGCGACGGGGCCGAGGTCGCGGTAATCGAAATGCCCCCCCGTGAGCCGGCGCGTGCTCGGGCAGATCAGCACCGTCCCTGGCTCCGCCAGCGTCTGCAGGCGGGCGGCAAGGTTCGGCGTCTCCCCGACGACGGCCTGCTCGGCCGGGGTTTCATCGATGAGAAGCTCGGTCACAATGACCGTACCCGTCGCGATGCCAACGCGAACCTGCAGCGCGGCATCGACATGGGTGCGGAAATTCGCCACGGCGTGGACGAGCGCGAGCGCGGCACGTACGGCCTGTTCGGCATCATCCTCTTGCGCGCGCGGATAGCCGAAATAGGCGAGCACCCCGTCACGCATGTATCGGGCGATCATGCCCTGGTGGCGGCCGATGACCTCGCCGATATGGGCGTGATAGGACGCGATCACCTCCCACATGTCTTCCGGGTCCAACCGCGCCGACAGGGCAGCCGAACCGACCAGATCGCAAAACATCACGGTCAGGTGCCGTCGCTCGTCCCGCGGCGCCGGCTCGATCTCTGTTGCGGCGCCGGCAAGACCGGTCCCGCCAAGCTCCGCAATGGCGCGCAGCATCTTGCGGCGATGCCCCAGCGGGACGCCGAGGTGCTTGAAGTCCTCATCCGTCAGATCGCGGATGACCGAGAGGTCAATGGCGTTCTCGGTGAAGCGCTGGGCGTGTTCTTCCAAGCCGATTGAAGCTAGCCACTCGGCAATGCCTGTCATGGCACTTCCCGTCGCAATTGCTCGCCATCATGGTACCACACAAAGCAGGCGTGCGAAGGACCCGGCCCGACCGCTGCGCGGTGCCGACCGGCGGCAAGTCCAGCGGCACGGTCAGGGCAGGCAGGACATCCGGCCGCATGGAGACCGCAAGGCGCCACAGCCGCCACCGTATGACATCTCGACGAATTGCATCCCGTTCCGCTCTTGCCGACCGCCCTGCAACGGCTGCTCGAACGGGGGCTTCCGCCCACAACCCCAAAAAAGCGAGGACAAGGAACCGTCGTCTCTGTGATGTAGATCACCGTCAAACGCCGACGGCGATGGCATGGTCCGCCCGTAATTCAAGCCTCGAGGGTTGGAAACATGCAAATGCACCAGATCCGCTACTTCCTCGCACTGTGCGAGGAGCGCAACTTCATTCGAGCGGCGAGACGCTGCGGCGTCTCCCAGCCGTCGCTGACCAACGCGATCAGCGCGCTGGAGCGGCAACTCGGCGGTACGCTGTTCGAACGCAAACCCGCCATCGCGCTCACCGCGCTCGGCCGCGCCGTGCAGCCCTATCTGAGCCGCATCGCACAGGACGCCGATCAGGCGCGCGAAGCCGCGCAAGCGCTCGTCGAGCTACGGCCGACGAATGGGGATGGTGCGAGCGTTCACCGTGACGCGGGAGATTCGCTATGTCCATCGAGTTGATCGTCTACTTCTTCGTCGCGGCTTTCGTGGTCATCGCCGCAGTCGGCCACGTGCTGCTGATCACCGCCATCTACAAATGCGTGCGCGAAGATTACTTCGGCGGGCGCGGCCGGAAGGCCGCGCAACGAAGCGCAGGTTGGCTTCGCGCGGTCCGCGCGTTGCATCTCGGCTGGTTGGCGCCGCGCGTGACCCGGACTCGGATATGATCGTTGGGTTGGCGCGCGGACCGGCGCCCACTGGGCGCTGCGCGAGCCCGACGGACCAATCGAAATAGCGGCCACCCCGGCGCAGGCTTGTGCAAGCCGATCGTCTGTTCATACAATCCCCGCAAGACCTCGGCCTCGTCGTGAGGACATGACATTGCGGATCGGGATCCTGCCAGGTGACGACATCGGGCTCGAGGTCGTTCCGGAATGCATCAAGGTGATGAAGGCCGCCGCGGCGCGCGAGCGGCTCGCGATCGACTGGCTCCCGCTGCCGATTGGCAAGCGCGGGCACGAGCAGCACGGAAATACCCTTCCGGCGGTGACCGAGCAGGCCCTGCGCGAGCTCGACGGCTGGGTGATGGGACCAATCGGACACGCGGCCTATCCGCGCGGCGATCCGACTTGGGTGATGCCGCCCGTGCGCAAGAAGTTCGACCTGTTCGCGGCCGTGCGCCCGTCGCTGTCGCACGGCACGATCCCCTCCATGCATCGGAACGTGGATATCGTCTTCCTGCGCGAGCTTACCGAAGGCATGCTCTATTCCGAAACCGTCGTCGCCGGGCTGCCCGAGTTCCGGCCCAACGACGACATCACCGTCGCGATGCGGGTGATCACCCGCAAGGGATCGAACCGGGTGGCGCGCGAGGCATTCGAGATCGCCCGCACCCGCACGCGCAAGAAGGTCACCGCCGCGCACAAGGAACCGGTCTATCGGCTCGCCTGCGGCATGTTCGCCGAGGAGTGCCGCAAGGTCGCGCGCGACTATCCGGACGTGACCTTCGAGGAAATGATGATCGATTCGATCGCGATGAAGCTGGTGACGGCGCCGCAGCAGTTCGACGTGGTGGTGACGACCAACCAGTTCGGCGACATCCTCACCGACATCGGCGCGGGGCTCGTCGGCGGGCTGGGGCTCGCGCCCGGTCTCTGCGTCGGGGAGCGGCAGGCGATGGCACAGGCGACCCACGGCTCGGCCCCCGACATCGCCGGACGCAACATTGCCAATCCCTACGCCATGATCATGTCGGGGCAGATGCTGCTCGCCTGGCTCGGCCGCAAGCGCGCGGAGCCGGAGGCAACCGCCGCCGCAAGCCGCATCCAGGCGGCGGCCGGCGCGGTGATCGCCGAGCGCAGGCACCTCACCCCTGATCTGGGCGGGCAGTCGAGCACCACGGAAATGGGAGACGCCATCGCCGCCGCCGTGCAAGGATAAAGAGCGGAGGCAACGCCATGCCGGCGATAACCGGCAGGCGCCCTATCGGGAGGACGCGGATGCGCATTCATCTCGCCGGGCTCGCGGCGACGCTCGCGCTCGCATGGGTTCTGCCGGAGGTCGCCGCGGCGCAGGCGTGGTCGGAGACACGGCATGTATGACCTTCATCTCAGCCCGGAGCAGCTGCAAATCCGCGACACGGTCCGCGATTTCGTCGCGCGCGTGCTCAAGCCGGCGGCGCTCGCGCCCGCGCGGCTGGAGGCGCGGGAGCGGCCGCTGCTCGTTGATGCGCTCGACCAGGCCTCGCGACTCGGGCTGCGCACGCTGGCGCTCGCCGAGGAGGCGGGCGGCGCCGGCGCCGACAATCTCACCTGCTGCATCCTCATCGAGGAGCTCGCCGCCGGCGATCCCGACGTCGCCGCCGTGCTCGCGCAGACGTCCACGCTCGCGCGCGTCGCGTTCGGCGCCATGACGCCGCAGCAGGGCGCGCGCTTCCTGCCGGCGTTTCTCAACGACGACCGCTGCCATCTGGCGCTCGCCGCGCACGCGGACGACGCCGTGCTCGGGATCAACTATCACCGGCCCGAGACGGGCGACGGCGGCCGCGAGATCACCGCGTCGCGCGCGCACGACGGCTGGGTGATCAACGGCCGCAAGGAATGCGTCGCCAACGCGCCGCTCGCCAAGCTGTTCGTGGTCGAGGTGACCGGCGACGCGGCCGGCACGAGCGCGCTGCTGGTTGCGCGCGATGCACCCAGCCTGCGCGTGACGGACAGCGACCACGGGCTGCGCCGGCAGCACGGCGCCTGCGGCGGCCTCGCGTTCGACGACTGCCGGGTGCCGCTGGACCATCTCATCGGCGTGGAAGGGCAAAGCCCGTTCGCCGCCGGCGCCGGGCGCCGCATCCCGCAGGCGGCGGCGCTCAATCTCGGGATCGGCCGCGCCGCCTATGAGGCGGCGCTCGACTACGCGCAACTGCGCGTCCAGGGCGGGCGCCGCATCATCGAACACCAGGCGATCGCGGCAAAGCTCGCCGAGGTCGCGATCCGTCTCGAGGTCGCGCGCGCCGCCGTCTGGCAGGCGGCTTGGGCCTCGGACCATGCCGACGCCGTCGCCGATCGCAGCCTACCCGACCTGCCGCTCGCGCGCATCGCCGAGGTGTTCGCGGCGGAGGCGATCTATCGCGCCGTCAAGGACGCTGCCGAGTGCTTCGGCGCCATGGGGGTCATGCGCGACATGCCGCTGCAGCAATACGTGCACGACGCGCTCGTCTGCCTCCATTGCGGCGCCGGCAACAGCGACGCCAAGCTGCGCATTGCCGAGGAGCTGGCGGGCTATCGCCGGCCGGCCACCGCCGCCACGCTCGCGGCCGAGTGATGCAAGGAAGGACCATGCCATGGACTTCATGCTGAGCAACGAACAGCGCGCTTGGCAGGCGACGGCGCGCAAATTCGCGCAAGAGGAAATTCGCCCGATTTCGCTGGCGCGCGACGAGATCGACGATCCGCGCGACACCTTCGACTGGGGGATCATCAAGAAGGGCTCCAAGCTCGGCTTTCGCACCATGGCCGTGCCCAAGGACTGGGGCGGCCACGGCACCGATTTCGTCACCCAGGCGCTGGTGATGACCGAGCTCGCCAAGGCCGACAGCGCCATCTCCAAGACCTTCAGCCAGTGCTGGAAGTGGAGCCACCTGATCGCCGCCACCTGCACCGACGAGCAGAAGCGGCGTTTCCTCGAGCCGTTCCTCGAGGACGACACCTTTCTGCTCGGCAAGGGCATCAGCGAGCCGGGCGCAGGCTCCGACAACCGGCTGCCGCCGACGGACGATCCCAAGGCCGGCCTGAAACTGCGCGCGGAGCGCAATGGCGACGAATGGGTCCTCAACGGCGAGAAATGCTTCATCGCCAATGCCAGCGTCGGCAAGCTGTTCTTCATCGACGCGCGCACCGACCCGAACGCCCCGCTCAAGCAGGGCACCACCATGTTCCTCGTGCCGCGTGACACTCCGGGCTTCCGCATCGGCAAGGTATT
Source organism: uncultured Alphaproteobacteria bacterium (assembly GCA_963758945.1). Lineage (GTDB taxonomy): Bacteria > Pseudomonadota > Alphaproteobacteria > Rhizobiales > Xanthobacteraceae > VAZQ01. The sequence goes on along the minus strand of CAVWXY010000006.1, from coordinate 1,275,108 downwards.
CAACAAGAACGGCTGGCGCTTCTACCAGAACGGCGAGATGATCTTCGAGAACGCGCGCGTACCGCACGCCAATGTCGTCGGACCGGTCAACGACTCCGACATGAAGACGGCGCAGGCCGGCGACCGCACCGGCGGCGACCTGTTCGGCGACCTCGAGCTCGCCGCCAACGCGCTCGGGGTGTGCGACGACGCCTGCGAGATGGCGCTGACCCTGGCGCGCACGCAGAGGCAAGGCGGCCACGCTCTGTTCGAGCAGCAACTGGTGCAGCTCAAGCTCAACCGGATGCACCTCCTCACCGAGGCGCTGCGCTCCTTCGTCATGCGCGTCGCCTGGGAGCACGACCGCAAGCTGCACTCGGCCAACGCCGGACTCTGCATGAACTTTTCCACCGACGTGATCCAGGAGGTGACCGAGCTCAACTACGACCTGCATGCCGGCGCGGGCGTGCCCGCGCCGCGCGCCGACAAGCTCGTGCGCGACGCCATGATCTGGAGCCATCTCGCCGGCGACAGCGTGCAGCGCATGAAGGTGGCGCGGCGGCTGGCGAGGTAGGATGGCTGGAGCCTCAAGCGCGTTCACGCGCGCCTACAGCGCGCTGTGGCGAAACCCATCATCTCTCCCCGCGCGGCCCGGCGGGTTTTTGCTGCGCTTGACCCACGGATACGTCGAGCTCACTCCGCCTCAATCCCCGCTGCCTTTATGATGGCGCCGTAGCGCGCGATGCCATCCGCGATGAGGGCGGCGAATTCCTCCGGTGTTCCACCGATCACCGCCATGCCGTTGTTCCCGAGCTTGCCGGCCACGTCGGGAGCATTCAGCGCCTTGACGATCTCGGCATTGAGCCGTGTCGTGATCTCGCGCGGCAGTGCGGCGGGGCCGAGAAAGCCGAACCACGAGGATGGCTTCTTGAACGCCGGAATGATCTCCGACATCGAGGGCACTTGCGGGAGCTTGGCATAGCGGGCGGGCTCGAGCGTGGCTAGGATCTTGACGCGGCCCGACTGCATGGCAGGAAGCGCGTTCGAGACCGAGATGAACACCATCGGGATATGTCCGGCGACCACGTCCTGCATCGCCGGCACCACGCCGCGATAGGGCACGTGCTTGATGCGAACGCCCGCGGTCTGGTTGAACAATTCGCCCATCATATGGAACACCGAGCCGACCCCGGAGGAGCCGAAGGACAGCTCGTCGGGCCGGCTCTTGGCATAGGCGATCAGCTCCTCGACCGAATTGACCGGGACGGCGGCGTTGACCGCGAGGCAGGTCGCCGGCTCGACCGCCGCGGCGATCGGGGTGAAGTCTTTCACCGGATCGTAGGGCAGGCTCTTCATCAGGTGCACGGCGGTGACATGGGTGCCGGCGGTCGCGGCAAGCAGCGTGTAGCCGTCGGGCGCCGCGCGCGCCACCGCGTTCGATCCGATGGTGCCGTTGGCACCGCTGCGGTTCTCGACCACGATCGTCTGCCCGAGCGGCGCGGCGATCTTGCCGGCGACGAGCCGGGCGACGAGGTCGAGCGCCGGCCCCGGCGGGAACGGAACGATCATGGTGATCGGTTTGGCGGCCGGCCAGCCCTGCGCCACCGCCGGTCCGGCAGAGACGCAGCAGGCCGCGAGCAGGCATGGCGCGACGAGGCGGATGAGACGCAACGGAACCTCCGGGTTATTGATCTTGTTCGGGCACAAACCAGCGCGGCTTGCGTTTCTCGCGAAAGCCGGCGCGGCCTTCGGCCGCCTCCGGCGAGTTGAAGCCGTGCTCGAACTCGCGCTGGAGCTCGGCCAGCAGCTCCTGCGACGGCGGCGGCTGCGCAAATCGCAGAAGCAGCCGCTTGGCTTGCGCGACGGCGTTCGGACCCGCAAGCAGCAATTCGTCGAGGAGCCGCGCCAATGCGGCCCCGGCGCCCTCGGGCTCGCAGAGCTCGTGCACGAGGCCCACCCGCACGGCCTCTTCGGCGGCGAAGCGCTCGCCCGAGAGCAGATAACGGCGCAGGCTGCGGGCGTCGATCGCGCGCAGGAACAGCGGAATGAGCGGCCCCGGCGCGAAGCCGAGCCGCACCTCCGGCAGCGAGAAGAACGCACCGCGCGCGGCGAGGACGATATCGCAGCACGACAGCAGCGCCAGCCCGCCGCCAATGCAGGCGCCGTGCACGAGCGCGACGGTGGGCTTCGGCAACGCATCGAGCGCCACGCAGAGCGCAGGGATGGTCGTGCGCGGCCCCTCCTGCGCGGGCGCCGCGGCGCCGATCTCGGCGCCGACGCAGAAATGCTTGCCGCTCCCGCGCAGCACGACGGCGCGCACCGCCGGGTCGGCGCCGAGCCGCGTGACCTCGGCGAGGAGCGCATCGAGCAAGGCCTGATCATAGGCATTGCCCTTGTCCGGCCGGTGGAGCGTGAGCGTGGCGATCCCGCGCCCGTCGACCGAGCGCAGCAGCACGGCGCCGCGGCCTGCAGCGGCGGTCACGGCGATGCTCCGGTTCCGTGCGTGAGCTCGGAGAACCGCGCGGTCAGGCCGAGCTCGCCGCCGTAGCGGGCGGCGAGCACCATGGCGCGCTTGTAATAGAGGCCGATGTCGTGCTCCTCGGTGTAGCCGATGGCGCCGTGCATCTGCAGCGCGGCGCGCGTCACCTGCAATGTCGAGCGCGACGCCCGCGCCTTCGCCGCCGCGACCATGGCGGGATGATGCTCGCCGGCGTCGCAGGCGGCGAGCACGCGATAGACGAGCGAGCGATCGAGCTCGACGTCGACGAAGCCGTCGACCGCGCGATGCTGCAGCGCCTGGAAGCTGCCGATCGGCCGCCCGAACTGCTGGCGCAGCTTGATGTGATCGAGCGTGACGCCATGTGCCGCGGCGGCCAGGCCGATGAGCTCGGCCGCGGCGCCGAGCATCAGGAATTCCTGCATGCTCACGGCCAGTCTTCGCGCCTCGGCGCCGATGGCGATCACCTGCTCGGCCGGGACGTGGACCTGGGCGAAGGCGAGCCGGCTCGACGTCGATCCATCGACATTGCTTGCGTTCGCGACCGAGACGTCCCGGCGCGGGACGACGGCCAACACCGGCTGCGCCCCGGAATTGATCGCCACCAGAAACGCATCCGCCGAGCCGCCATAGGCAACGAACGCAATGCTCCCGTCGAGCACGCCTGCTCGATGATCGTAGCGGATGGCTGCAGAGGGGCCGCGATGGCGCCAGGATGCTGCCTCGGTCGCCGGCACGATCAGGCGCGACCCGCACAACAGATCGGCGAGGCCGGCGGCTGCGCGCGCGCCGTCCTCGGCCCGCGACATCGTCCATGCCGCTGCGGCCGCCTCGAGCAGCGGCACCAGCATGAGCTGCCGGCCCGCCTGCTCGAGCGCGAGCGCGAGCTCGAACATGCCGAGCCCCTGCCCGCCATGCGCCTGCGCAACCACCGTCGCGAGCCATCCCGATTCGACGGTTTGGCGCCAGGCCTCGGCGTCCATCTCCGCAGCCGCCGCGCGCAGCGCGCGCAGCCGCTTGGGCCCGCCGTGATCGGCACACAGGCGCGTCGCGCTCTCGGCGAACAGGCTCTGCGGCTCGTTCAGCAATAAGTCCAAAACGACTTCCCCTCAGCTCGGTAGGCCGAGCACTCGCCTGGCGATGATGTTGCGCTGGATCTCGACCGCGCCGCTGCCGACCGTCACGCGCCGCATCTCGAACAATTCCGCCGCCGGATTGACGGCGTGGTTGCCGATCGTCATGTCGGCCGCGAGGGTGCCGTATCTCCCGGCCGCCTCCACGAGGAGCTCGGACGCGCGCTGGCCGAGCTCGCCGCCGACGATCTTGATCACCGGCGCCATCGAGAACGGCGCACGCTTTTGTCCGTGCAGCGCGGCGGCGTGGCGATAATAGGCGGAGAACGCCATGAGATCGATCTCGAGCGCGGCCAGCTTGCGCGCGAAGCCAGGCTCGTGCAGCGCGCCGGTGAGCTCGCCCACCTGTCGCGCCTTGTTGAGGAGCACGGCGGCGTTGCGCGGATGCCCGGTGGTGAAGCGCTCGGATCCGAGCAGCCGGTTGGCGACCTTCCAGCCCTCGTTGAGGGCGCCCAGCAGATTCTCGCGCGGCACCCGCACGTCGACGAAGAATTCCTCGGCGAATTCCGCGTCGCCTTTGATGGTCTGGATTGGCCGCACGGTGATGCCCGGGGATGTCAAGTCGATCAGCAGCATGCTGATGCCGGCGTGACGCGGCTGCGCCTTGGGGTCGGTGCGCACGAGCGCGAACATCCAGTCGGCGAAGTGGCCGTTGGTGGTCCACATCTTGTGGCCGTTGACCACGAAGCCCTCGCCGTCGGGCTCGGCGCGGGTCGCGAGGCTCGCCAGATCGGATCCGGCGCCGGCCTCGGAATAGCCCTGGCACCAGGTCGTCTCGCCGGTGAGGATGCCCGGCAAGTGCTTCGCCTTCTGCTCCGGGGTGCCGACCTCGATGATCAGCGGTCCGATGAAATTGAGGCCGTGCGGATAGGGCGTGGGCGCGCCGACGCGGCTGATCTCCTCGAACAGGACGATCTGCTGGGTGAGCGTCGCGCCCATGCCGCCGTGGTCCTTCGGCCAATGCGGCGCGATCCAGCCGCGCTCGTGGAGCTTCCGGTGCCAGGGTTTGAGCTCCGGCGGATCGATGCGCGTCGAGCGATTGCACAGCGCGGCGGGCAGGTTGTGTGCGAGCCAGTCGCGCACCTCGGCGCGGAAGGCGCGGTCGGCCGGATCGTCATCGACGAACAGCGTGGTGTTGTCCCAGGTCCCGTGCGACGCCATGCGATCATGTCCTCAGCATCGCGAGCCCGTTGCTGAGCACGATCTCGTCTCGCCCGACCACACGGCACTGGAACGAGACGCGTTCGCCGGCGCGCCACATCTCGGTGCGGATCGTCTCTCCCGGAAACACCGGGCGCGAGAACCGCGCCTCGATGCTCGCGAGCCGCTGCGGCTGGTAGTCGGCGCAGGTGCGCAGCACCGCATGCGCCGCGATGCCGAAGCTCGCCGCGCCATGCAGGATGGGACGCTCGAAGCCCGCCTTCCTGGCGCGTTGCGGATCGGCATGCAGCGGATTTTCGTCGCCGTTGAGGCGATAGAGCAGCGCCAGGTTGGGCGGCGTGGGCAGATCGCAGACCTGCTGCGGCGCGGTCTGCGGCACTGCGTGCTGCGGCGGCGTCTGCGTCGCCTTGCCGCCGAAGCCGCCGTGCTTGCGCGCGAACGTGCTGTTGTCGACGGTGGCGACCAGCGTTCCGTCGGTCGCGAGGAGGTCGCGGGTGTTGAGGATGATGGCGGCGTTGCCGGGGCCCTTGTCGATCACCTCCTTGACGCGCGGGCGGCTGATAAGCCGCGCCTCCGGCGCCAACGGGCGATGCAGCACCACCTTGAGGTCGCCGGCGACCACCAGACGCTCGTCGACGCCGAAGGCCGGATCGGTCATGCGGCCGGGCCAGCCCAGCACCGCCGCCATGGTAGGAAAGGCTTCGAGGCCGGCGCGCTCGTAGACGAATTTGAGCGCGCCGGGATCGAGCGGGTTCATGCCGAGCCCGATGCCGAGCGCGTAGAGAATGCAGTCGCGCTGGCCGTAGCCCACGGCGATGTCGGCGGGCCGATAGGCCATGATCCGTTCGTAGTTCAAGCCCATGGTCTCTCCCGCAATGGCTGCCAAAAGCGCGTCACTGCTCGAGCTTCACGCCGGAAATGTCGACAAGACGCCGTCCCTTGGCCTGATCCGCGACGATGAACTTGGCGAACGCGTCGTTCGTATCGCCGACGGGCGCGAAGCCCTTCGAGATCAGGTACTGCTTGGCGAAATCCGGCGTGTTCACGATGGCGGAGAATTCCGTGTTGAGCTTCTTGACGAACTCCGCCGGCGTTCCTTTCGGCGCGAACATCCCGAACCATGTCTCGAACGCGGACTGGTCTCCCGACAATCCGGCTTCGGCGAACGATGGCACATCGGGAATGAGCGGATTTCGCCGCGACCCCGGCACCAGCAGCCCCTTGACCTCGCCTGCGTTGACCTGCCGGGCGATATCGGGATTGCCGACGATGAGATAGAGCAGCTCGATGTCGCCCGACTTGAACGCCAGCATGGCGTCGGAGGCACCCTTGTACGGAATATGCGTCATCTGCGCGCCGGTCTCGTGCTTGAGCCACTCTACGACCAGATGGGTGTCGCCGCCCACGCCGAAGGAGCCGAAATTGACCTTGTCGGGATTGGCTTTCGAATAGGCGACGAGCTCCTTGAAGTCCTTCACCGGGACGTTCTTGTTGAGGATCAGCACTTGGTGCGCGAAGGCGAGATTGGTGATCGGCCCGAAATCCTTGATCGGATCGTAGGACAGGTTCTTGTAGAGGGCCGGATTGAGCGAGACGGAGCTGCGCGAGAGCAGGCAGATCGTGTAGCCGTCGGGCGCCGCCGCCTTGCAGGCATTGGCGGCGATGATGGTGTTGGCGCCGGCGCGGCTTTCCACGACGAAGCCGTGCGGGTTGCGCTGCTCGAACGCTTTGCCGAGCGCGCGCACCATGACGTCGATCGCTCCACCCGGCGCCAGCGGGATGATGACCCGGATGGGCGCGGAGGGGTAACCGGTCTGCGCGACGCCCGTGCCGGCGGGAGCGGCCAGCACGCCCGCGAGCACGATCGAGGCCAGAAGCTTTCGGACCTGCACCGACTTAACTCCTCCCGCACATGGCGTCTCGTTTCTTTCCGCCCATCTTTCGGGTCGGCCGCTGCGGACGTCAAGCACGATCAAGACGAGTTGTCGTCGCCGCACAAGCGGGGACCCCATATTCCAGAGACCGTGGTTATGGGTCCCCGCTTGCGCGGGGACGACAGCAAGAAACGGCTGCGCCAACTCCGCTAGTGTGGCGGTTCAGAAGTCCGCATCATTCTCACGGCGAGTCCGAGATGCGGACTTCTGAACCAAAGCCGCACTAGATCAATAAGTTGCTAGTGTCCTTTGATTCCGAAGTTCGCAAACGAGGGTGCCACACAATGATGCGAACTTCGGAATTCGAGACACTAGCCCGTCATTCCATCCATTGCACGCGATAGGCGATGGCAAACGGCTGCATGCGCGCGCGGATTTGCTCTTCGATCTCATGCCGCGCGGACCCGGCAGCAGCCGCGCCGATCACCGCCACGGTGCCCTTGACGGAATCGGCCACCACATCGACGGCGAGCGCCCCGTCGGCCACGCCCGCCAGCACCTCGCGCAACGCCCGACGTGCCGCGTCGCGGCGCAGATCGGCCTTGGCCGGCTTCTGCACGTCCGTCAGCGGCATTTGCGCGACCACGATGATCTCCTTCGGCGCGGCCGCCCGCTCCGGGATCTGTTCCAAGGCGAAGTCGCGGAGCTCGTCGGCGCCGGCGCGCGCCCCGGGAACGAGCTGTACATAGGCGATCGGCAATTCGCCGGCATAGGCGTCCGGCTTGCTCACCGCCGCCGCCAGCAGCACGTCGGGATGCTTGAGCAGCGTCTCCTCGATCACCGACGGATCGATGTTGTGGCCGCCGCGGATGATCACGTCCTTGACGCGGCCGGTGAGCCAGAGATAGCCGTCGGCGTCGAAGCGTCCGAGGTCGCCCGAGTTGAACCAGCCGTCGTGCGTGAACACGCCCTCGTTGTATTTCGGCTCGAGATAGCCGGGCGTGACGCTGGGACCCTTCACCACGACCGCGCCGATCTCGTCGACGGCACATTCGCGCTTGATCGTCGCGCCGTCGAGCTCGACGGTCTTGATCTGCGTGTAAGGGAGCCGGATGCCGGGCGAGCCGAACTTCGGGGCGCCGTCGCGCGGCGCCTGCGTGACGTTCTGCGTGTATTCGGTGGCGCCGTAGGTGAGCAGCACGCGTACCCCGATGAGGCTCTCGATCTGCCGCGCGATCTCGGCGGGAAAGGCGGTCGAGCCGGTGCAGGCGTAGCGGCGCAGCGTACCGAGCCGCTCGCCGCGCGGCCCGTTCTTGGCGAGCTGCGCCAGCGTGGTCGGCACGCCGGAGAAGATCGTGATCCCGAACTTGGCCACGAATTTCCAGTAATTGTCGATGAAGCGCTTGTCGCGCGCGCCGAGCGGCGACGGGATGACGATCGACATGCCGTGGGCGAGCGCGAAATAGCCGCGGCCGAAAATGCCCGCGATGTGGAACATGGGGTAGTCGGCGAAGATCACGTCGTCCGGTGTATGCGCCATGACCACCGCGTTGGCCCAGCACTTGTAGGCGAAGCCGCGGTGCGTGAGTTTTACCAGTTTGGGCGAGCCCGTGGTGCCGCCGGAATGCACATAGGCGGCGATGTCGTCGGGCGCGACCTTGCGCTCGAAGTTGAGGCGGTCGGCGGGTTGGCGCGCGGCAAGGGTGTCGAAATCGGTGTCCGGGATCGGCGCGCCGCCCGGTCCCGGCACGGTGAGAATGCGCACCGCAGGCGAGATGTCGGGCAGGACCGCCCGCACGTTCTCCCAGATCTCGTAGCCCGGCGTCGGCCCGAGAGTGACGAGCACCTTGGCGCCGGTGGCGCGCACGAGCTCGCCGAGCTGTGCCGGCTTGAGCATCCAGTTGACGCCGCAGGCGATGCCGGCGGCGACCGCGCCGAGCATCGCGACATAGAGCTGCGGCAGCGTCGGCAGCACGAACATCACCGTGTCGCCCGCCGAGACCCCGAGCGAATGGAAGAGATTGGCGGCCTGCATGGCGCGGGCTTGCAGCTCGCCGTACCGGATCGAAACCGCCGCGCTTTCCGGATCGCCGTCGGCGATGTAGCGAATGGCGATTTTGTCGCGATCGCGCGCGCATCCGCGCGCGATCCAGTCGTTCAGGTTCCAGGAGAAAATCCGCTCCTCGAGCGGCACGCGCTCGAGCTCCTCGACGTCCCGCAAGTTGCGTAGCGGCACGTAGGCGATCTGCATCGGCATCCCCGTCCCCGGCTCGCCGGGCAAGCAAGCTGCCATACTACGCGACCGGCGCGAATGCCACCGCGCGCGATACGCCCATAGATTGTCCGCTCCGCTCAATTCGACGCAGCTTCATCACTATGCTTGCCGGCCGACTTCAGGAATGCCCGGCTCGGGCGAGCCGAGCTCGGGTGGGAGAGGAACGCCATGAAATTGATTGTTTCCATCGCCGCCGGATGTACGGCGCTGATCGCGGCTGCCGTGTGCCATGCGCAGAACGCGCCGGCGGCCGCGCCCGCGCCTGCCTACCCGACAAGGCAAGTGCGCATCATCGCGCCCTACCCGGCCGGCGGTCCGACCGATGTGCTCGCACGCCTGGTCGCGCAGCATCTCTCCGAAAGCCTCGGTCAGAGCTTCTTCGTCGAAAATCTCAGCGGGGCGAGCGGCGTCGTCGGCACCGGCACGGCCGCCAATTCCCCCGGCGACGGACATACGCTGCTGTTCGTGACCAACGACTTCGCCGTGGCGCCGACGGTGTCGAGCAAGGTGCCGTACGATCCGGTCAAGAGCTTCGTTCCGGTGAGCATCGCCGCCGCCTCGCCGCAAGTGGTGGTGGTGCATCCATCGCTTCCGGCCAAGACCATGCAGCAGCTCATCGCGCTCGCGAAAGCCGATCCGGGCAAATACAATTATGCGTCGCTCGGCATCGGTTTCGGTCAGTTGTCGAGCGAGCGGCTGTTTCGCCTGGGCCTCGGTCTCGACATCGTCAGGGTGCCGTTCCCGGGCGCGGCGCCGATCATCACCTCGACGCTGGCGGGGCACACGCCGATCGCGTTTCTCGGCCTGCCGCCCGCGGCGCCGCACATCAAGGAAGGCAAGCTGCGCGCGCTCGCCGTCACCAGCGCCGGGCGCTCGCCGGCTTTCCCCGACGTCCCGACCATGGCCGAGTCCGGCGTCAACGGCCAGGAGTCGGAGCTCGTCATCGGCGTCGTCGCCCCCGCCGCGACCCCGAAGCCCGTCGTCGACCTGTTGCAGCGCCAGATCGCCCGCATCGTCGCACTGCCGGAGGTCAAAGCGCGCCTCGACGCGCTCGGCTTTGCGCCGGTCGCCAGCACGCCCGAAGCCTACGCCGCCCAGATCAAGGCGGACATCGCGACCTGGAGCAAGGTCGTGCGCGACGCCAATATCAAGGTCGAATGATCCGGTCTTGCCGACGTGGCCGGGCGTCGCGCCCGGTCACGCAATCCTGCAGGCGAGGGCGCAATGCACAATCCACCTACCGTGCTCGGTGACGTCATCGAGCGCAACGCCCGCTACTTTTCGGGCAAGACCGCGGTCGTCTTCGAAGGACGGCGGATCACTTACGCCGAATTTGCCGCGCGCGTCCGCAGGTTCGCCAACGTCCTCGCCTCGTACGGAATGCAGCGGCAAGCGCGCTTTGCCGTACTGGCGCAAAACTGCGTCGAATATTTCGAGGCGGTGGGCGCCGCGGAGCTGACGGGGTTCATCGCGGTGACGCTGAACTGGCGCTTGTCGACGCCGGAGCTCGCACAGATCATCGCGGACTCCACGCCGACGGTCTTGATTTTCGAAGCCCAGTTCGGCCCGCAAGTGGACGCGCTCCGGCGCCAGGGAACCAGCGTCGAGCGATTCATCGTCATCGGAACGGCCACGGACGGCGCCGAGAGCTACGAGGAGCTGTTGGCCGGCGCCTCAGACGCGCCGCCTCCCCTGCAGCCGGAGCCCGACGATGGCGTCTACCTCATCTACACCAGCGGAACCACCGGCCGGCCCAAAGGCGTCCTGCTCAGTCATAGGGCGATCCTCTCCGCCGCCATCAGCATCTCGTGGGAACAGGGCGTGCGGCCGTCCGAACGGATGCTGATCGTCATGCCGCTGTTTCACATCGGCGCGAAGATCAACCAGCTCGCCAACTTGGTGCTCGGGACGACCATCGTCCTGCACCGCGCTTTCGACCCAGCCGCGGTGCTGCGCTCGATCGAGGACGAGGCCATCACCTGCGCGCATCTCGCGCCGGTCATGGTCCGCAGCCTGCTCGACAGCCCGGAGCTCACGCGTTTCCGCAGGGACTCGCTGCGAAGCATCCAATACGCGTCCGCGCCGATGTCGGTTGCTTTGCTGCGCGAGGCCATGGCGGCCTTCGGGCCGATCTTCACCCAGGTCTACGGCATGACGGAATGCGTCGTCGGCACCATCCTGCACGCCCACGAACATCGCCCGGACGGCACCCCGGCCGAGGCGCGGCGGCTCGCTTCCGCCGGGCAGCCGTTCTTCGATCACGCCATTCGCGTGGTCCGCCCAGACGGCTCCGATTGCGCCGCGGAGGAGGTCGGCGACATCCTGATCCGGGGTCCGAGCCTGATGAGCGGCTATTGGAACAACAGCGCGGCGACGGTCGAGTTGCTGCGCGACGGCTGGATGCATACCGGCGACGTCGGGTTCTTCGACTCCGAAGCCTTTCTGTTCATCGTCGATCGCAAGAAGGACATGATCGTCTCCGGCGGCGAGAACATCTATTCCCGCGAAGTGGAGGAGGCACTGCTGACCCACCCGGCCGTGCTGCAGGCCGCGGTGATCGGCGTGCCTGACGCGCGCTGGGGCGAGTTGGTCAAGGCCTGCATCGTGCTGCGCCCGGCGTGCTCCGCCAGCGCCGACGAGCTCATCGCGCACTGCCGCAGCCTGATCGCGAGCTACAAGAAGCCGCGCAGCATCGATTTCCTCGACGCGCTGCCGCGCCTTTTCAACGGCAAGATCGACAAGAAAGAGCTGCGTGCGCGCTATTGGCAAGGCCAGACGCGGCAGGTCTCCTGACCGGGCACAGGCGGGCCGCAGGCTCACCTTGCCACGCGCACCAGCATCTTGCCGAAGTTCTTGCCCTGCAGCAGCCCGAGGAATGCGGCCGGCGCCTGCTCCAAGCCGTCGACGATGTCCTCGCGATATTTGAGGCGGCCGGTGCGTACCCATTCACCCGCCTTGCGCAGGAAATCGTCCTGCTTGGCGGCAAAATCGGAGACGATGAAGCCGCGCAAGAGCAGGCGCTTACGCAGGACCGAGACCATGTCCGGACCGGGGGTCGGGCCCGTTGCGTTGTACTGCGCAATCAGCCCACAGACCGGAACGCGCGCGAAATCGTTGAGCAGCGGCCACACTGTCCGCTGCACGGCGCCGCCGACATTCTCGAAATAGACGTCGATGCCGTTGGGACACGTGGCTTCGAGCCGTTGGGCAAAATCGGGCGCGCGGTGATCGACGCAAGCATCGAAGCCAAATTCGTCAGTCACGAAGCGACATTTTTCGCCGCCGCCGGCGATACCGATCGCGCGGCTCCCCTTGATCTTTGCGATCTGTCCGACGACCGACCCAACGGCGCCCGACGCGGCCGCGACGACGACCGTCTCGTCGGGCATCGGGCGACCGATTTCGGTGAGCCCGACATAGGCGGTCATCCCCGGCATGCCGAGGACGCCGAGCGCGGTCGAGACCGGCGCCGCCGCCGGATCGAGCCTGCGCAGCCCCGCACCATTCGAGAGCGCATATTCCTGCCAGCCGCCATAGCCGAGGACAATATCGCCGGCGGCGTACTGCAGATTGCGCGACTTCACGATCTCGCCGACCGTGCCGCCGACCATCGGCTCTCCGACGGCCGCCGGCTTCGCATAGGATTTCGCCGCACTCATGCGGCCGCGCATATAGGGGTCGAGCGAGAGATACAGGATGCGCATGAGCACGGCGCCTTCGCCCGCCTCGGGTATCGGACTTTCGACCAGCTCGAAATTGTCGAGCCCGGGCGCGCCCTCGGGCCGGCTCTTTAGCAGGACTTGGCGGTTGCCGTTGACGGCCATGGATGCTCCCCTTGGTTACGAGTTCCGGGGACGGTTTGAGTGAACGCAGTTTCCGTCGCCCTTGTCCGCGGTGGCGGTGCGGACATCCGCACGGCGTTCATACTTGCCCGCGCAGGATCTCGCGCGCCAGCACCATCCGCATGACCTCCACGGGCCCCTCGGTGATCATGAAGCTGCGGGCATCGCGCCACATCGTGGAGATCGGCATCTCCGCCGCGAGCCCCATGCCGCCGTGGATCTGCATGCAGCGGTCGGCGACGCGGAAGCCGAGCTCGGTGCCGGCGATCTTGGCCATGTAGCTCTCGTGGCGGGCGGCGACGCCGGCGTCGGTGCGCGCGGCGAGCTGGTACACCAGGAGTTGCGTCATGTAGTGCTCGGTGAAGCTGTCGGCGATCATGAACTGCACCGCCTGGCGGTCCGCCAGCGGTGCGCCGAACGTGACGCGCTGCTTGGCGTAGCCGGTCGCGAGACCGAGGCAGCGCTTGGCGACACCGAGCCCACGGCAGGCCTGATGCAGCCGCCCCGCCGTGATCCAGGACTGCGCCTGCCGCATGCCCTCGCCCTCCTTGCCGATCAGGTTCTCGGCCGGCACGATCACGTCGTCCAGCGCGACCTCGCACGGCATGTCGCTCATCATCATGGGCGTGCGGCGGACGACCTTCACGCCGGGCGTGTCGGTATCGACCAGGAACATGCTCAAGCCGCCGCGGCTGCCCTTCGCGCGATCGGTGGCGGCGACCAATTGCAGAAAATCCGCGTCGTGCGCCTTGGTGATCCAGCGCTTGTAGCCGTTGATGACGTAGTGGTCGCCTTTACGTACGGCGGTGGTGCGCATGGCGCCGGGGTCGGAACCGGCATCGGGCTCCGACTGGGCAAAGGCGGTCGTCTTCTCGCCGCGCAGCACCGGATAAAGGTACTTCTCCTTCTGCGCTGGCGTCAGCGTGAACAAGATCGGCTTGACGTCGGGACCGAACACGCCGGGTCCGCGCGGCGGCAGCGCGACGGTGCGCGAGAGCTCCTCCCACACCACGACCATGCCGAGCAGCCCGAGGCCCTGACCGCCGTATTCCGTGGGCACGTCGAGCAGCCACAGGCCCAACTCCTTCGCCTTGCGCTCGAGGTCGGCGCGAACCTCCGGCCGCATGGCGGGGCCGTCCATCGCATGCATCTCGATCGGGATCAGCTCGCGGTCGACGAAAGTCCCGACCGTGTTCTTGAGCAGCTTCAGCTCCTCGGGCAGTTCGAAGTCCATGTTGGTTTTTCCCGTTACCTGTCGCGCGGCCGGATCGGTCGAATGGGCATTGCCCGCACCCGGTTCTATCATCCGCAGCTGTTGCGCGCGCGCAATGCCCGTGCGCGCCTGCCGGCGTCGGCGAAATCGCTTGCCGTATCGCGCGCCACGCGTTGCCCCGGACCGGCGAGCTTGCCGGCCTACTCACATCGCCGATCCAGCGGCCTGATGGCGGCGATCTGCCGACACGAAAGCCATTGGCTTCGCATCCCGGTTCTGTTCGATTGGACGCGCCGACAGATCGACAATTTGCGCGCGAAGGGTCTCGCGGCACGTCTCCGAGCGCGCCAGGAAAGGAAACGCCAGATGCCCGCTCCCCTCGACGAAGCCCGTTACGAGCTCGCGCTCGCCAACCGCATCATCGCGCATGAAGGCGTGCTCGACGGTTTCGGCCATGTCAGCATGCGCCATCCGACCGATCGCGGCCGCTATCTGCTCGCCCGCTCGCGCAGCCCCGAGCTGATCGAGCCGTCGGACATCCTGGAGTTCACGCTCGATTCGGAGCCGGTGTCGGCGGCCGGCGTGACCCTCTACGGCGAGCGCGTCATCCACGGCTGCATCTATCAGGCGCGGCCCGACGTCAACGCGGTCTGCCACCACCATTCGCCGTCGGTGCTGCCGTTCTGCATCACCGGCATCGAGCTCGTGCCGGTATTCCACATGGGCGCGGTGCTCGGCACCGCGGCGCCGTTCTGGGACAGCCGGGATGACTTCGGCGACACCAACATGCTGGTGGTCAAGCCGGAGGAAGGGCGATCGCTGGCGAAGGCGCTCGGCTCCCACTGGATGGTGCTGATGCGGCGCCACGGCGCCACGCTCGTCGGCACCACGCTGCGCGAGCTCGTTTTCCGCACCGTCTACTCGCATGCCAATGCCGAAATCCAGCTGCGGGCGATGGCGCTCGGCAAGATCGGTCCGCTGAGCCGCGGCGAGGCCGAACGCACCGGTCCGCACCAGCTGCAGCCCCGCCCCATGGCGCGGGCCTGGGAATACTGGACGGAACGGCTGAAGAAGAGCGGCGAGCTGCCGAGGGCACGGCAACGGGGCGCGCGGCGTGCCGCCAGCCGGGGCCGCGCCGCCAAATCGCGCGCGGGCAGCAAATCGCGCGGTCACAAGGCGGCGGACCGCAGGGCGGGCAAAGGCGCACGCTGACCGCGGCCTAAAGATCTCTATGCTTCGGGCGGCGCGGGCGTCGGCCAGCCGCGCTCGCGCTTGACGCTCTTGACCACCTCGGTGACGACGCCGCAGAGCGGAACGCTGAGCCGCAGCCGGTCGGCCTCGCTCAGGACGATGCGCATGTCCTTCTCGGCCCATGGCATCGGAAAGCGGTCGATCCGTGTCTGCAGCGCCCAGTTCGACGCGCTGCTCTCGACCAGCGCGGCGTGCAGACGGTCCAGGTCGACGCCGAGGCCTTGCGCCAGCTTGAAGCCCTCGAAATTCGCCGAGATGCACGACCACAGGATCATGTTGTTCACCATCTTGCCGACCTGGCCCGCGCCCAGATCACCGAGATGGAAAATCGCATTGGCGAAGCTCGCCAGCGCCGGCCGGCACGCCGCGAACGCCTCGGCGTCGCCGCCGACCATGACCAGCATCTCCCCCGCCTCGGCGGCGGGCTCGCCGCGCGTGAGCGGCATGTCGAGAAGGACGATCCCGCTGTTGGCGAGACGGGTCGCGAGCCGCGCCATCGTGCGCGGCGCGACCGTCGAGGCGATACCGACGATCAATCCGCGCCGCGCCGTGGCGGCGATGCCGCCCGGACCCAGCAGCACGGCTTCGGCCTCCTTGTCGAACCCGACCACCACGATGACGAAGTCGCTGCGTTCCGCCACCGCGCGTGCATCGGCCGCGACCGCCACCCCGCCACTGCGCGCCTCGCTGCACGCACGCTCGTCGATATCGAATGCCGTGACCTCGAAGCCGGCTTTGCGCAGATGGCGGGCCATCGGATTGCCCATCTTGCCGAGCCCGACGATGCCGACGCGGCGCACGACGCTGTTGCCCATGTCTCGACCTTTCCCGTGTCTATCGAACGCCGCCATTGTAGGTGCGAACGCGTTACGGCGACAGCAAACCGCGCAGGCACGGCCGCCGCCCGCCCGCCGCGAATCGCAGCCGCGCAATCGCGGCACGAGTAGCGCGTCGCCGCGGCACGCATGGCGATCACCGCCGATGTTGCAGCGCTGCGCGTCCGGTGCCTATCATGGCCGCGCCCGGACAGACGGAGCGCTTTTCATTTCGAGCCGGCCGACCGGCTCGCGTGACGCCCCGCACACGCGCACGGAGCACAAGACGAGATAGCAGAACATGACCTCTGCCACACCCAGTTACGACTACACCGCCCGCGCGCGGCTGTTCGGCGGCAACCGCATGAAGCTCGGCGTCATGGCCTTCAATTGCAGCCACGGCTCCACCATCACGACGGTCCCGGAGGCGTGGACGCTCAACTGGCCCGACACCAGGGACATCGCGCAGGCGGTCGATCGCGCCGGCATGGAGGCGTTGCTGCCGGTCGGGCGCTGGAAAGGCTACGGCGGGCCGTCGAACTTCAACAATTGCACGTTCGAGAGCTTCACCTGGGCGTCGGCTATCGGCGCGGTGACGAATTATTGCACCGTGCTCGCCACCGTCCATGTGCCATTGGTGCATCCGCTGATGGCGGCGAAGATGGCGGCCACCATCGATCACGTCACCGGCGGCCGCTTCGCCATGAACGTGGTGTGCGGCTGGTTCAAGAACGAATTCGACATGTTCGGCGCGCACATGCGCCCGCACGATGATCGCTACAAGTACGCCACCGAATGGCTCGATTTCGTACGCCGCGCGTGGACGGAGGAGCAGGAGTTCGACTTCTCGAGCGAGAGCTTCAGCGCGGTCTCGGTCTGGAGCCAGCCCAAGCCGCTGCAGAAGCCCAATCCGCCGATCATGAATGCGGGCGGGTCGCCCGCCGCGCAGGACTTCACCACGCGCTATTGCGACATGAATTTCGTCATCCTCAAGGATCGTACTCATCTCGAAGGCGCCAAGGCGCAGATCGACCATCTCAAGCAGATGGCGCGTTCGCACGGGCGCGAGACGCGGATCTGGATCCACGTCTATGTCGTGTGCCGCGAGACCGAGAAGGAAGCCAGGGACTATCTCGACTACTACGTCTACGAGAAGGGCGACTGGGAAGCTGCCGGCAACCTGTTGAAGATATTCGGCCTGCACAATCAGACCTTGGACTCCAAGACGCTCGACGGGCACAAGGCGCACTTCATCGCGGGCCACGGCGGCTACCCGCTGGTCGGGACGGCGGAGCAGATCGTGGACGAGCTCGGCAAGCTCGCCACCATCGGCGTCGACGGCTGCCTGATCTCCTGGGTGCGCTACAAGGAAGAGCTGGCGCAATGGAACGCGGAGGTACTGCCGCTGATGGTGCAGGCGGGGCTGCGTGCGCCGTTCCCGCCGGCGGAGGCTTCGCGTGTCCCCGCGGCGGCGGCGACCGTCACCGCCACGGCGGTGGCTTAGATGCTCGCCGCCAACGAACCGATTTCCACCCCGGATCGGATCCGGGGCAGGCTCAAAAAAAGAATTTCGGGGAGGACAGACATGCGCCGGGTCATGACCACGATCGCGTTGGTGTGTTGTTTGGTTGCGATGTTGACGGCGTTCGGCGGGGCCGTCCGCGCCGATGAAGCCTATCCGTCGAAGCCCGTCCGCTTCGTTCTGCCGCAACCGCCTGGCGGCGCGGTCGACCTGATCGCACGCACGCTCGGCGACCGCCTGAGCGAATCCATGCGGCAGCCGGTGATCGTCGAGAACCAGCCCGGCGCCAACGGTGGCCTGGCGGGGGGACAGGTCGCGCGCGCGACGCCCGACGGCTATACGCTGTTCATGGCGGTCGATACCAATCTCGTGGTCAATCCAAGTCTCTATCCCAATCTCGCCTACGATCCGTTCCGCGATTTCATCCCCATCAGCATCATCGCCAAGGTCAACCTCGTCCTCGTCGCGAGCCTGAAGGTCCCGGCCGACAGCGTGCAGGAGCTGCTGGCCTTCGCCAGGGCCAATCCCGGCAAGCTCAACTATGCCTCGATCGGGCTCGGCACCCAGGCGCATCTCGGCATGGAGTTGCTGAAGATGATGACCAAGACCGACATCACGCAGGTGGCTTATCGCGGCACCGCGCCGGCGATGACCGACATCGCCGCCGGCGTGGTCGACGTCATGTTCACGGGGCCGCCGTCGGCCATGGCGCTCGCCGCCGGCGGCAAGGGCAAGCTCTTGGCGGTGGCCGCGCCCGCGCGCTCGCGCCTGATGCCGCAGGTCCCGACCGTCGAGGAGGCGGGCGTGCCGGGCTACGAGCTCAGCGGCTGGTTCGGCTTGGTCGCGCCGGCCAAGACGCCGCAGAGCGTCGTGGATCGGCTGTCCGCCGAGGTCAAGAAGGCGGTCGCCGATACGAGGCTGAAGGACCGCCTGACCGAGCAAGGGCTCGACGTCGTCGGCAGCACGCCCGAGGAGATGCTCGCGGTGATGCAGGCCGATACCAAGAAGTGGCGCGAGGTCATCGCCGCAACCGGCGCCAAGATCCCGCAATGATCCTGCAATTGGTCCTCCAATGATTTTCCGCTCGCGCCAGGAGCATCAGCATGGCTGAGGGCATTACCGGATGGCGGCTGCACCTCGGGGTGATCTTTCCGACCCCGGTGCCGCCGCGCGCGGTGCTCGAGTTCTACGAGGCGGTGCCGGAAGGCGTCGATATGACCACCGTGTCGCTCACCATCCAGCAGCTCTCCGACGACGACATGGACGAGGCGATCAAGGGCATGGAGCGGGCGGCGAGGCAATTGGCCAATTTCGACGTCGACATCGTCTACCAGTCCGGCGTGCCGCCGGTGGTTCGTCGCGGCCTGCGCTTCGGCGACGAGCTCGCCGACCGCCTGTCGCAGGCCTGCGGCCTGCCGGCGATCACCGACATGTCGAGCGTGATCGACGCCATGCGGGCGGCGAAGCTCGAGACACTCGCCATGGCGACGCCGTTCGAGCAATTCATCAACGATCGGCTGAAGACCTATCTCGCCGCGGAGCAGATCGAGGTCACCAGCGATACGGCGCTCGGCATCAAGCGCAACGTGGAGATCCGAAGGCTGCCGATCCCGGTCGAGTACAACGTGGCGCGCAAGACCTACCTCGCATCCGAGAAACGGCCCGACGGCATCTACATTCCCTGCGGCGGCTGGGGCAGCCTCCACAATATCGAGCTGCTGGAGAAGGATCTCGACACCACCGTCGTCACCTGGATGAACGCAATGATCTGGAGCGCGCTGCGGCGCGGCAAGGTCGCCGGCGCGATCCACGGATTTGGCAAGTTGCTGGCGTCGCTGTGAGGCGTCTCTTCACGGCGGGGTCACGCCGAGCTTCCGGGCGCAGGCGAGCAGCCGCGACCAGGTTCCCAACGGCAGCGGAATGCCTTCGCGCATGCGCGCATGCAGGATCTCGTCGCCGCGCTCGCCCGGCAGGTAGAGGCGGTCGACGCGCTCGTCGGGCGGCAGCGCGGAGATGCGGCGGCCCAATTCGTCCGCTTCGGCGAGGATGTGTTCGCGATCGCCGAACGCGGCGAGATCGACGGCGATCGCCACGCCGTTGAGGAACGGCGCGTCGAGCGCGCCGCCGGCGGCCAGCGCCGGCGCGATGATCGGGTTGCCTACCAGCAGGCTGCAGAGGCATTCGATCATGAACGAGAGGCCGGAGCCCTTCGGTCCGCCGAGCGGCAACAGCGCCGCGACCTGGCGCGGGTCGGTGGTTTCGCGCCCGGTTGCATCCATTCCCCAGCCGAGCGGAATGTCGCGGCCGGCGTCGCGCGCGCCCATCACCTTGCCCATGGCCACGGTCGAGGTGGACATGTCGATGAGAAACGGCGGACGGTTCGCGGCCGGGAACGCGATCGCCAGCGGATTGGTCGAGACGCCCGCAACCTTGGCGCCGTAATAGGCCATCATCGGACCGGACGCCGACATGACGATGCCGACCATACCGGCGTTGGCGGCCTGCAGCGCGAAATAGCCGACCGCGCCGGCATGCGTGATGTTGCGGGCCGCGCACCAGCCGACATGGACCTCGCGCGCCCGCGCGATCGCTTCCGTCATCGCCCGCGCCATGGCGACGGCCCCCGGCGCACGGTCCGCCTCCAGGACGGCGATCGCGCCCGCGCGCTTTTCCACGCGCATGCCGGGGTTCGGATTGATCGCCTTTTGCTCGAGGCGCTCGATATAGCCAGGGATGCGCAGGACGCCGTGCGAATCCGTCCCTCGCAGATTGGCCCACACCAGCGATTTCGCCCATTCGTCCGCCATCGCAGCCGCGACGCCCGTGGCCTGGAACAGCGCGCTCGCGAAGCGCTCGAGATCGGAGCTGCGGACGATGTGCGGTTCGCTTTTTCCAGACATGCGTTCACTTTCTTCGCTGCGGCCGGCGGCACGCGACCGGCTGTAGCCCGGCTCGAGCTCGGACGAAATCGGGATCGACCCGCGCCGCGGGCAAACTTGTTTTTCCGTTCGTTATCTGTTCTGGTCGTAGATGCGAATCGCGGGGACAGCCGGCGTGGGTACGATGGTGCAGAGGGCGCAGGCGGCCGCTCGCACGCGCTCGCTGCGCCGCGCTGCTGATTGGTCCGGCACGCGCCGATGACCGCCTCCCACCTTGCGCATCTCAATCCCGAGCAGCGCCGCGCCGTCGTATACGGCGGGCCGGATTTCACCGCCGCCGGTCCGCTGCTCATCCTGGCCGGCGCCGGCTCCGGCAAGACCAACACGCTGGCGCATCGCGTCGCCCATCTCGTCCTCAACGGCATCGATCCGCGGCGGATCCTGCTGCTCACCTTCTCGCGGCGCGCGGCCACCGAGATGACGCGGCGGGTCGAGCGCATCGCGGCGAGGGTGCTGCACGGCGGCGCCGCGGCAGCCGCGGACGCCCTCACCTGGTCAGGCACATTCCATGCCATCGGCGCGCGCCTCATCCGCGAATGTGCCCCCCGCATCGGCCTCGACCGCGCATTCACGATCCACGACCGTCAGGATTCGGCCGACCTTCTCAATCTGATCCGGCACGACCTCGGCTTCTCGCAGACGCAACGTCGCTTTCCCGCCAAAGACACGTGCCTCGCGATCTATTCGCGCGCGGTGAATGCGCAAACGCCGCTCGGCGACGTGCTCATCTCGGCGTTTCCGTGGTGCGCCAACTGGGAAGCCGAGTTGCGCCAGTTGTTCGCGGCCTTTGTCGAAGCCAAGCAGCGCCAGCACGTGCTCGATTACGACGACCTTCTGCTCTATTGGGCGCAGATGATGGCGGAGCCGTCCATCGCCGACGACGTGGCGGGCCGATTCGACCACGTGCTGGTGGACGAATATCAGGACACCAACCGCCTGCAGGCCTCGATCCTGCTGGCGCTGAAGCCCAACGGCGCGGGCCTCACCGTGGTGGGCGACGATGCGCAATCCATCTACTCGTTCCGCGCGGCGACGGTGCGCAACATTCTCGACTTTCCCGGTCATTTCAGTCCGCGCGCCGAGATCGTCGCGCTCGAGCGCAACTATCGCTCGACGCAGCCCATTCTCGCCGCCGCCAACGCGGTGATGGAACCGGCGCAGGAGCGCATCGCCAAGACTCTGCGCTCCGATCGCATCTCGGCCGAACGGCCGCGGCTCGTCAGCGTGGGCGACGAGGCCGACCAGGCGCGCTACGTCGCGCACACGGTGCTGCACAACCGCGAGGCGGGCGTCGCGCTCAAGGCGCAGGCGGTGCTGTTCCGGGCGTCGCACCACAGCGCCCTCACCGAAATCGAGCTCGCCCGCCGCAACATCCCGTTCGTGAAGTTCGGCGGCCTCAAATTCCTCGAAGCCGCGCATGTCAAGGACGTGCTGGCCTTCCTGCGCTGGGCGGAGAACCCGCGCGATCGCGTCGCCGGCTTCCGCGTCATTCAGCTCATTCCGGGCGCCGGGCCGGCGACGGCGGCACGCTTGCTCGACCGCGTCATGAATACGGCCGCGGCGATCGAAGCCGTCGCCGATTTTCCCGCACCAGCCGCGGCCGCGGAGCATTGGCCGACCTTTGCCGAAACGCTACGGCTCGTCCACGGCGCCTCGCTGGGATGGCCGGCGGAGCTCGATCTCGTCTGTCGCTGGTACGCGCCGCATCTCGAACGCATCCATGACGATGCCGCCATGCGGCAAGCCGACCTGCTTCAGCTCGCCCAGATCGCGTCCACCTATCCCACGCGCCAACGCTTCCTCACCGAGCTCACGCTCGACCCGCCCGCCGCCACGAGCGACGAGGCCGGGACGCCACTCCTCGACGAGGATTATCTGATCCTCTCGACCATCCATTCGGCCAAGGGTCAGGAATGGAAGGCGGTGCTGATCCTCAACGCGATCGACGGCTGCATTCCGTCGGACCTCGCCACCGGCAGCACGGCGGAGATCGAGGAAGAGCGCCGCCTGCTCTATGTCGCGATGACCCGCGCCAGGGATCATCTGCACCTGATCATGCCGCAGAGATTTTTCGCCCATCAGCAACGCGCGGGCGGTGACCGTCACGTCTATGCCGCGCGCACGCGGTTCATCGCCGCCGCCATGCTCGACCGCTTCGAAAGCTGCGCCTGGCCGCCCGCCGACGCGACGGCATCGGCGCAACGGCAAAGATTCGCACCCGTCGACGTCGGCGCGCGGTTGCGCCGGATGTGGAGCTGATCACCTCATGCCGCCACGCGCGGATCGGCGGTGTTGCAGAAATCGGCCAGCGCCTGCGCGAGACGGCGCGTGGCCGGGCTCGCCTCGGGCGCCGCGACGAGCGCCACTTCCGTATTGGTGATCGGCGGGAAGCCGTCGTCGACGTCGAGCACGCGGTGCTCGGGCAGAACGGCGACCTCCGGCAGGATGCTGACGCCGAGGCCGGCCGACACCGCGGCCTGAATGCCGAGAAGGTTCGGGCTCGTATAGGCGATGTGCCAGGCCCTACCCGCAGCCTCGAGCGCGTGGATCGCGCGGTTGCGGTAGAGGCACCCCTGTTCGAACACGGCGAGCGGCAGCGGATCGCGGCGGAAATCGATGGGATGGCGGCGGCTGGTGAGCCAATGCAGCCGCTCGGGCCAGGCAGCGACGCCGCCGCTCTCGCCCAGATCGCGCTTGAACAGCGCAAGGTCGAGGTCGCCGCGTTCGAGCGCGTGGCGCAGATCGACGCTCAGTCCGCAGCGCACGTCGAGGCGCAGGCCGGGGCGCGAGCGCGCGAACTCCGACAGCATCGCAGTCAGACGATGGGCGGCGAAGTCCTCCGACATGCCGAGCCGCACCACGCCCTCGCTTGCCGGGCGCGCGACCACGTCGTGCGCTTCCGCTGCCAGCGCGAGGATGCGCCGCGCATAGGCGAGCAGGCGTTCGCCCTCTTCGGTCGGCGTGACGCGCTTGCCGTCGCGATGCAGCAGCGGCCGGCCGCATATCTCCTCCAGGCGCCGGATCTGCTGGCTCACCGTGGACTGGGTGCGGTGGACCCGCTCGCCGGCGCGGGTGAAACCGCCGGCATCGACCACCGAGACGAAGCTGCGGAGCAGGTCGAGATCAAGCATGGGCGCGCTGTCATTTATATTTCCACTGAGATCAATCCTATCATTTAATTTCTAAATGCCAAGCGCCGAGGCTACATCGGGCGCAAGGAGATTTCCCATGCGCCTCGGCCGCTCTGCCGCCCCCTCTCTAATTACCATGATACCGCTCCCGATCCTGGTCGTGACGTTCTGCCTCCTCTGGAGCTCGGCCTTCTCGGCGGCCAAGCTCGCGCTGACCGACTGCCCGCCGCTGCTGCTGCTGGCCGCCCGCTTCCTGATCGCCGGCCTGGTCGTGCTCGGCGTCGCCGCCGCGAGCGACGCGAACTGGCGCAGCCTCGCCCGCCGCGACCTGATCGCGCTCGCCGGGCTCGGGGTCGTCAACAACGCGCTCTATCTCGGCCTGAACTATGCCGGGATGCGCAGCATCTCGTCGGGCCTCTCCGCGCTGATCATCAGCACGAACCCGGTATTGACCGCGCTGCTGGCCGCGGTGGTCCTGGACGAGCGCATGACCTGGCGCAAGGCGACGGGCCTTTTGCTCGGCGTCGGCGGCGTCGCCTTCATCGTCGAGGGCCGCATCGTCGGCGGCGTCGACAGCCCCATCGGCATGATGTTCACGGTCGCGGCGCTCCTCTCGATGGTCGGCGGCACGATTCTGTTCAAGCGGCTCGCCCCGAACGGCGGGTTGTGGATCGGCAACGGGGTGCAGAACCTGGCCGGCGGTCTCGTGCTCGTGCCGTTCGCCTTCACGCTCGAGAGCGTCGGCGAGGTGGTGCCGAGCTGGCGCCTCGTCATCGCGCTTGCCTATTCCGCCTTGCTCGTCTCGGTCGTCGGCTATCTCATCTGGTTTCACCTCCTGACCACATCCGGAGCGACGGCGGCGAGCGCCTATCACTTCATGATGCCGCCGCTGGGCATGCTGTTCGGCTGGCTGCTGCTCGGCGAGCACGTCGCTTTCTCCGATCTCATCGGCATTGTGCCGGTGGCGCTCGGAATCTATCTCGTGACGCGCTCGGCGGCACCGCGGCAGCAGCGCCTGTCATGTGGAGCAAGTCCCCTGCGCTCTGGCTGCCCGGCGGCGATGCGCTAATATCCCCCGGCGTCAGAGTTGCCCCCATGATCGATGACACCCACTCACCTGACCGGCGCAGCTGGATCACGTCGGCGAACGGCCACGCCGATTTCCCGATCCAGAACCTGCCGCTCGGCGTGTTCACTCCGCCGGATGGCGGCGCGGCGCGCGGCGGCGTCGCGATCGGGGACGACATCCTCGACGTCGCCGCGGCGCTGGAACTCGGGCTGTTCGACGGCCCTGCGGCGCAGGCCGCGCTGGCCGCGTCCGGCGCGACGCTCAATCCGCTGTTCGCGCTCGGCGGCGAGGCGCGCCGCGCGTTGCGCCGCCGCCTCGGCGAGATTCTCGACGCCGAGGGACCGGACCGTGCCCGCATCGAACCGTTGCGCTCACGGCTCGTCCGCCGCGCCGAGGACTGCCGCCTCGAGCTCCCGGCCGCCGTCGGCGACTACACGGATTTCTTCGCCGGCATTCATCACGCGACCAATGCCGGGAAGCTGTTCCGCCCCGACAACCCGCTCTTGCCGAACTACAAATACGTGCCAATCGGCTATCACGGCCGCGCCTCCTCCATCCGGGCGTCGGGCGCGAGCGTGTGCCGCCCGAACGGCCAGCGCAAACCAGCGGCGGAATCGGTTCCGAGCTTCGGCCCCGCGCGCAATCTCGACTATGAGCTCGAGCTCGGCGTCTGGATCGGTCCGGGCAACGGGCTCGGCACGCCGATCCCCATCGCCGAGGCCGCGAGCCACATCGCGGGGTTCTGCCTCCTGAACGATTGGTCTGCGCGCGACATCCAGGCCTGGGAATATCAGCCGCTGGGGCCGTTTCTCGGCAAGAGCTTCCTCACCACGGTCTCGCCCTGGGTCATCACGCCCGAGGCGCTGGCACCGTTCCGCGCCGCGCAGGTGCGGCGTCCGGACGGGGACCCGCCGCCGCTGCCCTACCTCTTCGATTCGCACGACCAGGCGGCCGGCGCGCTCGATATCGAGCTCGAGGTGCTGTTGCTCACGCCGGTCTTGCAGCAGCAAGGGCTCCCGCCGCAGCGGCTGTCGGTGGGCAGCGCGCGGCATCTCTACTGGACCGTGGCCCAGCTCGTCGCCCATCACACGGGCGGCGGCTGCAATCTGCAGCCGGGGGATCTCTTCGGAACCGGCACGATCTCCGGCCCCGACGACAGCGCCCTCGGGAGCCTGCTCGAGATTTCCGCCGGCGGCCGCCGGCCAGTCTCGCTCGTATCCGGCGAAACCCGCCGTTTCCTCGAGGACGGCGACACCGTCATCATGCGCGCGCGCTGCCGCCACGAGGGCTTCGCGGCCATCGGCTTCGGCGACTGCCGCGGCACGATCGGCCCGTCGATCTAACGGATCGGTCGGCGCGACGATACCGGACCCCTGCCCTACGCCGCGACGACAGGTCCCGCATCGCAATGTCGCATCGGCGTCATCAAAGCGAAACAGGTCGCTCCTACAAGTTCGACGGGGCTGCGTTTTGTGCCCCTGCGTAGAAGACCTTTAGGAGATTTGGTCTGTCGCTGGGTAAGACTCCATAAGGTTCGGCCGGCCGGGAGACCGGGTCGATTACTCCTGGCCGGCCTTAACGAAAGCCCGGAACCCTCGCGCCGGTCCCCGCGTTAGGCTGGACACGAAGACCTGGAGGCGATGCGTGTCATTCCTCGAACGGCTGTTGTTGCACTACGGGATCTACCGGCGTTATCCGCTCAGGCCCTGGCCCGCATTCAAGAACGCGTGGCGGGTCGCGTTCAGATAGCGGGCAGTTTTCCTCCGAAGCGCATCCCGCCAGGGATGCGCTTGGCTGCCTCCATCATTTCTTGACGACGCGCACCCTTATCGCCGCCATCGTGTGCCGCCGACCTTGACGCCGGCCGGCACGTCGCCGACGATGCCAGCCAACATGCCGTCAGATATCGACCCGCAGTGGAAACCTTCGCCAGGGTGAAGGCGCTGTTCGGGCCGCACAAGCTGATCGAGCTGGTGATGCTGATGGGCAACTACGCCGGCACTGCGGCGCTGCTCGCCGCCGTCGACATGCAGTTGCACGCCGGACAAAAGCCGCTGTTGCCGATTCCGTAGGATATCGACAGACGAACGCCGCAAACGCCATCGGCGATTGTCCGAACGAGAATGACGGCGGAGGAGGCAACCGGCCCGGATGGAACGCGCACCTCGCCCGCTGAACGAGCGCGTGCCGCGGGGTGATCCGCCCGGTCAGCCGCGCGGCAGGGCCTGCGCGGCAGCGAGAATTGCGCCGGCGGACGGGAATTTCCCCAGCCCG
The DNA here is from genome assembly GCA_963758945.1 of uncultured Alphaproteobacteria bacterium. GTDB lineage: Bacteria > Pseudomonadota > Alphaproteobacteria > Rhizobiales > Xanthobacteraceae > VAZQ01. The sequence goes on along the minus strand of CAVWXY010000006.1, from coordinate 1,248,133 downwards.
GCCAAGCCCTCGGTGGCGCACTCGATATTGGACCAGCGCACGACGCCGTCACGATCGATGAGGAACTGACCCTTGAGCTGGGGCCATTGCCGCTCCACGTCGGCGCGATCGGTCTCGGTCTCCGTGTAGCCGTCGAACTTACCCACAAGTGCGGCGGCGTCGGGGATCGGCAGCGGCTCGGGGAACTCCCCGTCGGGATTGATCCGCGTCGTTTCGAGCGCATTCATGAACTCCGGCGTCGTCGCCGGCTTCGGCACCCCGTAGGCGCGATGCGTGGAGAGCGCGGGGTCGGCGGCCAAGCGCAGGTGGCACGGGCGAAACTTGAAGTAGAGGCGAGCGTTCTCGGGCGCCGTGGCCACGATTGCGAGCGTCTCCACCCCCAGCGCCTTGAGCTCGCGCTCCGTCGCCGCCATCTGGGCGATCGCCCGCCGGCAGAACGGACACCACAGCCCAATGAACAGGGCGAGAAACAGCGAGTTCCTGCCGCGATAGTCGGCGAGCGACACGGTCCCGGTCCCATCCACCGCAGGGAGCGCGAAGTCGGGCGCGGCCTCCCCCGGGGAGACCGGTGCGCGCGGTTCAGTCGTGTTCATCTGTGCCTCCGGAGTCTGTTCGCACAGGTTAATGGAGAAACGGCAGGACCATAAGGGAGTCGGGCTCGAGGCCGGCGCGCTGGCAGACCTCGTGCGACTTCGCCAGGTAAAGCTCGGCTAAAGCTCGGTTCCCGGCATCGAGATGCAGGGTGGCGAGACCGTCGTAGCAGGGAAACAGGAGCTGCGGCTCTCCGACCTGCTCGGCCAGACCCAATGCCTCCTCGTACCGAGCGAAGGCCAGGGCGCGCTCGCCGTGGCACTGATGGATCTGGGCCAGCACAATCAGCGGCACCGCCAAATGATCGAGGAGCCCGAGTCGGCGGTCGAGGTCGACCGCGATTTGCGCTGCTTCGACCCCCTCTGCTTCGCATCGATCGGTCAATGCGCAATAGGCCACCGCAAGATTCGCATAGAGCCGCGACTGGAACGCGAGATCGCCCACCTTCTTCGCGGTCTCCAGCCCTCGCCGGCAGGTCTCGATGCTCCGGCGCGGGTCGAGCGAGCTGTAGAGCACACTCAGATTCGCGTAACCGCGGCACGCCGCCTGCAGCATATCGTGCATTTCAGCCAATCCGACGCTTTGCTCGATCTGCTCAACCGCCTCGACCAGGCGGCCGGTGCGAGCGAGCGCCACGCCCAGCGTGTTGAAGGCGTGCGCTCGCGTCGCGGCCGCCTCGCGGGTGCGCTCGGGATCGGCGGCGGTTTCCTCCTCGCGCGCCGCTTCGGCGAGCGCCCGCTCGGCCCATGCGATGGCGCCGGCGTTGTCGCCGCCCCTAAATGCGAGCCGGCCGATCTCCTGGAACAACTGCGCGCGCTCGATCGGGTTGCCTTCCTCCCCCAGCCGCTCGAGACCCGACGCAAAGCAGGCGCCGGCGCGCTCGCGATCGCCGCCTTCCCAGTGCAGCCCCCCGATCTTCCGGTGCAGACGCGCCGCGCTCGCGCGATCCGCAGAGGCCTCGAGCTCCGCGCGCACGGCCTCGTAATATGCGAGGGCCTCGTCCCGCCGACCCGCGAGCGCCAGCAGATCCGCGAGCCGTTCGCGCACGACGCGGGCCTGATCGTCGCAACTCCGGCATTCGGCGAGCGTGCGCAGGGCTCGCTCGTAATGGCGGATCGCATCCTCGTTCGCATAGACCGCCCGCGCCCAATCGCCCGCGGCCATCAGGTAGCGCGCGCCCTTGCCCTTGTCCGAAGCAAGGCTCCAGTGATGGCCGAGCGCTTCCAGATCGCTCAGTCGCTCCGGGTGAGGACCGCTCGCGCGCTCGAGCGCGCAGCCGACGCGTTGGTGGAGCTCGGTGCGGCGGGACAACAGGAGGTTCTGATAAACGACCTCATGCACGAGCGCATGCGTGAAGGAATAGCGATTGCCTTCGCTGCCGTGACCGGCCTGCCGAATCAGGTCGGAGTCGATGAGGCGGTCGAGCGCCGCCTCGGCGGTCGCAGGGTTGGACGCGATCGCCCGCAGAAGCGGCTCCTCGAACACCTCCCCCAGCACGGCCGCCTCCTGCAGAAGGCGCCGCGTTTCGGCGGGGAGCCGATCGACGCGGGAGAGGAGCAGGCCGTGCAGCGTGGGCGGAACGCTCGCCGGCTCGCAAGCTGCTGCGCACGCCCAGCGATCACCGTGGCGGGCCAGCACGCCCTCGCTCACCAGGCTGCGTACGATCTCCTCGACGAACAGCGGGTTGCCACCGGCCCGCGTCACGACGAAATGCTGGACCTGGGCGAAACAATCGCCATCCACCGCTCCGAACAAAGCGCCCAGGAACTCCCGCGTCTCCCCGAGAGAAAGGGGAGCAAGCCGGATCACGGACTGCGCAGCGCGGGCCGCGAGGGGTGGGCGCGTCTCGGAGCGATGCGAGAACAGCGCCATCAAAGGCCGGTCCGCCAGATGATCGATGATGTCCCGCAGCAGTTCGACCGACGCCGCGTCCGCCCAGTGGAGATCCTCGACAACGATGAGCAGCGGCTGTTGCTGCAGGCGCCATTCGACCAACGTGCGCGCGGCCAATACGATCTGGCGCTTGAGCTGCTCGGGCTCGACATCACGGGGCCGGGTCTCCTCCACTCCGAGCAAGGAGCACAGCACCGGAGCTATGGCGTCCACGACGCCGACGGGGGCGCCAAGCGACCGCAGGCCGTTCACCAGCTTCTGCCGGGCGACATCGAGCGAATCGTGCGGCTCCACGTCGTAGGCTTCGCGGAACAGCGCTCTGAAGATACCGTAAGTGGCCTCCCCGAGAGACGAGCAAGCGGCCCGCCGGACAGCGATGCGAGCGAGCCGGCCATCAGCCTCGAGCCACTTCAGGAACTCGGCGATCAGTCGCGACTTTCCCGTTCCGGCCTCTCCGACCAGGCTTACGACCTGGGCCTGGCCCCGCTGCATGCGGTCGAAGGCCGCCACAAGCTGGTCGAGCTCGTCGGCTCGCCCGATCATCGGAGCCATCAGCCCATGCGCGGCAAGCCCGCGCGCCGATCGCGGTTCGGCGAGCGCACCCAGCAGGCGGTAGACAAAGACCGGTTCCGACTTGCCGCGCAGCGCGAGCTCGCGACCTTGCTCGAACGCGAAACGATGCCGCGTCAGCGCGTGGGTCGCATCCGATACCAGAATCGTCCCCGAGGCCGCCGCCAGGAGGCGTGCGGTCGTATTCACCGTGTCGCCCGTCACCGCATAGGTCTCGCCCGCCGCATTGCTAAAGCTGCCCGCCACCACTGGGCCCGTGTGGACGCCGATGTGAAGGCGCACGGGCTGGCCGACCCGCTCCGCCCATTGCTCGCTGAGCCGCGCGTTGCGTCGGAGCATGTCGAGGGCGGCGTGCAGCGCCCGCTCCGGATCGTCCTCATGGGCGACCGGTGCCCCGAACACCGCCATCACGGCATCGCCCACAAACTTCTCCACGAAACCGTCGTAGCGCTTGACCGCCTGGGCGAGCGTCTCGAACAGGGCATTCTGGAACGCACGGACGTCCTCGGGGTCGAGCCGCTCCGCGAGCGTGGTGAAACCGGCGACATCGGCGAACAGCACGGTCACCCGCCGACGGTCCGCCTCGCCACGGGCTTGAGGCCCGGCCGACTGAGGGGTTGCGCTCGACTGCTGCGAGGCCGGCGGCGTGGCGATACTCGCCGCGCCCGCTCCGCGCGATCTCCCGTCTGTGGCATCCGAACCCTGGGCCGCCCCGCAGCGGGGACAGAATGCGAAATCGGCCTCGCACCCAAAGCCGCAGGCCGGGCAAAGACTCGGCTGCCGGACCCCACACCTCGGACAGAAGGTGAAGGCCGGTGGTAGCTCGAAGCCGCAGCCGATGCATGCCATCGAGGTGGATCGTCAGAATCTCAATCGGAGCCCTACCATATCACTTGGATGCCCCGGCTCCACATCGCTCGAACTCGAACGGGTGTCACGGAGACCCCGTTCCGCGGGGCAAGTCCGGAAGCTCGCGGCGGCGCACCAAGCCGCGACAGCAGGGCGCCCTCATGCTTCTCCAATTCACCCGCGCCGCGCCTGGACGGCGCAAGACGGCGCAACTAGTCTCGATTCGATGCGGCGATGAGCAGTAGGAGAGACGCGTTCATGGGTGCGATCATTCACCACATGCTCGACCGTGCTCCCGCACCGGTGGCGCCGTTCAGTCACGCGGTCGAAACCGACGGGTGGGTGTTCGTCACCGGGCAAATTCCGGAGAACCCGGAGCGCGCGGACGACCCGCTTCCGGTCGGTATCGAGGCGCAGACACGGCGCGTGATGGACAATCTCAAGCTGGTGCTGGCGGAAATCGGCCTCGGCCTCGAGCACGTGGTTGCGGCGCGGGCTTTCCTGATCGACATGCGCGAATTCGAGACCATGAACAGGATCTACGCGTCCTATTTTCCGCCCGACAGGCGGCCCGCGCGCACCTGCATCGGCGTGACCGGGCTCGCCAAGGGAGCGCAGGTCGAGATCGACTTCATCGCCCGGCGGCCGTAGCGCGTCGAGATTGACGACAGCGGCGCGGCGTCCATGGTATTCTGCCGAGATGTTCGCGCGGGAGGATCACATGATTCGTGTTTTCGCCGTTCTGACGTTGATGCTCTCGCTCGCCGCGGGCTCCGCCGCCGCGGCGGACTACCCGGACAAACCCGTTCGCGTGGTGGTGCCGGTTGCGGCCGGCGGCGGCGTCGACGTGATGGCGCGGCTCCTGGCGCAGAAGCTCAGCGAGCGGCTCGGCCGGCAGTTCACGGTCGAGAACCGCCCCGGTGCCGCCGGCGTCATCGGCACCAAGGCGGTGATCGCTTCGCCCAATGACGGGACGACGCTGCTCTACACCCCGAGCAGCCTCTCGCTGACGGTCGCCGTCCACAAGACGCCGCCCTACGACGTCGGCAAGGATCTCACGCCGATCATCAACGTCGCCGTGAGCCCCTACGCACTCGTGGTGCATCCGTCGCTGCCGGTCCACGACCTCAAAGAGTTCATCGCCTATGCCAAGGCCCATCCCGGCAAGCTCAGCTACAGCTCCGCCGGCGTCGGCAGCGCCTCGCATCTCGCCGCCGAGCTGTTCAGGAGCATGGCGGGCATCGAGATGGTGCACGTCCCCAACAAGGGCATGAATCCCGCGCTCATCGATCTCATGGGCGGCCAGGTGCAGGCCATGTTCGCGAGCGTACCCGGCATGCTCTCGGAGCGTTCGGATCGCCTGCGTCCCATCGCCATGGCGGAAAGCAAGCGATCGGCGCTGCTCCCGGACTTGCCGACCATCGACGAACAAGGGCTCAAGGGCTTTCAGGTCGGCAACTGGGCGGGGTTGCTGGGACCGGCCGGTCTCGATCCCGCGATCGTGAACAAGCTCCACGGCGAGATCATCGCCATCCTCGCGAGTCCCGACGTCAAGGAGCGCATCAAGACGCTCGGCTACGACATGATCGCGAGCACGCCCGCGCAGTTCGGCGCGCAGGTGAGAAACGACGTCGCACGCTGGAGCGAGGTGGTCAAGCGCGCCAACGTGCCGATGAATTAACCCCGAGCGCAACCAAACGCCTCAATAGACCCGATGCAGCGGCGGCTCGCCCTTGACCAAGACTCGCTCGACGTTCTGCCAGGCCGAGCGGAAGAGCAGCGCCGAGGCTTGGCGCGTGACCCCCGCAATATGGGGCGTCAGCAGCAGCCGGCTCGCACCCTCCCCGCGCAAGGCGATGAGCGGATGATCGGCCGGGGGAGGCTCGGCCGAATAGACGTCGACGGCTGCGCCGCCGAGATGTCCCGAGGCGAGATGGGCGGCAAGTGCCGTCTCGTCGACGATGCCGCCGCGCGACGCCTGCAGGAGGATCGCGCCCGGCTTCATCATGGCGAGCTCGCGCTCCCCGATCAGCCCGCGCGTCTGCGCAGCGAGCGGCACATGCAGCGTCACCACGTCGGCGGCCGCCAGCAGCTCATGGAGCGACATCGCTCGGGCGCCTAGCGCCGGCGCCGCGTCGGGATCGCGCGGCGCGGGATCGTGAAAGCAGATGCGGCAGCCCATGCGGTGGAAGGCGCGTGCGACCGCCACGCCGATGGTGCCGAAACCGACGACCCCCACCAGCAGGTCCTCCAGCCCGGCCAGATTGTCGGCCAGCATGCGGCTGCGGGCGTTCACGTAGTTGCCTTGGCCGATCTGCGCATGCGCCCAGGCGAAGCGGCGCAGCAGCAGCGAGGCCGCGGTCACGGTATATTCGGCGACGGCGGTGTTGCTGCCGCCGGGAACGTTCGCCACCGGGACGCCGAGCCGGGTCAGCGCCGCCGCATCCAGCCGATCGACGCCGGCGCCGGTGACCTGAACGAGCGCGAGGCGGCAACCCTCGAACAGTGCGCCGGGAAGCTTCGGCCCGACCGCCGGGATGACCAAAGCCGCCGCTTCCCTCAGGCGTTGCCGCAGCGCCGGATCGTCGGGCCTGGTGTAGCTCACCTCGAGCGACGCCGGCGGCGGCGCGGCCACGCGCGCGAAGTCCGCCTCCGGCCGCAGGCAAAGAACGTCGCTGGCCATTGTCGCTGGCTTCTCAAGAGCTCGGGAATTCCACCGTCCCCGCGGTGACGTCGGGCACCGGAAAGAAGCATACCAGGACGAGCGGAACGTTGCCGGTGTTGCGGGTCATGTGCTTCTCGCCCGCCGGAACGAGCACGATGTCACCGGGCCTGATCGGGATCTCGCCGCTCTCGGCGTGCATCGTCCCCTCCCCCGTCAGCACGTAGATGCATTCCTCGAAATCGCGGTGAAGATGCGGGCCGCGCCTCTCGCCCGGTTTCGGCACGGGAATCTCCGCGATCCGCATGGTCACGCGCGACCCGATCTCGCCCGAGACGGGCTCGAGCGACGTGCGCCCGGGCAGGCCCAGGCGCTTGGCTTGCGCTTGCTTGATGAGACGCGCCATCAACCCGCCTGCCGAAGCTGCTTGATCTCCGCGGTGCCGCCTTGCACCGCGTCGAGCTGACGGAAGATCGCAGCGGCTTCGGCCGCGATGGCGTCGGCGATGTCGGCGACCATGCGGCGGCCCTTGTCGGCCGTGGCGTGCTGCGGACTGCCGAACCATCCGGTCGGCGCGATCGAACGGATATCGGTCAGGACCGGCTGGTAGCCGCGCGTGCGCCGCAGCTTGTCCATGCGGTGGCCGTGGCCGTGATCGGAGGAATCCCCGATGCGGTCTAGGTGCACGAGCTCGGGCCGCTCCGCCAGCACGGCGAGTGCCTCGATCTCCCCGCCGTGCGTCAACCCGTTGCAGCTCGCCCCATAGAGCTCCTCCGCCACGTAGCAGGCCTGCACCGTCAGCACGCTCATGCCGTGCTCGCGGTGCAGCGTCTCGGCGGCGATGGCGAGCGAGGGAATGTTGCCCTCGTGCCAGTTGATCAGCATCAGATACTGGGCGCCGTGCTTCGCCGTCGACGCGCAGGTCTCGATCACCAGGCGCATGAACGTGTCGGGCGTGAGCGTGATCGTGCCTTCGAACGGCATGTGCATCGGGGTGACGCCGAGCGGCGTCGCCGGCAGCACGAGGCCGTCCATGCGCTCGGCCACGCACTCGGCGATCAGGTTCGCCGCCAGCGTGTCGGTGCCGGTCGGCAGATGCGGGCCATGCTGCTCGACGCTCCCGGCCGGCAGGATGACCAGCGGATTGCTCTTGAATTGCGCGGCGATTTCGGGCTGCGTCAGGTCGGCGAAGAATCGGCTAGGCGGCATCGCGGCTCCTTTCCGCCAGCCGCCGCCGCGCGGAGTCGATGACGTCGGCGATGCGTATGGCGCGGCCCTCCTCGTCGATCGAGCGCAGCGCCGCGTAGACCACCGCCAGCGCGATATTGCCGTTCTCGGCGCTGAGCTCGTTCGGCTTCCCGCTGCGGCAGCTGTCCGCGAACAGGTCGAGCTCGGCGCGGAACATGTCGCTTTCCGGCACCTCGAACGCTTCGCGCTTGGCGTAGCCGTCCTTGCCGCGCTGGATGTAGAGTGTGGAGCTGCGATGCAGCTGCTCCGGCGTGTCCCAGGTGCCGAAGTCGATCTCGTAGTGCATCAGGCCTTTCGAGCCGAAGACGCGCACCGCGAATACTCCGGGCGAGGTCCAGCATGCCCCGACATAGCCGACCTTGCCGTCGGCGAACTTGACGAGCGTCATCGACTGGTCGTCGACCTCGGCGCCGACCGGTGAGAGCTTCGAGGCGACGGAATTGGCGGTGGCGATCTCGCCGCCGAGATAGTGCAGCACGTCGAACTGGTGGATCGCGAGTTGCGACAGGGGACCGCCCGGAGCGCGGTGCCGATACCAGCGCCAGGTCTGCGGGGTGAGCTCGAGCGCCCGCTCGTTGGAGAAGTTCGCCTCCATGAAGGCGACGCGGCCGAGCTCGCCGGCGTCGATCGCGGCGCGAATGCGGCGGATGCCGGCCATCAGCCGCGCGCTGTGGCCGACCGTCACGGTGACGCCGTGGCGCGCCTCCAGCGCGGCCATGGCGAGGCCTTCCTCCAGCGTGCTGGCGATCGGCTTCTCGGTATAGACGTGCTTGCCCGCCTTTGCGACCTCGACCGCGAGCGGCAGGTGCTGCTCGTTGGGAACCGTCAACAGCACGCCCGCGATCGCGGGGTCGGCCAGCATGGCGGCGAGATCGGGCACCGCGGCGACGCCGAATTCGCGCGCGAAGGCCTGCCGTTTCTGCTCCGTGCGGCTATAGGCCGAAACGATCTCGAGCTTTTCCGACTTCACCGCGGCCCGCGCGAGCACCTTGGCCCAGCGGCCCAGCCCGACGATGCCGACTTTGATGGCGTCCATGCCCGTCACCTGATTGAGAACCCATGCGATCCGGCGGTCGGCACGACCATACGACTATTGGCCAGTCGGTCAATCCGACCGCTTCTTCGCGCCGACGCGCTATATCCGCTCGCAGAGTGCTCTCCGCTGAGCATTCGCCGCGATCACCTCGCCTTGACGCCCTGCACCGCAAAGGCGCGCGCCATCAGTCGAATGCCGCCGTCTGCTGCCATCGGCAAGGTCGCTTTTAGGCGCGCTCTCAACTCGCTGCGACGGTCTTCGGACAACGCCATGCAGTAGCTCGGCGCCGGACCCTGTCCGCCGAGGAATGGCGACCAGTAGTCGTCGAAGTCCTTGAACACGGTGGGCACGTCGATCATGCGCGCCTGTACCGCCTCAAGCCCGGCGCCGTCGAGCAGCGCGCGCAGGCGATCCGGTCGGCAGAGCGGAAAGCGCCGGCCCTCGTCGAGAGTCTGCGCGTCGGGATCCAGCGCGACCGCCGCATCCCAGAAGTATCGCATGAGCTGCATTTCGCCGGCGTAGTCCCAGACGTAGGCGGCGACGACGCCACCCGGACGCACTGCGCGCCGCATCTCGGCCGCCGCCTCCGCCGGATCGGGGACGAAGTTCAGCACCAATCCGGCCACCGCGGCGTCGAACGTGCCGTCTTCGACCGGAAGTCCGCGTGCCTCCCCGGTCTGGAATTTGGCGCGGGGATCGTGCGTGTGGTGGCGGGCATAGGCGATGAACCCTTCCGAGGGATCGATGCCGATGACTTCGCGCGGACTCGCTTCGGCGAGGATGGTCCGCGCGAGCGCGCCGGTGCCGCACCCCACGTCGAGCCAACGCAGGTTCGCGCCGGGCTTGAGCCAGGCGATGAAATCGCGCGCGACCAGCCGGCTCCAACGTCCGACATATGGTTCGTAGGCGTCTCCCGCCGCCCATACGTCGGACGGACGAGGTTGCATGGCGTCTCCCGGCATGACGTCCTCCATTCCGAGCGTGATGCCTCCAGACGGCGTCGTCCATCACGGTGTTGGGACCGGCGGCGCCGCTGTCCTTGCCGCGATCCGGCGAGTGGCCGAGATCGAAGCCGGGTGATGATCCCGACCTTGTCCTCGGTGTCATAGCGAACCATTGTCGCCGGCAGGTCCGACATTGCACGCCCGCTCAGGTCGTGAGCCACTGGGTCCAGCGCTCGCGGATGCCGGCGAGCCGCGGCGCGATCCAGGCGGCGTCGTGCTTGAACGACACCTTTTCATTGTCCGGCCAGGCCGGCGTCTGGCGCAGCCGGGCCTCCGTCATCAGTGCACGCGCGCCGGGATTGGCCGGCCCGTAGGGCAACAGCATCGCGAAGTCCGCCTGCGGCTTGGCCTGCGCGACGAAATTGCAGAACTCCCACGCCGCCTTGGCGTTCGGATCGCCCTTCGGCACCAAGAGATTCGCTTGGTAGATTTCCGCGCCGTTCCAGACGAGCTCGAGCGGGACCTTGTCCTCGATCAGATCGACGGCGCGGGCGCTCCACATCGCGATCATGTCGACCTCGCCGTCGCGGATGAGCTGCTGCGACTGCGCGCCCTCGCGCCACCACACCTTGATATGCGGCTTGATCTCGCTCATCTTGCGGAAGGCGCGGTCGATATCCATGGGGTAGAGCTTGTCCGCCGGCACGCCGTCGGCCAGCAGAGCAAAGGCGAGGCAGGTGAAGGAGCGGTCGAACAGGCAGCGGCCGCCGGGAAATTTCTGGACGTCCCAGAAGTCGGCCCAGCTCTGCGGCCCGCCGTTCGGAAACTTGTCCTTGCGGTACACCAGGTTGGTGCCGAGCGAATAGCTGGTGATACCGAACTCGCGCACCAATTGCGGGGGCAATGTGTCGGTCTTGGCGGCAGCCTTGTCGACCTTTTCGAGCAGGCCCTCGAGCACGGCCTGAGCATATTCGACGTCGCCGAGATTGATGACATCCCACTCGAAGTTCCTGGTTTGCACCTGCGCCTTGAGCTTGGCGAAGGAGACGCCGGGCACGGTCTTGATCGCAATCCCGGTCCGCGCGGTGAACGGCTCGAAGAACGCCTTGCGCCAGGACGACTCCCACACGCCGCCGTAGGAATTGACATAAACCGTCCTGCTCTGCGCCTGCGCCGAGCGGACGATCGAAGGCGCGCCGAGGAGCGAACCGGCGCCGAGTGCCAGCATTGCGCGGCGCGAAATTCGAGGTGTCATTCGGATTCTCCAATTGCGTGACGCGAACCTGGCGGGCGAGCCCGCCTCGCGCCCCGAACCCGAAGTTCGCGCACACCGTGCGGCCAATGCGATCGCGAACTTCGGAATCTGAGGACCACTAGCGGTAGATAGCCTCCAGCCGGCCGCTCATGTTACATGATCCGCGACATGAGCAAAGCTGCGTCGATGCAGGCGGTGCGGAGGCGAGGCCTGACGTCCCGCGACGGCTTGACCGCATGGCTGTTGGTGGCGCCGGCAGCGGGCTGCATCGTCGTCCTGTTCGTCGTTCCCATCGGCTATGTGCTCGTGCTCAGCATCACCGACCCGACGGTGTCGCTCGAGCATTACCGGCGGTTCCTCACCGTCTCGCTCTACTCCAGGGTGATGCTCAACACGTTCCACACGTCATTGATCGTCACCCTCGCCTGCCTCGCGCTCGGCTATCCGCTCGCCTACGTGATGGCGCGGCGCAACGATGCCGTGGCAATCGTCCTGCTGGTGGCGGTGGGCTTGAGCTTCTGGACCGGCTTCGTGGTGCGCACCTATGCGTGGCTGGTGATCCTCGGCAACAAGGGGCCGGTCGCGGCAACCTACACGCTGGCCGGATGGGGCAAGCCGCCGCAGCTTCTGTTCACCTCCTTCAGCTCCACGCTCGGCATGACGCACGTGCTGCTCCCTTACATGGTGCTGGCGCTCTACGGCGTGATGCGCAAGATCGACCCGTCCTATCTGCGCGCGGCCGAAAGCCTCGGCGCCCGCCCCTTCGCAGCGTTTCGCCTCGTTTTCCTGCCGCTCAGCCTGCCGGGCGTGGTCAACGGCTGCGTGCTCGTTTTCACCATGTGCCTCGGCTTCTACATCACCCCGATCCTGCTCGGCACGCCCAAAGACATGATGATCTCCCAGCTCATCAGCCAGCAGATCGAAGACCTTCTGGCCTGGGGCTTCGCCTCGGCGATCGCCGTGGTCCTGCTCGCGTGCACGCTCGTCCTGCTCGCGGTCTACAATCGCTTTGCCGGCCTTGACCGGCTGTGGGGCTGACCGCGATGGCGAGGCACGTTCCGCTCGTGCTGGCCGCGCTCGCCGCGATCTTCCTCGTTGCGCCGCTGGCGATCATCGTGCCGATGTCGTTCTCCAAGGCGACCTCGTTCGAGTTTCCGCCGCCGGGCTACTGGACCGGCTACTACGCGCAATACTTCGCGAACCGTTCCTGGCTCGACGCCACCGCCAACTCCTTCATCATTGCCTTCGGCTCGATGGCGTTCACGCTCCTCGCGGCGCTTCCCGCCGCGTTCGGCTTCGTGCGCTACCGCTTCCGCGGCAAGGGCGCGCTCAACCTGCTCATGATGCTGCCGATCATCGTGCCCGCGATCGTGAGCGCGCTCGGCTACTACAGCTTCCTCGGCCCCGCGCATCTCGTCGGCACCCATGCCGGCATGATCATCGCACACAGCGTGCTGTCGATCCCGGTGGCATTTCTCGTGATCGCCGCCGCGCTCAAGGGTTTCGACCGCAATCTCGAACGCGCCGCCATGAGCGCCGGGGCCGGTCCGCTGCGCACCTTCTTCTGGGTGACCTTGCCGGTGCTGCGGCCCGCAATCCTGGTCGGCGCCCTGTTCGCCTTCCTGCACTCCTTCAATGAGGCGGTGGTGGCGCTCTTCATCGCCGGTCGCGACGCCGCAACCCTGCCGAAAAAGATGTTCGAGGCGATCCGCCTCGAATCCGATCCCGTCATCGCCGTGGTGTCGAGTCTCCTCACCGGGGCAGTGCTGGTCGGCGTGCTCCTTTCGTTGCTGTTTCGACAACGATCCGCGCAAAGGTTGGCGAATGAAGCTTGACCCGCTGGTGAAACCGCGTTCCGTCGCCGTCGTCGGAGCCACCGACCGCGTCGGCCCCGGGCGCTCGATCATCGAGTCACTCGGCGCCATCGGCTTTTCCGGCACGATCTATCCGGTGAACCCCAAATATCAGACCGTGCTCAACCACGTCTGCTATGCGAGCCTCACCGACCTGCCGGAGGCCCCGGACGTGGTTGTGTTCAGTATCCGCAAGCCGCTGCTTGGCGAGCAGGTGCGGCTCGCAGTCAAACGGGGCGCGCGCGCCGCCGTCATCTACGACAGCGGCTTCGCCGAGCTCGGCGAGGAGGGCGCGCGCCAGCAGGCCGAGATCGCCGGCCTCTGCCGCGAAGCCGGCATGCCCGTCTGCGGGCCGAATTGCATGGGAATTCTCAATCCCACCGCGCGCGTCACCACCTACAAGCAGACGGTGATGGACACGAACGGGCTCGCCGGCAATGTCGGCTTCGTCTCCCAGAGCGGATCGGTCTGCATCGCCATCCTGTCCGACCTGCGCCGCTACGGGATGAGCTTGTCGGTCTCGGCCGGCAACGAGGCGGTCACGCGGACGGTCGACTATCTCGAATATCTCATCGACGATCCCGCGACCAAGGTCATCGCGACCTTCACCGAGACCGTGCGCGAGCCGGAACGCTATGTGGCCGCGCTCGATCGCGCCGCCGATGCCGGCAAACCGGTCGTCGTGCTCAAGGTCGGGCGCACCGAGCGCACGCAGCGCGCCATTACCAGCCATACCGGCGGGCTTGCCGGGGAATCGCGGGTCTTCTCCGAGCTGCTGCGCGCGCATCGCGCCATCGAGGTCAACGACCTGGACGAGATGAGCGAGGTGCTGGCGGTGTGCCAGGGCGCGCGCTGGCCGCGCGGCCGGGGCATGTCGGTCATCACCGGCTCGGGCGGCCTCGCCGAGTTGATCCTCGACAATGCCACCGCCGCCGGCTTGGAGCTCCCGCCGCTGTCGCCCGCCGACCGTGCCGAGGCGGAACGCGTGATCGGCCGCATCACCGGCGACGGCAATCCGTTCGACGCCTGGGGCAACGGCGATTACGCCGTCAACCTGCCGCACGCGATGTCGGTCGTGGACAAGAGCGACCGCATCGACGCGATCGTCTATTGCGCCGACACCAGCAACGAGGGCCCGCTCGGCGACCCCAGGCGCGTGCTGGAGAACGTGAAGATGCTGGCGACCGCCGCCGAGGGGTCGAGCAAGCCCTATTACCTCATGAGCTCGCGCCCCGGTGTGATGAACGCCCAGCAGGCCAAGGCGCTGCGTGCGGCCGGCCTCGTCCAGATCGGCGGCACGCGCCAGGGGCTCGGTGCGCTCGACCGCGTCGGCCGCTACATGATGGGACAGAAACCGCTGCGCACGGTCGCCGGCCCGCGGCGCGCGCGGCTTGCCGACCTGCTCGCGGCCGGGCCCGCCCGGCGGACCATCAACGAATACGATGCCAAGCGGCTGCTCGCCGCGTTCGGCGTGCCGGTCGCGCGCGAGTACCGCGTCACGACGGCCGACGAGGCGACCCACGCCGCCCGCGCGCTCGGCTATCCGGTCGTGCTCAAAGCGCTCTCCGACGACATTCCCCACAAGACCGAGCTCGGCCTCGTCGCGGTTGGGCTCGCGAACGACGACGACCTCGCGCGCGCCTTCGCCCGGCTACGCGGGCGCCTCGATCGCATCGAGCCGCGACCGTCCGACGGCGCGTTCCTGCTGCAGGAGTTCGTCGCCGACGGCATCGAGGTGTTCGCCGGGATTTCGCGCGATCCGGATTTCGGCCTGTCGCTCGCTTTCGGCCTGGGCGGGATCGCCGTCGAGGTCGCCCGCGACTTCGCGCTGCGCATGCTGCCGCTGCGCGAGGGTGACGCCGCGGCGATGATCGCCGAGACCCGCGGCGCGGCCATGCTGGGAGCGATCCGCGGCCGGCCGGCGGCCGACGTCGCGAGCCTCGCCGCCTGTCTCGAGGCGCTCGCGGATTTCGCCCATCACAACGCCGACACGCTCGACGAAGTCGACCTCAATCCGATCAAGGCGCTGCCGGAGGGGCGCGGCTGCGTCGTGGTGGACGCGCTGATCGTCGCGCGGCCGTCGGCGCGAGGATGACGCGTGGCCTATCTTCGCCTGCGCGAGGTGGTGAAGTCCTACGACGGCAAGAGCAACGCCGTCGACCATGTCTCGATCGAGGTTGAGCGCGGGGAGTTCGTCACCTTCCTGGGTCCGAGCGGCTCCGGCAAGACCACCACGCTGTTGATGATTGCCGGGTTCGAGACGCCGACCAGCGGCACCATCGAGCTCGGCGGACACGATCTCGCACTGAGCAAGCCCTACGAGCGCAATATCGGCATGGTGTTCCAGAACTATGCCCTGTTCCCGCACATGACGGCCGCGAAGAACGTGGTGTTTCCGCTCAAGATGCGGCGCTTTCCCAGGAAGGACATGCAGGCACGCGTGCACAAGATGCTCGAGCTCGTGGGCCTCGGCCGGCTCGCCGACCGCTATCCACGCGAATTGTCGGGCGGCCAGCAGCAGCGGGTGGCGCTCGCGCGCGGCCTCGTGTTCAATCCGGACGTCCTCCTGCTCGACGAGCCACTCGGCGCGCTCGACAAGATCTGCGCCAGCAGATGCAGGTGGAGATCAAGCGCATCCATCGCGAGGTCGGCATCACCATGATCTACGTCACCCACGACCAGACCGAGGCGATGACGATGTCGGACCGCCTGGCGGTTTTCTGCAACGGCAGGCTCGAGCAGGTCGGCTCGCCGCTCGACGTCTACAACCGGCCGGTCAATCGCTTCGTCGCCGAGTTCATCGGCGACGGCAATTTTTTCGCCGGACGCGCCGATCCGGCGCGTCCGCACTGGGTCGAGCTCACCGGCATCGGACCGATGCGCGTGGCGCAGGCATTGCCGGCAGGCGACGTCGATCTGATGATCCGACCGGAGCGCCTGCGGCCGCGAGCGGCGGGCGCGAGCGCCGGGGACGACAACACGTTCGAGATGACGGTCGACGACATCATCAATTACGGCGATTCCATTCTGGTGCTCGGGAAGACGCGCGGTCTGCCGCTGCGCGCGCGCCTCCTGGCCGGGCGAATGGGGGGCGAAGCCGACCTGCCGCCGCCCGGAACCACGTTGCGTCTCGCCTGGGCACCGCAGGATGCGCACGTGCTCGCCCGCGCATCCGCCCCATCATCTGAACCCGCATCGAGAGGTGCGCCATGTTGATGACCGGCAAGGATTATCTCGAGAGCATCCGCGACGGCCGCCGGGTCTATGTCGGCGGCGAGCTGGTCGAGGACGTCACCGCCCATCCTGCGTTCCGAAACGCGGCGCGCTCCTTCGCGATGATCTACGACCGCAAGCGCGCGAGCGAGAACCGCGACGTGATGACCTTCGAAGAGGACGGAGAGCGTTTTTCGACCTATTTCCTGTTGCCGCGCACGCGCGAAGACCTGCAGCGGCGGTTCGAGACCCACTGGCGCATCGCCTCGTGGACGCACGGCCTGCTCGGGCGCTCGCCCGACAACTTCCCGAGCTACGTCAGCGGCCTGGTGATGGACCCGGCGCTGTTTGACCGCATCCGGCAGGGCTTCGGCGACAACATCCGCAACTACTATCGGCACATGCGCGGCGACGACGCGTTCGTTTCGCACACCGTGACCAATCCGCAGGGCTGGCGTCCGACGAGCGCAGCGGGCGGCGAGACGCCGCCGACCTTGCGCGTGGTCGACGAGGACGACCGCGGCGTCACCATCAACGGCCTCAAGATGCTCGGTACCGCCTCCGTGTTCTGCCACGAGACCTGGTGCGGCAACCTGCAGCCGGTGGCGGCGGGGCAGGAGAAGGAGTCGATCACCTGCGTGGTGCCGCTCAACGCCCCCGGCGTGAGCATCTGGTCGCGCAAGCCCTACGAGCGCTACGCCGTCAGCGAGTTCGACAATCCGCTGGCCGCGCGCTTCGACGAGAGCGACAGCGCTGTGCTGTTCGAGAACGTCAAGGTGCCGTGGGAGCGCGTGTTCTGCCACGACAATGTCGAGATGACGCGCGCGATGTACATGCGCACCCCAGGGCATGTGATGGCCAACCACCAGGCCAATGTCCGCTTCCTCGCCAAGCTCAACCTGATCGTCGGCATGGCCGGCAAGCTCGCCGAGATGAACAGCGTCCAGAACATCCCGGCGGTGCAGTTCACGCTCGGCCGACTGGCGGCCATGCAGGCGACGCTTGAAGGCCTGATCATGGGCCAGATCAACTGCGGCGAGGCCCAGGTTCCCGGCTATCACACCGTCAATCGCCGCTACGTCTATGCCGCACTGCACTGGTGCACCAATCACCATGCCGAGATCTGCGAAACCGTGCGCGAGCTGATGGGTGCCGGCGTGTTCCAGATGCCGGCCGACGCGTCGGTCTTCGACAACAGCGCGACGCGGCAGACGTTCGAGACCTATTGGTCGGTGCCGGGGCAATCGGCCAAGGCGCGCATGAAGCTCACCAAGCTCGCCTGGGACCTCCTGGGATCGGACTTCGCCGGGCGCCACATGCAGTACGAGAAATTCTACGCCGGGCCCGGCTTCGTGATGAACAGCTACAGCTATCTCGCCGGGCCGTGGAAGGAGTGGACCGGATTGGTGGACGAGCTCATGGCGGGCTACGACGCGCCGGGCGCCGCGCCATCCTCGTAACGCCAGTCGGCAGAGGAGAGGCACGAGAGCGCCTGCTCTCACAAGTGTCGTCCTCGCGAAAGCGGGGACCCATATTCGCGAGGCCAGCAAGCATGGCACGATGGGTCCCCGCGTGCGCGGGGACGACAGCCGTTGGTGTGTCGAAGGAGTGCTATTCCCGATACGTCGTTACGCACGCGCAGCGGCGTATTTGCCGGTGAGCTGCGGCGTTGTTACCTCCTTCGCCCCCTTGTTGGCCATGTCGAGCCGGGTCTCGCGCCCCCAGCTGCGCTTGAGCTCGTCGCGCACGGAAATGCGCAACCGGCCGAGCCCCTCGGTCTCGAGCTCGACCACGTCGCCGTCCTGGAACGCGCTCAAGCCGCGGTGGTTGGTGCCGGTCGCCAGCACGTCGCCCGGCTCGAGCGTATGGATGGAGCTGACCCACTCCATGCAGCGCGGGATCTTGTGCGCCATGTCGCTGGTGTTGAAGTTCTGCTTGAGCACGCCGTTGACCCACAGCCGCACCTGCAGCCGATGCGGATCGGCAATCTCGTCGGCGGTGACGAGGAAGGGGCCGAGCGGCGCGAAGGTGTCGCGCGACTTCATCTGGTAAAAGACGTTGCCCGGCGGCGGCAGGCCGCGCGCGGAGCCATCGATGAAGTTGACGTAGCCGAACACGTGGCCCATGGCGTCGGCGGCGCTGACCTTCCTCGCCCGCTTGCCGATGACCACCGCGACCTCGGCCTCGCCCTCGAAGATGGTGGCGGGGACGTCGGGCAGCACCATGGTATCGCCGGGACCGATCACCGCGTTTGGCGACTTGTGAAAGGCGTTGATCGGGGCGGGCTCGGTGCGCGTGCCGTCCTCCATGTAGTTGACCGCCATGCAGTCGATATTGACGGGCCGGGGCAGCGGCGGGCGGATCCTGACGTCGCCGAGCGGTACCGCCTTGCCGCGCCGCGCCGCCTCCTCAAGCCGCGGCCGGTATTCGGCAAAGCGCTCGATCAGGCCACTGATCAGGTCGTGCGGACCGGTGTGCGGAATGCCTTGCACCGCGGACGAAACGTCGACCGCGGCGTCGCCCGTGACCACGCCGAGCTTGTAGTCGTCGAAATAGGTCAGCTTCATATCCTTCTCCCCATCCCTGCTGCCGGCCGCGCCAGAAGCGAATTGTCGCGCATCGTCGCACCACCGTCCAGCCGGGACGCCGCCGAGGCGTGCGGGTGGGTAGCGCCGGGGGCGCCCCGAATCGTTGCCCGCACCGAGGGTCACGCCTTATGCTTGCGAGGACGGCCGGCAAGCCTGCGCTCGCGCGCGGCTCGGGCGCAGCGACATCGGGCCCGCGGCGCCGGCCGGACGGGAGACGCCAGCCATGACTTCCACGTCCCGCATGTACGACGTCGGCGGCGTGCTGCTGCCGCGGCCGTTCAAGGCGCGCAGGCTCGGCCATTTCGCGCTATGGCAGACCGATCTCGAGATGGCGCGCCGGTTCTATGTCGACGTGCTCGGCTTTCGTCACACCGATACGGTCGAGCGCAACGGCAGGCCGGTTGCGGTCTTCACCTCGCACGGAACCGACCATCATTCGCTCGCCGCGATTTACGCCTCGACCGCCGAGGGCGTTCGCAAGGCGCACTACGAGAACGGCGTGCTGGTCAATCAGATCTCCTTCCAGGTCGGAACGCTCGAAGAGGTCGCCAACGCATACGATTACTTTGCCGGGCACCAGGTGACCATCAGCCGCCTCGGCCGGGATTTCCCCGGCAGCAACTGGGCGCTCTACGTGCTCGATCCCGACGGCCACCGCGTCGAGTTCTACTACGGCATGGAGCAGATCGGCTGGGACCGCCGCAGTAAGCCGGCGGCGGCCTATGTGCGCGCGGTGCGCGACGGCTTCACGCTGCCGCAGCCCGCCGAGATGACGGAAATCTTAGCCAGCGAGCGCAGTGGCGTCGATCTCGCCGCCGGATTCCGTCCCGGCGAGGAGCTGCCCTACGACTATTGCGTGGGCGGCGTCATGCTGCAGCGGCCGTTCAAGATCACCAAGATCGGACCGGTCCGGCTGTTCGTCTCCGATGTCGACCAATCGGAGCGCTTCTACACCGAGCTGCTCGGCCTGGCGAAGACCGAGGACATCGACTATCGCGGTCATCGCTGCGTGTTTCTGCGATGCGGGACGGACCACCACTGCATCGGCCTGTTCCCGCTGGCGCTGCGCGCCGAGCTCGGGCTCAAGGCCGAGAGCACGCTGATGAGCATCGGCATGGCGGTCGCAACCTACAGGCAACTGCGTGATGCGATCGCGTTTCTGGAGCAGCAGGGCCTGCGCTTCATCGAGAGCTTTCCGGTCGAGCTGCATCCCGGCATCGACTACGCCGCGCATGCGATCGGCCCCGACGGCCACCTGGTCGAGCTCTATCACGCCATGGAGCAGATCGGTTGGGACGGCCGCCCGCGCCCGGCGGCGCAGCGCCGGCGCGCGCAAGCGCAATGGCCGCAGACCATCGAGACCGCGCCCGACACCTACGCCGATCAGATCATGCAGGGACCGCTCGGCTAATCCGCGATCACGGCGATGGCGTTGATCTCGATAAGGTAGTCCGGCGACGTCATCTTGCAGATCTCGACCATGGTGGAGGCCGGCGCCGGCGGCTTGAAATATTCGCGCCGCACTTTGTGAATTTGATCGAAATGCTCCATGTTGCGCACGTAGACGTCAACGCGGCAGATGTCGTCCATCGCGCCGCCGGCTTCCTCGACCGCGGCCTTGAGGTTCTCGCACACCTGCCGCGTCTGCGCCTCGATATCGCCGATGCCGGCAATGCTGCCGTCGGCGCGCCGCGCCGTCATGCCGGAGATGAAGACCATGCGGCCGCGCGCCTCGACCATGGTCGCGTGGGAAAAATGCCCGGACGGCTGGCGGATCTTCGACGAGGTGATCTGCTTCTTCGGCATGCTCTTGCTCCTGATGCGAGACGGAAAAACCCGATGCGCCGCGCGCACCGTCCGCGCACTCTCATGATGCGGGCGTTTTGATTTCGACGAGGACGTTGCGATATTGCCAATCGCTGCAGTTGACGAGCTCATGGGGTATGCCGGGCTCGCGCCAGATCACCTCTCCCGGTTTTTCCTGCGTCTGACGGACACGGCCGTCGTCGAACGTCATCTCGTTCTTGCCTTCCGTCAGCGGCACGATCAGGTATGGCAGCAGATGCTGGTGCCACGGCTGCTTCCCGCCGGGGTCGAGCGTCACGCTCCACACGCGCACGAATTCATTCTCGAACAGGATCTTGTCGCCGATCGGCCCCAGCTTGCGCGTGCTCGCGGTCTCGATTGCCATGATCGATCTCTCCTATCGGCTGCTGCAGGCCGCGGCGTGGCCGACCTGCTGTCGGTAGAGCTCCTCCGCGCTCGCCGCCATCGGCGTAATCGCGGCGATATGGTCGTCGGGCCGGACCAGGACCAGGGTGTCGCGCGGGCAACCCACGAGCTGGCGAAACCGGTCGCCGACGTCGAACAGGGACCGCGCGCGCAGGCCGCCGTCGAGCGGGGCATCGCGATGCGAGACGACGAAGTGCTTCAAGCCGGGACTGTCCGCAGGAATGTGGGGGCGCCGCCGCACGTCGGTGAAATACAGCGCAACGAAGCTGTCGTCGACGAGGTCGTGCAGGCGAAGCGGGCGGCCGTCCGGCCCGTGCAGCACGGCGTCGGGAACGCGATCGCCGACGCGGAAGGGACCGCGGTCGGTCTTGACCATCGACCAGTCGGCGGCGGCGTCGACACCGAGTCGTACCCCGAGCATGGTTCGGGTCGCGGCATTGGCCCAGGCCGTGCCCGACATCGCCTTCACGGCGGCGGCTTCTCCCGCCATGTACCTGCGCGCCGCCTCCGCCATTTCGCCGGAGCCCTCGGCGGCGACCGGCCGCTGCTCGCGCGCATAGCCGTCGAGCAGGGCATCGCCCGCCCATCCCCGCGCCACCCAGGCGAGCCGCCACGGCAGGCTGATGGCGTCGAGAATTCCGGTATTGAGGCCGAGCGCCCACATCGGCGTGATCAGGTGCGCGGCATCGCCCATGAGAAACACGCGGTCGCGCCGCCACTCGTTCGCCACGCGATGGTGAATGCGGTAGACAATGGTGTTGAGGATTTCCAACCGGTCGACGGCACCGATGAAACGAACGACCTTGGCGCGGAATTCGGCGGCCGTCGGCTCCGGCTCTCCGGGGCCGAGCGGATAGAGGAAGCGCCAGCAGTGCGGCTGCCGCACCAAGATCATCCATTCCCGCGGGTCGGCGAAATAGGCGAGATACGGATAGTCGCGCGGATTGGCCACGTCGAGATCGACCTTGACGTCGACCAGCAGGCATCGCACGTCGGATGACTTGCCTTCCACCGCGACGCCGAGCTGGGCGCGCACGGTGCTGCGCCCGCCGTCGCAGGCGAGGAGATAGGAGCCATCGACGTCGCGCGGTCCCTCGGGGGTGTCGAAGCTTGCGACCACGCCATCGCGGTGCTGTTGAAACGCAGTCAAGCGATGCCGCAGACGCAGCGCCCCCGGGCGGCGCCGGTCGATGGCTTCCCGCAGGATCGGCTCGAGGTGATGCTGCGGCATGTTGATGACGAAGGGATAGCGCGTATCGTCGCAGAGCAGCGCGGTCTGCACGGACGGCCGCGCCGTGTTGGTGGCGCGCTCGACATCGCCGATCTCGTCGACGCGCAATGCCTGGGCCAGCACCTGGTCGGCGACCCCGTAGCGGCGAAACGCCTCCAGCGTCCGCGTCAGGATGGTGCCCGCCTTGGTATCCTGCGAAAGCTCCGCGTCGTCCTCGAACAGCGCGAACGGCAGGCGGTAGAAGTCGAGCCCGAGCGCCGTCGTGAGACCGACCGGGCCGGCGCCGACAACGATGATGGGCTTCATCCCGTCGCGCATCTTCATTCGTCCCGCTGTGAGTTGTCCTGGGCCGCATAGGCGAAGTCGCGGCTGATGATTGACGCGGTCATGCTGGCCTGGTCGGACAACAGGAACATGAGCGGGCCGACCACGTCCTCCGGCTGCCCGACGCCGACCGAGGCGCGCCAGCGCGCGTCGTCGGCGCCGGCATTGGCGTTGCGATACTGCGGGGTGTCGATGACGCCGGGCGCGATGAGATTGAAGCGCACGCGATGCTGCGCGATCTCCTTGGCGGCGCTCTTCGCGAACGCGATCAGCGCCGCCTTGCTCGCGGCATAGGCGGACGCCCCCGGCCAGCCCTGGTGCGCCAGCCCCGAGGTGAAGGCGACGATGCTCCCCTTCCTGCGCGCGATCATGCCGGCGACCGCCGCCTGGTAGCACCAGACGACGCCGTCGAGGTTGGTGCGCAGGACACGGTCCCACGCCGCCGGCTCCATGGCGTGAACGAGCGACCGCGGCTGCACCGCCGCCGCGCAAACGAGGCCGTCGATCCGGCCGAAACGGCGCTCGACGTCGCCGAGGACCGCGAAAACCTCGCCCCGGTCGGCAACGTCGAGACGCCGCGTGGAAATCCCGGAGACATCGGAGAGCGCGGCCATCGCCGCCGCGTCGAGGTCGCAGACGACCACGCGAGCGCCGGCCCGCGCCGCCGCCCGCGCCACGGCGCAGCCGATGCCGTTGGCGCCGCCGGTCACCACGATCACGTCTCCCTTGGCTTCGAAGCGCGCGCGCATGGCTCACCGCGTCCTTTGCGTCGCCATGCCTGCGGCTCCTGTTGCCGCAAGCAACATGGATTCGAAATCGACAAGGCCGACACGTGCGGCGGTCTCAAGCAGGCTCCGCACGGTCGGCGCATCGAGGCGGCACACGCCTTCGCTCGCCTGCCGCGTGGCCCAGACCAACTCGCCCGGCGCATAGACGCGCTCCGCGCCGGGGCTGCGCTTCGAGGCGCTCACCCGCGCCGCCTGCTCGCGCACCCGCTCGGCGAACCGTTGCCTGCCGGCAAAGTGGCCCACGTCAATCGCTAGAAAGAAATGGGCGCAGCGGTAGGGCTCGGCGGCATCACCGTAGAGCGGCCGCACCTCGGCGCCGACCGCGCCCTCCGACAGGCCACCGCAGAGAAGGTCGATGACGAAGGCGAGACCGAACCCTTTCGGGCCCGCCGCCGGCAGCAGCATGCCCTTGATCGCGGCGGCCGGATCGGTCGTCGGCCGCCCTTGCGCATCGAGCGCCCAGCTCTCGGGAATGCTCTCCCCGGCCGCGGCGGCGAGACGGATCTTTCCCATCGCGGTGGCGCTGAGCGCCATGTCGGCCTCGACCGGAAATTCCCCGGCCGAGGGCAGCGCGACCGCGATGGGGTTGTTGCCGACCAGCGCCTCGGCGCCGCCCGGCGCCGGCATCAGGGGACGCGTGTTCGACAGGACGATGCCGATGCAGCCGTGCTCGGCCATCATGCGGGCGTAGCGTCCGGCGGTCCCGAAATGAAAGCCGTTGCGCACCGCGACCGCGGCGAGACCGATCTCCTGCGCCCGCGCGACCGCGAGCTTGATCGCCTGCCGCGCGGTCAACTGGCCGAGCGCGTTGCCGGCGTCGATCACGATGGCGCTGCCGCGGTCGCTGACCACCTCGCCGGAGCTGCGCCGCGACACCGAGCCTTTGTCGATGCGCTCGATATACATGGGGAGCAGCATCACCCCGTGCGACGCAATGCCCTCGAGATCGGCGGCGATGAGATCTCCCGCCACCAGCCGCGCGTCGTCCCGCGCAATCCCGGCGGCGACGAGAATGTCGGCCGCGGCCGCGGTCAGCCGCTGCGCGTCGACCGCAACGCTCTCCTCGCCGGCCGGTCGGGCAGCCATCAGCGGGCGTCCTCGTCGTTGGAGTACCAGGACGGCCGCTGCGGATAATGCGGGCCGTCGTAGACCTCGAGCACGATCGTCTCCTCGTGCGCCAGCGTCGGTCCGTGCACGTTGCCCTTCGGGTTCCAGTAGAACGATCCCGCCGTCAGCGTCACGCCCGTCTTGGTGTACTCGTACTTGCCCTGAAGGCAGAACATGAACTGGTTCGAGGCGTGCAGATGCGGTTCGGGAATGCTGGCGCCCTTGTCGAACTTGATCAGGGCGATCGACGCACCGCCCGCTTCGTCGCGCCAGAGCATCTTCTCGGAGACGCCCGGGAGCGACTTCGCCCGCCATGGAATGTCGTGGCTTTGCAGTAGGACCTCGTCGAGGCTCGGCATGCCGGCCGGCATCGGCGCCGCGATTTTTTGCTCGGTCATTCGCTGATCTCCGTTGTCGTCCTTGCCTGTCGTTTGCTGTCGGACCTGCTCACCGCGCGGGCGGCGGGCCGTGGCGCCGCGTCACGCCCTGGATTTGCATCAATCTGCCCTTGAGGCTGTCGATGTGCTCGCGCATGGCCGCGGCGGCGCGCTCGCCGTCGTGCCGGGCGATGGCATCGGCGATCGCGGCGTGCTGGCGGGTCGTGGCCTGCACGTCCATGGTCTGCCAGAGATGGAGATACCAGTAGCGGATCGAGCGCTCGTGCAGCTGCTGGGCGAAATCGCTCAGCACGGAATTTCCCGAGCAGTCCGCCAGCCTGCGATGGAAGGCCCGGTCGCAGGCAATGAAATCGTCGATGCCGGGACCGCTCTTGAGGTGCCGGGTGGCGTTGGCGAGCGCCAGCAGCGTCTTGCCGTCCTCGGCGGAGACACGCCCCGCCGCCGCCTTGGCGAGCTCGGCCTCCACCGCCGCCCGCGATTCGAGGATCTTGATGATCTCCGAGATGCTGTCGGGCAATACGACGACGCCCTTGCGCGGCATGATCTCGACCAGGCCTTCGAGCTCGAGCCGCTGCAAGGCCTGGTGCACCGGCGTCCTGCCGACCTGGAGGAGGGCCGATATCGCCGCCTCGTTGAGGTACTGGCCGGGCAGGAAATAGAGCGTGATGATCTTCTCCTTGATCTCCTCGTAGGCCTTGGCGAGGAGCGAATTGTGC
This sequence comes from uncultured Alphaproteobacteria bacterium, assembly GCA_963758945.1. Taxonomy (GTDB): domain Bacteria; phylum Pseudomonadota; class Alphaproteobacteria; order Rhizobiales; family Xanthobacteraceae; genus VAZQ01. The sequence goes on along the minus strand of CAVWXY010000006.1, from coordinate 1,222,635 downwards.
TTACCGGACGCCTTGGCTTTTTCTTTATCCATGGCGCCGGCGCTGCGGGCGTCGGTCCTCGACGTTGCGGCGACCTGCCGTCCTCGTGCGTATCTGACCATGCGAACCTGCGGACCGTGGTTCTCGAGCTTCAATGCCGCGCCGGCGCCGGCGGCAGCCACGACGACATCATCCGCTCGCCCAGGCCGACCAGGGCATAGGCGAATATGCCGAGCGCCGACAACGCGAACAGGGCGGCGAAGGCCAGCGGGGTGTCGAGCTGCGAGGTGGCGCTGAGCAGGAGATAGCCCAGCCCCTCGCTCGAGCCGACGAATTCCCCGATCACCGCCCCGATCACCGCCAGCGTGATGGCGACCTTGGCACCGGTGACCACGAATGGAAGCGCGGCGGGAAGCTGAACCTTGAGGAAGACCTGCAGCGGCGATGCATTCAAGCTGTGCGCCAGTTCCAGGAGCTCCTTCGGCGTGGCGCGCAGCCCGGCGGCGGTGTCGACGATGACGGGAAAGAACGCGACCAGCCACACGATGGCGAGCTTCAATTCGAGGCCGGTCCCCAGCCACACCAGGATCATCGGCGCCAACGCCACTTTCGGCACCGATTGCAGCGCGATCAGGAGCGGGTAGAACATCAGGTTCAACGGCCGCGAGTTCGCTACCGCGACGGCGAGCGGAAGCCCGACCAGCAGCGCCAGCAGAAATCCGTACAAGGTCTCCTTGAGGGTGACCCAGCCTTCGCTGATCAGGAGATCGCGCCGGATGATCAACGAGCGCAGCACCTTGTCCGGCGACGGCAGCACCACGGTCGGAATGGCGAGCAGCCAGCACGCCAGCAGCCAGACGGCAATGATGAGCGCGACCCCGGCCGCGGGATACAGGAACTGCGAAAGGAGGCGCCATCTCATGGTAACGATGCCTCCTCGGCCGCCGGCGCCACGACGCCGAGCGCTTCGCTCGCGATCCGTTCGGCCGTGGTGAACGTCGTGGTGAAGCGCAGCTTGTGGCTGCGCGGATAGGCGAGCGCGATCGGTATTTCCATCTCCACCCGCCCCGGCCGCTTGCTGAAGACGACGACCTTGTCGGACAGGTAGACGGCTTCGGAAATCGAATGCGTCACGAACAGAACCGACGCCTTGGTTTCGTGGCGGATGCGCAGCAGCAGGTCGTTCATGTCCATTCTGGTGAGCTCATCGAGCGCGCCGAACGGCTCGTCCATCAGCAGCAGCCGCGGCCGGTGAATGAGCGCGCGGCAAAGCGCGACGCGCTGCTGCATGCCGCCGGAGAGCTGATGCGGCCGCGCCGAGAGAAAGCCGGAAAGTCCCACCAGCTCCAGGAGCTCGTGCGCGTGCCGGCGCGCCGCCGCGTCGTTCTTGTTCAGGATCTCCATGGGAAACAGAACGTTGTCGAGGACGTTGCGCCACGGCATCAGGCTCGGCGCCTGAAACACGAAGCCGTAGTCGCCCATCGGCTTGGTGATCTCGCGTCCGCCGATCGCGACCGATCCGCCCGACTTCGCAATCAAGCCGCCGACGATGCGCAACAGCGTGGTCTTGCCGCAGCCGCTCGGTCCCAGCAGCGCAACGAGCTCGCCCTCTCCGAACTGGAAGCTGGCGTCCTCGAGCGCCACCACGGGTTCGAGCGCGCTCGAGCCGAGCTCCTCGACCGCAAAGACCTTGCGCACGTTGCGGATCACCCCGAACGCCATCGCCCCTCGCTCACCGTCCGCCGGCCCGAAACTTGCTTCGAGGGCGAGCCGCGGAGCCCCAATCCGGCGCCCACCGCCACGACGGGCCGTCTTGAGTATCACGTGAAATATCTTATGATATTTCCCACGTCAAACGGCGGCGTGACGGCCGGCATGCGGCGCGCTAGCTGTGGGATCGGGCTGTTCCAATCAGGAGACATCCATGCTTCGACCGTTGCTCGCCTGTGTGACCGCGCTTGCCGCCGTCGCGATCCCGCTGTTCGCCCCGGCCGCGCAGGCGCAGGAGCAGGACCTCAAATTCGTCCTCGATTTCATCAGCCTGGGCCGCCATGCGCCCTGGTACGTGGCGCTCGGCAAGGGCTATTTCAAAGACGAAGGCCTGAACGTCACCATCATGCCGTCGAAGGGCACCGCGGACGCGATCCGCACCGTCGCAACCGGCGGGGCCCAGCTCGGCTTCATCGACATCCCGAGCCTGGTCGCATCCGGCAGCGCCGGCGCCGCGATCAAGATCGTCGCGGCCAATTACCAGAAGCCGCCCTACTGCATCTTCTCCTTGAATCCGGGCGCCAACGTCACCGAGCCCAAGCAGATGGCGGGCCTCGAGCTCGGCTCGAGCACCGCGTCGTTCGTGCCCAAGATCTGGGCGGCGTTCATGGAAATGAACAAGGTGGACAGCAAGACGCTGAAGGTGGTGAACATCGATGCCGCCTCGCGCGTGCCGATGCTCGCCGCCGGCAAGGTGCAGTCGATCGATCAGTTCCTGATGAGCGAGCCCGCCATCCGCCGCGCCGTGACCAACGCCAAGCCGGTCTGCCTGTTCGCCGGCGACTACGGCCTCGAAATCTACGCCAACTCCATCGGCGTGTCCGAGGAGTTCCTGGCGAAGAATCCGGAGGTGGTGAAGAAATTCGTGCGCGCCGCGCTCAAGGGCTGGAAGGATGCGCTCGCCGACCCGGAGGAAGCGGCCCGCATCGAGATCCAATACGTCAAGGCGCTCGATCCGCAGATCGTGGTCGAGGAGATCAATATCCTCAAGCGCATCGCCATCACGCCCGACGTCGAGCAGAACGGCTTCGGCTACATCTCCATGGAGCGCATGAAGAATACCGTCGATTTCATCAACAAGAACATCGAGGTGCCCGGCGACAAGCTCACGGCGGAGCAGATCTACCGGCCGGGCTATCTGCCGGCGGAGCCGATCAAGCCGTAACATCGATTGCGGTCGAGCGCGCGTCGTAACGGCGACAACGCCAGCGGGTACGACCATCTAGGATGCAACCCGGTCTTGTAAATAACAGGAAAAATACAGGAGCCACTCCCTGGAGTGACCCTTCGGGTGAGACACGAAACGAGCGCGCTCACTTTCGGTGCCGGCGCAGGCAGCCGCCGGGACCTTTGCCGAAGGGGCGCAGCGAGGCGCGCCCTCGGCCGGGACCGAGTGCGTTGCCGCCGACGCGAGTGCGTTCGACCGAACCGTTGGCCTCCGCCGCTCGCGTCATTCCCTCTTCACGATGTCAAACAACGCAGTCTTCTTCGTTCTCGCGGCGCGTTGCTGCGCCAGGGTTCCCTTCGGGATTTTCGATAGCACGGATGCGATATGTAGTCAATATGCGTAGTCAATCGTGGCCACAGGGGGCGATGGCGGCGCGCAGGCGACCGCCCGCGGCGGCCGCGCGATTCGTCCAAATTAGGATTGCGGCCGACCGCCGCCCTGCCGACAATTACGGCGCGGTGCTCAGCCGGCGCACGTTGGTGGCGGAGATCGCCTCGGTGGCCTCGTCGAGGACGATGCGCTCGACGGCGTAGCCGACGTCGCGGCCGTAGAAGATGTTGGTGATGTTGGGCACCGGCACCACCACGAAGCGGCCGGCATGGGCCGAGAGCGCCGCCTCGATGCGCTGCTTGACGGCGAAGAACGGCAGCGGGTTCTTCTCGTCGATCCCGTGCGTGTCGCGCACGGCGATGCAGACCTGTCCGACGCGACGGAGCCCCTCCTCGATCAGGCGCTGATGCCCGGGGTGAAACGGCTGATAGCGCCCGAGAAACAAGGCCGTGGGCTTCTGCGGGTCGAAGGTCGGACGCAATCTCGCAAGCGCCTGTTCGGCCCAATATTGCGGCGCGCCCTCGGCGTCGACGCGAAGGTCGCAGTGCGCCGGCGCGACGAAAAGCCGGTTGGTGTCCTCGAAGCGGCCCGCGCTGATGCGGTCGACCCAGATCGTGAACGCCGCGCCGAAGGCCGCGCGCGTCTCCTCGGTCGGACAGATGAAATCGGCGATCACGGTGCCGCCCGCCTCCACCACCCGGTCGCACATCCATCCCATGCGGCGGGCGTGCTCGACGCGGTCGGCATGGCTGTAACCGAGGTCGCGCGAGAGGTTCGTGCGCACCGCGTCGGCATTGAACACCACGGCATTGAGCAGCGGCGCGAGTGCGGTCGCGAGCGTGGTCTTGCCAGCACCCGGCAGGCCCATGATGAGAATCTTGCGCATCGACGACCTTTCGCGGACCTTCGGCCCTTGGCGCCGCGGGGACCACGGCGCTGCACATAGTTCGCCGAGGTGCGAGAGAATCGCTCCTCGGCAACAGCTGTTAATGGATAGGGTCGAGCCCTGCAACCTCCGCGACCGCGGGACGGCAGTGCGGCTCAGAAGAAGGCCAAGGTGCGGATTTCGATGCTCTCGCGCGGCCGCGCGTTGGGTGGCGAGGTGGGGTCCTCGAAGGCGGTATGGGCGGACCAGCGGGCACGGCCGTCCTTGGCGGAGTTGAACACCTTGAATACCAGCGCCTCCTCGCGGCGCATGCGCGGCAGCCAGTACCAGCGGTGGCGAGGATTGTAGGTGATGGCGTAGGTCTGGCCGATGCGATTGGGATAGCGGCGCTCGTTCACCACGAAGTCGTCGAACGCGATGCTGCGGGCGTCGCAGATCGCGAGCGGGAAGCTCTCGACCGGATGGCGGATCGGCCGCCACACCTGCACGATGGCGAAGCGGCGCTCGAGCAGCTCGTCGGCCTCCTGCGGGAGCAGATCGCGCACGCGCTGCGGCCCCGACCACTCGGTATAGTCGTTGTGCACGCGGCGCACGACCTCGCGGATCTTGCGCACCTCGCGCTGCTCGGCGTCGGCGGTGCGCAGCGTATGATCGAACACCACCACGCGCGAAGCCCCGCTTTCGGCCTTCACCAGTGCTTCCATCTCGGGGTAATAGACCCGGCGCACCTCCGCCTCGTCGAAGAAATCGGCGATCTCGGTGTCGTGGCGGACGAACCGGAAGCCCTCGCGATCGAGCGCAAACGGCTCGCCGTGCAGCCTGGCATTGTGGATGGCCACGCGGCGGGGATCCACAGTGCCGCCGGTGCGCACATCGCTTCCGCCGGGGCCCGCGGTCTCGGTGAACAGCTTCTCGCCGTTGTCGAGGATGTAGTTGACCGTGGCCTCGACCGCCTCGCTCGTCGTCTCCCGCTCGATGACCGCAACCATGGGACCTCCTTGGCGTTCGCCTGCCCGGCCCGCGCGCCTCGCGGCCGACCGCCGCCAGATATAGGTCCGCGCCGGCGGCGAAACAATCGACATGCCATGCGGGCCGGGGTCCGGCATGCCGAGGCCGCAGAGCTACAAATCGACGCGCGAAGAGCGCAAGGGAAAGATGCTGCTTGAAGCCGAGAATGCGGAATGTTCTTCTAGAGATATGGGCCCGCCGCAGGATATTTCCGCAACGTCGCGGCCGCCTGCCTTCGCACCCACAAACAGGAGGAATCGCCGATGGCCGACTACAAGTACGAGTTCGTGAAGGTCAGGGTCCACGACGGCATCGCCTGGGCGGCGCTCAACCGGCCGGAAAAGCGCAACGCCATGTCGCCCGCGCTTCACTACGAGATGGACGACGCGCTGGCACGACTCGAGGTCGACGACAATGTCAAGGTCGTGGTGGTCACCGGCGAGGGCGGCAATTTCAGCGCCGGTCAGGACCTCAAGAAGTTCTTCCGCGAGTTGGAAAAAGACCCCGGAGAGCGCAAGAAGGCCGCCGCCGCCGCCAATCGCTGGCGCTGGGAGCGCATCTACAACTACGACAAGCCAACCATCGCGATGGTCCACGGCTACTGCGTCGGCGGCGCGTTCATGCAGCTCCTGGCGTGCGATTTCGCGATCGCGGCCGAGAACGCGACCTTCTCGCTGTCGGAGGTGAACTGGGGAATCCTGCCGGGCGCGCTCGTCTCGAAGGTGGTCGCGGACATGGTGCTGCCGCGCCACGCGCTCTATTACGCCTGCCTGGGCGAGCCGTTCGACGGCAAGGAGGCCGCGCGCATCGGCATGGTGAACTACGCTGTTCCACCCGAGAAGCTCGAGGCTGCGACCATCGAGCTCGCCGAGAAGCTGATGAAGAAGAGCGCCGCCGTGCTGCGCGCGACCAAGCAGGCCATCCGGCACGTGCGCACCATGGACGTGGCGCAGGCCTACGACTACCTCGCCGAGAAAGGCAAAGCCATCAAGGTCGCCGACAGGGAGGATTCGTACAATACCGGCCTGCGGCAATTCCTCGACGAGAAATCCTACAAGCCGACCTTCGAGCCGTTCAAGCTCGGCACGATGCTGACCGATCAACGGTCGAAACCGGCCGCGAAGAGATAACAGAAAAATTCCGCCGATCGGGCGGCGGCAGTGACGATCGTCCCCGCGCAGGCGGGGACGACAGGGGCGCCGGTCGGAACGCGCGCAGCGGCCGACCGCCGCCGAAGACCTTCAAGAGGGATCCGACCCATGATCAAGAGAATGCTGCTCGCCTCGCTCGCCGTCGCGTTGCCCGCGGTCTGCTCGCAACCCGCGCTCGCCCAGTTCTACAAGGGCAAGACCATCACCATGATCGTCAATTACCCGGCGGGCGGTCCGACCGACATCGAGGGGCGCATCGTCGCCCAACATCTGCCCGCCCACATTCCCGGCAATCCGACGATCGTGATCAAGAACGTCGGCGGCGCCGGCGGCATCATCGGCAGCAACCAGCTCGCCGAGGCCGCACCCAACGGCGACACCATGGGTTTCTTCACGCTCGACGTCGTCGCCCAGCTCGTGGGCAATCCGGCGCTGCGCGGCAGTTACTCGGATTTCGTCATGATCGCCGGCGTGGAGAACCCGCTGGTGGCGTATATGCGCAAGGACACCCCGCCAGGAATCAAGGTCGCAACCGACGTCATGAAGACCCACGAGTTCAAGGCGCTCTCCCTCAACGCGCAGAACAGCAACACCATCAACCAGGCGCTTTCGCTCGACCTGCTCGGGCTCAAGTACCAGGCGGTCCCCGCCTATCGCGGCCTGAAGGACGTGGAAACCGCGATCCTGCAGAATCAGGGGCAAATGGCGAATACCTCGCTGCCGGGCTGGTACGGATCGGTGGAGCCGACGATGGGCAACATCGTCATTCCGTTGTGGCAGATCGCACCGCGCGCCAAGGACGGCAGCTATCCGCGCAGCCGAGCGCTCCCCAACCTGCCGACCTTCGAGGAATTCTTCGCCCTGGTGAAGGGCGGCAAGAAACCGTCCGGCTTCACCTACGAGGTGCTGCGTGCCAGCAGCGACCCGCTGGTCGCCATGTTCCGCACCGCATTGATGCCGCCCAAGACCACGGGCGAGCCCATCACCATCATGCGAGCCGCCTTCGTCGACCTGTGGAAGGACCAGGCTTTCATCCACGACTATGCCAAGGTCGTCAAAACCGATCCGATCCTGGTGTCCGGCGAGGAGGCGCAGGAGATCGTGGCGGCGCTCGCCGACGTCAAGCCCGAGATCAAGGCGTTCCTGGTCGACTACAGCAGCAAGCTGGTGAAGTGACCGTAGCCCGCAAGTAGCCCGCATGGAGCCAACGGGTCCGCGCGAAGCGCGGCCCGATGACAGGCTCCGCGCAATGCGGAGGCGGTCGCGCCGCGCGGCACGAATCCCGGATTTCGCTTCGCTCCATCCGGGCTACGAAGGATCCGCAGCGTGGGCAAAGGCGGGGAAACCTCCGCGACGGCTTCGTACGGCAGCAGCGCCATGCCCACTACGTCGGTTTCTCCAGGTGCATCGTGTAGGCGAGGCGATTGCCGAACAGCGCCTTGTGACGAAAGCCGACCGCGCTCGCCAACTGCCGAACCTTCGCCTGGCGTTGGAAGTGCGGGTCGAACACAACCTCGGTCACCGACAGGATCCCGCCGGGCTTGAGTCCATAAAAAATCTCGGTCAGCGCCGCTTCGCGGTCGGGAATCTCCCCGAGCACGGTCACGAGCACGGCACGATCGGCGCGGCCGGGCTCGAGCGTCCCTCGCCCGATCGCAGCGTGAACAAACCGGATATTCGCGAGCTTCGCGGCCTGGGCCTTTTGCTGCGCGCGCTCGATCATTCCGGCCTGAACGTCGATCGCGACCACGCATCCGGTCTCCCCGACGGCCCCGGCGAGGGGAATGGCGAGGCGCCCGGGACCACTGCCGATGTCGAGCACGTACATGCCGGGCGCGACATCGAGGTGCGCGATGATCACGTGCGCGCGGTTGGTCCGCGTGAACGGGTTGTCGAGCTCGACCAGCCAGCGTAGCCATACCGGGCAGGGACCGTATCGAGAGGCGAACCACCACGCTGCCCCCGCAACTAGCGCGAGCCCGATGCCGATGGCGAGATAGCCGATGGCGCTCATCGGCCGCGCGGTGCAGTTTGCAATTCCGCATCCTGGCCCCGGATGCACGCCCGGCTGACGAAACAACCCGTCCGCGCCCGACCCGCCGGCATCGCTTCGCGGGCGGCTTGCGCCGCCGCGCCGTTCACGCCGACAGCTCCGCGGCGCGGGCATGCGCGGCGAGCAGCCCCGGCAGCCGCGCCGGATCGCCGCGCGCCATGCCGCACTCGGTGCCGATGCCGTCGACGCGGGCGTGGCGGCGGGCGGCGGCGAGGCGCGCCGCATCGCCCTCGGCGTCGTTGTGGTGGATCAGGCCGAGGTAGAGCTCGGTCTGCGGACCGAGCGCGAGCTTCGCGAGCGGCGCGAAATAGGCGTCATCGCTGCGGCCTTTCGGCACCGGCATGTGGAAGAACTGGATCGGGCGCTTGACGCGCGCGGCGACGGCGGCCGCCATCTCCACCATGATGCCCATATCCTTGGGCTGCACCATATGCTCGTCCGCCGGGCTGCCATAGCACAGGTGATAGCCGAGCTCGATCGCCGCGGGCACCGCGTCGCCCACCTGCGCGAGCACGCCGATGGTCTCGGCGCGGAAATCGGCCGGGCCGGGCTCGTAGTAGCCTTCCCACGCCAGCACCTCCTGGCACACGTCCCATTGCAGCGCGATGCGGTCGTTGGGAAGCGCGCTCGCGATCTTGGCGACCTCGCCGACGAAGTGCTCGGTGAGCGCCGGCAGCACCTTGCCGCGATCCGCAGGCAGCATGTTGTTGTAGATCGGCGCGATCGGCGTCGGCAGCGAGATCTGGAATTTCACCTTGGCCGGAATGGCACCCGCCTTCTGCAAGCGCTCGAACAGGCCCCACGATGCTATCGCCATGTCGGCGTAGCCGGTCCTGAACGACTTGGCGTCGGGCACGGCGCCGGGCTTGACCCGCAGCCGCGGGATCTCGCGCACGACCTTGCCGTCCCACTGGGTAAACTTGAACGGCGGCACGTCCGTGGCGAGCTCGATCGCCGGATCGGAGGCGAGCACGTCCTGCAGGAAGCGGATCCAGGTCTTGCGGATGCCGGTCTCGCCGTCGGGCAGGCGCACAAGGTGCGGGCCCACCGCGTGCGACACGGTGCGGAACACAGACTCGGCATCCGGCAGCGGAATGCTGCCGACGAGATGTACGATCGGATGCTCGCCGCGGTCTCGGCCCATGGTCCCTCCCCGTGCCCTCGATGGCGGCCCGCCTGAGCAGCGGGCTTCTTTATCTCATCTTCCCACGGGCGGATGAGGAGCACCACTACAGTCGAGCAGCAAAAGCAGCGGCCACGCAATCCACGCATCGCCAGCTGACGGCGTCGCACGCGCAACGACACAAACTCATTCGATCGTGATCTTGCCCCGGCGGACGGTCTCCGACCACAGTTCCGCTTCCGCTCTCAGCCCGGCGGCGAATTGGGCCGGCGTCTCGCTGGGGATCAACAGCCCCATGGCGGCAAAACGCGCGACCACCGCAGGGTCCCGCAGCGCTTCCGAGACGGCATCGGTGAGCTTGCGGATGACCGGCTCGGGCGTGCCTTTCGGCACGGCCATGCCCCACCAATTGGCACCGGTGAAGCCCGGCAGCCCGCTTTCAATCATGGTGGGAACATCCGGAAGGTTCGGCAATCGCCGCTCGGTTGCGACCGCAAGCGCGGTCAGCTTGCCCTCCTTGAGATGCCCGGCGCCGGCCGCGAGGCCGACGGTGAAGAGCTGGATCTCGTTCGCCAGAACGGCCATCACGCCTTGCGGCGAGCCGCGGAACGGAATGTGCACCATGTCGATCCCGGTCACCTGCTTGACGCGTTCGAGCAGCAGGTGATTGACGGTGCCCGGCGCGGGCGATCCGAAATTCAGCTTGCCCGGGTTCTTTCTCGCGTAAGCCAGGAACTCCGCGAAATTCCTCGCCGGCACGGACGGGTTGGAAAACAGCACCAGCGGCACGTCGGCCAGTTTCGCGACCGGCGTCAATGCCACGAGCGGATCGACCGGCATCTTCATCGTGAACTGATTGATGACGAAATTGTTGGTCGCCGCGACCAGGATCGTGTAGCCGTCGGGCTCGGCTTTCGCGACCTCCAACGTGCCGATATTGCCGGCGGCGCCGGGCTTGGCCTCGATGACGAGCTTTTGCCCGAGCTTCTCCTCCATCTTGGGCGCCAGCAGGCGCATGATGACGTCCGATACGCCGCCGGCCGTGTACGGCAGCACGACGCGTATCGGGCGGTCGGGATAGGTCTGGGCCTGCGCGGGAATTATGGGCAGCAGCGCAAGCGCGGCTGCCATTGCGACGTGCCGGCGACGATCGAGCCCGAACATGACACCTCCTGTGGTTGCGACGAGCTACCCGAACTCTCATCCCGGCACCAATTCCAGTTATCGCTGTTATCGCTGGAGCATGATCCTTTCCGAAAACCGGCGCCCACTTTTCGGGATCATGCTCTAGAATTTCGGAAACAGCTGCTTGTCGGCGAGCCAACGCGACATTTGCAGGCGTTGCTTGCGCGAGCCGGAACGGAACGCCTGGTGACGTTCCTTGTTCGGCCACACGTGATCGGGGGTCACCGCGAGGCGGACCCGAATGTCGCGCGGCGTGACGTTGAACACCATCAGGTCCTGCGCGAGCGAGAGCGGGCCCTGATAGTGCCGGCGCACGTCGCGCTCGATCTCGAACGCGGTATCGAAGTCGTTGAAGAAGTGATAGATCGCGGCGTGTCGCGGATCGACCGCGTCGAGGACGTGGCCGACTTCCGACGGCGCCGTGTGCGCGATCGTGCCGATGCCTTTCGCCATCCGCTCGTCATAACCCGAGCGTTCCATCAACTGCGAAACCGTATTGAATGCCTCGTGCACGACGAGGTCGGCATTCTTCGCATTATCGACGAAGAATTGGCTCGGCGTGGTGTCTCCGGAAAAAACAAAGCAGAGCCCGTTCCATTCCAGCCGGTAGCTGACCGGGCCGTCATAGATGTGGACGGCGGGAAAGCTTTTGATCACGACGCCGTTCGTGTCGTAGACCGCACCGGTCTGCCGGAAATCGAATTCATGCACCTCGACCTCGGCGCCGGCATCCGGCAGCAATCCGAGCCGCGTGTCGGTATCCCAGGCGAACGAGTCCATCTGGCAACGGATGAAGTGACGCGTGCCGTATTTCGGCTCGGGTCCGGACGGGCCGTAGACGACGAGCGGCTTGGAGCGCCCGCCGGCCCAGCTGCCGATCCAGACCTGAGCGAAATCGCCGACATGGTCGGTATGCAGATGGGTGGCAAAATAGGCGGTGATGTCCTGATGCGGAATTTCCAGCGCGGTGAAGTTGACCTGCGAGCCCGAGCCGAAATCGAAGACGAACTTGTCGCCGTTGCCGAGCTCGATCAGCCAGGACGTGTTGGCCTGCGCGCGCCGCACGAAGGGACGCCCGGTGCCGAGCGCGATGATGCGCATCTCGTCGGGGGCGAGCGCCTCGGTGTTGGGGTAATAATGATCGCGTTTCGTCATGCGCCATGAATCCCTAGGGCTCTAGATCCTTTTGTTTGCGCATGTCCTTATCGGAAAACCCGTTCCCACTTTTCCGGGACATGCGCTAATCGCTCTCCAGCGTCGCCGCGTCCGACATCATGCGCGTGTTCGCCTTGAGCCGGCGCAGGAGCCGCATCAAGGTCGCAAACTCCTCCGCGCTGAATCCATGCAGGAGGTTGCGATAGTGCCTGCGCGCCGCGGGCAGCGACGCCTCGAAACGCTTGCGTCCCGCCGGCGACAGGCGGATCAGGACGGCCCGCCGATCATCCGGCGGGCTTTCCCGCTCCACCAGCCCCTCGCGCGCCATGTCCTCGAGCAGGCGACCGAGGCTCGAGCGGTCGAGCACCGCCTTCTCCGCGATCTGGCCGATGGTCTGATCGTCGTCGTCGTAGAGCGCCGCGAGCGCGCGCCACATGGGGACCGACAGGCCGGACGACCGCAGGCTGTGGCCGAGATTGACCTGGTTCTGCCGCTGAACCGCGGCGATGTAGTGCATCGGATAGTCGGTGATGCGGTATTTCGCGGGCGCGGCGTGCGGGAACGGCGAGAGGTCGGCGCGGGCCTGCTTCCGGGTGGACGTCTTCGCCATGAAAATATAATATAAGTATTATATTTTCCATGCAAGTGCCGGAGGACCGAAACCGAATGCGCATCGTCATGCTCGGGACCGGGGCGGCGCTGGTCGACCCCGACCGCAACCATTCCTCCATCCTGATCACGGTGCACGGCCGCCATTACCTGTTCGATTGCGGGCACGGCGCCACCCATCAGCTGGTCCGCGCCGGCGTCGACCCCGCCGAGGTCGACGTGATCTTCCTGTCGCACCTGCATTTCGACCACATTGCAGACTTTCCGTATTTCCTGATCTCCACCTGGATCTTCGGGCGGCAGACGGCGCCGGTCGTGATCGGCCCGCCGGAGACAGCCTCGTTCGCGCGGCATCTGTTCGCCGAAGGCGCCTTCGCCAAGGACATCGAAGCGAGAGCGCAATATCCGCAGCGCCGGCAGAATTTCGCAGTGCTGCAGCCCGATGTCCGCGAATGCAAGCCGGGGCCCGTCTACGAGGACGAACTCGTCAAGGTCAGCGCCTGCTACGTCGAGCATATCCCGCGCGAGATTTCGCCGTGCTTTGCGCTGCGCATGGAGACAATCGACGGCCAGTCCGTCGTGTTCAGCGGCGATACCGCGCCGTGCGACCGCCTGATCGAGCTGGCGCAGAATTGCGATCTCCTGATCCACGAATGCACCTTTCCGCAGCAGGCGATCGATTTCCGCAGCCGTGCCGGCATCGGGACCTGGGCGCATACCAGCCCGCTCGAGCTCGGCAAAATCGCGGTGAGCGCCCGCGCCAGGTCGCTGGTCGCGACCCATTTCGGGCATTTCGACACGACCAACCCGGTGCTGAAGAAGCATCTCGCCAAGCACATGCCGGCCGAGCTGATCGGCCCGCAATTCATGGAAGAGGTGGTGGCCGACATCCGCCTGACCTACCGCGGACCGTTGCGGATCGCCCACGACCTGATGCGAATCGATCTGTAGACCAAGCCTCTACACAGAGGCCAACCCGCCTCATCGTTGTTTCCCGCCGGGCTCCCCGCGGGCACGGCAACGAGCGTGAACCCTGTTCCCTTCATCGGCGAGGCCCGATAAGGTCCAGCCATCGTGTCCGTCTTGACGCAATACGCGCCGCGGGAAGCCGGCGAAACGGGCGGCGCAGCGCGCGGGATCGCGGCGCTCGCCGACGGAAAGCTCTACGCCCTGCAACACCCCTATGCGCTCGATGGCCGGGTCAGCTCCTATCCGGCCAGTGCGCGCGGCTTTTCGGTCGCGAACAGCTACCTGCTGACGCAGAGCGACGCCGCGATGCTGATCGACACCGGCTTCGGCAAGGACGAACCGGCGATCCGCAGCCAGATCGAAGCGCTGATCGCGCCGGGGCTGCCGCTGTCGCTGTTCCCGCTGCGGCTCAACGAGTTCATGTCGATCAACAACGTCGAAGCCTTCGCCGGGCACTTCAACGTCGAGCAATGCTACACCAGCAATGTCGACGCCGCCCTGTGGTTCGATTTCGGGTCAAGGGCGGACGGCCGCAACATCCTGGAATCGATGAAGGTCGTCGCCGTGACCCGCTCGGACACGATCAAGCTCGGACAACAGGGCCGGTTGATCGATGTCATGCAGGCGCCGATCCGTCTGATCGCCACGCGCTGGCTGTACGACCGCGCGACACGGACGCTGTTCAGCTCGGACCTGTTCACCCATGTCTGGCGCGCTCGTGCGGACGGCCCCTGGATCGTCACCGACGCGAACGACACCACGACCGAGCGCGAGCTGCGATCGTTCATGCTGAACACGCGCTACTGGTGGCTGGAGGGCGCGCCGACCAACTCGATCCGGCGCGGGATCGGCAACGTGTTCGACAAACATGACGTCGAGACGATCGCGCCCGGCTACGGCTGCATCCTGCGCGGTCGCAAGGTCGTGGCCCGGCATGTCCGGATGCTCGACGAAATTCTCAAGGGCCTGGACAAAAGCGTCGCGGTGTCGCGCTACGTCACCCGCGACGAGGAGCGCTGAGCATGTCGAAGAAGCTGCCCCGCGAGATCGCCCCCGGCGTGTTCTGGATCGGCGACTGCCTGGCGCAGCGGCACAAAGGCAAGGTCTATCACGGCTACAACGCCGCGTTCCTGATCGCGGGCGAGGCCGCGTCATGCCTGGTCGAGACCGGCCACCCGAAGGACTTTCCGGTCATCGAGCGGCACATGAACGAGCTGTTTGCCCGCGGTGTGGCGCCGCTCAAATACCTGTTCGTCACGCACCAGGAGACCCCGCATTGCGGCGGCCTCGGCCGCGTCCTCAAGACCTTTCCCGACGCGGTCCTGTGCGGCGACGTCAGCGACTATCACCTGGCGTTCCCGCAATACGAGCATCGCATGCGCTGGATGAAGGAGGGCGACGAGATCGACCTCGGCGGCAGGAGCCTGATGGCGGTCGAGCCCGTGATCCGCGACCTGCGCACGACTTGGTGGGGTTTCGAGACGCGCGAGCGCGTGCTGTTCCCGGGCGACGGCTTCGCCTACAGCCACTATCACGAGGACGGCCACTGCGGCCTGGTTGCGGAAGAGGCGACGTCGCTCGACCTGCCGGACGTATCGGCGGTGTTCGCGGACCTCGCGCTGTTCTGGACCAAGTTCGCCGACATGAACGTCTATTGCGACCGGCTCGACCACTTGATCGAGCGACTCGGCGTCAGGACCGTCGCGCCGACCCACGGCCTGCCGATCACCGACGTGGCCGCCACGGTGCCGAAGGTGCAGGAAGGGCTGAAGGCCGCCGCGCTGATGCCGGAGTCGGGCACCAACGAGAAAGTGCCGCTGGCGGGCGCTGCCGCAGCGGCGCCCGCGGCCTGAGCCGCAGCCCCCAGCCGATTTCTCCTCAACGACGATCGGCGAAGATCACTACTGCGCCGAGATGTTGTTGGCGCGGATCACGTCTCCCCAGAGCTTGATCTCGCGCTTGAGCAACGCGGCGGCAGCCTCGGGCGTGTCTTGTCCGGGCGGGAACGGATCCATGCCGCCGTCGGCGAACGTCTTTTGGACCTTGGCATCGGCCATCGCGTAGCGAAGCGCGACATTGAGGCGATCGATCACCGGTCGCGGCGTGCCGGCGGGCGCGAGCAGCATGTGCCAGAAATCGAGATTGAGCTTCTGGTAGCCGAGCTCGCCCATGGTCGGCAGGTCCGGCAGACCGGCGAAGCGGTTTCTCCCGATGATGGCGTAGGCCTTGAGCTTGCCGGCCTTGATCAAGGGCCCGGCCTGCACGGCCGATTGCGAGCTCAGATCGACCTGGCCCGCGAGCAGGTCGTTGAGCGCAGGTCCCGCGCCGCGGTAGGGCACCTGCGTGACCGCCGCGCCGACCTCCTGAGCGACCAGCACGCCGGCCAGATGACCGAAAGAGCCGACGCCGGGATGCGCGATCTTGGCGCTCCGTCCGGGCTCCTTCATCCAGCGCACCAGCTCGGCCATGTTGTTCGGCGGCAGGTCCGGACGCGCCGCCCACGTCGAAGCGGCCGTGTTGATGAGACCGATGGCCACGAAATCTTTCTCGGCGTCGAAGGTCAGGTTCTTGTACATCGTCATGCCCGCCGCCAGCGCCACCTGGTGGATCAGGATCGTATAGCCGTCGGGCGCGGCGCGGGCAGCCTTGGCGGCGGCGATCATGCCGCCGGCTCCGCCGATGTTGTCGATGACGATCTGCTGGGCGAGCGATTGCGACATGCGGTCCTGAATGACGCGCGAGATGGCGTCGGTGGCGCCGCCGGGCGGGTACGGCACCATGAGCGTGATCGGACGGCTGGGATAGGGCTGCGCCGATGCGGCGCCAGTCAAAATCAACGCGGCGAGAAACGTCGCCGCGAGCGCGCGCGCGAAAATCATGGTACCTCCCTGGGCCGTCTATTATTTAGGTCCCGGCGGCGGCCTCACCGGAGTCCCGGACAAGTCCGGGCTTGCCCAAGGATGCTGCTTTTTCTCGCCTTCACGCAAGACGGACCCGAGGTGCTTCGCTCGGCCATGTCGAGCTCGAAAGTACCGTCAGAGATCTCGGCGTCGAAACCGATGATGCCCTGGCCAGGGCGGAACAGGTCGACGTCTGAACCACCGGACAGAGCGGACAAGCTCTCCCGGCTTGGCTCAGACGGAGCCGTGCCGGGAGCCGCCATGACCCCCTTCCACGTCCTCACACGCGTGATGTAGCCTTGTCTTGGGGCTGCCGGCAGCGGCAGGCGTCCTGCTCAGGCCGTCGATTTGCGCCGGCTTGCATCGTGGCTCGCGCTCGATCGCGTGAACAGAAGGGGGATACACCGTGACTCTATCCCGCAGAAAATTCCTGCATCTGGCAGCGGGTGCCGCGGTGCTCCCGGCTTCCGCGAGCGCGCAAACCTATCCATCGCGGCCGGTGAAGATCATCGTCGGCCAGGCGGCGGGGAGCGCGTCCGACATCGTCGCGCGGCTGATCGCGCAATTCCTGGCGGAGAAGCTCGGCCAGCAATTCCCCGTCGAGGTCCGGCCGGGCGCCGCCGGCAACATCGCGACCGAAGCCGTGGTCCGCATGCCGCCCGACGGCTACACGCTGCTGCTGGTGAACTCGCAGAACGCGATCAACGTCGCGCTCTACGAGAAGCTCAGCTTCGACTTCGTCCGCGACATCGCGCCGGTCGGGAGGGTCGAGAGCGTTCCGCTGGTCATGGAGGTCCACCCCTCGGTGCCGGCCAAGACCATCCCCGAGTTCATCGCCTACGCCAAGGCCAATCCCGGCAAGCTGAACATGGCCTCGGCCGGCACCGGCGGCCCGCAGCACATCGCGGGCGAGCTGTTCAAGTTCATGGCCGGCGTGGACCTGACGCACATCCCCTATAAGGGCTCGACGCCGGCGGTGATCGATCTCGTCGCCGGCCAGGTGCAAGTGATGTTCGACGTGACGCCGACCGCGCTGCCGCAGATCAAGGCCGGAAAGCTGCGGCCGCTGGGCGTGACGACGACGGAGCCGCTTCCATTCCTGCCGGACGTGCCGACGATCGACAGCTTCCTCAAGGGCTACGAGGCGGCCGGCTGGATCGGTTTCGGCGTCCCCAAGGGCACGCCGCCCGAGATCATCGCGACGCTCAACAAGCAGACCAACGCGGCGGTGCTCGACCCGAACATCAAGCAACGGTTCGCCGATCTCGGCGCCGTGGCGGCGCCGCCGAACTCCCCGGACGAGTTCGCCAAGTTCATCGCCGAAAATATCGACAAATGGACCAAGGTGATCAAGTTCGCGGGGATCAAGCCGCAGTGATGCGGGGCCCGCTCCGAAAACGCAGACCTCCCACCTGGAGCGGAATGACTTCTCTTCGCCTCGTCACTCCGCTCCAGCTTATTGTCGGAGCGCGATCTTTTCCGTAAACCAATATGCGCTCTTCGGGACCATGCCGCAGTGACAGCACAGGCTCAGCGCGCGGGCGCAGTCTTCCCCTTCATCTCCCGGAAGTAGGACCACTCGTCCACCACCCGGCCGTCGGGAAGCCGGCAGACGCCGTACTGCCCGCGCGGTCCCTTGCGGATCTCGCTCTTGCCGCCGCTCTGGGCGCAGAACACCGACGCCGGATTGGCCAGCGCCCAAACGCACTGCGGACAAAGGACCAGCACTGCAAGGAGGATCAATCCGATCGATGGCCGCATCCTGCTCTCCCGGTTGTTATTGTCGATACTCTACCACATTGCGCGCGGTGACGTTCTCGCCGGCGCGAAATCCGCCCGCAGCCACGAAACAATCGGTCAAAGCGCGGGCTCCGCAGGCGTCGGTCCATTGATCCAGCTCAAACCGGCGACGAGCCGGGGTGCCATCCTGCCGGCCCGACCGTCGTCAAATTCCGTCACAGATCGATGGGATAGGCTGGGGCGAAGGCTCATTCGATCTCCGGATTTCCGACCGATGTCGACCTATCGTCTCAATAAGCTGTTTGCCCCGCGTTCGGTCGCCGTCGTGGGGGGAAGCCCGCGCGCGACCTCGCCCGGCCGCGCCGTGCTGCGAAATCTGCGCGAGGCGGGGTTCGAGGGATCAATCCACCTCGTCAACCCGCACTATGGCGAGATCGAGGGCATCAAGGCGGTGAAGACCATCGCGGAGCTGCCGCCGGCCCCCGATCTGGTGGTGATCGCGACGCCGCCTGCCTCGGTCCCCGGCATCGTGACGGCGGCGGGCGAAAAAGGCGCGGCGACCGCCATCATCATCACCGCTGGTCTCGGCCACAGCGAAGGCTCGCTCGCCGACGCCTGCGAGCGGGCGGCACGCGCGACCGGGCTCAGGCTGGTCGGCCCGAACTGCCTCGGCGTGTTGTCGTCGCGCGCCAAGCTCAATGCCAGCTTCGCCGCCCGCATGCCGCCCGCCGGCGATCTCGCCCTGATCTCGCAATCCGGCGCTATCGCCGCGGGTCTGCTCGAATGGTCGGCGGCGCACGACATCGGATTCTCGGCGGCGGTGTCGCTGGGCGACACGATCGACGTCGATTTCGGCGACCTGCTCGATTTCTTCGCGCTCGACGGCACGACCCGCGCGATCCTGCTCTACGTCGAATCGATCCACGATGCCCGCAAGTTCATGTCGGCCGCGCGCGCCGCCGCGCGCACCAAGCCGGTCGCGGTGATCAAGTCCGGCCGCCACGCGCAAGGCGCCAAGGCGGCGCAGACGCATACCGGCGCGCTCGCCGGCGCGGACGCGGTCTACGACGCCGCGTTCCGTCGCGCCGGCCTGCTGCGGGTGCTCGACCTCGACGAGCTGTTCGCCGCGGCCGAGACGCTCGGGCGCTTGCGGCCGTTTCCGGGCAAGCGGTTGGCAATCCTCACCAATGGCGGCGGCATCGGCGTGCTCGCCGTCGACCGGCTGGCCGACCTCGGCGGAACGCTCGCGAACATTTCCCCTGTAGCGATGAGCAAGCTCGACGCGGCGTTGCCGCCGATCTGGTCGCGCGCGAACCCGGTCGACATCGCCGGCGACGCCGATGCCGCGCGCTACGTCGCCGCGCTCGAGCGGTTGATCGAGGACACCGAGAACGACGCCATCCTGGTCATGAATGTCCCGACCGCGCTCGCATCGGCCGAAGCGGCGGCGAGATCGACCGCCGCCGCCGCGCAGGCGCACCGCAACAGCTTCATCCGGCCGAAGCCCGTGCTTGCGGCGTGGGTGGGATCGAGCGACGCCCTCACCCCGATCTTCGAAGCGGCCGGCATCCCGAGCTACGCCACCGAGTCCGAGGCGGTTCGCGGCTTTATGCACTTGGTGCACTACCGGGAAGCGCTGGAAGCGTTGATGGCGACGCCGCCGAGCTTGCCGCAGGATTTCAAGCCCGACGTCGCCGCCGCCCGCGCGGTGGTCGAGAACGCGGTGCGGAGCGGGCGCACCTGGCTCGATCCGATCGAGGTCACGCGGCTGCTCGCGGCCTATGCGATTCCGGTCACGCCCGCGCTGCTCGCGCGCAACCCCGACGAAGCCGCCGCCGCCGCGGAACCGTTTCTGGCGGCAGGCTCGGGCGTCGTAGCCAAGATCCTCTCGCCCGACATCGTGCACAAGTCCGAGGTCGGCGGCGTGCGGCTCAACCTCACCAGCGAACGCGCGGTGCGCGAGGCGGTCGCGGACATCCTCGCGCGGGCGCGCGCCGCCCGGCCCGCTGCCCGCATCACCGGCGTGACGCTGCATCCGATGGTGGTGCGCCCGAAAGCGCGCGAATTGATCGCCGGCATCGCGGACGATCCCACCTTCGGCCCCGTCATCGTGTTCGGCCGCGGCGGCACCGCGGTCGAGGTCATCGGCGACAAGGCGCTGGCGCTGCCGCCGCTCGACCTCGAGCTCGCTCGCAACCTGATCGCCCGCACCCGCGTGTCGCGCGTGCTAAAGGCCTATCGCGACGTGCCGGCCGCCGACACCGATGCCGTCGCCCTCGTCCTGGTCAAGCTCGCGCAACTCGCCGCCGACCTGCCGGAGCTGCGCGAGCTCGATCTCAATCCGCTATTGGCCGACCAGAACGGCCTCGTCGCCGTCGATGCCCGCGTGGCGGTGGCGCCGCTCGAGCGCCCGCGCCCCGGCCCGGCGGGCCATCCCCGTTTCGCCATCAGGCCCTATCCCAAGGAATGGGAGCGCCGCACGGCGTTGCGCGACGGAACCAAGCTGCTCGTGCGCCCGGTGCGGCCGGAGGACGAGCCGCTGTACGGGCCGTTCTTCGCCGCGGTCACGCGGCAGGATTTGCGCCTGCGTTTCTTTGCGCCGGTGAAGGAATTCGGCCACAGCTTCGTCGCCCGCCTGACCCAGATCGACTATGGCCGGGCCATGGCATTCGTCGCCATCGAGGAAACGTCGGGCAATCTGCTGGGCGTGGTCCGGCTGCACGCCGACGCCAACTACGAGAACGGCGAATACGCCGTCCTGGTGCGCTCCGATCTCAAGGGGCGCGGCCTCGGTTATCTCCTCATGCAGATGATCATCGAATATGCGCGCGCCGAAGGCCTGAAGACCATCGAGGGCCAGGTGCTGCGCGAAAATACCGCGATGCTCGCCATGTGCAGGGAGCTCGGCTTCGACGTCGCGTCCGACCCGGACGATCCCGACACTTGCCTCGTCAAGCTCCCCCTTGCAGGATCGCCGGCGCACGGCGGACGCCAATAGATCAGTGAGCGGCATGGCGGCAACGCGCGCAAAGCGCCAGCGTCCTTCGCGGGGCACGGCCGCCGTGCGCCGTCCCCTGCTCGTCGTGGACGGAGATTTGTTTGCGCACCGGGCGTATCACGGGCTGCCGAAGACAATCCAATCGCGGGGCGGCAGACCGGGGGGCGCGATCCTCGGCTTCGCGAATTTCCTCCTCCGGCTCTACGAGGGCGAGCAGCCGCGCGCGGTGGTCGTGGGCTGGGATACGCTGGACAGTCCGACCTATCGTCACAAGGCGTTCCCGGCCTACCAAGGCGGCCGCCATTTCGATCAGGCGCTGCTCGAGCAGCTCGACCTGCTGCCCCTGTTCGTGGCGGCGTGCGGGTTCGCAAACGGCAAGGCCCCGGGCTACGAGGCCGACGATTTCCTCGCCGCCGCGGTCGCCGCGGAGGAGCGGCGGGGCGGAACCGCGGTCGTGGCGAGCGGTGATCGCGACACCTTTCAGCTCGCCTCGCCGTCCACCACGATCGTCCATCCCGTGAGAGCAGGCGAGATGGCCCGGATCGGCCCGCAGCAGGTGCGCGAGCGCTACGGCGTCGACCCGAGCCAAGTCCCCGATTTTATCGCGTTGCGCGGCGATCCCTCCGACAGGTTGCCGGGCGCGAAGGGCATCGGGCCGCAGGGGGCGGCAGCCCTGCTGCGGAAATACGCGACGCTCGAAGACATCCTCGAGGCCGGGCGGTTTCCGGCCCAAGCCGACGAGCTGCGCCTCTACCGCCGGATTGCGACCATGGATGCCTCCGCTCCGCTGCCGAAACTGCCCGACCAGACGCCCACCTGGGACAAGGCGGCAGCGCTCGCTCGGGACTGGGAGCTCGACCGGTTGGCGCAGCGCCTCGATGACCTCGCTCACCGTCGCCCGGCGCAAAAAGACCGGGGATGAGCTGAGCCCGCAGACTGCGACGCCACGGGCATATCCTGCATGTTGCCGCCCCGGCACGGCACATCATAACCTCGGCCGGCGCGGCCCGGCAGGAGCGGAGCTTGCGCCAGGGCGACGGGAGGCGTGACCGGGCGGCGGGCAGCCGGACCGGGCGCCGAGAGGACCAAAGGACATGCAGCGACGTACCTTCCTGACGTTGTCGGCGGCGGTGGCGGCCACCGCCGCACTGCCGCGGCGGGCGGGCGCCACCGTGCCGAAGCCCTACAACTGGGACGCCTCGCCTCCGACGCACGACGCCGGGACCTTCGTCAGGTGGATGCAGGAGAACCGCGGCGAGGACTCGCGCTACCTGCACGCACGCTTCGAGCGCTTTCAGAACATGGTCGGCCATGTCGATCTGTGGGAGGCACGCAACAAGCGCGCGTTCCTGCTGACGCCGCGCGAGGAGTTCTGCCGGCAGTCCGATCGCGCCGTGATCTACGACGTCAACTACCACGACATCGGTTTCGGCGTGACCATCACCGGACCGCGCGTCGTGGGACGCATGACCAGCTCAATCGACGTAAAGATGGGCGAGAAGGTGCTCGAGGTCGGCACCGGCTCCGGCTATCAGTCAGCCTATCTCGCCAACCTGACCGACAAGGTGTGGACCATCGAGATCATCAAACCGTTGGCCGAGCGCACGCGCGGCGTCTACGACGTGCTGATCGAGCGCGGCTACACCGAATACAAGGCGATCAACACCAAGCGCGCAGACGGCTATTACGGCTGGGACGAGGCGGCGCCGTTCGACAAGATCATCGTCACCTGCGGCATCGACCACATTCCGCCGCCGCTGCTGCAGCAGCTCAAGGCCGGCGGCATCATGGTCATCCCGGTCGGGCCGCCGGGGGCGCAGCGCATCCTCAAGGTGGTCAAGGAGGCCGCCACCAGCGGCCGGGTCGCCGTCAAGCGTTCCGACATCTACAACGGCAGGCCGGTGCCTTTCGTCCCTTTCACCAAGCTCGACGGCGACGTCGTCAAGGGGACCCACTGACCTCGTACTTGCCGATTACTTGCTGACGATCACGCCGCAGGCGATGCGATCGCCGGCGTTGCCGGCCGGGTCGGTCATGTAGTCGTCCTTTCCGGCGTGGATCACCAACGCGGTGCCGCCTTCCTGGAACACGGAATTGGGCTTGTCCTTCTCCAGGGTGATGTCCTTGTCCACCACCCGCGTCGTCAGATTTCCGCTGGCCGGGATGCGAATATTGTCCATGTCGCCGGCGTGATGGCCTTCCGGGTTGAGCTTGCCGTGCTTCTTCTGCGCGGGATTGAAATGGGGTCCCGCGGAGGTGAAGGGCGGCTCGCACTTGCCGACCGCGTGCACGTGGAAGGCGTGCTCGCCCGGCGGCAGGCCCTTGAGGGCAAGGTTCATCCGCACGCCCGAGCGGGTTTGCGTGAGCGTAACGGTGCCCACGTCCTTGCCGTCGGCGGCCTTGAGCTCGGCGCTCGCCGTCAAGGGCGGCGCAGCGGCGGATTTTTTCGCGGCACCCTCCTTGGCGCCCTGGGCGAGCCTGAAGGGGGCGATGTCCGAAGCCGGCGTGCTGTTGCGCGCGGCCGAAAGCATTTCCGAGACCTGCGGCGATGGCGCTTCGTTCGCCACCGCCGGCGCAGCCGCCAGCAGCAAAGCCGACGCGGCAAGGAACCGATACATAGCGTGACCTCCGTTTGCACTAGTGTGGCGGTTCAGAAGTCCGCATCATTCTCGCGGCGAGTCCGAAATGCGGACTTCTGAACCAAAGCCACACTAGATCAATAAGTTGCTAGTGTCCCTCGATTCCGAAGTTCGCAAACGAGGGTGCCCCTCAACGATGCGAACTTCGGAATCGGGACACTAGAGAGACACGATAGCAGCGCGGCATCGGCTCAGAAAGTGCCCCCCGGCGAACTCCCAATCACATGACGGGAGGAAACATCGTCCGCAGGACCTGCTCGCCGGCAGCGCAGCGCGAAGCCGCGAAGCATTCACTCAGTTGCCTTGCCCATCGCATTGCCGACTTTTGCATGGACGACTGCCGGTCGTGCCTGCCGGGCGGGACCCCGGCGCGGGCATGGCGCCGACTCCCGTGCTCCGCAACGAGATCGCGGCCGCCGTACCGGCCGCGCGACGCTTCTCTCCTGCCTTTGGGCGTTGCAGTCGATTGGCCGGAGGGAGCCGCCGCGTCAGACGCGGTTGCCGGGGCGTCTCCAACGCGCCGCAGGTCCGGCAGCGCAGATGCCGGCTCGACCACGCGCCCGGATTTTGCCGACGGCAGAGCCGCCGCCTCGACGACACGGTCGGATGTGGCGGGCGCGGGAGCCGCGGCAGGCGGCGGCAGAGCGGTGCGGCCGAGCGGAACTGCGGCGATCGGCGGCTTGTCGCTTGCGGCGGTCCTCACCCTGCGCGCTCCGCTCGCGTTGCACTTGCCGTCGAGATAGGTCCAGGTGGCCCCTTCGCAGGCGGCCCTGCCGCCTGCCGGCGGACGCGGCCTCGCTGCAGTCGCGGGGGCCGGCGCCGGCTCCACTGCAGGCATTGCCTCGATGCGGGAGGGCGCTGCGTCGACGGGCGCGCTCAGTGCGGTAGGTCCGCCGCGGTTATCGTGGTCGCCACCGAGCACGACCGCGCCGGCAAGCGCCCCCAAGGCAGTGAGGGCAAGTGCCGTCCACATCGTGCGGCGCAACCTGCGCGAGGGCCAGAGATAGCCGAACTCGGGATGTGCACCATACGCCGGGGACATCAGAGGCGATCTCCATTTCAATCGCTACGGTGCGATTGTCGCGGGATGGCCGCCGGAGAACTGTGACGGCGCTCACAAAAACGCGATTTCGCGCTACGGCAGTGGACGCTCAATGGCGCGGCGCCAGCACCGGGGACTCCGAGGTCGCGCGGATAGCGTTGCGCGAGCGATATCGCCGGCCGGCACCGCCCGGGGGGCATTCAGTCTCGCTCGATGCCCGCGCCCTTGAGCAGCCCGGCAAGTCGCGCGCGCGCGCGGAGCATTCGCGTCTTGACCGTATTCTTGGGGATGCCGACGATCTGGGCGACCTCTTCGAGCGATTTCTCGTGGTAGTAGGCGAGGTCGATGATCTCGCGATGTTGCGGGGCAAGCTGCGTCAGGCACTTTCGGATGATCGTGCTGGCGTCCTTCTTCTCCAGGATGACCGCCGGATTGTCCGCCAAATCCTCGATGGCGTTCGTGGTCTGCTCATCCAACGTCTCCGCGGGACGACGCCGGAGTGCCGAGAGCGCCTTGAAGCGGGCGATGCCCAGCATCCAGGTCGACACGGCAGACCGCCCTTCGAACCGGTCGGCATGACGCCACACGTCGAGAAACACTTCGGTCGCGAGATCCTCCGCCGTGGGTTCGTCCTGGACAAGCCGCAGCACGAATCGAAACACCCGAACATGATACCGTGCATACAGCACTTCCATGGCCAGCCGGTCGCCATGGGCAATCCGCCCGATCAGCCGCTCGTCGGAGGTCGCCGGCGAACGGCCAACGGGTGAACGCGATGGCGGGGCGGCCGCGGTCGTCTGCACGGCTGGCAGCGTCCGGGAGATGCTGTCCTTGGAGTTCGTCAACATGGTCATCTCGTGGCTGGCGTTCGCGAACGACTGTCATAATCGTCGGTCACACCCTAGAGATGCCGCCGCTGCGCGCTGTGACGACCATCACAAAAACGCGCTTCGCGCCCGGCCGGGTCGGCAGAACCGGAGGCCCGTCGGTCAAAAAAGATTCCGTCCGGCAGCTATCACCCCGCCCCGCTCACGGCCGCTGGCTTGGCGCGCCGCTCATTCCGGCCGGACGAGCGCTGGCCCATGGATATTTCAAAGACTTCATCGCCCCGGCCCACGATATCCTTCGCGGGCTCAAGGTCGAGTTGCCCGACTATCAACTCCGGGGAGGTTCTCTTCCTTCCGCATCAGGCTTGCAAGGCCCGACGCCTTGGACGAAGCTACCGACGATGCCGTATTTTTTCTTGAAGCGACGATTTCTCGAAGAGATGCACAATATCGGCATTGCATCGATCAGCCGCTCTCACCCGATGGCGTGGCGCTGAGCGATCGGAGCTGATCGCGATCGCCGGCGAGAAGAAGTAGATGAAGGAGAGCCTCGCAGCGGCAAAGGCCGATGCCTACCGCCCTCCGATCGGCGACGGGCCGGCCCCTTCGCGCTGACCGACGACGACAAGGCGCGAACTCTGGCCATTGCGAACAACGCGTGGCCCTGGCCGGCGAGCGTTTGGCAAATCTCTTGAACGCGGCGTTGAAATGACGTGACAACCGAGCGGATGACGCAGTCATGGCTGAGCAATCGAACCGCAAGAAGGTCTCGCTGCGCGAACGCCTGCAGAACCGAGGCCCAAAGAAGCTGCTGGCGCTCGACGGGGGCGGCATACGCGGCGTGCTCTCGCTCGAGATCCTTCGCAACCTGGAGAGCCTGCTGCGCGCGGCGAGCGGCAGGGCCGAGTACCGGCTCGCCGACTATTTCGATTACATCTCCGGCACGAGCACGGGCGGGATTATCGCCGCGGGTCTTGCCATGGGCATGTCCGTCGACGAGGTACTGAAATTCTACGAAGAGAGCGGCGCTCAGATGTTCGAGAAGGCGAAGCTCTTGCAGCGGCTCCGCTACGAATACCGAAGCGAGCCTTTGGCGGAGAAGTTGAAGGACGTCTTCGGTGCAAGCACCCAATTGGGATCGGAAGCGGTGGAAACGCTGCTGCTGCTGGTCATGCGCAACGCCACAACCAACTCGCCGTGGCCGATCTCGAACAATCCATGGGCGAAATACAACGATCCCGGCCATCCCGCCTGCAATCTGAAATTCCCGCTGTGGCAATTGGTGCGCGCAAGCACCGCCGCGCCCACCTACTTCCCGCCCGAGGTGATCATGGTCAACGGCCGGGAATTCATCTTCGTGGACGGCGGGGTGACGATGTACAACAATCCCGCGTTCCAGATGTTCCTGATGGCGACGGTCGATCGCTACTGGAAGAACGCGCCGGAGTCGGAACGAGGCTGGCCGACGGGTCCGGACAAGATGCTGATCGTATCCGTCGGCACGGGGACGAGCCCCGGCGCGAACGAGCAGCTCAGCCCCGACCAGATGCACCTGCTTTTCAATGCATCGACGATCCCATCCGCGCTCATGTTCGCGGCGCTCAACGAGCAGGACTTCCTCTGTCGGGTTTTCGGCGACTGCGTCGCGGGAGATCCCCTTGATCGGGAAGTCGATACGATGATCCCGTGCGCCGGCCCCATGAAAAAGAAGCTGTTCCGCTACGTCCGCTACAACGCGGAGCTCACGCGCAGCGGCCTCGATCAACTCGGCTGCGACAACGTGGAGCCGCAGCAGGTGCAAAAACTCGACTCCATCAATTCCATCCCGGCCCTGCGGGAGGTCGGCAAGGCGGTTGCGAACCATAAAGTGCAGGTTGCTCATCTCGATCTGGCGGTGTTCCCGCCATGAGCGTCTTGCGGCCGTCGGGCAAAGGGCCTGTCGCAGCGTTTCGCATGCCGGAGCCGCTCGCATGAGCCAGCCGACTGCGAACCATTATCGCCGCGCGCTCCTGTTCACAGGTCACATGGTGGACCTGCCGGCGCGGCCCCAGCCGCGGTTCCCGCCGCACATGGAGGCTGCCGCTTCGCAAGCAATCGCAGCGGCCATGGAGCGCGGGCTCGAGCGCGTGGAAGCGGCGGACGTCATTGCGATCAGCTCTCTTGCGCGCGGCGGCGACATCCTGTTTCAGGAACACGCGGCGGCACGCCACTTGCGCTCCTACATCGTGCTGCCGTTCGAGCCGCAAGTATTCCTGCGGAAATCGGTCGCCGGCGTACCGAGCGGAGATTGGGAGGCGCGCTTCCAGCAAATCTGGAACCGTACCCCGCTCGAGCGGCGGGAGGTCATGATCGTGTCCGCCGACGACGATCCTTACGAGGCCTGCAACCAGCGCCAGTTGGAGCTCGCCCGCCAGAGTGCCGACGACCTCGTGCTGATCGCCCTATTCGACGGGACCGCCGATGGCGCCGGCGGCACCCAGGATCTCATCGCACGCGCGCGCGCCGCCGGAGGACGCGTCGACGTCATCGACGCGCGAGCGCTTCTTGCGCGCAACGCGAAAGCCGAGCGCTGAGCACGACGACGTTGCGCGCACTCTCCTGCGCGCATATCGGCCTGCCCGATGCCGAGCTAGAATGCACCGTCATTTCCGGCGGGGTTGCGGCACGCCATGCCAGGCAAGATTTTCATCAACTATCGCCGGGACGATTCGAGCGGCACGGCGGGCCGGCTGGAGGAACGGCTGGAACGGGCGTTCGGACGGCAGAATCTGTTCATGGACGTCGACCACATTCCGGCCGGGGTCGACTTCGTGGCCTATCTGAACCGTCAGTTGGCGGCATGCGACGTTTTCCTGGCCGTCATCGGCCCAAACTGGATCGATGCGAGGGATGCCGCCGGCCGGCGCCGTCTCGACGACCCCGGCGACTTCGTGGCGGTCGAAATCGTCGCCGCGCTCGCGCGGGACATTCGCGTTATCCCCGTGATGGTCGACGGCGCGCGCATGCCGACGGCCGACGAGCTGCCCGACGCGCTGAAGCCGCTCGTGCGTCGCCAGTCCGTCGAGTTGCGCAACGCCCATTTCGGACGGGACGCCGAGGCACTGATCGAGAAAATCCGCGCAACGCCCGCGGCTGAAAAAGCCGCACGACCGCGATGGCCGGTCGTGGCGGCCGGCGCGATGACGTTGCTCGTGGCGGGCTGGATCGGGCTCTATCGTATCGGCGTCCCGGTGTGGACGCCTTGGGCATCAAACGCGGACACGACACGAGCGCCGGAGCGGGAGGCGACGCGCAGGACCGACGGGCAGGCCGGCTGCGGGCCCGAGGGCAACACGCCCCGACTGGCGCCGCAGCCGCTGATGCCCATGGCTGGCGCACTCGAGGCGGACCGCTGGTGGAAGCTCGCCGGCAACGGCGGTTGTCGCTTCGTCAATGGCCAACTCGAAATCTATACCCATGACGGCAGCGTGCTCATGGCGGCCGGCAACACCATGATCCGGCGAGATTTCACCTATTCGATGCGCGCGGCTGTCGTCTCGGGCAGCTTTCAACTCGGATTCGGTCTCGTTTTCGGACTGCAGGACCTCGACAACTACTTCCTGTTCGCCAAGCGCAACGCGGGAGACTATCGGCTGACGCAGCAACGCGGCGGCCAAGAATACGTGGTCCTGGCCTGGACGCGGTCCGATCTCGTCACCGACATTCGAACCCCGCAGCGGCTACACGTCCTCAGCGAGGGTCCCTTCGTGACCCTCATGGTTGACGACCGGCGGCTTCAACAGGTTCGCATCGACCGCGAGCCCTGGGGCAGCGTCGGACTTCTCGTCGAGAGCCCGGGGATGACGGTCGACTTCTCGGACGTCTCGTTCGGCCCACGCGGCTGATCGCGCAGGAATGGGCCCTGCCTCGCCGCGCACGTGCCGGCCATCAACCCATGCCGGACGCGGCATTCGGTTCGATCTCGCACATCAGACGAACCTCGCCCGGTCGGGCACCGGTGTACTTGTCTTGACCAAGGTATTTCTTCGCGAGCGAATCGATGTGATCAGCGGCGCCGGCTTCCGTGACACGCCGGACGCGGCCACGAATCTGGACGTAACGATACGGATTGTCGGGATCGATGATCGCGAGCGCCACGGGAGCGCCTTTGTGCAAGTTGCGCGCCTTGACCCTTCCCTTCGCCGTGTTCACGCGAAGCAAGTCGCCGTCGTAGTCGAACCAGACCGGGGTGACCTGGGGCGATCCATCCGGCATCGTCGTGGCCAAACTCGCAAACGCCTTCTTGCGCTGGAGCAGATCGAGATATTTTTCGGGGATCGTTGTCATGTCGGCACCATCCAACGTGCTGCTCGCCTCGCGGCAATGCAACCAAACCGTGACACTCTATGCGCGAATACTCCCGCCCGCCACTCGATCGCGGCCTGCGCGCCGCCCGTGCCATGCGGCCTCCGCAGCGCCCGCCTCGTCACAGGCCTAGAGGGTGATCGGGTTTCGGAGCAAGCCCGCAATCACGAAGACCTCCGTCGGCGCGCTCATCCCGCGATGTTGGGCAGCCTGCCGAACAAGCCGGCTCCGTCCCGGACCGCGGGGACATGGCGGCGCAGCCACGCATCCAGACCGAGGCTGCGCCCGGCTGCGTGGAGCGCGAAGAAGAACAACACCATGGCGAGGAAGATGTAGGACCACGGCCACTCGGCGGGGCTGCCACTCCGATAGATGCCGAGCCAGAGGTGCAGCACGAATACGATCGCCAGCGTGCTGACGAGGCGCACCCCGAGTCCGAGAATGAGGGATACGGCGAACGTGAGCTCGGCGAGGAAGACGAGCGGGTTGAACGCATACATGTAAGGCAGATAGAGCTCGGTCACCAATTCGCGATGGAACGCGAACGCGGCCCGTTCGCCCATCTGCTCGGTCCAGTATTTGAGGCCGTCCGACACCGGCAGCGGCAGCTTCCACAGCATTCCCTGAAACCACATTCCGCCCACGAGCACGCGAACGAACCAGGTGCCGAGGTGCGAGGCGGTGCGTTGCGAGGGATCCTCCTGCCAGTTTCTTATGGCCACAATCACACTGGCGAGGATGAGAGCCAGGAACAGCGCAACGAAGAGATATTTCCAGGCACCGAGGGCGTTGTAATCGTCCGTGTTGCCGATCAGGAAGTCCCAGGAGTCGGAGAACGGATTCGGCAAATTCGACATTGACGTTTCCCGTGCTGCGATGCGCGCTTCCGGCCTTCTCGCGCAAGATCTTGCTCGGCAAGCCGTGGCCGGAACCGGCTTTAACTATTCCGAACGCCGAAACTCACTCGCAAGTCAATTCCGCAGGCACCCGGGCTGACGTCGCGCTGGAGGTTTCTCGGCGATGCCGATATGGGCACCCGCGCATAATTCGACCCGCTGCTGCCCCGCTGGTGCCCGGTCGTTCGCGGCGGCCCGCGCAAGCTGAAGGTGCAGATGGCAAGGCGCCGCGAGCTATCCAAGCTCGAAAGCGCATGCACCACGATCGTGACGACACGTTGAACGAGCGGTGGATGCCACATGCCGGGCAAGCGCAATGCGGCACGGCGGCGGGGCCTCACCATCGTGAAGGTGATGGCCGCAGGCGAACGCCAGAGAGGCGCAGAAGCCCTCACAGCGCGCAAGTGCGGAATCCCGCGATGACGTCGTTGCGCTCCGGCGTGAAGAAGTTCCGGTAGCCGGGGCGCGCGATCCGCGCGCTGGTGGCCCAGCTCCCCCCGCGCAGTACCTTGCGCGTACCGAACCACGGCCGCGAATAGTCTTCGTACGGGTCGGCGGCGAAGCCAGGAAACGGCACGAAATCCGAGGCAGTCCACTCCCACACATTGCCGATCATTTGCCGGCACCCGAAGCCGCTGTCGCCGGCCGCGAGCGCAGCGACGTCGACCGGCCCGTCGAACGCGAAGTCGAGATTGGCGCGCTCGGCGCTCGGCGCCATGTCGCCCCACGGCCAGGAGCGCTTTCCCTCGGCCAAACGCGAGCCGTCGGCGACCCGTTGGCCAACGGCGGCGGCTTCCCATTCCGCCTCGGTCGGGAGGCGACGCTTTGCCCAGCCGCACCAGGCTTCAGCCTCATACCAGTTGACGAAGGTCACCGGCGCATGCGGAGCGAGCCGCTCGACGTTGTCATAGCGGCGCCAGGTCCAACCGCCGCCGTCGCGCTGGAGCCAGTAGACCGGCCGCTCGGCGCCCGCGCCCTCGCGCCACGCCCAGCCGGCGGCGCTCCAGAATTCGCGACTGCGATAGCCCCCGGCATCGACGAAAGCCGCGAACTCGGCATTCGTCACCGGCGCCTTGGCGATACGGAACGGCGCGATGGCGACCTCATGCGCCCATTTTTCGTTGTCGAAAACAAAACCATCGGCGGGCGTCGAGCCTAGACGCCAGCGTCCGCCGGGCACTTCGGCGTCGCCGGACCACGCTCCGGGACCGCGAGCCGCCGGGGGCCCGAGACATTCCGGTCGCGCGTAGCCGAGCGTCTGTCGCGTATAGGTCAGCGCCTCGACGTGCATGTCCTCATGCCGGATCGACAGCTCGTAAAAATACCTCGTATGGCCATCAATTCCGCCGCCCAGCCGATCGAGCTGCCGCCCGAGGACGTCCGTCATGTATCCGAACACGCCGTTGCGGTCGGGCAGGTCGAGCTCCCACCGCGTTGCGTGGGCGACCGTGCTCGAATTCCAGAGCCGATCGCCGCGGTCGAGAATCGGTGCTTCGCCGTGAGCGTGGCGAAGCGTCCAGTATTCATGGAACCAGCCGACATGCCCGATCTCCCACAGCACGGGATTGACGATCGGCAGCATCGGTCCCATCAACTGCTCGTTCGACAGGTCCTGCGTAAGGCCGCGCATATGTGTGCGCGCCTCGCGCAGCTGAGCCGCCAGAACCTCCGGTGCCGCGCCGCTCGTCGGTCGCTGTATGAGAGCCTCGTTCATGAAGATCGTCCTTATCACACCGGTCCGCTCGTCGTCACGGTCCGGGAATGCGACGACGACCAGGCGCTGGACGCGGATCATGCGCGAGCTCGGCCACGACGTTCACGTCCTCCACCGGTATGATGGCGCCGCGGCGGACATGATGGTCGCGCTCCACGCATGGCGCAGCGCGGACAGCATCCGCGATTTTCGCGAGCGTTTTCCGGATCGGCCGCTGATCGTCGCCCTGAGCGGCACGGACATCTATGAATATGTCGCTCGCGACCCGGTGCCGACTTTGCATTCGCTCGCATCCGCCGATCGCCTGGTCGCGCTGCAGGAGCTTGCGCGGCGGCGCGTGCCGGCGCAATTTCGGCGAAAGGTTCGCGTCGTGTACCAGTCGGCTTCCCCTCCGCCGCGCCCATCCGGTCCCCGCGCGCTGCGCGGCTTCGATGTGGCCGTGATCGGGCATCTGCGAGCGGTAAAGGACCCGTTTCGCGTCGCCGAGGCAGCGCGCCTCCTGCCATCGGCCTCACGGATTCGCATCGTGCATCTCGGGGCGGCCGAGACGCCGCGCTGGGCGGCGATGGCCAAAGCCGAGATGAAGCTCAATCCACGCTACCTCTGGCGCGGCGACAGGCCGCGCGCGGAGGTGCGGCGACTGCTCGTCCGCGCGCGGGCGATGGTGCTGTCGTCTCTGAGCGAGGGCGGAGCGAACGTCATTTCGGAGGCGGTCGCCGCCGGCGTGCCGGTATTGGCCTCGCGGATCGACGGCTCGGTCGGCCTGCTCGGCCGGGACTATCCGGGCTATTTTCCGGTCGGCGACACCACGGCGCTGGCACGGCTGCTGCGTCGGATCGAGCGCAGGCCGGAGTTCCTGGCGCGGCTGCGCCGTGCGATCACCCGCCGCGCCCGTCTGTTCCGCCCGGGGCGGGAGAAAGCCGCATGGCAGCGGCTCATCGGCGAGCTCACGCCCAAGCCTCGCGCGGCGGCAGGGGCTCGCCGGCGGCGGGGTTCCGACGTCCGCGCGCGACCGGCCGCCGTGGATTGACGAACATGTGATAAGGATGGAGCCAATTTGAAATTCCCCTTGTACCGGGCAAGGTTATGGATTTCCCGGTCACGACGGCAGGGAGCTGTGTTCATGAAGCGGATAACGGTCGCATTGGCGCTGGCGATGTCGCTGGGCAGCAGCATCGCTTTCGCGCAGGATAAAGCCACTTTCGTGTTCACGGCGATCCCCGACCAAGACGAGACCCGGCTGGTCGAACGCTTCACCCGGGTCGCCGAATATCTCCAGGGCAAGCTCGGTGTGCCGGTGAAGTATCTGCCGGTGAAGAGCTACCCGGCCGCCGTCACCGCGTTCACCAATGGCCAGGTCCAGTTGGCCTGGTTCGGCGGCTTCACCGGCGTGCAGGCTCGCCGTCAAGTGCCGGGCTCGCAAGCAATCGCTCAGGGCGCCGAGGACGTGGCGTTCAAGTCGTTCATGATCGCCAATACCAAGACGGGGCTCACACCCTCCACGGAGTTTCCGAAAGGGATTGCGGGCAAATCGTTCACTTTCGGATCGCGGGCCTCGACCTCCGGCCGGCTGATGCCGGAATATTTCATTCGCAAGGCGTTCGGGCGCGGCCCCGACGAGGTGTTCGCGCGCGTCGGCTTCTCCGGCGACCACAGCCGGACCATACAGCTGGTGCAGTCCGGCGCCTTCGAGGTCGGCGTGCTCGATTTCACGGTTTGGGAGCTCGACAAGAAAGCCGGCAAGATCGATCCGGCGCAGGTCGTCGTGATCTGGGAGACGCCGACCTTTCCCGACTATCAATGGACCGTGCGCGGCGACGTCGATCGGGTGTACGGCGCGGGCTTCAAGGACAGGCTTACCGCCGCGTTGCTGGCCATCGAAGATCGGGCCATTCTCGACCAATTCGCCCGCTCCAAGTTCATTCCGGCCAAGAACGCCGACTACGGCCCGATCGAGGAGGTCGGCAAGGCGACCAATCTCCTGAACTGAAGAGCTCGCTCGTGTCCTCGCTGGTCGAGCTACGTAACGCGTCGGTCGGCTATGCTGGCCGGGCGGTGCTGCACGATGTCAACCTGACGATCAATGCCGGCGAGCGCATCGCGGTGATGGGGAGGTCCGGTGCCGGCAAATCGACGCTGCTCCACCTGCTATATGCGCGGCTGGCCGATCGGGTCGCACTGATCCCGCAAGCGGCCGCACTGGTGAAGACGCTGTCGGTCTTTCACAATGTCTATATGGGCCGGCTCGATCGCCATCCGACCTGGTACAATCTGCGCACTTTGGCGTGGCCGGCGCGACGCGATGTCGTCGAAGTCGAAAGCACGCTCGAGCTGGTCGGACTCGCCGACAAGCTGTTCGAGCGGGCCGGGACGCTGTCCGGCGGGCAACAGCAACGTGCGTCCGTCGCACGCGCGCTGTACAACGACCGCTCGATCGTCATCGGCGACGAGCCAGTGTCGGCGCTCGACCGCCGGCAGGGAACCGAGATCCTCGGCAAGCTGTGCGGGCGCCACGACACCGTCATCCTCGCCATGCACGACATTCCGCTCGCCCTCGCCCATGCCGACCGCGTCGTGGTGCTCGAGGAGGGCCGCCTCGTGCTCGACGCACCCACGCCCACGATCAGCCCCGTCGACCTCATTCCGTATTACGGCGGATAACGCAAGCGGTCCCGATGGCCCCCGGTCTCACATTGCCGACGCTCGGCTACCGGTCGGTCACCACTCTATTCGTGCTGATCGCCGCCGCCGCACTCGCGCTGTCCGACCTTGCGGTGAGCGCACTGGATCCGTGGGCCGAGATGCGCCGGCTCGCGGCCGGCCTGATCCGGCCGGACCTGCTCTCGATCGAGGCGATGAGCGTGGTGTGGACGGTGGCGTTTGCTGTCCTCGGAGTGACGATCGGCGCGAGCGCCGGGTTCCTGCTCGCGCTGGTGTTCGCGCGCTTGCGCACGGTCCGGCTGCTGTGCGCGTTCCTGCGCTCCGTGCACGAGCTGTTCTGGGCGTTGCTGCTGATCCAGATCGCGGGACTGTCGCCGACCACGGGAATCCTCGCCGTCGCGATTCCCTATTCCGGCATCTTCGCCAAGGTGTTCGCAGAGATGATCGAGGAGGCCGACCTCTCGGCTGAACGCGTGCTGCCGAGCGGGACCTCGATCATCGCGCGCTTCGCCTATGCGCGCATCCCCGAATTGGCGCCGCAATTCTGGACCTACACGCTTTATCGCCTCGAATGCGGCATGCGCTCGACTCTGGTGTTGGGCTTCGTCGGCCTGCCGACCATCGGCTTTCATCTCAATTCTTTCTTCAAGCAGGGCCATTACCGGGAGGCCGCGGCGCTGCTGTTTGCCTTCTACGTTCTGATCGGCACGCGCCGATTGTGGGCGCGACCGGCGACGGTACCGATCCTGATCGGCGTCAGCATGCTTGTATTGCCCGAGACGATCGGCGGCGGCTCTGCACTTGCGAACCTGATGCGTTTCCTGACCCACGACATCGTCCCGGCACCGTTGCGGGGCGCGGACCTTCTCGCAGCCGCGACATGGATGAACCTGGCGGTTTGGCTGTGGCCGATCGTCATCCGCCAGGCCGCACCCGGCGCGATCCAGACGCTTCTGCTCTCGCAGGTGGCCCTGGTCGCGATGGGCGTGATCGCGCTGGTGCTGTTCCCCTTGATCTGCCGCAGATTCGCCGGTCGGATTGGACAATTGCTCGGACGCGTCGCGCTCGTGGTCGTACGTTCGACCCCCGAATACATGGTCGTTTACGTGCTGCTGCAGCTGCTTGGCCCCTCGATGTTGCCGGCGATCATCGCATTGTCGCTGCACAACGGCGCCATCGTCGGCTACCTCATGGGTCGCCACGCCGACGTGCTCGAGTATCGACCCGACGCGGCAACGGGCGCCAATCTCTACTGCTACGAAACGGTGCCGCGGCTCTACGGCCAGTTCCTCGCCTACGCGCTCTACCGATGGGAGATCATCCTGCGCGAGAGCGCAATCTTCGGGATCCTGGGAGTGACGACGCTCGGCTATTACGTCGATGCGGCGATCTCCGAGTTTCGGCTCGACGTTGCGGTCGTGCTGATCCTCGTCACCGCGCTGCTGTCGATGGCGGTCGACGCCTTCTCCCGCGGCCTGCGTCGACGATTGCGGATCGATACGATGCCGACGCGCTTGTCGGAGGCCCCGAGCGGGGCGCCAATCGGCCGCGCTGTCGGCGAGGAGGGCGTGGGATGCAAGGCGTAGCCGTTCCCGTCGTCAAGGACGTGGTGCTGGTGGGCGCCGGCCATTCGCACGTCACGGTGCTGCGCATGTTCGGCATGAAGCCGATCCCGGGTGTGCGCTTCACCCTCATAAGCCGCGAGGTGCATACCCCGTATTCCGGCATGCTGCCCGGCCTCGTCGCCGGCCACTATGGGGTCGATGACGCGCATATCGACACCGGGCCGCTGACGCGCTTTGCCGGAGCCCGGCTCTACCAGGATGAGGTCGTCGGTCTCGACCTCGCCCGGCGTCATGTGATCTGCCGCCGCCGCCCGCCGGTCCCCTACGACCTGCTCTCGTTCAATATCGGGTCAACTCCGAATACGGCAGATGTGCCGGGCGCGAGCGACCACGCCATTCCGGTCAAACCGATCGATGGATTCCGCAGTCGGCTGGAAGCGCTCGAGGTCCGCGTGCTTGCGCGCAAGGGGCGCACGCGCGTGGCACTCGTCGGCGCCGGCGCCGGCGGGGTCGAGCTCCTGCTCTCGGTCGAACACCGGTTGCGGCGCGAGGTCGCGCGCGCGGGCTTCGATCCCGGCACGCTGTCGTTCGTCCTGGTGTCCGACACCACCGACATCCTGCCGAGCTTTCCGCCCGCATTCCGCTCGCGCTTCCACGCCATCCTGGCCGCCCGCGGCATCGCCGTCCTGACCGGTGCCGCGGTCACCGCCGTCGAGGCCGGACGGCTCATGCTCGACGGCCGCGCGCCGGTCGAGGCCGACGAGATTTTGTGGACCACCCAAGCTGCGCCGGCGCGCTGGCTCGCGCAGGCCGGGCTGCCGCTCGACGACCGGGGCTTTCTCAAGGTGGACGCTACCTTGCGGATCTGCGGGCATGACAACATGTTCGCGGCCGGCGACACCATCGCATTCGCCGCGCGCGAGCTGCCGAAATCAGGCGTGTATGCCGTGCGTGCCGGACCGGTGCTCGCCGACAATATCCGCCGCACTCTGACCGGCCGGTCCTTGCGAACGTTCCGCCCGCAGCGCGAGGCGCTCTATCTGGTCTCGACGGGCGAGCGCCACGCGCTCGGAACCCGCAATGGCCTGGTGTTCGAGGGCGCGTGGGTGTGGCGCTGGAAGGACTGGATCGACCGCCGCTTTATGCGCAAGTTCCACGAGCTGCCGGAAATGGCGCCGCCGCCGGCGTCGTCATCGCCATTGTCCGACCGGCAGGCGCTCCGGGAGATTTCCACCATCGCCATGCGCTGTGGCGGCTGCGGCGCCAAGGTCGGCGCCACAGTGCTTTCGCGTGCGCTCGGGAGCATCGAGCCGGTTGCACGTACCGACGTGGTCGTCGGCCTCGACGCGCCGGACGACGCCGCCCTGGTCGATGTCGGCGGCGACCGGCTCTCGCTGCAAACCGTCGACTATTTCCGCGCCATCGTCGACGATCCTTATACGCTCGGTCGAATCGCGGCCAACCATGCGCTTGGCGACGTCTATGCCATGGGTGGCGAGCCGCAAACGGCACTGGCGATCGCTACCGTGCCGTACGGGCTCGAAGCCAAGGTCGAGGCCGACTTGTCCGCGATGATGGCCGGCGCGAACGAGGTGCTGCGGCAAGCCGGGTGCGCGCTCGTCGGCGGTCATACCAGCGAAGGCGCCGAGCTGGCGCTCGGTTTTGCGATCAACGGGCTCGTTGCGCGGAACGCGGCGCTGCGCAAAGGCGGGATCAGGTCGAAAGACGCGCTCATACTGACCAAACCGATCGGCACAGGCACGTTGCTCGCCGCCGACATGCGCGGCAAAGCCAAGGCCCGCTGGGTGATGGCGGCGATCGCCCATATGGTGCGTTCGAACCGCCGGGCAGCGGAGATCCTGCGGCAACACGGCGTGCATGCCGCCACCGACGTGACCGGGTTCGGTTTGCTCGGCCACCTCGTTGAAATGGTGCGCGCCTCGGACGTCGACGTCACCATCGCGATCGACCGCGTGCCGCTGCTCGACGGCGCGCGCGACACCGTGGCGCGTGGCATCTTCTCGTCGCTGCAGCCTCAGAATGCGCGCTTGCGCCGCGCCGTCAAGGACGTCGAGACGGTCGCGCGGCATCCGCTCTACCCGCTGCTGTTCGACCCGCAGACGGCGGGCGGGCTGCTCGCGGCGATCCCGCTAAGCGAGGCGGAACGCTGCGTCGCCGCGCTGCGCGCGGCGGGCTACGCCGCCGCCGACGTCATCGGGTTCGCGCAAGAGCGCGGCGATGCACCGGAACCCGTCACCCTCGATCTCACCGGAGCGCGGCTCGCCGAAGCGCTCGGCGGACGACATCCGGTCGGCGACCGGGCACATGCGACGGAGCAGGGTGCAAGCACGCAAGCATCCGTTTCCTGATGCACCCTGCAACGCCGCCGCGCTCCGGCGCCGGATGCCGCTGACACCGCGGGGCCGTGGGCCAGCCCCGCAAAACGCGTTCTTCCGCGCAGGCAGATCGAGGTATTTTTCGCAAATCGTCGCCTGCCCGTACCCG
The DNA here is from genome assembly GCA_963758945.1 of uncultured Alphaproteobacteria bacterium. Taxonomy (GTDB): domain Bacteria; phylum Pseudomonadota; class Alphaproteobacteria; order Rhizobiales; family Xanthobacteraceae; genus VAZQ01. The sequence continues at coordinate 1,183,358 of CAVWXY010000006.1, read as the reverse complement.
GAACCTACTCGAGAACGCTCTCACCCAGCCATTCGATCGCGGCCTGCGCGCCGCCCTTGCCGTGCGGTATCCGCAACGCGTTGAGGCCGACCTCGATCACGGCGAGCGTGCCCAAGATCATCGGGGCATTGACATGTCCCATATGGGCGATGCGGAAGGCCTTGCCGGACAGATCGCCGATGCCGATGCCGAGCACGACACCGCACTTCTTGTCGCAATAATCGACAAGCCGGCGCGGGTCACTCCCGCCGTTCATCAAGACAGTCGTCACGGTATCGGCGCGGTCCTCCGGTTGCGCAATATTGAAACCGAACGCATCTGCCTCCGACCACTTCGCAACGGCACGACGCACCGCCTCCGCCAGCAGGCGATGACGGAGAAAGACGTTTTCGAGCCCCTCCTCGAACAGCATGTCGAGCGCCTGACGCAGCGCGAACATGAGGTGCTCGGGCGGCGTGCCGGCGTATTTCTGGTAGTGAACGTTGCCGTCGCGCGCGGTCCAGTCCCAGTAGGGCGTCCGCAAGCCGGCGCCGGCGTGCGCCTCGCGCGCACGCCGGCCGACCGCGACGAAGCCGAGGCCGGGCGGCGTCATGAGACCCTTCTGCGATCCCGAAACGGCGACATCGACGCCCCAGGCGTCCATCTCGAACGGCACGCAGCCCAGCGAGGCGACGGCATCCACCATGAAAAGGGCGTCATGCTTTGCAGCCTTGATCGCCCGGCCGATGCCGGCGATGTCATTGGCCGCGCTCGAGGCGGTATCGACCTGCACCGCCAGAATGGCCTTGATCCTACCCGCTTGGTCCGCTCGCAGGCGCGCCTCCACCTCGGCCGGACGCACTGCGCGGCGCCAATCGCCCTTGAGCGCCTCAACCTCGACGCCGAGCCCGGCCGCGGCATCGCCCCACCCAGCCGCGAACCGACCGCTTTCCAACACCAGGATCCTGTCCCCCTTCGACAGGACATTGGTCAGCGCGGCCTCCCATGCGCCATGCCCGTTGGCAATGTAGACGTATGAGCGGCCCTCGGTTCGGAACACCCGGCTGAGATCAGTCAGCAAGCTGTCGGTGAGTTGCACCAACGAGCCGGAATAGATGTCCACGGCCGGCCGATGCATGGCCCTTAGGACTTCGTCGGGCACCGTGGTTGGGCCAGGGATCGCCAGGAACTCGCGCCCCGCTCGAACGGTCATTTCTTGTCCTCTTTCGCAGCTCGCGGGCCATGCTGGCATGGCGAGACATTTGCCGCCAGCGCCGCGTCGCTGATGGAGCCCGATGTGGCCCGCGTCGAAGCCGGTGAAAGAAGGAATGGGATCAATGGACCCGCTCTGCGGCGTGATCTCACGACGCAGAAGCGCGCCGATCGCACCGACCGAATGTGGCGTCCCCAGCCGCAGCTCGTACGCCGCGGCCGAGCCGGCGCGTCAAGTCAGTATTCCGCGACAGGCCCAGAACGAGCGCCTGAAGGCATGCGACCGCGCGGCCTGATCACCGTGCTTGCACGGCACGCCGCTGCGGAACCAGCGCCCGCTCGGGCAATTTACCCTCGGCCTTGGCCAACAGATGATTCTCATACTGCAGGATCAGCGCCGGCACTGCCAGGACGAGCACCGCCGCCGCCAACCCCAGGCAAATCGCGGCCGGTGACGCCAAATTCCCAAATGCCTCACCGAAGGAATAAGCGGCCAGGCCGTAGCATGTGATCCACGACGCCGCCGCGGTCGCACTGGCGAAATAGAAATTGTGCTGCGCCATGGAATTCGTGCCGGCAAGCACGGCGGCCATGTTGCGCAGAAACGGCAAAAATCGAGCAACAAAAACAAACCTGCCGCCGTAGCGCACGAACAGCCATTGCCCGATCTTGATCCGTCCCTCCGTCAATCCGACGCGGGCGCCGTATCTTTTGAGCAGTTGGTTCCCGAACTTCCTGCCGATCCAAAAGCCGACAATCTCGCCCACGATCGCCGCAAAGATGCCGGCAGCGATCAACGGCCAGATATTGACGCCGTGCTTGGCCGCCAAGAATGCCGCTGCAATCAAGGCCGCCTCGGCCGGCAATGGAATCCCGACGCTTTCGAGCGCGATGAAAGCGGCGACCAGCCAGAAGCCATAGCTCGAGATGAACTGGGCCAATTCCCCATCTCCCCCGACCGGCGCGTACGGACGGATCCGAGTTGCGCGCCGCTGCCTCCGACCTGGAATCGGAAGCACCCCCTCGGCACCATGATAACCTTCTATGGCGCGCATTGGGCGCCATTGGTTCACAATATGGCGGAAATCTTCCCAGCTGTGACCTTCAGGCCACAGTGATGGCAGCCCGCGGCTGGACAACTGCCTTGGGCGCACCGGCGCGTCCCCGCCTGCGCGATCGCTTCAAGCCAGCGACGCTTTTATGGTCCCGAGGGTTACGGCCGAGCCGCCCTTGAAGCGCGGCCGGTCGGGCTGTGGCACGCTCAGGGGTTGAACCGCGCGTTGGCTGGCCAAGCTGCGAACCGCGAGCTCTTGATATTGGAGCGTTCCGGTCCTTTTCCAGGCAATCTCCTGGTCGGTCAGTTGCCGGGCGACGCGGGCTGGAATGCCGAGCGCGAGCGATCGCGGCGGGATGACCGTGCCTTCGGGCACGAAAGCCATCGCCCCGACAATGGCGGATTCGCCGATCTCCGTGCGATCCATGATCACCGCATTCATGCCCACCAAGACGTTCCGTCCGATATGCGCGCCGTGTATCACCGCACCATGTCCGATGTGCCCGTCGGGTTCGACGATCGTATCGGCCTCGGGAAAGCCGTGCATCACGCAGGTGTCCTGGACATTTGCGCCTTCTCGCAACGTGATGCGTCCGAAATCGCCGCGCAGGCAGGCGGCAGGCCCGACATAGCAGCGCGGCCCGACGATCACGTCGCCGATGAGCACGGCCGTGGGATGCACGTAAGCCGTCGGGTCGACGACAGGGATGAGGTCCTCAATTGCATAGCAGTTCTGCATGGGAGTCCTATGGCGAGCGCGATTGCCGGGTGTCCTGGTGAGGCTCTTTGGTCTAAGCGCGGACTTGCGATCGTTGCACGACGGCCTCGATATCACGGCATCGCGCCGTCATCAGCCATCTCGCACCGCTCCGGGTCGCGCGCTCATACCATGCAATAGCCGCCGCTGATACTGATCACTTGGCCCGTAATCCAACCGCTACGCGGCGACGCGAGGAGCGCCACCGTCGGCGCGATGTCGTCGGGCCGGCCAAGCCGCCGCACCGGATAGAACTTGACGAGCTTCTCGCGATTGGCGTCGAGCCACGCAGGATCATGCTCGGTCTCGACAAGACCGAGCGAGACCGTATTCGCGGTGACGCCGGCGCGCCCCAATTCGCGCGCAAGCGATTTCATCAACGCGACGACCCCGGCGCGTGCGGCGCCTACGATCGAGAGTCCGGATTCACCGACCCGCGACGAATCGCCGACGATCGCGATGATCCGGCCATCCCCGCCTTTCTCGAGGTGCGGGCCGGCCTCGTGGCACAGGTGAATGGCCCCCAGGAGGTTCACGTCGATCTGGCTGCGCCAATCTTCCGGCGTGGTTTCCTTGAACGGCTTGCGGATTGCAAGCCCCGCATTGTTCACCAGGATGTTGAGGCCGCCGAAGTCTGCAACGATGCTTTGCACCATGCCGCGCACCGCAGCGCGATCAGCGACATCGGCCTGATACGACCTCGCCCTTCCGCCTTGCGCCCGCACCTCTGACACCACGCCCTCGGCCGCATCGGCCGAGTGATGATAGTGGACGGCGACCGCCGCCCCTTCTGCGGCGAGCGATAGAGCGATTTGCCGCCCGACATCCCGGGTGCCACCGGTGACGAGCGCAACGCGCTCCTTGAGTTGAATGTCCATGGGTGCCGCCTTCTGCGTGACGGAGGAACGTTCTAGCCTGCCGCGCCCGATATCCGACCCCGCTCGGACGGGAGGTCGTGTCGCACCGAAGCGCATCGCCGCGGGCTCGACCTGATCGGTTGACACCATCGCTGCGGCAATTTCATTATATTAATGCGTACACATAATAAAGAGCTGGCACATGCGTGAAGAGTTGGGTGAACGGCGCCAACGGGAATCGGAGTTGTCCGGCGGCCGCAGTCCCGCGCAGGTGTGAGTTCCAGGTCAGCGGTACGAATCGCGACGCGCAGACTGGCGCTCGACTTAAGCTCCCATCGAAAGAGGTTGAGAAGCACGTGAAGCCGGCATGGTTCGATTATTACGCACCGCGCAGCTTGGAAGAGGCTCTGCGTATTTTGGACGATGCCGGCCAGGACGGCAGAGTACTGGCAGGCGGCCAGAGCCTCGTTCCCATGCTCAACTGCCGCATCCTCTCCCCCGCGGTGGTGGTGGATATCAACCGCATCGAGGCGCTGAACCGCCTGGATGTCGGAACGGACAGCCTGACCGTTGGTGCGCTCGTTCGGCACGCCGACCTATTGCGCAGCGGAGACGTGCGCGAAGGCTGGCCATTGCTCGCCGAGGCGACCACGCAGGTCGCGCACCCGGCGATCAGGAATCGCGGAACTGTTTGCGGCAGCGTGTCCCACAACGATCCGGCCGCGGAGCACCCCGGCGTGCTGGTGACGCTCGATGGGACGGTGGTGATAGCGGGAGCCGCCGGGCGCCGCGAGCTGCCGGCGGAACAGTTCTTCGCGGGCATGCTGTCGACGGCGCTGGAGCCGGGCGAGATGGTGGTGGAGGTGCGTTACCCGCGTCCGCCCGCCGGCACGGGCGCGGCGTTCGTCGAGTTTGCCCGCCGCCTCGGCGATTTCGCCATTGCCGGCGTGGCCGCCACGTTGCGGATGCGAGAAGGAGTGTGCGAAACGGCGCGGCTGACCATGGTGGGGATGGGCGACGGCCCGTTTCGGGCCCGTGCGGCGGAAGCAGCGCTCACGGCGCATCGGATAGGTGCCGACGGACACCGGGAGGCGTTCGCCGCTGCGGCTGCAAGTGTCGTAGCCGCAGTCGATCCGGCCGACGACGTCCACGCATCTTCTTCGTACCGGAGGCATCTGGCGGGCGTGTTAACGGTGCGAGCCTTGGAGACGGCGCTGGCGCGGGCGACAGGAGAGCAAGTTGGCTAGGGAGCAACGCATCCAGCTGACCGTGAACGGCAGGACCTACGAGAAGACCGTTCCGGTACGCTTGTCGCTGGCGGACTTCCTGCGGGAGCATCTGCATCTCACCGGCACGCATCTAGGCTGCGAGCATGGCGTGTGCGGCGCCTGCACGATCTCCATGAATGGGCGCAGCGCGCGCTCGTGCCTTACGCTGGCCGTGCAAGCCGATGGCGCAGATATCGTCACCATAGAAGGCCTGCGCGCCGAAGACGGCACGCGCCACCCGCTGCAGCAAGCCTTCCACGAGAACTTCGCATTGCAATGCGGCTATTGCACGCCGGGGTTTCTCATCACCGCGATCGAGCTGTTGCGGGATAACCCAGATCCCGACGAGCAGGAGGTGCGTGAAGCGTTGTCGGGCAACATTTGCCGCTGTACCGGCTACCAGGCCATCGTCGATGCCGTGCTGGCAGCGGCACGCAAGCAGCAGCGGCCCGAAAAAGGCGAAACCGGGAAAACGCGGGGCAGCGGTTCGCGCGGGGGGGAGTTTGTCTGATGTCGGATACGCGCTTCGTCAACCGGAGGGCTGTCGGGACGTCGGTGCTGCCGGACGAGGCGATCCCGCTGGTCGAGGGTGATGGCCGCTTCCTCAACGACATCCGGCTGCCGGGCACGTACCATGTGGCCTTTCTGCGCAGTCAGCACGCCCACGCCCACCTGCGCTCCGTCGACACGAGCGCGGCGCGGGAGCTGCCCGGCGTCATCAAGGTGCTGACCGGCAAGGAGCTCCTGGGAAAGGTCGATCCCTTTCGCAGCATGCCCAACCGTTTCTCCGGCGGCGAGTCGATTCAGCACTGGCTCGCGGTCGATAAGGTGCGGTTCTGCGGCGAGGCGATATGTGCGGTCGTCGCCGAGGACCGCGCCACCGCCGAAGACGCGGCGGACCTCATCGAGGTCGACTATCACCCGTTGCCGGCGGTCACCGATCCACGCTTAGGCGAGCGCGACGATGCTCCGCTCGTGCATGATACCTGTCCGAACAACTACCTCATCAAGCGAGAGTTCGAGCGCGGCAACGTCGATGAGGCGTTTCGCAATGCTCATCTCGTGGTCAAGCGGAAGTTCCGCATCGGCCGCAAGCAGGCGCTGTGCCTGGAAAGCCGGGGCTGCGTGGCCGCCTATCGGGAAAGTACGTTCGTGCTCACCGTGTGGATCAGCCACCAGCTCCCCTATGTCGTGCGCCACTACATCGCCGAGCATCTGCGTCTGCCCGAGAACGAGGTTCGGGTCATCGTCCCGCACACCGGCGGCGGCTTCGGCCAGAAGGCGTCGATTTATCCCGAGGAGTTCGTCTGCGCCTATCTCGCGCTCGGGCTGCGCCGCCCGGTGAAGTGGGTGGAAGACCGCCTCGAGAACATGGTTGCCTCCACCCATGCCCGCGACCAGTACATCGAAGTGGCGGCGGCGGCGGACCGGGAAGGCCGCATCCTCGCGCTCAGCTCCGATATCTGGGTCGATGTCGGAGCATACTCCACCTATCTCTGGTCGGCCGGCATGGAGCCGCTGCAGACCGCCGGCCTCATGCCCGGGCCCTACAAGATCGGAGCCCTGCATTACCGCACCCGCGGCGTGGCCACCAACAAGACGCCGGTCGGCCCCTACCGCGCAGTGGGGCGCCCATCGGCGTCGGCGTCGCTGGAGCTGCTGCTGGACGAGGTGGCGCGGCGCCTCGACCTCGACCCGGTGGAGGTGCGCCGGCGCAACCTGATTCCCGTCGAGGCGATGCCCTATCGCAACGTAAACAACCTCGTGCACGACAATGTCAACTACTTGCCGTGCCTGCAGCTCGCGACCGAGAAGGCGCAATATGAGCGGCTGCGCGCCGAGCAACGCGAGGCCCTGGCCAACGGCACGCTCCGCGGCATCGGCGTATCCTGCTATGCCGAGCTCACCGGCCTCGGCACGAGCACGGCGGTCGGTCCCGGAACCCTGCTGCAGCCCGGCCGCGACGCCGTGACTCTGCGCCTGGAAACGACCGGGGTCCTCACCATCGCGGCGGCGCTCCCATCCCAAGGCCAGCGGATCATCACGGCGCTCAGGCAAGTGGCGTCGGACGAGCTCGGCATGCGGCTCTCCGACATCACCAGCCTGACCAACGACACCGCCACGGCGCCGTACGGTTTCGGCACCTTCGCGTCGCGCACCGCCGTGTTCGGCAGCGGGGCCGTCATTCAGGCCGCGCGCGAGCTGCGCCGACGTATCCTGGCCCTGGGCGGCATGCTGCTGCAGGCGCCTGCCGACGAGCTCACCATCGTCGACAGCGTCGTACAGACGATCGACCGCTCCAAAAGCTTGCCGCTTCGCAAGATGGCGGAGCAGAGCTATTTCTCCGCCAAGCACATCCCGCCGGAGCTCAATCCGGGCTTTGAGGTCACTGCTTTCTACGACCCCAAATTCGGCAGCTTTGCGGGTGGCGCGCATATCGCCGTGGTGGACGTCGATCCGCAAACCGGCCAGGTGAAGATCGTGCGCTACGTGGCCGCGGAAGACGTCGGCACCGTCATAAATCCGGCAGTCGTTGAGGGGCAGATCATCGGCGGCATCGCCCAAGGCATTGGAGAGGCGCTCTTGGAGGAGCTCGTGTATGATGACGCCGGTCAACCGCGGACGGTGACGCTCGCCGACTACCTGGTCCCTTCCGCTTTGGAGATTCCCAGAATCGAGCTGCATCACGCCAACGCGCCCTCCGGGGCGCTGGGCGGCTTCAAAGGCTGCGGCGAAGGCTCGATCATCGGCGCGCTGGGCGCCGTGGCCTGCGCGGTTGCCGACGCGCTGAGCCGCCGGGGCGGCGACATTCACGAGTTCCCGGCGACCCCGGAACGCGTGCTCAAGGGATTGGGCGTGCTCCCGAGGGAGCCTGAATCGGAAACGGGTGGAAGAGGACTGCGCTCGTGATCGCCGTCGTCAGATGGATCAGTGGACGTCAGGTTTGAATTGGAATGAACCCGCATGCAGCTGGATTCCCGAGGACTTGAGCTCACGACCTCGAGCAAGAGCGCGGCTGGGCATATCGATCAAGCCGTCACGGATTTTCTCGATTATCGTGTGACGGCTTCCGGCCAGGTCAAGGCGGCGCTGGAGCAGGACCCTGCTTTTGTGCTTGCTCAATGCTTTCGCGGCTACTTCCTGTTGATGCTGGAGAACAAGGCCATCCTGCCGAAGGTTCAGCAGACCCTCGATGAGATTCGCTCGAATCTCGATGCAGCCACGCGACGCGAGCGCTTGCACGTCGAGGCTCTGGAGGCGTGGGCGGCCGGCGATATCATGAAGGCGTGCTTTCATTGGGAGGAGGTCCTTGCGGATTTTCCGCTCGACCTCCTCGCCCTCAAGCTCCACCACACAATGAGCTTCTATGCCGGACGCAGCCACGTCATGCGGTCGGTCGTAGCGGGCGTCCTCGGCGAGTGGAGCGACGAGGTTCCTGGATATGGATGCGTGCAAGGCATGTACGCTTACGCCCTCGAGGAGTGCGGTGCCTACGAGGAAGCGGAACGCTGGGGGCGCCAAGCCGTCGAGCGAAACCCGGGAGATCTTTGGGCTATCCACTCCGTCGCCCACGTCCTGGAAATGCAGGGGCGGTCCGCCGAGGGCGTTAAATGGCTGGACTACTCGCGGGACCAATGGGCCCACAAGAACCCGTTCAAGGCGCACGTCTGGTGGCACGCGGCATTGTTCTGCCTGGCGCAGGGCAAATATGATCGGGCGCTGAGCCTCTACGATAACGAGCTGTGCTCGGTGAATTCCGAGACCTATGTGGACGTGTCGAACCAGGCCGCGCTGCTCAAGCGTCTCCAGATGAGCGGCGTGGACGTGGGCGAGCGCTGGAAGGCGCTCGCCGAACACGCCGAAAAGCGCATCCATGACCACATGCTCCCGTTCAGGGATGCGCATTTCTGTCTCGCACTCGCCGCGAACGGAAACTTCGACGCGGCGCGACGCCACATCGAGTCCATGGCGGCCTTTGCAGCGCGGAACGAAGGGTGGCGGGCGCAGGCCACGAAGAACGTCCTTATCCCCTTGTGCGAAGGTATAGTTGCCTATGAGTTGGGCAACCATGACAAGGCATGTGACCTCTTGTGGCCGATGCGTCACGAACTCGCGACGGTCGGCGGCAGCCATGCGCAGCGCGACTTGTTCTCGCAGATCATCTGCGATGCGGCGGTGCGCGCCAACAGGCTGTCCGTAGCCCGCAGTCTGCTCTCCGAACGCGTGCTGAGTCGCGGGACAAGGAAGAAAAGCTGGGAGTCATATTCCGGCATACTGGTCGCGCTGGGCGAGACCGAGCGCGCGCAAGCAGCGAAAAAGCGAGGCGAGATGGCGTCCGAGGCCGGTGCATGAGCTTGACCGGGGCGGTGACGTAGACGGGCCCCTGGACCGCAGGAGAGATCGACATGAACCAAATGGTTCTACCCAAGAAAGTCGAGACCGTTTCCGCCAACAAATACGGCGCCTTTCAGTGGGACGATCCGTTGTTGCTGGAAAGTCAGCTGACGGAAGACGAGCGGATGATCCGCGACACTGCGCGCACCTACTGTCAGGACAAGCTGATGCCGCGGATCCTGATGGCGAACCGCGCCGAAGAGTTCGACCGCGGCATCATAAGCGAGTTGGGCGAGCTCGGTCTGCTCGGATCGACGCTGCCCGAAAGATATGGTGGCTCCGGCACGAGCTATGTGGCGTACGGGCTGGTGGCTCGCGAAGCGGAACGGGTCGATTCGTGCTACCGCTCGGCAATGAGCGTGCAAAGCTCCTTGGTCATGCATCCGATCTACGCTTACGGCACCGAGGAGCAGCGGATGAAGTATCTGCCCAAGCTCGCAAGCGGCGAGTGGGTGGGCTGCTTCGGTCTGACCGAGCCGGATCATGGCTCCGATCCGGGCTCGATGACGACGCGGGCCAGGTCCGTCGATCGCGGCTTCCGCATGACCGGAAGCAAGACATGGATCACGAACTCGCCAATCGCCGACGTGCTGGTGGTTTGGGCGAAGACCGATGACGACGTGATCCGCGGTTTCGCGCTGGAGCGCGGCATGAAGGGGCTTTCCACACCGAGGATCGAGGGCAAGCTGAGCCTGCGCGCGTCGATCACCGGCCAAGTCGTGATGGATGACGTCTTCGTGCCGGCGGAGAACCTGTTGCCGAACGTCACCGGACTGGCCGGTCCGTTCGGCTGCCTCAACCGGGCGCGCTTCGGCATCGCCTGGGGGGCGATGGGTGCGGCCGAATTCTGCTGGCATGCGGCCCGTCAATATACGCTCGACCGCAAGCAGTTCGGCCGGCCGTTGGCTGCCAACCAGCTTGTTCAGAAGAAGCTCGCCGACATGCAGACCGAGATAACTCTCGGGCTGCAGGCCTGCCTGCAGGCGGGACGGCTGTTCGACGTCGGCAAGCTCGCACCCGAGGCCATCTCACTGATCAAGCGCAACAATTGCGGCAAGGCGCTGGACATCGCCCGAGCCGCCCGCGATATGCACGGCGCCAATGGCATCAGCGACGAATTCCACGTCATGCGCCATGTGGTGAACTTGGAGACCGTCAATACCTACGAAGGCACCCACGACATTCATGCCCTCATTCTGGGCCGGGCGCAGACGGGAATTCAGGCGTTTTTCGCGTAGTCGCCAGACGGCGCCGGTCTTCAGCCGGAGCCGGCGACGAGGGTCCGCGGCACGTCGGCGCGGCGCGGCGCGCGCTCGCCCGGTTGCTCCGCCGGGGGGCATCCCGGTCCAACGTCTTCAGCTCACGCCGCATGATCTTGCCCGACGACGTCGTCGGCAGCCCAGGCACAAATTGCACCTCGCGCGGCACCTTGTAGGCGGCCAGATGCTGCCTGCAATAGTCGAGGATGACGTTTGAATCCGCGGCAGCGCCGGCCTTGAGCACGATATAGGCCTTGGCGATTTCGCCCTTGTGCGGATCCGGCTTGGCTCCGACGCCGACCATGGCGACCGACGGGTGGCCGCAAATGACGCGCTCGATCTCGGCCGGGTAGATGTTGTAACCCGCCGTCAGGATCATGTCCTTCTTGCGATCGACGACGTAGAAATAGCCGTCCGCATCCATTTTGCAGAGATCGCCGGAATGCAGCCAGCCGTCGGGCTCGATGGCTTCCGCGGTCGCCTTCTCGTTGCCGTAGTAGCCGAGCATGGTGAACGGGCCCTTGACCATCAGCTCGCCCACTTGGCCGTCCGACAAGGTCTTCGACGGATCCGCCGGATCGGCGATCCGCCCCTGCATGAACGGCATCATGATTCCGACCGAGCCCAGCCTGTTTTCGCAGTAAGCATGCTGCATGATGCCGGGACCGGCCAGTTCGGTCATGCCCCATAGCTCGAGCATCGGCGAGCCGGTGCGCTCCAGCCATTCGGTCGACTTCGCGGCGGGCATGGCTTGCCCGCCGACGACCGCCACCCGCAGCGACGACAGGTCATATTTTTCAAAGTCCGGATGCGCCAGCATGTAAAGGTACATGGTCGGCACGCCGTCGATAACGCTCACTTTGTGGCGCTGAATCGACTCGAGTGCCTGCTGGGCATCGAACTTTTCCAGCATCACGAACGTGAGGCCCAGAAGAAAGCTCAGATTCATCACGACCGTGCCGTAGACATGCGCCAGCGGCAGGCCGGTGAACTGGATATCGTGCTGCGTCCGCACATTCATCGCCGCGGTCAGCGCTGCATTCAATACGACGCTTCGGTGGCTCAGCATCGCACCCTTGGGAAATCCGGTCGTGCCGGACGTGTAGCAAATCGTGGACAGCTCCCCAGCGGCGTTCCCGGGCGGCTCGATCGTGTCGGCTTGCCCCGTAACCAGATCGTCGAACGAAATCGTACCCTCCGGCGCTGCACCGCCCAGGACCACGATCTCCTTCAAGTTGCCGTCTTCCCTGAGATGCAAGACAGGCTTGGCGCGCTCCGACGTGGTGATGAGCACTCTCGCGCCGCAATCCTTGACGACATAGGCCAGTTCATCCGCGGTCAGCATGGCATTGACCGGATTGAGGACGCCGCCAGCCTTGGCGATGCCGATATAGCTGATCACCCACTCCCCGCTGTTCTGCGCGAACAGCGTCACGCGGTCGCCCTTTTTGACGCCGAGCGCCTTCAACCCGTTGGCGGCCTGATTGCTGAGCCGTTCAAGCTGGCGATAAGTGAACGTCGTGTCACCGAAGATCAGCGCGGTCTTGTCCGGACGGCGTGCGGCGGTCCCCGGCAGGATCTGATCGATGGTGTCCTTCAGCATGGCGGCGCATCCCCCAATTCCTAACATTTTTTGATAGCCGTTTTTCGGGCAACGATATCATCCGCATTTCAACCCTTAAAGCGCATAATTCCTGCACGATCCGGCGGCTCGCGCAACGACCGAAGCCAGCATCCCTCCAATTTTCGGCTTTTCGATTTCTGCGGAATCCGTTCGCAAGCGTCGTGCAGAACTCGCAGACAGTTCGGTACGATCGGGCTTCGCACAGCGAGAGGCAAAGGCGGCGCTCCCAATAATGGAGCACCGCCCGAGAAGGAAGCAGGATTCTTCAACCCTGGCTATTTGGCTACGTTGACGTACTTGCCGTTGACCACCTTGAGGATGGCACTGGAACCTGCCCCGTCGCGGTGCTCGTCCATCGTGATCTCGCCGGCGACGCCGGGGAAATTCTTGAGACCGGCGAGGCACTCCCGGATCTTGTCGCGGTCGGAGTCGAGGTCGCTCGGCTTGTTCGTAACGCCAGACGACTCGATGCAGTGCTTGTAGGCGTAGATGATGTCGTAGGCCCGCGGTCCACTGTAGGGCGGCAGCGTGCCGTTGTTCTTCGCAAGGGCCTTCTTGGTGTAGGCCTGCACCTCCGGCCGCGGATCGTCGAGCCAGGCGGCGGAGGACATGTAGGCGCCCTCGGCGGCTTGGCCGGCAATGTCGATGAAGCCGGGCGCGCCGGCACAGGCGCCGCCGACCATCGGAACCTTGAGCCCCTGCTTGTACGCCTCTTTCGCTATCGCGGCGGCGTTCTGGTAGCAGGAGCCGAACGCGATCCCATCGGCGCCCAGCGCTTTCGCCTTGGTGATCTGCGCCGAGTAGTCCGTGTCCTTGGTGCGGTAGGTGAGTTTGTCCAGCACCTCGACACCGTTTTCTTTCAGAAGGACCGGCATGATCTTGTCGCCCTCCGCCTTGGACACCGCGTCTTCGGCGTCGTAGATGATGACGACCTTCTTGGGCTTGTACTCCTTGACCCATGCCGCAACCACCGGTTTGAGCTGCTTGTCGCTGGTCAGCGTGTTGCGGAAGGCCCATTTGCTCATTGCCGAAAGTCCCGGCTTGGCCGAGCAGTAGGAGTTGATCACGGTCTTGAACCGCGAGTCGAGCTGCGGCGCGATCGCCTCGAACTCGGAGCTGAAACACGGTCCGGAGATGGCCAGGACCTTGTCGCGCTCGACCAGCCGGCTGATCATCTTGAGCGCCTCAGGCTCCAGCGTCTGGGTGTCGTAGCAGACGAGGTTGATCGGCACGCCGCCGATGCCGCCCTTCGCATTGATTTCCTCGACCGCGAACTCCATGGAGAACTTCGCGGCTTGGCCCCACTCGGCGCCTTTTCCGGTCAAGGGCACCATGCAGCCGATCTTGACGTCGCGGCCTGCCAGGTTGGCGGCCTCGGCGTTGTCGTGCGATGACGCGATGAACACGATGGCCGCGGCGGCCAACGATGTCGCGAACTTGCCTGAAAGTCCCATCGTTACTTCCCTCCTAAAGTCGATAAAGAGACACATCAACCACGCCGCAGTGATCCGCAGCGTGCGCTTGTGGCACTGCAAGATATGTTAGCTCCAAATTTGCAACATCCACACCTCCATCGCATGTCGATTAGCCCCGCAATGCGCTTTCATGCCGCATGCCGCCCAAGATAAGTGTGCTGGACCTCGGGGTCGTTGAGGAGCTGCCGGCCGGATCCGCTCATAACGATCCTGCCGCGCTCCATGACGTAGGCATGATCGGCGGCCTGCAACGCTTGGCGGGCATTCTGCTCAACCAGCAGGATGGTCTTGCCTTCCGCTTGCAACTCGCGCAGCGTGAGGAAAATTCGCGTGACGAACTTGGGTGCGAGGCCGAGCGACGGTTCGTCCAGCAGCAGCAGGTTCGGCCGCGCCACCAACGCCCGCCCGATCGCCAACATCTGCTGCTCGCCGCCGCTCAGAGTTGCGGCCAGTTGATCGCGGCGCTCGTCCAGCACCGGGAAGCGCTCGAAAACCGCGGCGATGTCGGTTTTGATCCCCGTATCGCTGCGCGTGAAACCGCCCATGCGCAGGTTGTCCATCACGGTCATGCGCTTGAGGATGGCGCGGCCCTCGGGCACCTGGCTCAGGCCAAGCGCAACGATCTTGTGCGGCGCGCGGCGGACGATGCTCTTGCCGTCGAACTCGATGCCGCCCGCCGTCGGCCGCAGCAGCCCGGATATGGTTTTCAAGAGCGTCGTCTTTCCCGCACCATTGGCGCCGATCAAAGTGACGATCTGCCCTCGCTCGATCCTCAGGCTGACGTCGTGCAACACCTCGATCTTTCCGTATCCGGAACGCAGGCCATGGACCGCCAGCATCGTCATAGCTGCACGTCCTCGCCGAGATATGCCTCGATCACGACTGGATCGCTTTGAATGGTTTCCGGCGTTCCTTCGGCAATCTTGGTTCCGAAATTGAGCACGGTTACGCTGTCGGAAATACCCATCACCAGTCGCATGTCGTGCTCGACGAGAATGATCGTGACGCCGCGGTCGCGAATACGCGTGATGACATCATCGAGTTCCTCGGTCTCGCGCGGGTTCATTCCCGCCGCCGGCTCGTCGAGCAGCAAGAGGCGCGGCCGCGTGGCAAGCGCCCGCGCCAGTTCCAGCCTGCGCTGTTCCCCGTAGGGCAGATCGGACGCCTTGGCCGCCTGCTTGCCCGCGAGCCCGAGAAATTCGAGCAGCTCGATCGCGGTCGCGCGCATCCGGCGCTCTTCGTCCGCCTCGCGGAACGGAGGGTGCAGGATCGCCTCGCCGAGCGCCTTCCAAACGGAAGGGTAGGCACGGCAATGCTCGCCGATCATAACGGTCTCCATGACCGTCAAATGCGGGAACAAGCGGATGTTCTGGAAGGTACGGGCAATGCCCTTGATCGTCCGTTTGGACGGGCGGACGTCATCCAGCACCTGACCGTCGAAGATGATCGTCCCGGCGTCGGCGGGGAGCACGCCGGTCACGAGATTGAAGAACGTCGTTTTGCCCGCACCGTTCGGGCCGATCAATGCGTGAATGTGGCCCTGCGACACTTGCATGCTGAGCTCGTTCAGCGCGTAAAAGCCGCCGAAGCGTTTGGTCAAGCCTTCGATGGCAAGACAAGCCTTGCCCACGACCGCGTCACGCATGACGCGCCTCCCGACGTGGAAGCCGCAAGCGGCGTAACGAGTCGCGTGTGAGCAGGCCATCCGGTCGCAAGATCATCATCAGGATGAGGATGATGCCGTAGGCGATGAGTCGCTTGGCGTTCTCAAAATCGAGGAAGTCATGGAGGAAGTCGTAGGCACGGTTCATGGGATAGAAGTTGGTCCATTCCACTGGAACCAATTCCAGCCAGTCGCGCAGCGCTCTGAGAAACTCGGGTATGGCATTGAGGACCGCAGCGCCGAGCAACGGCCCCCAGAAGGTGCTGCCCCCGCCCACCACGACGAACACCAATATCTCGACCGCCAGCATGATATTGAACGTGGTGGAATCCATGTAGGTCGCGTGATGGGCGTAGAGCGCGCCGGCAAGCCCGGCAATGCATGCGCCCAGTCCGAAGGCCAGAAGCTTGATGCGCACGACGTCGATGCCCATCACCTCGGCCGCAGTCTCGTCCTGATGAATGGAATCCATGGCGCGGCCGAGGCTCGACCGCTCGAGGCGGGCGAAAAACAGCAGCAGGACGACGATGATGCCGACAACGTATTCCAGCGTGTAGGTGTTGAAGGTGATGTTGCGGAATCCCTGGGCGCCGCCGACATACTCCCAACTCAGCGCGATCACCGATATGATTTCGGCAAAGCCGAGGGTCAGCAGCAGCAGGTAGATGCCCTTGATGCGCAATGCGGGAAACCCGACAATAACCCCGATCACGCCGGCGACCACGCCGCCGAACAACAAGGCGGCTGCGAACGGCACGCCGAACTTCTGCGTCAGTATCGCCGAGGTATAGGCGCCGACCGCCATGAAACCGGCCTGGCCGAGCGATACCTGACCGGTCTTGTACGGCACGTAAAAACTGTAGGCGGCGATGACGTTGATGCCGCCGAAGATCAAAAGCGATTGGGTATAGCCGTCGAGCAGACCGTCGAACATCGGCGCTACCTTTCTTCCGGCGTGCGTGTGCCGAACAGCCCGGTCGGCCGATAAAGCAGAATGAGGATGAGGATCGCGAAGGAGAACAAGTCGCGCTCGGTCGTGCCGATATAGGCGGCTGACAGAATTTCGATCATTCCGAGCAGGAGGCCGGCCACCATGGCGCCCGGCACGTTGCCAAGGCCGCCGAGCAGCATGACGATAAGCCCTTTGACCGCGGCGGCGAGCCCCATGAAGGGCGAGACGCCGCTGTTCTTGATGCCGTCGAGGACGCCGGCGATGCCGGCGATGCCCGAGCCGATCATGAATGTCACGAGCACCACGCGATTGACGTCGACCCCGAGCAGCGCCGCCGTTTCGTGATTTTCGGCGGTCGCCCGGATGGCGCGCCCCATCTTGGTATGCTCGATGAATAGCCAAAGCACGACCATCAGCACTGATGCCACCGCCAGGATGAAGATCTGCACCGAACTGATGGTGATCGGCCCGAAATGATAGAGCTCCTGCCTGATTGTTTCGGGAAATGCCACCTGCTGGCCGCCGAAGATGTAGACCGCCAGATTCTGCAAGACGATCGTCAGACCGATCGTGCTGATCAGCGGCGCCAAGGGCCGATCCTTACTGACCGGACGAACCGATACGTAGACCGCGAGGACGCCGAGCAGGGCGCAGGCGATCATCGCACCCAGCAGGGCGACATAGATATTGGCCCCGCCGAGAATCACGAGATAGAGCCCGACGAAGGCGCCCACCATGAACACTTCACCCTGGGCAAAGTAGAGCAGTTTGAGGACGCCGAAGATCAGCGTGTAGCCGATCGCGATCAGGGCATAGGACGCGCCCAGCATGAGGCCGTTGATCAATTGTTGATAGATCATATCCCTCTCGATCTCGGCCCCGCGCGCGCAGCCGCGTGCTGCGGCGCTTGCGCGAACGAGGCATCCTCCCGGCAGGAAGCCATATGCTGAGCAGTTCGCCCTCCGAAGCGAAGGGCGAAATTGTCACTTACATTGCCAGTACCCACTTTCGCGGGAGATCGCTTTCGAATTCAACATTGGGATGAGCGTAAGAGGCGGCTGCACGCCGGCTGACCAGCGGCGCTCGCGGCTCGGATGCAGGCGCGACACAGGGGCGGCGCGAGGCGCTTTCGCTCGCCGTCTTGATCCAGAAGCGGCACCCGGGTCCCGCCCCCGAGCTGCAATGCTGGGGCCGGCCGACGCATCGTCAAGACCAAAACACATCAAAGGTCACGTCGAAGGACGCCGGATCGGCGAAGGTGATTGCGGCTACTAGGCAAACATAGCCTCCCAGTGTCAAGCGCACGACCGTCGCAAGCCGGGGTCTCGGTGGTCTCACCCGAATTGACGATTGCAGGTTTCGTGCACGGACGAGCGGTCGGTACCGGTTAGTGCGATCTGCGAGGCACCTCACCGGAAAGGTCGTAGCCCGCCATGAGATCGTCGACCATCTTGGTCGCGCTGCCCCAGTCGAAGGTGCGATAGCTGTGGCCGGCGGTCACGAAGCGGGCGCCGGCGTAGAACATTTCATACTGGGTATGGCGCGAGCCGAACTCCGAGCCTATCGCGTCCCACGCCGCTTTGAGAAATTTGACCTTCTCCTCGGGCTGCATCTTCGCGGAGCGCTGGGTCAAGCCGATGATCCTGTTGAGCTCGGGATCCTTGAAATCGCGGACCGACGAGGGCAGCATGATCAGCGCGCCACCCGCAAGGTCGCGCAGGGCATTGATGACGCGCGGATAGAGGTCCTGGGTCAACACCTGCGCGGAATACATGTAATGCTTGTTCGGAACCCACCACTCGCCGCGCATCTCGCCTTCGATTTCCATGCCGGCCATCATCGCGTTGACCATGCTGACATTGGCCGCGAGACAGCCGAGCTGCTCGCGGATTGGCGGCATGTTCGCGGTGCCGATCGCTTCGGTGATCTTGTGCGCGAGCCCGACCAGGAACTTGATCTTCACCGAAAGCCGAATCTGGGCCTGATAATTCTGATACGCGTGGCCCGGCGTGTCGTGGAATTGCGCGCGGCACATATCGGGATCGCGATAGACGAAGACGCGCTCCCACGGCACCTTGACGTCGTCGAAATACATCAGCGCGTCGTTCTCGTCGAAGCGCGAGGAAATCGGATTGTCGAAGACGGACACGGCGGCAGCTTCGTAGGACTTGCGTGAAAGGACGCGCAGCCCTCTGGTGCCCATCGGCAGCGCGCAGGAGAAAGCGAGGTCCTCTTCGCCCGGCTTCAGCGGTTGCAGATTGGCGACCAGCACTTCGTTGGCCATGATCGAACTCGTGCCGAGCATCTTGGCGCCGCGGATGGTGATGCCGCCCGCATCCTCGTCCACAACGCGCGCAACCAGGTCCTCCGCCTGCTCGCCCCAGTCCTTTCCCCGTTCCGCCTGCGGGTTGATGATCACATAGGTGAGGAAGTAATCGTTGCGGCTGGCCTCCGCGAAATAATTGGCCAGGGCCTTGGCGCGATCTTCGCCATGCCTGCGGAAGATTTCGATGCCCATCCGTTGGCCGACCAGCGCCGAAGCAAGGTGATCGGGCGAGCGGCCCAAGAAGCCGCAGGATTGCTCGGCCCACGCCTGCAGCGCCTTGCGGCGCTGGACCATCTCGGCGTGATTGCGCGGCATTTGCCAGGCACGGTTGACCCGCCGGTTCGAACCCTCGGGCTTGAACGTCATCAGCTCGATGTTTTCCGGCCTGGCCTGGAAGTCGTAGAGCATCCCGGCGGATTGGATCGAGTTGCGGAAGGCGGGGTGCTGCGTGACGTCGGCGACCAGCTCGCCGTCGATGTAGACCGTCCGGCCGTCCTTGAGCGACTTGATGTGCTCTGCGCCGGTCTTGCAGGTCGTCATGATCGCTCCATTCGGTCCACCCGATGCCTTGCCGTCGTCCGTCAGACCAGCCCGTCGACGCCCTTGACCTCGTCGGCCGCCAGTCCCCCCACGCGATGGTTGGGACGCCCCCGGTTGGCGAATGCAACGATGATTGCGAGCTCGTTCGGCAGGGGCGCATCCGGTAGCGTGACGCTGACGCCGTCGTAATGGGAGCGCACATAGAGCGCGTCCTTGTGCGCAAGCGGAATATCGATGGTTGTGCCCGGAGCGGCGCGCTTGGTGAACGAGGAGATCCAGGCTTTTCCGCCGCCGGCGGCGTCCCGCATGACGTTGCCGAAGACGGTGGTGAGCATGGCGACCCCGTGCTCCTGCTCGCCGTTCATCCCGATCACGGCAGCCTTGCCATAGCTTGCCGCTGCGTAAGGCGCCATCAGCGCGATCGCAAGCCGGCAGATGTCGCGGCCGATCTCCGCGCTGGCGTCCGTAAGGGGGCTCAGATCGCGCTCGAATCGCCCGGCAAACGGGTTGTCGACGACAGCGGCCACCGCGATCTTGCGAAGCGGCGGGTCGACGCGTCGCCCGGCCTCGATGGCCACCTCATCGACGAAAGTCAGCATGCGCTTGATCTGCAGCATAGCCGCGCTCCCGCGTCCGCCGGACGCCATTTAGTTTGCAAGATTACCTCACTGACAAAGCTTTTCAAGCTCGTTATCGGCCGGGACCGCTGCTCCCGCGATCCGCGGCAGTCTTCGTCTGTCGCCCGGGATTGCAAGGCTTTCGAGCCTTTAATCCGCCACCGGGACGAATCGAACCGAATCCCCCTCCCCGTCGAGATTGGTACGGTCGCGCGCCAGGATGATGTCCTGTCCGAGCTCGGCGAAAGGTCGGCGGCGGAATCGCGCCCGACATTCGGCCAGTCGATCGCCGGTGGATCCCTTTCGCGCGCTATTTCCTCGCGTCGCTCGAACCCGCAAGTGCGCGGGCGCGCGCCTTCTTGTCCTCGAGTCGCATCCCGCGCGCGATTTGAATTCTTTGCGCCTGCGGCGAGCCGGCGCCGTGCAGGCTTTCCGTGAGATAACCGACGGCGTTGCGGCCGATCGTCATATTCTCGATCAACCGCAACACGCGCATCCGATCGACCGTGTCCACGCCGTCGCGGCCTTGCAGGAACTTGCGGATCAAGGGGCCGATCTCGTTGTGTTGCAGATCTTTTTCGGACGGCATGGTGACCACGAGACCGCCGGCGATGTCCTGCGCCAGTCGGGCGATTTCGAACGGAAAGCGCGTTACATTGTGCTTTGCCACGTTCGATAGCATCTCGTCGTTGAGATAGGCGCCCGAAGCCATCGGCTTCGAGCGGTAGGCGGCCGCCATGCAGCTCGAATAGATGGTCTCGTTGAGATGCGTCATCTCCACGAGCTTGTCCTTGATGTGCGAGACCGATTCGACGCCGTTATGCGAAGCCGCTTCCGCGGCAGCACCGATCAGCACGTCGCCCAGCCCGGTTTTGCAGACGTAGGAGGAGCGGTGATAGGTGGTGAAGCGCTCGACCAGCGTCGCCGCGTAGCTCCATTCTCCGTCCATAAACACATGCTCGTAGGGAACGAATACGTTGTCGAACACGATCAGCGATTCCTGGCCGGCAAAACGGGCATTGCCGGCATCGAGCTCGCCGCCGTCGACCGCGCGGGTGTCGTTGGTCTGCCGCCCGACCACGTAGGTGAGGCCGGCCGCATCGACTCGCACCGCGCCCACGACCGACCAGTCGCGGTCGGCTTCGGTCATGCGCATGGTCGGCATGAATATCAGCCAGTGCGAATTGACCGCGCCGGTCTGGTGCATCTTGGCGCCGGATACGTAGATGCCCTTCGCGTCGCGGCGCGCCACGTGCAGGAACAGGTCGACGTCGCGCTGCTGATGCGGGGGCTTCGACCGATCGCCCTTGGGATCGGTCATGGCGCCGCCGATCACGACATTGGCGTTCTGCGCACGCCTGAGGAAGGCGAGGAAGCGCTGATGGTAGTCGGTGCCGCGCTCCGCGTCGATGTCGAAGGTGACGGAGTGGCAGGCGCCGATGGCATCGAGGCCGACGCAGCGCTGGAAGCACGTGCCGGTGCGCCGTCCCAACTCGCGCTGCATCTCGTGCTTGGTCACGAGCTCGTCCGGCGTGGTCGGAACATGCAGAAAGCGGTTGGTCCGGCAGCCGCCGATCCCGCTCCGCACGCCGCCGAGCTCCGGCCGCTCCGACGCGAGCCGGTAGGTCTCGGCCATGGCGTTGATCGAAGGCTTGATCACCGGATGATCAACCGGTTCCGGCACGCGCTCGCCCATGAAATAGATGGTCATCGGCCGGCCGCGCAGGGAGGCAATGTAATCGTCCGCCGTGACGATCGGGCGGGTGAAGTCGGCCCACAACGTTTCAACCTCGCTCATCACATCCTCCCTGCTGCCGTTCTCTCGGCTGCCGGCGCGCGGCCGGCAGACCGCACGCTCAGGCGTTCCCGGCGCGGACGCCGACGAGCCTTGGCCGCGTGTGCACCCGGTCAATCATAGGCGTCGGCTCCATGGCGCAAGCTCCGCCATTGCCGGTCGTCATGACCATAGACAATCGTAGCGCCGCCGGCAGCAATGCGCCTGATCTCGGCGAGCGATTTGACAAGCGCGTCCGCGTTCCAGGTGTTGCGGGGCACGATGCCCTCATGGAGCGTCTCGCCGATGCTCACCGTGTCGGAGGCCAGCAGGAACGTGCCGCTGCGTTCGAGCCGTACCAGGGCGCTCATGGTGCCCGGCGTATGGCCGGGCAATGAAAGTAGCACGATCCGATCATCGCCGAACACGTCGCGCTCACCGGTGACCGCATCGGTCGGCAGCGAGTGGTCCCATTCGACCGGCAGATAGCCCTGCGCCTCGGCAGCCGGCGCACGCGCCGCCTCCAGCTCGCGCGCATGCACGATCAGCGTGGCTCGCTTGAAGAAGCTGTTGCAGCCACAATGATCCGGATGCAGATGCGAGCACACGACCAGGTCGATGTCGTCGACTCCGAGGCCGACGCCGGCGAGACCGTCAAGGACGTTGTCGCTTTCCGTCATAACCGGGGTCATCAGGCGCACCAGCGAGCCCCAGCGGGCTTCGGCATTCGTCGCCACCGACGGATGGCAACCGGTGTCGAACAGCACGTTGCCTTGCGGATGGCGCAGCAGCACGCTCGGAACCGGCAGTTCGAAGGTCTCGCCGCGATCCGTGGTCGGGAGAAAGACGTTCTTGCGCATCCGCAGCCGACCGCCGGAGAGCAGATGCATCTTCATCGGCCACACTCCCGTCCCGGACGGACGCTGCAGCAGCCGGCCCTGGCGAGCGAACATTCGCGAGCCGG
The DNA here is from genome assembly GCA_963758945.1 of uncultured Alphaproteobacteria bacterium. Lineage (GTDB taxonomy): Bacteria > Pseudomonadota > Alphaproteobacteria > Rhizobiales > Xanthobacteraceae > VAZQ01. Next base: position 1,160,642 of record CAVWXY010000006.1, on the reverse strand, counting down.
ATCGGTCGTCATCATCGCCAGAGCGGGATGGCAGATATGGAAAGTCAATACCTTAGCCGCATCGTCCGAATGACCCGCAGCCGGCGAGGCGCCTCACGACGGCCACGAACCGGTTTCGCACTCAATTCCCTGCTAACAGGAAAATTAATAGGGAATTTTGCTGAATCCGGCTACCCACCGCGATTTGGGCGGCCAGTCAGCGAGGGAATTCAACGGCTTCCAGCTCAATTCCCTACGCGGCGGAACAGGGAATTTTCCAGCCGTAACAGGGCAAAATTCGTGGTGACAGGGAAAATGGCGGCCCCGCGGCACCGCAGCTATCAAAGTGTTCTGGGCCGAACACCAGTCCGCGCGTCCGAGCCCGCATCAAACCCTCTGTGCTGCCCTCAGCACGGAATCATATTCGCGCAAATTTGCCGGGAGCCGGGTCAGCAGCGCGCTGGACGACCTTACCAGCCCGCCGGTGCGCCTGCCTTGGCCACCGCCGCGCTGGCATCGAGCGCCGGGTCCCACTCCTTGGCTATGAACCGCCGCCCTGTGACGCCGTCAGACTTGGGGGACATCAGCCACACAATCGGCGCCATCATCACTTCGGGCTGCACGAGTTTGGAGCGATCCGGCACTTCCTCGACCGGGATCATGCGCGTGTTGCCCGGCCCACCGGGGAGCAGCGCGTTGACCGTCACGCCGGTGTCGGCCAGATCCTTGGACCAGATCACGGTCGCCGCTTCGAGCGCGGCCTTGGACGGGCCGTAAGGCGAGAAGCCATTCATCACCATGGTGAAGTGGCTGGTTACCACGTTGACGATGCGGCCCCAGCCCTGCGCGACCAGCGCCGGCGTGATCGCTTTGGCCATCATGAAGGTGCCATTGACATTGGTATCAATGGCTCGGCGCCATGCCTCAGCATCGTGCTCGTAGAATTGTCTGCGCAGGCCGACCTGCACGTGGCCGAACCCCTGCATCCCGATGCCGGCGTTGTTGACGAGACCGTGGACAGCGCCGAAGCGATCGCGCGCAGCCTTTACCGCGTTCTCGCAGTCGAGCCATTGCGTCACGTCGCAATCGACAAAGACGATCTTGTCCTGCACCCCCTGCAGGCGCGCGGTGTCCCTCACCTCGGCCATTTCAGGCTTGCTGGACGCCAGATCCGCTGCGACCACACGGACGCCGGCCTTGGCAAGGCCGAGCGTCATCGCCCGCCCCATGCCACGCGCGCCTCCAGTCACGATCACGGCTATATTGGACAAGTCGAGCTTTGCACGGGCTTCTGCGGCGGGTGACATGTGTCCTCCAATTTCTGCGGCCTGGACGGCTTTCTGCCGCCGTCAGCTAACGTCTCCGCGCCGGGAAATGTTTTTGACAACAGAACAGCCGATTCTCGCATTGCGCTTACAGAAGCGTCGCGAAATCTAAACTCCAAGATATCGTGCCTTCGTCTCCGCATCTGCCGCAAGTTCAGCTGGACTGCATCGATGCACGATGCGCCCCTTGCTCATGATAAATACGACGTCGGCGTACCGCAATGCGAATGCGACCTTCTGCTCGATGAGAAGGATGGACGTGCCCGCGCGCTTCAGGGACTCGATGACGAGTTCGAGTTCACGCACCATCATTGGCGCTAGCCCTTCGGTCGGTTCGTCCATGAGCAGCAGCGACGGATTGGCGACCAAGGCGCGTCCCGCCGCCAACATCTGCTGTTCACCGCCGCTGAGCTTGCTGGCCAGGCTGCGCATCCGGGCTCTGAGATTGGGAAAAAGTTCGACGACCGTGTCAAAGTTCCAACGTCCTTGCCCGCGTGCAGTCACGTGCAAATGTTCCTTCACGTTGAGGGAGCGGAAGACATGCCGTCCCTGGGGCACGATGCCGATACCCATGCGGGCAATGCGGTGCGCCGGCAAGTGAGTGATGTCGATATCTTTGAACAGGATCGTGCCACGCTTGGCCGGCGTGAGGCCGAGGATGGATCGCGCCAAGGTGGTCTTGCCCACGCCGTTGCGACCCAACAGGGCGACCACCTGCCCGGCATTCAGGTCGAGCGTCACGCCTTGCAGGATGTAGCTATCCTGGTAGTAAGTGTGGACGTCTTGAACGCTCAGCATGTTGCAAACTTCTGCTAATCGGCGCCCAGATAGATTTCCGTGACCTGCGGATTGCTCCGGATCGCTTCGGCGTCGCCCTCGGCGATCAAACGCCCTTGATGCAAGACGGTGATGCGGTCGGCCAATTCGAAAGCCACGTCCATGTCATGTTCTATCATCAGGATCGTGATGTCTCTTGGCAGGCTGCGGATCATGCCAACGACCCGATGGACCTCTGCGGCAGATAGGCCGGCGGTCGGTTCATCCAGCAGCAAGACCTTAGGCTGCACTGCCATGGCGAGGATCAGATCAACCTGGCGTTGCTCGCCATAGGAAATTTCCTTTGCGGCCCGTCCCGCGATCGCGGTCAGACCCCATTGTTCCAACAGCGCGTCGGCAGTGTGAAACAGTTCGCGGTTGGCCCGCATGCGACGGTGCAGAGAAAACGCGCTCTTATGCGCTGCCTGCAACGCCAGAAGCACGTTTTCCAGGACCGTGAGGCGCGGGAAGAGATTGGTGATCTGGAAGGTGCGCGCGAGACCCATGCGGGCCCGCTCATAGGCCGGAAGATCGGTAATGTCGCGGCCAAACAGTGTGACCCTGCCGCCGGAAACCGCAAACGCGCCGGAGAGCATGTTGAACAGCGTGGTCTTGCCGGCACCGTTGGGGCCGATGATCAGACGGCGTTCCCCAGGCTCGACGGTAAATGAAACATTGGACAGCGCCTGCACCCCGCCGAAGTTACGAGAGACTTCGCTGACCATGAGCGCGCTCATGGCCCGGCCTTTTTTGCGCGCAAGTCCCGAACGAAGCCGACGAGACCCTTCGGGGCCAGCAGTGCAACCAAAACGTAGACCAGGCCGAGTACGATCAGCCAGCGTTCGGTATATCCGCTGATGATGTTCTGCAGCAGCACGATCAAGGCAGCGCCGATTGCCGGTCCGATCAAGGTACCGGCACCGCCCAGTATGACCATCAGCAAAACTTCGGCCGAGCGCGCCACATGCAGGTAGTCGGGACTGACGAAGCGGTTGTAGTAGACGTAGAGGCATCCTGCGAGTCCGGCAAACGTCGCTGCGAGCACGAAGGCAACAAGCTTGTAGCGCCAAACGTTGTAACCGAGTGCCAGCATGCGAGTCTCGCTTTCACGGATGCCGCGCAGCGCATGGCCGAACGGCGAAGCAACAATGCGTATGAGCAAGAGCGTGCCGACGGCGGCAAAGACGAGAACGAAATAATAGAATGGCGTGCTGTCGGCCAGCGACCAGGGCAAGTCTAAGTCCGGTCGCGGCACATTCGGAAGGCCGTCGTCACCGCCGGTCAGCGTTCGCCAGCCGAAGGCAATTCCCCATACCACCTGCGACAGCGCCAGTGTGATCATCAGGAAGTAACTGCCCCGCGTGCGCAGCGCCAAGAGACCGAACAGCGTCGCAGTAAGCGCAGCCAGCAACAGTCCGGCTGGCAGAGCAAACCAGAGGTTCCAGTTCAGTCGCAATGCGACGAGGCCGGTGGTGTATGCCGCAACGCCGAAGTAGGCCGCGTGTCCCAGCGAGGCCATACCGGTGTAGCCGATGAGCAAATCGAGGCTCATCGCGAACAGGGCAAAGATCATCATCTGGATGACGAGCCCTACATAGTAGGTGGAAAGAACGTAGGGCAGCGCCAGCAGCGTCGGGGCGCCGACAAGGAGGATTGCAACCCCGCACCAGATGGTCATGCGCTTCACAGGCTGCGTAGTCATTCGCGCCCGAACAGGCCGGCCGGCCGCGCAGCGAGAATCAGCGCCATCGGCGCGAAGATGGTGAACAGAGCCAGCTCGGGAAAGAACACTTTGCCGAAATTGTCGAGCAGGCCGACGACGAGGCCGCCGACCAGAGCGCCTTTCAGGCTTCCCAAGCCGCCAATGATGACGACGACGAATCCGAGCAGCAGGACCTCGAAATCGGCGCCCGGGTACACGCCGACAATGGGTCCGCCCATGACACCCCCTAGAGCAGCAAGAAAAGCTCCCAGCGCGAACACCAGAGTGAAGAGGAGCGACACGTTGATGCCGAGGGCGCGAGCGACCTCCTCGTCGTCGACGCTGGCGCGCACCATTTCGCCGATGCGCGTGCCGTCCTGGAGCCACCAGAGCAACGCCGCAACAACCAACCCAAAGCCGATAATGAACAATCGATAGGAAGGATAATAGAACCCGCCAAGTTGCACTGAGGACTGAAACATCGCGGGCTTCGGTATCGTTTCCGGGTTGCCGCCCCAGATCACTGTCGCCAGATCGGAGAATATGAAGAGGAAGCCGAAAGTCACCAGCGCCTGAGGCAGTTCTTGAAGATGGAAGCGCCGCAGGAAAAAGCGCTCCATGACGACGCCGACCATGGCAATCGCGAGACTTCCGGCCAGCGCCGCCAGGATGAAGCTGCCGGTGCCGTGGACCACAGCCAAGCCGATATAGCCGCCGAGCAGGTAGAACGACCCGTGCGTCAGGTTCAGAACCTTCATCAGTCCGTAGATGAGGGAAAGTCCAGCCGCCAACAGGAAGAGCAGCATCCCAAAAGAGATGCCGTTCAGCGCTTGGACGACCCAGAATGTCATCGTGACGAGGCCCGCGTAGCCGACTCAGTGGTACGCTTGCGCATTGCGATTACAGCCATATGCGCGCCATTTCCACTGACAAGATGGCGCAGCCGATGCGCCTTCTTCGTGACGCGACGCCTCTCAGGGAAAACTGGCGTAAGGGTCCTTCACTTGCGCGATGCGCTCACCGCAATGGTTCTGCAACTTTCCGTCTTTGCCTCTTTCGACCGTCAGTACGTAAAAGTCGGCCACCATGCCGTGGTGCTCGTCGAAACTCGCCATGCCCATTGGACCCTTGACCCGGACCTTGCTCAGCGCGGCGATAAAAGCGTCTCTGTCCTCCACCTGTCCTTTGATGTCCTTCAGTGCCTGGATCACCATCTTGGCGGCCACGTACCCCATATACTGATACGAACCGGGCAGCGCGTTGTAGCGGGCCTTGTAGCTGTCCACGAACGTCTTGTTCTCGGGCGTGTCGAGCGTACCGCAATAGGTGTAGGCGCTCATGACCCCGACGGCGTCGGGGGGCATGTTCCCCAGCACTTCCTCGCTGGTAAACGAGGCGATGCCGAACAGCGGCATTTTCTTGTTCAGACCGTATTCCGCGTATTGCTGGGTGAGGCGCGACGAGTTGGCCCCCCACATGGCAGCGAATATGCCGTCCGCCTTGGCACCCATCTTGGTGAGATAAGGTGCGTAGTCGGATGTCCCGACGTTGGGGAACATCGGTTCGAGCACGTTGTCCTGGCCGAACACCTTCTTCACCGCTTCGTAGGACTTCGCGACTCGGCGGCGCGTTCCAACCGATGAAGTAGGCCTTCTTCCAGCCCATTTTCTTTGCGCTCTCGGCCGCGACCGTTGCGAATTGATATGACGACGGAACGAAGCGGAAGATATATGGACTCTTCAGCGCGCGCGTGAGGCTGGCGAGCGCGACCGTGCTGACCCACGGGATTTTCTGTTCGTTGACGTAGGGCGCCATGGCGGCGCCAACCGAGCTCACCAGCTCGGACAGCAGCAAGTTGACCTTGTCGCGCTCCACCAGCGCCTTGGTCTTGGTCAGTCCGGTGTCCGGCCGCGCAGCGCTATCCTCGACAAGCAGCTCGACCTTACGCCCCGCGATCGTATTGTTCTCTTCCGCGAAGGCTTGCTTGATGGCGTCGCGCTCGGGGGCTCCTTGTGCAAGGAGCGGACCGGTCAACGGAAACATCACGCCGATCTTGATCGGATCTTGGCTGCATGCGGGCGTCGTCAGAGAGCCAAAGGCAGCTAGCCCGATCGTTGCCGCTACGATATTGAGTTGACGCATTGGATCCTCCCTTTTGACAAGAGGCTAAAGGCTTCATCCATGATGCGCAACTGAAGCCGCGCTCTAGCCCATATCGATGCTCTGCAATCATGCGGCCGGAGGTGCCGCGCAGCTCGAGACAAGGCGAAGAAACTCGGGCTGCGGCATCTCGACGTGCTCGGAGGGGTACGGCGGGCACAACCTGCTCGGCATGGTTGTGGTGCTGGAAAGAGATCGCTCACCATCGCGCCGCCCCAGCGCGCATTGCTGGGTTGCCGGTCGTATGCAACGATCGCTGCGAGCTCACATTGTCCGGGGTCGCCATGTCCGAATTCAAGACGATTCTCGTCGAGATCGAAAACGCGGTCGCGACGGTTACGCTCAACAGGCCTGCCAAACGCAACGCCATGAGCCCGACGCTGCACCTCGAAATGGTCGACGCCCTGGAGAAGTTGCGCTACGAGACAACCTCGCGCGTCCTGGTGATCACCGGGGCCGGCGAGTCGTTCTGCGCCGGCATGGATCTCAAGCAGTTTTTCATGGAGCTGAAGGACAACCCACCCGAATTCGACCGCATCTTCCGCTTGGCCACTGAATGGCGCTACCGCACATTGCGTCAATATCCGAAACCTACGATCGCAATGGTTAACGGCTATTGCTTCGGCGGCGCGTTCTCGATCGTCGAGGGCTGCGACCTGGCATTTGCCGCGAAGGAAGCGACATTCGGTCTCTCGGAGATCAACTTCAAGCATTACCCGGGCGGCAGTGTCAGCAAGTCGCTCGCTAACATCCTGCGTCCGCGCGACGCCCTGTTCTACGCCATGACCGGACGGACCTTCAAAGGCGACCGTGCCGCTGAGATTGGCTTCGTCAATGCGGCTTATCCGCTAATCGATCTCAAGAGGGAAGTGATGGCGCTGGCCCACGAAATCGCCCAGAAGGATCCGGACGCGCTCACCGCATGCAAGGACGGCTATCGCTTCTCGCTGGAGATGACTGCGGATGCCGCGATCAACTACGCGGCGGCAAAATCCGATCAGCTCACGCTGCGGCAGAAGGATTCATGGCGCAGTGAAGGCATCGGCGACTTCCTGCAGGGCAAATACCGGCCCGGTCTCGGCGGCCCCCAAAAGGCGGAGAGCTAGAGCCGTGACGGCTGCGCTATTGCGCGCCGTTTCGCGGCAGTGGCGGGCTTGGCGCCAGTGGTAGCAAGATTGCGCCGCATGCGATGTAGCATGAGCTTGAGCGAACGCTGCTCGGCGGCGCTGATGCCATCCAGCATGACGCGGTTGGTCAGGTCGATGTCGGGCATGACCAGGTCGTAGAGCTGCCGACCCCTGCGCGTGAGCACGACGCGAATTTTGCGGCGATCATGAGGATCCGGCGTCCGGCGAACGAAACCGCGCCGTTCCAGCTCGTGAAGCGCGCCCGCTGCGGACGGACCGCGCATGCGCGTTCGCTCGGCGAGTTCGGCTTGCGTCAAGCCGTCGTCCTCCCACAGGATACGGAGGAACTGGAAGATTCCCATGCCGACGCCGTGGATCGCGATGCGCGCCGCAAACGCGCGCGTCATCGTCCGCACAGTATCGGACAGCAGGAAGCCCACGGTGTCTTCCAGGCGCAGGTGATCGTACCCCCCTGCGGCCGGTTTCGCGCCCGCGCCGTTTGCGCGCCGTTTTGCCAATCGATAGCCCCATGGCATCGCTTGATAGTCGCATCATGCCGTGATCCCGCGTCATTGACAATCTGGGAAAATGATAGGAACCTAACGATTACGCGGCCCGAAGCGCCGCAGCGATCGCGGCGGCCGAACCTCGAGGGAGGAAGGTGTTGCAGCACATCGAGGTCGACGTTCGCGGCTGCAAGCTTCATCTGCGCCGCGGCGGTCACGGCGAGCCCCTGATGTTCCTGCATGGCGCACAGGGGCTTAATGGACACGAGCCCGGGATCGAATTGCTCGCGGCGAATTTCGACGTCATAGCACCGGATCATCCGGGATTCGGCAAGTCGGACCTCGCCGACGTCGTCGACGACATCGGCGACTTGGCGCTGTTCTATCTCGACCTGCTCGATGCCCTCGAGTTGGATCAGGTGCACCTCGTCGGCCACTGCATCGGCGGCTGGCTCGCTCTCGAAATCGCGATCCGGACGACCGAGCGGATCAAGTCGCTTGTGTTGGTGAACAGCGCCGGCCTTCGCGTGAAAGGCATTCCGCGCGCCGACATGTTCGTCTGCTCCGAGAATGAGCTGCTGAAGCTCCTATTCACCGACACGGGCGCCGCGGAATGGATTGCGTCTTGGCGCGCCAGCCCGGATAGGGAGGACATCTACGAGCGCAACCGGGCGGCCGCGGCACGATATTCCTGGTCGCCGCGGCTCTGCAATCCGAAGCTCGATCGCTGGCTGCACCGGATCGACGTGCCGACGCACATCATCTGGGGCCAGGAGGACCGCGTGATCCCGCCGGCCTACGCGTCCGCGCTGAAGGATCTGATTGCCGGCGCCACCGTGTCGACGCTGCCAAATTGCGCCCACATGCTGCACATCGAGCAGCCGCAGGCATTCGCCACTGAGATATCCCAGTTCATCCGCAGGGCGGCACCATGAAGATCTTCATTTTCCATCTCATGCCCTACGCCCATCTGGACATGGCGTATGCCGACAGGTTTCGCGCCGCCTGGGTCGTGCTGCCGAACAGCTGCTTCGATCCGAAGAAGGGCCACGAACTGTACAACCGCTATCTGGACGAGCTCGAGCTTGCGGCCGAGCTCGGCTTCGACGGCATTTCCGTCAACGAGCATCACCAGAACGCTTACGGATTGATGCCGTCGCCGGTCGTCATGGCCGCGGCGCTGTCGCGGCGGACGCGCAACGCGCGCATTGCGATCCTCGGCAATGCATTCTGCCTGCGCGAGCATCCGCTGACGGTCGCCGAGGAGCACGCGATGATCGATTGCATCACCGGCGGCCGGCTGATCAGCGGCATGGTGCGCGGCATTGGCGCTGAGTATTACTCTCTGGGCGTTAACCCCGCATACTCCCATGCCCGCTTCCAGGAGGCCCACGATCTCGTGGTTGAAGCGTGGACCAAGCCGGGGCCGTTCGCTTTCGAGGGCAAGTATTATCACTTCGAGTATGTAAACTTGTGGCCACGCCCCTATCAGCAGCCGCATCCGCCGATCTGGGCGCCGTCGACCGGCAGTACTGAAACGATCGAATGGGCCGCGCATCCGTCGCGCAAATACGTTTATCTGCAAGCCTACAGCCCGACGCAGTCGGTGGTACGATATTTGAACTACTACCGCGAATGCGCGCAGCGCATGTACGGCTACACCGCCAGCTCTGACCAGATCGGCTGGTCGACGCCGGTCTACGTCTCCGACACTGACGAGAAGGCAAGGCAGGAGGCGAAGCCGCACATTGAGGTCCTGTTCAACCGGCTATTGGGCATGCCCTTCGAGATGCTGTTCCCGCCCGGGTATCTGTCTGCCAAGTCGCTGAAGAACATGCGCAGCCACAAGCGCAGTGTCAGCGGTCAGAAGCATACGATCGACACGCTGATCGAGAACGGGATCATTGCCTGCGGAAGTCCGGACACCGTCCGCAAGCAGTTCATGGACACACACCGGCTGCTGGGCTTCCAGAATCTCCTGTGCCTCCTGCAGTTCGGAACGCTGCCCCGCGATCTCACGGAAAAGAACATCCGTATGTTCGCACGCGAGATCATGCCGGTGCTGCAAGGGCTCACCGACAAGGAATACAGCGGAATGGAAGTGCGCGCGGCTGAATGACCGTGTGCCAGCGTCAGCGATAATCGGGGGAGAGCTTGCTCGAGCAATTGCAATTCAACGGCGAGGTCGTGGTCGTCACTGGGGCCGGCACCGGCATCGGACGTGCGATCGCAGAGGTCCTCGCCGAACTTGGCGCCACTGCCGTGCTGGTCGCGCGCACCCAAAGCAAGCTCGACGAGACGCAAGCCGCCATAGCGAAAGGCGGCGGCAGAGCGGAGACATTTGCGGCCGATGTATCGAAAGAAAGCGATGTCCGGCGCTTGCGCGACTTCGTCGCAGGCAAGTGGGGTCGGGCCAAGGCGATCGTCAACAACGCCGGCAACAATTTCATTTCCCCCGTCACAAATCTTTCGACCGAGAAATGGCGTGAGCTGCTCGCGGTCGACCTCGACAGTGTTTACTTCATGTGCCGGGATTTCATTCCGCAGCTGCTGCAGTCGCAAAAACCTTCAATCCTCAACGTGGCGTCGAGCTTCGCGCATATCGGCAATCCGGATATGCCGGTCTATTGCGCCGCCAAGGGCGGCGTCGTCTCGTTCACGCGGCAGCTGGCGGTGGATTACGGCCCCAAGGGCCTGCGGGTAAACTCGATCTGCCCCGGCCCCACGCTGTCGCCGCGGGTGAAGGGCTATTTCGATTCCGGGCGGGCGGATCCGCGAGGCACGCTGCAGAAGGTGATGCTCGGCCGCTTCGCCGAGTGCGAGGAGATCGCCAATGTCGCCGCATTTCTCGTCTCGGATGCGGCCAGCTTCGTTCATGGGGCGTCGATCCTGGTCGACGGCGGGCAGACCATCAACTAGCGGGAGCGCCCCTGCGGCGACGGAGGTTCTCAACGGCGTAATTCTGGGAAGGAATGCCGACTGCAATCGGCCGAGACGAGAAGGAGTCTCGCGCCCGCAGGGAGCGACAAGGGGCTTCGAGTCACGCAATGGTATGGCGGCGGCAGCCCACGGAACGATGACGATCACGCGGAGGCAGGACATGTGTAAGCTGAATCTCACGCGCGGAATGCTGGCGTTCGTGCTCTTTATCGGTTCAAATTTCCCTGTCGTCGCTCAGGACAAACTGCGCATAGCCGCAGGGCTGGCGGGCACGTGGGAGAACTCGTTTTCAGAACTGGGGCAAAACGCCGGATTTTTCAAGAAACACGGGCTCGTGCTGGATATCTTCTACACGCAGGGAGCCGGCGAAACGCAGCAAGCCGTAATTTCAGGCAGCGCCGATGTCGGTACCGGGGTTGGCACGTTTAATACCTTCGGCGCCTTCGCCAAAGGCGCACCCATCCGAGTGATCGCCGCAACCCATACAGGTGCCAACGATCTGACTTGGTATGTTCGAGCAGACTCGGCCATCAAGGACAAGAAGGACCTGGCCGGCAAGAAGGTTGCCTACTCCACCACCGGATCATCCACCTACGCCGCCGTGCTTGGTTTTCGGCGAGTGTTCGGTGTCACTTTCACCCCGGTCGCGACCGGCAGCCCGGCTTCTACCCTCACCCAGCTCATGACCGGCCAGATTGACGTCGGCTGGACATCGCCGCCGTTTGCGCTCGATCTTCTGAAGGAGGGGAAGATCAGGGAAATCGCGCGCGCGAGCGATGTGCCGGAATTGAGAAATCAGACCGCGCGCTTCATGACCGCAAATGCGATCGCCCTGGAGGCTAACAAGCCAGTCTTTGTGCGTTACCTGCAGGCTTATCGCGAAGTCGTCGATTGGATGTACCGCGATAACGCCGCGCTCAAGGCTTTTGCCGATTGGGCTCACGTTCCGGAGTTGATTGCAAAAACGGTGCCGGATGATTTTTATCCGAAAAACAACGTCTTGCCCGACCGTGTCGAGGGCCTCGAGCAGGCGATGGCGGACGCGGTATCTTTCAAATACATCGCGGCGCCTCTCTCGAAGGATCAACTTGCGAAGTTGGTGCTCGTTCCTCTCAAGTAATCGGCGCGGGATTGGCGAAGATGATCGGGATCGTCTTGGTTGCCGCTGCGGCGAGCGCCACGGCGGCAGATCATAGTGACCGCCACCGGTTGTCGAACGAGGTCGGCTGCCATGATCGGCAGCCGATCGTATTGACTGTTCCCTTGCCTTCGACGGAGACCACCGGGTCTTCTGCCCTGGGCGGCCATACAAATTCAAAGTTTAGCACAATTTTGATCCCCGCGGCTGACATCGGCGCACCCGCCTGAGAAGGGACCGACTGGCTGGGGCGCCAGGACTCGAACCTGGGAATGGCGGAATCAAAATCCGCTGCCTTACCACTTGGCTACGCCCCATCGGGCGGCTGCCGCCGCGGCCGGACCATAGCGGCGGGAGGTGCGCCGATCAACGGCCGGCGCTGCGCCGACGCTTTCGTGCGGTTGACCGAGGCGGCGCCGGGGCTAGATTAGCGCGACGCAGTCAACCGGCGTCGATTGCGCCCGCGGGCGGCGACGCAAGGCGGCGCCGAGGCGGCCGGCCGCAAAGCTGACTCGGACGCCAACGGGACGACGCGCGTCCCTCACCCGAAGACCGGACGATGACTTACCGCGCCCCGGTTGCCGACATCGCCTTTGCGCTCGAGCACGCCGCCGGTTTCGGCCCGGCCCGGGCCGAGGGACTCTACGGCGACCTCGCCGAGGACGTGGTCCAGGCGGTGCTCGAGGAGGCGGGCCGGTTCGCCGGCGACGTTCTCGCCCCCCTGAACCCGATCGGCGACCGTCACGGCACGCCGTTCAAGGACGGCGCCGTCGCCACGGCGCCGGGATGGAAGGAGGCCTACCGCGCCTGGGTGCAGGCCGGCTGGAACGGGCTCGCCGCGCCGGCGCAGTGGGGCGGCCAGGAATTGCCGCAGGCCGTCAACGCCGCCTGCATCGAAATGTGGAATGCGGCCGCCTTGGCCTTCGGGCTCGGTCCGGTGCTCACGATGGCGGGCGTCGACGCGCTCTTGGCGCACGGCAGCGACGAGCTCAAGCGCGCCTACCTGCCCAAGCTGGTCTCGGGCGAGTGGATGGGCACCATGCAGCTGACCGAGCCGCAGGCCGGCTCCGACGTCGGCGCCCTGCGCACCCGAGCCGAGCGCGCGGCCGACGGCAGCTACCGCATCACCGGGCAGAAGATCTTCATCACCTACGGCGAGCACGACCTCACCGACAACATCATCCATTTCGTGCTGGCGCGGCTGCCCGATGCGCCGGCCGGAACCAAGGGCATCTCGCTCTTTCTCGTCCCCAAATTCCTGCTCAACGCCGACGGCTCGCTGGGTCGACGCAACGACGCGCGCGCGCATTCGCTCGAGCACAAGCTCGGCATTCATGCTTCCCCGACCTGCACGATGGTCTACGGCGACAACGGCGGCGCCACCGGCTTCCTCATCGGCGAGGAGAACCGCGGCATGGCCTGCATGTTCACCATGATGAACCAGGCGCGGCTCTCGGTCGGGCTGCAGGGCGTCGCGATCGCCGAGCGGGCGACCCAGCAGGCGCTCGCCTATGCGCGCGAGCGCAAGCAAGGTCGCGCCGGCAACGCGCCATCGGGCGCGAGCCTGATCATCGCCCATCCCGACGTCAAGCGCATGTTGCTCACCATGCGGGCGCTGACCCGCGCCGCGCGCGCGATCTGCTACGCCACGGCGGTCGCACTCGACCGCGCGCAAAGGAGCGCGGACGAAGCGACGCGCGAGGCCGCGCACCAGCGCGCCTCGCTGCTCACCCCGGTGGCCAAGGCGTTCGCGACCGATATCGGCAACGAGGTCGCCTCGCTCGGCGTGCAAGTGCACGGCGGCATGGGTTATGTCGAGGAGACCGGTGCCGCGCAGCATTTCCGCGATGCGCGCATCACCCCGATCTACGAGGGCACCAACGGCATCCAGGCGATCGACCTGGTCACCCGCAAGCTGCCGCTGGCGGGCGGTGCCACGGTGCGGGCCTATATCGGCGAGATGCGCCGCGCGGTCGAGGCTGTCGATGCCACCAATGATGCGGCATTCGGGTGGACGGGTGTACGGCTCAAGGACGCGGTCGATTCGCTCGAGCGTGTGACCGGCTGGCTGCTCGGCGGCGGGCACAACGACCTCGATCCGGCACTGGCGGGGGCGACGCCGTATCTACGGCTGTTCGCGCTCGCGGCCGGCGGCGCACTGCTCGCGCAGGAGGCGCTCGCCGCCAAGCGGTTGGCCGGGAACGGAGCCGATGCCGCCGCGCGCACCGCGATCGCGCGCTTCTTCGCGGAAAACCTGGCGGTGCAGGCCGGCGCGCTCGAGCGCATCGTGGTCGAAGGCGCCGACAGCGTCAACCGCGCCGATGCGGCGCTGGAGTGAGGAGGTCATGTCCCTCAAAGGCCGCACGCTCTTCATCACCGGCGCGTCGCGTGGCATCGGGCTCGCGATCGCGTTGCGCGCCGCGCGCGACGGCGCCAACATTGTCATCGCCGCCAAGACCGACAAGCCGCATCCTACGCTGCCGGGCACTATCTTCACCGCCGCCGACGAGATCGTCGCGGCGGGCGGCAAAGCGTTGCCGCTGGTCGTCGACGTGCGCGACGAGGCGCAAGTGAAAGACTCGATCGAGCGGACCATTGCAACCTTCGGCGGACTCGACGTCGTCGTGAATAACGCGAGCGCGGTCGCACGCACGCCGGTCCTGGAGACCGACATACGCCGGTTCGACCTGATGCATCAGGTCAATACACGCGGCACCTTCATGGTGTCGAAATACGCCATCCCCCACCTCGAGAAGGCGGGCAACCCCCACATCCTGATGAATTCCCCGCCGCTCGACATTCGGGAGAAATGGTTTTCCGGCAGCACCGCCTATTCGATCGCCAAATACGGCATGAGCCTGATCGTGCTCGGGCTTGCCGGCGAGCTGCGCGAGAAGGGCATTGCGGTCAACGCGCTGTGGCCTCGCACCACCATCGCGACCTCGGCCATCAAGAACGTGCTCGGCGGCGAGCGCGTGATGCGGATGTCGCGCACGCCCGCGATCATGGCGGATGCCGCCTATCGGGTGTTCCACAAGCCTGCGCGCAGCTTCACCGGCAACTTCCTGATCGATGACAGTTTCCTCGCCGGCGAGGGTATCACCGATTTCGAGCAGTATCGCGTCAACCCGACCGAGCCGCTCGCGCCCACCTTCTTCGTCCCCGATGATCCCCCGCCGCCGCCCGGCATACGCATTGCCGACTCAAGATGGGAGTGAGCAACGGCTCGGTCGCGGCGCTGCAGCGGCGCAGTCTGCCGCTGCGGAACGGGCGATAACCGGCTATGCTGCGCCGTTCCCGGATAGCGCGATGTCAACCCTTCTGATCACCCATCCCGCCTGCCTCGACCATCTCACGCCCGCCGGCCATCCCGAGCGGCCCGACCGCTTGCGCGCGATCGACCGCGCGCTCGAGCACGAGCGCTTCCAGATATTGGCGCGCGCCGAGGCGCCAGCAGCCGCGCTCGAAGTGATCGCGCTTTGTCATCCGATGGATTATGTCACCGCCATTCGCGAGGCGACGCCGAAGCAAGGCCTGGTCGGCCTCGACGCCGACACCACGCTGTCGCCCGGAAGCTTCGAGGCCGCCTTGCGCGCGGCCGGCGGTGCCGTGCATGCCGTCGACGAGGTGATGGCCGGCAAGGCCCGCAACGCCTTCGTCGCCGTCCGCCCGCCCGGCCACCATACCGAGACCGCCCGGCCCATGGGGTTTTGCCTGTTCAACAACGCCGCCATCGCCGCGCGCTACGCCCAAAAGAAGCACGGCATCGAACGCGCCGCCGTCGTCGACTTCGACGTGCATCACGGCAACGGATCGCAGGACATTTTCTGGTCCGACCGCTCGGTGATGTACGGCTCGACCCACCAGATGCCGCTCTATCCCGGTACCGGCGCCAAGAGCGAGCGCGGCGAGCACAACACCATCGTCAACGCGCCGCTGCGTCCAGGCGACGGCGGCGACGAGTTCCGTGCCGCGTTCGAGACCGTGATCCTGCCGCGGCTGCGCGATTTCCGGCCGGATCTGGTCGTGATCTCCGCCGGCTTCGACGCCCATATGCGCGACCCGCTCGCCAACCTCAATTTGCTCGAAGCCGACTTCGACTGGGCCACGCGCAAGCTCATGGAGATCGCCGACGCCAGCGCTGCCGGCCGTGTGGTTTCGGTGCTCGAGGGCGGCTACGACCTCACGGGCCTGGCGAATTCGGCGGCCGCCCACGTGGCCGCGCTGATGCAGGGTTGATTCGCGCTTCGCCGCGAGGCGCACGGCGCGGGCAGCGGGCCGCGCGCGTACAAAATGCCTCCGCCCTGCTCCGCCGAGCTCGGATTACGCTATATAAAGTACGACTCACTGGAACCCGATCATGGCCGACAACGCCCATTCCGACGTCCAGCGCCTGCCCTTCGAACGGGCGATCGAGGAGCTGGAATTGATCGTCAAGCGACTCGAGGAAGGCAAGGTGCCGCTCGAGGAATTGGTTGCGATCTACGAACGCGGCGAAGCGCTCAAGCACCGCTGCGAGGAGTTGTTGCGCCAGGCCGAGGCCCGGGTGGAGAAGATCAGGCTCGATGCCGCCGGCAAGCCGACCGGAACCGAACCGCTCGACATCGGCTGATCTGGACCGTGCCCCGACCGGCAGGGGCCGTATGCGGCATCCGTCAAAGGAGGAACCGTCATGAGCTTCTTTCCGGCCAAGGATCCGGCGCCCGGCGACGCGCCCGCCGCCGACGCCATCGATCTCGTGATCGTGCCGCGCAGCGTGGATGTGGGCCACTTCGCGGTGCGCCGCGCGCTGCCCCACGTCAATCGCCGCATGGTCGGCCCATTCATCTTCTTTGATCACTTCGGGCCTGCCGAATTCCATACCGGCCAGGGCATCGACGTACGGCCGCATCCCCATATCGGTCTTGCCACGGTCACTTTCCTATTCGACGGCGAGATCATGCACCGCGACAGTCTCGGCACCGCGGCCGCGATCCGTCCGGGCGAGGTCAATTGGATGACCGCGGGCCGCGGCATCGTTCATTCCGAGCGTACGGCGCCCGATCATCGCAGGGAGGGCGAGCCGATCCATGGGCTGCAATGTTGGGTGGCGTTGCCCGCGACCGAAGAGGAAGGCGCCCCGGCGTTCGCCCACCATGATGGCGCAGCCCTTCCGCTGGTGAGCGAGGAGGGCAAAAGCGTGCGGGTAATCGCCGGCAGCGCCTATGGCGTGCGCTCGCCGGTGGCGACGCGCTGGGAGACGCTGTTCGCCGACGCGACGCTCGCGGCCGGCGCCGCGCTGCCGGTCGATGCCGATACCGAGGAGCGCGCCGTCTATCTCATTTCCGGCGAGGTCGATATCGCCGGCGACCGGTTCACGCCCGGCCGGCTGCTGCTGTTTCGTCCCGGCGACCGCATCACGGTCAAGGCCGCGAGCGACGCGCGCCTCGTGCTGCTCGGCGGCGCCGCGATGGACGGGCCCCGCCACATCTGGTGGAACTTCGTCTCCTCGCGCAAGGAGCGCATCGAACAGGCCAAGGCGGACTGGAAGCTCGCTCGCTTCGACACCGTGCCCGGCGACGACCAGGAGTTCATCCCGCTGCCGGAGTGAAAGCCCATCACCCGCGCTTGCGCAGCGCCCGCAGGTCCGGGAGCTTCTGCTTCACGCGCCCGATATCCTGCCACGGGTCTTGCTTGAGGTTGCCAAGACGCTTCCCCAGATTGAGCACGGTGTATTGGTTGCCGCTTTTGGTGCGGCCTAACTCCTCCCACGTCACCGGTACCGATACCGGCGCACCCACGCGGGCACGTGTGGAATATACCGCCACTGAGGTCTGCTCCAAGGAGTTGCGCAGGTAGTCGACGAAGACCTTTCCCCTCCGCAGGGATTTCGTCATCTTGGCGACGTAGCGATCGGGCTCGTCGGCGGTCATGGCGAGCGCGACCGCCTGTGCGAAGCTCTTGGTGCTGTCCCAATCGGCGCCGTCGATGGGCAGCACCACGTGCAGGCCCTTGCCGCCGGTGAGCTTGACGAAGCTGCGAAGACCGATGGCGGCGAGGCGCTGGCGCACGTCGCGCGCCGCGGCGACCACGTCGGCCCAGGCGACCGCGTCGCCGGGGTCGATATCGAAGACGATGCGGTCGCAAACGTCGAGGCGGTCGATGGTGGAGCCGCGCACGTGCACTTCGAGCACGCCGGCCTGCACCAGCGAGAGCAGGCCATCGAGGTTTTCGACCGCAATGACCTGACGTTTCTTGCTGTCGATCACGGTGCGCAGATGTGTCTCGTCGAGGCCGGCCGAGGCATGCTTCTGGAAGAAGCACTCGCCGGCGGTTCCGTCGGGACAACGCACGAGCGCCAGCGGCCGGTTGACGACGTGCGGCGCCATCACATCCCAGACCGAGCGGTAGTAATCCGCCAGATCCTGCTTGGTGACGCCGACATCGGCCCAATAAAGCCGGTCGGGATGGGTGAAGCGCACGCCCCCCTCCCCCGCAGCCGCGGCGCCTGACGATTTCCTCGCGGTCCTCTTCGAGTTCTTCGAGGTCTTCGTGATCGTCCGCGCCGCCTCGGCGGCGGTCTTCAGCACGGTCTTTGGCAAAGGGCCCTCCTCTGCAGCGGTCGCTGCCGGCAGCTCCCGAACGACCTCCCGCGGCGGCTTGTCCTCGCGTACCCCTTTGAACGCCGCCTGGCGCACCAGGGCGTCCGCGGTCCAGCCGCGGAACTGCGCCTCGATCACCGTCTTGGGCTCGACCCAGCGCACGTCGCGCCGGCGCGCTTCCTCGGGCGGAATCCGATCGAACGTGGGTGCCTTGATCTCGAGCGGATGTAACCGCTTCCACAGGTCGCGCGCCACCGCCTGGGTGTAGCCGGTGCCGATACGCCCGGCATAAACGAGACTGCCGCGGTCGTAGTAGCCGGCGACCAGCGCGCCGATCGCGCGCGGCAGCACGGTCGATGGGGAGTAGCCGCCGACCACGAATTCCTGGGCGTTCGCGCATTTGATCTTGAGGAAGGCGTCCGAGCGGCCGCTGCTGTATGGCGCATCTTTGCGTTTGGAGACGATGCCTTCGAGCGACATCCCGCAGGCGTGCCGCAACACCACTTCGCCCGAGCCTTCGAAATGCTCGCTATAGACGATCGGCCCACGCCGTGCCCTGCCGACGAGGCGTGCCAGTTCGGCCTTGCGCTCGATCAACGGCAGGCCGGTCAGATCGTGGCCGTCGAGATGAAGAAGGTCGAACACGTAATAAATGAAGCGATCACGATCGCCAGCCTTGAGCGCCGCCTGCAGTCCGGAAAAGCTCGAAACCCCGCGCTCGGTCTCGACCACCACTTCGCCGTCGATCAGCGCCGTGCGCGCCGGGAGCTCGGCGATGGCCGCCGCGACGTTGGGAAATTTGCCGGTCCAATCCAGCCCCTTGCGGGTGAGCAGGCGGACCTCGCCGTGGTCGAGCCGCGCCTGGATGCGGTAACCGTCGAATTTGATCTCGTGCACCCAGCCCTGGCCCTCCGGCGCCGTCGCGCGCAAGGTGGCGAGCGCCGGCGGCACGAAATCGGGCACCGCGGCACCGGGCGGCCGGGGCTTCCTCTCCTTGCCCTTCTTTTTCGCCGTCTTCTTTTCGCTTGCCGAACGGCGCGGACTGCGCGCGCCCTGTTGCGAACTTGCGGGCGTGCGCCGCGGCGATCCTTGGGCTTTGGTCGCGCCCGACTTCACATTGTCCTGCACGCTCCGGTTCGAATGCCACACTCGTTTGGCACCCTTGCCTTCGGCAATCTCGGGGATCGAGCGGCCGGTCACCACCGACAGCGGCATGTCCTCGAGAATGTCCGGATCGTTCGCACCGCGGGCTGCCTCATCCTGGGCCTTGATCAGAAGCCATGGGTCTTTTTTTTCCCCCGGCCTGCGGCGCATGCGCACCAGGTGCCAGCGCCCGTGCAGCTTCTTGCCGTCCAAAGTGAAATCGAGATGTCCCTTCTTCAAGCTCGCGCGCGGATCGCCATCGGGGTGCCAACGGCCGCGGTCCCAAATCAACACGGTGCCGCCGCCGTACTCTCCCTGCGGGATGGTGCCCTCGAATTTGTTGTACTCGACCGGGTGGTCTTCGACCTCGACTGCGAGACGCTTCTCGCCCGGAACGAGGCTCGGACCACGAGTCACCGCCCAGCTCTTCATCACGCCGTCGAGCTCGAGCCGCAGGTCATAATGCAGACGGCGCGCCGCATGCTTCTGGATGACGAACTGATTTCCCTTGGCGCGGCCCGTGCGCCCGCGCGGCTCTGGAGTAACATCGAACTTACGCTTCTTGCGGTAGGTCTGCAGTCCCACGATCGCCGACCCTTCAGCTCGCATGTTTGAGTTTCTTGCGTTTCGGGGAAGCCGGCTTGAAGGCCCCCGATTTCGGCGCCGTCCGCTTCCGTGGCTTGCTTGAGCTTGGTTCTGCGGCTGCCCCGCGTTCAGCCTGGACGCTGCGGCGCAACGCGTCCATGAGGTTCACGACATTGGTCGGCTGCGGCACAGCCGGCGGCGGCGGTTTCCTGCCTGCCTGCTTCGCCGCGATCAACTGCCGGAGCGCGCGCTCGTATCGATCCTCGAACTTCGAGGGGTCGAACTCGGTCTTCTTGGACCGCAGAATGTGCTTCGCCAGATCGAGCATGTCCTTGGCGATCTTGACATCTGGAATTTCATCGAAATAGCTGTGTTCGTCGCGCACTTCGTCTCTGT
Organism: uncultured Alphaproteobacteria bacterium; assembly: GCA_963758945.1. GTDB lineage: Bacteria > Pseudomonadota > Alphaproteobacteria > Rhizobiales > Xanthobacteraceae > VAZQ01. The sequence goes on along the minus strand of CAVWXY010000006.1, from coordinate 1,140,244 downwards.
AGCGCAACATGGTGCCGACAATGCCCTTGCTGCGCGGCGACAGCATCAGCAGCCGCTCGCGACGGTAGAGCACCACGCGTGCGATCCCGACCAGCCCCTCCTCGCGCATGGCTCCGCGGATCACCGCGAAGGCCTCGTAGCCCGCCTCGCTGTCCGGGACGAGATAGTAGGACTCGTCGAGATAGAGCTCGTCTACCGTCTGGCGCTCGACGAAACTTTCGATCTCGATCGTGTGCGTGCTCTCGAGCGCGACGTCGTCGAGTTCCTGCTCCTCGAGCAGGACGTAACCGTCGCCGCCGACCTTGTAGCCTCTGACTCGATTCTCCTGCGGGACCTCCTTCCCGGTCTCCGCATCGACGACCTCGTAACGGACCCGATGGCCGCTCTCGCGATTGATGACATTGAACCGCACCCGATCTCGCGTGGTCGTCGCCGAGAACAGTGCCACAGGACATGATACGAGCGACAACTTCAGGTAGCCCTTCCAATTCGCACGCGGTGCCATGACGCAACTAATCCGCCTCGGGGGACGACGAAAAACGCTCCGGGCAGGCGCCCAGTTCCTGCGAGCTTCGCAGAAAAACCGAGGCGCGTTAAGGACTTCGCCGTGTTCCCGATTTGGCTTGCCATCCCGGCTGGTTAAATTCTAGTCATGCCGGTAGGTTACGGCCGCTGATTTGTCGGTGGAGCTTTCCCGTGCCAGAGCCCTCGAAGACCCCATTGCTCGACCAAGTCAAGACTCCGGCGGATCTGCGCCGCCTGGAGGGCGGGCAGCTGCGCCAACTCGCCGATGAATTGCGCCAGGAGACCATCGACGCGGTGGCGGTCACCGGCGGCCATCTCGGCGCCGGGCTCGGGGTGATCGAGCTGACGGTGGCCCTCCACTACGTGTTCAACACGCCGGAGGATCGTCTGATCTGGGACGTGGGCCATCAGGCCTATCCCCACAAGATTTTGACCGGCCGGCGCGACCGCATCCGCACGCTGCGGCAGGGCGGCGGGCTTTCCGGCTTCACCAAACGCGCCGAAAGCGAATACGACCCGTTCGGTGCGGCGCACTCGTCCACGTCGATCTCCTCCGCCCTCGGCATGGCGGTGGCCCGCGACCTCGAAGGCAAGGCCAACGACGTCATTGCCGTGATCGGCGACGGCGCCATGTCGGCCGGCATGGCTTATGAGGCCATGAACAATGCCGGAGCCATGAACTCGCGGCTGATCGTCATTCTCAACGATAACGACATGTCGATTGCACCGCCGGTCGGCGCGCTGTCCGCCTATCTCGCGCGTCTCGTCTCTGGGCGCGCCTACCGCTCGGTGCGCCATACCGTCAAGAAGCTCGCCAAGCTGCTGCCGCCATTTCTCGAGCAGCGCGCGGTGGCGATCGAGGAGTATGCCCGCGGCCTGGTCACCGGCGGTACCTTGTTCGACGAGCTCGGATTCTTCTATGTCGGGCCGATCGACGGGCACAACATCGACCATCTCCTGCCGGTGCTCAAGAACGTGCGCGACGCCAAAAACGGACCGTTCCTGGTTCACGTCGTAACGAAGAAAGGTAAAGGCTACGAGCCTGCCGAGAAGTCGGCCGACAAGTATCACGGCGTCGTCAAATTCGACGTAGCGACCGGCGCGCAAGTGAAGTCGAAGGCGGCGGCGCCCGCCTATACCAAGGTCTACGCCGAAGCCCTTATCAAGCAGGCGAAGAAGGACGGCAAGATCGTCGCCATTACCGCCGCGATGCCGTCGGGAACCGGGCTTGACCTGTTTGCCAAGGAGTTTCCCGACCGTTGCTTCGACGTCGGCATCGCCGAGCAGCACGGCGTGACCTTCGCCGCCGGGCTCGCGACCGAGGGCTTCAAGCCCTTCGCCACCATCTACTCGACCTTCCTCCAGCGTGCCTACGACCAGGTGGTGCACGACGTCGCGATCCAGCGATTGCCGGTGCGCTTCGCCATGGACCGCGCGGGCCTCGTCGGCGCCGACGGCCCGACCCATGCTGGCGCTTTCGACGTGGCTTATCTCGGATGCCTGCCGGGCTTCGTCATCATGGCAGCGGCCGATGAAGCCGACCTCGTGCACATGGTAGCGACCGCGGCTGCCATCGACGATCGTCCCTCCGCGCTGCGCTATCCGCGCGGCGAGGGCCTCGGCCTGCCGATGCCGGCGGAAGGCACTCCGCTCGAAATCGGCAAGGGGCGCATCTTGCGCGAAGGCACCAAGGTGGCGCTGTTCTCGTTCGGGGCACGGCTCGGCGAATGCCTCAAGGCGGCGGACGAGCTCGCCGCGCTCGGGCTCTCGACCACGGTCGCGGACGCGCGCTTCGCCAAGCCGCTCGATACCGACCTCCTGCTGCGCCTCGCGCGCGAGCACGAGGTACTCATCACCATCGAGGAAGGCGCCATCGGCGGCTTTGCCGCCCACGTGCTGCACACGCTCGCCGACAACGGCGTGCTCGACGGCGGGCTCAAAGTGCGCCCCATGGTGCTGCCCGATATCTTCATCGATCAGGACTCGCCCGCGGCCATGTACGCGCAGGCCGGCCTCGACACCAAGAGCATCGTCGCCAAGGCGTTCGAGGCGCTCGGCCAGAACCTGCATGGCGAGACGGTGAAGCTCGGACGCGCCTAGCGCGAGTTCAGCGCCAGGCAGGCGGCGCGGTGCGCGCTTGCCTCATCGTTACGGCTGGCGACGGCGCATCCATGGCCTCCCGTATCCGCATCGACCGCCTGCTCGTCGAACGCGGCCTGTTCGCGAGCCGTGCCCAGGCGCAAGCCGCCATCGCGGCAGGGCTGGTGACGGCCGACGAGGTGATCGTCAGCAAGCCCTCGCACGAAGTCTCCTTTGGTGCGAAGCTGCGCGCGGAACCGGCGCACCCCTACGTGTCGCGCGGCGGCGTCAAGCTCGCGGCAGCACTCGACCGCTTCCGCCTCGATCCTTCCGGCCGTGTCTGCCTCGATGTCGGCGCCTCGACCGGCGGCTTCACCGACGCTCTACTCGCCCGCGGCGCCCGGCGCGTCTATGCCGTCGATGTCGGTCGTAGCCAGTTGCACCCCAGCCTGCGCGCGCGGCCGCAACTCCTGTCAATCGAGGCCACCGATATTCGCGCGCTCGATGCCGCGCAGCTCCCCGAACCGCCCGACTTCGTGACCATCGATGTGAGCTTCATCTCGCTCAAGCTCGTCCTGCCGGCAGCTCTGCATCTCGCAGCAACGCCGGCGCAGCTGCTGGCGCTGATCAAGCCGCAATTCGAAGCAGGCCGGCCGTACGTCAGGAAGGGCATCGTGCGCGATCCCGCCACTCACGCCGCGGTCTGCGGCGATGTCGCCGCGTTCGTCGCCTCGCGCGGCTGGCAGGTCACCGGCATTGTCCCCTCCGCAATTCCAGGCGGCGACGGCAACCGTGAATTCTTCATCGCGGCCCACCACATCTGAAATTCCGCCGGCTACGCCTTTCTCTCGCCACGGCACGCCTTATGGTGCCGCGCCATGACATCGCCGGGAACCATTATTGCCTCCAGCTCCGCAGCGCCGGGAGTGCGCGCGGTTTGGCGGGCCGAGAGCATCGCGACGGTGAAGCTCGCCTGGCCAATGGCGCTGACCCAGTTGGGCCAGATTGCCATGATGACGACCGACCTCGTGCTCATCGGGCGGCTCGGTGATGCCGCCATCGCGGCGGTAGGGTTGGCGCACCTGATTCTCTTCGCCGGATTCGTGCTCGGCATGGGACCGGTTTCCGCGGTCGCACCACTCGCCGCGCAAGCCTTCGGCGCGCGCGAGCCGCGCATGGTCCGCCGTTCGCTGCGCGCGGGGTTGTGGGCCGCAGTGATGATCGGCGCCCCCGTCAACGTCGCGCAGCTGTGGGGCGAGGACATTCTCAATGTGGCCGGCCAGGCATCGCAAACGGCCGGGCTCGCGGCGCGCTATCTCGCCGGATTGACGTGGTCGATGGTCCCGGCTTGGTGCTTCATCGCGTTGCGCAACTTCATGGGTGCGGTCGATCGCCCGCAGCCGGCCCTATGGGTCACGCTCGCCGCCATCCCAATGAATGGGCTGCTCGCCTATGCCCTGATCCACGGCGCCTTCGGCCTGCCGCGCCTCGGCCTGTTGGGCGCCGGACTTGCGACCACGCTCGTCAATCTCGCCATGTGCGCGGGTGCAATCTGGGTTTGCTGCACTTGCCGCCCGTTCAAGAAGTATCGCGTGCTCGGCGGCTTCTGGCGGCCGGATTGGGAGCTGATGCGCAAGCTGGCCGCCATCGGGTTTCCCATCTCCGGTGCCCTGATGCTTGAATGGGGGCTGTTCTCCTCCGCCGCACTGCTGGTGGGCTGGATCGGAACCACCGCGCTCGCGGCCCACCAGATCGCATTGCAGGTCGCGACCATCCTGTTCATGGTTCCATGGGGCATCTCGCTCGCCGCGACCGTGCGCGTCGGGCAGGCGGTCGGGCGCCGCGACGCCCTGGCCATGCGCCGGGCGGGCTTTTGCGCCATCGCCCTGGCCGGCGTCGCCATGGCGGCGATGACCGCCGCCGTCGTCGCGTTTCGTTACGAAATACCCCTGCTCTTCCTCGGAGGCGGTGCCTCCGCGCACGCCGCAACGGTACGGCTCTGCGCCACGCTGCTGCTCGTCGGCGCCAGCTTCTTCGTCGTCGATGCAGTGCAGGGGGTTGCGGCAGGCGCATTGCGCGGGCTCAACGATACGCGCGTGCCGATGCTGTTCGCCGCAGTCAGCTTCTGGCTGATCGGCTTCACCAGCGCCTACGAACTGGGTTTGCGGACCGCCCTGGGCGCGGTCGGCGTTTGGATCGGGTTCTCCATCGCCGTAGCGACCTTCGCCACCCTGCTGGTCTGGCGGTTTCATCGGCTGACAAAGGACGGACAGCGGAGGCCGGGGGACGGATAAGCAAGCGCCCAGCCGTCCTCGGCCGTCTGTCCGTTATCCTCCCTTCTCTGCCTCCGCGGTCCCCTCTCTGGACGCATCAGCGATCGCCGGTTATCGAACGCGTATGGTGGAGCGCTTGGTGATCGCCCGGCTCGGCTCGCGTGGCGAGGGCATCGCGGACACCCCCGCGGGCGCCGTCTATGTGCCCTATACGCTACCGGGCGAGACCGCCGAGGTCGAGCAGTGGCACGGCCATCCCGACCGTCGCCATCTCATTGCGGTCGACAGCGCGAGCCCCGACCGCATTGCGCCGATCTGCCCGCATTTCGGAGTCTGCGGCGGCTGCGCGTTGCAGCATTTGGCTATGACGCGCTACCGCAACTGGAAGCACGAACTGCTCACGGCGGCGCTGGAGCGAGCCGGCCTCGTCGCTGAGACCGACGCTCTCATCGATGCCCACGGGGCCGGACGCCGGCGCGCCGTATTTCACGCACGGCGGAGCGAACACGACGTGCTGGAGGTAGGCTTCGCCGCCTTCAGGGCGCACCGCCTGGTGGCGATCGACCGCTGCCCCATCCTCGCGCCGGGAATGAGCGGCGCGATCGAGGCGGCTTGGGCCATCGCCGAAGTGCTCGCCGCGGCGCGCAAGCCGCTCGACATCCAGGCGACGGCGACCGACGCCGGCCTCGACGTCGACGTTCGCGGATCGGGAGCGCTGCCGGCGGCGCGCATCAGCGAGCTGGCGCAAGTTGCCGAGGACCACCGCCTTGCCCGCCTCACACGCCACGGCGAAATGGTCGCCCAGCGCGCTGCTGCCGACCCTGCAGATCGGCAGCGCCCGACTGATCCTGCCACCGGGTGCCTTCCTGCAGGCCACTGCGGCCGGGGAAACCGCTTTGGCGCGACTAGTGGCGGCGCATTGCGGAGGGGCGGTGGCGGTGGCCGACCTGTTCTGCGGCGTCGGGCCGTTCGCGCTGCGGCTCTCCGAGCGCGCCCGGGTAACCGCCGCCGACAATGATGCGGCCGCAGTCACCGCGCTGAGACGCGCCGCGGCGGAAACGCAAGGGCTGAAGCCGATCGAGGCACTAGAGCGCGACCTGTTCCGGCGGCCGTTCCTACCGATCGAGCTCAAACGGTTCGACGCCGTCGTGTTCGATCCGCCGCGGCTGGGCGCCGATGCGCAGGCACGTCAGCTCGCGGCGTCAACAGTGCCCAACGTGGTCGCGGTCTCCTGCAATCCCACGACTTTTGCGCGCGACGCCCGTATTCTGGTCGACGGCGGCTATCGCCTCGTGCGCGTCACGCCGGTCGATCAGTTCCTCTATTCGGCGCACGTGGAGCTGGTGGCGAAATTTTCAAAGGGCGTTTGACGGATGAAACAGCCCAGATGCAGAGCATTGATGCCGCCTCTATTGCCCGTCCATCATTTATCGTTCGCCCTCAATTTCCCCACCTATCCCGCCACATCTGCTCGCCGACGGTGCAGGATACCCGCGGCGTCCGCGCTTGTGCAGGTAGCGCGCGGCGCTCGGGCAGGCGCCCCGCGATCTCGAGCACGAGCTTGGTGCGGATCGCATCCTTGAACTGCTCGCGCGCGCGGATCGGGATGACGAAGGCGCCGGGGCCGCCGATGACACAATCCTCGTAGTAGACGTCCAGATTGTCGATATCCATGGTGAACGAGTTCGGCCGCTTGAGCATGATCGGCAGGCCATTGATAGTGATACCCGCGGCGAGCACGTCGTCGCGGACGATCGTGACAAACGGGCCACTGTTGTTGGCGCCGTCGCCGGAAACGTCGATCACCCGACGGAAACCGCGATAGCCGCTGCCGTCGAACAGAGGCTTGGCGAAATTAAGGGCACCAGAGATCGAGGTGCGTGACGCGCGGCGGTACGAGGAGCGCGCGATTTCGCTGGCGAACGCGTCGGCGGCCTCCGGACCGTCGACCAGCCGCCACGGCACGACGATCTTCTGGTCGTAGGGTCCCGCCCACTCGAAATAGGTCACCGCCACCCTGCCGTACTGACCGCCGCGCAGCGCCTGCATGAAATCGCGCGAGGTGATGCCGGCAATGTAGCCTTCGCGCTGCAGCGCCTGCTCCTCCGGGTCCATCGAATAGGACACGTCGACGGCGAGCACGAGCTCGACGTCGACGGCAAGCGCGTTCGGACTCTTGTCGGCGCGGGAAGGCCCCTGGCCGGGCGCCGCGAGCGTCAGTCCCGTCACCGCGAGCACGGCGGCGGCCGCCGCCGCGAAGATCGAAACCGGCGATGCACGCACCCGCATCCGTCCCTCCGTCTTCCGAAGATTCCGCATGATGGCACCGGCAATATGCCGCGCAAGCCGGTGGCGACGCGGCGCGCCTAGTCCCGCAGGCTCCTGTCGTCGATCATCTCGGTCGATACGATCTCGATGCCGAAACCGGCCAGACCGACATAGGTGAGCCTGGCCGAGGTCAGCAGGCGGATCGACGTGATGCCGAGATCCTTGAGAATCTGGGCGCCGAGCCCGACCTCGCGCCACTGCCGCGAGCGAGCCACCTCCGAGCCGGTCGAGCCCTGCTGCGGGATCGGTTGGGTCGGCACGCCCGCCGCGCCGTCGCGCAGGAAAACGATGACGCCGCGGCCGTCCTGCTTGATGCGCTGCAACGAGGCGTGGATCGGATTGGCGCCGCCGAAGACGTCGCGGATGATGTCGGCGCGGTGCAGCCGCGCCAGCACATCCCGCCCATCGCCGATGCGTCCGTAGACGAACGCCATGTGCTGGATGGCGTCAAAAGGGGTCACATAGGCATAACCGGCAAGCGTGCCGATCTCGCTCCTCACCGGGAACTCGCCGATCCGCTTGACGAGCTTGTCGCGCGCCTGGCGATAGGCGATGAGATCGGCGATCGAAATCTGCTTGAGCTTGTGGCGTTCGGCGAAAGCCGTCACGCCCGGGCCCCGCATCACGGTGCCGTCGTCGTTCATCAATTCGGCGAGAACGCCGACCGGCGGCAGCCCGGCGAGACGGCAGAGGTCGACGCAGGCTTCGGTATGGCCGGAGCGCATCAGCACGCCGCCGTCCTTGGCGACCAACGGAAAAACGTGGCCGGGCCGCACGAAATCGGCGGGGCCGGCATTGCCGTTGGCGAGCGCACGCGCAGTATTGGTGCGCTCCTCCGCCGAGATACCGGTGGTGAGGCCGTGGCGGACATCGACTGAGACGGTGAAGGCGGTACCGAGCGGCGCATCGTTGGCGGCCACCATCGGATCGAGATGCAGGCGTTTAGCCTCGTCGGCGGAGAGCGGCGCGCAGACGATGCCCGACGTGTGACGGATGATGAAGGCCATCTTCTCCGGGCTGCAGAGCGAAGCCGCGACGAACAGATCGCCCTCGTTCTCCCGATCGTCGTCGTCGGTGACGACCACGATCTCGCCGCCGGAAAAGGCGGCGAGCACGGCCTCCACACGCTGATAGCTGTCGAGCACCTCTCGCTCACTCCTTTCAAGCACGGCCGAACGGCCACTGGGATGGCTCGCCCGTCTGCCCGCGCTGACGCAGATAATGATCGGCGATCACGCATGCCACCATCGCTTCGCCTATCGGCACCGCGCGAATGCCGACGCAGGGGTCGTGGCGGCCCTTCGTGCTGATCTCGGTCTCGGCCCCGTGACGGTCGACCGTGCGCCGCGGGGTCAGGATCGACGAGGTCGGCTTGACCGCGAATCGGCAGACGACCGGCTGTCCGGTCGAAATGCCGCCCAAGATGCCGCCGGCGTGGTTCGAAAGAAATACCGGCTTGCCGTCGTTGCCCATGCGCATCTCGTCGGCATTTGCCTCCCCGGTCAGCGCGGCAGCTGCAAAGCCAGCGCCGATTTCGACGCCTTTGACGGCATTGATGCCCATCAGCGCGGCGGCGAGGTCGCCGTCGAGCTTGCCGTAGATCGGCGCGCCGAGACCTGCCGGAACGCCTTCCGCGACGACCTCGATGACCGCCCCGACCGACGAGCCGCGCTTGCGGATGTCGTCGAGATAGGTCTCGAAGAGCGCGGCCTGTCGCGCATCCGGACAGAAGAACGGGTTACGCTCGACCTCGTCCCAGTTCCAGCGTGCGCGATCAACCCTGTGCTCCCCCATCTGGATCAGCGCACCGCGGACGGTCATGCCCGGTACGACCTTGCGCGCGATAGCGCCGGCGGCGACGCGCATGGCGGTCTCGCGTGCGGATTGTCGCCCTCCCCCGCGATAGTCGCGGATGCCGTATTTGACGTCGTAGGTGTAATCGGCATGACCGGGCCGATACTTGTCCTTGATGTCGGAATAGTCCTTCGAGCGCTGGTCGACATTTTCGACCAGCATCGCAATCGGGGTCCCGGTAGTCACCTGCTTGCCGCTCGCATCGTCGAGGAATACGCCGGAAAGGATTTTCACCGTGTCGGGCTCGCGCCGTTGGGTGGTGAAGCGTGACTGCCCCGGCCGCCGCCTGTCGAGATAGGGCTGGATGTCGGCCTCGGTCAGCGGGATGCGGGGCGGACAACCGTCGACGACGCAGCCGATCGCAACCCCGTGGCTTTCGCCGAAGGTCGTGACCCGGAAAAGGTGTCCGAACGTATTGAACGACATGGAGTTCCACCGCCGGCGTGTGGTAGCCCGCGCACCGGCCGGGGTCAAATGGGCTCCCGGTGGATCAAGTCAGTAGTCGGAAGATGACCGATTTGCCATTCTGGATTGCAGGTCATCGATCACTGGCTACCGTCAGCAGTAACGGGTGAAACGGCCGGCCGCGAAGACATAGACCGCGCCGTGCTCGATGGAATAGTGCGTGGCGTCCTGCGGGGGGGCGAACTCAAGGTGCGCGATGAGCGCACGCGCGGTACCGCCATGGGCGGCGACCACCGTGTCCCGGTCGATCGTGTCGTACCATTGGCCGATCCGGATGGTCACTTGCGCATAGCTCTCGCCGCCGGGCGGCAGAAAACCCCATTTGTCGGATTCACGTTTGGCAATGACGTCCTTGTCGCGTGCCAGCACATCGGCATAGGTCAAGCCCTCCCATTCGCCGAAATCGATTTCTGCGAGTCTCGCATCTATGGCGTAGCCGGCAGGCGCGAGGCCGAGCGTCACGCGCAGGATCTCCATGGTCTTGCGGGCGCGAACGAGCGGGCTCGACACGTAGGCGAAGCTTCCTGGCGCACGATCGTCACGGTGAAAGAGCTCCTGCAAAATCTCGCCGCAGCGAACCGCCTGCGCACAACCGTCGCCGTTGAGTGGCACGTCGTGCCGACCCTGCAGCCGCTGCTCTGCATTCCAGTCGGTGAGTCCGTGGCGGACGTAATAGATAACGGGCGCCGGCACCAGTTCATTCGCCTCTCTCGCGCGCAGCGTCCCCGCATCCGGGCATCGCGCTGCATGCGCACCGGCGACAGGCTTCGCCCGCCACCACAATTACTCCTTGCTGACGACGATGTCCGGCGCGTCGGGATGTTTCATCCCGACGACGTGGTAGCCAGCGTCGACGTGATGCACCTCGCCGGTGACGGCGCGTGACAGATCGGAGAGCAAGTACACGGCGGTGTCGCCAACCTCTTCGATCGTCACGCTGCGCCGCAGCGGCGCATTGTGCTCGGTCCATTTGAGTATGTAGCGGAAGTCGCCGATCCCGGATGCAGCCAGTGTCTTGATTGGTCCCGACGAGATGGCGTTCACGCGAACATTGCTCGCGCCCAGATCGGCGGCGAGATAGCGCACCGAAGCCTCAAGCGCTGCCTTGGCGATACCCATAACGTTGTAATGCGGCATCCACTTCTCGGCACCGTAATAGGTGAGCGTGAGCAACGAACCGCCCCGAGGCATCAGCCTCTCCGCGCACCGGGCGAGTGCGGTGAAGGAGTAGCAGCTCACCAGCAGCGTCTTGGCAAAGTTATCCGGCGTGGTGTCGATATAGCGCCCGGACAGCTGGTCCTTATCGGAAAAGGCGATGGCATGAACGAGAAAATCGAGGGCGCCCCATGTCGTCTTCACCGCCGCGAAAGCCGCGTCGACGGTGTCGGGCGAGAGGACGTCGCAATGGCCGACCACGATCCCGCCAACCTCTTGCGCCAGCGGCTCGACCCGTCTTTTCAAGGCGTCGCCTTGATAGGTGAAAGCAAGTTCGGCGCCTTGCCCGTGGCAGGCTTTGGCGATGCCCCAGGCGATCGACCGGCTGTTGGCCACCCCCAGGATCAGGCCGCGTTTGCCGCGCAAGAGGTTCGAGGGTTCCGGCATGATTTTCCCCGTTGCGCCGCCGACCGTCGGCCACCTATGGCACAGGGGGCAAAAGCCCACAAGCAGCCGCCATTGTCGGCGCTCGGCCGGGAATATCCGCGCCACAAATGTGTTTGTCCGGGTGATAAGCTTGACTTGCGCGGTGCGGCGCGCCTGACGTTGAGACTTTGACGGATTATCCGAATGGCCGAAGCATGGCCACTCGAAAAGGAAGGGCGCGTGGGTGGATTCCGGCAAGACATCGAGGCGGCGGTGCCGGCGCTGCGACGCTACGCGCGGGCTCTCACCCGCAACGTCGAGCTTGCCGACGATCTGGTCCAGGACACGCTCGTGCGCGCGCTGCGGTCGGAGCATCTGTTCCACGGTGGCGATCTGCGCAGCTGGCTCTATACGATCCTGACCAATCTCAACCGCAACCGGCTGCGCTCGTTGGCGCGTCGTCCCACGGTGCAGACGATCGGCGAAAACGACGCTTCGGACATGGCGGGCCCCGAGGCGGGGGCGCGCGACGTCGAGCGGGCGCTCGCATCGCTCGCTGAGGATCAACGGGCGGCGCTGCTGCTGGTCGTGCTCGAAGGCCTCACCTACCGCGAGGTCGCCGAAGTGCAGGGAGTGCCGATCGGGACGGTGATGTCGCGGCTCGCGCGGGCGCGCGCCCAGATCAAAGCCTATCTCGACGGCGAGCGTCCGGCGCTTCGCCGCATCAAATGATTCGAGGAAGACGACGATGATCGATAGAGATTCGCCCCTAACCGAGGACGAGCTGCACGCCTATATCGACGGCGAGCTCCCGGCTGATCGCTGCGGCGCAGTCGAGGCGTGGCTTGCCGCGCATCCGGAGGATGCCGCCCGCGTCGCGCAGTGGAGGGCGCAGGCCGATGCGATCCGCATGCGCTATGGCGCGGTGGCATTGGAACCGGTGTCGGCGCGCTTTGACCTCGATGCGCTCGCGCGCGGCGGGCGGTCGTGGTACGCGGTGGCGGCCGCGGCCGCGGTGGTGGCGTTCCTCGCCGGCGGCGTCGTCGGCTGGATGGCGCACGGGGCATCGGCAGCGGCGCCAAGCCGCTTCGACATTTTTACGTCACAGGCGCTCGATGCCCACAGAGTATACGTGGTCGAGGTGCGCCACCCGGTCGAGGTCACCGGCGCCGAGCGTCCACATCTGGTGCAGTGGCTCTCGAAGCGCCTCGATTACGGGCTGCGGATACCCGATCTTGACCAGAGCGGCTTGAAGCTGGTGGGCGGACGGCTGCTGCCGGGCCCGTTCGGCCCCGCGGCATTCTGCATGTATGAGGGCGCATCCGGCGAGCGCTTCACCATCTATTATGCGCGCACGGATTCGCCGCAGACTGCGATGCGCTACCGGGCGGGCGAGCGTTTCGCAGCTTTCTATTGGGTCGAGCACGGCCTCGCTTACGTGGTGAGCGGACCGAACGACCGCGACCGCCTGCTCAACGTTGCTCAGGCGGCTTACGACCAGATCGACAAGGGCGCGTCGCAGGCATGGCCGTAAGCCGCAGCTGCAACAGTAGGGCAGATCTCGCCCGCGATCGACAGGCGGCGGCCCTCGGGCTCAGCCCACGTCCTTCCTCGGATCATAAGGCCGCGTCTCGCGCCATCTGCGCATCAACTCGTCGAGCTCGGGGTCCCCGCGTTCCGGCAATATGATCCGCACGCAAGCGAGCAGATCGCCTTTGCCGTCCTTGGCGGGGAATCCCTTGCCCTTGAGGCGGAAGGTACGTCCAGAATTGGTGCCAGCGGGGATGGCAAGCTCGACCGCGCCATCGAGGGTGGGTACGCGGACCTTGGCGCCGAGCACCGCCTCGTAAAGCGCGATCGGGAGCTCGAGCCGCAAATCGGCGCCCTCGCGCGCAAACAGCGGATGTGGTGCAATCGCAACCGCGATCAGGAGGTCGCCAGCACGGCCGCGGGGACCGGCAAGCCCTTGCCCCTTCAAGCGGACGGTCTGCCCTTCGTTGAGACCAGGCGGGATCTTGACGTCAACCTCCTTGCCGGTCGGAAGCTGGACGCGCTTGTGCGTGCCCTTCGCCGCTTCCGCCAAGGTGATGGTCAGAGCGGCGGTGACGTCCTGGCCGGCGCCACCAAATTCCTCCTGCCCGAACTGGAAGCTGCCGCCCGGCCGCCCGCGCGCGCCGCCGCCGAACGCATCCTTCAAGATGTCATCGAAGGCACCGAAGCCGCGAAAACCGCCTCCGGCTCGGCCGCCAGCACGTTGAAACCCGTCGCGCCCAAAGGTGAAAGCTTCGAAAATGCCGTCCTGGCTGAAACCGGCCCCCGGTCCATGCCCGGCGCCGTAGCCTTCAAAGCCTCGGAAGCGCGGCTTGCCCTCGGCATCGATCTCGCCGCGATCGAACGCCTTGCGCTTACTCTCTTCGCCCAGGATCTCGTAAGCCGCGTTCAGCTCGGCAAAGCGCGTGGCCGCCTTGGGGTCGTGCTTGTTGGCATCCGGGTGCAGCTTTTTGGCCTGCCGCCGGAAGGCGCCCTTGATCTCCGCGGCGCTCGCGTTCTTCGAAACCCCCAACACCTCATAGGGGTCGCGCATATTCAATCCCTCCCAGGCAGGTCACCACTCGTCATGCCGGGTACTCGCCCCAACCGCAGGACATGTGGGGACTGCGACCGCCGACTGCAACGCAGCGCCGCGGACCGCGGGCGGTGGAGGTTGCGTCCGCCAGCTGGACGCCACTTGACTAGGACCCTCGCATCGACGCTTGTACCTGGCCAGCAGGATCGGCTGGCCAGACGATGCCGGCCGCTGTCCGCGGGCAATCTCCGCTGGAGCGCAATTGCCGAGGGAACATGTCACGCGTCAAGCTCACGATCGCCACCACCGACTACGACCATTTCCGCGATTTCCGCCTGGGCATCATCAAGGCCGAGGGTGTCGACCATACCTGGCTTACGCTCGGCCACCATGAGGTGTTCGCGCGTTTTACCTTCAACCGCGAGTGGGACGTGAGCGAGCTGTCCTTCGCCAAATTCTGCGCACAAGTGACGAGGCAGAGGGCCGACATCATCGGCCTGCCCGTGGTCTGTTCCCGGCTGTTCCGATTCTCGGCCTTCTACGTCAATAAGAAGAGCAAGATCAGGACGGCGGCCGACCTCAAGGGAAAGAGCATCGGCTCGCCGGAATGGGCGCACACCGCCGCCGTCTATATGCGAGGTTGGCTCAACGACGAGCACGGCATCGGGCTGCAGGATGTCCATTGGTATCAGGCCGGCGCCAACGAAGCAGGCCGCGTCGAGAAGGTCGAGCTCAATATCCCGAACGGAGTACAGCTCACGCGCGTGAGCGACAGGTCCCTGAGCGAGATGGTCGCCTCGGGGGAGATCGATTGCGCGCTGATCGCACGCCCGCCCAACTCGTTCCTGCAAGCCCATCCGGATGTAGCGCGCTTGTTTCCGAACTATCTCGAGATGGAGGAGAGCTACTACAGGCGAACCAGGGTGTGGCCGATCATGCACATCATCGCGATCAAGAAGCAGCTGCTCGACGAACATCCCTGGGTGGCGCGCAATCTCTACAACGCCTTCGTGGAATTGAAGCGCCGGAGTCTCGAGCGCCTGTTCGATCCCGCCGTGTCACGTTATCCGCTCGCTTGGCTGTCGACCTACGCGCGAAAGATGTGCGATCTGTTCGGCGACGACCCATTTCCTTACGGTATCGAAGCGAACCGGCCCACCCTTGAGCAGTTCCTGCGCTATGCCTACGAGCAGGGCATCGCCCATAACCATCTCCAGCCGGAGCAGATTTTCCCCGCGGGAATCATGACCGCGGTGCGGATCTGATGGCGCGTTGCAGCGCGCAGCTCCCCCGGAGCGCTCGATGGCGCGGCTACGATGCGTCAGGTATTTTTCCACGGCCGCAGATTGCGTACTTCCCATTTGCCGTGCGCGGCGCGGCAGGCCTCGCCCTGCAACCACGATTCGCTGCCGTCCTTGACATAGCTCGCGAGAAAGTCGCGGCACGTGGTCCCTCCCTGGTCGTGACCTGAAGCGAGCGGCGTGACGGTGCCACGGGCGCCGGTCTTCGGATTTTCCCAGGGAACGCTGGCATGCTTGCCACCCTTGGCCAACACCTCGCTCAGGGCTGCGCGAGCGATGGCAAGATCGGCCTCGGCCGGCGGCTCCGCGCTCGTCCGCGGCACGGCCGGCCGTAAAGGCGCCGACGGCTCGGCATCGTCCTTCTTCGCAAGCAGATTGTCGAGTTGGTATGAAAAGCTGCAGCCTCCGGCCGCGAGGGCCAGCGTGACCACGCACGCTCCAGCCGGCAGGCAGCGCGCCAACGCGTGCCATCGGCCGGAGGTTCCTTTATAACGGGGCCGCTGGAACAGAGGGCTTGACGCCAGCTCCACGACCGAGTGCTCCGCAGAATGTCCGATTCGGCTCCGATAGAACACCCGACCTGGTTAACGAGTGGTGATTTTACCGCGGCGGACGAGCCGTTGCGGCTGTTTGCTACCTGGTTCGATGAAGCGAGCCGGACTGAACCGCGCGATCCCACCGCCATGTCCCTGGCCACCGTCGATGCGGACGGGCTGCCGAACGTCCGCATGGTGCTGATGAAGGGCTTCGACGAGCACGGATTCGTGTTCTTCACCAACGTGGACAGCCAGAAGGGACGCGAACTGGATAGCACCCACAGGGCGGCCCTGCTCTTCCACTGGAAATCGCTCAACCGCCAAGTGCGGCTGCGCGGCCCGGTGGAACGGATCGAAGATGCGGCGGCCAATGCCTATTTTGCGACGCGGCCGCGCCTCGCTCAGATCGGCGCCTGGGCGAGCAAGCAGTCGGCACCGGTCGAAAGCCGTCACGCCCTGGAAAAGGCGATCGCGTTCTACGCCGCAAAATTTGCCGTTGGTGCCGTGCCGCGCCCACCCAACTGGACAGGCTATCGCCTCCGCCCGTTCATGATCGAGTTCTGGCAAGACCGGCCATTCCGACTTCACGACCGCGTCGAATTCAGGCGTGAGGCGCTCGATGCGCCGTGGCGCAAGATGCGGCTCTATCCCTGATACGTTCCGTTGCGGCCAAACCCCAGGGCTGTTGCGGCAAGCGCGTTGCAGCGATGCTAGCGCAAGCCGGCGTCGTGGCGGAGCACGCGTCACATCCGGCGGGAGCTGCTGCGGGCCGGGCGCCGCGACGGCAAGTCGGCTGCCGTTTGGCCAGCCGGCCCGTTTCCCCTTCAGGCGAAAGCGCGCTAAAACCTCTTTCGGACGAGATGAGACTGGACCAGGCGGGATCCCGCCCGGGCGCAAACGGCTCCAGCATTCATCGCAGCTCTAGGACCGACGTTGATGCCGACGCCGCATTCGAACCAGCCGCGCCGTGCTCTCCTGCTGACCGGCGCGAGCCGTGGCATCGGCCATGCCACGGTGAAGCGGTTTTCGGCGGCGGGGTGGCGTGTCATCACCTGCTCACGTCATGCTTTCCCGGAGAACTGCCCTTGGGAGATGGGACCCGAGGATCATATCCAGGTCGACCTCGCCGATCCCGATGGCACGCTGGCAGCCATTGCCGAGATCAAGCAACGGCTGGAGAACGGCGAGCTGCATGCTCTGGTCAACAACGCCGCGATCTCGCCCAAGGCCGAGGGCGGCAAGCGCCTGTCCTCGATCGACACCACTGTCGAGGTTTGGGACCACGTCTTCCGCGTCAATTTCTTCGCCCCGATCATGCTGGCGCGCGGCTTGTTGCAGGAGCTCAGGGCCGCCAAAGGGTCCGTTGTCAACGTGACCTCCATCGCCGGCTCACGCGTTCATCCCTTTGCAGGTACCGCCTACTCGACCTCGAAGGCAGCACTGGCGGCGCTCACCCGCGAGATGGCTGCCGATTTCGGTCCGCTCGGCATCCGTGTCAACGCCATCGCCCCGGGCGAGATCGATACCGCGATGCTGTCGCCGGGCACCGAGGAGATCGTCGCGCATCACATTCCAATGCACCGGCTCGGCACCCCCGACGAAGTCGCCAAGATCATCTATGTGCTTTGCACGGAGACTTCATCGTACGTGAACGGCGCGGAGATCCATATCAACGGCGGCCAGCACGTCTGACGGCCCACGACAGGGGAAACGGTTAGCGAGAACGCCGCTCACCTATCCTCGGTCGTCTGTCCTCGTCGTCAGCTCACAGCCACTTCTTCCATTTGAAGAAGTAATACGGCAGCGCGGCGGCGAACAACATCAGCGCGATCGCGATCGGATAGCCGAAGCGCCAGTCGAGCTCGGGCATGTGGTGGAAGTTCATGCCGTAGATGGACGCGATCAGCGTCGGAGGCATCAGCGCCACCGCCGCAACCGAAAAGATCTTGATGACGTTGTTTTGCTCGATCGTGACCACCCCCAGCAGGGCCTCGAGCAGGAATTGAATCTTGTTGGAGAGGTAAGCGGCGTGGTCGGACAGGGAATGTACGTCGCGCTGCATTCCCCGCAACTGAGCACGCGGCTCCTTTGCCCAGCGCATGTTGTCGGCTTCGTTGGCGAGGTAGAGCAACAGGCGGCCGATCGACACCAGGCTCTCGCGGACCTTGGAGGCCAGATCGCCCTTGCGTCCGATGGTCTTGAGAATCTCGTTGTAGCTTCGCGTGCGGTCGGTGCGACCATCCTCCGGCTCGAAGATGTCGTGCGAGACCAGATCGACCTCGGAACCGATCCTTTCCAGAATGTCGGCCGCACGATCGATCACCGCATCGAGCAGGTCCATCAACACCGACTCCCCGGTGAGGGTCGGCGAGCAAATCCGGGCGAGCTTATTGCCGACGATCATGAACGGGCGCGGGTCGTCGTAGCGCACCGTGATGAGCCGGTGGCCGGACAGAATGAAGGTGACCGGGGTCGTCTTGGGCGCGTCGGTATCGGATTGACACATCAGCGTCGCGGTCATGTAGCGCGCGCCATTTTCGACATAGAGTTCGAACTCGTGACCTCGATTTCCTGCATCTCCTCGCGCGTCGGGACGGCGGCCCCGACCTGACGCTCCACGATCTTGTCTTCCTGCAAATTGGGATTGACCAGGTCGAACCAGACGGCGCTTTCAGGTACGTCCGCATCCGACGTGACCGGAAGGCGGTCGAGCGAGGTGCCGCGCGGAACGTAAACCCACAGCATGACTCCTCCGCTGGCCGGTGCGTTCCTGCTCGCGGGTCAGCGCGGCGGGCCGCGAGCGACATGATGGTGCCAGTGATGGCCCAATCCAGCCCGTCCTTGCAAGAACAATGAGCAGGACGGGTGCGGAGGAAAACGCCTCGGGCGCGGGAGCGGTCGCGGACGGCGACTGCGGGAGGTTTTGGCGCCGGCGCCGGCGCGCAGCAATCAGGCCGCCATTTCGGCGAGCCACCTGTCCAACGGCTGGCTGGCTGGCGCTTCGGCGAGCTTCTTGACTTCGCTTCTGTACGGAAGGGCTGCAGCAACCGCCGAGATTCCGATCTCGCCGTAACGGCTGTCGAGGTTCGGCTCGGCGACGCCGGCGCTATGCTTGGCTTGGGCCGCATTGTTCTTGGTCATTTTCTTCTCCGTGGAACTCACGTGCCTGGCACACTGCTTGAGTGTCTTGGCAAGGCTTCGCGGTCGGTGAGATGGCTGGCGAGTGCGGCCGAAATGCGCAACAAATCGTGTCCTATCGTGACATTTCCGACCCCCAGCCGGTCTGTCCCCGAGGCACAACTTCACCAGTCCAATATGGTAAACCTCAAGTTAAGATGTTGCGCATAGGCTCCGCGGATGCGCACCGAGGAGTCCGTTGCGGTCCGCATGATGGGGCAATTTTCCACAGTGCGGGCCAAACTGCGGCATTCCTGCAACAGGTGACGAAGACTATCGGATCGAAGCCACCTCGGCTCTAGAACTGGCGAGTCCTTTTGGTTACCAATTGACGACTGGGGACTCAAGAAGAGCCGAATGCAGGGCGCGCCGGAGAGCGTGAAAGGGGCAGCTATGTCGGCACGGGGGATCGCATTGCTTCTGGCTGGGCTCTTGCTCGGCGGATGCGTGCACACGCAATTGGAACCGGCCTCCGAGGCCAACTTCACCGCGCGCGACAAGAAATTGCTCGCAAATCCGCCTTACGAGAAGGTGACCATTCCGGCGGAGTATCAGCGCGCCATCGTTCAATATCATCGCAAGGAGGCGCCGGGGTCGATCGTCATCGATACCGACGCGCGCTACCTCTACTACGTGTTGCCCGAGGGCAAGGCGATCCGTTACGGCGTGATCGTGGGCGAGGACGCGCTGGCGTGGTACGGCATCGCCAAGGTTGGCCGCAAGGAAGAATGGCCGAGCTGGACGCCGACGGCCGAGATCAAGCAGCGGCTCGACGTTCCGGACTTCGTTGAAGGCGGCGCGCGCAATCCCATGGGCGCCCGCGGCATTTACCTATATCAGGGCGGCAAGGACACGTTGTTCCGCATCCATGGCACCAACCAGCCCGAATATATCGGCCACGCGATCTCGTCGGGCTGCATTCGCATGACCAACGAGGACGTGATCGACCTCTACGGTCGGGTCAGGATGGGCGCGATCGTGGTGGTGTTGGCGCCGAAAGGGGGCACCTCGTCGAACCCGCGGGTTGCCAATGCGATTATCCCCGCTCGCGAGAACTATTAGCGGTTAGAGGGGGCTGGGAGGCGGCGTCGGGCGGCAGCCCGGCGCCGTTTCCTTTTGCAGCGAACGTCATACCGACGTCAGCCCCTCCCGCTTCGCCCAATCCAAAGTTCGGTCGAGCGCGCGACCGAGGCGGTCGAAGAGCTCGTCGATCTCCGCCGGCGCGATGATCAGCGGCGGGCAGATCGACACGATGTCGCCGGCGATGAACCGCACGATCAGCCCCTCCTCTTCGGCGAACCGCACGGCACGCGCGCCCACGCCCGCCTTCGGATCGAACGCCGTCCTGCTGTTCTTGTCGGAGACGAGCTCGACGGCGCCGATCAGCCCGAGACCGCGCGCCTCTCCAACCAGCGGATGCTCGCCAAACGCCGTGAGCCGGGCTTGGAAATGCGGCGCCTTGCGCGCGGCTTGCTCGGCAATTCGCTCGCGCGCATAGATATCGAGTGCCTTGAGCGCCACCGCCGCCGCGACCGGATGACCGGAATAGGTGAAGCCATGCCCGAAGGTGCCGATCTTGCGGCTCTCGTCCAGCATCGCCTGATACATCGTCTCCGGCACGGTCAGCGCAGCCATCGGCACATAGGCCGAGGTCAGCGCCTTGGCGACCGTGATCGAGTGGGGCTCGAATCCAAGAGCGGTGCAGCCGAACATGGTCCCGAGCCGGCCGAAACCGCAGATCACCTCGTCCGAGATCATGTACAAATCGTAGGCCCGGCAGACTTTCATGACCTCCCGGAAATAGCTTGCCGGCGGCACGATCACGCCGCCGGCGCCCATCACCGGCTCGGCGATGAACGCAGCGACCGTGTCCGGGTCTTCCCTGCGGATGAGTTCGTCGAGCTCGGCGGCAAGCCGCCGCGCGAAGTCGTCCTCACTCTCGCCCGCATAGGCGAAGCGGTAGTGGTGCGGACAGGCGGCGTGCAAAATCCCCACGATAGGCAGATCGAAATCCAGATGGTTGTTGGGAAGCCCCGTGAGCGAGGCCGCGGCGACGGTTACGCCATGATAGGCTTTCAGACGGCTGATGATTTTCTTCTTTCTCGGCCGGCCGAGCGCGTTGTTCATGTACCAGACGAGCTTGACCTGCGTGTCGTTCGCCTCCGAGCCGGAAGAACAGAAGAATACCTTGGAGGTCGGTACCGGTGCGATTTCCTTGAGCCTTTCGGCGAGCTCGATCGCGGGATCGTGGCTCTTGGCGGTGAAGAGATGACCGAACGGCAGCTTGCGCATCTGCGCCGCCGCGGCCTCGACCAGCTCTTCGTTGCCGTGGCCGAGCGCTGTGCACCACAGCCCCGCCATGCCTTCGATATAGGCCTTGCCCTCGTTGTCATACACGAACACCCCCTGCCCGCGCTCGAGGATCAGCGGGCCGGTGTCGCGCAATTGGGCGAGATTGGTATAGGGATGGGCCAGCGTCTCGATGTCGCGGACGGCGAGGTTGCTGAGCGGGGACATGGTTCCAATTCCGGTTTGCGCAACGTCGATTCGTCATTGCCCGAGAGATGCCGGCCGCGGCGGCGGTAGCGGCACGGCCTTGGCCGCAGCTTCTTCGCCGGGATCGCGCACCTCCCAGTGACAGAGGCGGTGACCGCCCGTGCGCTCGGCGAGATCCACATGCACATGGTTCTCGTGATAACCGTCGGAGCCGGGGCCGAGCACGGTCGCGAAGCGCGCGCACGTCATTTTTCGCAGGTCCAGACGAAGATCCTTGGACACGTGCGGGTCGGTCAATTCCAACACCGTACCATTGGCAAGCTTGAACGAGCGCATGTCGAGCGCGTTGCCCTTACCGTGCTCGGACAGCTTCGCTCCGATCACCCGATTGCGGCCCCGGCAATCGTAGGCGGCGTAGTTGTCGATGCTCGTGAGCCGCGCGCCGAGTGGGCGCACGGCCGGCACCACGTCCTCCCGTACCCAATGCACGATGGCCTCGGCAAACGTGCATCGGACGATCGCGGGCGGCGTCACCGCCACGCGCGTCTTGTCCGGCAGCAGCACCGCTTCGAGCCGTACGACGTCGTCCACGCCGCATTCGCCGGGTCCGGCAAATGCCGGCAGCGACGGCGCAGTCGCCAGCTCGGCCGTGAGCCGCAGCCGGCAAGCGGACGGCGGCGCGGGCTCCTCCGCGGTCGATCCGTCGGGAGGACGTGCCGTTGGCAACTGCTCCGGCCGCGGCCTCGGCAGGGGGACGGCTTGCGCGGCTGCCGGATCGCAAAAGACGGCAATGACGACGAGGGCGGCGAGGCGCTTCACCATCGCGCTATCCGCGAGGATTGCGACCTTATCGCGGCCGATCAGCATCGGAGGGCCTCTCCAGCAACAAACCGTGGTAGCGTCCGAGAAACGGATGGCGGGCCGCCGACTATGGCGCATTTCGATGTCGTCGTCTGCGGGCTCGGCGCGATGGGGAGCGCGGCGCTCCATCATTTGGCGCGCCGGGGCAAGCGCGTGCTCGGCCTCGAGCGCTACACTCCCGGTCACGATCGCGGCTCTTCGCACGGCCACACCCGCATCATTCGCCTCGGCTATTTCGAGCATCCTTCCTACGTCCCATTGCTGCGCCGCGCCTATGCGCTGTGGCATGACCTCGAAGGCGCGATCCGGCGACCGCTTCTGCACGTCACCGGCATCGCCGAGATCGGGCCGCCCACGGGTGTCTTGGTGCCGGGAACACTGGCTGCCGCCCGCCTCCATGGTTTGCCTCACGACGTGCTTGCAGCAACGGAGCTGATGCGGCGCTTCCCTGCCTTCCGGCTGCCAGCGGACCATGTCGCCGTCGTCCAGCCCGACGGCGGATTTCTCGACGTCGAACCGGCGATTGCAGGGCAGATCGCACTCGCGGCTGGCGCAGGGGCGGAGATTCGCAGCGGCGACACTGTGCGTGCCGTCGAGCCATGCGCGGGCGCGGTGCGCATCGTCAGCGAGCACGGGGTCGTAGAGGCGGGAGCAGCGATCGTCGCCGCGGGCGCTTGGCTGCCAACGCTGGCGCCCCCGCTCGCCGCCACCCTCCGGGCGACGCGCGAGGTGGCGGGCTGGTTCGAGGTTGCCGATGCGGAATTGATTTCGCCCGAACGCTTTCCAGTGTTCATCATCGAAAGCCGGCATGGCATGCATTACGGCATCCCGCCGCAAAGCGGGCCAGGGCTCCGCGCGGCTATCAAGGTCGCCAAACACCACCACCGCGACGAGGCGGTCGACCCCGACGCTTACGATCGAACGGTTTCCGCGCAAGACGAGGCGTTGATCCGCGCCGCCATCTCGGAGCATCTTCCGGCGGCGAACGGGCGGCTCATGGCCGCCGCGACCTGCCTCTATACCATGACCCCCGATGGCCATTTTTTGATCGATCGCCTGCCCGGCGCGCCCAATATCATCCTCGCCTCACCCTGCTCGGGGCATGGCTTCAAGTTCGCACCGGTGATCGGCGAGATCCTCGCCGATCTCGCGACCACCGGAACAACCGCCCACGACATCGCCCGCTTCTCGCTGGAGCGGTTCGGCTGACGCGTGAGCGGCACGCCGCGATCGAATGAATCTCCGGTTGCACCGCCGCAACCCGCAGGTAACCTTGCTGCGCGTCCCCGACAATGAAAGGCGGCGTGCTGGATGCAGCCAGGGGGACGCGGTCGGCGTATCGAGAACCCGCGGAACGCGCTGCGATGCAACAAGCAAAATCAAGGGGAAACGCCATGCTCGGACTGATGCAGGATTGGCCGCTGCTCTGCCATCGCATCATCGATCACGCTGCGATCAACCATGCTGAGCGGCCGATCGTTACGCGCTCGGTCGAAGGCGACATGCACCGGACGTGCTATGCCGAGATCCGCGGCCGGGCATTGCGGTTTTCGCAGCGGCTGGACAAGCAAGGCATCCGGCTCGGCGACCGGGTGGCGACGCTCGCCTGGAACACCTGGCGCCATCTCGAAGCCTGGTACGGGATCATGGGTATCGGCGCCGTCTATCACACCGTCAATCCGCGGCTGTTTCCCGACCAGATCGCCTGGATCGTCAACCACGCCGAGGATCGCGTGATGCTCGTCGATCTGACGTTCGTCCCACTCCTGGAAAAGCTCGCTGACAAGGTGCCAACTGTTGAGCGCTACATCGTGCTGACCGACAGTGCGCACATGCCGCAGACTTCGCTCAAGAACGCGGTGCCCTACGAGGCGTGGATTGCCGAGGTCGACGGCGACTTCGCCTGGAAAATTTTCGACGAAAACACCGCCGCCGGCATGTGCTACACCTCGGGCACGACTGGAAACCCGAAGGGCGTGCTCTATTCGCACCGCTCGAACGTGCTGCACGGGTTGATGGCGAACTCGGCCGACATGAAAGGCTATTCGTCGCGGGACGTGGTGATGCCGGTCGTACCCATGTTCCACGCCAATTGCTGGG
Source organism: uncultured Alphaproteobacteria bacterium (assembly GCA_963758945.1). GTDB lineage: Bacteria > Pseudomonadota > Alphaproteobacteria > Rhizobiales > Xanthobacteraceae > VAZQ01. The sequence continues at coordinate 1,116,102 of CAVWXY010000006.1, read as the reverse complement.
CGATGGCCTTCGCCGCGCCGATGGCGGGCGCCGCCATTGTCATGCCGGGAGCCAAGCTTGACGGCGCGTCGGTGTTCGAGTTGCTGGACCGCTACAAGGTCACCTGCACCGCGGCGGTGCCGACGGTCTGGCTCATGCTGCTGCAGCATCTGGAAGCGACCGGCGCCAAACTTCCCCACCTCAAGAAGGTCGTCATCGGCGGCTCCGCTTGTCCGCGTGCCATCTCCAAGACCTTCCAGGACGTCTACGGCGTCGAAGTGATTCACGCCTGGGGCATGACCGAGATGAGCCCACTCGGCACCGCATGCACGCTGAAGCCCGAATATGCCACGCTCGGCGGCGATGCTCGGCTCGACATTCAGCAGAAGCAGGGTCATCCGCCGTTCATGGTCGAGATGAAGATCACCGACGATGCCGGCAAGCGGCTGCCTCAGGACGGCCAGACTTTCGGCCGGCTCAAGGTGCGCGGGCCCGCGGTGGCCAGGGCTTACTACAAGGAGAGCGGCAGCATTCTCGACGTGGAGGGATTCTTCGACACCGGCGATGTCGCGACCATCGACCGCTACGGTTACATGCAGGTCACCGACCGCGCCAAAGACGTCATCAAATCGGGGGGCGAGTGGATTTCATCGATCGACCTCGAAAACCTCGCCATCGGCCATCCCAAGGTGGCGGAAGCAGCCGTGATCGGAGTGAGACATCCGAAATGGGACGAGCGGCCGTTGCTCGTCGTCGTTCTCAAGCAGGGTCAATCGGCGGGCAGGGACGAGATCTTGCGATTCATGCAAGGCAAAGTGGCGAACTGGTGGATGCCCGACGAGGTCGTGTTCGTCGATGAGATCCCACACACGGCAACAGGCAAGATCCAGAAAACAGCGCTGCGGGAGCGTTTCAAGGATTTCGTCCTGCCGAACGCGATCGCCGCACGATGAGGCGGAATTCGTCTGGATCGGGACGCGAGCCTGTTGTCGCACGCGCGGGGCATGGGGTTGCGGGTTCCGCTGCCTCGCGTCCCGAGGGCTCGATGCGCTAAGCTGGAGCACATCACCGCCGGCGCCTCCAGGAAGCTCAACGCATGACCACCTTCGATGCGACCGTACCCGCGGCGCAAGTCGGCCGTGTTGCGCCTGCGGACGCCGTTGTCCGGTTCAGCGGCAGGCCCCCCCGATTCTGGCGGTTGCTCGCGCGCGGCGCCGTACTGCTGATGTGCACGCTTGGCATCTACCGGTTCTGGCTTACGACCGATATCCGGCGCTTCCTGTGGTCCAACACTGAGCTCGCGGGGGAGAGCTTCGAATATACCGGAACCGCACGCGAGCTCCTGCTCGGCTTTCTGATGGCGATCGCGATCCTCGTTCCGCTCTATGCCGCGATCTTCGTCGGCACGCTGAGTCTCGGGCCACTCGGCGACATATCAGGCGTGGTGCTGAGCTTTGCGTTGTTGACGGTACTCGGCCAATACGCGCTTTATCGGGCAAGGCGCTATCGGCTGACCCGGACGGTCTATCGCGGCGTTCGCTTCCACCAAACCGGCTCGGCTTGGCGCTACGCGATCTGCTCCGTGTTCTGGTGGTGCATGATCATCCTGACCTTGGGATTTCTCTACCCGTTCGGCCAGTCGCAGCTCGAACGCTTCAAGATGCACAATACGTTTTTCGGCAACCTACCCGGGCGCTTCGATGGCTCCGCCCTCCGGCTTTTCGCACGCGGCATTCCGATGTGGCTTCTGGTCGTCATGCCGTCCACGCTCGGCCTGCTCGCGACCATTGGCGCCATCGATTGGGCGTTCCTCGCGGCGGGCGGCCGCGCCGACGACGTGTCGGGTTGGTTCGAGGGATCAGGCGTGGCCGGCGCGGTAGTCTACGCCGGATTGACCGCCGCCTGGCTGCTGCTGTCGTTTGCCCTTTTCTATCCCATTTTTCAGGCGATGGTGCTGCGCTGGTGGGCGTCTGGACTGCGCTTCGGCGAGGTCGTCGTGACCTCCCGCTTGCGTACCGCGCAGGTCTACGGTGTCTATGCCCGCTTCCTCCTCTATGCGTTCGTGTTCACGATGGCAGCGGGGGTGATCGTCGTCCCAGGCATGTTCATGCTGGAGACGCTCACGCAGCCGCTCGATTCGATGGCCCAGGAAACGATCACGACGATCGCGGGCCTTGCCGCCTATGTCGCGATTGCTCTGGGCTATTCGGCCATTTACCAGGCGACCGTCAGGCTCGGGCTCTGGCGCTGCCTAGTGGAATCCCTCGACATTGCCAATCTCGCCGTGCTCGAACAGGTCGCGGCCGTCGGGCAACCGGCCTCCCCGGTCGGCGAGGGCCTCGCGGACGCATTGAGCATGGGCGGAATTTGACTCCATGACTTCGGGACGAGGCATCTTCTTCGACGGCGCCACCAGCGCACGGCACGGGGTGCGAATCGAGCTCGCCCCCGAGGTGTTGCGCATCCATGCCGCCGACGGAGCCGTTCTGGCCGAATGGCCCTATGACCGGCTCGAGACGTTGTCGGCGCCGGAGGGGGTGCTGCGGCTCGGCAAGGCCGATAGCCAGGCGCTGGCGCGGCTCGAGGTCCGTGACCGGCAATTGGCCGCCGCCATCGACGAGCGATCGCCGCCGGTCGACCGCGGCGGCCGCCGCGAGCGGCGTATGCAGGTCAAGGTGATCGTCTGGAGCCTTGCCGCCACCGCCTCGCTCGTCGTCGTCGCGGTTTGGGGACTTCCGCTGATCGCCAACGAGCTCACCCCCCACATTCCCTATTCGGTCGAGCGCAAGCTCGGCGCCGCGATCGAAAGGCAGGTCCGCGCAAGGCTCGATATCCACCACACCGGCGCCGCTTTCGAATGCGGAAATGGCGCGAAGGAGACGGCGGGCCGCGCAGCGTTCGACAAACTCATGCGACAGATCGAACCTGCGGCTGACTTGCCGATGCCGCTCGTCCCCCTCGTTGTACGGCAGCCCGAGGAGAATGCCATCACACTTCCAGGAGGATACATTTACGTGTTCCGGGGCCTCCTGGCCAAAGCGGAAACGGCCGATGAGCTGGCGGGCGTGATCGCGCACGAGATTGGCCACGTAGCGCACCGTGACGGTACGCGAGCGGTACTGCAAGGGTCCGGTCTTTCGCTGCTGTTCGGAATGCTGCTCGGCGATTTCGTCGGTGGCGGCGCCATCGTGCTCGCGGCCAAGATCACCCTGCAGACGCACTACAGCCGCGCGGCCGAGACGGCGGCCGACGCCTATGCGGTGGCGTTGCTGACGAAGATCGGCGGCGATCCGCGCGGGCTAGGCCGGCTACTGTCGCGCATCGCGGGCGATACTCATCCCGGGCCGGAAATCCTGCTCGATCACCCCGACACCCGCGACCGCGTCGCGATCATCGAGAGAACGGCGGGAGCCGCGCCAACGCGGCGTCTGCTGGATGGCGCGGAATGGGCGGCTCTCAAGAACATCTGCGCGGGTTGACGAGGCAGATCGATGGTGCGCCGCTACATCCACTCGGAGCCGACCTCCAGGCTCGCCATCTGGGCGCGGCGCATTGCCGGCTTCGCCTTCCTGGCCACGTTCCTCGCGGTCATTATTGTGCGTTCGGGCCTGCTCGAGATTTGGCCCGCGCTCGCGACCTTTGCGGGGGCGCTCGGCATCGCGGTCATCGCGTTCCTCGTCGCCCTTGCCGCCTTCGTCGTGATCTGGATGGAGGGATTGGCGGGCATCGGCGCTGCCTTGTCGGCCATGGCGGTCTCGCTCGCGCTGCTCGCCTATCCGGCCTATTTCGCCATGAAGGCGTATCGGCTGCCCTGGATCTACGACATCACCACCGATTCGATCGATCCACCCCGCTACGAAGTGCTGACGCGCTTGCGCCCGCGCGACGCCAACCCGATCGCCTACGCCGGCCTTTATGCCGCCGAGCAGCAACGCAAGGCATATCCCGATGTGGGGGCGCTCGTGACCAATGCGACCCCGCAGGCCGCATACGATGCCGTGCTCGCGGCGGTGAACAAGCGCAGATGGCGCATCGTCGACGCGCGCCCACCCCAGGCTGGCCGTCGCGAGGGACACATCGAAGCGGTCGCCCGTACGCTCATCATGGGTTTTCGCGACGATGTCGTCATTCGCGTGCGAGCCGAGCCCGACAACACACGCATCGACGCGCGCTCGTCCTCGCGCTACGGGACGTTCGATTTCGGCACCAATGCCGCGCGCCTGCGTGGGCTGATGAACGACATCGAGGAGGCCATCCGCACGCAAAAGCCGGAGCGACCGCCGGCCCCGCCGCCGCCCACGAAGAAAGGCACGCCCGGCAAGAAGGACCAGTCGAAGAGGTGACGCCAAGATCGGTTGGCTGCATCCGTTGAAGCGCGGACGCCCAAGCCCGGATCATCGCCGCTCGCAATGGCCGCGCGGGCGGCCCACAGTCAGGCTAGGCGGTAGCGGCCCGCAATCGAGGGCTGCCCCTCGGTCGCGACCCGCCCGCGCGTCACCAGGTCCTCGAGATGGGCGAGAACCGAAAGGCCCGCGGCCCTCAGCAGTCGTGGATCGAGACCGATATAGATCGCACGCACTAGAGTGGGGATATCGGCGTCACCCATGGCCAGCCGGCCCAGGATCGAAGCCTCGCGCGCCTGACGGTGGCGGATGTAGTGTGCGACGAAGCGCGGCGCATCGCGCACGGCACCGCCGTGTCCCGGCAGGTAGATCGGTTCCGAGCGGCGCGCAAGCTTTTGCAGCGAGGCCATATAATCGCTCATCGCGCCGTCAGGCGGGGCGACCACCGGCGTCGACCACGCCATGACATGATCGCCGGAAAACAGCAGATTGGCCTCCGTGAACGCGAAGGCCATGTGGTTGGCGGTATGGCCGGGGGTCGCGACCGCTTCGATGGTCCAACCCGAGCCGGTGATCACCTCGCCGTCAAGGAGTGCATGATCGGGCCGGAAGTCGGTGTCATTGCTCGCGTCGAGGCGCGGCGCCTCGCCGACGTTGAGGGGACGCGCAGCCCGATGCGGCCCTTCCGCGAGGACCATGGCTCCGGTCGCCGCCTTGATCCGCGGCACGGCGGGCGAATGATCGCGGTGGGTATGGGTCACGAAAACGTGGGTGACGGTTTCCCCGCGTACGGCGTCGAGCAGGGCGGCAATATGCGCCTCGTCGAGCGGACCGGGATCGATGATCGCCACCCGGCCGTGTCCGACGATATAGGATACCGTGCCCTTGAACGTGAACGGGCCGGGATTGTCGGCCAGCACTCGCCGCACGCCGGGCGCGACCTCCTCCACGCTCTCGGGCGCGAGATCGAAGCTCTTGTCGAAAGGAATGTCGTCGTTCATGCCAGAGGACCTCGGCGGCCTGGGCGGAGCCTCCCGATGCCGTCGGCGCATGTCGGAACGCTGGTCGACCTATGCCGCTCGATCCGTCAGCCGAGCTTGCGGCCAATGATATCCTCGCAGCGCATGTCGCCGAAGGGCTCATCGCCGATATAAAGCGCGCCCGACATCGCGGCGCGCATGCGATTCGACGGCGGCCCGGCAAGACCCCAGCGGTCCGGGCCGGGCATGATCTTCTGCCAGTATTCGGCGCCCTGCGGCACATGTGTGGCGTCATCGAGCTGATCGAGCTCGGTAGTGTATTCCGCGACGAAGCCGTTCGGCTCGATAAAATAGGAAAACACGTTGCTTCCCGGCCCGTGCCGCCCGACACCCCATTCGATGTCGAAGCCACTTTGCTTGACCCGCCCGGCACCGCGCATGAGCCCGTCGATATTCGGCAGCTCGTAGGCGACGTGATTGAGCGAGGGTCCGTTGTTGCGGAAGATGGCGACGCTGTGGTGATCCGCGCTGCAACGCAGGAACTCCATCATGTGAGTGCTGTCGGAAAGCCTGAAGCCGAGAACGTCGATGAAAAACGGCACTTGATCATCGGCGCGCGCACTGTTGAGGACGACGTGGCTGATCTTGGTCGGCCGCGAGCGGTCCAGAACGACGTCGGGATGCTGCACGCTGTCCGACGAAATGCTCATCGGCAACCCGTCCGGCGTACGAAAGCGGAAGCCGTAGCCGCCACCGGTGCCGGGATCGAACGCTGCCGGGTCGCCTTCGACCTCAACGCCGTAGCCCTTGGCCTTGGCACAGAGCGCGTCGACGGCCGCCCGATCGGGAGCGGAGAAGTGCACACCGAGCAAAGCGGGCTTTGGCCGCTCCCTTATGGTGAGCACGTGATGCTCCCCGCCCGTGGCCCGAAATCGGATGCTGCCGCTCTCGGAGCACACCTCCTCGAGCGCCCAGACCTTGCTGTAGAACTCGGCCGATCGATTGAGATCGCGCACCCCGAGCTCGATGCTGCGCACACCGGTAACTCTGCTGTTCGTCATGGTGACCTCTTGCCATCGCCGGAGCCCGGGGAATTTCGCACAGTCCGCAGCAAAGGGCTAGCGGGCCGAAATCGCGTGTCCCGGGGGAAGCCGGTGAAAGTTGATCCAAGGGGAACGAGAGCAGTGACAATCGGCGATGCAATCGTCACATGGTCCCGGCTGTCGGCGCGACAAGCGGTGCCGCCACCTGCGCGGCGGCGCTCGACGGGACACGGGAGCGATCACAGCCGGGCCAGCTTGGGCATCACCTCGGTCGAGAACAGCTGCAGCGAGCGTAGCGCCTCGGGCAGCGACATTGCGCCGAGGAACAGATAGGTGAGCAGGTAGTTGACCCCGAGCTCGGCCACCTGCCGTTCGATCTCCTCCCGCACCCGCTGCGGCGTGCCTGCGATCACCGATCCGTCGGCCACGCAGTCCTCGAAGCTCGCCCCGCGCGGCACATTGAGCCGCGAGGTCAAGCCGGTCACGCCGTGCTTGTCGCGCAGCCAATTCAGCTGCGCAAGGTGCATGTCCATCGCCGGTTTGCCGAACCGCTTTGCCTCCGCGTCGGTATCGGCGACGAAGATATGGCGCTGCACGCCGACGGCCGTGCCGCCGGGAAATTCCGCCTTGGGCTGCGCCGGGCCGCCGCGCTTCGCCAGTGCTTGCTTGAAGGCGTCGATGTTGGTCTTCGCGAACGGAGTTGGTCCGAGGCTCACGAAATGCATGCCGTGCTCGCCGGCCCAGGTGGCGCCGGTGGTGTTGGACGAGCCGTACCAGAAGGCGGGATGCGGCTGCTGCAGCGGCCGCAAGGCGATCGGCACGTTCTCGTAGCGGTAGTGCTTGCCGGAATAATCGAGCGTGTCGGCGGTCAATCCTGCGCTGATGCAATTGAACGCGTCGATGAATATGTCGCGCGAATCCTCGTGCTCGATCTTGTGATATTTGAGCTCGTACGGCGACACTCCACGGCCGACACCCACCTCCAGCCGACCGTGGCTAAGATGATCGAGCATACAGATTTCCTCGATCAGCCGCAGCGGCGAATAGAGCGGGAGCAGATAGACAAGCGGGCCGAGTCGCATGCGTTTGGTGGCGCGCGCCACCGCGCCGAGATAGACGCCGGGTACCGGCACCATGTTGAGCGGCGTGGCGTGATGCTCCGCCACGTGCAGGCAATAAATGCCGGCTTCGTCGGCGGCGCGCACGAAGGCGAGCCGCTCGTCGAACAGCGTGGACAGCGGACGCGCGCCGTGCTCGACGTGGTCGAAGAGTCCGATCTTCATGGGTCCTCGGCAGGTTGGGATTGTTCAGTGTATTTCCGGCTCGGGGATCTGGCCCTTGCCGGCGAGGAAGTCGAAATCGCAACCTTCGTCGGCCTGCCCGATATGGACCGAGAACATGGCGCCGTAGCCACGCTGATAGCGCGGCGGCGGCGGCTTCCAGGCCGCGCGACGGCGGCTGAGCTCCTCCTCGCCGACATCGAGATGGATGCGTCGCGCCGGCACGTCCACCTCGATCGCATCGCCGGTCATGACGAATGCCAGCGGTCCACCGACGAAACTCTCAGGCGCCACGTGCAGGATGCAAGCCCCATAGCTGGTGCCGCTCATGCGTCCGTCGGAAATGCGCACCATGTCGCGCACCCCCGCCTGCAGCAGCCGTTTCGGGATCGGGAGCATGCCCCATTCCGGCATGCCGGGCCCCCCCTTCGGGCCGGCATTCTTGAGCACGATGACGTGGTCGGGCGTGACGGCAAGATCGTCTCGCTCGATCTCGCGCGCCATGTGATTATAGTCCTCGAAGGCGAGCGCTGGCCCGCGATGCTTGAGGAACCGCCGTTCCGCCGCCGCCGGCTTCATCACGCAGCCGCGCGGCGCGAGATTGCCTGTGAGCACGGCGGTCGCGCCTTCGGCGTAGATCGGATCGTCGAGCGGATGAATGACGTCGCGCAGATACACCTCCGCGCCGGCGATGTTGTCGCCGAGCGTCTTCCCCGTCACCGTCAGGCAGGAGAGATCGAGCCTGTCCTTTAGCTCGCGCATCAATGCTCGCAGCCCCCCGGCGTAGAAGAAATCCTCCATCAAGTATTTTCCCGACGGCCGAACATTCGTCAGAACGGGAATCTCGCGCGAGATGCGATCGAAGCGCTGCATGTCGAGCGCGACGCCGGCGCGGCGGGCCATGGCGATCACGTGGATGATCGCATTGGTCGAGCCGCCCATCGCCATGTGGACCTTGATCGCATTGTCGAAAGCGGCCGGGGTGAGGATGCGCTCCAGCGTGAGGTCTTCCCACACCATGCCGACGATGCGGCGCCCGGCGGCTGCGCACATGCGCGGATGGCCCGAATCGGCTGCGAGGATCGAGGATGCGCCCGGCAGGGTGAGGCCGAGCGCTTCGGCGATCGCCATCATGGTCGCCGCCGTGCCCATGACCATGCAGGTACCGAACGAACGCGCAATCCCGCTCTCCATCTCGCTCCATTGCGCCTCGCTGATATTGCCCGCGCGCTTCTCCGTCCAGTATTTCCATACGTCGGAGCCGGAGCCGAGATACTCGCCGCGCCAGTTGCCGCGCAACATCGGGCCGGCCGGCACGTAGATGGCCGGAATGCCCATGCTGATCGCCCCCATCACCAGGCCGGGTGTGGTCTTGTCGCAGCCGCCGAGCAACACCGCGCCGTCGATCGGATGGCTGCGCAGCAGCTCTTCCGCCTCCATCGCCAGGAAATTGCGATAGAGCATGGTCGAGGGCTTGACGAAGGGTTCCGCCAGCGACATCGCCGGCAACTCGATCGGAAAGCCGCCGGCCTGCAGCACGCCGCGTTTGATGTCCTCCGCGCGCGCGCGCAGGTGTGCGTGACAGGAATTGATCTCGCTCCAGGTGTTGATGATGCCGATGACCGGCCGGCCGGCCCAGTCGTCGGCATCGTAGCCGAACTGGCGCAGCCGCGACCGATGGCCGAAGGCGCGCAGATCGTTGACGCCGAGCCAGCGATGGCTGCGCAGGTCTTCGGGACGCTTACGGTTCATGGGGACGATCCGGAGACGGGATCACGCACTCTATCCTGCCCGACGGAAAACATGAAGGGGACCGTGAGCTCGAGCGGCCACCGGCGCAGAAGCCCGACGCGGCGCAAGCAGCGCGTTGCGCCGCGCGGGCAGCACCCGCCGATCGGGTCAGTCAACAAGGTCGGATCGACGAGCAGAAATCCGGCCACGATCAGCGCCGCCCTTTGCCAGGGATTCGTGGCGGACACGAAATAGCCATTTCAGGCCGACCCCAAACGGCATAATGCCGATGCTTGCGGTGACGGTGGCCTGCGCGTGGCGGGCCAGTCGCCGATCGCCAGCAGGGCCGGCTCGTAGACGAACATGAACGGCACGGTAAATCCGGGCGCCCCGATCTTTACCGCCGCCCATCCGCTCGCACGATCAACGATCCGCGCGGCTCACGACCTCCATCAGCTCTTCGATCTTTCGACGCTGATCCGCTTTGTTGCCGGACGTAATGGCGTGCTCCACGCAATGCGCGACGTGATCGCGTAGGATCTCCTCTTCCAGGCGTCTCAGCGCCGCGCGCACCGCCGAAACCTGCGTCACGATGTCGATGCAGTAGCGATCCTCGGCGAGCATGCGCGCGATACCGCGCACCTGCCCCTCGATTCGGCTCAGCCGCTTGCCGCAGGATGCCTTGATGTCTTTCCGCATGGGCGCTATATACCCCTACACGGTATAGGTTTCAAGCTTCCACGCTCGTTCCAGGAGCGCCCAAATGGCTGCCGCCAAAGCGTCGAAGAAAGAGCATGCCTGCTGCCCCGCAGGCTCAAATCAACCCATGCCGGCTCGGCAGAGCATTCCCCCGCATGGAGAGGCGCCGCAGGCCGACGCACGCCACGGGGAGGCGCGCGGCAGCCATGCCGTCGAAGAGGGCGTGCGCGATCCGGTCTGCGGCATGATCGTCGACCCGCACAAGACGCCTTACTGGCAACAGTATGCCGGACGGACCTACTACTTTTGTTCCGCCTGTTGCAGCGAAAAATTCTACGGCAATCCAACGAAATACCTCGCTCCACTGGTGGCGCAATCGAGCCCGGCCGCTCCCGAAGGCGCGATCTATACCTGCCCCATGCATCCGCAGATCCGGCAGGCCGGTCCGGGTTTCTGCCCGATCTGCGGCATGGCCCTAGAGCCGGAGCTTGTCTCCGCCGAAGCAGCGCCGAACCCCGAGCTCGCGGACATGACGCGGCGGTTCTGGATCGGGCTCGCTCTGGCGCTTCCGGTCCTGGTGCTCGAAATGGGCGGCCATGTCGCCAACCTGCACATGCCGCTCGGCCAGAAGTGGTCGAACTGGCTGCAATTCGTGTTGGCCACGCCGGTGGTGCTGTGGGCCGGCTGGCCATTCTTCGTTCGCGGCTGGCAATCCCTCCTCACCCGCAACCTCAACATGTTCACGCTGATCGCCATGGGCACCGGGGTGGCGTGGCTCTACAGCGTCGTCGCGCTCCTGCTTCCGGGCCTGTTCCCGCCAGCGTTTCGCAGCCCGGACGGCGCGGTCGCCGTCTATTTCGAAGCCGCCGCCGTCATCACCGTTCTTGTCCTGCTCGGCCAGATGCTGGAGTTGCGCGCGCGCGAACAAACCTCGGGGGCAATCCGGGCCCTGCTCGATCTCGCGCCCAAGACGGCACGGCGTGTGAAAGCGGACGGAGGCGAGGAGGAAGTGCCGCTCGACGCGATCGCGGTCGGAGACCGCCTCCGGGTTCGTCCCGGCGAGAAAGTCCCGGTCGACGGCGAGCTGATCGAAGGGCGCTCGGCGCTCGACGAGTCGATGGTCACGGGAGAATCCATGCCGGTGACCAAGGAGGTGGGCTCGAAGGTCATCGCCGGCACGCTCAATACCACGGGCAGCTTCGTCATGCGTGCCGAGAAGGTCGGCCGCGACACCATGCTCTCGCGTATCGTGCAGATGGTCGCGGCCGCGCAGCGCTCCCGGGCGCCGATCCAGCGGCTCACGGACCAGGTGTCGGGCTGGTTCGTACCGGCGGTGATCCTGATCGCGCTCGCAGCATTCGCGGCCTGGAGCGTCTACGGACCGGAGCCTCGGTTCGCATTCGGACTGGTGGCGGCGGTCACGGTCTTGATCATCGCCTGCCCCTGCGCGCTCGGTTTGGCGACGCCGATGTCGATCATGGTGGGTGTCGGTCGCGGCGCCCAGGCCGGCGTCCTGATCAAGAACGCCGAAGCGCTCGAGCGCATGGAAAAGATCGATACCCTCGTCGTCGACAAGACCGGGACGCTGACCGAAGGCAAGCCAAAGGTGGTGGCCGTCGTCTCGCACAACGGCTTCAGCGAAAACGAGGCGCTGCGTTTGGCCGCGAGCGTGGAACAAGCGAGCGAGCATCCGCTCGCGCTGGCCATCGTTGCCGCTGCCCACGAGCGCGGTCTCACCCTCTCTGCCGTCGCCGACTTCGATTCGCCCACCGGCAAGGGCGTGGTCGGCGTGGCCGATGGCCATCGGTTGGCACTCGGGAACGCCAACTTCCTGCGCGAGCTCGGCATTCAAACAAACGAGTTGGAGCAAGAGGCCGAGCGGCTGCGGCACGAAGGCGCGACCGCAATCTTCTTGGGCGTCGACGGCAAGGCTGCGGCGGTGATCGCCATCGCCGATCCCGTGAAACGCACCACCCCCGACGCGCTCAGAACGCTGTCGCAAGAAGGTGTGCGGGTGGTGATGCTCACCGGCGACAACAAAACCACGGCGCAGGCCGTCGCGCGCCGCCTCGGGATCACGGAGGTGGAGGCCGAGGTGCTGCCGGACCAGAAGAGCGCCGTCGTCGAAAAACTGCAAAAGGAAGGCCGCTCGGTCGCAATGGCGGGCGACGGCGTCAATGACGCTCCCGCCCTGGCGGCAGCCGAAGTCGGCATCGCGATGGGCACGGGGACGGATGTTGCGATCGAGAGCGCGGGCATCACGCTGCTCAAGGGCGACCTGACCGGGATCGTGCGCGCACGGCGACTCTCGCAGGCGACGATGCGCAATATCAGGCAGAACCTGTTCTTCGCCTTCGTCTACAATGCGGCCGGGGTGCCGATCGCCGCCGGCGTGCTCTATCCCGTCTTCGGCATCCTGCTCTCGCCCATTATCGCCGCGGCGGCGATGGCGCTCTCGTCGGCGAGCGTCGTCGCCAATTCGCTAAGGCTGCGACGAATCGCACTATAAGCTGCGCGGCACGAAGCCAAAATCCTCAAGGCAACAGGTCCCGCGTGAGTTCGTCGACGCACTCCACGGCCTTGAGCGCGATGCGCAAGCGCTTGTCGTCGCGCCGCGACAGGCGCTCGACCGCAACCCGATTGGTTGCGGGCCTACCGTGCTCGATGTCCGCGATTTGCTGCGCGAGGATCAGATCCAGAAAAGTTCCCTGCGCGTCGACGAGCGCATCGAGATCCGCTTCCGCACCGCGGCCCAGGGCCTTGATGCCGGCAAGGCGCGCCGGCGTTGAACGCTCGACGACGTGATGACGGATCGCCAGTGTGCGCGCCATCGATACGATGCCGAACAATCCAACCTTCTTCAAATCGATGCGGCCTTGCTCGGTCCGGAAGCGACCGAGCCAGTTGAAGCCCGGCTCGCGCGCGCCGGCGGATTGCGCGAGCAGCTTGGCAAAGGCGGCGTCGCCGCGGGCCGCTTCGAAGGCCGAGCGCCAAATTTGGTCGGCGAGGCCCGCCTCGCCATGGACGGGGCGCAGATCGAAGAAGATATCGACCGACAGGAGGTCGTGCGGGTTCGAGCGCCGGATCCAGTCCTCGATGCGCAGGCGCCAGGTGGCGAGCGATCCCCGCCACAGCGCATTCTTGGCCATGACCCCGCCCTTGCAATAGGGCACGCCGATCGCGTCGAGGATGTCCGCGACGTGAGCCGCGAGAGCTGCGAACCAGCGGTCCGCAGCGCCATCCGGCTCGCCCTCGGCAAAGACCAAGGCATTATCCTGGTCCAGCGCCAGCAGGCTCTCTTCCCGGCCGGCCGAGCCGAGCACCGCGACGGCATAGGCGCATGGCGGCCCGCCCTGGCCTTCGTCCTTCAGGTGCCGTTCGGCGAGCACCGCGGCCCGCTGGGTCAATGCGCCGACGCGCTGTGAAATCATCGCCGCGATATCGCGGCCCGCGATACCCTCGGCGATCAGGCTCGCGGCAACTCCTGGCAGCTTCGCCCAGGCGGCGGCGAGGGCGGGCACATCCGCCGCTTGCTCGATCTCGTCGCCGAGCATGAGATCGCGTTGAGCCCGCAAGCGCAGCAGATCGCGCGCGGAGAGGGCGCCGATCACGACGCCCTGTTCGTCGGTGACCCCAAGGTGGCGCACTTCGAGCCGGCTCATTCGGCTGATGGCGACGTGGCAGAACGCATCCGCGGGAACGCAGGCGAGCGGCCGGCTCGTCATCCGCTCGACCGGCAGCGTCAGCGCATCGGCGCCGTGCGCGGCGAGCCCGCGCAGCACGTCGCGCTCGGTGACGATGCCGATGAGGTCGGGCTGCGGCAGCGCCCCGAGTGCGATCGGAAGTACGAACAGCGACGATATCCGTTGGTGGCTCATCTGCGCGAGCACGACGCCGACCTGGGCGTCGGGCGCAATGAATTTCGCCGGTGCAGTCATGACCTCCCGCACGCGATGGACGTAAGGGTAGCTGTCGCTGCGCGGCTGGCCCTCGCCGCGATCGGCGTCGCCCGGCGCGCGCACCGCCTCGGCCCAGCCCGCACCATGCTGGGCATCGAGCGCGTTGCCGAGCGCGCGGCAGCCGCGTTCGGCCTCGGCCAATGTCCGGATACCTCGTGCGCGCAGTTTCGGCACCAGCGCGACGAAAATCCCCGCCGCCGCCATGGCGTCGCCAAGGGCTGAATGGCGATCTCTCACATTGATCTCGAGCCAGGCTGCCACGGCGTCGAGGGAATAGTCGGCAAGGTCCGGCGCCGCCATTTCGGCCAGCAACCGCGTGTCGAGGGCGCGCGGCAACGCCCAGGTCAGACCGGCTCGCTCGCATTCCCGCTTGAGAACGGCAAGATCGAACCCGAGCGCGTGCCCGATCACGACCCTGCCGGCCATGAAGGCCGCAAACTCCGGCCAGACCTCGGCAAATGGCGGTGAGCCGGCCACAGCGGCGTCATCGATGCCGTGGATGCGGGTTGCCGCGGCGGGTATCGGACCGGGCGGCCGGACGCGGCGTCCTAGCGAGGACGCGGCTTCGAGCCGCCCGCCGACCAGCCGAACCGCCGCGACCTCGACCAGCGATGCCCGGCGCGGATCGAGGCCCGTGGTCTCGGTGTCGAGCGCCACTGCGTCGAGGGCTACGAGAGGCGTGACGCTACTCCCCTCCTCCATCGGCTCTCCCGCTTGATGGACCGACCGGGCCGCCGGAGAGCATAGGTCGGATCACGCGCCGGCGTCGATATCGTCGTCCTCGAGAATGCGAAGCGCGGCGCCCTCCACGTCGTCGTATTGGCCGCTGCGCAACGACCAGAGGAAGGCCGCGAGCCCGGTAACGCCGAGCAGCAAGGCCATGGGCACGAGATAGACGAGCACGTTCATGGAGAGCGCCGATGCGGCGTGCCGGCGCTGCCGCGTTTCGCCGCCGACCGCGGCAAGCCCGCAGCGCGACGGCCCGCCCGCAAGGCGTTGACGGTCACCAGGATGGAGGAGCCGGACATCGCGACGGCGGCGATCAGCGGAGTGACGTGGCCTGCGATCGCAATCGGCACCGCGATGACGTTGTAGACCACCGCCAGCCACAGGTTCTGCCGCATGAGCGTGCGGGCACGCCGCGCGAGCGCGAGCGCGTCCAGCACCGGCGCGAGCCGCTCGCCGAGAAACACCGCGTCGGCGTGCGCCTGCGTGATGTGGGCGGCGCCGATTGGCGACAGCGAGACATGGGCAGCGGCAAGCGACGGCGCATCATTGAGACCGTCGCCGACCATGAGGACGCGGCGACCCGCCGCCTTCAGCGCTTCGATGGCGGCGATTTTCTGTCCCGGATCAAGCCCGCCCTGCCATTGCGAAATGCCGAGCCGGGCGGCGACCGGCGCGACCGCCGCCGGACGATCGCCCGAGAGGATGTGCAGATCGAAGCCGCGTTCGGCCAGCGACCTCGCGACCAGCGCGGCGTCGGGCCGCAGCTGCTGGCGGACCGCGAAAACCGCGCTGCGCTCGCCGTGGGCAAACACGATCAGCGACGCGCCGGGCTCGACCTCGGAGAGATGTCCGGGGACGCTGGCGATACCGCAAAAAGCCGAACTGCCGAGACGCGCCTCCGCTCCATCGATCACCGCGCGCACGCCCTGTCCCGGCTCCTCGACCGCGCCTTCGTACGGGATACGCGCGCGGGCTTCATGGGCCAGCGCCGCAGCCAATGGATGGCGGCTCGACAGTGCGAGGCGTGCGGCCTTTTCGATCAGCTCCGGGTCGAAATCGGCGGCGTTGTCGAGGCGCGGCTGCGGCAGCGTCAGCGTTCCGGTCTTGTCGAACACCACGGCGTCGACCTCGGCCAAGCGCTCAACGGCATCCCCCGCGTTGAGAATGACCCCGGCGCGGAACAAGGCCCCGGAGGCCACGACCTGGACGGCCGGGATAGCCAGCGCCAAGGCGCAGGGGCAGGTGATGATCAGCACCGCGATCGCCGTGATGATCGCATCATGCAGGGAAGCGCCGGCGACGAGCCATCCGATCGCCGTGGCCGCCGCCGTGACGTGCACCACGGGTGCGTAGAGCCGCGCGGCGCGATCCGCGAGGCGCAGGTGGCGCGAGCGAGCAGCCACCGCCCTTGCCAGCAGGCTTTCGATGTCGTCAATCAATGTGCCGGCGCCGGCAGCGCTGACGCGCATGGTCAACGCACCGGAATAGCTGATGCTCCCGGCATAGATCGCGACACCGGCCGCGACCTTCTTGCGGGTGGTCTCGCCAGTCACCAGGCTCTCGTCGATCTCCGACGCACCGGAAATCACCGTTCCATCCGCCGGCACCCGTTCGCCGGGCCGCACCAGCAGCCGGTCGCCGGGCTCGAGCGCGGCGGCCGGAACCGTCACCAGTTCGCCGCCATCGGCGAAGCGGTGCGCGACTTCGGCCTTCATCGCGGCGAGATTGCCGGCGACGGCACGCGTCTTGCGCCGCATGGCATGGTCGACGTAACGGCCGCATAGCAGGAAGAACAGCAGCATCACGGCCGAATCGAAATAGGCGTGCTCGGCGTGGCCCATCGTCTCCGCCAACGACATGCCGAGCGCGAGCAGCACGCCGAGCGAGATCGGGACGTCCATGTTGAGCTGCCGAACCCGGACCGCTCGCAACGCGCTGCGGAAAAACGGCTGACCGGCATATGCCACGGCGGGCAATGCGATGAGCGCCGAAAGCCAGTGGAAGAAGTCGCGCGTTTCCGGCGTCATGTCGGCCGCGCTGCCGGACCACACCGACACCGACAGCAGCATGATGTTCATGCCCGCGAAGCCCGCGACCGCGAGACACTTCATCAGCCAGCGCGCGTGGCGCGCTTCGTCGAACTCCGCACGCTCCGGCTCGAATGGATGGGCGCGATAGCCGATCCGCTCGAGCGCGCCGATCACGTCGCTCGCCGCGAGCATGCCATCCTGCCAGTCGACGCTGAGGCGGCGGTTGGTGAAATTGAGGCGGGCATCCACGATGCCTGGAATTCGCTTCAGGCCGCCTTCGATCTTGCGGATGCAGCCGGCGCAACCCACGCCTTCGACCGCGAGGTCCAGGTGCGACAGGTTGCCGTCGTGCTTCACGAAAATCGAAAGATCGAGCGGTTCCGGCATGGCGCCTGCTCAGCGTAAGAAAATGCGGTTCCTCGAACGAAACACGCGGGTGTCGTTGCGCGAGAGTTCGATCTCCAGCACCCACTGCCCGACCACCGCCGCGGTTGCTCCCCGGAACCGGCCGTGCGCCGTCTCATGCAGCTGGACGACGTGGTCGGCACGCCGATCGGTCGGATGCACGAGCCGCGCCGTCGCCTGCAAGCCCGCGAGCGGGCGGTCGGCGGCATCGGTCGCGACGACATCGAGGCGCGTCGCGCCGGCTGCGCCCGAGACCTTCGCCCTCACCTGCCAATGCAGCGCGTCCTGGGCGGCGACCGCGGCGGTCTCGCTCGCAAAGGCGAGGCCGGCCTGATAGGCGCTTTCAGTTTCGACGCCGCCGAAGGTCGACAGTGCGGCGGCGATCATGATCGCGTTCACGCCGGTGACCGCCGCAAAGAATGCGACGAGACAGGCGAGCACCATCCGTCCGGTCACCTCCCGCGGACGGCGTCCGTTGCCGTTGACCGAATCGGTTGCCGGCGCGTTCATTGTCAGGGCCCGCGGAAATGGTCCACCGCGCTCGCCTGCCGTCCGCTGTTCGCGTCGGTGATGCTGAATGTGAGCGGGATCGAGGCTGCGGGCGGAAGCCGCGAGTACGTGCTCACGAGCGCACGCAGTTCGTAGGTCTGGTCGGGGCCGACCGAGATGACGGCCATGCGTCCGGTCGTCACGGTGTCGCCGACGACCTTGAGATCGACATCGGCGAGACCGTCGACCGTGAGCACGAAACTGCGCCGCTCGAGCGACTTGTTCAGAATGCGCACAGTGAACCCATTGCGCAGCTCCCCGTCGGACAGCCGCACGAACAGCGGGTTGCGATCGTGGATGACGCTAATCCCCTCGCTCCGGCGCGTGGCCAGCGCGTACAGCATCACTCCCGCGACCAGCGCGATGACGGCGGCATAGAGCATCGTGCGCAGGCGCACGATGCTGACCACCGGCCGCTCTCCGCTCTGCCGGCGCTTGATGTTGAGATCGGTATCGTAGGCGATGAGGCGCGTCGGGCGGTCGATCTTCGCCATCACCGCGTCGCAGGCGTCGATGCATAGCCCGCACTGGATGCAGCCGAGGTTGGGCCCATTGCGGATGTCGACGCCGGTCGGGCAGACATAGACGCATTGATAGCAGTCGATGCAGTCGCCCGCGGGTTTGCCCTGCGCGCGCAAAGCCGCGCTCTTCTTCACCGAGCCGCGCGGCTCGCCGCGATCGTAGCGATAGGTGACGTTGAGCGCGTACTCGTCGGTGAGCGCGGCCTGGATGCGCGGCCACGGGCACATATAGACGCAGACCTGCTCGCGCATGTGGCCGGCGAGCGCGTAGGTCGTGAAGGTGAGGATGCCGATCCACAAATAGGCGAGGAACGGCGCCTCGAAGGTTGCAAGCTCCCTTACCAGCGTCGGTGCGTCGGCGAAATAGAGCACCCAGGCGCCGCCCGTCCACCACGCGACCATCAGCCAGAGAAAGTGCTTGAGACCGCTGCGCGCCACGCGATCGATGGTCCACGGCTCCCTGTCGCGCTGCAGGTGCTCGCGACGGTCGCCCTCGACCCAGCGTTCGATGGTCTGGAACAGGTCGGTCCATACCGTCTGCGGACAAAGATAGCCGCACCACACGCGTCCGGCGACCGCGTTCATCAGAAACAGCGCCATCGCCGCCAATATGAGCAATCCCGTGAGGTAGTAGACCTCCTGCGGCCAGATCTCGATGAAGAAGAAGTAGAAGCGGCGATTGGGAAAATCGATCAATACCGCCTGATCGGGTGCATTCGGCCCGCGATCCCAGCGCACGAACGGCAAACCGTAATAGATGCCGAGCGTGACGAAGAGCACGATCCACTTGATGGTGCGGTAGGTGCCTTTGACCCGCTGCGGATAGATTTTTCGCCGCGCGAGATAAAGCGGCCCCTCGTCGTCGGGCTCGGGCACGCCGGGCGCCGACGCGGCCGAGGAGCCCGGCATGGCGCTCGCCGCGTCCTTTACAAGCTCCAGCAGCGGCGGCTGGGCCGAGCGCGCCTCGTGCAGAGCCACCGCGATGTCACATCCCGGGCACATCGCTCAGTTCTCGCCGCCGCCGAACGAGTGCACATAGACCGCCAGCGCCTTGATGGTGGCGTCGTCGAGTCGGCCGGCCCATGCAGGCATCACGCCGCCGCGCCCGTTCCAAACGGCGTCGACGATCGCCGCCTTGTCCGCGCCGTAGAGCCAGATGGCATCGGTCAAGTCCGGCGCGCCGAGCTCGCGTTTTCCCTTTCCTCCCTCGTCATGGCAGACCGCGCAATTGTCGGCGAAAATCTTCTTGCCGGCGGCGAGATCGGCCTTGGGATCGGTGGGAAGCCCCGCGAGCGAGCGCACATAGTCGGCGACGTTCTCGACGTCGGCGCGCTTGAGGATGCCGTCGCGGCCGAAGGCGGGCATGGCAGCGCCCTGCCGCGCGTTCGCATCTGCCGAGCGTATGCCGTGGCGGATCGTCTGCGCGATCTCGTCGAGCTTGCCGCCCCAGATCCAGTCGTCGTCGTTGAGATTGGGATAGCCCCGCCCGCCGCCGCCGCCCGCGCCGTGGCATGGCGCGCAATTTTCGGCGAAGGCGGGACGCCCCTGTGCGCGCGCAAACTCGAGCAGCTGCGGATCGGACGCGATCTCGTGCAGCGAGGCAGCCGCGAGCTTGCCGACCATCGGCCCGCGCTGCGCCTTGAGCGCTTCGATATCCGAAACCACTGCGTCGCGCGAATGCCAGCGGAACGCGCCCGCCGTGTACGAGGAGACGAGCGGCCAGGACGGATAGACGACCCAGTAGCCGACGGCCCAGACGATCGTGGCATAGAACAACCACAGCCACCATCGCGGCAGCGGCGTGTTCAGCTCGCGGATGCCGTCCCACGCGTGCCCGGTGGTGGCGGTGCCGGTGAAGGCGTCGACGCCGGGCTTTGCATCGGCCGGATGGCTGTCGAGCATGTCAGTCCTCACGAAGGGGAATACGCGCGGCTTCGTCGAATTGCCGCTGGCGCGACGGCCACAGCGCATAGATCAGCACGACCACGAACACCGCGACGAAATAGGCAAGGCCCCACGTCTGGGCGAACTCCGCCAATGCACGATAGGTCGAATCCATCGCCTTTCCTCACCGCATATTGGCTTTGTCGTCGTAGAGCTTGAAATCGACGAAGGTGCCGAGCACCTGCAGGTAGGCGATCAGCGCATCGGCTTCGGTGATACGACCGGGCTTGCCGTCGAAGTCGCGCGCCTGCGCCTTGGGATAACGCTTGACGAGGTCCCCGGCCCCATCGGGGCTCGCCTGCGCCCTGGCGTCCGCCTGCGCGTTGGCGATCATGTCGGCTTGGTACGGCACGCCGAGCCAGGCCTGGACGCGCAAATCGTCGTCGATGTGGGAGAGGTCGAGCTCGGTCCTGGCGAGCCAGGGATAGGCCGGCATGACCGTTCCCGGCACCACCGACTTGGGCGCGTTGAGATGATCGCGGTGCCAGTCGTCGGAATATTTCCCGCCCACCCGCGCCAGGTCGGGACCGGTGCGTTTCGACCCCCACTGGAACGGCCGGTCGTACATGCTTTCTGCCGCCAGCGAGTAATGCCCGTAGCGCTCCACCTCGTCGCGCAAGGGTCGTACCATCTGCGAATGGCAGTTGTAGCAGCCCTCGCGCACGTAAATGTTGCGGCCGGCAAGCTCCAGCGGCGTGTAGGGGCGCACCCCGTCCACCTTCTCGATCGTGCTCTTGAGATAGAACAGCGGCGTGATCTCCACGAGGCCGCCGATCGCGATCACGACCAGCACGCCGATCACGAGCACGATGGAGTTCGTCTCGAAAATCGCGTGTTTCTTCCACAGCGACACCGCAACCTCCTCACTCGGCCGGCGCGAGCGCCGGTTTGGCGGCCGTGGCAAGGAATGGGCGCGGGTAGACGGTGCGCCACAGGTTCCACACCATGATCAGCGCGCCGATCAGGAACAAGGCGCCGCCGAGCGCGCGGATGACGTAGAATGGATGCATCGCTTCGACCGTTTCGATGAAGGAATATTCGAGGAAGCCGAGCTTGGTATAAGCCCGCCACATCAGCCCCTGCAGGATGCCCGACACCCACATCGCCGAGATGTAGAGCACGATGCCGATGGTCGAGATCCAGAAGTGCCAATTGACCAGCTTGAGCGAATAGAGCCGCTCGCGATTCCACAACCACGGCACTAGGCAATAGATCGCTCCGAAGGAAATGTAGCCCACCCATCCGAGCGCGCCGGAATGCACATGCCCGATCGTCCAGTCCGTGTAGTGGCTGAGCGAGTTCACCGCCTTCACCGACATCAGGGGCCCCTCGAACGTGGCCATGCCGTAGAAAGCGACCGACACGACCAGCATGCGCAGCACCGGATCGGTGCGCAGTTTGTCCCAGGCGCCGGAGAGCGTCATGATTCCGTTGATCATGCCGCCCCACGAGGGCATCCACAGCATGATGGAGAACGTCATGCCCAGCGTCTGCGCCCAGTCCGGCAGCGCGGTGTAGTGCAGATGATGGGGCCCGGCCCAGATGTAGAGGAAAATCAGGGCCCAGAAGTGGATGATTGAGAGCCGATAGGAGTAGACCGGCCGCTCCGCCCGTTTCGGGATGAAGTAGTACATGATGGCTAGAAAGCCGGCGGTGAGGAAGAAACCGACGGCGTTGTGACCGTACCACCACTGCACCATGGCATCCTGCACGCCGGCCCAGACGATGTAGGACTTCGAAGAGAACGGTGATATCGGGACGGCGGCGTTGTTGCCGAGATGCAGCACGGCGATGGTCAGGATGAAGGCGAGATAGAACCAATTGGCGACATAGATGTGCGGCTCGCTGCGCCGCATGATGGTGCCGAGATAGACCAGGAAATACGTGATCCAGACGATGGTGAGCCAGAGGTCGGCGTACCACTCCGGTTCGGCATATTCCTTCGATTGGCTGATGCCGAGGAGATAGCCGGTGCCGGCGACGACGATGAAGAAATTGTAGCCGAGCACCACGAACCACGGCGCGATGTCGCCGGCAAGGCGTGCCCGGCAAGTTCGCTGCACTACGTAGAAGGACGTAGCAACCAGCACGTTGCCGCCGAAGGCGAAGATCACCGCCGAGGTGTGCAGCGGTCGGAGGCGTCCGAAGGAAATCCAAGGCAGATCGAAATTGAGCGCCGGAAACGCGAGCTCTAGCGCCGCCCAGAGCCCGACCGTGAAGCCGGCGATACCCCAGAACACGGCGGCGACCGTCGCGAGCTTGACGGGGCCCATGTTGTAATTGGGTCTGCCGTCGATGGTGAGCGGCGGCAATTCGGCCGGACGTTCATAGTAGCGATTGACGATGGCAAAGACCGTGGCGACGCTGGCAGCAGCAGAGAGCCAAGCGTGAAAGGCATATTCCGGCGTGTACGCGTTCGCCGCGACGAAGATCGAGCTCAGCGCCAGCGCCACGAAGGCGAGCGCCACCGCCCCTTCGCCGATGGTCATGCTTTTGCGTACGGCGGTAGAAGGCGCCATGTCCTTGGTCTCGATGCGCAGGCGGGAAAACGCTGCTGCGAATTCCCGTTTGCTCGAGACCATGCTGCGATGCAGTGAGGTCGGCTTTGATGCAAATCAAATCGCGAATGCGTTTGCCGCTTTTCCCCGAAGAAGTCGCCCGCGTCAGCGTTGGAGCGACTTCAGATAGGCGATGACGTCCGCAACCTGGTCGGGATCGAGCCGGAACTGCGGCATCGTGGGATGGCCAGCGCTAATCCCCTCGCTCAGCGGCCGTTGCAGGCTCTCGATCGGGTATTTCAGATGCAACGTACGGAATGGCGGCGCGATCGTGAGCGGGCTTTCGCTGACCGTGTCGATCGAATGGCATTGCGCGCAATGCACGCGGACGAACGTCAGGCCGCGCTGCGCCGCCGGCGATTGCTGCGCGAGAGCAGGTCCGGCGCACAACGCAACGGCAGCTAGCGCCATGATCAACCGCCGCAGGGGGAATTTCGGTCGCATGCAATTCGCCTTTCGTTTCGCCGCACGGCAGGGAAGGTTTGCTGCTTATGACGATATCGCGTCCGCACACGGCCGCTCAAGATCGCGAACGACTTGGGGCTTGACGCGGACGAGCTCAGCGGCATCGAACTCGACCTGCTGCATCCGCCGCGACAGCCGGTCCGGTGAGTTCGGCCATTTGCCGGCGAGGACGCGGAACTCCGTCGCCGCGCCGACGCCGATATCGTGCGCGATGCGCGCCACTTCGGCAGGACCGCAACGGCCGCGCGCTGCCGTCGTACCGCGCTTGCTCATCCACCACCCTCGCGGCCGGCGGACAAGTCGCTGAATGAAGCCTGGTCTCTTCCGGGCCGCAGCGAACATGGCGGCAGCCTCCTCTCGTAACCGTATCATCGCGGCGCGCGCCGTGTGGCGCCGAGCCGCCCGCTACGCATTCAGTCGATTGAGCGCGGAGCGGTTGCGCAGCAGGATTCGGCGCGAGGTCGAAAGCTCGATCGTGGCGGTCCTTTCCAACTGCGTGAGCGTACGCGAGACGGTTTCGATGGTCAGTCCGAGATAGTCGGCGATATCCTGGCGCGACATCGGCAGCTCGACCGCTCCACCCTCCGATGCGCGGTCCGCCATCTCCAAGAGAAAGCCGGCAACGCGCTCCTGTGCGCTCTTGATCAGCACCAGGATGCGATCCTGAGCGCGCTGCAACTCGCGCGCGGTCAGCTCCCACATTTGCCGCGCCACGCGATTATCTCTGGCGGCGAGCGCAACGACGGCGCTGCGCTTGATCACGATGATCTTGCAGTCGGTGATCGCTTCGGCCGAAAACGTGTGCTCGTCGCCGGTCTCGAGCCCGAAAATGTCGCTGGGAAGGTAAAAACCTCCGATCTGACGGCGTCCGTCGACCAGCACCTTGTAGGTCCGTACCGACCCGCTGGCGACCTTGTAGAGATAGTCGGCCGGCTCGTTCTCGCCGTAGATTTCGGTGTTGCGCGCAAACGGCACCAGCGCGCCCATCAGCTCGATCGTGCTGTCTGGCGCAGACGGCGCTTGACGAAGTGCTATTCCTGGCTGTTTGAAGGAGCCGACCCGGCTCGTCGTCTGCGTCAGCATGGCTCGCGACCTCCGTGATTTGGTGCGGGATTGGTAGCGGGCGAGCCACGGCCGGAAAATTCAGATAAAGTCCCTAAGGGGTATCCCGGAGTTGCAAAACCGCGGCGAAGGTCAAGGATGAGGACGTTTTTGGCAGAATCGGCCGAGCTATTCGGGGGCAGATCCGCGAGCCCCGTCAAACGCTGGCTTTTTTCGCGACAATATCTGTTGCTCTACGGCGCAGCGCTGCTGGCCGTGGCCGTCGCCTGGCTGGCGAGGACAGCGCTCGCGCCGGTGCTGCATCATCATTCGCCATATTTGCTGTTCGTGCCGGCCGTCCTGGTGGCCGCGGGCCTCGGCGGATGGGGGCCCGGGCTGGCCGCGACCGCTCTCGGTGCCCTGCTGGGCTTCGTCACCCAGGCTTCCGAGGTCTCGGCCGCGGACGTCGCGAGCACTGTGGCATTCGTGCTCATCGGGGTGGGCATCGCCTGGGGTGGAGAACAATTGCAGCGCAATCGCACGCGCGCGGCTATGAGCGCGCGCGAGGCTCTCGCGCGCGAGGCTCATCTCACATCGATCCTGGACACCGTGCCCGACGCGATGATCGTGATCGACGAGCGCGGGATCATACAGTCGTTCAGCTCGGCCGCGGAGCGCCTGTTCGGACACACGGCGGCCGAGGTGACGGGAAAGAACATCAAGATGATGATGCCGTCGTCGTACCGCGAGAATCACGATGGCTACATCCAGCGCTATTTGCGCACCGCGGAGCGGCGCGTCATCGGAATCGGGCGCGTCGTCGTCGGCGAGCGTAAGGACGGCTCGACCTTTCCGATGGAGCTCGCCGTGGGAGAGATGCGCTCGAGCAACCAGCGCTTCTTCACCGGCTTTATTCGCGACCTGACCGAACGGCAGCAGACCGAGGCGAGGCTGCATGAGCTGCAGTCCGAACTCGTGCACATCTCGCGCTTGACGGCCATGGGCGAGATGGCATCCGCGCTGGCGCACGAGCTCAACCAGCCGTTATCGGCCATCGCGAACTACATGAAGGGCTCGCGGCGGCTGCTCGAGGACAGCACCGACGATCGCTCCGCGTTGCTGCGCACCGCCTTGGACAAGGCAGCCGAGCAGGCCTTGCGCGCCGGACAGATCATCCGCCGGTTGCGCGACTTCGTGGCACGCGGCGAGAGCGAACGCCGGGTCGAAAGCGTCAAGAAACTGGTCGAGGAAGCGAGCGCTCTGGCACTTGTCGGCGCCAAGGATCAAGGCGTTCGAGTGCGGTTTCAGTTCGATCCGACCATAGATCTCGTGCTCGCCGACAAGGTGCAGATACAGCAGGTTCTGCTCAATCTGCTGCGCAATGCCGTGGAGGCCATGGAGTCGTCGCAAAGACGTGAACTTACCGTCTCGACCGCATTCGGCAAGGACGAGATGATTACCCTCAGCGTCGCCGATACCGGTTCGGGGATCGCACCTGAAATGATGTCCCAGCTGTTCCAGCCCTTCGTCACCAACAAACGCCACGGCATGGGCGTCGGCTTGTCGATCTCCCGCACCATCGTCGAGGCCCACGGCGGACAGATCGACGTGGAGCCAAATCCCGACGGCGGGACAGTCTTCCGCTTCACGCTGCGGGCCGTGACGCAAGAGGATTTCCGCGATGCCGTCTGACATGGCTGTCGTGCACGTCATCGACGACGATGCGGCCATGCGGGAATCGCTGGCCTTCCTGCTGGCGTCGGTCGGCATGGAGGTGCAGACTTACCAATCGGCAGTGGCATTTCTGAACGTTGCGCGCAAGATCACGGCTGGCTGCGTCATCACGGATGTGAGAATGCCGGAGCTCAGCGGCGTCGAGCTCCTGCGACGGCTGCGCGAGCTCAAGCTCGGCATCCCGGTGATCGTCATTACCGGTCACGGCGACGTTCCGCTGGCAGTGGAAGCGATGAAAATCGGGGCCCTCGATTTTCTGGAAAAGCCCTTCGACGATGAGGTGCTATTGGCGTCCGTGCGGTCTGCGCTTAATCACCTCGACCAGGACCAGAGGCGTGCGGCGGAACGCAGCGAGATCGAGGCTCGGCTGGCGAGCCTGTCGCACCGCGAGCGCGACGTGCTGGAGGGCCTGGTGGCTGGGCACGCTAACAAGCAGATCGCCTATGACCTCGGGATCAGCCCGCGCACCATCGAGATCTATCGGGCCAATCTCATGACCAAGATGCAGGCGGCGAGCTTGTCCCATCTCGTGCGCATGGCCCTCATCGCCGACATTCTCGGTCCCGGCTCCGGACGGCCGCCGGCGCCTTGACGGTGCGCCACTCCCGCGAGCTCGCCTCGGCTTTGCGCCGGCGGATTTGAGCCAAATCAAAGCGGCAGCCCCCCTTTGCCTGCTTGATGCAGGTTCAATCATGCAAGCCCGAAGGCAGACAAGGGCGCTATGGCTCAAGACGGAGGCGCTAAGATTCCCGGATTTGTCGTCATCGTCGTCGACGATGACCTCGCCGTCCGTAGCTCGCTCCAGTTCTCGCTCGAGATCGAGGGCTTTGCGGTGCGCAGCTACGCGACCGGCGCCGAGCTGTTGAACGCGGACGACTTGGCGCTCTGCAGCTGTCTCGTCGTCGACCAGAATATGCCGGGGATGAACGGGCTTGAGCTGATCACGACGCTGCGCGCCCGGCACGTCGCGGCGCCGGCGATCCTGATCACCAGCCATCCCGGTCCGTCGCTGCGCGAGCGGGCCCAGAAGGCGGGCGTCCCCATCGTGGAAAAGCCCCTGCTAGGGAATGCGCTGATCGAGAAGATTCACGACGTGGTCGGTCTCGCCCGGAGCTAGATTGGCATGCCCATCCGCCTCCCCCGCCGGTTCCTGCTCGCCTCGGTCACGGCAGCCATGCTGACCCCGGCCGCGGCTTTGGCGCAGGAAAACGCCGCGCTGCTCGCGCGCGGCGAGACCCTGCTGGCGAGAAATTGCGCCCGCTGCCACGCCACCGGCACTGCCGGTGCCAGCCCCCACGCCTCCGCCCCGCCGTTTCGAACCCTTTCGCGCAAGTATTCGATCGACGGCTTGGCGGAAGCCTTGGCAGAAGGCATCTCGGTCGGCCATCCCGACATGCCCGAATTCGCCTTCCCGGCCGAGGACGTGGGGGCGATCCTCGCTTATCTCAAATCGATTCAAGAGCGTTGAGAAGCCATCACTGCCCTGCAGAGATTGCTTTTTGACCTGAACCGGAGCTGCACGCGGGGAGTTTGCGAAACTCCTTCTCGGATGGATCAGGAACGGGCGATGTCCTTCGCGGCGATGATGGTGCACCTCGACGTTGAGCGCGACTGCGAACGCAGAGTGCAGCTGGCGCTCGAGCTTGCCGAGCGCTTTCAGGCGGCACTCATCGGAATCGCGGGCCTAGCGCTGCGGCCCGCCTTCGTTGCCGGCGGCCTTGCCGTGTTCGGTGAGCCGAGCGAAGGCGATCGCCGTCGGCTGACGGCGCGTCTCGACGAGATCGGCAAGCGCTTCCTCGCCCGGGGCCAGGATCTCCGGCAGATCGAATGGCGCATGGCCCTGGAATTGCCCTCCGATCTGGTGGCGCGGGAGGCAAGGGCCGCCGACCTGGTCATCACCGGACCCCGGCGCACGGGCGGCGCCGACCTGGCGGAGCCCGGCCTCATCGTGTTGCGGGCGGGCCGGCCCGTCCTGGTGGTGCCGGACGGCGCCGCCTCACTGCCGTTAGAACGCGTCGTCGTCGCCTGCAAGGACACGCGCGAGTGCCGGCGCGCGGTCCGCGATGCACTTCCGCTGTTGCGGCAGGCCAAGCAGGTGCTGATGGTCGAGCTCGGCGAAGAGCAAACGAAGCCGCAGGACAAGAGGAATCTCGCCGACGTGGCGCGCTATCTCGAGCGCCACCGGGTCATCGTCGCCGACGAGGTCTGGCGCCGCGCGCGCGGCCCGGTTGCAGCCGAGCTGTTCGAGCTGGTGCGCGCCGAGAAGGCAGACCTGATTGTGGCCGGCGGCTATGGACACAGCCGTCTCGGCGAGTGGATCTTCGGCGGGGTCACCGACGAAATGCTGGCATCGAGTCCGGTGTGCTGCATGCTGTCCCATTGAACCGCTGCCCGTGCCGAATGGCTGCCGTCGGGCCCGTCCCATCTCGGGTCCTGCTTCCGCCTTGCTGGGGTTGCCGCCCGATGCCCGCCGACGCTAGGTTAGGAGAAAGCAATATGGTCGAGACGACGCCTGCTCTGGTTCGGGGACGGGGTTGATGACAAGCGGGGCGGCCCGGGCGGCCGCTCGATCGATCGCAGCCCCCGCAAGACGCGGCAGCTGCGGCGCCGCCTCCGTGCTTGATTCACACCAAGGCCACCCGTCGTTCCATCAGACATCCGGTCGACAATTGAATTTACCCGCGCCGAGGAGCACGCCCGATGACGATCCGAGACATTCTCTTTCCGATGCTCAGCTATCCGACGGCGACGGCGACCGACAGCGTCGACTGCGCTGTGGCCTTCGCCGCCGGACTCGGCGCGCACGTCGTGGGCTTGACATTCGAGCTGGATATCCGGCTGCCGGTGGGCCTCTATGCGCATCCACCCGAGCTCGGCGGCATTCTCGCGGCCGAACGCAAGAAGACCGCTTCCAATGCGCGCGATCTAATCGCGGCCTTCGACGACGCCTGCGCACGTCAAGGTCCGATGCGCCGCGGCGTCACCTATGAGCATGTGGTCGAGCATTGTGCGCCGGGCGCGGTCGCCGACATCCTTGTAGATTATGCGAGGCTGCGAGATCTGTGCATTTTTCCCCTCAGCGCGGAAGAGCAGCAGGAGCAGCGGCGCCTCATCGAGGCGCTCGCCTTCGAATCGGGGCGGCCGGTGCTGCTGTTGCCGCAAGCCACGACGCGGCAACTGTCCTCATCCGTCGAGGTGGCCGCCGTCGCCTGGGACCACAGCCGGCCAGCGGCGAGAGCCGTCGCCGATGCGCTGCCCATGCTGCGGTCCGCAAAGCGGGTTCATGTCGTCACCGTGGTGGACGAAAAGCGCCTGGGTAAACCCGGCTCGGGCGTCGAATTGTGCAAGCACCTGGCTCGGCACGGCGTGGATGTGACATTCGACAAGATCGAGGCCAAGGGCCGTAACATCGGCGATGTGCTCGAAGCGTATGCCACCGAGCGCAAGGTCGACTTGCTGGTGATGGGGGCCTACGGTCACTCCAGACTACGGGAGTTCATTCTGGGCGGCGCGACCAAAAGCGTGCTGGCCCGCCCCTTCACCTGGACGCTGCTCTCGCATTAGCCATCCGGCGTAGGGCGGCGCGCATGCGGGCCGAGCGCAAGATTATCGCGCGCCTGTTCGGATATGGCGCGCCCCCTCCGATCGTGGCGGCGGCATGGTACGCCTCCTGAGCCCTCGAACGCGTACAGCCTCCGAAGCGTTGCCTTTCAATGGACCAGCCCGCCAGCACTGACAGAGCTTCTCGGGCCGCGCAGCCCGCGACCGCGCCGGCGGCATCAATCTGGCTATCGGCATTGCTCCGGCCGATCCTGGGCTTTCGCTTGGCCTATCTGCCGCTGGTGATGATCTACTTCGCCTATGGAGCGCTCGGGATCATCGACGTCAGCCGCGACATGTGGATCAAGGAGCGGTTGACACTGAGTCCTGCCGAACTGGCGGGAATCGGCGTGTGGCTCAGTTTGCCCTGGACCGTCAAGATGGTGTTCGGCGAACTGGTCGACAGCGTGCCCGTCTTCGGCTCGCAACGAAAGGCCTATGTCCTCATCGGCGCGACTGCGACCGCCTGCGGCATGCTGACCTTGGCCGGCGCCGCCGGCGGATGGATCGCGTTCGCCCGCGCCGATCGTCTTTACGTCCTAGGCGCCATGCTGGTCGTCATCGGTACCGTCATCCAGGACGTCGTAGCCGATGCGATGTCGACCGAGGTCGTCTCCCGCCGCGACGCCGCCGGGATCGCCCGCCCGGAGGAGGAGGTCCGCGCCGAGCTCGGCATGGTGCAGGTGATCGGCCGCCTTGCGCTCTCGGTCGGCATCCTCGCGGTGGCGGGACTTTCGGGCTGGCTTGCCAGCATGCTCGATCGTGCGACGGTATTCCTGCTGGGCTTGCTCGTTCCGGCGGTTTCGGTGCTCGGCGTGCTGCTGATCCGATCGGAAACGAGCGAGCGGCGACCGCTCGACTGGCGCATTCTCGGCGGCGGAGCGGCGTTCGGCGCGGCAATCCTCGTCCTCGCGCTCGGGTCCGTTCCGTACGGCCAGGAGCTGATCTTCACGCTGTCGATGGTCGTGATCTGCACGATGCTGGTCTTCGTGACCAAGGAGCTCGACGCCGGGACCCGACGCGCCATTCTGTTCACGAGCATCATCATCTTCGCGTTCCGCGCCACACCCTCGGTCGGCGACGGCTATTTCTGGTGGACGCTCGACGAGCTCAACTTCGACGAGGCGTTCTACGGCACGCTGCGTCAGACCGCGGCGATCATCGCCATCGCGGCCATGTGGCTGTTCAGCAAGCAATTGACGGAATATTCCGTGACCAAGATCTTGTTCTGGCTCGCAGTGGCGGGCGCAGTGCTGTCGCTTCCCAATATCGGGCTGTTCTACGGCCTCAGCCATTGGACGGAGACGACGTTCGGTTTCGGCGCGCGCACCATCGCCGTGATCGATGCCGCGACCGCTTCGCCGTTCGCGCAGCTCAGCATGATCCCGCTGCTGAGCCTGATCGCCTTTTACGCCCCGGCCGGCCACCGTGCGACCTGGTTCGCGCTCATGGCCTCGTTGATGAACCTCGCGCTGGTCGCGGGCCAGCTGCAGACGAAATACCTCAATGAGATTTTCGTAGTCAGCCGCGGCCACTATACCGAGCTGGGTCCTCTGCTGATCAACGCCGCGCTGCTGGGCCTGTTGATCCCGCTCGCGGCCATTGCGCTGTTCGGACGGCGTGTTTGACGCAAATAGGCACGCCTTTCCGCACACTCATTCCGGACGCAACAGCCAGCGCGCAATGCCCGGCCAGACGCCGACGAGGATCTCCCTGCCCATGAACAGGCCGAGATGGCCGCACGGCGCCACGGCTTTCTCGACCGAGCACCGCCGACGATCGACCAGATGCTCCGTCGCAAATATCTGCTCAGGCGCGACCACGTCGTCGTCCCGTGCGGCAAGGAGGAAAACAGGGCAACGCAAGTCGTTAAGATCGATCGCGCGGCCCAGCGCGACGAAGCGGCCGGTGGCGAGGCGGTTTTCCTTGAACAAGTGTTCGACGACCTGCAGGTAATAAGTGCCGGGCAGATCGACGGTCCACGCGTACCAATCGCGAAAGCGCGTCTCCAGCCGGTGGAACCCGGCCGAGTTCATCGCCGCCGGCGACTGCAACAAGCCGCGAATTGTTTCTCGGTCGGGCGAATTCGGAACCCAGAACTGAAGGGCGTGCCGCCCCAGGATGCGTCCGTCGCCGAGATCGACCAATTTGCGGAAAACTGCACTCGGCGTGTTGCGCGCGAGCTGCGAGAGCCGGGAGCTGCCGGCGGCAATATCCACCGGAGCCCCCGCCAGCGCTAATTTCCGGATTTTGCCGGGAAAGCGCGCGGCATAGATCAACGCCAGCCAGCCGCCTTGACACAGGCCGATGAGGTTTGCCCGCCCGCCGAGTTCGTCCACCAGGACGTTGAGGTCGGCGAGATAATTATCAATCGACAGGAAGCGCATGTCCGCGCCCGCCGATCGCCAATCCGTAACGAAAGCGCGCCCGATTCCCGCATCTTGCAGCGCGGCGACCAGGCTGTGGCGAGGCGCGAAATCGGTTATCGTGGAACCGTGGAGCGCGAACGGCGCACAGATCAGGGTCGCAAAGCCGGCCG
This sequence comes from uncultured Alphaproteobacteria bacterium, assembly GCA_963758945.1. Lineage (GTDB taxonomy): Bacteria > Pseudomonadota > Alphaproteobacteria > Rhizobiales > Xanthobacteraceae > VAZQ01. Next base: position 1,083,973 of record CAVWXY010000006.1, on the reverse strand, counting down.
CGTCCGCCGAAAACTGCCGCAGCCGAACCGTGGGCAGCTCCATTGCCACTTTATTGCGGGTTGCCCATCGGGGCGTCCGCGGCGCAGTCTGCGTCTGTCCGACCGCAAGGTCCACGAACTGCCGCGCCGCCGCGGACGCGAGTTCGCTTGCGGACGCGGCGACCAGCGCCGGCCAGAGGAAGGCCGCGGAAGCGAACTGGGGGTAGTCCGATCCGCGCATTCGCCGCCTTCGAGGATCAAGATGCCTTCGCCTGTCCCGACTGTTCATCCGATTGATAAAGCATGCCCGACACCGCATCAATCCAGACCAGATGGTCCCTTACCGCCTTCACCCCCGGCGCGTTCTCAGCCGCCACAATCATCGCCTGGCGCTCCCGCTCGTCGGTGATCGTGCCCCAGAGGTCGACGACCCCAGCCCTTACGATGACATTGACGAGTGCCGTCGGTGCCCACGTTTGTCCCGCCAACTCCGCCAGGATGCGCTCGCGAATCGCCTGATCGCTCGCCTCGGTCGGTTTGACTTCACGGGCGAGGCCGGCGAGCGCGTGAACGAGATTGGCCCGACTGATGATCCCGACGACCTCGGCCCCGCGCGTCACCGGGAGGCGCTTGATCCGATGCTTCTCCATCGTGCGGACGATCTCCTCGAGCGGAGTGTCTTCGCTGACGGTGAGCGGGTCGGCTGTCATGATCTCGTGGACCTTGCGCCCGTGCGAACGGGTGTATTCGTCCGCCAGCCGGCCCGGGCCGAGCAGATATTCCAGCCAACGCGGCCGCCGCCGCTGCGTTCCGATCTCGGCCCGTCGGAGGAAATCGCCTTCTGTGACGATGCCCACAAGCCGACCTTCCGTGTCCATGACGGGCAATCCGCTGATGTGCCGTAGCAGCATGATGCGAACCGCCTCCAAAACAGAAGCGGCCGGCTCGATCGAGACGACCGGCGAGGTCATTACGTCTGTGGCTTTCATCACGATACTCCTTGCGCGCGTCGTCAGGCTAGCGCGCCTCCCGCGTGGCTGTTTGATCCACGTCAAGCCGGTTGCGGCGAATGGTCCGGCTGGCCGGATGCCCCCCGGCGGGGCGCGCGCCGACCTTCGCGCGCGGCCTCATGGACGCTCCGCCCGGCTCACCCAACTGCCTCCGATCTTCACGTACGAACGTTTGACCGCGGCCCAGGCGATGCGATGCGCCGCTTCCTCCTGGCGCGGATCGCCGGCATGCGCAGCGAAGGCATGATTGAAGGCCTCGCGATAGATGTCCTGGGCATGCGGCGGCAGATGCCGCTGCACCGAGATCGGAAGGTCGCTGTTCGCGCGGTAGGGCATGCCCGGCCCGCCGTCAGTAGCCGGATTCCGCCGGACGAACGGCAGCTTTCATGGCGCGGCTCCTTTCATGGCCCGGCCTCCATCGTCGATCGGTGTGAGCTTCGTTCCGCCCATCCGCAATAGCCTTGATTTGCGTCAAGACCGCGAACAGTGTTCCGTGGCTGGTTCAGACGATAGCGACGAAATGCGGCGGGAGGACCGGAGATGCGCAGAACGCGGTTTTGGCTGGCGGCAATGGTGGCATCGCTGCTCATGCCGGCACAGGGCGCGACCCAAGAGATCGGCCGGCCGAACCGGGGTCTCGCGCTGGCGCAGCGACTCTGTGCCCAGTGTCATGCGGTCCGACAAGAGCAGGTCCGATCCCCCAACGCGGATGCGCCTCGTTTCCAAACCATAGCCTCGGTGCCGGGAATGACCGCGATCGCACTATCGGCGGCGCTCAACAGCTCGCACCGCTCCATGCCCAATATCCTGCTCGAGGCCGACGAACGGGCCGACATCATCGCCTACATTCTCAGTCTCAAGTGACCAGCGGCTGCGCCGTCGGATGACGCATTCGCAAATGGCCCCATTTGCGATGCCCACCCCGCTCGGCGCGCTTGTCACCGCAGAGACTACGTTTCGGGTATCTACAGGCTCAGCCACGGCAACTATTCCATGACATGCAGCAGCAGGACCTCCTCGTCCGGCGTCATCTCGGCGACGTCCTCTCCCTCGCTGCGGCGGGGCGCGAGCGCGAAATAGAGCGCCTTGGCTCCGTCGCGCAGGGCGTCCCGGTGCGCCGTGTCTTGCGGCGGCAGGGCGGCGACCGTCTTCGCCAAGTCGCGCAGGATGTCCGCGAACAGGGCGTAATGGAAGTGCATTCGAACCGACTTGCGCTCATCGAGCCCGCCGGCGCGGTGGAGGCTGAGCGAAATGCCGGCCTGGTCGAGGTGGGCGTCGAAGCGCGCGGTTCGCTCGAAGGTTCCGATGTAAAGCTTATCGGGGTATTCGACCGCAACTTCGGCCTTGTCGGGGATGGGCTTGCTCATGGCACCTGTCTCCTTGATCACAGCGGGTCTGGTAGCAGCGCAAGGCTTCCCGCGGCATGATTTAGATCAATTGCTGTCGATGGACGCGCTCGACGGCGTCATCGTTGCGGCAGCCCCTACCGGCACGCGACTTTGCGTCGCCGGCAGCGGCGGCTGTTCGCAGCGATCCGTTCAGGAGCCGCCGCGCAGGGACCTGAGCGCATTGAGGATGACGGCGACGTCGATCAGCTCTTGCAGGATTGCGCCTTGCACCGGCGAGATGGCACCGAGCGCCGCGGCGATCATTCCCGCGACCGAAAGCCCTATTCCCGCGTACACGCTTTGCAGCGCAATGAGTCGCGACCTTCGGGCGATCTCCATCGCCGGCAGAATGCGATCGAGCTGATCGACCAGCAGCACGACGTCCGCGACTTCTGCCGAAGCCGCTGCGCCCTTCGCGCCCATCGCGACGCCCACGTCGGCGGCCGCCAGCGCCGGCGCATCGTTGACGCCGTCACCGATCATCATGACGGGGCCATGCTTGCGCTCGGACAACACGACGAGGGTCTTCTGGTCGGGGCCGAGCTCCGATCTGACGGCATCTATCGACAGGCCCCGCGCGATCGTCTCGGCCACGTCGCGCCGGTCGCCGGTGGCCAGCACGATGCGCTCGACCCCCAACGCCCTGAGGCTGTGGAGCAGAGCTCGCGTGCCCACGCGCAGCTCGTCGGCGAGGATCAGGGTACCGGCGAGCTGACCGTCGACGGCGACGGCAACGGCGGCGGCGCCGGGCGAACGATCCGCCCGCAACGGCGCCAGGCCGGTTTGCGCAAGCTTTCCGGCCACGAAGCGGAAGCCGCCGACGATCACGCGGTGGCCCTCCACGCGGCCTTCGATGCCCTCGCCCGGTGTTTCGGCGACATCGCTCGGAGCAACGAGCTCGAGGCCTCTCGCCTGCGCCTCCTCCACGATGGTCCGGGCAATGACGTGTTTGGACGCCTGGTCGAGCGACGCCGCGACCCGCAGGAGCTCGTCCGCGCCCATGCCCGCGGCGACCTTGATCGAGACGACGCGCGCCCGGCCGAGCGTCAATGTCCCGGTCTTGTCGATCACGAGCGCGCGCACCCTCGCCAAAGCCTCGAGCGCCCGGCCGCCTTTGATCAGAATGCCCTGCTTGGCCGCTCGCGAGAGTCCCGACACGATCGCGACCGGCACCGCCAGGATGAGCGGGCACGGTGTCGCCACCACGAGGACCGCGACGGCCCGAATGGGATCACCGGTCCAGCCCCAGGATGCCGCCGCGAGCGCGACGGTCGCCGCCAGGAACACCATGGCGTAGCGATCCGCCAGGCGCGACATCGGCGCTCGGGAGCGTTGTGCAGCCGCGACCAGGCGGACAATGCCGGCATATGTGCTCTCGTCTGCGCGCCGCGAGGCCTCCAGATGGAAGGCCTCGCCGGCATTGCTCGATCCGCTCATGACGGCGTCGCCGACCTTGTGTCGCACCGGCATGGATTCGCCGGTCAAGGCCGATCGATCGAGAACGGCAACGCCTTCCACGACCGCGCCGTCGACCGGAACGACATCGCCTTTTCGAACGACGAGGCGATCGCCCGGCTCGATCGCGTCCAAGGCGACCTCCTCGAGCCTGCCATCGCGGTATCTGACGGCGCTGCGCGGGGCGCGGGCGAGAAGCGCCGTCATCTCGCGGCTTGCGCGACGCTCGGCGAAGCTCTCGAGATATTGCCCCCCCGAATACATCACGGCGACCACGACGGCGGCCAGATATTCGGCAAAGACCAGGGCCGCCAACATCGAAAGCGCAGCCACGATATCCAGGCCCAGATCGCCGCGGCGCAAGCTGGTGACGATCTCGATCAGGAGAACGACCAGAACCGGAACCGTAGCCGCGGCCCATGTCGGGCCGGCCCAGCGTTCCCATCCGGAGAACTGCATGGCGAGGCCGACAACCAGCCCGATCGCGGGACAGATGACGACTACCGGTCGCAGAGCCTTCCGAACATCGGATACGGAGGGAAGCCCTTCGACCGGGAGCGAAGGCTCGAGTGGATGGAGCATGCCCTTACGGCGCCTGAATCGACCTCAGATAGAGCACGAAGGCGCGCGCATCCTCACGACTGAAACGAAACGTCGGCATATCGGGATGCCCGACCATAAGTCCTTCGCGTAACCGGTCCATGAAGGAATCGAGATCCACTCTGCGATCGATCGCGCGGAAGGCAGGAGCGCCGGCATGAGGACTCTGGCCGCGCGGCCCGATCGCGTGGCAGTCCGAACACATTCTTTCGGCGAGAGCCCGACCGCGTTGCTCCAGTTCGCTCGGCTCCTTCGCCTCAGCGAGCCAGACCGATATTCCGAGCAGCGCAAAGGCGATTGTGAGCTTCGCGATCATTTCCAGTATCCCCCGCACTTCGCGGAACGAAGAAAAGAACATTTGCCGTTGTCGTCGCACATGGCTTTGCGAAAAATCAACTTCGGTAGAGTGGCGGCGCATCGACAGCAAGCTCGATCGAGGGCGCGAGAAAAACCATAACGTTCGTCCTCCGCCACGAGCGTGATCACGTGGCCGCATTGCTGGCATCGGAATGACAACAGCTCGGGATGCGGTCCGACGTGAGGTTCCCTGCGCCGCAGCTTCATGGTCCCCCCGCACAGTTCGCAACGGGGCGGGATCAGCGGGGATGTCGGGGGCGATTGCATGTTCTTCGTTTCGACGTCTGGTGCCGAGCTTCGCTCACGACGGATCAATTGCGAATGTCAGCCAAGGCGGTGGTGCCCCCGATCAGTGCCAGCCGACACCGGCGCTCCCGAGGAGATTCTCCATCCGTTTGCGCGCATAGAACATGCGCGTCTTCACCGTGCTCGGCGGTACTCCGACGATCGCCGCTACCTCCTCCACCGATTTCTCGTGATAGTAGACGAGATCGAGCACTTCCCGGTGGATCTCCGGGAGCCGCGACAGACATTCCCGAACGATGGCACTCCGATCCCGGCGGTCGGCCACGGTCTCCGCATCGTCCGCCGGATCCGCGATCGCGGTCGCTTCGCCATCGTCGATTCGTTCGTGCGAACGGCCCCTCAGCGCGGAAAGCGCCTTGAAGCGGGCGATACCCAGGAGCCAAGTGGAAACCCGCGACTTCGCCTTGAAGCCCTCGGCTCGACGCCACACTTCGAGAAACACTTCGCTGACGATGTCTTCGGCCAGCGAAGCGTCGGCGACGAGCCGCAGCACGAAGCGGTAGACCCGCACCTTGTGCCGCTGGTAAAGCGTTCGCATGGCGCGCCTGTCGCTCGAGGCGATGGCGCTCAGCAAGGCTTCGTCCGAGCTTTGCTCGGTCAGCCCCGATTCGAAGGCGCGCGGCACGAAGATCTGGTTGGATAAGGCGGCGAGTGTCAGCATGACCGTTCCCCTGGCGTCATGACTCATAGCTTGTTCTTAACGCCCCCACGGCCGCGCGAAAATTCCGATGATCTACCTAAGGGAATGCCCTTAAGGCCCGGCTCGACCTTCGTGGCCCGGGCGTGGCCGGGGGGGCTCCGTGCGGGCCATTTCAATGCGATAGCAGGGTCGGAATGGTCATCGAGGCGAGGATTCCGCGGGTTACACCCCCGAGAATGAACTCCCGCAGCCGCGAATGGCCGTAGCCGCCCATGACCAGGAAATCCGCGGAGTTGTCAGCGGCATGCGACAGGATGGTACCGGCGACGTCGGTTTCGGCCGTGACGATGCGCTTGAGCTCCACTTTGGCGCCGTGGCGGGCAAGATGATGGGCCATGTCTGCGCCAGGCAATTCATCGCTCTTGGCCGGCTCGTTCGCCACGATCACGACTTCGACCAGCTTGGCCCGCCGGATGAACGGCATGGCGTCGCCGACTGCCCGAGCCGCGCTGCGGCTGCCGTCCCAGCCCACGAGGACGTGATCGAGCTTGAGGCCGGCCCGTTGAATGTAGGGAACGACGAGCGTGGGCCGACCCGTGTCGAAGAGTGCCGCCTCGACGATGAGCCCGTCGACTGCCGGCTTGTCCGGCTCCGGCTGAGCGAGGAGCGACAGATCGAATCGCCGTGCGATCTGCGCGAACACGTCCGGGGCCCTCGCGACCGCCACTTCAAGCGTGCGAGCTTCGGCCGAAAGTACGGCGCCCCGTGCGCCTTCATCGAACCTGGCCACGGCGGCGTTCGCCGCCTTCTCGTTTTCGATGCGCTGAGATTCGATCGCGTCGACGCCCACCCCGTACATGTCGATCATCACCGGTACAAGCGGCTCGTACATGAAGGCGACACCTGCAAGGTGGGCGTTGAACGCGGCGGCCGTGGAAACGGCAAACTCCATTGCGACATCGCGCCGATCGCGCAGTGAGAGATTTACCACGATATCCTTGACCATGATTGCTCCTAACGGTGAACAGGGCCGGGACAGGCATCAGTCCACATCTTCGATCGGCAAGATATCGATGTCGAATTCGAACGGGCCTCCGATGGTCTTGATGCACAGGACGGGATCCGCAAACGGTATCCAGGCGAACGATTGCTCCTGCGTAAATCGCGCCTGCCGCTCCTCGTATCCCGGCGAATAAATCAACACAACGCCGCCCGCGGGTGACAAGGTAACTTTGAGCCCGAGCAAGCCCGCTGCGGGTGAAACGAACCGCGACAGGTCAACCTGCTCGCCGCCTTGCAGGCACATGCTTGCGGCAACCAAGATGATGGTGATCATCGTTGTTAAAGATCATCGACAGGGATGATCGTCTTTGACCTGCGTCAAGGCAGACGGCGGCGCTCGCAGGTAGAAAAGATTTTGGCGTCCTGTTCGGAGGAGGATGGATTGGGGCCCTTTCGCTCGTGCTTGCTGCTCCCCGCGCTTTTGGTCGCGCCCGCTGCGCTCGCCGCCAATGCCGACGACGGCAAGAGGCTGGCCGAGATGCGTTGCATGCCGTGCCACGCTGTGGCCCCGACCATCCGCAGGGACGTCGCCGATGCGCCGCCGTTCGAGACCATCGCCAGGAAATTCGCGCTGCAACCGGAAATGCTGGCTTTTTCGCTGCTCAATCCGCATCCGCGGATGAACGTGGCGCTGACACGCCGCGAGGTGGAAGACCTAGCGGCCTATATCAACACGCTCGCGAAATAATCACGTGTCCACTGTTCAACGGCCGTCCGCAAGACTGGCCGGGCGAACCGCCTCGCGACCCACCGCCCGTGCTGGGAGCTTTCGGTGGCCCCAAAGTGACCGCCCGCATCTCAGCCAGGCCGCGCCTACTTGCTCAGCCCACGCGTCTGCAATTCGGCCCAATAAAGGGTGGCGCCAAAGACGCAGAAGCCCACTGCGATAAAGGCGATCAGGATGATCTCCATCGGCATCGAATGAACTCCCTTTGGTTTGCCATGATGTCAGGCATTCGCCTGGCGGCTTTGATCTCGATCAAAGACAGGCGCCGTCCCCTCAGAGCACCACCTTCGTGAAATGGATCGCCAGGAAAGGTGCCGTCGTGCCGCTTCACCACCACGCCGACGAGCAAGTCACGTGGATCACCGAGGGAGCAGCCGAAGTCTACTCGCAGGGGCGAAAATACCTCATGAAGGCCGGCGACTGATCATTCCGCCCAATGTTCCGCATGAGTTCATCTTCACGGAGGATACGGTCGACATCGATATCTTCGCGCCCGGTCGGCAGGATTGGCTCGACGGAACCGCGACCTACCATTCCAAATAGGTCCGATGCGGCAGCCGGCCGTTGCCGGCGGCAGGCGGCTCTAACCGGCCGGGGCGCGCTCGGGTGCCGGCCGGCGTGCGGCGTCCCCCTCCGGCGGCCGCGCGCGCGAGCGCTTGGTGAAGCGGTCGAGGTAGAGGAAGACCACGGGGGTGGTGTAGAGCGTCAGCAGCTGGCTCACGGCAAGGCCGCCGACGATGGCGTAGCCGAGCGGTTGCCGCAGCTCCGAGCCGGTGCCGGCTCCGACCATGAGCGGCACGGCACCCAGGAGCGCCGCCATGGTGGTCATGAGGATCGGGCGGAAGCGCAGCACGCAGGCCTGGTAGATCGCCTGCTCCGCCGTCATGCCGTGGTTGCGCTCGGCATCGAGCGCGAAGTCGATAAGCATGATGCCGTTTTTCTTGACGATGCCGATGAGCAGGATGATGCCGATGATCGCGATCACGCTCAGGTCGAAGTGAAACGCCATGAGCAGCAGCAACGCGCCCAGCCCGGCCGACGGCAAGGTCGAGAGGATGGTCAGGGGGTGGATCGCGCTCTCGTAGAGCATGCCCAGGATGAGATAGATGACGACGAGCGCCGCGGCGATCAGGATCGGCATGCTCGCGAGCGAGCTTTCGAAGGCCTGGGCGCTGCCTTGGAAACTCGTGACCAGCGACAGCGGCTTGCTGAGCTCCTTCTCGACCTGCTGGATGGCCGTCACCGCCTCCCCGATCGAGGTGCCCGGCACCAGGTTGTAGGAGATCGTCACCGACGGGAACTGGCCCTGGTGGTTGACCACCAGCGGCGCCACCTTGACCACGTCCTTGATCAGCGTGCGCAGCGGCACCTGCTGCCCGGTCGACGAGCTGAGGTAGATGTCGTTGAGCGCCTCGGGCCCGAACTGGAACTTGGGCGCGACTTCCAGCACGACGTGATACTGTTGGTTCATCGTGTACATCGTCGAAACGATCCGCTGGCCGAACGCATCGTAGAGCGTGTTGTCGATGGCTGACGGCAGGATGCCGTAGCTCGAGGCGACTTCGCGATTGATGGTGACATCGAGCAACGGCGCCGCATTCTCCTGATCGGTGGCGACATCCGTGATGCTCGGGATGGCCTTGATCTTCTCGAGGAAGAGCGGGACCCAGTGATCGAGCTCGCCGGGATCGGCGTCCGCCAACGTGTACTGATACTGGGTCTTGTTCAAGCGTCCGCCGATGGTGATGTCCTGCGCGGCCTGCATGTAGAGCGTGATCCCCTGGATGCGGGCGAGCCGCTGCTGCAGCCGCCGGATCACCTGGTCGGCGCTGGCATCGCGCTGGTCGTGCGGCTTGAGCGCGATGAACAGCCGGCCGGTATTTTCCGTGGTGTTGCCGCCGCCGACGCCGATGGCCGAGCCGATCGAATCGACCGCGGGATCTTCCAGCACCGCGTCGATCACGGCCTGCTGGCGCTCGGCCATCGCGGCATAGGAGATGTCCGTCGCCGCCTCCGCCAGGCCGATGATCAAGCCGGTGTCCTGCTGGGGAAAGAATCCCTTCGGCACAGCGACATAGAGGCAACCGGTCAGCGCGATGGTCCCGAGCATCACCATGAGCGTGATGAAACGATGCCGCAGCACGATCTTGAGGCCGGCCTCGTAGAGGCGGAGGACGCCGTCGAAGCCGTGTTCGGACAAGCGGTAGAGCCGTCCGTGCTCGGCGCTGACCGGCTTGAGCAGGCGCGAGCACATCATCGGCGTGAGCGTGAGCGAAATCAGCAGCGAAAGGACGAGCGCCACGCTCACGGCGACCGCAAATTCGCGGAACAGGAGCCCGACATACCCGCTCATGAAGAACAGCGGGATGAACACCGCGATCAGCGACAGCGTGATCGAGACAATGGTAAAGCCGATTTCTCGCGCTCCAGTGAGCGCCGCCTGCAGCGGCGAGACGCCTTGCTCGAGATGACGGACGATGTTCTCGATGACGACGACCGCGTCGTCGACCACGAAACCGACGGCGATCGACAGCGCCATCAGCGAGAGGTTGTCGAGACTGTAGCCCAACTCGTAGAGCACTGCGAACGTGCCGACGAGCGACAAGGGCACGGTGACGGCCGGAATGACCGTTGCCCAGAAATTGCGCAGGAACAGGAAGATCACCATGACCACCAACGCGACCGTCAGCAGCAGCGTGAACTGCACGTCGCTGATCGAGGCGCGGATGGTCGCGGTGCGGTCGGAGATGATGCTGATTTTTATGCCGGCTGGAATCTCGGCCTGGAACACCGGCAGCATCGCCTTGACGCGTTCGACGGTGTCGACGACGTTGGCGCCGGGCTGGCGTTGGATCGGCATGATGATCGCGCGCTGCCGGTTGTACCAGCCGGCGATCAGGTCGTTTTCCGGTCCGTCGATCGCCTTGCCGACGTCGCGCAGATGCACCGGCGAGCCGTTGCGGTACGCGAGGATCAGCGAATTGTAATCCTCGGGCTTGAGCAATTGGTCGTTGGTATTGAGCGTATAGCTCGTGCGCGGACTGTTGAGCGTGCCTTTCGGCTGGTCGACATTGGCCTGGCTGATGACGTTGCGCACGTCCTCCAGGGCGATGCCGCGCGCCGCCAGCGCCTGGGGATCGACCTGGACGCGGATGGCCGGCGTCTGCTGGCCGGCGATCCCCACCAGACCGACGCCGGATATCTGCGAGATCTTCTCCTGCAGGATGTTCTCCGCATAGGCGTCGACCCTGGTGAGCGGCAACGTATCGGAGGTCAGGGCCAGCACCAGGATCGGGGTGTCAGCCGGATTGACCTTGCGGATCGTCGGCGGATACGGCAACGGCGGCAGCCGCGCGGACGCCGCGTTGATCGCCGAGAGCGTGTCGCTCACCGTCCCGTCGATCGCCCGGCTCAGATCGAACTGCAAGGTGATCTGGGTGTAGCCGAGCGCACTCGCCGACGTCATCTGTCGGAGACCCGGGATCTGGCCGAACTGCGTCTCCAGCGGCGTCGCCACCGACGACGCCATGGTCTGCGGATCGGCGCCCGGCAGCTGGGCGCTGACCTGCAGGGTCGGAAAATTGACGTTCGGCAGCGCCGCGACCGGCAGCAATCGGTAGCAAACGAGGCCGCCCAGCAGCACGCCCACCATCAGCATGACGGTGGCGACCGGACGCGCGATGAAGGGCGCCGAGATGTTCATGGGATCACGATCTGCTGTGCGCTCTGCGCCGCGGCCTCCTCGGCCGCCTTACCATGCAGGACGGTCACATGGGCGCCCGGCCGAAGCTTGTACTGTCCATCGACGACGACCTGCTCGTTCGCGCTGAGGCCCGCGTCGACCAGCGCCTGCCCGCCGCGGATCTGCGAGACCATGATCGGGCGCGCCTGCACCGTATTGTCGGGAGCGATGACGTAGGCGAAGGAGCCTTTCTGTCCCTGCTGCACGGCCGAGGCGGAGATGGTGAGGCCGTCGTGGCGGGTCTCGAGCAGCAGCCGGACATTGATGAGCTCGCCCGGCCACAGCAGGTGCGTCGAGTTGGGAAATTCCGCCTTGAGCTGGATCGAGCCGGTGGTCTGCAGGATCTCGTTGTTCACGAGGGCGAGCCTGCCTTCGTCGAGCTTGATGGTGTCGTCCTGGCTGTAGGCCAGCACCGCGAGCGGCCCCTTGGCCATCTGCTGCTGAATGCGCGGGAGGTCGGTCTCGGGCAACGTGAAGATGACGGAGATCGGCTCGATCTGGGTGACCACGACGAGACCGTTCGCGTCGGTCGGGTGGATGATGTTGCCGATGTCGACCTGCCGCACGCCGGTGACGCCGTCGATCGGCGAGGTCAGCTTGGTATAGCCGAGCTGAACCTGCGCCGCTTCGATCAGCGCCTGGTCCGCCTTGATGGCGTTCTGCAGCTGCTCGACCTGCGCCTGCTGCGTCTCCACCAGCTGCGGGGTGGCCCAGCCTTGCTGTCCCAGTTGGCTGTAGCGCTTGAGATTGGCCTCCGCATTGGTGAGCTGGGCCTGGTCGCGGTCGCGCGTGGCCGTCACCTGGTCGAGCTGCGCCTGGTAGGGGCGCGGGTCGATCTGTGCGAGCAGATCGCCGGCATGCACGCCCTGTCCTTCGGTAAAGGCGATCCTGGTGATCTGCCCCTGGATCTGGCTGCGCACCACCACCGTATTGTAGGCGATGACCGTGCCAACGCCCTCGAGGTAGATCGGCACGTCGTGGCTGCCGACCGTACCGGCGACGACCGGGACCATTGGTACGGGAGCAGGCGGCCCGGCTTTTCGCGCGCCCGCAAGACGTTGAGCAGCGGCAAGCGTGCCGCCGATCGCCAGCACGGCGACCAGCAAAGCCGCGGGAATGACAATCCGTCGTCGCATCCGCATCCCCCATTCCTGCAACGCCGCTCAGCAAGAGCCGGAAAGCGTGCCAGTCGTCGAAGACGTTGTGCCCATCACAGCGGTTCCGGTGGTCGAGCAAGATGTGCCGGGTATCGATGTCGGCGCCGATGGATTGGGCGTCACGATCTGCGGTATCGGACTCAACCCTCCGACGCCGAGCTCGGTCGAGCCCATCGGAATGCCCACGCGGCCGACCGACGCCGACGACGCCATTCCGGTCGGCGACGAGGCCGACGCCGCAGGCTGTCCCGGCGTCGTGCCGGTGATGCTCGCGCACGTGCCCGAGGCGGTTCCCACGCTGCCGCCGCCGTCGAACAGCGTGGACGAGGCGGACGTGCCCGGGGTCGACATTCCGGTGCCGGACGGGCTGCCCGTCATGGAGCTGGTGCCGGACAGATTCCCCGCCATCGAGTTGATGCCGCTGCAGGTGGTCGTGCTGAGCGCCGCCGGACCGAGCGGGGATGCGCCGGAGGTCGTGGGGCTCACGCCGGGCGAGTTCAGTTCGGTCGCGCCCAGGGAAATTCCAGTGCCGGGCACCGCGGGAGCCGGTCCGATGCCGAGCGGCGAGGTCATGCCGAGCGGCGAAGGCGCGGACGGTACCGCGCTGACTTGCGCGCAGGCCGATCCGTAGCTCAGGAGCACCGCCGCGATCGCGGCCATCGACAGGCGTGTCGTTCGCATCTTTTCCCTCGTCTTGCATCCGAGCTCGCCGCGGCTGCTCCGCCGACAAACTCGACAAACCGATCTAGTCATCCCCTCCGCGCAGGATTTGCCGCGGATTGCCGCCACTTGCTCGCGCTTGCGACGATGCCCACCGCGCGGCGGGTGCTCAGGCGAGGCTGCGGCGATAGGTCGTCGGAGTGAGCCCAGTGGCCTTGCGAAAGGCCGCCGTGAACGAGCTGGTCTCGCTGAAGCCGAGCGCCAATCCGGTCTCGGTCACCGAGGACATGGGCTTGGCCAACAAGGTCTTGGCCAGCTCGATGCGCCGCTCGTTGTGATAGCGATGCGGCGGCAGGCCAAAGGACTGCTTGAAGGCCCGGCAGAAGTAATACGGGCTCAGGCGGACGAGCTGCGCGAGCGTCGCCAGCGGGATTTGCTCGGCAACGTGCTCCTCGATGTAGCAGGTGACGGTGCGCTCCTGCCAGGCGGCGAGACCGCCCCGCGCCTGATGTTCGATCCCGCGCGTCGGCGCGTTGAGGCGCACGATCTCGTGCGCCAGGACATTCCCGAGCGCCTCGAGATAGAGCCTGTTGGCGGGGCCGGCGCCGTCGATCAGCGCCTCGAGCTTGAGCGCGGTGTTCCGCAGCGTCGCATCTTCGAAGAACAGCCGCGGCGCCAGCGGTGCCCCGGTGAAGCCGGTCTCGGACTGGAGCGGCATCTTGGCCGGCTCGAAATAGAAGTACACCACGCGAGTGAGCGTCCGCGGCTGCTGCCATTCGCGGTATTCGTGCCCGGCCGGAACGAAAGTGAGCTTGCGCTTGAAGTCCCGAAGCGTCGATCGGGGCAGGCCCTCGACCAAAGTGTCGCCGTCGTGGCGCACGCCTTGCTCGTAAACGGCGAGCAGGTGGCGTTGCGCGCGGAAGCGATACTCGATCCTGTCGCGTCGCGTAGCTTGCACGATCTCGCCCGCCATCCCGTCCCAAGCCACGGCGCGGCGCGTCACGATATCGGCCGGAGAAATGTCCACCGCCGGATCGACAGCCCGATGGCGCGGCGTGAGGGCCTCGTGGGCGCTGGGCTCCGGCACCCGCTCGCGACGGGGGCGCCATTCGAACGACGACGCCGCCGGATGCTGCTGCGGCCGCGGGGGACAGCGGCCGCGAAGACAATGCGAGGCCGCAGGCGTGGACGGCGCGCTGGTCAACATGGATTTCACCTCCGATATTCGGACCGCGCCCTCCAGCCACGAGTGGCAGGCCCAATGTGAGGCTAGCTCCACCGCGACGGCCGGCACCATCCTACGGAGGGTTGCTTCGACGCCGCATTGGTTTGCGCGACACATACGTTGGTTTGATGCCCGATCGTCAGCCGCCGGAATCGCTTGCGCCGGTGCGCGCCGCTTGCAACGGTCGTTCGAAAACCTGACCCTCGAGGCGGAGAAATCACTCGCCGGCTGCGCGGCGACGCTCCTCGAGCGCGACATCGAGGTATTTCACCAGCGTCGCACCGTCGAAGGGCTTGCTCAGGAAGCATACCGCCCCGGCATCCAGCGCCCGCGCCCGGACGTTCTCGTCCGGGAACGCCGTGATGAAAATGATCGGCAGGCGGCGCCCCTGGGCGCGCAGGAGATCCTGCAGCTCCACGCCGCTCATGCCCGGCATCTGAATGTCCGCGATCACGCACGACGTCGTGTCCACGTGCGGCGAGCGCAGGAACTCGTCGGCCGACGCAAACGTGCAGGCGATGTATCCAAGCGACCGCACCAGCCGGTTGGTGGCAGCGCGGACTGATGCATCGTCATCGATGATCGAAATCACCGGAACCTGACCCAAAACAGTCGTCCTTCCTCACGACACTCGATCTTTTCGACGGGGCAGGCGGCTCGTCGTGACAGGGCCGCAACGACACACTGCCCTATTGAGCGGGGCCGGAAAATCATACTTAGGTTTGCGCGCGTTACGACTTCGCGCGGCGCACTCCGAGCAGCTCCGCCATTCTCACCAGGTCGGCCAACGACCGCGCGCCCATTTTCTTCATGACGTGGCCGCGATGAATCTTGACGGTGATCTCGGCGAGCCCGATCTCGGCCTGCCACCTGTTTGTTCATCAGTCCGGCGGCGACCAGGGCCATGCACCTCCCGCTCGCGCGCGCTCAACGACGCGAACGAGCCCGCAGACCCGCCAGGCATCCTCTCGTCTTCGCGCCTTTGTCGATCGCGCCCGATCGCCGTCGACAACGGCGTCCAGCATGTCCTGGTCGCGAAACGGCTTGGTCAGGAAGTCGACCGCTCCGGCCTTCATGGCCCGCACCGTCATCGGGATGTCGCCGTGGCCGGTCATGAAGATGATCGGGATGTGGATATTCGCCGTTGGCCAATTCGGTCTGAAAGTCGAGGCCGCTCCGCCCCGGCAGCCGGATGTCGAGGACCAGGCAGCTCGGAACCTCCGGCAGCTTGCGCTGCAGGAACTCCGGTGCCGAGCCGAACAACTCCGCCCTGCAAGCCTACGGAGCGGAAAAGACTGCTTAGCGCATTGCGCACGGACGCGTCGTCATCGACGACAAACACGACCGGCTGCAATTCTGGCGCTTCCTTAGTCATTCGTCACGAGACCAGACGATCGGCAAGCGACGGGAAAATTCGACCGCTACGGCACGTCAGGCATTCGTCGAAAGTGAACGACGTCATCGGGCACGATCCGCTTGGCACCGCTGATCGCGCAGCACGGTCGGGGAGCACTTCCGTCACGACGCAACCTCCCGCGACGACGGCAGAGTGAACAGAAACGTCTCGCCCGCATCGACGTTGCGCGTGGCCCATATCCTTCCGCCGTGGGCTTCGACGATCGACCGGCAGATCGACAACCCCATCCCCATGCCGTTGGGCTTGGTGGTGAAGAAGGCGCTGAAGAGGCGGTCGAGGTTCTCGGGATCGATGCCGACGCCGGCATCGCGGACCTCGATCAGCACCTGTCCGGGTTCGTGCCGATGCGAACGGATCACCAATTCGCGGGCACGGCCGGTGACGGCCGCCATCGCCTCCATGGCGTTCATCACCAGATTGATGATCACCTGCTGCAGCTGCACCCGATCGCCGAGCACCGGGGGCAGCACGGGCTCGAGTTCCAGCCGCAGCGAGACGCGCTGATCGCGCATCTCGCGATCCACCAGACGGACTACGTCGTTGATGAGGTGGTTGACGTCCAGCCGCACCTTCTGCGGCTCGGTCTTCTTGGAGAGCGCGCGAATTCGCTTGATCACTTCGCTGGCGCGCATGCCGTCGGCGATCATGCTCTCCACCGCGGCGCGCGTCTCGTCCAGGTCGGGCGGCTTGCGGTCGAGCCAGCGCAGGCAGGCCGCGCCATTGGTGACGATGCCGGCAAGCGGCTGGTTGACCTCGTGCGCGATCGAAGCGGTCAGCTCTCCGAGTGTCATCACGCGATTGACGTGCGCGAGCTCCGCCTGCGTCCGACGCAGGGCTTCCTGCGCCTGATTGCGTTCGGTGATGTCATTGTTGGTTTCCATTGTCGCCACCGGCCGCCCCCGCGCGTCGCGCTGCAACGACCACCGGCTGGAGAGCGTGACACGAGACCCGTCCCGCCTGGTATGAACGAGCTCGCCTTCCCAGCGGCCAACGCGCAGCAGCTGCGCCGTAATGTCCTCCAACGGCGCCGGAAAGGCCGTCTTTATCAGTTGATGGGAGACCTTGCCGACGGCCTCGTCCCGCCGCCAGCCGTACAGCTCTTCCGCGCCGCGGTTCCAGTAGACGATCACGTCGCTCGAGTCGCGAACGAAAATCGAATCGTGCGTGAGGTCAAGAAGCCGGGCCTGCTCGCGCAGCGCCATGTTGGCCGATTGGTTCTTCAACGCCAGGAAAGTGGTCGCTGCGATCGCCGAAAGGCTCATGAGCGCCCGGACCAACGCGGTATCCGCGGCGATGCGGTGCGACAGCACGTAGCTCAGCACCGTCAGCGCCATGCACCCCGACGATACGATGAGGACGCCACGCCGCTGCAGGAAGTTGGCGGCCAGCAGCACGACCACGACGTAGAGCACCGCGATGGCGATATCGAGCGTGGTCACCGTGTCGATGGCGAAAATCGCGATCACGAACGCGCCGGCAACGAGGGCAGGAACCGGCGATGAAGCAAAGGCCGCGAGCGGCAGCTTGGAGGCCCTTGCGCCTGCGCCCGCGCCGAACGTCATGCCGCGCGCTCCGCTGGGTCGCGGTGCTCGCGGATTGGCGCATCGGCGGTCGGCGAACCTCGCATGTGCCCGTGCTCTCGCATCGCCCGGCCTTGCACCCGGTACGGGACTCCCGGTCCGGGCGTGGACTCAAAGTAGAAGCACGAACGGATAAATCAACGCAAGGACGCGACGCCGGCAAGTCGCCGCCAGCACTTCTTTCGAGCCGGGCGCGCCCTTGCCCGCAACAGGAAAGGGCCGGTGGCGGGGGGAACCACCGGCCCGGAACCTACGTCGAAGCGGATCCGGCGGGGGAAACGGACCGGTCTTCGTGATGACCCGACGGCGCGAGCAGGGCCTGGGAGCAGCACCCGGCCTCACCTCGTTCGGTCAGACGTAGGCGTCGCCTCGGATATTCACTCGCCGGCTCGATCACCGAGACTGTCGCCGATGTTAGCGCCGCGTCCGACGCGGCTTTTGCGAAATTGCCCCGATTGGAGCGGCCTTGCGCCGATCGCAACGCACGGTCGACGAAAATCGCAATGCCGGCCGCGCCGGCCCGGCGGGCGCGGTCGAGGGATGTCGCCCAGGGACCAGAGCGCGAGTCGCGCGAACCCGGTCCGATAAAGAGCCGCCGCACTCGCGATGGTGGCAATTGCGGCCAAGCGGCGGCAAGGGCGGCAAAGCATTCCGCCTTCGAGCGGATATGTGAGTGCCGCAAACAGACACCAACCGTGACAGGGAGAAGCGAGATGGAGATGCGCGTCGCCAAGCCGGCGCTCGCGACTTCGGTGGCGCTGGCCAAGGCCCGGCCCGGGCCGGGCTTCGTGCGTCCCGGCGGCTCCGCCATGAGAGCCATGATCGACCCGCTTCACCAGTCGGCCAGGCGCTTCCTCGACGATGGCTGGCTCCCGCTGGTGCTTTTCGCCGCCGTCATGCTCGCGGCGTTGCTCGAGCGCTGACGCCACATGCGCGCCTCCGAGGGGGTATAAGCACGGAGCGATACCGGCGGCCGCCGGGGTATCGTCTGGTCGCCGCGGTTCGAGGGGCTCGCATGACAGACTTGTCGAAGGTGAAGGTGGGGCTGAAAGGATCCGCGGATTTGCTGGTCGGCGTCGAGCACACCGCGCCCCGCGTCGGCAGCGGGCGGGTGCCGGTGCTGGCCACTCCGGTGATGATCAACGTCATCGAAGCGGCGGCGCTGGCGGCGGTCGAGCACCTGCTGCCGGACGGGCATCAGAGCCTCGGCATCCATCTCGACGTGCGTCATTTCGCTGCCACCCCCGTCGGAATGCGAGTCTACGCGACCGCCGAGCTCGTCGGCATCGAGGGCCGCACGCTTTCGTTCCGGGTCGAGGCGCGCGACGAGCGCGAGCCGATCGGCGACGGCTGGCACCAGCGCGTCGTCGTCAACGTCGCCCGCTTTGACCAGCGCGTGCAGAGAAAGCTCGGCCATGCGCCGCCCGCGTGATCGGCACGGTCAGAGGAAAGTCGATGCGAGCGACGGCGATTTGGTCAAGGCGTGCGCCGTGGGTCCGCGCAATCTCTCCCCTGTATGAGCTGCTTCACAATCGACCGGCCTTTCCGGTGGCATGCTCGGTGCGTCGGCACAGGAACGGTAAGGTGCAACCATGAGAACGGCGGCCACGACCATCGCGCTCGCGGCAGGGCTCGCCAGTGTCCTCGCCCTGACCGTAGCGACGTCCTCGTCCGCGCAAGTCCGAGCCGGAGCCGAGACGGAGACCGGTTACGCGGCGAGCTACTGCGCGCCTCCGAACGCCCACAGCTCGGACGAGCAACGGGTCTATTGCGAGGGCTGGCGCGCGGTGCGCAAGGGCTGGTGACGGCAGCGCACGGCCGACCACCGCAGCGCGCCGGCGCGCGCTTTGGAACCGGCTTTGAGCGGCGCGAAACCAGCGGTGCGACGGTAGCCGTCGGAGCGGCAGGACTTGAACCTGCGATCCCCTTCGTCGCGAACGGCGGGCGCGCGCATGGCGTGTTCATTTCGCCGCGTGCAAATTCACCTTCTCATAGGTCTCGTTCTCGCAGCCGTCATTGACCCCGGCGCGGTGACGATCGGTCAACCTGCCGTTCTCGATCATCACAAGCAGGGTCACCGGCCGCGGCTGGCTGTCGATGAGACTGGGAACGACCGCCTTCACGCAGACGCTGAATTCCTGATCGGTGACGCGACGCGGCCGCGAGACCGCGACCGTGTGCGGAGGAGCGGTGAACAACGTATTGGCGGCGACGCGAACCAGCTCTCCGGCATCCGGCTCCGGTGCCGGCGGGCGAGGCTCCGTGCTGGGCTGCCGCAGGATTTTCGGCATGACGGAATACTGATCCGCCAGGCCACAGCCTGTCAGCAGCATGATGACGCACGCAACCGGTACCGCCCTGATCCGCATGGCCGGATAGTAGCAAGGCAGGCACGCGCAGTCCCCGGCCGGCCTGATGCGGCCGCAAGGCGGAGGCCGGCGATCACACTGTCCTCGCGGCCGATCTAAAGCATGATCCCGAAAAGTGTGCAGCGGTTTTCGGAAAAGATCATGCTCAGACAAGAAGCTAGATCGGGATGACGATTCGAAGAAAAGTCATCCCGCTCTAGCCGAGCTGTGCTAGATCACGGCGTTGTGCGGCAACGACTGCGTACGAAGCAGCATCTTGAAGCGTTGAGGCTCCGGCGCGAAAAACCCTCCATCGGCGGCAGGCGCGCGCGTATGGTATCGTCGCCGGCTGCGTTGCCGAAACACGCAACCGCAGCCCATCGCTTGCATGCTCGGGGCGCGCGCATGGCGTGCCCAGCATGCCCGTTGTTTACCCGTTTGCACCGAACAGCTAACGTAAGCCGTCAACAGGAGGGCAAATGCAATGCGTTATTTGTCGGCCGTCTGCTTTTTCGCGGTTGTAGCCTTTGCAGACGCGAGCCCCGCAGCAGCACAACAGAACTGTGCTTGCTTTTGCAGAGCTCAGGGCGAAGGCGGCGGTGGGTGTTGGGTTGACGTGCCGGGTTGTAATCCTCGTTCCGGCGTCCGGAGTTGCAACGACGGGGTCATGTGCGGCTACAATTGTGGTACCCCTGGCCTCCCCGCTAGACGGAGCGCGCCGCGCGCGCATCCTCTCGGGCAACATTATCGGCCAACCGAGCAGGCGCGGTAGCGCTGCATTTCGGTTGTCATCGAGCATGCCGACGGTGCAATCAAGCGGCGCATCGTCACGATGCGCTTCGCCCCGAAAGCGACCAAGGTGCTGCGTCCCCGCGAATTGAAGGGCTCAGCACTTCAATTTGCCGACGTCGACATTGACCGTGCATTGCTCGGCAATCGACTTGACCGCTCGCGTGAAATCGGGGTCGCGCAGCAAGTCCTGATAGCTCATTCCGCCGACGGCTGCGCTGGACACCTGTGACAGATTGAAGACCAGCGCGATGACGTTCAGCGCGCTGAACAAACACAGTAGCGTCATCAAGAAGCGTGACATTGCTGATCTCCCGATGCGTTTTCGACACCAAGAATCCATTCGCTCTATTCGAGCCCGGAGCCGACCAAGCGTGCCGACTTCAATCGGATGGTCATGGGCAGTTCGCTATCGTGAAGGCGGCTAGAGTGGCGCGCGCCTTGTCCGTGTAGTGATATTCGTAGCTGAAGCCCTTCTCTTTTATTGTGCGCAATGCGTCGGCGTCCCCGCAGACTTGATTTTGCGCCCTCTGCTTCAGTTCTTGGCGGTCAACCCTCTCGCCGTCTCGGACCTCGATCACGTACCAGTAGATGTTCTTGCGAGGTTCGTACCTCAGGTCCACCAACGTGGTGAACGCGTCTACCTTGATGGGGAGCTTGCTCTTCGCGTCGGCTTCGAGCTTCTTTAGCCCTTCGTCGGAGCGGCGGTCTGCTCGCTCACTATAGACCTTGTAGGCGACGACAATGAACGCAACGAGCGCGATCGATATCAAGGAGCGCCTCGACATTGGGGACATCGCTCCGCTCCTTCCCTTGTCCTCTCTTCTCCTACCGGCGGTGGTCACGCAGTGCGCCGGCCGGTACGCCCGACCGCGTCTCGCCGCCCCTTGCCAATCGTGCGGGGTCGGCTGGCAGCTCGGATACAGTAAGCTCTGCTGATACGGGTCAACCGGGCGAGTCAAGCCCAAACCGGGAAGTCGGCGCCTCGATCATCAGCCTGCGCTCTCGTCTCACAGTTGGCTGCATGTGTCCCCGACGAGACGGTTCAGGAGCGGGCCGGGGACCCGGAGGCCCCATGTAAGAGGCCGCCCACGATCGCGGCTGGCCGAAATGCGCCGCAGGCCGCCGGCATGCGACTTCCGCAATCTGATTCATGCCAGGCGCAATTCAAATCGTTTGCCATCGGTCTTTCTTGTTCCGATCCTGGTCGACGTCGAATCCAATGACACGCGTTCGCAGCCCGATGAGCGAGATCTCGACCACGAAGCCGACAGGAGGCCCGTCATGAAATGGATTACTCGCGCCAACGTGAAGGTCGACAGGGTGGCGTGCCCCTGGCTCATCCGCACCTTTATCGACAAGGAGGCCGAGTTTCTATTTGTCCCGGTCGAGCAGGTCGAGACCGTCGCCGCCAAGACCGGGGCGATCCCCTACGACACGTCGGGCGCGGAGCTCGGCCACCACGGCGACGAATGCTCGTTCGACGCGATTGTCAAGAAGTACCAGGTCAAAGACCAGGCAATCGACCGCTTGGCGATGATCGTGCGGGGCGCCGACACCCGGCGGCCCGATCTCACGCCGGAATCGCCCGGGCTGGAAGCGATCGCCGAAGGCTTCCGGCGGCTGGCCGCCGCGGAACGCTACGACGACCACGAAACCATCCACCGGGAGCGGCATGTTTACGATGCGCTTTACCTCTATTGCGGTGGCGATCCCAAGAAGTTGCGCCGGGATTGAGCGACGTCACGCTCCGGCAAAGCGCAACGGCACATGGGCATGGCCTGAGCAGGGAGTTTGCAGCGATGGCGCTTCGCTTGCTCGGTCACATCGAGCTGCCCGCCAATCGAGCCGAGGGCGGGTTCGATCACGCGGACGTTCATCTCCCCACCGATCGGCTCTACGTTGCGCATACCAGCAACGATGCGATCGACGTGATCGACAGCGCGCGCGATCGCTACGTCGAATCGATCCCCGGACTGGCGGCCGTGGCGGGTGCGCTCGTATCGGAAACACGCGGGCTCGTCTTCACATCCAATCGAGGCGAAAATACCGTCTCGGTATTCGCGCCGCATGCCGAGCGGGACGCGTTCAAGATCGCCGTGGGCGTGAAGCCGAACGGTCTGGCCTTTGATCCGGCCCGCAATATTTTGATTGCCGCGAATGTCAGCGACCCGTCAATTCCGGATTCGTATTCGGTATCGGTGGTGGATATTGCGCGCCGGGAGCGGATCGCCGAAGTCAAGGTCCCGGGCCGTACGCGTTGGGCGATTTACGACGCGGCACGGGATATGTTTCTCGTCAACATCGCCGCTCCGGCGCGGATCATCGTAATCGACGCGCGTGACCCGACCAAGATCTCGAAGGAGTACGAGATCCCGGCGGCCGGACCGCACGGACTGGACCTCGATGCGGCCACGGGTCGGTTGCTTTGCGCCTGCGATGCCGGCGTATTGCTCGCAATTGACGCGGCGTCGGGCGATGTGCTTGCCGATGTTCCCCTGAGCGGCGCGCCCGACGTCATTTTCCTGCATCCGCTGTCAATCAGCTTCCAAATTTTGCACGCCGAATAACACATGGACCGACCACCGCGCCATTGTTTTGGCGGTTGCCGCTGATGTCGCCGCAGACCCGATAGAGGCTTGGAAGATTGCGCGACAAAGTTGTAGTATTGCCGCGGGAGGGACCCAGCTATGCGGCGGTCAGGGCATTCAGGTTCGAAACTGAGTGCGATCGTCTGCGCTGCAATTTTCGCAGCAGCGGCGGCCTCAGCAAAGGGCGAAACCCGCAATTGCAATATAACCCTTGGCGGACAGCAGGCGAGCTACGACGGGCTGGTGCAGAAGCTGGCCGAGGCCAATGCCGCCTTGGAGGCGTTCGCGCTGCTGATTTCGAAGGATGCGTTTGAGCAGGCACCGGCTATGCTCAGCCGAGGTGACGTGCTTGGGGCGGAGCGCAAATTCGTCGAGATAGCGAAGGTGGTGGCCAAAATCCGCAAGCAGGCGGATGTCGTCGAAGCGCGCGCGCTCCAGAGCACCGAGAAGCCCGCGCGGTAAACATGCCTCTGATTGACCACATGGCATCTGAAGACAAGTCTGCAGGCCAAAGGGCCAATCAAAGGTATTGGGCCTTTATCAGCTATAGCCAGCGGGACGCCGGATGGGCGCAACGGTTGCATTCGAAGTTGGAGAGTTACCGCGTTCCACGGTCGCTAGTTGGTCGGCAAACTGGGGATCGTACCGTTCCGCGTCGGCTGACGCCGGTGTTTCGCGATCGGAGCGAGCTTGCGAGCGCACCCGATTTAGGCCATGAAATCCGTGAGGCACTACAATCCTCCCGCTCGCTGATCATCATCTGCTCGCCCCATTCGGCGGTTTCTCGGTGGGTAGAGGAGGAAATTCGCACCTTCAAGGCGCTAGGCCGTGGAGAACGCATTTTTCCTCTGATTGTAGATGGGGAACCCAATGCGCTGGACGGGCAAGACAAGGATTTGGTCGAGTGTTTTGCTCCATCTCTTCGTTTCGATTTCGGGCCTGACGGCACTCGGACGAAACCCCTCATCGAACCCATCGCCGCTGACGCACGCGCTGACAAGGACGGATGGAAGGATGCCTGCCTCAAACTGATCGCGGGTATCTTGAACGTTCGCTTCGACGAGTTGCGCCGCCGTGAATTAAGGCGGCAACGGCATCGTCGCTTGGGTTTCGCAATGGCGGCTCTCGCCGGGGTCGCCACCATTGGATTGGGGTATGTCGGCCTCGCCGATGCCGATTTCGCGGTATGGGGAAGTGCGCCCCTGCAACGCCAGCTTGATCTGTGCGGATGCAGCGCATTCAGACGCATTCCGGACGCAGGTGAGATTCTGAGGACCTCTGAGGCCGGTCGTGATCGTATGCGGCGAGACATTCTCGCGGCGATCTCGGCAGGTCCCATCCGAAAGAGTGATGCTCGCTCAGTCTGGGAGATTGCGCAGGTCTCGGCCGCGGTCTTGCGCGATCCGAGCTTGAGGCTTGCAGATTTTCGGATCATTTCCCCTATGCTTACTAGCGCTTTCATAGGCGAGTTCGATTTCGAGTTTTGGAATGGAAAACGCGTTGGTTGGGCTGATGTAGAGCCGTGGCCGCGCGCGGAGCCGCTACTTTGGATGATCATGGCGCTCTCGACCGCCCTTCAGCGCGCCGACTTGAGCAGCGAGGCGGAGCGCCTCCGGTTTGTCGAATATCTTGGACTGGTGCAGGAAATGGCCGAATTATATTATCCGCTACGGGATGGCGGCTGGAATACGTTTCCATTCGGTCCGCCAACTCAGCACTTCGTGTATACGACAGGCATTGCGCTGCACGCCTTGCTTCAACTGCATTCAGCTGGACTGTGCTGGCGTGGAGATTGCAACACGCTCAAGAAAATGATCGAGGACACCGCACGTTGGCTGACCGAAACATTCGTCGATGAAGGAGGCGTTGGCGGCTGGCGACGGGACCCCAACGACGAATTGCCTATTGTGTTCGAATTAGGCATCCCGATTTTCGGGGCCGTGGTCCGTGCCCATCTCGAGGTTGGAGTTCCATTTTCCGATCGGATTGAGCACTCGGCGTTGCAGCAGCTAACGAGATTGAGGTTCCGATCCTACGTACCCGCCTATCGGGATATTACCAACTCCACGAAATACACCGACAGCCAAGGCCAACCGCGGCATGCCGAGCGGCCGGTGCGCATCATGTGGTACCCTTGGGCCATTGAAAGCTTGGTCAATTGGCTCCGATACGCCGAGCGTAAGAGTTATCCCCCCGAGATGAGACGCGCTCTAGAGCGGAGCCTTGGGCATGTCCTCATTACGCTTTCAAATGAAATGTTGGACGACATGGCGAGCGCCCCGAAGTGGTTCCAGGGTGAAACATACTATGGATTGGCAGCTGTCCGGCGGGAAGGTCTGACCAAATGGCTCCGGTAAACGAAGCCACGCCAGCGGACGCCGCAGTGGCGACCAGTTCTGCGTTTACGTGGCCGACCGCCTGGTCTTGCCGACGTTGTCGCAGGAGGACATCACTGCGATTGCCTCAGGCCGCCACCAAATGGATGCATTCGTGCGCCGATACATCCATGAGAACCTCTGTTACCGCTTTGTGATGCTGCCGGACGGAGCAGCAGCCTACGCCGCTGAAGCGGCAATCAAAAGCGGCGGATGGGGACATGGCCGTCCGCTTCTAAACCCGGGGAAAGCCGATTGACGGCAGTGCCCGTGCCCGACTTGGCTGGGTTCGCGGCCGCTAACGATCTTGTCGGCAAGTCGGATGCGGACATCCGCGAGGCCCTCGGCAACTGGTTCCCGAAGCACATCTACCACACCATCGTGTGCATCGGCGCGCTCGTCGCTCACCGTGAGAGCGACCGTTGGGCGGTGGACGCACTCGGTGCGCCGCACGTAAGTGAGCGGTCCGAGAAGCAGCTAATCGCGGCGGTCTGCAACAAGATCGCTGAGCTGACCCGCAACGGCAATTCCTTCGACCTGCCCGTCCTGCGTTATCGCGCCATGATCCACGGCGTCTCGGCGCCGGGACTGGCTGGCCGGTCTCGGCCAGTTAATTGAGGACGACAGCGCAATTCCCTCTTCCTCTCGGATTTCAAGCCGTCTGTTCCAGCACCTTCAGACTAGGGCCTGTCTTCAGTTGGGGGATTCCCAAATCAGTGATTGAGTGATTCATGGGTGGTCGGCCTAAGGAGGGGCCGACCGATGCGGCGCTATGCATTGCGGGACGACCGGTGGGATCGGATCAAGGATTTTCTGCCGGGCCGCGAAGGCCATGTCGGAGGCACGGCAGCAGACAATCGCCTGTTCGTCGAGGCTGTTTTGTTTAGATACCGAGCCGGCATTCCTTGGCGTGATCTGCCGGCGCGCTTTGGCGATTGGAAGATCGTCCATCAGCGCTTCAATCGATGGGCGAAGGGCGGTGTTTTCGAGCGTATTTTCAAGCTGTTGGCCAGCGATCGCGATAATGAGTACATGATGATCGACGCCACAATCGTGCGTGCGCTATCGCGCGACAATCTGAATGAGAACGGCAGCGACAATCAGAGTTTGAAGTGGCGGCCGGTAGCGAAGTCATGATCGGCCTGAGTCGCGCCGTTCGCAAGCATTTTCCTTGATTGTCGTTTTTGATTGTCGCGGAGCGATAATCAACTCTTCTCGTTGATTGTCGCGTGCGCGGGCGGCCGACCGGGACCACGCTTGCGGTCGAGCGCGGCACGACGCCGATAGCTCTCGACATTCATCTCGAGGATGGTGGCGTGGTGCACCAGGCGATCGATCGCGGCGAGGGTCATCGCCTGGTCGGGAAAGACCTTGCCCCATTCGCCGAATGACTGATTGGAGGTGATCAGCATCGAGCGCCGTTCGTAGCGATTGCCAATGAGTTCGAACAGCACGCTCGTTTCAGCTTGGTCCTTGCTCACGTAAGCGATGTCGTCGCAGATCAGCAGGTGGTACTTGTCGAGCTTGGCGATTGCGCTTTCGAGCGCGAGCTCGCGGCGCGCGATCTGCAGGCGCTGGACGAGGTCGCTCGTGCGCGTGAACAGCACACGCCAGCCGTTCTCGACGAGTGCGAGACCGATGGCGGCCGCAAGATGACTCTTCCCGCCACCGGGCGGACCAAACAGGAGCAAATTGGCGCCTTTCTCGAGCCAGCTGTCGCCCGCGGTCAGCGCCATGACTTGCGCCTTGCTGATCATCGGCACCGCATCGAAGTCGAAGCTGTCGAGGGACTTGCCCACCGGCAGCTTGGCTTCGGCCAAGTGACGCTCGATGCGGCGGCGACCACGATCGGCGATCTCGTGCTCGGCAAGGGCCGCCAGGAAGCGGGCCGCCGGCCAGCCCTCCTTGTCGGATTGTTGCGCGAGCGTCGCCCACACCTGCTTGATGGCGGGCAGGCGCAGATCGGCGAGGAACAGTTCGACGCGCGCGGCGTCGGCAGGGTCGGTGGTCTTCATACCACGCCTCCCTCGAGCACGAGTGCAGCCTTCGGCGGACAGACCGCGGCGAGCTCATCGTAGGCGGAGAGCGATGCAAGCTTCACCGCGACGTCCGGGATTGTTGCTCGGTCGGGCTTGAAGCGCTCGTGCAGTCGATCGAGGTTGGGCAACCTGCCGGCGTCGAGATCGGCCTCGATCGCGTGCGCGAGCTCGGCCTCGCAGGCGCGGTCGTGGGCGAGCGCAAGCAAGCCGACCATTGTGCGGCAGGCCTGCTTCTCGCTCTCCTTGGCGAGCAGCGCTTCGAACGCGCGGCCATAGGCCCGGCGCGGGAACAGCTGATCGCGGTAGACTAGATTGAGCAGCGCCATCGGCTTCCTGCGCAGCGCATGGATGACGTGATGGTAGTCGACCACGTGAGTGTGCTTGCCGCTGGCCTGTGGCGGCCGACCACGCCGCAAGGTCAGCAGCCGCGTCGAGCCGAGGAAGCATTCGAGGCGATCATCGTGGAGGCGCACATTCAGCCGGTGGCCAATCAGCCGCGACGGAACGCTGTAGAACACGCGCCGCAGGATGAAGCCGCCGCTCGACGTGACCAGCACGCGAGCCTCCTCATAGTCGGTCGTTCTTTGATCGGGCAGTGGCTTGAGCGCGGCGCGCTCGATCTCGATGCGCTTGCGGTTCCTGGCGTTGCGCCGCCCGACCAGCTCGTCGACGAAGCGGCGGTAGCCGGCGAGATCCTCGAACTGGCGTGAGCCGCGCAGCAGCAGCTCGTCGTGGAGCGCCCGCTTGAGATGTCCGTGGGCGCTCTCGATCGAGCCGTTCTCGTGCGCGATGCCGGGATTGTTGCGCGACGGCGTCATGCCGTAATGGGCGCACAGCTCCTCGTAGCGCCGCGTCAGGTCCACCTGGGCATCGCGATCGAGGTTGCAGAACGCCGCCGACAAGCTGTCGCTGCGGTGCTGTTCCGGCACGCCGCCCAGCGCCCACAGCGCGTTCTGCAGGCCCTCCGCCAAGGCCACGAAGCTCTCGCCGCCCAGCACGACATGGGCATGCTCGAAGCCCGAGAACGGCAGTCGGAAGTGGTAGAGCCGATGGTCGAACGGTTCGCCCGCGATCGTGATGCCGAGCCCGCTCATGTCGGTGAAGTCCGACAGGCCCATCCGGCCCGGCGGGTGCTCCTGGCGGAAGATCACATCCCGGTTGGGACCGTGGAGGGCCCGCCATTTGGCGATGCGCCGTTCTAGCGTCCGGCGCACCCCTGTCGGCATCTCAGGATGTCGTCGGCAGAGCTCCTCGAAGATCGCCACCGCGCGGAGGCCGGGTGCGGCTTCCAACATCGGCACGATCGCGCTGTCCCACACGCCGGCGAGTGGGTCGGGACGCCGCCGCTCGCGCGGCTTCCGCTTCTGTGACGGCAGCCGCGGATCGGCTTCGATCCGGTAAGCGGTGGCAGTGCTGAACCCGGCTTTCGCGGCGGCGATGGCGGGCGGTTGGGTGTGACGGGACTTCATGTACAACCTCGTCTGGCAGTCGGTGATGTGTCGGCCAGGCAAGCGCTGATCCTTCTCGAGTTGAAGAATCAGATGCTGCGCCCGGCCGCTCCGGCCGCCACACGACGTTGATCCCCCCTGGGGAAAACGCGCTCGCCGGGGGTAGCCTGACTTCGGTCGGGCTACGCCCTCCCTCCGTCAGCCTACCCCCGCCGCCATTCTCATCCTGATTGTCGCTCGCTTCTCACCTTGATTGCCGCGCGGCAGTGCGCACCAGCACAGCGCCGGCGCACGAAAAAAAACGGCGCGCAAGCGATCGGCCGATCCCGCGGTGGATTGACCACCAAAATTCACGCGCTCGTCGATGCTCTCGGCAATCCCGTCGAATTGATGCTCACGCCAGGACAGGCCAATGACCTCATTTGCGCACAGCCGTTGCTCGAGGAGTCCGATCCAGAGGCTCTGATCGGCGACACCGCATACGACGCCGATGTCTTCATCGAGGCTCTTGCCGAGCGGCAAATCACCCCGGTGATTCCTTCACATCCCCGCCGCAAGAAACCACGGCCCTGCGATTTTGCCCTCTACTGCGAGCGCAATCTCGTCGAGCGCTTCTTCAACAAACTCGAGCACTTTCGCGCTATTGCCACGCGCTATGACAAACTCGCCAGAAATTTCCTCGCCGGCGTCCAGCTTGCCTCGGCTATCATTCTCCTCAACTGAGGACAGGCCCTAGCGCGCGGCGTGCGGTTTTTCTTGTGCCAGAAGTCTCGAAGGCAATTATCCCGGACTTGACTTGCGGGGCCGCCCCAGATGATACGGATGCTACACTTCGAGGAATCGCGCTTCGCCGGGATGCGCTCATCAGCCCGCTCGAGCGGTGCGCCGCGGCAGCGGCCATGCAGTCGGCATGCCACGCGGCGGGCAGATAGCCGCGGCCGACGTAGCAATAGCAGCACAGTCGATCATCATCACGCGATGGCGAGCGCACGGCGCACCGAGAGCGGCCTTCGGGGATTTTTCTCGGCGGACGGAGCAATTGCGGGGCCGAGCGCGTTGTCCAACCAGACCACAATCTGGAGGAGACAGCCATTGTCCAACAAGGAGTGATGACCGGAAAGCCATTGATCGAGAGCAACCGAGTGGAAGGCACGACCGTCTATGACCCGCAAGGCAATGATATCGGCAGCATCAAACGCCTCATGATCGAGAAGATCAGCGGCCGGGTTGCCTATGCCGTGATGTCCTTCGGCGGTTTCTTGGGCATGGGTGAGGAGGAGCACGCTATTCCGTGGGGCAAGCTTACTTATGATACGAGTCTCGGCGGCTATCGCACGGACATTACGGAACAGCAGCTACGCGGCGCGCCGACCTTCACGCGCGATCGCAACTGGGACTGGAAGCGCTTCCTCGACCTCTACTATTCGGCCGACTACGGCAAGGAGCGGCTGGAAGCCTAGCTGACCTACGGGCCACCGCGCGATTGCATCCGACACCTGCAGCGCTACGCGGCGTCCGGCCGCCGGCGCATCACCTTCCGGATCTCCACCATGGGCGACGCGATGGCGCAGCTCCGCCGGCTGGCGGAGGAGGTGCTGCCCTACGTCTCACGCGCCGACCGTGCTTGCCCCCGAGAGGGCCGGGCCCCGCGCTCCGGGTCGAAATGGGATTCATTTCAGGCCAGCGGGTACTTGGCCGTTGCCGTGCGCACCCGCCGAGTGTCCTCGATCACCGTCGCACCAGCTCGCAAAGTGATGTTCGCGCTCGGCCAGCGCTCCGCACGCGGCCCGATAGGTCGCCATGGCCAGCTCTAAGTCTTCGATCTCGGCCAGGTGCTCGACGATGTTCTCCCCGCTCGAATCCCATAGATCAATGCGGTGGGCAAAGGCTCGTCGCGTAGTGGTCCCCACGCGCTTAGCCATCGCACGAGGGGCTGCTCGGAATAGTGCGAACAGTGCAGCCCCGAATTGCCTGATGTCATCCTCCGTAGTGGCGAAAAGGTCTGTTTTCCAGGGTTTCGCCATTGTCAGCTCCGCCAAAAACTCTTGAAACGATCGGGCGCCAGCTCAGTATAGCGCACCGTGTGCTGAATGTTCTTGTGGCCGAGCCAGGCCTGCAGCGCCCGCGTCGGACGCCGACGCCTCGGCTATCAGCACAGATACTTGCAGACGAAATTCTTCACCGTCGTGAGCGGGTTTTCAGAGTTTATTGAACTCTCGTGGCGCTCCGCATTTTTCTCTTGTGCCGCGACCTTGCGGTCCTTCTTTTTCGGTGACTTGTCCGCGATCACCATCGCCCAGTACGTCTTGTAACGGGTCTGATCGTTGCGGGCAACGGCGACTCCGACGCTGTCGGCGCGGGCTTGCAACAGATTTGCATTGTGACCCGGTGATTTCTGCCAGGAGCGGAACGTCTCGGCCCATGTCTTGGTGCCGGCCGCGATGTTCTCCGCCGCTACGCCCGTATGCGCGCCCGAGATACGGGACGAAAACGAGCCGGCTACGCTGTGATCCATGATGCCGGACTCGGCCATCGCCTTTGCCTGTCGCTCAGCGATCGCCGTGAGATGCGGGTCGGTCTTGACGGCAGAGAGGCCGTGCTCGCGCCGGTACCGCGAGATCGTCTCCGCCCTGTCTTCTGCGTGCGCCAAGGTGGCTGTGATGGCCAGGATGACGCCAAGCGAGACCGCCTTCATCCACTCCCCCGTCTTCCCCGCGATGAAGAAAAAGTTCATCGGTCCCGGATAAGGCGAATATGAGGCATCGCATGACGCCGGGCTTCCGGCGTATCCGCGGGCATCTCCTCGCGGGCAACGATCAGGTCTGGCCTCGGGCACATGGTCAACCGCGAGGCCAGGCCCCTCAGGCAGTTGGAGGAGTGACAATTACGACGTGATTGAGCACGGCGTCATCGTCGGCCGCATCTTCTGCTCGCCGGCTGCGCCGCAGGATCGGCCATGGATAACCCTCACCCAATCGATCGATGGAACGGTGATGCTACTCGTATTTTGTGTTGATTGTGCGATAGCGGCTCTCCTGGGGCGGCGTGGCTATTAGCTCGGACCGGGGTCGAATGCTCGCTCGCGCTCCACATGCTATGGCGTTCGTGATCCCGCCGACGTGATTTGGATGTGAGCAAGGGCGCGCCGGCCTCGCCGTTCAAAGCTCCGCAACCGCCCTACGGGGCCCGCCGGCGCTTCAGTTGCGGCACGGGCGATTGGGTCTGTCCCGCTGCCCTTCTTTGCGAAAAATCTTCTAATTTTTGCCTTCGTCGGGTCCCGGAAGCGGTGCTGGCTATGCCGGTCCGGGTTGGGGAACCGTGCATGAAGTGGCGAGTAAGAAATCGTTAACGACCGGCAGGCACGCTTGCCGTGCGCGTTTTGATGCTGGGGAGGGGAGCATGAGCTTTCACGTCGTGCGCCACGAACATCCCACTATTTTTGTAGTGAACCGCCAAACATACGAAACCTACCAATTCACCATCGACAATGAAGTAGCCCTCGAGCACGTCGGCCTGCCGTCCGACTTAGCTGAAGCACGCCGAACGGCCATTGCGTTTCTAGCTCAGAGGGAAAAAGAAAATCCTCCGCGTTGAAGAGGGGCGGTTCGTTTTCATCCGTCACCTGGGCAGATCGTGAAGCCGAAGCTGAACCGATTGATCAAGCCGGGCACGCCGTGATTGATCTACTCAAAGAAGCAGCGGACATCTCGAAGGAGAACGTCGAGCGAGCGATGACCGTGGCGCATAGGCTCTCGCTTTAGCTGCGAACTGCCGAAGATCGGATCAGCGAATTAGAAGCCGAGGTCGAGCGTCTTGAGAGCCGAGCGATGCGCGCCGAGCAATGGCTGGGAGCGATCAAGAAAGAGATTGAGGAAACGCTTATCGCTCCAATGGAAGCGAACCGGTCCAAGCTCCTGCTTACCACGACGCACTATATGCAGGTCGTCGATGGATGGTGGTTGAAGCATCGAGGCATAAAGCCCCAGGCGGCGTCTCCGGTATCGACTCAACGATAGAAGGCAGTGCGAGATCAAAGGTGACAACGACCGCGATCGGCGCACCACGCCGACCGCGCCGCAGAAACGTGCGACGCGCGCCGACGGCGAGCGCGACGGCATGCCCAGAACGAGGGCGATGAGGATCGCGGACATCGCGGACCCTATACCGCCGCGCGAAATCGCGCCGCCACGTCGACCGCGCCCGAGAACGATCCGCGGCTCACGCTGGGACCGTGATTACGCTCACCTGAGCGTGAGAAGGATGTTTTGCTCGACGCCTGAGCGCTGGGAGCAACTACGCTCGACTGGATTGGAGCGCGGTTCGAGCCGAGGGGCGGTGCGGCTGCGTCGTGATTAAGGCGTTGGCGGCGGAACCCTGTAACGAGAACGGACACAACAGAACGGGTCATTTCGTGCCCCATATCAGGCCCCGCAGCTCATTTTTTCTGAGAAAGCTGGTCGGAGTGGCAGGATTTGAACCTGCGACCCCCTCGTCCCGAACGAGGTGCGCTACCAGACTGTGCTCGCCGATGTTCCACTGAGCGGCGCGCCCGACGTCGTTTTCCTGCATCCGCAATCCGGTCGCCTCTACGTCGCGATCGGCAATCCCGGGGTCATCGACGTCATCGATATCGGCGCCATGCGCCGCGACGAGGTAGTCACGACGGAAGCGGGGGCTCACACCCTGGCGCTCAACCGGAAGAGACACAAGGTCTACGCGTTCCTGCCGCAGTCGCATCGTGCCGCGGTATTCGCCGCTACGGCCTGAGGCCGGAGATTGCCGCTCCGGAGACGCTTCAGAAACTACAAGGCGTTCCCAGCGACACACCAACAAGGCAGACCTGATCGAAATGCTCACATATTGCCGTGCCCGCGCTTGATGGTCTGGCGGATCACCGGCGCCGTGACCTGGTCGGAGATTTGGATGTTCCACATTTCGCTTTCGCCCTGCGCGGCGAAGTCGGCGAACAGTTTCGGGATGACCGACACATCGCGGATCTCGTGGCCGCGCAGGTCGAAGCCGCGCGCGATTTTTTCGAGCGCGGGCCGGCCGAACACAGCCAAGCTATCGTCGAGGCCGTCGGCGCGCAGCTTGTGAAACTCCGAGCCGTATCCGCCGTCGTTCATCGCGCAGATCAGGATGCGAAATCCTTGACGCTTGAGCGTCTCGAGCTCCTGGATATGGAACAAGAGCCCGCCGTCTCCTTCGAACAGCACGATCTTGCCCTCGCGGCCCTGCCAGCGCGCAGCCGCAACCCCAAGCGCATACGACAGGCCGTTGCCGACCGCGCCGAATTCACGGACCGTCGTGTAGCGCTCCGCCGGCCTGCCACGCATCTGGGTGTTGAAATAGGCCTGATGGCCGCCGCCGACGACGATGTCCCAGTCCTTTGGAACGACCGCGTCGATGGCTCGGATCGCCTCGCGTGGATCCAGCACCCCCGGCGCGATGTCGAACGGCATCGCGTCCGCCGGCTCGGTCGCGATGCGATGCGCCAGCTCTTTCGTGCGTATAGCCGCCGCCGTCGGTTTGCCGACGCCCAGCTTCTGGTCGAGGCCGGCAAGGATTGCCTCGATGCCGATGAGCGCATCTGATCTGACGTAGATGTCGGCGGCCTTCTGCCCATCGCGCAAGCCGCGCGGGGCATCATCCAACTGGATCTTGCAGGCCTTTGTGAAGTAGTGCCCGCCACCGACGTAGTAGGACAGGCTCGTGCCAACCGCGAGCACGACGTCCGCGGACTCGTACATCTCCCTGCCCAACGACGTGAAGTAGCTGCCGGTGGTGCCGAGCCCGAACGGATGGTCGTGGAAGAGACCGCGCGCCGGCAGCGTGTTGGAGAGCAATGCGCCGCAGCGATCGGCGAGCTTGATCACCGCATCGCGTGCGCCGGACCACAACACGCCGCGGCCGCCAAGGACGATAGGCCGCTTTGCCGCGGCCAGCCGCTCGACGGCCTCGGCCACGACCTCGGGATCGGGGTGCATGCGCCCGACTTTGGGCTGGTACATCGCCGAGGTCTCGTAGGGCTGGTTGGCCATGTGCTCGACCTTCTGCAGGTCGTAGGGAATGCCCAGCACCGCCGGCCGCCGCTCGTACTTGGCGACGTGGAAGGCCTCGCGCACGTAGTCCATCATGCGCGGCACGCTGTGCGCGGCGATGTAATGCGCCCCGGTCGCCGTCACCAGGGGCGCCTGGTCGATGTGCTGATTGTAGAATTTGGCGTTGATGGGCGACTCGCCGGCGAACACCACCATCGGCAGGCGGGCGCGAACCGCGGCCGGCAGCGCCGTCATCAACTGGGTCACGCCGGGGCCGCACGTGACGGAGGCAACGGCGACCTTGCCGGTGGCTACGTTGTAGGCCGTCGCCGCCGCAACGGTGCTGTGCTCGTGCCTGACGTGGACGGTATGTACGCCCGGCAGTTTGGCAAAGGCGGTGGACCAGTGCATGTTGCCGTCGCCCATCAGGACGAACTGCGTGTCGACTCCCTCCGCGAGGAACGCTTCGGCGAGGGCTTCGTAGAGTTTTGGCATGGGCGCGGTACCCTTGGGTGGAGGCCCGCCGATGGCCCCTTTGCCGCCGTTGCAACAGTTGGGATTCGGCACCTCCCGCTGGCGGCTCCAAGGAAACGCTACATTAGGCTTGCGCGCAGGCGGAAGGGGGCATCATCTTTTTTCTTGCCGCACAAGAGTCCGCTCCTGGCAGATATTGTTGCAAAAGTCAGTTGATGGCTTGTGCGGACGATGATTCTGTTGCTCTGACACGATTCGCTGCGGCGGCGGGCGATGATGGGGAGGGCGTCCCGCTCGCGTTCGGCAGCCTTCTTCCGTTGTCCTGTCCGTCTCGCTGATCAAATCGCTTCGCCTGTTCTCTTCCGTTTAATCGTTCGCCATAGCGCGAGATGCACCGTCTATAAACCGCCTGATGTCTGGAGAGCTGGTGAGGTTCTGACCTATGGAAAGCAGCTCCAGATAAACCGGGTTTTTCCCGGCAGCCGGTCCGGCCCCAAACCAGAAGCCGCTTCCTACCGCCGCGTCCAAGGCACGATAAGCCTGGTCGTCCTTCTTTCTCGTGTGGTCGAGATGAGCTCCGCCTTTCTTGTTCGCGACGTATTGCACGAGCTGTCGCCGTGACACTTTTTGTCCGCGCATGTAAAGTGCGCACGACTCCTTATAGTCGGATAAGCTAAATTGGTATTCGATATCGACCTTCTCCTGCTCGTATCTTATACCGTATTTCTGAAATCATGACTCTTTGGCGCTTCCCGAATTGAGGCGAGTCAGATTCAACATGGCGAACGTAAGGAGGTTCGTCATGTCGGGTCCAATTCCATTACGCCGTGATTTTGAAGCGTCGCAGCTGCGTGGTTTGGCAAGGGGGACGAAAGACGGCCCTCAGGCCCGCCGACTTCTGGCTCTTGCGGCGATCTATGACGGCGCGAGGCGGAGCGAGGCCGCGAAGATCGGCGGTGTCGGATTGCAGATCGTCCGTGACTGGGTGTTGCGCTTCAACGCGCGCGGCCCTGACGGTCTCCTGGATGGCAAGTCGCCGGGTCACCCACCCAAGCTCAATGCCGTGCAACGCCAAGCCATCGCCCGTATGATCGAGAGTGGCCCGATCCCGGCGGTGCACGGCGTGGTGCGCTGGCGGCTGATCGATCTGGTACAATGGATCTTCGAGGAATTCCGCATCACGGTCGCCAAACAGACGCTCAGCCGGGAGCTGCGCGCCATGGGCTACCGCAAACTCTCGGCCCGACCGCGCCACCATGCTCAAGCCGAGGGTGCGATCGAGGATTTTAAAAAAGCTTCCCGGCGCATTTGGAAGCCGTCGCCCGCCAGAAGGCACGTCCCTGCGACACGATAGAAATCTGGTTCGCCGACGAGGCCCGCATCGGCCAGAAGAACAAGATCACCCGCCGCTGGGCCAAGCGCGGCACCCGCCCCAGCGCGCCCCGCGACCAGCGTACTGCCTCCACCTACATCTTCGGTGCGGTCTGCCCGAAGGAGGGCAAGGGCGCAGCCCTGATCTTGCCTGCCTGCAACACCGAGGCGATGAACTTGCACCTGGCGGAAATCGCAGCGGCCGTTGCGCCCGCCGCCCACGCCATCCTCTTGGTCGACCAAGCTGGCTGGCATATGTCGACACGCCTCGTCGTCCCGGCCAACATCACCATCATTCTGCTGCCGCCAAAATGCCCCGAGCTTAACCCGGTCGAAAACGTCTGGCAGTTCATGCGGGAAAACTGGCTCTCAAACCGCGTGTTCAAATCATACGACGATCTCGTCGACCATTGCTGCGCGGCCTGGAACAGGCTCGTCGATCAGCCCTGGCGCATCATGTCCATAGGTTTGCGCCAATGGGCCCATGGGTTCTGATCAGTGGGACTTGGTATTAGCTTGATTTCTTCCGGCGAGAGCGCCCGTTGCTGTAATCGAATGTTACCGATTGAAATGCCGGCTACGTTTCCACTACCAGCAACCGCAAAGTCTCCCGGTCCCAACCCATCTGTTCGGAGTCGAGGTGCTACTATGATGGGCGACTTTGGTTGCAGCTGGAGCAGTTTCCAGCTTTGAACCAGGCAGTCCTCAATTAGCAAATTGCGCAACTGGACGCTGACCCTTCGAAGCTGATGATCATCACAGTCAGGAGCCGTCTCCTTTGCGATGTGGCGCAAGTCTTCGAGGGTCAGTTCGATAAGCTCGCGTTCTTGCGGTCGGAGTTTGATTGTCGTCATGGCTTCTGCTTTGGCGGGCCAAACCACTTTCCGCCGAAGTGCGAGGCGAACGCGGCGGCGACATCAGCAAAGCAGAAGCGGATATACAATTGCTGTCCTTCGTTGCGGCCGCGACCGCAGCCAATAGGGATGGCGCGCTCACGGTGGATCGTGTTGATTGCAATGATGCAAGGGCCGAACCCGCCAGACGGCAACGGCAACTCGACGACGTGCGGGAAGTCCTGGTTGCTCATCCGGCCGAAGAGAGCAGGCGAGCAACCATCGCAGCGTAGCCGCTCAAGAGAGTGCCAAGGCAGATCAGAAAGACGCCTACCCGCTCCGAGAGTACGTCGCGCCGTATCTGCATTCGCTGGGCTTCCCGTTGTGTCTCATAACCATCAGGCGTCACGAACAGCCCAAACGACTGTGGCATCTTTTTGCCGGTCATCTCTTCAATGCCTTGAAAATTGGGATCGGCGAATTCCTCGTGGCCCGTGTTGTCCATAAAGAACATCAGACAGTGCGGATGCACCCGGAGTATTTCGCCCCTTGCACGGTCTCTTGGCCTCACTCGATAGCTGTCCCGACAGATATCAAGCGTCCATGTTACAGCATCGGAAAGGCTTGATATTTCGGGAAAGCTGGTCGGAGTGGCAGGATTTGAACCTGCGACCCCCTCGTCCCGAACGAGGTGCGCTACCAGACTGCGCTACACTCCGCCGCAAGGGCGCCCTTATAGCCCGTGTCCCCGAACGCCCGCAAGCGCGGATGGGCGCGAACTTGAGGGGCCCTCGGTTGTCGTCGTCCGCGACAGCGGACGATCCAGTAATCGCCGGACTGGGGCGGAGGCACCGCTTCGGCAGCGGACCGCACGTTCACGTGTTACTGGATGCCCGCTGTCGCGGGCATGACAGGGCAGCGATCATGCTTTCTGTCTCGAGTTAGCGCTGCGCAAGCGCAGGGATGCAACACCATGCCGAGGGTCGAGATTCCCCGATGACCGCGCCGCCCGCGACCCGCGTGATCGCGGCGCAAGCTGACGCGGCCGGCGCCGCAGCGGCGGCGGAGGCGGCCGCGCGCACGCTCGCGGCCGGCGGCCTCGTCGCCTTCCCGACCGAGACCGTCTACGGGCTCGGCGCCGACGCCACCCACGGCGAGGCGGTGGCGCGGCTCTTCGAGGCCAAGGGCCGGCCCGCGTTCAACCCTCTGATCGCGCACGTCGGCGATCTCGCCGCGGCGCGCGCGCTCGGGAGCTTCGGCCCCGCCGCCGAGCGGCTGGCGACGGCGTTCTGGCCGGGGCCGCTCACCCTGGTGCTGCCGCGGCGCGCGCCCTGCGCGGTCGCCGAGCTCGCCACCGCCGGCCTCGACACCATCGCCGTGCGCGTGCCCAGCCATCCGCTCGCGCGCGCGATCCTGGCGGCCTTCGGCCGCCCGGTGGTGGCGCCCTCGGCCAACCGCTCCGGCCACGTCTCGCCCACCACCGCGCAGCACGTGCTCGCCGACCTGCGCGGGCGCATCGAGCTCGTGGTCGACGGCGGGCCCACCCCGATGGGGCTGGAATCGACCATCGTCGCCTGCCTCGACGGCGCGGTGCTGCTGCGGCCCGGCGCGCTGGCGCGCGCCGACATCGAACGGCTCGTTCCCCTGGGCGTGCCGCCGCCGGCCGCCGCCGCATCGGCCGATAGCGACGAACTGCCGCTCGCGCCCGGGCAGCTCGCCTCGCACTACGCGCCGCGCGCGCGGCTGCGGCTCGAGGCGGAGAGCGTGGCGGCGGGCGAGGCGCTGCTCGCCTTCGGGCCGGCACCGGCGCGCGGCGCCGGGCGCGCGGCGGCGGTGCTCAACCTCTCGCCGCGCGGCGACCTGATCGAGGCCGCCGCCAACCTGTTCTCGCACCTGCGCGCGCTCGACGCCGCCGGCGTTGCGAGCATCGCGGTGATGCCGGTGCCGCACCAAGGCCTGGGCGAGGCGATCAACGACCGCCTCGCGCGCGCCGCGGCGCCGCGCTCTGGATCGCGATAGAAGGGCTGCGCCTTGCGGCCCGGGCC
This sequence comes from uncultured Alphaproteobacteria bacterium, assembly GCA_963758945.1. Taxonomy (GTDB): domain Bacteria; phylum Pseudomonadota; class Alphaproteobacteria; order Rhizobiales; family Xanthobacteraceae; genus VAZQ01. The sequence goes on along the minus strand of CAVWXY010000006.1, from coordinate 1,044,314 downwards.
GGACACGAGTAATCTAGTCTGACTAGTCAGGAGGAGCGAGTGACGGCCAACCGGTGGAAACTGCAAGACGCAAAAGCGCGCTTCTCCGAAGTCGTACGTCGCGCGCGCAGCGGCCAACCCCAGCAGGTCACGGTGCACGGCAAGGATGCCGTCGTCGTGGTCGATCCGGAGAGATTCGAGATCCGCGCGAAATCGCCCGAGGAGCCGACCCTTGCCGGCTTCGTCGAGAGGTCGAAGAAATATCGCGGTGCGGCCGAGGGCGTTCAATTCAAACGCAAGGTAGGTATGGCCTTTCGCGACAAGCGTCGAGAGATTTTCGACGCGAGTTTCTTCGACAAGGACGAAACGTGAAGTGGCTGCTTGATACCAACGTCGTTTCCGAAGCTGTGCGGGACAGACCGAGCTCCAGGGTTGCAGGTTGGATCGCCGCCAGACCAAGCGTGGACACCGCGATCAGCATTGTCACGTTGGCGGAACTGCGGGATAGCGCGTCGTCCGCTCGCGACGATGCAAAGCGCAGGCAACTCACGCAATGGATCGATGCCGAGATCGTGGACTCCTTTGGCAGCCGCACGCTGCCCCTCACCATCGAAATTCTGATAGTTTGGCTAAGGTTGTCGCGGCGGCTAAGAGCCAAGGGCAGCACGCGCGACGCGGCGGACCTCCTAATTGCGGCGACAGCACGCGTTCATGATCTTACTCTCGTTTCCCGCAACGCGCGACATTTCGCCGGCACGGGCGTTGTCGTATACGATCCTTGGCATGATGTGACCCATCGCGCGGAAATGGTCTGATGCTCTCGAAGTCCCCGGCAGTCGTGGCTCCCGCCCTGCTCGCGCGCTTCGTCGCGATCGTGGGCGAGAAGCACGCCATCACCGATCCGCAGGCGCAGGCGCCCTACCTCGTCGAGATGCGCGACATGTTCCGCGGCCGCACCCCCGTGGTGCTGCGGCCGGGCTCGGTCGCGGAGGTCTCGGAAATCCTCAAGCTCGCCGACACCACCGCCACGCCGATCGTGCCGCAGGGCGGCAATACCGGCCTGGTCGGCGGCCAGATCCCGCAGCACGGCGAGATCGTGCTCTCGCTCAACCGCCTCGACCGCATCCGCGAGGTCGACCCGGTCTCCAACACCATGACCTGCGAGGCCGGCGTCACCCTGCAGCGGGCGCGCGAGGCGGCGGCGGCGGCGGACCGGCTCTACCCGCAGCTGCTGCCGTCGGAGGGGACCTGCACCATCGGCGGCAACCTCTCGACCAATGCCGGCGGCACCGCCGCGCTCGCCTACGGCATCGCCCGCTCGCACGCGCTCGGCGTCGAGGTGGTGCTCGCCGACGGGCGCGTCCTGCACGACCTCAACAAGCTCAAGAAGGACAATACCGGCTACGATCTCAGGGACCTGTTCATCGGCGCCGAGGGCACGCTCGGGATCATCACCGCGGCGGTGCTGCGGCTCATTCCGCGCCCGCGCTCGGTGGAGACCGCCTTCGTCGGGGTGCCGTCGCCGCAGGCGGCGCTCGACCTGTTCGGGCTGGCGAGCGAGCGCACCGCCGGCGGCGTGACCAGCTTCGAATTGATGCTGCGCATGGGCATCGAGATGGTGCTGCGCCACGGCGCGGGCTGCCGCGATCCGTTGCCGCAGCCGCATCCCTGGTACGTGCTGATCGAGCTCTCCTCGCAGGCGCGCTCCGGCCTGCGAGCGGTGCTGGAGGAGATCCTGGCCGAGGGCCTGGAGCGCGGCCTCGTCGCGGACGCCACCATCGCCGAGAGCCTCGAGCAGGCCAAGATGTTCTGGCGCATCCGCGAGCTGTTCGGCGAGGTGCAGCGCTACGAAGGCGGTTCGATCAAGCACGACGTGTCGGTGCCCGTCGCCGCCGTGCCGGCCTTCATCGCCGAGGCCACCGCCGCCGTCACCAAGCTGATCCCGGGAAGCCGCCCGCTGCCGTTCGGGCATCTCGGCGACGGCAACATCCATTACAACGTCACGCAGCCCGTGGGCGCCGACAAGGCCGCGTTCCTTAAGCGCAGGGACGAGGTCAACGCCGCGGTGTTCGCGGTGGTCGGCAGGCACGGCGGCTCGATCTCGGCCGAGCACGGCATCGGCGTGGTCAAGCGCGAGCTCCTCCCGAAGGTGAAGGACCCGGTCGCCTACGAGCTGATGCGCGCGCTCAAGCGCACGCTCGATCCCAAGGGCATCCTCAATCCGGGCAAGGTGCTGTAGCGATAGCCGCAGCAGGGTCACGCGCACTCAGAACAAACCACTTAAAACAGAGACCACTGCCGCTCGTCGGTCTTGCGTTTCTTCTCGCGCTCGGCAGGGGCGGCCGCATCGGCCGTGGCAGGCGGCGCCGCCTCCGCGAGAGGCGCGAGCAAATCAGGCCCGTCGTTCTCCGCGCGATTGACCGCCGGCGAGACCTCGTAGGCTTCGAGCAGGTCGTCGCGCGCGGGAACGCACAGCGCCGCGGCGGTCACGGCGTCGACATTGGCGCAGTCGAGCCACGCCTCGAACGCGTCGGGCGGCACGATCGCCGGCATGCGGTCGTGCAGGCGGGCGAGCTCGCGGTTGGCGTCGGTGGTGACGATGGCGGCGGTCTCCATTTCCTCGCCGTTCGGCCCGCTCCAGGTTTCCCACAGCCCGGCGAACGCGATCGGCGTGCCGTCCTTCGGGCGCACGGCATAAGGCCGCTTGCGCCCGCTGCCGTCGTCCTTCCACTCGTAGAAGCCGTCGGCGGGGACGAGGCAGCGCCGCCGGCGCATGGCGTTGCGGAACGCCGGCTTGTCGTTCACCGATTCGACGCGCGCATTGATGAGCAGCGTGAACTTGCGCGGGTCGTTGACCCACGGCGGGATCAGGCCCCAGCGCACCAGCGCGAATTGCCGCCGCCCCTCCGCGACGCGCACGATCGCGATCGGCTGGGTCGGCGCCACGTTGTAGCGCGGCGGAAAATTCGGCTGCTCCGGATAGCCGAACAGGCGCCGGAACGCTTCCGGCGAGGACAGCACCATGTAGCGGCCGCACATCGGGACGTGTCTCGCCTTGGCCTCGCGGCTTGTTTCGCTCCCGCGGCTGCACTAACCATATCTTGCGGCCGGCGGAAGGCGACCCCGCTCGAATTCCTGTAGATAATGGGCGCGGAGCGTCACCGCCATGGCGGATGCAAGATCGTATCCCGAGCGGCCCTATCTCGCCGCCAGCGCGGCCATCGTGCGGGACGGCAAGGTCCTCGTGGTGCGGCGCGCGCGCCCGCCCGCCAACGGCCTGTTCACCCTGCCCGGCGGCGTGGTCGAGGTCGGCGAGACGCTGACGGAAGCGGTCGCGCGCGAGGTGCGCGAGGAGACCGGCATGGCGATCGAGCCGGTCGCGCTCGCCGGGTTCCGCGAAACCATCGTGCGCGACGCCGACGGCCGGGTGGAGCGGCACTTCATCATCCTGTGCTTCGCGTCGCGCTGGCGCGCGGGCGAGCCGGTGCTCAACGAGGAGCTCAGCGAGGCGCATTGGCTCGACCCCGCCGGGATCGCCGGCCTGTCGACCACGCCCGGCCTGGCGGAGATCGTGGCGGCGGCCTTCGACCGGCTGCGCGAGGCCGGTTGAGCCCCGTCCGGGGTGCCTTTTTTCCGTCCGGTTGGGCCGCGACAATCCCGGCAGCATCGCCATCGGCCGCGCCGCGGGCTGGTCGGCGCGGAGCAGGCATGATGTTACGACGCGTGCTGATCGCCATTTCGGTCGCCGCCGCGCTCGCGGCAGCGGCCCCGCCCGCGCGCGCCGAAGGTGCCGCCGCGCCCTTCGACGGCAGCCTCCAGCGTCTCGCCGAGATCCTCGGCGCGCTGCATTATCTGCGCAATCTCTGCGGCGCCAACGAAGGCATGAAATGGCGCAACGAGATGCTGGCCATCATCGATGCCGAGGCCCCTGGCGGCGACCGGCGCGCCCGCATGATCGCCAGCTTCAACCGCGGCTATCGCGGCTACCAGCAGACCTACCGCACCTGCACGCCGGCGGCCGATGTGGTCATCCGCCGCTATCTCGAAGAGGGCTCGAAGATCGCCCGCGAGATGACGGCGCGCTACGCCAATTGATCGTGCGGCCGTCCCCGCGGGCGGCTTTTGCCGTTACGCCGGATCGCGCATTAACCGTTCCTCCAGGTGCGCTCTAGGCGCGCGCGGGCCGCATGCTAACGTGCCGCCACCGCGCAATCCGGCCGCACATCGATATGGACATGACAGCACGAGCGATCGAGGCTCCTGGGCAGGCTCCCGACCAGGAACAGAAACGGGCCGCGCTCGGCTACCTGCACGCGGCCTGGATTGAGGCACGCATCGAGGGCATCGACGGGGATTGCCTGGCGCAGGCCTGCCTGTTCGCCGCCTTTGCCGAGTTCGTCTCGACCTACGGCGAGGAAGCGGCCGCACGCTTCGCCGAGGGCCTCGCCGTGCGCATCCGCAACGGCGAGTTCTCGCTCGCCCCGCGCCGGCAATAGCGCGTGATCCCGAAAAGTGGGAACCGGTTTTCGGAAAAGATCACGCGCCAATCAAAAAACCGGCTAAACCGCGCCGGGCGCTGCGCCGGTGCGGAATTGCGGCGCTCGCCATCGATTCCGCGCTTCTGGTAGAGTGGCATCGTCTCAATCGGCGGCCCCCACCCATGCTGCGCATTGGCCTCAGCCTGTTGGCGCTGGCGCTCGTCGCGAGCGGCAGCGCGCTTGCGCAGACCTCCGGCGGCAAGCAGAGCAAGCCGCCGGGCCACGTGCTTCCCCTGGCGCCCGCGTCCGTGCCCGAGATCATCACCGATCTGTCGCGCTTGCCGGCAGCGGTGGCGCGCACCCGGGAACGCATTCTGTCCGCCGCCCGCAGCGGCGAGCTCGAGCAGCTCGCGGCGCTCGTGAAGGAGGCCAAGCCGGTCTTCGCATTCACCGACGAAAAGGATCCGGTCGCGTTCTGGAAGGCGACTTATCCGGATTCCGACGGCGTCGAGGTGCTCTCGATCCTCACGCTGATCCTCGAGCTCGGCTTCGTGCGCGTCGACGAAGGCACCCGGCAGGAAATGTATGTCTGGCCCTATTTCGTGCGCATGTCGCTCACCGCGCTCACGCCGCAGCAGAAGGTGGAGCTGTTCCGCATCGTCACCGGCGCCGACTACAAGGACATGCTGGCGTTCGGCGTCTATTCCTTCTACCGCCTGGGCATCGGGCCCGACGGCACCTGGCATTTCTTCGTCGCCGGGGATTGACGCGGTTCTCTCCTGGCTGTCGTCCCCGCGAAAGCGGGGACCCATCGTGCCCCAACCTGCGCTTCCTGCAGTATGGATCCCCGCTTTCGCGGGGATGACATGCGAGCTTGCGGCCACACTTGCGCAGGCACCGCGAGACAGTGCGCATTCGTGGCGGCATTTGCCTTCAGCCGCCCGCCAGCGTCTCCAGGAATTGCACCGCCTCGCCGCGCGCGGCGGCGACGAGCTCGCCCTCCCACATGACGCGGTGTCCGCGCACGAAGGTCCCGACCGGCCAGCCGGCGACGGTCACGCCGTCATAGGGCGTCCAGCCCGCGCGCGACCGGATCCAGCCGTCGGTGATGGTCGCGCGCCGCTTGAGGTCCACCACCGTGAGATCGGCGTCGTAGCCGACCGCGATGCGGCCCTTGCGCGCGATCCCGAACAGGCGCGCCGGCCCGGCGCTGGTGAGATCGACGAGGCGCATGAGCGAGAGCCGCCCGGCATTGACGTGGTCGAGCATGACCGGCACCAGCGTCTGCACCCCGGTCATGCCCGACGGCGTTGCCGGATAAGGCTGCGCCTTCTCCTCGCGCGTGTGCGGCGCGTGGTCGGAGCCGAGCACGTCGACGACGCCCTGCGCGAGCGCGCGCCAGATGGCCGCGCGGTGGCGGCCCTCGCGCACCGGCGGGTTCATCTGCGCCAGCGCGCCCAGGCGCTCGTAGCATTGCGGCGCCTCCAGCGTGAGATGATGCGGCGTCGCCTCGACCGAGGCCACGTCCTTGTGGTCCTTGAGAAACTCCATCTCCTGCGCGGTGGTGACGTGGAGCACGTGCACGCGCTTGCCGGTCTCGCGCGCCAGCCGCACCAGGCGCTGCGTGCATTGGAGCGCGGCGAGCTCGTCGCGCCAGACCGGATGCGAGCGCGGATCACCGGGCACGCGCAGGTGCTTGCGCTCCGCGAGCCGGTATTCGTCCTCGCAATGGAACGAGGCGCGCCGCCGGATGACTTCGAGGATCGCGCGCACGCCGGCGTCGTCCTCGACCAGCAGCGAGCCGGTGGAGGAGCCCATGAACACCTTGACCCCCGCGCAGCCGGGCAGCCGCTCGAGCGCGCCGAGCTCGTGCGTGTTCTCGCGCGTGCCGCCCATGAAAAACGCGAAATCGCAATGCATGCGGTGATGCGCGCGCGCAACCTTGTCGGCGAGCGCCGCGGCACCGGTGGTGGTCGGGCTGGTGTTGGGCATCTCGAACACCGCAGTCACTCCGCCCATGACCGCGCCGAGGGAGCCCGATTCGAGGTCCTCCTTGTGGGTGAGGCCGGGGTCGCGGAAATGCACCTGCGTGTCGATCACCCCGGGCAGCACGTGCAGGCCGCGGCAGTCGATCACCGACGCGGCCGCGGCTCCCGCGAGGTCGCCGATCGCGGCGATGCGGCCGCCGGCGACGGCGAGGTCGCGCACGCCTTCGCCGTCGTGATTGACGACGGTGCAGCCCTTGAGCACGAGGTCGTAGCTTGCCGACATTCCAATCCGCCGCCCTTGTGACCGTTGCACGAGCGCCTTAGGTTTACCAGTGTGGCGATTCAGAAGTCCGCATCAATACTCGCGGCAAGTCCGAAATGCGGACTTCTGAACCAAAGCCACACCGGATCAATAAGTTGCTAGCGTCCTTCGATTCCGAAGTTCGCCAACGAGAGTGCCGCTTAATGATGCGAACTTCGGAATCGGGACACTAGCGGCATCTGGCAAGTCCCGATAGCAACCCGATCGAGCAGCGATCAAGCAGCGAGCATGCAGGCAGCGCTTCTTCCCGACCGCGGCGTGGTCAAGGTCGCCGGCGACGCCGCACGCAAGTTCCTCAACGGGCTGGTGACGGTCGACGTCGACAAGGTGTCGCCGGAGCGCGCGGGCTTCGGCGCGCTGCTCACCCCGCAGGGCAAGATCATCGTCGACTTTCTGCTGGCGGAGGCGCCGCCCGCCGACGGCGGCGGCTTCTTCCTCGACTGCCCGCGCGCGCTCGCCCTGACGCTGGTGCAGCGGCTCAACTTCTACAAGCTGCGCGCCCAGCTCATCGTGGAAGACCTGTCCGAAACGCTCGGCGTGCTCGCGATCTGGGACGGCACCGCCGCCACCGACTACGGCCTGTGCTACGCCGACTCGCGGCTGCCGGCATTGGGCCTGCGCTGCATGCTGCCGCCCCACCTTGCCGCCGAAGCCGCGGCCGATCTCGGCGCAACCTTGGTCGAGCCCGCGGTCTACGAGGCCCATCGGATCGCGCTCGGCGTTCCGCGCGGCGGGCTCGACTTCAGCTACGGCGATGCCTTCCCGCACGAGACCGACATGGATCAGCTCGGCGGCGTCGACTTCGACAAGGGCTGCTTCGTGGGGCAGGAGGTGGTCTCGCGCATCGAGCACCGCGGCAGCGCCCGCACCCGCGTCGTGCCTGTCGCTTTCGACGGCTTCGCGCCCGAAGCCGGCACGCCGGTGAGCGCCGGCGAGCGAACGGTCGGCACGCTCGGCTCGGCGGCGCAGGGCCGTGGGCTCGCCATGCTGCGCCTCGACCGCGCCGCCGACGCCCTCGCCGCCGGCCAGCCGCTCGCGAGCGGCGGCGTCGAGCTGCGGCTCATCAAGCCGGCCTGGGCGCAGTTCGCCTGGCCGGGGGAAGCCAAGGCCGCGGAATGAACCCTCCCCTGCTCCATCCCGACGGGCTCAAGCGCTGTCCGTGGCCGCGGCAGGATCCGCTCTACGTCGCCTATCACGACGAGGAATGGGGCGTGCCGGAATACGACGATCGCGCGCTGTTCGAGAAGCTCGTTCTCGACGGCTTCCAGGCCGGGCTCTCCTGGATCACCATCCTGCGCAAGCGCGACAATTTCCGCCGCGCCTTCGACGGCTTCGTGCCGGAGAAGATCGCGCGCTATGCGCCCAGGAAGGTCGAGCGGCTGATGCAGGACGCGGGCATCGTGCGCAACCGCCTGAAGATCGAAGGGACGCTGCTCTCGGCCCGCGCCTATCTCGAGATCATGGACAAGGGGCCCGGCTTCTCGCGGCTGCTCTGGGACTTCGTAGGCGGCAAGCCGAAGGTCAACCGTTTCCGCTCCACCTCGCAGGTGCCGGCGGAGACCGAGCTGTCGCGCCGGATCTCGAAAGAGCTCGCCGGCCGCGGCTTCAAGTTCGTGGGGCCGAGCATCGTCTACGCCTTCATGCAGGCGACCGGCATGGTCAACGATCATCTCGTGAGCTGCCACCGGCACGCGCCCCTGGCCGAGCTCGCCGGCCGCTGAGCGCGATGGCGGCCAAGCCGAAACCGGCGACGCAAGCCGAGCCGTTCCGCGCCTGGCAGCGCATGCTGTCGGGGCGCCGGCTCGACCTGCTCGACCCCTCTCCGCTCGACGTCGAGATCGCCGACATCGCCCACGGGCTCGCGCGCGTCGCGCGCTGGAACGGGCAGACCGAGGGCGCGCACATCTTCTCCGTCGCCCAGCACTCGCTCCTGGTCGAGACCATCGCGCGCCAGCGCGCGCGCCTCGACCGCGCGAGCCGGCTCGGCATTCTCCTCCACGATGCTCCCGAATACGTCATCGGCGACATGATCTCGCCGTTCAAGGCGGTGATCGGCGACGCCTACAAGGCGGTGGAGGCGCGCCTTCTCGCCGCCATCCATCTGCGCTTCGGCCTCCCTGCCGCGCTGCCGGCCGAGCTCGCCACCCTGATCAAGGCGTCCGACCGCGCCGCCGCCTATCTCGAGGCGACGCGGCTTGCCGGATTCTCCTCGGCCGAGGCGCGCCGGTTCTTCGGTTCCCCGCCCAAATTCTCCGCCACGATCGAGCGCGACTACCTCACGCCGTGGCCGGCGGAGCTGGCGGAACGGCGGTATCTGGAGCGCTTCGCCAAGCTCGCCGGCGGATGACCGGCACGATGTTGCCGCCGCGCAAGCGCCCGGGCGTCAAGTCAAGCGGAAAGCAACACCCATCGCCGTCATGCCCGCCAAAGCGCGCATCCTGCAACGCATGAACGTCCGATCGCAGGCCGAAGCGGTGCCCCTCACCCGGGTCCGGCGATGACTGGATCGTCAGCTTGCGCGCCTTTGCGCGACAGACTTCGCGGACGATGACGACCGAGTGGTCCTTGCGTTGGCGCCTATGCGCGCAAGCGGGGACCCAAGTTCCGGAGCCGGTGGAACCGGGCCCCCGGCGCGGGGATGACAACTCGGTCTTTCGACGCTTTCGTGTCACGATTCGTCACCATATAAGGGGCAAAATAACGGCTCCGGCGACACAACCGATTCGACACCGATGATTCACGTCTGCTCGCTCTCGCGCCTCCACGCCACGGTCGAAGCGACCGGGGCGCTCCACGTCGTCACGCTGCTCAAGGACACCGACCGGGTGGAGCGCCCGCGCGCCATTCTCGAGGTCAACCACCTCATCCTCGGAATGGACGACATCTGCGCGCCGATGGACGGCTATGTCATTCCCTGCGACGAGCACGTGCGCCGGCTGATCGACTTCGTCTCCGGCTGGAACCGGCACAAGCCCATGGTGGTGCACTGCTATGCCGGCATCAGCCGCTCGACCGCCGGCGCCTATGTGGCGGCCTGCGCGCTCAATCCGCGGCGCGACGAGCAGGCGATCGCCGACGAGCTGCGCCGCGCCTCGCCGACGGCGACGCCCAACGCCCGCATCGTCTCGCTCGCCGACCGCATGCTTGGCCGCGACGGCCGCATGGTGGCGGCGATCGACGCGATCGGCCGCGGCGCGATGGCCTACGAAGGCGTGCCGTTCCGGCTGGATTTGGACTAGACCGACCCGTTCTTTCGATGAGCGAGCGCCCCAAGCTTCCGGCGGGCAGGGCCCCTTGGCGCGGCACGTTGCGCAGGGACATCGAATAACTGGCGTTCCGGGCCGACGCCGCAGCCGCCTTTTTCTGACTACGTTGCGAATATATTTATTGACTACAAATGGAAGCCGTGCTAGAGATTCGCCATCCCGCTCATCGAGGGGCGTCTCCGGAGACGATCCTGAAGGCGGAGCGGGATGTGGCGTCCCGGCCGCGGCTCGTAAACCGGGCCCGGGAGGTTCGGGACCTTCGGCCGACCGGGCGCGACACCCGGCAGCGAAGGTCGCCCGCGCAACGGGAGCCGCAGGCAACTGCGGAGACGGAGAGCGCGGAGCGGGCCCAAAACCGCCACGGCGGAGCGCCGCGAGGCCCGTTCCGGTTTGCCCCCGGACGGCCGCGTCTCGCAAACGTGGTGTCGCGCCTTACGAGCGCGACGGAATGAGGATACCGCCTCCCGGCGCTCCGCCGCCCCCTCGGTTGGGGGCCGGAAGCTGAGAAGAGGAAGGCAAGCAAACCCGGGCGCAAGCAACGCGCCGCGGGAACGAAGAAGACTGTGCTGTTTGAAATCGTGAAGATGGAAAGACGCGAGCGGCGCATCGTTTAACGTCGCCTGCAAAGCCAATCGCGTCGGCGGCAACGCACCCGGCTCCCGGCCGAGGGCGCGCTTCGCTGCGTCCTCGATGCAACGGACAGGCGCCCGCGCCGGGAGCCGGTCGTCCGGTTCCGTATCGTGTGTTACTCGCAGGGCGCGCGTCGGTCGCGAGCGTAGCGAGCGGGTGGGGGTCGGACGCGAGGCGCTCGCCATTGCAACCTGCGTTGCTACACTCCTGCCATGACCGACGCCCCCCTCACCCCGATCGAGATCGGGCTCACCGCCGCGATCGTCACGATGGAGCAGGAGGAGCCCGCCATCCTCGTGGCCGGCGACGGCGCCAAGGGCGAGACGCAGGCACGCGAAGCGCCCGCACGCGAGACCCGCGCCGGGCTTCCCTTCGGCCCGTTCGATCCGCTGGCGCACCGCACCTTCGAGATCGGCTTGCGCGCCTGGGTCGAGGCGCAGACCGGACTTGCCGTCGGCTACGTGGAACAGCTTTACACCTTCGGCGACCGCGGCCGTCACGCGCGTCCGGGCGACACCGGGGCGCACGTGGTCTCCATCGGCTATCTCGCGCTCACCCGCATGCCGGAAAACGTCAAGGCGCTGCACGCCGCCGGCGCCGACTTCGAGCCATGGTACCGCTTCTTCCCGTGGGAGGATTGGCGCGAACGGCGGCCGGACATTCTCGACGAGGTCATCCTGCCGCTGCTCGCGGAATGGGCGGGGCGCTCGCGCAAGCCGGAGCCGGCCCGCGCGCTCGGCCGCCGCGAGCGGGTGCGCCTGTGCTTCGGCGCGGGCGGCAGCCCGTGGGACGAAGAAAAGGTGCTCGACCGCTACGAGCTGCTGTACGAGGCCGGCCTGGTCGAGGAGGCGCGTCGCGACGGCCGCGAAGCGGCGCTGGCGCGCCGCGCGTTTCCCCGCCTGGGCGAGCCGATGCGCTTCGATCACCGGCGCATCCTGGCGACCGCGATCGCGCGCCTGCGCGCCAAGCTCAAATATCGCCCCGTCATCTTCGAGCTGATGGCGCGCGAGTTCACGCTCACGGAGCTGCAGCGCGCGGTCGAGGCGATCTCCGGCCGGCACCTGCACAAGCAAAATTTCCGCCGCCTCGTGGAGACGGCGGCATTGGTCGAGCCCACCGGCGAGACCTCGACCGCGACCGGCGGGCGGCCCGCGGCCCTGTTCCGTTTCCGCCGCGAGGTTCTGCAGGAGCGCCCCGCGGCGGGACTGCGTCTCGGCGCGCGCGCTTCATGATGCTTTTACCGCCGCTGCTCCCTCGATAGCATCGCAGCGGAACGGGCTGGGTCGATTTCCATGGAATTCCTCTTTGCGGTGATCGCGCTGCTGGTGCTGGGCGTGCCGGTCGTCGCCATGGTCGCGCTGGTGAAGTCGGTCGCGCTCGCCGGGCAGCTCGACCGCCTCGCGCTGCGGCTCGCAGCGCTCGAGCGCGCGGCGGCAGCCCCTGCCGCCTCCCGCGGCGCAGCCGCGCCGGAAGCGCGGGCCGCCGAAACCCTTCCCGCGGCGGCCGCGCCCATGCCGGTCGAGCCGCAGGGCGCCGCGCCGCCGCCCGAAGCCGGGCCGGCCATCGCCGCCGAATCCCCGCCCGCGCTGCCGCCGGCGCAACCCGCCGTCGCAGCGCCGAGGATGAGCTTCGAGGAGCGGCTCGGCACGCAATGGGCGGTCTGGGTCGGCGGGCTCGCGGTCGCGCTCGGCGGCATCTTTCTGGTGCGCTACTCGATCGCGCAGGGATTGCTCGGCCCTGCCGTGCGGGTCGCGCTCGGCGCGCTGCTGGCATTCGCGCTCGTCGCCGCCGGCGAATGGGCGCGCAGGACCGAACGGCTCACCGGCCTCTCCGGCCTGCCGAGCGCGCATATTCCGAGCATCCTGACGGCGGCCGGCACCACCGTCGCCTATGCGGACGTCTACGCCGCCCATGCGCTCTACGGCTTCCTGGCGCCGGGCTCGGCTTTCGTCCTGCTCGGCGCGGTGGCGCTCGCCACCCTCGCGGCTGCGCTCCTGCACGGACCGGCGCTCGCCGGCCTCGGCCTCGTCGGCGCCTATGTCACGCCGCTGCTCGTTGCCTCCGACCGGCCCGACTACTGGGCGCTCTACCTCTATCTTGCGGTGGCGACCGCCGCCGCCTTCGCGCTCGCGCGGCTTCGCCTCTGGCGCTGGCTCGCGCTCACGGCGGTCGCCGCCGGCGCGCTGTGGACCTTGCCCGGGCTCGACGGCGGCGTCGACGCGCTCGGCGCCCATACGTTCCACGTCGTCGCGGGCTACGCGTTGGCGGCGGCGCTGATCGTCGCCGGGCTCTGGCTCGGACCGCAAGGCGCGCCGGGCGAGGTCGACGGCGTCTCGTCGGCCGCGCTCGCCGCCTATCTGATCGCCGCGTGCGTCCTGGTGCTCGCGAGCCGGCACGATCCGCTGGCGCTCGCAGCCTTCGCCGCGCTCGTCGCCGCCAGCGTTGCGATCGCGTGGCGCGCGGAGGCGGCGGCCGCGGCGGTCCCTACCGCGGCGCTGCTCGCCGTTCTGGTGATCGTGCGCTGGGTGGTCGACCCCAATCTCGAGCACCTGGTCTTGCCCTCGGGTCCGATCGCGGGTGCCGTGCCCGAGCCGCCGAAGGCGGACGTGGGCTGGCACCTCGCGCTCGCCGGCGCGTTCGCGGCGCTGTTCGGCATCGCGGGATACCTCGCGCAGGGACGATCGGAGCGGCCGCTGGTGCCGCTGATGTGGGCCGCCGCCGCGGTGTTCACCCCGCTCGCCATTCTCGCCGCGCTCTATTACCGCATCGCGAGCTTCGAGCCCTCGCTCCCGTTCGCGGCGACCGCGCTGCTGCTGGGCGCGCTCTACGCGCTCGCGACCGAACGGCTCGACCAGCGGCCGCCGCGCCCGGGGGTTGCGGGTGCGGGCGCACTCGCCGCCACCGGCGCGGTCGCCGCGCTCGCGCTCGCGCTCACCATGGCGCTGGAGAAGGGCTGGCTCACGGTCGCGCTCGCGCTGATGGTGCCGGGCATCGCCTGGGTGGCGGACAAGCGGCCGCTGCCGGCGCTGCGGCTGCTCGCCGCCGCCATCGGCGCGCTGGTGGCGGCGCGCCTCGTCTGGGAGCCGAGCATCGTCGGTGCCGACCGCGTCGGCACGACGCCGATCTTCAACTGGTTGCTCTACGGCTACGGCATTCCCGCCGCCGCGTTCTGGCTCGCCGGCCATCTGCTGCGCCGCCGCGCCGACGACGTGCCGGCGCGCATGATCGATTCCGGCGCCGTCGTGCTGACCGCGCTGACGGGATTTCTCGAGATCCGCCACCTCGTCAACGGCGGCGACATCTCGAGCGACTCGTCGAGCCTCGCCGAGCTCGCGCTGCAGGTCGTGCTCGGGCTCGCCATGACCATCGGGCTCGAGCGGCTGCGCCTGCGCACCCGCAGCCCCGTGCACGATATCGCCGCGCTGGTGATCGCGGGCATGACGCTTGCCGCGATCGTGCTCGGACTCGGCGTCATCCAGAATCCGCTGTTCACGAACGAGCCGGTGGGCGGACGCGTCGTCAATCTGATCCTGCTCGGCTACGGCCTGCCCGCGGTGCTCGCGGCGGTGCTGGCACTGCTGACACGCGGCGTGCGTGCGCAAGCCTACAGCGCCGCCGCGGCGGTCACGGCGGTGGCGCTCGCGCTCGCCTATCTCTCGCTCGAGGTGCGAACGCTCTATCAGGGCGAGCTGCTCGGCCGCGGTCCCACCACCGACGCCGAGCAATATACCTATTCGGCGGTGTGGCTCGCCTTCGGCGTCGCTTTGCTGGCGGCGGGCGTGTGGCTGCGCTCGCAGGCGGTACGATTCGCGTCCGCCGCAGTGGTGATCCTCACCGTGCTCAAGGTCTTCCTGATCGACATGCACGACCTGACCGGCATCTTCCAGGGCCTGTCCTTCATCGGGCTCGGCATCGTGCTGTTGGGCATCGGCTGGCTCTACCAGCGCCTGCTGTTCCCCCCGGCGGGCAGGTGCCGGCGCATCCGCGGCCTGACTATGCGGCCAAAAAAAGATGCTGCCGATGGTGGGCCGTTACCCACACCGGCTTGCATTTCCTACCAAAGCTTTGTTGAGATTCGCTTCGCGTGCTTGCAGCTCTGCAAGCACGGGGGCGATGCGGCCGGATGCTGTCGTGGGACGATTTCCGCTACGTCAAGGCGATCGCCGACACGCGCTCGCTCGCGGGCGCCGCTGAGGCGCTCGGCGTCAACCATTCCACCGTCTTTCGCCGCCTCGGCCAGATCGAGCAGCTGCTCGGCTCGCGCCTGTTCGAGCGCGGGCGCGCCGGTTACGCGCCGACCGCCTGCGGCGAGCAGATGGTCGAGCTCGCCGAGCGCCTGGGAGAGGACATCGTCGCTTTCGAGCGCAAGGCCACGGGCCAGGACTTGCGGCCGTCGGGCGAATTGCGGATCACCACCAACGACGTGCTGCTGCTGCATCTCCTCAGCGACGTGCTGATCGGCTTCCGCCGCGCCTATCCCGAAATCGTGCTCGACATCCTGGTGTCGAACCAACGGCTCAACCTGTCCAAGCGCGATGCCGACGTGGCGGTGCGGGCGACCTATCAAAATCCCGACTCGCTCGCGGGCAGCAAGATCGCGCGCATCGCATGGGCGGTGTTCGGCCCGGCTGCGCTCGCCGGCCAGCCGTTCGATCCCGACATCGACGGGCCGCGGCACGACTGGGTCGCATTCGCCGATCCCGTCGCAATCTCCAAAGCCGCGAAATGGCTCAAGGAGCACGCGGGCGAGACGCGCGTCGTCTACAAGGTCAACACCATGATCGGACTGGCGCAGGCGGCCGCCGGGGGCGTGGGATTGGCGCTGCTGCCCTGCTACGTCGGCGGCGTGGCCGCAGGGCTCGCGCAGCTCAGCCCGCCCCTGCCCGAGCTCGAAGGCGAGCTTTGGCTGCTCACCCATCCCGATCTGCGCAACACCGCACGCGTGCGCGCGTTCCTCGACTTCTGCGCCGACGCGATCACCTGCCGGCGCAGGATCATCGAGGGACTGGGCTGAGCGGTTACTCGGCGCCGTCCGCGGCGGCTGCGGGTGCCGCCTTCGCCTCCTGCGCTACCGGCTCCGGCGAATGCGGGCGCACGCTCATCCTGGCCACGCTCACGCGGCGGGTGAAGTCGCAATAGAAGAAGCCCAATCCCGACACCGAACCGCGGAAGCTGCGGTCATTCATCCGCTCGAGGTTGAAGCACGGCTCGAACGGCATGCCCCGGAGCGAGGCGCAGACCGCCTGGCCCTTGACGTGTAGCGTTCCAGCCGGCAGCCAGACCGATTTCACCGGTCCGGAGCCTTGGAACTGGATGGTGCCGATGACGGAACCGTCGCCGTAGATGCGGCCGGCACCGCGCGAACCGTCGAAGCAATTGAAGGCGAAGAGCTTGCCCGCGACGAAGCGCCGCGCCGCGTCGGGGGTCATGGTTTCGCCCGATGCCGAGCCGGCGGCAAGCAAGGCCACAACCGCAATTGCGAACCGCGCAATCATCCCCCGATCCCCCTCTGCTTACCGTCACGGCGGCTCTCGTAACCGCCGGTTAACCATGTCTATCCGAGCGATGTTGCCGGATTATGGTCAACAAATCCTGAATGTCAGTCACCCGACCCTGACCACGACGCGGCCGCGCACGTGCCCCTCGACGATCTCGCGGGCCGTGCCGATCACCTCGGCACGCCCGATCTCGCTCGTCATGGCCGCAAGTTTTCCCCGATCGAGACCGCTCTCCAAACGCTTCCACGCCGCTTGCCGTTCCGCCATCGGACGCATGACAGAATCAATGCCGATGAGCGAAGCACCACGTAGAATAAATCGTGCGACCGAAGTCGGCAAATCCATCCCGCCCGCCAAGCCGCAGGCCGCTACGGTTCCGCCGTAGCGTGTCATAGAGAGCACATTGGCGAGCGCGGTCGAGCCGACGGCGCTGATGCCGCCCGCCCAACGCTCTTTTCCCAGCGGTTTTCCGGGTCCGGCAAGTTCCTGGCGCGCAATGATCTCGCTCGCGCCCAGTCGTTTGAGGTAATCGGCCTCCTCCTGGCGGGCCGGTCGAGGCCGTGACCTGAAAGCCACGCTTGGCGAGAATCGCAACGACGACCGAGCCGACGCCGTCGGCGGCGCCGGTGACCACCACCGGTCCGCTCATCGGCGTGAGCCCCCGGCGCTCGAGCGCCGTGTCGCCCGGTCGGACGTGGGCCGTTCTCAGGCCGGCGCCAGCCGCGCCACCGGCTTCTCCACGATCGGCAGATTGATGACAGCAGACATCACGCCGAACAACACCCCGAGCCACCACACGATGTCGTAGGAGCCGGTACGCTCGTATACCGCGCCGCCGAGATAGACGCCGAGGAAGCCGCCGACCTGGTGGCTGAAAAAGGCAAGACCGAACAGCATGGCCATCCAGCGCGTGCCGAACATCAGCGCGACCAAGCCCGAGGTCGGCGGCACCGACGACAGCCAGAGCAGCCCGGTCACCGCGCCGTAGATGAGGGCGACTGCCGGGCTCGCGGGCATGGTGATGAGGAACACCACGGCGAGCGCGCGAGCGAAATAGATGGCGGCCAGGATATAGCGCTTCGGCATGCGGCCGCCGAGCCAGCCCGACAGCATCGCGCCCACGATGTTGAACAGGCCGATCACGCCCAGGGTCCAGCCGCCGACCTGGGCGGAGAGCCCGCGGTCGATCAGGTAGGCAGGCAGATGCAAGGTGACGAAGCCGAGCTGGAAACCGCAAGTGAAGAAGCCGAGCACGAGCAGGATATAGGAGCGATGCCCCAAGGCTTCCGCCAACGCCTGCCGGTAGGTCTGCGTCTGCGCCGCGCTGGGCGCCGTCCCCGGCGCCGCCGGGGCATCCGAGCGCGGCGTGGCAATCGCGAAGGCGAGCGGGACGATCAGCAGCAGCAGGCCGGCGAAGATCTCGAGCGCGCGCTGCCACCCGAACGTGTCGATCAGGCCCACGCCGAGCGGCGAGAACAGGAACTGGCCGAACGAGCCCGCGGCGGTGCCGGCGCCGAAGGCGAGCGAGCGCCAGCTCTCCGGCAGGAGCTTGCCGAACGACGAGATCACCAGGTTGAAGGAGCAGCCCGACAGCCCGAAGCCGATCAGCACGCCGCTGGAGAGATAGAGCATTCCGGGCGTCGAGGCGTGCGCCATCATGAACATGCCGGCGGCATAGAGCAGCGCGCCGCCGATGATTACGCGGACGGTGCCGAAACGGTCGGCGATGGCACCCGAAAACGGCTGGGCGATGCCATAGAGCAGCGTCTGCACCGCGACCGAGAGCGCGAACACCTCGCGGCCCCAACCGTGGGACGCCGACAGCGGCGTGAGGAAGAAGCCGAGCGCGGAGCGCGGCCCGAAGCCGATCATCGCGATCAGGCAGCCGCAGAGCACGATGACCGCGGGCGCGCGCCACGATGGCGGACGATGGACGACGTGCGGCAGAGGACGGGCGCGCTCGCTCGCAGTTCTATTCTCTTGCTGCACTGCCCTGTCTTCGCCCTCTGTCGTCCGTCGTCCGCTCTCAGGCCGGCGCCGCCACGAGGCGCCGCACCGGCTTCTCCACAATCGGCAGATTGATAGCGGCTGACAAGAGCCCCAACAGGATCGCCAGCCACCACACCGCGTCGTAGGAGCCGGTGCGCTCGAACAGCACGCCGCCGAGCCACACCCCGAGGAAGCCGCCCACCTGATGGCTGAAGAAGGCCACCCCGAACAGCATGGTGAGCCAGCGGGTACCGAACATGACGGCGACGAGGCCGGAGGTCGGAGGCACGGTCGACAACCACAAAAGGCCGAGCACGGCGCCGAACAGCATGGTCGCGACCGCGCTCGGCGGCAGCATGATGTAGACGAGGATCGCGACCGCGCGTCCGAAATAGATGAGCGAGAGGAGGTAGCGCTTGGGCATGAAGGCGGAGAGCCAACCCGCCGCGACGGCGCCGACGATGTTGAACAGGCCGATGATGCCGAGCGCCCAGCCGCCGATCTCGGCGGGGAGGCCGCGGTCGACGAGATAGGCCGGCAGATGCACGGCGATGAAGAAGATCTGGAACCCGCAGGTGAAGAAGCCGAGCACCAGCAGCAGATAGCTCCTGTGGCCGAGGGCCTCGCTCAACGCCTGCGCCACCGATTGCTGCGGCGGCGCGGTGGCCGCCGCCGCCGCGCCGGCCCGCCGCGGCGCCGCCAGCGCGATCGACAGCGGGACGATGAGGAGCACGAGGGCGGCGAAGACGACCAGCGTCTGCTGCCAGCCGTAGCCGTCGATCAGCGCCACCGCGAGCGGCGAGAACAGGAATTGCCCGAACGATCCGGCCGCGGTCCCGGCGCCGAAGGCAAGGGTCCGCCACTGCGGCGGCAGCAGCCGGCCGAACGCCCCGATCACGATGGTGAAGGAGGAACCGGCGAGACCGAAGCCGATCATCACGCCGGCGCTCAGATGGAGCATCGCGGGGGTCGCGGCATAGGCCATGGCCGCCAGGCCGAGCGCGTAGAGAATCGCGCCTAGGCTGAGCACCGGCATGGCGCCGAAACGATCGGCCATCGCCCCGGCCAGGGGCTGCGCGGCGCCCCAGAGCAGCATCTGGATCGCGAGCGCGAGCGCGAACAGGTCGCGGCCCCAGCCGTGGGCGCTCGACATCGGCGTGAGAAAGAAGCCCAGGCCCGACCGCGGGCCGAAGCCCAGCACCGCGATTGCGCAGCCGCAGGCGAGAATGACGGCAGGCGCAAGGGCCGGATGACGCACGCCGGAAGCCGCAGGGCGGATGCCTTCAGCGTCGGGTCGCGTCTCTCGTTCCACGTCTTGTCTCTTGTCCGTCAGCTGGCATCCGGCATCCGACGCGCGCTCAGGCCGAAGCCGCGGCCAGCCGCTGCACCGGCTTCTCCACGATCGGCAGATTGATCACCGCCGAGAGCACGCCGAACAGGACCGAGAGCCACCAGACCGCGTCGTAGGAGCCGGTGCGCACGAACACGAAGCCGCCGAGCCACACGCCGAGGAAACCGCCGACCTGATGGCTGAAGAACGCGACGCCGGCGAGGGTGGCGAGCCAGCGCGTGCCGAACATCAAGGCGATGATGCCGTTGGTCGGGGCGACCGTCGACAGCCAAAGCAGGCCCATCACCGCGCCGAACAGGATCGACGTTACCGGCGTCACCGGAAACGAGATGAAGGCGAGCACCGCCGCGGCGCGGGCGAAATAGATGAACGAGAGAATGTAGCGCTTGGGCATCAGGCTGCCGAGCCAGCCGGAGGCGAGCGAGCCCACGATGTTGAAGAGGCCGATCACCGCGATGGTCCAGCCGCCGACTTGCGCCGACAGGCCGCGGTCGACGAGGTAGGCCGGCATGTGCACGGTGATGAAGGCGAGCTGAAATCCGCAGGTGAAGAAGCCGATCACCAGCAGCACGTAGGAGCGGTGGCCGACCGCCTCCGACAGCGCCTGCCGGAGCGATTGCGCGGGGCCGCCGCGGGATGTGCCTGCCTCCGCTGGCGCCGTCGCCAGCGCGAGCGAGAGCGGCAACACCAGCAGCATGCCCACTGCGAAGACCACGAGCGCGCTCTGCCAGCCGTAGGCGTCGATCAGCGAAACAGCCAGCGGGGAATAGAGGAACTGGCCGAAGGAGCCAGCGGCAGTGCCGGCGCCGAAGGCGAGCAGGCGCCAGCTTTCGGGCAGGAGCTTGCCGAAGGCACCGAGGACGACGGAGAAGGAGCACCCGGCGAGCCCGAGGCCGATGAGGGCGCCGGCGGAGAGATCGAGCATCCCCGGCGTCGTCGCCGTCGCCATCAAGGCGAGGCCGATGGCATAGAGAATCCCGCCGGCGCACAACACGCGTATGGTGCCGAAGCGGTCCGCGATCGCGCCGGCCAAAGGCTGGCCCACGCCCCAGAGGATGTTCTGGATCGCGAGCGCCAGGCCGAACACGTCGCGATCCCAGCCGTTGGCTTGCGACACCGGCGTGAGAAAGAAGCCGAGCGTCGCGCGCGGGCCGAAGCTCAAGAGCGAAATCAGACACCCGCAGAGCACGATCACGGCGGGCGTGCGCCAGCCGAGCGTCGAAGGGCGCGAAGTCGACAGCGATGAAATCGCCATGGGCGCAAACCCGTCTGAGCCGGAGAGCGATCTCCGGGCAAGATCTTCGAGATCGAAGCGAAATCCCGACAGCGTAGCGAGCAGGCGGACCGGATCGTTTGCGACGATGGCCGCGCCGCCCTTTTTCGGCCGAAACGCCGAAGCTCCCATATGGTGGTGCTTGTACGTCGCCGCTCGATCTTCCCCAAACGAAATTGCTGCGCGCCGTCATCCGCCGCTGCATGGCAGGGCGTCGGGCCGGGTCTGGAAATCGAGCAAGGTCGATGCTATATGATGATTTGCTCCAAGTGAGGATAACACCCGCACGGGCCCCGCGAAAGCCGGGCGTCTTCGTTCAATTTATGCTCATTATGAGCATAAACCTCGTCGGGAGGTCGCCAATGCCGGTCCTGCAATCCCTCGGCCCCTCGGTCGTCCCGCCGCCGGTTCCGTCATCGGCCGGCAGCCTTTCGGCGGCGGCGCGCCGGCACGGCGTGCTGCCGGTCCCGTCGCTTGAATGGAACGCCCAGGTCGAGCGCGAGACCGCGCATCTCTATGAGCGCGTCAAGGCCGTCATCCCCGCGATCGAGTGGCCGTTCTTCGCGCCCTACGTCAAGGCCATCAACGCGCTCAAGCGGGAGCGCAACGCGGTCATCCTGGCGCACAATTACCAGACCCCGGAAATCTACAACTGCGTCGCCGACTTCGTCGGCGATTCGCTGCAGCTCGCGCGCGAGGCGACGAAGGCCGATGCCGGCATCATCGTCCAGTGCGGCGTGCATTTCATGGCCGAGACCTCGAAAATCCTCAATCCCGACAAGACCGTGCTGATTCCCGACCTCAGGGCCGGTTGCTCGCTCGCCGCCTCGATCACCGGCGAAGACGTGCGGCTCCTTCGCGCGAAATTCCCGGGCATTCCGGTCGTCGCCTATGTCAATACGTCGGCCGACGTGAAGGCGGAGGTGGACGTCTGCTGCACGTCCTCGAATGCGATCGAAGTCGTGGAAAGCCTCGGCGCCGACACGGTCATCTTCCTGCCCGACCGGTATCTCGCCAAATACGTCGCCGCGCATACCCGCGTAAGGATCATCGCCTGGCACGGCGCCTGCGAGGTGCACGAACGCTTCACCGCCGACGAGCTGCGGCGTTACCGCGAGGATGACCCCGCGCTGCAGATCATCGCTCATCCGGAATGTCCGCCCGACGTGATCGCGGAGGCGGACTACACCGGCTCGACCGCCGGCATGATCGACTGGGTGCGCAACAACCGCCCGCGCCGCGTCGTCATGGTCACGGAGTGCTCGATGGCCGACAACGTGCAGGCCGAACTGCCGGAGGTCGAATTCGTGCGCCCGTGCAATCTGTGCCCGCACATGAAGCGGATCACGCTGCCGAAGATTCTCGACAGCCTGGTCCACCTCAAGGAAGAGGTGCTGATCGATCCCGCGATCGCGGCGCGGGCGCGCCGCTCGGTCGAGCGGATGATGAATTTGCAACTTTGATGAGGCCGCGCACGCGAGCGATTTGGCGTACTCTTTGTTGCTGTCGTTCCCGCGAAAGCGGGGACCCATAACCACCGGCCTCTGAATATGGGTCCCCGCTTTACGCGGGGACGACAACGGAGGATCTGATCGCGATCGAAACGCCCCCATGACCCCTTCCCTCCTCTGCCCCGACGCCTTTTTGTCGCCGCTCGAGATCGACGCCGCGGTCACGCGCGCGCTCGCCGAGGATCTCGGCCGCGCCGGCGATGTGACCTCGATCGCGACCATCCCGGAAAGTGCGAGCGCGCGGGCGGTCGTGGTCGCGCGCGCGGGCGGCGTGATCTCCGGCTTGCCGCTTGTCGCCGCCGCCTTCGCCAAGCTCGCTCCGGAGATCGCGATCTCGGCGCATGCGCGCGACGGCGCGAGCGTGGCGGGCAAGACGGCGCTGATGACGGTCGAGGGGTCCGCGCGCGCCGTGCTGGCGGCCGAGCGCGTCGCGCTCAACCTGCTCGGCCACCTCTCGGGGGTGGCGACGGCGACGCACGAATTCGTGCGCCGCGTGGCGGGCACGGGCACGCGCATCTGCTGCACGCGCAAGACCACTCCGGGGCTGCGCGCGCTGGAAAAATACGCCGTGCGCTGCGGCGGCGGCTTCAACCATCGCTTCGGCCTCGACGACGCCATCCTGATCAAGGACAACCACATCGCGGTGGCGGGCGGCATTCGCGCCGTGCTCGAGCGCGCCAAGGCCGCCGCCGGCCATCTCGTCAAGGTCGAGATCGAAGTCGATACGCTCGATCAGCTGCGCGAGGTGATCGCGGTCGGGCTCGCCGACGCGGTGCTGCTCGACAACATGGAAACGGCGACGCTGCGCGAAGCGGTGGAGATGGTGGCCGGCGCCTTCGCGCTTGAAGCCTCGGGCGGCATCACGCTCGATACCATCGCCGAGATCGCGAAGACCGGCGTCGACTACGCCTCCACGGGCTGGATCACCCATTCGGCGCCCAATCTCGACGTCGCGCTGGATATCGAGATCTGACGAGAGGCCACCGAGGACGACGGACGGAAGGCGATCAAAGCTTCTTCGCGGCTTGCACGAGCTTCTTGGCCGCTTCTTCGGTCGACTCCGGATCGCCCCATTCGGGAGCGTCCTCGCCGTCGCCCCACTTGCGCGGCCGATAGAAGGTGTGGACCCCGAGCCGGTGCATCTTGGTCATCTCGCGCACCCAGCCCGGCCGCACCCAGTAAGCGTGGTAGTGCGTAGCCTTGCCGACCTCGGGCAGCCAGAGCTTGCCGTCGAGCATCTCGATCGCGATGGTTTTGGCGCGCTCCCACATGTCGGGCTCGCGTACCACGTCGGGGATGCGGTCGCAGGCGAAGGTGAACTGGCAGGCAAGCCGGCGGTTGGCGTTCTGGTACACGACGCCGCACACCGTGGTCGGATATTTGCCGGAGAACACGCGATTGAGCACCACCTGCGCCACCGCCATCTGGCCGCGCACCTCCTCGCCGCGCGCTTCGAAATAGATCGCCTCGGCCAGGCATTTCTCTGACTTGTCGCGGCTTTCTTCGCCCAGCGCCAGGCGCTCGGCCGGGGTCATCGGCCGCTTGTCCTCACCGGTGACCTCGCCCTTATGCGCCACGCTGTGTCCGCCGCTCGGGCCGTCCTTCATCACGACGCCCGGATCGGACGGCTCCGGCAGCGCGGCGCGCTCGATCGGCATGTCGACGACCGGCGCACCCTCGCCGGGCGGGGATGCCTGCGGCGGCAGGGCCGCGAGCTTGGCGTCCTTTCCGGCGACGTCCGCGCCTTCGAATCTCGGCGCCGCGCCCGGCGCCCACGGCTCGATCGCCCCGGCCTTTTCCCCCATTGGGGCGGCGCCAAAATACAGCCGTTCGGCGCGCGACGACGGGTCCGCCGCGGCAAAGCCGAGTACGGTCGACGGTACGCCGCCCGCGCTGGCCGCGCCGGCATCCTGCGGCTGCGCGCTCGCAGCCTCTTCGCCCTCTCCGGCGGCGCGAGCACGGGATGGGCCGATTTCACCTGCGGCTGCTCGGCCACGACGGCGGCGGCGCGATAATCGCCAGCGCTGGCGAGCACGTAGGCACCCGGCACCTCGGCCGTCCCCCGCGGTGCCGGTTTGATCGATGCAACGGCCGCGGGCGGCTCGGCGACTTGCACCACCGCGCTCGGCGAAACCGGCGCGACGGGCGCTGCGAATGGTGGGTCCTGCTGCACGAGCGCCGGGCCTTGCGGCTGGCGTTCCGCATCGAGCGGATCCTCGGCCGTCGGGTTCGGCTTGAGCCGGTCGCCCTTGGCCGCGACGCGGCGGTCGCCGCCATAGTTGCCCTTGCGGCTGCGGTCGACGGCGGGGCCCGCATAGGTGTCCAAGCGGAAGGCATCCCCGTCGAGAAAGCGGTCGCGGATGGCGTCGGCGATCTCCGCGCTGGCGGGGTCGAGGGCCGCGAGCGTGTAGCCCAAGGATGGTCGGATCGATGCGCCGAAGGACTCCACGCGGGCGAGTTTCGCCCCGCCGATCGCGCCGGCGGCCGATGCAAAGGCCGTCTTCTGCGTGCGGTCGACGACCAGCTGATGAGGAATCAGCGTGGCGAGGTCTCCGTGCCCGACCTCGCCCGTCAGCAGCAGCAACGTCAGAACGCCGAGGCCGAAGGGGGCTTGCAGGCCGCCCTTCGACCCTTTGCGTGATGCACCCATCACCAGGCTTGTCCCCCGCCCCTGCAAAACGCGACCGCATCCTCCCGTCGGCACAAGGCGGCGTGATGGCGCAATTGCGTCGGATTTTTTCTATTGCAGGATTAACGTTGCAGGGACGTTAATTGGCCCGCGCCTCGCCACAAAGTCGCCGCAGGCGGGCGCGGGCGGCGGCACCTCTGCGCGCGGCCCGCGCCCGCGACGCATCATCTATCGCATGAGACGCAGCTGCGTTCCCCGGCGGTCCCGGATCGCGGCGCGCCGTCCCCCGTCGTGGCGCGTGCGCCGCGTGGTGACGCGTGGCTTGAGCCCCGCGTCACGTCTATTTCACGCCCTTCTCGCCGAGATATTTCAGCGCGCCGGGATGCCACGGGATCGGTGAGTTCTTCGCCGCCTGGTTCTCCAGCGTAATGTTCCTGGCTTCGGCGTGGACGGCGACGAGCTCGTCGCGCTGCTCGAGGAAGGTCTTGACGATGTCGTAGGCGACCTTGTCCGGCATCTTGGCGTTGGCGACCAGAATGTTCTGCACGACCGCGATGGCGTTGTCCTTGTCCTGGCCGGGATAGGTCTTCGCTGGGATCACGCCGGTGGTGTAGAGGTCGTTGTACTTCGCGTTCATCTTGCCGACCGTATCGGCGTGGTCGATCAGCTTGATCTTGACGTTGGGCGTGGCACCGAGATCGGTGACGGCGGCGGTCGGCAGCCCGCCGACCCAGAAGAACGCGTCGATCTTGCGGTCCTTGAGGGCGTTGACCGACTCGGCGACGCCGAGCCGTTCGCGCCTCATGTCCTTGTCCTTGTCGAGACCGGCCGCCTCGATGACGCGGAACGCCATCACCTCCGTCGCGCTGCCGGGCGAGCCGGTGGAAACGCGCTTGCCCTTCAGGTCGGCCATCTTCTCGATGCCGGTGCCGTCGATGGTCACCACGTGCATGCGGTTGGGATAGAGCACCAGCAGCGTGCGCACGTCGACCGGGTTGCCTTTGAACTTGTCCACGCCCTTGAGCGCGTCGAGCGCGGCGTCGACCATCACCAGCGCGACCTCGCTCTGCTGCGAGCCGATCAATTTGAGATTGTCCACCGAGCCGCCGGTGACGCGCGCGCTGGCCTGCACGCCGGGCACGTGCTTGGACAGCACGTTCGCCATGCCGCCGCCGAGCGGATAATAGACGCCGCCGGTCCCGCCGGTGGCGATGGCGATATTGAGGTCTTGCCCGAACGCCGTGCCGGCGAGCGCCGCCGTGCCCAGCGCGAGCGCCGCGATCAGAACTCTTGCGCGTCTCATCGTTGCCTTCTCCCTATTGCGGCCCGGTCGCTTGTACCTGCGGCGTGGCCGGCTGCATGCGTTGTTTTAGCAGGACCGCGGCGCCCAGGCCCAAGCCGAATGTCGCGGTATAGCCGATGTCGCGGCCGATGACGGTTTCCAGCAGGGCCTCGAGCAGGCTCGGAAACACCAGGAAGAGGCCGGCCAGCGCCAGCGTCAGGCGTTCGGGCAAGGTGGTCTTGCGCAACGCCCAGCCCTGCGCCGCCGCCGCCAGCGCCGCCAATCCGAGCGCCGTCTTGCCGGTGATGAGGACGATGTCGATCCACGAGCCGTCCTTCGGGAGCTTGAGCAGCAAGCCGATGCCCTGCGGATCGAGCACGAACACGAACGGCACCAGGAAAGCGGGCAGCGTGTATTTCCACGCCTGCAGCGTGGTCTTGTAGGGATCGCCGCCGGTGATCGCCGCCGCCGCGAACGGCGAGAGCGCGGTGGGCGGCGATACCTCGGACAACACCGAATAATAGAAGATGAACATGTGGGCGGCGACGTCGGGAACGCCGAGCTTGACCATGGCAGGCGCGGCGATCACGGCACAGATGATGTAGGAGGCGGTGACCGGCACCGCCAAGCCCACGATCCAGACGATCAGCGCGGTATAGATCGCGGTCATCAGCAGGCTGCCGCCGGCATAGCCGATGACGATCGAGGAAAACTTCAGCCCGAGGCCGGTCAAGGTGACGACGCCGACGATGATGCCGGCGGTGGCGCAGGTGGTGGCCGCGGTGAGCACGCTGGTCGAGCCGTCGGACAGGGCGCGCACGAGCTTCTTGGGCGTGATCGCGGTCTCGCGGGTGAGGAAGCTCAGGCCGTAGGTGAGCACGGTCGACCAGACCACCGACAAGGTCGGCGAGTAGCCCCACAGCATGAAGATGACGACCGCGACGAGCGAGACGAAGTGAAAACCGTAGCGCCGCGTCATCTGCCACAGCGTCAGCGGCTGGTCGAACTCCACGCTGTGCGCGCCGAACCGCTTGGCGTCGAGCTCCACCATGAACAACAGCGACATGTAGTAGAGGCAGGTGGGGATGACGGCCATCCAGATCACGTCGAGATAGCTGATCTTGAGGAACTCGGCGATCAGGAAGGCGGCGGCACCCAGCACCGGCGGCGAGATGATGGCGCCGAGACCGCCGGCGGCGAGCAGCCCGCCGGCCGCGTTCTTCTCGAAGCCCGCGCGTTGCATCAGCGGATAGGCGACCGCGCCGATGGTCACGGTGGTGGCGACGCCCGACCCGGACGGCCCGCCCAGCAGGAAGGACGACAGCACCACGGTGCGGCCGGCGCTGTTGGCCTTGTGGCCCATCAGCGTCATGGAGAAATCGATGAAGAACTTGCCGGCGCCGGAATGCTGCAGGAAGGCGCCATAGATCGTGAACAGGATGATCAGCGAGGACGAGACATCGACCGGGATGCCGAAGATGCCCTCGAGCGTGATGAAGAGATGGCCGACGAGCTGCGCAATATCGTAGCCGCGGTGCGTCCAGGGCGGCGGCAGATACGGCCCGAAATACGCATAGGCCATGAACAGCAGCGCGACGAACGGAATAATCCAGCCGGTGGCGCGCCGCGTCGCCTCGAGCAGGAGCACGATGAAGGTCACGCCGAGCACGACGTCGAGGTGGGTCGGCATGGTGGCACGGTCGGTGAATTCCTCGCCGCCTTCGATGGCGTAGAGGAGGATTGCCGCACCCACGATCCCGGCGGCGACGTCCCACCAGCGGATGTGATTGCGAAACCGCGTCGCGGCCGGGAACAAGAGGAAGGTCAGCATCAGCACGAAGGCGACGTGGGCGTAGCGCAGCGGCTGGGTGGTGATGATGGGGAAGTCGGTGAACGGCCACGCGCCGGCGACGGCGGCGTAGAGGTGGAAGAGCGACATCGCCACCGCGATCGACGTGACCAGCCGTCCGGCCCAGCCGACGAGGCGATTGACCACGCCCTCCTCGGCCTCGACAAAGGCCTCGGCCTGTTGCAAACGCTCTTCGGAGACGGCGGGCCCGGCGCCCGCAGCTTCGGCCGCTTCCTCCGACATTGCGCTCCCCGCCCATCCTCGCGCCGCTTCGCGCGAGACCGCGATAAGGCCTCGTTCGCGGCCGGAAAGCCAGACTTTTTCGATGCCGGCTGGATCCGAACGACCGACGACGAAGGGCGATAGGCTGATGTCCGCCGCCTGCGCTCACCCCTCTTCCGTCGCAGCCTTGCCGAGAGCGGCCTGGGCGGCCGCGAGGCGCGCGATCGGAACGCGGAAGGGCGAGCACGAGACATAGTCGAGCGCGATCTCGTGGCAGAAGGCGACCGAGGCCGGATCGCCGCCGTGCTCGCCGCAAATGCCGACCTTGAGCTGCGCGCGCGTGCGGCGACCGCGCTCGACGCCGATACGCATCAACTCGCCCACGCCCTCGCGGTCGATGGAGACGAAGGGGTCGCTCGTCAGAACCCCGCGCGACAGGTAGGTGCCGAGGAAGCTCGCCGCGTCGTCGCGGCTGATGCCGAACGTGGTCTGGGTCAGATCGTTGGTGCCGAACGAGAAGAACTCCGCGCTTTGCGCGATCTCGCCGGCGCGCAGCGCCGCGCGCGGCAGCTCGATCATGGTCCCGACCTGGTAGGCCACTTTGCCGCCGGTCTCGCGCGCGACCTCCTGCGCCATGGCGTCGATGCTCGCCTTGATCAGATCGAACTCGGCCCTGGTCGCGATCAGCGGCACCATCACCTCCGGCACCACCGGGCGGCCGGTGCGCTTGCCGGCTACGACCGCGGCTTCGAAGATGGCGCGCGCCTGCATCTCGGCGATCTCGGGATAGGCGAGCGCCAGCCGGCAGCCGCGGAACCCGAGCATCGGGTTGAACTCTTCGAGCTCGCGGGCGCGGTCGGCGAGCTTCTTGGCGTCGGCCTGCATGGCGGCGGCGACTTCGGCGATCTCCTCCTCGCCGTGCGGCAGGAACTCGTGCAGCGGCGGGTCCAGCAGCCGGATCGTCACCGGCAGGCCCTGCATGATCTCGAACAGCTCGACGAAATCCGCGCGCTGCATGGGCAGCAGCTTGGCGAGCGCGGCGCGGCGGGATTTCTCGTCGTCGGCGAGGATCATCTCGCGCACCGCGCGGATGCGATCCTCGTCGAAGAACATGTGCTCGGTGCGGCACAGCCCGATGCCCTCGGCGCCGAACTTGAGCGCCACGCGCGCATCGTTCGGCGTATCCGCATTGGCGCGCACGCCGAGCTTGCGCACCGCGTCGGCCCAGCCCATCAGCGTCGCGAATTCCCCGGACAGCGCCGGCTCGCTCATCGGCACGCGGCCCGCCAGCACCTGCCCGGTCGATCCGTCGAGGGTGATGACATCGCCCGCCTTGAACGTGCGCCCCCCGACGCTCATGGTGCCGGCGGCGTAGTCGACCCGCAGCGCGCCGGCGCCGGAGACGCAGGGCTTGCCCATGCCGCGCGCCACGACGGCGGCGTGCGAGGTCATGCCGCCGCGGGTGGTGAGGATGCCCTCGGCGGCGTGCATGCCGTGGATGTCCTCGGGCGAGGTCTCGACGCGCACCAGGATGACGCGCTTGTCCTTCGCCTTGAGCGCCTCCGCCTCGTCGGCCGAGAACACGATCTCGCCGGAGGCCGCGCCCGGCGAGGCCGGCAGCCCGGTGGCGATGACCTTGCGCTCGACATTGGGATCGATGGTCGGATGCAGGAGCTGGTCGAGCGCGGCGGGGTCGATGCGGGCGACCGCCTCCTCGCGCGTGATCAGCCGCTCGTGGGCGAGGTCGACCGCGATCTTCAGCGCCGCCTTGGCGGTGCGCTTGCCCGCGCGGGTCTGCAGCATCCACAGCTTGCCCTGCTCGACCGTGAATTCGAGATCCTGCATGTCGCGGTAATGGCGCTCGAGCACGCCGTAGATGCGGACGAGCTCCTTGAATGCCTCCGGCAGCGCGGCTTCCATCGACGGCTTGTCGGAGCCGGCCTCCCGCCGCGCCGCCTCGGTGATCTCCTGCGGGGTGCGAATGCCGGCGACCACGTCCTCGCCCTGGGCATTGATCAGGAACTCGCCGTAGAGCCGCTTGTCGCCGGTCGAAGGATTGCGCGTGAAGGCGACGCCGGTCGCCGAGCTCTCGCCCATGTTGCCGAACACCATGGCCTGCACGTTGACCGCGGTGCCCCAGCTCTCCGGGATGGCGTGCAGGCGGCGATAGGTGATGGCGCGCTGGTTCATCCAGGAGCCGAACACGGCGCCTATCGCTCCCCACAGCTGCGCATGCGGCTCCTGCGGGAACGGCTCGCCATGCTCTTCCGCCAACCGCTCCTTGTAGCGGCGAACGATGTCGACCCAGTCCTCCGCCGACAGCTCGGTGTCGAGCGAATAGCCGTTCTGGTCCTTGAGGTCGTCGAGGATCTCCTCGAAGTGGTGGTGGGGAAGGCCGAGCACCACGTCGGAATACATCGTGATGAAGCGGCGATAGGAATCGTAGGCGAAGCGCCGATCGCCGGACCTCTTCGCCAGTGTTTCCACGGTCTCATCGTTGAGGCCGAGATTGAGCACGGTGTCCATCATGCCCGGCATGGAGGCACGCGCCCCCGAACGCACCGAGACCAGGAGCGGATTGTCGCGATCGCCGAAGGTCTTGCCGGTGATGCGTCCGACCTCCAAGAGCGCGGCCTCGACCTGCGAACGAAGCTCATCCGGATACCGTTTTTCGTTCGCATAGAAATGCGTGCAGACCGCGGTCGTGATGGTGAATCCGGGCGGCACGGGCAAGCCGAGATTGGCCATCTCGGCGAGGCCTGCGCCCTTGCCGCCGAGGAGATTGCGCATGTCGGCGCGGCCTTCGGCCTTGCCGTTGCCGAAGCCGTACACCCATTTCGCCTTCGCTCTCGTCCCGGTCGATTTGGTTTTGGGCGCCGGCGGCGTCGCCTTGCGCGCGGGCGCCGGGCGGGCGGGTTTTTTCGGTCGGCTGCGGCGCGATGTCGGTTTGACCATGGAACCACGAACTGAAATGCGGCGGCGCCCGATGATGACAGCGGCGGCGGCCGCGCCATCAGTGGAAGAAGTGATAGATGCCGTTGAGCCCGGTAATGCCCACGATGATCAGGTAGATCGCGACGACGTAGTTCAACAGTCGCGGCACGATCAAGATCAAGATGCCGGCGATGAGCGCAACCAGCGGCGTGATATGAGCAACGGTCAGCGTCATGGGGATCTCCTGGGCCCGGGGTGAATAAACTACAAAGCGCAGCGGTGGTTCCAAGAAGACGCAGCAGCGGTTCCAAGATGTCAGGACATGGTCACGGACTTCGCATCCTGCTCGGTGTCATCATCCGCGTAAGCGGATGATCCAGTAACCACCGGCGTTTGTGGCTCGCGTGCGGGATCATGCGTCTTCCGTGTTTACTGGATGCCCGCCTTCGCGGGCATGACACTTCGGCCTACCCCTCGATGCGCGAGAAATCCGCAACCGCACGCGTCGCTTCGCGGATTTCGTTGAGCAGCTTGAGGCGGTTCTCGCGCAACTTCTCCTTGTCGGCGCCGTCGGCGACGTTGACCGTGACCTTGTCGAAGAAGGCATCGACGTGCGGGCGAAGCTTCGCCATCGCACGCATGGCGGCTTCGAAGTCCTCGCGCGCCACGGCAGCGGACGCCTCTTCCCTGGCGGCGTCGATCGCTTTGGCGAGCGCCCGCTCCTCGTCTTGGGCGTAGAGCAACGGATCGGGCCGCCCGACATATTCGCGGGAGTCCTTCTTCTCCTCGATGCGGATGATATTGGTGGCGCGCTTGTAGCCGGCGAGCAGGTTCTTGCCGTCCTCGGTGTCGAGGAATTTTCCCAACGCCTCGACCCGGCGAACGATGAGGAGGAGATCGTCCTGGCCTTCGAGGGCGAACACGGCATCGACGAGATCGTGGCGTGCGCCCTGCTCGCGCAGTTGGACCTTCAGGCGGTCGGCGAAGAAGGCGAGGAGATCGCGGACCAGCACGTCCCATTTGGAGCCCGGCGTAATTCCCGTGCCCCGAGCCATGTGTTGGCTCCAGCTTTCTCGAACCAGCCCTTCCAGATGCAGCGAGAGATTGTTCGAGAGCACGAGACGTATGACGCCCAGCGCCGCGCGCCTGAGTGCAAACGGATCCTTCGAGCCGGTCGGCTTTTCGCCTTCGAACCAAAATCCGACCAATGTATCCATTTTGTCGGCCAGCGCGACGGCCACCGAAACCGGATTGGTGGGCAC
This sequence comes from uncultured Alphaproteobacteria bacterium, assembly GCA_963758945.1. Taxonomy (GTDB): domain Bacteria; phylum Pseudomonadota; class Alphaproteobacteria; order Rhizobiales; family Xanthobacteraceae; genus VAZQ01. The sequence continues at coordinate 1,011,851 of CAVWXY010000006.1, read as the reverse complement.
GAAGTCGCTCGGTCCCTGCGGCTTGTAGTGATCCTCGCAGGCATGCGCGACGGCCTCGTCCTCGCCCTGCGCCTTGGCGTAATACTTTCCCATCAACCCCTGCAGCTCGGGGAACTCGCCGACCACTTCGGTCAGCAGGTCGGCCTTGCATAGCCGCGCTGCGCGCTCCGTCTTCTGGATGTCGGCGTCGACCGCCTGTGCGATGTGGCCTGCGAGCGCCTCGATGCGGGCGATGCGCTCGGCCTGGGTGCCGAGCTTCTCGTGGAAGACGATCTGCTCGAACTTCGGCAGCCGGTCCTCCAACCGCGTCTTGAGATCGGTGTCGTAGAAGAACTTGGCGTCGGCGAGCCGCGCGCGGATGACGCGCTCGTTGCCGGCGACGATCGCCTTGCCGGCGTCCTCGGCCTCGATATTGGCCACGAGGATGAACTTGTTGGTGAGCTGCGCGGTGCGCGGATCGCGCAGCACGAAGCATTTCTGGTTGTTGCGGATGGTGGCGCGGATGATCTCGGGCGGGATTGAAAGGTATGCCTCCTCGAACGATCCCATCAGCACGACCGGCCATTCGACCAGGCCGGCGACCTCTGCGAGCAATCCTAAATCCTCGACGAGCTCGTAGCCCTGCGCGAAGGCGAGGTTCTTGGCGTCGGCGAGGATGATCTCCTTGCGTCGCTCGCCGTCGAGCACGACCTTGGCCTTTTCCAGCTTCGCGGCGTAGTCGTCGAGCCGGCGCACCTTGAACGGCTGCGGCGCCATGAAGCGGTGGCCGCGCGTCTCGTCGCCGGCGGCGATGCCGTCGACCGCGAACGGAACGATCTCGGGCTCCTCGGTCTCCGGCCCGAAGGTCGCGACCATGGAATGCAAGGGCCGCACCCAGCCGAGCGCACCCGGCCGCGCGGATTGCGCGCCCCAGCGCATCGACTTCGGCCAGGGAAACGCCTTCACCACCTCGGGCACGATCTCGGCAATCACCTCGATCGCGGGGCGGCCCGGCTTCTCGATCGTCGCGACGTAGAAGTCGCCCTTGCCGTCGGACTTGACCTTCGCCTCGGCGATCGACGCGAGCCCGGCGGCGCGCAGGAATCCGCGGATCGCGGCCTCGGGCGCGCCGACGCGGGGACCCTTCTTCTCCTCCCTCACGTCCGGCTGCCGGGCCGGCAGGCCCTGGACCGCGAGCGCGAGCCGGCGCGGCGTGACGAAGGCCTTCGCACCATCGTAGAGGAGCCCGGCCGCGACCAGCCGGTCGGTGACGAGCTTGCGCAAATCCTCGGCCGCCCGCGCCTGCATGCGCGCGGGGATTTCCTCGGAGAACAATTCGAGCAGAAGATCGGGCATGAGGGATCACCGCGGCGGTGCCCGCAGGTAGCAGGCGGCGGCGCCCTTGTTAAGCCGAAAAAGCGACTGCAACCATCGCCACCCGGGCATGCTTGCGGGCTTCGGCCCGGTGCCGCACACTGCGGTCTCTCCGATCGTACCCGGAGCGCGTGATGGTCCCCCGCCGCCTTCGCCCGCACGTCGCGTTCGCCATCGTGCTGCTCGCAGCCGCCCATCCCGCGCGCGCCGACGAGGTGGCCTATCTCATGTACGTGAAGGGAAGCGAAGGACCGCCGGCGACGCCGATGCGCGTCTTGTGGGACATGCGTGACGACGCCAATGCCCGCATCACCATCGATCTCGGCGAGAAATACGAGCCCGTGCTGACCAAGCTCGGCCTGGAGCGGGTGCTCAAGTACGACGCCAAGCGCGAGAAAGCGCAGTTCGTGGTGCGCGATTTCGCCTTCACGCGCTTCGTGAAGACGGTCGCGACCTCGGTGGTGCAGGCGCTGCTGACCGCGAGCTCGGTTGCGGGCGCCTGGGCGCAGCCGCCGGACGCCCAGGTGCAAGACGCCGCGCTCCTCATCACGCCGGCGCCGCGCCCGGAGCCGCTGGAAATCGCCGCCTGGCTGCACGTGTCATATCTGGTGCCGCAGAAGTCCGGGCGGCCGAAGGCCCAGGACCTGATCAAGGGCGATCTCGTCTTCGTCGGCCGGCCGGAGGACGCGAGCGCGGGCGACGCGCGAGCGGCGGGTCAACCAGGCAAGCCTTAGTGCGCGGCTGTGCTCGGTTGTCATGCCCGCGAAGGCGGGCATCCAGTAATCACCCCAGCAGTCGACCGATCATGAATCACACCCCGGCCTCTGGGATACCGGATCACCGCTTTCGCGGGTGACGACGGCCGCGGGGTGTTCGCCCGCCGCGTCACAGCCGCTTGTGGCTGCCGTCGCACATCGGGCGGTGGCCGGTGCGCTTGCAGGCGCAGAACCAAGCCTGCTCCGCCTGCGCGGCCTTCCACTCGACCGGCGTGAAGGACGAGCCCTTGTGCGAGCCGTCGCAGAACGGCTGCTTCTTCGAGCGGCCGCAGGCACACCACCAGTAGCTCTTGCCGGCCTCGACGTCGACCGCGAGCGGTTGTCGGCCGCCGATCTCAGGCTGCTCGCTCATACCCCTGCTCCTCCCGCTTCGGTCGCGAGCCATGCCTCGCCGCAGGCCTTGGCGAGCTCGCGCACGCGCAGAATGTAGCTCTGGCGCTCGGTGACGGAAATCACGCCGCGCGCGTCGAGCAGATTGAAGACGTGGCTCGCCTTGATGCACTGGTCGTAGGCAGGCAGCGCCATCAGGTGGCGCCGCACATTGCCGACCGTTACCCAGCCGGCGTCGATATATTTGCGGCAGGCGGCCTCGGCCATCTTGAACTGCTCGAACAGCATGCCGGTGTCGGCGACCTCGAAATTGTGCCGCGAATATTCCTTCTCGGCCTGGAGGAACACGTCGCCATAGGTCACCTTCTTGTCACCCTCGCGGCCGTTGAAGTTGAGGTCGAAGACGCGGTCGACGCCCTGCACGTACATGGCGAGGCGCTCGAGCCCGTAGGTCAGCTCGCCCGAGACCGGCGCGCATTCGAAACCCGCCACCTGCTGAAAATAGGTGAACTGGGAGACCTCCATGCCGTCGCACCAGCACTCCCAGCCGAGTCCCCAGGCGCCGAGCGTGGGGCTTTCCCAATCGTCCTCGACGAAGCGGATGTCGTGCAGCTTGGGATCGATGCCGATCGCGGCGAGCGATTCGAGATAGAGGTCCTGGATGTCCTCGGGCGACGGCTTCAGGATCACCTGGAACTGGTAATAGTGCTGCAGGCGGTTCGGGTTCTCGCCGTAGCGGCCGTCCTTCGGCCGGCGCGAGGGCTGCACGTAGGCCGCGTTCCACGGCTTGGGGCCGAGCGCGCGCAGCGTCGTCGCGGGATGAAAGGTGCCGGCGCCGACCTCCATGTCGTAGGGCTCGAGGATCACGCAGCCGTAGTCCGCCCAGTAGCGCTGCAGCGCCAGGATCAGGCCCTGGAACGAGCGCTCGGGACGCATATGGGCGGGAAGATCGCTGCGCATGGGGCCGTGCATCGCGGCGCTAGACCTATCGGCCACCATCGGGAGGGTCAAGGACACGGGCCGCCCGCACGCGCTCGCACCGACGGCGGCATTGGCGCCCGGCAAAACCGCAAGTACGACAGGGCCTGCGGCGAAACCCGGTCAGTTCGGGCGCCACTCGCCGGTATGCGGATCGCGGCGCAGCTTGGGCAGCGAGCGCGGATCGATGGCGGAGGCGGTCTTGACCCGTTCCAGTTCCTGGTTGATGCGCCGGACCTCTTTCACGGCCCAATGAACGACGGCGCCGGCGCCCACGCATCCCGAGCGCGACTTTGATCAATGGCGAGATGAGGAAGGGGGGCATGATCGGTCTCCTCTTCGAACGGCCTTATAACCCGTAACGCCCCCACAATGCACGCGCTTCGAGCGCCGAGACGAGCTCTCCGGCGAAATCCGCAGCGCGCGCCAAACCCATACCCGCCGTGTCGACGCCGGGCTGCACGCGGCCGAACCAGCCGCGCGCGGGCGACACGAGCGGGGTGACGACATCGTCGCCGAAGCGCGCCCGCAAGGTGCCGCGCAGGTCGCCGAGGCTGTCGGCGAGGCCAAGCTCGACGGCTTTGCTGCCGGTCCAGTACTCGCCGGAGAACAAGGTTTCTTCCGGGCCTTTGAGTCGCGCGCCTCGGCTGCGCTTGACCAGCTCGATGAAGCCCTCGTGGATTTCCCGCTGCACCGACTTGAGCCGCTCGACGTCTTCGGGCTTCTCCGGCAGGAACGGATCGAGCATGGCCTTGTGATCGCCGGAGGTGTAGAGCCGGCGCTCGATGCCGAGCTTGTCCATCAGCCCGGCAAATCCGAACGACCCGCCGACGACGCCGATCGAACCGACGATCGAGGATGGATCGCAGACGATCTCGTCGCCGGCGCAGGCGATCATGTAGCCGCCGGAGGCGGCGACATCCTCCGCAAAGACGATCACCGGGCGGCCGCTCTCGGCCGCGAGCTGGCGGATGCGGCGATAGATCAGATGCGATTGCACCGGCGCGCCGCCGGGCGAATTGACCAGCAGCGCGACCGCGCGCGCGCGGCGCATGCCGAAGGCGCGCTCGAGCGGACGCGCGACGGCGGCGAGCGTGAGGGCGGATCTCAAGGGCGGGGCAAGGCCGATCACGCCGGAGAGCCGCACCACTGGCACGACCGGCCGGTCGCCACGCAGCCATTTCGGCAGGATCGGCCGCAGCGCTTCGCGCGCGCTCGCGAACAGCTGCCGCAAATGCTCGGACATGTTGTGATCGGACATGACGCTGCGTTCCAGTCTCACAATAGCGGCGCGGCGCGCACCGGGCTCCGCTTGCGACGCGACGTGATGTCGCGTCGTAGGCCGCCGGCCGGCTCGCCTCAAGTTACCTTTCGTCAACGACTGAAGTGCTTATTGCACGGAAGGTTCCCGGGGTCGACCGCCGGCGACCGCGAGGTGGGAGAGCATGCTGAAGATTTACCTGCTGATGCTCCTGATCGGCTCCATCGCCGCGCTGTCGCACGCCGATTCCGCGCGCAAGTCGGCCGAGCCCAGCGCCTGACCACCGCCGCGTGACAGCCGTCGGCGCGGCGGGCGGCCGCGCGTTCACATGTTCGCCAGCGGCAGGACCGCGCCCTCCCGCAACACCGCCTCGGCCTGCGCGGTCGGGCGCCCGGCACGGTCGTTGAGGACGAGACCCGGAAGCAGCGCGAGCGGTGCGCGGCTCGCTTTGACCGCCCGCACGAGGATACGGATGGCCGGCTCGCCGGGTTTGGAATGCACCGGCAGCACCGTCACGCCGCCGAAGGCGGGATCCAGCGCGCGAACCACGTCGGCGAATCCGTCCGCGCGCCAGATCAGGGTGAGCACCCCGTCCGGTACGAGCAACCGCGCGGCGGTATCGATCCACAGCGCGAGCGTCTGCGGCATTGCCGCGTGTGCCAGCCGCCGGCGCGCATCGGGCGAGACGTTCTCGCGCGCCGGATCGCCGAACGGCGGATTCATCAGCACGCGGCCGGCCGAGCCGGGAGCGAGTTCCGGCGCCGCGAGCGCCGCCGGCGCGGCGAGATCGAGGCAGCGCACCTCGACACGCTCGCCCAACCCGTTCGCGCGCGCATTGCTCGCCGCCAGCGCGCAGAGTTCCGGATCGATGTCGACCAGGACGAGCGCGAGACCGGGCACGCGCGCGGCGAGCGCAAGGCCGGCGGCGCCCACGCCGCTTCCCAGCTCGACCGCGCGCTCGCCCGGGCGCCCGGCGGTCGCGGCCGCGAGCAGGATGGCGTCGTGCCCCACGCGATGGCCGCGGCGCGGCTGACGCAGACGCAGCCTGCCGCCGAGCACGGCGTCCTCGGTCGTCGCCGCCTCATCGGGCTCGTTGGCATCCGGCCGCAGCTCGTGGCCGAGCCCGGCATCTTCGAGCAGACGCCGCGCCGCCCGCGCGTGCTCATCGTCGACCAGCACGCGGCGCGGCAGAATGCCGAGCGAGCCTTCCAGCACGCTCATGTTCTGGTCGAGCACGATATGCGGGATGCGCGCGGCATCGAGCAACGCCTCGATCGCCGAGACCAGCACGGGATCATTGGTGCGAACAAGCTCGCGCACGCGTCGTCTCCTCCCCGGCGGCCGGCCTTACTCCTCGCACGCCGCCCGCTGCCGCCGACGGGCGCAATCGATGTCGCGGAGGTAGAGGGCGGCCTCCGGGCGCGCCGCCATCGTCCCGCGCTTTCCCATCAATTCGCCCTTTTCGCGAGCACCGCTCGCGCAAATGTGCGGTTTCGCGCACTTGCCGCGCCACCATAGCGTTTCTATGCTCGCGCGTCTGTCGTTCGGAGCGCTTCTCTTGGCCGTCATCGTCCCATTCGAAGGCCGTTCGCCCACCACCATCGATCGCCTGCTCGAACTCGTCGCCGCCGACATGGGGCGCGTCAACGCGACCATATTGTCACGCACCGGCTCGCAGGTGACGATGATTCCCGAGGTCGCCAACCACCTGATCTCCTCCGGCGGCAAGCGGCTGCGCCCCATCCTCACCTTGGCCATGGCGCAACTCGCCGGCTATACCGGCAGCGGCCACGTCAAGCTCGCGGCCGCCGTCGAATTCATGCACACCGCCACCCTGCTGCACGACGACGTGGTCGACGAAAGCGAGATGCGGCGCGGCAAGCTCGCCGCGCGCATGCTGTGGGGCAACGAAGCGAGCGTGCTGGTCGGCGACTTCCTGCTCGGCCAGGCCTTCAAGATGATGGTGGAGGTCGCCTCGCTCAAGGCGCTCGAAATCTTGTCGTCGGCCGCCGCGGTGATCGCCGAGGGCGAGGTGATGCAGCTTGGCGCCGCCAAGAACACCGCCACCACCGAGGACGAATACCTCGCCGTGATCCGAGCCAAGACCGCGGAACTTTTCGCCGCCGCCTGCGAGGTCGGTCCGACACTCGCGGCGCGGCCCAAGGACGAGCAATCCGCCTGCCGCTCGTTCGGCATGAATCTCGGCATCGCCTTCCAGCTCGTGGACGACGCGCTCGATTACGGGGGCAAGGCGGCCAAGCTCGGCAAGAACGTCGGCGACGATTTTCGCGAGGGCAAGATCACGCTGCCGGTGGTGCTGTCGTTCCGGCGCGGATCCGAGAGCGAACGCGCGTTCTGGCGGCGCACGCTCGAGGAAGGCGACGCGACCGATGCCGACCTCGAGCATGCGATCAGCCTGATGGTGAAACATCGCGCGCTCGAAGACACCGTCCAGCGCGCGCGCCATTACGGCGCCATCGCCACCGACGCGCTGGCGTTCTTTCCCGCCTCCCTGATGAAGGCGGCGTTGGAAGAGACCGTCGAGTTCTGCATCTGTCGCTCGAACTAGCGTAACCGCCGATCGGCTTCGCTGGCGTGAATTGATCAATCGGATTTGGATTGATCGCCCAGCACCGTCGCGCGCACCCACCAGCCCGGATATCCCACCCGCAGCGTCCGCGCGGCCGCACTCGCCGCCGCCGTCGACCCGAACAGGCCGAAGCAGGTCGCTCCCGAGCCCGACATGCGGGCGAGCCGGCAGCCGGGCAGCCTGCGCAGCACGGCCAGAACATCGGCGATCGCGGGCTCGAGCTCGATGGCCGGCTCCTCCAGGTCGTTGCGGCCATCGGCGATCTCGGCCAGCAGCGCCGCCGTTGTCGCGGTGGTTTCCCCGAGCGCGGGTTGCGCCGCGGGCGCAACGTTCAGGGCCGCGAAAACCGCCCCGGTCGCGACGGCCACGCCGGGGTTGACGAGCACCGCGAACAGCCGGGGAAGATCGAGCGGCGGGGAGAGAACGTCGCCGATGCCGCGCATCAGGCGCACCCGCGGATCGAGACACACCGGCACATCGGCACCGGTCGCGCGCGCCGCCTGCAGCAGGCGGGGATCATCGAGCGCGATGCCGTTCGCGCGCGCCAGCAGCCGCAAGGCGGCCGCCGCATCGGCCGAGCCGCCGCCCAGGCCGGCGGCCACCGGCAAGCGCTTCGACAGCGCGAAGCGACCGAGCCCGAGACCGGCGACCTGCCCGGCGAGGGCGCGGGCGGCCTTGAGCACGAGGTTGTCGGCGACATCGCCCGCGGCAGGCGCGGTCGGCCCGCTCAGTGCGAGCGCCAGTGCAGCGCCGGGCGTGAAGGTCAACAAGTCGCCGATGCCGGCAAAGGCGACCAGGCTCTCGATGTCGTGATAGCCGTCGGCGCGACGACCGAGCACGCGCAGCGTCAGGTTGACCTTGGCGGGCGCCTGCTCGGCGCGCGCGGCCGCCGCCACGCCGACTCAGCCGCCGCCGGGCTTCTTGTGCTCGGCTTGCGCCGCCGAGGAGGTGTCGTCGGGCAGGCCGGACTTCAGCTTGGCTTCGATCTTGGCGAGATCCTCGGGCTCGGGCTTGAGGTCGCGCGCGTGCGACCACTGGAAGCGTGCCTCGAGCACGCGCCCGACCTGCCAATAGGCGTCGCCGAGGTGGTCGTTGATGGTCGGGTCTTCCGGCTTGAGCTCGACGGCACGCTCGAGCTGCTTGACCGCCTCGTCCATGTTGCCGAGTTCGGTAGTAGGCCCAGCCGAGGGAGTCGACGATGTAGCCGTCGTCGGCGCGCTGCTCGACCGCGCGTTTGATCATGCGCATGCCTTCGTCGAGATTGATGCCCTGATCGATCCAGGAATAGCCGAGATAGTTCAGCACGTGCGGCTGGTCGGGATAGAGTCCTAGCGCAGTCTTGAGATCGGTTTCCGCCTTCGCCCATTGCTTGGAGCGCTCGAGGCAGATGCCGCGGAAATAATAGATCACCCAGTCCGCCTTCTCGGGCTTGCTGATCGTGTCGATGCCCTTGGAATAGACGTCCGCGCATTCGGCGAACTGCTTGCGCCCGCGCAGCACGTTGCCGAGCGCCATGATCGCCTCGCGATCGCCGGGATTGGCGACGATCAGCTTTTCGAGCCTGGCTTTGGCCTCGTCGGTTTGGTCGAGCGAATCCAGGTTGAGCGCAAGCTGGATCTGCGCATTGCGTTGCAGCGGAGAGCTCAGCGGCACCCGCTCATAAATCTTGTTGGCGAGCTCCGGTTTCTTCATCGCCTCGTAGAGGTCGCCGAGCGACAGCAGCGCGAGCGAATGCGACGGCACGAGATAAAGGGCGAGCTGCAGATAGATGAGGCCGAGATCCTCGCCGCCGCGGCGCCCGAGCGCGGCGCCGAGCCCGTACAGCACCTCGGCGCCGCCCGCCTGCGGCGTCTCGACCATCAGCGGCAGCTTCTTGCCGGCCTTGAGCTCGGCGGTCGCGTCGACGATCAGCGGATGGCGCGGCAGCGCTTCGTCGAAAGCGGCAAAGACCTTCAACGCCTCGGCGGTGTTGCCCTGCCGCGAGAGAAAACTGCCGTAGCTCTGCACCACTCGCAGCGCCGTCGGATCGAGCTTGTAGGCGCGCTCGTAGCGTTTGCCCGCTTCCTTCCGCTGGTGGGCAAGGTCGAGGATCAACGCCGCATGCAGATCCTTGAAGATGGCGTACCAGTCGGCGCCGGTGAGCTTGTCGATGGAATCGGTCGCGAGCTTCGCCTCGCTCGGGCTCGCCATGGTCCAGGCCGACAGCAGCGTGGCGGCAAGGTCGGTGATGGGCCCGCGGATCGACAGGGCGAGCTCGCGGCGAGCGAGCGGATATTGCTTGTGCTTGATCGCGCGCACCCCGAGCACGAGCCGCGCGATGCGGTCGGTCTTGTCGATCTGCAGCACGCGTTCGGCCAGCCTGACCGCCTCGTCCACCTCGCCGTTGGCGAGCACGGCGAGGAAGGTGCGCCCGAGCAGTTCGCTGTTGCGGGGATCGCCGCGCAGCGCCGCGCGATAATAGGAAGCGGCGGCGGCGGCATCACGCTGGCCGCCGGCGTGGCGGGCGGCCAGATAGCTGCCGGAGGCGGACGTGCGCGTGAAGCTCGAAGGCGCCTCCGCCCGCGCGGTGAGCAGTCCCGGGAAAGCGACGGCAAGCACGGCCAGTGCGGCCACGGCCGCACGCCTGAAGCGTGGCGAAGGGATCACGGCTTGTCGACTCCATCTGGCGGACGAACGCCCACGGTGCGGCCGCGCTGAGCAGAATGGACTGTTTGGGCCCGGCCCGCAATAACTGCCCGGATTGGACATGTCCACCGACTAGAATGCCCGGATAAGGGCAGCATCGTGACGCCCGAACGGTTTCCGCTTCGTTAGCGCTCGCGTCCTCGCCTTATGACGCATTTTCTGCCGCCTGCCGGTTCCATCGAGGCTGCATCTTCACATATTGGGGTAGTTCGGTCCGCCGCCGCCCTCGGGTGGAAGCCAGGTAATGTTCTGGTTCGGGTCCTTGATGTCGCAGGTCTTGCAGTGAACGCAGTTCTGCGCGTTGATGACGAAGCGCAGCGAGCCGGCCTCCTCCAGCCATTCGTAGACGCCGGCCGGGCAGTATCGCGCCGAGGGCCCGCCATAGCGGTCGTGCTCGGACGCCTTCTGCAACGCGAGGTCGGCCACTTTCAGGTGCGGCGGCTGGTCTTCCTCGTGATTGGTGTTGGAGAGAAACACCGAGGAGAGGCGGTCGAACGTGAGCTTGCCGTCCGGTTTGGGATAGGCGATCGGCCTGCATCGCGCCGCCGGCGCGAGCGTCGCCCAGTCGGGTTTGCCGTGGCCGAGCGTGCCGAACAGCGAGAAGCCGAGCGTGTTGCTCCACATGTCGACGCCGCCGAGCGCGATCCCGAGCAACGTGCCGAAGCGCGACCACAGGGGCTTGGCATTGCGCACCCTCCACAGGTCGGGTCCGATCGCCGAGGCACGCCAGGCCGCCTCGTAATCCGCCAGTTCGTCGTTGGCGCGCCCGGCCGCCAGCGCCGCCGCGACGTGCTCGGCCGCCAGCATTCCGGAAAGCATCGCGTTGTGGCTGCCTTTGATGCGCGGCACGTTCATGAATCCGGCCGCGCAGCCGATGAGCGCGCCGCCGGGAAAGGAGAGCTTCGGCACCGACTGCCAGCCGCCCTCGGTGAGCGCGCGCGCGCCGTAGGCGAGCCGCTTGCCGCCCTCGAATGTTGGGCGCACCAGAGGGTGGGTCTTGAAACGCTGGAATTCCTCGAACGGCGCGAGGTAGGGGTTCTGGTAGTTGAGGTGGACGACGAAGCCGACGGACACCAGTTGCTGGTCGAAATGATAGAGGAACGAGCCGCCGCCGGTGCGGTTGTCGAGCGGCCAGCCGAAGCTGTGCTGCACCAGGCCCGGCCGATGCTTGTCCGGCGCCACCTGCCACAACTCCTTGAGGCCGAGGCCGAATTTTTGCGGTTCGCGGCCGCGCCCGAGGTCGAAGCGCTGCAGCAGCATCTTGCTGAGGCTGCCGCGCGCGCCCTCGGCGAACAGCGTGTATTTCGCGCGCAGCTCCATGCCGCGGGTGAAGCCATCCTTGTGATGGCCGTCCTTGGCGATGCCCATGTCGCCGGTGGCCACCCCCGCCACCGCGCCGTCGCCGTCGAACAACACTTCCGCGGCGGCGAAGCCGGGATAAATCTCGACCCCCAGCGCTTCCGCCTTGGCCGCGAGCCAGCGGCAGACCTCGCCGAGCGAAACCACGTAATTGCCGTGGTTGCTCATCAGCGGCGGCAGCATGAAGCCGGGCAGGCGCACGGCGCGCGAGGCCGAGAGCCAATAGAAGCGGTCGTCGCTGACCGCGGTCTTGATCGGAGCGTCGTCGCGCCAGTCCGGAATGAGCCGGTCGAGGGCGATCGGATCGATCACCGCGCCGGAGAGGATGTGCGCGCCGACCTCGGAGCCCTTCTCGACCACGACCACGCTGATCTCGGGCGAGAGCTGCCTGAGCCTGATCGCGGCGGCGAGACCGGCCGGTCCGGCGCCGACGACTGCCACGTCGAACTCCATCGCCTCGCGGGCGGGCAGCCCTTCAGGAACTCATCGGCGCTCCTATTCGAGATCATCTCATGGCCTCCTCCAAAGGCGGGCGGCATCGACGCCGCGGTCTTCTCCCGAATTCGAAGATAGCGCCTTTTCGAGCAAGGCGTAGGCCAGTGGCGCTCGAGCGGAGCTCGGTCGACGATCCCCCATGAGCCGGCGTGGTTGTGTCGACCGTGGGCGCATCGCGATATTTCGTCGCTTGCGCCGCGCGCTGCGGCCTGCTCCTGATCGGCCGCTCGGCGCGGGCGGAATTCTGCGAACCGCCTGCGGGCCGCGCTTCAAATACGGCCCCACAGCAGGCATTGTTGCAAGGTCCAGCCGCCTTGTCGCTCCCGACCCGGACCCGCATGAGCATCGACCGCGACCTGACCGCCCGCGAGCTGCTCGCCTTCTATCAGGAGGCCGGCGTCGACGCGCCCATCGGCGAGACGCCGGTCGACCGGCTGGCGGGCGATCCGCCGCCGGCGGCCCCGGCGGGAGAGCCCGCCGGGGCGGGCGCAGCCGCCCGGTCGCCCATCGCCCGCATCGGCGAGTTGCGGGAGCGGCCCGGCGCCGCGGTGTTGCCGTCGCCCGATGCCGCCGTCATGGCGGCGCGCGCGGCGGCGAAAGCCGCCGCCAGCCTCGAGGAGCTGCGCGCGATCCTCGATCGCTTCGAAGGCTGCGCGCTGCGGACGACCGCGACCCAGCTTGTCTTCGCTGACGGCAATCCGCGTTCGCGCGTCATGTTCGTAGGCGAGGCGCCGGGGCGCGACGAGGACATCGAGGGCCTGCCTTTCGTCGGCCGCTCCGGCAAGCTGCTCGACCGCATGATGGCGGCGATCGGGCTCGACCGCGGCTGCGCCTATATCGCCAACATCGTGCCGTGGCGTCCGCCCGGCAACCGCACCCCGACGCCGCAGGAATCCGCAATCTGCCTGCCGTTCACGCGGCGTCAGATCGAGCTCGCCGATCCGGACGTGCTGGTGTGCCTGGGCGGGCCGTCGGCGCAGACCTTGCTCGAGATCAGGGACGGCATCCTCAAAGCGCGCGGTCGCTGGTTCAGCTATCACACCGGCACGCGCGAGATCCGCGCCATCGCGACGCTGCATCCCGCTTATCTGCTGCGCCAGCCGTTGCAGAAGCGGTTGGCCTGGCGGGACTTTCTGGCGATCAAGAAGGCGCTCGCTGCGAGCTAGTCGATCAACGATTGGAGGCACGGCATGGCGAAGACGATCGAACACGTGAACTGGCCGGATGCGCCCGACATGTGGATGCCCTATGCGCCGGCGATCAAGGTGAAAGGCGGCACCACGGTCTACCTCGCCGGGGTCACGGCGGCGCCGGTCTATCACCATCACCCGCACCGGCCCGAGGAATTCGATGCCATGCCGCGCGACATGGCGGGGCAGGCCCGCGCCGCGCTGGAGAACCTCAAGCGCGGCCTGCAGGCCGTGGGTGCGACTTTCGCCGACGTCGTCACCGCCGATCGCTTCGTCACCGATCTTTCCGACCAGGACGCGCTCAATCGGGTCTGGGGCGAATATTTCCGCGACGCCAAGCCCGCGACCACGACGGTGCAGGTGGTGCGGCTCGCCACCGATCCGCGCTGCCTGGTCGAGATCAACGCGGTGGCGGTGGTCGATTGACGGCGCCGGCCGGTCGCCCGTGTGCCGGGCGATCTTCACGGCAACGGCGCTATCCCGGTCCCGGCAACGCGAACTTGACGGCGAAGATGAGCGCCAGGATCACCACCGCCGGCTTCGCTTCGGCGAATTTGCCCGCGATCAATTTGGCCAGAACATAGGTGATGAAACCGAGACCAATGCCGGTCGCGATCGAATAGGTGAGCGGCATGGTCACCGCGCACACCACCGCCGGCGCATATTCAGTGATGTCCTCCCAGTCCATCTCGGCAAGCCCGCGGGTCATCACGCAGGCGACGTAGAGCAACGCCGCCGCCGAGGCATAGGCCGGCACCATGCCGGCGAGCGGGGAGAAGAACAGGGCCAGGAGAAAGAACAGCGCGACGAACACGGCGGTCAGCCCGGTGCGGCCGCCGGCCGAGACGCCGGCCGCGCTCTCGATGTAGCTGGTCGTGGTCGAGGTGCCGATGAGGGCGCCGAACATGGCGGCGAAGCTGTCGGCGAGCAGCGCCTGCTTCATGCGCGGAAGGTGGCCGTCCTTGTCGAGGAGCCCGGCGCGGTGCGCGACGCCGATCAGCGTGCCGGCATTGTCGAACAGATCGACCATGAAAAAGCTGAACACGACGATGATGAAGGTGACCTCCGCGACGCGGGAGAAATCGAGCTGCAGGAGGGTCGGCGCCAGCGACGGCGGCACCGACACGATGCCGGCATACTGGGCGAGCCCGAGCGGCAGCCCGATCAGCGTCGCCAGCAGGATGCCGATCAGCGTGCCGCCGACGATATTGCGGTAGTTGAGCGCCACGATGACGATGAAGCCGAGGAGGCAGAGGCTGGCCGGCCATTGCGTGAGATCGCCGAGCGCGACCAGCGTCGCCGGGTGGTCGACCACGATCTTCGCCTCCTGCAGCGCAATGATGCCCAGGAAGAGTCCGACGCCCGCCGAGATCGCGAATTTGAGATTCTTCGGGATGGAATTGATGACGTATTCGCGGATCTTGAAGATCGAAATCAGGAAGAAGATGGCGCCGGAGCAGAACACGCCTGCTAGCGCCTGCTGCCAGGTATATTTGTAGGCGAGCACCACGGTGAAGGCGAAGAAAGCGTTGAGCCCCATCCCCGGCGCGAGCGCGATCGGGTAGTTGGCGTAGAGCCCCATCACCAGGGTCGAAACCGCGGCCGCGATGCAGGTGGCGACGAAGACCGCACCCTTGTCCATGCCCGCACTGCCGAGGATTTGCGGATTGACGAACACGATGTAGACCATGGTGAGAAAGGTCGTCAGGCCCGCGATGAATTCGGTGCGGACGTCGGTGCCGCTTTCGGTCAGGCCGAAATAGCGGTCGAGCAACGGTCGCTCGCCCGCAGGTTTGGTCGCATCGGTCATCAGCAACCCCCAAGGAACGCGCGCGCCGGGGGGCTTCCCCGCCGGGACAACCTGTTGCCGGCAAGGCCCGGATTCGGAGCGCGCCGATCGCCACAATAGCGGCGAAGCGGCGGCGAACCCACTGCAAACCCTCCGCGATCGGCGATTTGTCCACCGGCGCCTGGGAGTTGGAATTGCGCCACAAGCACGCCTGCCGTTCCCGCCGCGCGCTTGGCGGCCTCACGGACATGCGCCATCATACTAGGGTGCCGATTCCACAGTTCGCAAACTCTGGCGGCACTCTCGATGCGAACTTCGGAGACACTGCAACTTTATGATTCTGGTGCGGTTTCCTGATTTGAAGTCCCTCAACGAGCTTGCGGCTGCAATGATGGGAACTTCAAATCCACCGCACTAGCTGCACGGTTCGATTCTCACCTGCCGGGCGATGACCGATGGACCTCGACCCTGTCCTGCTCGCGCGTCTCCAGTTCGCCTTCACGGTGACATTCCACATCATTTTCCCGAGCTTCACCATCGGGCTCTCCGCTTTCATCGCGACGCTGCTCGTGCGCTGGATCGCCACCGGACGCGAGCATCTCCACAGGCTGGCGCGGTTCTGGACCAAGATTTTCGCCGTGTCGTTCGCCATGGGCGTCGTCTCGGGCATCGTGCTCAGCTACCAGTTCGGGACCAACTGGAGCCGGTTCTCGGTCGTCGTCGGCAACGTCGTCGCTCCCCTCATCGGCTACGAGGTGCTGACCGCCTTCTTCCTGGAAGCGACCTTTCTCGGGGTGATGCTGTTCGGGTGGAGACGCGTGCCGCCCTGGCTGCACGTCTTGGCCGCGGTGGTGGTGGCGGTCGGCACCGCTATTTCCGCGTTCTGGATCCTGTCCGCGAACAGCTGGATGCAGACCCCGGCCGGCCATTACGTAAGCGACGGCATGGCCTATCCGCAGGATTGGCTCGCCGTGATCTTCAACCCGAGCTTCCCGTACCGTCTCGCCCACATGCTCACGGCCGCCTACCTCACCACCTCGCTGGTCGTGCTGGCGGTGGGCGCGCGCTACCTGCTCGCGCTGCGCCACACCGAGGAAGGACGCACGATGGTGCGCATGGCGATCGGCATGCTGGCGGCGCTCGGGCCCTTGCAGCTGTTCATCGGCGATCAGCATGGGTTGAACACGCTCCAGCACCAGCCGATCAAGATCGCGGCGATGGAGGCGCACTGGGACGGCAGCAAGCCCGGCGCGCTGGTGCTGTTCGCCTGGCCGGACGCGGCAGCGGAGCGCAACCGCTTCGAAATCGCCATTCCCCACGCCGGATCGTTGATCCTCACGCACAGCTTCGACGGCCTCTATCCGGGGCTCAAGAGCGTGCCGACCGCCGACCGCCCGCCGCTGGTGCCGGTGTTCTTCGCGTTTCGCGTCATGGTCGGTATCGGCATCATCATCATCGCGGCCGGGCTGACGGGCCTGCGGCTGTGGTCGCGGGAACGGCTGTTCGAGGCGCGCTGGTACCTGCGGCTCAGCGCGCACGGCTGGTGGCTCGGCTTCGTCGCCGTGATCTCCGGCTGGATCGTCACCGAGAGCGGACGCCAGCCGTGGCTTGCCTACGGCATATTGCGCACCGCCGATGCGATTTCGCCGGTCCCGGCTGCGAGCCTGGCGACGACCCTCGCTTTGTTCGTGCTGGTCTACGGCGTCGTGTTCGCGATGGGCATCTATTACATCAACCGGCTCATCGCCAAGGGACCCGAGGGTCGCTCGGCCGAGCCGCCGGAGACCGGCACGCCGGTGCGGCCGTTGTCGTCCGCCATGGAAGCCGGGCGGGAAATCATGTCGCCGCAACGCTGACCGAAAAGGGGGAAGCCGCCATGGAATGGTACCTCCCCGTCATCTGGGCCGGGCTGATCGGCGCCGCGGTGGCGTTCTACGTCATCCTCGACGGCTTCGATCTCGGCATCGGCATCCTGTTCCCGTACGCCGGCAACGAGCGCGAGCGCGACCAGATGATGAATTCGGTCGCGCCGTTCTGGGACGGCAACGAGACCTGGCTCGTGCTGGGCGGCGGCGGGCTGTGGGTCGCCTTTCCGCAGGCCTATGCGGTGATCATGCCGGCGCTCTACCTGCCGGTCATCGTCATGCTGCTGGCGCTGGTGTTTCGCGGCGTGGCGTTCGAATTTCGCTGGGTCGCGGTGAGCAGCAAGAAATATTGGAACTTCGCCTTCGCCGCCGGCTCGACCGTCGCCGCGATTTGCCAGGGCCTGATTCTCGGCGGTCTCATTCACGGCATCAAGGTGGAGAACGGCGTCTTCGCCGGAGGACCGTTCGACTGGGCAACGCCGTTCGCGCTGGTATGCGGTCTCGGCGTCGCGGTCGGCTACGCGCTGCTGGGCGCGACCTGGCTCGTGCTCAAGACCGAGGGCGCGGTGGCCGAGCGCGCCCGCCGCCAGGCCCAGGGGCTGCTGATCGCGGTGCTGGTGTTCATGGGCGTGGTCAGCATCTGGACGCCGCTCGCGTTCGCGCGCATCGCCGCGCGCTGGTTCTCGAACATCTATTTCCTCTGGCCGGTGCCCGTGCTCACGGCGGCGACCGCGCTGTTCGCCTGGCGCTGGCTCGAGGAAAGGCGCGAGGCGCTGCCGTTCCTGGCCGCGATCGTCCTGTTCCTGCTCGGCTATCTCGGTCTGGCGATTTCGACCGTCCCGTACCTCGTTCCGCCCGTGCTGACGATCTGGCAGACCGCGGCCGTGCCCGCGAGCCAGATCTTCATGCTGCTGGGGACGCTGGTGCTGCTGCCGGTGATTCTCGGCTACATCACGTTCGTCTACTGGCTCTTCCGCGGCAAGGTGCGGGAGGGCGAGGGCTATCATTAGCCGCGGCGACGAGGCGGCGGCGCCGGCGCACGCGGCGCGCCCGCGGGCCGGCTGCGCGGCCAACCATCCATGATGAGCTCGGCCGCGCGTTTCGCCTCCCGCGCCGCATTCCGGTTGCCTTCGCACGCCGAGATGATCGAGCCCTTCATCAGCATGTGCCATGCCTGCGCGAATTTCTCGGGCTCACGCAAATTCGCCTCTGCCGCCAGTTCGTGGACAATGGAGCGAATCCTGGAGAGATGAATCGCCGCCGCGCGGCGAACGGGACTCGCCGCACCGGACTTCGAGCAGCACGTTGATGAACGAGCAGCCCTCGAAGCTACGTTTGTGAAACCAGGCGTTAGTTGGCGTAGGCCTGTTGCAGCTTCGTCGGTCGAGGCAGCGAGCCCACCGGTTCCGTCGGAATTGGCATGAGCGTCCTCCTTGCGGTTTCGATCGTTGTAACCGGCCCGGTCTTCTTGTAGACAGACCGGTCTGCTTCCCGGCATGTTCAAGATGAACGCAGGCTATTTCCTGATCCAGGCATCGAGCGAGAAGGACAAGGAACGCGTCTACGGGCTCATCGGCAAGCACAGCCGCGACGACGCGAACGGGGTACCGCAAGTGTGCTTCATCGGCGTCATCAATCCGCAAGACCCGCGGGTCGAGACGCCGCAGGAAGTCTGCGATGCCCTGCTGCTCGCGGCAAAGTACATCCCGAAGGAACGCCTCGGCTCGACCGACGATTGCGGTTTTTCGCCGTTCAGCATCGACGTCAAGCCCAAGCACGGTTCGCCGGACGTCGCGCGCGATATCGCCTTCCGCAAGATCAAGGCGCGCGTGGAAGGGACGCGAATGGCCTCCGAGCGGCTGGGAGCGAGCATGGCGGCCTAGCCTCCCGCACTCGCTTGCTACTGCGCGTGCAAGGGCCGTCCACCCGGGCGGCCCTTACGGTTTCGGCTCGCTTGCCGCGGTCGGTGCCTGTCCCTGCGGCCTGATCACCGCCCAGCCGATGCGGATGAGCGGCAACCGCCCCTGCACCGCGCGCTCGAACACGCGCGGCACCTCCGGCACCAGCTCCGGAAAACGCTCCTTGAGCGCGGCCGGCGGCGTGCCGGCAGTGTCGTTGGTCGGCCAGACGACGATGGCGCCCTTGCTCTTGACGGCGTCGGCGGTCACCCACGGCGAGCGCTCGGGCGTGGCGCTGAGGAAAACGCTCGGACGGCTCGGCGCCCCGAGCGCGACCAGCGCGGCGGTGCGCGGATCGCCCGTGACGATCTGCAGCGGCACGCCGGTGCGCCGTTGGAAGCTTTCGGAGAAGAAGCGCGCCATCGCCTCGGCCGGATACGTCACCCGCAAGTCGATGTTGAGCCAGGGCAGGACCACGAGCGCGGCGACCGCCATGATCGGCGGAATGACCAAGAGGCCGAACCAGGCCGCGATGACGACGTGTTGGCGGCTGAACTCGATGCCGTCGCCGGCCGCCACCACCACGAGGAGGCCGGAAAGAATGACCAGCGGCGCGATGCCGCCCACCGGGCCCGACCATCCGATGAGCACCGCGACCAGCGTGCCGGCGAAGGCCGGAGCGATCGCAAAAAAGTACACGAACTGCCGGGCGAAGGGATCGATTCCGGGACGCACGATCACCGGCGCGGGATCGTGCCGCGGCCACGGCCAGCCCGCCACCAGCGCGACCAGGACGACGAGGCCGGCATGGGCCGCCAGGATCAGGCCGATTTGCCGCAGCCATGCGACCAGATTGCCGACCACCGCCTCGGGCGTGCGCAGGCGCAGGAGCACGGGCTTGAGCCCCACGCCCGAATCCGCGAGCCAGATCAGATGTGGACCCATGACGATGCCGGCGACGACGGCGGCGATCAGGGGGTCATAGGAGCGCAGCGCAGAACGCGCCTCCCGGTTCGCGAGCGTGAACAGCACGAGCAATGCGATCAGGATCAGGCCGACATAGGTGGTGAGCAAGAGCAGCCCGATCTCGAGCGCGAGCGGAAGCCAATAGGCGCGGCGGCCCTCGCCCACCGCCCGCCAATAGTGCAACAGAACGATCGCCCAGAGCGGCATGGTGAGAACGACCGGCCCGAAGTCCGGCGTCGGCACCGTGAAGGCGGCGACACCCACCATCAGCAGCACCGCGAGCGCGGCGTGCTGCGCCCCGACGATCGAGCGTCCGAGCGCGAACACCGCCCAATAGGTTACGACCACGCAGGCTTGCGAGAGCAGGTACACGCCGACCACGCTGTGGCCGGCCAAATCGAAGGCAAGCTCGGCGAGCCAGAAGGCGAGCGGCGGGCCCAGATAAGTGCCGAGCTGGAATTCGTGGCCGACCGCGAGGACGTTGGCCACGTCACCGGGCGGCGCGGCATAGAACAGCGACGGCACCAGCAGCCACAGCAGCGCCTGCGCCACCGCCGCCAGCCAGACCGCCAGCGACGGGCGCGAACGCAGGAGCTCCACGAAGATGGAAACGTAAAGCATCAGCCGGACGTTACTCGACGCTGCCGGCACAGATAAGGCCCCGGCGCCGAAGCGTGATCCCGAAAAGTCGCAGACTTTTCGGACGAGCGCACGCGACCGAAAAGCGGGGAGCGAAATCGCGCCGCAATCTGTAGCGATTTCGCGCTACAGAGGCAATGCGCCGGGCACGATGCCGCCGACGGCCATATCCTCGGTCGCGACGTCGCCGTAGGCCGCGGCGACCGGGGCGAAGGAGCGACGGTGATGGATCGTGGGCCCGAGCCGCGCCAGCGCATCGAAATGCTCGGGTACGCTGTAACCCTTGTGGTGCTCGAACCCGTAGCCGGGATAGAGCGCGCCCAGTCGCATCATCAGCCGGTCGCGCGTGACCTTGGCGACGATCGACGCGGCGGCGATCGAGGCGATGATGGCATCGCCGCTGATCACAGCCTCGCAATCGCAGCCGCTGTCGATGCGGTCACGGCCGTCCACGAACACGAGCCTCGGCCGCACCGGCAGCGCCGCCACCGCCCGCGCCAGCGCCCACAGCGAGGCGCGCAGGATGTTGTCGCGATCGATGCGCGCAGGCGGCGCCAGCGCGACCGCGACCTCGGCGCTGGCGCAAATCTTGGCATAGAGCTTCTCGCGCGTCGCGGGATCGAGCTTCTTGGAATCGTCGAGCCCGCGCGGTACGCGCTTGGGATCGAGAACGACCGCGGCGGCGACCACCGGGCCGGCGAGCGGCCCCCTGCCCGCCTCGTCGCAGCCGGCGACCGGCCAGACCCCGCGCTTGAGCGCCGCGCGCTCGCGGCGGAAGGTCGGACGGATGTCCTCCTCGCCGAGGGGCAAGCGGGCGGCGCGAACGCGGACGGCGCCGCGCCTGCTCTCACGACTGATGGTCCCGCGACTCATGGCGCGATGGTGCGCGCCGCACGGCCCAAGTCAACCGTTGCCGCTTTCGCGCATGCGGAGCATGGGGAAAACCGCTAATCCGGCATGGCCACCTGCCCGTCGGCGGCGAAGGAGAAGCCGGGCGCGCGCACGACTTGCCAGGGATGGCCGTCGGGATCGGCGAAATAACCGGAATAGCCGCCGAACGACGTATGCTGCGCCGGCTTGAGCAGCCGCGCGCCGACACGCAGCGCATGCGCCAAAGCGGTGTCGACTTCGGCGTCCGACCGGCACAGGCGCGCGAGCGTCGTTCCGCGGAATGCCTGCGGCCGCGGCGCGGCGGACAGCGCAGCGTCCTCCGCCAGCATGGTCCAACGAAACAGCGCCAGCACGACGCCGCCGGCGGCGAAGAAAGCGATCCCGTCGGCGGTCGGCCGCATCTTGCGGGTCAGGCCGAGCGCCTCGTAGAAGCGCACGCTGCGGGCGAAGTCGGAGACCCCGAGGGTCACGACGTTGAGACGAAAGGCAGGAACGTCCTGCGCCATATGCGCGCTCGGAGCAAAGCGGGGGAAGTAGTCCGTCATCCGCACTCGCGTTGCCCGCTCGCCTCCGCGAAGGCCGATACCCATCAACATCGCCGTTCGGACCATGCCGCCGCTTGCGCGGGAACGACTGCAAGAGGTTTCAGAACAAGGGCAATTGTTCGGGGTCGC
This sequence comes from uncultured Alphaproteobacteria bacterium, assembly GCA_963758945.1. Lineage (GTDB taxonomy): Bacteria > Pseudomonadota > Alphaproteobacteria > Rhizobiales > Xanthobacteraceae > VAZQ01. Next base: position 990,112 of record CAVWXY010000006.1, on the reverse strand, counting down.
GCCGCGGCGCGTTGAAGTGGTCGGTGCTGAGCCGCGTGCGCGTCTTGTTGAATCCGAGCTTCGCGCAGGCGAGCTCGAACCTGCGGCCGATCATCCAGGCAATCGGTCCGCCGCCGGTCATGCGCTTGCCCCAGCTCGAGTCGTAGTCCTTGCCGCCGCGGGTCTCGCGGATGAGCTTGAAGACGTGCCGATACCGGTCCGGAAAATTCGCCGTCAGCCATTCGCGGAAGAGATCGCGCACCTCGAGCGGCAGCCGCAACAGCACGTAGCCGGCCTCCTGCACGCCGACGGCGGCGGCGGCATCGAGGATGCGCTCGATCTCGGCGTCGTTGAGCGCAGGGATCACCGGCGCCACCATCACCGATGCCGGCACGCCCGCAGCAGTCAGCCGGCGTAGCGCGTCGAGCCGCCGCGCAGGAGTCGCCGCGCGCGGCTCCATCAGGCGCGCGAGATGCGCATCGAGGGTCGTCACCGACAAGGCCACCTTGACCAGGTTGCGCTCGGCCATGCGAGCGAGAATATCGAGATCGCGCAGGACGAGCGCAGATTTCGTCACGATGCCGACCGGGTGGCCGTAACGGTCGAGCACTTCCAGGAGGCGCCGCATCACCTGATGCTGCCGTTCGATCGGCTGGTAGGGATCGGTGTTGGTGCCGATCGCGATGGTGCGCGGGACGTAGCCGGCCGCCGACAGTTCGCGCTCCAGCAGCCGCGGCGCTTCCGGCTTCGCGAACAGCTTCGTTTCGAAATCGAGGCCGGGTGACAGTCCGAGAAAGGCGTGGGTCGGCCGCGCGAAGCAATAGATGCAGCCATGCTCGCAGCCGCGATAGGGATTGATCGAACGATCGAAGGAAATGTCGGGCGACTCGTTGCGGGTGATGATCTTGCGGGTGGAATCGATCGTGACCGTGGTCTTGAACGGGGGCAGTTCCTCGAAGCTCTGCCAGCCGTCATCGAAGGCCGTACGCGCCACCGCCTCGTAGCGGCCGGAGGCGTTCGACTGCGCGCCCCGACCCCGGCGGCGAGCGGCCTCGACCGCCACGTCGCGGTCGGCGGGGGCGGCAAGATCGATGGCGGCGGGGCGCGCCGGCGGCTGCGCGCGCCGCGGCGGCAGGCCGCCGCGCGCAGAAGCGCCCGCCGGCGGGGGGGAGGAGGGCGAGGGGGACGCCGGCGGGCGCCTGACGGCTGCGGAGGTACGAGCCATGGATAAATCCTAGCGCAGGAGATCGAACAAAACAAGAACACAAAGAGAGATATTTCTCGCACAAGAGGACAGAAGGCCATATTTGGGCGACGGCGCCTCGCAGGAGGAAAGCGCCGACATGGAGGAGTTCATGAACAAGTTCATTGGCGCGGTGGCGCTGCTGTTTCTGCTCGGGGGAACGGGAACGAACGCCCAGGCCGGATCTTGGTGCGCCTTCTATGATTTTTCGACCTACAACTGCGGCTTCCACAGCTACGAACAGTGTTTGGCCACCGTGCGCGGCGTCGGCGGCTGGTGCCGGCCGAATTTTTTCGAAGGCAACGGCCAGCCGAGCGGCAAAAGGCGCAGCAGCCGCAATTGAGCCACCGGCAGGCAATTGACGGCGCGTCGCGGGCCTAGGAACACCGGCTCATGCTCAGCGTGGTGATCGCCACGCACGACAGCGAAGGTGCGTTGCTGCCGACGCTGGCGGCGCTGGTTGCAGGTGCTGCCGCCGGCGTGGTGCGCGAGGTGATCGTTGCCGATGCCGGCTCGCGCGACGCAACCGCCGCGATCGCGGACGGTGCCGGTTGCCGCGTGCTCACCTCGGCGCAGACGCGCGGCCTGCGGCTCAAGACCGGAGCGCAGGCCGCGCGCGCACCGTGGCTGCTGTTCCTCGCGCCCGGCACCGTGCCCGACGCCACCTGGATCGACGAAACCAAGCGCTTCATCGAGCAGGCCGAGCTGAGCGGATGCGCCGGGACGCATGCCGCCGTCTTCCGCCCCGGTTCGGCACAATTCCGCCCCGCGCTCGTCGAGGCGCTTGCCCTGCTCTGGACGGCGCTCGGGCCGAGGCCGAATGCGGGCCGGGGACTGCTGATCGCGAGAGCCCTCTACGACAAGCTCGGCGGCCACCGCGATGTCGCGGAGCCCGAGCGCGACCTCGCCCGCCGCCTGGGCCGGCGACGGGTTGTCCCGTTGCGATCGGAAGCCATGGCGGCGCCCTATCTTGATAGTTGACTTCGTCATCTATTTATTTGATTATGTCAAATATCTCCTTTTCGACCGGACGCGTGGGCATGTCCGATCCTTCGCTCGAGCAGCGCGTCGGCGCCGTCCGCCGTTTCAACCGCGTCTATACGCGGCGCATCGGCGTGCTGCAGGAGAACTTCCTCAACAGCTCGTATTCGCTGGCTGAGGGGCGCGTGCTCTACGAGCTTGCGCAGCGCGAACGGCCGACGGCGACGGAGATCGCCGCCGACCTCGGCCTCGATCAGGGCTATCTCAGCCGCATCTTGCGTGGCTTCAGCGAGCGCGGACTTATCGTCAAGTCGCCCTCACCGCACGACCGGCGGCAAAGCTTGTTGTCGCTGACCGTCAAAGGGCGGATGGCTTTCGCCCGCATCGACCAGCGTTCGCAGAGCGACATCACCGGCATGGTCGGCAAGCTGTCGGGCACCGACCAGGAGCGTCTGATCGGGGCCATGCACACGATCGAAAGCGTGCTGGCTGAAACGCCGGCACCGGACGCCCCCTATATCCTGCGGCCCCCGCGCGCCGGCGACTTTGGCTGGATCGTGAGCCGGCACGGCGCGCTCTACTCCGAGGAGTACGGCTGGGACGAGCGGCTCGAGGCGCTGACCGCGGAAATCGTGGCCGCCTTCGTGCGCAATTACGATCACAAGCGCGAGCGCTGCTGGATCGCCGAGCGGGACGGGGAGAATGTCGGCTCGGTCCTGCTGGTGAAGGAAACCGACGAGGTCGCGCGCCTGCGCCTGCTGCTGGTCGAACCGAAGGCGCGCGGGCTCGGCATCGGCGCCCGGCTGGTCGAGGAAGCGGTGCGATTTGCGCGCGAGGCGCGCTATCGCTCGATCACGCTCTGGACCCACAGCGTGCTCACCGCCGCCCGTCACGTCTACGAGCGCGCCGGCTTCAGGCTCGTTGCCACGAAGGCACACGACGAGTTCGGAAAGACGCTCGTCGGGGAGACCTGGGACTGCGATCTCGTCCCGTTCCAACGCGCTTGAATTCTCGCATCCAGCCGCCGTGACGAGAGCCGCCATCCGCCGGCGCGCGGGTCGCGTTTCGCCGTCAAGCGCTGGAGCTACACGGTTGCGCCCTTGGCCTTGGCGCGGCGCAGATGCTCGTCGAGGCGCGGCATGATCTCGACGAAGTTGCAGGGCCGATAGCGATAGTCGAGCTGGTGCACGAGAATCTCGTCCCAGGCGTCGCGGCAGGCGCCCGGCGACCCCGGCAGGCAGAAGATGTAGGTGGCGCCGGCGACGCCGGCGGTCGCGCGCGTCTGGATCGCCGACGTGCCGATCTTGGCATGGCTGACCATCAGGAACAGCGTGGCGAAGCCATCCATGCGCTTCTCGAACAGGGGTTCGACCGCTTCCGGCGTGACGTCGCGGCCGGTGAAGCCGGTACCGCCGGTGGTGATGACGACGTCGATCGCGGGATCGGCGATCCACCGCTTCACGCGCGCGCGGATATCCTCGATATCATCGGGGACGATCGCGCGGTCGCCGACCACATGACCGGCCTTCCCGATGCGCTCGACCAAGGTGGCGCCGGATTTGTCATCGGCAAGCTCCCGGGTGTCGGAAACAGTCAGCACCGCGATCTTCAGCGGCACGAATTGCCTGTTCTCGTCGATTGCTGGCATTGTGAGTTGACTACTCGGCCATATGCAGGGCGGCAAGGGCGCCGATTGTCAAATCAACGCGTGCGCAAAGCCGCATCGACGCCGTGCCTTGCGTCAGCGGCGGCCGACAGGCGTGCCCGCGCTACCGGACTCGCTCACAGCTGCGCCGCGGCGAAGGTGTTGCAGCTTGCGACCTTGCCGGATCGCAGGCCGGCATCGAACCAGCGCTGGCGCTGCTCGGCGCTCCCGTGCGTGAAGGAATCCGGCACCACGTAGCCCTGTGCCTTGCGCTGCAGCGTGTCGTCGCCGATGGCCGCCGCCGTGCGCAATGCCGCCTCCACGTCGCCCGCGTCGATGAACGGCGGCTTGCCCTGGCTCCGCAGATATTGGTTCTCGTGCTTGGCCCAGACGCCGGCGAGGCAGTCGGCCTGCAGCTCGACCTGCACCTGGATGTGGTTCGCGCCGGCCCGGCTGCCGGCGCTGCGTTGCGCCTGCTGCGCCTTGGGCAGGATGCCGAGCAGGTTCTGCACGTGGTGGCCAACCTCGTGCGCGATCACGTAGGCTTGCGCGAACTGGCAGGACTTGCTGCCGACATCGCAGCCACGGAAGCGCGTCGCGATCTGGTTGAAGAACGAAGTGTCGAGATAGACCTTCTGGTCCACCGGGCAATAGAACGGCCCCATGGCGCTTTGCGCGACACCGCCGCAATCGGCGCGCGTCGCGCCGTTGTACAGGACCAGCACCGGGGCGCGGTAGGTCTTGCCGTCCTCGGCGAAGATCTGCTTCCACTGCAGCTCGGTGCTGCCGAGCACCTTGCTCACGAAGCGGCCCGTGTCGTCCTCAGGGGTGCCGGTGCGCCGCGCCGTGGAAGGCGCCTGCATCTGCGACTGGCTGGGGCCGGTCAGGATCTCGGCCCCGCCGATGAGCACGCTCGGATCGATGCCGAGCGCCCAGCCGATCAGGCCGAGCGCGATGATCGCGCCGATGCCGAGTCCGCCGCCGCCGATCGGAAGGCCGAACCCGCCTCCGCCGCCGCCGAAACCGCCTTCCTCACGTCGATCTTCGACGTTGCCGCTTTCGGGCAGATCGTCCAACCGCATGGCCTTGTCTCCTTGCCGGCTGCCCAACGGGCCGCCGCGCCGTCGTTCGAGCGTACCACCGCACGCGTCAACGCGCCCTCGCCAATATAGTTGCGGGATAAACCTTTCCCAGTGCCCGACGCGGCCGGATTAAGCCGATCTTTACTTTGGGTGACCATATTGCGCCGCTGTCGGTTGTGGGTCTCGCGTCGCCGGCCGCGTCGCCTGAGTCAGAGTTCTGAGTCATGGTTGTGTCGCGTCGCGGGGCGTCCGCTCGGGCGCCCCGCGTCAGTTCCAAAGGGAGCGAATCCGGCCGAATTCTGATCGGCGATTGCATTGCCGAAATGGCGAGGCTGCCGGCGCAATCGGTCGACCTCGTGTTCGCCGACCCGCCCTATAACCTGCAGCTGCAAGGCGACCTCAAGCGCCCCGACGATTCCCGCGTCGATGCGGTCGACGACGAGTGGGACAAATTTGCGAGCTTCTCCGCCTATGATGAGTTCACCCGCGCCTGGCTCGCCGCCTGCCGGAGGGTGATGAAGCCAACGGCGACGCTGTGGGTGATCGGCTCCTACCACAACATCTTCCGCGTCGGCGCGATCCTGCAGGACCTGCGCTTCTGGATCCTCAACGACGTGGTGTGGCGCAAGTTAAATCCGATGCCGAATTTTCGCGGACGGCGCTTCACCAATGCGCACGAGACGCTGATCTGGGCGGCGCGCGAAGCGGGCGGCAAGGGCTATACCTTCAATTACGAAGCGCTCAAGGCCGGCAACGACGACGTGCAGATGCGCTCGGACTGGACCATCGCGCTTTGCACCGGCGAGGAGCGCCTCAAGGCGGGCAACGGCAAGAAGCTGCACCCGACACAGAAACCCGAGGCGCTGCTGGCGCGGGTGATCCTCGCCTCCTCGCGGCCCGATGACCTCGTGCTCGACCCGTTCTGCGGCACCGGCACGACCGGCGCGGTGGCCAAGCGCCTCGGACGGCGCTTCATCGGGATCGAGCGCGAGGACGCCTACGCGGCGGCCGCGCAAGCGCGCGTCGCCGCGGTCGCGCCGCTGCCGGCGCCGGCGCTCGCGCCGTTCATGACCGCGCGCGAGGCACCGCGCGTGCCGTTCGCGGCGCTGATCGAGCGCGGGCTGGTGATGCCGGGCGCGCGCCTGTGCGACGCCAAGCGCAAGGTCAAGGCGCTGGTGCGCGCCGACGGCGCCATCGCGCTCGGGGAGACGGTCGGCTCCATCCACCGCATCGGCGCGCTGGCGCAGGGCCTGGAAGCCTGCAACGGCTGGGCCTTCTGGCACCTGGAGACGGCCAAGGGCCTCATGTCCATCGACGCGCTGCGCGCGAAGATCAGGGCGGAGATGGCTTGATCTTCGCAGCGCCCTAGTGTGGCGGTTCAGAAGTCCGCATCATTCTCGCGGCGAGTCCGAAATGCGGACTTCTGAACCAAAGCCACACTAGATCAATAAGTTGCTAGTGTCCCTCGATTCCGAAGTTCGCAAACGAGGGTGCCGCTTAACGATGCGAACTTCGGAACCGGGACACTAGCGCACCGCGAAGGGCGAATGGTAGGGCCGCCCGAACGGCACGCCCGCGGTCACGGTTTGCACCGGCTTGAGGTAGGCGCGACCGGTGCGGGTGTTGTTGCGGGTATCGACGAAGGACACGTCGCCCTCGACCAGGTCCATGATCGCCACGTCGCCGGGCGCCCCGACCTGCAGCGTGCCGAGCTTGGGCCCGCGATTGATGACGCGGGCGGGATTGATCGTCGCCATGGCAACGACCTGCTCGAGCGAAAAGCCGAGCCCCATGAACTTGCTCATCACCCAGGTCAGGTACGGCTTGCCGGGCGTGTTGCCGGAGAACACGTGGATGTCGGAGGAAATGGTATCGGGCGGACAGCCCTGCGCGATCGCGGGCTCGGCGACGGTGTAGTCGAAGCTGCCGCCGCCATGGCCGACGTCGAAGATCACGCCGCGCTGCTTGGCGCTCAGCGCCGCCGGCAACAGCCGTCCGTCCTGCACGATATTGGTGAAGGCACCGCCGAGATTGGGGGCTCCGGAATAGGCGTGGGTGAGGATATCGCCTGACCGCAGCATGTCGAGGATCTGCGACATCAGCTCGCGCGTCTCCACGCCGCCGATGTGGCACATCACCTTGCCGCCGGTGCCCGCCATCTCGCAAGCGGCGATCGCCCGCTTCAGCGGCTCCAGGCCGTGCTTGGCGATGACGTTCTCCGACATGCGCACCTTGACGCCGAGCACGATGTCGGCGTTTTCGGCCACCGCCTTGGCGGCGGCATCGACCTGCGCGAAGTCGATATTGTAGAGCTCGGCGACCGGGAACGGGGCGAGGCCGGTATTGGCGATGTGCACGAAGGCGTAGAGGCGCGTGCGCGTCTGGGCGACGACATAGCGCCGGAAGGCGGCGAAATTGTTGGCGCCCGCATCGCCCGCCGAAACGCAGGTCGTCGTGCATTGATACGGGACAAGTTCGTCCGCCGGGATGCCGATCGCCGACCCGTAGGGATAGACGTGGCAATGCAGGTCGATCAGTCCGGGCGTTGCCAGCTTGCCGGCGGCGTCCAGGACGCGCAGCGCGCGGGAGGCGGGAATGTCGGCTTCCACCGCTTCGATCAAACCGTAGCGGATGCCGATGTCGCGCCGGCCGCGCAGCGATTGGCTGGGATCCAGCAGGTCCGCGCCCTTGATCACGAGATCGAACTTGTCGTCCGGGCGCATGGCCGCCCGCGCGGGGCCGGCGGCCGCGGCCAGCGCCGATGCGCCGGCACCGGCGAGAAATTCGCGACGTGACTTCTGGTGTTGCGACGTGACAACCATGGCGTCCTCCCGCTGCGATGTTGAATCTCGCTCGCGCCATCATAGGCTCGATCGAGCCCCGGCGCGCGCCAGGTTTGCAGCCGCAAGGACGAGCCGTGGCTTGCCCGGCTGGCGGCGGTTTGATTTGATCCCGTGGCGCGTACGACCGACCGACGGGGAAGAAAAGCGGTCCCCGTTCGACGTTGACGGCATCTGGACCGACGTCCTGCTCCATCGATCCGACGCGGCGTCTCTGCGGAACCCCGACGAAGTCACCGAGCGAATGGCGATCCTCACCCAAGGGCCCGACCCCAACCCCAAGAAGCCGCGGCTCCCCTGCCCGTTCGGCGCCTGCGACAGCCATATCCATCTCTTCGGCCCGGCGGAGAAGTATCCGTTCGCCCCCGACAGTCCCTACACCTCGCGCGATGCGTTGCCGGCGACGTTCATCGCGCTGCAGAACCGGCTCGGGCTCAGCCGCGCGGTGATCGTCAGTCCCGGCGGCTACGGCCGCGACTACCGCCTTCTGGCGGACACGCTCGAGCATTGCGGGGAGCGCTTTCGCGGGATCGCGCTGATGCCGGAGGATGCCGGCGCCGCCGAATTCGAGCGCCTCACGAAGCTGGGCGTGCGGGGCCTGCGCATGATGAGCGCGAAGCGCGGCCGCCACGTCCCCCATCTGTCGCACGCGGTGGCAGCGCGCGCCGCCGCGCACGGATGGCACGTGCAGTTCTACCCGCATGATACCGACATCGTCGAATATGCGCAGCCGCTGCTGGCGCTGCCCAATGCGATCGTGCTCGATCACTTCGCCGGGGTGCCGGCCGCCGGCGGCATCGATCAGCCAGCGTTTCGCACCGTGCTCGACATGCTCGCCACCGGACGCGTCTGGGTGAAGCTGTCGGCGCCGATGCGCTGCACCGAGCAGAACTATCCCTATCCCGAAGTCACGCCGCTCGCCCGCGCGCTGGTGCGCCACGCGCCCGAGCGGCTCCTCTGGGGCAGCGACTGGCCGCACGTGAATCTCGACGGCCGCGAGATGCCCAACGACGGCGACCTCGTCGATCTCCTGGCGGAATGGGTGCCCGACGAGGCGACCAGAACCAAGATTCTGGTCAACAATGCCTGCGCGCTGTACGGATTCCCGGCGCCGGAAAAGAGCAGCGAGCTCGTGCCCAGTCATCCCCGCCGCTAGTGTCCCGATTCCGAAACTCGGATCATCGTGCGGCACCCTCGTTTGCGAACTTCGGACTCGAGGGACACTAGTGGTCCGATTCCGAAGTTCGCTAGCATTCGCGGCACGTTCAGATGCGAACTTCGGAATTTAGGGACCACTAGCAACTCTATGATTTCTAGTGCCCCTTTTGAACCCGAAGTTCGCGATCGCATTTGCCGCACGGTGTGCGCGAACTTCGGGTTCGGGGCACTGGCGACTTATTGATCGAGCGTGGCTTTGGTTCAGAAGTCCGCATTTCGGACTTGCCGCAAGAATGATGCAGACTTCTGAACCGCCACACTAGCCGCAAAAGGTGGCACGCAAAATCTTCAGCCTCCCGGCGCGCCCTGCGTGTTCACGTAGAGCGCATAGACCGAGTGGCTCGCCGCCATGAACAGGCGGTTGCGCTTGACCCCGCCGAAGCAGACGTTGGCGCAACGCTCGGGCAACGCGATGAAGCCGATCGACCTGGCGCCGGAGTCGAACACCTTGACCCCGTCCTGCCGCGCGCCCATGCCCCAACCGCACCAGAGATTGCCGTCGATGTCGCAGCGCAATCCGTCGGGCGTGCCGCCCGGCTCCGCCGCGATAAAGATGCGGCCGTTGGCGAGCTTGTCGGCGGCGACGTCGTAGACCCGGATCGCCCGCGCCGTCACGCCGGACTCGACGATATAGAGCTTGCTCTCGTCGGGCGAGAAGGCGAGCCCGTTCGGCCGATCGATGTCGCCCGCCACCACCGTCGCCCGTCCGGTCTTCGGGTCGAGCCGGTAGACGTTGGTCGGCAGTTCGGGCGTGGCCACGTGGCCTTCGTAATGGCCGAGGATGCCGAACGGCGGATCGCTGAACCAGATCGAACCGTCCGACTTGACCACCACGTCGTTGGGCGAATTGAGCGGCTTGCCCTCGAACCGGTCGATCAGCACGGTGACGGTGCCGTCGTATTCGGTGCGCGTGACGCGCCTGCTGTCGTGCTCGCAGGTGACGAGCCGACCTTGGCGGTCGCGGGTATTGCCGTTGGCGAAGCTCGACGGGCTACGGTAGATGCTGACGCTTCCGGTCCCTTCGTCCCAGCGCATGATGCGGTTGTTGGGAATATCACTCCAAAGCAGGCAGCGTGCGTCGCCGAAATAGACCGGCCCTTCGCACCAGCGCATGCCGGTGGCGAGGCGCTCGACCCCGGCAAGCGCGAGGCGATACTTGTTGAAGCTCGGATCGAGGCTTTGGACCGCCGGGTCGGGGTAGCGCTGGCTCGGCTCCCAGCCGCCGAGCGGCGTGCCGGTGAAGACCGTCGCCGCCGCCGCCGCGTGCGAATTGCCTCGCGTGAATTCCATGGCAAGACCTCCCGGCGCTTCGGCCCGGTCTCCGCGCATCGCGGTGGCGTCATCCTAGCGCATGCGCGAGCACCTTGCGCATGACATTGGGCAGCGCCTCCTGCGCGAGCTCGGCGCGTGCGACCCAGCGCATGCCGGCGGGGGTGCGCGTCGACGCCGGCACCGCGGCGGCGTAGACCACGAGCTCGAGCGGAAAATGCGTGAAGACATGCCGCACCGTGCCGGGAAGCCGCCGCCACGCCGGTCGCGCGCGCGACAGCCGCGGCGCGGCAGCGAGCGCATCGCGCTCCTCGAAGTCGGCCGCCCACTGGGTCGTCGGCACCTCGGTCATGCCGCCGAGCAATCCCTCGAGCGGGCGCGAGCGCAGCAGCACGGAACCGTCGGCGCGAACGGCGACGAAGGCCGCCCCGCGGCGCAAGCGGCCTTCGCGCTTGCGCGCCTTGAGCGGGAAAATCTCGGGATCGCCCCGCCGCCGCGCCGCGCACACTTGCGTCCACGGGCAAACCGCGCAGGCGGGCCTCTTAGGCGTGCAGATGGTGGCGCCGAGGTCCATCAAGGCTTGCGCGAAATCGCCGGCGCGCCCGGCGGGAATCAGCCGTTCGACGAGGCCTCGAATCTCGGCCTTGGCCGCGGGCAGTTCCGCGGCGACGGCGAATAGCCGCGCCACCACGCGCTCTACGTTGCCGTCGACCGCCGCCGCCGGAGCGTCGAAGGCGATCGCCGCGATCGCCGCCGCGGTGTAGGGACCGACGCCGGGAAGCTTGCCGAGCTCCGCTGGGCTGCGCGGGAAGCGACCACCGTGGCGTTCGACCACCGCCCTGGCACAGGCATGCAGACGCCGTGCGCGCGCGTAGTAGCCCAATCCGGCCCACAGCCGGAGCACGTCGTCGAGCGCGGCCGCCGCCAGCGCCCGCACATCGGGCCAGCGCGCGATGAAACGCACGAAGTAAGGCGCAACCGCTTTCACGGTGGTCTGCTGCAGCATGATTTCGGAGAGCCACACGCGATAGGGGTCGGGCGCCTCCCCGGGCCGTGCGCGCCAGGGAAGCGAACGGCGGTGGCGGTCGTACCAGGCGAGCAAATCCTCGCCCAGTGGGCGGCGCGATGCGCGCTTTCCCGGCTCCGTCCCAGCTGCTAGCGTCATCACGGACCGATGTGGCAGAGCCCCCGCGCGTGAACAAGCCCGGCAAATCCTACCCGCGCCCGTTGGCGGACCTTCTGCACAGGACGCTCAAGGATGCCTTCGCCAAGCAGGGCTTCGCCGCCAGCGAACTCGTCACCCGCTGGACCGACATCGTCGGGCCGGAGATTGCCGACCATTCGCAACCGGAAAAGATCCAGTGGCCCCGTCGCGCCGATGGCCAAGCGCCGGAGCCCGGCATCCTCGTACTGCGGGTCGAGGGGCCGACCGCAATCGAAATCCAGCACCTCTCGAGCGTCGTGCTCGAACGCGTGAACCGCTTCTTCGGCTGGAAGGCCGTGGGCGGGCTGCGGTTGCGGCAGGCGCCGCTCAGCCGCAAGGCGGCCCCGGTCTGCCCAATTCCCGACCCCGAAGCGGCGGCGCACATCGCCGCCGGCCTCACAGAGATTGCCGACGAGAAGCTGCGTGACGCACTCGCCCGGCTCGGGGCGGCCATCAAACAGTCGTGACCGCCGGCCTTGGCGGCAGGGCTCCCCATTGCCACATTCTCGCGGTCAGGGTAGCGACGGCGGCGGATTTGGGCGAAAATCGGTTCGCGCAGACGGACATATGGCCATGGACAAGACCGAGGAACCCCAGACGAGCTCGATCGTCACGCGGCGAAACCTGTTGATCGGCGGCGCTGCGGTCGTCGCCGTGATCGCCGCCGGGGGCGGCTATTATCTGTGGCCGCGCCCCGATACCGCGGAGGCTCAGCCGGCAGGCGGCGCCGAGGTCTCGCTCGGGGAGTTGATGACGCCGGGGCCGCTCGGCGACGAGGTGCAGGGCGCGGAAAATGCCCCGGTCACGATCGTCGAATACGCGTCGATGACGTGCCCCCACTGCAGCCATTTCCATGAAACGACCTATCCGGAGCTGAAAAAGAAATACATCGATACCGGCAAGGTTCGCTTCATTTTCCGCGAATTTCCGCTCGACCCGCTCGCCGCCGCCGCGGCCATGCTGGCGCGCTGCGCCGGCAAGGACAAATATTTCCCGCTGATCGACACCTTCTTCGCCCAGCAAAAGGATTGGGTGGTGCAGAAGCCGCTGCAGCCGATGTTCAACATCGCCAAGCAGGCCGGGTTCACGCAGCAGACCTTCGACGAATGCCTGGCGAATCAGAAGATGCTCAACGACATCGAGGAAACGCGCACGCGGGCGGCGACCAAGTTCAACGTGAATTCCACGCCGACCTTCTTCATCAACGGCAAGATTTTCCGCGGCGCCCTCACGGCCGAGGAATTGGACAAGCAAGTCGCTCCTTATCTCAAGGGCTGATAACGGTTTTTTAACCATTTTTTCTCTTGGTGGGGGGGATAGCGGGCGTTCCGGGGTGGCCCCGGCCACCCGTCGGCCCCATCCACACGAGAGGCGGGACAACGTCTTCCTTCTGTTGCGAAATCCCGCTCGGCGATTCATTCTCCGCGTCGATGCGGCCTGCCTCCACCCCCCGCTCGACCCACCCCATGGGCCGGAGCCCTGGGCGATTCCGCCGGGGCGAGCCCTTTAGTATCGGAACGGCGTCTGTATGAAACTCACGCGGCTGCGCCTCCTCGGCTTCAAGTCCTTCGTCGAGCCGACCGATTTCCTGATCGAGCCGGGGCTCACCGGCGTGGTCGGTCCCAACGGCTGCGGCAAATCGAACCTGGTCGAGGCGCTGCGCTGGGTGATGGGCGAGACCTCGCACAAGTCGCTGCGCGCCGCCGACATGGACGACGTGATCTTCTCCGGCACCAACAGCCGGCCGGGGCGCAACAATGCCGAGGTCGCGATCCAGATCGACAATCGCTGGCGCAAGGCGCCGGCCCAGTTCAACGACCACGACACCCTCGACATATCGCGCCGCATCGAGCGCGAGGCGGGCTCCACTTACCGCATCAACGGCCGCGAGGTGCGCGCACGCGACGTGCATATTCTGTTTGCCGACGCATCGACCGGCTCGCGCTCGCCTTCGATGGTGCATCAGGGGCGGATAGGCGAGATCATCCAGGCCAAGCCGGAGCAACGCCGGCGCGTGCTCGAGGAGGCCGCCGGGATATCGGGCCTGCATGCGCGACGGCACGAGGCGGAGCTGCGGCTGCGTGCGGCCGAGCAGAACCTCGCGCGGCTCGAGGACGTGATCGGTCAGCTCGCGGCGCAGATGGACGCGCTCAAGAAACAGGCGCGGCAGGCGGTGCGCTACCGCGCCGTGGCGCAACAGGTTCGCCAAGCCGAGGCGACGCTGTTCCACCTGCGCTGGGTCGCCGCCAATGCCGAGCTCGCGGAAGCCGAAAGCGCCAAGACGGCGGCCGTTCGCCTGGTTGCCGAGCGCACCGGCGAGCAGGCCGAGGCATCCAAGCAGCAGGCGCTCGCGGCCGCCGAATTGCCGGCCTTGCGCGATGCCGAGGCCAGGACCGCCGCCGCCTTGCAACGGTTGGTGATGGCGCGGGAGACGCTCGAGCGCGAGGAGACGCGGGCCAAGGAGCGCATGGCCGAACTCGACCGGCGGCTGCTCCAGTTCGGCGACGACATCGAACGTGAGCGGCGCCTCGCCGCCGACGCCGACGCCGCGCTGGCGCGGCTCGCCGCCGAGGAAGAGGCGCTGCAACGGGAGGCCGCAGCCAACGATGAGCGGCGTTCCGGGCTCGACATGCGCGTCGTGGACGCCGACGCGGCGCTTGCGACTTCGGAAAAGACCTTCGACGCGCTCACCGGAAGATTGGCCGATCTCACCGCACGGCGGCATGCGCTGGAACATGCCGCGCGCGAGCAGGGCGAGCGGGCCGGCCGCCTGACCAACGAGATCGCCGCGGTCGAGGCCGAGCTCGGTGAGCTCGAGGCGGTGGCCGGGCAAGGCGCGGAGCTGGCCACGCTGGCGAGTGCCGCCGAGGCGGCGCAGGCCGCAGTCGTGGAGGCGGAAGCCACGGCCTTGCACGCCGAGGCCGACCATTCCGCCGCCCGCCAGGCGCTCGACGTCGCGCGCGGACCGCTTGCCGAGGCGGAGCGCCGCGTGCAGCGTCTCGACGCGGAAGCCAAGACGCTGGCGAAGCTTCTGCACATCGACAGCAAGAATCTCTGGCCGGCGGTGATCGATGAGCTCACCGTCGACAAAGGTTACGAGGCCGCGCTCGGGGCCGCGCTCGGCGACGATCTCGAGGCGCCGATCGATCCCTCCGCCCCCATGCGCTGGGCGGGCGCCGCCATCGATCCCGGCGATCCGGCGCTGCCGGACGGCGTCGAAGCGCTCGCCGACCATGTCGAGGCGCCGCCTGAGCTGGCGCGACGCCTCAAGCAGATCGGGGTGATCGGGCGCGAGCAGGGCGCGCCACTGGCGGCGATGCTCAAGCCCGGCCAGCGGCTGGTATCGCAGGAGGGCGACCTCTGGCGCTGGGACGGGTTCTCGGTGGCCGCCAACGCGCCGACCGGCGCCGCCCGACGGCTCGCCGGCAAGAACCGTCTCGCCGACATCGAGGCCGAGCTCGAGGCCCTGCGCCGCGACGTCGAGAGCAAGCAGGCGGCGGTGACCGCAGCCGCGGCGGAGGTGTCCGGCGCGGCGCAGGCCGACAGCGCGGCGCGCGAGCGCCGGCGCACGCTGCAACACGACGCGCACGCCGCCCGTGAAAGGCATGCCGACGCCGAGCGCGAGCTGAGCCGCAACGCGACGCGGCTGTCGGCGCTGCGCGAAGCGACGGCACGCTTGACGGCGAGCCGCGAGGAGGCGACCGCCGCGCGCAGCGAGGCCGAGCGTGCGCTCGCCGCGCTGCCGCCGGCCGCGGACATCGAGACGCAGCTTGCCGGCGTGCGTGGCGAGATCGAAGGCCAGCGGGCGCGCCTAGCCGAGGTGCGCGCGGAGGCGCAGGCGCTCGCGCGCGAAGCGGAGATTTCCGCGCGCCGGCTCGCCGCCATTGCCGGCGAGCGGGAAGGCTGGAGCACGCGCCACAAGAGCGCGGCGACGCAGATCGAGACGCTGCAAGCGCGCGTCGAGGAGGCCCGTAGCGAGCGGGCGGGCCTCGCTGACGCTCCTCGCCTGTTCGAGGAGAAGCGCCGCGCGCTGATCGGGGAGATCGAGGCGGCGGAGGCGGCGCGCCGCGGCGCCGCCGATCGGCTCGCGCAAGGCGAGAACGCACTCGCCGACGCCGATCGGGCCGCGCGGGCGGCGCTCGAAGCCATGGGCGTAGCGCGCGAGGAGGCGGCACGGGCGGAGGAGCGCTGTGAAGGCGCCGTCCGCCGGCGCGCCGACCTCGCCCACGAGATCCGCGAGATGCTCGAGCTCGAGCCGGCCGAAGTCGTCCAGCTCGCCGGCATCGAACCGGACAAAGCGCTGCCCGAGGTCGCCGACGTGGAGTCCCGCCTCGAGCGGCTGCGCCGCGAGCGCGAGCGCCTCGGCGCCGTCAACCTGCGCGCCGAGGAGGAGCTCGCCGAGGTCACAACCCAGCACGGCACGCTCACCGCCGAGCGCGACGATCTGGCGGAAGCGATCAAACGGTTGCGGCAGGGCATCCAGAGCCTGAACCGGGAGGCGCGCGAGCGCCTGCTCGCCTCCTTCGAGCTCGTCAACAGCCACTTCAAGCACCTGTTCACCGAGCTGTTCGGCGGCGGCACCGCAGAGCTGCAGCTGATCGAGCACGAAGACCCGCTGGAAGCCGGCCTGGAGATCATCGCCAAGCCGCCGGGCAAGAAGCCGGCCACGCTCTCGCTCCTTTCCGGCGGCGAGCAGGCGCTGACCGCGCTGGCGCTCATCTTCGCGGTGTTCCTCACCAACCCGGCGCCGATCTGCGTGCTCGACGAGGTCGACGCGCCGCTCGACGACCACAATATCGAGCGCTTCTGCGACCTGCTCGACGAGATGACGCGCTCGACCGAGACGCGCTTCGTGATCATCACCCACAATCCGATCACCATGGCGCGGATGAACCGGCTCTACGGCGTCACCATGGCCGAGCGCGGCGTGTCGCAGCTCGTCTCGGTCGATCTCGAAGACGCGGTGAAGCTGCGCGAGGCGGTGTGACGGCGC
The DNA here is from genome assembly GCA_963758945.1 of uncultured Alphaproteobacteria bacterium. Taxonomy (GTDB): domain Bacteria; phylum Pseudomonadota; class Alphaproteobacteria; order Rhizobiales; family Xanthobacteraceae; genus VAZQ01. Next base: position 973,658 of record CAVWXY010000006.1, on the reverse strand, counting down.
CTGCAGGCCATCGAGTCGGACGATCGCCGCGATAGCCAAGTCCCTCCCCTCCCCGCGACCAATCCCACGGCCGCGAGGGATGCCCTCACAAGTCGACCCTTCGAGAACGGAGAGACCTCGGCCTATTTCTCGCGAAACAGCCGGTGCGGCCGGCACGCGTGGCCGGGATCGTTACGCTGAGAGCTTCGCAACCGCGGGGCCCTCCGGCGCTCGCGTGTCGGATACCGGACGCATGAGCGCGCGGGTCTTGACGTTCTTTCGCCGGCCGGCGCCCGGGCGCGTCGAGGTCTTTGCGCCATCCATGCCGCCGAGCCGCCGCAGCGCGCTCACGACCTCGCGGCGATCGAGAATACCTACCAGCTTGGCGATCGTCAGTTCGGCATTGTGATCGTGGGAGCCGAGATAGCCAGCAAGCTCGGCTTGCGCCCGGCGCATCGCTTCCACAACGGCGGCGAATTCCTCCTTCATGACTTTCATCGCACCTGCACCCGCGTTGCGCCCCTCCGGGGTGGTAGAACGCCCGTGAGGGCTTTCGGTTTCCTGCGCTTTGGTGACAGGATGGCGCAGAAGGGAGCGGTCCCAACGCGTGCGCTGCAAACATCGACCCGGTCGGCCGCGATTGCGCCGCGGCATCGCCGGCGTGCGTCGGGTCTCGCGGGCAGGCAAGCAAAAAAAACCACGCGCGGCACGCTCGCATGAGTGCGAGAATTCCCTCCCGCACCGCCGGGGGAACGTTCACCGCCGCCGCAGCGCGGGCTTGGCCGATGCCTTCCGCGATTTCGCCGTTCTCGCCGTCTTGCTCGCCTTGGGCCGCGCTGCGCTTGCTTGCGGCTTTTCCGGAATGATCGGGAGCAGCACGAAGTTGCCCCGTCCGCCGCCGAGGTGGAGCGTGGTCTTGCCGCCGTAGACCGCGGGCGGGCGGTCGCGCGGGTCGTCGTGCAGGAACGGGCCGTTGCCGGTGAACTCGTTCTTCATGTTGGACAGCTTGCCGCCGGAGCCGCCGGGATAGACGTAGTCGCACCCGCGCACGCTCAGTCCCACGCGATAGCCTTTCGGCACGACGATGCAGGTCGGGACGATCTCGATGTCGAGCTCGTAGACTTGATCCGGCTTCAGCGGCTGCTTCTCGTCGTGGCTGTGATAGGGGCGGAACGGCAAGGTGAGCGGCTTGTCGAGCTTGCGGTGCGAGGCGCGCAGCCAGCCTTGCCCGATCGGCGTGTGGGGATCGAGTGCGCCCTGGAACACGACCTCCTTCATGTCGGGCGCGAACACCCGGAGCACGAGAAAGAGGTCGGCATCCTCGGTCGAGGACGAGACGTGAAGCTTGGCGGCGACCGGGCCGGTGATCTCGGTAGCCTGACCCATCGGCTCGGTGAGGAACGTGACGCCGTCGCCGAGGGCGTCGAAGGTCAGCTTGGCCGAACCCTTCGGCGCTTCGGAGACCAGCCTGTGGCCCTCGCTTGCGAGATGCAGCTTCGTCCATTGCGTGCGCGGGATCGGCCAGCCGTCCTCGTGGCGGATGACGAATTTCTCGCCGGGATGGCGGATGTTGAGCTGCACCCGCGGCTGCTTGTCCCAGCCGTTTTTCTCGCCCTTGAGGAAATAGCCGAAGAATTGCTTCTGCAGCCTGACTCCGTAGTCGGTATAGTAGTGCGTCCAGTGCTCGATGCCGTGGACCTCGAGCCACTTCTGCTTCGACGCCGACTGGAAGAAGCCTTCGAAATTGCCGCGCGGATGCAGCGGCTGACCTCCCCAATTGGCGGCCGACAGCAGCGGGACCTTGATCTTCGTCCAGTCCGGGAACATCGCCTGGTAGTACTCGTCGTCGAGCGGATGCGAGAAATAGCTCCTTCCGAGATCGTAGCGGCTGCCGCCCATCTCTTCGGCGGTGAGCGTCTCCGGGCCCGACACCCAGTCGCCGTTCATGCGGCTGCGGTAGCCGTTGACACCCAGTCCGTGCTGCACGGTCTTGATCTGCATGTCGTACCAGTTCTGCGCGAAGGTGTTGTAGATGCCGCCGTTGTGGCTGAGCTCGCGATAGAAGTCGGCAAAGCCTTCCCAGACGCAGATGGCGGCGAGATGCCTTGGTTGCATGCTCGCGACCTTCCACTGATTGACGGCGTAATACGAGATGCCGCTCAACCCGACCTTGCCGTTCGACCACGGCTGCCGGCCCGCCCATTCGATACAGTCGAAGAAATCTTTGGTCTCGCGCGGCGACCAGTGCTCCACGTAACCGGGTGAGCGGCCGCAACCGCGCGAGTCGACGCGTACGCAGGCATAGCCGTCCGGCACCCATTTCTCCGGATCGCAGACTTCCCAGCTCTGGTACCTGTTGGTCGAACCGGCCATCACGCTCGGATGCTTTTCCTCCATGCGCTTCCAGGCGGTCCTGTAGCCGTCCTCGAAGTGCAACCATTTGCCATAAGGGCCGTGGCTGAGGATGACCGGATAGCGTCCCCGCTTGATCGGACGGAAGATGTCCGCGCGCAGCACCAGTCCGTCGTCCATCGCAATGGGCATGTCCCAATCGATCCGCATGCCATCGCGGATTTCGCTCACCTCACGGTAGCTCATGGTTTCTTCTCCCGGAAAACTGGCCTGACGATCGAACACTGGCGTCCGCTCGTGTCGAAGAAGGCCGATCCCTCCTCGTTGTGCCGGCGGCTCGCGATCGACCATGCATCGCGCGGCGGATGGCAGCGGCTCACTCGCTTACTTTTGCGGAATGACCGGCAGCAGCACATGCGCCGGGCGATCGCGGCCGGCATGCAGCGTCACGTCGCCGCCGAAGACCGCCGGCGGGCGGTCGCGCGGATCGTTATGGGTGAACGGGCCGACGCCGGTCCACACCTTGCCCAGCGTCTCCACGCCCGCGCCGGGCTCGCCCGGGAAGACGTAGTCGGTGCCGCGCACGGACAATGCCAGCCGGTAACCTTTCGGCAGCACGATGCAGGTCGGCCATACCTCGACGTCGACCTCGTAGACCTCGCCGGGCGCCAGCTTCTGCTCCTCGTCGTGGGTGTGATAGGGGCGGTAGGGCAGCGTGAGCTTGCGGTCGAGCTTGCGGTGCGAGCAGCGCAGCCAACCTTGGGCGATCGGCGTGTGGGAATCGAGCGCGCCCTGGAAGGTGACCTCCTTGAGGTCGGGCGTGAACGCCCGCACCACCAGGAACAGATCGGCGTCCTCGGTGGCCGAGGACACCCACAGTTTCGCGGCGATCGGCCCGGTGATCTCGATCGCCCGTTCCAGCGGCTCGGTCAGGAACGTGACGCCGTCGCCGAAGCCGGCATAGCTGACGCGGCCCGCGGACGTCTGCGCATCGGTCGACATCGTCATGCCGGCCGGATGGAGATAGAACTTGGTCCACTCGGTGCGCGCGAGCGGCCACTCGTCCTCGTGCCGTTCGACGAATTTCTCGCCGGGATGGCGCACCTGCAGCAACACTTTCGGCTGCTTGCCCCAGCCGGTGTCCTCGCCCTTGAGGAAATGGCCGAAGAACTTCTTCTGCAGTGCGACGCCGTAGTCGGTGTAGAAATGCGTCCAATGCTCGATGCCGTGGCATTCGAGCCACTTCTGGTCGGAGGCCGCGCGCACGAACCCTTCGAAATTGCCGCGCGGGTGCAGGCCCTGGCCGCCCCAGTTGGCGGCCGAAAACAGCGGCGTCTTCACCTTGCTCCAGTCGGGCATGCGCGAGCGCCAGTATTCGTCGGTGTCGAGCTTGCGCGAGATGCAGTCCTCGTAAAAATCGCGCCGATTCTGGCCGAGCTCCTCGTCCGACAGGGTCGCCGGCCCCGACACCCAGTCGCCGTTCATCCGGCTCTTGTACCCGCGCCTGCCGCGCCCGTGCTGCACGGTATAGACCTGCGCCCTCGACCAGTCCTGCACGAAGCCGCGGCAGAAGATGCCGCCGTGATGCGCCATGTCGCGGTAGAAATCCGCCGCTCCTTCCCACAGACAGATCGCGGCCAGATGCTTGGGCTGCAGCGCCGCCGTCTGCCACTGGTTCTCGGCGTAATAGGAGATGCCGTTGAGGCCCACCTTGCCGTTCGACCAGGGCTGCACTCCGGCCCAATCGACGCACTGCGCCTGATCTCGCGCCTCGCGCAACGACCAGATGTCGATGACCCCCGGCGAGCGGCCGGCGCCGCGGCTGTCGACGCGGATGCAGACATAGCCGTCCGGTACCCATTTCTCGGGATCGACGACCTCCCAGCACTGATATTTGTTGGTCGACCCGGTCGGGACATCCGGATGGTCGGCGCACATTCGCCGCCACTGGTCCGTGTAGAGATCCTCGAAATGCAGCCATTTGCCGTAGGGGCCATACGTCATGATCACGGGATACTTGCCGTCGGCGACCGGCCGATAGATGTCGCAGCGCAGCACCACGCCGTCGTCCATCGTGATCGGCATGTCCCAATCGATGCGCATGCCGTCGCGGATTTCGCTGATCTCGCGGTAGTCCATTGGTCCCTCGACATTCGGTTTGCCATCAATCCACGGATCGGACGCAGCCCGTCACCGTGTTCTATCGGTCACGGCGGGGCGATGACGGCCACGGTCACGCCGCGACTCCGATCCGCCGCCCGTCGGCGCCGAACAGGTAGAGCCATTGCGGCTCGAAGCGGAGCGTCACGCGTGCGCCGCGCTTGACCTCGGCCATCGCCAGACCTTCGGTGACCGCGATGAACGCACGCTCCGTCCCGTCGTCGAAGTAGAGCAGCGTGTCCTTGCCAAGCGGCTCGACCAGGCGCACCGCCAGCTCGGCGTCGCCCTTGCCGTCGAAGCCGACCCCGACATGCTCGGGGCGGATGCCGAGCGTCGCCGGCCCCGGCCGGATCACCTTGATGCGATCGGGCAGCGCGATGTCGAAGCGGGACGAGCGGAAGCGAAGCCCGCCGTCCTGCACGATCTCGCCGGCCAGGAAATTCATCGACGGAGAACCGAAGAAATCGGCGACGAAGTAGCTCACCGGATTCGAGTATATGTCCATGGGCGAGCCGATCTGCTCGATATGCCCGGACCGCATGACGACGATGCGGTCGGCGAGCGTCATGGCCTCTTCCTGGTCGTGCGTCACGTAGATGAAGGTCCGCCGCAGCTCCTCGTGCAGCCGATCGCACTCCGCGCGCAGCTCGCGGCGCAATTTCGCGTCGAGGCTCGACAGCGGCTCGTCGAGCAGGAAAGTCGACGGATTGGTCACCAGGGTGCGGGCAAGCGCGACGCGCTGCGACTCGCCGCCCGAGCATTGCGCCGGCATCTTGTCGAGCAGATGCGTGATCCCCACCATCTCGGCGACCTCGCGCACGCGCCGGGCGCGCTCGGGCAGGGGGACGTTCTTCATGCGCAGGCCGAACTCGATATTCTGCGCCACGTTCTTGTGCGGGAACAGCGCGTGGCTCTGGAAAACCATGCCGAGTCCGCGGTCGCGCGGCTCGAGATCGTTGATTACGCGTCCATCGAAGCGGATCTCGCCCGAGGTCGGGTCCTCGAACCCGGCGATCATGCGCAAGGTCGTGGTCTTGCCGCAGCCCGAAGGCCCGACAAAGACGACGAACTCGCCATCCTCGATCGCGAAGCTGAGGTTCTCGACCGCGACGACGGAGCCGTAGGTCTTGGTGAGGTCGCAGAGCTCGATGCGGGCCAATACTATCTCCGTACCATGCCGAAGCTGAAGCCGCGCGCGAGGTGCTTGCGGATGACGAGCCCGATGATCATCAGCGGAACCGTGATGCCGACCGCGAGCGCCGCCTGGCGACCGTAAACGCGCCCCTCGGTCGAGCCCTGATACTTCGAGAGCTCGACCGGCAGCGTAGTCACCTGCGTCTTGGTGATGATCAGCGCCAGCAGGTATTCGCTCCATGTCAGGATCAGAATGAAAAGGAAGGTGGCGACGAGGCCGGAACGAATCAGCGGCAGCACGATTTCGAACACGATGCGCCAGCGCGTGGCGCCGAGAATCTCGGCGGCGTGCTCGATCTCGCGCGGCACTTCGTCGATGAAGCTCTTGGTCATCCAGATCGCATAGGGCAGGCTGGTGAGGAAATACACGAGGATGAGCCCGAGCCTGCTGTCCAGCAGGCCGAGGGCCGAATAGTAGAGCGAAAGCGGCGCCACGATCACGATCGGCGGGATCATCCGCAGCATCAAGAGCTGAAACATGCGCGCCTCCGACAGGATTCGATAGCGCGAGACGCCGTAGGCGATCACCGAGCCGAACAGCACCGCCAGCAGCGTGGACGTCGTCGCAATGACGGTCGAGTTGAACAGCGAGACGAGCGGCTTCTGCGAGGAAATGGCGTATTGGGTGGCGGCATATTCCTCGGCCCCGAACCAGACGTTGAGATAGTTGGCGAGCGTCGGCGGGTCGGGGAAGTAGACCGGCGGCCAGGCGAACCATTGCGTATCCGGCTTGAAGGACGTCGAGACCATCCAATAGATCGGAAAGAAGGCGATACCCGCCCAGATGGTGAGCACGACGTACCGCACGATCGTCGTGATCCGCCGCCGCCGCGATTTGGTCATCGCCCCGCCCCGTTACCTGCCGGCCGTGCCGCCATACATCAGGTCGAGCGACCGCTTCTCCCTGCGCAGCAGCCTGATCGCGAACAGCACGATGACGATCATCAGCAGCATGACGATGTAGGACATCGCCGCTCCCTTGGAGATCTGGAAATACTGCCAGGTGGTGATGAAGATGTAGACCGGGAGGGTTTCGGTCGCCGTCCCCGGGCCGCCCTGCAGCAAGGCCCAGGTCTTGGGGAATTCGGCGATCGCTTCGAGGAAGCGCAGCACCAGCGCCAGGAAGATGACCGGCCGCAACAGCGGCAACTGCACTTCCCAGAAGGTCCGCCACTTCGAGGCCCCGAGGATCTCGGCGGCTTCGAGCGGCTCTTTGGGGATCGATGCCAGCCCCGCCAGCATGATGATGAAGGAGAACGGCGTCCAGTTCCAGATCTCCAGCAGCATCACGGTGGGGAGCGCGATGCCGGGATTGGTCAGCCAGGCCGGCTTGAATTCGATGCCGCTGACGCGGGTGATGAGGTCGTTGAGGGGCCCGCTCTGGTACAGCATCATCTCCGCCGTGTAGGCGACGACCACCGGAACCGTCAGCATCGGCAGAATGAAGATGATGTAGTAGAGGGCCTGGCCGCGAAATGGGCGGTACATGAGGTACGCGAGCGCGAACCCCACCACGAAGCAGCCGAGCGTCGAGCCGGTGGCGAACGCGAGCGAGCGCACGACGGCCCAGCCGAAACGCGGATCGGTCAAGACCTCCCGGAAAAGCTCGAGGCCGACAAATTCGGCGTCCCACCACGAGCCGAGATACACCGTCCATTGGTGGACGGAGAAATAGAGCTGCAGGAACAGCACCGGCACAAGGATGAGCGCAAACAGCGCAATCAGTGGGGCGAGGATCGACCACCTGAAGTGCCTGACGCCGCGCCGTCTGGAGAGCTCGCGCCGCGAGGGCTGCGGCTGAACCTCGGCGGCCGGAACGGCGGCCACACTCATGTCCCAACTCCGGCAGGCGGCCCGAGCGCACGGCTCATGCGGGCCGGTCGATCGCAAATCCGTTGGTGTCGCTACCCGTCATCACGCCGGCTTGTCGCGTTGCGGCATGACCGCCTTGTAGCTCGCCAGCTCCTCCTTGAGCTTGCCGCGGCCGATACGACGGACGATGGCGTTCCACTCGTCGTTGGTCTTCTTCAGCACATCCTTGGCCGGCAGCTGACCGACATAGGCTTCCGACAGGTTCTTGCCGAGCGTGTCCTGGAACTCCAGGTAGCCGGTCAGATAGGTCGGCGGCGCGACCACCTGGAAATTGGTCTCGATGGCCTTGATCGCCGGGGCGCTGTACGCATTGACGACCTGTGGTGCCGTCATGTGCTCCTTCGCCCAGGCGTCGTTGAAGGTGTTGACCGGGTCGGACACGATCGGAATGCTGTTCTTGCCGGAACCGAGCCACAACGCGAGGTAGGCAGCCTGTGCCTTGCGCGGGCTGTACTTGTTGATCAACAACGCGGCGAGCGGCGACGAGATCGAGCGGTGGATGCGCCGGCCGGAGAAATCCGAGCCCGGCACGAGACCGTACAGCCACTTGCCGGTGGTCTTCGACTTCGCCGGATTCTCGTTCAGCTTCGCCGTGCCGTCCCAGTACTGACAGCTGACGACGTGACCCTGCGCGATGCGTGGGATCATCTGCGGGGTGCCCCATCCGGCCGACTCCGGATGCGCCGTCTTCTTGTCCTGCAGGTAAATGTCGACGGCGTATTGTCCAGCCGGCGTGTCGAGCGTGGGGTTCATGTCGTCGTCGAAGGTGAAGCCGCCGGCGCTGTAGAAGATCATGTACCACCAGGTCGGGCCGTTGGCGCGATTGCGCAAATTGCCGGAGCCATACAGATCCTTCGCCGGATCCATCAGAGCCTGCTGGATTTTGAGATCCTCCTCCCAGGTCTCGGGGAATTTCAGCTCCTTGCCGTGCTTGTCGGCGAAGCGCTTCTTGTTGTCCGGATCCTCCACCAAATCCTTGCGCAGATAATGGATATGCACGTTGCCGTCGGTGGGAATGCCGTAGGTGTGTCCCTTGTAGGTCATGAAGTTGGCATAGTCGGCTACGGCATCGATCTTGAAGCCGGCCTGCTTCATGTATTGGTCGAGCGACTCGAGATAGCCGGCGGAGGCCAGCGACGGGATCATGTTGGAATTGATGTGAATGAAGTCGAATTGCGGGGAGCGGGAGAGCGCTTCCGCCATCGCACGCTGCGGCGCGTCGAAAATGGAAATGTCCTGCACGCCGCCGACGCCGATGCCGGTCTGCTTCTTGAACTCCGCGATCACCGGCTGCATCGGGACGAGGTAGGGCGACCAGATCATCCCGCTGACGTCGGCGGGCCCGGCCGCTTTGCCGGCCGCGATGGTGCGCTCCTCCGAGGACGCGGCGAGGGCGAGCGGGCTGGTGCCGGGCACGAAGTTTGCGACCGTCAGCCCGAGGCCACCCTCGATGAACGTCCGCCGCGACAGCTTCGACTTGGTCATGGCGTTCTCCCTCCTCCCGGAATCCCGGCTTCGGCCTCACGCGTCGGAGGTCGTTCGCGCGCGCAGCGCGTCGAAACCGAGCCGGGCTCTCAGAGCGTCTACTTCCCTGCCACCCGCGTTATCGACCGCGGTTATCGTCATCGTAGGGGGGCGACCATCGATCCGCAACAAGGTTCGCCTCCTGCGCGGCGGACAATCCGTCGCTGCCGAACCCGGGTCGATCAGGCCGGTATTTCGGTCTCATCGGAAGGGCGGCTCGTCGAACGAGCGCAGCTTGCGCGAATGCAATGTGTCCCGGCGCTCGCGCAGAAGGTCGAGGGCCTTGAGACCGATCTCCAGATGCTGCACGACGGCACGCTCATAGAAGGCATTGGCCGCACCCGGCAGCTTGATCTCTCCATGCAACGGCTTGTCCGAGACGCACAGCAGCGTGCCGTAGGGCACGCGCAGGCGATAGCCGTTGCAGGCGATCGTGCCGCTTTCCATGTCGAGCGCAATGGCGCGCGACAGATTGAAGCGGCGGCTCTCGTGGGTGTAGCGGAGCTCCCAGTTGCGGTCGTCGGTGGTGACGACGGTGCCGGTTCTGAGCCGTTGCTTGAGCGCCTCCGCCGGCTCGCCGGTGACGAGGGCGGCCGCGTCCTGGAGCGCGACCTGCACCTCGGCGAGCGCCGGGATCGGCATGTCGAGCGGGACGACCGCGTCGAGGATACGGTCCTGGCGCAAATAGGCGTGTGCCAGCACATAGTCGCCGATGTGCTGGGATTGGCGCAGGCCGGCGCAGTGGCCGACCATCAGCCAGCAGTTCGGACGCAGCACCGCCAAATGGTCGGTGATGTTCTTGGCGTTCGAGGGGCCGACCCCGATATTGACGAGCGTCACACCCTGACGGTCGGGCGCCACGAGGTGATAGGCCGGCATCTGGAACCGCTGCCAGGGGCTTGCAGCGACGGCCGTTTCCGCCTCGCCCGCGGTATTGCCGCGCCGGATCTCGCCGCCGCCCGGCAACAGGAGGCGTTCGTACAGACCGTTCGCATCGAGCTGGCTCAATCCCCAGCGCACGAACTGATCGACGTAGCGGTGATAATTGGTCAGCAATATCCAGTTCTGGACGTTGCGCCAGTCGCCGCCGGTGTAGTGCACGAGGCGATGCAGCGAAAAATCGACGCGAACGGCATCGAACAGCGCCAGCGGAAATGTCCCACCTTCCCTGATCGGCCATTGGCCATCGGCGACTTCGTCGCCGACGAGCCGCAGCAGCGGCGTGGGGAAATGGCGGGCGAGCTCGATCGCGGTCACGCCGCGTTTCGCAATCTCCTCGACGCGCTCCAGCACGTAGGGATAGGGGATCTCCTGGTTGCTGAGGCTTACGTCGATTTCGGCACCGTACTCCGCGACCAAGGGTACGAGTTGCTCCAGCAGGTAGCTGCGAAAGTGTCGCGGCTGCGTCACCGTCGTCTCGTAGACGCCCGGCTGCTGGAACTTGGCGAACGCGCGGCGGGTGCGCGCGGCCGCTCCAATATCGCGACACACCACGCGCAGCAGCGGGTAGCGAAAGCGCGCACGCTCCGCCGTCGACGGCGGAGTGCCGGTTGCGAGATAGCGGTCGAGCGCATGTGCGAGCGCGGCGCAAGACTTGGCATAGACCGCCTCGAGGTGCTCGACCGCCGCCTCCGGGGCAGGCTGCCGTTCATCGTTCTTCGACGTCATGGCCGCTGATCTCAGTTGCGCAATGGCGATTGCAAGCATAGCACGGCGACGACCGGGCTCCGCGCCGGACATGCTCCGCGCCTGCTTGCCCGCCGGCAGCGCTTCGGGCGAGCGATGTCGGGGACATCCTCAGCGCGATTTATCGCGGGCATCGCAGTCGATTGCAATCACCCGCGCCATTGGTTCATGCTGGGAGCCGCGCTCGCCGTCGGCAACGGCGACAGCAGCCCGCCCATGTCAACAAACCTGACCGGATCCGAGTGAACCGCCGCGGCATACAGGTCATGCTCGGGCTTTGCGCCGCGGTCCTGGTCTTCGCGGCGCTCTACTTCGCTCGCTCGATTTTTGCCCCGGCCGCCTTCTCGCTCTTCGTCATCGCCATCGTGTGGCCGCTCCAGCGCGCGCTGCAGGCGGCAATGCCGAAGCTTGTTGCACTGCTTGTCACCGTGCTCGCGACGCTCGTGGTCGTGACCGTGCTCGGGTACCTGGTCGTATGGGGATTTGGAACGGTGGGGCGATGGCTGATCGACAACGCCGGCCGATTTCAAACCTTGTACGTCGAATTCGGCAAGCTGGCTGGAGGGGCATGGCATCTTGGTTTCGAGCATATTCGCGGAAAGTTTCAGCGCGAGCTGGCTCATCCGCGCGGTGCAGGAGGTCGGTACGAGACTGCACGGCCTGGTGACCTTTGCCCTCATTACCTTCGTCTTCACGGTCCTCGGCTTGCTCGAAGTGGAGAGCTTCAGGAAGAACCTCGAGTGTCTGGGCAGCGACGGGGGCGGGCCGACGCTCTCGCAAGCGAGCTCGCAGATAGCCGGCAAACTGCAGAAGTACATGCTCGTCCGCAGCGTGATGAGCGTCTTGACCGGCCTGCTCGTGTGGGCCTTCGCGCTGCTGGCGGGGCTCGAACTGGCGACGGCATGGGGCGTGATTGCGTTCGTGCTGAACTACATCCCGTTCATCGGGCCGTTCGTCGCGACAGTGTTTCCGACCCTGTTCGCGCTCGCGCAGTTCCAGTCCTGGGAGTTGGCCGTCTTTGTTTTCTCGTGCCTCAACCTCATCCAATTTCTGATCGGAAGCTACCTGGAGCCGCGGATCGCGGGCGCCGCGCTCGCCGTTTCGCCGTTCCTGGTTCTGTTCGCGGTCTTCTTCTGGAGCTTCCTCTGGGGCGTCCCGGGGGCATTCATCGGCGTGCCCATCGTGATCGCGGCCCTCACCCTCTGCGAGCAGCGCCCATCCACCCGATGGATCGCGACCCTGCTGTCCGGACGCGACGGCCCGTCGCTTTGAGACTGCGCTGCGCGCGTCCACGCTTGCGGCGGACAACTTGGAATCGGGACCCCTAGTGTGGCGGTTCAGAAGTCCGCATCATTCTTGCCGCCAGTCCAAATGCGGTCTTCTGAACCAAAGCCACACTAGATCAATAAGTTGCTAGTGTCCTTCGATTCCGAAGTTCGCAAACGAGGGTGCCGCACAATGATGCGAACTTCGGAATTGGGACACTAGCCGGGAGACGTCGGCTGGCCGGCCACGGCAACTCGCTGCGGGCGCAGCAAGCGCAGCCGCCGGTCCGCCCCCACGGCCAGCGTGTGCAGATAGAAGCAGGTGGCGACGTCGTCGATCGCTTCCATGACCGGCGACGGCGCGGAAACGATGCGAATCCCGCCGCATTCGCCGATCCAGTCGAAATGCCGGTGACCGTGCATCAAGACCGCCCGTCCGGCCAGCGACTGCAGCCGGCGGACAAACCAATTGCCGTTGATCAAAGCCGTCCCGATACGTTCGGATAGCGCCTTCGCCCGGCGCGGGTACTCGACGACATGATGATGGAGCGCGATGACCCAGCAGGCGTGCGGATATTGCGCCGTCGCCATCTCCAGCGCCCGGACCTGGCCGGTCGAGATCATTCCGAGGGCGTTGGTGAAGGAGAAATGCGTGTCGGCGTTCGAGTCAAGCAAGATGATGCCCAGGCCGTCCTCCGCGTCCGGCGGCAGCACCAGCGGAAATACTCTGCTCCACAACTCCGTAAGCTGCATGGAGAATAACGGCCTCCCGGCGTCGGCGAATGACGCCATGGCATCGAGGTGCGGCGCCAGCACCGAGGCCAGGCTTTCACCCAGGCGTCGGCGCGATCGGTCCACGACATGAACACGTTCGCCGTGCAGCACGCCCATCGCGGACAAGACGCGCAGCCTGCGCAGCCGCTTGTTCGGGCTGGTCGGCAGGTCGAGTCGCGCCGGATTGGCCCTGTCGACGATATTGAGGTCGTGGTTGCCCGGCAAAAGCAGGGTTCGGTCGGCGAGGACGGGGTGTTGCAACACAGCGTCCAGGAATTCGGCCCACTCGCTGGAGCGACCCGCGTCCGTCATGTCGCCGGTGATCAGGATCACGTCGAGCGGGGCGTCCGCGTGGAGCCTCTCCAACTCTGCCAGCACACGGCGAAGGCGGTCGTTGCCGCGCGGCCCCGATCTGCCGCTCTCGATGCGGAATCCGTAGCGCTCGCCCACGACGTGCACGTCCGACAGATGCGCGATGCGCCACGTGCGGCCTCGCTCGGGGAGCGTATCGAATGCCTCGAGATCCCAGGGCTGAGCCATGGTGGCATCGGCGATCGCCCAGACCAGCGCAGCGCCCGCGAGATATGCCGCGACCAGCACGACGCTGTTGACCAGCGCCACGATCACCAGGCGGCCTGGCGCGGCGACCCTCGGGACATCGTCCAGGAAATGCGCACTCGGCCAAGCAGCCGCCAGCACCAGCAGCGCCAAAGCGCAGATCAGGACGCCCGACACCACCGCCGCCGCCGCGCGCACCCGCGCGCGCCGCGACTTGGTCATCTCCCGGGAAAGCAGTCGCTCGGCGAGATGGCGCAGCGCTTCGCGGCAACCCGCATAGACCGGCTGGATAGCCAGCGAATTGAGCGACCAGAAGCTGTTTTCCGCGAGCCGAAACAGCTGACGGCCGCCGAACCAACCCAAGGCGACCAAGGCGAGGAGGAGGATCGCGGGCCAAATCCCAGCGAAGGGGGATGCAATCTTGCTCCAGACCTTGTCGAACCAAAGCGTCGCAAGTATCGGCGCGGCCCCGAGCATCAAGCCCGGAGCAGCGATCAGCAGGATCCATGCCACGACCAGTTTCGGAAGGCTGATCTCCGCCAGCAAGCTGCCGGCGAGCGACAGCAGCGACCGGCGCTTGGAACTGGAGGCGTCATCCTCGATGTCGCCGCGGCGAGGATCGATCACCGGCCTCAAGCGCTTCCTCCACGACGCCAAGCGTGCTCGCGCATTGGCGCGCCGCCGTCCTGACTGCGCCGAGCCGTCGCATCAAGTCAAGCACGAACGACGCCAGCGGTCGGCGCGCTCGATGCAAGCCGTCGCTCCCCGCCCGGCTGGATCAGTCGGCGGCGGCGAGCGGCCGGGAGACGCTCTCCAGCGGCTTGCGCTCGGCGGCAACGCCGAAACGCGCCGCCACCAGCGCCGCCATGAGCATCAGCGCCGCCCCGAACAGATAGCCGGCGAAAACGCTCCAGCGCGAGCCGGTGTCGATCAACGCGCCGAACAACCATGGTCCCGCCACGCCGCCGATCCCGGTCCCGAAGGCGTAGAAGAAGGCGATGGCCAGCGCGCGCACCTCGAGCGGGAAGGTTTCGCTCACGGTGAGATAGGCCGAGCTCGCCGCCGCCGAAGCGACGAAGAAGATCGCCATCCAGGCGATGGTCTGGCCGGTCGCAGACAGCGCTCCGATGGCGAACAGATAGCCTGCGCCGGCGAGCAGCAGGCCGGATATTCCATAGGTCGCCGCGATCATCGGCCGGCGGCCGACGGTGTCGAACAGCCGGCCGAGAAAGACCGGCCCGAGGAAATTTCCGGCCGCGAACGGCAGGAGATACCACCCGACATGATCGCCGGGGATGCCGTAGAAGTCGGTCAACACCAGGGCGTAGGTGAAGAAGATCGCGTTGTAGAAGAACGCCTGCGCCGCCATCAGGCTCAAGCCCACCAGCGTGCGCCGGCGCTCGACCCGAAACAGGGTCTTGGCGACCTCGGCCAGCGGAGTGAAACGGCGCGTGCGCAGCCGCAGGACGGGAAGCGGCTCGGCTCCGAGCGCATGGCCGTGCGCGCGGAACTCGGCCTCGATGCCGTCGAGCACCGCCTTCGCCTCCGCGACGCGGCCGTGGGTCATCAGCCAGCGCGGCGATTCCGGCAGCCACAGCCGCATGAACAAGATCACGAGCCCGAGCGCGGCGCCGATCAGGAAGGCCGCCCGCCAGCCCAGATCCGGCGCCAGCACGGCGGGGTTGAGCAGCACGATCGATCCGGCGGCACCGAGCGCGGCGCCGATCCAGAAGCTGCCGTTGATGACGAGATCGGTCCAGCCGCGGTAACGCGCCGGCACCAGCTCCTGGATCGTGGAGTTGATGGCGGTGTATTCGCCGCCGATGCCGGCGCCGGTGAAGAAGCGAAACAGCGCGAAGCTCCACAGATTCCACGACAGCGCGGTCGCCGCGGTGGCGACCAGATAGACCGCGAGCGTGATGAAAAACAGCCGCTTGCGCCCCAAGCGGTCGGTGAGCCAGCCGAAGAACAGCGCGCCCAGCACCGCGCCGGCGAGATAGGCGCTGCTCGCGAATCCGACATCGGCGTTGGAAAAATTGAGCTGCGGACTCTGCTTCAACGCGGGCGCCACGGCGCCGGCCAGCGTCACCTCGAGCCCGTCGAGGATCCAGGTGATCCCGAGTGCGACGACCACGAGCGTGTGGAAGCGGCCCCATCGCAGCCGGTCGAGCCGCGCCGGGATATCGGTCGTGATCACCGCCGCGCCCGCCTGCGCTGGGGCGTTTTCCGCGACTGCTGCCCTCGATGCCGTCATCTCCCCATCGCTTCCGGCGAGCCCCGATCAAGCCAACGATCCGGAGGAAGCCGCGTTCCACCCGACGCGCCTGGCCTGCGCTCCTGCTTCCCTCCGGCCCAACGACGCCATAAATTGGATCGCCGGGTCATAAACCTTCGCCTTCCGAGGAGCCGCCCATGTCTTCCACTGCCGTCACCTGGATCATCATCGGTGTGATCGTCGCGCTCGTGCTGTGGATCATCTCAATCTACAACGGGCTGGTCGCCATGCGGCAGCGGGTCAACCAGGCGTTCTCCGACATCGACGTGCAGACGAAACAGCGCCATGACCTCATTCCCAACCTGGTCGAAACGGTGAAGGGCTACGCCTCCCACGAGCGGGGCACCCTGGAGGCGGTGGTCAACGCGCGCAACGCGGCGATCGCCGCGCAGTCGGGCGGGGCGGCCGCCCAGGCCGCCGCCGAGAACGTGCTGAGCGGCGCGTTGCGGCAGCTGTTCGCGCTGAGCGAAGCCTATCCCGACCTCAAGGCCAGCCAGAACTTCCAGCAGTTGCAGAGCGAGCTTTCCGACATCGAGAACAAGATCGCCGCTGCGCGCCGCTTCTTCAACAACGCGGTGCAGGAATACAACACCGGCATCCAGCAGTTTCCCGCCGCGCTGCTGGCGGGCCCGTTCGGATTCACGCCGAAGGAATTCTTCGACGTGGGCGTCGAGGAACGCAAAGTGCTCGACCAGGCGCCGCAGGTCAAATTTTGATGAATTGCGTTTTCGTGTCCGGGGCGTAACGCAGCACACCCCATCCGAGGCACGCCACGACATAACGAAGCGCATCCATGGCCGCGTACGGACTCTACACCCACATCCAGTCGAACCGGCGGCGATCGATTGCGCTGCTCGTCGGCCTGTTCTTCCTGGTCTATCTCCTGGTCTATGCCGGCGCGCTCGTGGGCGAGGCGCTCACCATCGATGCACCGCCGGGCGTGCTCCTGCGCCGCGCCTTGACCGACGCGATCTATGCCGCGCCGTGGGCCACGCTCGGCACCGCGCTGTGGATCTTCATCGCCTACAAATTCCACCAGGCGATGATCGACGCCGTGACCGGCGGGCGCGAGGTCACGCGGCAGCAGCAGCCGCGGCTCTACAATCTGCTCGAGAACCTGTGCATCTCGCGCGGCGTCACCATGCCGAAGCTCAAGGTGATCGACGACGACAGCCTCAACGCCTTCGCCACCGGCATGAACGAGAAGCAGTACTCGATCACGGTCACCTCGGGGCTGATCAATGCGCTCGACGACGCCGAGGTCGAATCGGTGCTCGGGCACGAATTGACCCACATCCGCAACGGCGACGTGCGCATGCTGGTGATCGCGGTGATCATCGCCGGGGTGATCGCATTCTTCGCCGAGCTCGTGTTCAGGCTGCTGTTCCAAGGCGGACTGAGCTGGCGCGGCGGGCGCGGCGGCGATCGCAAGGGCGCCGGGGTCGCGATCCTCATCGCGGTCGTGCTCATCGCGGTCGCATGGGTTCTTTCGATCGCCATCCGCTTCGCGTTGTCGCGCCGGCGCGAATATCTCGCCGACGCGGGCTCGGTCGAGCTCACGAAGAATCCGGACGCGATGATCTCGGCGCTGCGCAAGATCGAAGGCCGCGGCGAACTGCCGGGCGCGACCTCCGCGGTGATGGAAATGTGCATCGACAACCCGCGCGAGGGATTTTCCAACATCTTCGACACCCATCCGCCGATCGACGCGCGCATAGCGGCGCTGGTGAAGTTCGCGGGCGGCCACGACCCGGGGCCGCTTGCACTGCCCAGTTCGGATGCGTCAGAGGCCGGTGCGGAGCGGGACGACTCCGATCAGCCCGCTGCCGGCGGCCCATGGGGCGCGCCGCCGCAAGCGCAGGAAGGCACCCAGCCATTCCTGCCGTCGCGGCCGCCGGTCGAGCTCGGCGGCGCCGCCACGCAAGGCAGCGACCCCGGCCCGTGGGGACCGCGCCAAAAATAGCCGCTTCCCTCGCGCCGCGGTCGGCCGGCCTCAATGCCCCTCGAAGGAAATCAGCGTGCGCACCGGCACGTCGAGCTTGCGCAGCTTGTCGGCGCCGCCGAGGTCCGGCAGATCGACGATGAAGCAGGCTGCGAGCACCTGCGCGCCAAGCTGGCGCAGCAGCTTGACCGCGCCCTCGGCGGTGCCGCCGGTGGCGATCAGATCGTCCACCAGGATGACGCGGTCGCCCTTGTCCACGGCGTCCTCGTGCATCTCCATTTCGTCGAGGCCGTATTCCAGCGAATAGGCGATCGATACCCGCTTGTGCGGCAGCTTGCCCTTCTTGCGGATCGGCACGAAACCGGCGGAAACCTGGTGCGCGACCGCCCCGCCCAGGATGAAGCCGCGCGCCTCGATGCCGGCGACCTTGTCGATCTTCGACCCCGCCCAGGGCTGGACCAGCTCATCGACCGCGCGGCGAAACGCGCGCGCGTTGCCAAGCAGCGTGGTGATGTCGCGGAACATGATCCCGGGCCTGGGGTAATCCGGAATGGTGCGGATCGACGCCTTGAGATCGTGCTCGAATTGCGTGCTGATCATGGGGTTCTCACGTCGAAGAGCGCTTGCGGGCTTGCCGGCGGCCCCACTCTGGCGAACCATGGGGCCGCGCGCAACCTGAGTCCGGATAAGCCGTGGTGGACCGAGGGACAATGTCGCGGGCGCAAATCGTGCCGATTATCGGAGGCGGGCCCGCGGGCATGTCGTGCGCGCTCTGGCTGCACAATTACGGACTGCGCCCCGTCATCATCGAGCAGGAGAGCGCGCTCGGCGGCATGGCGCGGCATAGCCCCTATCCCAACGAGTGGCTGCTCGGGCGCTCGGACGAGACCGCGCGCGAGAACGCGGCCGCGTTCGCCGGCCATATCGGCAAGCTCATGGTCGAGACCCGGCTCGGCGCCCGGCCGCAGCGGGCACGGCGCGAGAGCGGCGGCTTCCGGATCGAGGTCGGGTCGTCCGGGCACAGGGAGGCGCAATCCCTGTCGAGCCGGTTCCTCGTGATCGCGACCGGAACGCAATTCCGCGGCGAGGAATGGCTCGACCGGGTCGCCAATGCGCGGCGCCTCGCGGCGGCGGGCCGCGTCCTTCTCGGTCCGACCGCGGTCGGCGAACCGCAAGCCGATCCCGGCTCCGAGGTCGCGGTGATCGGCGGCGGCGACAACGCCTTCGATGTGTCGCGCGTGCTGGTCGAGAGGGGCGTGCGCGTCATCCTCGTCATGCGCTCGCAGTCGCCGCGGGCGCAGCCGCTGCTGGTCGAGCGGCTGCGCCAATATGAAGCGTCCGGTATGGCCAGCGTGATCGCGGGGCGAACGGTCGAGGCGCTCGACGATGCCGGTCCCAGGATGGGGATGCGCCTCGATGACGGCGGCGAGCGCGCAGTCGACCGCGTCGTGCTCCTGTTCGGCTATCGGCCGAACACCGACCAGCCTTGGCTCGCAGAACTGGCGCTCAAGACGGATGCCCGCGGCTATGTCGCGGTCGACGGCCACATGGAGACGTCCTGCCGCGGCGTCTTTGCGGTGGGTGACATCGCCAATCCGATGCATCCCTGCATCGCCACCGCGATCGCCACCGGGACGATGGCGGCGCGGCGGATTCAGCAGTTGCAGGCGGAGGCCACCGGCTCCCTTCCGGCTTCGTAGGTCGAGTTGATTCCGAAACGACGAAACCGAGCGGGGCCGTCAAGGCCGCTTCTTCAGAACGCGTCCCGCCACGGCGTCGAGCTTTCTTAAGAACGCCGGGTCGCGCGCCTCGGGCGCGGTGATCAGGGCGCTGTCGAGCGCGCGGTCGGAGCCGATGGGGCACGGTTCGTGCTCGGACGGAAAATCGCGCGCAAGCCGCGCCACCAGTGCCTTTGCTTTCTCGGCATTGGCGGTGAGTACGGCGATGATGTCCTGCACCGTCACCGCGTCATGGTCGGGATGCCAGCAGTCGAAATCGGTGACCATGGCGACGGTCGCGTAGCAGATCTCGGCCTCGCGCGCGAGCTTCGCCTCCGGCAGGTTGGTCATGCCGATCACCGAATAGCCCAGCTGCTTGTAGGTCATGCTCTCGGCGAGGGTGGAGAACTGCGGCCCCTCCATGCACACATAGGTGCCGCCGCGCACGATCTTGATCCCCTCGAGACCGGCGGCGGCGGCGATGCGATCCTGCAGCAGCGGCGAGACCGGATGCGCCATCGACACATGCGCCACGCATCCCGTGCCGAAGAACGAACTCTCCCGCTTGAAGGTGCGGTCGACGAACTGGTCGACGAGCACGAAGGTGCCGGGCGACAGCTCCTGCTTGAATGAACCGCAGGCGGAGAGCGAAACGAGATCGGTCACGCCCGCACGCTTGAGCACGTCGATATTCGCGCGATAGTTGATGTCGGACGGCGAGAGCCGATGGCCCTTGTCGTGGCGCGCGAGAAACACCACCGGGTTGCCCGCGATCTCGCCGATGCGCAGCGACGCCGAGGGCTCGCCCCAGGGACTCTTGATCTTCTTCTGCCGCACCTTGGCGAGCCCCGGCAGGTCATAGATGCCGGAGCCTCCGATGACGCCGAGCACCGCCTTGGTCATGAGAACTCCCGCCCGCAGATCCCAAGCGGCATTTGTCATGCTTCGCGTTGGTTTTGCAACTGAGTCGCCCTAGAGTGCTGCGGTCCGCAACGGGGCCATCGAACATGTCCAATTCCGGCGTCCTCGACACGCGCTTCCGCTCTGCGCTCGAGCGCATGGCCCGCCTCGGGCGGCTCAACGCCTATGGCGCGCGGGTCGATCCTCATCTCGAGGTGGCGGCGATCATGAAGAAGCTCGACGGCGGACCGGCGCTGCTGTTCACGGCAGTCGACGGCTACGACATGCCCGTGGTCGGAAACCTGCTGTCCTGCCAGTCGAACTGCGAGGCCGCGTTCGGCGTCGACTTCGGCGGCATCCGCGAGTTCATCGGCCGCGCGCTCAGCTCGCCGCTGCCGCCGGTGCTAGTGGAGAAGGCGCCGGCGCAGGAGCACGTCCACACCACCGACATCGATCTTGCCCGCATGCTGCCCGCGCTTCACCACACCGCGGCGGACGCCGGTCGCTTCGTCACGGCCGGGATCGTGATCGTGCGCGACCCGGAGACCGGCACCTACAACGCCTCCTATCACCGCCTGCAGCTGACCGGCTCCGCCCGCACTGCGGTCAAGCTCGACTTCGGCCGGCATCTGCGCTTCGCCTTCGAGCGCGCCAAGCGCAAAGGCGAGGCGCTGCCGATTGCGGTATGCATCGGCGCCGACCTCGCATTGCATTACACGGCGGCGACCATGGGCTCGCAGATGCCGGAACATGCCGACGAGATCGCGGTGGCGGGCGGCCTGTGCGGGCGGCCGCTGCCGGTCGTAAGGGGCGTCTCGCAGGACCTGCTGATCCCGGCGGAGACCGAGATCGTGCTGGAAGGCCGCATGCTCACCGACGACACCGTCACCGAGGGGCCGTTCGGAGAATTCGTCGGCTATCTGTCGCCGGCCGACCAGGCTCCGGTGTTCGAGGTGACGGCGGTCACGCATCGCCGCCGTCCGATCTACCACGCCATCAACGGCTACGGCCGCGAGACCATCATGCTGCGCAAATACGTGCTGGAAGCGAGCCTGCTCAAGGTGCTGCAAGCCGCCGTGCCGATCGTGGTCGATGCCGAGATGACCGCGGGAGGGTTGCACCGCTTCCACGCCGTGGTGCAGGTGCACAAGACGACGCCGCAGCAGGAGGGCCTGCAGCGCAACGCCATCTTCGCCGCCTTCGGTGCGCTCAAGGACCTCGACCTCGTCATCGTGGTGGACGAGGACATCGACATTCGCGACCCGCACGACGTGGAATATGCGCTGGCCACGCGCATGGAGGCGTCGCGCGACCTCGTGATCATGCCGGCCGCGCGCGGACACGAATATATACGCGTCGGGCAGAACGGAATTCGGGCCAAGCTCGGGATCGACGCCACCGTCCCGGTCATCGACAAGGCGCGCTTCGCGCGCTGCGAGTTCGAGCAGGTCGCAATCGATCCGAATGCGCTGTCGGCCGATCCCGACCTGATCCGGGCGCGGCTCGACCTGTGAGCACGCGTTATGCCCGCGGATATTCCGTCGGCGGACGCGGCGTGAGCTTCTCCGGGTGCAATTCCACCTCGTGCCACACCTTCTTCTTGGTGAAATAGAGAAGCCCCGACAGCACGATCAGGAAGATCACCACCTGCATGCCGATGCGCTTGCGCGCTTCGAGGTGCGGCTCGGCCGTCCACATCAGGAAGGCGGAGATATCCTTGGCATATTGCTCGACCGTCATCGGCGTGCCGTCGGTATATTCGACGCGCTTGTCCGTCAGCGGCGGCGGCATCGCGATGGCGTGGCCGGGAAAATATTCATTGTAGAAACTGCCGGCAGGAAGCGTCACACCCGCCGGCGGAGAGTCGCGGTAGCCCTGCAGCAGAGCCGTGATGTAGTCGACCCCCTGCTCCTGGTACTGCGTGAGCATGTCGAGCACCCAGAACGGGAAGCCGCGTTCGTAGCCGCGCGCCTTGGCGATCACCGACAGATCCGGCGGCACCGCGTTGTAGCGCGCGCGCGCCGCCTGCTCGTTGGGAAACGGAGCCGGGAAATGATCGGCGAGCCGGCCGGGGCGCGGCTTGACCTCGCCCTGGTCGTCGGGCGCGCCCGGCACCTGGTACTCGGCCGCGATTGCCGCCGCCTGCGCGGGCGTCAAACCGGGCCCGCCTGGATCCGCGAGCGTGCGGAACGCCACCAGCGTCAAGCCGTGACAGACCTGGCACACCTCGCGGTAGACCTTGAGGCCGCGCTGGAGCTGGCCGCGATCGAATTTGCCGAACGGGCCGGCGAACGACCAGCGGTTCATCTGCGGCGCGGGCGCTTCGTGCTCCTGCGCGAGCGCGGGGGACGCGAGAGCGGCGAGCGAGATCGCGAGAGCGAGAATGGTGCGCACAATGGCCATGGTGTCGTGCCCTCAAGCCTTCAGCGGAGGCGGCGCCGGCGCTCCGAGCGGCTTGCCCTCCCGCAACACCGATTCGGAAATCGAGTTCGGCAGCGGCTTGGTTCTCTCGATCTTGCCGAGCACCGGCAGGATCACCAGGAAATAGGCGAAGTAGTAGACCGTGAAGATGCGGGCGAAGAGGACGTAATTGCCCTCGGGCGGCTTGGAGCCGAGCCAGCCCAGGCCGACGCAGACGACCACGAAGACCCAGAAGAACTGGCGGTAGAGCGGACGGTAGCGCGCCGACCGCACCTTCGACGTATCGAGCCAGGGCACGAAGGCGAGGATGAGAATGGAGGCGCCGAGCGCCATCACGCCGAGCAGCTTGTTGGGGATCGCGCGCAGGATGGCGTAGAACGGCAGGTAGTACCATTCCGGAACAATGTGCGTCGGCGTCACCGCCGGGTTGGCCGGAATATAGTTGTCGGGATGGCCGAGAAAGTTCGGGATATAGAACACGAACCAAGCGAACAGTATGCAGAACACCGCCATCAAGAACGAGTCCTTGATCGTCGCATAAGGCGTGAACGCGACCGTGTCCTCCTCGGTCTTGGGCTCGACCCCGGCTGGATTGTTCTGCCCGACCATGTGCAGCGCCCAGATGTGCAGGACGACGACTCCGGCGATGACGAACGGCAGCAGGTAGTGCAGGGAGTAGAAGCGGTTGAGCGTCGGATTGCCGACGGCGAAGCCGCCCCACAACCAGGTGACGATCGACTCGCCGACCAGCGGGATGGCGGAGAACAGGTTGGTGATCACGGTGGCCGCCCAGAAGCTCATCTGGCCCCAGGGAAGCACGTAGCCCATGAAGCCGGTCATGATCATGAGCAGCAGGAGGATCACGCCGAGGATCCACAGCACCTCGCGCGGATCCTTGTAGGAGCCGTAATACATGCCGCGAAACATGTGGATGTAGGCGGCGAGGAAGAACATCGACGCGCCGTTCGAGTGCAAGTAGCGCAGCAGCCAGCCGTAATTGACGTCGCGCATGATCTGCTCGACGGAGTTGAACGCGAAGTCCACGTGCGGCGTGTAGTGCATCGCCAATACGACGCCGGTAACGATTTGCACGCCGAGCATGAAGGCGAGGATGCCGCCGAACGTCCACCAGTAGTTCAGGTTGCGCGGCGTCGGATAGACGATGAAGGAGGAATAGACCAGCCCGGCGAGCGGCAGCCGCCGCTCCATCCATTGCATGAATGCGCTTTGCGGCTTGTAATCCCGATGTCCGCTCATGATCGAACCTTGCAAGATAAAGTCGAGAGGCCGTCAGCCGATCCGAATCTTGGTGTCGGAGAGGAATTCGTAGGGCGGCAGGAAGAGGTTCAACGGCGCTGGCCCCTGGCGGATGCGGCCGGAAGTGTCGTAGACCGACCCGTGGCAGGGGCAGAAATAGCCGTCATAGGGGCCTTGATGCGCGATCGGGATGCAGCCGAGATGGGTGCAGATTCCGATCAGGACCTGCCACTGGCTGTGACCGGGCTTGACCCGCGCCGAATCCGGCTGCGGGTCGGGCAGCTTGGCGACGTCGACGTTCTGCGCTTCCTCGATCTGCTTCGGGGTGCGGTGATTGACGTAGATCGGCTTGCCGCGCCAGAACACCTTGATCACCTGGCCTTCGGCGATCGGCGAAAGATCGACCTCGATCGGCGCGCCCGCCGCGATCGTCGAAGCGTCGGGGTTCATCTGCGCGATCAACGGCACTACCACGGCGGCGGCTCCGACCGCTGCGACGGAGGCCGTCGCGATATAGAGAAAATCGCGACGTGTCGGCTCGGCCGAAGACATCGTGGTCACGGATGCAGTTCCTTTCTTGTCCCGTCGGTCCGCCCGCAGCCGGCTTGCGCAGGCTGCCCAATCTTGCCTCCGCGCAGGCCGCTGGCTTCTCCGGCGCCCGACTCGGAGACGCCGCCTGGCGGCGGCGGGCGAACCGGCCGCTCTCCACCCTGCGAGCAAGAGGCCAAGCGGCTCGATCCAGCGGCGTTTTATTGGCACCCTTGCCAGGGGAGCGCAAGTGGGGACAGCGCGGAGACGTCCCGCGATGACCACAAGTCGCGTAACACGTTTGTGCGTCACGGCTTTTCGCGGCGAGCGGGGCTCAACGCGCGGTCGGGCGCGGGAAGGTCCCGGCGCGCCGTTATTGCGCCGGTGATTTGCCTCGCGCGCGGATGACTCTTCATGCCGCAACGGCGCGTAACGCTCGCCCCGCCGCGGCTTACAATCACGGCCAGCACGACATGCGCATCGCCCTCTTCGAGCCCGACATCCCCCAGAACACCGGGACGATCCTGCGCCTCTGCGCCTGCCTGGGCGGCGAGGCGCACATCATCGAGCCGGCCGGCTTCCCGACCACCGACCGGGCGTTCCGCCGCGCCGGCATGGACTACCTCGACCGGGTGGAGCTCGTACGCCATGCGAGCTGGAAGGCATTCGAGACCTGGCGTGCCGCCGCCGGCGCGCGGCTGATCCTGTTCACCACGCGCGCGCGTGTGTGTCCTATCTCGATCACGCCTACCGCAGCGGGGACGTGCTGCTGTTCGGCCGCGAGTCGTCGGGCGTGGCCGAGCACGTGTATGCGGCCGCCGACGCGCGGCTCGTCATTCCGATGCGGGAAGGCTTGCGCTCGCTCAACGTGGCAGCGGCGGCGGCGATGGCGGCAGGCGAAGCGATGCGGCAGGTCGCATCATCGGCCCCGGCAAGCGCAGAGGCTGGGGTCTCGCGAGCCGACGTCTCGAAAGCACGAGGCGGGTGAGGGAAATCTCACGCCCCTGGGCGCTACCCCTCACCCGCATCGCTTGCTGGCGCTCGTCGCCACCTGCCTGCCAAGTCCCCACGCAAGCGGGAGGTCGACATTACGCACCCCCAACGTCCCCCACATCGCCAGCGTTCCCCGAAACAATGGCAAAAAAAAGCTCAGCGGAAATTTTCCCCTTCCGAAGAGGCTGCATGCACCGGCAATGGTATCGACATGCCCGCCGGTGACTGCCGGCGGGCGATAGCCTAAAGAAGGCCGGAGGCAGCAATGACGGCCAGCCTGCTCGAAGCGCATAAAGTCGACGCGCAAGCGTGGTTCGAAACGTTGCGCGACGACATCTGCGCAACGTTCGAGCGGCTCGAACTCGAGCTGCCCGCCGGCGCGCCGCTCGCCGACCGCATGCCCGGCCGGTTTGTGCGTACGCCATGGAATCGCACCGATCACGGCGGGGAGCGATCGATCTCGGGTTTATCCGAGATCGGCGATTCAAGTGCCGGGTCGGCTAAAGCCGACCCGGGCGGCGGCGGCGGCGTGATGTCGATCCTGAAAGGCCGCGTGTTCGAGAAGGTCGGCGTTCACGTGTCGACCGTCTTCGGCCGGTTTGCGCCGGAATTCCGCAAGGAAATCCCCGGCGCCGACGCCGACCCGCGCTTCTGGGCCTCAGGCATTTCGCTGATCGCCCATCTGCACAACCCGCACGTTCCGGCGGTGCACATGAACACGCGCCTGGTGGTCACCACCAAAGCCTGGTTCGGCGGCGGCGCCGACCTGACGCCCGTGCTCGACGTGCGCCGCAGGCAGGGCGATCCCGATACGATCGCGTTTCACGCCGCCATGCGGCAGGCTTGCGACGCCCACGCGCCCGTGGCGCCTTACGAGAAGTACAAGCGCTGGTGCGATGAGTATTTCTACCTCAAGCATCGCAACGAAATGCGGGGCATCGGCGGCATCTTCTACGACTATCTCGACAGCGGAGACCGCGAGGCGGACTTCGCCTTCACCCGAGACGTCGGCCGCGCTTTCCTTCGGATCTATCCCGAGCTGGTGCGCCGGAATTTCACGACGCCCTGGAGCGAGCCCGAGCGCGAGGAGCAGCTCGTGCGCCGCGGCCGCTATGTCGAGTTCAACCTGCTCTACGACCGCGGCACCATCTTCGGGCTGCGCACCGGCGGCAATGTCGACGCGATCCTGTCGTCGCTGCCGCCGGTGGTGAAGTGGCCGTGATCCGGTTGTCATGGACGGTGGATATGCTGGCGTCCCCAGCCACGAACAGGAGGACGCCATGGCGTTCGAGCCCGGAGACGTCGTGTTTCCAAAATCAGGCGGACAACCGATGACCGTGGCGGCGGTCGAGGAAGCGAGTGTCGAATGCCTTTGGCTCGGCGAGGACGGAGAACTGTTCCGTGAAGCCATTCCGAGCGTCACGCTCACCGCGGCGCCCGATGCGACCGAGGACGACCTGAACGACGAGAGTGAGGACGACGAAGAGGGCGACGACGAAGAGCCGGCTCGGGAAGCGGCCGATCAGCCGGATGCCGATGCGGTGAAAGCGGTGAAGAGCCGCAAGCGAGCCTAAACGGCTCGTGGCATCGAGGCACGCCTCGCCGCAGACGGCGCATCGCCCGCTGCGGACTACCTTCGCGCCGCGTCCTCACACGAATGCGTGCGCGATCATCGCCGCGCCGCCGCCGGCCACCACCGCGTCGAGGATCGCGCCGTGAACGTGGACCGGCAGGCGCGCGATCAGCGCCTTGGCGAGGAAGGCGCCGGGAAACGCGACGACGCCGATGAGCAACGCAATCGCGATCACCTTTGCGGTCATCACGCCGGCAAGTCCGAAGGTCGCCAATTTCGTCAAGCCGATGCCGACGGATATGACGGCGTCGGTCGCGACCACCGCGGCGCCGTCGAGCCCCGCGGCCATGAGCAGCGAGAGCAAGATGATGCCGGCCCCGACGGTGCCCCCGGCGAGCGGCCCCCATGCGAAAGCGGCCGCGGCAAGCGCGCGGTTCGAAAGCGACAGTCCGCGCCGTCGCATCAACCGGCGAAGCGGCACGCTGGCGATCAGCATCGCGCCGATCACCAGCGCGGCGCCCGCGCCGGTGAGCAAGGTATAGCCCCAGGCGCCGAGCGCGCTGGTCGGTACCGCCACGGCCAGCACGATCGCCGCCCGACGCCAGTCGACCAGGGGCCAAAGTGCCGCGGTCCGGCTGCCATTGGTGAACAGCGCCGACAACGAGAGGATCGGCACGACCGGTTCGGCGCCCACGATCGGCACCAGCACGAGCGGCATCAGCGCCCCGGAGCCATAGCCAGCGATCCCGCCCACGACCGAAGCGACGAGCGCCATACCCGCAATCAGCATGAGCTCCGGCCAGGAGACGTCGGCGAGACCGGAGGAGAACGGGTCGACCATCGCAGCGGCGTCTATATCAGCGGCAGCCGTGTCCGGCGTGCTTTAGCGGGGCCGGGGCCATGCTCCGGTTTGCCGCATCCCCCTTGACCACCGCCGCCCGAATGACGAATTTGTCATGAAACTCCGGCGTGGTTCTCGGGGTTGATTGCACGAGGGGCGCGGACGGTTCGAACATCGCATGCGATCTCGTTGGCGGTCCAGGATTGCGGTCGTATTGCTGCTTTGCAGCAGCGGCGTTGCATCTGCGGCGGGAACAGGCACGCCGTTTCAGGTCTCCGATAATCTCGTCCTGTCTGGCGCCCAGGAGCACCTGATCTGGCAGCGGGTGGCCAAACCGGCCGCGACCAAGGCGAGCGCGAGCACCGCGACCGCATTCGAACCGTCGATTTACGGGGTCGTGCCTTCCTCGATCGCCCTGCATGCGCTGCCTGCGGATGTTACCAGGCAGGTGCCCATGGTCGGCCCCTATAGGTATACGACGCTGGGCAAGATACTGCTGCTCGTCAATCCCACCGTCGATATCATCAGGCCCTAGACCAGCGCGGCCGCGGCCCGCCCCGAGCCCCGTCGCCGGGACGCCGGCCTGCCGTCAATCCGCGCTCGGGAGCCGCCGCACGGTGAATTCGATGCGGTCGTCTGGAAGAACGCGCCAGGATTCGATCTCGGTCATATAGGCCGCCTTGGGAAAGCGGCGGAACATTTCCCGCGCCTTTTCGCGCGCGGCC
This sequence comes from uncultured Alphaproteobacteria bacterium, assembly GCA_963758945.1. Lineage (GTDB taxonomy): Bacteria > Pseudomonadota > Alphaproteobacteria > Rhizobiales > Xanthobacteraceae > VAZQ01. Next base: position 945,121 of record CAVWXY010000006.1, on the reverse strand, counting down.
GCGCGCGGCAACGCGAAGGTCTGGCGCCGGAAGCTATCGCGCGGGCGCCGCTGGCCGGCGAGCGCTTTCGCCGAGCGGCGGGCGATATCGGCGGGACGATTGACGCTGCTCATGATACGCCTCCAACAACAATGCAATGTAACGCCTTGACCGGCGTGGAGCGAGTCGCGCCGCCCTTGGGTCATGGCGCGGCGGCCGCGGCGGCGGCGTCGGCGAGCGCAGCCAGCGTCGCCGCGTCGTCCGGAAAGCCGGCGGCGATCCACGCCTCCTCGGCCGCTCGCAGCATCAGCCCGAGCCGGGGCCCTTTGGGCACGCCGCGGGCCATGAAATCCGCTGCCTTGAACGGAAAGGTCGGCGCGATCCAGCGTGCCGGCAGCGTCGCGAGCGCCCGCCAGGAACGATCAGCCGCGCCCTCGGGCGAACGGGTCCAGGCCAGCAGCACGCGGTCGGCGAAGCGCTCGCGGCCGAGGCGGTAGAGCAGCACGCGCCCCATCGACTCGTCCCACTCCCGCGAAATCTGCCACCAGCCATCCGCCATGGAAGCCAGCCGCTCGTATTCCGCATTGGTGAGCCGCAAGCGTTCGCGCAGCCGCTCGGCATCCTCGACGACCGAGATCCCGAGCGCGCCGAGGCGGCGCACGGTGTCGGGCTCGAGCGCGAGCGCGCGCTCGAGCTTCACCATATTGGCATAGCTCGCCAGCAACGGTACGCCGCCGAGGACCTGCTCCAGCAGGCCCGCCTCTGTCATTGCCGCGAGCGCCGGCGCTGCGCGCCTCGCCATGAGGAGCTTTAGAATTTCCATCCGGATGCGCTCGCGCGACAGCCGGTCGAGCCCGCCACGCCCGGCGATGGAGGCGGCCAAGCCTTCGGAATCGAGCGCCCCTTCGCCATAGGCGGCATGAAAGCGAAAGAACCGCAGGATGCGGAGATAGTCCTCGGCGATGCGCTGGGCCGCGTCGCCGATGAAGCGTACGCGCCGCGCCGTGATGTCGGCGAGCCCGCCCACATAGTCGTGGACGATGCCATCGCGCGAGGCCGACAGCGCGTTCATGGTGAAGTCGCGGCGCTCGGCGTCGCGTTTCCAGTCGCGGCCGTATGCCACCGTGGCGCGGCGCCCGAACGTCTCGACGTCCTCGCGCAAGGTGGTGACCTCGAACGGCCGGCCGGCGGCGACGACGGTCAAGGTGCCGTGCTCGATGCCGGTCGGCACCGCCTTGAAGCCGGCCGCCTCAACCCGACGGGTGACCTCGTCGGGGAGCGCGGTCGTGGCGATGTCGATGTCGCCGAGCGGTTCCCCGAGCAGCGCGTTGCGCACCGCGCCGCCGACGACCCGCGCCTCCTCGCCTGCGCCGTCGAGGACGGCGAGCAAGTCGCTCAGCGGCGCCTCCGCCAGCCATGCGGCATCGATGCGGCGGCGGAGCTCGCTCACTTCGTCTCACCCGGCACGAGCCGACCGCCCTCGATATGGGCCGGAACATAGGTCGAGCCCGGACGCGAACCGCCCCACTGCGCAAGCACGACGAAGCTGCCGATCATCAGGACGAGCGCGATGATCACCAGCCAGGCAAGGCGCGGAAAGCTCCAGGCGTGCGGATCCAGCATGCCCGCCTGCGTCGCCCAGAGGAAGATAGCGTAGACGATGAACGGCGCCAGGAAGAGGGCGATCTCGGTGAGGACAGGGCGGATCATCACTCTCGAGTCCCGGGCGAGGGCGGCGATGGCGCGAGTGCGCGCCCCGGGGGTTCGGGCCCGGCGCAACCCGAAGCTGATTCCGCGAGCCAACGGCAAGAATCGGCAAGCGGCGATACTAATTGTGCAAGCCTCGCCATGCGACTCCCCCGCGCCCGGGCCTTCGGTCGCACGAGGCTCGCGCCCGGGTCCTGCGCGGATGCCTGCCCCGCCCGTTCGCCCGCGCGGCCGTTCAGTCGGTATAAATCCGTTCGTACAGATTGCGCAAAATGCCCGCGGTCACGCCCCAGATATAGCGCTCGCCGAACGGCATCGCGTAGTACCTTCGCGTCACGCCCTTCCAGTCGCGGCTGTGCAGAGCATGGTTCTGCGCGTCCATCAGAAAGGCGAGCGGAACCTCGAAAGCTTCGGCGACCTCCGCCTCGCACAGCACGAGCGCATAGCCGGGGCGCACGCGCGCCACCGTCGGAAGAATGCGATAGCCCGAGAAGGTGAGGTAAAGATCGAGGTAGCCGATCGGCTCGATCAGCGCGCGCGGCAGTCCGATCTCCTCTTCGGCCTCGCGCAGCGCCGCATCGGCCGGCGTGGCGTCATGCGGATCGATTTTGCCGCCGGGAAACGCGATCTGCCCGGGATGGCTCGGGAGCTCCGTACGCAGCGTCAGCAGCACGGTCGGCGCGGGCCGGTCGACGACCGGAATGAGCACCGCAGCCGGCCGCGTGGCTTTCACGCCGGCGCGCTCCCACGAGGACTGATCGAGATCGAGATCGCCGCGCCTGCCTGGCGCCGCGTGGTCGTCGAGGGCCGCTGGCACGTCGAGATTGAGCCGCGTACGGGCACGGCTGAAGAAGTCCTGCTCGGTTGCCCCGTTCCGCGCCGCCACATCCATCAGACGATATCCTTCAGACTATCGGCCGGGATCATGGCGAAGAATTCCCCGGCGGATGCCACGCCGAACATGCGTTCGCCGGCGATGTCGCGCTCCTCGCCCAACTCGACCAGATCGTAAAAAAGCGCGCGCGTCACCTTCGCCCAGAGGCCGCGCCGCACATGCAGATACGGCTTGAGTCCGCCGGTTTTCGGCTCTGGCTCGAAACGCAACGCGTGATCGCGCCCGCAAGCCAGCCAGTCATCGACATTGGTGCGAAAGTGGAGAACCTGCCCGCAATCGCCTTGCTCGACTCTGAGCTCGACTGCGAGAAACGGGGCGTCCTCGACCACGATCCCGCATTTCTCGACCGGCGTGACCAGGAAGTATTTGATCCCTTCCCGCTTCAGCACGGAGGCGAACAGCTTGACCAGGGCCGCGCGCCCGATCGGGGTGCCGAGATAGAACCAAGTACCGTCCGCGGCGATGCGCATGTCGAGGTCGCCGCAAAACGGCGGATTCCACAGATGCACCGGCGGCGGTCCCCGGCGCGACGCCTCGCTCGCGACGCCCGCGATGGCGTCCAAGCCCTGTGCTGCCTGCCTCGTCTCTTGCGCCATGGCTCCGATGGGTCCGCGGGAACGATCGCGAACCGAGTGTAACATTGCCGCCGCGCCGGCAGCGAGCCCGCACGGCCGGCGTCAAATCTCAATGCGGAAGCCCACTTCGGACAGCCCCTCGGCGGGAATGCGGAAAAAGTCCGGCGCCCGGCTCGCAATGCGAGTGAGGAACGCGAAGATCGCAAACGGCACCACCGCCATCGCCGACTTCCTGGGGCGGCGGACGACGATTTCATGAGCAATGTAATAGTGCACGTGATCTCGATCGATGGTGAAACCCAGCATCTGGCAGTTCTTGAGCGTCAGCGGGATGTCCGGCGTCTGCATGAAGCCCAGCCGCACATGGATGTGGTAGATGCGGCCGAGGCGATCGATCGCGTGGCGTTCGCCGAACGGCACGCGCGGCCGCCGGTCGGCGATGAACGTCATCAGGATAAGCGTCTCGTGCATCACGCTGTTGTGCTTGATGTGATGCAGCAGCACCGGCGAGGCGCCGTGCGCGACCTTGGTGAGCCAAACGCCGGTGCCCGGCGGGCGCGCAACCACCATCTTGTCATATTGTCGATGAACTGCTGGAGCGGCATCGACATTTCCTGCAGGCGACTCCGCACGAGCGCCGAGCCCCGGTGCCAGCACAGCATCAATCCCGCCATCGCGCCGCCGACGGCGATAGGAAACCACCCCCCGTCCACGATCTTGAGCGAGTTGGAGGCGAGAAAGGTCGCATCCACGGCGCCAAAGCCGGCAAAGATGAGGATCGCGACCGCCTGCGGCCACTTCCAGCGCGTGACGGCAACGCGATAGAGCAGGATGGTGGTGATCAACATCGTTCCCGACACGGCGATGCCGTAGGCGCCCGCCAGACTGCCGGAGGTCTTGAACAAGACCACCACGAGCAGCGTACCGGCCATCAATAGCCAGTTGGCCGTCGGCACGTAGATCTGACCGGCTTCGTCACTCGACGTCGGCACGATCTGCATGCGCGGGCAAAAGCCGATCTGAATCGCCTGCCGCGAGAGCGAGAACACGCCCGAAATGAGCGCCTGCGAGGCGACGACGGTCGCCATCGCCGCCAATCCGACCAGCGGAATCAGCGCCCAGTGCGGTGCCAACTTGTAGAATGGACTATCGACCGCCTGAGGGTCGGTCAGAACCAGCGCTCCTTGACCGAAATAGTTCAGCAGCAATATCGGCAGCACCAGTCCGAACCAGGCGCGGCGGATAGCGCTCGGGCCGACATGGCCCATGTCGGCGTAGAGCGCTTCCGCGCCGGTGAGGGCGAGGAATACGCCGCCCATCACCGCGAACCCGACGAGCGGATTTGCCGCGACGAAGCGCGCGGCCTCGACCGGATTCAGCGCTTTCAGGATGTCCGGCGCCGCCCAGATATTGATGATCCCGAGCAGCCCGATGACCGCAAACCACGTCACCATGATCGGACCGAACAGCCGGCCGATGCTCGCGGTGCCGCGGCGCTGAATCATGAACAGCCCGACCAGGATCGCGAGCGTCACCGGCAAGACGAATGGCTCGAAGGCCGGCGTGACGAGCTTGAGGCCCTCCACGGCCGAAAGCACCGAGATCGCCGGCGTGATGACACCGTCGCCGTAGAGCAGCGCGGCTCCCACGATGCCGAGCAGGACCAGAAGCGGCACCGCGGGCTCGTTGCTGACGCGATCCGACACCACGAGCGACATCAGCGCCAGGATTCCACCCTCGCCATCATTGTCGGCGCGCAGGACGAGGACGACGTATTTGAGCGACACCATCGCCATCAACGCCCACAAGATCAGCGAGGTGATTCCGAGGACGTCGGCGGCGGTCGGCGCGGCGTGGCCGGTGGCGCCGAGAGTGACGGCAAAGGTGTAGAGCGGGCTCGTCCCGATGTCGCCGAACACGATGCCCACCGCGGTCAGCGCAAGGAACCAGCTGTTGCCCTTGCGCAGCTGAGCCGGGTCGGCGCCCGGGGGCGTGGACGTGGCAGTGACGCTCCCAACTCCCATTCGCGTATCACCCCGGCCAGGATTGCGGCCCGCCGATAGCGGCGGGCCGTCGGTGCCCTGCAAGATCGAGGTCATCGCGGACGGCGGGCGTCATGGCCGGTCGAATGATGGGGTCACGAGGATGATTTTGCCCCCGATTACTGCCGTTTGCTCCGGCCGCACAGCGGCGACTTCACGAGGAATTCAAGCGCCCGTGCCCTTGCTTCGCCATGGTTTGCCCGGAGCTTGTGCGGGTGACCGACTGTTCGCTCCGCGATTGTAATCGCAACCGAGCTTATCCACCGCCCTCCATAAGGCCTGGGTTGGACTGGAAACGCTCACCTATCCAAGGGTTTCGCACTTCGGCCACGCAGGGGGGCGACGTAACAGGCCTGCATCCCCGAGGCGGGATCGGTACCCTCTGTGGAAAATAGCGTAATCTACAGGCAGTTATCGGGACTTGGAGCCTCGCGCCCCAGGGCAGCAGACGATATTGGCCCGAATGTTGCACGTTTTTTGATCAATCGGATGGTCTAGACCCGTGATCCATACCATAACAGGCCCGGATAACAGCGGGATAACAGGAGCTGAGGACATGGCGGCAGCCACGGAAGGGCTGGAAAAGCTCGAAGACATGATCGTACGGCAGGCGGAGGCGACGGGCGCCCAGGTGGCCGCCGCCAAGGCCGCGATCGGCAACGTGATCTTCGGGCAGGAACAGGTGGTCGAGCAGGCGCTGATCACGGTGCTTTGCGGCGGGCACGCGTTGCTGATCGGCCTTCCCGGCCTCGCCAAGACCAAGCTGGTCGAGACCATGGGCATCGTGCTCGGGCTCGAAGCCCGCCGCATCCAATTCACGCCGGACCTCATGCCCTCCGACATCGTCGGCAGCGAGGTGCTGGAAGAAAGCCCCGGCGGCAAGCGCAGCTTCCGCTTCATCCCCGGCCCGGTCTTCAGCCAGCTTCTGATGGCCGACGAGATCAACCGCGCGAGCCCGCGCACCCAGTCGGCATTGCTGCAAGCCATGCAGGAGCACCATGTCTCGGTTGCGGGCAATCGCCACGACGTGCCCCGCCCCTTCCACGTGCTCGCGACCCAGAACCCGATCGAACAGGAAGGCACCTATCCTCTCCCCGAGGCGCAGCTCGACCGCTTCCTAATGCAGATCGACGTCGACTATCCCGACCGCGAGGCCGAGCGGAAAATCGTATTCGACACCACCGGCACGGAAGAGAACAAGCCGAAGCCGACGATGACCGCCGACGACCTGCTTGCCGCGCAGCGTCTGGTGCGCCGCCTCCCGGTCGGCGAATTGGTGGTGGAGGCGATCCTCACCTTGGTGCGCTCGGCGCGTCCGGGCCCGGAGACCGGAGAGATCGGCAAATCGATCTCCTGGGGTCCGAGCCCGCGCGCGAGTCAGGCGCTGATGCTGGTGGCGCGCGCGCGTGCCCTCCTCGACGGACGGCTCTCGCCCTCGATCGAGGACGTCATCGCCATGGCCGAGCCGATCCTCAAGCACCGCATGGCGGTGACCTTCGCGGCGCGCGCCGACGGCGAAAGCGTGGAAGCCGTCATCGGCAAGCTCAGGGCGCGCATCGGATAGTCGAATGGCCACGGCAAAGCGGCGCGCGGACAAAAACGAAATCAAGGCTACGCAGCACGCGAGCGGCGCGGCGCGCGCGCTTGCGGAAACCATGCCGCGTCTCATCCTCGAGGCGCGCCGCATCGCGGCCACCGTCATCCACGGCTTGCACGGTCGCAAGCGGGCGGGGCCGGGAGAAAATTTCTGGCAATACCGCCGCTTCCTGTCGGGCGAGCCCGCGCGCCGGGTGGACTGGCGCCGCTCCGCACGCGACGAGCATCTCTACGTGCGCGAGCAGGAATGGGAGGCCGCGCACACCGTCTGGCTCTGGGCCGATCGTTCCCCGTCCATGCTGTTTCGCTCGCAGCTTGCCCAGGAATCCAAGCTCGACCGCTGCCTGGTCGTCGCCTTCGCGCTCGCCGAGGTTCTGGTGCAGGCCGGCGAGCGGGTCGGCGTGCCGGGACTGATGCGGCCGACCGGCAGCCGCAACGTGCTGGACAAGCTGGCGAACGCCATCGTGCACGACGTGACCGAACGGCCGAGCCTGCCGCCCTCCTTCGCACCCTCCCCGCTCGCCGAAATCGTGGTGGTGTCGGATTTCTGGAGCCCGATGGCGGAGCTGCGCAACACGCTGTCGCAGCTGTCCGCCACCGGCGCGCACGGCCATGCCGTGCAGATCGTCGATCCGGCGGAAGAGACCTTTCCCTATTCCGGCCGGGTCGAGTTCATCGAGCCGGAAGGCGCGGGCTCGATCACCGCCGGCCGCGCCGAGACGTGGAAGGCCGAATACGAAACGCGCGTGTCCAGTCATCGCGCCGCGATCCGGGCGGAGACCGACCGGCTGGGCTGGAGCTTCACCATCCACCGCACTGACCGGCCGGCCACCGAGCTGCTGCTCGCCCTGCATGCGCGTCTCGGCGCGCCGCCCCCCGGCTCGACGATCGTCGGCCGCCCGCGCGCCGCGCGGCAACCGGCGAGGTCGGCATGATGTCGTGGCTCCCGCTCGGCTTCGCGCAGCCGCTCGTGCTGCTCGGGTTGCTCAGCCTCCCGGTCCTGTGGTGGCTGTTGCGGCTCGTGCCGCCGCAGCCGCGCCGCATTGCTTTCCCGCCGACGCGGCTGCTGTTCGACATCGCGCCCAGGGAGGAGACACCGCGACGCACCCCGTGGTGGCTCACGCTGCTGCGCTTGACGCTGGCCGCGCTCGTCATCATCGCCGCCGCCGGCCCCTTGTGGAATCCGCCGGTTGCGACCTCGACCGCCAAGGCCCCGCTCGCGCTGCTGATCGACGACGGTTTCCCCGCCGCGGGCACCTGGGACGCGCGCATGCGCACCGCCGAGGATTCTGATCGTGCGCGCGGAGGCGGACAATCGCGGCGTCGCGCTCATCCCCATGTCGGAGCCGACGCGCGATATTTCCTTCGAGACGCCGGCCGCCGCCCGCGTGCGGATCAAGCAGCTCAAGCCCAAGCCCCATGCGGTCGAACGCGCCGATGCGCTGCCGGCGCTCGGCCGTTTCCTCGGCGCCACGCCTGACGTCGAGTTGGTCTGGCTCACCGACGGCGTCGACCTCGGGGGCGGTAGCGATTTCGTCGCGGCGCTCGGGCGGCTTGTCGAGCGCCGCGCTCTGACCGTAGTCGAGGGCGGCGTTGCCGGCGCGCGTGCGCTGTCCGCTGCCGACAACGCCGCGGGCGCGCTGACGGTGAAAGTCCTTCGCGCGACGGCCGCCGGCGGGGAGAGCGGTGCGGTGCGTGCGCTCGACCTCAAGGGCCTGTCGTTGGGCGATGCGGCGTTCGCCTTCAAGGACGGGGAACGGGAGACCGACGCCGAGGTCACACTGCCGGTCGAGATCCGCAACGACATCGCCCGGCTGGAAATCGTGGGCGAGCGCTCGGCCGGCGCGGTGGCGCTGCTCGACAAGCGCTGGCGGCGGCGCTCGATCGGCGTGGTCACCGGCGCGACCGCCGATACTGCGCAACCGCTTCTCGCCTCGACCTATTATCTCTCGCGCGCGCTCGGGCCCTTCGCCGATGTGCGGTTGGCCGATCGTGGCTCGCCCGCCCACGCGGTGAGCCAGTTTATCGAGCAGCGCCTGCCGATGCTGATCCTCGCCGATGTGGGCAATGTCTCCGAAGCACATGACCAGCTCACGCACTGGGTCGACGAGGGTGGCGTGCTCGTGCGCTTTGCCGGACCGCGGCTTGCCGCCGGCGACGACGATCTCGTGCCGGTGAAGCTCCGGCGTGGCGGACGCATTCTCGGCGGCAGCCTGTCCTGGGAACAGCCGCAGCAGCTCGGTGCCTTCGCCCGCGAGAGCCCGTTCTTCGACATGCCGGTGCCGACCGACGTGACGGTGAGCCGCCAAGTGCTGGCCGAGCCCGACGCCACGCTGACCGAGCGCACCTGGGCGACACTGGCCGACGGCACGCCGCTCGTCACCGCGCAGCGCCGCGGCAAGGGCCTGATCGTGTTATTCCATGTCTCCGCCGATACGCGCTGGTCAGACCTGCCGCTATCGGGCACATTTGTCGAGATGCTCAAGCGAATCGTTGCGCTCTCAGGTTCGATTGCAACAGCCGATACTGCTGCCGCAGCCGGACGCGGCGCGCGCGAGGTATTGCCGCCGACGCGCGTGCTCGACGGCTTCGGCGCGTTCGGCCCGCCGCCCGCGAGCGCGCGCCCGGTCCCGGCGAACTTCGTGGGGCGGGCGACCTCCGATCATCCTCCGGGATTCTACGGACCGCCCGAAGGCTTGCTGGCGGTCAATGCGCTGAAACCCGGCGATCGTCTCGCTCCGCTCGAACTGTCCGCGCTCAACGCGCGCCGGGAGGCTTATCGGGTAAGCGAACCGGAAGACCTGCGCGGCCCGATCCTGCTGGCGGCGCTCGGTCTGCTTGCGCTCGATGCGCTGGTCGTGTTCCTGCTCGCCGGCGGGCTCGGGCGGTTCATCCGCCGCCGGCGGCCGGCGGCAGCGGCCGCGCTCGCCGTCGCCGTTCTCGCTGCGACGCTTTTCGCCGCGCCTCAGGCCTTCGCGCAAGGGCAGGCGCAAGGGCAGGCAGGCGCGCCGAGCGGCAACGAGGAACAGGCGCTGAAATCGACGCTCGAGACCCGCCTCGCCTACATCATCACCGGCGATGCGGAGGTCGATCGGATCAGCAAGGCCGGGCTGCAGGGCCTCACCTTGTTTCTCGCGCAGCGCACCGCGCTCGAGGCGGGCGAGCCCATTGGCCTCGATCCCGCGCGCGACGAGCTTGCCTTCTATCCGCTGATCTATTGGCCGATCGTGCCGAGCGCGCCGAAGCCGACGCGCGAGGCGCTCGAGCACATCGACACCTATATGAAGCAGGGCGGCACCGTCCTGTTCGACACGCGCGACGCGATCGAGGCGCCCCCCGGCATCGGCGGCGGCACCCGCGGCCCGGGCATGCAGGCGTTGCGCGCCATTCTGGCCTCGCTCGACATTCCCGAGCTCGAGCCGGTGCCGCGCGACCATGTCTTGACCAAAACCTTCTATCTCCTGAAGGACTTTCCCGGCCGGTTCAGCTCCGGCCAGCTCTGGGTCGAGGCGCTTCCGGCAGCGAACGACGAGGAAGCCGCGAGCCGCCCGGCCCGCGCCGGCGACGGCGTCTCCTCGATCATCATCACCTCGAACGATTTCGCCGGCGCCTGGGCGATGCGCCAGGACGGGCAGGCGATGCTGCCGCTCGTCTCCTCCGAGCCGCGCCAGCGCGAATTCGCCTTCCGCGCCGGCGTCAACATCGTGATGTACACGCTCACCGGCAACTACAAGGCCGACCAGGTCCACGTTCCGGCGCTGCTGGAACGGCTGGGACAATAGAGACAACAGAGCCATGTCGTCCCCGCGCAAGCGGGGACCCATAAACACCGGCCGCTGGAATATGGGTCCCCGCTTGCGCGGGGACGACACCGGAGAAAAAGGAACGGAGAAAAGTTGAATCTCGGTATCTCATTCTCGCCGCTCCTTCCCGCCTCGATCGTGTGGGCAGCGGTTGCAGTTGCGTTCGCGATTTCGCTGCTGCTGGTTTTCAGCCGCACCCGCGGCGCCCTGATGCGTGCCATCGCGCTCGCGCTGTTCGTGCTCGCGCTCGCCAATCCGTCGATTACCCGCGAGGACCGCGAGCCGCTGACCTCGGTCGCCGCGGTGGTCATCGACAAGAGCCCGAGCCAGGAATTCGGCGACCGCGCAAAGCAGACCGAGGCGGCACGGGCCGCGCTCGCCGAACGCCTCGGACGCATACCAGGCATGGAGGTGCGCTTCGTCGAGGCCGGCGAGGCCGACGGCGAGACCGACGGCACCCGGCTGTTCTCGGCGTTGTCCTCGACGCTCTCCGACGTGCCGCATGACCGCGTGGCCGGGGTCATCTTCATCACCGACGGGCGCGTGCACGACGTGCCGGCCGAAGCCGCGGCGCTCGGCTTCGCCGCGCCGGTGCACGGCCTGATCACCGGTCACAAGAACGAGCGCGACCGCCGCGTCGTCCTGGTGACCGCGCCGCGCTTCGGCATCGTCGGCCAGACGCAGACCATCACGTTCCGGGTCGAGGACCAGGGCGCGCCGCCCGGTCCGGCCCAGGTGACGGTGCGCCGCGACGGCGATGCGATCGAAAACCGCAGCGTGGCTCCCGGCGCCAGCGTGAGCATCAACGTGCCGATCCCCCATGCCGGACCCAATATCGTCGAGATCGAGGCCGGGCCCCTCGACGACGAGCTCACGACCGTCAACAATCGTGCGGTCGTCTCGATCGACGGCGTGCGCGACAAGCTGCGCGTGCTGCTCGTGTCGGGCGAGCCGCATGCCGGCGAGCGCACCTGGCGCAACCTGTTGAAGTCGGACGCCAGCGTCGACCTCGTGCACTTCACCATTCTGCGTCCGCCGGAGAAACAGGACGGCACGCCGATCAACGAATTGTCGCTGATCGCCTTCCCCACCCGCGAGCTGTTCCAGCAGAAGATCAACGAGTTCCAGCTCATCATCTTCGACCGCTACGCGCGCCAGGGCGTGCTGCCGGTCATCTATTTCGACAATATCGCGCGCTACGTGCACCAGGGCGGCGCGGTGCTGGTGGCGGCGGGGCCCGATTACGCCAGCCAGACCAGCATCTGGCGCACGCCGCTCGACGTCATCCTGCCGGCCGAGCCGAGCGGCCGAATGGCCGACGGCGCTTTTCGCGCGCGGCTGACCGACGTCGGCAAGCGCCATCCGGTGACGCGCGGGCTGGAAGGCTCCGATCAGGAACCGCCGCATTGGAGCCATTGGTTCCGTCTGGTCGACACCCGCGCCTCCAAAGGCATGGCGGTCATGCAGGGGCCGGACAACAAGCCGCTGCTGCTGCTGTCGCGCGAGGGCGAGGGCCGCGTCGCACTGCTTCTCTCCGATCACATCTGGCTGTGGGCGCGCGGCTATGAGGGTGGCGGCCCGCATATCGATCTGCTGCGGCGCCTCTCACACTGGCTGATGAAGCAGCCCGATCTGGAGGAAGAGGCGCTGCGCCTGCTCGTGCGCGGGCACGACCTCACGGTGCAGCGTCAGACCATGTCCGACAGCGTCAGCGAGGTGACGCTGACGACACCGTCGGGCAAGACCAGGACCTTGACGCTCTCGCCGGCCGAGCCCGGCGTCTGGCGAACCACCATCGAAGCCAACGAGCTCGGCCTCTGGCGCGCGACCGACGGCACCCTCAACGCGCTCGCCAATGTGGGTCCCGCCAATCCGCGCGAATTCACCGAGGTGACGTCGACGACCGACGTGCTCGGTCCGCTGGCCAATGCCACCGGCGGCGGGATGGTGCGGCTCGAGGACGGCAGCGGCGGCGTCCACCTGCCGCGCATCGTCGCGGTGCGTTCGAGCGATACCTACAAGGGCGACGACTGGCTCGGGCTGCGGGTACGGGAAGCAAGCGTGGTACGCGGCATCGGCGTGCTGCCGGTGTTCGCCGGCCTGATCGGTCTGCTTCTCCTCGTCGGCAGCCTTGCCGCGACGTGGATGCGCGAAGGCCGCTAGCGCGGGATGACTTTTCTTCGAATCGTCATCCCGCTCTGCCTTCTTGTTGGAGCATGATCTTTTCCGAAAACCGGTGTCCACTTTTCGGGATCATGCTCTAGCGCGGAAGACTTGCCCGAGGAGCCCGCTTCGCCTAGTCCAGCGTGACGGTGTCGAAGTCCGCGGGGATGATGATCTCGAGCAGCTCGCAGTCGTCCGAATAGTCGAGAACGGTGTGCTTGATGCGCGGCGGCTGCAGCCAGCAGGAGCCTTCGCGCATCGTCACCACGCCGGCGCCTTCGTACTCGCCCTTCATCCATCCCTTGAGAACGTAGATCATCTGGAATTCGACGTCGTGAAAGTGGCGCTTGGACACCTCGGCCGGATCGCAGGGCGGGATCAGGCGGATGACGTGGGCCTGCGCCAGCCCGTTGGTCGCGGCGGCGATGCCGAGATCGCGGTACTTCGCATAGCTGCGCAGGCCCTGCTTGAAGTCGCTCTCGTCGAGATGACTGGCGACGAAGGTCTGCTTGCGCGGCCTGCTCGTCTCGAGCCTCGCCTTCGATCGCACCGGTCGCCGTGCCGGCGGGCTCTTGCGGGCCGCTTGCTTGGCTGCTGGCCGGGTCTTTGCCTTGCGCTTTGCCGTTGCCATGGTCGTTTGCTCCTTTCGAACGTGCATTGTCAGGCGGAGCCGAGCGGCCGCAATTCCACGAGGTCGGGACAGCAGTTGCGCTCGGCGCGCGCGGCATAGACGACCGCGTCCGCAACCTCCTGCGGCGTCAGCGGCGAGAATTTCCTGACCTTGAGCGCCTCGAGAACACGCGGATGGTTGCTGGTCGCACGGATGTCGGTATCGACCATGCCGGGCGCGATTTCGGTCACCTTGATTCCGTAGTCCTGCAGCTCGATGCGCAGGCCGCGTGCGATCGCCGACAGGGCATGCTTGGTAGCGCAATAGATCACGCCCAGCCGGTAAACCTCGCGGGCGGCGATCGAGGTCATCACGATGATGTGGCCGCGGCGGCGCTCCATCATCGCCTTCGCGACCGCATGCGTCACCCGATAGGAAGCAAGGACGTTGGTGCGAAACATCTCCTCGGTCTCGTCGAAGGTCATGTCCATCAGCGGGGCGTAGGTCAGGACGCCCGCATTGCTGACCATGATGTCGACACCGTCGGCGCGGGCCGCCAGCTCGGCGACGAACGCCGCGTCGTTGAGGTCGCCGGCGACGACCTCGACCGCCTGCGCGCTGCATTCTTTCGCCAGCGTCTCGAGCTCGGCCTTGCGCCGTCCGGTCGCCAGCACCCTGGCCCCGGCCTCGACCAGTGCAAGCACCGTGGCCCTGCCGATGCCCGCGCTCGCGCCGGTGACGAGCGCCGATTTCCCCGCCAGACTCTCGCTCATTGAGCTATCCCCGATATCGCTCCCATGCCAGGCCGGCCGGCTTGCACGGCATGATCGAGTGGAAAAAATCGAAGCGCAAGCTGCCGCGCTGACACCCGTGGGTCAAGTATGCGGTCGACCAGCGAGAAATCAACCGACGCGACGATGCGAGAATGGTTGCGCGCGACGACTGGCGGCACGTATCACTCTCGAATCGTCGTCGGAGCGCCTTGTGTCCCTGATCGGAACAAGTGGCGGAAGGCGTCGAGAACGCGCGATCATGACGCAAGATCGATTCCCGCCGGATCTGAAGGCCATGATCCGCCGGGACGCCGCCTCCGAATCCGCAAGGCTGGCAAAACATCGCCGATGCGATGGTTCGATAGGTTTCAGCTCAGGAAGTGCGGCGAAGCGTGTGATGATTCTCGGCAACACACCAGATGAATCGCGTATCGGCCGATTGCCATAATGTTACACTGTAACTAACGTCGTCGGGCGGGCGGCGGAATGGTTCTGCGGCCCGAGCGCGCCAACCGTGACGACGATGGGCTGGTTCCGATCGCGTTCGAAATGCGGGTCAGGGCTCGCGCTGTTCGCGCTGGCCTTCCAGCTCGTGCTGTCGTTCGGGCACGTGCACCTCGACGGCGACCATGTGCCGGGCTTGGAGCGCTCGGCGCTGTTGGGAGTGCACGCATCGGCCGTTGCGACGGCGGCTGCCGATCCAGCTGGCAAGAAATCCCCTGCCCTCCCCGACGACTGCTGCCCGATCTGCACGCTCATCCATCTCGCCGGCACGCTGGTGGCGGCCGAGCCCCCGTCCTTGCCGCGGCTCGCCGCCTTCGGTCGCGCGCCGCTCGAAGCGGCGATCCAATTCGATCTGGCGGCACCACGTTACTATTCGCCGCTCGGCGCGCGCGCGCCTCCCCTCGCCTGACATCGCTCGGCGGATCGGCCGGCTTCGCGTCAGCGAAAGCCCGCGCCGATGCTGCCGCACGGCGCTTTTCCGTGACGCCTTGATGGTCGGGGCCGACGGTCGTTCCGTCGGGAATGGGGATGTGCGATGTCTATCCGCAGCAGACGTTTGCTTCTTTTGAGCGGTTCGGCGCTGATGGCGCTTTGCTTCGCAGGTGTCGCGTCGTCGCAAACGCCGGCGCCGCCGGCGGAGACTCCGCCAGCGACCACGCCGACGCCACCAGCTTCCGGGGCTGCGCCTTCGCAGGCTCCCCAAACCACTTCGCCGGTACCGCAAGCCGCACCGCAGACGACGCCGTCCATCGCCGTGCCGACCGTGACGGTGACGGCGCCGCGGCGCCCGCGGGTACGCACCGCGAGGCCGGCCGCAGCGGCGAGGACGTCGGCGCCGGCGCCATCGCGACCGGCGCCGGCGGCGACTCCGCCGACAGCTCCGACCGCGACCACCGCGGGGCCGCCGGCGGCGTCACCGTTCCAGCCAGCTCCCTCGCTCAACACCGTCACCGGCGACCAAATTCAAGCAACCCAGGCGCAGAGCTTCGGCGACCTGTTCTTCACCAAGCCGGGCGCCACCTCCGCCGGTCTCGCTCCCGGCGTCTCCCGCCCGGTGCTGCGCGGGCTCGATGATTTCCGCGTGCGCGTGCAGGAGAACGGCATCGGCTCGCTCGACGTCTCCGATTACGGCCAGGACCACGGCGTGCCGATCGATCCGCTGTCGGTGCAGAAGATCGAAGTCTACCGCGGTCCGGAGGCGCTGCGTTTCGGCTCGCAGGCGGTCGGCGGCGTCGTCGAGGCGACCAACAACCGCATCCCCTTCGCCGCGCCGCCCGGCGGCTGGCAGACCCAGTTCAAGGGCGCCACCACCACGGTCGACCGCGGCCTCGAGGGCGGCGCCCTGTTCGACGCCGGCACCCGCGATTTCGCGATCCATGCCGACTTCTACGGACGCCACGCCAGCGACTATTTCGTCCCGAGCTACCCTTACCTCTTCCCCACCGATCCGGCGCCGCCGTTCAACGGCAAGCAGCCGAATTCCGGCCTGCACGCCGAGGGCCAGGCAGCCGGCGGCTCCTACCTGTTCGACGGCGGCTATGTCGGCGTCGCGCTCTCGCGCTTCACCAGCCTCTATCGCATCCCCACCCTGGAAGGGGCGCAGACCAACGGCCGCATCGACCTCGAGCAGACCAAGCTCACCAGCAAGGGCGAGTTCCGTCCGCAATCCTCGGCCATCGATGTGGTGCGCTTCTGGCTCGGCGCGGTCGAGTACCACCACGACGAGCTTGGTCTCGACGAGGCCGGGCTCGACGGCGTTCGCGCGACCTTCAACAATCACGCGCAGGAGGCCAAGACCGAAGTCACCTTCATGCCGATCACGACTCCGCTCGGCACGCTCATCAGCTCGGTCGGTACCCAGTTCGACCACCAGCAGATCGACACCGCCGGCGACGCCGGCAGCCTCCTCGGCTCCGCCCGGACCAACCGCGGCGCCGCCTATGTCTTCAACGAGTTCTGGCTGACCGACACGCTCCGCACCCTGCTGGCGGGCCGTGTGGAAACCGTCCGTCTCGATGGCACCGCCGGCGTCTTCCCGCCGGCCTTGGTGCCACCGCCGGACAATCCGCTGCTGTCGCCGCAGTCGCTCGGCTTCAACCCGGCAAGCATCAGCTTCAGCGTGGTCAAGGACCTGCCGTCCTGGATGGTCGCCAGCGCCACGGTGTCGCGCATCCAGCGTGCACCCACGGTGCTCGAGCTGTTCGCGCACGGCGCCCACGACGCGCCCGGCACCTTCGAGATCGGCGACCCGAACCTGAAGATCGAGACCGCCAACAGCGCCGAGCTCGGCCTCAAGCGCATCGACGGCGCCTTCCGTTTCGACGGCAAGGTCTATTACACCTACTACAACAACTTCATCTTCCGGCAGGCGACCGGCATCCTCTGCGGCGATACATTCGCGACCTGCGGCGTCGATACCGAGTTCATCCAGACCATCTATGCCCAGCGCGACGCCATCTTCCGCGGCGGCGAGGTCGCCTGGCAATGGGACCTCGCGCCGGTGGCGAACGGCATTTTCGGCGTCGACGGCCAGTACGACTTCGTGCGCGCCACCTTCACCGACGGCAGCAACGTTCCGCGCATGCCGCCGATGCGGCTGGGCGGCGGCGCCTATTGGCGCAACGACAACTGGTTCGTGCGCATGGGCCTCCTCCACGCTTTCGGCCAGAGCGACCTCGGCATCAACGACACGCCCACCGCCGGCTACAACCTGCTGCGGATGGAGGTCAGCAACCGACGTTACTGGCGCTACTCGCCCTGGGGCCCGACCGAGATCGTCACCGGCCTCACCGGCGACAACCTGCTCGACGTCGCCGTGCGCAACTCCGTGCAGTTCCACAAGGATGAGATCCTGCTGCCCGGACGCAGCATCAAGTTCTTCATGAACGCCAAGTTCGGCGGCGCGCCGCCGAGCAAGGCGCCGATCGGCTATTACAATGCGCCGGTCGGCTCCAGCGCGCCGATCTTCAAGGCCCCGGTACGCTCGGCCTGGACCTGGGCCGGGTTCTATCTCGGCGGCACCATCGGCTACGGCTGGGGCACGTCCAAGACCGACACGGCGTTCAGCGACCTCGCCGGCACGGGCCAGGTCTTTGCAAGCAACGTCTCGAACCGGCTCGACGGGGCGATCGGCGGCGCGCAGGCCGGCTACAACTGGCTGGCGGGCAACCTGCTCGCCGGCCTCGAAGGCGATCTCAACTATTCCGGCCAGCGCGCCGGCCTGGCAGCGGTGTGCCCGGGCGAGATCTGCAATCCGGCGCTGGTCGGCGTGGTCGGCGATCCGTCGGCACTGGCGCTGCTCGAGCAGGGCCAAAAGCTCGAATGGTTCGCCACGCTACGCGGCCGGCTCGGCGCGGTCGTCACGCCCGGCGCCGTGGCCTATGTCACCGGCGGCCTCGCCGTGGGCGAGGTCATGACCGCCGGCACCGTGTTCGGCTTCGACGGCGACGGCGAGCAGGTCAACACCATCGTCAGCAGCCGCAACACCAAGGCGGGCTGGACCGCCGGCGGCGGCCTGGAAGCGCGTCTCTTCGGCAATTGGACCGGCAAGATCGAATATCTCTACCTCGATCTGGGATCGGTCACGACGGCGCCGACGCCGGCGCCCGGCGCGACCCTCGCGGTCGCCTTCAACTCCCGCGTCACCGACAACGTCGTGCGGCTCGGCGTCAACTACAAGTTCGGTCCAAGCGCGGCGCTGTGGGCGAACAACTGATCGAGAGGAGCAAAATTCGTAGCCCCGATGGAGCGAAAGCGAAATCCGGGTTCTCGCCACGCGGCCGGACCGCCCCGCATCCCGCTGCGCTCCATCGGGGCTACGAACCGCGATCCTCGCGCAGGAACGCAACGATGGCCGCGGCGGCGGCGTCGGGAAATTCCTCGTGCACTGCGAGCTTGCCGCGCGCAAGCCTGACGCTGCGCACGCCGGGCAAGGCGGCGAGCGCCTCCATCTCCGCGCGCGACCGCGGCGGCGTCTCGTCGCCATAGATGACGAGGATCGGAGCCACCGCGCGCCGGGCAAGCTCGAGAAACTCCTCGCGGCTTGCGAGCGGATCGAGGCGCCCGGCGACGAAGCGGACCGAGGCGAACCGCGCGCCCGGCGCGCGCGTGACCGCGAGCTTCTCGCGCAGCCGCTCGGCGCTCAAGAACGCAAGGTCGCTGTAGACGTGGCCGGCGGCCATGTGGCGCAAGACCAGGCGGTTGACGTTGAGCCGATAGATCGCCGGCCCGAGCCCGGGCAGGTCAACGAGCCGCCAGAGCCGATCGAACCACGGGCGATGCCCGCCCATCACGGTCGGCAACGGCCCGCGCCAGGTCGGGGCAAGCAGGATGAGCCGCGCCTGCGGCGCGCCCGCCGCCTGCGCGAGCGCATAGCTCGCCGCGTGCCCGGCGGCGACGATGGCGTGCGGCTGCGGGATCACCGCGGTCAGCAGGAAAGAGAGGAAGGCCGAATAGGCATCCGGCGTCCAGTCGATATAGGGGCGCGCGGCGTCGCCGAACCCAGGCCAGTCCACGCACAGGGTCGCATAGCGTTGCGCCAGGCGCTCCTGCAGCGGGCGCATCTCGTGGCGCGTCGAGATCGAGCTCAGCGCCGGCAGCAGCAGCAGCTGCGGCCCGGTTCCGCTCGCTTGCGTACCGAGGCGGATGGTCTCGCCGCGCCAGTTCCACTCCAACACCGATGCGTCCATTCGTGGCCGACCGTCCCACAACCCGTGAGTTAGCGCATCAAAACATTCCCGCCGCTCCTGTAAACAACAGGAAAAATACAGGGCGCCGGGCCTGGAGTGCACCCCTAAAGTGAGACACGCCAACAAGGTCAATCGGCGCGCCAGCTGAACACAACGAACCGATCCTCCGTGCTCGCCGCGCCCTCGGCGATCTCGCGGTTGCACGCGTCCTCGATCTCGGCCGCGGTGGCGCCGGGCTCGACCCATAGGTAGTGGGTGCGCTGCTCGCGGTTCCGGATTCGCTCATGGTCCTGCTCCAGGTCTTGCAGCCACTTGTCCGGCGACCGTTTCATGGGACGGATTCTCCGAAAGGCGTATTGCGCGCAGCGGGCGTCGGCCCGGGAGCCGTTTGCCGCGCGCGTTCGAGCCTGGTCAGGCGCTGCTCGAAGTCCGCGGTTTCGAGCGACCGCAGGTAGATATCGAGCACCCTGGCGAGATCGGCAGCCTCGGACGGCGCCAGCTCGCCCGAGGCGACCGCGGCCGCGATCATGGCCGCCGCCCTGACGGTGTCGGCCGCCGTCTCGAACGGCGGAAGCTCGAATTCGATCGGTTGGCCCTTCCTCACCGGCAGCAGCCGGTCCACGCACAGGCGGATCGCGGCGATGTCGCCGCTCTTGGCGAGCTCCACGACCTTGTCGGCGATCTCCTCCATGCCGGCGTCGAGCCGATCCTGGAACAGCAGTTTCGACCGATTGCGCGACCCGCGCGGGCGGCCCGCCGGATTGCCGCTTTGGCCCTTCTGGAACAACATGGTCTCTCCTCTTCCTGTCCTGGTTTCGAAGCAAAACCGCGTCGCGCACGGCCGCGGCTCGCAGCCACGCGACACGAAAAAACCCGGCGCGGTGTCCCGGCCGGGCGTAGGCGCAGTCTTGGATCGTGCGCGAACTCATACCCCACTTGCGTAACGTAGTCAACTACAAAATGCATCCAAAAGCTAACCCGCTGGGAGGCCTGCCGAATCGGGCCGAGCCGCGGCGGCGGGCTCGGCGGCGGCGGCTTGGAGGCCAGCCTCAACATGCCCTGCCGCAAGGCCTTTTGGTCGCTATCCGCCCAAGACCGGATTGATACTCACTTTGAGTTTTATCGGGTTTACCCCATATCCGACATGGGTGTGCCCAGCTTCCCCATTGAGATTTCCCTTCGGGCGATCGAGCGTCAAAGTCCTGCCCCTGAAACTACCGCTGGCCCGTCAAAATCGTGAGCCTGAAGAATCGTACACTCAGCCCTGCAGCGCGGCTTTTCATCGACTTTGCTCGCGCGGCCGCGGAGCTGCTGGCAGGTCATGGCCGATCTTGTTGCAAAAATTGGCGATCAGAAGAGGAAAGCAGGTGAAGAGCTACTTGGAGCCACTTGGGCGGCGGCTTGGACGCCGTGGAGCATCGGCGCGGACAGCACGAAGCACCCCAAAACGACCACCGCCCCTGCCGCCGGAATCCGAACCGGATTGATGGCCGCCGTCAGGGCTGATCGATCTGTTAAACTTGTTTCGCCTTTTTCATGTCGCCTTTCTTGACCCCTGCCTCGGGGAAAATCCACATGGCCACCACCATGAAGACTGCCGTGATCATGATGTATGTCGAAAAATCCGGACGGATGGGCGATCCGCTCCAATAGGCGAGGATCGCCGCGACAATGAGCGCAATGGCTGAGACGATCGCCTTGACATCGTTCGGCATGAAAACCTCGTTTAGACTGAAAGCTCCACGCGCCGGCTGGCCTCCTAGTGGTCCGATTCCGAAGTTCGCATCATTTCGCGGCACCCGCGTTTGCGAACTTCGGAATCTAAGGACCACTAGCAACTCTATGATACTAGTGCCCCTTTTGAACCCGAAGTTCGCGATCGCATTTGCCGCACGGTGTGCGCGAACTTCGGGTTCGGGGCACTAGGGTGAAAACTCATTAACGCCTTTGCTCAGATGATACGCCATTGATTCGCTGAGGGAAGGATTCATGAGCAGGAAGCTGTTCTGGCTGAGCGACGAACAATGGGCGCGGATCGAGCTGCATTTGCCTACGGATGTACGGGGCGTGGAACGCGTGGACGATCGTCGCGTCATCAGCGGCATCGTGCATGTGCTCAAGAGCGGCTGCCGTTGGTGCGATTGTCCGGAAGCCTATGGCCCGTATACGACGATCTACAACCGCTTCGTACGCTGGGCGCAGCGCGGCATCTGGGAAAATCTGTTTCGGCAGCTGGCCGGGAACGGGCGCTCGGCAGACACGCAGATGATCAACTCCACCCACGTCAAGGCGCATCGCTCGGCCGCGGGCGGAAAAGGGGGGAGCAGAAACAGGCTGTCGGCCGCTCACGCGGCGGGCGCAATACGAAGATTCACGCACTCGCAGATGCTAAAGGGCGCCTGATCGCCATCCTGCTGACCGGAGGCGAAGCACACGATTGCCCGGTCGCGGAGCGCCTCATTCGCAGAGTGAAGTCGGCCAAGCGCATGCTCGGCGACAAGGCCTATGACAGCACCGAGTTGCGCGAGGAACTGGACGAGCGCGGAACCAAGCCGGTCATTCCCAACCGCAGCAATAGAAAGAAGCCGTTCAGCTTCAACAAGCGTCTCTACAGGCTTCGCTGGCGCATCGAGAACGCCTTCAACAGATTGAAGGACTTCCGGCGGATCGCAACGCGCTACGACCGACTGGGGCGAAACTATCTCGCCTCTGTCTGTCTTGCAGCCGCCCTTGTATGGTGGATTTAATGAGTCTCGACCCTAGTACGCACCCACCGGCGCGGCGGCTGCCTCGTCGGGCCGGCGCGGATGGCCGCGCAGATTCTGCTTCAGGTAACGGGTATCATAACCGTTGAGCAGCGTGCCGACGAGCCCGCGGTCGAGGTCCGACGTGCCGAACAGCCAATCGGCGATCGGGAACGTCAGGTTCATGTTGGTTTCCATCATCAGCCGCGCGTTGTGATGCGCAGTGTGATGGCGGCGGAGGGTGTTGACCAAGGGGCAGTTGCGGACGAACCAGCTCTCGTCGACATGACAGCAAAAATGCATGAACTCATAGATCAGGTACATCCCAGTGGTCACGCTCATGAACAACCAGCCGACATTCGGCGAAAACAGCAGGCCGAGAATGACGGCCATCGGAATCGACATCAGGATGAACACTACGAGCGCATAAGGCGGGAACACCGTCACGCGCCAGTCCTTATGATCCCGGAAGCGCATCTCCTCGTCGGTGAAGAACTGGTGGTGATTGAGCGTGTGCCGCTCGTAAATCGCGCGCAGGCCTTTGATGTTGATCGGCCGGTGCATGACATATTTGTGCACGGCCCATTCGAACAGGTTCGTGAACAGGAACGTCAGCGGCACGGTCAGCCACTCGAGCCAGGTAACGTCATGGATGTGCGCCACGTAGACATAGAACGACGCCGCCCCCATCGCATAGATGAGCGCAATGTGGAAATAGCCGTCGTACCACCCGATGATGCGCGAGCGGTATTCCTGGCGAAAATCGATCTGCCGCTGATTGATCATGGTCGCTCTCCTCGCGCCTGGGCCGGCCGGGCCGCCTCGCCTTGTGACCAACGATGCCGGCCGCCTGATATATCACACATCTATCACAGCCAGACGCCGCGTTCAATCCGCCGACTGCGCCAGCCCTGTACCCTCGATCACCCGCGCCACGGCCGAGTTCCGACGCGCCGCTCCGGGTTTGCCGGCAAAAATAATCTCTCCGCGTTCAATGACATAGAGCCGGTCGGTGAAATCCGGGACGTGGTGAATATTCGACTCGGCGATGAAGACGGCATGCCCGGATGAGCGGATATCGGCGAGCCCGTCGATGATCGAGGGGACGATGGCCGGCGACAGACCCTCGGTCGGCTCGTCGAGCAGCAGCAGCTTTGGCCCAAGCGCGAGAGCTCGCGCAATCGAGACCATCTTGCGCTCCCCGCCGGACAGTGCCTGCCCGCCGCGCTCGCGGTAGCGCTCGAGCTGGGGAAATACATTGTAGGCTTCGGCGATGCGCTGCTCGGCGGGCCGCGGGTTGGGACAGATCCAGGTCGGCATGGCGATGTTCTCGGCGACCGTCAGTTCGCCGAACACCTCGCTCTCTTCCGGCGCGAAGCCGATGCCCAGGCGCGCAACCTGATAGGGTCGCAAAGCCAGGAGATCCTGCCCGTCAAACGCTATCGTGCCCGACGCCGGCTTGCGAAAGCCCATGATGCTGCGCAGCGTGGTCGTCTTGCCGGCGCCATTGCGCCCGACCAGACAGACGAGTTCGCCGTCGCCCACCTCGAAGGTGACGCGGCGCAGAACGCGGCTGCCCTGGATGTCGACGACGAGATCGCGGACCGCCAGCATCAATGTCCCCGCCGCTTGCCGATCACGGTTTCGATCAAATGCGGATCGACGAAGAACCGATCGGGCGGCAGATCGGCGAGCACCTGACCCTCCGACAGCGCGATGATGCGATGGGAATAGGCTGCGACCAGGTCCATATCGTGCTCGACCAGCACGATCCCCTTCACGCCGGCGCGCTCAGCCGCCGCGATCAGCGTCTTCATGATGCCGTGCTTGTCGGCGGTGGAAACGCCGGAAGTCGGTTCGTCGAGCAAGATCACTTGCGGGTCGAGTGCAAAAGCCGAGGCGACGTCGAGCAGCTTTTTCTCGCCTTGCGAGAGTGCCGCGGCAACCGTGTCGAGCCGGTGACCGAGGCCGAAGATCTCCGCCACTTCGCGCACGCGGCCGCCAACCTCGCCGTCGGCGGAAAGCCGCGAGAAAAGCCGCCACCGCTTCTTCTGCCGCGAAACGACCGCGGCTGCGATCGTCTCCGCGACCGTCAGCTTGGGAAAAATCTGGATGAGCTGGAACGCGCGCGCCAAGCCATGATCGGCAAGCTCGACCGGTCCCACGCCGGCAATATTCTTGCCCATGAACAGGACTTCCCCGGAGCTCGGCTCGAGCAGCCCGGTGAGCAGATTGACCAGCGTGGTCTTGCCGGCGCCATTGGGGCCCACGACCGAGACCAGCTCACCCTGATGCACGGCCATGTTGACCTGCTCGAGCGCGCGGAAGGCGCCGTAGGATTTGCTGACGTTGCGCGTTTCCAGCAGCAGGGTCATGCCGTCTTCCCCGCAATCCTGCGTCGCAAGTCGGCGGCCAATCCAGCAATGCCCTCCGGAAATCCGATGACGATCACCGCCAGAATGGCGCCGAGCACGAAGCGCCA
Organism: uncultured Alphaproteobacteria bacterium; assembly: GCA_963758945.1. Classification (GTDB taxonomy): domain Bacteria; phylum Pseudomonadota; class Alphaproteobacteria; order Rhizobiales; family Xanthobacteraceae; genus VAZQ01. The sequence goes on along the minus strand of CAVWXY010000006.1, from coordinate 920,560 downwards.
ATACTCGGTCAGCGATTGCAGCTGGTCCTGCAACAAGGTGAAGGTGAGCGCACCGACGATCGGCCCGAAGAAATTCGAGAACCCGCCGAGCACGGCCATGAACACGAGCTGGCCCGACTGCGTCCAGTAAACCAGCTCGGGATCGGCGAGCCCCACCCGGAAGCCGAGGATGGCGCCGCCGGCAGCACCGAAGGCAGCCGAGATGACGAAGGCGGCCAGGCGGAACCTGTGCACGTGCACGCCGAGATATTCCGCCTTGCGCGCGTTATCGCGCACGGTCTTGAGGTGCAGTCCGAACGGCGAGTTCACGATCCGCCACATCACGAACCCGGCGACGATCAGAAGACCGAGGCAATAGTAGTAGAATGGCCCGGCCAGGAACTCGATCTTGTTGTAGCGTGCGAATTCCAGCCCGAGGATGTCCATGCGCGCCACGCGCATGCCGCTGTCGCCGCCGGTCAAGTAGTAGAACTTGAACAGGAAGGAGTGGAACAGCATGCCGAAGGCGAGGGTCAGCATGCCGAAGAAAATGCCGATATAGCGCACGCACAATGCGCCGACCGGCAGCGCAATCGCACACGATGCGAGCATAACCGCGAGCAGCACCAGCTCGAAGGATTTCACCCCCAGCACGCCCGACAGGATCGCCGCGCCGTAAGCGCCAACGCCCAGAAACATCGCATGCCCGAACGACAGCAATCCGGTATAGCCGAACAGCAGGTTGAACCCGAGCAAGGCGATGGCGTAGCCGTAAAAGGGGATCATCAAGCCGACGTAATAGGGCGGCACCGCCAGCGGCAACAGGGCGAGCGCAGCCGCGCCGCATCTGGCGACGATCGCCGCGGCGGAGAGCTTCATGCCAGCGTTCTCCCGAACAATCCGGCGGGTCGGAAAATCAGCACGGCAACCACGATCAGATAGATCGCGAGCACCTCCAGCTCGGGATAGAGCAAGATCGAAAAGCCGCGGATCAAGCCGACGATGAGCGCGCCGGCCAATGCGCCGCGCATCGAGCCCAGGCCGCCGATGACGACGACGGCGAAGGCCTCGATCACAAATTCGATCGCCATGTCGAGCGAGGCCGCGGCGGTCGGCACCACCAAGCGCCCCCGCTGTGGTGCCGAGCACCACGCCAAGCGTAAATACCACCGAATAGACGCGTCGCACATCGACGCCGAGCGCCTCCGCCATGGCGCGATTTTCCGCCGTCGCGCGCAGGATACGGCCGTAATTGGTCCGTTGCAGGAAGCCGCCGAGCCCGGCAGCGACCGCGATTGCCGCCGCAATCACCAGCAAATTGTATACCGGAACGCTGAAGTCGCCGGCGCTGATCGTGCCGTAGATCAAATAGCCGCTGTCGAGAGAGCGCGGGTTGGCGCCCCAGACGAACTTGAAGACGTCCTGGAACATGAGTACGAGCGCAAAGGTCAGGAGAAGCTGGAAGCTCTCGTCGCGGTCATACACCGTGCGCAGCATGCGCTCGATCGGCGGTCCGATGAAGCCGAGCAGGAGACCGGAAATGATGAGTCCGGGCAGGATCAGCCATTCGGACACGCCGAACTGGTCCGCGTAGCCGATGAAGGTGATCCCGAAATAGGCGCCGAGCGCGTAGAACGAGCCGCACGCCAGATTGACGATCTTCTGCACGCCGAACACGAGCTGAAGCCCGGCGGCCACCAAGAACAAAACGGCGGCGTGAAACACGCCGCCGGCAAGAATGTTTGCAAACGCGGACATTCAATCCGGTTTGTCGGATCAGACGTTGAACTGGGCGGTCTTGATCCATTCCCAGAAATTCGCCCCCGGCGGCTTCTGCAGTTCGGTGGAATACCGGCTCTCGAACGTCCCGAGCGTGACGAAGTCGTACTTGTTGTTGTGGGTGGTAAGGCCCTGCACGAAGGTCTGGTCGGCGATATGGTCCTTGCGCCAGGCGCTCTTGCCGCCGAGGCTCTCGATCGACAGGCCGACCAGCGCGTCGATGATGTCGTCTTGCGACGGCCAGCTGCCGCCCTTCGCATTCATCGCCTTCTCCACCGCCGCCTTGTAGGAGGCGATGGCGAAATAGGCGCGATCGGCTTCCCATTCGGGATAGTCCTTGTAGGTCTTCTCGTACCAGGCGACGAATTCCCTCGCCAGCGGCGACGCATTCGGGTTCGCAAAATAGAGCGTGTTGTGGCCGAACAGCATGCCTTCGGGCGTGAATTCCTTCTTCATCAGCGTGTGCTGCCAGCCGGCGGCCGGGAACACGAGCTTGGTGCCTTCAGTCAGGCCGGCGGCATGCGCCTGCTTCATGAACACCGGCAGATCGGCGAACAGCAGCGAGGAGAAGATCAAATCCGGCTTGGCCGCCTTGAGCGCGGCCACGTGGCTGGTCAGGTCCATGGTGCCGACCTTGGGCCACTGCTCGGTGACGACCTTGTGCTCGATGTTGAACCGCTTGAGCATCGCGACGAAGGCCGCCATGTTGTTGCGGCCGTAGGAATAGTCCGGATTGATCCCGGCGACGGTGACGAACTTGCCTTTCCAGTACTTGATGGCGAGCAGCGAGGACATGACCGCCTCGCACTCGTTGTCTGTCGAGCGGAACAGATAGCGCGGATTGGGGATTTTCTCGTCCACGCCGTCCTGCGTCGTGCCATCCCAGTAGATCGTGAGCGCGCGCGCTTCCTCCACCACCGGGCCGAGCGCGAGCCCGACGCCGGTGGAAATGATGCCCTGCACGCAGTCGACCTTCTCCTGCTGCACGAGCTTGCTGAAGCGCTCGATCGTGTCCTTTGGCGAGGATTCATCCTCGATCACCAGCTCGACCTTGCGGCCGGCGATGCCGCCCTGCGCGTTGTAGCGCTCGACCGCCCATTGCGTGGCGCGGATCCCATTAAGGCCCGGCGCCGCAGCGATGCCGGAGCGCGGCGCGAGAATGCCGACGCGCAACGGCTTGTTCTGCGCGATGGCGGGACCAAAGACGCGGCCGGATGCCGACAAGGCGCCGACGGCGGCGGCGGACGCAAGCAGTCTGCGGCGAGAAATTGCCATGGTATCCTCCCTCATGACCCGCGTTGGGTCTTCTGTTTTCGTTGATTGCTCGATCAATGATATATCAGATGCATGTCAGCGACAAGCACGGCGCATGCTCGATCGCGTGCGACTACGCCGCGACGCTAGTGCGCAAGAAACTGTCGATCTGCGCTGCTGTCAGCGTCCAATCATTGTCGAAGTTGGCGACGACGGCCTTCATGAACGGCTCCGAGAGCGCGATGGCGCGCTCCTTATCGCCCAAATGATCGTAGAGGATCGCCAGCGCCAGTTGCTGCGGGCTGTCACCTTCGTAGGTCCATTCGAAGCCGTATTTGGTGAGGCGTTTGACCTCGTAGTGCTCATTGAGCGGGCGGCCGTCGACCGTCACGACCAGCCCGTCGATGGTGCGTTTTCCCTCATATGTCTTCATGGCCTCAGACCGATACTGTTCCGCGTGAAGTTCTCGACATAGTCCATCAATTTGTCGCTCGCGCGCGCGGCCGCCTCGCCGTTGCCCCGGGCGATCGCGCGCGCTTGATTGGCGTGCAACCGCGCGCACAGCGGCAGATCGGCCGCCTCGCGATAGTGCATGTACCAGAACCGGCGCGAAAGGCCCTGCAGCAGCTTCATCGAGCGGGCCGCATAGTCGTTGTGCGCCGCCTCGATCAGCAGGCGATTGAGCTCGCGATCGAGCCGCATGAAGGAAATGTCGTCATTGGTCTTGGCCGCGCGATCCATGCCCTGCGCGATCCCCAGCAATTGTTCGCGCTGGTCCTTGTTCGCCCGTTCGGCACCCGCGCGGCTGAGCAAGCGCTCGATCTCACGCCGCACCTCGAGCACCAGCAGCTGATTGCGCGGATTGATATCCGAGACGAGAACGCCCTTGCGCGGCAAAATGGTAATCAGGCCCTCGCGCGCCAGCCGCTGCAAGGCTTCGCGGATGGGCGTCCGGCCGATCTTGAACATGGCCGACAGCATCTGTTCGGAGAGGACGTCGCCCGGCTTGAGTCTGAGGGTAACGATCTGCTCCTCGATCAATCGATAGGCCTGTTCGGTCAGGGTTTCGCGCGCGGCGCCCCGCCGCCCCGCTCTCGGCGTGGCGGTTTGGCGAACGCTGGAACGCGGCTGTCGCAATGCAGTTGCCGGCAAACGCCCCACGTTAGACCTGCCTTCGTTTCGCGACCATTGCAGCAAATTTTTCGTATTCCGCCTCGTTCACCGCATAGGAATGATCGTCGTCCGGGAACGTGCCTTCCTTCACCTCTTTGACATATTGCATGATTCCGTTGACGGCCACTTCGGTCAATTTGGCGTAACGCTTGGTGAATTTCGGCTTGAAATCGGTGAACACTCCAAGCAGGTCGTAGCACAGCAGGATCTGCCCATCGCAGCCGACCCCAGCGCCAATGCCGATAGTCGGGATCGTCAGCTGCTCCGATATCAGTCGCGCGATCTTGGCCGGCACCGCTTCGAATTCCAGCATGAAACAGCCGGCATCTTCGATCGCCAGCGCGTCTTCCAGGATCTTCATGGCCGTATCCGCGGTGCGGCCTTGAATCTTGAAGCCGCCGAACATGGCGATGGTATGCGGGGTCAGGCCGATATGGGACGCGGTCGGAATGCCGGCATCCACCAGAGCGCGCAGAATATGAGCCTGAGATTTGCCGCCCTGCGGCTTGACCGCGTCGCACAGCGTCTCCTGCATGAAACGCGTCGCATTGACGAGTGCGCGGTCGACCGTGTTGTAGCTCTGATAGGGCATGCACCCCAGCATGAAGGTGTTCGGTGCGCCACGGCGGACAGCCTGCCCATGCATGACCATCATGTCCATGGTCGCCGGGACCGTGTTGCGATGGCCGTGAGCGATCATCGCCAAGCTGTCGCCGAGCACCGCCACGTCGATGCCAGCCATCTCGGCCCATTGCGCGGAGGTGTAATCCGGCACCGACATGTAAACCATTTTCTCGCCGGTGCGCTTCGACTCGCGGATTTCCGTAATCGTGCGCTTCTCGCGCTTACCCTCGGCCTTCTCGACCTCCGGCCCGGATTTGGCGGGTTTGACCGGGGCGGACTTGGCCGGCGTCTCGGCTGTCGACATTTTCGCTCCCCTCGCTGCGGCCCTTGCGCAAACAGCTGATATATGTCTCGTATGTTACGGACAATCTTTTTCGCCGGTCAAGGGAGGCGATTCCCGCGACCGTCACGGCAAGGGAAGGTCGCGTATGCATGCTGCCCAACGAGACCCTCATCCCGCTCGTTCTGTTCACGGCGCTGCTACTCGTTTTCTCCCTGCACACGCTGGCGGCGAGCGGCCAGTTTCCGCGCGCGCATCGCGCCCCGGCGCTGGCGTCCGGTCTTGGCGTGATCATTCTTTACGGCACGATCGCGGTGGCGACTACAAGCCTGGTGGTCGCCCTTTTGGCGGCTTGGCGGCTGGTTCCCTGGTATGCGGCGGTCATTGGCGGCGGTCTCGCAATTCTGGCGGCGCCACTCGTGCTGCAGAAGTTTCCCGACCGTTTCGTCGACGGCCGCGCCTCGCTGTTGAGCTTTGCCGTGGCGAGCGCGTTGCTGGCGCTGCTGCTGGTCGGGCTGAGCATGGAGGGGACGATCTAACGGCAATTCGTCAGGGGAGGAGAAGATGATTGCGGTCATATTCGAAGTCTGGCCGAAAGCGGAGCGAAAGAAAGACTATCTGGACATCGCAGCTGAATTGCGACCGCTGCTCGAAAAAATCGACGGCTTCATTTCGATTGAGCGCTTCGAGAGCCTCTATGAGCCGGGCAAGATTCTTTCGCTTTCGTTTTTCCGCGACGAAGCGGCAGTTCAGGCTTGGCGCAGCACAAATGAACATCGGGCCGCGCAAGCAAGAGGCCGCAGCGAGATTTTTTCCAATTATCGCCTACGCGTTGCCGATGTCATCAGGGACTATGGCATGAACGAACGCGAGCAGGTTCCAAGCGACAGTCGCAAAGTGCACGGAGCGTAGGACCAGAACTAGTTTTGTGGGCCGCAACAACCAGTCGGCATGGTCTTTGACGCAGCCATGTTGCCGCGGGCAAGCTTGCGTGTGAATGCCGTGATCGTCCATCAGTGCTTGCTTCAATGCTTCTTCAATGTGCGAGGAGCTGCCGCTGCAAGGCGCGCATGACAACACGGTGCCGGAATTGTAGGTTGCGCCGACGCGGCCGCTGGCGGGAGGACGACCATGGCCACCTTCGTTCTGGTTCACGGCGCTTGGCACGGCGGCTGGTGCTACAAGCGGGTGGCGCGGCTGTTGCGCCAGGCCGGGCACGAGGTCCATACGCCGACCCTGACCGGCCTCGGCGAGCGCGCTCACCTGATGAACCGCACGATCGATCTTGGCACGCACGTTCAGGACATCGTCGGTGTCATCCGTTGGGAGGAATTGTCGGACGTGGTGCTGTGCGGCCATTCCTATGGCGGCATGGTCGTCACCGGCGTCGCCGAGCAGATCGCGGCGAAGATCCGTTCGCTGGTCTATCTCGACGCCTTCGTGCCCGAGAACGGCAAGTCGCTGTTCGATTATCTGCCGGCCGAGCAGTCGGAACAGATGCGTACCGACGCCGCGCAGAACGGCGAGGGCTACATGGTCACACCCATTCCGGCCGCCAGGTTCGCCGTCAACGCCGCAGACGCCGCCTGGGTCGATGCGATGTGCGTCAAGCAGCCGCTCGCGACATTCGAGCAGAATCTCGCACTCGGTGGCCGGCAGGTGCCGAAGCGCGTGTACATGCTTGCCACCGGCTGGGGGCCGTCGCCGTTCCAGCAATTCGGCGCGCGCTTCCAGGGCGATCGCGGCTGGCAGTTCGTCAGCTTCGCCTGCGGCCACGACGTGATGGTGGACCGGCCGCAGGACCTCGCCGCCGCGCTCATCGCCGCCGCTTAAAGAAAATGTCGTCTCGGACCCGCAGCTCGTCGACCAGCCGGTTTGGCGCGCACGAAGGGATCGACTGGCTGCCTCGGGCGGACCGAAGGCCCGCGAAGACCGGGGCTCCGGCCCGAGGCGGGGGCTCGCACTCCGACGAGGGCTAATGCGCCAGCAGAACGGGCCGTGCAGATGCGTTCTTCAGGATGTGGCGCGTGGCTCCGCCGAGCAGCATTTCGCGCAGGCGGCTATGGGAATAAGCGCCCACACCGCCAGTAGATGTGATTCGTCTCGCAATGCCGACTTCGCCCGGGCCGCGTCGACGAGTTGATCGATCGACCGACCCGATGTCGGCTCGTTGCCATCGGCATCATCGGCGGGCTCGGCTGACCGGCTTGCGACCGCAGGGCGCGCGCGATGTTGTCGGCGCTGGCCGCCTCGACGAGCAGGCCGTAGTGGCGGATGCGGCGGAATCCCTGCATGGGCCCTCGAGCCGCCGGCTATGGCGACGCGAACCTCCTGAGAAGATAGGCATCCATGATCCAGCCGTTTTTTCGCCTGGCTTCGCTTCGAAGCCGCTCGATGTCGTGCATGCGTTCCTTCAAGTTGCCCGACACGAGGATCTCGTCCTCGGTGCCGACATAGGCGCCCCAGTAGATGTCGATGTCGGGATCATCGACATGCTTGAACGCGCACTCCCCGTCGAGCATGACGACCACGTCGTCGATGCCGTCCGGCAGTCCCTCCGACAGCTTGCGTCCCGTGGTGATGTGAACGGACTTCCCGACTCTGTTCAGCGTGATCCGGTGTTTTGCGGCCAGCGCCTGGATGCTGCTGATGCCCGGGATCACCTCGTACTCGAATGCGATGCTTCCCCTGGCAAGGACCCGATCGATGATGCGCAGCGTGCTGTCGTAGAGCGAAGGGTCCCCCCATACCAGGAAAGCGCCGCACTCGTCGTCGCCGAGCTCCTGCCCGATCAAGCTCTCGTAGAGGGCGGCTCGCTGTGCGTGCCAGGCCTCGACGCTCGACTCGTACGACGACGCGGCTCGATCGCGCTCCGGATCTCGGGCCTCGACGATCCTGTAAGCCTCGTTCTTCACGTGGCGCTCGAGGATCTCCTTGCGCAGGCGCACGAGCGCGGCTTTTTCGCGACCCTTGTCCATCAGGAAGAACGCGTCGACCTCGTTGAGCGCCTTGATCGCCTGAACGGTGATGTAGTCGGGATTGCCGGCGCCGACGCCGATGATGAAGATCTTTCGCACGCAACGATCCTCCGACCTTCGGGCCGACGCGGCTCCGGTAAGAATTCCGCCGCGACCAGCCGCGAAACCGCGCGCTCGCACCGGGGCGAGCGCTCATTCCACGCGAGCCCGCCACCGTTCTGGTACGCGATGGCGCCTCTCTCGAAAAGCTCCCTTCGCCACGAGGACGCTGCAGCCGGGGCCTCGCCGCGACGAGAAGCATGGCTCGTTCGAGGGCGACGAGGCATCGAGGCGGCTCGCCGCCGGTCACATCTTGTGGCCCGGCATGGGGCTTTGGGCTCCCACCGACTGCACGTCGAGGGTCACGTTCACCTTGCCCGCCTTCTCGAATTCCAGCGTGACTGGAACCTTCTGTCCCTGCTTCAGGGGCGCTTTCAGATCCATGAGCATCATGTGATAGCCGCCGGGCGCGAGCGTGACGGTCTTTCCCGGCTCGATCGCCAGGCCGCCGGTGAGCGGCCGCATGGTCGTGATATTGTTCTTCATGGCCATCTCGTGGATCACGACGCGTCCGGCGGCGGTGGTCGACGCGCCGACGAGGCGGTCGGCGGCGGAGCCCTTGTTCGTGATCGTCATGTAGCCGGCGCCCACCTTGGCGCCCGTCGGGGTGGCGCGGCTCCAGGGATGATCGATGGCGAGGTCGCCGGCCTTGATTTCCTCGGCGCCGGCGGAAGCGCCACCGGCAGCCGTAAGCCACAACACGGCGATTGCGATCTTTGCGAAGGCGGTCATGGGGAAGTCTCCTTTCGACATCGTTTCGAGGTCACGAGGACCCATGGAAATTTGAAATCAAGCCGGCCGCCGATCGCGGCGGCTTCGCCGTGCGGTGGCGGCGCGCTCGGCCCACGCCGCTCGTGCGCACGGGCCGGACAGTGTCGGGTGATCTTCATGCGCCGACGCACGCCGACGCGCCGAACACTCGAGGGTGTTCACGCCGTCGGCGGCGGCCCTTGCGATTGGCGCGGGCTGAAGCGGCGCGGGAACGCCGTTGCCGCCCTCGAGCGCGCGGCATGGGCAATGTGCACGCTTGCGACGAAACGATGGCCTACGCCCGCCGAGGGCAGCGCCGGCGAGGCCGCGACCATCGAGCAGAGCAGCGCGCATGCCGCGTCATGGGAAGGATGGGAAGGATGGGAAGGCGGCGCGCCGGGACCCTCTCCGGCCGGGCCATGGCCGCTCGCCGAGCAGACGACGAAGGGATCGTGCGCGAACGAATGCTCCTCCGCCGAGAAGCTCGTGGCGAACCCGGCCAGCATGGCCTGGAGCGCCACCGCATAGCTCGCCACCACGGCGATCCATGGCCGCACGCGGGCTTCGGCTCTCGGCAACAGGCACATCGCGAACGATCCTACCGGGCTTTGCGCCGGCGGGAAACATCGTGCTGCCGACGGTCACCCCATATTTTGACTCGGACTCATGGGCTGAGAACCGCGCTCATCGACGACAGGATTGAGCACCAGGCGGTCAAGCCAGAGGTCGCGATCCGTCCGGAACGACTCGATGCCAACCACCATCCGCACCTGGCCGGCCGCCGGTTCGGCGCGGTAGGTGCCGAACATGCGGTCCCACCACGGCAGAACAAAGCCGAAGTTGCTATCGGTTTCGGCAATATGAATTGAGTGGTGGATGCGGTGCATGTCGGGCGTCACAACGAGCCAGCGCAGTACGCGGTCCAGCGAAGGCGGAATCCTCACATTTCCGTGGTTGAACAGCGTAATCGCATGAGACAGGACCTCGAACGTCAACACCGACAGTGCCGGGGGGCCTAGCAGCAAGATGACGATGGACTTGATGATGACGGACAACATCATCTGGATCGGATGAAATCGCACCCCAGTGCTGACATCGATGTCGATATCCGCGTGATGTACCCGATGCACACGCCAAAGCGCCGGCACGGCGTGAAACAGCAGATGGAACAGGTAGACGGCCAGGTCGAGCGCCGTCAGCGACCCGACAAATGCCAAGAGGTACGGGACCGGAATCATGTTGAAGAGTCCGATACCGCGCTTGCCGGCGTACACTGCGAGCGCCACGGCGGCCAACGGGAACAGCACTCGGAGAAGGACAACATTCATCGCCGCGAGCATCACATGATTGGGCCAACGAATCGCCTTCGAGGTCCCCGGCACCCGCAATGGAGCAAGAACCTCCCACAGCGCCATAAGCGCGAATGTGCCGAGAAAGAACCCAAATCGGATCACCGACTCGTGATCGAGAAGAAATGTTTCGAATGACATGGCTACCTCCGCCACTCCTGGGGCTACCGTCGGGAGGACGCTAGCCCCCGCGGAGATGGAGGTCTGTCACAAATGTTATGCGCGCCGTCGGCACGCGGGCGCGGAATGATGCGCCCGGAAAAGCGACCACGATAGAAAGATGTTGCTACTTGCCTTCGGAGAGCTGCCTGAGGATCGCAAGGTCGCGGATGCCAATGAAGCGCCGGTCCACGTCGATAGCGCCGGCATCGGCGAGGGTCGTCAGGCTGCGCGAGATATGAACGCGCACCGTCCCCAGCAACGACGCGAGTTCCTCCGCCCGGAGACGATCACGAGAGACTTGCACCTTGACGCCCCTTCCAGCGCCTTCCACCACGGCCAGTTCGTAGAGATGTTTTGCCAAGCGCGCGGTCGCGGTCTTCAACGAGAGATCGTCGGCGAGCGCGACAAGGTGCGTCATATGTTCGCCGGCCGTAGCGATCATCTTGAGACCCACGGAAGGATGATCTCGTGCGACACGGTTCACCGCATCCATGTCGAGCAGATGCAGCCGCGTCTCGATCATCGCCCTGGCGCTGACGATGTGTATTCCCGTGCTGAACGCGGACGCAATGCAGAATATATCACCCGGACGTTCGAAGACTTTCAGGATCTGTTCGCGCCCCTCGGCATTCATGCGAAAGAATTTCACTCGCCCCGATTTCGAGAATGCAGAGGGTCCGGCACGGGTCCCCTTCCATAAAAACCATTTGGCCGGTCGGAAAGACTTTCGGCCGGCAGCGCGCGGCGATGGTTCTCAGCACCGTTGGATCAAGGTCGGCGAACTGTGGGGACGCCGCCATGAGCGGGATTATTGCATCGCGCGTGTTCATAGCTGCTCGCAGGCCGTTCTTCGCCGGGGACATATGATGACGCCACACGGTGGGAGATAGGAGAAGGCCCATCGTTGCAGGCGCGGATCACGCACTGCCCGTGACGACCGGCAGCCCGGCGGCGCGCCACTCCGGAAGGCCGTCCTCCAATCGCCGAACCTGGAAGCCACGAGCGCGAAGCGCCGCAACCGCTTCGTAGGAGAGGACGCAGTAAGGGCCGCGGCAATAGGCGACGATCTCCTGCCTGGGGTCGAGCTCGCCGAGTTGAGCTTCGAGCTCGCGCAACGGGATGTTCACGGCGCCAGGCAGATGCCCCAATGCGAATTCATCCGGCGGCCGGACATCGAGGACGGTTACGGCGCCCGCGCGCGACTGTTTCAGAAGCTCCTCGCGCGACACGGGCTCGAGACTATCGCGGTCATTGAAGTAGCTACGGATCACGCGTTCCACCTCGGCGATGTTTTGCTCGGCAATCCGGCGCAGCGCGGACATGAGGTCGAGCACGGCCTGGTCGGCGAGCGCGTAAAAAACGAACTTGCCTTCGCGGCGGGTGGCGACGATCCCGCTCCGCCGCATCTGCTGCAGGTGCTGCGATGCGTTGGCGACCGATAGGCCGGTCCGCTCCGCCACGACCTCCACGCTCCGCTCGCCCTGCGCCAATTGCTCCAGGAGCTCGAGCCGATGCACGTGCGCCAGTGATTTGGCGACGGCAGCGAACTGAGCAAACAGCGCCGATTTTGGACTGCGGCTTGACATCGCCAGGCCCGTAATCATATCATTCAAGTGAATAATTGAATAGCTGACAATTCAATTGTCTGTCAAGCATCCAGGGCGCGTCAAAGCCATGCGCGACGCCATATTCGCTTACGAGCCGTTGATCCGTCTGGGCGCTTTCGGCGGCGTGTTCACCGTGATGGCGATCTGGGAACTCGTCGGCCCACGACGCAGACAGGCGATTGGCCGCGGCTTGCGCTGGCCCGGCAATCTCGGCGTGGTGGTGATCGACACGCTTCTCGTCCGCCTCGTGTTTCCGGCCACGGCCGTCGGCCTTGCCCTCGTTGCCGAGGAGCAGGGATGGGGGCTGCTCAACGAGATTGGGCTCCCGGTCTGGCTTGCCGTCGTCGCCTCGGTTGTTGTTCTCGACCTTGCGATCTATTTCCAACACGTCCTCTTCCATGCGGTGCCGGCGCTGTGGCGGCTGCATCGCATGCATCATGCCGACCTCGAATTCGACGTGACCACCGGACTGCGCTTCCATCCGATCGAGATTTTGTTGTCGATGGTGATCAAGCTCGCCGTCGTCGCAGCCCTGGGGGCGCCCGCGGTTGCCGTGTTGATCTTCGAGGTGCTGCTGAACGCCACCTCGATGTTCAACCACAGCAATGTCCGCCTCCCGCTGGGACTCGACCGCACGCTGCGCTGGTTCGTCGTGACGCCGGACATGCACCGAGTGCATCACTCGATCCTGTTGCGCGAAACCAACAGCAACTTTGGCTTCAATTTGCCTTGGTGGGACCGCCTGTTCGGTACCTATCGCGCGCAGCCCGCCGCCGGGCACGAGGGCATGACAATCGGCATCGAGCAGTTCCGTGATCCGCGCGAACTCGGGCTCGATCGGATGCTGCTCCAACCCTTCCGCGGTGATGCCGGCCGCTATCCGCTCGGATGGCGGCAAGGCGAACCATGAGCCTGCGCCGGCCGCAAGCTGTGAAGGTAGGCGTCGACGCCTCGGGACCGCGGCTTTGCGACGCTCTGGAAATCCCGCTGCATCACCGATATTCCCTACTCAGCGGGAATGCGATTGGGCGCCTTGCGCCTTGCAGTTCGAGCTGGGCTTGTCGAACAACCATGTACGCCCCTTGCAACGCCAGACTCGCCATGATCGTTGCCACCAACACATCGGGCCAGCCCGTGCCGCTGCCAAACACGCCCAATGCGGCCAACAGCACGGCCAGATTCCCGAGCACATCGTTGCGCGTGCAAATCCAGGCCGAGCGCATGTTGGCGTCGCCGCCGCGATGGCTCCAGAGCAAGCCAAACGAAGCGGCATTCGCCGCCAAGGCCGTAATGCCGACCGCGCCCATCGTAAGTGCTTGCGGTAACGTTCCGTGCCACGCATGCCAACCGGTGATCGCGAGGACCCACAGTCCAAACATGACCATGGTGCTCCCCTTCGCGACCGCCGCCATAGCGCGATAGCGTAGTGCCATCCCCACGACGAACAGGCTGATCGCGTAATTGCTTGCGTCGCCGAGAAAATCGAGAGCGTCCGCCTGGAGCGACGCGGATCCCGCCGCGAGTTCCTGCTCCGATCTCAATCCCAAACATCACCGCGTTGATAGCTAAAACGACCCACAAGACCCGGCGGTAGGCGGTATTCCCTCGCTGCGGGTCGTCGTCATGGCAGTCGTGGCAGCAGCGCGCGCTCATGGCCGCAGCATACACCCTCGCTGCGCGATCTTCCATGAGCGGGTCGTCAGGCAGGGCCTTCCCCGCGGTCATTTTCGGGTACTTGTCTGTCGAGTGCCCTTTTAACAAATTCTACGGAATCAATTGCTGCCCCAAGTTGGGTGCGAAACTGCTCGATCGCTTCTTTCATCGGCGGCGGCAGGTCTCCCCACCAGTCAATAACGCGACTCATAGCTTCTTCGACGGTTCGCAGCATTTCCTCTATCGCAATTTCACGGTAGGTTCTCGCCATAGCGCTGTCGCCTCTTCTCCGGTACCCATGAGGCCAATGCCTCAGATGGGGCAAAGCACTAAATCGCTTCGCGATAGTGGCGGCTGCGGGGTCGGCGTGAGCACTGTCCCCAGGGAAGAGATCGTTGGTAGCGGGCGAGGTGCCCTGTCTTAAGGATCGAGGTGTCGCCAACCTCATCCCAAGACAGGAGTTACCATGAGCATGGATGCCGTCAGCCCGCTGCGCCAGCGCATGATCGAGGACATGAACGCGCGCAAGCTCTGTGCGGGGACGCAAAGAGGCCACCTCCGCAGCTGCAAGCGGTTCGTCGCGTTCCTGAGGCGCTCGCCTGACACGGCCACAGCGGAGGATATCCGCCGGTTCCAGCTGCAGCTGGCCGAGACCGGCATGAGTATCTGCAATCGCAACCGCATCATGACCGGGCTGCGGTTCCTGTTCCGCGTGACGCTGCGGCGGCTGGATCTTGCCGCCGAGATCTATCATCTGCGCGAGCCCCAGAAGGTCCCGCTGGTGATGAGCCCGGACGAGACCAAGCGCCTGCTGGCGGTCGCCAGCAACCTCAAGGCCCGTGTGCTGCTCAGTCTCAGCTATGGCTGCGGCCTGCGCGCCGGCGAGGTGGTCCGGCTGAAGGTCAAGCATATCGACAGCGCGCAGAAGATCATTCGCATCGAGCAGTCCAAGGGCCGCAAGGATCGCAATGTCATGCTGTCACCGGAGACGCTTGCTCTGTTGCGGCAATGGTGGAAGGCGCGCCGGGGTTACGATGCCACGACGCCCGTTCAAGAACGTTGGCTATTTCCTGGCCGCAGGCCTGGCAAGCCGATGACCACCCGCCAGCTGAGCCGCCTGTTCCATGCGGCGGCCATTCAATCAACTCGCGCGCCGGTCCATCGCACCCCTCGCTCACGAAAGAAGCCGTCGCCATCCTACCGGAATGAGATGGCCCCATCCAGCAAGCCCGCGCTTGCGAGGTCCGCTTCGGGTCAGGACCGACACGTGGTTGCCCGCTCGAGCCGCACGCGATCGTTGCCACGCTTCCGCCGTAAACTCGTTCTGAATCCGTGGGCGAGCGCATGAGGAGATCGTTGCAAACCGGGGGCAATGCCCTATCGTTGCTGTGGCGGGTTCTCCTGCGGGATCGAGCGGGCAAAGACGCACTATGTTGTCGGCCGTGACCAGGGCTTTTCGCGTCAAGGCGGCGATCGTGCTCGCTGCGGCATACGCGTTGTGCACGCTGGCGCCGGCGGCTGCGTTCGCCTTCTCCGACAATCCCGCCGTCGTGCATTGTCTGACCGAGGGCCATGTCGGCGTGCATGGTGAGAGCAGCAAGCACGATCATGGTGGCAAGCCGCACGTCCACGCCGACAGCACAGCCGAGCACCACCACCACGACGACGGGGCCGCGCCACCGAGCGCCGCCGATGACAAGGCCAATGTGGCCTCGTGTTGCGGCCTGTTCTCGGTCGTCGCCATTCCCGGCGAGCCGGGCGTGCGCCTCGGGCTTCACGGCCCTGCTTCCACGGTGATCTCGATCCTGGGCGAGGCCCTGAGCGGCCGCGGCCCCGATCGCATCAACCGGCCACCCATCGCCTGACTGTCGCAACTGAAGCCGGCGTGCGCGGCCGAGCGGCCGCGCGCGCCCGACGTCGATCGACAGTCGAGGATCCCATGTTCGCGCATATTCGGGCGTTCGATGCCGCCGGTGAGCCGGCGGTCGCGCGGCCGTTCCGGCTCGCATCCGCGGTACCCGCCATCCTGCTGGGGGGCCTCGTCGTGCTGCTCGCGGGCTGCGCCGACGCGCCAAGAGCGCCGGTCGTAGGGCCGGATCCCGCGGACCCCACGGCGCGCGCACCCCGCATCGACTATCGCTCGACCGTCGGCTCCTACAGGAGCCAGCGGCCGGTCGAGCCCGCGCCGTGGGGCGAGCGGAACGAGGGCGCGGCCCCGGCGCCGAAGTCCGGCCGGTAGGAGGACCCGATGCGGCGATACCGGGAGTTCTCCTGGCGGCTCCGACTCCGGCCGCCTGGATCGCGTCGAGCCGCGCGCGCCTGCCTTGGCCTGGCAGCGGCCGCGCTCGTTTCCGGCTGCGCCTGGTTTTCGCCGGATGCCGGCATGGCGGTGGTCGCCAATGTCGCGGAGCATGAGCTCGCCAAGGACGTGGCGGCGATCCGCACGGCCGCGGACGCCGAGGCCATGGCCGCCGCCGTTCGCCGCCTGCTCGGCCGCACGCTTACGGCCGAGACCGCCGTGCAGATCGCGCTCCTCAACAATCGCGGCCTGCAGGCGGCATACGATGAGCTCGCCATCGCCGAGGCGCAGCGCGTGGGCGAGAGCCTGCCGCCGAACCCGACGTATTCGTGGCGGCGCCTCCAGATGGGGCCGGCGCTCGAGAGCGAGATGGAACTCGTCACCAACATCATTGCGCTTGCGACCCTACCGGCGCGGTCCGAGATTGCCGCGGAACGCTTTTATCGAGCGCAACTGGGCGCCGCGCTCGAGACGCTGCGCGTCGCGAGCGAGACGCGGCGGGCCTATTACCGCGCGGTCGCCGCGCAGGAGCTGGTCGCGTTCCTGGCGCAGGCGCAGCTGTCCGCCGAAGCCGCGGCGCAGCTGGCCGTGCGCCTCGGCGAAACCGGGGGGATGAACAAGCTCGACCAGGCGCGCGAGCAGGTGTTCTACGCCGACATCACCGCGCAGCTCGCCGCCGCGCGCCAGACGGCGGCGAGCGAACGGGAGGCGTTGATCCGTCTGCTCGGCCTGTGGGGCGGCGATCTCAAGTTCAAGCTGCCGAACGCGCTGCCGGCGCTGCCGCGGCGCGCACAGGCGCTGGCCGCGATCGAGGTTGAGGCGGTGCGGCGGCGCGTCGATCTGCAGATGGCGCGCGTCGAGCTCGACGCGCTCGCGAAATCCTATGGCCTCACCCAGGCCACCCGGTTCATCAATATTCTCGACGGCGGCTACGGCGACAAGTTGGAGAAGCGAGCCGATGAAAGCGTTCTGATGCGCGGCTTCGATCTCCAATTGCAAATCCCGCTGTTCGACTTCGGCGAGGTCCGCGTTCGCCAGGCCGAAGCCGTCTACATGCAAGCCGTCAATCGCCTGCTCGAGCTGGCGGTCAACGTGCGCTCGGAGGCGCGCGACGCCTATCGCGTCTATCGCTCCGCCTACGAGGTCGCCGGCCATTACCAGCGCGAGGTCTTGCCGCTGCGCAAGATCATCTCGGAGGAGACGCTGCTGCGCTACAACGCCATGCAGATCGACGTGTTCTCGCTGCTGGTGGAGGCGCGCCAGCAGATCCTGGCGACGATCACGGCGATCCAGGCCAAGCGCGATTTCTGGCTCGCGAGCGCGGACCTCAAGGCCGCCGTCGCCGGCGGCGGCCGGCCGCGCACCGGCAATGACGCAACGAGCCCGACCGCCGCATCGGCGGGCGAGGCGGGCAGGCACTGAAACGAGGAGCACGACATGATTTCGCGCAGAGGTTTTCTCGGCACCGCCGCGGTGCTGGCGAGTGCGAGCGCGGTGAGCGGGCGGGTCCAGGCGGCGAGCATTCCCGAGGCGCCGACCACCAGGACCAACACCATGCAGCCGCCGCTATTTCCGACCGCGGGGCCCGATTATCAGCCTGTGGTCACGCTCAACGGCTGGACCCTGCCCTGGCGCATGAACGGCGACTGGAAGGAGTTTCATCTCGTCGCCGAGCCGGTGGTGCGCGAGATCGCGCCGGGCATGAAGGCCAATCTGTGGGGCTACAACGGCCAGTCGCCGGGACCGACGATCGAGGCGGTCGAAGGCGACAAGGTCCGCATCTTCGTCACCAACAGGCTGCCGGAGCACACCACGATCCACTGGCACGGCATGTTGGTGCCGAGCGGCATGGACGGGGTCGGCGGACTGACCCAGCCGCACATCAAGCCGGGCAAGACCTTCGTCTACGAGTTCGAGCTGAAGAAGAGCGGGACGTTCATGTACCACCCGCACGCCGACGAGATGGTGCAGATGGCGATGGGCATGATGGGCCTGTTCATCATCCATCCGCGCGACCCGCGCTTCATGCGCGTCGACCGCGACTTCGTGTTCCTGCTCAGCTCCTATCTCATCGACCCCGGCGCCTATTTGCCCAAGGTCACCGAGATGACCGACTTCAATCTCTGGACCTTCAACACCCGCGTGTTTCCCGGCATCGATCATCTGGCCGTGCGCCGGGGCGACCGGGTGCGCGTGCGCGTCGGCAACCTGACCATGACCAATCACCCCATCCACATGCACGGTCACCATTTTTCGGTGACCTGCACCGACGGGGGCTGGGTGCCGGAGAGCGCGCGCTGGCCGGAGGCCACCATCGACATCCCGGTCGGCGCGATGCGCGCCTACGAGTTCGTCGCCGACGTCCCCGGCGACTGGGCGCTGCACTGCCACAAGTCGCATCACACCATGAACGCGATGGGTCACGACGTCAGGAACTTCATCGGCGCGCCGCAGCGCGATGTCGCCAGGGCGGTCCGCAAGCTGGTGCCGGACTACATGCCGATGGGCAGCGCCGGCATGGCCGAGATGGGCGCGATGGAAATGCCGATGCCGGACAACACGCTGCCGATGATGACCGGGTTCGGACAATTCGGCCCGATCGAAATGGGCGGCATGTTCACGGTGGTGAAGGTGCGCGAGGGACTTGCACCGAACGACTACAAGGACCCCGGCTGGTACCAGCACCCTGCGGGAACAGTCGCCTACGAGATCGAGAATCCGAATGCACCGGCGCCGCGGCAAACCGGCGCGGCGCGGCCGACGACCGGCACCACCGACGCCAGAGTCGTGAAACCCACCAAGACCCACAAGGGACATTGACACATTGAAAAGGAGAAGACCCGCCATGCCGAGACTTGCCTGGCTCGCGACCGCCGCCGGCCTCCTGCTGGCGTCGGCCGCCGCAATGCCTATTCCGGCCGCCGCCCATGAGGATCACGGAACTTTCTCGGCCGGCCAGCCGGGCGATCCGAACAAGCCGGCGCGCGTCGTCAGGGTCAGGATGTTCGAGGGCAGCGGAAAGATGGGTTTCGAGCCCGCGCGGATCGAGGTGCGGAGAGGCGAGCAAGTCCGTTTCGTCCTGCAAAACGATGGCGAGGAGGACCACGAATTCGTTCTCGCAACCGTCGCCGAGAATCGCAAGCACGCGAACGTCATGAAGAAGCATCCGGACATGGAGCATGACGACCCGAACGCCAAGCGCGTGCTGCCGCACGGCAGCGGCGAGCTCGTTTGGAGATTCACGAGGCGCGGCGAATTCGAGTTCGCCTGCCTCATCCCCGGCCACTACGACAAGGGCATGTTCGGCAAGGTCGTCGTGAAGTGAAGAGCAGCCCGAAACGAGCTGAAACAAGCTGAAAGGAATCGATCCATGCGCAAGCCAGCTCTCCTCGCCGCGGCCCTGCTCGCGCTCGCAGCCACGATGCCGCCGAACGCGAGCGTCGCCCAATCCGCGATGGTCAACGGACAGGTGACCAAGCACCTTGAAGCACGGGCCGATCAAGAAGCTCGACATGGACGAAGGGATGACGATGGTGTTCCGCGTCCAGGATCCGGCCATGCTCGAGAAGCTGAAAGTCGGCGACAAGGTCAAGTTCGACGCCGACCGCGTGAACGGGCAACTAACGGTCACCAAGATCGAGAAGGCGAAGTAGGGGCAATCCAGTTCAGCTCCCTACATTGCGTCACCCGCGGGCTTGACCCGCAGGTCCATCCGCTTCGCAAACCTGGAGTGCCTTCTCGCCAAGCGGATGGATTGCCGGGTCAAGCCCGGAAATGACGACCCGTCGCTGGATCAACTTGGGCGAGAAATGCGATAGCGGCATCGAGCCACATGAGCGAAGCTGCAGATAGCTCCAATGCGATTATTCACCCGCCGATCGCGTGGGCGCTCGCATTTGGCGCGGGGCTCGTCCTCGATTCGCTTTATCCGTTGCGCTTCATTCCGACCTCCGTTCCGGCCGCCTTGGTGGGCGGTGCCGTATTCGCCGCCGGTTTTGCGCTCGCGATTTGGGCGATCGTCACGATCCGCAAAGCGGGCTCGCAGGTCGAAACCAACAAGCCGACAACGGCGATCGCGGCCGGTGGACCCTACCGCTTCACGCGCAATCCGATCTACATCGGCATGTTCCTGGGCCAGACCGGCCTCGCCATCGGCTTCGACAGCCTGTGGGTGCTCGCCATGCTGGTGCCGTTCTATCTCGTCATCCGCTACGGCGTCGTCGCCCGCGAGGAGGCCTATCTCGAGCGCAAGTTCGGCGCGGTCTATCTCGATTACAAGTCGCGCGTGCGCCGCTGGGCTTGAGCCGCGGTATCAGCGGCGGATCAGCGCGTTGTAGACCAGCCCGAGGACGACGCCGGCGACCCAGCCGAACACGATGCTGAACACGATGCCGTCGATCCAGACCCGGATCGACGTCATGGGCGCGACCGAGAACAGGCCGATCCATCCGTGCGAGGCCTGCCAGTCCGGCCAGACGAGCGCGACCGCCAGGCAGATCACGAACAGCACGACGAGCGCCGCCGAGAGCCCCCATCCCAGGGCGACGATGTTGAGCGGGCTATTCACCGAGGGCTGGGTGTTCATCGTATCCTCCCTGCTCTGCTCAAAAGACATCAATCTTGCCGTCAACGAAGTCATCGACGAGACCTGCAATGCAGTGCATCTGGTCGGCTGCGATTTCGTCGATTTGGCGTTTCAGCTCGGCGAGCGGAAAACCGTCTCGCGTCGCAATCGCGATCTGCACGATGGCCGGCTCCGCCACGGGCTGCCCTATTCGGCTCACCATCAGGCATTGCGCCGCGGCGATCTCCGGGACGCCGAGCAACGCTTGCGAAATGCGAGCCGCCAGCACGTTGTAGATCTTGCCGACGTGCGTCACGGGGTTCTTGCCGGCGGCGGCCTCCAGGCTCATGGGGCGGCAGGGTGTGATCAGGCCGTTCACTCTGTTGCCGCGGCCGACCTCGCCGTCGTCCCCGGCCTCCGCCGACGTGCCGGTCACGGTGAGATACACGCTCCCCGCCGATGAATGGTCGGCGGCATTGATTGCTATCTCGCAGCTTGAAAATCCGTGCTGAAGGGCCAGCTCTCGGACCAGGATTTCGAGCTTGCGCTTTTCGCCGAGATAGTCGTCGACGTGACGGAGGTAGCGCCCGATCATGGCGCAGGCGACCGTGAGCTCAACCGCGTCGCCCCGCCGAATGCCCAAGACCTTGACGTCCTCTCCCCACGCCGGGTTGATCCGGCTGCGATCCTTTGCGTTGATGCCGCGCTCAACGGCAAGCACCAGTCGCTCGAGCCGGCTCAGCGGTGCGTGGCCAACACCGATCGAGGAATTATTGGCAAGGGGAGAATTGTGTCGCTCGCTGCGCGAGAAAAGCTCCTTCAGGTCCTGCGAGCCTGGCCGAATCAGCGGATGCAGCCGCACGTCGTGCTCGGCATCCAGAGCGTGCAGGTTGGCGCGCAGCCAGGCGCGCGAGCTCTGCAACGCGAGCTCTTCAAGCGCGATGCCTTCACCGTCGACTTCCGTAGCTGCGCGGCCTGCCAGATAGATGTTGATCGGCGCCAGGACCGTGCCGCCGCCAAATGCCGGTGCCGCTCTCCCGCCGCACAACAACGCCTTGTCGACGTTGTGGTGGAGAATACGCCCGCATTTCCGGCGGTATTCCCGGCACAGCGTGCGCGACAGATTCTCAGCTAGCGCATCGCAAATCGTATCGGGATGGCCGAGGCCCTTGCGTTCGACGATCTCGATGCCGCTGTCACCGATATCCTGGATGGCAACGACGATCGATTTCATCGGCAGTGTCGGAGGCAACACATGGAGTCCTCCCCGGCCTATTGCCTGGGTTGGGGCGCCTGCCCGGGCTGCATCGCTCCAGGCTGCATCTGCCCGCGCATCATTCGCATCATCCCCATCATCCCCGTCATCCCCATGTGCGGAGCGAGGAGCTCGTCGGCGGTCTTCTTCTGCTCGTCCGACAGCGTGCCGTAGAGGCTCGTGAACGCCGCCTTGATCGCGCGGGTGCCTTCGAGGCGGGCAAGCAGCCAGCGCTCCTGCAAATCGAGGCGCTCGGCGAGCATCGGCGCCTGCGGTTGGGCGGCGCCCGGCTGCGGCATCATCGACGCACGGACCTCTCCGAGCTTCTGCGCGTTCATGCGCAGCGCGTCGGCAAAGGCATTCCAGGCGCTCGCTTGCGCGTCGGTGATCTTGAGCTCGGCGCGCAGAAAGGCGATGCGGCCTTCAACGCGGTGGATGGTGGACATGCCGGACGTGCCCGGCCCCATCATCCTCATCCCGCGCATCATCCGCATCATGTTCATCATCGGCATGTCGCGCATCATGTCCTGCATCATGCCCATCATCGGCATGCCGCCCGTCATGCCCTGCTGGCCGCCCGTCCCGGGCTGGCCCGGCACCGGTTGCGCCGGGGTTGCGCTCTGTGGCGGGTGATGCGGGTCGCCGGCGGCGGGCGCCTGGGCGCAAGCCACAGCCGTCGTCGCCGCGAGCATCAGCGCGGTTGCCATCAATCGCTTCATGGTCGTCCTCCCGTTGCGTGGGCGAAGGGAAAGCCTCGATCGCCCGCAGGTTCGAGTGAGTAGGCTTGCCAGCGGTTCCACGCTCGCGCGGACGCAACGAGCAAGGAGCTTCAAGTGCGTGCCGCCGAGAACGGATGCGCGCGAGCGGCTCGCCGCGCGGCGGCGGCTCAGGTCGCCAGCCGAGGAGGCCGGAAATTGCGATCCGGAAATCGCTGCGACCACGTCTCGTTCTCGACACGACCCGGACGGTCTGCAACCGGGGGAACATGCGCTTCCCCCGTTCGTCGCGCGGCGATATTGGCGGAACCGAACGGGACGGATCTTGATGCAGATCAACCGCAGCCCACGTGTGACGGACTACTGCCATGGCGGGGATGTGGCAGACGGTTTTGCAAAGGACCCGCCGACATGGCTGCAGCAACCGCTCACGTAATGTGGCTGGAGCACGTGGGACGTGGAGATGTGGCCCTGGTCGGCGGCAAAAATGCGTCCCTCGGCGAGATGGTGCAGCGTCTGGGCCAATGGGGCGTGCAGGTGCCGGCGGGCTTTGCCACCACCGCGCAAGCCTATTGGCGATTTGTCGACCTCAATCGGCTGCGAGAGCCGATCGCCGCGTCGCTCGCTGATCTCAAGGCCGGAAAGGCGCCGCTCGCCGAGGTCGGAGCCGCGATCCGCCGCGCCTTCCTGCGCGCCACCTGGCCGCCGGAACTCGCCGAGGCGATCACCGCGTCCTACCGCGAGCTCTGCCGGCGGGCGGGCAAAACCGGGGCCGACGTCGCGGTGCGCTCGAGCGCGACCGCCGAGGATCTCCCGGAGGCGAGCTTTGCCGGCCAGCAGGAGAGCTTCCTCAATATCCGCGGCGAGGCGGCGCTGCTCGACGCTTGCCGACGCTGCTACGCCTCGCTGTTCACCGACCGGGCCATCGTCTACCGGGAGGCCAAGGGCTTCGACCACCTCAAGGTGGCCCTGTCGATCGGCGTTCAGAACATGGTGCGATCGGACCTCGCCGGCGCGGGCGTGATGTTCTCGATCGATACCGAGACCGGCTTCGACAAGGTGGTCCTCATCAATGCCGCCTGGGGGCTCGGGGAAAACGTCGTGCAGGGCGCGGTCGACCCCGACGAGTATCAGGTGTTCAAGCCGCTGCTGTCGGATGCGTCGGTCACGCCGATCATCGGCAAGGCGCTGGGCGAGAAGGCGCTGAAGATGATCTACGCAGGCGACGGCGAGCGCCCGACGCGCAACGTGCCGACCTCAAAGGCGGAGCGCGCGGCGTTCGTGCTGAGCGACGCCGATATCCTGACGCTGGCGCGCTGGGCCTGCGTGATCGAGGACCATTACCGCTGTCCAATGGATATGGAATGGGCCAGGGACGGAGAGAGCGGCGAATTGTTCATGCTGCAGGCGCGCCCGGAGACGGTGCAGTCCCGCCGCCGGGCGGCGGCGTTCAGGTCCTACCGCATCAAGTCGAAGGGCAGGCGGCTCGTCTCCGGCCTCAGCATCGGCGACGCGGTGGTCGCCGGGCGCGTCTGCCTGATCGAAAGCCCGCGCGCCATCGATCGCTTCGTCGACGGCGCGATCCTGGTCACCCGCGCCACCGACCCGGATTGGGTACCGATCATGAAGCGGGCGGCCGCGATCGTGACCGATCACGGCGGGCGCACGTCGCACGCCGCCATCATCAGCCGCGAGCTTGGGCTCCCCGCCATCGTCGGGACCGGCAACGCGACGCAGCTGCTGCACGACGAGCAGGAGGTGACGGTATCGTGCGCCGAAGGCGACCAGGGCTTCGTTTACGAAGGCCATGCCGACTATGAGGTGGAGGAGCTCGATCTCGTCCGCATCCCGGCGACCCAGACCCAGGTGATGCTCAACCTCGCCAACCCGGCGGCGGCGTTCCGCTGGTGGCGGATCCCCGCCGACGGCGTCGGGCTCGCCCGCATGGAATTCGTGGTGAGCAACCACATCAAGGTCCATCCGATGGCGCTGGTTCACTACCACGCGCTCAAGGACGAGGAGGCGAAGCGCGTCATAGCCGAGCTTACCCAGGGCTATGACGACAAGACCGACTACTTCGTCGACCGCCTCGCGCGCGGGCTCGCCCGCATCGCCGCGGCCTACCACCCGAAGCCGGTGATCGTGCGCACGAGCGATTTCAAGACCAACGAATACGCGAACCTTGTCGGGGGCGCGGCGTTCGAGCCGAAGGAGGAAAATCCGATGCTCGGGTTCCGCGGCGCGTCCCGCTACTACTCGCCGCGCTACCGCGACGGCTTCGCGCTCGAGTGCCGCGCGATCCGGCGCCTGCGCGAGGAAATGGGGTTCCGCAACGTGATCGTCATGATTCCGTTCTGCCGCTCCACCAAGGAAGCCGATCGCGTGCTCGCGGTGATGGCCGAGAACGGCCTGCGGCGCGGCGAGAACGGCCTCGAAGTCTACGTGATGTGCGAGATTCCCTCGAACGTCATCCTGGCGAAGGCGTTCGCCGCGCGCTTCGACGGCTTCTCCATCGGCAGCAACGATCTCACCCAGCTCACGCTCGGCATAGATCGCGATTCCGAGGACCTGGCCGAGCTGTTCGACGAGCAGGACGAGGCGGTGAAATGGATGATCGAGAGCGTCATCCGCGAGGCGCACAAAGCCGGCGCCAAGGTCGGACTGTGCGGTCAGGCGCCGAGCGATCACCCCGAGTTTGCTGAATTCCTGGTCGCGTGCGGAATCGATTCGATGTCGGTGAGCCCCGACAGCTTCATCGCCGTAAAGCAGCGGATTGCGCAAGCCGAGGCGCGACGCAAGGCCAAGGCCAGCTGACGCAAGGTCATGCGGCGGCGCGCGCCGGGAGATGGAGCATGGCGGTGTCCCCAAGTCACGTGTCGCCGTTCAAGCCGATCACGGTCGAGGACTACGAGCCGCTGATCGGCGCCGAGACCGTCGAGCGCATCTTGCGGAAGGCGTCTCGCCTTCGCGACGTGCACGTGGCCCAGGTCAACTCGACCTACTACGGTGGAGGGGTCGCCGAGCTCCTGTCCGCTCTCACGTTGCTGATGAACAGCGCCGGCATCAGGACCGGCTGGCGGGTGCTGCAAGGCCGGCCGGACTTCTTCAGCGTCACCAAGAAGATGCACAATGCCTTGCAGGGCGGAGATATCAATCTGACGGATCTGAAGCTGCAAATCTACGAGGAAGTCGCCTTCGAAAACGCGGTTCGCAACCACCTCGACCACGACATCATCATCGTCCACGACCCGCAGCCGTTGCCGTTCATCCGGCATTACCGGAAGAAAGCACCCTGGGTCTGGCGTTGCCACATCGACCTCACGGCTCCGCACCAGCAGCTGTGGGAATATCTGAGATCGTTCATCGAGCGATACGATGCGGTCGTGCTGTCGCTGCCCGAATACGCGCAGAAGCTGGACGTGCCGCAACGTTTCATCATGCCGGCCATCAGCCCGTTCTCGACCACGAACAAGGAGCTGTCGGAGGCGGAGATAGCAGATCGACTGGCGCACTACGGAATACCCGACGATCTCCCGCTGGTCGTGCAGGTGTCGCGCTTCGACAAATGGAAAGACCCACAGGGCGTCATCGACGCGTTTCGCATCGCGCGCCGACAGGTCGACTGCACGCTTGTGCTGCTTGGCAATGTCGCCACTGACGACCCGGAAGGCCAGGAGCTCTTCGAATCCCTGTGCAAGTGCGGGGAAGACCGCATCCTGGTCCTGTCGGTGCAAGAACTCGGCGCTGGTCAATGCGCTGCAGCGGCGGGCTGCGGTCGTGTTGCAGAAATCCATCCGAGAAGGGTTCGGACTGACGGTGGCGGAGGCCATGTGGAAGGGCACGCCGGTAATCGGCGGCAACGCTGGCGGCATCCGGCACCAGATCCGCGACGGCGACAACGGCTTCCTGGTCGACACAGTGGAGCAGGCCGCCGAACGGATCGTCCAAGTCATCAGAGACCCGAAGCTCCGCAAGAAGCTCGGCGAAAACGCCCACGAGACGGTCCGCGAGCGCTTCCTGCTGACGCGCCTGATGGAGGAATGGCTCGATCTCATCGGCGCTTTCGAAGCCAAATTTCAGCTTCGCCGAACGGCCGAATGATGAACAACACGCGCTACCACGCGCCGGCGCCGCCGCGGAGCATGCTATGAGCGAGTTGCGACGCGATCCCACGACCGACAGATGGGTCATCATCGCCCCCGAGCGCAGCCGCAGGCCGCGCGAAATCCAGCCGCAATCAAAGAAACCAACGGCGGAGGCTTCGGCGTTCGATCCCACGTGCCCTTTCTGTCCCGGCAACGAAGCACAGCTGCCGGGCCTCATCGCCGAGATGCCGTCAACTCAGCAGCCGGGTTGGCGGACCCGGGTGGTGCCGAACAAATTCCCGGCCGTCGGCCAGAAGGTTTTCTCTCACAAGCAAGGACCCGCCTTCTACGAGACGGCGGCCGGTCGCGGAAACCATGAGGTCGTGATCGAGAGTCCTCGACATGACCACGACATCACGACAATGCCGCAACAACAGGCCCGCGACGCACTTGCGACGTG
The DNA here is from genome assembly GCA_963758945.1 of uncultured Alphaproteobacteria bacterium. GTDB lineage: Bacteria > Pseudomonadota > Alphaproteobacteria > Rhizobiales > Xanthobacteraceae > VAZQ01. Next base: position 893,494 of record CAVWXY010000006.1, on the reverse strand, counting down.
TCGCAACAGGTATAAGGCGCTGATAGCCGACAGGGCCATCGGCTCGGTGATCCTCTTCCGCAACCGTGGGGCCATTGCGGGTGCGTCATTGCCGCATCCGCACGCGCAACTGATCGCGTTGGGCGCGATTGCGCCATTGGTCCAGGCCAGGCAGGCGGCAATGCTCAGCTACTACCAAAAAGAAAAACGGTGCGTCCTTTGCGACATCATTGCCTATGAACGAAACAACGGTTCCCGTGTCGTCAACGAGAACGACGCGTTTTTGACGGTGGTGCCGTTTGCGGCGAGCGCGTCTTGCGAGATGTGGCTTTTGCCCAAGCATCATCAGGCGGATTTCGGGGATCTGCCTGAGAACGAGGTAGAACTCCTTGCGATCGCGCTTCGCGACGCTCTCACGCGGCTGAGGGGGGCGCTTGACGATCCACCTTATGACTATGTGATCGATACTGCCGCTAAAGGTGCATCGGGAGCGCGGGCCACGCATTGGTATTTACGCATCCTGCCGCAGATCACCGTTGCGGCTGGCTTCGAGCTCGGATCCGGTCTTCCGATCAACCCGTCTCTGCCGGAAGAGGATGCGGCCCTCTTGCGCTCTGTTTTGCAACAGACATAGGCAGCGCTGAGGGGCGCCCCCGGTTTGTGCCGCCGTGCATCGCTCGTTCGCCGACGCGGCGCCGCGAACACGACGGCGGCGCGGAGAATGGTGCTTGGGCCTTCAAGCGGCGCCCCAGTCCGGACGGATCGCTCCGGACACGCCGTCGAAGGCGCCGTCGACGAGCTCGCAGACGAGGAGCCGCGCCGGATCGACCGGTCCCGGCATGACGGCGCGGCCCTTCGGGATGCGCCTGAAGCCCGCCTTGCCGTAATAAGGCTCATCCCCCACCAGCACGACCAGCCGGTGCCCGCGCGCCTTCGCCTCGGCGAGCGCGCGCTCGATCAGGGCGTAGCCGATGCCGCGCTCGCGGAACGGCGGCTCGACGGTGAGCGGTCCGAGCAGCATCGCCGCGGTCTCGCCGATGCGGATCGGCGACAGCCGCACCGAGCCGATCAGCAACGTGCCGATCCGCGCGGTGAACGACAGCTCGGGCCGGTGGGCCATGCGCTCGCGCAGCCGGTAGGCCGACTTGGCGTAGCGGCCGGGACCGAAGGTGCGCTCGTGCAGGCGCTCGATCGCAAGCGCGTCGTCGGCCGTTTCCGGCAGGATGGTGAAGGCGGGATCGGTCATCGGCGGATTTGCCGCTTAGCATTTGGCGGGCGGCGGGTCCATTGCCCGGCGCCGGCGGCAAGCCTGCCGCAGCCGGCGCGAGGGGTGCAAGCGCCCGCGCGCAGGGTTACATTGCAGCGAGCGACGCAAGCAAGAGATTTGCCCATGGGCCGCCTCGTCGACGGCGTCTGGCGGGACGAGCAGCATGCCGAGCGCACGCCCGGCGGCCGCTTCGTGCGGCCGACCACGCGCTTCCGCAACTGGGTGACGGAGGACGGCAGCGCCGGCCCGACCGGCGAGGGCGGCTTTGCCGCCGCGCGCGGGCGCTATCACCTCTACGTGTCGCACGCCTGTCCCTGGGCGCACCGCACCGTGATCATGCGCGCGCTCAAGGGGCTCGAACAGGTGGTCTCGCTGTCGGTGGTCGAGCCGCTCTACGGCCCGCACGGCTGGCGCTTCGGCGACAGCCCCGGCACGATTCCGGACACGGTGAACGGCGCGAGCGAGCTCGCCGAGATCTACCTGCGCGCCGATCCGCGCTACAGCGGCCGCGTGAGCGTGCCGGTGCTGTGGGACAAGGAGCGCGGCACCATCGTCAACAACGAGTTGGCGGAGATCATCCGCATGCTCAACGGCGCCTTCGGCCGCTTCACCAACGTGCGCACCGACTACTATCCCGCGCCGCTGCGCGCGGAAATCGACCGCGTCAACACGCTCGTCTACGAGAACATCAACAACGGCGTCTACCGGGCGGGCTTCGCCACCGCGCAGGAAGCCTACGAGGAGGCGTTCCGCGCGCTGTTTGCGGCGCTCGACGAGATCGAGCAGCGGCTCGCCCGCCAGCGCTACCTCGCCGGGGGCGAGATCACCGAGGCGGACCTGCGGCTGTTCACCACGCTGGTGCGCTTCGACGCGGTCTATTACAGCCACTTCAAGTGCAACCTGCGCCGCATCGTCGACTACCCCAATCTCGGCAACTACCTGCGCGACCTCTACCAGCAGCCGGGCATCGCCGCGACCGTGCACATGGACCACATCAAGACGCATTACTACGGCAGCCAGCGCCAGGTGAACCCGACCGGCATCGTGCCGCTCGGCCCCGCCCTCGATTTCATGGCGCCGCACGACCGCGCGAGGTTCGGGACTTAGGCGGCACGTCCACTGCGTGAGCGAGCAAGGCTTGTGCGCGGTGCGGCGCTAGGTTCACTTCGACAGCCGCCGCCTGTTGGCTCGTACTCTATTCCGATAGCCCTCCACCACGCTGGTGGGGGAATCGCCCGCCATCAGGCGGGTAGCCGCGTGCGTTGCGGCCGTCACCTTCTCCGAAACCATTCGACGGGCTTCGGCCGGCGCGCTTGGGCCTCCTGCCGCAAGCTTCAGAAATCGAAGCCACATGACTTGCTGCGACTCTGCGGCGAGCATCGTCAGATCCCACCAGGGTTTGAACATGATCACTCTGTTCCCGCGGCAGACGAAGAGCGCGCCGGCGCACCTCGCGTCCCCTGCGGACCTTTCCAGTTAGCGCACGAACGGTGCGATCAAGATGAAGATCGGGGTGAGGATCGGTACACGCACGAGCCGGCGATGGCAATGCGCTCGGGATTGCTCATGCAAATTCCTTGAGTTGTATGAATGAAGCTCGGTAGCAACAGGCGGGATGGACAAATGGTTCCCGGATTACGCGCCCGTGACGGTTGCAAGGCTCGCCCTGGTGGCGCGGCAAACCACGTTCTGGATCGTCGAAACGGCCTTGCGGCCACCAATGAGCACTGCGCTGCGACCACTCCGGCACAAGTGCACGCCAGGAGGCGGATTCACTCGAGCCGAAAGCCCTTGGCGCGCACGAAGGCGCCGAAGTCGGCGCGCAGCGGCTCGGCGTATTGCCGGGCCTTGTCCTCGGACCAGCCGTAGACCTCCGCGTTGCCCCAGCGCTCGGGGGCGCGCTGGCGGCGGTAGGGCCGCTCCCTCTCGCGGCGCCGGTCGTAGGCGTCGAGCTCGCGCGCGAGGTCGCCCGCCCGATAGCGATCCTCGTGCAGGGTCATCTCGAGGCCGAGCCGCGGCGTGATGCCGCCGGGCTCCGCGGGCCAGCCGACGCATAGCCCGGCGACCGGGACGACGCGCTCGGGGAGCGCGAAGAGCTCGCTCACGACGTCGGCGCGGTCGCGGATCGCGCTGATCGGACATGAGCCGAGACCGACCGCGGCGGCGGCACGCATGAAGGTCGTCAGCACGATCGCGCTGTCCACCACGGCGTTGAAGAACAGGTCGAGATGATCGTTGGGAAACGGCTTGTCGCGCAGCCGCGCGATCTGCGGCAGCCGGCTGCCGTCGGCGAGAAACACCAGGAATACCGGCGCGTCCGCGATCCACGGCATGTCTGGAATGAGCGCGGCGATCGCACGCTGCTTGGCCTTGTCTTTGACCAAGAGGATGTCGCCTTGCTGCAGATCGCTCTTCGACGGCGCCGAGAGCGCGCAGGCGCACAAGAGCCGCAGCAGCGCGGGCTCGACCGCCCGCGGCAGGAAGCGCCGATGCACGCGATGGCCGGCGATGCGGGCGAGCTCGTGCAGCCCCTCGAGCTCGGGATCGACCGAAAAACGTTCGCCGAACCTTTCGGCGAGCGACGCCTCGATGCGCGCGGCGATGGCTTCGGAAGGTGGCTGGTCCTGCATCGGGCGCTCTCCGTATGGGCGGCGGACATTCCCGACAAGTCTATGGGATTTCCTTTTCCGTGAACCAGTCGGTCGGCAGCTCGTTGCCGCGGCCCTGCTCCTTGGCGCGCCGGTAGATCACCGCGCCCACGGCCGCGAACTGGTAGCCGAGCCCGAGCGGATTGAGGAAGCAGGTGACCTGATCGTCCGACGTGCGCCCTCGCGCCTGCGGCTTGATATTGCGCCCGTGCTTGCGCTCGAGGAGGAGCTGCGGCAGCGTGACAAGCCCCTTCCAGCCGATTTCGCTGGCGAGGTCCTGCAGCTCGCCGCCTGGCGCTTCCGGCACGCGCAATCCGTGGCTGGTGATGAAGACCGGATCGCAGTCCTCCATCAAGGTCGCCGCGACGTCCGCCTTGCGCACGACGTCGGGGCCGAACTCGCCCGGCTTGATCGTGCTCAGGTGCATCCCCTTCTCGATCCATTCCGGCTTGAAAACCGGAACGATGGCATTGGTGGCGGCGAGCACGATGTCGGCGCCTGCGACCGCCGCTTCCGGAGTCTCCATCACCCTGATGTCGTGCCCGACGATCGGCGACATCTCGCGCGCGAACTCCTCGCGCATCTCCTTGCGGGTCGAATAGCAGCGGATCTCCTTGATCTTGCGCACGTGCACGATCGCGCGCACCTGGCCGCGCGCCTGCCATCCGGAGCCCAGGATCGTGACGACCTCCGCATTCTCGCGCGCGAGGCATTTCGCGCCCAGCGCCGAGGTGGCCGCGACGCGCATCGGCTGGATCATGCCGTCGGGAAAGATCGCCAGCGGCTCGCCGGTCCGGGTAGAGAACAAGAGCACGAGCCCGGTGTAACGCTTGTTCGGCGCCGCCGGCACCTTGACGCGGCGCAGGAAGCCGTTGATCTCCGGAAACGTGAGGATGTCGGAATTGATGCGGATGGCGCCGACGCCGAGCTTGGGAATGACGCCGTCCATCGACTTCAGCGCGTAGGTGCCGCCGCTCTCGTGGCCGCTCGGCGTGACGATGTCGCTGCGACGGCGGAAGGCGCCGCGGCCTTCGGCCAGCTCGATGAATGCGTCCTCCAGCGCATCGAGGCAGTCCTTCATGGTCACGACTTCGGCGACCTCGGCGTTCGACAGAATCAGGGTCATTCGCGTGTGCTCCTCGCGTATCGTCGCATCGTCAATCGGGCTCAGAGGTTGAGAAGGCCCTGAATCTTGCTCAGCACCGGCTTCGGCGTCTGCATCGTTTCCTGCACGATCGCGCCCATCTCCTCGCCGGAGCCGACATCGAGCGTGATGTTGCGCTTCTCGCAGGTGGCGAGAAATTCCGGATCGCGCGTCATGTCCGCGAATGCCTTGCGCAACGCCGAGAGCCGCTCGGGCGGGACGCCGGGCGTGGTCAGGATCGATCGGCCGATCTCGGCGGTGCTGGCGATGGCGCGCAGCACGGCCTTGCCTTCATCGGTCAGGCCGAGCTCCGGCAGGGTCGGCACCTCGGGCAGGAGCCGGTGGCGCTTGAGCGCGGCCTGGTAGAGGATCGTCGCCCCGCCCTTGAGCCAGTCCGGGTGCCGGGTCAGCAGGTTCGGAATGCCGATCGCGCCGACGACGTCGACCTCGCCGCGCTCGAGCGCCAAGAGCACGTCGGCCGCGCCCTGGTAGCCCTTCACCAGCTTGAACTTGGCGCCGGCATAGGCATTGAGCGAGGCCGGCAGCAGCACCGCCGTGGACGCGCCGCCGGTGGTGCCGACGGCGTATTGCCGGGCACGCGCGTCCTCGAACGACTTGATGCCGGTCTTGAGCAGCGCGACGCCGAGATCGATGTTGCTCGTCAGCCGGCCGAGGTAGGGAAGCTGGGTGGCGTCGAGCCCGCCCTTGTCGCCCATCGCCGTGTCCATGGCGAGGGTTTGCGCCACGCTGCCGAGATAGGTCCCGTCCTTCGGCGCCGCGGAGTAGAGATATTGCGCGGCCTTGAAGCTGCCGGCCCCCGGCATGTTCTGCGGAACGATTATCGGATTGCCCGGAATGTGCTTGCCGAGGAACTCGGCGGCGATCCGGCCGTAAAGGTCGTAACCGCCTCCGGCGCCGTAGCCGATGACCATGTAGACGGTCCCGCCGCGATAGAAGTCGGCGACGGCGTCGGCGCGCGCGGAGGGCGACATCGCTACCGCCGTCGCGAGCGACAGCAACCAGATTATCCATTTCATCCCGTTCCCTCCCTGCCGGTCTCCGTGCGAGCGGACCGGAATTTTGCAGCGATTTTTCTCGGAACGGCAGCTTGCCGTTTCTTTCCTGGCCGCTAAAGGCCGATAGGATAAAAGTACGTAACACTATACTATAGTGGTTTTCCATGCTAGGCACGCGTATTCGAAAAGGCTGGCTCGAGGGCATTGATCGAGGATCTGAAGATCGCCGGCGGCATCGACCTCAACCGCGATGGCACGCCGATCTACGTGCAGCTTGCCGGCCTCTTCCGCCGTCGGATCGAGAGCGGAGAGTGGCCGGTCGGCGGCCAGATTCCCACCCTCGACGCGCTGGCGCTGGAATTCGGCGTCGCCCGCGCGACGATCCGCCAGACCACGGGATTGCTGCGCCAGGAGGGACTGGTGGCGCGCTATCGCGGACGCGGCACCATCGTGCTGCGCCGGCCGCAGCGCGAATTCTGGTACGAGGTCGGCGCCAATTGGGACTCGATCATCGCGGCTTATCGGCACGAGGGCTTCGCCAGCCGACTGCTCGAAACACGGGACGATCTTCCGCCGCCGCCCGATTACGCCGGCGACATCGAGGCGTCGGACTATTTCCATATCCGCCGCCTGAACACGATCGGCGCCGAGCCGGTGGCCGTGGACGCCGCCTGGCTGAACGCTCGCCTGCGGGCTCGGCTCGACGAACGGGCGCTGGCGAGCTTCCCCACGCTTCTGCTCTTGCACGAGATGCCGGGAGTCACGATCGATCGGGTGCTGCAGACCATCACGATCGCGAGCGCGGACGTCGAGCTGAGCGCGCTCCTTCGCATTCCGCTCAATGCGCCGATCGCGGTCATTCATCGCACCCTCTACGGCGCGGACGACGCGCTGCTGTGCCTGTATCAGAGCTTCACTCGCGGCGACTCGTTTCGCCTGAAGATGCGGATTCGGTAGGCGGCCGCCGGCAGGAGAGGACGTTCAATGACGCTCATTCTCTCGAACGAGGACATCGAGAAGGTCCTGTTCATGCAGGACCTGGTGCCCGTGATCGAGGACGCCTACCGCGAGCTCGTCGAGGGACGCGGCGGCAACCGCCTGCGCTCCGACATCGTCACGCCGACGACGCAGTGCGCCGACGGCCTCTATGCCCTCAAATCGATGGACGGCGTCATTCCGAAGCTCGGCGTCGGCGCCATCCGCATCAACTCCGACATCCTGACCTTTCCGCAAGCGGACGGCCGGATGCGGCGGGTGAAGAAACCCGCCGCGCCCGGCGACACCTATGTCGGCCTGGTGCTGCTGTTCAGCACGCATGACGGCGCTCCGCTGCTCATCTGCCCCGACGGCGTGATGCAGCGCCTGCGCGTCGGCGCGACCAGCGCGGTCGCCGCCAAGCATCTCGCCAAGAAGAGCAGCAGCACGGTCGCGATCATCGGCGCGGGCTGGCAGGCCGGCTCCCAGCTGCTCGGCCTCGACGCCGTGTTCGCGCTTAAGGACATCCGCGTGTTCAGCCCGCGCAAGGAGAGCCGCGAGACCTTCGCCGAGGACATGAGCCGGGCGATCGGCAAGGAGGTGCGGCCCTGCGCGTCGGGGGCGCAGGCCTGCAAGGGCGCCGACATCGTGGCCTGCGCCACCAACGCGGTGCAGCCGGTGTTCTTCGAAGAATGGCTCGAGCCGGGCATGCATCTCGGCGCGATCCGCCCGGCGGCGACCGAGATCGAGCGCGCCGCACGGGACAAGATCGACGTGATCGCCATTCTCGACTACGAGGACTCGCCGACGATGATCTATACCCATGGCGTGCGGGTCGGCGAGGACAAGGTCGGCACCGGAATGGGGATGCCGCACGACGCGTTTCACGCGTCGCTTCCCACCCTTCCCGCCATCATGACCGGGCGGCGCAAGGGCCGCACCGGCGACGATCAGATCACCTGCTTTCTCAACAACCTCGGCATGGGATACCAGTTCGCCGCCGCCGGCCACGTCGCCTACAACAAAGCGCGCGCCGCCGGCATCGGCCGCGAGCTGCCGACCGAGTGGTTCACGCAGACCGTCCATCCCTGATCGGGGCGATTTCCTGGAGGAGCAGTGGCAAACATCGTCCTGGCCATCGGCACGTCGCACAGCCCGTTGCTGGCGAGTCCGCCCGAGGACTATCCCAAGCACGCCGAGATCGACGCCAAGGGCAGGAAGCTCTTCGACAAGAACGGCCGCGCCTGCAGCTATGGCGAGCTGCTCGAACAGGCGGATCCGTCGATCAAGGACCAGATCATGCCCGACGTCCTGCAACAGCGCGCGGCGCGCTGCACGCGCAACATCGAGCGGCTGGCGACGACGATCGAGGACGCCGCGCTCGACGCGCTCATCATCATCGGCGACGACCAGAACGAGCAATTCTTCGACGACAACATGCCCTCGATCCTGGTCTACTGGGGCGAGGAGATCGAGAACAATCCGCTGCAGATGGACGAGGACGCGCCGCAGTTCTGGCGCACGGCGCGCTCGCAATATCACGAGGCCGGCGCGTCGCGACGATATCCGGTCGCGTCGCATGTGGCATTGGGCATGATCCAATATCTCATGGATCACAGCTTCGACGTCAGCCAGTCCAAGCGGTTGAGCAAGCCGCACGGCGAGGGGCACGCCTTCGGCTTCGTGCACCGGCGCCTGATGACGCGCAAGGTCGTCCCCGTCGTCCCGATCGCGTTGAACACGTATTATCCCCCGAACCAGCCGCGGCCGGCGCGCTGCTACGACCTCGGCGCGGCGCTCGCGGCGGCGGTGCGCGCGATGCCGGGCAACGGGCGCGTCGGGATTCTCGCCTCCGGGGGCTTGAGCCATTTCACCGTCGACGAAGAGCTCGACCGGCGCGTGCTCGACGCGTGCAAGACCGGGGACCGCGAGGCCTTGAGCTCGCTGCCGCTGTCGAAGCTCAATTCCGGCAGCTCCGAGATCCGCAACTGGATCACGGCCGCCGGCGCCGCCGGGCATTTGAAGACGCAATGGCAGGACTACGTGCCTTGCTATCGCTCGCTCGCCGGCACCGGCTGCGGCATGGGCTTCGCGGTGTGGGCGTAGTCTATGCGTCACCCGCCGGCTAGCTCACCGGCAACGGCGCGGCAGACGATTCTGCCTCCCTACAACTCGTCGCGCAGGAACGCCGCGATCCTGGCATTGCGCTGAAGCTTGGCCAAATCCTCCGCCGAGGGCAATTGCGGCTTGTCGCGGGCGGCGTTGACCATGCAGAGAAAGCCGAGCGGCTCGCCCCGCGTGGCGCGAAACTGGTGCCAGGTCATCGCCGGCACCGTGACGAGGTCGCGCGTCTCGACCGCGCTGACCTCCTCGCCGACGAGGCAATGGCCGCGCCCGCGCAGGATCAGCACCGCGTGCATGTGCTCGTGGCGCTCGAGGGTGGAAAAGCCGCCGGGCGCCATCTCGAAATAGCGCAGCTCCCCGTCGAGGGCCGGATCGGCGAACAGCACCTGCCGCGTGATCGACTTGAACAGGGCGCGGCCGTCCTCCTTGTAGGGAAGCTCCTCCACGCCCTCCCAGCGGTAGCCCTTCGCCTTGCGGTGGATCGTGCTCTCGTGCGCCGCCATGATCGGACGACCTCATCCGTAGCCGTAACCGTGAACCTCCGCCACGAAGGCCGCGGTCGCCTCGGCCAGATGCTCGCGCGCTTCGAGCAATGCGCCGCCGATCAGCAACATCACGTCGGCCCCGTAGAAAGCAAGCATTTCCGGCACGCGATCGGTGGTCATGCCGCCGGCCGGCACCGGCACGCAGGGACGCAGCCCGTCGCGGTCGTCACGCGCCGCGCGCGCGAGCGCACGGCACGTATCTGGGGAGTAGCCGAAGCGTCCGCCATAGTTGGGGAATACCACGGCATCGGCCCCGAGCAGGCGGAACAGCTTGCCGAGAAGGAGCGCAGGCGCGATGCGCGCCGCCCCTGCCATGCTGGGATGGGCGAGGAAGGCGACGGCGGGATGCTCGCGCACGAGGCGGTGGAAGTTGGACAGGCCCGCGATCATCGGCGCGACCATGACGGTATCGACGCCGGCCTCCGCCGCGGCGGCGATCTGCGTGCGCATGGCGTCGAGATCGCCCGACAGGCTCGGCACGTAGCGCGATGGCCGCCCGCTCGCCTGCGCGATGCCGCGCAGCGCCACCGTGACCGCCGTGACGCGCGCCGCGAACGGGCAATAGGCCTGATCGGCGAGGCCGTGATCGTCCTTGATGTAGTCGATGCCGCCCGCTGCGAAGCGCAGGGCGAGGTCGGCGAGCCTTGCCGGCGGCAAGCCCTGCGGCTTGAGCGGCGAGCAGGTCAAGGCCCGCGCGCCGGCGCCGACCCGTCGCCGCAGCTCGTCGAGCCCATGGCGCGGGCCGCCGAAGGCCGCGACCAGCTCAAAGGGGAGCGCGACGTCCTCGAGCGTGACATCCGCGTGCAGCGAACTGTTTCCGAACAGCATATTGACGAGCTGGCCGGGATCGTGCCCGACGGTTTCGACGGCGAGCGAGATGCGCACCTCGAACAGCCCGGGCGTCCGCTCGGCAATATCCTCGACCCGGCCGACGATCTCGGCGCGCACGAAATCGTCGGTGATCGCCGCGAGCGGCATTTCCACGCTCTGCTCGACGGCGATGGCGTGCGCTCGCGCCTCGATCGATTGCGCGTCGGAGCGGACGTGGTAGACGGCTTGCAGACGAGCTGGCACAGGGGCCTCACCAGCGCTCGCTGATCGGGGCGCCGCCCAGCGCCTCGATGATGCGTGCGCGCGTCGAGGCGGTGGTGTCGTTGGGCAGCGCGTCGAGGGCGAAGAAGCCGTGCTCCCTGATCTCGCGGTCCGGCACCGGCGCCGCCGTCTGGCGGAACGCGCGCACGACGAACAGCGCGACATGGTCGCGCCGCGACGAGCGATCGTTGAAGAAGATCCCGTGCAGCCGCGGCGGAGCGGTCAACTCGATATTTCCCTCCTCGCGCAGCTCGCGCGCGAGCGCCTGCGTCAGCGTCTCGCCGGCTTCCACCCCGCCGCCGGGCAAATGCCAGCCGCTGACATAGCTGTGCTTGACCAGGAAAATGCGTCCCTCCTCGTCGATCACCAGCGCGCGCACGCCGAGCGTCATCGCGCGCGCAAAGCGCCAATAGAGGTGCATGAGGCGCCGCAGCGCGGGTTCGAGCGCGCGGCGCGTCCGATCGAGACCGACCCGTTGCATGCTCGTTGCCGCTCCGGCTTCCCGGCCAGTGAGGCCGAATCGCGCCCGGCTTGTCAAAAGCCCGGCTTGGCTATTTAGAGGGGTTCTAATATAGGAAGTCTTCCAGTATGGGGCCCCCGTGAAACGCTTCGCCGACCTCACCGAACAGGAAATCCTCGCGCTGGCGATCTCCAACGAAGAGGAGGACAGCCGCATCTATCGCGGCTTCGCCGAAGGGCTGCGCGGGAAATATCCCGCGTCCGCCAAGGTCTTCGACCAGATGGCGGAGGAGGAGGTGCGCCATCGCTCGATGCTGTTCGACCTCTACCGCACCAAGTTCGGCGAATACCTGCCGCTGATCCGCCGCCAGGACGTCAAGGGGTTCATTCACAAGCAGCCGCTCTGGCTGATGCAGCCGCTCAACCTCGACGAGGTGCGCAAGTTCGCCGAGAACATGGAATACGAGGCGGCGCGGTTCTACCGGCGCGCCACGGAGACGACGCGCGACGCCTCGGTGCGTCAGCTCCTGCTCGAGCTTGCCGAGGCCGAGGCGGAGCACGAGAGCCTCGCCCATAAGCTCGGCCAGCAGATCCTCACCCCCAGCGCCCGCGCCCAGGAGGACGAGACCGCGCGGCGCATGTTCGTGCTGCAATACGTGCAGCCCGGCCTCGCCGGCCTGATGGACGGCTCGGTCTCGACTTTGGCGCCGCTGTTCGCCGCCGCCTTCGCCACCCACAGCACCTGGGAGACGTTCCTGGTCGGGATGGCCGCGTCGGTGGGTGCCGGCATCTCCATGGGCTTCGCCGAGGCGCTTTCCGACGACGGCTCGCTCACCGGGCGCGGGGCGCCGGTCGTGCGCGGCGTGGTGTGCGGGGTGATGACCGCGATCGGCGGGCTCGGCCACACCTTGCCTTATCTCATTCCCAATTTCTGGACCGCGACAGCGGTCGCCATCGCCGTGGTCGCGGTCGAGCTCACGGCCATCGCCTATATCCGCCACCGCTTCATGGATACGCCGTTCCTGGCGGCGACCTTTCAGGTCGTGGTCGGCGGCGTGCTCGTGTTCGTCGCCGGGATTCTGATCGGCAGCTCGTGACGCTGCGCATCGCCCGGGCCGTTTGCACAGGTGTCATCATCCGCGCCAGCGGATGATCCAGTCATCCGCGCCGGCGGCGATTCACCCGCGATTTTCGGGGTACGGGATGCCGCTTTCGCGGGCATGACACCTCGATCGCGTGTGATGCCGCGGGCCAACATCCGGTAAGGTCCAACCATGTTCGTGCTCGCGCATCTGTCCGACCCGCATCTCGGCCCGCTGCCCGCGCCGCGCCTGCGCGAGCTCCTGGGCAAGCGCGCCACCGGCTTGCTCAACTGGCGGCGCAAGCGCCACCTGGTCCATCGCGCCGACGCGCTCGCGCGCATCGTGGCTGATCTCAAGGCGCAGGCGGCGGACCACGTCGCGGTGACCGGCGACCTCGTCAACATCTCGCTGGCCGCCGAATACCCGCCGGCGCGCGCCTGGCTCGCGTCCCTCGGGCCGCCCCGCAACGTCACCCTGGTGCCGGGCAATCACGACGTCTATGTGCGCGCCGCCCTGCAATTTCCGCGCCTGCACTGGGGCGACTACATGCGCGCGGACGACGACGATCCCGCGGCCGGCGCGGCGGCGTTCCCGTTCGTGCGCCGGCGCGGCCCGCTGGCGTTGATCGGACTGTCGAGCGCGGTCCCGACCAGCCCCTTCCTGGCCACCGGGCAGCTCGGCGCCGCCCAGATCGAGCGGCTCGCCGCGGCGCTCGAGCGCTGCGCCGGCGAGGGGCGCTTTCGCGTCGTGCTGATCCACCATCCGCCGGCCAGCAAGCCGGCGCGGCGCTTCAAGCGGCTGGTCGACGGCGCGCAGTTTCGCGCCGCGCTGGCGCGGCATGGCGCCGAGCTCGTCATTCACGGCCACGACCACGAGCATTCGCTGGTCGAGCTGCCGGGACCGCGGCGGCGCATCCCGGTCATGGGCGTGCCGTCCGCATCGGCAATGCCGCCGGGCGAGCACGATGCCGCCGGCTACAATCTCTACCGCATCGAAGGCAGCGCGGGTGCCTGGCGCTGCGAAGCGATCGCGCGCGGGCTTTCGCGCGACGGCGGCGCGGTGGAGGAGATCAAACGCACGCTGCTGGCAGGCGAATAGAGTAGCGCAGAACAGGTTGGCCAGTCACGGCTGTCGTCCCCGCGCAAGCGGGGACCCATATTCCAGAGTCGGTGGTTATGGGTCCCCGCTTTCGCGGGGACGACAGAAACAGAGACTTGTCTCGCTGAGGCAGCTTACCCCTTCGGCCCGAACAGCAAGGCGGCGGCGACCAGGATGGCGACGCCGGCGAGCAGGCCGAACACAAACGCCTTGAGCGCACCCCGCCGCTTCTGCCGGCGCTCGAGCCGCGCCTCCTCCCGGGGGTCGCGGATCGCCGGCGGTGCGTCGGCGGCGAGCGCGCGCTCGCGCTCGATCAGGCGCTGCGCCAGGTACTTGGTCACCGCATCGACGATCTCGGGAATGTTCTGGGATTCGGCCAGCACCTTGCGGCCGTAGCGGGTGTCCTGCAGGAACCGGTAGACGCGCTTGTCACGGCCCATCGCCACGTGCGCGATGGCGTCGACCCACAGGCGCGGGGTGTCGCCCCGGCTGATGCCGCGATCGAACAGGTCGACCCCCGGCGGCACTTCGTCGAACAGCGCATCGAGCGCCTCGCTCAACAGCTCGAGGCGGGCGACCTCGGCGTCGTGCAGGTCGACGACGACGGCGGTGCGCTCGGCGTGGTCGACCCGCGCCTGGCGCAAGGCATCCCTGAGGCGCGGCGGCTCGCCCGGCGCAACCGCTTCGGCATCCCGACGTTTACGACCCCACATGGTGCGCAACCTAGCAAGCGGCGGCGGCAAGGCAAGGGCGCCCGCGGGCCGCAGGGCACTATTGCATCGGATCATGCGGCGCCGGAAGTCGCCCGCTTTTGCCGGGACGACAACGAGCTAGACGCAGCGCCCGCCGTCCACCTCCAGCACGTTGCCGGTCAGGAATTGCGCCTCGCCGGAGACGAGAAAGAGCGTCGCATTGGCCACGTCGTCGACAGTGGCGAAGCGCCCGAGCGGCACGGTCGCCTTGAACTGTGCACGCAGCTCGGGTGAATCGCCGCCCATGAAGGTCGGCAGCAGCGGCGTCTCCGCCATGACCGGCGCCACCGCGCAGACGCGAATGCCGTCGGGCGCGAGCTCCGCCGCCATCGACTTCGAGAGCAGGTTCACCGCGCCCTTGGAGGCGTTGTACCAGGTCAGCCCCGGACGCGGCCTGATCCCGGCGGTCGAGCCGATATTGATGATCACGCCGGATTTCCGCGCGCGCATGACCGGCACCACCGCGTGAGCGAACAGGAAGATCGACTTCACGTTGACGGCGAAGAGACGGTCGAACTCCGTCTCCTCCACTTCCAGCATCGGCCGCCGCACATGGCTCGTGCCGGCATTGTTGACGAGGATGTCGATCGTGCCGAAGGCATCGAGCGTGGCCTTGACCGCGGCGTCCACCTCGGCGCGCCGCGCGACGTCGCAGCGCACGGCGATCGCGCGGTTGCCGCTGGCGGCGGCGACCGCGCGCGCGGCGCCCTCGTTGATGTCGATGACCGCGAGGCGCGCGCCCTCGCGCGCGAACGTCTCGGCGATGCCTTTGCCGAAGCCCGATCCGCCGCCGGTAATGAGCGCGACCTTGTCGTCGAGACGCATGTTGCTTCCTTTCTGGCGACGGATTGAGGACGGGGCACCGCACGCAGCTCATCTCTCGGTTGCCATCACCCGCGAAAGCGGGTGATCCAGTATTCCAGAGGCACAGAGGTCTGATTCTTCTTCAGACCTCGTGTGGTGGTTACTGGATGCCCCGCTTGCGCGGGGCATGACAATCGAATTTGTGGCGCCTCTCATGCGCTAATTTCCAACTCAAACGTTCCGCGGCACGACTCCGTGTACGCGCGCCCAGGCGAGGCCGTCCTCGGTCCTGCCGCGCGGGCGGTATTCGCAGCCGATCCAGTTGTCGTAGCCGAGGCGGTCGAGCGCCGCGAAGATCGCGGGATAGTTGACCTCGCCCTCGTCGGGCTCGTGCCGCGACGGCACCGCCGCGATCTGCACGTGGCCGACCAGGGGAAAGCATTTTTCGAATCGCCGGATGAGGTCGCCGCCGACGATCTGCGCGTGATAGAAGTCGAACTGGATGCGCACGTTCGGCCGCTCCAGCTTGGCGACGATGTCGGCCGCGTGCTCGGCGCGGGTGAGGAAGTAATCCGGCCGGTCGCGCGGATTGATCGGCTCGATCAGCAGCGTGATGCCGCGCTCGTCCGCCGCGTCCGCCGCGCGCGCGAGATTGGCGACGAAGGTCTTCTCCGCCGCCGGCCGCTGGTCGGGCGGCACCTTGCCGGCGAGACAGTGGATCTCGGCAGCCGCCGATGGCGGTGACGTAATCGAGCGCCTGCTCGAACAGAGCGGCGAATTCCTGCTCGCGGCCCGGCACCGCGGCGACGCCGAACTCTCCCGCCGCCGATCGCCCGGGCGCGGTGTTGATGCCGAGCACGATAAGCCCATGCCGCTCGAGCTCGGCCTTCACGGTGGCGGGGGCATGATCGTAAGGAAGCTGCAGCTCGACCGCGCGGAAGCCGGCGGCGGCCGCCGCCGCGAAGCGTTCGAGCAGCGGGCGCTCGGTGAAGAGGTAAGCCAGGTTGGCGGCGAAGCGCGGCACGAAAGGGCACCTTGCGTTGGGCAGCCGATCCACTTAACGAGCGTATCGTCGCATCGAACACCCCGTCCACCGAAAACCCTTCTCATGTCCGCAAACGACAGCTTCCACATCGCCGTCCTGCCCGGCGACGGCATCGGGCCGGAAGTCATGGCGCCGGCGCTCGAAGTGCTGCAGAAGGCGGCGGCGACGCACCGGCTGAGCTTGCGCTTCAGCGAGGCGCCGGCCGGCGCCGAGCACTATCGCGACACCGGCACCGCGCTGCCGGAAGAGACGGTGAGGCTGTGCGAGCAAGCCGACGCCATCCTGCTCGGCGCCTGCGGGCTGCCGCACATCCGCTATCCCGACGATACCGAGATCATGCCGCAGGTCGAGCTGCGCTTCATCTTCGACCTCTATGCCGGCGTGCGCCCGTGCCGGCTGATTCCCGACATTCCGAGCCCGATCGTGGGCGCGGCCGAGCGCGGCATCGATCTCGTGGTAGTTCCGCGAATTGACCGAGGGCCTGTTCGCCTCGATGGGCAAGGGCGTGGTGACAGAGAACGAAGCGCGCGAGACCCTGCTGATCACGCGCAAGACCTCGCAGCGCCTGTTCGAGTTCTCGTTTCGCCTGGCGCAGCGGCGCAAGGCGCGCGGCTCCCGCGGCCTGCTCGCCTGCGTCGACAAGGCCAATGCCTTCAAGGCCTATGCCTTCTTCCGCCGGATGTTCGACGAATGCGCCGCGCGCCATCCCGACGTCGCGACCGAGCGCCTCTATGTCGACGCCTGCGCCGCCATGCTGGTGCGCCGGCCCTGGGACTTCGACGTGCTGGTGATGGAAAACATGTTCGGGGACATCATCTCCGATCTCACCGCCGGCCTGATCGGTGGCATGGGCATGGCGCCTTCCGCCGACATCGGCGACGCGCACGCCGTGTTCCAGCCCTGCCACGGCACCGCGCCCGACATCATGGGCAAGGGCGTGGCCAATCCCACCGCCATGATCCTGTCCGCCGCGCTGATGCTCGACTGGCTCGCCGACCGCCACGGCCACGCCGGCGCCGGCGAGGCCGCCGCGCGCGATCGAAGCGGCGGTCGACCGCGCCTTCGCCGGCGGCCTCGGCCGTGCGAATTCGGCGGCAGCGACGGCACCATGGCGATCGCCCGCGCGGTGCTGCGGGCGATGGGATAGCTGGTGTGACGGATTTGACGTCCCTACCGGTATTGCCGGGAGCCCTTCGTGGGAACGTCAAATCCAAAGCCACCTTCACCTCGACCGATACCGGTCCCGGGCACACCGCCCACTCTCTTGTGGGATACTTCCCACGAGCCCATATCTGACCCATGATGCGGGTCAGTGCGCCCGCCCCAAGCCAGGAAACATCAGTATTTCCGGCCTGTGGTATATAGCCCATTATCCGTCCCACTGAGGCAGTGGGATGCTTTGTGGTTGACGCATTTTACATCGCTTGCTTGGCTGCCGTTTGCTGCGCGCCGCACAAGCGGTGGCAACAACCGTCCCGCGCAGCGCCGGAGAAAACCCCAATCGAGGCGTCTGCCATGAACGCCCAGGAACTGCTGCAGGAAATCGCCGAATATTGCCGCCACAGCGGCCTTGCCGAATCGACGTTCGGCCGGCGGGCCGTCAACGACGGCAAGCTCACCGCGCGCCTGCGCAACGGCGGCCGCATCACCACCGACACGCTCGACCGCATCCGCGGTTTCATGGCGCAGCAACCGCACGGCGGCCGCCGGCGGCGCGCCCGACCATCATCGAGCGTCCGCGCGACGCCCGCCCGCGCCGGCAGCCGCCAGCCGGAGTCGCGCGCCCGCCCGGCCGGCCCGATCCGCAGCGCAACTTCCGCTTCTTCGACAACCGGCAGAAATATCTGCTGTTCGTCAATACCTGCAGCGAGAAATGGGTCGTGGCCAGCCGCGTCGCGCTCGAGCTCGCCAACATCCATCCGCGCCCGCCGGCGATGCGCGTGTTCGACGCCGGCGTCGGCGACGGCACCGTGCTGCTGCGGGTGATGCGCGCGATGCACGATCGCTTTCCGCACACGCCGTTCTACGTCGTCGGCAAGGAGATCAGCCTCGAGGACGTCCGCCTCGCGCTGCAGAAGATGTCGGACCGCTTCTTCGAGCATCCGGCGACCGTGCTGGTGCTGACCAACCTCGCCTATGCCGATGCGCCCTGGCTCGCGGTGAAATCGCTGTCGGCGGCCTCCAGCATGGTCTGGCACGAAGTGCCGCTGACCGGCATTCCGCCTACCGTTTCGAGCAGCAGATCACCGATCTGGTGCCGTTCCTGTCGCAGAACTGGAAGGCCGGGGTGAGCCCCAAGACCGGCAACCCGGTCTACGAGCGGCCGGTGGTGCTGGTGCTCTATCGCGACGATCACAAGTTCCTGCTCGATCCGATCATCCCGCGCCCCGGCGGCACGGTGGCCAACTACGACCTGGTCATCGCCTCGCAGCCCTACCGCGCGCGGGCGTCGCTGGAGTTCAAGGCCAAGCGCGTGATCGCGCCGCTCGCCAAAGCGCTCGGCCCCGGCGGGCGGCTCATCGCCATCCATTCGCACGGCCATGATCCCGGCCTCGAGATCATCCAGAAGCTGTGGCCCGGCGACAATCCGTTCATCCACGACCGGCACCAGATCATGAAGGCGGTGAAGCACGAGCTCGGCCCGGCCGGGCGCGAGCTCAACTTCAACGCCTATGCCGACAACCGCTCGCTGTTCCGCTACGACATGCACACCTTGCCGTCGGAGATTTCCGACCTGTCGATCGGAACCTCGACGCTGTTTGCCGCTTGGAACGCGGCGATCTACGTGGCGCAGGTCGAGGATCATCGCCTCGGAGACGCGGTCGCCGACGGACGCTATCTCGAGGCGACGCGCGAGGTTCTGCGCGAGCACGGCGGACTCTGGTTCTACGACGAGTCCTACGTGATCTCGCGCCGGCGCGAGTGAGCGGAGCGCCGAACTCTCTCCGTTCCCCTCCTCCCTCGTGGAGGGGCTAGAGGTGGGGATCGAGAGATTAGCGCACCGGCAGTGCCACGGATCGAACGGATGAGGCACCTGCGTCGCCACACGCGCGACCCCCACCTCCAACCCCTCCCTGCAAGGGGAAGGGGAGCGCACCGAGTTAGCGGCAGCGACGAATGCCAATGACCACCATCTCGCCAGCGATCATGCCTGCGGATCGCAGCGAACCGATCGCGGCGATCGCCGACTTCATGCTCGGCTTCTCGCTCGAGGCGACGCGGCCAAGCGAGGACGATGTCTCCGACTTGGCCGATATCGCGGCGGCGGGCACGCGCGTCTATGTCAGCGCGGTTTCGACCCGCTCCATGCAGGAGCCGATCGAAGCCGCGATCCGGCTGCACAAGGCCGGGTTCGAGCCGGTGCCGCATCTTGCGGTGCGCAACTTTGCGACCGCGCGCGACCTCGACGATTTCCTCGCCCGCGTGAGCGGCGAAGCCGGGGTGCGGCGCGTGCTGGTGATCGCGGGCGATCGCGATCAACCCGCCGGCGACTTCCACAGCTCGGTCGAGGTGATCGACAGCGGCGCGCTGCGGCGCCACGGCACGGTGGAGATCGGAATCGCCGGCTATCCCGATGGCCACCCGCGCATCCCGCAGCTCGACCTCGACCGCGCGCTCGCCGACAAGCTGCGCGCCGCGGAGACCACCGGGCTGGCGGTGCATATCGTCACCCAGTTCTGCTTCGACGCACCCGCCATCCTTGCCTGGCTCCTACGCTTGCGCGAGTTCGGGGTCGAGCACCCCGTGCGCGTCGGCCTCGCCGGACCGACCAACCTCGCGACCCTGCTGCGCTTTGCGCGCCGCTGCGGCGTGCGCGCGTCCGCCCAGGGCCTTGCCCGGCAGGCCGGGCTGGTGCGCCAGCTCTTCGCCATGTCGGCGCCCGACGCCCTGGTGCGTGCCTTGGCGCAGGCGCGCGCCGACCGCCATCTCGGCGAGATCGCCCCGCACTTCTTCTCGTTCGGCGGATTGGCGCGGACGGCGCGCTGGGCCGCGGCGGTGGCGCAAGGGCGCATCGCGCTGGAGGGCGGCGAGGGCTTCCGGGTCGAGCCGCCGCGAGGCGGCGACTGACGGCGCGGCCGGGGCCGTTTGGCGGCGCGCCAGCCGGCCGCTTGAAAGCGGGGTCGCGGCCACTTAAGCCAGGGCACGTTGCGGCCGGTCGAAGCAGGGGTTGTCCCGTGAAGTCCGACTCGTCTGGCGTGATAAGCCTAGCGCGCCCGTTCAGCCGCCGTCGCTTCGTGATGGCCGCCGTAGCCGCGAGCGTTCTCCCCGCACCGGCGGTCGCGAACGTGCCCGTCGCTTACGACTGGAATGCGAGCCCGCCGACGGACACCCGGTCCGAGTTCATCGCCTGGATGGCCAAGAACCGCGGCGAGGATCCGGCCTTCCTCGGGCCGCGCTGGGACCGGTTCGAGCAGCTTCTCGCCAATCGCGACATCTGGGACAAGCGCGATATCCGCGCCTACCTGCTCACCCCGCGCGAGGAATTCGTCACCAAGCCCAATCTCGGCCGGGCCTATGAATGGCACTACCTCAATATCGGCTACGGGGTGACGATCACCGGTCCGCACACGGTCGCGCGCATGACCAATTCCATGGAAGTGCAGCCGGGCGACAAGGTGCTCGAGATCGGGACCGGCTCCGGCTACCAGTCGGCCTATCTCGCCAATCTGACCGACAAGGTGTGGTCGATCGAGATCATCAAGCCGCTGGCCGAGCGCACGCGCCGTCTCTACGACGCGCTGATCGAGCGCGGCTACACCGAGTTCAAGGCCATCACCACCACCAACGCCGACGGCTATTACGGCTGGGAGCGCGAGGCGCCGTTCGACAAGATCATCGTCACCTGCGCCATCGATCACATTCCGCCGCCGCTGCTGCAGCAGCTCAAGCCGGACGGCATCATGGTGATCCCGGTCGGACCGCCCGGGGCCCAGCACGTGCTCAAGGTCGCCAAGCGGCAAGCCGCCGACGGCGCGATCAGCGTCGCGCGCTCGGACATCTACCACGGCGGCCGCGTCTCGTTCGTGCCGCTCACCAAGCTCGACGGCGACGCGATCAAGGGCACGCACAGCGGCCGGTGATCTCGCCGGTGACTGCGGTCAATACGCGGCGGCGAGCAGCGCGCGCACGTCGGCGGCGGAGACCTTACGCGGCGTGGCGATCACCAGCGCCGCCATTTCGTCGGCGACGAAACCGATCTTGTCGCGGTCGAAGCCGACTTCGCGCAGCCGCTGCGGGAGCGGAAAGCCCGCCAGCATGGCGGCCAGCCGGTCGGCGGGATCGCCGCCGAGCGCCGCGGCGAGACGCGCCTTCGCCTCCGGCGCGGCCGCAAGATTGAAGCGGGTCACGTGCGGAAGGATGATCGCATGGGTCTCGGCGTGCGGCAGGCCGAGCCCGCCCAGCACGTGGGCGAGCTTGTGCTGCAGGGCGGTGCCGGCGGCGAGCACGGTGCCGGCCAGCCAGGCGGCGACGAGACATTCCGCGCGCGCCGTGCGGTCGGAGCCGTCGGCGAGCAGGCGCGGCACATGCGCGGCGAAGCGGCGCACGGCGTCGGTGGCGAGCGCGGCGAGGAACGGGGTGCCGTCGGCCACCCACAGCCCCTCGACGCAATGGGCGATGGCGTTCATGGCGCTCGCGGCGCTGACGGCCGGCGGCAGCGCCAGCGTCAGGTCGGGGTCGTAGACGATGGTCCGCGGCAGCACGCGGGTATCCTTGCCGGTGAATTTGCGCTCACCTTCGCTCATTCCCCAGATCGCGGTGGCCTCGGACCCGGAATAGGTGGTGGGCACGGCGAGAATGGGCACGCCGAGGTCGCGGGCGATGATCTTGGCCAGCCCGATGGCGGCCCCGCCGCCGGCCGCGACCAGGCCGTCGGCCGCGCGTGCCGCCGCGACGCCCGCGTCCGCCACCGGCTTGGGCACGTGCACCGCCGCACGCGCGTGCAGCCCCGCCGAGCGCGCGCCCAGAATTTCGACCAACTGCGCGCCGAGGCGCGCACCGCTGCCGGGCGTCGCGATCACCAGCGCCCGGTGCAAGCCGAGGCGCGCCGCCTCGTCGCCGACGCGCTCGATCGCGCCCGCAGCGAAGACGACGCGCTGGGGTTGGATATCATGAATGAACGATGCGACCATCCGACGCGCCCGCCCGCCCGGTCCGCCCACCAGCCGATCATTGTAACTCGCATTGTCCGGCACGTCGTGCAAATATCGTCGACGCTCCACGCAAGGGAACGCGCGCCGACGCGCTCGGCGCCGCTCCCGAGCCAAGAAACTAGGACGTATCAGCGGAGGGAACGCATGCAATCCACCATCGCACGCCGTGCGCTTGCAACTGCGAAAAGCTTGGCCGCGGCATTGATCGCGGTCGCGGCCATGGCGGCCAGCGCCGGAACGGCGGGCGCGCAGACCTACGGCTTCGCCACGTTGCAACCCGGCACCCTCAACCACACCACGGCGTCGGCGATCGCCAAGGTGCTCAAGGAAAAGGCCGGACTGAACGTGCTCGTGCAGCCGACCGCCGGAGACCAGGTGATCGTTCCCATGGTCGCCCGCGGCGAGGCCGAGATCGGCATCTCCAACGCCATGGAGGTGCAGGACGGCCTGTCGAAAGGCTTTAAGGACCTGCGCATCATCGCCGCGGCTCACGCCTTGCGCGTCGGATTCTTCGTGCGCAAAGACTCGGGCATGCGGACGGTTGCGGACCTCAAGGGCAAGCGGGTGCCGTACGGATTTTCCGCCATGCGGGCGCTCGAACCGACCGTGCGCGCCATCCTGGCGACCGCCGGTCTCACCGAGAAGGACATCAAACCCGTTCTCGTGCCCAACGTCATCCGCAGCGCCGACGATTTTACTTCCGGCGCGGCTGACACATTCTACTTCGCCTTCGGCGCACCGAAGGTGCGGGAGGTCGACGCCACGGTGGGCGGCATACGCATGACCGAAATCAACGAGCAGGGGATGCCGGCCGCCCGCAAGATCGAGCGCTGGGGCTACCTGACCGAGGTCGGCCCGGGCCCGGTCTTCGTCGGCGTGGAAAAACCGATGAAGGTCTACAGCTTCGACAACCTCATCTTCACCAGCGCCAAGACCAGCGACGAGCTCGTCTTCAAGATCCTCGACACGATGGTGAACAACAAGGCCGAGCTCGTCGCGGTGCAGCCGGTGCTGCGCGAATTCACGCCGGCGTTCGCCTACAAGCAGTACGAGGTCCCATATCACCCCGGCGCCGTGAAGTACTTCAAGGAGCACGGCATCGCGCCCCAGCCGGTGAATTGAATCAAATTATCGGCGCCAAACGGTCGGGGCGAATGCCGCAGAAAAAAGCACGACCAAGGAGGGAGCTAGCATGCCAACAGCACGATATCTGATCGCGGCCTGCGTCGGCGCGGCCGCGCTCGCATTCGCGAGCGGCGCCGGGAACGCCCAAACCTTCGGTTTCGCCGCGATGCAACCCGGAACCATCAATCACACGACCAGCTCCGCCATCTCCAAGGTGCTGAAGGAAAAGGGCGGACTCAACACGCTAGTCCAGGCCACAGCCGGCGAATCCGTGATGATTGCGATCGTCGGCCGCGGCGAGGCCGATTTCGCCATGGCGAACGCCCCCGAGCTCGGAATCGCGCTCGCAAACAACGGCCAGCCCAACCTGCGCATGATCGGTCCGGTCTATACGCTGAAGACCGGGTTCTGGGTGCGCAAGGACAGCAACATGCACACCGTCGCCGATCTGCGCGGCAAGCGCGTGACGATGGGCTATTCCGCCATGCGCGCGCTCGATCCGATGTCGCGCGCCATCCTAGCGACCGGCGGTCTCACCGAGAGCGACATCAAGCCGGTGCTGGTTCCGAACGTCATGCGCTCGGCGGATGATTTCGTCGCCGGGGCGGCCGACATGTTCATGTTCGCCTTCGGCGCGCCGAAGGTTCGCGAAGTCGACGTGACCGTCGGCGGCACCCGCTTCCTGGCAATCCCGGAGTTCCCGGGAATCGCCGCGGCCCGCAAGATTTCGCCCTACGGCTATCTCAGCGACATCGCGCCCGGACCGATCTTCGTCGGCGTCGAGAAGCCGATGAAGACCTACACCATCGACAATATCCTGTTCACCAACGCCAAGGTCCCCGACGACGTGGTGTACAAGGTGATCGAGACGATGGAGGCCAACAAGGCCGACATGATCGCCGTCGCTCCCAACCTGCGTGAGTTCTCGGCGGCCGGACTCAACAAGAAGTACGACTTTCCATACCATCCCGGCGCCTTGAAATACTTCAAGGACAAGCACATCGAAGCCAAGGCGTTCCAGTGAACGAAGAGCGACCGCCTGCGGATGCGGCGAAGCCAGCCTCCGCCGTATCGCGGGCGACCGTCGTCGCGACGGATACTCTCCAGGCGCTGCTGCTCATCTGCGTCGTCGGCTGGGTGCTCGATGTCCCCCGGCGCGTGTTCGGGCTCGCGTTCTATACCGAGCAGCTGCTGGCGGTGTGCATGGGGCTTGCGCTCGCGCTCTGCTTCATCGGCGGCGGAATGCGTCGGCCGTCGCGCTTCGATTGGGGCGGCGTCATCGCCTCATTCGGCATCGCCGCCTATCTCGTCTATCGTTTTGCCACGTCCGCTCCCATCCCGTTGGCGCTGATCGCGTGCCTGGGCGTGACCCTCGCATGGACCGCCGTCGGCAGCAGGGCATGGGCGATGCGCTGGTTCGACTGGATCGCCGCCGCGCTGTCGCTGGTCATCTGCCTGTACATCGCCGTCCGCTACGAGCCGCTGACCTACGAGCTCGCGCTGTTGCCGCTCGAAGGCATCATCGGCAGCGCAATCCTCGTTCTGCTCGTGCTCGAGGCGACGCGCCGCACCGCCGGCGCAACGCTCGTCGCCATCATCGTCATCCTCATCGTCTATGTCTTCGTCGGTCCCCACCTCCCGGGAGACTTCGCAACCCGCCCGGTCACACCCGAGCGCCTGCTGGTCTATCTCGGCCTCGACGTCAACGGCATGATCGGGCCGCTGCTCGGGGTGGCGATCCTGATCGTGGTGCCGTTCACGCTCATGGGCCAGGTGCTCGGCCGCACCGGGGGCGCGGCCTTTTTCGCCGATATCGCCATGTCGGGCATGGGGCATTTCCGCGGCGGCGCCGCCAAGATCGCGGTCGTCGGCTCGGCGCTGTTCGGGATGATCTCGGGCGCGGCGGTGAGCAATGTCGTGGCGGTCGGCATCATCACCATCCCGCTGATGGTGCGGTCGGGGTTCTCGCCGTACCGCGCAGCCGCGATCGAATCGGTCGGCTCGACCGGCGGCCAGCTCATGCCGCCGGTGATGGGAGCGGCGGCCTTCATCATGGCCGAATTTCTGCAGGTCTCGTACGGCACGGTCTGCATCGCGGCCGCGATTCCGTCGCTGCTCTACTACGCCGCGCTGTTCATGCACGTCGATCTGGAAGCGGCCAAGCATCGCATCGGAGCCGCCCGGGTCGACAACGTGCCGTCGTTCCTCGAAGTCATCAAATCGGGCTGGCATTTTCCTATACCGATCGCTTTTCTCATCGTCACCATCGCGTACCCGGAGGTTTTCCAGATCCCGATCGAACGGGCGGCCATCTACTCGACCGCCATCCTGATCGTGCTCTGCCTGATTTTCGGCTATCGCGGCAAACGAAACTCTGTCGGCGAGATCGTGCGCGCGGTGCTCGACACCGGCCGCGCCGCGCTCGATATCGTGCTGATCGGCGCGGCTGCCGGCATGGTGGTCGGCGCACTGAACATTTCCGGCATCTCGTTCGGGTTGACGCTCCAGCTCATCGCCATCAGCGGCGAAAGCTTGTTCGTGCTGCTGCTGCTCACCGCGGGCATCAGCATCATCCTCGGCATGGGCATGCCGACGATCAGCGTCTACGTGCTCACCGCGACGCTGCTGGCGCCGTCGCTGGTCAAGCTCGGGGTCACGCCGATGGCGGCCCACATGTACGTCATGTATTTCGGCATGCTGTCGATGATCACGCCGCCGGTGGCGATTGCCGCCTATGCGGCCGCCAATATCGCGCGCGTCTCGGGCTGGACCACAGGATGGACCGCGGTCGTGGTGGGATGGAGCACCTTCTTCATTCCGTTCCTGTTCGTGCTCGAGCCCACCCTGCTGATGGAAGGTCCGCTCTGGCTGATCGGCTGGGACCTCGCGCGCAACCTGCTCGGGATTCTCGTCGGCACGGCGGCGGTCGTGGGTTATGGCTGGGCGCCCATGTCCCTGCTCTCGCGGCTCCTCTACGGCACCGCCGCGATCGCCATCCTCATCCCGGCCGATGCCTTCCGCGGCGCCGAGCTGCTCGACTGGATCGGCCTCGGCGGCGGCGCCGCGCTGCTCATATTCGATTACATGCGCAGTCGCAGCCAGCCCAAAGCGGGCGCCATCAAGGCGCAGGCGCGGTCCTAGCGGAGGATTGCGAAGTCCGCGTCGGTGCCCTAGCGCTGTTTCCAAGGGCGTACCATCGAGCCGCCGTCTTTCCGGGGTGCGCCGGAAGGCGCGAACCCGGAATCCATAGTCGCGGGCCGTGGTTATGGATTCCGGGCTCGCCGCTTCGCGGCGCCCCGGAATGACGGGGATTGCTCGATCGCGGTGCCCGCCTAATGCGCGCTGCCGCTGTCCTCGCGCCAGATGCCGAGCGCTTCCTGCGAGGGGCGGTCGGAGATCGAGAACAGCACCGACTCCTTGGCCGCCTGGTGGGAGTAATGCTTCCACGGCGGCACCACGAACACGTCGTTCGGCCCCCAGTCCAGCGCCTTGCCGTCGACGGTGGTCGTGCCCTGCCCTTCGGCGCAGACGAAGACGGTGCCATCGGTCGCTCGGTATTTCTCGCCTTTGAAGCCCTTCGAGAACAACGCGAGGCTCGCTCCCATGGTGGGCAGCACCGGCCCGCCGTTGATCGGGTTGGCGTAGCGCACGCGCGCCCCATGACGCTTATCGATGTCGCCGGCCTTCATCATGCGCTCGACGATCGGTCGCGTGCGCGCGTAGGTGTAGTTGATCACCGGGCTGCGGTTCATATGCGCCGGCGCGCCGTCCGGCAGCACGCCGGAGCCGTAGAAGGCGAGCGAGTCGCCATTCCCGCGGCTGGTCGGCTGGGTCGCTTCCTTGAACTGCTCGGCGAACGACGTTTCGAAGAAGTTGACCTGCGGAAAGTCGAGCACGTCGAGCCACAGCATCGGCTTGTCCGATGTGTTGCCGTGGTCGTGCGGCGCCCAGTTCGCGGTGATGACGAAGTCGCCGGGCGCCATGAAGGCCTTCTCGCCCTCGACCGCGGTATAGGCGCCCTCGCCGTCCAGCACGAAGCGGATGGCCGACGACACGTGGCGGTGCGCCGGGGCGACCTCGCCCGGCAGGATCATTTGCACGCCGGCAAACAGCGTGTTGGTGGCGCGCGACTCGCCCGGCATTCCCGGGTTCTCCAGGATCAGCACGCGGCGCTCGGCCTCTTCCGCCGTGATCAGCCCGCCCAATTCCATCACCAGGCGCTTGATGTCGTCGTAATGCCAGATCACCGGCTGGCAGCGAGTCACCGGCTCCTTGGTGACGACGCTGGCCATCACCTTCCACAGCGGCGTCATGCCGTGCTTGGCGATACGCTGATAATATTCCTCGCGCATCGCCTCGATATTGTGCCTGGGGCCTGGGGCCTTGGTATCGGCCTGCTGGGTCGCGGTCGCGCTCGCCATAGCGGCTCTCCCTTGGTCGGTCTGGGCGTCTCCAGATTAGAATAATCCAAAACAGACAATTAGTATATAATGAAACTATCTCCTGCCGGAAGGCCGTGATACCGCATTATTTCGCTGCTCGGGCCCAGCGCCCTCGGGGGTCAGGTGTTCACGTTGCCGCCGTCGACCGCCAGCGTCTGGCCGGTGACGAAATCGCTGTCCGCCGCGGCGAGGAAGACCAAAGCGCCCAGCAGGTCCTGGGGATGCTCGTCGCGCTGCAGCGCGCGCGACTGCACGGCGCGGGCGCGGGCGGTGTTCACGTGGCCCGGATTCTCGCTCACCACGGTGTCGCTCAAGGTGAAGCCCGGCGCCAGCGTGTTGACGCGGATGCCGTGGGAGCCGAGCTCGCGCGCCAGGGCGCGCGTGAACGCCATGATGCCGCCTTTCGACGTGACGTAATGCAGCATCCAGGGAATGCCGCGAAAGGCGGTGCCCGAGCCGATATTGATGATCTTGCCGTAGCCCTGGGCGATCATGTGCGGGGCGACGTGCTTCACCATCAGGAACGGCCCGCGCAGGTTGATCGCCATGACCTTGTCCCACAGCCCGGCGTCGATCTCGGTGCACTTCGTCTCCTGCAGCGGCGCGAACAGGGCGGCATTGTTGACCAGGACGTCGATCTTGCCGAACCGCTCCATGGTGGCGGCGACCAGCGCCTTGACCGAGGCTTCCTCACTGACGTCGGCGAGCATGCTCGCGCCGGAATTGGCCCCGTGCCTGGCGGCGATCTCCTGGGCGACCTCGGTGCCGTCGGCAATGTCGGCGATCATGACGCGGGCGCCTTCGGCGGCGAGCGCCAGCGAATAGTGCCGGCCGATCCCTTTCGCTCCGCCGGTGACGATGGCCGTGCGGCCGGACAGTCGGGACATGGCTTACTCCTTCGGGGCTAGTGTCCCGATTCCGAAGTTCGCAAACCCCGCGGCACCCTCTGATGCGAACTTCGGAATCAAAGGGACACTAGCAACTCTATGACTCTAGGTCATGAACTCATAAAGGGGATTCTCAGAATCTGGGAAACTCTGAATTCAAGCCTCCTGAACGAGGGAGGCTGCGATGGCGCGCTTTGATCTGACGGACTTTGAATGGTCGGTGATCCAACCGTTGTTGCCGAACAAGCCGCGCGGGGTGCCGCGGGTCGACGATCGGCGTGTGCTCAATGGCATCTTCTGGCGGCTGCGCACGGGCGCGCCGTGGGCCGACATCCCGGAGCGCTACGGGCCGTATACGACCTGCGTGAACCGCTTCAACCGGTGGCGGCGCGCCGGCGTGTGGGATCGGATTCTGGTGGCCGTGTCAAAGGCTTACGATGGCGACATCCAGATGATCAACTCCTCGAGCATCCGCGTGCATCAGCACGCTGCCAACACCCAAAAAAAGACGATCGATCCCGTTGCATGGGTCGCTCGCGGGGCGGGCTGACGACCAAGATCCATGCGCTGGTCGATGCCAGCGGCCTGCCGATCGCGCTCAAGCTGACCGAAGGCCAAGCCCATGACGGCCGCGCCGCCGCTGACATGCTGGCCTCGCTCGGCCAAGGCGACATCCTGCTGGGCGATGCCGCCTATGACTCCGACGCCTTGCGCCAAGACTTGACTGCGCGCGGTGCCTGGGCCTGCATCAAGCCCATGCCCAACCGCCACCACGTGCCGGCATTCTCGTCATTCCTGTATCGCTACCGCAACCTGGTCGAACGCTTCTTCAATAAACTCAAGCATTTTCGCGCGATCGCGACACGCTACGACAAAACCCCGGAAAACTTCCTTGCATCCATAAAACTTGCCTCAGCAAGAATTTGGATGCGCTTTAATGAGTCCATGGCCTAGTGCGGCTTTGGATTTGACGTTCCTACGACGGACTCGCGGCAACGCTGGTAGGAACGTCAAATCCGCCGCACTAGGCGGCGGACGAATTTTTCAAAGCTCGAAAGCTGCTGCTTGATCAGGTCGAGCGCGGTCTGGTCCTTGAGCTCGAGCGTGCTTGGATCGAATTTCTGCGCGGCGAAGGTGACGATGACCTCGGGCCGGCCGAACAGGATGGCATCGACCGAGGTCAGCGACTGCCGCAGGTGATATTGCATGCGGGAGCCCCCGAGGATGCCGCCGGCGCACGACTGCAGCGCCACCGGCTTGTCCTTGAACGGCTGCTCCTTCATGCGCGACACCCAGTCGATGGCGTTCTTCAGCCCGCCGGGAATCGACCAGTTGTATTCGGGCGAGACGATGATCAGGGCGTCCGCGCCGCGGATCGCGTCGGCCCAGGCGTTGACCTCGGCGGGGAAGCCGGTCGCGTCCTGGATGTCGTGGTTGTAGATCGGAAAGTTCTCGAACGACGACGCAGGGCGCAGCGCGAGCCCGGCCGGCGCCAGCGCCGGCAAGGTGCGCGCGAGCGCGGCATTGTAGGAGCCCTTGCGCAACGAGCCGCAGATCACGAGCACGTCGAGTTGCTGGTCGGCCACGGATGATCCCCCTCGAAGAGCGGCGCCCGCCAGGGCGCCGAATTCGAATTGATAACGAAACGGTACGGCCGGGCAAGGCTACTCTCGGCCTCGCATGGGCAAGCGCGGGCCACAATATCGGCTGTCATCCCCGCGAGGGGCCCCCCGCGACGCTTGCGTCGCGGGGACCCCGTTGCGGGGAACCATAACCACGGTCTCTGGGATGTGGGTCCCCGCGTGCGCGGGGACGACGGCGTGCCAGGATGGAGACAGAGCTCAGCCCTTCGGCGCGACGCGCGCGATGAAGGTGGCAAAGGCCGCGAGCTGCTGCTTGATGAAGCCGCGGGTCGCCTCGTCCTTGATCTCCCCGGTCTTCTCGTCGAGCTTGGACGCGCAATTTCCGATGAAGATTTCCGGCTTGTTGAGCGTGAAGGCATCGAGGAACATCATCGCCTTGCGCAGGTCGTATTGCACGCGCGCGCCGCCGACCGGGCCGGGCGAGGCCGACTGCAGCGCCACCGGCTTGCCGGCGAACGGTTGGTTCGGCTGCCGCGACACCCAGTCGATCGCATTCTTCAGCCCGCCCGGAATGGAAAAATTGTATTCGGGCGTGCAGAAGATCACGCCGTCGGCCGCGCGGATCGCATCGGCGAGCGCGACGGCGGGCGCCGGAAAGCCGGTCGAGTTCTGGATGTCGGCGTTGTAGAGCGGAAACTCGGCAAAGGAGGGAGCCGGCGTGATCGTCATGCCCTCCGGCGCGAGCGACGGCAACGCCCGCTGCACCATGGCATTGTACGAGCCTTTGCGGAGCGAGCCGCAGATCGAAACAACGTTCAAGCTGGCCATGGCAGTCTCCGGATCGGGGGATGAAAGGCTGATGCTCAGCAACCCGTTCTGTCATCCCCGCGAAAGCGGGGATCCATAACCGCGGTTTCTGGAATATGGGTCCCCGCTTGCGCGGGGACGACGGTCACATCGCGTTTTCTGTTACTTCTCCGCCTCGATCGGGTTGACCAGCACGCCGACGCCCTCGATGTCGATCTCGCAGGCGTCGCCCGGCTTCATCCAGACCGGGTTCGGCTTGCGCGCATGGCCGACGCCCGACGGCGTTCCGGTGAAGACGATGTCGCCGGGCTCGAGCGTGATGCCCTGCGTGATGTAGGCGATGGTCTCGGCCACCGGGAACATCATGTTGTGGTGTTGTCCGACTGCATGACCTCGCCGTTGAGCCGGGTCTGGATCTTTAGTCCCTTGCCGCCGGGAGGAAGCTCGTCCGCCGTCACCATCCACGGACCGAAGCCGCCGGTGCGGTCGAAATTCTTGCCCATGTCCCATTGCGTGGTCTTGCGCTGATATTCGCGCACCGAGCCTTCGTTGCCGCAGGAATAGCCGGCGATGCAGGAATAGGCGTTCGCGACGGTGAGGTGCTTCGCTTGCTTGCCAACGACGAAGATGAGCTCGGCCTCGTAGTCGAGCGTCTCGGAGGCTCTCGGGCGGATGATCGGCTGCCGGTGCGGCACCAGCGAGGTGTTGCCGCGCATGAAGATGGTCGGGAATTTCGGAACGTTGTCGCGCTGCGAGCCTTCCTTGACGTGATCGAGGTAGTTCAAGCCGAGGCAGATGACCTTGCCGGGCGCCGCCACCGGCAGACCGAATTGCAAACCCGCGAGCGGGCGGCGCGCGGCCGCGGGTGCGCGCCTGGCGGCATCCTTGAGCGCCGACAAGTCGCCGTTGCCGCGGCGCAGGCATTCGCCGAGATCGCCGGGGATGGTCTTGTCGACCGCCTGCAGATCGATCACCTGGTCGCCCTCGACCACACCGAGATGCAGTCCGCCATTGGCTTCGAAACCGACGATTTTCATGGGCACGCCCTCGCTTGGTTCGACGCTCTTTTAGCAACGTATGTCGGATCGGCAAAGGCGCGGAACGGCGTAGCAATCACGCCGCGCGGGCGAGAAAGTGCGTGCGCAGGATCTCGCGCCCAGCACGAGCGGCTTGCAGGTCCCAGCCATTCACGACTGCGAGGCGGAAGCCGCCGGGGGGCATGGCGTGGCGGTCGGGCTCCTTGTCCTCATCGAACGTGATCTGCACGCTCGACACGCCCGAGAGCTGCCGCACCTGCGCCGCGAGCGCGGGCGGCGGGTGGCGATAGCGCTCCCCGTGCGGCCCGAACAGCACCACGCTGTATCCGTCGCGCCGGTCGTCATCGGCGAACACCCAACGCCGCTCGTGATAGAGACGTACGACCGCGTCGACCCAACCGGCGCCGTAGAGGTCCGGCCACTGGTCGCTCATGCGCAGGTGCACCTCGATCATGCGGCCGCCGATGGTCTCGGTGTTGAGGATGCCGCTATAGCCGGGCAGATGCTTGCGGATCCAGGCGCCGCAATAGTCCTCGATGGCCGGGTCGCCGGCAGCATGCACGGTCCAATAGTCGAACGTTCCCTCCCCGCCCGGCCGCCCGGTGACATGGCGCCACCAGCGTGGCTCGCCCGCGACCACGGCGACGTCCGAGCTGACGTGGCGGCCGTCCAGCAGCGTCATCCACATGTGGCCGGGCGTGAGGCTCTGCTCGTAGTCGGCCTGCGAGTGGAGGACGCGGCTCGCAATGCCCATGCCCTTGAGATTGGTGATCGGCTTTGAGAACACCGGATAGGCGGGCGGCGTCACGCCGTGCGGGCCGGCATCGAGGCCCTGGCTCGCCGCGACCGCGATCTTGTCGTAGACCCAGCGGTGGTCCGGATACCAGAGCCAGGCGTCGCTGTCCTCGGTTGGAATGTTCACGCCGGGCGGGCAGTTCGCGTCAACGAAATATTGCAGGCGCCAAGGATCAGCTTCGCAGATCGGCATGGGGGCAAGATACCACGACGTATCCGGGCTACTTCTCCTCGAATACCAGCGCCTGGATGGAGAAATTTGCGCCGGCGTCGGTCCAGACGGCGACCGGAGTCCATCCGGAGCCGCGCGCCAGGGCACCGAAGGACTCGATCGTATATTTGTAGCTGTTCTCGGTGTGGATCGTCTCGCCGGCGCGGAACTCGACGGCCCGGCCGGCCACCCGCACCTTCTGGCGCTTCTTGCTGGCGAGGTGCATTTCGATGCGGTGGCGCTCGGAATTGTAGAAGGCGTGGTGGCTGAAGCTTGCAAGGTCGAAGTCGGCGCCGAGCTCGCGGTTGATGCGCGCGAGCAGGTTGAGGTTGAACTTGGCGGTGATGCCGGCCTCGTCGTCATAGGCGGCGTTGAGGATGCTCGGGTCCTTCACCAGATCGACCCCGATGATCAAGGCTGCGCCGCCTCCCAGCATGCGCCCGGCGTGGCGCAGGAACGAGCAGGCTTCATGCGGCTCGAAATTTCCGATCGTCGATCCCGGGAAGAATCCGGTATGCGCCATCCCGGCCACTGCCGCAGGGAGAGAGAACGGCTGCGTGAAGTCGGCTTCGACCGGCAGAACGGCAAGGCGCGGATGATCGCGACGAAGCTCCTCCGCCTCCTGGACGAGCATTTGCGAGGAAATGTCGACCGGCACATAGGCTGCAATCGTCGGCGCCGCCGCGAGCAGGATCCTCACCTTCTTGCTCGACCCGCTGCCGAATTCGATCAACGCCGAGCCCGCCGGCAAGAAGCGCGCCATCTCGGCCGCGCGGTCGCGCAGGATCTCGAGCTCGCAACGGGTCAGGTAATATTCCGGCAGCGCCGTGATGTCCTCGAACAATTGCGCGCCCGCCCGGTCGTAGAAATATTTCGGCGGGAGCCGCTTGGGCCGCGCCGTCAAGCCGGCGACGACATCACGCGCGAACGCCGAATCCTCCCGCGACGCATCCGCCTCGCCAGGCCGGTAGCGTAGCGCGGCACGAGTCTGTGCAGCCATCTCTCAACTCCGCTCGTCACATCGCGCGCGTGCGCTCATTCCCCATAGTCGGCAAGCCTGAGCCCGCTGAACTGCCAGCGTGCCGACGGATAGAAGAAATTGCGGTAGCTCGCGCGCGCGTGTCCCAAGGGAGTCGCGTGCGAGCTGCCACGCAGCACCATCTGGTTGACCATGAATTTGCCGTTGTACTCGCCGAGCGCGCCGTCCGCGGCGCGGTAGCCCGGATAGGGCAAATAGGCGCTACGCGTCCACTGCCATACGCGACCGAAAGCGTCGTCGATGAGGTTGCCCCGCGCCGCCACCTCCCATTCCGCCTCGGTCGGCAGATGCTTGCCGGCCCAACGCGCGAATGCGTCCGCCTCGTAATAGCTCACGTGGGCGACCGGCGCGTCCGGATCGACCGGGCGCAACCCGCCGAGCGTCAACGCCAGCCAGGCGCCATCGTGCTCGCGCCAGTAGCCAGGCGCGTTCCAGCCCTCCGCCTCGACCACCGCCCAGCCGTCCGAGAGCCACAGCGACGGCGTGGCATACGCCGCGTCGGCCATGAATTCGAGCCACTGCGCATTGGTGACGAGAGCGCGCGCGATGCGCGCCGGTTGCAGCAGGACCTGGTGGGCGGGCGCCTCGTTGTCGAAGCAATATCCCTCGCCGGTAAAACCGATGGTGTGGACGCCGCAGGGCAACTCCGCAAAGCCCGCCGGGAACGGGCGCGCTCGAGGCGCCTGCCAATCGGGCTGGTACGCGGGCGCAACCGGATTCTGCGCGAAGGCGTGCAGGATGTCGGTGAGGATGAGCTCCTGATGCTGCTGTTCGTGATGGAGGCCGATTTCCAGGATGCGCAGCACCTCCGGCAAGGCCGACTCCTCGGCGGTGGCGAGGAGGCGCTCGACGCCCGCATCGACATGGGCGCGGAACGCGGCGACCTCGCCACAGGCCGGCCGCGTGAGCAGGCCGCGCCTGGGCCGCGCATGACGCGGGCCGGCCGCGACGTAATAGGAGTTGAAGAGATAGGCGAAGCGCTGGTCGAAGACGCGATAGCCGGCGAGGTGCGGGAGCAGAAGAAACTGTTCGAGGAACCAGGTGGTATGCGCCCGGTGCCATTTGGTCGGGCTCACCTCGGGCATCGACTGTACCGTCTGGTCCTCGGCGCTCAGGGGGCCGGCGCGGCGCTCGGTCTCCGCGCGCACCGCGCGGAAGCTGTCGCGCCAGATGGCGCGAGGATCGTTCGGCACGGCGTTTCGGATGGCTGCGGTATCGCCTTCGTCGCGGCGGCGACGAAGGACAGATGAGGAGGTCGCGGGCGGCATGCCCCATCCCGGGTTGGAGAGAGCGAGGCGGTTTGGTGAGAAGAAACGGCTTCCAGCTATCGATTGT
This sequence comes from uncultured Alphaproteobacteria bacterium, assembly GCA_963758945.1. Classification (GTDB taxonomy): domain Bacteria; phylum Pseudomonadota; class Alphaproteobacteria; order Rhizobiales; family Xanthobacteraceae; genus VAZQ01. The sequence continues at coordinate 858,051 of CAVWXY010000006.1, read as the reverse complement.
TCCGGCATTATACGTGAACCGCCAAGACCGGGCGGCGGCTCGCGGACATTTTATATGGCAGTGACCCGGCCGCGGCGGAAGGGCAAAAAGCTTGATTTTCTACACCCTTATGCCGGACCGCCGGCACCGGTCGGCCGGCAGCCCGGGGCTCCGGGGCACGATCCGATCGTGCCGGGGCGGTTTCTGAAGACGGCCGGAAGGGCGCGGCGGTCGCTGCCGGGCGCTATTTCGCCGCGCCTGCACCGGCGGCCGCGGCCATGCCGTCCTGCTGGCCGGTGCCCCCGCTCGCTCCGATGGCGCCCACGATCTTGCCGTCGACGGCAATCGGAACGCCGCCTTCCGAGGCCACCGGCCGTTGGGGAAAGGTCGTGAAGGCCGTATTGCCGACGGCATATTGATCCGCGAAGACCTTGCTCGGGCGGCGGAACAGCGCGGCGGTGCGCGCCTTGCTGTGAGCGAGCTCGATCGAGGCCATCTGCGTGCCGTCCATCCGCTCGAAATAGACAAGGTCGCCGGCCGGGCCGACGATGCTGAACGCCATGCGCCAGTTGTTCTTCTTGGCCTCGGCAACGGCGGCGGCGGCGACCGCCTTGGCCTGCTCGTTCGTGATCGGCGGCCCGTATTCAGGCGGGGGAGCGGGCGCCGCGGGCGGGGGCGACGGTGCCGGCTGCTGAGCGAGCGCGGCGCCGCCCAGTGCGAGCGCCGAACCGACACCGAGCGCAATCAAGAAACGAGTTCGCATGGTCCTGTCTCCAACTCGGTCTAGTGTGGCGGATTTGACGTTCCTACCAGCATTGCCGCGAGTTCCTGTAGGAACGTCAAATCCAAAGCCACACTAGAATCATAGAGTTGCTAGTGTCCCTTTGGTTCCGACGTTCATACACGCGGGTACTGCAAAGGGATACGAACGTCGGAACCGGGACACTAGGGTCGGGGCGTCATGATGTCGCTAGTGTCCCGATTCCGAACTTCGCATCTGAACGTGCCGCGAGTGCTGGCGAACTTAAGCATCGGACCGCTGGTGGTGACGTCATGATGTTGTCGAAAATTGGTCGTCTCTAGGGCCATGCGCCGCGGTCGCAGGGGGGCCGCCATCCTTTGTGTCAGTCGACTCCTCGACGAGAATAAGCGAGTTGCCGTTGTACGGGCAACACGGGCCACGGCCGGAACGGGGCGGGCTCGGCGAGCGAAGCAGGCGGAGCCAATGCGGACCATGAACATGCGAGCGAAGCAAACACTCCTGGCGTTGTCCGCGTTGCTGCTGACCGCCGCGCCGACCGCGGTGCTCGGCCAGGCGAACTGCCGCAACACCGGCGCATTCGAGCCCTGGCTCGCCAGCTTCAAGCAGGAGGCCGCCGCCAAGGGCATTTCGCCGGCCGCGATCGCGGCCGCATCGCCCTACATGGTCCTCGACCAGCGCATCATCAACATCGACCGCGGCCAACGCTTCTTCGCGCAGAACTTCCTCGAAATTTCCGACAAGATGCTGGCGGGCGGACGGCTGCCGAATGGTGCCGCGCAGATGAAGAAACACCAGGCGCTGTTCGCGCGCGAGGAAAAGGACTTCGGCGTGCCCGCGTCGGTGATCACCGCCTTCTGGGGACTGGAGAGCGATTTCGGCGCCGGCCAGGGCAAGGACCAGGCGATCAAATCGCTGACGACGCTCGCCTATGACTGTCGCCGCCCGGAGATGTTTCGCGGACACCTGCTGGACGCGCTGCGATTGATCGAGCGCGGCGACCTGCACGCGAACGAGATGATCGGCTCCTGGGCGGGCGAGCTCGGCCAGACGCAGATGATGCCGTCCGAATACATGGCGCATGCCGTCGACTACGACGGCGACGGCAGGCGCAATCTGATCAGGAGCGCGGCCGACGTGATCGGCTCGACCGGAAAATATCTCGTGCATCTGGGCTGGCGGCGGGGCGAGCCGTGGCTGCAGGAGGTGCGTGTTCCCGCGAATCTCCCCTGGAAGGAGTCCGACCTTTCGATCCAGCATCCGCGCTCGCAATGGGCGGCCTGGGGCGTCACGCACGCCGACGGCAAGCCGCTGCCCAACGACAAGATACCGGCCTCCGTGGTGCTGCCGGTGGGACGGTTCGGCCCGGCCTTCCTCGCCTACGACAATTTCCAGGCCTATCTGAAGTGGAACCAGTCGCTCAACTATTCGCTGACCGCGGCCTATTACGCGACCCGCCTCGACGGCGCGCCGCCGATGCACCGCGGCAGCGCGAATATTCCCAAGCTCACCTTCGAGGAAACGCGCGAGCTGCAGCAGCTCCTGACGAAGCACGGCTATGACGTCGGCCGCATCGACGGCGTGCTCGGGCTCAAGAGCCGCGTTGCCGTCAAGGACATGCAGATCAAGTTCGGCCTCCCGGCCGACGGCTGGCCGACGGCGGAGCTGCTCGCGCGCGTGCGCGCGGGGCGATAGGTTCGCGCTCACGGCGGGGCGGGCGCGTACGCCGCTACTTGCGCGGTGACGCCCAATTGGCCCGCTCTCTCGCGAGGTGATGTTTCCCCGCGATGGACGTCAAGTCGCTGATATCAGCCGATAGCCCTCAGGCCGGCACGGGTTCGCGGCGGCCCGGACCGTACCGTGTGCTGCCGTAACGTTGCGCGCAGCAGCAGGAATGCAAGCGGGACCAGCGCGGCGGCAATCAATGCAAGGCTGCGAAGACGTCGATGTAGGACAAGAGTGTTGCCTGGTATTGTACGGCCTGCGCGATCAGCCCGAACGCTTTCTTTTGTGCCTCCGGCGGCGGGAGCGTTGCCGAGAGCTGCGCCGTGGCAGCCTCGAGGGCCTGCTGATATACGGGCGACGAGGGGACGAGGTGTGCCGTGAGATAGTTCTGATGCACCTGGATGCTGTTTGCGAGCGTGACGTTGGCCGCCGAGATGCCGATGCTCCCGCCCTGGCTCGGGCAACGTTGATCAGCGTGGAGGCTTCGCTGCTCTTGTCGGGCGGTAGTCCCGCATAGGACGGAAGGCGCGCATGAGTGAGCCGCTGGATCTCATTGTCAAAGAGCACGTCGTCCGTATTGCGGCAGGCGCCGTGACACTGGACGGCACTCTCAGGCTGCCGCCGGGAGCCTGCGCGGTCGTGCTGTTTGCCCGTTAAAATTGCTCCAGCGGCGACGCTGCCGAAGGAGGTCGGTTCTTCAAAACGGCGACCGTCTCATTGCCACAGCCGCTTGCTCGCGATCTTCGCGCCCTCGGCGAGCGATTTGAACTTCGCCCATACGATGCTCGCGTGCACCTCCTTCGAACCGGCGAAGGTGGCGAAGCCGCAATCGGCCCCGGCGATGACGTTCTCGCGCCCCACCACACCGGCATAGCGGCAGATGCGCTCGGCCACCAGCTCCGGGTGCTCGACCAACACCGTCGAGTGGCTGATCACGCCGGGGATGAGCGCTTTGCCCGCCGGCAGCTTGGCCGTCTCCCACACCTTCCACTCGTGCTCGTGGCGCGGGTTCGCGGCCTCGAAGGAATAGGCGCCGGCGCGAATCTTCAGGATGATGTCCACGATGTCCTTGAGCTCCATGTCGTGGATGCGCGGCCCCATATTGATGCCGTAGCAGGTGTGGTGGCGGATTTTTTCCGGGGCGATATTACGCAGCGCGTGGTTGAGCGCCTCGACGCGTGACTCGGCCCAGGTCCGGCATTGCTGCAGCGTGAGATCCGGCTCCTTGATCCAATAGGTGACGAGATGCGGGTCGTCGACCTGCAGCAGGAAACCCGCCTGCACGATCGCCTCGTATTCCTCCCGCAACGCGTCGGCAATGGCGAACAGATATTCCTCTTCGGTCTTATAGTAGCCGTTGCGCTGCCAATCCGCCGCGCTCGTCGGCGAGATGGCCGGCATGAAAACCTCCGCCGGGTCGAGGCCGTCGACCGCGGCCTTGAGATTGTCGATGTCGGTCCGCAACTGCGCCATGCCGCGGTAGGTGACGGGCGCCGTGCAAACCATGTGCCTCTGGCGCGCCGCCGCGTGCCCCTCGGCGTAGAATTCGGGGAAAGACTTGGCTTCGCGCGAGCCCGCCCACGGGCTTGGTCGCGGAACCTCGGTATCGAGCTCGAAGCCGCCGAGGCGCTCGTTGACGTAGGAGACGAAGCTCGGCTTGCCGAACTCGCCGTCATCGACGATGTCGATGCCGAGTTCGACCTGCTTGCGCACGATCTCCGCCACGGCGCCACGCACGCGCGCGGCCTGCGCCTTCTCGTCGATCGGCTTGCCCTGCTCCTTGGCCTCGACCGCCGCGAGCAGATCGGCGGGGCGGGGCAGGCTTCCGACATGGGTGGTGAGAATTCGATCGCTGCTTCTTTTCATTGCATTTGCCTTCTCGCTCGCTCGTTTTCTCCGGTCGCGTCCCCGTCGGCGACAGTCTGGTCATGCCGCTGGGCAGCGACTGCGTGCGGCCCGCTGCAACAGCGGCCTGCTCGGGCCGGTCCGCTACCTGCCGCGCCTGGTCTCGGCCAGGAGCTTGCGGACATAGTCGAGCAGCTCGGACGGGGCGTCGGCAATGCGGTCGATCGCGTGCAGAACGCCGTCGCCGCCGATCGGGCTCACGTCGAGGCGCAGCCGCGCGGCATCCTCCAGATATTGCGTGTCGCGATGAACGGCGAGGAATGCGCGCTGCAGCGCCTGCGCGCGTTCCGGCGGCACACCGGGCGGGGCGGCGAAGGGGCGCGACAGCGTATAGGGCAGCTCGGCGAGCTCGATCAGCGCATACGCCGTGTTGCTCTTGGCGAGCTCCCGCGCGGTCGGCACCTCCGACAGATCGGGATGCCGGGTCGATCGCGCAAACTGAACCAGGACGCGAAAGTCGCCGTCCGGCTTGAGCCACCCGGGCTTCACCGATTTCACCGACGACATATCCACCGTGCGTCCATGCACCTCGCCGCGCTCGATGGCGAGGAAGATCGCGGCGCTGTCGGGGTAACCGACGACCTGCTTGACGTGCAGACGGATGGTATCGCGGAGAATGACCGGGACGTCGTTGCCCGTCGCGCCTTCGGCGGTCCCGCCGAGCACCAGCGGGGGAAGATCGGCACGGCAGGCTTCGTCGATCGATTTCACCGGTGCGTCCCTGCGCACGATCAGGACGTAGGCGTCGTTGACGAAGCTCGACGCGGAACCGAGCCAGGTCAACTTACGCGGTTTGAACTGAATGTTCGAGTTTCCTCCCAGCAGCCCGATGAGCGGCATGTTGCGCGAGAACATCGCGATCGTGCTGCCGTCCTTGGGCGCGACGTTGTAGAGGTAGTTCACCGCGCGCAGGCTGCCGGCGCCCGGCATGTTTTGCACGACGACGCCGGGGCCGCCGGGAACGAACTTGCCGAAATGGCGCGCCAGCAGCCGCGCATAGGCGTCGTAGCCGCCGCCCGGCCCGTACCCGACGATCAGATTGATCTGCCTGCCCCGGTAGAAATCGGCGACCGCGTCCGCGCACGCCGGCGCGGCCGCGCATACCGCGGCAATCGCCGTCGCCGCAGTGAAGCGCGCGAACATGTTTCCTCCCGGCCGCGCGCGAGGGTAGCCGGACGCATCGCGGCATTCAATGGCTGCACGCAAAGCTAGTGTCCCGATTCCGAAGTTCGCATCGTTAAGCGGCACCCTCGTTTGCGAACTTCGGAATCGAGGGACACTAGCAACTTATTGATCTAGTGTGGCTTTGGTTCAGAAGTCCGCATTTCGGACTCGCCGCGAGAATGATGCGGACTTCTGAACCCCACACTAGAGCCAGCCTCGCATGCGCACGATCACGTACATTACGAGCGCCGAGATCACCATCAGCCCGAGCGCCCAGACGTAGCCCCAGGCCCAGTCGAGCTCCGGCATGTGTCTGAAATTCATGCCGTAGATGCTGGCGACGAGGACCGGCGGCGTGAGCAATACGCCGAGGATGGTCATGATGTTTATGGACCGGCTCTGCAGAATGCCGATGAAGCCGACCGCGCCGTCGAGCATGAAGGCGGTGGTGGCCGACAAATCCTCCTCGGCTTCCGCGAGCGCCTTCAACTCGTGCTCGAACGCTTCGAGTTTTTTCGCCAAGCCGCCCCCGGCGTCCTGCTCGCGCATGTGGATGACGATCCGGCGAAAGCTGAGCACGCTGCGCCGCAGTTTGACCGAGACCTCACGGCAATAGCCGAGCTCGGTGAGGATCAGCTCGAGCTGGCGATTGCGTCGCCGCGGCGATGCGTCGATCTGCAATCGGCGCCGACGGGTGGCATGATGCTGAAAGAGCTTGCTGTTGAGCTGCTCGAGGTCGTCGGCCAGGTGGTCGAGCAGGTCCGTCGTGCATTCCACGATCAAGTCGAGCAGAACGAAGAAGGCATCGCTCGCACCCTGCGGCACGCAGTTGTCGCATTGCCGCGCCAGCCAGCCAAGCCCTCCGGGACCGCCCTTGGTCAGGGTGACGAGCGGGCCTTTGCCGCGGATGAGCTGGACCGTAACCAGCTGCGGTCGACGAACGTCCAGGCCGGTTAGCAACAAGGCGGTCATGGTGAGGGTATCGTCGGCCACGCAGCGGAGCGGAAATCTGGAATCGGGCCGGCTCCTCGGGGACGCGCAGCCGGACGCCGAGCGCCCGCTCGACGGTTTTGCGCTCCTCGGGCGTCGGCTCGAAGATATCGATCCAATAGACTTGGTCGAGCGCGGCGACGTCCGCTGGCACGGGCTTGAGCGTCCCACCCTCGACCATGTAAGCCTGCAACACGCGAATACTCCCGGGGGCCGAAGCCGCCGAAGGCGGACGAGGCCCCTTTCAACGCCCGACCCTGGCGAACGGTTTCGAATCCGCGTCCTTTCGATAGCTCAACGCGGCCGCAGGGCGAACAGAGCCTCGGCGTTCGCATGGCAGATCTTTTCGCGATCCGCTTGCGGCAGCTCCAGCGACTCGATCACCGCGATGGTGGAGCGGATGTAGCCCCTGCCCTTCTCCTTGTCGAACGGACAGTCCGAAGCGAACAGCACGTGATCCGCTCCGAAGAACGACAGTCCGCAGATCGTCGGCGCGCGGGCGCCGGCGAGCGCGGTGTCGCCGTAGAAGCCCTTGAAATAATCGAACGGCCGCTTCTTCAGCTTCTTCAAGATGAGCGAATAATCCTCGTCCGACGTGCGCGCGCCGAGCTGGTCCCAGCTGTGGGCGACGCGGCCCTCGAAATACGGAATGATGCCGCCGAGATGATGTGAGATCACCTTCAGGTTCGGGAAGCGGTCCATGATGCCGGAGAACACCAGCCGCGCGAGCGCGGCGCCGGTCTCGAACGGCCAGCCGATCACGCTGCAGATTTCGTATTTCGACACCGTCTCGGTGCGGTAGTCCGCCATCTCGCGCGTGCGGATCGGGTGCAGCAGGATCGGCCTGCCCGACTTCTCGATGATCTCGTAGATCGGCAGGAACGCCTCCTGGTCGATCGGCGCGCCGTCCACATTGGTGTGGAGCTGGATCGCGTTCGCGCCGTTCGCCAGCGCGCGCTCGGCCTCCTTGGCCGCCGCCGCGGGCGCGTTCATGGGCAGCGAGGCGGCGTAGCCGACGAAATGGTCGGGATATTTCGCCACCAAGTCGGCCAGCCCGTCATTGCCCACACGCGCCCATTCCGGCGAATCTTCAGGCCCGGCGAGCCGGTCGATCGCCGGCATGCCGAGGCAGATGACCTGGCTGTAGTCGGGAAAGGACTCGACGACGCGCAGCCGCTCATCCACGTCGTAGAGCGCTGGAATTCCCCGCATGCGTTTGCCGAGATCCTTCTGTCCCGCCGGCGATTGCAGCAGCAACTCGTAAATGCGCTTGGGAAAGAAATGATTGAACGCATCGATGTAGCGCATGCTTGCGATCTCCTGCTCTCGTCAACGGCGCGCCAGCGTTTTGCACTCGCGATCCGATTGTGTCGCCCGCGCGGCTGTTTGTATACTCGCGGCAACCGGTGGGATAAACCTTTCGTCGCGACAATGCCGCCGAACAGGGAGGTCACCTCATGAAGCGATGGCTTGCCGGTCTCATCGTGCTGCTGAGCCCATCGGCGTTCGCGCAACAGGCGCCGGAAATTCCCTACGACTCGGTTGCCAATCTCCTGAAGCTTCCGCCGGACATGCATCTCGGCGAGGCCGCGGGCGTAGCCGTCAACTCCAAGGGACATATCTTCGTCTATTCGCGCGGGGGCTCGAGCCGGGGCCCGGCCTACGGCAATACGGCCGCGCAAATTCTCGAGTTCGACCGCGACGGCTCCTTCCTGCGCGAGATCGGCAAGAACCTCTACGCCTGGGCCTATGCCCACACTGTGCGCGTGGACAAGGACGACAACATCTGGGCGACCGACAAGGGCTCGGACATGGTCGTGAAGTTCAATCCGGAAGGTCGCGTGGAGATGGTGTTCGGACGCAAGTCCGAGGCCTCCGATCGCGAGGCCCATCCATGGGAGCGCAACGCCAATCCGCCGCTCCCGCACGTGGACGGCCGCTTCCGCCAACCGACCGACGTCACCTGGGACCCGCAGGGCAACATCTATATCAGCGACGGCTACGTGAATGCGCGCGTCGCCAAATACAACAAGAACGGCGAATGGCTGAAGTCCTGGGGCAAGCACGGCAAGGGTCCCGGCGAGTTCAACCTCGTGCACAGCATCGCCGCCGACGCGCAGGGCCTGATCTATGTCGGCGACCGCAACAACCGGCGCATCCAGGTGTTCGACGGCGACGGCAACCTCAAGCGCGAGATCAAGATCGACGTGCCGTTCGACGAGAACGCGAAGCCGGCGATCGGCAACAAGCCGGACCTCACCAATTATCTGCAGGCCGGCGGCAGCTTCACGCCCGGCGCGCCGTGGGCGCTTTGCATCACGCCCGGACCCAACCAGGTGCTCTACAGCTCCGATTCCTATCCGGGGCGTGTCTACAAGCTCAGCCTTGACGGCAAGGTGCTGGGCTATCTGGGCAGCTCCGGCAAGCAGCCCAAGCAGTTCGGATGGATTCACGAGATCGCCTGCCCGTCCGAGAACGAGCTCTACGTCGCCGAGATTCTGAACTGGCGCGTGCAGAAGCTCATTTTGCGGCCGGAGCAACAGAAGGCGGCGGTGGAGAGTCGCTGAGGTCGAGAATCGGTCACCGCATGGATCACTCTGCGCCCCCGCTTGCGCGCGACGACGAGCGGCGTGCGTCGTCTTGACGCCGCGAGCCTCAACGGCAAACGTCACCGCGATGGGCCGATGATCGTCCTCTGATAGAGGTCCTGCCACTTGCGGGCCTGGTCGGGTGGCACCGCCGGATCGATGATCTTGAGCTGGCTGCGGTCGACGAGCGCCTCGGTCTTCCGGCTCGCGGTCGTGAACTGGCGGCTGGCCAGGATCTGCTGGCCGTCGCCGATGAGGAAGTCGAAGAACAGCACCGCCGCGTTCGGATGCGGAGCATTGCGCGCGAGCGCCTCGCCCGTGGCGCGCGCGATCGCCGGCGGAATCACGAACCAGTCGATCGGCGCGCCCTTGCGCTTCGCCTGCTCGGCCAGGAAGCCGTAGACCGTGAGCGCCAGCGGCACCTCGCCGGCAGCGACCAGATTGGTGAGCTGGCTGTGGCCCTTGCGCACGGACATGCCGTTCGCGGTTACGATCTCGCGGAACGCTCGCAAGCCGGCCGCCGCGCCTTGCGCTTCGCCGATCTCCGCGACCACGCGAGCGAACCAGTCGGAATCCTCCGCCTCGATGCCGAGCCTGCCCTTCCATTGCGGCTTGACGAGGTCGCGATAGCTGCGGGGCAGGTCCTCCTTGCGGACGAGATTGGTGTTGTAGGCCTGGACGATGGTGTTGAGATGAATCGCCGTCCATTGCCGGTGTGGTGCGAGCGCCGCGGGCACGAGGTCGCCGAGATGGGGCGATTTCACCTCTTGCAGCAGGTTCTCGCGATGGAGCGGCTCGAGCGCCGAGCTCGAGCTCGCCATCACATCGACCTCGAAGCGGCGGGCATTGGCCTCGCCGACGACACGCCGCAGGAAGACCTCCGAATCGGCGCGCCAGACTTTGACCTTCAAGCCGTATTTCTTGTCGAAGGCCGCGACCAGGGCGGCGATGTCGTCCGTCGGCAGCGACGCGTAAAAGGTCAGCTCCTTCTCCTGCTTGGCGCCTTCGACCAGCCGCTGCTCGCGGTCGGGACCCTGGTAGCTCGCGATCTCGGCAACGCCGTTCGTCTGCGCGGGCGCGGGGCGCGGGAGCACCGCCGCGGCGAGCAGGACCGCCGCCAGCACCGGCAGGCTTCGGCACGGCTTGCATTGCAGTCGCATGCGGCTCCGCTCCCCGGTTGGTGATGCCCGCAAACCATGGCACAATTTTGCGCGCCGCGTCAGCCGGAGCGGCGCGACAAAACGCACGACCGCGAGGCGGTGAATGAAGATCGTGAAGCTCGAGGATTTCCACGCCGATGGCGGCTGGGACACCTATTCGTTCCTGAAGATCACCACCGACGAGGGCGTCACCGGCTGGTCCGAATTCAACGAGAGCCGCCGTCGGGGAATGGCCGCGGTGATCCACGGCCTCGGCGCCGCGCTGATCGGAGAGGATCCGCGCGCCGTCGCGCGCATCGAGGCGGCGCTCTACGCCCAGACCCGTTCGACCGCGGGCGGGCTCACCGCGCACGCCATCGCCGCGATCGTGAACGCCTGCCTCGACATCAAGGGCAAGGCGCTCGGGGTTCCGGTCCATGAGCTCATCGGCGGCGCCGTGCGCGAGCGGATGCCGGTCTATTGGTCGCGCTGCGGGGTGTTGCGCGCGCGCTGCGCCGACCTGTTCGACGGCAAGGTGATCGACCGGCCGGCGGTGCGCACGCTCGACGATCTCAAGGCCGCGGCGCGCGAGGCGCGCGAGTGCGGCTTCAAGGCGCTCAAGACCAACCTGCTGCTGTTCGACGCCAAGGGCGGGCGGCAATTCGCCCCGGGCATGACCGGCGCCGGCGTCGGCCATCCCGAGCTCAACCTCACCGACGACATCCTCGAGGCGCTGGTCGCGCAGCTTTCCGCGCTGCGCGAAGGCGCGGGGCCGGGCGTGCGCCTCCTGCTCGACCTCAATTTCAACTACAAGCCCGAAGGGCTGCGGCGCATCGCCAAGGCGGTCGAGCCGTTCAACCTGCTCTGGCTCGAGATGGACATATTCGAAGCGAAGGCGCTGAACCTGATCCGGCAATCGACGACCACGCCGATCGGCTCGCTCGAGACCATTCTCGGTCGCCGCAATCTGAAGCCCTATCTCGAGAGCCATTCGGTCGACGTCGCCATCATCGACGCGCAGTGGAACGGACTGATGGAGGCGAGCAAGATGGCGGTGATGGCCGACGCCTACGAGGTCAACGTCGCCTCGCACAATTTCAACGGACCGCTCGCCAATGTGATGAGCGCGCATTTCTGCGCGGCGATCCCGAACTTCCGCATCATGGAGTTCGACGTCGACGAGGTGCCGTGGAAAGCCAAGCTTCTCACCAGGCCCTACGTGATCGAGAACGGCGAGTTCCTGCTTCCCACCGGCGCCGGCTGGGGCACCGCCGTCAACGAGGCGGTGATCCACGCGCACCCCGCGAAGCTGTGATCGGGTCGCGAGGAGACAAGGCTCATGGGCCAGAGCGAGATCGACGCCATTCGCGCCTTGCTGAGCTCCAAGCCGCGGCCGGTCGGATGGGCGCAACGGCGCGAGCGGATCGACGAGGTCGGCGCGTTCCGGCCGGTGGCCGAGGACGTGAAGCTCGAGGCGGTCGATCTCGACGGCGTGCCCGGCGAGTGGTCGATCGCGCCGGGCAGCGACGCCGCCCGCGTCCTGTTGTTTTTCCACGGCGGCGGCTTCTGCTCCGGCTCGCTCCGCAGCCATCGCCGCATGGTGACCGAGGCGGGCCGGGCCGCGGGAGTGCGGACGCTGGCGGTCGGCTATCGGCTGGCACCCGAACATCCCTTCCCGGCCGCGCTCGACGACGCGCTGACGGCGTGGCGCTGGCTGCGCAAGCACGGAATTGCCGCCGCGCAGATCGCCGTCGGCGGCGACAGTGCGGGCGGCGGGCTCAGCGTGGCGCTGATCGACCGCTTGCGCGACGGCAAGGAGCAGGTTCCGGGCTGCGCCTGGCTGGTGTCTCCCTGGACCGACCTCACCATGTCGGGCGCGACCCTCGCGACCAAGGATGCGGTCGATCCGATCATCCACAAGGTCTATCTCGACGAGCTGGCCGACGCTTATCTTCCCGCCGGAACGAACCGGAAGGACCCGCAGGTCTCCGTGCTCTACGCCGACTTGCGCGGCCTGCCGCCGACCTTGATCCAGGTGGGATCGGCCGAGACCCTGCTCGACGATGCCGTGCGCTTTGCGGCCGCGGCGGGCGCCGCCGAGGCGGCGGTGACGCTCGAGATCTGGCCGCACATGATCCACGCCTGGCCCTTGTGGAACGCGCAGCTCGAAGACGGCCGGCGCGCGCTCGCGAGCGCAGGCGCGTTCATCCGCCGCCATCTCTGAGCTGGCGTTGGAGCGCGCGTCTTCTCCTAAAGCTGGACCGGCGTGCCCATGAAGTCGCGCTTGCCGAGCTCGATGCCGCACTGGCGCAGGATGTCGTAGGCGGTGGTGCAGTGGAAATAGAAGTTCGGCAGCGCGTTGTTGAGAAGGAGCGACTGGCCGGTGAACTCGCGCACCGCCCCGCTCGGGAAGGTGATCTTGATCTCCTTGCCCTCGCTGCCGTCGATCTGCGCCGGCTTGAGGCCCTTGATGAAGTCGATGGTCTTGGCGATGCGCTCCTTGAGCTCGGGAATGGTCGCCTCGGCATTGGAGAAGCTCGGCAGCTCGACGCCGGCGAGCCGCCCGCAGGCGCTGGCGGCATGGTCGGTCGCCGCCCGCACCTGCCGCAGCAGCGGAAACATGTCGGGCGCGAGCCGCGTGTTGAGCAGCACCGAGGCATCGACCTTCTTGGCCTCGGCAAAGGCCGCCGTCTTGTCGAGCACCGCGGAGAGGCTGGTGAGGAACTGCACGAAGATGGGAACCGAGGTCTGGTACATCGAGATCGTCATGACAGTCGTCCTTGCGTCGTCGTTGGCTGAAGATGGGAGTGGGCGCGAACATTAACCGGCTTCTCCGCCGGCCGAAAGCAGCGCGCCGGTGAGCAGCGCGGCCTCGGCACGGCCGCGCAGATCCGACCGGCGGTCGAGCCCCATGCGGGCGAGGCAGTCCGCCAGCTCTTTTCCCGGCGCCGCCGCGAGCAGGCCGCGCGCGAGGAGCACGGCGAGGCGCGGCAGCGGGGCCGATCGCAGCAGCGCCAGCGCCGGCAGCAGGCGCTGCTCGGCCGCGGTGAAATCGCTGCCGAAGGGAAACACCGGGATGAGCCCGCGCTCGCGCGCAGGGGCGAGCGCCCGCGCGATGCGCTCGGGCGTGTTGTCGCGGCAATGCGCGGGGAGCTCGTAGCCGCGCTCGATCTTGCCGGCGTCCTTGGCGCGCCGCAGCAGCTCGTCCTGGAAGCGGGAATCGGCGACCGCGAGCATGGCCGCGATCACGTCGCGGTCGCTCCGGCCGCGCAGGTCGGCGACGCCGTATTCGGTCACCACCACGTCGCGCAGGTGGCGTGGGATGGTGGTGTGGCCGTAGTTCCAGCGGATGTTCGAGGTGGTGCGCCGTTTCGCCTGCCACGTCGCCCGCAGCATGATGATCGAGCGCGCATCCTCGAGCGCGAAACTTTGCGCGACGAAATTGTACTGCCCGCCGACCCCGCTCACGACCTGGCCGTTGTCGAGCCCGTCCGACACCACGGCGCCGAGCAGGGTCGCCATCATGGCGTTGTTGACGAAGCGCGCCTTGACCCGCGCGCGGCGCTTTTCCGCCTCGTCGCCGTAGAGCTCGTTGACGAACGAGACCGAGGTCATGCGCAGCTTCGCGAGCTCCGCCTCGGGCATCTCGCGCAGCGCGCGGTAGAACGCGCGCGAGCCGAGGAAGAACGCGGCCTGCAGCAGCGTGCCGTCGACCTCGCGGGTGAGGATGCCGGCGCGCCTGAGGTCGAGGAAGCTCTCCACGAACATCTCGCTCACGCCGTGCAGGCCGATCTCGAACGGCGCGCTCTGCCGGAGCTCCGCCGGCACGCGCTCGGCGGGATCGAGCCGCAGCACCGTGTCGCGAAATTCGGCGTTGTGCCGATGGCGCAGGATCAGCGCCTGCGCCACCGCGTCGCCGAGCGATCCGATCCCGAGCTGGAGCGTGCCGCCGTCGGCCACCGTGCGCGCGACGTGGAGCCCCGCGGCATGTTCGGCGAGATCGACGGGCTCGCGCGGCGGCGCGAACAGGGCGAAATCGTTCGCCGGCCCCTCGAGCAGCAGGTCGCATTCGCGCTCGCCGATCTCGGCGTCGCCGGGCATGAACGGCAGCTCGGAATTGACCTGGCCGACGAACAGGAACTCGCAGCGCCCGCGCGCGCGCTCCGCCAGCAAATCGAGCGTGAGATCGGGATTGCAGCTGAGACTCAGCCGCGTCTCGCCGCCGCGCGAACGCCGGGCGACGAGCTGCGCCACCACGTTGACGCCGCGCGCGATCACGTAGCGTAGCGCGTGGGTGTAGTTGGCGCTGATATAGCTCTGCTGCGCGGATGCGACGCCGAGGCGGGTGCCGGGCTCGAAGAAGAACTCGTCGACCTCGATGTTGGGGGGAAGCCGCCCGGCGCGCTGCGCGGCGGCATAGGCGAGCTCGGGATAGCCGGCGAACACGCGCTCGGCGAACGGCTCGACGAAGCGGCGCTCGAGGCCGCCGCGCGCGCGCGGCCGCTCGAGCGTGAGCGCGGTGAAGATGCGCAGCTTCATCGAGCGGTCGGCGGAGGCGCGCGCGAACAGCGCGTTGGCGACGTGGTTGGCCTTGCCGAGGCCGAGCGGCAGCGCGAGCACGATCTCCTTGCCGACGCGCGCGAGGATCGCGTCGGCCACGGCATCCGGGTCGTCGAACCGGTCGGGACCGGCGCGGCTGCGCGTCATATCAGGCGGTGCCATCCCGGATCCGGGCGGAAGCGCTCGCCGTAGCGTTGCGCCAGCCGCTCGAGCTCGGCGCGGATCTCGGCCACGCCGCGCGTCCTGGCGTAGTGCAGCGGGCCGCCGCGGAACGGCGCGAAGCCGGTCGCGAAGACCATCGCGCCGTCGACCGTGTCCTCGTCCTCGACCACGCCCTCGCGCAGGCAGGCGACGCAGGCGGCGATCATCGGCAGGATGAGGCGGTCGGCCATCTCCCCTGTCGGCTTGCGCGCATCGCGCGCCTTCACCGGCTTGCCGTTCTTCCAGTCGTAGAAGCCCTTGCCGGACTTGCGGCCGAGCTGCCCCATCTC
Source organism: uncultured Alphaproteobacteria bacterium (assembly GCA_963758945.1). Classification (GTDB taxonomy): domain Bacteria; phylum Pseudomonadota; class Alphaproteobacteria; order Rhizobiales; family Xanthobacteraceae; genus VAZQ01. The sequence goes on along the minus strand of CAVWXY010000006.1, from coordinate 842,750 downwards.
GACCTTGCTGCGCAGCGTCTGCGAGACGTCGGGCATCGGCCGGTCGAGGCTCGCCTTGAGCATCTCGGCGACGTGCAGGCAGATATCGAGGCCGACCGTGTCGGCGAGCTCGATCGGCCCCATGGGCATGCCGAAATTCTCCGCCGCCGCGTCGATGGTCTCGCGCTCGACGCCTTCCGACAGCATCACCATGGCTTCCAGCATGTAGGGGGTGAGCGAGCGGTTGACGAGGAAGCCGGGCGCGCTCTGCACCGGCGCGGGCAGGCGGTCGATGCGGCCGAGGAAGGCGCGCCCCCTCGCCAGCACGTCGGGCGAGGCCTGGTCGTGGCTCACCACCTCGACCAGCTGCATGCGCGACACCGGATTGAAGAAGTGCAGGCCGATGAGGCGGTCGGGGCGCTCGAGCCCGACGCGCAGCTCCTGCAGCGGGATGCTCGAGGTGTTGGTGGCGAGAATGGCGTCGGGCCGCATCTTCGGCTCGGTCGAGGCATAGACCTTGCGCTTGAGCTCGAGCGTCTCCGGCACCGCCTCGATCACGAGGTCGGCGGAGCGCACGCCCTCGCCGGTGAGGTCGGGAGTGAGCCGGTCGAGCGCGGCGCGGGTGTCGATGGGCTTGTGGCCGATCCTGCCGTAGAGCTCGGCGGCGCGCGCGATCGCCTTTGCGAGCGGCTCGGCCTGCATGTCGGCGAGCGAGACGGTGAAGCCGTGCCAGGCGCACCAGGCCGCGATGTCGCCGCCCATGGCGCCGGCGCCGATGACGTGGACGCGGCGGCCGGACCACTCGCCGTCGGCGAGGCTCTTGAGCTTCTCGCGCAGGAAGAACACGCGCACGAGGTTGCGCGAGGTCTCGGTGACGAGCAGCCGCGAGAACGAGACGATCTCCTGGCGCTGCATGTCCTGCGGGTTGCCGCCGTGGGCTTCCCACAGGTCGATGAGCGCGTGCGGCGCCGGGTAATGCGCGGCCGGCGCCTTCTTCGCGGTCTCCGCGCGCATGCGCATGGCGGCGAGCTTGCGGCCGTAGGTGCTGTTGACGAGGTCGATCAGCGCGCGGTTGCGCCGGGTCTTGAGCGCGCCATCGACCGCGGCGGTGGCGGCGGCCTTGACGTGGCGCTCGGGCACCACCGCGTCGACGAGGCCGAGCGACTTCGCCCGCCCGGCGCGCACGTTGCGGCCGGTCAGCATCATCGACATGGCTTCGAGCGGGTTGATCAGGCGCGGCAGGCGCACGGTGCCGCCGAGGCCGGGATGCAGCCCGAGCATGACCTCGGGAAATCCGAGCCGCGCGTCCTCGACCGCGATACGGTGATCGCAGGCGAGCGCGAGCTCGAGCCCGCCGCCGAGGCAATAGCCGTGCACCACCGCGACCGTCGGCACCGCGAGGTGATCGAGGCGATCGACCACGGCGTGCGCCTGGATGAGCCGCGACTTCGACCGCGGCGGCATCGACCATGCCGCCGAACTCGCCGATGTCGGCGCCGGCGATGAAGCCGCCGGGCTTGGCCGAGCGCAGCACCAGGCCTTTCGGCAGGTCGCGCTCGAGGCCCGCGAGCATGTCGTTGAGCTCGGTGAGCACCTCCTGCGAGAGCGTGTTGGCGCTCGCGCCCGCCTTGTCGAGCGCGAGCCAGGCGATGCCGGCCTCGTCGCGGGCGAGCCGCCAGTGCCGCCCCGGCCCGGGCGGCAATCCGGCGAGCGGACCGAGCTCCAGCTCGCGCGGTTTGAGGACGTCGAGGACCTTTCCCATCTACACCGCGTTCCGTTCGTGTTGACGCAGAACAGCGTCGCGCACTCGGTGTGCTCCCCTCCCCACGCAACCCGGGCTTGCCCGGGTTGCGCATTGTCGTGCGCAAGTCGGGCCTGCCCGACTTGCGGTGGGGAGGGGTTGGGGGTGGGGGTCGTGAGACTGATGCACCACCGGCGCCAAAACGCACCACCCCCCTCCCCAGCCCTCCCCCACAAGGCTACGGGATTCAGACATCCGAGTCGTATCCAGTAAAATCAACGGGTTAGCCGACAGCATGCAGGAATCTCGGAATAGGCGTCATGTTCACTCCAAGACGTTGAAACGACTCTCGTTTTCGTTGGCGTCAACAGTAAACGCGAATCAGATCCCTGCATCCCGTAGCCCCACAAGGGGGGAGGGAGCAGACCGAGCGCGCGGCACGGTCAAGTGCGCCACTTCCGAGTTTGGGTGCTGTGTCACGACTTGCGAGTCGCGCATCACATCGCCTCGATCAACATGGCGCCGCCCTGCCCGCCGCCGATGCATTCGGTGGCGATGCCCTGCTTGACGCCGAGCCGCTTCATGGCGTTGACGAGGTGGAGCACGATGCGGTTGCCGCTTGCGCCCACGGGATGGCCGAGCCCGATCGCGCCGCCGTCGACGTTGAGCTTGTCGCGCGCGATCCGCCCGGCGGCGCCGGGAAGGCCGAGGATCTCGCGGCAGAAGGTGTCGTCCTCCCAGGCCGCGAGGCAGGCGAGCACCTGCGCGGCGAAGGCCTCGTTGAGCTCCCACAGCCCGATGTCGCCGAGCGCGAGCGAGTGCCGGCGCAGCAGCGCGGTCGCGCACAGCACCGGGCCGAGCCCCATGATCGAGGGATCGAGCGCCGACCACTCGCTGTCCACGATCACCGCGCGCGGGGTGAGCTTGTGCTCTCTCACCGCCGGCTCGGAGGCGAGGATCACCCAGGAGGCGCCGTCGGTGATCTGCGAGCTGTTGCCGGCGGTGACCTTGCCCCAGGGCCGCTCGAAGGCGGGCTTGAGCTTCGCCAGGGTCTCGACCGTGGTGTCGGGACGCACGCCGTCGTCGTGGTCGTAGATCCTGCCGCTGCGGCCGAAGGCGGGCGCGAGCTCGCCGTCGAAGACTTTCTCGTTCTGCGCGCGCGCGAGGCGCTGCTGGCTTTCGGCGGCGTATTGGTCGGCGTCGCGCCGCGACACGTGGAAGAGGTGGGCGAGGATCTCGGCGGTCTGCCCCATATTGAGCTCGACCACCGGGTCGGTCAGCCCGCGCTCGAGGCCGATGACCGGCTCGAGGAAGGACGGGCGGAAGCCCGCGAGCGCGCTGAGGCGCGACCAGACATCGCGTGCGCCGGCGAGCCGCGCATACCAGTCGACCGCGGACTTGCGGAACAGCAAGGGCGACCAGGACAGCGCGTCGGTGCCGCCGGCGAGGATGAGGTCGGAATGGCCCTCGCGGATATACTGGTAGGCGGTGTCGATCGACTGCATGCCCGAGCCGCAGTTGATCTGCACGGTGAAGGCGGTCATCGCCTCGCCCATGCCGAGGCGGAGCGCGGCGATGCGCGCCGGGTTCATCTCGTCGGCGATCACGCTGACGCAGCCGAGGATGACCTCGTCGAAGGCGTCGGGCGGGAACGGCTGGCGCAGGATGAGCGGCCGCCCGCACTCGACCGCGAGGTCGACCGGCGAGAACGGGCCCGGCCGCCCGCGCGCGCGGATGAACGGCGTGCGGCTGCCGTCGATGATGTAGACCGGGCGGTGCGCTAGCGCGCGGCCGTCGGTCGGGGCAGCGTTTGCGATGGCTTGTCTCCTTGCGCGGATTGCGTTGCGGTCGATGCGGACCGGCCGGCCTGTCCGCGAGCGACGTTGGTGCAGATGCGCCGCGCACGCGCAGTGCGCGGCAAGAGGGAGCGTCGCACGACAGAGAACGCGTCGAGTGACGTCGAGCCGCAAGCGCGGCGGTCGCAATTGTGCCCTCTCCCCTCGCGGGAGAGGGCAGCTCGGTCGTTCAGCGCAGATGAAGGGGTGAGGGGGCGGGTGGGTGATTCCTTGCGAAGCGACCCCCTCACCCGACGGTGCGCGTTGGAGCACCGAGTCGCCCTCTCCCGCGAGGGGAGAGGGCAAATGCGGCAGCGCCGAACAAGTGGCATCATCTGCGGATGCATCAGGCGCCTCCCCCGCCCTCGCCCAGGCGGGGGGCGGGAGCGGCGCGGGCCGCCCGCCTGGGGCGGGAGGGCTTCAAAGGAACGGGCTCGGGGGACTGCCGGCGCGGAGAGATGTCCTCGGGCGCGAAGTCGTCGACCGCGACCGCGGCGGCGACGGCGTCGGCCGCGGCGCGCAGCTCGCCCACCTCGGCCTCGGTGATCAGGCCCTGCTGGCGCGCCTTGTCCGGATCGCGCACGCGCCACTGGCGCATGCGCTCGCGCAGCGGCGCGACCGCGATCACCGCCGCGAAGGCGCGCTCGAGCCGCGCCAGCCCGTCGTCGCCGGTGCCGTGGAAGATATCGACGGTGAGGCGGTCGCGGGCGGCCGAGGGCGCGAGCAGGATCTCGGCGCAGGCCTGCGTCAGGCGATCGGAGGGGCCGCGCTCGCGCGGCCCGAGCGGCAGCAGCATGAAACGCAGCAGCCACGCCGCCGCACGGTTGGGAAGATTGGCGAGGATCTGGTCGAGGCGATCCTCGATGGTGGCGAAGCCGGTCGCCATGCACCACTCCACCAGCGGCAGGTCGGCGCGCTGGTGGCCCTCGTCGTGCCAGCGCTTGAGCACGGCGGAGAGGAGATAGAGCTCGGAGAGAATGTCGCCGAAGCGCGCCGACACCATCTCCTGGCGCTTGAGCGCCCCGCCCATGGTGAGGAGCGCGACGTCGACGGCGAGCGCGAAGGCCGAGGCGTAGCGGCCGAGCGCGCGGTAGAAGCGGCGCGTCGGCCCGGCGGCGTGCGGCGCGGGCGCAAAAAGCGCGCCGGTCCAGGCCCGGTTCCAGGCGCGCAGCGCGTTGGCGGAGCTGTGGCCGACATGTCCCCAGAAGGCGCGGTCGAAGGCGGCGAGGCCGCGGGCGGGATCGGGATCCTCGAGCGCGGTCATCTCCCGCAGCAGGAAGGGGTGGCTCCGGATCGCGCCCTGCCCGAACTGGATCAGGCTGCGGGTGACGATGTTCGCGCCCTCGACCGTGATGCCGACCGGGACGGCGCGGTAGAGCGTGCCGAGGTAATTGAGCGGGCCTTCCTGCACGGCCTTGCCGCCGTGCACGTCCATGGCGTCGTTGGCGACGACGCGCAGGCGCTCGGTCGCCTGCTCCTTCATGACGGCGGTGATGACAGCCGGCTTGTGGCCCTGGTCGATGCCGGCGCAGGTGAGCCGGCGCGCGGCGTCGAGGAGGTACGCGGTGGCGGCCATGCGGCCGAGCCGCTCCTGAATCGCCTGGAAGCGGCCGATCGGGAGGTGGAACTGCTCGCGGATACGGGCATAGGCGCCGGTGACGTGGGCGGCGAAGGCGGCGCCCGCGGCCGACAGCGAAGGAAGCGAGATGCCGCGCCCGGCGGCGAGCGCGCTCATCAGCATCTTCCAGCCCTTGCCGGCCTGGATGGCGCCGCCGATGACGTTGTCGATCGGGATGAAGACATCGCGGCCGGAGGTCGGGCCGTTCTGGAACACCATCATCGACGGCAGGTGGCGGCGGCCGATCTCGACGCCGGGCAGGTCGGTCGGCACCAGCGCGAGGGTGATGCCGATCTCGTCGCGGTCGCCGATGAGGTGATCGGGATCGTAGAGCTTGAAGGCGAGCCCGATCACGGTGGCGACCGGCCCGAGCGTGATGTAGCGCTTGTGCCAGTTGAGCCTGATGCCCAGCGTCTCGCGGCCTTGCCACATCCCGCGACAGACCACGCCGGAATCGACCATCGAGGCGGCGTCGGAGCCCGCCTCCGGGCTGGTCAGCCCGAAGCAGGGGATCTCCTCGGCGGCGGCGAGGCGCGGCAGCCAGTAGTCGCGCTGCGCCTTGGTGCCGAACTGGTGCAGGAGCTCGCCCGGCCCGAGCGAGTTCGGCACCATGGCGGTGACCGCGCCGGTGATCGAGCGGGTGGAGAGCTTGCGGATGACCTCCGAATGGGCATAGGCGGAAAAGCCCAGGCCCCCGTCGGCCTTCGGGATGATCATGGCGAAGAATTTGTGGCGCTTGAGGAAGTCCCACACCTCGCCCGGCAGGTCGCGCAGCTCCCAGGTGATGCGCCACTCGTCGAGCATCCCGCAGAGCTCGTTGACCGGGCCGTCGAGGAAGGCCTGCTCCTCGCCGGAGAGCGAAGCCTGCGGCACCGCCAGGAGCTTGCCCCAATCGGGATTGCCGCCGAAGAGGTCGGCGTCCCACCACACGTCGCCGGCTTCGATCGCCTCGCGCTCGGTGTCGGAGAGCGTCGGCAGCACGTGCCGCGCCCAGCCGAAGATCGGCTTCGATAGCCAGTCGCGGCGAAAGGATCGTTCGCTCATGGAGGTTCCGGCTAAGCCCCGGCGCAAGTAAAGCACAGGTCGCCCCCCGCGCGCCAAACGGAAATCCCTCGCGCGCGCCGGCCAGGGCCGGACGCGACGCCGCAGGGGATGGACCCGGCTGGCTGCACGTCGCGCAGCGAGCCCGCGATACAGCGGAAGGCGGGGTTTGCCCGCTGTCCGTTGCGTCTCTTCGATTTCTCGCCGCTCGCTACATCCTTGCTCTCTCCATCTCTCGCGCCGTCTCGTTGTCACCTTCGTTTCATCTTCTCCTCGCATCCCCGCGCCGCCTCCCGGCGCGGGCCGCTGCCTTCGCTTGCCGACCCGATGAGGGGCGGCGGAGCGCCGGGGCCGGTCACTGGCATTTCCGTCGCGCTTGCGAGGCGCGACCACCGCGTCCCGTTGCGACCGGGACGGCGCCTCTCGGCGCTCCGCGTCGCGATTTTCGGCCGCGGGACCGGCGCTTCGTCTCCCGGCAGTGCCCACCGGAATCCGCGCCGCGACTTCGCCCACGCCCGGACGCTCGCGTCCAGCCGATCGGGTCCCGCACCTCCCGCGACCGCGGTTCGCTCCGCGGCCCCGGGACGCCACGACCCCGCTCCGCCTCGGAACGTCTCCGGAGACGCCCCTCATGAGCGAGGATATGCGATGTCTAGCATTAGCTCGCTACGTAGTCAATATCGTAGCCAATTGTAGTAACGTAGTTGTGATGTAGTCAAACTCAGGCGAGGCGCCTAATCATTCGGCCCTCGCGAGTCATCCTCACGGCCATCACGGGGCGCCCGATCTTTGTGCCGTGAGCGGCCATCCCTTCGTACGAGCGCAAACCTCGATGCAATGGGCCAAGCAGGACGGAGCGACCGGGCCGAAGGAGGTCAACGCCCGGCAGGCACGTCAGTCAACGGCCTGAAGCGCTCGCCGCGTGCGGATGACAACGTCCATTCCCTTCATCGTACCCGCCCCGAATAAGAAGACGAAACGCCGGGAGGGCACTCACTGAATAGTCGATCACGCTTGCGAGGCGCGACACCGCGCTAGCGAGACGCGGGCCGTGCCGCGCGACCGGGGCGGCGCCTCGCGGCGCTCCACCGTAGCAATGCCAGCGCGGAAATAATGGAATGATATCAATGGATAACGCCGCGAGTGTCCCAATAGTGCCCCGGCCGTGGTTTGTAGAGCGGTATAGGGCCATGTAGAGAATGGCCCATGCCAACGCCCCGCCGCAAGCGCGACACCGCGAGGAAAGTCCCCTCAAAGCTCCGGCCATGGCGCGCCTTCCTGATGCGGGCGCGCAATCAACTGCTCGGCGTCGTGTACGCGGCAGACGAACGATCGGCCGAAGCCGCTGCCGTCGCCGAATTCAAGCTCGGCGACGAGGAGCGCAAGCGGCTCATCGTGCGGGAGCAGGAATGATGGGCGAATGGATCGCATCTGCGTGGGCTTGGCTGGCCCCTTTAGTAGCCGCGCCGTTTGTGGTGCCCCCCGCCGTGCGGGCAATCCATAAGTTCTGGATTCGGCCGATCATCCAAGTACGGCTGGACAATAAAGGGGACTGTCACGAACGTACGCCTCTCGTCTCCAAACAGGATCGAAAGACGGTGGCGCAGGTGATGTATCTGCGACTGCAAATCCGGAATCGTGGTCGGACAACTATAAAAGATTGTTTCGGAAACTTGGTCAGGATCGCAGTGGTGGATGATCGAGGGAACGTTTTTGATTTCGACCGCGAAAAGCACCCACTTGGTTGGGCGCATTATCCTCAGAGCAAGCAGCGCAACATCCCGCGAGGTGACGAATATCCTTTGGACGTTGCTTCATTGCTGCTGTCGGAGGACGAAAAGCACAATGAACTTTGGTGGCCCGACCCCATGCCAACTAACATGGGCGCGTTTCTCCAATCGTTGCCTAAGTGTCTGTCCGAAAACATATTGAATCCGTTGAATCTGTTGTGATTCAAAGGTGGTGGCCTGATTCGGGGAGGGTCACCGATGTGGACGCCGCAGAACCGCAAACGTTACGACCGCAGCCGGTTGCGATATCCGAGTGATCTGACGGACGAGGAATGGGCGCATATCGCGCCCCTGATCCCGCCCGCCAAGCCCGGCGGCAACAAACGAACGATTGATGTCCGGGAGGTGATGAACGGGGTCATGTACGTCTTGAGCACGGGTTGTCAGTGGCGCGCACTGCCCAAGGACCTCCCGCCGAAGAGCACGGTACATGACTATTTTATATTTTGGAGTTGCGACGGCATTCTCGATCGCATCCACCATGCACTCTATGTCGCGTGCCGCGAGCAGGCTGAACGCGAAGCGAGCCCGACCGCTGCTATCATCGACAGCCAGAGCGTGAAAAGCGCCGAAAAAGGGGGGCCTGCATCGATCCGCATGGCTATGATGCGGGCAAGAAGATCAAGGGCAAGAAGCGCCACGTTCTGGTAGACACGTTGGGTTTGTTGCTCCACGCCATCGTTCATCCCGCTAATATCCAGGATCGCGACGGCGGCATCCTGCTGCTTGCGACCTTGTTCGGGATGTATCCTTTCTTGCAGACACTGTTCGCTGACGCCGGCTATCAAGGGCGGCAATTCCACAACGCGCTCAAACAAATATTGCCTCACCTACGAACGCAGATCGTCAAGCGATCGGATCAGGCCAAGGGATTCGTGGTGCTGCCCAAGCGCTGGATCGTTGAGCGCACGCTAGCGTGGCTCAACCGCTGCCGAAGACTCACCAAGGATTGGGAGAACCTCAATCGCACAGCGCTCGCGTTTTTGCGCCTCGCCTCAATCCGGCTCATGCTCCGAAAACTCTGTAATCCTCACTGATGTTTCCGGACAGACTCTAAAGGCAGGGCGACATACTTGTTCGAGATTCGTGTTAATGCTGACAACGCGCGACCGCGCTCAGTTCCCGTGCTATTCGTTTTTGATCCGGCTCGCAGTGATCTGAGTTTTATTCCGTTCGATACGCGCTATCCGGGATGGCGCTGGCGGTGGCAGTCGAGATTACTGGAACGGCGCAGCGCCTTCACGCTCGCGTTCATGGCGCTGCTGATCGTTATCGCGCTGATCGCGTGGCTGGTGTGGGCACTCGCCGAGCCGCTACCGCAGCCGAAGTCGAGCGGGCCGGGCGGATCGTGCCCGCATGGATGGACATCGTCGGGTTCGTATTGCGTCCCGGCGCAGGGCGCGCAGGATGCCATCGCGAAGCCCGCGAACGGCACGTGCCCTTGGGGATGGACAGCGAGCGGCAGCTATTGCCTGCGCAGCGGTAGCGGACGCTAGTGGAGTGGGGGTCGCCGGAATTCGCCTGCAAGCGATTGGAAGTATTACCGAATTTGGCTCGATGTAGAGCCGTTCCAGAGCGGATATAGGCCCGCTTGTTACTATCTAAGGAATTGATGTTATTGATATTTTTGCCAGAAGTCAGGTTCTATCGCGCATTCCTGGACCCCGAGGCGCCGCCGCGCCGCGGAAATGCGGCAATGTGAATTTTTGCCCTTCCCCCCTGACCCCTATCGGACCGGCGGTCCGGACGCGGCGATCGGAGCAAATGTTTGGAGCGGAATAACAAGTCGCCGCGTGCGCGCAACGCCGCCTAACGAGCAGTCCAATCAGTTAAGAGCCGGGCGAACTGGCCGCTAGCGTTCAGTTCCGCACCAACTATTATCTCTAGACTTTTCCGGGAGCCAGCCGGATGGTCAGAATTGCTGTCATTTCTTCTATTTTTATCGTGCAAGCGCTGTCCAGCGCACCTAGCGCGTCTGCCCAAAACCCGAGAGATATCATCGATTTGCTCGGTGGGATCATGCGATCTGCGATTGCCCAAGCCGCTCAGGCCGAATGGCAAAAACTGCCGCCAGCCGAGGTAACTTGTGTGGATCAAGTTCTGCAAAGTCGAGGCACTAGTTTGCGACGATCAATCGAACAAGGCATCGCTCCGACTGATGCTCGTATGTCGGAGGCCCGTTCGATATGTCGAGCCCAATTTGCGCGACCAACTTCGTCACCCATACGAACTGGCGTTCAGAAATCTGTATACGCAGTCGAAGGGATATCTTTGGGTGATCGAGTCAGCTTCCATGGTGCGGATTATCGCAAATATGAGTGCGGACCAAGCGAACAATTTGATGGCTTCACATGGTGCAAAAAAACATACCAAGATAAGGAAAAACGTGGGTCATTCACTGTCTCGGCCACGGTTCTGCATTCATCTGATGGTCGCGCGTTCTATGTCAATCGCTATCAAGAACCGGCCTTTTGGAGCGCATCCGAAGCTGCCGATGATATCCAGAGCCTTTCCCGCAAGTTTGCCGAGCAGCCACGCATCTCACGCCTGCCAAATCGCTCGGGGCTTCCAAACGGCATCATGGCTCAATGGGGACAAGTTACACTCGAGTCCTTAGATGACCAAAGCATTAAGATCCTAGCCGAAGGCAAAAGCCCATCAAAGGGAATATTGGTCGATTTCATCGGTAACTTTACGCGTTCAGCAAAGCAGGGCTTACCTATCTACCGTGTTGCAGGAGGTCCTGGTTTCGTTTGGGCAGCGAGCTACGATCAACAGGGACGCGGCACTCTCAGGTTCTTCGCGGTAGATGCTTCTGCTTACTCTCCGAGAGTCGCGATTAATCCAGCACCGACCAATCCCCAACCATCAACAACACAATCGGCAACAACGCCCCCGCCGAAACCTCCTCGCAGCCCTGCGGATATTATGGGAGCGGCTAGGAAGGGGGACCCCATAGCGCAGCTCGAGCTTGGCACAATGTACGCGACCCGGCAGAGCTTAGCCAAGGACGACACCCAAGCGGTGGCGTGGTTCCGAAAGGCGGCTGACCAGGGAAACGCTGACGCCCAATACGAACTAGGTATTGCGTACGATACCGGTCAGGGTGTGGATAAGGACGGCTCGCACGCTCTTAGTTGGTACCAAAAGGCGGCCGCCCAAGGACACCAGGGCGCCAAGAAGAGATTGGGTGAAGCAGGTTCTATTGTCCACAGTTTAGGCTCGACAGTCACCGCCATTCAAAATGGTCTGCCGATAGTCTCCGATGTTGACTCGCGTAAGCAAATTGAAGGAATCGCTGCGCGGCTTGCCACAGCGAATGACAAGATGCCTTTGCCGGATCTCCATGCCCTCCGAAATGAGGCCGATGTAGCAATTCGGATACTCGACGAAGCCAATGACTTCAAAAATGTGTCGGAAATTGCCGATAAAAGGGTGGCCGAAATTAAAGCTCTGCTAAAGCAGATAACTTCGGATGCACAGATCGTTCGTGACATCGAGGATGCGATACAATCGCTGAGAAAAGAACAAGCAGGCACGAATCTGAGCGCACTAAAAGATGCTTTCGCGAAGCTGAACAGCTTATATGACAGTAACCGTGCAAAATTGAACCAATTGAAATTTGACGTCTACTGACAAACCGAATTGCGTCGACGCGTTGTTTGAAGTATCGCAAATTTTTTGTCACTTGATTCGAATAAGCCGACCTCCCAGTACCCCTTTTCTCCTTCCTGACCAAACGCAAGCCCGTCATTGCCGTCCTTACGATCTCGACGACCGAAGAAGGTGCCGGGAAGCTTACCATCGACGTTGGCTTTTCCCGCTAAAAATTCGACGTAGTCACGTTGGATAGCCACTACAGTAATTCTTGGTTCAAAACGTTGTTGGATAACAATATTTGATGCTTTACCACTGTAATCGTCTCCACCGCAAAAGCGCGCCTGAATACGAATTGTCTCCCACTGCTTTAATCCTGTGTCACGAACCACAAGGAGTCTTTCGTGAAGTTCTCAAAAAGTAGTTGGCTCTCCACCGCCCACTGCTTAAACCGGGCATAGCCAATTCCAGGTTCAAGGACCTGTAAAAGTTGTTGGGCCTCGGCATATGGGATGAAAAGCATTGCGAGAAAAATCGGAGCTAAGAAGCTCCGCGAGCAATATGACCACAGAAGGCTCATGGCTTCCTCCGGTAGCCTTAGGGGGGACACTTCTCCTAGTATGGTTTATTGGCCCAAGATATCAAGCTGATTGACATACGGCGCTTGTGGCGAAGTAGTAGCAGTTCGGTCCTCGGGGGTTAAGCAGTTGACTTGCATTCCCGCCTGCGCAGAGGGGAGCAAGGGAGCCGTGGTCAGTTCACGTCGCTGCGCTGGGGGGCGGCAAATCGAGCGGCTTGCGGACTCAAGTCGGACATTTCACGACGGCCGAGAAGTGCCAACTCGCGGGCGCGAACACAGCGAGGCAAATCCATGGTGCGGATCGGCCAGTTTCCCCTAACCACCGCTCCCATCGAGCAGTATTTCAGCGACACGGGGCTCGGCATCGCTATGGGATTCGTATGGCGGGTCGGCAATCAACCGTACCTCGTCACTAACTGGCACGTGGTAACGTGCCGTCACTTCCCGCCTCCACCCGTAGGGCGGGCGCCCGAACGTTCTCCACGTGCGCTTCAACACCCGCGAGCAGAACTTCGGGAGAAATGCTGCGAGATCGCCATTCGAGACGATGACAACTACCCGCGGCGGCTCGTTCGGCCGGGGCGCAACGTTGATATCGCCGTGATCCCGCTGCCGATCGATCCTAACGCCGCCTCGTCACCGAACATCAGATACATTGCGTGCACCCCGCGTACGCGGTCTTCTCAATCGGTGCAAGACCTCCTGGCAAACGCGATCAGCCCGGTGCCATTGTCGAACCCGGCCGCGGTGCCGGCGGCGACGGCGCGGCGGACAACGCCGCAGCCCGATGACGACGACTGGCGGGTGCGGGCGGCGGACGGCGCCGCCGCCTTGGCGGGCTTCTGCTTCGCGCGCGCGGCGGGAGGATCGCCATGGCGCGTCGCCGTTGCCTTGCCCCGCTTCTGCGGCTCAACGCGCGGCGGCGGCGAGACTGCCGGGACAGGCGCGACCGCCGGTGCAGCCGCCGGGACAACAGGCGCTGGGGTCGGCCCGACAGCGTTCGCCGGCGCGGCCGCCAAGAGCTTGGCGCGCTGGGCGCGCGCGAGGTCGGCTTGGAAGCCGCTCGGATGCTCCGCCAGGAACGCGTCCAACGCCTCGGTGGTGCCGACCCGCATGGCGGATTCGTAATCGCGCCACGTCTCGGTGGTCAGGCTGCCGGCGATGGCCGGCGACGGCGCCGCGCCCGCCGCAGCGCCGACCGATGGCTCCGCCGGCACGAGCGCGATGGTCTCGCCGCCGAGCGAGCCGTAGACGTGCGGATCCTGCCGGGCGCCGGTCAAGGCGAGCACCTCGTCGCGCACCTTGCCGAAGGCGATGCGCAGATCGAGGCCCGGCGCGGTGAGGTGCTTGAGCAGCGCGCTGGTGAACGGACTGTGCGCGCCGTCGCCGTCGCTCGCGGTCGAGCCGGCCTTGGCCGCGAAGGCAACCAGGGTGTTCGAGCCGGGCTCGAGTCCGGCAAGGCCGCGGCCGAACGAGCGCGACGCCAGCGTCCGTTTCATGGTCCGCACGAAGGGATTGTCGCGGCAGGCGTCGAGGATCACCAGCCGCAGGCTGCGCGCCGGCTCGAGCATGAGGAGGACGCGATCGAGCGAGATCGCTTCGTCCTCGACGTCGATGTCGCGCTCGAGCCTGGCATCGGTCGGGATCAGGTAGTTGGTGCCGTCGACCTCCAGGCCGTGGCCGGCATAGAACACGACCGCGACGTCGGCATCGTGCGTCATGACCGAGAAGTCGCGGACCGCCCGGCGCATGCGCATGTTGTCGAGATTGCTTCGCGTCTCGACGACCTGGAAGCCCGCGTCCTGCAGCATGACGCTCACCGCGGTCGCGTCCCTGACCGGATTGTCGAGCGCGGGGGCGTGGGCGTAGCCCGCATTGCCGATGACGAGGGCGACGCGCTTGTCGGCGAGGGCGTCGCCGCCGGCAAAGAGCAAGACAGCGAGAACGGCGACGGCGATCCGGACTGCGAGAGTCATGCCTGCCCACCAACCCAAGGGGACGATGCTGCAACTGTGGATTGTGATCATCGGGGCGTCAACACAAAAATACCACCCCCTCCCGGCGTATAGCCGAGCAGGCGTCGCCGTAATCGAGCGTCGCGAGGGGGCGGCGGGCTAGAGCGAGTCCCGGTCAAGTGGACGCAAAACGGTGCCACGCGTTCGGTGGACTCCCCTCCCCACGCAACCCGGGCCTGCCCGGGTTGCGCATATGTACGGTGCGCAAGTCGGGCAAGCCCGACTTGCGGTGGGGAGGGGTTGGGGGTGGGGGTCCGTGTTGGAGGACACGCCTCGCGCCACAACTACGACCCCCCTCCCCAGCCCTCCCCCACCCGAACTCGGGTTTACCCGAGTTCGGCACTCTAAGATGCCGAAGTCGGATGAATCCGACTTCGGCTGGGGAGGGAGCACACCGGGCTTGCGGCTCGTTGATTCCATTTCAAGGGGCACAGCTTTAGCTTCTTGTTGGAGCATGATCTTTTCCGAAAACCGCTACACACTTTTCGGGATCATGCTCTATTCGTCCGGTTCCCTGATGACCGCCGGCTCTTCTTCCTCGTCCTCGTCCTCGTCCTCTACGTCTTCTTCGTCTTGGTCATCATCATCATCGTTGGGGTTCCGCGGCGGCAGCATCTCGTCCATTGTGGTGACGAGGGTCCAGCCGGCCAACCAGCCGGAAACGTTCTCGGGGATGCGTCGGATCATGTCGGCCTCCCGTTGGATGCCACGACATTCCCGGACCAATTTAGCGCGTGAACGCGGAGCCGGCAAAGCGTCCGCCCGTCCCCCGCGCCTAGCCCGGGCCGAGAAGATTGCCGGGCCCTTCGAACGGCACTTTCCAGATGTCCCGGGCGTACTCGCCGATCGCCCGATCGGACGAGAACCACGCCATCCGTGCGATGTTGAGCATGCTGGCGCGCGTCCAATCGAATCTCGACCGCCACAGCTTGTCGACGCTTCTCTGAGTTGCGAAATAGGCATCGAAATCCGCCGTCACCATGTAGTAGTCGGAATGGCGCAGCGCATTCATGAGAGCAGCGTATCGGTCGGCGTCGTCGGGTGAAAAGACGCCGGTCTCGATCGCCTCGATCGCCGCGGCCAGCTCGGGCGACGCTGCGATCGTCGAGCTGCCCTGCGAAGCTGCGCGCCGACGCGCCGCGACCTCCTCCGCCCGCAAGCCGAAGATGAAGACGTTCTCCGCGCCGACGTGGTCGCGAATCTCGATATTCGCTCCGTCCAGCGTGCCGATCGTAAGCGCGCCGTTCAACGCGAGCTTCATGTTGCCGGTGCCGGAAGCTTCCATTCCCGCCGTCGAGATCTGCTCGGACAGGTCGGCAGCGGGAATGATCTTTTCCGCCAGGCTGACGTTGTAGTCGGGCAGAAAGACGACCCGCAGGACATCGCGAACCACCGGGTCGCCGTTGACGACCTCGGCCACATCGTTGATGAGCTTGATGATCAGCTTCGCCTGGACGTAGCTCGCCGCCGCTTTCCCGGCGAATATCTTCACCCGCGGCACCCAGTCCCGGCCGGGCTCGGCCCTGATGGCCTGATAGAGCGCGACCGTCTCGAGCACATTCAGCAACTGGCGCTTGTATTCGTGGATACGCTTGATGTGCACGTCGAACAGCGCATCCGGGTCCACGCTCACATGGAGACGCTCGACGATCAGACGCGCGAGCGCCACCTTGTTGGCGCGCTTGGCCGCTGCAATCCGTTCCTGAATCGCGCGGTCCTCGGCGTGGTCGGCAAGACGGAGCATCCGGGTGGGATCATCCACAACGGCGTCGCCGCAGACCTCATGAAGGATCCCGGTGAGATCGGGATTGCTTTGCAGCAGCCAGCGGCGGAACGTGATCCCATTGGTCTTGTTGACGATCCGGCCGGGATAGAGGGCGTGGAGCTCGCGGAACACGGTCTTGCGCATCAGGCTGGTGTGAAGCGCCGACACGCCGTTGGTGCAATGGGAGCCGACAAACGCCAGGTGTCCCATTCTCAACCTTCGCCCATCATGCTCGTCGACCAATGAGATCGACTCCAGCGAGTCGGAAGCAGACGGATTTTTCAGCTTCGCCGCCGCAAGATGCTCCGTATTGATGCGATAGATGATTTCCAGGTGCCGCGGCAGCACGCGCCCGAACAGATCGATCGGCCAAGTCTCGAGCGCTTCCGGCAGGAGCGTATGGTTGGTGTATGAGAACGTGCCGACCGTGATGCGCCACGCGTCGTCCCACGGCAGGCCGTGCAGATCGACGAGGATGCGCATGAGCTCCGGAATTGCGACGCTCGGATGCGTATCGTTGAGCTGGATCGCCGCGCAAACCGGCAGGAAGTGCAGGTTTCCATCGCTCCGCAGGTGGCGTTGCACGAGATCCAGCAGCGAGGCTGCAACAAAGAAATACTCCTGCCGCAGGCGAAGCTCCTGGCCCGCGGGCGTCGCATCGCTCGGATAGAGGATCTTGGAGATCGCCTCGGCGCGCGCCTGCTCCGACAATGCGCCGACGTGATCGCCCATGTTGAACGCATCGAGGCGCATGGGATCGACGGCCCGGGCAGACCACAAGCGCAAGGGAATTACGTTGCGGCCACGCCAGCCGACGATCGGAATATCATAGGCGACGGCCTCGAGGGTCTCGGCCGGGTGCCACACCGAGCGTTTGAAGCCGGCCGGAGACATTGTCGTCTCGACCCAACCGCCGAAGTGGATATCGTAGATCACTTCCGGCCGGGCGAACTCCCATGGATTGCCGAAGGACAGCCATTCCTCGGGGTATTCCTGTTGCCAACCATCCCTGATGACCTGGCGGAACAGTCCGTGATCGTAGCGAATCCCGTAGCCGTAGGCAGGAATTCCGAGGCTCGCCATGCTCTCGATGAAGCAGGCGGCGAGCCGCCCAAGGCCGCCATGGCCAAGCGCCGCGTCAGGCTCCGCGAGGCGCAGCCGATTCAGATCGACGCCCAGGTCCCCGAGCGCAGCGCGAAAAGTCTCGGTGCAGCCAAGGTTGCAGAGCGCGTCGGACAAAAGTCGCCCGATGAGGAACTCCAGCGACAGATAGTAGACACGCTTGCGGCCCTGTGCCCGGCTGGCGCGATCCACCTCGAGCCAGCGATGGACAATGCGGTCTCGAATAGTCAGCGCGGCCGCGACGAACCAATCCCGGTCCGTGGCCACCGAAGCATCCTTGCCCAGGTCGAGCGCGAGCTTGGCAAGGACCGCGCTCTTGATCCGGTCCAGGTCGTCAAGCTCTGTCGGCGTGATCGCAGTCCGAATGGAGAGATCCCCTTCCGCAATATCGTCCGCGTTCGCCGGCACGGACCGGCAACCGAAGCCCGGCTCATCCATCCTCGTGCCTCTTGTGCCGCCATCGCCCCATGGCCGAACCCGTGCCGAGATCGAAATCGGGTTCCAAGAGCTGGATTCGCCCGTACCGAGATGTAATCCGTTCAGCACGGCATGTGCAATAACGCCCTGCCCGCACTCGCCGCGATCAGACCGCAATCGCGGTGGCGTCGTAGTTGTACAGCCACTCCATCCGCTCGCGCAGGCGGACCTGCTGCCACTCACGCGCGACCTCGTCGGCAATGCGGGCCTTGTCGGCAAGCGCCGGCGCGAACGCGCTCGCCTTGTTCTCGCTGGCCTTGCGCACGACCATCGCGGTCCGCTCCCTGCGGATCTCCTCGTAGCGGGCGAAGGCCACGCCCGGCTCGCCGAAATACTTGTCGAGACAGGCCGCCATGACATAGCCGTCCTCGATCGACATCACGCCGCCCTGGCCCAGGAACGGCAAGGTCGGATGGCACGCATCGCCGAGCAAGGTGACGCGGCCCTTCGACCAGGCCGCCATCGGCTCGCGGATCATCATGGCCCATTTGTAGGGCGTCTCGATCCGGTCGATCATGAGCTGGACGTCGGGATGCCAATCGCGGAAATCGTTACGCAGCTCCTGCCTGGTGCCCACCGTGGACCAGGACTCGACCTGCCAATCGTCGCGCTCCGACATGCTCACGTAGTTCATGATCTCGCCGCGGCGCACCGGATAGTTCAGCACGTTGCCATGCGGACCGAGCCAGTTCGTTCCGACCATGCGGGCCAGATGGGGCCGCAGCTGCTCCATCGGGATCAGGCCGCGCCAGGCGATGCAGCCGGTGAACACCGGCTTGCTCGGCCCGAACAGGCAGACGCGGACCTTGGAATGGATGCCGTCGGCGCCGATCACGTAGGGGGCGGCGACGGTGCTGCCGTCCTCGAACGTCGCCTCGGCGTGTCCCGCGTGGGAGGCGACCACGACACAGCGCTTGCTCAGCGTGATGGCGTCGGGCTTGCGCGCGCGAACCGCCTCGGCGAGGAGGCCATGCAGATCAGCGCGGTGAAGCATGAGATGCGGAGTGCCGAACCGCTCGATGTTCTTGTCGCCGAGATCGAACCAGTTCCAGGTTTCGCCGGTGCTCCAGTGCCGCAGCTCGCGGCGCTCCGGCCGAACCTGAACTTCGGCGAGAGCCATTTCCAGGCCGAGCGCAAACAGGACGCGCGTGCCGTTGGAGCTGATCTGGATGCCGGCGCCGACCTCGCTGAGCTCGCTCGACTGCTCGTAAACCTCGACATCGATGCCGCGCCTGAGCAGGGCGAGCGCCGCGGTCAATCCGCCGATGCCGGCTCCGACGACAACGACTTTTTTCGACGTGCTGACTTTTTTCGACGTGCCCATGGGGCTCCACGCTAAAGCGAGTCCCGGTCAAGTGGACGCAAAACTGTGCCACGCGTTCGGTGGACTCCCCTCCCCCTTGTGGGGAGGGGTTGGGGGTGGGGGTCCGTGCTGGAGGACCACGCCTCGCGCCACAACTACGACCCCCCTCCCCAGCCCTCCCCCACAAGGGGGGAGGGAGCACACCGAGCTTGCGGCTCGTTGATTCCATTTCAACGGGCACAGCTTTACTGCCCCGAACCCGAAGTTCGCGCACACCGTGCGGCAAATGCGATCGCGAACTTCGGGTTCAAAAGGGGCACTACTATCATAGAGTTGCTAGTGGTCCTTAAATTCCGAAGTTCGCAAACGCGGGCGCCGCGAAATGATGCGAACTTCGGAATCGGACCACTAGCGCGAAATCGCTCGAGATGGAATTGCGATTTCGCACCAAGCATTTGCGCTCGCGTGATCTTTCCCGGTCCATGCGGCCGAGTGCCTGCGCTCGGGGCGCAATCGCTCAGCCTCGCGCGGCACCCGGCAAGTCCGGCGGTCGCCCGCCTCGGACAGGCGGCAACAAACGGCTCAGAGATCGACGGCCATGACCGGGCCGCGCCCGACGCGGGACGAAAATATTGCCGTCCATAGCGGAGCACCAGATTGTCCGCGCACACGCGCGCGATGTCTCGGAGCGCGAGATAGAACGAATCAGTCTCGTCGAACGCGCCAGGCTTTCCCCACAGCGCCTCCCGCACATCCTGCTTAAAGGGAAACCGCGAATCTTGGGCGTCGTCAAGGCGCGGGCACCTCGGGCTTCCGGGTATCTCTGCAGGATGCTAGCGTTCACACCGAACTCTGGTCCCCCGAATATCTGTGCGAGATCGCGTGCATCAACTGAAAGCGCGAGACGAAACCGGCCGAAGCGTCCGCTTCTACGTGGCCCTCGGCCTGGTGACGGCGGCGACGCTGATGCTGCAGATCATCGAGACCAGAATCATTTCCGTGACCTCCTGGTACCACCTGGCGTTCTTCGTCATCAGCATCGCCATGTTCGGCCTGACCGCCGGTGCGGTCTTCGTCTATCTGCGCAAGGACAGGTTCCGGCCGGAGCGGCTGTCCTACCACCTGGCCGTGGCGACGCTGGCCTTCGCCTTGACGACCGATCTCGCCATCGTCGTGCAATTCACGCTGGTCACAGGCGCGGCGCCGTCGCTCACCGCCCTGGTGGCCTGGGCGGAATTCGCGCTCTGCCTGGCCTTGCCGTTCTTCTTTTCGGGCATCGTGGTGAGTCTCGCGCTGACGCGCAGCCCCTACCCGATCGGAAAGGTCTACGGCGCGGACCTGATCGGCGCTGCCATCGGGTGCATCGGGGCGCTCGTGCTGCTGAACGTGACGAACGGACCGTCAGCCGTGTTGTGGGTCGGTGCCGTCATCGCGCTTGCCGCGCTCGGTTTCGCCGGCTCCGGACTCGGCGAGCTTCACGAATCCGGCGCGATCGGTGCCAAGCTCTTTCGCTACCGCCGCAGCATCCTCGCGGGGTGCCTGCTGTTTGCGATTGCCAACATGCTCACGATCCACGGCGTCCGGCCGACGATCGTCAAGGATGCCTTGGAAGCGCCGGGCAATTTTGCCTATGATCGCTGGAATTCGTTCTCCCGCATCACCGTCGGTGAAAGCTATGCAGGCCCGGCGGCAACGTGGGGGCCTTCGCCGCGCTTTCCGATCCCGACGATCGAGCAGCGATGGCTGACGATCGACGGCAGTGCCGGCACCGGCATCTACCGCTTCGACGGGAACCTCGCGAGCTTGGACTTCCTGCGCCACGACGTGACCAACCTCGCCTATGCCGTTCCGGACCCGAAGATAGGCGCCGTCATCGGCGTGGGCGGCGGCCGGGATGTCCTGTCGCAACGCCTCTTCGGCGTTAGGGATGTGACGGGCGTCGAGATCAACCCGATCATCATCGATCTCCTGCGGCGCCGCTTTTCCGACTACACCGCGATCGCGACATTGGACGGAGTGAAGCTCGAAGTGGACGAGGCACGCAGCTGGTTTGCCCGCACGCCGCGCTTCTTCGACGTCATCCAGATGAGCCTGATCGATACCTGGGCGGCGACGGGCGCCGGCGCCTTCACGCTGACGGAGAACGGTCTCTACACGGTCGAGGCCTGGCAACGCTTTCTCGGCCGGCTCAACCCGGACGGCCTGTTCACCGTGAGCCGCTGGTACGCGGTTGGCGAGGTGGACGAGACCGGCCGGATGGTCAGCCTGGCCGTCGCGACCCTGCTTGCGAACGGCGCCGCCGAGCCCCGGCGCCACCTGTTCCTCGCGGCGGCGGGAAACATTGCGACCCTGATCGTGACGAAGTCGCCGCTCTCGCCGGCAGCGCTCGCAGCGCTCAAGGACGCCGCCAAGACACATGAATTTCCCGTGCTGCTGAGCCCGGACAGCGTGGCGGCGTCCGCCAAGCTCGAGAAGATCGTCAGCGCCACGGACCGCAGCACGCTCGACCAGACCACGGCCGCCTTCCACCTCGATCTCACGCCGCCGACCGATGCGCGCCCTTTCTTCTTCAACCAGTTGAGGTTCCTCACGCTGCTCGATGCGGACGTGCTCGCGCATCTCGCGGACGACGGGGTGGTCGCGGGCAACCTGATGGCGACGCTGACCCTCGCCATGCTCGTTCTGATCTCGGTCGTGCTCGTCGGCGCCACGATCGTCGTTCCGTTGCAATCGACGGTCAGAGAAACCGGCTGGCAGCTGGCCGTGGGCGGCACCCTCTATTTCGGCCTGATCGGGATCGGCTTCATGATGGTCGAGATCGCTCTCCTGCAGCGGATGAGCGTCTTCCTCGGTCATCCCACCTATGCCCTCAGCGTCGTCCTGTTCAGCCTGATCCTTTGGACGGGCCTCGGCAGCATGGCATCCGAGCGCGTGCAGCTCGCCGGGGCCGGCAAGCTCATCGTCTGGAGCCTGGCGAGCGCCGCCTACCTGTTTGCGTTGCCGTTCTGGCTGCCGGCGCTCCTCGCCGAGCTCGATGGAGCGGGCCTTTTCGTTCGTGCCGGCCTCTGTGTTCTCGTGCTGGCGCCGGCAGGCTTCCTGATGGGCTTTGGATTCCCGACCGGCATGCGCCTGGTCTCCGCGATCAACACCGGTCCCACGCCGTGGTTCTGGGGCATCAACGGAGCCGCAGGCGTTCTCGCTGCGAGCGTTGCCGTTGTCACCAGTATTGCGTTGAGCATCGACACGACACTGCGGATCGGAGCCGCCTGCTACCTCCTGATCGCCGCACCCGCCGTGTTGCTGGTATTCGCCGCAACGCGATCCCACGGCGCCATCATACGATCCCTGCACCCGAGCAAGGCCGCGAACGTGTAGAAATTATCGGTCAGCGCACGTCAAATCGGTTCGCTGCAAGCGACAATTCGTGACGGCCATCACAGCGCGCGGCCGGCGCAACGCGTAGCTCTTCCCGCGCCAGCCCGACCGGCGGGCTCGCAGCGTGGGAGCACTGAGCATGGCTACGGTTGCGAAGACGCTGGCCGCACCCGATCTCGCGTGGGCCGCCTACGATTTCGGCCTCTACCTGAACGGGACTGATCTCAACGACAATCTCTTTGGGTCGGCCGGTGCCGACGAGATCCACGGCCGCGCCGGCAACGACTATCTCTCCGGCGAAGGCGGCGACGACTTCCTGTTTGGGGAGCAGGGCAACGACACCCTGTCCGGAGGCGCCGGCAGCGACCGGCTCGATGGCGGCAGCGGCGACGATACGCTGTACGGCGGCGCCGGCGCGGACATGTTGATCGGCGGCGACGGGTTCGACACCGTCAGCTACGCGACGTCGTCGCAGTCCGTGTACGTCAACCTCGCCACCAACACCGGCGTCTTCGGCGAAGCGCAGGGCGACACGTTCAGCGGCATCGACAAGGTCGTGGGGTCGGTCAACAGCGATGGTCTGTTCGCGGACGACAGTGGTGTCGTGCTCGACGGCGGCGCCGGGCACGATCTGCTGGTGGGCGGCGCCGGACTCGACGTGCTCATTGGCGCCACTGGCGACGATACGCTCGAAGGCGGCCTCGGGCTCGATATTCTGACCGGCGGGATCGGCGCCGACCGCTTCGTCTCCAACTGGAATGACGGCCCCGATATCGTCACCGACTTTCAGCCCGGCGTCGACAAGATCGTGCTCGCAGACGGGTTCAACGATGCCCCGCTCGGCACCGACGGCGTGCTGTGGACCGGAACGCAGGTGCCGACGCAGTATCCCTATGCCGGCCATGACATGCTGTTCTACGATACCGACGACCACCAGCTCTTCCAGGTATCGCACGCGTGGAGCAGTCCGTATGGAGTGGAGCTCACGCTGCTGGCGACGTTCAGCAACGGTGTGCAGCTGCAGGCCGGCGACTTCATCCTCGGGTGAGCAACCGCTTCGGGTTGCAGTAAGAAAAATCCCAAGCCGGCTCTAGCTCCGCTTCGCTCTGAATGCGCCGAAGATCGGGACCAGCAGGGTGACAATGACCAATGCCATCACGGCCCCGGAGATCGGCCGCGTAAAGAAGACCGTCCAGTCGTTACCGAAGCTGCGGCCGCCGAAGCCGCAGTCCGCGCCCGCGATCACGTTCTCCGGCCCCACCCGCCGTGCAAAGCGGCGGATGCGCTGCGCCACCAGCGCGGGACGCTTTTGATTCCTCGATTTTGCGCGCATGTCCTTATCGGAAAACCGGTACCCACTTTTCCGGGACATGCGCGTGCCGTCGGTCGCGTGCGAGATCATGCCGGGAATGAGGATCTTGCCCGCGGGGAGCTTCACGTGCTCCCACAGCGCGTATTCGTGCTCGTGCCGGGCATTGGCGGCTTCGATCAGATAGCCCTGCGCCCGCACCCGCAGCATCAGGTCGACGAGCTTCTCGAGCTCGATGTCGAAGGCGTGCGGGCCGTGCCAACTGCCCCGGCACAAATGACCAAATACGGCTCCGCCTCGAGCTGGTCCTGGTCGAGACGATACCTGTAAGAGTAAGGAGCTTGGGGCCCAGGCCAAGCCCTTCACGCATCAAACCCGCTCAATGGGCTTGCGGCTGAACGCAGTGCGGCGAGAGTTCCTGATACAGCTTTTTGAGGCTTGCGCACGCGTCCTTTCGTATGTCGAAGCTGGAAGAACGCAGCCTCGATGCCGCTACCGTCTCGCTCGCGTCACGCAAGGCGCCGCCCGTTCCTCGTGCGCGCTCCGCAAGGCTGAGCCAGCGTCGCTCCAAACCTTGGTAGTAGGCTGCGATCTCCGGTGACACCGCCAACCTTGCTCGTCGCCTGCAGTCGGTAGCTTGATTCTGGCAGTAGGTTGCATAGGACGACATATCCCCCAGTCCCCCTTGGTTTCTGGAGGTCAATGCAATCTCACGCGGGAAGGTCCAGCCCAAGCAGATATTCCGGCGAGCTGTTGCTTGACGATCACACCCGGGATGGAAAAGAACACCGGGACACCTTCCACCTCGCAGCGACATCTGCACCGCGAGCATGCGTTCCGGGGTATTGAATTGCCCTCATGTGGTTCTGTGTCCGCGGCAGAAACAAAGACAAGCTCGGCGAGGTCTTCCGGCCGACATGTACCCGACCGGCTGCTTGCGGGGATGCGTCGTACGCCCGGCGTATCTCGGGCGCTAAAGCTGTGCCCGTTGAAATGGAATCAACGAGCCGCAAGCTCGGTGTGCTCCCTCCCCAGCCGAAGTCGGATTCATCCGACTTCGGCATCTTAGAGTGCCGAACTCGGGTAAACCCGAGTTCGGGTGGGGGAGGGCTGGGGAGGGGGGTCGTAGTTGTGGCGCGAGGCGTGTCCTCCAACACGGACCCCCACCCCCAACCCCTCCCCACCGCAAGTCGGGCTTGCCCGACTTGCGCACCGTACATATGCGCAACCCGGGCAGGCCCGGGTTGCGTGGGGAGGGGAGTCCACCGAACGCGTGGCACCGTTTTGCGTCCACTTGACCGGGACTCGCTTTAGTGTCCCAATTCCGAAGTTCGCATCGTTAAGCGGCACCCTCGTTTGCGAACTTCGGAATCGAAGGGCACTAGTGGTCCGATTCCGAAGTTCGTCAGCACTCGCGGCACGTTCTGATACGAACTTCGGAATCTAAGGACCACTAGCAACTCTATGATTCTAGTGCCCCTTTTGAACCCGAAGTTCGCGATTGCATTTGCCGCACGATGTGCGCGAACTTCGGGTTCAGGGCACTAGCAACTTATTGATCTAGTCGCCCGCTTCAACCAATTTGAAAGGATTTAGTGATTCGCTTTCGTCGCCAACGACTGGCGAGGAGGCAATCATGGCTGCGAAGGAGATTTCGGTAAAGAAGTATGTTGTGAGGCTGAGCGGCGAGGAACGCGAACGGCTTGAAACGTTGATTCGGAAAGGAAAGAGCCCGGCGCGCCGGGTACTGAAGGCGCGGATCTTGTTGAAGGCCGATGTCTCGGAAGCTGGCAAAGGGCGGAGCGACAACCGGATCATCGAAGCTCTGGAAACCAGCACATCTGAAGTTCCCCCGGTTTCGTGGACACCCGAGCATTTGTGTTGCAGGAGTCCACGATGGCAAGAAAGAACGCACCTTACACGCCTGAGTTTCGGCGTCAGATGATTGAGCTGGTTCGGTCCGGGCGAAGTCCGGAGAGCCTGTCGAAGGAGTTTGAGCCGACGGCGCAGGCGATCCGGAACTGGGTGGCGCAAGCCGAGCGGGATGCGGGCCGCCGGGATGACGGTGTGACGACGGCAGAACGCGACGAGATCAACCGTCTTCGGCGCGAGGTGAAGCAGCTCAGGCTGGAGCGCGACATCCTCTCAAAAGCCGCGGCCTGGTTCGCTCGGGAGACGGATGTGATCCCGCCGAAGGGTTCAAATTCGTGAGCGCGCACCAGGCCGAGTTTCCGATTGCCACCATGTGCCGAGTGCTGGGCATCTCGTGCAGCGGGTACTATGCGTGGAGAACGCGATCGCCCTCCCAACGGGCGCGTTCGAATACTGCGTTGACCGAGACGGTACGCACGATCCACGCGGTATCGCGCGGAACCTATGGCGCGCCGCGGGTGCACGCTGAGCTTGCGGCGAACGGCGTGCAGGTCGGCAAGAACCGTGTCGCGCGGCTCATGCGCGAGGCGGGTGTTGCTGGTATCAGCCGTCGCAGGTTTGCGATCACAACGGTGCGTGATGGAGCCCGCCAAGCGCCCGATCTGGTCGAGCGCAGGTTCACGGCGGATGCGCCGAATGTGCTTTGGGTGGCTGATATCACCTACATTCCGACATGGGCGGGCTTCCTGTACCTGGCGGTCGTCCTCGATGTGTTCAGCCGCCGGATCGTCGGCTGGTCGATGGCGACGACGTTGCACACCACGGTCGTGCTCGATGCGTTGAGCATGGCGCTGGCCATGCGTCGTCCGCGCGGCGTCATTCATCACTCCGATCAAGGCGCGCAGTACACGTCCATTGAGTTCGGCAACCGCTGCCGCGAGGCGGGTGTGCGGCCTTCGATGGGGAGTGTGGGCGACGCCTACGACAATGCGATGGCGGAGAGCTTCTTCGCCACGCTGGAATGCGAGTTACTGGCTCGCAGCCGGTTCAAGACGCAAGCCGAGGCACGCAATGCCGTCTTCGAGTTCATCGAAGGCTTCTACAATCCGCGCCGGCGGCATTCGTCGCTCGAGTATCTGTCACCCGTCGAGTTCGAGCGGCGGCACTGGGAGCCTGCGGTTTCCCCCGGCTCACTCCATCCTGCCGCCGTGCTCGGGGCCGTCAAGGTCAAGCCCTCGCGCGCGCGCAAAGTGCGCGACCTTGACCGCCCCTGCGCGCGACGGCGGGTCGAATGTGCGGGCCGGGACATGGCGTAATCGCGGGGTAACGAATGCCGGCGCAGGCTGGTCCTCCCCGCAACGCCAAGGAGCGAGATCATGTCCAAGAGCAAGCAGTATGTCGGCCTCGATGTGTCGCTGAAGGAAACGTCGATCTGCGTCATTGACGATGCCGAGAAGATCGTATGGCGCGGCCAAACCAACTCGACGCCGGAAGCTATCGCATCGGCTGTGAAGCAGCACGCGCCCCATGCGGCTCGGATCGGACTCGAAAGCGGGCAGCTGTCGAACTGGATGTTCCACGAGCTGAAGGCGATTGGCCTGCCCGTGATCTGCGTCGATGCGCGCCACGCCAAAGCCGCGTTGTCGCTCAAGGTCAACAAGACCGACGCCAACGACGCCCTCGGTTTGGCACAGATCATGCGCGTCGGCTGGTACCGCGAGGTGACGGTGAAGGGCCTTGACAGCCAAGCCGTCCGTGCACTGCTGGTAGCACGCGGCCAGATCGTGTCGCAAATCACGACGCTGAAGAATTGCGTGCGCGGCATTCTGAAGACCTTCGGTCGGGTCCTTCCCAAAGGCTTGCGCAGCCAGTTCCCGGCGCGCGTGCGCGCGGCGATCGACGGGCATCCTGTACTTGGGGCGATCATCGAGCCGACGTTGCAGGTGCTGGAGGCAACGCGGGCCCAACTCCTCGTGTACGATAGGGCCGTCATTCAACGCGCTCGCAGCGACGACATTGCCCGTCAGCTGATGTCGGCACCGGGCGTCGGCACGGTGGTTGCCTTGGCCTATATCACCGGCGTTGAGGACCCAGCACGCTTCAAGCGATCGTCGTCAGTGGCGGCGTACTTTGGGATGACGCCCAGGCGTTATCAATCCGGCGAGGTCGATCACGCAGGGCGCATCTCCAAGTGCGGAGACGGCATGGTGCGCGGCCTTCTGTTCGAGGCCGCCAAAGTGTTGCTCAGTCGGTCAACGCGACCAAGCGCGCTGAAGACCTGGGGCGAGGCGCTTGGCAAGCGTATCGGAGCTAAGGATACCTGCCACATTAACCGCTCCGATTTTCAGATGATCGCGGGCGGATAGTGTAGTTCCATTCAGGATGGAACGGGTCACCGTTGATGTCGAGGGTCTTCATCTCGGCATCGCTGACCTTGATGCCCTTCTCGTAGGTCCGCGTGTCGAGCGCACTCTCGACCTTCAGGCCAGTCTTGGTCGTCGTCGCCGCGATCAGCTCGACGACGGCCAATCTGTCCGTCAACGGTCGGCCACGCCAGGTCTGCGTGATGTGGCAGAACAAGCGGTGCTCGATCTTGTTCCACTTCGAAGTACCCGGCGGATAGTGATGAACGTGGATTACAAGGCCCGTCGCATCGGCGAGCTTTTGCAGCTGGACTTTCCACAACCGCACGCGCGCTCCATTCGAGCCGCCGCAGTCGGCCGTGATCGTCAGCTCGCTCGCATGCGGATATCGCTCACGCCCCATCTCATCGAGCCAGCGGCGGATCGAGGCGACGGCGAACTCGGCTGTATCGCTCGTGATCCCGACGCTGACCCAGCCCGCATTGGCCGTCACGTCGTACACGCCATAGGGCACGATCTTGCCGAGTTCCTTGTTCTCGAAGTCGTGCACCTTCACGCGCCGCGGATCGCCCTTGGGCCGATAGTCCGTGCCGCCGTTCCGGTAGTTGCCGATCAACTCTTTCTTCTTCGTGTCGACGGAGATGACGGGCTGGCCCGCAGCCTGCGCCGCAACCACCTTGGTATTGATGTGCTCGAATTGGTCGTTGCGATCCGGATGCTTCGAGCCCTCGTCGGCCTTGCGGTTCGATTGCCGGCTGTAGCCGAGCGTCGGCAACAGTCTGCGCACGCTGTTGGGGCTGATCTTGTGGCCCATCTTCTGTAAGGCGACAGCCAGCTTGTCGTGGCTCTTCGACACCCACAGCAGTGGTCGCACCGGACACCCGAGCGTGACCGGCTCGACGATACGCCGCAGATCCTCAATGAGAGTTCCATCCCCGAACGACAGATGTCGCCGGCCACCACCCTTTCGTCGCACCCGCCCCTTCGGCAACGGTGCGGCGTCGAGATCCTTCAGGCCGCGACCGATCGTCGAGCGCGCGAGCCCCGTGATCTCATGGACCGCCTCCAGACCGCCCCATCCCGCAGCCCGTACCTCTCCGGATGCGAACACCCGCTGACCGCGCTCATCGAGCTTCGAGCCGACGGTATCCCAGCGTTTGCGAATCGCTTGCGTGTCAATCATGCCTACCCATACTGCCGGATCGGCACACCAGGAATCCCGCCACCCCGAGTCACATCACCGCAATGGCGCCCGGGCACGAACCAATTCACTTGTTGTGGCGGGTGTCCTAAGAAGGCAACGATGGCGGTTGCCCGAAAGCTTGCCGTCATCCTGCATCGCATGTGGACCTCAGGTAGGACGTTCCGATGGAACGCTGAGGCTGCATCTGCAGCCGCCTGAGATCGATCGAATATCCCTTCGCCGCATCTCGCGGCGGATCGCTGTCCCTGCTGGGACGGGCCTCGATGACCGCGCGATTCTTCCTGCGCTGAGCTTCTGTTGAGCGCGTTCGGGACATAGCGGCGTCGAAACCCTGAGGCCATGGTGCGGCCAGCGACCCTGGACCGCGGAGAGAACGGTGGACCTGGCAGCGACATCAATCCGCGCGAGCAAAAGCTAAAGGGACCATACTCGATAGCAGAGCGCTCTTCCGGCCCGTGACCATTCCAGTCTGCCGCCGTGCTCACGGCTGTCAAGGCGCGGCCTGGAAACGGTGGAGTGCGCCGCATGGCGGAGTGACGGCCGACCTTGACAGCCTCTGCGCGCGGCGGCGTTCGAAATCTACGGTCGGGGCGGAAGAGCCTGCGGCGCGGTCAACCCAAAGAAAGCCTCCAGGCAAGCAAGAGAACAAGCAAGAGAACAAGCAAACAAGGAAGAAAGAAAATGCTTGCGTTCGTGGTGGCGATTAGAGAACGGAAGGATGAGCTCCGCAGGGGCCGAACAAAAGGATGAGCAGAAAAGGCAGAAAAAGGAGGACACCTTTGACGGCAGACACTGTAGCCTGATCCCAAGACGTCAACTGTCCACGAAATCGGGGTAGGTCCACATCCATGGTTTACCGGGTGCGCAAACAACTGGTGGAAGAAGGCTTCGAGGCCGTGTTGAGCCGCAAGCCGCGCGCGATGCCTGCCGTTGCTCGGATTTTTGACGGCGAGAAGGAGGCCAAGCTGATTGCCTTGGCCTGTTCCAAGCCGCCCAAAGGACGCGCACGCTGGACCTTGCGGTTGTTGGAGAACAAGGTGGTAGAACTCGGCATTGTCGATCGTGCCAGCGACAGCACGATCGGGCGTGCGCTCAAAAAAACACTCTTCAGCCCCATCGCCGCCAGCACTGGGTCATCCCGCCGAAGGCCAACAGCGCGTTCGTAGCCGCTATGGAAGACGTGCTGGCCGTCTACACGCGGCCACGCGACGGCGATTGTCCGCTGGTTTGCCTCGACGAGACCTCGAAGCAACTCATTGCCGAAACGCGCGTGCCGATCTCGATGAAAGCGGGACGCCCGGCCCGTTTCGATTATGAGTACGAGCGCAATGGCACCGCCAATCTCTTCATGATGTTTGCTCCGCTCGAAGGCTGGCGCCACGTCAAGGTAACAGATCGCCATACCGCCCTGGATTACGCTCGCGTCTTGAAAGACTTGGCCGACATCCACTTCGCGCACGCCAAGACCATCGTTCTGGTCCAGGACAATCTCAGCATCCACAGCAAGGCTTCACTCTACGAAGCCTTTCCAGCCGTCGAAGCCAGGCGCCTGGTCGAGCGCTTCGAATGGCACTACACTCCAAAACACGGCAGCTGGCTCAATCTGGCCGAGTCTGAACTCGGCGTCCTAACGTCCCAGTGCCTCGATCGCCGCATTCCCAACAAACAAATCCTCATCGACGAAATCGCCGCCTGGGAGCACGACCGCAATGCCAACCACACCAAAGCAGACTGGCAATTCACCACCAAAAATGCTCGCATCAAACTTAAGCATCTATACCCTGCAATCTGATTGAATCAGGCGACTAGTGTGGCTTTGGTTCAGAAGTCCGCATTTCGGACTCTCCGCGAGAATGATGCGGACTTCTGAACCGCCACACTACCCGCCCGTCAGACGATCCTCGATGCAATTGGCAACCTCCTCGCAGATCGCTGCCAAGTCGAGGAGTTCCTGTTTGCCGAAGACATTTTCGGCTTCTTCGGCTCGTTGCCGATACATCGCTGCTTCGCGCCGAAGGTATTCATCCCAATCCATGCTTGCCATTGCGAGTAACGACCTCTCCTAATGGCCCAGGGCGAGAAAGGCATGAGGGCGCCCGTGAGTCAGGCACCTACCTCAACGGATATCCCGATCTTGTCGGGCCTGCGGACCTGCCGCGCAAACTCTCGCGACGTCGGCGCTTTCGAGACGCTCATGGGGCTTGCAGCGAGGCTCCGCCGCTGCGAAGACGAGTTTCACATGTCGAAGGTAGTGCAGTTGCGCGCGGCGATAGCGTCTCGCGGTTTTGCCCTCCCACGCTACCTCAACCTGATGAGCAGTGATGCGAGTGATGGTGCCGAGTCCGCCGGGCTGGCAGTTTTCCTTGCCTGTCCAGATGACGCGGTCGCCTGACGCCAGTCGACGAGCCATTGCGGTATTCATGACGATGCCCCAGCTGATCGCCGCGAAGAAGCAAGGATCGATGGGCGGCAACGCTCGGGGACGGCACAGCCTATTCCGCTTTGGCGCCTTCGTAGCGGCCCGCGGTCATCGCCCATCGATCAATGTCCGGATATCGCCCCCCGAACATCTTGCCCACGCTTACAACGCTCGACCTTGCACCAGGTTCCGTTTCTCGCAGCTGCTCGCGTGGGTGACGGCTATCGCCTCAGCGTTGTGTTCAGGTACCGTATGAGATCGCCTACGGCTTGTATCTGCTCGAGGTCGTCGTCGGTGATTTCCACGCCAGTGAATTGGTCCTCGATCGCCAGCATCAGCTCGACGCGGTCGAGCAGGTCGGCTCCGAGATCGTTCGCGAAGTGCGTCTCGCTGGTGACAAACTCGATGTCAACGCCGAGCTGTTTGGCAACGAGAGTGCGGACATCGTTGACGGAGAAACATTCGCTCAAAGGCGTCAGCCGTTGAAGCGGTGTCGAACTACCGATGTTCATGATCAGCCCCCCGATTTTCGGTACGTGCAGGCAACAGCGTGCAAAACAATTCGCCCGGAAGTGTGACTCTGATCAGAAAACCGTGGAGTGTGGCATCGAGATCACATCGATGTTGACGCCGCACGAAAAGGTGCTTGAACGCACGAGCCTGGACATCGTGAATGTGCGAGCGATTGGTCTGCCTTCTCGAGGAATCGGTGCCGCGACTTCGAACCTTCGGCATAGATACGTCATCAAATGCCGTCAGACCGATCACATGCCGTCAAAGCCCTTCAGTGGTAGAATCGTCTGCACCGGCATCTGGCGCCGGGCAAAGCGGCGGATGCGCTGGGCCACCAGCTCGGGATGCTTTAGATTCCTCGATTTTGCGCATGTCCTTATCGGAAAACCGGTTCCCACTTTTCCGGGACATGCGCATGCCGTCGGTCGCATGCGAGATCATGTCGAGAATGAGGATCTCAGCCCGCGGGGAGCTTGACGTGCTCCCACAGCGCGTATTCGTGCTCGTGCCGCGCATTGGCGGCCTCGATCAGATAGAGCATTACAACATTTTCCACCTCGGGTAGCCCGGCCGCGGTGGTCATTCGTTGCAGCACGATCCCTTCCGAAAATCGGTAGTTCTGGACTACGCGGAAAAGATCAACGGTTGCGACCAGGCCGCGAGCTTTGCAGGAAACGGGAGCAAGAAACGGGTCGCGAACAGCGGCTCGACTTGCCAAGTCCGCACCGGTCGAGGGCGCAAAGACCGACGGAACAGATTGGAGGCCGCCAACGAACCTGCGGGACACACGAAACCGAAGCAGCTCTGTCGACCAGGGCCGCGGAACTCGAAATCCATTCGGCGTGATGGACGTTCCCGATCCCGACGACCAGGAGGTGCTGGAGTTCGCCGCCGGCGCCGAGCTCGCGGGAACCTCGGACGATGAAAATGCAAAAACATGGGCGACCCCGAGCGACCGCGATCGATGCGGCGCGATCGAAGGACATTGGTCCAGCCGCTGGAACGGCGGCGCGGATCCCACGATCCCGGGAGATGCCGCGAACAAATGGAAACAGGGTCAAGCCGAAGCGAGAATGGCAAACGACCGTGTCTATCTCCTATTCGACTGGGATCATGGAGCGCGCAGAGGGCTCATCGACGCACGGCGCGAGGGCACGGCAAGGCTGGTTGGAAAATATATCAATCTGACCGATCCCAAGATCACACGCCCCTGGATCGGTTTGATCGTGAGCACGCAAAGAATCGACGGACGATGGTCGGGAGGACGTCTGGATTTCCGCCGGTAAGCCACGCTTCGGTTGTCGTCGCCCGCCCCCGATCTCATCGAGGGCAGGCTCCGGCGGAGGATCCGGTCATCGCGGGACGGGGTGAAAGGCGCCGCTTCGGCCTCAATCGCACACGCGAGCGGGGTGAGTGGCCGCTCTCGGTCGATCTCGCGAAAGTACCCCTCACCCGCCCTCGCTTCGCTCGGGCACCCTCTCCCAACGCAAGTCGGGCTTGCCCGACTTGCGCAAGACAATGCGGAACCCGGGCAAGCCCGGGTTCCGTGGGAGAGGGTTCATCGCGTATCCGCCCTGACGGCGGCGACACCATCCATTAGCATGACGGCGGCTGCCGGCGAGTGTCACCGTGATCGTCACGACGTTTCCCCGCACCGTGCGCGCCATCGAGCACGCGTTGATCCCGCTGCGGGACGGCACCATGCTGGCGGCCCGGATCTGGCTGCCGGACGATGCCGAGCAGAACCCCGTTCCCGCCATTTTGGAGTACCTCCCGTACCGCAAGCGCGACGGGACCTACGAACGCGACGCGATGACCCATCCCTACCTGGCCGGCCACGGCTATGCGGCGGTTCGCGTCGACATCCGCGGCAGCGGCGAGTTGGGGGGCCTGCTGTTCGACGAGTATGCCAGGCAGGAGCAGGACGACGGCCTCGAGGTGATCGCGTGGCTGGCGGCGCAGCCCTGGTGCAGCGGCGCCGTCGGGGTGATGGGAATCTCCTGGGGCGGGTTCAACGGACTGCAGATCGCGGCGCGGCGCCCGCCGGCGCTCAAGGCCATCGTCACGCTGTGCTCGACCGACGATCGCTACGCCGACGACGTCCACTACATGGGCGGCGCGCTGCTGACGGCCGGTCTCGAATGGGCCTCGTTCTTCTTCGGCTCGATGTGCCTCCCGCCCGACCCCGCGCTCGCCGGCGAGCGCTGGCGAACGATGTGGCTGGAGCGCCTGGAGAACATGCCGCTGTTCCTCGAGCCTTGGCTCGCGCACCAACGGCGCGACGCCTATTGGAAGCACGGGTCGGTGTGCGAGGACTACGCTGCGATCCGATGTCCCGTCTACGCCGTCGGCGGCTGGACCGACGGCTACAAGAATGCGATTCCGCGCCTGCTCGCGCGACTGACGGTTCCGCGCAAGGGGCTCATCGGCCCGTGGGCCCACGCCTACCCGCACTTTGCGCTTCCCGGCCCGCAGATCGGCTTCCTGCAGGAGATGCTGCGGTGGTGGGACCATTGGCTCAAGGGCGCCGATACCGGCGTGATGGACGAGCCCATGCTGCGCGCGTGGATGACGGACAGCGTGACACCCGCATCCCATCACCAGGCGTTGCCGGGCCGGTGGGTCGCCGAAGCTTCCTGGCCGTCAGCGGGAATAACGGCCGAGCGCCTGTTCCTGACCGACGACGGGCTGCGGGACGCGGCGGCGCCGTTGACGGCGCGCGCGCTGTGCTCGCCGCAGACCGTCGGCGAATGCTCGGGAAACTGGGTTCCGTTCGGCCGCGGACACGATCAGGCCGGCGACCAGCGCGACGACGACCTGCGCTCGCTCATCTTCGATACGCCGCCGCTCGCGGCGCCGATCGAGATCCTCGGCGCGGCGATCGTCACGCTCGACATCGCCTCCGACCGGCCGGTTGCGAACCTGGTGGCCCGGCTGTGCGACGTGCAGCCGTCGGGCGAATCGCTGCGGGTGAGCTACGGCGTGCTCAACCTCACGCATCGCGACGGACACGAGCACCCCGCGCCGCTGGCGGCGGGGCAGCGCTACCGGGTCCGCATCAAGCTCAACGACGCCGGCTCGGCGTTCCCGGCGGGCCACAGGATAAGGCTCGCGCTCTCCACCGCCTGCTGGCCGATGATCTGGCCCGGCCCCGAGACGGCGACGCTGCTGATCTCGGGCGGCACGCTGGAGCTGCCGGTGCGCGCGCGGCGGGCGAGCGACGCGCTGCTGCCGGCGCTGCCGCCTGCGGAGTTGGCGCCGCCGGAGACGCCGACCATCAGCCGCCGCGGCAACATGCGCATCGAGCGCATCGACCGCATCGGCCTCGAGCTGGGCACGCAGCGCACGTCCATGTTTCACGTCGAGGAGGACGACCCGCTCAGCGCCGTGGCCGAGCTGCGGCGGACCGCGACGATGGCGCGGGGCCAATGGCTAGTGCGGATCGAGACGCAGATGCGGTTGTCATGCACGCGGGACGTCTTCCGGCTGCAGGCAAGCCTGCGCGCCTTCGAAGGCGCGCGCGAGGTCTGCCGGCGCGACTGGGATCGCGCGATTGCGCGCGAGCTCGTCTGACGATTCGGCGGAGAGGGCAGGTATCAGCCGTTCGATCGGCCGGGGGCGAACAGGTCGTAGGGATAGCGGGCATGAACGGGATCCGCACCGCCGGCGCCCAGCAGTCCTTCCACCTGCCCGGCTGTTTTCTCGATCGCACCGCGCGGCTGGCCGGCCTGAAGCTCGCGCCTCAGCGCGACGAGGGCCTGATTGGCGTCGTCCAGCCGCCGCGCCAGCACCGTTGCAACGTAAAGCACCGCGATCGGGTCGACCCGCAGGGTGGCCGCATCGACGATGTAGAACTGCGAGGCCTCGAGCGCACGCACATCCGCCGCATGCGGCTGATCGAGCAGCACGGAGAGCTCGCCGAACACGGCGCCGGGTTCCGTCACCGTGGCGATCTCGACGCCGTCCCTGAGGACCGCGACCGCGCCCTTTCTCAGAATCAGCAGCCGGCCGGTCGTCGCGGCGGCGGCGACCACGGTCTCGCCGGCCTGGTAGGTCGCGATCGGAAAGCCGGCGAGCTTCGTCTGGAACAGGGAGATGTCGGTAATGAGGGGCATGGGTCTGCTCGGTGCTGCGTGCCGCGTTGCGGCCGCGGCCTTCTGCGCGAGCTTGACCGCGTTGCGCAGCGGAGGCAAGCGAGCCGGCTGAGGGGGGCGTTCACGACGCATCTCGCGAAAGCAGCCCTCAGCCGCCTCGCTTCGCAACGCAGGCAAGTCCAGGCAGCCTGCGCAAGCTCGGTTTCATCGCTGCGTCGACGGGCGGATGGCGTCGCAAGCGACTCGAGGCGCGGCGGCATCCGCCGCGCTCTCACAGGAACATCAAGACCGAGTCGCCCGAGAGCACACCGCTGAGCTGGACGACGGCGTCCGCGGCCGGATCGGCGTTGGTGTTGAGCTGGATGAAGGTGTCGGTGCCGTTGGTGAACCAGTTGATCTGGCCCGGCGCCGTGAACGCCGCGGTGCCGATGAAGGTGAAGTTCTGGTCGCCGGCGACGGTCTCGTCGGCGTCGATGTTGGTGAAGTGGAGCACGTCACCCTGCGCACTGCTGTAGTCGGCGACGACGTCCGGGCTCGACAAGCCGATCTCGCCGACGGACGACCATATGAACGCGTCGCCGCCGCCGTTGCCTCGCAACGTGTCGATCCCGAGGCCGCCGGCGATGACGTTCACGGCGTCGTTGCCGGTGAGGAAGTTGTCGAACTCGTTGCCGGTGAGATTGATCGCGGCCGCAGAGGCCGGGTCGGCATACAGCACCTCGACCTCGGACCCGGCCGCGAGGCTGTAGCTCACCTCGGTCTGCACCATGTCGAAGCCTTCGCCGATCCTCTCCGTCACCACGTCGCCGGCATCGTCGACGATGAAGATGTCATAGCCGTCGCCACCCAGCATGGTGTCGGCGCCGGTGCCGCCGTCGATGATGTCGGCGCCGCCGAGGCCCTTGATCGTGTCGGCGCCGCCGCCTCCGCTCAGCAGGTTGTCGGAGTTGTTGCCCACGATGGCGTTGTCGCGGTCGTTGCCGGTGCCGTTGAGGCCGCCGACGCCGGTCAGGACCAGGTTTTCAAACTCTGCCCCGAGCGTGTAGTGGATGGAGGCATCGACCGTGTCGATGCCTTCGTCGGCGTACTCCGTCACCACGTCGGCCGCGTCGTCGACGATGTAGGTGTCATTGCCGGTTCCGCCCCACATGGAGTTGGCGTCGTCGCCGCCATCGAGCTCGTCGTTGCCGCCGAAGCCCTTGAGCACGTCGGCGCCGTCGCCGCCGTACATCGTGTCGTCGTCCTCGCCGCCCCACAGGCCGTCGGCGCCGCCGTAGCCGTAGAGCGTGTTGTCGCCGCCGAGGCCGCTGAGGGCGTTGTCGCCGTCGTCGCCCGACAAGGTATCGGCGTGGGCGGAGCCGATGAGAATCTCGATATTGTCGAGCGTATCGCCCTGGGCGTCGCCGCCCGAGGCGGTATCGGCCATCAGCGAGACGACGACCCCCTCGGACGATCCCTCGTAGGACACCGTGTCGATGCCCTCGCCGCCGTCGATCTCGTCGCCGCCGCCGCCGCCGTTGATGACGTCGTTGCCTTCCATGCCCCACAGCAGGTTCGATTGAGCGTTGCCGTAGAGCTCGTCGTCATACCTCGAGCCGGCCAGGTCCTCGATATTGACGAGGATATCGCCCTCGGCGTCGCCGCCCGTATTCCCGCCGCCGATCAGCAGGAAGGGGCTGAGCGAGACGTGCACGCCCTCCTCCGAGCCGTAGTAGGCCGCGATATCCCTGCCGTCGCCGCCATCGAGCAGGTCGGCGCCGATGCCGCCGTCGAGGTAATCGTCGTTGTCCTCGCCGTAGAGCTCGTCGTCGCCCTCGTCGCCCCACAGGATGTCGTTGTTGTCGCCGCCGTAGAGGTGGTCGTTGCCCTTGCCGCCCTCGAGCCAGTCGTTGCCGTCACCGCCGTAGAGGTAGTCTCTGCCATCCTCGCCGAAGAGGTCGTCGCTGCCGCCAAGGCCGCGAATCGTGTCGTGCCCGTCACGGCCATAGACGTGGTCGTCGCCGGAGGTGACGCCGTCGGCGGCATTGAGAATGTCCGAGCCCGTCGTTCCATAGACGTAGGCCATGGTCCCTTCCCTTTCCTGGTCGAGGTTTTGCGCGCCTGAATTGCCGGCGCGCGGTCCGTCCCCGACGCAGCCGTGCTGCCGGTCGGAGCTCGAATTCCGCCGGTGGACTGTCTCCACCGCTATCTTGGGTTGCGCGAGGGGCCCGGGCGGTTCCCGGGTTGCGCGACTGCGATCACGTCCGGCAGTTCACACGTGCGTGAGCGCCGTCGTGCGCGCCGCGCCGGCCGACGGGACGCGTGCATCGCCGCGGAACCCTCGAGTTGGATGTTCCACGGGTTACCGGATGCCCGCTTTCGCGCATCGGCGCTAACTTAACTTAAGCTATCTCTCGGCTGTCATGCCCGCGAAAGCGGGCATCCAGTAACTCGTGAAGGTACGATTCGAGGCCGAAGCGGTGCCTCTCACCCTGTCCGGCGATTACTGGATCGTCCGCTTTCGCGGACGATGACAACCGAGGCCCATAAGTTGGCGCCCATGCGCTTTCGCGGGCATGGCAGCGGAGAGATTGTGCTTTCCGGTCAAGCTAGGGCGCATCCCGATTGGATCGAATCAGGATGCGCTCTCAGTAGTGTCCGGTTAAGTTGAAGGGTGTTGCCGGAAAAGGCAATTGTGACGGGCTTTTTTTGGCTCCGACTGGTGTCCCCGACTTGAATTGAAAATGGCGTGTTGGGCTAGCGTCCGGGATTTCGCCACCCCGGAGTTGCCATGTACGTCGGCAAGACCCTGTTCGCGCAGGTCATGGATTTCCTGCCATGGAAGACTTTCCATCGCATCGTGGATCATTACGGCGGTGATCACCGGACGCGCAGTCTCAGTTGCGCCGAGCAGTTTCGCGTCATGGCTTTCGCGCAGCTGACCTACCGCGAGAGCTTGCGCGATATCGAGGTCTGTCTGGGGGCTCAAGCCGGCAAGCTCTATCATATGGGCATCGGCGCGGCGGTCGCACGCTCGACGCTGGCTGACGCAAACGAGTTGCGCGACTGGCGCATATACTTCGAGTTGGCCCAGCGGCTGATCTTCAAGGCCCGCGCGCTCTACGTCGGCGAGGACTTCGGCGTGGAGTTGGCCAATACTGTGTATGCGCTCGATGCCACGACTATCGATCTCTGCCTGTCGATGTTCCCGTGGGCGCCGTTTCGCTCGACAAAAGCAGCAGTGAAGTTGCACACGCTGCTCGATCTTCGAGGCGCGATCCCCACCTTCATCCACATCTCCGACGGCAAGGTGCACGATGTCAATGTGTTGGACCTGCTGCTCATCGAAGCCGGCGCCTTCTACATCATGGATCGGGGTTACCTGGACTTCGAGCGGCTCTACGCGATGGATCAGGCGGGAGGATTCTTCGTCACCCGCGCCAAGCGAAATCTCGATGCGCGACGCCTGTACTCGGCGCCGGTGAACCGCGATACGGGGCTCATCTGCGATCAGACCATCGTGCTCAACGGCTTCTATGCCTCCAAGGACTACCCCGGCCACTTGCGCCGCATCCGCTATCACGATCCCGAAACTGGCAAGACCCTCGTGTTTCTGACCAATCAGTTTGCGCTGCCGGCGCTGACCATTTGCGCCCTGTACCGGTGCCGATGGCAGGTGGAGCTGTTTTTCAAGTGGATCAAGCAACACCTGCGCATCAAACGCTTCTACGGCACCTCGGAGAACGCCGTCCGGACGCAAATCTGGATTGCCATCAGCGTCTATGTGCTGGTGGCGATCATCAAAAAGCAACTTCGCCTGGATGTGACCCTGCATACGCTGCTACAGATTTTGTCGCTGACGCTCTTCGAGAAATTGCCGCTGCAACAAGCCTTCAAGCGCGTCGATCCGGTCGAAAACAACCTTATCTCCGACAGGCAGTTGAAATTGTTCGAGTTTTAACCGGACACTACTGATGCGCTCTAGTTTTTTAATTTTGCGCATGTCCTTATCGGAAAACCGGTTCCCACCCTCGGGTCAAGCCCGAGGGCAGGCTTTTTCCGGGACATGCGCTAACGCGAATGGGGCCAAGCCCGCGGGTGACGCGTGCAGGTCCTGCCTCACTCCGGCTTGATGTTCGCGAACTTGATCACCGTCGCCCACCGCTCGGTCTCCGCGGCGACGAGCTTGCGGAATTCCGCGGGCGACATGATCAGGACCGGGCTGCCCAGGTTCTCGAGCCGCCCCTTGATCGTCGGATCGGCGAGCGCGGCGTTGACCTCGCGGTTGAGCAGATCGATGATTTCGGCCGGCGTGGCGGCGGGCGCGCCGATCCCGGACCAGCCGCCGCCGACGTAGCCCGGCACCGACTCGCCGATGGTCGGGACATCGGGCAGCGCCTGCGAGCGCGTCGCGGGCGTGACCGCGAGCGCACGAATCCTGCCGGCCCTGATGTGCTCGATCGACGAGGGCAGGTTGTCGAACATGACCTGGACCTGCCCGCTCATGAGGTCGGTCAGCGCCGGCACCGAGCCGCGGTACGGCACGTGCTGCATGCTCACCCCGGTCATCATCTTGAACATCTCGCCGGCGACATGGCCGGCGCTTCCCACTCCCGGCGACGCCATGTTGAGCTTGCCGGGATG
Source organism: uncultured Alphaproteobacteria bacterium (assembly GCA_963758945.1). Classification (GTDB taxonomy): domain Bacteria; phylum Pseudomonadota; class Alphaproteobacteria; order Rhizobiales; family Xanthobacteraceae; genus VAZQ01. The sequence continues at coordinate 802,115 of CAVWXY010000006.1, read as the reverse complement.
GGCCTTGGCATAGGCGATGAGCTCGGGGACGGTCTTCACCGGCAAGGAATTGTTGACGTTCAGGACCTGATAGCCGCGGCCGAAGGTGGCGATCGGCGCGATCTCGCGGGCGAAATCGACGGTGCCGTAGAGCGTGGTGTTGATCACGTTGTTCGACGCAACGATCAGCAGCGTGTAACCGTCCGCCGGGGAGCGCGCCACCATCTCGGTCGCGACATTGGCGGCGGCGCCCGGCCGGTTCTCGACGATGAATGTCTGGCCGAGCCGCTGCTGCAGCCAGTCCGCCATCAGGCGCGCGAAGATGTCGATCGCCTGCCCGGCGGGAAAGCCGACGACGATGCGCACCGTCCGGCTTGGATAGCCTTGCGCCCTCGCGATTCCCGAGACGGCCGGCAGGGCGGCAGCGCCCACTGCCAGATGCAGCAATCGACGACGTGGAAGTATCATGCGCTCCTCCTGGTCGCTGGCGATGGAGCCAGCTCACCCAAAATTCCCACTCCGTAATCCTATTCGCCTATCCTGACGTCCGCACGCGAGCGCATCTAGCGCATTTTCCGGTCTTTTTAATTCAGCTTGCCGGATGCGTCACCCGCGGGCTTGACCCGCGGGGCCATCCATAAAAATGTTCTGCCGGGGCCAAAACCCCGGCAGAGCCTTCCGCAAAATAATTGCGTTGGCTACTTCAGCGCCGCGGCGCCGGCCTGCGAGATCGTATCGTCCTGCGAGCCGCTGCCGCCGCTCACGCCGATCGCGCCGATAATCTTGCCACCGACCACCAGCGGATTGCCGCCGCGCGACATGATCACGTCGTCGAGCGTCGGCAGATAAGCGAAGAAGGGACCTTTGCCGAGCAGCCGCTCGAACACCACCGTCGGGCGGCGATAGCGTGCGGCGGTGCGCGCCTTGTGCTGCGAGATCGAAATGGAGGCCAACTGGCAAAGGTCGGCCTTCTCGAAATAGACCAGATCGCCGGACGGGCCGACGACTGAAATACACATGCCCTGCCAATTCCGCTTGGTCGCCTCGGCAGCGGCGCCGGCCGCGACCTTCTTGGCCGTTTCAAGATTGATCGGCTCGCCATACGGAGTGGTCGGCATCGCTTCCGGCACCGCCTCGTTCGGATTGTTCGGATCGGGTGGCACCTGCGCAAAGGCGCCGGAGCAGAGCAGGATCGCGGCGCACGCCACGATTGTCGTCACAATGACTTTACGCATCGAACTTCCTCCCTCGATTATGCCGACACACAATCGGCTTCGTTAGCCAGGATTTCCCAGATGAACCCCGAACGGACTTGACGGTAGCGATTTTCGGGATTGCCCGGAAGCCCGAATGGGAGGTGGACGGGCCCGATGCCGTGCCGCCAGCGCTGCTCGGCCGCCGCCGGGTGATCGAGCAAATCGGCGGCTGCTGAACAGCTCAAGGCGCCGGCACAGCAGCACGAATTCACTGCAGACCTTGCGGATAGCCGCACCATTGTCCTTCCGGAAATCGGCTATCGTGTTGAAATCCGGCATCAGGCGACCGGTCAGCCAGACCAACGCGATGTTGCGCCGGCACTTCTGCTCGAGGCGCCGACTGGACCGGACCCGATTGAGGTATCCGTAGACGCAATGTTTGAAGGAGGCGCCGTATGAGACGGATTGTTTTCGCGCTGGTTGCAGTTGCAGCGCTCGCCGGCGTGGTCGCCAACATGGCCCCCGTATCCGGACAGGCCGACGGCGAGGCCGCCCCGATCTTCGGAGTCAAAATCCCCCCCGGATACCGCGACTGGAGGCTGATCTCCGTGGCACGAAGAAGGCAATCTCAACGATCTGCGCGCCATTCTGGGCAACGACGTAGCGATCAAGGCCTCCCGGGAAGGGAAGCTTCCGTTCCCGGACGGCACAATCATTGCCCGGCTGGCCTGGAGCTACGTTCCGTTGGAGGAAAGCAGCAAAGCCTTTGGCCGTCTCCAATCTTTCGTGGCCGGGCCGCCCAAGAACGGGGTTCAGTTCATGGTCAAGGACTCAAGAAAATACGCCTCGACCGGCGGCTGGGGGTTCGCTCAATTCAACGGCGGCAAAGCCGCCGACGAGGCGATGCACAACACCTGCTTTTCCTGCCACGAGATCGTCAAGGCTCGCGACTTTGTCTTCAACCGCTACGCCCCTTAATACCAAGCGTCATGGACGCCACCTGCATACGATCGTTGCGAGAGAGAATGGCGAAAGTGACCTACAACAAGCAGCTCACTGCACTTCTGGTGATCGATCCGTATGCGCCAAGATCGCAGCATGGTGTCGGAGCCTGAACGCCGGTTCTTGGCCGATCGACGGGTCGCGCATCTCGCCACGGCGGATCGCCGCGCGGTTCCGCATGTCGTGCCGGTGTGCTTCGTGCTGGCCGGACAGACCCTCTACATCACCATCGACGACAAGCCGAAGCGCGTTGCCGGCCGCGCGCTCAAGCGGATCAGGAACATCGTCGAGAATCCCGCGGTCGCGGTGGTCGTCGACCGCTACGACGAGGATTGGACACGGCTCGGCTGGGTCATGCTGCACGGCCGCGCCGAGATCCTGACCGAAGGAAGGGAACACGACGAGGCGCAGGCGCGGCTGCGGTCCCGCTACCCGCAGCTCGCGGCGATGCGGATCGCACGGCACCCCGTCATCGCGGTGCGCATCGAGAGGACGACCAGCTGGGGCGAGCTGGCCGTGGGCTGAGAGCGGGACGATTCTTCTTCGCGTCGCCATCCCGCTCCAGCTTCTTGTTGGAGCATGATCTTTTCCGAAAACCGGTGTCCACTTTTCGGGATCATGCTCTAATACCGATTTTCGTAGTGATCGGCGCTCCTTCAACGTCATGGCCGGGCTTGACCCACGGCTGTCCATCTTCTTCGCAATAAAATTTATCGCGAAACAGATGGAGCCGCGGGTCAAGCCCCATAGGAGCTAATATAAGCGCCTCCTCGGTTGTCATCGTCCGCGAAGGCGGACGATCCAGTAATCGCCGGCCTCGGCGAGAGGCACCGCTTCGGCATCGAACCGCACGTTCATGTGCTCCTGGATGCCCGCTTTCGCGGGCATGACAGCGGAGAGATCGTGCTTTTTGCCTAAGCTAACGCCCATGGGGTCAAGCCCGCGGGTGACGCATCTGCTGAATTGGAGCAGCCGGGACATGCGCCGGGGACACTCGCGCCGGGTCGGCGGCGGCATTACATAGCAGGCGGGTGAATCCCGATCCTCGCGCGCGCGGGATGATCTCAAAGGCTGCGGAGGCACGGTCATGCTGGTTGGCGCCTTTTATTTTCCGACCGACTACGGCATCGACATCACCGAGCTCGCGCGCGCGCTCGAGGAGCGCGGTTTCGAGTCGCTGTTCGTCTGCGAGCACACCCATATCCCGGTCAGCCGGCGCTCGCCCTATCCCGGCGGCGGCGAGCTGCCCAAGCGCTATCTCCATACCCACGATCCGTTCGTCGCGCTGTCGTTTGCCGCGGCGGCGACGCGCAAGCTCAAGCTCGGCACGGGCATCGCGCTGGTGCCGCAGCGCGATCCGATCATCACCGCGAAATCGGTGGCGAGCCTCGATCAGCTCTCGGGCGGCCGGTTCATTTTCGCGATCGGCGGCGGCTGGAACGTCGAGGAGATGGAGAACCACGGCGCGCATTACGAGACCCGCTTCAAGCTGCTGCGCGAACGCGTGCTGGCGATGAAGGCGCTGTGGACGCAGGAGCAGGCCGAGTTTCACGGCGAGCTCGTCGATTTCGACCCGGTCTGGCTCTATCCCAAGCCCAGGCAGAAGCCGCATCCGCCGATCCTGCTCGGCGGGGAGACCGACCACACCGTGCGCCGCGTGGTCGAGTTCTGCGACGGCTGGTTTCCGCGCCCGCGCGCGGGCTGGGAGCCCAAGCGCGCGGTGGCGCGGCTGCGCGGAGCCGCGCTCGCGGCCGGACGCGATCCGGCGACGCTCTCGATCACGGTGTTCAACGCGCCGGCGGATGCCGCGGCGCTGGCGCCCTACCGCGATGCCGGCATCGCGCGCGTGCTGCTCGAAGTGCCCGATGCGAGCCGCGACGACGTCCTGCGCGTGCTCGACAAGAATGCACCGCTGGTGGCGAGCTAGAGCGGGACGACTTTTCTTCGAATCGTCATCCCCGCTCCAGTGTGGCGGTTCAGAAGTCCGCATCATTCTCGCGGCGAGTCCGAAATGCGGACTTCTGAACCAAAGCCACACTAGATCAATAAGTTGCTAGTCGCCCGCTTCAACCAATTTGAAAGGATTTAGTGATTTGCTTTCGTCGCCAACGACTGGCGAGGAGGCAATCATGGCTGCGAAGGAGATTTCGGTAAAGAAGTATGTTGTGAGGCTGAGCGGCGAGGAACGCGAACGGCTTGAAACGTTGATTCGGAAAGGAAAGAGCCCGGCGCGCCGGGTACTGAAGGCGCGGATCTTGTTGAAGGCCGATGTCTCGGAAGCTGGCAAAGGGCGGAGCGACAACCGGATCATCGAAGCTCTGGAAACCAGCACATCCATGGTTTACCGGGTGCGCAAACAACTGGTGGAAGAAGGCTTCGAGGCCGTGTTGAGCCGCAAGCCGCGCGCGATGCCTGCCGTTGCTCGGATTTTTGACGGCGAGAAGGAGGCCAAGCTGATTGCCTTGGCCTGTTCCAAGCCGCCCAAAGGACGCGCACGCTGGACCTTGCGGTTGTTGGAGAACAAGGTGGTAGAACTCGGCATTGTCGATCGTGCCAGCGACAGCACGATCGGGCGTGCGCTCAAAAAAACACTCTTCAGCCCCATCGCCGCCAGCACTGGGTCATCCCGCCGAAGGCCAACAGCGCGTTCGTAGCCGCTATGGAAGACGTGCTGGCCGTCTACACGCGGCCACGCGACGGCGATTGTCCGCTGGTTTGCCTCGACGAGACCTCGAAGCAACTCATTGCCGAAACGCGCGTGCCGATCTCGATGAAAGCGGGACGCCCGGCCCGTTTCGATTATGAGTACGAGCGCAATGGCACCGCCAATCTCTTCATGATGTTTGCTCCGCTCGAAGGCTGGCGCCACGTCAAGGTAACAGATCGCCATACCGCCCTGGATTACGCTCGCGTCTTGAAAGACTTGGCCGACATCCACTTCGCGCACGCCAAGACCATCGTTCTGGTCCAGGACAATCTCAGCATCCACAGCAAGGCTTCACTCTACGAAGCCTTTCCAGCCGTCGAAGCCAGGCGCCTGGTCGAGCGCTTCGAATGGCACTACACTCCAAAACACGGCAGCTGGCTCAATCTGGCCGAGTCTGAACTCGGCGTCCTAACGTCCCAGTGCCTCGATCGCCGCATTCCCAACAAACAAATCCTCATCGACGAAATCGCCGCCTGGGAGCACGACCGCAATGCCAACCACACCAAAGCAGACTGGCAATTCACCACCAAAAATGCTCGCATCAAACTTAAGCATCTATACCCTGCAATCTGATTGAATCAGGCGACTAGTGTCCTTCAATTCCGAAGTTCGCAAACGAGGGTGCCGCACAATGATGCGAACTTCGGAATCGGGACACTAGCTTATTGTTGGAGCATGATCTTTTCCGAAAAGCGGTACCCACTTTTCGGGATCATGCTCTGGCCTGAAGGCCTTCGTATTCGTTGCCGACACTACCGGCCGCCGCCGGGCGCTCAATCGACCGAGATCCGTGTCGCCTTGATGATGCGAGCCCAGCTTTGTTGCGCTCCTGCCAGGTAGGACGCGAGCTCCTCCGGCGACGCCGGCCGCGCCTCGCCGCCCATGCTCGCCAGTGACCGCTGGACGTCCTCGGAGGCGAGCGCGCCTGCCACGGCCTTGGACAGCTGCCGCCTGATGTCGATCGGAGTATTGGGAGGGGCGACGATCGCCGATATGGACGTCGTGACGAATTGATCGAAACCGCTCTCGACCAGGGTCGGAAGGTCAGGCGTGAGCTTGCTGCGGGCCGAGCTCGAAATCGCCAATGCGCGCAAACCGCCTTCCTGGATATACGGCAGCATCTGGGTCAGGGCGGAGAAGAGAACCTGGACCTGCCCGCCCAGCAGGCCAGTCAGGGCCGTGACCGCCGCCGCGATAGGGAACGTGGTTCATCTCGATCTGCGCCAGCGACTTCAAAAGCTCGCCTTCGATATGGGGAAGCGTTCCGATCCCGGCCGAGCCGAAGTTCAGCGCCCCTGGCCTGGACTTCGCCAGGGCGATCAACTCGGCGACGGACTTGGCGGACACCGACGGATGCACGGCGAGGACCTCGCTGCTGTCCGCAACACGCGCGACCGGCGCGAAACTTCCGGTATCGTAACCGGCGTTCTTGTAGATCGACGGCGCGATGAGGAGCGTGCTCGTGCTTCCCATCATCAGCGTGTAGCCGTCCGGCTCCGCGGCCAGAACCGATCTGGCTCCGATCGTGCCGCCCGCTCCGGGACGGTTCTCGACGATCACCGGCTGTCCGAGAGCAGCCGCCATCTTGTCCGACAGAGCCGCGCCAGGACATCCGGCGGTCGCGCCCGCGGGCGACGCGACGACCAGCTTGATCGGCCGATCCGGGAACGCCAGCGCGCCTTGAAATGCCAGCAGATGCGCGACGAATACGACCAAAACGGCGACAATTCTCTGCTTCATCGTATTTCTCCGGAAGGACATGCGGATCCGAGCGAAGAGGAACTCCGACGCCATCAGCCGCGGCGGCACTCTATGACAGTATCGCTTTTGCTTCAAAATCCCGTGGCTGATCGGTCGCCGCCGCGATGAACAGGGCTCTGCTATGCTTGAATACTCGTGCCCGGGATTTGGTCACCGGCGTGCGTCCGGAGGAACGAATGTCGTCGAGCTGTGGGATAGCGGTTGTCGGCGGCGGGCTCGGCGGGCTGGCGGCCGCAAACGCGCTGAGGACCTTCGGGATGAACGCGGAGGTTTTCGAAGCCGCTCCGGCTTTGGGCGAGATCGGCGCCGCGGTCAACGTCAGCCCGCAGGCCGTCAAGGCGCTGCAAGCGATCGGCGTCGGCGACAAAGTCGGCGCGGTCGGGACCACATCGCCCGGGATCTACACCCGCAACATGCAAACCGGCGAGTTCCTCGAATTGAACGACCGGCATGAGGCCGCGGCACGGTACGGCGCTCCCTATTACACCTTTCACCGCGCCGACCTGCTGGACGCGCTCGCCAGCGGGCTCGATCCCGGCGCCATTCATCTGGGACATCGCCTGACAGGACTGGAGGAGCGAAGCGACCGGATCATGCTCGCGTTCGCCAACGGCGCCCACGTCGAGGCCGAGATCGTGATCGGCGCCGATGGCGTGCGCTCGGTCATCCGTCAGGCGCTCTATGGCGACGACAACCCGGCCTATACCGGCCAGATGGTCTGGCGTGTGCTCCTGAACGGCAGCGATGTGCCGGAGGAGGTGCTCGAGCCGACGGGCCATATCCAATGGGTCGGGCCGGGTTGCCATCTCCTCGCCTATTACATCCGCGGCCGGAAGCTGGTGAATATCGTCACCCAGGAGGACACGGACAAATGGGTCGAGGAAGGCTGGTCGACCCGCGGCGATCCCGACGAGATGCGGTCGAGCTTCCCCAACCCCGAGCCGCGCCTCGAGAGCTGCTCAGCCGCGTGACCGAGTGCTCGAAATGGGGCCTGTTCACGCGGCCCCTCACGCAGAATTGGGGCCGCGGCCGCATCCAGCTGATCGGCGACGCGGCGCATGCCATGCTGCCCAATGCCGGGCAAGGCGCCTGCCAGGCGTTCGAGGACGCCTACATCCTTGCGCGCTGGCTCGCGGCTTGCCGCGACCCGGTCGAGGCCTTCAGCAATTTCCGCCGCATCCGCATCCCGCGCGTGCATGGGGTGCAGCGGCTCTCCATCTCCAATGCCCGCTTCAAGCACATGCGCGACAGCGCGGCGCAGAAGAAGTCGATCGCCTCCCGCCAAGGCAGTGTCCACGGCAACTCCGACTGGGTCTGGAGTTATGATCCGATCGGGGAATGGGACAAGGAGCCGTTCGGTTCCCACTGCCTTATGCGGCTTGAGGCCGGATCGGTCGCAACAACCCGCCAACGACGGACAAGGCACCCGTCAAGGAACGGCCGGCGCGGGCTCGCCAGAAGCTTGGCGCGCCGGCGCGGATGATTTTTCTTTCAGTCATCATCCCGCTGCAAGTTTTCGTTTGCGAACTTCGGAATCGAGGGGCGCCAGCAGCTTATCGATCTCGTGTGCCTTTGGTTCAGAAGCCCGCATCTCCGACTCGCCGCCAGCATGATGCGGACGTGTGAACCGCCACACTGGAGCATGTAGCGGCCGCAGCCGCTCAGAAGATGAAGTCGTGCGCGCTCAGGTGTGCAACTCCCTCGATGCGCACGCTCCCGCCGGCGAAGGCCAGAACCAAGTCATGAGCCTCCGTCCGCAGCGTCACCGCGGGCTCGTCGTGCCCGTGCCCGTCGTGCCCGTGCCCGTCGCCCGCCGTCAGCTCGGCAAAGCTCGTGTGGAACGCCGTGAGGTCGATGCGGTCCTCGCCCCGCGTGAAGTCCTCGATCACGTCGCGGCCCGCGCCGGGGCCGCCTCGGTCCGCCAGCGCGCCGAAGTGGAGCGTGTCGCGGTCGTGCTCGTGCCCCTCCCCATGCTCCGGGCCGGCCATCGGCGCCACCACGAAGATGTCGCGTCCCGCCCCGCCGGTGAGCCGATCGCTGCCCGGTCCGCCGTCGAGGATGTCGTCGCCGTCCTGGCCGTCGAGCGCATCGCGGCCGGCGCCCCCGAACAGGTGGTCGTTCCCGTCGCCGCCGAGCAGCTGGTCGTTGCCGTCGTTGCCGTAGAGGAAATCGTCGCCGCCGCGGCCGTCGAGAGTCTCCGCGCCCTTGCCGCCGGCAATGATGCCGCTGCCGTTGCCGCCGACAAGACCGTTGGCGAGCACCATCGATTGGCCGGTGTCGCGGGCCACGATGGTCTCGATCTGATGCCCGTTGAAGTGATCGACGATGCGGAAGGTGCCGGTGGTCAGGATGATCACCAGGTCGTTGCCGTCCCGTCCGGTCGTGAGCCCGCCGAAACTGGGAAGAATTTGGCTGAAACTGTCGATGATCACGCGGTCGTTCGTGCCGCTCTCGTCGAAGAACCGATCAAGGGCCAGGCCGCCGCCGGTGAAATCGTAGGTGTCGTTGCCGGGGCCGCCCTCGACGTCGTCGTCGCCGCGGCCGGCGAGCGTATCGTCGCCGCCGTTCCCGAACAGGCCGTTCTCCTGCTCGTTGCCGATGATGATCTCGGAATGGCTGTTGCCGGCCAGGTTTTCGACGCCGCGCAGGACGTCGGTCTCGACGACCTGCAGCACCCCGTTGACGAGCTCGAAGCGCGTGTAGCCGCCGTCGGCGCCGCCGGTCCCGAGCGACATCAGGATGATCTCGCCGGGAAGGATGGGCAGGCTGTCATGGCTGGCCCAGCTCGCGAGGTCGATGCCGGCGCCGCCGATGATGACGTCGTTGCCGAGCCCGCCGTCGAGGAAATCGCGACCGCTCCGCCCGTCGAGGACGTTGGCGAGCTCGTTGCCGATGATGACCTCGTCCTGGTTGGAGCCGGTGACGTTCTCGATGCCGCGCAGGACGTCGGTCTCGACGGCCTGTGTCGCCCCGAACGGGCCGACGCCGGCGGCTCTGACGTAGCTGCCGTCGGCGCCGCCGAGGCCGAGCGTGATGGTGTGGCCTCTAGCGCCCGCGAGGTCATGGCTGACGAAGCTCGCCGTGTCGGTCCCGCCGTTGCCGATGATGACGTCGTCGCCGAACCCGCCGTCGATGACGTCGTTGCCGCCGCGCCCATCGAGGACGTTGGCGCCATCGTTGCCGTTGATGACCTCATCGCGGTTGGACCCGGTCACGTTCTCGATGCTGCGCAGGATGTCGGTCTCGATGGCCAGCCGGATCGGACCCAGGGCCTGGAACCGGGAATAGCTGCCGTCAGTGCCGTTGCCGAGCGAGATGACGTCCGGCCCGCCGAGGACAGGGAGGCCGTCGTGGCTGACGAAGCTCGCGGTGTCGGTGCCGGTATTCCCGATAAGCGTGTCGTTGCCGAGGCCGCCATCGAGGATGTCGCTGCCGCCGCGCCCGTCGAGCACGTTGGCGAGTTCGTTGCCGGTGATGGTCTCGCCGTGGTTGGACCCGGTCACGTTCTCGATGCCGATCAGCACGTCGGACTCGACGACCTGGAGCAGCCCCGGGGGGAACGACCCGGGTTGCGACAGCGTGAAGCTGCCGGGACGGCCGATGAGCCCGAGCGCGATGACGTATTGCTCGCCGTGCTGCAACGCCACCGCGTCGTGGCTGGTGTAGTTGGCGGTATCGATTCCGCTTCCGCCGATCAGCATGTCGTTGCCGAGCCCGCCGTCGAGATCGTTGCTCCCCTCGCGTCCCTCGAGCCGATTGTCGAGCTCGTTGCCGACGATGACGTCGTTACCCGCCGTGCCGATCACGTTCTCGATGCTGATCAGTGCGTCGGTCGAAACGCCCTTAAAGGTGCCGTCCCCCTGCAGCTTGAATTCGTCGACCCTCCCCGCGCCGACGCCGGGGGCGAGATGCACCTCCACCCGATCGGGCGTGTCGCCGAGATCGAAGAAGTGGTCGCGCGAATAGTCCGCCGTGTCGGTGCCGTCCATGCCGTTGAGGATGTCGGAGCCGAGCCCGCCGGCCAGCAGGTTGTCGAGCGAGTTGCCGGTCAGCCGGTCGCCGCCGCCCGAACCGATCAGGCCCTCGATGGAGGAGAGCTTGTCGCCGGTCGCGTCGCCGCCGCTGGCCAGCGCGGTCTGCGTGTCGCCGTTGACGCCGGCGAGCCGCACCGTCACCGGCGCCGACGAGGACTCGTAGCTGGCGAGGTCGAAGCCACCCTGGCCGTTGAGGGTGTCCGCCCCGCCGCGGCCCTCCAGCAGGTCATTGCCGCCGCCGCCGTTGAAGATGTTGACGCCGGGATTGTTGAAGACGGAAAAAATCCCTTCGGGATTATCCAGCAGGTCGATGCCGCGGATGACATCGTCGAAGCTCGAGCCGTCGATGCCGGCGATCGCCTCGCTGATGTTTCCTCGCGAATCGAAAAATCAGCCTATCCCCCTCGGCGAAACCGCCATGCTGCGTCGAGCGCTCCAGATCGATGAAGACCGCCGCGGTGGATAGGCTGTAGTTGACCGCGTTGCCGGTGAAGACCTCGAAGAAGTAGAGCGCCTCGCCATTCGCGACGGCGATGTCCTCCATGGCGTCGATCGGATCACCGTCGTGCGGGAGGTCGTCGCCGTTGAATCCGAAATCGAAATGGGTCTCGAACCCGAAGGGAATCGGCCGAAAGTCGTAAAGTAGCTGAGCGCCACCGTGTGGCTCGGATTGGCGAACAGCTCGGTGGCCGCATCGCGGTGAACGTGGAGCCCATGGCGCTCTCTCCTGCCTTGATATTGATGTTGCCGTGGGAAACGGCGCCGTCGCAGGCTGCCGTGCCGCGCGATAACCGCTGCGCTCCTCACTCGCTCATGGCGGCGCCGACGGTGCCGCTCGTCGCGCTGTCCTGCTTCGCTTGCATCGCGCGGATGAGTTGTTCGATCGCCGCCTTTCGCCGCATCTGACGCGACTGATCGCCGGCGCCGCCAGCGCTTTGTCGCTCGATCAACCGGCTGATGGTTTGCGCCGCCTCGGGCGAAAGAGTTTGCGCACGCTCGATCCTGGGGACGAGACGTTCCAGCTGCGCAAGGTGGTCGCCATCTCTTCCCGCGGGATTGACGAAAAGGGCAGGAAGTCCAACGACGAGCGCTGCCGTGTAGCACCAGCGCGTCAGCGTCGGACGGACGCTCAACGCGCGACGTCGCGGCAATGAAACTCGCTGGCGGGCTCCGAGCGGCGGGGCCGCAGTCCGCGATGACTCTCACGTTCGCTCTCCTCCATCTCTCGACGAGGACCACTCGCGCTTCGTCACGAACGTCGCGGGCCAGCGTTCCAGCCGGCGAACGACGCTGGACCATAGGGAGATACCCCCTTAAGGTCTTTGTTTCAGGAGCTTAAAGATCCTGAAACCGCAGTCGCGACGGGTTGCGCTGGATGAGCGGCGAAGAGGTCAGATTTGGCCGATTTCGGTTCGACCTCGGCCGTCGGGAGCTCTGGCGTGACGGGGTTCCGGTGCGGCTGGGCAGCCGTGCGCTCGACGTGCTGTCGGTGCTGGCCGGCGCCGGGGGCAATGTGGTCACCAAGGACGAGCTTCTGGCGCGGGTCTGGCCGGGGCTGGTCGTCGAGGAAAACAACCTCCAGGTCCAGGTTTCGGCGCTCAGGAAGGCGCTCGACGAGGACAAGAGCGGGCAGAGCTACCTGGTTACCGTGCCGGGTCGCGGCTATCGCCTCATCGGTCTTATCGGAAGCTCGAACGAGCCGGCGCTGCCGGACAAGCCGTCGATCGCCGTTCTGCCCTTCCAGAACATGAGCGACGACCCCAAGCAGGAATACTTCGCGGACGGCATGGCCGAGGACATCATCACGGCGCTCTGCCACATGCGCTGGCTGTTCGTGATCGCGCGCGATTCGAGCTTCGTCTACAAGGGGCGGACGGCAGATGTGAAGCAGGTGGGTCGCGAGCTGGGCGTGCGCTACGTCGTCGAAGGCGGCGTGCGCAAGGCCGCGGACCGCGTGCGGATCACCGCGCAACTGATCGATGCTGCGACCGGCGCGCATCTGTGGGCGGATCACTTCGACGGCGATCTCGCGGACATCTTCGATCTGCAGGATCAGGTCACCGCGAGCGTCGTCGGGGCGATCGCGCCCAAGCTGGAGCAGGCCGAGATCGAGCGAGCCAAGCGCAAGCCCACCGAGAGTCTCGACGCCTATGACTACTTCCTGCGCGGGATGGCCTGCACGCATCGGATGACGCGCGAGGCCACCAGCGAAGCGCCGGAGCTGTTCGCCAAGGCCATCGAGCTCGACCCGGATTTTGCTTCGGCCTACGGCGTGGCGGCATTCTGCTACGTCGTTCGCAAGATCAACGGCTGGACGATCGATCGCGCGCGCGAGATCGCCGATGCCGCGCGGCTGGCCTGGCGGGCGGCGGCCCTGGGCAAGGACGACGCGGTCGCGCTTGCTTTCGCCGGCCTTGCGCTGGGTTACGTCGTGGGCGATCTCGAGGGGGCTGTCGCGCTCATCGACCGGGCCCTCGTTCTCAATGCGAATCTGGCAGTGGGGTGGTACGCCAGCGGAACGGTGCGCGCCTTTCGCGGCGGAGAGCCGGACGTGGCCATCGAGCATCTCAAGCGCGCGATGCGCCTGAGCCCGTTCGATCCTTTCATGTTTACGATGCAGGGCGTGACCGCGTTCGCCCATTTCTTCGCCGGCCGCTATGACGAGGCGGTAGCCTGGGCGGAAAGGGCGTTCTGGGAACGGCCGAATATTCTGGCCACGTTGCGGATCGCCGCGGCCAGCAACGCCCTCGCCGGCCGCCCGGAGGAGGCGCAGAAGGCCGTCGCCCGCGCGCTGGAGCTCGACCCCGGCATGTGCGTTTCCAATCTCAAGGAGCGCATCGGGTGGTTTCGCCGGCCGGAAGATTTCGCCAAGTATGCAGACGCCCTGCGCAAGGCCGGCCTGCCGGAGTGAGCGACGACGTCCTGCGCGTGCTCGACAAGAAGGCACCGCTCGCGGCGGCCCTGGCCTGAAGGCGTTGTTGCTCGCCACCCGCGACATCCGCGTGGGCAAAATCGCGCGTGGCACCACGCCGCTCAGCGCAGCTCCGGCTGGGGGACCACGGTCGCGCCTGCGTGGCACAGCGCAACGTGAAAAATGGCGGTAAGCTCTTGCCACGTGCGGGAGGGGCACATGCCGTCCCGGACGAGCCGACGTGGGCAGCATGGATGCGGCGCGGCCACAGCGAGATGCGGCCCACGGCGGGAACGACTAGATTTCATCCGAGTTTCGGCACACAGCCCTCGCCGAGCAGCCGCGGGCAGTGATGCAGGGAGGAAGGCCGACATGCGAAAGTGGGCTTCGACGCTCCCGGCTCTCGCGGCCCTGCTGTGTGCCGCTTCGGTCGAAGCGCAAGATTGCAGCCCGATCTTGAAGGACGGGCTTTGGCAAAGCTGGGACAAGCCCGGTGACGTCTTCCAACGCGAAGATTTCAAGCACTGGGCGTGCGACAACAGGGCCTCGCGCGCCGACGGCGCAGCTTCCGGAAAGGGCGAAGGCCAGTTCGATTACAAGTCGAGCAATTGCGCGACGACGGAAAGAGCGCTGGTCGTGCCCGAGCCCGAAAAAGAGAAATTGCAGGCCGCCGCGGAAGCCGTCGTCGCGGCATGGAAGGAATGCACCAAGAGTCCGGGCTCGCACGCCATCGTGCTGCGCGGCGAGGATATCAATTCGTTCTCCATCCAATTCGCGCACCATCGATCGGCCAACCGCAGGGCGGAAAGACCGCAGGCGTGGCTTACCTTCGACCCGCCCGACAACGTCGAGTGCCGAAGGAGAGCGGCACCACAACCGATCGCGCAGCTCGCGCGGGGGATACCCGTCGGCGCTGCGCTGAGCTGTCAGCGCAAGAACCTGAAAAAGCCGGTGAGCATCGCGATCGAGCTCAACCTCGGCGGCACCCAAGCCTTTACGCTGCCGGCGGTGCGACGTTTCAAAGAGGAGGTCAGATTCGAAAGAATTCTTTCGGATACGGATTGTCGCGGGCACGACATACCGAACCGATGTCATGCCGGGGATAAGCCGCGCTCGGCGTCGCCGTATTGCGATGAGAGCCACCTCGATCTCGTCGCGATCTGCTACATTCCGGGCATCAACGGCAATGAAACGCTTCCGGAGCCTTCGACATCGGAATGCAGGGCGATGGGCCCTCCGCAGGAGACTCCCTGGTGCACCTACAAGGACGTCACCGACTGCAGGGGCGGACGCAAGAAGGGGCCGGCCTATCGATGCGTACGTTTCCTCGTCCCCGATGAGAACTAAGCGTCGCCCGCGGGCTTGACCCGCGGGTCCATCTCTTTGCGAAAGAGGAGAATGGCCGGGTCAAGCCAGCAATGACGAACCGCTGCTGCCTTTCCATTGCTGGAAAATACGGATGGAGCGGGCCCCGTTCGTGTCGATGCAGAACATTGCTACGCGCTGGCTGGGCACTCCCTCCCCTGGTGGGATCCTTGAGGGGAGCGGTCGGGCGTCGAGTTGCGGTAATCGAGAATGTCGTCGCCCGCGGGGCCACCGCCCGTCGGAACAAGCGTCTCGCAACCTCTGTTGCGGAGGCCGACAGGGCATCCCGGCGTCTGCAAGAATACTAAATTAATTCAAATATTTATGCCACCAATTCAGGCTCGCAACCGGATGGACAGGTTGGCGTGTATTTTGCTTTTGTACCCGTTTTGCGCTAGTTTATGTGTCTGCGCCATTCGCTCTGTGGAGAGTGCATCAAGGGGGACCGGAATGGACCCAATCACGGCGGCGCTCCTCGAAGCAGCGCCGGCACTGGCAGCCAGCCTCGTGACGTCCGCCGTCAAGGACGCCTACCTAGCCGTGAAGACAATCGTCCGCCGCAAGTGGGGTCGCGGCAGTCCCCTCGAAAAGGCCATTGAAAGAGCGGAAGCCCAGCCGGCTGCCAAAGACGACAACGCTTTGGTGCTCGGACGGGAGATCGCCGCAGTCGGGGCGGCAGCAGACGCAGACCTGATATCGGCGGCGCGCAAGCTGGCCGAGGCGCTGAAAGCGGAGGGCATCGGCACCAGCGCAATCAAAGGAATCGAAATCACCGTCAGCGGCGGCGTCGCGCAGGGCATCATGGGGGCCACGAATGTTCGGATCGAAAACTTGAGTTTCGGCTCCCCGCCAAAACCCCGAGAGGATTGAAGCGCAACAAGGTCAGGCGCCGAAGATGGATCATTCGGCGGTCAGCGCGAGGGTCGAAGGCGGCACCGTGATGGGCGTGGTCGGCGCCGGAACGGTGTTCATCGAGAATTTCTATCTTCCAAGCGCCGCTCCCCCCTCCTCCCGAGACGCAGCAAGAGAAGAGATACCGCCATGTCCGTATCCCGGCCTGTCGTATTTCGGGCCGCAGGACCATCATCTCTTCTTCGGCCGAGAATCGGCGATCGACCGGTTGGTCAAGGCCGTTTCAAACAACAGCTTGACCGCACTCATTGGCGCCTCTGGCACCGGCAAATCGTCCGTGGTGTTGGCGGGGCTGGCGCCCTGCCTTGCAGCCTCCGGTAGCTGGCGGTTCAGCCACTTCCGCGTCGGCCTCGAGACCGACAAGAACCCCTTCGTCGCTTTGGCAAGAGCGCTGGTGCCGCTGTGCGCCGACAGTGCCAGCCAAATCGACCGGCTTCAGGAAGTCGGCAAGCTCGGTGCGAAGCTCGAGAGCGGCGACATCACTCTTACAACCGTCCTGGGAGAATGCCGGTCGCGCAATTCCGGCAGGCGAATTCTGCTCATCGCCGACCAATTCGAGGAGGTGTTCACGCTCGTATCGAACAATGGCATCCGTAACCGATTCATTGACCTTCTTCTATCCGAGTTTTCGGCGAACCGCGGGGGCGATGCTCCGGACGTATGTCTGGTCCTGACACTACGCGCCGATTTTTACGGCATGGCCGTTCGCCACCGGCCGCTCTCGGACGCGCTGCAAGGACACGTTGAGAATCTCGGGCCGATGACACGCGACGAGTTGCAGGAAGCAATCGTAAGACCCGCCGGCCCGATCGCGTTCGAGAGCGGCCTCGTGAGCACCCTGCTCGATGACGTGACGACCCGACTGGGCAATCTGCCGTTGCTGCAATTCGCGCTGCGTGAGATGTGGTTCCGACAGAAACAAGGTTGCATTACGCATGACGCGTACCAGTCGATCGGCCGGGTCGAGGGCGCGCTGGCCAAGCGAGCGCAAGAGATATTCGATGCGCTTACGAACAAGGGAGGTGACCATGCGACCGTGGAGCTGTTCCGGCGGCTGTTCACCCGTCTCGTCACGCTGGGGCAGGGCGTCGAGGACACGCGGCGTGTGGTCGATCGCGGAGAGCTCGGCGACGAGGCATGGAGGCTCGCGCAGCGCCTGGCTGGCGAGGACAACAGGCTCCTGGTCACCGGCGCATGCGAGCCGGGGCACGAAACCGCCGAAGTGGTGCACGAAGCGCTGATCCGCAACTGGCCAACTCTGATTGACTGGGTCAACCGGGACCGTGCGTTCCACACTTGGCTGCGGCAACTGACGCCGCGCGTGCAGGAATGGCGCATGCATCCCTCGGACGAGGGAGCGCTGCTGCGCGGCGCGTCACTGGCTGTTGCCGTGGACTGGCTAAGCCAAAGACGTGACGATCTGAGTCGGGAGGAAGCGGATTTCATCGACGCAAGCGTTCGCGCTCGCGACGAGCGCCGGCGCCGGGAGGAGGACGCGCGGCAGCAGGAGCTCAAGCGGCAGCAGGCATTGGCCGATGCGCTGCGCAGGTTGGCCGACGAGCAAACCGCCCGAGCCGAAATGGCCGAGCGCATGGCGAAGCAGCAGCGCCGTACCACCCGATACGCCCTCGGGGCAGCGGCGATTTCGGCTCTCCTCGCGCTCGGGCTGCTCAAGAACAGCTATTCCGATTGGGTTGAAAACCGTCCCTGGGCGCGGCTCGTGAGCCTCTCCACCGGAAAGATCTACGATTTGGCACGGGACGCTGCCTATGTCGGGCGCCCAGCCCAGCACATGGAGGGCATCCACCAAGTACCGCTCCAACCTCGGCGCATTTCCCGCCTGCACCTGACCATCGATCGGCGCGGCAGGATCAACGATTGGCGGACGCCCTACGGGACGACCATCAACAGCGAACCTCTTCTATATGCCGATACCAAGGTGCTGAACGACGAAGACATCATCGTTCTCTCCGGCCTCGAGCCATTCGAATATCACCGGATTGACTGGCGCCCCTGGCACTATTTCTGCGTCACGCTGTGGCCGTTGCAAATCGTGTGCGAGCACCGACCGGAGCTGCGCGTGCCGCCGAGCGACGCCTGGGCCCTCCTGCTAGATGGCCGGCATCGCGCCCTGCCGATCATGGCGGCCGAGACGTTCGTCGCAGTCGGCCGAAACGGCGTCGAACTGAACGATCATCGAACCGAGGGCGCGGTCCTGAGGATCAGAAGGCACGATGTCCGCGACGTTCCGTTGAGATTCCGGGCCCGCCCCGTCGACAAGTACGTGGAAGCATTCGTGCTGGCGCCCGACAAATTTGCATGCGAAGTGCCGGCGGTTTCGTTCCCGACGATGCAGCCGCTGGCCCCGATCGATTCCATCAAGAGCTCGCTGAAAGTTCACGACTACTACGTGCACACTTTCGCGCTTCCAGCCGGTCAAGAGACGTTCATGATTGCATCCCAAGAAGGTTTGCAAGGCGTCGGCCAGATCACATTCGAGGCACGCGGCGAGCGCTTCCAGATCGTGCCGATCAACGTGCCCGATTACCTCGCCAAGATCGACAGTGACGAGAGCTGCGTGGAGACCATCAGGCAGGCCCTGCAACCACAGCCTTGATGTCCACTGGCACGGGCCGCCCCAAGCCGCCCTGAGATCGCTTTTACGTCCGCGCCAATCGAAGGCCGCTCCTGCAAGGGCTTCTGCGCGAACCCATCTTCCAGAGTCGGTGACTATGGGTCCGCGCTTTCGCAGGGACGACAAGGTGCAGGTTGGCGGCAACGGCGAGCCGGCCGCACCGAAAACGGCGAGTGCGGCGATCGCCGAGGGTCAGCCCCGCAAGCACAGGCGCAAGAACGCGATGCAGGCGGGGGCGCCACCGGACGAGAGGGGTGGGCCGGTCACGCGCCGCTCTGCTGCTTCTGCCGCACGGCCGCGGCCGCTTGCTCCAGGATGCGGCCGGCGCGCTCGGCCGCGGAGGCATCGAGCGCGCCGACGTCGAGGAACAGGTCGAGGCCGGCGCCGCGCTCGCTGATGATCCGGGCGTCGTGTCCCGCCTGCTCGTCGAGCCCGCCTTCCACCGCGTAAGGCACCGCCGGCCGGCTGATGCCCTTCAATGCGATCGCCTCCAGCGGCCGCGCCCGCACCATCTGGCGCACGAGCGAATAGGTCTCGTAGCTGAGAACGATCCCGCTCGGCTCCGCGATCGACTGCAAGCGCGACGCCAGATTGGCCTCGGCACCGATGATGGTGTAATCCATGCGGTCGTCGCTGCCGAAGTTGCCCACATTCACATAGCCGGTATTGATGCCCATGCGGGCGCGGAACGGCTCCTCGATGCCGCGGCTGCGCCATTGCACGTTCAACTCGGCGAGCCGCGCCTGCATCTCGAACGCCATCAGCATGCAGGCCTTCGCATCCTCCACCACGCCGCGCGTCTCCGGATCGCCAAAGAAGACGAGGATCGCATCGCCGATGAACTTGTTGACCGTGCCGCCGTGCGCGACCGCGATGCGCGACATCTCGGTGAGGTACTCGTTGAGCAGCGCCGTCAGCTCCTCGGGCTGCAGGCGCTCGCTGGTCGTCGTGAAGCCCACCACGTCGGAGAAGAAGATCGTCAATTTCTTGCGCTCGGTGGCGACAACCACGTCCTTCTCGCCGCTGAAGATGCTGCGGTAGTGCTGCGGCGAGAGATATTTGGCGAGGTTCCCCGCGACCGACGCCAGGAACTCGTTGGCGCGTCCGAGGTCGCGATTGAAGCGCCGGATCACCGCGGACTGGTGGCGCTGCAGGCCGATGAAAGCAAGGCCGATCGCGGTCACCAGCACGAAATAGCCGAGCAGCCACTTGAACGCGAAGATGTGGGCTGCGATCGGCTGCCGGACGATGAATTCCTCGATGCCCCGCACGTCGCCCACTTTCCAATCGTGCTTCGGGCTTTCCGGGTGCGCGTTGTGGCAGCTCACGCAGGCGGCGTTCATGACGACCGGCGCGGCGAGCCGCACGCTGCGGTCGAAGATCGAGCCGGAGACGTCGTAGACCCGCGCGCCCGGATCCTGCCGCAGGGTCGCGAGCGCCGCCCGCTCGAAATCATCGAAGGCGTGGGGCGTGCGGTTCTTGAACGGATAGTCCGAGAAGAAGCGGAAGCGGATGTTGTCGTTGCCCTGCCCGATCACGCTGCCGAGCTCGAGCGAGAGCGTGGCGGGGATGGGAATGCCGCCGGGCACGTCGACATAGTCGGCAACGACATGGGTCGCGCCGCCATTGGCCAATACGCGGGCGACGACGTTGCCGGCGTAATAGCCGCGGATGCCGTCGACCATGGTCATCAGGTCGGCGGCCTGGGCGCGTAATGCCTGCTCGGACAGATTGCGCATGTCGAGCCAGACCGCGATCGGCAGGCCGGCGAGAACGACCAGCAGCAGCAGGATGCTGGGAAGCAGGCTGTCGCCCAGGCGATGGACGATCGGGGCCGTGACGGGGCGCTCGGCCGTGGATTGCGATGCGCTGGTCGCATCGAGGCTCGGTTCGCTCGCGGTCATCTATCGGGGGTTCCAGTGATCGAGAGGTGGGTGGGGAACCGGCCGGCGCCGCGCGGCGCCGGGCATGGTGGGCGCTCGCCGCCGAGGGCGATAGCGGCGGCAGCTCAGTCTACTCCGACGCCTATTATTTGCTATTATTCGAACACAAACCGCTTTAAAGCGATTTCGTTCGATTGGACTCACACGTCTGGACCTCACGCGTAGGGTAGGCAAAATCGCCTGCCGAGGCGGCGACAACTCGCACCACTGTAGCGGACGATTTTGCCCACGCGGGCCGCACGCGTGGGCATTGCGCCCGCGCAAGAGGTGTGGATGGAAGAAGCGACGACGCGCAATGCCCACCCTGCGGATCGACATGATCGGGACGCGCTTTAGTATCCCGATTCCGAAGTTCGCATGATTGTGCCAAAGGAAACGAGATGAAAACGAACGGGTTCCGCGATCTCCGCCAGCGGCAGAACGACTCCGCGCAAGCGAAGAAGGCGATGCTGGAGAAGTTTCGCGCGAGGCCCGGGCCGGACGACCCTGCGGTCGCGGAGCGTCGGGCGGCAAGAGAAGCCACGCTCGCAGAACGCGCCGCTCGCGCCGCCCAACGGGAAGCGGCGAGGCGGGCGCATCAGGCCGAGCTGGCCGAACAGGCGGCCCGTGCCGCCGAGCTCGCCGCGCAGGCCGAACGGGAAGCCGCGGAGATGGCGGCACGGGCCGCAGCCGAGCGCGCCGAGCGCGAGGCGGCCGCCCTGGCCGAGCAAAAGGCGGCACGCGACGAACGGTATGCCGCGCGCAAGGCGGCGAAGAAGCAGCGGCGGAAGGGGTAGGCTACGTCCCCACCGTTTCTATGGCTGGAGCGTGATCTTTTCCGAAAACCGGTCGCCGCTTTCCGGGATCATGCTGCTAGAGCCCTTTCAAATACTCGATGATCGCCCAGCGCTCGGCTTCGCTGAGGTCGGTACCGAACGCGTGGCCGCCATTCCCGTTGCCATTCGCATTATTCGGGTCGGTCACGAAGATACCGTTCTTGAAGGGCGACTGGTCGGTCACATAGCCGACATGCTTCGGATCGAATACGCGGCTACCAACCATGAAGCTCGCTTTCCGCTGTTTGGGCGGCGTCAGCAATTCCCACAAGCTCGGTATCGAGCCGTTGTGCAGATAAGGCGCCGTTGCCCAGATGCCATACAGGGCTCGCGCTTCATAGGCCGCGCCGGGGGCAGGTGGGGGCGGCGGTTGGAACAAGAGGTCGAGGTTTGCCGCAATGAAATCCCTGACTTGATCGATCTTCTTGAGCTCGATCTTTTGATCGGGAAGAAGTTGCGCTATGTCCTCGCGAAGCGAGCGCCACACTCCATTTTGCTGAGATCCCGCATTGTCGAGCTCCGCCTGATCGATCAGCGTGCCGACAATCGCGACAGCAAGAACATCGAGCGCCTTCGATCGATCCTCCAGCCTTGCACCGAGCGGCAGCGTTGGCAGAATCGATCCCTTGAGAATTCCGGGATCGACCATCCGCTCCGCGTTCACGACCATTTTCGGATCGGTGCCAACCGCTCGGACCTGCGTGGACCACACGCCGATGAGGGAGGGCTGCTCGCTGGTATGGCAGGTCTTGCAGTGGGCCTCGAACAGCGTTTCGCCTTGCCTTGCGAGTGCCTCGTCGAAGCCGAAGATCGCCTTCGGCCATGGTGGAGGGCGCAGCTTGACGACCTTCTCTTCCAAACTCTGCAAGGCGACGAAATTCGCTGAATTATTGCCGTACCAGATGCGCGGAGGGCTCGGCGGGATGTTGGGACCGATCCGCTCCGGCTTGAAGTCGGCGAAAACCCCGAGCACCTGGCCCGTATTGCGCGCAAGCGCCTGAATGTAGAGTCCGTTGGGGAAGCTGCCATTCCACTGCGTGCGATCCTGTCGCGACGCGTTCCATAGGAACGGATAGTTGACCGGCGCGTTCGCGATCTTGAAATTGCCCGGGACGCCGAGGTCGCGGCCTGTCACGCGATTGATGATCATTCCGAAGGCATCGACCCGCCCCGGTCCCCATGGCGACGCCGGCAGGCTGGCGTCCATGAAGTCCCCGAACTGTTTGACCCAGGCGCCGAAGTCGACCCGGAGCTGGGCCGCCGCAGCGGCCGAATAGCCGCCGCGCAGAACTGCCTTGGCAAAAGCATCGAAGCGCTCCGGCTGCTTCAATGTGGCGCGCGCCGCGGCAGTAAGATCCGTCAGAAACTGTTGGAAGTCGGCCTTTGCCGGCGCACCGTCGAGCCGCATGACATGGGTTGCGCCATCCTTCCGATATTCGAGCTCCGCGGTGTGGCAGGCAGCACACGTCATTCCGAGGTGGCCGGACGTCGCATTGCCGGTGATGACAAAGCCGACAGGCAAACCTTCGGGGTTGCTCTTCGATCTGTCATTGCGGAGATAGCCGTAGCGCTGCAGCTGGTCGCCGCCGAATGGCTCGTCAACGTCCAAACGGCGGAGCGCCTTGAACCACGCGTAGGGGATCATGTGCGAGCCCTGGCTCGTCGTGTAGAAGGCGTCGCGGTCGGCGGCCGACCAGCCCTGATCCGCATAGGTCACCGCCGCCGCGCCGGCCGGCGACTCCGCCTGCTCCGCCGCTCCCGCTGCGACGGCACATCCGAGTGTGGATATCACGAGGGCCGCGAGCCACGTCGCGTTCCCGGCAATTCTGCTCATGGGGCCGCCTGCCGTCACTGCCTGAACTTTCGCTCCGAGATCGAACCGGCAGTACACCGGGACGACTTTCCTTCGAAATCGTCATCCCGTTCTAGCTTATTGGAGCGCGATCTTGTCCGAAAACCGGTACCCGCTTTTCGGGATCATGCTTCGGCGCCGCTCCGGCGCGCCGCTGCTCGCGCTTCCAATTTCGACGCGCCCGACCACGTCGGGAGCGATGTGCCGGTGTCCCGAATTCCCGACCTTCATTTCCCTGCAGCACGCGCTCGTACGAACGTCGGAACCAAGGAGACGCCCGTGTCTCGATTCCGAAGTTCGCATCATTGTGCGGCACCCTCGTCTGGGAACTTCGGAATCGAGGGACACTGGCAACTTAGTGATCCAGCGTGTGGCTTCGGTTCAGAAGTCCGCATTTCGGATTCGCCGTAAGAATGATGCGGACTTCCGAGCCGCCACACTCGCAACTCAACGATTCCGATGTGGCTTTGGATTTGACGTTTCTACGAAGGACTCGCGGAAATGCCGGTAGGAACGTCAAATCCGCCACACTGGTGCCTCGTGGTAAGTGTCGGCCCGCCGCTGCGCGGGGGGCACGGCAGCGAGAATCGCTCATTTGCGGAGAGCGCGCAAGTCAGTGTCCGGTCGGCGACTCTGCGCCTGCGCCCGGTTTCGTCCGCTTGATTTCCCTGATCTTTCCCGCTGCGACCGGGCTCTCCGTCCGGACCGAGGATCACTTTACCGTGTTCCGGGCTGGCGCCCCGAGCCCGAAGTGTGTGCCGATTCCATTCCAACGGCAACCGCCATAGAGCAAACTCGTCGCCGAACACCGTGTACAGACGGCGCAACAGCTGCTTTCGAGTTTTCATCCTGATCGAGTCCGCCACGCCCAATCCTACGCGACGACTGCGGAGCATGCGCGTACCGCCGTTCCGGGAGGTATCGCCCTATGCGTGAGGATGGAACGACAGCCGGACGGCCGCGGGCATCGTTGCTCGGCGTTGCGGCCGCCGCGGGCGTGACGGCCGCCCTCGGCGTCGCGAGTTTCGCCCACGCCCAGCGCGCGGGAACCGCACCTCCCGCCGCCGACCAGGAAGTGATTCCGCCCGACGAGCCGGACGCCATCAAGTCGATCCTCGACACGTTCGAGGCAGCCGTGAAGAAGGAGCATGTGGCGGGAGCTCGGCCCGCATGGCGCGACGCCCACGCCAAGGCCCATGGCTGCGTCAAGGCCGAGTTCAGCGTCAAAGCCGATATTCCCGCGGATCTGCGCAGAGGCGTGTTCGCCGCGCCGCGCTCCTTCACCGCCTGGATTCGTTTCTCCAACGGCGACGGCAGGCCGCAAGACGACCGTGTCCGCGACGGGCGCGGCATGGCGATCAAGCTGACGGGAGTCGACGGGCCGAAGCTGCTCGCGGAGGAGGCGGAGGCAAAGACTCAGGACTTCGTCATGATCAACTCGCCGGCGTTTTTCATCCGCAACGCCGGCGACTACGTGTCTTTCACGCGCGCGTCGAAATATCGCCTGTCGTTCGCATTCTTCCTGACGCATTGGCACGAGCTGCGCGCCGCCCGCGCGATCGTGGACGAACCGATCGACGAGGTGTTCCAGCAACGATATTTCAGCATGACGCCGTATCTGCTCGGCCGGCGATATATCAAGTTCAGCGCGCGACCGGTCGACTGCGATACCGGCGCGGCACTGGTGCCGCCGGTCGCGCCGCCGCCCGACGGCCCCGATTATTTGCGCGACCGTATGATCGCCTGGATGAAGTCCAGGGACGCCTGCTTCACTTTCGCCGTCCAGCCGCAGACCGATCCCGCGACCATGCCTGTGGAAGATCCGACGATCGTCTGGGACGAGACCAAGGCGCCGTTCATCGAGGTTGCGAGCATCCGGATTCCGAAGCAGCGATTCGATTCGGACGCTCAACGGGCCTTCTGCGAGAACCTCTCCTACACGCCGTGGCACGCCCTTCCCGAGCATCGTCCTGTGGGCGGGATCAATCGCATCCGCAAGGTGGTCTATGAGGGAATTTCAGTGCTTCGCCACAAGCTCAACCAGGCTCCGCGCGTCGAGCCGACCGGGATCGAAAACTTCGACTAGATTCGTATCGAGGGCGGCTTCCACCTCGGCTGATGCAGATCCCTTCGAGCTGGACCCAGTGCAAGCCGCAAGCTCGGGTCTGCTCCCTCCCGCCGAAGCCGGATCTATCCGGCTTCGGCGGGAGAGGGCAAATGCGGCTTCGCCGAGCAAGTGGCATCATCCGGCATATGTGATGGCCCGGCCACAAGGCCGAGGGGAGCACAGCGAACGAGCGGCGCGGTTCCGCCGGCACACGCCTTTAGTTTGCGTGGCTTAGTTTGCGTGACGCAGGCGGGAGGAGACCGTAGCCGCCATGTTCGCAGGCTTGCCCGCAGGTTTGCCCGCAGCCGTGCTTGCGGGTTTGCTCGCAGCCGTGCTCGCAGGCTTGTGCGCAGGCTTGCTCGTAGGTTTGCCCGCGGCCGTACTTGCGGGTTTGGTCGCAGCCGCGCTCGCAGGCTTGCTCGTAGGTTTGCTCGCGGCCGTACTTGCGGGTTTGGTCGCAGCCGCGCTCGCAGGCTTGCTCGTAGGTTTGCCCGCGGCCGTACTTGCGGGTTTGGTCGCAGCCGCGCTCGCAGGCTTGCTCGTAGGTTTGCTCGCGGCCGTACTTGCGGGTTTGGCCGCAGCCGCGCTCGCAGGCTTGCCCGCAGCGCGGGCGCAGGTCGCTGCCGGCCGCTTGCCGCAATCAGGAGCGGGGGCCTCAGCCTGCGCAGCGGCTCCCCGGCCCGACTTTGGCGCGACCCGCCGATCCTGGCCGAAACCGACGGTCTCGACCTTGCCCTTATCGACCACCTTGCTCTTATCGAGCGACTTGCTCTTGTCGAGCGCCTTGCCCTTGTCGACCACCTTGCCCTTATCGAGCGACTTGCTCTTGTCGATCACCTTGCTCTTATCGAGCGACTTGCCCTTGTCGAGCGTGGCGACCTCGACGACGGCCGCACTCTTCGGCTTAGGCGCGGGCAACGGCATGTGCCGGCCGGCCTCGACCATGTCGAGCTCACGCGGAATGAGCATGACGAACTTGCCCGCATGGCGGATGCGGTTGGCGATGCGGCCGGCGTCGTCGCCGGCCCCCCAGTAGAGATCGGCGCGTGCCGGCCCGACGATCGCCGACCCGGTATCCTGCGCGATCATCAGGCGCCGAAAAGGCGAGACCGGCTTTGCGCCCCCGATCGGCAGATCGGCCTCGATGAAGAACGGCGTCCCGTATTCGTGCCGCCGGTCGACGGCAATGGAGCGGCCCGGCGTCAACGGCACGCCCTGCGCGCCGACGGGCTCGCCCGCGTTCGAGAGCCCGGTGATACGGAAGAACACATAGGAGCGGTTGGCGGCGCGCACCTTCGCGGCCTCGTCGGGATGCGCGGCCATCCAGTCGCGCATGCGCTGCGTCGACATCTCCGCGCGCGGAATGAGCTTGCGCTCGATCAGCACGCGGCTGATCGAGCTGAACGGATAGCCGTTGTGCGAGTCGTAGTTGACGCGCAGCGGCGTGCCGTCCTCGAGGATCACGCGCCCCGAGCCTTCGATCTGGATGGCGAGCAGGTCGAGCGGATCCTTGAGCCAGCAGAATCTCGAGCTTCCGGCCATCGAGCGCGCCGGCCTCGATGGCGGCGCGGTCATGGTAGGGCACGAGCTGGTTGTTCTCGTCCAGGCGGCCGATGCGCGCACCCTTGTTGGGAAACGCAGTGGAACCGGGTTTGTGGCCGGCGGCGACCAGGTCGTGCGGGCGGCGATAGAGCGGGACATGGAATTCGGGATTGGGAAGGCGCGAGCCGCGCACGACCGGCTCGAAATAGCCGGTGAGCAGTCCTCCCGCCTCGCCGAGACGCGCAATGCGCACGGGCTGGAAATTCCGCTCGAAAAAGGCGCGCGCGGCCTTGGCATCGCGCACTCGCAGGCCATCGGCTTCGCGGCAGACGTTCGAGAGCGCGCCGTAGATCGGTCCGTGGTTGCCGGCACTCCGCATCGTTCGCATCGCCTGGCAGCTTCGCTGATAGGCTGCGAATGCGGCGAGGTGATCGTCGGCCGCCCAACCCGCGAGCTCGCTCCAGGCGACCGGCTCGAGCTGGCTGTCCGCGAGCTTCAACGGATCGTCGGCCTCGGCGGCGTTCGCCGTCAAAGCCGCCGAGCATAAGATCGTGCCGACGAGGCTTGCGACCACGCCACGCCCAAGGCTTTGCGCGGCGCCCGGATCGATACGAGCGTCCCCTGTCAGCCGTCCATCGGTCACTGTCCGTGATGGTCTTATCATGCCCCCCACCGGCATACCGGGTCGCGCAACTCCTCCCCGAGTCTGCAAACGGGCCGGCGAACATGCCGATGCATGCCGCCGAACCGGACTACTGCCGTGGTCAACTCGATCGGCGAGCAACGGTTCCCGCCGGCAGCGATGCCCGCCGGACCGGTGGAGCGAAAGGTAGATGAGTATGGCGACCGCGCGGGTGCTTCAGCGCCGGGCCGGGGCCGACTCCAAGGAGCGAACGCGCAACTCGTCCTCCAGCTGCTTCAGTCGGAAGGCGTGCTGATCGCGCAGCGCTTGAACTTCACGGCTCAGGGCGTCCAGCAATCGTTCGTTTGCGGCCAGTTGCTTCGTGTACTGGTCATTGAGAATACGAATTTGATTGCCGAGGATTTGGATGCGCCGGTCCATGTCAACGAGATTGGCTGCGACCGTATCGGAGCCGCTCTTCTCGCGCCGGTCGATCTCGTAGAGACCGGCAGCCAAAGCGATGAAGCCGGCCACCGAAAGGACGACTGAAAGCCGCAGAGCTGCGTCCCCGCTGCGCATGGCACCGTTCCAACAATCCCTTTGACACCGCCAGCGGCGATCGCATCTGCCGCTGCTCGGACGTAGGTGGGCCGCTCACCTATTGCCAGTGCCGCTTTGCGGCGTATTTCGCGACGCCCTCCGGGGGCCGACGACATCGACGCCGCGCTCTGCCGGCTCATACGGTCTGCAACTTTTCGGCGATCGCGCTTCAGCCGCGGCAGCCGCCGTCAATGCGCGGTCGACGCAACGCGCGCGTTCTGGCTCCGTCGCCCGCCCTTGTTCTGCATCCACGACTTGCCGGGCTTCTCGCGCCGGACCTTGGCCGACGCCTTGAGCGCGACCGGACCCACATGCGCGAGGAATATCTTTTCGTGGGCGCGCGTGAGGGTCTCGATGGCTTGCTTCAACGACAGCCATTTCACCGCCCTGACGTCGCGCATGGGCTCGCGCATCGGGCCGCCGACGGCATGCATATGCCAGAACTGCACGATCTTGATCCGGCCATCGATCGCATAGAGCATCGAACCGAGAAAGCCGTGGACCGAAACCTCGTGTCCGGTTTCTTCCAACACCTCCCGCCGGGCGGCGGCGAGCGCGCGCTCGCCCGGATAGAGCTTGCCTTTCGGCAGGACCCAGGACTTGTCCCGGCGCAGTCGCACGACCGCGATGCGCGGCCGGCCGCCTTCCCGTAGCACAATTCCCCCCGCAGCCAGAACCGGCGCGCGGGCCTCCGCCGAAATCGGTCATGTCGATGCCGTGCTGGACGAACGGACACGAAGCAAAGCTCCCGTGCAAGGTGGCGAAGCGCGGTTTAAAAACGATTAATGCCGGGAGCAAAACCGCTTCGGAGCGAATCGCGATCTCGCTCCAATTGGTCGGTCGCATGACGTATGTCGGCGACATGGAATCAGAGCGAGCGGCAAACTTGGCAACGTCGGCGAACTCAATCGCACAACTTCCACTCCCAACGCCCATTGGCGTTGACTTAGTCCGCGTGTCCCGGCGGCGGCGGGCCGCAGCTTTTTCCGATCCGTCGCCGCCGGCTTAAACCTTTTCATCAGCGGCGGTTCCTAGGACTTTCACGAACGCTTCACACTGCTCGAAAATGCAGAGTCCCATGGAAAACCAGCCCGCCTCCCTGCCGCAGCCGAGCACCCCGCCCCGCGCGAACCGCTCCCGCCCGACCGCCCGCGCCGAAATCGAGCTGGAGCTCAAGGCCGGCGACGCGAGCATGCTCTGCGACGTCGGCATGGCGCTGCTCGACGTCGCGCCGCTGCGGATCGGGACGCTGACCAAGGCCGACCAGGGCTATGCGCTGGCCTTCGACGCCGTGCCGCCGGCGACGAAGGCCGAAAGATCGAGCATCGGCGCGGAGCATTGCGCCGACGACGTGATCGCCATTCTCATGAGTGCCCTCCAGCAGCATCTGCTGGCGAATCAGGCCATCGTGGAGGACGGCCGCGACCCCGAGGGAATCCATCAGACGCGGGTCGCCCTGCGCCGCCTGCGCACGGCCTGCTCGCTGCTGCGCAAGGAGATCCCCTCGCCGGCCTTCCTCGCCTTCGCCGGCGAGGCGAAATGGCTCATGCAGATGCTGGGGCCCGCGCGCGACTGGGACGTATTCGCCACGACGACCCTGGCGCGCCTGCAGAGCGCCTGCGCCTGCGAGGTCGACTTCGACGGTCTGCGCCGGGCGGCAGAGCCGCACCGCAGCGCGAGCTACGCCTCGATGCGCGCGGCGCTGACGGATCCGCGCTACACCCGGTTCCAGCTGTCGCTGCGGCGTTGGACCGAGCGCCGCGGCTGGCGCACCGAGGTCCCGAGCGAAGCGTTGGCAACCCTCACCGAGCCGGCGCCGGCGCTGGCGGTCCGCGTGCTCGCGCGGCTCCATCGCAAGGCGCTCAGGGACGGGGCGCATTTCAGCCGCCTGCAGCCCGAGGCGCGCCACGACCTCAGGGTGACCCTGAAGAAGCTACGCTATGCGGCCGAGTTCTTCGTGCCGGTCTTCTCCAAGCATCCCTCGGCCAAACGCTGGCTCGCACGGCTGTCGAAGCTGCAGGATGCGCTGGGTCACGCCAACGACAGCACGGTCACGCGCTCGCTCCTGGGGATGACCGCGCAGACCGAGCTCACGCCGGATCTTCACCGCGCCGCCGGAGCGGCGATCGGCTTCCTGGCACGCGATCAGCTCGTCGTCGCCAAGAGCCTGCGCCGGCGTTGGCGAGAGTTCAAGGCGACGCCCTGCTTCTGGCGCGAATACCTTCGTCGGCTGCGGTCAACCGCGCCGCAGAGACCTGCGTCAGCTGCGCGGGGGCCGGCGGCGCTCGTGGAACCAGGCGCGGTACTCGCTCATCCTCGCGCGCTGCGCTCCCGGCGCGTGCCGCCTGCAGGTCGCGGCCTCGGCGCTCTTCTCCGGCGCGCCCCAGCGCAGCTCGACGCAGTCGTTGAGGTTGTACGCCATCTCGAGATCGCCGATGCGGTCGAGCACGTCTTTCAGCGCCAGCGTCCAGGGGGAGCCGTCGCTGCGGGGATAGGAGAATTTGCGCGCCGCAAGCTCGGAGGCGAGCACGCGCTCCAGCTCCGCCTTCACGTCGGCGACGCTCTTCTCCTCCGGCATGGCGTAGCGCTCGGGCCGCCGCGCCACGCGATCCGGGAAGGTTCGCACCACGTCGATGGCGATCAACAGACGCAGGTCGCGCGACGGCGTCGCGAAATCCTCCCACGCGCCGGTGGTCTCGAAGATCGCCGCGCCGTCCGGCATCTCGGCGTCGCCGCGGCCGCTCATCTGGAACTTGCGCCCGTTCTCGACCGAGGTCACCCGCGCGTTCACCTGCTCCTCGAGCGAGGTGATCGCCTCCTTCATCGCGCGCACGGGATCGAGCGGCGCCGGCGACATCACGTCGTCCATGCGGTCGTAGAACGCCTCGACCCCGAGCTTCGACTGGTCAAGGGAGAAATCGCCGTACTGCGGATCCTTGGCGATCTCGGCATTGCTCAGCCGGCGCAGGCCGCCGTTCTTGTCGTGCACGATCGGCCGGAAGCGCTTGAAGCCGGGACCGCCGAGCGCGGGATCCTGCGCGAACAGGAAATTGCCGCGCCAGAACCGCTTGCGCGCGACCGTGCCGTCGGGCTGCGCGTCGACGGCGAGGAACACGCCGGCCGCGCCCTCGGACTGCGGCACGCGCCGCGCCAGCACCAGGACGTGCCCGTAGGGATCGGCGAAGACGGTGCCCGGGCGCAGCGTCTCCTGACTGAGCGGCACGGGATAGTAATCGGTGTTGTCGTCGTTCGCCGCGGTGCGCCCGGATCCGGAATGGACGCCGTCGGCGACGGTCGAGCGCAGATACTGGCCGAACGCCGGCGCGAGCCCCATGCGCTTCGCTGCCGCGAGCGTCAGCAGCCTGGGCTGCGGCGGAGGCGCGGGCGGGGCCGGAGGCGTCACCAGCTGGCCGAACATGTTGAACGGGACGGGGGACGCGATCTCCTCGGGCGGGGCTGGACGCGGCTCCTCGAGATGCTGAATGTTCCACCACGCGTAACACTTCGGCGCGCCGCCGCCGCCGCCGCGCGAGCACTTCGAGTAGCCGAACGGCAGCCCCATCTTGAACGCGAAATAGGCGCGCAAGAAGTAGGACAGGTCGGCGCAGTCGGGACGGATGATGAGCCCCAGTTGGTCCTCGCGCAGGCCGAGATGGTTGAACAGGAAATTGCGCGAGCGGTCGCGCAGCACCTCGTGCAGCGCCTTCCACGACAGCGTGGCGTCGAGCGGTGCGTCGAAGAGCTTCTCGATCCACGCGGAATAGAGGTTCTCGGTCTCGCGGTTCCAGGTGTTGCGCACGGGCCAGAGGCTGCCGTCCACCGCGTGCGGCCGCGGCGGCTCGGCGGCGCGCACGGCGATCTCGCGCGTGATCGTGCCGCACTCGGCGGGCGCGCGCTCGCGCGTCAGCTTGGCGTGCCACGTCCCCGCGGCCGGCGAGGCGACCTCGGCGTACCAGAAATACGGCGGCCCGCCGTGGCGCTCGCGCGAGCTGGCCGCGACCTTGCCGTCGGGCGCGATCAGCGAAAGCTCGCCCTCGAGCGGCTTCTCCGCGGCGAAGACGACGCGCAGGGGCGCGCCCTTCCACGGCGAAAGCGGCGAGGGCAGGACCGCGAGCTCGTCCGCGTCCGCGCAGGCGCCGATCTGAGCTTGCGGCGGTCGAGCTTGAGCCTGTTGCGCTTGAGCCTGTTGAGCTTGGGCCTGTGAACCTAGGGCCGAGAACAGGCAGACGAAAAATGCCCCTGCGATCAGCAATGCTGTCGCAGCAGAAGCAGCAAACCGGCGTGCTGGAACCAATCGAGCCCCCTGGCCTCCCCTGGCCTCCCCTGGCCGCCGTCAAGCAATATTGCGAACCGCTTTGGCTGAATCATGGCAGAATCCATCGCCGGGCGAATTCGACGGCGACAATCGCCTGCCCCGTACGATACCACCCGCGAGCCCGCGGTCTTAACGTCGCCGGGACGGGGATGCGGGGGCGTTCCGCCCCGGCCGCTGGGCCCGGTTCGGTTCCAAAAACCGGACGAATTTCCGGTCACGAGCCGACGTCGGATCGGCCGCTGCGCGAGGACGCGGCAATCCGCATGGCTGGTATCCGGGTGGATCGCCAGGATCGGGCTGGGCTCCAGGCTGCGGCACCCATTCCGGACCTCCCCTGCGCAGCCTTCGTGCCATCAACGCAAGCTGCGGGGCGATTCGACAGGTCATGCCGCCAGCGAGTTGAGCAACGCCTTGGCCTCCTTCAGGTCGAGCGTGCCGAAGCCTTCGGTGAACCCGTCGTAGACCGGAGCGAGCAGGTCGCGAGCCTGCCGCGGCTTGCCCTGATCGCGCCGGAGCCGCGCCGTGCTCATCGCCGCGCGCAGCTCCCAGGACCTTGCCTGCTGTGCGCGTGCAACCGCGAGGGCACGCTCGAAGTAGCCTTCCGCTTTCGCCCGATCCGGCTCGGGCGATGCGAGCAAGATTTCTCCGGCCACGCGATTGACCTCGCTTTCGCACCACTTCTCCTTGGTGGCTTCCACCGCCGTCATCGCCTCGCCGATGCAGCGCCAGGCGTCGTCGCATTGGCCGAGCTGGGCATAGGCCCTGGCCAGATAGGTCAACAGCAACGGCATCCACATGGTCGCTCCCGTCGAGCGTAATGCGCCGAGCCCCTTGGTGATCGTGTGGACCGCGTCCGTGGCTTTGCCGTTCAATGTCAAAAGGCAGCCTCGCCACAATATTCCCGACGCCTTCCACAGCAGGGCGTCCTTTTCCTCCGCCAGCACGGCAAGCTCATCGGCATCCGCGTTTGCCGCCGCGTAATTTCCAAACTGGATATGGGCCAACGACGCGTGATGAAGCGCAAACATCAGGCTGGCGGCCTGGCCGATTCCGCGCGCATGCTCCACCACGCGTTTCGTGTCGGCCAGCGCGGCCTCGGGATAGCCGAGCAACCACAGGGCCAGCGAGCGGTAGCACAAGATCGAGACCGCGATGTCCACGGCAAATCGCGTCGCCAGCGGAGGATGCTCGATCGGGTCATAAAGCGCGATCGCCCGATCCAGGTGCGTGCGGCCTTCCGAGATGGCTCCCGTGAGCAGCAGGGAAATGCCCACGATGCGATGCCCGTTCATCAGCGGCACGGTTGCGCTTTGCTTCGACGCAAGCGCCAGGAACTGGGTCGCGAGTTCGCGCATGGCGTCGCCGTCGAACGCAATACGGTTCACCCCCCAGACGCCATAGAGGACCGAGAACAAGAGCAGCGGGTCTTCGGTGGGCTCCCCGAGCGCTTCCGCCTGCTCGATCAGCACACGCGCCTGCTCCAACGCCCCCTTGGTTTCAGGTGCTGCATAGCCTCTGGTTGTCATCAAGGCGTTGGTGAGCGCGACTTGAAACTTGACCTGCTCGCGACGCAGCGCGGGCGTGGCCGGCAAGGTCGCGATCTGGGCGAGCGCACGCCTGAACTGCTCGGCGGATTCCCGCAACGCCGAGCCTTCCAGTGACCGTTGTCCCGCTCTGCCCCACCATTCGATAGCTGCCTCGGGCATGCCGGCCTGCGTAAAGTGATGGGCCAGCAACTCTGGCTCGGCCGCGGCGGTGGCCGCATTGTCGCGCAACGCCTCGGCAACGCGGCGGTGCAAGACCTGGCGCCGGCTTCTGAGCAAATTCTCGTAGGCCGCGTCCTGGATGAGCGCGTGCTTGAAGCGATAGTCGGATTGGGGCGGCAGCCCCCGCGCCAGCAGGATGTCGGCCTCGGCGAGCCGGTCGAGCGCCAGCTGCAACGGCGCCTCCTCCATCCCGGTCACCGTGTGCAACAGCCAGTAGGTAAAACCGCGGCCGATCACGGCGCCGATCTGTGCCACCTCGCGCGCACGGCCGAGCCGGTCGAGCCGCGCGGTCAGCGATTGCTGCAGCGTCGGCGGGATCGCCTGGATGCCGCCGTGCTCGCCGCGCTCCAGGAGGAGCCGCGTCACCTCCTCGATAAACAGCGGCACGCCGCCGGTGCGCTCAGTCACGCCGTCGATCACGTCCTTCGCCAGCGCGTGGCGCGCGGCAAGATTGCCGACCATGTGCCGCACCTGATCGCGGTCGAGCGGCGCGAGCGAAATCACGCCGTGGTGCGAGCGCATCCCCCAGGGCGGCCGGAACTCCGGCCGTGTGCTGACAAGGACAAACAAGGGCGCCAGCGCGCCGCTCTCGGCGATGCCCCGCAACAGGTCGAGCGTCGTCGGATCGGCCCAATGCGAATCTTCCAGCGCCAGCACCATCGGCTGAACCCGCGCGCTGGCGATCAGCATGGCGGTCAGCGCCCTCAGTTGCCGGCGCCGCAATTCCTCGGGCGCCAAGGTCGGCGTGCGTTCCGTGGGCGGCGGAAGGTCCAGGAGCGGCGCAAGCAACGGGACAATCTCGGCCGAGTCGAGCTTGATGTGCGTCAGCGTGCTCTCCAGCTCCGCGAGACGCCGCTCTGCCGGCACGTCGGCACCGCCGAAACGCTGGCGGCCCCATTCGACGATCGGGTGCAGCGGCGTATTCTGCAGGAGCTGCGAACAGCTCCATTCGACCCAGGTGTGCGGGGTGTCGCGCAGCTGCGCCTGAAATTCCTCCATCAGCCGCGACTTGCCCAGACCAGGCTCGCCGATGATCAACACCAATTGCCCGTCGCCCTGCCGCGCGCGCTCCCAGCGCCGCATCAGCATGGCGATCTCCTCGTCGCGACCGACCAGCGGCGTGAGCCGGCGCTGCCCCGCGCGGCGCCGGACGCCGCTCGCCCGCACCAGGCGGAACAAGGTCACCGGCTCCGGCACGCCTTTGAGCTCGTGACTGCCGCGTTCCTCGGCGACGAAAAGCCCGGCGATCTGGCGCTGCACCCGCGCCGTGGCCACGACGGCGCCCGGCTCGGCCAATGCCTGCGCGCGGGCCGCGATGTTGGGCGCGTCACCGAAAATCTCGCCGCCTGCGAACACCACCGGCCCCAACTCGATGGCGATGCGGGCGGCGAGCACGGGCTTTCCCGAGCCGGCGTTCCTGCGGTTCAAGTCCGCCAGCGAGCGCTGGATCGCGAGGCCCGCCCGCGCGGCGCGCTCGGCGTCGTTCTCCTGCGCGACCGGATAGCCGAACAGCACGATCAGCGCGTCGCCCAGCTTCCTGACGACCTTTCCGCCCATGTCCGCCACCGCCGCCGAAGCCCCGTCGAGGTAGGCGCCGATCAGGTCGCGGCACTCTTCCGCGTCGAGCTTCGCTGCAATAGCGGTCGAATCCACAAGATCGCAGAACATCACAGTGACATGACGGCGCTCGCCGGCGGGTTCGGGTGCCGGCGCTGCAGGCGGCTTCGGGAGCGGAGGCACGGCCGCCGAGGGCGGCTTGACCTGGGGCGGCGCCGGGGCCGGGGCCGCCGCAATCGTGCCGTCGAGGGCGGCGATCGCCCGCAACAGCTTGCGGCGGTGGCCGAGCAGGACCCCCAGCTTCTCCAGGTCTTGATCGGTCAGCTCGTGCAGAACGTCGACGTCGATGGCGTTGTTGCGGAATGCGGCCTCATACTGTTCGAGGCCAAGGCTCCACAGCCAAACCCCAATGTCCATAGCCGCGTCCTATCGCGCCGCGCGAGCATCATCATCCAGGCGAAATGAGGTGTCTAGCGCACCGGGCTGCCGATAGGTCGAAAGCCGAAAGGCTACCGGCAAATCGCGGCGCGGTCGCGGGGTCGCAGCAGTCGCGTTCTCGTGTCAGCGACTTGTGATTTCGGGTATCAGGATCATGGCTATTGCCGGGTGTCGAGGTGTGCGTCGGTGCGCTGGTCATGGATCACGGCCAACGCAGGTGTGGGCGCTCGGGCACCGGCTCTCCCTGATTTATCGATTGTTCAGGACGGCGTAGCTACAACGCAATCCGCTTTGAGGCGGCAAGCGGCCGTCATTCGCGGTGGGCGACTTTTTCCAGAATGTCCCAGCAGCGGCCGTCGGCGGATCGGAACGGTGCGCTGTCGCACGCCGCTTCGGCACGGTGCACGTGCCGGGCAATCAAGCGACCCACCTCGTTCGGGTGTGTTGCGAGCATGAAATGCGCAGCCGAGTCGATCGTGGCAAGCGTTGCCCTGCTCATGCACTCGCCGAGGAGCTCATTGGCACGTTGCACCGCCGGGTGGCTTGTTCCGCCCCGAATCACGAGAGCGGGGATTTCAACGGCGGCCAGCGACGCCGCCGGCAGCGCAAAATCATACGCGCTCGCCCAATCGAGGATGTTGACCGCTGTCGTCGCCACCGCGTAGTCACGCACCCGTTGCGGCCACGCGGCATAAGTGCCGGCCCCACCATAAAAATCGATCATTGCCGCGATCGCTTCGGCGTTGCCGCCGTCGAAGGCGGAGAAATAGGCCTTGGTCATCAGGCGAAACGCGCGGTAGTGCCCGCGCTCGCCCCGCTCGCGCAACACTTCCGGCGCCGGTGCTTCGAGGATCGCGAGGCTCGCCAGTGGCACTTTGTTTCGCAACGCAACGGCCAGCGCCACCAGGCCGCCGAAGGAATGACCGACCAGATGCACGCGGCCACCAGCCCTGCGAACGACCGATTCCAGCATTTCGGCCTCATGCGAAATGGCGGCATCGCCGGCGGTGCGGCGCTCGGCGGTGCGACCGTATCCGAGGAGGCTCGTCGTCACGCAGCGAAACCGGCCATTCCAAGTGGCAATCACCGGTCGCCACGCGGCGCCGGTGCTGCACGATCCGGGCACCAGCACAAGGGTCGGACCGGTCCCGCACTCGTCGTAATCGATGGGTCCGCGCGCTTCCTGGATCATGTCGTAAATCCCTGCTCCCGGAGGAGGTCTGCGACCGTGCGGGCGGCGCGCGCCGGCCTCGGCGCCGACCGGCTCGAAACCGGCGCGTGCCCGCCTTGGGCGGCTATCCAACCGCGGGCGGTCGCAACGTCGCCGTCTTGACGGGACATCTCCGGACGCTCGCGGCGCGATGTTTGTCGACTAGGCAGCCTGCTGGCGTGGCGGAACGCTGTTCCAGTCGCGTCGCCGCAGCTTGCGGGCCGCGCGCAGGGGCAGTCCGTCGCGCACCACCGATTCGATCTCACCTCGCGTGACGCCCATGTCGGCCAGCGTACGATCGTCGAGCTGCCCAAGCTCGCGCATGGCGCCGCGCAGGCGTCCCTCGGCGGCCAGGCCACGCACCAGCCGGGCGCTCCGCAAGACGAGAACGCGCAGCCACCGCGCAAAGGCGTGCATGGTGCCGCGCGCGCAGGCTTCGATGACGACGGCGCGTTTCGTGCGGACCTGCGCCTCGACTTCGAAAAACGAGAACAGCGGGATGGAATTGTCTCTCTCGAACATGGTCGGGCTCCGGCGTGGCAGCACGCGGGGATGACTAGCCGCGGCCGGAATGGCAGGCTTGCAGGAATTTTGAAGATTTTCTGGATATTTCCGAATGGCGCATGCTTTCACCGACTCGTGAAGCGGTTGCCACGGTCCGCCGCATTGGAAGCGGATCTGCGCATGGGGGCGGCGCGGTGCTTGGTCCTCCTCGCCTATAGATGTTCGCTATCGACCAGACTTGGCTGCGTCGAAAGACGCCGGGGCGCGTCGCAACAACCGCGACATCGGGCGTCGTCAGCCCAGGCAGCGCGGCCCATCTGCGCGGCGTCTATTTTCAGAACCACCGCAATGCACGCTTCCAATTCGTGCCCTATCGTGGCGCCGCCACCGCATCGCAGGCCTTGCTGGCGGGGCAAATCGACTTGTTCTGCCCGGAAGCCTCGGCCACAGCCGATTTCGCTCAGGATCGGCTCTTCCGGCACTATTCGCGACCGGACGGCTCTTGCATGCTAAAGGGGATCTGCACACCGTCACGAATGTAGGTCAAACGTGCCTAAAACTGGACCTTACTGAATGGTGACCTTGCTCCGGCCGGAAACGGGCAGGTGCGCATCGCGCCCGTGCGTGAGCACGTGCGCACTAGGCTCCAGCATCGTCGAGTATTTCGCGTAAGTACGCGACATGTTCGGCGAAGGTGCGACGGCGGGCCGGACTCATACGAACACGCGTCTGCGTTTTGCGCACCGCCCGGTGCGAGCTGTCGCCTCCCCGGCGGGGATTTTACCCCCTACGCGCGAGTTCAATCGCATGAAATCAGCACACGCTCCGGCCGCCTGTGGCGCGCGGCGTTCGGTGAGGTCGGGCGCTAGTCGGCGGATTTCTCTCGACCCTCCTTGCCCAGGCCGCGCGTGATCAGGCGCGCCAGGCGATCGCAGAACAGTTTCGCATCCGCCGGCCGCTCGCCGTCGAGCACGCGCGCCTCGTCGAACAGCAAATGCGCGACATCTGCCTTGAAAGGACGGTCGTCGTCGCCCAAGGCGGCAAGGGTGCGGACGATCTCGTGGCGGGTGTTGACCTCGAGGATCGGCTTGCCCGCGATCTTGAGGCGTCCCGCGCCCGCCAGCATCTTCTCGAGCTGGCGGTCGGGGCCGGCCTCGGGCGCGACCAGGCAGACCACGCTGTCGGTCAGGCGATCGGAGGCGCGCACGTCGGAGACGGCCTCGCCGAGGGTGTCCTTGACGAAGGCGAGAAAACCCATGACCGCCGCCTCCGTCTTCGGCGCCGCTTCCGGCTTCGAATCGAGGCGCGCAATGAGCGCGAGATCGGCCGATCCCTGCGTCACCGACTTGAACGGCTTGCCCTCGAACGAAGCCCCCGCGACCACCCAGAAGCTGTCGATCGGGTCGGCAAGCAGCAGGACCTCGACGCCGCGCGCGCGGAAACCTTCGAGATGGGGCGACGCCTCGAGCCGGGCCATGTCGTCGCCCGCGACATAGTAGATCGCGGTCTGGTTCTCTTTGAGCGCCGCCAGATACTCTTTCAGACTGCGCCACGCGCCGGCCGACGCGGTGGTCTTGAAGCGGCAGAGCGCCAGCAGCGCATCGCGGCGCTCGAAATCCTCGTAGATCCCTTCCTTCAGCACGCCGCCGAAGTTCTCCCAGACCGCGAGATACGCCTCGCGCTCCTTCTCCGCGAGCTTCTCGAGATCGCCGAGCACGCGGCTGGTCACGCCCTTGGCGATCGCCGCGAGGATCGGACTTTCCTGGATCATCTCACGCGAGATGTTGAGCGGCAGATCGGCGGAGTCGACGAGCCCACGCACGAAGCGCAGATAGCGCGGCAGGATGTCGGCTTCGTCGGTGATGAAGACCCGCTTGACGTAGAGCTTGATGCGGCCCTTGCGGTCGGGGTCGAACATATCGAACGGCCGCACGCCCGGGACGAAGGCGAGCACGGTGTATTCGTGGCGGCCCTCGGCGCGGAAATGCACGGTCAGCGCCGGCTCGTCGAACTGGCCGGCAATGCTGCGGTAGAAGTCGGCATAGTCAGCGCTCGAAATCTCGGACTTGGGCTTGGTCCAGAGCGCGGCGCCGTCGGCGACCTGCGCCGGCTCCGCGCCGGGCTTGTCGACGATGGCGATCGGCACGGGCACGTGGCCCGACTGCGCCTTGACCACGCGCTCGAGCGTGAAGCGCTCGGCATAGGTCTTGGCGCTTTCCATCAGATGCAGCACGACACGCGTGCCGCGGGCCGGCGCATCCGCGAGCACCGCGGGCGACACCGAGAACGTGCCCTTGCCGTCCGACGACCACCGCCACGGCTCCGCGGTGCCGGCACGCCGGGACACCACCTCGACGCGATCGGCGACCATGAAGGCGGAATAGAACCCCACACCGAACTGGCCGATGAAATTTGTCCCCTCGCGGTCCTTCTCGGCCTCGATGCGGTCCACGAAGGCCTTGGTACCGGAGCGGGCGATAGTGCCGAGCGCTTCGACCATTTCGTCGCGGCTCATGCCAATGCCGTTGTCATCGACGGTGAGGCGGCGCTTGTCGGCATCGATGCCGAGCGTAATGCGCAGCGCCGGGTCGTCTCCGAGCAAGCCGGGATCGGCAATGGCTTCGTACCGCAACCGCTCGCAGGCATCTGCGGCATTCGAGATCAACTCGCGAATAAAGACGTCCTTCTCGGAATAGACCGCGTGCACCATCAGGTGCAGGAGCTTGGCGACGTCGGCCTCGAACGGACGGCTGTCACTCTGCGTTTCGTCGATCACGGTCATCGGGCGACTCCCTCCTTTGCTCAGGTCGCAAGGCGCATTGCCAGGGCGAACCCGTGAAAAACGATACGGCGAGCGAACTCGCCCGGCGCGGCCTTTTTTCGATTTGGGCGGCGCTTTGACGCTGTCAAGAGGCGGGCGCGACGCAGCGTAACTCCCGCCTGGGGCGACACGACGAGCGGTCGCGTTAACCTTCCGGCGCTTGGCGATCTTTGGTTCTGGCTTGCGGGTCTCGCTGCGCTCGCCCGGGACACGAGGCCGATTACCTCCGCGCCGTTTGAACCAAACCCGCCCCCGGCGCGACTAATGATCCGAGAGCCTTTGCCGGGGAATTCGATTGGCAAAGGCGGTCCATGGGATGAGGGGCGTCATGCACGCAAAACGTGTGCTTCTGTTCGACTTTGATCTCGGCTCGCTCGCGCTGCTCCTGATCGGGACCGGCGCCGCGGCTTTCCTGGCACTCAGCGGCTTCTGACACCTCCACGCTCCGCGCGTGAGCCGGAGCGCGGACCGCCATCCTGCCGCGGGCAGCCCGACACCAAACCCTTTGGGGAGAATTCCGATGTACAACCCACGCTATAACCGCGTCCTGGCGAGCACGGCGCTCGCGCTGATCCTCGCCATTCCGCTTGCCGGCATGGCAGCGAAGAACGACGAGCAGGGCGCCGCCGCGCCCACGTCGGCGATGCCGAACGCGAGTCCTGCCGCGACGCCGGCCGCGACTCCCGTTGTGGCGCCGACCGCGACTCCTGCCGAGACGTCCACCGCAACGCCGGCCGACCCGGCTCCGCCGCAGCCTGCGACGCAAGCCGCCCCCGCGGCCGCAACGCCGGCGAACGAGGTGCGGGCGAACGAGCCGCCGGCGACCTCCGTCGGCGCTTCGCCCGAGCCGGCGAACGTCACAGACCAGATCGCCGCGGAGCACGCGGCCGCGGAGCAGGCTTCGCCGCCCGATCCGCTGGCAGCGCTCGATCCCGCCGACCGCGCCATCGCCGAAAAGGTCCGCGACCTCCTGGCCGCG
This sequence comes from uncultured Alphaproteobacteria bacterium, assembly GCA_963758945.1. GTDB lineage: Bacteria > Pseudomonadota > Alphaproteobacteria > Rhizobiales > Xanthobacteraceae > VAZQ01. The sequence continues at coordinate 760,542 of CAVWXY010000006.1, read as the reverse complement.
AAGCCCGACAGCTTCTTCGGCGGCAAGAAAGAGCACGAGGCGATCACGGCGTTCTACCAGAACCGCAATCTCATGCCGCTCTGGCTCGACAAGGGCGTCGAGAATGCCCGCGCCGCAGCGGTCATCGCACGCATGAACAACGCCGATGCCGACGGCCTCGACGCCAGCGAGTACAAGGCGCCTGATTTCGCCGGCCTCGAGCCCGAAGCACTGGCCGAGGCCGAGCTCAAGCTCACGCACACCGTGTTCACCTATGCGCGGCACGTGCAGGCCGGACGCTTTCCCTATACCCGCGTAAGCCGCAACATCGAGCTGCCGCAGGCGGCGTCGGAGCCCGCCGACGTGCTGACGAGCGTCGCCGATGCCGCCGATGCGGGCCAGGCGCTCGGCCGCTTCAGCCCGCAGAGCGAGCCTTACCGCAAGCTCAAGGAGATGCTTGCGGAGCTGCGCGCCAAGCCGAATGCCGGCAAGAGCGAAGCCAGGCACATCGAGACGGTGATCGCCAACATGGAGCGCTGGCGCTGGTATCCACGCGACCTCGGCGACGCCCACGTGCTGGTCAACCTGCCGGACTTCACGCTCAAGGTGATGCACGACGGCGGCCAAGTCTGGACCACGCGCATCGTGATCGGCAAGCCCAGCATGGCGACGCCGCTCTTGAGCGAGACGATGAAGACCATCACCGTCAATCCGACCTGGACCGTGCCGCAGTCGATCGTGCGCAACGAATACCTGCCGGCGCTGGCGCAGGATCCGACGGTGCTCGAGCGCATGGGCCTGCGCGTGAGCTACTCGGGCGGCGGCGTGACCATCACCCAGCCGCCGGGCGCCGGCAATGCGCTCGGACGGATCCGGTTCAACTTCCGCAACCGCTTCTCGGTCTATCAGCACGACACGCCGGACAAGTACTATTTCGCGCACGAGGTCCGCGCCTACAGCCACGGCTGCATGCGCGTGCAGGAACCCGCCAAATACGCCGAGGTCCTCCTCAACATCGCGCGGCCGCAGGAGCACTGGTCGGCGGCCCGGGTGCAGCACATGTTCGGCCGCGGCGAGCAGGATCTTCAGCTGCAGCCGACCCCGATCTGGGTGCATCTGACCTATCAGACCGCCTTCGTCGACAACGCCGGGAAGCTGCAGTTCCGCCGCGACATCTACGGTCTCGACAGCCGAACGCTGGCGGCGATCAAGCGCGAACGCCACAACCTCGAGGGAGCGCCGGAGCGCAAGCGTGAGGAAATTGCCAAATCCGCCCCGCGCAAGCCGGCCGCTCCCGCCCGCACCGGCTCGCTGCCGCAGCCGATCTACCGCTAGACCGGAGCATCTTCCGCCGAGATTACCGCCGACCAGTACCTCACATTCGGTGAGCTCCCCCTCCCCACGAAACCCGGGCCTGCCCGGGTTTCGCATTTTTCAGTGCGAAGTCGGGCACGCCCAAGGGGCAGGTTCTTTTCGAACACCCCCTTTGCCTGGTTGGAGCGCGAATTCAGCGCAAGATGAAGTGCGTCGGGGCCGGTGGGCCGCGACCTTCGCGGTCGAATATTACCGCGCGAGCATGAGATCGATGGATCGGGGGCCAATCGCTCGGCCCATTTGCGATCGTGGCCGCGACTTCCAGTCGTGTGCACGGCCCGGCTAAATGGACCGCTCGTCATTAACCGGTCGCGCTCGGCTTCGCCGAACTCCCGGACCGCCGAGCGGCGCATCATCCCGCGCCGGGCATCACGCATTTTTTGCGTTTGGCTGTGTCCTGAGCGCAACACATATGTCGAAATTCGGTCGTCGTGTTCGGCTCTACTCATTTCCGCGGCGCTCGGGTGATGGGTTGAACATGATCATCGATCTAGACAGCTGGGAATCCGGCTACGCCGATGGCCAGGTTGGGCGCGCGTCTTGCTGTCCGGCCGGCTTCGACCCGGTGTCCTATTCGAGCGGATACCGCGAAGCTCGCGCGTACCTTGCGGGGAGGCGCAAAAATGCGGCACGGCTCCGCGGCGCTGCGGTATTGGGCCGGCAGGGCGTTTCGATCCTTGCGCTTCAACGGCCGTGAATTCGCAGCGTGACTATCGTCGGAATTGGTGCCGCGATGTCGGCGGCAGCGGCCCTCGACCCGGCCGCGCAGGCGTGGCATTGTCTTCACTCATGCCGGCAATTCGCCGGAACCAACAAATCACCAGATGGGGAAAGAGCATGTCCCGTATCATCGCCGCTTTGTTTCTCCTGATCGCATCCGTCGTTACGTCTTCGGCGCAAGGCCTGTTGCCGTCCGTCTGGCGGAGTGAGCGCGGCGCGCTGCTGAAGATTTTGAGCGTCGACCCTGCGGGAAATTTCACCGGAGTTTTCATCAGCGGCCCGACGGGCTCCTGTCCGGGAGTTCCTTATCAGCTGGCGGGAAGCGTTCGAGGCCCGCGCGTGGTGTTCCAGACGTCGAGGAACTGGACGCGGGATTGCAACGTGACCACGGTCTGGTCGGGACGCTTCGTCAATCCGACGACCGTTGCGACAAGAGCGGTCGCGACCTACGTCGCCCCGAACGGCCGCGTGGTGAAGGTGCGAGGGGCGGAAATCTTCCAACGCATCTGAACAAAGCGGCGGGGCTGTCGTTCCTCGACGGCGCCGCTTGCTCCCTCGCAAGCTTTCCGATGTCGATGCGGCGCGGGCTCGGTGCGCTCGCCCGGCGCGACGGCGGCGATTCACCCATTGTTTACGTTCTTGCGGAGAACGAGTTGCGCGTTCGACCCAAGAGTGCGACAGTCGGGGCGGCTCAGCCCGGGGCTTTGGGCAAACGACATGCAGCCCGCTTTCCAAGTCGGGGGGACCGCGGCTGAGCCACCAAATTCCTCGCCGCAATTCCGCATCCGGGATCACGCCAAGCGATGCCGCCGTGTGACCGACCGCCACAGTTCTCGGCAGGACGACCGCCGCGCCGGAACCGGGGGCTTCCATGTGCGTTACGCTCGGTCAGCGAGCTAAAGGGGGACGGGACATGACTGGTCGTATGCTGCTTCGCTCGTCGGTGTTTGCACTCACCGGTTTCTTGATTCTCGTGCTGGCCGGCCATCTGTGGGACCGCTACGCGCAGGAAACCGCGACATTGGGTTTCAGCGGCGTCTATGAGCGCTATCTGGCATCGCGGGCCGGTTTCCCGGGTGACCCGAATGCCTACCGGGCCGCCGTCGAGGCCGAGCACGGGCAACGGGCCGACGGCCGGGAAACGGCCGCACTCGAGGAATGAACGTCTTCATGTGCGGCCGCGGGAGGCGGATCTGAAGGTTGATGGTGCGAAACACCCGAAAGAGCGCGCGCACGAAGCTTCGAAGGGTTTCGCTCAAGGCAAGGTCAGCGCGGTTGCGGACGATGCGATTCGGTCCACCGCCTTCGCGGCGTAGCGTCATCTGCGGAGCCGACAGTCGGATGTCGCGGTATTAGGTGCCGCGGCTTTGCGCCGGCTGCGAGGCTGACCGCCGACGTCAGATAGTCCAATGCCAGCGTCCTCAGTGCGGCGGCGACGCTGGGTGCGGTGCACTCGCCGGCAAGCAGAACGCATCGTTCGGCCAGTTGCCTGTAGTCCTCAGGAGTCACCATTGCTCCCCTCCGCAGAACCCGGAGCTTAAGATAAGTCGCGGGGGAGGCGTAACGGTTCGCGATTTCCCGGTTAATTTTGCGTAGCCGACGCGCGTCAATACTCGGCGTGACCGGGGGTTCGCGGGAACGGGATGGCGTCGCGCACGTTGGCGAGGCCGGTGACATAGGCGAGCGTGCGTTCGAAGCCGAGCCCGAAGCCCGCGTGCGGCACCGTGCCGTAGCGGCGCAGATCCCGGTACCAGGCGTAGTGCTCCTTGTCGATGCCGCGCTCCGCCATGCGCGCGTCCAGCACCTCGAGCCGCTCCTCGCGCTGGCTGCCGCCGATGATCTCGCCGATCCCCGGCGCGAGCACGTCCATCGCCGCGACGGTGCGGCCGTCGTCGTTGACGCGCATGTAGAACGCCTTGATGTCCTTCGGGTAGTTCATGACGATCACCGGCTTCTTGGCGTGCTTCTCGGTGAGATAGCGCTCGTGCTCCGACTGCAGATCGATGCCCCACTTCACCGGGAACTCGAACTTCTCCTTCGCCCGCTCGAGCAACGCGACCGCCTCGCCGTAATCCATGCGCACGAACTCCGAGGAGACGATGCCCTCGAGCCTCGCGATAAGCCCCTTCTCGATGCGCTCGTCGAAGAAGGCGAGGTCCTCCCGCCTTTCCTTCAGCAGCGTCTCGAAAGCGAACTTCAGCAGCCGTTCCGCCAGCGTCGCATCGTCGGAGAGGTCGGCGAAAGCGATCTCCGGCTCGATCATCCAGAACTCGGCGAGGTGGCGGCTGGTGTTGGAGTTCTCCGCCCGGAACGTCGGCCCGAAGGTGTAGACCTTGGTGAGCGCGAGGCAGTACGCCTCGACGTTGAGCTGCCCCGAGACTGTCAAGAACGCCTCGCGGCCGAAAAAGTCGCGCGCGAAGTCCACCCCGCCCTGCGGGGTGCGCGGCAGATTGGCGAGATCGAGCGTCGATACTCGGAACAGCGCCCCCGCCCCTTCCGCGTCGGAGGCGGTGATGATCGGCGTATTGACCCAGAAAAATCCGTTCTGGTCGAAGAACCGGTGGATCGCCTGCGCCAGCGTGTGCCGCACCCTCGTCGCCGCCGCGATCACGTTGGTGCGCGGCCGCAGATGCGCCACCTCGCGCAGGAACTCCATCGTGTGCGGCTTCGGTTGAATCGGATACGTATCGGGGTCCTCCACCCAGCCGATCACCTCGATCGCGCTCGCCTGCATCTCGAACGGCTGCCCCTTCGCCGGCGACGGCACGATCGTGCCGGTCGCCGCGACCGCGCAGCCGGCCGTGAGCTTGAGCACCTCGTCGACGTAATTGGGCAGCGTGTTGGGCGCGACCACCTGCACCGGATGAAACGAGGATCCGTCCGACATGTGCAGGAACGAAATGCCGGCCTTCGAGTCGCGCCGGGTGCGCAACCAGCCCTTGACCGTGACCGGCGCGTCGCTCGGCGCCTCCCCGGCAAGAATGCCGCGCACGCTGAAGTCTTTCCCGTCCATCGATCGAGAGTGACTCAGGCAGAGCGATCTTGTCCAGTGACCGAAGCGCGCCCGGACGCGGCGGCGATGGCGCGGGCGACCCGGCGCGCGTGCGCGGCGATCTCACGCAAGTTGCCGCTGACGGCGTTGGTGTAACCGAGAAAGAACATTCCCGGAGCGGCGGCGTGCTGGCCGGGGCCATGAACCAGGGGCGCTCCGTGCTGGTCGAGCACGCCGAGATGGCCGACCATCGGCTCGAGGGCCGGCCGGAATCCGGTGCACGCGATGACGGCATCCGGCATGCGTCGCTGCCCGTCGGCGAAGAGGACCGACGTGCCGTCGAACGATGCGACGGCCGCGACCGGACGCACGCGGCCGCTTCTGATCGCGCCGACCAATCCGACATCGAGGATCGGCAGCACGTGATCGCGCAACACGCCGGTATAGGCGCCGCGCGTCGGCCGGGGCAGTCCGAATCTCGCGAGATTGCCGACGGTGATCCGGCCGAAGACGGCAACGATCGGGTCGACGATCGCCGGCGACAACGGCCGCAACAGGATTCCGAAGCCCTGCGTCGCGATGCCGAGAACCGAGCGCGGCAGGATGGTCGGCGGCGTTCGGAACGACCACCACACCTGCGCCCCGTGATCAGCGAGATCAGTCGCGATCTCGGCGCCACTGTTGCCGGTGCCGACCACCAGGACCCGCCGGCCCTTGTAGGGCGTGCCGTCGCGATAGTGCTGCGAGTGCGTGAGCTCGGCCGTGAACCGATCGCGCCCCGGCCACGGCGGGACGAAAGCGACGTTGTTGTAGCCGGCGCCCACGATGACCCAGCGCGCGTCGACGGCACCCTTGACGGCACCCTTGGAGGTGCTCAATCGCCAGCCGTCATCCGTGCGGTCGACGCGCTCGACCGCGGTTCCGAGCTCGAGCGCGAGGCCATGACGCTCGACGTAGCGTTCCTGGTAGCGGGCGAAGTCGTCGCGCGAGACCCAGCGGCCGTAGTCCCGCGGGATTTCCAGGCCGGGCAGCGCGGACATCCGCCGCGTCGTGTGCAGGTGCAGTCGATCGTAATGGCCGCGCCAACGCGCGCCGACCGAGTGGGCTTTTTCGAGCACGCGGACAGGCAATCCGAGCGGCTTGAGCGTCGCTGCCGCCGCCAGCCCTGCCGGGCCGCCGCCGATGATCGCCACGACATCGCGAACAGCTGCAACCATGATCCGATGATAGCGCGGGCGACGGACGTTTTCATGCGATCGCGCCGTCGACCGACTGCCTCGCCCGATCAGGCAAGCCGGCGAGGCAGACGGCTCGGGCTCTGGTAAACTCGCTCTCCGTCGCTGGATGCCAGGCCGGAGACCGAGGATGAACGATGGGTGGACCGTGGACTACTTGCTGAGCTTCGTCACATTGTCGAACGTGCTGGGCGCCACCGGCGCACTGTTCTACGTGGTGTCGATGTCGATGAAGACCGTAATTCCATTGCGGATCACGAGCCTGGTGAGCGCGGTGTGCTTGTTGGGGGCGTCGATACTGTCGCGCTCGCTCCCGGCGATACTGCTCTATGCGCTGCTGCTGCCGGTGCACTCGTTTCGCCTTTATCAGATGTTGGACCTCATCAAGAAGGTGCGCGCCGCGGTGGGGACCGACCTGTCGATGGATTGGCTGCGGCCCTACATGAAACGGCGAAAATACCGCAAGGGCGACATTCTCTTTCACAAAGGCGATGCCGCCGACGAGATGTTTCTGGTCGCCAACGGCAAGTACCGGGTGGTCGAGTTGGACGCCGAGTTTCAGCCCGGCCAGATTTTCGGCGAGCTGGGGCTGTTGACCCCGGGCTATCACAGGACGCAATCAGTCGAATGCGTCGAGAGCGGCCAGGTACTGACCCTGCCTTATGACGAATTGCGGGCGCTCTATTTCGAGAACCCGCAATTCGGATTTTATTTCCTTCAGCTCGCGAGCGGCCGGCTGCTGGAAGACAAGACCCGCGCGGAACAGATGCTGGCGGCGGAACGTGCCGCGCGTGCTGCGAACGCGCACTGACCCCAGCACCACCCGCAGTGCACCACGCGAGAGCGCTGCGACCGGATCGACGAAAACCCTCTTGCAACGCACGGCCGGCCGGTACATTGCTCGCACCCGGTCGCGCTCGGAACGAGCATGAGTTGCGGGGGCCGCAGGCTCCGGTCCGAAGTCATCCCGCGCTTCGACGGCTCGGGGCGGTCGGCCTGGAGTGCGCAAAGCCGGCGTGTGCATGCTCCGCGTGCGGGCTTTTTCCGACGGGACGGGGGACATCGCGCCCCTTTGCGAGAGGAGGAACACCCGATGACCGAGATCCAGGTTCTGGATGTCAGAATTCCCGCGGAGATCGTCCACAACTGGGGATGGTTCCTGGCCTTCGGCGTCGGCTTGGTGCTGCTCGGGATCCTCGCGGTCGTGCGCTCGGTGGCGGCCACGGTGGTCTCCATGCTGTTTTTCGGGTGGCTGCTGGTAATCGCGGCTGGCATCGAGATCGTGCAAGCCATCATGGTCGGCAAATGGGCCGGGCTGTTCCAACATTGGATCGGCGCGATTCTGTTCGGGGTCGTCGGAGCGCTGATCGTGTGGCGGCCGGTGGTCACCGCCGAAATCCTGACCTTGCTGATGGGCGCGTTCTTCCTCGTGGCCGGCATATTCCAATTGGTCACTCCCTTCGTGGTCTCCCTGCCGGATTGGGGCTGGCACGCGCTCAACGGCCTGATCACCTTGGTGCTCGGCATCCTCGTGCTGGCGCAATGGCCGGTGTCCGGACTGTGGGTGATCGGCCTGTTCGTCGGCATCGAGTTGATCTTCTACGGCGGCGCCTGGATCGTGCTGGCGCTCCATCTGCGCGAGGCCGCCTGAGAGGAGTTTTCCTCGCCGGCATCGCCGATCCGGAAGGTCGCCCGCCGGCGCGGGCGGCCGGGGCATAGTGCGCGCGTCTTGACGGCAAGGAGGCGCTCGACATGGAACCGTTACCGCGAGGCGCAAACTTCGTTCGCGCCAAGGCGCTGTGGGAGATCGGCCTGCACCTCGCCGGCAATCCAGCGACGCCCTACGGCGGCAATCGCGACATGGTCATCACCATCGGCAGCGGCTCCGGCGCGGCGTTCCGGCCGTGGCTGAGCCTTGCCACCGGCTCGGCCATACTCGCCGAGGAGGTTGCGAAAGGCGGCGGCGTCGACCTGGCCTTCGTCAATCCCTCGGCCCTGCTCACGCAGGCCTATCGCGGGGTCGGCTTGTTCCGCACCCCGCTTCCCGTGCGTATCGTCGCGGTCTATCCGAGCTGGGACCGCTTCGTGTTCATGATCCACCCGCGGACGGGAATCCGCTCTCTCGCGGACATCAAGGCGAAGCGCTATCCGCTGCGCGTCTCGGTGCGCGAGGATCCCACCCACTCGACGATCGTCCTGATCGATCAGGCCTTCGCGCTGCACGGCCTTACGCTCAAGGACATCGAATCGTGGGGCGGGCGCCTCGTGCTGTGCGGCGGCCCGGCCGACGTCCGCCGCCTGGAGCCGCTCGGCCGCGGCGAGATCGATGCGGTGTTCGACGAGGGCATCAAAGTCTGGCTCGACGCGGCGCTGGCCGCCGGTCTCGCGCCGATCGAGCTCGAGGCGAGTGAGTTCGATGCCATGGGGCGGCTCGGATGGCGGAAAGTCGCGCTTCCGAAAGCCCGCTTTCCGCGCCTGCCTCGCGATGTCGACACGCTCGATTTCAGCGGCTGGCCGATCTACGCGAACGCCTCGCTGCCGGAGCAGGTCGCCTACGACATCTGCGGCGCGCTGGCCGCGCGCGAAGCCGAGATTCCCTGGGAGCAGGGGACCGAGGGGAGCGCTCTGCAGATGGTGCGCGAGAGCGACAGCACGCCGATGGATGTGCCGCTTCACCCCGGCGCGGAGCGCTGGTATCGCGAACACGGACAAAAGGCTTGAGCCCGGCGCGGAACCGCGCGCCCGAACGACCTCTGTCGATAGCAGTGCGTGCTACGGCAAGCCAGCCTTGGCCAGACCATCGGCGATGCGCTGAAAATCGCCGGCATCCTTGTACGGCAGCACGCGCGCGCGATGCTCCAGCGAGAAGTCCGAATTCACTTTGAGAAGCTCCGCCCATGCCACCCGCGCGTCTTCCGCCCGTCCGAGATGGCCGTAGCAGGAGGCGAGCAGCATGCGGCTGGCGTCGGTGCCGGGGTTGCGCGCGATGCGCTCGACGAGCTGCTGGGCGGCGGTCTCGTAGCGTCCCAGGCTGAAATTCGCCTGCGCCAGGAAGTGCAGCACCATGGACGGATAGAGCGGGTCGAGCCGCATCGCCATGGCGATCGGCTCCAGCGCCTCCGCCGGGCGACCGGCATACATCAGCGTCAGTCCGGTCGCGGCATGGCCCTGGGCAAAGTTGGGATCGAGGGCCGTCATGCGGTGAGATTCCGCCAGCGCGCCCTCGTGATCGCGCCGCCACAACAGCACGGCGCCGAGCGCCATGTGGCTCAACGGCTCCTGCTCGTTCAATTCCACCGCACGGCGGGCCCAGCGCTCCGCCTCGTCCAGCGCCTGCGCCGGATCGGGCGCCCAGCCGCTGACGTATTCCGAGATCGTGGCCAGCGCCAGCCCCGCATGCGGCGCGGCGAAATTCAGGTCGATCTCGATCGCGCGGCGGTACATCGCCCGCGCTTGCACGATCGACTCGCGGGTGCCGTGCGAGAGCAATGCGCGCGCGCGCAGCCAGGTCTCGTACGCCTCCACGTTGCCGGTACCGTGTCGGTGCAGCCGCTGCTTCTCGCCCTGCGTAAGCGTGACCGCCAGCGTGCCGACGATCTTCGCTACCACCTCGTCCTGGGTCGAGAAAATGTCCGTGAGATCGCGATCGAACCGCTCGGCCCAGAGATGCCCGCCGCTGGCGGCATCGATGAGCTGCGCCGTAATGCGTACGCGATTGCCGGCCTTGCGGGTGCTGCCTTCGAGCACGAAGCGCACCCCCAGGTCGCGGCCGATCTCCTGCACTTTGACCGACCTGCCCTTGTAGGCGAAGGAGGAGTTGCGTGCGATGACGAACAGGCCCGAAAGCTTCGAGAGGTCGGTGATCAGGTCTTCGGTGATGCCGTCGCTGAAATATTCCTGCTCCGGATCGCCGCTCATGTTCTGGAAAGGCAGGACGGCAATCGATGGTTTGTCGGGCAGCGCGAGTGTCGTGCGTCTCGGAGCCCCATCGAGGCGGATGCCGTAGACCCGCACCGGCTCCGCGATGTTCTTCAACTGCCGGTCGCCGAGGTCCTCGTAGGCGAGACCGATTCTTGCGCGGATTTCCTCATGGACCTTGCCGGAAACGCAGATACCGCCCGGTTCTGCGATCGCCTCCAGCCGCGCGGCGACATTGACGCCATCGCCGAAGATTCGATCACCATCGTAGATCACGTCGCCGAGGTTGATGCCGATACGAAACTCCATACGCCGCTCGGGCTCGATTGCGGCATTGCGTTCGACCATCTTGCGCTGAATGGCGACGGCGCATTCGACGGCGTTCAACACGCTCGGAAATTCGGCCAATATGCCGTCTCCCGCCGTATCGATGACGCGTCCGCCGAACTCGCCCACCATCGGCAGCACAACTGCCTGGTGGCCCTTGAGGTCGCGCACCGTGCGCGCTTCGTCGGAGCCCATCAAGGCGCTGTAGCCGGCGATATCCGCGGCCAGGATGGCTGCAAGCCTGCGCGACTGAGTCATGACCGTCCCTCCGGGTCCTGCAAGCCGGCCCGCGGAGCAATCGTGGGACATATAGATTGCGGGCGCGAAAGATACCATGCCCGTCACCGCGCTCTAGGATTTTGAAACGGCGCCAGAGGAGAGAATTGCAGTCCGCTCGCCCGCGCCGCGCCGGCTCGGGTCGATCGCGCCATTTCCGTGCGGCTGCCGGCCCACGCATGTCCGCGGTCGCCCCGATGGCGGACGCGCATTCAAGGCGCGGACATGTGCGGGGTTGCGCCAAGCGAGCGAGGGGTCGAGTCATGCGCAACGACAGGCCGCGGCGGCCGTCGCCCTCCGGCCATGCCTCGCTGCTCGGCTGTTGGCTGGAGGGGGCTATTGCGCGAGCGGGGTCGGATTATCGCGGGGCGGATCGATCCCGAAGGTGGCGGCGGTCAGACAGGTCATCGAAAAACTGCCGGTCGCCGCGACCAGCGCCACCAGGCTTTCCAGCCCCATCGTCTTTTCGGCGGCGGCATAGCTTTCGTCGCCGAGGCCCTTGTTGGCGAGGAGCTCGCTCGCCACGGCAAAGCAGGTTCGCTCGCGCGCGTCGGCGAGGTTCGGAGTCTTGCGCGCATTGATCGCATCGATGACCGCCTGGTCGATGCCGACGGCGAGCGAGCGGCGCGCCTGCGCGAACCAGGGATAGCGCGCATTCCAGTGCCGGGCGACGACGAGGTTCACGATCTGCTGCTCGCGGCGCGACAGCGGCCCGGACGACAGGGAGTCTCTCAGGTTCTGGCATGCCTCGAACAATTTCGGCAGCCGGATGTAGGCATAGTACGGCCCACCCACGATGCCGCTCGATTGCTTGGCCGCGTCGTAGACGCGCGCCTGCTCGGCGTTCATGTCGGCGCGGTCGATGATGGCGATGCGCGTCATGCGATATCCCTCCCGTCCCTTGGCTTTCATTCTCAAGCGCGAGGCTATCATCGACCGGCCGGACGCGCGAGCAGCAACTCGCGATCCGGCGAGATGGGCGAGGCAGGCGCAACGGAGCTAATGTCGTAAGCAAATTCCCACGGTCGTAACGGAGGGCGATCATGTTCCTGAAGCTCAACGACCTCATAGGGCCCGGCGTTGCCCTGGTCGCAGTGGCCGTCGGCCTTTGGCAATACCGAGCCACGTCGCAGAACGAGTTCATCAAGCCCGTGCGCGAGGCACAGCTGAAGCTCTATCAAGACGCATCATCGGCGGCGGCTCAGATCGCCACGCTCCGCCGCGGCACTCCCGAATGGACGAGCAGCCATCGGATTCTTGCGGCTCTATTTCGGACCTTTGGCGATCGTGGAAGATTTCGAGCACACGTCCGGCCAGGGCGAAAAGCGCCTCACGGTCGAAGACGCCATGGTCATTTTCAAATCCTGCCTCGATGACGAGAAGCGTTGCGACGAGCTGGGCGGCGACCTGCTCGGGCTGAGCCTTGCGCTCGCGCATACCTGCAGGGAATCGCTGGGGCGCTCGTGGGGATACGAAGTGAAGCAATTGGAAGGCGACTATCAGCAGCTTGCCTTGGATTACCGCAACAAGGTCTGGCAAAGGCAACGCCAGCGAAAAGAGGACCCCGGTACTCCCGGCTACATCGATCCTCTCTGACGAATTGCACAAGCGCCGGTTTGCGGTCTCCGCCGCCCGGGCGGGTTGCATTTGCCACCGGCGCATCGGCTTTCTCCGCGGTGCAGCGCGCCCGGCGCCGCCGCAAGCGAGCTTTCCGGGCGGGTTCCTTCAGGGCCTGCAGGACCTTGGCCGATGTCGAGGGACAAAATGGGCAGGCGCGACCTTTCGCCGGTGTGCCAGGCCTCGGCCGGGGGATAGACTGTAGATATCGAGACAGCGGGGGTACCGACATGCTCACCCGTCGTCACTTGATCGCCTTGTCGGCCGCGCAGGCATTTGCACCGACCCTCTTCATTCGGGAGGGGCGCGCGCAAACGCCGAAGGCCGACTTCCCGAACAAACCCGTGCGCATCATCGTGCCGGTCGCCGCCGGCGGCCCGACCGATATCGTCGCGCGCATGCTCGCCGAAAAGCTCTCGAAGAGGTGGGGCCAGCAGGTCGTCATCGAGAACAAGGGCGGCGCCGGCACCAATATCGGCAACGAATACGCGGCCAAGTCCGATCCCGACGGCTACACGGTCCTTTTCGCCACCGCGTCGCTCGCGGTGAACACCAGCCTCTACCGCTCGCTGAGCTACGATCCGATCGCGGATTTTGCGCCGGTCTCGCTGGTCACCCAGCTCGCCTATTTCGTGTTCGTGCCGAACTCCTCGCCGGCTCATTCGATGAAGGAGTTCATCGACTATGCCAAGTCCCGTCCCGGCAAGCTCACGATGGCGTCGCCCGGCACCGGTAGCGCGCCGTTCCTGGCCGAGATGCTGTTCCTGCAGATGGCCGGCATCAACATGACGCACGTGCCCTATCGCGGCGCTTCGCCCGCCTTCGCGGACCTCATACCGGGTCGCGTAGACTGCTATTTCGGCAGCGGCGCGTTGCTGTCCTACTCGCGGTCGGGAGAGGTTCGCGTCCTGGCGACCAGCGGACCGAAGCGAGATGCGGCAGCCCCGGATGTGCCGACCATCGCCGAAGCGGGCGTGCCGGGCTACGACGTGACGGCGTGGCAGGCGCTGTTCGTTCCGGCCAAGACGCCGCCCGAGATCGTCCGCAAGATCAGCGCCGATACCAACACGGCGCTCTCCGACCCGGCGATCAAGGACAAGCTGGCAAAAACCGGGTATTTGGCCGAGGGCTCGTCGCCCGAGCAGCTCGAAAAGCTGCTCAAAGCGGAAATCGCCAAATGGAGCGCCGTCATCAAGTCGGTCGGCATCAAGATCGATTAGGGCGCGTAGTCCCCGATTTCGCGCGCAGTCCCGTCCGCCGTTCCTTGCGACCGCTGCGTCCCGTCTTGCATACCGCTCAAACAGGTTTGGGCTGGGCCCTTCCGATCATTATCAGTCGATGAATTCGACCTTGGTCCCCTTGCGGACCATTTTGCCCAGCGCCTGCGCGTCCCAATTGGTGAGGCGGACACAGCCGTGCGAGTGCGTCTTGCCGATGTTCTGCGGCTCGGGCGTGCCATGGATGCCGAAGCCGTCGCCAAGCTCGATCCAGGTGTTGCCGACCGGATTGTTGGGACCGGGAGCGATGGTGAAGGGCTTTTGCGTCTTCACTCCCTTGAAGGCGAGCTTGGGAGTGTAGTGATAGGTGGGGTTCTGCGCGACGGAACGAATGGTCAGCGTCCCGCTGGGAGCGGGCCGCTCCTCGCTGCCGACCGACGCGGGATAAAAACTGACCAGCTTTCCGTCGCCGTCCAGGGCGCGAACGGTCCTTTTGGACTTGTCCACCACGACCTTTGCGACCTTCGCTTGCGACGGTGTCTTGGCGACGTTCGGCACCATGATCTTGGTGCCGGCGGTGTCGAACGACGCCTTGGGATTGAGCCTCGCCAGCAGCGCAGGATCGATATGGAATTTTTCGGCGATCAGCTCGCGCGGGCTGGTGAAGTTGAGGGTCTTCAGCTCCGCCTTTTTTTCCAGCGACGACGGAATGGTCTTGTTGAACGGGCCCTTCACGTCCGGCGGCTGGATTTCATACTCGACGAGCACCGGGTCGGCGGATGTCGCCGTCAGGCGCTCCCAGGTTTCAGGGTCGAGGCTGCCGCTCGGCTTGATCCCGTTGGCGTCCTGAAACGCGGTGATGGCCTTGGTAGAATTGATGTCGGTCTTGCCGTCGATCTGGCCGGGCGAGAAGCCGGCGCGATCGAGCAATATCTCGGCCTTGATCATTGCGGCCGCGCTGGGAGGGGGAGCGCGTTTCTTGCCCGACGGCGCCGGCAGCTGGGCGGCATTGACGGCTTGCGCATCGAGCGCCGGGGCGCCGCCCGCCTTGGCGCCCGCCCTGGCGCTCGTCCTGGCGTCCGCCGCACCCGACGGCATCAGCACCGCGCCGGCGCAGATGAGAGCTGCCGCCAAGGCTCTGCCGACGTGGTTGCCGATCGACGAAGGACCGCTCCGCGGCTTGCCGGTGCGCCTCCTCCGGAGCGTGCAATTGCGGCTCTCGGCGCCCGGAACAGCGCCACCGAGAACGACATCGAGCATTCCCATTGTCAGCTCCTGGTCTTTTCGAACGGGCTCAGCCTTGTGCGCAGTTGCGCGAAACACTTGCGCGACGGCGATGTGCCCACTCGGCCACGCCGCTGCGCGGCGCAATGACCGGGCGCCGCGCCTTGTCGAACGATCTTGGGATGGGCTTGAATTTTCCTGAATCGACGTGAGGCAATACCGGTCTTCAATCTAGCTCATTGGAACCCTGTCGCCTAGGCCCTGGACCTGCAATGCGTCATGCGGCCGCTTGCGCGACATCCGCGTGACGCGCTTCCCGCGGCCATTCATGACTTGGCCCGCCGTGCGATCCCGTCAACCTTCCGGCGGCACCGGGCACGGCTGGCGGTCGTCGCCGATCGCAACATAAGTGAAGATGCCCTCGGTGACCGCGATGTACTCCTCGCCGGTGCCGCGGCGCGCCCAGCTCTCGACTTTCACCGTGATCGACGTCCTCCCGACCTTGACGATCTCGGCATAGCAGGTCACCTCGTCGCCGATGAAGACCGGCCGGTGAAAGGTCATGGCGGTGATCGCCACGGTGACGGTGCGGCCTTTCGCCCGCCGCGTCGCCGCGGTGCCGCCCGCGAGGTCCATCTGCGACAACAGCCAGCCGCCGAAAATGTCGCCGTGCGGATTGGCATCGGCGGGCATGGCGATGGCGCGCAGCGCCGGCTCCGCGCGGGGCGGCTCGCCGGAGGTCTCGGAAGCGTGCATGGCGGTCTTTCCGTCGGGGCGATTGTTGTCGCGGCGGGGGCTGCTATCGTAGCAGCGGGGAAACGATGACGAAAAGCACAAGCAGCGCCGGCATAGGCCGGCCCGTCGCGCGCAAGGAGGACGCCCGGCTCGTGACCGGGCAAGGCCGCTTCAGCGACGACGTCAACCTGGCCGGACAGGCCTATACCGTCATGGTGCGCTCGCCGCACGCCCACGCGCGCATTCGCTCGATCGATGCGGCCGACGCGCTGGCGATGCCCGGCGTCATCGCCGTGCTCACGGGCGCCGACGCGATCGCCGACGGGCTCAAGCCGATCCCGCACCGGCCGATCATCGGGGCACCCGACATCGCGCTCGGCCGGCGCGACGCGTCCGACAAGTTTCTCTCGCCCCACCGCGTGCTGCCGCACGACAAGGCGCGCTTCACCGGCGAGGCCGTGGCCATGGTGGTGGCCGACAGCGTCGACGCAGCCAAGGACGCGGCGGAGCGCGTGCACGTCGACTTCGAGCCGCTGCCGGCGGTGACCGATACGCGCGCCGCAGCGGCGTCCGACGCGCCCCGCCTCTGGGACGACGCGCGCTCCAACGTCTGCATCGACGCCGAGGTCGGCGATGCCGCCGCGACCGCGGCGGCGTTCGAGCGCGCGGCGCATGTCGTGCAGCTCGAAACCTGGGTGCAGCGCGTCACCGGCGTGCCGCTCGAGCCGCGCGCCGCAGTGGGCCACTACGACGCGGCGAGCGGCCGCACCACGCTCCATGCCGGCAGCGGCGGCGTGGTGCGGCAGAAGCACGAGCTGGCCGCCATCCTCGACGTGCCGCTGGAGTGTGTCCGCGTCGTGTCCGGCGATGTCGGCGGCAATTTCGGCACTCGCAACGCCTTCTACCCCGAGTTCGCGCTCGTCGCCTGGGCGTCGCGCCGCGTCGGCCGCCCGGTGAAGTGGACATGCGAGCGGCAGGAAGCCTTCCTCAGCGATTATCAGGGGCGCGATCTGCTCGTGCGCGCTGAGCTGGCGCTCGACCGGTCCGGGACGTTCCTGGCGCTGCGCGGCTCGCTCATCAGCAATGTCGGGGCGCACACCGTCTCGTTCGTGCCGCTGATCAAGTGCGTGTCGGTGCTCTCCAGCGTCTACCGCATCCCGGCGGCGTCTATCCGCGCACGCGCAGTTATGAGCAACACCCCGCCGACCAATCCCTATCGCAGCGCCGGCCGGCCCGAGGCCATGTTCGTGATCGAGCGCTTGATCGAGCGCGCGGCCGCGACCCACGGCTTCGACCGCGTCGAGCTGCGCCGGCGCAACCTGATCCGCGCCGAGGAGATGCCCTACGGCAATCCGCTCGGCCTCAACTACGACAGCGGGGAGTACGAGCGCGCCATGGACAGCGCGCTCGCGCGCGCGGACTGGGACGGCTTCGCGCAACGCCGCATGGCGGCCGCACGGCGCGGCAAACGCCGCGGCATCGCGCTCGCCAACTACGTCGAGTTCACCACCGGCGCGCCGCGCGAGTGGAGCAAGGTGACGGTCCTGCCCGAAGGCCGCGTCGACGTCGCGATCGGCACGCTGTCGAGCGGCCAGGGCCATCAGACCAGCTTCGCGCAGTGCGTGACGGAATGGCTGGGGGTGCCCTTCGACTGCGTCAACCTGATCCAGGGCGATACCGATCTCGTTCCGGTCGGCGGCGGCTCGCACTCCGGCCGCTCCATGCGGCTCGCCGGCATCGTGATGGGCAAGGCCTCGGACGCGATCATCGCGCGGGGCAGGAAAATCGCCGCCCACGCGCTCGAAGCGGCCGAGCACGACATCGAGTTCGCGGACGGCACGTTCGCCGTGAAAGGGACCGATCGTTCGATCGGCATTTTCGAGGTCGCGCGCGCCGCCCATACGCGTCAGGATCTTCCCGGCGAACTCGCCGGCCCCTTGGCCGCCGAATGCGACCATACGGTTGACGTCGGCGGCTTTCCCTACGGCAGCCACGTCTGCGAGGTCGAGATCGATCCCGAGGTCGGGACGGTCGAGATCGCGGGCTATTTCGCCGTCGACGACGTCGGCCGCGCGGTCAATCCCCGCATATTGCACGGCCAGTCGCACGGCGCCATCGCGCAAGGGATAGGACAGGCGCTCTCCGAATGCTGTATCTATGACGGGAACGGCGGCCAGCTCATCTCGGGCTCGTTCCTGGATTACGCCATCCCGCGGGCGCGCGATCTCCTCCCCTTCACCACCGAGATCAGCGAGGTGCTTTCCCCCAGCAATCCGCTGGGGGTGCGCGCGGGCGGCGAAGGCGGCACCACGCCCGCGCTCGCGGTGGTGGTCAATGCCGTCGTCGACGCGCTCAGGGAGTTCGACGTCGAGCACATGGACATGCCGGTCACCCCCGAGCGGGTCTGGCGGAAGACTGCCGGCAGAAACACTGGGACATTGGCAGCGGTGCGAGGCAAGGACGCTGGCGCTGGCATCGCAGGCCGCTCTCGCTTATTGAGTTGACGCGTCTGCCGCGGCGAACGGCCGGGGAACGCTTTGGAGGAAGGTGCATGTCGAACGAAATTCTCACCGCCCGCAAAGGCCCGGTGCTGGAAATCACGCTCAACCGGCCGCAGATCGGGAACGCCGCCTCCGACGCCATGGCGGTCGAGCTCACCAAGCTCCTGCTCGGTGCCGGAGAAAGCGCGGACATCGTGGTGCTGCGCGGCGCGGGCGAAGATTTCTGCGTCGGCCGCGAGACCATGGGCAAGCGTCCGCCGGGCGCACCGCCGGAAGCGTTCGAGCTGCGCCGCCGCAACGACGTGGTGTTCAACTGCTACGGCGCGTTCCGGCGCTGCGAGATCCCGGTGATCGGCGTGGTGCGCGGGCGCGCCTTCGGCTTCGGCTGCGCCATCGCCGCGGTCTGCGACATCACGCTGGCCGCCGACACCGCCAAGTTTCAGGTTCCGGAAATGGCGCACAACATCATGCCAACCATGGTGATGTCGGCGCTGGTCGACCGCGTGCCGCGCAAGGCCCTGACCTATCTAGTCTGGTCGACCGCGGTGATCAGCCCGCAGCGCGCGCGCGAGGCCGGCATCGTGAGCGAGGTTTTTCCCGCCGCCGAGGTCGACGCGGCGGTGGACGCGCTGTGCAAGCAGATCATGCAGGCGCCGCGGCCGGCGCGCGTCGGCTGCAAGGACTATGCGCGCGCGGCGCTCGACATGGACGTCACCGGCGCGGTCGAATACGCCCGCAGCATTCACGCCGTGATCAACTCGTCGAGCGAGATGCTGCCGCAGGGGCACAAATAGGGAGGCGCGCAGGCGATGTCGGCCCGCAACGTCGACCTCGACAAGTTCCGGCTGCGATCCTTCGTCCAGAAGCTGATCGCCATCGGGGAAATGGAGGTGCACGAGGAAGCGGTCTCGCTCGCCGAGCTCAGCGCGGCGATCGAGGCATCGCCGAAGGCGAAGCTCTTCAAGCGCGTCGGCGCCGAGCAATACGAGGTGGTGGCGGCGGTGTCGGGCAGCCGCAAGCGGCTCGCCGCCGCCTTCGGCACCGATGAGCGCAATGTGATCCACGAATACATGCGCCGGATGAACGATCCACAGCCGGTCGTCGAGGTGCCGTCGGCGGACGCACCGGTGCATCAGGTGGTGATCGAGGGCGACGCGATCGACCTGACCAAACTGCCATTCCATCTCCAGCACGAACTCGACGGCGCGCCCTATATCTCCTCGGGCATCGACTACAGCGTCGAACCGGCGACCGGACGGACCAATGTCGGCTGCCGCCGCCTGATGTTCCGCGACCGCCGCACCATGCGCGCCAATCTCTCGCAGCCGTCCGACCTCAAGAATTGCTACATCGGCTGCGTCGAGCGCGGTCAGACCTTGCCGGTGAGCTTCGCCATCGGCTCGCATCCGCTCGACTATCTCGCCGCCGGGCTGCGGCTGCCGGCCGACGAATTCGGCCTGGTGGCGACGCTGCGCGGCGAGCCGGTGCCGATGGTGCGTGGGCGGACCAACGGGGTGCTGGCGCCGGCCGACGCCGAGATGATCATCGAAGGCTATTTCGACGATCTCGGCTATCGCGAGCAGGAAGGCCCTTACGGCGAATTCTACGGCTTCTACGGGCCGGTCCACATGGACCCGGTGTTTCACGTAACCGCCATCTGCATGCGCAAGGACATGCTGCACCAGACGGTGTTCCACAGCGGCAGCCACCTGAGCTGGACCGATTTCGGGCAATCTCGGCGGGCTCAATGCCGAGCTGCAGATCTGGAAAGTGCTGCGCGCCGCCGGCATCGAGCCCGCGGCGGTGCTGGGAGTCCCGGGAACGAACGGGCGCCAGCACATGCGCGTGGCGCTGCGGCGGGGACGGCGCGGCGAGGCGCGGCACGCGATCTCGGCGCTGCACGCCATCCCGCGCGTGAAGCACGTCTTCGTCGTGGACGACGACGTCGACGTGTTTTCCGACGAGCAGATGGAATGGGCGATGTCCACGCGCTTCCGGGCCGGAAGCGACATCGTGATGGCGACCGGCTATCCCGGCTTCTACATGGACCCGACCCGCGACGCCAACGGGCTCATCGACAAGGTGGGCTTCGACTTGACCGCGCCCTATGGCATTCCCGACACGATCGAGACGCGCCGGCCGCGCGCGCCGCGCTTCAACGGGCGCAAGCGCTGCGAGACGGTGCGCGAGGCCCTGGCCTCAGGCCCGTTGTTTTTCTCCCAGATCATGGAGGCGCTCGGCAGCAGGGACGGGCGCGAGGTCGCGCTCGAGCTCCACGGCTTGCACGAGCAGGGCCTGCTGACGCGGCTCGCGGACGGCGAATGGGCGCTGAAGGAGCAAAAGGAGTAGCCCGTATGGAGCGTAGAGTAATGCGGGACGGCCTCGACATGCGGCGAACTCCCGGATTTCGGTACACTCCATCCGGGCTATGGCCCGCGTTACTGATCCTCGCCGCGGCGCTGCTGCCGCTCAAGGCGCAGGCGCAGGAGCTTCCTTCGCGGCCGATCCGCATCATCGTGCCCAATCCGCCCGGCGGCGCGGGCGACATCAGCGCACGGCTGATCGGGCGGAAATTGAGCGAGAGCGTGCGTCAGCCGGTCGTGGTCGAAAACCAGGCCGGCGCGTCGGGCGCAATCGGCATGACCATGCTCAAGCGCGCGACAGCGGACGGAACCACCATCGGCGTCGTCATCTCGCTCGCACAGACCATCGACCTCATCCAGAACAAGACGGCATCGTTCGACATCGTCACGGATTTCACGCCGATCACGGCGATCGCCGACAATCCGGCGGGACTGGTGGTCAACTCGCAGATTGCCGCGCCCTCGCTCGCCGCATTCATCGATCTGGTGCGCGGCCGGCCGCGCGAGATCGCCTATGGCAGCGCCGGCATCGGCACCGCACACCATCTCTACGGCCAGGTGCTCAACAAGACCGCCGGCATCGAGATGCTCTACGTGCCCTACAAGGGTGTGACGCCGGCGCTCAACGACCTTCTCGGCGGCCACGTGCCGGCTGCCATCGTCAGCCTGGCCGCCGCGCTGCCGCATATCCGGAGCGGCCGCATCCGGCTGTTGACCGTGTTCGACACCAAACGCTACCCGAAGCTGCCGGACGTGCCCGCGGTCGGCGAGGAGGTGGCGGGCTTCGCGCCCGGGCGCGCCTGGATCGGCCTGATCGGCCCGCGCGACCTGCCTTCCGCGACCACGGTGCGACTCAACCGCGAGATCGTGCAAGTCCTCAGACTGCCTGACGTGCAACAGGTGCTAGGCGACAACGGGCTCGAGATCATCGCCAACACGCCCGCCGAATTCGCCGCCATGATCAAGGAGGACGCCCGCATCTGGAACGCCGCCGCCGCGAGCGCGGGGCTGCTGGGGCGGTGAATGCGGCTCGATGGCCGTGGCGCCGCCTCTAGCGAAGCACCCCGAGCCTGCGGCGCGGACGATGCAGCAGATCACCGCATTCCGGCGGCGACGAACTTCTCGAGACTCATTGGATCGCCCTTCTTGGCGGGCTCGCGCGGCGCCACGTCCGCGAACGCGCTCGCCTCGAGGAACCATTGCTGCCGCGCCGGCAGCTGCCAGCGGCGCTTCATGGCCTGGCTCGCATCCCAACGCACCGGCTCGTTCTCGATGTCGATGACCTGGTAATGCGTGTTGAAGAGCTCGATGCGATGCCCATCCGGGTCGCGCAGATAGACGAACAGCGCGTGGCCGGGGCCGTGCCGGCCCGGCCCGAACTCGACATTGGCGGCGAAGCCCATCTCGGCGGCGAGGTCGCAGACGTAGAAGAAGTGATAGGATTCCGGGATGGCGAAGGCGGCGTGATGCAGGCGGGGGCCAGCGCCGGGCGCGAACACGATGTCGTGCGGGTTGCCCTTGCGCTGCAGGAACACGAACAGCAGCTCCTCGGTGCCGTCCGGCGAAATGTATTCCGAGAGCCTGAAGCCGATGCTCATCCAGAATTCGCACGCCTTCTGCACGTCGGGCACCAGCAGCTGGAAATGATCGATCCGCTGCGGTACCGCGCCGTGGTGATGCTCGAACGCGACGACGAGACGCGGCTTCACCTCCATGCTGGCGCAGAATTCGATCGGCGCACCGCTCGAGTCCGAGACGTGCAGCGTGCGGCCTTGGTGCGGGACCTCGGCCCATTGCACGGGCAGGCCGGCCTTCTGGAAGAAGAACCTGGCCTTTTCCAAATCCTCCTCGCTGAAGACGCGCATGCCGACGCGCTCGGCCTGCGGCGCGCCGCGCGCGCGCTTGAGCACCAGGCTGTGATGGCAAGCCTCGGCGACGCCACGCAGATAGAGCGTGTCCTTGTCCTCGTCGCTGACAATGAAGCCGATCAGATCCACGTAGAAATTTCGGGCGACCGAGAGATCCTTCACCGTCAGCACGGAATGGCTGGCGCGCGTGACGTTGAACGGCGGATGATAGACGGGTTTCGGAATGCTCATGGCGCGCTCCCGGCGACGGTGTCGGATCGGGCACCGTTTTAGCCTATCGAGGCGTCGTGTCCCAATGCTCCGGGGAGGAAGGCGCCGCCGCGCGGGGAACTGCCTATCCCGGCGCTGCCGGCCCGGCGGGTCAACCGCTCACCGGGCCCCGGCGGATTTCGCCGGCTGAGCCACCGCATTGAGCGACAGCGGCGGCTTGCCGACGACGCTGGCGCGGGCGCGCTCGATGTGGCGCGGCCGCCGCAGCGCGCAGAAGCTGTCGACCGCGTCGGTCACCGCGGCGCTAATGAGCGACTGGCGCTCGGGCGAATCCAGCAGCAATTCCTCTTCGCGATTGATGATCGAGCCGGCTTCGAGCAGGACTGCGGGCATCCGCGTCGACTTGAGCACGATCAGCTGGTCGTAGCGGTAGACGCCGGCCTTGGCATCCACCAACAGCCTTTGCCGATGGCCCATGAATTTCTCGACGTAATGCGGCGTGTATTGCAAGCCGCGCGCCTTCAACTGCTCGCCCATCAAATGGCCGAACAGCAGACTGCCGTTGGGGTCGGCGTTGTCGCTGGAGATGAAGATGGAATGGCCTTTGAAGCGGTCGCTGAAAACATGCTCCTCGCCCTCGTACTCCCACTTCTCCAGGAAGCGGTCCGGCACCGAATCGTGGTGGATCGAGAGGAAGAGATCTGCCGCCAAGGCATTGGCGTGCGCCACGCGCTCGAACAGGCTCCTCCTGGCCGGCCCGTCGGTGACCAGCAGCACGGTCTTGCCGAAGCCGGCGCGCAGCAGCCCCTGCTCGATCACGGTCGCAAGCCGCAGGTTGAAATCGTATTCCCAGAAACCGCGCGCGCTTGGCGCGCCCGGCGATTGAGGGGTGTGCCCGACATCGACGACGACGCGAAACGCGGCGCGGTCGCAAGCCGACGATCTGTTGGCCGCACCGTCGGATGGTCCTGCCCAGCCGGACTGCCATGCGCCCTGCCACGCCACCAGCGCGGCCGCCAGCGTTGCGACCCTTCCGACCCGCCGCAGGAAGGCCATAAAGCTTACCCCGATCCCTGCCGCCGACCGCCCTCAATAGGATTTCGGCAGCCCCAAAACCTTCTCTGCAATGAAATTGAGGATCATGTGTGGCGTAATCGGCGCAATCCTCGGGATAAGGACCTCGCGCAGATAGCGCTCGACGTGGAATTCCTTCGAGTAGCCCATGCCGCCGTGGGTCAGCACCGCGGTCTCGCAGGCACGGAATGCCGCCTCGGCGGCGAGATATTTGGCAGCATTGGCCTCGGCGGCGCAGTCCTGCCCGCGGTCGTAGCGGCTCGCCGCCTTCATCGCCATGAGGTCGGCGGCCTCGAGCTCCATCCATGCGCGCGCGAGCGGATGGGCGATGCCCTGGTTCTGGCCGATCGGGCGGCGGAAGACCACGCGCTCGCGCGCATAGCCGGCGGCCTTGCGCAGGGCCGCGCGACCGATGCCGACGGCCTCCGCGGCAATGAGAATGCGCTCCGGGTTCATGCCGTGGAGGATGGCGCGAAAGCCTTCGCCTTCGGCGCCGATGCGGTCGGCAACAGGGACCGGCATGCCGTCGAAGAACATCTCGTTGGAGTCGACGGCATGGCGGCCCATCTTGGCGATGACGCGCACCGCCACCCGGCTGCGATCGAGATCGGTGTAGAACAGGCTCAGGCCTTCGGTCCGGCGTTTGACGTCCGCCTGCGGGGTGGTGCGGGCGAGGATGAGCACCTTGTTCGCGACCTGCGCGGTGGAAATCCAGATCTTCTGTCCGGACAGAAGGTAGTGATCGCCGCGGCGCTCGGCGCGCAGCTTGAGCGCGGTGGTGTCGAGCCCGGCGTCGGGCTCGGTCACGGCGAAGCAGGCCTTGTCCTTGCCGGCGATGAGCGGCGGCAGCATGCGGCGCTTCTGCTCGTCGGTGCCGAAGACGACCACCGGCTGCAGCCCGAAGATGTTCATGTGGACCGCCGACGCTCCGGTCATGGCGGCACCGGATTCGGCAATCGCCTGCATCATGATCGCGGCCTCGGTGATGCCGAGCCCGGCGCCGCCGCAGTCCTCCGGCATGGCGATGCCGAGCCATCCGGCCGCGGCCAAGGCGGCATGCAGCTCGTGCGGAAATTCCCCGCTGCGATCCTTTTCCAGCCAATAATCGTCGTCGAAGCGGGCGCAGAGCTTGCGAATCTCGTCGCGGATCTGCTCCTGCTCCGGGCTCAACGAGAAATCCATTGCGCGACCCCGCCGCTTTCAGCACCGCAATTGTAGCAGCCTCAGATCCTCGCGAGATAGGGCTCGAGCGCGGCGAGGCTCTCGAGGTTGTGGGCGGGAGCGAACAAGTCGACGTAGGGCAGCGCGGCCTGCATCCCGCGCGCCTGCGGGCTAAAGTCCCTCCAGCCGATCAGGGGATTGAGCCAGATGATGCGGCGGCACCGTCGCCGCAGCTGTCGCATCTGCATGTCGAGCAGCGCCGGCTCGCCGGTGTCGTAGCCGTCGGACACGATCATGACCGCGGTGCGCGAGTTGATCACACGGCGCGCATGCCAGCGATTGAAGGTGGCGAGGCTTTCGCCGATGCGCGTGCCGCCGCCGATGCCCTGCGCCATCAGACCCAGCCGATCGACCGCACGCGCGACGTCACGGTCGCGCATCGACGCCGAGACGTGCGCGAGCCGGGTATGAAAGACGAACGCCTCCGCCTCGCGGAACGAATCGACGACGCCGTGCAGGAAGCGCACGAAGAACGCGGTGTAGAGGTTCATCGAGCCCGAGGCGTCGAGCAGGACGACGAGCCGCAGCGGCTTGGCCTTGCGGCGGCGCCATACCAGCTCGACCGGCGTTCCCCCTTTCGAGACGTTGCGATGGATGGTGCGGCGGATGTCGAGCCGGCGTCCGCGCCGGCGCGCCTGATCCCGGCGCACGAGACGCGCCCGCATCCGCTTGGCCAGCCGAGCCGCCAGCGCGTGCACCTTGGCGATCTCGTCCGGATCGACGACATGACGAATGTCCGCGGCAGCCAGGTTTTCGGCGCGCGACGCGCCGCCGCGCCGGCCGCCGGGTTCGACCTCGCGCCCGCCGTCGCCTCCAGCGCGACGCTCGACGTGATCGGGAAGGCCTTGCGGTGCTTGCGAAGGCGCGGTCGCGAGGCGCCGCAACGCGGCTGCGCCGCCCGCTGCCGGCGACGCGCTCGCCACCTGCACCCGGCGGACGCCGCGGCCGCTCCAATAGGCATCGAAGATCTCGTCGAAGCGCTCCCAGTCGGAGCGCGTCGCGGCGAACAGCGCGCGCAGCGCCGGCCTGAGCGATGATCGGCGCATGGCCGCCGGCGAGACGAGCACGGCGAGCGCGTCGCGGGTTTCGCCCAGCCCGACCTTGAAGCCGTTCTCGCGCAGCGAGCGGGCAAACCCGGCGAGCCGCCGACGCGCGCCCGTGCCCACGGTCTCGACCGCTGCGCCGATCGGCGCGATGGCCATCGGGAAACTCCCCTCACGCAACCTTGCCCAGAAGCCGGTCGGTCACCTCGCGAGGAAGCCGGGCGCGATCTTCATGGGTCTTGATCAGGCAGATCATGGTCTCGTGCACGGCCTCAGGCGACTGTCGCAAATCGTGGACGCCGAGCCCGGCGAGCGTGGCCGCCCAGTCGAGCGTCTCCGCGACGCCGGGCACCTTGTGCAGGTCTTCCTTGCGCACCGCCGCGACCATCCGTGCGACCTGCAGCGCCAAGCCGGCATCGACGTCCGGCAGCCGGGCAAGAATGATCTTTGCTTCGCGGTCGACGTCGGGAAAATCGACGTAGTGGTAGAGGCAGCGCCGGCGCAGCGCATCGGACAGCTCGCGCGTGCCGTTCGAGGTGAGCACGACGCGGGGAATCGACACCGCCTGGATCGTGCCGAGCTCGGGCACGCTGACCTGGAAATCGGAGAGAAGCTCGAGCAGGAAGGCCTCGAACTCCTCGTCGGCGCGATCGACCTCGTCGACCAGCAGCACCGGGGGCGTTATCCGCCGGATGGCGGCGAGCAACGGGCGCTCGAGCAGATACTTCTCCGAGAAGATGTGCTCCTCGATGGCATCGGCGTTCTCGCCGGCGCCTTCGCGCGCCTTGATGGCGAGCAGCTGCCGCTGGTAGTTCCACTCGTAAAGCGCCGCGTTCTGATCGAGTCCCTCGTAGCACTGCAGGCGGATCAGCTCGGCGGCGTGCACCGCGGCGAGCGCCTTGGCCACCTCGGTCTTGCCGACGCCGGCTTCGCCTTCGAGCAGCAGCGGCCGCTTGAGATAGTCCATGAGCCACAGGGCGGTGGCGATATCGCGATCGGCGACATAGCCGACGGCGGCGAGGCGGTCGGAAATCTGCTCGCGGCTCGGGGTCATGACGGGTGATATAGGCGCGTCCCGCCGGATGTTCAGCCGTGCAGCCCGAGCTGGTCCGCGGCCATCCAGGTGCGCCAGTGATCGTGGGGCATCGGGATGTGGGTCGAGCCGAGGAACTTGAAGGCGTCGTTGACCGCGTTGGCGAAGCAGGGCACGCCGCCGACATTCGGGCTCTCGCCGACACCCTTGGCGCCGATCGGGTGGTGCGGTGACGGCGTCGTGGTCCAGTCGGTCTCCCATTTCGGCGTCTCGACCGCCGTCGGCATGAAATAATCCATGAACGACGCGGTCACGACATTGCCGGTGTCGTCGTAGCGGATCTCCTGGCCCATGGCGATGCCGAACGCCTCGGTCAGCCCGCCGTGGATCTGGCCCTCGATGATCATCGGATTGATGCGCGTGCCGCAGTCGTCGAGGGCGTAGAAGCGCCGGACTTTGGTCGCGCCGGTATCGACGTCGACGTCGACGACGCAGATATAGGCGCCGAACGGATAGGTCATGTTGGGCGGGTCATAATAGTTCACCGCCTCGAGCCCGGGCTCCATCCCGGGCGGCACGCCGTGATAGGCGGCCCAAGCGAGCTCGGTCATGGTCTTGAACCGCTCCGGATTGCCCTTCACGCTGAAACGGTCGATGTCCCATTCGAGGTCGTCGTCGTGCACCTCGAGCAGATGCGCGGCGATCATCTGCGCCTTGGCCTTGATCTTGCGGCAGGCCATGGCGGTGGCGGCGCCCGAGACCGGCGTCGAGCGCGAGCCGTAGGTGCCGAGCCCATAGGGCGCGGTGTCGGTGTTGCCTTCCTCTACGCTGATGTTGTCGGCGGGGAGCCCGAGCTCGGTCGCGACGATCTGGGCGTAGGTGGTCTCATGGCCCTGCCCCTGCGACTTGGTGCCGAGCCGCGCGATCGCGGTTCCGGTCGGATGAATGCGGATCTCGCAGGAATCGAACATGGCGATGCCGAGGATGTCGCAATTGCGCGACGGCCCGGCGCCGACGATCTCGGTGAAGAAGCTCACCCCGATGCCCATCAGCTCGCGCGTCTCCCCGCGCCGGAAGGCCTCCTGCTTTTGCTTTTGCTCGGCGCGCAGCTTCTTGTAGTCCACCGCCTCCATCGCCCGCTGCAGCGCGGTGTGATAGTCGCCCGAGTCGTATTCCCATCCCAGCGCCGAGGTGTAGGGAAACTGCTCGCGCCGGATCAGGTTCTTCATGCGGAATTCGGCCGGGTCCATCCCGAGCTTCTGCGCCATGATGTCCATGGCGCGCTCGATGCAGTAGGCGGCCTCGGTGACGCGGAACGAGCAGCGATAGGCCACGCCGCCCGGCGCCTTGTTGGAATAGACCCCGTCGACCGAGACATGGGCGACCGGGAAGTCGTAGGACCCGGTCACGATATTGAAGAAGCCCGCCGGCCACTTGCTGGGATCGGCGCAGGCGTCGAAGGCGCCATGATCGGCGATGGTATAGACGCGCAGCGCGGTGACCTTGCCGTCCCGCGTCGCCGCGATCTCGGCGGTCATGTGGTAATCGCGCGCGAACGCCGTGGTCGACAGGTTTTCGATGCGGTCCTCGACCCATTTCACCGGCCTGCCGGTCACGATCGAGGCGACGATGGCGCAGATGTAGCCGGAATAGGCGCCGACCTTGTTGCCGAAGCCGCCACCGATGTCGGGAGAGATCACGTGGATCTTGTGCTCGGGGATCTTGGAAATGAGCGAGGCCACGGTGCGGATGACGTGCGGCGCCTGGAACGTTCCCCACACCGTGAGCTCGCCCTTGATCTTGTCGAAGGAGGCGACGCACTGGCAGGTCTCGAGCGGACAGGGATGCACGCGCTGATAGGAGATCAGCTCCTTGACGGTCACCTCGGCGTTGTTGAAGGCCGCATCGGTAGCCTCCTTGTCCCCCATCTGCCAGTTGAAGATGTGGTTGTGGTGCTTGCGTTTGCCGTGCGCGCCGTCGGTCTTGTCCTTGAGGTCCTCGCGCAGCACGGGCGCGTTCGGCGCCATCGACTTGAAGGGATCGACGATCACCGGCAGCCCCTCGTATTCGACCTCGACCAGATCGGCGGCGTCGGCGGCCGAATAGCGGTCGTTGGCAATGACGAAGGCGACCTCCTGGTTCTGGTACAGCACCTTGTCCTCGGCCAGCACCGCCTGCACGTCGCCGGCGAGCGTGGGCATGTAATGCAGGTTGAGCGGCTTGAGCTCCGCCGCGGTCAGCACCGCGAGCACGCCGGGAGCCGCCTTCGCCTTGGACGTGTCGATGCGCTTGATGCGGGCATGGCCGTGCGGCGAGCGCGTGAAGTCGCCGTAGAGCATGCCGGGCAGCTTCAGATCGTCGACATAGCTGCCCTTGCCCTGCACGAAGCGGATGTCCTCAACCCGCTTGCGCTTGCAGCCCATCCCTTGCAGGCGCTCGGCACGCTGCTCGCTGGTCAAGGTCGTTTCAGTCATTCTGCGGCCTCCTGCAAAGCCGTGCTGTTGAGCTTGGCGGCGGCGTATTGGATCGCCTTGACGATGTTCTGGTATCCCGTGCAACGGCAGAGATTGCCGGAAATGCCGAAGCGGATTTCGTCCTCGGTCGGATTATTGTTCTCGTGCAGCAGCCGATAGGCGCGGACGATCATTCCCGGCGTGCAGAACCCGCACTGCAGGCCGTGCATCTCGCGAAAGCCTTCCTGCAGGGCGTGCAAGGTGCCATCCGCGGCGGCCATGCCTTCGATGGTCCGCACCTCGGCGCCGTCGGCCTGGACGGCGAACATGGTGCAGGATTTGACCGACTTGCCGTCGAGATCAACGGTGCAGGCGCCGCAATGGGTGGTGTCGCAGCCGACATGCGTGCCGGTGAGGTTGAGCTCTTCGCGCAGGAAATGGACGAGCAACAGGCGCGGCTCGACCAGCGCCTCGACCGCCTGGCCGTTCACGGTCATGGAAATCCGGGTTTTGGGCATCGCTTTCTCCGCAAGCTCAGGCGTCGCGGGCGCGTTCGCGCGCGCGGGCGAGCGCCCGCGCCAGCATCACGCCGGCCATCTTGGTGCGATATTGGACCGGTCCGCGCGTGTCGGCCGCGGGCGCGGTGATCGCCTCGGCCGCCGTCACCGCTCGCTTCACGGTCGGAGCATCGAGCGAGGAGCCGACCAGGATCCGCGCCGCCTCCTCGGCCCAGAGCGGCGTCTCGGCGACATTGGTCAGACCGATCGAGCAGGTGGCGACGGTGCCGCCACGCACGGTCAGGACCACCGCGGCGGCGGCCGTGGCGTAGTCGCCGACCTTGCGTTTGAGCTTCTCGTAGGCGGCGCCGTGGCCGGACGGAGGAACCGGAATGCGGACCGCGGTGAGGATTTCGCCCGGTTGGAGGGCGGTGAGAAAGGCACCCTGGTAGAACTCGCGCGCCGGCACGCGGCGCTCGCCCGACTTGCCGACGAGGTGGTAGGTGGCGCCGAGGCACAGCATGACGGCGGGCATGTCGTTGCCGGGATCGCCGTTTGCGACATTGCCGCCGATGGTGCCGAGATACCGCACCTGCGGGTCGGCGATCAGCAGCGACGTCGCGCGCAGGATCGGGATTTGGCCGGCAAGCAACTCGGATGCGACGATCTGGTGCTGCGTCGTCATCGCTCCGACGACGATGTCGGTGCCCTCGGCACGGATCCCCTTGAGGTCGCGAATGGCGGCGAGATCGACGAGATGTCCCGGCGCGGCGAGCCGGAGCTTCATCATCGGGATCAGGCTATGCCCGCCGCCGAGCGGCCTCGCTTCCTCGCCGAGGCCGGCAAGGAGCGCGACCGCCTCGCCGAGCGATTGCGGGCGGTGATATTCGAAAGCGCCAGGTATCACGGGCATCCTCCCAGGGCGCCCGCTCGTGGCGCGGGCGCCGTTGGCATTTCCCCTTGAGAAAGCTCGCAGTCTGCGCGGTGCAACAACAACCGCCGCTGCAGTGATTGTGCCTTCCTGCAAATGACTATAATTCGAAACAGGACTCCCGACCAGCATCATGGTGCCTCACGAGCACACGAGCACGCGACCACCTTAGTGATCGCAGCGACCCCGCTATGCGACGCGCGGCGACACCACCTGCTCGATCGCGGCGGCGGTCGCGAGCAGGCGGCGGTCGGCGCCGTGCTCGCCCACCAGCATGAGGCCGACCGGCGCGTCGCCGGCACGGTGGCACGGCAGCGAAATCGAGCACCGATCGAGGAAATTCACGATCGCGGGGTTGCGCAGCACCAGGAAATTGACCTTGCGGTAGCTGTCATCCGCCGCAAGATCGGCGATGCCGGGCGCCGTAACCGGCGTGGTCGGCATCAGCAAGACATCGTAGGGGGCCGTGACGGCGTCGACCCGACCGATGAAGTCCGCACGCGCGGCAAGGAGGTCGATATAGTCCGCGGCATCCTGCTCCTGCCCGCGCAGGATGCGGCTGAGCACGTGCGGATCGTACATTTGCCTGCCTTTCGCGATCAGTGAACGGTGGATCGCATAGGCCTCCGCCGCGGCAAACCCGCCCTTGGCATTGATCTGCGGCAGCTCCGAGAGCTCGCGCAACTGGATATCGGCGATGCGCGCGCCCGCCCGGCGCAGCGCGGCGAGCGCGGAGTCGAAAGCGCGCGCCACCGCCGGCTCGAGGCCCTCGAGCACGGTGGTCTGCGGCACCGCCAGGCGCAGCCCGGCGAGGGGGAACGGCGCCAGCGCCGCCACCGGCTCGCCGGCGAGAACGGCGTCGAGCACCGCGCAGCATGCCACCGTCGCCGCCAGCGGGCCGACCGAGTCGAGCGAGGGCGAGAGCGGGAACGCGCCCGCGGTCGGCACGCGATAAGCGGTCGGCTTGAACCCGACGATGCCGCACAGCGCCGCGGGAATGCGGCAGGAGCCGCCGGTATCGGTGCCGAGCGCGCCGAACGCCATGGCGTCGGTCACCGAGACCGCGGCGCCGGACGACGAGCCGCCGGGGATGCGCTCCCCCTTGCGGTCGTAGGGGTTGAGCGGCGTGCCGTAGTGCGGATTGATCCCGAGCCCGGAGAAGGCGAACTCGGTCATGTTGGTGCGCCCGATCGGAACGAAGCCGGCCGCCCGCAGCCGTGCCACGCAGGGCGCGTCATGCGCGGCGGGCTCGACGTCCTGCAGCACACGCGAGCCGGCGGTGGTGACTTCGCCGGCCATGTCGAACAGGTCCTTGATCGAGACCGGGATGCCCGCGAACGGCGACGGCGCGGCTCGACGGGCGCGCAGGCGGTCGTAGAAATCCGCCGCCGCGAGCGCATGCTCGGCGTTGACCTTGATAAAAACCCGCGCGCCTTCCCCGCTGGGATCGGCGATCCGTGCCAGGCACTGCTCGATCAGGGCGCGGCTCGAGCCGCCGGCAGCGAGTTCCGTCGCAAGTTGGACAAGCGTTGGCATGGTGCCGGCGAGATGTCGCCCCTCCCCTCTGGTTCGGTCATCTCGCGGAGTTGAAATGACCATGTCAATGACATATCAACCTCGAGCGAGCATCTTTCGGTGCCGGGCGGCTCGTGCAAGTGCTTCCGATCCCCGATGTCCCGACCCAATGCCGGACCCGTCGTGTCACCGCGCATTCTCTCGCTGACGCTACATGACAAGTCGAGCCCGCGGTCCGTCGATGTCGCGATCGTGCAGGCCGTGGTTGCCGGCTGGACCGGACGAGATCCCGCCGCCGTCGAGAAGCACATCCGCGAGCTCGAGGCGCTGGGCGTGAAGCGGCCGGCGACGACGCCGATCTTCTATCGCGTGTCGGCGGCGCGGATGACCACCGACGATACGATCGAGGCGGTGGGCGAAAGCTCCGGCGGCGAAGTGGAGTTCGTGCTGCTGCAGCACGCCGGCAAGCTTTGGGTGGGAACCGGCTCCGACCACACCGACCGCGAGGTGGAGAAATACGGGGTGACGGTCTCCAAGCAGATGTGCGAGAAACCGATCGCTCCCGCGTTCTGGGCCTACGACGACGTCGCTCCGCACTGGGACCGCCTGCTCTTACGCGCGTACGTGGTCGACGGCGGCGAGCGTGGGCTCTACCAGGAGGGCACCGTCGCAGCGATGATGGACCCGCGCGCGCTGATTTTCCGCCATGGCGGCGACGGCGGCTTGCGCGAGGGTACGCTGATGTTCTGCGGCACGCTCGCCGCCCATGGCGGCGTGCGGCCCACCCGCGAATTCGCCTTCGAGCTGGAAGACCCCGTGCTCGGCCGCAAGATCGCACACGCCTATCGGGTCCAAACCCTGCCCAATCTGGGATGATGCACCAACCGCCGGAGAAGGCCCATGCCGATGAACAAGCCGCATCTCGAATTCACCCGCGTGGACATGAATACCGGCTGGGCCACGCCGCCCGGCTATCCCGCCGGCATCAAGCAGAAGATCCTGGCGAGCGACCTCGACGAGGATCGCAAAATGGGAAGCCGCACGCGGCTGTTGCGCTTCGATCCCGGCGTCTACACCACCGCGCCGTTCGTGCACGACCATTGGGAAGAGGTCTATCTCGTCTCCGGCGACCTCATTGTCGGCAACGATGCGCGGGGCGAGGGTGGCGAGGCGTTCGACGCCCCGACTTATGCCTGCCGGCCGCCGGGCGTCCATCACGGCCCGTTCAAGTCGGAGCGCGGCTGCATGCTGTACGAAATCCACTATTACGACGAGAGCAAGAAGTAGCGCCTGGCCGATTTGTGGAGGGAATGACCATGCCGGCGCCGGACACGACGACCAAGCTTTCGACCAAGCCGTATCTTGCGGCGACGCCGCGCTTTGCGAGCGGCGCCGACACCCCGCGCGACTTCCTCGAGCGCTGCCTGGCCGATCTCGCCGCGCTCGAGCCGAAGATCGGCGCCTTCGTCAATCTCAACCTCGACGGCGCGCGCGCCGCCGCCGACCGTGCGACCGCACGCTGGCGCGCGGGCCGTACGCTGTCGAAGATCGACGGCATGCCGGTCGGCATCAAGGACATCATCGAGACCATCGACATGCCGACGGAGAACGGCTCGCCGCTGTTCGCCGGCTTCCGCTCTGAACGCGACGGCGCGAGCGTCGCCGCGCTGCGCGAAGCCGGCGCCGTCATCGTGGGCAAGACCGTCACCACCGAATTTGCGGCCACCGAGCCGCGGGGCACGCGCAACCCGCACGACCTGCGGCGCACGCCAGGCGGATCGAGCAGCGGCTCGGCCGCCGCCGTCGCTTCGGGAATGCTGAGCGCCGCGCTCGGCACGCAGGTGATCGGCTCGACCATCCGTCCGGCGAGCTATTGCGGCTGCATCGGCTTCAAGGTCACGGTCGGCGCGCTCAATCGCGGTGGCAGCTATGACGGACTGAGCCAGAGCGCGACCGGTGTCCTGGCTTCGACGTTGGAGGACGCCTGGCAGGTCGCCTACGAGATCGCGGCGCGCGCGGGCGGCGACCCCGGCTATCCCGGCCTGTTCGGTCCCGCGAGCGCGCCGGCGGCGAAGAAGCCGCGCCGCGTCGCTTTCCTCGAGACCGCGGGCTGGGCCGCCGCTTCGGCGGGCGCCAGAGCGGCCATGGGCGACGCGCTGGCGCGGATCAAGACGGCGGGGATCGAGGTGCTGGCGCCGCAGTCCCACGCCAAGGTCGCCGCCGTCGAGGCCGCGATCGCGCAAGCGCGTCCGCTCTCGATGCGCATCAACGGCTGGGAATCGCGCTGGCCGCTGAACACCTACCGCGAGCGCGACGCCAGCAAGGTGAGCCGCGTGATGCTCGCCCGCCTTGCCGTGGCCGAGGCCATGAGCCTCGACGACTACCGCCGCGACCTGGCGCAACGCGCCCAGGCGAGGTCGCTTTACGCCGAGCTTGCCGCGGAGTGCGATGCCTGCGTGAGCCTCGCCGCCCCTGCCGCCGCGCCCATGGGCCTCGAATCGACCGGCGATCCCGCTTGCACCGTGCATGCCTCCCTGCTCGGCATTCCCGCGATCTCGCTGCCGGTGCTGGCGGACGAGGGCCTGCCGCTCGGCCTGCAGGTGACCGGGTTCGTCGACGGCGATGCGGAGGCTTTCGCGGTCGCCGCCGCCATCAAGGCTGTGTTCTAAGGTACGCCTCCGCGGAGCGGATATCGGACACGCCGTGCAAGAACGCTCATTCGCCGGCCGCGCGAGCGCATGGAGCAGGAGAATAGACGATGAAGCTCGCCGTGCCCGACATGATCTCGAACTCGTATTTTCCCGCCATCGCGGCGATCGAGCTCGGCTGCTTCAAGAATGAGGGGCTCGATGTCGCGCTCGAGCTGATCTATCCGGTCGACAAGTGCTACGCGGCGCTGCGCGACGGCACGGTCGATCTCGTGGGCGGCTCCGCCCATTCCGTACTGTCGGCATTTCCGCTGTGGCGGGGCGCCAAGCTCTTATGCGCGCAGGGCCAGGGCATGTACTGGTTCCTGGTCA
Source organism: uncultured Alphaproteobacteria bacterium (assembly GCA_963758945.1). GTDB lineage: Bacteria > Pseudomonadota > Alphaproteobacteria > Rhizobiales > Xanthobacteraceae > VAZQ01. Next base: position 725,199 of record CAVWXY010000006.1, on the reverse strand, counting down.
TGCACAAGGACTTCGGCGCCAAGCGCGGCGACCTCGATGCGGTCGAGGGCCGCAGCATCGGCGCGGCGCCATGGGTCGACATGGGGTTGCGCCGGCTCCTGCTCGAAGCCGGCATCGGCGCCGACGAGGTGAAGATCGCGCCGGTGCCGGGCGCGCAGGGCGCCGGTGTGAATTTCGGCGTGACCGCCGCGAAGGCGCTGGAGGACCGCAAGATCGACGGGTTCTGGGCGAACGGCATGGGCACCGAGGTGGCGGTACGGCGCGGGGTCGGAACCGTGGTGCTCGACGTGCGCCGCGGCGACGGGCCGAAGCCGTGCTTCAACTACACCATGGCCTCGATCGCCGCGGCCGACCGCCTGATCGAGCGTTCGCCCGAAACGGCGGCCGCGGTGGTGCGGGCGATGGTGAAGACCCATGCCGCCCTCAAGGAAAATGTCGCGCGTGCGACCGACATCGGCCGCAAGCTTTTTCCGCCCTCCGAAGCCGAGTTGATCGCCGAGCTCATTCGCCGCGATCTGCCCTATTACGACGCTTCGATCTCGCCCGCCTTCGTCGCCGGCATGAACCAGTTCTCGCGCGACGTCGGCATCCTCGCGGGCGACGTGCCCTATGAGAGCGTCGTGGCGACCCAGTTCTCGCCGTTGTGGACGCAGTCGTAGGACGGCGCGGTGCCGTCCGATCAGTCCTGCCCAAGCGGCGGCAGGGCGAGGGCGGCGTCGACCAGCGCGGTCGCGCGCTTGAAATCGAAGTTGCGATAGACGTTCTGCTTCACCACGAACGAGGCGCCGCCGTAGAACTTCTCGTATTGCTGGTGGCGGCTGCCGAATTCCGAGCCGATGAGGTCCCAGGCGAGCCGCATCAACGCCACCCTGGCCCTGGCGTCGGTGGCGGCCGAGCACATGTAGCGCTCGACGTCGGCCGCCGTCTCTGGGCTCTCGAAGTCGCGCAGCGAGGACGGCAGCGTGATCATCGCCGCGCCGGCGAGCTCGCGGATGATCTCGAGCATGCGACCGTTGAGCTCCGACTGCAGCGCCATCGCCGAATAGAGCGCGGTCTTCGCCGGCCACAGCACGCCGTCGGCGTCGATCGGCGCGATGGCCTCGTGCGCGAGCAGCATGGTCTCGTAGACCGACACCAGCGCCGCGAGCTCGCCCATCATGATCTGCACCGCGGGATTGGCGGCATTGCCGGTCATCTCGTTCATGCGCTGGGCGATGCCGATCATGAAGCGCAGCTTGGTGACGTAGCGCACCTGCGCCTGATGGTTGCCGTAGAGGTGCGACGGCGTCTTCCACCACTGGTCGCGCGATATCTCGATGTTGCGGTAGATGAACACCCGCTCCCACGGCACGAACACGTTGTCGAAGATCACGTAGCTGTCGCTCTCGTCGAACCGGCTCGACAGCGGATAGTCGAAGGCGTTGGTGGCGGCTGTGGCGAACGGCCGGCGCGGATAGAGCCTGACCCCGGGCGCGTTGACGGCAACCGCCAGGCAGTTGGCGTAGTTCTCGTCGCCGGGCTGCAGCGGATGAATGCAGCTCAGGTGGATGAGGTCGGAGATCGCGCCGCCGGTCGCGAGCTGCTGCGCGCCGGAGATGACGATGCCGTCGTCGCGCTCCTTGACCACGCCGGCATAGAGCGCGGGGTCGCTCTGCTTGTGCGCCGGCTTCGCCCGGTCGATCTGCGGCGGGACGATGGCATAGGAAGCATAGAGGTGGTTGTCGCGCATGTGCTCGTAGAAAGCGACGACGTTGTCGGCGAAGTTCTGCCCGCCCGCCGCCAGCACGCCCGGCGTCGCGGCATAGCCGCAGAAGAAGCCGGCGACGTGATCGGGGGTGCGGCCCATGAGGCCGAAGGTCGCCTCCGCCCAGGTCTCGGAAAACAGCCGCCGCGCCCGCAGGTCGGCATGGCTGCGCGGAATCTGGTAAGCGCGCAATACCGGCTCGCCGGTCTTGGGCGACACGAAGGTCATGCGCTCGCGGTTTTCCGGCGCCGCCGCGATGTCGTAGAGACGTGCGACCGAGCGTGCCGCCTCGCGAAAGGCGACGTGGCGGGTGACGTCCTTGACGCGCTCGCCGTCGACGAACACCTGCCGTCCATCGTCGAGCGAACGAAGATATTCCGAGCCGGTTCGCATGGATTCGACCTTCAAACCGTGGCGCTATTGGCAATCAGCTCGACCAGCTTCTGCGGGGTGACCGGCGTCTGCGCAATGCGGACGCCGAACGGCTGCAGCGCGTCCTCGACGGCGGAGATTACCGCCGCCGCCGTCGGGATGGTGCTGACTTCGCCCGCGCCCTTGGCACCGAGCGGATTGAGTGGCGAGGGGGTCTCGCGATAGAGAATCTCGATGTTCGGTACTTCGGTCGCACTCGGCAGGAGATAATCGGCAAAGGTGGTCGTGACCGGCTGGCCGCTGTCGTCGTATCCCATCCATTCCAGCACCGCATTTCCGATGCCATGCGCCACGCCGCCGCGCACCTGGCCGTCGACCATCATCGGGTTGATCAGGGTTCCGGAATCCTGCAACGCGACGTAGTTCAGAAGCTTGACGGCACCGGTGCCGGGGTCGACCTCGACCTCGGCGACGTGGCAGGCATTGGCATAGGCGAGCGCGTCGGTTCGCCAGTTCACGTCGGCCGCGAGGCCGGGCGCGATGTCCGGCGGGAAGCCGTAGCCGGGCGCGCCTTTGAGGATGCGCGCGAGCTCGCCGAGCTTGACCGCAAGCTGCGGCGCGCCGACGACGCGCACCTCTCCGTCAGCGATCTCGAGATCGTGCTCGGCCGCTTCCAGCACGTGGCTCGCGAGCTTCTTGGCCTTGTCGGCGACGGCGCGCGCCGCCAGCAGCACCGAAGAGCCCGCCGTCACGGTCTGCCGGCTGGCGAAGGCGCCGAGACCGAGCGAGACGCCGCCGGTGTCGCCCGGCACCACGGTGATGTCCTCGGCGCGCAGGCCGAGCTCGCCGGCACAGATCTGCGCGAGCGCGGTGCGCAAGCCCTGCCCGATCGCCGCCGCGCCGGTATAAACCGACACGCGCCCGGTATTGGACACGCGCACCGCGCCGGACTCGAACGGACCGCGCCCGGTGCCCTTGATGCCATGGGCGAGCCCGAGGCCGATGTAGCGGCCCTCCGCCCGCGCGGCAGCCTGCCGGCGCGGAAAATCCTCCCACCCGGCGACCGCCACGACTTGCGCCTGGCTGGCAGGATAGTCGCCGCTGTCGTACTGCATGCTCGCGCCGGAACGCGCCTTGAGCGGCTTGGTATAGGGCATCTTTTCCGGCGGGATCAGATTGCGCCGGCGCACCTCGGCGCGGTCGAGATGCAGCTCGCGCGCGATGCGATCCATGAGGCGCTCCATGGCGAAGGCCGCCTGCGGATAGCCCGCGCCGCGCACCGACGACACCGGCGTCTTGTTGGTGGCGACGACCGTGACATCGATGGACAAGGCCGGAAGCACATAGGGCCCGCTCAGCATCGACGCGGAGTTGTAGGGAATGTTGACGTCCTGCAGGGCGTAGGCGCCGAGATCGTGGATCAGCCGGCCGCGCACCCCGAGGAGCCTGGCATCGGCGTCGACCGCCACGTCGATCGACCAGTACTGGTCGCGCTCCTGAGCGGCGTTGGTGAAATGCTCGCGCCGGTCCTCGATCCATTTGACCGAGCGCCGCAGGAGCTTGCAGGCGGCGACCACCGCGATGTCCTCGGGATAGACGCACAGCTTGGGACCGAAACCGCCGCCGACGTCGGGGGTGGCCACGCGCAGCCGGCTCTCGTCGAAATCGAGGAGCGCGGTCAAGGACTGGAACAGGTCGTGGGCCTTCTGGGTCGACGCCCAGACCACCACGGCGTCGTCGCGCCAGTCGGCGACAATGCCGCGGCCTTCGATCGGGTGGGCGGCGCCGCGATGCTGCCAGAGCTCGGCGTGCAATACGTGCGCGGCCTTACCGAACGCGGTATCGGCATCGCCGTAGGCGACCTTGAAGGCGGCGGCGATATTGCTGTCGAGCTCGCGCCGCACCGCCGGCGCGGCCGGATCGGCCGCCTTGCGACAGTCCGACACCGCCGCAAGTATGTCGTAGTCGACGTTGACCAGCGCCGCCGCGTCCTCGGCGAGGTAGCGGCTGTCGGCAAGGACGAGCGCGACGGCTTCGCCGACATAGGAGACCTCGCCGTCGGCCAGCGCGAACGACCAATAGCGGTCGAGTGGCGCCCCTGAATTGGAGTGGCGCAGCATCCGGCGTTTGGCAAGGACCGGCGCGAGATCGTCGAGCGTGAGCACCGCGTGCACGCCCGGCAGCGCCAGCGCGTCGTGCGCGTCGACCGCGCGGATCGCGGCATGGGGATGCGGACTGCGCACGAACGCCGCGTGCAGCGCCCCGGGACATTCGATGTCGTCGACGAAGCGTCCCTTGCCGACGAGCAGGGGCCGGTCCTCGAGGCGAGGAAGGCGCGCTCCGATCAATCCGCCCATCGCCGCCGCATCAGTCGGTCATGGCCGAGGCGGCCCTGGCGATGACGTCCTTGGGCGTCGCATAGGCCTCCGCCAGCAGCGCGTCGAGCCTGGCCGCGCCCACCGGCTGGACCTCGAAATCGAGGCGCTGCGCCTCGGCGAGAAAATCGGGGTCCGCCGTCGTGCGCTCGAAGGCCGTGATCAACGCCGCCTTGCGGTCGGAAGGAATGCCCGGCGGGGCCGCGAACGGCCGCGCCATGGCCTGTCCGATCAGGAGCAGGTTGAGGATTTGGGCCTGCTCGGGACGCGTCGCGAGCTCGCTGGCCGACGGCACGTCAGGCAATTCCCGCTGCTTTCTGATCCCGGCCTGGATCAGGATATTGGCCTTTCTTTCCTTGGTGAGCCAATGCGGATAGCGGCCCTTGAGCGTGCTCCAGGACAGCCCGCACAGCCCGTCGACCTCGCCGCGCTCGACCGCGAGCTGAATCTCGTTGGTGCCGGGATAGCCGGTCACAAGCTTGATCCTGGCGCCGAACAGGTTGCGGTAGAGCAGCGCGAAGATGTTGGGATCGGAGCCCGCACCCTCGCCGCCGAAGGTCGCGGGCGTGGACAGAAGATCGCTGAAGGTCTTCACCGGCGCATTCCGGCGACTGATACAGAGGCTCACCTCGTCGGTGACGCTGCCGAGCCAGCTGAACTTCCTGCTGTCGAACTCGGCCTTGTCGAGCAGCGGCGCAATGCCCTGGCTGCGCGAGAACGTGCCGATGACCGAGCCGTCCTTCGGGGCCACGGAATAGAGGTAGTTGGCGGCCTTGAGGCTGCCGGCGCCGGTCATGTTCTGCGGCAGCACGCCGGGATTGCCGGGAATATGCTTGCCGAGGTGGCGTGCAAGCAGCCGCCCATAGGCGTCGTAGCCGCCGCCCACGCTGTAGCCGATGATGAGGGAGACGCTTTTGCCCTTGTAGAAATCCTCGACGCCGGCGCCGAGCGCCGGCACGGCCGGCAGCGCCGCTGCCAGGACGACGGCGATAAACGCGTACGGACGGATCAGCTGCATGGCGTAGTCTCGAGCCTCATTCATTGCCGCTCGTCGCACTGGTCGTAGGGAGCGGAGCGAAATTCGGCATACTTGCCGCGCGGCGCGAGCACCCGCATTGCGCTTCGCTCCACGGGGCTACGAGAGCAGTTGCGCGAAGCGGAAGCGCTAGCGCTCTCCCTGACCTGGACGACGAAGTATTTCTGCGCGGCAATCGCTCGAAAAACAAGCATCTGGTGATCGCAGACGGGAGATATCGCGCGCTCACTGTTCGGAGGTCGGCTCGATCCCGGGTTGCCCCGGCTTCGCCTCCATCGCGTCGGCGCCGTGCCCGTCGCTCTTGCCGTTCTTCCATTTTGACGGCTCTGCCGACACATCGGCGGGCTGCTCGACATCGGCGCCGTTCTGCGGCGTCGCCCGCGCCGCGAGCCCGCGTTGCAACCGGGCGTAATCCCTGCGGGTCGTCTCCAGCGCGCCCTGGGCGACGGCGAGCTCGACGCGCTCGCGCTGAAGCGTCTCGTTGAGGTCCTCGATGCGCTTCACGGCTCTTGCCCGATACGCTCGGGCGTCATGCTCGAGCTGATCGACGCGGTCGGTCAGCGACTTGATCGTCTGCTCGGCATGGGCAAGCGAGGTCTCGCGCGCCTTCGCGGTCTCGGCGAGGCCGCTCGACCGTTCGAGCAGCATCGCACGCGTCTGTTCAAGCTCCTTGACCTTGACTTCCAGCTCATCGCGGGCGGCGGCGAGCCGTTCGACCGTCTTCTCGGTGGCGTTGCGAGCGATGGTCGCCTCCACAGACTTGCGTTCCGAGCTCCTGATCTCCTCGGTGCGCGCCACCAGGTTCTGCCGCACTTCGGAGAGCAGCTTCTCGGCGGTTCCGGCACGCGAACGCATGGCCTCGAGCTGCAGATTGAGCGCGTAGCTTTCGGACTGGTGTCGCTCGTTGGCCTCATCACGGGCAGCGCAAAGCGCTGCGCGTTCGCTCTCGACCGAGGCGAGGGCGCTTTCCATCTGCTCGAGCCGCGCCCGCGTCGCGACCAGGGCGCTCTCGCTCTCGGCGAGGCGGCGCGACAAGCGCGAGCTCTCGGCGAGCGTTTGCTCCAGCGCCGTCTGCAACGAGCGTTTGTCGGTCTCCAGCAGCGAGAGCTTTTCCCGAGTGAGCGCGCCCTCGGCCTGCAACTCAACGATCCGTTTGTCGGCGCTGTCGGCGTGATCGACGAGAATCCGATTTGCCTCGCCTACCGACCGGGCATTGACGGTCTCCTGCGCCAGTTGACTGCCGAGATTGGCGAGCTCGGTGCGCACGTCCACGAGGTCGCTGGTCAGCTCCGCTTTGTCGTTCTCGAGCCCGCGCGCGGCTTGTTGTGTCAGCGCCAATTCCCGGCGAAGCGACTGGTTGTCGCTCTCCAAGTCCGCGGCCCTTTTTTCGAGCGCTTGGCATTCGTCCCGGACCGTTTCGTGTCTCGCACGCAGATCCGCGAGCGCGTTACGCAAACCGGCGTTGTCGGTCTTTTCATGCTCGAGCGCCCGCAGTGCAGCCCCGATGGGTTCGACCAGGTCGCGGAAGGCGCCCTTGACGTCGTCGAGCGCGGAAATGCGACGATCGGTGTCGATCAGCAAGTTCCGCAGCGTCTCGTTGCCCTCGCCGATGCGGGCGCTGACATCGGCGAAAGTCGCCGCGTTGTTCTCCGGGGTGCCGCTCGTAGGGTGCTGGACAGGAGGCGCGGGTACCGGCGGGGCTACGGACGAGGAGGCGACACCCTTCCGGCCGAGAAAATCGGAGATCGTACCCATGGTATCTCCACAACTAACGGTAACCGCCACAACCGGTAAAGCTATACTCATTTTTGGAACCTGTCGCCACAAAACACAGGTTTCACGCGTATAACGCAGCGCGCTCAGATGGTCGTGGGGGCGAGGTCGCCGCCGCCTCGGCTCATGCCCGCGGCAAGACGTGCGCCCATTTGGCGCGGATGCTGGCATCGAGCTCCTTGCTCGATCGCGCCACGATCGGAAAGGTCTCGCGCCGCGACCACGGCTTGCAAGCATCGATCACGACGCGCGCGTTGCGCGGATCGTCGCTGCCGTAGGCCATGGGGTCGAGCGCCGTGCTCCAGCAGCCGCGCAGGATTTCAATGCCTTCACGTGGCTCAAATCGCGTGCAGATCGCCCACACCACCTGGTCCATGTCAGCGGGATCGATATCGTCGTCGACCACCACCACGACCCGGTTGGCGTAGGCACCGGCATGGCATTGCGAGGCGATCAGCCCCGCCTGCTTGGAATGGCCGCCGTATTGCTGCTTGATCGCGACCGTGAGCCAAAGCCGACTGCCGCCGGCGGCGTGCGCCCACACGCCCTTCACCTCCGGCACGCCGGCGGCCTCGAGCTGGTTCCACACCGCGCCGGAGCGGTAGGTGCCGCGGTAGAACGAGTTGTCGTCGGGCGGCACGCCGGGGATCGCACCGAGCAGGATGGGATCGTCGCGGTGCATGAAGGTCGCGATGCGGATCGCGGGTTCCTTCTTCTTGCCGCCGGCGTAGTAACCGGTCCACTCGCCCAGCGGCCCCTCCTCGATCACATCGCCGGGATGGATGAAGCCTTCGAACGCGATCTCCGCCTGCGCCGGGATTGGCAGGCCGGTCGCCGGCGCCTCGATCACCTCGACCGCCTCGCCGATCAGGCCGCCGGCAACGTCGTATTCGTTCTTGCCGTAAGGAATCTCGAGGCCGGCCACCATGAACAATGCCGGATGCATGCCGACCACGACCGCGACCGGACAGGGCTCGCCGCGCTCGTGGTAGCGGCGCTTGATGAGGTCGCCGTGCTTGCCCTTGGAGCACATCACGGTCGCGAGACTGGGGCCGTGCGACTGCACGCGATAGGCGCCGTAATTGATCCAGCCGGTGTCGGGGTCCTTCATGACCACCATGCAGCCGGTGCCGATGTAATAGCCGCCGTCGTGCTCGTGCCAACGCGGCGTCGGAATTTTTTGGATGTTCACGTCGCCGCCGCTGCTGACGTTCTGCATCAGCGGTCCCGATTTGACCGCGACCGGCGCGATGCTCGGCGCCTCTTTCATGTATTTGCGCCAGTACGAGACCAATTCGATCGCGGAGCCGTCGATCGGCCTGCCGAGCGTGAGGTTGATGCGCCGCACCGAGGTGAGAATGTTCGCGAGGATGCGGTGGCCGCGGGGGTAGCCCGGAACGTCGTCGAACAGGACGGCGGGGTTGCCCATCCTGCGCATGTAGAGGTCGACGATGCCTCCGATCTCGGCCTCGCGCTCGGCGCCGTTGATCTCCTGCAGCTCGCCCGCCGCGCGTAGCGCATCGATCCAGGCACGCAGGTCTTGCCTCGATATCTTGGTTGCGCCCTTCGGCGCCTTCTTCGATGCGCGTTTTTCGCCCTGGACGTCGGCAATAGTCATGGGGCACTCCTCGCTTGCGCGCGCAGCTTACCCCGCGGCCCGGACGAAGCGGAGCGGAATCCGGGGCTCGCGCTGCGCGCCGAGACCTCCTCGCATTGCGCCATGGCGCGTCCTCAAGGCGTTCACGCCCGCCTTCGTGGGCTATGGAGGCGCGTCAAACGCTCTAGGGCCTGTCCTCAGTTGAGGAGAATGATAGCCGAGGCAAGCTGGACGCCGGCGAGGAAATTTCTGGCGAGTTTGTCATAGCGCGTGGCAATAGCGCGAAAGTGCTTGAGTTTGTTGAAGAAGCGCTCGACGAGATTGCGCTCGCAGTAGAGGGCAAAATCGCAGGGCCGTGGTTTCTTGCGGCGGGGATGTGAAGGAATCACCGGGGTGATTTGCCGCTCGGCAAGAGCCTCGATGAAGACATCGGCGTCGTATGCGGTGTCGCCGATCAGAGCCTCTGGATCGGACTCCTCGAGCAACGGCTGTGCGCAAATGAGGTCATTGGCCTGTCCTGGCGTGAGCATCAATTCGACGGGATTGCCGAGAGCATCGACGAGCGCGTGAATTTTGGTGGTCAATCCACCGCGGGATCGGCCGATCGCTTGCGCGCCGTTTTTTTTCGTGCGCCGGCGCTGTGCTGGTGCGCACGCACGATTGTGGCGTCGATCATCATGTACTCATTATCGCGATCGCTGGCCAACAGCTTGAAAATACGCTCGAAAACACCGCCCTTCGCCCATCGATTGAAGCGCTGATGGACGATCTTCCAATCGCCAAAGCGCGCCGGCAGATCACGCCAAGGAATGCCGGCTCGGTATCTAAACAAAACAGCCTCGACGAACAGGCGATTGTCTGCTGCCGTGCCTCCGACATGGCCTTCGCGGCCCGGCAGAAAATCCTTGATCCGATCCCACTGGTCGTCCCGCAATGCATAGCGCCGCATCGGTCGGCCCCTCCTTAGGCCGACCACCCATAAATCACTCAATCACTGATTTGGGAATCCCCCAACTGAAGACAGGCCCTAGCAGGCTGCTGAAAAACTCTCTCGACTGCAAGGGCTGATCGTGATTCCGTCGTTTGCAGGGACGAAGGTGATTTGCCATGCGCGGGGAGCAGCGAGGATCGGAAGGGCTTTTTTCGTATATCGGGCTGGAGGAGCGGATCGCGGCGGATCATCCGCTGCGAGCGATCCGAGCGCTGGTGAATGAGGTGCTTGCGGCGCTGTCGGGCCGGTTTGAGGAGCTCTATTCGCATACGGGGCGGCCTTCGATTCCGCCGGAATATCTTCTGCGGGCCACACTGCTGCAGGCATTCTTCACCGTGCGTTCGGAACGGCAGTTGATGGAACAGATCAACTACAATCTTCTGTTTCGCTGGTTTGTCGGTCTGTCGATCGACGATGCCGTCTGGGACGCTACGGTCTTTACGAAGAACCGTGACCGGCTTCTTGAGGCCGATGTGGCGCGCGAGTTCTTATCCAGCTTGCTGTCGCTACGGAAGGTGAAGCGACTTCTATCGAGCGACCACTTCTCGGTGGATGGAACGCTGCTGAAGGCCTGGGCTTCGATGAAGAGCTTCCGGCCGAAGGACGGTGGCGGCCAGCCGCCCGATGACGGCCGCAACGGCGAGCGTAACTTCCGCCGTGAGAAACGGTCGAATGAAACCCACGAAAGCACGACAGATCCCGATGCCAAGCTCTACCGGAGGGGCGACGGCCAGGAGAGCCGGCTGTGCTACATGGGCCATGTCCTGATGGAGAACCGCAACGGCTTGGTGGTTGCCGGCGACGTGACGCAAGCGACCGGCACAGCCGAGCGCGAGGCGGCCCTCACCCTCATCGACAATCATCGGCCTGCCGGGCAGCGGGTCACGCTCGGCGCCGACAAGGCCTACGACGTCGTCGAGTTCATCGAGGCGCTGCGTGAATGCCAAGTGACGCCCCACATCGCGATCAACGGTCACGTCACCAAGACGGGCAAAACCCGCAAGACGGCCGTCGACGGTCGCATCACCCGACATCCCGGTTACGCGATCAGCCAGGTCATCCGCAAACGGATCGAAGAAATCTTCGGCTGGACCAAGACGATCGGAGGATTGGCGCAGGTCAAAGTCCGCGGGCTTGCCAAGGTGCAAGCCGTCTTCATCTTCGCAATCCTGGCCTACAATCTGGTGCGAATACCCAAGCTTCTGGAGGCCGCATGAGGCGCGGCGCCAAGAGCGCGCTGATCGGCAAGTGGCGGATCATCGAGATGGGGCTCTGGGACAATGATTACTTGGACATGGTTGAGCCCGCCTACATCCAGTTCAAAGCTAACGGGCTCGGTGAGTTCAAGTTCGGATGCGTGGTCGGCGGCCTCGATTGTACCCTCTTTGCCGATGCCGCCGACTTCACCTGGCAAGGCTCCGACGAGATGGACCCCGTCTCCGGGGATGGATGGGCCGAACTCGACGATGATGGTACGATCAACGGCGCAATCAGCTTCCATCTCGGCGACGAATCAACCTTCAAGGCTCGCAAATGGTGAGTTCTTCAGCAGCCTGCTAGGCTCCATGCGACTACCGGCTGCGTCGGCCGTTCAGGATCGCTTTGAGGCGCTGTGGCGTCACCGGCAGTTGCGTCACCGCGCCCGGCGCGCCGATAGCCTCGTCGATGGCGGAGGCGATCGCCGCGCCGACCCCGGTGATCCCGCTCTCGCCCGCGCCCTTGATGCCGAGCGGATTGAGTGGGCTGGTGTAGTCCTCGCGCAGCATGACCTCGACCCTGGGCGTCTCGCGCGCCGTCGGCATGAGGTAATCCGCAAAGGTCGTCGCCAGCGGGTCGCCGCGCTCGGTGTAGGTGAACTCCTCAAGCAGCGCCCCACCCAGACCTTGCGCGAAGCCGCCGACGATCTGCCCTTCCACCAGCGCAGGGTTGATGGCGCGCCCGATATCGTAGGCGATGACATAGCGCTCGATCTGCACGCCGCCGGTGTCGCGGTCGACCTTCACGACGGCGAAATGGATGCCGTAGGGATAGACCTGATGCTCCACCCGGAACCAGCCCTCGGCCGAGAGGCCGGGCGCGCGCCCGCCGAGCGTCTTCGAGGTCGGCGCAAGGTGACCCGCAATCTCGCCCAGGCTCATCGAAGCCCCCGCGGGCTGATCCTTGCGCACCACCTTGCCGTCGACGATATCGAGCGCGTCGGGACGCGCCTGCATCAGCTCGGCCGCCACTTCGATCGCTTTCGTCCTGAGATTTACAGCGCCGTTGTGGGTGGCGGATGCCGTCATCACCGTCGCGCGCGAAGCATGCGCGCCGATGCCGTAGGCGATGCGGTCGGTCTGGCCGTGGGTCACGCGCACCCGCTTGTAGTCGACGCCCAGGGTCTCAGCGCAGACCTGCGCCATCACGGTTTCGAAGCCCTGGCCGAGCGAGGCTCCGCCGGTGATGAGCTCGACGCTGCCCGCGGTATCGACCTCGATGCGTACGCCGTCGGCGGGGCCCAGCCCGCTCTTCTCCACGAACATCGCAAAGCCGGCACCGACCGCCTCGCCGGCGGCGCGGCGGCGCGCCAGCGAGGCCTTGAGCTCGCCCCAATCGAGCGCGGCCAGGAGCTTGTCGAGGAGCCCGACATAGTCGCCGGAATCGTGCTCGATCTCCTCGCCCAGCGCTTCCAGCGGCCGGTGATACGGCATTTCATCGGCGCTGATGGCATTGCGCCGGCGCACGTCGTTCGGATCCATGCCGAGCCGGGTCGCGATGGCGTCGATGAGCCGCTCGCGCACGAAGGTGGTCTCGTAGCGCCCCGGCGCGCGATAGGTCGCCGCCGGCGTCTTGTTGGTGAGGCGAAAGTGGCCGACCGCGCGATAGGCGGGGACCCGATACGGCCCCGGCAGAATGCCCGCCGTCATGTGCACGACGCGCGCGGCATGGGTGCGCACATAGGCGCCCTGGTCGTGGAAATAGCGGTCGTCGATGGCGAGGATGCGGCCCTCGCCGTCGACCGCCGCGCGAACGCGGTGGAGCTGCTGGCGCGAGTGATTGGCGGCGACCAGGTGCTCGCGCCGGTCCTCGATCCATTTCACCGGCCGGCCGAGCCGCATTGCCGCGACGCAGACCAGCACGTCCTCCGGATAGAGCTCGCCGCGGATGCCGAAGCCGCCACCCACATGCGACTCGTGCACATGGATCGAGGACGGCGCGAGGCCGAGCATGCGCGCGAGCAAATCGCGATTGCGATGCGGCACCTTGGCGGCGCCGTGCAGCTCGAGCAGATCGCGCGCGGCGTCGTAGCGGCCGATCGCGCCTCTCGCCTCGAGCGGCACGCCGGAATGGCGGCCGATCGCGAGCTCGAGCTCGACCACGACGGGGGCGGAGCGAAACTCCGCGTCGACGTCGCCGTAGCCCTGGCGGATCACCGCCACTTCGGTGTCGCGGCCGGGCGAGAACTCGCCCGGCTCGGCTTCCGCGGCCATGAGGATCGGCAGCTCCTCGATCGCGACCGCAACGAGGTCGGCAGCGTCCTCGGCGACGTAAGGGTCTGCGGCGAAAACGGCGGCGACCGGTTCGCCGACGTAGCGCACGCGGTCGGCCGCCAGCACCGGTTGCCGGTAAGGCTCGAGCGAGGGTATCCGCCCCTCGCGGAAATCGATCGGCGGCACGTCGGCAATGTCGGCCGCCGACCAGACCGCCGCCACGCCGCGCAAGGCGCGCGCCGCCGCGAGGTCGATCGAAAGGATCTTGGCATGCGCGTGGTTGGCGCGCACCACGCGCATGTGGAGCTGGTGGGGAAAGACGATATCGCCGGCGAAGCGGCCGCGGCCCCGGACCAGCGGCGGATCCTCCAGCCGCTCGACCGACCTGCCGATCCATCTGGTGCTGCCGGCGGTCATCGGCGCGCAGCCGCGCGGGCGAGACCGCGCCGGCCCACGGCTCCCTCGATTCCTCGTGGCGCGTGACATTGAAGCGGCGCTGGCGTCATCGGATGCCACCGCCACTGCGGCGCGCGTCGCTAAAGGCAGGAACGGTCACCGCCGGACGTGTCCCATATTTGGGAAATTGCGTTTTTTTTGAATTGATGCACAGTTGCCAATCTATGTAAAGAAGCCACACGCCAACGAGGTCGGATCCGCGCAGATGAAGCCACCGCCGTTCCGCTACCACGATCCGAAAACCGTCGGCGAGACCGTCGGCCTGCTCGACCGGCTCGAAAACGCCAAGCTGCTCGCGGGCGGGCAATCGCTGATGCCCATGCTCAACTTCCGCTTCGTGCAGCCCGACCACATCATCGACCTTAATCGCGTCGAGGGGCTGTCCTATATCCGCGAGACGGGCGGCGCGCTCGAAATCGGCGCCATGACGCGCCAGCGCGACCTTGAGTTCTCCGACGTGGTGCGCACGCGCTGGCCGATCATGCATGAGGCGCTGCTGCAGGTGGGCCACCGGCAGACCCGCAACCGCGGCACCATCGGCGGCTCGCTCTGCCATCTCGATCCGGCGGCGGAGCTGGTCTCGCTCGCGACCGGCTACGACGCCACCGTCACGGTCGCGAGTCCCAACGGGCAGCGCGAGCTGCCGTTCGCGCAGTTTCCGGTCGCTTATATGACACCCGCCATCGAGCCGAACGAGCTCGTGGTCGGCGTGCGGTTCCCGCCCTGGCCGAACAACCAGGGCTACGCCTTCATCGAATTCGCACGCCGGCACGGCGATTTCGCCATCACCTCGGCCGCCGCCATGATCGAGGCGGACGCCGGCGGCAAGCTCAGCCGCGTCTCCGTGACCATCGGAGGCATGGGTACGGCGCCGGTCCGCGCGCGCGAGCTCGAGCAGGCGCTGCTCGGACAAGTGCCCGGCAAGGAGTTGTTCCGCGACGCCTGCGAGAGCTGTCGCAAGCTCGAGGCGATCGACGACGTGCACGCGCCGGCGTCCTACCGCCAGCATTTGGCGGCGGTGCTGTCGCGCCGCGCGCTGGAGAAGGCCCACGCCCGCCTCACCGGCACCGAGGCCGCTCAGGCGCGGCCGCATTAGGAGATCGGGATGGGCGAAACCCGGAAGATCACGCTGACCGTCAACGGCAAGCGCTATGAGGAAGAGGTCGAGGTCCGCCACACGCTCGCCGATTTCCTGCGCCACCAGCTCGGCCTCACCGGCACCCATCTCGGCTGCGAGCACGGGGTCTGCGGCGCCTGCACCATCCTGCTCGACGGGCGCTCGGCGCGCTCCTGCCTGATGCTCGCGGTGCAGGCGGATGGTCACGAACTTCTCACGGTCGAGGGCATCGCCCCGTCGGCGGACACGCTTGCATCCGCTGCAGCAGGCGTTCCACGAGCACCACGGCCTGCAGTGCGGCTTCTGCACGCCGGGCATGCTGACCACGCTGATCGAGTTCCTGCGCGACAATCCCAACCCGACCGAGTGGGAGGTGAGGATCGCCATTTCCGGCAACCTGTGCCGCTGCACCGGCTATCAGAACATCGTCATCGCGACGCTCGACGCGGCGAAGCGACTGCAGGCCGGACGATCGTCGTAAGATTTATGTCATCCGGTTGATCAACTCACGTGACTGTCGTCCCCGCGAGGGGCACCCCGCGACGCCCGCGTCGCGGGGACCCCGTAGCGGGGACCCATAATCACCGACTCTGGAATATGGGTCCCCGCTTGCGCGGGGACGACAGCGGATTGGACCGGAACTCGGCCGGATTCGTATTGCGCCCCGCATGGCCATCCGTTTCGACGATATCGGCAACCGGCTCAAGGCGTTTCGCCTCGGCTCCGGGCTGAGCGCCGACGAGATCGCCGGCAGGCTCGGCATCTCGCGCACCGCGCTCTATCGCTTCGAAAAAGGCGAGCTCGCCAAGATCGAGACCCTGGAGAAGCTCGCGGAGCTGCTCTCGGTCTCGGTGCCGACCCTGCTCGGCGTCGGCGTCGAATACATCGCCTCGGCGGTGAGCTATTTCGAGCGCATGCGGCAGATCGAGGAAACTTCCGAGCACATCATCGTGCTCGCCGGCCCGATCTCCTACCTGCTCGCCTCCGACGCCTTCGACCGGGCGCTCGGCGACATCTTGCGCGAAAGCATTCCCGACACGCTCGCCGGCCGCAAGCGCGCGCTCGCGCAGGTCGAGGAGATCACCGCGGTATTGAGCCAGCGCAAGGAGCAGTATCGCCGGCGCCAGCCCGGCATCGTGAATCTCATCTCGGCGATCGAGATGGAGCATTTCCTCGCAAGCGGTCTGGTCGGCCGGCTAGGCCTACCCGAGAAGGTGCGGCGCGAGCGGCGCGCGCTGGCGCGAGCGGAGGCCGACCATTTCGTCCGGCTCATGGAAGAGGAGCCGATCGGCGTGCAGATCGGGATCGTCCCGGATACGCTGCCGCATGCGAGCTTCCAGCTGTTTCGTCAGCCCGATCGGCAGGTGCTGGCGCTCAGCCCGTTCCGGCTCGGCGAGCAGCCGAACATCCGCGTCGGGGTCGCGATGATCACCTCGGCGCCGGAGGCGCTTGCCTTGCACGAGAAGATGGCCAGGGACCTCTGGCAGCGCGCCCTCAAGGGCGTCGCGGCGGTGCGCTTGATGCGCGCGCTCATGGACAAGCCGTGACCAATGGTCGTCAGCGTAACGGTACCTTGCTACCGATTGTGCAAAATATGGCAAAAATATTGATTTTGTTACAAGCGCGGCTTAGGTCGGAGCCCAGGTCGTCCCCGCGAAGCAGGGGCCGCGTCGGGTATCCGGTGAGTATCAGTGGTCCCCGGCCTTTCGCGGGGATGACCGATTAAGGCAAGACAGCGAGCTCGAGACACATGGCGCACCGGCCGTTCGCATCGGCGCCTTACATCGTAGGCAAGAGCGCGCCGGCGGCAGCCGAGCCCTCCATTCCGGCGGAAGAAGCGCTGTGCCCGGTCGTGTCCCACGAGTGGGTCAACCCGGAATACAAGCACTTGGTCGTCGATGCCTCGCCCAAGGCGCTGGCGGTCAAACCCGGTCAGTTCTTCAACCTGCTCTGTCCGTCGCCCGATGAGGGCGAGCTCTGGCTGCGGCGGCCGCAGAGCGTTTACCGCATCGACCGGGCCAAGGGTCGTATCGAGTTCCTATACAAGTGCGTCGGCCGCGGCACCTACGGGCTGGCGCGGCTCGAGCGCGGCGACGATCTCAACATGGTCGGGCCGCTCGGCGTCGGCTTCAGCATCGATCCGGCGTGGAAGCACATCGTCGTGCTCGGCCGCGGGGTCGGCCTCGCCACCCTGGCGCCGATCTCCCAGCTCGCCGGCGAGCGCGGCGTCGGCGTGACCGCGATCTTGAGCGCGCGCAGCCCGGACTTCGTCATGGCCGGCGACCTGTTCGCGCGAGTCGGCGAGGTCATCGGCGTGCTCGACACCGACGGCACCAGCGCGGTCGAGAACGTCGAGGCGATCCTCGCGCGGCTGATCGCGCAAGGGAGAGCTGACGCGTTCTACACCTGCGGCTCCAACCGCCTCCTGCAGCTGATGAAGCGCGTCGGCAGGGCGCACGGTATTCCCGGCCAGGTCGCCATGGAGCAGGTCATGGCGTGCGGGCTCGGGCCCTGCTACGTCTGCGTGCGCACCTTCGAGGTCGACGGCAGGAAAGAGCTTCGCCGCGTTTGCATCGAAGGGCCGGTATTCGATCTGCAGGAGGCGGTCGGATGGTAGACATGAGCGTGAAAATCGGGCGCGTGCGGCTGCAGAACCCGGTCATGCCGGCGTCGGGATGCTTCTCGACCGATCTCGCGCAGGTGATCGATCTCAACCGGCTGGGGGCGCTGGTGGCCAAGACCGTGTCGCGCGAGTTCCGCGCCGGCAACCCGCCCCCGCGCGTGTCGGAGGTCGAGGGCGGGATGATCAACTCGATCGGCCTGCCCACCAAGGGCATCGACTATTTCCTGAGCCATCAGGTGCCGGACTACAAGCGCTTCACGCCGCCCCTGGTCGGGTCGATCTCGGCGACGACGATCGAGGACTTCGAGGCCATGGCGCGCGACGTCAGCGGCTCCGCCATCGACGTGCTCGAGGTCAACATCTCCTGCCCCACGCGCGACCCGAAGGGAGGCAATTTCGCGCTTCACGCCGAGCACACATTCGACGTGATGACGCTTATCCGTAAGACCACCGACAAGCCGATCTGGTGCAAGCTCTCCCCCAATGCCGGCGACGTCGTCGCCGTCGGCAAGGCGGCGGAGGCGGCCGGCGCCGACGCACTGGTGGTGTCGAACACCATCCTCGGCCTCAAGATCGATACCGACAGCTTCCGGCCCGCCATCGGCAACAAGTTCGGCGGTCTGTCGGGACCCGGCATCAAGCCGATCATCGTGCGCATGGTCCATCAATGCGCCAAGGCGGTGAAGATTCCGATCATCGGCTGCGGCGGCATCGTCAAGGTCGAAGACGTGGTCGAATACATGCTCGCCGGCGCGAGCGCGGTGATGATCGGCTATCTCATCTTCCGCAATCCGTCGGGGCTGATCGCGATCATCGAGGGGCTCGAGCAATGGTGCGCCCGGCGCGGCTTTGCCCGCGTCACCGATCTCACCGGCGCGATGATCGACGAAGCGCCGCGCGAGACCTACGCCGCCGCCGCCGCGCCGATCGGTTGATAGTGGACGAGAAGGCGCCACACTCTCGCTTGTCATCGTCCGCGAAGGCGGACGATCCAGTAATCACCGACCTGCAATTCGTGCACCGTGGTGCACAAAGCAAGCTCCGTGATTACTGGATGCCCGCTTTCGCGGGCATGACAGCCGAGATGCTTGGCAAGACGAGATGACCACGCGCATCACCATCCGCAAGCCCGACGACTGGCATCTGCACCTGCGTGACGGCGCCATGCTGCAGGCGGTGATCCCGTTCACCGCCAGGCATTTCGGCCGGGCGATCCTGATGCCCAATCTCGTCCCGCCCGTCGCCACCAGCAAGGACGCAATCGCCTATCGCGCCCGGGTCATGGCCGCGCTGCCGAAGGGCTCGACCTTCAAGCCGCTGATGACGTGCTATCTCACCGACGACACCGACCCCGACGATGTCGAGAGCGGGTTCAGGGATGGCGTGTTCACCGGCGTGAAGCTCTATCCCGCCAATGCTACCACCAATTCGGCCGCGGGCGTCACCGACTATCGCAAGGTGATGCCGGTGCTGGAGCGGATGGAGAAGATCGGCATGCCGTTCCTGATGCACGGGGAGGATGTCGATCCGGAGGTCGATATCTTCGACCGCGAGGCCATGTTCATCGAGCGTTATCTTTCCAAGTGGACGCGCCGGTTCCCGGGCCTGCGCTTCATACTCGAGCACCTGTCGTCGCAGGACGGCGTCGATTTCGTGCGTAGCGCGGCCCCGCAGGTCGGCGGCACCATCACGCCCTATCACCTGATCCTGACCCGCACCGACTGGCTGGGATGGGGCCTCAAGCCCTATATGTACTGCATGCCGGTCATCAAGACTGCGAAGGATCGCGCCGCGCTGCGCAAGGCCGCGACCTCGGGCGAGGCCTGCTTCTTCCTCGGCACCGATTCCGCGCCGCATCCGATGGCGAAGAAACTGTCGGTCAATGGCATTCCCGGCCTGTTCAACGCGCCGGTGGCGATCGAGACCTACGCGCGCGTGTTCGAGGAGGAAGGCGCAGTCGACAGGCTCGAAGCCTTTGCCTCACTCAACGGCCCGCGGCACTACCGCCTGCCACCCAACGAGGAGCGGATCACGCTGGAAAAAATCCCGTGGACGGCGCCGGAGGAGGTCAAGGTCGAAGGTCCCGACGAGAAGGCGCTGGTCTATCGTGGCGGGGAGGTGATCGAGTGGAAGGTGGTGGCGAGCTGAGGCAAGAGCGCAGAGATCAATCATGGCAGCAGGTATAGGTTTTCCCGACAAGAAGGTGATGGCCGAACTCACGGCGAAAATGCTGCTCGAGGTCGAGGCGGTCCGCTTCATGACGGACAAACCGTTCATCTTCACCTCCGGCTGGGCGAGCCCGGTCTATACCGACTGCCGCCGACTGATTTCGTTTCCGCGCGTGCGCCGGACGCTGATCGATTTCGGCGCGGCCACGATCGTGCGCGATGCCGGTTTCGAGCAGTTCGATGCGATCGTGGGCGGCGAGACCGCCGGCATCCCGTTCGCGGCCTGGATGGCCGACCGTCTCGACTTGCCGATGCTCTACGTGCGCAAGAAGCCCAAAGGGTTCGGACGCAATGCGCAGATCGAAGGCCATCTGGTCGACGGGCAGCGCGTGCTGCTGGTCGAGGACATGACTACCGATGGCCGCAGCAAGGTCAATTTCTGCAAAGCGCTGCGCCAAGCCGGGGCAAAGGTCGAGCACGTGCTGGTGTTTTTCTTCTACGACATCTATCCCGAGGCGCGCACGATCCTGAGCGAGCTCGGCGTGACGCTGCATTCGCTGGCGACCTGGTGGGACGTGCTGGCCGTCGCCAAGGCCGGCGGCAAGTTCGATGCCGCCAAGCTCGCCGAGGTCGAGAAATTCATGCACGACCCGGCCGGCTGGTCGAAGGCGCACGGCGGGGTCGCAGCTGCCGCCGCCGAGTGACTTAGAATCGCGCGCCCGCGAGCGCGGCATTGCAGGGCCGCTCCCGCGCGATCTTGAGCGCGGCGCGGAGCCGTGCCATGCGTTGTCCTCGCCCGTCGTTCGGAACGAGCAAGGGATCGGTGATGGTGGATAGAGCCGCGGATGTCATCGTCGTGGGTGCCGGCAACGCCGCTTTTTGCGCCGCGCTCGCCGCGCAGGAGCAAGGCGCCTCGGTGCTGATGCTGGAAGCGGCGCCGGAGGCCGAATCCGGCGGCAACAGCCGCTTCACCGCGGGATCCGTGCGGGTGGTCTACAACGGCGTCGACGACGTGAAGGCGCTGGTGCCGGACCTGACCGAGCAGGAGGTCGCCACCACCGATTTCGGCACCTACACGCAAGACCAGTTCTTCGACGATATGGCGCGCGTGACGCAACATCGCGCCGACCCGAACCTGGTCGAGCTGCTGGTGACCCGAAGCTTCGACACCTTCTGCTGGATGCGCGACAAGGGCGTGCGCTTCATCCCGATCTACGGCCGCCAGGCGTTCAAGATCGATGGCAAGTTCAAGTTCTGGGGCGGCCTCACCGTCGAGGCGGTCGGCGGCGGCCCCGGCCTCATCAAGATGCTCACGGAGGCCGCGACCAAGCGCGGCATCGAGATTCGCTACCAGACGCGCGCGCTGAGCCTTCTCTACGACGGCGTCCGGGTCGAGGGCGTGCGCATCCGCCACGCCGGCGTGGAGAGCGACCTGCGCAGCAAATCGGTCGTGCTCGCCTGCGGCGGCTTCGAATCCAATTCCGAATGGCGCACACGCTATCTCGGCCCAGGTTGGGACCTCGCCAAGGTGCGCGGCACGCGCTTCAACACCGGCGACGGCATCCGTATGGCAATGGAGATCGGCGCCAGCCCTTGCGGCAACTGGTCCGGCTGCCATGCCGTGCAATGGGAGATGAACGCGCCCGAGTTCGGCGACCTCGCCGTCGGCGACCAGTTCCAGAAGCACTCCTACCCGTTCGCCATCCTCGTCAACGCCAACGGCAAGCGCTTCGTCGACGAGGGCGCCGACTTCCGCAACTATACCTACGCCAAGTACGGCCGCGTGGTGCTGGAGCAGCCCGGCCAGTTCGCCTGGCAGATCTTCGATCGGAAGGTGAAGCATCTGCAGCGCGACGAGTACAAGATCAGGCAGATCACCAAGGTCGTGGCCGACACGATCGAGGACTTTGCACACAGGCTCGAGGGGGTGAATGCGGAGCAGTTCCTCGCCACCATCGCCGAGTACAACAAGGCGGTGCGCGCAGACATCGCGTTTAATCCGAACGTGAAGGACGGCCGGCGCACCGAAGGGCTCGCCGTCAACAAGAGCAACTGGGCGAATACCATCGACCAGCCGCCGTTCGAGGGCTACGCGGTGACCTGCGGCCTCACCTTCACCTTCGGCGGCGTGCGCGTCACCACGGACGCCGAAGTGCTCAACACCGACTACGAGCCGATCCGTGGCCTCTATGCCGCCGGCGAGCTCGTCGGCGGGTTGTTCTACTTCAACTATCCCGGCGGCTCCGGGCTGACCTCGGGCGCCGTGTTCGGCCGCATCGCGGGCGCCGCGGCAGCGCACGCGGGCAAGAATTGAGCGCGGCGTGAACGGCACCATTGCGACCACGGCGCGCGCAATCGGCACGCGGCCGCTCAACACCTTGACGGCGAGCGAGATCGTGCGCGCGCTTGCCGCCGGGGAAGCCACCTGCGAGGCGGTGGTCCGCGCCTGTCTTGCCCGCATCGACCGGCGCGAGAAGGAAATCCATGCCTGGGCCAGCATCGACCCGGAGCTGGCGCTGCGGCACGCTTGTGAGCTCGACCGCGGCCCCCCGCGCGGCCCGTTGCATGGCGTGCCGATCGGGGTGAAGGACATCATCGACACCGCCGATCTGCCGACCGAGATGGGCTCGCCGATCTACCGCGGCCACCGGCCGATCGCCGATGCCGCCTGCGTCGCGCTCGCGCGCGCGGCGGGCGCGCTGGTCCTGGGCAAGACTGTCACCTGCGAATTCGCCGGCATGACGCCGGGCCCGACCGCCAACCCGCACAACCTCGCCCACACGCCGGGCGGCTCGTCGAGCGGATCGGCCGCCGCCGTCGCCGATTTCATGGTGCCCGTCGCCTTCGGCACGCAGACCGGCGGCTCGGTCCTTCGCCCCGCCGCCTATTGCGGCGTGTTCGGCTTCAAGCCGACCTTCGGCGCCTTCAACCGCAAGGGCGTCTACCCGGCGGCCGAAAGCCTCGACACGCTGGGACTGCTCGCCCGTTCGCTCGACGATCTCGAGCTGCTGAGCGCGGTGCTGGAGTTGCGGCCGCCCTCACAGCCCGCCGTGCTCAATGCTCCGCCGCGCGTCGGGCTCTGCCGCACGCCGTTGTGGCGGGCAGCGCAGGCGGAAACAGTAGCGGCGGTCGAGGATGCCGCGGCGAGGCTGGGCAAAGCCGGGGCGCAGGTGCGGGAGGTCGTGCTGCCCGACGAATTCGCGGACCTCCGCCACGCCGCGCGCGAGAGCATCAACAATTACGAGCGCGCGGCGGCAATGGCGCACGAATGGAACGGCGATCACGAAGCCATCAGCAGCGAGCTGCGCCGGCGCATCGCGCTCGGGCGCGCCATGCCGCACGCCGAATATGTGGCCGCGCTGCAGTTCGCCGAGGACTGCCGCGGCCGGCTCGCCGCCGTGTTCGCCGAGGTCGACGTGTTGCTCACCCCCTGCGTCAACGGCGAGGCGCCGCGCGGCCTGGGCGGCACCGGCGATCCCGGTTTTCAGGCGATCTGGACCATTCTCCACGTCCCCGCGCTCACCTTGCCGACCGACCGCGGTCCGAACGGATTGCCGGTGGGCATCCAGCTTGTCGCCGCGCGCCACGCCGACCGCCGGCTGTTCGCCTGCGCGCGCTGGATCTGGCAACGGCTGGGCTCGCCCGACACGGTCGGCACTCGCGGCTGAGGTAGAACATCATGGAATTCGACAACTCGTTCGAAGTGCCGCTGCCACCGGCCCAGGCCTGGAAGGTGCTGCTCGACATCGAACGCATCGCGCCCTGCATGCCCGGCGCGGAGCTCACCGAGGTCGTCGGCAACAACACCTACAAGGGAAAGATCGGCGTGCGGCTCGGGCCGGTCGCCTTGACCTTCGCCGGTGTCGTGGAGCTCAAGGAGATCGAGGAGGCGACGCATACCGCGCGCGTCGCCGCGCAGGGTACCGACGCGAAAGGCCGCGGCGGCGCCAACGCGGCGTCCGTCTTCCATCTGGAGCCCGCCGGCAGCGGGTCGAAGGTGCTGGTGCACACCAACCTGACGCTGTCGGGGTCGGTCGCGCAATACGGCCGCGGCGTCGGCATCATCCAGGCGACCGCCGCGCAGCTGATGAATCAATTCGCCAAGTGCCTCAAGGAAAAGCTGGCGCAGGAACGCCCGCCCGCGCCTGCGGCGGCAGCAGTTCCCCCGCCAGTTGAGCCCTCGCCTTCGATCGTTCCAGCCGCTACCCCGCCGGCTGCAGCGGCGCCGCCTTCTTCCGGGGCGGCACCTGCCGGCGCGCCGGCGAAACCGATCTCGGGCTTTGCGCTGATGGGGAAAGTGATCGGGAGCTGGATTGCCGGATTGTTCCGGCGGCGGTAGCGCTCAATGCTCATATGTCGGCCAGATGTTCGTCGTCTTCGCGCGGGGCGCCCCGCGACGCTTGCGTCGCGGGGGGGCTTGCGCGGGAACGGCAGAAATGAAAAAGCCTTTCACTGCTCCTTCAGCGCCTCCTCGCGCCTGACGCGGATGGCGGGCGCAGCGATTACGAGCAGAAGCCCGGCTGCGATGAGGAGAAAGGCAAGGCTGATCGGCTCCTGCACGAAAACCATCGGGTCGCCGCGTGAGATCAGGAGCGCGCGGCGGAGATTCTCCTCCATCATCGGTCCCAGCACGAAACCAAGAATGAGCGGCGCCGGCTCGCAGTCGAGCTTGAGCGCGACGTAGCCGAACACCGAGAAGAACGCCATCACGAAGGCGTCGAACGGCTTGCTGTTGATGGCGTAAACGCCGATGCAGCAGAAGACGATAATGGCCGGATAGAGCAGCCGGTAAGGCACGCGCAGCAAGCGCACCCATATGCCGATCATCGGCAGGTTGAGCACGACCAGCATGAGATTGCCCAGCCACATGCTGGTGATGAGACCCCAGAACAGTCCGGGCCGGTCTGTCATTACCCGCGGCCCCGGCGCGATGCCGTGGATCATCAGCGCCCCGATCATCATCGCCATGGTTGGGTTGCCGGGAATGCCCAGGGTCAGCATCGGGATGAACGAGGTCTGGGCGCCCGCATTGTTGGCGGATTCCGGGGCGGCGACGCCTCTGATGTCGCCATGCCCGAACCGGCGCGGCGGCCGGGCGACGTTCTTCTCGAGCGAATAGGCGGCGAACGCCGCGAGCAGCGCCCCTCCGCCCGGCAGCACGCCGAGGATCGCGCCGAGGGAGGTGCCGCGCAGGATGGTGCCGGCGCAATAGCGCAGATCGGCGAGGCTAGGCCACACCCTGCCCACCGCCGCGGACACGACGTTTGCCTGCTTCTGCCCCTCGAGATTGTAGACGACCTCGGCGATGCCGTAGATCGCCATCGAGAGCGCGACGAATTCGATGCCGTCGGCAAGGCCGGTGGTGCCGAAATTGAAGCGGCGGCTGCCGGAATTGATATCGGTGCCGACAAGGCCGAGCAGCAAGCCGAGCACCACCATGGCAATCGCCTTGAGGAGCGAGCCGCGCGCCAGCACCACGGCGGCGATGAGGCCGCACACCATCAGCGAGAAATATTCGGCCGGGCCGAATTGCAGGGCGACGGCCGCGAGCGGTGGCGCCGCCAGCGCGATCAGCAGCGTCGCCACCGAGCCGGCGAAGAACGAGCCCAATGCGGCGATTCCGAGCGCCGGCCCGGCGCGGCCCTGGAGCGCCATCTGGTGGCCGTCGATGGTGGTCACCACCGAGGATGCCTCGCCCGGAATATTGACCAGGATCGCCGTGGTCGAGCCGCCGTACTGGGCGCCGTAATAGATGCCGGCGAGCAGGATCAGCGCCGATTCCGGTGGCAGCGTAAAGGAGATCGGCAGCAGCATGGCAACCGTGGTGACCGGGCCGATGCCGGGCAAGACGCCGATGATGGTGCCGAGCAGGACGCCGATGAAACAGTAGACGACGTTCTGGAGGGTCAGCGCGACGGCAAATCCCACTTCGAGATTGGAGATGACGTTCATCGCGACCTACAGGCTCGGCCAGATATTGAGCGGCAGCCCCAGCGCGTAAACGAAAATGCCGACGGACACCACGATGAGCGCCACCGTCAAGGCGGCCGCTTCGAGCGGGCGAAACGGCCGGCCGGCGGCGGCCGACAACAGCGTGAGCACCGCGAGCGAAAGCACCAGCCCGAGGGGTTCGATCATGGCGCCGAACAGGCACACCGCCAGCACGACGATCGCCAGCGGCACCAGGTGGAAGCGTGCGGGCGGCTCGCCGTCGATCGTGATCGACCGCACGATCAGAACCGCGCCCAAACCCGCGAGCACGCCGGCGAGCAGCAGCGGAAAATAGCCCGGCCCCATCTTGCCGGCGGTCCCCAACGAATATCCGCGCGCGGCCAGGAGGGCGACCGCGGCGAAGCCGCAGAACATCACACCAGACCAGAAATCCTTCGGCGCGCGGATTCTCATGCGCCCCCTCACGCGTAAGCTGCCGGCATCATACACTCGGCGACGTGGGGACAGTCCACCCGGTCAGTTGTCCTTGATCTTTCCGTCGGTGGTGACCTGCTTCCATTTCTCGAACTCGGCGCGCAGGAACGCCGCACCTTCAGCGCGCCGGCGATGCTCAAGAACGCCATCTGCACCTTGCCGCTCATCATGTCGGTAAAGGACGCACCGATACCCTTGTAAGGAACGTGCGTCGCATCGATGCCGGTGCCGCAATTTGAACATTTCACCCGCGAGATGTGGTGTCGTGCCGATGCCGGCGGAGGCCGCCGGCGACGGCGCCGAAAATCAGCGCCGAGGAAAGCGTAAGCTGCAACCACATCGCACGGGTCGTCATGTCCACTCCTCTGATCCCGGCGGCCCCAGCTAAGCCACGGTTTGTAACAAAATCAATATTTTTTCCAATTTCTGGACGCGGGGCCGCTCACCCCTTCGCCCGCCGTGGCGCGCGGGCGCGCGCCCCGGTTCTGCACAATCTCGAACCGCGTGAGCCGGGGCGGCAATCCTGGATCGGCTCGGCGCCTTCATCTACATTCGCGCCCGGATCGCGCATGGGGTGCAGGTGACAAAGCCGCCGGGATTCATCGCCAGGCACGGCCTCTGGACGGACGAGCAGAGACGCCAGGCCGAGGAGCTCAAGCGCAGGATCGCAACCGACAATCTCAAGCTCGTGCGGCTCGCTTGGGCCGATCCGCACGGCGCGTCGCGTGCGAAAGCCGTGACGCCGGCGGCCCTCATCGCCGCGCTCGAGACCGGCCACAATATCAACGTCGCGACCACCACGCTCGATTCCGCCAATGCCCGCATCTTCGCCTCATTCACGCGCGGCGGCGGCATGGGCCTCGACGAGATGACCGGCTCACCCAATCTCGTCATCGTTCCCGATCCGTCGACGTTTCGTGAGCTGCCATGGGCGCCAGGCGTGGGCTGGATGTTGTGCGACGAGTATTTCGCCAACGGAGTGCCGTTCCACTTCTCGCCCCGGCACCTGCTGCGCCGAGCGCTCGGGCGGCTTGCCGAGCGAGGGATGGGCTGCGCGGTCGGCTTGGAGATCGAATGGTATCTTCTGCGGGTGGCCGAAGATCACCTCGGCGACGAGAATACCGGCTTGCCGGGCGTGCGCGGACGACCGATCAAGACCGCACCGGTCGAGCCCGGTTTTTCCTACCACTCCGAATCCAATATGGACCTGATGCAGCCGGTGCTCTCCGCACTCGCCGAGCAGTTCGAGCGTATCGGACTGCCGCTGCGATCGATCGAGAACGAGTGGGGACCGGGTCAGGTCGAGTGCACCTTTGCCGCGCGGCCGGCGCTGGAAGCGGCCGACCATGCGCTGTTGTTTCGGACCGCGACGCGGCAGATCTGCCGGCGCATGGGTCACTTCGCCACCTTCATGGCCCGGCCGGCGCTCAAGGGCTACTATTCCAGCGGCTGGCACCTCCACGCGTCGCTCATCGACGCCAAGACCGGACACAACGTGTTCATGCCGGAGCGCGCGGGTGAATGCCTGTCGCCGCTCGGGCGCGCCTTCGTCGGCGGCCTGGTCAAATACGCCGGACCGTGCACGGCTTTCGCCACGCCGACCGTCAACGGCTATCGCCGATTTCGGCCGAATTCGCTCGCTCCCGACCGCGCCACCTGGTGCCACGACAACCGCGGCGTGTTGATCCGCGTGCTGGGCGGGCCAAACGACGCCGCGACCCGCGTGGAAAACCGGCTCGGCGAACCGTCGGCCAATCCTTATCTCTACATCCTGTCGCAGATCGTCGCCGGGCTCGACGGCATCGAGAACGGTCTCGATCCTGGGCCGCAGGACGACGACCCCTACAACGCGCAGCGGCCGATGCTGCCCGCGAGCTTGCCGGCGGCGCTCGACGCGCTCGAGAGCGATGTGCTGTTCCGCGCCCAACTCGGCGATGTGTTCGTCGACTACTTCCTCAAGCTCAAGCGCAGCGAGGCCGGCCGGTTCGCGCAATGGCTCAAGGACACCGGCACGACGCCTGGTGACGAGCCGACGGCATGGGAGCAGAACGAGTATTTCGATTTCTTCTGAGGCGATGCATGATGTCGTCATCCGGCGAACCAAGGACAGGCCGGCGAGACATCTGCCATCGTGAAGGACCGAGGCCATGTTGCAACCACTCACCCCCTCTCGGAACGAGAGCACGGCCGACCTCTACGATTGGGACGAGCTCGTCCAGGAGGACCGGGTCCATCGTCTGATCTATACCGATCCCGCCATCTTCGCTCTCGAGATGACGAACATCTTCGGCGCGGTCTGGGTCTATCTCGGCCACGAGAGCCAGATCCCGAGGAACGACGACTACATCACCGTGCGGCTGGGATTGCGCCCGATCATCCTGCTGCGAGACGCGGAGGGAAAGGTCCGCGCCCTTTTCAATCGTTGCACCCATCGCGGCACCACGCTGTGCCGCAAGGAGAAGGGCTCGGCGCGCATCTTCACCTGTCCCTATCACGGCTGGAGCTTTCTCAATACCGGGAAGCTGCGCGCGGTGCCGTGGCCGGACGGCTATGCCTGCGACTTCAAGGACGCCAAGTTCAACGTCGCGCAAGTGCCGCGGGTGGACAGCTATCGCGGCTTCATCTTCGGCACGCTCAATCCGGACGCCCCGCCGCTCACCGAATATCTCGGCGCCATCACCAAGCCGATCGACGAGTGGCTCGACCGCCAGCCCAAGGGCAAGATCGCGGTGTGCGAGGCGAACCGGCTCAAATACAAGGGCAACTGGAAGCTGGCCTACGACAATTCCGGCGACGGCTATCACGTCGTATTCTCGCACCGCTCGCTGCTCGAAATGGAGAACCGCCAGGCCGACGTCGCCAACAAGGGGATGTCGTACTACAAGGGCTCGCCCGACACCGCGCCGATGTACATGGCCTATATGGGCCACGGCCACCACTTCAAGGACAAGCGGCCGAACATCGAGAAGCGTCCCGGCGGATTGTGGGCGGTGGAAGGGCCGGCGCCGGGCACCGAATACTACCAGGAGGAGTTACGCCGCCGCTTCGGTGCGAGCGCCGAGGGCATCCTCGACCTCGCCTCATCCGAGCCGGTCAACATCAACGTGTTTCCCAATTTCTCGCTGCTCGGCAACCACATCCAGGTGTTCGAGCCGGTCGCGGTCGACGAGACCGACGTCACCTGGTTCGGCACCGCGGTGGTCGACGAGGACGGCGCACTGGGTGGCGCGGTCGACGAGATCAACGCGCTGCGCATGCGCACGCAGGAGCAATTCCCGAATTTCGGCGAGGTCGACGATCTCGCCAATTTCGAGGAAATCCAGCGCGGTCTTGCCTGCCAGGAGGACGAGTGGGTCTACATGCATCGCGGGCTCGGCATTCCCGGCCGCGTGAAGACGGACGCCGACGGCGTCATCACGGCGCCCGCCACCGATGAGGCGTTCATGCGCGAATACATCAAGGAGTGGAAGCGGCTGATGAAGGCGCGGCCCAACCTCGCGGTGCAGCGCGAGCCATGAGCACGAGCATGCAGGCCCTCCGCGATCCCTCGATCAGCTCCTATTACGTCAACGAGCGGCTCTACCAAAGCCTGGTGGAGTGCTTCACCGGTTGGCAGACGGACGAGCGCGCGGTGGTGCAGCTCGAGGTGCGGGACCGCTTCCGCATGCTGCTCGAACGCGAGGCGCGCCTGCTCGATCAGCTGCGCTTCGACGAATGGCTGGCGATGTACGCTCCCGAATGCATCTACTGGGTGCCGGGCACGCCCGAGGGCGGCGACCCGCGGCGGGAGATCGCCATCTGCTTCGACGACCGCCGGCGCATGGAAGACCGTATCTACCGCCTGCGCACCGGCTATGCCTGGTCGCAGGCGCCGAAATCGCGCACCGTACGGATGATCTCGAACGTCGAAGTGTTCGACACCGACGACAGCGCGGTGCGCATGGTGCGCTCGAATTTCCTGATCAGCGAGTTCCGGGTGGACGGAACGCGCTTTCTGTCCGGCTGGTGCGGCCATCGCTTCGTGCGGACCGCGCATCGGTGGGAAATCCAGGTGCGGCAGGTCAACCTGATCGACTGCGACCAGAACCTGCGCAATCCCAGCATCGTCATTTAGCGAATGGCGAATGGCGTTGCCCTGTTCGTTACTCGCCATTCGCCTCAATCGACCTGATTTGGAGAGACATGTATGACCGCGACTGCGCTCGATTCGGCGATCTTCCGCGACATCTTCAGCACGCCGGAGATGCGGGCGGTCTTCTCCGATGAAGCGCGCACCGGCTATTACCTCGAGATCGAGGCCGCGCTCGCGCGCGCGCAGGCGCGCCTCGGCATCATCCCCGAACCGGCAGCGCGCGAGATCGTCCGGCAGTGCCGGATCGAGAACATCGATCTCGCCCGCCTGAAGCAGCAGACCGAGCGCATCGGCTACCCGATCCTGGGCGTGGTGCAGCAAATCGTCGCTCTCTGCGCCGACCGTCTCGGCGAGTGGTGCCATTGGGGCGCGACCACCCAGGACATCACCGACACCGCGGTGGTGATGCAGATCCGTGCCGCCCTCGATCTGGTGGAAAAGGACATGGAGGCGATCGCGGCGGCGCTCGCCGATCTGTCGCGGCGCTACCGCGATACGCCGATGGCGGGCCGCAGCAACCTGCAGCAGGCGGTGCCGCTGACCTTCGGCTTCAAGACCGCGGCGCTGCTCGCCGCCATGCAGCGCCACCGCGAGCGGCTGGCGCAGCTGCGTCCGCGTGTCCTGGTCGGCGAATTCGGCGGAGCGGTCGGAACGCTCGCCTCGCTCGGCAACAACGGCCTCGAGGTGCAGTCGGCGCTGATGGCGGAGCTCGGCCTCGGCCAACCGGAGATCGCCTGGCATACCGTGCGCGACCGCATCGGCGAGGTCGCCTGTTTCCTCGGGCTCCTCACCGGCACGCTCGGCAAGATTTCCATGGACGTGAAGCTCCTGATGCAGACCGAGGTGGCGGAGGTCTACGAACCGTTTTACGAGGCGCGCGGGTCCTCGAGCACGATGCCGCAGAAGCGCAATCCGATCTCCTGCCTCTACATCCACTCGACCGTCGCGCTGGTGCGCCAGCACGTCGCCGCGCTGCTCGAAGCCGCGGTCGCCGACCACGAGCGCTCGACCGGCCCGTGGGAGATCGAATGGATCTCGCTGCCTGAGATCTTTCTGCTCGCGTCGGGGGCGCTGGCGCAGACCAGGCTCATGCTCGCGGGCCTCGAGGTTGACGCCGCGCGCATGCGCGCCAACCTCGACCTCACCAAGGGAATGGTCGTTTCCGAGGCCGTGATGATGGGGCTCGGCCCGCATCTCGGACGGCAGCGCGCCCACGACCTCGTCTACGACATCTGCCGCAAGGTGGCGGCGACCGGCGAGCCGCTGGTCGAGCTCCTGGCGCAGAATGGCGAGATCGCCAAGCATCTCAGCCGGGCGGAGCTCGACAAGATGTGCGACCCGGCCGGCTATCTCGGCCTCGCCGGCGCGATGGTGGACAAGGTGCTGGCGCGCGAGCCCGGCAGGACGAGGTGAGCACGGCGATACCCATCGCGATCCCGCGCCGAAGCAATATGTCGCGGGCCATTCGCGGATATGACAGCATTACTGACTTTCGCCTCGTCCGCGCTCGTGTCATCGTCGTCAGCAAAAGCCAGGAGGAAACAGATGAAGACGATGTCGCTTGCCGTCGCGCTCGCGGCGGCGCTCGGATGCGCCAGTTTCGCAGGCGTCGTTGCCACGCAGGCGCAGGATTATCCATCACATCCCGTCACCATGATCGTGCCGTTCCCCGCGGGCGGCCCGACCGATACGCTCGGTCGGCTCCTGGGCGAGCGCATGCGCGTATCGCTCGGCCAGCCGATCGTCATCGAGAACGTGACCGGCGCCGGATCGACCATCGGCGTCACCCGCGCCGCTCAGGCGGCGCCCGACGGCTATACGTTGATCCTCGGCAATTGGACCAGCTTCGTCGGGTCGGGCGCGCTCTACCGGACGTCGTACGACCTGCGGACGGACTTCGAGCCGATCTCGCTCATCTCATTCGCGCCGATGCTGATCGTCGGCAAGAACGCGTTGCCAGCGAAGGACGCCAAGGAACTGATCGCCTGGCTCAAGGCCAACCCGGACAAGGCATCGGCCGCGACCGTCGGCGCCGGCAGCGCGGCGCATGTGTGCGGGCTCTACTTCCAGGACAAGTCGAAGACCCGCTTCCAGTTCGTACCGTATCGCGGCGGCGCGCCCGCGATGCAGGACCTGGTGGGCGGACAGATCGACCTGATGTGCGCCGAGGCGTCGCAAACGCTGACCTATGTGCGCGGCGGCAAGATGAAGGCCTTCGCGGTCATGACCAAGACCCGCTGGCCTGCCCTGCCCGATGTCCCGACCACGGACGAGATCGGAATGCCGGGCACGTACATCTCGTTCTGGCACGGGCTGTGGGCGCAAAAAGGCACGCCCAAGCCGGTCGTCGCCAAGCTCAACGGCGCCATCGTGGACGCTTTGGCCGACCCGGCGGTGCGGCAACGCCTCACCGATCTCGGCCAGGTGATCGCGACGCGCGAGCAGCAGACCCCGGCCGCGCTCGCCAGCTACCACAAGGCCGAGATCGACAAGTGGTGGCCGATCATCAAGGCGGCCAACATCAAGGTGGAAGCGCATTGAGCGTCGACGGGCCGGCGCCGCCGTCTCGGCGGCTCCGTTCGTCGCCGGCCGTTTGCGCATTTCAAACGTGAATCGGAGGAGTCCATGCGCCGCGCGCAGCGTTCGTTGTTCGTCTTCGGCCTGCTTGCGCCGCTCATCCTGTGGGCAACGCCGTTGGTCGCGCAGGCATGGCCGCAGCGCACGGTCAGGTTCCTGCTGCCGCTCGGCGCCGGAGCCGGCGTGGATATCGGGACGCGACTGCTGGCGGATCGGCTGTCTCCGCGCTGGGGGCAGCCGGTGGTGGTCGAGAACCGCCCCGGCGGCGATGGCATTGTCGCGATCAGCGCATTCGTCAACGCCCATGACGATCACGTGCTGCTGGCATCGCCCACCTCGTCGTTCACGGCCCACCCCTATCTCCACGACAATCTGCCCTACAAGCCGAGCGATCTTGCGCCGATCACCAGGGTGTCCAACACGATCATCACGCTCGCGGTGCCCGCCTCCCTGAACGTCGGATCCCTGGCGGACTTGCTCGCGATGGCGCGCGCGCAGCCCGGCAAGCTCAACTGGGCGGGGGTGACCGGCGCGCTCGATTTCCTGTTCGCCGGCTTTCTCAAGAGCAGCGGCCTGAACATGACCAAGGTCCCCTATCGCAACCCGGTCGAGGCGGCCAACGACCTCGCCGAGGGACGCGTCCAGGCCTACGAGGCGGCGTACGCCATCGTGCGGCCGCAGCTGCAGGCCGGCAAGATCAAGCTGCTGGCGGTGACCAACAGCGTGCGTTCCCCGGCCGCGCCCGACGTTCCCACGGTCAAGGAGGCCGGCTTTCCCGGGCTCACGCTCGACGGCCTCGTCGGCTTCTTCGGCCCGCCGGAGATGCCGCTCGCGCTGCGCGAGCGGATCGCCGCGGACGTCCGCGCCGTGGTCGCGGCCGACCCGACGATCGAGGCGCGGCTCACCGCCACCGGCCAAGTGCTCAATCTCGGCGGACCGGCCGAGTTCGCGGCGGCGACCGACGAGCAACGCGCCAAGCTCGCCGCGGTCGCCAAGGAGCTCGGCGTCAAGGCCACGCAGTGACGTAGTCGCCGGAACGTCGCTTCCCAACCTACGGGGGCGGCGCCGCGCCCCCGCCGCCCTCCGTCGGCTGCACCCGCGAGCGGGCCTGCGCCGGCGCGCGGGTCGCATCCGTCTGGACCCTCCTTACCCCTCTTGGCACGGGCGTCCGCCCGCAGCAGCATCGGACCTTGCCCCACCCCGCTCGGTCCGAGGAGAAGAACAGCATGAGCGTCGAGAGCACCATGAACGTCGACGGCAAGGTCATAGTGATCACCGGCGCCGCCCGCGGGATCGGGCAGGAATACGCACGTTATCTCGGTGGCCTCGGCGCTCGCATCGTGGCTGCGGACATCAGCGACTGCTCGCGCACGCTCGATCTGGTCCGGGCCGAACGCGGCACGGCGGTCGCCGCCAGGCTCGACGTCGCCAGCGCCGCGTCGGCCATGGAGCTCGCGCGGACCGCGCTCGACGCGTTTGGGCGCATCGACGCGCTCATCAACAACGCCGCGCTCTACGGCAGCCTCAAAGGCGGCCGCTTCGACGCGATCAGCGAATCCGACTGGGATGCCGCCATGGCCGTCAACGTCAAAGGCATCTGGAACTGCTGCAAGGCCGTCGTCCCGGCGCTGCGCCGAGCCGGCGGCGGCAGCATCGTCAACATCGCCTCGCTGGCGGCCACTTACGGCATGCCCTACGGCTTGCATTACACGACGTCCAAGGCCGCGGTGATCGGCCTTACCCGCGGCCTCGCGCGCGAGCTCGGCCGTGACGACATCCGCGTGAATGCCGTGGCGCCGAGCGCGGTTTTGACCGAAGGGACGCGCGAATTCTTCGCGGAGAAGGCGGACAAGGCGCTCGACACAATCAAGGCGAACCAGGCGATCGCGCGCAACCTGGCGCCAGCCGACTTGGTCGGCACCGTGCACTGGCTCGTCTCCGACGCGAGCCGCCTGGTCACGGGGCAGACGATCGCCGTCGACGGCGGAACCGTGATGCACTGAAGGCTTGCAGCCCGCGCGCATGCCCGTCATCGCGCGCGGCCTATTGAACATCCTGTGGTCCGCAGATTTGATGCGCCGCCGCGCCGGAGCGCGCGAGGGAGAACGCCGATGGACCTGGGACTGCAGGGAAAGCGTGCACTGGTCACCGGAGCAAGCAAGGGCATCGGCCTCGCCGTGGCGCACTCGCTCGCGGCCGAAGGCTGCCACCTCGACATCGCCGGTCGCGGCCTCGCCGCCCTCGAGCAGGCACGCGACGCGCTTCGGCAAGCCGCGCCGGCCATCGACGTGCGCATCCATGCCGCCGATCTCTCCCGGGTCGAGGATCAGCAACGTCTCGCGCAGGCCTGCCCCGACGTGGACATCCTGGTCAACAACGCCGGCTCGAATCCGGCGGGGGACCTCGGCGACATCACCGACCAAATCTGGCGCGCCTCGTGGGACCTCAAGGTGTTCGGCTACATCAACCTCTGCCGGGCGCTCTGCCATACGATGAAAGCGCGCCGCGGCGGCGTGATCGCCAACATCATCGGCTATGCCGGCGAGCGGCTGTTCTCGCGCTATATCATCGGCGCGACCGGGAACGCGGCCTTGATGGCGTTCAGCCGTTCGCTCGGCAGCCAGTCGCCGGATTTCGGCGTGCGGGTGGTCGGGGTCAATCCCGGCTACACCGCGACCGACCGGGCCGAGAGCGTGCTGCGCAAGATCGCCGAGAGCAAGTTCGGCTCAGCCGAACGATGGCGCGATGTCGAGCGTGAGCTCGACCTTCCGTTCGGAAGGATGGCGCAGCCGCATGAGGTCGCCGACGTCGTCGCCTTTCTGGTGTCGCCGCGCGCCTCCTATGTCAGCGGGACGGTCGTCACCGTGGACGGAGGCGCGACGCACCGGAACGGGTGAACGCGCGCCACTGTTGGATCGGCTGCCAGGGGCACGAGCGCGGTCAGACACCCGTGTGCGGAAATTTGGGCGGGCGCTTCTCGCGCAAGGCGGCCGTGCCTTCCGGCAGCTCGGGCCCGGTGAAACCCAGGAATTCCATGCCGAGCGAGGCGTCGAAGATCGGCCCGGCCGCGCGCAGCCAGTTGTTGAGCGCGTATTTGGTCCAACGAATGGCGTTCGGCGCGCCTTCCGCCAGCCGCACGGCGACGTCCAAGGCACGGCTTTGCAGGTCCTCGTCCGGCACCGCGAGCGAGACGAGGCCGATGCGCTCGGCCTCCTCGCCGCTGACCGGTTCGCACAGCAGGAGATGGTATTTGGCTTTGGCCATCCCGCACAGTAGCGGCCAGATGATCGCCGCATGGTCGCCGGCGGCGACGCCGAGCTTGGTATGCCCGTCGATCAGGCGCGCGGATTTGGCCGCGATGGAAACGTCGGCGAGGATCGCCAGCACCAGCCCCGCGCCCACCGCCGCTCCGTTGATGGCCGAGACCACCGGCTTGCTGCAGTTGATCAGGTTGTACACCATGTCGCGTGCTTCTTTCCAAACGCGCATGCGAGTGTCGAAATCCGCCCGCATCCTGTCCACGAGATCGAGGTCGCCGCCGGCGGAGAACGCCCTGCCGGCGCCGGTCAGCAAGACGGCGCTCACGCTCGGATCGGCGTCGATGACCCGCCAGACCTCGGTCAGATCAGAATGCATCTCGCCGTCGGCGGCGTTGAGCTTGTCCGGCCGGTTCATGACGACGCGGAGCACTCGCGGATGCGGCCGATCGGTCAACAGCCGCGAAAAGCGTGCGTAGCGGTCATCCATCTAGGCTTCTCCAGTCGTTTGCGGATCAGTCGGCGGCCGACATGCGCGCCAGCACGTCGCGCACCAGCGCATGGCGCTGGATCTTGCCGGTCGGGGTGAACGGAAATTGCGCGAACAGCTCCAGCCGCTCCGGCAGCTTGTAGGTCGCCACGCTGTCGCCGAGGAAGGCGAGCATGCCATCGAGCGTCGGCTGCTCGCCGGGGCGCGGCACCAAGCACAGGCAGTTGCGCTCCCCGAGCCGCGCGTCCGGAATGCCGACGATCGCGGCGTAGAGCACCTGCGGATGGGTATAGAGGACCTCCTCGATCTCGCGCGGGAAGAACTTCTTGCCGCCGCGGTTGATCATCTCCTTGAGGCGACCGACGATGCGCAGGCGCCCGTCCGCATCGATCACGCCGAGATCGCCGCTGCGGAACCAGCCATCGGGCAGGAACGCCTCGGCGTTGGCGGCGGGATTGTTGTGATAGCCGAGATGCACGGAGGGACCGTCGCAGCAGAATCTCGCCCTCTTCGCCCGGCGGCACGTCGCGCCCATCGCCGTCGATGAGCCGCAGCCCCATGTGGCTCGCCGGCACGCCGACCGAGCCGGCGACGCGTTCGGGATCGTCGCTCGGGCGCGTATAGGCCTGGTATCCGGTCTCCAGCATCCCCAACAACTCGAGCAGGACGCCGGGGGCGGCGCGCGCCGACGAGCCCGGTTCGGGCAAGTGTCCGGCGCGCGCACTTATAGAGTGGCCGCGATGGCCGCTCGCTTCGCTCGCCAGCACGGCGCGCGCCGACGAGCCCGGTTCGGGCGAGTGTCCGGCGCGCGCACTTATAGAGTGGCCGCGCTGGCCGCTCGCTTCGCTCGCCAGCACGGCGCGCGCCGACGAGCCCGGTTCGGGCAAGTGTCCGGCGCGCGCACTTATAGAGTGGCCGCGATGGCCGCTCGCTTCGCTCGCCAGCACGGCGCGCGCCGACGAGCCCGGTTCGGGCAAGTGTCCGGCGCGCGCACTTATAGAGTGGCCGCGATGGCCGCTCGCTTCGCTCGCCAGCACGGCGCGCGCCGACGAGCCCGGTTCGGGCGAGTGTCCGGCGCGCGCACTTATAGAGTGGCCGCGCTGGCCGCTCGCTTCGCTCGCCAGCACGGCCTGGCGCCATGCGCGGATCGTCTCTAGCGGAGCGGAGGCACCGCCGCTCACCACGAAGCGTAGGCTGGAGAGGTCGCGCCGATCGAGATCGGGCTCTTCCAGAATGGCGGTGAGGGAAGCCGGCGCCGTGGGGATGTAGGTGACCCGCTCGCGCGCGATGAGGTCGAGCGCCGCGGCCGGCGTGAAGCGGTCGAGCAGCACCGCCTTGGCTCCGGCGAGGACGGCCTGTACCAGCGTGAGATAGCCCCAATTCAGTCCGAGCGGCAGCCAGATCATCATCACGTCGTCGGCCGAGAGCCCGAGATCGCCGTTGAGGATGCGGGCGGCGGCGAGCGTGGTGTTGTGGCTGTGCATCACGCCCTTCGGGTTTCCCGTGGTCCCCGAGGTGAAGGCCATGCGCATCACCGTGTCGGCATCCATCGCCACCGGCGCAAAGCCGGCCGGCGCGCCCCGCGCCGCGACGTCGTCGTCGAGCCTCACCATGCCGGGAGGCGCAGTGCCGCCGATGACGCCGATCGTGACGAGCGACACAAGCCTCGGCTTGAGTTCCGCCGCCATGGCGGCGTGATCGAAGCCGCGGAACTGCGCGCAGCAGATGAACATCTTGCTGCCGGCGAAGCGCATGATGTATTCGAGCTCGCGGCTGCGGAAATCGACGCTGACCGTCACCGCCACCGCGCCGAGACGCTCCAACGCGAAGAACACGAACGCGAACTCGATCCAGTTCGGCAGCTGGATCGTCACGACGTCGCCCGCGCCGATGCCGAGCGCGCCTAGGCGGGCCGCCATGCGATCGATGCCGGTCGCGAGCTCGCGGTAGCTCACCCGGCGCGTGCCGTCGGTCAGCGCCTCGCGATCGGGCGCCGCACGAACGCGCCGGGCGAGCACGCTCGCGAAGGTCTCGTCGCTCCAGAGCCCGGCGCCGCGCCAGCGCGCGGCCATTGCGGGCGTCAGACGGGTTGCGAACGCCATCGACCGCTCCTTTGCTTCATTACCGAGCAGGTTCACCCCGCGATGATCTGCCCGCCGTCGACTTGCAGCACTTTACCGGTGATGTAGGCGGCGTCGCGCCCGGCCAGAAAACAGACCACGCGCGCGACCTCCTCGGGCGTCCCGATTCGGCGCAGCGGGATGCCGCGTACGATCCGTTCGGTCGTCTCCGGCCCCCACTCGGCGAAAGCCGTCTGCCCCATCTCGGTGTCGGTCAAGCCGACGGCGACGGCATTGGCGCGAATGCCGCGCCGCCCCTCCTCGCGCGCCACCACGCGCACGATCGCCTCGAGGCCGGCCTTGGCGGCGGCGCCCTGGACATTGCGCGGCTGGCACATCTGCGCGGCGATCGACGAGATCGCGACGATCGCGCCGCCATCGGCCTTGCGCAGATGCGGCAGCGCCGCGCGGATGGCGTAGAAGGCGCCGGACAAGTCGACGGCGAGGTAGCGGTCCCAGGCGTCGGTCGAAAGCTCGGCGCTCTCCTGCCAGGCACCCATGGCGCCGGCCGCCTGCACCAGGATATCGAGCCGACCGAATTCCGCCGCGGCGCGGTCGACCGCGCCGGTCATACCGCGCGCATCGGCGAGGTCTTGCTTGAGCGCGATGGCGCGGCGTCCGAATGCGCGAATTTGCACCGCCGTCGCCGCGGCCTCGGCGTCCCGGCTGCGATAGATGAACGCCACGTCGGCCCCCCGGCGTGCAAGCTCGAGGCACACCGCGCGCCCAATGCCGCGGCTTCCGCCGGTCACCAGCGCCTTCCTGTCCGCAAAGTCGCGGTCACCGTCGCTCATCGCTTCGTCACGGCCTCCTCACGAGTGTCGCTCACAGCGTCGGATACTCACAGCGTCAGATACTTGGCCTTGACCTCCTCCCGCTCGGCGCGGAAGCGCTCGAGCGGCGCATGATAGACCATCCGGCCCTTGACCATGACATAGACCAAGTCGGCCACCGCCTCCGCGAGGTTGAGATTCTGCTCCACCAGGAGCAGGCTCACGCCCTCCCCGCGCAGCCGCCCGATCAGGTGGACGAGTTCCTCGACCACCAGCGGCGCCAGCCCTTGCGAGGGCTCATCGAGCAGGATGACGCGGGGATCGGTGACCAGCGCACGCGCGACGGCGAGCATCTGCTGCTCTCCGCCGGAGAGCTGCGAGCCCTTGCTGCGCCGCCGCTCGGCCAGCGCCGGAAACAACTGGAACA
Organism: uncultured Alphaproteobacteria bacterium; assembly: GCA_963758945.1. GTDB lineage: Bacteria > Pseudomonadota > Alphaproteobacteria > Rhizobiales > Xanthobacteraceae > VAZQ01. Next base: position 685,275 of record CAVWXY010000006.1, on the reverse strand, counting down.
GCCGCTCCATGGGCCAGCGCCGCGCCGGAACGCGCTGCGCCACCTGGATGTTTTCGACCACGGTCAAGTCGGGAAAGATCATCCGGCCTTCCGGAACGTAGCCCAGGCCCACGCGTGCGATGCGGTGCGGAGCCCAGCCCGCCACGTCGCGGCCGTCGATCAGAACCTGGCCGCGCCGCGGCGGGGTGAGCCCGACGATCGAGCGCAGGGTCGTGGTCTTGCCGACGCCGTTGCGGCCGAGCACGGCGGCGATGCGCGCGGGCGGCACCTCCAGGTCCACGCCCTGCAGAACGTGGCCCTGTCCGTAATAGGTATGCAGGCCCTCGACACGCAGCATCAGTCGGCGCCCCCGAGATAGGCGCTGCGCACCTGCGCGTTGCCGCGCACGGCGGCGGGCGGTCCGTCGGCGATCACGCGGCCGCGATGCAGCACGGTGATGTTGTCGGCGAGCTTGAACACGACTTCCATGTCGTGCTCGACGAGAAGCACGCTCAGGTCGCCTTCGGCCAGCAGGTCCTTGAGGATCTGCACCGCGCGGGCGGTCTCTTCGATCGACAGGCCCTGGGTCGGCTCATCCAGCATCAGCAGCCGCGGCTTCTGCGCGATCGCCATGGCGACCTCGAGCAGACGCTGGTCGCCGTGCGAAAGCATGGCGGCGCTGGCGTCGGCTAAAGGCGCGAGCCGCAGCCGCTCGATCGCCGCGTCGGCGGCCACGGCGGACGAGCTCAGCACCTCGCCGCCGCCGAGGAAACGCCAGCGCCGGCGGTCGCGCGCCTGCGCCGCAATGCGCACGTTCTCGCGCACGGTCAACGCGGGAAAGATGTGGCAGAGCTGGAAGGTGCGGGCGATTCCCTTCTGCGCCACCGCGTGCACCGGCATTCCGGTGATGTCCTCGCCGGCGAAGACGACGCGCCCCGCACTCGGCTTGAGCACGCTGGTGACCAAGTTGAAGACGGTGGACTTGCCGGCCCCATTCGGGCCGATGACGGCGCGAATCTCGCCCTGCTCCACCGTCAGGTCGACATCGTCGACGGCGATCAGCGCGCCGAACCGGCGGACCAGTCGCTTGCATTCAAGTAGCGGCACCCGACGCCTCCTCGCCGCCACCCGAATTGGGGCTCTCGCGCTTCCCCCCGAGCCGGCGCGTCAGCATGCCCCAGATGCCGTGCGGCGCGAACATGACGAAGGCCATGAAGATGGCGCCGAACATGAGCGGCCAGAGGTCGGTCAGCTGGGAGAGCTGATGCTCCAGGAAGACGAAGGACACGCCGCCGAGGATGGGGCCGATCAGCGTGCCGGCCCCGCCCACGATCACCATGATGAGGACGCGGCCGGAAGCGAGCCAGAAGAACAGTTCGGGCGACGCGAAGCCGGCAAAGGCGGCGTACAGCGCGCCCGCAAGCCCGCCGAAACCGTAGGCGAGCACGACGGTCGCGATCTTGTACGCGCGCGTATTGTACCCGAGCGCAATGGCCTTGGCTTCGTTCTCGCGGATGCCGGCGAGCACGGCGCCGAACGGCGAGCGCACGATGGCTCGGCACAGCAGGTAGGAGCCGAGCAGGCAGGAGAGCACGAGATAGTAGTAGCCGAGCTTGCTCTGGAACCAGTCGATGCCGAATGGCCCGGCAAGGCGTGGAATGCCGACCAGGCCGTCCGAGCCGCCGGTAATGTCGCGGAACCGGAACAGCATGGCATAGCCGAGTTGCGCGAAGGCGAGCGTCAGCATGGCGAAGGACACGCCGGTCGAGCGCGTGCAGATCCACGCGATCGGCACCGCGATCACGACGGTGACGGCCACCGCCAACAGGATACCCGCCGGCAGCGGCAAATGCGCGTGGCTGAGGATCAGCGCGTAGGAATAGGCGCCCAGCCCATAGGCGGCGGCGTGGCCGAACGAATAGAGCCGGCAATAGCCCACGAGCAGGTCGAGGCTCATCGCGAACAGGCCGAAGATCAGCGCCTCGACCAGAACGGTCAGCGCGTATTGCGGCACCGCGAACGGCAGCACCGCGCAGGCCGCCGCGGTTACCGCGAAGTGCAGCCTCCAATGCACTCAATCCTCCTTTCCCAGCAGCCCACCCGGTCGAATGACGAGGACGAGCAGCATCAGGAGGTACATGAACGCCAGCGCGAGATCCTGGAAGTAATAGGCGCCCATCACCTGCACGAACGCCACCAGCACGCTGCCGATGATCGAGCCCAGGAACGATCCCATGCCGCCGATGATGACGATGACGAAGGCGTCGATGACGACGCTGGTCCCCATGCCGAGGAACGCCGTCACCAACGGCGCCGCCAGCACGCCGCCGAGCGCGGCGAGCGCGCAGCCGAAGCCGAAGACCGCGGTTCGCACCATGTCGACGTCGGTGCCGAGCGCGTGGACCATTTCGGCGTTCTGCGACACGGCGCGGATCAGCAAGCCCGGGCGGGCGCGCTCGAGGAATTGCCAAATGGCGATGGCCGCGGCGACGCCGAGCCCGATCAGGAACAGCCGATAGAGCGGGAACGGCTGGTCGAGAATGACCACGATACCGCGCAGGAAATCGGGAATGCCCGTGCCCAGCGGCTGCACGCCCCAGATCAGCCGGATCACTTCGCTCAGCACGACGGCGAGCCCGAAGGTCAGCAGGAGATAAGCCCCGCCGTCGCGGCGGCCGTAGAGAGGGCGCAGCATCGTCCACTCGAAGGCCATGCCCACCAGGCCGACGACGACCGGGGCGACCACGAGCGAGACCAGAAAGCTGCCGGTGACCACGTTCGCGGTATAGCCGACATAGGCGCCGAGCATGAAGACGACGCCGTGGGCGAAGTTGACGATGCGCATGATGCCGAAGATCAGCGTCAGCCCGCAGGCGATGAAGAACAGGATCGACGCCTGCGAGAGCGCGTTGAGACACTGCGCCAGAATGAAGCCGAGCCAATTCATCGATTGTCTTGCAAGCACGCGGCCGAGAACAGGCGGCCCGGCGGGGGCCGCCCGCAAGCTCGGCGTCAGCGGTTGCGGAAGCTGGCGCTTCGGCAATCCGGCGTCGTCATCTCGCGCGGATAGATCTTGACGATCTCGCCGACCGGCTCGGCGAACTTGTCGTTCTTGGCGACCTTCACCACGAAGCCCTGGTTCTCGCCCTGATGGTCGCATTTGCGCATCAGCACCGGCCCCTTGACGCTGGTGACGTCGAGGCCCTCCATCGCCGCGACGATCTTCATCGGCTCGGCCGAGCCCGCCTTCTCGATGGCCGCGAACAGGATCATCAGCGCCTGATAGATCTCGCCATCGGTCCAGTCCGGGATCTCGTTCTTGTACTCGGCTTGAAAGGCGGAGACGAACGCCCGGTTCTGCGGAATGTCGTAGGTGACGGGATAACGCGAGGAGCCGACCAGACCGAGCGCATCCTTGCCGAGCACCTTGATGTCGGCCTGCGCCACGATTTCGGTGAAAAACTGCACGCGCTGGGCGAGGCCGTACTGGGCGGCCTGCGAGTAGAACGCCCGCGCCTCGTCGCCCTGCAGCGCGACGTAGCAGCCCTGCGCGCCGGATTGCAGGATCTTGGTGATGTAGGTGGAATAGTCCTTGTTGCCGACGGGCGCGTAGATCTTGTCGAGAAGCTCCTTGCCGACCGCCTTGATCTGCTCCTCGAAGGCGGCGTTGCTGGACCGGCCCCAGGCGGCGTCGGAAGCCATCGCGATGAACTTCTTCTCGGGCGCATCCTTGAGATAGAGCGCGAGCGCGCGCGCACCCATCGGCGCCGACGTATTGGCGCGGAAGAAGCGCGGCACGAACAGCTCCGCCGTGAGCCGGCCGTCGCCGCAGCCGTGCGAGAGGAAGACGGCGTTCCACTCTTCGAGCTTCGGCAACATGGCGGCGGCTTCCGAAGAGACGATGACGCCGGTGAGAATGCGGCAGTCGTCGCGCTCGACCAGCTCCTGCGTCTTGCGCACGCATGTGGCCGGATCGCCTTGCGTGTCCTGGAACAGGAACTCGATCGGGCGCCCGATCACTCCGCCCTTGGCGTCGGTCATCTTCTTGACCAGCTTGCAGGTGCGCATCACCTGGCTGCCGAGGATGGCGTAGCCGCCGGTGATCACCGTCGGAATGCCGATCTTGATCGGAGTGGCCGCATCCGCCCGGCGCAGGAACGCAGGGGCAGCGAGAAGTGCGGAGCCGGCGATGGTCGCTTCGAGCGCCTTGCGGCGCGTGATGGCCGACGCCCGGTGCTTGTCCTTGCTTATCATCATTTCCTCCCCTTACTTTTTATGGACCATAACTATACACAACGCGCAGATTGCGCAAAGCACGGAACGCGAGCAAGTGGCAACCTGACGTCGCGTTCGGTCACCGGCCGCCGAGGATCGACGCTGCGAGCGCCCGCGCATCCCGCTTCGGCCAGGCCTCGACATCGACTGCGTGGAAGAAGTCGGCGAGATGTCGATTGAAGGCATCAGGGTCTTCGAGGTTGATGAGATGCCCGGCGTTCGGCATCACGACGAGCGCGGAGGTCGGGATCGTCCGCTTCATGAGCAGGGCCGGCTCCAGGCAGGGCCAGTCTTCGTCTCCGGTCATGATCAAGGTCGGCGCGGTGATCGTCCGCATCTTGTCGACGAGATCGAACAGAGAGGGCCGGCGCTTCTGCACGCCGCGCATGGTCAGCGCCGAGCCTTGGGAGGAATGCTCGGCCAATTGCCCGGCGAATTCCTTCCAGCCGCGCGGATCCTTGTTCTGAAACTGCACGCGCGTGGGGCCGACCGCGTAGGTTTCGCTCGCCTTGGCCATGCCGAGCGCCTCGAACTGGGCGGCAGAATTCTCGGCTTCGTCGGCGAATTTTTGCCGCTCGCCGGGCGCGGCACCATATCCGCATCCTGCGATCACCAGCGAGCGCGTGCGGGCGGGATAGGTGAAGCCGAAATGCAGCGTAGCAAAGCCGCCCATCGACAGCCCGACCACGTGCGCGCTGTCGATGTCGAGGGCATCGAGCACGGCGCGGATGTCGTCGCGCGCGCGATCCTGCGAATAGCGTTCGCCGTCGGCGGGGACGTCCGAGGGCGGGTAGCCGCGCGCATTGTAGGCGATGCAGCGGTAGCGTCGGCCGAAGTAGCGCAGCTGGGGCTCGTAGGAGCGGCGGTCCCCCGCGAATTCGTGCACGAAGACCACCGGGATTCCGGACCCGGTTTCCTCGTAGAACAGCCTGATCTCGTCGTCGGTGGTCAAATACGGCATGAGATGGTCCCGGACATGGGTTCGAAGGCGCGCGGCCATCTTGGCCCGCTTTTTTCGGCACCCTCAACCCGATTATTGCCGGGGCCCGACGCATGCTCGGCTGCAACGGTGCGCCGTCAGCCTCGATTGACGGCCTTCGGCCGATGCGAATAGTCTCGAAAGCGCCGCCTTCTCCAACGAGCAGGAGTCATGTCCCTCATTTCACATGGGAATTTCTGCCGGGCCGCGGCCCTATGGGTTGCCGTCGGGCTGGCGCTTCCGGCCGCCAGCGCGCGCGAGTTCCGCGTTGCCGATACCCAGGCGGAGGACTATCCGACTGTGCAGGCGCTGCAGTTCATGGCCCGCCAGGTCGAGGAGCGGACCGGCGGCCGCCACCACATTCGCGTCTTCCACTCGCGCCAGTTGGGGGAGGAAAAGGACACCATCGAGCAGACCCGGGTCGGCGCCATCGATCTCAATCGCACCAATGTCGCCCCGATCGGCTCCCTGATACCCGCCGCAAACACGCTCGCGCTGCCGTTCCTGTTCCGCTCGTTCGATCATCTTCACAAGGTGCTCGATCACGCCATCGGCGAGGAGATCCTGGCCGGTTTCCAGCAGCACGGCTTCGTCGGCCTGACTTTCTATGATTCGGGATCGCGATCGATCTACAACAGCGTAAAGCCGGTTCGCACGCTCGCGGACATGAAGGGATTGCGGATCCGGGTACAGCAATCCGAGCTGATGTCCGACATGATCAGGGCGCTCGGGGCGGAGCCGATCGAGCTTCCCTACGGGCAGGTGCTGACCGGGTTGTCGACCCGATTGATCGACGGCGCGGAGAACAACTGGCCCTCCTATGTCACGACCAACCATTACAAGCTTGCGCCGTATTATACCTTGACGGAGCACACGATGGGGCCGGAGGTACTTGTCATGTCGCTGCGCGCGTGGGAAAGCCTGTCGGCCGAGGACAGGGAGATTTTTCGCGACGCTGCGCGCAAATCTAGCACCTTCATGCGCGGTCTCTGGAGCGGACTGGAGGAGCGTTCGCGTCAGCAGGCGCGTGCCGCCGGCAACACGATCGTCGAGGATTTCGACCGCAAGCCGTTCGAGAACGCCATGACCGCCATCTACGCAAAGGACGTGACGGATCCGGGTTTGCGCCGGCTGATCGAGCGTATTCGCCAGGTTCAATGAGCTTCGATTTGGTCGCCCTCAAGGATGAGCAGTCGGCTGCGCACGCCACGCGGCCGCGGCGAAGCCTTGACCTGGAGACCGAGAGCTTCGTTCGGGTGCTGCCGATCAGGTGGCGGCTGTTGTCGATCGCCGCCCTCAATGCCACGGTCGCGGTGATCCTCGCGGCGCTGATTTGGAACGGCGCCAACGTGTTGAGCCGCGCCTGGGACGACGTGCGCAGGGTGCGCGAATCCGACAAGCTCCTCGTCCTGCTCGAAAGCGAGGCCAGCCGCCTGCAGAATTTGATCCACCGCTACATCAATCAGCCGAGCCAGGAGGTGCTGACGGAAATCCTGGGACTGCACGGCGAGGTCCTGAGCACGCTGCGCAACCGCGGCGCCGTGGATCCCGTTCTCTCCGGCTCTGCCGACGAATTGCGCGCGGTGACCGAACGCTTCCTCCAGGGCTTCGGTGAGGTGCGCGCGGTGCAGACCACGATCTCGCACACTTACGAGAACGACGTGCTCAAGCCGGCAAAGGAGATGGCAGGACTTTATGCCATCATCGAGGGCGCCATCGGCAAACGGGATGCCTTGCTGCTGCCGTCGCTGGGAAAATCACGCGAGGCCTTCACCGCAGGCCTGGTCGCCGCCAATGCCTTCTACCTGTCGCTCGCCTCGGATGCCGCCGACGAAGCCCGACGCAACATCGCGACCGTGGAACAGACCATCCCGGTGATGATCGATCTCGCCGAGAACAATCTGCAGCGCTCGGCGCTGACCGCGCTGGCCCAGCGCGCCGCCGCGTTCCGCGACGGAATGAAGACGCTGGCCGAGCAGTTCGCCATGCGCACCAACCTGCTACAGACGGCGATCGACGACAACCAGGCCGCCATGATCGCGGTGATCAACAAGCTCTCCTCGCAGATGACGCTGCGCGAGCTGCAGGCGCAAGGGAGTTTCGATCACACCCTCGCCGACATCTATCAGAACGTCGCACTGGTCGCCGTGATCTTCCTGACCCTGATCGTCGTCATCGGCGTGCTGATCGCGCGCAGCATCATCCTGCCGCTCAAGGAGATCATGGAGGCGATGCACGCGGTCGTGTCGGAAAAATACGATCAGCCCATTCAAGGTACGCATGCCCGCGACGAGATCGGCGAGATGGCGCGCGCGGTCGCGGTGTTTCGCGAGAACGCCATAGCCAAACGCAAGGCCGAAAACGAGTTGCGGGCATCGAAGGAACGCGCCGAGGAGGCGCTCGAGGATTTGCGCGAGGCACAACAGAACCTCATCGCTGCCGAAAAGCTGGCGGCGCTCGGCGGTCTCGTCGCCGGCGTCGCGCACGAAGTGAACAATCCCATCGGCATCAGCCTCACGGTGGCCTCGAGCTTTGCGCGCAGGTGCGACGACTTCGCCAAGGAGGTCGGTTCCGGTCCGCTGCGGCGCTCGCGGCTCGACGAATTCCTCGAGGGCGGGCGCGACGCCGCCAACCAGCTGGTGGCCAATCTCCAGCGCGCGGGCGAACTGGTGCAATCGTTCAAGCAGGTCGCCGTCGACCGCAGCCACGCGGAGCGGCGCCCGTTCGATCTGCGAGAATCGACCGATCAGATCGTCGCCAGCTTGCGCCCCGTGCTGAAGAAGTCGCAGATTTCGCTGACCATCGACATGCCGACAGGCATCATGATGGACAGTTATCCCGGCTCCTACGGCCAGGTCTTGACCAACCTGTTCCTCAACAGCGTCGTCCACGCCTTTCCCGACGGCCGCGCCGGAAGCATCATCGTCGAGGCGCGACAAGTCCGCGACGACGTGGACATCTTCGTCTCCGACGACGGCGTGGGCATGACCGAGGAGACGCAGCGGCGCGCGCTCGACCCGTTCTTCACCACCCGCCGCAACGCGGGCGGAACCGGCCTCGGCCTTCACATCATCTTCAATCTCGTGACCCAGCAGCTGGGCGGCCACCTGGGCTTCGAATCGAGGCTCGGCTGGGGCACGCGGTTCCGTATCACCATCCCACGCGTGGCGCCCGGCGAATCGCCGCCGGTTCAGCCCGCGGCAATAATGGACAAGGCACATGGCTGACGACGACATCGTCCAGCTGATCGAGGGTCCGGGCGACGAGCCTCCGGAGCAAGGCCCGCGCTGGAAGATCGCGGTGATCGACGACGAGCCGGCCGTGCACGACGGCACGCGCTTCGCGCTCTCCGACTACCGCCTGAACGGGCAAGGGCTCGAAATCCTCTCGGCCTATTCCGCGGCTGAGGGGCGCGAGCTGATGCGCAGGCACGCGGACGTGGCCGTCGTGCTGCTCGACGTCATCATGGAGAGCGACACCGCCGGGCTCGGCCTGGTGGAATTCATCCGCAAGGAGCTCAAGAACGAGACGGTGCGGATCATCCTGCGTACCGGCCAGCCGGGCCAGGCGCCGGAGCGGCGGGTCATCGTCGACTACGACATCAACGACTACAAGGCCAAGACCGAGCTCACCGCCGACAAGCTGTTCACGGCGCTGACGGCCGCGCTGCGCAGCCACCAGCAGTTGCAGCGCATGATGGAGACCCGCCGCGGACTCGAAATCATCATCGAGGCGGCGTCGGCGCTGTTCGACTTCAAGTCGATGCAGCGACTGGCGGAAGGCGTGCTCACGCAGATCGCGTCGCTGCTCAACGTCGACTGCGCGGGGATTCTGGTCTTGCGCGAGGGGCAGAACGCGCACGAGACCTTCTCGGTGCTCGCCGGCTCCGGCTGCTACAGCCGGTTCATCGGCAGCGACGTCTCGCAAATTCTCGAGCGCGACCTGCGGGCGCTGGTCGAGGAGGCGTTCTCGCGGCGCCACCACGAGTTCTCGTCGCGCCGATCGGTGCTCTACATCAAGACTCTGAGCGGGCGCGAGGTCGTGGTCGTGCTCGAGGCGGCACGGCATCTCTCCGACACCGACCGCGCGCTGGTCGAGATCTTCTGCAGCCGGCTCTCCATCGCCTTCGACAACGTCATCCTCTACGAGCAGCTGCAGCGCGCGAATACCCGACTCGAGGAGCGCGTCGCTGCGCGCACCCAGGATCTCACCAACGCCAACCGCCGCTTGGCGGCACAATGGGCGCGGCTGCGACAGGCCAATTCCTTCAAGAGCGAGATCCTCGGCACCGTCGCCCACGACCTGAAGAATCCGCTGGGGGTGATTCTCGGCCGCACCGAAATACTGAAAGAGATGATCTCCGGCGCCGGCGCGCTCGACGACAGCGTCACCGCGCAGATCGCCTATATTCGCGACGCGGCCAATCGGCTCACCGAGATGGTCGACGATCTCGTCTCGGACGCGATGGCCGACGCGCTCGACATCACCATCCGGCGCGAGCCCGTCGATATCTCGGTCCTGGTGCAGGAGGTGGCGGACGCAAACCGGCCGATCGCCGCGAGAAAGAAGCAGTCGGTTACCGTCATTGCGCCTCCCGATCACGCCGCGATGTGCGACTCCGACCGTATCCGCGACGCCATCGACAATCTCGTGAGCAATGCCATCAAGTATACGGCGATCGGCGGATCCATCGATCTCTTGGTGGCGCGTGAGGAGAACGGTATACTCGTGCAAGTCAGGGATCAGGGCGCCGGCCTGTCGCCGGAAGACATCTCCCGGCTGTTCGGGCGTTTCCAGCGGCTTTCGGCGAAGCCGACCGCCGGCGAAACCTCGACCGGCCTGGGACTTTCGATCGTCAAGCGCATCGTCGATCTGCATGGCGGGCGCATCACGGTCGAGAGCGCGGGTCCCGGAATGGGCGCGACCTTCAAAATGACGTTGCCGGTGACATGAGCCAGGCGCAGCACATCGTAGTCGTCGACGACGAGCAACCCGCGCGCGAAATGGTCGGCGACTATCTGCGCATGCACGGCTTCGGCGTCAGCCTGTGCGACGGTGGTGCAAGCCTGCGCCAGACCATCGCGCAGCAGATGCCGGACCTGATCGTCCTCGATCTCAACATGCCGGAGGAGGACGGTCTTTCGATCATCCGCGATCTCAAGCGGCGGTCCAGCATTCCGGTCATCATGCTCACCGCGACCGCCAGCGCCATCGATCGGGTGGTCGGCCTCGAGCTCGGCGCGGACGACTACCTCGCCAAGCCCTGCGAGTTGCGCGAGCTCCTCGCCCGCATTCGCTCGGTGCTGCGCAGGAGCGGCGCTGGACCGCAGCCGGCGGCGCAAGCGCCAGCCGCCCCGACGCCGGCGCCCGACCATTCCCGCGTGCGCTTCGGGACCAAATGGCTCGACCACAACGCCCAGGCGCTGTGCGACGACGAAGGCAACGAGCATCCGCTCACGGCCTCGGAATACGGCCTGCTGAAGGTGTTCGCCGCCAATCCCAAGCGCGTCCTCTCGCGCGACCGTCTGCTCGAACTGGCCAATGCCCGCGACGCCGAGGCCTTCGACCGGGCGATCGATCTGCGGATCATGCGCATCCGCCGCAAGATCGAGCCGGATCCCGCCCATCCGTCCGTGATCCGTACCGTGCGCGGGGGCGGCTATCTGTTCTCGCCCACCGGCGAAACATCTTCGCTGGACTGAAGCAAAAATGTCTCACCCCACGACATAATCTGCGGTATGATAGCACCTTTATTTCGTCCCGAGCGCTGCGACGAAATAATTGCCCATAACGACGAAACCATTTTTCCTCCCCGACGTAACATCCAAGCAACAGGTGTCTGTTAGTCAGTTTGCTTAAGGGCTGATTAATAGGGGATCGTCATGCAAACTCAGTATGTGCTGCGCGATGTCGCGCCGCCCCGCTTCCGGGTGCCCGTCCAGGACACCTCGGACGAGGCGCTGATCGAGCTGATCGCCGATGGCGACAAGCGCGCCATGCAGGTGCTCTACGCTCGGCACAACGTGCGGGTGTATCGCTTCATTCTACGCCAGACGGGCAATCAATCGCTCGCCGAGGACCTCGTGAGCGAGGTGTTCCTCGACGTCTGGCGGCAGGCCGAAGGCTTCGAATCGAAGTCCCAGGTCTCGACTTGGCTGCTCGCGATCGCACGCTACAAGGCGCTCTCGGCGCTGCGTCGGCGCACCGACGAGCACCTGGACGACCAGATGGCGGCCAGCATCGAGGACACCGCCGACGATCCGGAGACCGTGGTCAATACCAAGGATCGCGCCATCCTCGTGCAGAAGTGCCTGACCCAACTCTCCCCGGCCCACCGCGAAGTCATCGACCTCGTCTACTATCACGAGAAGTCGGTCGACGAGGTCGCGCAGATCGTGGGGGTGCCGGCGGCGACCGTAAAGACGCGCATGTTCTACGCCCGCAGCAAGATGGCCGACCTGCTCAAGCAATCCGGCGTGCACGCGCTCTGATTGCGGCGTCCGCACCCCTCGGACGATCTCGTAATAATGTCCATGATAAGGCTGGCGGGCTGGTACCTCAGGTACCAGCCCGCAACAATTTTGCGCCATACCTGCGCATCGGGATGATTACGCCGTGGGGAAGGGTGCGGCCGCAGCCGCGCTCAGTAGCGCCGGCGAAATGAGCCGCGGAACATGCTGAAAATGACGGCGGCGGCCAGGACCAGGCCGGCGAGCGGAACCAGGATCACGAACGCCCCCAACACCAGCAGCAGCGCCAGAGCGGCGATGATCGCGACCGCGAGCACCGCCATGGCGAGCCCGAACGGGCCGACGCGCGCGACGTAGATGCGCTGGGTACTGCGGCCGTCGGCCGACATCCGCGCGCCCCGGCGCGCGTCCGGGTGGCCCGGAGGGATGATTTCCGGCTCGACGCGGGGTCGGTTGGTGTCCGGCACGGGTCGTTCCATCGCGGTCTTGCCGCCTGTTGCAAATGCTATGTAGGGATGGCGGCGGGCGGCCACAACCGGGAGAGCTCGAACGGGCTTTGACTGCCATGACGATCGCCCTGACTGACCGATGACGCATCCCGATCGCTTCCTCCTTGCCGGCGTGATGGGCTTCCCGATCATGCATTCGCGCTCGCCCGAGCTGCACAATTACTGGCTCGCGCGATACGGGCTCGCCGGCGCCTATCTGCCGCTCGCAATCAAGGCCGAGGGGCTGCGCGCCGCGTTGCGGGCGCTGCCGGCACTCGGCTTTTCCGGCTGCAACCTGACGATTCCGCACAAGGAAGCCGCGCTCGCCATCGTCGACCGGGTCGATGCGGTCGCGCGCCGCATCGGGGCGGTCAACTGCGTCGTGGTGGCGCCCGACGGTTCGCTCGACGGGCACAACCACGACGCCTTCGGCTATATCGAGAGCATTCGCGAGGCGCAGCCTGCCTGGCGCGCCGATGCCGGTCCCATCGTGGTGATCGGCGCCGGCGGCGGGGCACGCGCGGTGCTGGTGAGCCTGATCGACCAGGGCGCGCGCGAGATTCGTCTGGTCAACCGTACGCTCGCCCGTGCGCACGCGCTGGAACGAGAATTGGGCGGTCCGGTCAAGGCGCTGGCGTGGGAGCACCGGGAGGCCGCGCTCGCCGGCGCGGCGATGCTGGTCAACACCACCAGCCAGGGCATGGTCGGCGCGCCCCCGCTCGACCTTGCGCTCGCCGCGCTGCCGCCGCACGCGCTGGTCTCCGACATCATCTATATTCCGCGCGAGACGCCGCTCCTGGCGGCGGCCCGCGAGCGCGGCAATCCCACCGTGAACGGGCTCGGCATGCTGCTGCATCAGGCACGGCCCGCGTTCCGCGCCTGGTTCGGGATCATGCCCGAGGTGACGCCGGAACTGCGCGCCATGATCGAGGCGACGACGTGAGCGGCGGCGATCGGCGAGGTCTGCGTCCGGACCAGGCGCCGCGGGCGACCGGTTTCAAGAACGAGATGGAGTGACGTAATGGCGCGCGTGCCGCTGATCCGAGAGCAAGACCATCCGGAGCTCGCCGACGCAATCGAGAAGTACCGCGCCGGACGGCGCGGCAAGCTGATCAACATCTACCGCATGCTGCTCAACAGCCCGGCGCTCGCCGAGAGCTGGTTCAACCACTCCAACGCGGTGCGATGGAAGACCACGCTCGACGGCAGGCTACGCGAGATCATCATCATCCGCATGGGCCATCTCGCCAAATCGCAATACGTGCTGCGCCAGCACGTGCCGTCCCTGGCGCTGGCCGACGGGCTGTCGCTCGCAGAATGCGACGCGCTCGCGGACTGGCAAGCCTCGACGTTCTTCAGTGCGCGCGAGCGCGCCGCGCTGGCTTATGCCGATACGATGACCCGCGACATCACAGTGCCCGACGCCGTGTTCGCCGAGGTCGAACGCCATTTCGATGCGCGGGGAATCGTGGAATTGACGGTGCTCGTGGGCACCTACAATATGAACGCACGCGTGCTGCAGGCGCTCGAGCTCGATCTCGAGCCCGCCGCACCTTGAAACGTGGCGGGGTTTTCACCGTGCCGGCAGCCAGGGCTTTGGTGGTCGAAGACGACCGCTTCCTGCGCGTGGTCGGCATCGTGCTCGATCCCAGCACGTCCGCCGAGCGCCGCGACGCTTACGCCGATTTCTTCGCCCACGACGAGCCCGATTTCGCCGGCTATTGCGAGCGCCTGCGCGCGCGCATCGGCGCGCTGTTTCCGTGCGAGGTGCGGCTGGTCGACACGCAGGAGAAGATGCGCGCCGCCCTGCCCGGCAGCCGCGCGCTCGTGGTCGAGTCGCTCAAGGTCGGCGAAGCGGAGCTCGCAATCGGGGGCGATCTGCGCGTCGTGCAGAAATACGGCTTCAAGCCGCGCAACATCGATACCGCCGCCTGCGCCGCGAGGGACGTCAAGGTGTTGACCATCCGGCGCCGCGCCAACATCGCCTGCGCCGAGCACGCGATCGCGCTGATGCTTACGCTCGCGAGGAAGCTGCATCGCCTGACCGGCCGCATCAGCGTCGAGCAGCTCGCGGAGATCGGCTACCGCTACCAGCCGTTCGACCGCCGCCACACGCCGAATTCGAACTGGCCGCGCATTCCCGGCCTGCGCACGCTGCATGCGGCGACGCTCGGCATCATCGGTCTCGGCGAGATCGGTCGCGAGATCGCAATCCGGGCGGCGGCGTTCGGGATGCGGATCCTCTATCACCAGCGCAGTCGGCTCTCCGAAGCGGATGAGCGCGAGCTGAAGGTGAGCTACGCGTCGCTCGACGAGCTGCTCGCGCAGAGCGATTGGGTCGTGCCGCAATTGCCGAGCGGACCGGGGACGCAGGCATTCATCGGCCGCGCCCAATTCGCCCGGATGAAGCCCGGGGCGTGTCTCGTCAACATCTCGCGCGCCGACATCGTCGACCGCGCGGCGCTGATCGAGGCGCTGAACTCGGGTCGCCTCGGCGGCTTCGCGCTCGATCCGCTTTACGAGGCGCCCGGCCGCGGCGACGACGAGCTGCTCGGGTTCGATAACGTGGTGCTGTCGCCGCACGTCGCGGCGCAGCCGCGCTTCAACGCGCTCGACGACCTCGCCGAGATGATGGAGCAGCTTGCGAAAGAGCTGGCGGCATGAGCAAGGCGTTTCGTTTCGATCGGCACGGCGGACCCGAGGTACTGCGCTTCGAGGACATCGAGCTGGGCGCGCCCGGCCGCGGCGAGGTCCGCATGCGCAACACCGCGGTCGCGGTCAATTATCGCGACGTCTTGATGCGGCGCGGGGCGCACGCGGTCAAGTCGCTTCCCTCCGGGATCGGGCTCGAAAGCGCGGGCGTGATCGACGCGGTCGGACCCGAGGTCGACGGTTTCTCGGTCGGCGACCGCGTCGCCTATGCCGGCATGCCGGAAGGCTCCTATGCCGAATTCCGAATCGTCCCGGCGGCACGCCTCATTGCCTTGCCCGCCGGCATCGACGCGCGTACCGCCGCCTCGATGATGATCCGCGGCATGACCGCGCGCTCGCTGCTGAAAGACACCTACAAGGTCGCCCCCGGTGACACGATCCTGATCCACGCCGCCGCCGGCGGGGTCGGCCTGATCATGTGCCAATGGGCGAAGCTTCTCGGCGCGACCGTGATCGGCACCGTGAGCAGCGACGAGAAGGCCGCCGTGGCCCGTGCCCACGGCTGCGATCACGCCGTCGTTTACACGCGGGAGGATTTTGCCGAGCGGGTGCGCGAGATCACCAACGGCGAAGGCGTGCCGGTAGTCTACGATTCCGTCGGCAAAGCGACATTCGAGGGATCGCTGCGGTGCCTGCGCCGGCGCGGGGTGATGGCCTCCTTCGGCGAAGCCTCCGGCGACCCCGACCCGATGCCGCCGCGCCGGCTCGGCGCGCTCGGCTCCATCTATCTCACCCATCCGAGCGTGTCGAACTACACCGTCACCCGCGCCGAGCTGCTCGCCGCGGCCGACGATCTCTTCGCCATGGTGGGTAGCGGCAAGATCAAGATCGAGATCAGCAGGACCTATCCGCTGCAAGACGCGCCGCGCGCCCACGCCGACATGGAAGCGCGCAAGACCACGGGCTCGATCGTGCTGCTGGCATAGAAATCATGCGAGCGTGAGCGCCGCCCCGCCCAGGTCTTCCGCGCGGTCCACCTTGATGAGAACGCCGAAACCCTTCTTCTCCGGATCGCTCTTCTTCTCGGGCTCGATGAGACGGTTCCAGATCTCTTCATAGATCGGACCGGATTTGTAGATCGTCGCCGTACCGTAGAAGCGCGCGATGCCGCCGCGCGGCAACAAGCCGGACTCCCGCAGCGGCGGCTTGCGGAAAAAGATTGTGACCTTGGTCCCGTCCACGAGGCTGGCATTGGTCGATCCCCGGCCGCGCTCCCAGAGCGCGAAGTGCTCGTCGTCGTAGACCATCGTGCTGCCGCGCGGCGTGATCTGCGCATACCCGTTCGGCAGGGCCGTTCCGACCAGGCACACATGCGCCGGGTAGGCGGTGTTGATGTGCTCGTGCAGAGCTTTCGGAATCGCGGTCAATGCATCCTCCCGTTCTCGACTAGACCGCGCATTGATACGGCATGACGCGGGCGATAGGCAATCGATGGGCGCATCCGCAACCCTTGCCCGCCCGCTGCGGTGAAGAGGCGGGCGACGCCGATGTGACGCGATGCCGCGCCTGGTTCGGCGCGTGATAGTGTGACGGCCCGCAACGGACAAGGAGCCGAGATGAAGCAACGAGACTTGTTCAACATCGAAGGCCACGTCGCGTTCGTTACGGGCGCGGCGAGCGGCCTTGGTCTCGCGTTTGCCGAAGTGATGGCCGAAAACAGTGCGCGTGTCGTTCTCACCGACATGGACGCGCCTGGGCTCGACCACGCGGCGTCGCGCCTGAAGTCCATGGGATGCGCAGTCGAGCAAGCCGTCGTGGACATCGGCGACACCGAGACCCTGCGCGCCGCGATCGACAGCACCCGGCAGCGGCACGGCCGCCTCGACGCCGTCTTCGCCAATGCCGGTGTCAGCTCGGGGCCGGGCTTCGAATTGTCGCAAAACGGCACCATCGACGCCATGGACGTCACGCTGTTTCGGCGCGTCATCGACTTGAACCTGACGGCGACGTTCATGACCATCCGCTTCGCGGCCGCCCACATGAAGCGGCAGCGCAGCGGCAGCATCATCGCCACCACGTCGATTGCGGGTTTGCGCGCGGATCCGCTGGTCGGCTACGGCTACGTCGCGGCGAAGGCCGCGGTCGGAAATATCGTCCGTCAAGCCGCCGTCGACCTGGCCTCCCATAACGTGCGGGTCAATGCCATCGCTCCTGGCCCGTTCTTGACCAATATCGCCGGCGGTCGGCTGCATCGCGAGCGCGACGTGGTCGAGAAATTCGCCGCCACGGTGCCGATGGGGCGCCTCGGCCGGCCCGACGAGATCAAGGGATTGGCACTGCTGCTGGCATCACCCGCCGGAAGCTTCATTACCGGCGCGGTGATCCCGATCGACGGCGGCACGACGGCGAAGTAGCGCCTGCGTGCGCCAAGCCACATACGCGGTCTTGATTCAGTGGCCGGTCGCCAGCGCCGCCAACCTTTCGGGCTCCGGCGGCATCTCATGACCGCGCCAGACCACGTGCATATCCGGCCGCAGCAGCAGGAGATCGTGGCCGTAGACGTCGCGCGCGCGCGCATCGGGAACGTCGAGAACCTGGAGCGGCGCGCCGAGCGCCGCGAACGCCCGCCGCAGCGCTCCGGTGTCGGCGCGCGTACCGCCCAGCCGTAGCAGCGTATAGCCGAGGCCATGGCCGATGCGGTCCTGCATCGCGCTCCCGTCATCGAGCCACACATGCGGCAGCCGCGCGCCCGGCCAAGTCGTCGGGACATAGGCCATGAAATTGTGCTCGGGGCCTTCGTCGGGCTCCGCCGCGATCAGCGGCGAGCCGACATAGCGGTAGCCGAGCTCGGCGCCGATCATCTCGCTCGCCTTGTGCTGCTCGACGTCGGCGACGCGGGCGAGCTCGCGCCTCAGCGCGGCACCGGTCGGCGTCTGCTCGCGGATTTCCGGCCGGTAGAGCCGGCGCCACGTCCGGCGTCCCGCCGCGGCAAAACCCGACGCCGCGACATTGCGCGCGCCCACCTGCCGGCGCTCGATCTCGTAGGAGCCGAGCAGACTGGGCCCGCCCCAGCCCTGAAGCGTCGCCGCGAGCTTCCAGGCGAGATCGATGGCGTCCCCGACGCCGGTATTCATGCCGAGCCCGCCGGTGGGGATGACGAGGTGCACGGCGTCGCCGGCGAGGAACACGCGGCCTTCGCCGTAGCGGTCGGCGAGCAGCAGGTTCATCTTCCACTGTCCGACATAGAGCATCTCGTATTTGACCGGCATCGCCACCACGCGCTCGAACATCCGCGCCATGTCCGCGTCGGTCTCGACCACCGAATGCAGGGTGAAATGCCGGGTCGAATCCTGGACGATCAGGAAGCTGCCCTCGGCATCGGCGACATGGTAGTGGCGCCCCTTGCCGATCGGGATGCGCTCGTAGAGGTCGGCGCAATAATAGAGCGCCTGGCGCAACTGTTGGATATTGGCCTCGCCGTCGAGCTTGATGCCGAGCTCCCGGCGCACCACGCTGTTGCCGCCGTCGCAGCCGACCATATAGGCGGCGCGCACCACGGACGTGCCGGCCTTGGTCTTGACCTGCGCCGTGACGCAGGCCGCATCCTGGGCGAAAGACGTAAGCTCGCAGCCGTAGCGGACGGTGACGCTCGGCAGGGTCTCGGCGATCGACTTCAAGAGCGGCTCGAGCGTGTACTGCGAGATGAGCTGATAGGGCTCGAGCGGCTCGCTCCCGTCTTCGGACTTGGCGATGCGCGCCTTCGCCTGCGCCACGGACGGGTGCACGTGGTGCACCAGCGGCGGCTCGATGAGCGACAACACGATGAAGATGTCCATGGGACAATGCGCGGGCAGCCCGGCGGCGCGGACCTTGTCCGCGATGCCCATGCGCCGGTAGATCTCCATGGTGCGGGCGTTGCAGCGTTCCATCTTCGGGAGAAACTGCGGCGCCTCCTTCTGCTCGACGACCATGCAGCGCACCCCGCGCCGGCCGAGATCGATGGCCAGCGTCAAGCCCGTGGGCCCTGCTCCGACGATGAGAACCTGCGTGTCCATTTCCAACCTGTGACCACTCGCGCGAAACCCGACGAGCGGCTCGATGTCAATTCCCGCCTCCATGAACAAATTCAATCTGCAACCGGCTCGAAATCGGCGAGTTCCGTGCCCTCCTGCACGAAATCGCCGACGGTGCATTTCAACGCCATCAGGCGCCCGGCGGCAGGCGCGCGCAGCGTATGCTCCATTTTCATCGCCTCCAGCACGATGAGCGGCGCTCCGCGTTCGAGATCGGCGCCCGCCTCGACGAGTATGCGCGTCACCGTACCCGGCATCGGCGCGACGATGCGGCTTGCCGCCGCGATTTCGGACACATCGGCCGCGAACGGATCGATCCAAGCCAGCTTGAGACGCCCGCGCGGCGTCGTCAGATCGAGGTCGCGGCCGGACCAGATCGCCGACGCCCGCTCCGGCGCGTCGCCGAGGCACAGGTCGAACAGCGCACCTTCGCGCGGGACGAATTGCAGCCGCGCGTTGCTACCATTGCATTGCAAGCTCAACCCCTCTCGGCCGTACCACAGCACGGCGTCGTATCGCTCCGGGCCGTGCCGGAAGCTCAAGCGGCGGCTGCGGCGGCCGGTAATGGTCCAGCCGTCGCTGCGGTCCCACGGCGAGGTCGGCGCGGACGAAGGTCTCTGCTCGCGCACGAGGACAGCGACGCAGGCCGCGGCAAGGTCAAGCGGCGCGAGCGCGGGGCTTGCGCGCGTGAGCGCGGCCAGCTCACGCTCGATGAAGCCGGTGTCGATTTCGCCGCGCACGACTTGCGGATGGCTCGCCAACGCCTTGAGAAACGGGAGATTGGTCGTCACTCCCGCGATCTCGAATTCGCCCAGCGCCGCGACCATTCGGGAAAGCGCCTGCGCGCGATCGCTGCCGAAGGCGATCAGCTTCGCCAGCAGCGCATCATAGTAGGGCGTGACCGAATCGCCCGCGCGAAATCCGGTATCGACGCGGATCCCCTCGCCTGCCGGCTCGCGCCAGCCGCGGATTGTTCCGATGGCCGGCAGGAAGCCCTTGCCGGCGTCCTCGGCATAAATCCGCGCCTCGATCGCATGGCCGTCGGCCCGGATCGCCTCCTGAGCAAGCGGCAGCGTCTCGCCCAAGGCGACCCGCAATTGCCATTCCACGAGGTCCATGCCGCTGATCATCTCCGTCACGGGATGCTCGACCTGCAGCCGCGTGTTCATCTCGATGAAGTAGAAGGCCGCCGCGTCGACAATGAACTCGACGGTGCCGGCGCTCACATAGCCTGCGGCCTGCGCTGCGGCGCGCGCCGCAGCCGACATTTCCGCGCGGCGCTCGGCGGTGATGGCAATCGCGGGCGCCTCCTCCATCACCTTCTGATGCCGACGCTGCAGCGTGCATTCCCGCTCGAACAGCGACACGACGTTGCCGTGGGTGTCGCCGAACACCTGCACCTCGATATGCCGCGGCCTCGCGATGAATTTCTCGATCAGGACCCGGTCCTCTCCGAACGAGGCCGCCGCTTCGCGCTTGGCGCTCGCGATCGCTTCGGTCAGCGCGTCGGCTGCCTCGACGAGCCGCATGCCCCGGCCGCCGCCGCCGGCGGAGGCCTTGACCAGGACCGGATAGCCGATGCCATCAGCGGCAGCCGCAAGCGTCGTAATGCTCTGGTCCGCGCCGTGATAGCCCGGCACCACGGGCACACCGGCGGCTTCCATCAACGCCTTGGCCTCCGATTTCGAGCCCATGAGGTGGATGGTCGCGGCGGAAGGCCCGACGAAAACCAAGCCCGCATCCGCGCACGCCTGCGCGAAGTCGGCATTCTCGGAGAGAAATCCGTAGCCCGGATGGATCGCGCCGGCACCCGCGGCCCGCGCCGCCTCGATCACCGCTTCGCCGTGAAGATAGCTGTCCTTGGCCGGCGCCGGGCCGATGAGCACCGCCTCATCGGCGAGCCCGACATGCATGGCGTCGCGGTCGGCGTCGGAGAACACCGCCACCGTTCGCACGCCCATGCGCTTGGCCGTGCGGATAATGCGACAAGCGATCTCGCCGCGGTTGGCGATCAAGAGCTTGTCGAAGTGTCCGGCCGACACCATCACATCCTGAAAACGCCGAACCGGGTCGGCTCGGGCGGCGGGGCGTTGAGCCCGGCGGCGAGCGCGAGGCCGAGCACCGTGCGCGTATCCGCGGGGTCGATGACGCCGTCGTCCCACAGCCGCGCGGTGGCGTAATAGGGATGGCCTTGCCGCTCGTATTGCTCGCGGATCGGCGCCTTGAATGCCGCATCCTCCTCCGCGCTCCAGGTCCCGCCCTTGGCCTCGGCCGTCTCCTGCCGCAAGAGACCGAGCACCGACGCCGCCTGCTCGCCGCCCATGACGGAGATGCGCGCGTTCGGCCACATCCAGAGGAAACGCGGAGCGTAGGCGCGCCCGCACATGCCGTAGTTGCCGGCGCCGTAGCTGCCGCCGATGATGACGGTGTATTTCGGCACGTTGGTGGTCGCGACCGCCGTCACCATCTTGGCGCCATCCTTGGCGATGCCGCCGGCCTCGTATTTGCGCCCGACCATGAAGCCGGTGATGTTCTGCAGGAACAGCAGCGGGATATTGCGCTGGCTCGCCAACTCGATGAAATGCGTGCCCTTGAGCGCGCTCTCGCTGAACAGGATGCCGTTGTTGGCGAGAATACCGATGGGAAAGCCGTGAATGTGGGCGAAGCCGCAGACGAGCGTCTGACCGTACAGCGCCTTGAACTCCTCGAACTCGGAAGCATCGACGATGCGCGCGATCACGTCGCGCACGTCGTAGGGTGTGCGCGGGTCCGCGGGCACGATGCCGTAAAGCTCCTCGGCCGGGAACAGCGGTTCCTGCGCCTCGCGAAGCTCGAGATAGGTGCGCCTGATCCGGTTGAGATTGGCGGTGATGCGCCGCGCGATTCCGATGGCGTGAGCGTCATCGATGGCATAGTAGTCGGTGACGCCGGACTGGCGGCTGTGGACCTCCGCGCCGCCCAGTTCCTCCGCGCTCACCTCTTCCCCGGTCGCCGCCTTCACCAGCGGCGGGCCGCCCAGGAAGATCGTTCCCTCCTTGCGCACGATGATGCTCTCGTCCGACATCGCTGGTACATAGGCGCCACCGGCGGTGCAGGAACCCATGACGATAGCGACCTGCGGAATGCCAACCGCCGACATGCGCGCCTGATTGTAGAAGATGC
Organism: uncultured Alphaproteobacteria bacterium; assembly: GCA_963758945.1. GTDB lineage: Bacteria > Pseudomonadota > Alphaproteobacteria > Rhizobiales > Xanthobacteraceae > VAZQ01. The sequence goes on along the minus strand of CAVWXY010000006.1, from coordinate 663,197 downwards.
GACCGAAGTGGCGCTCGTCCGGGAAGATCTCGTCCTGCAGCGGCAGGAAGGCGCCGCCGGAATCGACCATGTAGATGCAGGGCAAGTAGTTCTCGCGCGCGATCTCCTGCGCACGCAGGTGTTTCTTCACCGTCATCGGATAGTAGGTGCCGCCCTTGATGGTGGCGTCGTTGGCGACGATGACGCATTCGCGTCCGCTGACGCGGCCGATGCCGGTGATCACGCCCGCGGAGTGGACGTCGCCGCCGTACATCCCGTAAGCGGCGAGCGGCGAGAGCTCCAGAAACGGCGTGCCCGGATCGAGCAGCAGGTCGATCCGCTCGCGCGCGAGCAGCTTCCCACGCCCCGCGTGCCTTGCGCGGGCTTCCTCGCTGCCACCCTGCGTCGCGGCTTCGAGCTTCGCGCGCAGGTCCGCGACCAGCGCCTTCATCGCCTCGGTATTGGCGGCGAATTCGCGCGAGTCCAGATCGATCGTAGAGTGGATGCTGGTCATTGTCTTGCCGAACGACCACACGGTACGGTGTCGTCCCCGCGCAGGCGGGGACCCATATTCCAGAGACCGCAGAGCATGGCACGATGGGTCCCCGCTTGCGCGGGGACGACAACCCAGCAAAAAACTGCACGTCCTCTCGAAGTGATGGAGCGAAGGCTCATGTTGGGGGATCGCATCAGCGCGTCTTGTCGAACAATTGCCGACCGATCAGCATACGCCGGATCTCGCTCGTCCCCGCGCCGATCTCGTAGAGTTTGGCGTCGCGCAGATATCGCCCGGTAGGATAATCGTTGATGTAACCGTTGCCGCCGAGCAGTTGCACTGCGTCGAGCGCGATTTTCGTCGCATTCTCGGCGGCATAGAGAATGGCGCCGGCGGCGTCCTCGCGCGTCGTCTCGCCGCGGTCGCAGGCCCTGGCCACCGAGTAGACATAGGCCTTGCACGCATTCATGCCGACATACATGTCGGCGACCTTGCCCTGCACGAGCTGAAACTCGCCGATCGGCTGGTCGAACTGCCGGCGCTCGTGGATGTAGGGCATCACCACGTCCATGCACGCCTGCATGATGCCGAGCGGGCCGGCTGCCAGCACCACGCGTTCGTAGTCGAGGCCGGACATCAGCACGCTGACCCCGTCGCCGACGCCGCCGAGCACGTTCTCCGCGGGGACCTCACAATCCTGAAACACCAGCTCGCAGGTATCTGAGCCACGCATGCCGAGCTTGTCGAGCTTCTGGGCGGTGGAAAACCCCTTGAAGCCTTTCTCGATCAGGAAAGCGGTGATGCCGCGCGCGCCGGCATTGGGATCGGTCTTGGCATAGACCACGAGGGTCTCGGCCTCCGGACCGTTGGTGATCCACATCTTGCTGCCGTTGAGGATATAACGGTCGCCCTTCTTCTCGGCGCGCGTTTTCATCGCCACGACGTCGGAGCCAGCGCCGGGCTCGGACATGGCGAGCGCGCCCACATGCTCGCCGGAGATGAGCTTGCCGAGATAGCGCCGTTTCTGGTCGGCATTGCCGTTGCGGCGGATCTGGTTGACGCAGAGATTCGAATGCGCGCCGTAGGAGAGCCCGACCGAGGCGGAGGCGCGCGAGATTTCCTCCATCGCGACGCAGTGGTCGAGATAGCCGAGCCCCGCCCCGCCCCACTCCTCCTCGACGGTGACCCCGTGCACGCCCAGCTTGCCGAGCTCCGGCCAGAGGTCGCGCGGGAAGGTGTTGCTGCGGTCGATCTCGTCGGCGCGCGGCGCGATGCGGTCGGCCGCGAAATCGCGCACGCTGGTGCGCAGCATGTCGGCGGTCTCGCCGAGGCCGAAATCGAAGCTGCGAACGTCGTTCACACGCATTGGTGCCGGGCCTCGGATGCGGCGGACAGGCGCGCAGCCTGCAATCGAAGGTCGATCAGGCGATTAATGCACGTCCTTGCGCGCACAGGCAATATTGCAGCCCGACGATCCATCTGCGAGGTTCCACGACGCCGCGATATGCGATGGCGGCAGACGCATTCACCCGGAGTGGGTCGTGGAGCTCATCATTATCGGCGGAGGCATCGGCGGGCTGACCTTGGCGCTCGCCGCCCACGCCGCCAAGACCGCCGGCCGTATCCGGGTATTCGAAGCCGCGCCGGAGATCCGCCCGCTCGGGGTCGGGATCAATCTCGGGCCGCACGCGGTCAAGGAGCTCAGCGACCTCGGGCTGCAGGACGCGCTCGCGGCCGTGGCCTGCCAGCCGCAGGACTACGCCTTCTTCACCCGCCACGGCCAGCTCGTCTATCGCGAGCCATGGGGGATCGCCGCCGGCCATCGATGGCCGCATTTCTCCATTCATCGCGGCGATTTGCACCAAGTCCTGTTGGACTCCGTCCGCGAGAGGCTCGGGCCGCAAAGCTTCGTTACCGGCCACCGTTGCATCGGCGTCGAGCAAACCGATGCTAAAGTCACCGCGCGCTTCGTCGCGTCGGACGGCAGCTCCCTGCAACCGCAACACGGTGACGTGCTGATCGCCTGCGACGGCATCCATTCGGCGGTGCGGACGCAATTCTATCCGGATGAGGGCCCGTTCGCCTACCGCGGCATCAACCTGTGGCGTGGCGTGACGCGGCATCGGCCCTATCTCACCGGGCGCAGCATCGCCCGCATCGGGGCGCGGCATTCGACCCTCATCGTCTACCCCATCCGCGACCATATCGACGCGGCCGGCAACCAGCTCGTCAACTGGGTGGCGGAGATCGAGCGCGAGGTGGCCGTGCCGGTCGACTGGAACAAGCCGGGACGGCTCGACGATTTCCTGCCGGTCTATCGCGACTGGCACTTCGACTGGCTCGACGTGCCGGCGATGATGCGCAGCGCCGAGGCGATCTTCTCTTATCCCATGGTCGACCGCGATCCGCTCGCGCGCTGGACCTTCGGGCGGGTGACCCTGTTGGGCGACGCCGCCCATCCCATGTATCCGCAGGGTGGCAACGGCGGCGCCCAGGCGATCATCGATGCCGCTACCGTGGCGCGGCTGCTCGCCGTCGAGGACGATCCGGCTGCGGCGCTCAAGGCCTATGAAGCCGCGCGGCTGCCGCCGACCAGCCGCATCGTGCTGCAGAACCGCTCGGCGCCGCCCAACGTCATCGTCGACACGGTGGAGCAGCGAACCGGCGGAAAGCGCTTCGACAAGCTCGAGGACGTCATCAATGCGGACGAGCTCAAGGCGATCTTCGAGCGCTATCAGAAGGTCGCCGGCTATCATGTGCAACAAGTCGGACGCTCACAGGGGTGAATCCATGGCAGATACGGTTGCTTCGCTGAAGCTTACGTCGGAGGGCGCGATGAAGCTCCTCAACGCCGCGCTGGCCAAAGCGAAGGAGATGGGCGTTCCGCAATGCATCTCCGTCGTCGACGGCGGCGGGCATCTGCTCGCGTTCGGCCGCATGGACGGCGCCTTCGTCCAATCCATCGACACCTCGCTGATGAAGGCGATGACCGCCGCCTCCTACGGCGTCCCGACCGGCGACATCGCCGCCGGGATCGATCTCAAGCTCGCCATCGCCACCCGCGGCAAGCGCATCAACCTGCCGGGCGGGCTGCCGGTCATCGTCGACGGCCACGTCATCGGCGGCATCGGCGTAGGCTCCGGAACCGGCGAGCAGGATCGCCAGGTCGCCAATGCCGCGCTCGCCGCACTGCCCGGCGCGCGCAGGTTCGGATAGCACCCGCGCGTAGGGTGGTGTAACTCCAGTATCAACGGCGCAAAGGAGCACGCGATGGCACAGGAGCCGCTGGCGACCAAGGGCAACTATCTCCACATCTACGACTTTCGCGTTCAAAAAGGCCACGAAGAGGAATTCATCAGATTGTTCGAGAAGTTCGACTACTCGGACGGCAATCCGATGCATAAGTCCAAGGCGCAGGTGAAGGACGGCGTGCTCTGCCGTGACACCGAGGACCCGCAGCGCTTCTTCCTGATCGCGGAGTGGGCCGACATCGAGGAGCATGCGCGCATCCGCAAGATCCTCGCCAACGAGATCAAGCCGGAATTCATCAAATATATCGAGGGCGGGAAGTTCATCCCGAAATACGTCGAGGTCGTATCGTCCACGCCCGACGAGATCCTCAACAAGGCGGCCGCCGGCTGACCATCACGCGCTCTTCGGCGCAGCGGGCGAGCCTATACCGGCAGGCAGAGCGCGTTGTCGACCAAGAGATTGTCGTAGATGCAGCGCCGCTCGGCGAGCTTGAGGACGCCGTCGACCCTGCGGAACACGTCGTGATAGACGCCGACCTGGTGCAGCTTGGCCTCCGGACGATCGTACAGCACCTGAATCACGACGTAGTTCGAGCGCGCGCGGATGGCGCCGTGCTGATCCTCGCCGAGGATCTGCAAGTTGCCGATGATGTGCCGCAGATAACGCGGCGCAAACATCGCGGTCTTCTCGAGCGCGAAGGCACGGTCGTAGATCATCCCCTTGCTGTCGCAGTAGATCAGTCCGACCGGCATGCCCTTATCGGCATTCTCGCGCGAGATGACGATATAGAAGGCGTCATCCGTGAACATCTCGACCCAGTCGGCGAGTCGCTGCTCGTCGAGAGCCGCCGCATACGCGGCGTTGAATTGATCCACTTCGTGGTGAAGCAGGAGCGCGGCGAGCCCGGGATGAGGCGTCACGACCTGAGGACCTGCTAAAGACCCATTTCCCGGCGCCAGTGCTTGTACATCGCGCGGATCGCCGACTTCGAGATCAGCGTGTCGGAGGTGCCGGCCTCGTGCGCCGGATCGAGCTTGACGAGGTGCCGCTTGTCGGGCACGCGCCGCATACCGTCCTGCACGAACTTCATGGCTTCGTTGTCCTCAAGCCCGAGGAAGCCGGCCGGCCCCATCAGGTTGCCCTGGCGGAGACGATGGCGCGTCATCGCTTCGTCGTCACCTTCGAAGCCGAACATGGTCCATTTCATGATGAACTCGTGCGGCCCGGTCGGCACGATCTGACGAATGCCGAGCGTGTTCATCTCGCGCTGCACGATCAGGTTCGGCCAAATGGTCGACATGGTCACCGACCACGGGCTGTCGAACTCCTGGACGAAATCCATGAAGCGCGGCTCGCGCAGCGTCATGCCTTCCTTGAAGGCTCGCATCTCCTTCTTGGCGTCGGCCGAGACCTTCTTGGCATCCGACTTGGCCGAAGCCATCACGCCATGTCGCCCGCTTTCGTCGGTCAGCATCAGCGAGCGGTTGCCGGCAACGAGCAGGCCGAAGGTCACCAGGAAAGTGTGCAGCAGCGTGGCGTGGTACGGATCCTTGAGGTTCTCGTGATAGAGCTTCCAATTACCCGGCAGCGAGTGCCGGTAATGCCCGAGGACCGTGAGCTTCCGCCCGTCGAACGTCGCCTCGAACTCGCGCAGGATTTCGGGGCCGAGATAGTCGGCAAGCGACTCCATGTCGTCGCGGTAGGAGGCAAACACGACGCCGCGGTGCGTGGTGACGTTGAGCTGGTTCAGCCCATGTTCGGCCAAGTTGAAGTCCCGCGGCATTCCGCCCTTGCCGCCGACGCCGCGCTTGAACGGCACGCCAATGAGGTCGCCCTTCAAGTCATAGGTCCACTGGTGATAGGGACAGATGAACTCGTTCACGGTGCCGGACAGCTCGCGGCAGAACTCGGCGGCGCGATGAGCACAGCGGTTCTCGACCACGCTGATGGAGCCGTCGTGGTGCGCGCCACCACCACCGGCGTCGGACCGACATTCGAGCGGATGAAGTCGCCGGCGTTCGGAATTTCGGCCTCGAGCGCGACGTAGTTCCAGGTGGGCCCATGGAAGATGCGCTCGACCTCGCGCCGGTAGATGTGCTCGTCGGTATAGACCCAGTCCGGAATCTCCGTCAGGTCGCCGGGCCAGACATATTGCCGGTCGAACAGCACGGCGTCGTCGCCCGCGCCGCTCTTGACGCCGCTCTTGGCACCGCTCATGCCATTACCACTCATACCGGCCTCCACGGCGTGCCTCTGCAGCGCGATGGATGTAATGAAAGCATTTGATCAGTATACGTCCTTTTGGATGTGAGCCAAGAGAGCCACCCTAGTCGGCTTTGAGCGCGCGCTCGACCTGCGCCAGCAGAGGCCCGACATCGTGGTCGAGATAATAGGCGGCGCCTACGCGGACCGGATCGCCGGCATAGTAGCGCTCGTATTGCAGCATGCGCTGGCCGAATTGCGTGCCGGTGGCGTCCCAGGCGAGCTTGTAGAGCCGGATGCGTTGTTCCGCGTCGACGCCGGCACCGCGATAGTAGCGCGCGATATCGGGGCCGATCTCGGAGTGCAGGTCGGCCTGCGTCGGATTGATCAGCAGCCCGCCGGCGCCCAAGACCTGCACCACCTGCACCATGCGCTCGTACATCTTCGGCAGGTGATAGCGCAGCGCCTGCAGCGGCGCATAGGCCGGCCGCAGCGCCCCGCGGCCGGTCGGCTCGGCGTCGCGCTCCGCCATCAGGATCGCCGCCTCGATGAGCTGCAGATAGCCGAGAAGTTCGCCGAGCTGTTCCTGCACGTGCAGGAACACGTCGCTCTTGACCGCCCGCGCCATCGCGACCGCGACCCCGGTCAGCAATTGACATTTCGCCAAGCCGCGGATGGCGGTCTGGTGGCCGGTGTGGTTGCGGATGCTCGCCTGCGCGAACAGCGCGTTTCCCATGGCGACGTCGCCGTAGAGAAAGACGCGCTCCCAGGGGACCAACACGTCATCGAACACGCAGACCGCGTCCGGCTCCTCGAACCGCGCCCCGAGCGGATGGTCCCACTCCGACTGCGTGCCCATGTCGAAAGGCTCGCGGCAAATGAAACGCAGCCCGGGTGTCGAAGCGGGAATGCCGAAGGCGAGGACGTAGCGCTCCTCGCCCGCGCGAATGCCGGGTTGCGGATAGATCAGGAGTTCGTCGGCGGTGGGGCCGTGGGTCGCCAGCATCTTGGCCCCGCGCACGATCAGGCCGTCCTGCGTCTCCTCGACGACACCGAGATGGACGAAGGCGTCGTCCTGCTCATGCGAGCCCTTCGAGCGGTCGCTCTGCGGATTGACGATGGCGTGGGTGAGAAAGAGATCGTGATCGCGGCAATACCGGTAGTAATCGCTCACATTGCGGGCGAAACGCTCGCCGCGCCGACCGAAGAAGTCGGCGCCCTCGGCCCAGGTCATCAGCACCGTATTGAGGTAATCCGGCGAGCGGCCGACCATGCCGAACGTGGCATCGGCCCAGACTTTCATGGACTGGCGGCGTTTCGCCAGATCCGCGTGGGTGCGCGGGATCATGAACGAGCGGCCGGCAAGTGCCCCGTCGCAGGCGTAGGTCATGACGTCGCGGTGCTCGGGCTGCGTCTGCAGGTCATAGAGCCGCGCGATGGATTGCACCGGGCGCCGGAACACCGGGTCGGTCGTGACGTCGTCCACACGGCGGCCGGCGACCCAGACCTCGCGCGGATTGCGCCGCAGGCCGGCGATGAAATCTCGTCCGTGTCGTGGTGCCATCGGCAACCCCCCTGTTGCGCGGCAAGCTAGCACGTCTCCGTTGTCGCGCCGGCCACACGCCAAGATTGCTCCCGCTGCGCGCCAGCGCCGGCGGGCTCTTGTGCAACAGCCGTTGCAAGACAACAATGCGATTCCGCCGGCCCTCCCCGGGCGCTCGGAGCAACGCATGAAACTCGGCTACTTCACGATGCCGGTGCATCCGCCGGCAAGGTCCTACGTCGAGACCCTCAAGGAGGATCGCGAAGCCTTCATTCTCGCCGACCGCCTCGGCTACAGCGAAGGCTATTGCGGCGAGCACCTCACCGACGCGGCCGAGAACATTCCCAACAGCATGATGTTCATCGCCACGCTGCTCGGCGTGACCTCGCAGATGAAGGTCGGCACGGCGGTGGTCAATTTGCCGCACAGCCATCCCGTGGTAGTGGCCTCGAACGCGGCGATGCTCGACAACCTGTTCGAAGGCCGGTTCATCCTCGGCATCGGTGCCGGCGTGCTGCGCTCGGATGCCGAAGCGCTCGGGCTGCTCGACGCCGACCGCAACGCCATGTTCGCTGAGGCGATCGACCATATCCTCGCATTGTGGGCGGGGACGGCGCCAATCGACCTCCAGGGCAAGTACTGGACCATCTCAACGGTGAAGACGCTGTGGCCGGAGATCGGCCTCGGCGACATCGTCAAGCCCTACCAGAAGCCGCATCCGCCGATCGCCGGCACGGCGACCGACCCGGAGTCCAAGGGCCTCGTCGCGCTCGGCCGCCGCGGCTGGTGGCCGATCTCCTCGCATTTCCTGCATCCCAATTGTCTCAGGAGCCAATGGGCCAATTACGCCCGGGGATGTGTCGAGGGCGGGCATCCGGCGGACCGCGCCAACTGGCGGGTGGCGCGTTCGATTTTTGTGGCCGACGACGACAAGGTGGCGAAAGCCTATGGCGGCGACGATCCCCAGAGCCCATATCGCTTCTACATGAGCCAGCTCACCGCCAAGCTGAAGAAGGCGCGGCGCATGACCTCGCTCAAGCCGCATCCCGACATGCCCGACGAGGATCTCGACCTTCGACTACATCTTCGACAAGATCGTGATCCGCGGCAGCGTGAACCGCGTCGTCGATCGCATTTTGGAGTTGCACGAGCAGGTGGGCGATTTCGGCACGTTGCTCTATTGCGGCAAGGACTGGGCCGACGCGCGGCTCGGTCGAAAGTCCATGGAGCTGATGGCCGAGAGAGTCGTGCCCGCCGTCAATGCCGCGCTCGGCAAATCCGTTGCGGCGGAGTAATGCCGTCGGAGGAAACGCAAAACCCAAAGGGGGTTCACCATGTCGCCCAAGTCGCAAGACATCAAGCAGTCCGACCTTTTCGGCTTTCTCGCACAGCCGGACACGCCCACCAAAAGCGGCGTCGTAATCCTGGCGACGATTTTCGGAGTCAACGCCTTCGTCCGCGGCTACGCCGAGACGCTCGCGCGCGCCGGGCTCGCGACTGCGGTCTGGGACCATTACGAAGGTCTGCCGCTGACCACGGACTATGAGGAGTCGAAGGCCCGCGCGCGCAAGCTCAGCGATGCCGGCATGCATGCCAAGGTCGGCAAGTGGATCGACTACATGCTGGGCGATCTGCAATTGACCTCGGTCGGCGTGGTCGGTTTCTGCCTCGGCGGCCGCTACGCGCTGATGGCCGCCGCGCGCAACCCGCGGATCAAGGCCTGCGCTGCCGCCTATCCCTCGATCGAAATGCCGCGGCTTCCCAACCAGGAGGAGGATGCGGTCGCGCTCGCCGCCGACATCCGCTGTCCCGCGCATGTCGTGCAACCCGGGCACGACCACGTAGCCAGCGTGGAGACCTATGCGGCGCTCAAGCGCCAACTGGAAAAGCGCAGCGCTCCCACCATCTGGCAATATTATCCCGACGCTGAGCACGGCTTCATGCATCGCAAGGAGCCTGCAGCCAATCCCGCCGCAACGGTGATCGCCTCACCGCAACTCGTCGCGTTTCTCACCGCCTGCCTGCTGTGATGCGAAGACCCGATCGCCGAACTCATGTTCGGTTGGCCACACGGGCTGGAAATATCCATGGACGACGAAACGGTGCTGCGCCGCAAGACGGCGAGCTTGACGCGGATGCTCAATCTCCAGGGCACGATCGGGCTGTTCGGCCACGTGTCGGTGCGTGTGCCCGGTACCAACCGCGTACTACTCAGCCCCGGTGCCGGCACCGACAAGGCCACGGTGCAGTCGGAAGATATCTTCATGTTCGATCTCGACGGCAACATCCTCCACCATCCCGGCGGGCTCATTCCGCTGGAATGGCGCATCCACACCCGCATCCACCGCGATCGTCCCGACTGTATGTGCATTGCCCACCTGCATGGACGGCACGCGACGGCGCTAGGCATCGCCGGCCACGATGTCGTCCCGGTGTTCCTGCACGGCTCGTTTCTCCACGGCGGCGTGCCGACCTGGAACAATCCGCGGCTCGTCGTCACCGAGGCGCAGGCGGCCGATCTCTCGCGCGCGCTGGGCGACAAGATTGCAGTGCAGATGCGCGGCCACGGCAGCGTCGTGGTCGGCGAGAGCGCGGAGGCGGCCTTCTTCGGTTGCACGTTTCTGGAGGAGAACGCCTGCAAGCAGCTGGAAGCCAAAATCATGGGCGGCGCCATCGCACTCACCGCCGACGAGGCCCGCGACTGCTCCGAAAGCACCTATAATCCGCGTCTCTTCAACCTGCTGTGGTCGTATTACGAGCGCAAGGTTGCGCTTGCAGATGCCACGGAGCGAGCGCCGCGCTAGCGCTGCCGGAGAGTGAACGGACCGGCCAGTTCAAGCTTGCCGCGCCTGCAACGACGGGCCGAACCCCAAGGAGATATGGTCATGGATTTTCGCGTCATAACCGCGTTGGCCGCGGGCCTGTCGGCCGCACTCGCAATCACGGCATTCGCCGCGGCGGCGGAGACCGCGCCGCTCAACCCGCGCGTCGCGATAAAGCTCGGCGCCATCGGCGCGGTGTCCGATGCCGGCATCTTCATCGCCCAGGAGAAGGGTTACTTCAAGGACGAGGGACTCGACGTCGAGCTCGTCAGCTTCAAAGCGGCGCCGCAGATTCTGCCTGCGATCGCGACCGGCGAGGTGCAGGTGAGCGGCTCGGCGGTGACGCCGGCGTTGTTCAATGCGTTCGCGCGCGGGATCGGCATGAAGCTGGTCGCCGACAAGGGCCAGGTGGCCAAGGGATTCGGCTTTGCCGCCATCGTTATCCGCAGCGACCTCGCCGATACCGTCAAGGACTTCAGAGATCTGAAGGGCCGCAAGTTCGGGGTCATGGGCAAGGGCGTGTCCAGCACGACGCAGCTCGGCAAGGCGCTCGAGCTCGGCGGGATCGAGCCGAAGGAGGTCGAGCTCGTCGAGCTCGGACTGCCCGAAATGGTCGCCGCGCTCGGCAACAAGGCGATCGACGGCGCGACCCTGCTCGAGCCCTTCATCACCTTCGCGACCGCCCGCCATGTCGGCATCCGCTGGAAAGGCATGGAGGACTTCCTCCCCTTCACCGGCCAGAACGGGGTGATCATCTATTCCCAGCGATTCATCGAGGAGCAGCCGCAAGCCGCCAAACGCTGGATGGTGGCCTATCTCAAGGGCACGCGCGCCTATCTCGATTCGATCGCCAACGGAACCGACCGCGACGGCATCAATGCGATCCTCGCGAAGCACACCGCGGTCAAGGATGTCGCGCTGCTGGCGAAGATCGCGCCCACCGGCTTCGATCCGAACGGACGCATGGAGATCAAGAGCCTCGAGGCTGACCAGGACTGGTTCCTCAAGCTCGGCCTGCAGCAGGCACGCGCCGACCTCGGCAAGGTCATCGATTACCAATACGTGGACTACGCGCTGGCGCGGCTGGGCAAGCGCTGATATCGCGCCCTCGGCGTCGACGCGCGCGGCTCTGACCGGGTCGCGCCGCCGCCTCGCGCCTTTACAAAACTTTACCTGTGCGACATGGGCGGGAAAACCCGACCACTCAACTTGCGCCCAGAGGCAACAGCGCCTGGGACCAAGATCAGGAGGTCAGGATGGCCGATCAGAGCAGCACCGGGTCGTCGAACCAGGACCAAGTCCCGCCCTCGAACCGCCGAAGCGGGCGGCGAGGCGCGTTCGTGATGGCGTTGCTCGCCGTCGCCCTCGTCGCCGGCATCGCCGGGAGCATGCTGTCGACGGCCTTCGGCCAGGGCTACAGCTGGCATCGAATCAGCTGGCATGACCGCGGCTTTTTGGGCGGATCGCTCACGCCCGCGCAAATCGATGACCGCATCGACCGCATGACCAAGCACATCGCGATCGAGCTCGACGCCACCCAGGACCAGCAGGCCAAGCTCGCGAGCATCGCCAAGGCGGCCATTGCCGACCTGCGGCCGCTGCAGGAGAAGGCGCAGGCCGCGCGCGCACAGGCGGTTACGCTCTTGACCGCGTCCAGCATCGATCGTACTGCAATCGAGCGGCTGCGCACCGAGCAGGTCGGGCTTGCGGAAACGGCGAGCAAACGCTTCGCGCAGGCACTGGCCGATGCTGCCGATGTGCTCAGTCCCGAACAGCGCAGGAAGGTCGCGGACTGGATGGAGCACCGCGGTGGATGGTGGCGCTGGCATCGCGGTTGATGGACGCTGACTGACGGATCATCGTGGGCGAACGCCTCCTCCTGATCGAAGATGATTCCCGTCTTGCCGAGATGGTCGACGAGTACCTCGGCAAGGCGGGCTTTCACGTCATTCATGCCGAGAACGGGACGCGCGGCCTCGCGCTGCATGGCCGCGAGCCGGTGGATGCCGTCATTCTCGATCTCATGCTCCCGGACACCGACGGCCTCGAGATCTGCCGCCTGATCCGCGCGCGATCCGACAGCCCCATCCTGATGCTGACGGCCCGCGGCGACTCGATGGATCGCGTCGTCGGGCTCGAGATGGGAGCCGACGATTATCTGCCGAAACCGTTCGAGCCGCGCGAGCTGTTGGCCAGGCTGCGCGCGATCCTGCGCCGCCGCCGTGCCGGGCCGACCGCGGACGTGCTGCGCTACGGACGCCTCGAGATCGATCGAGGATCCCGGGAGGTCCGCCTTGACGGCGCGCCGCGCCCGCTTACCGGCTATCAATTCACTCTGCTGCTGGCACTCGCGGAGCGCGCAGGTCGGGTCATGTCGCGCGACGCGCTCATGGACCTGATCAAGGGCGAGCAGATCGAAGCATTCGACCGCTCCATCGATGTGCACGTCTCCCGGATTCGAGCCGCGATCGAGGACGATCCAAGAAAGCCGCGGCGGGTCATCACCGTCCGCGGGATGGGCTACCTGTTCGCCAAGGCCCAGGACTGAGCGCTCGCGCGCTTTGCGATCTCAGTGGGAGGCAGGCCTGGATGAGACGGCTGTATCTGCAAGTGTACCTCACGATCGTGGGCAGCCTCATCCTCGTCGTGATCACGGCCGGGCTGCTTTGGCATTTCCTCACGGGCGTTCGCCCGTTCGGCCAGCAGTTCGAGGTCGCCGGCGAGATCGTCGCCGAGTTCGTTCCTCCCGCCGATGCGCCGCCCGAGGTTCAGCAACAGGCGATTGGCCGATTGGCCCAGCGTCTGGACGCGGACCTGGCGCTGTTCAGCAGCACCGACCAGCCGTTGGCGTCTGCCGGTCAGCCGCTTCCGGCGCCGGGTCGCATCGGCCGCAACGGGGGGTGGCTGCGGACGGCGGCCGGACCGGTGATTTCGATACCGCTCCCGGACGGTCGACGGCTCGTCGCGCGGCTTCCGCCCCGGCCGGCGCCCAGCGCGCCGGTGCTCGCGGCGTTCCTCGGAGCCATCGCCCTCGTGGTCGCCCTCGGCGCCCGTCCGGTGGTCAGGCGGCTCACCGGGCGGCTCGAGCGATTGCAGCGCGGCGTCGAATCGCTCGGTGCCGGCGATCTGCGCGCCCGCGTCAAGGTCGAGGGCCGCGACGAGGTCGCACGCCTAGCCGAGAGCTTCAATCAGGCCGCCGCCCGCATCGAGAGCCTGGTCGACGCCCACAAGATGCTGCTTGCCAATGCATCGCATGAGTTGCGGACACCGCTGACCCGCATCAGGCTCGGTCTCGAGCTTGCCGGCGCGCCTTCCCGGCGCAAAGCGGAGCTGGAGAGAGACATCGCCGAGCTCGATCAGCTCGTGGACGAGATCCTGCTCGCAAGCCGCCTCGACGCCTCCGATCAGCTGGACGTTCGCGAGGACATCGACCTGGCCGCGCTCGCGGCCGAGGAATGTGCGCGCTACGACAATTGCTGCGTGGCAGGACGGCCGGCGGCCGTACGCGGAGACCCGACGCTGCTGCGCCGCATGATCCGCAACCTCGTCGAAAATGCCCAGCTGCACGGCAAGCCGCCGATCGAGGTGACCGTCGGGCACCGGCACGGTGAAGCTGTTCTCGACGTGTCGGATCGTGGGCCGGTCATCGCCGCGGATGCGCGCGAGCGGCTGTTTTCACCCTTCTATCGCATCCCGGGTCGATGCGGCTCGAAGGGCATTGGGCTCGGCTTGGCGCTGGTCCGGCAGATTGCACGCCGACACGGCGGGGATGTCGCCTACAACTCCGAGCGGGGAAATTGCTTCACGGTGACATTGCCGGCAAGCGCGTAGGACGGGAGCCTCCGCGAAGGGCGGCGTCGGGGGTCACGCGGGCCGGCCGGCAATCGCCTCCAGCAGCAGGTCGAGCGCGGCCGCGCTGAACGCATGCATATTGGCGACACGATCGCCGCTGCCGGTTTCCAGCGTGCTCGCGCGCTCGGTCGGCCCCGCGACGGCGATGCAGCTGTGGCCGGGGCGATCGCCATAGCGATTGCCGGCCGGGCCGGTCGCCCCGCTCTCCGCCAGGCCCCAGCTCGCCGCGAAACGCTGTCGCGCGGTCTGCGCCAAGAGCCGCGCATAGGCCTCGGTCGAGGCGCGCATGCCGAGGCTCGAGATATCGGGCAGATCCAGCAGCGCGCGCCGCGCCACCTGGGTGTAGACGACGGCGCCTCCCAGGAAATACGCGGACGCGCCGGGCACGGCGAGCAGCGCCGCCGAGATCAGGCCGCCGGTCGAGGATTCCGCCACGACGACGGTCTCGCCGCGGTCTTTGAGGAGGAGAGCGATCCGCTCGGCGCGTGCGATCAGTTCCTGCATGACGCGCGTCTCCGTCTCCCTTCGGCATCGCCCATGCGCGAACTTGCCCGCGCCGACGCGAGGCGCCTATGATGCCAGAACGCGCGAAGAAACGGTGAGAAGATATGACGAAAAGATCTGCAGCAAAAAAGCGCAACACCAAGGAGCGGCACTACAGTGATGTTCTCTACGAGGTGAAGGACCAGGTCGCCTGGGTGACCATCGACCGGCCGCGTGTGCTCAACGCGTTTCGCGAGCAGACGCTCGACCAGCTCATCGACGCGCTGAAATCCACCCGCGAGGATCCTTCCATCGCCTGCGCGGTGGTGACCGGCGCCGGCGACAAGGCGTTCTCCGCCGGCGGCGACTTCTATGCCATGAAGCGGCTCACCTTCGTCAACGGCGCCATGTGGAACGACCGCATGCAGGCGCTCGCCATGACCATCCGCGGCCTGCCGATCCCGGTCATCGCCATGGTCAACGGCTGGTGCATGGGCGGCGGCCACGAGCTCGCCTTGTGGTGCGACCTGGTCATCGCCTCCGACAACGCCGTGCTCGGCCAGACCGGCGCCCGCGTCGGCGCCTGCCCGACCGTGGGCGCGACGCAGTACCTGCCGCGCATCATCGGCGAGCGGCTGGCGCGCGAGATGATCTTCTGCGCCCGGCGCTTCACCGCGCAGGAGGCCGTGGCGATCGGCCTCATCAACAAGTGCGTACCGCAGAAGGAGCTGTTGAAGGAAACGCTCGCTTGGTGCGAGACCATCAAGGGCCACAGCCCGCAGACGCTGCGGATGACCAAGAAGAGCCTCAACTTCGAGTCCGATCTCCTCTACGCCTCGTGGCAGCACGGCATGGAGCTCCTCGCCCATGTCTGGGGTTCGGAGGAGAGCCTCGAAGGCATGAACGCCTTCCTCGCCGGGCGCAAGCCAGACTTCCAGAAATTCCGCATGCGCAACAAGCGCGCGCTCGAAGACTATCTCGACGGCTGCGCCGAGGACCTCAACGCGCCGCCCTCGATGCGCGGAAAGTAATCCGGGACCCGATCCATGAGTGATGCTGCCAATGGCCCGCTCGCCGGGATCCGCGTGGTCGATCTCACCCGCATCCTTGCGGGTCCGCTCTGCACCATGATGCTCGGCGACATGGGCGCCGAGGTGATCAAGGTGGAGCCGCCGGACCGGGGCGACGATACGCGCGGCTGGGGGCCTCCCTTCGTCGCCGGCGAGGCCGCCTATTTCCTCGGAATCAACCGCAACAAGCGCTCGCTCACGCTCAACATGGGCGTGTCGGCCGGACAAAGGATCCTCGCCGGCCTGATCGAGAAGGCCGACGTGCTGATCGACAATTTCCGCGTGGGCACGCTCCCTAAATGGGGTTTCACCGACGCTTGGTTCGAGCAGCATGCGCCCGGCCTCGTGCGCTGCGCCATCACCGGTTACGGATCGAGCGGGCCGAAGGCGGCACTGCCCGGCTACGACTTCATCCTGCAGGCCGAATCCGGGCTGATGAGCATTTGCGGCGAGCCGGCCGGCGGGCCGACCAAATACGGCGTCGCCATCGTCGACGTCTGCACCGGCATGCTCGCCTGCAGCTCCATTCTCGCGGCGCTCAACGCACGGCAGCGCACGGGCAAAGGCCAGAAGGTCGAGCTCTCGCTCTACGAGACGTCCCTGGCGATGCTCATCAATGTCGCCTCGAACTATCTCACGGCCGGCCGCGATGGGGGCCGTTTCGGCAACGGACACCCCAGCATCGTGCCGTACACGACCTACCGGGCGGCCGACGGCATGATCGCGATCGGGATCGGCAACGAGCGCCAGTTCGCGCGCACCGCCGAGGTGCTCGGCCATCCCGAATGGGCGACCGACGAGCGCTTCGCCAGCAACCGGGCCCGGGTCGAGAACCGCACCCTGATCGACGGTCTGATCAACGCGGCGCTCTCGCACGACGACGCTGAGGCCTGGCTCGCCAAGCTCAAGGCGGTGGGCGTTCCCTGCGGCAAGATCAACTCGGTCGCCGAGGCGCTCGATGACCCGCACACCGCCGCGCGCGGCATGATCGAGACGGTCGAGCATGCCGCCATCGGCAGCCTGCGGATGCTCGGGATTCCGTTCAAGTTTTCCGACACCACCTGCTCGGTGCGACGCCCGCCGCCGACGCTCGGGCAGCACAACGAGGAAATCCTCGCGGGGGAGCTGGGGCTGGACGCCGCCGCGATTGCGGAATTACGGCGCGAAAAGGTGATCTAACGGGCAACCGCGCCGCGAGGGCGTGCGCGGCGCCTTGTCGGACTCCTTCCGGCGATGCGGCGCGACGCTCATCCCACCTTGCCCGCTCCGGTCACACGATCAGCACCGTCGATCCGACGGTCTTGCGCGCCTCCAGATCGCGCTGCGCCTGCGCGGCCTCGCGCAACGGGTAGGTCTGGTTGACCTCGATCTTGACCGCTCCCGACAACACGACCGCGAACAGATCCTTCGCCATCGCCAGCAGGTCGGCGCGCAGGGCGGCATAGGTGACGAGAGTCGGCCGCGTGAAGAAAAGCGAGCCCTTCTGCGCGAAAATGCCGAGATCGATCGGGCCGACCGAGCCGGAGGACTGGCCGAAGCTGACCATCAAACCCTTCGGCCGCAGGCAATCCAGCGACTTCATGAACGTGTCCTTGCCCACGGAGTCGTAGACCACCGGCAGCTTCTGCCCGCCGGTAATCTCCTTGACGCGCGCCACGAAATCCTCGCGCGTATAGACGATCGGATGGTCGCAGCCGTGCGCTTTGGCGACCTTCGCCTTCTCCTCGCTGCCGACCGTTCCGATGACGGTGGCACCCAGCGACTTCGCCCATTGGCAGGCGATCAGGCCGACTCCGCCAGCCGCGGCGTGGAACAGGATCGTGTCGCCGTTGGCGACCTTGTGGATCTGGCGAATGAGATACTGCACGGTCAGGCCTTTGAGCATCATCGCCGCCGCCTGCTGGTCGGAGATGCCGTCGGGCAGCACCACCAGCCGGTCCGCCGGCATGACGCGGACCTCGCAATAGGCGCCCAGCGGACCGCCGGCATAGGCGACGCGGTCGCCCGGCTTGATATCGCTGACGCCCGGCCCGACCTCCTCGACCACGCCCGCCGCTTCGGTGCCGAGACCGCTCGGCAGCTGCGCGGGGTAGAGGCCCCTGCGGACATAGATGTCGACGAAATTCAATCCGACCGCGGTATGCCGCACGCGCGCCTCGCCGGGACCGGGCTTGCCGACCGGGACCTCTTCCCACGTTAGGGCTTCGGGCCCGCCGGACTGGTGGAATCGGATGGCTCTGGGCATGGCGCTCCTCGTTCTGTTGGGTGAATTATATTCGCTCGCGAACCGATCCCCCTGCCAGCGGTCGACGGCCATCGCGCTTCCGACGCGAGCGCGCCGACTATGCCCGCGCGCGTTGCTCCACATTGGCGATTCGGATCGGCACCCCGAACTCGCGCCGGCAGACGTCGGCGAGCGCGGCAATGCCTTGGCGGATCGCCTCGTGCGAAGGATTGGCGAAGCACAGTCGCATCCGGCTTCTGCCGTGCTCCTTGTCGGTCGACCAGTCCGGCCCCGGATTGATCGCGACGCCGCTCGCCCGCGCCGCCTGCGCCAACTTTTGCGTGTCCACGAGGTCGGGCAGCTTGACCCACAGAAAGATGCCGCCCTTGGGATCCTCGAACTCGGCCGCCGTTCCGAAATGCTCGGCGAGCGCCTCCATCAGGGTCTCGAGCTTGGCGCGCAAGCCGCGCGTCAGTTTCGGCACGTGCTCGACGAAATGGCGCGCGCAGAACTCGCCCAATACCATCTGCTCCAGCGCGCCGGAGCCGGCGTCGGTCTTGAGCGCGAGGATGCGCGAGAGCATGTCCCAGGGCGCCACGATATAGCCGACCCGCAGCGCCGGTGCGATCGACTTGGAAAAAGAGCCGATGTGGATGACGCCTCCGCGCTGGCTCATGGCGTAGAGCGCGGGCGGGCGGCGGCCGTCCCAGATCAGGTCGGCGTAGCAGTCGTCCTCGAAGACCGGCACGCCGTACGCTTGCGACAGCTTCAGGAGCTCCAGCCGCCGTTCCTCCGGCAGGATGGTGCCGGTCGGATTCTGCACCGTCGGGATGGTGTAGATGTATTTGGGACGGATGCCGCGGCGCTCGAGGTCGGCGAGCGCGGCGGCGACGGCATCGACGCGCATGCCGTCGCGGTCGAGCGGGATGCCCACGGCATTCACCTTGAGGCGCGAGAGCCGGGTGAGCGAGCCCTGATAGCTCTCCCGCTCGATCAGAACGGTATCGCCCGGCGCCAGCAGCGCGCCGTTGACGAGATCGAGCGCCTGCAGCGAGCCCGAGGTGATCAGCAGCTCGTCAACCGTGCAGGAGATGCCGGCCGTGCGCGCGAGCTTCTCCACCAGAAAGCGGCGCAGCGGCAGATAGCCGAGCGGGCCGCTCTCGAGCCCGTAGGTCGCAAGCGTTCGGCCCTCGCGCGCGAGCACCGCGGCGGCGGCGGCCATGAGTTCCTCGACGGGGACCCGCTCGGCGTCGTTGTTGCCGCCGGTGAAGTCGTATCTTGCTAGGCCAGCCCACCGGGGCGCCGGCGGCGGAAGCCCGGGCCGCAGCAGCGGCGCGAAGTCGAACGATCCGGAGGTCATGACGCGGTCGCGAGCGCCGCGGCCGGCGCCGCCTCCGCGCCGTTCATCCCCGCGAGCGCAGGCATGACCTCGGTCTCGAACAGGCGCAGCGAACGCATCTCCTGCGCATGCGTGAGCGAGCCGAAAGCCAACATCAGCACCAGGTAGTTCTGCCCGATGCGCTCGGCCTGCGCCGTCAGGATGCGCCCGACCGTGTCCGGGCTTCCCACCACCAGGGTGCCCGCCGCCTTCGA
The DNA here is from genome assembly GCA_963758945.1 of uncultured Alphaproteobacteria bacterium. Taxonomy (GTDB): domain Bacteria; phylum Pseudomonadota; class Alphaproteobacteria; order Rhizobiales; family Xanthobacteraceae; genus VAZQ01. The sequence continues at coordinate 643,681 of CAVWXY010000006.1, read as the reverse complement.
CTGGTCGTAATCCGCCGAGATCGAGATCGGCGGGAAGGTGCCGCGCTCGACCCACAGCCAGGCGAGGCTGTCGAACCAGCGCTTGTAGGCCGGCCGGGCGATGCGCTCGGCTTCGGCATCGGAATTGGCGATGAACATCGCACGCATCACACCGCAGTGCGGCGTGTCGACCGGAGAGCGCGACCGCTTGCGATCTTGCGCATAGGTGATCCAGTGCGCACGAAAGGTCGCCAGCATCCTGGCGACCTTCTCGTCGGGCCCGAGCGTGACGCCGTGCATCCCGCGCTGGGCCGCAAACACCGGGCCATGGTCGCCGCGCAATCCGTACCAGAACGGCGGATGCGGACGCTGCAGCGGCCGGATCACCACCGGCACGTCCTTGAAGCGGTAGCGATCGCAGACGTAATCGATGCGGTCCTGGGTGAAGCCCTGGTACAGCACGTTGAAAGCATGCTCGTAGTCGGTCCCCGATTTGTCGAAGTCGATGTCGTAGGCCTCGAACTCCATCGGCGAGATCCCGCGGCCCACGCCGATGTCGAGCCGCCCGCCGCTGAGGTGATCGAGCATGCAGAGCTCTTCGAAGAGCCGCAGCGGATGATAGAGCGGCAGCAGATAGAGCAGCGCGCCGAGCCGGATGCGCCGCGTCTCGCGCGCCGCGGCGGCGAGGTAGACGCTCGGCGACGGCGTCATCGACAGCGGCGTGGCATGGTGCTCGGTGAGGTGGTAGCCATAGAAGCCGGCGGCCTCGGCCGCCTGCAGCAAGACGAGCCGCTCCTCGTAGGTCTTCTGCAGCGTCTCGCCGCGCTCGTCGATATAGTCGAAAATTCCGAACTGCATGTGGCGTTTTCCCCCGCAGTGACGTCGTTGTTGGCCGAACGGTCGGCAGGCCGCCTCGCATGCAGAGCCTAGCATTGCCGCCGCACGGCGTCTAAGCCCTGCCGCGGCGCGATCGCTCCCCTTTTTCGTTGAAAACCTGAGCGGCACGTCGTGTCATGGCAACGATCGCTGCGCAGCGACGAATCAGCTTTTGAGCGCAGCCTGCCGGAGACAACGATGGATACGCGCGATCTGTACGAAAAGGGCCTGAAGCTTCGCCGCGAGATGTTCGGCCACGACGCCGTGGAGCAGCGCATGAACGCGTTCGGCGCCTTCGGCGCGCCGCTGCAGAACATCATCAACGCCTATGCCTACGGCGACGTCTGGAGCCGAGCGGCGTTGCCGCCGGCGACGAAGTCGCTGGCCATGGTCGCGATGATGGCCGCAGCAGGGCGCGCGAACGAGCTGCGCGTCCACGTCAAGGGGGCGCTCGGCAACGGCTGCGGCGCGGAGCAGATCCAGGAGATCCTCCTCCTGGTCGCCATGTATTGCGGGATCCCGGCTGCGAACGAGGCGCACCGCGTCGCGTTCGACGTGCTGCGCGAGAACGAGGCGGCGTGACGCCTGCGCGGGCGCGATTCGTCGCGTGCTCGGGCAGGAGCGAGGTCACGGGCCGATACGACCACGCCGGCGGGCATCGCGTCTGGATTGCAACCCGCTCCTGTAAACAACAGGAAAAATACAGGGATCGGTGGCTGGCGCGGTCGCCTCGAGGTCGGCGCACGCGCGTGGCGGGGCGTTGCCCCGAGGGCGCGCCGAGGCGCGCGCTCGGCCGGGACCGAGCGCGTTGCCGCCGACGCGATTGCGCTTGCTCGCCTGTGGAGCAATGCGCCACCCGCGTCGTTTCCTATTCACAATTCAAACAGCGCAGTCTTCTTCGTTCCCGCGGCGCGTTGCTGCGCCCGGGTTCTGCTTTCCTCTTTCCATCCGTCCCCGATCGAGGGGCGGCGGAGCGCCGACAGGCGCACAATTTCGTTTGTCGCGCTGTCAGGCGCGACGGCCACGCCTTTCCGAGGCGCGGCGCGCGTCCAGCGGGACGCGCTCGCCTCTCGGCCCTTCACCGTGGCGATTTTGGGTCGGGGGCCGCGCTTCCATCTCCGGCATTGCCTCCGGATCCGTGCAGCGATGCTCCTCGCGGCCAGGTCGTAGTGCCTGGCGGGCGGGGTCCCGGACCTCCCGGGGCCATCGGTTACGAGCCGCGGCCGCAGGACGCCACTCCCCGCTCCGCCTTCGGCACGTCTCCGGAGACGCCCTCGATGAGCGGGGATTTGGGCTTGGTATCACAGACACGTATAGTAGTCAATACCGTAGTTTATTCGTAGTCGAGCGTCGCGGTCGACCGCGAATGCGGGCCTCGCCCCTAAGGTTTCCCGCTTCAGCGCCGACAAGCGCTTGTTTCGGCATATTCGGCGGCGCGGCGGCGAGGGTCATCCGCGTCGGTCGCGCCCGGCCTCTCGCGGCGCGGCCGGCAGCCGACAGATTGCGGTGGAATTCGCCCCCCCGAGCGTTACTTTGGCGCACCCGGGTCGAAAGAGGACGACCGACCCGGTTTTGCCAAACGCCGGTTGTAGGGCACGCGCGATAGTTTGGGATGAGACGGTCGTGGTGGCGATGACGCAGTCGACGCAGGCCACAGGAGAGGTCCTTGCCGTGCGCGGCGCGGTCGTCGACGTCGCCTTCGACGGCGGCGACCTTCCGCGGCTCGAGGAAGCTCTTCTCGTCGAATGGGATCAGCCGGGGCCGCTGATGGTCGAGGTCCAGGCCCATCTCGACGAGCGCACGGTCCGCGGCGTCGCGCTGCAGGCCACTGCCGGGCTCAAGCGCGGAGTGCGGGTCCGCGCGACGGGGAGTCCGGTCACCGTCCCGGTCGGCGAGCAGGTCCTCGGCCGTCTGCTCGACGTCACCGGCAGCGTCCGCGACAACGGCGTCCCGCTGCCGGCCGACATGCCGCGCTCGCCCATCCACCGAACCGCCCCGGCTCTCGGCGACCGCAGTCCGGCCACCGCAATATTCGAAACCGGCATCAAGGTCATCGATCTTCTGGCCCCATTGGCGCACGGGGGCAAGGCCGCCATGTTCGGCGGCGCCGGCGTCGGCAAGACCGTCGTGGTCATGGAGCTCATTCATGCGATGGTGAAGAGCTATCAGGGCATCTCCGTGTTCGCGGGCGTCGGCGAGCGCTCGCGCGAAGGCCACGAGCTACTTACCGAAATGAAGCGGTCCGGCGTGCTCGAGCGCAGCGTATTGGTCTACGGCCAGATGAACGAGCCCCCGGGCGCCCGCTGGCGGGTGGGCCTGACGGCGCTCACGATCGCGGAATATTTTCGCGACCAGAAGCAGCAAAATGTGCTGCTGCTGATGGATAACGTGTTTCGCTTCGTCCAAGCGGGCAGCGAAGTCTCCGGCCTCCTCGGACGACTGCCGTCGCGCGTCGGATATCAGCCGACGCTCGCCACCGAAGTCGCCGCGCTGCACGAGCGCATCGCGTCCGTCGCCGGCGTATCGGTGACTGCGATCGAGGCCGTTTACGTGCCGGCCGACGACTTCACGGACCCCGCGGTGACGGCCATTTCGAGCCACCTCGACAGCATGATCGTGCTGTCGCGCATGATGGCCGCCGAGGGCATGTATCCGGCCGTCGACCCCTTGAGCTCGTCGTCGATTCTGCTCGATCCGACGGTCGTCGGCGACGAGCATTATCGCATCGCCGAAGAGGTCCGTGAAACGATCGCCCACTACAAGGAGCTGCAGGACATCATCTCCCTTCTCGGGATCGAGGAATTGAGCACGCGCGATCGACTCATCGTGATGCGGGCGCGACGGCTGCAGCGCTTCCTTACACAACCATTTTCTGTCACGCAGGCGTTCACGGGAAAGCCCGGCCGGTCGGTGCCGCTGGCTGAAACCCTCAGGGGCTGCCGGACCATTCTCGACGGGGCCTGCGACAACTGGGCGGAGGGCTCGCTCTACATGGTCGGCACGATCGACGAAGCGCGAGCCAAGCAAGCTCCTTCGAACCGCGAGGCTGCAGCTTCATGAGGCTGCTGATTACAACTCCCACCGCGCTCGTCGTCGACGACATGGATGTCGTGGCGGTGCGCGCCGAGGACGAGAGCGGCAGCTTCGGTATCCTCAACGGCCATGCCGATTTCCTGACGGCACTGACGGTCTCGGTTGTGAGCTGGCGCCACGGTGATGGCCGGCAGCGTTTCTGCGCGGTACGCCGCGGCGTCCTGTCGGTCAGCGAAGGCAGGGAGGTCGCCGTCGCCACACGCGAAGCGATTGCGGGCGACGACCTCGACCATCTCGAGCAAGTGGTCCTGGCGCGGTTCCGCGAGGCGCTCGAAGCCGAACGGACGGCGCGGACCGAAAGTCTGCGACTGCAGATGAAAGCCATCAGGCAGATTATGCGCTATCTGCGCCCGGAAAGGCCCGGCATGCTCGGAGGTGGGTCGTGATCACCAAAACCGCAACGCCCGAGCCGCCCTCCCCGGACGGAATGACCGATGCAGTTCGAAAGCAGCAGGAACGCCGAAGGCGCTGGCTCGTCGACGGCGAGCCCTCAGTGGTGCGGTTCGTCGGCCAAATCGGCGTCCTGGGCTGGATCATCGTCACGCCGACACTGATCGGCCTCTTCCTCGGGCGATGGCTCGACCAGAAGCTCGGCACCGGCATCTTCTGGAGCGCGCCCTTGCTGCTGCTCGGCGTGGTGGTCGGCTGCTGGTCTGCCTGGCGATGGATGAACAGACAATGATGCATTTCGGTCTCCCGGAGCACGATCCGATCGGTTACCTGCTCCGTGCCGGCATATGGCTCCCTGCCGGGGCGGTGATAGGTGTGTTTCACTTTCTGACGCTGCGGTGGAATGTCCGAATGTTTGCGGCCGGACAATCGCTTCTGCTGCCATCGGCAATTCAGCTCGTTCGCCTGGTGCTGATTGCCGTCGTATTGGCCACGATCACCAGGTCCTTCGGCGTCTTGCCGTTGCTCGCCGCGACCGCCGGCGTCCTCCTCGCGCGGACAGCGATCGTTCGCCTGGAAGTGCGCCAATGATCGAATCGCCGCTTGCCACGAAGACATTGTTCATGATCGGGCCGGTCCCGTTCACGGAGCCCGTCGTCACGACCTGGGGTCTGATGGCGGTCCTGACGCTCGGGGGCTGGCTTGCGACGCGCTCGCTGACGCTCACGCCATCTCGCCATCAAGCCGTGCTCGAGCTGATCGTTGGAGCCATCGAAGACCAAGTTCGAAGCACCATGCGTGTCGCCTCGGCGGCCTATGTACCGATGATCGGTACCTTGTTCCTTTTCATCCTGACGGCTAATTGGTCGTCGTTGGTGCCCGGGATCGAACCGCCGACGGCTCACATCGAGACCGACGCCGCGCTCGGCCTGATCGTGTTCTTTGCGATCATCTATTTCGGCATCCGTGCGCGCGGTTTCGGCGGTTACCTGAGCACTTTCGCCGAACCGTCGATCGTCATGATTCCCTTGAACGTGGTCGAAGCGTTCACCCGCACATTTTCCTTGATCGTACGCCTGTTCGGCAACGTCATGAGCGGCGCGTTCATCGTCGGTATCGTTCTTTCGCTTGCCGGCCTGCTCGTTCCGATCCCACTGATGGCGCTCGAACTGCTGGTCGGAGCCATCCAGGCTTACATCTTCACCGTGCTTGCCATGGTCTTTATCGCCAGCGCCGTGAGCGAAGGACGCACCGACAGCAACTAAAGAAGGGCAAAGATCATGAATTGGATCGAGGTCGTCAGCATCTTCGCCGCGGCAATGGCGGTATCGTTCGGAGCCGTCGGTCCCGCGCTGGGCGAAGGACGAGCGGTGGCCGCGGCGATGGACGCCATCGCCCGCCAGCCGGAGGCCGCGGGTACCATATCGCGGACGCTGTTCGTCGGCCTCGCCATGATCGAGACGATGGCGATCTACTGCCTGGTGATCGCGCTGCTGGTGCTGTTCGCCAACCCGTTCATTCATTGAGTACATGCACATCGACTGGTGGACGCTGGCGCTCCAGACCGTCAATGTCCTGGTTCTCATCTGGCTCCTTGCCCGGTTCTTTTTTCGGCCGGTGGCCGACATCGTCGCCAGACGGCAAGCGGAGGCAGAACGGCTGCTCTCCGAGGCGGCCGCGGCGCGCCAGGAAGCCGCCGCTCTCCGTGCCGAGGCCGAGAAGGCGCGCGCAGAGATCGGCGCCGAGCGGGATCAGCTGATCGCGGAAGCGCGAAAGGCCGCGGGGATCGAGAAGGAAAATCTGCTTGCGCAGGCGTCGCACGAGATCGCCAAGCACCGCAGCGAGGCCGACGAGACGATCGCTCGCGACCGCGCGGCAGCGGAGCAGGCTGTCATCGCTCATGCCAGCGACCTTGCGTTGGAAATTGCGCAGCGCCTGCTTGCGGGTCTGCCGCGTCAGGTCGCGCTCTCGATATTCCTCGACGGGCTTTGCCAGGAGGTGCGAGCATCCTGGCCCGCCGGCAGGGAAGGCCCGGCATCTTTCGCGGCGGCAGACGACAAGATCGAGGTCGTGACCGCGGCAGCTCTTTCCGATCAGGAGACCGAACATGTTCGGAATGCGCTCCAAGACGCGTTCGGCAAGAAAGTGGCGTTTGCGTTTCGCAGCGACCCGACCCTCCTCGCCGGCATCGAGCTGCACGGCCGCAACACCACCGTGCGCAACAGCTGGCGAGCGGACCTCGATCGTATTCGTGAGGACTTGAACCGTGACGGACGCGCCGGTCAATCTTGATGCCTGGCTGAAAGAGGCAAGAAAGCGCGTCGAACAGGCGACGCTTGCGCCAACCACCGAGGAGGTTGGTCGGGTCGAAACGGTCGCGGACGGCATCGCGTTGGTCTCCGGATTGCGCAATGTGCGGCTGGACGAGCTCGTGCGCTTCGAGCATGGGCAGGTCGGCTTCGCCATCGCTCTGGATCGTCATTCCGTCGGATGCGTTCTCCTCGATGAAATCGAAGCGATCGAGGCGGGGAACACAGTCCGCGGCACCGGCGAAGTGGTGCGCGTGCCGGTGGGTTCGGCCCTGCTCGGCCGTACCGTCGATCCATTGGGCCGCCCGCTCGATCGTGGCGGCCCGGTCGATCCGGAGAGCTTCGAATCGGTCGAGCGTCCGGCTCCCGCCATCATCGATCGCGATTTCGTCAGCGAGCCGGTCCAGACGGGTCTGCTCGTTCTCGACGCCATGTTTGCCCTCGGGCGCGGGCAACGCGAGCTCATCATCGGAGACCGCGCCATCGGCAAGACCGCGATCGCAGTGGATTGCGTCATCAATCAGAAAATGAGCGACATGATCTGCGTCTACGTCGCGGTCGGTCAGAAATCCTCCACGGTCAAGCGGATCATCGATGCGATCCAGACCCACGGTGCGCCCGAGCGCTGCATCTTCCTGATCGCGAGCGCATCGGCTGTTCCAGGTCTGCAATGGATCGCCCCGTTCTCCGGTTTCACGATGGCCGAATATTTCCGCGATCGCGGCAAGCACGCTCTCGTGGTGATCGACGACATGACCAAGCATGCCGCCACGCACCGCGAAATCGCTCTCCTCACCCGACAGCCTCCGGGCCGGGAGGCTTATCCGGGGGACGTGTTCTATGTCCATGCGCGGCTGCTCGAGCGCGCTGCGAAGCTTTCAAAGGCGGCCGGCGGCGGATCCTTGACCGCGCTTCCCATCGCGGAGCTCGATGCCGGAAACCTGAGCGCATATATCCCGACCAATCTGATCTCGATCACCGACGGGCAGATTGTTCTCGACGCGCGGTTGTTCTACGAGGGTCACAAGCCGGCGGTCGATGTCGGGACCAGCGTCAGCCGTGTCGGCGGCAAGGCACAGGCACCGGCCTTGCGGGAGTCCGCAGAGACGCTACGGCTCGACTACGCCCAGTTCCTGGAACTTGAAATGTTCACGCGGTTCGGCGGCGTCACCGATGCGCAGGTCAAGGGCAAGATCGAGCGCGGGCGGCGTATCCGCGCGATCCTCTCGCAGCCCCAATACGCGCCGGTCCGGCTCGCGGAGGAGGTTGCGCTCGTCATCGCGCTGCAGAACGGGCTGCTCGACAGCCTGCCGCTCGATCAAATTGGAAGGTTTCGCTCCGAGCTGCCCGGTTGGATCGATCGTTTCGCCGGGCAGATCGTCGATGATATCGAGCGCACCGGACGCCTGGACGAGGCCAACGGGCTCGAATTGAAGACCAGTCTTTCCGCGCTGGTGACACAGCTCGCACCGCCGACCGCTTCCGAGCCGAGCACCGGGTAAAATGGCCGAGCGACTCGCCGATATCGTCGCCCAGATCCAGAATGTCCGCCAGCTCGGGGCGGTGGTCACGGCCATGCGCGGCATCGCAGCGTCGCGGGCGCAGAAGGGCCGATCGCTGCTCGCCGGCATCGAAGCCTATACCGACGTGATTTCGCGCGCCATCGGACAGGCGCTGAGCTTCCTGCCGAGGGACATGACGACCTCGCCTGCGCCCGGGCGTTCCGCACGCGGCCTCATCCTGTTCTGCGCGGAACAGGGCTTTGCCGGAGCGTTCAGCGAACGCGTCCTCGACGCGGCAGGGGGCGACCTCGAAGGTGCAACGACCTTGGTCATCGGCACCCGCGGCACAGCGGTCGCGCACGAGCGCGGACTAAGGCCCACCTGGTCGGCCCCAATGGCGACGCATGTGGAGGCAATTCCGAGCTTCGCGAACCGACTGGCCGATGCCCTGTACGGCTACGCTGCCAGTGGTGCCATTGCCAAGGTCGACATTCTGTTTTCACGCGTGGTGGCCGGCGGCGGCATCCGCATCGACCGGCATTCGCTGCTGCCGATCGACTTCGAGCGCTTCACCCGGCCGATCGAGAGGGGGATGCCTTTGACCACGCTGGGACCCCAGCTCCTGCTCGAGCGCCTTGCCGCGGAATACGTTTATGCGCAGCTGTGCCAAGCGGCGATGCACGCGTTCGAGGCGGAGAATGAAGCTCGCATGCTGGCCATGGCATCAGCCAAGACGAACATCGAGAGCAAGCTCGCACTCCTGTCGCAGCGCGAACGGCAACTTCGCCAGGAGGAGATCACGACCGAGATCGTCGAGTTGGCTACCGGAGCCGAGGCGGCGGCGAGCAACCGCAGGTGAATTTAGCCTCTCCCGCTCCCACCGAGTGGTTCCGCTGACACCACCGCGGCCAATGTCGCCGGGGCCTCTATTCTCCAGGGATCGGATGAGGTCCGATCGGCTCGCTTCGTTGAATCGAGCACGCCACAGCGCCCGCGACCGGCCGCCGCGGCGGCGGGGCAGATTCACAGCAAATTAACCATTGCATTGCCACCTTGCGCACCGCGGGCAACCGCCTGGATCGGCCTTTCGGAGGATCGGGTACGGGCAACCGCTGCACCGGGCTGCCCTTTCCATTGACAATTCGCCGGCGCAGGAACCGGACGTCCGCAGCGCAGTCCTCGGATGGTGGAGCTGGAGAGCATCAGATGCGATGCATGAGCGCGATCCTCCTTGTCGGATGCGTCTGCCTGGCCGTGGCCGAAGATGCCCGGGCAGCGCCCTGGACATCGGCTAAAATTCCCGGCGAACAAGAGCGAGCGGTGCAGGGATGTGCCGATAACCCGGAGAAGGCCGGCGATTGGTTCTGCATATTCGTCCGCTGCGACCATCCGGGGTCGCGGCTGAGCCTGCACTTCTCGGCGCCGGGACCGGACATACAAGGAGACATCGAGCTGATCATCGACGAGAATGCCTTCGCCCTCTCGGTGCAGCCGTCGCCGAAGTCGCCGCTTCCGCTTTCAACTCGTGCTCAGGCGGTGCCCGATGGCCTGCTCGATGCAATGAAGTCGGGGCACAGCATTCTGGTTCAGGGCTCTCAGCGCCAACCGCCCTACAACGAGATTTCATTGGAAAATTCGCGCAACGCCATCGAAAGAATCGAGCAGGCATGTGGGCGCCCGTTCCCGGGCCCCGCAAGCTTCTGGCGGCGTCTCAGGAGGAGCCTCGGCGTCTTCTGATCGCGCATAGAATACTTGGCCGAGTATTTGGCGTCGGCCGGCAACTACGCCAGCGAGACGCTGCCCACGTTGCGCAAGCATCTCGACACCGCCCAGTCCTTGGCCGGAGCGGCGACGACCGGAAAGCGCTAGACCACCCTGCGGCTGCGGGTCGGGGGGATTTCGGCAGCGCGAGTCGGAGCGACGTCAACGTCGGACCGGAACGGGTTTCGGTCGGATCGGCCAGCCTCTTTGTGCCCGCAGCCCAGTCGATCCATCCGCCTGCTCGAACGAGCGAGGGCGTGCAACGAACACAGGATCGCCGCACCCGTCGCCCGTCATCCGAGGAAGCGCACCAGCCACAGCGAGAGGGCCGGCACATAGGTCACGATCATCAGGCCGACAATGGCGACGCCGATGAACGGCGCGACGCCGAGATAGATGCTGCGCAGCGGCACGTCGAAGATCGATTGCGCGACGAAAATGTTGATGCCGAACGGCGGGGTGAATGTGCCGATGCTGAGATTGGTGACGACGACGATCCCGAAGTGGATCGGATCGACCCCAACGGACTGCGCGATCGGGAGCAAGAGCGGCGTGAGCACCAGGATCGAGGACGCGGTGTCGATGAAGCATCCCACGATCAGAAGAAACACGTTGATGGCGAAAAGCACCATCCAGGGAGGGAGCTGCAGGCGCGAGAGGGTGTCCACGGCGGCGCCGGCGACGCCGTTGGTGGTGAGCAGCCAGGAGAACACGCCGGCCACGGCCACGATCAGAAAAATCTGGGCGGTCAGGTACATCGAAGTGACCGCCACGTCCCAGAATTCGCGCCAGCCGATCTCGCGATGCACCACCATGGTGACGAAAACGGCATAGACGCAGGCGACCCCGGCGGCTTCGGTAGGCGAAAAGATGCCGCCGTAAAGTCCGCCGAACACGATCACCGGCATCATGACCGCCCAGGCGCCCTCCTTCAGCGCCGCCACGAAGACCAGCCAGCGGAACCGCGTGCCGGTATCGAGCTTTTTCCAGCGCGCATAGACGTAGATATAGAGCGCCATGATCGCCGCGAGCACGATGCCCGGGATGACGCCTGCGGCGAACAGCTTGATCACCGACTGCTCGGCGGCGGCGCAGTAGAGGATCATCGCGATCGACGGCGGGATGATGTTGTCGAGATAGCCGGCGCAGGTGACGACCCCGACCGAGAACTTCTCGTCGTATCCGGTCTTGCGCAGTTGCGGATAGAACAGCGGGCCGAGCGCCGCGACCGTCGCCGCGGTCGAACCGGAAATCGAGCCGTACAGCGCGGCCGCTCCGACCGTGGTGATCGGCACCGCACCGCGGATGCCGCCGAACAGCGCGATGACCACCGCCACGAGCCGGCGCGCCATTCCGCCGCGGCCCATCAGCTCGCCCGCGAAGATGAAAAACGGCACGGCCAGCAAGGCGAAGTTTCCGATGCTTCCGAACATGACCTGGAGCACGGCTGTCGGCGGCACCGTCGTGAACGCCACGATTGCAATGGTGGCGGTCGACAGCAGGGCGAGGAAAAACGGAAATCCCAGCACCAGCAGCCCGAGCGGCAGAAGGCACATCAGCCACAGCATGGGCGTGGGCGCCTCAGCGCTCGGACGAAAGCGCCCGGCCGGAGGCACGGTCGAAACGGCGTTCGATCGCGCCCGCGACGGCGGCGACCGCGATGAGACCGAAGCCCGCGACGAACGCCGCGTAGGGTATCGTCATCGGTATCCCGGCGGTGACGCTGACCTGGCCGTTGCGCGCCATGAGGGCGACGATGGTCCAGGCGTTGACGGCGGTGAAAGCGCAAAAGCCGACCATGGCCGCGAGTTGCAGGAGGTCAAGCACGGCGCGCAGCTTCGGCGGGAAGCGAACGACGAACAGGTCCATGTCGAGATGCCGGTTGTCGTAGGTGACCGCGGAAGCGCCGAGGCAGACGCCCCAGATCACCAGGAACACCAGCACCTCCTCCGCCCAAGGCAGCGGCGAGAGGAACACATAGCGGCCGATGATGTTGGCGAAGTTGATCGCGATGGCGAGCAGAATGACCACGCCGACAGCCGCGCGCGGAATGTCGCGAAGCAGCAGGCGCAACACAAGCCTGATCGTCATGGTGCAGGGCGAAGCTGCGCCGGGCGCCGCGGTCCGGCCCCCGGCGCCGTTTCCGCGTTGCCGGCTCGGATCAATGCTTGGCCGCGACCGCGCGGACCTTCTTGAGCAGCTCAAGCACCGCGGGCTGATCCTTGCTGACGTCGTCGCCCACGGATGTCAGAAGACTGCTCATCTTGGCGAGATCGTCCGGGGGCAGCGCATGCATTTGGCCGCCCATCTCCTGCCATTTCACTTCAAGCGTCTTGCTGAAATCCTGCTCCCATTTGTGCGTCCTGACCTGCGTCTCGCGTCCGGTGTCGGTCACGATCTTGCGCAGGTCCGGCGGCAGCTTGTCGAGCCAGGCCTTGCTGACCATGGCGAGCGACACCAGCATCGTGTCGTTGGTCACGGTAATGGTCTTGACCACGTCGATGAACTTGAACGCAACGAAGACCGACGTTCCGCTCATGGTGCCGTCGATAACGCCACGCTGCAATGCCGGCATCACCTCGTTCAACGGCATCGGCACGGCGGTGGCGCCGAGCCGGCGCATCTTCTCGCGCTCCATCGCGGTCGCGTTGACGCGCAGCTTCTTTCCGGAGAAGTCCGCAAGCCGCAGGATCGGCGACTTGGCCGCGTAGTTGGACGCCCCGAGGCCGAACGTGCCGAGGCCCACCAGCCCCTTGGGCTCGCCCAGACCGAGCAGATACTCGTTGAGCTCGGGATCGAGCACCGTGGCCGAGGCGTGATCGTTGTTCTTGAACAGCATCGGGGTGCTCAGGACCCCGAAGCGCGGGTCGACGCCGACATAGAAATCGGCCGGGCCGATATAGGCCTCGATGGTCCCGAGCTGCAGCCCGTCGATCATGCGCGGGATCGGCCCGAGCTCGCTGCGCGGATAGACGCCGACCTCGATCCGGCCGCCGGACGCCTTCTCCACCGCCTCCTTGTAGAACTTGATATATTGGTGCTGGCTTTCGTTGAAGGTCGCGGTGCCGAACTTCATCACGAATTCGGCCGCCGGCGCCGGTGACGACGCCAGGGCCAGCGCGAGGGCAGCAGCGCCCGCCGCAACAGGCCACGCGGTTCGTGGCGCGAACCTTGTCATGCAATCCTCCCCTGGGGTCGGTGGTCGTTATCGGTTTTTTGCAATGCTAGCACGAGGAGACTCGGACGGGAAATCCGCTCGGCCAGGCTCTCCGCCTCGGTGCCTTTGGCTGCGCACCGGCAACAAATCCGGGAGCGAGCCGCCATCCGGCATTGAAGAACGGAGCGCAGCAGGGCCGCCGGGCGAATCGGCGCCGTCGGCCTGCGTGCTATTGCCGCGGGATGCCGGCCGCCTCGCGCACCGCGTTCCAGCGCGCGTATTCGCTCGCCATATGCTGGCCGAAGGCTTCGGGCGTGGAGCCGCGCACGACGACGCCGGCCTTGGTCAGCCGCTCCTGCACCGCACCGTCGGCGAGGATGTCGTTGAGCGTCTTGTTGAGCTTGGCGATGATCGCGGGCGGCACGCCGTGGGGGGCGAAGAAGCCGTACCAGGTGGTGACGTCGTAGCCCGGCAGCAGGCCGGATTCGATCGCGGCCGGGACGTTGGGCACCGCCGGGAAGCGGTCCTTGCCGGTCACCGCCAGCGCCTTGAGCTGGCCGGATTGCACCGGCCCGAGCACGGCCGACACGGTATCGAACAGCACGTCCACCTGCTTGCCGAGCACGGCGGAGATCGCCTCCGGCGAGGTGCGGAAGGGCACGTGCAGAATGTTGACCCCGGCGGTCTGCCGGAACAGCTCGGCGGTGAGATGCTGGGTGGCGCCGAAGCCCGGACTGGCAAACGACACCTTGCCGGGATTGGCCTTGGCCATCGCGATCAGCTCCTTCACGTCGTTGGCCGGGAAATCCGGGCGGGTCACGATGATCAGGCCGGCGGTGGCGACCTGGGACACCGGATCGAACGCCGTCAGGGTGTCGTAGCGCAGCGACTTGTTCATGACCGCGGCGATGATCTGGCCCGCGGTCATGATGCCGAGCGTGTAGCCGTCCTTGTCGGCGCGCGCGACGACTTCATTGCCGAGCGTGCCGGCGGCGCCCGGCCGGTTCTCGATCACCACCGGCTGGCCGAGCCTCTCCTGCATCGCCTGCGCGATGATGCGCCCGACGATGTCGGTGCCGCCGCCCGGTCCGAACGCGACGACGATGCGGATGGACCGCTGCGGCCATTCCTGCGCCGCAGCATCGACCGTGCCGCCGAGCACCACCGCCGCGGAGGCAGCCAGCAGCCTGCGTCGCGTCAGCATCAATTTCCTCCCTCGGCCGGAAAGCCTTGCGGCCCCGCTCGGAGGCGTGGCCGGTTCTGCAATGCTTATACCGGCATCTTCGCGCGCCTGCCATGCGCTCCACAGGACCGCCGCCATTGCGCGCAGCTTTCACGTCCGCGATGGCCGAGCGGTACAACACCGGCTCGCCTCGCAGTGCCCGCGTGGGGCGGTGGCGGGCCACATCAACGGGATGTGATCGGCAATATATATTGTGTGCGTTGCAACGAAGCGGTCTTGAATCCTTAACCTTCAATTTGGTCGGCCCGAGAATCTTTCGAGTCGGGCTACTGCTTTCGACTCAATTCCGTCGAAAAATATTGCGCAATGGCCGCGGCTTAGTCGGAGCGACGCGAAGGTTCCACGGCGGCGTGACGGCAATTCGCCATGCGCAACCCGCAATGGCGCCTGATCCGCCTCCGTCGTGCTCGACCAATGCGCGTGCGATCGGCTGTCGCCCCGCGGCACGTTGTCAAATTTTTGCAAAGGATGACGTATACCGCGAACGCACGGGGCAATTCGAAATCGAGGATCGCCGCATGTTCCAGATCGTTCGCTTGGCGCTCGACGACAACGGCGAGGTCAGCTCGCGCCGGTCCCTGCAGCCGCTTTTCGAGCTGTGGGAAGACGCGATGGCGATGGCGGAGTTCGACGCGTCGCGGCTGTGGGGAGACTACGGCTGGGACGAAGCGCGCAATTGCTGGTGGGCGACCGACTTGCGCGGAGCGCAATACCGCCTCGTCGTCGAAGCGGTCGCATCCGCCGACGCCGCGGCGTGAGCCCTCTAATCGCGGCCGGACACGGCCGGATCGCGCCGTGCCATCGCCGCAGCCATTGATTCGCGTATCTATTTCCGAATTTCGTCGCTCGCGCCCGACGCTGCCGAGCATTCAGCGCCTGGGCGACTAAAGCGGGTGCCGTTGAATTGGAACCAGCGCGAGCCGCAAACTCGGTGTGCTCCCCTCCCTCCGCAACCCGGGCTCGCCCGGGTTGCGCAGTATAGTGCGCAAGTCGGGCAGGCCCGCCTTGCGGTGGGGAGGGGCTGGGGGTGGGGGTCGTAGTAGGGACACGTGATATATCCACACGGGATGAGCCACGAGGCTGGGCGAAGCGCGATCGCACGATCGTGCCACCGCAACATCGCCTTGCCCGGGCGATGCGCGCTGCTCCGACGGAAGCCGAACGAAAGCTTTGGTGGCACCTGCGCCACCGCATTCCTACACCGGGCACTCATTTCCGCCGGCAAGTCAAAATCGGCCGCCACATCGTGGATTTTGCCTGTCATGCGACCCGCATCGTCATCGAGGTCGATGGCGGCCAGCACGCTGGATCAGCAGAACGCACGAAAGTTCTCCAAGCGAACGGCTACTGCGTATTGCGATATTGGAATAACGACGTGTTGACGAATATCGATTGCGTGCTTGAGGACATTCTCAGCGCGATAACGACGACCCCCACCCCCAGCCCCTCCCCACCGCAAGTCGGGCTTGCCCGACTTGCGCACCGTACATATGCGCAACCCGGGCAGGCCCGGGTTGCGTGGGGAGGGGAGCACACCGAGCGCGCGGCAATTGTGCGTCGAACCCGCCGGGATCGGCGTTAGCCGCGGGTCATGGCGGCAGACCGCGTGCGCCCGGGGTGACGCCGTCGCCGGGAGACGGTCCCCGCGGCCGACATCCGACTTTCGCGACAAAGCAGGCCTTTGCCCTTGCTCGGCTCCGTCTCCTGGGCAACCATGGCCCTCAACTTGCATGTGTCGGCACGATGGGCCGCGCGCTCATGAATTGCCCAGGCCGGCGACCCAGCACAGGGGAATTTCACATGATCGGCAAAAAAGCTCCGTTCGCCATCGCCTTAGCGACCGCATTGAGCTTCCTCTCGCCGGCTGCCGGCGCCAAGGACAAGGTCAAGGTGGCCTTCATCGGTCCGCTCACCGGCGGCACCGCGGCCAACGGCATCGGCGGCCGCAACTCGGCCGAGCTCGCGGTCAAGCTGCGCAACGCCGATCCCAAGGCGAAATACGAGTACGAGCTCGTGGTGCTCGACGACGAATGCAAGCCCAACGTCGCCGTGCAGGTGGCGACCAAGGCGGGCGCCGACCGCGGCATCGTGGCGTCGGCCTCGCATTATTGCTCGGTCGCCGCGATCGCGGCGGTCGAGACCTACAACCGTCTCGGCCTGCCGATGGTGGTATGGGGCGCGGTGCTGCCCGACATCACCTATCGCAACAAGTATCCGGAGGTGCATCGGGTCAACGGCACCATGATCAACCAGAACGAGGTCGCCGCGAAGTTCATGACCGGCCTCGGCTTCAAGAAGTGGGTGGTCATTCACGACACCACCGACTACGGCAAGGGCCACAACGAATACTTCTCCAAGTACCTCAAGGCGGACGGCGGACAGATCCTCGGCACCTTCGGCGTCACCGCCGACCAGCAGGATTTCACCGCCGAGCTCACCCAGGCCAAGGCGCTCGAGCCCGAGGTGATCTATTTCGGCGGGCTCACCCCGATCGGCATCCGCATCCGCTCGCAGATGGACAAGCTCGGCCTCAACGCCGTGTTCGAAGGCACGTCCGGCATCAAGTCCGACGCCTTTATCCAGGGACTGGGGCCGCTGGCGGAAGGCTCGCTCAGCTTCATCGAGGGGGCGCCGATCGAGAAGCTGCCGGGCGGAAAATCCTTCCAGGAGCAATACGACAAGGCCGGCTACAAGGAGCCGCCGGAAGCCTATGGCGCCTTTGCCTTCGTCGCGATGCAGCTCATCCTCGACAAGATCGAAGAGGTCGGGCCCGACCGCAAGAAGCTGACCGACGCGCTCGGCAAGGTCACCAACTACGACTCGATCGTCGGACCGGTCACCTTCGACGACCACGGGCAGAACACCGTTCCGCTGATCTCCAAGTTCGTCGCCCAGGACGGCAAGTGGGTGATCTGGGAGGACAGTGAATATGCCTCGGGCAAGCGCAAGCTGAAGAAATAGCCGCGCGGGCGATCGGGTGGAAAGGTGCGAGTAGCGAGTAGCGAATCAGATTCTTTTTCGCCGCTATCTATTCGCTATTCGCCATTCGCTACTCGCTAACATGGACATCGCGCTGCAATACCTGATCAACGGGCTCATGCTCGGCACCATGTACGCGCTGGTGGCCGTCGGCTTCACCTTGTTCTTCGGCGTGCTCGACGTGATCAAGTTCTCGCACGGCGACGTGCTCACCGTCGGTGCGTTCACCGGGCTCGCCACCTATCTCGCGTTGAAAGCGGCGCAAATCGGTTCGCCGCTCATCCAGCTGATCGCGGTGTCGCTCGTGGCGATGGCGGCGATGGCGGCGCTCGGGGCCGTGATCGCCCGCACGCTGGTGCTGCCGCTACGCTCGGCGCCGGCGCTCAACACGCTCTTGATCACGCTCATGCTGGGAACCGTGCTGCGCGAAGGGGTGCGACTTCTCTACCCCGACGGCTCGAATCCGAAGCCGTTTCCGCAACTGCTCCCCACCACCGCCTTCAGCTGGGGCCATCTCACGTTGCGATTGGACAGCCTGATCCTGCTGGTCGCGGGCGTGGCGATGATCGTCGTCGTCCATCTCCTGATCAACAGGACCAAGCTCGGGCTGGCGATCCGCGCGGTGGCGCAGGACGGCGAGACCGCCCGCACCATGGGGATCAATTTCACCTTCGTCGTGCTGACCACCTTCGCGATCGGCTCGGCGGTCGCCGCCTTCGCCGGCGTCATGAACGGGCTCTATTACAACGAGATCAATTTCGGCATGGGCCTGCTGCTCGGCGTGTTCGGCTTCAGCGCGGCCGTGGTCGGCGGGCTCGGCAATATCTACGGCGCGATCCTCGGCGGCTTCCTGTTCGCCGGCCTGCAGACGATCGGCGCGGTCGCTTTGCCGTTCGCCAGCGCCTACAAGGACGTGTTCGCGCTCGCCGTCGTCATCGCCATCATGACCTGGCGGCCGACCGGTCTGATCGCGGAGAAATCGAGCGAGCGAGTGTGAGGGCATGGCCGCGCCGCCGAACGCCCGGTCGCCGCTTCCCGCGCTCGGCTGGGCGAGCGCCGCCACGCTCTACGGCATCCTGTTCCTCAGCGCGGAGAGCGAGCGCGCGGTGGGCGCGCTGCTGGTGCTCGCAGCCGCGGCGGTGGCGCTGGGCGCGCGTTTCGGGCTGGTCGACCGGATCAGGGGGAGCATCGGAGCGCACCAAAGGCTGTTCGACACTGCCGCGGTGACCGGGGCGCTCGCCGCCGCGCTCTGGTTCCACGAGGAGCATTTCATCGTCCTGATGATGACCACGGCGCTGCTGCTGATGGTGGCGGCGCTCGGCCTGACCATCCAGTTCGGCTATGCCGGCGTCGTCAACTTCGCCGGCGCCGCCTTCCTCGGCATCGGCTGCTACACCGCCGGCGTCGTCACCAAGTACACGTCGCTGCCGCCGTTCGTCACGCTCCCGCTCGGGGGCCTGATGGCGGCCTTGATCGGGTCGATCCTGATCCTGCCGGTCCTGCGCACCCGCGGGCACTACGCGGCGCTAGTGACCATCGCGTTCGGCATCCTGTTCAAGGTGTTTCTCGAGGTCAACGACGCGCTGGGCGGGCCGCAGGGCATCCAGGTCAGGCCGATCGTGCTGTTCGGCTGGAATTTCAACAGCCCGATCCGCATCGGCGACTTCACCGCATCGTTCTATTTCTCCTATCTGCTGCTGGCGCTGCTCCTGCTGGTGGCGAGCTTCGCGCTGGTGCGGCGGCTCGAGCGCTCGTGGATCGGGCTGAGCATGGATGCGATCCGTCTCGACGAGATCGCCGCCGCCTGCTACGGGCTCGATCTCGCGCGCTGGAAGGTGCTCGCCTTCACCCTCGGCAACGTCCTGATCGGGATGGCGGGCGCGGCCTATGGCCACGTGCTCGGTTTCATCGCCCCCAACAATTTCACCTTCGGCGATTCGCTGATCCTGGTCTCGATCATCCTGCTCGGCGGCATCGGCAATCTGTGGGGCGTCGCCGTCGCCGCCGCCTTCGTGGTGATCCTGCCGGAGAAATTCCAGGTCATCCAGGAATACCGGTTCGTGCTCTATGCGGGATTGGTGATCCTCATCCTGCTGTTCCGCCCGCAGGGGCTGCTGCCGCGGCAAATGCGCACCTATGCCGCCGGCCGCAAGGCGCCGAGCGCGCCATGACTGCGAGCCTGCTCACGTGCAAGGGGTTGACCTGCCGCTTCGGCGGCGTGGTCGCGCTCGACGGCATAGACTTCGACGTGAACGAGGGCGAGGTCGTGGGCCTGATCGGGCCGAACGGCTCGGGCAAGACCACGCTGTTCAACATCGTGACCGGCATCTACGCCGCGGACGCCGGCGCCGTGACGTTCGCCGGCAAGGACATGACTGCCGCCAAGCCACAGGCGGTCTATCGCGCCGGCATCACCCGCACCTTCCAGCGCTCGCGCATGTGCCTGCCGCTCTCGGTGTTCGACAATATCATGGTCGGCAACCACAAGCGCCTGAACCACGGCCTCGTGTTCAACCTCCTGCGGCGTGACGCGTTCGCCGCGGAGTTCGCCCGCAGCGCTGAGGAAGCGCGCGAGCTGGTCGAGGTCTTCAATCCGGATCTGGCCGGGCGCATGGACGAGCCGGCGGCGGGCTTGCCGATGATCGATCGGCGGCGGGTCGAGATCTGTCGGGCGCTGATCAGCCGGCCGCGCCTGGTTCTGCTCGACGAGCCGTCGGCCGGCATGACGCACGAGGAGACGCGCCACCTGATGGATGACATCCTGACCGTGCGCGGCCGCATGCCCGGCCTGACCATCGTCGTCATCGAGCACGAGATGGGCGTGATCGAGCGCATCACCGACCGCTGCGCGGTGCTCAACTACGGCCGCAAGATCAAGGAGGGCACGTTCGCGGAGGTCGCCGGCGACCACCAGGTGCAAGAGGCCTATCTCGGGGTGGCGTGAATGGCGGGGAGGCTCGAGATCTCGGATGTGCATACCGCCTACGACCGGGCCGACGTGCTGCAGGGCGTTTCCCTCACCGTCGAAGCCGGCAGCATCACCTGCCTGCTCGGCTCGAACGGCTCCGGCAAGACCACACTCATCCGGTCCATCCTCGGGCTGACCCTTCCGCGCGCCGGCCGCATCGTGTTCGACGGCGGCGACATCACGCGGCTGCCCACCCACAAGGTGATCGCCGCCGGCATCGCCTGCATCCCGGAGGGCCGCAAGGTCTTCCCCAAGCTGACGGTCGAGGAGAACCTGCGCGTGGGCGCCTACCAGGAGACATCGGAAGCGGTGACGCGCGCGCGCATCGCGGACGTCTACGGCCTGTTCCCGCGCCTCTCCGAGCGCCGCGCGCAGCTCGCCGGCACGATGTCGGGCGGCGAGCAGGCGATGATCTCCATCGGCCGCGGCTTGATGCGCGCGCCCAAGCTCCTGCTCGTGGACGAGCCCTCGCTCGGGCTCGCGCCGCTGCTGGTCAAGGAGAACTTCAACATCATCCGGGAGATCAACGCGCGCGGCATCACCGTGTTTCTGGTCGAGCAGAACGTCCACCAGACGCTCGCCATCTCGCACTACGGCTACGTGCTCGCGAAGGGGCGCGTGGTCGCGGCCGGCCGGCCGGAAGAGCTGGCGAACCGCACGGAGGTGCGCGAGGCCTATTTCGGGTAGCGACCATTGCCGCAACCCTCTTTTCTGCCGTCATCCGGTTTTGCCCGCCCGGGCGGCCATGCCTGTTGTGCTCCGGGCAAAATTGTTCTGGAATGCCGGAACCGTGCGGGGTCGGAGGGCGAGATACGGAGCCTTGCCGTGACGCTCATCCGCGCCGCTGGCGGTTTGCTCGCCGCCTGCACGCTGACCGCGATCGGCGCGAGCCCGGGCTTCGCCGACGCCTATCGTCCCTGGTGCGTGCAGTACTTGGGCCGCGGCGGACAGAACTGCGGCTTCTCCTCGTACGAGCAATGCAGGTTGACGGCGACCCCCGGCACCGGCGGCGTGTGCGTGCAGAACCCCTGGTATCTGTGGTACGGAGAGCACGAGTCCGCCACAACGGGCCAGGGCGGCCGGGCGCGAAGACAGTAAGGCCCGGCGCGCGCAATAGAATCTGGGAAGTAAGAGGATGGGGAAGTAAGGGTCGGAAAGGATCGAAAGGAGTTCACCATGACAACGATCCGAGTCGCCTTTGCCTTGCTTGCAGTCTGCGTGTTGACCGTCATCGACGCGCGTCCCAGCGACGCCGCCAATCGTCCCTGGTGCGTGCAGTACCAGGGATCGAGGGGCGGCGCGCTCAACTGCTCCTTCACCTCGTTCCAGCAGTGCATGATGACGGGAGGCCCCGGCACGGGCGGCGTGTGCGTGCAGAACCCCTGGTACCTGTGGTACGGACCGAACGGCCAGGGCACCACCGGTCAGGGCGGCCGAGCACGGAGATACTGATCCGGACGGCCGTTCATGCCGGCCGCCGCGTCGTGCCTGCTCATGGCCGGGACCCGGCGGCGCGGGGGGCGCCCCAATCCGAGAGGCGCCGGTGAGCGCAGAGGACGATAGCCTGCCATGGACTTGAGCATCCTGGCCTATGCGACGCTTACGCTTTGTACCAGGGCTCCAAGAGTGGCGCCACGAACTGCTCCTTCACCTCGTTCCAGCAGTGCATGATGACCGGGGGCCCCGGCACCGGCGGCACATGCGTGCAGAACCCCTGGTACCTGTGGTACGGACCGAACGGCCCGAGCACGACCGGACAGGGCGGCCGGGCGAGGAGATGGTGAGCCGAGTGGCCGCACGTGCGAGCTGCCAAATCGTCGCGATCGCCGCTCGGATGTGGGCGGGGCTGAAGCCGCGCTGAGCTCCGAGGGGAATAAAGCCTGCCATGGACTTGACCATCCTGGCCTACGCGACGCTTACGCTCTCGCTGTTCGTGTCGGCGGTCAAAATGGGCGGCTGGATCCTCAACGCCGATCCGCGCGCGCTCGTCAATGCCGGCCGGTGGTCGCTGCTGGCGCTTTCCGGCCTGACGCTCGCGCTGCTGCTGTGGCTCTTCACCAGCGGCCGGTGGGAGGCGGCCATGATGCTGGCCGCGTTCATGCTGCCGGTGGTCGTGCAAGCAGCGCCGCGCTGGCGCGTCTTGTTCGGTTCGCTCAACGGAGCGCGGAACGGCTTTCGTCCCATCCGTCCGGATCCCGGCACCGGCGGCTTTTCCGATGCGTCGGCCCCAATCGATCCCGATCTGGTGCGGCAGTCCATCGCCGTGTTGCAGGCTTATGTCGAGCAAAGCGGCTTGCAAATCGAGCACAAGCCGGCGCAGCCGCCCCTGCGCAGCGCAGCGGCGAAAGGGTCGGGTAACGGGCGGCTGCGCATGTCGGCCGAGGAGGCGCTCGCGGTGCTCGGCCTCGAGACAAGCGCGAGCGCGCAGGAGATCGAGGATGCGCACCACCGCCTCGAGCAAAAGCTCGAACCCGAACGCGGCGGCACCCCCTATCTGAGGCGCAAGATCGACGAGGCCAGGGATGTTCTCCTCGGAGAATAGGCTCCCTTGGTCGCGGGAGCGACATGGCGCTGCGCCGGAATGATCACTGGCTGCTGATCCGGCTGGCCGCGCAGAACGTCGCGCGCCGACGGCTACGCGCGATCTTCCTGGGCGTGGCCGTGATGCTCGGCGTCGGCATCGGCTTTGCCAGCTTCGTCGCCGGCTGGGCGCTGCGCGACGGCATGGCGACGAGCTTCTCCCGCATGGGCGCCGACCTTCTCGTCGTGCCGCGAACGACGCTCGTGAATATCACCGCGAGCCTCCTCACGGTGCAGCCCACGGACGCGACCTTGGCCGCCGACCTGGCGCAACGAATTGCCGCCGTTCCCGGAGTTGCGCAGGTGGCGCCGCAGCGCATCGTCCCAGCGCTGGTCGAGGGCCACATCGCCAACCTGATCGCGTTCGATCCGGCGCAGGATTTTTCCGTCCTTCCTTGGCTGGAGCAGCGCCAGGGCGCGCCGGGCGACGGCCTGATCGCCGGCGGGCGCCTCGACGCCCGGCCCGGCGCGACGCTCAGCACCTGCGGCATGCCGTTGCGCGTCCAGGGGAGGCTCGGAAAGACCGGCGTCGGTCCGTTCGACGAATTGTATTTCGTCAGCTTCCAGACGCTGGCCGCCATGGTCGCTTTCTGCCGCGGCTCGGAGGCGCGGGCGGGCGCCACACCGGCAACGTCGCGCAAGCCCGACGGCGCGGAGTTGGTCGCCGCTGCAATGAGCCATGCCGACCTCTGCTCACCCGACCTGGCGCTCGACCGCGTTTCGGCCTTCCTGTTGCAACTCTCGCCGGGGGCGAAGATGGAAGACGTCAAGTTCGGCCTGGCGCAACTCCCGGACGTCAAGGTGGTCGAGGGCAACGCCGTGCTCACCTCCTCGCGGCAGGCGCTCAGCACGCTCCTCATCGGCATCGCCGCCTTTACCGCGTTCCAGATGGTGGCCTTGCTGATCCTGGTCTCCCTGTTGTTCTCGGCGATCGTCCAGGAACGCTACCGCGAGGTTGGTCTGCTGCGGGCGATGGGAGCGAATACCAATCAGGTGATGACGATTATCCTGGCGGAGGCCGCCATTCTCACCGGTCTCGGCGGCCTTGCCGGTCTCGGCTTCGGCACCGCCGTGCTGCTGACCTTCGCCCGCTCGCTCGGCTTCTATTTCGGCCTGCTCGGCGTCCCGTTCGCCTGGCCGCCGCTCGCGGTGCTGCAAGTCGCCGCGGTTTTGGCGGTTGTGTTTTCGGCGAGCCTCGGGCTCGTCGGCGCCTTCCTGCCGGCATGGCGCGTGCGCCGCCTGGCGCCCTACGCGCTCATTCAGACCGAGGGGCGGGCGACGTGACGTTGTCGGCGCAGTCGCTGACCAAGCGCTACGGCGGTGCTCCCGGCTACGAGGCGGTACGGGACGCCAATCTCGACCTGCGCGCGGGGGAATTCGTC
Source organism: uncultured Alphaproteobacteria bacterium (assembly GCA_963758945.1). GTDB lineage: Bacteria > Pseudomonadota > Alphaproteobacteria > Rhizobiales > Xanthobacteraceae > VAZQ01. The sequence continues at coordinate 619,462 of CAVWXY010000006.1, read as the reverse complement.
TCGATCGTCGGCCGATCCGGATCGGGCAAGTCGACTTTGATGGCCATGCTCGGCGCCCTGACCGAGCCGACCGAGGGCAAGGTGCTGCTCGACGGAACCGACATCTGGGCGCTTTCGGAAACGGAGCTGGCGGCCGTGCGCTCCCGTCACATCGGTTTCGTATTCCAGTTTCCGAGCCTGTTGCCGAACCTGACCGCGGTGGACAATACCGCCCTGCCCGCGCTGCTCGGCCGCACCATGCGCGCCGAGGAGGCCTATGCGCGCGCCTACGATCTGCTCGCCCGTGTCGGGCTCGCCGACCGCGCCGACGTCTATCCCGGCAGCTTGTCCGGCGGCGAGCGCCGCCGGGTCGCGATCGCCCGCGCGCTCATCAATTCCCCGGCGCTGCTCCTCGCCGACGAGCCGACGAGCGATCTCGACGAGGATACCGAAAGCGACATCATCGATCTGCTCGACCGCCTGCACCGCACGGAATTCTTCGGCTTTCTGCTCGTGACCCACAATCTCGAGCTCGCCAAGCGGGCGCAGCGCACCTACGAGATGCGGCAAGGCGCGCTCGTCGCGACCGACCTGCCGCAGGTCGCGGTCGAGACCGGCCGTCGGCGCCGCTTCGGACCAGGCCAAATCGATCCCGAGCCGATGCCGCCGGCAGCAACGACCGTGCCGATTTGCCTCGGCGCCAATCTGTGGCGCGGGGTCCAGGTCTTCCTGCTGGCCGCGGCGGTGATCCTCGGCGGCGTGCTGCTCGCCGACTTCGGCGTCGAGAAATATCAGGCGATGCGGGTGCGGGAGCGCATGGCGCGGCTCGCGGCGTTGCAGCACCTGGCGCTCAACACCCTGCGCGGCGACGTGGAGGCCGTCGCCGATCTCGGCGACGGACGCTACGAATTGACGACCTATCTCGAGAATGTCGGCGGCGCGCCGATCTACGTCATGTCGCCGGACATGCGCGCCTATGTCCAAGTCAGGACCACGTGGCAGGAAGTGCCGATGAAGCCCATCGACGAAAGCGCCGACGGCGTGCTGAAAATCGAGGGCAAGCAGAGCTATCGCTACGTGTTCGACGCCCGCGTGCGCGACTTCGCGCAGTTGCTTCCGAACTACATGCACGTGCGTTTCTCCGGGACGATGCTGGTCAGCCCCAGCAGCAGGCCGAAAGACGACGTGTTCGAGCGCAAGGACAATTACTACGTCTACCTGAAACCCTTCGACGTCACCGACGAGGCGGTCGCGCGCAGGATGCGGTTCTCGGGCAAGCCGCCGGTGTGGATCCCGATGCCTCCGCACTGAGACGTCGAGGATTGCACGGAAGCGGGGACGGACGATCTTGATCGCGGCACGACATTGTTGTGCAATCAGCGACGGCTATTGAGGGAAAACGGAGGAGTTGGGCCATGTCTGACGCGCGCAAGCCGAAATTGCGGGAGGCCGCGGAGGATTCACCGCCTCCGGAGCTGGAGATCCGCAGCGCCCCGCCAGACGTGCCGGAGCAGCCGCTGCGCCCCGAGCAGGCCTACCTCAAGCGCAAGGCGGAGGTGACGCAGCAGGACAACGAAGCCTTCGCGGAATATCTGCAGGAAAAGCGCACGCGCGACCAGGAGCAGCAGCAGCGACTGCAAGTGGTCGAGCCGCCGCAGCGCAAGCCGCTCAAGGTCAATCGCCGCAGCCTCCTGACCTGGGCGGCCGGCACCGCGGTGGTCGGCGAGGCGGTCACGCTCGGCTACCCGATGGTCACCGGGCAGAACGTACCGCCGCAAGGGCTCCAGCACGGCGGCGCCAACTATACCGAAGCCCAGCGCCATGCGATCGACCGCGAATTCGCCACTCCCCAGGGCGACATCGGCGGCCGGCGGTTCGGCGAGTGGGTGCTGCTGATGCCGACCAAGATGAGCGGCGGCACCTACGCGGTCAATCTCAATACCGGCCGGACGCTGGCCTGGATCTCCTATTGGAATTACGGCGACTACAACCCGATCTCGCATCATCTCTGCGCCTTCCCGAGCCCCGACCCTGCGAAGGGGTTCGAGTGGATCAACAGCACCCAGGGCGGCAAGAACTCGCTGATCTACGGCATCCCCACCAGTATCGAGACGCCGGGAGAAGGCTTCAACATCTATCGCGTTCGCTTCGACGGCAGCCAGATGGAGGTGATCGAGAACGTCGCGGAAACGACCGGCCTCGGTCTCGGCGTGCACGTCAACATCGATCCCAAGACCGCCGAGCGGTATTTCGTCACCGACGGACAGAAGGACATCGCGGCCTGCTTCGACCGCCGGACCTCGCGCGTCATCGCGGCGCTCAAATACGATTGGGTGCCCAACGTCCGTAACCTTGCCGAGGCCTGGCAGAAGGGCGGCGTCCTCAAGATCTCACGGATCTATCCCGATCCGGCAACCGGCAAGTACGATTATCTCGGCACCAAGGGGCAGAAGATCGAATGGGAAATGGTGCCCATGGGCGAGTTGTTCGTCGAGGAGGGCACGCTTCCCGGTGACGACGTTTTCGGTCTCTGCGGCGCCGACGGCACCATCTGGCATCCGAGCGGCCGCTGGGCCTCCACCATCGTCCGGCTGTGCGGAGGCCAGATGATCCTCGATGCCGAGAAGAATTTCGAGCCGGTCACCTTCCTGCAGTTCAACAAGGACTCGCCCAGCCAATACCCAGTGACCAAGATCGACAACGATCATTGGGAGGTGAAGTTCGACAAGATCTTCTCCCCCGGCCACGAGATCGGCTTTTCCCCCGACGGCCGGTTCCTGTGCATGATGAACAATCTGCGCGAGAACAATTGCTCGGTCTTCGACTCCAGCGATCCCGATCCGCGCAACTGGAAGAAGATCGCGCATATCGAGGACCCGCTGTGGCGCGGCAAATATCCCAACCCGTTCCACATGGTGTTCTCGATGGACGGCTCCAAGCTCTATCTGTCGATCCTGCACCCTTCGCCGGCCATGAGCGGCGTCATGGTGGTCGACACCAAGACCTGGAGGATCAAGAAAGAGATCCAGGGGATCGGGCCGGACATGCAGACGCTCGCCGTCACCTACGACGGCAAATACCTCGTGGGCGTGTTCAGCGGCTTCCAGCGGCTGTCCAGCGGCATCGCCTTCATCGATGCCGAGACCGATGAGCTCGTGGGCATCTGGCCGAGCAACGGCGGCCACCACGACTGCGTGATCATTCCGACCGAGCTCGAGCACATGAAGCACACCAGGTCGTGCACGCTTTAGCGAGCTGCGAGCAGCGAGCACGTGGCGCGGCTGGATTTTAATTAGTGGCGCTTGAAATACTGCACCGCGCGCTCATGCTTCTCGGCCGCCGCACGCGTCTTGAAGGTGCCAAGATTGCGGCGGCGGCCGGTCTTCGGGTTCACCTTGCGCGAATAGAGACGATAGCCGCCCGATTTGAGCTTGCGGATCATCGTCGCCCCCCGCAGGCCGGCTGCGTCTTGCGGGCATTGCGTTCTGCTGCTCGTCTTCGTGCTGCGCTCGCCATTGCGAGCCTCCTTCGGCGGAATTGGCTTTTGGTCAACCGCAATGAACCGGCCGAGGTTCCGGGTTCAATCCGCGTTTCGTTTGCAGGATGCCAATTCGGCGCCGGGATATGGTCAAATGCCCGGCAGTGGTCCGATTCCCGATGTTCGTCAGCGCCCGCGGGCGTTCAGAGACGAGCTGCGGAATCCAAGGACCACGAGCAACTCTATAATCCTGCTGCCCGTTTGATTCCGTGGATTAGCTTTGTGCTGCGGACTTGTTCAGGGTCACGGCGGCGCGAACGAGAGTCTTCAACGCCTCCTCGTCTATCTTCTCGCCCTCATGGAAGTCGATGGCACGTCTTGTGTTGCCGTCAAGACTGGAGTTGAAGAGGCCGGAAGGATCCTTCAGAGCCGCCCCTTTGGCGAAGGTCATCTTCACGACGTTCTTGTAAGTCTCGCCTGTGCAGATCAATCCGTCGTGCGACCACACTGGAACCCCTCTCCACTTCCACTCCTCGACGACTTCGGGATCGGCTTCCTTGACTAAGGTACGGAGCCGGCTGAGCATCTTGCCCCGCCAGTCGCCCAGCTCCTTGATTCTCGCGTCTATCAGCTGAGAAGGGGCCTTGCTTTTCTGCGACCCGCTCTTCTTCATGCCCGTTTCTCCTCCTTAGTCCCGAGGCTCTGATAGATGGGGTCATCCCACCATGCCGATTCTACCTGGAGCTGCGGTTATGCGACAAGTTAGCCTGGCAGCTATCTCCTCCATAAGCGGCCGCGGCCAGGCATGACAGGAAGCGTGCCGCCAAAGCGCGAACTCCAAACCTGCAACACAGAGCTAGTGGTCCGATTCCGAAGTTCGTCAGGACTCGCGGCACGCTCAGACACGAACTTCGGAATCTAAGGACCACCAGCAACTCTATGATTCTAGTGCCCCTTTTGAACCCGAAGTTCGCGATCGCACTTGCCGCACGATGTGCGCGAACTTCGGGTTCGGGGCACTAGCTTTGAATTGTGCCGGCGGACTTCAATCTATCCGCGCCAAGACCTGCTCCAGGTTTGCAAAGAACTTCTGCCACCCGTATTTGGCGCCCTGGTAGGCCTGCTGCTGATCCGCCCGGAAGCCCGACTGCTCCATGCGCAGGCGGGTCCCCGTGCCCGTAGGGGTAAGAGTCCAAGTGACGACACTCTCAAGACCATAGGCCGCCCACGTGTAAGACAGCGTTTTGTTCGGCTCGACTGCCAGGACCTGACAGTCGACAGCGCCCCAATCTGCGCGAAGATTGAAACGGTGGTCCACGACAGGCTTGAAGTCGTTCCTCATAAGCCACTCCTCGATCAGGTGTGGTTGCGTGAGCGCGCGCCAGATCTTTTCCGGCGGATAAGGTATCTCACGTTCGACAACGACGGAGAGCGCTTCGGTCGCAGTGTTGGTCATTGGTCCATCCTTTTCAGCAAGTCTTCGAGGTGGTCGAATCGGCTTTGCCAGAAGCCGGCCATCTGGCTTGTCCAGTCGATCAGCGGGGCCAAGGCGCCGAGCTGCGCGCTATAGTGGGTCTGGCGCCCTTCGTGGCGGTCGCGCACCAGCCCGGCCTGCTTCAGGACCCCGAGATGCTTCGAGACGGCCGGTTGCGAGACCCCGGCCCGAGCCGTCAGGGCCCCGACCGTCTGCTCTCCTTCGCGGCACAATCGCTCGAAGATCGCCCGTCGAGTTGGATCGGCGAGCGTTCTGAAGAGCACATCGTGAGCGTTCGGCATTTGGATCGATAACCTCATGGCTATTGATTGACGTATAACCACTGAGATATGTGAGAGTCAAGCCGGAACGTGACGCGGCACAACCATCCTCGTCACAGGAGCCACCCGGCCATGTGGGGCGCGCCGTCGTCTGCAGGTTGGCGTCACTCGGCCACGCCGTGGTCGCAATCTCGCATTATCTACATGATTACGGGACATCGAGCGTTGGGCTTTGGCGAGATCGCCGCCTCTTATGGTGAAACGATCGTGCGGCATCGCCGTTCCGTGAGCGGCACCGCTCATGAACAGGCATCCTCGGATTACCATACCCCGCTGGCTATGCATCATGCATTATCGTCATCGATCATACGTGGCCGTGGCGACGTGGTGACGCGCCTCATATTGCTGCTATCCGCAGATGCCTACGCTATGCAACTTTGTAAACAGGGCCAGGCCGCCGGGAGGCATTGCCATGCAGCGGATCGCAACGGCTTGGAGATGGCTGCGCGGCGGGCTGCGGGATCGCAGCGCCGAGCTGCGGTTGAGCTTGCGGATGGCGACCGCCGCAGTGCTCAGCCTGGCCGCCGCGCAGCTCTTGAACCTGCCGATCGCCCTGTGGACGGTGTTGACGGCAGTCATTCTGACGCAGATGAGCGTCGGCGGGTCGCTCAAGGCGACCACGGACTACCTGGTCGGGACCGTGGGCGGCGCCATTTATGCCGGCGCCGTCGGCGCGCTCGTTCCGCACGCCAATGAAGTCGCGTTGCTGGGAGCGCTTGCGCTCGCCGTTGCGCCGGCCGCGCTCGTCGCCGCCATCAATCCGCGCTACAGCGCCGCGACCTTCACGGCGGTCATGGTCTTCTTCGGCCCCACCATCACCCATGCGGGCCCGATCGCATCGGCGGTGGAACGGGTGATCGAGGTCGCGATCGGCGGCATCGTCGGGCTGTTCGTCTCGCTCGTGGTGTTCCCGGCCCGGGCGCATGACCTGGCGATCGGCTCCGCGGCCCAGATGCTCGGTCTCATGGCGCGCTTCCTGCCCGAGCTGTTCGCGGGCCTCACCGGCAAAGCGGATCAGGCGGCGATCCACCGCATGCAGAACAATATCGGCGCCGCGTTCGCGCGCCTGGACGCGGTCGCCGCCGCGGCCAAGCACGAGCGCATGACGCGACTTGCCGCCGAGCCGGACCAGGGGCCGCTGCTGCGTACGCTACTTCGGCTGCGGCACGATCTGGTCATGATCGGGCGGGCGGCGGCGGTCCCGCTGCCGGAACCATTCCGGTCGCGGCTGGGTCCGACGCTCGCGCGCATCAGCGACGCCGCCGCCGACTATCTGCACGCAAGCGCCGCCGCGCTCGCGGCGTCGCGTGCTCCCCCGCCGCTCGATGCCGTCGAGGCGGCGCTCGACAACTACGACGCGGAATTCGCCGCAATGCGGAGCGAGGGCCTGACGCGCGATCTATCCGATGAAGCGGCGGAGCGTGTCTTCGCGCTCGGCTTTGCGCTCGAGCAGATGCGGCGCAATTCGAGCGATCTTGCCCGCTGCGTGACGGAGTTCGCGCCGTCGCACGCGGCCCGGCCCGCGAACGCGGCCATGAATTCCGTTCACTCGCGGTCATGAGGAGCCACAGCTCACCTGCCAAGGCGAGTCGCGCCGCAGCAGATCAAACAACAGCGAGAAGCATGCGCACGAACAGCCACAGCAGGCTGCCGCTCCAGGCGAGCGTGAGAAGAAGCCCTAGTCCGATCATGGCCGGAGGCCACGCCTCCGCCATCGCGCCTCTGACTGCCGTCGCTTTGGGTGTCAGCGCCGACTCGGGCGCAAACTCCGACTTTCGCGTGTGCTCGAATGCTGCCGTCATGACCCCCTACTTCCTTGTCCCGCAAGGAGCGTTACTTGCCGTCGGTTCGCGCTGTCATCAGCCTGCAGGTACGGTATCGGGATGTGAGACCTCATTGATCTGCCGGCTTAAGCCAGAACCGCTCGCACTGCAGCAGCTACGTGCCGCAACGCGAGATAAACGCGCTCGTTCCTTGCATTCTCCGCAGTGGAGCGCCGCGAGTCCTGCAATGCTCGATGCGCATCGCTCAGGGAAGGAGCGCCTTGGCCGCCCGAGTGCAGCTCATCATCGTCGGCCGAACCGAATGAACCAGTGGACGAACCGCCGGATCCCCTCTCCGATCGGCGTGCTCGGGCAAAACCCGACCGCGCGCTCGAGCGCAGACACGTCGGCGCAGGTCGCCGGAACGTCCCCCGGCTGCATCGGCAAGAGCTCTCGAACGGCGGGCTTGCCAATGGCCTTCTCGATCAGCCGTACCACCTCGAAGACCTCGACCGGTCGGCTGTTGCCGATATTGTAGACGTGCCAGGGCGCACGGCTGGTCGCCGGATCCGGAGCCTCCCCGGACCACTTCGGATCGGGCTGCGGCGGACGCGGAACAAGCCGCAGGATGGCCTCGACGACGTCGTCGACATAGGTGAAGTCGCGCCGCATCTGGCCGTTGTTGAACAGCTTGATCGGCCGGCCCTGCATGATCGCGGCGGTGAACAGCCACACCGCCATGTCCGGCCGTCCCCACGGCCCATACACGGTAAAGAACCGCAGACCCGTCGTCGGCAGAGCGAACAGATGCGCATAGGCGTGCGCCATCAACTCGTTGGCCTTCTTGGTGGCGCCGTAGAGGCTCAGCGGATGATCGACGTTGTCGGACGCTTGAAACGGCACGCGGGTGTTGGCGCCATAGACCGAGGAGGACGAGGCGTAGACCAGGTGCCGACAACCGGCGTGGCGGCAGCCTTCCAGCACGTTGAGGAAGCCGGTCAGGTTGGCGTCGGCATAGCCATGGGGATCGACCAGCGAATGCCGCACGCCGGCTTGCGCCGCCAGATGCACGACATGGGTGAACCGATGGGTCGAGAACAGCGCCGCCACGGCGTGGCGATCGGCGATGTCGATCTGCTTGAACCGGAAGCTCGGAAACGGCCGCAACTCGGCGAGGCGCGCGCGCTTGAGCCGTGGATCGTAATAGGCGTTGAGATTGTCAAGGCCGACCACGTCGTGCCCGTCTTCCAACAGGCGTCGCGCGACCTTCTCGCGCTGGAATACGTCATCCAGTCGCGCGCCCTCGTTCAGGATCGCTTCAGAAAGGACGAAAATCTTATTGTCAGCGGACTGATGCTGATCATGCTCTTGCACGGCGTGTTCGTGGGATTGGCATGGCGAAACCCGCCATCGCGCATCATCATCGACAGCGCCGCGCCATTCGTCCTGGCGACAAATATTCTCCTTTTGGATCGCAGAAAGGCATTTGAGGGCTTCGACTATCAGCGGCTGGTCCGAGTCAATCTGGCATACAGCGTCATCATGGTCGTGGTCGGAATAGGCGCCGTGTCAATTGGACGGCCCAGCATTGTAAGTCTCGGCGGAGCGCCAGCGTCGTCCGTATCGTTTGCGATCTTATTGGTTTCGTTGATGGTGAAGCGGACGTTTTCATTCACCGACCTCGCTATTACTGGACTTATCGCGGTCCCCGTCATGCCCACCATCAATCGAACGACATTGGCAGTGTGAAGTGGCCCCGGTTGTCTGAACAGAATTTCCGCCTCGATAAGTGGAGTGCCTGCCGAAGTTAGGCTGCCAAGCGGAGTGGCAGCGGGGTGAAGTAGGCTTGATCCGGTGTCGTGCCGTCAAGGCTCGAATGTGGGCGCCGGCCATTATAGAAGTCGAGGTAACGGCCGATCGAAGCACGGGCCTCGCTGACGCTGTCGTAGGCCTGCAGATACACCTCCTCATATTTGACGGTGCGCCACAGCCGTTCGACGAAGACGTTGTCGCGCCAAGCGCCCTTGCCGTCCATGCTGATCGCAATGCCGTTGTCGGCGAGCACGCCGGTGAAGGCCTCGCCCGTGAACTGCGAGCCCTGGTCCGTATTGAAGATCTCCGGCTTGCCGTGACGAGCCAAAGCATCCTCCAGCGTCTCGACGCAGAATGCCGCCTCCATCGTGATCGATACCCGCCACGACAGCACGCGACGGCTGAACCAATCGAGCACGACGGCCAGATACACGAAGCCACGTGCCATCGGAATGTAGGTGATGTCCATCGCCCACACCTGGTTCGGTCGCGTAATCTCCATCCCGCGCAGCAGATACGGGTAGATCTTGTGGCCGGGCTCCGGCTTCGTGGTGCGCGGACGGCGGTAGAGCGCTTCTATCCCCATCCGCCGCATCAGCGTTTTGACATGCCGACGGCCGATCTTGCACCCCTCGGCAACCAGCAGGCCTCGCAACATCCGCGAGCCGGCGAAGGGAAACTCCAGATGCAGCCGGTCGAGACGTCGCATAACTTCCAGATCGGTCGCCGACACCGGCCGCGGCAGGTAGTAGACACTGCCACGGCTGATGCGCAGGACCTTCGCCTGCTTTGTGATCGGCAGATCGTGCGCACGGTCAATCATCGCTTTGCGCTCAGCAATCCCGCCTTGGTGAGCGCTCCCCCTAAAAAATCGTTTTCCAGCGTCAGCTCGCCGATCTTCGCGTGCAAGGACTTCACGTCCACGGTCGGTTGCGCCGCTCCCTTGCCGCCACCGGGACCAAAAACATCGGCAGCTCCGCCTTCGAGCTGGGCTTTCCACGATGTGATCTGATTGGGATGGATGTCGAACTGCTCCGCAAGCTGAGCCAGTGTTCGATCGCCCTTGATGGCGGCCAGCGCCACCTTCGCCTTGAAGGCCGGTGTGTGGTTCCGGCGCGGTCGTCTGGTCATTGTCTCTCCTGATTCGCGGGCCACAGCGTGCCCGCTGTCAGGCAGAAACTCCACTTATCGTCCTGTACAGATTTCCGAGACCAGCTCTGTGGTCATGGTTTGCCTGGTCGGCATCTTTATTTCCAAGATCATTGTCGATGGAAGGCGCTTGTATTTCACACTTGTGATCATGATCGTGCTCTCGGCGCTCGTGCCGATGGCGCTTCCTCCGGATAGCCCGTTGATGCGCAGGATCCAGGGCACCATGGAATACGATCCGGAGCAAACGTACGGGTCGATCGGCGAGCGACAGGCCGAATTTCTTGCAATAAGCGATAAGCTGCAGAGAATGGGAACGGCGGCGGAATGGTTTGGCGCCGGTCACGGCGCCTTGTATTATGTTGAGCTGGCCGTGAGGCAGGTGCCCGAGGCCGGAATTGGACACGCTCACTTTGGCTGGTCGCTTTTCAAGCTGCGCTACGGATATGTGGGCTATTTCTACCTCTTGATTTTGGGCGGCATGACTCTCCGTTCGATCGTACGCAATTACCAGTCTCCCTATGCCGCGGACCGCGTCATCTCTGTGCTTGCTATGTTCTCACTGATGTATATTTTTACCTACGTGATTGGGCTCTTCTTCATCGCCGGCACGCAATTCTCAAGTGCCCGCGCAGCCATGGCCGAACCGCAGCCAGCACCCAGAATTACCCACCGATTACAGGGCGCATGCGCCCGCCGAGGAGCGTCCCGGCCCGTCAGTTAGGACTGTAGCCGTAATTGTGCGTGCCATACGTGTCATACAGGCGAAGCAGCCCGGGATCGGCCTTGTTCAGTACGGCGCCGACGCACTTCTCCTGCACCAGCTCGTTATGTGCGAGCGCGTCCTGCACCGCGCTGCGCGGGGTCTTCCCCCACTCGATCACGAATAGAAAACTGGTCACATAAGGCGCAATCGCCTTGGCATCCACGAGTGCGCAGAGTGGCGGAATGTCCAGCACGACATAATGAAAGTGCTCACCGGCCGCCTTCAGGAAGTCGCGCATCCGCGCAGAGCCGAGCACCTGGCTCGAGTTCGCTGTTTTCGCCGATGCCGAGCAAGGTAGGAACCAGACATTACGGTCGGGCAGCCGCCGGACCAGGGCGGAAGGCGCCCCACTGCCGGCAGCCACGTCAACCAAGCCGCGCCCCGTCTCAATTCCAATTGCCTTCGTGAGGCCCGACAGACGCAGATCGCCATCGATGAGGAGCGTTGGCGAGCCCATGGCACCGAGCAACATTGCCAAATTCGCCGATATCGTGGACTTCCCCTCACCGGCCACTGCCGAAACCACTCCCACAACGTGCGAGCGCCCGGAACCCGGATTGAGATCGATGGCCACTTTGACGCTGCGAAGAGTGTCGGCAAACTTGCAAAGCGGGGAAGCAACAGCGACGCGAAGCAATTCGGATTCGTCCTGCGCCGCCGACCTGTCGGGTGGGGTCGAGGGGATGATGCCGAGGAACTCCAAACCTGTGTGGGCGCGAACCTGATCGGACGTCCGCAATCCGCGATCGCGGTACTCCCGCAGCATCGCAAATCCAATGCCAAGACAGAGGCCTCCGGCAAGGCCGATCGCGGAAATCAAGAGCTTGCGGGGCTTGCTGGGATACAACGAACTTGTCGCCCGCGTGATTACTCGCGCCTCGGTGATCGGAAACGACTGCTGTTGCATCATCTCCTGATAGCGCTGCAGAAAATTCTGGTAAATCGTCCGCAGACTTTCGGCTTCCCGTTCCTTTTCCCGGAGCGTCACGAGCGTGCGATTATCGACCACCGTGACTCCCATCAAATCCGACAGGCTTTGGGACAACGACCGTTCGCGAGAGCGTGCGATCTGCAGATCGCTGCGATAAGTCTCGGCGATGCGTCCTAGCTCGTCGAAGATCTGCTTTTCATATTGCCGCATTTCATTATTAAGGAGCAGGACTTGCTGGTGGTCCGGGCCGACCCGCGTGGTCAATTCCGCCGCCCGTTTCGAGACTCGCAGGTATTTGTTGCGCAGCTCCGTCATCACCGGATTATTGAGTTCCTCGCTAACGGCAGCATCCACTCTCTTGTCGCGAATAAGCGACTCGGTCAGATCATAGCGAGCTTGCGCGCGCGCCAGCTCGACGCGCGCCACCGTCAGCTGTGAATTCAGTTCTGCCAGTTGTTGCTCGTTGACGAGGCTGCCCTTGGCGCCGATCAACTTGTTCTCTTCTTTGTATCTCTCGACGGCAATGTCGGCTTGCGACGATTTTTGCTTCAATTCTTGGAGTTGCTCCTGCAGCCAAAGACCAGTGCGCCGGGTTGCATCGTATTTCGCCTCGAGGTGATCGAGCAGATAGGCATCCGCAATGGCATTGGCGATGTCGGCGGCCTTGGTTGCGCTGCGGGACGAGAACTCCACGTCAAGAACAAATGTCTTCTCGAGACGCTTGACCTGCATCATCTTTTGAAAAGAGGCAAGTGCTCGCTTTTGCAATCGAAGCGCGTTGTCCTGGACATCGCCGGCGACGGAACTCGAGGCGAGGCGCCGCCGCTGAACCACCGCTGATATCAACCTGCCGATGAAGCTTTCCTCAGTGAATTCAGGATCCGCGGTAAGATTCAGCTTTGCAATAACGGAAAGCGCAATCTTTTCAGACTGTAGCACCTCAACCTGACTTTCGACTACCGTGGAATTGAATGAAAGGCTCGGTTGCTCGTGAGACAATGTCCATCCCGCCGAACTGTCGACTATCAAGCAATATGTCGGCCGTCGAGGTGTAAATCGGCGTTGCGACAACAAGATAGCCGATAGCCAGCAGCAGGACCACGACGGTGGTAACTGCAATGACCTTGTATTGGCGGCGTGCCGCCGCCAATACACCGTCCAGGTCTATGGTGCTCGTAGCTCCATCAAGGGACGGAGACGGCCGATCCAGAGGGATCAGGTTACGCTGCAGTTGATCAAGCATATGGATGGTTGCGGACCTGGGCTCAGCTGATTATGCGAGCGGGCTCTTCAAGCGAATCGATCACGGTATCATTCCGCGACGTCCGGTTGTTAATCATAGCGCAGCCATCCCCCACAAGCAACCCAGACTTGTTAATTTAACATTCAGGAGCCAACTTGGCTGTGACCGATCGTGATCCCCCTCTTTACGCGCCGTTTTCGTTATCTGACTATGATGCGATGCGTTCCTCCATTAATTCGCGTCAAGGGCGTCGATCGCGTCGCTCTTGCTGCCGTCACGAGCCGAAATAAGCCCGGTCGGTGACGGACGCGAGGCTCGCCGCCCCATCATGATCCGGCCTCGGTGGCGGCAGAGGCGAAATCTCGGCTGGTACCGAAGCGCGTGATGCGCACGGCGTCACCGCGAAAGATCCCTGTGCGCAGCGTGGTCGGCTCTTTACGGTGAATAAGGATCGCGGTGACAATGTAAGAACGCAGCGCGTCGCGTTGCCACGATTGCCGCCGAACACGACAAGTAGGAAAGATGGTGTGGCCATCGGCCTCAAACGAAGCTCATCAGCAATGGTATAATCATTGTTAGTGACATAGCGCAGTCGCTCACCACGAGCAAGTTAAGCTTGTTAAGACTTGCAATCTCGTAACGTAATAGGGGAAGGCGCAACCGCAGCATCCTGCCGGCTGCATAGACCGGCCGCCTGGATTTGAAGTATCGCGCCGCCGGGCTGCGAGCAGCTCCAGCACGGTCGGCCGTCAATCGAACGTTGGCCTACCTCACACTCTCCCAAAATCGAGATGACTCGTTAACACATGGCCGATCGCCAGTTGCACCGCTCTGGGTAATGCTGTCCCGAGCCGAGGCAGGACCCCGATCGCACCTACCGGGCCAGAGCAACGACCGCACGACAGCGCGTGCCCAAGCGAGCGTTCAACTGACGCTCGACGTGGTGCTCGCTGGAGTTCGTCGCCGGGGCACACGGTGCGACGTGGCGATGCGATGTCCGGCTCGTCCAAGCCGTTATCGCGCTCCGGCAGCCGCTCGCAACAATCGCGGCGGCAGCACAGGCGGCGAGGCGTCCGCCCAGCGGGAAAATTCCGGTTGCATCACATCATCGATCAACGCACGCACGCGCTTGCAGAAATTCTCCGGAGCAAAGCGTTCGACGTTGGTACGGCAGACAGCGGGCGAAACGCGGCGCTCCTCTCGGCAGAACAGCGCGACAGCCGCCTTGACTGCGTCGACGCTTTGCTCAGCGAACAGGACCCCCGTCGGCCTCTCCGCATGCAAAGGGGCTACGATATCGGCCGCTCCGCCTCGCCCAAAGGCCACGACCGGGGTGCCCGCTGCCTGTGCTTCGGCCAAGACGATTCCGAAATCCTCGTAGGCAGCGAAAACGAAGGCGCGTGCCTTCTGTATGGTTTCTATGAGAGCGGGACGCGGCAAATATCCGGTGAAGGTAATATTCGCGCCTGCGAGCGCGCGCAGCCGCGGCATTTCCGGCCCGTCGCCGACCACCAGCAATCGCAGCGACGGCATTTCATTGAATGCACGTATGACAAGGTCGATGCGCTTGTAAGGAACCAAACGCGACGCGACGACGAAATAGTCTTCCTTATGCTCGACCAGCGGTATCTCGGCGACGTCGACCGGCGGCTCGATCACCACCGCCGGACGGCCATAGGTCTGCTCGATACGCCGCTTGACGATCGAGGAATTGGCGATGAATACGTCGGCGGAGTGCGCCGTCCTCACATCCCACATTCGCATTCGATGAAGCAGATGGCGAAGCACGATGCCTGCAGGAAATCGCGACATTGGCGTCCGGGAAAGATATTCGTAGCTCTGGTCCCAAGCATAGCGCACGGAGGTGTGAACGTAGGCGATGTGCTTCTGATGGGGGTGCGGGATGACACCCTTGGCAAAGGCGGCGGACGAAGAGATCACCAGGTCATATTGGGACAGGTTGAACGCCTCCATGGCCTGGGGACAGAACGGAAATGTCCAGCGATAGTATCTTTCGACGAAGGGCAAATCGTTCAGCCTGCTCGTGTAAATTCTTTTTGCCCCGATCGCCGCACGATCACGGCCGTCCAGGAAATCGTAGAGCGTGTAGAGATCCGATGAGCCGACCACCCGCATGATTTCGGACAGAACTCGTTCCGCGCCGCTGAATACCGGCAGCCAGTCATGGACGAGCGCGACCTTCATCGCATGTCCTCGGTTCACGATACGCCGCGGCCGAGCCCTGCGGCGCGAGCTCACATAAGCTCACAGCAGGCACATCCTGACAAGCGTTACATAACGTTAGCGTGCGGGATCCGAGTTTATGATATTACGCAGCAAAAATCCATTCGACGCCGCCACGATCGGATCGTTGACGGTGGCCACGGTCAGCCGGAAATATTGCAGCGCCTTGGCGATCTCAACGCTGGTCGCATTCGAAACATAGAGCACGTCCTTGTTCCGCATCTGGAACTTGGTCGCCAGGAAATAACCCTCGGGATTTCGTAAATTAACATTGTAGATAATGGGAATGATCGGTATAGGTTGCCAGGACGTCTATGACCCGCGGGGTTAGCTTGACGAGGGCATAAGGGAGACGGTCCGGATCCTCCGGGTTCCCGCCGCGGTGAATTTCACCGATCTCCGGCCCCGAGGTGGGCATGATGGAGCAGCCGCCGCCCAACACGGCGGCCATGCCCAGAACGATCAAACGCGCGAGATTGCTCGTCCTACGCACAACGCTACCCCCCACACACCCCAACGTTATCGTAACGTTAAAAATGAAGAATATGGCAGGTCAAGGCCGGGGTTTCGATCAAATCCCTGGAAGAATGCCGGAGCAATGCATCAAAACGTCGCCGTCGCGATTTGGTTCCAGCGCGGGAACAATTTGCTTGATTCGCTGCCGGAACAATGCCTTGGCGGCGGCTGCCTTTCACGCGTGCGGGCCCACGGAATCCGCTGCGGGCCGTGGCCGGAGACGCTCGCCCGCGCGGGGGGCAGGCTAGTTAGCGAGACGGACCCCAACCGGTGAAAGTATAGGCGCCCCAATATCCAACACCCCCATAAGGACCGTAGGCGCCGTAGAGGGGATGGCAGGAATACCCATCGGGACAGACGACACGACAGCGTGCACCGCACGGCGCGTAGGGTCCGCAGTTGGGGCCGGAGCAGGCTAAGCGAACCGTCTTGTGACGCATGGTCGGCGCTTCGTCGGCGCGGGCGGCGGGCCCGCCCCCGTCGCAAGCGGTCAGCGCAACCGCCGCCATCACAACGAAGAAAACGAGCTTACGCATCGATCGCTCCGGACCCCGCGCCTTGCACGCAGGCGGCAATGTTATCCCGCTTCGTACTGAACGCCAATGTCGGACCGCGCGATCTTAACGTGAGTTTCGATTGTTATTCGTCAAGCCGCGCGCAGCCCCGCCGCCTCTTCGAGCCTGATCTTCTCGAGCAGCAGATCCGTGACGATCCGCCGAAGCTGGCGGTTTTCCATCTGCAGTTCCGCCACGATGTCGGCCTGCCCCCGCCCGCCACCGGCGCCAGGACCGACCGCGAAAGCCGCCGACGGCCCGGGCGCCCCCGGATGATCGAGCTTGCGCCAGCGATGCAGCGTCATGACGCTGACGCCCAGCGCCTTAGCGATCTCGCGCTGCATCCTGCCATCGGCGGCGAGCGCCTCGGCCTGCTCGAGCTTGGCGGCGATTTCAGCCGGCGAATGTCGCCTGGTTTTCATGGGTGAGTCCCTCCCCCTATCGGCGGACCTCTTCAGGCGTGCCCGCGCGACAGCTTGCAGCAGAATGTCACCGGTCCGACTGTTAATAACAGATGCTTAACCGGCGAATCGACAATAAATGCTTAGCCCCCGCCGAACAACAACAATTGGTCACTTGCGCACCGCCTGCCCAATCACCCATTTGCAGCACAGAACAACGCCTGCCGGAGTGGCGGCGCCGCCCGCGTCAGCCCTCGGGCAAACTCGGCCGATGGCGGCGGCTCACGGCACCCTTCCGGCGGCGCCGACGACGGAAAGCGCCGTGGCCGCGGCGTCCGCGCGCGCGGGCGGAAGGTAGATGTTGACGGGCTGGTGCGTGGATGCACGGCCGACGCAGCTATAGGCAAAACCGTGCTTCTTCATCTCCTCCGGCCGATAGACGTTGCGCAGGTCGACGATGACGGGACAGGCCATCAGATCGCTGACGCGACCGAGATCGAGCGCCCGAAACTGCTCCCATTCGGTGACGATCACCGCGGCATCGGCCCCTTCCACGCAATCGTACGGCCCCCGGCAGTAAGTCACGTCGGTCAGGACCTGCTTGGCCTGCTCCATGCCGACGGGATCGTAGGCGCGCACTTTGGCACCCATGTCCTGCAGCGCCGTGATCAGCGGAATCGAAGGCGCCTCGCGCATGTCGTCGGTGTTGGGCTTGAAGGTCAGGCCCAGCACCCCGACGGTCTTGCCGCGCAGCACGCCGGCAAAAGCGGCTGACACTTTCCGCGCCATGGCGCGCTTGCGGGTGTCGTTGACGGTCTCGACCGCCTCGAGGATGCGCATCGGCACGTCGTGATCCTGCGCGGTCTTGATCAGCGCACGCACGTCCTTGGGGAAGCAGGAACCGCCGAAGCCCGGTCCCGCATGCAGGAATTTCGACCCGATCCGGTTGTCGAGCCCGATGCCGCGCGCCACCTCCTGCACGTCGGCGCCGACGCGCTCGCACAAGTCCGCGATCTCGTTGATGAAGGTGATCTTGGTGGCCAGGAACGCGTTGGCGGCGTACTTGATCAGCTCGGCGGTGCGCCGCTCCGTGAACAGAATCGGCGCCTGGTTGAGATAGAGCGGACGATAGATTTCGGCGACGATCTTCCGCGCGCGTTCGTCATCGGTCCCGACCACGATTCGGTCGGGATGCTTGAAGTCGTGGATGGCGGCGCCCTCGCGCAGGAATTCCGGGTTCGACACCACGGCGACGTCGTGGCCGGGCCGCAGCTCGCGGATGATGCGCTCGACCTCGTCGCCGGTGCCGACCGGCACCGTCGACTTGGTGACGACCACGGTGAACCCCTGAAGCGCTACGGCGATCTCGCGGGCGGCCTCGTAGACATAGGACAGATCGGCATGGCCGTCGCCGCGGCGGGAGGGGGTGCCCACGGCGATAAATACCACGTCGGCCTCAGCCACCGGTTCATGGAGAGCCGTGGTAAACGCCAACCGCCCCTGCGCGACATTGGTGCGGACGAGCTCGCCCAGACCGGGCTCGTAGATCGGAATTTCGCCCGCGTTCAAGCTCGCGATCTTCGCGCCATCCTTATCGATGCAGGTAACCTGGTGCCCGAAATCGGCGATGCACGCGCCGGAAACGAGCCCCACATATCCCGTGCCGACCATTGCAACGCGCATCGCTTCTGCTCCTCACCCGAGTTGCTGTCGTCCGACGACGATCGCACCGATATCAGTCATGTTCTGGGCGACCGTAAGTTATCCCGTAATGGCCAATGTTACACCACGGCCGAGAGCGTCCGTGGCCCGCCACTCGACGCCGCGGTGCCTGCTCCCGGCTGCGCACGCGACCTCGCCCTGCGATGAGCGCACGGCGCGACATTTCCTGCAACCGACGCCGGCCGCCCAGCCCTGCCGATTGAGGCAAGGCTGGGCCGCTCGAGGCAAGGCCCAAGTGCGGGTTGAGGCAAGATTTTGGTCGCAGCAGCGGCGGACCTGAGACCGGCCCTGGTGGCGCGCCGGGGCTGGAGGGTGACGGCATTCAATGGACTATTGCGGCCCGGACATGCTTGCGCATGCGCGCCTGCCGGAACCTCGCGCCGTCGCGGCCTCCGACGGTCTATCTACGGGCACGGGCCGTCGACTCGGGAAGACGCGCGTCGACGTACCGGCGTCAGACACGCGATCGCCAGCCTCGCCCTTGCAGCCTGCCGACACGCCGCAACCGGTGAATTTGCAATGCAAGCTGGACGGCCTGCTTTCGAAGTTCCAAGTTCTCGGCCTCCAATCGTCCAAGCAGGCCCCCGTCCCCACGCCCCTCTTGTCGGTCGGGGTGTGCTCGCAGGACCTT
Organism: uncultured Alphaproteobacteria bacterium; assembly: GCA_963758945.1. Classification (GTDB taxonomy): domain Bacteria; phylum Pseudomonadota; class Alphaproteobacteria; order Rhizobiales; family Xanthobacteraceae; genus VAZQ01. The sequence goes on along the minus strand of CAVWXY010000006.1, from coordinate 600,458 downwards.
CGGCTTGGTCCGCGCAAGGATAAGAACCGACGCGGATTTCTTCCCGTTGGATAGACTGGCTCGATCTATGCCGCTCATCGAAGACTCCCCCAAAGCTCGTGGTTGCAAAGGAACAGCCCTATCGCCGTCCACATGCAAAGGCAGGGCCAACCACTCCCCGTTTCTCAACCGCATTGCGCGGTCGAAAGAACGATCACTCGCAGGTTAAACCTGCGAGCGACTTGCGGTGGATAACGTCCGGCTACGGACATTCGATCCCGCACTGCAACTTCACTTCATGTAACAGAACCGACCAACATCGTGAATTCCGCGATATATTGACCGGCATAGGTTCACATTTGTAGTCGCGTGCTTCGACGCAGAAAATCGAAGTCGACCCGGAGCAATCGTGGAAAAGCGGAACGGCTACCGCTTGCGCGATGGAGGCGATTATTGCTGAATTTTCTGTCCAATTGCCTTTGGGTCGGCAGCCTCGGTGCAGTTTATTGCAATGATGGTTTTGTATGCAGAATTCACCCTCGCGTCGACGATGTTGTGTTTCTCCGTCGGTTCTGGAAGTGACCTATGTTTCCTGGTTATCGACCGCAATCTGCCGGCTGCAAAACCCTGACAACCATTTATTATGGTATTTGTATGCTACTGGAACTCTGCGATAAGCCGGGGACGGGGCACTGCTCAAGGAACGCTGATGGCAAAGAAGGGAAAGCACTCGAAGGCGGAAATCGCCGCCAAGCTCGCGCAAGCAAATGACTTGGCAACGCAAGGAAAGCTGCAAAGTGACATTGCGCGGACGCTTGGCGTAAGCGTCATGACCTTGCATCGCTGGCGCAAAATGTCTCTCCTTTCGCGTGCCACGCCGACGGGGCTGGACGAGCCGAGCCAACTTGAGCAGGCTCCCCACGCCAGCCGAATTGCCGAGCTGCAACTCGAAAATTCACGGCTGCGGCGGTTGGTGACCGACCTGCTGCTTGAGAAAATCAAGCTCGAAGAGGCTTTTCAGGTTGGCGGCCCCTCGACGCGGCGAGCATCTCGCTGAAATTCGGCTGCCCGACCTTTGCTACGCGAGGCCGGGCAATCCTCATCGGCGGTGATCGGGCCTGGGCCATTTCTGTGGGCCGAGGAAACCAGATAGGCCGACGTCCTCAAAGGTCCTGCGTCCGGCGCGCCATGGCGTCCTCCCAAACTCGATCCCGATCCTCCTCGAAGACGAGCTTCGCATCCGCCGGCGCCGTGAACCAGGAACCTTGCCCGAGTTCGCCGTCGAGCTGCCCCGGCCCCCAGCCGGCGTAACCGAACGCCACCAGGCTCTGCCGCGGACCCTGGTGGTGAGCGAGGTCGCGCAGGATTTCACGGCTCGAGGTGATGGCCAGATGGTCGTCGATCACCATGGTGTCGGCGCGCTGATATTCGGCGCTGTGGACCACGAAGCCGAGTTGCGGCTGGACCGGACCGCCGGAAAAAATGCGCACGGTTCCCGCAGCGCCGACCGGCTTTTCGCCGAGCGCCTCCAGGAGCGTCGCGAGCGGCCGCTCCAGCCAGGGACGATTGACGACAATCCCCATCGCCCCGGTCCGATCATGCCGCACGAGCACGATGACGGTCTGATAAAAGCGCAGGTCGCGCATGGCGGGCGACGCGATCAAGAGCTGACCAACGAGCGAGCCGCGCTGCTGCGGGGCGGCCATGGACGCCGGCAGCGTTGCCGTAAGGACCATCGCCAGCATCGGCGCAACGAGGCCGCTCGGACCACGGAAGACGTTCAAGAACATCGATCCCACCGAGCGCTTCGATCCTTGTCATGCTCTCGAGCCGTCGAGCGGCGAGCCTGTCGCCGGTATCGGCCGCAAACTCGATCGGATTGCTGGTAGCGGGGGCCGGGATCGAACCGGCGACCTACGGATTATGATTCCGCCGCTCTGACCAGCTGAGCTACCCCGCCATACCAGAACAAATCAGCCACTTGGCTCATCCGGATCTGCTTCTCGGCACCGAGCTGGCAGCCAGGAGGCGCCGCTGACACGTCCGATATCGCATTTGGAATGACCTGCTTCAAGAACCCATTCTCGCCGACCGAAAGTCATAGCCCCCCCGCCCGGCCGATGTGGCCGCGGCTCGTCGCGATCGACGGCCCCATGCCGCCCCACAGGGCCGCTACTCCGCGAAACTGGATTTAGCTGCCAGCTCCCCTGCCCCGTATGCACGACCGGGACGTTGTTCGACAGCACGATCGAGCCCGACGGCTTGACCTCGCACACCGCCAAAGACCACGCGTGCCGCGTTTCTCGGCTTAACAGAGCGAGCCCGGCCGGCCATGATGGCCGCGCCGGTTGTGCCTCGGACTTCGACCATGAACGTGACACCGCTACCGCCGTCCGTCGCTTCGGCCTCGGAATTGCATTCCCGTCCGCGCCAAACATGCGCCACGGTACCGGAAGCGACGGCTTATCGCATCGTCAATGCGCGCGCGCCTGCGGACCTTGCGCCCGCCCTCGCCGCTCACGCCGCTCCCGATCGGCTCGCGGCATGCGAGGTCGTGGTGGATCGCGGGCGGATCTCGGCGCTCGGGCCGGCCGGCGCCGCGGCGGGTGCGTCCGATCTGCCGACGATCGATCTGCGCGGCGGAATCATCCTGCCGCGCTTCGTCGACGTGCACACCCATCTCGACAAGGGACATATCTGGCCGCGCCGTCCCAATCCGGACGGCACCCATTCCGCGGCACGCGCGGCAGTGACGGCCGACCGCGAGGCGCACTGGAGCGCCGATGACGTGCGCGCGCGTATGGATTTCTCGCTGCGCTGCGCCTACGCGCACGGCAGCGGCGCGATCCGTACCCATCTCGATTCGCTGGGCAAGCAAGCCGCCATCTCCTGGCCGGTCTTTGCCGAGATGCGCGCAGCCTGGAGCGGTCGCATTGCCCTTCAGGGCGTCGCGCTGTTCCCGGTCGATCTCGCCGTCGATGACGAACCCCAGTTCCGCGCCATCGTGGAGACGGTCGCCCGCCACGGCGGCATCCTCGGCAGCTTCACTTTCCTCGGTGAGGCACCCGCACCCAAGCTCGAGCTCGCGCTCGACCGGCTGTTCGGGATGGCGATCGCCCACGGTCTCGACCTCGACCTGCACGTCGACGAGAGCTGTTCGCCGGATGCACGCAGCCTGGAGCGGATCGCCATCGCGGCGCGGCGTCACCGCTTCAACGGCCGGATCGTGGCCGGACACTGCTGCTCGCTGTCGCTGGCGCCCGAGCAAGATCGCACGCGCGTCATCGATCGATTGGGGGAAGCGGGCGTCGCCGTCGTGTCGCTGCCCATGTGCAACATGTACCTGCAGGATCGCGGCGCGGGACGAACCCCGCGGCTGCGCGGGGTAGCCCCGTTGCACGAGCTCGCCGCCGCGGGCGTCGCGGTGATGGTCGCGAGCGACAATACGCGCGATCCGTTCTACGCCTATGGCGATCTCGACATGCTGGAAGTCTTTCGCGAGGCGACGCGCATTCTCCACTTCGACCATTCGGAGCAGCCTTGGATAGGAATGCTCGGCGAGGCTCCCGCGGCCGCGATGGGGCTTGCCAGCCATGGGATCATCGCGCCGTACAGAGCGGCCGATCTTGTCTTGACCCAAGCCCGCACGCTTCCCGAGCTCGTATGCCGCCCGCAATCCGACCGCACGGTGATCGTTTCCGGCCGTGCCATCGATACGACGCTTCCCGACTATCGCGAGCTCGACCATCTCTATGAGCGGTCGCGGGTGATGTCTGCGACACCGCGCGGCTGAAGCAACGCCTCGGCGGGAGCTGGGAAGAGAGCCATCCCACGCTGCTGCGCCGGACGGGTGCTCATGCCAAGCGTGCCATGGCCGTACGGAATTTTTCCACCGGTGTCGCGGAACCTGTGGCGCACCTCTGCCGGCGTTGCGGCGGTCCACGCGCGCTTCCATGCACTCGTCATGGTTGCGCGCGGACCATGGGCCGCATGGCACGGAAATTGAATTACAGGTCTGTCACGGCGTAAGTTGGCTCTGCCATCCCCCAGCCGGTTCGACCAAGGGAGAATTGAACGTGTCCGACCATGGCGCCTCGATCTCACGATCGTTCGTTCGCACCCTCGCCGCCGCCAGCGTGATAGCTGTTGCATTCGCGCCGGCCGCGTCTGCGCAAGCGGGAAAGCGAGACGTGACGTTGCGGCTCGATTGGCTTTTCCAAGGGCCCAATTCCGGCTTCATGGTCGCCAAGGACAAGGGCTACTACGACGAGGCGGGTCTCAACGTCGACATGGGACCGGGGCGCGGGTCGGGAAGCACCGCGCAGATCGTCGCCAGCAAGGCCGCGATGTTCGGGTTTGCGGACGGATACGTGGTCGGCAACAGCGTCGCCAAGGGCATGGACATCACGATGGTGGCGTCGATCTATCGCCGCAACCCGACCGCGGTCGTCGTGCTCAAGGATTCCGACATTAAGACGCTGAAGGACCTCGAAGGCAAAAGCATCGCCATTCCGACCGGTGCGACGCAATTCCAGCAGTGGCCGGCCGTCGTCAAAGGCTGCAATCTGGACGGGGCCAGGATCAGCGTGACCAATATCGATCCGGCCGGCAGCGTTCCCGCCTTGGTGACGGGCAAGGTGCAGGCGATCGCCGGCTATGCACAAGGTTATGTGCCGGGCATAGAGGTCCGTGCGAAGAAGGAAGCGCGGATCTTCTGGTACGCCGACTGCGGCGTCGACGCGGTGAGCAACGGCATCATCGTGCACAACGACCTATTGAAGGCAGACCCTGAATTGATCCGGGCCTTCGTCAAGGCGAGCATCAAGGGCTTCCTGTACGCCCGCCAGCATGTCGACGAGGCCGCCGCCATCACCAAGAAATTCTCCGAGGCCGTCGTCCCCGAGATCGCGCGCCGCGAGCTGGAGATGTCCTTCGAAACCTGGGTGACGCCCAATACCGCGGGTAAGCCGCTCGGGTGGATGTCGGACAAGGACTGGGACTCGACCGTGCAGGTGCTCAAGCAATACGGCGGCGTGAGCACGCCGCTCGCGGCTTCGACCTTGTTCACCAACGCGTTCGTTCCCGCCGGCGCCGAGTTTGTTCCGCCGCAGCCGAAATAGGCTCGGACGGCGGGATCGAGGATTCCGCGGCGCCGAACGAGAAACGGCCCAACGAGGACACCGCGCAGGTGGCTGACCCCGGACTTTCGACGACGCTGCCGCGACAGGCCGAGCCGCTCGCAAGCCCTGCCGCCGCGCCTGCCGCGCAACCCTATCTCGAGTTCCGCAACCTGACCAAGGTCTACGCCAGCGACGACGGGCCGGTGCGGGCGCTCGACCAGATTTCGCTGACGCAGCGGCAGGGCGAGTTCCTTTCGATTCTCGGACCGAGCGGTTGCGGCAAGAGCACGCTCATGATGATCGCGGCGGGATTGTTGCCCGCCTCGAATGGTCTCGTGGCCGTGCGCGGCCAACGCGTCGCCGCGCCCCGCACCGATATCGGCATCGTCTTCCAAAGCCCGGTTCTCCTCGAATGGCGCACCGCGCTGGCCAACATCACGCTGCAGGCGGAGGCGCGACACCTCGATCGCAAGGCGGCGGAGCGGCGCGCCCGCGAGCTCCTGGGCGCCGTCGGGCTCACCGGATTCGAGGGCAAATATCCGGACGAGCTATCGGGCGGCATGCGGCAACGGGTTTCGCTGTGCCGCGCGCTGATCCACAATCCGCCGCAGCTCCTGATGGACGAGCCGTTCGGGGCGCTCGATGCGCTCACGCGCGATCAGCTGGTGCTCGACTTGCAGCGGCTCTGGAACGAAGCGCGCATAACCGTGCTGTTCATCACCCACAGCGTGGCCGAGGCGGTATTTCTGTCGGACCGGGTCATCGTCATGACCCCGCGCCCGGGGCGAATCGATCGGGTCATCGACATCGACCTGCCCCGGCCGCGCACCCTGGCCATGCGCGAATCCCCCGAATTCAATAGCTACATCCGGCAGATTCTCGATCTGCTGCTGGCACGCGGCGTGCTGCGAGAACGCTGAGAGCAGACCATGACCGACACGACCGAACCGCACGTCGAAACCAACTACGATGCGGCCCTGAGCATCGAGGAGGTGGAAGCGCGGGTGCAGGATCGTCGTGCACGCGGCCGATCTCGCGCTCGTATTTCCGCCGTCATCTATCCGGTCTTGACCGTGGTCTGCACGCTTGCCGCCTGGGAGTTCGCGACGCGTGCTTTCGGCATTCCGGCCTATCTGCTGCCGGCGCCCAGTCGGATCGTCGTCTCGCTCGCCGACAACGCCGCGCTGCTCCTCAAGCACGGCTGGGTGACCACGATCGAGATCGTGCTGGGTTTTCTGCTCAGCATCGCAGTCGGCGTCCCGCTCGCGCTCGCCATTTTCATGTGGCCGGCCTTCTCCCGCTCCGTGCTGCCGCTTCTCGTCTCGTCGCAAGCCATGCCGAAAGTCGCGATCGCGCCGCTGTTTCTGGTCTGGTTCGGGTTCGGCCTGCTTCCGAAAGTGCTGATCGCGTTTCTCATCGCGTTCTTCCCGATCGTCATCAGCACGGCGGTCGGGCTCGCCTCGATCGAGCAGGAGAAGATTCATCTCGCCCGTTCGATGGGATTGGGAGCGGCCGCGACTTTCTTCAAGATTTCGGCTGCCGAGCGCGTTGCCCTCGGTCTTCGGCGGCCTCAAGATTTCAATCACGCTGGCGGTCGTCGGCGCGGTGGTCGGGGAATTCGTCGGCGGTGATGCCGGACTGGGTTATCTGCTCATGGTGGCCAACGGCAACATCGACACCCCGCTGCTGTTCGCGGGGCTGGTCGCACTGACGGTTCAGGGCGTCGCACTCTATTTCCTGGTGGAGCTGGTTGAACGCCTGGCCATCCCGCGGCAGACGGCCGCGGCGATCGCGGGTCTGGCATGATCGCAGCGCCGCGGTCCAAGTGGGCGAACAAGCGAGCTGCGCCGATGTCGTTCTATCGCAGCTTCGTCCGGCCGCTCCTGTTCCGGCTGCCGCCCGATCAAAGCCACGCCATCGCGCAGCTCGCGTTGCGCTCGAGCCTGCCGTGGCGAGGAGTGGCCGCCATTGCCGGACTCGAGGTCGACGACCCGCGGCTGCGAACGCGGTTTGCCGGCGTCGATCTTCCCGGTCCGGTCGGACTGGCGGCCGGGTTCGACAAGAACTGCGAGCTCGTCGGCGCCCTGTCGCATCTCGGCTTCGGGTTCCTGACGGTCGGCTCGATCATGCCCGAGTCCCGCATCGGCAATCCGTTCCCGCGCCTCGTTCGCTATGCGCAGACCGAATTGCTCGCCGACGCGATGGGCGTGCCCAGCCGGGGACTCGCGTATTGTGTGGCACGGCTGAGCCGTCTGAGCGCCCGCAAGGTGCCGATCTTCGCCAATATCGGCGGATTTTCCGCGCAAGCGATCGCGGCGAGTTTCTTCGCCGTGGAGCCGCACGTCGACGGCGTCGAGATCAGCCTCATGTGCCCGAACCTCCTGCGCCCCGGCGAGCGCTTCGACGACCTCGGGTTGCTCGAGGAAATCCTCAAACGCATTGCGCCGCGACGCAAGCCGGCAATCGTCCGCGTTCCGAACGATACCGCCCGATCCGCCGACCGTGTCGCCGAAATGGTCGAACGTTGCATCGAGGCCGGCGTCGAAGGCCTGAAGGTCGGAGGTGGACGGCCGGTGGTCGAGCCGAATCTCGGCGCGAAGCAGGGGACGCTGCACGGCCGCGCCATCTTCGACGCGGCGCTGGAAAACGTCGCGCGAGCGGCCGCACTGGCGCGCGGACGCATTGACATAAAAGGGAATGGCGGGCTGAGCAGCGCCAGCGACGTCATCGCCATGCTGCGCGCCGGGGCGTGCTGCGTCGATTTGTATTCTTCGTTCATCTACCAGGGCTGGAGCATTGCGCGCGACATCAACCGGGAGCTGGCGCCGACCTTCGGTAGGCTCGCGGCGCGGACCGGAGGCGCCGACGCTCGACGCGCCGGAGCCTAGCGCAAATGTCCGAGCGCGAGACGATCCACCTGGCCGCCGATCTGTCGTTCCTTCATACCGATTACTTGTGGAGGATACCGGGCTCCTGGGTCGGTTATCCCTACTACAGCACGTCCGACTTCTACGAGGAGATCGCGCGCATCGCGGCGCGCGGGATGATGGATTTTTTGTTCTTCGGCGACAACGGCGGTACGTCCGAGGATTACGGCGGCGATCACCGCGCGGTCGTTCGACTCGGCGCCAAATGGCCGCGGCACGACATGACGCCGATGATCCCGTTACTGGCGCGGGTGGCGTCCGGCGTCGGCTTCGCACTGACGATGTCGACGACCTATCATCATCCGTTCCACGTCGCGCGGGTATTCAACGCCCTCGACCACGTGACCCGCGGCCGGATCGCCTGGAACGCCGTCACCTCGGCCTACAAAGGCGAGGCGGCGAATTGGGGCTTCGACATCCTGATGGATCACGACGAGCGCTACCTGCGTGCCCAGGAGCATCTGCATGTGGCTTGCGCACTCTGGGACAGCGTCGAGGCCGATGCCTTCGTCTTCGACCGCGAGCGCGGCATATTCGTCGATCCCGAGAAGGTGCATCGGCTCGACTTTCGCGGGAAATATTTCAACGTGCGGGGCCCGCTTCCCGCCTTGCCGTCACCGCAGCAACGCCCGGTCATCATCCAGGCGGGGCAATCGGGGCCCGGAATGGAGCTCGCCGCCAAATATGCCGACATGCAATTCAGCACCCGGCGCACCCTGCCCAGCATGAAGCAGCATCGCGCGGCCATCGACGCCAGGCTGACTTCGTTCGGGCGCCAGCCCCGCGACCTCGGAATCCTTTGGTCTGTCCGCATTCAGGTCGCCGAGTTGGAGGCGCAGGGGCGCGAAAAGGAACGGCAATTTCTGGATTCGATTCCCCCGGAAGCCGGCCTGATCGAAATGTCGCAGCAATTCGGCGTCGATTTCTCCACGGCCAAGCCCGGCATGCGGCTGGCCGACTTCGCGGACCAAGTGGTGTCGCAGCGCGGCAACCTTGGAAGCTTCGAGGAAATGCTGAAGACAACCGATCCGAACATCACCGTTGCCGAATTCGGGCGTACTTTCATGACCGAGCGTATTCTCGTCGCCGCCGGCACGCCGAAAGCCATTGTCGACAAGCTCGAGCACCTACACTACGACACCGGCGCCAACGGCGGATTCATCCTGGGCCGTGGATTTCACGCCATGGACAATATCCGCGAATTTGTCGAGCTGGTCGTGCCAGAGCTGCAACGGCGCGGTCTGTCGAAGACGAAATACGGCGGAACGACGCTGCGCGAGAACCTCAACGACTGAGCCGCGGCCGATCGAACCTCTACTCCGGGATTGCACTCCCGCTGAAATTCGCGGTGAAAAGGAGTTCGACCAGGGATAATGACATCCAGGTGGCTCGAAGGTAAGCAGGGCGATGCCGAACCACATGTAGCCCCCTCTGAATGCAGCCCATCCGAACGACATCGCGCATGAACAATCCCGGCAAGATCACCTTCGTCGGACGCTCCATCCCGCGGCGCGAGGATCACCGCCTGCTGACTGGCCGTGGGCAATTCATTGCCGATCTCAACTTGCCGCAGATGCTTCATGCCGTATTCGTCAGGAGCCCGCTGGCCCACGCGCGCATCAAGGCGGTTGGCCTCTCGCGTGCCGCAGCGGTCCCCGGCGTGGTCTATGCCCTGAGCGGAATCGAGCTCGCGCGGCTCTTGCCACCGGTTCCGGACACACAGCTCTCGCTACCGAGGAAATGGACGACGCTGGTGCAGCACGAGTTCATCAATCCCCAGCAACCGCTGCTCGCCCACGACAAGGTGCGGCACGTCGGCGAAGCCATCGCGGTCGTCGTGGCGGAAAGTCGATACGCCGCGGAGGATGCGGCGCAGTTGGTCGAGCTCGATCTCGATCCGCTGCCGGCCGTGGTCGACCCGGAGGCTGCCTTGCGGGCCGACGCGACCATCGTCCACGAGAAATTCGCGACTAACCTCATCGGCGCCTTCAGTGTCGGCAAGGGCGATACCGACGCCGCGCTCGCGCGCTCCCCGCACCGGCTGCAACGACGATTTCATCATCACCGCTACATCGCCGCGCCCATGGAATGCCGCGGCGTGGTCGGCCTGCACGACCCGCGCACGGATTCGTTGACGATCTGGTCGGCCACCCAGGTCGTGCATTGGGTACGCCGCGAGGCGGCGGCGGTCCTGCAGCTGCCGGAGGCGCGGGTGCGCTGCCTCGCCCTCGACGTCGGCGGCGGCTTCGGCGTCAAAGGGCACGTCTACCCGGAAGACCTGCTGATCCCGTTCCTCGCGCGCAAGCTCGGGCGGCCGGTGCAATGGATCGAGGATCGCCGCGAGCATCTGATCTGTTCGTGCCACTCGCGCGACCAGACTCACGATGTCGAGGTCGGGTTCGATAGCGAGGGCCGCATCCTGGCGCTGCGCGACCGTTTCATCGTCGACTGCGGCGCCTGGAATCCGATCGGGGCCGGCGTGGTCTACAACACCGCCGTCCATCTGCTCGGCCCCTACAAGATCGATGCCGTCGCGATCGAGGCGCGGATCGCCGCCACCAACAAGGTTCCCAACGCGCCGTACCGGGGCGCCGGCCGGCCAGAAGCGGCCTTCGCGATGGAGCGGACCATCGACCTCGTTGCCGGCGTGCTCGGCCTCGAGCCCGCCGAGGTGCGGCTGCGCAACATGATCCGCGCCGACGAAATGCCCTACCGCGTAGGCATGCCGTATCGAGACGGCGAGCCGATCGTCTATGATGGCGGCGACTATCAGGGCGCGTTGCGCAAGGCGCTCGCCGCGCTCGGCGGCGTTGCGGCGTTTCGCGAGCGCCAGCGGGCGGCGCGCCGCGACGGTCGCTACCTCGGTCTCGGCATCGGCTGCTATGTCGAGGGAACCGGTGTGGGTCCGTTCGAGAGCGCAACTGTGCGGATCGATCCTTCCGGCAAGATCTTCGTCTCGTCCGGCGCTTGCCCGCAAGGCCAGGGCATGGAGACGATCTTTGCGCAGGTCGTGGCTGATGCCTGGTTGGTCGTTCCCGACGACGTGGTCATGACGCTGGCGGACACGGGGGCGATCGCCATCGGCTTCGGCACGATCGCGAGCCGCAGCACGGTGACCTTGTCGGCGGCCATTCACGGCGCGAGCGAAAGGCTGCGCGCGAAGGTCTTCGCGATCGCCGCCAACGTGTTGGAATGCGCCACGACCGACCTCGAGCTGCGCAACGGCGCCGTCGGCATCGTCGGCGTGCCGGGTGCCGAGCTCTCTCTGGCCAAGGTGGCGCAGGCGGCGCGACCGGGGTGGGACCATGGCCGTCCGCCCGGCGTCGATGCCGGGCTGGAGGAGACCTACTACTACGAGCCGCCAACCGTCACCTGGTCCTACGCGGTGCACGCCGTGGTGCTGGAGGTCGACATCGAGCTCGGGCGCGTGAGCATCGAGAAATATGCCATCGCGCACGATTGCGGCGTCGTCGTCAATCCGATGCTGGTCGAGGGGCAGATCGCCGGCGGCGCCGCGCAAGGTATCGGCGGCGCGTTGCTGGAAGAGATCCACTACGATTCCGCAGGACAGCCCCTCGTGGGCTCTTTCATGGATTACATGCTGCCGACGGCATGCGAGATACCCGAATTGCATCTCATCCACCAACATTCGCCTTCGCCGCTCAACCCGCTCGGCGTCAAGGGCGTCGGCGAAGGCGGTCCGATCGCGCCGCCCGCTGCAATCGCGAACGCGGTGTCCGACGCGCTCCGCCCTTTCAATGTCGCGTTCGATCGGACGCCGATAAAGCCGCAGCTCATCGAGCAGGCGATCCGAGCGGCATCGCGCATCGGCTGACCGCGCGCTCCCGAGATCAGGATTTGCGACACCCCGAACGGGTTGACACCTCGCGGAGGGGCGCGCACGCGACCGGGCCCGCCGGGCTTGCTGGCACGCTCGCATGGTGCGGCCACGGCTGCACCATCGTTGCTGGCGGCAAGCCAACGATATGCCGCACATGACCGTACGGGTCCGCCTGTGACGCCAGTGCTATCTTGCGGTATCGGCGACCGTCGATGGTCGCGGCTGGGGACCTCGAGCACGACCAGGCGGCGCACTCGCGGAGCCGGCCGAGCGCGCAGAGAAGGCCGGTCTGCGGCCAGGCCCTGGGTCATTCTCGATCCACAGCCGACAAATGTGATATGCAGAGCACCCACGGTGTGAGGTTCGCCACACACGTGATGCGCGAAAGCAGGGCAAAGGAGGACTGCCGGCAAGCATGGAGGGTGCGCATGGAAAGCAGTCGCAGCCTATGGTCTCACGGCGGCAGCAATCGCCGGTTCACACCCGTGCGGGCGCCAACGCTCCAAGGGGCTCCTGGCAATCGGTGCACTCCCGGGCAAGGCGCGATCCGACAAGCCGGCGAGGCTTTCCTCGGATGCGGCTTCTGCCGATAATGCTTCAGCCGCGGCACAACTTGGGATTTCTTTTGCCTTGAAGATCGAAAGGGAGGACGCGAAGCAAACCCGGCTTCGATATCTGCAAAGACATCGACGGCGATAAGCGACTGGACTTGGTACCTCATGGAATGCTTGGACTGTCAGGCGGCTAATTCCCACGATGCGCGCTTCTGCACGCGGTGTGGCGCAGCGCTACCCGCCAAATGCACGCACTGCGGCGGTGTGAATCCCCCGGAAAGCAGATTTTGCGGCGGCTGCGGCACGCGCTTGGCGAGACCGACGCGGCGGTCCAGCGATACCGGCACGGCGATGCCGCTCGGGTTCGCAGAGGCCCCGAGTTCGCAGCTTCATTTCTGCCGGCGAGCGCCGGCACCTCACGGTTCTCTTCTGCGACATCGTCGGGTCGACGTCGCTTGCCAAATCGCTCGATCCGGAGGATCTCAACGAGATCACACGCCGCTACTATGACTGCTGCACCGACGCGATCGGACAGTTCGGCGGCCTCGTCGCCAACTACATCGGCGATGGCGTCATGGCGCTGTTCGGATACCCGCGTGCTCACGAGGACGCCGCCGAGCGTGCGATCCACGCTGCGCTGACCATCATTCGCACCATCCGGGCGGCGAGCAGCGCGAACCAGACACCTGTCAGGGTGCGAGTTGGCATTGCGACCGGCCTTGTCGTCGTCGGCGAAGACGGCACGCAGCCCTCGACCAAGGAGAAGACGGTCGTCGGCGAGGCACCCAATCTCGCGGCGCATCTGCAGTCCGCCGCACAGCCGGATCAGGTCCTCATTTCCGACGCGACACGCCGGCTCGTCGGGGACGTCTTCAAGCTCGAAGAACGGATGCTAGACGACCTCAAGAGCGCCCGAGAGTCGGCGACCGCCTGGCATGTCATCGCAGAGAAAGAGACGGCTAGCCGCTTTGCCGCCCACGTCGTGAATCTCACGACGTTCGTCGGCCGGGATCAGGAAGTGGCCTTGCTGACCGACCGCTGGCACCAGGCGGTCCAGGGCGAGGGGCAGGTCGTCCTGCTTTCGGGAGAAGCGGGAATTGGCAAGTCGCGCATCGTTGAGGCATTCCGTCAAGCCGTTTCGGAGGAAGCGAACGTCACGCTGCGCTACCAGTGCTCGCCCTATCACATCGACAGCGCGCTCTATCCGCTCATCAGCCGGCTCGAACACGTCGCGGGTCTCGCCGCGGACGATTCACCCACGGTGAAGCTCGCCAAGCTGGAGACGTTGCTGCGGCGCGGGGGTACCGCGTTGGAAGAAGCGCTTCCGCTTTTTGCCGACTTGCTGTCGATTCCGACGGGCGGCCGCTATCCACCGCCCGATCCCGATCCGCAGCGCCGGAAAGAGCGGACGCTGAACGTCCTTCTGGACGACCTGGCCAGGCTGGCACAGGCAGGGCCGGTGCTCATCATGCTCGAAGACGCGCATTGGGCCGATCCCACCACGCTCGATCTGTTCAGCCGGACCATCCTGCGGATTCCGGAGACGCGCGCGCTGCTGGTGCTGACGTGCCGGCCCGAGTTCAAGGCCCGGTGGATGGGGCATCCTCAGGTCACGACGCTGATCCTGAATCGATTGGCGCGCCGGCACTGCCGGGCCATGGTCGAGTCGATCGCGAGCAAGGCCATGCCCGCCGACGTCATGGAACAGATCATCGCCAAGACCGATGGTGTGCCGCTGTTCGTCGAGGAACTGACCAAGACGGTTCTGGAGTTGGGCTTGCTGCAGGAGAAGGATAGTGCCTGGCTGCTCACCGAGCCGCTTCCGGCGCTCGCCATCCCGGCCACCCTGCAGGACTTGCTGCTGGCGCGGCTCGACCGGCTCTCGTCGGTCAAGGAGGTCGCACAGATCGCCGCGAGCATCGGCCGGGAATTTCCTTATTCCCTGCTGGCGGCGGTGGCCGACCTGCGTGAGCCTGAGCTCAAGGATGCGCTCGGCAAGCTGGTCGCAGCCGAGCTCATTTTTCCGCATGGCGCGCCGCCCGCTGCGAGCTACGTCTTCAAGCATGCGCTCGTCCGAGATGCCGCTTACGAGACGCTGCTGCGGAGCAGACGCAATCAGCTGCACGGACGAATCGCCGAGGTGCTGGAAACCCGCTTCCCCGAGACGGCGCAGACCCAGCCGGAAATCCTGGCCCACCACTACACTCTCGCGGGCCTGACCGAGACCGCGGTGCAGTGGTGGCGCAAGGCCGGCGACCTTGCCATCCGGCGTTCGGCCAATCGCGAAGCGGCCACCCATCTGGGCCGCGCCATCGAGCTCCTTCACCTGTTGCCGGAGACTGGCGAGCGCGACGCGAGCGAGCTCACACTGCGCATCCAATTGAGCGGCCCGCTGATCGCGACCGGCGGCTACGTCACGCCGGAATTGACCGAGAATTACGCGCGCGCGTGGCAGCTCTGCACCAAGCTCGGCGATGACAGACACGTGTTTCCGGTGATGTACGGCCAGTGGGTGATCCCGTATGTGCGGGGGGACATGGCGACCGCGCTCGCCAATTCCGAGCGGTTCCTGGGGCGCGCCGAGCAGCAGGACGACATCGGACTTTTGATGATGGGTCACCGGATCTATGGCTCGTCGCTGGTATGGCGGGGCGATACCACGCGGGGATGCGAGCATCTTAAGCGCGCGCTGTCGATGTATCGTCCCGAGCACGACCAGCTCGCCTACGTTTTCAGCCAACACCCTCGCACGGCGGCGCTGGCGCATCTGTGCCTCGGGCTCCAGCATCTCGGCCATCTTGATCAAGCCATGGCCGCAGGATGGGACGCGATCACGGAAGCAAAGCGGATCGAGCATTTCAACTCGATTGCGTATTCCCTGTGCTTCGTGAGCCTGCTCATCATGCTGCGGCTGGATGTAAAGACGCTCAAGCGCACCGCCGGCGAACTGCTCAAACTCGCCGAGCAGAACAACGCGACCTATTGGGCGCGCTGGGCCAAGCCGATGTTGGGCTGGATCACCGCCCGAGAAGGCAACATCGAAGCCGGCATTCAGCAGATGCATCAGAGCACCGCAGAGCTGCAGGAGCAGGGGGCCAATCTTTGGGTGCCGCAGACCCTGCTGCTGGAGGCCGAAATCCTGGGCCGCGCCGGGCAAGTCGGAGACGCCTGCCGGCTGCTTGATGAAGCCCAGGCGCTCATAGCGCCGCTCGACCAGCGATTCTACGAAGCCGAGCTGCACCGTGTCCGCGGCATGGTCACGCTCTGGGAGGGCCGTGACTTCGACGCCGTGGCCGCCAATTTCGACCATGCGATCGATGTCGCGCGCCGGCAGAAGTCGCGCTTTCTCGAACTGCGCGCGACCACGAGCAAGGCGAGGCTCTACCGCGAGCGCGGGCTGCGCGAACCTGCACGCGAGCTCCTGGCGCCGATCTACCGCTCCTTCACCGAAGGCCTCGACACGGTCGACCTGGTCGAGGCCCGCACGCTACTTGATGAGTTGATGTGATAGCGTAGAGCACGCTGCTTCCCGTCCGGGCAGCACACGGAATGTGACATGGTACGGCTGATATGCTATCATGGGTTGTAGCAAGAGACCATGCCAACCTTCGCGCAGCGAGTTGGATCGGGGGCACCATGTCTGAAGTCATCGTCCACAATGTCTTTTTCAAACCGCCGCTTGCCATTGCTCGTCTCGGCGCAAGCAGTACGCCGCTCGACGCCTTCGCTTGGGACAGCGACAAGTCGATCCACGGCGCCAATCGCACCGTGATCCGACCCAACGTGACGCTGAAGGTGTTGGCCGACGGATCGCTGCGACCTTATCTCCCGAACGTCATTCAGTTTCGCGATGGCGATCTGCTGCGGCCGGTGGCGCCATTTTTCGAGCTGTGGGCGACGGTCGAGCGCAAGAGCGGCGAATACCAGGAAAGCCCACTCAATCTGGCACTTCTCAATGACGCAGGGATCTGGCTGGACAGCGTCGAATATACCGTGACGGTCGGCAATCGGAAGGCCCAAGTGCGGACCCGATCGGCGGCGTGCGCCTACATATCCCGCATCAACACGATGGGCGACGACCACGAACGCAAGCCCCTCGACGCCTTCAGCCCCCACAATGCCGGCCAGGAGCCGCTCGTATTTCGGGAGCGACCGATCCGCCTGGGCGAGTTTCAGGTGATCAGACCCATCGCACGGCAGGCCATGGGCGTCGACCTTTCCGTCCTGCGGGTACGGTTCACGCCGGCGCGCGGTGAGGTCTATGGGCCGCCCACCGCGATTGCCGGACCGGCTTCGCCGCTCCCTCCCGGAGAGGCGCTCCAGGCGGTCACGCTCGGAGGCCGTCTGCACGACATCGTGCCGGAGCAGAATCGAATCCTCAATCCGAAGTCGTCGTGGTGCGAATATGTCATGGACAGCTTCGGACAGGAGGACCCGCAACCCTCCGACAGTTACGACGGCGCAAATGTCGGCGAGAACCGCTCCTGGGGCGTCGTCGACGACAGCTGCGACGGCATCATCGAAGTGCAGGTGGCGATCAAGGGCGTGCGCCACGTCGCCACGGCGCGTGTGCTCTCGAGCTGTCCGGACTATGCACCCGATCGCCGGCCGTTCAATTCGCTCGCCGACGATCTCGCCGATCGCGACAAAGGGCGGGTGGATATCGGCAATAGCGAGAGCGAGCTCAAGGAAGTGCAGGCGGAGCTCGCCGATTTGTTCGAGCGCGTTTTCGAGACGTCTTCCTTGATGAACCTCGATGCCCTGCGCGATCGCGCCATCAAAGAGAATCTCGGCGAAGCTTCCCCGGGCGACTATCCGAAGGCGCCGCACATCGATGAAAAATCGATGACTGCCGGCGACCAGCCGTTTGCCGATGAGCTTGCGGCGAATCTGTTTCCCTACCCGGTGCCCCCGCCTTCCCCGTCCGGCCCTCAGCCGACCCCTCTGCCGTATTCGGACTTGGCGCATTTTCGGCACGGGCCGCTCTGCGACGAGGACACGCTGATCGATTTCCTGAGCGCCTATGCGGACCGCGTCAGGGACCTGATCCGTCCGCCGTTCGGCCGCTTCGCGGAGCTCGCCGCCCCGAAGAAGAAACACAACTCCGCGCGTCGTTTCCGCGATCCGCGCGTCGAACGGGATGGCTACCATGATATGCGCATGCCGCCCTATATGCGCGACTCCGACCAGAACGCGCTGTCGATAACCCATCGCCAATACCACGCGCTCATGGATCTTCTCGACAGGATCGCCACCGCGCCGTCCAAGGCCGCCGTTTCTAAGGCGGCAGCGAAAGTAAAGGCAGCGCTCGCCGCCGAACCGCCGGCGAGGGTGCCGCCTGAAGTCGCGCGGGCGCAGAAAATTGCAGCGAGCGCGCGGCTCAAGCGCGAAGGTCCGATCACGCGCCAGATCAAAGAGTTCACCAAACGGCGCGAAGACAGCTGATTTTCAGGGGGGACATCCGATGCAAGAGAAAACGCAGCGGACGCGGGCTCGCAAACCAGAACCGAAGCCCGCCGCGGCCCAGGCACCGAAGCCGGCGACAATCCGCCGCTCGGACGAGAAACCCGGGCACAAGATATTTCCGCGCAACCTCACGGCGAAAGCCGACTATGTCGTCCCGGGCAACCCGATCGTCAGCCGCCCCGAAGACGCGGTCGCCAACTGCTTCCCCGGTCTCGAGCTCGACGTTCGCAATCTCGATCGGCGGTTCTTTCCCGGGCTCGTGTTCAACTTCGTTACGCCCGGAAACTTCGCCGTCGAAGGCATGCATTACGGCGCTAAGCTTGCTTACGTGGACGTGCTTGTTGATCCCGATCTGGGTCTCGACGCGGACACTGCTGTGCGCCTCGAGAGAACACTCGGAATCAAGACGGACGAAATCAGACACCTCTATGACAAGCTGGTCGACGATGGAGACAAGCTTGCAGAAGGAAAATGGTATCTCGACTGGATCAAGCAGGGCAAAGGGCGGCTATCGACGAAGTCTCTCGACGGGCACCAAGTCTGGCGTCTGTTACGGGGACTGGAGCCCGGGCGGGTCGAAATCGGCTTGCGACAGAAAGAGGGCAAGCACCGTGGCTCCGAGGTGAGGCTTAAGGGCTGGCGTCGTCTGTATACCGATCCGACGACAGGAGTGATCAGCGGCGCCTATCAGCCAGGCGAATTGATGCAAGGCCTCTGTTCACCCTGGCAGCACGATTTTCGCGACTGCGCCTGCCACTACTGGCCTGCGAATCATCCGGACGTCGTCTTGGGCGAGGTCTATCCCGGAGAGCCGACGCTGCCGGGGGGTGATCCCCTCGATTCCGCACGAAACGTTCGCTTGGACTGGTTGCGGGAAGACCGTTCGCAGGGTCTGGCATCGGCGGCGCTCAACACCATTCAGCAAAACCGGCCCTATCAAATCGATCACTTCCGGATCAACCGCGGCTGGCAGGATCTCGAGCATCGTGGTGGATGGACGGGAGGTCGGCTCGGTCTACGTGCCGACTGCGCTCGAGAATGCCAATCCCTTCGGCTCGCTCGAGGAGCTCCTTAACGAAGTCCGGCTATGGCTCGCCCCGCTCGAACTGACGCTGATATTCGAATATCTCTATGCGCGCCTTTCGGTGCGCACGTCCAAGGAGGTGCTGGATCACGGCGGAGACAGAACGCTCTCTGGCATCGTGGACTTCGTCCGGTATAACCTGCTCCTGATTGCCACCAGCGAAATGCACCACCTGCGCTGGGCCAACGAGTTGCTTTGGAAACTGTGCAAAGCGAACGATCTGCGTTTCACCCCCGTGCTCGAGGTCAGCCAGCTGGTTCCGAAGAACCCGATTGCACCAACCACCGCCGATCTCACGGCGGAAGCGATCCGCAACTACGTCAGGATCGAGCACAAGATCGAATTTCATCCGGCGCAACTCGACGCTCCCACCCAGGCGGCGCTTGCCAAATTCCGAGCCGACACCCCTGCCGTCGAGCCCGGATTCCGGGAGCGCGCGCTTCGTCCGCTCACCAAGGACGTGATCGGCGACTTCATCGCGCTGGAGCATCCGAGCAGCTTCATCGACGGAGCTTATGCCCGGGTCATCGCCACATTGCGCCAGCCGAACTATCCGGGGGATTTGGTGGACGTCGCGACGCGGATTGCCAGCGAAGGCATGGAACACGAGCGTCACTTCATCGACATCAACAGCGCCCTTGCGCCGTTCGACGAGTTCGGAATATCTGCGGCCGAACATGCGGGTCGGGACCAAAGCCGAAGGCGCTCCCGCGCTGCTACAGCTCGACAAGATCATCGACAGCTTGGCCAAGGCCTACGCCGTGGCAGGTCAAAACAAGCTCGAGATGAGCAACCCCGATATCTCCGCCGCACGCACTGCCATGAACGAGTTGCTGGCTATCGGCGAGAATCTTGGCAGTAGGGGCATCGGCATTCCGTTCTTTTCTCGCTGGGAATCCTCGTCGTCTGGACGCTCGAAACCATGACGAACGCTCTCGAGAGCCCGTGCGCCGGTCCGTCGTTGTCCGATCGGTGGCCGCGCCTAGCGGATATCCACCTGTTCGACACCGAAGATGGACCGCATCTTCTGCTCGTCGACGGCTCCCAGTTGTTCAAGATCGACGAAGATTTGGCCCGCGGCTTCGCCGCGGCTGCCGCCGACGGCGGTGCAGCGGTGCGTGCCGTGCTCGCCGAGCACGGCCTCGGCCGCAAGCGGTTCATCGGCGACGAGCCGCTCGACGATCCGCCGCTGCGGGCGCTGTCGCTGGCGGTGGCGGAGCGTTGCAATCTCGGCTGTACCTATTGCTACGCCGAAGGCGGCAGCTTCGGCGGGGCCGCGCGCGACATGCCGTGGGAGGTGGCGCAGGCGTCGGTGCGGCGCCTGTTCGCGCAAGCTGAGCCCGGCGAGAAGGTCACCCTCGCCTTTCTCGGCGGCGAGCCGCTCACCAATCGCGCCGTAATCCGGCGCGCGACCGAGCTCGCCGCCGCGATCGCCGGCGAGCGCGGCATACCGATCGGATTCTCGATCACGACCAACGGCACGCTGCTGCAACCGGACGATGCCGAGTTTTTCGAGCGCTACGGCTTCGCCGTGACCGTGAGCCTCGACGGCATCGGCGCGGTTCACGACCGGCTGCGCCCCACCAAGGGAGGCCGCGGCAGCTACGAGAAGGTGATCGCGAATGTACGCCCGCTGCTGGCGCGCCAACGCCGCATGCAGGTATCGGCGCGGGTGACGGTGACGCCGGCCAATCTCGGGCTACGCGCCGCCCTCGATCATTTCATCACGCTCGGATTCCACAGCGTCGGCTTCTCGCCCATGCTCAGCGCGCCCACCCGGCGCGCCGAGATGCAGGCGCCGGATCTCGAGGTCCTGCTCGAGGAAATGACCGCCTGCGGGCGCGAATTCGAGCGCCGGGTGCTGGCAGGCGAAGTCTATCCCTTCGCCAACATGCTCACCGCGCTCGAGGAGATCCACCGCGGCACGCACCGGCCTTACCCCTGCGGCGCCGGCGCCGGCTATTTCGGCGTTTCCGCCTCCGGCGGGCTGTTCGCGTGCCATCGTTTCGTCGAGGACGAAGCTGGCGCCATGGGACACGTCGAGGCCGGCGTCGATCGCGAGCGGCAACGCCGCTGGCTCGCACAGCGCATGGTCGACCGGCAGGACCCCTGCCGAAGCTGCTGGGCGCGCTACCTGTGCGGCGGCGGCTGCCACTACGAGGTGATCCATCGCGGCCGCCCGGCCTGCGATTACATCCGCGGCTGGCTCGACTACGCGCTCGGAGCCTATGTGCGGCTCTCGGCGCAGCGGCCCGACCTGCTGCCACGCAGCGCCCGCGCCGCGCGTGGACCCGCCGGCGCGCAGGTTGCGGCGGACGGCAGCTCGATTGGGCCATGATGCCGGAAATCGGAGCAGAAATTTGTGTTGTCGGCGGCGGGCCGGCGGGCGCGATCACGGCGCGGCGGTTGGCGGAGCTCGGCCACGATACGCTGCTGGTCGATCGCGCAGCCGGCGACGAGCCGGCGCGGGCGGAGTCCCTTGCGCCGTCGATCTTTCCGATTCTGGATAGCTTGCAACTGCGCGGCGAGGTGGAAGCCGTAGCGTTCCGCCGGGAGCAGCGAGCTTTGCTCCGATGGGGGTCGCAGGCCGTCCAGGAGAAGGCGTTTGCGGACGCACCCGCGCTTCTCGTCGAGCGTGTGCAGCTCGACGAGCGCTTGCGCCGCGCGGCGGCCCGCGCCGGGGTTCGCCTGGTGGCAGCGGCGCGCGCGCGTGCCCCGCAACGCCTCCCGTCCGGGGGCTGGGCGATCCCGGTCGCCACGCCTGCGGGAGCGACGGTGGTGGCCGCGGCGTTTCTCGTCGACGCGCGCGGCAGGCGCCGTCATGGTGGCGGGACTGACCCCGCGCCGCGGACCGCAGCGATCTCGGCGACATGGACGGCGTCTGATCGATCCTTCGCCGAGACACGGATCGAGGCGGGCCGCGACGCGTGGTTTTGGGGAAGCCCGTTGCCAGGGAGCGGCTACGCCGCCACGATCTTTCTCGATGCGGAACGCGCGGCCGGATCGGGCGCGGCGAGCCGCGCCGCATCCTATCGGCAACTGCTGGCGCAATCGAAGCTTCTCAAGCACCTGCTGCGGGGGGAAATGCTCGGGCCGGTGCGTGTGCGCGACGCCACCGCCCGCATCAGCCCGGACTTGATCGGACCGGACTTCATCCGCGTCGGCGAAGCAGCGGTCGCCATCGACCCGCTGTCCTCGCAGGGCATTCAAGACGCCGTGCTATCCGCCATCCAGGCGAGCGCCGCGGTGCATACCATCCTGACGGGCGGCGATCGTGCCGCCGCACTGGAGTTCTATCGCGAGCGCAGGCAGGCCGCGGCGACGAGCAGCCGGCGGAGCGCGGGACGGCTCTATCGAGGGCACGGGGAGCAAAATTCGTTCTGGACGCGCCGGTCTTCACCGGCGGAAAGCCCGCCGGCCGATCCTGCGCCGCAAGTGCGAGCCGGAACCTCGCCCGCGGCGCACCTGCGCGTATCGCCGCAGCTCCGCCTCGTCGACGTGCCCGTGCTCGCGGGCGCCCAGATCCGGCGCGAGCGCGCGATGATTCATCCGCATCTCGAGCGCCCGGTCGCCTATCTCGGCGGCGTCGCGCTCGCGCCGCTCCTGGACGAGCTGGACGCTGCGTCGGAAACGGAGGAGATTGTCTCGCGCTGGGCGCGGCGCATGCCTCCGGACACTGCCAGGACGATCATCAACTGGATGTGGGTCGTCGGCATTCTCGACCCCGAACCGGCCGGCTGCGAGCATCGTCCCGCGGTGTCCCTTCCGGCGGAATTGGAAACCGCTCGAACCGCGTGAGCAACATGATTTCCGCGCCGGGCCCCCGTGCCCGGGGATCAGGTCCTGGGCGGGCGGGCGCGGGCTCGCCATCAGCCGCCCTTCACCGCCCGTTCGCACCGGCCGTGAGCCGCTCGAACCGGATCAGCGAGAAATGCCCGAGTGGCGGCATCGGGCGCCGTTCGAGCACATGCACGCCGCCGTGGCGTTCGACCCATTGCGCCAGACGCCCCCAGCGGAATTCCGGACGCCAGCCGAGCCGCCGCGCCAGCGGGGCAAAGCTCTGCTCGAACAGTCGGCGCGGCCCCTCCTCTGCGCCGAGATGGTTGACCAGAATGATCTCGCCGCCCGGCTTGGTGACGCGCGCGAACTCGTCGAGCGCTGCCTCCGGGTCGGGTACGGTGGTGATGACGTATTGCGCCACCACGGCATCGAAGAAGGCGTCGGGAAAGCCCAGATGCTGCGCGTCCATCACGGCCAGCGCCTCGACATGGGCGAGGTCGTGCGCGGCGACGCGCTCGTGCGCCTTGCGCAGCATCGGCTCGGAGTAATCCACGCCGACGATGCGGTGCGCGGTGGCATAGTCGGTCAGCGAGATGCCGGTGCCGATCCCGACGTCGAGAATGCGCCCTCCGACGCGCTCGGCCGCCGCGATCGAGGCCTTG
The DNA here is from genome assembly GCA_963758945.1 of uncultured Alphaproteobacteria bacterium. Classification (GTDB taxonomy): domain Bacteria; phylum Pseudomonadota; class Alphaproteobacteria; order Rhizobiales; family Xanthobacteraceae; genus VAZQ01. The sequence continues at coordinate 577,045 of CAVWXY010000006.1, read as the reverse complement.
CGGCCGGCGTCGAACACCGCTCCGAACACCAAGTCGTAGACCGGCGCCCAGCGCGCATAGGCTCGCGCCACCGTATCGATATCGATTTCGCCCGCCATCACCCCCGTCACATACCAATTCGAGCTATAGCCGGCTTGCCGCGGGGACCGCGCAGGCGTCGTGGGCATGAGCGAGGCGCATCGCCGCGACCGCGCTCTGGATGAAGCCGCCACCGAGCACGCGCGCCTGACCCTCGGCCGCGTCGTAAAATACGCAGGCCTGGCCCGGCGACACTCCGTCCTCGCCGGCGACGAGATCGACCTCGATGCCCTCGGCTCCCCGACTCAGCCAAGCCGGCTGCGGCGGGCGGGTGGATCGCACCTTGACGAAGACCTCGTGCCACCCGGCGCACAGCGCATGGTCGATGGTGCCGTCACCCAGCCAATTGACGTCACGCAGTCGCATCCGGCTGGTGCGCATCGCCTCGCGCGGGCCGACCACGACGCGGCGCGACGCCGCGTCGAGCCGCACCACATAGAGCGGATAACCGGCCGCGACGCTGAGCCCGCGCCGCTGGCCGACGGTGAAATGAATGATGCCGCAATGTCGGCCGAGCGCTCGCCCTTCCAGGTCGACGATGTCGCCGGGTTCGGCGGCGCCCGGCTTGAGCCGTTCGATCACCTCGGTGTAGCGGCCAGACGGCACGAAACAGATGTCCTGGCTGTCGTGCTTGTCGGCGACCGGGAGCTCGAAACGGCGCGCCAGCTCGCGCGTCTCCGCCTTGGTCTGGTCGCCGAGCGGAAAACGCAACGCGTCGAGTTGCTCGCGCGTGGTGGCGAACAGGAAATAGCTCTGGTCGCGCTCCGCCTCACGGGCGCGGTAGAGCGCGCGGCCGCCGACCGGCAGCGGCCGGGACGCCACGTAGTGGCCGGTCGCCAACACCGTGGCACCGAGCTCGTGCGCGGTCGAAAGCAGATCGCGGAACTTGATCGACTGATTGCACTCGATGCAGGGCACCGGCGTCTCGCCCGCGACATAGCTTTCGGCGAAACGGTCGATCACCATTTCCTTGAAGCGGCTCTCGTAGTCCAGCACGTAATGGGCAATGCCGATCCGCTCCGCCACGGCGCGCGCGTCATAGATGTCCTGGCCCGCGCAGCAGGCACCCCTGCGGTGGGTGGCGGCGCCGTGATCGTAGAGCTGGAGCGTCACGCCGATGACGTCGTAACCCTCGGCCTTGAGCAGTGCCGCCGTCACCGAGGAATCGACGCCGCCCGACATGGCGACCACCACGCGGGTATCTTGCGGCCGGCCCTCGAGATCGAGACTGTTGCGCATTGCAATCGCTTCCGGCCCGGTTCGCGCGACTCAAGGCCGTCCGAACGGACCGCCGCGGGTCGCTTGACTTTATTATAGGGACTCGACGTTCGGATCGCACGGGGCACGAGGGGGCGCAGGCAGCTCCGGCGAGCAGCTGCGGCACCGGCGCGCCCCTTCGCCGCCATTCCCGAATTGGCCAAGCTGTTGAACTGACATGGTTTCTCTCGAAAAATCCGGAGTTGCGTGTCGGCGGTTCGGCGGCGCAACGGCAACGGCGAGCCGCCTGCTCCTCCGCCGATTAACGAATTTGCAAGGGTTGCGACGGCACGGGGCCGCTGCTGCGGCGGCAAGTCGGCCGCAATGGTCCGATTGCGCGGTTCCGTTTAGGCAAATCTTAAGTCGCAGCGGTTAGATTCCTGCAAATTGCGAAGTAGTGCGTGAGCTGATTCATGACGGAGCCCCTTCGACCGCGGGCCAAATACGTCATCGGGCCGGACGGCAGTCCGCTGACGATCGCCGACCTGCCGGCACCGGGCACGAAGCGCTGGGTCATCCGGCGCAAGGCCGAGGTCGTGGCTGCCGTGCGCGGCGGCCTGCTTTCGCTCGAGGAAGCCTGTAGCCGCTACACCCTCACGGTCGAGGAATTCCTGTCCTGGCAGTATTCCATCGACCAGCACGGGCTCGCCGGCCTGCGCACCACCCGCATCCAGCAATACCGCCAGTGAGCGGTCGCGCCTGACACGCGCGAACCGGCCATTCCTTCCCGCGCCTCGCCAACATCCCGGATCGGGCCGCCTCGGCGCCGCGGGCACCTTCACCGGTTCACGACCCAAAAGACCAGGCTGAACAATAGGCTCAGCAACAAGCAGGTCGCGAGCGGCAAGTAGAAGGTGACGTTGTCGCGCTCGATGACGATGTCGCCGGGCAGCCGGCCGAGACCTAGCCTGGTCAGATACGGCCAGAGCAGGCCGACCACCAGGAGCGCAAGGCCGAGCATGACGAGAAAGCGTGCCATCGCGGTCGATCCATGCGCCGTGTTAGTCTCGCCCGCTGCATCCCAACACCCTTCCACTGGATCTCGCCATGACGGACGTCAAATTCAAGGCTGCACTGATCGTCGGCGCCGGTTCCGGACTCTCCGCCGCGCTCGCGCGGGCCCTGGCCAAGGACAGTATCAAAGTCGCGCTCGCGGCGCGCACCACCGGCGACCTTGACGCGCTCGTCAAGGAGACCGGCGCCAAGGCATTCGCCTGCGACGCCAGCGAGCGCGCGCAGGTCGACAAGCTGTTCGCAGACGTCGATGCCGCCCTGGGATCGCCTGATATCGTGATCTACAACGCCAGCTATCGCACCCGCGGTCCGTTCGTCGATCTCGACCCCGCCGACGTGGAGAAGGCGCTCGCGGTCACCGCCTACGGCGCGTTTCTGGTGGCGCAACAGGCGGCGCGGCGGATGTTGCCGCACAAGCACGGCGCCATCCTGCTTACCGGCGCGTCCGCGGGGGTGAAGGGCTACCCGCAGTCGGCGCCGTTCGCCATGGGCAAGTTCGCGCTGCGCGGGCTCGCCCAGAGCATGGCGCGCGAGCTTTCGCCCCAGGGCATTCACGTCGCCCACATCGTGGTCGACGGCGGCATCCGCAGCGCGCGCCGCGCGGAAACTGCCGACAATCCAGACAGCCTGCTCGATCCCGGTGCCATCGCCGCCTCCTACATGCACCTCATCCATCAGCCGCGCAGCGCCTGGGCCTGGGAAATCGAGCTGCGGCCCTGGGTAGAGAAGTTCTGATGGAGGCCAAGGTCACGATACCGGCGCTCCTCGAGATGAAGCGCGAGGGGCGAAAGAGCGTGGGCGTGGTCGCCTGGGACTACCAGCTCGCGCGCATCGCCGACCGCGCCGGGGTCGACATCGTCTCGGTCGGAGACTCCGTCGGCGTCAATCTGTGGGGCCACACGAATCCGCTCGAAGTCACGATGGAAGAGATGCTCGTGGTGTGCAAGGCGGTTCGCCGCGGTGTCACGCGCGCGCTGGTGAGCTGCGACTTTCCCTTCGGGCCGCTACAGGAGGGGACCGATAGCGCGGTCAAGGCGGCGATCCGGCTGGTGAAGGAGGGCGGCGCCGACATCGTCAAGCTTGACGGCGCCGCCGACTTCCCCGAGGCGGTGCGCGCCGTGGTGCGCGCGGGCGTTCCGGTGTTCGCGCAATTCGGCGTCACGCCGCAGACGGCGCTGCAATACGGCATCCCCTATGGCGCCCAGTCCGCGCCCGGCGCACAGGCGCCGGCGGAGATGACGGCGAAGCTGGTGCAGCAGGCCAAGCTGCTCGAGGACGCGGGCGCGTCGCTGCTCGACTTCACCAATTCCGGCCCGGCGGCAGGCGCCGCGGTCGTCGGCGCCGTCAAGATTCCGGTGTTCGGCGGCTTCGGTGGCGGACCCTGGCTCGACGGACGAGTGCGCCTCGCCCACACCGCCATCGGCTACGGCGAGAAATGGCTCGACGCCAAGACCGAGACCTACGCCAATGTGGCAAAGATCAGCCTCGATGCCTTCACCGCGCTGATCGCCGACGTGCGCGCCGACCGCCAGATCAAGGGCTGAGCGCAGATGCCGACGGCGACCATCGACGGCATCGCCACGCGCTACGAGGTGGTGGGCTCGGGGCCGCCGCTCCTGATGTACGCGCCCGGCGGCTTCAACGCGATTGTCGAGAACTGGTCGACGCAGGGCGTCTACGCCAGGATCAAGCTGCTCGATCACCTCCCGAAGAAATACACCTGCATCCTGTTCGACCGGCGCGAATGCGGCCGCTCGGGCGGACGCGTGGAGCGCGTGACCTGGTCGCATTACGTGACGCAAGGCAAGGGACTGCTCGACCACCTCGGCATCGAGCAGGCGCACATCATGGGCGGCTGCATGGGCTGCTGCCCGGTGACCGCATTCGCCGTGGCCTATCCGCAGGCGACGCTGAGCATGGCGCTCTATTGGCCGGTCGGTGGCGCCAAGTACCGTATCAGCAGTCACCAGCGTTTCGCCGAGCACCTCGCCTTCGTGCAGCAGCACGGCCTCGACGCGGTGGTCGCGCTCGTCGCCAAGGACGGCAAGCCGTTCGGCGCCGACCCCAAGGGCGGGCCGTGGGCCGCGGTCATCAAGGCCGACCCCGCCTTCGCCGCCGCCTATGCCAAGCAGACCGTCGACGCCTACAAGCTTGTCGTGGCCGGCATGGCGCGGACCCTGTTCGACCGCGACACCGCGCCGGGAGCGGAGCCCGAGGACCTGCTTGCCCTCTACATCCCCGCGCTCATCGTTCCCGGCCGCGACGCCGCCCACGCCACCTCGGCCGCGCGCTACCTGGAGGAATGCCTGCCGCGCGCGCAATATTGGGATGTCCCGGTTGCTGAACAGACCGAAGCGACCGTGCCGGGGCGAGTGCTGGAGTTTCTCGACAACGCCACGAAACCATAGGGCTAGTCAGCCAACCTCTACGGGCTCGCCACGCCGAGCGCCGCGAGCGCCGCCTGCGCCACCGCGACGTCCTGCTCGATCTTGGCGCCGCCGGCGGCGACGGCGCCAACGACCTCGCCCTTGACCGTGATCGGGAAGCCGCCCGGCACGTTGGTGAAGTCGCCCATGCGCACTGCCATGCTCAGCGCATTCTCCTCCGGCGCGTACCCGGTGGGCAGGCGTTGCGAGGCGGCGGTGATCGCTTTGCGCTGCGTGGTGATGATCGAGAAATGGCGCGCCCCGTCCATCATCACGAAGGCGATGAGGCGGCAGCTCTGGTCCACCACCGCCAGACTCACCTTGCAGCCGAGGTCGTTCGCCTTGGCCACGCCGGCCGCCAGCATCTTGAGGCTCGCCTCTTCGGTGAGCCGATGGCTCGCAACGACATCCGCCATGATGCACGTCCTTACGGTTCGTCATTCCGGGGGCCGAGCGTAGCGAGGCACCCGGAATCCATAATCCGAGCTCGTGGTTATGGATTCCGGGTTCGCGCCCATCCAGATCGGCTATGGCCGGCCTGGACACCTAAGTTCCGATCTCGGGTAAACCCGAGATCGGTCGCGCTCCGGAATGACGTAGGAGAGATTATCCTACCAGGCCGCGCGTGCTCGGCGCGAACAGTTCGTCCGCCGTCACGGGCTTGGTAATGATGCCCTGGGTGAGCGCGTGGCCGATGAGTTCCTCGATCACCTTGCGGTTCGGCGCGATGCCGTAAGGCAGCGGGTCGCCGGTGATCGCCATCACCCGCCGGTGCACCTCGTCGGCCTCGGTCGGCTTCTCGATCGTCCCGGCTTGCAGGCGCTCGACATAGCGGCGCTTCGCTTCGGCGAAGGCATCGAACACGTCGGCGGGGAGATCGGGATGCTTCGCGATCAGTTCGTCCCTGATCACCACGGTGTGATTGATGGGATAATGGCCGCGCCGGCGCAGCGCCGCCAGCCCGGCCTCCAGAGCATCGGGGATGAGCGGTTGCACGCCCGGCGCGCTCGCCTCTACGCCGATGGCGGCGGCAAGCTCGCCCGAAGCGAGCATGTCGCCCATCTTTTTGCCCGCCTCGATCGGCACCACGTTGGCCGGCGGCCGGTACTCCGCCACGTGCTCGTCGCCGGAGAGCACCCAGGTGATCCTGCTCAGGTCGACCCCATGCTCGTCCTGCAGGACGCTGCGCGCCCACACGCCGGTGGTAACGGTATAGCCGCGATTGACGCCGACCTTCTTGCCTTCGAGATCCTTGGGCGTACGGATGCCGGCCTCGGTGTTGACCAAGATGGCGCCGTGATGAAAGGCGCGCACCAGAAACACCGGCACGGCCGTCATCGGCTTGCCGTGCGCCTTGGCGCAGATGTAGGTGGTGATCGCCATCTCGCAGATGTCGAATTCGCTGCCGCGCACCATGCGGCGGAACGCTGCGATGAGCGGATCGACCTCTTCGAACTGAAATTGGAAAGTCTTCGGCTCGACCGTGCCGTCCTTGAGCGCGCGGTTGTTGCCCTGCGTACGGGTGACGGTCTTCAGTTCGAGGTCAGGCATGACGCGTGTCGTTCGTCACTTCACTTTCCGTCGTCGTCCCCGCGAAAACGGGGACCTATGTCCCGGAAGCCTGCGCGCGTGGCACGATTGGTCCCCGGCTTTCGCGCGGACCACGGCACGGCAGTCTCGCAACATCACAGCAATCAAACCGGTCCGCGTTACACCGTCGTCTGCGCCACGCCCGGTCGCGAGGCGAGCGCGTCCTTGGCAGCGTCCTTGAACGCCTGATCCGGCGGCAGCACCACCGAGGCCGAGCGCACCCTGTGGTGGGCGGGATCGACGCCGGGCGGCGTGACCGCCTTCTCCGCCAGCGCCTTGGCCGCCCGCATCAGGCGGTGGCGCGCCATGATGATGCCGTTGTCGGTGGAAACCAGGTTCTCCTTGGTGCGGTCGCAGATCGGTCCCATGCTCTCCTGCAGCGAGGCGTCCTGGATCGCAAAGCCGGCAACGCCGCTGAAGCTCGTGCCGGCCCTCTGGGCGGCGCGGTCGATCAGGTAGTCGTTGTCCTTGTTGGCGAGCGGTCGGTAGGTACCCGGAACGTATTTGCAATGCACGCCGGCGCCGTCGCGCATCGCCGCGACCTCGCGCGCGGTGAGCGCGCGCACGGGATGGAAGTCGTAGCTCCACGCCCAGCAATTCTCGTCGTCGATCGGGATCCAGAAGTGGCCGTGGATCGGATGGTCGCCGCGCGGCGGGATCATGGTGAAACAGGGCATCACCCAGGGCGTGATGCGCCAGTAGTAGTTGCCGTTCTCGGCATTGCGCCGGGCGCCGATAAAGAGCCCGCCCGGCTGCTCCACGACCTCGAAATAAGGCTGAGTGTCGGACAGGTTGTACTGGTTGCCCTTGGCGCCCTTGAACAGCGGATCGGAGCCGAGATCGCCGCGATGCAGGAACGAGACGTGGCTCGAATCGATGCCGCCCTCCATGGCCTGCAGCCAGTTGGATTCCTGCAGGCGCTTGGAGACGAAGACCTGCTCCGCCGGCACGGTGGCGAATTCCCATTCCGGCAAGGGCGGCTGCTTCTCGGGCGGGCCCATATAAGTCCAAAGCAGCGGCCCGCGCTCGATCAGGGGGTAGGACTTGAGCCTGATCTTCTGGCAGAAGCCGCTCTCGTGCGGCTCGGAGGGGACGTCGGTGCAGCGGCCGGTCACGTCGTATTTCCAGCCATGATAGGAGCAGCGCAGCCCGCCTTCCTCGTTGCGTCCGAACCATAAGGACACGCCGCGATGGGCGCAGAATTCGTCGATCAAACCATACCTGCCGTCGCTGTCGCGGAACGCGAGCAGCCGCTCCGACAGGAGCTTGACGCGCACCGGCGGGCAATCGTTCTCGGGCAGTTCCTCCCGCAGCAGCGCCGGCATCCAGTAGGCGCGAAACATCTCGCCCATCGGCGTGCCGGGACCGGTCCGCGTCAACAGCTCGTTCTGGTCTTTCCGTAGCATCGAGTCGTGTCCGTGGTCGCTCGGCGATTGAGGGAACTTCGACGGCGCCTGCCGCGGCGGAATGGCGTTCCGCTATGTGGAACTCGGTTCCAAGCACAGCGTAGGGCATTCGGGCGCCCCTTCGCAAGCCGGGCCTAGCAGCACTCCCAACCGACGCCGTCGACCACGACCAGCGCATTCTTCAGCCAGGCGGGAGGAAGGTCGTCGAGCATTACTTCCGTCGCCGGCTTGAACACCTTGAACTGATGCCGCGTGCCGTTGCCGGTCCAGAACGCAACCACGGTCTCGCGCGGCGGGCAGCCCGGCAGCATGCAGGAAATCTCGGAGACGAAGATCGTCGCGTCTGCAGGCAGATCGAAACGCTCGCGCGTCCACGCTTTCACCCGGTCCAGGGCCGCGACGTATTCGGGACGCTTCTCGAATGACCGCAGCATTGGGTGGGGGGTAGGCGCGCCGTGCGCGTTCCCTTGCTGGCCGTGCAATCGATCCCACGCGTCCCCAACAGTGGATGTCGGGTTACGCGCGGCAAATTGGGCGCAGCGAGCATAGCACGGCCGGCCCGCGTTAACCGAACCTCCGGGCCCGGAGCCGGCGCAAATCGCGCTTGACCGCGCAAGGCCCCCTCCTAGAGTGCCCCGCCACAAGGGATGATCGCTCAGTGGAGGTCGCTTCAGTGGTGGAAAAAGTCCTTGCGGCGGTGCGAACGGGCCCAAGCAAGACCGAGATCCGCGAATACCCAATGCCGGACATCCCGGAGGACAGCGCGCTGATGAAGATGGAGGTCGCGGGGATCTGCGGTACCGACGTCAAATTGTACAAGACCCCGCCGACCAAGAGCGCGGTGATCATGGGGCACGAGAATATCGGCACCATCGCCAAGGCCGGTCGCGAGTTCACGCGGCGCAAAGGCTTCAAGGAAGGCGACCTGGTGTTCGTCGAGCACTACGTCATGTGCGGAAAGTGCGAGTGGTGCCATCTCGGCCAGTACCGTCACTGCGAGAACACCGACTGGCGCTACAACCCCGACGGCATCCGCTACGGCTACACCTCGGCGGAACGGGCGCCCCATCTCTGGGGCGGCTTCGCCCAATACGTCTACCTGCCTTGGAACGCCGTCGTGCATCGCGTGCCCGACGGCGTGACCCCGGAATTGGCGGGCTTGGTGACTCCCATGGCCAACGGCGTCGAGTGGTCGCTGTTCGACGGCGGCGTCGGCTACAACTCCACGGTGCTCATTCAGGGGCCGGGCCAGCAAGGACTCTCGCAGACCGTGATCTGCAAGCAGGCGGGCGCCGCGCTCATCATCGTCACCGGCAGGTCCAAAGACCGCGCGCGCATGGAGGTCGCCAAGACGCTGGGCGCCGACGTCACCATCGACGTCGAGCGGGAGGACCCGCTCGCGCGCATCATGGAGATCACCGGCGGCAAAGGCGTCGACGTTGCGCTCGACTGCACGGCGGGCGCCGGCACCATACCGATCCTGCTCGGCGTCGAAGCGCTCAAGCGCAAGGGGGGGACGATCGTGGTGCAAGGCGAGATGAAGGAATTTCCGAATTTCCCGCTCGAGAAGGTCACGGTGAAGTTCATCACCATCAAGAGCGCGCGCGGCCACAGCTTCAAGGCGTGCGAGCTCGCCCTGGCGCAGCTGGCCTCGAAGCGTTTCCCGCTGGAGAAGGTGACCACCCACAGGTTCGGGCTCAAGGACGTGGACCTCGCCATCAGGTCGGTCGGCGGCGAGGGCGTGCCGAACGTGATCCACGCTTCGCTGATGCCGTGGGAGTAGGCCGGCGGTTCGTCTCGATGCAACGGACAGCGGGCGCGAGGGCATGAGCGACAGGGCGAAAATCGCCATCGCCGCCGGCGACCCGGCCGGCATCGGGCCGGAGATCAGCCTCAAGGCGGCGCTCGATCCGGCGGTTTGCAGCGTCTGCAACCCTATCGTGGTCGGCGACCCCGCCGTGATCGCGCGCCACGCCGGTGCCTGCGGCCTCAAGTCCGCCTTGCGCGTGATCGAGCGCGTCGCGGATGCGGACTGGTCGGACCATCGCCTCAACGTGCTCGCCTGCGCGCAGCCGGACGCCGCCAAGGTCGATTTCGGCACCACCAGTGCGGCGAGCGGACGCGCCGCACTCGCCTTCGCCCGCGCGGCAATCGCGATCGCGCGTGCCGGCGAGGTCGACGCGGTGGTCGCGGCGCCGCAGAACGAGACCTCGATTGCGCTCGCCGGCATCGCGTTCGACGGCTACCCGTCGTTCGTCGCACACGCCACCGGCACCGACGAGAACGACGTCTACTTGATGCTCTGCTTCGGCGACATGAAGATCGTGCATGCCACGCTGCACCGGAGCGTCAGCAACGCGATCGCCATGATCACACGCGACCGAGTCGTCCGCGTGATCCGCGCCGCCGCGCGTGCGCTCAGCGGCTGGGCACGGCGGCGCCGAAGCTCGCGGTCGGCGGCCTCAATCCCCACGCCGGCGAAGGTGGTCTGTTCGGCCGCGAGGAGATCGAGATCATCAGGCCGGCGATCAACATCACAGCGGCCGAGGGGATCAGCGCAACGGGCCCGTTCGGGGCCGACGTCATGTTCCATATGCAAGGCTTCGATGCCTTCGTCGTCATGCTGCACGACCAGGGGCATATCGCCGCGAAGCTGCTTGCACGCAACGCCGTCGCAGCGCTGACCATCGGCACGCCGATCTTGTTCTCGTCAGTCGCCCACGGCAGCGCGCACGACATTGCGGGCCGAGGCCTCGCGAGCCCCCGGGCCATGATCGAAGCGGTGCTGCGCCTGTCGAAGGCAAGGCAACTCGGCACTCGACCGCGCGAATGACCCGCACGTCGTCACCGCACCGGGAAATCGAAATAGCTATGGGGGAAGGGCTCATTGGCGAGCGTGAAGTGCCACCACTCCTTATTATAAGGGCGAAAGCCGCCGGCCCGCATCGCTGCGGCGAGCAGCGCGCGGTTGTCCTGCTCCGCGCGGCTCACGCTCCTGTCCGACGGCCATGATTTCGGGCTGAGGAAATCGAACGGCGAGCCCATGTCGAGCTCGCGGCCGTCGGCGCGCCGCACCAGCGTGAGATCGACGGTCGAGCCGCGCGAATGGCCGGAATGCGTCGCGATGTAGCCGTCCCGGAACAGGTCGCGCTTGTTCACGTCGGGATAGAACTCGGCCTTGCGCTTGACGTCGTCGACCCTGTGCCCCCAGCGTACGAAATGGGCGACCGCGCGTTGCGGCCGGTAGCAATCGAACACCTTGAGGCCAAGCCCGCGCGCGGCGAGGCTGCGCTGCACCGCGGCGAGAGCGTTGGCCGCCTGCACCGACAACAGGCAGCGCGGCCGCTCGTAACCGTCGATCTTCTCGCCGACGAAATTGTTCGTCCCGAAATAGCGCATGTCGACGATGAGCCCGTCCACCAAGGCGGCAGCATCGACGAATCCCGGAGGGAGCGGCGCTTGCGCGCGCGCGGGCTGCTCCGTCAACAGCAGCAGCGCGAGCGCAGCGACAGCGCCAGCACGCATGGCCGCGCACCCCGACGTGATCGGAGGTTCAGTGTGAGCCTGGATTCGGATCATCGGCATGGCTTGCGGCACTGTCAAAATAATCCCTCTGCGGCCCGTTTCCCGTGATATAATTCAATATGAAACCAATCAGGAGAGGTGGTCGATGCTCCCGCTCGCGCGGCGCGCCGCGCATCTTTCTGTAGCACGGAGGAGGACTTGAGCGATCACAAGTTCAAGGTCGGTCAAAGCGTGCTCTATACTTCCGGACCCTTTGGGCGCGGCGCTGCGAGCGGCGTCTACAGGGTCACGCAGCTGCTGCCATCCGAAGGCGACGATTGCCAATATCGCATCAAGAGCTCCGACGAGCCGCATGAGCGGGTCGTCAAGGAAAGTGAGCTCAACCGCGATTCGTGACCGCCGGTCGCGATGCGCAGACCGCTGGCCCGCCCCGGCAGATCGCGGCGGCACTGATCGCTCGACTGCTGGCCGTCACCCCGGCGAGCGTTGCGGCGCGCGCTCACGAGCCGCGTGAGGAACATCGATATGCCCGCCGAAGGCGAGACCACGTTCGACTACGGCGCGCCCGCCGAGTTGTTCATGGCCAAGCGCAAGGGCGGGTCGCGGCAGCCGCTGGGCTATCGCCGCTTCGCGACCGCGGCCGAGGCGATCCGCTTCGCGGTCGAGGAATTTCCAGCCGTGCGCGCGCTGGGCGCTTGGATGCAGGTCGGCGACGACCGCTTCGATGGCGACGATATTCAACGTCTTTACGAGAGCGGCAATTATCCATTGCAGCGCCGCGGCGCGGATTGATCGGCGGCATTCGCGGTTTGACGCCGGGGCCGCACTCACATATATAGCGCCACGCAACCAGTTTTCGGCCTGCCTTGCTACGCTCCCGTTTTTAGGGTGCTCAGCTAAGCTCCCCAAAAACTCGGATGACCGGCGCGCGCTGCGCCGGATTTACAGAGTGTGCAACGCAAGGAGGCCATGATGGCCACAGGTACCGTGAAGTTCTTCAATACTCAAAAGGGCTTTGGCTTCATCCAGCCGAGCGACGGCAGCAAGGACGTGTTCGTGCATATCAGCGCGGTCGAGCGCGCCGGCATGCGCACGCTCGTGGAGGGCCAGAAGGTCAGCTACGACGTCGTGACCGAGCGCGGCAAGCAGGCCGCGGGCAATCTGCAAGCAGAATAACCCGTATCCGGATCGATCCGATCCGAATCCATTGACGTGACCGTGCCCGGCGTCGGCGACGCCGGGCGTTTTCGTGTTACCGCGCGCGCCGATCGCGGCGCCACCGGAACTTTTGCCGAGGCTCGTCGGTTGAACGAGACGCGGCAACAGACCGGAGGGCGGTCATGCGCCCGTGGACCATTCCCATCGTTGCGGCCATTGCGTTGTCGCTTGCAGCTCCGCCGACGGCGAGCGCGCGCCCGCGCGGTCCGGCCGCGCTGCTGGGAGTCGTGGCCGCCCCGCTGGGAGCGGTGTTGGGCGGATCCCGACATTCGTTCCGGCACCAACGGCGGAGCGCGACACGCCCGCCTGACCAGCGCGGCGAGGACGACGCGCGCGGGCAACGGCCTTCGATTGCGCCAGCCGCCCCGGCGGTGTTCTGGCCCGACGCTTTCGCCGATCTCATCGATTATCTGTTCTTTCCCACCGGCAGGGACGACCGCTTCTGGGCCTACGACTACGGCACGATCGTCGGCGCGGCGTTTGCTTCGGGCGCCAATGACGCGCGCGTTGCGCGCGCCCGGCGCCTCGCCGACGGCGCCGCCGAGCCGGCCCAGCCGCAGCAGCCGGATTGGCCGGCCGGACTTTGCGACAGCGGTGCTGCGGACGCCGACGCGCTGGTCGAGCGGATCGGAAAGGCCATACAGCCGAGCGCATCACAACGCCGCGTACTCGAAGAGCTGCGGACCGCTTCAGCGCAAGCGGCCGAACGCATCTCGGACACTTGCCCGACGACCGTGCCGGCAACTCTTGCGCAGCGGCTCAAGGCGATCCAGGATCGCATCTGGGCGATGCGCGACGCGCTCCTCACCATTCGCTTGCCGCTGGAAAAACTCTACGGCTCGCTCAGCGGCGAGCAGCTTTGGCGCCTGCAACGCGACCCACCCGATGCGCGCGAGACCGACGCGAGGCCGGCGAACGCGCGCAGCCCTATCTGCGGCGGGCCGGAGGCGGCAGAGGCTCAAGCTTCCATGCGCGCGATCGAACGCGCGGTGCGACCGTCGGCAGCACAGCGCGCGAGCTTCGAGGCGCTGCGGCTCAGTTCGGCCGCGATGGCGCAGCTGATCGCCGGCTCCTGCCCCACATATCCGCTCCTGGGTCACATGGGCAGGTTTGCCGCGGCCGCCGACCGCCTCGACGTCATGCTCTTTGCGGTCATGACCGTGAGCCCGGCGCTGCAGGATTTCTACAACTCCCTCGACGACAGGCAGAAGCAGCGCCTCGGCCGCGCGTTGCGCCGGCTCGAGCGTTCGCCGGGCGCCGCCGGCGGCAGCTCGTGACGCCGCTCACTGCGGCTCGCTGAACCCGGCCGCTCGATCCTCCGTGGCCGTCCGCTCCGCCGCCTGCCCGGATGACGTGCGCGCCGAGATGTGCAACATCTTGCCGCGGGTGCCGCCATCGAAGCGCAAAGCCATCGCCGACCGATGGCAATCCGATCGGCGCGCGCCCGGGGCATCGCAGCCATGGACGCAGACGCCACGCGCAGCCAGCTTGCCGCCGCCCTCGTGCGCGTTGCGGGCGGCGACCGCGTGGCGCTGCGCGTTGTATACCAAGATACCTCCGCGAAGCTTTTCGGCGTCTGCCTGCGTATCTTGAACGACAGAAGCGAGGCCGAGGACGTGCTGCAGGAGGTCTACGTCACGGTATGGCGCAAGGCCGGCACCTTCGACCCCGGGCGGGCCAGCCCAATCACTTGGTTGGTGGCGATCGCCCGCAACCGGGCCATCGACCGGCTGCGGGCGACCGCGGGCAGCCGCCGGATGGAGCCGATGGAGGCTGCCGACGCGGTGAGCGATCCCTCGCCGGCCGCGGTCGAACGCGTCGAGCTCGCGCAAGAGCATCAACGCCTCGCCCGCTGTCTGGAGGAACTGGAGGCGCGGCATGCGAGCGCGATCCGCGCGGCGTTTCTCGACGGAGCGACCTACGAGGAGCTGGCGGCGCGCATGAGCGTACCTCTCGGCACGATGAAGAGCTGGATCAGGCGTAGCCTGCTGAAACTGAGAGCCTGTCTCGAACGATGAGCGACGACGGCACCACGAAACCGGCGGACGGCGGCAACCTCACCGCCGCGGAATACGTGCTGGGCGTGCTCGGCGCTGAGGAACGACGCGAGGTCGAGCGGCGTATTGCGCAGGAGCCTGCGCTCGCCTCCGAGGTGGCGTTCTGGGAGGAGCGGTTGGGCGGACTGGCGGGCGCAGTGGTTTCGGTTCCGCCGCCGCCGCAGACTTGGTCGAGGATCGAGGCGGCGGTAGGCACGCTGGCCGCTGCGCCGCCGACGTCGGTGTGGCACAGCCTCGCGTTCTGGCGCGGCTTCGGCATCGCCTCGGCGGCGCTCGCGGCGGCGAGCATCGCGGCGCTCGCCTATATCGGGCTCGTCCCCGGCCCGCGGCAGCCGCTGATGGCGACGCTCGCCGGAAGCAGCGGCCAGCCGAACTTCGTCGCCGCGGTGACCGCGACCGGCAATAGTCTGGTCGTGGTGCCGGCCTCGCTGCTGACGACCGATCGGCGCGCGATCGAGCTGTGGCTGATCCCGACCGGCCCCGACCAGCGGCCGCATTCCCTCGGGCTCGTCCAGCCCGGGCAGCCGATCCGGCTCACCATTCCCCCCGATCTTGTCGGCCGTCTCGGCCCGGACGCGACGCTTGCCGTGTCGCTCGAGCCGCCGGGCGGCTCGCCGACCGGCCAGCCTACCGGCCCGGTCATCGCCAGCGGCAAGCTCACGAGTTTGTGAGCTGCCGCAGCGCTTCCGCGGCGCCGTCGCCTGCCGGAAAGGCATCGCTGCCTGCATCCGGACCCCGCGTCCTCCGTATCTGCAATCGCAAGCCGCTGGCGCGGCGCGACTGCAAACTTACGGAGAAGCGACATGAAACTCTCACGCTCGATCTTCCCGACGGCGGCTGCCGTTGCGGCGCTCGTGTTCGGCGCCGTGCTGGCGACCCCGACGCTGGCGGAAATGAAGGAGAAGACCGTCACCGTCGGCGGCGCTCCGATGTATCCCTCGAAAAACATCATCCAGAACGCGGTCAATTCTAAGGACCACACCACGCTCGTCGCCGCGGTGAAAGCCGCCGGTCTGGTGGACACGCTGCAGGGGCCAGGCCCCTTCACGGTCTTCGCGCCGACCAACGACGCCTTCGCCAAGCTGCCGGCGGGCACCGTCGACACGCTGCTCAAGCCCAACATGAAGGAGAAGCTGGTCGCCGTGCTGACCTATCACGTCCTGCCCGGACGCCTCTCGGTCAGGGACCTGTGGGAGGCTTCCAACAAGGGTGGCGGCAAGGCCAAGTTCAAGACCGTCGAGGGCGAAGAGCTGACGGTCGAATTCAAGGGCCAGAAGCTGACCATCCACGACGCCAAGGGCAATGCCGCGCGGGTGACCATCCAGAACGTATTCCAGTCGAACGGCGTCATCCACGTGATCGACTCGGTGCTGCTGCCGAGCTGACGGCACGCTTCCGCCGGTGCATCGGCGCAGCCTCTGCCCACACACCTGCGCCGATCGGCACGGGGCCCGCCGCGGACACGCGGCGGGCCTTCGCCGTGCTGCAAGGCATTGATTCCCACACTAAATTAGCAATGGGCAGGTCCGCTCGACCGCAGGTCTGCCCCCTCCCGCTCGGGGGCGCCGTCCGCTTCGCTTCCCTCGGCTCCAGCGGCCGCGCCGGCCGCCGCCTGCTTGGTCAGAGCGTCGCTCTTGGCCATGTAGGCCCTGGCCATGATGATCAGACGGTTTGAGACCTCATCGTCCGACGCAAGCAGGGAAAGTCGAATGCAGATGTCGGCTTGGCGGCGGAAATAGTCCGGACTTGGCATTGCGTGGGACCCCCATTTTTTCCGCAACGCAAGACTGTCGGTACGGTTCCCGACAGACGCCAGTCGGGGCTGATTATTCGCTGCGGCCAATCGTCCCCCGGGGCGTTGCACGCGCAGTGCCGGCCTCGAAACCGGATCAGAGCTCGGGGTCGCTTGACCGGGGCGACGCGACGCGCTCGCCCATGCGCCAGCCGGTCACTTGGCGATGCCCATCGCATGCTCGAAGGACCGCCGCACCTCGGGGGGCTGGCCGTAGCAGTGCCGGAACGCCCGCAGGCGCGCCTTCAGCAGGGGATATTTGTCGTACTCCTCGAGGGCAATTCCCTCGACGGCTTCCCGCTTCTGGAAATAGGGCAGCTCGACGCATCTCGCGACGTTCGGGTTGCGGATGATCGCCTTCGGCTCGCGGCCCTGGGCGACGGCGTCGAGGTCATCGAACAGGCGCTTGCGGATCATGGCGATGCCGAGGTCACTGGCCCCGATATTCTCCTTGGTGCGGTCGGCGATCCGGCCCTGGCCGACCCAGGCGATGATGTCCTGGTTGATGACGTGGCTCGAGATCCAGCGGCCGTTTTCGTCCTTGATCGGGCTCACCCAGGTCGGCACGCTGCCCTGCACGTAGGGCTCGCGCCCCTTCGGCACGCGCATGAAGAACCAGGCCACGCTCAGGGTGTTCTCGTCATCGACCGGCACGCGCCACTCGAAGTGGTTGCCGAGATAGAACCCGTTCGGCCATAGCGCAATCCGGCCCACGGTCCAGTACGGATTGCGTTCGTCGGAGTCCTCGCGCACGCGCTTGTAGGTGAAACCGTAATCGAACTCCTCGAACTTGAGCTTGAGATGCCGCGCGGCATAGGGACCGGTCTTGCCGGCAAGCCGCAGGCTCCAGTTGTCGTGCATCCATTCGAAGTGCACGGGGTCGCAGGAGTTCTCCTGGCACTGGAACCAATTGCACGGCACGTCCGAGAGGACGATCTCGCGAAAGCCGTTCTCCCAGGTGAACGGTTCCCACACCGGCAGCTCGGGCGCTGGCTGCGGCCCCATATAGGCGAAGAGCAGGCCGGCGCATTCCTTCACCGGATAGGCCTTGGCCGAACAGCGCTCCTTGACGCGTGAGCGCGGGTTGACGAGGTCGTCGTAGGGCTGCTCGAGGCAGCGGCCGGCCTCGTCCATCAACCAGCCATGGTAGTTGCAGCGAATGCCGGTTTCCTCGACGAAGCCGTAGGCGAGATCCGCGCGCCGGTGCGGGCAATTCCGGTCGAGCAGGCCGAAGCGCCCGCCCAGATCCCTGTACAGCACCAGGTCCTCGCCCATGAGGCGAACGGCCTTGATCGGATTGTGGTCCAGCTCGCTCGCGCCGCCGATCGGCATCCAATAGCGACGCAGCAATTCTCCCATTGGCGTCCCCGGCCCGACCTGGGTGAGAAGCCGGTTTTTCTCCGCGCTCAGCACCGCCCCACCTCGCTCGTGTTTCGCTCCCGTTGCCGATCTTTATTGCAATTGCGCGAGCCGGCAACGGCCTCTAGTGACTTTCGCCGCGGCGTTATTGCACACTCGACGCGACCATGGAACATGGCCGCCACACATCGAAGCCGCCTGCGGATCCGAGCAAGCCCCGTGTTCGCATCCGGATTGCGGCCTGGCTGACGGTGCTGGCGGCCGCCGCAGCCGGCGCGGCGCAGGCGCAGGATCGCGCGCCCGCGTCCGCCTCCTGCGTGAGCAAGATCGCCGCCGTTCTCGCCGACATCGCCGCGCGCGACCTCGACACGACCGAGGGGCCGCCGCTCAACGCCTTTCTCGCGCTCAATCCCAGCGCGCTGGCGCAAGCCGAAGCGCTCGACCGCGGCGAACAAAGAGGTCCGTTGTTCTGCGTGCCGGTAGCGGTGAAAGATAATTTCGACACCTACGACATGCCGACCACTGCTGGCTCGCTCGCGCTGCTGGGCAACCAGCCGCCCGACGATGCGCCGTTCGTCCGGCGTCTGCGCGCGGCCGGCGCCGTCATCGTCGGCAAGACCAACATGGACGAGTTCGCCATGGGCTATCGTGGACTTTCGGGAGCGGGTGGACGCGTCGGCAACGCCTACGACCCGCGGCAGAGCGCGGGGGGCTCCTCGAGCGGATCGGCCGTGGCGGTGGGTGCGGGCTACCTGCCGTTCGCGGTCGGCAGCGACAATTGCGGCTCCCTGCGTATTCCCGCCGCCTATAACGGCGCCGTCACGCTGCGCGCGACCTATGGACGCTTCGACACAAGGCCGATCGGATTCGTCAACGGCGCGCCCGGCGTGATCGCCCGCGACACGACTGCGCTGCGCGCCGCGCTCGCCGTCGCCGGCGACGGCTGGCGCGCGGATGCCGACGGCGACTTGCGGGGAAGGCGCATCGGCATATTGCAGCGCTTCGATCGCAAGGATCCATGGGCGCCCGCCGACGCCGATGCGCAAGAATTGTTCGCGCAGGCGATCGCGCGCATGCGCCAAGCCGGCGCGGAAATCGTCGAAGGGGTCGCACTCGATGAGTTCGACGCGCGGCTCGGGCCGGAATTCCTCAAGGGCTTCGCGCCCCGGGTCGATGCGGCGTTCGCGACGTTTCCCGCCGCCCGGCGCGACTGGCGCGACGTCTGCACCTCGGGGCGAATTCGTCCGGAGTGGAACGCCGCGGACTGCGAGGCGGCCGGCGCCTCTTCGCCGGCGCGGGAGCAGCAGGCGATCAAACAGATCGCCGGCTTGCCGGCCGCAGCCTTTCCCATCGGGCTCGATGCCCGCGGCCTGCCGGTCGGGCTCGAGCTCCTGGGCCGCCCGCAGGCCGACGAGGCGCTGGTCGCCATGATGGCGGCGTTCGAGCGCACGCGCGGACCGCTGCCGCCGGCGCGGCGTACGCCGGGCCGCGCCGATCTCGCGCGTCTCGACATCGCGCGGCAGAACGAGCTTCAGCTGCGGCTCGGCTGGAGCGCGTTTCATTCGCGGCGAGGGACGGAGCTCGGCCAGCTCGCGCCCGACCGATTCCGCGCCCTGACAGAACGGCAGTTGGAGGCGGCCGCGGCGGGGCGCTGATCGGCTCACGGCAGATCATTGATGCGATTGCAGTTTTTCCACCTACGCACGGTGGGCCCGCAAGTGGGTGCGGGAGCCGCCGCCATCCGTGCCGGTACGGCAACACGCCCCTAGCCAGGGCGCGCGGTGATCGCTGCGGCAAATGGCCGTGACGGGCGCGGCGGTGCTGTTCAGGCGGCCGCTCCCGTGACATGCTCTGTACGCATTGCTGCCTGCACAAAAGAGCAAAGCCGGGAGGCGGACCGATGCGCGCGGGGCGATCGCGACCGCGCAACAGGGAGGGAAAATATGAACAACCGACGAAACGCATTGTGCGCGACCTTCGGTGTCGCGCTCGCCGGGTGGATGGCGTCAACGCTGCTCGCGTCACCGCCCGCGCAGGCGCAAGCCGGCAAGACCTATGTCATGAAGCTCAGCACCGCCACCATCAACGACACGCAGCATGAATGGCTGAAGCGGTTCGTGGCAGCGGTCGAAAAGGATTCGGGCGGCCGCATCAAGGGCGAAATCTACCCGGCGAGCCAGCTCGGCTCGATTCCGCGGCAGATCGAGGGCGTGCAGTTCGGCTCGATCCAGGCCTGGATCGGCCCGCCGGAATTCCTGGTCGGCGTCGACGAGCGCTACGAGGCGCTGAGCGCACCCGGCCTGTTCACCAGCCAGGACCAGGCCGTGCGCGTGATCAACGATCCTCCCGTCCACAGCATGGTGCTCGGATTGGGCGCCAACAAGGGCTTGGTCGGGATCGGCATCGCGCCCATTGGGCCGTCCGCCATCGCCACCCGCAAGCCGATGCGCCATCTCGCCGATTTCAAGGGGACCAAGATCCGCGTGCTGGCCTCGCCGTTCCAGCTCGAGCTGGTCAAGCGCATGGATGCGTCGCCGGTGGCGATGACCCTCGCCGACGTGCTGCCGGGCCTGCAGCAGGGCGCCATCGACGCTGCGCTGGCCACCATCACCGTCTACACCACGATGCAATACCAGGATGCGGCGAAATACGTCGTCGAGACCGACCAGCCTTACCTGAACTCGCTAATCGTCATGAGCAAGCGATGGCTGGATTCGTTGCCCCCCGACCTGCAGAAGATCGTCCGCGACGATGCCGAGAAAACCTCGCAGGAGATCGTTCCGTTCGTGAAGGAATTCTTCGGCAGGCAACGCAAGGTGTGGACCGACCGGGGCGGCGAGCTGATCAGCCTGCCGGCCGCGGAGCAATCCGCCATGATCGAGAAGATCTCCAGCATCGGCGAGGATCTGTCGAAGAACAAGCCGGAGCTGAACAAGGCGGTCAAGGCGGTCTTCGAGTCGGCGAAGCGCAACCAGTAGCGGCCCGCCGCGGACGAGCCGACCCACCATCAGCCAATCCGAATCGCGCCTGGACGGCGTCGCCGGATCTCCGTCTCGGTAGGCAAGAGGGAAACGTCGAGCGCGGGGCTTGCCAATGACCGACCATCTGCTGCGAGGGGTGCGCGCGCTCCTCGCCGTCTTGCGTTTGTTGTCCGGAGCGCTGCTGATCGGCAGCGTCGGCCTGAATTTCGCGAACGTCATCGGCCGCTACTTCTTCAACATCTCCATCCCGTGGGCGGAAGAAGCGATGCTGTTCCTGATGGTGGGCTGCGTATTTCTCGGCAACGGCCTAGTCGCGTGGTCGGGCCGGCAGATTCGCATGGACGTCATCGTCGCGATGATGCCGCCGCGCGTGCGCGAGGCGCTCGATCTCTTTTCCGAGCTGCTGTTCATCGCCACCACGATCACGATCGTGATCTTCACCTGGCCGGTGATCAGGGACCTCGCCGCGTTCGACCAGCGCAGCCAGGCCGCCGATATTCCGCTCGTCATTCCGCAGGCCCTGGTCCCGATCGGCTTCTCGATCATGGCATTCCTGGTCGCCGTGCGCCTTCTCACCGGCCACCGGCGCGGCCAGCCCACCGGCTCTCGCCATTGAGGGGCGCCCCGACAGCGGATATGCAGAGCAGAAATCGATGTTGGCCGTATCCGTCTATTTCATTCTTCCCGCGATTCTTCTGATTCTCGGATTGCCGATCTTCCTGGTGCTCCTCGTGACCTGCCTGGTCGCCGTGCTGTTCGTCGCCGATGTGCCGACGGAAGCCGTCCAGACCTACATCTTCGGAAGCCTCGACAATTTCCCGCTGCTGGCGGTGCCGTTCTTCGTGCTGGCCGGCGACATCATGGCCCAAGGCGGCATCGCGCGCAGGGTGGTCGTATGGGTCATGTCGTTGATCGGCGGAGTGCGGGGATCGCTCGCCGTGACGACGGTCGCGGCCTCCGAGCTGTTCGGCGCGATGGCGCACACCGCCGTCGGCACGGTCGTCGCCGTCGGCCGGATGATCTACCCCTCGCTTCGCGAGAACGGCTACAGCGAGCGCTTCGCGGTGGGATTGGTCGCCTCGTCGGGCGCGATCGCGGTGGTCATCCCGCCGTCGATCGCGATGATCCTCTACTCGTTGTCGGCGCAGCAATCCGCGGTGGCCCTGTTCACCGCGGGCATCCTGCCGAGCCTGCTCATCGGGCTCGTCGATGCCGCCTACGTCATGGTCTATGCCCGCATCAAGACGGTGCCGCTCACCGCCCGCGCTCGCTGGGACGCCATCTGGGCCTCCACCAAGGAGGCGAGCTGGTCGATCGGCACGGTGGTCGTGATCTTCGGCGGTATTTACGGCGGCGTGTTCACGCCGACCGAGGCGGCCGGCGTGGCGGTCATCTATTCGCTGTTCGTGACCATGGTGGTGCATCGCGAGGTCGGCTGGGCCGACCTCTGGCGCATCATCATGAGCTCGGTGTTCCTGATCTCGCAAATCCTGATGATCGTCACCGCTGCGGGACTCTACTCCTGGCTGCTCACCACGAGCGGCATCCCGCAACAGATCGTCGCCGAGATCAACGCGCTGCAGCTGCCGACTTGGGCATTGCTCCTGTCCATCAACGTCGCGCTGCTGTTGATGGGAAGTTTTCTCGAGCCGCCGGCGGCCATCCTGATCCTGACGCCGCTCCTGCTCCCGATCGTGCAGGCGGTCGGCGTCAGCCCGATTCACTTCGGCATCATCATGGCGGTCAACCTGAGCATCGGCATGTACACCCCGCCGTTCGGCCTCAACCTGTTCGCCTCGCAGGCGGTATTCGATACCGCGCTGGGCAAGATCTACGTGGGCGTGCTGCCGTTCCTGCTGATCAATTTCGCGACCCTGATGATCATCACCTACGTGCCGTCGATCTCCATGGTGCTGCTCCACCTCGGGCGCTAGCGCACGTTCCCGGCGAAGCTCACTTGCAAGCGGGCCGACCGTTTACGACCGCCATGCTTTTGCCCGGCGGGCATCCCTTGGGCTGCGGTTGCACGAGCTTGGGCGCCCGGCGTCGGCGCCGGTCTCGCAGCGGCCGCTGCCGGTGCATGCGGCGGCGCAACGGGCTTTGCGCTCGGTGGGGGAGGAGGGGGCGGCGCCAGCTTGGCGGCGGGCGGCGGTGACATGACCGGCTTGACTGCCGACGGTCGTGGCGGCATCGCCGGCTTCACGGCAGGCACTGTCGCCGCTGAAGGCGCCGCCGCCGACGGCGTCCCCGGCTTTGCGGCATTTGGCGCAGGCGGCGCCAGCTTGACCGCCGGCACCTGCGTCGGTGGTCGATCGCGCTTGGCGCGGTCTCCACGCGGCGGCGTCGGCATGCCCGGCGTCGCCGCAGCCGGCGGCGTGGGTGGCGTCGTCGCCGTCGCAGCCGGCGCTGGTGAGGGCGGCGCAAACTTCGCACCGTTTCCGGGCGCCGGCCGGGGCGTCGCCGCGGTTGCTGGAGCTGACGGCGCTGACGGAGCGATCCGCTTTGCTGCGGGCGCTTGCGCTGGCGGCGCGCCAGGCTTGGCGCCGCCTGCAGGTCCCGGTGCGGACGGTGCGGCCGGCGGGATCGCAGCCGAAGGCGCTGCCGGTGCGACGGCGGTGCCGGCGGCCGGCGGCAGGGGCCGTCCCCGCATTCCCGGCAGTGCCTTCGCCGCGGGAGGAACTGCGGTGCTCGGCACGCCCGGTCCCTGCGGAGCCTGGCTCTGGAGGGTTGCGGCTTTGCGCGCGACCGAGGGTGGCAACGCCGGCCCTAGCAGCACACGGGTCGGTGCAGCCGGCACCCCTCCCGGCGCTGTAGCTGGCTGCGCACTCGGCTGCGCCGTAGGCGCCACGGTCCGCATCTGACCGCTCGGATTGGTAATCGTTACGGTGTTGGTCACGTTGTTGACGACGACCGTATTGTGCACGTTGCGATAGATCACATTGTTCGGCGGCGGCGGAGCTACATAAGCCGGCGGCCGCACCCACACCGGAACCGGCCGGTACACCGGCATCGGCAGCACGAAAATTCCCACCGGCCGCGGGGGCGGTGGCAGCACCACGAATTCGGGCGGCGGCGACGCAAGGAAAATAACCGGCGGCGGCGGCGGCGGCCCGAACGCGAAGACCGGATCGTCGAAAATGAGAACCGGCCGCCGGATATAGACGATTTCGTCCGGCGGCGGTGGCGGCAGGTCGTAGGCCAGCACGTCGAACGACGGCGGCGGCTCCAGCGCTGCGGCGAGAAACGCGAGGCGACGGTGCGCGTCGGCCGCGTGCGGCCCCTGCGAATAACGCCGAAGATAGGACCAGTAGGCGGGCGGAGTGTCGACCGCGCGCGTCCGTCGCCAAGTCAGCGCCTCGCGGCGGGCCGCGACCATCGCGCGCACACGTGCGGCCATCGGGTCGCCAGGATAGGCGGCAAGGAAATCCGAATAGCCTTCCAGCGTGTCGCGATCCAGGGCCGCGGCATAGGCCTCTTGCGCGCCGAGCTCTCGGATCGGCCGCGAGCGGAACGCGGCGGCCCGCTCGACCGAAACCGCAGGAGCCGGCGCGTCCGGCGTGCGCTCGAACAACACGAGCGCGCTCTCAATTTTCGACGCCTGCCACGGCACTTCGGCGCCCTTGGTGATGTCGTTGACGCGCAGGCGGGCGCGGTCGAAGGCGGCCGCCAGCGGCAGCCCACCCTCGCGCAGCATCTCGACCAAGGCCTGAGCGTAGGCTCCGTACGGCCCCGCCCCTTCCGGCCCCGCCGTTCCGGGCGCCGCGTTGAAGGCGATCAGCATGCCGGGCTCGGGCTCGACCAGCGCGAGCCCTCCGGCAAGAGGCGGCCCGGATTTGGCAAACGGATTTGCCCGCGCAGCATCGACGACCACGACGGCGGCCTTGAGCTTGAGCGCGGCGAGGGGTCGCGTGTAGTCGGAGATCCGCAGCGCCTCGGCGGCGACGTCGGAGTCGCGCGCAATCTTGGCGTCGACCGGAACGAAGTAATTCTCGCCTTCGAGCTGCAGTCCGTAGCCGCTGACATAGATGAACGCGAGGGTATCTGGTTCAGAGCTTGTGGCCTTCTCGAGAAAATCGCGGAAGGCGCGGCGCAGCGAATCCTGATCGAGATCGCGTGCGCCCGCGACGTCGAAACCGGCGGCCTCGAGCGTTTGTGCGATCAATCCGGCATCATTGGCCGGCGTATTCAGTGCTCCTGCTTGATAGCCGGCATTGCCGATGACGAGCGCGATGCGTTTTTCGGCGCGCGCGGGGCTCGCCGCGAAGAGGAGCGCGAGCGGGATCAGGGCGAGCAGCGCTGCGAGGACTTTACCCAATCGTGGCATGGCATCCCCCTCCCTTCGCAAGCGTGCAGGTCTCGCGTCGATTGGACCGCGGCGGCGCTGAACGGCGTCTGAACAGAAACGGTCGAGACTAAGGCGGCCCCAAGCCGGCCCGAAGATCCCAACGCGTTTCGCGCACTGAAGGTTCCCGGCACGCGCCCTGGCGCGCCGCATGTCCGCGACGTGGCGCGAGATGTGCAAAATTCGCCGATGCGCAAAACGTCGGTTCAGTATTACCCGGGTCGGCTGATAGCGGCGAGCCGCGGGTGGCGCGGCGATCATGTGCGAAGCGAAGCCGATGCCCGCTAGCCCTGCGGCTCGATCTTGGCCACGCGCACGTACTCGCCCCAGTCTTTGATCTGCTGCACGAAATAGGCCTGCGCCTCGTCCGGGGTGCTCACCCAGGGATCGCTGGCGATGCCGTTGAGGAAGGTCTTGGTCTCCTCGCTCGCCACCACTTGGCTGAACCAGGCATTGAGTTGATCGACAATCGGCCTCGGCGTGCCGGCCGGCACCAGCGCCGCCCACCAGCTGCGGATGTCGGTCGGATAACCGCTCTCGGTCAGGGTCGGGATGTCCGGCGCCGCGCGCATGCGGGTGCCGGCGCCGACCGCGAGCAGGCGCATGCGGCCCGCATTCGCCTGCGCCATGCCCTGGACGTTGTCGACGATGGCGTAGTCGATCTTTCCGGAATAGAGCTCGTTGAGGTAGTCGGCGCCGGTGCGGTAACCCACCTCGATGGCCTGCAGCCCGGCCTTCTCCTTGTACATCGCGCCCAGCACGCGCGAGGTGGGATTCGCGAACGCATAGCTCGCCTTGTCGCCTTTGCCCTTCATCGCCACGGTCAGGTCGGCCACGCTCTTCCACGGACCGTCGGCGCGCACGCCGATCATCATGGTCGCGTTGTTGATGGTGGCGACGATGCGGAATGCCTTGCCGGCATCCACCGACGGCTTCTTGAACAGATGCATGCTGGCGGCGACCGCGTTCCCCCCGGTGACCAGGATGGTGTACCCGTCCGCCTTGGAGCGTGCGACGAACTCGGTCGCGATATTGCCGAGCGCGCCCGGCTTGTTCTGGACGACGATCGTGCGCTGCATGACCGGGCGCATCTTGTCGGCGAAGTAGCGCACGATGACGTCTGCGCCGCTGCCGGCCGCGAACCCGCAGATGAAGTTCACGTCCTGCGCGGGATAGGCCTGGGATTGCGCGCGGGCGCCGTGCGGCAACGACGCCGTCGCAACGGCCAGCGCCGTCGCAACGGCGCGCAGCAAGTACGCGGCATGGGTCATGACGTTCCTCCGGTTCCGGCGGTGCGATCGATGCGGAGGAGGAAATTGTCGGCCGGCGCGGGCGGGAAAGCAACGATCCGCCCGCGAGCCCCCGCGGGCAAGAACGGCTACCAGCCGAGCAGGATCGGCGCTAACCCTCCAATCCGGTCGGGACGTTCTTGTTCTCGCTTGCGAGCTTCATGCCGGCGGCGAGCGCCATGGTCTCCATCAGCGCGGCGAAATCCTTCTGCAGATATTCCTCCGGGTCGGGCTTGAGCGTGGCGGCGCCGAAATGCGTCTGCAACACCTCGCGCGTCGCCGCCGTCACCGGCATCGGCACGTCCCACTCGCGGCCGAGCGCGAGGCCGAGATCGAGGTCCTTGCGCAAGAGCTCCGGGGTAAACGTCGTGCTCCAGTCGAGATTGACCAGCGCCGGCGACTTGTAGCGCGTGAACATCGAGCCCATCACGCCGTTGTTCATGAAGGCGAGGAAGGCGTGGCGGGGAACTCCCATCTTGTTGGCAAGCAGCGTGATCTCGATCAGGTTCTCGATCACCACGCCGAGCATGACGTTGTGGGCGATCTTGCAGATGCGCGCGAGCTCGCCCTCGCCGACATAGGAGACGCCCTGCGGCGCGACCACCTCCAGCATCGGCGTGACCGTCTTGCAGGCCGCCTCGCTACCGGAGATGACCGCGGAAAGCCTGCCCGCCTTGATCACCTTGGCATTGCCGGACACCGGCGCCGCGACGTACTCGCTGCCGAGCTGCTCGAGGCGGTCGCGGATCGAAGCCGACTCCTCGACCGAGATGGTCGAGCAGTCGACGAAGATCTTGGGCAGCTTGCCGCCGTGGCCGGTGACGCTGTTCCTGCCGAAATAGACCTCCTCCAGATCCTTTCCGGTCGACACGATCGAGAACAGGACATCGACATCCTTGAGGTCGAACAGCTTGTCGACCACCTTGCCGCCGAGCTTGGCGAGCGGCTCGGCCTTGGCGCGGGTGCGGTTCCAGATCGAGACGTCGTAGCCGGCCTTGAGCAGGCGCTCGGCCATGGGATAGCCCATGCGGCCCATGCCGATCCACCCGATCCGGTACTTGTGCTGTGCCATTGCAACTCTCCTTGTTCCGCACGGGTTGGAAGTCGGCGGTGTCTAGCACAACGGCAAAGCGCTTGTCGTCACGGCCGCGCTTCGCGCGCTGCTCAGGATGGAGGCGCCTCCGGCGGCTTGCCGAAGGTCCACTCGGCGACGCGGCGGAACAGCACCAGCGCGGTGCGACACCAGATCAGCACGATGATGATGCGCATGAGCTGGAAGCCGGCGATCATGGTGGAGTCGAGCCCGAGCACCTTGCCGGTGAGCACCATCTCGGCGATGCCGGCCGGCGCCATGGCCAGCACCATGGTCGGCACCGGGTAGCCGGCGAGCCACGCGATCGCCGCGCCGAACAGCGCCATGGATCCGGCCGTGAACAGCACGACCAGGCAGGATGCCCACAGGAGGCCGAACAGGCGGGTGAGGAACTCCGGCCGGAACTGCGCGCCCAGCGCGCTACCGATGACGACCTGCGCCGCGACCAGGAGGAGATCGGGCATGCGGCCCTCGGTGAAGCCGAGGTGGCTCGCGCCGGCCGCGATGAACAGCGGCGCCATCAGCCAGGCATTGGGAGAGCGCGTGCGCGAGAGCAGCGCCGCTGCTACGCCCGAGACCGCGAGCAGCGCGACGATCGGGAGCCACGGCACCACCGGCGTGGCCAGGAACGCGTTGCGCGCGCCGCTCCCTGCGAACGAGACCACCAGGAACGGCGCGAATACGACGATGAGCGCCACCCGCGTCGTTTGCGCCACCATGATCGGCTCGAGCCGCCCGCCGTAATGCGGGGCGATGGTCGTGGTCTCGACCACGCCGCCGGGCACGGTGGCGAAGAACGCGGTGGTGCGATCGATCCCGGTGAGCCGCATATAGATGAGTCCGCCGACCGCGCCGACGATGGTCGAGAGAAAGGCAGCGGCGAGAATCAGCGGCAGCAGCGCCACGAGTTTCGCGACCACCGTCGCGGTGAATTGCAGCCCGGTCGAGGCGCCGACCACGACCGTCCCCGCCGGCCGACCCCAGGGAATGAGCCGCACCGGTACGCCCGCGAGCGACAGCGCCACGATGGTGAGGAGCGCGCCGAGCAACCACGGCAGCGGCAGGTGCACATAGCGCGCGGCGAACCCGCCGGCGACGCCAGCCAACAGCGTCCCAGCCATCGCGAGCGGGACGGCGAGGCGCGTCGGCCGGTGTGGGAGGAGGTTTGCTCGGTTCATGCAGGCGACGGCGGTGGTACCAGCCCCGCCGGCGCAAATCCATTGCCGCTCGCGCGCGGCACGCATGCGCGGGCGTGGTCGCGCCGGGACGCAGCCGGCCGCTTGTCTTTGCCCCGGGGATGGGCGACGGTTCGTTGCAACGACAATCCGCGCTTGAGGCGGAGGGGCCGCGACCGGTTCGGCCGGCGCGGCCGAACGCGGGAGGACGACATGCGATCAGGCTGGAAGACGGCGATCATCGCGCTCGGCGGCGTGCTGTGCGCAGCCGGGGCGGCGGCGCAGGATTATCCCAGCCGCGCGATCAACATGGTGATTCCGTTTCCGCCCGGCGGCAACACCGACCTGATGGCGCGCGCCTTGCAGCCCGAGCTGGCCAAGGCGCTGGGGCAGCCGATCGTGATCGTCAACAAGGGCGGCGCCGGCGGCACCATCGGCGACATCGAGGTGGCGAATGCCCGGCCCGACGGCTACACCATCGGGCTCACGCCCAACAATCCGCTCACCGCGCAGCCGCACATCCAGAAGCTGCCTTACGACCTTGCGAGCTTCCGCTATGTTTGCCTCGCCTACGACGTGCCATACGTGCTGATCGCCTCCCCCAAGGCGCCGTTTGCGACCTTCGCCGAGTTCCTGGCCTTCGCCAAGGCGAAGAACGACAATCTCATCTATGCCTCGCCGGGGCCGGGCACGCAGCCGCATCTCGGCATCCTCGCGGTGCTCAGCGCGATCAAGGCCGAAGGCGTGCACGTGCCGTTCACCGGCGCCGGCCCGATGTCGCAGGCGATGCTCGCGGGCACTGTGATGGCAATGGCGGAGTTGCCGGCGGTCGCCAAGGCCAGCAACCTCAAGGTGCTGGCGGCGCTGGCGAAGACACGCATCGCCGCATTGCCCGACGTGCCCACCATGGCCGAGCTCGGTTATCCGGCCGAGGCCTTCACCGCCGGCGGCATCGTCGTGCCGGCGAGGACGCCCGACGCGGCGGTGGCGCGGTTGGGCAAGGCCTGCGCCGAGGCGGTCGCCAGCGACGGCTACAAGTCCGCGAGCCAGAAGCTCAACGCCACCGCGCGCTACCTGCCGGAGGCGGAGTTCAAGGCGATGTTCGCGGCCGACTCCGTGCGCAACGCCGAGGCGGTGAAGAAGGCCGGGATCGTGCAGTAGCGGGAGCGCGGCGTGAGCGAGCAGACCCCGGTCGCCTCGCCGCGGGGACGACTCTTCGGCCACGCCGTGCTGACCGCCCTCGGGCTCGTGGCGCTCGCGATCGCGCTGCGGCTCGGACTGTGGCGGCAGCACTCGCCCGGCGAAGGGCTGTTTCCGTTTGTCGCCGCGCTGGCCATGGTGGCGTTCAGCGCCGCCGGGCTCGCGCGCGACGCGACCAAGCTCGAAGCCGCCCCTGACGGCACTCCCGCCGAGCGGAGCGGGCTCGTTCGCGTCGCCGCCTATCTCGGCGCGCTCGTATTCTATGCGCTCGCGCTCGAACCGCTCGGTTTCGTCGTCGCGACCGCGATCACCATCGCCTTCATCCTGCGCTGCGCCGAACGCTATCCGTGGCTCGCGACGCTCGCGCTCACCGCCGGCACGGTCCTCGGCTGCGAGCTGCTGTTCGTGCTCTGGCTCGGCGCCATCCTGCCGACCGGTACGCTGTGGGCGGATCTGTTCGGGTAAGCGGCGATGGATGTCCTCGACGCGATCGCGCTCGGTTTCGCCACCGCGCTGACCTGGCAGAACCTGCTCTACTGCTTCATCGGCGTCTTCATCGGCACCGTGATCGGCGTGCTGCCGGGGCTCGGACCGGTGCCGACGATCTCACTGCTGCTGCCGTTCTCCTTCACCATGAACGTCGCCTCCGCCATCATCATGATGGCCGGCATCTTCTACGGCGCCCAGTACGGCGGCTCGATCACCGCGATCCTGGTGCGCATCCCGGGCGAGGCGTCGACCGTGGTCACCTGCCTCGACGGCTATGCCATGGCGCGCCAGGGGCGCGCCGGCGCCGCGCTCGGCATCGCCGCCTTCGGCTCCTTCATCGCCGGCGTGCTGGTGACGGCGGCGCTGTTCGTCGTCGGCCCCGCGCTCGCCGATGTTGCGCTCGCATTCGGCCCGGCCGAGTACACCGCGCTGGTGCTGCTGGGGCTGCTCCTGGTGACGCAGCTCTCCTCCGGCTCGCAGCTCGACGCGCTCGCCATGGTCGCCTTCGGCCTGCTGCTCTCGACCGTGGGCAAGGACCCGATCTACGGCACCGAGCGTTTCACCTTCCACATTTTCAGCCTGTTCGACGGGCTCAACATCGCGCTGCTCGCGATGGGCGTGTTCGGCGTCGCCGAGCTCCTGGTCATGGCCGAAGGCGGCAGCGCGGCCGGCGCGCCGGTGGCGCAGCCCAGGCGGCTGCTCGAGCTCCTGCCCAACCGCGCCGATTGGCGCGCGAGCGCGCTGCCGATCCTGCGCGGCACCGGGCTCGGCTTCCTGCTCGGGCTCCTCCCCGGCGGCGGCGCCACCTTGTCGTCGTTCAGTTCCTACGTGCTGGAGCGGCGGCTCGCACGCGAGCCCGCGCGCTTCGGCCAGGGCGCGATCGAAGGCGTGGCGGGACCGGAATCCGCCAACAACGCCGCGGCGCAGTCCTCGTTCGTGCCGCTGCTCAGCCTCGGCATCCCGGCCAACGCGGTGATGGGCGTGATCCTGGGCGCGCTGCTGATCCAGGGCATCACCCCCGGCCCGACCCTGGTGGCCAACCGGCCCGACATCTTCTTCGGCGTGATCGCTTCCATGCTGGTCGGCAACCTGATGCTGATCGTGCTCAACGTGCCGCTGATCTCGGTCTTCGTGCAGCTGCTGCGCCTGCCCGGCTCGATCCTCGCGCCGCTGATCATCGTGTTCTGCGTGATCGGCGCCTACACCCTCTCCAACAACGTGGTCGAGGTGATCATCATGATCGGCTTCGGCATCGCCGGCTTCCTCATGCGCAAGGTCGCGCTCGATCCGGCGCCGCTGGTGCTCGCCTTCGTGCTCGGCAACATCCTCGAGACCAATTTCCGCCAGGCGCTGCTGGTCGGCAAAGGCACGTTCGCGCTGTTCTACACGCGCCCGATCGCCGCCTTGCTGATCGCCTGCTGTCTCGCGCTGATCGCGCTGCAACTCGGCCGCACCGTCGTCGACCGCCGGCGCGGCAAGACCTTGGCCTGATCGACGCGGCCACGGCCGGAAGGTCTTGCGCGCTCAGGCTTTGATCCCGGTTCCCGCCGCGGCCTCGCGCAGCGTTGGTGCGCTTACGCGGCGGTAGAAGGCTTGCGCGAATTCGTAGCCGCCGAAAGCGAACAGCCCGGCGGCGTGAGCAGCAGCAACGCCGAGCCGTAGGGGCGCGCGCGGCCTGATCGTTGCTGGCGCCGTTGTCCCCGCCCAGCGCCATGGTGGCGCGCCCCGAGCGCGGCCAGCACCGCCCAGAGCGCCCACCACCGGAACGAAATGTTCCGGGCCTGGCGGTCCCGCATCGACCGGGCCGCGCGCTCGCCATCTCCGCAGTGTCGAAAAAACGCGCTTGCGGCGACAACCCCTGCTTGTCCGCCGGGGTGCGCCCGCACTATCGTAACGCGATGTCCGACCTCGCGCCCACCGCATCGGCGAATGTCCTCGCCGCGGCGACATCGGCCCCCGCGGGCGAAAGCCGGCTGTGGATCGCCGCGCGCACGGCGTTTCCCTTCCTCGTGGTCGGGCTGCTCTGGGAAATCACGGCGTATCTCGGCGTCTTCCCCCGCAAGCTGTTTCCTTCGCTGGAAGAGATCGCGGCCGCTTTCGTGCGGCTCACCGCCGCCGGCATCCTGCCGCACCACGTGCTCGACACGCTCCTGCGCCTGACCGCGGGCTTTGCCCTTGCCGCGCTCGCGGGCGTGGCGATCGGCTTCGCCATGGGACGCTCGCGCCGTGCGGAGGACGTGTTCCTGCCGCTGGTGAGCATCGGCGCGCCAATCCCGGGGCTCGCCTATGCGCCGCTGTTCCTGCTCTGGTTCGGGCTGGGCAACCTTCCGGTCGTGCTGCTGGTCGGTTTCGTCTCCGCCTTCCCGATCATCTTCAACACCTGGACCGGGGTGAAGGCGGTCAAGGAAATTTGGGTGCGATCCGCGCAGGCCATGGGCGCCGACGATCGCCGGCTGTTCCACCACGTGATCCTTCCCGGTGCGCTGCCCTATGTCCTCACCGGCATGCGGCTCGGGCTCGCCCAGGCGTGGCGCATCCTCGTCGGCGTGGAGATGCTGGCGGCGGTGCCGTGGGGGCTCGGCTGGATGATCTTCGGCGCGCGCGAGTTCCTCAACACCGACGTGATGCTCGCCGGCGTCGTCGTCATCGGCGCGATCGGCCTTGCGCTGGAGAAGCTCGTGTTCCAGCGGCTCGAGACCTACACCGTGGTGCGCTGGGGGATGATGACGTGACCGCCGCGACCATGAGTACCAAAATCGTGGGCGCCAACATGGACCGCGCGCGCACGGCCTACCGCGCCGGCATCACGCTGCTCGTGGCCGCCGCCGTCTACGAGGCGATCGCCCGCAGCGGCGCGTTCCCGCCCGCGCTGTTGCCGACGCTGCCGAAGGTCGCGAGCACGCTGTGGCGGCTGCTCCTCGACGGCACCATGCTCGAGCACGCAGGCTACACCATGTACCGCGTGCTGTTCGGGCTTGCGCTCGCGATCGCGGTCGGTTTGCCGCTCGGCATCCTGATGGGCCGCGTGCGGCCGGTCGAGAATTTTTTTCTGCCGCTCGCCAGCGCGCTGATGCCGATCCCCTCGCTCGCCTGGGTGCCGGTGTTCATCCTGTGGTTCGGGCTGGGCAGCCCCATCACGATCCTCATCGTGTTCTACGCCGCGCTGTTCCCGCTGCTGCTCAATGCATGGTCGGGCGTGCGCGCCGTCAATCCCTTGTGGCTGCGCGCGGCCGGCGCCATGGGCGCCGACGAGCGCGCGCTGTTCTGGAAGGTGATCGTCCCCGGCGCTTCGCCCTTCATCATCACCGGCGTGCGCCAGGCCTTCCTGCGGGCGTGGATCGCGGTGGTGGGCGCCGAGATGCTCGCCGCCTCCGATTGGGGCCTGGGCTGGGTCATCTTCGACGCCAAGGAATTCCTCAACACCGACGTGATGCTTGCCTCGCTCGCGGTCATCGGCTTCATCGGCTTCGCCTTCGAACGGCTGGTGTTCGGCTCGCTCGAGCGCGCCACGGTCATGCGCTGGGGCATGGTGCGCTCCGCGAAGGGGTAAGCCCGGCCGAGAGGTGCATGTGCCGAATGCAGGTTGTGTCGTCCCCGCCCAAGCGGGGACCCATAACCACCGGCCTCTCGAATTTGGGTCCCCACTTGCGCGGGGACGACCGCGAAATGGGACCGTCGGCCAAGGAGGAAAACGATGAAGCGGCTTTCTGTGCTCCTGCTCGCCGGCCTCGCCGCCGGCCTGCAAGCGATCCCGAGCGCCCGGGCGTTGGACTATCCCACGCGGCAGATCACCTTGATCGCGCCGTGGCCGGCGGGCGGCGCGGTCGATGTGCTGTGCCGCGGCGTGGCCCCGCACCTGGCGGAACGCTTAGGCAAGCCGGTCGTGGTCGAGAACCGGCCGGGGGCGGGCTCGGTGATCGGGACGGCGACGGGCGCCAAGGCGTCGCCCGACGGCTACACCCTCGTGATGGCGGGCAGCGGATCGCTCGCCATCAGCGCGACCATCTACAAGAAGCTGCCTTACGATCCGACCAAGGACTTCGCGCCGCTCCTGCTGTCCGCCAAGATTCCGTTCTTCCTCGTCGTCAATCCCGCGCTGCCCGTGCACTCGGTGGCGGAGCTCGTCAAATACGCCAAGGACAACCCGGGCAAGCTGTCCTTCACGTCGGGCGGCGCCGGCTCGCCGCACCATCTCTATGCCGAGTTGTTTAAGACCCTGACCGGCATCGAGATGACCCACGTGCCCTACAAGGGCAGCGCGCCGGCGCTGACCGACGTCGTCGGCGGCCACGTGCCCGTGCTGTTCTCCGACCCTGTGCCGTCGCTGCCGCTGATCAGGGAAGGCAAGGTACGCGCGCTCGGCGTGACCACCGCCATCCGCTCGCCGTCCGCGCCCGAGATCGCGCCGATTGCGGAATTGGGCGTGCCCGGTTTCGACGTCGCCGGCTGGGGCATGATCACGGCACCGGCGGAAACGCCGAAGCCGATCGTGATGAGGCTCAATGCCGAGCTCAACCGCGTCGCCGCCTTGCCGGACGTTCAGCAGCGGATCGTCAAGCTCGGGATGATCCCGGGCGGCACTTCCTCGCCCGAGGAATTGCAGCGCTTCATCAACGGCGAAATCACGCGCTGGGGCGAGGTGGTGCGGCAGGCGGGCCTGGCCGGGACGGAGTGAGACGGAATTTCGTAACTGGCTCGGAATCGCTTTGCTGTCGTCCCCGCGCACACGCGGGGGCGACAACAATAAAGAGACG
Organism: uncultured Alphaproteobacteria bacterium; assembly: GCA_963758945.1. Lineage (GTDB taxonomy): Bacteria > Pseudomonadota > Alphaproteobacteria > Rhizobiales > Xanthobacteraceae > VAZQ01. The sequence continues at coordinate 542,000 of CAVWXY010000006.1, read as the reverse complement.
CCGCGCGCGTCACAAGAACCGCGTCGGCCACATCAGCGTGCGCCACATGTGCGAGGAGGGCGTGTTGTCGAAACCGAGCCCCTCCTTCGGCTGCTTGAAATTGCGCCCGATGATGTCGACGAAATCGTCGAGATCGACCTTGGCGTTCGGGTCGAACGAGTAGATGTCGTTCACGCAGATGAGCCGCGCGGTCATGTAGTATTTGTGTTTGCGGGCGCGCTCGTATTCCGCGACGATGTAGGGCTCGGGCTGGTAGTCCGGGCCGAAATATTTGCGGTAGAGGTCGGGATAGCCGTAGCCGACGGAACTTGTCGGGGAAGAAACGCAGCGCCTGGTGCACGCGCACCGCCCAGCTCACCTCCTCGTCGACATAGGGCTCGATCAGCTGCGCGCCCCAATAGCCGTGGTCGCAGCGGATGAAGCTGACGACGCCGATGTCGTGGAGCAGGCACGCGAGCACGACCTTCTCGTCGAGGCCGGCCTTGAGCGCGTGGGTGGCGCTCTGCAAGAGGTGGTTCATCGAGGCGAAGCGCTGCTTGAAGAAGTCGATGAGTTGCGGCTTGTCCGGCATTTTCGGCAGCCGCGGATCGGCGCCCATGAGGAAATACTTGCCGGGGTTCTTGGCCATGAGCGCGGCGCCGCTCTCCATGTCGACCCTGCCGTCGGCCAAGTTGAACAGCACCGACTTGGTGGCGATCTTGGCGTTGAGATCGTGCATCATCTGCTCTTCGAGCTCGTCCGCCTGCTCCGACAGAGTCATCGGCTTCGATGCTGCATGGGGTCCCATGGGAATGCTCCGGCCTTGCGGCTAATTGTCCGACCTGCTTTGTGCCTGTCTACACGGAATTCGGCTCGGGCGAAACTGCACTTGGCCGGTTCTGGCCACGAACGGGCATACCATCTATGACTGCGCCACACGGGTAGCAGCCGATGCCGCATATCGAAGTCGCCAACGTCTCGCTCACCTACGACACGCCCGCCGGCCGGGTGCCGGGCGTGGAATCCGTCAGCTTCGATATCGAGGCCTCCGAGTTCCTCTGCATCGTCGGCCCCTCGGGCTGCGGGAAGTCGACGCTGCTCAACATCATCGCCGGCTTTCTCACCCCGACCGCGGGCGAGATCCGCATCGGCGGCAAGACCGTCAGCGGATACGGCCTCGACCGCGGCGTCGTGTTCCAGGACTTCGCCCAGCTGTTCCCGTGGCGCACCGCGCTCGGCAACGTCACCTTCGGTTTGGAAATGAAGGGCATCGGCAAGGCCGAGCGCGAGCAGATCGCGCTCGAGCAGCTCAAGCTGGTGAAGCTCGAGAAATTCGTGCAGTCTTATCCGCATCATCTCTCCGGCGGGATGCAGCAGCGGGTCGCCATCGCGCGCGCGCTCGCCTACAATCCCGCCGTGCTGCTAATGGACGAGCCGTTCGCGGCGCTCGACGCGCTCACCCGCGACGACATGCAGCGGCTGCTGGCGGACGTCTGGCGGGAGACGCGCAAGACCGTGATCTACGTGACGCACAATGTGGCGGAGGCGGTCTACCTCGCGGACCGCGTCGTGGTCATGACCCCGCATCCCGGAATGGTGAAGACCGAGGTACCCATCCGCCTGCAACGGCCGCGCGATCCGCTCAGCGTGGAGTTCCTGGACTATCAGAAATCGTTGCTGCGCCATCTCGGTCAGAACGTGACAGCACCCGACGGAAAGAGATAGACGCGATGCGTCAGTTCGACCGCGCTCTTCAGGCTGGCTCGCTCTGCTCCCTCTCCCCGTTCTTACGGGGAGAGGGAGCGCGCCGGGGTCGCTGCACGACTCGCCAACGCTCGCGAAAGAGTGAGACCAGGAAGGTGGGTACAATGCCGCTCATGAAGACCAAACTCTTCTCCGCCCTGGCGCTGCTTGCCCTCGCCGGCTTCGGCGCGGCGGGCGCGCAGGACGCCTATCCCTCGCGGCCGATCCGGCTGGTGGTCGGCTTCGGCGCCGGCGGGCCGACCGACATCCCGGCGCGCTTCATCGCCGACAAGCTGGGCGAGGCGCTCGGCCAGCGCGTGGTAGTGGAGAACAAGCCGGCGGCGGCCGGCATGATCGCGACCAGGGACGTGCTGTCGCAGCCGCGCGACGGCTACACCCTGCTTTTGTGCACGCACTTCGAGCCGATCAACACCGCCGTCTACAAGAACGTCCAGTTCAAGCTCAGCGACCTCGCCCCGATCTCGCTGATCGCCGAGTACTATTACGGGCTGGCGCTGTCGAACTCGATTCCGGCCGCCGACTTCGACTCGTTCGTGCAATATGCCAAGGCGCATCCCGGCGACGTGAGCTACGCCACCATCGGCGCCGGCTCGGCGCAGGAGATCCTGGCCCGTCAGCTCGAGAAGCTCGCCGGCATCAGCATGAATCGGATTCCGTTCCGCGGCGGGCCGCAGGTGGTGCAGGAGCTCGTCGCCGGCCGCGTGAACTTCTACGTCTCGCCGACCTTGGGGATCGCCTCGCAGTACCACGCCAAGCAGCTCAAGATCCTGGCGGTGTCGGCGCCCGAGCGGCTCAAGAACCTGTCCGAGATCCCGACGCTCAAGGAGAAGGGTATCGATTTCGTACGCTTCGGCTGGCTCGGCATCTGCGCCGGCGTCGGCACGCCGCAACCCGTCGTCGACCTCCTCCAGCGCCACGTGGCGAGCATCGTCGCCTCGCCGGACTACCGCGCTTTGATCGAGAAGGCCGGCTCCATCCCGGTGTCGTCGACGCCGGAGGAATTGCGCAAGGTGATCACGCAGACGTCGGACGAGGTGGCGTCCAGCATCCGCGAGTTCGGCATGCAGCAGGAGTGACAATCAGTTGAGAACATGAGGCATTATCTGCGCTGTGTTCGCGCTGCACCGCGTCCGGGACACGCCGACTCAAACGACCAGGGAGGATAGAACGATGACGAGTCTTTCATTCACGCGGCGACAATGCCTCGCCGCCGGCGCCGGCGTGCTGGCGGCCGGCCTCGGCGGCGTGCGGCCGGCCTTGGCGCTGGAGACCGTCCGCCAAGGCTACCAGACCAACATCTGGGGCATGCCCACCTATTATCTCCTGAAATCGGGCCTGCTCGAGAAGCACGGCATCAAGGCCGAGGAATTCGCCGTGCCCTCGGGCAACCTCACCATGCAGCAGATGGTGGCGCGCCAAGTCGACCTCGGCACCTATGCCGGACCTTCCTTCATCATCGGCCACGACAAGGGCGGTTTGATCGCGATTGCGCTGATCGAATATGTCGGGAAGACCGCGCAGATCGTCACGCGCAAGGACCTCAACCTGAGCAAGGTGAGTGAGCTCAAGGGCCTCAAGGTCGCGAACCAGACCGGCTCCTCGGTCGGCAACATCTTCGTCGACGTCGTCGCGCCCAAGGCCGGGCTCAAGAAGGGCGACTTCCAGGAAGTGCGCATGAACGTCAACGACATGGTCGCCGCCATGGCCGCCAAGACCGTGGACGCCATGGTCAATGTCGAACCCTACAACGCGATCGCGGTCGCCGAAGGGATCGGCACCTCGATCATGGACTTCTCCGGCGTCGACAAGATGCCGGTGTTCATGGCGGCCACGCCCGATTTCGTCGACAAGAACCCGGACACCGTGGTCGCCTATCTCAAGGCCTGGAAGGAGGCGGGGCGCGACTTCAGGGAGAATCCCGGCAAGGCCGCCGACGTCATCTACGCGTTCTTTACCTCGAAGGGCTACAACCTGTCGCGCGACACCTTCGCCAAGGCGCTGGCGCGCGTCGAGGTCGCTCCCGGCTTTCCCACCGGCCTCACGCCCGGCCTGCAGCGCGACGCCGAGGTGCTGCTGCGCGAGAAGAAGATCTCCGCCATCCCGGACTGGACGAAGGCGCTGCGCCCCTCGCTGTGGACCAAGGCCAACGGGTAGCGCTTCGGCGGGCTGCCGCGCGTGCGGTGCGCTCCCTCTCCCCGTTCTTTACGGGGAGAGGTTGGGGCGAGGGGAGGTTTCAAAGCGGCCAGCGCCTGGAATGTCCCTCACCCGCTCCGCTTCGCTCGCGACCTCTCCCCGCAAGCGGCCGCTTGCGGGGAGAGGCGGAGCCCGCGGCGCCCACCGCATCACCTACTTCATTGTCAGTTGCGCGGCATCTCGCCCTGCGCGCGGAAACGCGCTAAAGCTGCGCGCGATTTCAGGGCATGGAGAGTGGAATGAAAGTCGCAAGGAAAAAAGTCGCGAGGAAAGCCGCCGGGAAAGGCGCCGCCAAGCCGACGCCGAAGAAGGCAGCAGCAAAGAAAGCCGCGCCTAAGAAGGCGGCAGCGAAGAAGATGGCGCCGACGAAGGCACCGGTCAAGAAGCCGGCGGCCGCCCGCGCCGCCGCCCCGCAGGGCAACGGCGGACCGGTCACCTGGAATTTCAAGCTCATCGGCCACCACCTGCTCGACGGCTTCGGCGGCATGGGCGAGGGCATGTCGATCCAGATCGCGCCCGACGGCCGCCGCATCCTGTGGCTGGCGCACGAGAGCGCGCCGAAGAACTTCACCGCCGTCGACGTCTCCGATCCGCGCAAGCCCAAGGTGGTGGTGCAGACCGACCTGCCGCAGGCGCACATGCGTTCGAACTCGCTCGAGACCTGCGGGAACATCATGGCGGTGGCCTACCAGACCCAGAAGAAGGGGCTGCAGCCCGCCGGCATGGAGCTGTTCGACATTTCGGTGCCGGAGAACCCCAAGTCGATCTCGTTCTTCGACTGCTCGGGCGAGACCTCGCGCGGCGTGCACCAGCTCTGGTTCTGCGACGGCGAATACGTGCACACCGCCTCGGGCGCGCCCGACTTCACGCCGACGCATCCCTCCGACGATCAGTTCTACCGCTGCATCGACGTACGCAATCCGTCGAAGCCGGTCGAGATCGGCCGCTGGTGGATGCCCGGCACCAAGCAGGGCGACAACGTGATGCCGCCGCCGCGCCACCCGCTCGACAAGGGCCACCGCGCGCACAATTGCAACGTCTATCCGCAGCGCGGCGACCGCTGCTATCTCGCCTATATCGACGGCGGCATGTTCATCCTCGACATTTCCGACAAGGCGAACCCCAAGCGCATCTCGCAGTGGACCAATTCGCCGCCCTATACCGGATTCATGCACACGGTGGTGCCGCTGTTCGACCGCGGGCTGATGCTGGTGACCGACGAGTTGACCGAGAACAACGCCAAGGACTGGCCCAAGCTCATCTGGGTGCTCGACGCGCGCGAGGAGACCAACCTCGTTCCGATCTCGACCTGTCCTCTGCCCGATCACCAGGCCTTCGCCGCCAAGGGCCGTTTCGGCGCCCACAACATCCACGAGAACGTGCCGCTGCCGACGTGCTGGCATTCCGACCAGATCGTGCTCGGCACCTTCTTCAACGGCGGCTTGCGCGCCTACGACATCTCCAACCCGTACCAGCCGCAGCAGGTCGGCGTGTTCGTGCCGCCGGCGCCGCCGATGGCGCCCACCGGCACCATCCAGCTCAACGACGTGTTCGTCGACGAGCGCGAGATCGTCTACACCGTCGACCGCCATGTCGGCGGCCTCTACATCCTGGAGATGGATTTTTGACGAGGTGCTCGGCGCGTGGGCGCACGCAGCGGGCAGCAAGCTCGGTCTGCTCCCTCTCCCCGTTCTTTACGGAGAGAGGGGTGGGGTGAGCGGCTGATGCCACTCGACAGAAAGGGCCCCTCACCCCTCCCTCTCAGCCGAAGTCGGATATATCCGACTTCGGCCGCTCAATAGTGACCGAACTCGGGTAAACCCGAGTTCGGTTGCTGAAGCGGGGAGAGGGAGCACACCGAGATCGTGGCATCATCGCGGATAACTCATGCTCGATCTCTTTCCCTCCCGCGAGGCCGGCCCGTTCGGGCGCCGGCGCAAGCGCGCGCGCGGCGCGCGCCTGCCGGTGACCGTCGTCACTGGCTTCCTCGGCGCCGGCAAGACCACGCTGGTGCGCCGCTTTCTTGCGGCGCCGGAGGGCGCCGGCACCGCCGTCGTCATCAACGAGTTCGGCAGCGTCGGCATCGACGATGCGCTCATCCGCGGCTCGACCGACGAGGTGACGCTGCTCGGCAACGGCTGCCTGTGCTGCAACACCCGCTCCGACCTGCAGGTCGCGCTGCGCAACCTCGTCGCCGAGCGCGCTCAGCGCAAGGTGCCGCAGTTCCAGCGCATCCTGATCGAGACCAGCGGGCTCGCCGATCCCGGGCCGATCCTGCAGACCTTCGCCACCGACCGCGCGCTCGGCTCGGAATTCCACGTCGAGGTGGTGGTCGCCGTGGTCGATGCCACCAACGGGTTCGACACGCTCGACTGGTCGGCGGAAGCAAGGAAGCAGGTCATCCTCGCCGACCGGCTGGTGGTGTCGAAGACCGACCTCGCTCCGCGGTCAGAGGTGAAGCGCCTCACCGCGCGCCTGCGCGAGCTCAATCCGCGCGCCTCCGTCCACGCCGCGGTCGACGGCGAGCTCGATCCGCGCTGCCTGCTCGAGGCCGAGGCGAGTCACGAGCTGCGCGGGCACGATGGCTTCGTGGCCGAAGCCGAGCACAGCGACGGCATCGTCAGCTTCGTCCTCGCCGACGACGCGCCGCTTCCCTGGGAGGTCTTCGCCCGCAGCATGGAGACGCTGATCGCGCTGCGCGGGCCCGATCTCCTGCGCGTCAAGGGCTTTCTCAACGTCGCCGGCTGCCGCGGGCCGGTGGTGGTGCACGTGGTGCAGCACCTCGCACATCCTCCGGTCGAGCTTTCCGCCTGGCCCGACGACGACCACTCCAGCCGCCTCGTCTTCATCACCCGCAACATTCCCGAGCGCCAGGTGCGCGATCTCCTGGCCTCGCTGCGCGCGCTGGCGAACGGACCGCGCGCCGCGCCGGCATGACGTCGAGGTTGCCCGCGGCTTGCGATTCCAATTACGATGCCTGCGGACCGATCGCGCAGCCACGATCTCGGAATCCCTCATAATGGCCGCATAAGGGAGAAATCGTATGTCGGGAAACGTCACCGAGGTGCTGGCCGGCTTTGCGGCGTCGCTGCAATACGACGATCTTCCGGGGCCCGTGCGCGATCAGTGCAAGAACGTGCTGCTCGACACGTTGGCGTGCGCGGTCGCCGGGCACCGCGGCGAGGAGACGCAACAGCTCGCCGCCCTGGCGTCCGGACTGGCACAATCCGACGAGAGCAGCGTCATCGGCGGCGAGGCGCTGTCGCTTGCCGGCGCGACGCTCCTGAACGGCTATCTCGTCACCGCGGTCACCATGTGCGACGTGCACCGCCCCACGCTCACCCACGTGACGCCGGAAGTGATCCCGCCCGCGCTGGCGATCGCCGAGCGCGACGGCGCATCCGGCCGCGACCTGATGGTCGCGATCGCCGCCGGCTGCGAGGTGACGACGCGTGTCGGGATCGGCCTCGACTATCCCGCCTTCCGCGCCAAGGGCTGGCACGGCCCGGGCGTGCTCGGCCCGTTCGGCGCTGCCGCGGCGGTCGGCCGGCTGCGCCGGTTCGACACCGAGACCATGGCCAAGGCGTTCGGCCTCGCCGGCAGCCAGGCGGCCGGCACTTTCGCGGCGTGGGGAACGCCGACCGTGAAGTTCCACCAGTGCCGCGGCGCGCTCTCGGGCCTGCTGGCGGCGCTGCTCGCCGAGCAGAAGTTCCTGGCGACGCGCGAATTCCTCACCGCCAAGGACGGCGGCCTCTACAACACCTATGCCAATGGCGGCCGCCCCGAGGCGGTCACCGCCGGACTCGGGCAACGCTGGGAGCTCCAGCAGATCGCGCTAAGGCTGTGGCCGTCCGCCTCCTCGATCCAAGGCATGAACACCGCGCTGTTCGACCTCGTCGAGCAGCACGAGATCGATCCTGCCCGGGTGAAGAAGGTGCGCGTGGCCCTGAGCCAGCCGGCCTTCGACCTGCACGGCAAGCTTCCGCACTACAAGGGCAAGTTCGACGCGCTGATTTCCGGCCACTACACCGCGGCGGTGATCCTGCACGACCAGGAGCTCACGCTCGCGCAGTTCGAGCCCGCCCGCTACGACGATCCGGACATGCGGCGCGCGGCGGCCGAGCAGATCGAGATCCGCCCGGATGCGGCGCTCACCGGCGTGCAGGCGGCGGTCGAGATCGAGACCGACGCGATGACGTTCAAGGCGCGTTGCGAGCATCCGCGCGGCTCGGCCGAGAACCCGCTGTCGCGCGCCCAGATCGAGAGCAAGTTCCGCACCTATGCCGACGGCGTGCTGGCGCCGGCCGCCATCGCCGGGACGATCGCCGCCGTCGGGGACCTCGAAAACCTCGGCTCGGTGCGCAAGCTCATGGACATGCTGCGCGCGGCGCCGCGGCGCGCAACGCTGGCCGCGGCCCGCGGCTGACGAGGTCCGCCGGCCGGCGCCGCTGGAACACTTCCTATGAGACGCGCGAGAGCGAATCCGCGGTAGGGTGAAGCGAACCGGCCGCGGCACATGACCGCGGCGGCAAAAAGAACCTCGTGGAGGAAACACCGATGAACGCACGCACGCTGTTCGCATTTGTCGCGCTGACCGGCGCGGCGGTGCTCGCGCTCGCCGCCGGCGCGGCGGCGCAGACGGCCGACGATTTTCCCAACCGCCCGATCCGCATCATCGTGCCGCAGGCGGCCGGGTCCGGCGTCGACCTGCAGGCGCGCGTGCTCGCGCAGAAGATGGGCGAGCTCTGGGGCCAGCAGGGCATCGTCGACAACCGTCCCGGCGCCAACGCCATCATCGGCATGGAGGCGGGCGCCAAGGCCAAGCCCGACGGCTACACGCTGATCTACGCGCCGGTGAGCGCGGTGACGACCAACGCCTTCATCTACAAGAAGCTGCCCTACGATACGTTCCGCGACTTCGTCCCGATCACCCAGACCACCGCCAACCCGCTGGGCGCCGTGGTCAATCCCGCTTCCGGGATCAAGTCGATCAAGGACCTGGTCGAGCGCGCCAAGGCGCATCCCGGCCAGATCAACTACGGCTCGTTCGGCATCGGCAACATGACCCACCTGATGGGCGTGCTGCTGTCGATCGCCGCCGACATCAAGATGACGCACGTGCCCTACCGCGGCCAGACTCCGGCGATCACCGACGTGGTGGCCGGACAGATCCCGCTCGCCTTCACGACCACGGCCGGCGTGGCGGATCTCGTGGAAACGAAAAAGCTCGATCTGCTAGCCACCTTCGGCAAGGAGCGCGACGAGCAGTTCCCCGACACGCCGACGGTGGTCGAGTTCGGCTATCCGAGCGTCATCGTGGTGGGCTGGAGCGGGCTGTTCGCGCCCGCCGGCGTGCCGCCGCAAATCGTCGCCCGTCTCTACGACGGCATGGCGAAGGCCCTGGCCATGCCCGACGTCAAGGACGCGATCTTGCGCCAGGGCTCGAAGGCGGTGAGCAGCGGCAGCCCGCAAGCCTTCGAGCGCTACATCAAGTCGGAGGCGGAGAAATTCCACGCCGTGATCAAAGCCGCCGGGCTCGAAGGCTCGCAGTGACCCCATGTCCTACGTGCAGACCCACCGCTTCGGCCTGTTGACGCCTTCCTCCAACACCGTGCAGGAGCCGGAATTCTGCGCGGCGCTGCCGCCGACGGTGTCGCTGCATACCGGGCGCGTGGCCTACCGCGACATCACGCCGCAAGAGCAGATGCGCTGCGTGCTCGAGCTCGAGAGCGAGAGCCGCAAGCTCGCCGACGCCGAGGTCGACGTCATCGTCTTCGCGGCGACCGCCCCCACCCTGGCCAAGGGCAAGGGCTACGACCGCGAGCTGATCAAGCGCATGGAGGATGCATCCGGCCGGCCCGCCACCACGGCGGCGACCGCCTTCGTCGACGCGCTCAGGCGGCTCGGCGTCGAGCGGATCGCCATCGGCGCGCCGTGGAGCAGGACCATGGACAAACCCATGGTCGACTTCATGGAGGCGAGCGGTTTCAAGGTCGTCCATAGCGAGGTGGTGGGGTTCGTGGCTTCGATCGAGCTCGGCCGGGTCGATCCGGAGAAAGCCTACGAGCTCGGCCGCCGCGTCGACCGGCCGGACGCCGACGCCGTGATCATGCCGGGCGGCAACTGGCCCTCGATGAGCATCGTCGAGCGGCTGGAGCGCGAGCTCGGCAAGCCCGTCCTCGCCAACAATGCGGTGAGCCTGTGGGCGGGCCTGCGCCTGCTCGGGCGAGGCGACGGCATCCCCGGCTACGGGCGGCTCCTTCGCGACCATCTGGCGCATGAGCTCGCGCAGGCCTGACTCGTCATCATTTTGCGAATCCTGGCATGCGCGCCGGTCCCGGCGTGAGCCCGCGGGGAATTCTGCGGTCCGCCCGAACAGACATATTTGTGACCACGGTCACAGCGGGATCGCTCCCTCGCGGCAAGGATGGCGGCAATCGTCGGCCGACCGACGTTTGCGCCAACAGAGGAGGGTGCAATGTCCCAGATTGGTTTCGCGGCTCAGCGCAGCGCTTATCGCGTCTATGATCTCGACCTGCCCTACCACGTTCCGGGTCTCGGCGTGGGGTTCGCGATCAGCAAGTTCAAGCAGATCGGCGTTTGGCACAGGCTGCCGCAGGCGCTGAAGGACAAGGCCAAGGCGGCCCGCGGCACCTGGAGCGGCTTCAAGCTCACCCAGAAGGACCTCGACTCCGTCCCCGACGATGCCTGGGAAATCATCGCAGAGGAATTGAACGTGCGCTGGCGCTACGCCACACCGCCGAGCGCATGCACTCGCGAGCCCGTCGCCGAGCACGCGTAACGCATTGCCGATACCGACCTTCGTAACGATCGGCGCACTCTCGACGTCATGGCCGGGCTTTGAACCGGCCATCCACGTCTTTGGCTCGACTCATGATTCACGACGCGGGTGCCCGCGACAAGTGGGCATGACGGGTCAAACGTTTTGCGAGCCATTGGTATGAAACCCGCTTTTCGCGGGCATGACGTCGGAGAGATTGCGCTTTGCGCTCAAGCCAACGCTTTATTACGGTTGGGGTTGGGGTTGGCGTCGACCGCCGTGACCGGACGATGATCCCACCCGAGCTTTCGCGCCGCGCGCGGCAACGCGCCGGGTTGCGGAACCGGCCGCGACGTCGGAAGGAGCAACTGATGTCCACGGAGACCCGGCCGACGCAAGACGCTGCGCCTGCTGCTCCCGCCGTGGTGATCGTCATGGGTGTCTCGGGCTGCGGGAAGTCCACGATCGGGACGCTGCTGGCGCTGCGGCTCGGCTGGGAGTTCGAGGACGGCGACTGGTTCCACCCCGCCTCCAACATCGAGAAGATGCACGGCGGCATTCCGCTCACCGACGAGGATCGCTGGCCCTGGCTCGCCGCGATCGCCGCCTGGATCGACAAGACGCGCCGCGCCGGCAGCCACGGCGTCGTGGCCTGCTCCGCGCTCAAGCGCCGCTACCGCGACGTCCTGATCGGCGACCGCGCCGACGTCCGTCTGGTTTATCTCAAGGGCGACGAGGAGCTGATCGCGCGCCGCATCGCCACCCGGCACGAGCATTTCATGCCGCGCAGCCTGCTGCACAGCCAGTTCGCCGCGCTCGAGGAGCCGGGAGCGGACGAGACTCCCGTCGTCGTCTCGATCGAGGCGGCGCCGCGCGAGATCGTGGCGCGGATTCTGTCGGCGCTGAGCCTGGTCGAAGCCGTGCGCCCGGGCGGGCCGCGCTGAGCGCGTCCGTGCTCGGCGCGCGGCCGCGCACGCCGCTTCACCAAAGCTCCGGCAAGCGGATTGCGCCCAATGAGCCGGCGGCGCAAACTTGCCTCGTTCAAAGCAGATGCTGCACGAGTTGCCAATTGGTCTCCTCGCGAATCAAGCTGAAGCGCGTCTACGAACCCGCTGCACGCTCTGACGGAACGCGCGTCCTGGTCGATCGGCTTTGGCCGAGGGGCCTGCGGAAAGAGGCCGCCGCGATCGACCACTGGCTCAAGGACTTGGCACCCAGCACGGCGCTGCGCCAATGGTTCGGCCACGATGTCGAACGCTGGGCCGAATTTCGCCAGCGATACCGGGCGGAGATCGCCGAGCATCCGGAAGCGCTCGCCGCGCTCGAGAGCCTCGCGCGAAAGGGACCGGTCACCTTGCTGTTCGGGGCGCACGACGAGCTGCACAACAATGCGGTGGTTCTGCGCGAATTGCTCACCGGGCGCGCCACGACCCGAACACCGCCGAAAACGGCCGGCAAGCCGCGCAAGAGGGCATGACCGGCACGAGGGGGCCATGTGGGCGGCGACCCTTCGATTGGGCAGGATGTGGGCCGCTACCAAACGCGCCGCAGCAGCAGACGCAGCGAGCGACGCGGATCATTCGTCGCCTTGACGCCCCTGCGATAGTGTGACGACCATTCCGGCGCTATCGGCCGGGGGAACGCAGCGAGAGAACGTCGAGCCTGCTTCGGCGCAGGCCAAAGGGGGGGGCGCCATCCCGACCATGGACGACGGAGGACCAGCATGAACCTTGCTCGATTCGCGATGGTCGCCGGTCTGGGCTTGCTGACGGCGAGCCTGGCGACGCCGGCAGAGGCCTACAAGCTGGCGGTGAGCCAATATGGCCGCGTCACCGCCACGCTGCCGTGGGCGGTCGCGACGGAGAAGGGCTACTTTGCCGACGAGGGGGTGGCGATCGACCAGATCATCGCCGGCATGGGCGGCGGGACCACGTTGCGAAACATGCTGGCCAGCGATCTCCCGTACGGCGAAGTCGCCACCTCGGCCGCGCTCGCGGCGATCCGGTCGGGCATCGATGTCGTGATCGTCAATACCGCGAGCAGCCATATCGGCGAGATTGCGCTGGTCGCAAATCCGAAAGGCGACATTCACAAGGTCCAGGACCTTGCGGGCAAGAAGGCGGGATTTACCAACCCGAAATCGACCAGCGAGCTGTTGCTGCGCCTGGCGCTCAAGGAAGCGGGCATGGCCGGCAAGGTCGAGCCGGTGTCCACGGGCGGATTCGGCGGCGGCCTCACCGCGCTCGATACCGGCGGGATCGACGCGGCTCCGCTCATCGATCCCATTCTCACGTTGCAGCCCGAGCGGTACCGCGTCATCTTCTCGTTCGCCGACCTCATTCCGCGCATGACCTGGCTCGTCGGCATCACGACCCGCAAATTCGCCGGTGAGAATCCCGAGATGGTTCGCAAGCTGATCCGTATTCATCGCCGCGCGGTCGACCACATCTACGCCGACCGCGACGACGCCATGCGGATCTACGCGAAGGTGTGGAACGCCGATCCCAAGCAGGTCGCGAAATACTTCCCCAAATATTTCACCTATGAAGGCGAGTGGTCGCGGGGCGGCTTCGAGAAGGCGGCGCTGGAGAAGATGTCGGAAGGCATGGAGCTGGTCGGCGACGTCGACAAGCCGGTCGATTGGAGCAAGGTCATCGATCAGCAATTCCTGCCCAAGGATCAGCAGAAGCCGCTCTGACCGGCCGTGCCGGCATCTCGGGTGGGTATCGGACGATTGCACGTCTCCAGAGTCGCGCTCGCCAGGGCGGCGGTGATCATCGCCGCCTTCGCCGCGCTCGAAGTCCTGTGCCGCGCGCAGATCATCGATCGCATCACCATGATCCCGCCGAGCGAGATGCTGATTGCGCTGTGGCGGATTCTCGCCAGCGGCCGCTTCAATGCGGATATCGCCTTTACGATCTGGAATACCGCGGCCGCGGTCGGCATCGCCGTCGCCGGCGGCTTCTTCATCGGAGCTCTGTTGCACGCCGTGCCGCGCGTGCGCCGGACCGTCGAGCCGCTGCTGTCCGCGTACTACGCCGTCCCGATCTTCGTCTTCTACCCGTTGCTGGTCGTGGCCTTCGGGGTCGGCCGCGCCGCGCTCATCGCGATGGGAGCGCTGTTCGGCATCGTCGCCATGGTGGTCAACACCATGTTGGGGCTCGACCGCGTCCGCTCCGTGATCGTCAAGACGGCGTTGGTCATGCGGCTCGGTCCATGGCGAAGTCTCGTGCTGGTCCGGCTGCCCGCCGCCGCGCCGCATCTCGTGACCGGCGTGAAGCTGGCGACCGCGTACGCGGTGATCGCGATCGTGGCCGGCGAATTCATTCTCGCGTCCGCCGGCATGGGCAAGAGAATCGCCTTCGGCTACAACGACTTCGACAACCAGACGATGTACGGCATGCTGCTGTTGCTGCTGATCCTCGTCATGCTCGTCAATGGCGCACTATCGGCATGGGAGCGGCGGCTGCATCGCCGCTACGGGCAGCGATGAAATCCCGTGCCGTCGAGACGGCTGCGCTCGTCATCGGGCTGTTGGCGGCGTGGCAGCTTCTCAGCCTGGCGGTCGGCGAATACATCGTGTCCACCCCGGCCGCCACCATCCTGCGCGCCGTCGAGCTGTTGCAGTCGAAGAGCTTCTGGGGGCACGCCGCCAGCACGGGAACCGCGTTCGGACTGGCCTGCGTGATCGCCGTGGCGGGCGGCGTTCTCGCCGGGCTCTGGCTCGGGCTGCGCCGTTTTGCGGGGGACGTCGCGGATCCGATCCTCGGAACGCTCTACTCGATCCCCAAGATCACGCTCTATCCGATCATCCTGCTCGTGTTCGGGCTCAGCCTGTCGGCCACGGTGGCGTTCGCCGTCATCCACGGCATATTTCCCGTGGCGATCTTCACGATGAACGGACTGCGCAACGTGGCGCCGGTCCATCGCAAGACGGCGCGCATCTTGCGCCTGTCGCCCGCCGCGACGCTCGCGAGAATCCTGGTGCCGGCCGCATTGCCGGAAATCCTGACCGGCATCCGCATCGGCTTCGCGGTCACGCTGCTCGGCACGTTGATCGCGGAGCTGTTCGCATCGACGTCGGGCATCGGATTCGCCCTGCTTCGCGCGACCGACGTCCACAACGTGGTCGATATCCTCGCGCTGACCTTGCTGCTGTTTGCCTTTGCCGCAACCGCCAATGCGCTGCTCCATTTCGTCGAGCGCAGGATGCATCACCATGGCTAAGCCGCTCGCCTTGGAACCTCCTATGTCGGCGTCCTACCCCCACCCCCAACTCCTCCCCACAAGGGGGAGGGGAGCCCACCGAGTGTGGGGCACCATTCTGCGTCAACCTCGCCAGAACCTTTAAAGCAGGCCCCGTGAAGACCAGCCAGGATCGCATCCTCACCACCCATGTCGGCAGTCTGCCGCGGACCGACACCGTGCTCGGGCTGCTCGAGGCGCGGGAGAATCGGACCACGTTTGATCCCGCCAAGTTCGATCGCGAGATGCGGCAGGCGGTGTCGGACATCGTGCAGCGCCAGGTCGAAACCGGCATCGACATCGTCAGCGACGGCGAGACCAGCAAGATCAGCTATGCGACCTATGTGCGCGACCGCCTCAGCGGGTTTTCCGAGGAGGGCGGCACCGAGACGCCGAAACCGCATCTCGATGTTCAGCCTTTTCCCGACCTGCAGCGAAAGATGGCGCTGCTCACCGGCCCGCGGCGCTTCAAGCGGGTCTCGTGCATCGGCCCGGTAAAAGTCCGTGACCGCGCAGCGCTCACGCGCGACCTGGCGAATCTGCGCGCGGCATCGGCCGCGGCCCGGCCGTTCGAGTCGTTCATGAACGCGGCCTCCCCGGGCGTCGTCACGAGCTTTCTGCCGAACGCCTATTATCCGACCCATGACGCCTATGTCGCGGCTGTGGCCGAAGCGATGCGCGAGGAATACGAGGCGATCGCCGGGGCGGGCTTCGTGTTGCAGGTCGACTGCCCCGACCTCGCGATGTCGCGGCATACCGGCTTTCAGGCGCTGTCGGACGCCGAGTTCCTGCGGCGCGCCGCGTTCCACGTGGAGGTCCTCAACCACGCGCTCGAGCGCGTCCCGGCCGACATGGTGCGCATCCACATCTGCTGGGGCAACTACGAAGGCCCGCACACCCATGACATCGATCTGGTCAAGATCGTCGACGTGGTTCTGCGCGCGAAGGCCAAAGCGATCTCGTTGGAGGCCGCGAACCCCCGGCACGAGCACGAGTGGGCGGTCTGGAGGGACGTAGCCCTGCCGGATGACAAAATCCTGCTGCCGGGAGTGATCGACACCTCGACCAACTATGTCGAGCATCCCGACCTTGTCGCCGAGCGGATCGTGCGCTTCGCCGGCGTGGTCGGGCGCGAGCGGGTCATTGCCAGCGCCGACTGCGGGTTCGGCACCGCGGCCGGTCACGGCAAGATCGATCCGGGCGTGGCATTTCTGAAGCTCGGTGCCCTCGTCGAGGGTGCGAAGCGCGCGACCAGGCGGCTCTGGAGCTGAGTGCAGAGGTGCCGGAGTCTCGGTCGCGAGAGACTACCGCCTCGCTCAAGCCGCCCACAGTTCGCGGCTGGCGATGCGCGCGCCTTCGACCAGGGCGGCGAGCTTCGCCCACGCCACCTCGGGATGAACTTCGTCGCCCGCGCCCGAGGTGCCGAAGCCGCAATCCGTTCCGGCGATAACCCGCTCGCGGCCGATCACGCCGGCGAACCGTGCGATCCGCTGCGCCACCAGCTCCGGGTGCTCGACCAGGTGCACGCAATGCGACACGACGCCGGGAATCAGCAGCTTGTCGGGCGGCAGTTCGACCTCCTCCCAGAGCTGCCATTCGTGCTCGTGCCGCGGGTTGGCCGCCTCGATCACATAGGCGCCGGCCCGCACCTTGAGCATCAGGTCGACGAAGTGCTTGAGCTCGAAGTCGTGCACGCGGGGCGCGACATTCACGCTGTAGCAGGTGTGGAAGCGGACCCGGTCCTCCGCGAGGCCGCGCAACGCATGGTTCACGGCCTCGACGCGCAGCGCAATGAAGCTGCGGCAGTCCTCGATCGAGGCGCCGGGCGTGCGGTTGTAGTGCGTCGCCATGCGAGGATCGTCGATCTGCAGCAGGAAGCCGGCGTCGACGATCGCCTGGTATTCCTCGTGCATGGCGTCGGCGAGCGCCGCCAGATATTCCTCGTCGGAGGCGTAATAACGGTTCTCGTAATAGAGCTCGAGGTTGGAGGGCGAGATCGCGGTGATGAACGCCTCCTCCGCGTCGACGCCGGCGAGCGCGGCCTTCAGGTTCTCGACATCGGCGCGCACCTCGTCCTGCCCGACATAGCGGATCGGCCCGGAGCAGACCAGGGCGCGCGGGCGCACGGTGCGCTTCGGAACGATCGCTCCCGAGCGCGCGGCCAGCATGACGCGGGTGTCCTCATAGGCGCCGGGAAAGGCCATGGAGTCGCGGGTCGCCCCGCGAAAACGCGGCGGGCTGTCGGTCTCCTCGAGCCCCGCGAGCCGCGCGCGGGCATAGGCCATCCAGTTGACCTTGCCGTGCTCGCCGTCGCCGATCACGTCGAGCCCGGTCTCGGCCTGGCGCCGCACGATATCGACGATGGCGCGGCGCACGCGCGCGGAAAAGGTCGCGCCGTCGTAGCGCTCGCCCAGCTCCCTGGCATTGAGCAGCGCCACCAGATCGGCCGGACGCGGCAGGCTGCCGGTGTGGGTCGTGAGGATCCGTTGTCGGCTGGATTGCAAAGGGGGCGCTCTTGTGTTGCGGATTGCGGCCCGGATTCCGGGTATGACCTCTTGGTGGCAAAGACTACGAAAATGAGGTCAGAGTTCGACTTTGTCGCCGAAGGCCCGCCTCTTTGCCTGCGCGGCATCTGGCCGTTCGTGATCGCCATGCTGCTGTGCCTCGCTTTGGTGATCGCCTTTCCGTCGATCGCGACGCTGCTGCCCCGCCTGATGTGAGACCGCCGCTATTCCGGCCGCCCGCGACGGTGACGCCAGCGCCCGGCCGACATTCGGGAGTCGTGCAATGCCCGCTACCAAGAACGTGCTCTGGATCATGGCCGACCAGCTGCGCTGGGACTACCTGTCCTGCTACGGCCACAAGCGCCTGCAGACGCCGCATCTCGATTCCCTCGCCGCGCGCGGCGTGCGCTTCGATCGCGCCTACGTGCAGTCGCCGTTTTGCGGGCCCTCGCGCATGAGCTTCTACACCGGGCGCTATTGCCGCTCGCACGGCGCGACCTGGAACGGCTTTCCGCTGCGGGTCGGCGAGCCGACGCTGGGCGATCATCTGCGCCCGCTCGGCGTGCGCGTGGCGCTCGTCGGCAAGACCCACATGGTCGCCGATACCGCGGGCATGGAATGGCTCGGCATCGATCCCGGCTCCCCGATCGGCGTGACGCTGTCGCAATGCGGGTTCGAGCCATTCGAGCGCGACGACGGCCTGCATCCCGACGGCCCCTACGATCCCGATCCTCCCTACGACGATTACCTGCGCCAACGGGGCTTCGTCGGCCGCAATCCATGGCAGGAATGGGCCAATTCCGCCGAGGGCGACGACGGCGAAATCCTGTCGGGCTGGCTGTTGCGCTACGACAATCTGCCGGCGCGCATTCCCGAAGAGCATTCCGAGACGCCCTACATGACGCGGCGGGCGATCGAGTTCATGCAGACGGCGGGCGAGCAGCCGTGGCTGTGCCATCTCTCCTACATCAAGCCGCATTGGCCCTATATCGTGCCGGCGCCGTACCACGACATGTACGGCCCGGAGGACATCCTGCCGCCGGTGCGCTCGGAGGCCGAGCGCCGCACCGAAAATCCGGTCTTCCGCGCCTATCAGAACAGCCGGATCTGCCGGGCCTTCTCCAAGGACGAGGTCCGCCGGCGCGTGATCCCGGCCTATATGGGACTGATCAAGCAGCTCGACGACCAGATGGGCAAGCTGTTCGCGTACATGGAGACGCGCGGCCTGTTCGACAACACCATGATCGTGTTCACCTCCGATCACGGCGACTATCTCGGCGACCACTGGATGGGAGAAAAGGATCTGTTCTTCGAGCAGACCGTGCGCGTGCCGCTGATCGTCTACGACCCGCGCGCGGAGGCCGACGCCACGCGCGGGAGCGCCCGCGCCGAGCTGGTCGAAGGCATCGACCTCGCGCCGACCTTTCTCGAATTCTTCGGTGGGCCGGCGAAGCCGCACATTCTCGAAGGCCGTTCGCTGCAACCGCTGTTGCACGCGAAGGCGCCGCCGCCGGCCTGGCGCGACTACGCCATATCCGAATACGACTACGCGGTGCGCGAGCCGCGCCTCGAGCTCGGCATCGACCAGACCGAGGCCAGGCTGATCATGATCTGCGATCGGCGGTGGAAATACGTCCACTGCGAGGGCTTTCGCCCGATGCTGTTCGACCTCGAGACCGATCCCCAGGAGTTGAACGATCTCGGCGGCGACCCGGCCCACGAAGCGGTGCGCGCGCGTCTGCACGAGGCGATCTTCGCCTGGGCGCGCCGGCACCACACCCGGATCACGATCACGCCCGAGCGCATCGACAGGATGTCGGGCCGCGAGCCGCCGGGCATCCTGATCGGGATCTGGGATGAGGCGGAATTCGAACGCATCTTCGAAAAGCCGTTCAAGCCACGGCCGTGAGCCGCCCGTTGCGAGTTCGGGTGGGCGCAAACTCTGGTTGCTACGTTACGAATAAATCTATTGACCACGTATCGTATCTATAGTATGGTTCGTTATCCTCGCTCATCGAGGGGCGTCTCCGGAGACGATCCCGCAGGCGGAGCGGGGAGTGGCGTCCCGGCCGCGGCTCGTAAACCGTGCCCGGGAGGTTCGGGACCTTCGGCCGACCGGGCGCGACACCCGGCAGCGAAGGTCGCCCGCGCAACGGGAGCCGCAGGCAACTGCGGAGACGGAGAGCGCGGAGCGGGCCCAAAACCGCCAGGGTGGAGCGCCGAGAGGCCCGTTCCGGTTTGCCCCGGACGGCCGCGTCTCGCAAACGTGGTGTCGCGCCTTACGAGCGCGACGGAATGAGGATACCGCCTCCCGGCGCTCCTCCCGCCCCTCGGTTCGGGGCGGGCGCGCAGCGGCAAGGGCTACGGCAGATATATCCCCGCCGACGCTTCGGCGAAGGCGGCCGGAGAAGGGAAAGAGAAAACCCGGACGCGGAAACGCGCCGCGGGAACGAAGAAGACTGCGTTGTTTGACATCGTGAAGACGGAAAGACGCGGGCGGCGCAGCGGCCAACGCCGCGCTCGAGCTCCTCGCGTCGGCGGCAACGCACTCGGGACCCGGCCGAGGGCGCGCCTGCGCGCGCCATCGCGCCGGCACGCACAAGGCCCCGGATCGGCTCGGGCGAGCGGTTCACCGATGCGCGGAGGGCACGGCAGCAAAGCCCGGCGGGGTGTTTCCCTTCCCCGCGGCTTGGACTAGCCTTCCCGCTCTAGAACAATTCGCAACTCAAGCGAGGACCCCCCGGCCGAGGCGCGAGGGCGCCGGCCGCGCCTGACGACATTCCAAGGGAGACATGCCCCCATGGCGCGAATGAATCTCGACGTGAACGGCAAGGTCCACACGATCGACGCCGATCCCGACATGCCGCTGCTCTATGCCCTGCGCAACGAGCTCAAGCTCAACAACCCGCATTTCGGCTGCGGCCTCGCCCAATGCGGCGCCTGCACCGTGCACGTCGACGGCCAGGCCGTGCGCTCCTGCGTCACCCCGGTATCGGCGGTGAGCAACGCCAAGGTGGTGACGCTCGCTGGGCTCGGCACGCCGGAGAAGCCGCACCCGGTCCAGAAGGCCTATGTCGAGGAGCAGGTGCCGCAATGCGGCTACTGCATCAACGGCTGGATCATGACCGCGGCGGCGTTCCTCGATCGCAACCGCAAGCCGACCGACGCCGCGATCAAGGAGGCGCTCACCGGCCTCAAATGCCGCTGCGGCACCCATATGGGCATCCTGCGCGCGGTCAAGCGCGCGTCCGAGATGATGGGCTGAGGGAGGCGACCATGACCAGACACGAAAAATCCACGCAATTCTCCCGCCGCGCGATGCTCAAGGCCGGCGGCGCGCTGGTGGTCTCGGTCGGCGCGCCGATCGCCCTCGACACCGTGCTCGGCATCGGCCAGGCCTTCGCGCAACAAGCGTTCGCGCAAGGTGCCTTCGCGCAAGGCACCAAGCCTCCGCTCACGCCCGACCAGCTCTCCTCCTACATCGCGGTCAACGCCGACGGCACCGTTTCCGCCTTCTTCGGCAAGATGGACATGGGGCAAGGGCTGTTCGTCGCCATCGGCCAGATCGTGGCGGAGGAGCTCGACGTGCCGTTCAAGGCCGTCACCGTGATCATGGGCGACACCGCCACCAGCGTGAACCAGGGTGGCGCCTCGGGCTCGACCGGCGTCCAGCTCGGCGGCAAGCAGATGCGCATGGCCGCCGCCGAGGCGCGGCGCGTGCTCGTCGAGATGGCCGCCGCCAGGCTCGCTTTGCCGGCCGGCGAGCTCACCGTCACCGACGGCATCGTGCACGCCAAGAGCGATGCGTCGAAGAAGGCGTCCTATGCGGACTTGATCGGCGGGCGTTACTTCAACGTGCAGCTCGACTGGAACAAGCAGGTCGGCAACGCGCTCTATGCCCCGGGCAAGGCGAAGCCCAAGGACGCCAAGGACCACAGGATCATCGGCCAGCCGATCGCGCGCGCCGACATCGCACCCAAGGTCTACGCGCAGGAGGACTTCTGCACCGACGTCAAGCTGCCGGGCATGGTGCACGGCCGCATGATCCGGCCCGCGGTCGCCGGCAGCGTGCCGGTGAAGGTCGACGAAGGCTCGATCAAGGACATCCCCGGCGCGAAGGTCGTGTGGGAGAAGGGCTTCCTCGGCGTCGTCGCCGACAAGGAATGGGACGCGATCAAGGCGGCTGGGAAGCTCAAGGTCGAATGGTCGGACGCCAAGGCGCCGTTTCCCGACCAGACCGCGCTCTACGAGCACATCCGCAACGCGCCGGTGCGCAAGCACGAGATCGGCGGCAAGCAGGCCGGCAATGTCGACGAGGCGTTCAAGACCGCCGCGCGGGTGATCGAGGCCGAGTACGAGTGGCCGTTCCAGTCGCACGCCTGCATGGGCCCGGCCTGCGCCGTGGTCGAGATCAAGGACGGCAGCGTCACCTGCTGGACCGGCTCGCAGAAGCCGCACTTCGTGCAGAACGGCATCGCCGCCACGCTCGGCATTCCGGTCGATAAGGTGCACGCGATCTGGGTGGTCGGGCCCGGCTCCTACGGCCGCAGCGACGCCGACGACGCGGCGATGGACGCCGCCATCCTCGCCAACGCGGTGGGCAAGCCGGTGCGCGTGCAATATACCCGCGAGCAGGCGACGGGATGGGACCCGAAGGGTCCCGCCTCGATCCACCGCGCCCGCGCCGCCATCGATGCGTCGGGCAAGGTCGCGGCCTACGAGTTCACCAGCAAGGGGTTCTCGCGCATCGACGTGCAGACCAACGGCGGCAAGCCGCCGGACACGCTCGCCGGGCAATTCCGCGGCGTGCCGCTCGTGGTCAACGACGGCTTCGGCGTCCCCGCGGAGTCCTACGAGTTCGCCAACAAGCGCATGGCCTGGGAGACGATCGCGCCGCTGCTCGACCGCGGCTCGCCGCTGCGCAGCGCGCATCTGCGCGATCCGGTCGGGCCCCAGATCCACTTCGCCAGCGAGTCCTTCATCGACGAAGTGGCGGCGGCGCTCAACCTCGATCCGGTCGAGTTCCGCCTGCGCCACGTCAAGGAGCCGCGCGACGTCGCGGTGATCAAGACCGCCGCCGACAAGTCGGGCTGGCAGGCGCGGCCCTCGCCGCGCCGCGACCAGACCGGCAGCAAGGCGAGCGGCCGCGGCATCGCCTATGCCCAGCGCAACGGCACGCGTTGCGCCATCGTGGCCGAGGTCGATATCGATCGCGCGAGCGGGAGGATCTGGGCGCGCAAGTTCACGGTGGCGCATGACTGCGGCCAGATCATCAACCCGGATGGGCTCACGCACACCATCGAGGGCAACATCGTGCAGGGGGTGAGCCGCACGCTGTGGGAGGAGGTCAAGTTCGACTCCAAGAACGTGACCAGCGTGGACTGGATGACCTATCCGATCCTCGACATCACCGAGACGCCGGAGAAAATCGAGGTGGTGCTGATCAACCATCCGGAGCTGCCGCCCAGCGGCGCCGGCGAGCCGTCGATCCGTCCGGTGGCGGCGGCGATCGCCAATGCCATCTTCGACGCCACCGGCGTGCGCATCCGCCGCGTGCCGTTCTCGCCCGACCGGGTGAAGCAGGCGCTGTCGTGATGCTCCGGCGGCGATGCTGACGTGAGGACGCTGATGCGGACGACGCTGATGCTGTTCATGAGGTCCTCGCGCCGCAGGCGGGCGAGGTGGGGGTGCCGAGAGTGATCGCGCGCTCCCTCGACGAGGCGCTCGCGCCCATCACCGACGGCTGCGTGCTGGCGGTGCCGCGCGAGGTCTCGGGCGTGGCCATGGCGGCGACCCGCGCGCTGATCCGGCGCGGGGTGAAACGGCTCAATCTCGTCGCGCTGCCGACCTCGAGCCTGCAGGCCGACCTCCTCATCGGCGCCGGCTGCGTCGCGACGATCGAGACCTCGGCGGTGAGCCTCGGCGAGTTCGGCCCGGCGCCGCGCTTCACCGCCGCCGTCCTGTCGGGTGCGGTCGAAGTGAAGGACGCGACCTGCCCGGCACTGCATGCCGCCTTCCAGGCGGCGGAGAAGGGCGTGCCGTTCATGCCGCTGCGCGGGCTCGTCGGCTCCGACCTCGTCGCGCACCGCCCGGACTGGAAGGTCATCGACAACCCGTTCGGCCACGACGATCCGATCGTGCTGTTGCCGGCGATCCGGCCCGACGTAGCGCTGTTCCACGCCCCGCTGGCCGACCGCGACGGCAACATCTGGATCGGGCGCGACCGCGAGCTCGCCACCATGGCGCATGCGGCGGCGAAGACCGTGGTCACGGTGGAGAAGCTTCACGACGGCAGCCTATTCGACGATCCCGCGCTCGCGGCCGGCGCGCTCGGCGGCTTCTACGTCGAGACGGTCGCGGTCGTCCCCAACGGCGCGTGGCCGCTCGGGCTTGCCGATCACTACCCGCCCGACGCGGCGCACCTTGCCGACTACGCGCGGCTCGCCGCGACGCCTGACGGCTTCGCCGCCTATCTCGACCGGCACGTGCATGACCAGCGCGCCGCGTGAGAGCGCCGACGACGAATTCCGCGCGGAAGAGCTCCTCGCCGGCACCATCGCCGGGCTGATCGCGGACGCCCGCCACGTCGCCGTCGGCGCCTCCTCGCCGATCCCGGCGGCGGCCGCGTTGCTGGCGCGCGAGCGCGGCAACGGGCGGCCCTATGTGTCGCTGCTGGGCAGCCGGCGGCAGAGCTTCTTCACCGACGGCGGGCGCGAGCTGTTCGACTGCGCCGGCCAGGGGCGCATCGACGCGTTCTTTCTTTCCGGCGCACAGATCGACGGCGAGGCCAACATCAACCTCGTGAGCATCGGCGACCACGCGCATCCCAAGGCGCGCTTTCCCGGCTCGTTCGGCTCGGCTCATCTCTACTATGTGGTGCCGAAGGTGATCCTGTTCCGGCTCGAGCACACCCTCCGCACGCTGGTGGAGAAGGTCGATTTCGTCAGCGCGCCGGGAGGGAGCCCCGACAACGTGCATCGCCCCGGCGGTCCGGTCGCGCTCATCACCAACCGCTGCCTGTTCGCCTTCGACCGCAGGCGGCGGCGCTTTGCACTTAAGAGCGTGCATCCCGGGCACACGGTGGCCGAGGTCGTCGATAATACCGGCTTCGACTTCGATGTCGCCGAGGACACGCCGGCGACGCCGGCTCCCTCCGCCGAGACGCTGCGCCTTCTGCGCACCGTGGTCGCGCCGCAGCTCGTCGAGGTCTATCCGCGTTTCGCGGCCGAGGTGTTCGGGGTACGGCAGGGGGCGTGATGGGCATTCTGCGCATGCCGCATTTTCGGTGTCGTCCCCGCGCAAGCGGGGACCCAGTATCCTCGGTGCGGGCGGGGTGGCGCGCTGTTGCTACATCGGATAGTCAGTGATTACTGGATGCCCGCTTTTCCGCGGGCATGACATCGAGGAATTGGGAAGGGGGGATAGAGTGCAGCAAGTCGAAGTCGCAGTGATCGGCGCCGGCTGGTGCGGCGGCATCCGCGCGGAGACGCTTTCGCGTTCCGCGCTGGTGGACAAGCTGCACATCTGCGAGATCCGCCCGGAGCGGCTGGCCGAGGTCAAGGCGCTCACCAGGCCGGCGACGGCGACGCTCGACTACCAGGACATCCTCCGCAACCCGAACATCTCGGTGGTCTATGTCTGCACGACGCCGGAGCAGAACCACTACCCGATCACGCGCGACTGCCTCAAGGCCGGCAAGCACGTGCTGTTGGAGAAGCCGATCGCCCTCGAGCTGTGGGAGACGGACGAGCTGATCGCGCTCGCGCGGCGCGGCCGGCTCAAATTCACCATCGGCT
The DNA here is from genome assembly GCA_963758945.1 of uncultured Alphaproteobacteria bacterium. Lineage (GTDB taxonomy): Bacteria > Pseudomonadota > Alphaproteobacteria > Rhizobiales > Xanthobacteraceae > VAZQ01. The sequence continues at coordinate 516,738 of CAVWXY010000006.1, read as the reverse complement.
ATTCGCAGCGGTTCAATCCCAAGTTCGCCTACGCCAAGAAGAAGATCACCGACGGCACGCTCGGCAAGGTGGTCTCGGTGATGGTCAGCCGCCATCTCAGCCGCGGGCTGGGCAGCAAGATCGCCAAGCGCGTGAAGCTCTCGCCCGTGGTCATGGAGTCCACCCACGACCTCGATTTCGTGTTCTGGCTGCTCGAGCCGGCCAAGCCGGTGCGGGTCTATTCGCAGGGCGCCTACGGCTACATGCAGCCGATCAACGGCTCCTACGACGTGATGTGGTCGATCGTCACCATGGACAACGGCATGCTGGTCACCATCGGCGGCGGCTGGAATCTGCCGCCCGGCTATCACAACTTCTGCTCGACCTGGGTCGAGATCACCGGCACCGAGGGCGCGCTGATCCTCGACGACACTCATCGCGACGCTTGGCTCAACACCGTCGCCGACGGCACCCGCTTTCCCATGTCGACCATGCCGGGCGAGCAGGTGGACCACGTGTTCGCCGGCCAGATGGGGCCCGAAACCATCCATTTCCTCGAGGCCTGCATCATGGATCGTCCCGTCATGGTGACGCCCGAAGGCGCGCGCCTGGTGATGGAGACCTATACCGCCGCCGACCTCTCCGCCGAGCGCAACGAGCCGATCGACCTGCCGCTGTCGAACGCGTCGCTCTCCGCGGTCGCGGAAATGGCGGGAGGCAAGCGATGAGGCGGCAGGCCAAGGGTATCGGCCTCGCCATCATCGGCGCCGGCCGGGTCGGGCTGTTTCGCGGCGAGGTGGCAGCGCGGCACCCGGCGGTGCAATGGATCGGCATCGCCGAGAAGAACCACAACCGCGGCCTCTACGTCGCGGAGAAGATCAGCGCCGATTTCGTCACCCAGGACTATCGCGAGCTCATGAAGCGCCCGGAAGTGACCTGCGCCATCGTCGCCACCGACGAGCATCTCCACGTCGATCCGATCATGGCGGCGGTCGAGCGCGGCGTGCCGATGCTGATCGAGAAGCCGCTCGCCACCGACCTCGGCGAATCCGCCCGGGTGCTGCAGGCGATCACCGACGCCAAGCTCGACGCGGTGGTGGGCTATACCCAGCGCTTCCGCCGCAAATGGCTCGCGGCCAAGGAGAAGGTGCGCACCGGCGCGCTCGGCGACGTGACGCTGGTGACCTCGCGCGCGTTCATGAACCGGCTGGTCGCCATCGACAACTACAAGCGCACCGACGACCCGCGCACGATCTCGCCGATGGTGATCTCGGGGACCCACGCGCTCGACATCGTGATGTGGTGCATGGAAGCGAAGACCCCGGTCGAATGCTACGCGCGCTCGATCGACAAGGTCTTGGGGCCGACCTACCAGGGCATCGACGCCACCGCCGGCATGATCATGTTCGCGGACGGCAGCGTCTACCACCTCAACATCTCGTGGGCGCTGCCGGTGACCTGGCCGGGCGCGGTCTACAGCCTCGAAGTCGGCATCACCGGCACCGAGGGCGTGCTCACCATCGACGACACCCATCGCGACATGGTGCTCGCGGTGTCAGCACCGCAGGAGGAAGGCTACGCGCCGGACAAGAGCCGGCTGGTCGATTTCATGGGCAGCTATCCGCCCGGCGACATGGCGCTCGGCGAATTGCGCGGACCGATGCGGGAGGAAACCGAATCCTGGCTCAATCGCGTCGCGCTCGGCCTGCCGACCCAGGCCGCGACCGCCGCCGAGGCGCACGACCGCCTGATGCTGACCAAGGCGCTGGATCTGTCGGCGCGGCGCAAGCAGCCGGTGAAGCTGCCGCTCGCGCCCGGCGAGGACCGCGCCGCGGCGTGACGCGCCGTCCTTGACTTCGAGATTAGACGGATTCCAATCTAGTGGCGCACAGGAGAATCCGATGCTTCGCAATACCACGGCGGTTTGGGGCTGGCCCGCAAAGCTGCTGCACTGGATCGGCGCGGCCGCGATCCTCGTCCTGCTGCTCCATGGCTGGTGGATGACGCACATGGCCGCCCGCCCCGACCGCATCGCCAACTACAATTGGCATGCGGCGCTGGGCTACGACCTGCTCGCGCTCCTGGTGCTACGACTGTTGTGGCGGTGGGCCAATCCGGTTCCCGCGCTGCCCGCGGAGCTGCGGCAATGGGAGCTGCTGGCGGCTCGGGCCGGCCATATCGCGCTCTACCTCCTGATGCTCGGCGCCTCGCTGACGGGCTGGGCGCTCGCCGGAACGTTCAGGACGCCGATGAGCAGCGATTTGCTCGGTCTGCCGATCCCGCAGATCGGGCAGGACCAGTCCTGGCACGGACTGTTCGAACAATCGCACACCATCCTGTCCTATCTGCTCGCGCTATTGATCGTGGTGCATGTTGCGGGCGCGTTGCGGCATCACGTCTTCAAGCACAACGACGTGCTGCGGCGCATGTGGTTCGGCCGCGGCCGAGCGCGAACCGCAGAGCCGACATTCGGATCGACCGCGCGGCCACCGAGAAAGGCATGATATGAGCAAGTTGAGCGTTGCCGCGGCGGTCGGGGTGATGCTGACGGCGCTCGAGGCCACCGGCGAGCCGGCCGCGCCGACGCCGGCCGGTCCGTACTCGCCCGGCATTGCGGAAATCATGATCATGACCCAGATTCGCCACGACAAGCTCTGGCTCGCCGGCGACGCGCGCAACTGGGACCTCGCCGACTACGAGATCGACGAGATCAAGGAGGGATTCGAAGACGTGGTCGAGTATTTCCCCGTCTACAAGGACATCCCGGTGGGTAAAATGATCGAGGCCATCATCATGGCGCCGATCGCGGAGGTGGAGAAAGCGGTCAAGGCGCGCGATCGCGCCGGTTTCGTCGCCGCCTTCGACAAGCTCACCGCGGCATGCAACAGTTGCCATCAGGCGGCAAACCGCGCCTTCATCGTGATCCAGCGCCCGTCGACCTCGAGCTCGACCTTCCCCAACCAGTCGTTCGCGCCCAAGCGCAATTGATCTTGGTCGTGCCGATATTCTGCCGAGCCGGACGAACGTCATGAGCAAGCTTCTGCTGGTTCTCATGCTGGGTCTCGCCACACCCGCCGCGGCGCAGGAAGACGTCGCCGCCTTCTTCAAGGGCAAGACCTTGCGCCTCATGGTCGGCATCGGCGTCGGCTCCGGCTACGACATCAATGCGCGGCTGCTCGCACGCCACATGGCCGCGCATGTTCCGGGCCAGCCCAACATCATCGTGCAGAACCAGCCCGGCGCCGGCAGCCTCACCATGACCAACGCGCTCTACAATACCGGCCCGTTCGACGGCACGGTGATGGGCGCCTCGTTCAACGGCATGCCGACCACGCCGCTGTTGCAGCCCACCGGCGTCCGCTTCGATCCCAACAAACTGCTCTGGCTCGGCAGCAGCAACCGCGAGACGCAGGTCACCTATGTGTGGCACACCGTGCCGGTCGACAGCCTCGACGAGCTCAAGAGCAAGGAGCTCGTGGTTGGGGCGCAGGCGCCGGGCTCGACCCAGTACGACTACCCGATGCTGGTCAATCACCTGTTCGGCTTCAAGTTCAAGGTCGTCACCGGCTACCAGAGCACGTCGAAGATCAACCTGGCGATCGAGAGCGGCGAGGTGCAGGGCACGCTGGCCAACTGGTCGACCCTCAAGGCGCTCAGCTCCAACTGGCTCGCGGAGAAGAAGGTCAAGCTCATCGCGCAATGGGCGCTGAAGAAGAACCCCGAGCTTGTGGGCGTGCCGCTGGCGCTCGACCTCGCCAAGACCGACGCCGAACGCCAGGCGCTGATGCTGGCGCTCGCGCGCCTGGAATACGGCCGGCCGTTCTTCCTGCCTCCGAACGTGCCGGCGGCGCGCGTTGCGGCGCTGCGGCGGGCGTTCGACGCCACCATGAAGGACCCGGCCTATCTCGCCGAGGCCGAGAAGCTCAAGATCGAGGTCGATCCGCTCTCCGGCGAAGAGGTGGCGACGCTGGTCGAGCAGGTCTCGCGCACGCCCGCCGATACCGTCGCCCGCGTGCGCGCCGCGCTGGAGAACAAGTGACGGACGAGACGGGCTCCCTTCCGCCCGCCTTTCGGCTATAAACGGCGCTCCCGCACAGCCCTCCCGAATTCGGAACCCGACATGGATTCAAAGACTGTTGAAAGCCGGGCGCATTACCAGCCGCGCTTGGAGGACGATGCTTTGGTGCGCGGGCTCGGGCGCTATGCCGCCGACGCCCCGATCACCGGCCAGGCCTACGCCTATTTCGTGCGCTCCCCGCACGCCTTCGCCGATATCCGGACGATCGACGTCGAGGCCGCGAAGGCCGTGCCGGGCGTGCTGGCGGTGCTCACCTCGGCCGACATGGAGGGCATCGGCAACGTCTCCCAGCACCCGCCGCTCGCCGGCCGCGGCGGGACCAAGCTGATCCTCCCGCACCGTCCAGCGCTCGCCGGAACGACGGTGCGGCACGTGGGCGAGGCGGTGGCGGCGGTGATCGCGGACACGCTGACCGCCGCGCAGGACGCAGCCGAGCTCGTCAATGTCGACTACGCGGAGCGTGCGCCGGCGGTCGAGCTGCGTGAGGCCGTGCGCGAGGGCGCGCCGCAGGTGTGGCCGGAAGCCCCCGGCAATGTCGCGGTGGACTGGCCCGGCTTGGCGGCCGACCCCGAGGCCAACGCGAAGGAGGTCGAGCGCGTCATCGCGTCGGCGAAGCACGTGGCGCGGGTCGCGCTGGTGCATCAGCGCATCCTGGTCCAGTCGATGGAGCCGCGCGGCGCGACCGCGACCTACGATCCGGCCAACGACAGCTATTATCTGCGCTGCTGCTCGCAGAGCGCGCGCGCCTTGCGCGACGGGCTTGCGCCCATCCTGGGCGTTCCCAAGGAGCGGCTGCGGGTCGTCACCGAGGATGTCGGCGGCGCGTTCGGATTGAAGACCGGGCCGTATCCCGAATACCTCGCGATCCTGGTGGCGGCGCGCAGGCTCCGACGACCGGTGCACTGGATGTCGAACCGCGCCGAAGCCTTTCTCAGCGACAACCACGCACGCGACGCCTACAGCGACGTCGAGCTCGCGCTCGACGAGCGCGGCAAATTCCTGGCGCTGCGCGTGCGGCACCTCGGCAATATGGGCGCCTATATCGGGGCTGTCGGCGCCAACATCCAGACCGTGAATCTGACCCGCTGCCTGCCCGGCATGTACGACATTCCGCGCATCGATATCGCCGTGCGCTGTGTGTTCACCAACACCACGACCACCGCGCCCTACCGCGGCGCCGGCCGGCCGGAGGCGAATTTCATCCTCGAGCGGGTCATCGACGAGGCCGCGCGCGTCACCGGCATCGATCCGGTGACGCTGCGCCGGCGCAACCTCGTCAAGCCTTCGGCGATGCCGTACAAGACCGCGGTGGGCACGACCATCGACAGCGGCGAGTTCACGACGGTGCTCGACAAGGCGCTGGCGCTCGCCGACTACGACGGGTTCAAGCAGCGCCGGCGCGAGGCCGCCAAGCGCCGCAAATATCGCGGCCTTGGCATTTCCTGCATGCTGGAGCATGCCGGCGGCTTCCCGCTCGAAGGCACCGCGCTGAGCTTTCCCGGCGGCGAGAAGCTCGTGCTCGGCCTCAACGTGCAGTCGACCGGCCAGAGCCATGCCACGGTGTTCAATCCCATGCTGGCGGAACGGCTGGGCATCGACGCCAGGCGCATCGAGCATCGCCACGGGGACTCGGCAATGGAGATCGCGGGCTATGCCTCGGTCGGCTCGCGTTCCGCCATGACCGTGAGCCACGCCATGATCAAGACCGTCGACGCGCTGCTGGCCAAGGGCAAGGCGATCGCCGCGGCGGCGCTGGAAGCCGCCGAATCCGACATCGAATATCGTTCCGGGCGCTTCAGCGTCGTCGGCACCGACCGCGCCATTTCGCTGTTCGACCTCGCCAGCCGTGCCAAGGAGATGAAGGCGCGCGGCGAGATCGCCGAGGACCTCGACACCAAGACCAATGCCGAGACCCCGCTCACCTTTCCCAACGGCTGCCACATCGCCGAGGTCGAGATCGATCCCTCGACCGGCGCGCTCGCGCTCGTCGGCTATGCCGCGGTCGACGATTGCGGCCGGCCGCTCAATACCATGGTCGTCGAGGGCCAGACGCACGGCTCGATCGCCCAGGGCCTCGGCCAGGCCTTGATGGAGAACGCGGTGTTCGACAATTCGGGCGGTCAGCTGATCACCGGCTCGTTCATGGACTACGCCATGCCGCGTGCCGACGACATGCCCTTGTTCAAAGACGCCATCCATGCGGTGCCGGCGACCACCAACCCGCTGGGCGTCAAGGGCGCCGGCGAAGCCGGCACCACTGCCGCCATCGCCGCGGTGATGAACGCCATCGCCGATGCCATTCCCGGCGGCGCCGGCGCGCATCTCGACATGCCGGCGACACCGGAAAAGATCTGGCAGGCGTGCCGGAAGGCGCAACAGAAGTAGGGTCGTCATTGCCGGGCTTCGACCCCGCAACCCATCTTCTTGCGAAGCAAGATGGATGCGCGGGTCAACCCCGCGCAAGCCGATCGATAGCGAATCCCGCTATCCCTGCGAGATGAACTTGGTGTTGAGGTAGGCGCTCAACCCCTCGATACCGCCTTCGCTGCCGTGGCCGGACTCCTTCACACCGCCGAACGGCGTCTCCGGGGTCGACACCATCACGGAATTGACGCCCACCATGCCCGATTCCATCGCGTCGCCGATCGCCGCAGCGGTCGCGTTGGAGCTGGTGAAGGCATAGGCGGCAAGCCCGTAGGGCAGCGAGTTCGCGCGCTCCACCACCTCGTCGAAGGTCTTGAAGGTCACGATCGGCGCGATCGGCCCGAACGGCTCCTGCGTCATCACCTTGGAATCGTCGGGCACCTCGGTCACCACCGTCGGCTCGTAGAAGTAGCCCTGGTTGCCGCGCCGCGCACCGCCGGTGACCACGTTGCCGCCGCGGCTCTTGGCATCGGCGACGAAGCTCTCCATGGCGTCGATGCGGCGCGAATTCGCCATCGGGCCCATCGTGACGCCCTTCTCCAGTCCGTCGCCGAGCTTGACGCCCTTGGCGTATTCGGTGAAGCGCGCCAGAAATTTCTTGTAGGCGTCCTCCTGCACGTAGAAGCGCGTCGGCGAGATGCAGACCTGGCCGGCGTTGCGGTACTTGAACGCGGCGATGGTGTCGGCCGCCTTCTCCGCGTCGGCGTCGGCGAACACCACCACCGGCGAATGGCCTCCGAGCTCCATGGTGGTGCGCTTCATGCCTTTTGCCGCCAGCTGGGCGAGGTGCTTGCCGACCGGGATCGAGCCGGTGAACGAGATCTTCCGCACCGCGTCCTTCGTGAGCAGATGCTCGGATACTTGCGCCGGAACGCCGAACACGAGGTTGAGCACGCCCGCGGGGAGCCCGGCGTCGGCAAAGCAGCGCACCATCTCGACGCAGGCGCCGGGCGTCTCCTCCGACGCCTTGAGGATCAGCGCGCAGCCCGCCGCGAGCGCGCCGCCGACCTTGCGGGCGGGCGTGAGCACGGGGAAATTCCAGGGGGTGAACGCGGCCACGATGCCGACCGGCTCGGAGACCACCAGCTGGCGCGTGCCCTTGAAGCGGCCCGGCACGACGCGGCCGTAGCTGCGGCGGCCCTCCTCGGCGTACCAGTCGATGATGTCCGCGGAGGTGACCACCTCGGCGCGCGCCTCGGCGTAGACCTTGCCCTGCTCCTGCACCATGATCTTCGAGATCGCGTCGTGGCGCTCGCGCATGAGGTCGGCGGCCTTGTGCATGATCTTGGCGCGGTCGTAGGCCGAGGTGGTCCGCCACAACGCGAAGCCCTTCTTGGCGGCCTCCAGCGCTTCGTCGAGATCGGCCTTGTTCGCGTGCGGCAGGTGCGCGAGCGGCTTCTCGGTGGCGGGATTGAGCACGTCCTCGCCCTTGCGGCCGCCGCCGTTCACCCACTTGCCGTCGATGTAGAGCGCGAGATCGGTATACATGGGGTCCTCGTCTGCTTTTCGTGATTACCGCGATCGGTCGCGAAGGAATTAGCACTATTCGGCCTGCGATTCACCCCAGGAACGTGCCGCCATTGACCTGGATGTTCTGCCCGGTGATGAAGCTCGCGCCCGGTCCGCAGAGGAAGCGCACGGCGGCGGCGATGTCGTCGGGCTCGCCGCGCCGGCCAACGAGGGAGCGCACCATCGCGTGATGCTGCGGCTCCGGTTGCCCGGCCGGACGCGGCGCCGCCATCAGTCCAGGAGTCACGGTGTTCACCCGGATCTTGTTTTCGGCGAACTCGTGCGCCAGCGCGCGCGTGAAGCCGACGAGGCCGGCCTTGGCGGTCACCACGTGCGGGCGGCGCGCCGCGCCGGTATGCGCGGAGAGGCCACCGATATTCACGATCGCGCCCGCCCCGCTGCGCTTGAGGTGCGGCAGGCAGGCCTTCACGCAGTTGAACGCGCCATCGAGGATAATGCCGGTGACCGCGCGCCAGTCCGCGAGCGTCATCTGTTCCAGCGGCTGCTCGGCGCGCACCGCCGCGTTGTTGACCAGGATATCGACGCGGCCGAACCGCGCCGCCACCGCGGCCACCATCTCTTCGACCACGGAAGCATCGGCCACGTCGGCGGTGATGGCGAGCGCCCTGCCCCCTGCCCGCTCGATCTCGCCCGCGACAGCCTCGGCTTCCTTCAGGTTGGCGCGCGCATTGACCACGACCACGGCGCCGCCCTCGGCCAGTGCCAGAGCGATGCCGCGGCCGATATTGCGCCCGGCGCCGGTGACGATCGCGACCTTGCCCGCCAATTCCTTGTCAGAAGCCATTTGTCGCTTTTCCTCTCGGTTGGTCGTCATCCGCGAAGGCGGATGATCCGCTTTGGCGGGCATGACGAAGGCAAGTCGATTACACACGCAAGAATGAAAGATCGACTTTGCCGTCGTAGAGCGCCCGCAGCAGCGCGAGCGCGCTCCGCGAGCGCGCGTCGTTCCATCCGCCGTGGCGCGCGTTGAGCACGAATTTCTCCTCGATGTCGCCCCGGGTGAGCGGCTCGTGCGCGCCGCCGCGCATGTGCGGCTGGCGTTCCTCGATCACGCGGCCGTCGGCGAGGGTCGCACGGATGTGGCCGGTGAAATTCTTCGGGTACGGATTATCCGGATCGATCCGGTAGCGCACCTTGGCGGCGAGGGCGAGCACGGCAGCCTCCTTCACGGCGTCGTCGGTGAAGGCGTCGAGCCCGACATTGCCGTGCATCAGGGCGTGCGCGATGCAATAGGGCGTGGAGAATTTGCCGGCATAGCCGTTGGCCGGCCGCTGCTTGGCGGCGAGCGGCTCCCACAGCCGATGCACAGTTCCCTCCGCGACCTCGCAGGCCAGCTCGCCAATGTCGTCCGCCGCCAAGCCGCGCGCCTTGAGCCGCCGCGCGCAGTCGATATAGGCATGGGTCATGGTTCCGCAGGGATAGGGCTTGAAAGCAAGCGTCGGCGTCACCCAGCGCGCGCCGAAATCGCCGGTGAGCGCCTCGTAGTCGCCCTTCGTGGTGTGGGCGAAGCCATGAAACAGGCCGTGCACCCCTTCGAACACGGTGCGCGGGCCGACGAAACCGTGGCGGGCGAGCAACGCCGCGCGCAGGCCCGATTGCGCCGCCCAGCCCGCGTGCAGCCGCTTGGTCCAGGCGCCTTCGGCGAGATATTCGATGATCCCACCGGCCATTGAGCCGGCGATGCCGAGCGCATCGACGATCTGGCGCGGCGTGAGCTTGAGCGCCGCGCCGACGCCCGCGGCCGAGGCCATGGCGCCGAACACGGCGGTGGGGTGGAATCCCGCCGTGTGCACCGCCTTCGGGACCACGACGCTGAGCCGGCACATGACCTCGACGCCGACTGCGATCCCAAGGAGCGCCGACGGCCCGTTGGGATTGTAGCGTTCGCACACCGCGAGCACCGCCGGCACGACCACCGCGCCGGCATGCACCGGGCCGCCCTCGAAGGTGTCATCGAAATCCTCCCCGTGCGCGGCCGTGCCGTTGACGAAGGCGGCGCCGGCCGCGTCGATCGATCGCGCATGGCCGATGGCGGTGCAGGGCCCCTCCTCGTCCCAGCCGGCGAGCGCCGCCGTGACGTAGTCCGCCTTGCGTGCGGTGAGGCAGAGACCGACGACATCGACCACCAGGTCCTCGCAAGTACGCCGCACGGGCGCCGGCAGGCGTGCCGGATCAAGCGCCGCGACCGCGCGCGCCAAGCTCTCGGCGACCGAGATTTTGGGAAGAGGGTTATCCATGACTCAGGCGTTGCGCAAACGGGCGGCACCGAAGCCAGGGATGCGGTTGACCGCGATGACGACGGCGAAGGTGATGGCGAGCATGATCAGGCCAAGCACGGAAATCGCGCCGAGGTCGCCAAACTCGTTGAGGTCGAAGATGAGCACCGAGATCACCTTGGTCTCCGAGGTGAACAGCATGATGGCGGCCGACAGTTCGCGGATCACGCCGACGAAGATGAAGCACCAAGTGGCGATCACGCTCGTCCGCAGCAGCGGCGCGGTGATGTCGCGCAAGGTGCGCAGGCGCGTCGAGCCGAGAATTCTGCTGGCGTCCTCAAGATCGGTATGCACGGAGCGGAACGCCGACTGCAGCTGCTGATAGGCGGCAGGGAGCGCGATGGTCACGAAGGCGAGCAGCAGGATCCACAGCGTGCCGTAGAGCACGAGCGGCGGCCGCGCGTAGCTCAGGAACAGGCCGACGCCGAGCACGATGCCGGGAATGGCAACCGGCGCGGTGGCGAGGAAGCCGAGCGCGCGATAGCCGCGGATGGCACGCCGGGTCGTGAGATAGGCGATCACCAGCGCCATGAGCGTACCGACGGTCGCCGACGCCACACCGAGCACGAAGGTGTTCTTGAGCGCGAGCTGGGTCGCCGACAATTCGAAGAACACGAAGTGGATGTTGTGCAGCGTGAAATTGTCGAAGGTTACGAACGAGGTTGCGACGCGCGAAAAGGTCGCGTTGAGCAGCGCGCCGTAGGGCAGGAACACCGGGCAAGCGAGAACCACTAAGACGAGGACGAGCGCCGGCCATTTCAAGCCGCCGAGCCGGATCAACCGCGGATCGCCCTGCTTGCCGCCGACCACCGAATAGCCGCGGCGGCCGAGGATGAAATGCTCGGCGCGCAGCAATGCCACGGTCAGCACGAGCAGCGGCACCGCCGCCGCCGCCGCCAGCTCCGGCTTGGGCGGATAGTTGAACAGGCTCCAGATCTTGGTGGTCATGGTATGGAAGCCGGCCGGGATCGCCAGGATCGCTGGCGAGCCGAACAGCGTCATCGCCTGCAGGAAGGCGACGAGCGCGCCGGCGAGCAACGCGGGCAGGGCGAGCGGAATGGTGATGCGGCGCGCAGTCGTCCAGGTGCGGCCGCCCAGGATCGAGGACGCATCCTCGAGGTCGCCGGGAATGCGGTCGAGCGCGTTGGCCAGCAGCACGAACACATAAGGGAAGGTGTAGCAGGAGATCACGAAGATCAGACCGGCGAGCGAATAGATGTTGAACAGATGCTCGTCCTGCGGCGCGCCGGTGACCGCCCGGTAGACCTTGTTGAGCAGGCCGCTGTTGGGCGCCGCCAGGAGCTCCCAGGCGATGGCTCCGAGAAAAGGCGGGGTCACGAACGACGCCGTGACCAGCGCGCGCGCGGTCCGCCGCAACGGCATGTCGGTACGGGCGACCAGCCAGCCCATCGGTGCGGCGAATGCGCAGCAGATGACGCTCGAGCTTGTCGCCAGGATCAGCGTCGTCACCAGGGGATCGACGAAGACCGGATCGGTGACCAGTGTTTCGAAGTTGCCGAGCGTGAAGGCGCCGCTGCGGTCGACCAGGCTGTAATAGATGAGCCACGATATCGGCAGAATGATCAGCACGCACAGCAGCGCGGCGAACAGGATCAGGACCGGCCACGAGAGATCGATCCTGTGGGTCGGCGCGGTGCGTTCGGCGGGCAAGGCGATGGTCATGACCGCCAGCGCCGTCTCGCAACGCCTAGGATGGGCAAAGGCGCGGGCGGAGATGCGGCTCTTGCCGACCAGCCGGTGCAGTGCCGTGCCCATCCATTGGAAAAGAGCGCGGGAGGCCCGCAAACGCGCGGGCAAAGGCGCGCAGCCGCGTGCTCACCCGCGGCGTCGGTTTCTGCGCCTATGCCCACCCTGCGATCGCCGTTCATTGCCCCTCACACCTTGAAGATCTGCGCATAGCGCGCCTTGATCTCCTCGCCCGTCTTCTCGACGGCCTGGGGGTCCTCCTTCATCAGCTTGATTTCGGAGAGCTTGCGCACGCCGGGTTTTTCCACGGTCTGTCGATGCGGAGAATACTGGCGCGCCCAATCGACCAGCATCTGCTGGGCCTCGCGCGAATGCATCCAATTCTGGAACAGGCGCGCGGCGTTCGGATTGGGAGCCGCCTTGAACACCGCGCTCGGCCCGGTGGCGAGCGGCGTTCCTTCCTCCGGATAGACGATTTCCACCGGCTGGCCTTCCTCCTTGTAGCGGATGACCAGATATCCCGCGCCGTCGACCATGACCGCGCGTTCGCCGAGGGAGATCTTCTTGGGCGTGTCGGTCGCGGACTGGACCTGCATGACCCGCTGCTTGGCGAGCTTCTCGAAATAGTCCCAGCCGAGATCGCGCGCGATCTGGAAGGTCGCGTTCATGATCGTGCCGCTGTAGGCCGGATGCGCCTTGACCAACTTGCCCGCCCATTTCGGATCGAGCACGTCGGCAAAGCTCTTCGGCGCCTCCTCCTTCTTCACCAAATTCGTGTTGTAGCCGAGCGGAGAGATCAGAATCCGCGTCGTGACGTGCAGCGCATCCGGGTCGTAGTATCTCGGATCGAAATGCTTGGCGACGTCCTCCGGCAGATACGGCGCGAGCCAGCCGTTGCGTTTCCACACGATGCAATGCGCCTGGTCCGCCGTGTTGACCACGTCGACGGCATGGATGCTGCTGCCGTACTCCTGGCCGATGCGGGTGAAGATGCGCTCGGCGCCGGAGCGTTCCACGCGGACACCAATGCCCGGAAATTTCTCCTCGAATGCCTTGGCGAGCCGCTGCGCGAATGCCAGGTCCATCGCAGTGTAGAAGGCGAGCTTGCCCTCTTGTTTCGCCGCCTCGACGAGCGCGGGCGTGATCGCCGACGCCTCCGGCAAAGCCGCTCGCAGCGGGGTCGCGCAAACGGTCGCCGCCAGCGCCGCACCGCCCTTGAGCACCTCACGCCTGGAAAACGCATGCCTGATCATTGTTTCCTCCCGGCCGGGCGCATCGCTGGAGAGCGTGCGCCGGCTCGACTGCTTTCGGCCTTCACGCGCGTGGGCAAGGTCGCGCCGTAGCTGGACAGCAACGGTACGGCAGACGATTTGCCCCCGCTTACATCTCTCAGACCTTGAAGATCTTGGTGTAGTGCGCCTTGATCGCCTCGCTCTCCCGCTCGACCGCGGCGGCGTCATCCTTCATGATCTTGATCTTGCCAAGCGGCGTGCGTCCCGGCTTCTCCTTGGCGAGGGCGTGGACCGAGCGCATGCCGCCCTCGTCGATGCTGAGCTGCTGGCACTCCGCCGACAGCATGTAGCTTTGCAGCAGGCGCGCGGCATTGGGATTGGGCGCCTCCTTGAAGATGGCGTTCGGACCAATGATGAGGGGCGTGCCCTCGGTCGGATAGATGATCTCGACCGGCTTGCCGGTCTCCTTGAGCCGGAACATGCCGTATTCGATGCCGTCGGCCATGATCGCACGCTCGCCGAGCGCGAGCTTCTTGGGCGGGTCGGACGCCGACTGCACCTGCATGATCTTCTGCTGCGCGAGCTTCTCGAAATACGACCAGCCGACGTCGCGCGCGGTCTGGTAGGTCGCGGTCAGGATGGTGCCGCTGTAGCTCGGATGCGCCTTGACGATCTTGCCGGTCCATTTCGGATCGAGCAGGTCGGCGAAACTCCGCGGCGCTTCCTCCGCCTTCACCAGGTCGGTGTTGTAGCCCGCGACGCACAGGAAGACGCGGAAGCTCGCGAACATGCCGTCCGCATCCTTGTGCTCGGGCGGGAAATGCTGGGCCACATCCTCGGGCACGTAGGGCGCCAGTATCCCCTCCCGCTTCCAGACGATGAGATGCGAAGCATCCGACGAATTGACGACGTCGACGGCATGGATGCCGCTGGCGTATTCCTGGCCGATGCGCTGGAACACGCGTTCGGCGCCGGTGCGCTCCACCCGCATGGCAACACCGGGATACTTGGCTTCGAAGGCGCGCGCGATCTTCTCCGCGAGCGGCAGGTCGACCGAGGTATACCAGACGACCTTGCCCTCCTTCTTCGCGGCCTCGATCAGCTGCGGAGTGACCGCGCTGGCCGGCGGGGCCGCCGACGCGACCGACGCGAATGCGCTCGATGTCACGATGGCGGTCGTGCCCTTGAGCACGTCCCGCCTGGACAGTGTCGGCTTCTTCATCGTCGTCTCCTCTCCAGAGGTTGTTGTTTTCCCGCAACTCGGATCATCATCCGCTCAGCATGCGGCAGCGCTCCGGCGGCAGATGCAGCCACACCGCGGCCCCGGTCGGGATGTTCTCGGCCGCCGAGGCGACCACGCGCAACTGGGTCCCGTCGGCCGCCTCGACCAGATAGTCGCGGCTGGCGCCGAGAAAAACCTGCCGCACCACGGTTCCCGGCACCACGTTGTCCATGCCATCGGGCTTGCTCGCGCAAAGCCTTATCGCGTGCTGGCGTACCGCGACCGCGCCTTCGCCGCCAGGGGCGAATTTGTCTCCGCTGCAGCGCAGCGTGGTGCCGGCGCAAGCGAGGTGGTGCGCGTCGAGCACGCGCCCCTTGACGACGTTGCTCGAGCCGATGAAGCGGGCGACGAATTCGGAGCGCGGCCGGTCGTAGACATCCTCGGGCGAGCCCGCCTGCTCGATCTTGCCGGCGTTCATCACCGCGATGACGTCGGCGGTGGTCATCGCTTCCGACTGGTCGTGGGTGACGTAGACGGTAGTGTAGCGGTACTCGTCATGCAGGCGGCGCACCTCGAAGCGCATCTCTTCGCGCAAATTGGCGTCGAGATTGGAGAGCGGCTCGTCGAGCAGCAGCGTCTCGGGCTCGACGACCAGGGCGCGCGCGAGCGCGACGCGCTGCTGCTGGCCGCCGGAAAGCTCCCCCGGATAGCGGTCGGCGAGCGCGCCGAGATGGGTCGTGTCGAGGATGGCGGCGAGCTTGCGCTTGATCGTATCGCGATCGATCTTGCGCAGCTCGAGCCCGTAGGCCACGTTTTCGGCGACCGTCATGTGCGGCCACAGCGCGTAGCTCTGGAAGATCATCGACATGTTGCGCCGCTCCGGCGGCATGGTCCGCGCCGGCGAGGAGACGACCCGATCGCCGACCCTGATCTCGCCGAGCGTCGGCTCGACGAAGCCCGCGATCAACCGCAGCGTCGTGGTCTTGCCGCAACCGGAAGGGCCGAGCAGGCACACCAGTCGGCCGTGCTCGATGGTGAGCGAGACGTCGTCGACGACGGCGAGATCGCCGTAGCGTTTGGTGAGCCCGCGCAATTCGACCGCCGCCACGCCCTTCCCTCCTCGACACTCGATCGGTGGTCCGCCGAGCTGGTCGTTACGACTATTGAAACACCGAATGCCTGCTCGCCATCCGCGACAGCTTGCCGCCCAGAGTGGAGGCTCGGCGGCTGACACTCGTCCCCGACGACAGCCGAATCCTACTTCCCTGTGAACGCGGGCTTGCGCTTCTCCATGAACGCCCTGCGGCCCTCGATGAAGTCGTTGCTGGCGAAGCATTGCTCCACCATTTCGGCGCAGCGCGCAACGTTGCGCTTGGATTCGTCCTTCATCACCTCGCCGACGATGTACTTGACCGCCTTCACCGTGAGCGGCGCGTTGCCGGCGATGGCCTCGGCGTAGTCCTTCACATAGGCTTCGAGTTCGGCCTGCGGCACGGCCCGGTTGACGAGCCCCATCAGGCGCGCCTCCTCGGCGTCGAACTGGCGTGCGGTGAAGAAGATTTCGCGCGCGAAGGCGGGGCCGATGATGTCGATGAGACGGCGCAAGCCGGCATAGGAATAGCCCAGCCCGAGCTTCGCCGCCGGCACCGCGAAGCGCGAATTGTCGGAACAGATACGCAGGTCGCAGCACACCGCCAGCCCGAGCCCGCCGCCGATACAATAGCCGCGGATCATGGCGATGGTGGGCTTTGGAAATTCCTGCACGCCGGCATAGGCCTTCTCGACCGTCGCGTTGTAGATCCTGGTCGCGTCGAGGGTCGAGCGCTCGCTCTCGAATTTCGAAATGTCGGCGCCGGAGACGAAGGCCTTGCCGCCGGCACCGGTGAGCACGACCACGCGAACCTCGTCGTCCTTGGCGAAACCGTCGAGGATCTGGCTGGTCGCCGCCCACATCTCCAGCGACACCGCATTGAGCCGCTCGGGATTGTTGAAGATCACGTAGCCGACGCGCCCGTCCTTGCGCGCCAGCATCTTGTCGGTCTTGGTCACGTCGTCCATCACTCGTCCTCCGCGCCTCGTGCCGCCCGCGCGGCGATCGACCTCACGCCTCAGATGGCGTCGGCCTGGCGCAGCGCCGCGATTTCCTTGGCGCTGAACCCGAACTCCTTGAGCACCGCGTCGGTGTGCTCGCCCAGGCCCGGCGGCGGGGCCGCGAGCCGGCTCGGCGTGCGCGACAACGACACCGGCTGGCCCGCCATGCGCAAGGCCGATTTGTCCTTCGTCTTCACCGGCTGGGCAATGCCGAGGTGCTCGACCTGGGGATCGGCGTAGACCTGGTCGATGCTGTAGATCGGACCACATGGAACGCCCGCCTTATTGAGCAGCTCGATCCACTCGGCGCTGGTGCGCTTGCCGGTGTAGGCCTCGATATCGGCGTTGAGCGCGTCGCGGTTCTTCGAGCGCTCCGCCGCGCTCTGGTATTCCGGCCGCCGCAACAGATCGGTGGCGTCGGCGGCGCTGCAAAACCGCGCCCAGATCTTCGAGCCGGTTGAGGCGATGTTGATATGGCCATCGGCGGTCCTGAACACGCCGGTCGGGATGCTGGTCGGATGGTTGTTGCCGGCCTGCTTGGGCACCTCACCGTCGATGAGCCAGCGCGCGCCCTGGAAATCGAGCATGAAGATCTGCGCCTGCAGCAGCGAGGTGGTCACATGCTGGCCCTTCTTCGACTTCTCGCGCTCCAGCAGCGCGACCAGAATGCCGAGCGCGCAGAACAGGCCGGCGCTGAGATCGGCGATCGGAATTCCGACGCGCACCGGGCCCTGCCCCGGCAAGCCGGTAATCGACATCAGCCCGCCCATGCCCTGCGCGATCTGGTCGAAGCCCGGCCGGTCGGCATAGGGGCCGGTCTGACCGAAGCCGGAAATGCTGGCATAGACCAGCTTCGGATTGATCTTGCGCAACTGCGGATAGTCGATGCCGAGGCGGCGCTTCACGTCGGGGCGAAAATTCTCCACCACCACGTCGGCCTTCTTCACCATGCGCTTGAAGGCCGCCACGGCGGCGGGCGCCTTGAGGTTGAGCGTCATGCTGCGCTTGTTGCGGTGAAGATTGCGGAAGTCCGATCCTTCGCGCGGCCCGCCGAGCGCATCGCCGCCGCCCGGCTCGGGCGGTAACTCGATCTTGATGACGTTCGCGCCCCAATCGGCGAGCTGACGCACACAAGTCGGTCCGGCGCGCACTCGGGTGAGGTCGAGGACGGTGAAGCGTTCGAGCGCGCGCGAGGCTTTGGGAAACGGCATTTTTGGGCACCCTGCGGGGTGTCTCTCGTTTGCGATAGTTCTCTTGGCCCGGCGAGGCGCCGGGAAGGCCCCGACATTCCCTGATCTGCCACCCGTTGTCCACCGAGGAAGGGATTTGAGCGGCCGGGGCGATCTCGCTATGGTGCGCCCGCGCCGGGGGGCGCCCGACGGCCAGCCTAGGACGCCTCGATGATGCCGCCTGCAGTACCCTCCCCGAAGTCGCACCGTCTTCGTCCCTGGCGCTTGCTGCTGGCGCTGCTCGTCGCCGGCGCGGCGACAATGGCGAGCGCGCAGGAACGTCCGCGCCGCCCGCCGCCGGCAGCGCAGCAGAACGAGCAGCGGCCGCCCGAAGGAGGCCAGGGCGAACAACGGCAAGCCGAAGCGCGCGGCGGCGTGCTGCGGCTGTTGCCGGCGGATTCGGTGACCGAGCACAGCATCGATTTGCCCGGCGGCAAGCTCGCCTACACCGCGACCGCGGGCACGCTCGCGCTGTTCGATCAATCGGGCGAGCGCCTCGCCGCGATCTTCTACACCGCCTATGTCGCGAACGGCGGCGCAGGGGCGAACCGTCCCGTCACTTTCGCGTTCAACGGCGGGCCGGGCGCAGCGTCGGCCTATTTGAATCTCGGTGTGGTCGGCCCGCGCATCCTCGACTTCGTCGGCAACGATCCCGCCGCCGCCCGCTTGCAGGACAACCCGCAGACCTGGCTCGCTTTCACCGATCTGGTCCTGATCGATCCGGTCGGCACCGGCTGGAGCCGGCCGGCCAAGCCGGACGGCGGCAGCGCGTTCTATGGCGTGCGCCAGGACGCCGAAGCGCTGGCCAAGGCCATCGCGCTCTACCTCGCCAAGAACCGCCGCGGCGATGCGCCGAAATATCTCCTGGGCGAAAGCTACGGCGGGTTCCGCGCCGCCAAGGTGGCCCGGGCGCTGCAACGCGAGCAGGGCATCACGGTGTCCGGCGTCGTCATGGTGTCGCCGCTGATCGAAGGCGGCCTGGTCTTCGGCAGCCAGTTCGCCCTGGGCGCCGCCTTGCAACTGCCGTCGCTGGCGGCGGCCGAGCTCGAACGCAAAGGCGCATTCAGCATGGAGGCGCTCGCGCAGGCCGAGCGCTTCGCACTCACCGACTATCTGACCACCCTTGCCGGTGCGCGGCCCAAGGGCGACGCCGCGCGCAGCTTCTACGCCCGCGTCGCGCGGATGACCGGCCTTTCCGAGGATACGGTGACCAGGCAGCGCGGCTTCATCCGCGACGCCTATGTCAAGCAGTTGCGCTCCACGCAGGGCAAGATCGTCAGCCGCTACGACGCCACGTTCGCGGTGCCGGATCCCTTCCCGGAGCAGGAGGCCGCGCGCGGCCCCGATCCGCTGCTCGACGGTCTCACCCGTGCCTATGGCGGCGCCTTCGCCGCCTATGCCCGCGACGAGCTCGGCTTCAAGACCGAGATGACCTACATCCTGCTGGCGTCCGATATTTCCGGCAAATGGGACTGGGGCGAACACTCCAGCCGCGGCTCGGCCGGGGCGGGCGGCGACTTGCGCGAGCTGCTCTCGTTCATTCCGTCGTTCCGCCTGCTCGTCGCCCACGGCTACAGCGACATGGTGACGCCCTACGCGGCAAGCCGCTACGTGCTCGACCACATGCCGGCGACCGACGATCCCTCGCGCACGCAGCTGCGTCTCTATCGCGGCGGACACATGTTCTACATCGACCCGGAATCGCGCAAAGCCTTCAGCGCCGACGCCAGGGCGTTCTACCAGTCGGCGCAATGACCGGCGGCGCGCCGCTCGCGCAAGCGCGCCCCGCGACTACTCCGCCTTCAGGTTCGACGCCCTGATGATCGGCCACCACTTCTCGGTCTCGGCCTTGTGATGCGCGGCCAGCGCCTCCGGCGTCTGCTGCTCGCGCGGCCAGACCTCTTGCCCGATCGCCGCGAGCCGCCCGCGCACATTGGGATCGGCGAGCGCCTCGACCACCGCGGCGTTGAGCTTGCCGATCATCTCCTTGGGCGTTCCCTTCGGCGCCCATAATCCGTGCCAATACGAGACGTAGAGCGAGGGCACGCCCGCCTCGTCGATCGACGGCACGTCGGGCAGCGGCGACCAGCGCTCCTTCGTGAGCACGGCAAGCGCCTTTATCCCGCCGGCGCGGACCTGGCCGAGCGCATTCGCGGCCTGATCGAACATGATGTCGACCTGGCCGGAGACGAGATCCTGCATGGCCGGCGCGCCGCCCCGATAGGGCACGAATCCGAAGCGCGTCCCGGTCGCGCGCTGGAAGTAAACGGCGGTGACCTGCGCGCCGCCGGCCGCGCCCACCGTGGCCGCGGTCGCCTTGTCTGGATTGGACCTGAGCCATCCGACCAGCTCCTCGACGCTGTCGGCGGGCAGATTCTTCCGCGCGATGATGAGTTGCGGCGTGATCGCAATGAGCGCGATGGGCTCGAAATCGTGCAGCACATCGTACGGCAGCGAATAGGTCACGGCGTTGACGACATGCGTGCTCCACTGCCCGATGCCGACGGTGTAGCCGTCGGGCGCGGCGCGGGCGAGCCGGCCGACGCCGATATTGCCGCCCGCCCCGGCGACGTTCTCGATCACCACCGGCTGTCCGAGCGTGGTGCGCATCGGCTCGGCAAGGATGCGCGCGAGCGCATCGGAAGGGCCGCCCGCCGGAAACGGCGCGATCATGGTGATCGGGCGCGATGGATAGGTCTGCGCGGCGGCGCTGCCGATGCCGGCGACGAGCGCGGCAACAGCAAGCGCCATGACGGGTTTGCTCATGACTCTCCTTCCTGTCGTGGGTCTCAGAGCGGTTTCCGCTATCGGAAAGCGCTCTGAGACCCTGCGTTTGAGGCATTTTCTGCAGCGACAACTATTACAGCGCGGCGAAGTCGATCGGCTGTAGGCGGTCGAGCGTGCGGCGGACGGGCGGCAGCGGATATTTGAGGCCGGTTGCACAATTGAAAAGCACGGCGCGCTCGTCGCGGCGAATCCGCCCGTCGGCGAGGCCCTGTTTGAGCGCCGCATAAGTCGCAGCGCCTTCCGGGCACATCAAGAACCCTTCCGCGCGCGCGACCTCGTCGATCGCGGCGGTGATCGCATCGTCCGGCACCGCGATGGCGAAGCCGCCACTCTCGCGCACCGCGCGCAAGATGAGAAAATCCCCGATCGCCTGCGGCACCCGGATGCCGGCCGCGATGGTGTGCGCCTCCTCCCAGCGCGCGGCATGCTCCACGCCGGCGTCGTAGGCGCGCACGATGGGCGCGCACCCGGCCGCCTGCACCGCCACCATGCGCGGGCGCTTGTTGCCGATGAAGCCGATCGCTTCGAGCTCGGAGAACGCCTTCCACATGCCGATAAGCCCGGTGCCGCCGCCGGTCGGATAGAGCACGACGTCCGGCAGCTGCCAGCCGAGCTGCTCGGCGAGCTCGAGTCCCATGGTCTTCTTGCCCTCGATCCGGTAGGGCTCCTTCAGCGTCGAAGTGTCGAACCAACCGACCTTCGGCTGGCCCTCCGCGACGATCTTGCCGCAATCGTCGATCAGACCGTTGACCCGATAGACGCTCGCGCCGGCAAGCGCGATCTCGCTGACATTGATGTCCGGCGTGTCCGCCGGACAGAACACCGTGGCCCTGATGCCGGCGCGGCTGGCATAGGCGGCCAGCGCCGCCCCCGCATTGCCGTTGGTCGGCATGACCATGTGGCCGACCCCGAACGCCTTCGCCATGGAGACCGCGAGCGCGAGTCCGCGCGCCTTGAACGAGCCGGTCGGCAGCCGGCCTTCGTCCTTGACCAGGATCTCCCCCGCCGCGAGCATCCGCGCGAGCTTCGGCATCGCCACGACCGGAGTGAGGGCCTCGCCGAGACTGACGATGTCCTGCGTGCGCCGCACGGGCAGGAGCTCGCGATAGCGCCAGAAATCCCGCGGCCGCCGGACCAGCGCATCCTTGCTCAAGGCCTTGCCGATGCCGGCGAGGTCATAGCGCACGAGCAAGGGCTTGCCGGCGCGCGACAGGTTGTGCGGCTGATCCGCGGCATGCCGCTCGCCGGTCTGGGAACACTCGAGATGAGTGACGAATGTCGGCCGCTCGGTGGTGAGGTTGTCGTCGTCACGCATTCGATGCTCGACCCCGGCATTGCGCGTCAGCAAGTGCGTTTCTCCTTCTCGTCATTCGACCGATCGTTCCGCCCCGCCTGCGCGCGCCTTGAACACAACGAAGTGCGACAGCGAGAAATTGACCGCGAAGCTCGCGGCGATGGCCAACAGCTTCGCCGCCGGCACCGGCACCCCCCAATGGGAGGCCACGACCAGGGTCGTCGTGTTGACTATCCACCCCGCGATCCCTGAGGCCACGAACGCGCCATAGGCGCGCCAGTGCAACCGGCGCCCGGATTCGGCGGCGAAGGTGACGAACGAATTCATCACGTAGGAGCCGGACACGGCGACCAGCCAGGAGAGCAAATTGGCCGGGACCAGTGGCAGCTTGAGCAGGTAGAAGGCGGCGAGAAAAACGCTGTAGTCGACGAGCGTATTGACCACCCCGACCCCGGCGAAGCTCGCGGCTTTGAGGACGACCGCGCGTTCCTCCCAGGCCCGAACGAGGCGACTGACGAGGCGGTCGAGCGGCGCGGGCAACTGCATGGCAGGCTCCGCTTAGCACGTCCGGACCGTCCCGCCGAGCCTAGCTGCGTCATGGCAGAGACCTTGGGCGGCCACGTCGCGCGACAGCCGCCTGCGCTTGGGCTATAAGTGCGTCCGCGGCGGACAGGAGGTCGAGAGACATTCGATGGCAGGCGATGCAACGACCCGCGCCGGCTCGACCGGCACGCCCGCGCATGTGCGCGGGCGCGCGGAGGTCGGCCTTTCGATCGTGGTTCCCCTGTTCAACGAGGCCGGCAACCTCCTCGCCCTGCACGGGCGCATCATCGAGGTGGCCCGCGCGCTCAGGACGGCGCGCGGCATCGCGACCGAGGTGGTCTATGTCGACGACGGCAGCCGCGACGCGACGCTTGCGGTGGCGCGCGAGCTTGCCCCCGAAGGGGTCGACATCCAGGTCGTCTCCCTGTCGCGCAATTTCGGCAAGGAGGCGGCGCTGCTGGCCGGCCTCGATCATGCGCGCCTGGGCGCCGTGTTGTTCATGGACGGCGACGGCCAGCATCCGCCCGCGCTGGTCGAGAGGCTCGTGGGCCATTGGCTCGATGACGGCTACGACGTGGTTTACACCGCCAAGGCGCACCGCGAGAGCGAGCCGTGGCTGCGCCGCCTCGGCGTCAAGGTGTTCTATAGCCTCATCAACTGGGGCGCGCGGCAGAGGATTCCCGAGGACGCGGGCGACTTCCGCCTGCTCTCGCCGCGCGCGGCTGCGGCGCTCAGGCAACTCCCCGAGCGCAATCGGTTTTTCAAGGGACTCGCGAGCTGGATCGGCTTCCGGCAAATTCGCGTCGACTACGAGCCGGCGCAGCGCATCCACGGCCGCACCACCTGGAACCTGTACACGCTGATCGGGCTTTCGATCGAGGGGCTCACCTCGTTTTCGGTGGCGCCGCTGCGGCTCGCGAGCCTGCTCGGCCTCTTGCTCGCGGCGGCCGCCTTCGTCTTCGGCGTGCAGATCCTGATCGAGACCTTCGTCTTCGGCGAATCGGTGCCGGGCTATCCGTCGGTCGTCGTGGGCCTGATGGTGCTCGGCGGGGTGC
The DNA here is from genome assembly GCA_963758945.1 of uncultured Alphaproteobacteria bacterium. GTDB lineage: Bacteria > Pseudomonadota > Alphaproteobacteria > Rhizobiales > Xanthobacteraceae > VAZQ01. The sequence goes on along the minus strand of CAVWXY010000006.1, from coordinate 493,291 downwards.
AGCTGATCATGATCGGAATCATGGGCGAATATGTCGGCAAGATCCTCTCCGAGCTCAAGGCGCGGCCGGTCTATTTCGTGGCCGAGCACACGCTCAAGACCGCCGGGAGCGCCGACGCGGCGGCTCGTCCGCCGGCACGGTCCGCCGCGGAATGACCGACACCGAGCCTCGGCGCATCTGGCTATGCGCCGACGATTTCTGCATTTCGGATTCGGTCGACATCGCGATCCGCGATCTCGTGGTGCGCGGGCGCCTCAATGCAGTGTCCGTGCTCGTGGTGGCGCCGAGTTTCCACCGCTCGGAAGCGATCTCGCTCAACGCGCTCAACGTGGTCGCGCCGCGCGTGGCGATCGGACTTCACGTTGCGCTCACCGCGCCGTTTCCTCCGTCGAGCAAGGGCTTCGCGCCGGTGCGCGAGGGCGCCTTCCTGCCGCTTGCGGCGACGTTCCGCCATGCCGTCATGCGGCGTTTCGAGCGCGAGATGCTGGTCGCCGAGATCGCCGACCAGATGCGGACCTTCGTCGAGACCTTCGGCCGCGCGCCGGACTTCGTCGACGGGCATCAGCACGTGCACCTGCTGCCGCAGATCAGCGACGCCTTCCTCGAGGTGGTGAAGGAGACCGCGCCGAACGCCTGGGTGCGCCAGTGCGGCCGCACGCTACCCTTCGCCGCGCGGTTTGCCGATCGCAAGGCGCTGCTGCTCGACGTCTTCAGCTACCGCTTCCGGCGAGCGGCGGCGGCGATGGGAGTGCGCACCAACCCGGCCTTCGCGGGCGCCTATGATTTCAACGACGACGCGGATGTCCCCGCGCTGTTCGCCCGCTTCCTCGACGGCCTGCCCGACGGCGGCGTGGTCATGTGTCATCCCGGCTTCGTCGACGCGCAATTGCGCCGGCTCGATCCCCTCACGACGCTGCGCGAGAAGGAATACGCATTCCTCGCCGGCGACGCCTTCCCGGCCCTGCTCGCGTCCCGCGGGGTGGCGCTGGCCTGACGCGAATTGTCTTGTACCGCCGCTGATCTTTCGCTTGGTGACCTGGCAGCGGACGTCGTTCTCCGAACCGTTGGTGTGCAATGGGATTTCGGGTCGATCGAGGACGATCAGCAATTCGTGCTTGTTGGCATGGAGCCGTGCGAGCAGACGGTCGAGGGTGACGAAGCCGGTCTTGCGCGTGAAGATGCGGTCGAACCGTGCCCGTAGGGCGGCCTTGCGCTGCTGGATCGGATGCTGACGATAGGTTTTGAGGTCGCGATAGAACCGCCAGATCAACGCGCGCGTTCGGCGCTGGGCCGCACGCTGCGCATCGGTGAAGGTATCGAGCTTGTGAACGAGGCGCTCGGCATGGACCCAGCACAGGCCGTGCGGGCCGACGTTGAACTGCCCGGCGTCGTCACTGACGATGACGGTGTCGGGCAGGAAGCCATGCGCCTTGACGCTGCCCCACAAGGCGCCCTCGGTGGCGACCATGACCGGATCGGGGTTGACCTCGAGAGCCGAGATGCCGAGTCGGTCGAGATGCGCGGTCCAGGCGACCTGGGTGGTGAAGACCCGCTCGGGATGTTCGGCCAGGCGGGCGATCACCGGCCCGGACAGGGCGCGTTGTCGCATGTAGGCCAGCGCCGCGGCATTGACGACATAATCGCTGTGGCCGGCGCGCAGCAGTTGGAGAAAGTTGTGGCGGTTCTTCGAATCCGTGGTGCCGAACCAAGCGAAGTGTTCATTGCCGATCTGCGTGCAGAAGCCATTCGCGGCCTTGTGGCGAGCGCCGGTGTCGTCCACCGTGATCCAGGAGGCGCTGGAAAGCCCGGCGCGCAGCACGTCGCGGGCCTCGTCAAGGAAACCGTCCTGGCCGGCAATCAGCAGACGCACGAGCTGCCGCTTGGAGATGATGATGCCGAAGGCCCGCACCAGCGCGAGCAGCCGCGCCACCGTGACTTGCCCCTGATGGTATTGAGCGAGCACGAAGCGGCGTAGGTCCGGCCCGAAATGCCCGCTGATGCCGGCCGGCAGCTCGGATTGTTCCTATCCCGCTGGCCAAACGAACGAAAAGGCGCGGGACATCTTTTTGTTGTGGCGGGTCATTCCGCTGCCAAGGGGGGTGCCTACATGACTCCCCGTCGTCACGGGAGGAAGGAAGGCGACCCATGACCCCAGAGGAACGCAATCTCGTCATCGAATTGTTCGACCGGCTGACCACGCTGGAGGACGCCCAGCGCGACCCGGAGGCCGAGCGCCTGATCAAGGATGGTCTGCGGCAGGCCCCCAATGCGCCCTACGCGCTCGCGCAAACCGTGCTGGTGCAAGACGAAGCGCTCAAGCGCGCCGACGCCCGTATCCGCGAGCTCGAAGGCGGGGCCCCGGCCGAGACCGCCGTGCGCGATACAAGTTTTCTCGGCGGCATGCGCGACAGCCTGTTCGGCCGACGCGAGACCCGCGGTTCGGTGCCCTCGGTGCGGTCGGCCGAGGCCGCCTCCGGCGTGTCATCCGCCTGGCGCAGCGGCGCGCCGGCGGCGTCCGGGCCGGCACCGGCAGCGGCGCCAATGGCGGGAGGCGGCTCGTTTCTCGGGACCGCCGCGGCGGCGGCGGCCGGCGTGATCGGCGGCTCGCTTCTGCTCGACGGCATTCGCTCGATGATGGGACACCGCGCGGGGGCGCAGGCCGCCTACGATCCCGCCGCGAGCGCCACCGGAGCATCCCCCTGGGACGGCGGCAGCGCCGGAGGCGAGCTCTCCCGCCAAGCTGGGCTCGACGACATCGGGCGGGGGAATGCGGTTTCCGACGCCGGCGGCCGCAACTACGGTCTCCTCGATGGCAGTCCCGACGACGGCGGGCAGGACTACCATGATGTAGACGACGTCGACGACGACGGATTCGACGTCGACGACGGCGGCGGCGAAGACGTGTGACCGCACGCGGCGTCGAGAAGTCGATGGCGCAAGAGGCCGCCGTCCCCCGGCGGCCTTTCCACGTGAAGCACGCATCGGAAGGCTAAAGCCGAAGGTAGAATATTAACGATGATCGCAAGCAACGTTTCATTCATCGTATCATGGTTTCCAGTGCGTTAACACCAATGCTCTCGATGTTTAACTCGTCATGCCCGCGCTCGTCGCCGGCATCCACGTCAGCGCGGCGCGTCATCGTCAAACAGTGATTATCGTCTCAACGCGCAGAACCGCAGGGTCGGCGTTGCGCCGTTGCGGCGAACGGCGCGTATCCCGTCAAGCCTTGCTTGCTTGCGGCCGGCGCATGGCCACGAAGCCGAGGAACGAGATGGCGGCGAAGGCGGCGACCACGGCGAGCACTGCCGGATCGGAGGCGTGTTCCGCGACGAAAGCGAGAACGAGGGGTGCGATCGCCTGCATCACCAGGTACGGTCCCGCGATGCGGCCCATGAGATGGCCGTAGCCGGCAGCGCCGAACAGCGCGAGCGGCACGGCCCCGCGCGCAATGGTGAGAAGGCCGTTGGCCATGCCGAACATCACGGCAAAGGCCGCGGCGGCCGGGACGGTGAGCCCGAGCAGCGCCAAGAGCGCGAAGGCCGCGAGCAGCATGCCCACGGCGAAGCGCGCGACGTTGAGCGGATAAACGCGGCGCGCGAACGCGAGCTCGCAGATGCGCGCCACGACCTGCGACGGCCCGAACAGCGCCCCGATCGTCACCACCGTCGCCGCGTCGATGCCGGCGCGGCCGAAGATCGCCAGCAGATGCGCGGACAGGCCCGACGGCACGAAGGCATAGGCCGCGAACGCCGCCGCCGCCAGGACGAACGGCCATCCCCGCGGCGGTAGGACGGCGCTCGGCACCGGCGCCGACCCGTCGGGTCGCGCGACGGAATCGGCGCGCGTGCGCGGCAAGGCGAAGGCGAGGAGCGGCGCGGCGAGGACCGCGAGCAGCGCGGCATAGACCAGATAGGCGCCGCGCCATCCGACCGCCTCCAGCAGAAGATGGGTCGTGGGCCAGCTCACGGTCGACGCGAAGCCCCCGGCCAGCGTCAGCGCGGTGATCGGGCGGCGCGCCGCCGCGCCGAAGATGCGTCCGAGCGTAGCGAAGGCGGGGTCGTAGAGCGAAGCGGCGGTGGCCACGCCCAGCAGCATCCAGACCGCGAGATAGGCGGCGGGATGATCGACCTGAGCGATCAGGACGAGACCGAGCGCGGCAAGGAGCGCGCCCACCGGCATGACGCGATGCCCGCCGTAGCGGTCGATCAGCAGGCCCACGCGCGGAGACACGAGCCCGGCCGTGAACAAAGCGAGCGAAAAGCCCGCCATGGCAAAGGTCATCGACCAGCCGCGCTCGGCGGCGATCAGCGGGACGGTCAAGACCGGCGGATAGAAGATCGCGCCCCAGGCCAGAATTTGCGTCACTCCGAGCACCAAAACGGCGCGCCAGGGACCGGCGATGACATCGCGAAGCGTGGGCATGACGAGGGCGCGGCGGGCGAATGGGATGTCAGCCTATCACGGCCAACGCCTGGTCAACCGAACGCGGTTCCTCGCGGATGGCGCTCAATCCTCCGTTCGTCATGCCCGGCGCTGGTGCCGGGCATCCACGCCTTTGCTGCTCCGGGAGACGAGACGTGGATGGCCGGGACAGGACAAGCCCGGCCATGAGACCAAGGCGTGCGAGCCATCGAAACTGCCCTAGCCGATGCGCTTGACCATCGCCGCCGCGCCCGGCAGCGCGGCGAATTGACTGCCGGCGCGGACGGCTTGCGGCAGATCAGCGCGCGCGCAGGACGCATAACCGAGCTTCGCAAAGAAATTCCGGTCCGCCGCGGTCAGGAGATAGATCGCACGGCAATTGTGTGCGCGCGCCTCGACCTCGAGCGCGGAAACGATGGCAGCGCCCATGCCGACCTGGCGCAGCGGCGGCAAGGTCACCACCGAGCGCAGCAACGCATCCTCGCCGTGGAGTTCGAGCCCGCCGAAGCCGACGGGGACGTCCTCGTAGGTCTCGAAGCGCCAGAACAGAAGATGCGGATCGCCGACGTCGTCCGCCGGCAGGCCGGCATTGACGAGCGCCGCCGCGAGCCCGTCGCGCTCCCATGCCGCTAGCGGCGTGCGAATCAGGCGGCGCGCCGCCACAGCGCGGTCTCCTTCGGCTCGGCCCAGCCCCGTCAGGCGCGCGGGGCGCAGCGCACGAACACGCCGGTACCGTAGCGCCCGTCGGTTTCCGGGTCGACGAACTTGAGCAGCATGACGCGGCCGTCGAAGGACAGGATCTCGCGGTCCTGCGGACCGGGGGTCTGGCCCGCGGGGCCGATATAGTCGTGGCCGCTCGTGCTGCCCTTGAGGCGAAGCTCCTGCAGTTGACTGGAATCGGCGAGATACATCATTACCCCGCCGGTCGGACCCTGGCCGATCACGAATGGCTGCTTGCACTGCCCGCGCGCATTGGCCTCGGTGCGCGCGCGATCCTCCGGCTTGTGATAGGCGGCATAGCCCCAACGGCCGACGATCTCGGAAGGCCGCACGCGCGCCGGGATTTCGGGTTGCGGCGGCGCGGCCGAGGCAGCGTCCCCCTGCGGGCCAGGACCTGTGGCACAGCCGCCCAGCGACAGCGCCGACAGCGCGACCGCCACGAGCGACCAACGAAATCTGAGAATCCCCATCGGATATCTCCCCTTTGATTCCCGTCCGCAGCGTCGGGAGCCGATGACGCCAAGCCTGCGCACGGACCTTAACCCACGTCTATCAGACGCATGGTTAACGAGAGGCACCCCCGCACGATCCTTTATTACCCCTGATCCCGGCCGCCCGCTCCGCGCCACTTTGCTGCAGGGAATAAGGCCCGCGCAAGGCAGATATGAGGCAAACCGAGGGCTCATCGCGTCCCGGCCCCCTTCTTGCGCGGATCGCGCCGCGGCGGGTCGACCCTGATGTCGAGGCGCTTCCAGCCGCCCTGGACCAGCTCGGCCAGCTTCTTGCGCGCGCAGAGCATGCAGGTCTTCACGGTGGCGGCTCTTCACGGTGGCGGCGGGAATGGCGAGGATCTCTTCGGCAAGCGTCCGATCGCCGACAAATCGCATGAGCGGCGGCCCTATTCCTTTTCTTTCTTGTCGTCCGTTTTGGGCTGGGCCTGCTGTTGCTGCTGGACGACCGGTCGAGCCGCCTCGACCGGCCTCGGCGGGAGTGGCCCCTCGATATCAGCGCTGTCGTCGTCTTGCTCGTTTGCCAGGCGAAGCCAGACTTCTGCCCTCTCGAGCAGGGCGGCCCGTGCCTCCTCGGTCGAAACCGTGCGCGCCATCGTCAGGCACTCTTGTGCGAGGCGTCGATACTCTTGCGCCTTGCTGCGTGTCACGGCCGCGCCTCGTTTGTACAATCGACGACAACGCAACAGGCCCGGCAGGTGTTCCGGCCGCCAGGAGCCTTATCGCGTCCCGGCTCCCTTCTGGCGCGGATCGCGCAGCGGGGGATCGAGCTTGATGTTGAGGCGCCGCGCCGCCTCGGCGTCGAAATCGGCGTCGGCGCGGAACCCACCGGCATGGATGCCGTCGATAGCGCAGAGGTCGTCGACCTCGTTGACGTCGCCGGTGACCCCGAGCGCGCCGACGATCTCGCCCGAAGGGTCGCGGATGAGCTGGCCGCCGGCCTCGAGGAACAGCGGGCCGTCGGCGAGCTCGGCGAGCGACTGCATGAAGGCCGGCTTCTCCTTCGCCTTCTGCAGCACCTGCCGCGATGAGCGGTTGAGCGCGAGCGCCCCGAACGCCTTGCCGTAGGCGATCTCGAAGCGCATGAGCGAGGCGCCGTCCTGCTTCTGGAACGCTTTCACCCGCCCGCCGGCGTCGAGCACGATGGCGGCGAGCGCGTAGGCCTTGCGCTTCCTCGCGGAGGCGAACGTGCCCTCGATGATCCTGTTCGCCTCGGCCAACGAAATCGCGCGCATTCCTGCCTCCCCGCCCTCGCGGCTTTGCGGCAAGATAGACGATCCGGCGCGGCGGTCCATGTCGTCGTTCGCGCCCGCGGCGGCGGACGCAGCCGCGCCCGTATCGCTATGATCGCCGGCCGCGCCGCCCAGACCGCGCAGGGAGGAAATTCATGGCTTGTTTCGTTCAGGTCGTCGCTGCGAGCGGCATTCGAACGCCACGGCGGTCAGCCGGGCTGTTCGGCACCCTCACGGGCGCGCTCGCGCTTGGCGCCACGGCGGCCGCGGGCGCAGACGAGCCGACGCTCCTGCGCGTCAATGCCTTTCCCCAAGCCAAGACCCTTCCGCTCCATGCCGGCATCGCGAAGAGAATTTTCGAGCGGCGCGGGTTCAAGATCGAGCTTCATCTCACGCAGAATTCGCGCAGCCAGCGCGACGGGCTTGCCGCCGGCAAGTTCGATGTCGTGCATTCCGCCGTCGACAACGCGCTCGCGATGGTCGAGGTCGGCAAGCACGACGTGGTGATCGTCACCGGCGGCGACAGCGGAATGAACGAATTCTTCGTGCAGCCGGAGATCAAATCCTTCGCCGACATGCGCGGCCGCACGCTGGTGGTCGATGCGCCCGACACCGCCTATGCGCTGCAGGCGAAGAAAATCTTGGCCTTGCACGGGCTCAAGGACGGCACCGACTACACCGTCAAGCCGGTCGGCGCCGGCGTGTTCCGCTTCAAGGCGATGGTCGAGAGCAAGGACAACGCCGCGGCCATTCTCAACCTGCCGTTCACGGTGCAGGCCGAAGGGCTCGGCATGAGAAGCCTGGGGCGGACCATCGATCTGCTCGGCCCCTACCAGGCCGGCGGCGTCTTCGCCATGCGGGCCTGGGCGCGCGCGCATCCGGCGGTGCTCGAGCGCTACATCGCCGCCTATATCGCGGCGCTGCGGTGGACTCGCGACCCCGAAAACCGCGCCGAGAACGTGGCGCTGCTGATGGAGAAGCTGAAGATCTCCGGTAAGGAGGCGGAGCGCACCTACGAGCTGCTGATGGATCCCCGGTTCGGCTTCACCCCCGACGCCAAGTTCGACCTCGACGGCTTCAACAACGCGCTCGCGCTGCGCGCCGAGATCGAAGGCGGCAAGCCCGCCGCGCCCGAGCGCTATATCGACCTCGGCTATTACGAGCGGGCGCTGCCGCGCGCGGGGCGGTGAGTGGCGGGGACGCCGATCCTCAAGAGGCGTTGCGGAAGACCGACAACAGCATCGGAAGGAACCTGCGGGGAATGGCTCCTTCGGCGACATCAGCGAGAGGGGGGGGGGGGGGGGGGGGGGGGGGGGGGGGGGGTGGGGGGGGTATAGTTTGTTTTTGGTGGTGGGTGGGGGGGGGGGGGGGGGGGGGGGGGGGGGGGGGGGGGGGGGGGGGGGGGGGGGGGGGGGGGGGGGGGGGGGGGGGGGGGGGTGTTTTTTGTGGGGGGGGGGGGGGGGGGGGGGGGGGGGGGGGGGGGGGGGGGGGGGGGGGGGGGGGAGAGAGAGGGGGGGGTGAGGGGGGGGGGGGGGGGGAGGGGGGGGGGGGGGGGGGGGGGGGGGGGGGGGGGGGGGGGGGGGGGGGGGGGGGGGGGGGGGGGGGGGGGCGCGCGCCGCTCGTGAGGGAGGTGTGTGGGGGGTGTCGGTGGGGGGGGGGGGGGGGGGGGGGGGGGGGGGGGGGGGAGAGGGGGGGGGGGTGGGGGGGGGTAGGTGTTGGGGGGGGGGGTGCGCGGGGTGGGGGGGGGCGGCCGGGGCGCAGCACCTCCTAAATGAGAGATTGTGAAGTTTTGCGGGCCCCCCCGGCCTTTTCCCGGGTTGCGCCGTGGGATGGGGGGGGGGGGGGAGACCGGGGGGGGGGGGGGGTTTGGGGGGGGAGGGTGTGGGGGGGGGTGCAGGGGGGCAGAACTACCGCCCTTTTGAAGCGTGCGCTTCTTTGTACCGGCACGGTTGGACGCGCAAGAACAAAGTAGGAACAAAATGACGCGTCTGCCTTCGCGGCGGGCGGTTTCCCCTCGGCGGATGCGCGCGGCGCGCCGCCGGCTTGACACCTTCCCGGCCAGACCCTATTTGCGCTTTGTGTTGGCACTCATGAACATCGAGTGCTAACATCCTTCCAAATCGGCCTTGTCAATCAAAGACTTGAAGCCCTGCCCAGAACGCCTGTGAGGATATCCAGAATGGCCAAGACCAAGTTCCGTCCGCTGCACGATCGCGTGGTCGTCCGGCGCATCGATGCCGAAGAGAAATCGAAGGGCGGCATCATCATTCCCGACACCGCCAAGGAGAAGCCCTCGGAGGGCGAGGTCATCGCGGTGGGCCCGGGGGGCCGCGACGAGAGCGGCAAGATCATCACGCCCGACGTCAAGGCCGGTGACCGCGTGCTGTTCGGCAAATGGTCGGGCACCGAGGTCAAGCTCGACGGCGAGGAGCTCCTGATCATGAAGGAGTCCGACATCATGGGCGTGCTCGCCTGAGCTGGATGCATGCGAATTCGGCCCGTCGTTTCTCCCCCTCATGCGGGTCGACCCGCGCATCCGTCTTTTTCGCACGACGATGGATTGCCGGGTCGAGCCCGGCAATGACGAGCGGCGGGAGCGGGTTTCTCGGACAAAACCAACGTGGAGTGACTTGAAATGGCTGCGAAAGACGTACGATTTGGCGGCGATGCCCGCGACAAGATGCTGCGCGGCGTCGACACCCTGGCCAACGCCGTGAAGGTGACGCTCGGTCCCAAGGGCCGCAACGTCGTGCTCGACAAGAGCTTCGGCGCGCCGCGCATCACCAAGGACGGCGTGACGGTGGCGAAGGAGATCGAGCTCGAGGACAAGTTCGAGAACATGGGCGCGCAGATGGTGCGCGAGGTCGCCCAGAAGACCAACGACACCGCCGGCGACGGCACCACCACCGCGACCGTGCTGGCGCAGGCGATCGTCAAGGAAGGCGCCAAGTCGGTAGCCGCCGGCATGAACCCGATGGACCTCAAGCGCGGCATCGACATCGCGGTCGCCGCGGTGGTGAAGGACATCCAGAAGCGCTCGAAGAAGGTCGGCTCGTCCGCGGAGGTGGCGCAGGTCGGCACCATCTCGTCGAACGGCGACACCAAGGTCGGCAAGATGATCGCCGAGGCGATGCAGAAGGTCGGCAACGAAGGCGTCATCACGGTCGAGGAGGCCAAGGCGCTGGAGACCGAGGTCGAGATCGTCGAGGGCATGCAGTTCGACCGCGGCTATCTCTCGCCCTACTTCATCACCAACGCCGAAAAGATGCTGGCCGAGCTCGAGGACGCCTTCGTGCTGCTGCACGAGAAGAAGCTCTCGGGCCTGCAGGCGATGCTGCCGGTGCTGGAGGCGATCGTGCAGGCGGGCAAGCCGCTGCTGATCGTGGCCGAGGACGTGGAGGGCGAGGCGCTCGCCACCCTCGTCGTCAACAAGCTGCGCGGCGGGCTCAAGGTCGCCGCCGTCAAGGCTCCCGGCTTCGGCGACCGCCGCAAGGCCATGCTCGAGGACATCGCCATCCTCACCGGCGGCCAGCTGATCTCGGAAGACCTCGGCATCAAGCTCGAGAACGTGACCACCGCGATGCTCGGGCGCGCCAAGAAGGTCATCATCGAGAAGGAAAAGACCACGATCGTCGACGGCGCCGGCAAGAAGAAGGAGATCGAAGCCCGCATCGGCCAGATCAAGGCGCAGATCGAGGAGACCACCTCGGACTACGACCGCGAAAAGCTGCAGGAGCGGCTCGCCAAGCTCGCCGGCGGGGTGGCGGTGATCCGCGTCGGCGGCGCCACCGAGATCGAGGTGAAGGAGAAGAAGGACCGCGTCGAGGACGCGCTCAACGCGACACGCGCTGCCGTGGAAGAGGGCATCGTGCCGGGCGGCGGGGTTGCGCTGTTGCGCGCCAAGAAGGCGGTCGGCAGGATCAGCGACGACAATCCCGATGTGCAGGCCGGCATCAACATCGTGCTCAAGGCGCTGGAATTGCCGCTGCGGCAGATCGCCGAGAACGCCGGCGTCGAGGGCTCGATCGTGGTCGGCAAGATCATGGAGAACAAGTCCGAGACCTACGGCTTCGACGCCCAGAGCGAGGACTACGTGGACATGGTCGACAAGGGCATCATCGACCCCGCCAAGGTGGTGCGTGCCGCGCTGCAGGACGCGGCCTCGGTCGCGGGGCTGCTGGTGACCACGGAAGCCATGGTCGCGGAAGCGCCGAAGAAGCAGTCGCCGGCCCCGGCCATGCCGGGCGGCGGCGGTGGAATGGGCGGAATGGACTTCTGATCCGGCCAGAACGACAAAGCATCAACCGACGGGGGCGCGGCGCAAGCCGCGCCCCTTGTGCTTTGATAGTCCGCCTTGTGGGCATGCGATGGTGCAACTCATCCATGATGGGCAGTCGTGCGGATTGCGGGGCAAATTTACAGCACGGCCGCAATGGGCCAAATATGATATTTCGCGGAACACAACATCCGTGCACGCAAGAGTGTGTAGCTCCCGACATCAGAGGAGAGCGACCATGGCAAAAGGCGTAGAGATCGAAATGGCGCCTCTCGACGAGGATCACGTGCGAGCAAAGATCACCTGGTCCGAGCAGGATGTCGGGGGCGGAAAGCTCGTCGTAGAAGTCACCGTCAAGACTTGAAGACCCGCCCGAAAACCGACGACCAACTTAGATCAGAGCGGGCGCGCGGCGTTCGCCGTGCTTGCCGAACGTCGAAATGCGCCGCACGGCCGCGGGTACGCCGCAGCTCGCGTGTCGCCGCACCGGTGTGCGCGCGATGAGTCGCCGCGCGCGGCGGTTCGCGGCTGACAGCAGCTTGCGACCCGTCGGCAGGCACAATAACGCTCAAAAGGAGTGCGTTGGCGCGAGGTAGTGAGGGATCCGCGCTCGATCCGCGCGCGCGCTCGCGCGCGGCGACACATGCACCTGCTCGGCGTTCTCGACGACGTGAGCAATTTTGCTCAGACGTCGCCCGTCCGCGCACGTAATCTGGTCAACGATAGCCGTCATCCTCCGGCCGCGCGGCCAGGGCTATGGAGGTCTCCGATGGCGGCATGCTCCCGAGGCGTCTCGACCGATTTGGCGTTCCGGCGCTCGCTCGGTATCGCCTGCGCGTCGCTCGCGGTGTTCGTCGTCGTGCCGCTCAGATCGCTGAAACAAAACAGGACCCCACCATGTCCATCGGACTCATCCTCGTTATCATCCTCATCATCTTCCTGCTCGGCGGGTTCAGCGGCCGATTCGGCGGCTATGGGTACGGGTATGGTCACGGTGGCATCGGCGCCATCGGCATCATCCTGATTATCCTCGTCGTCCTGCTTCTCACGGGGCAGATTTACGAAGGCAGCCAAGAGTACCCATGCTTTCAGCCCACATTGCAAGCTTCTTAAAGCTCATCGGTGCCCAGCTCGAGGAGAGATCTCGCGGGGTAATCAGCTCTCATCACTTTCACAACGTGCAATGCGGAATTGAGAATATTTTGTCTCTCCTGGTGTGCAACGATGACGTCGTTGCAAAGGCGGACCAACTCTCCCGCCGAGCGTCCAACTACATCACACGCCACGATCCGATTTCATCGAAGATCAGTGATAGGGAGATCAGCGACGATGCCGGCCGCCTGCGCGCCGCTCATGAGGCGCTTGCCGGTTTCCGCTTCGCGGTAGAGCAAAGTCAGCCGAACTCCAGGGTTCGCACGCTCGGACTGGCTTAAATCACCCGGGCAACGGCGGTCGCTGGCACACATCTGCGCAAGGCAAACGAACGCCGCGAAGCGCCGGCCGCGGCGGCACATGACCAGAAAGCACCGGAAGGAAAGACCGACCGGCAGCAGGGCAGTGCGCCGCGGAAGTCCGCACTATGATGCGAGAAAACCGCGCGCAATCAGCCTATTGCAGAATTTATTCTGCACCGATTGCTTCATCCCTCATCTTGATCTCGGGCTTGTCGTGCAAAACCACGTTCAACAAGGAATTATGGACTTCCAGTTTTCCGTTGTAGTCGATGAAACCCAATTTGCGGAATTTGTTCATGAAGAAGCTTACGCGAGATCGGGTCGTACCGATCATCTCCGCCAACGTTTCCTGACTGATCTTTCCTATGATCAGCTCCGGCCTGCCTTCCTTGCCGAAATTTGCCAGGAGAAGGAGAAGGCGGGCGAGGCGCTTTTCGCTCGAATTGAACAATTGGTCGATCAAGTCCTCTTCAATTCGACTGCTGCTAAGTCAACAGATACGACATGAACAGCTCGGAAAATTCCGGCTCATCGTGAATGGTCGCAATCATGATCGCCTTCTCCAGGCGAGTGATCACGCATGCATCGATCGCCCTCGTGGTTGCGATGCGCAGCGGATGGCCATTCAGGCATGCTTCGCCGAAGAACTGGCCTGGTCCCAGGATTGCAATCACCGCTTCCTTGCCTTGCTCGGAAACGACAGTGAGCTTGACCTTGCCCTGCTGGACGTAAAAAACCGCGTCCGCAACCTGTCCCTGCGAGAAAACGACTTGGTCCTTCCGGTACTTGGATATCGATTTTCCCTCACCCGCCGTGGTGAGAAACATCTTGGGATCGAACGAGGCCTTCCCCCGCTTCCTCACGGTCAGAGCCCTCTTCTTGCTCAAGGACAGCTCCCTTTTCCAGGACGAAGACAGTGCGAAGCGGAGCAACTATTTATGGCAAATTTCGACGCTGAAATGAAGAACTGGCTCCCCTCCAGTAGTGTCTCAGTTCGAATTCGTGGAACGCGAGCGTGACCCCGGCGTCACCAGCTCGACATTTATCCTCGACAACATGCCCCCCGTTGAAGAGCGTCATGCCATCGACTGAGACGCCATCGCAAAGCGTCCAGGCCCCCTCATACCGCACCGACCCGTTTGCGCGCATCCCCCGCTGCGTGCGGCTTCACGTGGGCGAAACATCGCTTGCCGAATGTGCGGAGTGCGGCTCCGTCGGACGAAAGCGGTGTCGCTCCAAGAGGATAGGTCGCCGCCCGAGCCGGCGTCTGGGTCCGCTTCGGCGCCGTCTAACAGCAGCTGGAAAATTTGATCGGCCCATCCGCCGTGTACAGGAGGGCGCCAAAGACGACTATCACGCAGGCTGCGAGCACATAAATCCAATATTCTGCATGAAAAGCGGGAAAGTGCATTTGCATGTCATGAAACTCTCTGTCTTTGCCAATTGGAACCCGAAACGCACAAGCGCGCCTGCATGCAGAATGCGGGTGCAGCCGGCAGTCTTTTGCTTGACCATTAAGAGATCCTGGCCGTCCCTACTGCCCCTGGTCAATCAGCCCATCGGCTTGGCTTTTCGCGTCGCCCGTGACGCGCCCGAGCCTTCTTGCATTTTGCTGCCCATGTTCCCGGCGGCACCGCCAAAAGATCTTCGTTCATCGCAGCATCCTAAGACAAAGCCCCCCTTAGAAAGGGGGGCCGAGTTCATGAGGATCGGTGAGAGGCTCAGTAGCGCCCACCGCGCCCTTCAGTTTGAATGTGAATGCCTAGCCCATTGGATTGATGGCCGCGGCGGTCGTGATCGACAACGCGGCCACGGTGATCCTCTCCGCCGCGAGGACCGTGCCAGCCCATACCTTGTCGGCGCTGGAAGCCGCACTGGTAGAGGCCTGGACCATTCCAGCCATCCACGTAAAAGCAAAACGCGACGTTCTGGATCGGAGCGAGCGCTTCGATCGCCAGATCGGCACCTATCGACGCGCTCAATGGCGACGCGTCGACGCGGCTCGGCACAGCGAGCCTGTTGCGAGGACGGTCGCGACCGCAGCAAAGGACAGTAGAAAACGATTCATAATATTGATCTTCGTTGGATTAACGGCCCGAGCCGTAGATCAAACTCGGGTGCGCTAAAGTTGTTCCGTGTAAATCGGTGCACAAGTCATTGCAGGGTGATTTGAGAATGAGCAATATTGCTCGTTCTTCCGGGAATACTCGGTGCTGGATTGCCGCCCTTGAATACCTTTTCATCGCGATTGCGGCTAACGTCGATCCGCCCTTTCACGCGGCTCGACGTCTTCGCCGAAAACGTGGCGCGAGTGACCGACACGGTCGTTCCTTTTGGGTCGGCCGAAGTTTCCACCTGGGCACCGAGCTGTTGCGCGAGCGCCTTGACGATGCTCGTGCCGAGCCCGGTTTTTGCTTGAGCAAAGACACCGTCTGGCCTGCCAATCCCGTTGTCAGTGACCGAGAGCTTCCAATTCGTCCCTGCGGCATCATACCCGACGGTTATCCGACCATCACTCTTGTCGTTGGGGAACGCATGCTTCAGAGCATTCACCACAAGTTCCGTGACGATCAAGCCGAGGCATTCGGCCTGACGGGGAGTCGCACTTCCTCCGTCGCCGAATACCTTCAGCGAGATTGGCCGAATGTCGCCGATCATCGAGGTTGCGAGGCTCTCGCACAGCTTTGAGAGATAAGGCGTTATTTCGATCGGCCCGCTGGCCCCCGATGCATGGAGGTGCTTCTGCACAGCCGCAATGGACATGACCCGCGAATGAGCGTCTTGTAGATGAAGGCGCGTCTCTGCCGATTGCACCGTCCGCGCTTTCATCAGAATTATGCTGGCAATGATTTGCAAGCTATTGGCGACACGATGCTGCATCTCCTCGAGCAATACGTCCTTCTGCCGTAGCAGCTCCTCCTTTTCACGCTCCGAGGCGCGCTGCCCGGTGACGTCCTCTATCCCAAGCAAAATAGTCGTATCGGCACCTCCCTCATAGAACACCTGCCGTGCGTTCAAGCGCATCGTGCGGTGTCCGACGCCGGGAAACTCGTGCTCGACCTCATAGTCCTCCATCACGCCCTGCTCGGGTATGATTTTTTCCAACAGCAGTCGAAGCCTCGGAATATCCCATTGGCCATCGCCCAACTCGTAAAGAAGCCTGCCTTGGGTGTCCTGGGGGCTAACCTTGAAGACCGAATAGAAAGAGCGGCTCGCGGCTATCACGCGCAAGTCCTTGTCGAACACCAGAACAGGCTCGCGAACGGTGTCGACAATGGCTTGGGCGAGTGCACACGCATCTACGATGTCGTTGAATTGTTTCCTGAACCTGTTTAGTTCCATAAAGCCTCTCCGCCCCGACCGCACCGGGCATCCGAACCATCAATCCGTCCAACCGCGGCGGGGGCGCATTTCCTCGGGCCCCCCAATGCTCGCTAATCCTCGACGCTACACGCTCTGCTACTAACCTCAGGATTTAGCGGGGTGAAATCCGCGCAGGCCTTGCCCGATCAAGGCTTAGAACTCAATGCCTGAATTCAGTAACGGTAGGGCTCATGCCGAAGTTGAGTTCTGTATAATATTGACCAATCTTGCCGTGGCGTCTGATGGCCGACCACGGAACCTGCCTACGGCGTTATCGATCGCATCCCACGAAGGCTGCCGTCCGGCAGCCGCCTGGACGGTAGCCCCGAACTCGCCGCAGCGGTCAGATCAGGTGTTTTGCCGGCAACCCGGCGACGAGGCTCACAGGCCCCGGGTGACAATGCAAAAACTCCTGGCGAGGCCTCGCAGATGTGACCAAGCTTCAAGTCCGGCTCGGATATTTGTAGTGACCGATGGACGACAGCGATTGGGCACGCCGTTGAACCGCCCTTCAACAAGCGTGCATGGATACCCACTACGTCATGGGCACTGTCTTGTTTATCGCGGTTTCATGTCTAGTTCATTGGCGAATGTCGCGCGCTCGTCCCCCAACTCGCGTCGACATGAATGAAGCCCCGGTATGTATCGTTGCCGGGGCTTTCATCTTCCCCAAAACGCGAATTACCAGGCGGCCAAACACTCTATCGGCGCGCTGGCGATATTCCTTTTCGGTGCTTGAGAGCAAGGAGCGGAACCGCTGATATGCCACTATGCGTTCCAAAGAAGGAGCGCGCCATACCTGACACTACATATGTTCAGCAGCTTCGAAAAACGATCTCCGGCGTTTATTTCGGGGCAATGTGGCGATGCTCGGCATCTCGACCGATGCGCACTGGCCGGTTACCGCCCGCCACAATACGCCGTGGCGCGCGAGCCCGGCCGGGAGGACTGCGGACAGAGGTTGATCTTCGCTAACGGTGTGCCCAGGACGAGCCGGTTTCGAGGCTCCCTTCCAAGGGCGGGAAAGTCGTCTAATCTCTCGGAACTGCCCTCCGCCGGACGTCTCGGGTCTTCGCGAGCGGGCAGCGGGCATGCTGCCGGCACGCATCGCCTTGTAGTCGCGCGCCGGCGGCCGCGCGTCACGTCCAGGGAGGAAAGAACATGGCGATCCGTCGCCGTTGGTTGACATTTGCATTGCTCTGGCTGCTGCCGATAACGGCCGCCAGCGCAGCCTCCGCGCAATCCGCGAGCTATCCGAGCAAATCCGTGAAGATCATCTCGGATTCGGGGCCGGGCAGCGCCGTGGACACTGCATTGCGGATCATCGCCGAGGGGCTCAGCCGGCGTTGGGGCCAGCAGGTCATCGTGGTGAACCATCCCGGCGCCGGCGGCGCCATTTCGGCGAAAGTCGCGGCGGAGGCCGCGCCCGACGGCTACAGTCTGTATGCGCCCGCCCTGTCGGTGTTCCTTGCAGTGCCGGGGAAGGCGGCGAACCTTCCGCTCTATCTGCCGCGCGATTTCGTGCCGATCGGGCTCACGGCCGAGCAGCCGATGTTCGTCGGTGTGGCGCCCTCACTCGGCGTCAATACGCTGCCGGAGCTGATCGCACTGGCCAAAAGTCGGCCCGGCGAAATCTCCTATGCGGTCACCGGCGTGGGACGGCTCACGCACTTGACCGGCGAATTGCTCCAACTGCGCGCCGGCATCAAGCTGCAAATCGTTCCCTATACCGGCGGCTCCGCGCAGGCGCTCGGCGACATCATCGGCGGTCGGATTCCCATGATCATCGAAGGCTATTCGGGTCTCGCCGGCGCCTATCAATCAGGCGCCCTCAAGGCGATCGCGGCCGGCTCGGCGCACCGGCTCCCCGCCTTCCCGAATGTGCCGACCATCGCGGAGACCCTGCCCGGGGTCGTCGCCACCGGCTGGCAGGCGGTGGTGGCGCCGCTCGGCACGCCGGAGGCGTTCGTGCACAAGGTCAGCGACGACCTGCGTGCGGTGCTGGTCAAGCCGGAGGTCAAGGACAAGCTCGCCGCGCGCGGCTCCTACGTGCATCCGGCCTCCCCCGCCGAAGCCGAGGCCTTCGTCCGCAGCCAGCAGGAATTGTGGAAGCCGGCGCTCGAGCAGGTGGCGCAGCACGCGAAATGAATCTCTGCGCGCCGCGCGGACGTGATGTCGCTCGCGGCAGGCAAGGGCATCCGCCGAGCCCGCCAAAACGCGCTTGCAGAGGTGAGGCCTTGATGCAGGTGCGGCGACGGCGGAACATCTGCTCGGTGCCCGCATTTCTCCTCTTGCGGCCTGTGGTTACTGATCGAGTTGGGTTTCCACCGATGTAGGAGACGCCAATGAGCGCCGAGCCATCGAAACCGACCGGCCCCGATCTCGTGCAAGGCATCGCGCCCGAGGAGGTCGCCGACGGCGGCCTGCTCGGCGGACATGTGGGCGAGGAGCCGGTCGTGCTGGCGCGCCGCGGCGAGGAGTTCTTCGCCATCGGCGCGACTTGCTCGCACTACGGCGGGCCGCTCGCCGACGGGCTCCTCGTCGACGACACCGTACGATGCCCCTGGCACCATGCCCGCTTCAGCCTGCGCACCGGCGAGGCGATCGGCGCACCGGCCTTCAATCCGCTGCCGTGCTGGCGCGTGGAGCGCCGCGACGGCAAGGTCGTCGTGGGCGACAAGCGCGCGCCGGCCGATCGGCGCCGGCCTGACCGGGCGCAGGCCGCAGGCGCAAAATCCGAGCGCGTCGTGATCGTGGGCGGCGGGGCGGCCGGATTCGCGGCGGCCGAGATGCTGCGGCGCGAAGGCTTTGCCGGCAGCGTGACGTTGCTCTCCGCCGACGACGCGGCGCCCTACGACCGGCCGAACTGCTCGAAGGACTACCTCGCAGGCAACGCGCCGGAGGACTGGATGCCGCTCAAGCCGCCCGAATTCTACGCCGAGCAAGCGATCGAGCTCGAGCTCGGCGCCGACGTCACCGCGATCGACGCCAGGGCGCGGCAGGTGACGATCGCGGGCGGGCGCAACCTGGCGTTCGACAAGCTGCTGCTGGCGACCGGCGCCGAACCGGTTCGCCTCGCTATTCCGGGCGCCGACCAGCCGCACGTCCACGTCTTGCGCTCGCTCGGCGACGCGCGCGCGATCATCGCGCAGGCCAAGGCGGCGCGCTGTGCCGTGGTGATCGGCGCGAGCTTCATCGGGCTCGAGGTCACCGCCTCGCTGCGTGCCCGCGAGCTCGAGGTGCATGTCGTGGCGCCGGAGCGGCGCCCCATGGAGCGCGTGCTCGGGCGCGAATTCGGCGACTTCATTCGCGCACTGCACGCCGAGCACGGCGTCGTCTTCCATCTCGAGGAGACGGCGGCCGCGATCGAGCCGCGCAACGTCAGGCTCAAGGGCGGAACGACCGTGCCGGCCGACCTGGTGGTCGTCGGCATCGGGGTGCGGCCCCGGACCGCGCTCGCCGAACGCGCCGGCCTCGCCATCGACCGCGGCGTCGTGGTCGATCAATACCTGGAGACCAGCGTGCCCGGGATCTACGCCGCAGGCGACATTGCGCGCTGGCCGGACCCCGTCAGCGGGGACGCCCTGCGGATCGAGCACTGGGTCGTCGCCGAGCGCCAGGGCCAGACCGCGGCGCGCAACATGCTGGGACAGCGCCGGCGATTCGCCGATGCCCCGTTCTTCTGGAGCCAGCATTACGACGTGCCGATCAACTATGTCGGCCACGCCGAGCAGTGGGACAAGCTCGAGATCGAGGGCGACATCGCGGCGCGCGACTGCCTGGTGCGCTATCGGCGCGACGGCAAGCTTCTGGCGGTGGCCTCGATCTACCGCGACCTCGACAACCTGCGGGAGGAATGGGCGATGGAGAGCGCCGCCTGAGCCGCTTCGCAACCTCTGCAAGCTCGTTTGCCGAGCCGGAGCAGCGGCTCGGAAACTCGCGCTCCGATCGCCAGCCGATGCGTGCAATTGCTTGTTGATAATGAGAGGCGAGACGGGGTCGTCGATTGCCGCGGCTTTGCGTCATGAGTACATAGCGAATCTGCGGAGGGAGGGAACCGATCCTTGGTCGGTCGGCACGACATCCGCGAGGCCGTCCGGCCCAAGACCCCGGACGGCCTTTTCCATGGGCTCGCGCTGGGCTCATCCGGCGGGATCAAGCGTCCAAGTCAGGGCGTCCGCGCGCGGTGCTCGCTCCTGCCCGACACCCGGACCGCCCGGAGCAGCGCGACTGGAATTGCTTGGAACAAGTCCGAAGCGGGCAACTTCGACTCCGCCATCGGCCTGCCGCCGGCAAGCACGTCACTGACATCAGAGAAGCCGTCGAGGGCCAGCGACGCGTTCCACGCCTCGCCGGACGGCCATCGCCTGCCGTTCTCTGTCGCGCGCCCGAACCATCGGGCGCAAGCCACGATGACGGCGTCCCGCCCGCTGACCCGGGCGAAGGCGATGACCTCGTCGCCGTGCGGACCTGCGACCTTAAGCGGCCGATAGGCGCCGTTGGTGAAGACCTCCGGGAGCTGTTGCCGCAGCGCGAGACACTGGCGAAGGAGCGCGAATTTGAGGCGGCCGGTCGGCCAGCCGGCCGCCAAGCTCCGCCAATCATGCGTGCCAGCCAACGATGTCAGCATCGATGCGCGCGCCTCGAAATCGACCGGCCGCCGGTTGTCGGGGTCGACCAGGGACAAATCCCAGAGCTCGGTGCCCTGATAGAGATCGGGGATTCCCGGCACCGCCATCTTCAAGGCGGTCTGGGTCAGACTGTTCAGCGCGCCCATCAAGGCGGCGCGACGCGCGAAGGCGTCGAAATCCTCGATGAACCCGCGCGAACGCGCGGGATCGAGCAGGCGGCGGAGAAACTGCTCGAGGCCGGTCTCGTAGCTCTCGTCGGGAGCGCGCCAGCTGGTTTGCTGCTTGCCTTCGCGCGCCGCCTTGATGGCATAGGCCACCATGCGCTCGACAAAAGCGGCGTCCGGGCCGTCCAGCGGCCAGGCGCCGAGCAGAGCCTGATACAGCATGTATTCGTGCGCCGCTGATGGAATACGCGCAGCGCCCCAGGAGTTGATCAAGCCCGCATTGAGCTCCCGCCATTGCCGAACGCTGTGCGCCCACGCGTCGGCAAGCTCCGTGAGCGCGCAGAGCCGCGCCCGCGCATCCTCTCCGCGCTTGGTGTCGTGGGTGGCAGTCGCAGTCAGGCCATGCGGCGCCTTCGCCGCCCGCTCCCGCATGCGCTCGTGAAAGTCGGCAACCGTCAGCCCGCCGGCGGCAGGGTCGCCGCCGACTTCGTTGAGCGCCAGCAGCCGGTGATAACGGTAGAAGGCGGTGTCCTCCAGCGATTTGGCCATCATCGGGCCGGTGAACTGCTGGACCTTGAATGCGAAACGACGCACGCGCGCGATGCTGTAGCCGGTCCGGCCCGCAGCCACGAGATCGAGCGTCAGCGCATCGCGCAGGAAGTCGAAAATGTCGAGGTCGGGACCGAACCAGTCGGCGCGGGCCTTCGCCAGCGCCGTCTCGATGATCGCGCGATCCTCCCGACTCGGGCCCGAAGGCGTCAGATAGGTGCGATAGATCGGGAAATGCAGGATGAAGAGTTCGAACGCGGCGCGCAGGCGGTCGCCGGCGTAATCGCGGCTGGCGTAGTGCCCGGCGGCGACGCGGGCGAGCAGGCGGGCCAATACGCTGAATTCGCTCGCCAGCAGGTTCGCAATCACGCGCCGTTTCGCCTCGATCACGATCGCGTCGAAGTTGCGCTGATCGCCGCTCACCTCGCGCCAAGTCTGCTCGAGGCCGGCAAGACCTCGATCGTCGACGAGAACGCGCGAGATCACGTTGAGCCATTCGTAGCCGGTCGTTCCGGCGACGCCGGCAAACCGCGGCAGCCGTTCGCCATCGGCGAGGATCTTCTCGATCACCACGTAAAGGCCACGGCCGCCGGGGGGCTGGTTCACCTCGATCAGACGCTGCAGCCGGCGGAAATACTGGTGCGGGTCGCGCAGGCCGTCGATGTGGTCGAGGCGCAGGCCGTGCAAGCACCCCTGGGCGATCAGGCGGCCGACGAGCGCGTGAACCGCGGTAAAGGTGGCACGGTCCTCGACCCGCAGTCCGGCCAGCAGGTTGATGTCGAAGAATTGCCGGTAATTGATCTCGCTGCCGGCCAGCCGCCAATTCGCAAGCCGATAATGCTGGCGCTCGAGCAGGTGATGCAGCGCGAGCGCGGCGCCGGCGGCGCCTGATTTCGGCTGGTAGGCGCACAGGCCGCGGCCGACGATGTCCCCGGCGCCGGCGATGGCGGCGAGCTCGGCCTTGAACGCGGGCGCCTGCTGACGCGCGGGATTGCCCGGGCCGCGATAGCGTGCCGCCAGTTCGAGCAGCGTGCGGCCCACCGGCGTTTCGGCCGCGCCGGCCTCGGTCACCACCTTGCGCAGGATCTCGCCGTAACGGCTCGGATCGATCGGGAGCCGATGCTCGTAATACCAGGCCGAAAAGCTGCCTTCGGCCGGATCGTAGCGAAGCTCGATCTCGCCGCCTTCGAGCGCTTCGCCGTACGAGCTCCCGAGGACCGGGATCAAGACCCCGGTGCGCGGGTGGCCGGGCAGCGACAGCCAATCGATGTCGAAGGAAGCCGCGTGCGGCGATTTCGGTCCCCATTCCAGCACGTCGAGCCACCAGGGATTGTCGGCGTAATGCACGCCCATGTGGTTGGGCACGAAATCGAGGATGAGCCCGACATCCTCCCGCTCGAGCGCGGCGCACAAGCGGGCGAAGGCTTCCTCGCCACCGAGCTCGGGATTGAGCGCGCCGTGGTCCACGACGTCGTAACCATGGCTGCTGCCTGCGCGCGCCTTGAGGAACGGCGATGCATAGAGATGACTGATGCCGAGGGCCTTCAGGTAGTGGACCGCGGCGGCGGCGGCATCGAAACCGAAGCTCGGCGTGAGTTGCAGACGGTAGGTTGCGAGCGGGAGGGTCGGCGGCATCAGACCGCTCCGATGCTCCAGAACACGCTCCAAGGCGGCAGCACGTCGCCGGGATCGCCGCCCCAGATCGGCCGACCCGATCGAAAGCGCGGCGGCCGATCGGCCGCGGCGTTCGACAAATTGGTCAGCAACGCGAGCGCCGTTGCATGGCCCAGCGACCAGCTCGCCGCCAGCACCGCCCTCTCCCATTGCGCCGAGCCGAACGCCGCGCTCGCGAGGTGAGGCACGATCTCGCTTTGCCGGGTGCGCAGCAGGTCGCGGACAAAGCCGAGCCGCTTGCGCCCCTGCGGCGCGGCGCGGCCGTTCCAATCGAGGACGGCCGACCGAAAGGTCGCCTCCGCGAGCGGATCGGGAATGGCATCGCCGAGCTCGGCATACGCGGCCTTGAACTCCTCGCGCCGACCCTTGCGCACCGCTGCGGCCAGCGGCTCGGGGAAATCGCAGAAAAACGGAAACGGCTGGGTTGCCCCCCATTCTTCGCCCATGAACAAGAGCGGCGGCATCGGGGCGAGCAGCGTGACGGCCAGCGCCGCGGAAAGCGCAGCTTCGTCGGCCTGCGTCGCCAGCCGCTCGCCCAGCGGACGGTTGCCGATCTGGTCGTGGTTCTGGAGGAAATTGACGAAGGCCAGCGGCGACAGGAAGCCGGATGCTTCTCCGCGCCGCCGGCCCTGACGGTGAGGAGAGATATCGCCCTGCGCGGCGAATCCCGAGGCCAACACGCGCGCCAAGTGGCGGCCGGGATCGGCATAGTCCTGATAGTAGCCCTTGCTCTCGCCGGTCAGGAGAACGTGCCAGGCGTGGTGGTAGTCGTCGTTCCACTGGGCACGGTATTTCCCCTGCGAGGGATCCGTGCGCGGATCGAGCAGGCTCGCGCGATTGTCGTCGTTCTCGAGCACGAGATGGATCCTACGCCCGCCGGCGGCGGCGAGTTCTCCGACCCGGGCGCTCAGATCATGCAGGATCGAGGGCTGCCCTGGCTCGACGATGGCGTGAACGGCGTCGACCCGCAGACCGTCGAAGCGGTAGTGCGCGAGCCAATGCAGGGCATTTTCGATCGCAAACGCGCGCACCTGCGGAACGCGATAGTCGACGGCATCTCCCCACGGCGTATGCGCGGGAGCGAAGAACTCCGGCGCATAGCGGCGCAGATAGTTGCCTTCAGGGCCGAAGTGATTGTAGACGACGTCGAGCAGGACCATCAGCCCGCGCGCATGCGCCGCGTCGATCAAGGCCCGCAAATCATCCGGACGGCCGTAGCTGCTGTCCGGCGCGTAGAGCATGACGCCGTCGTAGCCCCAGTTCCTGCGCCCCGCGAAATCGGCGATCGGCATCAATTCGATCGCAGTCACGCCGGCGTCGGCCACCTCGTCGAGGCGCTCGATGGCGGATCGAAACGTGCCGCCGGGCGTGAATGTCCCTACATGAAGCTCCAGGACGACCGCCTCCTGCCACGGCCGACCGCGCCATTCCGCCGTTCGCCATGCGAAGCGCGCATGATCGATCGCCTCGCTAGGTCCGGTGACGTCGCTAGGCTGGAAATGCGAGGCCGGATCGGGGACCTCGATCTCGCCGTCGATGCGATATTTGTAAAGCGCGCCTGCGCGCAGCCCGGGGATATGGGCTTCATACCAACCCCCCGCCAGCGCCTGCATGGTATGGGCACGGTCGAGCATGATCTCGACGCGCTTCGCCGCCGGGGCCCACAGCCGGAAGGTGACGCCGTCGGGATGCAATTCGGCGCCGAAACGCACGCCGCCCGTCATGCCGTCCCCGCAAATGCCAGAACCGAGCGGGGTGGCGCCTGCAAGGCCGAACCCGAGGCGAGCTCCTCGCGGGCACGCGGCTTCGACGTCGAATCGACGAGCAGCGTCCAGCGCCGGTATTCGGGCAAAGCGGGAAGGATGAACTCGATCGTCTCGTTGGCGGCATTGAGCACGACGTAGAGGGCAGGCTTGCCTTGCTCCGTCGGGCCGAGCACGTAGGACAAGAATCGCCCCTCGGGGAAATTCCAGTCCGGTTCGGTCATCTCAGTGGCCTGCGGCGTCAGCCAGAGGACCCCGAAGGAGCCGTCCGTGCGACGGCCTTGGACCCAGCGCCGCGGGCAGAGCTGCGGAAAATCCCGGCGCAGGGCCGCGAGCTCCGCCACCAGGCCGCTCATATCCTCGCCCTCGCGGCCGAGCGCGGACCAGTCCACCCATCCGATCGGATTGTCCTGGCAATAGGCATTGTTGTTGCCGTTCTGGCTGTTGCCGACTTCGTCGCCGGCCAGCAGCAGAGGCACGCCCTGCGCCAGCATGAGACTCGCGAGGTAGTTGCGCCGCAACTGCCGGCGCAATTCGAGAATATCGGGATCGCTCGTGGGTCCTTCGACGCCGCAGTTCGTGCTGTAATTGTCGTCGGAGCCGTCGCGATTGTCCTCGCCGTTGGCTTCGTTATGCTTGCGCTCGTAGCTGACGAGATCGACAAGCGTAAATCCGTCGTGCACCGTCACATGGTTGATGCTCGCGCGCGGGCTGCGATGGTCGCGGTCGAACACGTCGGCCGAGCCGGTCATCCGGTTGCCAAGCTCGCCGATGAGGTTGCCTTCGCCCGACCAGTAGCGTCGCAGCGTGCGGCGAAAATGGTCGTTCCACTCCGACCAGCCTGGCGGAAAGCCGCCGACCTGGTAGCCGCCGGCCCCGACATCCCAGGGCTCGGCGATCATCTTCGTTCCGGCCAGGACGGGATCCTGCCGGATGGCCGCAAAGAACGCGGCGCCGCCATCGAAGCCGGCGGGGCCGCGCGCGAGGGTGGTTGCAAGGTCGAAGCGGAAGCCGTCGATATGACACGCCTGCACCCAATAACGCAGCGAATCCATCACCAGCTGGAGCACGCGCGGATGGCCGAGATTGAGCGCGTTGCCGCAGCCGGTGAAGTCGTCGTAGTAGCGGGGCTGATCCGGCAACAGCTTGTAGTACGACGTGTTGTCGATGCCGCGAAAGCTGAGCGTCGGTCCGAGGTGATTGCCTTCGGCCGTGTGATTGTAGACGACGTCGAGAATGACCTCGATGCCGGCGTCGTGCAGCCGCGAGACCGTGGAGCGAAACTCGTCGAGGGATCCATCCAGGGAATAGCGCCGTTCGGGGGCAAAAAAGCCCAAGGTGCTGTAGCCCCAGTAGTTGCCGAGCCCGCGCTCGATCAGGTGCCGGTCGTCGACAAAGGCGTGGATGGGAAGCAGCTCGATCGCGGTCACCCCGAGCCGCTTGAGGTGATCGATGATCGCCGGCGCGGTGAGTCCGCGGAAGGTGCCGCGCCACGCGGGAGGCACGTCCTCGCGCTGCTGCGTCATGCCTTTGACGTGCGCCTCATAGATGATGGTGTCTTCCCAAGCGATCGAGGGCTTGCGTTCCTGCCCCCAAGTGAAGGCTTCCTCGATCACCACCCCCTTCGGCATTCCGCGCGCATTGTCGCGCCGATCGAAAGACAGGTCCGCGCGTGCGCTGCCGGCGCGATAGCCGAAGTGCGCGTCGCTCCAGACCAGCCGTCCGATCAGCTGCTTGGCGTAGGGATCGACGAGCAGCTTGTGATGATTGAAGCGCTGTCCGCGCTCGGGGTGGTACGGTCCATAGACCCGATAGCCATATAATTGTCCGGGCGCGACATCGTTGAGATAGCCGTGCCAGATGTCCTCGGTCTGTTCAGGCAGCGCGATGCGCTCGATCTCGCGACGGCCCTGGCGATCGAACAGGCAGAGCTCGACCTTCTCGGCGGTCGCCGAAAACAGCGCGAAATTGGTGCCGCGCCCATCCCAGGTGGCCCCGAGTGGATACGGCGCCCCGCCCGACAGGCGCGCATTACCGCTCCGGGACGAGAAAAATTGCGGCAAGCGGCGGAACAGCAAGGCTAACCTCTGGAATCATGCCCTCGTCCAACGTGCTGACAGCGCCGGCGTTGCCGACATTGCTGCCGCCGTAGAGGGCGGAGTTGGTGTTGAGAACCTCACGCCAAGCCCCGGAGAACGGGACCCTGATCCGATAATCCCGATACACCTCGGGCGTGAAATTGACCACCACCAGGCAACGCTCGCGCGTCTGACGTCCCTTGCGCAGCCAGGCGAAGACGCTGCGCTCGGCGTCGTGCATGACCAGCCACTCGAACCCGGCGCTGTCGCAGTCGAGCTCGTGCAGCGCGGGCAAGGTCCGGTACAGGTGGTTGAGGTCGCGGATCAAGGCCTGGATGCCAGCATGCCGCGGCTGCTTGGTCAGGTGCCAGTCGAGCGAGTGGTCATGGCGCCATTCGTGTTGCTGCCCGAATTCTCCGCCCATGAACAGCAGCTTCTTGCCGGGGTGTCCGAACATGAAACCGTAATACGCACGAAGGTTGGCGAAGCGCTGCCATTCGTCGCCCGGCATGCGGCCGAGGAGCGATCGCTTGCCGTGCACGATCTCGTCATGGGAGAGCGGCAGGATGAAATTCTCGGAAAATGCATAGTGCAGGCCGAACAGGACCTGACCATGATGGTGCCTGCGGTAGATCGGGTCCTTGCCGATATAGTCGAGCGTGTCGTGCATCCATCCCATGTTCCACTTGTAGCCAAACCCCAGCCCGCCCCAATCGATCGGCTTCGAGACCATCGGCCAGGCGGTCGATTCCTCCGCCGCCGTGGTCGCGCCGGGAAAGCCCGAGAACACCTCGGTGTTGACGCGCCGGATCAGGCTGATGGCCTCGAGGTTTTCCCGCCCGCCAAATCTGTTCGGGATCCAGGCGCCCGGCGGCCGGCTGTAATCGAGGTAGAGCATCGAAGCGACGGCATCGACGCGCAGCCCGTCGACGCCGTAGCGATCTAGCCAGAACAAACCGTTGGCGAGGAGGAAGTTGGCGACTTCCGTGCGCCCGTAGTTGTAGACGAGCGTGTTCCAATCGAGATGGCGGCCCTGCATCGGGTTGGCATGCTCGTAGAGAGCCGTGCCGTCGAACTGGCTGAGCCCGTGCGGGTCGTCCGGGAAATGTCCCGGCACCCAATCGAGGATGACGGCCAAGCCGGCGCGGTGGCAAGCATCGACCAGCGCGGCAAAGTCGGCCGGAGTGCCGAATCGGCTGGTCGGGGCGAACAGACCGGTGGGCTGGTAGCCCCAGGATCCGTCGAACGGATGCTCGTTGATCGGCAGGAATTCAACATGGGTGAAATTGAGCTCGCGCGCGTAGGCCGGCAATTCCTCCGCCAGCTCGCGGTAGCTCAGCCAGCGCCCGCCCTCGGACGCCCGGCGACGCCACGAGCCGAGATGTACCTCATAGATCGAAATCGGCGCATTCAACGCATTGGCGCCGGCGGGCGCGGCTTGCGGGCGGGGAACGGCATCCAAATCCACGACGATGGAGGCCGTCTGCGGCCGCAGCTCCGCCGCGAATGCCAGCGGATCGGACTTCAACGGCAGCATGCGGCCGTCCGGGCCGATGATCTCGTACTTGTACCTGTCACCCGGGTTGGCCTTGGGCACGAAGATCTCCCAGAACCCGTTGCCGCGCACCCGCATGGCGTGGCGCCGTCCGTCCCACGAATTGAAGTCGCCCACGACACTGACGCGCCGTGCTGATGGCGCGAACACCGCGAATGCGACGCCCGCGACCCCGTCCAGCGCCATCGGATGGGCGCCCAGCTTCTCGTAGAGACGCGTCTGCGTTCCTTCGCCGAGCAGGTAGAGGTCGAAATCCGACAGGATCGGAGGGAAGCGATAGGGATCCTCGATCTCGAGCTGATGATCGCCGTAGCGCGCCCGCAGGCGATAGCGGCGGGCGCCGTCGGCGAACCGCCCCTCAAACAAACCGGCGTCATGAATGCGCTCGAGGTCGCATTCGTGTCCCGTTTCGTCGACGACGGCGACGCCTTCGGCGTCAGGAAGAAAGACGCGAACGAGCGGCACCTCGCCTTCGACGTGCGGGCCGAGATAGTGGAAGGGATCGGAATGGCGGCCTTCGATGATCGCGTAGGCCTCCGGCGAGAGCGAGCTCATTGTGGCGTCGCCTCCCCGCGCGTGAGGATGCGCCAGGTACCGGCGAGCGGCACCTGCAGCCAATCGGGGCGATGGGCAAGCTCGTACTCGATTTCATAGAACGCCTTCTCCAGCAGGAAAAAATCGAGAAGGCGGTCGGCGACATCCAACGGGCGCGGCCAGAGGCTCGCCTCGCCCAACGCTTGCCGATAGGCGGCGAGGAAGGCCGCGACCGAATGCTCGCGCCATCGATCGAGCGCGCGCGCGAGCCTGCCCTGGTCGTCGGGCGCGGACTTGAGCGCGCGCTCCAAGGCCGCCGTCGCGGAATAGTCGATCGAGCGGATGAGGCCCGCCACGTCGCGGGCGGCGGGCGCCTTGCGCCGGCGGTCCTCGATGCTGCGGCGCGGCTCGCCCTCGAAGTCGATGATGAAGACGTCGTCCTTGACGATCAGCATCTGGCCGAGGTGGAAGTCTCCATGATGCCGAATCTTCATGGTATCGAGACTTGCCGGCAACAATTCTCCCAATCGATCGGGCAGCGTCCGGCGCCTCGCCAGGATTTCGTCGACCAGTCGTATGTCGTGGTCCTTCAGGTCGGGGCGTCGGTGCGCCAATTCGTCGAGCGCGCGGTCGGCGCGCTGCAGCAGATTTTCCGTCCAGCCGAGGATGTCGGCGGAGGTGATCGGTTCGGGCGCGAAATCGACGACGTCGCCCCGGCCGGCGAGCGCCAATTGCAGCTCGGCGACGCGCCGTCCGACCTGCTCCATCCGCCGCCCGTAAGCCGCCTGCTCGTCGCTGTGTTGCGCAGCCTCGGCCGTCAACAGGCGTTGCTCTTCGACGAAACGATCGAGGTAGGCGCTGGTGAGCGTCCAGGCGTCACCCTGATTCTCGACGTATTCATGCACAACCGCGACGGCGCTGCAGGCTCCATTCTCCCTGAGCTCGACCGTCCCCAACAGCGGCGGAGCGTTGGGGAAGGCGACCGTATCGGTCAGGAAGCGGCCGATCTCGATCTCCGGATTGACGCCGGGTTCGAGCCGACGGAAGAGCTTCACCACATAACGGTTGTCCACGAGAGCGGTGGTATTGGATTGTTCGGTATCGACGGCACGCACATTCTGGATCGAGAGTCCGCTCTCGGAAACTCTGCTCGTCGGCCGGAATTCGAGACTCCATTGATCTCCCTCGATGGTCCGCGAAGCACGCAAGTGGTCGAGAACCAACGAGATGAAAGCCGCATCGGCTGCGGCGTCGACCAGGGTGCCCGCGCGGGGACCGCGCCGCACCGCGGCAAGGGCATTGAGATTGGGTCGCGTCGGATCGAAGCGGGTCCAGCTGATGCTCAGCGGCAACAGGTAAGTTGCGGTTCCACGTTTGCCCTCCGCCTCGACGAACGCAATGCCGAGATTCTGATCGCCGGTATCGAGCGGACAGGCGCCGACCACGCGGCAGGCTGGCGATGAGTTGCCGCGTTCCGCGAACCAGCGGCGGCCGGCGAGAAAAGGCGGCAGCACGTCGCGCTCGAGAACGGCTTTCGAACGGCCCTGCAAGAGCGACCGCCAGCCCTGGGTAACGACCAGGGTCTCGAACTCCATGGGGGTGCTGTGGGCCTCCGCCGCCGATGCCGTCGTCTCCAAGAGCTGAAACCAATAGAAGCCGTAGGGGGCGAGCGTCACCACGTAGGCGCCCTCGCCGATCGGCGGGAACTTCGTGCGCCCGAGCATTTCGAAGGGGATACGCCCGCGCCAGGGCGAGAGGTCGATCTCGGCGGCCTGTGCCGAGCGCGACAGATTGGCGACGCAGAGCAGTACGTCGTTTTCGTACTGCCGCATGTAGACGAATACGGAGCGGTTCGCCGGCCGCAGAAAGCTGAACGAGCCCCGGCCGAAAATCTTGCTCGACTTGCGCACCGATATCAGGCGCTTGGTCCAGCTCAGCAGCGAAGCAAGACTGCGAGACTGGGCTTCGACATTGACCGCCTCGTAGCCATAGACCGGGTCCATGATCATCGGCAGGTAGAGCCGCGCGGGATCACAACGGGAGAAGCCGCCGTTGCGATCGGGCGTCCACTGCATCGGCGTGCGCACGCCGTTGCGATCGCCGAGATAGAAATTGTCGCCCATGCCGATCTCGTCGCCGTAGTAGATGATCGGCGTGCCCGGAAACGACATGAGCAGCGCGTTCATGAGCTCGATCTTGCGCCGGTCGTTGTCCATCAGCGGCGCCAGCCGGCGCCGGATCCCGAGATTGATGCGGGCCCGCGGGTCGGTGGCGTAAGTGGACCAGAGATAATCACGCTCGACATCGGTCACCATTTCGAGCGTCAGCTCGTCGTGGTTGCGCAGGAACATGGCCCACTGGCAATTATCCGGAATGTCGGGGGTCTGCCGCAGGATGTCGGTGATGGGAAAGCGGTCTTCTTGCGCGATCGCCATGTAGATCCGCGGCATCAGCGGGAAGTGATAGGCCATGTGGCACTCATCGCCGTCCCCGAAATAGGCGGAGACATCCTCCGGCCATTGATTGGCCTCGGCGAGGAGGAGCTTGCCCGGCGCATAGGCATCGAGCGCGGCCCTGATCTTCTTGATAACGGCATGGGTTTCGGGGAGATTTTCGTTGCCGGTTCCCTCGCGCTCGCAGAGATAGGGAATCGCATCGAGCCGGAAACCGTCGACGCCCATATCGAGCCAGCGCCGCATCACGTGGGTCATCGCCATCAGCACGCGCGGATTGTCGAAGTTGAGGTCCGGCTGGTGCGAGAAGAAGCGGTGCCAGTAATAGGCCTGGGCCTGCGGGTCCCAGGTCCAATTCGAGCTTTCCGTGTCGCTGAAGATGATGCGCGTCCCAGCGAACTTCTGGTCGGTGTCGCTCCAGACGTACCAGTTGCGGGCGTCGGAGGTCGGTTTGCTTCGGCGTGCGCGCAAGAACCAGGGATGGCGATCCGAGGTGTGGTTGACGACGAGCTCGGTGATCACGCGGAGCTTTCGACGCTTGGCCTCCTGCATGAAGCGCCGGAAATCCTGCGTCGTGCCGAAATCGGGATTGATCTGGCGATAGTCCGAAATGTCGTAGCCGTCGTCGCGCCCGGGAGAGGGATAAAACGGCAACAGCCAGAGCGCGGTAACCCCGAGGTCCTGCAGGTAATCGAGCTTTTCCGTCAGCCCGCCGAAGTCGCCGATGCCGTCGTTGTTGCTGTCGGCGAATGCCTTGACATGCAACTGATAGATGATGGCGTCCTTGAACCAAAGCTCGTCGGCTTCGAGCTTGGGATCGACTCTGATATCGGCGGCCACATGCACGGAAGGACCTCACGCGAAGCAATGGAAGAGCAAGGCAGGATCCTGTTGCTGATCGATACGCAGGCGGACGCCGCCCCACTCGATCATGTGCTGCTCGCCCGTGATCAGGTTTTGGATGGATTTGACCCTGTGGCGCGACCCGGGCGGACCGATCTCGATGTCGCCGAAATGGAACCAGAACTCGCGCGGCCCTTCCTTCGCCAACGCCACCGCGACCGCCACGACATTGTGACCGTCGACCGACTCCTTCACGAAGCCTATCACGTCTTTGTCGTCGATCTGTGCAAAGCGTAGCCCGCCGGTCTGAAGCAGAGCAGGATTGTCATGCCGGATCTGGTTGAGATGCCCGATATAGCTCTTGATGTTGCCAGGCTTGTCCCAGTCCCGGACCTTCAGCTCGTATTTTTCCGAGTTGAGGTACTCCTCCCGGCCCGGGATCGGCTCGTGCTCCAGCAGTTCGAATCCATTGTAAATGCCATAGCTCGCCGACAGCGTGGCGGCGAGCGCAACGCGCGCCTTGAAGATCCAGGGCTCGCCGCTCTGCAGATGGAGCGGCAGGATGTCCGGCGTGTTGACGAAAAAGTTGGGCCGAAAATACTCGCGCTCCGGATAGCGGGTGAGCTCGCTCAAATAGGCTTGCAGCTCCTCTTTGCCCGTACGCCACGTGAAATACGTGTAGGACTGAGTGAAGCCGAGTTTGGCGAGCGCCTTCATGACCTTCGGCCGGGTGAACGCCTCGGACAGGAAAATGACGTTCGGATCGACCGATTGCACCTGGCGGATCAGCGATTCCCAGAATGGAAACGGCTTGGTGTGCGGATTGTCGACGCGAAAAATGCGCACCCCCTGCCGAACCCAGAACAGCACCACGTCACACAAGGCTCGCCAGAGCTCGTCGCTGCCGTTGCCGTAGAAATCGGGATTGACGATGTCCTCGTACTTCTTCGGCGGGTTTTCCGCGTATTGAATCGAACCGTCCGGTCTGCGCTTGAACCATTCCGGATGCTCGCTGAGCCATGGATGGTCCGGCGAGCATTGGATGGCGAAATCGAGCGCGATTTCCATCCCCTGATCCGCGCAGGCATGCACCAGCCGCCGGAAATCCTCGAGCGTGCCGAGTTCGGGATGCACGGCATCATGCCCGCCTTCTGCCGAGCCGATGGCATAGGGGCTGCCGGGATCGTCGGGCGTGGCAGTAAGCGAATTGTTGCATCCCTTGCGGTTGACGCGCCCGATCGGGTGGATCGGGGGAAGATAGACGACATCGAAGCCCAGCGCGGCGATCTCCGGCAGCCGCGCGATGCAGTCGTCGAACGTCCCGTGCCGGCCGGGGACGCTGCCTTGGCTGCGAGGCATCATTTCGTACCAGGCGCCGGCTCGCGCGACGGGCCGGTCGGCGACCAGGGGATAGTTGGCGCCGCGCGTGAGGTCAGCGCGCGCGCCGTCACGGGCGGCCACCGCCAATTCCTCCGAGAGGAGCGGGGCCGGATCGTCGGCCAGCGTGGTCATGCGACGAATGCCGCGGATGAAACGCGCCTGCGCCGGGTCCTGAGGTTTCAGGAAGGCCAGCAGTCTGCGGCCCTCCTCGATCTCGAGCCCGACGTCCATACCGGCTTGCCGTTTGGCGAGGAAGTCGTGGCGCCAAGTCGCGAACAGGTCGGTCCAGGCCTCGACGGCATAGACATAGCGCCCCACCGCCCGGGGAATGAAGCTCGCCGTCCAGCGGTCGTTCTCATGCAGCCGCATCGGAACGCGCGACCACTTGTCGGACCTTTCCGGCCGCCACAACAGATCCGCCGCGAGCACGACATGGCCATCGCGAAAAATATCCGCCCACACGTCCACGGGCTCGCCGACGATGCGCTTGACTGCAAACCGGCCGGCGTCGACGAGCGGATAGACGTCCTCGATGTAGATGCGGCGACCGGAGACGTCGCCCACCAGCGAGATAGTCACATTGGCCGTCACGGTCTGCTCATTCCTCGTCATCCGGTCCGGCCCCTTGACGCCGGGAGGACGTTGGTGGAACCGATACCTCCCGCTTTGGTTCCGCCGCCGGAACCAAGCATCGCCGGCCCGGTTGTCGCTTGCGGAAATTGCTACGGTCTTGCATCGCATGCAAGGTGTGCAATCGGTCACGATACAGCGGATCCGCGATGAACCTTAATGTCGAACGCGCGGCGCTTTGCGGCATCGAGCCGCACTATGTCGACGGGCTCGGGCGTCTGCGGACCGCCGAGCCGGAGGTCGTCTCGAGGTTGCTCGGCGCCATGGCGCGGGATGATGACTTCACCCCACGCATGTTGCCGCGGACGATCCTCGTCCGCGCGCCAGTCGATCGCGTGGTTCGTCTTGCCGCGTCGGATGGGTTGGCGCTGCGCTGGGAAATATTTTCGCACCAGAAGATCGCCGAAGGTTGCGATATTTCGCCCCTGCTGACGCTGCCGCAGGCCCTGCCGTTGGGCACATTCCGGCTGCTGGTGACGGCAACGACGCCGGCAGGGGCCGTGACGGAAGAGGCCTCGCTCATCGTCTGCCCTCCCCGCGCCTATCAAGGCGGCACATCCGCGCCCGAGCGCATGTGGGCGCTCGCCGTGCAGCTCTACGGCGTGCGCTCGGACCGTAATTGGGGCCACGGCGATTTCACCGATTTGCTCGCGCTGGTCGACCTGGCGGCCGATCTCGGCGCATCCGGCGTCGGATTAAACCCGCTGCACGCCTTGTTCGACGATCGACCGTCGGAGCCCAGTCCCTATTTCCCGAACAGCCGCCTTTTTCTCAATCCGCTGTACATCGACGTGGAGGCCGTGCCGGAGTTTCCGGGCCTGCGCGCGACGCGGCTCGAGGCGAGCATCGAACGGTTTCGAACCGACGGTATGATCGACTACGACGCCGTGGCGTTGGTCAAGATGGAGGCGCTCAGGCTCGCGCACGCCAACTTTCGCCAGTCGGGCAGCCCAAGGCGGCGCCGCGCCTTCGGCCTGTTCCGCCGCGCGCGCGGTGCCTTGTTGGCGCGGTTTGCATGTTTCGAGTTGCTGCGTCGGCGATTTGATCGCCCCTGGTGGGAATGGCCGCCGCCGTGGCGCAGGATAGACGAAGAAGCCCTCGATCGTTTTCGACGCGCCGAGGAGGCGGACGTCGGCTTTTTCGAGTACGTGCAGTGGTTGGCGCACGAGCAGCTCGATCGCTGTCGCACGCGCGCGCGCGGCGCGGCCTGGCGATCGGGCTCTATCTCGATGTCGCCGTAGGGGTTCGCCGCGACGGCTTCGATGCCTGGTGCGACCAGGATGCCATCCTGTCCGGGATGGCAATCGGGGCGCCGCCCGACGCGCTCAATCGGTCCGGCCAGGAATGGGGTCTGGCGGCCTTCAATCCGGTGGCGCTCGAAAGCCGACAGTTCGAGCCCTATCGTCGCATGCTGCAGGCCTCGATGCATTACGCCGGCGCGATCCGGTTGGATCACGTCCTCGGATTGAAGCGTCTCTTCCTCGTTCCCGACGGCATGCAGGCCGACCGAGGCGTCTACATTCGCTGTCCGTTCGAGGCGCTGCTGTCAGTGACCGTCTTGTCGAGCGTGGCGAACAAGTGCATCGTCATCGGCGAGGATCTCGGGACGGTGCCGGAAAACTTTCGCGAAACGCTCGCCGACTGGGGTCTATGGTCGTACCAAGTCATGCTGTTCGAGCGCTCGACGGGCGGCGATTTTTTCGCTCCCGGCTCCTACCGAAAGGATGCCTTGGTCACATTTGCAACGCATGACCTGCCGACTTATGCCGGTTGGCGAGAGCAGCACGATCTGGCGGTCAAGCGGGCACTCGGCATGGAAACCGGCGAGACCGAGGAAGAACGGGGTGCCGCGGTGGACGCCTTGCGACGCGCATTGAACCAGCCGGGCGGCGAACCGATCGACTTTGCTGCGTTGGCCAGATTTCTTGCGGATGCGCCGTCTCGCATGCTGATCCTGTCGATGGAGGATCTCCTCGGAGTGACCGACCAAGTCAACCTTCCCGGGACGACCGACGCTCATCCCAATTGGCGTCAACGCCTTCCCGTCGCGTTGGAGGGGCTCAGCAGTCAGGCGGGCGTCCTGTCCGCGGCAGAGGTGATGCGATCGGCCGGACGAGGGCCGCTGCGTCGCTGACGGAGGCAACGAGGACGGCGCCCGCGGCGGGCGCGCCGGCCCCGTGCATCGGTCGAGCAGCCGCTCGCTCGACCGCGCAGAAACATTCGCCTCGCCTCCAATGCTCAATCGCTAGCCCGCGACGGCAATAAATCACGCAGCGATCATATCCATCGGAGTTCCTCCGGCCCGCATGGAGCCGGGCCACGCCGCCTTCACTCCCGGCCGTTGATCAGGAGGTCGAGCGCGTGCTTGATGACGCTGCGCTCCTCGGCGGTGAAGGGGGCAAGCAGGCGCGCCTCGTGCGCCTTGGCGGCGCGCAGCACCGGGGCGGCGCGGGCGCGTCCCGAGGCGGTGAGGTGGATCAGCACGCGGCGGCGGTCGTTGCGGTCGGCATGGCGGCCGACGAGACCCTGCCGCTGCATGCGGTCGAGCAGCTTGGTCATGCGCGGCTGCGCCATGATCGCCATGGCGGCGAGATCGCCGACGCCGAGCCCATCGGCGCCGGACAGACACAGCAGCACGCGATATTCCGCCACCGACAGCTTCCAGGTCTTCAGCTTGGCATGGAATCCGCTCGCGACGGTATGGCTGGCCCGCGCCAGCAGATAGGAGAGATAGGTCTCGGCGAAGCTTCCGGATTCTTCGAGGCGCGACGCCCGCGCGGCCGCATGTCTGGCGCGGTCGGAGGCTGCCTCGTTGCGACGCGTGGGCATGGCGGCTCCCGGGACGCACCCGATGTTCAAATGACCGGGACCGGCGACGACATATTCTTTTTCATATATCATGGTGTCGCTGGCGCAACTGGAGAATGCCATGCTCTCCGACCGGATCGAGGCAAAGTGGATCGACGCGTTCTGCGAGACGTTCGAGCGATGCGGCGTCAAGCCCGGCGAAGGCGCCGCGATCCTGTCGGAAACGCAGTCGCGGCAGCTCAACGTGCATCTCGCCGAGCTCGCCCTGCTGCGGCTCGGCGCGCGCGCCTTCCACGTCGTGCTCCCCACGCCGCGTAATCCGCATCCGGTGCCCGTGCGCTCGACCGGCGCCAGCGTCGCGATCGGCGGCCTCATGCCGGTCGTTTCGGCGCTGGGCCAAGCCGGTTTCGTCGTCGATTGCACGCTCGAGGGCCTGATGCACGCGCCGGAGACCCCGGACATCCTGAAGGCGGGTGCGCGCATCCTCTACGTCTCCAACGAGCACCCCGAGGCGCTCGAGCGCATGCGCCCGGACGCGGCGCTGGAAGCGCGCGTGCGGGCGGCGGTACGGATGCTGCGCGGATCGAAGCGCATGACGGTCGCTTCCGCCGCCGGCACCGACCTCGACATCGACATGACGGGGGCCTCGACCGTCGGCATCTGGGGCTTCACCGAGAAGCCGGGGACGCTGGCGCACTGGCCGGGCGGTATCGTCGTGAGCTTTCCCAAGAGCGGCACCGTCAACGGCACGCTCGTGCTCGACCGCGGCGACGTCAACCTGACCTTCAAGCGCTATCTGGAGGCCCCCGTCACGCTGGCGCTCGAGCGGGACTACGTCACGCGGATCGACGGCAGCGGCGTCGATGCCGAGCTGATGCGCGCCTATCTCGCGGCGTGGGGGGAGCGCGACGCCTATGCGGTCTCGCATGTCGGCTTCGGGATGAACCCGAAGGCGCGCTACGAGGCGCTCGCCATGTACGACCAGCGCGACTTCAACGGCACCGAGCTGCGCGCGGTCGCGGGCAACTTCCTGTTCTCGACCGGCGCCAACGAGTTCGCCGGGCGCTACACCGCCGGACACTTCGACATCCCGGTGATGCGCACCACGATCACGGTCGACGATACCGTGGTGGTGCGCGACGGTGTGCTGCAGGACGTGTTCGGATAACGGCCTCGCTATTTTGTCGTGACGCGGGCGGGCGTCACCCGGCGGTGGCCGAAATAGTCGACCACCAGCACCGCTCCGCCGATCAGCACGCCTACGGCGCTGACGGCGCCCGGCATGAACAGGCCGATCGACGAATCCGGAAAGATCGCGGCGACGCCGGCGCCGATCATGACGACCCGCATCAGGGGACCAACCTCACGCTGGAAATAGCCGACGATCCCGACGGTCGCGTAGTATACACCGATGAAGGCAGTGACCGAATCGTAGATGATCGCCGCCGGCGTCCCGATCATCAGCAATGTCGGCGACAGCACGAACATGAACGGCAGGACGAACTTGACCCAGCCGATGCGACACGCCGCCCATCCCGTCTCCATCACCCCGGCCTTCGAGATGTTGGCCGCGGCGTAAGCCGCGAGCGCCACCGGCGGGGTGATCATCGACAGCATTCCGAAATAGAGGACGAACATGTGGGCGGCCATCTTGCTCACGCCGGTCTCCACGATCGACGGCGCCATCAGCGTCGCCAGCAGGATGTAGACCGCCGTCGTCGGCATGCCCATGCCGAGGATGATGCCGATGCCGCCGGCGGCAGCCAGCAGCAGGAACAGATTTGCGCCGGCGAGCTTCACCAGCAGCAGCGTGAGCGCAAAGCTCAGCCCGGTGGCGTTGAGCACCCCGATGACGAAGCCGGCGCCTGCGAGCGTCATGAACAGGTCGGTGGTGCTGCGGCCGGTCGTGGCGAGCGCGCCGAAGAGATCGCCGACGGCCAGCCTGTGACCCTTGTAGCCACGCGCCATGCCGATAACGAACATCGCAAGGGCGGAGCTGATGGCCGAAACTTCCGGCGACTTCTCCCAGAAGAACATGGTGAACAGCAGCACCGCGAACGGGATCAGGAGATGCCAGCCCTCGCGCATCACCTCGACGACGCGCGGAATCGTCTCCGTGAGGCGTTCGAATTTGCCCTTGCCGGCGATCAGGTCGACCTGGGCATAG
Organism: uncultured Alphaproteobacteria bacterium; assembly: GCA_963758945.1. Lineage (GTDB taxonomy): Bacteria > Pseudomonadota > Alphaproteobacteria > Rhizobiales > Xanthobacteraceae > VAZQ01. The sequence continues at coordinate 454,086 of CAVWXY010000006.1, read as the reverse complement.
AGGCCGAAGTAGTAGAGCACCGCGGGAATTGTCGCCGCGATCGCGACCTCGGCATACGGCACCTCGATGAACTCGGCCATCAGGAAAGCGGCCGCGCCCATGACCGGAGGCATGAGCTGCCCTCCCGTCGAGCCGACCGCCTCGATCGCGCCGGCGTCGCGGGCGGAATAGCCGGTGCGCTTCATCATCGGGATGGTGAACACGCCGACCGACACCACGTTGCTGACCGCGCTCCCCGAGATGGTGCCGAACAGCGCCGAGCCGACGACGCAGATCTTGGCGGGTCCGGCGCGCTTGCGTCCCATCATGGCGACGGCGATGTCCTTGAAGAACTCGCCGCCGCCGGAGCGGACCAGCAGGTCGCCGAGCCAGATGAACATGATGACAATGGTGCTGCCGACCACCAACGGGATGCCGTAAAGGCCGCTGGGGTCGAACGCGAGGTACACCAGCAGCGCCTCCGGGTGTTGCGGCCTGCCGCGCACGACCTCGGGCATCAAATGCGCGACGGTCGCATAGACGAAGAAACCGATGATCACGCTGAGCAGTCCCCAGCCGGTGCAGCGACGCAGCCCTTCCAGCACCAGCACCAGCATGATCGCGCTCAGGAGCAGGATTTCGGGCGTGCGATAGGCCACATCCTGCAGGAGGCGGCCCCAGCCGACGGCGATCCACAGCGCGGTGGCGAGGCCGATGAAGGCGAGCGCGGCGTCAATTGGGGAGAACTTGGCGTGCGGCCTGCCGTGCAGATCGGCGGCGTTGTACGCCAGCGCGAGCGCCAATCCGAGGACGACCGCCAGGAACTGCTCCTGGTAGAACGCAGCCCCGAAATAATAGGGAACGTCGCCCACCCAGGCCAGGCAGACCGCGGTCAGCGCCATGCCGAACACGGTGACGAGCAGCTTGTGCACCGCATTGGTCGGCGCACGAATCGACTCGCCTTCGGCATGGGCGAGGACCTCCCGGGCCGCCGCCACGTCGGCGGCGCTGGCTTGGGGATCGGTCGGCATGGCTACGCCTTGGTTAGCTTGGGGCAAAGCGGCGCGGCCGCCCGGAAGCCGCCGCGCCGGTGCTTTCGCTAGATCCGCCGACGGTCGGCGGGGTCTAGTCCTTCCGCGGCGGCCATTGGCCGATTTCCTGGTAGAGTTTGACGGCGCCGGGGTGCCACGGCACGCCGATCTCCTCGGTCATGTGGTTGGGGTCGAAACCCCTGAATACCGGGTGGCCCTTGAGCAAATCGTCCTTGCCCGCATGGATGGCCTTGCCGACGTTGTAGACGACATCGTCGGGAATTTTCGCACTCGTGCTGAAGAAAACGTTGTACGCCATGATCGTCGTCGGGGCGACGATGCCGACCGCGTAGGGCGCCGGCTGGATCGTGACGGGTCGCGCCGGCAGGAACTTGCGAATCGCAGCCAGAGCCTCCGGCGTCGTGCTCATGTTGAGAAAGCGCAGGCCCCCGCGCGAAGCGAGCGTCACGTTGGCACGCTGGACCTGCGCCGTGCCGACGGCGATGACCGCCGCATCGACCTTGCCCTCGCCGAGCAGATCGACGCCCGAGAACAGGCTCTGGGTCGGCACCGTCTTCACGTCGCTGATGGTGAGGCCGGCGGTGGCGAGCACGGCCTGCTGCAGCACACGACCGGTAGTCTGGGCGTTGTAGCCCCAGGGCATGATCTTGCCCTTCAGGTCGGCGACGGACTTGATCGGAGAATTGTTCGGCACGATGGCGCCCAGCGTCAACGGAAACACCGCCGCGATCAGGCGCAGATTGGAGTTCGCCTGCCTGAAGTCGCCCTTCCCCTTGTAGGCGGAGACCGTGTCGTCGACGTTGGTCAGGCCGAAATCGACCTCGCCGCGATCGAGCAGCGGAATGTAGGTGCTCGATCCGCCCATCGGCTGGACCCGCACCTGCATCTTGAGCTTCTCGTCCAAGAGCTTTCCGATGGCAGCGCTGGCCGAGTAGAAGATCGAACCTTGCGGGTTGCTGGCGATCACCCACACTTGCTGCGCCTGGGCGGCCGCGGCGACCCCCGAAGAGACCGTTGCGGCGATCACGAGTTTCAGAAGTCTCATTACCTGTTCCCTCCCTGATTGGCTGACCGCTCAGGAGAACACCGCGCCTTGAGGTCCGGAGCTCTTCTTGGTTTCACCTCCCGGTGCAGTGCAGCCGATCATCCCGCAGCGGTGCCCCCCGGCATTGTTGCCGCGGAATGACGACGGCGAGCGTACCCCAACGGCGAGCGTTCCGGCCCGGGGCTCGACGCCCTGCGACATCAAGTCTCGATCACCGTCTTAGGCCCGCCGAACGGGCGCCTGCCGCGCCCCACCCCCAGGCATGATCGGGTTACGGACCGCCTATTCACTCGTCCAAGACTGGCGGCCTTGCGACGCCGAGCTGCCTGAGCATGGCGACGAACGCCGCCAGCCGCTCGTGGCGGTAGGCATCGATGTCGAGGCTGGCGTAGTCAAGAAAGCCCTGCCCGCTGCGCAGCCCGATGCGGCCTTCCTGCATGTTGCGCTCGACGATCTCAGGCGCAGCGTAGCGCTCGCTGCGCAGCGCCTCGGTGAGATAGCGACTGGCGTAATAGAGAATGTCGCCGCCGCCCCAGTCGATGAATTCCAACATGCCGAGCACCGCGAAGCGGAAGCCGAAGCCGTACTTGATCGCTCGATCGATCTCCTGCGCCGTCGCCACCCCCTCCTCCACCATGCGCGCCGCCTCGTTCATCGCCAGCGCCTGGATGCGCGGCACGATGTAGCCGGGGCGCGGCGCGCAGACGACCGGGACCTTGCCGATCGTTTCGAGCAGCGCCTTGAGCTTCGCGGTGACGCCGGGATCGGTGCGCGCGCCCGGCGCGAGCTCGACCAGCGGCACCAGATAGGCCGGATTGAGCCAGTGGGCGTTGAGGAAGCGCTCCGGACGAGCGACGGCGCCCGCCAGATCGTCGACCAGGATGGTCGAGGTGGTCGAGGCGATGATCGCCCCGGCGCCGGCGAGCGCTGAAGTACGCATAAGCGCCTGGCGCTTGAGCTCGAGCACTTCGGGGAGGCCTTCGAAGACCACCGCGGCGCATGACAACGCCGCCTGCGCGTCCCGCTCTGCTACCACGGTCACGCGCGCGGCGATGGCGCCGGTCTTGCTCTCGTCGAACAAGCCCAGCCGCCCCAGGCTCGTCAACGTGCCGCGTACCTCGTCCATCGCCTCGCGCGCCAGCGTGGCAAAAGTCTCGGCACTGCGCGGCTTGAAGTCGACGATCGTCACGGGGTGTCCGGCATAGGCGAACACCACGGCAATGCCGCGGCCCATGCGCCCGGCGCCGAGGCAGGCAACACGCTCGCGCGGCGTCACTTGAATCCCTCGCGCAGCAATTGCTGCAGCGCCGCCCGATCGAGATGAGCGAGCCCCAGGCTCTGCAGGGTTCGCCCACCGGCGATGAAATCCTCGCCGCAGATCGCGCCACCGATGGCGGCGAAGGCACGGGCAAGCGGCGTCGCGACCCCGGCAAGCTCAGCGACCGAGATCAGGAACGACAGGCCGATGCGAGTGTCCTCCAGCATATAGCGGTGGGCGGTCAGCACGATGCGCTCACGCCAGTCGCCGGAATCGGTCAAGCGATCGTGCGCGCCGCGGCCATACATCCATTGCTCCCCATCCTTGGCGTAGTGGTTGGCGAGCGGGAAATGCGGAGCGCCATATCCCAGTGCCTCGCGCACGGCGATGCGCTCGACATCGAGCGCGTCGGTGACGCGGCGAATCGAGGCTTGCGTGCCCTCCTTGTGAATGTCCCAGCGCTCGAAATGCTCGAGCGGACCCGCGTTCATGGTGATGAGCGGCGGATGGATGATGGGTCCCGCATTCATCAGCGCGCCGGACAGGGCGTCGCCGCAGTCCTCGATCACGCCGGGAAAAGCCCCGGCGATCACTGCCAGAGCGTGCTCCCGGCGCGTCAGCGGGAAGACGCCGGTCGGAAGCCGCTTGGCGCGCACCGTGATCGCCACCTCGAAGGGGGCATGCTTGCGGGCGAGCCACGGCAGCGTGCCGGTCTCGGCCCAGGCGATATCGGCGCGGCTGCCCGCCTCCCACGCCGTTTTCGCGAGCAACACCGAGCCGAACGTGCCCGGCGGCAGAAACACGACCTGTCCGTCGGCAAGGTGCGGGCTCAGCGCGGTTGCGATGTCGGCCTGCGCCATGGCGGGCGCCGGACACAGGACGAGCTGCGTGCCGCGCACCGCCTCGCCCATGTCGGACGTCACGACCGCGAGCGCGACCTCGTGGCGGCCCTTGAAGTCCTTCACCACAACCTTATTGCCGGCGGCGCGGTGCGCAATGACCGCGTCTCGGTCCCGCCGCCACAGCCGAACCTCGTGGCCGGCCATGGTCAGATCGCCGGCGGCCGCGAACGACCCGTTTCCTCCGCCCAGCACGGCGATGCGCATCACGACTCCCCGGCTTGTTGCTTCAGGCGGAAGTGCTGGACCTTGCCGAGGGCGTTGCGCGGCAAATCATCGACGAAAACCACCGCGCGCGGGATCTTGAAGCGGGCGAGCTGCTCGCCCACGTGGCGGGTCAAGGTTTCGGCGTCGACCGCGGCGCCCTGGTGCCGCACCACATAGGCGACCGGAACTTCCTGCCATTTGGGATCGGGGCGGCCGATCACGGCTGCCTCGGCCACGGCGGGGTGCTCGTTCAATACGCGCTCGACCTCGGCCGGATAGATGTTCTCGCCGCCCGAGATGATCATGTTCTTCTTGCGGTCGTGGATGACGAAATAGCCGTCGGCGTCGCGCGTTCCGATGTCGCCGGTATAGTACCAGCCGTTGCGCAGCGCCTCGCTGGTGGCGGCCTCGTTGCCCCAGTACTCGAAGAACACGTTGGGCCCGCGCACGACCACCTCGCCGGCGCCGCCGCGGGGCACCTCGTGCCCGCGGTCGTCGACGATGCGCGCCTCGCAGTAGAGCCCGGGCTGGCCGGTCGAGTTGCCGCGGGAGAGATCGCCGCCGAGCCGGGTGTAGATCGCGATTGGACAGGTCTCGGTCGAGCCGTAGACCTGCAGCACCGGCACGCCGCGCGCGGTCACGGCGTCGATCAGCAACTGCGGCACGACGGTCGAGCCGGTCGTGATCGCGCGCAGGCTGGAGAGCTCGGCCTCGTTCCAACGGGGATGCTCGATCAGCGCCTGGATCGTCGCGGGCACCAGCACGGTGAGCGTGGGCCGGTCCTCGGCGATGGTGGCGAGCGTCGCCGCCGGCGCGAACCGCGAATGGATGATCACCGTCGCACCGATCTGCAGCGCCGGCGTGGTCTGGATGTTGAGTCCGCCGACATGAAACAGCGGCAGGACGGTGAGCACGTGGTCGTCGGCGGTGAGACCGTGCATGTGCTGGCTCATCGCCGCGTTCCAGACGAGCGCCTCCTGGCGCAGCACCGCGCCCTTCGGCCGGCCGGTCGTGCCCGACGTGTAGACCACGAGGAGCGGACAGGAGAAATCGATGTGCGGGTTGCGGCCGTCGCCGCGGCCAGACGCGAGAAGGCCGTCGAACGACGCGCCGCCCGGAGCGAAGTCGAGACCGATGACGTGGACGTCGGGCAGTGCCTGCGTCAGCGGCGGAATCACTGCGGCGAAGGTTTCCTCGACCACGAGCGCCTTCACCGAGGCATCGGCAAGGATGAAGACCTGCTCCGGTACCGCCAGGCGCCAGTTGAGCGGTACCAGCATGGCGCCCAGTCGGGCGCAGGCGTAGAGCAGCACGAGATAATCGGGATGATTGGCCGCAAGGATCGCCACGCGGTCGCCGCGGCCGACGCCGACCCTCGATTTCAGCGCGCGCGCGGCCTGGGCGACGCGTTCCGCCAGCGCGGCGTAGCTGAGCGCGCGGCCTTCAAACCGGATCGCGGTCTTGTCCGGGGTGAAGGCGGCGTTGCGCGCGATGAGATCGGAGAGGTCCATTCGAAGCGTTATACCGCCGTCACTCGTCCTTTTCGCTGGGCTCGTACAGCGTCTCGCGGCCGAGACGATCGAGGCAGATCTCCGCGGTCCAGGGCAGCATCAGCGAGCCGCAGCGGCTGTCGCGATAGATGCGCTCGAGCGGCAAGCTCTTGAGCATCGCCTGTCCGCCGCAGGTGCGGAGCCCCTTGGCGGCAACGGCGTTGGCGTTCTCCATCACGGTATGCTGGGCGGCGTAGGCGCGCAGCACCTGCTCCTTGCTCGGATTGGCGCGCGCCTCGCTGACCGCCTGGAACCATAGCGCCTTGGTCTGCTCGAGCATGACGCGCATCTCGGCCACAGCGATCTGCTTGGTCGGGAACATGCGCCGCTTGACCGGCGGCGTCCCGGGAACCTCGCCGCGCAGATAGGCCACGGTGAAGTCGTAGGCCGCCTGCGTGAGCCCCATATAGGTCGGCGACAAGGTGAGAAACATGTGCGGCCAGCGCGAGGCCGCCTGGAAGTAGACGCCGTGCGGCATCAGCATCTCGTCCTCGGACACGAACACGTCCTTGAACAGGAGCGTGCGCGATACCGTGCCCCGCATGCCGAGCGGGTCCCAATCGCCCACCACCGACACGCCCGCCGCATTCGCGGGAACGGCGAGGTAGAGCGTGTTGCGGCGACTTGCAGCTTCGCCCTCGGCGCGCTCGGTACACAGCACGCCATAGTAGTCGGCGGCACCCGACAGCGAGGCGAAGATCTTCTTGCCGTTGACAATGAATCCGCCGTCGACCGGCCGCGCCTCGGTGCCGAAGGCGACGACACCGGCGGCCGCCGCCCCCCCTTCCGAGAACGGCTGCGCGTAGATGGCACCATTGTCGAGGATGCGACGATAGTGGGTATGGCGCCGCTTCGCGTGCGCTGCGCGCTCTGCCGACGTCATCGGCAGATCGTCGGCGAGCGCGCCCGACCACAGGGTCGAGCATACGTGCATGTTCCAGGAGAGCGCGGTCGCGCCGCAATAGCGGCCGAGTTCGGCCGCGGCGAGGCAGTAGGTCTGGAAATCGGCGCCGAGGCCTCCGTCCGATTTCGGGATGCAGATGGCGAGAAGTCCTTCGCCGTGCATATCGCGGAAATTCTCGAGCGGAAATGTCGCGTCGCGATCATGTTGCGCTGCGCGCGGGGCCAGCACCCGGCGGCCGAAGCGCCGCGCCTTGCCGATCAGGTCGGCCGCCGCGTCGGACAGTCGGAACGCATCGGCCGCGAACATCGCCGTGTCGGCGTGGTGCGCATCGAGTTCAGGGGCGCGCATGGGAGTCCTCTCCACTCAGGCCGCCGGTGCATGCGTCAGGAAGTCGAGCACCGCCGTGTCGAAGAGCTGCGGTGCCTCGAGATTGGGCAGGTGACCGACGCCAGCGAGACGGACATAGCGGGCACCGGGGATCTTGCCGGCCATGCGCTCCATCATCGCCGCCGGCGCGTTGCGGTCATGCTCGCCGGCGAGGCAGAGCACGGGAACGCGAATGTTCGGCAGATTGGCGCGCTCGTCGAACGTCACCAAGCAATGCACTGCAGCGCGATAGGTCGATTCCGGCGTCGCCGCCATGGTCTCGATGGCGAGCGCGCGGCCGGCGGGTTCGGGACTCGGCCCCATCATGGCGTCGACGATCGAGGCGGCGAGCACGGCCATCGTTGCGCCGGCATCGAGCGGGGCGAGGCGGTCGGCGACGAATTTCCGCTGGAACTCGCCCGCGGGATCGCCGAAGGCCGGGCTGGTGCAGCAGAGCACCGCGGCGCGGTAGCCCGCGGGGCGGCGCCGTAACGCCGTCTGCACGATCATGCCGCCCATGGAATGGCCGACCAGTACCGGACGATCGAGCTCGCGCCCCTCGACAGCAGCTTCGAGGTCGGCCGCGAGCCCCTCGAAATCCATTTCTGCGACCGGGGGCCGCGCGCCGTAGCCCGGCAGATCGAGCGCGACCGGGCGCCATCCCGCCGCCGCGAAGGACGCAGATTGCGGCGTCCAGCCGCGGGCCGCGCCGCCGATGCCATGAAGAAACACCACTGCCGGTGCGGGGGCGACGTTCCGGCCGGGAGGACCGGGCGGCTGCGTGCCCATGACCTCCATCTTGAGCGCCTCCATTCTCACGAGAACCCGGGCGCCGGAGGCAGCGCCGACCGGCTCGTGCCCATGCTAGCAAAGTCAAATTATATGAAAAGGAATATTTCCGCCGGATCCCGCCGGGGTCATCCCGCGAGCTCGCGCACGGCGCGCGCCGCCTGGTCGATGGCGAGGTGGGCATAGGCGTCTCCGCCGGCGTCGGAATTAGCGATGGCGACGCCGCCGCACTTTTGCCGGGCGCGTTCGAGCACGCGCTCGTAGTCGTCCCCGTCGTAGAGCGAGTTGGCGACGTAACCGTAACCGTGTGGCCAGCGGTTGACGGTGATGGCGGCGATGTCGCGCGCGCTCGCAAATCCGCCGGGGCCGAGCATCCGATCGAGCTCGTCGCGGATGCGGTCCTCGAAATCCGCGAAGGTCATGGCGAGCAGCTTGCCCTGGCCGATGCGAAACTGCGTGCGCGCGTCGAGCCCGCGGTTGGCCTCGCCCGCGACATGGACGAGGTGCAGGCAGATGGGCGCGGCCGGATCGCGGGAATGGCGGTAGCCGCCCAGGCTCACGGGGAAGTCGAGCTTAACGCGGCTGTGGAACGACATCGGCGCGGAAATGTCGTGCACGCCGAGCCGGACCCACGGGCGCCAGTCGCGCACGAGCACGTTGGTGTAGACGATCGGCGTCTTGACGTTCAGCGCCAGCGCCTCGCGCTGCTCGGCCGGAAGCTCCGGCATGATGTGGGGGATGACCATGTGGAAGCAGGCGAGCACCGCGTGCTTCGCCGCCACGCGATGCGCCATGCCGGCGCTGACATAGGCGACGAGCACGGCGTCGCCGGCGTTGCGGACGTCGACGCAGGTCGCATCGAGCCGGATGCGGACGGCACTTCCGTCGCGGTCGAGCGCGCCGTAATCGAAGGCGGCGAGCACCACGTCGTCCATGCCGGCGCCCGCGGCGACCGCTGGCACCAACGCCCGCACCAGGAGCCGGGCGAGCGAGGCGTTGCCGTCGGGGAAATGATAGATGTAGGGCTCGCGCGCGCCCGCCCGCGCCGGCAGACCGAGGCCTTCGAAGCCGGGATAGCCGAGATCGCGCGCATCGGCGGCCGGCACCGCGTCACAGCCGAGCCCGAAGAAGCCGAGCGTGCGGCCCTGAAAGCAGTTCGCCGCCTCCTCGCTCAGACCGCAGACCTTGGTGAGGTAGTCGCGATAGCTCGTGCGCCTGAGAACTTCGATCTTCTCCTCGATCGTGCGGCCGGCGAGCGGATCGCGCGCGGCGTCGTAGAGCGCGAGCAATTGCGCCTTGCTCGCGTCCGAGATCGGGAACGCGGCCACCAATTCGGCGAGCGGCTTGGCGTTGGCGAGCCGACGGCCGGCTTCGTCAGTGCCGCCGGCGGGCGGCTCGCCCGCCACCAGCACATCGCGGCCGAACGCCTCGCGTGCAAAGAAAGTGCCGCGCGCAAGCCCGAGTGAGGGATAGAGCGTGCGCTCGAATGCGGTCTCGAACCGCTCGACCGTGACCCCGAGATCACGCAGGAGCCCTTTGGCGACCTCGCTGTAATGCGTCTTGGGAGAATCGATCGACTCGCTGCCCCCGTAGCCGATCAGGCGCCGGCCGTCGATGGTGAACTCGTTGCGCTTGGCATGCCCACCGAAATCGTCGTGGTTGTCGAGCACCAGGATGCGCGCGGACGGCCCGGCGGCGCGGCGATAGAACCAGGCGGCCGCAAGGCCGCTGATGCCGCCGCCGACCACGACGAGATCGTAGCGCTCCTCGATCGGCAGGCCGTCGAGCGCGAAATGCTTGCCCTCGCGCGCCTGCGCGTGCGCGGTCTCGAACGAGCCGGGGTGCTGACCGCGCAATCCCGTGAGCGCCGGCGGATAGCGGTCGGACGCGGCCGAGACCTGGGCGGCCGGGGTGAGCCCGGCGACGACGGCGAGGGCCACTCCGTTGAGGAAGTCGCGGCGTGAAATCGCGGACATGCGGCAGCCCGGTTCGATCTGGTCTCAGTGCCGGCGAGAAATTCATGACTCGCGCGCGCGTCGAGGCCGCACGCCGAAAGTCCAATACCTATGCAACTTTGCCAACAATCTGGGCCGAAACCAAGGCGCGGCGGCTGCCCGCCTATTTGGCCGCGAGCTCGGAATGCGTCGCGGGCGCAGTCGCGCGGCGCGGTACCACGAGCTTGGCGATCAGCACCTGCACCACCTCCTCGCGCTGGTTGCGCGTCTCGCTGCGCACGCGCACCATGCCGCGGTCGGGCCGGGAGCGCGAAGGCGTCACGTCTTCGATTTCGCTCACGACGCGAAGAACGTCGCCCGGCCGCGTCGGTTTCGGCCAAGCGATCTCGCCGCCCGCGCCGATGATCCCACCCATGAGCGGCAGTCCCGTCTCGACCAGGAGGCGCATGGTGATCGCCGCGGTGTGCCAGCCGCTCGCCGCGAGGCCGCCGAACAGCGTGCCCTGCGCGGCGGCGTCATCGAGATGAAAGGGCTGCGGATCGAATTGCGCCGCGAATGCCTTGATCTGCCGCTCGTCGACGACGTGCGTGCCGCTGCTGAAGCGCTGCCCGACCTCGAGATCCTCGAGATAGCGTCGTCTGCCTCCATCGGGGGTCACCGGTTCCGCCACGGATCACCTCTGCGTGTTTGGTCCGGAAAAGTAACTTGCATTATGATAGTAACTCGCCTATGTTGCCTCAATGCAGCACAAGAGCTTCGGCGGCATGCCCTGCCCGATCGCCCGTAGCCTGGAGCGCGTGGGCGAGTGGTGGAGCATACTCATCCTGCGCGACGCCCTGCACGGGATGACCCGTTTCGACGAATTCCAGCGGAGCCTCGGCATCGCGCCCAACATGTTGACGCGCCGACTCAACGCGCTGGTCGACGCGGGGCTGCTGGAGCGCCGCCGCTACAGCGAGCGGCCCCCGCGTGACGAATACGTCCTGACCGCGCGCGGGCGCGATTTCCATCCCGTTCTGGTCGCCCTGCTCGCCTGGGGCAACAAGCATTTCGCGCCCGAGGGCGCGAGCGTGCTGCTGGTCAATGCCAAGACCGGCGCGGCGGTGGAACCCATTCTGGTCGATCCCGCCAACGGACGGCCGATCCAGAAGCCCGACTACGCCTTCGCCCCCGGTCCCGCCGCCGGCGAGCGCACCCGGCGACGCTACGCCGCAGTGGCTCGCGAGGCGGCGTCGGCGACCGACGGGCGCCGCCTGCGCACGCGGGGGGCGGCGTGAGCGTCGCGGCCATCGCGCGGATCGACGACGCTCGCGGGCCGGCCACGGCCGGCGATCCGCCCTTTGCGCTCGACCCGCGCACCCGGACGCTGCTGCAGGGTCCGATCGTGCCGACATTGCTGCGGATGGCGTGGCCCAACATGCTGATCATGCTGGCCCAGGCGGCGACGGGATTGATCGAGACGTGGTTCGTATCGAAGCTCGGCACCGACGCGCTGACCGGCATGGCACTGGTCTTTCCAGGCGTCATGCTGGTGCAGATGATCTCCGCCGGCGCGATGGGCGGCGGCGTTTCATCGGCGATCGCCCGCGCGCTCGGCGCTGGACGGCGAGATCAGGCCGATGCGCTGGTGATGCACGCCGTCGTCATCAATATCGCGCTGGGCGTCTCGTTCTCGGTTGTCATGCTGGCGTTCGGCCGGCCGATCTACCGCGCGCTCGGCGCCGAGGGCGGCGGGCTCGAGGCGGCGCTTGCCTATTCCAACGTCGTGTTCGCCGGCAACGTGCTGCTGTGGCTGCTCAACGGCTTGGCGAGCGTCATCCGTGGAACCGGCAATATGCTGGTGCCGGCCTTGGTGATCTGCGGCGGCGTGGTCGTGCTGGTGCCGTTGTCCCCGATGCTGATCTTCGGGATCGGGCCCTTCCCCTCCCTCGGCATCGCCGGCGGCGGCGTCGCTCTCGTCCTGTTCTACGCCGTCGGCACCGCCGTGCTGGCCTGGTATGTGCTGTCCGGGCGCAACATTGCGCGCTTGCGATTGACACGCCTGCGCTGGCCGTTGTTCCGGGACATTCTCGGCGTCGGCGCGGTGGCCGCGCTGACCTCGGTGCAAACGAACGTCATCATCGCGCTTGCCACGGCGCTCGTCGCCTTCACCGCCGGAGCCAGCGCCGCCGCCGGCTACGGCACGGCGGCGCGACTGGAATATCTCCTGGTGCCGCTCGTGTTCGGGCTTGGTGCGCCGCTGGTCGCGATGGTGGGAAGCAATGTCGGCGCCGGGCAGCAACGGCGCGCGCTGCGCATCGCCTTCGCCGGAGGCGCCATCGCATTCGCGATCACCGAGGCGATCGGGGTCGCCGCAGCGCTGTGGCCGCACGCATGGCTTGTGCGGTTCAGCACCGATCCCGGCGTGCTCGCCGCGGGAACGAGCTATCTGCGCATCGTCGGGCCCGCCTATGGCTTCTTCGGCCTCGCGCTTGCCCTCTACTTCGCCTCGCAAGGCGCCGGGCGATTGTTCTGGCCGCTCTCGGCCGGGTTCCTGCGCATGCTGGTGGCCATCGGCGGCGGCTGGCTCGCGCTGCGCCTGACCGGCTCGCTGCACTGGCTGTTCGCAGCGCTCGCGCTCGGCCTCGTCCTCCACGGGCTCACGCTCCTTGGGGCCATCGGTGCGGGCGCCTGGTTTCGCCAACCGGTTGCACGCGCCGCGCCGGCGTCGGCCGCCTGAACCGGCGCTTCGTGCGGATGGAGCGGCAACTAAAGCAGCTTCCGCTGTTATTGATGCAGAACAGTGCCGCGCGCTCGGTGCGCTCCCCTCCCCCTTGTGGGCTACGGGATGCAGGAAAGTGATTCCATTGGAATTGCAAATCTGATTCAAGGCGTTGGGATGATTTGGCTGGGAGACTTGGCGGTGTCTTTTGGAGATATTCGGGTCGCAGAACGTGCGGACTGGGCGATCGATCGGATCGCGGCGGAGGGATCGCTGGTGTTGCGACGGATTGGCGAGACGCGAGCAGGCGAGATGGCGATGCACGGCTTTTTGTCGTCGCCCTACGTTTCGGTGGCCGAGATCGTGGAAACGGCGGCTGCTCGCACGGCCAAGCAATGCGTCGGGCGCCGGGTGTTGGCGGTGCAAGACACGACCGAGATCAACTTCGCCGGCCGGGCGAAGAAGCGGCGCGGCTTTGGGCCGGCCGGGGACGGCAAGACGCCGGGCTTCTTCATTCACCCGGTGATTGCGGTGGACATCGAAACGGAGGCGGTGGTCGGGCTCGTCGACGCGGCGATCTGGACCCGATCGCGAGCGCACAAAGCGGAGCGCCGAGATCGTCCCTTTGAGGAGAAGGAATCGGCACGTTGGCATGCCGGCTGTCAGGCGGCGGCCGCATTGTTGTGTGAAGCAAGTTCGGTGACCATGGTCTCCGACCGGGAAAGCGACATTTATCCGCTGTTCGCGCGCAGACCGGATCGGCTCGATTTGATCGTGCGTGTCGCACAGAATCGCAATCTGGCCGATGGCGGCGAAGTGTTCGAGGCGCTCGCCGAAGCCAAACCTCTGGGAACGACCGAGGTGCGGGTGGCGCCGCGTGGGCCAGGGGAAAAAGAGCGCATCGCCATAGTCGAATTGCACGCCGCACCCGTGCGCATCGCGCGCCCGAAGAACAACCGTCTGGACGACGTTCCCGACAGCATCGAACTCACACTGGTGGAGGCGCGCGAAGTCAATCCGCCCGCCGGCAAGCCGGCGCTGCATTGGCGCCTGTACACGACGCATCAGGTCGGCACCGCCGCGCAAGCCGACGAAGTCGTGCAGCTCTATCGCTTGCGCTGGCGCATCGAGCAACTGTTCCGGGCTCTCAAGAGCGATGGGCTGGCGCTCGAGGACAGCCAAGTCATCGATGCGAAACGCATGTTCAATCTCGCCGCCCTCGGATTGGTTGCCGCAATCCGCACCATCCAACTCGTCGATGCTAGAGATGGCAGTCCTCGCCCCGCCAGCGATGTCATCGACGTCGCATTCGCAGGCGCGCTCGGACGCATCTCCAAAAGTCTCGAAGGCAGTACCGAACGGCAAAAGAATCCTCATCCGCCGGGCTCTCTCGCCTTCGTCGCCTGGATCGCCGCGCGTCTCGGCGGCTGGAACTGCTACTACAAGCCTCCAGGTCCCAAGACCATGCGCACCGGCTGGAACAAGCTCGCCGCTACACTCGAGGGCTATATGCTTGCTACCCAAGGTCAAAATCCTTGAATCCCGTAGCCCCACAAGGGGGGAGGGAGCAGACCGAACTTGCGGCTCGCGCCGATTCCTTCTCTACGGGACACGCATTAGGATTGCGCGTCGTGCGCAAGCCCGCGCGCGCCGCAATGGGGAGCGAGAGATTGTTCCCGCTACCAGCCGCCAGCTCGATCCGCCGGAGCCTGCGCTTGGCGTCAGGCCTTGTGCTTTTCACCTATATCACCGCGCATCTCGTGAACCACTCGCTCGGTCTCGTCTCGCTCGAGACCGCGGAAGCCGGGCTCGAGACCGCGGTCGAGGTCTGGTCGAGCTGGCCCGGCACGGTGCTGCTCTACGGCGCCGCGGCGATCCATTTCCTGCTCGCGCTCTGGTCGGTCTACGAGCGGCGCACCTTCCGCCTGCCGCCGCTCGAGCTCCTGCGCATCGCGCTCGGCTTCACGCTGCCGATCCTGCTGATTGGTCACGCCGCGAACACGCGGCTGGCCTGGGAGCTGTTCGAGATGCCGTCGGACTACGCCCGCGTCGTGACCAACCTGTGGGTGGCGGACCAGCGAGGGATGCAGCTCGGCCTGTTGGCGCCGGGTTGGCTGCATGGCTGCCTCGGATTGCATTTCCTCTTCAACCGGCGGCCGCTCTATCGCCGTTTGCGCTACCCGCTGTTCGCCTTCGCCCTGCTGCTGCCGGTGTTCTCGGGGCTCGGCTTCATCGCCATGGGGCGGCAGCTCGCCGCCAACCCGGCGGCCGTCGCGGCAGCCCTCGAGTATCTGAGCCCGACCCCTCCCGCGGAGCGCATCGCGCTGGCGCGCTGGCACAACGGGCTGCTCATCGGCTACTTCGCCATCATCGGCGCGACTTTCGGCGCGCGCGCCGTCCGCAACGCGCTCGAGCGTGGCCGCAAGCGCCTCGTCTCGATCTCATATCCGGGAAGGACCGTGCGGGTGCCGCGCGGCTGGTCGGTGCTCGAGGCAAGCCGCAGCTTCCACCTGCCGCACGCGTCGATGTGCGGCGGCCGGGCGCGCTGCTCGACCTGCCGGGTGCGCGTGTCCGCGGGCGCCGAGGTCTGCCCGGAGGCGGCGGCGGACGAGCGCGCCACCCTCGATCGCATCGATGCTCCACCGGATGTGCGCCTCGCCTGTCAGCTGCGCCCGCAGGGCGACATATCGGTGATCCCGCTGGTGCGCACCGAGCGGCCGATCTACCGGCCGACGATGCGACAGCGCAGCACCGAGCGCGAGGTCGTCGTGCTGTTCTGCGACTTTCTCAACCGCGCCGAGCTCGCCGGCGAGCACATGCCGCAGGACCTGCTGTACGTGCTGACGCTGTGCATCGAGGCCATCGGCAACTCCATTCGCGCCGCCCGCGGCACCCTGAGCTATGTCGAGCTCGACAGCCTGTGCGCGCTGTTCGGCCTCGAGCGTGGGCCCGAGCGGGCCGCCCTGCAAGCCTTGCAGGCCGCGGAGGCGATCGAGCGCGCGATGTCGGAGCTCAACGAACGGCTCGGGCGACAATGGCATTGCAAGGTGGAGGTCGCGGTCAGCATCCACGCCGGGCCGGCCGTGGTCGGCGAGATAGGCTCCTCCGATCCGCCGGCGGTGATGGCGATCGGCGAGGCCGTGGACGGGGCGAACGAGCTGCGCAAGGCGGCGGCCGAACGCCGCAAGCCGTTTGCGATTTCGGAGCCGGTCTACACGGCGGCCGGCGTGGAGCCGGCTCCACAGGACAAGGTCCTGCTTCAGCCCACCCGCTCGGCGTCGCCGCTCGTCGCCTATCTCACCGGCTCCGCTCCGCCGCTGCCGCCGTCGTCGCGGCCCGCCGCGGAGCGGGGCGCCGCGTTGCAGCGCCTCTGGAGCTGAAGCAGGCCGGCGAGCTGCGCACGCAACCGGGCGGCGTGATATGCTGCGTCCGCAATGCCAGGGAGGGACACCGTGGACCAGAAGATCATCAACCTCTATGACCGCTTCACCCATGGGCGCATGAACCGGAGGAAGTTTCTCGACCGCCTTGCCGAGCTCGCAGGCTCGACCGCAGCGGCGGCCGCGCTCCTGCCGCTGTTGCAAAACGACTACGCGCAGGCCGCGCTAGTTGCACCGGACGACGGCAGGCTCACCGCCGAGCGCGTCGCCTACGATTTGCCGAAGGGCAAGATCGGCGCCTACCTCGTGCGCGCCAAGGCCAGGGCGAAGCGGCCGGCAGTGATCGTCATCCACGAGAACCGCGGCCTCAATCCGCACATCCAGGACGTGGCGCGGCGGTTCGCGGTCGAGGGCTATCTCGCCTTGGCGCCCGACCTCCTCTCGGTGCAGGGCGGCACACCACCCGACGAAGACCGCGCGCGCGAGCTTCACAGCAAGACCCAGCGCGAGGACATGATCGCTGCGGCGCTGGCAGCGATCCCGTTCATGCTTGGGCACACGGAATCGAACGGAAAGGTCGGCGCGGTCGGCTTCTGTTTCGGCGGCGGTGTGGTCAACCGAATGGCGGCGGGTAGTCCCGAGCTTGCCGCCGCGGTGCCCTATTACGGCCTGCAGGTCCCGGTCGAGATGGTGCCGGCGATCAAAGCAGCGCTCCTGCTGCACTATGCCGAGAACGACGAGAACATCAACAGAGGCATCGCCGCCTACGAGGCGGCGCTCACGGCCAACAACAAGAAGTACCAGATCTACGTCTATCCCGGCACGCAGCACGCCTTCAACAATGATACCGGTGCCGCCCGCTACAACAAGGCGGCGGCCGACCTCGCCTGGAGCCGAACGCTCGCGTTTTTCGCGGAGAATCTGGGCGCCCCGCCCAAGGCAGCGTAGTCTTGCGGGCAGCCTTTAGCGCCCGTTTCCGAAGGGGGCCGTCGGTGCGGCGCGGTGCGATTCGTCACCACCAACTTTGTAGGCTTCCGTTCCATGTCCCGGCTTCTAAATCATAGGTTGTACAACGATACAAAGCCTACCTCGCGTGCAATTCCCCCGCTGGGGACAGGAGAGCCGGCATCCGGGGCATGGCGGTCAGAGCCAGTTGTACCCGCCCGAACGGGAGTTGGTGCCAGGCACCGACCGCGCTAGTCTCACTCCGAGGATCGATACAGAGCGGCCGGGGACGGCCACGGTTGGGAGAGCGGGATGGCGGACGCAATTACTGGTCTTATCGGCGCGATCTTGATGATCACCTTCCTGCTGCTCATCGCGATGAAGCTCAACGAATTGGCGCTGTGGATCGTTTGCCTGATCGGCATCGCTTCGATGTTGTGGGCGCTGTGGGAGGACGATTTCGAGCCGCTGCTGGGCCGCCGCTCCGATTGAGCTTCACCGCGCCCCGCGGCGGCTTCGCGATTTCCGGCCGCGCAGCCGGTCGAGCAGCCAGGCTGCGGTTCGCAAGAGCCTTGCGTCGTCGCCGGCTGCTCCGACGAGTTGCACGCCGAGGGGCAGACCCTGCTCCCCCTGCAAAATCGGCAGCGACAGCGCCGGCAATCCCGCCAGGGTCCACAGCGTGCAGAACGCCGGGCTGCCGGTGGCCTTGCCCTTCGGCGCGACGCCCGGGGTCGCCGGCGTGACGATCGCGTCGTAATGGGCGAGGATTTCGGCCAAGCCGGCGGCGTAGCGGCCCGCCTCGTCGCGCGCCGCGAGATAGCGCACCGCGCTCACGCCGCGTCCTTCGGCGAGAAATTCGCGCAGCGTCGGGCTCGACGCCGCGCCGCCGCGCTCGACCGCTTCGCCAAGCCCGTGCGCCATATCGGCCGCCATAATGATGCGCTGGTCGTCCCAGGCGGCCGCGAACCTGTCGGGCAGATCGATGGTGCGGATGCTTTCGCCAAGATGGCGCGCCAGCTCCTCGAATGCTTCGTGCGTGCGCGCGTCGGCCTGGTTCCAGATCGGTGTGCGCACGAATGCGAACCGCGGCGGAACCGGCGGCGCCTCGGCCATGACCTTGCGGCAGGCCGGCGCGGCAACGGGGCGCGTGTCGCTGTCGCGTTGATCGTAGCCGGCGAGCACGTCGAGCAGCAGCGCGACGTCCGGCAGCGCGCGCGCGAACATGCCGACGTGATCGAGGCGTTGCGACAGCGTCAGAGCTCCCGCCCGCGAGATCGTGCCGTGGCTCGGCTTGATTCCGAACACGCCGCAAAAGGCGGCAGGGCGGATCACCGAACCGTTGGTCTGCGAGCCGATCGCAACGGGCACCATGCCGGCCGCGACCGCCGCCGCCGATCCGGAGGACGAACCGCCCGGCGTACGGCCGAGATCGCGCGGATTGCGGGTCGGGCCGGGATGATAGAAGGCGAACTCCGTCGTCACCGTCTTGCCGATGATGATGGCGCCGGCGGCGCGCAGGCGTGCGACGGCAGTCGCATCGCGACGCGGCCGACGTCCTGCGAGCAGCGGCGAGCCGCATTCGGTCGGATAGTCCTCGGTATCGAAGATGTCCTTCACCCCGACGGGGACGCCGTGCAGCGGGCCGATCGGCTGCCCATTGGCACGCCGCTCGTCGAGCGCGCGGGCCTGGGCGAGAACGTGGGCTGGATCAAGGTGCGCGAACGCATGCACCTGCCCCTCGACCGCGTCGATTCGATCGAGGCAGGCACGCGCATATTCCTCCGCCGAAATCTTCCCGTGAGCGATTCCGGCCGCGGCCTCGGTGGCCGTGAGCGTAAGCAAAGCCTGGTCGCTCAAAGTTAGTTCCCGTAGAGCTTGTTGGGCAGCCACAACGCGATTTCAGGGAAAACGTAGACCATGGCCATGGTGATGAAAACCATGAACACGAACGGCAGCGCACCGCCGAAGATTTGCGTGAGCCTTACGTGCGGTGGCGCGACGCCCTTCAAATAATACGCCGCCATCGCCATGGGCGGTGTGTTGAACGAGGTCTGGATGTTCAGGGCGACCAGGATGCCGAACATGATCGGGTCGACCTGGAACGTCTTGAGAAGCGGCAGGAAGATCGGCACGAAGATGATGATGATCTCGGTCCATTCCAGCGGCCAGCCGAGCAGGAAGATGATGATCTGGGTGATGATCAGGAACACGACCGGCGTGATCTGAAGCACCTGGAACCAGTGCTCGATCACCTCATGTCCACCGAGATAGGAATACACCGAGGAGAAGGTCCATGACCCGATGAACAGGAAGCAGACCATCGCCGAAGTTCGGGCGGTGAGATAGACCGCTTCCTTGAGGCGCTGGAACGTGAGCGAGCGATAGGCCGCGGCGATAACGAGCGCCCCGAGCGCGCCCACTGCCGCCGCCTCGGACGGGGTGGCCAGCCCGAACAGGATGGCGCCGAGCACCGAAAGGATCAGGATCGCGAGCGGAAAGAACGAAGTGAGCAACGCCCGGAATACTTCGATGAATGGAATCGGGCGATCGAGCTCCGGAGGTTTCGGGCAAAGCTTGGGATTGATCACCGCGCGGATCACGACATAGACGACGTAGAGACCCGCCAACAGGAAGCCGGGCAGGAAAGCCGCGGCATAGAGCTTGACAACCGAGGTCGCTGTCGTGGCGCCGTAAAGGATCAGCAACACGCTCGGGGGAATCATGATGCCGAGGCAGCCGCCGGCGCAGACCACGCCGGCTGCGAGCTTGGTGTCGTACCCGGACCGCAGCATCGCCGGAAAGGCGAGCAAGCCCATGAGCGTGACCACGGCGCCGACGATGCCGGTCGCGGTCGCGAACAGCGCGCAGGTGACGAGCGTCGCCACCGCGAGCGAGCCCGGGACATGTCGCATGCCCATCTGGATCGAATAGAACAGCCGATCGAGAATGTTGGCGCGCTCGACCACGTAGCCCATGAACAGGAACAACGGCACCGCGGTCAGCACGTCGTTCTGCATCACGTCGGCCGTATTGGTGACGAGCAGGTCGAAGATGCGGGGGCCCATCGCATAAAGGCCGAAGAAGATGCCCATCGCCATGAGCGTGAAGGCGATCGGAAACCCCAGCAGGATCACGAGGATGAACGACCCCAACTGGAGCATTCCGATCTCGGGATTGGTCATAGCGCCGGACCCGCGACGTGTAGTTCGGCTTCGATGCGCTTGCGATCGGCTGCTTCCGCCAGGATCGCGGATTCCATTTCCTCGACATCGTGCAGCCGTTGCGGCCAGGCGCCGTCGCGCAGGCAAATGATGCAACGGATCACTTCGGCCACTCCCTGGATCAGCATGAAAGCGGCGCCGAGGGGGATGAGGGCTTTGAGCGGATAAATCGGCAGGCCGGCGGGGCTGTAGATGGTCACTTCCTTGATCATCCACGACGTGCGGGCATAGGGAAATCCGTAATACAGCAGCGCACCGAATGCGGGGAAGAAGAAGATCAAATACAGCACAAGCTCGATCGATGCCTGCACCCGGAACGGCCACAGCCGGTAGATCACGTCGCCGCGCACGTGGCCGTTGCGCGAAAGCGTGTAGGCGCCGGCCATCATGAACAGCGCCCCGTACATGCAGTAGGCGACGTCGAAAGCCCAGTCGGTCGGCGCGCGCAGGAAATAGCGCATGAATACTTCGTAACTGGTCCCGGCCGTCATCACGATGATGCACCAGCCGAACGCCTTGCCGACGCCCGCGCTCAGGCGATCGATGAAGAACAGGAAACCTTCCAAGGAGGCGGCTCGCTCAGTTCATGTTGTCGGTCAGACAAGACGATGCCGGGAACGGCGCAGAAACCGCCCCGGCACGGCGACGAGCTTAGGCCTTCAGGTCTTGATCGACCCGAAATGATGTTCGTAGGCGGTTCGGTAGTCGGCATCGTTGTTGAAGAAATAGAAGCCGACACGCTTTGTCCATTCCTTCTGGCTGTCCAGGACCTTCTTAATGAACGGGCCCTGTGCCGGATCCTTGACGAGGTCGGCCTCGACCTGCTCCCAGGCCTTGAGCTCTGCATCGAAGATCGACTTCGGCGTGCGCCGCACGTTCACCTTATCCTTGGTGATCAAGGTCTGCAGATCCTTCGAGTATTGGTCCCACGCCTTCCACTCGTTGTCCGCGGCTGCGGCCTGTCCGGCCAGGCGCAGGACTGCCTGTTGCTCCTTTGGCAGGCCGTCGAACTTCGTCTTGTTGAAGGTGATCTCGAAGGTTTCGGAGGCCTGGTGGTAGGAGCCCATATAGTAGAACTTGGCCACGTCCTGGGCGCCGAAACGCATATCCGAGGTGGGGTTGTTGAACTCGAAGGCTTCGATGACGCCGCGCTCCATCGCGGGAAGGATTTCCGGTCCGGGAAGCTGGGCAACGCTCGCGCCCATCGCCTGGAACATGTTGCTGGCGAGACCGACGGTACGATACTTCATGCCTTTGAAGTCTTCCGGCCCCTTCAGCTCCTTCTTGAACCAGCCGAGCGGCTGCGTCGGCATGGCGAAGGCGAAGAACCCGACGACGTTAAGGTTGAGCACCTTCTGCACCAGCTCATCGTAGAGCTGCTGGCCACCGCCATAGGCCATCCAGCCGAGGAACTGGCTGCCGTTCATGCCGTAAGCGGGCCCGGTCCCGAACAAGGACGCGGCGCGGTGTTTGCCGTACCAATAGGCCACGACGCTGTGGGCGCCGTCGAGCACGCCGGAATTGACGGCGTCCATGACGGAGAACGGCTTCACCACCGCACCGGCATTGAGATAGTCGACCTTGAGGCGGCCGCCGCCCATCTCGTTGACCTTGGCGACGTAGTCCTTCGCCATGTCATTGAGGATGTCCTGCGCGCCCCACGCTCCCTGCATTTTCAGGGTGACGGTCTGGGCCCGCGAGATCTGCGGCATGGCGATTGTTGCCGCCCCGGTCAGGGCGGCCCCGGCAAGGAATTTGCGCCGGGTCGCGGATTTGGCCTTGCGTGATTGTTCAACACTTGATCGTTCAAAGCTCATGGGCATTGCCCTCCTTGCGTTTTCGAGCTTGCTCGCGGCGTTCTGGGAGCCGCTTGGGGGTATGAACCGTCCGGATAGGTGTCCTATTCCGGCGTGGCGTAGGTTGTACGGGCTGATATCGGTGCACACAAGGATCGAATTGTCTCGCCCCTCGCTAGCGGCCGGCGCGCACGGCCGAAGCCGGAAATCACCAGCTGGGCGGCACATATAGGCCGGCCGCAAGCCGGCATCCGACCGCCGCCGAATAGGGTTCGTCCCTTTGGCCTTATGCTAAAGTCGAATACGGCGGGCGCGACAAGGCCAGGGACACGGCTCTCGGCGCCGTGCGGGGGATTTGTCCGCCCAAGCCGGCTAAATCGATCGCTGAGCCACCGCCGCCCACCAACCGCAATCGTCCGGCCCGCCGGCGCCAGACAGGAGAACCCCCGTGTCACGCCTCCTTTCGACGCTCGCCACCATTTGGCGGCTCGCCCGACCCTATTTCGTTTCCGAGGACCGCTGGGCCGGCCGCGTTCTGCTCGGCGCCGTGATCGCCATCGAGCTCTCGATCGTGGCCATCAATGTCATGCTCAATCAGTGGAACAACCGGTTCTACAACGCGCTGCAGGAGCGCAATTGGGACAACTTCGTCTGGGAGCTGCTGTTCTTCTGCGCGCTGGCGGCAGCGTTCATCGTGCTCGCGGTCTATCAGCTCTACCTCACTCAATGGCTACAAATCCGCTGGCGGCGCTGGATGACGCAGCAATACCTCGAGAATTGGCTCGCCGGTGCCAATCACTACCGCATGCAGCTGCTGGGCGATGCCGCGGACAACCCCGACCAGCGCATCGCCGAGGACATCAACCTGTTCGTCGACCGCACGCTGTCTCTCAGCGTCGGACTCCTGAGCGCGATCGTCACGCTGGTCTCCTTCGTGACGATCCTGTGGACCCTCTCCGCCATCGCGCCGCTGCACCTCTTCGGCACGACCTTCACCATTCCCGGCTATCTGGTCTGGGCCGCCCTGCTCTACGCATTGCTCGGAACCATGCTGACCCATCTCGTCGGCTGGCCGCTCGTGTCGCTCAATTTCCGCCAGCAGCGCTTCGAAGCCGACTTCCGGTTCAATCTCGTTCGGGCGCGGGAAAATGCCGAACAGATCGCGCTTCTGGGCGGCGAGATCGCGGAGCGCGAGCGGCTGCTAAACCGCTTCGGGCGGGTGGTCGGCAATTTCATGCAGATCATGCAGCGCACCAAGCAGCTCACGTTTCTCACCGCCAGCTATACCCAGGTGTCGACGGTTTTTCCCTTCATCGTGATCAGCCCCGCTTATTTCGCCGGCGCGGTCCAGCTCGGCGGCCTGATGCAGACGGCTTCCGCGTTCCTCAGCGTGCAGACCGCGCTGTCGTTCGTCGTCAATGCCTATCGCCAGCTCGCGGAGTGGCGGGCGGTGATCGCGCGCCTCGACGGCTTCGACATCGCGGTCGCGAAGGCGCAGGCCGCGGCGGCGGCCCCGGAAGCGATCAAGGTCTCGCCGCGCGCGGGTCAGGAGCGCGTCGCGATCGACGAACTTCTCGTGCGGCTGCCGGAAGGCACACCATTGCTCGCGGCCGACGACATCGCCGTGGCGCCGGGCGAGCGGGTGCTCGTCACCGGGCCCTCCGGCGCGGGCAAATCGACCCTGTTCCGGGCGATCGCCGGTACTTGGCCGTTCGGCTCCGGCACCATCATCGTGCCGAAGGGGGCGAAGATCATGGCGCTGCCGCAGCGGCCCTATTTCCCCATCGGGACGCTCGCGGCCGCGGTCACCTACCCCGCCGAGCCCGGGGCCTTCGGGTCGGAGACGCTGGTAGAAATCGTCACCGCGGTCGGGCTGCCCGCCCTCGCCGGACGGCTCGACGACGAGGCGCATTGGAACCGGATGCTTTCGCTCGGCGAGCAACAGCGCCTCGGCATCGCCCGCGCCATCCTGCAGGCCCCGGACTATTTGTTTCTCGACGAGGCGACGGCCTCGCTCGACGAAGCCGCGGAAGCCGCGCTCTACCGCCTGCTCGACGAGCGGCTCAAGACCACCACCATCGTGTCGATCGGGCACCGCTCGACGCTGTCCGCGTTCCATCGCCGCGGTCTCACGCTGGTGCGTGAGGGGCGCCTGCATCGCATCCGCGAGGTCGCGCTCGAAAGCGCCAAATAGCGGTTCACCACCATTGTCGGGGCCAGGAGCCGCGGCGGACGAGGTTGTGCCAGGCGAAGGCGAAGACCGCCAGCAGGCAGGCTCCGACCGCCACCGGATCGAGCAGAAAGCTCCATGACATGTCGTTGAGGACGACCACGAGCGGATCGATCCCGGCCGGCGGATGAAAGCAGCGCGTCAGATGCATCGCCACCATGGCGAGCCCCACTGCAAGCGCCGCCGCCGCGGTGCCCGGCCCGGTGATCTTCACCACCAACAACCCGACCAGCGTCGCCACCAGGTGGCCCCCGATGAGCGCTCGCGGTTGCGCCGCCTCGATGTCGGGGGAGCCCATGATCAGCACGATCGAGGTGGCGAACGGCACGAACAGGAGGGGAATGGCGGTACGCGCAGCCAACAGCTCCATCAGGGCGATGGCGATCGCCGCGCCCGCGGCGTCGGCGGCGGTCGCGAGTTTGCGCCGCGTGGCGGGACTCACATCGCGCAAGACCCGCAGCACCTCGCGCGTGATGACCTCGGGCGCATGCTTCATCCACTTCCCACCAAAAGCAATGGGCGGCGACCATGGGGAGCCGCCGCCCGTAGATCGTGCGATATCGTCTTACTTCAGATTGGCCAGCGCCGTCAGGTCGAACTTGCCGCTCGCGACGAAGGTGGCGCCGCACCAGCTCGAGCCGAACCCGCCGGGATTGATCGGGGTGAAGTCACCCGTGAACCGCGCGGTCTGGTCGCTGGTGAAGGCGTTGCAGTCGCCCTTGTTCAGGTCGGTATCGTAGTAGCGCAGATCGAGCGTGAACACGCTCTTGCTGATGCCGACACCGACGTTCCAGGTGGTGTAGCTCTTGTAGGGAATGCCGTTCGGATATCCTGCGACGGCGTAGAAGTTGTCGCTCGTGCCGAGGAACCAGTGGCCGGCCTCGCCCGAGAGGTAAAATCCCCACCCCTCCGGCAACGCGCTGCTGGGAGCCGTGAACTTCGCGCCGCCGGACGCGTAGGTGCCGTTGGCGCCGGAATTGAGCACGGACGGCGAGTAATAGACGGCGCCGGCGAACGCGACCTGCTCGCTCACCGTGTAGGTGCCCCTCGCATAGGCTTCCCAGAAGGTCAGGTCCTTCTTGATGACGTTGCCGTTGACCGGCAGGAAGCCGTTCTCCAGGCAGTCCACGCCGAAAATCGGGGCAACGCTGCCGTTGAAGCAGGACCCGCCCGGATACCAGTAGACGATGCCGCCGAAATCGAGGGCGAGCGGGCCGAAGGTCGGCCGGATGCCGGCGTAGCCGTCGATCTCAGCGGCGGCGCGATTCGGAAACGAGATGCTGGAGCCTGCGACACCGGCATAGTACTGCAGGTACGGGGTCGCGTTGAACCGCGGCTCGAAGTAGGCGTTCACCGACGGATTATGGTTGGACTGCGTAATGCCGCGGAAGATGTAGTCGCTCGTGAGCCCGGCGCCGAAGGCCACGTCCCACGGGCTCGGCGGCGGAGGCGGCGGCGGCGCCTTCATCACCCTCATGTCGGCCGCGAGCGCCGGCGTCGCGAGCGCGACGGCAGCCACCGCAGATAAGACTAGCTTTTTCATCTGATGCCCCTTTCAGTCTCACGCCACCTGGCGCCCAAGTTCTTCTCGAACCGATCGCGACTGTGTTTTCCCCGCAGTCGCGTCCCCTGCATTCGCCGAAAGCTAACAACACGACAGGAAACGTGAGAAGGAGATTCCTACGGCAATTGCCGTCTTTTTGGGCGAATCCGGGCTTTTGAGATTGAAAGAGTCCAAGTGTTGCGATTTCAACACAAAGCGGCTACCGCGACTGATGCGGCAACGCCACAGGGGCGCCCCAGAAAGCCGGCAGTCCGCCCCTCGGCAGCGGCCGTCGTCAGGCGGCGGCCTTCTTCCGGTTGGCCTCTAGTCGCGCATCGACGAGCGCCACCGTGGCATCCACGACCGGATTGCGCAGGCCCTTTTGCGCCGCAATCAATTGCACCAGCTTGTCGGCGCGCTCGATGTTGGGCACGCCGTTGTTGAGCGCGCGCGCCGCCGACGACGGTCGCGTGAGGGATTCCGCGGCCGCGGCGTATTTCTCGAACGGCACCAGATCGTCCCGGCTGGCGCCGAGCTTGACGCATAGATCGACCACGAAGTTGTAAACCGCGCGCGACGCCTCGATGTCGGCATGCACCGCGTCCTTGATGTTGATGGCGCCGTCCTTGGTGACGCAGCGGTAATTGCCGGTCAGCAGCATCGCCCACTTGGCGAGCGGCACGAAGAGGGAGTCGTGCACCTTGAGCTTCACGGGCAGCTCGATCTTGCCGGCCCCCGTGTCGAGCCGGACCGCCTCGATCTCGTCCTGCAGTTGCCGGAGAATGGCGGTGTGCTTCTCGGAATCGAAGCGCGCCACTTTGAAGTTGGTCGGCAGCGTGACTTGGAGGACGTTGACCTTTTCTTCCGGCGGGCGAATCGCCTGTGGGTCCGGACTGCACAACGTGATGCAGGCAGGGTCGAAATTGTTCCACACGCTCGCATCGGTGTAGGCGGGCTTCAACGCCTCGGTGTTCAGGCCCGGGATCCGCCTGAGATAGGCGAGCGGGGGCATGTTCATGATCGACATGCAGGGCACTCGCGCCTTGGCCACGGCGTCGAGCAGCTCGCGCACGCCGGGGGAGCGGTATTGCGGCTCCTGCATCGCGAGGCCGACCAGATCGTAGTCGGCCGGATCGACGTCGCCGGGACCGCCGGCGGATACCTTGCCCGGCAGCTTGCGCGAGTCGATCTCGACCGGATCCTTCCGGCCCCTGACCGGCAGGCGCACCCGGAAGCCCTCCGCGTTGATCAGAATCCGCTTCCGCGGGGAGGCACACGAGCTTCACCCGATGACCGCCGAACATCAGTTTGGAGGCCAGCAGCGAGCCGTAGGACGCGCCCATGATCAAGATGTCGTAAGTCGCCGGCATAGCGAAGCTCCTCCATGTTGGAGTGGAAGAAGGGGAAAGTTCCGCCCCATCCTTCTCGGTACGACAATGCTATTCGCCGCACCTGCCCTATGCAATCCGGATCGCCACCGGGCGGAGACGTGCCGCCGGCCATGCCGGTCCCGCGTCAGGCCCGGCCCCGCGCGCCGCAGCCCCGCGATGGCTGATGACAGGGACGCGAATCTTGCCGTGCGTCAACCGCAGGACGCCAGCCAATGGTGCCGAGCCTTCGATCGAGACGCGCAGGTGCGGGAAAGCTGATGCCGATGTTGCCGGCACGGCCGCGTCACGTAGGCGGTCGCCCCACCGGCGCTCGTCGTTGCGATTCTGCGGGACTACCGGTACCGAGGTCGAGCGCCCCCCAAGAGGATTGGTGCTTCGCTTGCGGAAGTTGAAGGCCACTGGCGAGCCTGCGTGGAACGCGCCTCGAGCGCGCCACGCAGGCGTCCGGGTGTGCCGCCAACCTTTCTCGCCCGAAGGCGCGGCCGGCCCCCGGGGTGGGGGCGGGACGCGAGGAAATCTATCCACTTCGCACACGCCGAAATGACGCCGCCTCGCGCGGGGCATCAGGCGTAAGCCAAACGCTCTTTGGGCTAGCTTTCAAACACGAAGGCCCGCGCTCCCGGAGCGCGGGCCCTGCGAGGGTGTGGGGCGGCTTACGTGGAGCCGCCGCCCTCCGGACCGCCGCCGCCTGTGGGCGGCGAGGGTTGATACATGGGCGCCGCCGGGGCGGGCGCCGGCTTCGGCGCGCCGCTTTCTTCGGGGCCGCCTTCTTCTTGGCAACCTTCTTGGCGGGGCTCTTCTTTTTCGCCACTACGCCCTTCTTCTTGCGGGCCGGGGCGGCCTTCTTCTTTGCTTTCTTGGTCTTCGACTTCGCTTTCTTCGCTTTCTTCGCCATGATCGCCTCCCGATCGTTGCGGCTCAGGTCTTGAGGACTCGACGACGCCACTGTCACATCGCCACCGTGACGGTCTCACCCGTCGCGCCGGCCACCCCCCTCCCGGCGAGCGCCCCGGGTGCGGGGCCACCGGTCGCCCAATCGATCAGTTCGACGGTGTGGACGACCGGGATCACCGTGCCCGCGGCGATCTGCATCATGCAGCCGATATTGCCGGCGGCGATCACATCGGGCGCTAGCTTTTGGATATTCGCGACTTTGCGCTCGCGCAACCTCCTCGCAAGCTCCGGCTGGAGAATGTTGTAAGTGCCGGCCGAACCACAGCAGAGATGTCCTTCCGCCACATCTTTCACTACGAATCCGATCTTGCAAAGCAATTCTTTCGGCGCGCGTGTGATTTTCTGACCATGCTGCAACGAACAGGCCGAGTGATAAGCGACGATAAGGCCCGTGGCGCCGCGCACGGACGATAGTTCGAGTCCGTCGAGATACTCGCTGATATCCATCGCCAGCCGCGACACACGTGCAGCCTTCTCGGCATAGGCCCGATCGGTGCGCAGCGCGAATCGGTAGTCCTTGATCGTCGTGCCGCAACCCGACGCCGTGACCAGGATCGCGTCGAGCCCCGGACCCTCGATCTCGGCGGTCCAGGCGTCGATCTGGCGGCGCGCGGCAGCCAGGGCTTCGCGCTCGCGACCCAGGTGGTGGACGAGGGAGCCACAGCAGCCTGCATCCGCCACCACCACCTCGATGCCGTGGCGGGTGAGGAGGCGGACCGCCGCGGCAGTGATCGAAGGAGCTAGGACCGGGCCGACGCAGCCGGCAAGCAGGGCCACCCGACCGCGGCGCGGCCCGGTCGCTGGGAACAGCCGTTGCCCCGCCCCCCCGAACGGCCGTGACGGACGGGCGGGGGCCAAGCGCAGCATGGCGGCAACCGGCTCGAGCCCGATCGCGGTGAAGATCCCGGCGAAGGGCCGCGCCAACCGGCCGGCGGCCAGCGCGCCGCGGAAGCGGCCGTTGTGCGGCAGCACCCGGGCGAGCAGCGCACGCAGTGCGCGCTCGACAAGCGGACGCGCGTAGGTCCGGTCAATATGAACGCGGGCGTGGTCGACGAGATGCATGTAATTCACGCCCGAGGGGCAGGTGGTCATGCAGGCCAAGCAGGACAGGCACCGGTCGATATGCTTGACCACCTCGGCGGTCGCGGGGCGATCGTTCTCCAGCATGTCCTTGATCAGGTAGATGCGCCCGCGCGGCGAATCGAGCTCGTCCCCCAGCAGCACATAGGTCGGGCAGGTCGCGGTGCAGAAGCCGCAATGCACGCAGCTGCGCAGGATGCGCTCCGATTCCGCCGTGTTCGGGTCGGCGAGCTGGGCGAGGGTAAAGGAGGTCTGCATCAGTCGAACGTATTCGCTCTTCGGCTCCCGGCTAGACCCCGGCCCACATCCGCCCCGGATTGAGCACGCCGCGCGGATCGAAGCTCGCCTTGATCCGCCTCGTCAATGCGGCAACGGCAGCATCCTGGGGCGCGAACACGCCGACCGCTGCGCGCGCGGCAGCCGGCGCGCGAATCAAGGTCGCATGCCCCCCGGTGGTGGCCACGGCCGCGCGCACGAGCGCCGCCCCGGCATCGTCGCCTGCCTCGACCGCGAGCCAGATCAGGCCGCCGGCCCAATCGTAGAACAACTGCGCCTGCGTCCGCGCCGCGATCATTGCGCCGAGCTCTGCGCCGCGGCTCGGCGTTGTCGAGATGCGCCAGAGCGACCGCTCGTCCTTTACCTTCGCCTGCGAAGGGGAGGTCGGACGGCTCGCAAAGGGCGTGACGTCGCGTACCGCTCGCCAGAACGCGCGCGACACCGGCGCCTCGACCGACAGCAGCTCGCCGAAGGGCTTCGCCAGCGTCTCGACGAGGTGCCGGCGATGGGTGACCGACGGCGCAAAACCTTCGAGCCGCAGGGCAGTGATGGCAGCGCCGGCGCCCGCGGCCTCCCCAACGGGCAGACGCGCGGCCACCCCCGCCGGCAGGTGCGCCGCGCCCGAAACATCGCAGGGAGCCGCCATCGCGCCCGTCATCGCCGCGATCGCCTCGGCTTCGCCAAGGCCGCGAATCAACACCGTCTCCTCGGCCTCCGGCGCGGGCAGCGCCTTGAGCGTGACTTCCGTCATCGCCGCGAGCGTTCCCCAGGAGCCCGCCATCAGCTTGCAGAGATCGTAACCGGTGACATTTTTCACCACTCGGCCGCCGGACTTGAAGGCCTCCCCGCGGCCGGACACTGCGGCGAAGCCGAGCAAATGGTCGCGCGCCGCCCCTGCCCGCAGCCGGCGCGGCCCGGACAGGTTGGCCGCCACGGCGCCGCCGATCGTGCCGCGCCCGGTTACGCCGCCCAGGATGGCGGTGCAATCCATCGGCTCGAAGGCCAGTTGCTGGCCTTTGCCGGCGACGAGCGCTTCGATCTCGGCGAGCGGTGTGCCGGCCTGCGCGGATAGGACGAGCTCCTCGGGCTCGTAGAGGGTGACGCCGCTGAGCGCGGAGAGATCGATCGTCAGATCGGTCTGCGCCGGGCGGCCGATGGCGCGCTTGGAACCGTGGCCCACGAGCTCTGCCGCCTTGCCCTCGGTTAGGAGCCATTGCACCGCCGCCTCGACGTCCTTGGCATCGCGGGCCCGGAGAGAATCGGCCATAGCCCTGATGAGCTCCGCTCTCCGTCTTAGAACCGTGGAATGTCCGGAAACGGCACCCGCCCGGCGTGGACATGCATGCGGGACAGCTCAGCGCAACGGTGCAGGGTCGGAAACACCTTGCCGGGATTGAGCAGGCCGCGCTCGTCGAAAGCGCATTTGAGCCGCTGCTGCTGCTCCAGATCGGCCTGGGAGAACATCGCCGGCATCAGGTCACGCTTCTCGACCCCGACGCCGTGCTCGCCAGTGAGCACGCCGCCCACCTCGACGCAAAGCTTGAGGATCTCGGCGCCGAATGCCTCGGTCTTCTCCAGTTCGCCCGGCTTGTTGGCGTCGTAGAGAATGAGCGGGTGGAGATTGCCGTCGCCGGCATGGAAGACGTTGGCCACGGCGAGCCCGTAGCTTGCGGACAATTCGCGCATGCGCCTCAGCACCTGCGGCAGGCGCGCCCGGGGGATCGTGCCGTCCATGCAATAGTAGTCGGGCGAGATGCGACCGACTGCCGGGAAGGCTGCCTTGCGGCCGGCCCAGAACAGGAGCCGCTCCTCCTCGGAAGCGGAGACGCGGCAGGTCGTGGCGCGACAGGACCGGGCGATCGTCTCGACCCGCGCAATGAGGTGATCGACCTCGGCACGCGGACCGTCGAGCTCCACGATCAACAGCGCCTCGACATCGAGCGGATATCCCGCATGCACGAACTCCTCGACCGCACGGATCGCCGGGGCATCCATCATCTCCATGCCGCCCGGGATGATGCCCGCGCCGATGATCCTGCTTACGCATTCGCCGGCATCCTCGGACGAGGCAAAGCCGACCAGCACGGCGCGCGCGCATTCCGGCTTCCTTAGGAGCCGCACGGTGACCTCGGTAACGACGCCGAGAAGGCCCTCCGACCCGGTGATGACGCCGAGCAGATCGTAGCCGCCGGCATCGAGGTGCTTGCCGCCGACGCGGACGACCTCGCCCGTCATCAGCACAATTTCACAGCCCAGCAGGTTATTCGTGGTCATGCCGTATTTGAGGCAGTGCACCCCGCCGGAATTCTCCGCCACGTTCCCGCCGATCGTGCAGGCGATCTGCGACGAGGGATCGGGCGCGTAATAGAACCCCGCGTGCTCAACCGCTTCCGTCACGGCCAGGTTGGTCACGCCCGGTTCTACGACGGCGACACGGTTGGCAAAGTCGACCTCGCGGATGCGGTTGAACTTGGCCATCCCGAGCAGAACGCCGTCGGCCAGTGGCAGCGCGCCGCCTGAGAGCGAGGTGCCGGCCCCGCGCGGCACGACCTTGATGCCTTCGCGGTGGCAGAACTCGAGCACTCGGCTCACCTGCCGCGTGGTTTCGGGGAGCACGACGACCATAGGAAGTTGCCGATAGGCGGTAAGCCCATCGAACTCGTAGGGCCGCATCTCCCGCTCGGCGGCGATGACGCCCTCGCCCGGCACGATGGCTGCGAGCGCCGCCACGATACGGTCGCGGCGGTCGAGCACGGCTGCATCCGGAGCGGGCATTGCCACCGACATTTGCAAGCTTCCTCGAGCCGATGGCGGCCGATCAGGCCGAACGGGCTCCTTCGGTAACGCTTTGGTTATAACGCCAACCCGGCATGAAATCGCGCGATCCTTGCGAAAAAAGCCGGACCCGCCGCGGGGCAGCGACAAATCGCGCCTCGAGCCGTTGACACCGCCGACGCTTGACGCCATTCGAACAGCGCGGCGATTGCTTCGCAAATCGGGGACCCGGCCGATCTGCGCATTCACGATCCGATCTCGGGTGACGCCGCGGGCGGCCGGCGCGGCATCCAGGGAGTGAGTAAGAGGAGAAAAGGATGAGGACGTTGGTGATTGCTGTGATCGCTGTTGCAGCCTCTACCGGACCGACGGTCGCGCAGGATGCCGCCGCCGGCGAGCAGGTATTCAAGCGGTTGTGCTCGCCGTGCCACGACATCGGGCCGGGCGCCAAAGTCAAGCTCGGACCGCCGCTCAACGGCATCGACGGGCGCAAGTCGGGCAGCTATGAGGGGTTCAACTATTCGCCCGCCAACAAGAATTCCGGCATCACCTGGAACCATGACGCATTCGTCAAATATATCCACGCTC
The DNA here is from genome assembly GCA_963758945.1 of uncultured Alphaproteobacteria bacterium. Classification (GTDB taxonomy): domain Bacteria; phylum Pseudomonadota; class Alphaproteobacteria; order Rhizobiales; family Xanthobacteraceae; genus VAZQ01. The sequence goes on along the minus strand of CAVWXY010000006.1, from coordinate 421,202 downwards.
CGATGCAAGAGATGCCCGGCACCCGCATGGCGTTCGTCGGTATCAAGAACGATAAGGACATCGGAGACCTCTGGGCTTACCTTGAGCAATTCGGCCCGGACGGTCAGAAGAAATAGAGACCAGTGACGGCCGCATGCCGTTGCCCCAAGCCCGCGCCCTGATCAGGTCGAGGCAAGCCGCGGCGCTGGCCGGCAGCAGGCGCGAAGGGCGTGGCGCGTCGCGCATTGCAACGCGGCCCACCCTGCGTAGACTGCGTCGACCCGTCGGCGCGCTTGATGTCGAGCGGCTGCCGCAGGCCCGTCGGTCACGAGGAGGTCGAGCTATGCTCAAAGATGTCGTCGTCAACCTCTCAGGCCGGGGGCCACAGGATTTCGCGGCCGAATACGCCGCCTCGGTCGGCGCCGCATTCGGGGCGCACGTCACCGGCATCTCTTTCCTCTACGAGCCGGTGATCCCCGACGGTGCGCTCGGCGGCGTTCCGGTCGATTTGATCGAGCTGCAACGCGAGGAAAACACCAAGCTCGCCAGCGACGCCATCAGCCGGTTCGAAGCAGCCGTCAAGAAGGCGGGGGTTGCAGGAGACACGCGCATGGTCGATGCGACCTTCGGCGGCGCCCCCACGCTGTTCGCGCAGATCGCACGGCGTTTCGACGTCTCGGTCGTCGGTCAAGCGCAACGCGACCAAGGCGCCACCGATACACTGATGATCGAGGGTGCGTTGTTCGAATCCGGGCGTCCCGTCATCGTCGTGCCTTACATCCAGAACCGCGGACTCACCCTCGAGCGCGTGCTCGCATGCTGGGACGGCGGGCGCACCGCCGCGCGCGCCGTGGCCGACGCCATGCCCTTCCTCGAACGCGCCAAGGCGGTCGACATCGTCATGGTCGCCGAGGCGCGAAAGGAGGACGAGACCCCCGGTGCCAAGCTGAGCGACCATCTTGCCCGCCACGGTGTGACGGCCAACGTCAAGAGCCTGACCAAAGGCGACATCCCGATCGAAGACGTGCTCCTGTCCTACGCTGCCGACAGCGGAGCCGATTTCATTGTGATGGGAGGCTACGGGCACTCGCGGCTGCGGGAATTCGTGCTGGGCGGCGTCACGCGCGGGATTCTGGCCGAAATGACCGTGCCGGTGCTGATGTCGCATTGAGCCGGACATCGCCGTCAAGTCTCTGGTGAACCTTTAATTTTAACGGCGGAACTTCGGGTTACCGACGGCGTTATTGCGCCGTCTCTCGTGCCATTGGTGCAAACCATGTCGACCGCTGCTGACTACCGCCAGCGCGCTTCGCGGCGAAATGCGCGCCCCTTGACCGTTCCGGCGGCACGCCGGCCGCGATAGCCCTTCGATTACGTCGGAAGAGAGGACGCACCTCGACAACAAGATCGGAAGCGTTTGCAACGCGGCCTGGGTTAGCGCAATGGATTACGCCACCGCCACACGATCCGAGAAGCAAGGGCTCCCGATGGCCGGCGCGTTCACGGTCGGTATCGAAGAGGAGTATTTCCTCGTCGATGCCGCCACGAAGCTCATGCCGGGCGATGTGCCCGCTGCGTTCTTCGAAGCGGCCAGAGCGGCAACCGATGGCCGGGCCTCGACCGAATTCCTGCAGCCGCAGATCGAGGTGACCTCTTCGCCCCATGAGGACATGGCCGCCGCCCGCGCCGAGCTGCGCGACCTGCGGCGAACCGTCGCCGCGGTGGCCGCCGATCACGGCCTCGCCATTCTGGCGGCCGGCACGCATCCGACTGCGTTCTGGCGCGAGGCCCAGCAGACCGCAAAGGAGCGCTACGACACGGTCATGCAGGACCTGCAGATGATCGGCCAGCGCGATCTCCTGTGCGGGCTGCACGTGCATGTCGAGCTGCCGGACCCGGATGCACGCGTCGACGTCATGTATCGGGTCCTGCCCTATCTGCCGCTGCTGCTGGCGCTCTCGACCTCGTCGCCGTTCTGGCAGGCACGGCGAACCGGCCTCAAGGGCTACCGGCTCGCCGCCTATGACGAGCTGCCGCGCACCGGGGTGCCGGAGCTGTTTCGCACGCGAGCAGAGTTCGACGCCTATGTGGCCGCGCTGACGCGCGCCGGCGTGATCGAGAACTCAAGCTATATCTGGTGGGCCATCCGGCCCTCGCTCGCAAATCCGACGCTGGAGTTGCGCGCACCTGATTCGCTGCACGCTCGTCGACGACGCGATCGCCATCGCCGCGCTTTATCGCACCTTGGCGCGCCATCTCTATGTCGACCGCCGGCGCAATTGCGATCTCGATGCGGTCGCTCGCGCGATCATCATCGAGAACAAGTGGCGCGCGCAGCGCTACGGCGTGCACGGCACCTTCGTCGCCGAGGAGGGCGCGGTGACTGTGGCGGAGATGCTCGAGCGCACGATCGCCGACACCGCAGCGGATGCCGCGGCGCTCGGCTGCACCACCGAGGTCAACCACTGCCGCGCCATCGTCGATGGCGGCACCTCCGCCGACGCCCAGCTCGCAGTGTTCGAGGCGAATCGAGAGAACGCCAGCCGCGAGGCCGCTCTGCGGGCGGTCACCGAGTGGATCGCGCTCGCGACGTTGCAATAAGCCGAATCTCTCTCTCCAGGGCTGACGGTCAAGCGCGCGGGTTCCCATCGCGTCGCCGCCGAGGGCGGCGAGCCTGCCGAGCCCCGAGGGCGAGGGCTCGGATGCCGTTCCTGTGCTAGGAACCTTGCCTCGAGCGCAGCCATCCCTCCCACTGAGGAACTCCACCCCATGACCCCCGTCTCTAGCCTGCGTGATCCCGCGTCCAAGCTTTCGGCGGCGCGGATGGGCGCCGTGCCGCGCGCGGCGCGCGCGATATTCCAGGTCATCGCCGCGTTCGCATGCCTGAGCGTCGTTGCGCCGACGCGGGCAGCAGGACCGTCCGAAACCGCGGCGGTGATGCAGGCGCGTATCCAGGCCTTGATTCCCGACCTCGAAAGCTATGCCGCCGCCGGCATGAAGGCATTCGACGTGCCGGGGCTCGCTATCGCCATCGTCAGCGGCGACCGCGTCGTCTATACGAAAAGCTTCGGAGTGCGCAGCAAGAACGGTACCGCGCCGGTCGATACCCGCACCGTGTTCCAGATCGGATCGGCCACCAAGGCATTTCTCGCCACGACCATGGCGATCGCCGCCGATCGCGGCAAGTTCCGTTGGGACGACCGGGTGGTCGACCTCCATCCAACTTTCCAGCTCAAGGACGCCTGGGTCACGCGCGAGTTTCGCGTGTTCGATCTGATCGCCCAACGCTCCGGACTGCCCCCCTACGTCAACGATATGCTGGGAATGCTCGGCTACGATGAGCCGGCGCTGATCGGCTCCCTGCGGCATGTCGAGCCGGTGTCGAGCTTCCGCTCCACCTTCGCCTATACCAACATCACCCATCTCCTGGCGGCACGGATCGTGGCCAGCGTCGAGGGCGCACCGGACTGGAACGCCGTCGCACGGCGCGAGCTGCTCGACCCGCTGGGCATGACGGAGACGACCTTCACCGCCGCGGCGATCGACGCCGCGGCGGATCACGCCGAAGGCTCCCGCTGGACGCCTGACCGGTCGATCGGGGTGCCGATCGAGCCGCTATTCCCCTACGTCTTCGGCGCCGCCGGCAACATCAATTCCTCGCTCGACGATATGACGCGCTGGCTGCGCTTCCAGCTCGGCGGCGGGAGCTTCGAGGGACGCCGCCTCGTGTCGCCGGAAAACCTCGCCTATACGCGCACGCCGACGGTCGCGATCACCGACAAGGCGTCGTACGCGCTCGGCTGGATCATCGCGCGGACGCCGAACGGTACCGTTGTTTGGCACAACGGCGGCACCAACAGCTTCGGCGCCTTTATCGGCATGACGCTCGACAGGGATGTCGGGGTGATCGTGCTCAGCAACCAGCAGAACATGGGTTTGCCGGATGCCATCGGACTGTGGACCTTCGACCGGCTCCTGGATAACCCCCCGGTCGATCACGTGGCGGACACTCTGAAGAAGGCAAAATCCAAATACGCATCCGAACGGAGCTCTTTGGCTAAGCCGGCGAACCCGCGGCCGTTTCCGCCGCTCGCACCGCTTGCCGGCAGTTTTGTCAGTCCGGTCTTCGGCAAGGCCGCGGTGCGGCCGGAGGGGAATGCGCTGGTGCTGGAGCTTGCGCAGACCGGCGCGCAGCTTGCCCTCGATCCCAGGGACGGCGATGCCTTCATTTTGCGCCTGCTGCCGCGCGGACGCTTCGCTCCCATCGTTGCGAACTTGGGCGATGAGCCCAACGGCTTCGCGCAGTTCGAGATCGACAACAAGGGCGAACTCGGCTTACTCCGCCTCACCTTCGATGACGGGCAGAGTTACGAATTGCGGCGCGAGTGAGAACGCGATCCCGCGGGCCGGCCTGCGCCGCGGGCGCTCGTTCTGTCGGCGGTCATGCCTTTCTCGGCGAGCTCCTTCACCGCATTCTCGTTCTTGGCGAGATGCGCCAAGCCCATGGCGCGCAGCACGCTCGGCGCCTTCATGAATTGGATGTTGTCGTAGCCGACGATCTCGATGCGGTTGCCCCACGGGTCGAGGAAATCGAGAAAGCGGCCGGGAAGCGGTTTAATGCCGGCATCGGCCAGCGCCGCGCGGACGGCCTGCTTGTCATCGACCACGAGGCCGAAGTGGCGCCCATCGTCCGCCGGCTGCGTGCGCCCCTTCTGGAGCGCGAGGAACTGGTCGCCCAGATCGATGAAGGCCGCTGTTTCGCTCTTGCCGCGAAGCTCGAAATCGAACAAGCGACCATAGAAGGCCAGCGCCGCTTCGATGTCGCCGACCTCGAGCGCGACGTGATTGAAACCGATGGCGCGCGCCTTTTTTGCTTCCGGCATGGGATGCTCCGATCGTGTTGCCTCGTAGCGTCTTGCCCCATTGACATGTGTGGCTGCCGCGGGCCGCGCGCCAGCGCGGGCAAACGCGCCTCTCCTTCCCTGCGCGGCAGTCAATCCGGCTCCGGCACTGCCGCCTGCACGACAAGGCCGCGGGCGCGCGCGTCAACGATGCCGAGGCCGCGGAGCGCGAACAAAGTGAGCATCTGCGCGCGCGCGCGCGCCTTGGCGGGATCGTCGGGGGCCACGGGCGCGGGCGAGCCGACCGCGCCTGCGCCTAAAGCCCCGGTGAGCGCGCAGGCCGCGAGCTCCGCTTCCTGATCGGGCAGATGGCCGCCCGCGACGGCATTGCGGATGAGCCGTTCGAATTGGGCGGCGAGCGCCTGCCGGTAGGGGCTGCGCGCGGCGTCGATCTCGGGTTCGACCGGTTCGGCGATCAGCGCGAAGACAAGCCGTCGCGCGGCCAGCGCCCGTGTCGCGAACGTGGCGATCGCCGCCGCCAGGGCGGACAGCGGACCCGGCGCCGCGTTCACCGCCCGCTCGATAGCGGCCATCTCACGCTCGCAGAGCGCCACCACCAGCGCGGCCACGAGGTCCGTCTTGGAAGGGAAGTAACGATAGACCGTGCCGGCGGCAACGCCGGCGCGCTCGGCGACGGGCGCGATCTGGACGCCGGCCATGCCACCTTCCGCCATAGCATCGCCCGCCGCTGCCAGGATGGCGGCGTGGCGGGCAGCGAGCCTGCGGGCGACATTTTCGGTGCGGCGATAGGCCATGGCGAATCAGCTGGGGGAAACAAATGAACCACGATTCATGATCGCGCAACCGGTCCGCCAATGGTCGCGTCCGGCGGCGGGTGCTATCGTCAGCCACGGACAAAGGACACGATGAAATGGGACGACATATGCGCGCGCTGCGCTGGATAGTGAGTCTTGAAGGGCCCGATCGCCGTGCAGAAATATGCCGCCTGAGTTCGCTCCGCGAGGCGGCGCAGCGCCTGAAACAATGAAACACTAATGTCGCGCACAACTCATACCCGGTGTCATGTCCGCGGAAACGGGCATCAAAGAATTCGCGAAAGGTAGCAGGCGACAGGATTACCGGGTCGTCCGCTTGCGGCTTGTGCGGACGATGATGAGGGCGGGGCAATTGATCGAGGAGAGCAAGCAATGCCACCCGTCGCGTCCGCAATCGGCCGAACCGCAAAGCCCAACATCTCCGCTGCCGAATGGGAGCAGCGCGTCAATCTCGCGGCCTGCTACCGGCTGGCCGAGCATTTCGGCTGGACCGATCTGATTTATACCCACATCTCGGCGCGCGTTCCGGGCGAGAGCGGGCATTTCCTGCTCAACCGCTTCGGGCTGCTGTTCGACGAGGTGACGGCCTCGAACCTGATCAAGGTCGATCTTGACGGCAGCCTCATCGACGATCCGGATGCCCCCATGCACAAGGCGGGCTTCGTCATCCACAGCGCGATCCATGGCGGCCGCGACGACGTTGACTGCGTCATCCACACCCATTCCAAGGCCGGCGTTGCCGTTGCCGCCATGAAGGATGGCCTCTTGCCGCTCAGCCAGCACGCACAGCTGTTCTACGGCCGCGTGAGCTACCACGACTATGAGGGACTTGCGATCGACATCGACGAGCGCGCGCGGCTGGTGAAGGATCTCGGCGGCAATCCCGTGATGATCCTGCGCAACCATGGCCTGCTCGCGGTCGGACCGAGCATCCCGCTCGCGTTCAGCAACCTGTTCAATCTGCAATTCGCCTGCGAGACACAGGTGCTGGCGATGGCGGGCAACGCCGCACTCAACCTCCCCGCGCCTGCCGTATCGGCGCATACCGCCCAGCTCGCGATCGCCCCGGAGGCGCCCTTCGGTACGGAGTGGGCAGGCCTCCTGCGCAAGCTCGACCGCCTGGACCCGTCCTACCGAACGTGACCGTTCAACGACCTGGGAACTGACGCAAAATCAGCTGCGCTGCGCCAGCGCCTTCTGCCGGATGGCACTGAGCGACATCGTAGGCGTGAGGGCCTCGGGATCGACCTTGAGATGCAGGATCGCAGGCTTGCCCGATTTCTGCGCAGCTTCGAAGGCGGGAAAGAACTCCGCCGTCTTCTCCACAATCGCGCCGTAGCCGCCGAAGGCACGGGCGTAGGCCGCGAAATCTGGGTTCCGCAAACCGGTAGCGGTCACGCGGCCGGGGTAGTGGCGTTCCTGGTGCATGCGGATGGTGCCGTACATGCCGTTGTCGACGACGACAACGATGATCGGCAGTTCGTATTGCACGGCGGTCGCGAATTCCTGTCCGGTCATCAGGAAGTCGCCGTCGCCAGCGAAAGCGACGACCGTGCGCTCGGGGGTCAACCGCTTGATGCCGATCGCGGCAGGAACCCCATAGCCCATGGAGCCCGAGATCGGCGCGAGCTGACTGCCGTAACGGCGGTAGCGCCAATAGCGATGCACCCAGACAGAGAAATTGCCGGCGCCGTTGCAGATCACCGCGTCGGCGGGGAGTCTTGCACGCAACCCCACGATGATCTCCCCGAGATTGACCGGGCCAGGCACGGCGGTGGGCTGGTCGGTCCAGGCGAGAAATTCGGCGTGAGCGGCTGCGGCCTGCCCTTGCCAGCGCAGCTCGTGCGGCGGCTGCAAGCCTTCGAGCGCGGTGGCGAAGGCGGTCGGCGCCGCGTTGATGGGAAGATGCGCCCGGTAGACGCGGCCGAGTTCCTCGGCGCCGGGAAAAGCGTGCACCAGCGTCTGCCGCGGCGCGGGAATGTCCAGGAGCGTATAGCTCTGCGACGGCATTTCGCCGAGGCGGCCGCCAACCAGCAGAATGAGATCGGCGTCCTTGACGCGGGCAAGCAGCTTGGGGTTGGGCCCGATGCCGAGATCGCCGGCGTAGCAGGGATGCTCCGGATCGAACAGATGCGCGCGGCGGAACGTGGTGGCGACCGGCAGCGCGAAACGCTCGGCGAAGCGCGCGACCGATGCGCAGGCCGGCGCCGACCAGCGGCTGCCGCCGAGCAGCATGGCCGGGCGCTCGGCCGCCCAGAGAAGCTTCTGTAGCCGGCTCATATCGGTAGCGCCGGGCCAGGTCTCGACCGGCTCGAAGGGAGGCGCGTCGGGTACGGCGATGCGCTCGACCAGCATGTCCTCCGGCAACGCCATGACCACCGGTCCCGGGCGGCCGCTGGTCGAGGCGTAGAACGCGCGCGAGACGAATTCGGGGATGCGGGCGGGATCATCGATCTCAGTCGCCCATTTGGCGATCGATCCGAACACCGCGCGGTAATCCAGCTCCTGAAAGGCTTCGCGCTCGCGCATTTCACGTGAGATCTGGCCGACGAACAAGATCAGCGGGGTGGAGTCCTGGCGCGCGATGTGCAGTCCAGCCGCCGCGTTGGTGGCGCCGGGACCACGCGTGACGAAGCAGACACCGGGCCGCCCCGTCACCTTGCCCTGGGCTTCCGCCATGATCGCCGCCCCGCTCTCCTGCCGGCAGACCGTGACCGCGATATCGCGGTCGTGGAGAGCATCCAGCGCCGCAATATAGCTTTCGCCCGGCACACAGAAGGCGTGGCGCACGCCGTGAGTGACGAGCTGGTCGATCAGGACTTCGGCGGCCGTTCTCGTGCCGTCGTTGGCGCGCATGGGAGTCTCCGGATTGTTCGTTCGCGATGGTGGATGGGGTGACGGGCCTCGGATCCCGCTTGGGGCGAAGCGGAATACGGGACGGTCTGGCCGCACACCAAGACAGCCGGAATTCGCTGCGCTTCATCCGGCCTGCAAGGTCGTCACTGCTGCTCGGGCTGCGCGATCCCATCGGCCGGTGGTATAGCAAACCACCGGCGCCACGTCGTCGGGTTCATTCCCAGCTCGACATCGTACGGGACTCACGTCGCAGGCTCGACCGAGACTACCTGGAAGGTATGCATCTCGCCGTCGTCGCCACGGATCGAGACATATTCGCCGTTGCGAAAGGCGTGGTCGCCGAAACGATAGCCGGCTTCGTCATCGTCGTCCGCGGTCTCGTCGTAGTCGAACACCCAACGGGCGTGCTCGGCGCCGCCCGGCTTGTGCACCAGGCGGCCGACCTCATCGTCCTCGCCGACCCAGAAGCGGCGCACGCCGCAATGCTCCCGATACTTGCGCCAAAGCTCGGTATCGATGCGCCCGTCGGCGCCGAGCGGGGCGACAAACTCGTAGCCGTGCCTGGCGGAGCCCTGGGGGAATTCCTTGGAGCGGGCGAGGTTAAGCCTGATGCGCTTGAGCGCGTGCGGCAATTGGGTCATGACGGGCCTCCTCTTGGGCTCGCGGGGGCTTTGCAAGCAAGGTAGCAGGATGAACGCTTCGAGGCGTCCCGACGTTGACATGGCTCAATGCCGGACACGACCGGGATACGGCGAAATCGACTGTGGCAAGGAGCCGCGAGGGGGATGACGGCGAGCGAGTCCCAGGAGCCGGTGTTTGCGCTGCTTGCCGACCCTGCGACCCACGGCGGCGCCGAGGTCAAGCGCATCGATACCCATGCGGCCTCGGTGTTCCTGGCCGGCGACTGCGCCTACAAGATCAAGCGAGCGGTGCGTTTTCCGTTCCTCAACTATTCGACCCTCGAGCGGCGAAAGCTCGCCTGCGAGGCCGAGCTCGAGGTCAACCGGCCCTTTGCTCCGGAAATCTATCGGCGCGTCACCGCAATCACCCGCGAGCGGGACGGCCGCTTGGCGCTCGACGGCAGCGGCACGCCGGTGGAATGGGCGGTAGAGATGCGCCGTTTCGACGAGCGCGCGACCCTCGACCACCTGGCGGAGGCGGGCAAGATCGACGCCGCCCTGGCGGATGCGCTCGGTCGCGCGGTGGCGGCGGCGCATGCCGGCGCCCCCGTGGCGGAGGCCGAGCCCTGGATCAAGGCACTCGCCGGCTATGTCGAGGAGCACGTCATCGCCTTCGCCGAGACGCCCGAGCTGTTTCCGCCCGCCGAGAGCGATGCCCTGGCGCGCGCTAGCCGCGCCGCCTATGCCCGCATTCATCCGCTCCTGATCGAGCGCGCGCGCCGAGGTCTCGTTCGCCGCATTCACGGCGACCTTCATCTCGGCAATATCGTCCTGCTCGAGGGCCGCCCCGTGCCCTTCGACGCGATCGAGTTCAGTCCGCTGATCGCGTCGGGCGACGTGCTTTATGACCTGGCGTTCCTGCTGATGGATCTCACGGAGCGCAAGCTCAAGGCCGCCGCCAATATCGTGCTCGAGCGCTACCTTCTGACCACCAGGCGGGTGGAGGATCTCGACGCGCTGGCGATGCTCCCTTTCTTCCTGTCGATGCGTGCGGCGATCCGCGCCAAGGTGACGGCGGCGCGGCTCGAACGGGCGACGCCGAAGGACGCCGCCGCGACGGCGCGCATCGCGCAAGAATACTTCGAGCTGGCGCGGCAGCTGATCGCGCCCGCGCCGGTGGCGTTGATGGCCGTCGGCGGGCTGTCCGGCACAGGTAAATCGGCATTGGCGCGCGCGCTGGCGCCCGAGCTCGGGGCAGCGCCGGGCGCGGTGGTGCTGCGCTCGGACGTGGAGCGCAAGACCCTGTTCGGCAAGGAAGAGGACGAAAAGCTGCCCGCGCAGGCTTATGCGCCCGCGGCGACCGCCCGCGTTTACGCCACCATCGCCGACAAGGCGCGCCGCGCCATCGCCGCAGGCCATTCCGCAGTCGTGGATGCCGTGTTCGCCAAGCCGCAGGAGCGCGCGCTCGTAGAACAGTCCGCGCAAGTCCTGGGCGTGCCGTTCCACGGCATTTTCCTCGAGGCGGATCTTTCCACGCGGATCCGGCGCGTGGGGGGGCGCAGCCGCGACGCTTCCGATGCCGACGCAGCAGTCGCGCGCGAGCAGGAGAACTATGGCCTCGGCACCCTCAGCTGGGCGCGCGTGGATGCCTCCGGCACGCCGCAGGAGACGCTCGCGCGCGCGCGCGCGGCGATGAGTTGGTGAGGCATCCGCGACGGCTGGCGCCACCGGGCCGAGACCGCCGCACCTCGAGTGACTGCGACAACGTCCAGCGGTCCGCAACAGGCTAGACTGCGCTGCATGCGTCTCGAACCCCGCAAGGTCGCCGTCGCCATAGCCGGCTTCTGCGCCTTCCTCAACCTCTACTCGCCGCAGGCGCTGTTGCCGGCACTCGCGCGCGAATTCGGCGTCGGCGCGGCCGAGATCAGCACCATCATGACCGCGAGCGCGCTTGCCATCGCCTTGACCGCGCCGTTCAGCGGCGCGATTGCCGACATGCTCGGGCGAAAGCGCGTCATCACCGCGGCGATGCTGGCGGTGGTGGTGCCGATGGCGGGGGCGGCATTCGCGGCGAACGTGCCGGAGCTCATCGCCTGGCGCTTCGTTCAGGGCTTGCTGCTGCCGCCGATCTTCGCCGTGACCGTCGCCTATATCGGGGACGAGTGGCCATCGGCCGAGGTGGCGGGCGTGGCCGGCGTCTATATCGCGGGCTCGAGCCTCGGCGGATTCTGCGGCCAATTCGTTCCCGGCGTGCTCGGCGATCTCATCGGCTGGCGTGGCGCGTTCCTCGTACTCGCCGGCCTCTCGTTCCTGGGCGCGGTCCTGTTCGCGCTGCTGCTGCCGCGGGAAAAGCGCTTCGTCCGCTCGGAAGGCCTCGCCGCTTCGGCGCGGCACATGCTGCAGCATCTGCGCAATCCGCAGCTGGTCGCCACCTACGCGATCGGCTTCGGCGTTCTCTTCAACTTCATCGCGGTATTCACCTATGTGAGCTTCCATCTCGCCGCCCCACCCTACAACTTTTCATCCACCCTGCTGGGCGCGATTTTCGTCACCTATCTCGCCGGCACCGTGGTCGCGCCGGCGACCGGGTGGATGATGGCGAGGCTCGGCCGCCGGCGCTTCATCCTCGCGGTACTCGCCGCATGGGCTTGCGGCGCGCTGCTCACGCTTGCGCCCCCGGTCGCGGCGATCCTGGTCGGCCTCGTCCTCTGCGCGGTTTGCGGCATGTTGTGCCAGACCATCTCGACCGGCTATGTCACCACGACCGCGCAGAAAGGCCGCTCGTCGGCGGTCGGTCTCTACGTAACCGCGTTCTATGTCGGCGGCAGCATGGGCGCCTTCCTGCCAGGACTCGCCTGGGAGCAGGCGGGATGGGCGGGCGCGATCGCGATGGTGCTGGCCGTGCTGGCGGCCATGGCCGTGGTGGCGGCGCTCGCCTATCGCGGCGCGGCGGCTTAGAGTTTTGCAATTACCGAGCCTCAACGGGAATCCAAGGGGGATACGAATGACGGTGCCGACCCAGGGCCAGTTCGATTTTCTGCAATCGATCGATACGCCCACCGTGTGCAACCTGATCGAGATCGTCGCGCCCGAGCGCCGTGGCGCGGGCTTTACCGTCAAGCATCTGCATTGCCCCTTCCCCGACCTGCCGCCCATCGTCGGCTTTGCTAGGACAGTGACGTTCAAGGCCAAGGACGCAGTCCCGCTCGGCCAAGCCGGCTATATGCAGAGACGACTCGATTACCTCGACTATGTCGGCGGAGAGCCGCGCCCCAGCATCATGGTGATGGAGGACCGCGACGGCGAGCATGCGGGTTACGGCGCGTTCTGGGGCGAGGTGCAGTCGAACGTGCACAAGGCGCTCGGCTGCCTCGGGGTGGTGACAAACGGCTCGGTCCGAGACATCCCGATGATCGCTCCTGGCTTCCAGATGCTGGCCGGCTCGATCGTGCCGTCGCACGCTTATGTACATGTCGTGGATTTCGGGATCGAAGTGAACGTGCAGGGCATGGCGGTCAGGAGCGGCGATCTCGTGCATGCCGACCGCCACGGCGCGGTCGTAATCCCGGTCGACAAGATCGATGCCATGCGCGCGGCACTCGACGCGCTGACGGCACGCGAAGCCAAGATCATCGCAGCGGCAAAGGCCGGCGGCGACGTCGCCGCCATCAAGGCCGCGATGACGGGGTAGGACGCCGATGCGCCCCAGCGCCAGCCGGCAGAAGGATCGGCGCGAGACCAATCCGGCGTTGAGCAGCCGCAAGCTGAAGCTCGGAACATTCCAGACCAACCTCGACAGCGGCTGCGTGATGTCCGACCTCGACGGCCGGCTCGACATTTCCTGGCCGAATACGGTCGCGCTCGCCGAACTGGCCGACGAAATGGGGTTCGAGGCGCTCGTGCCGGTCGCCCGCTGGCACGGCTTCGGCGGCGCCACCAATCCGCAGGGCGCCGGCTTCGAGGCCTATACCTGGGCCGCCGGCATCGCGGCCTCGACCGCCAGGCCGGGGGTCTTCGCCACCTCCCACATTTCCCTCAATCACCCGATCGTCGCCGCCAAGCAGTCCACGGTGATCGACCATATTTCCGGCGGCCGCTACACACTCAACATCGTCACCGGCTGGAACCAGCCGGAGATCGACATGTTCGGCACGCCGATGATGGGACACGCGGACCGCTACGCCTGCGCCGAGGAGTGGCTGGCCATCGTCAAGCGGCTATGGACGGAGGACGATGCTTTCGACCACGAGGGGCGGTTCTATAAGATCACGAAGGGCTACCTGCAGCCCAAGCCGATCCAAAGCCCGCATCCCGCGGTGATGAGCGCGGGCGCCTCCGAGCGCGGCCGCCACTTCGCGACCAAACACGCCGACCTCGTCTTCACCGTCATCCGCACCGGCGGGCTGGAGGAGTGCTGCGCCCATGTCCAGGCCTACCACCGGCTGGCGCGCGAGTACGGCCGCGAGGTCAGGGTGTGGACGGTTGCCAATATCGTGCAGGGCGAGACCGAACAAGCGGCGCGCGACTTCTATCGCTACTACGTGCACGAGAAGGGCGACTGGGCCGCGGCTGGCAACATGATCGAGACGTTCTCGCTCGAGATCAATGCGCGCACGATCCCGGCGGAGAAGCTCAAGGCTTACCAGGAGGCGTTCATCGCCGGGTGGGGTGGATTTCCGCTCATCGGCACGAAGGAGCAGATCGTCGACGGACTGCAGGCGCTGTCGCGTGCCGGCCTCGACGGCGTGCTGCTCGCGTGGCCGCGCTTCGAGCAAGGCATGCGCGAGTTCCGCGACGTCACCTATCCGCTCTTACGGCAGGCGGGCTTGCGCGATTTCACGTAGCGCGCCGGCTGAAAGGTCGCCGCGTTTGAGATACACTCGTCGAGGACCCGTCGCATGCCGCACGTCCCGACGGGCCATTCAGAAGCATGGGAGGATCCGTCCCCAACGATAAAGGTGCAAAATGAACGCCCCTACAAAAAACGCCCAGGCAATGAACGTCCATGACGAGGTCGATCTCTGGCACGCGCTCCATCGACTGGAGGCGAGATATTGGCACGAGGTCGATTGCAACGACGGACGCAACGCCCACGAATTCTATCTGCCCGACGGCGTGATGGTGGTGGGTCACAACCGATTCGAAGGACGGGACAAGATTCGTCAATTCTATGCCTGGCGCGAGCGTCAGGCCGCCACCGCCATCAGCAGCGTCAAGACCACGCGGCACCTCGTCAGCAATCTCTTCGTCGCATCGAGCGACGGACGGCGCGCGAAGGTGATGGGCATCGTCAGCTTCTACGGTGCCTCGGCGCGCCCGCCAGCGGCCCAGTGCAAGCCGCCGATGCTGGTGGCGGATCTGATCAACGAATGCGTCTTGGATGACGATGGGGGCTGGCAGTTCGAGTCGCACATGCTCCATCCGGTCTTTATGAGCCGCGAGGCGCCACCGTCGATCGCGATCGATACCCGGCGATAGTTGCGCCCGGACTGCGTCCGCGGACTATGAGTGGCCGCATGAAGGATGCCCGCGGCCTCGAGGTAATGACGGACGATGCAGCCGCCGTGGCGGCTGCCGACGATTTCGCGGCGCGCCTGCTGCGCCTCGACGGCGGCGTCGAGGCCATCCTCGATGCCGTCGAGCGCTGGCCCGAGGCGTCGATCATCGGGCTCTACGCCGCCGCGTTCTGGCTCTACGGCCAGACCGGGAGCGCGCTCGCCAATGCCGCTGCCCGGTTGCATGCTGTCGAAGCGTTAACCATGAACGCACGCGAGCGCGCACTCTATCGGGCGCTCACGCTCTGGCACGCCAACGACAACCTGCGCGCGGTCGAGGCGATGGAGGCGATCACCGCGGAGTGGCCGGGCGACCTCTGCACCGCGAAGCTCGCGGAGTTCCTCTACTACGTGCTCGGCCAGCAGCACATGGGCCCGCGCTTTCGCGCGCATATGGACCGGCTCGAACCGGTGCATTCCGGCGATCCCGATCTTCTGGCCATGGCCGCCTTTCGTGAGCGAGCTGTGCGCCGATTACCCCATTGCGGAAGCGCGGGCGGAACTGCGCTCGCCATCGAGCCGCGCAATCCGTGGGCGCAGCACGCCCTTTCGCACGTCCTCATCCGTCAGGGCCGCGTCGGCGAGGGGTTGGCGCGCATGCAATCCTTCCTGCCGTTGCTTGCAACCTGCGGGCGGCCGATTCACTCGCACGACGCCTGGCATCTTGCGCTGCTGCATCTCGAGGAACTCGACGTGCCTGCGACGATGCGGGTCTTTCACGAGCACATCTGGGGCATCACCCCGGATTTCGTGGTCGAGCAGCTCGACGCCATCTCCCTGCTTTGGCGTGTCGAAATGGCCGGCACGGCCATGGACGCGCAATGGCCGTCGATCGCCGAGCATGTCGCGCCGTTCGCAGTCGAGACGTTCATGCCGTTCATTGACGCGCATTACGTCTATGCGCTGGCGCGCGCCGGCCGCGCCGATACGCTCGCGGCGGCGCTCGCTGCCGTGCGCGAGCGCGGCGCAGCCGGCGACGAGGAAGGAAAGCGCGTGTGGGCACCGGTAGGAAACGCCGTCGTCGCGGCGGCGGCCGCCTTCGGAGGGGGAGATCGCGCGCACGCCGCCGCGCTGCTCGACCCGGTGATGGCTATGATGACCTGCATCGGCGGCAGCGATGCCCAGGACGAGCTGTTTCGCCAGACCTATTTGCGCAGCCTGCAGGCGGCAGGCCGGCACGGCGACGCGGCGGCCTATTTGGAGCGCATCACCGCCGGCAAGGTGGCAACCCCGCTCGACCGTGCGCTCGCGAATTGATGATCGGTGGCGGTCGGCAGCCGCGACGGCTCACGCCTGGGGCTGCGGCTCGAGGCCGCCGGTTTCGGGCCGCGGCCGCGGTTTGCCCGCGGGCGGTACCGCCGAGCCGCGCGGCGTTGCCGGCTCGATTACTGATTCGCGTGACGGCCGCTTGCCCGCCAGCAGGTCCTTGATCTCGTCGCCGGTCAGCGTCTCGAATTCGAGCAGGCCCCGGGCCAAGGTCTCGAGATCCGCGCGCCGCTCCTCGAGGATGCGCTGGGCGTCGGCATAGCCGGCCTCGACGAGGCGCTTGATCTCGGCGTCGATCTTGCGACTCGTCTCCTCCGAGACGTTCTGTTGGCGCGCGACCTGGTAGCCCAGGAACACCTCGTCCTGGTTCTCGCCGTAGGCGACGGTGCCGAGTGCCTCGGAGAGGCCCCAGCGCGTCACCATCATGCGCGCGAGCTTGGTCGCCTGCTCGATGTCGGAGGCGGCGCCGGAGGTGACCTTCTCCTTGCCGAAGACGAGTTCCTCGGCGACGCGCCCGCCCATCATGATGGCCAAGCGCGAGGTCATCTGCTCGAGGCTCATGGAGAGCTTGTCGCGTTCGGGCAACTGCATGACCATGCCGAGCGCCCGGCCGCGCGGGATGATGGTGGCCTTGTGCACGGGGTCGGTGGCCTTGACGTTGAGCGCGACGATGGCATGGCCGCCCTCGTGATAGGCGGTGAGGAGCTTCTCCTCCTCCGTCATCACCAGCGACTTGCGCTCGGCGCCCATCATCACCTTGTCCTTGGCATCCTCGAACTCGATCTGCGTGACCATGCGCTTGTTGCGCCGCGCCGCCATCAGGGCGGCCTCGTTCACGAGGTTCATGAGGTCGGCGCCGGAAAAGCCGGGCGTACCGCGGGCGATGGTCTTGAGATTGACGTCCGGCGCGAGCGGCACCTTGCGCACGTGAACCTTGAGGATTTGCTCGCGGCCGACCACGTCCGGATTGGGCACGATCACCTGGCGGTCGAAGCGGCCGGGCCGCAGCAGCGCGGGGTCGAGCACGTCGGGCCGGTTGGTGGCGGCGATCAGGATGATGCCCTCGTTGGCCTCGAAGCCGTCCATTTCGACCAGCAGCTGATTGAGCGTCTGCTCGCGCTCGTCGTTGCCGCCACCCAGCCCGGCGCCGCGATGGCGCCCGACCGCGTCGATCTCGTCGATGAATATGATGCAGGGCGCATTCTTCTTGGCCTGCTCGAACATGTCGCGCACGCGCGAGGCGCCGACACCGACGAACATCTCCACGAAGTCCGAGCCGGAAATGGTGAAGAACGGCACATTGGCCTCGCCCGCGATTGCGCGCGCGAGCAGCGTCTTGCCGGTACCCGGCGGGCCGACCAGCAGCACGCCGCGCGGAATGCGCCCGCCCAGCCGCTGGAACTTGCCGGGATCGCGCAGGAACTCGACGATTTCCTGCAAATCCTGCTTGGCCTCATCGACGCCGGCCACGTCCTCGAAGGTGACGCGGCCGTGGGCTTCGGTGAGCAGCTTGGCGCGGCTCTTGCCGAAGCCGAGCGCCTTGCCGCCCGCGCCCTGCATCTGCCGCGACAGGAATATCCACACGCCGATCAGCGCAATGAAAGGCAACCACGACACCAGCAGCGATACGAACCATGGCACGTCGTTTTGCTGCGGGCGCGCGGTGATCGACACGCCCTTGCCGTAGAGCCGCTGCACCAGGCTGGGATCGTTCGGCGCGTAGGTCTGGAAACTGCGGCCGTCGGTGAAAGTGCCGTGAATTTCCGGACCCTGGATCAAGACATCGCGCACGCGACCCTGATCGACCTCGTTCAAGAGCTGGGAGAAGGAAATGTCTTGCGACGTGGTGCGCTGGCCCGGATTCTGGAACAGGGTGAACAGCGCGAGCAGCAAGAGAACGATGATCACCCAGAGGGCGAAATTGCGCAGGTTGGCGTTCATCCCGTGTCCTTACATGGCCGTGGGAAAGCCCGCGGCCACTTTATATGCCACAAGTTACGGGCCGATTCATGTCCGTCCTCGCCACAATCTAGGTGCCGGGGTGGCTCCTGCCAAGGGAAGCGGGCCGATTACTTGCCGCGCCAGCGCGGCGCCCGGGGGGTGCCGCGGCCACATTTTGTGCTTCACGACGAGCCTGTGCGGCTTCGCCGCGCCGGGGCACGCTCGACGACAAGGCTGTTGCCTTCGAGGGTCACGAGCGCTCCGGCCAAGGTACGGCGCAACAGCCGGTTTCCGCTCGCATTTGCCGTTGCCAGCGCTTGGTGGAGCGTCTCGAGCTTGCCGAGCTCCACCGGCCCCTCGTCTCCCGCCTGCGCGATGGCGTGGCCGAGCACGCGCAGTGCCACTTCCGCAGGCAGGCAGGCGAATTTCTCGGCAGCGAGCACGATCGGACCGCGCTCGGACCAAGGTCGCTCGGACAGCACCTCCACCGCGCAGTCGACCGCAGCCTCGATAGCGGCTTCCGCGCGCTGCAGCCGCTTCGCTAACAACGCGAGGCGGCGCGTAGTAAGTCCTTCGCGGGCGAGGGCGGGCATCAGGCCGCGCAGCCGGGCGCGGGTGAAGCGCGGATCGCGATTCGAGGGGTCGTCGACGAATTCGATTTTGGCGAGTTCGAGCGTGGCAATGAGCCGCGCTTTGGGAATCTCGAGCAGCGGCCGCACGAGCATGATTCCGCGCGCTCCGCGCACCGGCAGCGCCGACACCCGCGGCATCGCGGACAGGCCGGCGATCCCGCTGCCGCGGCTCATGCGGATCAGCACGGTCTCGGCCTGATCGTCGAGCGTATGCGCGGTGACAACGACGTCGGCCTTGGCCGCCTTCGCCGCCGCCGCCAGCAGGCGGTAGCGAGCTTCGCGCGCGGCGCGCTGCAGCCCGGTCGCGGGCTTCTTGCCCTGCCAGCGGACGGTACGATGGAGAACGCCGAGCCGGCGCGCCAGCCGTTTCACCGTCCCCGCCTCGGCGGCGGACTCGTGCCGCAACCCGTGATCGATCGTGACCGCGAGCAGCCGTGGCCCGCTCCTGCGTGCGCGCCGCCACCGCGCCGCCAGCACCATCAGCGCCGTGGAGTCGGCGCCGCCGGAGACGGCCAGCACGAGGGCGGAAGCATTGGCGAGCGGATCGAACAGCGTCTTCGCTTCGGCGGCGGAGACCGCCTCGTCAGCAGTGGCCACGCTTCTGTTCTCGCTCGACCCCCTGCTTTACGCTCGCCGCCGCGCGCGGAAACTTGCGCGCGACTTCGGCGAGCGACGCGCAGGCCGCTTCCTTTTCGCCGAGCGCCGCCAGCGACTGTCCAAGGCGAAGCAGAGCATCGGGCGCCTTGGGGATGGATTCATATTTGGTCGAGACGTTGAGGAAAGCTTCCGCCGCGTCGCGGTAATGCTGACGCTGGAACAGGCTTTCGCCCAGCCAGAACGTGGCCTCGCCGGCGAGCCGATCGTCCGGATACCTGCTCAAGAAGCTGCGGAAGCCGTCAACGGCGAGCGCGTAATCCTTGCGCAGCACGTAGCCGTAGGCGAGGTCGTACTCGTCGCGCGGGGTCTGCGACGGCGGCAACGTGGCGAGCGTGCCGCCGGCACCCGGGCCGCGCGGGGGCTGACCGGGCATCGCGCCTGCCGGCGGCCCCATGGTCGCGAGGTCGAGTGGCGCATTGGTCCCGCGTCCGCCGGGCGCACCGACCGGCAGCTCGGCCGCCTCGGCGCCCCCGGCGGGGTAGCCATCGGGCGCGCTGATCGAACCGAGCGTGTGCGGCGCCCCGGGCGCGTTCGGGTTCTGCGCGGGATCGAAGGCATCGCCGCGTCGTCCGGGAGCGCCGGTCGGCCCAGCGGGCGGCAGGTTCTGCGTCCGCGGCCCCGCCGTCGGGTGCGCCCCGCCTTTCGAACCCAGCTCCTGGAAGCGGTATTCGCTGTCTTCCTGCATACGGCGCACTTGCGCCTCGAGCTGCTGATTGCGGAACTGCAACTGCTCGATTGCGCCGGTGAGCTGCCGGATCTGGCTCTCCAGGCGCTCGAGGCGCACCACCAGATCAGAGCTCGACACCTGCGCCGTGCGGTCC
This sequence comes from uncultured Alphaproteobacteria bacterium, assembly GCA_963758945.1. Lineage (GTDB taxonomy): Bacteria > Pseudomonadota > Alphaproteobacteria > Rhizobiales > Xanthobacteraceae > VAZQ01. The sequence continues at coordinate 401,198 of CAVWXY010000006.1, read as the reverse complement.
GCGTCGGCAGATGGCTCGCCCCGCTCGCCGCCGAAGCGCTCGCTGCCGCTGAAGATGCGGTCGAGCAATCCGAATGGACGCTGCGTCTCTTGCGCCCAAGCCGGGGACAGCGCCGGACGCGCGGCCACCATCATCACGAGGCTGAGCGCGGATACCGTCGTCACACGGAGCGCGAAGCGTGCCATGGCTGTCTTGTGTGGTTGGAGCCCTCGAATACCATACGAACCGCTGCGTCCAAATTGTGACTGACGGCTCGTTAATAAATTCCCCAAATGCATCAACGAGAAGCGCTTGCGGCGCGGGCGTGGCCTACTCAGCCGGCGTGCGCGCCGGCAGGGAACTCGCCCCTTGCGCCATTCCTCGAACCGCTGCACCAGCACGAAAAACGAGGGTACGCACAGAACCGCAAGGCAGGTCGACGCGATCATTCCGGTAAACACCGTGATCCCGATCGAGACGCGGGCGCTGGCGCCGGCGCCGCTCGCCAGCACGAGCGGCAGGACGCCGAGAATGAAGGCGAGCGACGTCATGACGATCGGCCGGAAGCGTGCCCGCGCGGCCTCGATCGCCGCATCGTGAATGTCCTTGTCCGAGGCGCGCAATTCGCGCGCGAATTCTACGATCAGAATGGCATTTTTCGCCGAAAGCGCCATCAGCAGGACGAGCCCGATCTGAACGTAGAGATTGTTGTTGAGCCCGCTGGCCGTCAGCGTCGAAAGCGCGGCGACCGGACCGATGAACGACAGGGGCACCGCCAGGATGACCGAGATCGGCGCATACCAACTCTCGTATTGGCCGGCGAGCACGAGATAGACCAGGAGCAACGCCAGGCCGAACACGATGTACATCTGACCGCCGACGAGCTTCTCCTGATAAGACATGGAGCTCCATTCGAAGCCGGTACCTGGCGGAAGCGTGCGGCGGGCGATCTCCTCCATCAGCGTCAACGCCTCGCCGGACGAGAACCCGTCCGCCGGCATACCGATGACCGTCGCCGTCGGATAGAGATTGAACAGGCTGATGAGGGAAGGGCCGACCGCCGGCGTGATCCTGACGAGCGTTCCCAGCGGAACCATCTGCCCGTCTCTGTTGCGCACGAACATGTTCTCGACGTCTTCCAGCCGCAGACGGGACTTGGAGTCGGCCTGCACGTAGATCTGGAATACCCGGCCAAACTTGTTGAACTGGTCCACGTAGCTCGATCCGAGATAACTCGCGAGCGCGGCGAACACTTGGTCGAGCGAGACCTGCAGCGTCTGCGCCTTCACGCGGTCGACCTCGACCGTGTATTGCGGCACGCTCGAGCGGAACGACGCCAGCACCAGCTGCAAGGCCGATTGCGTTTTGGCGTTGGCCACCACCGCATTGGTGACGCTTTGCAGCTTGGCCATGTCGAAGCTGCCGTCGCGCAGCTCGATCTGCATGGTGAAGCCCGCGTCGTTTCCGACACCCTGGATCGGCGGGGGAGGCATGACCAGAATGTCGGCCTCCTCGATGGTGGCGAGGCTCGCGTTCAGATTCTTGAAAAGCGACAATAGATCCTCGGCCTTGCCGCGTTCACTCCAGTCCTTCAGCAGGATGTAGGCGACGCCGGCGCTCGACAGCGGCGCGCTGTTGTCGAGCGGCGATACACCGGCGATGGTGATCACCTGGACGACCCCCGGTGTCTTGCGACTGAGCTCGACGACCCGGTCCAACGCCTTTTGCGTGCGCTCGAGCGACGCACCGTCGGGCAATTGCACCAGCGCGATCATATAGCCTTGGTCCTCGATCGGCAGGAATCCGGTCGGAACCCGTGAGAAGCCGTACGCGGTGGCAGCGATGAGCGCGAGCGCCAATGCCGCCGTCAGGCCGCTGTGACGAACCATGCCCGCGATCAGGCTTGCGTACCAGCGCTCGATTCGGCCGTAGCCGCGGTTGAATGCGCGGTAAAAGATGTTGCGCTGCTCAGGCGGGACCGCCGGGCGCAGCCACATGGCGGCCTGAGCCGGCTTGAGCGTCGCGGCGTTGATGGCACTGATGAGGGCGGTGGCAGCGATCACGAGCGCGAACTGCGCGTACATGCGGCCGGTCAGGCCGGGCAGGAACGCCGCCGGCAGGAACACCGACATCAACACCAGCGTGATGCCGATGATCGGACCGAACAGCTGGTGCATGGCGGCGCTCGCCGCCTCGCGCCCGGGCATTCCCTTCTCGATGTTGTGCACCGCGCCCTCGACCACCACGATGGCGTCGTCCACCACGATGCCGATGGCCAGGACGATCGCGAACAGGGTCGAGAAATTGATGGTGAATCCCAGCGCCGCCATGGCCGCGAAAGCGCCGATGATGGTCACCGGCACCGTCGTCGCCGGCACCAACGTGGCGCGCCAATCCTGCAGGAACAGCAGGATGACGACGAGAACGAGGATCGCGGCCTCGTATAGGGTCTTGTACACCTCGTGGATGGATTGCTCGACGAATCTCGTTGTGTCGAACGGGACGTCGGACACGAGGCCCTGCGGGAACTCGCGTGCCAGCACAACCATTTTCCCGCGCACCTCGTTCGCGACGTCGAGCGCGTTGGCCCCCGGCGCCTGGTAGATCGCCAGGCCCGCCGCCGGCTTGCCGTCGAGCGTGAAGACTTGTCCATAGGTCTGGGATCCGAGCTCGACACGCCCGACGTCGCTCAGCCGCGTGATTTCGCCGGTGCGGCCGGTCTTGACGATCACGTCGGCGAATTGGGTCGGGTCGCTCAGCTTGCCGGCAACGTTGAGGGTGTACTGGAACGTTTGACCGGAAGGCGCGGGCGGCGCGCCGATCTGGCCCGCCGTGACCTGTGCGCTCTGCTGCTGCAGCGCCTGGACCACGTCATGCGGCACCAGTCCGCGCGCCTGCATCTTGTTCGGGTCGAGCCAAATGCGCATCGAATACTGACCGGCACCGAACACGACAACATTGCCTACTCCCGGCAGCCGCGCGATCTCGTCCTTGAGCTTAATGGTCGCATAGTTGGCGAGGTAGAGGCTGTCGAAGCGCCCGTCGGGTGACGCCAAGGTCACGATCTGCAGGATCGCGGTGGAGTTCTTCTGCACGATGACGCCCTGCGCCTGCACCGCCTGCGGCAGCGAGGACAGCACGGCCGAAACTCGGTTCTGCACGAGGACCTGCGCCAGGTTGAGATCGACCCCGATCTTGAACGTCACGGTCAGCGAATAGCTGCCGTCGGCGGCGCTGAAGGACTGCATGTAGATCATGCCCTCGACGCCGTTCACCTGCTGCTCGATCGGCAACGCCACGGCATCGACGACGGTGCGGGCGCTGGCCCCGGGATAGCGCGTGGTGACCTGCACGGTCGGCGGCACCACGTCGGGATACTGCGCGACCGGCAGCGCCAACAACGCCACGACGCCGACCACAATCATCAGGATGGCGAGCACGTTCGCCAGAACGGGCCGCTGGATGAAAAAATCCGAGATCATCGGCGCGCGTCGTCTACTTGGCGCTCGTGGCAGGACTGGCCGTCACAGCGGCCGTCTGCAGCTGCGGATCCACCTTCTGCCCGGGAATGGCCCGCAGAATGCCGGCGACGACGACGCGATCGTCGGGCTTGAGCCCGCTGTCGATCACGCGCAGTTCCCCGACTCTGGGGCCGATCGTGACCTTGCGCTGCTCGACCACATCGTCCTTACCGACGACGAGCACGTAGCGCCCGCCCTGGTCGCTGCCGAGGGCTGCGTCGGACACCAGCAACGAATTGTGCTCATCGGCGGCGCCGACGCGCACACGGACGAAATTGCCCGGCACCAGCACGCCGTTCTCGTTCGGCAGGATGGCTCGCACGGCGAGCGTACCGGTCGCGCGGTCGATAGTGGGAGAAACGTAGTCGAGCGTGCCGCGATACGGATATCCTTCATCGGTCTGCAGCCCGACTTCGATCGGAAACTGCTTGAGCTCGGCCTGGCTCATGCCCAGCCGCCGCATATCGGATCGGATGTTCAGGACCTCCTGCTCGTTGATGCTGAAGTTCACGTAGATCGGATTGGTCTGGACGATGGTGGCGAGCTGTGTCGGGCCATTGGCTCCCACCAGTTCGCCGAGCGAGACCAGCCGCGCGGTCACGATGCCGTCGAAAGGGGCCTTCACTTGCGTATAGCCGAGGTTGATGGCCGCTTGCTTGGTGTCGACCTGCGCCTGTTTGAGCCGGGCCGCGGCGCCGTCGCGATTGGCAGTCGCGTTGTCGAGAGCTACCTTGGTTGCGACCTGGCGGCCGGCGAGCTCGACCTGCCGCTCGTACTCTGCTTCTGCCTGCTTCAAACTGGCCTGGGCGCCGGCCTGGGCGGCCTGCGCCTGCTCGAGCTTCAACTTGTACGGCTCCGGCTCGATGGTGAAGAGCGTCGCACCCTCCTTCACCAGGTCGCCGTCCTTGTAGTTGATTTCCTGCAGGAAGCCCTGCACCCGCGCGACCAGATTGGTGGTATTGATCGCGGTGGCGTAGCCGGTCGCATCGAGATAGCGGGTGACCTTCTGCTGCGCCGGGAGTGCGACCGTGACCTTCGGCGGCGGGGGCGCCACATAGCGGTTCTCCTGCCCGCAAGCAGCGAGCGTCACCAGGATGGCTGTTGCTGTAGTGCAAGCGGCAAGACGCCAATGCCGATCCGTCGGCGGACCAATCGTCATCGCGCCACCTCAGCCCTCATCGTCGAGCAACGTTTGGTGGAAAGCACACGGCCGACGCACCGGCGTCGCGCAACCCTCACGCCGGTGAAACTACGATTCCCCGATCCAAAGTGGAAGCCGCGTCGGGCGCAAAACACGACCGGCGCCCGCAGGCGCCGGTCGTCCCCTTCCCCCCGTGTCCCCTGCTCAGGAGCTGGTATTGAGCACCGTCACCGCGCGACGGTTCTGCGACCAGCAAGAAATGTCGTTGCACACGGCGACGGGCCTTTCCTTGCCGTAGGAAATCGTGCGCATGCGCTGGGCCGGAATGCCGCGCGAGGTGAGATAGTCACGCACCGTCTGGGCGCGCCGGGCGCCGAGCGCGATGTTGTATTCGCGCGTGCCGCGCTCGTCGGCGTGGCCTTCGATGGTGAAGGTGTATTGGCTGTAGACCTGTAGCCACTGCGCCTGCTTCTCCAAGGTCTCGATCGATTGCGGCGTGAGCTCGGACGAATCGGACTCGAAGAACACCCGGTCGCCGACATTGACCACGAAGTCCTGCTGGCTTCCGGGCGTCGCGCTGCCGGCCCCCGCCTGCGGATCGTTGAGCCGGTTGGCGCAACCCGCCGCCGCCAACGCCAGGGCCAGGAAGCCGGCGAGCCGAGCAGCGCGGATGACACCCATAGCAACATTTGTCATTCCGGTGCCTCCATTCGTCGCCTCGTTACCGGACATGCCGCAGGTCTAGCAGGAGCGTGGTTAAGCGATGGTTCTTGTCGACCTTGGCCGGGTGTTGCTCGGATCACTCAAATCCGCCGAAGAAGCGGAAACCGTTCGCGGTGGTTAATGCGCGGTGAATGCGGCGCGTTGGCGGCTCCGCGGGTTCCGTCACTGCATTTTCCGCTCGGCCGTGACGTTATTGCAACAGCGGCGACCACGCCGGATCGGACGCGTAGCTCGGGGTCCGCAACAGCTGTTCGTTGCGGCCGGTCACATCCACCGTGTAGAGCATCGGGCCGCCATTCCCGCCGAGGTCGCGGAAGAACATGATGACCCGTCCGTTCGGCGACCAGGTCGGCCCTTCATTGTGATAGCCCTCGGTGAGAATCCGCTCGCCCGACCCGTCCGCCCGCATGATGCCGATGGCGAATCGGCCCTGAGCCTGTTTGGTGAAGGCGATGTAGTCGCCGCGCGGCGACCAGACCGGGGTCGAATAGGCGCCATCCCCGAAGCTGATGCGCTGCGCCTCGCCGCCGCTCGCTGCCATGATATAGATCTGCTGCTTGCCGCCACGGTCCGACTCGAAGCTGATGCGCGTCCCGTCGGGTGAATAGGAAGGCGCGGTGTCGATCACCTGCGTGTCGGTCAGGCGCGTCGTCGCCTTCGAGCGCAAATCCATCACGAACAGATTGGAATTGCCGCCGCGTTGCAGGCTGAAAATCACCCGCTGGCCGTCGGGCGAAAAGCGCGGGCTGAAGCTCATGCCGGGAAAGTTGCTGACGATCTCACGCTGTCCGGTCTCGATGTTCATGAGATAGACTTTGGGATCGCCCTGGCTGTAGGACATGTAGGTGATGGTGTCGGCCGACGACGAGAAGCGCGGCGTGAGCACGAGGTCGTCCCCGCGGGTGAGATAGCGCACGTTGGCGCCGTCCTGGTCCATGAGCGCCAGTCGCTTGATGCGCCGCTCCTTCGGGCCGGTCTCGTCGACGAAGACGATGCGGCTGTCGAAATAGCCCTTCTCACCGGTTATGCGCTCGTAGATGGCATCGGAGATGATGTGCGCGATGCGACGCCAGTTGTCGGCGGTGGTATTGTATTGCTCGCCGCGCAGCTGCTGGCCGGCGAACACGTCCCACAGTCGGAACTCGGCTTTGAGCCGGTTGTCGGACTGGCTGATGCGGCCGGTGACGAGCGCCTGGGCGTTGATCTGCCGCCAGTCCGCGAAACGCGGGAACGCGTCGATGGTCGAGATTCGCTCGATATAGGCGGCCGCATCGATCGGCGCAAACAAGCCGGAACGCTGCAGGTTGGAGGCGATGATCTGGCTGACATTGCGTCCGCCAGTGGGGTCCCGCAGTCCCACCCCGATGAAATCGGGAATCGCAATCGGTACGGGTTGGACATTGCCCTGCGTGACGTCGAGCTTGAGCACCGCCGCTGCCCGCTGGGGCGAAAGGCCCGCGAGCACGCCCGCCGCGCCGCCCGCGCCCAGCATGAGCAGGCGGCGGCGGCTCAAGGAGCTTGCTATCGGCCGGCGCTCGACCAGGGCCCGGTCGTCCTTCGCAACGGATGAATCAGCTATCCGCGGACCATGTCGCGGGGGTCGAATGTAATCTCGACGTCTTTCCATTGTTCGTAATGTTCGGGTTTAAGCATGTCGTAGGGCTGACCGCGGAAAAGCGCGCGAATGGCGCTGTCGCGGGCGGCGACGAAGAGCGGGCTGTTGCCGCTGGTGAGCACCATCGGCGGCGCGGCAAGCCTGCCATCGGGATTGAGCTTGATCCTGACCTGCACGATCAGCTCCTCCGGATTCTTGGCGCCGGCCGGAATGCTCCAGAGCTGGGCAAGCCGCTGGCGCAATGCGTCGAGCTCGCTCAGCGAGATTTGCGCCGCGGCTCCGTTCGAGACGCCGAGCGAGGCCGAATTGTTGAGGATGCTGCCGGCGGCGGCGAGGCGCGTCGCATCGCGCTTGTCGAGCAGCGCCGCGACCTGCTTGGGATCGAACTTGGGTGACGGCGGCGCGGGCTTCTTGCGCGGTATCGGAACCTTGGCGTCCGCCGTCTTCGGCTCTGGCGTCTTGGCCTGCTCCTTGGCCAGCGCCTCCGCGATCGGATCGGGCTTCGCCTCGGCCTGCTTCTCCGCCGCGGTCTCGGCCGGCTTGGATTCGGGCGCCGGCGGCGGCTCGCGCGCCGCCCTGACCTCCTTCTTCTCCACCACCTTGGCGGTCGCATCCTCGACCGGCCTGGCCTCCGCGACCTTTTCGACCAAAGGCTGCTGCGCCTCGGCCTTCGTGGCGCTCTTGCTGCCCGCCGTCATCTGCGTGAATTCGGACACGCTCACGATATCGACCGGCAACGCCTCGCCGGGCGGAGGAGCGGGCAGCGGCTTTGCCGCGAGCGACCACACGCCCCACAGCAGCACGGCCGCGTGACCAACCCCGGATATGGCATAGGCTGTCCTCATGTCTCGCGCGATCAGCGCGCCGTCCCCTGCTCGATCTCGGTCACCAGGGCCACGCGACGGAAGCCCGCGGCCGATATTCGCCCCATCACCTTCATCACCGTTCCGTAGTCGACCTGCCGGTCGCCCCGTACAAAAATGCGCTCTTCCGCCCCGCCGCGCGCCTCGGTTATCGCCTTGAGCTTGGCGACCAGTTCCTCGACCGCAATTTCGGTATTTTGGAGGTAGACCTCGCCTTTCACATTGACCGAAACGGTCAGCGGCTCCTTGTCCTGATCAAGGGTCTTGGCCTGGGTCTGCGGCAGATCGAGCGGCACGCCCACCGTGAGGAGAGGGGCGGAAACCATGAAAATGATCAGCAGGACCAGCATGACGTCGACCATCGGCGTCACGTTGATCTCGGCCATGACCGGGCGCCGACGGTGCCGTCGCCTGCCGGCAACCGCGGCGGTGCCGCCGTTCATTGCCATCCCGACCCCTATCCCCGTTCGTCGATTTGCCGCGACAGAATGGCGGCAAATTCGTCGGCGAACCCCTCCAGGCGCTGAGCCTGTTTGTTCACGTCGGATACGAACTTGTTATAGAAAATGGTCGCCGGTATGGCAGCCACGAGGCCGATTGCGGTTGCAAACAGCGCCTCGGCGATGCCGGGAGCGACCACCGCCAGCGACGTGGTCTGTTGGCCGGCGATGGCCCGAAAACTCGTCATGATCCCCCAGACCGTGCCGAACAGGCCCACGAAGGGGCCGGCCGAGCCGACCGTCGCGAGCACCAGAAGGTGACGCTCGAGCCGCGCGATTTCGCGCTGAATCGTGACGTCCATGACCTTCTCGATGCGCATCTGCAGGCCCGCAAAGGAGCGCGCCTGCCCCTCCACGCTGCGCTTCCATTCCCGCATCGCCGCCACGAACAGCGCCGCCATCGAGTGGGTCGGCCGTGAGGCCAGCGTGCGATAGAGCTCCTCCAGGGATTGACCGGACCAGAACGCCTGTTCGAAGGCATCCATCGCCCGGCGGGTGCGCGAATAGAGGATGAACTTGTCGATCGCGATGGCCCAGACGGCGATGGACGCGAGAAGCAGCCCTATCATCACGATCTTGACGACGAAGTCCGCGTGCTGGAACAGGTCCCAGATGGAAAGCGGCGCGGCGGCGGGCGGCATGGCATCTCCTTCCGGTGGCCCGGCTCTCCCGCCTGTTCAAGCCCGCGCTCGACGCCGGGTCCTCGCGCAGGCGAGAACGGCGTGCCGGGCGGCGTCGCCTCGCGTCGCCGAAGACCCGAAATTGCGGGAGAAGTCCGGCCCCCACCGGTGAGCCTACCGCTTCCCCGCGAAAGGTGACTAAACTAGGGCACTTGGGCGCAAGTTCACGACACCTGAGCGGCTAGCTGGCGCTGATCGGGTTAATCTCCGGTTACTTCGTCGCGATGGGTGCGGCATATTCGCCGCCACGCCCGCTCCCATTCGTGCCGGCGCGGTCCCGCAGCGGCGTTTCCCCCCACATGCAATCGGGCCGTCCACCAGCGGTGGACGGCCCGAGCGGCATCAACACGAAAGGCGAGTGCTCAACTCTGCAAGGGGCTCTGCGGCGCGGCCGGGCTCGTACGTACGCGACGCTCCGCCATGAACTGGTCGAACTCGGCCTTGTCTTTCGCCATCCGCAGACGGGCAAGAAAGTCTTTGAATTCGCGCTGTTCCTCCTCGAGCCGGCGGAGGGTTTCTTCGCGATACTCGTCGAAGGCCCGGTTGCCGCTCGATCGCATCGGCTGCCACCAAGTCCCCGCCTGACGCATCTGGTCGGCCGGTCCGTGCCAACGGCTCATGCTGCCTTTCCAGCAACTCATTCGTCCGCTCCCAATGATGAAGGCCAGGGTGGCAAGGCCGATCGGCCACCAGATGAAGAAGCCCAGGATCATGAGCGCGATCCAGGCCGGTTTTCCCAACTCATCGAGCTTTGCAACGATAGGCATGTGGGCCTCGCCGGTGAATGTTAATCACATTTACATAGCTAGAGGTCTCTGGCCCAATTGTCAAGCAGCTACGGCGAAGCGGAGCGCCCGCTGCTCGCGGGGATCACAAAACCCAAACCGCGCAGATAGACTAGCACCGCAGCCTCGAGCAGATCCTCGGCCGACATCGGCAGCGCACGCCGGGCCGCATCGCCACGCCCAAACAGCGACGCGATGCCATGGGACAGCGCCCAGATGTGCAGCGCCATCATCAATACCGGCGGACGATCCTGCACCGGCATCATGGCGACGAGCCGCTCGGTGGCACCGCGTAGCACGGCGAAGGCCCGCTCCCCCGCCTCCCGCAGCTCCGGGCTTGCTTCGGGCGGGATGCCGGCCTCGAACATCGCGGAATAATAAGCTGGCTCGCTCCGGGCGAACTGCAGATAGGCGCGGCCCAGGCGGTCGAACGCCGTGAAGGCGTCGGGACGTCCGCCGTCCCAGGCGCGCGCGAGCGCCCCTTCGAACTGGTCGAAGCCGCGTCGGGCCACGTCGGCGAGGAGTTCGTCGCGGTCGCGGAAATGCCGGTAGGGCGCGGCCGGACTGACGCCGGCCCAGCGCGCCGCTTCCGCAAAGGTGAATCCGGCGGGTCCCTTTTGTGCGATCAATTCCAGCGCGGCGTTGATCAAGGCCTCTTTCAGGTTGCCGTGGTGATAGCCGCGGGGGCCGGAACGTCCGCCTTGCCTGGACCAGCTCATGTGAAGGGTCTTTACATGAATCGAAGCAAGCCGTCGATATCGGCGGACGGCTCGGCGCCGCTGCGGGGTCAATGGCCGCCGAGATCCCAACCGGCCCGCATGGCGGTGCGCAGCGCCTTGGGGATCGGCCGCGCCCGCCCGCCACAGACGAACGCCACCCGCACATGCGCCTCGACCAGGAGCTCGCCGCCGCGCACGATGCGTTGGTGGAGCGTGATCGAGGCGCCCTTCACCTCCTCCGGCACGGTCACCACCTCCAGCACGTCGTCCATGCGCGCAGGTCTGAGGAACTCGATCTGCATCGAGCGCACGAGGAACGCGAAGCCCGGCGCCTCCGCGCTCGCCTCCTCGAACAAGGCGCGATGATCCGCGCCGAGCAGGCGCAGATGATTGGTGCGGCCGCGCTCCATGAAGCGCAGGTAATTGGCGTGATAGACGATGCCGGAAAAATCCGTGTCCTCGTAATAGACGCGCACCGACATATGATGGCGGCCGGCGTGGATTTCACCATCGAGAGCATTCATCGTCCCGGCCCGCGCTGCTCGATCGCCGCCTCCCAGTTCTTGCCGTCGAAGGGTTCCGGCGCGAGCGTGGCAGGATCGAGGTCGTCGAGGCAGCGGGCGTTGACGTCGATCTTGTCAGGGTCCGAGCGCGGCACGTAGAAGGGATGAATGCCGCAGTGTCTGCAAAACATGTGCTTTGCGGTGCCGGTGTTGAATTCGTAGACCGTCAGGACGTCCTTGCCGCTGACGAGCTTGAACCGCTCCGGCGGGACGATCAGGTGCAGAATTCCTTTCTTGGTGCAGATCGAGCAATTGCAATCGATCACCGAGGCAAGATCGGCGGTGACGCGGAAGCGCACGCGACCGCAATGGCATCCGCCCTCCATGGTCGTCAGCATCGTCGTTCCAACCTTTCAGATCATTCTGGGCGCGGCGCGGCCGCTCGTCGCTCAGTCCTGCGTTCCCTCCCCGAACAACCCAAACTGGGACGGATCGCGCGCAGGCTCGGCGAGACCGAGATGGCGGAAGGCGTGGGCGGTGAGGAGTCGCCCGCGCGGCGTGCGCTGGACCAAACCTTTCTGGATCAGGAACGGCTCGATGATGTCCTCGATGGCATCACGCGGCTCGGAGAGCGCGGCCGCGATGGTCTCGATCCCGACCGGTCCGCCGCCGTAGTTCGCCGCGATGGTGGTGAGGTAGCGCCGGTCCATGGCATCGAGGCCGGCGGCATCGACCTCGAGCTCGAGGAGCGCGCGGTCGGCGGCGGCACGGTCCACGGTAGTCGTGCCCGCGACCAGTGCAAAGTCGCGCACGCGGCGCAACAGCCGCCCGGCGATGCGCGGGGTCCCGCGGGCGCGGCGCGCGATCTCGTTGGCGCCATCGGGTGTCATCCCGATGCCGAGCACGCGCGCGCCGCGGTTGACGATCTCCTCGAGCTCGGGCTCGGAATAGAAATTCAGCCGCACCGGGATGCCGAAGCGATCGCGCAGCGGATTGGTGAGCAGTCCAGCGCGCGTGGTGGCGCCGATCAGCGTGAACCGAGCTAGGTCGATCTTGACCGAACGTGCCGCCGGCCCCTCCCCGATGATGAGGTCGAGCTGGAAGTCCTCCATCGCGGGATAGAGGATCTCTTCCACCGCCGGATTGAGCCGGTGAATCTCGTCGATGAACAGCACGTCGCGCTCTTCGAGATTGGTGAGAAGCGCGGCGAGATCGCCGGCCTTGGCGATCACCGGTCCTGATGTGGCGCGAAAATTCACGCCCAGCTCGCGCGCCACGATTTGCGCAAGGGTGGTCTTGCCAAGGCCCGGAGGACCGACGAACAGGACGTGGTCGAGCGCCTCCCGCCGCGCGCGCGCCGCCTCGATGAACACCGCGAGATTCGAGCGCGCCTGCTGCTGGCCGATGAATTCGGCGAGCCGCTGCGGCCGCAGCGAGCTGTCGGCGGTGTCCTCCTCGCGGCGCTCGGCCGTCACCAGGCGGCGGGGCATCGAGCTCAAGGAACGATCCTCACAGCGTGCGCTCCCGACTGTACTTGTTGGGCAGCAACTCGCCGATGGCGGCGATGGCAGGGCCGTTGGCGCTGGGCACGATCACGCGGGCATTGCGGTCGTAGTCCCAGATCAGCTCGCGGCAGCTTCCGCATGGCGACACAACGACGATGGCCTGATCCTTGTCGCCGGGCTCGGGATGGCGCACCGCCACGATGGTCTCGATCCCGGTCTCGCCGGTCTCGGTCACCGCCTGCCCGAGCGCCACCGCCTCCGCGCATACCGCCATGCGCCCCAGATAGGCGTCGAGATTGACCCCGGCATAGATGCGTCCGTCGCGCGTGCGCAGCGCCGCCCCGACCTCCTGCCAGTCGTTGCGGTAGCGCCGCTTGATCGCCTCGCTCGCGGCGGCGATCAGCTCCTGGTCGCGCGCGCTCAGCATCGAACGAAGTCCACGTCGGTCATTTCGCGAGCTCCTTCAATCCAAGCCGGATCAATCGCGCCGCATCCGCCCCCTCGCCCGCGCTGCGTGCGGCGGCGGCGATGGCGGCGGCGGCCTGCGGCTGGCCGTAGCCGAGATTGACCAGCGCCGAGACCGCATCTGCAAGCGGCTGCGGCGCGCGCCGGTCCTCGACCGCGCCGGAGAGCCGGATCACCGCCGGATCGACATCGGCGTAGGCCGGCGCCTTGTCGCGCAACTCGGTGACGATACGCTCGGCGACTTTGGCTCCGACGCCGGGCGCGCGTGCGATCATGGCCTTGTCGCGCATGGCGATGGCGGACGCGAGATCGCCTGGCTTGAGCGTGCCCAACACCGAGAGCGCGACCTTCGCACCCACGCCCTGCACCGTCTGCAGCAGGCGGAACCATTCGCGCTCGACGTCGCTGCGGAAGCCGAACAATCTGATCTGGTCCTCGCGCACGTGGGTTTCGATCGACAGCGTGGCAGGCTCGCCGACGCCCGGCAGTTCCTGCAGCGTGCGCGCCGAGCAGTGCACGAGATAGCCGACGCCGTTGACGTCCAGGACGATGAAATCCTCCCCATAGCTGTCGATGATGCCGTTGAGCTTGCCGATCATATCGAGCCTATTTGGTCGCCACCGCCACGGCGGCCCCCGCCATCAAGGTGCCGCCGGTGCGGTTGAGGAGCCGCATGCCACGCGGGCTGCGGAACAAGGCACGGGCGCGGGCCGCGGCGACGGCGTAAACCCCGAACACGACGGTCAAAACAACGACGCTGATGCTCGCAAGCTCGACATAGCCGAGGAGGCCGACACGCGGAAGGTCGATGAGGCTCGGCAGCAGTGCAAGATAGAATGCCACCACCTTGGGATTCCCCAACGTGACCGCAAACCCGGCGAGGAACAGACGCGCGTGGCCGTCGCGGCGCCCGACGGCCGCAAGTTCGCGCGCTTCGAGCGGTACCGTCCACATGCGGTAGGCCAGATAGACGAGATAGGCGGCACCGACATATTTGATGATGAGAAAAATCTCGTGGAACGTCTGCACCACGACGGAGAGGCCGAGGATCGCGACGGCGAGCCAGATGAGATCGCCCAGGATGAGACCGGCGGCGAAGGCGGGGGCGCTCTCGGGGCCCTTGCCGACCACCTGCGCGACAAGCGCGGCTATGCCGGGGCCCGGCGATGCCGCAGCCACGAGCAACGTGCCGGCGAAAAGGACGAGCGCAGCAAGCTCCATCGCGATATCCCTCGAAACAGCCCATGCGGCAATCTATTCAACCCTGGTCGGCGGCGACAGCCGCCATCACGACCAACTTGCTTGCGGCGCAGCCGTCCACATCAGCGCGCCGCCACCTTGCGTGCCAAACTCTGGCGATGATGCGCATGGCATACCGCGATCGCGAGCGCATCCGCCGCGTCGTCGGATTGCGGATCGGCCTTCGGCAGCAACACACCGATCATCATGCGGATTTGCGCTTTTTCGCCATGGCCGGCGCCGACGATGGTTTTTTTCACCAGGTTGGGGGCGTATTCGGCGACCGACAGGCCGGCGAGCGCGGGCACCAGCATCGCGATGCCGCGCGCCTGGCCGAGCTTGAGGGTCGCGGACGCGTCCTTGTTGACGAAGGTCGCCTCCACCGCCGCCTCGTGCGGCGCATGCGCTTCGACGACTTGGCGCAAGCCGTCGTGGATGGCAAGGAGCCGCATGGCAAGGGCGGCGCGCTCGTCGGTCGCGAGCGAGCCGCAGGCGAGGAAGCTCAGTCGATTGCCTTCGACCGCCACCACCCCCCAGCCGGTGCGGCGCAGCCCGGGATCGATGCCGAGTATGCGAATCGGGGAGCGCATGACCCTGCGTTGATAGCCCCGGCGGCACGCGGCGCCTAGGCCGGTATCGTTCGCATCGCGCCGGCTCGGCCGCTGGCCGTCGCGAGGCCGGGCGGTTAAGGTCTCGCGGCATCAAGATGCCGGGTGATCCCATGGCAGCCTCGTCCAGCCGGCGTGCCGTCATCGTCGGAGGCTCGATGTCGGGCCTGTTCACCGCGGCGTTCCTGCGCCGGATCGGCTGGGACGTCGACGTGTTCGAACGCTCGCCCATCGAGCTCGTCGGCCGCGGCGCCGGGATCACGACCCATCCCGAATTGCTGGAAGCGCTGGAGCAAAGCGGCGCCGGCACGCGCGATCTTGGCATCGAGGTCCCCAAGCGCATCACCATCGACCGGCAAGGCCGCGTCATCGGCGAACGTCCACTGCGGCAAATCCTGACTTCCTGGGACCGGCTGCAACGGCTGTTGCGCGAGACCATCGATCCTGCGCACTACCACCTCCGTCACACCTTTCAGCGCCTCGAGGCGGAGGGGCGAGGCGTCCGTGTCCATTTCGCCGAGGGCCGCGTCGAGCACGCCGACTTGCTGGTGGGCGGCGACGGCATCCGCTCCGGTGTCCGCGCGCAGGTCGCGCCCGACGTGCAGCCTATCTATTCCGGCTACTACATCTGGCGCGGCGCGCCCAACGAGGGCGATCTCGCTCCGGCGACGCTCGAGAGCATCTTCCCCTACTTCGCGTTCTTCCTGCCTGAACGCCAGCAGGTGATCGGCTACCCGATCTCGGGGCTCAACAACGACTTGCGGCCCGGCCACAGGCGCTACAACTTCATCTGGTACCGTGTCGGCGACGCGCAGACGCTGAAGGACATGTGTGTCGACGAAAACGGCCATCAGCACGAATACTCGGTGCCGCCGCCGCTCATCCGCAAGGACCTCATCGCACACATGCGAGCGGATGCCGAAAGAATCATGCCGCCCGCCTTCGTCGATTGTCTGCGCAACATCGAGCGGCCGTTCTTCACGCCGATCTATGACTTCTCCGCACCTCGCATCGTGTTTGGACGGGTCGCGCTGGTGGGCGATGCCGGATCGTCGTCGCGCCCGCATATGGGCTTCGGCGTCGCCAAGGCCGGCGGCGATGCGCAGGCGCTCGCGCAAGCGCTCGCCGCCCACGACGACATCGACTCGGCGCTCGCCGCCTACAATGCCGTGCGCCAGCCCATCGGCGAGCGCATCGTGCTGCACGGCCGCAAGCTCGGCACCCACCTCGGCGTCGATCTCAAGACCGACGAGGATCGCAGGATGTGTAAGCTGCTGCAGGAATACGAAGCCATGATGGACTGGATCGCGGTTCCCAACTTCCTCGCCGCGCATCGATGAGCCTGGAGCTGTCCAGCCCCGAGTATGCGCGCAACATGCGCCTCGTCGGCTATTGCGATCAGGGCGGCCGGCCCGATGGCGTCCAGATCATGGTGCACCGCGGCTACGCTTATGTCGGGCACATGTTTTCGAAAGGGTTCAGCATCGTCGACGTGCGCGACCCCACGAATCCGCGCGCGGTCGAGTATCTCGCCGCTCCGCCCGGGACTTGGAACATCCATCTCCAGACCCACGACGACCTGCTCCTGGTCATCAATGCCAAGGACATGTTCGCCGCAGCCGAGTTCGCCGACGAGCGCGCCTATTACCGCGGTCAGCTCGGCACCATCGTCGGCACGGCACAGGCGACGAGCGCGACGCACGATTGGACGGCCGGGCTTGCGATCTACGACATTTCCCAGCCGGCGAGACCGCGCCGTATCGGCTTCATGCCGGTCGACGGCGGCGGCATTCACCGCATCTGGTACGTCGGCGGACGCTGGGCTTATGTTTCGGCGCTGCTCGACGGCTTTACCGACTACATCTTCATGACCGTCGACTTGGCCGACCCGACGAAGCCGCGCGCGGCCGGCCGCTACTGGATTCCAGGAATGAACCTCGCTGCCGGCGAGACGCCGAGCTGGCCCGCCGGCAGCCGCTACGGCTTGCACCATGCCATCGTTGACGGCGACACCGCCTATGCCGCCTGGCGCGACGCCGGCATGGTCGTGATCAACGTCGCGGACCGCGAAAAGCCGAAGCTCATCGTCCACCGCAACTGGTGCCCGCCGTTCGGCGGCGGAACGCACAACTGCCTGCCGCTGCCGGATCGCCAATTGCTGGTGGTGCTCGATGAGGCGGTGCTCGACCACCAAGAGGACGGACTGAAGCTGATCTGGGTATTCGACAACCGCGACCCCGCCAACCCGGTGAGCATGGCGACCTTTCCGACGCCGTCGGAGGCCGATTACGCCGCCAAAGGGGGGCACTTCGGGCCGCACAACATCCACGAAAATCGCCCCGGCAGTTTCGTCAGCTCCGAGCTGATCTTCGCGACCTACCAGAACGCCGGAGTACGGGTGTTCGACATTCGCGACCAGTACCGCCCGGACGAGGTCGCAGCTTGGGTGCCGCCGGCGCCGGCGCGCATGATGGATCACAGGCCGGGGCGCGCCCGCGTCATCCAATCGGCGGACGTGTTCGTGGACAGGAACGGCCTGGCCTACAGCACCGACTACAATGCCGGGCTGTTCATCCTGGAATATGGCGGCTGACCGCGATCACGCCCCCAGCTTCTGCATCAGCGCGTCCGAGACCTCGAAATTGGCGTAGACGTTCTGCACGTCGTCGTGCTCGTTGAGCGTTTCGATCAGCCTGAACAGCTTCTCGCCCTGCTCGTCGTTGACTGCGACGGTGTTCTGCGGCTTCCACACCAGGGCCGCCTTGCGCGGCTCGCCGAATTTCGTCTCCAACGCCTTCGCCACGTCGCGCAGCTGGTCCTGTGCCGTGTAGATTTCGTGCCCGCCCTCATTCGAGACCACGTCGTCCGCACCCGCCTCGATCGCGGCCTCCAACATGGCGTCGGCACTCGCGGCTTCGGCATCGTACTCGACCACTCCGACGTGATCGAACATGAAGGAGACCGCGCCGGTCTCGGCGAGGTTGCCGCCGGATTTGGCGAAGGTCGCGCGCACCTCGCCGGCGGTGCGGTTGCGGTTGTCGGTCAAAACCTCGACGATGACCGCGACGCCGCCGGGTCCGTAGCCCTCGTAGCGGATTTCGTCGTAGCTCTCGGCGTCGCCGCCGGCCGCCTTCTTGATCGCGCGGTCGATGTTGTCCTTCGGCATGTTCTCGGCGCGGGCGGCAAGCATGGCCGCACGCAGGCGCGGATTCATGGCCGGGTCGGGCAACCCCAGCTTCGCCGAGACGGTGATTTCGCGCGCGAGCTTTCCGAACAGCTTGGATTTCGCCGCATCCTGCCGCCCCTTGCGGTGCATGATGTTCTTGAACTGGGAATGGCCGGCCATGGCTCGCTCCTCGACACCTCGCCCCGCGCAAGATCAGGCGCGATCGGCGAGCCGCGGATGGTGAATTGATTTCGGCGCGTTATAGGGCGCGGCCCGAGGAAAATCCAGAATATCGGGTTCAGTTCCAGAAGCTCGGCTGCGCCTGTTCCAGCCGACCGCCCAGGCGCACGGCGGCGACGCGGCGCGCGAGCCCGGTGGCATCGTCGGTCTCCACGGCCAGCGCGCACAACGTCGCCTCGCCCGTCGCCGGCTCGAAGCGCGCACCCGCAATCTTGCGCAGGAAGCGGGTCAACGGCTCGTCCTTGTCCATGCCGATGATGGAATTGTAGTCGCCGGTCATGCCGACATCGGACACGAACGCGGTGCCGCGCGGAAGAATCTGGTGGTCGGCGGTCGGTGCATGGGTGTGAGTGCCGACGACGAGGCTCGCGCGGCCGTCGCAGAAGTGACCCATCGCCTGCTTCTCGCTCGTCGCCTCGGCGTGAATGTCGATGATGACGGCGTCGGCCGCCTGCCTGAGCGGACAGACCGCGAGCTCGCGCTCGACCGCGGCGAAGGGATCATCGAGCGGGTCCATGAAGATGCGGCCCATGGCGTTGACGACGAGCACGCGGGCGCCGTTCCTGGCCGCGATCAGCGTGACGCCGCGGCCGGGCGTGCCGGCGGGATAATTGATCGGACGAATGAGCTTCGGCGCGCGCTCGATGAAGACCAGCGCCTCCTTCTGGTCCCAGGAATGGTTGCCGCCGGTGATCACGTCGGCGCCGGCGTCGACGAATTCCTGGTAGATCGCCTCGGTGATGCCGAAGCCGCCGGCGGCGTTCTCGCCGTTGACCGCGACGAAATCGAGCTTCCAGTCCCGCACCAGGGAGGGCAGGCGTTCGATGAGCGCAGCGCGCCCGCTGCGGCCCACGATGTCGCCGATAAACAGGATGCGCATGCGCTACATTGCCCGACAGTCGATGACCTCGCGCTCGGTTAGCACGAGATCGAGGCGCGCGTCGCGGGGGGTCGTCGGCAGGCTCGCAAGTTCCTGGGCAGCGAAGGCGACTCCGACGGCGAGGACGGTCTTGCGCGCGCGCAAGGCGGTGATGGTCATGTCATAGTAGCCGGCGCCGTAGCCGATGCGATGGCCGCTGCGCGCGAAGGCGAGGAGCGGCACGAGCACGATGTCGGGAAAGACCTCAGGCGCGTCGGGCTTGGGCTCGCGGATGCCCCACACGCCTGCCGCGAGCGGCTCCCCGAGCGCATAGGCGCGCATGATGAGCGGTTTCCCCCGTCCGGCGACCACCGGCAGCGCAAGCCGTGCGCCGGCGTCGGCAAGGGCGCGCATCAGCGGAACAGGATTGATCTCGCTCTTCATCGGCATGAAGCCGGAGACGATCACGCCCGGCGCCACTGCGACCGGAAACGCCCGCGCCGCAATCGCCTGCGCCGCGGCGGCGCGGACGTCGGGAGGCAGCGCGTCGCGCAGCGCCCGCGCGTCGCGGCGGATGGCCGTCTTGGCATCTTCGACGGAAGGAGCCATTGACCCGGGACGAGAGGAAATAGAAGCGCGGAGCCGCGATGGCCGTTGGAGCGTCGATCCCGGGTTCCCTACGAAAGTAGGTGGGCGCCATATGTCCGAGCCCACGAGCCCGGTCAGGGACAGCTCCCTTGAGGATCGATAAGGCCCCGGGGATATGGCTCCGGACGCACCTCGCAGCCCCGCATCCGCCAATGTAGTGCGGATGCGGGCACGGCGCTACCCAGGCGGCCAATTCGCTCATCCCATCGGCACGCCGCCGTCGCCGACCGTCTGATTGAGCCTTCTCGTGATGTCCTCGATGCGCTCGGCCGCGGCGTTGAGCGCGGCGGCGACCGCTGCCTGCGTTGCCTGCGCACGGTCGGCGGACGCGGCGCTCGCGTCCTCCAGTGTCGCAAGCTCGGGCTCCAGCCGCTGCAGCTTCTGCTTCACCTCGGCGAGCTCGTCGGCCAGCGTGAGCGCGGCCATGACCGTCAACCGGGTATCGCCGATTTCGCCGAAGCGCCCGCGCAGCCGCGTGATCCGCGCGTCGAGGTCTTCCGCCAGCCGCACGAGATGCTCCTCTTCGCCGTCCTCGCAGGCCATGCGGAACTGGCGGCCATTGATGGTAACGCTGACCTGCGACATGGCATTCCCGCGTGACGTTTGCGGCGACTCAGCGCTCGCTTGCCGCGAGCACGGAACGGATCGTGTCAATGGCGGCATCGAGCCGCTGGGCGACTTCGCGATTGGCATGTTCCAGCACCCGCGCCCTCGCCGTGGCGGCATCGAGATCGGAGGCGAGCCGCGAGCGGTCCGCTCCGAGCGCGTGCAGCTGCGCGTCCAACGTTGCCTCGCCGTGGTCGGCGTCCCGGCGCCGCTCGACCGCCGCCGCAAGCGCATCGAGCGCAAGCGCGAGACGCCTGGTGGCTGCGTCGATGGCGCTTCCTTCGGTCATCCTCGGCAACACCCATTGGCTCGCCGAAATCGCGTCGACTCGTCAACCCTGAGGCTCACGAAATCTTTTGCGTCGGCAAGCGGTTAGAGAGAGAACCTACGGTGCGGCATGGCGCTTCGTCAACGCTCGAACGGGATTTGTCCCAACCCCTGTGAATGGCGCGCGCTGCCGATGCTGACATTCTTTGACTCCCCTCGTGCGCGTGCTAGAGCCTCGCATGAGCAATGCGTCCGGCCCGACCATGACCAGCCCGAAGCCCCACTTCGCCGTCGCGGCCGCGCCCGTCTTGCGGGCCGGCCGCCGCGACCACTGGGCACCCGCGACCCGAGCCCAGCACGATCGCATGGCGAACGCCATCCGCGTGCTCGCCATGGACGCCGTGGAACAGGCAAAATCCGGCCATCCGGGCCTGCCCATGGGCGCGGCTGACATCGCGACCGTGCTGTTCACGCGCTTCCTGAAATTCGATCCGGCCGATCCCGCCTGGCCCGACCGCGATCGATTCGTGCTGTCGGCCGGCCACGGCTCGATGCTCGTCTACGCGCTGCTGCACCTCCTCGGCTACGCGCGGATGACCATCGAGGAGATCAAGCGCTTCCGCCAGTTGGGCTCCCTCACGCCGGGCCATCCCGAGAGCTTCGTCACGCCGGGCGTCGAGACCACGACCGGTCCGCTCGGCCAGGGCCTGGGCAACGCCGTCGGCATGGCGATCGCCGAGCGCCACCTCGCCGCCACGTTCGGCTCCGACCTGGTGGACCATCGTACCTACGTGCTCGCCTCCGACGGCGATCTCATGGAAGGCATCAGCCAGGAGGCGATCGCGCTCGCCGGCCATCTCAGGCTCAACAAGCTGGTCGTGCTGTTTGACGACAACGGCATCTCGATCGACGGCCCGCTGTCGCTCGCCGACTCGGTCGATCAGGTGAAGCGCTTCGAGGCCGCCGGCTGGGCCGCGGTGCGCGTCGACGGACACGATGCCGAGGCCATCGCCGAAGCCATCGCCGCGGCGCAAGCCTGCGAGCGGCCCTCGCTCATCGCCTGCCGCACCACCATCGGTTTTGGCGCTCCCAGCAAGGCCGGCACCGAGAAGAGCCACGGCTCTCCGCTCGGCGCCGACGAAATCAAAGGCGCGCGTGAGCGGCTCGGCTGGTCGGAGCCCGCCTTCGTCGTTCCCGCCGATGTGCGGGATATGTGGCGCAGCGCCGCCGCGGCGGGCGAGGCCGCCCATCAGGCCTGGACCGATCGCATGAAAGCCGCGGCCCCGGAGCGCCGCGCGGAATTCGAGCGTCGCCTGCGTGGCGAGCTGCCGGCGGACGGACTCACCGCGGCGGTGCGCTCGGTCAAGCAGAGGCTCGCTGCGGCGCCGAAAGAGATCGCCACCCGCGCTGCATCCGAGACCGCGCTCGAGCTGCTCACCGCGGCGGTGCCGGAGATGATCGGCGGTTCCGCCGACCTCACTGGCTCCAACAATACCAAGCCCAAGGGCATGGCGGTTCTTTCCGCCGCTGATTATTCCGGCCGTTTCATCCACTACGGCGTGCGCGAGCATGGCATGGCTGCGGCCATGAACGGCATGGCGCTGCACGGCGGGGTCATCCCTTACTCCGGCACCTTCCTCGTCTTCTCCGATTATTGCCGGCCGGCCATCCGCCTTGCCGCGCTGGCGGGTCGGCGTGTCATTCACGTCATGACGCACGATTCGATCGGGCTCGGCGAGGACGGCCCGACCCATCAGCCGGTCGAGCAGCTCGCGGCGCTGCGCGCGATGCCGAACCTCTATCTGTACCGTCCGTGCGACGCGGTGGAGACCGTCGAATGCTGGCAGCTCGCGCTCGAGAATACGCAAGCGCCGAGCATTCTCGCGCTCACCCGGCAGAACCTGCCGCAGCTGCGCCTCGGATACGACGAGGTGAACCGGTGCGCCGCCGGCGCCTACGAAATCGCGCCCGCTGAGAAGGACGATCCCGAGGTCTCGCTGTTCGCGAGCGGCTCGGAAGTCGCGATCGCATTGGAAGCGCGCAAGCTGCTGCACCAGGGTGGCGTCGATGCACGGGTCGTCTCCGTGCCCTGCTTCGAGCTGTTCCGCGCGCTCCCCGCCGCCGAGCGGCGCAAGGTCATCGGCGGCGCCAAAGCCAAGGTCGCGGTCGAAGCCGCGGTGCGGCAGGGCTGGGACGAGATCATTGGCTCGCAGGGCGCCTTCGTCGGCATGACGAGCTTCGGGGCGAGCGCGCCTTACAAGGAACTCTACAAGCATTTCGGCATTACGCCGGAGAAAGTGGCCGCAGCGGCATTGAGTGAACTGGGGAGGGCCTGACGCCGCGCAGCGCGCAATCATCCGACTGCCCGCGTCTGCGCGAGGCGGACGATGGCAGGCGAGCAAAGGAGTGGGGAATGTCAGTTCGTATCGCCATCAACGGTTTTGGCCGCATCGGCCGCAATGTGCTGCGCGCCATCGCGGAAGCGAAGCGCAAGGACATCGAGGTCATTGCGGTCAACGACCTCGCCCCGGTGGAAACCAACGCGCATCTGCTGCGCTTCGACTCGGTGCACGGCCGCTTTCCCGGCGAGGTCAAGGTCGCGGGCGATACCATCAGCATCGGCAACGGCACCATCAAGGTGACCGCCATCAAGGATCCGGCGGCGCTGCCTTGGAAGGAACTCGGCATCGACATAGCGCTGGAGTGCACCGGCATCTTCACGTCGAAGGACAAGGCCGCCGCGCATCTCGCCGCCGGCGCCAAGCGAGTCATCGTCTCAGCCCCCGCCGACGGCGCCGACCTCACCGTGGTCTACGGGGTCAATCACGACAAGCTCACCAAGGAGCACAAGGTCGTCTCCAACGCCTCTTGCACCACCAACTGTCTCGCGCCGGTCGCCAAGGTGCTCAATGACGCCGTCGGCATCGACAAGGGCTTCATGACCACCGTGCACTCCTACACCAACGACCAGCCCTCGCTCGATCAGGTACACAAGGACCTCTACCGCGCGCGCGCGGCGGCGATCAACATGATCCCGACCTCGACCGGGGCCGCCAAAGCCGTCGGGCTCGTGCTGCCTGAACTCGCCGGCAAGCTCGACGGCGTCGCCATCCGGGTGCCGACGCCGAACGTCTCGGTCGTCGACTTCAAGTTCGTCGCCCGGCGCGCGACCACCAAGGACGAGATCAACGGCGCCGTGAAGCGCGCCGCTGAGCAGCAGCTCAAGGGCATTCTCGGCTTCACCGAGGCGCCGAACGTCTCCAGCGACTTCAACCACGATGCGCATTCGGCGGTCTTCGCCATGGACCAGACCAAAGTGATGGACGGCACGCTGGTGCGGGTGATGTCGTGGTACGACAACGAATGGGGCTTCTCCAACCGCATGGTCGACACCGCGGTTGCGATGGGTAAGGTGCTCTGAACCCGCTGGCGCGGCAACGGATGCTGCCGACTCCGCGAGCAGGCCGATAGCCATGTTCCGAACGCTCGACGACGTCGACGTCAGGGGCAAGCGCGTGCTGGTGCGCGTCGATCTCAACGTGCCGGTCGAAAACGGCAAGGTCGCCGATACCACCCGCATCGAGCGCGTCGCACCCACTATCCGCGAGATCGCCGACCGGGGCGGCAAGGTGATCCTCGTTTCCCATTTCGGACGGCCGAAAGGGCCCGATCCGACGCAGTCGCTGAAACTCTTCGCCCCGGCGATCGCCGATGTCCTCGAACGGCCGGTCGCCTTCGCCGAGGACTGCGTCGGCGAAAAAGCCGAGGCCGCAGTGAATGCCATGCAGCCCGGCGACATCCTGTGCCTGGAGAATACGCGCTTTCACAAGGGCGAGGAGCGCAACGATCCCGCCTTCGTCGAAGCCCTTGCCGCGCTTGGCGACATCTTCGTCAACGACGCCTTCTCGGTGGCGCACCGCGCCCATGCCTCGGTCGCGGGCCTGGGGCGAAAGCTGCCGACCTATGCCGGCCGCACCATGCAGGACGAGCTCCAGGCGCTGACCAAAGTGCTGGAGAGGCCGACCCGTCCGCTCGTGGCGATCGTCGGTGGTGCCAAGGTATCGACCAAGCTCGACCTCCTCGGCAACCTGCTCGCAAAGGTGGATATTCTCCTCATCGGCGGCGGCATGGCCAATACCTTTCTGGCCGCGCTCGGACATTCCGTCGGCAAGTCGCTGTGCGAGCACGAGCTCGCTCCCGTCGCGCGCGAGATCATGGCGAAGGCGAAGGCCAAGGGTCGCGAGATCGTGCTGCCGGTCGACGCCGTGGTCGCCAAGGAGTTCAGGGCGAACGCGCCGTCGCACGTGGTCACGATGGACAACGTGGGTAGCGACGAGATGATCCTCGACATCGGTCCGCGCAGCATCGAGCATGTCTGCTCCGTGCTCGCCCGGGCGGAGACGCTGGTCTGGAACGGGCCGTTCGGCGCGTTCGAGATCGAGCCGTTCGACATCGGTACGATCGAGATCGCCGAGGCTGCCGCGGAACTCACGGCGGCCGGAAAGCTTGTAACGGTCGCGGGCGGCGGCGATACGGTGGCGGCACTCAACGCCGCCGGCGTGACCGACCGATTGACCTATGTCTCGACCGCCGGCGGCGCCTTCCTCGAGTGGCTCGAGGGCAAGACCTTGCCGGGGGTCGAGGTCCTCAGGGTAAAATGACGGGGGGTTTGCAAGCGCGGCCATCAGCCCTTTGCCAACGAGGTGAAGAGGCGGCAAAATCACCGGTGAGTCCGACATGCGACGGAGGAGGTTGCAATGAACCTCGCTGAGCTCAACAAGGTCGCCGAGGCCATGGTCGCGCCCGGCCGCGGCCTTCTGGCCGCCGATGAGTCCTCGGGAACCATCAAGAAGCGGTTCGATGCCATTGGGGTGGAATCGACCCCCGATAATCGCCGCGACTATCGGGAGCTGCTGTTTCGCTCGTCCGAGGCGATGTCGAAATGCATCTCCGGCGTCATCCTTTACGACGAGACCATCCGCCAGAACGCCAAGGACGGGACGCCGCTGGTCAAGGTGATCGAAAAATCGGGTGCAATCCCCGGGATCAAGGTCGACAAGGGCACGAAGCCGTTGCCGTTCTCGCCGGGGGAAGTGATCACCGAGGGCCTGGATGGGCTGCGCGAGCGACTGGTCGAATATCGCGGGCTCGGCGCTAGGTTCGCCAAGTGGCGGGCGGTGATCGACATCGGTCCCAAGATCCCGAGCTATGCCGCGATCATGAGCAATGCGCACGCGCTGGCGCGCTATGCTGCGCTCTGCCAAGAGGAAGGCATCGTACCGATCGTCGAGCCGGAAGTGCTGATGGACGGCGACCACGACATCGACAGCTGCTATATGGTCACGGAGTGGATGCTCAAAACCGTCTTCGAGCAGCTCTACTACCAGAAGATCGCCCTCGAAGGCATGGTGCTCAAGCCCAACATGGTGATCGCCGGAAAAAAGGCGAAGAACCAAGCCGACGTCGAGGAGGTGGCGGAGAAAACCGTCAAGGTGCTCAAGTCCTGTGTGCCCGCAGCGGTGCCCGGCATCGCCTTCCTCTCCGGCGGGCAGTCGGACGAGGAGGCGACCGCGCACCTCGATGCCATCAACCGGATCGGCGGCCTGCCGTGGCGGGTCACCTTCAGCTACGGCCGCGCGTTGCAGGCGGCACCGCAGCAGGCTTGGTCCGGCAAGAGCGAGAACGTCGCCGCCGCGCAGCGCGCCTTCACCCACCGCGCGATGATGAACAGCCTCGCCGCGCGCGGCCAGTGGAAGCATGATTTGGAGAAGAAGGCGGCGTAGGTGACCCCGAAAAAAGTCGCAGGCTTTTCGGACAAGACCATGCGATCGAGCAGATACCCGGAGCGAAATCTCTTCACACGAAGTTGTTTCGCTCCGATCCGTGCTCACGCTCCCGCGAGCGCCCGCACTGAACCATGGCGAAGGCGGGGGCCGAGGCTCGGGTCGCGCGCGGCTCGCACGGCCATCCGGACCAGGAGCGCAACTTGCCCGTGCCGAATCTGGCGCGAGAGGGTGCGGCATTTACCCTCTCGTAGGGTTGACGTTGTATAAACGCCGCCAAACCGCCCGATTGCGGGGGCACTCGATTCCCATGCCGTCCAGGGAGAAACCGGCCGAGCCGAGGCGCCCCGCCCCGCGCCTCTATCTCGTGGCCCCGCAGGATCCGGCCGGGCTCGCGCACCGGCTGGCCGATGCGCTCGGCGCGGCCGATGTCGCCGCCGTGCTGCTGCGCCTGCCCGACGCCGACGATCGCCATCGCATCGATCACGCCAAAGCGATCGCGCCGACGGTACAGAACCGCGGCGCAGCGCTCCTCCTCGACGGGTTTGTTGAGCTCGCGGTCCGGGCGGGCGCCGACGGGGCGCATCTATGCGGGATCGATGCGTTCCGGGCGGCGCTTGCGACGCTCAAGCCCGCCCGTATTGCCGGTTGCGGCGGCCTCGCGACCCGACACGATGCCATGCTGGCCGCCGAGGCCGGCGCCGATTACGTCATGTTCGGCGAGCCGGACGCTGCCGGCGAGCGACCCTCGTTCGACGCGACCGCCGCGCGGGTGGCGTGGTGGGCGGAGTTGTTCGAGGTCCCCTGCATCGGCTTTGCCGCTTCACTCGAGGAGGTGGAACCGCTCGCCGCTGCGGGTGCCGACTTCGTCGCGATGGACTGCGTCTTCGCCGACGCCTGCAACACGTCGGCGACGGTGGCTGATGCCGCGCGACGCCTCGCGCGGGCGGAGACGCTCGCATGAGCCCCGCGGGGCGGGCCGCCGCCGGCATCGTAGTCGCGGCTTTGTGGGCGGGCTCGATGGCGGTCGCCGTGGCGCAGCCGCCGATCCCGCTCGGCCCGCCCGCACCCCGGGCGCCGGCGACCAAGGCCGCCCCCGCGGCCAAGTCCGCGCCGAGCAAACCGGCGCCCTCGCAAGCGGCCCCTGCCGCCGCGTCCGCGCCGGAACCGGTCGCGCCCGGACGCGACCTCGACATGGCCTATGGCGCGTTCCAGCGCGGCTATTATGTCACCGCTTTTTCGATCGCCACCCGACGGGTGCAGGAGGAGAAAGACGTCAAGGCGATGACCTTGCTCGGCGAGCTTTACGCCAACGGCTTGGGCGTGGTGCACGACGACAAGAAGGCGGCCGAATGGTACCGGCTGGCGGCCGACCGTGGCGATCGCGAGGCGATGTTCGCGCTCGCTATGTTCCACTTCGCCGGGCGCATCGCCGACGCCAGCCGCGAGCAGGGGGCGAAGCTGCTCGCCGCCGCCGCCAAGCTCGGCCACATCACGGCCGCCTACGATCTCGGTCTCCTCTACCTCGAGGGTCAATTGTTCCCGCAGGACTTTGCGCGCGCGGCCGAGCTGTTCCGCGGCGCCGCGCAAGCCGGCAGCCCGGAGGCCCAATACGCGCTCGCCACGCTGTACAAGGAGGGCCGCGGCGTGCCCAAGGATATGGCGGAGGCCGTGCGGCTCCTGGCCCTGGCCTCGCGCGCGGACAACACGGATGCCGAGGTGGAATACGCCATCGCGCTGTTCAACGGCACGAGTGTCGCCAAGGATCAGCGGATGGCGGCAATCTTGCTGGCGAAAGCCGCCCGCAAGGGCAATCCCGTTGCGCAAAACCGCCTGGCCAATATCCTCGCGGTCGGGCACGGCGTGCAGGCCAATCCGGTGCAGGCGATCAAGTGGCACATCGTCGCCAAGGCCGGCGGCGTGAGCGACATTCCGCTCGACATGTTCGAGCAGAGCCAGCCGCCGGACGTGCGCGCCGCGGGCGAGAAGGCCGCGAAACCTTACCTCGACGCCATCAAGGAGATGCGCGACTCGCGCTCTTGACGTCTTCGCCGCCCGCGGGCAGACCCCACTGCTCGAACGCCATGCCCGCGCCCGAGCTCGGGCTTGCCCGCGATGGGCTCTTTGAGTGCATATGTTCTGAGCGCATAGGACGGTGGGCCCACCGGCGAACCGCGCCGGATCCTCGCTTCGACGCGGCGGGGACGCCCGATCATTCCTGCCTGCCCCGATGAGGACGCCAACACAGCCACGCCACCATGCTCCGCTCCGCCCTCCTCAACGTGATGATCAAGGCCGCGCACAAGGCGAGCCGCATGCTCAAGCGCGATTTCGGCGAGATCGAGCACCTGCAGGTCTCGCTCAAGGGGCCGGCCAATTTCGTCACCGCCGCCGACCGGCGTACCGAGGAGATCCTGCGCGAGGAGCTGGAGCACGCGCGCCCGGGTTATGGCTTCCTCGGCGAGGAGGGCGGGGCGCGGGAGGGCAGCGACAAGAGTCACCGCTGGATCGTGGATCCGGTCGACGGGACGCTGAACTTCCTGCACGGCATTCCGCATTTTGCCATCTCCATCGCGCTCGAGCGCGAAGGCACCGTCGTGGCCGGCATCGTCTACAATCCGGCCAACGACGAGCTGTTCACCGCCGAGCGCGGCAAGGGCGCGTTCCTCAATGACCAGCGTCTGCGGGTGGCGGCCCGCAAGCGGCTCGCCGACGCGGTCGTCGCGTGCGCGCTCCCGCATCCCAGCCGTGGCGATGTGGCGCTCACGCGCGGCGAGCATATCGCGGTGCAGGACAAGGTCGCCGGGCTGCGCCGGTTCGGAGCGGCCGCCCTCGATCTCGCCTGGGTCGCCGCCGGCCGCATCGATGCGTATTGGGAGCGCAATCTCTCGCCCTGGGATATGGCCGCCGGGATTGCATTGGTGCGCGAGGCCGGCGGCTTCGTCACGGATCTCGACGGACGCGATGAGATGCTCAAGACCGGCGGCATCCTGGCGGGCAACGAGGACGTCCACCGCGAACTGCTGACGGTACTGAAGCAAGCGCGCGGGGTCGTCCCATCGGTCGCTCGGTCCACCCCGGCATGACGCGATGACATTTTTCCAGCGGTGCAGAAAGGGTTCAGGCGCCCTAAGCAAGAATGGGTCCGGATCTTGCACCCCGCCGCGCGCCGATGCGTGCTCCGTTCCGGCTCGATCGGGGCGGCCAGCGTCGTCTTGCCGGCGCTGCTGGTTCTTCCTTCCGCCCCGCCCGTGCCTTATTGTAAGTCGAACAGGGCGCTGATCCCATTGCCATGGCGCAAGACATCGACCCATTCAAGCTTACCTCGCCCCGGATCTTTCTCGTCCGGATGGTGGTCTTCCTGACGCTGTGCGCCCTTCTCGTCATCGTGCTCTACAAGCAGATCTGGGCGGCGTTTCTCGCCAATCCCGGGCTCAATGCGTTGATCGTCGGCGTGCTCGCCGTCGGCATCGCGCTGGCCTTCCGGCAGGTCATCCGCCTGTTCCCCGAGATCGAATGGGTGAACGGCTTCAGGCTCGCCGATCCCGGTCTCGCCGTCGAGCGCCCGCCGGTCCTGCTCGCGCCGATGGCGGCGCTCCTGCGCGATCGGGTCGGCCGCATGGCGATCTCCGCGCAGATGATGCGCGGCATTCTCGATTCGATCGCCGCCCGCTTGGACGAAGCGCGCGACATGTCGCGCTACATGACCGGCCTTCTCGTCTTCCTCGGACTGCTCGGCACGTTCTGGGGGCTGATCGAGACTGTGAGCTCGGTCGGGAACATGATCAACACCCTCAAGCCCGGCGGCGATGCGGCCTCCATTTTCGAACTCGCTCAAGGAGGGTCTCGCCGCACCGCTCGGCGGGATGGGAATCTCGTTCTCGTCCTCGCTGTTCGGACTGGCCGGCTCGCTGGTGCTCGGCTTCCTCGACTTGCAGACCAGCCAGGCGCAGAACCGCTTCTATACCGAGCTCGAGGATTGGCTCTCGACCACCGTCCGCGATCTCGTGGTTGAGCGCGATCCGGCGGGCTCCATGCCCGTCGCCGGCGCGTCGGGCGATTTGCGAATGGCCATCGAACGCTTGCGTGAGGCGATCGCCGACGGCGGATCGAACCGCGCCGCCACCTCCGCGATGGCCAGTCTCGCCGAAGCGATCCAGGGGTTGGTCCACCACATGCGCACCGAGCAGCAAATGATCCGCGACTGGGTCGATTCCCAGGCCCAACAGCATCGCGAGGTCCGCCGGCTGCTCGAAATTCTCGTGCGCGAAGACGTGAAGAAATAGAAGCAGGTCGCAAGCAGGATTCAATGGCTCTCGCACGCGCGCGCCGCGACAGCGGCATGAATTACTGGCCCGGATTTGTCGATGCGCTGTCGACGCTCGTTCTCGGCGTCATCTTTCTGCTCACCGTCTTCGTGGTGGTGCAGTTCTACCTGACGCAGGAAGTGAGCGGCAAAGATACCGCTCTCAACCGCCTCAACGCGCAGATCGCCCAGCTCACCGAGCTGCTCTCGCTCGAGAAGACCGGCAAGCTCAGTCTCGAGGAGCAGCTAAACGCGTTGCGCTCGAGTCTGGCGACGAGCGAGGGCGAGCGCGACCGCTACAAGGGCCTTTACGAGGGCGTCGGCAGCGGTGCGGCCGATGCGCAGGGCAAGGTCTCCGAGCTCACCGGGCAGCTCGACGCGGAGAAGCGGATCACCTCGCGGGCGCTGGCACAGGTCGAGGTGCTCAACCAGCAAATCGCGGCGCTGCGCCGCCAGCTTGCGGCGTTGGAGGAGGCGCTCGACGCATCGGAGAAGAAGGACAAGGAATCGCAGTCCCAGATCACGCGATTGGGCGAGAGGCTCAACGTGGCACTTGCCCAGCGCGTGCAGGAACTCTCGCGTTACCGTTCCGACTTCTTCGGGCGGTTGCGCGCCATTCTCGGCAATCGCCCCGATATCCGCATCGTGGGCGATCGCTTCGTGTTCCAGTCGGAGGTGTTCTTCGACACCGGCAAGGCTACGCTCGACAAACCCGAGGGCCTTGCCGAGCTCGACGCCCTCGCCACCGCGCTGCTCGAACTCGAGAGGAAGATCCCGGGCGAGATTGCCTGGGTGCTGCGCGTCGACGGCCACACCGACGTCCGGCCGATCAGCAGCCCGCAATTCAAGAACAACTGGGAGCTTTCCGCCGCGCGGGCGATCTCGGTGGTGCAATATCTCATCGGTCGAGGCGTATCGCCGCAGCGGCTGGTGGCCGCGGGCTTCGGCGAATTCCAGCCGATCGATCCCGACAAGACCGAGGAAGCCTTCAGCCGCAACCGGCGCATCGAGCTCAAGTTGACGGAGCGGTGACGGGGGTTTCGTTCACGCTCCGCCCCTACGCGCCTCCCGACGAGGATGCGGCTATCGATTTGTGGCGGCGCACCTGGCAGCGCGCCTATCCTGGGATCGATTTCGCTGCGCGCGTCGATTGGTGGCGGCAACGCTGGCGCGACGACCTCGTGCCGGCGGTCACCATCACCGTGGCCGAGGCGGACGAGATCCTGGTCGGCTTCGTCACCGTCGACCCGCGCACCTTCGATCTCGATCAGATCGTGGTGGCGCCGGAGGTCCAGGGCACGGGCGTCGCCTCGGCACTGATTGCGGAAGCCAAACGGATATCCCCCGCCGGTCTCGATCTGCACGTGAATACGGACAACGTGCGCGCCATCCGCTTTTACGAGAAACAGGGCTTCGTCATTTCCGGCGAGGCGCTGAACTGGCGCTCCGGCGCTCCGGTTCACAAGATGAGCTGGCGACCGCCGCCCGGATCCTGAAGCCGGCTCAGCTCTGGAATTGCAGGCGGGCCAGGCGGGCATAGAGCCCCCCGGCGGCGACCAGGTTCTCATGCGTGCCGTGCTCGACGATGCGACCCGCCTCCATCACCAGAATGCGGTCGCAAGAGAGCACGGTCGCGAGCCGGTGCGCGATGACCAGCGTCGTGCGGTGCTGCATCAGATGCTCGAGCGCGTCCTTCACCAGCGTCTCGCTCTCGGCATCGAGCGAGGACGTCGCCTCGTCGAGCAGGAGGAGCGCCGCCTCGCGCAGGACGGCGCGCGCGATGGCAATGCGCTGGCGCTGGCCGCCCGACAACGTCACGCCGCGCTCGCCGACAGGCGTTTCGAACTTGTGCGGCAGCCGGTCGATGAACTCCAGCGCGTGCGCGAACTCGGCGGCCCGCGTCACCTCCGCGTCGCTCGCGTCGGGCCGGCCGAAGCGTATGTTGTCGCGGATGGACGCGGCGAAGATGACGGTGTCCTGCGGCACCAGCGCGATGCGCCGGCGCAGCGCAAGCGGATCGACGTCGACCAGCGGCACGCCGTCGAACGTGACCGCGCCGGAGGTGGCATCGTAGAAGCGAAGGATGAGGTGAAAAACCGTGCTCTTGCCGGCGCCAGACAGGCCGACGATGGCCACCTTTTCGCCCCGCCGCACGGCAAAGGACACGCCGTCCAACACCGGACTTGCGGGCCGCGTCGGATAGGAGAAGCGGACATCGGCGAAGGCGATCTCGCCACGCGACGGCTGCGGCAGTGCGACCGGCCGTGCCGGCGCCATGATGGCCGGCGGTATGCCCAAGATCTCGAACAGGCGCTCCGCCGCCCCCGACGCTTGCGACACTTCCCCCCACACCTCGGAGAGCTGGCCGAGACCCGCGGCGGCGAAGACGGCGTAGAGCACGAACTGCGACAACCTGCCAGCGCTCATGCGGCCCGAAAGCACGTCCTGCGCGCCGACCCACAGCACGACGACGACGCTCGCGAACACGAGAAAGATGGCGATCGCGGTGAGGATCGCGCGTGCCCGGATCGAATCGCGCGCGGCGAGAAAGGCGCGCTCGACAGCAGCGCCAAAACGGCCCCTGGCGAGGGTCTCGTTGGTGAACGCTTGCAGCACGCGCGACGCCGAAATCAGCTCGGACGCATAGGCGGTGGCATCCGCAAGCGTGTCCTGGGCCGCGCGCGAGCGCCGCCGCACCGCACGGCCGAAGCCGTAAAGCGGCAACACGATCACCGGTATGGCGCCAACCACGAAGGCGGAAAGCCGCGGACTTGTCACCACCATCATGGCGGTTGCGCCGACGAACAGCACGACGTTGCGCAACGCGACCGACACCGAGGCGCCGACCGCGGCTTTGATCTGGGTGGTGTCGGCGGTGAGCCGGGAAATCAGTTCCCCGGTCTTGGCCGTGTCGAAGTACGCGGACGAGAGCGAGACGAGGTGGCCGAAGACATCTTCACGCAGATCGGCGACGATGCGCTCGCCCAGCGTGGTGACGAGATAGAAGCGCGCCGCGCTCGACAGCGCGAGCACGGCCACGAGCCCGATCATCACCGCGAAATAGCTGTCGATCAGGTTCACGGTCTCGCGCGAGAACCCGAAATCGATCATGCGGCGGACCGCAACCGGCACGACGAGCGTGGTGATCGCCGCAACGAGGAGGGCGGCCAGCGCTGCAAGCGCGCGCCAACGATAGCGCGTCACATAAGGCATGAGCGACAGCAGCGGCTTGAGCCTGCGACTGCGCGCCCGCGCGGCGGCCGCGTCCGGTGTGTCCGGCCGATCGACCGTCGCTCCGGGGGCGTGCGCGGTGTCTCCCTCGACGACGTTCATCTCACTCGGCCCTTGCGACAGCGCCCGAAACCGGGCCGAAGCCGGCGCGACAATGCCCCGCCGGCCGACGGGTGGCAATCGGGCGCCGGGCCTGCGATCACCGTGGCGCTGGAGACCGGCACGCTTGGTTGGTGCAATGCCGCCATCGTCTGCGATCGGTGCCTTCGCGATCCGCAGCCATAAGCGATCTGCCCGCGCTTGTTTCTCCTGGCGGCCTGCGTTATAGAGCCGCGACCTCCGGCCGATCTGCGGCTGTGCCCGCGTCCGCTGCGCACCATGTGAACGTCATGAAACCCAACCTGCACCCCGCCTATCACACCATCAAGGTGGTGATGACCGACGGCACGGAATTCACCACCCGCACCACGTGGGGGAAGGAAGGGGATACGATGCATCTCGACATCGACCCCAAATCGCACCCGGCCTGGACCGGCGGCCAGCAGCAGCTGGTGGACCGCGGCGGGCGGCTCTCGCGGTTCCAGAAGAAGTTCGCGGGCATCGGGCTCAAGAAGTAGCGAAGCGCCGTTCATCTCGGCGCCGCGAACCTTTGCGCACGCGCGGGTTCGTTCCCTGCCTCGCTCAATGCCGCGCGTTGATCACGTCAGTCGCGTTCGAATGCCGCCTTGAGCAGGCCGAGCTGTCGTTCGACCGGATTGCCGCGATCGACGCGGGACGGGCTTGCGTGCATCGTGGCGTCTAGCCGGCGCACCGCGGCTTGCAAGGCCCTGGAGCGCAGGATGAGCGCGCGCAGGCGCTCCGGCAGCAGCTTGATGCTCTGCTCGTCGTTGTGCTCGACGGCCGCGAGTTTGACCTTCGCCTTCTCCTTGCTGGCCTGGGCGAGCGACATCTCGCCCTCCTTGACCGCGCGATGAAGCAGAAGCCAGGAGGCGATCTGCATCAGTCGCGTGGTCAGCCGCATGCTTTCGGTGGCATAGACGAGCGCGGCACTGCGCGTGAGCTTCTTCGAATTCCTGGCGCCCGGGGCCGTCGAGATAGGCGGCGGTCTCCTCCACAAGCGCCATGCCGTCCCGAAACAGGTCGGCGAAAGCCTGTGAGCACGCCAGCCTCTCGCCGAACGAAACGGCGCCGTTGACCGACTTCTCGGGCATCCTCTACGCCTCACGCAACCACAGGGTTCTCGTTCTTGGTCTTGTTTTTGCGCCAGCCCCTGGCGAGAGCCAAAGGATTGCGCAGCCGGGCACCGCCTGTCCAGCGCCCGCGGCGGAAAGCTTGAGACATAGTTGCTACGGTAGCGGAGCATGGATAATGCACACCGGGAGGCGGGACCCGGGGCGGCCCGCGCGAGCGCCGCGCCGCACGTTAAATCTTTGCCTTGCCAATAACTTAGAGAGGAACACCGGTTCGGCGCATGGCGTGAGGGGCGATCCGACGCGGCCAAAATCCCTGCCCTTCGTCTGCGGGCGTAAAAAAGAGCCGCCGTAGCCGGCGGCTCGAAGTCTAAACAGGGAGGCGTCAAACAGAGTGGACAGGAGCCACTCAACGTCCAGAAGATGGACGCATCCAGTAATAATCGCGAAAGCTTAACGACCTCTTAAGATCATCGCCACTTCGGCGCGATCCGGCGGCGGTACCGCTAGCACGACGATGCGTGCGCGAGCCGGCTCACCGCCGAAGGCCCGACGCCCGTTTGCTATTTCTTGAAAAACTGGTCCGCGACCTGCCGCGAGCCCTGCTTGCTGGCGATCGCCCCTTTGAGCCGGCCGATTTCTTCCTCGAGCAGCGCGATGCGCTCCTCGAGCTCCTTGATCGAGAGCAGCGCCAGGTCCTGCCCGATCTCGTGCGTGACCTTCTTCTTCGGGCGGTCGTCTTCGTCAATTGCCGGCATGGCGCGCCTCCGTCGCACGCCCGGGAAAATAACCGCGACCAATGCCGTTGTCACACCTCGTGTCCCCTACTAAGAAGGCGCCCTGCCCCTGCCCCGAGGACCTTCGCATGCCCGCCTTGCCCGCCGAGATGACCGCGATCGCGATCCGCGCGCCTGGAGGGCCGGACGTGCTCGCGCCGGAGCGGCTGCCAGTGCCGCGGCCCGCGCCCGGCGAGGTGCTGGTGAAGGTCAAGGCGGCCGGCGTCAACCGGCCGGACGTGATGCAACGGCAAGGGCTCTACCCGCCGCCCAAGGGGGCAACCGACATCCCGGGCCTCGAGATCGCCGGCGAGGTCGTCGCGCTCGGCGCCGGCGTCGCGCGATGGAGGCTCGGTGATGAGGTCATGGCATTGGTGGTGGGCGGCGGCTACGCCGAATACTGTCCGGCACATGAAAGCCACGCTCTGCCGGTGCCGCGCGGACTCACCCTGATCGAGGCCGCCGCCATTCCCGAGACGTTCTTTACCGTCTGGCACAACGCCTTCGAGCGTGGCCGCTTGCAGGCGGGCGAAACGCTCCTCGTCCACGGCGGCTCGTCCGGCATCGGCACCACCGCCATCCAGCTCGCCAAGGCATTCGGGGCGCGCGTCGTCACTACGGCCGGTTCGGCGGATAAATGCGAAGCCTGCCGCCGCCTGGGCGCCGATGCCGCGGTTAACTACAAGACGGAAGATTTCGTGGCAGCGACCAAGGCCGCCACCGACGGCAACGGCGCCGACGTCATTCTCGACATGGTCGGCGGCGATTACATCGAGCGCAATTACGAAGCCGCGGCGGTCGAGGGACGCGTGGTGCAGATCGCCTTTCAGGGCAGCCCGAAGGCCACCGTCGATTTCCGCCGCATCATGCTCAAGCGCCTCACACACACCGGTTCGACATTGCGTGCGCGCTCGATCGCCGACAAGGGCGCGATCGCGCGCGCCGTCGAGGAACACGTGCTGCCGCTGATCGCCGCAGGCAGGATCAAACCGGTGATCGACAGCACCTTCCCGCTTGCCCAGGCAGCCGCCGCGCATGCCCGCATGGAGGCGAGCAGCCACATCGGCAAGATCGTGCTGGTGGTCTAGTTGCCGGCCGCTCCGCGTGAGCGACGCTCGATCGGTCTGCCTGGGCCTTCGAGATGCCGGCGTGCGCTGCACGCTCAAGCATTTCCCCGGCCTCGGATCGGTCTACGAGGATACCCATCTCGAAGCCCGTCACCTGCGGGCCTCTCCTCAGCCGTGCTGGCGCGCAGCGCCCGCCGGCTCGCGGGGGTGGAGCTCGGCCACTAGCCGATTGAATTCCTTGCGCTTATTCTGCCATCCCGCTACTGAATGCAGGAATTGTCCGGCCCCCGTCCCCGGCCCGCGGGAGCCGCGAAATCGACGTAAAGTTGGCTAGCGTACCGCTCGCGGAATGGCGGCAGTCCGGCGAAGCTCGGCGAAGGGGTCGACAGGGGTGAAGCTGGGAGGACGTCGGGTGCACTTCATCCGCGCCTGCGCGATGGCAGTGCTGGTCTTGGTCGTGGCCGGGATTGCTCCCGGCCGCGCGCTCGAGGCGATCAACGTGCGCACGGACGCGCAGGCGATCGACCTCACCGACGCCGCCGAGAGCCACCGCACCGACGGCGACCGCCTCCTTGTCTCCGCCGCGCCCGGCCCCGACGGGATCATCCGGCGCATGGACGTGCGCGCGCGCGAAGGCAACACCAATTGGGCCGTTTTCGCGCTGGCCAATTCCGGTGACGAGCAGATCGAACGCCTGATCGTCGTGCCGCACTACCGCATGGTGGGCTCGGGCGTGTTTTGGCCCGATCTCGGCCGCTCGCGCGTCGCCAGCATCACCTCGAGCGGGGAGCGCCCCGACCGGCAGGACAGCGCCACCGCCGACATCTTCCGCATCACCCTCGATCCTGGCAGCGTCATGACCTACGTGCTCGAGCTGCGCACGGACAAGCTCAACCAGCTCTATCTGTGGCAACCTGAAGCCTACAAGGACAAGGTCAACAGCATCACGCTGTACCACGGCATCGTCATCGGCATCGCCGGCCTGCTGGCGCTGTTCCTGACCATCCTGTTCGTGGTCAAGGGTTCGATCATGTTCCCCGCCGCCGCCGCGCTCGCCTGGGCGGTCCTGGTCTATATCGGCATAGACTTCGGCTTCTGGGGCAAGGTGTTCGCGCTGTCGCCCGACACCGAGCAGATCTGGCGCGCCTCGGGCGAGGCGATCCTGGCGGCGACGCTGGTGGTGTTCCTGTTCGCCTATCTCAACCTCAACCGCTGGCACGTGCGCTATGCCCACATCACGCTCGTTTGGCTGGCGTTTCTCGCCGCGCTCGTCGCCCTTGCCCTGTACGAGCCGCCGATCGCCTCCGGCATCGCGCGCATTTCGCTCTTTGCCGTCGCCATCCTCGGCTTCGCTCTCGTCCTCTATCTTTCGTTCCACGGCTTCGATCGCGCCGTATTGCTGATCCCGACCTGGTTCCTGCTCACGGCGTGGGTGGTGGCCGCGGCGTTGGCCGTCACGGCGTTGATCACCAACGACATCGTCGGGCCGGCGCTGCTCGGCGGCCTGGTCCTGATCGTGATGCTGATCGGCTTCACGGTGATGCAGCACGCCTTCGCCGGCGGCGTGACCGGCGGCATCGTCTCCGACGTCGAGCGCCGCGCGCTCGCGCTCACCGGGGCCGGCGACATGATCTGGGACTGGGACGTCTCCGCCGACAAGGTTTTCACCAGCCCCGAGACCGAGGCGCTGCTCGGCCTCAAGCGCGGCTCGCTCGAAGGACCCGCGGCGCGCTGGCTCGACGTGCTGCATCCGCTCGACCGCGACCGCTTCCGCGCCGTGCTCGACAGCGTGCTGGAGCAGCGTCGCGGCCGCTTGAGCCAGGATTTTCGCCTGCGCACGCCCGACGGCCATTACCTCTGGTTCACCTTCAAGGCGCGCCCCGTGGTCGGGTCGGATGGCGAGGTGGTGCGGCTGGTCGGCACGCTCACCGACGTCACCGAGTTCAAGAACGCCGAGGAGCGGCTGCTGCACGACGCGGTGCACGACAACCTGACCGGGCTGCCCAATCGCGAGTTGTTCCTCGATCGCCTGGAGGGGGTCCTTGCCTTCGCCAGAGCCGACGCCGCGATCAAGCCGACCGTGATCGTCATCGATCTCGACCGTTTCAAGCAGGTCAACGATTCGGTCGGAGTGGCTGTCGGCGACTCGATCCTGCTCACCCTGGCGCGGCGCCTCGGACGGCTGCTCAAGCCGCAGGATACGCTGGCACGGCTCTCCGGCGACCAGTTCGCGCTCATTCTCTTGTCCGAGCGCGAGTCCGAAGACATCATCGCCTTCGCCGAGACGCTGCGCAAAGGCCTGCGCGCGCCCATCACTTTCAACGACCGCGAGCTCGTACTCACCGCTTCGATGGGAATTGCGCTCAGCGACGGGCAGTCCCACCGCGGCGAGGAGGTGCTCAAGGACGCCGAGCTCGCGATGTTCCACGCCAAGCGTATCGGCGGAGACCGCATCGAGGTGTTCAAGCCGTCGATGCGGGCGCGCAAGACCGACCGCCTCACCCTCGAAGCCGACCTACGGCGGGCGATCGAGCGCGAAGAGATCACCATCCTCTATCAGCCGATCATGCGCCTCGAGGACCGCTCGGTCGCCGGATTCGAGGCGCTGCCGCGCTGGGATCATCCCAAGGTCGGGCGCACCTCACCCGCCGACTTCATCGCCCTCGCCGAGGAGGTCGGCCTTATCGTCGATCTCGGCATGTTCGTGTTGGAGCGCACCGCTCGCCAGCTGAGCGCGTGGCAGCGCGCCCTGCGCCGGCGCGACCCGATTTTCGCCACTGTCAACGTGTCGTCGCGGCAATTGCTGCGGCAGGATCTCATCCACGACTTGCGCACCGTGATCGCGCGCGCCGGCCTGGCGCGCGGCTCCCTCAAGCTCGAGCTCACGGAGTCGCTGGTGATGGACAATCCCGAACACGCCGCCCAGATGCTCCAGCGCATTCGCGATCTCGGAGGCGGGCTGGCGCTCGACGGCTTCGGCACCGGCCATTCCTCGCTCGCCTATCTGCAGCGGTTCCCGTTCGACCTGATCAAGATCGATCAGTCTTTCGTGCGCGCGAACGGCAAGGGCGCGCGACCGGTGATCCTGCGCTCGATCGTCGCGCTCGCGCACGATCTCGGCATGGAGGTGGTAGCCGAGGGCGCGGAAACCGATTCCGACGCGGTGGAGCTTTATCAGCTCGGCTGCGAATACGCGCAGGGCCGTCACTTCGGGGAGCCGATGAGCGCCGACGAGGCCAAGGCGTTGCTGCAGGCCGACGCCAACGTCGAGCAAAGCGACCCGACCCCGCGCAAGCGAGTGGTGCAGTAAGTTGTAGGGTGCGTCAGGGCGTCCGGGCGTCGCACGGGATCGACTCGCCAGAGAGAAATCGCTTCAGATTGAGCCGCGACTTCGCTCCAAGCATTTGTTGGGTCGCAGCATCTTATCCGAAACACCTGCAATTTTCCGGGGTCAAGCCGCAGGCGCCGTTGCCCCAGGCTACGCGTGGCCGGCCTCGCTCGAGAGCATGCCGAGGTCGATGCCGATTTTCTTGAGCGCCCGCTCGTATTTGCCGCCGGTGTCCTGGCCGAAGATCAAATCGGGATCGGCCGCGCAATGCAGCCAGCCGTTATGCTGGATCTCGTTCTCGAGTTGGCCCGGCGCCCACCCGGCATAGCCGAGAGCGAGAATTGCACTCTGGGGCCCGTCGCCGCGGGCGATTGCCTTGAGGATGTCGAGCGTGGCGGTGAGGCAAATGCCTTCGTCGATCGGCAGCGTCGAATTCTCGATGAAGAAGTCGTTCGAATGCAGCACGAAACCGCGCTGGGTGTCGACCGGTCCGCCCTTGAGCACCCGCACGCCCCCTGCCCGCCGCGGAAGCTGGATCGACTCCGCCGCCGGGATGACGTCGAGCTGCACAAGGAGATCGGCGAAGCTGATATGCGCTGCCGGCTGGTTGACGATGATGCCCATCGCCCCCTCGGTCGAATGGGCGCACATATAGATCAGGCTACGCGCGAAACGGTCATCGCCCATGGACGGCATCGCGATCAGCATTTGCCCGTCGAGGTAGCCGCGTTTCGAGCTCTTGCGCCGC
Organism: uncultured Alphaproteobacteria bacterium; assembly: GCA_963758945.1. Classification (GTDB taxonomy): domain Bacteria; phylum Pseudomonadota; class Alphaproteobacteria; order Rhizobiales; family Xanthobacteraceae; genus VAZQ01. The sequence goes on along the minus strand of CAVWXY010000006.1, from coordinate 360,137 downwards.
TGCGGTTTGGGCGCGACCGATCTGCCCGGCGCGGCGCCTTCGGTATCGGGCATGTCGGAATCGCCGTTGGGTGTGGAGCCCCCGCTGTCGTCTCGCATGCCGGTTTTGCGACTGAATTTCATGGCGAAATGCTACCCGATTGGGTGACGATTGCAAACGACGCGCTCGTCGCGAATGCATGCATCGTTCATGCCACGATCGTCGTGCCACGGTCTTCGGTTTCGTGCCACAATTCGGCACGGACGGCGCGTGTAGAACAGAATATCCGCCATATGTGTCGCTTTGAGCTACCCTTTCCAGACTTCCAATTCGGTCCCGATCACGATGAATTCAGTGGCAGGCGAAAAGTTTCTCCATAGATCGCGGCGCATGATCGGTTCCGGTGACCGGCTGCGGCGGACCGTCGCGCCCCGCGCGGTCGGGTTCTGCGCGTTTTGCCTGCTCGCCGCAAGCCATGCTGGCGCGGCAGAGGACGCTTCGCGCTGGGACGGCGATGCGCGCAACGCGGTGCGCCTGGTCGCGGGTTCGTCCCCGCAGGCTGGCGCGGCGCCGCTGCGCGCCGGCGTGGAGATCAGGCTCAAGCCGGGCTGGCACACCTATTGGCGCTATCCCGGCGACGCCGGCGTGCCGCCGCGCTTCGACTTTGCGCGCTCGCAGAACGTCAAGGCGGTCGACGTGCTGTGGCCGGCGCCGGAGCGCATCCCGGAAGAAGGCCTCACCGCGATCGGCTATACCGGTGACGTGATCTTGCCGCTCGCGATCGTGCCGCAGAATCCGGCGAAGCCGGTGACGCTGCGTCTCAAGCTCGACTATGCGGTCTGCGAGAAGCTATGCGTTCCCGCCGAAGGCGAGGCCGAGCTGCAGCTCACCGGCGGGGCTTCGTCGCAGGACGCCGCGCTGGCCGCCGCCGAGGCGCGGGTGCCCAAGCGGATGGCGCTCGGCGAGGGCTCGCCGCTTGCCATCAAATCGGTCCGGCGCGCCGACGGTCCCGGTCGGCCCCGCGTCATCGTCGACGTCGCCGCGCCGGAGGGAGCCGCCGTCGCGCTGTTTGCCGAAGGGCCTGCGCCGGACTGGGCCTTGCCGGCGCCGACGCCGATCGCAGGCGCCCCGGCGGGCACGCAACGTTTCGCCTTCGAGCTCGACGGCGCGCCGCCCGGGGCCAAATACGAGGGAGCCGCCATCACGCTGACGGCGCGCGCGGGGAATGCCGCGATCGAGGTCGTGACCCGTCTCGACTAATTCGCTGGGCGCGCTAACTTGGTGCCCGCGGGCCGGTGCCGCGCGACGCGCGCGCATCGAGACTCGAGGCCGGTTCAATTGCGAGCGAGAGGACGAGGATCATGCCCATCAAGGTCGGCGATCGACTGCCCGAGGCGAAGTTTCGTGTGATGGGTCCGGAGGGGCCGGCGTGGAAAACTACCGACGACATCTTCAAGGGCAAGAAGGTGGCGCTGTTCGCGGTGCCGGGTGCCTTCACCGGCACCTGCCACAAGATGCACGTGCCTTCGATCGCCCAGAACGCCGACGCGATCAAAGCGAAAGGCGTCAACACCATCGTCGTCACCTCCGTCAACGATGTTTTCGTCATGGACGCCTGGAAGAAGGCGTGCGCCGCCGACATGATCGAGTTCATGGCCGACGGCAACGGCGAGTTCGCCAAGGCGGTCGATCTCACTTTCGACGGTTCGGGCAACGGCCTCGGCACGCGCTCGAAGCGCTATTCCATGCTGGTCGAGGACGGCGTGGTGAAGAAGCTCAACATCGAGGAAGCGCCCGGCAAGGTCGAGGTGTCCGGGGGCGACGCCCTGCTCAAGCAGCTCTGATCCGCTGCATCAATCGTGCGCGGACGCGGCCGGGCGCCGCGTTCCGACGCCGGAACGCGCATCCCTGAGCCCGTCGCGCGCCAGCTGGTCGGCCCGTTCGTTGAGGACGTGCCCGGCATGCCCGCGCACCCAGTGCCAGCGCACGCGATGCTTTCCCAACAGCGCGTCGAGCCGCTGCCAGAGATCGACATTCTTGACCGGCTTCTTGTCCGCCGTGCGCCAACCGTTGCGTTTCCACTGGTTGATCCAGGCGGTCACGCCGTTGCGCAGATATTGGCTGTCGGTGTGGATATCGACCAGGCACGGCCGCTTGAGCGCCTCCAGCGCCGCGATCGCGGCCATCAGCTCCATGCGGTTGTTGGTGGTGTGCGCCTCGCCGCCCTTGAGCTCCTTCTCGTGATCGCCGAAGGCGAGGATCGCGCCCCAGCCGCCGGGACCGGGATTGCCGGAGCAGGCGCCGTCGGTATGGACGATGACGTGCGGCTCGTTCATCCCGTGATTCCGTAGTCACGCGCGCGCTTGACCGCCTGGTGAAAGCGCAGCTTGCGGTAATATTCGAAGGGGTCCTTCGGCCGCACCAGCGCGCCCGGCGGCACGTCGAACCAGTCGACCAGCCGCGTCAGGAGAAAGCGCAGGGCGGCGCCGCGCGCCAGCAACGGCAGCGCGTCGCGCTCTCGCTCCGACAGCGGCCGCACCCGGGCATAGGCCTGCAGCAGGCTCCGGCCCTTAGTGACGTTGTAGGAATGATCGGTCTCGAAACACCAGGCGTTGAGGCAGATGGCCACGTCGTAGGCCAGCGCGTCGGTGCAGGCGAAATAGAAGTCGATCAAGCCGGACAGGTTGTTGCCGAGGAAGAACACGTTGTCGGGGAAGAGGTCGGCGTGAATGACGCCCGCCGGTAGGTCGCGCGGCCACGCCTGCTCCAGATGGCACAGCTCGTCCGCCAGGAATCGCTCGAGGTCGGGCTGCACCTCGTTTGCGCGCGCGCCGCAATGTGCGTAGAGCGGCCGCCAGCCGTCGACCGACAGCGCGTTGGCGCGGCGGTGCGCGAAATCGAGACCGGCGAGGTGCAGTTTGGCCAGCGCTTCGCCGAGCGCCGCGCAATGCGCAGGGGACGGCCGGCGGATCCACATGCCGTCGAGAAAGGTGATGATCGCCGCCGGGCGGCCCGCGATCCGCCCGAGCACCTCGCCGCGCCGGGTCTTGACCGGCTGCGGGCAGGTGATGCCGCGCGCGTGCAGGTGCTCCATCAAGGCGAGAAAGAACGGCAGGTCCTCGGCTGCGACGCGCTTCTCGTAGAGGGTGAGGATGAAATAGCCGCGACTGGTGTGGACGAGGAAATTCGAATTCTCGACCCCTTCCGCGATGCCCTTGTAGGCGAGGAGCTCGCCGATATCATAGTCGGCGAGAAAGGCCGCAAGCTCTTCCGCCGCCACGTCGGTATAGACGGCCACGACTATTCCGCTGCTTCGGTATCGCGCAGCACCCGAGGCAGCGGAAAGAACATGTCCTCGTCCGCGGTGGTGACGGTCTCCACGTCGACCGCGTAGCGCTCGGCGAAGGCGCCGATCACCTCCTCGACCAGGACCTCGGGCGCGGACGCGCCGGCGGTGACGCCGAGGCTCGCAATCGCACCGAAGAACGACCAGTCGATCTCCTTGGCGCGTTGCACCAGCGCGGCGCGCGCGCAGCCGGCGCGCTCGGCCACCTCCTTGAGGCGCTGGGTGTTGGAGGAATTGGGCGAGCCGACGACGATCATGGCCTCGACCATGGGCGCCACCTTCTTGACCACCTCCTGGCGGTTGGTGGTGGCGTAGCAGATGTCTTCCTTGTGCGGTCCGTGGATGCCCGGAAAGCGCCCCTTGAGCGCCGCGATGATGCCGGCGGTGTCGTCGACCGAGAGCGTCGTCTGCGTCACATAGGCGAGGCGGTCGGGGTCGCGCGGCACGAAACGCGCGACCTCGTCGACCGACTGCACCAGCGTGATCGCGCCGGCGGGAAGCTGACCCACCGTCCCGACCACCTCGGGATGGTCGGCGTGGCCGATCAGCACGATCTCGCGTCCGCGCTTGTGGTGAATCTCGGCCTCGCGGTGGACCTTGGTGACCAGCGGGCAGGTGGCGTCGACCGCGAAGAAGTGACGCCTCTGCGCCTCAGCCGGAATCGACTTCGGCACGCCGTGGGCGGAGAAGATGACCGGCGCGTCGGTATCGGGAATTTCGTCGAGCTCTTCCACGAACACGGCGCCCTTGGCCTTGAGGCTTTCCACCACGTAGCGGTTGTGCACGATCTCGTGGCGCACATAGACCGGCGCGCCGTAGCGGGCGAGCGCGCGCTCGACGGTGTCGATTGCGCGCACGACCCCGGCGCAGAAGCCGCGCGGCGAGCACAGCAGCACCTTCAGCGGGGGCTTGCGATCGACGTCGACGACGGGGGACGCGTTCATCCGGACCTCGCGTGGCCGCTCTGGCCGCGCACCCGACATGGGGCTTGTGCCCTCCCTCTGTCAAGCGACGGCGGCGCCGCAATGCCGATCGGTTACACGGCCCCTTCGGGGTCATGCCCCGCGCAGGCGGGGCATCCATTAACCTGTAGCGAGACGATCGAAGGCCAGGTGGTGCCTTTCACGCCCTGCCTCCAGTACTGGATCGTCCGCTTTCGCGGACGATGACAGCTTGCTACTTCCCCTCGAGCCACGCGTCGTAGCGCGCGTAGAGCTGCGCGGTGTGTGCGGCGCCGTCGTGATGCACGACCGGCGCGAGCTCGCGCCCGGCGGCGACGAGCCGCGCGGCCATGTAGCGGTAGGATTCCGGATAGACCGAGAGATCGGTGGCGCCGAGCAGCTTGTCGAACGCCTCCGACGGCTCGACGGGATCGAGCCGGTCGCGCTCGTAGATCGAGGCGCGCTCCCGGATCGCCCAGCGACCGTCCCTGCGCTCGAGCCGATCGAGGAAGCGCGCATAGGACGTCATGTCGGCGAGCACGCCGCCGATCTTCTGGCGCACCAGGATGACGACGTTGGTCTCGGCCAGCGCGCGCGCGCCGGCGACGCGCACGGTCGAAGGAAAGATCTGGTGCTTGGAGCGCTGCCCGGTCTCGAAGGCGCGGCGGCAGCGCTCGACGAAGTCGCGGAACGGCCCGCTGAACCAGGAGACGGCGATCTCTCCTTCCGGCACGAAGGTCGCGATGAGCTGCGGCCACTTGCCCTGGTCGCGATAGAGGCCCCAGCTCTGGATCAGTTCGGCACAGGCATATTTGTCGTTCAGGTCCATCTTGCTCCGCCCTGTGGTTGAAGACGCACCAGCATGGAGCCGGCCGCCGCGCCGCGCAATCGGCGTTTGCCGCGACGCGTGCCGGCGTGCAAAAAGGAACGGCATGAAAGCGATCGTCATCCACGAATACGGCCCGCCCGAGGTTCTCCGCTACGAGGAGGTGCCGGACCCCGCGCCGCGCGCGGGCGAGATCCGCATCCGGGTGCACGCCACAACCGTCAACCGCGTGCTCGACGTAAGCCTGCGCGCGGGCAAGGAGGGGGCGCGTGGACCCGTGCTGCCGCTCATCCCGGGGGTCGATTGCGCCGGCGTGATCGATGCGGTGGGAGCCGGCGTTACGCGCTGGCGCGAGGGCATGCGCATCACCGCCGCCGGCGTCATGCCGCTCGATGTCTGCGCCGAGGACGGCGCGGGCTATAGCGGCCCGACGGGAATGATGGGCATCAAGCGGCCGGGCGGCTTCGCCGAGCTGGTCGCGGTGCCGGCCTGCGCCGCGATCGCGCTCCCCGACCGGCTCGACTTTCACCACGCCGCCGTGGTCATGCGCCACGTGCCGACCGCGTGGAACCTCCTGTTCAACGTCGCCAAGCTCAAGGCCGGCGAGACCGTGCTGATCATGGGCGCCGGCGGCAATCTCGGGTCGATCGGCATCCAGATCGCCAAGAACGTGATCGGCGCGCGCGTAATCGCCGCCGCCGGCTCCGATGCGCGCGCGCAGATCGGCCACGAGCTCGGCGCCGATTGCGCCGTCAATTACAACGCGCGAGACCTCTACGCCGAGGTGATGGCGTTCACCGGCGGCAAGGGCGTCGACGTGCTCTACGACAACATCGCCAACCCGAAGGTGCTGCCGGCGGCCTTCCACGCCATCGGCTTCGACGGGCGGTTGGTGACCGCTGGGGCTCATGCCGGACCCAACGTCGCGATCGACTTTTCCCACCTCTACCACAAGCGCATCACCATCAAGGGCCAGCCGGGCTATCATCCGGCCGACGTGCCGAAATGCTTCGCCGCCGCGGCCGACGGCAAGATCAAGGCGCAGATCGAGCGGATTCTGCCGCTGTCGCGCGCCGCCGAGGCGCACCGCCTGGTGGAATCCGGCGAATCCGCGGGCAAGATCGTGCTCGACCCGACGCTGGGGTAAGTCTCGGCTTTGCCATTGCGCCGGGCCGGGTGGAGTGCCTATATTTCCGCCACTTCCGTCATCATCGATGACATCCAGGCTTCGCCTTCCGAGGGCGGGCGGAGCGCAGAGGAGATTTTACCATGGTAGCAGCACCGCTGATGCCCAAAGCGACCGCCGTGTGGCTCGTGGAGAACACCGCGCTCTCCTTCGATCAGGTTGCCGAGTTCTGCAAGCTTCACCCGCTCGAGGTGAAGGCGATCGCGGACGGCGACGCGGCGCAGGGCATCAAGGGCCTCGATCCCGTCCTCACCGGCCAGCTCAGCCGCGAGGAGATCGAGAAGGCGGTCGGCGACCCGGACTACCGGCTGCGATTGCTTGAGCCCAAGGTCCGCCTGCCCGAGGCCAAGAAGAAGAAGGGTCCGCGCTACACCCCGGTATCGCGCCGGCAGGACCGCCCGAACGCCATCCTCTGGCTGGTGCGCAACCATCCCGAGCTCAAGGACAGCCAGATCATGCGCCTTGTCGGCACCACCAAGTCGACGATCCAGGCGATCCGCGAGCGCACCCACTGGAACGCGTCGAACCTGCAGCCGATGGATCCGGTCACGCTCGGCCTGTGCTCGCAGATCGATCTCGACCTTGAGGTGCACCGCGCCTCCAAGGAAAAGCCCGTCGAGGCCGAAGCCCAGGGCGCCACGCTGCTGCCGGCCTCCGAAACCACGGCCCGGCGCGAGCCCGAGGCCGAGGAGCAGAAGAAGCCCGCCGACGAGCTCAACGTCGACGCCGTCTTCGCCAAGCTCAAGCAGATCGGCGGCAAGCAGGAATAGGCCGCTGACCGCCATAAGCGCGCGCCAACTTGAGCGGAAAGCACGATCTCTCCGCTGTCATGCCCGCGAAAGCGGGCCTCCAGTAACCCGCGAACGTGCGGTTCGACCTTGAAGCTCGCCCAGTCCGGCGAGGCGCCTTGAGTCAGCACCTGCGCGCAAAACGCGGCATCCTCCCATCGCTCCGGCTAGAAGCAGAGATGGGTCACGACGTTTCCGCGTTTATCTTTGATCACAATGGGACATTCCGCGCGCTTGAGCGCGGCCTTCGCATCTTCATTGCCGAGCGCCGCGGCTTTCTCGTAATACGCCTTGGCGGCGCTTTGATCCTGCGGTCCGCCTCGCCCGCTCTGCGCAAACGCGCCCATCCGCTCCAATGCCCCGGGGTGACCTTGCGCGGCTGCCTTTTCAAACAACGCCCGCGCGGCGACATCGTCCTGCGGGCCGCCGATGCCGTCCGCCGTCATCAATCCGAGCTGATACTGCGCTTCTGCTGAATTCTTCTCCGCCGCTTTCACAAGCAAGGCTCTGGCCTTGACGGGATCCGGCGGTGCGGCGCCCGCCTCCGAGAGGGCCGCGAGGTTGGTGGCGCCGCGGGGATTTCCCCCCTCGACGGCGCGCTCGAACAGCTTGCGCGCCTGGGCTTCATCCTTGGCAACGCCTGATCCCGTCGCCAGCAGCACGCCGAGCTCGACCATGGCCGACGTGCTCCCCCTGTCGGCTGCCTTGCGATAGGCGCTTACGGCTTCCGGCAATTGTTGATTGGCCGCGTAGGCACGACCGAGCTGGTAGAGCGCCCGGCGTGACGAAGCCGACGCGATCCTGCAAAATTTGATGGCTGTCGGGATGTCGGACTGCGCGATATCAGGCGCGCCTTTGACGTCCGTCGGCTTGTCCGGATCGGTGGGGTCGGCGGCGAGCCGATCGCACAGGACGAGATCGGCGGATTGAGCGTGGGCCGAGGAATGAGCAGAAGCCAGAGCCAGCGCCGACAGGAGGCCAAAGCCGTAGGCGATGGAAACTGCGCCAGATCGTTTCATCGTGATCGCAGGTCGGCTGCTTGCGAGACAATATCTTGCGACGACGAGATAAACCTTATCGCCGTGCAACTGGGCCAGCAAGCCGCGTGCGTGGGCTACGGCCGCCCGCCATCATCTTGGCCGATCGCCTTCTTGACCCGTGCCACCAGTTCGGGCGAGGCGGAAACGATCGTGTCCACCAGCGCCTGGGTCTTGGCCGCGTTGCGGGGATGGATATCGAGCCTCCGTTTCTTGGCATCGGCCAGAAATTGCGGATCGAGCATGAGCGCATCGAACGCCGCGCGCAGCGCGGCGGTGCGATCCGCCGGCACGCGTGGGCCCACCGCCATGGCGCGCGCGATCGGCGTGCCGGAGGTGAGGAATTCCGCCACGTCCTTCTGGTCGGGCGCGGCAAGCTCGATCAGCGTCGGCACGTCCGGCAACTCGGCCTGCCGCTCGAGCGTGAACTGCACCAGCAGGTTCACTTTCTTATCGGCGAGCCATTGCGGACGGGTGCCGATGAGGTTCTCCCAGGACGCGGTCCAGCCGTCGATCTCGCCGCGTTCCATCGCCAGGTTCAAGTCGTTGCCGCTGCGATAGCCGGTGATCACCTTGTAGTTGGCGTTGAGCACGGTCTTGAGCAGCATCGCCCACTGATAGGTCAGGTGGGTGTTGTTGAACGAGCCGATGACCAGGTCCTTCACCTTGAGCTCCTCGACCGTCCGCACCGCGGCGGTGTGCCAGAGCGTCATCGCCTGGGCGATGGCGTCGTAGGCGCCGAGCCATTGAAACTTGCGCGTCTCGAAGCGGATCTTGTCGCTCGGCTGCAGTTTCTCGGAAAGCGGCAGGGCGTGCGATAGCAGGATCCGGGTGCCGTCCTGCGGCGCCAGGCTGTAGATGTGGTTGCCGGCGATGACGCCGCCGGCGCCCGGCATGTGCTCGACGATGACAGTGGGTTGGCCGGGAATGTGACGGCCGAGATGCTCGGCGATGGTGCGGCCGTAGAGATCGTAGCTGCCGCCCGGTCCGGTCCCCATCACGATCGCGATGGTCTTGTCCTTGTAGAAATCTGCGGCCCCCTCCGCCGCAGCGGGAGCGGCAAGCGTGATCGAAGCGGCGACGACCACGCATGCGGAAAAGCCTGCACGAGCGGGATGCGGCATGTTCACCCTCCATGATCGGACGGCATGATCGAACAGCTATGACGCCGGCGGAACGGCTGGCGGCACACTTTCGCCGAGCGCGGCCAGCAAGACCAGGGCGTGCGCCGTGTCGTTTCGGCGCAGGCCGCCACGTCACCCCAGCTCGAAGGTGGTGACGCCGAACACCCGCTCGAGGCGCACGGGACGGATCGGCCCGGTATACATGCGCGCGGTTTCGAATACGGGGGCGAGCCCCAGCCCTTGCGCCAGCGCGACCGCGTCGCGATTGACGCTCGGAACGTCGAGAAAGACCTCGCCCGCCGCCCACCGCCGCAATGAGCGACACGAGCACCGCCTCGGCGGCGGCGCGGTCGTCCGCGACGAGCGGACCGATCTTGCAGCCGGTGCGGCACGGACGGATCACCCCCCAGCCGGCGAGGGAGCCGTCGCGCACGAGCGCGCGGCCGACATGTCCGGGCGTGTCGAGCCAGGCGCGCAGGAACGCCGCCCGCGGCGCCGGGAACACCGTGGCGTCGTCCGCCTCGACGGCGGCGAACGGGATTTCGCTCAGCGCCACGACGGCGGCCGACGGCGGCGCGGCCGCGCTGGCGAGCGAAGCGAGCGGCCAGCGCGGCGACTCAACAGTGCGCGCGCCGGATACTCGCCCTGAACCGGGCTCGTCGGCGCGCGCGGGCGCGGCGACCGTGCCGCCATAGCGGACATTGGCATGGGCGAGCTTGAAGCCCGACTTCCTGTAGTTCTGCTGCTGCGCCGCCACCCCGTCGAGGCCGATCACGCGCGCCCCCGCATGCGCGATGGCCGCGTTCCAGATGCGCAGGCCGTGGCCGCGGCCGTGCAGGTCCGGCCGCGCGATGTAGAAGCCGAGGAAGGAAAAGCGCGTGTCGTAGTTGACGCAGGAGATTGTCGCGGCGGGAGCGCCGTCGAGCTCGCCGATGAGAAAGCCTTGCGCGTCCACCGTGGCGAAGCAGGCGGCATCGGCGAGCCCCGGGTTCCAGCCTTCGGCCGCCGCCCAGTCGGCGGCGATGGCGATCTCGTCGGGCCGCATGACGCGGATGCGCAGGTCGTCTTGCATGCCGCGAAACAGGGCCTAGCCGCCCACCCCCTTGCCCTTCAACGCGGTGCCGATCTCGTCGAGGATCGCGGGATCGTCGATCGTCGCCGGCATGGTCCAGGGCTCGCCGTCGGCGATCTTCTTCATGGTGCCGCGCAGGATCTTGCCCGATCGCGTCTTCGGCAGCCGGCCGACGGTGATCGCGAGCTTGAACGCCGCCACCGGCCCGATCTTCTCGCGCACGAGGCCGATGCATTCCTGCTCGATCTCGGCGATGGGCCGCTCGACGCCGGCCTTGAGCACGATGAAGCCGCAGGGCACCTCGCCCTTGAGCGCGTCGGCGACGCCGATGACGGCGCATTCGGCGACGTCCCGGTGGCCGCTGAGCACCTCTTCCATGCCGCCGGTCGAGAGCCGGTGGCCGGCGACGTTGATGATGTCGTCGGTGCGGCTCATGACATGGATGTAGCCGTCGTCGTCCTTCAATCCGGCGTCCGCGGTCTTGTAATAGCCGGGAAACTCGGCGAGGTAGCTCTCCTTGAAGCGCTCGTCGGCCTGCCACAGCGTGGGCAGGCAGGCCGGCGGGAGCGGCAGCTTCACCACGATCGAGCCGATGGTGTTGGCCGGGACGGGCTTGGCCTGGTCGTCGACGATGTCGATCTGGTAGCCGGGCATCGGCACCGCGGCCGAGCCGTACTTCACCGGCAGCGCTCCGAGCCCGAGCGGGTTGCCGGCGATGCACCAGCCGGTCTCGGTCTGCCACCAGTGGTCGATTACCGGGACCTTGAGCAGGTTCTCCGCCCACATCACCGTGTCGGGATCGGCCCGCTCGCCGGCGAGGAACAGCGTGCGGAACTTGCCGAGGTCGTAATGCGCGATGAGCTTGCCCTGCGGGTCCTCCTTCTTGATGGCGCGGAACGCGGTCGGCGCGGTGAACAGCGCGGCGCAGCCATGCTCGGAGATCACCCGCCAGAACGCGCCGGCGTCGGGCGTGCCCACCGGCTTGCCCTCGTAGAGGATGGTGGTGCAGCCGTGAAGGAGCGGCGCGTAGACGATGTAGCTGTGGCCGACCACCCAGCCGACGTCGGAGGCCGCCCAGTATACCTCGCCCGGCTCGATGCCGTAGAAATTGCCCATCGACCATTTGAGCGCGACCATGTGGCCGCCGTTGTCGCGCACCACGCCCTTGGGCCGCCCCGTCGTGCCCGACGTATAGAGAATGTAGAGCGGGTCGGTGGCGGCGACCGGCACGCAATCGTAGACCGAGCGCGCGAACACGATCGCCTCGTCGCGCACCTTGGCCCAGTCGTGGTCGCGGCCCGCAACGAGCGACGCCTCCTCCTGCGGGCGCTGCAGGATGAGGCAGGCATCCGGCTTGTGCGCGGCGAGCCTGATCGCCTCGTCGAGCAGCGGCTTGTATTTGACGATGCGGCCGGGCTCGAGCCCGCAGCTCGCGGACAGCATCACCTTCGGCTTGGCGTCGTCGATGCGGGTGGCGAGCTCGTTCGCGGCAAAGCCGCCGAACACCACCGAATGCACCGCGCCGATGCGCGCGCAGGCGAGCATGCCGATCACCGCCTCCGGCACCATCGGCATGTAGAGCACGACGCGGTCGCCCTTTTCGACGCCGAGATTGCGCAGGATGGCGGCGAGCACCTGGGTCTCGACCTGCAGGCGGTGATAGCTGATGGTGCGCTTCTGCCCGGCGAGCGGGGAATCGTAGATGATCGCCGCCTGCTCGCCGCGGCCGGCCATCACGTGGCGGTCGACCGCGTTCCAGCAGGTGTTGCAGACGCCGCCGGTGAACCAGCGCCCGTAGACGCCGGCCTTCGGATCGAAGACCTGCTTGGGCGGCTCGATCCAGTCGATGTCCTGCGCGGCCTCGCCCCAGAAGCCCTGCGGGTCGCGCTGCCAGCGGGCATAGACCTCGTGATAGCGGCTCCTGCGGGCGTCCATGCGGCCCTCCCTCCGTGCCGGCGTTTGCTTGCGTCGCGCCATGCCGCCCGCATTCTGAAGCCGCGGCGGGCGTTTGCAAGTCGCGCGGGCACGGCAACGCGGCCATGCGCCAAAATGCTGGCGGGCGGCGCGCGCCTGCGCTTTGATCCCCGCGCCGCGGGCGCCGGTTCCCAGTGTCGTCGAAGGGTAGGACTTTCGTGACCGGAACGATGATCTGTCGGCCAACTCGGTGGGCTCCTTCTTCCACAGGGAGAGGGCGTCCCACGCAGACCGTGGCGCCGCCATCAAGTCTCACAGTTGCTCCTCGTACCCCCCTCCCGCAGCGTCGCCGCCGGTGATCGCCGAACCCCTGTTCTACCTGCTCGCCGCCGTGGCGGTGGTCCTGCTCGGCCTCTCCAAAGGCGGGTTTTTCGGCCTGGGCGTGATGGCGCTGCCGCTGATGTCGCTCGAGGTCCCGCCGCTGCAGGCGGCCGCGATCATCCTGCCCACGGTGCTGGCGCAGGACGCGCTCACGGTTTGGACCTATCGCCGCGATTGGAGCGCCTGGAACCTGAAGATCATGATCCCGAGCATGGCCGCGGGCATCGCCGTCGCGGGCCTGTTCGCGGCCTCGCTCACCGCCGCCCATGTCCGGCTGGCGATCGGGCTCATCGCCGGCGCCTTCGTGCTGCGTCACTGGCTGGGCGCGCGCTTCGAGCGCCTCGCGCCCGACGCCGGCGCGTTCACCGGCATCGTCTGCGGCGTGGTCGGCGGCTTCACCACCATGCTGGCCAATGCCGGCGGCCCCGCCTGGCAGATGCATCTCCTGCCGCAGCGGCTCGACAAGCTGACCTATGTCGGCACCTTCACCATGCTGTTTGCGGCCAGCAACCTGATGAAGATCCCCGCCTATGGCGCGCTCGGCCAGCTCACCGGCGAAAATCTCGCGATCGGCGCGGTGCTCCTTCCGCTCGCGGTGCTCGCCAACTATGCCGGCATCTGGCTGGTGCGGCGCACCCCGGCCGAGCTGTTCTTCCGCATCGCCTATGTGCTGATGTTCCTGATCTCGCTCGAGCTCATCCGCAGCGCGCTCACCGAGATGCTGCGCGCGTAAGCGCCCGGGATGCCGCCATGCACGAAAGCGGCTGGCGCTGCCGACGCATCTCGGCTTTAAGGCTGCGGATGTCGCCCGCCTCCCCTGCATGACCATCATCGCCGATCCCCTGTTCTACCTGCTCGCCGTTCCGGCGATCCTCCTGCTCGGCCTCGGCAAGGGCGGGTTCGCGGGCGTGGGCATGATCTCGACCCCGCTGCTCGCGCTCACCATGCCGCCGCTGCAGGCGGCGGCAATCCTGCTGCCGATCCTCTTGTGCCAGGACGTGATCTCGGTATGGGCCTATCGGCGGGAATGGAGCGCGTGGAATCTGAAGGTGCTGCTGCCGGGCTCCGCCGTCGGCGTCGGCGCCGCCTGGCTGTTCGCGGCCTATGTGCCGAACGCCTACGTGGAGATTGCGGTCGGCGCCACCGGCATCTGCTTCGTGCTCTACATGTTCCTCGCCCATGTGCCGAAAGAGCCGCAGCGGCCGAGCGCGCTCGCGGGGATGTTCTGGGGCTCGCTCGCGGGCTTCACCTCGACCATCATCCAGGTCGGCGCTCCGCCCTACCAGGTGCACATCCTGCCGCAGCGGCTCGACAAGCTCACGCTCATCGGGACCACCATCGTCTTCTTCGCGCTGGTCAACGTGATGAAGCTCGTCCCCTATTTCGCGCTCGGCCAATTCTCGTCGCGCACGCTCGCGACCTCGGCGGTGCTGCTCCCTTTCGCCATCGCATGCAATTTCCTCGGCCTCTGGCTCGCGCGCCGCACCCCCACCGAAATGTTCTACAAGATCACCTATCTGCTTATGCTGGTCATTTCGCTCGCGCTGATGTGGCAGGGCGCGGCCGCCGTCCTCGCCGATTGATTGCACGGCTTGCGGTCCGTAAGCTCGACGGCGGCAGGCCCGGCATGACCACTCCCTACGATATCGACCTCGAAAGGAATCCGGCGAACTTCCAGCCGCTCACGCCGCTGTCGTTCCTGGCGCGGGCGGCGCAGGTCTTTCCCGACCACACCGCGATCATCCACGGGCCGCTGCGGCGCAGCTACGCCGAGTTCTACGCCCGCGCCCGCCGCCTCGCCGGCGCGCTCGCGCGGCGCGGCATCGCGCGCGGCGACACCGTGTCCGTGCTCCTCGCCAACACGCCGGCCATGCTCGAATGCCACTACGGCGTGCCGATGAGCGGAGCGGTGCTCAACACCATCAACACCCGGCTCGACGCCGCGCTCGTCGCCTTCCAGCTCGACCACGCCGAAGCCAAGGTGCTGATCGCCGACCGCGAGTTCTCGAGGCTCGCGCAAGAAGCGCTCGCGCTCGCCAAGGCGAAGCCACTCATTGTCGATTACGACGACCCCGAATTCCACGGCGATGGCGAGCGGCTCTCCGCGATCGAATACGAGGATTTCATCACCGAGGGCGGCGCCGACTTCGCCTGGCCCATGCCGCCCGACGAATGGGACGCGATCGCGCTCAACTACACCTCCGGCACGACCGGCGATCCCAAGGGCGTGGTCTATCACCACCGCGGCGCCTACCTGCTCGCGATCGGCAACGTGCTCACCGGCAGCATGCGCAAGCACTGCGTCTATCTCTGGACCCTGCCGATGTTCCACTGCAACGGCTGGTGCTTTCCGTGGACGCTATCGGTGGTCGCCGGCACCCATGTCTGCCTGCGCCAGGTGCGCGCGCGGGCGATGTACGACGCCATCGCCGATCACAAGGTCACGCATCTCTGCGGCGCGCCGATCGTGATGGCGACCTTGCTCAACGCTCCGGCCGCGGAGAAGAAGCCGCTACCGCACGTGGTCGAGTTCTTCACCGCGGCCGCGCCGCCGCCCGAGGCGGTGCTGGCGGCGATGAAGGAGGCGGGCTTCAACGTCACCCATGTCTACGGCCTGACCGAGACCTACGGCCCCGCCACCACCAACGAATGGCGCGCGGCCTGGAATACGCTGCCGCCGGCCGACCAGGCCGCCAGAAAGGCGCGCCAGGGCGTGCGCTACGTGCCGCTCGAGGCGCTCGACGTGCGCGATCCCGACACCATGGCGAGCGTACCCTGGGACGGGGAGAGCCTGGGCGAGGTGATGTTCCGCGGCAACGTGGTGATGAAGGGCTACCTCAAGAACAAGTCGGCGACCGAGAAGGCCTTCGCCGGCGGCTGGTTTCACTCCGGCGACCTCGGCGTCATCCATCCCGACGGCTATATCCAGCTCAAGGACCGCTCCAAGGACATCATCATCTCCGGCGGCGAGAACATCTCCTCGATCGAGGTCGAGGACGCGCTCTACAAGCACCCGGCGGTGCAGGCCGCCGCGGTCGTGGCCAAGCCCGACGACAAGTGGGGCGAGACCCCCTGCGCCTTCGTCGAGCTCAAGCCGGGCGCGAGCGCCACCACCGACGAGCTCGTCGCCTGGTGCCGCCAGCACCTCGCGGGCTACAAGTGCCCGCGCTTCGTCGTGTTCGCGGAGCTGCCCAAGACCTCGACCGGCAAGATCCAGAAGTTCAAGCTGCGCGAGATGGCGAAGGAGGTGTGAGCGCCGCGCAGGCGCGGTCTACGCATGCGCAGGAATTGAGCGCAGCGAGAGTCCCAGCGCCCTGCGCCCAAATATCGCGCAACACGGTCTGAAGATCCCCACCGCTGAGCGGCTTTCGCTGTGTGGTTCTGCGATCCTTGCAGCCGTCGCATGAGCCCACGGTGTCGCCTGCATAAAACAAGCATCACCTTAAGCGGTTCTATCCTTTGACAGCGTTCGAGGCCCGCTTGTGCCAAAAACCTTATTAGTTCCTTTGGCGGCGGACCTCGCGTTTTGTGCCGCCAACTCTCCGAGGAAAGCCGCCGCCCACCATGAGACGTCATGATCCTCGAGCGGTCTGATCATCCTTTGCCAGCGGGCGACGCGCTCCTCACGGCTCATTTGGAGGGCATCACGGATCGCCTCGGCGACCTCAAGTTTGTCATTTGGATTGACTATAAGTGCGTCCGTCAGCTGCTGAGCTGCACCCGCAAACTTGGAAAGGATCAAGACTCCCGGGTCTGCAGGATCCTGAGCCGCGACGTATTCCTTCGCGACCAGGTTCATGCCATCGCGCATCGGTGTGACCAGTGCAACGAGCGCAAGCCGGTAAAGGCGGGCGAGTACAGATCGAGGATAAGGACTGGTGACGTATTGGATCGGCACCCAGCCGGGCTCGCCCAACGAGCCGTTTATCCGCCCGAGGGTTTCATTCACAGCCCGGCTTAGCGCCGCATACTCCGGGACTTCGCTGCGGCTTGTTGGTGCGATCTGAAGATAGGTGACGCGTCGTCGCTGATCGGGGTTGTTGATGAGAAAGCGCTCATACGCTTCCATTCTCTCTGGAATGCCTTTTGAGTAGTCGAGACGATCGACTCCGATAATCAATTTGCGGGAGCCAAGGCCAGCGATCGTCTGACTTACAATCCGATTTGAGCGTGAGCGTGTGGCGAGTTGCTTAAAGCTGCTCACGTCGATGCCGATCGGAAAGCTTTTCACGCGGGTGCTCTTGCCGTCCACGTCCAGCACATCGGACTTTTGAGGGATGGCGCCCAGTTCCTGTATCAGCCCACGCCTGAGGTTGTCGGCGTCGCGCTCAGTCTGCACGCCAACGAGATTGAAATCCATGATAGAGCGCAGAAGATCCGTGCTTCCTGGAAGTGTTCCGAGCACCTCAGGAGCCGGCCAAGGGATATGATGAAAGTACCCGATCGGATTGGTGAGGCCGAGAGCTCTCAATTGCGCCGCTAGGGGGATCAGATGATAGTCGTGCACCCACACGAGATCGCTCGGACAGACAAGTTTCGCAAGCGCGCTTGCAAATGTGCGGTTAACTCGCAAGTAGCCGGCATAATCGGCGCGCGAGAAATCGGACAGGCCCACCCGGTAGTGCATCGTTGGCCAGAGCGCCCGATTGGCGAAACCATTGTAGTACTCCTGCCGATCAAGCGACGTCAGGTCCATCAGCGCGTACTGAACCCGCCCGTTGTCGATCATTCTGGGCTGGGATGCAGGCTGCGAAGCTACCTTGCCGCTCCAACCGAACCAGAGACCTCGATAGGTTTGAAATGCCTCTCGCAATGCAACGGCCAAGCCCCCCGCGGTTCCTTTTTCCGCGGCATCGGGAACCGATACCCGGTTAGAAACGACGACGAGTTCGAGGCAAAGAAATGCTCCCTAGGCGACAGGCTGGGCGAGCGGTCCCAACCGGGACAGGCCGGCCATGACGCCGATGCCGGTTGGCTCATCTCACCCCGCCCTTGTTCACCGCTGGCCCGGTGTAGCCCTCGAAGCGCTTGCGCAGATCGGTGACCAGCGGGTCGTTGGTCATGAACTCCCGATAATTGTTGGCGATCTTGTAGGATGTGAGCGGCTGAAAGCCTTCCGGCGGGGGCACGTCGACGCGCGACGAGAATGACCCGACGCGGCTCTGCTGCTCCTTGGCGAGAAACCATGTGAGATAGAGCTTCGCCGCATTGGGATGCGGCGCATCCTTGAAGATTCCCCCGGTGAGCGTGAAGACCGGCGTCTCGTCGACCGGCGACCAGACCACCTCCAGCTTTCCTTCGCGCTTGAACGCCCAGACCGACGAAGAGGCATCGAACGTGGCGATATTCTCGCCGGATGCGACGCTGCGCGCGACGGGAAGATGGCCCTGGATGAAGTTCGGCTTGGTGGCCATGTACTTGTCCATCCAGCCCCAGCCGTACTTCTGCACGATGAGGTGAAAGAGATACAGCGTAGCGTCGTCGTCGGCTGGATAGACGGTGATCACCTTGCCCGCAAACATCGGCTTGAGGAAGTCCTGCGCCGATTTCGGCGCATCCTCCGCGCGGACCTTGGAGGTGTTGTAGGCATAAGTGAGCGCGTTTGCGCTCAGCGCCATGTAGGTGCCCTCCTCGTCGCGAAAGTTCGGCATGATCTGATCGAAGCCCTCCGGCTTGAACGCCAGCAGCCTGCCTTGCTTCTTCCAGGCGACGAAGTCCTGCACCGTCTGGAAGAAGGCCATGTCGACCACGAGCTTCCGGTCCGCCACCTGCCTTTCGATTCTCTCGTTCAGGACGTTGCTGAAACCGCCCGTCACCGACACCGTAATGCCGGCGTATGTCTGCATGAACTCCCTGGCCCGGTTCTCGTGCGGCGCGGCAGGACCGCCGGCATAGAACACCAAACCCTTCTCGATCTTGGCCTTCTCGTAAAGCTGATCGAGCGTCTCGGCGCGCGCGCCCGCGACGGCGAACGGCAAGAGCGCGGTCATGACGAAACATGTCTGCAGGAGTCGCTTGGCTCTGATCGTGCTCATCGTAACCTCGCTCGAATGCACTCCGCGGATTCCGGCGAAGTCGCCCGGGGCGCGGCGGAGAGAACGTCACCGGAGGATTGACTTGTCTCGCCCGGCAAAATCGTTCCCGGCATCAGGGACGGCTAATCCTTGTCCATTCCGGTCGCCGTGATGACTTTTGCCCATTTCGTGCGCTCGGCACGGTAGAAGGCGTCGAAATCCTCCGCCGACCCGATCATTGGCGCGAAGCCCTGGGCGGCCAGCGCCTTCTGGATCTCGGGCGCCTCGAGCGCCGCCTTGTTCGCGTCCGCGAGCTTGCGGATGATGTCCTTCGGTGTCGCCGCGGGCGCCGTCATGCCGATCCAGAGCCGCACATCGAACCCGGGGTAGCCGGATTCGGCGATGGTCGGGAGGTCGGGGAAGGCCGGATCGCGCCTGGGGCCCGTGGTCGCAAGCCCGACGAGCCTGCCGTCCTTCACGAACTCCTGCACCGGGGCGATGCTCGAGAACATCATCTTCACTTGCCCCGACAGCAGATCCTTCACGGTGTCGCCGCCGCCGCGATAGTGCACCGGGATGGTCTTGATGCCGACGGCCATGTTGAACAATTCGCTGGCGAGGTGCGTCGCCGAGCCGCGACCGGCGGTCGCGTATTGCAGCTCGCCCGGCTTCTCCTTCGCGAGCTTCACGAGCTCCGCCACGCTTTTGACGCCGAGCGAGGGATGCGCGATCAGAACGTTGGCGGTTTCGGCCTGCGGGCACACCGCGACGATATCCTTGCCGTACTCGTACTTGATCGTCTTCGACAGGAACTCGTTCGCCACGGTGGCCAACGGCGTATTCAGCAGGGTGTAGCCGTCGGGAGCGGACCGTGCGACCTCCTGCGTGGCGATTGCGCCGCCGGCGCCGGTCTTGTTCTCGATGACGAACTGCGCGCCCATGATCTCGCCCATCTTGCCGCCGACCACGCGGCTGATGATGTCGGACGGACCTCCGGGGGCGAAGCCGACAAGGATGCGGATCGGCTTGCTCGGGTAGCCGGTCTGCGAAAGCGCCGGGCCCGAAGCCGCGACCGCGAGGCCGACCACACCGAGGGCCAAAGCCGCGAGTCCGATACGAAAGTTCACCGGCACTGATCTTTCTTTCGGCACCTTCACCTCCCATTTCAATTCTGGTTGGATGTCCGCTGCCGCTCAGAAGTCCCGCGCGTCATTCTCCTCGCCGGGCCGCGTGGTCTTCGCTTGCGGAAACACCGTCGCGATCGCGGCGAGCGCGATCTGCTCGTCCTGGAACGACTTTACGCCGGAAACGCCGATTGCGCCAATCAGGTCGCCGTCCACGATGATCGGCAGCCCGCCTTGCGCGGCAATGAACGGAAAAGTCGCGTAAGCCTTGTGCGGACCCTCGATCCACTTTTCCCAAACCGCGCTGGGGCGGCAAGACATCGCGGAGGTGGTGGCCTTGGCGATGGCGATGTCATCGTTGCCCGGCCGCGCACCGTCCATGCGGTGCACCGCTACGATCCGCCCGCCATCGTTGAGGATGGCGATGACCACCTCCCAGCTGTTGCGCACGGCTTCCGCTTCGGCGGCGGCCATCATTTTCTTCGCGTCGTCGAGCGTCATCGCGGGCTTCATTCGCATAGATGCCCTCCTCGCTTGCGTTGCCGATGCCCCAACCTAACATGCCTCCCGACAGCGGGAGGACGAACGACATGGCGGACAAGGAACGGATCGGGATCGTCGGCGTCGGGCGGATGGGCCAGGCGATGACCAGGCATCTCGTCAAGCACGGCTATGCGGTGTCGGCGCAGGACATCGAGCCGGGGGCGGTCGAGGCCGCGCGCGCGGCGGGCGCCGAAACCGCCGATAGGCCGGCCGATATCGGCAAGGTCTGCAAGTTCGTCATCGTCGCCGTCGGCTTCGATGACGAGGCCGCCGCGGTGATCCTCGATCGCGGCGGTCTGCTCGAAACGATGCGCGCAGGCTCGGTGATCGCCGTCTCCTCCACCTGCACGCCCGATCATGTGAAGATGCTGGGCGAGCGCGCAGGCGCGAAGGGGATCGACGTGCTCGACGCGCCGATCTGCCGCGGCCAGCGCGCCGCCGACGACGGCACGATGCTTGCGCTGTGCGGCGGCAAGCCCGAGGTGTTCGAGCGCGGCGAACCGATCTATCGGGCATTCTGCAAGGATATTGTCCACCTGGGCGATATCGGCGCAGGCCAGGTCGGCAAGGCCATGAACAACTTCCTCCTCTGGGTGAACGGTATTGCGCTGATCGAGGCGGCCCGTCTCAGCGAGGCCAATGGCATGGATCTGGTGAAGCTGCGCGAAGCGCTGTTGATGAGCTCGGGCGCCTCCGATGCCCTGAAGAATTGGGACAACGTTTCGTTCCTGTGGGCGCTGAAAGACATGCAGATCGTCGCCAAAATGGCTGACAAGTGCGGTCTTGCGATGCCGATCGCCGGCGCCGTCAAGGAATTGGTCAAGGAGGGCCGGCGCATCAAGCAGACGAACCCGCCGGACTGGACCGGCTGCAGGAGGACGCGAGGCGCGATGTCGTGAGCACGGTCGGCGGGCCGGCCAGCGACGGCTGCGGCGCGGCTTGGCCGCCGACTAGCGCATGTCCCGGAAAAGTGGGCACCGGTTTTCCGCCAAGGACATGCGCAACGCCAAGGAATCTAGGGCGCATCCCGATTCGACCTAATCGGGATGCGCTCTAAGTCGTCGGCGTGCGACCGGCGCGTTGCAGGAACACCGGCAGGCCAAGCTTGTCGGCATACATGGGACGATATCGCTCGGTGTTGTAGGCGGTGGCGACGTCCACCTTGCGCGGCCCGAGCCTGGGGTCGGGGACGGGCGCCAGCTCGTAGCAGCCCTCCACCAGCGCCGTCATGAGCCCGGTCTTGCCGCCCAGGATGGCGTCGTACGCCATGTTGCCGAAGGTCAAGCCCACGAGCTTGTCGATGAAGTCCGGGTCGCCCGAGCGCAGGTCGTAGGTGAGGTCGG
Organism: uncultured Alphaproteobacteria bacterium; assembly: GCA_963758945.1. Lineage (GTDB taxonomy): Bacteria > Pseudomonadota > Alphaproteobacteria > Rhizobiales > Xanthobacteraceae > VAZQ01. The sequence continues at coordinate 338,519 of CAVWXY010000006.1, read as the reverse complement.
ACGCCATCGTCTCCTCGCCGGTGCGCCGCTTGATCTCGTCGGCGAGCGACTCGGCCACGCTCGCCTTCTTGCGGTGGCCGTAGGCGTCGGCGTCGCCGTAGTGCCGGACTTCGTAGCCCTCCCACTCGGCCCCCTCGCTGACCACGATCATGGCATAGTGGCTCGGGTTTGCCTGCTTCTCCTCCATCAGCAGCCGGATGAGCTTGTCGAGATTGACCTTGTATTCGGGGATGACGCAGCGGATCGAGGTGACGTATGCCGTGTAGAGGGCCGTAAACCCGGCGTCGCGGCCGAATACCCGGAAGACGCCGATCCGCTCGTGCGAGGCGATGGTGGTCCGCTGGCGCTGGATCGCATCGGCGGCGCGCGTGATCGCGGTCGAGAAGCCGATGCAGTACTCGGTGTTGCGGACGTCGTTGTCCATCGTCTTCGGGATGCCGATGATCTTGACCCCGAGCTCGTTGAGCCTGGCGGCGTAGCCGAGCGTGTCGTCGCCGCCGATGGCGATGACGTGGTCGATGCCGAGCGCCGAGAGGTTCGCCAGCACTTGTGCGGAGAGGTCCCAGGACTCGGCCGCGCCCTTGCCGCTCAGGGAAACCGGAAAGTCCTTGCCGGCGAGGTGATCGGGCAGCTTCTGCATCTTGGCCGGGTTGGTGCGGCTCGAGTGCAGCACGGTTCCGCCGCGCCGGTCGATGGTGCGCGTGTTCTCGCGATCGAGGGCGACAACGTAGCGGCGCCTGCTGTCAGGATCGTCGAGGTTGAGGTGCGTGAGCGCCTCCCAGCCGCGGCGCAGGCCGATGACCTCGACATCGTTCTCGCTGCTGCGGTAGGTAACGGTCTTGATCACCGAGTTGAGGCCGGGAACATCGCCGCCACCCGTGAGGATGCCGATGCGTTTCTTCGCCATGACCACCTCTCGAACGCAGGTTCGCGAACCCGTCCGCCAGTCCCGCGAGTCCGATCATCCGCGAAGGTGACCGGCTGCATGCGCAAGATTGAGGGATCCGGAGCGCATCACGATCCGATCCGATCGGGATGTGCCCCGGATGCCGCATCCGAACCTCGCTCCGCAAGCGACCGCAACCCCAGGAACGTCGCGGCCGGGTGCACGATCACGCTCGACGGGATGGATACGAGATACGTTTGAAGACGTCCCTTGCGTTCGAACCGGGCGCGGAATTCCGATCGCGCCATGAAGTCCGTGAGGCGCGGGGCGATGCCGCCGGCGATGTAGACGCCGCCCCGGGCGCCGAACATCAGCGCGGCGTTTCCGGCGATCGTTCCCAGCATCGCACAGAACAGCTCGAGGGCCATCCGCGCGATCGGGCAATTGCCGTCCAGCGCCGCCTTCGTGATCTCGGCGGCGCTGCGCTGCGGGGCGTCGACGCCGTCGAGCACGACGATCGCGCGATAGAGATTTTCCAGTCCGACCCCGGACACAACCCGCTCCGCCGATACGTGGCCGAACTCCCCGCGCAGGTGGTCGATGATCGCATCTTCCCGGGGAGAGCTCGCCGCCATGGTCGCGTGTCCCCCCTCGCTCGCGATGACGACCGAGTTTGGCGACGCCGGCACGAAGCAGGCGACGCCGAGGCCGGTACCCGGACCGAGCACGGCCATGGGCTCTCCCGATACCGCCGTGCCCCGTCCCAGCGGATACAAGTCCGCCGCCCTCAGCTGCGGCAACGACAGGGCGGTCGCCTCGAAGTCGTTGCAGATATGGACTTTCGCGAAGCCGAATCGCGCACGCAGCTCGGGCCCATCGATCGTCCAGGGACAATTGGTGAGCACGCAACGATCCTCGGTGACCGGTCCGGCTACCGCGAGCAGCGCCTCCTGCACCGGTATGTGCCGGCCGCGACGTTGCAAGAACACGTCGACGGCGTCGATAAATCGAGCGAACTCCGCGACGGTAAACAAGTCGATCGGACCAAGGACGCCATCGGACAGCAGTGCCAATCTGGCGTTCGTGGCGCCGATATCGCCCAACAGCATGTGCTCAGGCGAGGAACCCATTGAAGCCCCCTGAGGGTAGCATTTTCGGCTCGCGCATGGTCCGGGGTGGGCAACCGGTCTTCCGCAGGCAGAGAACGCGAGGCGGACGAGCGAGGTTCCCGCGGGAGTGTCGAAGGCGCAAGCCCCCACGCGCATTCTTGCAAAAGGCGCCGACGTCCATGCGAGCCCCGGATTGGCGCCAACTCATCAGCGGCGCGCAAGCGCCCGCTCGTTCGATGCGGGCCTCACCCCGCATTCCGAGAAGCGCCATCCAGCGCGATGGACTGCCGCGTCGAGCCCGGCCGTGACGATGCGGATAGGTCGGCCCGCGCGCAGCGCAGCATGATGGCTTCAGCCCATCTTCGCGGGGCGAGGACGGAATGATGCACTGCGGAAGCGGGATTGTGGCGGTGCCGTATCGACCATTGCTGTCGGACTCGATGACGGCGCCGCGATCTCGGCGGACAGATCATCGGCTCGAACGCGCGCCCGACTCCTCTGTGGTTGTCTACGACAGTGGACCCTAAGTCGCCTTGGCGAACTCCGCTGGTACGGATTTCACGAAATCGAGCAGTTTCTGCACGCCGGCGCCGCTCTGCATGCGCTCGAAATGCGCCGTACTCCGTGGGGCTGCCCGCCGCTCGATCAGATGCCGCGCGGGATCGACGTGGCGACGGAGCGCAAGATGCCGGCGCGCGGCGCGTCGTGATCGCTCGCTTCGACATCGGCGAGACACGTTAATCGCCGACAACTCAACGGCATAGCCGTCCGGAGGAACGCAGCGGCGCGGTTGCGAGTTGACCCGGGTGGAAAGCCTCCTGAAATTCCTGCCGTCGAAGCCTCAGCCGATGTGGGTTCGGTATGGCGTTACGGCGGTCCTGGTGCTGGTCTTCTTCGTCTTCCGCCTCGGGGCCAGTCCTGCCGCCGGTCAGTACGGCTTCATCTTCTTCATTCCGCCGATCCTGGCGGCATCGATCGCCTTTGACCGCGGCAGCGGCTTCGTCGCGACCGCGTTGAGCACGCTCCTCGTCGCATCGCTGCAGGATTGGCATTTCGACCCCGTGCGCTACATCGCCGCGCTGACGGTATTCGTGGTCGTGTCATTGTTCGTCGTGATCGTCGGCGAGGGCATGCGCAAAGCGCTGGAGGGCTCGGTCGCGGCGCAGGAAGACCTGGAGCTGCTGCTGCAGGAGCAGGGCCATCGCATCAAGAACGATCTGGCGATCGCTTCCTCGCTGATAACCTTGCAGGCGAGGTCGCAAAAGGACGCAACGGCTCGCGCGGCGTTGGAAAGCGCGGTCGGACGGCTGCACGTTCTGGCGAAGGGTCACGATCATCTGCGGATGACGACCGGCGATCAGGTCACCGACATGCAGGACTATCTCGGCGAGGTATGCTGGAAGCTCGGCGAGGCGCTGCGCGGGATCAGACCCATTGCCGTCGAGGTGGACGCCGATCGGGTCGTGACCATGACGCCGAAAGCGACGCGCATCGGGCTGATCGTGAACGAGCTGGTGACCAACGCGCTCAAGCATGCGTTTCCCGGCGACGGGGCGGGGACCGTCCGCGTGAGGCTGCGCAGAAGTCCGGCCGAGCTCACCCTCGTCGTCGAGGACGACGGCGTGGGGTGCCCTGAAGCGGCCGGCGACGGCCTGGGCTCGCAACTCGTGCGGCTCCTCGTGCAGCAATTGAAGGGGCAGATGATGCGCGAGCCGGCGGCGCCGGGATGCCGCATCACCATCACGATTCCGCCCCCCGCCGCCTGACGATTGCCAGGCTGTCATACCGATCTTCGTAGCGATCGGCGCTCTCTCCGCGTCATGGCCGGGCTTGACCCGGCCCTCCATGTCTCTCATTCAACTCATGATCCAAGACGTGGATGCCCGCGACGAGCGCGGGCATGACGGGTCAAACATCGCGAGCATTGGCAGAGAGCCATCGTCCGAGCGAGGCGACAATGACACCCACACCCAGAGTGGCACTCATCGCCGTTGCGGGCAGCCTGGCCTATCTCGGGCTCGCGATCCTCGGCTGGGGCGGGTTCGCAGCCTTCTTCTCGCATCCGGCCTTGATCGCCGTCACGATCGTGCTGCTGGTGCTGACCGGCGTGGCGCTGTTCAGCGCTGGCAACCTCAGCTCCGGCGAGCGTGAGGACCGTTCCAACCGCTGGGTGCTCGCGGCCTTCGGGCTGATCGGGCTCCTGCAGGCCTATCTGCCGGCCTTGACCGACCGCGAGGAGTTCTAGACCCTCGACGGCGACGCCGTTCGCTGGGTCGGCGTCGCGCTCTTCGCTGCCGGCGGGGCGCTGCGGATCTGGCCGGTCTTCGTGCTCGGCCGCCGCTTCAGCGGGCTGGTGGCGATCCAGCCCGGGCATACGCTGGTCACGGGCGGTGTCTATGGCGTCATCCGCCATCCGAGTTATCTGGGCTTGCTGGTGAGCTCGCTGGGATGGGCGCTGGCTTTTCGTTCCGGCGTCGGCGTGCTGCTCACGCTCCTCCTCATCCCGCCGCTGGTCGCGCGCATCCGCGCGGAAGAGGCGCTGTTGCGCAGCCAGTTCGGCGGCGACTACGACGCCTACCGCAGCCGCACATCGCGGCTGATCCCGGGCATCTATTAGGCCGTCTCCCGGTAGAGCGGCGTGCTTGCCTGGCGCCGGAATGCGGAGATCGCGGAAGGTCCGCGTCGTGCCACGGGCCAGGATTGCTCGAGTGCCTCGTAAGCGCAGGCGACTACGTTCACGCCAAGGATTAAGCCCCGCCTCAGCCGGCCTTGTTCAGACAATCCACCGACCCGTGACCTGTGCCTACCTGAAACCAGCGCGATAATAGGTCGCCAGTCCGTCGATCTCGATCGGCGTAAGTCTCGCGGAGATGGCTCTCATGCGCCCATAAACATCGTTGCGTCGCTTGCCGGTGGCGAACATCTGCAACTGCAGGGCAATGTATTCCTTGCGTTGCTCTGAAAGGATCGGGGTCTCGATCGGCCCCCCGGCACCGGGCCGATGACACGCTGCGCAGGGTGGGATGTTGCGACTGGGATCGCCGAGGTCGACCAGGCGCACGATGGACGGAGGCGAGTCCGCGAGCGTTGCCGGATTCGGGTTGCGCATTGGCTGAGCCGCGTAATAGGCGGCGACATCGGCGAGGGTGGCCTCATCCAGAGCCTTCGCGATGTCAGTCATCTGCGGATTTGTTCGGCTCCCCGTTCTATAGTCATTCAGCTGCTTGTAGATCGCCGCACCCGACTGACCGGCAAGATTCGGATATTCAGCAGCCACCGACACGCCCTGCTCGCCATGGCAGGCGACGCAGACCTCCTGCGCCTTGGCGCGCCCGCGCTCCGGTCTGGCCTCGGCGAGAACCTGCAATAGGGCCGGCGTCCAGACCACCTGCGAAACCGGTGTCGGCGGCGTGCGGTCGGGCACCTGTTGCCTCGCGGGCGACCCCGGCAAAATGCCGAGCGCGCGGCAGATGGCGGTGTAGGCGTCGATCCCCTCGCTCCTCCCCTGCACCACGGGAATGATCAGCACTCCCAACAAGATGCCGCTGAGCACGATGCCGCCGACGGCGATGCTGGCCCAAACTCGCCATGGCCGATCGAGGGCGTCAGGTTCAGGCGCGGACGAGCCCGCCATCGCGCACTCCTAGTACGTCCGGTGCACCATCGCCGTGGGCGACGGCGCAATCACGAACTGGGCGATCGGGTACCCGTAGGCCAGCAGCATCAGGACGAGGACCAGCACGTTCCAGAGCCCAAAGCCGTTGAGCGCCGCCGGAAGGCGCTGCGGCGGGTTCACCGCCAGCGCGTACAGCGGCCGTTGCAGCGCCGGCCATGGGCTGCGGTGGAGGACGGCGAGATTGCGCACGAACAGCAGCGCGGACGCGAGCAGCACGAGGCCGCCGGCGAGCGAGACCACGACCAGGGGGCCCCAGCCGGCAATGATCGGATCGGCATAATTGAAATTGGCAACGCGCCGCCATTGGCCCTGCAGCCCGAGCCAGTGCCAGGGTAGCGTCATCACCATCATGCCGATGAACCACAGCCACAACTGCAACCGCAGCGGCGCGAGCGACGCATGCTCGCGGCCGGTAAGCCGCGGCCAGACCTCGTAAGCGATCGCGAAATACATGATAACGGCGGAGCCGCCGAAGATCAGATGAAAGTGCGCCGTTACCCACGAGGTGTTGTGCACCAGCGCGTTCATGCCGTAGCCCATATTGATGAGCCCGCCGAATCCGCCGAAACCGAGCATCACGAAGGAAAGGCCGGTCGCGAGCACGGTCGGTCGCTCCCATGGCAGGGCTGCAAGCCAGCCGAAGACGCCACGGCCACCGCGCAGGCGCCCGGCAATTTCCAATGACGCCGTGATGGTGAAGATCGTCAGCAGCGTAGGTACGGCCACGAAGGCCGTGAGCACCACCTGGATGAACTTCCAGCCATTGCCGTGCTCGGGATCCATCAGCAGATGATGCATTCCGACCGGGAGGCTGTAGAGCAGAAACAGGATGAAGCTGATGCGGCCCATCAGGTCGCTGTACAGGCGTCCACCGGCCGCGCGCGGCACGATCGTATAAAATGCGATGTAGGCCGGGATGAGCCAGAAATAGACAATGGCGTGGAGGGTCCATGAAAACAGCGTGCGCGCAAGGCCGGCATCGATGGTCTGCACGAGGCCCAGCGACGCCGGGATGATTTGAAAAAGCACCTCGGCGGCCATGCCGGCAGTGGTCCACAGCCACAACACCGCATTCGCCACCGTTCCGAACATGGCCAATGGCACGGGCCGACCTGGATTCTCGCGCTTCCAGACGCGCATCGCGACGAGCATGAGGACGCACCATATCCACGAACCCGCCACGACTAGCACCAGCCCGATATAGAACCACGGGCTGGCCGTGAGCGGAGGATAAAAGGTGTAGAGCACCGACGCCTGGCCCATGAGAATCGGAGCAAGCGCCATCGGCACGCCGACCAATCCCATCCAGAACCCGAGCCACGCCCAGGGTTTGCCCGGGAGAGGGCGGCCGAGCGCAGTCACGGCGACGAAATAGCCGAAGCCCATGATGAAGAAGGTGGTCAATACGTAGGCCATCGAGACGCCGTGCGCCGTCACCGAAATGAAATACTGGCCCGGCGTGCCGATGTTGGCCCCCAATGGGCTGCGGACCCACATCTGCCAGGTGCCAAGGAAGGCCGCGGCTAGAAACGCCGCGAACGCCACCCAGAAATGCGCCAGGCAGAGCCGCTCAACGTTGCGCACAGGAGACCCTCCCATCCCGGTCCGGCTTGAATTCGCTTTCCGGCACGACTTGCACGGTCGCCCACATGTCGCTGTGGCCCAGGCCGCAATATTCGTGACAGGGCATGAGCAGGTCCCCGGTGCGGGTGAATGTGGTGTAGACCTGCGCGACAAAGCCGGGCACGACCATGGTGTTCACATTGGTCCGGGTGATCAGCAGACCGTGAATCACGTCGGGTGACGCGAAACGCAGCGTGACGGGGCGGTTGCCGGGAACCGCGATGCAACGCGGCACGAACATGAATTGCGTGGCGATGACCCGCACGGTCACGCCGCCGTCCGCCCCGACCGTGGTTCCCAGATTTTGCTCGGCAAACTCGCCTGACAGGTGCAACGTCTTGGGGTCGATGCGCTCCACGTTGCTGGGCGGGTTTATGTCCCTGGTCAGCGCCGTGAACACGATCATGCCGAGGACAGCGGCAACGAGCACGCCGACGCCGAACGCCCACAGCAATTCGGTGCCGAGAATTCGCCGCTCGTGTGCTTCGGCGGGTTGGTCCGTCACGGGCTAGCCCACCGCGCCGCGCGGGAGGAAGATCAGCAGATAGATCGCGAGGTAACCGATGACCAGCAGGGCGACGGCAGCCCCGGCCACGACGCCGGCTCCGAGAGGTACGACGCGCATGACCTCGCTGAGCGCGGCTTCATCGACAGTGTCGGCGACTTCGGACGGGGCGTCCGCGGCGGAAGGTTGATCGGCACCGATCATCGGATTGCCCCCACGTGCGCTATCCAGCTTCGGTGAAGTTGAATTCTACACCCCGGTCGTCAAAACACCAACGGCTTCAAGAAAATCGACTGCAGCGTTTGTGACGAAACATGCGCGGCCCGTCATCATCGCAAGCAGGGGTGCAAGCGGACAGCACGACCAGGTGCTGGTCCAGTGCGTTGGAGGAAATCTGCGATCGCCCGTGCGAGAGCCTGCCGCTATTAGAATGCCGGGAGAACGTACCTCTCGCCCGGTGAGAAGGTCGGCCGCATCGTATCGCACGACCTGTTTGACCCGGCTGCGCACGGAGTTATCCGACGCTGCGCCGAGCGGCCTCATCCCGCCGCTGGTCGCGCGCATCCGCGCGGAAGAGGCGCTGTTGCGCAGCCAGTTCGGCGGCGAGTACGACGCCTATCGCAGCCGCACGTCGCGGCTGATCCCCGGACTGTATTAGCGCATGTCCCGGAAAAGTGGGCACCGGTTTTCCGCCAAAAACATGCACAAAGCCAAGGAATCTAGAGCGCATCCCGATTCGACCTGATCGGGGTGCGCTCCACGCGGACGATCGGCTATTTCACCAGCGTCACCGGCACGTCGACCAAGTGCAGCACCTGCGTGGCCACCGAGCCGAGCAGCAGGCCGCGCACCCCGCCCAGTCCTCTGGTTCCCATGACGATGTGCGTGACGTGTTCCTCGCGCGCCACGCGATCGATCGTCGCGGCGACGGCGCCGCGCTCCGAGCGGGTGACGTAAGTCACGCCCGCGGCGCGGCAAGCGGCGGTGGCCTCTTGCAGCGCCTCCGCGGCCGCCCTCTCCTCTTCCTCCCCGATCCACTCGGGCGGCATGAGTCCCATGCCTTCAGCGAGGCCGAGCGTGGCGAGATTCTGCACGGTCACGATCACGAGGCGGGCTTCCGCCACCGCCTTCGCTTGCTCGATGGCGAGTTTGACGGCTCGGGTCGATGCCGGCGAGCCGTCGACGGGGACGAGGATCTTCATGCTGATACCAACCTCCATAACGATCGACGCTCTCGCGGCCGACTCGGGTCCGCTCCCCTTCACATAAGCGAGCGCGGCATCACGACCGCGGCATGTCTTTGCGCATCACCGGACCCGCCCGGGGAATATTGGTCCGACCGCCCTGCGGCATTGCAGGCTTTGCCTCGCCGCAAGCGTTCCGCTAGCTTGCCGGGAAAACGAACACAAGGAAACGTCGACCCGAGCGGGGGGCCGGGCGCCGCAATCCGGGCGCCGCGGCCATCGCGATATGGCTGCTGCCGGAACATGAAGGCGCTGCGCCTGATCGACAGGCTGGTCGGCTACGCCAGCGGGGCGCTCGCCTTCGCCGGCGCGGTCGCGATCGTGCTGCTGATGCTGCACGTCGTCGTCGACGTCACCGGCCGCTATCTGTTCAACCATCCGTTCCCCGGAACGCTCGAGACCGTGACCTACTATTACATGGTCATGGTCACCGCGCTGCCCTTCGCCTACGTCACGCGCGCGCAGGGCCAGATCGCGGTCGAGATGTTCACGAGCTGGCTGCCGGCGCGTTGGGTCCACCTGATCGACGCCGTCGCCGGGCTGCTCATGCTGCTCTATGTCGGCGTGCTCGCCTGGAAGATCGGCCCAGGAGGCCGTCGCCATGACCGTCCTCGGCGAGGTGCACGACGCCGGCACCATGCAGTTCATCACCTGGCCGTCGCGCTGGATTCCGCCGATCGCGCTCGGCGTGATGGCCTTGGCCGTGGCCATTCGCATCATCGAGGACGTCGAAGGGATTCCTGCGGCCATGACCGCGCCGTGCGCAGCCTGCCGGAGCATGTGACATGTCGCCGGCCGCGCTGGGCATCATCATCCTCGTCGGCGCTGCTGGCCCTGCTCGCGCTGCGCGTCCCGATCGGCGTGGCGCTCGGCAGCGTGTCGTTCGCTGGCATCTGGCATCTGCGCGGCCTCGACGTCGCGCTCGGCATGCTGCGCTCGGCGCCCTACGACTTCCTGGCCAATTGGGAGCTTTCCGCGATCCCCATGTTCATCCTCATGGGGTCGGTCGCCCACCATTCGGGCATTTCCAGCGCGCTGTTCACCGCCGCGCGGCTTTGGCTCGGCCGGTTGCCGGGCGGGCTCGCGGTCGCCACCAACTTCGCCTGCGCGGGCTTTGCCGCGGCGTCCGGATCGAGCGTCGCCGCCTCCGCCGCCATGGGCAAGATCGCAATTCCGGAGATGCTCAAGGCCGGCTACGCGCCGAGCCTGGCGACCGGAACGGTGGCCGCCGCCGGCACGCTGGCGGCGCTGATCCCGCCCTCGATCCTGTTCGTGCTCTACGGAATCTTCGCGGAGACCTCGGTCACCAAGCTGTTGATCGCCGGCATCCTGCCCGGCCTGCTGACCGCCGGCGATCTACGCGGCCATGCTGGTGGGGCGCTGCCTCATCGTTCCCGGAGATCGCGCCGCCGATCGACATCAAGACGACCGCGCGCGAGCGCTGGCGCGCGCTGTTCGAAATCTGGCCGGTCGCCTGCCTGATCCTCGGCGTCATCGGCAGTCTGATCTCGGGCATCGTGACGCCCACCGAAGCCGGCGCCTATGGCGCATTTCTCGCCTATGTCATCGCCTTCGCGCAGCGGCCGGCTGACGTGGAAGGTGTTCCGGCCGAGCGTGATGGAGGCGGTCACCAGCACCTCGCGGCTGCTGTTCGTCGCCGTCGGCGCAATCCTGCTGACCAAGTTCCTGGCGCTGTCGGGCCTGCCGTTCTACCTCGCCGAGCACGATGGGCGGCTGGGCGCTCGATCCGGTGCTGCTCATGGTCGGCACCTCGATCGTCTACCTCGTGCTCGGCATGTTCCTCGACCCGCTCGGCATCCTGCTGATCACCATCCCGATCTTCGTGCCGATGTTCGAGCGGCTCGGGCTCGACCTCGTCTGGTTCGGCGTGATCGTCGTGAAATATCTCGAGATCGGCCTGCTCACGCCGCCGGTCGGCTTCAACGTCTACGTCATCAAGACGGTGGTCGGCCCCGACATCTCGCTGGAGACGATCTTCAAGGGCGTGGGCTGGTTCCTCGCCTGCGAGGTCATCATCATGAGCCTGCTGATCGTGTTTCCGCAGATCTCGCTCTATCTCCCCAGCCTGATCTATTGACCGCGGCTCGCGGGCCGGGCCCGCGGGCGGGCCCGATGCCAGTTCGCGCCGCCTGGGGCCGAGTCGCGGGCGGGCGAGCATGCCCTGCTCGATCAATGCGATTGATCGTCATTTTGCAGCCTCAAAATTTTCTCGGACGGGCCGCGGGTCCTATCGGCAGGATCAACACGATCCTGCTCCGCCGACGCGCGCGGGAACGTCGATGAGCGCTCCAATGCCGCTTCCTGGGCGCGCAGCCACGCGAATAGGTCGCTGCGCTGTCCGCCGAGCGCGCGGGCCCATCGCAAATTCTTGAACGCCTTGCTCTCGGCTCCCGCCCACCAGTATTCCTTCGTCACCATGAGGGACCAGCCGCGACGGCCGCTTCGGGTCAGGGTGATGATCTCGATGGTGAGGCCATGCTTGGGACCTGTGAAGCTGTGCCGTTCGCGCTCCGCATGTTTTTCGGTGAGGACGACAAGTCCGGGCACTTGCCTCTTCACGAAGCCATTGTACTCAAAGCCCGGGAAATGCACCTCGGCGGCGCCACGGTGCTGCGAGGGCACGTCGGCTTTGGACATTCGGCGCTTATTCACACCACGAAGATCTTGCGTCTCTCTCAGGACTTGCCGATTGTGGTCGAGATTGTTGATTCCAAGGAAAAGATCGATGCGTTTCTTCCCGTGTTGGACACCATGATGTCGAGCGGTTTGGCGACAATCGAGAAGGTTCAAGTCCTTCAATATGGGACGACGATGAAGCTGGAATGATCGAGTTTGACGCACGCAGAAGGGGGAGTTCCAGTGACGAAGCTTAACAGGCGTTCCCGGCTCATCACCGCAGGCGTCGAACGTTCACCCAACCGTGCGATGTTGCGCGCCGTGGGCTTCACGGACGGAGACTTTGAAAAGCCGATCGTCGGAGTGGCGAACGGTCACTCTACCATGAACCCCTGTAATGCCGGCATCCAGACGCTGGTCGATCGCGCGGTAGCGGCCCTCACGGAAGCTGGTGCGATGCCGCAGGTCTTCGGTTTTCCGACGGTGACTGACGGCATCGGCATGGGCACCGAAGGGATGAAGTATTCGCTGGTGTCGCGCGAAGTCATTGCCGACGCCATCGAAGTCGCGGTGAACGGCCAGCGCATGGACGGTGTCGTTGCGGTCGGCGGCTGCGATAAGAACATGCCGGGAAGCATGATGGCGATGGCCCGCATGAATGTGCCGGGAATCTTCGTGTATGCGGGCACCATCAAGCCGGGCTTCTGGAAAGGACACAAGCTTACCATCGTCAGTCCCTTCGAAGCGGTGGGGGCGTTCACCGCCGGCAAGATGTCGAAGGAGGACTTTGAAGGCATCGAGAGGAACGCCTGCCCGTCGGTAGGCGCATGTGGCGGCCAGTACACCGCCAACACGATGTCCTCCTCGTTCGAAGCGCTCGGTATGAGCCTGCTCGGCTCATCGCAGATGGCATCCCCCGACCCCGAAAAGGCGGAACTCCGCGGCCGAGTCCGCGCGCGTGCTGGTCGAGGCGGTTCGCAACGATCTCAAGCCGCGCGACATCATCACCAGGAAATCGATTGAGAACGCGGTCGCGCTGGTCATGGCAACCGGCGGCTCGACCAATGCGGTGCTGCATTATCTTGCCATCGCCCGTGCCGCCGGCGTGAAATGGACAATCGATGACTTCGAGCGCGTGCGGCGCAAAGCGCCGGTGCTGTGCAATCTGAAGCCCTCGGGGCCGTATGTGGCGACGGATTTTCATGCGGCCGGCGGGGTACCGCAAGTGCTCAAGATGTTGCTCGTGAACGGCGTCCTGCACGCTGATTGCATGACCATTCACGGCAGGACCATGGCCGAGATGCTGCGCGACATTCCAGCGGAGCCACGGAGGGATCAAGACGTGATCCGTCCCTGGTCCGATCCGGTATACAAGCAGGGGCATCTCGCCATTCTAAAGGGCAATCTTTCCCCCGAAGGCTGTGTCGCCAAGATCACCGGGTTGAAACAGACCTCGATCACCGGTCCGGCCCGCGTGTTCGATTCCGAGCCGGAATGCCTGAAAGCGATCCTGGCCAGGAAGATAAAAGCGGGCGACGTCATCGTCATTCGCTACGAAGGTCCGAAGGGCGGACCCGGCATGCAAGAGATGCTGGCGCCGACTTCCGCGCTGGTCGGACAGGGACTCGGCGCATCAGTCGGCCTCCTCACCGATGGGCGCTTTTCCGGCGGGACCTGGGGCATGGTCGTCGGTCACGTCGCACCGGAAGCCTATGAGGGAGGAGCGATCGCACTGGTGAAGGAAGGTGATTCCATTACGATCGACGCCAAGAAGCGGCTCATCCAGCTCAACGTCCCGGCGAAGGAGTTAGCGCGTCGGACGAAGCTCTGGAAAGCTCCCAAGCCTCGCTACACCACTGGCGTGCTGGCGAAGTATATCAAGCTCGTATCAACCGCCAGCCGCGGGGCAACTACCGACTGACGACTGCACGATCGCTCGCATTTGCCCCTCCCCTGCCATGCGCGTCCGAGAAGCAGCGTCCGCAGCACATGCGGTTGCTCCGGTGTCACAGCTTGGAGAGATCGAGCTTGTCGTAGATTTCCTGCTTGTAGGCGGCCGCCATCGCGTTCATGTCGTTCTTCAGGTTTGCTTCCTTCGCCCGCTTTTCCCATTTGTCGAGATTCTTCAGGAACGCCGCGAAAATCTCCTGGGCGTTCGCCACCCCCAGCTTTTCCTGGTCGAGTTGCGGAATCAGCACCTTCTCCTTGGCCTGGAAGCTCTGCAGCAGGTCGTGGAAATCCTTGCCGCCCTCGTGGAAGACGACATGTTTCTCCTTGATCGCCTTTTCCTTGATGAGCCGGTCGGCCTCGACGTTCACGAGATAGACCATGCGGGCGAGGTGCATGGGGACGGCGTCGATCGCGATCTTCTTTTCCACCGGGGACATCGCGTCCCAGGCCTGGCGGCCGTACACGATCGAGCTGATGGTGCGCGGGCTGCCGAGCGGCGTCTCCAGCATGTACTTGGCCACGTCCCAATAGCCGAAATTCTTCAGCCAGGTGACGACGCCGTGCACGCAATCGACCGTGCCGCGCTCGAGCGCGGTGGTGGCGTCGGGCGGGCTCATGACCACCGGGACGGCGCCCATCTCCGCGATCAGCCGCGTGGTCGCGCCCACGGCGCGAACCTTGAGCCCCTTCACGTCGGCCACGGTCTTGACCTCGTTGCGGCAGATCAGGCCCTTGTTGTTGTTGCCGAACGAGGCGAGGTACACCGCCTTGTTGGCGCGGAAGTCGCCGAGGCAGCTCGGACAATCGAGCAGCAGGGTCTCGTTGGCCGCGCCGGTGATGGCGGCGGGGTCGGTGCCGAATACCTCGGTGTCGTAGATGACGTTGACGTGCTTGAGCTCCTTGCGGGTGAAGGTCGGCACGATGAAGCCGGCGTCGATGGTGCCGTCGCGCAGCGCCGCGAGCGTGTTGTAGAGGCTGACGACCTGGCCGCCGGCCAAAACCTTGAGCGTGAAGGCGCCGTCCGATGCCTTGGCGACGTCCTCCGCATAGGTCTTCATTCCGATGTTCATCTGATCGGATTTTGCCGGAATTCCCGAGCCGTAGATGAGCTCCTTGGCCGATGCTCCACCGGCACTTGCGAGGATCGCTGCCGCCGCGCTTGCGAGCAGGCAGTAGGCCACTGTCCTTGGCATGCGTACCTCCGTTGCGGAACGCTGTTGCTGTTTCCTCCGAATTCCTTTGATCGGTTTTGGTTTGCGGCGGCTCCCGGCGCGTGCCATGCGACGCACCGATGCCGTTACGCCTGAGACTCTAGGCCATGGATTCATTAAAGCGCATCCAAATTCTTGCTGAGGCAAGTTTTATGGATGCAAGGAAGTTTTCCGGGGTTTTGTCGTAGCGTGTCGCGATCGCGCGAAAATGCTTGAGTTTATTGAAGAAGCGTTCGACCAGGTTGCGGTAGCGATACAGGAATGACGAGAATGCCGGCACGTGGTGGCGGTTGGGCATGGGCTTGATGCAGGCCCAGGCACCGCGCGCAGTCAAGTCTTGGCGCAAGGCGTCGGAGTCATAGGCGGCATCGCCCAGCAGGATGTCGCCTTGGCCGAGCGAGGCCAGCATGTCAGCGGCGGCGCGGCCGTCATGGGCTTGGCCTTCGGTCAGCTTGAGCGCGATCGGCAGGCCGCTGGCATCGACCAGCGCATGGATCTTGGTCGTCAGCCCGCCCCGCGAGCGACCCATGCAACGGGATCGATCGTCTTTTTTTGGGTGTTGGCAGCGTGCTGATGCACGCGGATGCTCGAGGAGTCGATCATCTGGATGTCGCCATCGTAAGCCTTTGACACGGCCACCAGAATCCGATCCCACACGCCGGCGCGCCGCCACCGGTTGAAGCGGTTCACGCAGGTCGTATACGGCCCGTAGCGCTCCGGGATGTCGGCCCACGGCGCGCCCGTGCGCAGCCGCCAGAAGATGCCATTGAGCACACGCCGATCGTCGACCCGCGGCACCCCGCGCGGCTTGTTCGGCAACAACGGTTGGATCACCGACCATTCAAAGTCCGTCAGATCAAAGCGCGCCATCGCAGCCTCCCTCGTTCAGGAGGCTTGAATCAGAGTTTCCCAGATTCGAGAATCCCCTTTATGAGTTCATGACCTAGGGCAGTAGTGTCCGGTTAAAACTCGAACAATTTCAACTGCCTGTCGGAGATAAGGTTGTTTTCGACCGGATCGACGCGCTTGAAGGCTTGTTGCAGCGGCAATTTCTCGAAGAGCGTCAGCGACAAAATCTGTAGCAGCGTATGCAGGGTCACATCCAGGCGAAGTTGCTTTTTGATGATCGCCACCAGCACATAGACGCTGATGGCAATCCAGATTTGCGTCCGGACGGCGTTCTCCGAGGTGCCGTAGAAGCGTTTGATGCGCAGGTGTTGCTTGATCCACTTGAAAAACAGCTCCACCTGCCATCGGCACCGGTACAGGGCGCAAATGGTCAGCGCCGGCAGCGCAAACTGATTGGTCAGAAACACGAGGGTCTTGCCAGTTTCGGGATCGCGATAGCGGATGCGGCGCAAGTGGCCGGGGTAGTCCTTGGAGGCATAGAAGCCGTTGAGCACGATGGTCTGATCGCAGATGAGCCCCGTATCGCGGTTCACCGGCGCCGAGTACAGGCGTCGCGCATCGAGATTTCGCTTGGCGCGGGTGACGAAGAATCCTCCCGCCTGATCCATCGCGTAGAGCCGCTCGAAGTCCAGGTAACCCCGATCCATGATGTAGAAGGCGCCGGCTTCGATGAGCAGCAGGTCCAACACATTGACATCGTGCACCTTGCCGTCGGAGATGTGGATGAAGGTGGGGATCGCGCCTCGAAGATCGAGCAGCGTGTGCAACTTCACTGCTGCTTTTGTCGAGCGAAACGGCGCCCACGGGAACATCGACAGGCAGAGATCGATAGTCGTGGCATCGAGCGCATACACAGTATTGGCCAACTCCACGCCGAAGTCCTCGCCGACGTAGAGCGCGCGGGCCTTGAAGATCAGCCGCTGGGCCAACTCGAAGTATATGCGCCAGTCGCGCAACTCGTTTGCGTCAGCCAGCGTCGAGCGTGCGACCGCCGCGCCGATGCCCATATGATAGAGCTTGCCGGCTTGAGCCCCCAGACAGACCTCGATATCGCGCAAGCTCTCGCGGTAGGTCAGCTGCGCGAAAGCCATGACGCGAAACTGCTCGGCGCAACTGAGACTGCGCGTCCGGTGATCACCGCCGTAATGATCCACGATGCGATGGAAAGTCTTCCATGGCAGGAAATCCATGACCTGCGCGAACAGGGTCTTGCCGACGTACATGGCGACTCCGGGGTGGCGAAATCCCGGACGCTAGCCCAACACGCCATTTTCAATTCAAGTCGGGGACACCAGTCGGAGCCAAAAAAAGCCCGTCACAATTGCCTTTTCCGGCAACACCCTTCAACTTAACCGGACACTACTGGACCTAGGGCACCCGCAAACGGCGTACAGTGGACCAATGCGCGCAGACCACCGGGCACGACCCGGACGGCGCACGCCCGGTCCGGGGCCGGCGAGAGCGGCGGTGGCGGCGGCATTTGCAGCTAACGACGCGTTCGGCCGGCGCCGCATGCCCGCTTCGGAGCCTCCAGCAAGCAGGTCGACCGGCGACCGCGACTACCTTTCGACTACGCTATTGACTGCAGATAGTAGCTGTGCTACGAAGCCCAAATTCCCGCTCATCGAGGGCGTCTCCGCAGACGTGCCGAAGGCGAAGCGGGGAGTGGCGTCCTGCGGCCGGGGCTCGTAACCGAGGGATCCGGGACCGCCTCTCGTTCGGGGCGGTGGGAGAGGAGAGCGAGAACCCGGGCGCAGCAATGCGCCGCGGGAACGAAGAAGACTGCGCTGTTTGAATTGTGAATAGGAAACGACGCGAGGTGGCGCATTGCTCGACAGGCGAGCAGGCGCAATCGCGTCGGCGGCAACGCGCTCGGTCCCGGCCGAGGGCGCGCCTCGGCGCGCCTTCGCGCAACGCCCCGCCACGCGCGCGTGCGCCGACCTCGAGGCGACCGCGCCAGCCACCGGTCCCTGTATTTTTCCTGTTATTTACAGGAGCGGGTTGCAATCCAGACGCGATGCCCGCCGGCGTGGTCGTATCGGCCGTGACCTCGCTCCTGCCCGAGCGCGCGACGAATCGCGGCCGGACCGGCGATGGTTTCGCGCAAGCGCTCACCCCATCCTGCAAACGTTCGCGCGGGCGAGCGTCAGCGCGTCAGCGCCAGCAATTGCGAGGCGTCGGCGCTGCGGTCGAGCGTCCAGATCGCCTCGATCAGCGGCGCCGGGTCGCAACCGGAGCGCCAGCCCTTCACGGCCGCGCGCAGCTTGTCCTCGAGATCGCCGTCGCTCAGCGGGTTCGACGGGCTGCCGCGCCCGGCCGGGGTGGAGAGGCGATGCGCCATGCCGTCCGCCGTCGTGAGCTCGACCTCGGCCGCGACCGTCGCGACCGCGGGATCGCGCACGACCGCGATCCGGCGCCGCATCGCGACGACCGCGGGATCACGCGCGCAGTCGTCGGTGAACTGGGCGAGTCCCGCCTCGGCAGACACCAGCGCGGCGGCGACGGCGTGCTGCACGCTGACCTGCAACTCGCGGCCGGTGGCGATGTCGGGCCGGTCGGTGCGGTCGCTGAGCAGGGGATTGCCGCGCAGCACCACGCGCTCGACGGTATCGCCCGGATGGGCGCGGCGCCAGTCGAGCACGCAATCGAGAAACGGATGGATCACGAAGCCGCAGGGATACGGCTTGATCGAATTGTGCGCGATCTCCCACGTCTCGCCCCAGCCGTCGGTCAGCGCCGGCCAGTTCGGCGGCTCCGCCATCGCGTTGAAAAAGCCTTGCACACCGGCAATGGGCTCGGGCGGACCTTCGAAGCCTTGCTCCGCGAGCAGCGCGGACCACAGCCCGTTGCGCGCGGCGTTGCCGACGCCGACGCTCTTGGCCGCCCAGCCCAGGCATTCGCACAGGCCCGACGACTGCGTCGCCGCGTTGCCGAGCGCCCAGACCATGCGCTCGCGGTCGAGCCCGGCAAGGCGGCCCGAGCCGGCGGCGGCGCCGAACACGCCGCAGGTCGTGGTGATGTGCCAGCCCTTGGCGTAGTGGCCGGGAAAGATCGCGCGCCCGATCCGGCATTCGAGCTCGACGCCGAGGATGAAGGCCACGAGCAGCTCGGCTCCGGTCACCGGCCGTAGCTCGGCCAGCGCGAACAGCGCCGGAGCGACCGGAGCGGTCGGATGGATGACGGTCGGGACGTGGGTGTCGTCGAAATCGAAGACGTTGGCGCTGGCCGCGTTGAGGAACGCCGCGCTCAAGGCATCCATGCGCTCGCCGCGGCCGATCACGGTCGCCTGCTTGCGGTCGGAGAACTCGGCGAGCGAGCGCAGCGCGATCTCCACCGGGCCGGCGCGGCATCCCGACAACGCCACGGCGAAGAAGTTCATGAGCGCGCGCCTGGCCTGATGGCGCACGTCCTCCGGAACGTCGCTCCAGCCGATCTCGACGAGGAAGCGGGCGAGGTTCTCCGTAATGCCGGGTCTGTGCAGCATGGAGCGGGTCCCCGAATGCGCGACGCGACGAGCCTGGTGTGGCGGTTCAGAAGTCCGCATCATTCTTGCGACGAGTCCGAAATGCGGGCTTCTGAACCAAAGCCACACTAAATCAATAAGTTGCTAGTGTCCCTCTCTGCCGAAGGTCGCAAACTGAGGGGCCGCCCAATGAGGCGAACTTCGGAATTGGGACACTAGTCCGACCGGGCGCCGGTGGAAATGCGGGGGGCGGGACGCGAAGGGGCGAACGCCGCCGGGGCGGGGGATTCCCGCGCCCTCTGGTCTAAAAGATATATCTTGCGCTGTATCTGATTTAAGCCTATCTTTCGATATATCGAATATAGCAAAGGAGGCCGATATGTTCGGCAACAGACATTCCTGCGGCTCGCCGTTCGAGGGCAAATGGGCCGGGCGCCGCGCATGGCGCAAATATTCCGGCCATGGCTGGGGCGGACGCAACGGCATGGGCGGCGGAGGCGACATGATGCGCGCCGGCCGCATGCTGGCGCAGGGCGACCTGCGCCTGATCGCACTGGCGTTGATCGCGGAGCAGCCGCGCCACGGCTACGAGATCATCAAGGTGCTGGAGGAGAAGACCGCGGGCTGGTATTCGCCGAGCCCGGGCATCGTCTATCCGACGCTCACCTATCTCGAGGAGGCGGGCTACCTCACCGCCGAGACCGAGGGCGCCAAGCGGCTCTACACCATCACCGCGGAGGGCCGCGCCCATCTCGAGGACAATCGCGATTTCGTCGACGCCGTGCTCGAGCGCCTCGCCGCCATCGGCGAGCGCGTGTCGCGCATGCGTCGCCGCTTCGAGCGTGGCGACGACGACGACCGGGGCGGCCCCAAGGTCCCGCCGCTGGTGCGGGCGGCGCTCGACAATCTGCGCGAGGTCGCGGCGCGGCGGCTCGAGGACGACGCCGAGGCGGAAGCCAAGCTGGTCGAGATTTTGGCGCGCGCGGCCGCGGAATTGAAAAAGGCGTGAACGGCCGCCTCACTCGACCTTCAGGTTGAGCCTGCGCACCAGGGCGCCCCACTTCGTTTCTTCGCTATCGATGTCCTTGGCATAGCCCTCGGGCGTCGATGTAAGCGGGTCGCCGCCCTCGGCCAGGATGCGCTGTTTGACCTCTTGCGTCTCCACCAGCGCACGCAGCGCCGCGTTGAGCCGGTCGATGACCGGCCGCGGCGTGCCCGCAGGCGCCAGCAAGCCGTAGTGCAGGACGGACTCGAACCCCGGCAAGCCGGATTCGTCGGCGGTCGGAACATCCGGCAGCAGGCTGAAGCGCTTCGGGCTGAGCACCGCGATCGCCCGCAGCGCGCCGGCCCGGAGATTGCCGAGCGCCGGCGGCAATACCCCGAAGGCAATGGGCACGTGATTGCCCAGCAGGTCGTTCATGACCTGGCCCGTACCCTTGTAAGGGATGATGGTGGCGTCGGTATTGGTGATCGCCTTGAACAGCTCGGCGGAGAGATAGCCGCCGGTGCCCACGGCCGACGTTCCGATGTTGAGTTTGCCGCCTTCCTTATGGGCGATGGCCACGACCTCGCCGATGGTCTTGGCCGGGAAGGAAGGATGCGCGAGCAGGGCGACCGGCATCGATGCGACCAGCCCGACCGGCGCGAAGTCCATGCGCGGGTCGAACCCGGCATTGGCATAGAGGCTCGGATTGATCGAGATCGAGCCGGTGTGGCCGAGGAACAAGGTGTAGCCGTCGGCCGGGCTTCGGATGAAAGCCCGGGTGCCGACGAGGCCGGAGCCGCCGGCGCGATTGTCGACCACCACCTGCTGGCCGAGCGCGGCAGTAAGCTTCTCCGCCACGACCCGCGCCATGGCGTCGACGCCCCCGCCGGGGGGATAGGGCACGATCAGGCTGATGCCGCGGGTGGGGTAATCCTGCGCCTGGGCGGCGCCGAAAAAAACCACTGCGACCGCGGCGATGGCCGCGGCCCTCAACCAACTGGGCAACATCTCCTCCCCGCTCTTGTCAGCTGATCGCGACCGCCGCCCTGGATATGGGCCGAGCGGCGGCCGAACCGCATTCAGCTAACCAAGTGTGCAGCCCTTAGTGGACGGAAGCGTCCACTTGCAGGCGTGCGATTTCGTCCTTCACCAGCAACTTGCGACGTTTAAGCTCGACGAGCTCAAGATTATCGATCGACGGATGGGCGCGGGCTTCGGCAATTTCCGCTTCCAGGGCCCGATGCCGCCGTTCCAATTCCGCAAGATGCGCTTCTAGGGACATGTTGGGGGGTTCTCCTGAGTCAGCCTGTTGCCTGACTTTATAATAATACACCCTAATGGCCGGGTTTCGAAGCGGGTTTCGATTGTGCGGCGCAACAATCCCCGTTCCGCACCTGCGCCAGCTTGAATGCGGTCCGGCAAACGGGGATACTTTCAAAAGGGGTGCAGGTTCGGTGGCGCCGGTAGGGGGAAACCCCGGGGTGCCGAACGCTCTGCGGCGACCCCAAGCTTCGAATCAGCGGTGGCGATGACCGACGACGAAGAACGCGAGTTGCGGCTGCAACTGGCGCGCTTGCAGCAGGAGCATCGCGACCTCGACGCCGCGATCTCCGCATTGCAGCACTCGCCCGGCTCCGACCTGCTGCAGGTCCAGCGGCTCAAGAAGCGCAAGCTCCATTTGCGCGACCGCATCTCCCACATCGAGGATCAGCTCACGCCCGACATCATCGCGTGAGCGCGGGGGGTCACTGCGGCTGAATGCCGGCGTCGTGGATCACTTTGGTCCAGCGCTCGGTCTCTTCCTTCTTGAATTTCGCCATGTCCTGCGGGCTTCCGCCGACGGGCGTGAGGTGGAGCTGGCGGAAGCGGGCCTTGGTGTCCGGCTCGCTGATGATGTCGTTCACCGCCTTATTGACCTTGGCGATGATCGGCGCCGGCGTCTTGGGCGGCGCGCTCAGCGCGTTCCAGGTATCGGAGATGAAATCGGGCACGCCGACCTCGATCAGGGTCGGTATGTCCGGCAGCGCGTCCAGCCGCTTGTCGGTGGCGACCGCAAGAATCCTGGCCTTGCCGCCCTGATGCAACTTGTAGGCGGCCGAGAGCTCCATGAAAATCAGATCGACGTGGCCGGCGACCAGGTCGTTGAGCGCGGGCCCGGTGCCGCGATACGGCACGTGCACGAGCTTGGTGCCCGCCTTCGTGTTGAACAGCTCGGCGGTAAGGTGCGACGTGGTGCCGACCCCCTGCGAGGCATAGTTCACCTTGCCGGGATTGGCCTTGACGTAAGCGATGAACTCCTGCGCCGTCTTGGCCGGGAAGTCCGGCCGCACCAGCAGCACGTTGGGAAATTTCGACATGACGGCGACCGGCTCGAGCGCGGCCGGATCGAAGCTGAGCTTCTTGTAGAGGGCGACATTGCTGGTGATCGGCGCGGGCTGCGTCGCCAGCAGCGTGTAGCCATCAGGTTCCGAGGTGTAAGCCGCCTCGGCGCCGATATTGCCGCCGCCGCCGCCGCGGTTCTCGATCACGAACGGCTGGCCCAGCCGCTGCTGCAGCCCAGCGGCGAAGATCCGCGTCACGGCGTCGACCCCGCCGCCTGCCGGCACGCTTACGATGATCTTCACGGGATGATCGGGATAACCGACCGCCGGATCCGGCTGCTGCGCATGCGCCGGCGCCAGCGCGACGAGCGCGAGCACGCTCGCAACCAGGGTGGTATGGCAGAACATTCACGTCTCCTTGCAGGCACGCGATCGACCGGATCGCAGCCGAAGCGATGATATCGCCACTCTGGCACAGGGTGCAGCGAAGGGTAAATGCGGCGCGAGGAAATGCGCTCGCCTTTCCCGAGGCGGACACGCTAGCATCCGCCGAGCGATTGCGATGCAGCATTCCTGGGCACATCCGAGCCGGCAAGGGAGGAACATGCGACGCGCTCTCTTTTTGGTGCGGCCTTCGGCCTAGGCGTCGCGATGGTCGAGGCGGCGGCGCAGCCGTCGGCTGAGGATTACCCGCAACGCGCGGTGACCTTTCTCTGCCCGTTTCCCGCCGGCGGCGGCACCGACATCTTGACGCGCCTGCTCGCGTCGGAGCTGCAGGACAAGCTCAAGCGGCCGGTGGTGGTGGAGAACCGCCCCGGCGGCGGCACCATCATCGCGGCGCAGGCCGCCGCGCGTGCCGCTCCCGACGGCCACACCATCCTGCTCGCTCCGGTGACGACGCTCGCCATGGGGCCCAGTGTCCACAAGTCGCTGCCTTACGATACCGTGAAAGACTTCGCGCCGATCGGCCTCGTCGGGTCGTCGCAATTCGCCCTCGTTGCCAATCCCAAGCTCGGCGTCGGCACGCTTGCCGAACTGATCGCCTTCATCCGGAGCAAGGACGGCCAGTTGAGCTATGCCTCCTCGGGAGCCGCCACGCCGCATCACCTGTTCATGGCCATGTTCCTGAAGATGATCGACGCCAAGGCTCAGCACGTGCCCTACCGCGGCAGCGCCGCCGCGTTGAGCGACGTCATCTCCGGCCACATCCCGATGATGATCGTCGATCTCGCGGTCGCAATCCCTGCGATCAACGAGGGCAAGGTAAAGGCATTCGGGGTGACGTCGACCGAACGGGTCAAGGCGCTGCCGGAGCTGCCGACCATCGCCGAGGCCGGCGTGCCGGGCTACGGCGGCACGCCCTGGTTCTCGGTGGTGGCGCCGGCGGGCACCCCGCGACCGATCATCGACAAGCTCAACGGCGTGCTGATGACCTTCATCAACCGGCCCACGACCCAGGACAAGATGAACGCGCTCGCGATCACGCCCTGGACCAGCACCCCCGACGAGCTGGCGCAATTCATCCCCGCCGAAATCAGGAAATGGGCGCAGGTGGTGAAGGACGCCGGCATTACGCCGGAGTGACCGTTCGCCTCCGCCGCCGAGCGATCCCGCGTCCCTCCGGCATCCAACGCCGCAGCGCCGCCACCAGCCGCAGGCGCCCCGCGCGCAAGTGCTCGATCGCCATCAGCGCCGCCGGCGTCACGATCAGCGTCAGCACGGTCGCGAAGCCGAGACCGAAGACGATCGCGGTCGAGAGACTGATCCACCATTGCGTCGACGGCGCGCCGATCGTGATCTCGCGCGAGAGGAAGTCGATGTTGATGCCGAACGCGATCGGCAGCACGCCGAGGATCGCGGTCACCGCGGTCAGCACGCACCGGCCGCGCGCGCTCGCGGCAGGTTTCGAGGATCGCCTCGTAGGCGGCCACGCCCTCGCGCCGCAGCCGGTCGTAGGTATCGATCAGCACGATGTTGTTGTTCACGATGACGCCGGCATTGGCGATGATGCCGATGCCGGTCATCACCACGCCGAAGGCCTGGCCCATGACCATCAGCCCGAGCAGCACGCCGATGGTCGAGAGCACGACGGCGGTGAGCACCAGGCCGACCGAGGTCAGCTTGTTGAACTGCGCGAGCAGGATCGCGAAGATCAGGAAGATCGCGGCGCCGAAGGCCTTGATCAGGAAGGCGCGCGGCCTTGGCGCGCTCCTCGTCCTCGCCCTTCAGCTTGCAGGTGACGCCCGGGCCGAGGTCGGCCTTGGCGAGCTCGCTCGCGATCTCCTGCTGCACCTTGGCGGTCTGCACGCCTTCGGCGACGTTGGCGGTGACCGTCATCACCCGGTTGCCGTCGACGCGGTTGATGTAGCCGACGCGCTGCGCCGGCACGCGCTGCGACGAAATTGCCGATCGGCACGGACCCGATCTGGCGTCTGCACGCGCAGATCGTCGATCTGGTCGAGGCTGCGCCGGTCCTGCGGGAAGCGCACCAGGATGTCGACCGACTTGTCGCTGTCGACGGGCCGGTATTCGGTGACCTTGAGGCCGTTGGTGACGAGCTGCACGGCGGTGCCGACGGTGTTGATGCCGGCGCCGTATTTCGCCGCCTCCGCCTTGTCGACCTCGAGCTTCCAGTCGATGCCGGGCAGCGGCAGGCCGTCGTCGAGGTCGCGGATGTCGCCGCGTGCGCCAGCATCGGCCGCGACCTTGTTGGCGGCCGCCGGCAGCGCCGCCGGGTCGAGGGCGCCGATCTGCACCTGGATCGGCTTGCCGGTCGGCGGGCCGGCACGCGGCGCCGTCACCTCGACCAGGATGCCGGGGATGTCGGCGGTCTTGGCGCGGATCTCGTCCATGATCTCGTGCGCCGGCGGGCCGCTGCTGCCAGTCGACGAACTCGAACTGGATCACGCCGATGGTGTCCTCGGTGACCTCGCCCGATGCCGCGCGGCTGCTCGCCGACGCGGGCGTAGACGGTCTTGAGCCCGTCGAATGCCGAGCACGCGCTTCTCGACCTCGCCGACGAGGCGGTCCTTCTCGTCGAGCGAGAGGTTGCCGCGCGCATGCACGATCACCTGGCCGTAGTCGGGCTCGACGCTCGGGGAAGAACTCGACGCCGTGGCCGAACTTGCCGTAGGCCGATCTGCACGGCGACCAGCAGCAGCGCCGGCGAGGCCAGCGTCATGCCGGGGCGGCGCAAGCGCGAGCCGCACGGTGCGCATGTAGGGCCCGCTGTCGCGAGGCGCGGTCGTCATGCGGCACCGGCGCGGCCTTGCCGAGCAGCGCGCCGAGCGTCGGCGTGAAGAACAGCGCCACCGCCAGCGAGGCCGACAGCGTCGCGATCAGCGTGATCGGCAGGTATTTCATGAACTGGCCGACGATGCCCGGCCAGAACAGCAGCGGCGAGAAGGCGGCGATGCGGGTCGCGGTCGCCGCGATCACCGGCCCGGCCATGCGCTTGGCCGCGAGCGAATAGGCCTCGCTGCGGCGCCATGCCCTCCGCCATCCGCCGCTCGGCGAATTCCGAGACGATGATGGCGTCGTCGACCAGCATGCCGACGGCGAGGATCAGCGAGAACAGCACGACGATGTTGACCGTCAGCCCGGCGAGCTGCAGGCCCGAGCACGCCGGCCAGGAACGAGGCCGGGATCGCGATGCCGATGAACAGCGAGGCGCGCAAGCCGAGCACGAACAGGATGACGACCGCCACCAGCAGCACGCCGGTGATGACCGAGTTCTGCAGGTCGCCCAGCATCTGCCGGATGACCTTCGACTTGTCCTGGGTGAAGGTGACGTGGACGGCTTCGGGCCAGGTCTTCTGCAGCGCCTCGACCGCCGCCTTCACCGCGTCGACGGTCTCGATCAGGTTGGCGCCGGTGCGCTTCGACACCTCGATGGTCATCGCCGGCTTGCCGTTGACGCGCGTGATCGAGGTCGCGTCCTTGAAGGTCGGCCGGACCTGCGCGACGTCGCCGAGCGTCACCGACGCCGTTCGAGGAGGCGACGATCGGGATGTTCAGCATGTCCTGCGGCGTCTCGATCAGCGACGGCACCTTGACCGCGAAGCGGCCGGTCTGGCCTTCGAGCGCGCCGGCGGCGACCAGGCTGTTGAAGGCTTGGGTGATCGAGCCGAGCTGGTCGAGCGACATGCCGTAGCTCTTCAGCAGCATCGGCTCGGCGATGATCTCGACCGCCTCGTCGCGGGCGCCGCGCAGCTCGGCCGACAGCACGCCCGGCACCTGCTCGATGGCGTTCTTGGCGTTGCGCGCGATGTGCAGCAGCGTGCGCTCGGGCACGTCGCCGGAGAGCGCCGACCACCAGCACCGGGTAGAGCGAGAGATTGACCTCCTGCACCTGCGGCTCGTCGGCGTCGCGCGGCAGGTCGTGCTTGGCCTGGTCGACCTTGGCGCGCACGTCGGCGAGCGCAGACTTGGAATCGAAGCCGGCCTCGAACTCGAGCAGCACGTAGCCGCCGCCCTCGAAGGCGGTCGAGCGCATCTCCTTGACGTTGCCGACCGACTTGAGCTGGGTCTCGACCGGCCGCAGCAGCAGCCGCTCGGAATCCTCCGGGCTGATGCCGCGCTGGGTGAGCTGGACGTAGATGATCGGGATCTTGACGTCGGGCTCGGCCTCCTTCGGAATCGTCAGGTAGGCGACGAGCCCCGCGACCAGCAGGAACAACAGCGTCGCGATCGTCAGCCGCGCGTGATCGATGGCGTAGTCGATGAACCTGGACATCACCGCGTTCTCTTCGATCCCTTACATCCCTCGCCGCAGCCGCGCGCTTCGCGGCGGCGGCTGCCGCTGAATACGTGGCTTAGCGCGCGATCGCCGTGAGCTCGGGCGCCGGCACCGCATCGACCTTCTGGCCCTCGCGCACGAAATCCTGCCCCTGCACGATCACGCGGCTGCCATCGGCGATGCCGGTGAGCCACATGAAGCTCTGCTCGTCCTCGACCACGCTGACGGGGACGAATTCGACCGTTTCGTCCGCTCGCACGGCGCGCACGCCGAGATCGCCGGCGGAGGAAAAGGTCAGCGCCGAGCGCGGCACCCGCGTCGCCGGCACCGGCGCGAGCGGCAGCGAGACCTCCGCGGTGATGCCGTCCGGGATCCGTCCGTCGGGGTTGGGCAATTCGACCTCGACGCGATAGGTGCGCGTGGCGGCGGTCGCGGTCTTGGCGACGAAGCGGATTTTTCCGCTCGCGCTCTCGCCGGTCACCAGCCGCACCTCGGCGATGTCGCCGACCTTGATGCCGGCGAGCTTGCGCTCGGCGACCTCGACCACGGCCAGCATGGGATCGAGCGCGACCAGGGTCGCGATCTCGCGGCCGGCGAAGGAGAACGCGGCCTGCCCGACCTCGACCGCGACGTCGTTGACGACGCCGGCCCAGGGCGCGCGCACGATGCCGCGGTCGCGCTCGGCCTGGCTGGCGGCGAGCGCCGCCTCCGCCGATTTGAGCTGCGCTTCGAGGTCCACGAGCTCCAGCCGCGGCAGCGTGCCGTTCAAGATCAGCGCCCGCTTGGCATCGAGCTCGGTGCGCTTCTGCGTCACCACCGCCTCCGCTTGCGCCACCTGGGCCTCGCGCGCTTCGTCCGACAGCACGGCGATGACGTCGCCTTTCTTGACCGACGTTCCGCGCTTGACCCTGAGCTCGGTCAGCACGCCGCCGGTGCGCGCGGTAAGGGTGACGCGCTTCTCGGCCTCGGTGCGCCCGGAAATGATGAGCCTGCGGCCGTGCGGCATGACGGCGGTCCCCACCACCGCGACGCGGAACAGCTTCGTCGCCCCCTCGTCGCCGGTGCGCATGGCGGCGCGGCTTTCCGCGCTCTCGTGCGGCAGAAAATGCCCGGACGCGATCCAAAGCCCGGCAGCGGCCACCAGGCCGATGGCGGTGATGCGGCTCGCTTTCATTTCAAATGCTCCTTGATATCGGACACGCTCGCCGGCTTTCCATTTCGGGCCGGGCTGCGCAGCATGTGACGGGTGATGTCCATGAAGATGCCGAGGACGGCCTCGGGATTGAAATCCGGATCGAGCGCGCGGCGCCACCACACGCCGTCGGCGATGACCATCAGCATGGTGACGACGGCGTCGAGATCGATGTCGCCGGGAATGTCGCCGCGTGCCGCC
Organism: uncultured Alphaproteobacteria bacterium; assembly: GCA_963758945.1. Classification (GTDB taxonomy): domain Bacteria; phylum Pseudomonadota; class Alphaproteobacteria; order Rhizobiales; family Xanthobacteraceae; genus VAZQ01. The sequence goes on along the minus strand of CAVWXY010000006.1, from coordinate 309,869 downwards.
GCGGCCCGCAGCAGGTCCCCCAACCACGTCTTCACGTCGGCGTCGAAGGCGGCGGAAATGCGCGCGATCTCCGGATTCCGGCGGGCCTCGGCCATCACCTCGGTGCAGAGCAGCACCTGCTCACGCGGCCGCACCGCAAAGTGATGGTGCGCCATGCCCTCGAGCACGGCGAACAGCCCGCGCGAGAGGTCGGCGCGCGCGAATTGCTGCCCGACCTCGGCGCGGTCGCGCTCGGCGATGCCGGCGATGAGCGCCTCTTTGGACGGGAAGTAGCGGTAGAGATTGCCCGGGCTCATGCCGGCCTCGGCGCAAATCTCCTGCATGGAGGCGCCGTGAAACCCCGAGCGCACGAAGCAGCGCTGCGCCGCCGCCAGAATTTCGGCGCGGCGATCCGACTGAAGCTGGGCGTTGGCCCGGCGCATGGCAGAGATCCCCCGACTCCCCGACCCTGCGTTGCAGCGCAGTAAACTAGAACGAACGTTCGCTCATATAATTGACGAAACTAAGGCTGGTCGAAAATCCCCTTCCCGCCCCAGATCCGAGGGGAGAAAGGCATTGGAATTGGCTTGTTTTGAGGCGCGGACCGGCTCTCCCGACCGAAATTGCTTGATCTCGCGGCCCTTGCCACCGGAAAGGTCACCCCTATAATCGCCGGCTTTCTTCGCGGGGGCCAGAAAGCCGATGGCCGATAAGCCGGTTGCCATCATCATGGGAAGCCAGTCCGACTGGCAAACCATGAAGCACGCCGCCGACACGCTTGACGCGCTGGGTGTCGGCTACGAGGCCAAGATCATCTCGGCGCATCGCACGCCCGAACGGCACTATGCCTTCGCCAAGGGGGCAAAAGCCCAGGGCTTCAAGGTGATCATTGCCGGCGCGGGCGGCGCGGCGCACCTGCCGGGCGTGACCGCGGCCCTCACCACGCTTCCCGTGCTCGGGGTGCCGGTCAAGTTGCGGGCGCTGTCGGGGCTGGATTTGCTTTATTCGATCGTGCAGATGCCGCCCGGCGTCCCGGTGGGTACCCTGGCGATCGGCCGGCCCGGTGCCGTCAACGCCGCGCTGCTCGCGGCCAGCATGCTTGCGCTCAGCGACAGCGAGCTGGCCAATCGGCTCGACCTCTGGCGCCAGCGCCAGACAGAATCGATCCCGGAAACGCCCGTCGACTGACCCAGGCTACCGACCGCGCCGCCGAGGAAGCACGGCACCGAATGCGCGCCATCGCGAGCTGCGCGGCAGAACGTCCGCGGGGCGGAAACATTGATGGCTGCCGGGCGTTCCCATCCCGACAAGATCGGATTTACGGGAGAATGAAGATGAAGCGAGCCCTGCTATCGATGTGTGCCGCGCTGGCGCTGGCCATCCTTCCGGCGACGGCAGGTGCGCAAGGCTTCGGATCGGGCGGCGGTGGCGGAGGCGCCGCTGGGGGCGGTGGCGGAGGCGCCGCCGGGGGCGGTGGTGGAGGCGCTGGCGGTGGGGGTGGTGGAGGCGGCGGTATCGGCGGGGGTGGCGCGCCCAGTGGCGGCGGCCCGTCCATTTCCGCTCCGAGAGGCGGCTACGGGCTTGGGGCGGCGGTACCCGGACGCGGGGGTGGCGGCGGCCAGGTCGGCCGCGGCGGGCCGCCCGGCGGCGGCAATTTTGCGGGGCGCGGCGGGCAGTCGCACGGCGGACCGAACCGGCAGGGCGCGCCGAATTGGCAAGGCGGGCGGCAGGCCCACCGGCATTTCCATCGCGGTCCCGCCGTGACCTTCGGGTTCGGGGCACCGTATTTCTACGACTACGCCTCGCCCTATTATAACTACTACGGGGACGAGGGTTGCTGGCAGCTTCGCGTCATACGCGGAGCCTATCGCCGGGTGTGGGTCTGCGATTGATCTCATCGGCGTGAAGGATGCGACCGCCGGCCGTGGCCGGAGGGCAAGATCTTGCGCGCGCAGGTGCCGCCGTGGATCGCGGCAGAGCCGTGGCGGTGGACTTTTCGGGGGCTTTCTGCTACAGGCGCGCCCAAACGGGAGCCCGCGCGATCGCGCTCTGGCGCATCGGCGGGCTCCGGCACATCCAGGACTCGACAGCAGAGGAACGACGCGTGCAGGTTCTCGTCCGCGACAACAATGTCGACCAGGCCCTCAAGGCGCTGAAGAAGAAGATGCAGCGCGAGGGCATTTTCCGCGAGATGAAGCTCCGCGGTCACTACGAAAAGCCCTCCGAGAAGAAGGCCCGCGAAAAGGCGGAGGCGATCCGCCGGGCGCGCAAGCTCGCGCGCAAGCGCATGCAGCGCGAGGGTCTCCTGCCGATGAAGCCGAAGCCCGCCCCGGCGCCGGCGCCGGGTCAGCGCGCGCTCCGCGCCGTCCCAGCTTCTGACAATTCGTTTCGACCGCGTTCCGCAGCGGCGCTGAGCGCGGGCCCCCGGCCCGCGCTATTGTTTTGCGCGCGCCCGGAGATACGCTCGTTGCGACGCCGTTGTCGGGGACCGGGACGATGGGGCGCCGGAGGAAAAGAATGCAACGCAGCACGGATCGCATCCTGACCACCGATGCGGGCAGTCTCATTCGACCGACACCGACATCAGCACGGGAGGAAGCGATGAGACGTCTCACCTTCGCATTGGCGCTGCTCGGCGCCGCAGCCACCGCCGCTCACGCGCAGGACGCGATTCCCGATCTCAAGGGCACCTGGTCGGGAAAGGGCAAGGCGGTCGTCTTCGGCCACAATGCCCATCATCCCGGTCGGCAGACCGCCGCCGATGCGCCGCGCGTGCGCGAGATCGAAGCGACGCATACCGTGGAAGGCCAGGATGGCAGGCTCGCTTGGGGCCACTCGTCATCGACGGCCGCCGATACCAAAGACCCGTTCGTCTGGGCCATCGCGAGCGACAACAAGACGATCGTCGGCTCCGACATGGATGGCTCGTTTCGGATTACGCTGATATCGCCCGACCGCATGGAAAAGTGCTACACGCACGACGGCACCAGCCCGAGCCATTCGATTGTCGCCACCTGCTACATGATGGACCGGGTGAAACGGTAGGCTCCCGGCCGAACCGTCCGTCGGACGGGGATCCGACCGATTGAGGTCGGTCGAAATCGGACGTAGTCTAGCCTCCACATCACGCGGCCGTGCCTCATGGGACGACGGCCTGCTGCAGGCCCTCATGGGTGCGAGCTCGCGCATCGCACGGAGGCCCGCATGTCCATCGCCCCGACGCTCCAACGGCATCTTGACCGCAACGTCACCTATGACGTGATCACGCATGACGCCACGTTGTCGTCCGCACGCACCGCCCAAGCCTGCCATGTTTCTGGCGACTGTCTCGCCAAAGCCATCGTATTGCGCCACGACGGCGGCTACCTGCTCGCCGTCCTGCCCGCCTCGCACCACATCCGCCTGCCGGATCTCAAACGCCAAATCGGCGATGACGTCGATTTGGCCGACGAAGGAGAGATCACGCCGCTGTTCCCGGATTGTGCGCTCGGCGCGGTTCCCCCGGTGGGCGAGTGCTACGGCCTCGACGTCATCGTCGACGACAGTATCGGAGAGCGGCCTGAAATCTATCTGGAGGGCGGCGACCACATGACGCTGGTTCACATGAACCGGACGCAATTCGCGCGGCTCATGGCGGAAGCCCGGCACGGGCGGTTCAGCGTCCACGACTGAGCGCCCGGCGGGCCCGGGGCCAAAGACGTCCCCGACGGGGCACTTGCCGCCGCCGGCGGGGGCGTCAACGATGTCGGGCGAAAATCGTTGCGCCGGATGCGGCTTGCGAACCATTATCTGGCGCCGGAGAGGCGTGATCTCTGCGAGTTAAGCCATGAGGGTCATCATCGTCGGCGGCGGCATCGGCGGGCTCACGACCGCGCTCATGTTGCACGCGCGCGGCATCGATTGCGCGATCTACGAGCAGTCGGACACCATCCGGGAGCTCGGCGTCGGCATCAACACCCTGCCGCATGCCATCAAGGAGTTGGCCGAGCTGGGACTGCTCGATCGGCTCGACGCCGTGGGCGTGCGAACCTACGAGCTGTTCTACACCAACCGCTTCGGGCAGGAGATCTGGCGCGAGCTGCGCGGCCTCGATGCCGGGTACGAGGTCCCGCAATTCTCCATTCATCGCGGTCGCCTGCAAGCGGCCATCTACCAGGCGGTGCGGTCGCGGCTCGGCGAATCGCGCATCCTGACCGGACATCGTCTGGGCGCCTTTCGCCAGGACGAAGGGGGCGTAACGGCCTATTTCTTCGACCGCCACGGCGCCCATCGGGGGACGGCGCGCGCAGACGTGCTGGTCGGCGCCGACGGCATCCATTCGCTCGTGCGGGACACGCTCTATCCGAACGAGGGTCCGGCGCGCTGGAACGGCGCGATGCTCTGGCGCGGCGCCGTCGAGTGGCCGACGTTCCTCACCGGCCGCTCGATGGTGATCGCCGGCGGCATGGCCGCCAAGCTCGTCGTCTATCCGATCGCGGAGGCAGCGCGACCCGATCGGCGCCTGACCAACTGGGCGGTGGTCGCCAAGATCGGCGATGGCTCGACCCCTCCGCCCAACAAGGAAGACTGGTCGCGGCCCGGACGTTTCGAAGACTTGATGCCGCACGTCCGGCGCTTCCGCATCCCCTATGTCAATGCGCAGGCGCTGATCGAGGCGACGCCCGAATTCTGGGAATACCCGATGTGCGACCGCGACCCGCTGCCGCGCTGGTCGCATGGTCGCGTCACGCTACTCGGCGATGCCGCGCATCCGATGTATCCGGTCGGCTCGAACGGTGCCTCGCAGGCGATCCTCGATGCCCGCTGTCTCGCCGATCGGCTGCACGCGGCCGAGCACCCGCCGCACGCGCTGTGGATGTACGAGCAGGAGCGGCTGCCGGTGACGGCACAGATCGTTTGGATGAACCGCCGGGGCGGTCCCGAGGGCGTGATCGACGCGGTCGAGGAGCGCGCGCCCGATGGCTTCAACAGCATCGACGACGTCTTGTCGTTCGAGCAGCGCAAGGCCATCGTGCGCGGCTACGCCTCCACCGCCGGCTTCGCGCGCGAGCAGGTCAACAAGGCGGCGTAAAACGCTGTCGGCGCATACGGCCCGTGCCCTACTTCATCGGGCATTGACTGGCGAAACGATCTGCCTCGGCCGCGAATATTTTCTCGTCGGTGCGGATCTTCGTGCCGGATGTGTCGTCGACCACTGTGCGGATATACCAATCCTGCAGCGGGAAATGGTTGTTGTTGAAGCGGAAGGTGCCGCGGACGGAATCCACCTTCGCCTGGCGGATGGCCGCGCGCAGCGCATCTTTGTCGGCAAAGTTGCCGCCGGCGGCCTTGATCGCGCTGTCGAGGACAAGCGCGGTGTCGTAGGCGTAGGCCGCGAACTCGCTGGGCTCGCGGCCATAGGCCTTCTTGAAGCTCTCGGAAAATTCCTTATTGACGGCGAAAGGAAGATCGAGCGCCCAGTTGCCCGATGTGACCAGGCCGACCGACGCCTTGCCCTGCGCCTTGCGCACGGTCTCGTCGACCAGGGGGAATCCGCCGTAGAGCGGAATGGTCTTGGTCAAGCCCGCCTGGTCGTATTGCTTCACGAAGGCGACCGCGAGCCCACCCGGATAGAAGGCGAAGACCGCGTCCGGCTTGAGGCTCGAGATGCGCGCGAGCTCGGCGGAGAAATCAAGCTGCGCCAGCGGCGTATAGATCTCGTCGAGAATCTCGCCCTTGAAAGTGTGCCTGAAGCCGGCGATGGCGTCCTTGCCGGCCTGATAATTGGGCGCGAGCGCGACCATGCGCTTGGTGCCCTTCTTCTGCAGGAACGTGCCGATCGGCTCGTAGATCTGGTCGTTCTGGAACGCGACCGCAAAAAAATTCGGATTGCATTGCGCCCCGGCGAGCGGCGAGGGGCCGGCATTCGGGCTGATCAGGAACACCTGGGCGCGCGTGGTCGGCTGGACGATCGCCATCAGGATGTTCGAGAAGGTGGTGCCGACGATGATCGGAGTCTGCTCCTTTTCGACCAGGCGCTTGGCCTGCTCGATGCCGATCTCGGGCTTGAGCTGATCGTCGACGACGACCAGCTCGACCGGGATGCCGCCAAGCTTGCCGTTGAGCTTTTGCAGCGCCAGCTTGAAGCCGTCGACGCTGTCGATGCCGAGCTGGGCAGCCTGACCCGACAGGGTTGCGATGTAGCCGATCTTGACTGCCTGCGCAGCCGCGACGCACGGCGCGAATGCCAAGATGCAAAGCAAAGCGGCGCAAATCCGTGACGGTACTTGCATGTGTCTCTCCACCTGAAAGATTTACTCTGCAGCCTGCTTCAGCTCCCGGCGCTGATCGTGACTCGAAGGCTTGGCGGCGCTGCGCAGCGCCTCGAGCTCCACCCGCTGCCGCTGCGACAAACGGAACGCCTGATCCTTGCCTGCGAGATAAGGCAGCGGCCAAAACTGGGCGTCGTGCCCGTACTCGGCCGAGGCGGCGAGGGTGAAATGCGGATTGGTGAGATGCGGCCGCGCCAGCGCGCAGAGATCGGCGCGTCCCGCTGCGATGATCGTGTTCACCTGATCGGCGGTCGTGATGTTGCCGACGGCGATGGTCGGCACCATGACCTCGTTGCGGATCATCTCGGAGAACGGCGTCTGGAACATGCGCCCATAGACCGGGCTGGCCCAGCGCGAGGTCTGCCCGGCCGAGACGTCGATAATGTCGGCGCCATGCGCGCGGAACATCGCCGCGATCTCGAGCCCATCCTCCGGCGTGGTGCCGCCCGGCGCCCAGTCGGTCGCCGAGATGCGCACCGAGATCGGCTTGTGCCTGGGCCAGTTCGCCCGCACAGAATCGAACACCTCCAGCGGGAAGCGCATGCGGTTCTCGAGGCTGCCGCCATACTGGTCGATGCGCTCGTTGCTCAGCGGCGAGATGAAGCCGGACAGGAGATAGCCATGACCGGCATGCAACTCGATCATGTCGAAGTCGGCCTTGCCGGCATTGATCGCGGCGCGCGCATAGTCGTCGCGGATGCGCTCCATGTCGGCGCGCGTGATCTCGCGCGGAACATGCATGAACTCGTGGAACGCCAGCGGCGATGCGGCCACCAGCTCCCAGTTTCCGTCCGGGAGCGGATGATCCATGCCCTCCCAGCCGCGCCGCGTAGAGCCCTTGCGGCCAGAATGACCGAGCTGCAGGCAGAATTTCGCCGGGCTTTGCGTGTGAATGAACTTGCTGATGCGCTTCCAGGCCGCGACCTGATCGTCGGAATAGATGCCGGGACAGCCGGGCGTGATGCGTCCTGGTTCCGACACCGCCGTCATCTCGGCGAACACGAGGCCCGCACCACCCATGCCGAAGCGGCCGAGATGCACCAAGTGAAAATCGCCCGGGATGCCGCCCGGCTCCGCCGAATACATGTTCATCGGCGAGACGACCACGCGGTTCGCAACCACCATCTGCCCGACCCGGAACGGCGTGAACATCGGCGGCGGAGGAGGATCGAGCGGCACGTCGAAGCCCTGCTCGCGCACCGTCCCGGCGAACCAACGCTGCACGTTGTCCACGAATTGCGGATCGCGCATCCGCAGGTTCTCGTAGGTGACGGCTTTGGCGCGCGACAGCATGCTGAAGCAGGCCTGAATCGGGGCCATGCGCCAGTAGCGCGCCGGGTTCTCGGTCCAGAGCGCGCTGACATTCGAGGCGTATTGGGTTTTCTCGACGTCCTCGCGGCGTGAGCCCTGGAAGCGCTCGAGCGCGGCCGGCACCGAGCCCGCCGCCAGGAACGCCTCATAGAGATTGATCGCGTCCTCCATGGCGAGCTTGGTGCCGGAGCCGATGGAGAAATGCGCCGTGTGCAGCGCATCGCCGAGCAGGACGATGTTGCGGTAGTACCAGTTCTTGTTGCGGATCACCGGGAAGCGGCGCCAGAACGAGCGATTGGCGATGAGCCGATGCCCCTTCAGGAGATGCGCCCACAGATTCTCCAGATAGGCGACGGTCTCGGCCTCGCTCAGGTGGCCGAGCGACGCTTCCGCCTTGGCCCAGGTCGCCTCGGGTGCTTCGATCACCCAGGTGCTCATGTCGCGCCGGTATTGGTAGGTGCAGAGGTCCCAGATGCCGAACTCGTTGGTCGTGAAGTGGAACGAGAACGCATCCGAGGGCGCCGAGCTGCCGAGCCAGATGAAATGATTGCGGCGCAGCTCGAACGTCGGCTGGAAGTGCTCCTGATAGCGGCTACGGATGACGCTGTTGATGCCGTCGGCCGCAACGATCAGGTCGGCGTCGGCGAATTCGTCGAGATCGCTGATCTCGCTCGAGAACCGCAGCTTGACGCCGAGCTCCCGGCAGCGCGCCTGCAGCACCATCAGCAGGGTGCGGCGCTCGGTGCCGCAGAAGCCGTGGCCGGTGGAGCGCACGACCTGGCGGTGAAAATGGAAATCGATCTCGTCCCAGTAGGAGAACTCGCGGGTGATCGCAGTGTAGGACTCGGCGTCGTAGCCCATGAGGTTGTCGAGCGTCTCGTCCGAGAACACCACGCCGAAGCCGAACGTGTCGTCCGCGCGATTGCGCTCGTGCACGGTCACGTCGTAGTCGGGGAAGCGCTTCTTCATCAGGAGCGCGAAGTACAGGCCGCCCGGGCCACCGCCGATTATGACGATCTTCATGCCGCGGCCTCCTGCATGCGTGCGGCGCGCGGCCGCTCGTTGCGCCCGACGCCGTCATAGAGATCGAGGACGCGCTCGAACCAGGCGGCCACCACGTCGTCCGCCTCGAGCACCGTCGCGGTGGAGACGACGCGCGCCCATTGGAGCACGCCGAACAGGATGTGATCCGCATAGACCGGCGCATCGCCGCCGAGGAAACGGCGCTGCTCGAGCGTCTTGCGCACCGGCTGCAGGCGGCGGCGGAACTGCTCCAAGGCCTTCCCGCGCTCGCCCGCAAGCTCCTCGAGCGATTTCTTGAAGAAGCCTTCGATCTGGGAACGCAGATGCCGCGCATCGGCCTCTTCCACGCAATCGAGCACGTCGCACATCAGGTAGGGCACGATCGCCGGAACGAGCTCCCGGTCGGCCCAGAGATTGAAGAAATGCGTGAGTGATTCGCCGACCGGACCGCCGAACAGGCTGGGGGCGTCGGGGAACGCGCGTTCCAGGTAGCACGCGATCGCCCAGGAATCAGTGACGACATGGTCGTCGTGCTTGAGGATCGGGACCTTGCCCTGGCCGCTGAAGGCGATCGCGGCCTTGTCGCTGACCGCGACCGGGTGGACGACGAAGGCGAGGCGCTTGTGATGGAGCGCAAGCCGGGTGCGCCAGGAGAACGTGCTGAACCGGCAATCGCGGCGACCGCCAAGCTCCCAAAGCTCGAGCATTTGCATCTCCGGAAAGTACAGTCTATTTTACGTCGCACATTCAATGAGTCAAGACGGCCTCCGCACGCGTTCCTGTTCACCTGCTCCAATTCAATTGCGGCATCCGAAATGCTAGGCGGGGGGCGCGAACATGCAGCCGGAGGAATTATGAAGAGCGCGAAAAAGAAGAAACCCGTCGCCGCCGAGCCGGACGATGCGGTCCCGCCGCTGGGGAGAACCGAGCGCGAGCGGGTCTTTCTCGAGTTCGAGCAGGCGCTGATCTGCGCCGCCGAAGCGTTCTATCGCTTCGCCGGGGTGGCGCTCGGGCCCATGGGCAAGCAGAACAAGCTCACCGGCCAGGAGAACGTCATCCTGCAGCAACTGATGTTCACGCCCAAGCCGCGCAGCGTCAGCGATTTGAGCCGGTTCAGCAATCGCGACGACATTTCCAACATCCAATACAGCCTGCGCAAGCTCACCGCGGCGGGCATGATCGAGAAGGTGCCGGGCAGCACCAACCGTGACACGCGCTATCGCCCCACCGCCGCCGGCCGGGAGGCCACGGAATATCTGGTCGCGGCGCGGCGCGAATTGCTGATCGGTCCGAGCGGAAGCATCAACGACATCGAGGCGCAGCTGAAATCCGCCACCAACGCTATGTCGCTGCTCACCGGCCTCTACGACCGGGTGTCGCGGGTGCTGGCAGGCCGATTCTGAGGAAAGGCGATTGATTGGAATAACGGAGTAACGTACGCTCTAAAATCGATCGGTTGCGGACAGCAAGACGTGATCGGCTGTGGACGGGCGCAGGTGGCGGTGACGGCGGCGACGATGACGAGCTTCGATCCTGCCTACTTCCGGGCGCAGAGCTGGTGGCGCGACGAGACCCTGCGGGACTGGCTCGAGCGCCACCGTGGCGCCGACCGCGCGGCGGTCCGGACGTTCGACGACACGCTGACCTATGCGGCCTTCGCTGCGCGGGTCCAGGCCTTCGCCGCCGCTCTGGCGGATGCCGGCATCGCCCGCGGCGACGTGGTCGCAGTGCACCTTCCCAACATCCCGGAATTCCTGATCGCGTGGCTCGCGATCAACGAGCTCGGCGCGATCATGCAGACCGTGCACATGCCCTATGGCATCCGCGAGATCGAGCACCTGCTGGCGCACAGCGGCGCGAAGGCTTGCCTCGCGCTGGCGAAGCTGAGGGATCGCTCGCCCGCGCTCGAGATCGCGTCACTGCGTGGGCGCTTGCCTTCATTGCAGCTCGCCATCGCGGTCGGCGGCGAGGTTGCGGGCGCGAACAGCTTCGCGACGCTCATGCAATGGGGCGAGAAAAACGCGCGGCAACCGACGCCGATCCAAGCCAGCGATCCGTTCTTGCAGCTCTACACCTCCGGCACGACCTCGTCGCCGAAAGCCGTCCGGATCACCTTCAATCACTTCCTGAGCAATGCGCGCATGTGTGCAGCCGAGTTCGGCATCACGCCCGATGATCGAATCCTGTGCCTTGCGCCCTACACGCATCTGTATGGCCTCTATACCGTGCAGCTCGGCCTGGCGACCGGCGCGACCACCTGCCTGCTCGACCTGTTCACGCCGCCGGGCTTCGTCCGCGCGCTCGAAACGTTCCGCCCGACGATCCTGTTTGCCGGCCCCGCGCACGTCGCCCCCTGCCTGCAGCAAAACCTGTTCCAAGGCGTCGACTTTTCCGGGCTGCGCATCGCGGTGGTGACGGGATCGACGGTGCCGGCGAGCCTCTCCGCGGCGTTCGAGACGCTCCTGCCGGACGGCAAGGTGCTGCAGGCCTGGGGCATGACCGAGCTGCAGTTCGGCGCCTGCAGCCGCCCGAGCGACGCACGTGAGAATCCGCTTCGAGACCATCGGCCGCGCGACGCCCGGGACGGAGCTGCGCGTCGCCGATGTCGACGGTCGCGTGCTGCCGCACGGGGAGACCGGCGAGCTGCAAGTGCGCGGGTGCTCGCTGTTCTCGGGCTACGAGAAAAACGAGGCAGTCAACAAATCGAGCTTCACGGACGACCGCTGGTTCCGCACCGGCGACCTCGCGAGCATGGACGCGCAAGGCAACGTGCGACTGCGCGGGCGCACCAAGGAACTCATCAACCGCGGCGGGATCAAGTTCAATCCGATCGACATGGAGATCGCGATCGCCGGCCATCCGGCGGTGGCGCAGGTCGCGATCGCCCCGTTGCCCGACGAGGTGTTGACCGAGCGCGCCGCATGCTTCGTGATCCTCAAACCGGGCGCATCCTTGAGCTTCGACGAGTTGAAATCGTTCCTGGCGGAGCACAAGTTCGCGAAATTCACCTGGCCCGAGCACCTCGCCGTCGTCGCCGAGATGCCGATGACGCCGACCCGCAAGGTCATGAAGGCCGATCTCGTGCAGCAATATCTCGCGGCCAATCTCGGCCGTGCGTAGGTGATGACCGCCATGACGTTGCCGCTCCCGCTTCCCAGGTCGCGTGCCGACATCGCACAAATCCAGAGCGAGCGGAAGCGCAAGGCGTTCGCGCGCGCGAAGACCATCCCGTGGTATCGCGGCAAGCTCGACCACATCGATGCGAACGCGCTCGACGATCCGTCCGAGTGGGGGAAGATCCCAATCCTCGACAAGGAAACATTGCGCCAATTGACCCACGCCGAGTTCCTGGCAGCGTTCTGCGCGGTTCCCGGCACGGAGATCGCGGAATATTGGCGCTCCGGCGGCTCGACCGGGCAGCCCGTGTTCTATCCGCGCACGCGCGATGATCTGCGCTTCGCCGAATTGTCGTGGGGCCGATCGTTCCCCTGCATGGGCATCGGCCCCGGCGATCTCTGTCACATCTCGTTTCCGCTCGGCGTGCATCCGGCCGGGCAGGTCTGGGCGCGCAGCGCGCCGCTGTTCGGCGTCGGCATGGTCTGGGTCGGGGCCGGCAATTCGCATCCCTCGGCGGCCCAACTCGATTTGATCCAGACGCTGCGCCCGACGGTGTTCATCGGCATGAGCAGCTTCGCGCTGCATCTGGCCAATCTCGCGGAGGCAAAGGGCATCGATCTCGCCGCCTCCTCGGTCAAGAAGCTCGTGTGCTCAGCCGAGACGCTGTCGGCCGCCAAGCGCGAGAAGCTTGCGCGGCTCTGGGGCGCCGAGGTGTTCGACGTGTTCGGCATGAGCGAGGCCGGTCTCATGGGGGCGGAGAGTTCCGCCCATGACGGCATCCACATCTGGACCGACATGTATCTCATCGAGGTGGTCGACCCGGACACCGGCAAATCGGTGGCGGACGGACAGATCGGCACCTTGTGCGTGACGCCGCTCTGGACCAATCACGCGACGCCGTTCCTGCGCTGGAACTCGGGCGACCTGATCAGCTTCGTGCCGCAATCGAAGGGCGGCAGCCCCTATGCCGACCTGTTTCCGATGATCCGGCATGCCAACCGCACGACCGGCTTCTTCAAGGTCCGCGGCGTCAACGTCAACCACACCGAGTTCGAGGATCTGATGTTCCGCAACGCCGAGGTCCTGGACTTCCAGGCCGTGCTCGAGACCGAGGACAAGACCGGCCGCGAAGGCTTGCGCGTCCTGATCGAGGTGAAGGGGACTTGCGACGCCGAGACCGCCCGCCTGCAAGTCGCCGAAGCCGTGAAGCGAACCTTCGAATTCTCGCCGCGGGTCGAGTTGTTGCAGCGGGGTACACTGGCGACCGAGTTCGAGCGCAGCCTGAAGGCCCCTCGGTTCGTCGACCGGCGGCAGTGACCGGGATGATTGATCCCTGTCGGTCACGCCCCGGGCGGCGGCGGCAAGAACATCACCTCGTGCCGGGCCGAGAGCGCGACGACCTCTTCGGGCTTCTGCTCCTTCATGCTGTGGATCGCCCAGAACAGATCGTAGAGCTTGCGTGTCGGCGTCACCCAGAAGAAGCACTTCACCGCCTGGTCCGACTTGTTGAAGATGCCGTGCGGGATGTTCATCGGCAGCCGGATCAGGTCGCCGGCGGTGGCTGCGTAGTCCTTGCCGTCGAGCACGAGGTCGAGACGGCCTTCGAACATGTAGATGAATTCGTCTTGCGTTGGATGGATGTGCGGCGGCACGAAAGTGCCGGGCGGGAAGGTGGCGTGCCAGGCGAACGAATTCTCGCTCACTTGCTTGGGCACGTAGGTCTGGCCCAAGATGTTCCAGACGATGCCGTCGACGCCGGTGTTCGCCTTGGTGATGCCTGCGGTCATCGGCTGCATTGCGTGCGAGCTCCCTTAGCTGGTCGTGACGCGTCCGTCCGGCGCCGGACCATTCAACCACGAACGATGCGCGGCAGGAACGATACCGTGCGGCAAAGAACGCTCCTTTTGGGGGGCAGCGTAAATGCCATGCCCTCGCCGCGCAACGCCGCGGGGCCGGAATGCGGTCGCAAGCTTAATAGCTTGGCATGCGACTTGCTGGCGCTTGGTCGAAGGCCAGCCTTCCCACCGGATAGGCTTCGAACCTAGACTGTCGGCCGGATCTCAGAGGAGGAGGTGGAGATGAAGCGATTGATCCTGCTCGCCGCCGCGGCGATGGTATTGGGAGGGTCTCCCGCACAGGCGCAGGACAAGCTCAAGGTCGGCGTCATCGCGACCTTGTCAGGACCGCCGGCGGTGCTCGGCCAGCAGCTGCGCAACGGCTTCAACCTCGCGGTCAAGACGCTCGGCGGCAAACTCGGAGGCCGCGAGGTCGAGGTGATCATCGCAGACGACGAGCTCAAGCCCGACGTGGCGGTGACCAAGGTCAAGGCACTGGTCGATCGCGACAAGGTCGAGTTCGTGGTCGGGCCGATCTTCTCCAACATCCTCGGGGCGATCATGAAGCCCGTCACCGAGGGCGGCGCGATCCTGATCAGCCCCAATGCCGGCACCTCGAATTTCGCCGGCAAGGACTGCAACCCGAATTTCTTCGTGACATCCTACCAGAACGACCAGGTGTTCGGGGTGTCCGGCAAGCATGCCCAAGACACCGGGATCAAGAAGGTGTTCCTGATGGCGCCCAACTACCAGGCCGGCAAGGACGCGCTCGCCGGCTTCAAGGCGTTCTTCAAGGGCGAGATCGCGGACGAGGTTTATGTGCCGTTGAACCAGCTCGATTTCTCCGCCGAGCTCGCCAAGATCGCAGCCGCGAAGCCCGACGCCGTCTACGTATTCCTGCCCGGCGGCATGGGCGTGAACTTCGTCAAGCAATTCCGCCAGGCCGGCCTCGCCGACAGCGTCAAGTTCCTCTCCGCCTTCACCGTCGACGAATTGACGCTGCCGGCGCAGCAGGATGCCGCGCTCGGTTTCTTCGGCGGCTCCAACTGGGCGCCCGATCTCGACAACCCGCAGAACAAGGCATTCGTCGCCGCCTACGAGAAAGAGTTCGGCGCGGTGCCCGCGACCTATGCGTTCCAGGCTTACGACGCGGCGCTGTTGATCGACAGCGCCGTGCGTCAGGTCAACGGCAATGTCGCCAATCGGGAGGCGCTGCGCGCCGCCCTGATGAAGGCCGATTTCAAGTCGCTGCGCGGCGCTTTCAGGTTCAACACCAACCATTATCCGATCCAGGACTTCTACCTGGTCAAGGTCGCCAAGCGACCCGACGGCAAATACGAGACCCAGATCGTGAAGAAGGTGTTCGAGAGCTACGCCGACACCCACGCCAAGGATTGTCCGATGAAGTGAGGGGCGACCCTCGCTGTAGCCCGGTAGCCCGGACGGAGCGCAGCGTAATCCGGGATTCGCGCCCTCGAGCACGACCGCCCGCATTGCGCTCCGTAGCCCGCGAAGCCTTGCGTCAACGCCCCTAAAAGGGGGGCTACGGCAATATTCCATGTCCACCACTCTCCTCGTCGTTCAAACCCTCAACGGGCTGCAGCTCGGCATCCTCCTGTTCCTCATCGCAGCGGGCCTCACGCTGGTGTTCGGCGTGATGGACTTCATCAATCTGGCGCACGGCGTGCAGTATATGTTGGGGGCCTACCTCGCAGTGGCGTTCTATGCCCTCACCGGCAGCTTTCTCGCCGCGCTCGTTCTCGCGCTCGCCGCCGCGCTCGCTTTCGGGCTCCTCCTCGAGTTCCTGGTGTTTCGACATCTCTACGAGCGAGACCACCTCGACCACGTGATCGCAACCTTCGGCATCATCCTGTTCCTCAATCATGGCGTGAAAGTCGTTTGGGGTGCGGCGCCGCTCAGCCTGCCGGTGCCGGAGTTGTTCTCGGGCTCGGTGCGGCTGACCGATGGGCTTGTCTATCCGGTATGGCGGCTGGTGATCATCGCGTCCGGACTCATCGTCGCGGCGTCGCTTTACCTGCTCGTCGCCCATACCCGCATCGGCATGTTGGTGCGCGCCGGCGCGACCAACGCCGCGATGGTATCCGCGCTCGGTGTCAATATCCGACGCCTGTTCATGATCGTGTTCGGCTTCGGCGCCATGCTCGCCGGTTTTGCCGGCATCGTGATCGCCCCGATCCTGTCGGTCGAGCCCGGAATGGGCGACACCGTCCTCATCCTGGCCTTCGTCGTCGTGGTGATCGGCGGCATCGGCTCGATCCGCGGCGCCTTTCTGGCGGCGCTCATCATCGGCCTCGTCGACACGCTGGGGCGGTCGTTCTCGGTCGACGTCCTGCGCCTGGTCATGGGTCCGTCGCCGGCCCGCACCGTGGGCCCGGCTGTCGCCTCGATGCTGATCTACCTGCTGATGGCGGTCGTGCTGTATGTCCGGCCGGCGGGGTTGTTCCCGGCGAAAGGCCGCTGAGATGTCGCAGGCGCCTGCGCTTGCAGTATCTTCCGTTGCAGCGCGCGGCGGCCGCGCCGCCGAGGCTGTGCCGGTCGCGATCTTCCTGATGTTCGCCCTCGTTCCGATCGTGGCGCAGTTCACGGGCGGCGCCTATCTCATGAGCTTCGGATCGCGCGTGATGATCTTCGCCATCGCCGCGGTCGCGCTCGATCTTCTGGTCGGCTACGGTGCCCTGATCTCATTCGGCCACGCCGCCTTCATCGGCCTCGGCGCCTATGCCGTCGGTATCCTCTCGGCCCACGGGATCACCGACGCGCTGGTCTCGCTGCCGGTGGCGCTCGCCGTTTCCGCGCTCTATGCGTTGTTGACCGGGATGGTTTGCCTGCGCACCAAGGGCGTCTACTTCATCATGATCACGCTAGCCTTCGGGCAGATGGCGTTTTTCACGGCGAGCTCGCTCGCGCCCTACGGCGGCGATGACGGCCTCACCATCGCCGCGCGCAGCACGCTTGCAGGTTTTGCGCTGCTCGATAACGAGCACACGTTCTACTACGTCGTGCTCATCTGCCTCTTCGGCACTTATCTGTTTGGCCGCGCGCTCGTCGCCTCGCGCTTCGGCCGCGTCGTGCGGGGGGCGAAGGAGAATTCCGTTCGCATGGCGACGATCGGTTTCGACGTCTACCGCTTTCAACTCGCGATCTACGTGATCGCCGGCGCGCTTGCAGGGCTTTCCGGCTTCCTGCTCGCAAATGCCACGGAATTCGTCAGCCCCGCCTACATGTCCTGGCAGCGCTCGGGCGAATTGATCGTGATGGTGCTGCTCGGCGGATTGGGCTCGCTCAACGGCGCGATCATCGGGACGGCCGCCTACCTCCTGACCGAGGAATGGCTCTCCGGCTTCACCGAGAATTGGAAGGTGATCTTCGGGCCGCTGCTCGTGCTCATCGTCCTGTTCGCGCGCGGCGGCCTTATCGGCCTGTGCACGGGGTTGGCGCGGAGGTTCGGCGGTGGCTGAAGCGGTGCTGCGCCTCGATAAGCTGCAGAAAAGATTTGGTGCTCTCGTCGTGGCCGACGATCTGACCTTCGACGTGATGCCGCGGGAGTTGCATGCCGTCATCGGGCCGAACGGTGCCGGCAAAACCACGCTGATCAACCAGATTTCCGGGCTGCTCGCGCCCGACTCCGGCACCATCGAATTCGCCGGCCGCGACATTACCGCCATGCCCGTGCACGCACGCGCCGCCCTGGGGTTGGCCCGATCATTCCAGGTGAGCTCGATACTTCCCGGCTTCTCGGCGCTCGAGAACGTCGCGCTCGCCGTGCAATCGCGCACGGGGTCGAGCTTCCGCGTCGTTGGCCGGGCCGCGGCGGAGGCCGGCCTCAACGGCCCGGCGATGGCGGCGCTCGCCGACGTCGGCCTGGCCGAGCGCGCGCTCGTTCCGGCGGCTCATCTCGCGCACGGCGAAAAACGCGCGCTGGAGCTTGCCATCGCGCTCGCCATGGAGCCGAAGCTGCTTCTCCTCGACGAGCCGATGGCCGGCACCGGCCGCGAGGAGACCGCGCGGCTCGTCGACGTGCTGCGGCGGCTCAAGGGGCGATTTCCGGTGGTGCTGGTCGAGCACGACATGACCGCGGTGTTCGCGCTCGCAGACCGCATCTCGGTCATGATCTACGGTCGCATCCTGGCGAGCGGCGCGCCCGCGCAGGTGCGAGCGGATCCGCGGGTGGTCGCGGCCTATCTCGGCGACGAGATGGAGTGAAACGGGATGCTCGCGATCGACCATCTGCAAGCCGCCTACGGTCCGGCCCAGGTGCTGTTCGACGTCAGCTTCCGCGTCGGCGCGGGCGAGGTGGTCACCCTGCTCGGCCGCAACGGAATGGGGAAGACGACCACCATCCTCACCATCATGGGCCTGTTGCCCGCATGCGGCGGCAACGCCGTGTTCGAGGGACGGTCGCTCATCGGGCTGCCGCCCTACCGGATCGCGCAGGAGGGCCTGGGTCTCGTTCCCGAAGGCCGGCAGGTTTTCCCTACCCTCACCGTGGAGGAGAACCTGATCGCGACGGCGGCTTCGCGCTTCTGCCCGCCGCGATGGACGCTCGAGCGCGTCTACGATTTCTTTCCCCGGCTGGCGGAGCGGCGCCGCCATATGGGCAACGAGATCTCCGGCGGCGAGCAGCAGATGCTGGCGATCGGCCGCGCGCTGATGACCAATCCCAAGCTGCTCATCCTCGACGAGGCGACCGAGGGGCTCGCGCCGCTCGTTCGCCTCGAAATCTGGAAGTGCCTGGCACGCTTGAAGGAGGACGGCCAGGCCATCCTGCTCGTCGACAAGCATCTCGGCGCGCTCCTCAAGCTCGCCGACCGACACGCGATCATCGAGAAGGGGCAGGTCGTGTGGTGCGGCACGTCGGAGGCCTTGGTGGCCGACCCCGGCATCGCCCAGAGCTATCTGCAAGTGTAACTGCCGGCGCGACGGGTTCCGTTTGGGCGGTCGGCGGCGCACCACGCGAAATCATTCTCGATCGTATCTCAGGCAACAGCCCGACAATTGACACGAGGCGCGAGCCAATGCCTATGAAGCAACCCCGTTCGACTGGAACTGGATTACTAAAACGGGAAAGCTGTTATGGCGAATTCGGAAGGGAACCCAAGCGCTCGAAACCTGATGTCATTGACGCTCGACGACGTGAAAACCATCCTCAATTCCGCGGATATCGGTAAAGACTGGGCTGCCTATGCGCCCAGACTCTCTGAGCTGTGCCAAATTGAAGATGGCAAGACCGGCGGCGTCAACCCGGGAGACCGAAGGGCACTGTTCTACCTTGTTCGGGCCTTTCGGCCGGCGAGAGTGTTGGAAATCGGGACCCATGTCGGGGCGTCCACGGTTCATATTGCGGCCGCGCTCACAGACAGCGCGCGGGATCAATTTCCGCGCTTGTTAACCGTGGACATACAGGACGTAAACGACAGTCCCCTTTCCTTTTGGAGGCAAGCGGGGTTGGCAAAGTCTCCGAAGCAGATGATCGAAGAGTTGAAGGGAACAATCGAGACCACGTTCGTCACAGATGATTCAAGACATTTTTTCGCGAACACCAAGGAGACGTTCGATTTCATATTCCTCGATGGCGATCACGCTACTGAAGCGGTTTACGAAGAGATCGTCAGTGCCTTGGATGTCATCAACAAGAATGGCTTGATCGTCCTCCATGACTACTTTCCAGACGGCCACGCGCTTTGGTCGGACGCCTCGGTGGTTTGCGGCCCATTCACCGCCACCGAGAAGCTGCGCTCGACCGGCGCTGGTATCAAGCTCATTCCGCTCGGATCGCTGCCTTGGCCGACCAAATTTGGCTCCCAAGTCACCTCGCTTGCTGTGATTGCAAGGTGATTTGGCGCCAGCCTGCGGCGCGCGATGCAGCCGATGCGGTGCGGCATGCTGCGCGTTCGTGTCTTGGCGCCGAGGCTATCGTTCGCCGAGAAACTCCCTCGCTGCCTCGACCGCCCGGTTGCCGAGGTCGTCGTGGCCGGCGCCGGGAAAGCGCATGAAACGTTTGGGTGCGTTGGCGAGGGCATAAAGCCGCTCGCCCAAGGCCATCGGCACGACGCGGTCGCGGTCGCCATGCAGCACCAGCAGCGGCGCCGCGACCTTGCCGATGCGCAGATCGGAGCGGAACTGGTCCTTCATCAACAACCGCACCGGCACGAACCAGTAGTGCCCGGCGCCGACGTCGGCGGCGGAGGTGAAGGGGGCTTCGAGAATGACATGGCCGACCGGATTTTCCGCCGCGAGCGCGACCGCAACCCCCGAGCCGAGCGACTCGCCCCAGAGCGCGATGCGCGCAGCCGGGTAGCGTGCACGCGCGAAGGCGTAGGCCGCCCGCGCGTCGCTGATGAGACCCGCTTCGGTCGGGCGGCCGCTGGAGCCGCCGTAGCCGCGGTAGCTCAGCGCCACGAGCCCGGTACCGTCGGCGGTCAAGGCGCGGAAGCGGTCGACGCGCCAGCGCAGCGAGCCACCGTTCCCGTGAAAATAGAGGATGACGGGCTTTTGCCCGCGCGGCGGCAGATGCCAGGCGACGACGCGTTCGCCGTCGGTGGTGTCGAGCACGACCTCTTCCGCCTCCGGCAGGCCCGCCGCGGCCGGGGCGACCCGAGACCGATCCGGGAAGTACTGCAGCGCGCGCTGGGTGAAATAGAGCAGAGCGACGAAGCCGCCATAGAACGCCGCCACGATCAGGAGCCATTTCAGCATCGCCATTGATAGCACGCCGCCTTTACACGCACGCTTCAAAGCTTACGGTTGCCGCGCGCACCGCCGCGGCCGCAGCCCATGCACGACGGCGTCAAGCATTTGCCTCGAAGCCGAACTGGCATGGTCCGCTCGGCATGGGAACCGCACCGGGCCGGCAAGAATTGGTCCGATCCCCCTGCTCGGTGCTATATTTGCCCGACGGATGGATACATCCGTTGCGTTCATCGGGAAGTGGCGGCTCGTCATGGAGGCAACAAATGCTCGATAAGCCAGGCACGCGCGGCGCATCGGCGACCGCCGCGGCGGTCCCGCTGCCGTATCAGTCCGGCTTCCTCGGCACGCACGAGACGGAAGCCCTGGAGGGCGCGCTCCCGATCGGGAGAAATTCTCCGCAACGGGCGCCTTACGGCCTCTATGCCGAGCAATTGAGCGGCACCGCGTTCACCGCGCCGCGCGCCAGCAACCGGCGCACCTGGTTTTACCGCATCAGGCCATCCGCACTGCACGCAAGCGGCTTCGATCGGGTCGACCCGGGCCTCATTCGCACTGCGCCCTGCCGCGACGAGAGCGGCCTCCCGATCGGTCAGCTGCGCTGGAACCCGATTCCGGTCCCCGCCGAGCCGCTCGACTTCCTTTCCGGCCTTCGCACCATCACGACCTGCGGCGACGCCTTTTGTCAGCTGGGCATGGCGAGCCACGTCTATGTCGCGAACCGGTCGATGGAGGACAAGTACTTCTACGACGCCGACGGCGAGTTGCTCATCGTCCCCGAGATCAACGGTCTGCGCCTGCGCACCGAATGCGGCGTGCTCGAGGTCACGCCGGGCGAGGTCTGCCTCATCCCGAAAGGCCTGAAATTCGCCGTCGATCTCATCGACAGCTCCGCGCGCGGCTATGTCTGCGAAAACTACGGCGCCTATTTCGAGTTGCCGGAGCGCGGGCCGATCGGCGCCAACTGTCTCGCCAATGCGCGCGACTTTCTCTATCCCTGCGCCGCCTACGAAGACCTCGAGCGGCCGTGCCAGCTCTACGTGAAATCGGGCGGCAAGATCTACAAGACCGAGATCGCACAATCGCCGCTCGACGTGGTGGCGTGGCACGGCAACTATGCGCCCTGCAAGTACGACCTTCGCCGGTTCGCACCGGTCGGCGCGACCCTGTTCGACCACCCCGACCCGTCGATCTATACCGTACTGACTTCGGCATCAGAGCGTCCCGGCACCGCCAATGTCGATTTCGTCATCTTCCCGGAGCGGTGGCTGGTGATGGAGGATTCGTTCCGTCCGCCCTGGTACCACATGAACGTCATGAGCGAATTCATGGGCCTGATCTATGGCGTCTACGATGCCAAGCCGGGTGGCTTCGTGCCCGGCGGGATGAGCCTGCACAACGCGCTCATCGCCCACGGGCCCGACACCGAGGCGTTCGAGAGCGGCTCGAAGTCGGTGTTGAAACCGCAAAAGCTGTCCGGGACCATGGCCTTCATGTTCGAAACCCGATATCCGCTCAGCCCGACCGCATTTGCTTCGAACCTGGAATTGCTCGACCAGGGCTATCCCGACTGTTGGCAGGGGTTGAAAAAGAACTTCGATCCGCGACGGAAGGAGTGGTAGCGCCTCCACGTTCTGCGGACGCTCGCGTTGCCGAACTCCCGTCGCTTGCGGGCCCGTTCGCTGATTTTCCGATCGCATTTCGCCGCCGGCCTTTTCCCCGCCAGCGACGAGGCGGCTGAAGCGCCTCCAAATCCCCTTCGGATGACTAAGGAGCAGCGATGATCCTCAAGGACAAGGTAGCCGTCGTGACCGGCGGCAGCAGCGGGATCGGCGCGGCGACGGTGCGGATGCTGGCGGACGAAGGCGCGAGCGTGGTGATTTGCTACAACAAGGGACTAGAGCGCGCGCGGACCCTGCTCGAGCAACTGCCCAAGGGCGGGCATCGCATTCAACATCTCGCAGTGGAGGATTCGTCGTCGGTTCGCCGCGCCGCAGACGAGATCGGCAACGCCTATGGCCGCGCCGACATTCTGGTCAATTCGGCCGGCTTCACGCGTCCGATTCCGCATGCCCAGCTGGACGCACTCGACGATACGCTGCTCGATGCCATCCTGATCGCGAATGTCCGCGGGCCGTTTGCCATGATCCGCGTGCTCGTCCCTCTGCTGCGGGCGGGGGGTGACGGCGTGATCGTGAACGTCTCGTCGATCTCGGCCTTCACCGGCTCCGGCAGCAATATCGCCTACTGCGCGTCCAAAGCGGCGCTCGACACGATGACGCTGTCACTGGCGCGGGTGCTGGGCCCGCAGATCCGCGTGCTCTGCGTCTCGCCGGCCGCAGTCGCAACCGACTTCGTCGCCGGGCGCGATCGCGCGGCGCTGGAAAAAATCGCGCAGGGCACGCCGCTCAAGCGCGTCGTGGAGCCCGAGGACATCGCGCGCACGGTCATGGCGTGCATCACCCATCTCAAAGTGAGCACCGGCACGAAAATCATTGCCGACGCCGGACGTTTCCTCGCGACTTGAAGCGCTCCGGGTCTAGTGCCCGAACCCGAAGTTCGCGCATACCGTGCGGAAAATGCGATCGCGAACTTCGGGTTCAAAAGGGGCACTAGAATCATAGAGTTGCTAGTGGTCCTTAGATTTCGAAGTTCGTATCTGAACGTGCCGCAAGTGTTGACGAACTTCGGAACCGGAGCACTAATTTAGTCCGGTATGAAGAGCTCCGCGCCGTCGATCGCGTAGGAGGCGAAGCGAAAATCGCGGATGTTGACGACGCTGGCTCCGGCCCAATCCAACAGCACGAAATAGACCGCCCGCTGCGACGGATCGCCGGGATCACGCACGAGCACCGCCGGACGCCGATCCACCAGCGCCGGAACGAGCTGCCAATCCTGCAGCCGGTCATAGTTGTGGAAGTACCTCGCCACCTCGCGGCGCCCGTTCATCCGGCTCTTGTTGACGAGCTCGAGCCGCACTTCGTCGGCGAGCATGTCGCGGATCGCGTCGAAATCGCGGGCATTGAAACGCTCCACATACGCGGCCAGGAGCGAGCGCTCGGGTTCCGCCAATATGGCAGGCGGACGGTCGTCGGGCTCGTGCGCCAGCTCGCGCAGCCGCGCGCGGCCACGATGCAGGGCGGCCTTGATCGCCGGGATGCTGGTGTCCATCACGGCGCCGATCTCCTCGAGCGAATAGCCGAGCACGTCCATGAGAATGACGCTGCTGCGCTGCGCCACCGGAAGGCGCATGAAGGTGTGCAGGCTCGTCGCCGCGATCTGCCGATCATCCGTGGCGGTGACGGGATCGATCATCATGTCCGGGTCCTGCTCGGAGTGGGCGGCCTCACGCCGGGCCCGCCGCCGCAGAAAATCCAGCGCCGCGTTGTGGGCGATGCGAAACAGCCAGCCCTCCGGATGGGCGATCGTTTCCGTCTCCGGCAAAGCCTCGATCGCCTTCACCAGCGCTTCCTGGACCACATCCTCGCCGTCCACGACCGACCCGGTCATGCGGGCGCAGTAACGGTGCAGCTTCGGCCGCAGCTCGCCGAGCAGCCGGTCGAAGACCGCGCGCGCCTCTGACGTGCCGGTGCCGGACGTGGTCATGCGCTCAATGCCGTGTTCCATCGCGGCGTGTGCCGCCATCGCCCGCATGTCGTCTCATGACCCACCGAGCATCCGATAGTCACCGACGATGGTCGCCTCGACGGCCTGAGGCGGCTCGATGCAACGCTCCTTGATGACGCTTTGGAAGGACCGAAAGGCCTCCAGCGCGGGAATCGGATTGGCTCCGTCATCGCTCTCGACCATGGAGAAATGGACGAAAGTGCCGTCGCCGAGCTTCAGGGCCAGGTAGCGAACACCCGCCGGCCGTTTTTGCTGCAGCTCTTGAAACACCTGCTGGATCAGGCGTTCGTTCTCCTGCGCCCGGTCTGGTTTCGTCCTGTAGCGCACGAGGGTCCTTTTCATAAGCACGCTCCTTGGCTGCGGTCCAATCATCGCTTCACACGACGACAGCCGGCTGCCGCGCCGGATCACGTCGTCCGTCGCCGGCCACCACCACCTGCTTGCTGAAGACGTCCGAGATCGGCCGAAGGATTCGGGCAAGCGAAAGGATTCTGCCCTGGAATCCTTTGGCCATCCCCATTCGTCCCAGCGGCGTGGGTCGGCGGCGATGCTTCTACCGCCACCGATCTTTTTCAAGCGCAATGAGGAGCGCGTTCATGACGGATTCAAGCACAAAATCGCCAAAAGTAGCGGTCCTCGCGCTTACTTCGGTCGCGTCCTTCATGGCCGCGCTCGATGCACTGGTCGTCACGACCGCGCTCAATACCATCCGCCTCCAGCTCGGCGCCTCGATCGATGCGCTGGAGTGGACGGTGAACGCCTATAACCTCAGCTTCGCGGTGCTGCTGATGACGGGCGCCGCGCTCGGCGACCGTTTCGGGCGCCGGCGCATGTTCGTCTCCGGCCTCGCGCTGTTCGTGGCGGCATCGGCCGCGTGCGCCTTGGCGCCCAGCGCCGGCTGGCTGATCGCCGCGCGCACCGTCCAGGGAGCCGGCGCGGCGTTGGTGATGCCGCTTGCAATGGCGCTGCTCAGCGCCACGTTCCCGCCGGAGGAGCGCGCGAAGGCACTGGGGATCTTCAGCGGCCTTACGGGGCTTGCACTCATCGCCGGTCCGGTCGTGGGCGGCGTGATCGCCGAGGGCCTCGCCTGGCAGTGGATTTTCTGGCTCAACATCCCGATCGGTCTCATCGCCATTCCGCTCGCGCGCAGTCGTATTCCGGAGAGCTTCGGACCGGGTACTGCCGTCGACATCCCCGGCGTCGCGCTGGCGACGGGCGCCGCTCTCGCTCTGGCGTGGGGGCTCATGCGCGGGAACGAAGCCGGCTGGATCAGCCTCGAGGTCGTCACCGCGTTGGCGGCCGGGTTCCTGCTGGCGCTGGCTTTCGTCGCCTGGGAGCTGCGCGCCGGCCATCCGATGGTGCCGATGCGGCTCTTCCGCTCCCGCGCCTTTTCATCGGGCATCGCGGCGTGCTTCGCTTTCTCCGCGTCGCTCTATGGCACATTGTTTCTCTTGCCGCAGTTTCTGCAGACCTCGCAGGGCCAAGGGCCGCTCGGCGCCGGGCTGCGCCTGCTCCCCTGGACCGCCACGCTGTTCGTGGTGGCACCGATCGCCGGCAGCCTCGTCAACCGGGCCGGCGAGCGGCCGCTCGTCGTCGCCGGGCTCATCCTACAGGCCGTCGGGATGGCTTGGATCGCCCTGATCGCGGCGCCCGACCTCGCCTACACCATGCTGGTCGCACCGCTGATCGTCGCCGGCGCCGGCGTCTCGATGGCCATGCCCGCCGCCCAGAACGCGGTCTTGAACTCGGTGGCAAAAGCCGAGATCGGCAAGGCATCCGGTACCTACAACATGTTCCGCTTTCTCGGCGGGGTGTTCGGGATCGCGACCGTCGTCACGGTGTTCGCGGCAGCCGGAAACTTCGGCTCACCGCAGGCATTCAGCGCCGGCTTCACGCCCGCGATCGGCGTGGCCGCCGTCCTGTCGTTCTTGGGCGCAGTCGCCGGACTGTGGCAGCCCGCCCGGCACCCAATGGCCTTGACGCAAGCAAAGGCGAACGCCTGAGGTCACAGCCGCAAGGCGGCCTCGGGCGGGGTGAACTTCAGCTTGAGCGCTTCGGCGACCGCCCGGTGCGTGATCTTGCCGTCGTAGACGTTGAGGCCGTTGCGCAGATGCGGGTCCTCGCCCAACGCCCGGCGATAGCCCTTGTCGGCGAGCGCCAGCACGAACGGCAGCGTCACGTTGTTGAGCGCGAAGGTGGAGGTGCGCGCAACCGCGCCCGGCATGTTGGTGACGCAATAGTGCACCACGTCATGGACGAGGTAAGTCGGCGCCGAATGCGTCGTGGGCCGCGAGGTCTCGGCGCAGCCGCCCTGATCGATGGCGATGTCGACGATGACGGAGCCCGCCTTCATCGCCCTAACCGTGGCCGCGGTGATCAGCTTGGGTGCCGCCGCGCCCGGTATCAACACCGAGGCGATCACCAGATCGGCGCGGCGGCACAGCGTTTCGATCGCGTCGCTGGTCGAGAACACCGTGCGCACCCGCGCGCCGAGCTGGTTGGCGACGCGGCGCAGCACATCCGGATTGCGGTCGACGACGGTGACCGTCGCGCCCATTCCCGCGCTGATCAGCGCGGCGTGACTGCCGGCAACACCGCCGCCGAGAATCACGACATCGGCCGGCGGCACGCCGGGAACCCCGCCGAGCAGCACGCCGCGGCCGCCGTTCTCCTTTTCCAGGCAGCGGGCGCCGACATGCGGCGCCATGCGGCCTGCAACCTCGGACATCGGCATCAGCAGCGGCAGCGTGCCGTGCGGGCTCGTCACCGTCTCGTAGGCGATGGCGATGACGCCGGAGGCCATGAGATCGGCGGTCTGCTCCGGGTCGGCGGCGAGATGCAGATAGGCGAACAGGACCTGGCCCGCGCGCAGCTTCTTGCGCTCCGCGGCGAGCGGCTCCTTGACCTTCACGATCAATTCGCCCCGCGCATAGACCTCGTCGGCGCCGGCGCCGATCTCGGCGCCGACCGCGCGATAATCGGCATCGGCGATACCCGCGCCCAGTCCGGCGCCGGTCTCGACGACGACGTGGTGGCCATTCCGTGTCAACTCGCGCGCCGTCGAAGGGATGAGTCCCACGCGGTATTCGCTGTCCTTGATCTCCTTCGGGACGCCTACCAGCATGGACGCGGTTCCGTTGCGCGCCGGAACGTCGCGTTCCGGCCGCGCGAATTCTATGTCTCGCCGGGCTTTATAGCCACCACCGCACGGATCCGCGGTTCGAAATTGCCGACGAGAAGATTCCCAAGGATATGCTGGAGCCGGCCTCGCACATTTATGGAAACGAAGGCCGGCCATTTCAAGCCGCAGGAGTTCGAGGATCACTACGAGGACGCGCTCAGAGAACTCCACAAGAAGAAGCGGTCCGGCGAGAAGATCGAGGCGAGGCGCGCGCGCATGCAAGCTGCTCCGGCTGAGCACAGGAACCGCGTTTCGTCGGATGGACGTGCGTCTGACTGGTCGCAGGCTCGGCGACCCGAACGGACACGTGCTCGAAGCGCTGACGGCTTCGTCGCCGCCGCGACCGCCGCCGAAGCGTCTATCGCCGGCGCCGAAATGCTCCTCGCCATCGGGCGCGTGACAAGGATGGCGCGCCTATTCCTTCGCCACGTGGCACTCCGGGTGTGTCGCCGCCGCCACACCGAGCGGCAGATCGTGCACCCGGGCGGCGGCGGCGTATCGACGCGTGCCGCCGGGCACGTGTAGCGTGCGGGCGGGGCGCGGCATCGTCGCGGGGGTTGCGGTGTTCAAGCGGGTGCGTTGGTGCGTGGCCGCGGCAGCGTTGCTGCTGCCGTCGGCCGGCGTCACCCAGGTCCAGGTCAACCAGACCTTCATCCCGCAGGGACCGTCGCCCAAGTCCGGGCCGATCGGCATCGTCCAAAGCGCCGATGCGCCGCCCAACGGCACGGTCGGCGGCGCGGTGCAGGCGATCCTGCTCGATCCCGCGCTCGGCCCGCAAACCATGTTCATCGGGGGCGTGAACGGCGGCATCTGGCGCACGATGAACGGCGGCGCGAGCTGGACGGCGCTCACCGACAACCAGGCCTCGCTCTCGATCGCGAGCCTCGCGCTCGACCCGACCGATCCCAGCGGCAAGACCCTGGTCGCCGGCATCGGCATCACCTCGAACGGCGCCTGGAACAACTTCAATACCGGCACCGAGTTCGGACGCGGCGGCGCGCGCACCGGGCTGCTCTATTCGAACGACGGCGGCAACACCTGGTCGGCGCTGGGCGCGACCTCGCTCGCCGGCCAGAGCGTGATCGGGGTGGCGGCGGCGGGAAACACCATCCTGGCGGCGACCTTCGAGGTACAGAATACGACGCAAACCACCGCGCCAAGCGGGGCGTACGGCTTGTACCGCAGCACCACCGGCGGACAGAGCTTCAGCCTGGTGTCGGGGGGTCTTCCCGCCGGCCCGGTGACGGCGCTGGTCGCCGACCCGCAGAATGCCGGCAACTGCGGCACGCAGAACACCTGCACGTTCTACGTCTCGGTCACGTCGGCGAGCACCCCCTCGGCCACCGGCGTCTACGTCTCGCGCAATTCGGGACAGACCTGGATGCCGGTGTTCACCAGCGCCACCGCCGTGACCGGCGGGACCAACATCATCAACGGCGCAACCAATCAAATGGTCCCGAAGCTGGCGGCGGGACCCAACGGCTCGGTCGCGATCGCTCTCGCCGAGATGCAACCCGTCCCGCCTGGTGGCTGCCCCTCCGCTTCCCCGACCTGCGGTGCGCAGCTCAAGGGCCTTTACTTGTCGCAGAACGGCGGCGGATCGTGGTCGGCACTCAAAGTGCCTGATACCAACCTGGGCGTCATGCAGGCCGCCGTGAACCTCGCGGTGGCGATCGACCCCACCGACACGCGCATCGTCTACGTCACCGGCGACGGCATCCCCGACAGTCCCTTCACGGTGGCCGCCTTCCGGGTGCGCGGGGATACCGCCACCAGCATCACGCTCGCGCGCACCAGCAACGGCTCGACCGCGCATTCGGATTCGCGCGGGCTCGTGGTCGACTCCGCGGGCAACCTGTGGATGACCAGCGACGGCGGCGTCTACATGCGCAGCAATCCGCAGAGCGACAATGGCGCCTGGACCGGGTTCAACACCAGCACGCTGCAGGTGCAGGAGAGCTACGGCGTGGCCTACGACACCCTGAGCAAGCGCCTGGCCGCCGCGATGCAGGATACCGGCGTGGCGGTGCAATCCGCGCCCAACAGCCCGCTGTGGACGGCGCTGGCGGGCGCGGACGGCACCAACGTCCTGATCAACGGCAACTTCACCGCCAACACGAGCGCGCTCTACCTCACGACCGACAGCGTCGGCGCCGCCAACCGGATCGTCTACGACGCCCACGGCAATCAGATCAGCCCGAATCCGGATACGTCATTCGCCTTGGGCTCGCCGCTGCTTTGCAGCTACAACCCGTCGACCGGCGACCAGGCAGGGTGCGGCGCCTGGAAGATGGACGGCGGCGATATCGTCAGCACCAGCCCCTTCACCGTGCCGTTCGTGCTCAACCGGGCCAATCCGAGGATGCTCGCGATCGCGCCCGGCTTCCAGGACTTCAACGGCGTGACGGGAAACAACGTCTACATCGCGCAGGACACGACGCCCGCCTCGGCCAGCAGCGTCCCGCTGCAAACGACCAGCGTCGGCACGGTCGACGACGACTCGCAGGTGACGGCGCTCGCCTACGGCATCCCCGCCGCCAACAACACCGGGAGCTCCGCCAATCCCAACGCGCTCATCGCCGGCGTGCAGGCGAGCAACGGCAAGGGCGAGCTCTGGTTCAGCAGCGACGTCGGGACCGGGACCGGCGGAACGCCGCTCGTGCCGCTGCCGGCCTATGCGCTGGCGGGCGGCCTGTCGCCGACCGCGACGGTGTTCGACCCGACCTCGCCGAGCGCGCAAACCTCGCCGGGGCAGATCAGGTTCTACGTCGCCGACAGCGTCAACCTCTGGGGCACGCAGAACCAAGGCACGACGATCACGCCCCTGACCTCCAACCTGCCCTTGGGCTTCGTCCGACCGACGGCGGTCGAGTTCATCTCCAACAACGGCGTCAACGCGCTGCTGGTGGGCGGCCTCAACACCCCGCTCTCCTGCAATTCATCGGTCAACGGCTGCGTCATCAGCAGCCAGCAAAGCCCGATCACGGTCGCGGACAGCGACAACGGCAATCTGTCGGGCTGGCGGGCGTTCGGACAGGGCCTGCCCAACGCCTGGGTGGCGCAGCTCGTCTACTATCCCGCGGTCGACGTGCTGGTGGCGGGAGCGGTCGGCCGCGGCGTGTTCGCGCTCTACGACGTCACCAGCTACTTCCCGCAGGCAAGCGCGCTGCAGTTCGGGCTCGCCAACAACAGCTCGATGCCGGATGCGTCCTACCTGACCGACGGGACCGCGCTCAACGGCACGACGTTCGCGCGGCCGCTGGTCAAGTACGGCACCGGCACGCTGACGATCGCGGGCGCGGCGAGCTACACCGGCGGCACCACCATCAAGGACGGGGTGCTGGCGCTCGGGGCCGGCGGGGCGGGCGGCAGCATCCTGGGCGACGTGGCGTTCTGCGCCGACACGGCCGACGCGTCGTGCAACGCCACCGCCGACAAGTTCCTCGTGTTCAACCGCTCCGACAGCTCCACGTTCGGCGGCGCCATCTCGGGCCTGGGCCAGGTGGTGCAGGCCGGCAGCGGGCAGACCATCCTGACCGGCGCCAGCACCTACAGCGGACCGACCACGGTGGCCGCCGGCCTGCTGACCGTGAACGGCTCGATCACCTCGAGCGTGCTCGTCGGTGCGGGCGGCGCGCTCGGCGGCAGCGGCACGGTGGGCCCGACCACGATCCTCGCCGGCGCCACGCTGGCGCCGGGCAATTCGGTCGGCACGCTGACGGTCAACGGCAACCTCGTGCTGTCGGCGGCCAGCCTGTACATGGTCGAGGTGCAGGGCAACACCGCCGACCGTACCAATGCCGGCGGAACCGCGACGGTGGCGGGGACCGTCGGGGTCTCGTATCTGGGCGGCAGGCTCGCGCGCAGCTACACGATCATCTCGGCGGCGGCGGGACGGACCGGCACGTTCGATGCGCTGGTCACGAATCTGCCGGCGTTCGTCACCGCCAGTCTCGCCTATACTCCGACCGACGTGGAGCTGCATCTGAAGTCCGACATCCGCCGCCGCATCACCGGCCTCACGCAGAACCAGGCCGCGGTCGCCGCGGCGCTCGACGGCGCCTTCGACCGCGGCGGCGCGTTGTTTCATTTGTTCGGCCTGGCGGCGAGCCAGATTCCGGCGGCGCTCGACATGCTCTCGGGCGAAGGGGTGAGCGGAACGCAGGAGACCGCGTTCGGCGCCGCCGGCATGTTCAACTCCATCATGATGGACCAGGGCGCGTTCTGGCGTAACCGCGAGACCGTCGACGTCAGCGGCGTCACGCTCGGCGGCGAGCCGCTGTCCTACGCGCCGGCGAAAAAGTCGAAAGCCGACCATCCCGCCTTCAAGGCGATGCCCACGAAGGCGCCGCCGATCGACTGGCCGCGCTGGCGCGCCTGGCTCACCGGCTTCGACGACAGCGCGAAGCTCGCCGGGGAAGCGGGCATCGGCAGCGCCGACCTCTCCTACAACACCGGCGGGCTTGCGGGCGGCCTCGATTATCAGTTCGCCCCCGATCTCCTCGCCGGCTTCGCCATCGGCGGCAGCAGCTCGAACTTCGCGGTGCGCGACCGCATCACCAGCGGCCATCTCGAGGGCGCGCATTTCGGCGGCTACGCGGTCAAGACCTGGGGCGCGCTCTATGCGGCGGGGGCGCTGAGCTTCAGCACCTACCGCAACGACACGACGCGCAACATCGTCGGCATCGGCCCGGCCGAGACCGCGACCGGAAGCTTCGGCAGCAACCTCCTGAGCGGGCGCGTGGAAGCCGGCGCCAAGCAGGTGTTCGGCTCCTTCGCGGTTCACCCCGTTCGCGGCCGTGCAGTTCGCCCAGCTCTGGCAGAACGGCTTCACCGAGGCGAACCCGGTGCCGGCGGGCGCGGCGGACCCGCTCGGGCTCACCTTCGGCTCGCTCAGCGCATCCTCGCTGCCGACGTTCCTGGGCGCGCAGCTCGATGCCCGTTACGTTTTTGCCAACGGACGCGTGCTGTCGCCCTACGCACGGCTGTCGTGGGTGCACGAATTCCATCCCACGCGGGCGGTCAACGCGTCCTTCATCGCGCTGCCGGGCGCCGCCTTCATCGTCGATGGTCCGCGCGCGGCGAGCGACGCCATGCGCATCGACACCGGCGCCAAGCTCGCGATCGCGCCGAACGCCTGGCTGTTCGCGAGCTTCGACGGCGAGTTTTCCGATCGCAGCCAGAGCTATGCCGGCAAAGGCGGGGCCAGGATCGCCTGGTAGCGCGACGCGCCCCGCAGCTTTCGGCGGATGGACTTGCGTCTCACTGGTCGTAGACCAGATCCCCGAAGCGCACCCAGCGCTTGCCGTCGAAGCGCATGAGCTGCAACTGCTGCACCGCATAATAGTCGGTCGGACTGGTGCTGACCTTGATTCCCGGCAGCAGCATCGGAAGCTCGAGGTCACGCAGGCTCGTCGCCTGGCGCATGATATTCTCGCGCGAGAGATCGCCGCCGGCCTGCTTGAGCACCTGCACCATGGTAGCCGCAGCGTTGTAGCCGTTGACGAAAGCCGGCCGGCGCACGTCCTCACCCGGCAAATAGTTACTCATCCAGGCGCGCCAATCTTTCATCGCCGGGTCATTCTCGAAGGCCGGATCGAGCGGGTCCTTGGCAAAGGCCGAGGACAACAAACCGATGCTGCCCTCGAGCCCGGCGGGCCAAAGGACGATGGGTACCGAGGCTGAGATGCTGGTGATGAAGAAAATCGGCTTCCAGCCGAGAGCGTTGACCTTCCGGATCGCCTGCACGGCCAACGGCGGGAGGGTGGCTGCGATCAGGGCCTGGCAGCCGTCGGCCTTGAGCTCGACGATCTGCCGGTCGATCGAGGCATCCGTGAACTCATAGGTCGCTTCCCTCACGGTCGCGGCGTATTTGTCGCCCAGCACGTCGCGCACGCCGGCCGTATAGTCGCGACCGAAGTCATTGTCCTCATAGAGGATACAGAATTCTTGCATTTGGATTTTCCCGGAGAATATGTCGGGCATAAAGACGCGCTCCCAGTCGGTAGCTCGGGCGCACGCCGCCGATCGTGTAGGGCGTCTCCTTGTAATTGCCCCAACGGTAAGCGCCGCTCTCGATGAACAGCTGCGGAATTTTTCGCTCGTTGAGATATTTCGCGACCGCGAGCTGAGTGGGCGTCCCGATCGAACCGAAAGTAACGGCAACGTGCTCCACTTCGACCAGCTTGCGCGTCTCGTTGCCGGTTCGCCACGGCAGGTAGCCGTCGTCGACACTGATCAGGTTGATCTTGCGACCATTGATGCCACCCTGATCGTTGATCATTTGCATGTAGGCCTTCTCGGCCCGACCGAAAGCCGAGAGCCAGGCACCCGGACCGGTATAAGGCATCGTCTGGCCGATCTTGATCTCGCGATCGGTCACCCCCGGCGCGTTCTGGGCGGCCGCCGACATCGCCATTGCGCCGCCGAGGAGCAAGCTACCGACCAAGATCCGAGACATCGCGCGCCCGCCTCCGGTTCGAAAGCGCCAGCCAGGTCAGCACGACATTATCATCGTAGATGCGTATTCTTCCATCCTTGCGCTCGGCCCTTCACGCGAAAACACGCGGGTACAGGCATCGGGTGCCAACAGCGGTCATCAGCCATCGCGTTCCCCTGCATATCGGACTCCGATAAACTGCCTAGCAGCAGGGGAGACTTCCATGGCGCAGCCGATGCCCGCATCAGAACTCGCACCGACGGGAAGCCTGCGTGGAGCCGTCATCGGGATACGCGTGTTGGGCGGCGTAGGTGAGCCCATAGGTAGGTTCATCGCGAACAGGCTCGGAGCACCGTTCGAGCCTGTCATCTATCCCAATCCACAAGCCTACGAACAGAGCTTCGGCAAGGGCGAATGGGATATCGCAATTGGACCACGTGTTCTCGCGCCTACGGATAAAGCCGACGTAACCCCGGACGTTTGGTTGATCGATCTATTGTATCTCGCCGCAGCAGGACGCGACCTCACGAGCGACCAGGTCGACCGGCCGGGGTGTAAAGTGGGGACCATTCAGAATAGTCCATCAGACCGGTTTCTGACCCGGACGCTCAAATCAGCAGAACTCGTGCGCATTCCGCTGACCGCGAATTTCCCTGCGGATGCCGTCGAAATACTACGCGGCGGCAAGGCAGATGTATTTGGCGCGGACTCGGGACTTATTGACTCGATTGTCGGTAGCTACCCTGAAGCGAAGGTCCTTCCGGACGCGTTCAACACCGTGCGGGTGGCAGTAGCATTGCCGAAAGGACGATCGGGTGCGGCGTTAGCCAGACTCGTGGAGATACTCACCGAGGCGAGGCGAACTGGGGTCGTCCAAAAGGCCATCGAACAGGCAGGGCTCCGCAGCGGCGTCCGCGTCGCGCTGGAATGACCGGTTCGGGTCAATCTCGACGGGGCAGGCTAAAGCGGCAAGTCACCTCATGTCCGCTTCGCTCCGAAAGTGACCGACGCGCTGCGTTGCCGCGAACTGACGCGATGTGCCATAGCACTAAATCGCTTCGCGATAGTGGCGGCTGCGGGGTCGGCGTGAGCACTGTCCCCAGGGAAGAGATCGTTGGTAGCGGGCGAGGTGCCCTGTCTTAAGGATCGAGGTGTCGCCAACCTCATCCCAAGACAGGAGTTACCATGAGCATGGATGCCGTCAGCCCGCTGCGCCAGCGCATGATCGAGGACATGAACGCGCGCAAGCTCTGTGCGGGGACGCAAAGAGGCCACCTCCGCAGCTGCAAGCGGTTCGTCGCGTTCCTGAGGCGCTCGCCTGACACGGCCACAGCGGAGGATATCCGCCGGTTCCAGCTGCAGCTGGCCGAGACCGGCATGAGTATCTGCAATCGCAACCGCATCATGACCGGGCTGCGGTTCCTGTTCCGCGTGACGCTGCGGCGGCTGGATCTTGCCGCCGAGATCTATCATCTGCGCGAGCCCCAGAAGGTCCCGCTGGTGATGAGCCCGGACGAGACCAAGCGCCTGCTGGCGGTCGCCAGCAACCTCAAGGCCCGTGTGCTGCTCAGTCTCAGCTATGGCTGCGGCCTGCGCGCCGGCGAGGTGGTCCGGCTGAAGGTCAAGCATATCGACAGCGCGCAGAAGATCATTCGCATCGAGCAGTCCAAGGGCCGCAAGGATCGCAATGTCATGCTGTCACCGGAGACGCTTGCTCTGTTGCGGCAATGGTGGAAGGCGCGCCGGGGTTACGATGCCACGACGCCCGTTCAAGAACGTTGGCTATTTCCTGGCCGCAGGCCTGGCAAGCCGATGACCACCCGCCAGCTGAGCCGCCTGTTCCATGCGGCGGCCGAGGCGGCTGGGATCAAGAAGGGCGTGACGCTGCATGCGCTGCGCCACAGCTTTGCGACCCACCTGCTCGATCGCGGCACCGATATCAGAAAGATCCAGGCGCTGCTGGGTCACGACAAATTGGACACCACGGCGCGCTACACGCGCGTCGCCACCGGCATGATCGCCGGCATCGAGAGCCCGCTCGACCTGCTGGCGCAGCCACGCAAGAAGCCCAGCAAGCACCGGAAAGTCCAGCCGCCGGCGTAGCTGCCCGCGGCCATGTCCCGTCCGGCGCTGGAGGTCGCGGATATCTTCCGCGACCACGGGGCGGCGTGGCGCCGAGCCAATGCCGGTCACGTCAGCCTCGACCAGATGAAGGTCATGAGCGCGATCGAGCGCTGCCGCACCGCCGCGCT
This sequence comes from uncultured Alphaproteobacteria bacterium, assembly GCA_963758945.1. GTDB lineage: Bacteria > Pseudomonadota > Alphaproteobacteria > Rhizobiales > Xanthobacteraceae > VAZQ01. The sequence goes on along the minus strand of CAVWXY010000006.1, from coordinate 274,086 downwards.
CGGCGGCCATGTCGCGCGTTGCGAGAAGTGCGCGCACACGCTCATCGCCTATAACAGCTGCCGTAACCGGCATTGCCCGAAGTGCCAAGGCGCGGCGGCCAAGGAATGGCTGGCTGCGCGCGAGGCCGAGTTGCTGCCAGTGCCGTACTTTCATGTAGTGTACACACTGCCGAGCGCGATCCGCGACATCGCCTATCAGAACAAGGCGGTGATCTACGATCTCCTGTTCAAGGCGGCCGCCGAGGCCACGCTCACCATCGCCGCCGATCCCAAGCGGCTCGGTGCCAGGATCGCCATCACCGCCGTGCTCCACAGCTGGGGCTCGGCGATGACGCACCATCCGCACGTCCACATGGTCGTGCCGGGTGGCGGCCTGTCGCCGGATGGATCGAAGTGGATCGCCTGCCGACCGCGCTATTTTTTGCCAGTTGAGGTCCTCTCGGCGTTGTTCCGCCGGCTGTTTCTGGAGATGCTGGTCGCGGCGCACGACCACCTGCAGTTCTTCGGCGATCATGTGCGGCTCACCGACAAGGCTGCATTCGATGCCTATCTGAAGCCACTGCGCGAGATCGATTGGGTGGTCTACGCCAAAGAGCCGTTCGCCGGGCCCAAGCAAGTGTTGCGCTATTTGTCGCGCTATACCCACCGCGTCGCCATCTCCAATCGCCGGCTGCTGTCCGCCGGCGAGAACGGCGTCACCTTCAAGTACAAGGACTATCGGATCGAGGGGCCAGGCCGCTACAAGACGATGACGCTGGCGACCGGCGAGTTCATTCGGCGCTTCCTGATCCACGTGCTGCCCAAGGGCTTCCACCGCATCCGCCACTATGGACTGCTCGCCAGCGGTAACCGCGTCGCCACCATCGCACGCGCCCGCCAGTTGCTCGCCGCTCCGTCCCGCCCGAAACAGCCCGAGACGTCCGAGGCCGCAGCGGCCGACGAGCCGCACGTGCCGCCGCGACCATGTCCCTGTTGCGGTGGCCGCATGATCATCATCGAGAGCTTCGCACGCGGATGCCAGCCTACGCACCGGCCAACCCCCACATCGCAAGAGATCAGGATCGATACCTCATGACCCCGTCGCAACCGATCGACGACCGTAGTGACAGGCGTCATTCTCGCTGGTTCGTGTCCAGCAACGGTAGCGCTCGCGATGCTGCGCTCGATTTACAGCTCGCTGCGCTGCCAATCCAGGCGCCCACCATCCAGCCGACCACGACTCTGCTGCGTCTTCACCCCAGCATTGCCAGCAACCGATCGCCGCTCCCGCTCCGCGCCAACCTCCTCCACCTTCACGCCGCGGCCAAAGATGCTATGAGGCGGACGAAGGGCCGCCTCAGTCTTCTGCACTCTCCTTCGTCCCATCGTGACGTAAGGAGACCTGCAAATGGATCATGCAATCACTGATACGCCTGCCGAGACTATCCTCCACGGTGCATTGGAGCTGAGCAAGAACAGCTGGCTCTTGGCCCTCCAATTTCCCGATCGAGCGCAGCCGAGTTTGTATCCGATCAGAGGCGGGGATACGGTAGGGCTGATGGCGAAACTCACAGCAGCCCGCGATCGCTGGGCCAAGATGAGCGGCAAGGCGCCGTCGATCGTGATTTGCTACGAGGCCGGATACGATGCCTTCTGGCTGGCACGGTTTCTCAAGGCACGCGGCATTGAATGCCTGGTGGTCGATGCGGCCAGTATGCAGGTCAACCGGCGCGCACGCAGGGCGAAGACGGATCGGATCGATGTTGGCATGTTGCTGCGGGCGCTGATGGCATGGGGCCAGGGTGATCGCCACGTCTGGTCGGTGGTCCGCGTTCCCAATGTCGACGAGGAGGATCTCCGGCGCTCGCATCGCGAGCGCGACCGCTTGGTCCGTGAAAGGACAGCTCACATCAATCGCATCAAGGGCCTGCTGTTCGGTCAAGGCATTCGCGGCATCAACGTGAAGAGTAAGTACAGGACCTTGCAGATCGACAAGCTCGTCACTGGAGATGGACGTCCATTGCCGCCACGGCTTGTAAGCGAGATCACTCGGGAGATCGCGAGGCTGGCGCTTATACAGGAGCAGATTGCAACGCTCGAACGCGAGCGCGACCAAGCTCCGACGCCCTGCAAGGCCACCGAGAAAAAGAGACTTCAGTTGATGTCTTTGAACGGGATCGGACCAGCCATTGCCGCCGTCATGACACGCGAGGTCTACTATCGCCAATTCGACAACCGGCGGCAGGTAGCCGGCTTTCTCGGTCTTGCAACGAGTCCTCACGACAGCGGCGACGTGGAGCGATCCCAGGGGATCTCGCGAGCGGGGCGAGGCCAAGTGCGCGGGACCATGATCCAGGCGGCTTGGCTCTGGCTCAAGCACCAGCCAAAGAGTGCAATCACCCGGTGGTTTGTGCAGCGAACCGCAGGGCAGAGCGGGCGTATCCGACGGATCATGATCATTGCGGTTGCGCGTAAATTGGCGATCGCGCTGTGGCGCTTCCTTGAACAGGGCCTCGTGCCGCAAGGTGCCATGCTCGCCAACCGGTAACGACACTGGTGGCGAGTTGTCTACAGTTCCGACGCTCCTTCGGGTGCGTCGGGCGGGTCGGAGGTGTGGCTGTTATGGGGATTTGCAGATCTGGCTCAGCCAGTCTGCCGTGCCAAAGATGAGCCCCGTCCTACCTGCGCGATCGTCCATGCATGCAGCAGAGTGGCAAGCCGGAACGGAGCTGCCGGATATAAGCTGATGCGATCATCGCACGCGACATGGACATTGACGCTGAACCCGCAAACGACAAGCATCCCGAAGCAAACAGAGAAGAGGTAAGAAAAACTCGACAACCGAGCGTTCTTCCGGCCCGTAACCATCCAGTCTGCCGCCGTGCTCGAAGCTGTCAAGGCGCGGCCTGGAAACGTCGAAGTGTGCCTCTATGGCGGAGCGACGGCCGACCTTGACAGCTTCTGCGCGCGCCGGCGTCCGAAATCTACGGTCGGGGCGAAAGAAAGCCTGCGGCGCGGTCGAACAAAAGAAAGCGCAAAAGCAAGGAAGAAAGCGCCCACAGAAATCGGGCTTGACAGTGCCCCGCTCATATAATCCCCATAGCGCCCGCGGCACCGCCCCGCACCACCTCCCGCCGCGATTTCGTGCCTTGGCGCTTTTCGAACGCCGGCCACCCGCGCGCATGGTTAGCATCGTGATTGCCGGCGTCCGAAAACCTGCGCAATAAGCGACATATGCGGTGTAGCAGAAGCGAATGCGCATGCCATGCTAGCGTATCGTTCGGCGGGCACATTGCTTCCACTCAATGGACGATATGGACGAGGGGGGCATTGGGAGAAGTACGATGAACATATTCGCGATCGCCGCCGGAATGATGGCCGTGATCCTCCTGGTGGCGGGATGGCAACGACCGCGTCTGGCCGTGATCGTGGCGGCCATTCTGTGGCTGCTATACGCTGTCTACGAGCGTCTGGTGGCGACCGGCGTCCTGTGCGATGCGGACTGCAACATTCGCGTCGATCTTGTGTTCTTCATTCCCATATTGGGGATCGCAACCTTCTGCGCCTACCAGTCGTACATGGGGCGACCAGGCCAGCAGAAGGTCGTCGGCACGGTTCTCGGCGCAATCGGCCTAGTCGCCTGATTCAATCAGATTGCAGGGTATAGATGCTTAAGTTTGATGCGAGCATTTTTGGTGGTGAATTGCCAGTCTGCTTTGGTGTGGTTGGCATTGCGGTCGTGCTCCCAGGCGGCGATTTCGTCGATGAGGATTTGTTTGTTGGGAATGCGGCGATCGAGGCACTGGGACGTTAGGACGCCGAGTTCAGACTCGGCCAGATTGAGCCAGCTGCCGTGTTTTGGAGTGTAGTGCCATTCGAAGCGCTCGACCAGGCGCCTGGCTTCGACGGCTGGAAAGGCTTCGTAGAGTGAAGCCTTGCTGTGGATGCTGAGATTGTCCTGGACCAGAACGATGGTCTTGGCGTGCGCGAAGTGGATGTCGGCCAAGTCTTTCAAGACGCGAGCGTAATCCAGGGCGGTATGGCGATCTGTTACCTTGACGTGGCGCCAGCCTTCGAGCGGAGCAAACATCATGAAGAGATTGGCGGTGCCATTGCGCTCGTACTCATAATCGAAACGGGCCGGGCGTCCCGCTTTCATCGAGATCGGCACGCGCGTTTCGGCAATGAGTTGCTTCGAGGTCTCGTCGAGGCAAACCAGCGGACAATCGCCGTCGCGTGGCCGCGTGTAGACGGCCAGCACGTCTTCCATAGCGGCTACGAACGCGCTGTTGGCCTTCGGCGGGATGACCCAGTGCTGGCGGCGATGGGGCTGAAGAGTGTTTTTTTGAGCGCACGCCCGATCGTGCTGTCGCTGGCACGATCGACAATGCCGAGTTCTACCACCTTGTTCTCCAACAACCGCAAGGTCCAGCGTGCGCGTCCTTTGGGCGGCTTGGAACAGGCCAAGGCAATCAGCTTGGCCTCCTTCTCGCCGTCAAAAATCCGAGCAACGGCAGGCATCGCGCGCGGCTTGCGGCTCAACACGGCCTCGAAGCCTTCTTCCACCAGTTGTTTGCGCACCCGGTAAACCATGGATGTGCTGGTTTCCAGAGCTTCGATGATCCGGTTGTCGCTCCGCCCTTTGCCAGCTTCCGAGACATCGGCCTTCAACAAGATCCGCGCCTTCAGTACCCGGCGCGCCGGGCTCTTTCCTTTCCGAATCAACGTTTCAAGCCGTTCGCGTTCCTCGCCGCTCAGCCTCACAACATACTTCTTTACCGAAATCTCCTTCGCAGCCATGATTGCCTCCTCGCCAGTCGTTGGCGACGAAAGCGAATCACTAAATCCTTTCAAATTGGTTGAAGCGGGCGACTAGAGCGGGATGACTCTTCTTCGAATTGTCATCCCGATCTAGCTTCTTGTCTGAGCATGATCTTTTCCGAAAACCGCTGCACACTTTTCGGGATCATGCTTTAGCCTCGTCTCGGTCCCGTCTGACGTCGGCTTATGGACCTCGTCCACGCCGCATTGAATCGCAATTGCCTCTCATCTGCCGTTGCGCCAATCGTTTTCAGTGATCGAGTCGATGATCCGCTGCTCCTCGGGAGTGAAGCGGGAACCCCTCGGCCAGGACTGGCGGGCATCATAGGGCTTGGGCGCTACACGATATTTCCGCGCATCGGCAACCCCGCTGGAGAGCAGCGCTGCGAGCACTACCGAAGTCGCAAGCGCCATCTTGGTCGCAAGCATCTTCTTGGTCGCAAGCATCTTCATCTTGCACCTCAAGGCAGATGTTGGTGACTCTCGGAGCAAAATAACAGGCTGGTCAAGGAACGCTTTGCTCACGTTGCCGTGTCTTGGCCGAGATTGCCATAACCAAAATGTGGGCGCGGCCGCGGGTCGGCGAGACCCGCGCCCAGTCCGGCGCCGGTCTCGACGACGTGGCGGCCGTTGCGGGCCTACTCGCACCCCGCCGAAGGAATGAGCTCCACGCGGTATTCGCTGTCCTTGATCTCCTTCGGCACGCCTACGGGCATGAAAGCAGTCCCGATGTCACCGGCGGTTGCGCGCCGGACCATCGAGTTCCGGGCGGCGAATTCTAGGTCTCAACGCGCTTTACCGCCACCGTCGGACGCATGCGCGGTCCGCCGCGACCCGCGCTGCTTGATTTCCGCCGGCGGCTCGCGTTCTTTACGGTCGCGAGAGAACCGAAAAGGAGCGCGGCGTGAGCGAGGATCCCTACGCTGTCCTGGGCGTGAAGCCGGAGGCGACGCAGGACGAGATCCGCAAGGCCTATCGCCAACTGGCGAAGAAGCTGCATCCGGACCTCAATCCCGGCGATCGGCAAGCGGAGGAGAAATTCAAGCAGGTCTCCGCGGCCTACGACGTCCTGGGCGATGCGGAGAAGCGCGCGCGCTTCGACAAGGGCGAGATTGATGCCGCGGGGAACGAGCGGCCGCGCGAGCGCTATTATCGCGATTTCCACGGTGCCGACGCACAGGCGCACGGCTACAGCGACGCCAGCGGCTATGCCGATTTCATGGAACAGGAGGACATCCTCAGGGACATATTCGGGCGGCGCGGCGAGGCTCGGTTTCGCATGCGCGGGCAGGACGCGCTCTACCGCCTTCCGGTCGAGTTCCTGGAAGCGGTCAACGGCACGACCAAACGCATTACGCTGCCCGACGGCGGCACCCTCGACGTGCTCATTCCGGCGGGCACGAGGGACAAGCAGGTCCTGCGGCTGCGCGGCAAGGGCGGGCCTGGGATCGGCGGCGGTCCCGCCGGCGACGCGCTGGTCGAGATCGAGGTCGAGCCGCACAAGTTCTTCACGCGCAAGGGCGACGACATCCATCTTGAATTGCCGATCAGCCTGTCGGAGGCCGTGCTCGGAGCAAGGCTCGACGTGCCGACCCCGACCGGCCCGGTGCGCATGACCGTGCCCAAGGGCGCGAATACCGGCACCGTGCTCAGGCTCAGGGGCAAGGGTGCCCCGCGCGGCGACAAGAGCCAGGGCGACGAATACGTGACGCTCAAGATCGTTCTGCCGGAGCAGCTCGATCCGGAGCTCGAGGAATTCGCGCAGCGCTGGCAGGCGGGCAAGGACCAGAATCCCCGCCGGCACCTGGAGGCATGAATGATCACGGTTCAGGAATTCCTGCTCCGCGCCCACGTGGAGCATCGATCGCTCGAGGCGTGGATCTCGGCCGGCTGGCTCGTTCCGCCGCAGACCGAGCCCGAGCTCATGTTCTCCGACGTCGATCTCGCGCGCGCCCAGCTCATTCGCGATCTGCGCGAGGATCTCGGCGTCAACGACGAGGGCATCTCGGTCGTCCTGCACTTGCTCGACCAGATGCATGGCCTGCGCCGCAGCATGCAGGACCTGATCGAGGAATTGCGGACGCGCGGAGCGATTGATTGACCAAGGCGGGAGACGAACGCCGGAGGCAAGATACCCGTCCTCTGGCGTTTCCCCATCCGGCTTACATCGCCTTGACGATCTCCTCCGTCATCTTCTTGGCGTCGCCGAACAGCATCATGGTGTTGTCGCGGTAGAACAGCGTGTTGTCGATGCCGGCGTAGCCGGACGACAGCGAGCGCTTGGAGAACATCACCGTGCCGGCCTTCCAGACCTCGAGCACCGGCATGCCGTAGATCGGCGAGGACGGGTCCTCCTTGGCCGCCGGGTTGGTCACGTCGTTGGCCCCGATGACGAAGGCGACGTCGGCCTGTGCGAATTCCGAATTGATGTCCTCAAGCTCGAACACCTCGTCATAGGGCACGTTGGCCTCAGCCAGCAGCACGTTCATGTGGCCGGGCATGCGGCCGGCGACGGGATGGATGGCATATTTCACCTCGACGCCTTCCTTCTTGAGCCGGTCCGCCATCTCGCGCAGCGCGTGTTGCGCCTGGGCGACCGCCATGCCGTAACCCGGCACGATGATGACCTTGCCGGCGTTCTTGAGCGTGAAGGCGGCATCCTCAGCCGAGCCCTGCTTCACCGGCCGGTGCTCCTTGCCGGCGGCCGGCCCGGCGACCTCGCCGCCGAAGCCGCCGAGGATGACGGAGACGAAGCTGCGGTTCATGCCCTTGCACATGATGTAGGACAGGATCGCGCCGGAGGAGCCGACGAGCGCGCCGGTGACGATGAGCGCGGAATTCCCCAGCGTGAAGCCGATGCCGGCGGCCGCCCAACCCGAATAGGAGTTGAGCATCGAGATCACGACCGGCATGTCGGCGCCGCCGATCGGGATGATGATCAGCGCGCCGAAGACGAACGCCGCCAAGGTGAGGAGCCAGAAGGCGAGATGGCTCTCGGCGCGCACGAACCAGAAGATCAGCGCAACAATGGCCACGGCGAGCGCGATATTGATGGCATGGCGGGCGGGCAGCATGATCGGCGCGCCGCTCATGCGGCCGGACAGCTTGAGGAACGCGATCACCGAGCCGGTGAAGGTCACGGCACCGATCGCGACGCCGAGCGACATCTCGACCAGGTTAGGCTTGTGGATCGCACCGACGGTGCCGATGTCGAAAGCGGCGGGCGCATAGAGCGCGCCGGCCGCCACCAGCACCGCCGCCATGCCGACCAGGGAATGAAACGCGGCCACCAGTTCGGGCATGGCCGTCATCGGCACGCGCCGCGCGATCACGGCACCGGTGCCGCCGCCGACTGCGAAGCCGAGAACGACGAGCGCCCAGGCACCGATGCCGTCGGGCGGATGAAAGCCGAGCGTGGTGCCGATGGCGATCGCCATGCCGACCATGCCGAAAAGGTTGCCTTGCCGGCTGGTCTCGGGGCTCGAAAGCCCGCGCAGCGCCAGGATGAACAGGACCCCGGCGACGAGATAGAGCAGCGCGGCGAAATCAGCGGACACCGGCCACTCCCGTCACTTCTTTTTCTTCTGGTACATGCCCAGCATGCGTTGCGTCACCAGGAAGCCGCCGAAGATGTTGACCGAGGCAAGGCCCAGCGCGACGAAGCCGAGCGCGCGCGCCCAGATCGGCCCCGCCCCGTCGCCCGCCAGCGGAACGCCGACGGCGAGCAGGGCGCCGACCACGATCACCGAGGAGATCGCGTTGGTCACCGACATCAACGGGGTGTGCAAGGCCGGCGTCACCGACCACACCACGTAATAGCCCACGAAGATCGCCAGCACGAAGATCGAGAACCGGAACACGAAGAGATCGACCGTGCCGCCGGTCGCCGCATGCATTGCGCCGCCGCTCGCCGCCGCGATGATGTCGAGCTGGGCGAGGGTGATGTCGGGCGCGACATCCGGGGCCGCGGGAGCAAGCGCGGCGGCGGCTCCCACGGTTGCGAGCTTGCCGGCTGGGATCACGGTCAGCATGAACGGTCTCCGTCGCAAGCGGCGGCGCGCGTCGCTCTCACGCCGCGCTCTGAGGCGCCCTCTTGGGCGCAAAACTCGGATGGATCACGGCGCCGTCGCGCGTCAGCGCGGTCGCCTTCACGATCTCGTCGTCCCACTTGATTGCGAGCGCCTTGGCGTTCTTGTCCACCAGGATCTCGAGGAAGGCGAAGAGGTTCTTGGCGTAGAGGCTCGACGCGGAGGCGGCGATGCGGCCCGGCACGTTGAGATGGCCGACGATCTTGACGCCGTCCGCGTCCACGACCTCGCCGGGTTTGGCGAGCTCGCAATTGCCGCCGCGCTCGACCGCGAGATCGACGATCACCGAGCCCGGCCGCATCGAAGCGACCATCTCCTTGGAGACGAGCCGCGGCGCCGGCCGGCCCGGGATCAGCGCGGTCGTGATCACGATGTCCTGCTTCTTGATGTGCTCGGCGACCAGCGCGACTTGCTTGGCCTGATATTCCTTGGACATTTCCTTGGCATAGCCGCCGGCGGTCTCGGCCTGTTTGAATTCCTCGTCTTCGACCGCGACGAACTTGGCGCCCAGGCTCTCCACCTGCTCCTTCGCGGCCGGGCGGACATCGGTCGCGGTCACGATGGCGCCGAGCCGCCGCGCGGTCGCGACCGCCTGCAAGCCGGCGACGCCGGCACCCATGACGAAGACCTTCGCCGCCGGCACCGTGCCGGCCGCCGTCATCATCATCGGCAGCGCACGGCCGTACTCGGCGGCAGCGTCGATGACCGCGCGGTAGCCGGCGAGATTGGCCTGGCTCGAGAGCACGTCCATCACCTGCGCACGGGTAATGCGCGGCATCAGCTCCATCGCGAAGGCGGTGACTCCGGCATCCGCCATCGCCTTGAGCGCGGCGTCCTCGCCGTAGGGGTCCATGACGGCAATGACCAGCGCGCCCTTCTTGTAGCCGGCAAGCTCGGAGCTCGACGGGCGGCGCACCTTGAGCACGACGTCGGCGTCCTTGACGGCGTCGGTCGTCACGGCCGCGCCCGCTGCGACGAAGTCGGCGTCGGGGATGCCGGACTTCGTTCCGGCGCCGGGCTCGACCACGACCTCGGCCCCGAGCGCCTTCATCCTCTTGACCGTTTCGGGCGTCGCGGCCACGCGGTCCTCCGCCGGCTCCGCTTCCCGCGCGACCGCAATGCGCATTCGCTCACCTCCTCGAGACCGGCGTAAAACCCCGCGTCAGCCGCCCGAGGTAAGCGCAAGCGCGAGCAGCGCGATGATCACCATCACGGCACTGGGCAGTCTCGCTCCGGTTGCGAAGCCGTGAATGGACACACCGGTGCCAATCAACATGACGGCGATGGCGACGAGCCAGTGGCCCGCGACGGCGCCGATCGCCAATCCCAGGACGATAGTGACGACATGGGCTCCGCCGACGACGATCAAATGCACGAACCGGTCGTACATCGCCTGGTGCGCCGGCAGGTCGTTGCCCTCCGCCGTCGCGTATTCGACCTGACCGTGGTCGGCCATTCGCTCCTCCAAATTCCCTCGTCATCGGCAGCCGGGGCTTAGCGCAATTACCCTATCAGGGCAACGGCGCCCACCAACCTCTGCGCCCTCGTCGTGTCGGCGGTCGCCATCGCTGCCGCTCCGGACGGTCGTCTGACGCTGCTGCCGCCGCCGCGTCCCTCAGCGCTCCGATTGCGGCCGGTCGAGGCCGACGGCGGCGAGCGCCGCGTGCTGCCGATCGGCGACGCGGCGCACGGAAAAATCCTCGATCGCCGCATTGAACAGCTGGTGAAAATTGAGCTCGGCGCGCAGATGCAGAAACACCGCCCCGAGCCCGATGGCGGCGCGGTCCATGAACACGAACTCGCGCGGCACCGTGACCGGGCCTCGCCGCTTGAGCGCCTGATGCACGCGGAATGCTTCCCGCCGCCCGTACTCGGACGGCTTGACCCCGTCGGCGAGGCTGCGCACCCGATCGTCGAGCAAGGGGCCGTAGATGAACCGCGCCCAGATGTTGAGCACCTCGATCAGGTCACGATCGAGCCGCTTGAAGCCCCAGGTCTGGTAGGCGTGCACGACGAGGTCGTCGTCGCCCTTGAGCAGGCCATGGTAGAGATCGACCACCCCGCCGACGAATTTGGCCGGGAAGATTTGGATGCAGCCGTAGTCCAGGAGATTGATGCCGGTGGGACGGCCGCCGGCGTCGAACACGGTGTAGTTGCCGAGATGCGGATCGCCGTGGATCACGCCGAAACGGCTGAACGGCCACCACCACGCCATGAACATCGCCGTGCCGAGCCGGTTGCGGGTGGCGAGATCGGCGGCCTTGTGCTCGAGCAGCGGGCGCCCTTCGAGCCAATCGAGCGTGAGCAGCCGGCCGGTGGACAGCTCGGGCCATACTCGCGGCACGCGAATCTGCTCGATGCCGTCGAGCATTCTGCGGTAAAGCATCACGTGCTTGGCCTCGCGCCGGTAGTCGAGCTCCTCGCGGATGCGCGCGCCGATTTCCTTGGCGATTTCGCTGGTGTCGATGACGGGATCCATGCGCCGGTGGATGGCGAAGATCAGCTGCAACTGCCGCAGATCCGCCTCGACCGCCGACTGCATGTCGGGATATTGCAGCTTGCAGGCGAGGGCGGCACCTGCACCGATACCGACACCGCCATGGGCGCGGGCGCGATGCACCTGGCCGAGCGAAGCGGCCGCGGCGGGATGATGCTCGAAGCTGGAGAATTTCTTTTGCCAGTCGGTGCCGAGCTCCGCGGCCATGCGGCGCTTGACGAAGGCCCACCCCATGGGCGGGGCCTCGCTTTGCAGCTTCATCAGCTCGGTCGCGTATTCCGTCGGGAGGGCGTCGGGAATCGTGGCCATGAGCTGGGCCACTTTCATGATCGGCCCCTTGAGACCGCCGAGCGCGGCCGCGAGCTCGGTCGCGTTCCTGCCGCGATCGAGCGTGAGCCCGAACAGACGCGCACCGGCGATGCGGGCGGCCACCCCGCTCATATTGGCGCCGACGCGGGCGTAGCGGGCGGCGCGGGCGGAGAAACGATTGGCTTCGCGGTCGGTCATGAGAATGTGGGGCCCTCGCCAGATATAGGCGAAGCCACCCAGCGCGGGAAGACCGAGGCGGAACTACGGAGGACCTACGCCGCCTCCGGAAAGGCGTTAACAAATGAGACGGGGCCGTTCATCCGAGAACCGCTCGCTGAAGCTGCGAAATGGCGCTGGCGGGCTGCCCGTGGTCACGCGCGGGAACAGCTCATCGAGCAGCGCCGCTTGCTCTTGTGCCTTCGGAAACTCCTTGGGATCGAGCTTCGCAAAGTCGTCGCGGCGGTCGAACAGGCCGTAGGCCGCGTGGTAGCCGAGGGCCCGATAGGCCTCAAACTGCTCCTCGCTGAACATCTGGTCGAGCGTGGTCTCGTGCGGAAAGTCGGCGTAGCGCTTGCGGTAATGGAAAACGTAGTCGTTCTCGTCGCCGGTCAATGACGACTTGATGTAGACGAGGACGCCTTTGCGACCACAGGGATAGTTGATCGTGCCGATGGCGCAATGCGGCCCCTTCAGCTTGGGGCAGTCGCCATGCTCGTCTATCGCCTTGCTGGTGGCCCGGCTCACGTCGGTGATCTGTTGCCAGGGGAGATCGATCTCCAGCCCGAGGTCGATGCGGGCGTAACGAACGAGCGTGTTGAACGAACCGAAGGCCATTTCCCAATCGGCTTCGGCGTCGACCACGATGATCACGCGGCAGCGGCGCTTGAGCAACTCGTAGAGGCCCAGGTTCTCGATGTGCCCGCCATCCGACAGATAGACTGATTTGCGGCGCTCGTTGAGGTGGCCGAGAAGCTCCAGGAGGAAATAGAAGTTCGCCCATATGTTGCGAAACTTCCAGAACTCGGGTTTGCCCACGCGCAACGGATTTCGCAGCCAATAGCCGAGCCGAATGTTCAGGATCGCCAAGGTCGGAGTGAGCGGCTTGATGCTTTGCGCTCCCATATTCGAGGACGCGGCTGCGCCGGAAACGGCCATCGCGGTCGCGAGATCGAGTCCGGTCGCGATCTTCTCGACGTCGCGGGTTGCGACGTAGCCGGTCGTTTCGCTGCCGATGAAGTTCTGGCTGAGCAAAAAGAAATCCGCATTGCGACCACGCTTGTTCGCCGTCTTCGAGTTCTGGATGTTCAGCGCGGTATTGATGAGGTGATACGGCCCATATCTGCCGGACAGCTGGCTCAGGGACATCCGCAGCGGCTTGAGCTCCTCGTTTTTCCGCAACCTGGGCCGCGGCTCGAACAGGAAGGCCTTGCCCAGCCGGTCACGATAGAGCGGATGCAGCGAATTGGCGTTGGGTTGCATGAGCAGCGACATCACGAAGAAGACGGCAGCGATCAGGAGGTAGAACATGGCGGCGGGATGCGCGCCGAACGCCCGCAGACCGAGCCATGCTGGGGCGCAGCCTTGCGGCGAGGAATTTACGCAAAGCCCCCAATACGCGAGATTGAGATAAATCGCCCATAGCACGATCGGAACGGCGAGCCCGGCGACATAGATTGCCGCCTTGGCAGCGTAGGCCGCAATCTTGGCTCGGGTGCGGGACGATTCGGTCGCGCTCTTGACGAATTCGCCAAGCTTGCCGCCGAGAAAAGCCAGTACCGCGGCGACCGGCGCGAGCGTTGCGGAGAGCTTGTTGATGGATGTCGAGAGGGTTGCGAAAAACCCGGGTTGCTTGCCGGACATTCCGGCAAGCACGAACGGCTGGAGTTCGCAGAATGCGGCCAGCAGCACTGCCAGGACCGCCCAGCCGATGAAAGTGGTGGGCCCGCTCGGGACTTCCGGCTTGTCTTGCAGCCCCTTCGCCGAGCGAAGCAGACTCCAGCCGACGATCGCCACCAGCAGGGCGATGCCCAGATACGCACTGACCACGAAATAACCGAATCCGAAAACGCCTTCATGGCGGGGCAGATCGTCGGGCGTGGGGTGCAACAGGAGCGTGACGGCCGCGGCGGCCAGCAGAAACGGCATGATCAAGATGAAGTTGGCGACCAGACCGCGGGCGTAGATCGAGGCATTGCGCAAGAAGTCGACGGCGCCGCCGGGAAAGAGATAGTTCGAATAATCGCGCAGGTGCTGGAGCGCTGGCGTCTCGTCCTCGACGACGCGACTTTCGAACGGAAACTCTCCGCGCGTCGACTCTAGGCCGGCGGACAGCGAGCACCCGACATAGCCGCCGCCTGAAACGGTCGAGAGATAGTCGACGCGATCGAGGACGCCGGCCTCGTTCAAGGCCTGCAGGGCACCGAGACAGAACGCCGACGAGCGTATGCCGCCCCCGGACAAAGCCAGCCCGATGAGGTTGCCGTCCTCGTTCGGAGCGAGAACGGGTTCGCCGGCGGAATCGGCGGCTTCTTCTTCCCGGAGGACGATCGCATCGCGTTCCTGAGCCCTGCGCCGATCATTGATGACCGCGATTTCGGTGCGGAAGACATCATTGAAACCGAGCACTTGGCCGGACGGCATGGCGCGTCCTCCCACTTGGACCGGCGGGCATTTTATCAGGAATGTTCGGTCAATACAATCTACGATTGTAGCTTCAGAGATGTTCGTGCGATTAACGGTGCTCCAACCCCTCCAGCTCCGCGATCATCCGCTCGATCACCCCGAGCCCGCCCTGCCAGAAGGCGGGGTCGCGGGCATCGAGGCCGAACGGAGCGAGAAGCTCGGAGTGATGCTTGGTGCCGCCGGCCGCGAGCATTTTCATGTAGCGCTCGGCGAAGCCCTCGGCCGAGCGCTCGTAGACCGCATAGAGCGAGTTCACCAGGCAGTCGCCGAAGGCATAGGCGTAGACGTAGAACGGCGAGTGCACGAAGTGCGGGATATAGGCCCAGAAGGTCTCGTAGCCGGGCTTGAGCTCGATCGCGGGTCCGAGACTCTCCTGCTGCACCTCGAGCCACAGCGCGTTGATGCGCTCCGCGGTGAGCTCGCCGCTCCTGCGCTCGATGTGGAGCTTGCGCTCGAACGTGTAGAACGCGATCTGGCGCACCACCGTATTGATCATGTCCTCGACCTTGGCCGCCAGCATCGCTTTGCGCTGCTGATCGTCGACATTGGCGAGGAGCTTGCGGAACGTGAGCATTTCGCCGAACACGCTCGCGGTCTCGGCGAGCGTGAGCGGCGTCGGCGCCATCAGCGCGCCGTTCGGCGCAGCGAGCACCTGATGCACGCCGTGGCCGAGCTCGTGCGCGAGCGTCATCACGTCGCGCGGCTTGCCCTGATAGTTGAGCAGCACGTAAGGGTGCGCCGAGGGCACGGTCGGGTGCGCGAACGCGCCCGGCGCCTTGCCGGGACGGACCGGCGCATCGATCCAGTTGTCCTTGAAGAAGCGCTCGGCGATCGTCGCCATCTCGGGCGAGAACGCGCCATAGGCGGTGAGCACGGTCGACCGCGCCTCGCTCCAGCCGATGGTGCGGATTGGAGCCTTGGGCAACGGGGCATTGCGGTCCCAGTGCGGCAGCCGCTTCTTGCCGAACCAGCGCGCCTTGAGCGCGTAGTAGCGGTGCGACAGCCGGGGATAGGCCGCGCGCACCGCCGCGACCAGCGCCTCCACGACTTCGGGCTCGACGCGATTCGACAAGTGGCGGGCGTCCGCCACGTCGGCGAAGCCGCGCCAGCGGTCGGAGATTTCCTTGTCCTTGGCGAGGATATTGGTGATCAGCGCGAAGGTGCGCAGGTTCTCCTTGAAGGTCTTGGCCAACGCCTGCGACGCCGCCTTGCGCATCGCCGCCTTGGGGTGCTGCATGAGATTGAGGGTGGGCTCGATGGCGAGCGATTTCGGCCCGACCTTGAAGCGCAGGCTGGCGATGGTTTCATCGAACAGCCGGTTCCATGCCGAATAGGCCGTCACCGACTTCTCGTGGAAGAGTTGCTCGATGCGATCCTCGAGCTGGTAAGGCTTGTCCTTGCGTATGTCGTCGAGCCACGGTCGGTAGTGCCCGAGCGCGGGATCCTGCATGGCGGCGGCGAGCACGGCGTCATCGACGCGATTGAGCTCGAGCACGAAGAACAGCAGATGCGTGGAAGCGGCGGTGATCCGCTCCTGCACGTCGGCGTAGAATTTTGCCCGCGCGGGATCGACGGTGTTGCCGGCGTGGACGAGACCGGCATAGGAGGTGAGCCGGCCGAGCAGATCGTCGAGCACCTCGTAGCGCTTCACCGCTTCGGCGAGCGCGGCCCCCGCGTCCGGCCGTTCCGCGAGCGCGGAGAGCTTGCCCTTGTAGGTCTCCTCGAACGCAAGGCTTTCCGCATCGGCGCGATCGAGGTCGCGCTTCACCTGCGGGTCGTTTAGGCCGGCGTAGAGATCGGCCAGATTCCATTCCGGCAGATGTTCGGTGCGAGCCGTGGGCCGGGGCTTGGCCGCTCGTCGCGCAGAGGGGCGTTTTGCTGGTGCGGGCATGGCCATTGCAACGAATCGGTGACTGGGGAAGACGCGGAGATCAAAGTACGGTCGCGGCGCGACAGCACGCATGCGTCATTGATGTGGCGCCACTTGGGCGCTGATCGCAAGTACTCGCATGTCGCGCCGCGCGAGCGCCGATCACTGCCATGCGTTCTGCAGGCACCGGACCGTCGCGGGAAAATATAGTGGCTTGAAATATGTGACAATCCGAGGAATTCCGGCCCAACCCGCTCGAAACAGGCCGCCGGAACCGGGAACGATTTCCGGGCGACTGACCGATCAGGCGCGGCGGGCATTCCGCGAGCAGTGAACGTCGCCGGCCGCCGCTGTCGGAGCGAGCGGGAGGAGGGAGACCCGCGGCGACCCGGCCGTGGCCGCGAGACGATCGGTCTCGAACCCGCCCCGGGATTTCGGGCGCGGACCTTACGCCAATGCCGCGAGCTGCGGCGCGAGATGCGCGAGCAGCTCCTCGCCCTCGCCTGGGAGCGTCTCGAGCTTCTCCTCGAAGCTGGCGCGAACCGCGCACCAGATGAGCGTGGCGCGCGCGACGAGCTGTGCCCTCTTCCTCTGCATAACCTCGCGCGCATGCTCGGCCAGCAGCAGCAGGCTGTTGTGCTCGAACAGGACGCGGCCGGCGCCGTCCTCCAGCACATAAGTGCCGCCGAGGCGCGAGATGCACAGCATGCACTCTTCGCGCGGCGGCGGACCGAGCAGATAGAATTGCGGATCGCCGATATCGGTGACGCCCGTTGCCCACGCGCCCGCCTCGCCGCGCTCGCCATGGAACGCCAAGGCTTCCATCATGGTCGCAAGTTCGCCCGAGCGCCACGGACCCTCGCGCCGCGGCAACTTCGGTTGGAACGCGATCACCGTCATTTCTCCACCTCGAACAGCACGCGATGAAGTTCCGGCTCGTAAAAGGACAGAAGGCGGCGCGCGAACGCCGATGGCTCGACGTCGAGTGCGCCGGCCCATGCCTCCATGCTCTCGATCGGCACGCGACCGAAACCGTTCTCCACCTGGGACACGAAGGTGTAGTATTTGAGGCCCAGCCGTTCCGCGAGCTGGACCTGCGACAATCCTGCGCGGCTCCTGAGCTCCTTGAGCCAACCGCCGGCTCGGCGGCGCAAATCCTTGGTCGCAGTTGCAGCCTTCGCGAGCGGGACTTGCGCCGACGGCGCGGCGAGCGTCTTGCTTTTGCGCTGTTTCATTGTTACTAAACTATCCCTACATAATCGAAAACGGCCAGACTAACGATAACACAATTCGTGCTGGAGAAAGCAGGACTTGGGCACGCCCGCCCGGTTTCCGAGGGGAGCGCCAATGCCGACCACCCATCCCGCCAAGCGTGCCCTGCATCGCGCTCGCTTCCGGCCGTGCGGGCCGGAGCTGACCTTCGCGGCGACCGTTGCGAGCGGCCTCGGCGCCATGGCGGGTGGCGCGACCGCGCTGCCGGACGACCTCGTGTTGCCGACGACCAGCACGCTGTTCTTCGCCATGGCCATCGTGGTCGTCCTGCTAGCGATTGTCGCAGCGCCGCGCGGCCAGGGCGCGTGCGAGCCGGACCAGATCAGCTATTGGGACGTCGCCGGCGCCCTCACGCTGTTTGGCATTTGTGCGGCCTCGCAGATCGATCCGGAGCAGCTGGCGCGGCTGGTCGAAAGCGAGCCGCGTCGACCGTAGGCCGCTCCGCTGGAGAGCCGACGTGACGCCAAAATCTCAGCCAGTCGAGAAAAGCCATGGGGGTCGCATCGTGAACCTGCATCAGAGGCCGGCGGGCCAGGCGGAGCGGTTGGCCGAGCCAGCGGGCGCGCTTGTGGCCGCGGCACATTGTCAGCCGACGCAGGCGATGATCGCGGCGCTGGGCTCCGACGCTGCGCACGGCCTGCGCGGCCCCGAGGCCGAGCAGCGTTTGGAGCAATACGGTGCGAACCGACTCAAGAGCGCGCCGGAAACGCCCTGGTGGGCACGGCTGATCGAGCAGTTTCAGAACTTCCTGGTGATCATTCTGCTCGTCGCCACTGTGATCTCGATGGTGGAATGGCTGCTGCAGGACCCGCGCGAGACCGCTCTGCCCTACGAGGCCATCGTCATCCTGCTCATCGTCGTGCTCAACGCACTGCTCGGCTTCTTCCAGGAAGCCCGCGCCGAGCGTTCCGTGCGGGCCCTGATGGCGCTTGCGGCGCCGGAATTGACCGTCATTCGCGACGGCGAACGTCAGCGAATTGCGGCCGATCAGGTCGTTCCGGGAGACATCGTCCTGATCGAGGCCGGAGACAGAATCCCGGCCGACGCAAGGCTCATCGAAAGCGCCAACCTGCATACCGACGAGGCTGCGTTGACCGGAGAGAGCATGCCGGTCGCCAAGGAAACTCACGCCATCGACGGCGATGTCGGAATCGGTGATCGCCGCAACATGCTGTACTCGAGCACGGTCGCCACATATGGGCGCGGCCGGGCCATCGTGGTCGCGACCGGCATGGCAACCGAGGTCGGCCGCATCGCGGGGCTGCTCGAAGCCGCTGAAAAAGAACCCACACCGCTGCAGCAGGAGCTCGACCGCACAGGCAAGCGCCTGAGCATCATCATGCTGGCCATTTGCGCGGTGGTTTTCGCGACCGGCCTGCTCACCACGTCGGTGGTCAATCTCAATACGGTTCTCAGCCTGTTCCTGTTTGCCGTAGCCTTGGCGGTGGCGGCCATCCCCGAGGCCTTGCCGGCGATCGTGACCGTGGGCTTGAGCCTCGGCGTGCGGCGCATGGCGGCGGCCAATGCCATCGTGCGCAAGCTGCCCGCGGTAGAGACGCTCGGCGCCGCAACCGTCATATGCTCGGACAAGACCGGCACGCTGACGCGCAACGAAATGACGGTTCGGGCGATCGTGACCGCGAGCGAGCTCGTGGAGGTGGGCGGCAGCGGCTACATCCCCGCGGGCGATTTCATCCTCGATGGCGCGCCGTTGGCGGTGGCGTCGCCGGCGCACGAAGCCGTCGCGCGGACATTGCAGGCCGGCGCATTGGCCAACGATGCCGCGCTAACGCATCGCGAAGGACGCTGGCTTGTGCAAGGCGACCCGACCGAAGGCGCGCTGATCGTCGCGGCGCGCAAGTTCGGCTTGGCTGAAAGCGAGCTCGCGCGCTTCCCGCGGATCGCGGAAATCCCCTTCACGTCCGAACGCAAGCGCCACACCACCGTCCATCTCGATCGCGACGATCCTGCTGAATTGCGTGTCTTCGTCAAAGGCGCGCCGGAAGTCCTGCTCGCGAAGAGTCGTTACCTGTGGGAAAACGGAAAGCTAGAACGACTCGGCGAGGAACGCCGTGAAGAGCTCTCGCGACGCAACGATGCGCTCGCCGGTCAAGCGTTGCGGACCTTGGCAATCGCCACCCGCTCGGTGCCGGCCGCCGCGCTGGCGCTCGACCTGCAAGCGGGCGACGGGTCGCAGATCGAGCCGCCGGACAGCATCGAGGACGACCTCGTGCTGCTCGGCCTGGTTGGCATGATCGATCCTCCGCGCGCGGAGGCGAAGGCCGCCGTCGCAACGGCCAAGCGCGCGCATATCCGTTCCGTGATGATCACCGGCGACCACCCGGCAACCGCCGCGGCCATCGCCCGCGAGCTGGACATATTCGAGCCGGGAGCGCGGCTCGTGACCGGCGGCGAATTGCGCGCCATGACGGACGACGAGCTCGACGCGATCGTCGAGCAGGTGCGCGTGTTCGCCCGCGTCGACCCCGAGCACAAGTTGCGAATCGTTGGCGCGCTCCAGCGCCAGGGCCACATCGTTGCCATGACCGGAGACGGCATCAACGACGCGCCGGCGCTCAAGACCGCCAATATCGGAGTCGCCATGGGGATCACCGGCACCGACGTCTCGAAGGAGGCCGCCGACATGGTGCTGACCGACGACAATTTCGCCAGCATCGTCAAGGCGATCGAGGAAGGCCGGGGGATCTATGACAATATCCACAAATACTTGGTGTATTTGCTCTCGTCGAATGCCGGTGAATTGCTCACGATGTTCGCTGGAGTGATGTTCGCGGGCGTGCTCGGCCTGGCATCGGCGGAGCCCGGGCTGTTCCTTCCGCTGCTCGCTGCGCAACTCCTCTGGATCAACCTGATCACCGATGGGCCGCCCGCGCTCGCGCTCGGCGTCGACCCGAAGGACGCCGACGTCATGGCGCGGCCGCCGCGAAGCCGTGGAACAGGCGTGCTCACGGGCGAGGATTGGTGGCGCCTCGGCGTCGTCGGTCTGGTCATGATGACCGGAACGATCGCAGTGCTCGATGCCTACTATCCGGGCGGGCTGTTCACCCTGTTCGCGACCGGGACGCGCCCGAATCTTGCCGACGAGACGCACGCGCGAACGATGGCGTTCACCACGCTGGTGATGTTTCAGCTCTTCAACGTGTACAACTGCCGCTCGACTTGGCGCAGCGCCTTTC
Source organism: uncultured Alphaproteobacteria bacterium (assembly GCA_963758945.1). Classification (GTDB taxonomy): domain Bacteria; phylum Pseudomonadota; class Alphaproteobacteria; order Rhizobiales; family Xanthobacteraceae; genus VAZQ01. Next base: position 253,371 of record CAVWXY010000006.1, on the reverse strand, counting down.
GCGGATTCTTCGAGAACAAATGGCTGATCGCCGCCGTGGCGCTGTCGCTGATCATGCACATGCTGGCGATCTACGTACCGTTCATGCAGACGGCGTTCCACACGGTTGCGCTGTCGCTCTTCGATTGGACGATTGCGACGGCCGTCGCGGGCACGCTGCTGATCGGGATGGAGGCGGTCAAGGCGGTGCTGCACATCGAGCGCCGCGCGGGACGGGCCGCCGCCGGCGCGAGCGTCCATGGAGAGTCCCCGTCCCGGGCGTGAGCCCCCTTCCGGCGAGGACGACCCTGTGGGTCTCGCACGGGACGTCCGCCGGCGGGGAGCAGGCCTTGGTGGTCAGGCTTGCGACCGAGTCCGCCCGCTTCATCTGGCATTAACCAAGGGGGGCGGCGGCCGGGCACACACCCACCAGCGCTCGCCAGCTTGGCCACCGCCGGCCGGTAATACCGCACTCCCCCCTTACGGCTGCCCCCTCCCGGCGCGCTCCGCCGCTTCGCTCGTGCCAGCTCGCGCCGCAGCAGCGACCTGCGCGCCCGGGTGAGGCCGCTTCGATTCGCGGGCGCGCCTCAGCGCGCGGAGCTGCGAGGCGGCGCGCACGAAAAGCAATCGCCATGCCTGCTTGCGTGGTAGCCGGGTGACACTTTTCGGAAAAGAATCCGGCGCGCGCGTTGCAAGGAAGCGACAGCGCGCCAAAATCGACAAATTCACCGGCAATGAAGTTCGCACACTGTTGCGCCCAAGACTGAATTCACGTCTGTTTTGTCAGCGTGGGCAAGGTTCGGATCTTAAGCTCAGGCCTGCGCGTATGCGCCGGTCCCAGCCGGCCTGAAAATGCAGGGAGAATGTCCTCATGAGCGGCCCTCGTTACGATCGCATCCTGGCGAGCACGGCTCTGGCTCTGGTTCTTGCGGCGCCGATCGGCCGCGCGGTGGCGCAGGATTTCGAGGATTCCTCGGTCGCATCGACGTCCCCGCTGCCCTCCGCGGTCGTCGGTTCTCCCGCTGCCGCAAACGATACGTCCGCCGCGATAAAATACGCAACGGCTTCGACCGCACCGGCCAAGCCCGCTTCCGCCGCTGATCAGACCGCGACACCGGAACAAGCGGCAGCTGCCAAGGACGCCGCCACGCCGGCGGCGCCGGTCGCCCCCGTGGCTTCGCCCGAGCCGCCTGCCGCACCGCAAGCGGCGCCCGCTGCACAGGATGCGGCAATGCCGGCGGGACCGGCCAATGCGGCGCCCGCCGCCGGGCAGGCTGCCGCACCGAGCACGCCGCCCTCGGCCGCTGCGAACGATGCCGCTCCCCCCGCAACAGCCAATCCGACGGTCGCCGCCGAGCCGGCTGCGCCGCCGCCCGACCCGATGGCCGCATTCGATCCCGCCGATCGCGCGGTGGCGGAGAAGATCCGCGATCTGTTCGCCGCCAAGGCCGACAAGACGACCGACAAGATCTTCGCCGGCAAGAAGGAGCACAGCGCGGCCGAGACGTTCTACCAGGCTCGCAATTTCGCGCCTTTGTGGCTCGACAAGGGCATCGAGAACGCCCGCGCCAAGGCGGCGATCGCGCGCCTGCAGCACGCCGACGCCGACGGCCTCGACATCAACGACTACAAGACGCCGAACTTCGCGGGGTTGAGCCCGGACGCGCTGGCGGAAGCCGAGTTGAAGCTCACCCAGACCGTGCTCACCTATGCCCGCCACGTGCAGGCAGGCCGCTTCCCCTATACCCGCGTAAGCCACAACATGGAGCTCGCGCAAAATCCGCCGGACCCGGCCGAGGTCCTGGCCAAGATCACGGACACCGCCGACGCCGGCAAGATGCTCGACGAGTTCAGCCCTCAGCATGACGCCTACAAGAAACTCAAGGCGCTGCTCGCGGAACTGCGCGGCAAGGACGGCGCGAGCAAGGCGATCGCCGACGGCCCGGTGCTCAAGCTCAACGCCAAGACTCCGATGGAAGACCCGCGCGTTCCGCTGCTGCGCGAGAAGCTCGGGCTCGCCGGCGAGGCGGTGGACCTCAAATACGACGCCAAGCTCGCCGACGCGGTGAAGAAGTTCCAGCGCGCCAACGAGTTGCGGCCCACCGGCCAGCTTGATGCGAATACCATCAAGGAGCTCAACGGGCCGTCGCGCGGCAAGTCGATCGACCTCGTCATCGCCAATATGGAGCGCTGGCGCTGGTATCCGCGCGACCTCGGGCAGGCCCATGTCGTGGTCAACCTGCCGGACTTCACGCTCAAGGTGGTGCACAACGGCGCCCAGCTCTGGACCACAAGAATCGTCATCGGCAAGACCGACATGCCGACGCCGCTGCTCAGCGAGACGATGAAATACATCACCATCAATCCGACCTGGAACGTGCCGCCGTCGATCGTGTACAACGAGTATCTGCCGGCGTTGCAGCAGGATCCGACGGTGCTGGAGCGCATGGGACTCAAGGTCGTCTACAATCGCGACGGCAGCGTGCACATCTATCAGCCGCCCGGCGCGGCCAATGCGCTCGGTCGCATCCGCTTCAACTTCCCGAACCGGTTCCTGGTCTACCAGCACGACACGCCGGACAAGAACCTGTTCGCGCATGATGTGCGCGCCTACAGCCACGGCTGCATGCGCGTGCAGGACCCGGCGAAATACGCCGAGGTACTCTTCAGCATCGCGCGTCCAAGCGAGAATTGGACCGCGGACAGGGTCACGCGCATGTTCGGCAGCGGTGAGCAGGACATCCAGCTGCCGGCGCCGATCTGGGTGCACCTGACCTATCAGACCGCCTTCGTGGACGACGCCGGCAAGCTGCATACCCGCCGCGACATCTACAACATCGACGGCCGCACGCTGGCGGCGATCAAGAGCGAGCGCGGCATGATCGACCCGCTGGAGGACCGCAAGCGCGAGCAGGAGGTTGCGAGCACGAGTCGGCGGCGGGTCAGCGCGCCGCAACCGCAGCAGCCGCGCGTCTTCTCCTTCTTCGAGGCGCTGTTCGGCGGCGGACGGAGCCCGGCGAGGCCGACACCGCCGCGCGGCGTCTCGCGCTGATCGATCCGGTACGCCGCTCGCAGGCGAGCGGTGCGTGGTCCGAGCCCCGGCGTGCGTTTAAGGAATCTTTACGACACGGTTAACCGCAGCAAGTTTTTGCCATAGTCGCCTGTCACGCTTCGCGCATCGGGGGGGACGGGTGCGCTAACCTCGCGTTTACCCATCCCTAATTAGCAGTGCGTCAGCCGTCTTCGCCGCGGTCATCGGCTGCGACGACGGGCGGAGTTTGTCGGCCGCGGCGCTCGCCGCGGGCGGCAGCGCCGGCGCAATGGATGTGGGTTGGCACGTGACGGTCAAAGCCGCGCACACGAATTTACTGTCCTCGCGTTCGGCCCGGGCGGGCTATTGCTGCGGCATTGCCGCGCTTCTGGTTGTTCTCGGCTCCGGCCCTCTGCAGACCGCCATTGCCGACGGCGAGACGCGGACCATCTCCTTCCATCACATCCATACCGGCGAGGATCTGACGGTCACCTTCAAGGTGAACGGGCGCTACGACGACGAGGCGCTCAAGAAGATCAATCACCTGCTGCGCGACTGGCGGGAATCCGAAGCGGTCAACATGGACCCGCACCTGATCGATCTGTTGTGGGAGGTCCACCGCGAGGTCCGCGCCAAGGAGCCGATCTGGGTCGTCTGCGGTTATCGCTCGCCGGAGACCAACTCGATGTTGCGCCGGCGTTCGAGCGGCGTCGCCAAATTCAGCCAGCACATGCTCGGCAAGGCCGTCGACTTCTACATTCCCGGCGTGCCGCTCGACGAGCTGCGTGCAGCCGGGCTGCGCGCGCAGCGCGGCGGCGTCGGCTTTTATCCGACCTCGGGTGCGCCCTTCGTCCATTTGGACACCGGCAGCGTGCGGCATTGGCCGCGCATGCCGGAGGAGCAGCTGATAGCCGTCTTGTCGAAGGGGCAGCTCAACAGCCACTCGGCCTCGGACGGCCAAGGCACCGCCGTGGCGCAAGCCGGCCGCATGCCGAGCTTCCTCGCCAGGCTCTTCGGCGGCGGCAGGGACGAGGCGGAGGACACGGAAACCGCGGCGGCATCGGCCAAGTCGACCGCCAGATCGCGCGCGCCCGACCTGCGCCCGGCGAAGCCGGCTGCGGTTGCGGCTGCGAGGGAAACGCGCGTCGCCAAGGCCGCGGCCGTGCCGCTGCCGCAGACCAAGCCCGCTCAACCGCCGACGCATCAAATCGCCGCGGCCGCCGGCAAGCCGGTCGCCAAGATCGCCGACCGCTATCAGGTCGCCTCGGCCGCGTCCGAAGTCGTCGCCGCGCCCGGGAACCCTGGGCTCGCATCCGCGACCTCCAAGCCGGTGCGGCTGGCGCAGGCCGCGGAGGCGCTCACGCCGACCAGCGTATCGGCAAACGACGTTATCAACGCGCGCGGCTACTGGCGCGGACTGCCGGACGAGGTCGACCTGCCGACGGTCAGCTCTTCGCGCGCCTCAGCGTCCGCTACGCGCCGCCCGCCGGCCGTCGCCAGCGCCGAACCGGCGACCCCGGCAAGCGCCACTCCCTGGCCGCTGGCCGATCGCAACGGCAACGAGCCCATCCCGACTGCTCTCGCCTATGCCTCTCAACCCGCATCGATCGCGGCCGCCAGCGCAGTGCCGCTGGCGTTCGGAGCGCCGCGCGCCGCGCCGCCGCGGGAAACCACCGTCGCGGTCAAGCGCAGCGACGACCGTCCGTCGGTGACGCCGCCGCCCAGGACCACGAGCGTGGTACGGGTCGGCGACCATGTCGATGATCCGTGGGTGCGTGCCGTCATCGTGAGTCCGAGCGCACAGTCCTTCCTGAAAACGACGCGGCTCGGCGCCCAGGACTTCCGCAATCTCGGTCCCTATCTGTTAAAGCCGGCAGCCACGATGCTGTTGACGTTCTCGAACGATCCGCATCACGGCATGACGAGCGAACGATTCGACGGCAGCGCCGTGGTTTTCATGTCGACGGCCACATTCAGCACGGCGTCGCTGCGGTAATTCTGCTTCCCATCGCGGGGGGGATCGCGGGGGCGTGGCGCCGCAAGTCGGGGAGACCCGGCTTGCGGCGTTACTTTTCAGATGTCGAAGGTTGGAGCCATGTAGCCCGGACGGAGCGAAGCGAAATCCGGGATCTTGCTACGCGGCAGGACCGGGCCGCATTTCGCTCCGCCCCTTGCGGGCTACGCGCTGACATCCGATCCCCTGTCGTCAGTTGAGCATGCCCAGCGCATGCATATAGGTCTCGAGGATCGTCTCCTGCTCGCGCCGCTCGTCGGCATCCTGCTTGCGCAGTCGCACGATCGCTCGCAAAGCCTTGACGTCGAAGCCGTTGGCCTTGGCCTCGGAATAGACGTCCCTGATATCGTCGGCGATCGCCTTTTTCTCTTCCTCCAGCCGCTCGATGCGTTCCACGAAGGCCTTCAGGTGATCCTTGGCAAAGCTGGTGGCAGGCTGCTCTTCCTTGGTGGCGGCAGCAGTGGCCATCGAAACCTCCTCTGGCGACTCGAACGAGTGCAGCGCGTGAGTGGTTTCGGAATTGCGGACCCCGACGTCAAGGCGCGAGGCCCGTCATCCCCGGAGTACACAGGGCAAGAAATTAATGCTTGTGCGGCCCGGCTTTTTCGAATGAGGCCTGCTGTTCCTTGGAGGCCTCCTTCTGATGCTTGGTCTTCCATTCCTCGTAGGACATGCCGTAAATCGCTTCGCGGCTCTCGTCCTTCGACATCGACACGCCGCGGGCATCGGCCGCGTCTTTCATCCAATTCGACAGGCAATTGCGGCAGAAGCCTGCGAAATTCATGAGGTCGATGTTCTGCACGTCGGTGCGCGCGCGCAAGTGCTCGATGAGCCGGCGAAACGCCGCCGCCTCGAGCTCGGTGCGGGTGGTGTCGTCAAGCGCCATGGGCTGGTGCTCCTTTCGCTCGAACAATTCGCGGCGGCCCTGCGGGCCGCCGGACCTCGCCGTACAGATAGGATAGTGATGGCAGCGCGCAGTTTCCAGCGTGGGTGCCGATGCCGCCGCCATCCCGGCGACAGGGGATGACAAATCCGGCACGAAGCAGACAATCTGTGCTCTCGGCCATCCGCCACGGGTCATCCCGCATCCGGATTCGCACTTTGATGGTTCCGCCCCGCATCTTTCTCGAAGGCCTGTTCTGCGCCGCCGTGGATGCCGCGCGCCCTGCAAGCTGTCTCCCCGCGCACCTGCCGCCGCCGCCATCCGGACGTCTGATCATCCTGGCCGCCGGCAAGGCGGCCGCTTCCATGACCGACGTCGCCGAGCGCTGCTACCTCGACGAGCACGGGGTCGCGGCGCGCCGCATGGCCGGCATCGCCGTCACTCGCCACGGCTACGCGACCTCGACGCGGATCATCCGCGTGGTCGAAGCGGGCCACCCGGTGCCCGATGCGCGCGGGCTTGCCGCGACGCGGGAAACGCTCGAGCTGGCGGATTCCGCCGGCCCGGCAGATCTGGTGCTGGTGCTCGTTTCCGGCGGCGCCTCGGCGAACTGGATCGCACCCGCCGCCGGTCTCTCGCTTACGGAAAAGCAGGCGGTAACGCGGGCACTCCTCGCCTCGGGCGCGTCCATCGACGAGATCAACACCGTCCGCAAGCACCTCTCGCGCATCAAAGGCGGGCGCCTTGCGCAGCGCGCCTATCCGGCGCGGGTGGTCACGCTGGGCATCTCCGACGTGCCCGGCGACGATCCGGCTGTGATCGGATCGGGCCCCACCGTGCCCGACCGCACCACCCTGGCCGATGCTCGCGCCGTCGTGGCGCGATATCGGCTCGATGTGCCGGAACCGGTGACACGGGCGCTTGCCGAAGCGGCAAACGAGACGCCGAAGCCCGGCGATCCGGTCTTCGCCGAGACGTCGTTCGCACTGGCGACACGGCCGGCCGAGGTCTTCCGCCGCGTGGAAGACGCCGTGCGCACCGCCGGCTACGAGTGCATCGTGCTCGGCACCGCGATCGAAGGGGAGGCGCGCGAGGTCGCTGCCGCCCAGGCACGGCTCGCGCGCGACCTCGCGAGGGCGGGCCGGCGGGCCGTGATCCTTTCGGGCGGCGAGTTCACCGTGACACTGCGCGGCAAAGGCCGCGGCGGCCCCAACCAGGAATATGCGCTGGCGCTGGCAATCGCGCTCGCGGGCGCGGAAGGCATCGCGGCGCTCGCGGGGGACACCGACGGCACGGATGGCGGGGCTGGACGGCCTGAGGACCCGGCTGGCGCCTTCATCGACGAGACCACCCTTGCGCGCGCCCGCCGTCTCGGCCTCGATCCGGCCGCCTTTCTCGAAGACAATAATTCGACGGAATTCTTCGAGAAACTCGGTGATCTGCTGACGCCGGGACCGACATTGACCAACGTGAACGACTTCCGGGCTATCCTCGTTGACAGCCCGTAGACGTTCACGCGATATCGATATCCGGGCCGGCGGGCGGATTGGAATGCGGGACGGATGAACGACCGCCATACCAGGGCTGAAATTCGCTTCCTGCGTCGCCTGGCCGGCACCACAGCGCTTGGCTGTGCGATACCGATCGCGGCTGCACTCAGCCTGACGGCGGGACCGGCCAGTGCCGATTTCCGGCTCTGCAACAACACCGGCAACCGGGTCGGGATCGCGATCGGCTACAAGGAGAACGAGGGCTGGACCACCGAGGGCTGGTGGAACATCTCCGCCCGCAGCTGCGAGACCGTGCTGCGCGGCGCCCTCGTCGCCCGCTTCTATTACATCTATGCGGTCGACTACGATCGCGGCGGCGAGTGGTCCGGCCAAGCCTTCATGTGTACGCGGGAGAAGGAATTCACCATCCGCGGCACCGAAGACTGCCTGGCGCGCGGCTACGATCGCACCGGCTTCTTCGAGGTCGATACCGGCGATCAGCCGTCGTGGACGGTCCAGCTCACCGAGTTCGGCCGACCAGGCGCCGATGCAGCCCCTGCAATCGCGCGTTCCGATGCTGCAGGCACCGCCGGCGGTCGGACGGCCGGGCGCGCCGACGCCTCCGCCCCGAAGCCGCAACTGATGCGACGTCTGCGCCGGACCAAGATCGTCGCGACTCTCGGCCCCGCCTCCTCAGACCGAAGCGCGATCGCCAGCCTGTTCGAGGCGGGCGCCGACGTCTTCCGCATCAACATGAGTCATACGACGCACGAGCGCATGCGCGAGCTGGTTGCGGCGATCCGCGCGGTCGAAACCGAGCACGGCCGGCCGATCGGCATCCTGGTCGATCTTCAGGGCCCCAAGCTCAGGGTCGGCAGCTTCACGGCCAATCCGGTCGCGCTGACCAAAGGCCAGACCTTCACTCTCGACGCCGATCCCGTGCCCGGTGACGCCACCCGCGTGCACCTGCCGCATCCCGAAATCTTCGCGGCAATCGCGCCCGGCCATACCCTTCTGCTCGACGATGGCAAGATCAGGCTACTCGCGATCGAGGCCGACAAGACGCGCATTCTCACGCGCGTCGAGGTCGGCGGCAAACTGTCCGACCGCAAGGGCGTGAGCCTGCCCGACACCATGATCCCGTTCTCGGCGCTCACGGCAAAGGACCATTCCGATCTCGAAGCGGCGCTCGATGCCGATATCGACTGGGTCGCGTTGTCCTTCATCCAGCGGCCGGAGGACATCGCCGAGGCGAAGAAGATCACGCGCGGCCGCGCCGCGGTCATGGCCAAGATCGAGAAGCCCCAGGCCGTCAACCGGCTCGGCGAGATCATCGACCTGGCCGACGCGCTGATGGTGGCGCGGGGCGATCTCGGCGTCGAGATGCCGCTGGAAAAGGTGCCGGGTCTGCAGAAGCAGATGACGCGCACGGCGCGCCGCGCCGGCAAGCCGGTGGTAGTCGCGACCCAGATGCTCGAATCCATGATCGCGAGCCCGGTCCCGACCCGCGCCGAGGTGTCGGATGTCTCGACTGCGATCTTCGAGGGAGCGGACGCGATCATGCTGTCGGCGGAATCCGCGGCCGGGCAATTTCCGGTCGAGGCGGTCGCCACGATGAACCGCATCGCCGAGGAAGTCGAACGCGATCCGATCTACCACACCATCATGCACGCCCAGCGCACCGAGCCCGAGGCGACCGGCGCCGACGCCATCGCCGCGGCGGCGCGACAGATCGCCGAGACGCTCGACCTCTCGGCCATCATCTGCTGGACGAGCTCCGGCTCGACGGGATCGCGGGTGGCGCGCGAGCGACCGACGTCTCCGATCGTGGCGATCTCTCCCAGAGTCGCCACTGGTCGCCGATTGTCGCTGGTCTGGGGCGTGCACTGCATCGTGGCCGAGGACGCTCACGATCTCGACGACATGGTGGAACGCGCCTGCCGCCTCGCCTGCAAGGACGGATTCGCCGAACCGGGCCAGCGCGTCATCATCGTCGCCGGCGTCCCGCTCGGCACGCCCGGGGCGACCAACATGCTGCGCATCGCTTTCGTGGCCGCCGACGCGGCGAAACAATGACTGCCAAGCTGGCGCCTTGACCGATCCTGCGATCTACAATGTCCGAGATCAGATATCGCGGCCGTCGATCTTGTCGGAGAGCTTCTTGACCAGATCGGGAATCCGCTCCAGGTGCGGGTTGATGGCGAGCGCGCGCCGGAACACCTCGAGCGCATGCTTATCGTCGCCGAACTCCTGCAAGATGATTCCGAGACCCGAGAGCGCGCCGAAATGGCGCGGCTCGCGCGCCAGCACTTCGCGGATATCGGCGAGCGCCCGGCCGAAGTCCCTCTTCGTGTAGTACACGGTGGCGCGCCGGTTCCAGGCTTCGACGAAATCCGGCTTGATGTCGATCACGGCGTTGAGCAGTTTGATCGCGAGATCGTAGTCCTTGCTGTCGGCGGCAGTTTTCGCCCGCTGCATCAGCAGATTGGCGGTATCGCTATTGGATGCGAGCCAGATCGCCCAGATGCGGTTCTCGACGAATTTCGCGCTGTCGTCGTCGGGCGCGACCTTGAGCGCCTCGAACAGGCGATCGAGATTGTGCGCCTTGTCACCGCGCTGGGTGCGCGGCAGCGTGCTCGGCGGCCCGATCGGCTTGGGCGGCTCGGGATTGATCGACTCCGCCAGCGCCGGCCAGACCCCTGCCGCAACACAAACGGCAATTGCCACGAAAGGCAGGATTCGGCGGTTCATGTAGTAAAAGTTACGCTTCCACCGCGGCACAATAAAGACAAGATTCCGTCAGGGCCGTCGTGCGGCGCGGCGCGCCGCGTCGGGCCGACGCTCAGCCCTGCCGGGCCTTGAAGCGGCGCTGCACCTTATTGATGACGTAGACGCGTCCCTTGCGGCGGACCAGGCGGTTGTTGCGGTGGCGGCTGCGCAAGGATTTCAAGGAGTTACGGACTTTCATGGTTCGGTTCCGGTGGGCGCGGCCGCGCGGGTTTCAGGTGGCAAAGTCGGCCGGAAACTAGGGACGCGACGCCAGTTCGTCAACTCGTGCGGCGGCGCGTGGCCGCGCCCGTCGCGGCACGCCTGGTTTCGCTCGCAGATTATCGGCGGCGCCGGCCTTTTCCTCACGCCGCCTTGGCGAGGGGTGCGATCGGCAGCTTCAGCAATCTCGCGGCATTGCCCCAGAAGATCGCCTCGCGCTCGGCTTCCGGCAGGTCGAGATCCTTGATCAGCTTGATGGCGCGCGGTTTGAGCGAGGTCAGCGGCGGTGCGTCGCTGCCGTAGACGACGCGGTCAGGCCCCATCCAGTCCAGCACCATCTTCACGGCCGGCGGATTGTAGGTGACGGTGTCGAGATACATGCGCTTGAGGTAGTGGCTGGGCGGGTGCCTGATCTTCATCGGCGCATAGGAGCCGAGGAAGAACGCCTCCTCCTGCAGCTCATAGGCATAATCCATCCGGCTGATGGTCTCGCAGATGCCGCCGCCGCCATGCGAGGCCACGATCTTCACGCCCGGGAAGTCCTCCAGGATGCCACGCACGATCAGCCGGCCCAGCGCGAGGCACAAATCGAATGGCCGTCCGATGCTGGAGGCGAGCCGGTACTCCTTCATCCGCTCCTCGCCGAAGCCGAGATGCGGCGGATGGATCATCACCGGCACGTCGAGCTCCTGCACCAGCTCCCAGAACGGACGCGCCTCGTCGTCGTCGGGATAATGACCCTTGTGGCTGGAATGGATGAAGATGCCCTTGAGTCCGAGCTCGCGGATCGCCCGCTCGGCCTCCTTGACGAAGGCCGCCCCGCCGCAAGGCAGGATCGTTGCGAACGAATAGAGCGTGCCGTCGTGCCTGTGCTGGATCTCGGCGGCGTAGTCGGTCCACTTCTGGACCGCCGGCAGCTCCTCGTGATCGGCCTTGCCGCGCAGATAATGCGCGGCGTTCGTCACCACGCTGATGTCGATCCCGTTCCGGTAGTGGGCGTCGAGGAAATTCTCCAGCACCATGGGGCAGCCCCGCTCGCCCCATTTCGGGCCCTGCTTGCCGTCCAAAGTGCCGCGATCGTCCGCCGCTTCCTCCGGCGTGTAGATGTGCGAATGCCAGTCGATGATCACGCGTGCTCTTCCGTTGTGCGCGCCGTTCTCGATCGCATATTTATCAGGCAATCTGGGCGCAAAGGCGCAAGCGGTCAATTGGCGACCGACCGCGCGCGCACGTCGGCGGGGAAACGGGCCGGAGCCAGCGAGCAAAATCTGCGTCACCCGAGGCGAAAGGCGTCACGGAAGCGTCATTGCAGGATGCTAGCGCTTAAAATCCTTCCAATATCGACAGGCTATCGCGCCCCCAGGTAAAGCCATGACCCATACGCCCCTGACCCGCGCGCAAGCCTTTGAAGAGTCCGAGAATATAGGACGCAACCCGACCGACAATCCGACCATCGGCGACGTCATTGCGGCCCGCTTCCATCGCCGCGGCCTCCTCAAGGGTGCGCTCGGCATGGCCGCGATCGCCGCGACCGTGAGCCCGCTCGCCATTGCCGCCGCCGGGCGGGCGCAGGCTCAGAACGGCACCCGCTACCGCTTCGAGGAAGTCGCCGCTGGCGTCGATGAGACGCATCATGTCGCCGAGGGCTACGATGCCGACGTCTTGATCCGCTGGGGTGATCCGGTATTGCCGGGAGCGCCGGCCTTCGATCCGATGACGCAGACGGCGGCCGGCCAGAAGTTGCGGTTCGGCTACAACAACGACTTCCTCGGCTACTTGCCGATGCCCGGTGCGGCCAACCCGTCCCGCCACGGCCTCCTGGTGGTGAACCACGAATACACCAACGAGGAGCTGATGTTCCCCGGCATCGGTGCCGACCAGATGGCGAAGGAGCAGAACTTCGCCAAGATGACCAAGGACCTCGTCGACATCGAGATGGCCGCCCATGGCGGCACCGTGATCGAGATCAGGCGCGACGATGGCAAGTGGCGGGTGGTGGCCGGCTCGAAATATGCCCGCCGCATCGATCCCGACACCGCAATGGAAATCACCGGTCCGGCTGCCGGTCACGCGCGCATGAAGACCACGGCCGACCCCAGCGGCCGCCGCGCGCTCGGCATGCTCAACAATTGCGCCGGCGGCCTCACCCCCTGGGGGACCTGGCTCAGCTGTGAGGAGAATTTTCACGGCTATTTCGGCGGCAAGCTCGCGGACGACCATCCCGAAGCGAAAAACTTCAAGCGCTATGGCGCGCCCGGCAACTGGTATGCATGGGCCAAGTGGTATGATCGCTTTGACGTGACCAAAGAGCCGAATGAAGCGAACCGTTTTGGCTGGATCGTGGAAATCGATCCATTCGACCCGACCTCGACGCCGAAGAAGCGCACCGCGCTCGGCCGGGTAAAGCACGAGGGCGCGGCCGGAATCATCAGTCGCGATGGCCGCTACGTCATCTATACCGGGGACGACGAGCGTTTCGATTACGTCTACAAGTTTGTGACCCGCGCCGCGGTCGATCGCGACAATCGTCTCGCCAACGCGAACCTGCTCGACGACGGCACGCTCTACGTCGCCAAGTATCATGCGGACGGTACCGGCGAATGGCTGCCGTTGGTTCATGGGCAAGGCCCGCTGACCGCGGCCAACGGTTTTGACAGCCAAGCCGACGTGCTGATCGAGACGCGGCGCGCAGCCGACCTCGTCGGCGCGACCAAGATGGATCGGCCGGAAGACGTGGAGGCAAACCCCAAGACGAACAAAGTCTACGTCATCCTCACCAACAATTCGCGCCGCAAACAAGACCAGGTCGACGCCGCCAATCCACGCGCGGACAACAAGTTCGGGCACATCATCGAAATGACTCCACCGGACGGCGACCACGGCGCGACTAGGTTTACCTGGGAGATCCTAGTCAAGTGCGGCGATCCCACGGTCGCGGCGGTCGGTGCCAGCTTCTCTTCCGCCACCAGCAAGGACGGCTGGTTCGGGATGCCGGATGGGATCGCCGTCGATGGCGAAGGTCGGCTGTGGATTGCGACCGACGGCAACTCCGACAAGGCGACCGGCCGCTCCGACGGCTTGTGGGGGCTGGAGACAGAGGGGGAGTCCCGCGGCACCTCGAAACTGTTCTTCCGCTGCCCCGCCGGGGCGGAGATGTGCGGGCCGGCATTCACGCCCGATGACGAGACGCTGTTCGTCGCAGTCCAACATCCCGGCGACGACGGTTCAAAGTGGAAGGCATTCGGCCGCATATCGAACTTCGAGGACCCCTCGACCCGCTGGCCGGACTTCAAGCCCGGCATGCCGCCGCGACCGTCGGTAGTCGCCATTACCAAGCGCGGTGGCGGCAAGATCGCTACCTGACGGGTCGCCCCGGACCCGCACGTCGCAGCACATCGGGGTGATCGCTGCGTCCAGGAAGCTCGACTTTGCAAACAACCCGCGCCCGTCAGCCGCGAACGGAGTCCGAGCCGCGCGACCATTTCTCCATCCGCGGCTGAAGCTCGATCGACCAGAGATCGTGGTCTTCGACGTCCTTGAGCGTGACGGTCATGACTTCGGTCGCGCCGTCGATCGCCACGTGGCCGAAGAATTGCAGCCCGAAGCAGGGCGCCAAGTCGTCGCGTTGATCCTTGCTGCAACCCTTCTGGAAAATGGCGCGCGGGCCGAAGGTGTTGTCGAGCGCTTGCGGGCGCCAGGTGCCGGCATGAATCGGGCCGGAAATGAATTCCCAGAACGGCTCGAAGTCCTGGAACACGGCCGCGTTCGGGTCGTAATAGTGTGCGGCGGTGTAGTGCATGTCGGCGGTGATCCACACCGTATTGCGAATGCCGGCGTGCTTGATGAAGGCGAGGAGATCGGCGATCTCGATCTCGCGGCCGCGCGGGGCGCCGTCGCCCTGCGCGACCGCGTCGGCGCTGACCACGCCGATCGGCAGGTCGGCGGCGATGACCTTCCAGGTCGCCTGCGAGCGCATCAATTCGCGCTTGAGCCAGGATAGCTGCGTCGCCCCGAGGATAGCGGCGGGAGTGCCGTTTACGCCGTAGGGCGTCCGGTAGGAGCGCATGTCGATGAGAAAGACGTCGAGCAGCGGGCCGTAGGCGATCCTGCGATAGATCCGCCCGGCTTCGGCGAGCGTTTCCCGCATCGGCATGAATTCATGGAAGGCGCGGCATCCGCGCGCGACCAGCTTGAGCATGCTCTCGTCCACGTAGCCGCCCCCGCCGAGCGCCTCGCCCGGACACCAATCGTTGGTGACCTCGTGATCGTCCCACTGCGCAAACATCGGCACCTCGGCATTGAAGGCGCGCAGGTTTGGGTCGAGCAGATTGTATTTGTAGTTGCCGCGAAATTCCGCGAGCGTCTGTGCGGCCTTCGATTTCTCTTCGGTGACGACGTTCCTCCACACCGCCCCGTTCGGAAGCTGCTGCTTGGCCTGGATCGGACAGTCGGCATAAATGTGATCGCCGGAATGGACGAAGAAGTCCGGCCGACATCGCGACATGGTCGAATAGGTGCGCATGCCCCCACGCGCCTCATCGATGCCCCAGCCGCCGCCCGCGGTGTCACCCGACCACACGAACGAGACCGTGCGCCGTTCGCTCGGCGCGGTGCGGAAGCGCCCGACCTGCGGCGCTCCCAACACGGTGGGGAACGAATGATCCTGAAAGCGGATGCGATAGAATATGTCTTGTCCGGCGGGCAGCCCCTCGATCAGCGCCTTGGCTGTGAAATCGGTCTCCGGCAGCGCATCGACGAACACCTCCCTGCGAATGGTCCCGAAGCTGTCGGTGGTGGCGACTTCGACCAGCATGCGTGCGGGCCTGTCCACGCGGGCCCACACGATGCCGGAATCGACCGAGACGTCGCCGGACTGGACGCCGTGGGTAATGACCGGCCGGTCGGCGGCGCGGCTGAGCGCCGGCCTCGACCAACCGCTGCCGCCGCCGGCGACGGCCGCCGATGCCGCGGTCGTCAAGAACCGACGCCGCGTCAGGGCGCGTTCAGGCGCGCCGGCGCGCAAGGTGACGGCCATTGGGCCTCCGCCGTCGAATCACGCGGCGGAAGCTGCCCGCGCCGTCTGACAAAGACCCGACACTCCTGCGACAGCTGCGTGAAAACCGTGCGCCGGTTGCGTGCGATCGACCTGTGGCGGTCGAAGCCGGGCCCAAGGGCGGGCAGCCGCGTCCGGGCGCGCCATCACATGGCGGCGTTCAATGGCCGGAGGCAAGCTTGAGGCCGACCATGCCGGCGATGATCATGACGAGGCAGCTCACACGCAGCGGGTCCGCCGCTTCGCCGAACGCCGCCATGCCGACGATCACCGTGCCGGCGGCTCCGATACCGGTCCACATGGCGTAAGCGGTTCCGAACGGGATCGACTTCAATGCGACCGCCAGCAGCGCGAAGCTCGAGGCGATCGCCGTCACCATGGCCACGCTTGGCCAGAACCGGGTGAGGCCATCGGAATATTTGAGGCCGATCGCCCACCCGATCTCCAACAGCCCGGCGAGCAGAAGCGCGAACCATTCCGTCAACGGCGTTGCCCGCTTGCGTCGTCGCTTCGCTTCTCGTCCGCGGTGATCGCCTTGAGGCGCAACGAATCACCTTGAGGCGGAACGAATCAGCGTCAACTTATCGAGGGCTTCGTTGAAGCCATGATGACGGCCCGTCCGGCGACCGCACGCTGCGCGCCGCTGGCGGCCAGGCCTGCGTCGTCATGTATCTGCAACAGAAATCACCGATAAGTCGCGGCAATCGTCGTCGACAGGAACGCGGATGCTGCAACGGGTTTCGCCTAGGCCGGGACGGGTCCGCACCTTATTTCTGTCCGATATCCATCTCGGCACCAAGGGCTGCCAGGCCGACCGCCTCCTCGACTTCCTGCGCCATTACGAAGCCGAGACCGTCTATCTCGTGGGCGACATCGTCGACGGCTGGCAGCTCAGGTCGGGCTGGTATTGGCCGCAACTCCACAACGACGTCGTACAGAAGCTTCTGCGGCAAGCCCGCAAGGGCGCGCGGCTGCGTTATATTCCCGGCAACCACGACGAGTTTCTGCGCGATTACTACGGCACCCATTTTGGCGGCATCGAGGTGCTGGAGGATGCCATCCACGTGGGCGCGGACGGCAAGCGTTACCTCGTGATCCACGGCGATCTCTTCGACGTCGTGATCCGCCATGCGCGCTGGCTGGCGCTCTTGGGCAACGGCGCATACGATTTGGCGATCTGGCTCAACACATATTTCAACGCGATTCGCCGCGGACTCGGTCTGACCTATTGGTCTCTGTCGCAATGGGCCAAGCTCAAGGTGAAGAACGCCGTCAACTTCATCGGCGAATACGAAAAGGCGCTGGCGGCGGAGGCGCGGCGGCGCGGCGTCGATGGCGTGATCTGCGGCCATATCCATCACGCGGTGATCCGCAACGAACCCGGTCTGTCCTACATCAATTGCGGCGACTGGGTCGAAAGCTGCACCGCCGTGGTGGAGCACTTCGACGGGCGGTTCGAGATCATTCGGTGGATCGGAAGCGAATCGCCGGCCGACGCGTCGGAGCTTGCCGCGGTGGCGATGCGGGCGGGGTCGCAAACACCGCCGCCGTGGCCGTCAGCAGCCGGCGACCTGCCCGCCGGCCTTTCCCAATTCGCGGCGCGAAAGCCGCAGGGCGAGGTGGGTGCGCCGCCTGCCGCGGAGTAGCTTTACCCGCGATGCCGATCGCCAGCCGGATGCCATGGTGGGCTTGGCTAGTCGCCTTCCTGATTTGTCTCGCTGGCGTGGCCGCGCTTGCGGGCCCGCTGTTTCCGTTTGCGCCGCTTCCCTCCGACGTCGCCGCGGACGTGGCGAAGGCCCCCGACCTCGACGCCTATCTGCGTCAGCGCGAGGCGCAGCACCCGGACGCGAGGCCGGATTTGGCCAAGACCATCCTGTGGAACGATCCCGCCGCCCACGGCATGACACCGGTGTCGCTCGTCTACATCCACGGGTTCTCCGCCAGCCGAAAGGACATCACACCCGTGGTGGAGACCCTGGCGAGCACGCTGCGAGCCAATGCCTTCCTCACCCGGCTTGCCGCCCACGGCAGGCGGTCGGGCGCCGAATTCGCAACGGTCACCCCGCAGGATTGGCTCGATGATGCGCGCGAAGCGCTGGCCATCGGCCGCCGGATCGGCGAGCGCGTGGTTCTGATCGGAACCTCGACCGGCGCGCTGCTGGGGACGATGGTGGCGCTGGAAGACAAGTCGTCGCGCATCGCCGCGCTTGTGCTGCTGTCGCCGAATTTCGGCCTCCGCGATTGGCGAGCGAAATTCATTTCTGGTCCGCTCGGCCGCGTGCTGGCGCGGATCATCATCGGGCGGGAGCATTCGTTCCAGCCCGATAGTCCCGGCCACGCCGACTTTTGGACCTCCCGTTACCCGTCCGAGGGAATTGTCGCGCTCATGGACTTGATAAATTACGCGCGGTCGATCCATCTCGACAATCTCGAGATCCCGACGCTGATCATTTATGCCGACAAGGATACGGTGGTCGACACCCGCGCGATCCGGGAGCGGTTCGACGAGATCCCGGCGTCGCCGAAGCTGCTCGTCGATCTGCCGGAGGCCTCCCGCCACGAGCTGACCGGAGATGCGCTTGCGCCGGAAACGGTGCAGCCGGTCCTGCGGCGAATCCTGGCCTTTCTCGCCGATCCCGGGGTGCTCGGGACTTCGCCAGAGGGTAACCGCTGAGGTCGCGCAAGCCGCCGCTGCGCGCCGTTGCTCTCCCCTCCCTGTGCTCCCTCGCCCGCCGTTGCCAGCGCAGTTCGTCCGTGCCAAGTCAACGGGCCGGCGGCGGCGGTCTTGCCCGGCGCAACGGGCCGCAGGCTCGCCGGGCGCCATTGCGCGCGTTCTCGGAACGGAGAAACCCCATGGTTGGAAATCGCACCGCCGCGGAGCCGGACATCGTCCTCGTCGGCGCCGGCATCATGAGCGCCACCTTGGCGGTGTTCCTCAAGGAGCTCGAGCCCGCGCTGAACATCGAAGTGTTCGAGACGCTGGACGGTGCGGCCGAGGAGAGCTCCGATGCCTGGAACAATGCCGGCACCGGGCACGCGGCGCTGTGCGAGCTCAACTACACGCCACAGCGCAGCGATGGCAGCATCGATATTTCGAAGGCGCTGGACGTCAACGTGGAGTTCGATCTCTCGCGCCAGCTGTGGGCCTACCTGGTGAAGAAGGGGGCCATACTCGACCCGCAATCCTTCATCCATCCGGTTCCGCATATGAGCTTCGTCCGCGGCCCCGACAACGTGGCGATTCCTCAAGAAGCGATACGAGGCGCTGACCGCGCATCACTGCTACTACGGGATGGAATACACCGAAGACAAGCAGAAGATCGGCGAGTGGGTCCCGCTGGTGATGGAAGGGCGCGATCCCGGCGAGCGGGTAGCAGCGACCCGCATGATCACCGGCGCGGACGTGAATTACGGCGCGCTCACGCGCAACCTCGTGCGCTACCTGCAAGGTCTCGACGGCTTCGCGATCCACTACTCCCATCACGTCACCGATCTCGGCCGCGAGCCGGGCGGACGCTGGCGCCTGGAGGTTAAGGACGCCGGCAGCGGCGCGCAGCGCTCGACCACGGCCAAGTTCGTCTATCTCGGTGCTGGCGGCGGCGCGCTGCCGCTGTTGCAGAAATCCGGCATTCCGGAAGGCAAGGGTTACGGCGGATTTCCGGTGAGCGGCATCTGGCTGCGCTGCGACGATCCCGGCGTGAACAAGCGTCATCATGCCAAGGTCTACGGCAAGGCCGCCGTCGGTTCCCCGCCGATGTCGGTTCCCCACCTCGACACGCGCGTGATCGGCGGACAGCACTCGCTCCTGTTCGGACCCTATGCCGGCTTTTCCACCAAATTCCTCAAGCACGGCTCGTTGCTGGATCTCTTCCTTTCCATCAAGCCGAACAATATCGGACCGCTGCTGGCGGTGGCCCGGGACAATTTCGACCTGACAAAGTATTTGATCGACCAGGTGATGCAGTCGTCGCGCGCCCGGTTCGCGACGTTGCGGGAGTTTTATCCGACCGCGGATCCCAAGGACTGGCGGCTCGAGGTCGCGGGCCAGCGCGTGCAGATCATCAAGCCGGATGCTCAAAAGGGCGGAATTCTGGAATTCGGAACCGAATTGGTGCCGGCCGCCGACGGCTCGCTGGTCGCGCTGCTTGGGGCCTCGCCCGGAGCATCCACCGCCGTCTGGATCTCGCTCAACGTCCTCGAGCGCTGCTTCAAGGACAAGCTGACGGCGGGTGGCTGGAGCACCAAGCTGAAGGGCATCATCCCGTCATACGGGCAATCGCTGATCGAGGACGCCGAGCTCTGCCGGCGGGTGCGGGCCGAGACCGCAGCCGTGCTGCACCTGCAGAACGTTTGAGCGCGCCGCTTCGCACCGACCTGCGATGATCCGCCCGCCGGCCGAGAATACGATCACGCTCACCGAGGAGCTGCACGCCCTGCTGCGCTTCGGCGCGTCGATGCTGCGCGCCGGGGATACGGCGTTCCGCGTGCGGCAGTGGATGGGCGTGATCGCGCGCGCGATGGGCGTCGACGCGCTGTCGGTGCGGGTGGCGCTCGGCAGCATCGAGGCCTCGGCGCGCTGCGGCGACCAGCACGCCACGCTGGTGAACGAAGTGGGGCCGCCCGGTATCAACGTCTGGCGCCTCGGTGCGCTCGAGCACCTTGCGCGCACCGCGGCGCCCGGCGTGACTGCGTTTGAGCTGGCGCGGCAGCTCGCTGCCATCGAGGCCGAGCCGCCGCTTTATTCAATTGTCCAGACTGCCGCGGCGGTCGGCGTCGCCTCCGGCGCGTTTTCCTATCTCAACGGCGGCAGCGCGCTCGAAGTCCTCGCCGCCGTTGCCGGCGGCGGCACCGGACAGTGGCTGCGGTCGGTGCTGTTCGCCCGCCGGCTGAACCAGTACGCGGTCACCGCGCTGTGCGCCGTGGTCGCATCCGGCCTCTACTGCCTTATAACGGCGATGGCGCCGGTCCTCGGCTTGCACGCGCCGGACCACGCCGCCGGCTTCATCTCCGCGGTGCTGTTCATGGTGCCGGGCTTTCCCCTGGTGGCGGCGCTGCTCGACCTGCTGCAGCACCAGACGATCGCGGGCATCACGCGGCTCGCCTACGGCACCATGCTGATGCTGGCCGGTGCCTTCGGCCTTTGCATCGTCGCCGCCGCGGCCGGCTTGACCGCCGCGACCCCGCCGCCGCCGCAGCTGAGCGAGCTCACCACGCTGCTGCTGCGTGCCGCCGCCAGCTTCGCCGGCGGCTGCGGCTTTGCCATTCTCTACAACAGCTCGCCGCGCACCGTGCTCGCCGTCGGTCTCCTGGCGCTCGTCGGCAACGAGCTGCGCCTCGCTTTGCACGACGCCGGCATGACGCTGGCGCCGGCGACATTCGTCGGCGCGTTCGCGGTCGGGCTGATGGCCTCGCTTGCGCGGAGTCACGTGCACGAGCCGCGCATCGCGCTCACCGTGCCCGGCATCATCATCATGGTGCCGGGCACATACGCCTTCCAAACCATTGTGCTGTTCGACCAGGGCGACATGCTCGCGGCGATCCAGGCGGCGGCGCTGGGCGGCTTCATCGTCGGCGCGATGGCGCTGGGTCTGGCCGCGGCGCGGTTCGTCAGCGAGCGCGGCTGGATCGTCGAGTTCCTGAGCACGCGCGCAACGATGCGCGATCCGCGATCCGCGCCCGGCGGCAGGCCGTCGCCGGCAGCCATCAGTCGATGCTCTCAAGGCGGCGAAGCGAATTGGTGAAGGCGTTGAGCGAATTGCCCACCGCGCCGTAGACGCGCTTGACGCCTGCCTTCTGCAGCGCCTCGGCGATGAAGTCGGCGACGGTTCTCGCCATCGATGCCTCCGGAAGCTGCCGATCCCCGCGGCGCAGGCATAACCACAGGATACGGCATCCCCGCAAGCCTTTCGCCACCGTGCCGGGGCTGTTACGTTCGCGCGCGGCGGCGGATCCGGAACTTGGAAAACCACATCGGGAAAGGTCACATGACGAGCGTGCGAAAGGAAACCGATAGCCTCGGCATAGTCGAAGTTCCCGCCGACAAGCTGTGGGGGGCCCAGACCCAGCGCTCGCTGGAGCATTTCAGCATCGGCAAGGACTTGATGCCGCGGGAGATGATCGAGGCCTACGCCATCCTGAAAAAGGCGGTCGCCAATGCCAATCACGCCAGCAGGCGGCTCGACGACAAGGCGCACGCGCTGATCCTGCAGGCCAGCGACGAGATTCTTGCCGGGCAGCATCACGAGATGTTCCCGCTGCATGTCTGGATGACGGGCAGCGGCACGCAATTCAACATGAACGTGAACGAGGTGATCTCCAACCGTTGCTGCCAGCTTGCGGGCACGGCGCTCGGCAGCAAATCGCCGGTGCACCCCAACGATCACGTCAACATGTCGCAGTCGTCCAACGACACCTTTCCCTCGGCGATGAATATCGCCGCCGCACTCGGCGTCACGGGCCGGCTCGTTCCGGCGGTGAAGGCGCTGCACGACGCCATCGCTGCGAAGGCGGCCGAGTGGGACGACATCGTCAAGATCGGCCGCACCCATATGCAGGATGCAACGCCGCTCACGCTCGGGCAGGAATGGTCGGGCTATGCCGCCATGCTCGCCGACGATCTCGAGCGGATCGAGGACGCGCTCAAGGGCGTCTATCGCCTCGCGCTCGGCGGCACCGCCGTCGGCACCGGCATCAACGCGGCGCCCCGCTTCGCCGAAGCGGCCGCGGCGGAGATCGCCAAGCTCACGAACCTGCCGTTCGTCAGCGCGCCCAACAAGTTCGCGGTGCAGGGCGCGCACGATGCCCTGGTGCAGCTATCGGGCACGCTGCGCACCCTCGCCGTGTCGCTCTACAAGATCGGCAACGACATCCGCCTGATGTCGTGCGGGCCGCGCGCAGGCTTCGCCGAGCTGCTGATTCCCGAGAACGAGCCTGGCTCATCGATCATGCCGGGCAAGGTCAACCCGACTCAGGCTGAGGCGCTCACCATGATCGCGGTGCAAGTCATGGGTAACGACGTCGCCGTGGGCTTCGGCGGCGCCGGCGGCTACCTCGAAATGAACGTCTACAAGCCGCTGATCATCTTCAACATCATGCATTCCGTCACGATCCTGACCGACGGCTGCACGAATTTCCGCAAGTTCCTGGTCGAAGGCGCCGAGCCGAACCGCAAGAAGATCAAGGACTACGTCGATCGTTCGCTAATGCTGGTGACGGCGCTGGCCCCGGTGATCGGCTACGACAAGGCGTCGAAGATCGCCCATTACGCCATGGAGCACGATCTCACCCTGAAGGAGGCCGCGCTGCAGCTCGGCTTCGTGACCGAAGCCGAGTTCGATCGCATCGTCGATCCGGCAAAGATGGTGAAGCCCTACGTCGCCACCGATTGACGGGTGTGATGGACCGGCGGGTTCCCAGAGCATGATCCCGAAAAGCGGATACCGGTTTTCGGAAAAGATGTTCCAGCTAGCGGGCGCCCAGATAGGCCACCGCGTCGATCTCGACCAGGCAATCCGGACGCAGGGCGTCGACCGTCATCGTCAGGCCGGCGGGCATCCATGGGCTGCGCAGGCGGCGCCTGAACTGTTCGCTGTAGGCATCGAGGAGCACGGCGCGATCCTGTCCCGCCAGGAGGTAAACCGTGGTCTTCACGATATCGTCCAGCGTTCCGCCCGCTGCTTCCGTGATGAACTGCAGCTGCCGCACGCACTGCTCGGTCTGCGCGCGCAGGTCGCCGACGAACAGCGTCTGCTGCGCGACGTCGACGGCATCCTGGCCGGCGATGAACAGCCAGTCTCCCACCCGCACGCTCTGCGCGAATATGTGCGGCGTGCGCCGGGCAAACTTGCTGTCGATATATTTTCGGTCAGCGCGTGTCGCCACGGCAAAAGACCGTTGCGCGACGCCCGGACCGAGCGCCGGGCTGCCGATGCGGGAGTTGGCCGGAAACTCATCGGGCGCGAAAATCGGATCGAGTTTGGCGGTGCGTTCGCGTCCATAGGCGTCGCGCACGCTCGCCGCCGCCAGGTTGCGCAGGAATGCCCAGTGCCGAAAGGAGTTTTTCAAACCGAGGCCGGCCGCGCGCAGAACGGCATCGAGGCGTTCGAGAATGATCGTGGTCGGCGACGCGGTTTCTTCGGGTGCGTCCACGCCGCCGACGAAAACAAGATCTCCCGCTCTGACGGCGTGACAGGGGGCACCGAGTGGAAGCGGCACGCCCTCGGCCACGACCGCCGCCCGGTCGCCATTGGTCGAGGTGACGGCGTCCATTCGCACCAGCCGGTCGGGTCCGAGGCCGGAGACGCCGACGAAGCAGGTGGTCGGAGCGCGCTCCGATTTGAACGTCGCCCGCAGCATCCGGCCGATCTCGGGCGCGGCGGTGTAGTCGGCGAGCAGCACTTGCAGGAATACCAGGTCGTCCGGGCCCTGACCGACCGCGGCAAGCGCGCGGCCGAGATTCTGCAACGTGCGCTCGGCTTGCGCCGCTGCGTGGCCGGGAAGCTCGCCGGGACCGCCGGCGTCCTGCGCCACGAATGTGAGCTCGCCCGCCATCGCGCCGGCGGCGAAAGCCGGATCTTCGGACGCGAGCCATCGCGTCGGCACCGGCCGGGGAGCGCGCGGCGCCGCCGTTGCCGGGAGGGAGAAAGGCAGCGCGTGGACGCCCGCCGCCCCCACCGCGGCGGCGACGAGCGCACGCCGCGACATCCGCCGCCGAGGCTCTGAAAAGGCGTCACGGTTCGACATGCGAGCCGGCGCTGTCCGCCGCCCCCTAAAGGTGTTTCCCCCAGAAGTCGAGGGTGCGCGACCACGCGAGCTCCGCCGCCTGCCGCTGATGCGCGTCGGGGCGCTGCTCGTTCATGAACCCGTGCTTCGCCTGGTAACGAAAGATCTCGGCCGGTTTTCCCGCGCGCTTGAGCACCGCTTCGAACTCGTCCACCGCCGCCGGCGTGCACCAGTCATCCTCGTTGGCGAAATGGGCCTGCAGCGGCACGCGGATGTCGGCGGGACCAGCGACGTTCGCGGGCGGAAGCCCGTAGAAGCACACCGCGGCACTCAGCTCCGGAATGCGGATCGCTCCGAGAATTGTCACCGCGCCGCCCATGCAGAAGCCGGTGAGCCCCACCTTGACGCCGGTGAGCTTGAGGAACTGCGCTGCGCCGCGCACCACCTGGTCGGTCGCATCGAGAAAGTTGAGCGAGCTCATCTCCCGATTGGCGGCTTCCGCGTCGTGGTAGGGAACGACGGTGCCGGCATAGAGATCGGGCGCGAGCGCCTCGTATCCCGCCAATGAAAAGCGGTCGCAGATGCCCTTGATCTGATCTTGCAGCCCCCACCACTCCTGGATGACGACAACGCCCGGCGCGTCGGCGCGGCCGGGCTTGGCGAGATAGCCGGACGCGTCCTTGCCGTCGGCTCGTTTGAAGCTGATCTTCGTGCCCATGGTTCCTCCGATACCTGAAAAAATCGTGGCCCAGCCGTTCCGGAGCGGAGCATGACGTAGCATCAATTGATCACGATGTCGCCCGCGCGACACCGGGAACCGTCGCAAGAACGCGCGGGCTTGCGGTGCTTGCGCGCGCCGATCGCAGTGCTTCGCCGTGCCTTCCCTTCGGAGCAAGCCGCCGTGGTTTCGCCGGAACAATCCGCCACAACGGGCATTCGTAAGACCAGCAATGACTTGCCGCGGCGGGCCGATGACCCAAGCGCCGCAGAGGGAGCCTCGATCGATGTCACCGGAGTTGGTCGGCACCATGACAGAAGCCGACCTCGCGGCGCTGCAAAGGGCGGTGCAGTTGCTCGAGCATCCGGGCTTTGCCGCCCGTCTCACCAATATGCTCGGCAAGCCGGTCGAGCTCATCGGCTACGCGCTGCCCGCGTCGGCCACACGACTTATCACGACCGCCACCGCAAAGGCGCTCAAACTGGCCCTCAATGCGGCGCTGCGGACCATGCGAGGCCCCGCTGACGCGGGATCGCCGCGCTTGCACAGGGCCTTGGCCGCGGCAACCGGGGCGGCAGGCGGCGCATTCGGCTTGGCCAGCCTTCCCGTGGAGCTTCCGGTGTCGACCGTCGTCATGCTGCGGTCGATTGCGGAGATCGCTCGAGGAGAGGGCGAGGACCTCGCCGATCCGGAAGCGGCGCTCGCCTGCATGCAGGTCTTTGCTCTGGGTGGACGACCGGGCTCCACCGACGCTTCCGAGAGCGGGTATTTCGCCGTGCGCGGCATGCTCGCAAAGAGCGTGACGCAAGCCGCGCGCTTCATCGCAGAGCGCGGGGTCATCGAGGAAAGCAGCCCGATCCTGGTTCGCTTCATCACGCAAGTGGCGTCACGCTTTGGCGTCGTGGTGACGCAGAAGGCCGCGGCGCAGGCCGTCCCGGTGATCGGCGCGCTCGGCGGCGCCGCCGTGAATTACGCGTTTATCGAGCACTTCCAGGACGTCGCCCGAGGTCACTTTATCGTCCGCCGGCTCGAGCGGGCCTACGGCAAGAATCTCGTGCGCAGGGAATACGAGCGCCTTGCTCGGCAGGGTTGAAGCCGAGCCGCCCTATTTTCGCTCCAGGTCTTCGGCGCACATGTCGACCGCGGCCCCGGATTCGACCATCTGCGACAACCTGCCCGGCTCGAACGCTCCCTCGGGGAGTTGCCGGAGCCCGGTTGGACACCGCTTCACGCCCGCGGGAGATAGGAACGAATGCAAGACACGGACGGTTTGATCAGGCGGCTTCCCAAATGCGAGCTGCACATCCACATCGAGGGCAGCCTCGAGCCCGAGATGACGTTCGCGTTGGCGCGCCGTAACGGCATTCGGCTCCCGTACCCGTCGGTCGAGGCGTTGCGGCAGGCGTATCGGTTCCGCAACCTGCAGGATTTTCTCGACCTCTATTATCAGGGCATGTCGGTCCTGATCACCGAGCAGGATTTCTACGACTTGGCCTGGGCCTATCTCGAACGCGCGCGCGCCGACAACGTCCGGCACGTCGAGATGTTCTTCGACCCGCAGGGCCACACGTCCCGCGGCGTCGCGTTCGCGACGGTCGTCGAAGGTCTGCATCGCGCCATCGCCGGTGCCGGAGCAAAGCTGGGAATAGAGGCAAGCCTGATCATGTGCTTTCTCCGGCATCTCGACGAGGCGGACGCCGAGCGGACCCTTGACTCGGCGCTGGCGTTCAAGGACCGGATCGTCGGAATCGGGCTCGATTCATCCGAGAAGGGCAACCCGCCGAGCAAGTTCAAGCACGTGTTCCGCCGCGCCCGCGAGGCCGGCTTTTTTCTCACCGCCCATGCGGGCGAGGAAGGGCCGGCGGGCTATGTCTGGGAAGCGCTCGACGTGCTCGGCGTCGCGCGCATCGATCATGGCAACCACTCGCTCGAGGATGCGGCCTTGGTGAGCCGGCTCGCCCGCGAGCAGGTTCCGCTGACCATGTGTCCGCTCTCCAATCTGCGGCTGCGCGTCATCGATGATCTCGTTCACCATCCGCTGCGCCGGCTGATGGACAAAGGCGTCGTCGCTACGGTCAATTCCGACGATCCCGCCTATTTCGGCGGCTACGTCAACGAGAACTATCGCGCGGTGTCGGGCGCGCTCGGACTCGGACGCGAGGATATCGTGACGATCGTGCGCAACGGCATTACGGCGTCGTTGATGACGGCGCCGGCGAAGAATAAGGCCTTGGCCGAGGTCGATCACGTCCTCGCCGCGACCGCGTGAGAACAGCTGCCGCGTCGCAACTCACGACTTCATGCGAAGACGCTGCGTGCGCGCAATCTCGAAAAGGCGCCTAGTGTGGCGGTTCAGAAGTCCGCATCATTCTCACGGCGAGTCCGAGATGCGGACTTCTGAACCAAAGCCACACTAGATCAATAAGTTGCTAGTGTCCTTCGATTCCGAAGTTCGCAAACGAGGGTGCCGCACAATGATGCGAACTTCGGAATCGGGACACTAGACGGCGGTGTTGGCGACAACGACAAGACCCTTGACGAAGGCAACGGGTTGGCGGTGTTCTGATCGCGATCCTTGCAGGCATGCCAGATCCATGGCCGACACCCGTCTCAGCATTAGGCTCGAGTTGACGAGCGGTGACCGCATCGGCCCGGGCAAGATCGCGTTGCTTGAGGCGATCCGTGCCACCGGATCGATCTCGGCGGCTGCGCGGCGTCTGGGGATGTCGTATCGACGAGCGTGGTTGCTGGTCGAGCAGATCAACGCCGCCCTGCGGCAACCGGCGGTGACGGCGGCGATCGGCGGCCGCCAAGGCGGTGGCGCCGCTCTGACAGCGAACGGGGAACGCGTCGTCGAGCTCTATCGTTCCATCGAGAACATCGCCCGATCGTCGGCCAAGGCGGAGTTCCGGGCCGTGGGCAAGCTGGTGCGCAAGAATCGAACGCTGCGCGGCTAGCACGCCACGTCCCGCGTGACGCTGTCGCGACCTTGCGAGGCGTTCGATTGCCCATCCATAGTCGACACGACAGGAGGTCCCATGAAGCTCAGCGCGCGCAATGTCCTCAAGGGTAGGATCGTGGAGGTGAAAAAGGGTCAGACGACGGCGCATGTTCGTATCGACATCGGTGGCTCCATCATCACATCGTCGATCACCAACGAGGCTGTCGACGAGCTCAAGCTGGCGAGCGGCCAATCGGCCTATGCGGTCATCAAGGCCTCCAACGTGATGATCGCGACCGATTGACCGCACACGACCGGGTGAAATCGGCGTCGGAGACCGCCGATTTGCGGCGCGCCAATGGCCGGTCCCCCGGACGGGCGTTCCGCACCTGTTCGTCCCGGTTGGCCTCGGTCCCACTCGCTATATCCGGTAGAATATAAGGAAGGCACGGCACTCGGCGCCGCCGCGGCCCCGCAATCCCGGCGGGAACTGCGGCTCGTCCGGTTCGCGTCACACCCGGAAACGATTGAACCGGCCGAAAATTCCGCTATGGTTGGCCCCCGATATATTTGCGCAGATATAGCGCAACCGGAGGCCGCAATGAACACCACGAGGCGTGCATGGCTCGCTCTCTTCGCCGTAACCGCCGTGGCGCTGGGCGCAGCCGCCGGTCCGGCGTCCGCACAAGGACGAGACGTGGTGGTGTTCGCTGCAGCGAGCCTGAAGAACGCGCTCGACGAGGTCGCAGCGCAATGGCAGCGCGTGACCGCAAAGAAAGCGGTCATCTCCTACGCCGCCAGCAACACGCTCATCAAGCAGATCGAGCAGAGCGCGCCGGCGGACATATTCATCTCCGCGGATCTCGCCTGGATGGACTATGGACAGCAGAAGGGCCTGATCAAGCCGGAGAGCCGCTTCAACCTGCTCGGGAACCGGCTGGTGCTAATCGCGCCGAAGGGTTCGAATGTCAGCGCCGATATCCGGCCCGGGTTCGATCTTTCAGCCCTGCTCAAGGGCGGCCGGCTTGCGATGGCCAACGTCGATGCGGTGCCGGCGGGCAAATACGGCAAGGCTGCGCTCGAGAAGCTCGGCGCCTGGAATGCTGTCAAGGACAAGATCGCGCAGGCGGAAAACGTCCGCGCCGCGCTCGTCCTCGTGTCGCGCGGCGAGGCTCCACTCGGGATCGTCTATCAGACCGACGCGGCTTCCGACCCGACCGTCAAGATCGTGGGGACGTTTCCAGAGAACACCCATCCGCCGATCATCTATCCGGTCGCGCTGACGAAGGAGTCGACCAACCCCGAGGCGCCGGCGTTGCTGAACTACCTGCACTCGCCGGCGGCGCGCTCGGCCTTCGAGCGCCAAGGCTTTACCGTGCTGGCGCCGGGCGGCCAGCGCTCTTAAAGCATGATCCCGAAAAGTGTGCAGCGGTTTTCGGAAAAGATCATGCTCAGACAAGAAGCTAGATCGGGATGACGATTCGAAGAAAAGTCATCCCGATCTTAGAGAACCGCCGGTCCTTGGCGGCCATCAGACGCGAGCGGACTGCATGAACGATCTGCTCCATCTCTCACCGGAAGAATGGACCGCCGTTCGGCTCAGCCTGCGGGTCGCGACCGTGGCGATGCTGGCGAGCCTGCCGGTCGGGATCGCCGTTGCCTACCTGCTGGCGCGCGGCCGCTTCCCCGGCAAGTCGATCCTCGACGGAATCGTGTTCCTACCGCTCATCCTGCCGCCGGTGGTCACCGGCTATCTGCTCCTGCTCAGCTTCGGCCGGCGCGGCCCGATCGGCGCCTTCCTGGAGGAGCATTTCGGGATCGTGTTCTCTTTTCGCTGGACCGGGGCGGCGCTGGCCTGCGCGGTGATGGGGTTCCCCCTCTTGGTCAGGTCGATCCGGCTGTCGATCGAAGCCGTCGACCGCCGCCTGGAGGAGGCGGCGGGCACGCTCGGCGCCAATCCGTTGTGGGTGTTCTTGCTGGTCACGCTGCCGCTGACCCTGCCTGGGATCATCGCCGGCATGATCCTGTGCTTTGCCAAGGCCATGGGCGAGTTCGGCGCCACGATCACCTTCGTCTCCAACATCCCAGGCGAGACCCAGACCCTGCCGACCGCGATCTACACCTTCACCCAGATTCCTGGCGGAGAAACGGGCGCGATCCGCCTCACGCTGGTATCGATCGCGATTTCGATGTCGGCGGTCGTCGTGTCGGAATTGATTGCGCGGCGCGTCGGGCGGAGAATGTTGACCGAATGAGTCTCTCGGTCGACGTCACGCACCGATTTGGGTCCTTTCTGCTCGAGGCGCGCTTTGTTTCCGAAGGGCGGCTCACGGTGTTCTTCGGCCGCTCCGGCGCGGGCAAGACGTCGCTGGTCAACATCATTGCCGGCGTCGTGCGCCCCGACCGCGGTCGAATCGTGCTGGACGACACAGTGCTGGTCGATACCGAACGCGGAATCTTCGTTCCCAAGCACCGCAGGCGCGTCGGTTACGTGTTCCAGGAAGGGCGCCTTCTTCCCCACCTCACGGTGCGGCAGAATCTGCTGTTCGGCCGATGGTTCACCGCCAAGCATGAGCGCAGCATCGGCCTCGACCAGGTGCTGGATCTTCTGGGCCTCGCCCATCTGATGGATCGCCGCCCCTGGGCTTTGTCCGGGGGCGAGAAGCAGCGCGTGGCAATCGGCCGGGCGCTGCTGACCTCGCCGCGGCTCCTGTTGCTGGACGAGCCGCTCGCGTCCCTCGACGACACGCGCAAGGAAGAGATTTTGCCCTTCATCGAACGCCTGCGGGACGAAGCGGAGGTGCCGATCGTCTACGTGTCGCACGCGATGTCCGAGGTCATGCGGCTGGCAACGACCGTGGTGATGATCCTGGAGGGCCGCATCGTCGCCGTCGGGCCCCCGACCGACATCCTCGGTCGGACGGACTTGATGGCGCGCCAGGACACGAGCGAGACCGGCGCCTTGATCGAGGCCGTCATCTGCGAGCACGATTCGGCGTTCGGCCTGACGAAGCTTCGATCAGGGGCCGGCCTGTTGCAGGCGCCGCACATCGATCTCCCGATCGGAACGCCGGTCCGGGTCCGTATCCGTGCCCGCGACGTCATGATCGCGACGACGCGGCCCGACGGGCTGAGCGCGTTGAACGTGCTGCCCGGCAACGTGACCGCGCTCGATGCGGCCGGCGAGGGCTCGGTCGAGGTCGATCTCGACTGCGGCGGCGTTCGTCTGACGGCGCGCCTCACGCGGAAGTCCGCCGACACGCTTCGGCTCGAGCCCGGACGCAAGGTCTATGCCGTGATAAAGAGCGTGGCATTCGATCGCGAGTCGCTCGGACGCGCGCCCGGCGCCGGGGGCGGGAGTGCCCCCGACGCGGCCGCGAGTCACAACCGGCCTTGAGCGAGCTTGCGATATGCCTGCGCCGCTGGCGTTCCGAAGCCCGCGGACCGTCCGTCGCGATGGCATCGCGGAATTGATGATCAGGCCGTCGCGAACACCGCCGCTCATGCGCCTTGCGATAGACTTGCCGGTGGCACGATCCCGGCTTGCGGGCGTATGTCACCTATTCGGCTCGGAAGTCGTGCGGCTGGATTAGGCTTGCACGGCAATCTTTGCGGACCTCCACCATCGGAGAACGACCGATGGAGCTCGTGATCTCGATCGCATGGTTGGCCGTGGTCTGCTGGCTGATTTCGCGCGCCTTCAACCAGAGCCGGCTGTTCCGCGGCTTGCCCGCGCTCGTGCGAACGTCGGCCCGGCCGACGGCTCGAGTTGTGGTCGTGGTCCCGATGCGAGACGAGAGCCACAATGCCGGGCCATGCCTCGCGAACCTGGCCGCACAAGCTTATGCGCCGGGCCTCCTGGAGATCGTTGTTGTGGACGATCATTCCAGCGACGATACGGCAGCCATCGTCGCGCGCATGGCCGATCGATACGACCATGTCCGTCTGCTGCAAAGTCCACCCCTGCCGCCCCGGTGGATCGGCAAGTCCCACGCCTGTTGGGCCGGCGCCCAGGCGGCCTCGGAAAATGCAGACTGGCTTTGCTTCATCGATGCCGATGTCAGATGCGAACCCATGCTGGTCGCGATCGCCGTCGACGCTGCGACCCGCGAGCGCATCGACCTGCTTTCGCTGGCGCCGCGCCATGAGCTTGTCAGCTTTGCCGAGCGGCTGATGCTTCCCTGCGGACTCTATCTTCTGGCGTTCTGCCAGGACCTGCGGAAGCGCCAGGCGCGTGACAGCGCGGACGCGACCGTAACGGGCCAATTCATCTTGATACGGCGCGAGGCATACGAAGCCGTCGGCGGTCACGCCGCCGTTCATGCCGAGATATCCGAGGACGTCGCGCTCGCGCGTCTGGTCAAGCAATCGGGCTACAGTGTCGCGCTCCGCTCCGGCGATGAACTCCTTTCGACCCGCATGTACACGGGTTGGCAGACGCTGTGGCCGGGCCTTGCCAAGAATCTGGTCGACATGCTCGAAGGTCCCGCCCGCACCTTGGCGATCGCATTTGCCGCGGCCCTGCTTGCGTGGGTGGCGATAGCAATTCCCGCGCTCGAAGCCGTAAGCTGTGCGGCGCGCGGCTCGTGCGCGGCGTTGGCTATCGCGTCGGTCGGCTCGGCCGCGGCGTTCGCGCTTTACATCGCCGGGACCACGCATTTTCGAATCCCGTTCTGGTACGGGTTTCTTTTCCCATTGGGCTACACCATCGGCGTGGTCATGGCGGTGGACAGCGTGCGCCGGCGAATGAAAGGCCGCGTGACCTGGAAAGGCCGCACATATCCATGACCTCGAGCTCGCGGACATCGGGCGCCTTAGCCGGCCCGCCGGCCCCGCCGACCCTCAACACGGCAGTAGTTATCGCGCTGATCGCCGCGGTGGCGTTTTTGTATGCGATCCAGAAGATCTTGCTGCCTTTCGTTCTGGCCGGCGTGGTTGCTTACGTATGTACGTTGCCGGTGGAACGGCTCACGCGGAAGTCACGCCTGCCCCGCTCGCTGATCGCGGCCGCCGTGTTCTCGATCGTCTTGGCGATCGCGGCAGTGATCGCAGTGCTCGCTCTCCCCGCCGCTCATTCGCAGGCTGTCGGCCGTAGTTTCCGATTTGCGCGGCACGATCGAGGAGCTCGTGCGTGCCGTTATCGGCGACGGATCGGTGACGCTCTTCGGTCGATCGATGAATGCCGCCGCGATCGCTCAGGCGCTGACAACCAGCTTGAGCGACTCGATCGGTGATACCGGCAGTCTCATTACGCTGACGGCCGCGAGTTTCGCCGAGCTGTTCGTGCTGCTTCTGACGCCCGTTCTCTTGTTTTACTTCCTGGTCAGCGGCCCCAGCCTGGCGCGCGGAGTTGTTTCCCTCCTGCCACCCGATCAACGCCCGCGGGTTCGACAAATCTGGTCGCGCTTGGACCCTCTGCTCAAGCGCTACTTCGTGGGCGTGGCGGCGGTCATGACGTACGCCGTGCTGGCGGCTTATGTCGGCCTTGGACTCGTGTTGGGCATCAGGCATGCCGTCGTCCTGGCCCTGCTGACCGGCCTTCTCGAAATGATTCCGGTCGTCGGTCCCGCCACCGCGATCGCCGTTGCAGGTCTCGTCGCCTTGCAGCAGGCAACCGGACCCTGGGCCATCCTCGGCTACGCGATCTATGCGACGGTCTTGCGCCTGTCGATCGACCAGCTCCTCGGTCCCTTGCTGTTGGGACAAGCGGCGCGGCTCAATCCGGTCGTGATCATCTTCTGCTTTCTGTCCGGCGGACTCCTGTTCGGCGTCGCAGGAGTGATCATGGCGGTGCCGGTTGCCCTCGGCATCAAGGTGACCTTGAAGACGATTTACGGCGAGAGCCCGATGGAGGAGACGCCAGACTGATCAGGTGCCGGGGACCAGCGACCTCGAGTTCAATCGGATGCCGGCAACGGATCGAGAAACAGCAGTTCATTCGAGCAAATTATGGTGGGCGCGACAGGGATCGAACCTGTGACCCCTACCATGTCAAGGTAGTGCTCTTCCGCTGAGCTACGCGCCCGCAAGCCGCCGGTGGCGGGAGGCCCTCGTCATATCGGCTCCCTCGGACCGAGGCAAGGACCGCAGCCGGGGCAAGGACCGTGGCTCTGCCCAGCCGTCAGGCGGCGAGCATCTTCTGGACCTCGCTGACGAGCTCGCGCAGGTGCACCGGCTTGGAAAGCACCTTGGCGTTTTTCGGCGCGGCCGAATCAGAATTGAGCGCCACCGCGGCAAAGCCGGTGATGAACATGATCTTGATGTCGGGATCGAGCTCGGAGGCGCGCCGCGCCAATTCGATCCCGTCCATCTCCGGCATCACGATATCGGTCAGCAGAAGCTCGAACGGCTCCTCGCGCAAGCGCTGATAGGCGGACAGCCCATTGTCGAAGGAGATCACGTCGAAGCCGGCATTCTGCAGCGCCTTCACCAGGAAGCGCCGCATGTCGTTGTCGTCTTCGGCAAGGATAATCTTCGCCATCTTGCAGCCCGCTGGGGTGGTGCACCGGCTCCGCCCCCCTGTTTCGCCCTGCCTTCATAAGCCGGATGCCCGGTAAATAACGGGTGAACCCCGCGGCCTCCGAAATCGGCCGCGAGTGATCCGGAAAGGTCCGTGCGACCACGGCGTCGGCGCCGGCCCCATGGACAATAGCGAGTTTCCGGCGATATTGGTGGTCAAAAGCACCCGGGGGGTCCCCGTTGCTTCCACGCCACAGCCGACCAATTTGTCATGCCAGAACTGAAAGACGAACTCGACCCTCCGTTCGAAATCCTCGAACCCGCCGAATGGCGCGGACCGATCGTATTCAATTCCCCGCACAGCGGGAGCGTGTATCCGCGCGCGTTCCTGACGGCATCGCGACTCGAGATCGTGACGCTGCGCCGTTCCGAGGACTGCTTTGTCGACGAGCTTAGTCTCGGGGTGGTACGGCGGGGCTACCCGTTGATGCGGGCGCACTTCCCGCGCTGCTACGTCGACGTCAACCGCGAGCCCTACGAGCTCGATCCGCGCATGTTCGAGGGCCGCCTGCCGTCCTTCGCCAATACCCGTTCGATGCGGGTCGCCGGCGGTCTGGGCACGGTCGCGCGCGTCGTCGGCGATGCCCAGGAAATCTACGGCCAGCGCCTGCCGGTCGACGAGGCGATCCGGCGTATCGAGGGGTTGTACAAGCCTTATCACCGGGCGCTGCGTCGCCTGTTCACGCGCATCCATCGGGATTTCGGGGCCGCGGTGCTGATCGACTGCCACTCCATGCCTTCGACCGCGGGCGCCAAGGACGAACGTCCGCGCGCCGATATCGTGCTGGGAGACCGCTACGGCACGAGCTGCGTCGCGGCGGTGGCGGAGACGATCGAGTCGACGTTGCGCGCCCAGGGTTACTCGGTGAGCCGCAACAAGCCCTACGCCGGCGGCTTCATCACCGAGCACTACGGCAATCCGGCCGCCGGGCTGCATGCCATGCAACTCGAGCTCAACCGCGCCCTTTATATGGACGAGCGGCGTTTCGAGCGCGCGCCGTCGTTTGCCCGCGTGGCCGCCGACCTCGAAACGCTCGCCGAACGCCTTGCCGCGATCCCGATCCAGGAGCTGCGGCCTTACCGGGCGGCGGCGGAATAACTTCGACGACCGCTGGCGGTGATCCCGCCTGCCGTGACGTCCGGAGCGCTGCGTGCAAGCCCCGCGCGGAGCAAGACGCCTCGCAAACGCGGCCCGGCAATGTTTCGACCCGCGTTCCGCACAGTCGATGCAAACGTCGCCGAGTGCCAAGCATGAGCTGGCGCTCAGCGAGCACCGTCGCATGCAGAAAAAAGGGCCGCTTGCGGATGCAAGCGGCCCAAGTCTAGGGAGGAAACGCCCAAGGAGGGCGGCGGTAACGCGAGGCGCTACCGCACCGCAACAACATACACCGCAGCGCACAAATAGCAAGTGGAAAAGTCAGGATTATTGACCCTTTTCCTATGCAGGAGGGGTTTCCCCCTATGCAGAAACGCCGGATTTCCGCCCCGCCAGGCCATCTTGCAATGGATCGCTCGACCCGAAATAGACGAGACAAGCCAATAAGATAAATGCAGCCTGCAGGGCGAAGACGAGCTGGTAGGCGGCAAGCTCATAAGCCCCACCCGGACCTGTGGGAAACAGCCCGATCACGAACCCGCTGATGGCCTGCGCGAGGAACGTACCGCCCATCGCGCCCATGTTGAGCACCGTGAGACCACGTCCGACCTGGTGGAGGGGAAACAACGCCTTGCCGTGCGCGATCAGCAGCGGACCAAAGGCACTCAAGAACCCGAAGGCGGCGAACCACGACACCAGCATCAAAGGGCTCAGCGTCCCGGCCAGCGCGAGATAGCCGAGCGCCGCGGCCGTGGTGCCAGCACCGAGCAGGACCGGGAGCTTGTGGCTCCCCACCACGCGGTCGAGCGGGCCCCAGAGCATCGACCCCGCGATCTGTGTCAGCACCGGAACGAGCAGAAAGCTGCCGCGCTCTTCGAGGCCGTAACCGTAAATGTGCGTGAGGTACGGTCCGCCCCAGAGGCCCACGACGAGACCGAAGGTCGAATAGGCCACGAGGTTCATCACGAAGAGCCGTCCGACCGAAGGCGTGCGCATGACGGCGAGGATACCGGCGAGGCTCTCGCGCAATGTCTCGTGCCGGCCTCGCGGGCGCGCATCGTCGCGGACCACGACCGCGATCAACAGCCCTGCCAGTAAGGTACAGGCCCCGACGCCGAGAAAGCTGGCGCGCCAGCCGACCACGGCGGTGGACACCGCGAGCGGGGCGGTCGCCAAGAGTGTGCCCACCGTACCGATACCGACTTGCAGCCCGGTCAAAGTGGCAAAGCGGGCGGGCGCGAATCGCTGGGCGTAGACCGCGAGCGACGCCACGAGCGAGCCTGCCGTTCCGAGCCCGAGCAGGGCGCGGCCCGAGATGAGGGCGGCGGGGCTCGCCGCCGTCGCGAACACCACTGTCCCGATCGCGGTGATCACCGCCCCCGCGATCAGGCAGAGCCGCGGCCCGAGGCGGTCGAGCGCAACGCCCACGGGAATTTGGACGGCGGCGAACACGAAAAAGAAGACGCTCGACAAGAGCCCGATCTCGGCCGGCGAGAGCGAAAGCTCCGCTGCCAAGTTGGGCGCGATGACGCCGATGGAATTGCGCAGGAACTGGCTGACGATGTAGATCGAGACCAGCGTGGCGACGAGCGTGACGGCGGCGCCCGAGACCGCCGCTCGCGAAGCGCTTGGGATGCTCATGAACCCGGCCTTTTCGCCGGCCGAGCACTGGCCGACGCTGCTACGTGACACGGCTCCGGCGGGCCGACAAGCCGGGGCCGCGGTTGCCGGGGATGCCGGTCTTCGATAGGTCGGAGAGTGGCGCCGGTGAGGGGCGCGCGGCATGACGGCGATCGACTTCGCAGCTTTCGTGAACGAGCTGGCCACGGTATCCGGCGAGACCATCCTGCCGTTCTTCCGCACCGCGCTCAGCGTCGAGGACAAAGGGCGCGCCGGCAGCTTCGACCCCGTGACCGCCGCCGATCACGCCGCGGAAACGGCGATGCGCACGCTCATCCGCCGCACCTTCCCGGACCATGGCATCATCGGCGAGGAATACGGCGGCGAGCGCCAGGGCGCGGAATATGTCTGGGTGCTCGATCCCATCGACGGCACGAAGTCCTTCATCTCCGGCATGCCGGCCTGGGGTACGCTGATCGCCCT
Source organism: uncultured Alphaproteobacteria bacterium (assembly GCA_963758945.1). GTDB lineage: Bacteria > Pseudomonadota > Alphaproteobacteria > Rhizobiales > Xanthobacteraceae > VAZQ01. The sequence goes on along the minus strand of CAVWXY010000006.1, from coordinate 215,836 downwards.
GCTGCGCGCGGGCGAGCCGGTCTTCGGCATGATGAACCAGCCCTTCATCCGCGAGCGCTTCAGCGGCGACGGGCGGTGGGCGTCCTACCGCGGTCCAGCCGGCGAGCGCGAGCTGCGGGTGCGCGGATGCTCCGACCTCGCCAAGGCGGTGCTGTTCACGACCAGCCCGCTGCTGATGAATGCGAGCGACCGTGCCACCTTCGGCCGGGTCGAACAGGCCGTGCGGCTCTCGCGCTACGGCGGGGACTGCTATGCCTATTGCATGCTGGCGGCCGGCCACGTCGATCTCGTCATCGAGACCGAGCTCAAGCCCTATGACGTGCTGCCGCTGATGCCGATCATCGTCGGCGCCGGCGGCATCATCACCAGCTGGGAGGGCGGGGCCCCCAATGCCGGCGGGCGCATCGTCGCCGCCGGCGACAAGCGCGTCCACGCCGCCGCGCTTGCGCTGCTCAATCATCAGTGATCGGGAATTCAGAGCCGATTCTAGGATGACCGCTGCCGGTCACTTGAACAGCGGCGAGCCCGGCACGAAGGCGTCGAACGCAGCCAGCGCCTGGATGCGGAAGCGGTCCTGCTCCATCAAGAGCTCGTGGCGTGCGCCCGGCACGATGAGGTGCGAGCCGGCACGCAGCCGCACCGCGAACTCGTCGATCGCAGGCGTCGATACGACCGCGTCGTAGCCGGCGGCGATGATCAGGATCGGCTGACGAATTCTTGGCGGCATAGCCGGACTCCGACATCTCGCCCATCACCCGGAAGGCGGCGTCCGTCCACGCCACCGTCGGCCAGCCGATCGCCAGCGCCGGCTCCGCCTCGAGCACGGCAATGTTGCGGGCATAGCGCACGGGATCGGAGGTGAGGAGGTTGCCGACGAAGGGGCGCTGCATCATCACGGTCGCGTCTCCCCCCGGAACATAGGTCGCGCCGAGTCCCATGAGGCGCATGCTCCTGACCAGCATGCGGGTCGCGGTCAAGCGCCGCATCCCCGGCAGCGCGATCATCGGCGACAGCAGCACCATGCGATCAAACCAACGGCATCCCGCATGCGCGGCGCGCAGCAGGATGGTGGCGCCCATCGACTGGCCGAGCGCAAAAATCGGCGGCGGGCAGTCGGGAAGCACGACCTCGTTGATGAAGGTTTCGAGATCGATCTGGTATTGGGAGAAGCTCCGGACATAGCCTTTGCGCCGGCTGCGCAGCGCCCGATCGGAGAGGCCCTGCCCGCGCCAATCGAGGGTGGCGACGGCAAAGCCGCGGGCGCGCAGGTCTCGCACAGTCTCGAAATACTTCTCGATGAAGTCGGAACGACCCTGGAACAGACAGACCGTGCCCTTGCGGCCCGGCGGCGGCGCCCAGCGCGCAAAACGCAGCGAAACCCCGTCCGGGGTCTTCAAGGTACCGGTGACGACATCGTCGGGCACCGGATTGGCGGGGATGGAAACGAGGGTCATGTCCTGCGGGGCAAGTTCGAGCGACGCCTTATAGCAGGGCGCCTCCCGCGCTCAATCGGCCCTGCGCCGCTGGTGCAGCGATGACCAGCCGCGGCCCTCCCGCCATGCCATAGCCACCCGTTGCAGGCAGCCAACTCCCTTGCAGGCGGCCGGACGGATCCCCACATCTGCTGTGCGCAGGCCTTGCGGGGCTGCGCAAGCAACCCGGTCCGGCCCACGGGCGGACCATCAAGCATTTCGCTCAACAACGAGGTTATGCCATGCGAACTTTCGATCTTGCTCCCCTCTATCGCTCTACCGTCGGTTTCGACCGGCTGTTCTCCATGCTCGACGGCTTCGAGGCCGCTCCGGGCTATCCGCCCTACAATATCGAGCGCACCGGCGAAAATGCCTATCGCATCTCGGTGGCGGTCGCCGGCTTCGGCGAGAACGAGCTGTCGATCGAAGCGAAGGAAAACACGCTGACGATCAAGGGCGAGAAACAAGCGACGGACGAGAAGAACCGCGGTGAGGTGCTCTACCAGGGCATCGCCGCCCGCGCGTTCGAGCGCGTCTTCCAGCTTGCCGATTTCGTCCAGGTCAGGGGCGCAACCCTCGAGAACGGACTCCTGCACGTCGATCTCGTGCGCGAGCTTCCCGAGGCCAAGAAGCCGCGCCAGATCCCGATCGGTAATGGTCAGACCCGGGTGGTCGAAGCCAAAGCTGCGTAAGTCGTCGGCTCGGTCGGAGGGAGCGCCCCGGTTTCCGGGGCGCTTTCATTTTGCGCTTGTGCGGCCGCCAAGTTCGCCGCGCGCCGCTCTCACTCGGGCATTTCAACGGGTGCCGGCGCGGGACCGGCCGGCCGTGCGGCCGTGCCCGTCGTCTCGGCCGCTTTGCCCTTCGCCTCGCCTTGCGCTGCCGGCGGTCGAGCGGTGCCCGCGGGATTGGCCGCAGGCTGATCGGTCGAAGCGAGCCGGGGCCGCGGCCGCGGCAGCGGCGGGCCGGACGGCGCCGCCGGATCGTGCGGCATGGTGGCGACCGCGCCGGGTGGCGGGCCGCCGAGCGGAGCATCTTCCGCGCCGGGGATGTGGGCGTAGGGGCCGTAGCCGTCTGGAACCATGGCGACCCGTCCCGGCGGGCGCACGACAGGCACGCCGTGGCGCGGCATCAGCACCGGCACGATCCTGACGATGCGTCCCATCTGGGCGTTGACGATGACCCGAACCTCTTGGCCGCCGGGATCGACGGCGCGCAACACGTAGACCGGACCCTGGCGCAATGGGCGACCCAAGGGCTCGAGCCCGGTCGAACGCACGATGGCGATGACCTCGTAGGGCGGCAGCGCCAAGCCAGGCTCGGGATAGACAGGGGCGCCATAGGGGGGCGGAACAGGCTGCGCCAGAGCCGCTCCCGAGCCGGTCGCGACAAATGCGAGGGCGGCGGCGCAGAGTGCGATCTTTCGTTTCAAGACACGACTCCCCGATGTGATCGCTGCGGCGTTCGGCGGAGGAAAGTGCTCTCTCAAAGCCGAGACGCGATGCAGCCGAGCCGGCGCAGAAAGCGGAACTCGTCTGCGTGTCGTGGCGTCAACTAGCCGGAAATAAGGGCGTAGCTTGGGCGCCAGCGTGTCAGCAACGCGCACATACCGTCGCCACGAAACGGTCCACCTCGTCCGCGGTGGTAGCAAAGGATGTGACGAGGCGCACGAGCGTGCCCTCGCGCACCGCTTCAGCTGCGCGCGAGGGCGCATGTGTCGTCCACGGGTAATACGATGCTCCCGCCGCCTTGAGCCGCGCATCGATCGGCGGCGGCAACGTGACGAACACCTCGTTCGCCTCGACCGGCCAGGCCGGGAGAAGGCCCGCGGCTGCAAGTCCGGCGGCGAGGCGGTCGGCCATGGCATTGGCGTGGCGCGCCAGCCTGAGCCAGAGATCCTCGGTGAGATAGGCCTCGATCTGAGCGGCCACGAATCGATGCTTGGAGATCAGGTGGCCTGCCCGCTTGCGCCGCTCCGACATGTCCGTCGCGTGCGCCGGATCGAAGAACACCACGGCTTCGGCAGCGAGCGCACCGCCCTTGGTGGCGCCGAAGGAGAGGACGTCGACCCCCGCCATCCAGGTGGCCTGCGCCGGCGCGGCGTTCATGCGCGCGAGCGCGTTGCCGATGCGCGCGCCGTCAACGTGCACCTTGAGCCCGCGCGCATGGGCGATCTCCGCGAGCTGCCGGATTTCGTGCGGCCGGTAGATGGTGCCGGCTTCGGTCGCTTGCGAGAGCGACAGCACCGTCGGCCTGACATGGTGTGGACCGCCCCACGACCCGCCATCGAACGCGCGCTGCAAGTCCGCAGGCGCGATCTTTCCGGCGTCGCCCGCAAGCCCGACGAGCTTGAGCCCGCCGCCGTAGAATTCGGGCGCGCCGCATTCATCGGTGGCGATATGTGCTTGCTCGTGGCAGAGCACGGCACCCCAGGGCGGAGTGAGATGCGCGAGCGCGAGCGCGTTCGCGGCGGTCCCCGTTGGCACCAGGAAAACCGCGACCTCGCGCTCGAAGATTTCCGCGAACTTGCGCTCCGCGCGCTCAGTCCAGCCATCGCCGCCGTAGGCGAGCGCGGCGCCCGCGTTCGCCTGCGCGATGGCGGCGAGGATCTCCGGCGCGATCCCCGCCGCGTTGTCGCTCTGGAAATTCATGTAGTTCCCTCCTCCACGCGCTCGGGATTTGGCGCGACGCGTTCGCAATGCGGGGTCGCTCTCAAAGTAGGCTCGCGCGCGCGCCGGGCGAAAGACCGGCCCGGTAACGCGGACGGGCGGGGAGCGGCCGATGCCCGCCAGCGGTGCACGATGGTTTTTTAGGCACGTGCTGAGAAAACTTCGGACGCAAAGGCTGAATTTCCCAATAGGCGAACCCTTGTGTTCGTGTTTAGAATTTGGCAAGGTAGGTTAGGACAGCATTGCTGTCCCAGTTGGCGGCCCGCCCCGGTGCCGGTCTGTCATCCGGCCCATAACGGAGCGGTGATAAGCGGGGCCATCGCATCGCCAGGTCGCCTAACACGTGCGGCCATGCGCTTGCGCCGAGAGGCGGCAGCGAGAAGGCCGCCAAGGACCAGGGGTGCCTTCGAGACCGTGGCGCCGGTCGGTGTCCGGGACGGAAAAGTGCGCCGCCAAGGGAAGCTTCGCGGGCGTTCGCGGGGTGAGACGCGAGGACGACGATGGGCGCGACGCGCAATCGCGCAAAGCAGATCGGACGCAAGGCTGGGCGGACTGCGCGCGGCGCGGCGCGCTTTGCCGGCGGCGCCGACAAGTCCGCGCCGTCTGCGCAAGGCCTGTACGATCCCGCGCTCGACAAGGACTCCTGCGGCGTCGGCTTCATCGCCGACATCAAGGGCCGCAAGTCGCACAAACTGATCGAGGATGCGCTCGCCATCCTCTGCAATCTCGAGCATCGCGGCGCGGTCGGCGCTGATCCGCGCGCCGGAGACGGTGCCGGCATTCTGGTGCAGATCCCGCACGGGTTCTTCGCCAAGGAGGCTTCACGGCTCGGATTCGCTTTGCCGAAGCCCGGCGAATACGCGGTCGTTGCCCTGTTCATGCCGCGCGATCCCGACTGGCGGCAGGTGATCCGCGACATTTACGCCCAGATGATCAGGCGCGAGGGCATGGTGCTCTTGGGCTGGCGCGAGGTGCCGACCGACAATTCGACGCTGGGCGAATCGGTGAAGCCGACCGAGCCGGTGCACCTGCAGGTGTTCATCGCCCGCGGCAAGAAGATCAGGAGCGAGGCGGAGTTCGAGCGGCGACTCTACATCCTGCGCAAGTCGATCTCGAACGCAATCTATACCCGCAAGGAACGCCGACTTTCCGGCTATTACCCGGTGTCGATCTCCTGCCGCACCATCGTCTACAAGGGCATGTTCCTGGCCGACCAGCTCGGCACCTACTATCCCGATCTCCACGACCAGGATTTCGCGAGCGCGCTTGCGCTCGTGCACCAGCGCTTCTCCACCAATACGTTCCCGACCTGGTCGCTCGCGCACCCGTACCGGATGATCGCCCACAACGGCGAGATCAACACGCTGCGCGGCAACGTCAATTGGATGGCGGCGCGGCAAGCCTCGGTGTCCTCGGAGCTGTTCGGCGACGACATCAACAAGCTCTGGCCGATCTCCTACGAGGGCCAGTCCGACACCGCCTGCTTCGACAACGCGCTGGAATTCCTGGTGCAGGGCGGCTATCCGCTCGCGCACGCGGTGATGATGATGATCCCCGAAGCGTGGGCGGGCAATCCGCTCATGGACGAGGAACGGCGCGCCTTCTACGAGTACAACGCCGCGCTGATGGAGCCCTGGGACGGACCGGCGGCGATCGCCTTCACCAACGGGCGCCAGATCGGGGCCACGCTCGACCGCAACGGGTTGCGCCCCGCGCGTTATCTGGTCACCCGCGACGAGCGCATCGTGATGGCGTCGGAGATGGGCGTCCTGCCCATCCCGGAGAAGGACATCGTCACCAAGTGGCGCCTGCAACCGGGCAAGATGCTGCTCGTCGATCTCGACGAGGGCCGCCTCATCCCCGACGAGGAACTCAAGGCGAAGCTCGCCGAGAGCCACCCGTACCGGGAGTGGCTCGAGCGCACGCAGATCGTGCTCGAGGATTTGCCCGGCCCGCCCGGCGAAGCGGCTTTGTCGAACCTCGCGCTGCTCGATCGCCAACAGGCATTCGGCTACACGCAGGAGGATCTGCGCATCCTGATGGCGCCGATGGCGACCCAGGGCGAGGAGGCGGTCGGCTCCATGGGCAACGACACGCCGATCTCGGCGCTGTCCGACAGGCCCAAGCTGCTGTTCACCTATTTCAAGCAGAACTTCGCGCAGGTGACCAATCCGCCGATCGACCCGATCCGCGAAGAGCTGGTCATGAGCTTGGTGTCGATCATCGGGCCGCGGCCGAATTTGTTCGACCTCGAGGGCGCGTCGCACCTCAAGCGCCTGGAGGTGCGCCAGCCGATCCTCGCCAACGAAGACCTGGAAAAGATCCGCGCCATCTCCGAGGTTGGCGACGGCCATTTCAAGTCGCGCACGCTGGACGCGACCTGGCCGGCCGAGCACGGCGCCGCCGGCTTGAAGGAGGCGCTCGACACGCTCTGCGTGCGCGCCGAGGCTGCCGTGCGTGAAGGCATCAACATCATCATCCTGTCGGACCGTCGCGCGGGGGCGCAGAACATACCGATGCCGTCACTGCTCGCCTGCGCGGCGGTGCATCACCACCTCATCCGCCAGGGCCTGCGCACCTCGGTCGGGCTCGTGGTCGAATTCGGGCGAGCCGCGCGAAGTGCATCATTTCTGCTGTCTCGCCGGCTACGGCGCGGAGGCGATCAATCCATACCTCGCCTTCGAGACGCTCATCGCGATGAAGGAGGATCTCCCGCAGAAGCTCGAACACAAGGAGATCATCAAGCGTTACATCAAGTCGATCGGCAAGGGCATCCTCAAGGTGATGTCCAAGATGGGCATCTCCACATACCAGTCCTATTGCGGCGCGCAGATATTCGACGCGGTCGGACTCAGATCCGAGTTCGTCGCCGAGTATTTCACCGGAACTGCGACCCGGATCGAGGGCGTGGGGCTTGCCGAGATCGCCGAGGAGACGGTGCGGCGGCATCGCGACGCGTTCGGCGATGCTCCGATCTATCGCGACGCGCTCGACGTCGGCGGCGAATACCAGTTCCGCGTGCGCGGCGAGGATCACGTCTGGACCGCGGCGACGGTGTCGGCGCTGCAGCACGCGGTGCGCGGCAGGCTGCCCGACCAGTATCGCGCCTATGCCCAGGTCAGCAACGAACAGTCGGAGCGGCTGCTCACGATCCGCGGCCTGTTCCGGCTCAAGTCGGCGGACGAGGACGGTCGCGCGCCGATCCCGCTCGAGCAGGTCGAACCGGCGCAGAGCATCGTGCGCCGCTTCGCCACCGGTGCCATGTCGTTCGGCTCTATCTCGCGCGAGGCCCATACCACGCTCGCCATCGCGATGAACCGGATCGGCGGCAAGTCGAATACCGGCGAGGGCGGCGAGGAAGCCGACCGCTTCAAGCCGCTGCCGAACGGCGATTCCATGCGTTCGGCGATCAAGCAGGTCGCCTCCGGCCGCTTCGGCGTGACGACCGAGTATCTCGTCAACTCCGACATGATGCAGATCAAGATGGCGCAAGGCGCCAAGCCCGGCGAAGGCGGCCAGCTGCCCGGGCACAAGGTCGACAAGACCATCGCCAAGGTGCGCCACTCGACACCCGGCGTCGGCCTGATCTCGCCGCCGCCCCACCACGACATCTATTCGATCGAGGACTTGGCGCAGCTCATCTTCGACCTCAAGAACGTCAATCCCGAGGGCCTCGTCTCGGTGAAGCTCGTGTCCGAGGTCGGCGTCGGCACGGTCGCGGCCGGCGTGTCAAAGGCGCGTGCAGATCACGTGACCATCGCCGGCTTCGAAGGCGGCACCGGCGCCTCGCCACTGACCTCCATCAAGCACGCCGGCTCGCCCTGGGAAATCGGCTTGGCCGAGACCCACCAGACGCTGGTCGCCAACCGGCTGCGCGGGCGCATCGCGGTGCAGGTCGACGGCGGCATCCGCACCGGCCGCGACGTCGTGGTGGGAGCGCTGCTCGGCGCCGACGAGTTCGGTTTCTCGACCGCGCCGCTGATCGCGGCCGGCTGCATCATGATGCGCAAGTGCCATCTCAACACCTGTCCGGTGGGTGTCGCCACGCAGGATCCGGTGCTGCGCAAGCGCTTCGTCGGCAAGCCCGACCATGTCATCAACTTCTTCTTCTTCGTCGCCGAAGAGGTACGCGAGCTGATGGCGCAGATGGGCTTCCGCAGCTTCGCCGAGATGGTGGGACAGATGCAGATGCTCGACCGGCGTCAGGTGGTCGAGCATTGGAAGGCAAAGGGCCTGGACTTCTCCAGATTGTTCCTCAAGCCGCAGGCGCCTGCGGGCGTGCACATCCACAATTGCGAAGCGCAGGATCACAAGATCCACACCGTCCTCGACCGCCGGCTGATCGCCGAGGCGCAGCCTGCACTCGACCGCGGCGCACCGGTGCGAATCGAGACCACCATCAAGAATATCGACCGCACCGCCGGCGCCATGCTCTCCGGCGCCATCGCCAAGCGCTACGGCCACGAAGGGCTGCCCGACGACACGGTGCACGTGAAGTTCAGCGGCACCGCCGGCCAGAGCTTCGGCGCCTGGCTTGCGCGCGGCGTGACCTTCGAGCTCGAAGGCGACGCCAACGACTATGTCGGCAAAGGACTGTCGGGCGGACGCATCATCGTGCGGCCGACCGCCGACGCCGGCATCGTGCCGGAGGAATCGATCATCGTCGGCAACACCGTGCTCTACGGCGCGATCGAGGGCGAGTGCTATTTCCGCGGTATCGCCGGCGAGCGCTTCGCCGTGCGCAATTCCGGCGCGATCGCGGTCATCGAAGGCGCCGGCGACCATTGTTGCGAATACATGACCGGCGGGATCGTGGTGGTGCTCGGCCGCACCGGCCGCAACTTCGCGGCCGGCATGTCCGGGGGTGTCGCCTACGTGCTCGACGGGGACGGCACGTTCAAGTCCCGCTGCAACATGGCAATGGTCGAGCTCGAGCCGATGCCGGCCGAGGAAGACGTCAGCGAACGCATCTATCACCACGTCCACGATCTGGAATTGCACGGCCGCGTGGAAGTGTTGGAAGACATGACGCGCTTCGATGCGGAACGGCTGCACCTTCTCATCACGCGGCATGCCCGATTCACCGGCTCGGCGCGCGCGGCGGAAATTCTCGCCGATTGGAAGACCTATTGCCCGATGTTCCGCAAAGTAATGCCGCTCGAATACCGCCGCGCCCTGGCCGAGATGGAAAAGGCGCGGACCATGCAGGCGGCCGAATAGCGCATGGGCAAGATCACCGGTTTTCTCGAGTTCGAACGCAGCGACCGCGACTACGAACCGGTCGAAGAGCGCATCAAACATTGGCGCGAATTCGTCCTGCCGTTGCCAGAGGAGGACAACAGGAAGCAGGCGGCACGCTGCATGGATTGCGGCATTCCCTATTGCCACACCGGATGTCCGGTGAACAACCAGATCCCCGACTGGAACGACCTGGTCTATCGCGGCAACTGGCAGGAGGCGGCGCGCAACCTCCATACCACCAACAATTTCCCCGAGGTCACCGGCCGAGTCTGTCCGGCGCCGTGCGAGGCCTCCTGCACGCTGAATCTCGAAGACAATCCCGTGACGATCAAGACCATCGAATGCGCGATCGCCGACCGCGCGTTCGAGCAGGGCTGGGTGAAGCCGGAGCCGCCCGCCCTCAAGACCGGAAGGAAAGTCGCGATCGTCGGCTCGGGTCCCGCCGGCCTGGCCTGCGCGCAGCAGCTCGCCCGCGTCGGGCACGACGTGCACGTGTTCGAGAAATACGCCAAGGCCGGCGGACTTCTCCGCTACGGCATCCCCGACTTCAAGATGGAGAAATATCACGTCGACCGGCGGGTGGCGCAGATGGAGGCGGAAGGCGTGACCTTCCATTACGGCGCCCATGTCGGCGTGAACGTGCCAGCCGAGCGCCTGCTTGCGGATTACGACGCGGTGGTGCTGGCGGGCGGGGCGGAAAAGGCGCGCGACCTGCCGATTCCCGGCCGCGAGCTCAAGGGCATCCATTTCGCCATGGAGTTCCTGCCGCAGCAGAACCGCCGGGTGAGCGGCGAGCCGCAAGACCACGGCGAGCCGATCCTCGCCGGCGGCAAGCACGTCGTCGTCATCGGCGGCGGCGACACCGGCTCCGACTGCATCGGCACCTCGATCCGCCAAGGTGCGCTCTCGGTCAAGAATTTCGAGATCATGCCGGTGCCGCCGCTGAGCGAGAACAAGCTCATGACCTGGCCCGACTGGCCGTTGAAGCTGCGCACGTCGTCGAGCCACGAAGAGGGTGTCGAGCGCGATTTCGCCGTGCTGACCACTAAATTCTCCGGCGAGAGCGGCCAGGTGAAAAAGCTTCATTGCGTGCGGGTCGACGCCAAGATCAAGCCGATTCCCGGCACCGATTTCGAGCTCGACGCCGACCTCGTCCTGCTTGCCATGGGTTTCGTTCACCCCGAGCACGAAGGCTTGATCAAGTCGCTCGGCCTCGAGCTCGACCAGCGCGGCAATGTCAAGGCCGACACGCTCGCCTATCGCAGCTCCAATCCGACGGTGTTCGCGGCCGGCGACATGCGGCGCGGCCAGTCGCTCGTGGTGTGGGCGATCCGAGAAGGCCGCCAAGCCGCGCATGCGGTCGACAAAGTCCTGATGGGATCGACGACGCTGCCGCGTTAGCTGCTAGCGGAAGAACCCGAAGAACGGGAAGTTCTGGCGCTGCTGGGCCGAGGGATTTGGGCGAGGCCGCGAGCGGCGCGGCGCCGGCTTCGGCTCCGCCTTCTCTTCCTGGTTCGCGGCCTGGGCGTCCGTCGTCGACGTGGACTGCCTAGTGGCCGGTTCCGGCGCCGTCGCCGGCCCAGCCGGCTCGATGCTCACCGCACCGCGCGGCCAGCTGAAGTCGTCGGCTCGCCCGCTCGGCGCCGCGATCGGCTCGCCCTTGGTGAGCGCGCGGGTGACGGTTGCGTCGGGGGCGGGAGCGGGGGCGACGCGGCCGCCGCCGATCAGCTCTTCAGGGGCGACGCGCGTGACCGTCAGCGGCACGACCGGTCCGACTGCCGGGCGCTGCGCGGGACCGCCCGGCTTGGCGTTCGCCTGCGGATCCGGCTCGGCCGGCATCGGCAGCGCGACCGGCATGCCCTTGTTGCCCATGGCGCGCTGGATTTCGCGCTCGACATAATGGGCGAGCTTGCGCGCGCCGTACTTGGTGAAGTAGACGCCGTCGCTGGTGCGCAGGCGGCGAATCTGGCCTTCGTAATCGGGACCCTGCGGCGAGTACCGGCCGGATTCGTCGACGAAGCCGTCCCAGATGTCGACGTAGACGATACCCGCCTTCTCCGCCCGGCTGCGGTAGAGCTCGTCGAGATAGGATGAATCCTGACTTGATTTGGTGCCGCGCTGCGCCGGCAGACCGACCCAGATCACCGGAACGCCGGCGCTCTTGAGCGCCGCGATGGTGGCATCGATGCGCCTGATGTAAGCAAGCTCCCACTTCTCCGAACGAAATTCCCACGGCCCGTAGGCGGCCTGGCGCGCCTGCGCGGGGGTCATGTTGGGGTGTTCCAGTTTCGCAGCCTCCGCGGGATCGGGCGGCTGCGCCTCCGGGTCCGGCGGCACGGGAGGAACCGCCGGCGCGGCGGCGGCCGGGCTCGGCGGCGCCGGCGGCGCATTCGCTTTCGAGGCGCTGCGCGGCGGCGCGGGTGGCAACTTCTCGCGAATGGTCTGACGATCGTTGTTGCCGATCATCATGACGATGAACTTGGGCTTCTCGGCCGCGATGATCTCGCGCACCACCTGCGGCCACTCGGTATCGCGGCGGCCGTCATAGCGGATGAGACCGGAATCAGTGCGATGCTTGCGCACGACCCCGACGTCCGGGTTCTCGGAAAACGCGTCCTCGAGCCCATAGGCCAGCCAGTCCGCGTTGGCGTCGCCCACGACCACGATCGGGGTCGTGGCTTCCGGCTTCTTCTGCGACGGCGGCGGCGCGTGCGAATAGTCGACGGGCGCCTCCCGTTCCTGCCGATAGCGGTCGTCGTAGTAGCGCCGGTCCGGCGCAAACCAACCGCCGCCGCCGCCGAACCAGTTGTTATTATTGTTGTACTGCCGCTGGCGCTGCGGGCGGTTGCCCCAATCCCAGAATTGCGCCTGGGCCGGCAGCAACAGCGCGAGGCTCATGCCGACGACCGCCGCGGTCGCAAATGCTCGGGACTTGAAGAGCGATCTCATGACCAAGCGTCGATCCCGACCGTTTCGCCGCCGCGCTGCCGCCGGCTGCCGCTGCTAACCAACGAATAATACGCGAAAAATGTCAACTTGAAGATGCCTGCCGGCGGCGCGGAACCGCGCCGCGGCAGCACCCTGCAGTTGTCGGACGGCGCCCGAAAGCCGGCCCCAGCTCGAAGGAATCATGCGACCGAACAAGCCCTTAGGCAAAATCGTGATACCGTTCGAGGCGCCGCCGCGGCGTTCTAGCGGCCGCGCAGCCGCTCCAGCACCGCCGCCGAGGCGAATCCGTCCGGGACTTGGCCGACCGAGGTCTGGAACTGGCGTAGCGCGCTGCGCGTCCTGCCCCCGAGTTCGGCCGTCGGGCGCGCCCACGTCGTAGCCCCGCTGCGCCAGAAGCTGCTGCAACTCGTAGCGTTCCGCGCGCGTGAGCACGCGCTCATGACGCGGCCACGCCTGTGCGAACGGCTCGCCGCCGCGCAGGCGATCGGCCAGGTGGCCGATGGCGAGGGCGTAGGCCTCGGCCGGGTTATACTTCATGATCACGCGGAAGTTCTGCAGCATCAGGAAGCCCGGCCCCTGCGCGCCCGCCGGCACCAGCAGATAGGCGCGGTCGCCGCCGCGCGGGAAGGCCTTGCCCCCGACGCGGCGGATGCCGGCCCGCTCCCATTCCTGCAAGCTCATGGCGCGGGAGCGGTCGGCGAACAGGAAGTTGAAGCCCTGCGGCACCACCACCTCGTAGCCCCAGGTCTGGCCGCTGACCCAACCGTCCTTCTTGAGGTTGTTCGCGGTCGAGGCGATGAGATCGGGCGCGGAATCGACCACGTCACGGCGGCCGTCGCCGTCGAAGTCGACGGCGTAGCGCTTGAACGAGGTCGGCATGAACTGGGTGGGGCCGAAGGCGCCGGCCCAGGATCCCTTGAGGTGGTCCGGACGCACGTCGCCGCGGGCGAGGATTTCCAGCGCCGAGAGCAATTCCTCGCGGAAATAATCCTGGCGGCGGCCGATGCAGGCAAGCGTCGCCGTCGAGCGGATGACCGACCGATCGCCGATCAACGTGCCGTAATTGGATTCGACGCCCCAGATGGCGGCGATGACGTAGCGGTCGACGCCGTAGGCCTTCTCGACCGCGTCGAAGGTCGCGCGGTGCTGGGCGAGAATCGCGCGCCCGTTCTTGATGCGGTCCTCGTTCACCAGGATGTCGAGATAGTCCCAGAACGACTTCGTGAACTCGGGCTGGGCATCGAGCAGATCCATGATGCGCAGGTCGGGCGTGAGCTCGGCCAAATTCGCCTCGAATACCGCGCGCGAGACGCCCCGGCGCGCGGCCTGCGGCCAGAGCGCCGCGAGGCAGCCGCGGAAATTGGCCGCGGCTTCGCGGATAGCCTGCGCCGTCATCAAGGGGTGATTGGAGGAACCGGACTCGCCGCTCCATTCCGGCGCCGCCACGGCGGCCGGAGGCGCCGCGGTCGAGTCCGCGGCGGGGGCCGGCGCAGTGAACAGCGTGCGGATGTCCAGGGGCTGGCCGAACAGGGGCGAGGGCAAAGCGGCGGCGGCCAACACCGCCGCACTCAAAAGGTACATTGATCGGGCAAATCTCGCCATCATGCTCTGCCTCGGAGATTGCTGGATGCTCTGCCTCGGAGATTGCTGCGCGTGCGGCAGGGAGGGAACCTGAGGGGTTGCGGAACCGTTAAACCTTTGCACATCGAAAGCGCGTCTACGGCGGAGACGGGCGCGCCCCCGGGCGCGGATCGAAATCGGATCTCGCCTTCATCGAGCACTTTCGTCGCGCGAGTGATTCCTCTCCCATTTGATTGACAGACGCGCTACGCCGTTCCGTCCGCCCATGACTTGCCAAGCCCGATCATGCCAAGCCCGAACCTTCGCCCGTTGCGCATGTCATTACACGTCTGAACTTCGGCAATACCGAGACAAGGTGGACGCCATCCCGCTTCGTATTACAATCCGTCCGACATCATGAGACCGATCCGCAAAGCCGTTTTCCCGGTGGCCGGGCTGGGTACCCGGTTCCTGCCGGCCACCAAGGCCATGCCCAAGGAGATGCTGCCGGTGGTCGACCGGCCGCTGATCCAGCACGTGGTCGATGAGGCGCGCGAGGCCGGCATCGAGCATTTCATCTTCGTCACCGGCCGCAACAAGGGCGTCATCGAGGACCATTTCGATCGCCAGTTCGAGCTCGAGCTCACCCTCACCGAGCGCCAGCGACACGCCGACCTGGAGCTCCTGGCGCGCGACCTGCCGGGGCCGGGAACGACGAGCTTCACCCGCCAACAACTGCCCCTCGGCCTGGGCCACGCGGTATGGTGCGCGCGCGAGCTCGTGGGCAACGAGCCGTTCGCGCTGCTGCTCCCCGACGTGCTCGTGCAGCATGATCGGGGCTGTCTCGCACAGATGATCGATGCCGCGCGCGAGCTCGACGCGAACGCAAATATCATCGCGGTCGAGGAGGTGCCGGCCGAACGCGTGCACATGTACGGCGTGGTCGGCGTCGGCGCGCGCGAAGGCAGCCTATTCGCGCTCACGCAGATGGTGGAGAAACCCGCACGCGAGGCGGCGCCGTCGAACCTCATCATCACCGGCCGCTACATTCTGCAGCCGGAGATCTTCGGCATCCTGTCGGCGGGGAAGCGCGGTGCCGGCGGCGAGATCCAACTCACCGACGCCATGATCGAGCTGGCCAGGACGCAGCCGTTCTATGGCCTGGAATTCGCCGGCAGAAGCTTCGATTGCGGATCGAAGGTCGGCTTTCTCGCCGCCAATATCGCCTACGCGCTCGAGCGCAGAGACATCGCGCCGGCGGTACGCGCGGAAATCGAGCGTCTGTTGGGCAAAGGCTAAAGCGGGTGCAACGAAAATCCGAGGAGCGGCATTGCGGGCATTGCGGGCGACCGTAGCTGTCACCCGCCTATTAGGTGGCACAATGCCGGTCCGCGCGGGCAAGACCGTGCAAAACCACGGTGCAAAGCGTCGTTCCTCGGCAAGCGATGTTGCGACCCTGCAGATTGCGAGCGCACAAGGGTTAGCGAAGCGTAAACGGATGTGGTAAAGCCCCCGTTAACCCCGCCCGCGGGTCGTCTTCCGCTGCGTTCCGTGCTAGTCTTATTGTGATGGCGAAGCCGCTGCCCACCGAGAGAGCGACAAACGCGCGTGCCGGCGACTTGATCGCCTCGGCGGCGCGCACGCTCGAACTGGGGGCGAGCGGCATCACCACGCTCTCGCACGCCATCCATGACGGTCTCGGCCGCGCCTTCATCACCGCGGTGGACTTGATTTCCGGCGCACGCGGCCGGCTGATCGTGACCGGAATGGGCAAGTCCGGGCACGTCGGACGCAAGATCGCGGCGACCTTCGCATCCACCGGCACGCCGGCCTTCTTCGTGCATCCGAGCGAAGCGAGCCACGGCGATCTCGGCATGATCACCCCCGACGACGTCATCATGGCGCTGTCGTGGTCGGGCGAGACCGTCGAGCTCAAGGACCTGATCGACTATTCGCGCCGTTTCCGCATTGGGCTGATCGCCGTCACCGCCGTCAACGACAGCACGCTCGGGCGGGCGGCCGACGTCGTGCTCGCGCTGCCGCCCGCGCGCGAGGCCTGTCCGCACAACCTCGCTCCCACCACCTCGACCTTGATGCAGGCCGCGCTCGGCGACGCGCTCGCGATCGCGCTGCTGGAGAGCCGCGGCTTCACCGCGATCGATTTCAGCAAGCTGCATCCCGGCGGGCGGCTGGGCGCGATGCTCAAATTCGTGCGCGACATCATGCACACCGGCAGCGAGATCCCGCTCGCCGCCGTCGGCAGCCGCATGGCGGAGGCGATCGCGGAGATGACCGCGAAGACCTTCGGCTGCGTCGGCATCACCAACTCCGCGGGCCGCCTCGTCGGCATCATCACCGACGGCGACCTGCGGCGCCACATGAGCGCCAACCTGCTCGATCTCAAGGTCGAGGAGGTGATGACGCCACAGCCCAAGACCGTGCGGCCGGATCAGCTCGTGAGCGAGGCGCTCGAGCTGCTGAACTCCATGAAGAAGACGCAGCTGATCGTGGTCGAGGCGGGCAAGCCGGTCGGGGTCGTGCATTTCCACGACCTGCTGCGCGCCGGGGTGGCGTGAGCACTAGGATGGATTTCTTCCTACGAAGGACGCGCCGAGGCGCGCCCTCGGCCGGGACCGAGTGCGTTGCCGCCGACGCGATGGCGTTTCGAGCGCGACGTTGACCGCTGCGCCGCTCGCGTCGTCTCCTCTTCACGATCTCAAACAGCGCAGTCTTCTTCGTTCCCGCGGCGCGTTGCTGCGCCCGGGTTTCTCTTTCCTCTTTCGCCCCGCCTTCGCCGAAGCGTCGGCGGGGATATGTCTGCCGTAGCCTTGCCGCTGCGAGCCCGCCCCGACCGAGGGGCGGAGGAGCGCCGGGAGGCGGTATCCTCATGTCGATCGCGCTCGTAAGGCGCGACACCACGTTTGCGAGACGCGGCCGTCCGGGGCAAACCGGAACGGGCCTCGCGGCGCTCCGCCGTGGCTGTTTTGGGCCCGCTCCGCGCTCTCCGGCTCCGCAGTTGCCTGCGGCTCAATTGCGCGGGCGACCTTCGCTGCCGGGTGTCGCGCCCGGTCGGCCGAAGGTCCCGAACCTCCCGGGCACGGTTTACGAGCCGCGGCCGGGACGCCACTCCCCGCTCCGCCTTCAGGATCGTCTCCGGAGACGCCCCTCGATGAGCGAGGATGAGCGCATCTATCACAGACGCGATACGAAGTCAATGGCGTAGGCAATAGGTAGCCGAGACGGTCAACCCTCCGTACCGGGGCAGTCGCTTCGGGCGGCTTGGCTGCGCGAGATTTTTGCCGAGGCGACCGAGTCGCCTTCATGGATTTCGTTTTCGACCCGTCATCATTGCCGTCACAAGATTCTCGCGATGTTCGAAGCTCGCGACGATAACGCCGAGGACGTGGAGGACGATCAAAGCAACGGTGACGTTCGCCATCGCCGCATGGAGCTCCTCCACCCATTCGGCTCCCCAGAATGCATCGGTCGTCACCATGTAACCCGTGACACATGCGCCCGTTAGCGTCGCGAGCAGGGCAATGATCATTGCCCCGCCAGCAGGGTTGTGACCGAGATGACGAGGAGCCTTGAGGTGCGCGGCATCGCGCAAATATGCCAGCACCTCGCGCGGGGGCCGAACGAAGGCGCGGAATCGAGCATGGCGAGGACCGACGAAGCCCCAGATAGTGCGCAATGCCAGCAATGCGGCGATGGCATAGCCTGCCGCGATGTGCACCTGTTCAATCTCGTCGCCGGTCAAATATGCGGTGACGAAGAGCGTGACCAGCGACCAGTGGAAAAAGCGCACGAACAAGTCCCAGACCTTGACCGTCGCCGGCGGTTTCGCGCCGCCGGCTTCGATCGCGTTTTTCGCGCTGGCCGTCATTCGAGCCGTCACAACCGGCCGACGATCGTGCCGTTGGTCGGATCGACGAAGAGCTCGACGCGGCTGCCGTTCTTGTCGATCGTGTACAACTCCCCGCAGGCGTTCTTCAGTTTTGCCTTTTGCACCTTGTAGCCGAGCGCCTCCACCTTGCTGCGCAGCGCGTCGATCGAGAGCCATTGATCCTGCGGCGCCGCCGTGCACGGCCGGCCGAGGCTTCCGGCTTGGACGAGAGTGGTAGCGCCGACGATGCCGGCCGCGACGGTCAGAACGGTGATCTTGCGCATGGATAATCTCCAGGTTTCCGCCTTGCCGCGGGATGCGGCGGACGATGACGCGAGATTGGCCGATCGCTGCTGACCTCCGGCTGTTGATCCATGTCAGCAAAATGTCAGGGCGACTTTGGCATCATGGTGGGGTCAAGAAGGACCGAGCCCTTATGCACTTAGGCCTCCGATCGGCACTGCTTGCGGCCGCCATTGCCCTGACTGGCACCGGGGTGGCGCCTTTGCCGAACTCATGCACGGGATGGTCATGATGCGGTTCGGCAGGCGGTGGAGCGCGGGGATATTCGCTCGCTGGCGGATATCCTGACGGCAATTCGCGACCGGCTCCCGGGCGAGGTCGCCGGCGTCGAAATCGAGCAGAAGAACGGCCGCTGGCTCTACGAATTCAGGGTCGTCGACCGCAAGGGCCGCTTGTTCGAGGTCTATGTCGATGCCCAGACCGCGGAAATTCAGCGGATCGAGGAGAAGTAATGCGCGTACTCGTCGTCGAGGATGATCCGAGGATCGCATCGGACATCGTGCGTGCACTCGAGGCTAACGGCTACGTCGTTGAAGCCGTCGGCGACGGCGAGGAGGCATGGTTCCGCGGCGACACCGAGGATTACGCTGCGATCGTCCTGGATCTCGGCCTGCCCAAAATGGATGGGCTTTCGGTGCTCAAGCGCTGGCGCGCGAACGGGTTGCGGACGCCGGTGTTGATCCTGACCGCGCGTGGAAGCTGGGCCGAGCGGGTTGATGGCATCGACGCCGGCGCCGACGACTACCTGCCGAAGCCGTTCCACATCGAGGAGCTGCTCTCGCGCCTGCGCGCGATCGTTCGTCGTTCCGCGGGACATGCCTCATCGGTCGTCACCGTGGGAGACGTCACCCTGGACGAGCGGCAGATGAAAGTCAGCGTGCGCGGTGTGCCAATCGCGCTGTCGCCGCTCGAATACCGTGTGGTCGCGTATCTGCTCTTGCATCACGGTAAAGTCGTATCGCAGCACGAGCTCGACGAAAACGTCTACGGGCATGGCGAAGAGCACGACTCCAACGCCTTGGAGGTCTTGATCGGGCGCGTGCGCAGGAAACTTGGCGCCGAATTGATCGAAACACGCCGGGGGTTTGGCTACACCATACCGGAGCGGCCCGCATGAGGCGGAGTTCGCTTCGGCTGCGGCTCGTTGCCGGCGGGGTCGTTGCGATTCTCATCGCGCTCGCGGTCGCAGGCGGCGCGCTGACCCTTCTGTTCAAGCGTCACGTCGCCCGTACGATGGCCGAAGACCTCAATATTCATCTCAACCAACTGCTTGCGGGTCTCGACATCGACCCGGAAGGCCGGCTTGTCCTGGCGCGTTCGCCTTCCGACCCGCGCTTCGGCGACCCGCTCTCCGGGTTGTACTGGCAGATCGCCGACGACCGAGGTCAGCTCCTGCGCTCGCGCTCGCTGTGGGATACGACGCTCACGCTTCCCGCCGACGAGCCATCGCCGGGCGAAGTCCATTTGCACGAAATAGCCGGACCAGCGGGTGCTCGCGTGCTGGTCGCCGAAAGGCTTGTCGGCTTGACGGTCGGAAATGGCCGGCTCCCCGTACGGGTCGCAGTGGCTGCCGATCTTGGGCGCGTCTCAGCCGCCGCGGCCGCCTTCGCAAAGGACCTGGCTGTGGCACTAGGCCTCCTGGCCCTTGCTCTGGCGATAGCGACGGCCATCCAAGTGAGCCTCGGACTGCGCCCGCTCGACGCGCTGCGTCGCGGCGTCGCCGACATCAGAGGTGGTCGAAACCGGCATCTCCCTTCGGCCGCCCCTGCCGAGGTCCAGCCGCTCGTGGAGGAACTCAACGCGCTGCTCGACCAACAGGAACGCGACATCGAGCGCGCGCGCGGTCGAGCCGCTGATCTCGCCCACGGGCTCAAGACCCCGCTCGCGGCGCTTGCAGCCGACGCCCGCCGTCTGCGCGAGCAGGGTCAGGAGGCGATCGCTCAGAATATCCAAGGCGTTGGCGAGGCCATGAGCCGCCATGTCGATCGCGAATTGGCGCGAGCGCGCGCGCGTGGAAAGGTGCGGCACAAGGCGGGCGTGTCCACGGAGCTCGCGCCGCTCGTACGATCCCTGATCGCGACGGTGGCACGTACTCCGTCCGGTGAGCGCGTGACCTTCGATTCGCGAATTCCCGGCCAGACGTCAGTGCCGATCGATCGGACCGATTTGGCCGAGGTTCTCGGCAACCTTCTCGACAATGCCGCGCGACATGCGGCGTCGCGCGTTCGTATCGGCACGAGCCCCGTGCCGTCCGGCCTCTCGATCGTGATCGAGGATGACGGCCAAGGGATCGCTCCCGGCGCGCGGTCGCGGGTGGTCGCGCGCGGTGCTCGGCTGGATGAAGGCGGGGAAGGAGCCGGTCTGGGACTGGCGATCGTCCAGGACGTGCTCGAGCTGTACGGCTGGCAGCTCGACCTCGCCGTATCAGATCAACTCGGCGGTCTGAGAGCGGCGATCGCTCCAGGGGCCCCTTCGTCGGGGTGACGGCAAATCCGTTGTGCTCGGCGGTCGAGAATGACCTGTAGCGCCGAACCTGACAGTTGGCTGACGCGCGTCGTCAGTCGGCCGACAGCGGCCTCTTGCTATCAACGCGCGGACGGCAGCGGCCGTTTCCGAGCGCTGCGAGGGCGGGCCGCGATTGATGCAAATCAAGGCTCGCAACATCGCCGGTCCTTAGAGAATGCAGGCTGTTGTCAACGCGGCGTCTCGGGGCGGCATCTGGATGTGGTTCATCAATGGCGTGGTCTCCTCAGGCGGTAGCAAGTCGCCGCTCCCGGCAAATCCGGGCCGGCAGCATCGTTCTTGCGCTGACGATTCTCGGGCTCGCGCCCGCTCGGGCGGGCGACCCTGAGGTCAAGCTCAGCCCGGCGCAGGCGCAAAGCCTTGGCGTTCGCGTCGTACATCCGATCTCGAGCCGAACCGATCAAACCCTGGCGTTCCCCGCCCAGATCGTGATTCCGACCCCGCAACTCTGGGTCGTGAGCGCTCCGGTTGCCGGGATGGTCAGCAGCCTCTCCGTCGCCCGCGGCGACCAGGTGCAGCAGGGCCAGCCGCTCATGACCCTGGAGAGCCCGAGCTTCGTGTCCCTGCAACGCGAGTACCTCCACGCGGTGCAACAGGAGGCGCTGGTGACGCTGCAACTGCGCCGCAATACCGAGCTGTTCAAGGGCAATGCCGCGCCATGGCGGGTCGTGGAGACGAGTCAGACGGAAGCCCGCCAGGCCAGCATCGCCGTGGCCGAGCGCCGTCAGATGCTGCGGCTGAGCGGGATGTCAGACACGGCGATCTCCCGGCTCACCGATCAGGCCGCCATCACGGCGGCGCTGTCGGTGACCGCTCCCGAAGCGGGAACGGTGGTCGACATCACGATCTCGCCCGGCCAGCGGATCGAGCAATCGGCCCCGCTCCTGAAGCTCGCACACCTGTCGCCGCTGTGGATCGAGATCGCCGTGCCGGCACCCGGCGTGCGCGCGATCCGGGCTGGCGCGCGGGTGGATGTGGAGGGCTACGACACGCCCGGTCGCGTCGTGCTGGTCTCGGAGACCGCCGACGCCCCCACCCAGACCGTGCTCGTCCGCGCCGAAGTGCCGAATACCGGAGACTTGCGCCCGGGGCAGACCGCAGCGGCGCGCATCAGCTTTCTTTCGCCCGAGGAGGCGGCCTGGGAGATCCCCTACGGCGCCCTCGTCCGGCGCGGCGAAGCCACCTCCGTCTTCGTCGCGATCGAAAGCGGGTTTCGCTTGGTGCCGGTCACGCTGCTCGCCGAGGACCAAGACCATGTGGTGGTCTCGGGCGCGATCACCGACAAGGACGTGGTGGCGATCAGCGGGGTATCGGCGATGCGGGGCATTCTGCAGGGGCTCGGGGCGGGCGAGTGATGCTCGAGCGCCTGGTCGAGTTCGCACTGTCGCAGCGCCTGTTCGTCATCTTGGGCGTAATGCTGCTCATCGGCGCAGGCGCCGTCGTGCTGCCCACCTTGCCGATCGATGCGTTTCCCGACGTCTCGCCCGTCCAGGTGAAGGTCATCATGAAGGCGCCGGGCCTGACCCCCGAGGAGGTCGAGCAGCGCATCACCGTGCCGATCGAGCTCGAGCTGCTCGGGATCCCGAACAAGAAAATCCTGCGCTCGACGACCAAATACGCGCTCGCCGACATCACCCTCGATTTCGAGGACGGCACCGACATCTATTGGGCGCGCAACCAGGTCTCCGAGCGCCTGTCCAATGCCGCACGCGACCTGCCGGAGGGAGCGAGCGGCGGCCTCGCCCCGATCACCAGCCCGCTCGGCGAGATGTTCATGTTCACGATCGACAGCCCCGACCTGTCGCTCGCCGAGCGCCGAAGCCTGCTCGACTGGGTGATCCGGCCGGCGTTGCGCACGGTCCCCGGCGTGGCCGACGTCAATGCGCTCGGCGGCTATGTCCGCGCCTTCGAGATCGTGCCGGTCAGCGCCGCCCTCGCCGCCCGCGGCATCTCGCCCGACGCATTCCGGCGCGCGATCGCAGCGAACAGCCGCAACGACGGCGCCGGCCGCGTCAATCAGGGCGAGGACAGCGCGCTCGTCCGCATTGAGGGCAGCATTCGCAGCGTCGACGACATCCGCGCGATCGTCGTCGATACGCGCGACGGGACGCCGATCCGGGTCGGCGACATCGCCAGCGTCCACATCGGCGCGCTCACCCGCTACGGCGCCGTCACGATCGACGGCCGCGGCGAGACGGTCGAGGGTCTCGTGCTCGGCTTGCGCGGCGCCAATGCGGGTCAGCTCGTGCGCGACGTGCGCCAGCGCCTGCAGGAGCTCGAGCCGTCGCTGCCGAAAAGCGTTTCCGTCAACGTCTTTTATGACCGAAGCCGGCTGGTCGGCCGGGCCGTCGGCACGGTCGTCCGCGCGCTGGCCGAAGCCACGCTGCTGGTGGTCGGTCTGTTGCTGCTGTTTCTCGGCAATTGGCGGGCCTCGCTGGTGGTCGCCCTGAGTCTCCCGCTCGCCGTGGTCATCGCTCTCATCGTCATGCGCGCGGCCGGGATGTCGGCCAACCTGATGAGCCTCGGCGGCCTCGCCATCGCGATCGGGATGCTGGTCGATGCGCTCGTGGTCGTGGTCGAGAACATCGTCGCCAATCTCAGCAAGGAGGGAACAGGCCCGCCGGCCCCGCTGGTCCATGTCGTGTTCCGATCGGTATGCGAGGTCCTGCAGCCGGTCGCGTCGGGAGTGCTGATCATCATCATCGTGTTCGTACCCCTGCTCACGCTGCAGGGGCTCGAGGGCAAGCTGTTCATCCCGGTGGCGCTGTCGATCATCTTCGCCCTGACCGGCTCGCTCCTGCTGGCGCTCACGGTGGTTCCGGTCGCAACCTCGTTCCTGCTCAAGACGGCTCCGCATGGCGAGCCGTGGCTCATCCGCCTCGCCTCGCGCGCGTATGCGCGTGCCCTGACCTGGGCGCTCGCGAATCCGCGCAAGGTCGGGGCCGCTGCCGTCGCCGGCCTCGTCGCGGCGGGCGTGCTCTATACTCAAGTCGGCAAGACGTTTATGCCGATGATGGACGAGGGCGACATCATCATCAGCGTCGAGGCGCTTCCCTCGGTCAATCTCGACGAAGCGACCACGATGAACGCAAGGCTCCAGTCGGCCATCATGGCGAGCGTGCCGGATGTCACGGGGATCGTCGCCCGCACCGGCTCCGACGAGCTCGGCCTGGACCCGATGGGGCCGAATCAGACCGACACCTTCCTGGTTCTCAAACCGACGGACCAGCGGCAGACCGCGGACAAGCCTGCGCTGATGCAGCAACTGCGCCAGACGCTCGCCCAGTTCCCGGGGCTCTCGTTCGGCTTCACTCAGCCGATCGACATGCGCGTCCAGGAGATGATCAGCGGCGTGCGCGGCGACGTTGCGGTCAAGATCTTCGGTCCCGACATCGCGAAGCTGAACGAACTCGCGAGTCGGCTGGCGGCGATCCTGTCCGGCATCGACGGCGCGGAGGACGTGTACACTACCCTCAACGAAGGCGCGCAGTATTACACGGTCGCAGTGAACCGGCTGGAAGCCGGGCGGCTCGGCCTCTCGGTGGACGAGATTGCCGCTGCCTTGCGCACCCAGATCGAAGGCCGCACGATCGGCACCGCCCTGGAAGACGGGCGGCGTACGCCAATCCTCATTCGCGGGAGCGAGCGGACCCGGCAGGCGCCCACCTTGCTGGCCAGTCTACCCTTGACGCTTGCCTCGGGTCGGCACGTGGCGCTGTCGCAGGTAGCTTTCATCCACCGGGTCGACGGGCCGGTGAAGATCGACCGCGAGGACGGCAGCCGCATGGCGGTGGTGCGGACGAATGTGCGCGGCCGCGACATGGTCGGCTTCGTCGACGCCGCGCGGCAGAAGGTTGCGGCGGACCTGCCACTGCCCCAAGGCTACCGGCTGACCTGGGGCGGGCAGTTCGAGAACCAGCAACGCGCCGCGGCACGCCTGACGGTGGTCGTGCCGGTCGCGCTCGGGCTCATCTTCGTGATCTTGTTCACGACGTTCGGCTCGATCCGCCAAGCGCTGCTGGTCCTGGTGAACATTCCATTCGCGCTGATCGGCGGCGTGTTTGCGCTCGTGTCGATGGGCGAATACTTGTCCGTGCCGGCATCGGTCGGGTTCATCGCGCTGCTCGGCATCGCCGTGCTGAACGGGGTGGTGCTCGTCTCGCACTTCAACCAGCTGCGCGCGCGCGGCGTTCCCGAGCATCGCATCGTCCTCGAAGGCTCCATGCGCCGCCTACGCCCCGTCCTGATGACGGCCAGCATCACGGCGTGCGGGCTCATCCCGCTGCTGTTCGCCTCCGGGCCCGGCTCGGAAATCCAGCGGCCACTGGCGATTGTCGTGATCGGCGGCCTCTTGTCCTCGACCTTGCTGACGTTGGTCCTGCTCCCGATCCTCTATCGCCGCTTCGGCGTCGTTGCGAAGGCGGTGCGATGACCGCCGCGCGTGTGTGCCTGACGCTGGTCGCCGGCCGCGAGTTCCGACAGGAGCTGTTCGACTATCTGGGCGAGCAGACGGATCTCATGTCCGGCTTCACGGCCTCCGAGGCTTCCGGGCACGGGCCGACTGTTCGGCTGCACAGCGCAGTCGAGCAGGTCAAAGGACGCGCCGACCGCGTGCTGGTCCGGATCATCCTGGACGACGCCGCGGCGGGACGATTGATCGAGCGTCTCGCGCGAGCGTTCGCCGGCACGCACTTGGTCTATTGGACGACCCCGGTCGCGGGATTTGGCGTCATCGACTGATCCGCCAGGGCGCCCTGCCGCCTCGCGCAAACACTCATCCCGCTGCGGCCTGATCCCGGCTCGGCTACGCGACGGAAGGGGTCGAGCCCGCGTCCCGGCGCGGAGGGCGTCAGCCGTCTGTCCGTCACCGGCCCGCGAAAAAGGCTTGACAATTGTTGAATTAAATTCAATGAATATTATTCGACTAAATCGAGGCCATTCATGTCACCCAGGCGCTACCGGTCGGAACGCCGCGCAGAAACAGCCGAGCAGACCCGCCGGCGCATCGTGCAGGCCACGCATGAGCTGCATGCGAAGCAGGGAATCTACGCCACTTCCATGCCCCAGATCGCGGACCGCGCCGGCGTGAGCGTCGGAACGGTCTACCATCACTTCCCGAGCTACGAGGACGCGGTGTCCGCATGCGCGCAGCATGCCGCCGAGACCTGGCCGCTCCCCACGGTGCGCATCTTTGCGGGCCTGCAGAGCATGGAGCAGCGGATCCACCGCCTGGCGCAGGAGGTATTTGCCTTTTACGAGCGGCTTCCGGAATACGAGCGGGTTCGTTCCGAGCGCTGGGGCATGCCGCCCATCCAGGCCTATGCCGAGCGCGAGGAGAACAACCGCCTGGCGCTGACCTGGGAGGCATTGCGGCCGTTCAACGTCGGCCCGCGCCTGACCCGCACCTGCTCGGCCTTTCTCGACGTCGCGGTCTACGGCGCACTCACGCGCGCTGGGATGACCGCGGCGCAGGCCGCCGAGGACGTGGCGGGTTTCATCCTGGCGCGGCTCGTGGCCGACAAGGCTGCAGCGGCGGCGCGCTGATCCCGGGATCGAAATTCAAGGAACGGAGACACTCAATGCAAGTCAGGATCGACGAGATCGCCGCCGGCATTCATCGCCTGTCCGTGTACGTTCCGGACATCGCGCCGCCCGCGGGCTTCACCTTCAATCATTTCCTCGTCCGCGGCGATGAGCCGATGCTGTTCCATTGCGGGCTGCGCGCCATGTTTCCGGCGCTGTCGGAGGCGGTGGCCCGCCTCATTCCGGTCGACGCGCTGCGCTGGATCTCCTTCGGGCACGTCGAGGCCGACGAATGCGGCGCGATGAATTCGTGGCTCGCCGTGGCGCCGCGCGCGCAGGTCGCGCACGGCGCCACCGCCTGCATGGTCTCGGTCAACGATCTCGCCGACCGGCCGCCGCGCACGCTGGCGGACGGCGAAACGCTCGACCTCGGCGGCAAGCGCGTGCGCTACATCGACACCCCGCACGTGCCGCACGGCTGGGAAGCCGGCGTGCTCCACGAGGAGACGACCGGCACGCTCCTATGCGGCGATCTGTTCACCCATCTCGGCAACGGCCCGGCCGTGACCGACTCGGACGTCGTGGGGCCCGCGATCGAGGCCGAGCGGCTGTTCCACTACACCAGCCTCGGGCCCGCCACCGCGCCCAATATCCGCAAGCTCGCCGCGCTCGCCCCGCGCACGCTCGCGCTCATGCACGGCGCCTCCTATCACGGCGACGGGGCCCGCGCGCTGCACGCGCTCGCCGACCATTACGACGCCGAGCTCGACGCCGCGCTCATGCAACGGGCGGCGTAGGGTGGGAAAAATCGCCCCCTGAGAAGCGACAATTTCGGACTGCGGTCGCAGCGACTTTGCCCACGCGGATAGAACGCGCGGGCCTCGCGCTCGCGCCACTTGTGGCAGATGCCAGAACTCGGAATGCGCGATGCCCACCCTACGGCCGTGTGGCGCATGCGCGGCTCACACCCAGCCCTTGAGCTCGCGCAGCACCAGCTGCCAGATCACCAGCATGCCGGGCGCGCTGTCGTTGAGGCAGGGGATCGCCGCGAAATTCTGGCCGCCGTGCTTCTTGAAGAGGCGCGCGTTCTCGACCGCGATCTCCTCCAGCGTCTCCAGGCAATCGGCCGAGAACCCCGGCGTGATCACCGCGACGTTCTTCACCCCCTTCTTGGCCAGCGCCTTGACGGTCTTGTCGGTCGCGGGCTCGAGCCATTGCGCGCGGCCGAAACGCGACTGGAACGTCAGGCGCAATTTCTCCTCGTCGAGCCCGAGCGCGGCGCGCAGCAGCCGCATCGTCTCCAGGCAATGGGCGTAGTAGGGATCGCCGCCGTCGACATAGGCCTTGGGCACGCCGTGGAACGAGGCGAGGATGACGTCCGGCTTGAAGGCGAACTGGGCGAGCTCGGCGCTGGTCGAGGAGGCGAGCGCCTCGATATAGACGGGGTCGTCGTAATAGGGCGGCGCGATGCGGATCGCCGGCTGGTAGCGCAGGCCGGCGAGCACGCGGAACACTTCGTCGCAGACCGTTGCCGTGGTCGCCGCGCAATATTGCGGATAGAGCGGGACCACGAGAATTCGCTCGCAGCCGCGCGCCACGAGCTCGGCGAGGCGCACCGCGATCGAGGGATTGCCATAGCGCATGGCCCAGTCGACCGCGAGCTGCGGACGCAGGGGCTCCAGCGTGACGCCCAGCTTTTCGGCCTGCGAGCGGGTGATGGTCTTGAGCGGCGATTCGTTCTTCTCGCGGTTCCAAATCTTGGCGTAGTCGCGCGCCTTGCGGCGCGGGCGGATCGGCAGGATGACGCCGTTGAGGACGAGCTTCCAGGCGAGACCCTGGTTCTCGATCACCCGCGGATCGCTGAGGAATTCCTTCAGATACCGGCGCACCGATTCCGCGTCGGCGGCGTCAGGGGTGCCGAGATTGACCAAGAGCACGCCGATCTTCGCGGCCGGCGCCGCGGGCGGCTCGGCCGCGACAACGGCGGTTTCCGCGACAGCGGCGGCGGCTTCGGCGATGGGCAGGGTCTCGTTCATCACACTCCGATATAGGCGCGCGTCGCAAGAAAGATAGGCGATAGCGGCGGAGCTTGCACACGCGGTAGTGTTGCGGCTCTGACGGTTGACGATCTTCGCCAGCCGCAAGCTCGCGATCCGGGCCGACCGTTAGCGGTTCACGGCTATGACCGCAGATCGCAACTGAGCTAGTTATAGGTAGCCCCCTCCGTCGATCCGCGTCCCATGCTGCTTGTCACCCGCCGCCTTGCCACCGGTCTCCTGCTCGTTCCGTTCGGCGGCCTCCGCTTGGCCGGCGCGGCCCCGGTCGCGAGCGCGCAGGTCACGTTCGTCCTCGTCAACGACATCTATCTGATGGCGGACGAGATGATGCCGGACGGGCGCCGCCGCGGCGGATTCGCCCGCCTTGCCGCCGTGGTCAAGGCCGAGCGCGCCAAGGCGACCGCCGGCGGCGGCAACGTGATCTTCGCGCATGCCGGCGATACGCTTTCGCCCTCGCTGCTGTCGGGCATCGACCACGGCGCAAGCATGATGACGCTGACCAACCTGGTCGCGCCCGACATCTTCGCGCCCGGCAACCACGAATACGATTTCGGCAAGGCCACCTTCCTCGAGCGCATGGGAGAGGCGAAGTTTCCGCTTTATGCCGCCAATTTGCGCGGTCCGGACGGCCTCCCACTGCCGAGCTTCAAGGACCGCGCCATGGTGACGGTCGGCGGCGTGCGCATCGGGCTCGCCGGGGCGACCTACGACGACAGTGCGCGCGTGTCGGATCCCGGCGACCTGAAATTTCTTGCGAGCGTCGCGACGCTGAACGAGCAGGCCGAGGCGCTGCGCCGCGAGGGCGCCGACTTCGTGGTCGCCGTGGCGCACGTCACCCGCGAGCAGGGCTACGAAATCTTTCGCGGCCGCGCCATGGACCTTATTCTCACCGGCCACACCCACGACCTGTTCATCGACTTCGACGGCCGCACCGCCATGGTCGAATCGAGCTACGACGCCCATTACGTCACCGCCATCGACGTCGCCATCGGCGTCAGCGAGGAGAACGGGCAGCGCCGCACCGCCTGGTGGGCGCAATTCCGCGTCATCGACACGGCGACGGTCACCCCGGATGCCGAGGTCGCGGCGGTGGTCGCGAAATTCGAGGACGAGCTGAGCAAACAGCTCGACACGCCGATCGGCACCACCGCGGTCGAGCTCGACAGCCGGTCCGCCACCGTGCGCACGGGCGAGGCCGCCATCGGCGATCTGGTCGCCGACGCGATGCGGTGGTCGGCGCAAACCGACGTGGCGGTCACCAATGGCGGCAGCATCCGGGGCGGCAGGATCTATCCCCCCGGCGCGACGCTCACGCGGCGCGACGTTCTCGCCGAGCTGCCGTTCGGCAACCGCCTCCTGACCATCGACATCCCCGGCCGCGCGCTCACGGCCGCGATCGAGAACGGGCTGTCGCAATTGCCCAATCCCAACGGCCGCTTTCCCCAGGTCTCAGGCCTTAACATCGAGGCCGATGCCAGCCGCCCTGCCGGCCATCGCGTCATATCGATCAAGGTCGGCGACGCACCGCTGGATGCCGGCAAGACCTATTCGGTCGCGACCAACGATTTCCTGGCGCGCGGCGGCGACGACTATGTCAGCTTCCGCGACGCCAAGCCCGAGCTGGCGCCCGCCGACGCGCCGCTGGTCGCCTACGAGGTCATCGACTACATCGTGCACATCGGCACGATCCGCGCCGGCGTCGACGGCCGGATCGTGCTGAAGTGAGGCCGGCGTTCTGCTTGCACAGTCTTGCGAGCGGCCAGCGGCAGGCGCGTTTGAATTTTCGCGATCTGGTCGAACCGGCCGAACGCGAGCATAGTAGATGGAGCCAGGGAGGCCTGCCCGATGCCGATCGACCATCCGCACGTCAAGAACGCGTATGTCATTCACGAAGGTCGGTTCTTTGCGCATCCGTTCCGGATGGTGCTGATCGTCGAGACCGACCTGCCGACCAACCCGCAAAACCCGAATTTCGACTCGCATGCGATCACGAACCTGATCAACGCGGTGCAGACCTACGTCGTGGCCCACAACCGGAACATCGACGGCTTTCAGATCGTCCCCACGAGCGACCGGCTTTAGCGCGATTTCCGCTGATCCAGCGCATGACAGCGGCTTGAGCGGCTACCCCAGCGGGCGTTCGTCGGCGATCACCTTGCCGTCGTTGGGCAGGGCGCCGGAGGGGACGAGCCTCACCTCGCCGCCGAGCTTGGTCACTGCCCGCAGCGTGCCGGCGACCGCCTCCTGCAGGGCGGCTGCGGGCGCGGCGCATTCCGCCAGCAGCGTCATCGCGTCCTGCTCGCCCGAGCGAGTGACGACCAGCCGCAGCCGGCCGAGCTCGGGATGGCGCCGCCCGAGCTCTGCGACGGCGGCGGGATGCACGAACATGCCCTTGACCTTGGTGGCCTGATCGGCGCGGCCCATCCAGCCCGCAATGCGCGTATTGGTGCGCCCGCAGGGCGAGCGCCCCGGCGTCACCGCCGAAAGGTCGCCGGTGGCGAGCCGGATCATCGGATAATCGTCCTTGAACGCGGTGACGACGACCTCGCCCACCTCGCCGGCGGCGACCGGATCGCCGGTGCCGGGCCGCACGATCTCGAGCAGCAGCGTCTCGGCGACGATCATGCCGTCGCCTCCCGCGGCTTCGCCCGCCCCACTCTCGTAGGCGATGACGCCGACGTCGGCGGTGGCATAGCACTGGCGCACCGCGACGCCGCGGGCGGCCAATTCCCGGCGCAGCGAGGCCGGCAGCGCCGCGCCCGAAACCAGCGCGCGCCGGAGCGAGGCGGTGTCCTTGCCCGCCTTGGCCGCCGCATCGAGCAGGACCTTCAAGAAGTCAGGCGTCCCGAGATAGCCGCTGGGCCGCAAATGTGCGATCGCCTCGACCTGCTGCTCGGTGTTGCCGGTGCCGGCGGGAACGACCGCGCAGCCCAGCGCATGCGCACCCGACTCCATGATGAAGCCACCGGGCGTGAGATGATAGGAAAAGGAATTGTGCACGATATCGCCGGCGCGGAAGCCGGCGGCGTAGAGCGCGCGCGCCGCGCCCCAGACGTCTTCGGCCTTGCCTTCGGGCTCGAAGATCGGGCCGGGCGACATCAACAGCCGCCGCACGCTGCCGGGCGCGGTCACGTTGAAGCCGCCGAACGGCGGATGCGCCCGCTGCCGCGCCGCGAGCTCGGACTTGCGCAGCACCGGCAACTTCGCGAGCGCCGCGCGCGAGGCGACCGCCGCGGCATCGATGCCGGCAAGCTGCGCCGCCCAGCCGGGCGCGCGCTGCGCCCGCGCGATCAGATCGGGGAGACGGCCGATCAGATCGTGCTCGCGCTCGTCGGGATCGCGGGTCTCGAGGGAATTGAAATGGTCGGACGTATCGCGCATGGGTGCTGAAACGCCGTCACAGCCAGCGCTTGCGCCGCTTGAAGGACTTGAGGTTCTTGAACGAGCGATGCTCGCCGCGGCTGCCGCCCAGGTAGAATTCCTTGACGTCCTCGTTGTTCATGAGGCTCTCGGCGGTGCCGTCGAGCACGACCTTGCCGCCTTCCATGATGTAGCCGTAGTCGGCGGCCCGCAGCGCCATATGGGCGTTCTGCTCGACCAGCAGGATCGAGATCCCGAGGTCGTGGTTGAGGCGGCGGATGATGCCGAACACCTCCCGCACCAGCAGCGGCGACAGCCCCATCGACGGCTCGTCCATCAGGACCAGGCGCGGCTTGGCCATCAATGCGCGGCCGATCGCCAGCATCTGCTGCTCGCCGCCCGAGAGGTAGCCGGCGAGCCCGGTCCGTTCCCGCAGTCGCGGGAAATACGAGAACACCTGATCCATATCGTCGCCGACGCGCCCCGAGGGCCGGGTGTGGGCACCGAGGCGAAGGTTCTCGACCACGGTCATGTCCTGCACGATGCCGCGCCCCTCCATGACCTGGAAGATGCCGCGATGCACGATGCGGTTGGGCGGCAGCCGGGTGATCTCCTCGCCGTCGAACGAAACGCTGCCACGCGTGATCGCGCCGTCCTCGACCGCCAGCAGCCCGGAGATCGCCTTCAGCGTCGTCGACTTGCCCGCGCCGTTGGCGCCGAGCAGCGCGGTGATGCCGCCGCGGCGCGCCGTCAGGCTGAGCCCGCGCAGCACGAGGATGACGTCGTTGAAGACGACCTCGACGTTCTTGACCTCGAGGATCGCCTGGTCGGCCGCCGCCGACGTGGCCGCTGCCATCTGCGTCACTCCGCGATACCGGCCGCCGGGACCTAGACCACGATCCAGCTCAATTGAATTGGATCATGGACCGGCGCTCTGTGCATGATCCTTTCCGAAAACCGGTTCCCCGTTCGGATCATGCGCTTCGTCTGCGCGTGATCTTTTCCGAAAACCGGTTCCCACTTTTCGGGATCATGCACTTCGTCTGTGCATGATCCTTTCCGAAAACCGGTTCCCACTTTTCGGGATCATGCACTTCGTCTGTGCATGATCTTGTCCGAAAACCGGTTCCCACTTTTCGGGATCATGCGCTGAACGGTTCCCGGCGCCCCGCCACAGCCTACTGGCCCAGCCAGCGCTCCTCGCGTTTCAAGGTAGTGTCGGCAATCTTCTGGATCTTGACCTTGCCGTCCACGAAGTCGCCGCGGTTGATCGAGACCGTCATGGTGCCGCGATGGTCGGTCGGGGTCCAGGTCGACGGGGTACAGACGCCTTCGAGACCCTTGGGCACCCAGTCCTGCTTGGCGTACATGCCCTGCCGGATGTTCTCTCCGGTGATGCCGCCATGCGCCTTCGCCCACTCCATCGCTTCCTTCATGTAGTAGGCGGAACAGATGCCGCGGATGTAGTGATGGGTTGGCGTTGTGCTCTTGGAGAAGCCGCTCTTGTCGGCGATCTCGCGGACGAGCTTCATCCCCGGCGCATCCTGTCCCCAGAACGGCGTGGCCGACGGAAAGATGTAGTTCTTCGCCTCCGCCGCGGCGATCGTCGGCTCGTCGCCCGCCCATATGTTGGCAAGATAGGTGACGTCGAGACCGACCGTGCCGCACGACTTGACCATGGAGATGACCGAGCCGCCGAGGTTGCCGATGAAGACGTAGTTGGCGCCGGACTCCTTGATGGTCAGGCACTGTGCCTTGAAATCTCCCGGCTTCAGCGGGATGACGACCGGCGTGAGCACCTCGAATCCGAGCTCCTTGGCAAAGGCGCCGCAGGCTTCCTTCGGCGCGTTCGGATAAGGATGGTTGTCGCCGGTGTGGACGAATTTCGGCTTGGCGATGCCCTTGGCCTTGGCGTCGCCGACGGCCCATTGCACCATGGCGCGGCAGGCGTCGGTATACGAGGGGCCGTAGAAGAAGTTGTACGGCGCCGGCTTCTTGGTGTTCGGATTCTTGCCGGTCGGATCGGTCAGATGGCCGGAATAGGACGCCGACCATACCGGGATCTTGTCATCGGCGACGAAACCGATGAGCGCCTCGGTATCGCCGGTGCCCCAACCCTGCAGCGCGACCATGCCTTTGCCCTTCCAGCGCTTGTAGTTGGCGATGGCGTCGGGGATCTTGTAGGCGTAGTCGACGGTCTCCATGTCGATGGTGGTGCCGGCGGCGCCGCCGTTGGCGTTGATGAAGTCGACCGCGTCGCGCACGCCCGGCCCATAATGCTTGCCGACGAATGACGTGGCGCCGGTATAGTCGGTCAGGTGGCCGACGAACACCTTGTCTTGTGCCTGGGCCGGAAATGCGGCGCTCGCGACCAGGCAGCTCACGGCCATAACAGCCCTTTTCATGTCGTTTCTCCCAAGGGCGGCCACTGGCGTGCCCCGCCGCTCTGCCGCCGAGAGCGACGGATCCCCCTCGTGCCCCCGATTCCGAGGTTAGCAAGTCCTCGCGGTACCTTCCGATGCGAATTTCGGACTCGAAGGGACACTAGCAAAATTTACGACCCCAGTGCGGCTTTTGGATTCGAAGGTCCTGAACGAGCCGCGGCCACGATGATAAGGAACTTCAAATCCACCACACCAGAGCGCGTCCCGTTCCTATGAAATCGGGACGCGAACTTGTCGAGTGGCGCATGTTGTCGCGGGCGAAACATGCGCTAGTGTGGCGGATTTGACGTTCCTACCAGCATTACTGCGAGTCCTATGTAGGAACGTCAAATCCAAAGCCACACTAGTACGAGAAAGGATAGAGCTTGAAGCTGGCGCGGATCAATCGCCAGCGGTGGATCAGACCTTCCGGTTCGAAGATCAGGAACAGGATGATCGCGGCGCCGATCGACATTTCCTTGATATAGGCGACGCCCTGCTGCATCGCCGGAAACAAGTCGGCGAACGACGAGGCGGCTGCCTGCATCACCTGTGGGAGCAGCAGAATGAAGGCCGTGCCGAGCACCGAGCCCGCAATCGATCCGAGCCCGCCGATGATGATCATCGCGAGAAACTGGATGGAAAGCAGGATGGTGAACGCCTCGGCGGAGACGAAGCCGAGATAGTGCGCATAGAGCGCGCCGCCGATGCCGGCGAAGAAGCTCGATATGCCGAAGGAGAGAATGCGGTACCGGGTCAGGTTGATGCCCATCACCTCGGCGGACAGGTAGTGATCGCGAACGGCGATCAGCGCCCGTCCGTCGCGCGTGCGCATCAGGTTGGCGACGCCGACATAGCTCAAGACGAACCAGAACAGCACCAGGTAGAAATATCTCCCGTCGGTATCGAGCGGCATGCCCAACAGGCTCGCGCGTTCCGCCGGCGCGCCCGACGAGCCGCCGGAGAACCAGTCCGCGCGGGCGAAGAAGTCCTCGAGAATGAACTGCGCGGCGAGCGTGGCGATGGCGAGATAGAGCCCCTTGAGACGGGCGGCGGGGATGCCGAAGATCATGCCCAGCGCGGTCGTCATCAGCCCGGCGATGGGAATGCTGACGAGCGGCGGCACCCCATGCGCGGTGCCGAGCCAAGCGGAGGCGAAGGCGCCGAAACCGAAAAACGCGCTGTGGCCCAGCGATATCTGGCCGGTGAAGCCGACCAGCACGTTGAGCCCGAGCGCGGCAATGCCGTAGATGCCGATCAGAATGAGCTGGCTGAGCACGTAATCGCTGGCGACCAGGGGAGCGGCGAGCAGCAGCGCAACGCCGGCCCACGCCATGATGGTCGCGCCCCGCGTGCGGAATAAAGTCATGTCCGCGGCGTAGCTGGTGCGGAAGTCGCCGCAGGGCCGGGGATAGGGCACGAAGGACATGGCCTTGACGCTCCCGCCTCACAGCCGCTCGATGTTCTCGGTGCCGAACAGGCCGTAGGGCCGGATCATCAGGATGATGATGAGCACGTAGAACGGCGCGACGGTATACATGTTGCCGATGTGCAGGTACTGGCCGTCGACGAACTCGGCCAGGTTCTCCAGCAGTCCGATGATGACGCCGCCGACCACCGCGCCGACGATCGAATCGAGACCGCCGACGATGACCGCCGGAAACACCTTGATGCCGATGATCGCCAGCGAGTTGGAGACCGCGTTGACGAGGCCGAGCACGACGCCGGCGACGCCGGAGACCAGCGCCGAGATGGCCCAGGCCATGGCGAATACCTGCTTGACCGAGATGCCGAGGCTCTGCGCGATCTGCTGGTTGTAGGCGGTCGCGCGCATGGCCAGGCCGTAGCGCGAATAGCGGAAGAAATAGAAGAACACGACCATGATCACCAGCGACAGCACGAAGCTCATGAGGTAGGCGGTCTCGACGTTGAGACCGGCGATGGTGACCTTCCCGGCGCCGAACACCTCCGGGAAGCGGGCGGCGTTGTTGCCGAAGGTCCAGTTCATCAAGGCCTGCATGAAGATCGACAGGCCGATGGTCACCATGATGACGGAGATGATCGGCTCCCCGATCAGGGGACGCAGGATCACGACCTGCACCAGAATGCCGTAGAGGGTGGTGAACACCAGCGCGAAGGCAAAGGCGACCACGAACGGCAGCTGCCATTTCACGATGAAGAACCAGCAGATCCAGGCGCCGAGCACCAGGAATTCGCCCTGGGCGAAATTGACCACCTGCGTCGACTTGTAGATCAGCGTGAAGCACATCGCGACGACGCCGTAGAGCATCCCGACGATGAGCCCGTTGACCAGCAGCTGGACGAGCAGGTCCCAATTCATGCGCGGCCCGTTCCGCCCGCCTCCGCCGCGAGGCTCTCGTTCTTCAACTTGGTCACGATGCGCTGCCTGCTGCCGTCCTGGAAATGGATCACGGTGTCGATATCGACATGGCTGGCGTCGGAATAGAGTGCATCGATGATGGCGCCGTACTTTTCGGCGACCACGCCGCGGCGCACCTTGCGCGTGCGGGTCAGCTCCCCGTCGTCGGCGTCGAGCTCCTTGTAGAGCAGCACGAACTTGCGGATGCGCTGGCCCTCGGGCAGCGACGCATTGACGATCTCGACCTCGCGGCGAAGCAAGGCATAGACCTCCGGCCGCGCGGCGAGATCGGTGTAGGTGGTGAACGCGATGCGGCGCTTCTCCGCCCATTTGCCCACCACCGAATAGCGGATACAGATGATGGCGGTCAGGTAGGGCCGGCCGGCGCCGATGATCACCGCCTCGGCGACGAAGGTCGAGAACTTGAGCTTGTTCTCGATATATTGCGGCGAGAAGCGTACTCCGGTGGACGTGACCGCCAGGTCCTTGGCGCGATCGACGACGACGAGGTGGCGGCCGGGCGTCAGGTAACCGGCGTCGCCGGTCAGGAGCCAGCCGCCGGCGGCGAACGCATCCGCGCCGGCGGCGGGATTCTTGTAGTAGCCTGCCATCATGTGCGGGTGCCGCACGACGATCTCGCCGAGCCCCTCCGGATCGGGATCCTTGATCGCGATCTCGACGCCGGGCATCGGGTAGCCGACGGTCTCGTGATGGACGTCGTCCGGGCGGTGGATGGTATGCGCGCCCAGCGCCTCGGTCTGGCCGTAGAGCTGCCGCAACGGCACGCGCATGGCGAGGAAGAACTTGAACGTATCGGGGCCCATCGCGGCGCCGCCGGTGGCGGCGGAGGCGAGATTCTTGAAACCCAGCCGGTCGCGCAAAGCCGCGAACACTAGTTTGTCGGCGAGCCAGGAGCGGGAGCCCCGCTCGACGGCCGCGACCCCGTGCCGCACGCCCCAGGCGTAGATCGCCTGTTTCCAGGCGCTCGCGTCCATCATCCGGGCGCGCACGTCGGCGGCGATCTGCTCCCAGACGCGGGGCGCGAGCAGCAGGAAAGTCGGTCCGATCTCGCGCAGATCGGCCATCACCGTGGCCTGCTCCTCCGGGAAGTTCACCTTCATCCGGGCGATCAGGTTCCAGGCCACCGAATACATCTGCTCCATGACCCAGGAGAGCGGCAGCACCGCGACATATTCGTCGTCCGCGCCTTTGGGATCGGCCTCGAGATAGGAGGCGGCGTGGCCGAGGAAGGCGCGGTGCGTCCACTCGGCCAGCTTGGGATGCGAGGTCGTGCCCGAGGTCGTGCACAGAATGGCGACGTCGTCGGGGCGCGTCGCGGCGACCATGCGCTCGTAGCCGCGGGGATCACGGTCCAGCGCGGCTTGGCCGGAAGCCTCGAGATCGGCGATGGAGATGAGGCGCGGGTCGTCGTATTTCCGCATGCCGCGCGGGTCGAGATAGACGATGCGCTCGATGCTCGGGATGCGGTCGTCGAGGTTGAGGAGCTTGTCGACCTGCTCCTCGTCCTCGGCGATCGCCACCTTCGGCGCGGTGTAGT
Organism: uncultured Alphaproteobacteria bacterium; assembly: GCA_963758945.1. Taxonomy (GTDB): domain Bacteria; phylum Pseudomonadota; class Alphaproteobacteria; order Rhizobiales; family Xanthobacteraceae; genus VAZQ01. Next base: position 177,935 of record CAVWXY010000006.1, on the reverse strand, counting down.
CGGCGAGATAGGCGATCTCGTCCTCCAGCGCGTCGCGGTAGATGCCGAGGCTGCGGGCCCGGCAGGCATGCGCGGCGATCTCGCCCCAGACCCAGGCCGGCCGGTTGTCGCCGATGAGCACGACGACATCGCCGAGCGCGACGCCGAGCGCCGCAAGACCGGCCGCGATGCGGCGCACGTGCTCCTCGACGGAACGCCAAGTGTAGGCGGTCCAGATGCCGAACTCCTTCTCGCGCTGCGCGACCAGGTCGGGATATTGGCGGGAGTTGCGCGCGAGCATGCGCGGCGTGGTGTCGTGCGCCGCGACCTCGGCCACGACGCCCGCGGCCTTGGGCCAACCGCAGGTCGAGCCCTCCACGTGCACGATCTCGGTGCGCACATCCATCATGGAACCGCGCGCTCCTCTTTCTCCTCGTCAAGGACGTCGTCCTCCTCGCCGAGATAGGCGCGCCTCACGTGCTCGTTGGCGAGCACCTCGTCCGGGCTCCCCTCGCAGATCTTCTTGCCGAAATCGAGCACCATGACACGTTGCGAGATGTCCATCACCACGCCCATGTCGTGCTCGATCATGACCACCGTCTTGCCGAGCTCCTGGTTGAGATCGATGACGTAGCGGGCCATGTCCTCCTTCTCCTCGAGGTTCATGCCGGCCATCGGCTCGTCGAGGAGGATCAGCTCCGGCTCGATGGCGATCGCGCGCGCCAGCTCGACGCGCTTGCGCAGGCCGTAGGGCAAGGTGCCGGCCGGCTCGTTGCGCACGTGCTGGATCTCGAGAAAGTCGATGATGTCCTCGACCCTGCGGCGATTCTCCTGCTCCTCGCGCTGCGCCCCGCCGACCCAATACAGCATGCCGGTGACGAAGTTGTTGCGCATCAGATGATGACGGCCGACCATGATGTTGTCGAGCACCGACATATGGCTGAACAGGGCCAGGTTCTGAAACGTGCGCCCGATCCCGAGCCGGGCGCGGTCGTTGATCGAGTGGCCGGCGAGCGGCTGGCCCTTGTAGAAGAGCTGCCCCTTCGTCGGCCGATAGCGGCCGGAGATGCAGTTGAGCATCGATGTCTTGCCGGCTCCGTTGGGCCCGATGATCGAGAACACCTGGCCGCGCTCGACGTGGAAGCTGACGTCGGTCAGCGCCTGTACGCCGCCGAACCGGATCGAGACGTCCGCCACCTCCAGGATGCGCTCGGCCGCGCTCATGCGCCGCGCTCCGGCGACCGGCCGTGACAGGCGTTGCCGATCGGGAGGGCGGGGAACGTGTGGGCGCGAGCGACGTGGGTCGCCACGGCAGTCCTCCCAGTTCACCGCGTCGAGCCGCGCGGGCCATGCGACTTGCCGCCGTTCGCCGGCGGATCGTTGTCCGGGCATAAGAAAATGGGCTCAAGCCCGGGTCAAGTCAGCACTTTGTGTAGCCGGACCGATCGAGTACCCGGACGGAGCCTGAAGCGCGGTTGCGCGCGCCTGCGTCGCCGCCATGGCGCAATCCGGGTCCGGTGCCGCGCGGCCGGACTGGTCCCGCATTGCGCCGCGCTTCATGCGTCGCCCGGGCTTGGAGCTACTCCGCCGCCTTGAGCAGCGGCGCCGGGCCGGCGCGGAACTGATCGAGCAGCGCCGCCTCGTCGGCCTTGGCCGCCCCGAGGTGGCGCATCTTGACGTGCCCGAAGCCGCGGATCTTTTCCGGGATGGCGGCGAGGCCGACCGCGATATGGTGGTTGTCGGCGTCGAGCTTCGAGAACACCTCCTCGAGCATGGTCTCGTAGTCGCGCACGAGCGCGCGCTCGGTCTTGCGCTCGGTCGAATAGCCGAACGGATCGAACAGCGGTGCCGCGCAGGAACTTGAATTTCGCCAGCAGCGGCGAACAGCGGGAAGATCCACGGCCCGAACGTCATCTTCCTCGGCTCGCCCGTCGCCTTGTCGCGGCGGGCGAGGAGCGGCGGAGCGAGATGCACGTGGAGGCGCAGGTTCTCGCCGCCGAGCTCGCGCCCGACCTGCTTGGCGAAGGACTTCGTCGGCATAGAGGCGGGCGACCTCGTATTCGTCCTTGTAGGCCATCAGCTTGAAGAGATAGCGCGCGACCGCGTCGGCCAAGCCGCTCTTGCCGGGCGCGCGCGCCGCCTCGACCGCCCGCGCCTTCTCGACCAAGCGGCGGTAGCGCGCGGCATAGGCCGCGCTCTGATAGGCGGTGAGGAAGTCAACACGGCGCTCGACCAACTCCTCGAGGGAGCGCGATAGCCGCCGCGCGTCGCCGTCCGCGTCCGGCGCGGGCTTGATCAGCGCCTCGACCGCGGCCGGGTCGACCAGCGGCGCGACGCCCCCAATGGAACGCGGCCTTGTTCATCTCCACGGCTTCGCCGTTGAGCTCGATCGCGCGCTCGATCGATGCCGCCGCGAGCGGGACGGCGCCGAGCTGGTAGGCGTAGCCGACGAGGAAGATATTGGCGCCGACGCTGTTGCCGAACAGCGCGGTCGCCGCCCGCGTGGCATCGATGAAGTGCGTCTTCTCGCGGCCGGCATCGGCGATGATGGCGCGCTTGAGCCGCTCGGTCGGCAGCGAGAAGTCGGCGTTGCGGGTGAAGTCGCCGGGCAGGAACTCGGCGAGGTTGACGACCATTTCGGTCACCCCGTGCTTGACCGCCGCGAGCACCTTGCGGTTGCCGGCCACCACGATGTCGCCGCCGAGCACGAGCTCGGCGCCGCCGGCGGCGATACGGATGGCGTGGATATCCTCCGCCCGCTCGGCGATGCGCATGTGGCTGTAGACCGCGCCGCCCTTCTGCGCGAGGCCGGCCATGTCGAGCACGCCGACGCCCTTGCCCTCGAGATGGGCGGCCATGCCGAGGATGCCGCCGATGGTCACGATGCCGGTGCCGCCGACGCCGGTCACGATGATGTCGTAGGTCTTGCGGATCGCCGGCAAGGCCGGCTCCGGCAGCGGCGGCAGCGCATGGTCGGCCGCGACGCCGGTGCCCTGCTTGAGCTTGGCGCCGTAGACCGTGACGAACGACGGGCAGAAGCCCTTCACGCAGGAAAAGTCCTTGTTGCAGCTCGACTGGTCGATGGTGCGCTTGCGGCCCCATTCGGTCTCCAGCGGCTGCACCGAGACGCAATTCGATTTCACGCCGCAGTCGCCGCAGCCTTCGCAGACGAGCTCGTTGATGATCACGCGCTTGTCGGGGTCCGGGAACCGCCCGCGCTTCCGGCGGCGGCGCTTCTCGGCGGCGCAGGTCTGGTCGTAGATCAGCACGGTCACGCCCGGGACCTTGCGCGAGCTCCTGCTGCACGGAGATCAGCTCGTCGCGGTGATGGATGGTGAGCCCGCGCGGCCAGTCCTCGCGCCTTGCGTATTTCCACGGCTCGTCGGTGACGACGACGACGCGCTTGGCCCCTTCCGCCGCCACCTGGCGCGCGATCTGCGGCACCGTGAGCCCGCCGTCATTGGCCTGCCCGCCGGTCATGGCGACCGCGTCGTTGAACAGGATCTTGTAGGTGATGTTGACGTTCGCCGCGATCGCGCCGCGGATCGCCATGTAGCCGGAATGGTTGTAGGTGCCGTCGCCGAGATTCTGGAACACGTGCGGGCGCTTCGAGAACGGCGCCTCGCCGATCCAGTTGGCCCCCTCCCCGCCCATCTGGGTGTAGCCGAGCGTCGAGCGGTCCATCCACTGCGCCATGTAATGGCAGCCGATGCCGGCATAGGCGCGCATGCCCTCCGGCACCACGGTCGAGGTGTTGTGCGGGCAGCCGGAGCAGAAATAGGGGATGCGCACCGCCACGTCCTGGGTCTCGGCGAGAATCCGCTGCGCCTCCTTGAGCTGGGTGACGCGCGCGGCGATCTGCTCGTTGGGCCCGACCCGCTGCAGGATCCGCTCGCCGATGCAGATCGCGACCTCGTTGGGATCGAGCGCGCCCTTCACCGGGAACAGCCAGTTGCCGCGCTCGTCCTTCTTGCCGATGCAGACCGGCTGATTGGCGGTGCCGTAGAGCTCCTCGCGCACCTGCACCTCGATGAGCGAGCGCTTCTCCTCGACCACGATGATCAGCTCGAGACCCGCGGCGAACTCCTTGAGGTCGCGCTGGCTGATCGGCCACGGGCAGCCGATCTTGTAGAGCCGGATGCCGAGATCGTTGCAGGCGACCTCGTCGATGCCGAGCTCGTCCAGCGCCTGGCGCACGTCGAGATAGCTCTTGCCGACGGTGATGACGCCGATCTTCGGCCTGCGGCCGCCCGAGGTGATGTACTTGTTGAGCTTGTTGGCGCGCACGAAGGCGAGCATGGCGTCGCGCTTGTAGTCGTGCAGGCGCGCCTCCTGGCCGAGGATGGTGTCGCGCAGGCGGATGTTGAGGCCGCCTTCCGGCATGGCGAAGTCCTGCGGGATGACGATGTTGATGCGCTCCAGGCTGCCGTCGATGACGGCGGTCGATTCCACCGTCTCGTGCATGGATTTGAGCGCGACCCAGCTGCCGCAGAAGCGCGACATCGCCCAGCCGTAGAGGCCGTAGTCCAGGATCTCCTGCACCCCGGCGGGGTTCAGGATCGGGATCATGACGTCGATGAAGTGGTATTCGGACTGGTGCGCGGTGGTGGAGGATTCGGCGGTGTGGTCGTCGCCCATCAGCGCGAGCACGCCGCCGTGCCGCGAGGTGCCGGCGAAATTGGCGTGGCGGAAGACGTCGCCGGTGCGGTCGACGCCCGGTCCCTTGCCGTACCAGAGCCCGAACACGCCGTCGAACCTGCCCTCCCCGCGCAATTCGGCCTGCTGCGTGCCCCAGAGCGCGGTCGCGGCGATGTCCTCGTTGAGCCCGGGCTGGAACCGGATGTCGTATCGGTCGAGGGCGCGTTGCGCGCGCATGAACTGCAGGTCCAGCGTGCCGAGCGGGGAGCCGCGATAGCCGGTGACGTAGCCGGCGGTGTTGAGGCCGGCGCGGCGGTCGAGCTCCTTCTGCATCAGGCAGAGGCGCACGATGGCCTGGAAGCCGGTGACGAAGATGCGGCTCTTGGCGAGATCATACTTGTCGTCGAGGGTGACGTGATTGAGCGCCATCGCGCGCGCCTCCGCGGCAGGAACCGCCCCCGCGGCATGACGGCCGCCGGGAATTTTCGACTCGTTTTAAAGGATATAGGCCGAGGCGGCGCGACAGCAATGCCAAGAAGTTGAGCCGACTGGCAATTTCGCGGCGCCCCGGTCGGTGGCAAGGAAATGTCGGCGGCGCCCGCGGGTGCGCATTTTGGCGCAATGCAGCAGAGCCAGATTGGAGGCGCGGCAGGTGCGGCCGGCCATGCCGCTCGCTTGGTCCACAGGCCGCTGACGGCAGACGGGCGACGCCAACGGGTTGCTCGTGTCTATTTGACATATATATGTTAAGATGATATGTCTTGACATATGAGCGAGCGCACTACGGTCCGTCTTCCCGAGGATTTGCTCAAGCGCGCCAAGCGCAAGGCCGCCGCGGAAGGCCGCACGCTGACATCGCTGATCGAGGACGGGCTACGATTGGTGGTGGCCGAGCGCGGGAAGGCAGCGACGAAGAAACGTACCCTGCCTCCAGTCAGCAAGGCGACCGGAGGCCCGATGCCGGGGGTGGATATTACGCGTTTCTCGGCAATTCAGGAGATGGACGATCTCGAATATGTCGAGCGGATGAAACGCTTCAAATGATCCTGCCGGACGTTAATGTCCTCATCTATGCGTTTCGCCAGGATGTGCCTCGACACGCACTCTGCAGGGCGTGGCTCGCCGGCATCGTATCGGGCGATGCTCGGTTCGGAATATCGCTTTTGGCGCTGAGCGCCTTGGTCCGCGTCACCACCAATCCGCGCGCCTATAGGACGCCGAGCACCATCGAGGAGGCGTTCGAGTTCTCTGAATTTCTTCTCGGGCAGCCCCACTGTCACATCGTAGAGCCCGGCGAGCGGCACTGGGACATCTTCAAACGTCTCTGTATCACGAACGACGTTCGTGGCCCGCGTGTCACCGACGCCTGGTTTGCGGCGCTCGCCATCGAGTCGGGCTGTGAGTGGATCACCTTCGATCGCGATTACGCGCGATTTCCCGGATTGAAGTGGCAGGTGCCGGCAGTGTCCGGCGATTGAGCGCCCGGCACGGGTATGCGGCGCCGGCATCCGGCCAATGTCCGACCGCTGCTGGTGAAACAAGACCGGGTGCCCTACAAGACACGGCAAAGCCCGGCGCCTGCGGCCGGCCGCACAAAAAACCGGGACCGGGAACGCTCCTGCCGATGGACGCCTACGCCGACCGCCGTGAGGCCGAGCCCCTCACGCATCGACAGACGGTGCTGATCGTCCTCGGCGTCCTCTTGCCGACGTTCATGGGCTCGCTCGACCAGACCATCCTGGCGACCGCACTGCCGACGATCGGCCGCGACTTCGGCGACGTCCGCAACCTGCCCTGGCTGATCACCGCCTATCTCCTGGCGTCGACCGCGATCATCCCGCTCTACGGCAAGATTGCCGACATCCACGGGCGGCGCTTCACGCTGCGCATCGCGATCCTGACCTATATGGCGGGATCGCTGGTCTGCGCGCTGGCGCCGGACATGCCGGTGTTGATTCTCGGCCGCGCCCTGCACGGCCTCGGGGGCGGCGGCCTGTCCTCCATGGGCATGATCGTGCTCGGCGACCTGGTCGCGCCCAAGGAGCGCGGCCGCTACTACGGCTACTTCTCCGTGACCTACACCACCGCCGGCGGCTGCGGGCCCCTGCTCGGCGGCTTGATCGCCGAGCACCTGCATTGGTCGGTGATCTTCTGGATCAACATTCCCATGGGCATTGCGGCGCTGGCGATCACCACATCGCTGCTGCGCCGCCTGCCGCGCTACGAACGGCCGCACGTGCTGGACATCGTCGGGGCCGCGCTGATCGTGAGCGCCAGCGTCGCGTTCATGCTGGCTCTCAGCGTCGGCGGCGTGCGCTATCCGTGGACGTCGCTGCCGATCCTGGCGCTGTTCGCGGTCGCGCTCGTCATGGGCACGCTGTTCGTGCTGCGCATGATCACCGCGCCCGAGCCGCTGATCCCCATCGCCATCCTCAAGAACCCGATCGTGCGCTACGCGATCGGCGCCAACGCCTTCGGCTGGGGCTCCATCATCGGGCTCAACGTCTTCCTGCCGATCTACCTGCAGAGCGTGATGGGTGCGTCTCCGGCCGAGGCGGGGCTCAGCCTCGTCGCATTCATGGTGGCGCTCAACGCCAGCGCCGGCCTCGCCGGCCAGGTGCTCGGCCGCGTGCGGCGCTACAAGCTCCTGCCGATGCTCGGCCTGTCGCTCTCGATCGCGGCGGTAGCGAGCCTGGCATGGCGCGCAGGCGCCATGACGACGCTGTCGCTCGAGCTCACCTTGATCGTGATCGGAGCGGGGTTCGGGCCGCTGCCTTCACTCACGGCGGTTGCCATGCAGAACGTGGTGGCGCGCCACCAGCTCGGGATTTCGGTCGGAACCATGAATTTCAGCCGCAACCTCTATGCCACCATGCTGATCGCAGTGTTCGGCGCCATCGTGCTCGCCGGCATGCCGGCGGGGCAGGCGCTCGGTGGCGTCTTCCAAGCCGGCGCGGGGCTCGGCGCCCAGGGGTTCGGCCGGGTGTTCCTGGTCGCCGCCGCCAGCATGTCGGTGGCGCTGATCGCGCTCCTGGCGATGGAGGAAAAACCGCTGCAGACCGGCGCCGAGCTCGACGCGCAATAGGCGGTCCGCGGTCGGCTCACGCTACCTTGAGTTCGGGCAGCTCGATATGGGCCGGCGCGACCTCGTCGGTGTGCACGACGAAGCGCTTGAGCAGGTTCGGCCCGAACGTCGTGCTGATCGCGACGTCGGCGGCGTCGCGCCCGCGCGCCATCACGATGCGGCCGATGCGCGGCGTGTTGTGGCGGGCGTCGAAGCTGTACCAGCGGCCGCCGAGATAGGCCTCGAACCAGGCGCTGAAATCCATCGGCTCCGGCTCGGGGGGAACCCCGATATCGCCGAGATAGCCGGTGCAATAGCGCGCCGGGATGTTCATGCAGCGGCAGAGCGTGATCGCGAGATGCGCGAAGTCGCGGCACACGCCGTGGCGCTCGACCGCGACCTCGGCCGCGGTCTTGGTGGCGCGGGCGTGCTGGTAGCCGAAGCTCCACGTGGGAATGGACGAAATCGCAGATCGCCTGCACCCGCGCCCAGCCCAGGCGGCGTCTTGCCGAAGCGCGCCCAGGCGTCCTGCATCAGGCGGTCGGTCTCGCAGTAACGGCTGCGCCAGCAGGAACACGAGCACGTCGTGCGGCAGCTCGGCCACTTCGTGCTGGCGCGCGTCCGGCTCGACCGCGTCGGGAAGGCCCGTATCTGCGATCAACGCGTCGGTGGAGATTTCGACCTGGCCCGGCGGCGCCACGAGGCGGGTACAGATGTTGCCGAAGGCATCGCTATAGCGCGCGACCGGCAGCGCGGGCGCGACGCAAAGCCGATCGGGCTTGATGATGTCGGTCGCACGTGACGGATGGACGTTGAGCATCAGTACCATCGGCGTGCGCCCCACGAACTCGTAGAGCATCTCGAAGCCAACGCGAATCTGCATGGACGGATCTCGATCTTGGACAAGAGACAGTCGGAACAAAACCGCCGCGCCGGAAGCCTTCTCCCATTCGCGGGGCGGCTCCGATACCGGAATATGGCGGCAGTGGCCAGTAATTTTTAGTGACACAACGCAACAATGACTTTGCCAGTACTTTAGGCAGGTAATTCGTTGAACTCATCTGCCTGCGATTTGAGGTCCGTTTCCGCGTAATTAATGTTCCTTTGCGCACGATTCATTCGTCGTGCACACTTATGCGGCGCGCTCAAACAAGCGGCAGTCCGTCGAGCTCGGGGCTTACCCCCGGTTGCCCGCGCTCCAGCTCCAGAAGTCGCGGCCCTCGTCCTGCATGAAGCGGGCGAGCACCATGTTGTGCACCTCGGAGGCGCCGTCGACCAGGCGCGCCTGGCGCGCATAGCGGTAGATCCATTCCAGGATCGTGTCCTTGGAATAGCCGCGCGCGCCGTTGAGCTGGATCGCCACGTCGGCGGCTTGATGCAGCGTATCGGCGACGTGCACTTTGGCCATGGACACTTCCTTGCGCGCGCGGTCGCCCTGATCGAGCTTCCAGGCGGCGTGCATCACCAGGAGCCGCCCGATCTGGATGCGGTGCGCCACCTCGCCGAGCTTGATCTGCACGCTCTCGCGCTCGGCGAGCCGCGTGCCGAAGCCTTCGCGCTCGGCCACGTAGGCCTGGGCGATCTCCATCGCGCGCTTGGCGAGGCCGAGCCAGCGCATGCAATGGGTGAGGCGCGCCGGCCCGAGCCGGATCTGCGTGGCGCGCAAGCCGTCGCCGACCTGCATCAGCACGTTCTCGTCCGGCGACTTCGAGCCCCTCGAAGAGGAGCTCGCAGTGCCCGCCGTGCTCCTCCGGTCCCATGATCGGGATGCGACGCAGGATGCGCCATCCCGGCTGGTCGCGGTGATAGAGGAACGCGGTCAGGCCGCGCCGCGCGTCGTCGGAGGTGCGCGCGACCAGGATGAAATGGTCGGCGACGCCGGCGCCGGTGATGAACCATTTGTGGCCGTGGATCACCCAGCCGTCGCCCTTCCTCTCCGCGCGGGTGCGGATCATGCCGGGATCGGAGCCGCCGCCCGGCGCGGGCTCGGTCATGGCGAAGGAGGACCGCACCTTGCCCTCGACGATGGGCCTGAGCCATCGCTCCTTCTGCGCCGGCGTTCCGACGAGCGCGATGAGGTTCATATTGCCGTCGTCGGGCGCCGCGCAATTGAACGCGAGCGGGCCGAAGATCGAGCGGTTGGCCTCCTCGTACATCGCCGCCCAGCCGACGACCGGCAGCGCCATGCCGCCGTAGGCCTTCGGCGCCTGCGGCGCCCACAAGCCCGCGGCCTTGGCCTTGGCCTGCACGGCGCGCAGCAGGTCGAGGCGGATGTTCTCGTGGTCGTCGTAGTTGGCGCGGTCGGCTTCGAGCGGCAGCACGTGCTCCTCGACGAAGCGGCGCGTGCGCAGGCGGACGTCCTCGATCTCGGGCGGAAGGGTGAAGTCCATTGGCGCTATCCCCTTCCAGCGCCTACCAGCTGGCCGCCGTCGACCACGATGGTGGTGCCGGCGATGAAGCGGCCGGCGTCGGAGACGAGGAGAAGCAGCGCGCCGTCGAGGTCGCGCTCCTCGCCGAAGCGGCCCACGGGGATCTCGCGCCTGATCGCCGCGCCCTGCTCGCTCAGGAGATAGTCGCGGTTGAGATCGGTCACGATCCAGCCCGGCGCGATGGCGTTGACGCGGATGCCCTTGAAGGCGAGCTCGAGCCCCAGCGCCTTGGTGAGCTGGATGACGCCGGCCTTCGCCACCGCATAGGCGGCGGTGCCCTTGGCCACGCCGAAGCCGAGCACCGAGGCGATGTTGACGATGGCGCCGCCCTTCTCCGCCGCCAGCATCCGGCGCGCCGCCTCCTGCGCCCAGAAGAACACCGCGTCGAGATCGGTGCCGATGACGCGCCGCCATTCTTCCTGCGGAAGTTCGACGGCGCGGTCGGCATGCGCCACGCCGGCATTGTTGACCAGGATGGTGACGGTGCCGAAGGCCTTCTCGGCCGCGTCGAAGGCGCGCGCCATGGCGTCGCGGTCGAGCACGTCGGCCGCGATGGCGACGGCGCGGCCGCCGGCCTGCGTCGATGCGAGCCTTGACCGCCGCGAGCCGATCGGCGCGACGCGCGACCAGCGCGACCGCGGCGCCTTCGGCGGCCAGCACCTCGGCGAAGCGCACCCCGAGCCCGCTCGACGCGCCGGTGACGAGCGCGACGCGGCCTTTCAGGTCGAACAGTTCCGCGGCGGCCATGCGTGCCCTCGACTTCGATGGAGGCAGGGAGGATACTGGATCACCCGCCCCGTGAGCACGGGGAATGTCGCGCCGATGATGGCACAACGCGCCGAGGGTTTCCCATGGCCGGGCACGACCACGATCACGACCACGCCTTCCGAGCTCTCCGACACGCAGCTGCGCGTGCGGGCGCTGGAGACGGTGCTGACCGAGAAGGGCTACATCGATCCGGCCGCGCTCGACGCCATCATCGAGACCTACGAGCGCAAGGTCGGCCCGCACAACGGCGCGCGGGTCGTGGCCAAGGCGTGGAGCGACCCCGCCTTCAAACGGGCGCTGCTCGCGGACGCCTCCGAGGCGGTGCGCACGCTCGGCCACGAGAACCGGGTCGGCGACCATCTCGTCGCGGTCGAGAACACGCCTTCGCTCCACAACATGGTCGTGTGCACGCTGTGCTCCTGCTATCCGTGGGAAATGCTCGGCCTGCCGCCGGTCTGGTACAAGTCCGCGCCCTACCGCTCGCGCGCGGTGAAGGACCCGCGCGGCGTGCTCGCCGATTTCGGCGTCGAGCTGCCGAAGGACACCGCGATCCGCGTGTGGGACTCGACCGCGGAGACGCGCTTCCTGGTGCTGCCGATGCGGCCCGCCGGCACCGAGGGCTGGAGCGAGGAGCGGCTGGCGGCGCTGGTCACCCGCGATTCGATGATCGGCACCGGCCTCGCCAAGCGCCCCGAGGAGGCCGCCTGATGGACGGCATCCACGACATGGGCGGCATGGACGGCTTCGGCAAGGTCGAACCCGAACGGAACGAGCCGGCGTTCCACGCCGCGTGGGAAGGGCGCGTGCTCGCGATGCAGCGCGCCATGGGCTATGCCGGCGCGTGGCAGATCGACATGTCGCGCTTCGCGCAGGAACGGTTGCCGCCGCCGGTCTACCTCACAGCCTCCTACTATCAGCGCTGGGAGCTGGCGATGGAGCGCAACGTGGTCGAGCGCGGCTTCGCCGGCGCCGACGAGCTCGCCGCCGGCCACGCGCTGCATCCGGGCAAGCCGCTCGAGCGCAAGCTCACGGCCGACGTGGTCAAACGCGGGCTGACGCGCGGCTCGTTCTACCGGCAGGCGCCGGCGGCAGCCCGCTTCAAGCCGGGTGACCGGGTGCGCACCAAGAACATCCACCCGCCCACGCATACCCGGCTGCCGCGCTACGCGCGCGGCCGCCTCGGCGTGGTGGAGCTCGTCCACGGCTGCCACGCCTTTCCGGACGCGGTCGCGATCGACAAGGGCGACGACCCGCAATGGCTCTATACGGTCGTGTTCGAGGGCCCGAGCTGTGGGGCGCCGGACGCCGACCCCGGCGTCAAGGTCTCGATCGACGCGTTCGAGCCCTATCTCGATCCGGCGTGAGCGCGATCGACCCCGCCGCCGCCCGGCGCGCGAGCGAAGCGGTGCCGAGCATTCCGCGCGATGCGGACGGGCCGGTCTTCCGCGAGCCGTGGGAAGCGCAAGCCTTCGCCATGACGCTCGCCTTGCACGCGCGCGGGCTGTTCACCTGGCCGGAATGGGCGGCAATGCTGGGCGAGGAGATCAAGCGCGCGCAGGGTGCCGGCGATCCCGACACCGGCGCGACCTACTACCGGCATTGGCTCGCCGCGCTCGAACGCATCGTCGCCGCCAAAGGCGTGGCCGATGCAGATATGCTCGAACGCTACCGCGAAGCCTGGGCACACGCCGCCGCGCGCACGCCGCACGGCACGCCGATCAGAGCTCAAGCCCGGGGACTTCGCGGATTAGCCGCCGCTTGCAGCCGTTGCAGCCAGAACGTCCGGCGTATGCACGTGCTCCGGCCGCACGCCGAGCGCGATGAGGCGCGCCGGCAGGCGGCGCAGCGGCGGCAGCCAGTCGGTCAGGCGGAGCACCAGCGGTGCCTCGAGCGGCTGGTCGGCGCCGAGCGCGCGACCGATCACGGTGTTCTGCGCGGCCACCTGGATGCGCTGCGTGACGCGGGTCGGAAACTCGCGCCGCTTCTGCACGCGCGCGAGGTCGTCCTCGTTAACCCTTCCGGCCTTGAGCGGCTGCCACAGGATGTTCGCCGCCGCCACTGCGTCCTGCACCGCGAGATTGACGCCGACGCCGCCGATGGGCGACATCGCATGGGCGGCATCGCCGACGCAAAGGAGGGCCGGGCGGTACCAGCGTTCGAGCCGGTCGACCGCGACCGTCAGCAGCCTGACCCGGTCCCAGTCCTGGATGTCGTCGATCCGGTCGGCGAACAGCGGCACCGCCTGGGCGATGCTGCGGCGGAACGCCGGCAATCCGGCGCGCTTGGTGTCCTCGAAGCCGCCCTTGGGGATGAGGAACGCGCATTGCCAGTAGTCGCCGCGGTCGATGAGAACAACGATGCGCCCGGCCTCGAACCGACCCATGCTCTCGTCGGGATCGCCGGCTTTCTTCGGCAGGCGGAACCACAGCACGTCCATGGGCGCGCCGAGATCCTCGACGCGCATGCCGGTGCGCGCACGCACGGTCGAGTGCCGCCCATCGCATCCGACCGTGAGATCGGCGCGGATCTCGAGCGGACCGTCCGGCGTATCGGCGCGCACGCCCCGCACGCGGCCCCCCTCCTCGATCAGGTCGACCGCCTCCGCCCGCATGCGCAGGTGAAAGGCAGGATAGCGCCTGCCGTGCTGGGCGAGGAAATCGAGGAAGTCCCATTGCGGCATGAAGGCAATGAACTTGCAGCACGTCGGCAGATGGCTGAAATCCGCGAAGTTGTACTGACGGTCGCCGAAGAACGCAGCGATGGCGGTCTCCTTGTGATACGGCAGCTTGAGGAACTCGTCGAGCAGGCCGAGCTCGCCCATGACCTCGAGGGTCGAGGGATGAATGGTGTCGCCGCGAAAATCGCGCAGGAAGTCGGGATGCTTCTCGAGCACGACGACGTTCGCCGGCGCGCGCAAGCAAAAAGCCGAGCATCAGCCCGCAGGGTCCGCCGCCGACGATGCAGCACCGCGTGGAGACTTGTTCGGCTGGCATCCGCATGGCCTCCACGATCAAGCAAATTCCGAAAGGCGCCGCGATCGAACCGCGCGCGCCGGCTACATCCCGACCATGCGCTCGGTCACGATGTAACCGGTGAGCAGCAGGCTGCCGAAGCCGATGATGACGACCGCGGCGCCGACCTCGATGCCGCGCAGCGCCAGCATGCCGTAGCCGGAGCGCGTCTCGGCGAAACCCTTGGCCCAGGCCTTGGCGCCGACCGCGATGGTGGCGATCGCCGCCACCGTGATGGCGGTGCCGAGCCCCATGACCAAGGTCGCGGCGACGCCGGCCCAGAACAATCCCTGGGCGAGGGCGAAGACCAGCACGAGGATTGCGCCGGAGCACGGCCGCAAGCCCACCGCGACGATCGCGGACAACCCGCGCCGCCATCCGCCCGGCCCGGCCAGTTCCTCCGGCTCCGGCGCGTGCGCGTGCCCCCAGGCGGAAGCATGGTCGCCGTGATCGTGATGGTGGCAAACACCGTGACGGTCGTGATCATGGTCGTGCCGGTCGTGGTCGTGATGATCGTGACCATGATCGTGCGCGGGATGATCGTGATGGGCGTGATCGTGCTGCGCGTGATCGTGATGGTGATGCGCGGGCGTCACCGCGGCGCCGACGGGGGCGGGGCGATGGAGCGTGCGCAGCGTCGCGACGAAGGCGCGCCCCTTCACCCACAGCAACCGCAGCCCGATGGCGATGATCAGCGAATAGCTCACGATCTCGATGGCATTGACGGCGCGGGTCATGGTCGACGCCGTGGCGTTCAGGAGCACAGCGGCGATACCCACCACCAGCACCGCGACCAGGGCCTGCAGCAGGGCCGAGGCGAACGACAGCACCACGCCGCGCCTCCAGGTCTCCTCGTTGGCGACGATGTAGGAGGAGATCACCGCCTTGCCGTGGCCGGGACCGGCGGCGTGGAAAATTCCGTAGACGAAGGACAGCCCGAGGAGAGTCCAGGCGGCGCTGCCGTCGGCTTTGGCGGCCCGGATCAGGCTCGAGAACTGCCGATAGAACTCGGCCTGTTTGGCGAAAATCCAGCCGAGCACGCCCCCCAGCGGCGCCGCCGGCGCCGCCGAACGCGGCGTGCCGAACGGGGAGGTCTGCGCCAGTGCCGCGTCGAGCACGCCGGCCACGAGCAACACGCCGGCGGCGACCACCACCACCAGCAAAGCGAGATGAACGACCAGTCGCCCCCCGACGACGGTTTTCACGGGCATTTCACCAAGAGCTTGTTTGCGTATTGCGCGCCGATGGTCAGGGTCGGATCGCGCTGATTGGCGCCGAGCTGGCTCAACTGCTGCGCCAGCGAGGCGTTCATCTCCTCCGGCCGCGCGATCTTGAGCTTGCATTGCGCCGGCGCGCCGACGAGCTTGGCGGGATCCTTCTCGGCGAAGCTGAAGTCGATGAAGAACTCCCGGTCGTAGACTTCGATCATCAGGTCCTTTGCCTTCAGCGGCTGCTTGAGCGGCAGCATGAAGTGCAGGGTGAGCACCGTTTCCTTCTTGTCGAAGTCGAGATAGTAGCCCGGCGGCGGATCGACGAATTCCACCTTCTTGTCGTTCGCGTGGGCGTAGGTGAAGTAGTCGTATTCCTTGAGCGAGGTGACGTTGACCTCGGCGAGCGGCGCCAGCTCCTCGCGGGTGAACTCGCCCTTCTTCTTCGACTCGATGCCCTGCGTGGCGAAGGCCGAGAACATGTCGTCGAAGGTCCAGGCATGACGCACGCCGGTCACGGAGCCGTCGGGCGCATAGACGAGCTCGCTTTTC
Source organism: uncultured Alphaproteobacteria bacterium (assembly GCA_963758945.1). Classification (GTDB taxonomy): domain Bacteria; phylum Pseudomonadota; class Alphaproteobacteria; order Rhizobiales; family Xanthobacteraceae; genus VAZQ01. The sequence goes on along the minus strand of CAVWXY010000006.1, from coordinate 162,286 downwards.
ACCGAGACCCAGACGTGCGGATGCGCGGACGCTGCTCCGCCCGCGCTTGCGACCGCGGCCAAGGCAACCGCGACGAAGAACAAGACACGCTGGATCATGGGTCGCCCGCCAGGCTCGCCGCACCCTCTGCGCACCATATCACGGACTGCGGCGGAATGGAGGCGCGCCACGCGAGGTCGTCAATATCACGAAATAATGACACCAAATCTAAACTCCCGCCGCGCCGCCGTCGGCGCGCGGATCGTGTGCGCCTTCGAGCGTTCCGTCGCCGTGCAGCACCACCGCCCCGGCATGACCCATGAGGTCCGAATAGGGCTCCGGCAACACTTCGACATCATGGCCGGCCGACATCAGGCGGTCGACCAGCTCGGCGTCGAAACGCGCCTCCATGCGCAGATTGGGGTGGGTCGCGCCCCAGGTACGGCCGAGCAGCCAGCGTGGGGCGTCGATCGCGCAGTCGAGCGGCATGCGATAGCGCACATGCCGCGTGAACAGCGCCGCCTGCGTCTGCGGCTGGCCGTCGCCGCCCATGGCGCCGTAGGCGATGACGCGGCCATCGGCGAGCGCGGCGAGCGCGGGACTGAGCGTGTGGAAGGGCAGCCGGCCCGGCGCCAGCGCGTTGAGCGCGCCGGCGTCGAGCGCGAAGCTCGCACCGCGGTTCTGCATGATGACGCCGGTCGCCGGCAGCACCACCCCCGAGCCGAATTCCCAATAGAGCGACTGGATGTAGGAGACGACCAAGCCCGCGCCATCGGCGGCGCCCATCCACACCGTGTCGCCTTGGCCATGGGCGGCGGGCCAAGGCGCGGCCTTGCCGCGATCGATCTTCGCCGCCTCGCGGTCGAGAAAGGCGGGCTCGAGATAGCGGTCGAGCGGATTCGGCAGGCGGTCGGGATCGGTGACGACGCGGTCGCGCACGGCGAAGGCACGCTTGGTCGCCTCGACGAGGCCGTGGACGTGATCGAAGCCTTCGCCCTGCGCAACACGCAGGCGCTGGAACAGCGCCAAGACCATCAGCGACGCCAGGCCCTGCGTCGGCGGCGGCGCGTTGAACGCGGTGCCGGCATCGAGCGCAACCGAGAGCGGCTCGGCGGCCGTGGCGCGGCAGCGCTCGAGGTCGCCGCGCGTCAACGGACTGCCGATGCGCTCGAGATCGCCGGCGATCTCGCGCCCGACGTCGCCACGATAGAAATCGTCGAGCCCGGCATGGGCGAGATGATCGAGCGTGGCGGCAAGCGCGGGCTGCCTGAGTGTCTTGCCGGGATCCGGCGGCTTGCCGTCGAGCAGGAAGGTCGGCGCGAAACCCGGCACGTGCTCGAGCTCCGCGAGCTTCTCCGCCGTGAGCCGGGCCTGCCCGGGGGTGACGACATAGCCCTCCTTGGCGTGACGGATCGCCGGTGCGAGCAGATCGGGGAGTGGCATGCGCCCGCCCTGCGCGCGTGCAGCCTCGAGCGCCAGCGTCCAGCCGGCGATGGCGGCCGGCACGGTGAGCGCGGCGAGCGGCCCGCGCGGCGGCACGATATCGTGCTCGCGATAGAGCTCGCGCCGCGCGTTGGCGCCGGCGCGGCCGGCCGCCATCAGCGCGCGCACGCGCCCCGACGGCTCGCGCACGAGCCAGAAGCCGTCGCCGCCGACCTGGCTCATATGCGGGTAGACCGCGGCGATGGTCGCCGCCATCGCCACCATCGCCTCGAGCGCATTGCCGCCCTCGGCCAACACCGCCCTGTCCCGCCGCGACGGCGGCGTGGTGCGGCGCGGCGACGACGCCGCGGCGATGTCCGGCGGTGTGGAGGTCCGTGGCGCGGGACGTCATGCGGAAAAGAACCTCATGCGGGGGATGCTTCGCCGCCCCTTGGCACAGGCGTTGCATACCGCGGCGGACATTATCAGAGTACGAACAATTCGGACTCGGGAGGAAACTTCAATGCGCACGCGCATCACCTGCGGCTGGCTGGTCGGCCACGCCGACGGCCATCACACGCTCTGGCGCGACGCCGAGCTGGTCTTCGAAGGCAATACCGTGCTGTTCGTCGGCGAGCGCTTCGCAGGCGAGGTCGACCGCGAGATCGACGCGCGCAACAAATTGGTCGCGCCGGGATTCATCGACACTCATGTGCATTCGGGCCACCGCGCCTCGCACCGGCTCATCTCCGACATCGGGCGCGGGGACTATTTCGGCCAGCCGTTCCTCGAGATCAGCGTCGCGCGCGCGGGCACCCGCGTCGGCGGCGATCCGCGTTACGTCCGCCCCGACGACCATTCGGTGGCCGACGAGCTGCGGCTCAACGCCCGCTTCACCGTGGCCGAGCTCCTGCGCAACGGCATCACGACATTCGTCGAGTTCGGCAGCCAGCTGCGCGTCCAGCAGGCGCTGCTCGAAGCCGTCGGCGAGCTCGGCCTGCGCGCCTATCTCGGTCCGGGCTTCGACAGCGGCCGCTGGGTCGGCGGCGAGGGAGGCAAGCTCGTGCGCGTGCTCGACGAAGCCGCGGGCGAGCGGGAATTCGACGTGGCGCTCGAATTCATCGAGCGCCACCAGGGCGCGCATGGCGACCGCGTCCGCGGTCTCCTGGTGCCGCGCGAGATCGAAACCTGCACCGTGCCCTTGATGCGCAAGGCGGCCATGGCGGCAAAGGAGCGCGATCTGCCGGTCGCGATCCATGCCGCTTACAACATCCACGAAGTATTCGACATCATTCGCGAACATCAGATGACGTCGGTGGAGCTCTTGCGCGAGGTCGGCCTGATGTCCGACAAGCTCAATATCGGCCACGGCAACTTCACCTGCAACAACCCGCTGATGAACTATTCCGGCTCGCATGACCTCGAGATCATGGGCTCGCACCGCTGCTCGGTCTCGCACTGCCCAGTCAACGTGGCGCGGCGCGGACGCTTCCTCGACAATTGGGAGAGCTATCGCAAGGCGGGCGTGAACATCGCACTCGGCACCGATACTTATCCGCGCGACATGATCCTGCAGATGCGCAACGCCTCCTATTTCGGCAAGGTGGCGAGCCGCAATCTCAAAGCCGCCACCGCCGCGCAGGTATTCGAGGCGGCGACGCTCGGCGGCGCGCACACGGTCGGCCGCGCCGACATCGGCCGGCTGGCGCCGGGCGCCAAGGCGGACATCGCCATCATCGACCTCACCGGCAGCGGCACGCTGCGCATGGGGCCGGTGCGCGATCCGGTCAAGAGCCTGGTCGATTGCGGGATCGGCGACGACGTCGACAGCGTGATCGTCGACGGCGTGATGCGCATGGAGAACCGCCGCATCCCCGGCATCGACTTCGCCGCGCTGCGCAGCGAGGCGCAGGCGGCCGGCGAGCGGGTCTGGAGCGGCTGGCAGAACTGGGACCCGCTCGGCCGCACGGCCGACGAGATGAGCCCCTACTCCTTCCCGCGCGCGAACTGAGCGCGGCGGGGCCGGGCTACTTCTTCTCCTTCTCCGCGATCTCGCCGATCAGCGGCTTCCACTGCGCGATCTCCTGCTGGATCTGCGCGCGGAACTGATCGGGCGTGGTCTTGACCGTGTTGGCGCCGGCCTTGCGCATGCTTTCCTTCACCTCGGGATCGTCGGCCATCTTGATCAGGATATCCGACAGCTTGCGGATGATCGGCTCCGGCGTCTTGCCCGGCGCCATGATCGCGTTCCACGTCTCCACGAGAAAGCCGGGGACGACCGTCTCGTGCACCGAGGGCAGATCGGGGAAGTAGGGGCTGCGTTCGAGCGAGGTGACGGCAAGGCCGCGGACCGTTCCGGCCTCGATCTGCGGCAGGGCGTCGGTCATGTTGGCGAACGAGAAATCGACCTCGCCGGAGACCACCGCGGCGGTGGACAACGAACCGCCCTTGAACGGGACGTGCACCACCTTGGTGCCGGTGCGCGCCTGGAACAACTCGACTGAATAATGCGTGAGGCCACCGGCGCCACTGGAGCCGTAGTTGAGCCTGCCGGGATTGGCCTTGGCGTACGACACGAGCTCCGTCATCGTCTTCACCGGCAGGTCCTTCTTGACGATGACCGCCTGCACGATCGAGCTGACGATGCCGACCGGCGCGAGATCCTGCACGGGATCGTAGCCGATCTTCTGCGCGAAGGGTGCGATCGAGATCGCGCCGACGCTGCAGACGCAGAAGGTGTAGCCGTCGGGCGCCGCGTTCGCGACCGCCTGCGTCCCCACGATGCCGCCGGCGCCGGCGCGGTTCTCGATGACGACCGGCTTGCCCAGTGCCTTCTCGACGTAGCGCGCGGTCAGCCGGGCGACCAGGTCGGTATAGCCGCCGGCCGCGTACGGCACGATGAACGTCATGGGCCGGCTCGGCCACGCATCCTGCGCGTGCACCGCGCCCGGCGCATACGCAATGGCGAGCGCCAGCGCCAATCCTGCAATGTGCTTCATCGCGTTCTCCATCGTGCTCCTGGAGCCAGATAAGCAAAATCCTTGCCGCAACCCTAATTCACGACATTTCAGCGAGTTGGCCAACGCCTCCCGCTGGTCCATTTGGGCACGTTGCCGACGAATTGACCAGTACGCGCAGGCGCGACCGAATGTAATCAAACCTTCCTCACGCCGACGGAGCGGCGACGTCCTCGCTCAAGCCCCGCCGCTCGAGCAGCCCCTCGGGCGTCGGCAAGCGGCCGCGGAAGGCGGTGTAGAGCTCGGCCGGATCGCGCGCGCCGCCGGCGGCGTAGACGTGGTCGTGCAGCTTCTTCGCCGTTTCGGTGTCGAAGATGTCGCCCGCCTCTTCGAACGCCGCAAACGCGTCGGCGTCGAGCACCTCCGACCACATATAGCTGTAATAGGCCGCGGCGTAGCTGTTGTCCGCAAACACATGCTGGAAATGAGCGGGACGGTGACGCATGACGATCTCGGCAGGCATGCCGATACGCGCGAGGGCCGACTGCTCGAACGCTTCGACGTCGAACCGCTCGCTTCCGTCCGCGGGCGGCTGGCGCAGATGGATGTCGAGATCGATCATCGCCGAGGCGACGTATTCCAGGGTGGCGCAACCCTGGTTGAAGGTGCGCGCGGCGATCAGGCGGTGCAACAGGTCCTGCGGGATCGGCTCGCCGGTGCGATAGTGAACGGCGAAGCGGCTGAGGATCTCCGGGCGCTCCAGCCAATGCTCGTAGAGCTGCGAAGGCAGCTCCACCCAGTCGGTGAGCACGCTCGTTCCCGAGACCATCGGATAGGTGACATCGGAGAGGAGCGCGTGCAGGCCATGGCCGAACTCGTGGAACAGGGTCTTGGCGTCGTCGAACGACAACAGCGTCGGCTCGTCCGGCCCCGCCTTGGAGAAATTCATGACGTTGACGACGAGCGGACGGATATCACCTTTGAGCTTCTCCTGGTCGCGCAGCGTGGTCATCCAGGCGCCGCTGTGCTTCGAGGTGCGGGCGAAGTAGTCGCCGAAGAACAGGCCGCGATGGCGTCCGCGGGCGTCGCGCACCTTCCACACGCGCACGTCCGCGTGCCAGACCGGCATGCCGGCGCACGGCTCGAAGGTGAGCCCGAACAGCCGGTTCGCCGTATGGAAGGCCGCCTCGATGATGCGCTCGAGCTGAAAATACGGCTTGAGCGTGGCCTCGTCGATGTCGCAGCGCGCCTTGCGCAGCTTCTCCGCGTAGTAGCGCCAGTCCCACGGCGCGAGCGTGAAGTTCCCTCCCTCCGCCTGCACCAGCGCCTGCAGCGCGTCGCGATCCGCCAGGGCGTGACGGCGCGCCGGCTGCCACACGCGATCGAGCAACGCGCGTACGGCCTCCGGCGTCTTCGCCATGGCATCGTCGAGCCGGTAATGGGCGAAGGTCGGATAACCGAGAAGTCGCGCGCGCTCTGTGCGCAACGCCACCATCTCGGCGATGATCGCCTTGTTGTCGGTTGCCCCGCCGCCGTCGCCGCGCGCGATCCAGGCGCGAAAGATCTTCTCGCGCAGGTCGCGCCGCGCGGAGAACTGGAGGAACGGCTCCACGCTGGAACGTGAAGTCGTGACGACGTGCTTGCCGGCAAGGCCGCGTTCCTCGGCCGCCGCCCGCGCCGCCGCGCGGACGAAATCGGGCAGACCGGCAAGGTCGTCCTCGCCCTCGAGCACGAGCACATAACCCTGCTCGTCCGCGAGCACGTTCTGACTGAAGCTGGTGCCGAGCGCGGCCAGGCGCTCACTGATCTCGGCGAGCCGCGCCTTCGCGGCGGCGTCGAGGGCGGCGCCGGCGCGCTTGAACCTCACGTGATAGCGATCGAGCACGCGCGCCTCTTCCGCCGTGAGGCCGAGCCGCTCGCGCCGCCGGTGCAGCGCGTCGATGCGGCGGAACAGACCCTCGTCCAAGAGGACCCTGTTCCAATGCCTGGCCTCCTGCGGCGCGAGCTCGCGTTCGATCTCGAGGATCGCATCATTGGTGTGCGCGCCCGCCAGCACGTGGAACACGCTGCCAATGCGCGTGAGCGCGTCGCCGGCGGTTTCCAGCGCGGCGATGGTGTTGGCAAAGGTCGGCTCGGACGGGTCGGCCGCAATGGCGGCGACCTCGGCTTCGTGCGCGGCGAAGGCGCGCGCAAAGGCGGGCGGAAAGTGCTCCGGCCTGATCCGGTCGAACGGCGGCACGCCGAAGGGACCGGAGCCGTCCTCGAACAACGGGTTCTCGCTGCCTGATTGTGCGGCAATTACTTGGTTCTGCTGAGTCATGGCCGTCATATGGGGATTGGACCGCTGTATTTGCACCTTAGGCGCGGGAAAGGGCCAAAGCACGCGGCGCCCCGGATGTCTTGAATTTTCCGATGTGAAGCGAGGCCGCGGCTTGCTAGACTGGTTTTAAATTCAACGTTTCAGCCTGGACCGTCAATCGAGCCGCCATCGCCTGCGATCGGCCGCGGCCAGCGGGCATGCGGGAGCGCAAAACCAGAGAAGCCAAGGGAGGAAGCGAAGCATGGTCTCGTTCACATTGAACAACCGGCAGGTCTCGGTCGATGCCGACCCGAGCACGCCGCTCCTATGGGCGATCCGCGACCATGTCGGGTTGACCGGCACCAAATACGGTTGCGGCGCCGGCCTCTGCGGCGCCTGCACCGTGCACGTCGACGGCACCGCGCAACGCTCGTGCCAGATCGACGTGGGCTCGGTCGCGGGCCGGACCCTCGTCACCATCGAAGGACTGTCGCCCACCTCCTCCCACCCGCTGCAGAAGGCATGGGTGGCCGAAGAGGTGCCGCAATGCGGCTACTGCCAATCCGGCCAGATCATGAAGGCGGCGGAGCTGCTGGCCAGGAATCCGAAGCCCTCGCGCACCGACATCATCGCCCACATGGACGGCAATATCTGCCGCTGCGGGACCTATCACCGCATCATCGCCGCCATCGAGCGCGCATCGAGGGAGGTCTGAGCCATGACGATGATCGAGACCAACCCGTCGCGGCGCAGCGTGCTCGCCGCCCTGGGGGGCCTGACATTCTGCATCGCGGTCGGCAACGACGGCGTCCGCCTCATGTCGCAGGCACAGGCCAACGCCTTGGCCAATGCCAGCATCACGCCGTGGGTGCGCATCGCTCCCGATGGCAGGATCACCATTCTCAGCGCCGGCGCCGAGATGGGCCAGGGATCGATGACGTCGCTCCCGCTCATCGTGGCGGAAGAGATGGATGCCGACTGGTCGAAGGTCGCGATCGAATGGACCCCGGCCGATGCGAGCGTCTACGGCTACAAGAACCCGTTCGGCACCGAGCATTTGATGTGGATCGTCGGCAGCCGGGCCGTGCAGCTCTATTTCAACCAGCTGCGCACGGCCGGCGCGCAGGTACGCAAGGTGCTCATCGCCAATGCCGCGCAGAAATGGGGCGTCGATGCCGCCACCCTGCGGACCGAGCCGAGCGTGGTCGTCAATCCCGCCACCGGTGCGCGCCTGAGCTACGGCGAGATCGCGGCGTTCGGCACCATCCCTGGGACGCTTCCCGCGGTCGACCCGAAGGAGCTCAAGCCGCGCAAGGATTTCCGCCTGATCGGCAAGTCCGTTGCGCGCCGCGACACCCCGTCCAAGGTCAACGGCACGGCGCAATACGCCATCGACGTGAAGCTGCCGGGCATGGTGTATGCCTCGACCCTGCATTCGCCGGTCCACAACGCCCAGCCGAGGATCTGGGATCCGGGCAAGCAGGACCAATCGGCGGCCGCGCCTGAAAGTTGGAACGACGCCGAGATCAAGGCGATGAAAGGCGTCATCGCCGTCGTCAGGCTCGCCAATGGCCTAGCGGTGGTCGCCGATCATTTCGAGACCGCCAAGGCCGGACGCGATGCCCTCAAGGTCAAGTGGACGAAGGCAAAAGCCGACGGCTTCAACTCCGACGAGGCGCTCGCGGACTACGTCCGCATTCACGCCGACCCGAACGCGCAGGCGGCGAAGCTCGAGGAGAAGGGCGACGTGAAGGCGGCCTTCGCTGCCGCGATTAAGACCTATCACGCCGAGTTCCGCAGCGACTACGGCTATCACGCGCAGATGGAGCCGCTCAACGCCGTGGTGCGCATCAGCGATGCCGGCGACAAGGCCGAGGTCTGGGAAGGCAGCCAGGCCCCCGACGAGTCGCGCAAGGCGGTGGCGAAGGCGCTCGGGCTCAAGGACGAGCAGGTGGATTTCCACCAATGCTACATGGGCGGCGGCTTCGGCCGACGCTCGCTCGGCGACTATGCCGCCGAATGCGCGCAGATCGCCAAGGAGGTGCGCCGTCCGGTCAAGCTGATCTGGACGCGCGAGGAGGATATCGCCCAGGGCATGTTCCGCCCGCAATCCTTCCAGTGCCTGGAGGCGGCCACCGACGCCTCCGGCAAGGTGACGGGATGGAAGCACTGCGTCGTCGGCGACGGCGAATTCCTGCTCATCACCGGCATCAAGATTCCCTACTACGGCGTGCCGAACCAGTACATCGAGCGGCGCGGCGTCTCGCACGGGATCAAGCTCAAGCACTGGCGCGCGGTGGGCCACGTGTTCAACACCTTCGCGATCGAGAGCTTCGTCGATCAGATGGCGGTCGATCAGGACATGGACCCGATCGAATTTCGTTTCGAGCGCATGGGCGCCACGCCAAAGGCGCGCAAGGTGTTCGAGGCGCTGGCGCAACTGGCCGATACCAAAGCGAAGCGGCCGGACGGCCGCGCGCTCGGCGTCTCGATCACCGAGCGCTCGGGCTCGCTCGGCGCCGGTGCGGTCGAAATCTCGCTCGACCGGGCAAGCGGCAAGATCCGCGTGCACAAGGTGTGGGCGGCGATCGACGGCGGCCTGATCGTGCAGCCGGCCGCGGCCAGGGCCAACGTCGAGAGCGCCATCATCTACGGCCTCTCCAGCGTCCTGCACGAGCGCGTGACGATCAAGGGCGGCGCCGTGGAGCAGTCGAACTTCCACGACTACAACCTGATGCGCATGTCGGACCTGCCGGACGAGATGCACGTGCAATTCGTCGAGGTCGACACACGCCCGACGGGGCTGGGCGAGATCGGCAATCCGTTCATCGCCGGCGCGATCTCGAACGCGTTCTACCGGCTGACCGGCAAGCGGCTCACCCACCTGCCGTTCACGCCGGAGCGCGTGCTCGAAACGCTGAAGGGCTGAGCGACCAGATATCGACTCGGTCGTACCCTACCGGGCCATGTCCAAAACAATGCGCCCGCCGGCTCGGCGGGCGCATTGCGTTCCAACCTTGGGTGAACCGAGGCTGGTGGTTCTACTCCGCGAGGAATCTGTTGCGGGTCTGGAAGTCGTTGAAGGTACTTTCCGGCACCTCGAAATTGGTCGCCAGCAACAGGTGCGGGTTGGAGCCGATCCAGTCGGCGAGCGAGATTGCTTCGTAGGTGCCGTTGTTGAGCGCCAGCAACAGCTCGACATCCTCGCTGCCGGCATTCTCGATGTAGTGGCCGTAGCCCTGCGGCACGTAGCCGACGTCGCCGGCGCTGAACTCCTCGGTGCGCGCACGGCCATGCGATCCGAACACGGTCATGCGGGCGCGGCCGGAGATGTAGTACTGCCATTCGTCGGCATTGGGATGCCAGTGCGGCTCGCGCAGGCCGCCCGGCTTGATCTGCATGAGCGCGCCGGTCACGGTGGTCGAGATCGGGAACTCGCGTTGCGACACCAGCCGGTTGGTGCCGCCGGGATAGGTCTCTGGACGTTGCGCCAGCAACCGGTAGCGATGGGTGAGCGGCCCGCTGTCGAGCGAGCCCGGCGCGGGATTGGCGGGGAGCGGCGGCGGCACCGGTCCCTTGGCGATGTAGACCTCACCTTTGGGGAAATTCGCGAAGGTCGCGGCCGGCACGCCGAAATACTTCGCCAGCACCTCCGGCGGCGTGTGCCCGATCCAGTCGCTGATGCTGAAGGTGCCGAACTCGGAGAAATAGCCGTTGTCGAAGACGAGCACGAACAGACAATCCTCCGCGCCGATGCCCTGGATCGAATGGCCGAACCCGCGCGGGAAATACCAGACGTCGCCGGCGCCGAAATCCGCGATCTGCGAATGGCCCTGCGGGTCGATGGTGGTGACGCGGCACTGGCCCTTGATCACGTAGGCCCATTCCGCCGCGTTGGCGTGCCAGTGCAGCTCGCGCAAGCCGCCCGGGACGAGCGACATCAGCACCCCGGCGAGCGCCTGCGAGACCGGAAACTGCTCGACCGTCGCCTCCTTCGCCCAGCCGCCGTCCCACCTCTTGGGCGCGACCGCGCCGAGCTGGAAGCGGAAGGACGGCAAATCGGCGCCGGCCAGCGGCGCCGGCGTCGGTCCGTACGGCGGTTGTCCCTGTCCGAACGTATCGGTGCCCGTTGCAGCTGCGGCCACGCCCCCGGCGGCAGCGGCGCCCAGCATGTCGCGGCGTGAGAATTCGGCCATTCGTTCCTCCTGCGATCAAGCGCCCCGTGGCGACCGACGCCGAACGGGTGTCACAGCTGCCAATATCAAGTCAACCAAGCTCGGCACGCGGTTCGCACCGGCGTATTCTGAGAGCTCTCGCATCGACCCATCCTGACCGGAGGACCCATGACCGCCATCACCCTCGCGCAGGCCGACCGCCTCATCGACGCCATTCTTAAGCGCGGCGCCGAGCTCGATTGCCGGCCGCTTTCCGTGATCGTGGTCGAGCCCGGCTGCAAGGTGAAGGCGTTCAAGAAGGAGGACGGCAGCTCGATGATCCGCTTCGAGATGGCCTACGGCAAGGCCTATGCCGCGCTCGCCATGGGCCGCTCGTCAAAGCTGGTGAAGGTGCGCGCCGAGGAGAAGCCGATCTTCATGCGCTATCTCGTCAGCGCCAGCGGCGAGCAGATTTTTCCCGAGGGCGGCGGCCTGCAGATCCGCGATGCCTCGGGCGAGGTCATCGGGGCGGTCGGCGTGACCGGCGATACCGAGGACCGCGACGAGGAGCTCGCGGCCCACGGCATTCGCGCGGTCGGACTCAAGACCGACGAGGACTGCGCGGAGCTCGGCCGGCGGACCGGCATCCGGCTGACCAACAGGTGACGAGGTTTCCCCATGGCCGACGCAGCGTTCCATGGAGTTTTCCCTTACCTCGTCTCGCCGGTCAGTTCCGCGGGTGAAATCATGGGCGAGGTCTTGCATCGCCTCTGCAATGATCTCATCGCTGCCGGCGTGCATGGACTGACGCCGCTGGGATCGACCGGCGAATTCGCATATCTCAGCTGGCCCCAGCGCCGGCGCGTCGTCGAGGTTGTCGTCGCGGCCGCAGGCGGGCGCGTTCCGGTGGTTGCCGGAGTTGCGGCAACGACGATCGCCGATGCCGTCTTCCAGGCGCGGGAAATGCAGAAGCTCGGCTGCGACGGCGTGCTCGCGATCCTCGAGGCCTACTTTCCGATTTCCGACGATGGGGTCTATGCCTATTTCAAGGCCATCGCGGACGCCGTGACCCTCCCGCTGGTGCTTTACACGAATCCCAATTTCCAGCGCTCGGATCTTTCGCTTCCGGTGATCGATCGGCTGAGCCGCATTCCGAACATCCGCTACATCAAGGATGCATCCTCCAACACAGGGCGCCTGCTCTCGATCATCAATCGGGTTGAGGGCAGAATGGCGGTGTTTTCCGCCTCGGCGCACATTCCTGCCTGCGTGATGCTGATCGGGGGAGCGGGATGGATGGCGGGACCCGCGTGCATCGTCCCGAAACAGAGCGTCGATCTGTACGAACGCTGTCGTTGCGGCGATTGGGCCTCCGCCATGCAGTTGCAACGGCAGCTCTGGCGCATCAATCAGGTCTTCGCGAAATACAATCTCGCCGCCTGCATCAAAGGCGGGCTCGAGCTGCAGGGCTACGCGGTCGGCGCGCCGCTTCCGCCGCAGCCGCCGTTGTCGCCCGAAGGCATCGAGGAGGTTCGCCTCGCCTTGATCGAGCTCGGCGCGCTTTAGGGGCGGCCCGCAGAGGCCGATGCGAGCGAATTCGTATCGGGGGAGATCGACGGCGCCGGCGGTGCGCCGCGCAGCAGGGCCTTGTGGGCGGCCCATTCGCTGGCGGCATCGAGCGTCTCGAGAAACTGCACTGCGCCGCCGGCAAGCAGCGCGATCGGCACGCCGTCGCGAAGGAGCAGGCGATTGCCGGTGAGCGCGGCGAGCTTCGGCCCCGGCGTGAGGATGCCGACGAGATTGAGCGGATCGGCGCCGGAGAGCGAGATGAACGCGCCGGACGCGGGTGCCCTGCGGACCTCGCGCAGCGCGCCGATCGCGTCGGGAAGCGCGAATTGCTCGCCGGAGAATCCGGCGACGAAGCGGCCGCCGCGAATGTCGCCCCGGCTTTCGAGGCGGCGGTAGACGCGGATGAGGTCCCGCCACGGCGGCAGCCAAGCCGCCTCGCGCTCGATCAGGCGCCAGAACACGACGCCGTAGCGCAGCAGCAAGGTACGCGCCGCGTGCTCGACCGCCTCCTGGTCGAAGGACGCCGGGCGCGCGGACGGCGCGGGACGGCGCGCGAGCGCCCAGCGACCCGCATCTTCCATCCCGAACGCCACGGTGCGGCGGCGGCGGCGCCCGCCGGCGATCGGCCGGCGCTCGCCCGAGGGCACCAGCAGCGCGCGCAACCCGCCGAAGCTGTCGGAGCTCACCAGCCCGAGCGCCACCAGCTCGGCCAGCGCTTCTTCCACCTCGGCCCGCAAGAGACCGGTGCCATCGACCAGCTCGTCGAAGAACGAGGCCCCGTGCTGCCTTATATAATCGGCCACCGCCTGCGCCCTGCTGCCGAGACCAACCGCGTCCACACCCGCCGACAGGGCCGCCCAGTGCGCGGCATGGCGTCGCGTGAGCAGGGCGATCGGGGTCGTGCGCACCGGCGTCGGGCGGCCCTCGCCGCCGTTCGTGCGGCCATTGCCGGCTCCGGCGGAGCGCGGCCGCAGCCGCGTCCACGTCAAGTGCCCGGCAAGGCAGCGGTCGTCGAGCCAAGCGGGCTCGTAGCCGGCAAGCCGCGCCGGCAGGATCTCGCTCTCCCAGGCGCCGGCTGGCGCCTCGAAACCTTCGAGCTGCCCGACCACGGTGTCGACGGCATCCGGGCCTTCCATCCGCGCGTCGGCTGCGACCCGCTGCCAGCTCATGAGGAAGCGCAGGAAGTCGCGCGCCGCGACGGGCTCGATCTCCGCCCGCAGCCGCTTGATCGTATAGCCGTGAATGCGCGCGAGCAGCCGGCGCTCGCACCATTCCTCGGCCGCCGCGGCGGGCGTGAAGCGCCCGCGCATGGCAAAGCCTTCGGCCTCGAGCGCCGCCAGCGCGGGCGCGATCCCGCTCGGCGCCAATCCGAGCGGCGCGGCCAGCGCATCCACCGCCGCCGGGCCCAGTCCTTCGAGGCGGCCGCGCAGGATTTCCACCAGCGCCTCATCGCGCGACCACTCCCGGCCGGCCAAGGCGGCGGGAGGAGCGATCGCGGGCTCGAGCGTCGCGTTCGGCCAGAGCGCCGCAAACTGCGGCAAGCGCTCGGCGGTGATCCAGAGCGCCGCTCCCGGGGCGTCGAGTTGCGCCACGCGCTGTTGCCGCGCGAGCTCGGACAGCCAGTCATTCCAGCCGGCGGCGGCACCGGCTTCGTCGGCGGTGAGGAAACCGAGCCAGACCAGCGCGTCATGCAGCTCGTCGGCGTTGGCGGCCTCGGGCCAAGCTTCGCCGCGCACCCGCGCGACGGCGTCGGCATCGAGCCGGCCGAGATCTGAGGCGGCTTCGGGCGAGAGCCAGCGCCGGCCCATCACCGCCTGGGTGCGGCGCTCCTCCAGCGGCGCGTCGTCGAGATAGGCATAGGGGCGCGCCGAGAGCACCTCGAGGGCGAGCGGCGAGGGCTCGGTCAGATCGCGGGCGACGACGCGAACGTCGCCGGTCTCGATCCGCCGCAGCAGCCGTTCCAGCCCGGCGAGGTCCATCGCCTCGGTGAGGCAGTCGCCGATGGTCTGGTTCACCAGGGGATGGTCCGGAACCTCGCGCTCGCCGGTGAGGTTCTCGGCACAGGCGATCTGGTCTGGAAAGATCGTCCCGATCAGGTCCTCCGCGCCCATGCGCGCGAGCTGCGGCGGCACCTTGCGGCCGCCGCGGAAGCGCGGCAGCGCGAGCGCCACGCCGATCACCCAGCGCCAGCGGGTGATGAACATCGGCGCGTCGAGCAGCGCCTGGATCAGCAACGGCCGCACCGTGGCGGAATGCAGATAGCGGGCGACGTCGGCGAGCGCGAAGCTGTGCGCGGTGGTGAGCGAGAGGACGATATTGTCCTCGGTCGCCGCCGCCTGCAGCTCGAAATTGAACTTGCGGCAGAAGCGTTTGCGCAGGGCGAGGCCCCAGGCCCGGTTGAGCCGGCTGCCGTAGGGCGAATGGACCACGAGCTGCATGCCGCCGACTTCGTCGAAGAAGCGCTCCAGCACGATGGTGTCGTGCGTCGGCAGGCATTCCAGGGCGGCATGCGCCGCGGCGAGGTACTCGGCAAGTTGCTCGGCCGCGGGCTCGCCGATCCCGACCTCGTCGACCAGCCAGCGCAACGCGCGCTGCCCGGCGGGATCGCTCTTGAGCCGCGCGGCCATCTCGCCGCGCAGGCGCGACACCGCGGCCGAAAGCTCGTCGCTGCGGCCCGGCGCCTCGCCCAGCCAGAACGGAATGGTCGGCGGCGCCCCATGGGCGTCCTCGACCCGCACCACGCCGCGCTCGACGCGGATGATGCGGTAGCTCTTGTTGCCGAGTTGGAAGATATCGCCGGCCATGCTCTCGACCGCGAAATCCTCGTTCACGCTGCCGATGACGTTGTTCTCGGGCTCCAGCAGGACCTGATAATCGGCGTTGTCCGGGATCGTTCCGCCGCTGGTGAGCGCGGTAAGCCGCGCGCCGCGCCGGCCGCGCAGCACGCGGTTGACGCCGTCGTAGTGAATGAGCGCGCCGCGCCGGCCGCGGCGGGTGCTGAACCCTTCCGCCAGCATGGCGACGACGGCGGCGAAGTCCTCCCGCGCGAGCGCGCGGTACGGCCAGGCGCGGCGGATCAGAGCATAGAGCTGGTCCTCGTTCCACTCGCGCGCGGCCACTTCCGCGACGATCTGCTGCGCCAGCACGTCGAGCGGCTGCTCGAGGATCGCGAGCCGGTCGAGCTCGCCGCGCGTCGTGCTGTCGAGGAGCGCCGCGCATTCCACGAGGTCGTCGCGGGAAAGGGGGAACAGCCGGCCCTTGGGCACGCCGTCGACGGCATGTCCCGACCGCCCGACCCGCTGCAGCAGGCTCGCGATCGAGCGCGGCGACCCCAGTTGGCAGACGAGGTCGACCTCGCCGATGTCGATGCCGAGCTCGAGCGAAGCGGTCGCCACCAGCGCCTTGAGCTTGCCATGCTTGAGCCGCTGCTCGGCGTCGAGGCGCTGTTCCTTGGCAAGGCTGCCGTGGTGCGCCGCCACGTGCTCGGCGCCGATACGGTCGGAGAGCTGGCGTGTCGCCCGCTCCGCCATCCGGCGTGTGTTGACGAAAATGAGCGTGGTGCGGTGCGCCTCGATCAGCTCGGCGAGGCGATGATAGACCTGCTCCCACACCTCGGCCGACATCACGGCTTCGAGCGGGGCGTCCGGCACTTCGACGGCCAGGTCGCGCGCGCGGCGGTGGCCGGTGTCGATGATGGTGCAGTCCGGGGGCGCGGCGCCGGCCGCCGCCACACCGACCAGGAAACGCGCCACGTCCTCGATCGGCTTCTGGGTGGCGGAGAGGCCCACGCGCGGCAATCGACGGCCGCACAGCGCATCGAGCCGCTCGAGCGAGAGCGAGAGATGCGTGCCACGCTTATTCGGCGCCAAGGCATGAATTTCGTCGACGATCACCGTGCGGGTGGTCGCGAGCATGGCGCGGCCGGAGTCCGAGCCGAGCAGGATGTAGAGCGATTCGGGAGTGGTCACGACGATATGCGGCGGGCGGCGGCGCATGCGGTCGCGTTCGCCGGGCGCGGTGTCGCCGGTGCGCACCCAGGTTCGGATCTCCACCTCCGGCAGGCCCTGCTCACGCAGGGCCTCGCGGATGCCCGCGAGCGGAGCCTCGAGGTTGCGCCGGATGTCGTTCGACAGCGCCTTGAGCGGCGAGACATAGACGATCTGGGTGGCATCCTCGAGCTTGCCCTCGAGCCCCTGCCGCACCAACGCGTCGATCGCGGCGAGAAACGCGGCGAGCGTCTTGCCGGAGCCGGTCGGGGCGGCGATCAGGACATGCCGGCCCGCCTGCAGGGCCGGCCAGGCCTGCGCCTGCGCCGCCGTGGGCGCGGCGAAGCTGCGCTCGAACCAGGCAGCGACGGCCGGATGAAATGCGGACACTGGCGTCATGGAACCGGACGATGCGGGCGGCAACAGGATGATAGTGGCGGCGCCAGATCCGAGGGCGCGCTCGCGCGGCCCGCAGAATCCCTAGCATGCCGGAATATGGGTCTCTTCCGCTGACGGATCAATGCGCCCCCCGGCGGGACTTCGACGCGCGGGGCGTGCTATAGATCCTGCCCGATTTCGGTGCCGGCGCACGCGGCCCGGCCAAGGAGATATCGATGCCCCGCCACGCCCATTACGTCCCGCACGGCGTCATTCCGGCCGTGCTGCTGCCGTTCCACGACGACCTCTCCATCGACGAGAAGAGCTTTCGCAGCCACCTGCGCGACGTGGCGGCGACGCGCGGGATCTCCGCCATTACCGTCAATGCCCACTCGACCGAGGTCGCCTCCTGCAGCTTCGAGGAGCAGCGGCGCGTGCTCGCCATTGCCCAGGACGAGATCGGCGACCGGCTCCCGCTCGTAAACGGAGTGTGGGCGGACGGCAGCATGGAGGCAGCGCGGATCGCGCGCATGGCCACCGACGGCGGCGCCTCCGCGGTGCTGGTGTTTCCCCCGGCGCCCTTCACCTTGGGACAGTCGCCAGAGATGGCGCTCGCGCATTTCCAGCGCATCGCCGACGCGACCGACCTGCCCATCGTCGCGTTCCAGTACCCGCTCGCCACCGGCCAGGGCTACCCGCGCGATGCGCTGCTCAAGATGGTGGAGCAGGTGCCGAGCATCCGCGCCATCAAGGACTGGGCGGGGAACGTGCCGCAGCACGAGATGCATATCCGCACGCTGCAGAGCCTGCCGCGGCCGGTCAACGTGCTTACCACCCACAGTGCCTGGCTGTTCTCCTCGCTGGTGCTCGGCTGCAACGGGCTTCTTTCCGGCAGCGGCAGCGTGATCCCGGACCTGCAAGCCGAGTTGTTCCATGCGGTCCAAGCCGACGACCTCGCCGCGGCCAAGCGGCTCAACGACCGCATCTATCCGCTGGCGCGCGTGTTCTACGCGGACCCCTGGGCCGACATGCACAACCGCATGAAGGAAGCGCTGGTGCTGCTCGGCCGGCTCCCCCGCGCGGTGGTGCGCCCGCCGCTGGTGAAGCTTTCCCGCGCCGAGATCGACCGCATCCGCGCGGCGCTGGCCGAGTCCGGCCTCCTCGGCGTCAAGGCGGCGAGCCGCGACGCCGCGTAAGCGGCTCGCCAAGCCTGAATTAGGCCGCATCGCCGCCGACCATCCTTGCTACGAGACCTATCGCAACTGTCTCAAGCGAACGATCGAGCAGCCGTTCGCGCTCTTCCTGCCGGTCTAGCGACTTGACCCGGCCGCTCCAGCGACTTGATCCGGCCGCCCGAATTCGGCAAGAGTGCCGCTGCGTAGGACCAATGTCATGAACCCCCGCCCCCCCTCCCCCGCCGGCGGCCGCCGGATTATCTGGCGGAACGTGATGACCGTGATCAGCGCGGCGATCCTGATCGGCGCCGAGGTCTTCGGCGCGGCCTTCGCCGGTGGCTGGGCGGTCGCCAGCTCGCTGGCCTCCAACGGCCTCGACCTCGGAACGTACGGCACGCACATCATGCAGGGCATTTTCTTTCTCTGCGGCATCGCGGTGATGATGGCGTTCATCCGCAGCGCCCAGCGCGTCGAGCCGTTCACCACGCCCGACTGACGGCCGCGGACACGCTGCGACTTCGTGTGCCTCGCTTCGACGGCGGTTGCCGAAAAAAATTCTTGTAATGCGCGTGCATATCGCTTATGTGCGCGATTGCCCAATTTCGCACGTGCCTGTGGCCGTGTGTCGGTCGGTGGGCATCCGGACAAGAGGCCGGACAGCCGCCCGGAGCGAGATCGCAGACAAATGAGTGCTGCGATCGCCTGAGCTCCGAAACCACTTGACCGACAGCCGGAGGCGAAACCGGCGCACCCCGCGCTCAACGGGGGACGCGGCTTAAAGCAACGACGGAGCGGGCTTCCTTGGTCTCTGCCGGCCTTCCACCAGCCGGCGTGGCTACCGAAGAGGCTTGTTCAATCATTGCCGGCCGTGCGGAGCGGGGTCTCCCCATTCCAATCCAAGGCAGCACAGCGGGTCGAGAGCCTAACGTTCGTCTGCGCGTCCCCATCGCGCGCCGACGGCGAGCTCAGGATCCGCAGCTTGGGCGGTTCGCCGCCCCCTTGATCCGTGGGGAGAGCGCCATGACCGCGCGCATCCGCGAATTCCTGCGTACGCGAGCCAACGACGGGCCGTGCCTGGTCGTCGACCTCGACGTCGTGCGTGAAAACTATCTGGCCTTCGCCAAGGCGCTGCCGGACACCAAGGTGTTCTACGCGATCAAGGCGAACCCGGCGGCCGAGGTGCTCGCGCTCCTCGCCGCGCTGGGCTCGTGCTTCGACGCCGCCTCGGTCGCCGAGATCGAGCTGGCGCTCGCCAGCGGGGCGACGGCCGACCGGATCTCCTTCGGCAATACGATCAAGAAGGAGCGCGACGTCGCGCGCGCCCATGCGCTGGGCGTGCGCCTGTTCGCCATCGACTGCGTCGCCGAGGTGGAGAAGATCGCTCGCGCGGCGCCGGGCTCGCGGGTCTTTTGCCGCATCCTCTCCGACTGCGTGGGGGCGGAATGGCCGCTGTCGCGCAAGTTCGGCTGCGAGCCGGCGATGGCGGCCGACGTGCTGGAGCACGCCCACCGCCTCGGGCTCGAAGCCTACGGCGTCTCCTTCCACGTCGGCTCCCAGCAGCGCAATCCGCATGCGTGGGACCGGGCGCTCGCCTCGGCGGCGGCCGTGTTCCGCGAGTGCGGCGAGCGCGGGCTGGTGCTGAGCATGGTCAATCTCGGCGGCGGGTTCCCGACCAAGTATCTCAAGAACGTGCCGACGGTGAAGACCTACGGCTCGGCGATCTTCCGCGCGCTGCGCCGACATTTCGGCAACCGCATTCCGGAGACGATCATCGAGCCGGGCCGCGGCATGGTCGGCAATGCCGGCATGATTGAAGCGGAGGTCGTGCTCGTCTCCAGGAAGAGCGAGAACGACGACGTGCGCTGGGTCTATCTCGACATCGGCAAATTCGGCGGCCTCGCCGAGACCATGGACGAGTTGATCCGCTATCCGATCCGCACGCCGCGGGACGGCGACGAGCTCGCCCCCTGCGTGCTCGCGGGGCCGACCTGCGACTCGGCCGACGTGATGTACGAGAGGGAGCCCTATGCGCTGCCGATCAGCCTCGAGATCGGCGACAAGGTGCTGATCGAGGGGACCGGTGCCTACACCGCGACCTACTCGTCGGTGGCCTTCAACGGCTTCAAGCCGTTGAAGACCTACCACATCTGACCGGGATGACGGGAGGACACGATGGTCGCCATCCGTCATGAACGGGCGGGAGACGTCGCGGCACGCGAGGCGCTGCTCGACGTCTCCTATGGGCCGATCCGGTTCGCCAAGGCCTCCGAGCGGCTGCGCGAAGGCCGCCTGCCGGAGCTGGCGCTCGTTGCCGCCGAGGGCCGCCGCCTCGTCGGCACGCTGCGGCTGTGGCGCGTCGCGGCCGGCCCCGGCCGGCCCGCGCTGCTGCTCGGCCCGCTCGCCGTCGCCCCCGATTGCCGCAACCGCGGCATCGGCTCGACGCTCGTGCAACGGGCGCTGCGTGCCTCGGCGCGCCGCGCGCACCGCGCTGTGCTGCTGGTCGGCGACGCGCCTTACTACGGCCGCTTCGGCTTCTCGAGCGAGAAGACCGGCGCGCTGTGGCTGCCCGGACCGTACGAGCAGCATCGCCTGCTCGGCTGCGAGCTCGCACCGGGCGCGCTCGACGGCGCGCAGGGGCTCATCAGCGCCTGCGGCCCGCTGGCGGAGAAGCCTGATCTGGCCGCGCTCGTGGCCGGCGCCGCCGGCAACGAGCCCATCCGCGGATCGCGCGCGGCGTGATCCCCGTCACCTTTTGCCTGGAGTGACCGACATGAACGCCACCACCGCGACCGAGAGCTGGCCGCTGCACGCCCGTTTCGACGGCCCGATCGTGATGATCGGCTTCGGCTCGATCGGCAAGGGCACTTTGCCGCTGATCGAACGGCACATCGCGTTCGACCGGTCGAAGTTCGTCGTCATCGCACCGGACGACAGCGACCGCCGGCTGCTCGACGAGCGCCAGCTCCGCTTCATTCACAAGGCGCTGACGAAGGAGAACTATCGCGAGATCCTCACCCCGCTGCTCACCGTGGGGCCGGGGCGCGGCATGGTCGTGAACCTGTCGGTCGACACCTCGTCGGTCGACATGATGGAGCTCGCCAAGGACCTCGACGCCTTCTACATCGACACCGTGGTCGAGCCCTGGCCCGGCCTCTATACCAACCGCGACCGCACGATCTCGGAGCGCTCGAACTACGCCCTGCGTGAGGGCCTGCTCGACCTGCGCCGGCGCCGCCCCGGCGGCGCCACCGCCGTGAGCTGCTGCGGCGCCAATCCCGGCATGGTCTCGTGGATGGTGAAGCAGGCGCTGATCGACATCGCCGGCGAGCTCGAGCTCGACTTCGTCGAGCCGCAGACGCGCGAGGAGTGGGGCCGCCTGATGCACCGCGTCGGGGTCAAGGGCATCCACATTGCCGAGCGCGACACCCAGCGCGCGCGCGATCCCAAGCCGCGCGGCAAGTTCGTCAACACCTGGTCGGTGGAAGGCTTCCTGTCGGAGGGCATGCAGCCGTCCGAGCTGGGCTGGGGCACGCACGAGAAGACGCTGCCGCCCGGCGCGGCCCGGCACGATTTCGGCTGCGACGCAGCGATCTACCTCAAGCGGCCCGGTGCCGGCACGCGGGTGCGATCGTGGACGCCGACCGCGCAGGCCCAGCACGGCTTCCTGGTCACCCACAACGAGTTCGATCTCGATCGCCGACTATTTCACGCTGCGCGAGCGCGGCAAGGTGATCTACCGGCCGACCTGCCACTATGCCTATCACCCCTGCGACGATGCAGTGCTCTCGCTGCACGAGTTGGCGGGTGCACAGTGGAAGCCGCAGCAGACCTGGCACATCCTGTCCGAGGACGACATCGTCGACGGCATCGACGAGCTCGGCGTCTTGCTCTACGGACACGCCAAGAACGCCTACTGGTACGGCTCGCAGCTCTCGATCGAGGAGACGCGGCGGCTCGCGCCCTACCAGAACGCGACCGGCCTGCAGGTGACCTCGGCGGTGCTCGCCGGCATCGTGTGGATGCTGGAGAACCCCGACCGCGGCATCGTCGAGGCCGACGAGATGGACTTCCGCCGCTGCCTCGACCTGCAGCGGCCCTATCTCGGTCCGGTGATCGGGCGCTACACCGATTGGACTCCGCTCGCCGGCCGCGCCGAGCTGTTTCCGGAAACGCTCGACGCGGACGACCCCTGGCAGTTCAGCAACGTGCTGGTGCAGTGACCGGCACGCGCAGGCACCGACGCGGGCCGCTATCGCGTCGGTGCTGCTATCGCCGATAGCGTCCGCTGAACGGCAAGGTGATCCCATAACCGCATACAGCCGGGCGGCGTCATGGGACCATCACGCGAACGAACCATGACGGGATCGAGGACGCATCGGCGTTGCTGCGTCGCTGCATAGCTCTCTGCCCGTATCTCATTACTACCCTTCGCGAAATCACCACAGTCTGACGCCATAAGGCTGGCCGAGGGCAACAGCCCCGCACGGCAAGAGGCCAAGCAGAGTCAACATGACAGAGACAGAGACAGAGTCAGAGTCACTGTGAGGATGTAATGAGATTGTCTTCCCTGAAGTCGATGACGGTCGCCGCCATCGTTTCACTCGGCGTCGGTACGCTCGCCGCGCGTGCTGCCGAGCTCACGGTGGTCGGATTGTGGGAGCAGGTCGACGAGAACTCCGGCAAGGCCGAGAGCTGGTTCAAGATCTCGGAGCGCAACGGTGTCTACGAGGGCAACCTCGTCAAGATCTTCGCCAAGCCCGGCGAGAACGAGAACTTAGTCTGCAGCAAGTGCGAGGGCGCGGAGAAGGGCGCGCCGGTGCTCGGGCTGACGCTGATCAAGGGAATGCAGCGCAACGGGCTCGCTTATGAGAACGGCACCATCATGGACCCGCGCGACGGCGCGGTCTATCGCGCGCTGATGAAGCTCAGCCCGGATGGCGGCAAGCTCGAGGTGCGCGGCTATCTCGGCCTTTCGCTGTTCGGCCGCAGCCAGGTCTGGAACCGGCTGCCCGACAACGCCCTCGCCGGCGCCCGCCCCGCGGCCAAAGGCAGCGTGCAGAAGAAGCAGTAGCAGAACCGGCCGCGCGTCAACCGAGGTCGATGACGCCGGCCTCGCCGTCCTCGGTGCCGAAGGCGAGCAGGTTGCCGGCCGCGCTCCACGCCAGCGCCGTGACCGGCGCGCCCGCTCCCTTGCGCGCCAGCACCTCGGCGCCGTCTTCCACCCGCACCAGCAGCACAAGCCCGTCGGCATAGCCGACCGCCGCGACCTCCTGCTTGGGATGGCAGGCCACGACCTCGGCCTGCGCCTCCGCCGGCGCCAGGATGCGCGGCGTCTTGCCCATGGGGCCGTCCTTGCCCTGGAACGGCCAGAGGATGAGCTGGGTCGAGCCCGAGGTCGCAAGCCACTTGCCCCCGAGGGTCCAGTCCAGCGAGCGCACGCGCGCGCCGTAGCCCGACATCCGCATGTCCTTGCGGTCGGCGAGCCGCCAGCCGTGCAGCGTCGGCTCCTGCATGGAGGTGACCACGAACCGCGCGTCGGGGCTGAACGCCACGCCGAGATGGGAGCCCTTCCATTCGAGCGTATCGGGCTCACTCTGCGTATTCGGGAACCAGAACGTGACGCCGTTGTAGTGCGCGATGGCGAGGCGAAGGCCTTTCGGTGCGAACGCCAATCCGCCGACGGTCGAGCGCACTTCGAGCCTGTGTTCGGCGCCGGCGGCGGTGCGCACGAAGGCCTCCCTGCCCGCCGACCAGGCGACCGCGCCGGAGGGACCGACCGCCACGTGGTCGATCCAGCGGTGCCTGGCGTCGGTCGCGACCACGCTGCGCTCGCCCGCAGCATCGCTCGACGCCACGTTGCCGTCGTCGCCGCCGGTGACGATGCGGTCGAGGGCCGCGCTCGAGCAGAGAACCGCGCCGTCGTGCACCGTGATCGAGCGCGGCTCGCCGGCGCGCGGCACGAGGATCAGCGCCTCCTCGCCCAGCACAAGCACCGCGGTCTCACCGAGAAAATGCGCGGCCACGACCGGCGCACCGGCCTTGACCGGCCGCGTGCGTTCGACGACGGAGGGAATGTCGCCGCGGGCGTTCGTCACGGCGTTGCTCCGCCCTCATCCCGAGGAGCGCGCATCAACGCCACTCGCTCGCCCACGGCAGTCCATGCGCGCGTCTCGAAGGATGGGGGCGGCCGCACGCTTCGAGACGCGCCGCAGCGCATAGAAGCTTGTGGAGGCCGCGACGGGTCGACTGCGCTGCGGCGCTCCTCAGCATAAGGCCGCGAGAGGGCGCTCATCGTGGCCACGAGAGCAAGACGTGCCGTCACGCCACGCAGCTCTCGAAGCCTTCCCTGATCTTCGCCTCCGGCAGCTTGCGGCCGATGAAGACGATGCGGCTTTCGCGCGCCTCGCCCTCCTTCCACGGCCGCTGGTGATCCCCGTCGAGGATCATGTGCACGCCCTGGAATACGAAACGCTGGTCGTCGTTCTTGAACGACAGGATGCCCTTGCAGCGCAGGATGCTCGGCCCCTCGTTCTGCACCAGATCCTGCACCCAGGGAAAGAACTTGTCGGGATCGAGCGGCTTGTCGGTCTTGAGCGCGACCGCGTGCATCTCCTCGTCGTGATAGTGCTTCAAGCCGCCCCCGTCGTGGTCATGGTGGTGATGGCCGTGCTCGTGCTCGTGCCCGTGCTGATGTCCATGCGCGTGATGGTCATGGGCGTGATGGTCGTCTTCCAGGAATTCCGGCTCGATCTCGAGGATGCGATCGAGATCGAAGGCGTTGCGTCCCAGCACTTCCGGCAGTGCGATGCTGCAGCGCTCGGTCCGGTGCAGCCTGGCATAGGGATTGATACCGCGGATGCGCGCCTCCACCTCGCCGAGCTCGTCGGGCGAAACGAGGTCGGTCTTGTTGATGAGGATGACGTCGGCGAAGGCGATCTGGTTCTTGGCCTCCGGCGCGTCCCGCAATCGCTCGCTGAGCCACTTGGCGTCGGCCACGGTGACCACGGCGTCGAGCTTGGCCTTGCGGCCGACATTCTCGTCCATGAAGAATGTCTGCGCCACCGGCGCGGGATCGGCGAGCCCCGTGGTCTCGACG
This sequence comes from uncultured Alphaproteobacteria bacterium, assembly GCA_963758945.1. GTDB lineage: Bacteria > Pseudomonadota > Alphaproteobacteria > Rhizobiales > Xanthobacteraceae > VAZQ01. The sequence goes on along the minus strand of CAVWXY010000006.1, from coordinate 137,271 downwards.
ATGATGGCGTCGAACTTGCCTTTTCGGCGCATCAGCCCGTCGATGATGCGCACGAGGTCGCCGCGCACGGTGCAGCAGATGCAGCCGTTGTTCATCTCGAATACTTCCTCGTCGGCGCCCACGACGAGCTCGTTGTCGATGCCGATCTCGCCGAATTCGTTGACGATCACGGCGTATTTCTGCCCGTGCGGCTCGGACAGGATGCGGTTGAGCAGCGTGGTCTTGCCGGCGCCGAGATAGCCGGTCAGCACCGTGACGGGAATCTTGTCGGACATTCGTTCCACTCCGTTTGAGCATCGTATATAGGCATCCGGCGCGGGACGCCATCGATTGCCGGGCGGTCATCGAGCCAGCATCGGCTGTCTCTCTGCCACGCTGGAAACAGCGCGGACAAATATCTACCCTTGTTTCAGCCCGCGAAGGACGTGTCGGTGCATGGAGACATTGGCCAAAGTGGCCGCGATCGGGGACGTGCACGCGGCCCGGTGCTGCGCGGCGGCTCGGCCGAGCCCTCCAGCGGAGAACGAACCATGCTGCTCAATCTCAGCCATATCGGGCAAATCGCGCTGCCGGTGGCCGACGTGGACCGCTCCGAAGCCTTCTATCAAGAGGTGCTGCGTCTGCCCAAGCTCTATCGGTTCGGCCACCTGACGTTCTTCGATTGCGCGGGCGTCCGGCTGCTGCTGGAGAAATCGAACAAAGAGTTCGAGCCGCAGGGCTGCATCTATTTTCGCTGTGCCGACATTGCGCTCGCCGTCGATGAGCTGACCAAGCGCGGCGTGTCGTTCACGCACAAACCTCACTTGATCGCGAAGATGGACAACCACGATCTCTGGATGGCGTTCTTTACCGATCCCGATGGGCATATGCTCGCGGTCATGCAGGAGGCCCCGAAAGGCTACGCACCGCCATAGAAGCTAGCGGGGTAGAAACGATCGGACCGCAGATGACGTCGCGACGCCCGCACACGTCGATCCGCCGCTCCTTCGCGCCAGGCATGCTGTGTCTGCTTGCGATTGTCGGCTCGCCTGCGACATCGCTGGGCGGCGTTTTGGACCTTCCGTTCGTCGTCGCCATGCCTGCCGGCAAGGGGCCGTTTCCGGCGATCGTCGTCTTGCACGATTGCTCCGGCCTCGGTCCTCGATCCAGCGGCGCACCCTGGCGGTGGTCGAGCCAGCTCACCGCGAAGGGTTACGTCACGATCTCGCCCGACAGCTTCAGCACGCGCGGACATCCCGGCGGCGTCTGCACCGACGCCTCGCCGCCGCGGGTCTCGTTCGAGCAGCGCGCCGATGACGCCTACGCAGCCGCGGCATATCTGCGCACGCTCCCCGATGTCGATCCGCAGCGCATCGCCGTGATGGGCGGCTCCCATGGCGGATCGTCGACGCTCGCGACCATCATCGACGCAGCCGGGAATTCGAAGCGCGCAGGGTCACGCTTCGCCGCGGCGGTCGCCCTCTATCCCGGATGTGGCCGGACCCTCGGCGGCTGGTCGGTGCAACGCGCCAGGGACGCCCGATACAGGATCACCGGCTATTCCGGAGCATTCAAGCCGCTTGCACCGCTTCTGATCCTCATCGGCGAGCTCGACGATTGGACGCCCGCCGAACCGTGCCGGCGATTGGCCGCCGCGTCCCAGCAGGCGGGCTATCCGGTCGAGATCGCGGTCTATCCCGGGGCGCATCATGCCTTCGACAGCCGCGCGCCTGTTCGCTTCGTCGCCGAACGGCGAAACGCGAATTCGCCCACCGGTCGCGGCGCGACGACAGGGGGCAATGAAAAGGCCTGGGACGACGCGGTCACGCGCGTCGAGCGGTTTCTGGGGAAGCACTTGGCTGTCAGCGACGCGAAATGAGCAGCCCCACGGCCATTTGCACGGCGCTCGCGAAGACCACGATCAAAGCCCGGGCGCTCGCACAACCGCTCGAGTACCAGGCCACTGCGCTCGGCTGGGCGGAGTTTTTCTGCCGCGACGAGCTTGCCGCGCTCATCCGGGAGAGGGGCGGACGCAATTGAGGCGCGGCATGACGAGACCAGGCTTGCGAGCATTGGCAGCGAACGGCGCGACCCCGCTCAGCTCACCAGCGCCGCCGCGAGCTGCTTGAGGTTGTGCCGGATGAGATCGATGTAGGTCGGCGCATCGCCCTTCTCGTCGGTCAGGGCGTCGGAATAGAGGGTGCCGCCGATCTTGGCGCCGGTCTCCCTGGCGATCTGCTGCATCATCCGCGGGTCGCTGATGTTCTCCATGAACACCGCCGGGATTTTCTGTCTCCTCACTTGCTCGATGATCCTGGCCACGTCCTTGGCCGAAGGCTCGGCGTCGGTCGAGACACCCTCGGGCGAAATGAATTCCACGCCATAGGCATTGCCGAAATAGCCGAAGGCATCGTGGGTGGTGATGATCTTGCGATGATCGGCGGGGATCTTGGCGATTGTGGCTTTTACCTCCCGCTCGAGGTCGTCGAGCCTGGCGAGGTAGGCCACGGCATTGGCCTCGTAGGTGGCTTTGCCGACCGGGTCGGCCTTGCTCAAGCCATCGCGGATGTTGGCGACGTAGATCTTCGCATTGGCGATCGACTGCCAGGCGTGCGGATCGGTAACGGTGTGGCCGGGATGGCCCTCCTCTTCCATCTTGCGGGGCTTGATGCCTTTGCTGGCGACCACGGCCGGCGCCTTGGTGCCCGAGGCCTGCACCAGCCGCGCCATCCAGCCTTCGAGGCCGAGGCCGTTGACGAACACGACCTTGGCGGCGCCGAGTTTCTTGGCGTCGCCCGGCGTCGGCGAATAAACGTGGGCATCGCCGTTCGGTCCGACCAGGGTGGCGACGTCGATCCGGTCGCCGCCAACGCTCCGCACCAGGTCGGCGAGGATCGAAAAGGTGACGACCACCTTGATCCTCTCCTGAGCGGGCGCCGGAGTGGCCGCGAGCATCGCGGCGAGTCCGGCGAGCAGCAGCAGAATTCGACGTGTCGGCACGGCACTCTTCCTCTCGTTTCTCGGGCGAGCGCCGCCCTCAGGCTTCGAGATGGCGTCGCGGCAAGGCCAGCCAGAGCAGCCCGCCGAACGGCCCGAACAGGACCGACAACGCGTAGAGCGCGCCGGCCACCAGAATGATGGCAGGGCCGGACGGCAGGTTCTCGTGATAGGAGACCAGCAGGCCGGCATAGCCCGACACCGCGGCGCAGCCGACGGCGACGCCGATCATGGCGGTGATGTCGCGCGCCCAGAAGCGCGACATCACCGCCGGCAGCATCATGATGCCGACCGCGAGCAGCGTGCCGAGCGCCTGGAAGCCGCCGACCAGATTCATCACCACCAGCGCGAGGAACGTGATGTGCGCGGGTCCCCCGGCGCGGCTCACCGAGCGCAGGAAGACGGGATCCACGCATTCCAGCACCAGCGGCCGCCAGATCAGCGCCAGGATCAGGAGCGACACGCTGGTGATGCTGACGATCAGGAGCAGGGTGGGATCGTCCACCGCCAGCACCGAGCCGAACAGGAAGTGCAGGAGATCGACATTGGTGCCCTTGACGGACACGATGGTCACGCCGAGCGCGAGCGAAATGAGGAAGAAGGCGGCAAGCGAAGCGTCCTCCTTGAGCTCGGTCGAGCGCGCGATCAGGCCGGCGCCGACGGCGATGACGAAGCCCGCGATCAGGCCGCCGCCGGCCATGGCGAACAGGCTCAGCCCCGCGACCAGGAAGCCGATGGCGGCGCCCGGGAGGATGGCATGCGCCATGGCGTCGCCGATCAGGCTCATGCGGCGCAGCATCAGGAATACGCCGATGGGAGCGGCGCCGAACGCCAGTGCAAAGGTGCCGGCCAGCGCGCGACGCATGAATTCGAATTCGGCGAACGGGGCGATGAGCGTGTCGTATAGCATGCGCAGAGTCCCCGAGCGGAGATGATCGAACGTCACGCCGCTTCGACCGCGCAGGTGTCCGCCTGCTCGTCGAACGCCTCGCACATGCGGCGCGCCTTGGTCCAGTTGTCTGGCGTCATCACCTCGGCGGTGGCGCCCCAGGCCACCGGCTCGCGCGCCAGCAGCAGCGCCTCGGGGAAATTCGCCCTGACGACGTCGAGGTCGTGCAGCGCGGCCAGCACCGTGCGCTTTTCCTCGTGCCAGCGCCGCACCAGCGCCAGCAGATCGGCCGAGGTCTTGGCGTCGATGGCGTTGAACGGCTCGTCGAGGACGATCACGCGCGCATCCTGCAGGAGCAGACGCGCGAACAGCATGCGCTGGGTCTGCCCGCCGGAGAGCGTCGCGATGGCGCGATTCTCGAAACCGGTGAGGCCGACCGCGGCGATGGCCTGCTCGATCGCAGCCCGCCCCTTGCGGTCGACGCCGCCGAACAAGCCGGTGCGGCGCCATAGTCCCATCGCCACCATGTCATAGACATTGATCGGGAAGGTGCGGTCGATCTCGGCCGCCTGCGGCAGATAGGCGATGTTCTGCGGGCTGACGTCGCCGCGTTCGATGCCCCCGGCCAGCGGCTTGAGCAGGCCGACGATGCCTTTGAACAGCGTCGACTTGCCCGCACCGTTCGGGCCGACGACCGCAACCAGCGCGCCCGGCGCCACCGTGCCGTCGAGGTGATGCACCGCGGGGTGGCGGTCGTAGCCGAGCGTGAGATTCCGGAACTGCAGCGCCGCCGTCATCGCCTCACACCTGCATGGCCCAGAGCACGGCACCCCACAGCACCGCAATCAGGGCCGCGGCGATCGCCAGCCGCTCGAGCAGCGACATGCGCAGCATCGACGGCGACACCGACGCCGGCGGATGCCCCTGGCTGGGCGGATGATGGTGGTGCGGGGGATGCACGTGGGTGGGCATGAACAACCCTGGAGAGACCGATCGCTGGGTCAATTCGTTACAATATAACATTACTCGATGTCCAGGCCCAATCCCCCGGGGCCCGGAACCGCTTCGCGCCCGCCAAGCCACCGGATCCAAGCGGAACGCGGCGGTCTGCGCGGTCCCGACGCGTCGGCACGCGCGCCTGCCGGACGGCGGTCGGATTTCCCGCAAGGGGAAACCCGAGGCTGATCATGCTACGGTCGCAAACGGTCAAGATGAAGCCTGCCGGGACCGTCGTTCTTGACCACTCGATGCTGCGCGGATGATGGAATGAGACCATGGGCGAGCAAAGGCCGCGCGCGGTGTGCGTCGGGGAAGCGGTGATCGAATTCATCCGCGGCGGCGATGGCCGCTTCGGCATCGGCTGCGCGGGCGACGCCTTCAACGTCGCGGTCTATCTCGCCCGCGCCGGGATCGACGCCGCGTTCGCGACCGCGCTCGGCGACGACTCCTATTCGGATGCGATCCTCGCGCTCGCCGCGGCGGAAGGCGTTGCCGGCGATCTCGTGATCCGACTGCGCGGCCGCCTGCCCGGCCTTGTCGTGGTCGACAGCGACGCGGCCGGCAACCGCCGCCACTACGATTGGCGCGGCGAGGCGCCGGCGCGCGATCTGTTCGAGCTGGCGGACTGGGGGCGGGTGGCGGAAGGCCTGATGAAGGCCAAGCTCGTCTATTTCTCCGGCATCACGCTCTCGCTCTATTCCAACAAGGGGCTGGGCCGCTTCCTGGCCCTGATCGAGATGGCGCGGCAGCAAGGAGTGAAGATCGCGTTCGACGGAAACTTCCGCCCGCGCGGCTGGCATGGCGACCTCCCGCGCACGCGCGCCGTGTTCATGGAAGCATTGAAGCGCGTCGACATGGCGCTGCCGGCCTACGACGACGAGGCGGTGCTGTGGGGCGACCCCAGCCCGGAGGCGACCGTCGCCCGGCTGCAGGCCTTCGGCATCGCCGAGATCGTGGTGAAGAACGGGCCGAACAGCGCGCTCATCGCCGCGGGCGGAGGCAGCGAATTCGTCCCGGTGCCGGAGGTGGTGGTGCCGGTCGACCCGACGGCGGCGGGCGACAGCTTCAACGCCGGCTATCTCGCCGCGCGGCTTTCCGGCAAGTCGCCGGCCGAGGCGGCGGCGGCCGCCCACCAGCTCGCCGGCAGGGTCATCCGCCACCGCGGCGCGCTCATGCCGCGCGCCACGGCGGCGGTGCATTGACGCGGCCACCGCTTGCCCTTAGCGTTCGCGGCAATGGGGATGGAGTTCCCCGAAACTGCCCGCAACGGCTGATGACTCCTACCGCGATCCCTGCGGTAGGCGTCCGTTCGTGGACCTGCCGCAAGGCAGGTTTTTTTGTTGTCGGCCGGGTACCGGGCTGGCGGCCGCCACGAAAATGCGAGCTGGAGGTGCCATGGGACTTTACTTCTGGATTGCGATCGGCAGCGCGATCGGCGGTGTCGCCCGCTACTGGTGCTCGGGCGTCGCGGCGCGCCTGATCGGCGAGACGTTTCCGTGGGGGACGTTGATCGTCAACGTGGTCGGCTCCTTCATCATCGGCTTCTTCGCGACGCTGACGGGCCCCGACGGCCGCATCTTCGTCGGCACCACGGCGCGGCAATTCGTGATGGTCGGGCTGTGCGGCGGCTACACGACGTTTTCCTCGTTCAGCCTGCAGACGCTCAATCTCATGAACGACGGCGAATGGCTGCAAGTCGCCGGCAATATCGGCGGCTCGGTGGTACTGTGCCTGCTGGCGGTGTGGCTCGGCCATATCGCGGCCTTCAGCCTCAACACGTTGCGATGGGTGTGATCATGCAGGTTCCGCGCGACGCCGTTCTGCTCCGCATCTTCATCGGCGAAGACGCCAAGTCGGGACACCTGCCGCTCTACGAGGCGATCCTGCTCAAGGCGCGCGAGATGCATCTGGCCGGCGCCACGGTGCTGCGCAGCCCGATGGGCTTCGGCCATTCGAGCCATCTCCACACCACCAAGATCCTGCGCCTGTCGCAGGACCTGCCGATCGTGATCGAGATCGTCGATGCGCAGGAGCGGATCGACGCCTTCCTGCCGGTGCTCAACGGCATGATCACCAGCGGCCTGGTGACGCTGGAAAAGGTGCAGGTGCTGCAATACGGCAAGCCGCAGCCCGACAGCGCATAGTTGCTGTCATAGGGCGTCGCCTCGGCATCAGTGCTCGTCACGCGAACCGACGAATTGCGTTCACTGTCATTTTTTCCGCCGGGCCGGCGGGCGGCGGACCTTTGACGGCGCTTGCGCCGTTGCGGCGCCTCCCGCGGCGCGCTCCCTCGCCTGCCGCTTCTCCGCGCGCGCGATCGCCTCGAGCACGAGCCGTTCCGCGGCCTTCGTGCCGAGCCACTTCACGATCGTGACCCACTTGCCCTTTTCCAGATCCTTGTAGTGCTGGAAGAAATGCGCGATCTGCTCGCACATGATCGGCGGCAGATCGCGGTAGCTGCGGATATCGCTGTAGAACGGCGCGAGCGCGTCGACCGGCACCGCGATGATCTTCTCGTCGCGGCCCGCCTCGTCCTGCATCAGCAGCGCGCCGACCGGCCGGCAGCGCACGATCGCGCCGGGCACCACCTGCACCTGGCTCACCACCAGCACGTCGCAGGGATCGCCGTCGGCCGACAATGTCCCCGGGATGAAGCCGTAATTGCCGGGATAGAACATGGCGGTGTGCAGGAAGCGATCGACCCGCAGCGCGCCCGACCGCTTGTCGAGCTCGTATTTCACCGGCGCGCCGCCGAGCGGAATCTCGATGACGGCGTGGATGTCCGTGGGAGGATCGGGACCGACCGAGATCGCGCCGATATCCATCGCGGCGGGGCCTAGCGCATCGGCACGAGGCCGAGCTTGTCCATCAGGGCGAGATCGCGGTCGCGCTCGGGATTGGGCGTGGTGAGCAGCTTGGGTCCATAGAAGATCGAGTTGGCGCCGGCGAGGAAGCACAAGGCCTGCGTCTCCTCGCGCATGTCCTCGCGCCCGGCGGAGAGTCGCACCACCGACTTCGGCATGGTGATGCGGGCGAGCGCGATCGTGCGCACGAAGTCGATCGGATCGATCGGCGCGCCCGCCGCCAGCGGCGTACCCTCGACCCTGACCAGCATGTTGATCGGCACGCTCTCGGGATGCACCGGCAGGTTGGCGAGCGTCGCGATCATCCCGATGCGATCCTCCGCGCTCTCCCCCATCCCGACGATGCCGCCGCAACAGACGTGAATGCCGGCATCGCGCACGTGGCCGAGCGTATCGAGACGATCCTGGTAGGTTCGGGTGGTGATGATCGCGCCGTAATATTCCGGCGAGGTGTCGAGGTTGTGGTTGTAGTAGTCGAGGCCGGCGGCCTTGAGGCGCCGCGCCTGGCTCCCCGTCAGCATGCCGAGCGTGGCGCAGGTTTCGAGCCCGAGCGCCTTGACGCCCGCGACCATCGCGCACACCTTGTCGAGGTCGCGATCCTTGGGCTCGCGCCACGCCGCTCCCATGCAGAAGCGGCTCGCGCCGGCATCCCTCGCACCGCGCGCCTCGGCGACGACCGAGGCGACGGGCATCAGCTTCTCCGCCGCCACGCCGGTGTCGTAGCGCGCGCTCTGCGGACAGTAGGCGCAATCCTCCGGACAGCCGCCGGTCTTGATCGAGATGAGCGTGGAAATCTGCACCTCGCTGGCATCGAAGTGGCGGCGGTGGACGCTCTGCGCGCGGAAGATCAGCTCCGGAAACGGCAGCGCGAACAGCGCGCGCAGCTCGGCGCGCGTCCAGTCGTGGCGCACGCCACCGCTCATCTCGGCCGACGGCGCAGCGGCGATCTCGGCGGCAACGGACATTCCCGCATCCTCTGACGCTCGGCGCGAGCGCGGAGCAACCGCAGTCATATCCGGGAACCTCTTGGAAGTCACTCCGCCAATCGGCAACGCGAGCGTGCCGAGCATGTGTCGCGATCCGCTCGGTCTGCCCCCGGCGCTGCGCACTCGGTGCGGCCGGCTGTCGCCGAGCCTACTCGGCCGCGACGCGCGCGGCTTCCGCCGCCGGCTCGACCCTGGCCGCGCAATATTTGAACTCGGGAATTTTCCCGAACGGGTCGAGCTTGGGATTGGTGAGCAGGTTCGCCGCCGCCTCGACATAGGCGAAGGGAATGAACACGACGCCGTCGGGAACCGCGTCGTCCTGCCGCGCGCTGAGCTCGATCACTCCGCGCCGGGTGGTCACCCGTACCATGTCGCCCGGCCTGATGCCGAGCTTGGCGATGGTGGCGCGCGAGAGCCCGGCGACCGGACCGGGCTCCAACGCATCGAGCGTCGAGGCGCGGCGCGTCATGGCGCCCGTGTGCCAGTGCTCGAGCTGGCGGCCGGTGGTGAGAATGAACGGATACTGCGCATCGGGCATCTCGTCCGGCGCCTGGAATTTGGTCGCCACCAACCTGGCCACGCCGTTCGGACGCGGGAACCCCTTGTCGAACACCACGTCGCGCCCGGGAACGTCCGGGCCGTCGACCGGATAGGTGACGTGATCCTCGCGCTCGACGCGATCCCACGTGATGTTATCGAGCGCCGGCATCATCGATGCCATCTCGGCGAAGACCTCGCCGACGTGCCGGTAGTTCCAGTTGCAGCCGATGCGCTGGGCGAGATCCTGGATGATCCAGAGATCCTGCCGCGCCTCGCCCGGCAACGGCAGCGCCGCCCGGCCCATCTGCACCTGGCGGTTGGTGTTGGTGACGGTGCCGTCCTTCTCGGGCCAGGCCGAGGCCGGCAGGATGACGTCGGCGTAGGACGCGGTTTCCGTCAGGAAGATGTCCTGCACGACCAGATGCTCGAGGTGGGCGAGCGCGCCGCGGACGTGATTGAGGTCGGGATCGGACATCGCGGGGTTCTCGCCCATGATGTACATGCCCTTGATCTCGTCGTGATGAACCGCGTCCATGATCTCGACCACGGTCTTGCCGCGCTTGGGATCGAGCGTCACGCCCCATGCCGCTTCGTACTTGGCCCGGATCTCGGCATCTTCCACCGACTTGTAGTCGGGGAAGAACATCGGGATGAGACCGGCATCGGAGGCGCCCTGCACGTTGTTCTGGCCGCGCAGCGGATGCAGGCCCGTGCCCGGGCGCCCGATCTGGCCGCAGATCAAAGCGAGCGCGATCAGGCAGCGCGCGTTGTCGGTGCCGTGGGTGTGCTGCGACACGCCCATGCCCCAGAAGATGATGGCGCTCTCGGCGCGCGCAAACGTGCGCGCGACATTGCGCAGCACATCCGGCTCGATGCCGCAGATCGGCGACATCTCTTCCGGCGTGAACGGCTTCACGCTCTCGGCGAGCTTGTCGAAATCCTCGGTGTAGGTCTGCACGTATTGCTGATCGTAGAGCTTCTCTGCGATGATGACGTTGAGCATCGCATTGAGCATCGCGACGTCGGTGCCGATCTTGAATTGCATCATTTGCCAGGCATGACGCTTGAGCGCCTGGCCGCGCGGATCCATCACGATGAGCTTCGAGCCCCGCTTGGCCGCCTGCTTGAAGAAAGTCGCGGCCACGGGGTGGTTCTCGGACGGATTGGCGCCGATGACGATGATGACGTCGGAGTTCTTGCACTCGTTGAACGTCGCGGTCACCGCCGCCGAGCCGATGCCCTCCAGGAGCGCCGCCACCGACGACGCATGGCACAGCCGGGTGCAATGGTCGACATTGTTGGAGCCGAAGCCGGTGCGGACCAGCTTCTGGAACAGGTAGGCCTCCTCGTTCGAGCCTTTCGCGGAGCCGAAGCCGGCGAGCGCGCGCGGGCCGTCGCGGTCGCGGATTTTCACCAGCCCCTTGGCGGCGCGGTCGAGCGCCTCCTCCCAGCTGGCCACCCGGAAATGCGTCCACGGATTGGACGGATCGACCAGATCGTCGGCGGCCTTGGCGACGCCGTCCCTGCGCACGAGCGGCTGGGTCAGGCGATGGGGGTGGCTCACATAGTCGAAGCCGAAGCGGCCCTTGACGCAGAGCCGGTTCTCGTTCGCCGGCCCGTTGCGGCCGGTGACGTAGAGCAGCTCGTCGTCCTTGACATGGTAGGTGAGCTGGCACCCGACGCCGCAATAGGGGCACACGCTGTGCACCTCGCGATCGGCGAATTGCGTGCGCACGTTCGCCTCGTCGACGAGGGTCGCCGGCATCAGCGCGCCGGTCGGGCAGGCCTGCACGCATTCGCCGCAGCCGACGCAGGTGGAATTGCCCATCGGGTCGTCGAAATCGAACACGATCTTTTCGCCATGGCCGCGGCCGGCCATGCCGATGACGTCGTTGACCTGCACCTCGCGGCAGGCGCGGACGCACAGATTGCACTGGATGCAGGCGTCGAGATTGACCGCCATCGCCGGATGGCTGCGGTCGGGAACGGGCGCCGCGCGGCGCGGAAACCGGCTCGTCGTGACCTGCTGCCGCTCCGCGGTCAGCCAGAACTCCGATGCGGGATCGTGCGCCACGTCCTTCGGCGGCTGGTCGGTCAGGAGGAGCTCGACCACCATCCGTCTTGCCGTCTTGGCGCGGTCGGTCTGGGTCCTGACCTTCATGCCCGGCGTCGGCGTGCGGATGCAGCTCGCCGCGAGCACGCGCTCGCCCTCGATCTCGACCATGCAGACGCGGCAATTGCCATCGGGGCGGTAGCCGGGCTTGGGCGAGTAGCACAGATGCGGCAGCTTGATCCCGAGCCGGCGCGCGGCACGGAAGATCGTCTCGCCGGCGCGGATATCCACCTCGCGGTCGTCGATGCTGAAGGTGCCGGGCTTGTCGGCTGCGCTGGCGGTCATTGTTGCACCTGTTCGAACGACGTCTGAGTGCGTGGCGGCATTTTCATCACCAATTTCCCAGTCACCAACTCGCGAGCGGCTTCGCCAGGTCCCCGGGAAAATATTTCAGCACGCTCAGCAGCGGATTGGGCGCCGCCTGTCCGAGACCGCAGATCGAGGCGTCGCGCATGGCGTCCGAGAGTTCCGTCAACAACGCCGGGTCCCAGGGACCGGTTGCCATCAGCTTGGCGGCCTTCTCGGTTCCTGCCCGGCAGGGCGTGCACTGGCCGCAGCTCTCGTCCTCGAAGAAGCGCATCAGGTTGAGCGCCACCGCTTTCATATCGTCCTTGTCGGAGAGGATCACAACCGCGTGCGAGCCCACGAAGCAGCCGTACTTTTCCAGCGTGCCGAAATCGAGCGGCAGGTCGGCCATGGATTCCGGCAGGATCCCTCCTGAGGCCCCGCCGGGCAGGTAGGCCTTGAAACCGTGGCCCTCCTGCATGCCGTCGCAATATTCCTCGACCAGCTCGCGCGCGGTAACGCCGGCGGGCGCCAGCACCACGCCGGGCTTCCTGACGCGGCCGGAGACCGAGAAGCTGCGCAGACCCTTGCGCTCGCGGCGGCCGTGGGAGGCGAACCAGGCCGGCCCCTTCTCCGCGATGTCGCGCACCCAATAGAGCGTCTCGACGTTCTGCTCGAGCGTCGGCCGGCCGAACAGGCCGACCTGGGCGACGTAGGGCGGGCGGTGCCGCGGCAGGCCGCGCTTGCCCTCGATCGATTCGATCATCGCGGACTCTTCGCCGCAGATATAGGCGCCGGCGCCGCGGCGCAGATAGAGCTTGGCGTGATCGGCGAGGGAGGCCGCCACCACCTTGGCGATCTCCTCCTCGAGCATCAGCCGCACTTCCGGGTATTCGTCGCGGACGTAGATGTAGATCTCGTGAGCCTCGACCACCCAGGCGGCGATCAGCATGCCTTCGATGAAGCGGTGGGGATCGCGTTCGAGATAGTAGCGGTCCTTGAAGGTGCCGGGCTCGCCCTCGTCGGCGTTGACCGCCATCAGCCGCGGCGCCGGCTCGGCGCGCACCAGGGTCCATTTGCGGCCGGTCGGGAAGCCGGCACCGCCGAGGCCGCGTAGCGAAGCATCGCTCACCGCCTTGATGATGTCGTCGCGGGTCCGCGCGCCGGAGACGCAGGCCCTGAGCAGGGCATAGCCGCCATCGCGCACGTAGTGGTCGAAGTCGTTCGGCGTGGGATAGGGCTGAACATGCGCGCGGTGAACGGCCGCGGCGGTGACGCTCTCCGCGGTCGCGTTCATCACTTGCGCATGGCCCACGGCGCAGACCGGCGCGCGGTCGCAGGCGCCCATGCAGGGTGCGCGCACGACGCGCACATTGGGGCCGAGCCGGTTCGGCAGGCTGCGCAGCAGATGTTCGGACCCGGCCATGGCGCAGGAGAGCGAATCGCATACCCGCACGGTGACGGCCGGCGGCGGCGTCTCGCCTTCCTTCACCACGTCGAAATGCGCATAGAAGGTCGCAACCTCGTAGACCTCGGTCAGCGCGAGCTTCATCTCCTGGGCGAGCGCGGCGAGATGCGCGGCGGAGAGATGTCCGTGGCGGTCCTGGATCAGGTGCAGATGCTCGATCAGGAGGTCGCGGCGGCGCTCACGATCGCCGAGCAGGGCCTGCACCTCGGCGAGCGCCTGGGGCTCGACCTGGCGGCCCTTGGGCGTCCTGCGCGGGCGGCGGCGCCCGGCGCCGGGGGGTTGCTCGTCGGTGCGCGCATCCATGCCTGGAATCCTTCTCAACTCACAAGAACGAGAATGGTCGATTAAAAACAAGCCCGTAATCACCATCGATCGATTGAGATTTTCTATCATTCATGCGACACTGGCCCGCTGCGCCGGATGGGGATCACCGCCTTGATCGACAAGCTGGAATTCCTTCTGGCCCTGGCCCGCGAGCGGCATTTCGGGCGCGCCGCGGAAAGCTGCGGGGTCACGCAACCCACGCTGTCAGCGGGGGTCAAGCAGCTCGAGGAGACGATGGGCGTGCTCCTGGTCAACCGCGGCTCCCGGTTCCGCAGTTTCACGCCCGAGGGCGAACGCGTGCTCGATTGGGCGCGGCGCATCGTCGCGGACTCGCGCGCCATGCGCCAGGAGCTCGACGCGCTGCGCCACGGCCTGACCGGGCGGCTGCGCATCGCCGCCATCCCCACCACGCTGGCGATGGTGGCGAGCCTCACCACGCCGTTCCGCATGCGCCACCCCAACGTCCAGTTCACGATCCTGTCGCGCCCCTCGATCGCGGTGCTGGCCGAGCTCGAGAACCTGGAGATCGACGCCGGGCTCACCTACCTCGACAACGAGCCGCTCGGGCGCGTCAACGCGGTGCCGCTCTATCGCGAGCACTACCGGCTGCTGACCTCCTCCGACGCGCCGTTCGGCGACCGCGACACCGTGACCTGGGCGGAGGTGGCGCAGGTTCCGCTCTGCCTGCTCACGCCCGACATGCAGAACCGGCGCATCATCGACGAGCTCCTGCGCGGCGCCGGCGGCACGCCGCAGCCGACGCTCGAGTCCAATTCGATGATCGTGCTGTTCGCGCATGTGCGCACTGGCCGCTGGGCGAGCGTGATGCCGGCAAGGCTCGCGGCGACGCTCGGCCTCACCGAAACGATCCGTGCCATTCCCATCGTCGCGCCCGAGGCCGTTCACACCATCGGCCTCGTCGTTCCCGCGCGCGAGCCGATGACGCCGCTCACCGCGGCGCTGGTCGCGGAGGCGCAGCGCGTGGCGCCGCAACTCGACGTGGTCGAGCCGAGCGGTCCGGTGGCGGCGAAACGGCGCGCGACGCCCGTTCAGCACTGAGCTTGCCTCGCTTGCGCGCAGAGAGGCGTAACACGCGCGCAGCGCCGACGCCGGTTGCGGCGGGAGCCGTAAATTCCTAGCATCGCCAGCAAAACGCGACAGCTTTCGGGAGGACAAGACATGCCGCAATCACTCGACGCCAAGGGCTCGCCGTCGCGGCGGCGCCTGATCGAAGCCGCGCTCGCGCGGCCTCGTCGCGCCCGCCGTTCTGCGGATCGCTCCCGCTTTCGCCGCCTATCCCGACCGGCCCATCAGGATCGTCGTGGCCAACACGCCGGGCGGACCATCCGACATCATCGCCCGCATCATGGCGGCGGCGATGCAGGAGGCGATGGGCGGCTCGGTCATCGTCGAGAACAAGGGCGGCGGCGGCGGCAATATCGGCATGGGCTATGCCGCGCGCGCGGACGCCGACGGCTACACCATCCTGCTGTCGACCAGCGCCTATTCGGTCAATCCCGGCCTCTACAACACGCTGCCCTACGATCCATTCAAGGACTTCGTCGCCGTCTGCGAGCTCGCGGTCTCGCCGCACGTGTTCGCGGTGAAGCCGGAATTGGGCGTCGGCACGATGAAGGAGTTCGTCGCGCTGGCCAAGGCCAATCCGGACAAGTTCAACGTCTCGACCCCGCCGATCGGCACGACGCCGCAGTTGCAGGCCGAGGTGCTCAAGCTGCGCGAAGGCTTGCAGAAGATGGCGACCATCGTCTTCCCCGGCGGCGGCGACGCGCTCAAGGCGCTGCTCTCGGGCACGGTGCAGCTGAGCTCCGGCGTGCTCGCCCCGGCCCATCCGCAGATCAAGGCCGGCACGATCAAGGGCCTCGCCGTCACCGGCCGCACGCGCTGGCACGACCTGCCGGATATTCCGACCATGCTCGAGGCGGGCTACCCCGATTTCGTGTTCGAGACCTATACCGCGCTGATGGCGCCGGCGAAGACGCCGCCGGAGATCGTGGCCCGGCTCGAGAAGGTCGCGCTCGACATTCTCAACACGCCCGCCATGCGGGCGCGGCTGAACCAGGCGGGCTTCGAGGTGACGGCGAAGGACGGCAAGGGCCACATGGAGCGCATCGCCAAGGAAGTGCCGATGTTCCGCGACATCATCGCCCAGGCCGGGATCAAGAAGCTGTAGATTGGCACGATGAACGTTGCGCGCGCCCACAGCGCGCGTAACGCCGATACCTTCGGTCCCCGGGCAAGATCGCGGTTAACCTACGATCGCTTTCTCAAACCGATGACCTAATACCAAGTCCCACTGATCAGAACCCATGGGCCCATTGGCGCAAACCTATGGACATGATGCGCCAGGGCTGATCGACGAGCCTGTTCCAGGCCGCGCAGCAATGGTCGACGAGATCGTCGTATGATTTGAACACGCGGTTTGAGAGCCAGTTTTCCCGCATGAACTGCCAGACGTTTTCGACCGGGTTAAGCTCGGGGCATTTTGGCGGCAGCAGAATGATGGTGATGTTGGCCGGGACGACGAGGCGTGTCGACATATGCCAGCCAGCTTGGTCGACCAAGAGGATGGCGTGGGCGGCGGGCGCAACGGCCGCTGCGATTTCCGCCAGGTGCAAGTTCATCGCCTCGGTGTTGCAGGCAGGCAAGATCAGGGCTGCGCCCTTGCCCTCCTTCGGGCAGACCGCACCGAAGATGTAGGTGGAGGCAGTACGCTGGTCGCGGGGCGCGCTGGGGCGGGTGCCGCGCTTGGCCCAGCGGCGGGTGATCTTGTTCTTCTGGCCGATGCGGGCCTCGTCGGCGAACCAGATTTCTATCGTGTCGCAGGGACGTGCCTTCTGGCGGGCGACGGCTTCCAAATGCGCCGGGAAGCTTTTTTAAAATCCTCGATCGCACCCTCGGCTTGAGCATGGTGGCGCGGTCGGGCCGAGAGTTTGCGGTAGCCCATGGCGCGCAGCTCCCGGCTGAGCGTCTGTTTGGCGACCGTGATGCGGAATTCCTCGAAGATCCATTGTACCAGATCGATCAGCCGCCAGCGCACCACGCCGTGCACCGCCGGGATCGGGCCACTCTCGATCATACGGGCGATGGCTTGGCGTTGCACGGCATTGAGCTTGGGTGGGTGACCCGGCGACTTGCCATCCAGGAGACCGTCAGGGCCGCGCGCGTTGAAGCGCAACACCCAGTCACGGACGATCTGCAATCCGACACCGCCGATCTTCGCGGCCTCGCTCCGCCTCGCGCCGTCATAGATCGCCGCAAGAGCCAGAAGTCGGCGGGCCTGAGGGCCGTCTTTCGTCCCCCTTGCCAAACCACGCAGCTGCGACGCTTCAAAATCACGGCGTAATGGAATTGGACCCGACATGACGAACCTCCTTACGTTCGCCATGTTAAATCTGACTCGCCTCAATTCGGGAAGCGCCAAAAAGTCATGATTTCAGAGATACGGTATAAGCCCGGAATCTCATCGATAATGAGTGAAGTCCACCGGATCAGCGCGCGATGTTCTATGTCTTGGACGCCAAGCGGCTCACGGCGCTCGAGGATGAGAACGCCAAGTTGAAGCAGCTCCTCGCGGAAGCGGAACCGGACAAGGTGATGTTGAAGGAAATCGCCTCAATGGCGCGCGAGGATCGGAGAGCCTCGAAAAACGGGCCGCCAAGTTTACTTCCTTCGACAATTCGCCGGTGCCCTCCGCTTCCCATCACGACGCTTGCGCTCGCGCTCCTGCTCGTGCAGATCGCCTCGCGTCGATCGAGGTCCATAGCCCAGGGCTTTTTCAATGCGGGCCATGTCTTCGCCGAGTCGATTTAAGACCAGCTTGCGCTCTTTGCCGCGCGGCATTTCGGAACCAAACAGCTTAAAGATCAGCGGATACGCCGCCTCGCGAACTCTTCTGATAGCTACGTCGGCGGCCTCAGTTTCCAGGCGGTGCAAGCCGCCGCGATCGACAAACGCTTTTGGATCCTCGCCGACGGGAGGACAACCGAGCTCGGCAATGCGGTCGCTCGCCAAGCGCAGAATGATCGAAAAAGCTGATGAGAAGGTGGCCCAGCGGGGGGCGTCGTCGCTCATTTGCAACCTCCGAAAAGCGGACCGTCTGCGAGCTTCAATCGTTCCAAGGATAATCGATTTCAGCCCGCTCCCTGAGAGCGGCCAAGGCGCGGACCCAACGCCCTGCGGGTGATCGCTTGCGCTTCTTCCTGGATACGCCGCAAGTGCTCACTCCCGCGAAAGCTCTCCGCGTATAGCTTGTAGACGTCTTCCGTGCCGGACGGCCGCACCGCAAACCAACCTTGAGCAGTAACGACCTTCAAGCCGCCGATAGACGCCCGATTGCCCGGCGCCGTCGTCAGCACAGCCTCGATTGGGTGACCGGCAAGCTCGGAGGCGCTGATGTCTCCCGGCGACAGGTCGAGAAGAACGGCTTTCTCTTCCGCGCTGGCGGGTGCATCGATCCGCTCGTAGGCCGGTGCACCCAGCTCACGGGTCAGCTCGGCGTACAGCTCGGACGGATCGCGACCAGTACGTGCCATTAGCTCCACAGCCAACAAGTCCATGATAATTCCGTCTTTATCGGTGGTCCAGACGGTGCCGTTGCGCCGAAGAAACGATGCACCTGCGCTCTCTTCGCCACCGAAGCCAAGCGATCCCGCGAGCAGCCCGGGCACAAACCACTTGAATCCGACCGGCACCTCGACCAGCACGCGCCCAACCTTGGCGGCCACGCGGTCGATGATGCTGCTGCTCACCACGGTCTTGCCAACCGCTGCCTCGGGACGCCAGCCCGGACGATGGGTGAAGAGATAGAAAATCGCGGCCGCGAGGTAATGGTTGGGATTCATCAGGCCCGCGCTGCGCGTCACGATGCCGTGCCGGTCGGCGTCGGGGTCGTTGCCGAAGGCGATGTCGAAGCGGTCCTTGAGTCCGATTAGCTTCGTCATGGCGTAAGGCGACGAACAGTCCATGCGGATCTGGCCGTCCCAGTCCACCGACATGAATTGGAAGGTCGGATCCACCGACTCGTTCACGACCTCCACGTCAACCCCGAAACGCTCGGCGATCGGCTGCCAGAACGCTACGCTTGCTCCGCCGAGCGGATCAACGCCGACCTTGAGCCGCGCGCCCCGGATGACGTCCATGTCTACCACCGAACCCAGCTCGGCCACGTACCTGCCGACATAGTCGTGCGTGTGGGTGGTGGCTGCATGACGGGCCTTGTCGTAGGCGACTCGGAGCACGGCCCCGAGACCGTTCGACAGCAGGCGGTTGGCTCTGTCCTCGATCCAGCGCGTGACCGCGGTGTCGGCTGGTCCGCCGCTCGGCGGGTTGTACTTGAAGCCGCCATCCTCTGGCGGATTGTGCGAAGGCGTGATGACGATGCCGTCCGCGAGACCGGTCGTCCGCCCGAGGTTAAACGTCAGGATAGCGTGGGAGACCGCCGGCGTAGGCGTGTAGCCGTCATCGCTATCGACCATGGTCTCAATGCCATTCGCCGCGAGCACCTCCAGGGCAGTGGTGAAAGCCGGCTCTGATAGCGCGTGCGTGTCCTTTCCGATGTACAAAGGACCGGTAATGCCCTGGCTGCTGCGGTAGTCGCAGATCGCCTGCGTGATCGCCAAGACATGCGCCTCGTTGAAGGAGCTCCGCAGTGAACAACCCCGATGACCACTAGTGCCGAAACCGACCCGTTGTACGCGGTCCGTCACGTCAGGCTGGCGCTCGTAGTAGGCCTGCCGCAGTTTGCTGGTGTCGACCAGGAGATCCTGCGGAGGGGGCTTAGCGGCGAGGGGATGGATCGCCATCTGGAAATCGTTTCCCTTGCGGAGCGGTTCCGGGAGGCCCCTCGAGCGCCAGCGCGAGAAGGACCACCGACCGCGGCCGGGCCACATATGTCGTCTCGCGTACGACCGGGGCAGTCTCCCAGGGGCTGACGTCGTCAGGTGACGCGAGTGCAGTATCGATACAGCGCCGCCACCCCTGCTGATGCTCGGCCGGCACCGGCGGTAACTCGAACGTCAGCGGTTCCCAATAGGCGTTGAGCATCCCGTGGAGCAGAAAGCGGGCGCGCAAGCTTCGCAGCGTGAAGGCAAGGGAATGCGAGTGGTCGGTCCAGTCCGGGCGTTTGAGCGTCACTCCGTGCCACTCGATGCGCGCCCGACGAAGGAGTTGATTGAGGCTGAGCGCAGCCCCTTCCGCCACGACATCACGGCGTTGGCGAAATCTGTTGAGCTCTTTGACGAAACGGTGGATGTCGCCATGCCGCTCCAGCAGACTCCAGTCGAACCAGCTGACATCAGAGTCCTGGCAATAGGCGTTATTGTTGCCCCTCTGGGTTCGGCGCACCTCGTCACCCATGAGCAGCATCGGCGTCCCGGCCGCCAACAGCTCCAGTGCGAAGAAATTCTTGACTTGGCGGTTGCGCACGGCCTCGACCGTTGCATCCTCGGTGGGCCCCTCCACGCCGCAGTTCCAGCTCAGATTGTCATCGGAGCCGTCGCGGTTGCTCTCGCCGTTGGCTTCGTTGTGCTTTCGGTCGTACGAGACGAGATCGTTGAGGGTGAAGCCGTCATGGCAGGTCACGAAATTGATGCTTTGCTCGGCTTCGCGCTCCTCGTGACCGTAAATGTCGGGGCTGCCCAGGATCCGTGTGGCTACGCCCGACACCGAGCCGTTGTCGCCTTTCAGGAACCGCCGCACGTCGTCGCGGAACCGGCCGTTCCACTCCTGCCATCTGTCGCCGATGAAGCTTCCCACCTGATAGAGTCCTGCGACATCCCACGCTTCCGCAATCAACTTCGTGCCGGCCAGTAACGGGTCCGATTCGATGTCCCAGAGAACGGGCGGATTCGGCAGCGGGCGACCGTCCTCGTCGCGCGATAGGATCGACGCGAGATCGAACCGGAAGCCATCCACGTGCATCTGAGACACCCAGTAACGCAGACTGTCCTGGATCAGTCGCCGCACGATCGACTGGTTGGCATTCAGCGTGTTGCCGCAACCGGTGTAGTCGGCGTAACGGGATTTGTCCTTCTCGAGGATGTAATAGACGTCGTTCGCCAGCCCGCGATAGCACAACGTCGGCCCAGTCCACCCGCCTTCTGTTGTGTGGTTGAAAACAACATCCAGGATCACCTCGAGCCCCGCGCGGTGGAATGCTTTGACCATGTCCCGAAATTCGTCGAGGACTGCGAGCGAGTTCTTCTGTGAGCTGTAGGCCTGATGCGGTGCGAAGAACGAGACGGGCGCATAGCCCCAGTAGTTCGTCTTGCCCGGCGGGCAGTCCTGCGTGTCGAACTGGAACACCGGCAGCAGTTCCACTGCAGTGACACCCAGATCTTTGAGGTACGGAATTTTTTCGATCAGTCCCGCGTATGTACCGCGCTTCTCGGCCGCTACGCCCGAGCTGGGATGGCGCGTAAAGCCGCCCACATGCAGCTCGTAAATCACGGTCTCGGTAAAGGGTCGCTCGAGCGGCAGATCGCCTTGCCAATCGTACCGATCAGGATCGGCTACGACGCTTTTCATCGCCACCGCGACGTTGTCGCCGGGCCGCGCCGCAGCCCAGCGGTCGTATGACTCGGGGACCGCTACGGCAAGCCCGTAAGGGTCGAGAAGCGCCTTCTCGGCGTCAAACCAAAGTCCGCGGCCCGGATCGAAGGGCCCATGGGCCCGGTAAGAATACACCTGGCCCGGCTGAAGGTCCGGGACGAAGACGTGCCAGTAGTGAAACGTGCGATGCTTGTCGGCATCGAGAGGGATGACCGTCGTCGGCCGCGTGGCATTCTCGTCATCGAACAGCAGCAGCTCGAGCAAGACCGCATGCTTCGAGAACATGCTGAAATTGACGCCGCCCGGGAGGACCGCGGCGCCGAGAGGAGCGCTCGTGCCCGATGTCACGTCGCGGGCGCTCATGCTCCGCATCGTGCTCATCCTTTGCCAGGAAGGATCGGCATGACGTTCCAGATGTCGCGGCAATACTCCCGGATCGAGCGGTCGGATGAGAAACGACCGAACTCGCGCGGTGTTGAGAATGGACATGCGCGTCCAGGCGTTCTGATCGGAGTACGCGCGACTGACGCGCTGTTGGCATTCCACGTAGGCCTGATAGTCTGCCAGGAGCATATAGTCGTCGCGGGTGAGCAGCGATTCGACGAGGGGATGGAAGAGCCCGCGATCGCCGTCGGAGAAGAATCCGGAGCTTATCAAGTCGATCGCCTCGCGCAGCTCCGGATTTGATTGGTAGATGCTGCGCGGCGTGTAGCCCTCGGCCCTCGATCGGTCGACCTCCTCAGCCGTCAGGCCGAACAAGAAGAAATTCTCCTGCCCCACCGCGTCGCGGATTTCGATGTTGGCGCCGTCCAACGTGCCGATTGTTATTGCCCCGTTCATGGCGAATTTCATGTTGCCCGTGCCCGAGGCCTCCTTGCCCGCCGTGGAGATCTGTTCCGACAGATCTGCGGCAGGATAGACGCGGTGGCTGTTCTTGACGTTGAAGTCCGGCAGGAAGACCACCTTGAGAACCTGAGAGACGAGCGGGTCGCGATTAATGGTTCGCGCGACCGAGTTGATCAGTTTGATGATCAGCTTGGCCATGCGGTATCCGGGAGCGGCCTTACCGCCAAAGATAACGGTTCGGGGGATTGCCGTGGCGGCGGAGTCACGCCTGAGCCTGTTGTAGACCGTGACCAGGTATAGAACGTTCAGGTGCTGGCGCTTGTACTCGTGCAGCCGCTTCACCTGGATGTCGAACAGGGAGTGCGGATCCACAATGATGCCGGTGCGCTCCTTGATGACGCCGGCCAGGTTGCGTTTGTTGTCGGCTTTGACGGCTTGCCAGTCCCTTTGAAAGTCGAGGTCGCCGGCCAGCGGCTCGAGGCGCTCGAACTCGTCTTCCAGATTCGCTACCCATCGGTCACCGATGTGCCGAGTGATGAGGGCGCTCAATTTCGGATTACTCAGCGCGATCCAGCGCCGCGGCGTCACTCCGTTGGTCACGTTGAAGAATTTCTCCGGCGACACCCGGTGGAAGTCGCAGAGCACCGTCCGCTTCAGAAGCTCGGTATGGAGGGCGGCGACCCCATTGATCGCGTGGCTGCCCACGCTCGCAAGGTGCGCCATGCGTATATATTTGCCTCCTGCTTCATCTATCAGCGAAAGCCGCCGAAGCAGCTGATCGTCATTGGGATAGCGCAGCCGGAGATCGTGCAAGAAGCGGCGATTGATCTCGTAGATGATCTCCAGATGCCGCGGCAATAACTTGGCAAACAGTGGCAGCGGCCATCGCTCGAGCGCTTCGGCCAGCAGCGTGTGGTTGGTATAGCCGCAAGTCTGCTGGGTGATCGTCCAGGCTTGATCCCACTCCATCGCGTGCTCGTCCACCAGGAGCCGCATCAACTCGGCGACGGCAATGGAGGGATGCGTGTCGTTCAACTGCGCGGCCCAGTACGAAGGAAACTCGTCGAGCCTCTTTCCGCGCATCAGCAGCAATCGGATCATGTCCTGCAGCGAGCAGGACACGAAGAAGTACTGCTGTGCCAGCCGCAGCTGCTTGCCTGCTTCGGGTTCGTCGTTCGGATAGAGCACCTTCGAGATGGTTTCCGATGCGACCTTCTCGTCCACCGCCCTGTAATAGTCGCCGACGTTGAATGCGTCGAAATCGAAGGATTCAGTGGCTTCGGCCTTCCACAGGCGCAATAGGTTCGTGGCGGGCATTCGGTAGCCCGGGACGGGGGTGTCGTAGGCGATGCCCTTGACAATTTTTTCGGGAAGCCAGCGCACGCGATATCGGCCGGCCTCGTCGTGGTACGGCTCCGTGCGCCCTCCGAACTTCACATCGAACGCGATTTCCGAACGCACGATCTCCCAGGGGTTGCCGAAGCGCAGCCACTTGTCCGTGACCTCGACCTGCCAGCCGTCACAGATTGCTTGATCGAAGATCCCGAACTCATAACGGATGCCGTAGCCGATGGCCGGAACGTTGAGCGTCGCTAGCGAGTCCATGTAACAGGCGGCCAGCCGGCCTAGCCCGCCATTGCCTAATCCAGGTTCTTCCTCCTGCTCCAGGAGGCTCGACAGATCTTGCCCCACTCGCGACAGCGCCTCCTCTACGGCCTGCCAGATCCCGAGATTGATGAGGCCGTTTCCCAGATGCGGCCCGGTCAAGAACTCAGCCGAAAGATACGCAACGGCCTTGGCGGCGGTGTTGGTCCCGGTAATTGATGCCACGGACGCTACATAGCGATCCATCATGCGGTCGCGAACGGTATATGCGAGGGCCATGTACCAATCGTTGCGCGTCGCGTGCTGTGGCAGTTTTCCCTGCAGGCAGTGCAGGTTCTCGATCAGGGCCGTGGCGATCGCATCCGCTCCAAGTCCAGTGCGAACATTCGTGAGAGCAATCCGGTCGCCTGCGCTGGCTCGGGAATCGCTCGCGATTGCAGTTCCCATGCATCCTCCTGGAGTACTTGACCCGACCGACGCCGGATCATCCCTTGGCCATCCTTGAACGGCCGGCGACCATGTCCGTGAGCTTGCTCGTCAATCGCGTTGGCGGCTCTCCGATCCACCAGTCTCAGACCTTCTTTTAGTGGTTACTTTTTTGCTGGGACGAGGTCGTCCGGGCGTCGGGTTCGGCGGGAGCACATCGGCTCCTGACCACAATCGAAAACCCCCGCGAAACGCATTGGCATTTTCGCCCGCGCGACACCGCGGAGGCAGTGCGTCGAGCCTCTTGACGTTGCCTCCTCCGATCACCGTGTCATCCGGCTGCAGCGCCGCGATGAGGCGCTCGACGACGTCGGCCACATGGCGCCGCCACCTTTTCTTACCGTCGTGTTCCAGGCCGGCACGTCCAACGTAATCCTCGTAGGTGCGTTTCTTGTACGGCAGATGACCAAGCTCCATTGGCTTGACTATGCCCTCGATGATCAAGGCGGTGCCCAGTCCTGTTCCAAGGCCTAGAAACAGCATCTTGCCACCCTTATAGCTCCCCAAGGCCTGCATGGCGGCGTCGTTTATGACCTTGACGGGACGACCGAAGGCCCGCGCGAAATCAAACGCGACCCAGCCACGTCCCAGGTTGATGGGTTCTGCAGCCGGCCGGCCGCCCAAAACCGCGCCCGGATAGCCGATCGAGACCACATCATATGTCCAGTCCGCGGCGAGCTTTTTCACGCCTGACACCATTCGGCTGGGAGTGAGCGTCGGTCCGGATCGAAACGATCGACTTTCTGTTTGGCCGGTGGCAAGGATCTTTACTGAGGTGCCACCTACGTCGATCACCAGCACGCTTTTGATCCGGGGGCGACGTCCAGCCACGCCCTTGATCGAGGATCTCAGTGCAGCAGCCGCTTGTTCTTGCCGCATTGCCGTACGCTTGCGGTTGCCGGCAGGGGAAGACTTGACGCTCATGGCCCCTCTGCGCGGATTCTTGCTTGCCGCCACCACGAGAATTCGCTCCAGCAGGTGCCTATTGGCACGCCGCCACTTGCGCATTCATGCATTTGGCGACGGCACCGGCGGAGCAGCCGTCGCCGAGAGCAGCCATCATGACGCCGTCATCGGCGTCTGTAGGTTTGTGCGATCATCTGTAGAGCGATCATGCGGGCAATCAATCAGCATCTTAGACCAACTCCTCATCTCCTGCTTACTGGCCGAACCGCCAACGGACTTACCCGAGTCAGCTCGACTTCTTCCGTTTCGTGGCGGATCACAAGGCGCTCACCTTGACGCAGCGCATACTCCACCTTGTCCAGACCGATCTCGATTTCCAGGAGCTGGCCGCGATAGGTTAAGGGAAATCGAAGTATGGCGTTCTCCTCCGGCGCACGGCGTGGCCAGAACGACAACGTCCCGTCATCGTCCCGCATACCGCCGAAGCCATAGGTGAGCATCATCCAGGTGCCGCCCATCGAGGCGATATGGCAGCCGTCTTTCACGTTGCCGCCCACGTCGGCCAGGTCCATCAAGAGCGCCGCCATTCCGTAGCGAATCGCTTTGTCCATATCGCCGGTTTGTGCGGCGATGATCGCCTCGACGCACGACGACAAAGATAAGTCGCCTGTGGTCAACGGATCATAGAAATCAAAGTTACGCTTCTTCATCTCTGGGGGGAAAACATCGCCCAACAAGAACATGGCCAAGACGACGTCCGCCTGTTTGATCACTCGCTTCCGGTAAATATTCAGCGGATGGTAGAACAAAAGAAGCGGATAACGGTCGCGCGGCGTATTGCGGAAATCCCAGGGCTCTCTGTCCAGAAAGTTGTCATCCTGCGGGATGATCTCCAGCTTCTCGTCATACGGCACATACATGTTCTCCGCCGCGCGGATCCATGCGTTCACCTCAGAGGGCTCGAGCGCCGTCTTGCGTACAAGGGCGTCGTACGCGTCCGGTTCTGTTTTCCGTAAGAACTCGACAACCTGAGTTGCGTACCGCAGGTTTTCGCGGGCCATCAAGTTCGTATATGCATTCAGTAGTGTCCGGTTAAAACTCGAACAATTTCAACTGCCTGTCGGAGATAAGGTTGTTTTCGACCGGATCGACGCGCTTGAAGGCTTGTTGCAGCGGCAATTTCTCGAAGAGCGTCAGCGACAAAATCTGTAGCAGCGTATGCAGGGTCACATCCAGGCGAAGTTGCTTTTTGATGATCGCCACCAGCACATAGACGCTGATGGCAATCCAGATTTGCGTCCGGACGGCGTTCTCCGAGGTGCCGTAGAAGCGTTTGATGCGCAGGTGTTGCTTGATCCACTTGAAAAACAGCTCCACCTGCCATCGGCACCGGTACAGGGCGCAAATGGTCAGCGCCGGCAGCGCAAATGATCCACGATGCGATGGAAAGTCTTCCATGGCAGGAAATCCATGACCTGCGCGAACAGGGTCTTGCCGACGTACATGGCGACTCCGGGGTGGCGAAATCCCGGACGCTAGCCCAACACGCCATTTTCAATTCAAGTCGGGGACACCAGTCGGAGCCAAAAAAAGCCCGTCACAATTGCCTTTTCCGGCAACACCCTTCAACTTAACCGGACACTACTGATATGCATTGTTATTTACCACTGCATTGTATTCATCAGGCCCGGTCACACCATTGATGCAGAACTTTCCCCCTTTTGCGTCCGAGTAGAAGCCTAGGTCTGCCCACAGGCGTGCGGTTTCCACCAGCATCTCGGCACCGTAGTCGCGCAGGAACGGTTCGTCGCCGGTTGCCTGCACATACTTGCGCAGCGCGTACATGATGTCCGCGTTGATGTGATATTGTGCGGTTCCGGCCGCGTAATATGCCGATGCTTCTTCCCCGCTGATGGTGCGCCACGGAAACATCGCTCCGCGATGGCCTAGTTCCTGTGCGCGTGCTCGTGCCCGAGGCAGCATCTTGTAGCGGAACGCCAGGAGGTTCCTGGCGATCCGGGGAGAGGTGTACGTCAGAAACGGCAGCAGGTAGATCTCGGTGTCCCAGAAGTAGTGCCCTTCATAGGCCTGTCCGGTGAGCCCCTTCGCGGGCACACCCGTGTCTTCCGCGCGCGCCGAGGCCTGCAGGATGTGAAAAAGATTGAAGCGGATCGCTTGCTGGATTTCCACGGTGCTGCGCTTGATTCGGTCTTCCCTGATATCCTTGATCCGGACATCGCTCCGGCGCCAAAACTCGTCCATGTACTGCTCTTGCGAGGCGAGCAGCTGCTGGAAACCCTGGCTCACTACGCGATCCATTGTCCATTCAGCACGGCCGCCGAGCTCTTCGGCTGAGGCCGTCTGCGAGGTGTGATAGACTATATATTTGGTAAGGTGGATCGGACAGCCGGGCTGCGCCTCGACTGTGAAGGCGACTTGGCCGAAGTCATCGTTGTGCGCGACCTTGTAGGAGTACGGGCAAGAGCTCTCCAGCGCGCTATCAGTCGCACATGTGAGCGTGAAGGCGCTCTTTTCAGTCGCGTGGCACAGCACGATGCGCCGGTCTTTGGAATAGCTGGTTCGGGGATGGAGTACCCGCCAGAAAAAGCTCTCGCCAGTCGCGGATCGTCCTCGGCGCTGCGAGCACCCGCTTCATTCGTCGCCATTTCCGAAGAGACCACAACAGAGGCCTGCGCATTGAGGAGAGTCACACGATAGGAGATGGCGGCCACGTGCCTGTTGACGAAGGAGATCAAACGCCGAGATGTGATCGATACCTGTTTGCCGGCCGGGGTCTCCCAGAGGATTTCCCGGTCGAGCGTTCCGGACTTCATGTTGAGCCGGCGATCGTAGCTTAGCAGGGCCGCATTCGGCAGCCAGAAGGGCTCGTCGTCCACGAACAGCTTGATGATCTTGCTGTCGGTCACGTTGCAGATGGTCTGGCCAGTCTTGGCGAAACCGTAAGCGTCCTCTCCATGGACGATCGGCCATGTTTCATAGAACCCATTAATGAAAGTGCCGTTTTCAGAGTTGGGGCCGCCTTCCTCCGGGCCCCCGCGCATGCCGAGGTATCCATTGCCGAGCGCCAGCATCGTTTCGAGCTGGGCAAGGAATTCGGGGCGAAACGCTTTTTCGATGACGTTCCACTCGTCGGCTGGATAGTCACGGGACGGTGGTCGGAGACGTTCATGGTGTAGCATCGGGCTGTTCCTCCCAGGGCAGCGCGAGGCGTTGGTCAGTCAAGCAATTGGGCCAAATCGTCGGCTACCAGATGAGCGCCGTGATGCTTCAGTTCCTCCGCATTCCCCTTGCGCGCGATACCGATCACAAGTCCGAACCTCCCATTAACACCGGCCTGGACTCCGGAAATGGCATCCTCGATGACAACGGTACGTGTCGGTTCAACCCCCAGAAGCTTTGCGGCCATCAAAAACGTATCCGGGGCGGGCTTACCGGCAAGACGTTGCGCATGGATCGTGTTGCCATCGACCTGCACCTCGAAGAGGTCGTTTAATTTGGCGGCCTTCAGCACGGCCGTGCAGTTTTGACTCGAGGTGACCACGGCAATTTTGAACCCATTGCGTCGGAGCTGATGGATGAATCGCACGGTTCCGTCGTAAGGCTCGACGCCCACGTCGGCGATGACATGGTTGACCAGGTCGTTCTTGCGATTCCCGAGTCCGCACACCGTTTCGACTTCTGCGGGATCGTCAGGGTTGCCCTCGGGGAGTTGGATGCCGCGTGAGGCCAGAAAGTCGCGAACGCCGTCGAAACGGGGCTTGCCATCCACGTAGAGTCGGTAGTCCGTGGCAAGGTCGAAGGGGCGGAATACTTCTCCTCTTTGGCACGCACGCTTCTGAAGATATTCGTCGAACATCTGCTTCCAGCACATCGCATGGACGCTGGCGGTGTCCGTTACCACACCGTCGAGATCAAAGAGGACGGCGTCATACCGGTCGCGGCTGACGCGCTTGCTATCCGGCTGCGGCATGGGTCGTTCTCCTGTTCACCAAAGAACATCCTTTCGACTGCAACCTCTTGAGCCACTCGTGGGCC
Source organism: uncultured Alphaproteobacteria bacterium (assembly GCA_963758945.1). GTDB lineage: Bacteria > Pseudomonadota > Alphaproteobacteria > Rhizobiales > Xanthobacteraceae > VAZQ01. Next base: position 108,359 of record CAVWXY010000006.1, on the reverse strand, counting down.
CGGTAGCGACCGGATGGAGATGCTCAAGAACTGGATCGAGTTCGCAGCCATCTTGTTCGAGACTCCGCCTCACTAGTGTTCCAGCTTCTGGTCTGTCCGATCATCACGCGGCTTCGTCGAGCAAAGGCCCGTTCCAAATCCGCACAGCCGGTATTTCGTGGTAGTGGCCGAGCACACAGAGTGTGCCCGTATTCAGCAGAAAGTGCTGACCGCCACTCGCGGGCAAGCCGATCCAGCGCGCCGCCAGCACGCGCAGCAGGTGTCCATGCGCGAACAGCGCGGTATTGCCGGCTACCGCGCGCGACCGGGCTATCACCCGGTCCACTCGCATACCTACTTGTTCCGGCGCCTCACCGCCCGGGCATCCATCCCGGAAGATCAGCCAGCCCGGCACCGCCTCGTGGATCTGTTCGGGCGTCAGTCCCTCGTACTCGCCGTAGTTCCACTCGATGAGGTCGGGGTCGATGATGGCTCTATCACCGAAGCCCGCTAACTCGCAGGTCTCTCGCGCCCGCTGCATCGGGCTGCAGAGAACAAGCTCAAATACGTTGGTGGCGAGTACCGGCCGCATCCGCTCCGCAAGCCGGCGACCGTTGTCGGTCAACGGAATGTCCGACGTACCGGTGTGCTGGCCACTGAGGCTCCACGAGGTCTCGCCATGCCTGATCGCGAACACGTTCACGTTCGCCTCCCGCCAGCAGGTCAGACGTTGTCGGCCTCCGTCGAACGAACTGCCGCAGAAGCTGCCTCCTGCCCCCACCGCCAGCCGGTGATCTCGGGCATATCGTCACCATAGCGGGCGATGAACTCCTTGTGGTCGATGAGCTTGTCCCGGATCGCCTGCTTGGCGTAAGCGGCTCGCGCCCCAAGCTTCGGCACGCGGTCGATCACGTCGCTTACCAAGTGGAAGCGATCGAGATCGTTCAGCACGCACATGTCGAACGGCGTCGTGGTGGTGCCCTCTTCCTTATAGCCGCGCACATGGATGTTGTGGTGGCCCGCGCGCCGGTAGGTCAGCCGGTGAACCAGCCACGGGTAGCCATGAAAGGCAAAGATGATCGGCTTGTCGGTCGTGAACAACGCGTCGAAATCGCGATCCGAGAGGCCGTGCGGGTGCTCGCTCGATGGCTGCAGCTTCATCAGATTGACGACGTTGATGACCCGGACCTTCAGATCGGGCGCGTGTCTTCGAAGGAGGTCGACAGCGGCAAGCGTCTCCAGCGTCGGCACATCGCCACAGCACGCCATCACGACATCGGGCTCGCCGCCCTGGTCGTTGCTGGCCCACTCCCAGATGCCGAGTCCGGCTTCGCAGTGCTTCAGCGCCTCGTTCATCGTCAGCCACTGAGGAGCGGGCTGCTTGCCGGCGACGACGACGTTGACGTAGTTGCGGCTGCGCAGGCAATGGTCGGTGACCGAGAGCAAGCAGTTGGCGTCGGGCGGCAGATAGACGCGGATGACCTCGGCTTTCTTGTTGACGACGTGATCGATGAATCCCGGATCCTGGTGGCTGAAGCCGTTGTGGTCCTGGCGCCAGACATGGCTCGACAAGAGGTAGTTCAGCGAACCGATCGGCCGCCGCCAGGGAATGTGATTGCACACCTTCAGCCACTTGGCGTGCTGGTTGAACATCGAATCGATGATGTGGATGAACGCCTCATAGCAAGAGAAGAAGCCGTGCCGGCCGGTCAGGAGATAGCCCTCGAGCCAACCCTGACATTGGTGCTCGCTGAGCATCTCAATGACGCGCCCGTCGGGTGCCAGATGATCGTCCCAGGCATAGGTATCCGCGACCCAGGCACGATTGGTGACCTCGAGCACGTCCTGCCAGCGGTTCGAGTTGTTCTCGTCGGGACTGAACAGCCGGAAATTTCGTGCCTCCATGTTCAGCTTCATCACATCGCGCAGGAACCGGCCCATGACTCGCGTCGATTCGGCCATTACGGCGCCGGGTGCGGTCACGTCGACAGCGTAGTCGCGGAAATTCGGCAGGCGCAGGTCGCGTAGCAGCAACCCGCCATTGGTGTGCGGGTTGGCGCTCATGCGCCGGGTGCCTTGAGGGGCAAGTTCGGCCAACTCGGGGCGGAGCCGGCCGCTGTCATCGAAGAGCTCCGCGGGTCGGTAGCTCTTCATCCACTCTTCGAGGAGGCGCACATGGGCCGGGTTCTCGTGCATCTCGCCCATCGGCACTTGGTGCGAGCGCCAGTAGTCCTCGGTGCGCTTCCCATCGATTTCCTTCGGGCACGTCCAGCCCTTGGGTGTGCGAAGCACGATCATCGGCCAGCGGGGGCGTTCCTTGAAACCATCCCGACGCGCATCCGACTTGATGCGCTCAATTTCGCCGACGGCCTTATCCAGCGTGGCGGCCATCAGCTCGTGCATCTTTTCCGGCTCATCCCCCTCGACGAAATACGGCGTGTAGCCGTAACCGCGGAATAAGTGATCCAGCTCCTCATGACTGATGCGGGCGAGAATGCAGGGATTGGCAATCTTGTAGCCGTTCAAGTGGAGTATCGGCAAAACCACCCCGTCGGTCGCCGGGTTCAGGAACTTGTTCGAATGCCAGCTTGTTGCCAGCGGTCCAGTCTCCGCTTCGCCGTCGCCGACGACACAGGCAACGATCAAATCGGGGTTGTCGAAGGCGGCTCCGTAGGCATGCGAGAGGGCATAGCCGAGCTCGCCGCCTTCGTGAATCGAACCGGGCGTCTCCGGCGCAACGTGGCTCGGAATGCCGCCCGGGAAGGAGAATTGGGTGAACAGGCGCTTCAGCCCTTCTTCATCGGGAGAAATGTTCGGATAAATCTCGCTGTAAGTGCCCTCGAGGTAGGCGTTCGCGACCAGGCCGGGACCGCCATGCCCGGGGCCGGTGATGTAGATCATGTCGAGGTCGTGCTTCTTGATCATCCGGTTGAGGTGAACGTAGATGAAGTTCAAGCCTGGCGTCGTTCCCCAGTGGCCGAGGAGCCGGGGCTTGATGTGCTCCTTTGTGAGGGATTGCTTGAGCAGCGGGTTGTCATAGAGATAGATCTGGCCGACCGACAGGTAGTTGGCCGCCCGCCAGTACGCATCTATCAATGCCCGCTCCTTATTCGCCAGCGCGCTTGCCATCATTGCCTCCTCTGAAATCCTGTGACATTTGAGTGCGCATGCACAGACGGCGCAATGGCCGCGCTTATCAGTCGTCGCGCCAGTCGCGACGGTGCGGCGGATCGTTAATGCTTGGCGATGCCTCCTCCATCTCGTCCGTGTACTTCCCGACGCTCGCCGCCCCGTTGGCTCTGGCCCGGCGATAGAGAGCCTTCTGGCCGGCCGCTAGATTCTCGTCCCGCCCATGCCACGCCTCCAGCGCCGGATCCTGAAGCGCCCGCCCATAGGAGAAGCTGATCTTCCAGGGCTTCGGGCCCGGGAGCCGGTTGATTGCGTTCAGATGGGCGGTCCCTAGGCGGGCGCTTTGGCCGCCCGACAGGAACACGATGCCGGGCACCGCGGCAGGCACGTGCCGGCGCAAGCAGCGCAAGGTCACGGTCGCGACCTCCTCCACAGGGGCCTGGCGGTCGCACTCCTTGCCTGCCAGAACCATGTTGAGCTTGAGCAGCATCTCCTCCAGCGCGACGCCCTGCTCGAAGAAGGCGTGAAACACCGCGTACAGAACCGTCCCCGTGACCTCCTCGCAGCGCTCGATCGTATGCGACCCGTCCATGAGCACTTCCGGCTCGACGATGGGCACGAGGTCCTGCTCTTGACAAAGGGAAGCGTACCGCGCCAGCGCATGTGCACTTGCATTGACGCAAGCAGAGCTCGGCAGAGCGTCCATGACATGGATGACCGCCCGCCACTTCGCGAAACGGGCACCCATGCCACCGTACTCCCTGAGACGATCCCGTAGACCGTCAAGGCCCTCGGTCACGGTCTCGTCAGCAGAGCCAGCAAGCGGCTTCGCGCCCGTGTCGACCTTGATCCCTGGAAGGATGTCCTGGCGCGCGAGCGCCTCGGCCAGCGGCGCCCCGCCGGAACTCCTCTGACGGATCGTTTCGTCATACATGATGACGCCGCTGATAAACTCGGCGGCGCCAGGGGAGGTAAAGAGCATTTCCCGGTAGCTGCGCCGGGTTTCCTCGGTCGACGGGATCCCGAGGGCGTCGAATCGCCTCGTCAGCGTAGGGATGGTCTCGTCCGCCGCCAGGATTCCTTTTCCCTCAGCTACCAGCGTCTGCGCAACGCTTTCCAGATTGCGGCGGGTCATAGGCCTGTCCTCCCTGCGCAGTACTCGCGGGGTTCGAAGTCAGGTCGATCGCGATTCCCTTCTCCCCGGGGCGCCCGGACTCCATGGGGCGGTAGTCTGTGTTCGATGACTTCGCAGGAATACCGCACTCGCGAACTGGTTCGCCGGTGCAGCATAGGTCCGGTTGCGATGCGTCCCGGCCGCTTGCAACGCGAGCCGCCGGCTCAGTGCCTGCGGGCGCGATGGATCGCAACCCGCCGGGCCGCCCGATGGCCTCCATAGAAGGCAGGACGGTAGTAAGGCCGGTAGTACGGGCGGTAGCGGCCATAGTAGCCGCCATAGCCATACGAATAGGCCGGGTAGGCATAGCCGTAGGAATAGGCTGGGTAGGCATAGCCGTAGGAATAGGCTGGGTAGGCATAACCGTAGGAATAGGCCGGGTAGCCGTAGCCGTACGAATACGCTGGGTAGTACCCATACGCATAGGCCGGACGAGCCAGAGCAGCGCCAACAAACGCGCCCAGCGCAAATGCGCCGAGGCCCCAACCCCAACCCCAGCGAGCGTGCGCCGGCGTCGGCGTGGCCATCGTGGCCGTCGCCAAGCTGCCGGCGAGCACCAATGCCGTCAAATGTCTTTTCATGATGCTCCTCCCGGTTGAATTGTTGATGATTGCAGCATAGCGCCCGTCCTTGATGGCGCTACTTGTTTCTGAACGCCCTCCATTTGCCGGAGGTTCCTGGAGGCCCCGATGCCCTCTTGTTCGTCTTCAGGGCAAGCACTTGAAGCGCGGCGACCTCCCCGAGCCTGCGGCCGGCAAGCCACCATTTCGCCGAGCGCGCGCGCTCCACAGGGCAAAGGTGCCCACTCACCAAAATCCTCAGCCGCTCCGGCCCCAGATGGACCCGTCACCCACTACCATCAAATCCGCATTCCCTTGAGAGCGGCGTGAAGCGGACATCGTCGTGCGCCGCTTCAGCCCGACGAAGGCGTTGAGTTCCATGGGAACCGGGCTCACGAGGGCGGACGCCTTCCTCGCGATCCCACGATAGTAACCATTGTATGGACGCTCGATCGCGGATTGGATCAAATGAATATTAGGAATACCGACGTGGCCTGCTGCCGGTTCGGTTGACGCCCGCTTAAGTTAATCGCATCCGCTGCTCGAACACCACCGGGCTCAGATATCCGATTGTCGAGTGCCGACGTCTCGGGTTGTAGAAGCGCTCGATGTAATCGAACACGTCGGCCTTGGCTTCATCGCGTGTGCGGTACGTCTTGCGCGCCGTTCGCTCAGTCTTCAGCGAGGAGAAGAAGCTCTCCATCGCCGCATTGTCCCAGACGTTGCCTGAGCGGCTCATGCTGCAGGCGACGCCATGATCGGCCATCAGCCGCTGGAACTGTTCGCTGGTGTATTGGCTGCCACGATCGGAGTGATGCAGCAGGTCTCTCAGAACAGCCCGACGATCTTGCCGTCGGCGCCGACGTCGATGGCGTCGGCGGCGGGAACCCGCGGCAGGCCGGGCATGGTCATGATCTCTCCGCAGATCGCCACCACGAATTCGGCGCCGGCGGAGAGCCGCACCTCGCGCACCGTCACCACGTGATCCTCGGGCGCGCCCTTGACGTCGGCATTGGTGGAGAAGCTGTACTGGGTCTTGGCCATGCAGATCGGCAGCTTGCCGTAGCCCATCTTCTCGAACGACTCGAGCTGGTCGCGCACCGGCTTGTGCACGTCGATGTCCTTGGCGCGGTAGATTTCGGTGGCGACGGTGCGGATCTTGTCGATCAGCGGCATGTCGTCGGGGTAGAGCAGCTTGAGCTTGCTCTTGCCGCTCTCGACCACCTTGACCACCGCGCGCGCCACGTCAGCCGCGCCCTGGCCGCCCTCGGCCCAGTGATCGGCCATCAGCGCCTCGACCCCGAGCTTCTTGGCATGCTCCTTGACCAGCGCGATCTCGGCGTCGGTATCGGCGCTGAAGCGGTTGATCGAGATCACCGGGACGATGCCGAATTTCTGCACGTTCTCGACGTGGCGGGCGAGGTTGGCCATGCCGGCCTCGAGCGCCTTGAGGTTCTCGCTCTTGAGGTCCTCCTTCTTGACGCCGCCGTGCATCTTGAGGGCGCGAATGGTGGCGACCAGCACCGCGCAGTCCGGGGAAAGGCCGGTCTTGCGGCACTTGATGTCGAGGAACTTCTCGCCGCCGAGATCGGCGCCGAAGCCGGCTTCGGTCACCACGTAGTCGCAGAGCTTGAGCGCGGTGGTGGTGGCGAGCACGGAGTTGCAGCCGTGGGCGATGTTGGCGAACGGGCCGCCGTGGATGAAGGCGGGCGTGCCCTCGAGCGTCTGCACCAGGTTGGGTGAAAGCGCGTCCTTGAGCAGGGCCGTCATCGGCCCCTGCGCCTTGAGGTCGCCGGCGCGCACCGGCTTGCGGTCGCGGGTATAGCCGATGACGATTTTCGACAGGCGCTGCTTGAGATCGTCCAGATCCTTGGCGAGGCAGAAGATCGCCATCACCTCGGAGGCTACGGTGATGTCGAAACCGTCCTCGCGCGGGAAGCCGTTGGCGACGCCGCCGAGGGAGGAGACGATCGAGCGCAGCGCGCGATCGTTCATGTCCATCACGCGGCGCCACGTGACGCGCCGGCTGTCGATGCCGAGCGGATTGCCCCAGTAGAGGTGGTTGTCGATCAGCGCCGCGAGCAGGTTGTTGGCGGTGCCGATGGCGTGCAGGTCACCGGTGAAATGCAGATTGATGTCTTCCATCGGCACCACCTGGGCGTAGCCGCCGCCGGCGGCGCCGCCCTTGACGCCGAAGCACGGCCCGAGCGAGGGCTCGCGCAGGCACAGCATCGCCTTCTTGCCGATGCGGTTGAGCGCGTCGGTGAGGCCGACCGTGGTCGTGGTCTTGCCTTCGCCCGCCGGCGTCGGGGTAATCGCCGACACCAGGACCAGCTTGCCGTTGGGACGGTTCCGCAGCGACTTGATGAAGTCCATCGAGACCTTCGCCTTGTAGTGGCCGTAGGGCTCGAGATTCTCCGGCCCGATGCCCAGCCGCTCGCGCGCGATGTCGATGATCGGCCGCATCTTGGCGGCCTGGGCGATCTCGATGTCGGATTTCGGATTGAGATGCTGCGCGGCGATGGTCGGAGCCTTGGCGGCGGTCGCGGGAGTCGGAGTCATGAGAACCTCGTGCCGGGGGTGAGCTTTGCAGTGGTGGCGAATTCGCCGGCCGCGACCTTGGGCCCGGCGGCGGGCTTCACGCGCAGAACCTTGATGCGGCCGTCGGCGCAGACGACGGTGAAACCGTCGGTCGCGACCTCGACGATCTCGCCCATCTTGCCGGCGATGCCCTTGGGATCGCGCGCGGGCAGCGGCTTCCCTTCGAAGACCTGCAGCGCCTCCCCGTTGAGGGTCGTCCACGCGCCCGGCGCCGGATTGCAGCCGCGGATGAGGTTGTGGATCTGCCGCCAGGGCTTACCCCAGTCGAGGCGGGCGTTGTCCGTACCGCAGCGGCCCTCGTAGGTCGCCTGGCTGTGATCCTGCTTGATGCGCGGCGCCTTGCCGGCCTTGACCAGGTCGACGGCCTCCAGCATCGCCTCGACCCCCATTGGAAACAGCCGGTCGAAATAGACCGTGCCGAGCGAGTCGTCGGGGCCGATCGGCGTCGTCTTCTGCAGCAGCACGTCACCGGTATCGAGGCCGTTGTCGGGCCAGAAGATCGACAGCCCGGTTTCGGTGTCGCCCTGGATGATCGGCCAGTTGATCGCGCTCGGGCCGCGGTATTTCGGCAGCAGCGAGGGATGGTACTGGATCGAGCCCCGGGTCGGGATGTTGAGGAAATCCTCCGGCACGAACAGCGTGACGAAGGCCATCACCTGCAGGTCGGGCTTGAGCGCCTTGAACTCTTCCCATACTTCGGGCTTGCGGTAGGACGCCGGCTGATGGACCGGAAGCTTCGCGGCGAGGGCGGCCTCCTTGAGCGGATCGGCCTTGGCGCCCTCCTTCTCCGGCGCGACGTAGACTGCGACCACGTCCTCGCCGCGCTTGAGCAACGCCTCGAGCACCGCCTTGCCGAACGCCTGTTGGCCGTGCACCACGATCCGCATTGGCACTCCCCTCGCCGTTTTATTCGGTGTCATGCCCGCGAAAGCGGGCATCCAGTATTGCGGTGTCCTCGGGTTACTGGCTCCCCGCCTTCGCGGGGACGACAGCGGTGCTCGTTCACGCCGCCTCGGCGCGCGCGCCTTTCTCCGGCGCGGTGATGGCGCCCGATCCCTTGATCTCGGCGATCTCCTCGTCGGAATAGCCGAGCTCGGTACGGAGGATCTCCTCGGTGTGCTCGCCGAGCAGCGGCGAGCGTTTCACCTCGGTGATCGAGTCCGACATCTTGACCGGGTTGCCGACGGTCAGATACTTGCCGCGCGTGGGGTGATCGACCTCGACCACGGTACCGGTCTTGCGCAGCGACGGCTCCTCGGCGATCTCCTTCATCGACAGGATCGGGCCGACCGGGATATCGACCGCGTTGCAGATCTCCATGACCTCGAACTTGGTTTTGGTCATGGTCCACTGCTCGATGGTGTCGAAGATATGCCGCAACCGCGGCAGGCGCGCCGGCGGCGTGGCATAATCGGCATCGGTCTTCCATTCCGGCTTGCCGATGAGGTCGCAGATCGCTCCCCACACCGGCGCCTGGGTGATGAAGTAGATGTAGGCGTCGGGATCGCGTTCCCAGCCCTTGCACTTGAGGATCCAGCCGGGCTGGCCGCCGCCGGAATCGTTGCCCGCGCGCGGTACCGCCGCGCCGAACGGGATGCCTTCGCCATACTGGCTGTACTCCGTGAGCGGGCCGTGCTTCAGGCGTTGCTGGTCGCGCAGCTTGACGCGCGCGAGGTTAAGCACACCGTCCTGCATGGCGGCGAGCACACGCTGGCCGCGGCCCGTGCGGAGGCGCTGATAGAGTGCACTGACGATGCCGAAGGCGAGGTGCAGGCCGGTGCCGGAATCGCCGATCTGGGCGCCGGTGACCAGCGGCGGCCCGTCGCGGAAGCCTGTGGTGGAGGCGGCGCCGCCCGCGCACTGGGCGACGTTCTCGTAGACCTTGCAGTCCTCGTAGGGGCCGGGGCCGAAACCCTTGACCGAGGCCACGATCATGCGCGGGTTGGTCTTGTGGATGTGCTCCCAGGTGAGCCCCATGCGGTCGAGCGCGCCGGGCGCGAAGTTCTCCACCAGCACGTCGCAGCACTTGATCAGCCGCTCGAGGATCTCCTTGCCCTTGGGATGCTTGGAATCGATGGCGATCGAGCGCTTGTTGCCGTTGAGCATGGTGAAGTAGAGGCTGTCGGCCCCTTTCACGTCGCGCAGCTGGCCGCGGGTGATGTCGCCGATGCCCGGCCGTTCGACCTTGATCACGTCGGCGCCCATATAGGCGAGAAGCTGCGTGCAGGTCGGGCCCGATTGCACGTGGGTGAAATCGAGGATGCGCACGCCGTCGAGCGCCTTGCCGGCCTCGCCCCAGGGCTTGGTCGAAGGCTTGGGCAGCGCGTTCTTTGCCGCAGCGGTGGACTTGGCGGCCGCCTTCTTGGGCTTGAGCTTCACCACCTTCTTCTTCACGGCCGCCTTCTTGGCGGCGGCCTTCTGCCGCGTCTTCCTCGTGGCCTTGCGCATTGTCATTCCTCTCGCGTTCATTCTCCGCTGGATGCCCGCATAAGCGGGCATCCAGTCATCACCCTTATTTTTTCTTGCGAAGCGCGCTTTGCGGATTGAGATTGCCGATGCGGCCGCTCTCGCTGCCGGCCGCCGGGTCGATCACCGCGTTGATGAGGGTCGGCTTGCCGGAGTCCATGGCCTTGTTCACGGCCCGGCTCAACTCGTCGGGTGTCGTCACATGGACGCCGACGCCGCCGAATGCTTCCGCAATCTTGTCGTAGCGCGCGTCTTTGACAAAGACGGTTGTCGCAACGTCAGGCCCGCCACTGGGATTGACGTCGGTTCCGCGATAGATGCCGTTGTTGTTGAAGACCACGATGCAGACCGGCAGGCCGTACCGGCAAATCGTTTCTACTTCCATGCCGGAGAAGCCGAAGGCGCTGTCGCCTTCGATCGCGAGCACGGGTTTGCCGGTCTCTATCGCGGCTGCGACGGCAAAGCCCATGCCGATGCCCATGACGCCCCAGGTGCCGACGTCCAGGCGTTTGCGCGGTTGGTACATGTCGATGATGCCGCGCGCGAGATCGAGGGTGTTGGCGCCTTCGTTGACGAGGATGACGTCCGGGCGTTCTTTGATCACGGTGCGCAGGGCGCCGAGCGCGCTATGGAAGTCCATGGGCGCCGAGTTTTTCATCAGCCGTGGCGCCATCTTGGCGATGTTCTCTTGCTTGCGCGCATTGACGGCGTTGATCCAATCAGCCGGCGCGGCCGACCAATTGCCGCCCATGCCCTCGAGCAGAGCCGATACGCAGGAGCCGATGTCGCCGACCAGAGGGGCCACGATCTCGACATTGCTGTCCATCTCCTTGGGCTCGATGTCGATCTGGATGAACTTCTTCGAATGAGGCTCGCCCCAGGTCTTGCCCTTGCCGTGCGACAGCAGCCAGTTGAGGCGGGCACCAATCAGCATGACGACGTCGGCATCTTTCAGCACCGTCGAGCGCGCCGCACCCGCCGACAGCGGATGCGTGTCGGGCAACAGGCCTTTGGCCATGCTCATCGGCAGGAAAGGAATGCCGCTCTTTTCGATCAGAGCGCGGATAGCGTCATCGGCCTGCGCGTAGGCCGCGCCTTTGCCGAGGATGATCAGCGGGCGCTTGGCACTCTTCAGGACATCGAGTGCGCGCTTGACGGCAGCCGGAGCCGGAAGCTGGGCCGGTGCCGGATCGATGACCTTCACCAGCGACCTGGCTCCAGCCTCTGCGTCCATGACCTGAGAGAAAAGTTTGGCGGGCAGATCGAGATAGACGCCGCCCGGGCGGCCGGACACCGCCGCGCGGATCGCGCGCGCAACGCCGATGCCGATGTCTGCGGCATGCAGCACGCGGAAGGCCGCCTTGCAGAGGGGCTTGGCGATGGCGAGCTGGTCCATCTCTTCGTAGTCGCCCTGCTGCAGGTCGACGATCTCGCGCTCGGACGAGCCACTGATCAGGATCATCGGGAAGCAGTTGGTCGTGGCATTGGCCAGCGCCGTCAGACCGTTGAGAAAGCCGGGAGCCGACACCGTGAGGCAGATGCCGGGCCTCTTGGTGAGGAAGCCGGCGATTGCAGCCGCATTGCCGGCGTTCTGCTCGTGGCGGAACGAGATGACGCGCATGCCTGCGGCCTGTGCCATACGGCCAAAATCCGTGATCGGGATGCCGGGCACACCGTAGATCGTGTTGATGCCGTTGAGCTTGAGCGCATCGATGACGAGGTGAAATCCATCCGTCAGCTCCCGCTCCGTGCCTTCCGCGGTGGTGGCCGGCTTTGTTTTCACTGCTGCGTCAGCCATGGGAACCCTCTCTCGAAACTTTTTTCGGTGTCAGTCCAAATAGTCGGCGTATTTCGCCACGTGGTCGGCGAGGCCGAGCGCGTGGTCGCGCACGAGCGCCTCGGCGCGCTCGGTGTCGCGCGCCTCGAGGGCCTCGATAATCGTCATGTGGTCGCGGATCGAGCGCGCCGCGCGATCCTGCTCGCCGATGGTCTTGCGCCGGATCATCCGCATGTGCGTGAACAAATTCTCGGCGAGCGAGATCAGCACGCCGTTGCGGCTCATGCGGATGATGGCCTGGTGGAATTCTATGTTCACCTCGGAATATTCGTCGAGCCTGGCATGCAGCTCGCCGTTCTCGAATTTGGCGAACATGGTGCGCAGCGCGGCGATCTCCTCCGCGCTCGCGTTCCCGGTGATCAGGCGCGCCGCCATCCCCTCGAGCGCCGCCCAGGCGGTGATCATCTCGATCACCTCGCGCTTGGTCTTGCGCACCACGTAGATGCCGCGCCGCGGCACCGCGCGCACGAACCCCTCGCGCTCGAGCTGCGCCATGGCCTCGCGCACCGGCGTGCGGCTGATGCCGAAGTCCGAAGCGAGCCGCCGCTCGTCGAGCCGGATATCGTCCCGGCTGCGGTAGACGTCCATCGCCACGATGACGTCCTTGAGCGCGGAATAGGCGCGGCTCTTGAAGCTTTCGGGGCTGCCGATCGGCTCGACCGCGACGTGCAGCGGCGGAGCCGCGCCCGCGGGAGGAGCCTCGAGCCGGACACCGGCCGGACGGGGGGACTGATCGGCGTTGCTCATGCTGGTATACAATATTCCAGAAGCGGACGGCCGCGCAATCGAGCTTTCGGCCCCTTTTTGGCCTCTCAACCGAGGTCGGGGCACCGCCGGCCGCCGCGCCCGGACCCGCCGGGTCAGAGCGCCGGCCGGGTGCGCAGCCGGGTAAAGGCGTTCTGGATCAATGGCCAGAACAGGGCGATCAGGCCGAGCGCCATGATCGAGCTCACCAGCCCGTTGGAGAAGAAGATGCCGAGGCTTCCCTGCGACGACAGCAGCGACTGACGGAATGCCTCCTCCGCCTTGTCGCCGAGCACGATCGCCAGCACCAGGGGGGCGAGCGGATAGTTGCACTTCTTCAGGACGTATCCGAGCACGCCGAACACCAGCATCATCACGATGTCGAAGGTCGAATTGTGGACGGTGTACGCACCGATCGCGCAGAACATCAATATGATCGGGGCGATGATGCTGAACGGAATGCGCAGGATCGCGGCGAACAGCGGCACGCAGGTGAGCACCACCAGCAGGCCGACGACATTGCCGAGATACATCGAGGCGATCAGGCCCCAGACGAACTCCTTCTGCTCGACGAACAGCAGCGGTCCGGGCTGCAGGCCCCAGATCAGGAGACCGCCGAGCAACACCGCGGCCGTCGGCGAGCCCGGCACGCCGAGCGACAGCATGGGCAGCAGCGCCGAGGTGCCGGCGGCGTGCGCGGCGGTCTCGGGCGCGACCACGCCTTCGATCTCGCCGCGGCCGAACCGATCGCCGTTCTTGGACACGCGCTTGGCGATGCCGTAGCTCATGAAGGAAGCGGGCGTGGCGCCCGCGGGGCTGATTCCCATCCAGCAGCCGATCACGCAGGAGCGCAGCGACGTCATCCAGTAGCGCGGCAGCTCCTTCCAGGTCTGCAGCACGACCTTGGGATTGATCCCGGCCGCGCCGCCCTTGAAGGTCAGTCCCTCCTCGATGGTGAGCAGAATCTCGCCGATGCCGAACAAGCCGATCACCGCGATGAGGAAATCGAAACCGTTGAGGAGCTCGGTGTAGCCGAAGGTCAGCCGCAGCTGGCCGGTGATGCTGTCGAGGCCCACCGAAGCCAAGGCGAAGCCGATCATCATCGAGGCCACCGTCTTGAACGGCGGCTCCTTGCTCATGCCGACGAAGCTGCAGAAGGCGAGGAAATAGACCCCGAACTTCTCCGCCGGCCCGAACTGCAAGGCGAACTTGGCGACGAGCGGCGCAACCAGCGTGATCATGATCACCGCGAACAGTGCGCCGACGAAGGACGACGTGAAAGCGGCGGTGAGGGCCTCGCCCGCCCGGCCCTGCTGGGCCATGGGATGGCCGTCGAAGGTGGTCGCCACCGACCATGGCTCGCCCGGAATATTGAACAGAATCGAGGTGATGGCGCCGCCGAACAGCGCGCCCCAGTAGATGCACGACAGCATGATGATCGCCGATGTCGGCGACATGGAGAACGTCAGCGGCAGCAGGATCGCAACGCCATTGGCCCCGCCGAGGCCGGGCAGCACGCCGATGATCACGCCGAGCATGATGCCGACGAGCATCACCAGGAGGTTGAAGGGTTGGATGACGACGGCGAAGCCGTGAAACAGATTGACGATCTCTTCCATGCAGTCGGTCTCGTTACCGCAACTCCTTCGGGCCTATCCGTCCGGCGTCAAAATCCGAGATACGCCTCGATCGGTCCTTTCGGCAAAGGCAGGAGAAACCACCTCTCGAAGACCAGGAAGGTGGCGAGCGGCACCCCCAGCGCGACCGCGGCCACCATGCTCCAGCCGTAACGGCCGAGCCCTCGCATGAACGCGGCAATTAGCAGCACCGAAGCGACATAGATCCCGATCCAGGGAATAAGCGCGACATAGATCGCGGTCGGCACCAACATCGCCATCACCTTGGCGAGCTGGCGCCATTCGGCGAACAGCTCACCGGCGGCGCCGTCCCTTCTGATGTGCAGCAAGTTCACGGCGCTCGAGACCAGGATCAACACCCCGACATAGAACGGGAAGAAGCCGGCCTTCGGACCCTCCGCGCCCCAACCGATGCCGGCTTGCAGGCTGCCGGCGATGACGATCAGCGCGAACAGGATCACGGATGCGGCGACGCCGATCTCGACCGCGCGCTGGCTCGGGCCGCTCGCGTCCTGAGAATTTTCCATCGTTCATCCTTCAGCCGGAAGGACGGTGGCGCCGACGGGCGTCGGAGCCCGCCGGCGGCATCGACATCGAGACGTCAATTCTTGGCGAGAAAGCCGGCGGCCTTCATCAGCTCTTCGTGCCGCTTTTCCTCTTTGGCGACCCAATTCGTGTAGTCGGATCCGGTCATGAAGGACTGATTGAACGCGCCGTTCTTCATGAGAATCCTTCCACTCCGGGGTCTGTCTCACCTTCTCGAGCAGGCCGATGTAGTAGTCGACCTGATCCTTGGTTGCACCCGGCGGCATGAAGATGCCGCGCAGCATCAAATACTCCATGTCGAGGCCCTGCGATTTGCAGGTCGGGATGCTGTCCCAGGCAAGGTCGCCGACGATCTTGTCGTGGTAGTCGAGCTTCTTGCCGTCGAAGACGCAGAGCGGCCGCAACTTCCCGCCGCGCCACTGCGCCACCGCCTCGATCGGATTGTTGACGCTCGAATCGACGTGGTCGCCGACGAGTTGCACCGCGACCTCGCCGCCGCCCTTGTATGGAATATAGGTGAGCTTGGCACCCGTGCTCTTCTCGATCGCCACCGTTATGATCTGATCTTCCTGTTTCGAGCCGGTGCCGCCCATCTTCATCTGGCCGTTCGCCGCCTTCGCCGCGTCGACGTAGTCCTTCACCGATTTGTAAGGCTTCTCGGCATTGACCCACAGGACGAACTCGTCGAGCGCGAGCATCGCAACCGGCGTCAGATCCTTCCAGTTGAAGGGAATGCCGGTGGCCAGCGGCGTGGTGAACAGGTTCGAGAGCGTGATGATGATCTTGTGCGGATTGCCGCGGGCGGCCTTCACGTCGAGGAAGCCTTCGCCGCCGGCGCCGCCCGCCTTGTTGATCACAACCATCGGCTGCTTCATCAGGTTGTGCTTGCTGACGATGCCCTGGATGGTGCGGGCCATCTGATCGGCGCCGCCGCCAGTGCCGGCAGGTATGATGAATTCAACCGGCCGCGTCGGTTCCCATGCCGCCAGCGCCGGGAACGGCGCAAACGCCTCCACGACCCACAGCGCGGCCACCGCGCCGACGACCGAATGCCCTACTGCTTTCATTGACGTGTCTCCCTTGAGCTTCTTGCTGCGCGCCCCACGAACCTTGCCCTCACAGTCTAAAGTGCGGCCACCTGCAACGAAGTCCTTGGACAACTCCGTTGTGCGGTAACTTGCACGCCGATCCGGACAAAGCCAGCCCGCCGACACGGGACAATGCCCGGAAATGCCGGCCCGCGCGCGGGACGTGGTGCCGCACCTCGCTTGTGCGGTGCAATAGTTCCGCGGTGGAGGCTCGCAATCCCGCCTGCACCGATGAACGGCCGGAGCAACGGCGGTCGCCGCCTCGCCTCGTTAGTCTATTTCATTTGTTCCGGCAACGTGATGCGGTAGGCCAGCAGCATGGTGTCGACCTCCAGGCCGCTCGCATCCCGGTACGGCGCCCCGGCCTGGTAGCCGTTCTGGGTGATGAAGTCGTTGTCGTTCGTTACGAACAGGAAGTAATCGTTAGGATTGGCGGGATCGAGGGCCGGCACCAGCGTCATGCCTTCCCACTTCTCGGAGAGATTGTTGCGGTCGTTCGGCTCGCCATTGTGCAATCCGAACTTGTGCAATTCCGCATTGTTGTTGATGTCGATGTAGCGGGTCAGCGTCGCCGGCATGACGCCGGCCGCCAGCTTGCCGTTGGGAGCGACCGGTAGGGTGCCGTCGTACGGCAGGCCCGCGATGTTGGTCGCACGCGCGGTGTCGAGGAGCTCGATGCTGCGGTAGCGCGAGGTCGCGCCGTCGACGCCGTAGCCATTGCCGGCATCGCGGCAGAGCAGAAGAAAGAAGGTCTCGTCGAGCGCGAGCAGCTCGCTCTGGGCGGCGACACGCGTTCGGTCCTGCGCATTCTCGAACACGGGCAACGGTATGACCTGCTCGCGCGCGAGCTTCGGACGGTCGAGGTCGACGATGTCGTAGTAGAGCAGCCGGGCATAGCGGCGCGTTTCCGCGGACGTGCCGCCGTCCTGGCGGGTCGCGCTCTGCAATGCGGCGACCAGGAATCTGCCGCCCGGCGTCAGCGTCAGCCCTTCGAAGCCCTGGTTGTTCTGCCGGCCGGTTTCCGGGTTCGGCGGATCCGGCGCTTGCGCGCCTGGAGCGGGATTGTTCGAGGAGAAGCGATCGCTGCCCCTGCGCTTTGGGATGAAGGCCTCCGGTGGCCTGATCGCCGCCAGCAGGCGTCCCGTCGGCGAAAAGCGATAGATGTAGGGTCCGTATTCGTCACCGATGAAGAAACTGCCGTCGGGCAGCAGCACCAACGATTCGGTATCGATGCTGATGCGGCCGTTCGGCGCCTGCGGAAGGTCCGGCAAGCCGCTGGCCGCGACGCGGACGCCGTTCGGGTCGAGCCCGGTGAGCGGCTCGCCCGCCGCGTCGGTGAGCAGGATCGTGTCGACGGGCGTCGCGACGACGCTCGTTTGGCGCTGCGCGAGCGGAACGGCCTGCGGATCGTCGAGCGGCTTGAAGGTGACGGAGAGCTTATTGATGCGCGCACGATAATCGGTCGTTTCCCTGACATTGTAGCCGCGGTCGGGCAGCATGTAGAACGTGCCCCAATAACCGTCGGGAGTTCGCATCCACGACTTCGGGTCGACCGTGATGCCGGAACCGGAGCCGAAGGTCTCGCCGAACTTGTCGCGCAGATCGGCGGGCAAGCGACCAACTCCGACCAGCGCCTTGTTGACGAAGACGAGATCACCGATGGTCACCGTTTCGGCGGCGAGCGTAACGGGCGCGGGCGAGAGCAAGGCGAGGAGCATCGCGAGAGCGATGTTGCGCGGGGATTGCAAGCAGGCGAAGCAACGAGCGGGCATGTCGATTCCTTAGAAACCTTCCAATAACGCCTTAAATTGTCACTGGAATTTCGCCGCGTGACAACCCGAGCGTCGGTCCGGCATGGCGTCGCACGAGCGCAAGTCTCGACGCGCCAGGCACAGCGCGCCGTTGAAGCATCGCGCAAAGCGTCGCGGACGATTCTTGTGAGCGACCTCGGAAAGCGGCATGCTCCCGAAGTGATCGGCGAGTAGCGCAATGTCACCGCTGTCGTGAGCACAGCGGGCCAGGGAGGAAATGATGGCGGGCCTGAAATGGAGCGGCTGCGGGTTGCTCGCGGCGGTTCTTCTGATCCCGAGCCACGTGTGCCCGGCGCAGGACTGGCCGAACCGGCCGGTGAAGGTCGTCGTTCCGTTCGCGGCCGCAGGCACCACCGACCGGCTCGGACGGCTCGCAGCCGAAGAGCTGTCGAAGTCCTTCAAGCAGCAGTTCTACGTCGAGAACCGCCCCGGCGGAGGCGGGGTCATCGGCGCCATCCAGGTCGCCCGCGCCGACCCGGACGGCTATACCTTGATGATCGGCGGCTACGGCCCGCACATCTTTGCGCCGCCACGACAGCCAACCTGGGTTACGACGCGCTGTCGGATTTCACCCATATTGCAATGATCGGGGGCGAAAGTTTCATCATCGTCGCCCACCCCGCCCTGGGCGTGAAGTCCTTTGCCGAGCTCACCGAGCTTGCGCGCAAGCGCACCGGGCCCCTCAACATGGCTTCGCCCGGCCAGTCCACGCTCGGCGCGCTCGTCGTCGAGCAGCTCATCCGCAAGCCGGGGCTCCTTCCGAACCTCAACCACGTGCCGTATCGCGGCGGCGGGCCGGTGATGACCGACCTGCTCGGCAACCACGTTTCGCTCGGCTGCATCACGCTCTCCTCGGCCATCGAGCACATCCGTGCCGGCACGCTCGTGCCGCTGGCATTGATCTCGACCGAGCGTGCCAAGGCGTTGCAGGATCTCCCCACCATCGTCGAGCTCGGCCATCCGGATATCGGCGGCGCGATCTGGTCTTGGCTTGCCGGACCGAAAGACCTTCCCACCGCGATGGTCGCCCGCCTCAACCAGGAGCTTCGCCAATCGCTGCGGACTCCGGACGTGAGGCAGCGATTCGAACGCGACCTGTTCCTGTCGATGGACGCCGACGTTCCGACGCTCAACGCCTTCATTGCCGGCGAGTTGAAACGCTGGACCAAGTTCTTCCAGGAGTCGGGGCTCAAGCCGCAGTAACTGCCTGCGATCACCTCCGGCCTGACGCCACTGCATTCTCCTGCTTGCGATAGGCCTCGATGATTTCGTGGCCGGTGGCGAACCACACGCGCGGGTGAGCGGCGATGTATCGTAGCGCCCGGTCCAGGTATCTGATCCGATGCGGCACGCCGATCAGGAACGGATGCAGGGCGATGGCCATGACACGAGGGCTGCGTTCGCCCTCCTCGTAGAGCACGTCGAAGCTCTCGCAAATCCGGCGATGGAAATCCGCGATGTCGATCGAGGGCATGTTGAACAGCGGCATGTCGTTCAGCTCGATGGAATACGGAATGGCATAAAGTCCGTTGTTCATGCGGTAGGGCAGGTCGTCGTTGGTAGAGTCGAGATGTGGCGCGGTGGCCGTAGGCCGAACATATCTGTTGTCCGCCCCTTTCGTCTGGCGGTGCCTTAGTGGTTCAACCTTGACTCCGTTTCCACATTCCGCTCATCGAACCGGACATGCAGATTTCCCGCATCCGGCTCTCGGACAAGACTTCACGCCTTCACCCACGGCACGTCGTGCCCAAGCCGGCACAGGCGTACGAGCCCGAAGTGCCCGTAAAGGTGCGAGAGTGGATAAGTCCCGCCCCTACTGCGCCTGACCTTGTGCTTGAAGCGCAACCACCGGCGCAGCCGCACAGCGGTGTAGTTGTCGATCGCCCGGTACGCTTTGGTGACGGTGCCTACTTCGAAGTAGTTCGCCCATCCGCGCAGCGTGCGGTTCAACTTCTTCACCATCCCTGTGGTCTCTTGCCATGTCCCCGTTCGGGCGGTCAGCGCGTGGATGTTATCCACCATGCGCTTGATGCTCTTCTTCGATGGCCGGAACCCCAAATACGCCTTGCCGGTTCTCGCTGAATACATCCGCCCGAACGTGTACCCCAAGAAGTCGAACTCCCCTTCCGGCACCTTGCAGATCCGTGTCTTCTCCTCGTTGACCGTGAGCTTCAGCTTTCCCATGATCTCGCGCAGTCGCTGCACGGCCTCTTCGGCTTTGCCCTTTCGGCACAGGATCACGAGGTCGTCGGCGTAGGTCACGATACGAGAGCCGAGGCTTCGCTCCAACCCGAGCATCTTCCATCCCAGCACGAACCGGCGCATGTAGAGGTTTGCCAGCAATGGTGAGATCGGTGATCCCTGCGGAATGCCGCGCCGGTTGTCCCGAGCCTCGGTTGTGCGTGTCTTCCGTCCTCGATCGTCGGTTTCTTCCACGGGGCATTCCAGCCACATCCTGATCAGATGCAGCATGCGCCGATCTACAATCCGGCGCGCTACCGACTTTAGAAGTTCGGCATGTGGAATGCTCCCGAAGTAGTCCGCGAGGTCGGCGTCGACGACTTCCGGGTGGCTCCGATACAGCAGCAATTCCACCTCGACCACCGCCTGTTGGGCGTTGCGCCCGGGACGGTAGGCGTACTGTTCTGGTGGAAGGTCGGCTTCAAAAATCGGTTCTAGCACCAGCATCGTTGCTGTCATGCATACCCGATCGCGCAAGGTCGAGATGCCCAGCGGCCTGAGTTTGCCGTTGGCTTTCGGTATGAACACTCTTCTGATGGGGTCTGGTCGGTAAGTCTCCTGCTTGAGCGCAAGCGCCAGTTCGCCAAGCCACCGTTGCACTCCATACGCTTCGATGTCCGCAAACTCTTGTCCGTCCACCCCCGGTGCGCCCTTGTTGGAGCGGCACTGGGCATAGGCATGAGCCAAGATGTCGTCGCGGGTGATCTTGTCGTAGAGGGCGTAGAAACGGTAGCCGGCTTCTGCCTTCGCTTTCGCGTGCAACGCCTTCTGCAGTTTCTGAACACTCTTCGGAGTTGATAGGTTGCCCAATCTCCAGGTCCCTCACTACGTCTTGCGTTCGTCTTGAACTGAGGTCCCTTCCCTCCCCCGGCATTACCCGGCTTCCGCGGTACTGCGAACCTCTCCGTCTCCCCAGGGCGTCCGGCCTGTCCCTCGCGGGCGTCCGGTTGGTCATCGCTGACCGCGCCTTGGGGTCTCCCGTGTTGCGCGCGCTTTCCTTGTGTACATGCTGTCGCCACTACCCCGGCGCAGCGGCTGGGCGTACTCCTCCGCTCATTCACCCCCAGCCGTGTCAGCCTTCCCCGAAAGGGTTGTCGGGTCGGCCTGCGCATTGTCCTTTTCGAGGCTTGCTCGGCGTTCACTCGCGTTACGGCCTGCACACTCGCGCTGTCACCAATGCGTGACACGCTTTTCCGAAGGCTCCAGCTATATCGTCACCTCCATAGCTGCTCCGGTTGCTTCCGGCTGGAGCGATTGCCGGGTGGGACTTTCACCCACTGGAAAGCGCCGCCTTTCCACGGCGCACACCCAATCGCAGACATACTCCACGCCGTGGTCGCGCAGGAGGTCGAGCGTTTCGAACGTCTCGGTGAGGCCCGGCCCGAGCCAGCCGCGCATCCGCTGGCCGAGACCCTCGATGATTGCTTTGGTTTGCGCGATGATCGCCGTCTCCTGGTCGCGGGGCAGACCGGTGAGCGTGACCGAGTTGGTCATGCCGTGACCCATCAGCTCCCATTTCAGCCGCGCGCATTCCTCCATGATGCGGGGATAGTATTTTCCCACCTCGCCGTTGAGCGCGACCGTGCCGCGCACCCCGTTCTTCTCCATCACTTCGATGAGCCGCCAAATGCCGACGCGATTGCCGTAATCGCGACGCGAATGATTGCGGACATCCGGCGCGGCGCTGCCGATCTCCCAATGGAAGTGTTCGATATTGGGAATGACCCAGACCGCCACCTTGGCCTCGTTCGGCCAGGTCACCGGCGGGTGGTCGGCGATGGCGCGATAGGGAAAGAGGTGAAACGGATCGGAGGTGTCCATCGGCTGCCTACTCCCTGCCGGCGGGCTCGCGTGCGGCCCGTATGCGTTCGCTGTAGCGCGCGGCGGTGAGGCCGAACAGTTCCCAGCGCGTAAGGTAGGCAAGCAGAAACGGATGGGCGCCCCGCTCGTACAGCCAGGCCACGTCGCCGTTGAGCAGGGCCGACCGCTCGTCGTCGGTGAGCGGCAACGGCGCAATCGCCGCTTCGGGGTCGCGCGCGAGCGCCTCGCGAAACGCCAGATCGTGCAGCGCGTCCCGGCAGAGCTTGTTGACAGCGTAGATGCTCATGGCTCAGTCCAGGCGCCAGGCCGCATAGGCGTGGCCGTGGTCGGGCTCGGACGCAATGAATGTCGGCGCGCGGCCACCGACCGCGCCGAGCATGGCGATCCAATTGAGCAGCTCGCCGCCGATATTTCCCGCCCGCGCCAGCCGTGCGGGGGTGGCTTCCTCGACCAGCTCCCCGATGCGCGCCTCTTGGAGATGGTCTTGCACGCGCCTCACCCATTGCGGGTCGGGCGTGCCCGCGCGTTCGCCGGGGGGATTCTCGGCCCGCCGATCTCGAGCGAGAAGCTGCCGCTGCCGATCACCGCCACGCGCGCATCTCGCGGCCAATCCGCGATCGCGGCGCTCACCGTCTTGCCCAGCGCGTAGCAGCGGTGCGAGCTCGGCAGCGGCGGCGCCAAGCCGTTGATGAAGAACGGGACGATCGGGATTGCCATGTCCGGGGTGAGGAAATGCAACGGCACCATGATGGAGTGATCGAGGCCGAAATCCTGCGCCAGCGAAATGTCGAACCCGGCGGCGACGGCCTTCGCACGCAGGTGGCTTGCCAGGGACGCCTGTACCGGGAGGCGATAGCTCGGCATCACAGTCTGGTCGTTCGGGCCGGAGGTCTGGTCCGCGATCCCGATTGCGAAGATGGGAAAATTATCGAGGAAGAACGTGTTGAAGTGATCGTCGGTATAGATCACCAGCACGTCCGGCCGCACGGCACGGAGATGCTCCTTGACCTCGCCATAGAGCCTTGCCGTCCGGCAATCCGGGCCTTGCTTGGCCACCAGCGCGGGAAAATTGGGCGTATGCGGGACGCCGAAGGCGGCGACGATCTCTGCCATGTCGATCCCTTCCTTCCGGCAACGACGACCGGCATAAAGTGTGCCCAAAGCAGGCCGGCAGGCAAGCGGCCAGGGACTACCCGTCAAGCCGGCGCGGACTTTATGCTAGATTGAATGACCATCATTTCAGGTGCAGCCCGTGCATTGCAACCGCCGCTACGCGTCAAGCTTCTCGCCGTGCCCAACAACGTACCCGCCCGCGAATCAGATGAGGCATACCGCGCGTCCGGCAACGTACAATTCACGACCACCAGGGTTCGGGCCCTACCCCGCATATAAGGAAATCCTGTAAGCCGAAGGGACCTCGCGGCTTCGCCCACCCAACAGAAACATCCTCGGCCGAGCCTCGCAGGGGCCCGATCAGCCGCTCACACGGGAGAATGCCATGAAGCTATGCCGGTACGATGACGACCGCTTGGGAGTGGTGCGCGGCGACCTGGTGCACGACGTCACCGCGGCGCAGACCGAGATCAGGGCGGCCGCACCTTATGCCATGAAGGGCGACGCCGTGATCGCGGCCTTGCCGACTTGGCGCACGCGGCTCGAGGAGATGGCGGCAAAGGCGCCGGGCAAGCCGCTCGCGCAGGTCAAGCTGCTCGCGCCCGTGGCGCGGCCCTCCAAGCTCGTTGCCGCGCCCACCAATTACACGGCGCATATCGAGGAGATGGCGGCGCGGGCGGCGACGCAGAACGTCAAGCCGTCGCCGGCCATCGGCACGGCCGGCCTGTTCCTCAAGGCGAATTCGTCCCTGGTCGGCCCGTCCGAGGGCGTGGCGATCCGCTTTCCCGAGCGGCGCAACGAGCACGAAGTCGAGCTGGCGATCATTTTCGGCAAGCAGGGCAGCGATATCCCGCGCGACAAGGCGCTCGACTACGTCATCGGATATGCGATCGGCCTCGACATGACGGCGCGCGGTCCCGAGGACCGCAGTTTCCGCAAGTCGATCGATACCTATTCCGTGCTCGGGCCGTGGCTGGTCACCGCCGACGAGATTCCCGATCCCGACAACGTCCCGTTGAGGATCTCGGTCAACGGCGAGCTCAAGCAGAGCAGCAATACCAAGCAGCTGATCTACGACTGCCGCAAGCTGATCGAGTGGGGCTCGACCTTCTACACCTTCTATCCCGGCGACGTGCTCTTTACCGGAACACCCGAAGGGGTAAGCCCGCTCAAGCCCGGCGACGTGATGCTCGCGGAGATCGATCCGATCGGCGCAATGTCGGTGCCGGTGCGCGCGCACAAGCCGGGTGGATGACGGAGGGGCTGCGCTGCCCTATCGAAGCAAATTCGCCGCGCCGTGTGCCAAAGGAGATGTCCGATGCTGCAGGTCAAACGAATTGGGCATGCGACGCTGACCACGCCCGATCTCGAGCGCCAGCTCGACTATTACACGCGCGTCGTCGGGCTGAGCATGGTTGCGAAGGAGAAGAGCCGCGCGGTCCTCGCGACCAAACCGGGGCAAGAGGTGATCGTGCTCGAGCACGGGGAACGGCCCGCGGGGGTGCGGCTTGCCTTTCAGGTGGCGCCCGGCAGCGATCTCGACGAGCTCTCCGCGCGCCTGTCGAAGGCCGGCATCAAGAGCGAGCGGCGGAGCGACATCACGCCCGGCATCGCGCGGGCGATCGTGTTCAGCGATCCCAAGGGCACGAGCATCGAAGTCTTCGCGGATTACGGCTTTGCCGGGGAGGACGACAATTATACCGGCGTCATGCCGCGCAAGCTCGGCCACGTCGCCTTCCACACGCCCGACGTGGCGGGAACCGTGAAATTCTATTGCGACGTGCTCGGATTCAGGGTGTCGGACTGGCGCAGCGATTTCTTCGCCTTCCTGCGCTGCAGCCGCGATCACCACACCATCAACCTGCTGCAAGCCGACAATGCCAACATCCACCACATCGCGTTCGAGTTGCGCGACGAAGCCGAGATCAACCGCGCCTGCGACTTTCTCGCGCGCAAGAACGTCAGGCTGTTCTGGGGTCCGATCCGGCATCTGATCGGCCACAATATCGCGATCTACCACAAGAATCCGGACGGCATCACGGTCGAGTTCTTCACCGACCTCGACGTCATGCACGACGAGGAGCTCGGCTATTTCGAACCCCGGCCCTGGCACCAGGACCGGCCGCAGCGGCCGAAGGTCTGGGGCGACGACACCCCGACCAACTATTGGGGGCCGGGGCACCCGCACGGCATGCCGGGGCCGAAGAAATAAGCGGGTGCCGGCGCTTCGGCGACCGTCAGGCCTGCAGGCGAGCCTTGAGCGCGACATTGAAAAACGTGTGGGAATGTCGGTGGCAACGCTCATCGGCGTGGCGCAAGTCGCGGCGTCTCACTGAGCGTCTTGTTGTGGTCGGACGATGTCGCCGGCATTCAAACCGAGGCGTGTGCCACTCCCACTTTTGCCTTGAGCGCGGCGGCCGCGGCCTCGTAGAAGCCGACATTGTCCGGCAGCACGATCGACGCCGAGCGCACCGCATGGGTGGCGGGATCGATGCCGTCGGGCTCGCCGCCTTGCTGGGCGACGAGCACGGCCTTGCGCAGGCGGACGCGCACCATGATCACGCCGTTGTCGGTGGAGACCGGGTTCTCCTTGCTGCGGTCCTGGATCGGGCCCATGCTTTCCTGGATCGCGGCGTCCTGCATGGCGATGCCGGCCACCCCGCAATAGGACCTGTTGGCCTTCTGCGCGGCGCGGTCGATCATGTAGTCGTTGTCCTTGTTGACCACCGGCCGGAAGCTCCCGGGTATCAACTTGACGTGGATCCCGCCGCCGTCGCGCATGGCCGCGAGCTCGTGCTCCGACAGCGGTCGCGTCGGATGATGGGTGAAACACCACGACATGCAGTTGTCGTCGTCGATCGGAACCCAGGCGTGGCCGTTGAGCGCGTTCTCGCCGTAAGGCGGGATCATGGTGTGGAACGGCATGATCCATTGGGTGATGCGCCAGTAGAGATGGCCGTCCTGCGCCGGGCGGCGCACGCCGATCACCATGCCGCCTTTGGTCTCCACCACCTCGAAGCGCGCGTCGGTCTCGCGCGTCAGCTCGGCGCCCTTGCCGACGTGCAGCGAATCGCTGCGAAGGTCGTGGCGGTGGAGAAAGGACACGTGCGCCGAATCGATACCGCCCTCCATCGCCTGCAGGTAATTGCATTCCTGGGTGCGTTTCGACACGAAGCGATGGGCAGCCGGCACCTGCACCCACTCGAAACCGGGCAACGGCGGCCGGCGCTCGGGCGGCCCCATATAGATCCAGACGACGCCGCCCAATTCGACGCAAGGGTAGGACGTGAGCCTGATCTTCCCGCAGAAGCCGCTCGCCTCGGGCTCGGAGGGAACCTCGGTGCAGCGGCCGGCGACGTCGTATTTCCAGCCGTGATAGGCGCAGCGCAGTCCGTTCTCCTCGTTGCGGCCGAACCACAGCGAAACGCCGCGGTGGGCGCAGAACTCGTCGATCACGCCCACGCGTCCAGCCGTGTCGCGGAACGCCAGCAGGCGCTCGCAGAGCACCTTGACGCGCACCGGCGGACAATCGGGCTCCGCTATCTCTGCCGACAGCAGGGCCGGAATCCAATAGCGGCGGAACAGGCCGCCCATGGGCGTCCCCGGCCCGGTCCGCGTGAGAACATCGTTTTGCTCACACGTCGTCATCGCATCGGCTCCCATTTCGCCGGTTGATACTCGACGAGGTCATCGCATTGCCCAGCCCGTCCGGGGCCGATGGGCGTTGCCGCCGCCATGGCCGCGATCGCAGCGATTGCTCGTGAACGTCATGCGACATGGAACAGTTTCTCGGCAAGCCCGCCCGTGATCGACGCGGCCTGATCGGGTTTGAGCCCGGCCGCGGCGACGATCTTGGCCGGCTCGGCGTCCCCGATGGGGAACGGCATGTCGGAGCCCAGCATCACGCGGTCTGCGCCGATCATTTCGACGACGAAACGTAACACCCGCGGGTCGTGCAGGATACTGTCGGTATAGAGCAAGCCGAGCCCTTGCGCCGGATCGCCGATGCCCGGCGTGATCGCGTGGTTGCGCACGAGGCGCCCGAGCAGGAAGGGCAGGCCGGCGGCGCCCATGGGAACGAAGATCCTGGCGTTGCGGTAGCGCGTGAGATGGCCGCTGCACAGGAGCCGCGCCACCGCGACGATGGCGTCGCTGATGCGGCCGACGCCGTTGGCGAGGCCATAATCGTTGACGCGCGTGTCGCCGGCGTCGTAGCTCGGATGGATGTGGATGACGGCGCCGGTCTCGTCCGCCGCCGCCCAGAATGGATCGAGGTCGGGGGCATCCAGCACGCTGCCGATGCCGTGCGGCAGGGTCGAGATCATGGCACCCGGGAAGCCGGCGGCGACCGCCGCTTTCAGCACCGCCGCGGCGCGCGCACCGTCCTGCAGCGGCACGCTCGCGAGCGGCACGAACCGGGGCTCGGCCTTGGCCGCGGCGAACTGCATGTCATTGAACAGCCGGCACCAGGCTTCGCCTTCCGCCGCCGGCAGCTCGTAGCCGAACCAGTCCGGCCAGCCCCCGACCACCTGCCGGTCGATGCCCTGCGCGTCCATCCAGGCGACGCGCGCCGCCACGTCGCTCAGACCCTTCATGATCGGCCGCGACGGCTTGCCGCCGGCAAAAGCGATCGCCAGGCCGCCGCCGTCCTCCACCGGCCGCAGCGAGGCGAAACGCCCGCGCTCGTTGCGGATCGCGCCGAGAAGGTCGGGCGGCACGAGATGGCCATGCACGTCGATGATCATTTCATGTCCTCAACGCTTACTCTGTGGTTTGCGCCGCGGCGATCATGTCGCCGAGCTGCCCGATCCTGATCGGCAGGCTGTCGACCACGATCCCGAGCGGCTGGAGCGCATCATTGACGGCACTCGCGATCGCCGCCGGCGCGCCGAGATAGCCGGATTCGCCGGAGCCCTTCTGGCCGAACACGGTGTGCGGCGACGGGGTGACGTGATGGATGATCTCCACCGGCGGCACCTCGTGCGCCGAAGGCAGCAGATAGTCCATGAAGCTTTGCGCGACGAGCTGCCCGTCTTCGTTATAGGCAAATTCCTCGAACAGCGCCGCGCCGATGCCGTGCGCGATGCCGCCCATGGTCATGCCGCGCACGATCTTCGGATTGATCACCGTGCCGCAGTCGTGGCCGACGAAGTAACGCTTGATCTCCGGCTTGCCGAGATCGGGTCGATCGCCATGAGCAGGAGGTGAAACTCGAAGGCAAAGCAGGGATACATCTGCACGCGGCCGTCGGCCGTCGGCAGCTGCCCGCCCATCGGCACCTGCATCACGTGGGTGAAGGCGAGCCCGGGCTCGGTGTCCGGCGGCAGGCGGTGGAAATTGCGGTGCGCGATGGTCACCAGCTCCGCCCAGCTGCGGCGGTGCTGGGGCGCGGCGCGGTCGAACACGTCGCCCGCGCCGTAGGTCGCCCGCTCCGCCGGGATGCCGAGATCGTGCGCGGCGATGGCGAGCAGCCGCGCTTTCAGCTTTTGCGCGGCGTGGAACGCGGCGCCCCCCAGCATGATCGCCATGCGGCTGCCGACCGGGCTCTGGCTCGGCAGCGAGGCAAGCGAGTCCGGGCGCACCACGCGGATACGGTCGGGATCGATCTCCAGCACCTCGCCGATGACGGTGCCGACCAGGGTCTCGTGCCCCTGCCCGGCCGACAGCGTGTGAATGGTCGCGGTGACGGCGCCGCCGACATCGACGTTGAGGCGGCAGGATTCGGTGTAGGTGGTGGTCTCGTTCTTCGGATTGAGCAGCGGCTCGAAGGTCGAATTGGCGCCGCTCGGCTCGAGGCACGCCGCGATGCCGATGCCGGCGAGGAGGCCCCGCTCGCGCAGGCGCTCGCGCTCGGCGGTCAGCCCCGCATAGTCGGCGCGCGCGAGCACCTTGTCGATCACGGCGTGGTAGTCGCCGCTGTCGTAGGTGGTGCCGCTCGGGATCAGATACGGAAACTGCTCCGCACGGATCAGGTTGCGCCGCCGCACCTCCAGCCGATCGAGCCGGCGATGGCGGGCGACCTCCTCGATCGCGCGCTCGATGGCGTAGTTGGTCGGCGCCTGGCCGAACGCGCGCACCGCCTCCTGCACCGTCTTGTTCGACGTCACCGCGATGGCGCGGTATTGCACGCTCTTGATGCGGTAGGGACCGACGATCGCGCCGATCGGCTTGCCCAGCTGGAACGGCGAGCGGCCGGCATAGGCGCCGACATTGTCGAGCGCGCGCATCTTCATGGAGCGGATCACGCCCGAATCGTCGAAGGCGACCTCGACGTCGAAGTTGCGCTCGGGCCCATGGCCGTCGCCGGCGCGCATGTTCTCCAGGCGATCCTCGATCAGCCGCACCGGGACGCCGAGCCGTCGCGACAGATAGCCGACCAGCACCGCGTGCTTGATGCCGCGCTTGACCCCGTAGCTGCCGCCCACGTCCACGTCGTTGTGCACGCGCACGGCGGAGCCGGGCAGCCTGAGCGCGAGCGCGACCTGGTCGGGAAAGCGCGGCATCTGCACGGAGGCATAGACGTCGAGGATCTCGCGCCAGGGATCCCAGCTCGCCAGCACGCCGAAGGTCTCGATCGGCACCGTGGAGCTGCGCCCCCAGGTCACGCGCAGCGACAGGCGGTGCGGGCTTTCGGCAAAATCCTTCTCGACCTCGCCCCAGACGAAGGTGCGGTCGAGCAGCACGTTGGAGCCGTGGTCCGCGTGCACCGCCGGGCTGCCGGGCGCATAGGCGGCCTCGCCGTCGAGCACGAACGGCAGCGGCTCGTAGTCGACCTGAACCAGCTCGGCGGCGTCCTCGGCGAGCGCGCGCGTGTCGGCGACGACGGCCGCCACCCATTCGCCGGCATAGCGCGCGACGTCGACGGCGAGCGGGCGGCGCGGCACGCGCGGGGTGTCGAGGCCCGCCAGCAGCGGCTGCGTCGCGGCGGCGAGCTCGCGGCCGTCGAGCACGTAGTGCACGCCGGGCGCGGCGAGCGCCGCCGACTTGTCGATGGCGACGATGCGGGCGGCCGGGTGCGGACAGGTCACGACCGCCACATGCCGAGTGGCGGGGAGGACGAGGTCGGCGGCGTAGCGGCCCTTGCCGACGACGAAGCGCCGGTCCTCGCGCACGCGGCGGTCGGTCGATACGAAGCGGAAAGGCTTCTCGCTCATGCCGTGCCCGCGGGCTGGTTGAGGCCGCGCATGCGCTCGGCGGCGAGCGCGACCGCCTCCACGATCTGCGCGTAGCCGGTGCAGCGGCAGATATTGGCGGAGATGGCCTCGACGATTTCGGCCCGCGTCGGCGCGGGATTGCCGGCGAGCAGCGCGTGCGCGGCGAGGATCATCGCCGGCGTGCAATAGCCGCATTGCATGCCGTGGGTCTCGCAAAAGGCGTCCTGGACGAGCGAGAGCTCTCCGGGCCCGGGCGCCAGGCCCTCGATGGTGGTGATGGCGTAACCGTCGGCCTGCACCGCGAACATCAGGCAGGAGCGCACCGGCGCGCCGTCGAGCAGCACGGTGCATGCCCCGCATACGCCGTGCTCGCAGCCGGCATGCGCGCCGGTCAGCAGCAGCCGCTCGCGCAGGCAGTCGAGCAAGCTCGTTCGCGGCTCGACCTCGACCGCGTGCGTCCGCCCGTTGACGCTGAGCTCAACGCGCATGCGCGGCCCCCGCGGCCCGACAGGCGTCGGTGAGTGCGCGCACGGCGAGCGTCGCCGCCGTCCGCCGGCGATAGTCGGCCGACGCGTGCAGATCCGACAACGGCTCGATATCGGCGAGCGCCGCGCGCACGGCATCGCGCGCCATCGCTTCCTCGACGCGCGTCCCGACCAGCGCCCGCGACACCGCATCGAGCCGCAACGGGCACGGCGTCACCGCGCCGATGCCGAGCGCGAGACGCCGGCAGATGCCGTTGTCGTCGAGCGCAATCTGCGCGGCGGCGGAGGCGAAGGCGAAATCGCTCTTGCGCGCGCTGACCTCGTGGAAACCGACGCCGATCCGCCCATCGCGCCAGACCGGAAAGCGCACCGCGGCGAGGCAGCCGGCCGCCGGCAGCGCCGTCATCATCGGACCGACGAAGAAATCACCGGCCGTAATGTCGATGCTCGCGCCGCCCTGCCGATAGCTCAATGTCGCTCCCAGCGTGACGGCAACCAGCGCGAGCTCCGCCGCCGGATCGGCATTGGCGAGCGAGCCCCCGATGGTGCCGCGCGCCCGGATTGGGGCATGACCGACGAAGGGCATGACCCTGGCGAGGAGCGGCACCGCGGCGCCGACCACCGGATCGCCTTCGAGCACGCATTGCCGGGTGGTGGCGCCGATCGCGACCTCGTCGCCCTCGCTGCGCACGAAGGCAAGCTCGGGGATGCGGGCGATGTCGATCAGGCGCTTCGGCCGGGCGAGCCGCATGGCCATAAGCGGGACGAGGGTCTGCCCGCCGGCGATGATCCGCGCGTCGTCGCCCGCGGCGAGGAGCGCGCAGGCTTCGTCGAGATGCGCGGGCCTCGCATAGTCGAACGACGCGGGTTTCATCGAGCGGCGCGTTTGGTTTCGTGGTGAAATGAGCGCGGGTGCGATCGGCCCGCGGCGGGAACCGCTCTATCATAGAGGAGCGGGAGCGTCAGGAAATAGCGGCTCGAACCGGGGCAGGCTGCGCGAAGTTCGTCGAAAGCGCCGCGACGGCCGACCCCGGCGGCTTGAACCGGACGCAGCGCCACCATCGGCAATGCGCCGGCCGCAGGGTCATGGCAACCGGGCTTCATCGCATTGAGCGAAGGGCTGTTTTCGGCCCGGCGGGCGCGTGATGCATAAAATTGAGCGGAATTTTTTGCCAACTCTTACCGAGCTCATCAAACCCGGGTTGGTGTTGTCCCGACATTTCGCGCGCGCCGGTCGGGACATTTCACCTTTCGGAACGACCACTCGGCTTAAGACAGGCCCGACAACACAGAAACACAGGGGGCGTGTCATGGAAAACCAAGAGCCGGGGATTGCAGACGGGCCTGCCGGGGCCGCGCGGCGGGAGCGCGTGCCTCGCGCCTGCGTCGCCGACGCCAGGCGATCCATGCGCAGGTTCCTCGTCGAGGCGCTGGAGGAGCTGGGCCTTGCCGCGTCCGAATGCGCGCGCGTCGGCGATCTGGATGCGATGCTCGCGTCGAGCCGGCCCGATCTCGTCGTCGTCGGGTCGTCGGACGGCGGTCTCGAGGCCTGCGAGATCATGGAGTTGCTGGCGGCCAGGCAATTCGGCGGCCAGGTGCTGGTGGTCGGTGCGCGCATTTCGCCGATGGTGGCCGCCGCCGCCGGGCTTGGACAGAAGCTCGGGCTGGCAATGCTGCCGCTCCTTCCCACGCCGTTCGCCGATCGGGATGTGCGCGACCGCGTCGCGTCGTTATTGCCGGGTGGCGCGCCGCCGGTTCCGGCGCTCGGCGGATGCGAGCCGCGCCGCACGGCCCTGCCCGCGCTGCGCTACCAGCCGAAGATCGATACCCGCAGGGTCGCCCCGACCGGCGCCGAAGCGCTCGCTGGTTCTCGCCGCGGCGCGCGCGGGCGCCCGACGCCGGGAGATTTCGCGGCGCGCGACGATGGCCGCGGCCTCGTGGCGGCGTCGGCGCGGACGATCGCGCAAGCGATGGACGATTGGCACTATTTCGCCGCCCGGCACGGCCATGTCGAGATCTCGATCGATTTGCCCCTCGCTTTCTTTGAGCATCCGCATGCGATCGACGCCGTGCGCCGGCAAATGCCCGATCACGCGGCGTTCGAAGGATTGATCATCGAGATCGACGCCGCGGAGGCCATCCGCAACCTGGATCTGGCGAAGAGCGTCGCCAGGCAGTTGCGCCCGCACAGCATCGCCGTCTCGATCGACAATCTCGGGACGCAATGGCCGGCGCTGCTCAAGGAGCACGACCTTCCCTTCGTCGAGCTCAAGGTCGATCCGCAATTCGTCGCCGACTGCGCGCGCAATCCCCTGCAGCGGGCGACGTGCCGGCGCATCGTCGACCTCGCCGATGCCTTGGGCGCGCGCGCCGTCGCCGTCGGCGTGGAGAGCCGCGCCGATTTCCTCGCCGTGCGGGAGATGGGATTTCACCTCGCGCAGGGCCCGCTGTTCGCGCAGCCCATGACGGCGGAGGAATTCGCGCAGGCCTTGCCGGGCCGCGATGTGAGCTTGCCGAGGTGACGGCTCCCGCATGGATGGTCGGAGACTGCCGACACCCGCGACTTTGCCCGCCTGCAGAGGACGCGCGGATATTGCATCCGCACCATCCACTCGGGTGAAACGCCGCAAAGGCCACGCATGCCTGCTCGACGGCACGGCACGGCGGCCACAACGCTTGCGGGTACCGCACCGAGCACACCACTCGCTCCTGTAAATAACAGGAAAAATACAGGGAGCGGTGGCTGGCGCGGTCGCCTCGAGGTCGGCGCACGCGCGCG
The DNA here is from genome assembly GCA_963758945.1 of uncultured Alphaproteobacteria bacterium. GTDB lineage: Bacteria > Pseudomonadota > Alphaproteobacteria > Rhizobiales > Xanthobacteraceae > VAZQ01. Next base: position 75,194 of record CAVWXY010000006.1, on the reverse strand, counting down.
CGTGCCGAAACGCGCGCTGGGCCGGGACCGAGCGCGTTGCCGCCGACGCGATTGCGTTTCGAGCGCGCCGTTGCCGATGCGCCGCTCGCGTCATTTCCTCTTCACGATGTCAAAGAGCTGAAGTTTCTTCATTCCCGCGGCGCGTTGCTGCGCCCGGGTTTCGCGATTTGCGAGTTGTAGCACAGATACGTAACGTAGTCAATCTCGTAGTTATAGGTGTAGTTGCGGCCTATGCGTCGCGGCAGCCGCTTCCGTCTCCGCCCAACGGGGAGCACGAAGGGACGTGCTCAGATGCAGACGACGGGTGCACACGGGCACGGCAGGGGGGAGATTCAATCCAAGCGCAAGGCGCCGGCGCGCGGCGCGGTCAGCGCTCGCGGAAGGTGCGCGCGATCTGCTCCCGGAGCGGCTTGAGCAGGTACTCGAGCGGGGTGCGCTCGTGGGTCTGGATGAAGACCTCGGCCGGCATGCCGGGGACGAGATGGATGTCCTTGAGGCGCATTACCTGGTCTGCCGGCAGCGCGATGCGGACGGTGTAATAGGCCTCCGGCGGCTGCCCCGGGTTCGGCTTCTGCTCATGCGTGAGGTCGGCGGAGATGCGCGTGAGGTCGCCGACGATTTCCGGCGTGGTGCGCTGGTTGCCGGCCATGATGCGCACCACCGCGCGCATCCCCGGGGCGATCTGGTCGATGTCGCGGGGAGCGATCTTGGCCTCGACCACCAGCGCGTCGGCGCGCGGGACGATCTGCATGACGGTTTCGCCGTTGCCGATCACGCCGCCCACGGTGTGCACCTCGAGCTGATGCACGATGCCGGTCTGCGGCGCGCGCAGGTCGACGCGCTTGAGCTGATCCTCGGCGGCGGTGAGGCGCTCTTTGAGCTCGGCGATCTTGCCTTGCGCCTCGCGCATATCCTTGAGCACCTCGGTGCGGAAATCCTGGTCGAGCTGGATGATCTGCAGCTCGGTCTCGCTGATCTTGCCGCGGGCGCGGGCGATCTCGGCGATGAGCTGGCCGCGCTCGCCCTCCAGCCGGGTCTGGTCGCGCTGGAGCTGGGTGTAGCGCGAGATCGAGACCAGGTTCTTGCCGTAAAGCTCGGCCACGCCGACGAGCTCCTTCGCGATCAGGCGGAGCTCGCTCTCCTTGGCCTCGAGCTGCGCGGAAAGGCCGCGGATCTCCTCGTTCGTCTGCACGATCCGCTCGCGCAATTGCGAGCGCTGGCCGGTGCGCCCCGTCCGGCGCGACTCGAACAGCTTGGCCTCGCCGGCGATGGCGGCGGCCGCCGACGGGTCGCCGCCGCGCGCCGTCAAGTCGGCCGGGAACGTGACCGCGGAAGCGTCGTCGCGTTCGGCCAGCAGTCGCGCCTCCCGCGCCAGCAGCTCGTCGAGCTGGGAGCGCACCACCCCGAGCGTCGATTTCGTCACCGTGTCGTCGAGCCGCAGCACGACCTGGCCGGCGTCGACCTCGTCGCCCTCCTTGACCAGGATCTCTCCCACCACGCCGCCGGTCGGATGCTGCACCTTCTTGACGCTGGACTCGACCACGACGGTGCCGGGCGCGATCACCGCGCCGGCGAGGTGAGTGGTGGTCGCCCAGCCGCCGACGCCGCCGATGAGCAGGACGACAAGGGCCACGCCGGCGAGATTGAGCTTGCGGATCATCCGGCGCGGGTCTTGCTCGGCGGCGCTCATTTCTGGCCTGCAGCCGTGGTATCGCTGACCACCTTGAGATTGGCGGCCGCGGCGGCCGCGGGAACCGGCCGCATGCTGATCTTGCGCATGATATCGTCGCGCGACCCGAAATCCTGCTGCGCGCCGTTGGCGAGTACCAGAATGTGGTCGCAGACCGCGAGCGCCGAAGGCCGGTGCGCGATCAGCACGACGACGGCGCCGCGCGCCTTCGCGCCGGCGATCGCCTGGCGTAGCGCCGCCTCGCCCTCGCTGTCGAGGTTGGAGTTGGGCTCGTCGAGCACCACCAGGAACGGATCGCCGAACAAGGCGCGCGCCAGCGCGATGCGCTGCCGCTGCCCGCCCGACAGCGCCTCGCCGCCCTCGCCGATGCGGGTGTCGTAGCCCGACGGCAGCCGCAGGATCATGTCGTGGGCGCCGGCGGCGCGGGCGGCGCGCAGCACCGCTTCGGCATCGGGCGCGACGCTCATCCTGGCGATGTTCTCCGAGATCGTGCCGTCGAACAGCTCGACCGTCTGCGAAATGAAGCCGACGTGGCGGCCCAGATGCTCGGGATCCCACTGGTCGAGCGCGGCGCCGTCGAGCCGGACGCCGCCCTTGGCGGGCGGCCAGATGCCGACGAGGGCGCGCACCAGCGAGGTCTTGCCGGCGCCGCTCGGGCCGATGATGCCGAGCGCCTGGCCCGCCTTGAGGCCGAAATGCACGCCGGTGACGATCGGCGTCCTCCCTCCGGGTGCAACCACCGTGACCTGCTCGACGTGGAGGCTGCGCTCCGGCCGCGGCAGCGTGGTGGCCGCCTGCTTCGGCGCCAGCCGCATCAGCGCCTCCGACAGCCGCCGCACGCTCTGGCGGGCGCCGACGAAGCCGCGCCAATTCGCGATCGCGGTCTCGATCGGGGCCAGCGCCCGGCCCATCATGATCGAGGCGGCAACCATCGCGCCGGCGGTCAGCTGCTGCTGGATCACCAGATAGGCGCCGAGGCCGAGGATGACGGACTGCAGCAGCAGCCGCAGGACCTTCGAGGCGCTGCCGAAGGAGCCGGCGACGTCGCTGAGGCGGGCAACGGATGCGATATAGCGGCTGTTGACCCCCGCCCAGCGGTCCGCCAGCGCCCCCGCCATTCCCATGGCGATGATGGTCTCGCCGCTGCGCCGGTTGGCCTCCACCATGACCGAGCGCACGCCCGCGTCCTGCGCCGCCGCCCGCGCCGGGACGCGGCTGGCGCGCTCCGTCAGCAGCGTCATGGTGAACAGGGCAACGGCGCCGGCCGTCGAGGCCAGGCCGAGCCAGGGATGGATGAGGAAGCAGATCGCCAGGAATACCGGCACCCAGGGCAGGTCGACGATGGCGATCGGACCCGAGCCGGTCAGGAAGGAGCGGATCTGGTCGAGGTCGCGGACCGGCTGCGGTCCTTCGCCGGGGTGCCGGGTGGCGACGGCGAGACGCACCACCGCGCCATGCACGGTGTGCGCAAGGCGGTGATCGAGCAGGGCCGCCGCCCGCACCACCACGCGCGAGCGGATCAGGTCGAGGGCGCCCTGAAAGGCGTAGGCGCCGACGAGGAAGATCGAGAGCGCGACCAGGGTCGGCACGCTGCGGCTGCTCAGGACCCGGTCGTAGATTTGCAGCATGTAGAGCGGGCCGGCGAGCATCAGCAGGTTCACCGCGCCCGAGAACAGCGCCACGCTCGCGAAGGCCTGCCGGCACTCGCGCAACGCGGCGCCCACGTCAGTATGGGTCGAGCTGGCATTGCCGAAGATCATGGGCCTGTCCGGATCTCGTCAAGCGGCGGCAAATCAGAACGTGTCTGGTCTAGGCTGCTATCGTGTTCGCCGCTGTGATGAAGATCACAAAATTGCGTCGGCGTCGATCCTGCATCCAAAATCCGTTGATCGTGCCGCCGAGCCGCACGTCGAAGCCGGCTTCGTAGACCAGACGTTTCACCGCTAGTGTCCCGATTCCGAAGTTCGCATCATTGTGCGGTGGCTTTGGTTCAGAAGTCCGCTTTGCGCTTTTTGGCGATTTCGCTCGCCCCGTCAAGCACATGCGTTTTCCAGCGCAAACCCGAGAAAGCCCGAATTTCCGTGCATCGCCCCGGACAATTGTAAAACACATTTTTCGGATATCGCGCGGCCGGGTCGGCGGCGCATCGCCAGCGGCGGGTGCGGATCACGGACGCGGGGCAGCGGGCGCTGCGCTCATGAGGAAGGGGGAGACCGCTTTAAGGACGGAGTCCGCGCGAGCCTAGCGCGGGTATGTTGAATATTGGCGGGGCTGATGAGCGTTCGGCATAATCCTCGGTGCGTTCGCCGCCATGTGGCTGATCCTGCGATGACCGAAATGACGCAACCCAGGCTGACCCTCAAACGCGCGCCAATCGGCTGGAATCAGGACGACTTCGACGTGGTCGAGGACGGCGTAATCGTCGGTCGCATCTTCAAGGCGCCGAATCGCGCCGCAGGATCATCCTTGGATGTGGGCGAGCGGCCACAATGGCGAGATCAAACGCACCGCACATGGCTACGAGCCGACGCGCGAAGCCGCGATGACCGCGTTCGGGAAAGCTGGCGAAGGGAGTGAAGCGCGGTAGCGCGGGTGAGGACCATGGGCGGGGCATGGCCCAAACCGCTAATCCTTTAAAGGCGTCCGGCGATCTTCGGATGGCAATAGATCGTTACGCTGGCAACTTGACTATCACTCTGGATACGTAATCCCGCTGTGAATGTCCTGTTCACGCCGCCTTTCGGCAGCATCGGCTTCGGCCTGCTCCGCCGCCGACAGCATGCTTTGTTCCGGCATGACCGGGCGGGTCGGTGCAACAGCTGGAGTTAGGACACCCGCCACAACAAGTGAATCGGTTCGTGCCCGGGCGCCATTGCGGTGATGTGACTCGGGGTGGCGGGATTCCTGGTGTGCCGATCCGGCAGTATGGGTAGGCATGATTGACACGCAAGCGATTCGCAAACGCTGGGATACCGTCGGCTCGAAGCTCGATGAGCGCGGTCAGCGGGTGTTCGCATCCGGAGAGGTACGGGCTGCGGGATGGGGCGGTCTGGAGGCGGTCCATGAGATCACGGGGCTCGCGCGCTCGACGATCGGTCGCGGCCTGAAGGATCTCGACGCCGCACCGTTGCCGAAGGGGCGGGTGCGACGAAAGGGTGGTGGCCGGCGACATCTGTCGTTCGGGGATGGAACTCTCATTGAGGATCTGCGGCGTATCGTCGAGCCGGTCACGCTCGGGTGTCCGGTGCGACCACTGCTGTGGGTGTCGAAGAGCCACGACAAGCTGGCTGTCGCCTTACAGAAGATGGGCCACAAGATCAGCCCCAACAGCGTGCGCAGACTGTTGCCGACGCTCGGCTACAGCCGGCAATCGAACCGCAAGGCCGACGAGGGCTCGAAGCATCCGGATCGCAACGACCAATTCGAGCACATCAATACCAAGGTGGTTGCGGCGCAGGCTGCGGGCCAGCCCGTCATCTCCGTCGACACGAAGAAGAAAGAGTTGATCGGCAACTACCGGAACGGCGGCACGGACTATCGGCCCAAGGGCGATCCGCGGCGCGTGAAGGTGCACGACTTCGAGAACAAGGAACTCGGCAAGATCGTGCCCTATGGCGTGTACGACGTGACGGCCAATGCGGGCTGGGTCAGCGTCGGGATCACGAGCGATACAGCCGAGTTCGCCGTCGCCTCGATCCGCCGCTGGCTCGATGAGATGGGGCGTGAGCGATATCCGCATGCGAGCGAGCTGACGATCACGGCCGACTGCGGCGGCTCGAATGGAGCGCGCGTGCGGTTGTGGAAAGTCCAGCTGCAAAAGCTCGCCGATGCGACGGGCCTTGTAATCCACGTTCATCACTATCCGCCGGGTACTTCGAAGTGGAACAAGATCGAGCACCGCTTGTTCTGCCACATCACGCAGACCTGGCGTGGCCGACCGTTGACGGACAGATTGGCCGTCGTCGAGCTGATCGCGGCGACGACGACCAAGACTGGCCTGAAGGTCGAGAGTGCGCTCGACACGCGGACCTACGAGAAGGGCATCAAGGTCAGCGATGCCGAGATGAAGACCCTCGACATCAACGGTGACCCGTTCCATCCTGAATGGAACTACACTATCCGCCCGCGATCATCTGAAAATCGGAGCGGTTAATGTGGCAGGTATCCTTAGCGAGACGCTCGACAATTCTATCGCCTCTATCGCCCCATCGGGTCGCCCCGTAGAATATAAACCCGCCAGGGCCATCGCCAGCATTCCGATTGCCAGAATCGAACCCAGGACCCCATTTGCCTTGAGCCACCCGTCGAATTCGCGCGGATTCCCCAGATAGTTCCGCCAGATGCCATTTCCCACGACAATCCTCCTAGGACGGAGATCAGTCACGAGCAAATCGAAGGGTAGTCCTGTGCACGCGGGGGAGTGTGATCTGGTTCACAGACCGCTCAGAGAATTTGCAACCAGGCGGTGCCTTACTTTGTTGGGAGCCGCTGCCCCTCGCTTTGGACTCTCGCCCTACGGCCAGCACGAGAATCCCACGGCGGCGCAAGGCTACGAGCCGAAGCGCGAGGCGGCGATGGCGGCGTTCGCGAAAAGCTGGCGGAGGGGGAAGCCGTGATGGAAGAATAGCCCTATTCGGACAGAGAGCGCGATCCGCCGTTGGCCCTCATGGCCCGAGCGGCATCAAGTCCGTGCCGTTGTTTCCACCACCTGTTGATCACCTTCTCGGCCGCAAGAACTGCTGCTCGGCGAGACCCCTCAGCCGATCCCTGCTTCGGCTTCGGGGATGTATGTGCAACCCACGTCCACTGGCCTCGGCCGGGGGCAATCTTAATCTCGTACCGAACGCCCCGGTGCTCCATGACGCAGCCCCCATTACGAATAAGGTCCATTTTAGTGGTAAGGGGGTGGCGGCAATAAGCAACGTACGGTTGCGATTCGAGGCGGCGATGGCGGCGTTCGCCAAGTCGTGGAGGCGGGAGGCATGATCGAGATCGCGCCGCACAGATGGCCATTGTGCCAACCGACATTCCGCGAGCCTAAACAGCGCGAGCACCATGGGTAGACTGACGAAATGACAAAGAATCTGATCATTTGGAGGTTGTCGACACCACCGGCCTAACCGACGCCGATTGGGCAGAAATCAACAAGCTGAAAAAGGCCTACGATGCTGGAGGACAAAAGGCATTGTCCGCAGCACTGGACACCCTTGCGAAAGACCCGATGCAGGCCACGCGTGTGCTGGGCGCCCTGTTTCCTGATCTCGTTCGCGAGACGATCAAAGATCAAATGGCAGAGAGGGGGATCACAGAAGAAGACCTCCGCGAGTTGATCCGAAAGCTTGAGAACCCAAACCAGAGTCGGCACTAGACTAGTGCGGCCGCCCAGCGTCGAAATCGGCGGAGAGGCAAACCGATGACGACATCGCGATCACTGGAACGGCGCGGCGCGTTCACGCTCGCGTGCGTGGCGGCGCTGATCATCCTCGGCGCTGATCGTCTGGCTGGCGTCGGCACTCGGCGAGCCGCTGCCGCAGCCGAGGCCGAGCGGGCCGGGCGGATCGTGCCCGCATGGTTATTTCAGCAGCGGCGGATTTTGTGTCCCCTCGCAGGGCGCGCAGGATGCAATCCCGAAATCAGCGAACGGCAAATTGCCGTGGGGATGGACGGCGAGCGGCTCCTATTGCCTGCGCAGCGGCAGCGGACGCTGATGGGCGCACCGCAGATGACAAATGCTCATTCTCAAACGCGCGCGCCGATCGGGCCGAACCTCGAAGACTACAGCATGCTGGAAGACGGCGTCGTGGTCGAAAGCGTCCGCAGTAAAAGTTGAGGCCTCCGGAAGTCGCAAGTGAGCACTGTACCATGACATGGGCCATCCTTCCTGATGATAAACATAAGGGCACCTCGAAAAATAGGACTGGCGCGGGTCGCGCAAATCAGATTCCAGTGCTCCCGGATGATCGACCGAGGGGAATGCCGTGGGTCAGCTGGGCTTCTACGATTTGGACAGCCGTCTGAAGGCGCTCAGCGCCAAGGGTGACCCTCTGGAGGCGCTTGAGGCCCTGGTTCCCTTCGAGAGCTTCCGCGCCGACATCGAGGCGGTGGTGAGGCTGGCGCCCGAGGAAAGGAAGAGCAACGCCGGGCGCAAGCCCTTTGATGCCGTGATGATGTTCAAGATCCTGGTGCTACAGACGCTTTACAACCTGGCCGATGAGCAAGTCGAGTATCGGATCCGCGACCGGCTGTCGTTCATGCGCTTTCTGGGACTTGGGCTGGAAGACGTCGTGCCGGACGCGACCACGGTGTGGCTGTTCCGTGAGGCGCTGAGCAGAGCCAACTTGGTCAAGGCGCTGTTCGATCGCTTTAATGGCTACCTCAATGCCAAGGGCTACATCGCGCGCGGCGGTCAGATCATCGACGCGACCATCGTCAGCGCGCCCAAGCAGCACAACACCTGCGAAGAGAACGAGGCGATCAAGGCGGGCAAGACGCCGGAGGGTTGGGAGAAAAAGCGAGCCAAGAATGCGCAGAAGGACAAAGACGCGCGCTGGACCAAGAAGAACGACCAAAGCTTCTATGGCTACAAGAACCACATCAGCGTCGACCGCAAGCACAAGCTGATCCGCCGCTACACCGAGACGGATGCCTCGGTGCATGACAGCCAAACGCTTGATGAGGTGCTCGATAAGACCAACACGAGCAACGAGGTATGGGCCGACAGCGCCTACCGGTCAGTCGAGACCGAAGCCAAGCTCAAGGCGAAAGGCTACAAGAGCCGCATTCATCGCCGCGGTGCTCGCAACAACCCCCTTTGCAAGCGCCAGCAAGCTGCCAACACCACGCGCTCGGGGGTCCGCGCACGCGTCGAACACGTGTTTGCGGATCAAGAGACCGGCATGGGCGGCAAGCTCGTGCGCACCATCGGCATGGTGCGCGCCCGCGTGAAGATCGGGTTGATGAACCTGGTCTACAACATGCGCCGCCTTGTCCAACTCGAGCGGATGGCGGCTGCGTTCGCTTGAGCTGAGTACATGGATGGAGTTTGTGTAGCGTTGCGCAAATGAGCTCCCGCGACGAGCGCGGAGAGTGAAAAAAGGGCCCGAAACGGCCCCACCCCAACACGACCGAGTTGATCGCCCGCTCAGGCGGAACTCAAATCAATGTATTCTTCGAGGTTCCCTTTAGTAAAATTCGTATTCTCGTCCATTCTTTGTGTTCCCAGCAAAAGAATTATTCCGAAGCAACGCGCGACCGCGCGCGAGGCAACTGGGGCGAGTACCAATGCATGTGTAGGCGCGTGGCAGGTTTCCAGGGAATTGCGTATAGCCGGGAGCGTGGCCTCTCGGGGCAGCGGGCCCGGACGCTGTTCTCGGTGCCGCGATCGGCGCTGAGCTACGAGAGCCGCAACCGCGAAGGACGCGCCCGTGGCCGCGCGGATGAAACAGCTGTCCATATACTATTCCACGCGACGTATGGGTCAGAGCACGTGTAGCGCCAACTTTGACGATTGTGCGGAATTCGCCATCGACACCGCTGCGGATACCGCCGATCGTGGCTCTATATGGAAGCCATCACCGGTCACGACGCCGCGAATGGACGCGGCAACGGAAGCTCCCCGAGCGTACGGCCGGTTATTGCCCCCAGGCTGAAGGAATTCAGCACGGCGGGCCGCCAGATTCGGCGGCGCCTTCCGCCGCGGCCCGGATGAGAGCACCCGGATCGCGCGTCAGCGGGAGTTTCTTGTGAACAATCTTCTGTCCTACGGTGCGCGCTATCTTTCAAACGGACCCATCGATTGGGCTCTCGGTGCTGGCTGGCGGCGTGTCCTCGGCGGTCTGCACATGAGAGCAAGTGGCATGATCACGAATTGGTTGGAAAAGGTCCTTCTTCACGATCTCAAGAATGAGCGCGGCAACAAGCTCTCCGATACGCATACCTCTGATCTCGGCCTCCATGGCGAGTTGGCTGATCATTTCCTCGTCCAGAGGTAGGCCAGTTGATCGTTCGTGACCCTTGTACTCCATTCGGATGGCGAACACAGCTGCCCCCCCATCGTTCGGTTTCCCGTGCCAAGCGCCGGCAGGCGGTACTCCTCCCTGCGCTTCTCCGGCTTGCATTGCCCCTGCGACGAGCCCAGGTTCGTTCGCGGATTTCGGGCCCCGAGCCTTCGAGCAGGCCGGATCGTGTCGGCGGGGCATTCTTTTGATATTGGGGCTGCCGCCGCGGCAGTAAGCTAGTACCAATGTCAAATCTTGGCCGTCGTAAGCTGATCCCCAATTTCGAGCAGGTGACTTGCAGTGTGCCCGTTGTCACACCGATGATCTCAGCGATCTCGTCTCGGCTCTTACCCTGTTCCACGAGGTTGCATATCTGCTGTATTCTCTCCGGCGTAAACTTCGTAGGCCTTCCGCGATTGAGGGGCTGCGATTCGACCTGAACAGCGTTGGTCATTCTTCAACTTCTCCTTCACGCTGTCGCCTGCAGCCTCAACGACGGTCCTGAATTGCATACGAGAGGCTGGTTTCCGGACTACGGGCCTGATGTCCAAATAAGGGGGTGCCAGCATAACCATTTCTGTATGGCGCACGTTCACCTGAATGATCACATAGGGTGGATAGGTGCCAATTCTCTTCTGTAATACCTCTCATAGCCTCCCCTGTATGAGATCAGGCTCACCTAAATTTAATTGGGGCATGACTTAACCTTCTCTATCTTGTGGATCGCCCCTATAACCTTCTATCTATGACTGCCTTGGCGCCCAAGCTGAACGTCTACCCGACATGAGATGGAATGACCGCATCGGCCGTCGGCTCAAGTTGCACGACTTGCACATCTTCATCGCGGTGGCTGAAGCCGGCAGCATGGGGAAAGCTGCGGAACGGCTCGCAATATCACAGCCTTCTGTGTCGAAAGCCATAGCCGAGATCGAACACGCGGTGGGGGTACGCCTGCTCGATCGAACGGCACAAGGCGTGGAGATCACGGCTTATGGCCGTGCTCTGCTTAGACGCGGCATTGGCGCATTCCATGAGCTCAGGCAAAGTATCAAAGACATCGAGTTTCTGTCCGATCCTACGGCCGGAGAGGTCCGGGTTGGATGTCCGGAGGCAGTTGCGTCTGGGTTGCTTCTGACGATCTTGGAGCGCTTCTCCATTCAATATCCGCGGGTTCTCTTGGAGGTGTACGAAGCCAACAACATGCCGCTTCAATTTCAACTGTTGCGCGACCGGCACGTGGACTTCTTGCTCGGAGGAATAGGGAAGTTGGTCGCGGACGATGACTTGGATGCAGCGGTGCTGTACCAGGATCGGCCGTTCATAGTATCAGGAACAAAGAACCCGTGGGCTGGTCGCCGCAAGATCGAACTCGCGGAGCTGGCCGAGGAGCCCTGGCTACTGTCGCACGAGAGCCCTTTCCGTTCGCTCTTAGACGAGGCGTTTCAATTGAAGGGCCTGATCCTGCCGAAGGTAGGCGTGAGAACATATTCTGTACACCAGCGACTCGGCTTGCTCGCGACGGGCCGCTTTGTTGGAGCAGAGGGTGGTTCACTGCTCCGCTTCAACATCGACCGCTTCCCGCTCAAGGTGCTGCCAGTGGATCTAGGTGTTCGTGCCTGGCCAATAGCCATCGTGAAGTTGAAGAATCGAACGTTGAGTTCGGTAGTGCACACCTTCATCGACTGCGTGCGGGAGGTCGCGAGCGTGATGACTATGGCGGAACAGAGTTAGCTCCGGGTTCTCGTACAATTGAGCGCCGGGGCCGAATCGGTGAAAGGCTTTAGGAGACCGGCTTCCTGGTGATTTGAGGAGTGCTCCGCTGTTTCAACAGGTCTGGCAACCTCGCGACAGTAGCGTTTGCGGTCCGTTCGCAGCTCTTTCGGTATCGAGCACCTGTTGAAAAAGATCCTTGTTGATGGTTGCTGTAATGAGATTGCCGAGAAGTTCGGTCATCCTCATGTTGCAGAAATGTGCCTCGAACGCCAGCCGAGCAATCATCACGTGCGTGAGCGCCAAATCAATCTCTCGCTCCTCATCCTTGTAGCGAATCGTAACGGTGAACTTCGCGGGGTCAGCCCGATGTTGCTCCGCCCCCTCTTGGCGAGGCTGAACCTGCTGCCCAGATGCCGACCGTGACCTTTGCTCTGTTTGTTCGGCCGCCGGCTGCAACGCGATATCTTCGTCGGACTTTGGACCGTGCATCGCGCCCCCATTGCTACAATGCTGGGTGCCAAGCCGCGGCAAGCCTGCGGCTGTGTTGGCATTAGGTCGGCGTAGACTGATCCCTAACCTTGAACAAGTAACTTGGAGAGAACCCACGGTTACGTCAATTAACTTGGCGATCTCCTCTCGGCTCGTCCCTTGCTCGACCAGGTTTCTGATCTGCCCGATCCGCTCTTGCGTAAACTTTGTTGGCTTTCGGCCGGAAGTCCCGGAGGTCGAGGTCAGTTCTGCCACCTGTGTCATACTGTTCGCTCTGTCTCCATTATCTGCCGCTCCCTCCTCTCGCTGTGTACCGCCTTGAGCTTGGTCGGGGATGACCCGTGAGGAATGCATTTGCTCGACTTTCATCATTGCAGGAGGGAGCGCCCCGTGCAAGCGCGCCCTCTTTACATCTTTGGAATTGTGGCGATAGCTCTGGCGGCCGCTATAGTGATCACGTCCTGCCGCAACCGGAGAGTGATCGTAGTGCATATGGCCGGCATGTCAATTAAGATTGCACCGATCAAGAACTCTTGCGACCTGAGTTGCGAGGGGATGCGTAGTTGCTAGCCGCCGCAGAGCTATGGGCGAAAGTTGGTGACGGCATGAAGGGGTGAGGTGGCGTATCGTGGGGGTGTTCGAAGCCTTCCACTTCTCCACCGAAGGAGTGATACGCCGTGATCGACACTAACGTTTTCCCACTCACCCAGCCAGGAACTTTTGCCGATCCGCTGAGCGAGGTTTTACGCAACGGTGCGCGTGCGCTACTGGCGCAGGCGGTCGAGGCCGAGGTTGCAGCCTTGCTCAGCATGCATGCCGACAAACTGACCGACGACGGTCGGGCGCGGCTGGTGCGCCACGGACATCTGCCTGAACGCGAGATCATGACCGGCATCGGCCCGGTCGCCGTGCGCTGCCCGCGCGTGCGTGACCGTTATGCATCCGGGGAAGGCCGCGGAGAGGGCCGTTCACAGCGCATGATTGGTCTGATTGGCGCAAGTTAGCCCAACTTGCGCAGAATCGAGACCCCACAATAATCAAATCAATGAGTTAATCGAAAAGTCGTCACTACATTTTGGGTGGAGTGCTGGTCAGGCGCTGGCGGCAAATGCTGGTAGCTCGTGCTCGGCGAGGCGCATGCGCTTTGGCAAGACGATGCCGAGGCGGTCGAGGAGCGCGGCCTGGGCGGCATCGGGTTGGGTGATGCAGCGCAGGCGAATTTGACCGTGGGTGGTGGTCGGCAAGACCACGTCGTGTGATTGAATTCGTGCGAGCTCCTCGAGCACGGTGCGGGGCGAGTTTCCGAGGCCGGCGCGGCTCTGCCACATCTCGAGGCTCTTCCACAGCACAAAGGCGAGAAAGCAGACCAGGATGTGGGCCTGCACGCGTTCAGAGCGTTGGTGCCAGATCGGACGTACGCTCAGCTGATCCTTCTGGATCCGGAACGCGGCTTCGGCCTGGGTGAGCTGGATGTAGGCCTCCCACAGCTGCTCATCGCTCCAATCGGTGATGTTGGAGCGCAGCAGATAGGCGCCTTCCGAGAGCGCGGCCCAATCATCGAAGGCGGCGTTGTGGGTCACGTGGAGGCGGAAACCGGCCGGGCACGCATCGGGCTCGAGGTCCACGATGAAGCGGGCGGCAGCGCGCTGGTTCTGCTGCAGGATGCGGCCGATCTGCCGGTTCACCGGAGCCGGATCGAGGCGTCGCTGTGAGCGCGCCACGCGGGCCGCCAGCTTGGCGAGGGCGGTCTCAATCCGCCGGCTGAACTTGTCATGCATGGCCTGCTCTTTGCTGCGCCGGTCGGCGGAGCGACACAGGATCACGGTCTCCCCGGTCTCGGGGTGGCGCGTGAGCTTGACCTCGACGCCTTCGTGGACCGTCCGCCAACCGTCTGTGGCAGCGAGCACAGGCCAAACTTCTTCAGCTCCGACTTCGGCGCCCCGATGATGTAGCGCCGGCCGGTCTCGCGCAGCCACGCCAGATTGGCGGCGCTGGCCATGCCGCGATCGGCGATCCAGACGCGTCCCAGCATGCCGTGCCGGGCCTCCATGGTGGCCACGATCGTCTGCAGGGTCAGCGAGTCATGGGTGTTGCCGGCGAACACCTCGTAGCCCAGAGGGAAGCCGTCGAAGGTCACGACCAGCGCGATACACACTTGCTTGCAGTCGGGTCGATGATCCCGAGAGTAGCCGCGCCGCGCCAGCGGATTGAACCGCCCCGGGTTTGCCGGAGGCTCCAACTCCTGAGAAGGTGGAGCCATGACGAGCAAAACGACGAACAAGTTTTCCCCGAGGTTCGCGCCCGTGCGGTGCGGATGGTTCTGGATCACGAAACCGAGCATGCGTCGCGGTGGGCAGCGGTTGTATCGATTGCCACGAAGATCGGCTGTACGCCCCAGACGCTCAATGAGTGGGTGAAGAAGGCCGAAGTCGACAGCGGCAAACGGTCTGGTGTGCCGTCCGATGTGGCCGATCGGTTGAAGGCGCTGGAGCGCGAGAACCGGGAGCTTCGGCAGGCTAACGAGATCCTGCGCAAGGCGTCCGCTTATTTTGCCCAGGCGGAGCTCGACCGCCGGTTCAAGCCATGATCGCCTTCATCGACGATCACCGCGAGACGCATGGGGTCGAGCCGATCTGTAAGGTGTTGCCGATCGCCCCGTCGACCTATCACGCCCATGTCGCCCGGCGTGCTGATCCGGCCAAGCGGTCGGCGCGAGCCAAGCGTGATGCTGCACTGAAGCCCGAGGTTCGCCGGGTCTTCGATGACAACTTCCGAGTTTATGGCGTCCGCAAGGTCTGGCGGCAAGTACGGCGCGAGGACCATGACGTCGCGCGGTGTACGGTGGAGCGACTAATGCGCGATATGGGCCTTCAAGGAGCGATCCGGGGCAAGCCCGTCCGCACGACTGTCAGCGACAAGGCAGCTCCTTGCCCGCTGGATCACGTCAATCGTCAGTTCCGGGCGCCACGTCCGAACGTGCTCTGGGTCTCCGACTTCACCTATGTGGCAACCTGGGCTGGCTTCGTGTATGTCGCCTTCGTCATCGACGCCTATGCACGGCGCATCGTCGGCTGGCGGGTATCACGGACCGCGCACGCGAGCTTCGTGCTCGACGCGCTGGAACAGGCCCTCCATGACCGCACGCCCGTGCATCGCGGAGGCCTCGTTCATCACAGCGACCGAGGCAGCCAGTACGTCTCCATCAAGTACACCGAACGCTTGGCCGAGGCGGGCATCGAGCCCTCCGTCGGCAGTGTCGGCGATAGCTACGACAATGCGCTGGCCGAGACGATCAACGGCCTCTACAAGGCCGAAGTCATCCACCGGCGCGGACCGTGGCGATCGTTCGAGGCGGTCGAGTTCGCCACCCTCGAATGGGTGGACTGGTTCAACAACCGGCGGCTCTTGGAGCCCATCGGCAACATTCCGCCGGCCGAAGCCGAGGAGCGCTACTACGCCATACTGGAACAACCAGCCATGGCGGCGTGACTCAAACCAAACGGCCTCCGGCAAACCCGGGGCGGTTCAGATTGGCTTCCGCCTCGCCTTCGAAGTAGGTGCTCGTCACATCGTACAGCAGCACCTCATTCTGCACCGCGAACAGCTCGCCGCACCGCTGCGACAGATGCGCCTCGATCGCCGCCTTGTGCGCGAGCAGATGATCGAGGGCGCGGTAAAGGCGATCCTTGTTGACCTGCTCGTCCCCAAGCTGCAGCAGATCGGCGAGCGCCGTGCGCCGGTACCAATCCTCGGCAATGTGCAGCTCGCTCGACGGCTCGCACAGCCGCGCGGCCACCAGCACCGCCACCATCTTCGCCCAGGCGATGCGTTCCTTGCCTACCGGAAGCAGTCGCCCGCACAGCGCCTCAAGGCCCGTCCCGCGCCACAGCGCAAGCGCCAAGTACACATCGCCAAACTGGCGCGAGCGCTCGATGCGGACGCCCTTCAGCCGCACCGGCACCGTCAGATCTGCGCCGCTGTCCTTGAACAGCGGCGCCTGCTCGGGCGCACCGATCAGCCGGCGCGCCAATGCGCGCGCCTCAATGCGGCCATGCTCGTCGAGCTCGCCAAGATGCGCCATTGTTTGCTGGATAACACGCCGCCCAACGCGCACGCTGCGCACCAGACCCCAATAGCGGTGAACCTTCCCGTCCTTCTTCCAGAATCGTGTGGCGCAGGTACATGCGCCATCAGAACCGCTCCGCGGCAAAAGAAAATGCCTGAAGTTCCCCCGGTTTCGTGGACACCCGAGCATTTGTGTTGCAGGAGTCCACGATGGCAAGAAAGAACGCACCTTACACGCCTGAGTTTCGGCGTCAGATGATTGAGCTGGTTCGGTCCGGGCGAAGTCCGGAGAGCCTGTCGAAGGAGTTTGAGCCGACGGCGCAGGCGATCCGGAACTGGGTGGCGCAAGCCGAGCGGGATGCGGGCCGCCGGGATGACGGTGTGACGACGGCAGAACGCGACGAGATCAACCGTCTTCGGCGCGAGGTGAAGCAGCTCAGGCTGGAGCGCGACATCCTCTCAAAAGCCGCGGCCTGGTTCGCTCGGGAGACGGATGTGATCCCGCCGAAGGGTTCAGATTCGTGAGCGCGCACCAGGCCGAGTTTCCGATTGCCACCATGTGCCGAGTGCTGGGCATCTCGTGCAGCGGGTACTATGCGTGGAGAACGCGATCGCCCTCCCAACGGGCGCGTTCGAATACTGCGTTGACCGAGACGGTACGCACGATCCACGCGGTATCGCGCGGAACCTATGGCGCGCCGCGGGTGCACGCTGAGCTTGCGGCGAACGGCGTGCAGGTCGGCAAGAACCGTGTCGCGCGGCTCATGCGCGAGGCGGGTGTTGCTGGTATCAGCCGTCGCAGGTTTGCGATCACAACGGTGCGTGATGGAGCCCGCCAAGCGCCCGATCTGGTCGAGCGCAGGTTCACGGCGGATGCGCCGAATGTGCTTTGGGTGGCTGATATCACCTACATTCCGACATGGGCGGGCTTCCTGTACCTGGCGGTCGTCCTCGATGTGTTCAGCCGCCGGATCGTCGGCTGGTCGATGGCGACGACGTTGCACACCACGGTCGTGCTCGATGCGTTGAGCATGGCGCTGGCCATGCGTCGTCCGCGCGGCGTCATTCATCACTCCGATCAAGGCGCGCAGTACACGTCCATTGAGTTCGGCAACCGCTGCCGCGAGGCGGGTGTGCGGCCTTCGATGGGGAGTGTGGGCGACGCCTACGACAATGCGATGGCGGAGAGCTTCTTCGCCACGCTGGAATGCGAGTTACTGGCTCGCAGCCGGTTCAAGACGCAAGCCGAGGCACGCAATGCCGTCTTCGAGTTCATCGAAGGCTTCTACAATCCGCGCCGGCGGCATTCGTCGCTCGAGTATCTGTCACCCGTCGAGTTCGAGCGGCGGCACTGGGAGCCTGCGGTTTCCCCCGGCTCACTCCATCCTGCCGCCGTGCTCGGGGCCGTCAAGGTCAAGCCCTCGCGCGCGCGCAAAGTGCGCGACCTTGACCGCCCCTGCGCGCGACGGCGGGTCGAATGTGCGGGCCGGGACATGGCGTAATCGCGGGGTAACGAATGCCGGCGCAGGCTGGTCCTCCCCGCAACGCCAAGGAGCGAGATCATGTCCAAGAGCAAGCAGTATGTCGGCCTCGATGTGTCGCTGAAGGAAACGTCGATCTGCGTCATTGACGATGCCGAGAAGATCGTATGGCGCGGCCAAACCAACTCGACGCCGGAAGCTATCGCATCGGCTGTGAAGCAGCACGCGCCCCATGCGGCTCGGATCGGACTCGAAAGCGGGCAGCTGTCGAACTGGATGTTCCACGAGCTGAAGGCGATTGGCCTGCCCGTGATCTGCGTCGATGCGCGCCACGCCAAAGCCGCGTTGTCGCTCAAGGTCAACAAGACCGACGCCAACGACGCCCTCGGTTTGGCACAGATCATGCGCGTCGGCTGGTACCGCGAGGTGACGGTGAAGGGCCTTGACAGCCAAGCCGTCCGTGCACTGCTGGTAGCACGCGGCCAGATCGTGTCGCAAATCACGACGCTGAAGAATTGCGTGCGCGGCATTCTGAAGACCTTCGGTCGGGTCCTTCCCAAAGGCTTGCGCAGCCAGTTCCCGGCGCGCGTGCGCGCGGCGATCGACGGGCATCCTGTACTTGGGGCGATCATCGAGCCGACGTTGCAGGTGCTGGAGGCAACGCGGGCCCAACTCCTCGTGTACGATAGGGCCGTCATTCAACGCGCTCGCAGCGACGACATTGCCCGTCAGCTGATGTCGGCACCGGGCGTCGGCACGGTGGTTGCCTTGGCCTATATCACCGGCGTTGAGGACCCAGCACGCTTCAAGCGATCGTCGTCAGTGGCGGCGTACTTTGGGATGACGCCCAGGCGTTATCAATCCGGCGAGGTCGATCACGCAGGGCGCATCTCCAAGTGCGGAGACGGCATGGTGCGCGGCCTTCTGTTCGAGGCCGCCAAAGTGTTGCTCAGTCGGTCAACGCGACCAAGCGCGCTGAAGACCTGGGGCGAGGCGCTTGGCAAGCGTATCGGAGCTAAGAAGGCAACGATGGCGGTTGCCCGAAAGCTTGCCGTCATCCTGCATCGCATGTGGACCTCAGGTAGGACGTTCCGATGGAACGCTGAGGCTGCATCTGCAGCCGCCTGAGATCGATCGAATATCCCTTCGCCGCATCTCGCGGCGGATCGCTGTCCCTGCTGGGACGGGCCTCGATGACCGCGCGATTCTTCCTGCGCTGAGCTTCTGTTGAGCGCGTTCGGGACATAGCGGCGTCGAAACCCTGAGGCCATGGTGCGGCCAGCGACCCTGGACCGCGGAGAGAACGGTGGACCTGGCAGCGACATCAATCCGCGCGAGCAAAAGCTAAAGGGACCATACTCGATAGCAGAGCGCTCTTCCGGCCCGTGACCATCCAGTCTGCCGCCGTGCTCACGGCTGTCAAGGCGCGGCCTGGAAACGGTGGAGTGCGCCGCATGGCGGAGTGACGGCCGACCTTGACAGCCTCTGCGCGCGGCGGCGTTCGAAATCTACGGTCGGGGCGGAAGAGCCTGCGGCGCGGTCAACCCAAAGAAAGCCTCCAGGCAAGCAAGAGAACAAGCAAGAGAACAAGCAAACAAGGAAGAAAGAAAATGCTTGCGTTCGTGGTGGCGATTAGAGAACGGAAGGATGAGCTCCGCAGGGGCCGAACAAAAGGATGAGCAGAAAAGGCAGAAAAAGGAGGACACCTTTGACGGCAGACACTGTAGCCTGATCCCAAGACGTCAACTGTCCACGAAATCGGGGTAGGTCCAGCCCAAGGTCGTCACTACACGCCCAAATCAGCCTGGCGCGCTGCCTAAGCCCTTGATCCGACTCGCGCAGCATCTTGTGGAATCACGAAAACCGACCCCAAACTGCGCAAGTTGGGTTAGGCGGCGACCTTTTGCTGGTGGTCGCGTTCCCAATTCCAGGGCAGGAGCTCGTAGATCCGCCTAGCCGGATGATCCTGCAGGCGTGCAAGGAGATCGGCGAGCCAAGCCTGCGGGTCGACGTCGTTGAGCTTGGCGGTTTGGATCAGCGTGTAGATCGCAGCGGCGCGGTGGCCGCCCTCGTCGGAGCCGGCGAACGTCCAGTTCTTGCGCCCCATGGCGACGGGGCGAATCTCCCGCTCGGCCGCATTGTTGGACATGCAGATGCGGCCGTCCTCGAGGAAGCGTATAAGCGCCACCCAGCGGGTGAGACTGTAGGCGATGGCTTGGCCGATCTTGCTTTGGCCGGACACTTTGGCGCGTTGGTTGCGCAGCCAATCTTCCAGTGTGATCACAAGCGGCCGGCTGCGCTCGTTGCGCACGCACAGGCGCTCCTGCGGGGTCGGGCCGTTGATCGCGCGCTCGATCGCGAACAGGGCATCGATGCGCTCGACCGCCTCGATGGCGATCGGTGCCTTGTCGATCCGTGCCAGATCAAAGAACTTGCGCCGCGCATGCGCCCAGCATGCCGCCTCGATGATCGGACCTCCCTTGCGACGGGCGTCATAGAGCCGGTTGAACCCGGCATAGGCGTCCGCCTGCATCAATCCCGCGTAACCAGCGAGATGTTGTTCCGGATGCTTGGCGCCGCGATCGGGAGAATAGAAGAACACCGCGGCCGGCGGATCGGCCCCACCGAACGGCCGGTCGTCGCGCACATAAGTCCATAGTCGTCCCGTGCGGGTCTTGCCTTTGGCCAACACCGGCACGGTCGTGTCGTCGGCGTGGATGCGCTCGGCCGTGAACACATGGGCCCGGATCAGCAGCACGAGCGGCATCAGGGTTGCCGCCGCGGCACCGACCCAGTCCGCGAGCGTCGAGACGTCGAGCTCGATGCCCTCGCGGGCATAGACCTCGCTCTGACGGTTGAGCGGCAGATGCAGGCCGTACTTGGAGAACAGGATATGCGCCAGAAGTCCCGCTCCAGCGCGCCCGCGCGCAATCGGATGCGAGGGTGCCGGCGGCTGGCTGATGGCTTCGCAGGATCGGCACGAGAACTTCTCGCGGACGTGCTGGATCACCTTCCATTGGCGCGGGATCAGCTCCAGGGTCTCGGTCACGTCCTCGCCGAGCTTGCGCAGGGCGCCGCCGCAGCACGGGCAGGCCGACGGCGACGGATAGACGATGCGCTCGCGCGGCAGATGCTCCGGCAAGGGCCGCCGCGCGGGCTTGCGCCGCTCGAAGGGCGTCACCTTAACCCTCGCGCTCGCCGCCGCATTCGCCGCCAGCTGCGCCGCGGCTTCGGCTTGCGACGCATCCTCCTCCATGTCGGCAAGCGAGAGCTCGAGCTGCTCGAGCACGGCACTGCGTTCCGCAGATTGGCCGAACCGCTCGTGCCTGAGCTTGGCGATCGTGAACTTCATCTTCTCGATCAACAGCTCGCGGACACGGACCTCGGCCTCGGCATTGCGCGCTTTGGCCTCCGCTTCCAGACACGCGAGCTGCGTGGCGATCACCATCGCCTTGAGGGTGGCGACATCGTCGGGAAGAGAATCAGTAGTGGGCGGCACGAAGCGATTGCAGCACAGATCGCGGATCTTGCGAGCCTGAATCGCGCGCTGATTCACAATGTCGCACGCGAGAAACTTAGCCTGCCGCTTCCGGTCGCCAGGTCCACTGCGGCAGGCGCCAGTCGATGCCTTCCAAGAGATAACCGAGCTGCGCCGGCGTGATCGCCACCGTCCCATCGGCCGGCGACGGCCAGATGAAGCGCCCGCGCTCCAGCCGCTTCGCGAACAGGCACATGCCTTGGCCATCGTGCCAGAGGACCTTGATCAGCCCTCCGCGACGGCCGCGGAACACGAACAGATGGCCATTGTGCGGGTTGCGCTTGAGCGTCTCCTGCACCAGCAGCGCCAATCCGTCGAAGCCCTTGCGCATGTCGGTGTGGCCAGTCGCCAGCCACACCCGTGCGCCGCTCGGGATCGGGATCGTCATCGCCGCTCGATCGCGCCGATCACCCGCGCCAGAGCATCGGCGTCGACGCCCCTGTCCACGATGACCCGGATTCCGTTCACCAGGACGATCTCGATCCGGCCGGCCGTCACCGGGGCACACGATGGCGATCCGCCCGCCGCAGCGTCACAGGCGATCACCGCCTGCGTAAATGTGACCGTGTCCTCGTTCCCGTCCAGGCGCCCCTGGCGCCCCAGACGCCGCCAATTGAACAACTGGCTCGGCAATAATCCATATCGTCGCGCCGTCACCGAGACCTGCCGCGGACCGCTCTCGCTCTCCGCAACGATCCGGCGCTTCTCCTCTATCGACCAGCGGCGCCGCGCGCCGGTCTGGATCACCTCAAGCCGCGACACCTTCGACATAGGCGTATGATCAGGCATACGACTATGTCTTCGCGCTCGCCTCCCTCAGCGCAAGGCGGCCTTCACCGGACGCGTACCGTGACCGCGTCGGCGAGGGTTCGGACCGCATTCGCTTTTCGTCGGCGATTCTGCCGCCCTACGCCCGCCGGTCGAAGAGCCTCGAGGTGCTGATCCCGATCCTCTACCTCAAGGGTGTCTCCACCGGCGACTTCGAGGAGGCACTGGTCGCACTGCTCGGCAAGGACGCCGGCGGACTGTCGGCGGCCACCGTCGGGCGGCTCAAGGAGGCCTGGTCGGAGGAACATGCGCGCTGGAGCAAGCGCGATCTCTCCGCCAAGCGCTACGTGTACTTCTGGGTCGACGGCATCCATGTGCAGGCTAGGCTCGAGGACGCCGCGCAGCGCCTGCTGGTGATCATCGGCGCCACGCCCGAGGGGAAGAAGGAACTCGTCGGCTTGATCGACGGCGTGCGCGAGAGTGCGCAATCCTGGAGGGAGATGCTGCTCGACCTGAAGCGGCGCGGGCTCGCGATCGGTCCCGAGCTGGCGGTCGCCGACGGCGCGCTTGGCTTCTGGCAGGCGGTCGAGGAAGTGTGGCCGCAGACCCGCGGCCAACGCTGCTGGGTGCATAAGACCGCCAATGTGCTGAACAAGCTGCCGAAGAGCCAGCAATCGAAAGCCAAGCGGGCGCTGCAGGAGATCTGGATGGCTAAACCCGATTGAACAGGTCCTCGCCAAGCTCCTGCTGCCCAAGGCCATTAGGATGGTCGCCTGCTCGACTTACGACCAAAGACCTCCGGCGCCGTCGCCGAGCCGGTTGCAGCATTATCTCTAGGCGGCGGCTGTTTCACGATCTCGCGGGTACGGTCAAGAAAGAGCTGTGCTACTGGGCTGATCGCCCGGTTTTTCAGGGTCATGACCCCAACTGGCCAGGGCGGAACAGGTAGTTCCACAGCCAGAACCTTCAGTGGCGGAAGATTTGCCCCAAATTTCAGCACGGAATCCGGGATAGTCACCAGAAAGGGTCCTTTCGGGAGAAGAGACAGCAACAAATTGGGCGAGCCGGTCGCCGCGCCCCGTAACGAAATTCCGCGCGCGTGGAAGGCCTCCCGTACAAGAGAGCCCGCAACGGTATCCAACGGTGGAAGACCCCAAGGTTCATTCGCCAGTTCGGCTAGGTCGATCTTGCGGCGGGTACTCCAGCGACTTTGCAACCCTGCCACCACGAAAATACGATCGTGATACAAGACCTGAGTTTCAATGTCACTTTCGAGTTCGACATTTGAGGCGAGTCGGCCAAGGACCAGGTCAATCTTTCGCTCGCGCAATTCGCGATACTGATCTGCCAACGGCCACACATGTGTCATATGGACGGTAATGCCCGGATACCGACGCCGAAGCCGTCCGAGCACGGTCGACAGCAGCCCAACGATGGAAGCCTCATTGCCTCCGATCCTAATCTCGCCGAGCGTCGGGTCACTGAGAAACTCGATATTCTTCACCCCTTGACGCAAATCATCAAACACTGCCGCCGCGCAGTGAAGCAGCGCGCGACCATGAATGGTCGGCTCCACCCCTTGCTGGCTTCGATCCAGGAGACGTACGCCGATCGCGCTTTCTAGCTCCGCGATTGCCCTGGAAACCGCGGGCTGAGTGGTGTTGAGCCGCTGTGCCGCCTTCCCCATGCTGCCGGCCTGAGCCACGGTCATGAGCACGTGAAGGTCCTGCAGTTTGAGTCGTCGTCCTATGCGCTCTGAAAAGTCCATGGGCAAGGTCATCCCGAAACTGATATGACCGCATGCGATAATAGAATTATCATCTTATGGGATCGTCAACTATCCCGTACGAAGCACGGGTGCACGTTCAGGAGCTTAATGACGTGGACCAGAGGGAGAGCACAATGACCAGCAGACGATTGTCGTTTTGTAGTTGGCTGCGGTGACTCCGCGCCAACTCAACTTCCGCCGCCTCATCTAACATTCAAACTCCCTCCCACCCGCGCGAGCCCGATCTCACCGCGGTGTGTGGATCAATTGTTTCCGTTTATATCCAGCGCGGAGCGCAAGTGGCAAGACCGGGACCGGTGCCATCCATCCATCCTGCCTGCACTCACAGCAGTCGGGGACACCCTCAGTCTTGGAGCCCATCCCGCAGCGTGAGGAGGAACTCGAAGAATGAATAGCGCTGTTCAGGTCGAATCGCAGCCCCTCAATCGCGGGAGGCCTACGAAATTTACGCCGGAGAGAATACAACAGATATGCAACCTCGTGGAACGGGGGAAGAGCCGCGACGAGATCGCTGAGATCATCGGTGTGACCACGGGCACACTGCAAGTCACCTGCTCGAAATTGGGGATCAGCTTACGACGGCCAAGATTTAACATTGGTACAGGCTTACTGCCGCGGCAACGGCCCCGTTATCAGAATAATGTCCCGCCGACACGATCCGGCCTGCTCGAAGGCTCGGAGCCCGAATCCGCGAAGGAGCTTGGGGTAGGGACAATGCAAGCCGGAGAAGCGCAGGTGGAAGCACCCCCTCCAGGCGCTTGGCACAGAAAGCCGAACGATGGGGGGGCAGCTGTGTTCGCCATCCGAATGGAGTACAAGGGTCAGGAACGCTCAACTGGCCTACCTCTAGATGAGGAGGTGATTGGTCAACTCGCCATGGAGGCCGAGATCAGAGGTATGCGTATCGGAGAGCTCGTTACCGCGCTCATTCTCGTGATCGTGAAGAATGACCTCTTCCGTCTGATACGTGACGATGCTCAGCTCTCATCTACAGGACCCTGAACCTTTGGCCACTCAAGGGGATAACGTGCGACACAGCGAAGACGACCGTGTTCGCGACCTTCGCACGCCACCACAAAGACCAGAGGGTCCTAACCGTGAACGAGTACGCGTTTGAAGTGAAGCTGCGCGCTATCGTGCGTGTGCGCGCGTCGAACGAGGACCTTGCGCGCAAAGTCGTCCCATCGGTCCTCGGCTCGCCAGGTAGCGTCGAGATTGGCTTGGCAAATCAGAACAATGCTTCGATAGGCTGGGGGGCCACCGTAACCGAGGTGGCTTTTCTTCAGGAAGACGGCGCTAAGCTGCTTAAGGACGAGCGGGGCGGTCGTGCGCCCCGCGAAAGTTCCGAGATGGGCAAATTGCGGCGATAATCATGCAGTCACCACTGGAGCGCATACCTTCGGGCCCACCCACGGGAGCTTGGGGGCTCGCGCGGCAATAGTGAAAGCTTCGGGTATCTCGGTTTCGTGTGTGTGGGGGGCATAATACGACGACAGCGGTTAGTGTGGTCACATCGATTGATGCGTAATCCGGCCACTCTTCCGATCGAAGCCGGCTACCCCCGTTGCGCTGCGAGTGCCCCGAAGCTCCCGAGTCGGCTACCGAACCGCAGACCGGCGTCGCCTTGCGGCCGTGCAGGGGATGTCCGATGCCGTTTCAGGCGCCTGACATCGTTCGCCCCGAAGCCGCCGAAACGCTTGCGCCAGGTGTAGATCGTCTGATCGTCTGCTCGCTGATACCGTGTTCGCTTGGCGATCGCCGATGCCAGGTCGCAAGCCGCCTCGCGCAAGGTCGCGACCATTTGCCTCCTCTGTGAAACACGCTTTGCGCGCCGCAGCCCGCTGGCACACGTGCCCGAGACCGTGCTACCATCGGCCGACAATGCCCACAACAGCGGTGTGTACGCGTTCGAGCAGACCAACATGTGCAAGGTCGACAGCTGGATAGCTGGCAAGCACGTGCCGCCAAGCCCAGAAATGAGGTAATTGACCTGCCGCGTAATCAGATAGCATCTACTGCTGGAGATCTGGAGATCGCGCCGCGCGATTCCCAACTAGCCCAACTTGCGCAGAATCGAGACCCCACAATAATCAAATCAATGAGTTAATCGAAAAGTCGTCACTACATTTTGGGTGGAGTGCTGGTCAGGCGCTGGCGGCAAATGCTGGTAGCTCGTGCTCGGCGAGGCGCATGCGCTTTGGCAAGACGATGCCGAGGCGGTCGAGGAGCGCGGCCTGGGCGGCATCGGGTTGGGTGATGCAGCGCAGGCGAATCTGACCGTGGGTGGTGGTCGGCAAGACCACGTCGTGTGATTGAATTCGTGCGGGCTCCTCGAGCACGGTGCGGGGCGAGTTTCCGAGGCCGGCGCGGCTCTGCCACATCTCGAGGCTCTTCCACAGCACAAAGGCGAGAAAGCAGACCAGGATGTGGGCCTGCACGCGTTCAGAGCGTTGGTGCCAGATCGGACGTACGCTCAGCTGATCCTTCTGGATCCGGAACGCGGCTTCGGCCTGGGTGAGCTGGATGTAGGCCTCCCACAGCTGCTCATCGCTCCAATCGGTGATGTTTGCCGCGCGGCAATCAAGGTGAGAAGCGAGCGACAATCAGGATGAGAATGGCGCCGGGGGTAGGCTGACGGAGGGAGGGCGTAGCCCGACCGAAGTCAGGCTACCCCCGGCGAGCGCGTTTTCCCCAGGGGGGATCAACGTCGTGTGGCGGCCGGAGCGGCCGGGCGCAGCATCTGATTCTTCAACTCGAGAAGGATCAGCGCTTGCCTGGCCGACACATCACCGACTGCCAGACGAGGTTGTACATGAAGTCCCGTCACACCCAACCGCCCGCCATCGCCGCCGCGAAAGCCGGGTTCAGCACTGCCACCGCTTACCGGATCGAAGCCGATCCGCGGCTGCCGTCACAGAAGCGGAAGCCGCGCGAGCGGCGGCGTCCCGACCCACTCGCCGGCGTGTGGGACAGCGCGATCGTGCCGATGTTGGAAGCCGCACCCGGCCTCCGCGCGGTGGCGATCTTCGAGGAGCTCTGCCGACGACATCCTGAGATGCCGACAGGGGTGCGCCGGACGCTAGAACGGCGCATCGCCAAATGGCGGGCCCTCCACGGTCCCAACCGGGATGTGATCTTCCGCCAGGAGCACCCGCCGGGCCGGATGGGCCTGTCGGACTTCACCGACATGAGCGGGCTCGGCATCACGATCGCGGGCGAACCGTTCGACCATCGGCTCTACCACTTCCGACTGCCGTTCTCGGGCTTCGAGCATGCCCATGTCGTGCTGGGCGGCGAGAGCTTCGTGGCCTTGGCGGAGGGCCTGCAGAACGCGCTGTGGGCGCTGGGCGGCGTGCCGGAACAGCACCGCAGCGACAGCTTGTCGGCGGCGTTCTGCAACCTCGATCGCGATGCCCAGGTGGACCTGACGCGGCGCTACGAGGAGCTGTGCGCCCATTACGGCATGACGCCGTCGCGCAACAATCCCGGCATCGCGCACGAGAACGGCTCGATCGAGAGCGCCCACGGACATCTCAAGCGGGCGCTCCACGACGAGCTGCTGCTGCGCGGCTCACGCCAGTTCGAGGATCTCGCCGGCTACCGCCGCTTCGTCGACGAGCTGGTCGGGCGGCGCAACGCCAGGAACCGCAAGCGCATCGAGATCGAGCGCGCCGCGCTCAAGCCACTGCCCGATCAAAGAACGACCGACTATGAGGAGGCTCGCGTGCTGGTCACGTCGAGCGGCGGCTTCATCCTGCGGCGCGTGTTCTACAGCGTTCCGTCGCGGCTGATTGGCCACCGGCTGAATGTGCGCCTCCACGATGATCGCCTCGAATGCTTCCTCGGCTCGACGCGGCTGCTGACCTTGCGGCGTGGTCGGCCGCCACAGGCCAGCGGCAAGCACACTCACGTGGTCGACTACCATCACGTCATCCATGCGCTGCGCAGGAAGCCGATGGCGCTGCTCAATCTAGGGTCGAGACTCATTAAATCCACCATACAAGGGCGGCTGCAAGACAGACAGAGGCGAGATAGTTTCGCCCCAGTCGGTCGTAGCGCGTTGCGATCCGCCGGAAGTCCTTCAATCTGTTGAAGGCGTTCTCGATGCGCCAGCGAAGCCTGTAGAGACGCTTGTTGAAGCTGAACGGCTTCTTTCTATTGCTGCGGTTGGGAATGACCGGCTTGGTTCCGCGCTCGTCCAGTTCCTCGCGCAACTCGGTGCTGTCATAGGCCTTGTCGCCGAGCATGCGCTTGGCCGACTTCACTCTGCGAATGAGGCGCTCCGCGACCGGGCAATCGTGTGCTTCGCCTCCGGTCAGCAGGATGGCGATCAGGCGCCCTTTAGCATCTGCGAGTGCGTGATACCAAGTCCCACTGATCAGAACCCATGGGCCCATTGGCGCAAACCTATGGACATGATGCGCCAGGGCTGATCGACGAGCCTGTTCCAGGCCGCGCAGCAATGGTCGACGAGATCGTCGTATGATTTGAACACGCGGTTTGAGAGCCAGTTTTCCCGCATGAACTGCCAGACGTTTTCGACCGGGTTAAGCTCGGGGCATTTTGGCGGCAGCAGAATGATGGTGATGTTGGCCGGGACGACGAGGCGTGTCGACATATGCCAGCCAGCTTGGTCGACCAAGAGGATGGCGTGGGCGGCGGGCGCAACGGCCGCTGCGATTTCCGCCAGGTGCAAGTTCATCGCCTCGGTGTTGCAGGCAGGCAAGATCAGGGCTGCGCCCTTGCCCTCCTTCGGGCAGACCGCACCGAAGATGTAGGTGGAGGCAGTACGCTGGTCGCGGGGCGCGCTGGGGCGGGTGCCGCGCTTGGCCCAGCGGCGGGTGATCTTGTTCTTCTGGCCGATGCGGGCCTCGTCGGCGAACCAGATTTCTATCGTGTCGCAGGGACGTGCCTTCTGGCGGGCGACGGCTTCCAAATGCGCCGGGAAGCTTTTTTAAAATCCTCGATCGCACCCTCGGCTTGAGCATGGTGGCGCGGTCGGGCCGAGAGTTTGCGGTAGCCCATGGCGCGCAGCTCCCGGCTGAGCGTCTGTTTGGCGACCGTGATGCGGAATTCCTCGAAGATCCATTGTACCAGATCGATCAGCCGCCAGCGCACCACGCCGTGCACCGCCGGGATCGGGCCACTCTCGATCATACGGGCGATGGCTTGGCGTTGCACGGCATTGAGCTTGGGTGGGTGACCCGGCGACTTGCCATCCAGGAGACCGTCAGGGCCGCGCGCGTTGAAGCGCAACACCCAGTCACGGACGATCTGCAATCCGACACCGCCGATCTTCGCGGCCTCGCTCCGCCTCGCGCCGTCATAGATCGCCGCAAGAGCCAGAAGTCGGCGGGCCTGAGGGCCGTCTTTCGTCCCCCTTGCCAAACCACGCAGCTGCGACGCTTCAAAATCACGGCGTAATGGAATTGGACCCGACATGACGAACCTCCTTACGTTCGCCATGTTGAATTTGACTCGCCTCAATTCGGGAAGCGCCAAAGAGTTATGATTTCAGAGATACGGTATAAGCCCTTGATCCGACTCTGCGCAGCATCTTGTGGAATCACGAAAACCGACCCCAAACTGCGCAAGTTGGGTTAGATCCCGGGCGGAACCCCGGACGTTGGTGAGCAGCCTCTAGACTTAATCCAGGCTATGGATTTGCGCAATGACCATCCATGAGCTACCGATCCGCAAACAGATCAGTCTCACTTCAGCTTGATGTTGGCTGCCCGGATCACCTTGGCCCATTTCTCGGTCTCCTCAAGGATAAGGTTGCCGAACTTGACGGGCGTTAGTGGCAGCGGCACGCTACTCATGGCCGCAATCCGCACTTTCATCTTGGGATCCGCGAGACCGGCATTGATCTCCGTATTGAGCTTATCGACTATCTCTGCGGGTGTGTTCCTGGGCAGCCCAATGCCGAACCAGGAGCTGACCTCGTAACCCGGCACGAATTCGCTCACCGTTGGCAGGTCCGGCAACGCATCAGACCGCGCCGCCGTTGTTACCGCTAGCGGTCGCACCTTGCCAGTTCTTATGTATGCAAGGGACGTCGGCAGGTTATCGAAGATAACCTGCACCTGCCCCCCAAGCAGACCCGTCAGGGCCGGAGCACCGCCGCGGTAGGGCACGTCGACCAGCTTGACGCCGGTCATTAATTGGAACAGCGCGCTGGCCATGTGGCCCGGGGTTCCGTTTCCGGCCGACGCCACGTTGATCTTGCCTGGATTGGCCTTGGCATAGGCGATGAACTCGGGGATCGTGTTGGCGGGGACCGATGGATTGAGCTCCATGACAAGAGGCCCACGGATGAGTTCGGCCACCGGCGCGATGTCGCGAATGAAGTCGAAATTGAGACGTGCGTACAGTGTCGCGTTGACGGTATTCGCCACGCTGACCAGCAGTAGCGTGTAGCCGTCGGCAGGCGCCCTGGCGACTGCCTCGGTGGCGATGTTGGTACCCGCACCGGGTCGGTTCTCGATGACGAACGGCTGGCCCAGACGCTCCGACAGCCATTGGCCGATCAGGCGCGCGGTGATGTCGGCCGCGCCCCCCGGCGGAAATCCGACGATGATGCGCACTGGCCGGGACGGATAGGTTTGTCCCCTGGCGCTGCGCGGGAAGGCTGCAAGCGCCGCAGCACCCGCGGCCTTCAGAAATTGACGACGGGAGACTTCGAGGGCGGATGCTGATGGCGGGAGCCCGCACGTAGGTTGACTTTCAGAGCGCTCTCCGGCCGACGGCATAGGGGCTGCCGCGCCAAATTGGAACCTGCCTTCTCCTGCTGGCTCGTGGAATATCTCAATTTCGGTTGCAAAATACATAGTCCATCGCTTTGCTGGAATGCAACATCGTAACCTATATCACGATGTCCGATGCGCGAAGAGGTGCTCCGCATCTCCTGAGCCCTTTCTGCGACGTAGGACCATATCGCTGGCATGTCCGCCTTTTGGCTTAGGCAAGAGCACGGATGAAGCGGCCCTCGGTTTTCGATATCAAGGCCGCGCGTGAGCGGCCCAATCCGGACCGGCTGCGTCTGGGAGGTAATAAAGGCTCATGGCTTCTGCCCCCATAATCTACCTGTCCGGCACTCCTGCCAAATGCAAGCCCATCATGTAATGTTCGCGGTCGCTCGCGTGTTTGAAAGGATAGACTTGGCCGAACCGTTCGACTGTGAAGCCTGGTTCGAGTGACAAAAGTTTGGCGACGTAGGATCTGGCTTCCTCCCTACGTCCGAGATGGCCGAGCGCCGCGATCAGCGGTTTGTATCCATTGACGAATTCAGGCCTCGTTTTGGTAACGCGGCGGCCAAAAGCCGCTGCCTGCTCGTAGTCACGCTTGACCAGGTACGCAATTGCGTACGGGTTGTCGAATAGAGCGGGGTAGGGCTCAATCGGAGTCAGATCGCGGTGTCGCTCGAGCCGCTGAAGAGCAATATCGGGCTCGCCTATATAGCAGTACGTGAAGGCGCTAAGCGACCAAACAAATGCCAAATTTGGATTTACCCGCAACGCTCGATCGAAATAGTGCAATGCCGAATCAAAATCCTTCTCGAGAAAGGAGCATACGTGGCCATAGATCCCCAATGCTTCGGCATTTTCGGGATCAAGCCTTATTGCGGCAAGGCAGTACCTTTGCGCAGTCGCAAATGCCTTTGCCGGATCCCGGGACCAACCTTGGCCAACGTGGTATACTTGCCAATGCGCGCCCCAGGCCAAAACCATCGCGTTTTCTGGTTCTATTTTTAGAGCACGATTTATTAACTCGCCCGCCTCTTCATACTTATCCCGTTCCATGCTGTGCATGAGCGGCATGGCACGCAGCAGCAGTCCGGTTGCCCCGTAATCTTTCCGAGGCCTAGGCCGCCCCTCGATAAACAGGATCACCGGGTCTATTCGTCCCACGATCCGCGCTGTGACCCGTTCGTCTAGCCGATGCAGCTCGTCAATTGCCAATTCGAATTGATCGCTCCAGACCGGGGACGCGAATTTAGTAACGTCGAGTAGACGCACGCTAATCTGAAATCGCTTTCCATTTCCCGAGATTGCTCCATCGACTAGGTAGTCTAGCTCCTTGCGCTTAAGTAGGGCTTCACTCAGATGGGCGGAAGGCTTGCGTAGCAGCGATGCCGGCGCAATTACGTCAAACCACCGGAATCGTGCCAGTCCAGCCGCGATCTCCTGACTTAAGGAAAGGGCCAAATTCTGGTCATCCCTTGCCCGCGTTGCCAGGAACTGGAGAACTCCGACGCGAAGCCGACGGCGATGCGCGGGCGCCGGCCGGACTCTTGTGCCCTCGTCGAATTGTAAGCTCAAGGGGGACGCTGGCCGGTAGTGCCCCTCACGACCGGAGAACGTCCGTATGGCATCGGCCAGCGCGCGCGTTTCCCGCGAAGGCTCGACGTCGAGCGTCTTCCTCAAGGCGTTTCGGCAGCGCTCATATTCCCGCAGTGCCTGCGCCCGCTCGCCCAATTTCGCGAGTGCACGCATCAACGCTCTTGATGCTCCTTCGTGGGTGGGATCAAACGCAATCAGGCGACGAACGTTGGACACCTGCTGCTTCAGATCTGTCTTCGATCGCACGACTTGGTTGAGCTCTGCTTCGAGCAGATCCGTAAGCTGCTGAGTAAATCGGGTCCGCTCGCCCAAGAGCCACTGATCGAACGATGAGCTGATGCCATCGAGCTCCTCGAGCAGTTCGCCCGCGCAAAGGGCCGACAACTCGCTACGGGAAGAACTCAACGAGGTCGTTTCCGGCGCCAGGATCGCGGCTGCGTCTATCCAGCACAAGTTGGTGTTGAGCTTGACGGTTTCGCGATCCGCCGAGAGCAATTCGTTCGCCAGCGGGCCCATCGTCAGGAAGAGCTCGTGCAGCGCCTGACGAAAGCTGCTGCGGGCCTGAGCGTCAGGCGAGCGGTCCCAAAGCATAGTCGCCAACCGCCCCCGCGATGCCCGCTCCCCGGCGGTGAGCGAAAGAAAGCCGAGGATCGCCCGAGCCTTCTTGCCTCGCGGAAGGACATCGGCGCCCAAATAGGTCGTGGCCCGCATCGACCCGAGAACATGGATCCGAACGATCGGATGGCCCGAGCCCTGCTGATGGCCGGGCTGCTGCGCGCGGCCGAGGTTCAGCCGAATGACCTTGCTTCGCTCTGCAGCAATAAGCTTCTTGCTCATGGCGATTCACCCTCGCCCCGCGGCGTGCCACGCGCGCCGCACTCGTCGGATTCCGGCCAGTTTGGGTCTAACCCCACACAGGAATACCGTAGTAAGCATAACGCCAATTTATCGGCAAATCAACGCATTTTCACGCGCGCCTGACGCTCGCTGACGGACGGTCAACGCAGCGGGAAACGTGCATTTCACAGCAGATGATCGCCAGTTTCACGATCAATTATTGGGGAAAGCCTAGCATGAAATAACGCCGCTGGTGGCGTGCTTGCTGGAGACAAATATGCCGAAAGTTAGCATAGAAATTCGTCCGATCCCGGTGAATGTTGCGGACGCCGGCAGGGTGCGGCTGGGCGGCGAGAGCCCGAGCTTCGGCCCGGTCCGCATGACCCCTGCCCAAGCCGTCGACAGCGGCAGGGTGCGGCTGGGCGGCGAGAGCCCGAGCTTCGGCCCGGTCCGCATGACCCCTGCCCAAGCCGTCGACAGCGGCAGGGTGCGGCTGGGCGGCGAGAGCCCGAGCTTCGGCCCGGTCCGCATGACCCCTGCCCAAGCCGTCGACAGCGGCAGGGTGCGGCTGGGCGGCGAGAGCCCGAGCTTCGGCCCGGTCCGCCGCTGACACGCGCCAAGCGGCCGCGGTCGGCAAAGAGCGTAGGCTGATACGGGGAACCGGGGTTAACACCCCGGGTCCCTGCCTTCTGCTATTTCCGTCCCGCGGGGGGATCGAGCCGGGATGGTGTGTGGCGATGAGCCGGGACATGCAGGACGCAACCAGCATTGCCGCGGGTGCGCATGAGCAGCGACAGCATTCTGGTCCGATCGTGACGTTCTTCCGATTCGTGCCTGAGTGCCGTCTGCCCATGCGGGCCGATCGCGCGGCTGCAGGCACCATGCCGACGCGCGCCTTCCGTTATTGTGAGGCAATGACGTCCGCTTCGGCCTTCGGTTGGTATGTATTTCCGCCGATTACGTTCAGCCTGATGTGGGACGGCGGCTCAGAAATTTTTTGGACATGTAAGGGGCAGGACGCGTGGTTTCCACTTAGAAAGGTGCAATTTCCGGGGTTCGCCGACTACTACGATAGAGTGGCGCCCGCGGAGCTGAGGGGCTTTTCGCCATCGTTTCTCGCCGCGTTCAAAGAGCCCGGCGTCGTCCAAATCTGGAGCGGGCTCATCGCGCGAACCGCCCCGGAATGGAGCCTGCTCATACGCTCTCCGGTCAACTTGGCGCGTAGTCAGGGATATGAAAATTACGAAGGCATTATCGAGACCGATAGATGGTTCGGACCACTTTTTACGAACGTACGTCTGACCCGCACGAACGTCCCTGTCGAATTTAATGAGGAATATCCGTTCCTTCAGGTCCAGCCCGTTCACCGCAGCACATATGGGAGCGCCTTGGACAACTTTGAGGTTGTCCCCGAACTTGGCCAACTCACGGGCGCCGATTGGGAGGCTTTTCGAACAACCGTCGTGCGGCCAAACGTCGATCCTCACCGCCAGCGCGGCCAGTATGCCGTGAATTCAAGGCGCCGCCGAAAACTGCCCGTCGCGCCGGACTGAGATGCCATCGATCTGGTGTTGAGGACGGAGCTCTGCACGCGACAGGGCGCGTGGGCCGCCCTCGCAAGGCGAGGGCATAAGCGCAGAATTCGAAACTCATGCCGCTCGGCTCGTTTGGGCAGAGTTGTTTTACTGTGGTCGCCGGGTTACCCGTTCTCATCCAGATTGTCGCGCGACAATCGGCAGCAACCGACGGAACCCCGGTACGCGCTCGCCGCTGCCACAGATAGAAACAGGTTGGGGTGGACATCGTGCCGGCGTGCGACCGAGGAAGCGCGTCGAACCGAGCCCTCGACCGCTTCCCAACTCGACGCTCCCGACAAATTGCGTTTCCCGTTTGGACGTGTAACATGATTGTTACTGACCCATTTAAACGGGGGGATGAAGAAAACAGCATGCGCAGGTTCGCTCTTGCAACGATAGCCATGGTGGCAGCGTTCTTCGCTATCCCAACTGCCCAGGACTCGACGGCCGATGAAGCTCCCGCGGTTCGCCATGGCAGCAAGGCGCGTCACATCTGTCACGGCCCCAAGTGCGGACCGCACACGCCGTGCGGATGGCGCTGCCGTGTCCGCTGTCCAGACCCCTATTCCTGCTATTCGCTGTACGGCGCCTATGGACCGTACGGGGGGACTCCCTTCTGGGGGGCTTTCACCTATAGCGGGTGGGGGTATTACCGATGAGAAAACTGGTGGCGACAGTGTCAGTACAGGCGCGAGATTTTAATTGTGCCACAAGCCGTCTCAGTCCACGTCCAAGGGCATCAAGCCCGCTCGCACGGCCGTGTATCCCCGGGTGAGTAAGGCGCCGTGCCGCGGGCCTTCCAGGCTTGAAAATTCACCTACGGAAGCTCCGGCGACGGATTGTCGACGAACGGCTGCCGGCGTTGACACTCGGCGAGTCCGTTGTCAACGAGCTCGTCGGAGGCTTTGCGCAGGTAGCTGAAAACCGTCGTTAACCACCCGAGTTCGGAGCCCGGCCCTGTCTCACATGAATCTTGACGTCCGTGGTCACCCGATGTAGTACGTGTCCTACATTCTTGAGATCGACCATGAAGACCGTCAGCGCCCGTCGAGCCAACCACGAGTTCTCCGAATTGCTTTCGCGCGTGGAGCGGGGCGAGGAGATCCTGATCACGAAACGGAGCAAACCCGTGGCGTTATTGTCCCCCTATCGCCCGCCGCGGCTGACGCCGGAACGGCAAGCGGCCATCGATCATGCGATCGCGGTGATGGCACAAGGCCTACCCTGGGGCGCGGCCGTACGAGCTTTCACGCGCGATGAAATGCACGAGCGATGATCACCTTTGATACCGACATCCTCGTCTATGCCACCCTTTCGGTCCCCCTCGCGAAGACACATAGGGCGCGCGATCTCCTCGGGCGGGGAATGCGGACGGGATCGAGCATTCTGCTGCTGCAAACGCTCGCGGAGTTCAGCAGTGTGGCAATTCGCAAGGCGGGAATAGCCGTCGACGAAGTCCGAACAATGATCGACGCGTGGCGAGCAGTGCTACCTGTGCAAGGCACCGAGGATGATGATCTTTCGGCGGCGCTCGATGCGGTGAAAAGGCACCAGCTGGCGTTCTGGGATGCGATGTTGTGGGGCGCGGCACAACGGGCCGGCGTTCGCCATCTGCTTACTGAGGACCTGCAGGATGGCTTTGAATTGGCGGGGGTTCGATTCGTCAATCCGTTCGAAGCAGCGAACAGTCGGTTGATTGATGAGATCCTGCCGCCGGGATAGCGGGAGCTTCTTCGCGGCAAAAAAGCGACGAGTTTACCTCCAACGTTAACCCATTAATCATTTCACGTGCCTCTCTTTCGGGCCAAACGCAAATGACGAATTTAATTGCGGCACCGTTCGCAGGTTCTACCCTGAGGTCTACGCGATTTAATTGCGGCATCCAAGTATCCAGGGAGGAGCTATGAAGAGGTGCATCCAATGCCATGGAAAGTTGGGGTTAGGTGTGCGCTTTCGTAATTGGTGGAACGGGCACTGGTGGGTTCATCTTCGATTTTGTTCTGCACATTGCGAAGGTCTTTACGAGTTGGAGCGATACGAGGCTGAGGCCAGACGTCGTTGGTACTCCTTTTTCGCTCGGGGCACCGCGTCGTGAGTTTTTCTGCTCCGTGTATGCTGAAAACCTTGTTTGTGCTGAAAATAGGGGCTGGACAATAAAGACGGGCGGAGCCTCCAGCGCGGTCTACCGAGCGATTCAAAGTTGAGGAGCCGATCCGTTCGAATCGGGGCCTCACGATCGAGTGGGCTGGATTAAGGCGAGCTCGACGAGATTGCTTGCGCGCTCGCGCTACGCACTCTCTGTATCAGCCTATTCGGTTTCTCACGCCGCGGGTGGGGCGCCAAGCCGTCCGGTCTATCTGTTGCGCGATTTCGGCCGCTCGGGCTCTCCGTCGAAGCAGCCGACGTTCGTCGGGTGTCGTATTTTGGTCTTTGCGGTATAGCTTGCAACAGTGTTTGCGTGCCAGCAGGAAAAATCATGAAACCGATCCAGAAAGCCGTTTTCCCGATTGCCGGGCTCGGCACCCGGTTCCTGCCGGCAACCAAGGCCATGCCGAAGGAGATGCTACCGGTGGTCGACCGGCCGCTGATCCAGCACGTGGTCGACGAAGCGCGCGAGGCCGGCATCGAGCATTTCATCTTCGTCACTGGCCGCAACAAGGGCGTCATCGAGGACCATTTCGACCGCCAGTTTGAGCTCGAGCACACGCTCACGGAGCGCCAGCGGCGCGCCGATCTTGAGCTGCTGGCGCGCGATCTGCCGGGGCCGGGAACCGCGAGCTTCACGCGCCAGCAATTGCCGCTGGGCCTGGGCCATGCGGTGTGGTGCGCGCGCGAGCTCGTCGGCAACGAGCCGTTCGCGCTGCTCTTGCCTGACGTGCTGGTGCAGCACAATCGCGGCTGCCTGGCGCAGATGATCGACGCGGCGCGCGAGCTCAATGCCAACGCCAATATCATCGCGGTCGAGGAGGTGCCGGCCGAGCGCGTGCACATGTACGGCGTGGTCGGCGTCGGCGAGCGCAAGGGCAGCCTGTTCGCGCTCACGCAGATGGTCGAGAAGCCCGCGCGCGAGACGGCGCCCTCGAACCTCATCATCACCGGCCGCTATATCCTGCAGCCGGAAATCTTCGCCATCCTCGCGGCCGAGAAGCGCGGCGCCGGCGGCGAGATCCAGCTCACCGACGCCATGATCGAGCTCGCCAAGAGCCAGCCGTTCTACGGGCTCAAATTCGACGGCAGGAGCTTCGATTGCTGATCGAAGGTGGGCTTTCTCGCCGCCAACGTCGCTTATGCGCTCGAGCGTAGCGACATCGCGCCGGCGGTGCGGGCGGAGCTCGGGCGGCTGCTGAACCAGGCCTAGTCGTGGCATATCGCTGGTCGAATTCGGCGGGATTTATGATGACAAGATGCAAAGTTGCCGCCGATAGCGGTTCTTGGTCTCTGGCCGGCGAATTGTTTGGGTCGTTTGAGCCAACCTTTGCCATGGCGACGCGGCCTCGGGGCAAGTTGCGCGAATGATCGAGGGCGCCGCGGTATCCAACCTGGCCGTGTGAATGGCGCGGCGCCCAAGCCTCGAACGTGTTGCGCGGCGCAGGATCGTGGCCACGTAAGGTGCATGAGTTTGGAACCGCTCCTCTCCGAGAAGGACAGAGTTCTACGTCCTCGGCGATATTCATGGCCGCGCAGATTTGCTTGACCGCATGGTCGCGCTGATCTCCCGCGATCTCGAGGCCGATCCCGTCGGAGACTGCTTGACCGTGACGCTCGGCGACTACATCGACCGCGGTCCGGATTCCAGCGGTGTGCTCGATCGCCTAGCGCGCAATCCATTCCCTACGCGTTTGGTCGCATTGAAGGGAAATCACGAGGCGCTGCTCGAGGCCTTTTTCCACGATCCGTCCGTTGCCGAGCACTGGCGGCATCTCGGCGGGCTCGAGACCATCCATTCCTACCGCGTGCCCGTTGGCGAGCTGATGGCCGGAAAGAGCTACGAGCACGCGGCAAAGGTGCTTCGCGCCGCGATACCCGAGGAGCACTTCGCGTTTCTCGCGTCACTGAAGACATCGGTCGTGATGGGCAAATATTTCATGTGCCACGCAGGCGTCCGCCCAGGCGTCCCGTTGGAGCGCCAAAGCGTCGAAGACCTGCTGTGGATCCGGCACGAGTTTCTGAGCAGCACGGTCGATTTCGGCAAGATCGTCGTTCACGGGCATACTCCGATCGAACGCCCGGAGTTATTGCCTAATCGAATCAACATCGACACCGGGGCGTTTGCGACCGGGCGGCTGACATGCCTCGTGCTTGAGCGTTTCGGGCCGCGATTTCTTATGACGGCATGAATACGAACCGTCCGCTTTGACCCAATTTGAGAGGATTTTGATGATTTACGTTCGATTAGTGGCAAGATGCTCCAGCCGGCCCGCATTCCGCGCACCCGTCTTCACCCTTATTAGGTGCAGCAACGGTGGCCCGTTCACAAGGCAACGTCACGCCTGTGTGATGTGATGTCCACTGCGGGAGGTTGCGGTTTCCGGCGCTCCAGGCGCCCTTTCTTGGAGAACACTCCTAGACGATCGATTCCATGAAAGTTGTCATAAGCGGGGGATTCATCTGTGCTTTTGGGCTCCTATGTCTGTGCCTGAGGCTTTCAGGCAAAGGATTGGAGCGATATGGCAGCGTGGCGGCGAGCGATTGAGTTGTCGCTCGGAGATGCGGATGTGGAGCGGTTGAGGTCGATAGCGCAGTCGCGAACCGAGCCAGCGAGCCGGGTCGAGCGGGCGCGGATTCTGTTGGCGTATCGGGAAGACCCGTCGTTTTTTGCGGTGGGCCGGGCACTTGGACTGCATCACCAGACGGTCCAGCGTTGCGTGGAACGGGCTGTGGCCGAAGGTCCGATGGCTGCGCTGGATGATCGCCCGCGCCCCGGTAAGGAGCCGACGATCACCATCGAAGCCAAGGCATGGCTGACGTCGCTGGCTTGCCGGAAGGCGAAGGAACTGGGCTATCCGCATGAATTGTGGACGACGCGGCTTCTCGCTCGGCACGCCCGCGAGCATGGACCGGCGGAGGGGCATGCGTGCCTGGCCAACCTGGCGCAAGGCACGGTGTGCAAGATCCTCGATCAGGAGCAGGTGAAGCCCCACAAGGTGCGCTACTACCTGGAGCAGCGTGATCCTGAGTTTGCCGAAAAGATGGCTCAAGTGCTGTGCGTTTATCGCAAGGTGAAGCTCTTGAAGAAGGCCGCAGCCGTATCGAAGAACAAGCCGAACGATGCGATGGCGATCATATCCTATGACGAGAAGCCGGGTATCCAAGCGATCGCGACGACATCCCCCGACTT
The DNA here is from genome assembly GCA_963758945.1 of uncultured Alphaproteobacteria bacterium. Classification (GTDB taxonomy): domain Bacteria; phylum Pseudomonadota; class Alphaproteobacteria; order Rhizobiales; family Xanthobacteraceae; genus VAZQ01. The sequence continues at coordinate 35,570 of CAVWXY010000006.1, read as the reverse complement.
GCCTCCCGAGCCGCATGTTCACGCGACCTTCGCGCGCGACCACGAATACAAACGGCACGGGACGGTGAGCCTGCTGGCCGGTATCGACCTGCTGACCGGCAAGGTTCACGCCCTCGTCAAGGATCGCCACCGCAGCCGCGAATTTATCGAGTTCCTCAAGCTCCTCGCTGCCGCCTACCCGGCCCACACGGCGATCCATCTGATCCTCGACAATCATTCCGCGCATATCTCCAGGGAGACGCGAGCTTGGATTGCCGAGCAACCGGCTGGGCGGTTTGAGTTCACCTTCACGCCCAAGCACGGCTCCTGGCTCAACCTCGTCGAGGGCTTCTTCTCCAAGCTCACGCGTTCGATCCTGCGCCACATCCGCGTCGCCTCCAAGCAAGAGCTCAAGGACCGCCTCATGGCCGCGGTGGATTACTTCAACGACGATCCGGTCGTTCACACATGGACCTACAAGCTCGACAAGGCCGCATGATATGATTCGAACTTTGGAAACGCTGACCTAGTTGTCCCCCGGCTGGCTTCCGATAGGCGTTCGCTATGCGCCGTCGTCGCGAAAGTCTACTTTCTGAGAAATCCAGAAAATCTCCAAACCGGCCACAATTCGCCGCCAAGCTTTTCATCCAGTCCCTTGCTACGCAGCGGGCCTCATCCTGCCAGTGCGAGGACGCTTATGATTTCACTCACCGTTATCAGTTTGCTGGCGGGCGCGGTGCTCGGACTGCGGTTTAGGATCTACGTCCTTATTTTGGCGATCACGTTGGCGGTGGCAGTTGTGGCCGGAGCAGGTGTTGCCGCCAAAGCTAGTCTATGGTGGATCGCGTTTGACGTATTTGTGGTTACGACGTGTCTCCAACTGGGTTACATCGCAGGAAGCGCCCTCGAGGCCCACACCGCCTTTCGAGAATACCTGGGCTACCGACGACCAGCTCGTGAACGCAGACGCGCGGCAAACGCACGTGCCGGGCCGCGACAGCCATGGTGAGGCGTTTCTCTTTGCAGCAGGATTGTCCGGCCGCGTCCGAAGTGGACGTCGGCCGGTGGACTATTGATGCTCCGCTCCGGCTGGCTTCCCGTCTCGCTCGATGGTGATGTCGTCTTGGTCGCAACTAAACCTGTTCTTCCAGGGATTGTCGAGGCCTAGGAGAACACTGACGCGCTCGGAGAGAGGCTCTCGAAAAAGCCGATCGCCGTGACGCGGACGGCGACGTGAGAAGCTGCGGAAATCTCAACTTGTCTTGCGGAAGCGCCTGAATAGCCAGTACGCGCCAGCACCAATCACGACGGTTATAAGTCCCGCACCGGCAATCGGACCGGGCGCGCCTCGAATTCTGCCAGGAGTAGGACTAGGAACCCGTACTTGTGCAAACCCGGGGTCGACGATCACAACCATGATCGCCGCTACCAACGCGATCAATATCACAGCGGCCAGAATTTGAGTGGTACCCATTTTGGCGCCCTCCTGAATTCCAACCAGCCAACCTAATCTCTCAAGAGTGACGAGTTCTCTTCTGCTTTTTTGATGCCTTTTTCTTTCGAAGGTGGTCGGCGACCCACCGTTCTGTGAGGCTGTCGAGCTCGTCGAGTTGCGCCTGGGAGTAGTTTTCCGGGTCGTAGCCCATGTCGATCCAGTCGAGCAGGAACTCCTCGACCTCGTCGCGGGGAAAGTCCGGGTACTCTTTCTGGATACGCTGAATGGATTGCTCGAGATCGAGCGGCTCTGCGTCTAGAGCTGGTCTCGGAAATCTGTACAGGACGATAAGTGGAGTTTCTGCCTGACAGCGGGCACGCTGTGGCCCGCGAATCAGGAGAGACAATGACCAGACGACCGCGCCGGAACCACACACCGGCCTTCAAGGCGAAGGTGGCGCTGGCCGCCATCAAGGGCGATCGAACACTGGCTCAGCTTGCGGAGCAGTTCGACATCCATCCCAATCAGATCACATCGTGGAAAGCCCAGCTCGAAGGCGGAGCTGCCGATGTTTTTGGTCCCGGTGGCGGCAAGGGAGCGGCGCAACCGACCGTGGACGTGAAGTCCTTGCACGCGAAGATCGGCGAGCTGACGCTGGAAAACGATTTTTTAGGGGGAGCGCTCACCAAGGCGGGATTGCTGAGCGCAAAGCGATGATTGACCGTGCGCACGATCTGCCGATCACAAAGCAGGCGAAGGTCCTGCGCATCAGCCGTGGCAGTGTCTACTACCTGCCGCGGCCGGTGTCGGCGACCGATCTGGAAGTTATGCGACGTCTCGACCGGCTGCATCTGGAGTTTCCCTTCGCCGGCTCGCGGATGTTGCGAGGCCTGCTGGTTGCCGAGGGGTGCAAGATCGGCCGTCGGCATGTCAAAACGCTGATGCGGCGGATGGGGATAGAAGCGCTCTACCGCCGTCCGCGCACCACGAAGCCGGAGCCCGGCCACAAGATCTACCCGTATCTGCTGCGCGGGATGGAGATTACGCGACCGAACCAGGTGTGGGCGATGGACATCACCTACATTCCGATGGCACGTGGCTTCGTGTATCTGGCCGTCGTGCTCGATTGGTTCAGCCGTCGCGTGCTGTCGTGGCGGGTATCGATCACGATGGAGGCGGCATTCTGCGTCGAGACGCTGGAGGATGCTTTGGCTCGTCACGGCAAGCCGGAGATCTTCAATACGGACCAGGGCTCGCAGTTCACGGGCGAGGCCTTCACCGGCGTGCTCGCCGACAACGGCATTGCGATCAGCATGGACGGCAAGGGCGCTTGGCGCGACAACGTCTTCGTCGAACGGCTGTGGCGCACCGTCAAATATGAGGAGGTGTATCTGCAGGCCTACGACAGCGTCAGCGAGGCCCGTGCTTCGATCGGCCGTTACCTCGACTTCTATAATGGCCGGCGCCCACATTCGAGCCTTGACGGCACGACACCGGATCAAGCCTACTTCACCCCGCTGCCACTCCGCTTGGCAGCCTAACTTCGGCAGGCACTCCACTTATCGAGGCGGAAATTCTGTTCAGACAACCGGGGCCACTTCATATGGCCAGATCAATTTTCGTTGCTTGGCGTCGAGCTGCACGTCCTCCAGCAAGTCCCAGAGGACATCGCGTACCGCTATGCATTGCTGACCCTCGGGCAACTCCATCCAATCGAAGAGTCCATCGAGGAAAGGGTTATTCACGAAGATACTGTCTTGCGGATGCTCCTTGCGCTGCTTGCCCATGAGCTGCCCTCAATCAGGTCTGATATGAGCCATCGCGGCCCGTTTCGTGTTGGCGCGGCGGCGCCGTGCTTCGAGATATCCATCGTGCCGGCAAGGGGTCGGAATACTCGTCGCCCCCGATTCCCGCAACGTAGCTCGTCTCGTCTTGTCCGGATCATGAGCCCGAGCATGGTTAACGAATTGTGAATTTATGGTGCCTATTGGGTGACCCGACCCAACTTGACCATGGATACGACCATGCCGGATCGGGAACACCCACTCGAGCTGTGGGCTGTCTGGTGGAATGCGATCCTTCTTCTGCGGCCGGCATTCTCGCGCCTGCGCACCTTCATGTGGTTCGTCACCGCCGTGGCCGGCTTGACGGTGCGGGTGGAATTGCTGGGTGTCACCAGCATCGTGCGAGCCTTGAACCTACGACCCAGGCTCTACACCAAACTGCTCGATCACTTTCACAGCAGCGGCGTCAAGCTCGAGCGGCTTTCGGCCTTGTGGGCGCAAGTCGTGCTGCAGCTGTTCCCAGGCATCGTGCGGGTCAACAACCGGCTGGTCCTGGTCGGGGACGGCATCAAAGCCCCTAAACGCGGCAAGAAAATGCCAGCCGTAAAGCTCCTGCATCAGCAATCGGAATTGAACACCAAGCCAGAATACATCATGGGGCACTCCATGCAGGCTGTCGGCCTGCTCGTGCATGCGGCCAAGAGCGTCTTTTCCGTGCCGCTCGCCGTGCGCATCCATGAAGGTCTGGTATGGTCCAACCGCGACAAGCGCAGCTTGCTCGACAAGATGCTCGGCTTGCTCGATATCCTGGCTATCGAGGCTCCCTTCTACTTTGTCGCCGATGCCTACTACGCCGCCGGCAAGATGGTGAGCGGCTTGCTCGAGCAAGGCAACCATCTGGTGACCCGGGTCAAATCCAATGCGGTGGCCTACGCTCCCGCTCCGCCCAAGAAAGGCCGCAAGACAAGGGGGCGGCCCAAGATTTACGGCAAGAAGACAAAGCTGACGTCTCTGCTCGCGGATATCAAATCAATGCAACAGGTTCCCAGTCCGGTCTACGGAGAGTGCAACGTCACTCTGCGCTATCGTGTCCGCGATCTGTTGTGGCGTCCGGCGGGCCGGCTCGTGCGCTTCGTGGCCGTCATTCATCCCACAAGGGGAGCTTGCATCCTGATGTGCACCGATACGTCGCTGAGCGCCGTCGACATCATCCGTCTCTATGGCCTGCGCTTCAAGATCGAGCACAGCTTCAAACAAGCCACGCGCCAGATCGGCTCATTCGCCTACCACTTCTGGATGAAAGACATGATCCCGTTGCGCTATCGCAACGGCAATCAATACCTCCATCGCAAATCGGCCGATTACCGAAGCCGTGTCAAACGCAAAATGCGCGCCTATCACACCTTCATCCAGGCCGGTGTCGTCGCCCAGGGACTGCTCCAGTATCTCGCCGTCGTCGCCCCGAAGCTCGTCTGGGTCTCCTTCGGGTCCTGGCTGCGAACCATTCGTCCCGGTATCCCACCATCGGAGCTGGTCGTCGCAATAGCACTGCGCCAGACACTTCCCGACTTTCTCCTGGCTTTCTCGAAAAGCAATTCTCTCACGAAATTCATCACCGAGCGGCAGGACACGCAAAATATGCGGATTTTCCGCTTGGCTTCGTGATCAAAACGACGGACTCTTGAGCTAATCTCTATTAAGGAAAAATTGTTGTCCATTAAATTTTGAGCAAAACAACTTCGAGTGGCAAAAAAGAGGAGCTCAGTCGAGCCGGGTCAGAGCGACATTGCAGCGACACGACGTCCTACAGGCTCAGGCGGCGCTTGTCGGCTGCCAAAGAGTGCGGGCGAGTCGTAGCAGGATATCGGGGACGGAACTGCTCAAATCCCCAGCGAGTTCAAGAAAAGTCGCGACGAGGTTTCAATCCTCGGATGGAAATCGCCTCTTCCTCGCACAACGTGGATGTCGGCCAATTCAGGCTGATCTTCTAGAGCGAGGTTTGCCAGGATGCGTGCCCGCAGCGCATCAGCATGTTCACGCGCATGTAGTATCCTGATGTGTCCAATGCGCGGGCCGTGGAATACGGTGTGCCAATGAGGTTCGGCAGTGAGATCGGCGGACGTTAATCCGGTTTCCCCGGCCACCTCGCGCCAGAGGCTCGCCTCAAGGTTTACTGATGTTCCATCCACAGACTGCGGATCGGTCATGCCGCACGGAAAATAGATGCTGCCCGCATTCGCAGTATGGTCGCCCATGATGCCGAGTACGAATGCCCCGTCCGCGCTCCTGATTGCCCCCATGGCAAAGCAATTTTGCACCGTCGCGTCCGGCATCTCCCAGTCGCGCCAGGCAAGGAAGCTCGCGTAGTCAGTCTCGAAGAATTGGCCGCGAAACACTGTCCCATTGATGGCGTAGTCATGCAGCAATAGAATGCGGCCATTCCACAGCGCAGGCTTGTCCATCCTGAGCTTGGTGAATGGTCGTCGATCTCGGCCCGCTGCTGGTCGGCGAATGGCCACGGCCGCGGCGCGAACGTGAGCTCCAGCCGCTCAACTGGAACGATGGTTCCTTCCCTCATCGCCGAACAAGGACCTTAAGAAGCGAATGTAGTCAAGGCCGAGGGAGTGGGCGGGTGGTCCTTGGCTTGCGTAACGCAATTAACATAGGGCTAACCTTCTCATTTCGGCCAACTGGCTTTAAGGTGAACGGCGAGCAAGCCCTCTGTAGGCCAGCGTAAGGATGCAAACCCGCCGCCAGGTTTAGAACCTTCGGGATAATCTGGGTTCTGGGGGAGTAGCCGACGGTGTTGCGACGGTAGGTACGCCTCGCCGCGCTCGCACCCTGTGCGCGGTCTGCGTTGGGCTGAAAAGTGTATGGCATTCTGGCATCGACGCCTTTGCAAATTGAGCGCGTGGGGTCCAATTCCCTCGGCGAGAACGCGGGTTTTGCGTCGATATAATCCTGTCGCTGGCCATCTAAATTCTAGCCTGAAGGATGTTTGACAAAACGAGTGCAACAGTGAGCCGTTGACAAAACGAGTGCAACAGTGAGCCGCCGCGTCAAGCGGCGGCAAGCAAATCGACGACTTTCTGGATCGCTGCATCAGCACGGTGGTAGGCCGCCTCGAGCCGGCTATCGGGTCGATGTCGGATATGGGATTTGGACCTGCCCCGATTTCGTGGACAGTTGACGTCTTGGGATCAGGCTACAGTGTCTGCCGTCAAGGTGTCCTCCTTTTTCTGCCTTTTCTGCTCATCCTTTTGTTCGGCCCCTGCGGAGCTCATCCTTCCGTCCCGGCCCGCACATTCGACCCGCCGTCGCGCGCAGGGGCGGTCCAGGTCGCGCACTTTGCGCGCCCGCGAGGGCTTGACCTTGACGGCCCCGAGCACGGCGGCAGGATGGAGTGAGCCGGGGGAAACCGCAGGCTCCCAGTGCCGCCGCTCGAACTCGACGGGTGACAGATACTCGAGCGACGAATGACGCCGGCGCGGATTGTAGAAGCCTTCGATGAACTCGAAGACGGCATTGCGTGCCTCGGCTTGCGTCTTGAACCGGCTGCGAGCCAGTAACTCGCATTCCAGCGTGGCGAAGAAGCTCTCCGCCATCGCATTGTCGTAGGCGTCGCCCACACTCCCCATCGAAGGCCGCACACCCGCCTCGCGGCAGCGGTTGCCGAACTCAATGGACGTGTACTGCGCGCCTTGATCGGAGTGATGAATGACGCCGCGCGGACGACGCATGGCCAGCGCCATGCTCAACGCATCGAGCACGACCGTGGTGTGCAACGTCGTCGCCATCGACCAGCCGACGATCCGGCGGCTGAACACATCGAGGACGACCGCCAGGTACAGGAAGCCCGCCCATGTCGGAATGTAGGTGATATCAGCCACCCAAAGCACATTCGGCGCATCCGCCGTGAACCTGCGCTCGACCAGATCGGGCGCTTGGCGGGCTCCATCACGCACCGTTGTGATCGCAAACCTGCGACGGCTGATACCAGCAACACCCGCCTCGCGCATGAGCCGCGCGACACGGTTCTTGCCGACCTGCACGCCGTTCGCCGCAAGCTCAGCGTGCACCCGCGGCGCGCCATAGGTTCCGCGCGATACCGCGTGGATCGTGCGTACCGTCTCGGTCAACGCAGTATTCGAACGCACCCGTTGGGAGGGCGATCGCGTTCTCCACGCATAGTACCCGCTGCACGAGATGCCCAGCACTCGGCACATGGTGGCAATCGGAAACTCGGCCTGGTGCGCGCTCACGAATCTGAACCCTTCGGCGGAATCACATCCGTCTCCCGAGCGAACCAGGCCGCGGCTTTTGAGAGGATGTCGCGCTCCAGCCTGAGCTGCTTCACCTCGCGCCGAAGACGGTTGATCTCGTCGCGTTCTGCCGTCGTCACACCGTCATCCCGGCGGCCCGCATCCCGCTCGGCTTGCGCCACCCAGTTCCGGATCGCCTGCGCCGTCGGCTCAAACTCCTTCGACAGGCTCTCCGGACTTCGCCCGGACCGAACCAGCTCAATCATCTGACGCCGAAACTCAGGCGTGTAAGGTGCGTTCTTTCTTGCCATCGTGGACTCCTGCAACACAAATGCTCGGGTGTCCACGAAACCGGGGGAACTTCAATTGATGATGGAAGCGGCTGTTGGCGAGCGGCCCGCACAGACGTTTGTGAAGAACAGGAATAGGAGGCCGACCTCAAGGCCTTTGGTGGTGAGGCGGTAAGCATAACGCGATCCGTCACGCTCAAGGAGGGCATGACCCTTGAGCTTGCGCAGGTCATAGCGCAGCTGGTTCAGGCGATAGCCCCTTTCCGAGAGGCCGAAGGTGGTCAGGACGGCCTCATGGATCTGCTTGGCCGTCCAGCCACCGACGTGCGTTCCACCGTGCAAGAGGACTTCCATCAGCCGGAGATGCGCGTCTCGTGGATCTTGATGCCGGGATAGCGCACCGAGCCGATGGTGATCGGCAGGGCGATGCGCTGCAGGAGCGGAAAGTCCACGTGAACGTTGAGCCACTGGGCCTGGAAGGACGCGAAACGGCTGGTGATGGCCTGCAATTTCTCCCGGACGGCTTCGAGATTGTCCAAGCCCTTCCTGAGTAAGAGGGGCAAAACCGGTGGCGGTATGATTTTCCGATTCTCAGGACGGCACGAGTCAGATTCATTCTGGGAATGTTGCCGCCTACCGACCTCGATGGCCTATCGCACGCCGATCTGAAAAGCTTGGTGCTGAAGCTGTTGGAAGAGGTGGCCGAGTTGCGGCGGACGGTTGCGGCGCAACGCGATGAGATTGCCCGGCTCAAAGGTGGCTCTGGCCGGCCGAACATCAAACCCAGTGGCATGGACAAGGCGACCGAGCCGAAGCCGCCCCCGACGGCTGCGGGCGAGCCGCGCGCGACGGGCAGCAAGACCTCGAGGCTTTCGATCCACGAGGAGCGGACCGTCAAACTCGCAGCCCCGCCGCGCGGCTCTCGCTTCAAAGGTTACACGAGTTTTGTGGTGCAGGATCTGGTGATCCGTCCGCACGTCGTGAATTTCCGTTGCGAGCGCTGGCAAACGCCGGACGGCGACACGATGACAGCGCCGCTGCCGGCCGGCATCAGCGGGCATTTCGGGCCGGACCTACGCCGCTTCGTGCTCGCTCAATACCATCAGGGGCAAGTCACGGTGGCGCGGCTGCTCGCGCTGGTGCGGGCCTTCGGCATCATCATCTCCAAGCGGCAGCTCGTGCGTCTGCTGATTGCCGGCCAGGACGGTTTCCTTGACGAGGCCCGCGACGTGCTGCGCGCCGGGCTTTCCAGCGCCTCCTGGATCACGGTGGACGACACCGGCGCTCGCCACAAGGCCGCGAATGGCTTCTGCACGCAGATCGGCAATGAACACTTCGCTTGGTTCGGCACCACGGATTCGAAGAACCGCCACAACTTTCTCCAACTGCTGCGCGCCGGCCACAGCGATTATGTCGTCAATGCCGAGGCGCTGGCCTACATGCGACAACGCGCCCTGTCCGGGCCGGTGATCGCCCGCCTGGCCGAACATCCCGAGCGGGTCTTCACCACCCAGGTCGCCTGGACCGCGCATCTCGACCGACTCGGCATCTCGGCTCTCGAGGTCAACCCCGATCCGGTCATGGTCGCCACCGAGGGCGCCTTGTGGGGCAGCGTCAAGGCGCATGGCTTCCTGCCCGACACCGTCATCGTCAGTGACGACGCCGGGCAGTTCAACGTCGGCCCGCACGGCCTGTGCTGGGTCCATGCCGAGCGCCTCGTTCACAAGCTCGATACCTTCACCGATGCGCAGCGTGCGGCCCAGCGCCGAACGCGCGCGTTGATCTGGCGGTTCTATCGCGACCTCAAAACCTATCGTCAGCATCCGATCCGGCAGCGCAAGGCCGCCCTACGGGCACGGTTCGACCGCATCTTCACGCGCAAGACCGGCTTCGTCACCCTCGACCGTCTGCTCGCACGGCTCCATGCCAACAAGCACGAATTGCTGATCGTCCTCGATCGACCCGAAATCCCATTGCACACCAACGGTTCGGAGAACGACGTCCGCTGCCAGGTCACCAAGCGAAAGATCAGCGGCGGTACAAGAAGCGACACCGGACGCGACTGCCGCGACGCTTTCCTCGGCCTCAGCAAGACCTGCGCAAAACTCGGCATCACCTTCTGGGAATATCTCGGCTCACGGCTGGCAGTGCCCAATCACACCGAAATCCCGTACTTGCCGACAATTGTCAGGCATCGCTGCGCCACCGCCTGACTGCCCCGAGTTTTGCCCCTCTTACCTTCCTGAGCCCGAAGTCCTTGAGGTTGTTGGAACAGAGCTCGTTGCGCAGGAACGTCGAGAACTTCTCGTACTGCTTCAGAAAGGCGTGCTTGAAGTAGGCGCGATAGACATGATGACCATGCTCGATTTGGTCGATGACGGTGGCGAGCTTGCCGGACATTTTGCGATGTAGTCGTTGCCCGAAGATCTCGGAGATCTTGTGGGCTGTCAACCGCCACAGCCCCAGCTCACAGCTTCGCTCGAAGAGCTTGTGGATGGGGAAGTTACGTTTGAAGATGAAGTTGCGGCAGTATTCGATCTGCGAGATCGAATAGAAGCGCGAGAGATTGATGCGCTTGCGCTCCTTGACGGAAAACTTCGGCCCCAGGATCAGGGTCCAATAGTCAAGCCGCTCGCGGATGATGGCGGGGCTCAATTTGTCTGCGGCCGCCTGCAGGGCGGCGACATCGTCAACAGCGAGGAAGGCGTTGTCGTTCTTGCGAAAGCCGATTTGGGCTCGATTGAGCTCTTGCTCGATGTAGCTGTGGCCGTTGAGGTAATACGTCGTCTGGAAGGGGAAGAAGGTCGCCACACGCATGATCATGGGGCCGAGGACTTCGTCGCGGATGTAGAAGTAGTTGTGCGTGAAGCGGCTCTTCTGGCGGGCCAAGATGCGGTGATTGGGATCTTTGGTGGGAAACTTCGGCACGGTCACCCGAAAGCTTGGTCCCTGCTCCATGCTCTTGAAGATGAAGTACACGCCGTAGGCACCCTTCTTCACCATGCGGCGCAGCCAAGGCTGAACAAAGTCCTCTTTGCGCACGCCCTTCTCGGCCCATTGGATCGGGATGTCATGATTGCGGGCGAAAGCCTCGATCCAGTTCTGGTAATCGGTGGTCCGCTGGCTCAACAACTCTTTGCTCACCACCGGAGCGCCGACGACCTGGCGAAAGAAGAATACGACCTGCTCTGGGCGTGACAGACCGCTCAAATAGCCATGGATGACAATGCGATCGAAGCAGTGATAAACGAACACGAGAAGATCGCTGAACAGCTTGGTGAAAAGTTCCATGGCAGCCCCCCGAAGACCCATCAAGCGTGGACCGGGCAAGCGCATGGTTGATGGCAAGGACTTTCATCTCGCCGATGAGGTACGCCACATTCAACGTTGCGCAGCCAGACACAACGGACGAATTGTTACCGTCGGGCAGCTTATCTTCTTCTCGACGCAAACGGGGGATGCCTGGCTGCTCGATAAAGAGGATGGGCTCGCCGCGCAGCTCGCACGGGACGGCGACCCCGAACCCATCCATATCGAAGAGACCGATGCGAACTTCTCCATCGAGTGGAAGGGTCGCTACCGCATCGAGGGTGCGGCATTCGTGTACGTTGACCGCAAAACGGGAGGAACCAGAACCATCCTGGGATACCCGACGCAGCGAATGCAGCACGCCGGGCAGGTCGCTAAAATTTCAAATATGTTTGGCTACAGTAGTGTCCGGTTAAGTTGAAGGGTGTTGCCGGAAAAGGCAATTGTGACGGGCTTTTTTTGGCTCCGACTGGTGTCCCCGACTTGAATTGAAAATGGCGTGTTGGGCTAGCGTCCGGGATTTCGCCACCCCGGAGTCGCCATGTACGTCGGCAAGACCCTGTTCGCGCAGGTCATGGATTTCCTGCCATGGAAGACTTTCCATCGCATCGTGGATCATTACGGCGGTGATCACCGGACGCGCAGTCTCAGTTGCGCCGAGCAGTTTCGCGTCATGGCTTTCGCGCAGCTGACCTACCGCGAGAGCTTGCGCGATATCGAGGTCTGTCTGGGGGCTCAAGCCGGCAAGCTCTATCATATGGGCATCGGCGCGGCGGTCGCACGCTCGACGCTGGCTGACGCAAACGAGTTGCGCGACTGGCGCATATACTTCGAGTTGGCCCAGCGGCTGATCTTCAAGGCCCGCGCGCTCTACGTCGGCGAGGACTTCGGCGTGGAGTTGGCCAATACTGTGTATGCGCTCGATGCCACGACTATCGATCTCTGCCTGTCGATGTTCCCGTGGGCGCCGTTTCGCTCGACAAAAGCAGCAGTGAAGTTGCACACGCTGCTCGATCTTCGAGGCGCGATCCCCACCTTCATCCACATCTCCGACGGCAAGATGCACGATGTCAATGTGTTGGACCTGCTGCTCATCGAAGCCGGCGCCTTCTACATCATGGATCGGGGTTACCTGGACTTCGAGCGGCTCTACGCGATGGATCAGGCGGGAGGATTCTTCGTCACCCGCGCCAAGCGAAATCTCGATGCGCGACGCCTGTACTCGGCGCCGGTGAACCGCGATACGGGGCTCATCTGCGATCAGACCATCGTGCTCAACGGCTTCTATGCCTCCAAGGACTACCCCGGCCACTTGCGCCGCATCCGCTATCGCGATCCCGAAACTGGCAAGACCCTCGTGTTTCTGACCAATCAGTTTGCGCTGCCGGCGCTGACCATTTGCGCCCTGTACCGGTGCCGATGGCAGGTGGAGCTGTTTTTCAAGTGGATCAAGCAACACCTGCGCATCAAACGCTTCTACGGCACCTCGGAGAACGCCGTCCGGACGCAAATCTGGATTGCCATCAGCGTCTATGTGCTGGTGGCGATCATCAAAAAGCAACTTCGCCTGGATGTGACCCTGCATACGCTGCTACAGATTTTGTCGCTGACGCTCTTCGAGAAATTGCCGCTGCAACAAGCCTTCAAGCGCGTCGATCCGGTCGAAAACAACCTTATCTCCGACAGGCAGTTGAAATTGTTCGAGTTTTAACCGGACACTACTGATCTCAAGAGTGACGAGTTCTCTTCTGCTTTTTTGATGCCTTTTTCTTTCGAAGGTGGTCGGCGACCCACCGTTCTGTGAGGCTGTCGAGCTCGTCGAGTTGCGCCTGGGAGTAGTTTTCCGGGTCGTAGCCCATGTCGATCCAGTCGAGCAGGAACTCCTCGACCTCGTCGCGGGGAAAGTCCGGGTACTCTTTCTGGATACGCTGAATGGATTGCTCGAGATCGAGCGGCTCTGCGTCTGGCCAGATCAATTTTCGTTGCTTGGCGTCGAGCTGCACGTCCTCCAGCAAGTCCCAGAGGACATCGCGTACCGCTATGCATTGCTGACCCTCGGGCGACTCCATCCAATCGAAGAGTCCATCGAGGAAAGGGTTATTCACGAAGATACTGTCTTGCGGATGCTCCTTGCGCTGCTTGCCCATGAGCTGCCCTCAATCAGGTCTGATATGAGCCATCGCGGCCCGTTTCGTGTTGGCGCGGCGGCGCCGTGCTTCGAGATATCCATCGTGCCGGCAAGGGGTCGGAATACTCGTCGCCCCCGATTCCCGCAACGTAGCTCGTCTCGTCTTGTCCGGATCATGAGCCCGAGCATGGTTAACGAATTGTGAATCTATGGTGCCTATTGGGTGACCCGACCCAACTTGACCATGGATACGACCATGCCGGATCGGGAACACCCACTCGAGCTGTGGGCTGTCTGGTGGAATGCGATCCTTCTTCTGCGGCCGGCATTCTCGCGCCTGCGCACCTTCATGTGGTTCGTCACCGCCGTGGCCGGCTTGACGGTGCGGGTGGAATTGCTGGGTGTCACCAGCATCGTGCGAGCCTTGAACCTACGACCCAGGCTCTACACCAAACTGCTCGATCACTTTCACAGCAGCGGCGTCAAGCTCGAGCGGCTTTCGGCCTTGTGGGCGCAAGTCGTGCTGCAGCTGTTCCCAGGCATCGTGCGGGTCAACAACCGGCTGGTCCTGGTCGGGGACGGCATCAAAGCCCCTAAACGCGGCAAGAAAATGCCAGCCGTAAAGCTCCTGCATCAGCAATCGGAATCGAACACCAAGCCAGAATACATCATGGGGCACTCCATGCAGGCTGTCGGCCTGCTCGTGCATGCGGCCAAGAGCGTCTTTTCCGTGCCGCTCGCCGTGCGCATCCATGAAGGTCTGGTATGGTGTTCGAACCGTGTAACTGCTCACCCCTCTGCGTCGGTTTGACTCGGGGCCTCGGCGTTGATCGCGTCGCGCGGGGCTGATTTAAACTCGGGATGCCGCCCGAGACACTCGATTCGCTGGACAAGGACAGCTTAAAGCCGCTGGTGCTCCAGCTGCTGGCGCAGAACAACGAGCTGCTTCAGCAGATCAAGACCCTCCTCGCGCGGATCGCGGAACTCGAGGCGTGCGCCGGCCAGCCGCCGAAGACGCCGACGAACTCCTCGCTGCCGCCGTCGAGCGGACAGAAGGCCAATCGTCCCGCGACATCGCCGCAGAAGAAAGGCCGCAAGGGCCGGCCCGGCGTCGCGCGCACGCTCGCAGCCAATCCCGACGCGACGCGCGAGATCTACGCCGAGACATGCTCCTGCGGCGCAACACTCTCGCCGGCCAATCAGCCGCACGTCTTCGCCTACGACCACATCGATTTGCCGCCGATCAAGCCCATCACGACGCGGATCAATCTGCACAAGGGCCATTGCCCATGCTGCAAGACGCGCGTCGCCGCGAAACCGCCCGCCGACATGATGCCCGGCAGTCCGTTCGGTCCCGGTATCGTCTCGCTCGTGACCTATCTGCACGCCTGCCAGATGGTCAGCTACAATCGCATGATCGAAGTGCTCGACGGCCTGTTCGGCTTGAAACTCTCCGAGGGCGCCATCGCCAACATGCTGGCGCGCGCCGAAAAGCCGTTCGCCGCGCATGCGAGCGAGATCGCCGAGACCGTGCGCACAAGCCCCGTCATCGCCAGCGACGAGACCTCGGCGCGCGTTTGCGGAAAAACGCATTGGCAGTGGACGTTTGTTGCGACATCGGCTGTGTATCACACGATTGCGCCGACGCGCGGCAAGGCCGTCCCGACCGCTTTCCTCGGCGACGCCAAGCCGAAGGTGTGGCTCTCGGATCGGCTTGCGGCACAAGGCAACCACGCCGAGGCGCATCAGTATTGCCTCGCGCATCTGATCCGTGACGCGCAGTACGCGGTCGAAGCTGGCGATACCGTGTTCGCGCCAGCCTTCAAGGCATTCCTGAAAGATGCCTGTGCGGTCGCTCGACGACGACCTGATCTCGCCGACGCCACGATCAAGGGTCACGCGCGCCGCCTGCAGCGTGAGCTCGACCGCCTGCTCGGCCTTGAGCCAGTGCAGGCCGACGGCCGCCATCTCCGCGACAGCATGATCGTCGACGGACACGACAAGCTGCTCGTGTTCCTGACGCGCCGCGATGTCGAGCCGACCAACAACGGCAGCGAGCGGGCGCTGCGCCCGTCGGTGATCTTCCGCAAGGTGACCAACGGCTTTCGATCGGGCTGGGGCGCAAAGGTCTACGCCGATATCTGCTCCATTGTCGCAACCGGCCGCCTCGCCGGCCGGAGCGCCCTCTCAGCCATCCGCGCAGCTCTCGCCGCGCACGCGGCCGCTCCTGCCTGATCAGCGGGCGGTGAGGGGTGAGCAATTACTCCAACCGCGACAAGCGCAGCTTGCTCGACAAGATGCTCGGCTTGCTCGATATCCTGGCTATCGAGGCTCCCTTCTACTTTGTCGCCGATGCCTACTACGCCGCCGGCAAGATGGTGAGCGGCTTGCTCGAGCAAGGCAACCATCTGGTGACCCGGGTCAAATCCAATGCGGTGGCCTACGCTCCCGCTCCGCCCAAGAAAGGCCGCAAGACAAGGGGGCGGCCCAAGATCTACGGCAAGAAGACAAAGCTGACGTCTCTGCTCGCGGATATCAAATCAATGCAACAGGTTCCCAGTCCGGTCTACGGAGAGTGCAACGTCACTCTGCGCTATCGTGTCCGCGATCTGTTGTGGCGTCCGGCGGGCCGGCTCGTGCGCTTCGTGGCCGTCATTCATCCCACAAGGGGAGCTTGCATCCTGATGTGCACCGATACGTCGCTGAGCGCCGTCGACATCATCCGTCTCTATGGCCTGCGCTTCAAGATCGAGCACAGCTTCAAACAAGCCACGCGCCAGATCGGCTCATTCGCCTACCACTTCTGGATGAAAGACATGATCCCGTTGCGCTATCGCAACGGCAATCAATACCTCCATCGCAAATCGGCCGATTACCGAAGCCGTGTCAAACGCAAAATGCGCGCCTATCACACCTTCATCCAGGCCGGTGTCGTCGCCCAGGGACTGCTCCAGTATCTCGCCGTCGTCGCCCCGAAGCTCGTCTGGGTCTCCTTCGGGTCCTGGCTGCGAACCATTCGTCCCGGTATCCCACCATCGGAGCTGGTCGTCGCAATAGCACTGCGCCAGACACTTCCCGACTTTCTCCTGGCTTTCTCGAAAAGCAATTCTCTCACGAAATTCATCACCGAGCGGCAGGACACGCAAAATATGCGGATTTTCCGCTTGGCTTCGTGATCAAAACGACGGACTCTTGAGTACTGATATAACGTTTAATATAAACCCGTGCCTCGGTGGGGGGAGAGGGCGCGCGGTCATTCCTTGCGCCGCACCGTGGCGCCGCTCAGTCAGTTGTGGCCGGCGGGAGTTGCTCGCCGTCCACGCATGAGATCATGTCAGGCCGCCTTATCCGATCAAGGACGCGCCCAGAAAAGTCCGACACTGCGACGAATGCGCTCGCGACCGTCGTGCAATCAATCCTTCCAGTAGACCGGGCCGAAAAACCGGTAGTTCAGTCCAATACGCGCCACGTTATCCGAGTATTTGTGCTGCAGACTGAGGCTGACGGGCGCGACCGGGCGTTGAATAGTTGTATCGAAGCTGCCGAAGCTAACGTAAAGATACTCGGCTTTGAAAGTCCAACTGTCGAGGAACGCGTACTCCAGACCACCACCAATGGTCTCGCCCGTGCGCGTCATGGAATTGTCCGTGGCCGTCAGGAAGGTTCCGCCCAGGGCGGCGAAGGTGTCGGTGGTCTTGATCGTGCTGACCGCCAAGCCGCCGGTCGCGTACAGCAGCAGGCGGTCGAAGACGACGCCGATTCGCGGGCGAACCGTCGTCAAGAACACCGCATTTACGCTGTTGGTCATCACGTCCGAGGGGTTGATCGGAGCGCGAAAGTTGGTCAACGTTCGAGATGCAGTGCCGTCGAGCCAATTGCCATCGAGCTCGATACCGACGAGCACACTTCCGATCTGCCAATTATAGCCCACTTGCAGACCGGCGACGACACCTTGCGGCGTAAGTGAAGTTGCGGTTATGCCATCGATTGCCGGGATGCCCGTGGTGGTGGTGATATCGTCGTTGCCGAAATGGCCGCCGACGTTTCCGCCGAGATAAAAACCAGTCCAATTGTACACTACCGGCACCGGCGGCGCGTACATTATGACGGGCGCGTCGACGGAACCGTCTGCAGCCAACGCGGAGCGTGCGGCCCCCAGCATCAGAACCGCCACCCCAGCCAAGAACCGTTTGATCACCATGCTCCCTCCTGGCATTCAAGTATAGCATCGAGGCTGCCCAAATCTGTGTCGCCAGGGCAACACACCGAAAAATACCGGTCACCTTCTCCCGAGGCTGAAACACGGCCGCCGATTAGGTTAGCGGAGGCGGGATCGGCACGCGCGAGAGCGACGGCTGCTTGTGTCATCGAGATTTGCCTTCGCGCGCTGCCCCCAGCGTGCCTGACGCCTCGCATGCGGGAACCTGGCGGCCAAAGTGCCGGAAGATTGTGGCCGGAATTCAACGCGCGGGTGCAAGTCGCCTAATCAGGCACCGAGAGCGCGGATCGCGCGAGCTTGCGGCCGGGATCGTCGCCGACTGTAGCCGGGAGCAGGCGCGGCCTTGCCAGCTTCATGGAGACTTCGAAGCCTGCATCGCCCACCTGCGCTTCCCGGTGGCGCATCGGCGGGCAATCCGCTCGACCAACTTGCTCGAACGGCTGTTCGTTGAGGAGTGGCTAAAGATTATTCCCGATGCCTTCGGTGAACGCACGGTTCTGAAACTCTGAAACCGATGTTCGGTGCG
This sequence comes from uncultured Alphaproteobacteria bacterium, assembly GCA_963758945.1. Lineage (GTDB taxonomy): Bacteria > Pseudomonadota > Alphaproteobacteria > Rhizobiales > Xanthobacteraceae > VAZQ01. The sequence continues at coordinate 17,638 of CAVWXY010000006.1, read as the reverse complement.
CTGATCCGCGCCGCCGAACGATGGCGCTCGTCAAAGTCAGCGAGCTCGAACGTCGGCGAGCGGCCGCGAATAGTGGGATAGCAAGGCGAACTCTCATCGCCGCCGGCGATCAAAGGTCGGTCATGTCCCGGAGTGTTTTGGCTATGGTCCGGTCGTGACCGATGTAGGCCCAGTTTGGATAATGGGTGTCCCACCGCTTACGGCGATTGCCGAGGTGCCGCTTTGGATCGTGTTCCTTAAAATGTACACTTGGGTTGCTGCGTTAATCGGGTCCTGGGCGGTGGCGATGATCAACCTGAGATAGGTCAGGAACTTCGTGCTGTCGACCGTTGAGGCATTGGAAATGTATATGACATCCTTGTTCCGCATCTCGAACTTGGTGGCAAGGAAATAGCCGGCCGGATCGCGCAGATTGAGGTTGTAGATGACTGGAATAATCGGTCCGCTGAACGGCCTGCAATCGATCCCCAACAGCGCCGCTACCTCGCGAGTCTCTCCCCGATAGAGGAATATCGATCCCGGGTCGGCCTGGACATCGTTGAGACCGCCGGCCTTCGCGGCGGCTTCAGCGAGCGAAATCCGCCAAGCCTCGAAAGGCAGCTGCCCCTGACGCCCGCTGGCGCCAAACGCAAGGAAGGTTTGCGGATCCCGGAAGACAAAAATAATGTCGTTGGGACGCACGTAGATGTTGTTTACCGGCTCATAAACGAGCGCGCCGAACGGAACAATCTCCCTTCGTCGGTTGCGCTCCAACATGACCCAAAGGTCGGAAGCCAGTCCAGTCGGCCGCAGACCCGCACGCGTGATCGCGTCGAGGATGCGTTCGCCGCTGGCGCTCGCGGGGAAGCGAATCGACCCTACCCCGTCGCCGAGAACGCTGATCGAGGAGGCGCGCTGCTCAATCAGGGTGACGAGGGCCTGCGGCTCTAAGGCGCGATCCTTTAGGGCGTCGACAATCGCATTCTGCACTTCGACCGGAGTACGGCCTTGCGCGCGGATGTTGCCCGCATAGGGGACCGAGATATTGCCGTCGTTGTCGACGGTCTGGGGAGACAGGTTAATGAAATTTCCAGCACGGGTGCCCGACTCAAGCGGGATGAAGAGACCGCCCGCGCCCGCCTCGAACAGCTGCACACCGACGACGTCCCCGATGCCAAGTCGGATTTGGGTAGGCCCACGCCTATCCTTGAATGCGGCGGAAAGCTTCGGTGTATGGGTCGCCAGGATATCCAGCACCCTGGGAGTGACGCGGACGAAGGCATAGGGAATGCTTTCACGATCCGACTGGCCTCCGCGCACGTCGGAGCTTTTCGGGCCTGAGGTTGGCACAATGGTACAGGCGCCCAGTGCAATCATTGCACAGAGGACACCAACACCTGCGAAGGAGCGCAGACTACTCACTTACCCCCCTTACCACAGCAGCGTCACATGACCGGCCGAACGATAATGCGCCCGTCCAGCAAGTAAAGTTGGTGTCCAGGCGGTTCCATCACCCCGGAGCCCGCCGGGTGTCTGGTCCTACGGTAGAGGGTTCCTCGGCCGTAATTGTGGCGACCACTACTATGCTGCTGCCCCAGTGCAAAACCGCCGATTGAAGCGGATTGGGACAACATCCCGGCCAAGGTAGCCGCAACCTATCCGAGCATATCTGACCACAACCCAACCAAAGGGTCGAGCTTGGCCAGGCCGCATCCGAATCCGAGCGGGCGCTGAAGCGTGTGTGCCGCCCGTGATCTGATAGCTGAAAGCTTGCAACACACCAATCTATCCAGGTGTCGGCGTCCCCGCCCAGCTCTGAGCTACCGCCCAATGCCTGCCTCGCCTCATTTAAACAAAAATCGAGGCATCCCCCTCTGCGTTTGTATGGTGGGTTTAATGAGTCTGGACGCTAATCTAATACGCGTTGCGGCCGCGCAAAACCTCTATGACTGTCTGGGCCATGATCGCAAGATCAAGATAAACGCTCCAATTGCCAATGTACCACAGATCGAGTTCAACACGCCGCTGCATGGCCTCTACCGTAGGAGTCTCGCCGCGAGATCCTTTCACCTGCGCATGACCCGTAATGCCCGGCTTCATGCGTTGTCGAAGACTATAGTTGGGAATGACCCGATCATAATAATAATCGTGGGCCGCTGCGTGAGGCCGTGGACCGACGAGGGACATGTCCCCCCTGAGCACATTGATCAATTGAGGTAGCTCGTCAATGCTGGTACGGCGCAACCACAAGCCCACGCGCGTCACGCGTTTGTCGAAGCGCGCCGCCTGTTTGACCGTATCGCCGTCCTCCAGAACGGTCATGGTGCGGAATTTCAGGATTTGGAACGGTTTGCCGCTCAGCCCATGGCGCGTCTGGCGGAATATGACAGGACCTGCTGAGTTGAGCATTATTGCAATCGCAACAAGCGTCAGCAGAGGGGTCAACACAATCAGAGCGATACTGGCGAGGACAATGTCGATCGCGCGCTTGACCGAAAGCTCAAAAGACTTGCCCGGGGCGGGCTGCGCCGCAACGACGTTTGTGTTGGCAGTCGCAAGGATTTCGACGGGCTGGTGGGACGCCCTCGAACGCCAGCGCCTCTCGCTCCCCAGTGCATCGCTTCTGGCAGATGGATTGGCCCAGCGCCTTACCCCCAAATGCTCGTTGAAGTTTGGAGCGACAACAATAGGCGTATGATTGCTCCAGACGCCCGTGCTCTCCATTCCAACATTCGTCTCTTCTGCCGTCGCCCCCCTATGTCTACGTCCGACGCTACTTCTGGCTACCATCTGTTGCGAAATGTCCTATCAGCATATAACCCCCTATGGAAGAGTATCGCGGCTACGCCGCTTATCGCAATTTAGAAAGCTGCAGTAATCGCTCTCAACGATCTTAATGCCGATCGAAATGGCGAGCTCGGTGCTTACTTAACTTAAGTGCTATGATATTGACCTTCTTTACGTACATTAATGATTTAAGCGAACGTAAGTTAATGAGTTCTGGTCGAGGTCAAGAGTTCAGCACGATCGGTTGGCGGCGCATCGGCCCCAGACAAAGGCCGAGCGTCACTAGCTTCTCGATAGGGATTGGCGCTCTGACGGGAGCTACGTGTTAGGGTGCCGAGTTGCCGCCATCTCAGCTGCGGGCCCTGTCACCTGTCGCGCAGTACTAAGCCTCATGACGACGAATGTGACACTAAGGCCAATCAGTGCCGCAGCGATATCCACGATCAAATCGTTGAGCCGTGCATGGCGGCCGGGAACCCACAGCTGCGTGACCTCAATCGCACCACAAAACACCATTAGCCATGCCGCGAGCACGAAAGGTCGCCCTGGATACCCGAAACCAGCGGCAAAGCCGATCCCTAGGAAGATCGCGAAGTGCTCTACGCTGTGCGAAGCATCAGTTGTTGGTCGATACGACGGTGGGACAAGGGACAGAACTATGATTGCAATTGCAAGCAACCATGCCGTGATCCGACAAATTTTCTGCATCCAGTGACGCTTCATGAGGGTCATTTCACTTTTTTATTGACGACCACAATAATGCAGGGGCGTTGCCTCTCCCGACTCGGCACCGTCAAGCACCTGCAACACCACAATCGCGGTGCAATTGTCAAGCAACATGCTATAGATGTCGCCGGCGAGTGCGCGGGGCATCAGGGACATAGGCGAGGACTCACGTCTACAACGTGCGGTGCGGCGATGTCAGTCGTGCCAGCATGCGCGGCCTCTGTCCGGCCAGCTTTTTCATCCGATGGGTAGATTGAAAAGACATTCGGGCGGACCATGAGGCCCGTCATGGAACCATCGTCTCGGGTCACATCTGCGCCGCCGCGAGGAGCGCTCGCAGCGCGTCGATGTCCACAGGCAGCTGAGGTGCGGGCCAGCACGGTCCGCTCGCTCCGAACTGAATCAGGTCGGCCCGCCGCGCTGCGCTCACGACGTCGCCGCCGGCTGTGCAATGTCGCGAGCGTGCGAGCGCGAGCCCGCCGGGCAACTGCCCATACCTTCTCGCCGCGCTCATCTCTCAGCGAGGATGTGAGCCTGCTCCGCGGTCCAGGCGCGGCGCCGACCGGTTCCGGTAAACACTTTCGGCGGCGCACGGGCTCGAGCTTAGCTTGACGGGATTGTATCGAAGCGCCCTCACGCGCCGTACCGCTCCGGCCGTGCCGGTCGTGGCGACCGCGGCGCGGTCCTGGGGCGGCGAAGAAGCGTGTGCCATCCACCTTCGAAGGAGGGACGGCGCTACCGCTGTTGAAGCAATGATGTTACGCTTCACCTGGACGCTGACCCCCGGCTTCCTATCCCAGATTAAATATCCGGCCGCGTCCAGCTTGGGATTGTTTGAATGGCTGAACACATCGAAGACCTGAATGAATTCGCTCAAAATCATGGCGTTGCCGGGCTCGTCCTCCTCCTTGTTCCAATCCTGATCACGGTGGCGGCGCGCAACATCACGTTGGCTTTGGCCGCCACCCTGCTTTCCTTTATCTCGTCAATGCTTTTTGTTGCTCCTGCTTCTGCAATCGGCGGTCTCGCCATCGCGAGTGGGCTTGGGTCTTTTCTGGTAGCGCTGGAAAGCATCATTGCACGTGGACGGGTCAAGGCTCTAAATCTCAAGATAGCTGATCTGGCCAACCGCGTGAACCAACTGGAGAGCGCCGAGCAGCGTCGCCTAGCGCTCGAGATCAAGGCAAGAGGTCAGCCAAGAGAGATTTGCTAATCGGGACGCGGCATTGCGCGCGGTAGCGCCACTTGTTTTCTGCACCACAGCAAAGGAAGCCAGTCGCATTTGTCGGGGTCCAAGGATCGCGTGTCCCGATCCACCTTCATTGTTAGATGCTCTACATTCTTCACAAGCAATGAAGTGGCCCCGGTTGTCTGAACAGAATTTCCGCCTCGATAAGTGGAGTGCCTGCCGAAGTTAGGCTGCCAAGCGGAGTGGCAGCGGGGTGAAGTAGGCTTGATCCGGTGTCGTGCCGTCAAGGCTCGAATGTGGGCGCCGGCCATTATAGAAGTCGAGGTAACGGCCGATCGAAGCACGGGCCTCGCTGACGCTGTCGTAGGCCTGCAGATACACCTCCTCATATTTGACGGTGCGCCACAGCCGTTCGACGAAGACGTTGTCGCGCCAAGCGCCCTTGCCGTCCATGCTGATCGCAATGCCGTTGTCGGCGAGCACGCCGGTGAAGGCCTCGCCCGTGAACTGCGAGCCCTGGTCCGTATTGAAGATCTCCGGCTTGCCGTGACGAGCCAAAGCATCCTCCAGCGTCTCGACGCAGAATGCCGCCTCCATCGTGATCGATACCCGCCACGACAGCACGCGACGGCTGAACCAATCGAGCACGACGGCCAGATACACGAAGCCACGTGCCATCGGAATGTAGGTGATGTCCATCGCCCACACCTGGTTCGGTCGCGTAATCTCCATCCCGCGCAGCAGATACGGGTAATTCTTGTGGCCGGGCTCCGGCTTCGTGGTGCGCGGACGGCGGTAGAGCGCTTCTATCCCCATCCGCCGCATCAGCGTTTTGACATGCCGACGGCCGATCTTGCACCCCTCGGCAACCAGCAGGCCTCGCAACATCCGCGAGCCGGCGAAGGGAAACTCCAGATGCAGCCGGTCGAGACGTCGCATAACTTCCAGATCGGTCGCCGACACCGGCCGCGGCAGGTAGTAGACACTGCCACGGCTGATGCGCAGGACCTTCGCCTGCTTTGTGATCGGCAGATCGTGCGCACGGTCAATCATCGCTTTGCGCTCAGCAATCCCGCCTTGGTGAGCGCTCCCCCTAAAAAATCGTTTTCCAGCGTCAGCTCGCCGATCTTCGCGTGCAAGGACTTCACGTCCACGGTCGGTTGCGCCGCTCCCTTGCCGCCACCGGGACCAAAAACATCGGCAGCTCCGCCTTCGAGCTGGGCTTTCCACGATGTGATCTGATTGGGATGGATGTCGAACTGCTCCGCAAGCTGAGCCAGTGTTCGATCGCCCTTGATGGCGGCCAGCGCCACCTTCGCCTTGAAGGCCGGTGTGTGGTTCCGGCGCGGTCGTCTGGTCATTGTCTCTCCTGATTCGCGGGCCACAGCGTGCCCGCTGTCAGGCAGAAACTCCACTTATCGTCCTGTACAGATTTCCGAGACCAGCTCTCAATATAGGCCCTGTGAACCTTATGGCGGCGTCGCTTTTTGGGACGGGGTCATGGCGTTTCCACATCGTCACCGGTGATCCGGCGAGCATCCAGCCGCTCCGGCCCTGCTAGCCGGGGACATCCGGTAGGTGGGTTTCTTCTTTCGTTGTTACAAGTGGCGCTCAGTTCATCGTTCTTCGAGTCAAGAGGGATGACATCGCGCTGCCGGCCGAAGAAACTCGTCCGCTCACCATCAAGCCTCATAGCGTGGGAGGGGGAGGATACATTCGAAAATGTTAGCTTGGCATCGAAATTTCATGGCCAGCGGGGAGAAGCTGACTGAAGATGACCAAGAAACCCGAGCCAAACGCCGCGGAATTGAAATACGAGCGGACGTCGCAGGAACAGATCGCGGTTGACAAATTTCTCGCCCGATATGCCGCCAACCCGGCGCCGCGGCTCAAAGTCGTGAAGGGAAAGGCCGCAGCGATCTCGTTCGACCACCCAGATGACTTCACTGGCCAAATGCTACTGATGGACGCGCTCGGCACGGCGGATCGCGACTTCTTCCGTGGTCTCATCAATCAACTGGCTGATGCGGGTTCGCGAGGAGGCCAAACTGTCGAGCTCGAACTCAATTTCATGCTTTCCGTCGTGAAAGGGGTTCAGCCCAGGGATCAGCTCGAGGTGATGCTGGCGGCGCAAATGGCCGCCGTGCATATGGCGACCATGACGTTCGCTCGGCGACTGGCCAACGTCGAGCACATACCGCAGCAGGACAGCGCCGAGCGTGCGTTCAACAAACTCGCCCGGACATTCACAACCCAAATGGAAGCGCTTAAACGCTACCGCACCGGGGCGAACAGAAGGTCACCGTACAACATGTGTCGGTCAGCGAAGGCGGCCAGGCGATCGTGGGCAACGTGACGCAAGCCGCACGCGAGACCGAGCCGGTCGAGGCTCCGAGTTCACCGCCCGCCCTGCCGGATGCGCAGAAGCCTGCAATGACGATATTAGGCGAACGGCCTTCTGCGGTTCGGCGAAGACGCAAGTTAACCAATTGACCGGCGATCACCCGCGCAATACCGGCCCGATGCTGTCGAGCCCGCGCTGCGGCGCAAAGACTCGCTCCGGCAAGCCCTGCATGTCGCCGGCGGTCGGCGGCAATAGGCGTTGTCGCATGCATGGCGGCGCGCCGGGCTCGGGCGCGCCGAGAGGGAATCAAAACGCGCTCAAGCACGGCCGGTATACGAAAGCAGCCATCGAAGAGCGGAGGCAACTTCGGGCGCTAATCCGGCAGTCGTGGAAGCTGCTGCAAGACATCGAGTGATGCGCAAGGAGATATTCCGGTGCAGCATCACCGTCTCGGCCTCGGAGTCAGCCTGCTTGCCGCGCTTACTCATCGTGAACGGCACGAATGGCGTCGGATCGTCGAGCACCAATTCGCGCACCAGATTGTCGCTGCCCTCGCGCACGCGGAGTTTCAGGTCGCTGAACAGCAGCTCAAAGAGGCGCACCCCAACCGAGAGCTTGTCCGGCTCGACGTCCGCCACGCTGGAGAAGTCTTGAATTCGTGCCTTGCCATATTGACGTTCGATGCGCTCGAGAAAGCCACGCAGCGTCGTGTTGTCGGCCGTGTTGCCGGGCAGCACCTCGTAGGCCAGCGGCAGCCCCTCCGGCGTCACCACCAGCGCGATCACCACCAGCGCGCAGTCCGGCCGGTGGTCGCGCGAGTATCCGTGCCGGGGCTTGTCCCTTGCGGGAACGGCGGATCGGCCTCGAAATAAGTGCTGGTCAGGTCATACAGCAGCACGTCGAAGCTGGCGTTGAACAAGTCGCGCCAGCGCGCGACCAGGTGCTCAAACAGCGCATCTTTGTGCGCCAGCAGCCGATCGTGACAGGCGTAGAGCTTGTGGATCTCGGCAACAGCGAAGTCGGCCCCCAGCAGATCAGCCAGCGCGCTGCGCTCGAACCACTCCCGGTGCAAACGCCACTCGCTCCCCGGCGCCAGCAGCCGGTACGCCGTCAACACCAGCAGAACCGCATCCCAGCGCGCGCCCTTGCGGCTGACCGGAAGCCGCGCCCAAAACCGGTCGAGCTGCAGCTCCCGCCACAGCGTCAGGACGAGCCAGCACGCTCCCCATTGCCGCGGCCGGCACAGCCGCGTCTGTGACAGCCGCAAGCGGACGATCGAAGCATCCGGCAGACCTTCGCAGCGATCCTCCGGAAACAATGACAGCGTCCGCGGCTCCACGGCGCCTTCGTCAAACACCTCGATCGACTTGCGCCACGCCCGTTCCTGGTTATCGCTGATCTCGCCGAGATACAGCAGATGGCGCTGCACTACGCGTCCATCGACCACGCGCCTGCTTTCGACAACGCTGAAGTAGCGGTGCTCCTTGCCGTGCTTCTTCCGAATCGTCTGGCGCAAGAACATGCGCCCGAATTAGCCGCCGCCCAATCCGCTGAAAATAGGGTAGGTCTTCACTACAGCCGGTTTCGGCCCCGCGCGCGCATCCAGTCCCTTGCGCATCAAGCACTTGGTACGCGACGATTCTCAAAATGCAGGTCGAATCCGCGAAGTTGGGCTAATGCCGGTGATGCAGATGGCGGCCGTCCCATTCCGCGCGTCTCTTTCCAGAGCCTGCGGGCAACCTTACTCACGGCGCGCAGGCTGCTCTGCGATCAATCGGTCGAGCGTGCCGATCTACCGCCTTGAATGCTTGGACTGATGACAGCCGCGGCGCATGCTCGACAACGGAGGCAGCCGATTCTCGAACCCGCCGAGGCCGCGCATCAACTTGGCGTACGACTGCCGTTTCGCGATCACGTCTTGCTGCGAGGATCTGACGCAACATTGCGGTCAGTGACCGCCGGCTTAAGGTCGGTATGTGCGAAATCGTCGCCTTTGAACAGCAACGGTTCACCCGTCCACTTGGCAAGCGCATAGGCAAAGCAATCGCCAAAATTAAGCTTGGCAGGATGGCTGCTACCTTTGCCGAAATCGCGATAGGCCTCCCGTGCAATTCGAGCCTGGGATTCGGTCACCGGTTCAATAGTGATCTGCGCCTCTTTGATCAGGTCATCGAACCGCCGGCTAGCGATGGGATCTCGGCTCGCGTCTATGATGACCGCGGCTTCCACGAAATTTGCGGCTGACACACGGCGGACGGTGTTGTTCTCGATCGCATGCGCACAGGCCGGCGCTTCGGGCTCGTCACGCAGGATAGCAATCAGCGCGGACGTATCGACGATCATCGAGGTAATCCGCGTTCGTCATAAAGAAAGTCGCCATGATCGGCGGAACGGAACGGCTCCTTGATGTGTACCGCGCAGTCCTTGCCGATCGCCAATAGACGATTGGCAAGGCCGAGACCCCGTTCCTGACGAACGCGATCCAGCCGCTCACGAAGTGCAATCGTCACCGCGGTTGTCATGCTCTCGCCCGTCAACTTTGACAGTTCCTCTGCAATCAGATGCGCCTCGCGGTTCTTGATATTTAGGCCCATATTCTACCTTTCTACCGTGCTTTTGTACCCTTCTACCACCAGCCTTGCGGCGACGCAAGGAGAGCCTTTGAAAGACGACGGCCGAGCTCCGTGAACAGCACGGATGTCCTCCTGAATGTCTCAGTGGTCGCCCGGCTCTTTCACGCGAGCGATGGCACTGGCTTTGCCAACCTACCATCGACGGCCACCGGGAAATGTCGCCGCTGCGCAGCCATTTCGGTCGGAGGCATGTCAGCGCCGTCGGACCATCCGCGATCCGAGCAGGTTGCCATTAGCCGAGCGGGCAAGATCGTCACCAAGCTGGTCTCGCGGCGCGCTCGAACGCTCGATCAATTGCCTCGGGTATTGTCGCCAAGAGCCGACGGGCGACCTTGACGGGGTCGATGCCGGCCGCCTTCCACCAGGCCTGCTCGTCGCCGACGCGATGGACCGCGCGGTGAGACGGTCCAATTCCGTGAGCAGCACGGACCTCCTACTTAATGTCGGTACGGCCGCCCAGCTCTTCCACGCAAGCGACGGCACCGGCTTTGCCGATCTCACCATCGACAACCACTGCTCGGGCTATGACGGCCTGATCAGAGCGGCCAATCCGATGCGATCCACTCGCCGGAAGCATGCGCAAGCGTGGTGGTCAGATTGACCATCCCGGCGGTCTGATCGATGGCGGTCGCCTGCAAGGTCGCAATCTCGTGCTGGCCGAGCGTCTTGCGTACGATGTCGAGGCCACTGGAGAGCGGGGCATAGCGGAAGCTGCGCTCTCCCTCCCCTGGCCGGCCGGTCCGGATCGTGGCCGTGAGCGCGGCCCGATGCTGTCGAGCCCGCGCTGCGGCGCCAAAACTCGCTCCGGCAAGCCCTGCATGTCGCCGGCGGTCGGCGGCAATAGGCGTTGTCGCATGCATGGCGGCGCGCCGGGCTCGGGCGCGCCGAGAGGGAATCAAAACGCGCTCAAGCACGGCCGGTATACGAAAGCAGCCATCGAAGAGCGGAGGCAACTTCGGGCGCTAATCCGGCAGTCGTGGAAGCTGCTGCAAGACATCGAGTGATGCGCAAGGAGATATTCGGTAGCTGCGCATTGCGCATTGAGACCGACTGCACATCCGGCGCGGGCAAGCATGAAGGCTGGTCCGTAGCGCAGCCACACATCGAACGGTCCGCAACTCGGTGATAGAACGGCTGTGTTAGTTGCGCCGTCGAATCTACCTCGGGCTAACTACGCCTTGAAGGTCGCGACCTGCATCACCCATGCCGCGGAGCCCGAGAGCGACGCGGTCGCGCTATAGCTCCCAGTAGCAGTCACGAACCGGTCCTCGGCAATGTCGAGGTCGGGCGAGGTGATGATACGGGTGGTGAAGCTGCTGCCGGCCGTCGAGAACCCGCCGGCCGTCATTCCGGCGCCGAAGACGAGCTCGTGCGCTGCGGTCGTGGTCACCGAGCCGCTGTTGGCCGATGCGCCCGTTCCCGAGGCGGAGGTGCCCACATCGAATGGATTCACAAGGTCCAAGCCGCTGTATTCCATGGCGCGGACATCGATGAACGGCGTCGCAGTGTTGAAGGTCACTGTCACGGTGTTGGTCCCAGCGGCGGCCGCCTTGATGTTCTTGGCGTAGTAGATGGCCTGACTGAAACCATTTCCGCGCGCGGTAGGTACGGCAAGCTGATAGACGTTTCCTGCAGAGTCGGTGACGGAGGTTATGTTCGATGTCGCGTTGTTCCATCCGATCGCGAGGATATTAGTGTCTCCTGCCACCTGCGCACTTGTGTAGGTCACCGAAACCTGAGTTTGGTTGGTTTGCGGCGTCGCATAATTCTGTTGGACGAAGGCGATCACAGCGGCCGGAGTGGTAACATTCAGGGCAGATGACGGTAGAGATAGATTGTTAGCAGCATCGAACGCCGCGACCGTATAGGCATAGCTTGTTGTCGGCGAGAGCCCTGTATCGGTATACGACGTCTGCGCTGTTGAGCCAATCAAACTTCCATTTCGATAGACGTTGTAGCCTGTCACTCCTATGTTGTCCGTACTTGCGGTCCAAGAGAAGGCAGCGGTGGTCGCCGTCACAGTCGTCGGTTGCAGGTTTGAAGGCGGCGATGGAGGCGTGGTATCGGCCGCTACGCTAAACGTCGCCACGTAAGATTGAGAGGAACTCGGTACGACCAAAGTGTGCTGCTGGGCACCGCCGTCGGACCAGGAGGCGAAGTTATATGTGTTCGCCCCCACGGTCTGATTGCGTGCTTCGATAGTGTGGTTAAAGCCGATCAGCGTGTCGTAGACGAACGGCGCAGTGTGAGCGATCCCGTCCAGGTACAAGGTAAGTCCGGCTGGTACCGCATCGAACGTAAGATTGACCTTCTCCGGGAAGACGATCACAGAGCTGCTCGATTGTAGCCCGCTCGAGTCGGTGACCGTGAGAGTGATGCGGTATCTTGTGAAGCCGCTGAAGTCGTGCCCGGTGGTCGGAATCGTGAATGTGCCTCTCGTTATGCCGGTGATCGGTATACCCGGATGCACATGCCCTTCGTGCAGGAAGTCGATGTTCCACGTATAGGCGCTGGCAGGCAGTGTGCCGTCGTCCGCGTCGGTTGCGCTGCCGCTGAAGGCGATGACGTCCCCCGCCCTGAAGGTTATTCCATTTATCGGGGTAAGGATGGTGGTGACCGGCCGGCTACCGGCGCTGATGCTCAAGGGTGTTGAGAGTGTTGAATTCACGCCGTCTGAAACTGTTAGCCTAGCCTGATACGGGCCCGCTACAGCATAGGTATGGCTCGGGTTGGCCGCGGTCGACGTCGTGCCGTCGCCGAAGTTCCACGAATAGGTCAGCGGCTGACCTTCGGGATCGGAAGAGCCGGCACTCGAGAAGTTGACAGTAAGCGGGGTCGAGCCCTCGGTCGGGGTCGCAGATGCAGAGACCACCGGCGGCAGGTCGGAGTTCACAAAGCTGATCCGGCGGATCTTGCTGACGCCGAATGTGCCGCTGATGTCAGAAAAGCCAAGATCGACATAGTAGAGGGCCCCGTCAGGACCTTCGGTCATATACACGATGTCGCCGTACGGTCCATCGACCGAGCCGTCCAGCGGCTCGAAGTTGAAGACGCCGGTGACATTACCGTTGGCGTCGAACGTCAGCCGCTTGATCCAATTTTGCGTGTAGTCGGCGAAGAAGAAGCTTCCCTGGTAGCTACTGGGGAATTGCGTTCCGTGATAGACAAATCCGGCCACCACCGCCGCGTCGCGTCCATTGTGCGGATAGTAGTAGGCCGGGGCCGTGTAGGCAGGATTGCCGTTAGGCGCTTCGACGTTCGGCCAGCCGTAGTTGGCGCCTCTTGCGCCGATGTCGATTTCTTCGATCGCAGTCGAGTAGATGTTGCCGCCCACATCGCCGATGATGAGCCGCCCGGTGGGGGCGTCGTAGTAGGCGCGGAAGGGGTTGCGCAGACCGAGCGCCCATATTGCATCGTAGTTGGGCCCCGCACCATCGTAGAAGGGATTGTCGGTCGGTATGGTGCCATCCATGTTGAAGCGCAGGACCTTCCCGCGCGGCTTGGTGAGGTCCTGTGCCTCCCCGGCGTTGAAATGCTCGCCGGTCGTGAGCAAGATCTTCCCATCGTTGCTGAAGTTGATTGCGCCGCCGTGGTGCTCGGCATTGGCAATTTCCGTATCCTGGTAGATGACGAACTCGCTCCCGGGGACCGTGCCTGTCAGGGTTGCATTCGCCGTGAAGCGCGAGAAGCGATCGACATTCGGCGTTCCGAGTGTATAGAAGATGTAATAGTAGTGGTTGGTGCGAAATTTGGATCGAGTGCAATGTCATAAATTCCCTGTTGTTGGCCATTGTCGCCGCCGGATCCGATGTTGGTGAGCTGCAGGAATGGGGTGGGATCGGGCCTAGTATAGGGCGGCGGCAATACTCTGACGGTGCCTGCGAGTTCCACCACCAGCATCCGGCCATCGGGAAGGAACTCGATGGCGGTCGGCAGATTGAACCCAGTTGCAAGGATTTCGTTCTGGAAATAGCTGCCGTTTGCGACATTCACCGTCACCGGCGCCGACAGTGTTGTATGGCCGTCCACATCGGTCGCTAGTGCCGTCAGCGTGTGCGCACCGTTGCTCGCCGTGCGCGTGTCCCACGCAAGTGCATAGGGAGCGGTCGTGTCCTGCGACCCGGGGCGACCCCGTCGACATAGAACTGCACGCTGGCAACGCCGGTATCGTCGGTCGCGGTGGCAGTGACATTTACGATGCCGCTCACCTGCGGACCATTGATCGGGTCTATTGAGACCTGCGGCGAGCCCGCAGTCGTGCCCCCGACAGGTGCCGCCATGTCCGCTTGGATTTGTGCTTGCGTGAGCACGCGACTGTAAATGCGCAAATCGTCAAGCATACCCTTATTGAATTGCCCCGGCGAGGCATCGGCCCCGATGTTCATGGGATTTCCACGAGCTGTAATACTTGCAGAAAGCGCCTGCGTATTGACCAAGGCGCCGTTGACGTAGGTCTTGACCTGCGCGCCGTCAAAGGTGATCGCGAGATAAGACCACTGGTTGAACGGTAATGTAGTGCCGCCAAGGGCGGCGAGCGGTCCGCTCGTCGTCCCCACGTAAAAGTCAGTTCGGTTACCTCCGCCCAACTCCAACCCATACTGGTAGTAGGGCGATGTCATTGTCGAGCCCCAGAATTTTCCAATGACGACGGAGTCGCCGCTTGCCAGGGGTTGGGGATTGATCCACATCGACAATGTGAGCGCATTGCCCGAGATGTTAGTCGATGTGGAGTTCGGAATGGTAATGTAGTCGTTCACTCCGTCAAAGCTCACGGCCTTGCCGTGTTGGCCCGTCACCCAAGCCACACCATTGTTCAGCGTCGCCGTATTTCCTTGACCTGAGGAATCGTTCGCATTGGTTCCGGTCCCCTCATCAAAGGAGTAGGCTGCGACCAAGCCAGCAATCTGCGTATTGGACACCGTCACCATGACGGGGAGCGAGTCGGCCGTGTTGTCAGACGTGTCGCGCGCGCGCGCGACCATCGTATGGATACCGTTCGAAACGCTGGTGGTGTCCCAGCTCACGCTATAGGGAGCGGTCGTGTCTTCGCTTCCGCCGATCACGACATTGTCTACCAAGAACGTCACGCCACCCACGCCGATGTTGTCGGATGCATTGGCACTAATCGTCACGGTACCCGAAAGGGCCGCCGATCCCGTCGGAGCGGTGATTGTAACCGTTGGTAATATGTGTCGGGCGTGAGCGTCGTGGCGCTGGCCGGCGCAGACTCCCCGGAGGGGTTGGCAGCCGCGTCGACCGCCTGCACGGTGTAACTATAGAGCGTGCTCGGCGACAGGCCGGTGTCGCTGAAGGTGGTCGTCGTCGGGGTGCCAACTCGTGTTCCGTTGCGGAAGACCTGATAGCCAGTCACCGCAACATTGTCCGTCGAAGCGTTCCAAGACAGATTAATCTGTGTGGTCGAAACCGCCGTCGCGGTGAGGCCCGTCGGGATTGACGGCGGGATCGTGTCGGGCGCAGCGGCGGTCTTGAATGTGCTGTTGGCGCTGACCGCTTCGTTTCCGGCGGCGTCGATGGAGCTGACGCGGTAATTGTACGTGGTGTTGGGGGCAAGACCAACCAGCGCGACGCTGTGCGCCGTCACTAGTGTCGCATCAAGCGGCGACAATTATCGTAACTGGTTGTGAGCCCGTATTCTACTTGGGAGGTCGCCGCCTCGTTGGTGGTCCACGTGATCTGCGCGGAGCTGCCGGTGATATTCGTTGCGGTCCGCCCGGAGATCGTTGGAGCCGTGGTATCGAGTACGATCGTGTCGGTGACAGATGTGGACCAATTGCCCGCTGCATCCTTGAACTGGACATACACGGTCTTCGTGCCGGCACCGCTCGACAGCGTCCACGTCTTGGTCGACGCGTAGGCTTCTGCCGCTGAGAACGAAGTCCCGGTGTTGGAAAAGCGCATTTGCGTGACCGCGCTCACTGCATCCGTCGCGGAGAGCGAGAGGGTAACGGTGCGGTTGTTGGTCGCCGCGGCTCCCGCGTTTATGGCGACCGTCCCGGTTGGAGCCTGGTTGTCGACAGTGATTGTGACCGCCGTCGACTTGCTATGTTGCTAGCGGCGTCGCGGGCCTGCGCAGTAAGCGTGTGGGTGCCGTTTGTTGCTGTCGTCGTATTCCAGGAGACCCTGTAGGGCGATGTCGTATCTTCTGAGCCAATCGCGTTTGCTGTCCAGCAGGAACCGGACTCCGGCCACCCCGACATTATCGGACGCGGTTGCCGAAACGGTTACCGTGCCCGCCAGATCGATGCCGGCGGCGTGAGCGAAACAGTTGGCCAGATGTATCGGCGGCGGCGGTGTCGTCCCGCCGAGCGGCGTTGCCATGTCAGTTTGGATCTGCGCTTGCGTGAGTGCGTGGTCGGCAATCCGCACGTCATCGATGCGGCCAATGAATTCGAAGCCCGACGCGCCCGGCCGACGGCCAATGTTCACGTTGGCCGTCGAGTTCTGTTGGGAAGCGGTGACCGTGCCTTGCAGCACGCCATTGTCGAGCTGACCGTTGAGATACACGTTCAAGGTCTGAGCCGCGGCATCGTAGACGCCTGCGACGTGATACCACGTATTGGGCTGCAGCGCGGTAGCGCCATAGCGGAACATCTGGCCGCCGGAGCTGTTGGTGAGCTTGAACCCGATCGTCCGGGTTCCCTTGTCCACGGTCGTGTCGAGCTGGAACCCAGATTTGCTTCCGGTGCGCTTGGAAACGATCGCCGCATCGTCAACAGGGAATGAGCTGGAGTTGATCCACGCGCTGATCGTCATGCTGCCGGTGAATTGCAGCGCGGTCGGATTGCCGAGGTTCACGAAATCATTTGTGCCGTCGAGCGTCACTGCATTGCCATATTTTCCGGCCGTGAAGGTCGGACCATTGGTGAGCGTGCCGACGATTCCGTGGCCCGACGCATCAGCCGCTGTGGTGCCGGAGACCTCGTCGAACGCATAGCCAGCGGTAATGCCCAGGGGATCCGCGGCCAGAAGGAGGCGCGGCTCGAGCGTCTCAAAGATCAGCGGCGCTCCCGAGGAAAGCTTGCGGGCAGAATCCGAAATACCGCTGGCGGCGTTCTCGCGTCGGTGTCGCGAGGCACGATTGATGAGCACTCTCGTTAACCGATTCACCAGCCCAAACGGACTCGCCATCGCAGTCTCCAGATCACTGATTACATCCGGCGGAATCCAGCCCGGCCCACCGTACCATGGCTCGGCAGCGCAATGATCAGTTCCTTGGGTTAATCTCACCCTATTGTGCTTACCTGCGGAGAGGTTAATTAACGTCACCTGCCCTTTGCCGAACAATCTAACCCTCCTTTGGCGGCGAACTGCTGTCCAAAAAGGACAGCTATTCGGTCCCGGCGAACCCGAGAATCTTGCTGAAGCGCTGATCCTCGGCGAGGGCTAGTCGCCGGGTGCGGCCGTGCAACCGCTCGGCCGCGGATTGGCTGTAGGTGCGCAATGCTTGCCCGATGGCGGCGGGGACTGGCCCGCCCCCGGCCGCCACGCCCCTTAGCCACCAAGCGAAGCACCCGGCTCGCCGTAAAGCGCCGGAAAAGTTCATCATCGAGCGCAACGATCAATTCGTCACTGCCCGGGTCCCCCTGGCGGCCAGCGCGCCCGAAGAGCTGGCGGTCGACGCGACGGGAACCGTGGTATTCCGTCGAGACGACATGCAATCCGCCGGCATCGCGCACTGCCGGGTGCAGTTGGATGTCAGTGCCGCGGCCGGCCATGTTAGTCGCCACCGTGACCCGGCCCGGCTGACCGGCGCAGGCGACGATCTCGGCCTCCTGGCGATCTTGTCGCGCATTGAGAACCACGGGTTCGAGCCCCACCTTGGCAAGCAACTGCGCGACATGTTCGGAGGCCTCAACGGAGCGGGTCCCGACCAGCACGGCGCGGCCCGCGCGCGTTGCGGCCTGCACGGATTTGACCACGGCATTCCATTTGAGCTCGGCCGTCGGCAGCACACGCGTG
>CAVWXY010000005.1:0-44079 GCA_963758945.1 uncultured Alphaproteobacteria bacterium | reverse complement strand
CGGGGCAGTCAGGCGGTGGCGCAGCGATGCCTGACAATTGTCGGCAAGTACGGGATTTCGGTGTGATTGGGCACTGCCAGCCGTGAGCCGAGATATTCCCAGAAGGTGATGCCGAGTTTTGCGCAGGTCTTGCTGAGGCCGAGGAAAGCGTCGCGGCAGTCGCGTCCGGTGTCGCTTCTTGTACCGCCGCTGATCTTTCGCTTGGTGACCTGGCAGCGGACGTCGTTCTCCGAACCGTTGGTGTGCAATGGGATTTCGGGTCGATCGAGGACGATCAGCAATTCGTGCTTGTTGGCATGGAGCCGTGCGAGCAGACGGTCGAGGGTGACGAAGCCGGTCTTGCGCGTGAAGATGCGGTCGAACCGTGCCGTAGGGCGGCCTTGCGCTGCTGGATCGGATGCTGACGATAGGTTTTGAGGTCGCGATAGAACCGCCAGATCAACGCGCGCGTTCGGCGCTGGGCCGCACGCTGCGCATCGGTGAAGGTATCGAGCTTGTGAACGAGGCGCTCGGCATGGACCCAGCACAGGCCGTGCGGGCCGACGTTGAACTGCCCGGCGTCGTCACTGACGATGACGGTGTCGGGCAGGAAGCCATGCGCCTTGACGCTGCCCCACAAGGCGCCCTCGGTGGCGACCATGACCGGATCGGGGTTGACCTCGAGAGCCGAGATGCCGAGTCGGTCGAGATGCGCGGTCCAGGCGACCTGGGTGGTGAAGACCCGCTCGGGATGTTCGGCCAGGCGGGCGATCACCGGCCCGGACAGGGCGCGTTGTCGCATGTAGGCCAGCGCCGCGGCATTGACGACATAATCGCTGTGGCCGGCGCGCAGCAGTTGGAGAAAGTTGTGGCGGTTCTTCGAATCCGTGGTGCCGAACCAAGCGAAGTGTTCATTGCCGATCTGCGTGCAGAAGCCATTCGCGGCCTTGTGGCGAGCGCCGGTGTCGTCCACCGTGATCCAGGAGGCGCTGGAAAGCCCGGCGCGCAGCACGTCGCGGGCCTCGTCAAGGAAACCGTCCTGGCCGGCAATCAGTGGGCAGCACACATGGAACCCGCCGGAAGGGAGCCAATGCCTCGCCGATCGGCCGCATCCCTGGCCGTCCTTCCCGTGTCCGGGACGCCGGCCCGGCTGTCCCCGCCGGCATCCCTGGGCGGGGCGGCGCGCCGGGTCTTCGTGGACATCGTCACCGTCTGCCCGGCGACTCAGTTCACCGCCGCCGATCTCCCGTTGTTGGTCCGCTACTGCGAGTGCGCCGTCCTGGCCGAGCAGGCGATGGCGGCGTTGCAGCGCGACGGGGCGGTCGGTGCTGGCGAGGTCTCGCCCTGGGTATCGATCTACATGCAGTCAGTTAAGGCCATGTCGGCGCTGGCGATGCGGCTGCGCATCTCGCCGCAGGCGCGCGCCCCAAACAACCCGACGCGCCCGCAGCGCGTAAGCGTGTACGAGCGCATGCGGTTGGAGCAACGCGACGATGACCCGGCGTGATCGCGAGGCTCTGGCGCGCGCCGTCCAATGGGCCGAACGCTACCAGCGCGGCAAGCCGATCATCCTCCTGCCGTCGCCAATGCCGAGGGCGGGCTCACCGGAATGGTTCGAAGAGGCGCGCCGCTGCGCCGGCTTCGCACAGATGATCACGCTACGGCTGAAGCCCTGGGAGGCGCCGCCGATCGTCAGCGATGATGAAGTCGGCGACCCGACCAAATACGGCAGCCGGCCGCAGGAGGTCGAGCTGCGGCAGCGGATGATCAAGCTTGGCGTGTCGTTGTTTGAGCCCGACCCGCTCGCGGCGCTCGCAGCGGCCGAAGCCGCGAAGCCCGCATAAACCAGTGGCCGAGGGCTAACGCGGTATTAGCGGTGGTCCGGGCACGCCTCGCACGGCTCGATATGAATCGCCGGCGAGCGCTTTTGGGCGAAAGCGGCAGCCCTCCCGGATGGTCGGCGGTACATGAAGCGGGTCGCGGATTCACCGACCAACTCGCCAAGCAAATTGCAGCGGCCGAATCGCGAAGCTTCACGAACGATGGTGATCATGGCAGTTCGTCAGCGCGGCCAAGCTGGCAGTTCAAAGCCGAGCCCTCACGAATTCGCGAGATCGACTTTACTACACCACGGATTCGAGCGCCGCGCGGTCGGGCTTGGGAAGGCGATGCGGTCGACGCCACGTTCATCTTCGGCTGCCGCTGCGTAGGCAGTAGCTGCCCGGACGCCGTCCATCCCCACGGGCAGGTGCCGCACGCCGGCTTGGCGATGGCGTCTTGGGCGCCCTGCGACGGGACGCAGAACGATCCGCTCGATGTCCAGCCGTGTGGACATGAGCCGCCCGGCCCTAGTGGCTTCGGCGCCGGCAACGGCTTCCGCGCCGACCGCGCTGATGAACCACATCACTAGTCGCCCGCTTCAACCAATTTGAAAGGATTTAGTGATTCGCTTTCGTCGCCAACGACTGGCGAGGGAGGCAATCATGGCTGCGAAGGAGATTTCGGTAAAGAAGTATGTTGTGAGGCTGAGCGGCGAGGAACGCGAACGGCTTGAAACGTTGATTCGGAAAGGAAAGAGCCCGGCGCGCCGGGTACTGAAGGCGCGGATCTTGTTGAAGGCCGATGTCTCAGAAGCTGGCAAAGGGTGGAGCGACAACCGGATCATCGAAGCTCTGGAAACCAGCCCATCCATGGTTTACCGGGTGCGCAAACAGCTGGTGGAAGAAGGCTTCGAGGCCGTGTTGAGCCGCAAGTGCGTTAGCTAAAACTTAATCTGACATGGGTGTCCTGGTTTCCCCGCAGCGAATCGCAAGCCGAGGCGGGGCGCGGAGCGGTCGGGGTGGCGAAGCGCCCGGCCTCGGCGATTGGAGGACACCATCATGACGACTGAACAGAAGATCATCCGAGCCAAGGTTGGACTGCTCGAGCTTGCCAAGCAGCTCGGCAACGTCAGCCAAGCCTGCAAGATCATGGGTTACAGCCGGGATAGCTTCTACCGGTTCAAGGAACTCCACGACACCGGCGGCGAGCTGGCGTTGCAGGAGATCAGCCGCAAGAAGCCTGTGCTGAAGAACCGGGTGCCGCAGGAGGTCGAAGACGCCATCGTTGCGCTCGCCATTGAGCAGCCGGCCTTCGGCCAAGTCCGCATCGCCAACGAATTGAGAAAACGTGGGCTTACGGTCTCTCCCGCCGGCGTGCGCTGCGTGTGGCTGCGTCACGACCTGGAGACCATGAAGAAACGGCTCAAAGCGCTGGAAGCCAAGAGCGCCCAGGAGGGCCTGGTGCTGACCGAGGCGCAGGTCGTCGCGTTGGAAAAGGCCAAGACCGAGAAGGAAGCCCATGGCGAGTTCGAGAGCGAGCATCCGGGCTACTGCGGCGCCCAGGATACGTTCTATGTCGGCAATCTAAAGGGCGTTGGGCGGGTCTACCAGCAGACCTTCATCGACACCTACGCCAAGGTCGCTTGCGCCAAGCTCTACGATCGCAAGACGCCGATCACAGCGGCTGATCTGCTGAACGACCGGGTGATTCCCTTCTTCGATAGCCATGACGTCAAGCTGCTGCGGGTATTGACCGACCGCGGTAGCGAGTACTGCGGCAATCCGGAGCGGCACGAGTACGAGCTCTATCTCGCGGTCGAGGACATCGATCACTCGCGCACCAAAACCAAGAGCCCGCAGACCAACGGCATCTGCGAGCGCTTCCACAAAACCGTGCTGAACGAGTTCTACCGTGTCGCGTTCCGCAAAAAGGTGTATCGTTCAATCGATGAGCTGCAGGCCGATCTCGATGGGTGGATTCGCGGATACAACGAGGCGAGACCACATCAAGGCCGCTGGTGCTTCGGCAAAACACCGATGCAGACATTCGTTGATGCAATGCCGATGACGAAGGAGAAGATGATCGCAGCCTAACGGCATCGGACACCAAAACCCGATCGCTCAACCAGGCACAGTCTGTCAGATCGAAGTCTCGGCTAATACACCGCAAGCCGCGCGCGATGCCTGCCGTTGCTCGGATTTTTGACGGCGAGAAGGAGGCCAAGCTGATTGCCTTGGCCTGTTCCAAGCCGCCCAAGGGACGCGCACGCTGGACCTTGCGGTTGTTGGAGAACAAGGTGGTAGAACTCGGCATTGTCGCTCGTGCCAGCGACAGCACGATCGGGCGTGCGCTCAAAAAAACACTCTTCAGCCCCATCGCCGCCAGCACTGGGTCATCCCGCCGAAGGCCAACAGCGCGTTCGTAGCCGCTATGGAAGACGTGCTGGCCGTCTACACGCGGCCACGCGACGGCGATTGTCCGCTGGTTTGCCTCGACGAGACCTCGAAGCAACTCATTGCCGAAACGCGCGTGCCGATCTCGATGAAAGCGGGACGCCCGGCCCGTTTCGATTATGAGTACGAGCGCAATGGCACCGCCAATCTCTTCATGATGTTTGCTCCGCTCGAAGGCTGGCGCCACGTCAAGGTAACAGATCGCCATACCGCCCTGGATTACGCTCGCGTCTTGAAAGACTTGGCCGACATCCACTTCGCGCACGCCAAGACCATCGTTCTGGTCCAGGACAATCTCAGCATCCACAGCAAGGCTTCACTCTACGAAGCCTTTCCAGCCGTCGAAGCCAGGCGCCTGGTCGAGCGCTTCGAATGGCACTACACTCCAAAACACGGCAGCTGGCTCAATCTGGCCGAGTCTGAACTCGGCGTCCTAACGTCCCAGTGCCTCGATCGCCGCATTCCCAACAAACAAATCCTCATCGACGAAATCGCCGCCTGGGAGCACGACCGCAATGCCAACCACACCAAAGCAGACTGGCAATTCACCACCAAAAATGCTCGCATCAAACTTAAGCATCTATACCCTGCAATCTGATTGAATCAGGCGACTAGCACGATGACGAGCAACGCGGTGATGCACGCGAGCATGAAGGCGTCGCGCGTTCCAGTGATCGAGATGTCGTCATGTTTCCCGTCTTCTCAACGCCTCACTCGTTGAAGTCTGCCCTAGCAGCCGCGGCGATGTGTTCGATGTCTCGCGTCGAGGTCCAGATCACGACAGGGACCTGACGCAGCCAACTCGAACTTGTTTTGCGCCAATAGATGACGAAGCGAACCGGCCGCTCTGCTACGTTACGTTGATCTTCCGACGCTTCAACTGGTTTTGGAGCTTCAAATATCGGCAGGTCGCACTTGTCGCCCTGCGACAGAAGCACGTTGACATCGATGTTGAACTCGGCCTCTAGAATTCCCCTGCGCGAGTGATCTTTTGCAACCCTGTACACGTTCGATGGGTACGCGCGCGCGCCCCGAATGAACACATCCGCAGGACCAGGGTTTTTGATGCGTATGTACTTGTAGGGATTTACGCCCAACTTTTTTCCGGTCACCCACGCCAGCGGACGCCCGCGCGCCCAACGATCCCAAATTACAAACGCCGTGGTCATCAGCCCGGCAATCGCGCCGACTAATTTGATGGCTTCAAGCATCCTTGCAGTCCCTTCGCCATGATTTCGCGAACGCCGCCATCGCCGCCACGCGCGTCGACTCGTAGCCGTGTGCAGCGCGCCGTATCTGCCCGTTGTGGCCGCTCGCCCACATCCAATGACGGTCCTGCGGCGCGATCGGCACCTTGAAGATGCGGCCGACGATGACAAGCGAGGAACATCAGCCCTCCACCATCCGACCGTGACGATCTCTTGCCTCTTGCGTGACGCGATCCCGTTCCCGGCGGAGCACGACCACCGTTACAACATTTTGAGACACCGTCCTTTCGGGGTACCCTGCCGAATACACCCAACCGCTGAATTGCTGCGCGGTCTTGCTGTCTGGAAAGCTCAGGACCAGCCTCACACCGTCCGTTGAATTCACAAAGTCGGTCTTGCACAGTTTCAATTCGCTCTGACCCGGTGTCCGCGCCTGTGCCTTTCGGCAGGCCGCTTCAATGCGCGGGCGCTCACGCTCGCAGAGCCCGATATTTCCGTGAACCCCCTGCTGTGTGGCCCCAAAGACCTCGACTAGAAGATCGTCATCAAAACGGAAACGCACACCGTCGGCCCAAGCTTCGTATCCATGCCACAGCTTGTAGACGAAGGGTCCTAACATCTCAGCCTCTCATGAAGTGGCCAGCACCCGCCGCCCCGCCTCCGTGATCCGCACCCGCGCGCACTGCTCGCGTGTCGTCATCGCGCTGGTCTAGCAGCCCATGGCGCCGGCCGACGCGACGGCTCCGCCGGTTGTCCCCGCAATGCACCGGGGCGGACGCGTCGCGGGGAAAGCTGCGCCAATGTTGGCCAGCCTTTCACCGCTGACGCGAGCCGAAGGCTGATAACACTTATGTCAGCCGCCTCGTCCCCGACCCGAGCCGCCGCTGACCCGAAGCGCTTCGTCCCAGCCGGTAGATCACCTGCACACCCTTCGGCGCATAGTCGGGCGGCTTCGGCGGCGGCGCGCTGGTGCCGAGCGCAGTCAGCAGCCGGTCACGCGCCTCGACCAACACCCGAAACATTTCAGCGGTCCCGCCGACATCGGGGTGCGCCGCCTTAGCTTTGTGGCGAAACGCGGCCAGGACATCGTCGCGGGTGTAGTCGGCGGGAAGCCCGAGCAGCAGCCGCGCCTGCTCCAAGGGCATCCGCATCGCGGGCGGTGGCGCACCGGCAGCAGCGAAGCGCTCCGACCAGACTTCATCGAGCGCAGCAGCAATGCGCCCGGTCCGCGACGACACGAAGCGAACACCGCGATAGAACGCCCACCAATACCAGAGGCTTCGCCGATCGAGGCGCGCGATCTCACCCCGGTAGCGCACCATCACATTGATGCTGGTGACCCTGGTGACTTCGGTGTCGAACCAATGCAAGCCGCTGCGATCGATCTTGACCGCCCACACCTGCACCGGGACATCAGGAGGGTGAAACCACAGCCGCTTCCTGATCGTCGTCGTGCACCAGTAATCGGTCTCCAATTTCAACCAGCCGCGACGCTCGGTGCGCACGGTGCGCCCCCAAGTCCCGATGCGATGTGCCTCTTCCGAAAGCTGTCTCGCCGCGATCCATGCCGGATCGCTCGACAACCGCCGCCCAAATTCGTCATCTTCCCCTTGCTTGCGGTCGAAAGGTCGTTTGACGCGCCCTAGCGCTGCCTCCGTGTTTTTGCGAGCCTCTTCTCGTAGCGCATCCGAGCGCACGTCCATCTCGCGCACCCGGCGCAGCACGCGATGCGCCGCCCTGGTCGCCGAGAGCCGCTGCGCCCGCGTCGGCGGCTTCCTGCCGGTGGCGAAGGCATGGCTGGTGATGGCGTCGATGGTCAACGGCCGATCACGCGTCGCGGCGAGCAGGTCCGCGATCCGTCGCTCGATGCTGCCAGGGCCTCGGCTCATGCGGCAGGCTGATAACACTTAACCTTGACAGGATCGCGGCGCGCCGGGCATTTTCCGACGCATGAAGCTCACCATCATCACCGCCCTGGTGTTCACCACCATGAACACCGCGCTGCTCGCCGAGCCGCTGCCCCTGCCGAAGCCGCCCGGCCCTGGCGGGAGCTGCCCGCATGGCTACTTCTCGTCCGGAAGCTTCTGCGTGCCCTCGCAGGGCGCGCAGGACGCCATCGCCAAGCCGGCGGGCGGGAGCTGCCCGTTCGGGTGGACGGCGTCGGGCTCGTTCTGCCTGCGCAGCGGCGACGTGCGGCGATGATTGACGCACCTGATGACGCACCTGAGAAACGCAGCGGCAGCGGGCGGTGAAAGTTGAGAAAGATTTGGCCAGCCTTTCGCTTGTCGGCGGGCGCGCCGATGATTTCAACTTCTGCATCCGCTGCGCGCGTGCTAAGTTGCGCTCGCCCGTCAGACTTCCGACCAATTCGTGCTTTCACCGCGGTGACGCGGCTCCTGCGCCTCTCTGACGGGCGGCCGGGAGCCGCACACGCGCGGATGCAATCAATGCGATCCGAGCAGTTCTTGAAATTCGACCGGCAGGCGATCGAGGCGTTGCAAAAGCTCGGCTTCGATGTCGGAGCCGATGTGGCCAACATCGGCATTGGCGACATGAATCAGACGGACATCACCGTGCTTCGGCTGGCTGACACCACGGACGCAGATTTCCTGGTGATGCTCACGTTGCCGAACGGCACCGAGCTTGCATGCTTCACGCGCCGGCCGGCGCTGCTCAAAGCCGCCAGCGAGACAAATCAGTGATCGAGTGAGTCGCGTCATGCCACGACTGATCAGAGACCCCGACGACGTTTCAGCGATGATGCGTTCCATGTTCGGTGTGAGCAGGGAGGACATCGAGCGCGGGCGGCGCCGACTGCTCGCGCTGCTCCGCAAGCGCCAGCACAAGCCGTCCCTCGCCCGCCTCGTCGCCAAGGCCAAGCAACTCGGGGTCGACGTGACGATCGAGTCCAATGGCGCGGCGACGTTCCATTGCAGCCCGGCCGCATCGGATTTAGTGATCAATGAATGGAACGAGGTCTTGCCGCGTCATGGCACGCATTAGGCTCCGCTTCGTGCAAGGCTTCGTCGCAAACGGGCGGCCGTATTATTACTTCCGCAAGCCCGGCTGCGCGCGCGTGAACCTGCCGGGACCGCCGGGAAGCGAGCAATTCATGGCGGCCTATCAAGCCGCGGTCGCCGCCGATGCGCCACCGTCGGACATCGGCGCCAAGCGCAACGCGCCCGGCACCGTCGCCGCGCTGGTGGCGGCCTATGCCGCTTCGGACATCTTCCGCGATCTCGCCGACGAGACCCAGCGCACGCGGTGGGCGATCCTGCGCCGCTTCGGCGACGAGCACGGCACGAAACGGGTGGCGCTGCTCAAGCGCGAGCACGTCGAGGCCATACTGCGAAGCAAGCGCCCGCACCCGCGCCAGAACTTCCTCAAGGTGCTGCGGCCGCTATTGCAGTTCGCGATCTCGATCGGCTGGTGCAGCAATGATCCGAACTCGTGAGCTGCGGGCGACCGTGAAGCGCGGCCCAGGATTCAAGCCGTGGGGCGCAGAGCAGGTCGCGGCCTTCCGTGCCCACCATCCGCTCGGCTCGCGCGCCCGCTTGGCGTTTGAACTGCTGCTCGGCACCGCGCAGCGGCGCGGCGATATCGTGCGCATGGGACCGCAGCATGTACGCGATGGCCTCTTGCATGTGACGCAGCAGAAGACCGGCGCCGAGTTGGCGATTCCGATCCTGCCCGAGCTACAGGCGGCGCTCGATGCGACGCCGTCCGGGCATCTGACGTTTCTTGCCACCGAATACGGCAAGCCGTTCGCGGCAGCGGGATTCGGCAACTGGTTTCGCGACCGTTGCAACGAGGCGGGCCTGCAAGGTTTCAGCGCGCACGGCTTGCGCCACACCGCCTGCGCCCGCTTGGCCAACGCTGGCGCAACCGGACACGAGATCGCGGCATGGTCCGGGCATCGCACCTTGCGCGAGGTCTCGCGCTACACCCGGTCGGCCGATCAGCGCGCGCTGGCACGCGCGGCCGAGACCAAACTGGCAACAGCGCTGTCAAAACCGGCGAGCCTTTTTGACAAATCGCGAAAAAAGGTAAGCGCAAACAAGGGCTGAAATCATGGGTGGTGGCCGCGGCCGGACTCGAACCGGCACTCCGGTTTCCCAGAAGCAGATTTTAAGTCTGCTGTGTCTACCGTTCCACCACGCGGCCCGCGCGCATGCGTTCATAGCACCGCTGGCACCGCAAGTCGGGTTTAGTGCATCCAACTTGCGCGCTATTGAGTGCCGATTTAGGGTAAACCCGAAACCGGGTGGCTCCGAAAGCGAACCGACGGCCGCTCAACCCTTCAGCGCGTGGCCCCAGATGCGCTCCCAGTCCTCGCCGCCGAGGTCGGTGACGCGGCCGTCGCGCTCGTAGAACTTGTTGGGGATCTGGAACATCGCCAGCATCAGCCCGCCCTCGGGCGTGCAGGCGGTGTGGCGGCTGCCCGGCTCGCGCCAGACGAACTCGCCGGGCTTGACCTCGAGGCCGGCGGCCGCGCCTTCCTTGTCGACGAGCTTGCCTTCGAGCACGTAGGTCTGCTCGATCTTCACGTGCTCGTGGTCGGGAAGCACGGCGCCGGGTGCAAAGCGCATCAGCGCCGTGACCAGACCGGTCGCACGGTCGAACAGCAGCGTCTTGACCTCGCAGCCGGGAAAGCGCGTCTTCTGCCATTCCATGTTGACGGGGCGCACCACGTGGGAATGCTGCTCGGCGGACTTCTGCGCCTTGGGGGTGACGGCATCCATGGAAATCCTCCTGTGGTCGCGTCTTCGAGACCCGTGTTAGTTGGCCATCATAGCCGAACGCAAATCGGCGCGCCGCTATAATTCGCCCTCGCGGATCGGCGGCTGGAAGGCAAGCCCGGTATCCCAGGGAAAATAGATCCAGGTGTCCTGCGAGACCTCGGTGATGAAGGTGTCGACCATCGGCCGTCCCATGGGCTTGGCGTAGACGGTGGCGAAATGTGCCTCGGGCAGGAGCTCGCGCACGACCTTGGCGGTTTTGCCGGTGTCGACCAGGTCGTCGACGATCAGCACGCCCTTGCCGCGCCCGCCGCTGATGCCGACGATGCTGCGCGCCACGTCCTTGAGCACCTTGAGCTCGCCCTGGGTGACGTGGTTGTAGCTCGCCACGCACACCGTCTCGATCAGCCGGATGCCGAGCTCGCGCGCTACGATCGCCGCGGGCACCAGTCCGCCGCGGCTGACGCACACGATCGCTTGGAACGGGCCGGCCCCGGCGAGCCGCCAGGCGAGCGCGCGGGCATCGCGGTGGAACTGGTCCCACGAGACCGGGAACGCCTTCTGCGGTTGCGGCTGCGGCTGCTGAAGCGGCTGCGCCATGAACTTCCCTCGCCGGCGGGACCGGTTGAGGTTCTAGCGCAGATCGAGCACGAAATCGAACCGCGCCGCGAGCCCATCCCCAGCCTCGGCCATGCGCATCGTGAGCTCGCGCCGGAACAGGCCGTCGCGCCGGTTGGCCGGTTCGCCCGGAAAATAGAGCTGGGTGGTGAGCACCGGCTCGTTCGGCGCCTGCACCTTGACGTGGTAGTGGCGGGTGCGGCCGGGATAGAGCGCGGGCACGATGGTGCGGAAGCGGTAGCGGCCGTCGGCATCGGTGAACAGGTGGCCGCGGTAGCGGAAGCCGGCATTGTCGTAGTCGCCGTGCTCGTTGGCGTGCCAGAGATCGACCAGGGCGCGCGCGACCGGCCGACAGGAGCGCGTGAGCACCTGCCCGCCGAGCTCGAGCGGCCGCGCAGGGCTCCCAGGCTCCATGAGATCGGCGCGCTCCGGCGAGCTCGGCTTGAAATAGGGCCCGGCGGTCTGGCGCAGAGTGGGCTCGTCGCCGTCGTGGCATTGCGGCGTCGGGGGGAGCGTCTCGGCCATGGCCTCGTGGACGACGAGCCCGGTGGCGGCGAGCGCGCCTGCAAGCAGCAGGCGGCGGCGGGTGGGATCATGTTCGCTGGGCATGACGGCCTCTTCGGTCGGCGGCGCGCGCCCCCCTGCTCCGGCCATCCTATCCGCGATCGCCCGGCGGGGGTCATCACGAGCGTGTCAGCACATGGCCGCCGTCCAGCCCCCAACCGTCGGGACGAGCAGCCCTCATCCCCCGCTCGATTGCGCGCCGCGCACCCGCACCAGCATGTCCTCGACCGCGCGGGTGGCAAGCGCCAGCTTCTCCGCGTCGCGGGCACGCAGCACCACGTTGGTGTTGGGGCCGTGCTGCGGATCGAAGAACGGGTAGCTGCCGATGGCGACGCCGGGATTGGCCTTGGCGATCTCGCCGAGCTGGGTGCCGATGTCGCCCTCGCGCGCGTCCGCGCGCACGGTCTGCGACAGCATGCGGATTCCGGTCTTGAGCTTCGGCGCCACCTCGTCGAGCATGGCCTGCATAATCGAAGGCACGCCCGCCATGACGATGACGTTGTCCATCCAGATTCCGGGCGCGCCCGACACCTTGTTGGGAACGAGATCGGCGCCCTTTGGAATGCGCGTCATGCGCATGCGCGCTTCGTTCATTTCCGTCCCAGTCGCGCGCAGCCGCTCCTGCATGATTTCGAGCGCGCGCGGATCGACGTCGATCGGCACGCCGAAGGCCTTCGCGACGCAGTCGGCGGTGATGTCGTCGTGGGTCGGCCCGATGCCGCCGGTGGTGAAGACGTAGGTGTAGCGCTGCCGCAGCGTGTTGAGCGCGTCGACGATCGCTGCCTCCTCGTCGCCGACCACGCGGACCTCCCTGAGATCGATGCCGACCGCGGTCAGGTACTCGGCGATGTAACCGATATTCTTGTCCTTGGTGCGGCCGGACAAGATCTCGTCGCCGATCACCAGCAGCGCCGCACTGACGACCTGCGCGGCCGGAAATGAATTTGCATTTGCCATGATGACCCGCATGCTCCCGGCCCGAGGCGGCGGGCCATCCCTACCCTGCCATTGTAGGTTATGATGCATCAAGTCGCCCGCCCGGGCCTCAGGTCCCGGTCGTGGCAAGCGCCGATCCGATGCAAACGAACTCGGCGCGGAGGAGGCCCGAAAATGCCCGCACCGGCGCCGGCGCGCCCGATTGCCCTAGCGGCTCCCCGGATCGTGTGCGAGCAAGGCCGCGACGGCAGCCTGCGCTGCCGTTCCACCGAGGCCTTGGCGCCGCACGATCCGAGCCTGGCACGGCTCTTTCGCACGGCGGTCGAGCGCAATCCGGGAGGCCTGTTCCTGGCCGAGCGCGGCGCCGATGGCGCCTGGCGCAAGCTCAATTACGAGGCGGCACGACGTGCCGTGGACGCACTCGCGCAGAGCCTCATCACGCGCGGGCTCTCGGCCGACCGGCCGGTGATGATCCTGTCCGGCAACGGCATCGACCATGCGCTGCTCATGCTCGCCGGCCACAGCGCGGGAATTCCGGTCGCATCGATCTCGGCCGCCTATTCGCTGCAGAGCCAGGACCACGCCAAGCTCAAGCACATCGCCGCCCTGCTCGAGCCGGGCCTCATCTACGTCGCCGACACCGGCCCCTTCGCCAGGGCGCTCGCCGCGCTCGACCTTGCCAAAATCGAGCTGGTCGCGAGCCGCAACGGCGCCAATATCGACCCCGTCACCGGCTTCGACGACCTGGCGCGGAGCCGGCCGGGACCGGCGCTCGAGCGCGCCGCCGCGGCCACCGGCGCCGAGACCATCGCCAAATTCCTGTTCACCTCCGGCTCCACCGGCCTGCCCAAGGCGGTCATCAACACCCACGGCATGCTCACCGCGAACCAGCAGCAGCTTGCGCAGATCTGGCCGTTTCTCGACGAGGCGCCGCTCGTCCTGCTCGACTGGCTGCCGTGGAACCACACCTTCGGCGCCAATCACAATTTCAATCTGGTCCTGCGCCACGCCGGCACGCTGTTCATCGACGGCGGCCGGCCGGTGCCCGGCCTGATCGAGGGCACCGTGCGCAATCTCGCCGACGTCTCGCCCACGATCTATTTCAATGTGCCGGCGGGCTATGCGGCGCTGCTGCCGTTCCTCGAGCGTGACGCGGCGCTGGCGCGCGCGTTCTTCGCCAGGCTGCGGCTGATCTTCTATGCCGGCGCTGCCCTGCCGCAGGATCTGTGGGAGCGGCTCGAAGCTATATCGCTGCACACGACCGGCGAGCGCGTGCCGATGACCTCGTCCTGGGGCACCACTGAGACGGCGCCGTTGTCGACGGCCGCGCATTTCATGATCGAGCGCGCCGGCCCGATCGGCGTGCCCGTCCCCGGCGTCGAGCTCAAGCTCGTTGCCGCCGGCGCCAAGCTCGAGGTGCGGGTGCGCGGCCCCAACGTGACGCCGGGCTACTGGAAACGGCCGGATTCTCACGCGCGCGGCGTTCGACGAGGAGGGCTTCTACAAGCCGGGCGACGCGGTGCGCTTCGCCGATCCCGCCATGCCCGCGAGAGGGATCGTGTTCGACGGCCGCCTCGCGGAGGACTTCAAGCTCACCACCGGCACCTGGGTCGCCGTCGGCACGTTACGCGTGGGAGTGCTCGCCGCCGCCTCGCCGGCGCTGCAGGACGCCGTCATCGCCGGCGAGAGCCGGGAGGCGATCGGCGTGCTGGCCTGGCTCAGCGCCGCCGGCTGCTGCAAGCTCGCCGGCTGCGAGGCGCCCCTGCCCGACTTGGCGCGCCATCCGCTCGTGCGCGAGCACGTCCGCCGGACGATCGCGCAGTGGAATGCCGCGCACCGCGGTTCGTCGGAGCGGGTCGCGCGGGTGTTGCTGCTGCCGGACGCGCCGTCGATCGACGCCAACGAGCTTACCGACAAGGGCTATGTCAACCAGCGGCTCGCGCTCGAACGGCGCAAGGCCGAGGTAGAGCGCCTGTTCGCGTCCGTGCCCGACGCCGACGTGCTGGTGGTGACGCAAGGCGCGGCAGAGACGTCGCCGTGAGGCCTGATCTCCTCCCAGCCATGTCCGGCGCAAGCCCGGGAGGTCCCCTACCGCATGCGGCCGCGGCCGCACTGCACGGCCGACCTTGCCGCGGCCCGGCCGGAGCCACTACATCACCGCATTCGTGCCCGTTCGATGCAACCACGCAGGAGCCGCGCGATGGCCGACCGCTTCACGAGGATCGTATTCGTTGTGCTCCTGGTCGTCCTCGGCGTCTACTTTGCGCAGCCCTATTTCGACCGCTTCCTCTATTCGGCGTCGACGCCGCGCGCGGTCGAGCCGCGCGGAAGCCTGGCCGAGATCGAGCGCACGACGATCGAGATCTTCGAGCGCGTATCTCCCTCGGTGGTACAGGTGGTGGGACGCGCCGGTGGGCTCGAGACGATGCCGACCGAGGGCGAGAACGGCGCGGCGCAGTCGGGGACCGGCTTCATCTGGGACGCGGCCGGCCACATCGTGACCAACGATCACGTGGTCGAGGGCACGTCCAGCCTGGCGGTGCGGCTCGCATCCGGCCAGGTGCGACGCGCGCAAATCGTCGGCACGGCGCCGAACTACGACGTCGCGGTGATTCGTGTTGACGATACCAGAGGCTTGCCAGCGCCGGTTCCGATCGGCACCTCCGATGATCTCAAGGTCGGGCAATGGGTGTTCGCCATCGGCAACCCGTTCGGCCTCGATCAGACCCTGACCACCGGTATCATCAGCGCGCTCAAGCGCAGCCTGCCGACGAGCGGCGGCCGCGAGATCACCAACGTGATCCAGACCGACGCCGCCATCAATCCCGGCAATTCCGGCGGCCCGCTGCTCGACTCGGCCGGGCGCGTGATCGGCGTCAACACCGCGATCCTGTCGCCATCCGGGACCAACGCGGGCATCGGCTTCGCCATCCCGATCGACTCCGTCAACCGCGTCGTCCCGGAGCTCATCCGCAAAGGCTCGGTGCCGACGCCTGGAATCGGCATCGTCGCCGCCAACGAGGCGGCGGCCACCCGTGCGGGGGTGGAAGGCGTCGTCATTCTCAAGACCGTCCCGGGCTCGTCCGCCGAGCGCGCCGGACTGCGCGGCGTGGACCCCGCGACGGGCAGGCTGGGCGACGTGATCGTCGGGGTGAACGGCAAGCCGGTCCGCGGCCTCGCCGACCTGACCCAGGAGCTCGAGCGTGTCGGGGTCGGAAAGCGGGTATCGCTCGCGGTGCAGCGCGACGGCCGCGAGAGCACGGTCGAGGTCGAGGTGATGGACATCGGCCGCAGGGGATGATCGCGCCGCCTGCCGCGCGGGGAGCCATCCCGGCGACCAATTTTCGGCATCGACGCTGCGCCCAATTCCCGCTACTGACGCGCCGTCGACGATCTTCCTTCCCCCACGACACGCCATACCGAAATCAGTCGCGTCAATTGCGAGCACAGGAGCCCAAGCAGTGATCGATCTCTACACCTGGACCACCCCCAACGGCCGCAAGGCTTCGATCCTGCTCGAGGAGCTCGGCCTACCCTACACCGCGCATGCCGTCGATATCGGCAAGGACGAGCAATTCAAGCCGGATTTCTTGAAGATCAGCCCGAACAACCGCATCCCCGCCATCGTCGATCGCGACACCGGGATAAGCCTCATGGAGTTGGGGGCGCTCATGATCTATCTCGCGGACAAGACCGGAAAGCTCCTTCCAAAAGAGGGGGAGCCGCGCTACCGCGTGCTGGAATGGCTGATGTGGCAGATGGGTGGGCCCGGCCCGATGTTCGGCCAGGTCCATCACTTCGTGAAATACAACAAGGGCAAGGCGCCCTACGCGGAGGAGCGCTATCTCAAGGAGGCGCACCGACTCTACGGCGTGCTCGACCGCCGGCTCGCGCAGCACGAATTCGTCGCCGACGACTATTCCATCGCCGACATCGCCATCTGGCCCTGGGTGTCGCGCTATGAATGGCAGACGGTCGACCTCAACAGCTATCCCGAGGTGAAGCGCTGGTACACGACCATCGCCAAACGGCCGGCGGTGCGGAAGGGCTACAAAGTGCCCAAGGACGTCGGCGAGGTCCCGATGCCGTGAACGCACAAGCGGACAACAGCCTCGCCTTCAGATCGCGACGACTTGACTCCCGGGGCCGCGCCGCAGCGGACGGCGCTCCTCGCCGTTCGCTGATTTCTTCATCGGCGCGTATGCCGCGGTCATGGGTCATCCCCTCGTTGCACGTGATCCTGCCCGCTTTCACGCGCATTTTCCCAAGCTCCGACTGATCGCGCCCCGGCCAGCGGGCGAAGCCGGTGCGTTAATCAGCCGGCGCTCAAAACATGGGCAAAGTCGCCGGCAATTGGGCACGCCGGCGCGCGGCTGAAATCCCTGCTTGGGTTGGCGTGAGGCTTGCAGCTAGGATTACGTGGCGGGTCGTTCGCGCAGGTGATGCGGACGGCGTGACCCGGGGACCAGGGATGACGGTCGCGTTCGACGAGACGAGAGGTACGGACGGGACATTGCGGCCCGGATTCGACGAGATGAGGGGCGCGGACGGGACGCTGCGGCCGGCCTATGGCGAGTTGTGGCGTTGGCTCAACGAGGTGCCGCCCGACGTCCTCGACTACCGCCGGCGCGAGGCGGAAGTCCTGTTCCGCCGCATCGGCATCACGTTCGCGGTCTACGGCGAAGCCGACGCGCAAGAACGCCTCATCCCGTTCGACGTGCTGCCGCGCATTCTTGCCGCCGCCGAATGGGACATCCTGCGCGCGGGACTCGAACAGCGCATCAAGGCCATCAACCACTATATCCGCGACGTCTATACCCGGCGCGAAATCCTCCGGGCGGGCCTCGTGCCGGAGGATCTCGTGTTCCAGAATCCGGTGTTCCGGCCGGAGATGAACGGGCAAAAGGTGCCGCACGACATCTACGTGCATATCGGCGGCATCGACATCGTGCGGATCGACCCCGAGACTTTCTATGTGCTCGAGGACAACGCACGCACCCCGTCCGGCGTCTCCTACATGCTGGAGAACCGGGAAATCATGCTGCGGCTGTTTCCGGAACTGTTCGCCCGCCACCGCGTCGCGCCGGTCGAGAACTATCCCGACGAGCTGCTGGCGACGTTGAAATCGGTGGCGCCTTCGACCTCCAGCGCCGATCCCACCGTCGTGCTGCTCACGCCCGGCGTGTACAACTCCGCCTATTACGAGCACTCGTTCCTGGCCGACAAGCTCGGGGTCGAATTGGTCGAGGGCCGCGACCTGTTCGTGAAGGACGATCTCGCCTTCATGCGCACGACGCAGGGCCCCAAGCGGGTTGACGTGATCTACCGGCGCATCGACGACGACTTCCTCGATCCGCTGGCGTTCCGGCCCGATTCCGCGCTCGGCGTGCCGGGGCTCATGTCCGCCTACCAGGCCGGCAACGTCACCCTCGCCAACGCGGTGGGTACCGGGATCGCCGACGACAAGGCGGTCTACAGCTACATGCCGGCGATCGTGAAGTTCTATCTCGGCGAGGAGCCGATCATGAAGAACGTGCCGACCTGGCGCTGCCGGGAGACCGAGCATCTGAGCTATGTGCTCGATCATCTGGAAGAGCTCGTGGTCAAGGAGGTGCACGGCTCGGGCGGCTACGGCATGCTGATCGGCCCCAAATCCGACAAGGCGTCGATCGCGGCCTTCCGGGCCAAACTCAAGGCAAATCCGAGGAACTTCATCGCGCAGCCCACGCTCGCGCTCTCGACCTGCCCGACCTGCGTCGAGGAGGGCGTCGCGCCCCGCCACGTCGATTTGCGCCCGTTCGTGCTGACCGGACGCGACCGCATCCGCATCGTGCCGGGAGGCCTCACCCGAGTGGCGCTGACGAAGGGCTCGCTCGTGGTCAATTCCAGCCAGGGCGGCGGGACCAAGGACACATGGGTGTTGGATCGATGACGGTCGCTGCCGTAGCCGGCATGGAGCTCGTCGCGCGTCTTCGACGCGCGACGGCGCAATGCGGGGGATATCGCCAAGCAAGCAGAGTCCCGGATTTCGCACGCAATCAAGCTTGCGCAGATTGCGTACACTTATCTGCGCTGCTCCATCCGGGCTACGAGTGGTTCGTGCCGTGGCGCGGCCAGGACACGATGTGAGAGCCATGCTCTCCCGCACCGCCGATAACCTCTACTGGCTCGCGCGCTACGTCGAGCGCGCGGAATACCTCGCGCGCATCCTCGAGGTGACGCAGCGCCTCACCACGCTGCCGCTCGCCTATGTCGGTTCCTCCAACGAATGGGAGTCGGCGGTTGCGACCGCCGGCTGCGCCCACGCCTTCGCCGCCTCCTATCCGGAGGCGAGCGAGGAGGCGGTCACCGATTTTCTCTGCTTCTCCACCGCCAATCCGTCCTCCATCCGCAACTGCTTCGAGATCGCCCGCACCAATGCGCGCGCCGTGCGTACGGCGCTCACCGTGGAGATGTGGGACGCCATCAATGGCAGCTGGCTCGAGCTCAAGCGCTTCGGCAACGGCGCGACCTCGCGCGAGGAGTTCATGCGTTTCCTGCGCTGGGTCCAGGAATCGTCGCTGCGCTTCGACGGCTCCGCCTACCGCACGATGCTGCGCAATGACGCCTACTGGTTCTCGCGCCTGGGCCTGTACATGGAGCGCGCCGACAACACCGCGCGCATCCTCGACGTGAAGTACCACCTGCTGCTGCCGGCGCACGAGCGCGTGGGCGGACCGCTGGACTATTTTCAGTGGTCGGCGATCCTGCGCTCGGTCTCGGCGCTCACCGCCTACCACTGGGTCTACCGCGAGAGCGTCAAGCCCTGGCTGATCGCCGACCTCCTGATCCTGCGCGATGAGATGCCGCGCTCGCTCGCGAGCTGCTACGAGAACCTCGTGCTCTATCTCGACCACATCGCCCGCGCCTATGGCCGGCAGGGGCCGGCCCAGCGCCAGGCCCGCGCCGTGCGCGCCCGGCTCGAGAACAGCCGCATGGAGGAGATCTTCCAGCAGGGCATGCACGAATTCATCGGCGAATTCATCGAGGACAACAACCGTCTAGGCGCCGCCATCACCGAGCAATATCTGATGTAGCCGGGCGCGGACGATTGAGGACGGAAGACTGGACTTTCGGACCCCGTTTCTGTCCTCTGTCGTCCGGCCTCCGCCATCTGGCGACCGCTCATGCGCATCCGCATCTCGCATTTGACGAGCTATCGCTACGAAAAGCCTGCGATCGGCGTGATCCAGATGCTGCGGCTCACCCCGCGCAATCACGACGGCCAATACGTGGCGCGCTGGCGCATCGACGTCTCGACCGATTGCCGGCTCGATCAGCACGAGGACGCCTTCGGCAACATCACGCATGCGTTCACCGCCGAGGGCCCGTTCAGCGAGTTCTCGGTGGCGGTGGAGGGCGAGGTCGAGACGCGCGACACCCAGGGAGTCGTGCGCGGCGCCGTCGAGCGGTTCCCCCCGAGCCTCTATCTGCGCGAGACCGCGCTCACCGCTCCCGACGCCGGCATCGCGGGCTTTGCCGCCGAAATCCGCACGACGGCCGGCGGCAACGTGCTCGACCTGCTTCATCTCATGCTCGCGCGCCTGCACCGCGACATGGACTGCGATCCCAAGTCCACCCACGTCGCGACCCCGGCGGCCGAGGCCTTCGCCCGCAAGCGCGGCGTCTGCCAGGATTTTGCCCACGTGTTCATCGCCGTCGCCCGCAGCCTTGCCGTCCCGGCGCGCTATGTCGGCGGCTATTTCCACCGCGAGGACGGCGCCAACGAGCAGGAGGCCGGCCACGCCTGGGCCGAGGCCTTCGTGCCCTCCCTCGGCTGGGTGGCATTCGATCCCGCCAACGGCATCTGCGCCACCGATGCGCATGTGCGCGTCGCCATCGGGCTCGACTATCTCGGCGCGGCGCCGCTGCGCGGCACGCGCTACGGCGGCGCCGGCGAGGTGCTCTCGGTCAAGGTCCGCGTCGACCAGGCAACGCAGCAGACGCAGAACTGAGCGAGTGGTCCGATTCCGAAATTCGTCAATACTCGCGGCACGTTCAGATATGAACTTCGGAGGCTAAAGACCACTAAATTCGTGCCTCTTTTGAGCCCGAAGTTCGCGATCACACTTGCCGCGCGGTGTGCGCAAACTTCGGGTTCGGGGCACTGGCATTGCCGGTCCGCCGCCGGCACCGCTATATAGGGCCGGCGTCCGCCCCGGGGAGCATTCAAGCATCATGACCTATTGCTGTGGCATCCTGGTCCGCGACGGTCTCGTGATGTTCGCCGATACCCGCACCAATGCCGGCGTCGACAACATCGCCACCTTCCGCAAGCTCCACGTCTTCACCCATCCGGGTGAGCGGATCATGGCGATCGCCTCGGCCGGCAACCTGTCGATCAGCCAGTCGGTGGTGAGCATCCTGCGCGAAGGCTGGGACAACCCAGAGACCGGCGAGACCGAAGCGCTGCTGAATGCCCGCACCATGTTTCAGGCCGCGCAGTTGGTCGGTCGCACCGTCCGCCAGCTGCACGAAGTCGAGGGGCGCGCGCTCGAAGCCTCCGACGTGAAGTTCGACGTCTCCTTTCTGCTCGGCGGCCAGATCAAAGGCGAGCGCCCGCGCCTGTTCCTGCTCTACGCCGCCGGCAATTTCATCGAATGCACCCGGGACACGCCCTATCTGCAGATCGGCGAGCACAAATACGGCAAGCCAGTGCTCGACCGCGCCATCACCTACGACATCGACCTCTACGACGCGCTCAAGGTCGGGCTGGTCTCGGTCAATTCCACCATGCGCTCCAACCTCAGTGTCGGTCTGCCGATCGATGTTCTCATCGCTCGGCGCGACGCCTGCGACGCCGAGCTCAACTATCGGATCGAACCGGGCGAGCCGTATTTCCACGACCTGCGCGAGCGCTGGTCGGCGGCGCTGCGCGCTGCGCATGCCGGAATTCCCCGCCCGCCCTACAAGAACGTCCGCTGAGACCGCGGCGACCCGAGGAGGAACCCACGATGGCTGCGTTGCAAAAGGTCGCTCTCGTCACCGGCGCCGGCACCGGGATCGGCAAGGCCGTCGCGCTGGCGCTGATGCAGGAGGGTTATGCGGCGGTGCTGGCGGGCCGGCGCAAGGATAAGCTGGAGGAGGCCGCGGCCGAGGGCCGGTCGACCGGGGCGAAAAGCCTGGTCGTGCCGACCGACGTGAGCGATCCGGCAGCGATCAGGGCGCTCTTCGCCAAGACCAAGGAGACCTTCGGCCGGCTCGACGTCCTGTTCAACAATGCCGGCATCGGCGCGCCCGCGGTGCCGCTCGAGGACCTGCCCTACGAGACCTGGAAGCACGTGGTGGACACCAACCTCACCGGCATGTTCCTGTGCACGCAGGAAGCGATCAAGATCATGAAGGCGCAGGACCCGCGCGGCGGCCGCATCATCAACAACGGCTCGATCTCCGCGCACGCGCCGCGCCCGCGTTCGGTCGCCTATACCGCGACCAAGCACGCGGTCACCGGGCTCACCAAGTCGACCGCGCTCGATTGCCGCGGCTACGACATCACCTGCGGGCAGATCGACATCGGCAATGCCGCCACCCCGCTGACCGACCGCATGGTGCAGGGCCAGGGCGTGATGCAGGCGGACGGCCGCATGGCGGTCGAGCCGCGCATGAAGGTCGACGACGTCGGCCGCGCCGTCGTCTACATGGCCGGCCTTCCGCTCGACACCAATGTGCTGTTCATGACGGTGATGGCCAACCTGATGCCGTTCGTGGGAAGGGGCTGAACGTTGACTCAAGGCTTCAAAGTTCGAATGCTTTGATGCATGAGGACGACGCTGACGATTGACGACGACGTGGCCGCCCGCCTCGAGCGCCTGCGGCGCAGCCGCGACACGAGCCTGAAGGATCTCGTCAACGAGGCCCTGCGCCGGGGGCTGCGCGAGATGGGCGTGCGGCCCGAGAAGCGCGCGCCGTTCCGCACGCAACCGATCGAGGGCATCAAGCCTCTATTCGACAACTTCGACAATGTCGCCGACGTAATCGCCTACGCGGAAGGCGAAGCTTTCAAGTGATCCTGGTCGACGCCCGCTAGGGGCGTCCAATGCCGTCGGCATCACGCCACCGCCGTCACCTCGACCCTCGTCCCCGCCCTCACCTGCGACAGCATTTTCACGTCCCCCAGCGCGCGGGCGAAGATGTTGCACGGGCTCGCGAGCCGCGTCTCGTCGCCGCGGCTGATCGGGGTGCGGCCGAAGCCGAGCGCGATGCAGTGCCCCTCCGGCCAATAGGCGACCTCGCCCGGCGTGACCACGGCACGAGCATCCCTCTCGCGGGCGATCTCGACCGGCACCTCGAAGTAGACCTCCTCGCCCCAGGTCAGCGCCGACGACGAGATCGGCAGCGCCGCCGCTATGGCACGCGCCGTCGGTGTGTCGAGGAGCTCGGCGTCGAGGCCGAGCGTGCCGAAATCGAAGCGAATCCGCGCCATGAGCGATCCCGCCTTGGTCGGGCGCGGGCTTGACCCGCGCATCCATCTTCTTCGTAAGATGATCGATGGCCGGGTCAAGCCAGGTCAAGCCGGCCGTTATCCAAAGCAGGGGGCTATGCAACATCTGCAGTCGCTGCTGGGCATCTTCGCCCTCCTCGGCTTCGCCTGGCTGATCAGCGAGGATCGCGGCGCCGTAGCTTGGCGGCAGGCGGCCATCGGGCTTGCCGTCACGTTCGTCACCGCCATCGCCCTGCTCAAAGTGCCCGGCGCCGCACGCGCATTCGCGGCCGTCAACCGCGGCGTCGATGCCATCGCCGCGGCCAGCCGGGCCGGCACCTCCTTCGTCTTCGGCTATCTCGGCGGCGGGCAGCTCCCTTACGAGCTCAAGGTGCCGGGCGCGGAATTCGTGCTGGCGCTGCAGGCGCTGCCGATCGTGCTGGTGATGAGCGTGTTGACCACGCTGCTGTTCCATTGGCGCATCCTACCGCCGATCGTGCGCGGCTTCTCCTGGCTGCTCGAGCGCACGCTCAAGGTCGGCGGCGCGGTCGGCCTCTCGACCGCCGCCAACATTTTCCTCGGCATGGTCGAGGCGCCGCTGTTCATCCGTCCCTATCTCGCACGCCTCACGCGCAGCGAGCTGTTCATCGTGATGACCGGCGGCATGGCCGGCATCGCCGGCACCGTGCTGGTGCTCTACGCCACGCTGCTCGGCCCGCTCATCCCCGACGCGGCGGCACATTTCGTGATCGCCTCGGTAATGGGAGCGCCGGCGGCAATCCTGGTGAGCCTGATCATGGTGCCTGAGCGCAGCGACCGGCATACCGGCGGCACCGCGCCGCTCGAGGTGGAAAAGGTCGCCGCGAGCACCATGGACGCGATCGTCCGCGGCACCGCCACGGGGCTCGAGCTCCTGCTCAATATCTGCGCCATGCTCATCGTCCTCGTCGCATTGGTGCATCTCGCCAATGCGATCATCGGCATGCTGCCGGACGTAGGCGCAGCGCCGATCACGCTGCAGCGCCTGCTCGGCTGGGCGATGGCGCCGGTATGCTGGCTCCTCGGCATTCCCTGGAGCGAGGCGGTCACCGCAGGCAGTCTCATGGGGATCAAGACGATCCTCAACGAGCTCATCGCCTACGTGGAGCTGTCGAAGCTGCCGCCCGATGCGCTCGATCCGCGTTCGCGTCTGATCCTGCTCTACGCCATGTGCGGCTTCGCCAATTTCGGCTCGCTCGGCATTATGATCGCGGGACTTGGCATCATGGCGCCGGAGCGACGCGACGACGTGCTCTCGCTCGGTCTCAAGTCGATCGTCTCGGGAACGATCGCCACCTGCCTGATGGGCGCCATCGTCGGGGTGCTGACCTAGCGTGAGGCGCCCGGTCGCCGCGGCGGTCAGTGCAAACGAAACTCGCCGTTGACCGCGCGGATTTCCGCGGGCCGGATCAGGCGCGAATGTGCGACCGTCACGGAATGCAGCGGCCCTTCGAGCGTCTCAAGCCAAAACGCGAGAAAGCGGTTGAGCGCAGGAAAGCGCGGGCAGAGGTCGTAGTCTTGCCAGACATAGGTCTGCAGCAGGGACGGATGATCGGGCAGCCGGTAGAGAATTTGCGCCGTGGTCAGGCCGTAGCCTTCGAGCTGACGGCGGAAGTCCCTCGATCCCTGCGGGCCGGATTCCGTATGCCTTGCCATATGCCTTGCCATGACTCATGCCTCCGATCTGGGCGAAGTCTGCGCGTCACCGCCCGCCAATGGCAAGCACAAATTTTGAATTAAGTTCCTAAAATCAAGGCGTTAGCAGCATGTTCCCGAAAGTGCTGACAAAGCCTGGGCCGTGCGCCGCGAAAAGACACACGTCGCGACCTACCGATTTCCTTGTCAGGCGTGCGATTTTGGCCCAGGTGGCTCCTGGCACTTGAATTAACCGAGTGCCAGATTTCTTTGGCACTCGCATTCAAGGAGTGCTAATTTTTTTGCGGGCGCCTCTTGCGGGCCAAAATAATCTTCCTTATGTCGCGCCCGGAACGAGCGGCAAGGCGTGCCCTTTACCGCTCTTCGCAAACTCAAAATCTTAAACTCTGCTAAATGCTTAGGAGGACATCATGAAGTTTCGTCCGCTTCACGACCGCATCGTCGTCAAGCGCATCGATGCCGAGGAGAAGACCGCCGGCGGCATCATCATCCCCGACACCGCCAAGGAAAAGCCCTCGCAAGGCGAGGTCGTTGCGGTAGGCCCCGGCGGCCGCGACGAGGCTGGCAAACTGATCCCCATCGACGTTCGCGTCGGCGATCGCGTCCTGTTCGGCAAATGGTCGGGCACCGAGGTCAAGATCGACGGCGAGGACCTCCTGATCATGAAGGAGTCCGACGTCATGGGCGTCATCGAAGAAGGCGCCGCCAAGAAAAAGGCCGCCTGAGCAGAACCCCAACGGAGTGAACGGAAATGGCCGCCAAGGAAGTCAAATTCTCGGTCGAAGCGCGCGACAAGATGCTGCGCGGCGTCGACATTCTCAACAACGCGGTGAAGGTCACCCTCGGCCCGAAGGGCCGCAACGTCGTGCTCGACAAGTCGTTCGGCGCGCCCCGCATCACCAAGGACGGCGTCACCGTCGCCAAGGAGATCGAGCTCGAGGATAAGTTCGAGAACATGGGCGCGCAGATGGTGCGCGAGGTCGCCTCGAAGACCTCCGACGTCGCCGGTGACGGCACCACCACCGCCACCGTGCTCGCCGCCTCGATCGTCAAGGAAGGCGCCAAGTCGGTCGCCGCCGGCATGAACCCGATGGACTTGAAGCGCGGCATCGATCTCGCCGTCGAAGCCATCGTGGAAGACCTCAAGAAGAACTCCAAGAAAGTCACCTCGAACGAGGAGATCGCCCAGGTCGGCACCATCTCCGCCAACGGCGACGCCGAGATCGGCCGCTTCCTCGCCGAAGCGATGAAGAAGGTCGGCAACGAGGGCGTGATCACGGTCGAGGAAGCAAAGTCGCTGGAAACCGAGCTCGACGTGGTCGAGGGCATGCAGTTCGACCGCGGCTACATCTCGCCCTACTTCATCACCAATGCCGACAAGATGCGGGTCGAGATGGAGGATCCTTACATCCTCATCAACGAGAAGAAGCTCTCGGGCCTGCAGGAGCTCCTGCCGCTGCTCGAATCGGTGGTGCAGACCGGCAAGCCGCTGCTCATCATCGCCGAGGACGTCGAGGGCGAGGCGCTGGCCACGCTGGTGGTCAACAAGCTGCGCGGCGGCCTCAAGGTCGCGGCAGTCAAGGCTCCCGGCTTCGGCGACCGCCGCAAGGCGATGCTGCAGGACATCGCGGTGCTCACCGGCGGCCAGGCGATCTCCGAGGATCTCGGCATCAAGCTCGAGAACGTCACGCTTAACATGCTCGGGCGGGCCAAGAAGGTCACGATCGACAAGGAGAACACCACCATCGTCGGCGGCGCCGGCAAGAAGTCCGAGATCGAGG
Organism: uncultured Alphaproteobacteria bacterium; assembly: GCA_963758945.1. Taxonomy (GTDB): domain Bacteria; phylum Pseudomonadota; class Alphaproteobacteria; order Rhizobiales; family Xanthobacteraceae; genus VAZQ01. Next base: position 17,826 of record CAVWXY010000005.1, on the reverse strand, counting down.
GCCGCATCGCGCAGATCAAGGCTCAGATCGAGGAGACCACGTCGGATTATGATCGCGAAAAGCTGCAGGAGCGGCTGGCCAAGCTCGCCGGCGGCGTCGCGGTGATCCGCGTCGGCGGAGCCACCGAGGTCGAGGTGAAGGAGCGCAAGGACCGCGTGGATGACGCCATGCACGCGACCCGTGCCGCGGTCGAGGAAGGCATCCTGCCGGGCGGCGGCGTGGCGCTGCTGCGCGCGACCGAAGCGCTCAAGAAGATCCGCACGCACAACGACGACCAGAAGACCGGCGTCGAGATCGTGCGCAGGGCGCTGTCCTGGCCGGCGCGGCAGATCGCGATCAATGCGGGCGAGGACGGCTCGGTGATCGTCGGCAAGATCCTGGAGAAGGATCAGTATGCCTTCGGCTTCGACGCCCAGAGCGGCGAATACGGCAACCTGGTGTCGAAGGGCATCATCGACCCGACCAAGGTGGTGCGCACGGCACTGCAGGACGCCGCCTCCGTGGCCGGCCTCCTCATCACCACCGAGGCCATGGTCGCCGAGATCCCGAAGAAGCAGGCGCCTGCCATGCCGCCCGGCGGCGGTGGCATGGGCGGCATGGACTTCTGATCCGTCGCTCTGCCAACGAAGCGGCGAAGGCCCGGGCGCAAGCTCGGGCCTTCGTCACGAACCGAGCCGCCGCGGCCCCCGCCGGGGGGCGTTCACTCCGCCGGCGCCACCGCACGCGCACGCTCCTTCTCGACGCCGTTGACCAGCACCGCGATCGCGGCGGTGGCGAACACGAAGCCGAGCGCGATCACGGCGGTGGTGCCCAGCACCAGGCCGAAGCCGCCGCGACCATGCAGGATGGCGATCGCCGAAACCGCTGCGCCCGAGACCAGGAAGGTCAGGAAATAGCGCACGGCATAGACCCGGCCACGCCAGGCGTCCGCGGTGTAGCGCGCGATCACCAGGTCGTTGACGGTCACTTGCGCGTAGATCGCCGCCATCGCTACCGCCAGCGCCACGATCAGCATCTTGCCGGTCGCCTGCGCCGCCCACAGCACGCCCAGGAACTGCAGGCTCGCGATCACGGCGAAGAGGATGTGCGGCGGGAATTTATCCACCAGCCGACCGACGGCGATCTGGGCGAGCGCGCCGCACATGAACACCGCAGTTGCAAGGCCGCCGACCAGGAGCAGCGGCACGTCGGCGCCTAGCCGCTCGTCGACGATCTTCGGCAGCGCGACCGAGACGATGTGGAACACGAGGCCGGCGCACAGCGCGATCACGATGAACAGGCCGAAGATCGCGACTGCCAGCCGGGCGGCGAGCGGAACGTCGGCGATGGTGCCGCGGCCGGCCGCTTTGCGTTCCTCCGCGGGAGCGAAACGCAGATAGAGCGCGGCGGTCGCGACACAGACCGCGCCCGGCACCATGAAGGCCGCCCGCCATCCCAGCCCCGCCACCAGCGCCGCCGTCATGCCGGCGGCGAGCGCCGCGCCGAGATTGCCGCACACGCCATTGAAGGCGAGCGAACGCCCACGCGCGGTCGCCCGCTCGATCAGCATCGCGGTGCCGACGGGATGATAGATCGCCGCGAACATGCCGAGCGCGGTGAGGGCAATCGCGAGCACGACGAGGTTCGGTGCGAAGCCCGCCGCCAGCAGCGAAAGCCCGCAGCCGGCATAGAAGATCGCCATCATGCTGCGCCGGCTCCAGCGGTCGGCGAGCCAGCCTGCCGGCAACGAGAAGACGCCAAAGGCCACGAAGGACGCGGTGCCGAGCGCGATCAGCTCGGCGTAGCTGCGCCCGTAGATGACCTCCAGCCCGATCACCACCGTCGGGAAGATCAGCATCACGTAATGGTCGAGCGCGTGCGCCCAGTTGATGAAGCCGATGGACAGCTTGGCTGCACTCGCGTCGGCGTTCGGCGTGGCAAGCTGTGACATGGGACTGATGGGCCGCTCCGCATCGGCGCGCGGCTCGACCGGCCGCACCAGCCGATATAGCGCGATTTCCCGCGCAATATCCATGCCGAAATCGCGGAGCAGATTTCCGCGCGGTGGCGAAGCAGAAAGCATCCGCGCGCGGATCTGCCACGCCATTCCAGGCGAGACCTTTCAGGACGAACGCGCCGGCTGCTCCGCCGAGACCGGGTCGGACGCCGGAAAGGTGTTCATGAGGGCGTCGTCGAGCGCCTCTTCCTGGCGGCGGCGGCGTTCGCGCTCGTCACGATCGGCATCGTCGCGATGACGCCGACGGTTCGCATCGACCAGCATCTCTTGTTCTCCCTGCGCGCCGCTCGTGCTCAATGGCGGCGAGCCGCTTGGGTCTTGGGCTTGTCCTCAACCGAACAGCCGGAGCCGGCGGTCAGCGGTCGATCTCCCCGAACACGATGTCGAGCGAACCGATGATCGCCGAGACGTCCGCAAGCATGTGGCCGCGGCTCAAGAACTCCATCGCCTGCAGATGCGCGAACGACGGCGCCCGTATCTTGCACTTATAGGGGCGGTTGGTGCCGTCCGCCACTAGGTAGACGCCGAACTCGCCCTTGGGCGCCTCGACCGCGGCATAGACTTCCCCGGCCGGCACGCGATGGCCTTCGCTGTAGAGCTTGAAATGTTCGATGGTCGCCTCCATCGAGCGCTTCATCTCGGCGCGCGGCGGCGGCACGATCTTATTGTCCCTGGCAGAGACCGGACCGCTGCCTGCCGGCAGCCGCAGCTTCTCCAGGCACTGCTTCATGATGCGCACCGACTGGCGCATCTCCTCCATGCGCACCAGATAGCGATCGTAGCAGTCGCCGTGTCTGCCGATCGGGATGTCGAACGCGAGCTCGGAATAGCATTCGTAGGGTTGCGCCTTGCGCAGGTCCCAGGCGGCGCCGGATCCTCGTACCATGACTCCCGAGAATCCCCAGCCCCAGGCGTCCGCGAGCTCCACCACGCCGACCCCGACGTTGCGCTGCTTGAAAATGCGATTTTCCGTCAGCAGACCCTCGATGTCGTCGCAAACACCGAGGAAGGGGTCGCAGAAAGCCCAGATGTCGTCGATCAGCTTCGGGGGCAAGTCCTGGTGCACGCCCCCGACGCGGAAATAGTTCGCATGCATGCGCGCGCCCGAGGCGCGTTCGTAGAACCCCATCAGCTTCTCGCGCTCCTCGAAGCCCCACAACGGCGGGGTGAGCGCGCCCACATCCAGTGCCTGCGTCGTGACGTTGAGCAGATGCGAGAGCAGTCGCCCGATTTCGCAATAGAGCACGCGGATCAGTTGCCCGCGCCTGGGCACGGTCATGCCGAGGAGCCTTTCGGCCGCCACGCAGAAGGCGTGCTCCTGGTTCATCGGCGCGACATAGTCGAGCCGATCGAAATAGGGCAACGCCTGCAAGTACGTCTTGTGCTCGATCAGCTTCTCGGTGCCGCGGTGCAGGAGGCCGATATGCGGATCGACCCGCTCGACGACCTCGCCGTCGAGCTCGAGGACCAAGCGCAAGACGCCGTGCGCGGCCGGGTGTTGGGGCCCGAAATTGACCGTGAAATTGCGCAGTGCAGCTTCAGCCACGGGGGACTCGCTTCGCCCCCGACTTCAACGCCCCGCCGCCAATACCGGTTCCAGCCGCTGCGACGTCGACCGCGTGCGTCAGCGGTGCTACGGATTGCGGCCACCGGCGAGATCGCGCTTCGCCGCTCCCCGTTCGTGACAGCGGCGGGTATCGCGCTCCTTGCCCGGTCCGGAAAGCGCGCGTGCTGCGCGCCGTCCCGGACATCAGTTCGAGCGGCCGGCAGTTAGCACAATGACCACATCGGTTGGTTCGGGCTCATGCGGCTCCAAGCCATCCTCGTCGTTCCAGCTCGCAAGCTTCACCACCTGGGCCGACTGCACCCTGTCGGCGGCGGCGGCCGGTTCCACGATGTTGAGCCCATTGTTATCGAGAAAAAACGTGTGTTCCCCGAACAGATCGTTGAGTCGTGGAATCACGGGGTGATCGTCCGGGATGGCCTGCGCTTCGATTTGGCCCAGCGTTCGTTCGACCTGTGCGGAAGTGAGTTTCATCGCACGCTCCTCTCAATCGGATTGACACGGAGAGCTGTCAAGGCGCGGTCGCGCCGGGCGGTCCTGCCACCTCGAAGTGGTCAACGCTTCGCTCGGGCCGCATTCGCCTCAGGTAGGTGAACACGTCGACCGTCAAGTGAACGATGGGACGCGCGCGCAACTTCGTGCACTGCCGATGGCGGCGGGAACTACGGGGTTGGACAAACGGCTTCAAAATCGTCTGCACATGCTAGCGGCGGATACCATGCAGATCGGCGCTCGATTGGGAGCGGGGATGTGAGGTTCCGAGATCCGAGCCTTCCAGCGGCGGGCCGACCACTCGCGGAAGCGTCGCGAACTGATGGAACGGCGGCGGCGACGGCAGGGTCCATTCGAGCGTGGTCGCGCCCTGCCCCCATGGATTGGCGCCGGCCGGCACCTTGCGGGCGAAGGCGAGAATCATGGCAGCGAAGAACACCAGCATGCCGGCGGCGAAGATGTAGGCGCCGATCGACGAGACCAGGTTCCAGCCGGCAAAGGCATCCGGATAGTCGGCCACCCGCCGCGGCATGCCGGCCAGTCCGAGAAAGTGATGCGGGAAGAAGATCGTGTTGGCGCCGACGAACGAGATCCAGAAGTGAACCTTGCCGAGAAAATCGGAATAGGTGTAGCCCGTCATTTTGGGGAACCAGTAGTACCAACCGGCAAAAATCCCGAACACGGCGGCGAGCGAGAGGACGTAGTGGAAGTGCGCTACGATGTAATAGGTATCCTGCAGCACGCGGTCGGCTCCGGGATTGGCGATCACGATGCCGGTAAGCCCGCCGATGGTGAACACGAAGATGAAGCCGACCGCCCACGACAGCGGGGTACGGAAATCGAGCGAGCCGCCCCACATCGTCGCGATCCAGGAGAACACCTTCACCCCGGTCGGCACGGCGATCACCATGCTCGCGACGGCGAAATACGCCTGTGCGCCCGCGCTCAGGCCGACTGTATACATGTGGTGCGCCCACACGACGAAGCCGATGGCGCCGATCGCGATCATGGCGAATACCATGCCGAGATAGCCGAATACCGGCTTGCGGCTGAACGTCGCGATCACCTGGCTGACGATACCGAAGGCGGGCAGGATCATGATGTAGACCTCGGGATGGCCGAAGAACCAGAACAAGTGCTGATGCAGCAGCGGATCACCCCCGCCGGAGGGATCGAAGAAGGTAGTGCCGAAATTCCGGTCGGTCAGCAGCATGGTCAGCGTCCCCGCCAATACCGGCAGCGCCAACAGCAGTATGAACGCGGTGATCAGAATTGACCACACGAACAGCGGCACCCAGAAGAGGGTCATTCCCGGTGCGCGCATGTTGAAGACCGTGGTGATGAAATTGATGGCGCCCAGGATCGAGGAGGCGCCCGCCAGGTGCAGCGACAGGATCACGAAATCGACCGCGGCCCCGGGATGGCCGCTGGTCGACAATGGGGCATAGAGCGTCCATCCGGTTCCCGCGCCGCTGGTGCCGGGCTCACCCGGCATGAACAGGGATATCAGCAATAGCGTGAAGGACGCCGGCAGCAGCCAGAACGAAACGTTGTTCATGCGCGGGAATGCCATGTCGGGCGCCCCGATCATCAGCGGAACCATCCAATTGCCGAAGCCCCCGATCAGCGCCGGCATCACCACGAAAAAGATCATGATGAGGCCGTGGGCGGTGGTGAACACGTCGTATACCGTATCTCTGAAATCATGACTCTTTGGCGCTTCCCGAATTGAGGCGAGTCAGATTCAACATGGCGAACGTAAGGAGGTTCGTCATGTCGGGTCCAATTCCATTACGCCGTGATTTTGAAGCGTCGCAGCTGCGTGGTTTGGCAAGGGGGACGAAAGACGGCCCTCAGGCCCGCCGACTTCTGGCTCTTGCGGCGATCTATGACGGCGCGAGGCGGAGCGAGGCCGCGAAGATCGGCGGTGTCGGATTGCAGATCGTCCGTGACTGGGTGTTGCGCTTCAACGCGCGCGGCCCTGACGGTCTCCTGGATGGCAAGTCGCCGGGTCACCCACCCAAGCTCAATGCCGTGCAACGCCAAGCCATCGCCCGTATGATCGAGAGTGGCCCGATCCCGGCGGTGCACGGCGTGGTGCGCTGGCGGCTGATCGATCTGGTACAATGGATCTTCGAGGAATTCCGCATCACGGTCGCCAAACAGACGCTCAGCCGGGAGCTGCGCGCCATGGGCTACCGCAAACTCTCGGCCCGACCGCGCCACCATGCTCAAGCCGAGGGTGCGATCGAGGATTTTAAAAAAGCTTCCCGGCGCATTTGGAAGCCGTCGCCCGCCAGAAGGCACGTCCCTGCGACACGATAGAAATCTGGTTCGCCGACGAGGCCCGCATCGGCCAGAAGAACAAGATCACCCGCCGCTGGGCCAAGCGCGGCACCCGCCCCAGCGCGCCCCGCGACCAGCGTACTGCCTCCACCTACATCTTCGGTGCGGTCTGCCCGAAGGAGGGCAAGGGCGCAGCCCTGATCTTGCCTGCCTGCAACACCGAGGCGATGAACTTGCACCTGGCGGAAATCGCAGCGGCCGTTGCGCCCGCCGCCCACGCCATCCTCTTGGTCGACCAAGCTGGCTGGCATATGTCGACACGCCTCGTCGTCCCGGCCAACATCACCATCATTCTGCTGCCGCCAAAATGCCCCGAGCTTAACCCGGTCGAAAACGTCTGGCAGTTCATGCGGGAAAACTGGCTCTCAAACCGCGTGTTCAAATCATACGACGATCTCGTCGACCATTGCTGCGCGGCCTGGAACAGGCTCGTCGATCAGCCCTGGCGCATCATGTCCATAGGTTTGCGCCAATGGGCCCATGGGTTCTGATCAGTGGGACTTGGTAGTAGACGTGCGGATTGGGAAAGATCTGCAGGCCGGGCTGCTGCAGCTCCATGCGCATGCCGACCGAGAACGCTCCGCCGATCATCCCCGCCGTCAAGGCGAAGACGAGGTACATCGTGCCGATGTCCTTGTGATTGGTGGAACAAAGGTAACGGCGCCATCCGACCGGATGATCGTCGGTTTCGCTCGGCTGCCGAGCGGCATCGAACGTCGTCATGTCCGTCCTCCCCGTGTGAACGTCGAATGCTGCGGCAGCCTCGCTGCCCCGCCGGGGCTGAATTCCAATCGCGAAGCACGCGGCGCGAATTGAATCGAGCGCGGCGCTGTCCGCCGAGAGCAGGTTCCCTTCATCAGGCAAACCTTCCGCTGAACCCGCGGGTTCCCACATTACTGCGATGTAATGCGGCGCCGCCAACTCCGCGGCGGGCCCGGAAACGGGCAACCCAGACGGCGTTGCAAACGCTTGGTGGCAATCCCCACGCTCGGCGCCATCGCCCCGACCGACGTGGTGCGGGCAGCGCCGTCAGCGCATTGTGCTGAAATCTCCGAGCCCGGCGGCGAACGCTCCCAGTCCGCCGATGGGACGCACGCGGGGAGCGAGCCGCGGCGGATCACAGCGCCGGGGAGGCGGGGCCCAGCCCGTGCCGATCACCCGGACAAAGAAGGGCCGCCTGATCGGCGGCCCAAGTCAGGGAGGAAGCGAAACGCATTATCGCGCTTCGCTCTCACTAATTTGGGAAGCCGCGCTGCGCCATGCAAGTGCGGCCGATACGCGAATCCGCTGCGATACCGGGCGCGGGATGCCGTGCTTGCAAGGCAGCCATGACAAGAACCGGGCGGCAGGTCGGCGCAGGCGGGATAAGCGCGCAGGCGCGATCCAATCCCGCGACACCGAGCTCATGCCGCCAGCGACTGCCACGGGGTGCACGACCCTAATCGAGCGTGCGCCGGAAGCGCGCGATCGCGATGGTCATGGCGATCAGCATCAGCCCGGCGAGCGCCAGGGCGTCGTAACGCAGGTCGGAGAGGCCTGCGCCCTTGAGCATGATCCCGCGTACGATACGCAGATAATGCGTCAGCGGCAGGAACTCGCCGATCCATCGCGCCCAGCCGGGCATGCCCGCGAACGGGAACATGAAGCCCGACAGCAGGATGTTCGGCAGGAAGAACATCATCGACATCTGCATCGCCTGCAGTTGGTTTTGCGCGACGGTGGAGAAGGTGTAGCCGACGGAAAGATTGGTGGTGATGAACAAGGTGCTGAGCAGCGCCAGCAGCAACAGGCTCCCGAGCAGCGGGACTCCGAACAGGCCAATGCCGATGCCGATGATCAGCGCCGCCTGCACGAAACCGACGATGATGTAGGGGATGATCTTGCCGAGCATGATCTCGACCGGCGTGATCGGCATGGCCAGGAGGCTTTCCATGGTGCCGCGCTCGATCTCCCGCGTCACCGAGAGCGCGGTGAATATCAGCATGGTCATGGTGAGAATGGTGCCGACGAGCCCCGGCACGATGTTGAACGACGTGTTGGCCGCGGGATTGTAGCGAGCGTGGGTGCGGATCTCGAACGGCGGCTCCGCGCCGTCCGGAATGGCGCGGTCGTGCTGGAGCGCGGTCTGCACGAGATTGCCGAGCGCGGCCATGGCCGAGCCCGCCGCCACCGGGTCGGTCGCATCGGCGGCGACCAGCAGCGCCGGGCGATCCCCGCGCCGGACCGCGCGCTCGAAATTCGCCGGAATCTCGATCGCGAACAGCACCCTGCCGGAGGCCAGCAGCCGGTCGAACTCGGCCTCGGTTTGGACGATGTGGGTGACATCGAAATAGGCGGTGTTCTGCAGCGCCTTGAGCACCGAGCGGCCGAGATCGGTCTGCTCCTGCAGCAGCACCGCGGTCGGCAGGTGCCGCGGGTTGGTGTTGATGGCGTAGCCGAACAGCAGCAGCTGGACCAGGGGGATCATCACGATCATCGCGAACGAGACGCGATCGCGCCGGAGCTGGATGAACTCCTTGATCAGCATCGCCCAGGTTCGCTGCCGGAACCCGCCCGACGAGGGCCGGCGCGGCGTGCTGGTGGCGGCGGACGCGCTCATTGGAAGTTGTCCTTGGCCCGGCCCATGAGATCGATGAAGACGTCCTCGAGCGAAGGCTCGGAGAGCGCCCAAGTCAGGTCCGGCCGCTGGCGATAGGGTGCGATCGCCGCTTCGAGCGCCGCCGCGTCGCGGCCGGATACGTGCAAGCTGGTGCCGAACGGCGCCACCATGTCGACGCCGGGCTGGTGGGCGAGCGCGTCGGCGAGCTTAGCCAGGCCCTCGCCGTCATGCTCGCTCACCGTGTAGGTGAGCAGATGCGAGGCCGCGATCACGTCCTCGACGGTGCCATGGGCGAGCAGGACACCGTAGGCGATATAGGCGATCTCGTGGCAACGCTCGGCCTCGTCCATGTAATGGGTGGACACCAGAACGGTGAGGCCGTCCGCCGCGAGGGCGTGGATCTCGTTCCAGAACTCACGCCGCGCCTTGGGATCGACGCCCGCGGTCGGCTCGTCGAGCAGGAGGAGCTGCGGATTGGGCAGCGTGCAGGCGCCGAGCGCCAGCCGTTGCTTCCATCCGCCCGACAGCTCCCCCGCCAGCTGCCCTTCGCGACCGGCAAGCCCGATCCGCTCGATCATCGCCTGCGCTGCCGCCGCGGGGTGGGGAATCCGGTAGAGGCGCGCGACGAATTCCAGGTTCTCGCGCACCGAGAGATCCTGATAGAGGCTGAAGCGCTGGGTCATGTAGCCCACCTGTTGCTTGATCTCGTCGGCCTCGGTGCGGATGTCGTAGCCGAGGCAGGTGCCGCGGCCCTCGTCGGGGGTGAGCAATCCGCACAACATGCGGATGGTCGTGGTCTTGCCCGAGCCGTTGGGGCCGAGAAAGCCGTAGATCTCGCCGCGCTTCACCCGCATCGAGAGGTTGCGCACGACCTTGCGGCCGCCGAAGGACTTGGTCAGTCCTTCGACCTCGATGGCGATCTCGGGGACGGAGGGCGCTGCGTTCGTCACGTCCCGTCTCCCAGTACGACGCTCACCGGCTGCCCCACGCGCAGCTGCTCGGGCAGGTCCGGCCGCGCTTCGATCATGAACACGAGCTTCGAGCGTTCCTCCGTGCTGTAGATGACCGGCGGCGTGAATTCCGAGGTGCGGGAGATGAAGCTGATCTTGGCGGTGATGCCGGGAGCGCAGCCGTCGCAGGTGACAGTGACGGCATCGCCGAAATGAAGCTGGGGCAGCGTCGCTTCGTTGACGAAGAACCGCACCTTCAGATTGCTCGGCGGCAGCAGCGCCACGATCGGCTTGCCAGCCGGAACAAGCTCTCCGGCGCGGTAATAGATTTGTTGGACGCTGCCGGCGACCGGACTGAACACCTTGCGGCGCCCGAGCCTTGTTTGCGCGGAGTTGAGCCGCGCCTGCGCCGTGCGCAGCTCAGCCTCGGCATCGTCCAGCGCTTTTTGCGTGCCGGCCTGCCGGCTCAACAGCTGCCGCGCGCGGTCATACGCCTGTTGGGCGTTCTTCACCGCGGCCTCCTGCATGGCGACGTCGGCGGCCTGCAGCTCGGTGTCCAGCGTGAACAGCAGCTGACGCCATTCGACCTGGTCGCCCTGACGCACGTTGAGCGTCTCGATGCGGCCGGTCTCGTCGGGCCCGACGAAGATCAGCTCGGCCTCGACCCAGCCCTGGAACGTCTGCACCTTGACACTCTGCCAGGCGGGGACGACGAGCGCCGCGAGCGCCACGATCAGCGCAAGCAGCGCGAGGGCCAAGCGGCGTCCGCTCACGGCCCGCTCCCCTCGCCGAACAGCAAATCGAGGTGGGCGCGCATGAGTGCCCGCGCGTCGAGCGGCGCGAAGCGTCCGAACAGGCCGCTCCACAGGACCGCGAGCAGGGCCGGCGCGACCAGCAGCTGCGGAAAGCGCGCGAGCGCATCGTGGGCGAGCTCGCCGCGCTCGACCGCCAGCGCGAGCCGCGCCCGGATGATCGGCAGCACGCGCGCGATCACCTCCCGATAGTAGAATTCCGCAAGCTTGGGAAAGCGCGGTCCCTCCGCGATGATCAGCCGGATCACGTCCTTGCGGTGCGTGGCGTAGATTTCATTGACGAACACGTCGAAGATCATCTCGACGACGGCGCGGATCGGCAGCTCGCGCAGCGGCGCCGCTTCGATGGCGCCCACCAGCGGGCTCAGCATCGTGCGCACGAGCTCCTGGAACAGCGCCTCCTTGTCGCGGAAGTAGAGGTAGATCGTGCCCTTGGCGACATCCGCGCGCCGCGCGACGTCATCGAGCCGGGTCGCCGCGAAACCACGGGCGGCGAATTCCTCGAGCGCAGCGGCGAGGATGGCGGCGCGCCGTTCGGTGCGCTGGGTGGCGCGCACGCTCTGCCGGCCCGCTCCTCTGGCTTGGGATGCCGGGCGTCGTTTTCGTCCGATGCGCGCGCTGCCGACCATGTGCACCCTCAAAATGACTGACTGGTCAGTCATAATGTAGTGTGGGACCGAGCGCCAGCGCAAGGGCGGAGCCCGCGCACGCAATGACCCCGCGGCCGGCGCCACCGGAGCGCGGGAACTTGGGGGCTTGCGTCACCCGCTCACAGAAAATCCACACCCGCGTGATCAGATCGCCGCGGCGGCGGCCATGACGGGGTGCCGCCATGTCATGAGGAGGGGGATATGGGGAGAATTATCGGCGCAATGGTTGTGGCGGCGTCTTTTCTCGCAGCGGCCTCGTCCGAGGCTTCGGCCTGGGTTTGCCTTGCCACCGGGATCGGCTCAGGGGGGCGGGCAAGCAGCTACTCGATTATCGATGCCAAGCTGTGGGCATTGCGGCGTTGCGAGCGCCACAGCCCGTTGCCGGTGTGTACGATCCTGTGGTGCCGTCCCGGCCGCTGAGGGCTGCGGCGGCAACCTCGCTTGTCATCCCGGGGCCCGGCCCGGGATCTTATTTCGAGAACGCGCCTTCGATCTCGGCTTTGACGCCGGTGAGCGCCTCCGGCGTGTCGATGTCGACGAGCGCCGCCTTACCCTGGAGCGGCACTTCCACCACCGCTTCGCTGTAGCGGCCGATCAGATGGCGCGCGCCCACGTCTCCCTCGATCGCCATCAGATCGGGAAAGAACCGGCGCGACCACAGGACGGGATTGCCGCGCTTGCCTTCAAAGGTCGGCATCACCACGAGCGCGCCGCGATCGGGGTCGAACGCGGCGATGAGCCGGTCGATCAGACCGGCATCGACCTGCGGCATATCGCCGAGGCACACGATCGCCCCCTCGGCATCGGCCGGGACGGCCGCGATGCCAGCCTTGAGCGAGGTCCCGAGGCCCTGGGCAAAATCCGGATTGTGGACGAGCTCGACGGGCAAACCTGCCAGCGCCCTCTCGACCTCGTCGCGCTGGTGGCCCACCACTACGATCACCGGCTTGGCACGCGAGGCCAGCGCTTCCTCGGCGGCGATGCGCACCAGCGGGCGGCCGCCGATCTCCGCGAGAAGCTTGTTGGGTCCACCCATGCGGGTCGAGCGGCCGGCGGCGAGCACGACCCCGGCGATACGCCGGCGGGCGGCGGCCGGCGGCTCCGCGCGCGGTTGCGGCCGGGTCACGATTTCCATCAGCAGACCGCCCACGCCCATCCCCGTAATGGCCTCGCGCGGAACCTTAAGCCCGGCGAGTAACCGCATGAGAATCCAGTCGAAACCGTTCTCCTTCGGGGATCGCGCGCAGCCCGGGGCGCCGAGCAGCGGACGGCCGCGCGCGGCGGCCACGAGGAGCAGATTGCCGGGATCGACCGGCATGCCGAAATGCTCGATGCGCCCACCGATGGCCTCGACCGCGGCCGGAATGACATCGCGGCGGTCGGCGATGGCCGAGGCCCCGAACACGATCACCAGCTCGGCGCCCTCCCCCAGCACTTCCTCGATCGCCCTGGCCAGCGCGACCTGCTCGTGCGCAACACGGCGCTCGGCAACGATGCTGGCGCCGGCGGGCGCGAGGCGCTCCTCGGTCACCCGCAAGGTCTTCTCGATGACCTTGGCGGCGAGCCCCGGCAACAGCGTGGAGACGACCCCGACCTTGCGAATGCGGTAGGGCGCCACCCGCACCAGCGGGCGCGCCATCTCGGCGACCGAGAGCGCGGCGTCGCGCTCCTCCGCCGCGACCGCGAAGGGGATGATCTTCACGGTGGCGATCATCTCGCCGGCGACCACGGACTTGTAGGCGGCGAGCGTCGCCAAGGTGATCGACTCGTCGACACGGTTGAGGCGGTCGATCGCGTCCTTGTCCACCACCAGCACGCCAGCGCTCTCCGCGAACAGGTTGGCGCGGCCGGTGAAGGCGCGGTCGACGCGCACCCCCTCGCCTGCCGCCGCCGCCGCGATCCCGGCCGCGGCCGCATCCTCCGCGACGTCCCCGGGCTCGATCCGCGCCACCACGATCTCGGCGATGCCGACGCCAGCGAGCGCGGCGATCTCGTCCTTGCCGATCAAGGTGCCTTTCTTCAGGACGAGGCCGCCCTTGCGGATCGAATGCACCGCCACGCCGCCTTCGGCCTGCGCCACCGGAACCGCGCCGAACTTCATGCTGCTTGCTCCGGGGACTGGCGCAGCCGCGCCGTGATCTCGCCCATGATCGCGACCGCGATCTCCGGCGGCGACACCGCGCCGATGTCGAGACCGATGGGGGCGTGGATGCGCGCGAGCGCGGCGTCGGACACGCCCTGCGCTTTCAGCCGCTCGAGGCGGCGGCCGTGGGTCTTCTTGGAGCCCAGCGCGCCGATATAGAAGCAGTCGCGCGCCAGCGCATGGCTGAGCGCGGGGTCGTCGATCTTGGGATCGTGGGTCAGCGCGACGAAGGCGGTGTAGTGATCGATGCCGAGCGGCGGCAGTGCCACGTCCGGCCATTCCGCGATCACCTTGACGTCGGGGAAGCGCTCGATCGAGGCGAAGGCGGTGCGCGGATCGACGATGATCACGTCATAGCCCAGGATCTGCGCCATCGGCGCGAGCGCCTGGCTGATATGGACGGCGCCGGTGATGACGAGCCGCAAGGGCGGAACGTGCACGGTGAGAAACACCTTGCCCGCCGGCGTCTCCTCCATGCCGCTCTTGCCGCTGCGGATGTGCTTTTCGATAAGACCCTTCAGCGGGTCGCGGGCGATCTCGGCGGCCCTCACCAGCCGCTGCGCGCCGCTGGCGACGTCTGTCACCACCACCGCGGCGCGCCGCGCGGTGCGCTCGGCATTGAGCTCTCTAAGAATATCGAGCTTCATCGCTTCTCCTGCGAGTAGCGAGTAGCGAATAGTAGAGAAAGGACAGCTCTACTCGCTTGTTCGCTACTCGCTTTCCCCTACTCCACCCGCTCCACATACACCCGAATGCTGCCGCCGCAGGACAGCCCCACCTTCCAGGCGGTCTCGTCGGCGACACCGAATTCGAGCGTCTTCGGCTTGCCGCTCTCGATCACGTCGAGCGCCTCGGTCACCACCGCGCCCTCGACGCAGCCGCCCGACACCGAGCCGAGGAAATTGCCCTGGTCGTCGATCACCAGGTTCGAGCCGACCGGCCGCGGCGCCGAGCCCCAGGTCTCGACCACCGTCGCGAGCGCCACCCCGCGTCCCTGGGCCCGCCAGTCCTCCGCCGCCTTCAGGATGTCTTCGTCGCGTGCGAACATCTTCATCTCCTCCCCGGCCGTCTGCGCGTCCCGGCCACGGCCGGTCATAAAATATCCTGCTCATTAGATGGACCGCCGGGTCATGCCCGGCAATGACCATCACGCCACCTTGTCCAGCGAAGCCTTGTTCAACCAAGCCTTGGGATCGCCCGCGCGCCCGCCGCCCGCCGACAGCGCGCGCACCAGCTCGGCCATGGAATCGAGATTGTGGATCGGGCGCAATTCGTCGACGTGCGGCACGATCGTGCGGATGCCCTTGGCCTTGGCCTCGAAGCCCGAGAACCGCAGCAGTGGATTGAGCCAGATCAGCCGCCGGCAGGAGCGATGCAGCCGGTCGATCTCGAACGCCAGGCGATCGTCGGGGTCGCGCTCGAGCCCGTCCGTGATCAGCAGCACAATCGCACCCTGGGTGAGCACGCGCCGCGCCCACAGCTTGTTGAAGGCATGCAGCGAGGTCGCAATGCGGGTGCCGCCAGACCAATCGGCGACGTTCGCTCCGACCGCGGCCAGCGCCTCGTCCGGGTCCTTGGCCTTGATCGCGCGCGTGACATTGGTCAGCCGCGTGCCGAACAGGAACGTGTATACGCGCTTGCGCGCGTCGGTGACGGCGTGGAGAAAGTGCAGGAACAGCCGCGTATACTGGCTCATGGAGCCGGAAATATCGAGCAGCGCCACGATCGGCGGCGCCTTGACGCGAGGTCCCAGATATTTGAGGTCGATCACCGCCCCGCCGGCCTTGAGGCTCGCGCGCAGCGTGCGGCGGATGTCGATGAGATGGCCGTGCCGGTGGGGCGCGAGGCGGCGCGTCTTGATCTCGTCGAGCGACAGCACGAGCCGCCTGATCGCCTCCTTGGCGGCGGCGATCTCCGCCCCCGTCATCTGCGCGAAATCCTTCTTCTGCAGCACCTCGCGGTCGGACACGGTGAGGCGCGCGTCGAGCTCGACTTGCGGCGGCTCGCGCTCGGCTTCGCCGCGGCTCGCCAGCAACGCCTCCTGGACGCGCTGGGCGCCGGGCGGCGGCTTCTCCTCCTCGCGCCGGGGCGCCTGCGGCAGCATGGCGGCAATGAGCTTGTCGAGCATGCCGCGGCGGCGAAAAAAGATGCGGAAGGCCTGGTCGAAGATCAGCGAGTGCTCGTGGCGCTTCACGAACACCGCGTGCAGCGTCCAGTAGAAATCCTCCCGCGTGCCAACGCCGGCGGCCGCCACCGCGGCAAGCGCATCCATCACCGCGCCGGGACCAACCGGGATGCCCGTCGCGCGCAGCGCGCGGGCGAAGTAGACGATGTTCTCGGCGAGCCGCCCGGCCTCCCCGCCGGCCCCGTCACCTCCTCCCTGGCGGGAACATTCGGCGCGCGCAGCGCTGCGAGGGGGCGGTGATTCCGGCATCATTGGTGGCGACCCGCCGTCACTCCGCGGCGCGCAGCTCGGCGCGCACCTCCTCGATCAGCGCCTTGGCCTTGCTGCCTTCGATGCGGGTGATATCGTCCTGGTACTTCAGCAGCACGCCGAGGGTGTCGGAGACGGTCGCGGGATCGAGCGCCACCACGTCGAGCTCGGCGAGCGCCGCGGCCCAATCGAGCGTCTCGGCGACGCCCGGCGCCTTGAACAGGTCCTCCTTGCGCAAGGCCTGCACGAAATGCACGACCTGCTCCGACAAGGCCTTGCTGATGCCCGGCACCTTGGCGCGCACGATCTTCAATTCGCGTTCGGCCGCCGGATAGCCGACCCAGTGATAGAGGCAGCGGCGCTTGAGCGCGTCGTGGATTTCGCGCGTGCGGTTCGACGTGATCACGACGATCGGCGGATGCGCGGCCTTCACCGTGCCGAGCTCCGGGATCGTCACCTGGAAGTCGGCGAGCACTTCCAGAAGGAACGCTTCGAAGGCTTCGTCGGCGCGGTCGAGTTCGTCGATCAGCAGCACCGGCGCGCCCGCCGGATCCGGTTCGAGCGCCTGCAACAGCGGCCGCTTGATCAGGAAGCGCTCGGAGAACACGTCGTGCTCGAGCCGCTCGCGGTCGTGCGTACCCTCGGCCTCGGCGACGCGGATCGCGATCATCTGCGCGGCATAGTTCCATTCGTACACTGCGGCCGCGACGTCGAGCCCCTCGTAGCACTGCAGTCGGATGAGGCGGCGCCCGAGCGTCGCGGATAGCACCTTGGCGATCTCGGTCTTGCCGACGCCCGCCTCTCCTTCCAGAAACAACGGCCGGCCCATCTTCAGGGCAAGAAACAGCACGGTCGCGAGCGAGCGGTCGGCGAGATAATCAGCCGCCGCGAGCAGGTCGAGGGTGGCGTCGATGGAGGAGGGCAACGAACGCGGCGTCGGGGTCATGCAGCCGAGCTTATAGCCCGGCATTGCAGGGCTTGTCTTGCCAAGAACGCAGGGGTGGCCCGCCCCCGGCAAGTCCAGTCAGCCCCTGCAAACCGGCATCCGGGGTCTTGGAACGGCGCCGGCGAAGCATCGCCGACGCCGCAAACGCTCATCCGTGGCCGACTGTCAGGACACCCTGCGCCGAAACGGGATCAGCATCCCCACCTGCGCGCGGTAGCGCTTGTACTCCTCGCCGAACAGCCCAACGAGGTCGCGCTCCTCCAGGAAGATGCCGACGAAGATGTAGGCGGTGGTGACGGCGGCGAACAGCAGATGACCGACCGTCATGACCGGAGCTGCCCAGAATGCCACGATGAAGCCGAGATAGATCGGGTGGCGCACGATCTTGTAGAGCGCCGGCGTCTTGAAACGCGGCTCGGGCGGCTTTCGTCCCGCCAGATTGGCGGCCACCTGATGCAGCCCGAACAACTCGAAATGACTGATCAGGCACGTGCTGATCAGCACGAGCAGCCAGCCTGCGAACGACAGCGCCATCACTGCCGCGGCTGCGGCCGGGTCGGCGACTTGCCAGACGACCGCCGGCATCGGCCGCCACTGCCAGAACAGCAGGATCAGCGCGAGGCTCGCGAGCAGGACGTAGACGCTGCGCTCGATCGAATGCGGCACGAACTGCGTCAACCACCGCTTGAAGGGCTTGCGCGCCATGACGCTATGCTGAACGGCGAACAGCGACATCAGCAGCAGGTTGACGAGCAGCGCCTCGATGGCGGGCGCGATCGGCCCGTCGTCGATGGCCTTGGGGACCACCAACCCCGTCACGAAGCCGACGGCATAGAGGAAGGTGCCGAAGAACACGAGATAGGCCACGAGCCCGAACAGGAATCCGGCGATCCG
>CAVWXY010000004.1:0-16541 GCA_963758945.1 uncultured Alphaproteobacteria bacterium | reverse complement strand
AGAAGGGCCGCCTGATCGGCGGCCCAAGTCAGGGAGGAAGCGAAACGCATTATCGCGCTTCGCTGTCCCGGATTTGGGAAACCGCGCTGCGCCATGCAAGTGCGGCCGACGCGCAAATCCGCGGCGATGCCGGGCGCGGGATGCCGTGCTTGCAAGGCAGGCCGTGAGCAGACCGGACGGCCGGATTCGCCGCAGGCGGCATGAGCGCGCAAACACGATCCAATCCGCCAACGGCGCCTCGCCACATCAAGCTCACACCGCCCAGCGACCGGCGCGGGGCGCCGACCCTAATCGAGCGTGCGGCGGAAGCGCGTCACCGCGATGGTCATGGCGATCAGCATCAGCCCGGCGAGCGCCAGCGTGTCATAGCGCAGGTCGGACAGCGCCGCGCCCTTGAGCATGATGCGCGCACGATGCGCAGATAGTGCGTCAGCGGCAGGAATTCGCCGACCCATCTGCGCCCAGGCCGGCATCCCGGCGAACGGGAACATGAAGCCCGAGAGCAGGATGTTGGGCAGGAAGAACATGATCGACATCTGCATCGCCTGCAGCTGGTTCTGCGCCAGCGTCGAGAAAGTGTAGCCGATCGACAGATTGGTGGTGATGAACAGCGTCTGAGCAGCGCCAGCAGCAACAGGCTGCCCAGCACGGCACGCCGAACAGACCAATACCGATGCCGATGATGAGGCCGCCTGCATGAAGCCGACGATGATGTAGGGCACGATCTTGCCGAGCATGATCTCGATCGGCGTGATCGGCATCGAGAGCAGGCTCTCCATGGTGCCGCGCTCGATCTCGCGCGTCACCGAGAGCGCCGTGAAGATCAGCATGGTCATGGTGAGAATGGTGCCGACCAGCCCCGGCACGATATTGAGCGAGGTGTCGCCCGCCGGGTTGTAGCGGGCGTGGGTGCGGATTTCGAACGGCGGCGCCGCGGTGTCGGGGATGGCGCGGTCGTGCTGGAGCGCGGTCTGCACGACGCCGAGCGCGGCCATCGCCGAACCCGCCGCGACCGGGTCGGTCGCATCCGCCGCCACCAGCAGCGCCGGCCGGTCGCCGCGGCGCACCGCGCGCTCGAAGCCCGCCGGAATCTCGATCGCGAACAGCACCGTGCCGGACGCCAGCAGCCGGTCGAACTCGGCTTCGGTGCGGACGTGTGGGTGACCTTGAAATAGGCGGTGTTCTCCAGCGCCTTGAGGATCGAGCGGCCGAGATCGCTCTGCTCCTGCAGCAGCACCGCGGTCGGCAGATGGCGCGGATTGGTGTTGATGGCGTAGCCGAACAGCAGGAGCTGAACCAGCGGGATCATCATGATCATCGCGAACGAGACGCGGTCGCGCCGGAGCTGGATGAACTCCTTGATCAGCATCGCCCAGGTTCGGCGCCGGAAGCCGCCCGACGAGGGCCTGCGCGGCGTGCTGTGGCGGCGGACGCGCTCATTGGAAGTTGTCCTGCGCCCTGCCCATGAGATCGATGAAGACGTCCTCGAGCGAGGCTCGGCGAGCGCCCAGGTCAGCGCCGGCCGCTCGCGGTAGGGCGCGATCGCCGCCTCGAGCGCCGCCGCGTCGCGGCCGGACACGTGCAGGCTGGTGCCGAACGGCGCCACCATGTCGACGCCGGGCCGGTGGGCGAGCTCGTCGGCGAGCTTCGCCAGGCCGTCGCCGTCTGCTCGCTCACCGTGTAGGTGAGCAGATGCGAGGCCGCGATCACCTCCTCGACCGTGCCGTGCGCCAGCAGCACGCCGTAGGCGATATAGGCGATCTCGTGGCAGCGCTCGGCCTCGTCCATGTAATGGGTCGAGACCAGCACGGTGAGGCCCTCCGCCGCGAGCGCGTGGATCTCGTTCCAGAACTCGCGCCGCGCCTTGGGATCGACGCCCGCGGTCGGCTCGTCGAGCAGGAGGAGCTGCGGATTGGGCAGCGTGCAGGCGCCGAGCGCAAGCCGCTGCTTCCAGCCGCCCGACAGCTCGCCCGCCAGCTGCCCTTCGCGGCCGGCGAGCCCGAGTCGCTCGATCATCGCCTGCGCTGCCGCCGCGGGCTGGCGAATCCGGTAGAGGCGCGCGACGAATTCCAGGTTCTCGCGCACCGAGAGATCCTGATAGAGGCTGAAGCGCTGGGTCATGTAGCCGACGTGGTGCTTGATCTCGTCGGCCTCGGTGCGGATGTCGTAGCCGAGGCAGGTGCCGCGGCCCTCGTCGGGGGTGAGCAGCCCGCACAACATGCGGATGGTCGTGGTCTTGCCCGAGCCGTTGGGGCCGAGAAAGCCGTAGATCTCGCCGCGCTTCACCCGCATCGAGAGGTTGCGCACGACCTTGCGGCCGCCGAAGGACTTGGTCAGTCCTTCGACCTCGATGGCGATCTCGGGGGCGGAGGTCGCTGCGTTCGTCACGTCCCGTCTCCCAGTACGACGCTCACCGGCTGCCCCACGCGCAGCCGCTCGGGCCGGTCCGGCCGCGCCTCGATCATGAATACGAGCTTCGAGCGCTCCTCCATGCTGTAGATGACCGGCGGCGTGAATTCCGAGGTGCGGGAGATGAAGCTGATCTTGGCGGTGATGCCGGGGGCGCAGCCGTCGCAGGTGACAGTGACGGCATCGCCGAACTTGAGCTGTGGCAGCGTCGCCTCGTTGACGAAGAACCGCACCTTCAGATTGCTCGGCGGCAGCAGCGCCACGATCGGCTTGCCAGCCGGAACAAGCTCTCCGGCGCGGTAATAGATTTGTTGGACGGTGCCGGCGACCGGACTGAACACCTTGCGGCGCGCGAGCCTTGTCTGCGCGGAGTTGAGCCGCGCCTGCGCCGTGCGCAGCTCAGCCTCGGCATCCTCCAGCGCCTTTTGCGTGCCGGCCTGCCGGCTCAACAGCTGCCGCGCGCGGTCATACGCCTGTTGGGCGTTCTTCACCGCGGCCTCCTGCATGGCGACGTCGGCGGCCTGCAGCTCGGTGTCCAGCGTGAACAGCAGCTGACGCCATTCGACCTGGTCGCCCTGACGCACGTTGAGCGTCTCGATGCGGCCGGTCTCGTCGGGCCCGACGAAGATCAGCTCGGCCTCGACCCAGCCCTGGAACGTCTGCACCTTGACACTCTGCCAGGCGGGGACGACGAGCGCCGCGAGCGCCACGATCAGCGCAAGCAGCGCGAGGGCCAAGCGGCGTCCGCTCACGGCCCGCTCCCCTCGCCGAACAGCAAATCGAGGTGGGCGCGCATGAGTGCCCGCGCGTCGAGCGGCGCGAAGCGTCCGAACAGGCCGCTCCACAGGACCGCGAGCAGGGCCGGCGCGACCAGCAGCTGCGGAAAGCGCGCGAGCGCATCGTGGGCGAGCTCGCCGCGCTCGACCGCCAGCGCGAGCCGCGCCCGGATGATCGGCAGCACGCGCGCGATCACCTCCCGATAGTAGAATTCCGCAAGCTTGGGAAAGCGCGGTCCCTCCGCGATGATCAGCCGGATCACGTCCTTGCGGTGCGTGGCGTAGATTTCATTGACGAACACGTCGAAGATCATCTCGACGACGGCGCGGATCGGCAGCTCGCGCAGCGGCGCCGCTTCGATGGCGCCCACCAGCGGGCTCAGCATCGTGCGCACGAGCTCCTGGAACAGCGCCTCCTTGTCGCGGAAGTAGAGGTAGATCGTGCCCTTGGCGACATCCGCGCGCCGCGCGACGTCATCGAGCCGGGTCGCCGCGAAACCACGGGCGGCGAATTCCTCGAGCGCAGCGGCGAGGATGGCGGCGCGCCGTTCGGTGCGCTGGGTGGCGCGCACGCTCTGCCGGCCCGCTCCTCTGGCTTGGGATGCCGGGCGTCGTTTTCGTCCGATGCGCGCGCTGCCGACCATGTGCACCCTCAAAATGACTGACTGGTCAGTCATAATGTAGTGTGGGACCGAGCGCCAGCGCAAGGGCGGAGCCCGCGCACGCAATGACCCCGCGGCCGGCGCCACCGGAGCGCGGGAACTTGGGGGCTTGCGTCACCCGCTCACAGAAAATCCACACCCGCGTGATCAGATCGCCGCGGCGGCGGCCATGACGGGGTGCCGCCATGTCATGAGGAGGGGGATATGGGGAGAATTATCGGCGCAATGGTTGTGGCGGCGTCTTTTCTCGCAGCGGCCTCGTCCGAGGCTTCGGCCTGGGTTTGCCTTGCCACCGGGATCGGCTCAGGGGGGCGGGCAAGCAGCTACTCGATTATCGATGCCAAGCTGTGGGCATTGCGGCGTTGCGAGCGCCACAGCCCGTTGCCGGTGTGTACGATCCTGTGGTGCCGTCCCGGCCGCTGAGGGCTGCGGCGGCAACCTCGCTTGTCATCCCGGGGCCCGGCCCGGGATCTTATTTCGAGAACGCGCCTTCGATCTCGGCTTTGACGCCGGTGAGCGCCTCCGGCGTGTCGATGTCGACGAGCGCCGCCTTACCCTGGAGCGGCACTTCCACCACCGCTTCGCTGTAGCGGCCGATCAGATGGCGCGCGCCCACGTCTCCCTCGATCGCCATCAGATCGGGAAAGAACCGGCGCGACCACAGGACGGGATTGCCGCGCTTGCCTTCAAAGGTCGGCATCACCACGAGCGCGCCGCGATCGGGGTCGAACGCGGCGATGAGCCGGTCGATCAGACCGGCATCGACCTGCGGCATATCGCCGAGGCACACGATCGCCCCCTCGGCATCGGCCGGGACGGCCGCGATGCCAGCCTTGAGCGAGGTCCCGAGGCCCTGGGCAAAATCCGGATTGTGGACGAGCTCGACGGGCAAACCTGCCAGCGCCCTCTCGACCTCGTCGCGCTGGTGGCCCACCACTACGATCACCGGCTTGGCACGCGAGGCCAGCGCTTCCTCGGCGGCGATGCGCACCAGCGGGCGGCCGCCGATCTCCGCGAGAAGCTTGTTGGGTCCACCCATGCGGGTCGAGCGGCCGGCGGCGAGCACGACCCCGGCGATACGCCGGCGGGCGGCGGCCGGCGGCTCCGCGCGCGGTTGCGGCCGGGTCACGATTTCCATCAGCAGACCGCCCACGCCCATCCCCGTAATGGCCTCGCGCGGAACCTTAAGCCCGGCGAGTAACCGCATGAGAATCCAGTCGAAACCGTTCTCCTTCGGGGATCGCGCGCAGCCCGGGGCGCCGAGCAGCGGACGGCCGCGCGCGGCGGCCACGAGGAGCAGATTGCCGGGATCGACCGGCATGCCGAAATGCTCGATGCGCCCACCGATGGCCTCGACCGCGGCCGGAATGACATCGCGGCGGTCGGCGATGGCCGAGGCCCCGAACACGATCACCAGCTCGGCGCCCTCCCCCAGCACTTCCTCGATCGCCCTGGCCAGCGCGACCTGCTCGTGCGCAACACGGCGCTCGGCAACGATGCTGGCGCCGGCGGGCGCGAGGCGCTCCTCGGTCACCCGCAAGGTCTTCTCGATGACCTTGGCGGCGAGCCCCGGCAACAGCGTGGAGACGACCCCGACCTTGCGAATGCGGTAGGGCGCCACCCGCACCAGCGGGCGCGCCATCTCGGCGACCGAGAGCGCGGCGTCGCGCTCCTCCGCCGCGACCGCGAAGGGGATGATCTTCACGGTGGCGATCATCTCGCCGGCGACCACGGACTTGTAGGCGGCGAGCGTCGCCAAGGTGATCGAACTCGTCGACACGGTTGAGGCGGTCGATCGCGTCCTTGTCCACCACCAGCACGCCAGCGCTCTCCGCGAACAGGTTGGCGCGGCCGGTGAAGGCGCGGTCGACGCGCACCCCCTCGCCTGCCGCCGCCGCCGCGATCCCGGCCGCGGCCGCATCCTCCGCGACGTCCCCGGGCTCGATCCGCGCCACCACGATCTCGGCGATGCCGACGCCAGCGAGCGCGGCGATCTCGTCCTTGCCGATCAAGGTGCCTTTCTTCAGGACGAGGCCGCCCTTGCGGATCGAATGCACCGCCACGCCGCCTTCGGCCTGCGCCACCGGAACCGCGCCGAACTTCATGCTGCTTGCTCCGGGGACTGGCGCAGCCGCGCCGTGATCTCGCCCATGATCGCGACCGCGATCTCCGGCGGCGACACCGCGCCGATGTCGAGACCGATGGGGGCGTGGATGCGCGCGAGCGCGGCGTCGGACACGCCCTGCGCTTTCAGCCGCTCGAGGCGGCGGCCGTGGGTCTTCTTGGAGCCCAGCGCGCCGATATAGAAGCAGTCGCGCGCCAGCGCATGGCTGAGCGCGGGGTCGTCGATCTTGGGATCGTGGGTCAGCGCGACGAAGGCGGTGTAGTGATCGATGCCGAGCGGCGGCAGTGCCACGTCCGGCCATTCCGCGATCACCTTGACGTCGGGGAAGCGCTCGATCGAGGCGAAGGCGGTGCGCGGATCGACGATGATCACGTCATAGCCCAGGATCTGCGCCATCGGCGCGAGCGCCTGGCTGATATGGACGGCGCCGGTGATGACGAGCCGCAAGGGCGGAACGTGCACGGTGAGAAACACCTTGCCCGCCGGCGTCTCCTCCATGCCGCTCTTGCCGCTGCGGATGTGCTTTTCGATAAGACCCTTCAGCGGGTCGCGGGCGATCTCGGCGGCCCTCACCAGCCGCTGCGCGCCGCTGGCGACGTCTGTCACCACCACCGCGGCGCGCCGCGCGGTGCGCTCGGCATTGAGCTCTCTAAGAATATCGAGCTTCATCGCTTCTCCTGCGAGTAGCGAGTAGCGAATAGTAAAGAAAGGACAGCTCTACTCGCTTGTTCGCTACTCGCTTTCCCCTACTCCACCCGCTCCACATACACCCGAATGCTGCCGCCGCAGGACAGCCCCACCTTCCAGGCGGTCTCGTCGGCGACACCGAATTCGAGCGTCTTCGGCTTGCCGCTCTCGATCACGTCGAGCGCCTCGGTCACCACCGCGCCCTCGACGCAGCCGCCCGACACCGAGCCGAGGAAATTGCCCTGGTCGTCGATCACCAGGTTCGAGCCGACCGGCCGCGGCGCCGAGCCCCAGGTCTCGACCACCGTCGCGAGCGCCACCCCGCGTCCCTGGGCCCGCCAGTCCTCCGCCGCCTTCAGGATGTCTTCGTCGCGTGCGAACATCTTCATCTCCTCCCCGGCCGTCTGCGCGTCCCGGCCACGGCCGGTCATAAAATATCCTGCTCATTAGATGGACCGCCGGGTCATGCCCGGCAATGACCATCACGCCACCTTGTCCAGCGAAGCCTTGTTCAACCAAGCCTTGGGATCGCCCGCGCGCCCGCCGCCCGCCGACAGCGCGCGCACCAGCTCGGCCATGGAATCGAGATTGTGGATCGGGCGCAATTCGTCGACGTGCGGCACGATCGTGCGGATGCCCTTGGCCTTGGCCTCGAAGCCCGAGAACCGCAGCAGTGGATTGAGCCAGATCAGCCGCCGGCAGGAGCGATGCAGCCGGTCGATCTCGAACGCCAGGCGATCGTCGGGGTCGCGCTCGAGCCCGTCCGTGATCAGCAGCACGATCGCACCCTGGGTGAGCACGCGCCGCGCCCACAGCTTGTTGAAGGCATGCAGCGAGGTCGCAATGCGGGTGCCGCCAGACCAATCGGCGACGTTCGCTCCGACCGCGGCCAGCGCCTCGTCCGGGTCCTTGGCCTTGATCGCGCGCGTGACATTGGTCAGCCGCGTGCCGAACAGGAACGTGTATACGCGCTTGCGCGCGTCGGTGACGGCGTGGAGAAAGTGCAGGAACAGCCGCGTATACTGGCTCATGGAGCCGGAAATATCGAGCAGCGCCACGATCGGCGGCGCCTTGACGCGAGGTCCCAGATATTTGAGGTCGATCACCGCCCCGCCGGCCTTGAGGCTCGCGCGCAGCGTGCGGCGGATGTCGATGAGATGGCCGTGCCGGTGGGGCGCGAGGCGGCGCGTCTTGATCTCGTCGAGCGACAGCACGAGCCGCCTGATCGCCTCCTTGGCGGCGGCGATCTCCGCCCCCGTCATCTGCGCGAAATCCTTCTTCTGCAGCACCTCGCGGTCGGACACGGTGAGGCGCGCGTCGAGCTCGACTTGCGGCGGCTCGCGCTCGGCTTCGCCGCGGCTCGCCAGCAACGCCTCCTGGACGCGCTGGGCGCCGGGCGGCGGCTTCTCCTCCTCGCGCCGGGGCGCCTGCGGCAGCATGGCGGCAATGAGCTTGTCGAGCATGCCGCGGCGGCGAAAGAAGATGCGGAAGGCCTGGTCGAAGATCAGCGAGTGCTCGTGGCGCTTCACGAACACCGCGTGCAGCGTCCAGTAGAAATCCTCCCGCGTGCCAACGCCGGCGGCCGCCACCGCGGCAAGCGCATCCATCACCGCGCCGGGACCAACCGGGATGCCCGTCGCGCGCAGCGCGCGGGCGAAGTAGACGATGTTCTCGGCGAGCCGCCCGGCCTCCCCGCCGGCCCCGTCACCTCCTCCCTGGCGGGAAGATTCGGCGCGCGCAGCGCTGCGAGGGGGCGGTGATTCCGGCATCATTGGTGGCGACCCGCCGTCACTCCGCGGCGCGCAGCTCGGCGCGCACCTCCTCGATCAGCGCCTTGGCCTTGCTGCCTTCGATGCGGGTGATATCGTCCTGGTACTTCAGCAGCACGCCGAGGGTGTCGGAGACGGTCGCGGGATCGAGCGCCACCACGTCGAGCTCGGCGAGCGCCGCGGCCCAATCGAGCGTCTCGGCGACGCCCGGCGCCTTGAACAGGTCCTCCTTGCGCAAGGCCTGCACGAAATGCACGACCTGCTCCGACAAGGCCTTGCTGATGCCCGGCACCTTGGCGCGCACGATCTTCAATTCGCGTTCGGCCGCCGGATAGCCGACCCAGTGATAGAGGCAGCGGCGCTTGAGCGCGTCGTGGATTTCGCGCGTGCGGTTCGACGTGATCACGACGATCGGCGGATGCGCGGCCTTCACCGTGCCGAGCTCCGGGATCGTCACCTGGAAGTCGGCGAGCACTTCCAGAAGGAACGCTTCGAAGGCTTCGTCGGCGCGGTCGAGTTCGTCGATCAGCAGCACCGGCGCGCCCGCCGGATCCGGTTCGAGCGCCTGCAACAGCGGCCGCTTGATCAGGAAGCGCTCGGAGAACACGTCGTGCTCGAGCCGCTCGCGGTCGTGCGTACCCTCGGCCTCGGCGACGCGGATCGCGATCATCTGCGCGGCATAGTTCCATTCGTACACTGCGGCCGCGACGTCGAGCCCCTCGTAGCACTGCAGTCGGATGAGGCGGCGCCCGAGCGTCGCGGATAGCACCTTGGCGATCTCGGTCTTGCCGACGCCCGCCTCTCCTTCCAGAAACAACGGCCGGCCCATCTTCAGGGCAAGAAACAGCACGGTCGCGAGCGAGCGGTCGGCGAGATAATCAGCCGCCGCGAGCAGGTCGAGGGTGGCGTCGATGGAGGAGGGCAACGAACGCGGCGTCGGGGTCATGCAGCCGAGCTTATAGCCCGGCATTGCAGGGCTTGTCTTGCCAAGAACGCAGGGGTGGCCCGCCCCCGGCAAGTCCAGTCAGCCCCTGCAAACCGGCATCCGGGGTCTTGGAACGGCGCCGGCGAAGCATCGCCGACGCCGCAAACGCTCATCCGTGGCCGACTGTCAGGACACCCTGCGCCGAAACGGGATCAGCATCCCCACCTGCGCGCGGTAGCGCTTGTACTCCTCGCCGAATAGCCCAACGAGGTCGCGCTCCTCCAGGAAGATGCCGACGAAGATGTAGGCGGTGGTGACGGCGGCGAACAGCAGATGACCGACCGTCATGACCGGAGCTGCCCAGAATGCCACGATGAAGCCGAGATAGATCGGGTGGCGCACGATCTTGTAGAGCGCCGGCGTCTTGAAACGCGGCTCGGGCGGCGTTCGTCCCGCCAGATTGGCGGCCACCTGATGCAGCCCGAACAACTCGAAATGACTGATCAGGCACGTGCTGATCAGCACGAGCAGCCAGCCTGCGAACGACAGCGCCATCACGGCCGCGGCTGCGGCCGGGTCGGCGACTTGCCAGACGACCGCCGGCATCGGCCGCCACTGCCAGAACAGCAGGATCAGCGCGAGGCTCGCGAGCAGGACGTAGACGCTGCGCTCGATCGAATGCGGCACGAACTGCGTCCACCACCGCTTGAAGGGCTTGCGCGCCATGACGCTATGCTGAACGGCGAACAGCGACATCAGCAGCAGGTTGACGAGCAGCGCCTCGATGGTGGGCGCGATCGGCCCGTCGTCGATGGCCTTGGGGACCACCAACCCCGTCACGAAGCCGACGGCATAGAGGAAGGTGCCGAAGAACACGAGATAGGCCACGAGCCCGAACAGGAATCCGGCGATCCGTCCGACCGTCTCTGCGCGGCCCGCGCCCCTGGCCCCCGCTTCAGACTCGGCCATGCCGGGAAGACCGCCCAGCGCGGCCGACGAGGTGGTAGACTTCTGCATGTGGATTCTCCTTTCTGAAACGCTTGCGGTGCGCGCTAAATGGCAGGGCCGAGCTGCCGCGTCCATCGATCGATTGACGGCGGCACGCGAACGGCGTGGAACAACGCCGGTCTCGACCGCGACTCCGGTCTCGCCGCCGACCTGGTGGCGGAGCGGCAAAAGAACGCGGGATCAGCCTAGAAGCTCAGCCGCGTTTCGTCAGGCCTGGCATTGCCGCGAAGACGTCAGTCGAGCTTCTTGTAGAACGCGTAGTCGGCCGAGTACGGGACGCTCAGGAATGCGCCAGCCAACTCGCACGGCCCCTCCGCGGCGCCGCCTTTGGTGTTGAGCCGCTGGATCGTGGTGACGCCGGTGAGCCGACCGCTCCCGCGCTGCGACACCGCCTCGAGCTTCAGCAGGGGATGTCCTTCGGGGTTGCGCCGGGGGCGCGCGCGGCGACCTTGCCGACGACCGCGCTGCCGTCGGCCAGCTCCCAGTTCGGGCCGGCATAGTGTCGGCCGACGGTCTTACCGTCGGAGAGCAGCGTCGCAATCGGCTCGCGGAACTGCCAAGCGAGCTTGCCGGCGGCATCGGCCTTGCACTCGTACACCTGCGCGCCCTCCGCGTGCATGGTCGCCACCAAGGCTTCGCCCCGCGCCGCGATCGCGTCGGGCACCTGTGCCCCCGCGGCATGGAGCGGCAAGATCAGGAACGAAGGCAAACGCGGGCAACGGCAGTGAGCCATGGGGGTCACTCCGGCTTTATGCGGTTTTCGGGTGATGCCAAGATGACGCCGAGCTGTCGCCGCGGCGTCCATCGATCGGTGGATGTCGGCACTGCTGGTGCACAAAGCTTCAATCAGTTGACGAGGGGATTGGAGAAGCCGGCCACCAGCTTGACCAGGTCGGCCTGGCGCGTGGTCTCGGTCTTGGCGAATAGACGGTGCAGGTGCGTCTTCACCGTGGCCTCGCCGATACCGAGCGCCTCCGCCACCTCCGGCACGCCGCCGACCTCGACGATGGCGAGCAGCACGCGCAGCTCGGTGGGCGTGAGCTTATAGAGCCTGGCGATGGTCTCGGGCGGCGTGGAAAACTTCAGCTCCGCTTTGTGCACGAACAACGCGGCTACGGCGGCATGACTCGCACCCGCCCGCCGCCGCTCGCCCGCGGTGAGCGGCAGCACGTGGGCCACGTAGCGCTCACCGTCGCGCGCCGTCAGCGGCACGGCGATCCCTTTGACGCCGACCGCCGCATCGCCGCCCCCTGCCGTCGCGAG
Source organism: uncultured Alphaproteobacteria bacterium (assembly GCA_963758945.1). Taxonomy (GTDB): domain Bacteria; phylum Pseudomonadota; class Alphaproteobacteria; order Rhizobiales; family Xanthobacteraceae; genus VAZQ01. The sequence goes on along the minus strand of CAVWXY010000004.1, from coordinate 4,917 downwards.
GCTGTGATTTAGCTCCTGATCGGCATCGGGCGCGATGGCAACGACCTTGCCGCCGCCCGCGCGCAGCACCGAGCGCTCCTCCAGCAAGGCTTGGCCGCTGGCGTTGGCGTGAACCATCCGCCCCCCCGCGTCGATGAGAAACATGCCGGCGCCGACACCGTCGAGGGTATCGGCGAATGCCGCGGCTTGCGCGGTCTTGTAATCCAATGCGGAGCCGATCAGCACGGCGCGGCGCACGTGCGGAGCGACGAGACGCATGCGCCGGCGCATCTCGTCGTCGACGAGGCCCTGGCGTTGATCGCGAAAGACGCCGAAGAAGGCGATGTTGGTGGCCGACTTCTCGAGCGCGACTCGCAGATGATCCACCAGACCCTGCGGACGCGCCCACTCCTGGTAGTGACGCGTCTCGAGGAACTCGTCGTAGGGAATGAGATCGGCGGTGCCGAGCGGCTCCTCGATCGTGGCGAACACTTCAGCGGTCGTGCTGGGGTCGCACTTTACATATTCGTCGAGGTAGAGCTGCTTGTAGTGCGGATCGATGGCGCCGTCATCGTACCAGATGTTCGCGCTCCTCCTGGTCGTGTCCTTGGAGTAGAGCACCGCGGCCGAGCCGCCGATGAAGTCGCGCGCATGACCGAGAACGTCGGCCCACAGCGCCGGGTCGAGCGCCGCGTCGTAGATGTCGCCGACGAGGGACAAGACCTGCTCGGCCTGACGCATGGGGCCCTCCGAATGAGCTGCGGTCTCGTTTAAGCCTGCGGTCGTGAGGAGGGATGTGCAGCTCTTCACCCGCGTCTGCTTCCCGATGGACGCCGCGGCCGCAGGACTGAAAGGCGCAGGTCGCCAAGGCGCCCGGGGGATATGGCACCTCAAGAAAGTCGGCGCTTGCAGAAGTCCTTGATTTTCTCTTCAGAAACCCGGCATTTTTTACGAGCCGAGCGCGCTTGCTGCCACTGCCAATCCTATCGCCGAGTGCTCCAAGCAATTGATTTTAATGCACAATTTCGGAGACGGCGCGGCCGATCCCGGCCTCGCAGCCGCGGCGCCGGCCGCTGCGCTCACAGCTCCGTGCTGGCAGCCCGGCACCGAAAGCTTCGTGCGAGCGGGAAGTCGCGCTATCCCGCCGCCGCGACCGCCCGGCGCGCCAGCACGCCCACGAGATGCGCCCGGTATTCGGCGCTGCCGTGAATGTCGCTCGCCATCCCGTCGGGGGGCACGGTCATGCCCTCGAGCGACTTCGGACCGAATCGTTTCTTGAGCGCTTCCTCAAACGCGGGCACGCGGAAGACGCCGTTCGCGCCCGCGCCGGTCACCGCCACGCGGATCTCCGAGCTGCGCTTGGATACGAACACCCCGACCAGCGCGTAGCGCGAGGCCGGGTTGGGGAATTTCACGTAAGCCGCCTTGTTGACCTTGGGGAACTGCACCTTGGTGATGATCTCGTCCGGCTCGAGCGCGGTCTCGAACAGGCCCTTGAAGAATTCGTCGGCGCCGATGCGCCGTTTGTTGGTGACGATGGTGGCGCCGAGCCCGAGCACGCCGGCCGGATAGTCGGCGTTCGGGTCGTTGTTGGCGATCGAGCCGCCGATCGTGCCGCGATGGCGCACGGCGGGATCTCCGATCTTGCCTGCGAGCTCCGCCAGCGCCGGGATATTCTCCCGCACCACCGGCGAGGTCGCGACCTCGACGTGATGCGTCATCGCGCCGATGACGAGCGAGCGCCCCTTCATCTCGATTCCGGTCAGGCCCTCGACCTTCGACAAGTCGACGAGATGCTTCGGCCCGGCAAGACGCAGCTTCATCGTCGGGATCAAGGTGTGCCCGCCGGCGAGGAGCTTGGAATCCTCCTCCTTGGCCAGCAGGCTCGCGGCCTGCCGCACCGTCGTCGGCCGATGTTGGTTGAATGCGTACATCGTGATCGCTCTCCTATGCCGCCTTGGGTGTGTTGTTGGCCTTCTGCAATGCCAGCCAGACCGCCTGCGCCGTCGCCGGCATTTCCAGCTGCTCGCTGCCGATCGCGTCGGTGATGGCGTTGATCACCGCCACCGGCGCCGCGATCGCGCCGGCCTCGCCGCAGCCCTTGATGCCGAGCGGATTGGACGGCGATTTCGTCGTGGTCATGTCGACTTTCAGCGTCGGCAGGTCCTGGGCGCGCGGCATGCAATAGTCCATCAGCGAGCCGGTGACGAGCTGGCCGTCCTTGTCGTAGACGGTGCGCTCGAGCAGCGCCTGGCCCACGCCCTGCGCGATGCCGCCGTGCACCTGGCCCTCGACGATCATCGGATTGATCACGGTGCCGAAATCGTCGACCGCAGTCCAGGCCGCGATCTCGATCTCGCCGGTCTGCGGATCGACCTCGACCTCGCAGACGTGACAGCCGGCGGGGAAGGTGAAATTGGTGGGGTCGTAGAAGGCGCCTTCCTTCAATCCGGGCTCCAGTTCCTGGCCGGCGAATTTGTGCGCGATATAGGCGTTGAGCGCCACCTCGCCCCAGGCCGCCGACTTGTCGGTGCCGGCGACGGTGAACTTGCCGTCCTGGAACACGATGTCGCCTTCGGCCGCTTCCAGCATGTGCGCCGCGACCTTCTTCGCCTTGGCCTCGACCTTGTCGAGCGCCTTCACGATCGCGGAGATGCCGACCGCGCCCGAGCGCGAGCCGTAGGTCCCCATGCCGAACTGCACCTTGTCGGTGTCGCCGTGCACGACGCTGACATTGTCGAGCGGAATGCCGAGACGCTCGGAGACAACCTGTGCGAAGGTGGTCTCGTGGCCCTGGCCGTGCTGGTGGCAGCCGGTCAGGACCTCGACGCTGCCGGTCGGGTTGACGCGCACTTCCGCCGATTCCCACAGGCCCACGCCGCAGCCGAGCGAGCCGACCGCCTGGCTCGGCGCAATCCCGCAGGCCTCGATGTAGGTCGACAAGCCGATGCCGCGCAGCTTGCCGCGCCGCGCCGATTCGCGCTTGCGCTTGCCGAAGCCATCGTAGTCGGCGATCTCCAGCGCCTTCTTCAGCGACGCGTGGTAGTCGCCGGCGTCGTAGCTCATGATCACCGGGGTCTGGTGCGGGAAGGTCTTGATGAAGTTCCGCTTGCGCAGGTCGGCGGGATCCACGCCCAATTCGCGCGCGCCGACCTCGACCAGCCGCTCGACGACGAAGGTCGCCTCAGGCCGGCCGGCGCCGCGATAGGCATCGACCGGCACGGTATTGGTGTAGACCGCATCGACCTCGCAATAGATCGCCGGGATGTCATACTGGCCGGACAGCAGCGTGGCGTAGAGATAGGTCGGTATCGACGACGCGAACGTCGACATGTAGCCGCCGAGATTGGCGATGGTCTTGACGCGCAGGCCGGTGATCCTGCCGTCGCCGTCGAACGCCATCTCCGCGTGCGTGACATGATCGCGGCCATGCGCATCGGCGAGGAAGGCCTCGGAGCGCTCGGACACCCACTTCACCGGCCGTCCGATCCTGCGCGCGGCCCACAGGCAGACGACCTCCTCCGGATAGATGAAAATCTTGGAGCCGAAGCCGCCGCCCACGTCGGGCGCGATCACGCGCAGCTTGTGCTCGGGCGCAATCCCGATAAAGGCGGAAATGACGAGCCGCGCGACGTGAGGGTTCTGGGTGGTGTTCCAGAGCGTGAGACTGTCCGAGCCGGCATCGTATTCGCCGATCGCCGCGCGCGGCTCGATCGCGTTCGGCACCAGGCGGTTGTTGACGACGTCGAGCGTGGTCACGTGCTTCGCGGCCTTGAACGCGGCCTCGACCGCCTTCGCATCGCCGAGATGCCATTGGTAGATGGTGTTGCGCGCCGCGACCTCGTGGATTTGCGGCGCGCTTTCGCCCTGCGCCTTGGCGGGATCGACCACCGCCGGCAACGGCTCGTAATCGACCTTGACCTTCTCGGCGGCGTCCTTCGCCTGCGCCAGCGTCTCGGCGACGACGACCGCGACGGCGTCGCCGACATGGTTGGCCTTGCCATGGGCGATCGCCGGATGCGGCGCCATCTTCATCTGCGAGCCGTCCTTGGACGTGATCATCCAGCCGCAAATGAGATTGCCGATCTTGTCGGCGGCGAGCTCGGAACCGGTGAGGACCGCGAGCACCCCCGGCATGGCGGCGGCGGCTTTGCCGTCGACGCCCTTGATCTTGGCGTGGGCATGTGGCGAACGCAGAAAATAGGCGTGGCATTGGCCGGGACGATTGACGTCGTCGGTGTAGTGGCCTTTGCCGGTGATGAAGCGCTGGTCCTCCTTGCGGCGCACCGCCGCGCCGATTCCGGTTGCGCTCATGGCGGTCTCCTCCCTGGATGACGCCGTTCGCTCACGCCTCCCGCGCTAGGTCTTATGGACCTGCCCCTTTTCCATGGCCTTGGCGCCGGCCGCGATCGCCTTGACGATATTGTGGTAGCCGGTGCAACGGCACAGGTTGCCTTCGAGCTCGTGACGGATGGTGGGATCGTCGAGGTCGTGACCCTTGCGGTACACCATATCGACGGCGGTCATGATCATGCCCGGCGTGCAATAACCGCACTGCAGTCCGTGATGCTCGCGGAACGCCTCCTGCATGGGATGCAGCGGCCCGTTCGGGTCGGCGAGGCCCTCGATGGTGGTGACGTTGGCGCCCTCCACCTGCCAGACGAAGACGGTGCAGGATTTGACCGCCTTGCCGTCGATGTGCACCACGCAGGCACCGCACTGGGACGTGTCGCAGCCCACATGGGTGCCGGTGAGCCGCAGGTGCTCACGCAGGAACTGCACCAGAAGGGTGCGCGGATCGACGTCACCGGTGACGGCTTTGCCGTTCACCGTCAATGCGACGGCGGACATGGCTTCCTCCTCGAAATCCGGCCAAATGGCCTCGTTTTTCGCACCGACGGGTAAGGCCGACGGCGGATCGGGTCAAAATCGCACCGA
>CAVWXY010000003.1:0-158909 GCA_963758945.1 uncultured Alphaproteobacteria bacterium | reverse complement strand
GTTCCCCCGGTTTGGTGGACACCCGAACATTTGTGTTGCAGGAGTCCACAATGGCCAGAAAGCACGCACCTTACACGCCGGAGTTCCGGCGTCAGATGATCGAGCTGGTTCGATCTGGGCGAAGTCCGGAGAGCCTTGCGAAGGAGTTTGAGCCGACGGCTCAGACGATCCGGAATTGGGTCGCGCAAGCGGCGCGGGACGAGGGTCGGCGCGATGATGGCCCGACGACCGCGGAACGCGACGAGATCAACCGTCTTCGGCGTGAGAACCGTCAGCTCAAGCTGGAGCGCGACATCCTCTCAAAAGCCGCGGCCTGGTTCGCTCGGGAGACGGATGTGATCCCATCGAAGGGTTCAAATTCATGATCGCGCACCAGGCCGCATTTCCGATTGCCACCATGTGCCGTGTGCTGGGCATCTCGTCCAGCGGGTATTATGCGTGGACGAAGCGCGCGCCCTCCCGGCGGGCGCAATCGAACGCCGCACTGACCGAGACAGTGCGCACGATCCACGCGGTGTCGCGCGGAACCTATGGCGCAGCACGGGTTCATGCGGAGCTTGCAGCGGAGGGCGTTCACGTCGGCAAGAATCGTGTCGCACGGCTCATGCGGGACGCGGGCGTTGCCGGTATCAGCCGTCGCAAGTTTGCGGTCACAACGGTGCGTGATAGGGATCGCCAAGCGCCAGATCTGGTCGACCGGACGTTCGCCGCGGATGCACCGAATGTGCTGTGGGTGGCCGATATCACGTACATTCCAACGTGGGCTGGGTTCGTGTACCTGGCGGTCGTTCTCGATGTCTTCAGCCGTCGTATCGTCGGCTGGTCGATGTCGACGACGTTGCACACCACGGTCGTGCTCGATGCGTTGAGCATGGCACTGACGATGCGTCGACAGAAGGGTGTGATCCATCACTCGGACCAAGGCTCGCAGTACACGTCCATCGAGTTCGGCAACCGCTGCCGTGAGACGGGTGTGCGGCCTTCGATGGGGCGTGTGGGCGACGCCTATGACAATGCGATGGCCGAGAGTTTCTTTGCCACGCTGGAATGCGAGTTGCTGGCTCGCAGCCGATTCAAGACGCAGGCCGAGGCGCGCAATGCTGTCTTCGCGTTCATCGAAGGCTTCTACAATCCGCGCCGTCGGCACTCGTCGCTCGGCTACCTGTCGCCAGTCGAGTTCGAGCGGCGGCACCGGGAGCGTGCGGCTTCCCCCGGCGCACTCCATCCTGCCGCCGTGCTCGGTGCCGTCAAGGTCAAGCCCTTGCGGGCGCGCGAACAGCGCGACCTTGACCACCCCTCCGCGCGACGGCGTGTCGAACGTGCGGGCCGGGACGGAAGGATGGGCTCCGCCGGGGCCAGAAGAACAAGATCACCCGCCGCTGGGCCAAGCGCGGCACCCGCCCCAGCGCGCCCCGCGACCAGCGTACTGCCTCCACCTACATCTTCGGTGCGGTCTGCCCGAAGGAGGGCAAGGGCGCAGCCCTGATCTTGCCTGCCTGCAACACCGAGGCGATGAACTTGCACCTGGCGGAAATCGCAGCGGCCGTTGCGCCCGCCGCCCACGCCATCCTCTTGGTCGACCAAGCTGGCTGGCATATGTCGACACGCCTCGTCGTCCCGGCCAACATCACCATCATTCTGCTGCCGCCAAAATGCCCCGAGCTTAACCCGGTCGAAAACGTCTGGCAGTTCATGCGGGAAAACTGGCTCTCAAACCGCGTGTTCAAATCATACGACGATCTCGTCGACCATTGCTGCGCGGCCTGGAACAGGCTCGTCGATCAGCCCTGGCGCATCATGTCCATAGGTTTGCGCCAATGGGCCCATGGGTTCTGATCAGTGGGACTTGGTATTACCTGCCTAAGTGAGTATTCATCTTGTAGGATATCCCACTTCGTAATTACGAAGTGAATCGGACGATGCGCGCATTTTTGTAGAAACGGGATGAGAGTATTCAAGTCTGAGTTCAAGGATCGCCCGCGCACGGCAAATCCTCCCAGGCTCTGCAGAATTTTCTGCCCATCGATCAGCACGAGGATCGAGTGGGCCTTGTGTGTCGCCTTCTGTACGTCGAACGATTCAGCACCATCCATATCTTCGGTCAGGAAGCCACCCGGATAGTCCAGGTATTTAAATCGAAACAGAGGGATCGAATCTCCACCCGAGAAATAGAAACATCGAAATTCATACTCGTTGATGATTGCGCTGCCGGGCGGCCACACAGCGTCAGGATCTGCGAGTGCGTCATACGTGTTGATCAAATGCTTCTTCTGGGCTTCGGACTGAAGTGCCACGAAGAAATTGTTGGTTGGCCTGCACCCGGTTCCGAAGACACCGAGTTAGGTGTTTTGATGGAGCTGGAGGTGGGTCATGGAGAGACGGAAGTTCACGCGGGAATTCAAGCTTGAGGCCGTGCGCCTGATCAAGGATCGAGGCGTGTCCTATGTGCAGGCATCGCAGGACCTGAACGTTCACCCGTCGCAACTGCGCGATTGGGTGAAGAAGTTCTCCGAGGATCCGCAGCACGCCTTTCCTGGCCACGGCCAGATGAAGCCCGAGCAGCTCGAGATCGCGCAGCTCAAGCGCGAAGTGGCGAAGCTGAAGGCGGAGCGGGACATACTAAAAAAAGCCGCGGCCTACTTCGCGAAGGAATCGACGTGAAGTTCTCCTTCATTGCGAAGCACCGGGGGATCTGGGCCGTGGACTGGATGTGCGAGGCGCTCGGTGTCTCGCGGGGTGGCTTCTATGCCTGGCTGACACGCCCGCGCAGTCAGCGCAGCCGCAGCGACGAAGAGCTTGGTGCGAAGGTCCGCGCCAGCTTCCTGGCGAGCGACCGGACCTATGGCGCCAGGCGTGTGTGGCGAGACTTGCTGGCGGATGGGCTGTCGTGCGGTCTACACCGGATCGAGCGATTGATGCGACTACAGGCCCTCAAAGCGCGTCCGCGCCGGCGCCGCCTGCCGCCCGATCTGGGTGAGCGGCAGGCGGGCGCCGTCGCTCCGAACGTGCTAGACCGCAGCTTTGAAGCCGCCGCTCCAAACCGCAAATGGATCGCTGACTTCACGTATGTCTGGACAGCGGAAGGCTGGCTCTATGTGGCCGCCGTCATCGACCTCTTCTCCCGGCGTGTGGTGGGCTGGTCGATGAGCGCCGCTATGACAGCGCAGCTCGTCACCGATGCGCTGGTGATGGCGATCTGGCGTCGCGGAAAGCCCGATGCGCTGCTGCATCACTCCGATCGCGGCAGCCAGTACACCAGCGAGCAGTTCCAGCGGCTGATGGCCGACAGCGGCGTCGTCTGTTCGATGAGCCGATCAGGCAACGTGTGGGACAACGCCGCGATGGAGAGCTTCTTCTCGTCGCTGAAGACCGAGCGAACCAGCAACAAAACGTACAGGACGCGCAATGAAGCAAAGGCAGACGTGTTTGACTATATCGAGCGCTTCTACAACTCTAAACGCAGACACTCGACGATCGGCTATCTGAGCCCTATGGAGTTCGAACGAGAGGCGGGATTCGCTTAACCGGGTGTCATCCAAAACGGGTGCAGGCCAGGTCTTATTATCTTGCACCGCGAGCTGATGGTAGAGTGCGGACAAGAACACGGTCTTTCCCGCTCCGCGGGTGCCCAGCGCGAAAACGTCGAACACTAGCTCGCCATCCACGATCTTCGGGGGATTGTACGATGTATCTCCTCGTTGATCCTTGGGAGGGAAATGTTGCGCAGGATGCGAGCCGTCGGGACCCATGCTTCGTTGCGATGCATTGGTCGGCATGTCCGTCACCTTGCCACCCCGTCGGTGGTTGCGAATTAGCTAATTGTATCACAGCATATATACTCGCGCAAGTTGTTGATCGACCGATCGGATCTTCGCCAAGCGGTATACGGTCGCCAGTGGTGGCGCCTGCGGGGCGATCTGCGCGCGGCGTGGTGATTTTCAGAAATGGCGAGGTCATCACCTTCCAGACCGCAGACTGGTCGCGCAGAGTCCGAGCGCCCAGCCGATCTCAGGAGAGCTGCGCAGGCAGTAAGCTATTGTTCAATGGGAGCAGCCTCGGATGCGCGTACGCTCGGAGCCAGCAGCACGCAGGCGGCGGCGGAGAGGATGAGCATGAAACCGATGGTATCATTAATGCTCGGCCGCTCGCCCAGCACCAGCATGGAGGCGACGACACCTACGACCGGAACGCTCAGCACGCCGAGCGACGCGCTCGTCGCCGGCAGTCGCCGGACGATCTCGAACCAGAGCAGGAAGGCGAGGGCGGAGCCGACGAGGCCGGAAAAAATCAGGGCCGACAGGGCGAGCGGATGGACGGGCCAGAGGTGCAGCGAGCCTTCGAACAACAGCATGCCCGCGGTGGTGGTCACCAGCGCGACGAGGAGCTGCCACACGGTGATCGCCATGGGATCGGCCTTGACCCGCGCCCATTTCAAGTAGACGGTGCCGGCCGCCCAGGTCACCGCCGTCGTCGAGGCGAGGACGAGGCCGGTCACGTCGCTCGATCCGATGAGCGGCCAAACCAGCACCGTCAGCCCGCCGGCGCAAAGCAGCAGTCCGACGCCGCGCATCGGCGTGAGCCGCTCGCCCAGGACGGGGCGTGCGAACAGTGCGGCCCAGATCGGCATCGTGTAAGTCAGCACCGTCACCCGCGAGGTGGTGGTCGCGAGTTGCGCGAAAGCGGTGAGCACCGTGAAGCACGCGACGTTCAGGCACCCGGCCACGACGAGATGCGCCGCCGCGCGCGGGCTGTGGGGCCTGAGATCGCGGCGCTGCAGGAGCGCGAGCGCGAACAGGGTGAGGGTCGCAATCCCGGACGTGCCGACGCGCATGCTGAACGGCGGAATTTCATCGAGCGCAAGCTTCATGGCGGGCCAGGTCAAGCCCCAGCACAGGCTCACCGCCACCAGCATGAGCCGGGCGGTGGCGTCGGGGTTGTCGTGCGGAGTTGGGTTCGGCATGTCGGGCGGTCGGCAGGCTCGCAACGCGAAAGAGGACGGCCTGTGTACCATTGCCGCCGGCCGGCGTCGCAAGGGCATGGCCCGCGGGCTGCGGGTTCCGTCCGGACGTTTCGTCGTGTTGCACCGCAGTTTGCGGTGTGTTACGGAACCGCGCGATTTTTCGTGGGCTCTCGGGGCGCGCCGGCGCCTCTTCACGAGAATGCAAAGTTCCATTGAATCTCAATGGCTTGGCGCCCACCGTCGGCGACGGTGCCGAGCCTGCGGAATTGCCGAAAGAGCAGCAGGGTGACGGGCCAAGGCGCAATCGTATCGGGCATGGCGGGCCGTTACGCGAACGCGCTGTTCGAGCTTGCGCTCGAGCAGGATGCCGTCGATACGGTCAAGGTCAATCTCGACCGCTTCGACGCGCTGGTGGCCGAGATCGCCGATCTCGCGCGGCTGTTGCGCAGCCCGGTGCTGTCTGCCGACGACCAGGTGCGTGCGCTCTCGGCCGTGCTCGACAAATCCGGAATCGACGGGCTCGCGGCCAACTTCCTCAAGCTGGTGGGGACGAACCGGCGGCTCTTCGCCGCCGTCGACATGGTGCGGGCCTATCGCGCACTGGTTGCCAAACACAAGGGCGAGGTCACCGCCGAGGTAACGCTCGCGGACCGGCCGAGCGAGGCGCAGCTCGCGGCGATCAAGGATGCGCTCGTGGCCGTCACCAAGAAGGACGTGCAGGTGCGGATGAAGATCGATCCCGCGATCATCGGCGGGCTCGTGGTCAAGCTCGGCTCCCGCATGGTCGACTCCTCGCTGCGCACCAAGCTCAATGCGCTCAAGCTCGCGATGAAAGAGGCCCGCTGATGGACATCCGCCCGGCCGAGATTTCGGCAATCCTGAAGGAGCAGATCAAGAATTTCGGCCAGGAGGCCGAGGTCTCCGAAGTCGGCCAGGTGCTCTCGGTCGGCGACGGTATCGCCCGCGTTTACGGCCTCGACAACGTCCAGGCCGGCGAGATGGTCGAGTTCGAGAACGGCGTGCGCGGCATGGCGCTCAATCTCGAGACCGACAATGTCGGCATCGTGATCTTCGGCGAGGACCGCGAGATCAAGGAAGGCCAGATCGTCAAGCGCACGCGCGCCATCGTGGACGTGCCGGTCGGCAAGGGCCTGCTCGGCCGCGTGGTCGACGCGCTCGGCAATCCCATCGACGGCAAGGGGGCGATCGAGGCGCAGGAGCGCCGGCGGGTCGACGTCAAGGCGCCGGGCATCATTCCGCGCAAATCCGTGCACGAGCCGATGGCCACCGGCCTCAAAGCCATCGACGCGCTGATTCCCATCGGCCGCGGCCAGCGCGAGCTGATCATCGGCGACCGGCAGACCGGCAAGACCGCAATCGCGCTCGACACCATCCTGAACCAGAAGGCGCTCAACGCCAGCGGTGATGAGAAGATCAAGCTCTACTGCGTTTATGTCGCGGTCGGGCAGAAGCGCTCCACCGTGGTGCAGTTCGCCAAGGTGCTGGAGGAGAACGGGGCGCTCGACTATTCGATCATCGTGGCGGCCACCGCGTCCGACCCCGCGCCCATGCAGTACCTCGCTCCGTTCTCCGGCTGCACCATGGGCGAATATTTCCGCGACAACGGGATGCACGCGGTGATCATCTACGACGACCTCTCCAAACAGGCCGTTGCCTACCGCCAGATGTCGCTGCTGCTGCGCCGCCCGCCCGGACGCGAAGCCTATCCCGGCGACGTATTCTATCTGCACTCGCGGCTGCTCGAACGCGCCGCCAAGATGAACGACGCCAACAAAGCCGGCTCGCTCACCGCCCTCCCGGTCATCGAGACGCAGGCCAACGACGTTTCGGCCTATATCCCGACCAACGTCATCTCCATCACCGACGGCCAGATCTTCCTGGAGACCGATCTGTTCTACCAGGGCATCCGCCCGGCGGTGAACGTCGGCCTGTCGGTCTCGCGCGTCGGCTCCGCTGCGCAGACCAAGGCGATGAAGAAGGTCGCCGGTCGCATCAAGGGCGAGCTCGCACAGTACCGCGAAATGGCGGCGTTCGCGCAGTTCGGCTCCGATCTCGACGCCACCACGCAACGCCTGCTCAATCGCGGCGCGCGGCTGACCGAGTTGCTCAAGCAGTCGCAGTTCTCGCCGCTCAAGATGGAGGAGCAGGTCGTGGCGATATTCGCTGGCGTCAACGGCTATCTCGATCCGCTTCCGGTCGATCGGGTGCGCGCCTTCGAGGCAGGATTGCTGGCGCTGATGCGCACCCAGCATCAGGACATCCTCGCCGCCATTCGCGACAGCAGGGATCTCGACGACGCCACCGCGGCCAAGCTCAAGGCGGCGGTCGACGGCTATGCTAAGACGTTCGCCTGAGCAGAGGACAGCAGACGGAGGACAGACGACGGATAACTGACGCCGACGATCGACGCGCAGCGTAGCCTTCCGTCGTCCGTCCTCCGTCGTCCCGATCAGAGATGCCCAGCCTCAAAGACATGCGCGTGCGCATCGCCGCCACCAAGGCGACGCAGAAGATCACCAAGGCGATGCAGATGGTGGCGGCCTCCAAGCTGCGGCGCGCCCAGGCCGCGGTCGAGGCCGCGCGTCCCTATGCCGAACGCATGGGAAAGGTGCTCGGCAACATCGCCGCCGCCGTCGGCGACCTCGGCGCGGCGCCGCGGCTGCTCGTCGGCACCGGCAGCGATAGCGTGCATCTGCTCGTGGTCTGCACCGCCGAGCGCGGTCTGTGCGGCCCGTTCAACTCGGCGATCGTGCGGCTCGCGCGCGAGCGCGCGAACGCGCTGATGGCCGATGGCAAGGAGGTCAAGTTCTTCTGCATCGGTCGCAAGGGCTACGAGCAACTCCGCCGCCTCTACCAGGGCCGAATCATCGAGCACATCGAGTTGCGCGCGGTCCGCACGCTCGGTTTCGGGCATGCCGAAGGAATCGGCGACAAGATCGTGCGGCTCTACGAAGAGGGTACCTTCGACGTCTGCACCCTGTTCTTCTCGCGGTTCAGGTCCGTCATGGCGCAGATTCCGACCGCGCAACAGATCATCCCGCCGGTGTTCGCGGGCGAGGCCGCTGATAATGGCGGCGCGGTCTACGAATACGAGCCCGACGAGGACGAAATCCTCGCCGAGCTGCTGCCGCGCAATATCTCGGTGCAGATTTTCCGCGCGCTCTTGGAGAACGCCGCCTCGTTCTACGGCGCGCAGATGACGGCGATGGACAATGCCACCCGCAATGCCGGAGAAATGATCCGCAAGCAGACGCTGACCTACAACCGCACGCGCCAGGCGATGATCACCAAAGAGCTGATCGAGATCATTTCCGGCGCCGAAGCCGTGTGAGCCGGCGCGACAAGTCGACAGATTTGCGAGACAGCAAGGACCATTCATGGCCAATCCAGTCGGACGCATCACCCAAGTCATCGGCGCCGTCGTCGACGTGCAGTTCGAAGGGGGGCACCTGCCGGCGATCCTCAACGCGCTCGAGACCACGAACCAGGGCAACCGCCTGGTGCTCGAGGTCGCGCAGCATCTGGGCGAATCGACCGTGCGCACGATAGCCATGGACACCAGCGAAGGCCTGGTACGCGGTCAGGAGGTCGCCGACACCGGCCAGCCGATCGCGGTGCCGGTCGGTGACGGGACCCTCGGCCGCATCATGAACGTCGTCGGCGATCCGGTCGACGAGGCCGGCCCGGTGCCGTACCAGGAGCGGCGACCGATCCATCAGCCGGCGCCGCTCTACACCGAGCAGTCGACCGAAGCGGAAATCCTGGTCACCGGCATCAAGGTCGTCGATCTGCTCGCGCCCTACGCCAAGGGTGGCAAGGTCGGCCTGTTCGGTGGCGCCGGCGTCGGCAAGACCGTGATCATCCAGGAGCTCATCAACAACATCGCCAAGGCTCACGGCGGCTATTCCGTGTTCGCCGGCGTCGGCGAGCGCACCCGCGAGGGCAACGACCTCTACTACGAGTTCATCGAATCCGGGGTGAACAAGGACCCGAAAAAAAACAACGGCTCCGCCGCTGGCTCCAAATGCGCACTGGTCTACGGCCAGATGAACGAGCCGCCGGGGGCGCGCGCCCGCGTCGGCCTCTCCGGCCTCACCGTTGCCGAATATTTCCGCGACCAGGGCCAGGACGTGCTGTTCTTCGTGGACAACATCTTCCGCTTCACGCAAGCCGGCTCGGAAGTGTCGGCGCTGCTCGGCCGCATTCCCTCCGCCGTGGGCTATCAGCCCACCCTGGCGACCGACATGGGCGCGCTGCAGGAGCGCATCACGACGACGACCAAGGGCTCGATCACCTCGGTGCAGGCGATCTACGTGCCGGCCGACGACCTCACCGACCCGGCGCCGGCGACCTCGTTCGCGCATCTCGACGCCACCACGGTGCTGTCGCGCTCGATCGCGGAGAAGGGCATCTATCCCGCCGTCGACCCGCTCGAACTCGACCTCGCGCATGCTCTCGCCGATGATCGTCGGCGAGGAGCACTACGCCGTTGCGCGCCAGGTGCAGCAGATCCTGCAGCGCTACAAGGCGCTCCAGGACATCATCGCCATCCTCGGCATGGACGAGCTTTCGGAAGAGGACAAGATCACGGTGGCGCGCGCGCGCAAGATCGAGCGCTACCTCTCGCAGCCCTTCCACGTCGCCGAGGTGTTTACGGGCACGCCGGGCGTATTTGTCGAGCTCGCCGACACCATCCGCGGCTTCAAGGGCTTGTGCGAAGGAAAATACGACTACCTGCCGGAGGCGGCCTTCTACATGGTGGGCACCATCGAGCAGGCGGTGGAGAAGGGCAAGAAGCTCGCGGCGGAAGCGGCTTAGGACCAAGAATGAAGGCGTCATTGCCGGGCTTGACCCGGCAATCCATTCAACTGGACGCCAATGCGTTGATGGACCATCCGAACTCGGGTTTACCCGAGTTCGGCACATTAAGTGAGCAAGTCGGATAAATCCGACTTGCGTGGTCAAGCCCGCGGGTCACGATCGAGAAAGCGGACGCAGCCATGGCCACCTTCCACTTCGATCTCGTCTCGCCGGAGAAGCTGCTGTTCTCGGGCAAGGTCGAGCAAGTCGACCTGCCGGGCTCCGAAGGCGACTTCGGCGTGCTGGCGGGGCACGCGCCGGTCATCACCACGCTGCGGCCGGGCATCCTCGTCGTCTACGGCGAGGCCGGCGCGATGCGGGTCGTGGTCAACGGCGGATTTGCCGAGGTCAGTCCGGCGGGGCTGAGCGTGCTCGCGGAGCTCGCCGTGCCGGTGGACGAGTTCGACGTCGCCGCGCTTGCCGGCGTGATCAAGGACGCCGAGGAGGACGCCGCCGACGCCACCGACGGCTGGCAGCGCGACAAGCTCGCCCACAAGCTCGATCAGCTCAAGGCGCTGCAGGCCGCCTTGGAGCAGTAACTGGGGTCGCGTGTCCCGGGCGAGTCGAGCGAGGGCAACGAGACCCGGGACCTAGTTTGATGCGAGAATCGCAAGCCGAGATGTCACGGGCGAGGCCCGTCGCGCCTTTCCCAGTCTAGGTTCCGGCTCTTCGCTCACGCTGCGCGTTCGCGCGTCCGCGACACGGGAGCTGTTCACCGCCGCGCAAACTTCGCGAACGCCTTCGCGACCTGCTCGTAGACTTGGCGCTTGAACGGCACGATCAGGTCGGGGACATTCTCCAGCCGCTCCCAGCGCCAATCCGCGAATTCCGGATCGTGGCCGCCGGCAGGATGGGCGATATCGATTTCGCTGTCCTTTCCGGTGAAGCGCAACGCATACCACCTCTGGCACTGCCCGCGGTATTTTCCCTTCCAGGCTTGGCCCACGATCTCGCGCGGGATGTCGTAGCAGAGCTCATCCGCGATCTCGTCGAGCTTCTCGACCGAACGGATATTGGTCTCCTCGTAGAGCTCACGCCGCGCGGCCGGCCACGGATCCTCGCCGCGGTCGATGCCGCCTTGCGGCATCTGCCAAGCATGCTCCGCGTCCACGTGCTCGGGCCCGTCGATGCGGCGGCCGACGAAGACACGGCCCTCGCGGTTGAACACCGCCATGCCGACGCAGGGGCGATAGGGCAAGGATTCGAAAGGGGGCATTGGCCGGTTCCGTCGTTCGGCGTAGGCGCGAGCACCGCATGCATAGTCGCTACGCCGGCCCGAATCGAGGGCTCGGTCTAAACACAGCGGGGCGGCCTGTCGGCCGCCCCGCTTTCCTGCACCGGTCGCTCCGGGCTTAGTTCGGCACCGAGCCCTTCGGGTTCGGCGGATAGGCCGAGTTCTTCTGCACCCCGCGGATCAGGTCGAGCGCCGTGTGAAGCGCCTTGTCATCCTTCGGATCCGGCGGGATGTAGGACTGCGAGCCGGTCTGCTCGTCGCCCTCGGCCTTGAGATGTCCGCGCAGCGAGGCCTCGCCGCGGGTGTCGGTGCGCGCCTTGAGCTCGTCCGGCACCTCTTGCAGCACCTCGATGTCGGGCGTGATGCCCTTCGCCTGGATCGAGCGTCCGGACGGTGTGAAATAGCGCGCCGTGGTCAATCGCAGCGCGCCGTTGCCCGAGCCGAGCGGAATGATGGTCTGCACCGAGCCCTTGCCGAAGGAGCGCGTGCCGATGACGGTCGCGCGCCGGTGATCCTGCAGCGCGCCTGCCACGATCTCCGAGGCGGAGGCCGAGCCGCCGTTGATCAGCACGATGACCGGTTTGCTCTTGGTGAGGTCGCCGGAGCGGGCGTTGAACCGCTGGGTTTCTTCGGCGTTGCGGCCGCGCGTCGACACGATCTCGCCCTTGTCCAGGAACGCATCGGAGACCGAGATCGCCTGATCGAGCAGCCCGCCGGGATTGTTGCGCAGGTCGATGACGAAGCCCTTGAGCTTGTCGCCGGTCTGGGCGGACATGTCGCTGATGGCTTTCTTCAGGCCTTCGGTGGTCTGCTCGTTGAACTGAGTGATGCGGATGAAGCCGACGTCGTCGCCCTCCAGGCGCGAGCGCACCGAACGCACCCGGATGATGTCGCGGGTGATCGACACCTCCACCGGCTTGTCCTGGCCCTTGCGCATGATCTTGAGCTTGATCTTGGTGTTCACCGGCCCGCGCATCTTCTCGACCGCCTGGTTGAGGGTGAGCCCCTGCACCGGCTCGTCGTCGAGATGGGTGATGATGTCGTTGGCCATGACGCCGGCCTTCGCCGCCGGGGTCTCGTCGATCGGGGCCACGACCTTGATCAGGCCGTCCTCCATGGTGACTTCGATGCCGAGACCGCCGAACTCGCCGCGGGTCTGCACCTGCATGTCGCGGAAGCTCTTCGAATCCATGTAGCTGGAATGCGGATCGAGCCCGGCCAGCATGCCGTTGATCGCCGATTCGATGAGCTTGCCGTCGTCGGGTTTCTCCACATAGTCGGCCCGCACCCGTTCGAACACGTCGCCGAACAGGCTGAGCTGCCGGTAGGTGTCGGCGGCCGCGGCCTGCGCGCGCGCGCCGTCGAACACGATGCGGGGCTGGGTTGCGACCAGCGTCACGGCCATGCCCGCCGCTGCACCGAGGAGTATCAGGGAAGTTTTGCGCATCATCCGCGAACCTTCTGGCCTTCGTTTGCGGCCCACCATGGGCCTGGATCGACGGGTATCCCGTCCTTACGGAACTCCACATATAGTACGGGTTGGCTTGCAGCGCCCGCTCTAACTACGGCTGACGGGGCTCCGCCGCCCATCACCGCGACGGGCTCGCCCGTCACTACGAATTGTCCCAAGTCAACGGATATCCGTTCCATCCCAGCGAGCAATACATGATATCCGTCGCCGGCATTAAGGATCAAGAGTTGGCCATAATTGCGGAAGGCGCCGGCGAAGACCACCCATCCGTCACAGGGGGCGGTGATCTGCCCCCCCGGCCGGGCAGCGATCGATAGGCCCTTTTCGGTGCCCCCGAGGCCGTCCGGCGCGCCGAATTCCTTGATTCTGGCGCCCTTGACCGGCAGCGGCAGCGTGCCTTTGGCCGCGGCGAAGGCGACCGCCGGGGTCAATCGTCCCGGATCGTGAAGCGCAGCCAAGTCCGGCCTCGCCGCGAGCGCCTTGCGGTCCTCGCTCGCGCGCGCTGCAGCCCGCGCGGCGCGGGAGGCGGTATCGAGCCCCTGCTCGAGCTTGACGATAAGTTGATTGAGGCTCTCGGCCTGGCGCGCAAGCTGCGCGGCGCGTTGGCGCTCGTCGGCCAGCGCCTGTTCCGCTTCCGCCTGACGCTTTTGGCGCTCGTCGATGAACAGGGAGAGCCGGCGTTGCTCGTCGGCGAGCACGAACAGATCGCGCGCCAGGCGGCTGCGCTCGGCGGCAATCTGCTTGCGCAAGCCCACGAGCTGGGCGAGATCGGCCGCCAGCACCTCGGCCTGATGGCGCATCTCGGGCAGCACCGCCCCGAGGATCATCGCCGAGCGCACCGACTGCAGCGCATCCTCGGCTCTGATCATGAGCCCGGGCGGCGTCTGTCGGCCGATGCGCTGCAACGCCGCCAGCACCTCGGCGGTGAGCTCGCGCCGCTGCTCCAGCGACGCCCGCAGCGTCTGCTCGTTGTCGTCGAGCGCCTCCAGGCGCTCCTGGGTCTGGGCGATTCGCTCCTCCACCGCGACGACGCCGGCGGCAGTTTCGATGATCCGCTCATTGAATTTGCGCCGGTCGTCGGCGATCGATTCGATCTCGCGTTTGAGCGTTGCCTCGTTCTCGAGTGTCCTGCGTTGCTCGGTCCGGAGCCGTTCAAGCTCCTGGTCGCGTTCCTTGAGGCTGTCGAGGCTTGCCGGCGGACGGGCCGGCTGGCCGGCATCGGCGGGAGGGCGGCCGCGCGGGGTCTGGGCCGCGGCAGCGATGAGTCCGAGCGACAAAATTCCGGCAGCCGCCAGGAGCGCTCGGCGGAGAACGACGGAAAGAGGCAATACCGCCCGCATCAACCCCGTTTCCATGCAAAAACGGTTCCAGCGCCGTATCGGATAGCCCATGATTTGGTACCGGATTAAGACCTCCCGGCCGGGCTCGCTCACCCGCGGTGATAGGGATGCCCGGCCAGGATCGTGACAGCGCGGTAGAGCTGCTCCAACAGCATGATGCGGACCAGTTGATGCGGCCAGGTCGCCGCACCGAAGGCGATGGCCAGGTCGGCCTGCTCGCGCAGCATCGGCGCGAGGCCATCGGCGGCGCCGATGATGAACACGACCGCGGGTCTATCCTCGTTTCGCCAGCCCTGAAGGCGAGAGGCGAAGGTGTCGCTGCTGATGCTCTCGCCGCGGGCGTCCAGGATCACGCTGACGGCGCGCTCCGGGATGACATTCGCGACGGCGATCGATTCCTCGATCATGCGCCGCGCGGCGTCGCCGGCGCGGCTCTCCTTGATCTCGACGATGTCGAAGGCGCCCAGTCCGGCGCCGCGACCGGCGCCGGCCGCGCGCTTGCGATAGCGCTCCGCCAGCTCGCGCTCAGGACCGTGCTTCAGGCGGCCGACGGCGGCGACCACGATGCGCATGCGTCAGGATACGCACGGACCGTGTGCCGGCTCAACCCGCCAAAGCGCCGCCCGCCGTCGGAGGGGGCTTCTCAGCTCGCCCGTCGGGTCGTCGCCCACATCTTCTCGAGATTGTAGAAGGCGCGGACTTCCGGCCGGAAGACATGGACGATGACGTCGCCGGCGTCGATCAGCACCCAGTCGCAGTGCGGCATGCCCTCGACCCGCGCCTTCGGCACGCCGGCCTCGGCGAGGTCGTCCAGCACGCGATCCGCGACCGAGCCGACATGACGGTTGGACCTTCCGGAGGTCACGACCATGGTGTCGGCGATCGTCGATTTGCCGGTGAGATCGATGGTGACGGTGTCCTCGGCTTTCATCTCGTCGAGCCGGGCGAGGACCAAGCGGAGAATCTCCTCGGCGTCAGGGCGCACCTTGGAGATGGGTTCGGCGGCGCGGCGGGCGCCAGCGCGAGAGACTGCAGGGGTTGGCAGAGGTCCTTTCCTTTCGCTGCATTCACCGCCCGCAAAGCGGGACACCACTAAGATAGGCACGGCCGGTTAACGGTTTCAACCTGCCGGCGTTCCACAATCCTCATACTGTGGTATTTTGGCATCGGTTTTGTGACGGGCGGCGCGCAACGCGGTCGAGGACAGCGGCGACTTCAGGCCGTGGATGTAAACCCAGGCCGGCGGCTTGCGGTCGGGCAGCGACTTCGCCGCGGTCTCGGGGACGCGTGCACGCGCCAGCGCCTGGGCTGCGGCGCTGCCGCCGGCATAGAGGCTCGGTCCGAGCCGGTCGACCACCGCGATCGGGACCATGGCGGCAATCCCGCGCCATTTCTGCCAGCGGTGGAAGCTGCGCAGGTTGTCGGCGCCCATGATCCAGACGAAGCGGACGCCCGGGCAGTGGCGGCGCAGATAGGCGATGGTCTCGTAGGTATAACGCGTGCCGATCTGCGCCTCGATGCCGGTGACGTCGATGCGCGGATGGCGCGCCAGCGCCTTGGCGGCAAGGATGCGTGCCGCAAGCGGCGCGAGGCCGCGCGTATCCTTGAGCGGGTTGCCCGGGGTGACCAGCCACCAGACCCGGTCGAGACCGAGGCGTTTCATCGCCAGCAGGCAAGCGCCCAGATGGGCCTCGTGCGGCGGATCGAACGTGCCGCCGAACAGGCCGATGCGCATCCCCGGCGCATGCGGCGGGAGCACGACCCGCGCCGTTCCGTCCTCTTCCGGCGAAGGCGATGGTGGCCCGGCTTCCGCCGGGAGCGGGCCGTACTTGCGCAACGGACGGGTCACGGCCTGATCTGTCCCGAGCCGCGCACCCGATACTTGAAGCTGGTCAACTGCTCGACCCCGACCGGCCCGCGCGCGTGGAAGCGGCCGGTGGCAATGCCGATCTCCGCGCCGAAGCCGAACTCGCCGCCGTCGGCGAATTGCGTCGAGGCATTGTGCAGGACGATGGCGGAGTCGACCTGGCTGAGGAATTTTTCCGCCGCGTCCGGATCCTCGGTCACGATCGAATCGGTGTGATGCGAGCCGAAGCGCTCGATATGCGCGATCGCGGCGTCCACGCCGTCGACCAGCTTGGCGGAGATGACGGCGTCGAGATACTCGGTCGACCAGTCGTCTTGGCTGGCCGGCCCTACGCGGGGATCGACGGCCCGCGTCGCCTCGTCGCCGCGCACCTCGCAGCCGGCGTCGAGCAGCATCCCGACGAGCGGCGCCAGATGCGTCGGCGCCGCTGCGCGGTCGACGAGCAGCGTCTCGGCCGCGCCGCAGACCCCGGTGCGCCGCATCTTGGCATTGAGAACGATCATCTTCGCCATGTCGAGCCGCGCGGCCTTGTCCACGTAGACGTGGCAGATGCCCTCGAGGTGGGCGAACACCGGGACGCGCGCTTCCGCCTGGACGCGCGCGACCAGGCTCTTGCCGCCGCGCGGGACGATGACGTCGAGCGCACCGTCGAGGCCGGAAAGCATCATCCCCACGGCGGCGCGGTCGCGTGTCGGCACCAGCGAGATCGCAGCCTCGGGCAGGGCGGCGCTGCGCAACCCCTCCGTCAGCGCGGCATGAATGGCGCGGTTCGAGCGGTGGCTTTCCGAGCCGCCGCGCAGGATGGCGGCATTGCCGGCCTTGAGGCACAGCGCGGCGGCATCGGCGGTGACGTTCGGCCGGCTCTCGTAGATGACACCGACGACGCCGAGGGGCACGCGCACGCGCTCGATGGTCATGCCGTTCGGCCGCGTCCAGCGCTCCGTCACCGTGCCGACCGGATCGCCGAGCGCGCGCACCACGTCGAGGCCGTCGGCGGTGGCGGTGATGCGCGGGTCGTCGAGCGCGAGGCGGTCGAGAAACGCCGCCGTGGCGCCTGCCGTCTTGGCTTCGGCCAAGTCCTGGGCATTGGCGGCGAGGATGTCCGTCTTGCTCCGGCGTATCGCCTGCGCCATCGCCGCCAGCGCCGCGTCCTTCTGTGTCGTGCCGGCGAGCGCGAGCACGCGCGCGGCGCTTTTCGCCTGGCGCCCGATGGCGTGCATCTGCGCGGCGATGTCGGAGCCTTCGACGGTCTTGAGCGGCGCGGTCACGACGAAATCCATGTTCTGAGCATTACCCTTATCACGTTCGCGGTGGTCCCGCGAGACCGCGCCAGTGCCCCGAACCTGAAGTTCGCGCACACCGTGCGGCGAGTGCGATTCGCGAACTTCGGGTTCAAAAGGGGCACTAGAATTATAGAGTTGCCAGTGGTCCTCAGATTCCGAAGTACGTATCTGAACGTGCCGCGAGTGCTGACGAACTTCGGAATCGGACCACTGGTTGCCGCGCTCCCTGGGCGCAGGTAATGACACCGGGGCTGCGATGCAGGGGAACGAGATGAAGCTCAAGGATCAGGTGGCGATCGTGACCGGCGCCGGGCGCAATATCGGCGAGGAGATTGCCAAGCTGTTTGCCGCCGAGGGTGCCAAGGTTGCGATCGTCGACATGGACAGGCCGCGCGGCGAGCGGGTCGCCGGCGCCATCATCGCCGCCGGGGGCGAAGCCGAGCTGTTCGCCGCCGATGTCTCCAGGGGCAACGAGGTGGCCGCCCTGGTCAAGGCGGTGACCGAGCGCTTCGGACGCATCGACATTCTGGTCAACAACGTCGCGATCTCCGACAACAAGCATATTTTCGACATCACCGAGGAGGAGTGGGACCGCGTGCTGGCGGTGACGCTGAAGAGCCAGTTCCTGATGGCCAAGCACGTCGCCCAGCAGATGGCGGCGCAGGGCTCGGGCGGGCGCATCGTCAATATCGGCTCGACCTCGGGCTTCATGGGGCGAAGCCGCGCCATCGCCTATTCCGCGGCCAAGGGCGGCGTCGCCAACCTGACCCGCGCCATGGCGGCGCAGCTCGCCCCGCACAAGATCAGGGTCAATGCGATCGTGCCGAACAAGATCGGCTCGCCGGTCGGCAGGGACGAGTTCGATCCCGCCCGGCCGGTGCCGAACATGGCCAAGCGCCCCGGCCAGCCGGTGGAGGCGGCGAGGGCGGTGCTGTTTCTGGTGAGCGAGGATTCCTCGTTCGTCTACGGCGCCAATCTGTTCGTCGACGGCGGCGTCTCGGCGATGGACTTATCCTGACCGGCAATCGGGCGGCGGGTCGCCGGCGGCAGCTTCACGGCTAACCCACCTACAGGGCTGGTCGCGTCCACTTGGTCGCGTCCACTTGGGCGCGCTGGTCGTCTCGATGCGGCGGGCGTCCTCGACCGGTTCCCCGATGGGCTGCTCGCCGACCTCGTCCCCGGTGCGATCATCGCGGCGTCCTCGACTGCACGGCCCGGTCCTTGCCGGCGTTTGCCATTGTGCTCGCCTGAGGCCTTGCCGCGGCTACGCTCTCGCCTTCAGTAATTGTGTGAGCGGCTGGGTGGCATCGGCGAGATCGCCGGCGGCGACCGGCAAGCGGCGCTCGATCAACCGCCGCGCCACTGCCAGGTCGCGCTGCGCGTTGATCCCCAGAGCATAGGCGAGGCGGGGGCCGTCGAGCTCGAACATCAGCGTCGCGGTCCCGCCGAGCGGCCGGCGCACGCGCGCGCTCGGCTCGACGAGCGGCCAGCCCACGCCTTGGATGTACATGTCGTATTGCTCGGACCAGAACGAGGGCGCGACGTTGTAGGCGACGTCGGCGCCGGCGGCGTTGCGGCCGGCGATCGCGCCGTGCTCCTGGGCATGCCGCCAATTCTCCAGCCGTACCGGTCCGTGCGGCCCGGGAAAACGCGTGCAGTCGCCGGCGGCGAAGATCGCCGGATCGGACGTGCGGCCGTGATCGTCGACGACGATGCCGTCTTGCGTGGCGAGGCCCGCCGCTTTCGCCAGCCGGTCGTCGGGCGCCGCGCCGATTCCCACCACGATGAGATCCGCTGCGATCTCGTCGCCTGCCGTGGTGGTGACCGCGAGCCGCCCGTCCGGCAAGTCCCGCAGCAGGGTCGCGGCGGTGCCGGCGCGGATCGCAACCCCTTGCGCGCGGTGGCGCGCTTCGATCAGCGTGGCGGTCTCCGCGTCGCACACGCGCGCGAGGATGCGCGGCGCGATCTCGATCACGCTGGTGCTCACGCCGAGCTCGGCGGCGCATGCCGCCACTTCCAGTCCGATGAGGCCGCCGCCGACGACCAGCAAGGTGCGGCTCCGCTGCAGATGCGCCTTGAGCGCGCACGCCTCCGCCTCGCTGCGCAGGTAGTAGATGCCTTTGCGTCCCGCCGGAAACAGCGGCAGCAGGCGATTGACCGAGCCGGTGGCGAGCACGAGCCTGCCGTAGCTGATGCGTTCGCCCGCCTCGGTCACGACCGCTCGCGCGCCACGATCGATCGCCGCCACCCGCGCGCCGGCTCGCAACGTGACGCCGGCTGCGGCGACGCCCTTCGGCCCCGCGATCGGCGCGTCCGCCGGGATTGCCTTCCCCGCCAGGACGGCCTTGGACAGCGGCGGCTTCTCGTAGGGCTCGTGCTGCTCGTCGTTGAGCAAGAGCACGGCCGCGGCGGGGTCCTGCTGCCTCGCCGCCAGCGCCGCTGCTACACCCGCCGGTCCGCCGCCGACAACGACGATCTTGTTGGCGGCATTCATGCGCCACGTCCCCACTGCTCACGCCGGTGAGGGGCGATTATTGACACGTCGATGCGGCCACGCCTAGATGTTCTGGAACAACGGTCCGCGGGGCGGAACGCCGCGCACCGAGGTCTTGGCGCGCGTGGCGATGGCGAGGAAGAAGGCAGCCGGCAAGACCGAGGCGCAGGGACGGCGCCGGCGTCTGTCCTCGGTGGCGACGGCGATCCGGCTGCTCAACGCGTTCTCCGAAGACGAGGTCGAGATCGGCATCAGCGCGCTGGCCCGCCGGCTCGCGCTCGCCAAGAGCACGGTCCATCGGCTGGCGGTGACGCTGGTGGCGGAAGGGCTGCTCGAGCAGGACCGCGACAGCGGCAAATACCGGCTCGGCATCGTGCTGTTCCGGCTCGGGGCGCTGGTGCGGCGGCGCATGAACGTCTCCAACGAGGCGCGGCCGCATCTCTACGATCTGCGCGAGCAGATCAACGAGAGCGTGCATCTCGCCATCCTCGACGGCAGCGAGATCATGTACGTCTACAATCTCGAGGGGACGCACGCGATCCGCATGCGCTCGGACATCGGGGTGCGCAAGCCGGCCTATTGCACCGCCGAGGGTCAGGCGATGCTCGCCTTTCAGCCGGCCGACGTGGTCGAGCGCGTGCTCGCCGCCGGCCTGCCGCCGCGCACGCCCAAGACCATCACCAGCGCCGAGAGATTCATCAAGGCGCTCGGTGCCACGCGCCAGCGCGGCTGCGCGATCGAGGACGAGGAGAGCGAGATCGGCATGATCTGCATCGCCGCGCCCATCCGCGACGACGGCGGCGGCGTGGTGGCGGCGGTCGGGGTGGCGGGGCCGGTCACCCGCCTTTCGAAAAAATCGATCGCCGCCTGCATCCCGCATGTGATCGCGACCGCGGCGGCGGTGTCGAAGCGGCTCGGCTATCGCGGCGTTCAATGAACGTCACGCCCGCGAACCTGGAGGGTGGGCAAAGGCGCAGAGCCAGCTCGCGACAAACTCAAGATGTTGCGCGCCTTTGTCCACCCTACGCGTTGGGCAGCGGCGGGTCAGGCCCGCAACGCCGAGAGCATTTCCTCGATGTATTCGTCGCCGTTGGCGATGACCAGCATGGAGGCGTAAGGGCGCAGCGCGGCAAGCGTCTGCGAGAGCTCCTCGTCCGAGCGCCGCTCGCTGCCGATGATCAGCGCCATCGTCATCACCTTGCGCGCGGCGCAGGCTTCGCCGATGACCGCGGCGGTCTGCGCGCGGGTGCCGGCGCTCGACACCATCACCACGAGGTCGGCGGACGCCACCTCCTCGACCAGCGCCTTGGTGTGGCCGGCGAGATCGCCGAGCCAAGCCTGCATCGACCAGCCCTCGCCGCCCGCCGCGCTGGCGAGCGGCCAGCGCGGCAACTCTGTAGTGCGCGCGGATAGCGAGTTGGACGACGCGCGTACATGCGCTGATGACCCTCGCCCTGAACCGGACTCTCGCCCTGAGCCGGGTTCGTCGGCGCGCGTCGGCGCGCCGTCGACCCTGATCGAGGTGAAGAAGGTGGCGCGCTGCCAGCTCGCTTGCGCCACGCGCTTGACCACGCGCTCGCTCGCCTCGTCGAGCGCGACCACCTTGACCGCGCGCGGCTGGGAATTGGGGTAGTCGATCCGGAACCGGGCCTCCGCGGCCGAGCTCATGCGGGCGCTTTCGCTGTCCACGGCTGCCGTCCTCTTCCCCTCGTGCTCGCCTGCATGCGCGCGCCGGCTTCTTGCAGAGCGCGCGCTCCTCTCCCACTCTTGCAATAGACATGGCATCTTGGCCCAGGACGCGTCAACGAGGAGTGAGGGGATGTCCGCACCGACCCGCATCGATCTCTGCGCCGCCGCCGAGGTCGCGCCCGGCAGTGCGCTGAAGGTCGAGACCGAGGGCCTGGCGGTCGCGGTCTTCAACCTGGAGGGCGAGTTCTACGTCATCGACGACAACTGCACGCATGGCCCCGGCTCGCTCTCGGAAGGCTTCGTCGAGGGCGATGTGGTCGAATGTCCTTTCCACGGCGGCCAGTTCAATATCAAGAGCGGCGAGGTTGCGTCGCCGCCGTGCATGGTGCCGATCAAGACCTACAAGACCGTGGTCGAGAACGACCGGGTGCTGATCGAGACGGAGTGAGAGAGCGGCCCCCTCCTTGAGCGGGGGCGGTTGCAGAAACACAAAGGAACGCCGCGATGAAGGTTCTCTGCACCAACGGCATGAAGTCGGTGATGAGCGAGCTGGTCCCCGAATTCGAGCGCCCCGGCACGAGCAAGGTCGCGACCACCTGGGGATCGGCGAAGGCTCTGCTCGCGGAGCTCGAGGCCGGCGCGAGCGGGCGATCTCGCCATCCTCACCGCGGAGGCGATCGACGGCCTGATCGCGCGCGGGAAGGTGGCTGCCGGCAGCCGCGTCGACCTCGCCCGCTCCGGCATCGGCATCGCCGTGCGCAAGGGCGCGGCCAAGCCTGACATCGCCTCGCCCGAAGCGCTCAAGCGCGCGCTGATCGCGGCCAAGTCGGTCGCCCATTCCAAGAGCGGCATGAGCGGTATCTACTTTCCGACCGTGCTCGCCCGCCTCGGCATCGCCGAGGAGATGCGGCCGAAGATCGTGATGCCCGATCCCGGCACTCCGGTCGGGGAACTGGTCGCCAAGGGCGATGCCGAGCTCGGCGTGCAGCAGATCAGCGAGCTTCTTCCGGTGGCCGGCGTCGAGGTCGTCGGTCCGCTGCCGCCGTCGCTGCAGAAGATCACGACGTTTACCGCCGGCGTGCTGGCGGCGGCGAAGGACCCGAAGGGAGCCGCGGCGCTGGTGAAGTTCCTTGCCTCCCGCTCCCCGCCGCTGCTCGCGCGCATGGGCCTCGAGCCGGCGTAGTGCATGTCTGTTGGCGTCGCGTAGCCCGCCAGTGCGAACCGCCGAGCGGAAGTGCGAAGGGCGCAAGTGCTGCGGCAAGCTGCGGGTCTCGCGCGAAACCCGGATTTCGCTTCGCTCCATCCGGGCTACGGTTCCGCCGTCACCGGTGCTGGGTGATGGTGTCCACCAGCGCCAGCCGTCCCTTCTTCACCTCGGCGAGCGCGCGCTCGAGCGCCGGGCGGACGTCGGCCGGCCGCTCGATCGGCCCTTCGCCGTAGCAGCCCATGGCGCGGGCGAGCGCCGCGAAATCGGGCGCCGGCCCGAACAGGTCCATGCCGATATGCGCCTTGGCCTCGTCAGTGCCGCGCAGCTTCGCCATGCGGATCTGGTGCTCCCAGTCGTTGTAATAGGCGCGGTTGTTATGCATCACGACCAGCATCGGGATCTGGTATTTGGCGGCGATCCAGAGCGCGCCGGCGTCAAACATCAGGTCGCCGTCGGGCTGGATGTCGACCACGATGCGCCCTGAGCCCTTGTGCGCGAGCGCGACGCCGAGCGAGATGCCGATCTGGGTCGAGGTGCCGAGCTCCACGCCGGGATGGCGATGGGGTTGGTCGAAATCCCACAGCTTGCGCACCTGCTGCTTGAGGTTGTTGGCGCTCAGCACCCAGTCCTCGTGCTTGATCACCTCCCAGATTTCGAGCGCGAGGCGCGCGAACGTGATCGGCGAGGCGTCCCAGTTCCTGCGCGCCTCCTCCTGCCATTGCGCCCACACCTCGTCGTGCCGCTTGCCGATGGCCATCTTGCGTTCGGCGATCCGGCGCGCGAGCGCGCCGTCGCCGGCGATGCGCTCCTGGCACGCGCGGGTGAGCGCCGGGATGCCGAGCGCGGTATCGCCGAGCGCCCGGATCGAGCAGGGCTGCATGCGGCAATAGTCGAACGCCCACTTGCTGATGTTGATCTCGCCGAAGCCGATCTCGACGAAATCGCACGAGGGCGGCGTGAGCGCCTCGCGCGTGCGCTTGGCGTTGTTGAGCTCGGTGAGCTGCTTCTCCCAGTCGTTGACGTCGAGGCCCACGATCAGATCGGTGCGGCGCAGCGTCTGCTTGTCCATGCTCAGGCAGAGCGGATGCCGGTTGGGGAAATTGAGCGCGTTGTTGACGTCCCAGACCGCCGCGCCGGTGGTCTCGGCCAGTTCCACGATGCTCTCGAAGCCGCCGGCGCGCCGGCCGGCATATTCCGCCAGCAGCATGGGTTGCTCGGCCGCGACCAGCTTGTCCGCGATCGCCGCGATCGCGGCCGGGTCGGGGGCCATCGGCGCCGGCGTCGCGGCCGCGCCGGGCGGCGGCAGCGGCACTTCGCGCGCGAGCGGCTCCTCCTGCAGCGCGGCGTCGTAGCACATGTAGACCGGGCCCTGCGGCTCGGTGGTCATGATCGAATAGGCGCGCGCGAAGCTCTCCGGCACGCCCTCGATCGCGGTCGGCTGGTAATCCCACTTCACGTAGTCGCGCACGGCGTTGCCCTGCACCAGCGCCGAATGCGTCCAGTCGATGTGCGGCCGCCGCTTGCCCTCGTCCATGGGGCCGGTCGCGCCGATGATGAAGATCGGCACCCGGTCGATATAGGCGTAATAGATCGCCATGCAGGCGTGCAGCAGGCCGACCAGGTTGTGCAGGATCACCGCCATCGGCCTGCCCGTGGCCTTGGCATAGCCGTGCGCGATCTGCACGGCGATCTCCTCGTGCTGGCACAGCATCATCGGCGGCTCGTTGCCGCCGTAATTGACCAGCGAGTCGTGGAGGCCGCGAAAGCTCGCGCCGGGATTGAGCGTGATGTAGGGGAAGCCGTAGCGCTTGATGAGGTCGACGATGACGTCGGACTGCCAGCCGCGATAGTTCTGGTTGGCGACTTGTCCGCGCTTGGTTTGGTCCTGCATCTGCGCGCTCTCGCGACCGGCCTATTTCCGGCCGGGCTCGAACCCCGGCGCGCACTCGACCTGATCGAACCAGTCGAAGCCCATCTCCTTGACCATCCGGTTGCTCATCATGATCAGGCGCGCATCCGCGCTCGCGAGGTGCTGATGGGTGGTGAAGGGCGGGATGTAGATGTAGTCGCCCTGCTGCCACTCGAACTTCTTAGGCACCTCCGCCCATTCCCACTTGAAGGCGTCGAGACACTCGAACTTCATGTCCCAATGCAGGTCGTAGCCCGAGCCTTCGACCACGAAGATGATCTCCTCCCACATGTGCCGGTGACTGCCGGAGCGCTCCCCCGCCTTGAGGAACTGCATATAGGCCTCCACGCAGCATTCGCGCGTGTCGAGGCGATGGTGCACGAGGTGCTTGATCAGCCCGTCGGGCGAGCGCTCCCACGGCATGTCCTCGGCCTTGACGACGTTGGTCAGCTCCTCGTAGCGCCGGCGGAAATCCTCCGAGGCCGCGATGTCGTCGGCGTGGAACGTGCACGTGGCGGAGCCGGACAGCGCGGCGTCCTTGTCCTCGAACGACATGTGATCTCCTTGAATAGCGTTTCCGGCTTACCTGCGCCCTCGGGCTTGTTCCGGGCTGGCGCCGGTTCGCCGCGGAAAACGGGTCGACCCGATGCCGCTTCCCGTCAGATATTCGGCGGCTTGTAGCTGTCCTGGCCGGGCGGCAATTTGTCCGGCGGCCATTCCACGATCTTCTGGAACAGGAGGTGCATGAACAGGAACAGCGGCTTGGCCTTGAACACCAAGAGGATCGCCTCCTCCTCCGGATCGTCGTTGAAGTGCTGGTGGACGCAGCCGTTCTCCACGATCATCACGTCGCCGGCCTTCCAGGGGATGTGCCGGCCGTCGTGCACGTCGTGGCCGCGGCCCTTGAGCACGTAGAACACCGCACTGTTGAGGTGGCCGTGCTTCTGGCCGTAGGCGCCCGGCGCGTAAGCCTCGATATGCGACTCCAGCGATTGGATGATGCCGGTCGCCTGCGGGCTGATCACGCTCTTGCCGAACTGTCCGGGCCCGCCCTTCCACGGCACGTCGCGCGACGGATAGACCCGCTTCTCCTCGAGCAGCGCCTTGTAGAGATGGCTGTAGGTGCCTTCCAACGCGCGCACGAAGGTGCGCTTCTTCGCCCAGCGCTCCCACTTCTCGTGCTTCTTCTCCTCGGCATACTCGTCGGGCTGGTTGTGACCCATGCCCGGCCGCGCCTGCTCGTACATGCCCGTCATTCCGGCGCCTCCCCTCAAATCGGCGGCGCTTGGGCGATTCGTTACGGCCGTAGCTGCAAGCGCGCTTTGGTGGGACCGTGCGCTGTCATTACGGGATTACGGGAAGGCGCGCAACGCTCGGCGGACGAGGCATGACGGCCCGCGTTTCGCCATGCGGAACGTGCCGCAACGCGCGTGCCGCCGTCGCCGGGATCGACTTGTCGGATGCAGCGCTCGAGGGACAGAGCTCGGTGATCTGGCGCATGGTCCGGCGGCGTGGACTCCGGTTGCGTTCAGGGACGCGCTCCGGTCAGATATTGCTACTCCGCCGCATAGAACGGCGTGGCGCTGCGCTGCTTGAAATCGCCCAAGGTAAGGACGCGGGCGCGCAGTTGCGCCAGCGTGCCCTGCTCGCGCAATGCAAGGCCGCACACTTTCTCCGCCGCCTCCTTTGCGGTGGCGGCCTCGACCTTGCGCCAGTTGTGCGTGGGACTCCATTGGCCGTCGGGCCAATGCTGCACCTGGTAAGTCTTCTTCGTTTGCATCTTAGTTCCCCGACGTTCGTTGACGTCGCCTGCGTGTTCGGCGTGGCGTGCGAGTACGAATCGTTTTTGGCGATAATCGGGCTCTCGCGTCAACTCTTGTGACACTGTGTTGCACCGCAAGACGCAAAGCAGCGTCATGCGCGCGCTCGCTGCGATGATCGCTCGACGATTGTTTACGAATTCTTTACGCGACGTCAGCGCTTCTTCTTCGCCCTCTTCGCGGCGGCCGCCGTCTTGGCGCCGGTCTTGCCGGCGCGTCGCGTCGCCGCCTTGGCGGGCGGGAGCCCCGCCGTCTGCGGCCGCGCCACCGCGTCGAGTCCCTTCATTCGGGTCAGGCCGCCGGCCGCGGCCCACATCGCTTCCGCCTTCTGCAGCCGCGTCACCCAGTATTCCCACGCGCGTTCCACCCCGCGCGAGCCGAGATTGTGGCCGCCACATTTCGCCACCTCGCCCGGCGACAGCGGCCCCAGGGTTCCGATCGCCATGGCGCGCAGCTGCAGCTCGGCGTTGCGCGTGGTGTAGATCGAACGGAACACGCATTCGCGCACCGATTTGCCGGCGAGCGAGGCGCCGTGGCGGCGCAGCAGCAGCAGCCAGTGCGGGCCGAGCGCGCGGGCGTGCGAGGCCCCTTCCTCCGGCGTGCGCACCAGCAGGCTGGTATCGCCGAACTCGTCCCGGCTGTCCCAGAACGGCACCTTCTCTCCCAGCGTGCCGCCGAGGTGAAACAGCGGGACGAGCTCGACCCCGGTCGCACAGAACGGCAGCACCGCCGCCGCATGGTGGTGACAGACCGAATTCACGTCCGGCCGCGCTTTGTAGATTTCGCCGTGGATCACCATCTCGCTGTAGAGGCGCAGCCGCGTCGGCACCACCGGCTCGGAATCGAGCGTCATCTCCATGACGTCGGACGGCTCGACCAGCTCGGAGGCGCGGTGCCGGGAGATGAAATAGCGGTTGGGGTCCTTCGGATTGCGGGCGCTGATATGGCCGAACGCATCGAGGATGCCTTCGTTGGCAAGGATGCGGTTGGCGACGGCGAGCTCGTGGCGCAGCTCGGCGAATGGGTGCGGCATGGGTGAGTTCCCTCTGTTGCAGTTTCGAGAAGCTGTGGGAGCCGCAGGCACGGTGCGCTCCCTCTCCCCGCTTGCGGGGAGAGGTTGGGGTGAGGGGGACTCTCCAGGATCTCGGGCGGCTGATAGTCCCCCTCACCCGCCGCGCTTCGCGCGTCGACCTCTCCCCGCGAGCGGGGAGAGGTGACACCCGCGGCACTACGCGCAGCCGATCTTGGCGAGGAGATCGGCGAACTTTTCCTTGACCTTGTGCGTGAGCTCAGGGCTCGCGCGCGCGACCGCCGGAAAGTCCTTGAGCCGTTCGAACGGCCGGCAGGCGTCGATGATGGCGCGCGAGTTGGTCGAGCTCGACTTGTCCAGCAACGGATCCAAAGGGCCGCTCCAGGCGCGGCGCACGAACTCGATGTCGCTCGCGGGGTCGCAGCGCGTGCACATCGCCCACATCACGTCGAACAGGTCGGCTGGGTCGACGTCCTCGTCGACCACCACCACGAAGCGCCCGAGATAGGACGCCGACTGGCAGCCGGCGGCGAGCAGGCCGGCCTGCCGCGCGTGGCCGGGATAGGCCTGCTTGATGGCGACGACGTTGAACATGCGCGCGCCGCCGAATTCGTGCACCCACACCCCGGCGACGCCGGACAGGCCGGCGCGCTCGACCTCGTCCCAGATCATGCCGGCCTTCATCACGCATTTGCTGAAGGAGAAGTCCGACGGCGGGCGCATCGGCGAGGCGATGCCGAGGATGGGGTCGTTGCGGTAATAGACGCGCTTGACCTCCACCACCGGCTGCTCGCTCGGGCTCGAGGCGTAATAGCCGGTGAACTCGCCGAACGGCCCCTCCCTGGCCTTCACGCCCTCGACCATCTCGCCCTCGAGCACGATCTCGGCATGCGCCGGCATCGGCAGGCCGTGCAGCTCGCTCAGCACGATCTCGCACGGCTCGCCGCGATGGCCGCCGGCGTAATCGTATTCGGAAAGGCCGAACTTGAGCTCGTTGCCGCCGGCGAGGAAGAGCAGCGGATCGTGCCCGCAGGAGATCAGCACCGGGCAGGGCTTTCCGGCGCGGAAATACTTCTCGCGAATCTGCCTGCCGTGCTTGCCCGGCGAGATCCAGAGCGAGACGTGGTTCTTGTCCTGCACCATGGCGCGGTAGGTGGCGCCGTTGACCCAGTTCTCCTCGGGATCGCGCATGATCACGAGGTCGTCGGTGCCGATATAGCGGCCGCCGTCGAGCTCGTGCAGGAACGGTACCGGAAACTTCAGCACGTCGACCTTGCCGTCGCGGTCGACGTTCTCGAGCACCGGCCCCTTCGCCACGGTCTTGGGCGGGATCGGCCGGTGCGTCTTCATGCGGTCGCGATAGGCGCGCACCACGTCGAGCGGATTGCTCGGCACCGGCAAGCCCAGCGTGATGGCGAGCCGCTTCGACGAATTGGTCGCGCCCGAGAGCAGCCGCATGCCCTTGGGATAGCCCGGCACGTCCTCGAACAGGATCGCCGGCGGCTCCGGCCGCGCGTGGTTCACGATCTCCGCCAGCGTGCCCATTTCCAGCTTCCAATCGGCGCCGGCGATGCGCGCGATCTCGCCCGCGTCCTCGGCGCGCGCGATGAATTCGCGCAGGTCGGCGTGCGGCCGGTCGTAGGCGTTGAAGCCTTGGGCTTGGGCGTTGACGGTTTTCTCCAGCACGGCGCTTCCTCTTCCGCGGACATGGTCGAGCTTCGATCGCGCATTCTGATCGCGGGTGCAGCATCTTGCAACGCGCTTTCCCGGCACCGGAGAGCCGGTTAAGCTCGCGCAAAACACAGCAAGACTGAGAGGGAAGATCGCGATGTCGCTGGTGCGTGCGGTCGTCGGCTTTTGCGCCGCCATCATTGTCGCCGCCGCGGCGTCCGGCGCCGCTGCCGACGAGCCCTTCTACAAGGGCAAGCGGCTCACCATCCTGATCAACTTCGCGGCCGGCGGCCCCACCGACATCGAGGGCCGCCTGTTCGCCAAGCACCTCGCCCGCCACCTCGACGGGGCGCCCAACATCGTCGTCCAGAACATGGAGGGCGCCGGCGGCATCGTCGGCGCCAAGTTCGTGGGCGAGGTGGCGCCGCGCGACGGCACCATGGCCGGCTATTTCACCGGCACCGCCTTCATGTATGCGCTCGACCCCGCGCGCTTCCGCGTCGACTTCAAGAGCTACCGCTTCGTCGCCATCCAGCCCGGCACCACGGTGCATTTCGTGCGCACCGACGTCGCGCCCGGGATGAAGGCGCCGGCCGACATCGCCAAGGCGAAGGGCCTCATCGTCGGCGGCTTGAGCGTCGACACCCCGAAGGACCTGCGGCTGCGGCTCGCCATGGACATGCTCGGCATCCCGTTCAAATACGTCACCGGCTATCGCTCGAGCCCGGCGGCGCGACTCGCGTTCCAGCGCGGCGAGATCAACTTCTTCTCGGAATCGCCGCCGAGCTATCGCGGCGTGGTCGAGCCGACCATGGTGAAGACCGGACAGGCGATCCCCGTCTTCCTCGATGCCGGCTACGACGGCAAGGAGTTCTTCGTCCCCGACGCCGTGAAGGGCTTGCCCGTGCCGATGTTCCACGAGCTCTACCGGAGCATCAAAGGCACCATGCCGTCGGGCCAGCTCTGGGACATCTACAAGGCGATCATCGCCGCCGACGGCATCATCCAGCGCCTCATCGTCATGCCGCCCGACGCGCCGCAGCCGGCGGTCGAGGCGCTGCGCGCGGGGATTGCCCGCGTCAACGCCGACACGGCCTATGCCGAGGAGGCGGAGAAGACCTTCGGCTTCGTGCCGCAATGGGCGGGCGGCCCCGACACGCCGCAGGTGGCGCAACGCGCGCTCACCGTGGCGCCCGAGGTGCGCGCCTTCCTCGCCGACTACATGAAGAATTTGCCGAAGTAGAATTCTACAGCCTACCGCCTCGCCTGCGTCAGCACGTTCAGCGTCACCGGGGTGCCGGCGCGCACCGCGTCGAGCGAGCGCTCGAGCGCGGGCGCCAGGTCGCCGGGGCTTTCGACCTTCTCGCCGCGCCCGCCGCAGGTCTCGATCACCTTCTCGTAGTCGGGCGCGGGCTTGAGCTCGGTGAGCGCCATCACATTGGCCTTGGCGGCGTGGCCGTCGGGGAAGACGTCGAGGGTGGATTGCCGCACCGCGAGCCAGGATTGGTTGTTGGCGACGACGGTGAGCGTCGGCAGCTTCTCCGCGCGCGCGACGTAGTGATAAGGCACCGGATTGCCGAACATGTAGGAGCCGTCGCCGACGGTGACGATCACCTCGCGCTGCGGCGCCGCAAGCTTGGCGCCGAGCCCGGCGCCCATCCCGAAGCCGAGCCCGCCGGACAGCAGCGCACCCATATAGCTCGACGGTTTGGTCAGCTCGAGCAGCGGCAACGGCGCGCCGAGCTCGCTGATGACGATGGCGTCCTCCGACTTCACCCGGTTGAGACAGGCGGAAAGCCAGGCCGGATGGATCGGAGTCTGGTCCTTCACCGTGTCGATCAGCTTGGCGCGCTTCCCTGCGATCTCGTCACGCATCGCGGCGAGCGCCTTGCGCCGGCGCTCGATCGCGGCGCTTTGGCCCTTCATCGTCTCGCTCAGGGTCTCGCGCAGCATGGTCAGGGCCGCGAGCGATGAGCCCGCGACCAGCAGGTCGGCTTCCAGCTCGCGGAACGGATAGCGCGTTTCGAGCGGATCGGCGGAGATATGGATGACCTTGGCGTCCTTGCGCGGCTGGTGGTTGCGCGGCATCCACGGCACGGTGCTGTCGATCACGATCACGACGCCGGCTTTCGGCAGCAACGCGCCGACGTCATAGCCGAGATGCATGGGATGGTCGGTCGGCAGGTTCATGTCCCGGGGCTCGGCCTGCACCACCGGCAGCGCGAATTGCTGCGCGAGCGCGGCGAGCGCACCCACCGCCGCCGGCACGCGGCCGACGCTGGAGGTGACGATCAGCGGGAATTCGGCTTTGGCGATCAGGCCCGCCGCCTGCTCGATCGCGGCGCGCGCCGGCTCCGGCGCGGTCGCGCCGAACGGGCGCACGGTGTCGCGGCGCGACTTTGCCGCCGGCGCGGAGAGCACTTCGCGCGGCAATGTGAGATAGACCGGCCCGCGCGGCTCGCTCATGGCGATGTCGAGGGCGCGGTCGACCACCGCCTCCACCGGCTGGCCGCCGCGCAGCTCGTAATCCCACTTCACGTATTCGCGCAGCATGCCGCCCTGGTCGAACGCCTCCTGGCCCCAATGGATCGGCCGGTTGCGCGAGGCGATGCTGCCGGTCTCGGTCAGCGGCGTGCGCCCGGCGGCGAGCAGCACCGGAATGTTGTCGCGCGCGGCGTTGATGATGCCGTTCATAGCGTTCGCCGTGCCCACGGTGACGTGCACCATCACCGCCGCCGGCTTGCCGGAGACGCGGTAGTAGCCGTGCGCCATGGCCATGGCGACGTTCTCGTGCGGCACCGTCATGAAGCGCGGAACCTTGGCGTCCCTGGTGTGGGAGAGCGCCTCCACGATCGGGGCGAAATCCGTTCCGGCATTGGCGAAGACGTAGTCGATGCCGCGCGCGCCGAGCCGGGCGATATAGGCTTCGGCCGCCATGCCGTTCTGGGTGCTGCTGTCGCTCACAGGGTCGTTCCCTTCGGTCGAAATTGAAGATGCAACGTGACCGGGTGTCCCGACGCTGTCAATGAAGCCCGAACGCGGGGCTGCCCCGCCCGAGCGCGGGTGTTTTGACCGCGGCAAATCGGCCGTGCCATAACAGTGCGCCGCCGATGCGCGCGGGCGTCGGCGCCGCCACGAGGCTCGAATGGCGCAAGCCGACAACAAGGACAACAACGACGACAAGACGCGCCACTCGCTCGCCGACCATGCCCTGGGCCAGGACTTCGTGCACGAGCACGAAGGCGACGCCGATCACGACCACGATCATTTCGAGTTCGACGCCGACGGCCCGCTCGAACAGAACCCGATCTGGATCCAGGACCACGTCACGCTGGTGACGGTTGGGATCGACATCGGCTCCTCCGGCACCCAGGTCGTCTTCTCCCGCATCAATCTGCGGCGCTACGGCGAGGACCTCACCAGCCGTTACTACGTGGTGTCGCGCGAGACCCTGTTCCAGTCGCCGGTGGCGCTCACGCCCTATGCCGACGATGAGCGCATCGACGACGCGGCGCTCGGCGCCATCATCGACGGCGCCTACGCGGCGGCGGGGCTGAAGCCGGAGGAGATCGATACCGGCGTCGTCATCCTCACCGGCGAGGCGTTGCGCCGGGAGAACGCGCAGGCGATCGCCGCGCTTCTCGCGGAGCAGCGCGGCGATTTCGTCACCGCCGCTGCCGGCCACCACATGGAGTCGATGCTCGCCGCCTACGGATCGGGCGCCTCGAAGGTGTCGCACGACAAGGGCCTGCGCATCCTCAACATCGACATCGGCGGCGGCACCACCAAGCTCGCCGTCGTCGACCACGGCCACGTGACCACGACCGCCGCGCTGCATATCGGCGGAAGGCTGCAGGTGGTGGACGAGATCGGGCGCATCGTGCGGCTCGATCCGGCCGGGAGGTTTCACGCCAGGCAGGCCGGGTTCTACTGGTCGCGCGGCGACGTGCTCTCGCCCAGTCAGCTCGACAAGGTGGCGGAGAGCATGGCGGACCTGCTGGTGGCCGCGCTGGCAGTGCGGCCGGTGCCGCACGCGGTCGAGCACCTCTATCTCACCGATCCGATCGCCGAGCTCGGCCGCATCGACGGAGTGATGTTTTCCGGCGGCGTCGGCGAATACGTCTACGGCCGCGAGCAGCGCGATTTCGGCGACATGGGGCGCCGCCTCGGCTGCGCTATCGCGCGCCGCCTCGATGCCGGCGCGCTGCCGTGGCCGCTCATTCCGGCCGGCGAATGCATCCGCGCCACCGCGCTCGGCGCCTCCGAATACAGCGTGCAGCTCAGCGGCAATACCAGCTACATCTCCAAGCCCGGCGAGCTGCTGCCGCGGCGCAATCTGCAAGTGCTGCAGCCCGCCTTCGACTGTGCGGAGGTGATCGACCCCGGCGCGCTTGCGAGCGCGATCCGCGCGCATTTCACCGCCTTCGATCTGGTCGAGGGCGAGGGCGAGGTGGCGCTGGCGCTGCGCTGGCGCGGCGCGCCCGCCTACGAGCGCGTGCTCGCCTTCGCCGAGGGCATCCGCCACGGCCTCGCCGTCACCATCGAGCGCCGCAAGCCGCTCTACCTCATGCTCGACGGCGACGTCGCGCAGACCTTGGGCGCGATCCTGCGCGAGGAGCTTTTGGTCGAGAGCGAGATCCTGGCGATCGACGGCGTCGAGCTGCGCGATTTCGACTATATCGATCTCGGCCGCCTGCGCATGCCGTCCTGCACCGTGCCGGTCACGATCAAGTCGCTGGTGTTCAGCGAGGACCCGCGCCGCGGCCGCCCGCCCCAGCGCCTCCACCACCACGAGCACGGGCACCATCACGGCCACGACCACGATCATGGTCACGGGGGCCATCGCCACGATCACGACCATCAGGGCCGCCACGACCATGATTAGCGCGTTTCCCACCCTGGTCGACCCAGCAGCGGTTCGTCATTGCCGGGCCCGGCAATCCATCTTCTTCGCGAAGAAGCTCTTGCGAAACGATGGAGCCGCGGGTCAAGCTCGCGGGTGACGCTTTTAGGGTGCCGAATCAAACCAACCGGACCAGTGTCCGCCGTCGTTGAAGGCCATGGACGAGATGGCGGATGTCGCGGCAAGCTGCTAATGGTCTGATTACCGATCACTGATCACTGACGACCGGAGCCCGACATGGCCAAGGACGCCATCGTTTCGGAGGAGCTCGCGAAGAAGTTCGCGACCGAGAAGGACACGCCCTATCTGCGCTGGGTGCGCGGCGAGGGTCTCGACATCGTCAGCGCGCATTACGTGCGCAACCTGCGCACCGTCGAGCTCAAGCCATGGCCGCGGCGCGGCGGCTCCGGCGTCTACATCAATCACGAGGCCTCGCGCACCTCCAACGACTGCTACGTCTGCGAGATCCCGCCCGGCAAGGCGCTCGCGCCGCAGCGGCAATTGTTCGAGGAGATGATCCTGGTGCTCGACGGCCGCGGCTCCACCACGGTGTGGAACGACGCCGGCCGCCGCATCACCTTCGAGTGGAAGGCGGGCGCGATGTTCGCCATTCCGCTCAACTGCTGGCACCAGCACTTCAACGGCTCCGGGCGGCAGGGCGCGCGCTACGTCGCCGTCACCAACGCGCCCCCGGTGATCAACCTTTATGAGGATGCCGAGTTCGTCTTCAACACCGCCCACGACTTCAAGAACCGCTTCGACGGCGAGCCCGACTATTTCAGCGCCAAAGGCGAGCAGAAGGGCCTCCTGCTGGTCACCAATTTCGTCGCCGACGCGGTCAATCTGCCGCTGATCAGCGCCAAGGAGCGCGGCGCCGGCGGCGGCCACATCCGCTTCAACATGGCGAAAGGCTCGATGAACAGCCACATCTCGCAGTTCCCGGTCGGCACCTACAAGAAGGGCCACGCGCACGGGCCCGGCGCCCACGTGATCATTCTTTCCGGGCAGGGCTATTCGCTGATGTGGCCGGAGGGCGATGAGCCGCGGCGCTACGACTGGGAGGTGGGCACCTTGATCGTGCCGCCCAACATGTGGTTCCACCAGCATTTCAATTCCGGCACCACGCCGGCGCGCTATCTCGCCTTCAAGCACGAGGTCGTCGCCGTGCGCAACGCGCAGGGCGTGCCCAAGGCCTGGATCAGCCGGCGGCTCGGCGGCGACCAGATCGACTACGCCGACGAGACGCCGGCGGTGCGCAAGCTGTTCGCCGAGGAACTCGCCAGGAACGGGCTCGCCCCGCGCATGGAGCAGGCCTACGCCCAGGAGATCGCCGACCTGCCGCCGCCGACGGCGAAGACGGGGTAGCGGCCACGCCGTCATTGCCGGGCTTGACCCGGCAATCCATCATCCTTGCGAAGAAGATGGATGCGCGGGTCAAGCCCGCGCATGACGAGAGTATGACGAGAGCGGGCTACGACCGCAGCGCCCGCGCCGCCGAGCGCAGCAGGTGGCCGGGCTCGCGGTGAGCGCGCGCGCCCCACAGCCGCCGGTGCAGCTTGTCGAGCAGGAGATAGATCACCGGCGTGGTGTAGAGCGTGAGCAGCTGCGACACCAGCAAGCCGCCCACGATGGTGATGCCGAGCGGTCGGCGCAGCTCCGATCCCGGCCCGGTCGCGATCACCAGCGGGACGGCGCCGAGCAGCGCCGCCATGGTGGTCATCATGATCGGCCGGAAGCGCGCGAGGCAGGCCTCGAAGATCGCCCGCTCCGGAGCAAGGCCGCGCTTGCGCTCGCCCTCGAGCGCGAAGTCGACCATCATGATCCCGTTCTTCTTGACGATGCCGATCAGCAGGATGATGCCGATGAACGCGATCAGCGTCAGCTCGGTGTTGAAGAGCTGCAGCGCGAGCAGCGCGCCGAGGCCGGCCGAGGGGAGCGTGGAAATGATGGTCAGCGGGTGCGCCAGGCTCTCGTACAGCACGCCGAGCACGATATAGACCGCGACCAGGGCGGCCACGATCAACAGCGGCTGCGCGCCCATCGACGAGCGGAAGGCGCGCGCGTCGCCGGCATATTCGGCGTGCAGCGTGTCGGGAATGTGCAGCTCGGCCACCGCCTGGTCGACGCGCTGCGTCGCCTCGGCGATGGGCGTGTTCTCGGCGAGGCTAAAGCTGATGGTGATCGCGGGGAACTGGCCCTGGTGGTTGACCACGAGCGGCGAGAGCCCGCGGGTGATCTTGGTTACCGCCGTGAGCGGCACCTGCGTGTTGCCGGCGCCGTTCACATAGATGCGCGAGAGGTCGGTCGGATCGCGCTGATATTGCGGATCGATCTCGAGCACGACGCGATACTGGTTGCGCTGGGTGTAGAGCGTCGAGACCTGGCGCTGGGCATAGGCGTTGTTGAGGGCGTTGGCGATGTCCTGCACACGCACGCCGAGCCGCGACGCCGCCACCCGGTCGATCGCGACGTTGACCTCGAGCCCGCCCGACTGGCGGTCGGTCGAGACGTCGACCAGGCCGGGCACGGTCTGCATTTTCTCCAGCACCCGCGGCGCCCAGGCCAGGAGCTCGTCGTAGTTGGCGTCCCAGAGCGTGAACTGGTAGGTGGCATCGCTCTGGCGGCCGCCGGTGCGCACGTCCTGCATCGGGAAGAAGAACACGCGCAGCCCCGGAATGTCGGAGCCCTTCCGCCGCAAGCGCGCGGCCACGGCCTCGGCGCTCAAGCCTTGCCGTTCGGCCAAGGGCTTGAGGCTGATGAACAGGTTGCCGCGGTTGACCGAGGCGCTGAAGCCGCTCGCGCCGATCGAGGAGCCGACGCCGGCGACGGCGGGGTCGCCCCGCACCATGGCTTCCGCCTTCTGCTGCAGGTCGTGCATCGCGTGGAACGACACCTCGGAGGAGGCGAGCGTCCCGCCCCAGATGAGCCCGGTGTCGTCCTGCGGGAAGAAGCCCTTGGGGGTGCGCACGAACAGCATGGCGGTGATCGCCACGACCGCGGCCATGATCAGCAGCGTGAGCGCGCGGTGGTCGATCACGACCGCGAGGCTGCGCGCGTAGAACCGCAGCATTGCCCCGAGCACGCGCTCGACCGCGCGGTCGAGCCAGGTGGCGTCGGGGCTCGGCGGCCGGCGCACAAAATGCGCGCAGATCATCGGCGTCACCGTCAGCGACACCGCGGTCGAGACCGCGATCGCGAACGCCAGCGTCACCGAGAATTCGCGGAACACGCGGCCGACCAGGCCTGTCATGAACAGCAGCGGGATGAAGGCGGCGACCAGCGAGATGCTGATCGAGAGCACGGTGAACCCGATCTGCCGCGCGCCCTCGACCGCCGCGCGCAGCGGCGACATGCCCCGCTCGAGATTGCGGAAGCAGTTCTCGATCATGACGATGGCGTCGTCGACCACGAAGCCGACCGAGACCGCGAGCGCCATCAGCGAGAGATTGTCGATGGAAAAGCCCGCCACCCACATCATCGCGCAGGTGCCGGCGAGCGACAGCGGCACGGTGACGCCGGCGGCGACCGTCGCCGCCGTCCGCCGCAGGAACACGAACACCACCAGCATGACCAGGACGATGGTGGCGAGCAGCGTGAGCTGCATGTCGTGCACGCTCGCCCGGATGGTCCTGGTGCGGTCGGAGAGCACCGTGATGTCGATCCCGGCCGGGATCCAGCGCTTGATCTCCGGGATGAGCTCGTAGATGCGGTCGACGGTCTCGATCACGTTGGAATCGGCCTGCTTGTTGATCACCAGCAGCACCGATGGCTGGCCGTTGAACCAGGCGGCGGAGCGGCTGTTGCGCACGCCCGGCTCGATGGAGGCGACCGCGGAGAGCCGCACCACGGTGCCGTTGGCGCTGCGCACCACGATCGGGTCGTAGTCTCCCGCCGTGCGCAGCTGGTCGTTGGCGCTCAGCGTGATCGCGCGCTCGCGGCCGTCGAAGCCGCCGATCGGACCGACCGCGTTGCTGTTGGTGATCGCGGTGCGCACGTTCTCGAGCGAGAGCCCCATCGAGGCGAGCGCGATCGGGTCGAGCCGGACGCGGATCGCGGGTTGCTCGGCGCCGTTGACGCTGACCTCGGCGACGCCCTCGACCTGCGACAGCCGCTGCGCGATCACGGTGTCGGCCGCGTCGTAGAGCGCGCTCGGCGGCACCGTGTTGGAGGTCAGCGCCAGGATCATGATCGGCGTCGACGCCGGATTGAACTTGCGGAACGAGGGCCGCGACGGCAGGTCGGCCGGCAGATCGGTGAGCGCGGCGTTGATGGCGGCCTGCACGTCGCGCGCCGCATTGTCGATGCTGCGGGCGAGGTCGAACTGCACGGTGATGCGGGTCGCGCCGAGCGAGCTGCGCGATGTCATCTCGGTGACGCCGGCGATTTCGCCCAGCCGGCGCTCGAGCGGCGCCGCCACCGTCGCCGCCATGGTCTCGGGATCGGCGCCCGGCCGGCTGGCGGTGACGTTGATGGTCGGAAAGTCGACCGTCGGCATGCTGGCGACCGGCAGGAAGCGGTAGGCCACCAGCCCCACCAGGATGAGGCCGATGGCGAGCAGCGTGGTGCCGACCGGCCGCCGGATGAACGGTTCGGAGAAGCCGCTGCCGGAGGTCATGCCGCCCTCACTCCGCCGCTCTTGCACACGTGTCCCGGGCGCAGCGCCGCACGAAGTGATGCGCTGCGGACCCGGGATCGCCACGGGCCGTAAAGGTCCCGCGTCTGCGGCGCAGCGCGGCCCCTGCCTGCAAAAATCGGACGAAGCGCGGGCCGCGCTACGCCGCGCACGGGGCACGCGTGACCCATGGCCGCCATGAAGCGCATGCCGTCACTCCGCCGGATGCTGCGAGGGCTCGGGCCGGTCCGGCAGGGCGAGCTCGGTCTGCAGCGGCGCCGGGCGGGCGAAGCGCGTCTTCACGCGCTCCATCGCCAGATAGACCACCGGGGTGGTGTAGAGCGTGAGCAGCTGGCTGAGCAGGAGCCCGCCGACGATGGTGATGCCGAGCGGATTGCGCAGCTCCGAGCCGGTGCCGGTTTCGAACGCGAGCGGGATCGCCCCGAACAGCGCCGCCAGCGTCGTCATCATGATCGGCCGGAAGCGCAGCAGCGAGGCTTGCACGATCGCGACGCGCGGCGAGAGGCCCTGCTTGCGCTCGGCCTCGAGCGCGAAGTCGATCATCATGATCGCGTTCTTCTTCACGATGCCCATGAGGAGCACGATGCCGATGAGCGCCACCACCGAGAGGTCCTGCTTGTAGAGCATCAGCGCCAGCAGCGCGCCGACGCCCGCCGATGGCAGCGTGGACAGGATCGTGAGCGGGTGGATGAAGCTTTCGTAGAGCACGCCGAGCACGATGTAGATGG
This sequence comes from uncultured Alphaproteobacteria bacterium, assembly GCA_963758945.1. Lineage (GTDB taxonomy): Bacteria > Pseudomonadota > Alphaproteobacteria > Rhizobiales > Xanthobacteraceae > VAZQ01. The sequence goes on along the minus strand of CAVWXY010000003.1, from coordinate 119,789 downwards.
TGACCGCCGCGGCGAGGATCAGCCAGGGCTCGCCGGCGAGCGACTTGCCGAACTCGGCGGCGTCGCCGGAATAGCTGCCGATCACCGCGCTCGGCATCCCGATCGCGCGCTCGGCCTGCGAAATCAGCCGCACCGCGTCGCTGAGCGCGGCCTCCGGCGCGAGGTTGAAGCTGATGGTGACCGCCGGGAATTGCTCCTGGTGGGCGACGACCAGCGGGGCGGTGGTGTGCAGGAAGCGCGCGATGGCGTTGAGCGGTACCATCGCGCTGCCGGAGACCGTAGGGATGTTGGTCGGCGACGTCGAGGTCAGCGAGGTGGACTGCGCCACCGCCGCAATCCCCGAGGCGGGGACGTAGATCTTCGCCAGCGAGGTCGGATCGTTCTGGTATTCCGGTTTCGCCTCCAGGATCACGCGGTACTGGTTGGCCTGGCCGTAGATGGTCGAGATCTGCCGCTGGCCGAATGCGTCGCTCAAGGTATCGATCACGGTCTGCATGGACACGCCGAGCCGGCCGGCGAGCTCGCGGTCGATCTGCACGTCCATGCCGAAGCCGTTGTCCTGCGCCTCCGAGACGACGTCGCGCAGCAGCTCGGAATTGCGCAGTTGCTGGGTCAGGCGCGCCGCCCAGTCGCCGACCTCGCGCGCGTCGGTGCCGGTCAGCGTGTACTGGTATTGCGCGCGGCTCAATCGCGTCGCGATCTGGATGTCCTGCACCGGCCGGAAATAGACCGTGACGCCCGGCACCGCGGCCACCGCCCGCTGCAGCCGGTCGATGACGGCCGTCACCGGCGTGTCGCGCTCGTCGCGCGAGCGCAGCGTGACGGCGAGGCGGCCGGCATTCGGCGTGGCGTTGATCGGAGTGACGCCGATGACGGACACCACGCCGGTCACCTCGGGGTCCTTGCGGATCGCGGCCTCGACCGCAGCCTGCAGCCGCTTCATTTCCGCGAACGAGACCTCCTGGCCGCCTTCCATCACCGCGAAGATCAGCCCGGTGTCCTGCAGTGGCAGAAATCCCTTCGGAATGATGATGTAGAGCCACACCGTCGCGGCCATCGTGGCGGCGGTCGCCAGCAGCGTGAGAGTTCTGGTAGCGCAGCACCCATTCGAGGCTGTGCCGATAGCCCTCGACCGACCAGTCGACCGCGCCGTGAAACATTCCCACGAGACCGCCGCGTGCCGCCCCGGCGCGTGAAGGCGCAGCCGCCTGATGGCGCAGCAGGCGGCTGCACATCATCGGGGTGAGCGTGAGCGAGACCACCGCCGAGGTCACCACTGCGATGGTCAGCGTGAGCGCGAATTCGCGGAACATGCGGCCGACCAGGCCGGTCATGAACAGCAGCGGGATGAACACCGCGATCAGCGAGAGGGTGAGCGAGATCACGGTGAAGCCGATTTCGCTGGCGCCGCGCAGCGCCGCCTCGAACGGGTCCTCCCCGTTCTCCATGTGCCGGACGATGTTCTCGATCATGACGATGGCGTCGTCGACGACGAAGCCGGTGCCGATCGTCAGCGCCATGAGCGACAGGTTGTCGAGCGAGAAGCCGCAGAACCACATCACGCCGAAGGTCGCGATCAGCGACAGCGGCAGCGCGACGCCGGCGATGACGGTGGCGCGGACGGTGCGCAGGAAGATCAGCACCACGGTGATGACCAGCGCCACGCTCAGGATCAGCGTGAACTGCACGTCGCGCACCGATGCGCGGATGCTGGCGGTGGCGTCGTGCACCATGGTGAGGGTGGCGCCGACCGGCATCGAGCGCTGCAGCTTCGGCAGCTCATTCTTGATGCGCGCCACGGTTTCGATCACGTTGGCGCCGGGCTGGCGCTGGATGTCGACGATGATGGCGGGCTTGCCCTGGTAGAAGCCGCCGACCCTGGCGTTCTCGAGGCCGTCGACCACGTCGGCCACGTCCTTGAGCAGCACCGGCGCGCCGTTGCGATAGGTCACGATGACGTTGCGATAGGCCCCGGCCGCGGTGAGCTGGTCGTTGGCGGCGATGGTGTAGGACTGGTGCGCGCCGTCGAGCGCGCCCTTGGGGCCGGCCACGTTGGCCGCGATGATCACGTTGCGCACGTCCTCGAGCGCGATGCCGTAATTGGCGAGCCGCGACAGGTCGGCCTGGATGCGCACGGCGGGCCGGATGTTGCCCTGCACGGTGACGCGCCCGACGCCGGACACCTCGCTCAGCCGCTGCGCCAGGAGCGTATCGGCGATGTCGCTGAGCGCGCGCAGCGAGATCGTGTCGGAGGTGATCGCCAGCGTCACCATGGGCGCGTCGGCGGGGTTCACCTTGGCGTAGACCGGCGGGTAGGGCAGGTTGCGCGGCAGCACCGATCCCGAGGCGTTGATCGCCGCCTGCACGTCCTGGGCGGCGGCATCGATGTCGCGGTTGAGCTCGAACTGCAGCGTGATCTGGCTGATCCCGAACGAGCTCGACGAGGTCATCAGCGACAGCGAGGGGATCTGGCCGAAATTGCGCTCGAGCGGCGCCGTCACCAGCGAGGTCATGACCTCCGGGCTCGCGCCCGGGAGTTGGGTCGTGACCTGGATGGTGGGGAAATCCACCTGCGGCAGCGAGGAAACCGGCAGCCAGAGATAGCCGAGCAGGCCTCCCAGCAACACCGCGACTCCGAGCAGCGAGGTCGCGATCGGGCGGTGGATGAAGGGCGAGGACACGCTCATGGATTGACGACCGGTCGACCGGCCGTGGTCGGCGCCGGCGATCCGGCCGCGGTCGGCGTGCGCTTGCCTCGCTCGGAGCCGCGTGGGCTGCGGGTTCCATCGGGCGGGGGCGGCCGGGCGCCGGGCACGATCTGGCCGGCATCCTCGGCGCTCGACGCTGTCACCTTCGTGCCCTCGGCGAGGCGGGCGAAGCCCGTCGTCACCACGCGCTCGCCCGCTTCGAGGCCGGTGGCGACCACCGCCTGCACGTCGTCCTGCTGGGTCAGCCGCACCCGCCGCACCGTGACGGTGCTGTCGTCCTTGAGCACGTAGACGAAGGGTCCGTCGGGGCCGCGCTGCACGGCCGCGGTCGGCACCACCACCACCCGGCGCAGCGTGTCGATCAGCACCCGCACATTGATGAATTGCCCGGGCCAGAGCTGCAGATCGGCGTTGGGAAATTCCGCCTTGATCTTCACCGTGCCGGTGGTCTGATCGACCTGGTTGTCGATCACCATGACCTTGCCCTTGTCGACCACGCCCTTGCCGTCGGAGGTCAAGGCGTCGACGGGCAGCTTGGCTTCGGCCATGCCACGGGTGAGGTCGGGCAGGTTCTGCTGCGGCAGGCTGAAGAACACCGAGATCGGCCGCAGCTGCGTGAGGATGACGATGCCGTTGCTGTCGGCCGAACGCACGAGGTTGCCCTCGTCGACCAGGCGGATGCCGGTGCGGCCGGCGATGGGGGCGACGACGTCGGTGTACGACAGGATCGCGCGCGCGTTGTCGATCGTCGCCTGGTCGAGCTTGATCTGCGCTTCGAGCTGGTGGACCAGCGCCCGCTGGGTGTCGAGCTGCTGCTTGTTGACCGCGTTGGTCGCGGCAAGCCGCGTGTAGCGCTCGAGGTCGACGCGGGCATTGGCGAGCTGCGCCTCGTCCTTGGCCTTGCTCGCGACCGCCTGGTCGTACTGCGCCTGGTAGATGGTCGGATCGATCTTGGCGAGCACGAAGCCCTTGGGGACGTCCTGTCCTTCGGTGAAGGAGATGGCGATGATCTTGCCGTCCACCTGCGAGCGCACCGTCACGGTGTTGAGCGCCTTGGCGGTGCCGACCCCGTCGAGATAGACCGGCACGTCGGCGCTTTGCGCCGCCGCCGCCAGCACCGGAACGCGCTCGAGCGCGGGCGCCCCGCCGCGGCGGCCGGCCTTCGAGGCCGCCTGGGTCTGCTGCCAGTGCGGCATGTAATAGACGGCGGCGACGCCGCCGACGACGAGGGCGGCGATGGCGAGCACGGTAATGCGGCGTTTGAGCGTCATTGCATCACGTTCGTGCTCGCGCCTGCGCCCGCCGGGAACCAGCCGCCGCCGAGCGCCTGAAACAGGCTCAAGACCGCCTGCAGCCGCGCCAGCCGCGCCACCACGTGATTGTCCTCGGCGGTGAACAGCGTCTGCTGGGTTTGCAGCACGGTGACGAGATCGACGGTGCCTTCGCGCAGCCGCGTTTCGGCCAGCCCGAACGCCTCGCGCGAGCTGGTCACGACCAGCTGCTGCAGGCGCTCGCGCTCGGCGGAGTTGGCGATGGCGATGAGCGCGATCTCCACGTCGCCGAAGCCGGCGAGCACCGACTGGCAATAGATCTTCACCAATTCGAACTGCCGGCCCAGCGCCAGCTCCAGCCGCCCCTCCAGCAGGAAGCCGTCGAGCAGCGGCTGGCTGATGTTGACGGCGAGGTTGTAGAAGGCGTTTTCCGGCCGCAGCAGCAGCTTTAGCACGTTGCTCTGGTAGCCGCCTTCCGCCGTGAGCGAAATGGTCGGAAAGAACGCGGCGCGTGCGGATTCCACGCTGGCATTGGCGGAGGCGAGGTTGGCCTCGGCGAAGCGGATGTCGGGGCGCTGCAGCAGCAGCTCCGACGGCAGCCCGGGCGTCACCCGCGGGATCGTGAGGTTATAGAGGCTGCCGCCTTTGATCACGACCTCGACCGGCGGGCGGCCGATCAGCACGGCGAGCACGGCAATGTTCTGCCGCAGCGTCTGGTCGAACAGCGGGATGGTCGCGCGCACCTGGGCGACCAGGCTCTCCTGCTGCGCCACGTCGAGCTGGGAGGCGGTGCCGACCTCGAACCGCTGCTTGATCAGGGTCAGGACCCGGTTGGCGGCGGCGAGGTTCTGGCGCGCGATCCGCAGCCGGTCCTGCGAGGAGAGCACGTTGAAATAGGCGGTGGCGACGCTCACCATGGTGGAAAGGACGATGACCTCCTTGTCGAAGCGGCTGGCGACCGCGGTCTGCTGCGCCGCGCGCGAGGCTGCGCGGTTCTTGCCCCAGAAATCGATCTCGTAGCTGGCGTTGAGCGCGGCCTGGACCAGGTTGCGCTCCGGCCCGCCCGGGTTGCGGAAACGCTCCGCGAAACCGGTGAAATCGACCGCCGGCAGCAGCGGGGAGCCGATGATCTTGGCCTGCGCGTCGGCCTGCATGATGCGCCCAATGGCGGCGCCGATGTCGAGATTGGCGACCTGCGCCTCCTCGATCAGACCGGTGAGCTCGCGCGAACGAAAGTTGCGCCACCAATCCAGCGCCGGCGGCGCCGTCACCCCCCCTCCGGCGCCGTACCTGGACGGGACGTCGAGGGCGAGATCCGGCCGCTCGGAGCTGAAAGTGCACCCGGACAGCATTTGCACCAGACCTAATCCCAAAAAGGCGACAAAGAAGGGGCGGAGGCGCGTGACTTTGGACCCCAAAGCACGCGTGCGCCATCCGTCGACCATGGGACCGACTTTCAACGCTACCGACACCCGTGATACGGGGTATGAGCGTCAATGCAACGCACGCCTCCCCCAACCGCCCGCCAACCAAACCGCGATACTATCAGTCCGGCCGGGCGCAACCACTTAATTAAAAGACAGGTTGGGCGCGACGGCGGCCGCGCCGGCGCCCGCGCGAATTCCTGCACGCCGATTTAAGCCTTTGATGAGGAAGGATTATTTCGTCTTGGCGACGGCGGTCCGGGGCTCCGGCCGAGCGCGCTTGGCGCCGAGGACATCAGTTCCACTTCCTCACCGCGCGATAGGCGTCGACGAGGTTACGCGCCAGCCCCTCCCCGGGCGCGTCCTCTTGCGCGCCGCGTGGGGTGACGTAAACGAACCAGGACGTGCCGTCGCCCTGGCGCGCGGCAAAGGTGAGAAAGCTGGTCCGCAGGACACCGTCCTTGCCGGTCATGTTGTAGGCCCAGGAGCCGAAGTGTCGGACGCTGACGCCGCGATCGGCCTTGCGCACGAACGTTCCGAGGCCGTACCAGGACTGGCTGTCGGCCGCTTTGTCCGTCGGGTCGAGCATCCAGGCCTTGGCAACCGCGCCGAGCCTTTGATCCTGCCCATCGAACAGGTCGAGGAACGCCAGATAGTCGTCGGCGGCCATGCGCCAGCCGCCGTAAGACCACATCACCCGCCAGCTCGGCTCGAGCTCTCCGGCCACGCCGAGCGGAGCGAGCACCGCGCCCCGGCAGTACGGCGCGTACTGGCGGCCGGTCGCCTCCTCGATGATGGCGCCGAGGGCGAGATAACCGGTATTGCTGTAGACGAATTGCGCGCCGGGATCGGTCACGAGCTTCTGGCCGATGGCCCAAGCCAGGAAGGCGGGCGTCGGCCGGGCCGTGGCGGTAGCGCTCTTGAGGTATTGGACAAGCGCGGGACCCGACGCGGGATCGTTCCTCTTCGTGCCGAAACCCGCGCGATGGCTGAGAAGTTGCGCCACCGTCGCGCGCGCGAAGCGCGCATCCTGCGAGTTGCCATGGCGTGCAATGAATTGGGCCAGCGCGGAGGAGACCGGCGTGTCGAATGCGAGCTTGCCGTCACGGATGATCGTTGCGATGCAGGCGCCGGTGATGGCCTTGGACAGGCTGGCGAGATGCACCGGCGCTCTCGGATCTATGTCCCCGACGGCCGACCGATAGACGATCCGGCCGTCGCGGCGCACGACGACGAATGCCTGCGCCGCCTTGTGCCTCGCCGCCCAGCTTTTCAGCGCCGTGCCGAAAGCCTCGGGCGTGTCCGGCAAAGGAGCCTGCGCGACGGCCGCCGACGCCGTCGCGACCATCGCCGCCAGCGCGATGGCCACGATGTGCCGAGGGTCGCCGATCGCGCGGTACATTTTCATATGGGTAGCACACTCCGAATGGGCTTGTGCCGGCCAGGCGCTTCGGGCAGCGCATCGCGTCATTCGCGTCAAACGAACCAGTGCGCGTCGGGCGTGTAATTCCCGGAGATACGGATTGTCGCGTCAGCGAGGAGATCGGCGTCCGTGTTGAGCTCGATCAAAGTCTCGCCTCCAGAGTGCAGCCAACTGACTTGGCCCGGTGCCGTAAACGGCTCGCCCTCGGGAATGAGGCTGAAGTCACCGATCGGACGCAGGTCGATCTGGTCGCCCTCCGCGCGGCTGAAGTCCGTGATGAGGTCCGCGGCGGCCCCATAAGAGTGAATATTGCCGATGTCGTCGATCGAGCCGAAGACGAACCTGTCCGCCCCGGGACCGCCGATGAGGACGTCGCCCTCGAACACCAACGACCCTGAGTTCAGCATCCTGACGAGGTTGGCGCCGCCATCGAGCGTGTCGTTGCCCATGCCGCCCTCGAGGTGGTCGGCGCCTCGGCCGCCCCACAGCGTATCATCGCCACCGAGCCCGGAGAGCTTATTGTCCTGGTCGCTGCCGACCAGGAGATCACCGAAACGCGAGCCGGAGACGTTCTCGATATCGACGAGCGTGTCGTGCTCGGCGTCGCCGTTGAACCCGCGTCCGGTTGCCAGGCTGACGAACACCAGCGCATCGGAGTTGTCGTAAACCGCCGTGTCGTTGCCGCTGCCACCGTGGAGGTCGTCGGCATCGTCGCCGCCCTGGAGCCAGTCGTCGTCGCCGCCGCCGTAGAGGTGGTCGACGCCGTCGCCGCCGAAGAGGTGATCGTTGCCGGCCTCGCCCGCGAGGGTGTCGTCGCCGGTCCCGCCGTAGAGCGAGTCGCCGCCGCCGCCGCCGTAGAGAAAGTCGTCGCCGCCATATCCGTAGATGTCGTCGTGGACTGCCGTGCCGTGACGCGTGTCGCTCGCGCTGGTGCCGTTGATGCGCATGGGTTGTCTCCAACGGCGCTGTGGCCTGCCGTTCGGCTGGGTCGCCCGGCGACCCTCAGCAAGGTGTCGCTGGGGACGGCTCGCCGGTTCTCGCGACACGAGAAAAAAGAGTGCAGCGGGCCATTGAACCGGGGGAGCGCCTCGCGGCGACTAATGAGCTTGGTAGTTCTGCCCTACGAGACCCCGGTGATCGTCGAAAGCGCGGACGGCAACGCCGCCTCTCCAGCCGCCTGAGGGGCTGCCTGGTTCTGGCTCAAATCATGCGCCGGGCCACCTGCGGGGCGGGGGCCATATCGACAGCGGACATTGGCGTCCGCCGGCCGTGGTCACGCCGCGGCTCCAGCCGCTCCTGCCTGGAACGGCCTGAGATGGTCCGCCATCGCCTTCCGGAAGGCGGGCCGCGCCTCGCAGCGTTCCTGATACGCCTTGAGCGCGGGTCGCCCGGACACGATGTCGGTATGGGCAGGTCATCAGCAGATCCCCCGCCGTGAACCGGCCCGCAAGATAGTCGCGGCCGCCGCACGGCGAGCGCATCGCCCACGCCACCACGATCCGTTTCACGCTGCATCCGTCCGCGCCGGGGTGCCCGACCGGGTTCGCCCGTCGTCCTCGTAGCGGTCATGCCGCTTCACCCAGTCCATGAGGTTGCCCCTCTTGGTCTCGTTGCGCCCTTTCGGCACGACGTCGAGCCAGCCGTAGACCGGCAGGAACATCTCGCCGCCGCGGCCATAGGTCGAATAGGTGTGGTAGATCGCGCCGTCGTCGTCTTTGGTGAAGACGCTCACCCCCGGGAGCTCATCCACCTCGGGATCGGGCTGCTGCTCGAAATTGTAGAACACGCCGCGCTCGCGCGTGCCCTCGGGGAAGGATACGTGAAAGTCGAAGTTGAAATCGCTCCCGGCCGAGGACACCCAGCGAAATTTCCAGCCCATGCGCTTGCGGTAGGCCTCTAGCTTTTCGATCGGACCGCGCGAGACCGCGACGAAGCTGACATCGTTGTGCTCGAAATGCTGCCGTGCGCCGTCGACCTGGTCCGCGAGCAGCGAGCAGCCGGGGCAGCCTTCCTCCCATTCCGGACCGAACATGAAGTGATAGACCACGAGCTGGCTGCGTCCGTCGAACAGCTCGCCGAGCGTCACCGGGCCGTTGACGCCCTGGAAGACATAGCTCTTCTCGACCTTGACCCAGGGCAGCGCCCGCCGCTTTTGCGCGAGGCGGTCGCGCTCGCGCGTTAAGGCCTTCTCCTCGGCGAGCAGCGCGCGGCGCGCCTCGATCCATCGCTGCTTCGAGACGATGTCATGCTTGTTCATGGCGATCTCCTGTCGATAGCGTGAGAAAATGACGTTCGAGCTTGTCGAGCGCTCCGTTCCAGCCCTCCTCGTGGCTGCGGCGCGTCTCCTCGTCGTGCAGGCGCGAATGGGTGAGCGTGAGCTCGGTGCCCGCGGCGATGGCGCGAAGATCGATCTCGATCAGCGACTCGCCGGGATCCTTCGCCGCCCGCCCAGCGCCAGGTCATCGCCAGCCGCCGCGGCCTTGCCACCTCGAGATATTCGCCGCTGCTTTCATGCTCGCTGCCGTCGAGCATGCGGAAACGGACCCGGAAGCGGCCGCCGACCCGCACATCGGTCTCGGCGATGAGCACGGGCCCGGCGTCGGGCCCCCACCAGCAGGCGATGCCCTCCGGCGTGGTGAGCGCGTCGAAGACGATCGACGGCCGCGCCGCGATCCGGCGCACGATGGTGAGGCTGGTCATCGATCCCTTTTTTTCGCTTCGGCTTCTCGGCTTTCGGCATAGGCCGCGAGCCGATCGAGGCTGCCCGACCAGAAGCGCTCGTAGCGGCGCAGCCAATTCATGGCTTCCCGCATGGGCTCCGAGGAGAGCCGCACGGTCACGGTCCGCCCCGCCTTCGTCCGCGTGATGAGTCCGGCGTCATCGAGCACGTCCAAGTGCTTCATCACCGCCGGCAGCTTGATCGCGAACGGCCGCGCCAGCTCGCTCACCGAGGCGCCGTCCTCGCGCTCGAGCCGGGCAAGGATCGCCCGCCGGGTCGGATCGCCGAGCGCGGCAAAGGTTTGGCTGAGCCGTTGGTGATAGTTCACCATATGGTGAAGTATTGGTCGGGCCGTACGCATTGTCAACCCGCTCGCGTCATCGTGATGAGCTTGGGCCGGCGGGTCGTGGCTGGGTCGCTATTCGACGGCGACGGTTATGGCTTTGGCCATTGCGCCGGCGTTGATCGAGGCCACGAGATCGGAACCATAGGCCGACACCGAGGCTGTGCGACCGAGCGTCTCCCCTGCACGTCCTGGCTTGGCTCCCAAATCAGGTGCAACATGATCAGTCCGGTGGGGGTGATGCGTGATCGCAAAGCCCGCAATCGATGGCCACATATGCTTGCTCTTGCGCACACTTCGGCTTTCCGGCGAACCAGGCGGACTGCGCGCTTAGCGCTTCTGAGCCGTCATAGTCGGAAGTTCAGGCGGTCCTTGGCCATCGCGGTCGCATCTTTTCTCTGGACGATGGCTCTGCAAACCCGGGCAGTTCCCGGAGATGACCTCTTTCAACAAGCGGTCAACTACGTCTTCACCGGGAAATTAGACCCCCGGGTCGCCCCTGAAATTGTCGATCGAAAATCTTGCGTGGTTGTGGTGCCCGCCAAGTTCGAAGGCTACGCCAGATATTACCTGACCCGGTTCAAGATGGACGAGGCCCGTTTCAGCAGCAGATATTCCGGGCGTGAAACCTTGTACGAATTGGAAGTCGCCGGCGATGATGTCCTCGTCGAGTACCTGAAACCCGACAAGGCGACGGTAGATTATGGGTTCAAGTCTGCGCATATTTCTCTGCCCGGGAATATCGATCAAACAAAGAAGGCACTTGGGCTTATTTTTTCCGAGTACTGCAAGGCCGAGAAACCAAAGAGCCCATTTTAACCGCCATAACTTGCGTCCGGATCCGGATCGCCCTGCGCTGAAGGCCGCCCGGAGATTCCGGCAGGCCGCGTCAAGCCGCACAATCGGGACGCCGCGCCTATGTCTTTCGAGCCTGCGCCATTGGGTGCGCTTGGCAGCTTCGAGTTGCAGCGCAACGTTCCCCATCGCGGCTCCTGCCGTTGCAGGCTTGCGGACGGCGACCTCTGAGCCGCGCGGCGCCGGCATCCGGCACCCTCAACATTTCCCGTCCGGAACGTGCTATGCTTGATGGGTTGGACGTGATCGGGAATGCTTGGTGGTGGGGCGCTGCTTTCCGGCAAGGTGCCCGCCTGCGGCGTTCGGTCGTGGCATCGGAGGTATCATTGCTCAGCATCCAGCGTCGCGCATTCGGCATCGTCTTCGGCTTTCTCGCCGTGCTTGTCCTGGCAGCAACCCCATCGACGGCGCAGACATGGCCGCAGCGGTCGGTCAAGTTCATTGTAACGCTCGGGCCCGGCAGCGGCGTCGATATCGGCACGCGCATGCTCGCGGATCGATTGAGCAAGCGCTGGGGCCAGCCGGTGGTCGTCGAGAACCGCCCGGGCGGGGACGGCGTCGTCGCCATCAACGCGTTCGTCGCCGCCAACGACGATCACGTGCTTCTGGCCGCCCCAAGCGGGTCGTTCACCGCGCATCCGTTCATGTACAAGAGCCTGTCCTACAAGCCCGCCGATCTTCTGCCGATCGCCCGGGTGTCGAATACGATTGTCGTCATCGCCGTGCCCGCGTCCCTGGAGGCCAAATCGGTCGCGGATCTGGTGGCGATGGCGCGCGCGCAGCCCGGCAAGCTCGACTGGGCGGGCACGACCGCCAGCAACGAATTTCTGTTCGGGGCGTTTCTCAAGAATGCCGGCCTCTCGATGTCGAAAGTTCCCTATCGCAATCTGGTCGAGGCGGCCAACGATCTCGCGACCGGACGCATCTCGGTCAACGTGACGGCATACGCGATCGTGCGGCCGCAGATTCAGGCCGGCAAGGTCAGGCTGCTGGCGGTGACGAATACGTCGCGCGCCGCCGTCGTGCCCGACGTACCCACGGTGACCGAGGCCGGCTTTCCCCAGCTTGCTCTCGACGGCCTGGTCGGCTTTTTCGGCCCGCCGCACATGCCCGATCGGACGCGCGAAAGCATCGCCGCGGATGTTCGGCAGGCGATGGATCCGGCGGTCGAGGAACGATTGAACCTCACCGGGCAAATCCCCAATTTCGGCGGGCCTGCCGACTTCGCCGCCGAGATCGAGCAGCAGCGCGCCCGGCTCGCCGCCGCCGCCAAGGACCTCGGCATCGTGCCGACCCAGTGAATTGACCGGGCGCTCGTCCTGTCACGGCGAGCGCCGCTGTCCCGCCGGCCGCCGCGTGGAGGTGCTCAGGCCTGAGCCCCGGCCTTCGCAGGGCTCTTGGCGCCCGCGGCGGCCAGGTACCAGTCGAGGATCTCGGCGCCGTTCATGTGCAGCACGCCGTCGAAGCGGCGCACGTGATCGTAGATCGCCTCAAGATACTTTATTCGGTGCGGCTGGCCGCTGATATAGGGGTGGATCGCGAGCGCCATGATCTTGGCGCGCTGCTTGCCCTCCGCGTAGAGCCGCTCGAACTGGTCGATCGCGCGCCGCGCGAGATAATCGCTCTCGTGGTGCTGCACGATCATCATGGTGATGTCGTTGATCTCGACCGTGTAGGGTAAGGTGACGAGCGGGCCCTTGGCGGTGCGGATCACGGTCGGCTCGTCGTCATAGACCCAGTCGCCGATATATTTCACGCCCGCGCCGGCCAGGAGCTCGGGCGTCTCCAGGGTCTGGGTCAATCCCGGGCCAAGCCAGCCGACGGGTCGCTTGCCGCTGAAGCGCTCGAGGATGTCCATGGCGCGTCCGATCATCTCCGCCTGGTTCTCCACCTTGTGGATCGGCATCTGATCGTAGCCGTGGCCCATGAACTCCCAGCCCAGGCGCTTGGCCTCCTCCGTCACCCGCGCATAGTCCTCGCAGGTGCGCGCGTTGACGGCGAGCGTCGGCCTGATGCCTAACCGCTCGCAGAGCTCGAAGAAGCGCCAGGCGCCGACCCGCATGCCGTATTCGTGCCAGCTCCAGTGCGGCACGTCCGGAAGCAGCGGCACCCCGGTCGGCGCGGGCAGCACCTGGCGCGGCATCGGCCTCCCGATGTCCCACACCTCGTAGTTGACGATGGTCCAGAATGCGACGCGCGCGCCGCCCGGCAGCTTGAGCGGAGGGCGGTCGACGATCGCCGAATAGTCGCAGCGTTCGCGCGGCAGCATGGGTGTGCTGGTCATGGGTTCGCCTCCGTCCGCCGGCTATGATAAGGCCCGCTCGCATCATGATCCACCGCAAGCCCCGGGGTGCTGCGGCGCGACATGGGCGCGAGGCCGTGGACGCGGCGGATCGGACTACGGTCTGCTTGTGCAGCCACTGACGACGGCAGACCGCCGACCCAATCGAAGCCAGATGAGGATATTACCCATCACTCGTCTCTTCTCTTCCCTCCCACGGCCACAGCCGTGCTGCATGGCGCACGTGGAGAATGACGACCTCGTCGGCAACGTCGTTCACGGCGTAGAAAATCAGAAATGGGTATCTCACCGCCGGCATCATGCGCACCCCCTCCTCGTCGGTGAGATGACCGATAAAAGGCAGTTCGCCGATCAACGAGGTCAACCGTTCAATGCGATCGACGACCGCTACCGCAGCGGGTCGATTGCGCTCATGAATGTACGCGAAGATTTCGTCCAGCTCGCGAAGTGCGGTCTCGGAGTAGCGGACCTTCATGCGCGGTAGCGGGCGAACACTCCTGCTACCTCTTCCTCACTCGCCAACTTACCCTCTCTCATCTCCCGAAGGCCGCGCCGTACAGCGGCTCGTTCGTCAACATCGAGGCGATAGTCACCAAGATGCTTTTTCTCGATGCTCGCAATGGACTGCGCAAGCTCTTCCCGGGCCTTGTCGGGCCAAGTGGCCACATGCTCAAGTAGTAATTCAAGATCTTGCTTTGTCATAAGGACAATATATCACATTGCGGCAAGAGGCTCAAATCGGCGCGCCCCATACGCTTTTCGCAGGCTCGTCAGGGAGTACACCGAGTTTGCAGCTCGCTCTGATCCCATTTCAACGGAAGCTGCTCTAGCTGCGCCCATGCTGGGTCTGGACAAGGCAGAAGAGGGAACGGGCCCGAGGATCGAGCCGCCGCCGCGGGCAGACGGCAAGATCGTGTCTGCGCGGGCGAGGTTCGGCGAACCGGCGCAAGCCGCGCGCGAGGGCGCGCCGAAGGCATGGCTCGGACGCAGCGGGCGATCGGCTGCCGCCGATGCGGCCGTGCCCGCGCGCGTCCCGCTCCCGTTCGCCATCGCGGCTTTCGCGCTCGCCTTCGTGGTCGCAATGTGGCCGTGGCTCTCCGGCGCGGTGACGATCCCGTGGGATGCGAAATCGCAGTTCTTTCCCCAGGTGCAGTTCCTCGCCGCCTCGTTGGCGCGCGGCGAATGGCCGTGGTGGACGCCCAACATCTTCGCCGGCTGGCCGCAGATTTCCGATCCGCAATCGCTGCTGTTCTCGCCGCTGCATGTGCTGCTCGCCGCGCTTGCTCCCGCGGTGAGCCTGCGCGCCTTCGACGCCGTGACCTTCGCCTATCTTTTCCTCGGCGGCGTCGGCGTCATCCTGTTCTTCCGCGACCGCGGCTGGCACCTGGGCGGCGCGCTGATGGCCGCGCTCGCTTTCGCGCTCGGCGGCGCCGCCAATGCGCGCATGCAGCACACCATTCAGGTGGTCAGCCTCGCCTATCTGCCGCTCGCGCTCTGGCTCACCGCGCGCGCGCTAGAGCGCTCGTCCTGGCGCGCGGGCCTCGGCGCGGGCGTGCTCGCCGGATTGATTGCGCTCGGGCGCGATCAGGTCGCCCTGTTGTCGCTCTACGTGCTCGCCGGATTCGTGCTCTGGCATTGGCTGTCGGGTGCGGCGCCGCTTTCGCGCCTGCGCGCGAGCATCACGCCGCTCGCCGCCGCCGGCGCGAGCGCCGCGGCGATCGCGGCCGTGCCGGTCCTCATGACGATGCTGCTTGCGGAACGCTCGAACCGGCCGGAAATCGGCTTCGCCGCCGCCGCCGCCGGCTCGCTGCATCCGGTCCACCTGCTGCAATTCGCGTTCGCCGACCTCTACGGCGCCATGGACCCGAAGATCGAGTACTGGGCGCCGGAAAGCCCGATCTGGGACGCCGCCTGGGGCTCGCCGGGACTCTATCTCTCGCAGAATATGGGACTCGTCTACGCCGGCGCGTTGACCGTCGTCGCGCTCATCTCGTTCGGCCTCGTCCGCGGCGCCGCGTGGGCGCGCGAGATCCGGTTCTTCACCATCGCGGCAGCGCTCGTCCTCCTCTACGCGCTCGGCGTCTATACCCCGGTGTTCCGCGCGATGTACGACCTCCTTCCCGCCGTGGCGCTCTACCGCCGCCCGGCGGATGCGACCTTCGTGCTGGTCGCACTCATCGCCGTGATCGCGGGCTATCTCGTGCATCGCTGGCTTGACGACTCGCTGCCGCGCCCGACGCGCTTGCAGCGCATCGTCGAGATCGCCTGCCCGATCGCCCTCGTCGCCGGCGCGCTGGCGCTCGCGCATTCCGTCGTCGGCGTCGGCCCGGCGCTGGTTCCGGTGGCGACCGGGGTCGTCTGCGCGGCGGCGGCGGTCGCGGTCCTCCTGCTGGCGCGCCGGCTCGATGCGCGTTGGCCGCTCGCCGCGCTCGGCCTGCTGGCGGCGTTCATGGCGCTCGACCTCGCCTGGAACAACGCTCCGCACGTTTCCACCGCGCTGCCGCCCGCCCGGTTCGAGGTGCTGCGCGCGGACACGAGCGATGAGACCGTGCGCCTCATCAAGGCGCGGCTCGCCGCCGCCGCGGCTCCCGACCGTCGCGATCGCGTCGAGCTGATCGGCATCGCCTATCACTGGCCCAATCTCGGCCTGGTGCAAGGCTTCGACCACGTGTTCGGCCACAATCCGCTGCGGCTGCGCTCCTTCGAGGAGGCGACCAATGTGGGCGACACGGTCGCGATCCCGAGCCAGCGCACGTTCTCGCCGCTCTATCCCTCCTACCGCTCCGCCTTCGCCGATCTCCTCGGCGTGCGCGTCATCGCCACCGGCGTGCCGGTGGAAGAGATCGACACCTCGCTCAAGCCCGGTGATCTCGATTTCATCGCCCGCACCCGGGACGCCTATGTCTACGAGAATCCCCGCGCATTGCCGCGCGTCATGCTGCTCACGGATTGGCGCCTCGCCGATTTCGATGAGCTGCTGCGAACGGGTTGGCCCGATGTCGATCCGCGCCGGGTGGTGCTGCTCGCGCGCGCGCCGGCCGGCTTCGCGCACGGCGTGGCGCGCGGCACGCCCGGCGGCAGCGCCCGCCTCCTCCGCTATGCCAACACCGAGGTAGCGGTCGAGGTCGAGGCTCCGGCGGGCGGCATCCTTCTCCTCAACGACGTCTGGCACCCCTGGTGGCGCGCCGACATCGACGGAGCCGCCGCCGAGATCCTCAAGGCCAACGTGATCTTCCGCGCGATCGTCTGTCCACGCGGCCGGCACGTGGTGCGCTTCACCTTCCATCCCTTCGCCGGCGCGTTCGCGGAGCTGGTGGGGAAGCTAACGGGCGCACGGTGAGGCTCGCCGGCGTGTTCGGCGACCTCGGCCCCGCGCTCAACCCCGGTTCGCCCTACCGACGAAACCGCGGCCGTGGCCTGCGGCCTGGGCGGCCCAGCCGCCGGCGACGCGCCCGCTGAAAATCGACGGACCCAGCATGGTCCCTTCGAGGCCGGCGCGCCCGTTGATGTGGCCGCCGGCCATGCCGGCGACCTCGCCCGCGGCGTAGAGCCCGGCGATCGGCTCGAAGTGCTTGTCGAGCACGCGGCACTGGAGGTCGGTCTTGACGCCGCCGAAGTTCTTGCGCGCCAGCGGGAAGATCTGGACGGCGTAGTAGGGCGGCGTGTCGAACGCCTTCGACGATTTGAGCGGCTTGCCGAATTCCAGCTCCGTCGCGAGCCCGCCCTTGCAAGCCTTGTTGTAGCGCTCGACGGTGGCGAGGAATGTCGGCGCGTCGACCTCCATCCTCTCGGCCAGCCCGGCGAGCGTGTCGGCCTTGCGGATGAAGGGCGAGTTGTCGAGCAGCTCCATCACCTTGGCGCGCACGACCTTGTCGCCGTCGCGGTAGTAGGGATCGGCGACCTCCATGGTCGCGGTCATCGGCGCATCCATGATCGCCCAGGCGTGGCGCGGGCTCTGTGCCATCAGCGCCGGGCTCGCGGAGTTGCCGCCCGATAGCGCTTCGTTGTGGAACCGGCGGCCCTGCTGGTTGACCCAGATGTAGCCGGGCACCAGGCGGAACACGAGGCCACGGCGCTGCGCGGGGTCCCGGTAGTCGGGCGTGGCGTAAACGTAAAACCAGATGTGGTCCATGTGGGTGAGATAGCCGCCCGCACGGCCGATGAGCTCGTGTCCGCTTCCGGTCGAGCCGCGCCCCGATCCTTCCAGCACCTTGTGGTTTCTCAGCGCGGGATTGAACTTGAGCACCATGTCGAGGTTCGAGTTGAAGCCGCCGGTCGCCACGATGACGGCCTTGCTGCTGACGGCCACCGGCTCGCCGGTCTTGCCATCGCGGCCTTCCAGACCGGTGACGCGGCCGCCCTCGAGCCGCAGTCCCGTGATCTCGGTCTCGGCGACGATCTCGCCGCCCTTCGTCCGGAAGCCTTCGATGAGACGGGTCATCAGGCCCAGGCCGTTGCGCTCGGTCCGGGTCCAGCGCAGCACGGAATTGCCTTCCTGGGATTTCAGGTCGACCCACTTCACGCCGAGCCCTTCGGTCCAGTGATAGAGATCGTGCAGGCTGTGCTCGATGTAGTAGCGGGCCCAGACCACGTCGGTCGACGGACCGCCCCACTCGACCCAGTCCTTGAAGGCCAGGTCGGGGGTGTCGTGGATGCCGTGCTGCTCCTGCAACGGCGACCCGACGATCAGGCAGCCGCCTCCGGAGATGAGGGCCGCCCCGCCGGGCTGGGAGTCCCGCTCGAAGGCGATGGCGCGCGCGCCCGTATCGCGGGCCTCGATGCCGGCCGCTATGCCGGCGCCCCCCGCGCCGACGATCGCGACATCGGTTTGGTAATGCTTCCCACCTGCCATTGACGAAAGTCCCTGTTTGCCAAGCGCCCCGCTCGTCGCCGGGTCCGGTTTCGAACCGGGGACACGCCGGCCCCTCGCATTCGTGCCAGTTCCAGGCATGAGAAGGCAATGCGCTTGCTGCGCCACGGCGCGGCGGGTGCCGTCGGTCCGCTGCGGGCAGCACGAGGGAGCGCTCTGTTCGAGCGCTGGGCAGCCGCGCTGTTGGCACATAGATGTCAGGGACGGGTGTGCGCCGTGGAAAGGCGGCGCTTTCCAGTGGGTGAAAGTCCCACCCGGCAATCGCTCCAGCCGGAAGCAACCGGAGCAGCTATGGAGGTGACGATATAGCTGGAGCCTTCGGAAAAGCGTGTCACGCATTGGTGACAGCGCGAGTGTGCAGGCCGTAACGCGAGTGAACGCCGAGCAAGCCTCGAAAAGGACAATGCGCAGGCCGACCCGACAACCCTTTCGGGGAAGGCTGACACGGCTGGGGGTGAATGAGCGGAGGAGTACGCCCAGCCGCTGCGCCGGGGTAGTGGCGACAGCATGTACACAAGGAAAGCGCGCGCAACACGGGAGACCCCAAGGCGCGGTCAGCGATGACCAACCGGACGCCCGCGAGGGACAGGCCGGACGCCCTGGGGAGACGGAGAGGTTCGCAGTACCGCGGAAGCCGGGTAATGCCGGGGGAGGGAAGGGACCTCAGTTCAAGACGAACGCAAGACGTAGTGAGGGACCTGGAGATTGGGCAACCTATCAACTCCGAAGAGTGTTCAGAAACTGCAGAAGGCGTTGCACGCGAAAGCGAAGGCAGAAGCCGGCTACCGTTTCTACGCCCTCTACGACAAGATCACCCGCGACGACATCTTGGCTCATGCCTATGCCCAGTGCCGCTCCAACAAGGGCGCACCGGGGGTGGACGGACAAGAGTTTGCGGACATCGAAGCGTATGGAGTGCAACGGTGGCTTGGCGAACTGGCGCTTGCGCTCAAGCAGGAGACTTACCGACCAGACCCCATCAGAAGAGTGTTCATACCGAAAGCCAACGGCAAACTCAGGCCGCTGGGCATCTCGACCTTGCGCGATCGGGTATGCATGACAGCAACGATGCTGGTGCTAGAACCGATTTTTGAAGCCGACCTTCCACCAGAACAGTACGCCTACCGTCCCGGGCGCAACGCCCAACAGGCGGTGGTCGAGGTGGAATCGCTGCTGTATCGGAGCCACCCGGAAGTCGTCGACGCCGACCTCGCGGACTACTTCGGGAGCATTCCACATGCCGAACTTCTAAAGTCGGTAGCGCGCCGGATTGTAGATCGGCGCATGCTGCATCTGATCAGGATGTGGCTGGAATGCCCCGTGGAAGAAACCGACGATCGAGGACGGAAGACACGCACAACCGAGGCTCGGGACAACCGGCGCGGCATTCCGCAGGGATCACCGATCTCACCATTGCTGGCAAACCTCTACATGCGCCGGTTCGTGCTGGGATGGAAGATGCTCGGGTTGGAGCGAAGCCTCGGCTCTCGTATCGTGACCTACGCCGACGACCTCGTGATCCTGTGCCGAAAGGGCAAAGCCGAAGAGGCCGTGCAGCGCCTGCGCGAGATCATGGGAAAGCTGAAGCTCACGGTCAACGAGGAGAAGACACGGATCTGCAAGGTGCCGGAAGGGGAGTTCGACTTCTTGGGGTACACGTTCGGGCGGATGTATTCAGCGAGAACCGGCAAGGCGTATTTGGGGTTCCGGCCATCGAAGAAGAGCATCAAGCGCATGGTGGATAACATCCACGCGCTGACCGCCCGAACGGGGACATGGCAAGAGACCACAGGGATGGTGAAGAAGTTGAACCGCACGCTGCGCGGATGGGCGAACTACTTCGAAGTAGGCACCGTCACCAAAGCGTACCGGGCGATCGACAACTACACCGCTGTGCGGCTGCGCCGGTGGTTGCGCTTCAAGCACAAGGTCAGGCGCAGTAGGGGCGGGACTTATCCACTCTCGCACCTTTACGGGCACTTCGGGCTCGTACGCCTGTGCCGGCTTGGGCACGACGTGCCGTGGGTGAAGGCGTGAAGTCTTGTCCGAGAGCCGGATGCGGGAAATCTGCATGTCCGGTTCGATGAGCGGAATGTGGAAACGGAGTCAAGGTTGAACCACTAAGGCACCGCCAGACGAAAGGGGCGGACAACAGATATGTTCGGCCTACGGCCACCGCGCCACATCTCGACTCTACCGGGCGCGTGAGAAGCCGAAGGAGCACGACGGAGCGGCTCAAAGCGTTTTGGGAGGGCCGATGAAAGGCGTGCGCGAGTGCACGGTGCTGACAGTCGCGCTTGCCGCTCTGGCACAGCCGGTGCTCGCGCGCACCGTGCTGACTTGCTCCACTCGCAAAGTGGTCCTCATCAGCGCGCCCGCCGGCGACACCTCGTCGGCAAAAGAAGAGAACTTGGGCTTCTGGGTCGATGACGAGGCGAAGACGCTTGCGTTCCTGGACAACACGCCCCTGACGGTCACTCGGCTCGACCGGTCCTGGATCAGCGCCAATCGCGACGGCGTCTTCTACGAGCTCGATCGCCGAGACGGCGCCTTGTCCTACGCCGGCTCGACGACAAAGGATGGCGTTTCCACCACCATCGTGGGGTCGGGCCGGTGTGAGGCGCCGCCCGTGCGGTGAAGGCCTATTGCGTGTCAGCATGAAGGCCAGGGGTGTCCCGGGTCCAGCCCAGCATTAACTTGGCTTCACGGCAACTTTCCCAAACCAGCCGCAGCGGGAGTGCGCGCGCAAGCTCTTTGGTCGAAAATCTGCACACTACCCTTCGGACGGGGAGGCCGTTACAGGCGTAGGATGCGCTCCGCGTTTCGATGCGACCGCGCAGCTTCCGGTGATTCACGGGGAGGCATTCCCGGACCATGCGGATGTGGAGAGAGCGCGCCGGGTCGAAGCAGCCTTCTCCGAGAAGACGTCTCTGAACGCAGCACAATAGCGCTTGAAGAACTCCCGATATTTCGGGTTCTGCTTGTTCTTCAGATCATTGAACGGCGCTCTCGACCATCCGAGCCGATGGAAGACATAGGTCGAGGCGAACACCGCCACGAGCGACGCAAGCGGAATCCAAAGGGTCTGGTAGTAAGCCGTCAGCGCGAGCCCGATGGCCAGAATGACGTTGAGATATGAGTTGCGTCCGAATCCATTGGCCGCGACAAACGGCGTGACCGGGTTCAGCAACACGACCAGGAACAGGAAGGGCAGAGCAAGCGCAGGGAGCTCGTGGCGATAATAGGCGACGATCACCGCGGCATACCCGGTCAGCTGCAACAATGCGTAAGTGAGCAGGTAGTGGATGATGACCGAAAACCCCCTATGGTTGCTGTAGATCTTTTCGACCATCTCCTTCGCCCCTTCCACCTTGTACGGCCCGCTCTGTCGGTATTTGAAAGCGCAATTCGGGAAGACGAAGTACATCACGACATCCTTCAGGGACCGACAACCCGAAAGGCGCGGATTGATCGTGATCAGCCTCGCGATGTCATCGGTATAGAAGCCATAGTGGACCAGATGGTCGGGCTGCTTCTTTCCGTCGAAGAGGAAATAGTGCCTGTTGTATTTTCGAATCTTCTTTTCGATGCCGTCGTAGATGTCGTGATTGAAACCGGGATCAATAATCATCTTATGGGTGAACAGGCATTGCATTTCGGTGATGTTGTTCAGCCCGCCGGTGGTCGGTCTGGCAAATCCGATGAAGTAGACGTTGCTCAGTTCCTTCGGGACCACACCCATGAGCGTGTTGCGGTAGACATAATCATACTTGCGTTGCGGAGCGCCTTCGCGCTCGATCGCGATCCCGGGCAGATTGGGGATTTCATAGTCGCCATCGACGATCTCGTCGTATTCGACGACATTGTCCTTCCATCGAATCGTCCGGGCCGCGCGGTCGATGACGGTTTCTTGCTTGGGCCACAACTCCACGAGACCCTGGTCGAGAAAAAATGCGATGTCATTGAGCAGGTAGCCGTCCGCGATGGATTGCTTGAGCGCGTCGTTGTCGAACAATGTCTGGTATGAGTCGATCGGCCAATATTTGATGGCGATGATGCCGTTCGGCACGGGGCTTTTCGGGAAGAGATTCTTGAAATCGATCTTTGCGAGGAAGTTTCGAATCGCCAGCGGATGCTTGAAGTAGACGTGATTGATGGATGCGAACTTGAACAGCTTTTGACACACCACCACGAAGTCCAGGCCGGTGGTGATCGTCTTGCGATAGGCGGTGTTCGAAACGCGGCGGATGTTGTGGTATTCGAGTTGGTCCAATGTATAGGAGGTGCCGTCGTAGAACGACAATTTGTCCAGCAGCATGAATCCATTGGTGATCAGGATGATGCGATTGTTGTACGGGATCAGCTTGGAGACCATCAGGTTGACGGAGTCTCCCATCGCCGTGATCGCGATCGTCTTGTTTCTGGCCGCTGCGTAGTCGAACTCGTTGAGCAGCTGATTCATTCTTCTTTTGAACGCGGTCGAGATGACCAGGTGTTTCGTGACGAAAACGGTGCCGCCGCGTGTACGAACGACGGAGTGCGACGAGTGGTTCTTCACCGCGGTCACCCAGTCCTTGACCACCTTCGATCGGTACTGGGCGAGATACTTCCTGATGAAGGCGAGGTACTCCTTGGAGGTCGGATAGCGATCTCCGACATCGCGCGTCACGAGCTCGAATGAGTAGAAGCTCGTATGCATGCTGCTGACGAGGTCGAAATCCAGCCGCTCATGCTTCTCCAGCCTGTCCCAGATGCTGCCCTCGCCGTTCGAAACGACAACGTAATCGATGCCGCTCCGCTCGAGCTCCCGGATCAGCGGAATGGCCGAGAAGCCAAAGCCGATGATCAAGACCTCAGTCGAGACGACTTTGTCGTCGGACTTCCGGCAACGGGTCGGCCGAGTTGCGTCTTGCATAGCTTTCTCCCTTGAATTCGCTGGGAGGTTGCGCCGCAATGCGCGATCTTGCGCTCGCTCCTAGTCTGGAGCGGATTGCGTTCGTCTGTAAACAAAGTCTCTCCGGTCCTGACGGACGCGGGGGGCGTGCTGTGATTCTCAATTTACGTTCTGCGGCTGTCAATTCCGTTTGGAAGAGCCGAGGTCCCGGCGGTATCG
Organism: uncultured Alphaproteobacteria bacterium; assembly: GCA_963758945.1. Classification (GTDB taxonomy): domain Bacteria; phylum Pseudomonadota; class Alphaproteobacteria; order Rhizobiales; family Xanthobacteraceae; genus VAZQ01. The sequence continues at coordinate 96,761 of CAVWXY010000003.1, read as the reverse complement.
CAGGATGCTCCGTCCATGCTCATGCGCCGTCCGCAACGGCTTCGTCGGGCCGGACTTGGTGCGGGAGAGGGAGGCTCGAAGTCAATAGTTACGAAGCAGCTACGCCATTGACTACTTATCGCATCTATGATACGACTGCAAAATCCCGCTCATCGAGGGGCGTCGTCCGGAGACGATCCTGAAGGCGGAGCGGGAGGTGGCGTCGTATCGCGGCTCGTAACCGCGGACGAAACGCTCGGTGCCGCGGCCGGGCAGACATGCCCGGCAGCGTGGGGGCCTTCGCGCCCCGGACCCGGCAGACAATGCCGGAGCCGGAGCGGTTCCCGGGCCGACAACGCCACGGCGGAGCGTCGAGAGGCGGCGCCCCGGGATTGCGCGGGACGCCCTGCGCCTCGCAAGCGTGGTGTCGCGCCCTACGAGCGCGGCAGGGTTAAAGGCAGTGCCTCCCGGCGCTCCGCCCACCCCTCGCTCGGGGCGGGTACGAAAAGGAAAACAAAACCCGGGCGCAGCAATGCGCCGCGGGGACGAGAGAGGTCGTGCGCAATGGTGTAGGATGTGGAGAGTGGAAGAGACATCGTAGCCCGGAAGGAGCAGCGCAGATAAGTTTACGCAATCTGCGCAAGCTTGATTGCGTTGCGAAATCCGGGATCTGGCACGCGGCGGGCCTCCCCGGCCTTCCGCTGCGCTCCATGCGGGCTACGGCTGGAGGACTATCGTAACGCGATTTGACGCAAGGTCGCATGGAGCCTGCGACCGTGGCGTGGGATGTTGGCGCCGCGCGGCGGTGTTACGACAATGAGCCGCGGGGAGAGACGCCGCGGCCGAACGGGGCGGAAACGATCGGCATGACCACGGACGTCGTCGGTGCCACGCTGCCTGGAAGTCTCGCGCGGCCGGCATGGCGCGCGCGGCTGCGGCTCGAGCATGTCGTCATGGGCGGCGCCGTTGTCGCGCTGGTCGTGCTCGTCGTGCTGCCGCTCGCTTCGCTGCTGCTCGGCAGCGTGAAGGGCGAGGAGGGGCTCAGCCTCGACCATTTCGGCGAGGTCCTTTCCGGCCGGCTCTACCTCACCGCGCTCAAGAATTCGCTGATCCTCGGGGCCTGGACCGGCCTGTTCAGCCTGGTGATCGGGCTGGTGCTGGCCTGGGCGGTCAGCCGCACCGACGTGCCAGGGAAGCCGCTGATCCAGCTCACCGCCACGCTCTCCTATCTCTCGCCGCCGTTCCTCACCGCCATCGCACTCACCTATCTGTTCAGCCCCAATGCCGGGCTGATCAACGTCTTGATGCGCGACGTCGCCGGACTGCCCTGGCTCACGTTCAACGTCTTCTCCATGGCGGGGCTGGTGCTGGTGACGGTGATGCACACCTTCCCGTTCGTCTACCTGCTGGCCTCGAGCGCGCTTTCCTCCGTCGACGCCTCCTACGAGGAGGCGGCGCAGATCCTCGGCGCCGGCAAGCTGCGCACCGCGCTCTCGATCACGGCGCCGCTGGTCGCGCCCGCGATCCTCTCGGGCACGCTGCTCGCCTTCGTCAACGCGCTCGCGTTGTTCGGCTCGCAGGCCATCATCGGGCTGCCCGGCCGCATCTTCACGCTGCCGACCCGCATCTATGCGCTGTTCGACTATCCGCCGGAATACGGCCTCGCCTCCGCGCTGTCGCTGGTGCTCGTGCTCATCACCGTCGTGGCGCTCTACCTCCAGCGCGCGTTCCTTTCGCGGCGCTCCTACGTGACGCTCGCCGGCAAGGGCTCGCGGCCGCAGCTGATGCCGCTCGGGGCGCTGCGCTGGGTGCTGCTCGGCTTCGTCGTCCTCATTTTCGTGGTGGCGATCGCGGCGCCGTACGCGACCTTGATCGCGGTGTCGTTCTCGAAGTCCTGGGGGCTCGAATTCTGGAAGGGGCTCACGCTGGCGAACTACAAGTTCATCCTGTTCGACTACAACGTGACCCAGCGCGCGATCCTCAACAGCCTGATGCTCGCCACCGCCGCCGCCAGCATCGCGGTCGTGCTCGGCGCCGTCATCGGCTGGATCGATCTGCGCACCCGCATCCCCGGCCGCCGCGTGCTCGACTACGCCGCGCTCATCCCGCTCGGGCTCCCCGGCATCGTGGTGGCGGTCGCGCTCATCCAGTTCTGGCTGGCCATGCCGATCGCGCTCTACGGGACACTCGCGATCCTGCTGCTCGCCTATGTCGGCCGCTACATCCCGCTCGGCGTGCGCGCGGCCAATGCGTCGCTGCGGCAGATCGACCCTTCGCTCGAGGAGAGCGCCCAGAATCCTCGGCGCATCCTGGGCCACCACCATGCGGGAAATCACGCTGCCGCTGATCCGGCCCGGCCTGTTCGCGGGCTGGCTGCTCGTGTTCGTGCCGGTGATCCAGGAGCTGTCCGCCTCCATCCTGCTGTTCTCGTCGAGCTCCATCACCTTGGCGGTCGCGGTCTACAACCTCTATGAGACCGGCTATATCGAGCCGGTCGCCGCGCTGGCCATGATCAACATGGCGATCATTGCGCTGGCGATCTGGCTCGCGCATCGGCTCGGCGGCGGCCGCCTGGCGGCGCGCGGCGATGCCGCCCCGGTGGGGACTTGAGCCATGGCCGGCATCGCGATCCGCGGCCTGTCGAAAAGCTTCGGCGCGCGTGACGCCAGCTTCGCCGCCGTCGCCGATCTCGATCTCGATATCGCCGACAATTCGTTCGTGACGCTGCTCGGCCCTTCCGGCTGCGGCAAGACCACGACCTTGCGCCTGATCGCCGGCTACATCGTGCCCGACAAGGGTACGATCGAGGTCGCCGGCGCGATGCTGTCCTCGCCCAGCGCGGTGGTGCCGCCGGAGGCGCGCGGCATGGGCATGGTGTTCCAGAACTACGCGGTATGGCCGCACAAGACCGTGTTCGAGAACGTCGTGTTCGGGCTCAAGCTGCGCCGGATCGCAGCCGCCGCAGCGAAGAAGCGCGTGGAGGAGACGCTGGCGCTGGTCAATCTGTCCGGCCTCGAGGGCCGCTATCCGAGCGAGCTCTCCGGCGGCCAGCAGCAGCGCGTCGCGCTCGCGCGCTCGCTCGTGGTCGAGCCGTCGATCCTGCTGCTCGACGAGCCCTTGTCCAATCTCGACGCCAAGCTGCGCGAGCGCATGCGCACCGAGCTCAAGGAGCTGCAGCGCCGCACCGGCATTACCTTCGTCTACGTCACCCACGATCAGGCCGAGGCGCTCGCGCTCTCCGACCGGGTCGCGGTCATGAACGGCGGACGGCTGCAGCAATACGGCACGCCGTTCGAGGTCTATGCGCACCCCGCCAACCGGATGGTCGCCGACTTCATGGGATTGGTGAACCTGGTGCCCGGCGAGGTGCGCGCCGTCGCCGATGGCGGCGGCCGGGTGGTGGCGGCCGGGCTCGCCCTCGACATCGCCGCGCTCGACGGGTTCAAGCCGGGGGACGCGGTCGACGTCGCCGTCCGTCCGGAGAATATCCGCCTCACCGCGCTGGCGAGCGAAGCGAGCGGCCAGCGCGGCGACTCTAAAGTGCGCGCGGCTGCAGACGCCGCGGCGGCCCAGCGCGCGAAGATCACTAATCACGTGTTTCTCGGAAATATCAGCGAATATTACGCGACGCTCGCCGGCGGCCAGGTGCTGCGGGTGCAGTCGCATCCGCTCGAGCGTTTCACCGTCGGCGAGGAGGTTGCCCTCGAGGTCGACGCCGCGCAATGTAGCGTCTTCCGCCGCGAGTGAGATGGATACCCAACGACGAACGCCCGGAGTCTTCGCATGAACAAGCCCGCTTCGCCTGCCGCCGCCGTCCGCGGCGAGGAGCACTGGACCGACAAGGGCAGCGACGTGCGGCTGTTCCTCTGGAACAAGCACGCGGGCGATTCCTCCGGTCCGGCCGGCAGGATCCTGTTCGTGCACGGCTCGTCGATGGCCTCGCAGCCGACCTTCGACCTGCAAGTGCCGGGGCGCCGCAACTCCTCGGTCATGGATTTCTTTGCCGCGCGCGGCTACGACACCTGGTGCGTCGACATGGAGGGCTACGGCCGCTCCACCAAGACCCGCGACAACAACGCTCCCATCGCCTACGGCGCCGACGACTGCTTCGCCGCCGCGAGCTATATCGAGAAGCTGCGCGGCGAGCGCCCGCTGCTGGTCTACGGGATTTCCTCGGGCGCGCTGCGCGCGGCGCTGTTCGCGCAGCGCCACCCGGAGATGGTCGCACGGCTCGCGCTCGATGCCATGGTCTGGACCGGCGAAGGCTCGCCGACGCTCGCCGAGCGCAGCAAGCGGCTGGCTGAATTCCGCGCCAAGAACCGCCGTCCGATCGACCGCAAATTCGTGCGCTCGATCTTCGAGCGCGACCACCCCGGAACCGCCGACGATGCCGTCATCGAGGCTTTCGCCGACGCCATCCTCGCGCTCGACGATTCGGTGCCGACCGGCACCTATGTCGACATGTGCGCCAATCTGCCGGTCTGCGACCCGGAGAAGATCACGGTGCCCACCCTCATCATGCGTGGCGAATACGACGGCATCGCGAGCCTTGCCGACCTGATGAAATTCTTCGAGAAGCTGCCCAATCCGGACAAGCAGTTCGCGGTGATGCCGGGCATCGCGCACGCCTCGTTCCATCAGAAGAACTACGCCATCTGCTATCACATTCTGGCGGGCTTCTTCTCGCAGCCGGCGCCGATCTACAAAACGGGCCATTGACGCGCGCGGGCGACGCGCGAGGAAAAACGCAACAGGAGGAACGATGCTAAAGCTGACGTTTACGCTGGCGGCAACGCTGCTCGCCCTCGCCGGTGCCCGCGATGGCGCCCGTGCCCAGGACGCGGTCGACGCCGCCAAGGCGAAGGCCGAGGGCAAGGTGGTCTGGTATACCTCGACGCCGATCGGGCAGGGCCAGAAGATCGCGGACGCCTTCGAGAAGGAGACCGGCATCAAGGTCGAGATGTTCCGCTCCGGCGGCTCGGCGATCCTGCGCCGCTTCCAGCAGGAGATCGACGCGGGACGGGTCGCGGTCGACGTGCTGACGCATTCCGAGCCCGCCGCCGCCAACGCCCTCGGCAAGAAGGGCCTGTTCGTCGCCTTCAAGCCGAAGAATTTCGACAAGGTGCCCGACGCCGCCAAGGACCCGGACGGCCTGTTCGTCGGCCAGCGGCTCAACATGATGACGCATTACCTGCGCAGCGACAAAGTCGACGCCGCCGACGAGCCCAAGACCTGGGACGATCTCCTCGACCCCAAATACAAGGGCAAGCTGGTGATGACCGATCCGTCCTTCACGTCGTTGCAGGTGTCGGTGGTCGGCACGATGACGAAGGCGCGCGGGTGGGGCTTCTACGAGAAGCTCAAGGCCAACGACGTCATGATCGTGCAGGGCAACCAGCAGGCCTCCGACGCGCTCAAGCGCGGTGAGCGGCTGATCGCGGTCGGCGCGCTCGATTCCTACGCCGCCAACCTCAAGAAGGCGGGCCACCCGATCAAGACGCTCTATCCCTCCGACGGGATCTTCGTCATTCCCTCGCCCACCTCGGTGGTGAAAGGCTCGCCCAACCCGAACGCCGCCAAGCTGTTCGCGCAATTCATGATCGGCGACACCGCGCAGAAGATCTTTCCGGCCGACGGCGGCTATTCCGCGCGCATCGACATCGCCCCGCCGCCGGGCTCGCCCGATCTCAAGGGTCTGAAGATCATCGCCGTCGACGACGGCTACATCGAGAAGGAGACCGCCCGCATCAAGCGGCGCTTCAACGAGATTTTTCAGTAAAGCGCCTCCATTCTTCTGCCATGCTGTTGCCCCATGTTGCCGGCATAGGGGAACGGGGGTTGCATGACCTTGCATCAGCTAATTCTGCGCGGGTGCGCGTGGCTCGCGGCCATTCCGCTGCTCGTTGCCTGCGCGGGCGAGCGCGATCTGCCCGCCGAGCCGAGCTTCTACCGGAGCCTGGCGAAGGCGGACGTGAAGGTCGACGCCGCGTCGGCCGCGTCGATGATTTCCGGCTACCGCAAGAACAACGGCCTCCCGGCGGTGACCATCGATCCCGAGCTGATGAAGCTCGCCGAGGCGCAGGCGCAGGGCATGGCCAGCCACGACAAGCTCAGCCACGACATCATCCGCTCGTTCCACGACCGCCTCAAAGGCGGCGGCTATCACGCCTATACCGCGGCCGAGAACGTCGGCGCCGGCTATCACACCCTGGCGGAGGCCTTCTCCGGCTGGCGCAACTCGCCGCCGCATCGCGCCAACATGCTGCTCGACCGCGCAACCCGCATGGGCATCGCCGCGGCCTATGCGCCGAAGTCGAAATACAAGGTGTTCTGGGCGCTGATCCTCGCGGTGCCCGATGACCGGCGCCTGGCGAGTTCTCAGTAGCCTTGCAGCCGCGATAGCGCGCCGGCGCAACTCGGGGCGGTCTATCCCGGATTGCCGCGCGGGCCGCGTCCGTCCCAGCGGCGCCCTTCCCACCCGGGCTCCGCTCCCACCAGCAGCGCCGCCGCGCTCAGCGCGACGAAAGCGGCCAGCGCAAACGTGAACACTGTCGTCCACATCGCCGTCACCTGAAATCGAATTAGCTGAGCGCTGGCCCCTGATCGTCGGGCCGCGCCTGCGACTTGCGGCCGAACACGCCGGGCCGCCGCTGGGCGAGCACGCGCCGATAGTGTGGCGGGGGCCGGTCGCCTCCCTGGCGGTCGAGCATGCGGAGCGCGTCCATGACCTCGTCGAACTGCACGATGCGGCGCGATCCGGGTGTCCGGCGCAGCGCCGGCGCCGCCTCCACCGCGCAAGCATCGGACGCCCACGAGGCGAGGATCGCCCGCTTCTCCGCCAGGGTGAGATCGGGATCGTCGACCACCTTCATCGGATGCTCGAATGCCTGCGCCGGGTGCAGCAGGGTGTCGAGGTCGAAGGCGTCGTCGTGACGTTCATCGCGCCGGGGCGGCGTCGGAATGAAGTCGTGCTTCCTCATAGCCACATCCTCCGTCGAGCAACATGGATACGGGGCTTTGCCGGGCGCCCAGCAGCGCCCGCGCCGGTCCCTCTCGGGCCTCGGCGGCCGACGATGTAGGCGCCTCCTTGGCGATTTCAAGAGGGGCGGGGGCCGGCTCTTCGGGTTAAGGTAAATCCCCAGATCCATGGGATTGACCGCCACGGGGGGCGGCCGCGGTTCACGCCGGGGTCACAGCCGCGAGCTGGCACAGCTCACCTCCGAAGCTTGTGCGTGCCTCCGCCAGGAGCGGCGCGACCGCTGCGGCGAAGGCGTGGTGCTGAGCGGCCGTGAGCTCGACGATCTCGCAGCCCTGCGCCTCGATGGCGGCGCGCGCCGCGTCTTCCTCCTGCTCATGCAGCTCGCGCTGGAAGGCCACCGCCGCGGCCACGGCAGCGCGCATGGCGGCCTTGAGATCATCGGGCCAGGCGTCGAATGCGGGGCGATTGATGAAGATCGGGCGCGAAACGTAGAAGTGGCCGCTCAGGGTGTGAAAGCGGTGGAACTTGTGTACCCCGTAGGTCACCGTGTTCGAAAGCGGGTTCTCCTGTGCGTCGATGGTACCGGCGGTGATCATCGCGAGCGCCTCGGTGAGGTCCATGCGCATCGGCACTGCGCCCAGCAATTCGAAGGTCCGCGCCTGCACTTTGCTGGGCAGCACGCGAATCGTCAGGCCGGCGAGGTCGGCGGGCGTGCGAAGCGTCCGCACGCGGTTGGAGATATGGCGAAAGCCGTTCTCGAACCAGCCGAGGATGCGGAAATCCGTGCGCACCTCGATCTTGCGGGCGAGCGCGTCGCCGAGCCGGCCGTCCATCGCGGCGCGCGCGGCCTGCGTGTCCGTGAACAGGAACGGCAGGTCGACGACGCCGAGCTCCGGCACTCGGTCGGTGAGGTAGCTCGAGGATTGGTAGCCGAGCGTGAGCAATCCGTGCTCGACCAGCCACAGAATGTCCTCGGCGCGATAACCGAGATCCATGATGTTCCAGACGTATTTCACCTCGACCTGGTCGCCGAACTCGCCTGTGATCCGGTCGCCGATGAATTTCAGCGCCCGGCTGAAGCCGGTGCTGGCGGGGCCGTAGCCTCCCATTCGGATCCGGATCGGGTCGGGCATGGCGTTCCTCGTCGGCATTGGCTCAGGTCGCCGGCGGAGGCGGCTGGCTCAGCGTGACTGCGACCCCGGAGGCGGCCAGGCCGAGGCCGAGCGCCAGCAGGATGCCGGCGACGCCGGTCGCGGCGGCGAGCAGGCCGGCGAGCGCGGGAAACACGATCTGGCCGACGCGATTGCCGGTCATCCGCAGCGTCAGCGCGGTGCCGTACACCTCGGGCGGCGCCAGATACATGACACCCGAAAGGGTGAGCGTCGAGGCGATGCCCATGGCGAAGCCGAGCCAGACGAGGACCAGATACATGCTCGGGAGCGAGAGCGGCAGGGCCAAAATCAGGAAGCCTGCGGCGCTGCCGAGCATGCTCGCGAGCGTGAGCGGGATGCGGCCGATGGCGAAGATCAGCCGGGCATAGAATGCGCGCGAGACCAGCGAGGCGACGGAGCGGACCGCCAGCAGCAAACCGATATCGCTCGAACTCGATCAGCCGTTCCGCCCCGAGCGCCGGCAGATAGATCACCAGAAGGTCGAGCGCGGTGACGGTCACCACGCTCGACACCATGACGGCGAAAAAACCGCGCAGTCGCAGCAGCCGGCCCACCGGCATGATATCGCCGTGCTTGTGCGGCTGCACCTTGACGCGGGCGGGCCTGATCATCAGCGCGACGATGACGCTGGCAATGGCGGCGACCAGCCCGATGGCGAACAAGATGTGCGTGGGCGGCAGCGCCGCCGCGCCACCGAGCCAGCCGACCACGAACGGGCCGAGCCCCTGTCCCACCGAGGCGGCGACCATGTAATAGCCGAGCGCGTCTTCGCGGCTGCGCACGCCGCCCGCGCGCACCGCCAGCATCTGATGGCCGGCCATGCAGAACATGTGGCCGAAGCCCAGGAGCACGCTGAAGCCGAGCAGGTGCATGGCCGATCGCGGCCACGCCCAGAAACCGACGCAGGCGAGGAGCATCAGGGCGGCGCCGGTCCAGGTCGCCTTGGCGTCGTTGCCGCGATCGATCCAGCGCCCGACCTGCAGGGCGGTGAAGACCGGGATGATGGCGAAGCCGGTGGCGATGATGCCGAGCCAGACCACGGGCAGGCCGAGCTCGATGGCGCGGTAGGAGGTGGTGATCCGGATGATCAGGATCAGGGTCTGGATCAGCGTCACGTGGAGGAGGAACGGAACGAGCAGGCGGTAATCGAGGTCGCTCCGTGGGGCGACGCGTGCGCTCGGCTCCTGCTTCATCGATGGATCATTGCCCGTGCCCGAACCCTTGTGACGCCCGGTCCGTTGCAAACACCTGTTTACCGGCTCGCGCGCGCGCCGCAAAGATCACGCGCCCCGCGTGGGCACGGCATGGCGGCAATGCAGGAGTGCTGGTGCGAACGTGGTCCAGAGCGGCCCGCCGGCTCCGGCGGGGACTAAATTCGGCGCGGACGCCCGGACAATGTGTCTGAGAAGACTGGCTTTTCCGCCCGCGCCGCCGTCAATTGGTCCCGCCCAGGTCAATTTTTTTCCTCAATTATCAATTCAACTCTCTGCTCGTTCGGGGATCACGTCTGGGAATTGGGGATTTCTTAACTCCTCGTCTGGCTTGAAGAGTGCGGGCGTCGACGCGGTTGTCACCCTGGGGAGGGTTGCGCGTGCGCCGCTTCAAGCGGGATGCCTCCTCCCAGAAGTGATCGGCAGGGGGGACTTCCTTTGGTCTCACAGTCAATCGCTGTGATGCGCCATCCGCGCGTGCTCGCGCCGCCGCGCCGGGTGCCGATCCGATTACCGGCGCCGGTGCTGATGCCGCGTCCGCCCGCGCCGGTCGTGCGCCGGCCGGCGCCCGCGCCGGACCTGCGCCCACCTGCGATCATAGTGACGCTGCGCCAGCCGGCGATCGCGCTGGCCCTGCGCGACAGCGTGATCGCCCTCGTGCCGCGTTGGCCCGCGATATCCCTGACCGATGCGGTGCGGCCCGCCAAGGCGTTCGCGGAGGTGGCGTGGTCCGCCGGCGCCGCAGCGTTGCGCCGTCCCGCGATCGTATTGAACGCGGCGCTGCCGCACGCCATGCTCGGGTTCAAGCTGGTCGCAGTGGCCCTGACCGCCGGGGTCGCGGCCTTGGCCATCGTGAACAATCGCGACGTCGAACCCGCCGCGCCCGGTTACGAGCCGGCCGCACGGGGCTTCGCGCTCGCCAGCAACCAGACCATCGTCGTTCGCCGGCCGTCGCTGTTCCACGCACCGGTACCCGACGTGGATGGCGGCGCCGATCACGTCGACCTGCCCGACCAACCCGGCCAACCCGACCAACCCATCTCCTATTATCAGCGCGCGATCCAAACCATTCGCTTCCTCAATCCCAAACCGCGCGTGGCGCTCGCCTCGGCAATTCCGGAGACGCAGGGGCTGATCAAGGTGCACGGCTTCGTCGCGTTCGCACCCAGCGACGCCGCGGACTCGCAGTCGCGCGAGAGCGTCGTGCGGCGCCGCAATCCGGGCGCCGGATTCCTGGAGGAAGTCGACGACTATCTCTGGGAGGTCTATCAGCGCCAGCCCATCAAGCGCGATTCGACCGGCGACTTTACCTGGAAGGATCCGGCCGCAGCCAAACGCATGGGCTTGGCGCTGGAAGACTATGTCATCGGCGGGATGGACCCCAGCTTCCGACAGCGGCTCTATGCCGCTGGCCGCGCGATGGACGCCGACGGCATCCAGTGGTCGATGCTGAGCGCCTTCCGCGACGATTATCGCCAGCGACTCGCCTCCGGTTTCAAGGCGAGCACCGGCAACTCGCTCCACGGCGGCAGCCGTCGCACCGGCGGTTACGGCCATGGTCGCGCTATCGACATCACCAGCGCCGAGGGCGACGCGGAAGTGGTCTGGAAGTGGCTGGATGTCCACGGCTCGAAATACGGGCTGAGTCGCCCCATGCCCGGCGCGGATCCCGCGCACATTCAAGAAGCCGGCGAATCGCACAACAGGTCGGTTGCCAAGCGCGGGGGCCGTGGCAAGGTTGCCGCGACCAAGCACAGCCGGCAAAAGCGCAAGGCGGCGAGATACGCGCGCGCCGGGCGATGATGCCCCGCGGTCCGCCGGCGCAGCGGTGGTCCGCACCGCCGATTTTCGGAGTGATGATTGCCCTTCGCCGGTCGCGCCGCGCGCCAGCGGCCGTGCCTTCCAATTCCCACGCCGGCGTCGCCGGAACGCGACTGGTCCCGGGCCCTTGGGCTCGGCGCTGTTGCGGCGGGTGAGCGGTTCCCACCGCGCCGCAAAACGCTATAGCCTGCGCCGCCATGTACGCCGCCCACGTCCTTCCCGCGACGCGCGACTACGACGCGCTCTACCGCTCGTTCCAATGGCGCCTCCCGGCGCATTTCAATATCGGCATCGATGCCTGCGACCGCTGGGCTGCGATCGCGCCGGGCCGCACCGCTATTCTCGACGTGGGCGCCGACGGCGTCGCGGAGGAGATCGGCTACGGAGCGCTGCGCGAGCGCTCGAACCGTCTTGCCAACGTGCTCGCGGCCCGCGGCCTCGGGCGCGGCGATCGGGTCGCGATCCTGCTGCCGCAATCGCCGGCGGTCGCCGTCAGCCACATCGCCATCTATAAGCTCGGTGCCGTAGCGCTGCCGCTCGCGATGCTATTCGGCGTCGACGCGATCGCGTATCGGCTGAAGGATTCCGGCGCCCGCGCCCTGATCACCAACGCACTGGGACTCGCCAAGCTCGCGCACGATGCGCGGTCCACGCTCGACCTCGTGCTCTCGATCGACGGCGCCGCGGACGGCGCGGAAGACTTTCACGCCCTGCTCGCGCGCGCGGCCGGCGACTTCACGCCAACCGCCACCGCCGCCGACGATCCGGCGCTGATGGTCTACACGTCAGGCACAACCGGGCCGCCGAAAGGTGCGCTGCATGCCCACCGGGTGCTGCTCGGTCATTTACCCGGCATCGAGGTCCCGCACGAATTCCTGCCGCAGCCGGGCGACCGGTTCTGGACGCCGGCGGACTGGGCGTGGGCCGGCGGCCTGCTCAACGTGCTGCTGCCGGCGCTGCATTACGGCGTTCCGGTGGTGGCGCATAAATCCGAGAAGTTCGATCCCGAGGCGGCCTTCGCCCTGATGGCGCGGATGGGCGTGCGCAATGCCTTCATCCCGCCGACGGCGCTGCGCTTGCTGCGCTCGGTGCCGCCGCCCAAGGCGGCGCTGCGCCTACGCTCAGTCGGCTCCGGCGGCGAGGCGCTCGGCGCCGAGACCTACGAATGGGGCAAGTCCGCGCTCGGCCTCACCATCAACGAGTTCTACGGCCAGACCGAATGCAATCTCGTGCTCGCCTCCTGCGCCGCCATCGGCGTGTCGCGGCCCGGCGCGATCGGCAAGCCGGTGCCGGGCCATCGCGTCGCGGTGATCCGGCCGGACGGCGTGCGATGCGCGCCCGGCGAGCTCGGCCAGATCGCGATCGCGCGGCCCGACCCGGTGATGTTCTTGGAATATTGGGGCAGGCCCGACGCGACGCAGGACAAGTTCGTCGGCGATTGGATGACGACGGGCGATCAGGGGGTCGCGGACGACGACGGCTACGTGCGCTTCATCGGGCGCGACGACGACGTGATCACCTCGGCGGGCTATCGGATCGGCCCGACCGAGATCGAAGATTGCCTGATCCGGCATCCCGCGGTGGCGCTGGCGGCGGCGGTGGGAAAGCCCGATCCGGTGCGCACGGAGATCGTCAAGGCCTTCGTCGTGCTCAAATCCGGACATGCGCCGTCGGACGCGCTCGCCGCCGATATCCAACGCTTCGTCAAGGTCCGGCTTTCCGCGCACGAATATCCGCGCGAGGTCGCTTTCATCGAGCATATGCCGATGACCACCACCGGCAAGGTGATCCGACGATTGCTGCGGCAGCAGGCGTGACGCCGCGTCCGGGACACACGCGCGCCGCCTCGCCAAGCAAGAACGGATGGCATAACCTTTCGCGTCATCGCCCAGGATCGGACCTCCCATGGAAACAGCCGCGCGCCGCACGATCGATCGCCAGAGCAACAGCCCGAACTATTCGACCGCCTACTTCTTCCTCGAGGGACTGAGCGAGCTCGGGATCGAATATCTGTTCTGCAATTTCGGTACCGATCACGCGCCGATCATCGAGGAGATCGCGCACCGGCGAAAGCGCGGCGACGCGTTGCCGACCATCATCCGCTGTCCGCATGAGAACACCGCCGCCCACATGGCGGCGGGCTATGCCTTCGTGACCGGGCGCGGCCAGGGCGTGCTCGTGCATGTCGACGTCGGCACCGCCAACACCGCGACCGCCATGCACAACATCTTCCGCAGCCGGCTGCCGGTGCTGCTGATGGCGGGCAAGGCGCCGTTCACCACCTCGGGCGAGCTGGTCGGCTCGCGCGACACCTACGTGCATTTCGTGCAGGAGCCGTTCGACCAGGCGAGCCTGGTGCGCCCCTATCTGAAGTGGGAATGGACCCTTCCCTCCGGCGTCGTGGTGAAGGAAGCGTTGCGGCGCGCCCATTCCATCATGCAAAGCGAGCCGCAGGGACCGGTCTACCTCATGATGCAGCGCGAGACGCTCACCCAGAGCTGGAATGCGGACGAGATCCGGAGCTACGGCGCCGAGCAATACGGCCGCGCGGCGGGCAGCATGGCCGACGCCGCACTGGTGGCGGAGCTCGCCGACCGGCTCATTGCGGCCGAGCATCCCATCCTGATCACCGGCTATGCCGGACGCAGCGTCCGCGCCGCCGAATTGATCGCCGAGCTCGCCGAATTCGCCGGCATCGCCGTGTTCGAATCCAACATGACCAACAACATCTCCCACGACAGCCCTTGCTTTGTCGGATTTGCGCCCGACAAGCACCTGCCCCAGGCCGACGTCGGCATCCTGGTCGACGTGGACGTGCCGTGGTTCCCGAGCGAAGTGGCCGCCAAGGAGACCACCTTCTGGGCCCATATCGACGTCGACATCCTCAAGCCGGCCTCGCCGATGTGGACCTTCCCCGGCAATCTGCGCATGCAGGGCGGCAGCGCGCGCATCCTGGAGCAGCTGCTCGCGGAGTTGCGGCGCAGGGCGACGCCGCGCTCCAACGAAGCCGCCGCGGCACGCGTCGTTCGGCTTGCCGGCGAGCGCGACGCCCGGCTCGCACGGGCGAAGCAACTCGCCGCCGACAAGGGCGGGCTGGACGCAATCAATCTGCACTACCTGTTCGCCGAGCTCGACCGGCTGCTCGAGCCGCGCGACATCGTCTTCAACGAAGGTGTGCGCAACGCCGGCGCCGCGCTGATGCAGCTTCGGCGCCCGCTGCCCAACACCGTGATGCGCTCGGGCGGCGGCGGGCTGGGCTGGTCCGGAGCCATGGCGCTCGGCGCCAAGCTGGCCGCCCCCGCGCAGATGATGGTGCAGCTGGTCGGCGACGGCAGCTTCTATTTCGGCAGCCCGTGCTCGGTGTTCGCGGTGGCGCGGCAGTACCAGCTTCCGATCCTGTCGATCGTGCTCGACAATTCCGGCTGGTCGGCGGTCAAGGAATCGACGCTGCGGGTGTTCCCGTCGGGCGAGGCCAAGGCGCAAAACGAGTTCGAGGCCGAGCTGGCGCCCGATGTCGAGTTCGCCAAGGTCGGCGAGGCGTTCGGGGCCTACGGCGAGAAGGTCAGCGATCCGGCCGATGTGCCGGCGGCGCTCGCGCGCTGCGTCAATGCGGTGCGCGGCGGCCGCGCGGCGATACTGCACGCGCGGGTGACCCGGTTGTGATCTCCATGGTCTCATCCCGGCGAGCGTGCAAATCGCCGGCACCACGGCCGGCAACGCGCTAGGCATTTTCACAAGCTCTCGGCAGCAGGGCGGAGGGAGGAAACGATGCGCAAGCTCCTGCGGCGGGCGATGCTCGCCGTCATCGTAGCGTCGGCTGCGACGCCGGCGCTGGCGCAGGCTACCCGCTATCCCAGCCGTACCATTGAGATCGTGGTGGCCTACGGCGCCGGCGGCTCGACCGACCTCGTGGCGCGCGCGCTGGCGCAGAAATTCCAGGATCGCCTCGGCCAGTCCGTGGTCGTGCTCAACAAGCCGGGCGGCAGCGGCACCATCGGCGCGACCGTCGCCGCGCGCGCCAATCCCGACGGCCACACGCTCTATGTCGGCTACGCGTCCGAGACGGTGATCGTGCCGCAGCTCTCCAAGACCATCAAATATTCCCTCGACGATTTCGAGCCGATCGCGGTGACGGGGCTGGTGCCGCTGGTGCTGATCACCTCGAAGAACATCCGCGCCGGCAATCTGCGCGAGCTGATCGAAGAGCTGCGCGCCCGGCCTGGAAAATTCACCTATGGCGGCGGCATCGCCAGCCCGCCCCATATCATGGGAGCGTGGTTCAACCGGCTCAATGGCCTCGAGGTCGTGCATGTCCCCTACCGCGGCGGGGGGCAGGCGGTGGCCGACGTGGTCGGCGGCCATATCGACATGTTCTACGCCGGCCTCGCCGCCGCCAAGGCCGCGATCAATTCCGGCGTCGTCAAGGCTCTGGCGGTGACCGGGGAGGCGCGTTCCTCCGCGCTGCCGGACGTACCGACCTTCAAGGAAGCGGGCATGACCGATTTCGATCTGGCTAGCTGGAACGTGCTGCTCGCCCCCAAGGGCACGGCGGCGGAGGTGCTCGCCTTGTTGCGCGAGGAGACCGCGCTGGCATTGGCCGATCCCAAGCTCCGCGAGCTCTATGCCGCGCAAGGCGTGGAAATGCCCGCCGTGCCGGACGTGGCGGCGTTCCTCGCCAGGGAGCGCGACAGTTTCGCCCGCGTGGTGCGTGACCTCGGCATCACGATGGAGTAGGTCGTGCGATCATGAATGCCGGAAGTGACGGTCGATGCCCTCGACCGATCACACGGCATCGCCTTTGAACGCGGTGTTGTGCGGCGGGAACCAGACGTGGCCCTTCAGCATGTAGTGCCAGTACATCAGCGGCAGGCCCGTCACCTTGATCCACCAGGCGACCCAGTGCTCTTTTGCGGGATTCAACGGCAGGGTGGGCGTCACTTTCCCGCCATAGATGAACTCGGCGAGAATGGTCTTGCCGAAGGCCGTCGTCAGCGGACACGACGCATAGCCGTCGTATCCGCCCTCGACGGTCGTTTTTCCCATCATGCTGAGAATGTTGCGGGCGACCACGGGCGCCTGCTTGCGCACCGCCGCTGCGGTCTTCGAATTCGGGGTGGACGAGACGTCTCCGAGCGAGAACACGTTGGGATAGCGCACGTGCTGCATCGAGTTCTGGTTCACTTCGACCCAACCCGCCGGGTTGGCGAGCGGGCTCGACTTGATTTCCTCTGACGGGCTTTGCGGCGGAGAAACGTGCAGCAGGTCGAACGGAACGGTGGTGCGTTCGCCCTTGTTTTGCTCGCCGACCGACTCGAACGTCGCGGTTTTCCCTGCGCCGTCCACCGCCACCAGGTTCTGCTGATAATGCACCTCGATGCCGTATCGCGCCGCGACCTTGACGAGTTCGCGGGCAAAGAACGGAACGCCGAAAATCGTCGGCGCGTGGGTGTAGAAGTGCAGGCTGCAGTCCTTCAGAATGCCTTGCCGGCGCAGGCGGTCGGCGGCGAGATAGGCGATCTTCTGCGGCGCACCCGGGCACTTGAACGGCAGCGGCGGCTGCGTAAACACGGCACGGCTTCCGGACTTCAGGCGCTGCAGGCATTCCCAGGTGTAGTTCACGTGCGCGGGGGAGTAGTTGCTGCATACGCCGTTCTTGTCGAGAGCCTCGGCAAGCCCCGCGACCTTGCCCCAGTCGAGCTTCACGCCGGTGCACACGACGAGGTAGTCGTAAGTCAGAGCGTCGCCGCTTCCCAGCTGAACCGTGTTCTTCTCCGGTTCGAAACTTCGGGCAGCGTCCCGAATCCATCGAACGCCGAACGGTATCAGGCTTTCTTCTGCGCGACGCGTCTGCGCCAGCGTATAGATGCCGGCGCCGACCAGCGTGAATGCCGGCTGATAATAGTGATCCTGGGCCGGCTCGACGATGGCAACGTCGGCGCCCGGCGCCCGGCGCTTCAAGATTGCTGCGACCGTGATGCCCGCGGTGCCGCCACCGATGATGAGAACCTCGTGATGTGCTGGGCCCGCCATTGTACCCACCCTGTGCTCGGTTCTTGCTTCTGGGTGCCGCCGCGGCGTCCCACGCGAGCTTCGAGCTCGCTTGAGGCCGATCGCGATCGGGACTGCCCTCGAACCCGCGAAGGCAGCATGCCCTGGATGCGCACCCTTCAGTATTCATCATGGAGCTTTTCAGCTTGGCCGGCAATGCTCGCGCATGGTTCGGCGAAGCGGGCGCCGGTTCATAATCGAGAACATGCGCCGCTCGACAATAGCCGGAGCGCGTCCCGATTCGAGGGGGGGCGGGATACGTTCCGGGCGCGATTATCGCTTCCACTCACGGGCACGACCGATTGTGCCGGACGCCGGAAAGGCGTTAACATTTCGCCGAACTCGATATGCCGCAGTCACCCAGGGAGACGCCGATGGCCTATACGCTCGATGAGTTCTGCGCAGAAACCCGCGCCATCCTCAAAGCCGATCCGCTTGCCAAGGCGCTGCCGCAGATTGCCGACCGGCTCTCGAAGCTGCTGAAAAATCCCGCCTTCGTTGCGGACACGTTCACCGACGATACGCCGGTAGGCAAGCGACAACTCTATCACGACCCGGAGACCGACTTCTATGTGCTCGCGCACGTCCAGGAAGGCGGCAAGACCGGCAAACCGCATAGCCACGGCAACTCATGGGCGATCTACGGCAATGCGCGCGAGCTGACCGAGATGACCGAGTGGCGGCGCGTCAACCCGGAGAGCGATGCCCACGCCGAGCTGGTCGCGACCAGTAAGTATGCAATCGGCCCCGGGGAGACGCACGGATACGGCCCGGGCGTCATGCATTCCACCTGTCACCCCAAGAAGGCTTGGGTCATCCGGGTGACGGGGACCGACCTCGACAAGCTGCCGCGCTACCACTTCCGCAAGCAGGACAAGATTCTCGAAAGAGCCTGACCGGCGCAGGCCGCCGCGACGTACCGGATCGCTCCGCCCTCGTCCCGCGAAACCTAAGATGCCGGCGCGACCGTGCCGATATAGGCGGCGATGACGCGCGGATCCTTCAGGACATCGGCCGGCGCGCCTTCCGCCAGCGTGCGACCGTAGTCGAGCACGTGGATGCGGTCGGCGAGGTCGGTCACCATCTGCAGGTCGTGCTCGATCCAGATCATCGTGATGCGCAGCTCGTGTTTGATGCGCAGGATGAAGCGCGCAAGATCCTCGCGCTCGTCGCGATTGAGGCCGGCGGACGGCTCGTCCAGCATCAGCACGGTCGGCTCGAGCGCGAGGGCGCGCGCGAAGCCGACCAGCTTCTGAATGCCGAACGGCAGCCCGGCGACGCTCGCATGGCGGTAGCGTTCGAGCTCGACGAAGTCGATGATGCGCTCGACCGCCGCGCGGTGGCGCACCTCCTCGCGCCGCACCGACGGGAGAAACAGCATCTCGGCGAGCGGATTGGTGCGGATGCGCGCGTGCCGGCCGGTCAGGAGGTTGTCCAGCACCGACATCTGCGCGAACAGCTCGCCGTGCTGGAAGGTGCGCGCGAGCCCGAGCCGGGCGATCGCGTGCGGCTCGCGCCCGGCGATGTCGTCGCCGCGGAAGCGGATCGCGCCTTCGCCGCGGTAGATTCCGCTCACGCAATTGAGCACGCTGGTCTTGCCGGCGCCGTTCGGACCGATCAGCGCGAACAGCTCGCCGGCTTCGACCGCGAGCGAGATGCCGTCGAGCACGGTAAGGCCGCCGAAGCGCAGCGCGAGGCGCTCGATCGCGAGCTCAGCCATACCATCTCCGGCTGCGGCGGTATTGCTTGACGTCGCGGTAGCTCTTTTGCTCGCCGCCGGCGCGTCCGAGATAGAACTCCTGGATGTCCGGGTGGTTGCGCAGGCGCTCCGCGCTGCCGTCGAGCACGATGCGGCCATTCTCCATGACGTAGCCGTAATCGGCGATCTGCAGCGCCACCGTCGCGCTCTGCTCGACGATCAGGATGCCGATGCCGAGCTCGCGCCGGATTTCGGCGAGCCGGCGCAACAGGTCCTCGACCACGACCGGTGCAAGCCCGAGCGAGAGTTCGTCGACCAGGAGCAATTCCGGCCGGCAGACGATGGCGCTAGCGAGCGCCAGCATCTGCCGCTCGCCGCCGGAGAGGAGCCCCCCGATGCGGGCCTTGAGCGGCCCGAGCTGGGGAAAGAATTGGTAGACCAGCGCCTCGCGTCGCCGCTGCTCGGCGTGGCTGGTGCCGCGCGGCACCGGCGCGGCGAGATTCTCCGCCACCGTGAGGTTGGGAAATACCTTGTCGCGTTCCGGCACCAGCACGATGCCGCGACGGGTGTTCTCGTGCGGCGGCCGGTTCTCGATGCGCTCGCCCTTGAACGCGATCGTGCCCTCGCTGACGCGCGCGTCGTCGAGGCCGAGAAAGCCCGAGATCGCCCGCAGCGTCGTGGTCTTGCCGGCGCCGTTGGTCCCCAGCAGCGCGACGATCCGCGCAGCCTCGACTGCGAGCGTGATCCCCTGAACCGCCTTGACGGCGCGGTGATAGACCACTTCGAGCCGGTCGATGGCGAGCAGCGTCACGGGCGCGACCCCGACCCGGAGCGGTGCTTGAACGGCCACAGCAGGAAATAGCTCTGGATGCGATGCCAGATCCCGACCAGCCCGAGCGGCTCGAAGATCAGGAAGCCGATCATCACCAGCCCGAACGCGGCGTAGTTCACCGCGAACAGGATGTCGGCATAGCGTTGCGCCCCGGGCAGGGCGAGCAGGCAGGCCTCGATGAGGTAGGGAAAGATCGTGACGAAGGCCGCGCCGAGGAGCGCACCCAGCAGCGAGCCCATGCCGCCGACGATCACCATCGCGAGATACTGGATGGTCAGGAAGAGCGAGAATGCCTCGACCGAGACGAAGCCGCGGTAATAGGCGAACAGCGCGCCGGCGACCGCGGTGATGGCGGAGCTGATGACGAAAGCGAGAACCTTGTAGCCGGCGATGCCGATGCCGAGCGCCTCGGCGACCGTCTCGTGCGCGCGGATGGCGCGCCAGGCCCGTCCCGTTCGCGCGCGCAGAAGATTGAGGCAGACGAGCAAGGTCGCCGCCGCCGCCGCCAGCAGGATGAAATACCAGGCGCGGCCGTCGCTGATGGCAACGCCGCCGATGCTCGGCGGATCGATGACGATGCCGGTCGAGAAGCCGCGCCGCGCTTCATACTCTCCCCCCAGATAGATCACCACGAAATGCAGCGCGAGCGTGCTCACGGCGAGATAGAGGCCGCGCAGCCGCAGCGACGGCAGTCCGAAGATGATCCCGAGCAGCGCCCCGACCACGGCGGCCGCGGGCAGCGTGATCCAGAACGGGGCATTGGTCTCGCGGAACAGGATCCCGACCGTAAACGCGCCCGCCGCGATCAGCCCGGCATGGCCGAGCGAGATTTGGCCGGCATAGCCGGTCAGCAGCATGAGGGAGAGCGCGCCGACGCTGGCGAGCAGGACCTGGCAGCCGAGGTCGAGCTGGAACGGCGAGGCGAGGAACGGGAACGCCACCAGCGCGAGGATGAACACGCCGAGGCTCCCGCGCTCGAGCCGCGTCTTGACCAGGGCGAGGTCCTCCTCGTAGCCGGTGCGGAAGTAGCCGCTGGCGCGCGGTTGCCTAGACACGGTCGAGCTCCTCACGCGTGCCGAACAGACCCCACGGCCGCACGACCAGCGTGGCAATGAGCACCAGGAACGGCACGACGTCGGACAGCAGCGGATCGATGTAATAGATGGCGAGTACCTCGGCGCCGGCCACGATGAGCGCACCGATCAGCGCCCCGACGAGGCTGTCGAGCCCGCCGACCAGCGCCGGTGCAAAGGCCTTGAGCCCGATCACCACCATGGACTGGTCGAGACCGGAATCGAGCGCCATCAGCATGCCTGCGATCGATCCGGTCAAGGTGGAAAGGCCCCAGGCCAGCGCGTAGATTGCATGCAGATTGACGCCGCGCTGCGATGCCAGGAGCGCGTTCTGCCCGGCCGCGCGCATGCGCACGCCCCAGCGCCCGAAGCGCAGGAAGGCGAACAGTCCGCCGTAGCCGACGACGGTCATCATCACGATGAGCGCCGCGCAGGTCGAAATCCGCGCGCCGCCGACAAGCTCGATCGAGGGATTGGAGAATCCGAGCGCTTGCAGCGGATGCTGCTGGGCTGCCGACCAGATCAGCACGATGAGCCCGCGCAGGAGGATGCCGATGGCGACGGTGGTGAGGATGGCCGCAAGCACCGTCTCTCCCGTCATCTTGCGCATCAGCACGAGGTAGACCACCACGCCGACCGCGAGGCTGAGCACGATTGCGACGGTGATCGCGTCGAAGGGATGGCCGACCAGCAGCGAAGCGGCCGTGTACAGGAGATAGGCGCCGAACATGGCGAGCTCGCCGTGCGCCATGTTCATGACCCGGCTTACCCGGTAGATCAGCACGTAGCCGCAGGCGAGCAGCGCATAGATCGCCGCGAGCACGATGATGTTGACGATGAGCTGCACGGGTCAGGAATCGGTGAATGGGCGAGGTGGTGCGCTGGAGACACCGATCTCGAGTTTACTCGAGATCGGCGCTCAACTGGGTGCAAGTCGGGCAAGTCCGACAAGTCCGACTTGCGTGGATTGTCCCGATCTGCGGCGGTTCCGGATCAGCGCTGCACCGCATCCGGGTCACGCCCATGTTCACTTCACGTCGTAAGCCACCCAGTCCCTGGTCACCGTGATCGCCGACTTCGCGGGGTCCCAGCGATAGACACGGTAGTACTGGCGGGTGCGGAAGTGGTTGTCCTTGCTCCACTCGATCGGGCCGCCACGCAGGCCCTGGGTATCGACCTTGACCTTCTCCATCGCGGCGCGGATTTTGGCGGGATCGGGGGGCCAGCCCGTGCCTTTGAGCACGGCCTCGAGCACCAGGCCGCCGATCCAGCCTTCGGTCAGCTGCTCGGCCGGATAGCGCACGCTGCCGTTCTTGGCTTCGTCCCTGATCAGCTTGTGGATCGGCAGGTTCTCCTGGAACAGCGAGTTGGCGCCGATGACATAGAACTTCCCGTCCTTGATCCGCGCCAGCTCGGCCTCGGCCTCGATATGCGCCCAAGTGATGTAGTCATCCTCCCAGCCGAGCCGGCGCAGCGCCTCGAAGGTCTTGACCTCGGTCACCCACGGCGCCCAGGAAAATATCCAGTTCGGATTGGCATCCTTGAGCTTGGTGGCGAAGGGCGTGTAGTCGGCGGTGGGCGGCGGAATGACCTCCTTGTCGACCGGCGTCATGCCCATGCTCTTCGCCTGCGTCTCGGCATAGTCGATCTCGCCGCGCGAGAGCGGGATCGCCATGGCGACAAAGCCGATGCGTACCGGCCCCTTGGCGGTCCCCTTGATGAAGGCCAGCGTCGCGCGGCTGTCATAACCGCCGGCATAGGCGGTGGTGCAGAATTGCAGCGCCTCGGCGGGCGGATAGACCTCCTTCGGGCAGACCGCGCCCATGAACATCAGCGGGACGTTGGCGCGCTTGGCCTCCGCGATCACGGGCGCGTAGGTGGAGGACAGGCTCGACAGGATCAGCAGGTTGACATGGTCCTGGGTCAGCAGCCGCTTGGCGTTGGCGGCGGCCTTCGACGGCTCGGCCTGATCGTCGAGAACGATCAACTGGATCTTCTTGCCGTTGACGCCGCCCGCGGCGTTGAGGCGGTCGACGTAGAGGCGAAGGCCTTCGATCGGCGGCGCGTTGGTGCTGGCCGGCGGCCCGGTCAGTGCTCCCGTGATGCCGACGACATAGGCGTCTTGCGCCCACGTCGGACACGCGAAGGCTGCCGCGGCCAGGGCGGCCAAGAGAATTCGTCGCAGCATGTTTTTTCCTCCCTGTTTCCTCATCATGCGATCTCGACCGCGGCAGCGGATATCAGCCGCTCCTCGCGATCATCGTACATCTCTTCGACCAGAGTCTTGAAACGCTCGTACATCAGGTGGCGCTTGACCTTGCGCGTCGGCGTGACCGGCTCGCCCTCCTCCTCGGGATCGAGCGCCTTGGGCAGGATGCGGAAGGCTTTGATCCGCTCGGCGCGCGACAGCTCGCCGTTCACCCGCTCGATCTCGGCGCCGATCAGCCGCAGGACGGCGGGATTGGCGGCGAGGCTGGTGAAGCCGGTATAAGGCACGTCGTGGTTGCGCGCCCAATCCGCGACCGTGTCGGCATCGATCTCCACCAGCGCGGCGAGGTATTTGCGGCCATGTCCGAACACGATCGCTTCCGCGACGTAGGGGCTGCCGCGCAGGATCGTCTCGATGAACGACGGCGAAATGGTCTTGCCGCCGGAGGTGACGATGAAGTCGCGGGCCCGGTCGACGAGACGCAGCGCGCCG
Source organism: uncultured Alphaproteobacteria bacterium (assembly GCA_963758945.1). Classification (GTDB taxonomy): domain Bacteria; phylum Pseudomonadota; class Alphaproteobacteria; order Rhizobiales; family Xanthobacteraceae; genus VAZQ01. Next base: position 73,246 of record CAVWXY010000003.1, on the reverse strand, counting down.
TCGCGCCACTCGCCGATGTCGCCGGTGCGCAAGAACCCGTCCTCGCGCTTGACGGCGCGGGTCGCCTCCGCGTCGTTCCAGTAGCACTCGAACAGGTCGGGACTCTTCACCAGCACCTCGCCGTCCTCGGCGAGCGTCACCTGCCAGCCCGCGGGCACGCTGCCGACGTCGCCGGGGCGCGGAAACGGGCCGCGCTGGCCGCTGATGATGCCGCCGGCGGTCTCGGTCTGGCCGTACATCTCGGTGACGTTGACCCCGAGCATCTGCCACAGCGCCATGGTTTCCGGCGGGAGCGGCGCGCCGGCGCAGATCACCAGTTCGAGCCGGGCGAAGCCGAGCTTGTTGAGGATCGGCAGGAACACGCCGGCGCGGCAGGCGCGATAGAGCGCGGCGCGCGCGAGGCCCCCCGCGCCGGTCCAGCGCCGCCGCGCGTGCTCGCGTGCGAAACCCATGGCGAAGTCGGCGGCGGCGCGCTTGGCGGCCGAGGAGTTGAGGATGCCGAGCAGCACCTGCGAGCCGAATTTCTGCAGGTAGCGCGGCACGGTGAACAGCACGGTGGGCGCTACCTCGAACAGAGTGGTCGCCAGCTCTTCGGGGTCTTCGCCGAAATGCGGAACGAGCCGCGAGATCAGCGGCAGCGTCACCGCGACATCGCGGCCGAGGACGTGGCAGAGCGGCAGATAGGCGATGGTCCGATGATCGTTCCGCGCCAGCGTGAGATAATGGTCGACGATGTTGGCGGTGGCGGCGAGATGCTTGCCATGCGCGACCAGCGCGCCCTTGGGGTGGCCGGTGGTACCCGAGGTATAGACGATGAAAGCGGGCGATTGCGGGTCGAGCTGCGCGGCCTGCTGCTCCAGCCAGGCGAGGTCGTCCGCCTCGGCCGGCGCGAGCAGCGCGCGATGGCTCAGAAGCTTGGGATGCGCATAGGCGAACATCGCGGAATCGTCGAGCACGACGATCCATTTGAGCTGCGGCAAGCGATCGGCGAAGGACAGGATCTTGTCGACATATTCCTGGTCCTGCGCCACGAACAGCGCGGCCCCGCCGTGACGCATCTGATACTCGACCTCGGAGGCGGAGGCGGTCGGATAGATGCCGTAGACGATGGCGCCGAGCGCCTGCGCCGCGAGGTCGCAGATCACCCAATCCTCGCAGGCGTCGCCCATGATGGCCACGCGCTCGCCGCGCCCGAGGCCGAGCGCGGCGAAACTGCGCGCGGTGCGCGCGACCAGCGCGGCATAATCGCGCCAGCTGCGCTCGCGATAGATGCCGAGATGCTTGGCGCGGAACGCGACACCGTCCGGTGTCATGCGCGCGCGCTCGCACAGGAGCAGCGGCGCGGACTTGCGGCGCAGGGCCTCGCGGTCGACCGGCGGTGTTGCGGTCATGCGGCGCCTTCCACAGCGTCTCGATCCCGGGCGGTCATTGCGTGCACCGCAGGCAACGCGTCGGAACGCAGTGCCGGCGACCGTTCCGGATCGCGGTCTTATAGCCCGGCGGACGGCCGAGTTCTATAAACCAATAGACGAGGCCACGTGCGTCATTCGGACCCCGCGGCCCGCGGCAATGGGACTTCGCCCAATGAGGCCGCACTTTGCTCGCGACGGAGGCCGCCGTCCGTCTCAGCTCTTGCCCCAGAGCTGCCTGGTGGCGAGATCGGCGCCCTGGCGCAGCGCCTTGAACTTCTCCCAGACCACGGTGTGGTGGACTTCGGTGCGATAAAGCGCCTGCGAGGAGAAGCCGCAATCCGCGGCGGCGATCACGTTCTCGCGCCCCACCAGCTTGGCGTAGCGCAGGATGCGCTCGGCAATCAGCTCGGGATGCTCCACGATGTTGCTGGCATGCGTGATCATGCCGGGGCAGATCACCTTGCCGGGGGGGACCTTGATGCGCTCGAACAGGTGATATTCATGCTCGTGGCGCGGATTGGCGGCCTCGAAGCTGTAGGAGCCCGCGTTGATCTTGAGCATGTAATGGACGATGTCGGCGAGGCTCGCTTCATAGAGGCGCGGACCTTCGTTGATGCCATAGCAGGTGTGGAAGCGAACCATCTCGGCCGGAATGCCGTTCAAGGCGGCGTTGGTGGCCTCGACATAGATCTCCGCCCGCCGCTTCTTCTGGGCGTCGTCGAGGCCGGGCTCGAAGAAAATGTCGGGCAGGAAGGGATCGTCGACCTGGACCAGGATGTCGGCCGCGACGATGCCCCGGTATTCCTTGTTCAGCTCGGCCGCAAGCGCATGGAAATACTCTTCCTCGGAGTTGTAATACTCGTTGATGCCGACCCCCGACGGCGCCGTCGCTGGCAGGAACACATGGTGGTCCGGGACGTCGGCGGCCTTGGCCGCGGCTTTGACGTTGTCGATGTCGATCTGCAGATACTTCTCGCCGCGATATCTCACCGGCGCGACACAGACGACCGGCGACAGCGGGACGATCGCGCCCCCCATCATCGCGTCCTTGAAATATTGCGCGTAATATTCCGGGAAGGCTGCCACTTCCTGCTGGAACAGCAGCATCTTCTGTTTGGGCCGCGGCTCGAAGCCTTCGAGCCGCTCCTGGATATAGGTGAAGAAACCCGGCTTCGAGACTTCGCCGTCGGTCACGATGTCGATGCCGCATTCCACCTGCTTACGCACGCTGTCCGCCACCGCCTTGGCGATCGTTTCGTCGTACAGGTTCTGGTCGTAGGGCTGGCCGCCGAATTTCGCCTTCATCAGGTCGAGCACGGCATGCGGCCGCGGCAGGCTGCCGATATGCGTGGTCTGGATGCGATCGGTGTTTTGCTGGATCGTCATCGGCGTCGTCCTCCCCGTTCGATCGTGCCGCGGCAGCGGCACTTGCGCGGTTGTTCTCGGATTTATCCTCCTGTTCAGCTCCTTCGCATCGCCGCCGCGAGGTCGGCCCGGCGCCGGAGCAAATTCGACTCAGATCGCAGCGCGATCTTGCTCCAAGGATTTGTTCGCTTGCATGACTTTACCCGAAAAGTTCCGCAAAATCTCGACCATGCTCAGGCGGCGCGCCGCTTGTGCGCGCCGTCGAAGGCGGGCGCCACCTCGCGCATGAAGCGATCCATCTCGTCCTTGACCTGCTGGTGCGGCTTGAGCCCGACGTTGAAATAGAGGATCACCTCGGAGAAGCCGGCGGCCTCCACCTTCTTGAGCGTGTCGATGATTCGTTGCGGCGAGCCCAGCAGGACCGAGTTCTCGGTGAGGTCCTCCGGTTTGACCTTCTGCAGCCGCGCCACCATGTCGATAAAGTAGCGATAGCTCGGCGGCGCCGTCTTGGGGTCGCCGGGCAGCGCAGGGATGACGCATTCGCGGTAATAGCGAATCTGGCGCGCCCGCTGCGCGTCCTCCTGCGCCTTGTTGTCGGCGAAATGGGTGAAATAGCTGCACATCAGCCGTCCGGGCTTGGTGCCGTGCTTGGCGCAGGTTTCGTGATAGAGGTCGGCGACCTGCTGCAGACCGCCGAAACTCAACGCGGCGGCGAAGGGGGCGACGATCAGGCCGCAATCCAGCCGCGCCGCCAATTCGATCGACGGCTTCGAGAACGAGCCGACATAGGTCGGGATCGGCTTCTGCACCGGCTTGGGCGTGATCCGCACGTCGTCGAAGGAATAATGCTTGCCGTGGTGCGAGATGCGCTCTTCCGCCGCCCACAGCTTGCGCACGACTTCGAGGCCCTCCTCGAAGATGCTCTGATTGTCCGCAAAGGAGACGTGGAACGGCTGATATTCGCGTGCGTCATAGCCGCGGCCGGTCGCGAAATCCACCCGCCCGTTGCTGATGAGGTCGAGGGTCGCCCATTGCTCGGCGACGCGGATGGGATGGTGCAGCGGCAGAACCGTCACCGCCGGCGCCAGCCTGATGTTCCTGGTGCGTGCCGCGATGTAGGACAGCACCAGAATCCGGGCAGGAGAGGACGCCGAGCGAGTTGAAATGGTGTTCGCCGATCCAGGCCGAGTGCATGCCGATGCGGTCGGCGTGCAAGGCTTCCTCGGCGATGTCGCTGACGAACTGGTTCGGCGTGCGCGGGTTGTTCTCGTAGTGATTGTCGCTCAAGGTGAAGTAGCCGAATTCCATGTTCTCTCCTCCCTTCGGGCCGGGGCGCTTCCCCGATCGTTGCCCGGCATCATAGATGCATTTGCAATTGTTGTAAATGCAATGATCGCGCCGGGATCGGCCGATGCATTATGCACCGGAGCGCGGGTTCGCGCCAATGTCGCCGGCCTTTGACATCATGGGAACCGGCCCATAAAACCCTGAACTCAAGGCTTTGCAGGAATTGTGATTCGTGACCAATCGCCCGCGCTACGACTTCGGCGAATATCTTCCTTACCTCATCAACCGTGTCGGCTGGTTCCTGGTGGTCGACTTCGGGCAAAATACGCTCGCCCGCCACCAGATGAGCATCGCGATGTGGCGCGTGCTGGCGGTGCTCTCCAACGATGACGGCCAGCGCCAGATCGATCTTGCCGCCAGAACCAGCATCGACGTCTCGACCTTGTCGCGCGTGGTCACCCGTCTGGTGAAGATGCGGCTCGTCACCCGCACCCGCTCCGCGACCAGCAACCGCGAGGTGGTCGTGCGCCTGACCGCCAAGGGCGCGGCCATCCTTGCGCGCGTGATCCCGGACGCGATTGCCTTGGAGCGGAGCGCGATCGCCGGCGTGCCGGCAAAGGATCTCGCCGTGGTCAGGCGAAGCCTGCGCCGGATGTATGAGAACCTGGCCGGCTCGGCGGGCGTCGGCGGGCGGAGCCAGGCGCCCGGCTTGCGCGCGAGCGCGGCTTCGGCCGTTTCATCACGCCGTCGACGATCAGGCGTACGAACTCGGCGCTGACGCGGTCGATCGCCGCCTCCTCGCTGCGGTACCAGCTCGCCACCGCATTGGCCATGCCGAGGATGGCGAGCACCGCGAGGCGGGTATCGAGGTCGGACCGAAATTCGCCGCGCCGCACCCCTTCCTTGAGCACGTCCTCGAACACGCGCTCCAATCCGCGCGACCATTTTCCGATCCGCCGGCGGCTTTCGGCCGGCAGGTGCTGGCGCTCGTTCAGGAACACGCGCACGAAATCGCCGCGGTCGGCGAGCGGGGCGAGGTGCGACCTGACGAGGCGGGCGAGCCGGTCGGCCGCGGCGCCCGGTCCCGAGGCGATCGCCTTGGCCACCTCGAAGAAGCCGCCCACGCCTTGCAGGCAGACGAGCTCGAGCGCCTCCTCCTTGGAGGCGAAATAGTAGTAGAGGCTCGCCTGCCGGATACCGAGCACGTCGGCGATGTCCTGGGTGGTGGCGCCGTGGAAGCCGCGCTGCGCGAACACGCGCGCGGCCGCTTCCATGATCTCGGGCGCGCGGCGGCGCGGGCTCGGTCGGCGCGACGAGGGAAGGACTACCACCGCCATGTCGGCATGCTCCCCCGCGGGATGCGGCACGGGCGCCGGGGCATTGCCTTGTGCCACGGCGGCGATCTAAGTTCTACCTATAGACCTATAGATAACTGACAGCCATCGCAAACGGTCCGGAGACCCGCGACATGAATATCCGCCCCGCCGGCCGGCCACCGTTTCGTGCCGATCACGTCGGCAGCCTGCTGCGGCCGCCGGCGCTGCGCCGCGCCTTCCGGCAGCGTGCCGCGAACGAGATCTCCGAGGAGCAATTCGTGCGCGTGCAGGATGACTGCATCCGTGCCGCCGTCCGCATGCAGGAAGCGATCGGGTTTGCGGTCGTGACGGACGGCGAGTTCCGCCGCAGCTCATATTGGGGCCGGTTCGTCGAGCGCACCGCGGGGCTCGCGGTCCGTCCCGCTTTACTCAAGTTTCGCGACGACGACGGCCACGAGGTCGATTTCACCGCACCGTATGCGGTGTCCGCGCTGCGGCGCACCCGCCCGCTCGCGCTCGACGAATTCGTCTTCCTGCGCGACGCCACCGGCGTCACCGCCAAGGTCACGCTGCCGGCGCCTTCGACCATGCACTTCCTGCGCCTGTCCGACTTCGCCGACCGTGCCGCCTATGCCGATGTCGAGACCTTCTTCGCCGATCTCGTCGCGGTGTTCGCGCAGGAGATCGCCGATCTCGTGGCGGCAGGCTGCCGCTACCTGCAGATCGACGAGATCGCAGTGGCGCTCCTATGCGACCGCGCGATCCGCGACAGTGTCGCGGGCGCCGGCGGCGATCCCGACGCGCTGGTCGACCGCTATATCGATGCCATCAACGGCGCGGTCGCGGCCTGTCCGGGCCACGTCGCCATCGGCGTGCATCTGTGCCGTGGCAATTTCCGCGGCCGCTATCTCGCCGACGGCGGCTACGATTCGGTGGCCGAGCGCCTGTTCGCGCGCACGCGGGCGAGCCACTTCCTGCTCGAATACGACACGGCGCGCGCGGGCGATTTTGCGCCGCTGCGCTTCGTGCCAAGGGGCAAGGCCGTCGTCCTCGGCCTGGTCAGCAGCAAGACGCCGGTGCTCGAGGACATCGACCTGCTGCGCCGCCGCGTCGACGAGGCGAGCGGGTTCATCGACCTCGACCGGCTGGCGATCAGCCCGCAGTGCGGCTTCGCCAGCAGCGCCGCCGGCAATCCCTTGAGCGAGGCGGACGAGCGCGCCAAGCTCGCGCTGGTGGTGGCGGCGGCGCGGGCGATCTGGGGCTAGTGGTCCCAGTCCGAAGGTCGTCGGCACTGGCGGCATGTTCGGATACGAACTGCCGCACGGTGTGCGCGAACTCCGCGTTCCGGGCACTAGCCGTCGCGCGGGCGCAAATCACCGCCGCGCCGCGGCGTCTTGCCCGTGACTCCAAATTCGGACGACTTGGCGCCCGCCGCGGCCATCGCGAATCCTTCAGCCGCAAGACCACGCCGGAGCAATTCGCGCACTGCAGCCGCCCGGCTCGGCATGCGCTTCTTGAAGCGGAAATCGTCGAGCGCGGTCAACTCTTCAGGAGAGAGCATGATTTGCAGGCGCTCGGCCCGCATCCTCGTTGCCGACATGTCCTGATCTCCCGTCGCTGATGCCTGTTCTCCCATGCCACGATGTTTAAATTTAGCAACCGGCGCTGTGTTAGTCAAGACAGCTATGGACGTATTTTAGATAGTGTTAGTAGATTAAGATTAAGGCTAACAAGGCGAAAGGATTGCCTCATTGGCAAGCAATGACTAAACAGCAACCGCCACAAAAGATGTAAATGAATACAAAGAACAACAGAGTGCGTTGCAAGTACTTATCGAAACTCTCGTTGACATACTACAACAATTCTCCCATTCTATTCTTGGAAAGAGCGCGAGCGATGCTGCAGAAGCTCAGTCACCATATCGCAGCCTGCATTGACCGGGCGGCCGACTGCCGCCGCCGCGCCGAGCAGACGATCGACCCCGTATTGAAGGCCGATCTGCTCGACATGGAGACGCGCTGGACCCAGCTGGCCCAGAACTATGAATTCGTCGGAAGCCTCGAGCGGTTCGTGCTCAGCGCCCACAAGCATTTCGAAGCGAGGAATTCCATAAAATGACCCGAGAGCATCGAATCAAGGCCGAGGCGCACAGCTGCCCGAGATGCGGTCGCTGTGGCGAAGCAACGAGGCTGTTTGGAATCGAGCGGCATCCCGCCGCCGATGGGACGGTGTTGGAGACATATGTCTGTGAGCGCTGCGACGTCCTGCAGACCGCGACAGTGCCTCGGAAGCCGCGAATCGGCGTCGCCGAGAGAGGCAAGTCCGCGCCGACGCTTGCGCTGCTGGCAAACACCGCGTTCGACGACGAGACGACAAGCCGCCTGGGCGTGGCCTATGAGGCTGCCTGGCACAGGCTGCAAGCATCGGGCAGCACGCTCGTCGACACGTCGCACGCCGCCGCCACACGCGAACGGCTCGCAAAATGCATTCTCGAAATGGGCCAGCGTGGAGAGACGGACTCCAATCGTCTCGTCGAGCGAGCATTGACCCGCTTGGTAAAGTCGAACGGCGCCGCTGCTCAATCCTCTGATCTCTAGCGTCATAGCACGGCGAGCGCTCCCGCCGCGGACAGGCGGAACCCGGCAGGAGCAGGACGGGCGTCACTTCGGGGCAAACTCGCCAATGCGTTGGCGCGGGCGTGTCCGGTCGACCTCGCCGAACGAGCCTGTCTGCGCTATTCTGCTTTCGCGGGTTCGCCAGTCTCGCCGGCGCGAGCGCTTTCGGCCGTCGGACCGTACATATTGGACATAGCTGCGAAAGGTTGGGCGATGTCCAAGTCCTCCTCCTCCTCCAAGTCTTCCTCCTCCAAGTCTTCCTCCTCCAAGTCTTCCTCCTCCAAGTCTTCCTCCTCCAAGTCTTCCTCCTCCAAGTCTTCCTCCTCCAAGTCTTCCTCCTCCAAGTCTTCCTCGAACGAGACCTCGTCGAAATCCTCGTCTGCGAGCGGCGCCTATTATGCGGACTATCTCGAGCTCGACCGGCTGTTGTCAGCCCAGCAACCCGCGAGCGCGCGGCACGGCCGGCCGGCGCACGACGAGATGCTGTTCATCATCGTGCACCAGGCTTACGAACTGTGGTTCAAGCAGATCCTGCACGAGCTCGACCGCATTCAGGCCGATTTCGGCGGCGACGTGCTCGAGGACGAGTATCTCGGGCGCATCGTGCACGGGCTCGACCGCATCAACGAGATCCTCAAGCTGCTGATCCAGCAACTCGAGGTGCTCGAGACGATGACGCCGCTCGACTTCCTCGATTTTCGCGACTTTCTGTTCCCGGCATCGGGCTTCCAGTCGACGCAGTTCCGTCTGATCGAGATCAGGCTCGGCCTGTCCGCCACGGCGCGGCTGGACTACGCCGGCAAGCGGTTCGACGACACGCTGGTCGCCGCCGACAAATCCCGCATCGCCGCCGCGGAGCGCGGCCCCAAGCTGATCCACCAGCTCGACGACTGGCTGTCGCGCACGCCGTTCGTGCACCGCCCCGACTACGATTTCTCGCGCGAATACCGCACAGCGGTGCAACAGATGCTCGAAGACGACGCCGCGCGCGTGCGGGCGAACGCGGCGCTGAGCGCCGAGCGCCGGGAGAACGAAGCGGGAAGGATAGAGGCGTCGCTCGAGGAGTTCCAGGCGATCTTCGCGACCGCGGCCGGCGCCTCGCCCTGGCAGATGTCGCGCACGGCGGTGCAGGCCGCATTGTTCATCGTCGTCTACCGCGACAGGCCGGTCTTGCAATTGCCGTTCCGGCTGCTGTCCGCGCTGATGAGCCTCGACGAATTGCTCACGCTCTGGCGCTATCGGCACGCGCTCATGGTGCAGCGAATGATCGGGGTGAAGATCGGGACCGGCGGCACCGCCGGCCACGATTACCTGCGCGACACCGCCGCCCGGCACCGCATCTTCTCCGACCTGTTCCGGTTGTCGACCTATCTCATCCCGCGCTCGCGCCTTCCGAGGCTGCCGCGCGAGCTCGAGGATGCGATGGGCTACAGCTACACGGCCAGGCCCACCGCGTGACGATGCTCGATCTGCGCAGCCATTTCAGGGAGTTCCGTGCCGCTCAGCCCGCGCGCATCCATCTGGCGGCACACAGCCATCATTTCTGGCCGGATGCGGCCTGCGACGCCCATCGCCGGGCGCTCGCCGACGCAGCGCGCCTCGCCGACAACAAGTGGGAGACGATTTTCGGGACGCTGATGCCGCGCGCGCAGCGCGGCATCGCGGCCATTCTCGCCCTGCCCGATCCCGGCAGCATCGCGTTTGCGCCCAACACGCATGACTTCGTGCGTCGCCTCCTGTCGGCACTGCCGGCAGGCGTGGCGCCGCGCGTGCTCACCAGCGACAGCGAATTTCACTCCTTCACCCGCCAGATCGCCCGCCTGGAGGAAGAGGGGTTGGTCGGCGTGGAGCGGATCGCCGCCGAACCGTTCGCGAGCTTTCCCGACCGCTTCGCGACGGCGGCGGGTCGCGGCGGCCATGATCTCGTCTACGTCAGCCAGGTCTTCTTCAACTCCGCGGCTACCAGCGGGCCGCTCGACGCCATCGTCGGCGCGGTCGCCGACGCGGATGCGCTGGTCGTGGTCGACGGCTATCACGGCTTCATGGCGCTGCCCACGGATCTCGGGGCGGCGGCCGGGCGCGCGTTCTATCTCGCCGGCGGCTACAAATACGCCATGGCGGGCGAGGGCGTCTGCTTCATGCACTGCCCGCCCGGCTTCGCCATGCGCCCGCGCGACACCGGCTGGTTCGCCGCCTTCGGCGCGCTCAGCGCGGGCGGCGGAGGTGTCGGCTACGGCACCGACGGCTCGCGCTTTCTGGGCGCGACCTTCGATCCGACCGGGCTTTACCGCCTGGCCGCCGTGCTCGACTGGATGAGCAATATCGGACTGACCGTCGATGCCATCCACGAGCACGTATTGGCGCTGCAGGACTGCTTCCGCGCTGGGATCGCGCGCGCCGGAGTGCGGATCCTGTCGGAAGCGCGGCTCGTGACCCCGGTGGGGAGCGGAACCGCGCGTGGCCATTTCCTGACCTTCGAGCTCGCGACCGCGCAGGCGGTCCACGATCGGCTCATGCGCGCGAACATCATCACCGACGTGCGCGGAGAGCGTATCCGCTTCGGCTTCGGCTGTTATCACACCCTGGAAGAGATCGAGGCGGCGGCCGCCACGATTGCCCGTGCTCTAGCCTGACGCGAGCGGCCGCGATCTCATTACCTTTCCGGCGCGCGGGCCCTGGTCAGTCGTTTGCACGCGCCGTGCGATCCTCGAGCGCGCGCGGTGACAGCTTTCGGGCCGCCGGGACTACTCGATAGACCATGGCTCCGCAAAGAGACACGCGGGTGAGATCGAGAAGCGTTGCCGCAATCGCATGGCCGAGAGTGCGCGTGTACCTCCGCCCCGGCCACCGTCTTGCGATTCCGTCGACTTTGTGGCGTGCCGTTGAATGCCCGATGAACGCGCCGTCCATGCGCCGTTCGAGATCGATCGGCTATTTGTCGCGCGATCAGTCCGGCAGCGGCGAGCGTTCGAACGCACGCCGACGTTCCGGGACTGACGCACAACGCCCGCGCGGCTTCGCCGGAGCGACCTTTCGCGGTCGAGCCGTGTGGGATCAAGAAAGGATGACCTGCAATGTTCACCCGTCTTCTCGCTACCTCGACAATGCTCGCGCTGCTGTCCATCCCGGCCCTCGGCCAGGGCACGCCGCCCGCGCAACCCGCCAAGCCCGCTCCCTCCGCGGCCGCCCCGGCGCCAGCCAAGCCGGCGACCACCGGCGTCGCGACCGCTCCCGCCAGAGCCAAGATCAACCTCAATACGGCGACCGAGGCCGAGCTCGACAAGCTCCCGCATGTCGGCGCGCATCGCTCCAAGGCGATCGTCGCGGCGCGCAGCAAGGAGAAGTTCAAGAACTGGGATGACTTCGTGGCGCGCAAGGTCGTCCCGGCCGACGTCGCCGCCGCCATCAAGGGTTCCGTGAGCTTCTGATCGGACGGCCGCCGCCGAGTTTGATCGGTCGCTGCAGACCCGCCACGCGTCACCCCCGGGCTTGCCCCGGGGGTTGGTCCTTGCTCTGTGCCTCCGCGTCCTCCGGCGACTCGGGCCGGAACGCTGCCTCCTGATAGCGCCGGCCCGGCCGCAGGCGCAGTCCTTTGGGGAAGCTTTCGAACAACCGCAGCTGCCGTGCATTGCGCCGGCGCCGGCGCATGTCCTCGTCGCTCTTCGGCGGGGAGGCCGAATGCGCGGCGACGTTGCCGACGAGCTGACCAATGCGCAGCGCAAGCGCGTTGCCGTGATCGGACGGCGCCGCGAAGGTGACGACGCGTCCGCCGTGCCGGCGCTCGACGAAGGGGTAGTCGTCCAGGGTGTAGTAGACCCGCCCGCTCCACGCGCTCCTGATGTCGCGTTCGTCCATCGCATGCAGCGCCGGGAATACGCGCTTGCCTTCCTCGAGGGTTCGACGGGCGACTGCCCGCATGATCTTCGGCGAGGTCTCCGCCGTCTCCTCGTAGCCCATATAGAGCCGCCGTCCGTGGCGACGCGCGTAGAAGCAGGGGTCGCGGGTATCGGAGAGGGCTGCTCCGGCCGCGAGCGTTCGCGCCCCTTCCGGCAGTTCCACGGCCACGACGTAATCGTATTCGAAGATCGCGCGTTCGAGCACGTCGCCGTTGATGTGGCGGGCATAGGCGTTCGCCATGAACAGCATGCCGGCCCGGATATTGGCGCCGTTGCCGCAGAAGACGCTGACCTGACCGTCGGAGAAATCGAGCGCTTGCGCCTCGGTGTGCTGGAAGCAGCGCACCCCCCGCTTCTGCAGGGCGCGCGCCAGTCCGATGAGGAATTTGCGCGGGCGAAAGCTGCCGCCGAAGCGGTCGATTATGCCGCCGGCGTAGAATCCCTCGGCGGTGCCGTAGCGCCGCTCGAGCTGTCGTGCCGAAAGAATCTTGAAGAACGGCCGCCGGCGTTCGTCCTCCGCCGGCATCAATGCGCGCAGACTGCTCTTCTCCATGAACTGATAGCCGGCGCGCAGGCCCGCCATGTCCGCGTCGTCCATGGCCGCGGTGACCGCGCCGTGCTGAACGGAGGCGCGCAAGTTGTAGCGGCGATCGAGCTCGGCAAGACAGAGGCAGCCCTCGACCGTACGCCGCAGAAACGCCCGCACCCGCCGCTGCGCGCGCAGCTGCGCCTGGTCGGCGGAGATGCCGCCGCGCAGCTCCTGTTGCGTGAGCTCCGCCAGCATGACCTCCACGGGCTTGGCCCACCCGGTGAGGAACTGCCCGGCATTGAGACCGGACGCGGCGTCCTTGCCGAACACGCCTTTCTCGATGACGACGACGTCGAGCCCGCGCCGCATCGCCGCTTCCGCCGCGCTCAGCCCGGACAGGCCGCCGCCGGCGACCACGAGGTCGCAGGCCAGGCTCTGGTTCGCGGCCGATGGCGGCGCGAAGTCGCGGACTTCCTCGTCATAGGCCGAGCGTTGCCGCATGGGTCGAATCGTAACTCCCTGCGCGGCGCGTTCGCCGCCCGTTGCGCTGAAATTGCCGAGCTTGGTCCGCTCAGCCGGCAAAGCCGCCGTCGTCGAGGAAGGCCTGCTCCTCCGCGCTGGTGGCGCGAAGCAACGCCGCGTTGCGGTGCGGAAACCTCCCGAAGCGGCGGATGATGCCGGCATGGTGCTCGGCATAGCACGTGAATTCCTCATCGCCGTAGCCGCGCGCGAGCTCCACGCACCGGTCCTGGTCTGCGCGATCCTCCGAGTGCATGAACGGCAGATAGAAGAACCGGCGTTCGACCTGCGCAACCTGCCGGTCGAAGCCGCGCGCGAGCGCATGACCGGCCACCGCGCGGGCGGCCGCGTCGGTCTCGTACATGCGCGCCCCACCGCGGAACATGTTGCGCGGGAACTGGTCGAGCACGATGACGAGCGCGAGCGCGCCTTCAGGCGTGGCTTCCCATGGCGCGAGCTTGCCCTCGGCGGCGGCACGCCAGAGGTCGAAAAAGCGCGCGGCGATCTCGGCGTCGAAGGCCGGGTCTTGCTCGAACCACTTGTCCGCGCCGGCCGCGCGCCAAAAGGCGAGCACGTCCATCGGTCCGATCGTCTCTGCTCCTCCTCCCGCGCCGTCGCCGGTCATAGCCGTATCCGCCCGGCATTGATGTCTGCGAACAACGCGTGGTCGAGACGCACGAAGGCCTTGCGCCGCGGATCGCTGAAGTAGATTGGATCGCTGGTGCGGCTGGGATCGAAGCCGTCCTTCACCAGGTTTATCTTCTTCTGCTTGAAGGTGGTGGTGATGTCGTTGTCCTGGCGAATGCGCAGGAACACCGGCCGGGCATATTCCGGCAATTGCCGCGCGAGATGGTCGTGGAGCGCCGTCAGGTTGAGGTTGTCCGCGGCGACGATCGCGGCCATGCCTGCGCGGCCGTCGCGGCCGGGAACGGCGACGCCGTAGACGTTGACCTCCGGGATGCCAGCGAACCGGGTGATGGCCTCCTCGGCCTCGGTGGTCGAGACGTTCTCGCCTTTCCAACGGAAGGTGTCGCCAATGCGGTCGATGAAATAGAAGTAGTCGTCCTTGTCCTTGCGCATGAGATCGCCGGTGCGGAACCAGGCGTCGCCCTTCTCGAACACGTCGTGCAGGATCTTCCGGTCGGTCTCGGCGGCGTTGGCGTAGCCTTCGAAGCGCTGGCCGGGCTTCGAGGCATCCTTGATGATCTTGCCGATGACCTCGCCCGGCTCATCGATCCCGCATTCGATGCAAAATCCGCGTTCGTCACGGACCGGCTGCTGACGTTCCTGGTCGAAGCGCACGATCTTGGTGGGGAAGCGGGCGGCCACCCACCAGGGCAGCCGGCCGACCGCGCCTTCCTTGCCGTCGAAATTGAACAGCGAGACATTGCCTTCGGTCGCGGCGTAGAACTCGATGATCCGCGGAATGCGGAAGCGCGCCTTGAATTGCGGCCAGATGTCGGGCCGCAGGCCGTTGCCGCAGGCGAGGCGCAGCCGGTGCGCGCGTTCCTGCGGGCTCGGCGGCGCGCTCAGGAGGTAACGGCACAGCTCGCCGATATACTGGAAACAGGTGCAGTCCCAGCGCACCACGTCGTGCCAGAATTCGCGCGCGGAGAATTTGTCCCGGATCACCACCGAGCCGCCGCGGACCAGCAGCGCCCCGGTCGCGACCAGGCCGCCGGCGGTGTGGTAGAGCGGCAGACAATCGTACATGCGGTCGCTCGCCCGCGTGTTCATCACCCCGGCAAAGGCGTGGCTCGCCAGCATCACCCGATAATGGTTCATGTTGGCCGCCTTCGGCAGGCCGGTAGTGCCGGAAGTGTAGATGTAGAGCGCGTGGTCCTCGATGGTGAGCCTCGGGCGTTCGGACGCCGCGAGCTCGTCGCCCGACAACGCGTCGACGGCGCGGTCGACGCGCGCGAAATTGGCGTCGGCATCGCCGTGCAGCCAGATCTCGGGGTCGCCGGTGAGATGTGCGCGCGCGCTCATCAGGGCGTCGAACAACTCCGCGGCCACGATGATGCGCTTAGGGCTCACCACATTGATGCTGTGCGCCAGCGCCCGCCCGGTGAGGTGGGTGTTGAGCAGCGCCACCACGCCGCCGATGCGCGTGATGCCGATCCAGATGGCCAGGAACTCCGGCCGGCCGGGCATCATCAGGCACACCGTGTCGCCCTTGGCGAGGCCCTGCGCCAGCGCCCAGCGCGCGTAGCGGTTGGAGCGCGCCGCGAGCTCGCGGTAGCTGAAGCGCTCGCGGTCGGAAAGGAGCGCCGGGGCGTCGCCGTACTGGTCCGCGAGCTCGGAGACGACCTGCGGAAACACCCGGGTCGGATTGCGCGCGATCGGCGTCGTCATCCGCAGGGTGCGCAGGGCCCCCCGCAGGGAGGCCGCCTCGGCCGTCAGCCGCTCGATGACTCCCATGACCAGTCCCGTGGGCGCCGTCCCGCGACTCACGGCCCGTGCGGGTCGGAGCATCGGGCACGGGACGAATGCTGGCAAGGCGTCAAAAGCGCTGTCGAGGGCCGATGAATCGGCCGTCAGCGATCGAGCCCGCCGAACGGCACCAGCGGATTGTCGAGGAGTGCGGCGCGATCGGGCCGGTCCGCGGCGCTCGCTCCGAGAAAGGCATCGAACAGGCGGCGCACGGCGTCGGGATCGAGGTCACGGGTGATCAGCACGATGCGCGTGCGCTTGTCGGCATCGGGCCAGGCCGGCAGCCGTACCGCTGGATGAAAGACGTGCTGCACGCCGTGAACGACCACGGGGCTCTCCGGCGTCTCCGCGAGCTTCACGATGCCTTTGAGGCGTAAGAGGTTGGGGCCGTACATCGAGCGCAGGAGGTCAAGGAACATCTCCAGCATGGCGGTCGGGATCGCGGTCTCGCTGGCGAAGGCGAATGCGCGGATGCGGTCGTCGTGGCGGTTCACATCCTGCTGGTGATGATGATCGCCGCGGCCGTGCCGGTCGTGGGCTTCACTCGGTGGACCGGAATGAAGTGACTGGCTTTCGGCATAGGCCTCGGCCGCGAGCCAGCGTGCGACATCGGGAATCTTGCGGCTGGGGTCGTACAGGCCGCAAGCGAGGAGGCGCTCGGGCGTGGCCTCGCCGGCCGCGGCGTCGAGGATTGGCGCGGCGGGATTGAGCGCGCGTAGACGAGCGGCGAGGGTCTCGCAGTTGCGGTGGTCCTGCGACGCGGCGACGAGGTCGGTCTTGCTGAGCACGATGCGGTCGGCGACCGCGACCTGCTTTACGGATTCCACGTGCGCGTCGAGCGTCGCGGCGCCGTTGACCGCGTCGACCACGGTGATCACCCCGTCGAGGCGATAGCGCATCACGAGATAGGGGTGCGCCATGACCGTTTGCAGCACGGGCGCGGGGTCGGCGAGGCCCGTGGTCTCCAGGATCACGCGGCGGAACAGGGCGCGGCCGTTGTCGAGGTCGCGCAGGAGCTGCTCGAGCGCGTCGACGAGATCTCCGCGCAGGGTGCAGCACAGGCAGCCGCTCTGCAGCAGCACCACGCCGTCGCGGATCGGCTTGACCAGCAGATGGTCGAGGCCGACCTCGCCGAATTCGTTGATGATGACAGCGGTCTCGGCGAGCGCGGGATCATTGACCAGGCGGTTGAGCAGCGAAGTCTTGCCGGCGCCCAGGAAGCCGGTCAGCACGGTGAGGGGAATGGGCTCGGCCGGGCCCAGAGCTTTTTCAGGAAACGTAGACACGGCTCTTCGTGGACAATGCGACCGAATGAAGAAGCTGGAGCGCGTCGCGCCCGCCGGCGGCCCTTACATCCTGAAGTTCATATCCGAGGGTGCCGCGAGCGCTGATGAACTTCGGAATCTGACCACCAGGGGTCATTGCGCGTGCGAGGTCTTCTGCACCGCCGGGGTGATGACCGTGGGCGCGGCCGGCTTGGGCTTTTTCGGCTTCGGCTTCGGCGCGCTGCCTTCGCCGGCGGCGGCGGCCGGCGTGGCCGCGCCGTCCTTTGCCGCATCCTTGGGGGCGGGCTTCTTGGGCTTCGGCTTCGTCGCGCCGTCGCCGACTGCCGCGGCCGATCCTGCGGGCTTGTTCTTGGCGGCGGGCGGCCTCGGCTTCGGCTTCGCCGCGATGCCCGCGCCCGACGCACCCGCGGGCGCGTCCTTGTCCGTATCCTTGGCCGCTGTCTTCTTCTTGCTCGGCTTGGACTGCGCGGCCAGCGCCGCCGGCGACGGCGGCTTGGTGCCGGTATAGACCAGGACCGGCTCGCCCAGCTTGGCATCCTGCTGCAGCAGCGCGGCGGCGTTGAGCTTGGGCGGGCCCAGGTTGGAGAGGAAAACGCCGTTGGATGAATCCGGGCCCGCATTGCCCGCGATGGTGTCGTCCTCGTCCTCGCTCGCAGGCCGCTTGCGGTGACCCCCGCACATCTCGTCGCGCAGGTTCGGCGGCGCGGCGTCGATCGGCTGCACCATATCCACCGTACCGAATCTCGGCATCAGCCACGACAGCCCGGTATTACTGCTGAAGCCGCGCTCGAGCAGCTGTGCCGCCTTCAAGGCGCGCGCCGCGGAGGAGGGGGCGCCCAGCACCACGGCGATCAGCCGTCGGCCCTCGCGCGTGGCGGAGGCGACGAGATTGAACCCCGCGGCGCAGATGAACCCCGTCTTCATGCCGTCGGCGCCGGGATAGCGGCCGAGCAGCGTATTGTAGTTCCGCTGCACCATCTTCCCCATGCGGATGCCGGGGAGGTGCCAGTAATAGTCGTATTCTGGGAATTCGCGGATGAGCGCCCGCGCGAGTACCGCCATATCGCGCGCGGAGACGATCTGGTCGTCCGCCGGCAGCCCGTTGGGATTGACGAAGCTCGATTGGATCATGCCGAGGCGGCGCGCATTGCTGTTCATCTCGTCGGCGAAGTTCTCGATCGAGCCGGAGACGCCTTCGGCGATCACCACCGCCATGTCGTTCGCCGACTTCACCATCAGCATCTTGAGCGCGTTGTCGACGGTGACCACGGTGCCGGGGCGAAAGCCCATCTTCACCGGCGATTGCGCCGCGGCGATCGCGGACACGGTGAGCGGCGTGTCGAGAGTGATCCGACCCTCCTCGACGGCGCGCAACGTCACATAGGCGGTCATCAGCTTGGTGACGGAGGCGGGATACCAGGGCTGGCCGGCGTTGTGGGCGTAGAGCACCCTGCCGCTGTCGGCTTCGATCACCAGCAGCGCTTCGGCCGCCGCCGGGCCGCCCGCGAGGGCAGTTGCGGCGCAAGCGATGCCCGCCCACATCAATGTGCGTGCAACGAAGGATCGCGTCGAGGATATCACGGCTCGGGGTCCGATCGTTCTACGGGCCTCGGGGACGCCTTACAGCAAAGAATGGGTCTAAGCCGAATGCGGATGGAAGGCAAAAGCGAGAAGCCCCCGGTTCGGCCCGCTCACGCCGACGACTGGTTGTTCATGATCGAAGAAAACGTCCAAAATTCGGCAGGTTAGGATGGATCCGGGCGACTGTTGCGTTTTAGTCACGAGGATCGGGAATCGCATCCCGGCTCGAAACGACAGATAACGAGAGATGAGGAGGCCGCCGTGACCGCTTGCATCGTTGGCTGGGCCCATTCGCCGTTCGGTCGGCTCGAAGGCGAAACGCTGGAAAGCCTGATCGTGGGTGTCGCCAGGGACGCGCTCGCCGATGCCGGCCTCGGCCCCGGCGACGTCGACGAGATCGTGCTCGGGCATTTCAACGCCGGCTTCTCCGAACAGGACTTCACGGCGTCGCTGGTCCTGCAAGCCTCGCCCGAGCTGCGCTTCAAGCGCGCGAGCCGGGTGGAGAACGCCTGTGCCACCGGTTCGGCCGCCGTGCATCAGGGGCTCAAGGCCATCGCCGCCAAGGCGGCGCGGATCGTGCTCGTGGTCGGCGCCGAGCAGATGACGACGACGCCTGCACCGGAGATCGCGCGCAACCTGCTCAAGGCGTCATACGTGCGTGAGGAGTCCGACATCGAGGGCGGGTTCGCCGGCATTTTCGGCCGCATCGCCTCGCTTTATTTCCAGCGCTGGGGCGACCAGTCCGACGCGCTCGCGCGCATTGCCGCCAAGAACCACAGGAACGGCGTCGGCAATCCCTACGCCCAGATCCGCAAGGATCTTGGTTACGAGTTCTGTCGCACCGAGAGCGAGAAGAATCCGCGCGTGGCCGGGCCGCTCAAGCGCACGGACTGCTCGCTCGTCTCCGACGGCGCCGCAGCCGTCGTGCTGGCCGACGTCGAAACCGCGCTCGCGCTTCGCAAGGCGGTCGCCTTCCGCGCGGCCGAGCACGTGCAGGACTTCCTGCCGATGTCGAAGCGCGACGTGCTCAAGCTCGAAGGCTGCGGCGAGGCGTGGAAGCGCGCCCTGGCGCGCGCCGGCATCGCGCTCTCCAACCTGTCGTTCGTCGAGACCCATGACTGCTTCACCATCGCCGAGCTGATCGAATACGAAGCGATGGGGTTGGTGCCGGAAGGGCAGGGGGCGCGCGCGGTGGCGGAGGGCCTCACCGAGCCGACCGGCCCCTTGCCGGTCAATCCCTCGGGCGGGCTCAAGGCCAAGGGGCATCCGATCGGCGCTACGGGCGTGTCGATGCACGCGCTTGCTGCCATGCAGCTCACCGGCACCGCCGGCGCCATTCAGGTCAGGAACGCCGGCCTCGGCGGCATTTTCAACATGGGCGGCACTGCGGTCGCCAACTACGTGAGCATCCTCGAGCGGATCAAGTAGGGCGCGGGGGCGACGGAGCGCCTCGGCACCACCGCTCGGCGATCCGCGCGAGCGGAATTGCCGCGAGCACGATCAAGACCGGCTCCATCGGCAGCCGGTATTTGGGCGTCGCCACCGGTCCGTTGACCAGGAGGAAATAGGCGAGCACGCCGCCCGCAAGTACCGCGGTCCCCGGCGACGCGCGCGCCAGCATGACGAAGCCGACCGTTTCGAGCGCAAGGAACGGCAGCATGGCGACGAGGCCCGCGACCAGCAGGAACTGGTAGTGGCCGGGATCGTCGAACAGGTAGGCGCGCGCCTTCTGCCACAGGCCGCCGCCGGGTGTGTTGTAGAAGCTCGGCTTGGGCAATGCGCGCACCCGCGGGTCGGCGATCAGCGCCGGCGCGCCGAGGTTGACCACGGCGCCTTCGAGCCAAGCCGCGGCGAACGCGGTGAGCGGCAGACGGGCCATCGCTTGACGCGCAGCCTCGGCCTTTGCCGCCGCCTGCACGAAGGGATTGCTCCGCGCATCCGGCGCACGCCGGGCGAGGGCCTCCCGGTACGCCAATTCCATACGCCGCACGCTGGTCTGGTAGGGCGTGCCGTCGGCGCGCTCGGTCACCAGCGGAACGATCCAGAAGGCGAGGTGATCGCCGGTCTGCGACGTCAGATTGAGGCTACCGTAATGCATGGCATTGCGCAGCCATACCGGTGCGATCGGTGCGGCCGCGGCGGCCGTGAACAGCAGCGTGGCGGCGGCCGCCGCCGCCAGGCGGTGCCGCTGCCGAAGCGCGACGAAGAAGACGAGCGGCGCTGCCGCCGCAAGCAGAATGGCAACCACGGGCCGGGTAGCGAGCGCGAGCCCGCCCGCGAGGCCGGCGGCTAGGGCGAGCGCCGGGGCCGGGCGGCTGAGGAAGCGCGCGCCGGCGTAAAGCGTCAGCGTGAAGAAGAAGAGAAAGAGCGTGTCGGTCAGGATCTGCGTGCTGAAGACGACGAGCGTCACCGACAGGGCGGCGAGAATGCCCGCGATCCATCCCACGCCGGGCGAGAGAAGGGTGCCGAGGGCGGCAATGAGCGCGCAAGTGCCGGCGTCGATCACCGCCTGCATCCCTGCCACCAGCCGGGGGGCGTCGCCGAAGGCGCTCTGGATCGTTGCCAGCAGCAGCGGGTAGAGCGGCATGCGGTCCGTCATCGACAGCAGGGTCGGCCAGAAGCCGCCCGGCTTCGCCAACGCGGCCCCCAGTGCCCAGTAGGCGAAAGCGTCCTGCTCCGCGAAGAAGGCGCCGTTGCCGCGCAGAACCGCGAGGTTGAGCAGGCGAACGAGCAGGGCCAGGATGAAGATGCTCGCGAGCGGATGCGCGGCGGCATGGCGCCAAAGGGATGTTCGGGGCAGATGCATGTCGGCGGTCGGTAACCGGTAAATCAGAGGCACGGGGCCGGCGCGCACCGGTAGGATGGCGTCCGCATGCCGCCGTGCCGCCGAGGACCATTTTCGCCGCAGACCACCACTGATTACTGACCGCCGACGACCGCCACCGGCCTCGGCGGCTCGCTGGCCATGAACTGGCTGCGGGCGAGCTCGGCGAAATGCCCGCCGCGCTGCATCAGCTCGTCGAAGCTGCCGCTTTCGATGACGCGCCCGCCCTCGAACACCAGAATGCGGTCGGCGTTGCGGATGGTGGCGAGCCGGTGCGCGATCACGAAGGTGGTGCGGCCCTTCATGACCTCGCCGAGCGCGGCCTGGACCCTGGCTTCGGTGAGCGCGTCGAGCGCGCTCGTCGCCTCGTCCAGGATCAGAATCGGCGGATCCTTGAGCAGCGCGCGGGCGATCGACAGCCGCTGCCGCTCGCCGCCGGAGAACAGCCGGCCGCGTTCGCCGGCGTTGGTCTCGAAACCTTGCGGCAGGCGCTCGATGACATCGAGGACCTGCGCGCGCTCGCAGGCCGCGCGCAGATCGTCCTCGGTGGCGTCGGGCTTGCCCACGCGGAGGTTCTCCGCGACCGAGCGGTTGAACAGCAGGACCTCCTGGAACACGACCCCGATGTTGCGCCGCAGGCCGGTCAAAGTGAGGGCGCGGACGTCCATGCCGTCGATCCGCACCGTGCCGGACTGTGGGTCGAAGGCGCGATGCAGCAAGGCGAGCGCGGTGGATTTTCCGGCTCCGGTCGCCCCGACCAGGGCGACGGTCTCGCCCGGCAGTGCGGTGAAGGCGAGATCGACGACCGCGGCGCGCTTTCCGTCATAGGAAAACGAGACGTCCTTGAACTCCACCAGTCCGCGCAGGCGGCCGGGATCGACGGCGTCGGGGCGGTCGCGCACGGCCGGCTCGGTGTCCAGCACCTCGAAGAATTCCGCCAGCCGCGGCGCGTCCATCACCATCCGGTTGGCGAACTGGACGGCCTGTTCGAGCCGGCCGATCAGCAGCGTGGCGAAGCTGATGAACATGACGATCTCGCCCACCGTGGTGAGGTCGTTGAGATAGAACCAGACCCCGAGCAGGAGGATCGACAGGATGGTGAGCGTGGTGGAGGTGCGCGTGATCACCGTCGTCACCGCCCACCACGAAAGCACCGGTATCTGGGCGCTCAGCACCTCCTCGCCCATCTTCTTCATGCCCGAGACCTCGGTCTCGATGCGCGCGAAGCTCTGCACCAGCGCGATGTTGCCGAGGGTGTCGGTGGTGCGCTCGGCCACGTCGGTATAGTATCGCTCGACCGTGTTCTGCAGCTCCTCGCTGCGGCCGACGACTACCGCGATCAGCACTGCGAATATCGCGCACAGCACGATCAAAAGCAGGCCGTAGCGCCAATTGATGAACAGCGTCAGCGGCAGCAGCACGACGAGGGTCACGAAACTGGCGAAGTGCTCGCGGAAGAACGACAGCCACAATGCCCACAGCGTATTCGTCCCCGTCATCATCACCTTCACGAGCCGGCCGGAATGCGAGCCGGTGTGATAGCTGAGCGGAAGCTGCAGCACGTGCTCGAAGAACGTCGTGCGCACCACCTGATACTGGCGATGGGCGAGGCGGTCGGCGTGGAGAGCAATCAGGGTGCCGCAGACGATGGTGAAGAGGCCGAAGGCCACCCAGGCGCCGACCAGCAGCATCAGGCCCTGCAAGGACAATTGCGCGACGCGGCCCTGGGCATTCGCCAGCGTATCGACGATGCGTCCGAACAGAATCGGTTCCATGAACATCGCGGAGGCGAGCGCCAGATTGGCGACCGCGAGTATCCAGCCCAGACGGGCCTCGCGCCCGAGCAGTTCGAGCACGCGCAGATAGAGGTGAAAGAATTTCATGGCGCCGATGCCGGCGTTCTGCTGTTCCGGATAGCCCGCCACGAAGCCATGCAATGCCCCCCACGCAGCCCAACGCCTCACGCAACCCGGCCGCCGCGACCGCGTCGGCGCCGTTCGGTTGCCGCTTGGTTGTGCGTCAGAATTGTGTCACCCCGGCGATGATGGCGATGTCCGATCGCCGACACAACATTTTGCCGATTTCGGAGGCGGCGACAACGTTTATTGCCTTCCTTGACTGAGGTGGTATTGAGCACACATTGCCTGCAATGCGAATATGAGATCTGCGCCTGCCGCGGCGGCGGCGCTTGTGGATCCGGAAGGGCGACGCGCATGCGACGGTGCGAGAACGGCGAGGGGGCATGTTGAACATTCCGACTGAGCTGCTGCGGACACTGGTGTCCGTGGTCGATCAACGCAGCTTCACCAGGGCGGCGCAGTCGCTCGGTGTCACTCAGCCGGCGGTCAGCGCGCAGATCAAGCGGCTGCAGTTTCTGCTGGGCTACGAGCTTCTCGACAAGAGCGCCCCGGGCGTGAGCCTGACGCCGCGCGGCGAGATGGTCGTCACGCAAGCGCGCCGGATGCTGTCGATCAACGATCAGATCGCGCATCTGAGCGGCCGTGAGCCGGCGGCGCAGACCGTGCGCGTCGCGATCCCCGGTGATTTCGCCGGCGTCAAGATTCCGGCGACGCTGGCGCAGTTTCGCAAACGCTGGCCGGATATCCGCTTCGTGGTGAGCGCAACCAGCTTCGAAAACATGTTGCGCGGGTTGCGCCAGGGCGACATCGATCTGACGGTGGCGATCGCCAATACCCAGCCGTCGATCGAAGCACATCACCTGTGGATCGATCAGGCGGTATGGGTGCGCAGCGACGCCACCCACCTCGATCCCGTGGGGCCGGTGCCGCTGGTGTCGTTCGGCGAGGATTGTTCCTGCCGCTACACGGCCGTGAACGCGCTGCAACGAGTCGGGCGCGAATGCGATTTCGTGTTCACCTCGCGCAGCATCGCGAGCCTGGAAGCGGCGGTACTGGCCGGGCTCGGCACCATGGTGCTGCCGCGCAGCCGCGTTCCCCAGACGGCGCTCACGGTCTGGGAGGACGCACCGCTTCCCGAGCTGCCACAGCTCTATTGCGGCATCTACCTGCGGCAGGGCGGCGGCAACCGGGCGGCGCTCGAGGAGCTCGCCGACGAGATCGCGACGGTGTTGCGTCCGCCCCTGCACGTGACGCGCGGCGGGGCCGCGACCGCGGCCGAGATCCTTCCCGCGCGCGCGAGCTGATCGGGGCGTTGCGGGATCACGTATCAAATCCCGGAATGGGCCAGCGACGGCTCAAGCCGTCGCTTGCGTCGCGCCCGCCTTGGCGCGGCGGATCGTTTCCCACACGCGTGCCGGCGTCGCCGGCATGTCGATGTGATCGACGCCGAGCGGCGCGAGCGCGTCGATGAGCGCGTTGATCACCGTGGGCGGCGCGCCGATGGTGCCGGATTCGCCGATGCCCTTGACCCCCAGCGGATTGGTCTTGCAGGGCACTTCCTCCAGGTCGGCGTCGATATCCGGCATCACGTCGGCGCGCGGCATGCCGTAATCCATGAAGCTGCCGGAGAGGAGCTGCCCGGATTGGCGGTCATAGACCTGGTGCTCGATCAGCGCCTGGCCGATGCCCTGCACGACGCCGCCCTGGATCTGGCCGCGCACGATCATCGGATTGAGCACGCGGCCGAGGTCGTCGACGACGAAATAGCGGTCGAGGGTCACCTCGCCGGTCTCGGGATCGACCTCCAGCTCGCAGACGTGGGAACCGTTGGGATGGCTGGGCGGACTGGCGCTGTAGCTGCCGGTCGCCTCGAGGCCGACGCCGAATTTCTCCGTGAGCGGCCCCATCGGAGCGTAGGCCGCCTTGGCGACGTCGGCGATGGTGATCGTCCTGTCGGTGCCGACGACGCGATATTGCCCGTCCGCGAATTCGATGTCGGCGGCATCCGCCTCCATCAGCGCGGCGGCCATGGGCTTGCCCTTCTCGATGATGGCCTCGGATGCCCTGAGCAGGGCATTGCCGCCGACGGTCGCGCTGCGGGCGGCGTAGGTGCCGCGGCCGATCGGCACCTGGGCGGTGTCGCCCTGCACGTAACGGATGGATTCGAACGGCACGCCGAGCCGGTCGTGAACGAGCTGCGCGAACACCGTGGCGTGGCCCTGGCCGTGCGAATGCGTGCCGGCCATGACATTGAGCGTCCCGTCGGGATTGAAGCGCAGGTCCATGCGCTCGTTGAAGATGCCGCCGAACTCGATGTAGTAGCTCACCGCGCGGCCGCGCAGCCTGCCGTTCTTCTCCGAGGCTTTCCTGCGCGCCGCAAAGCCCTTCCAGTCGCTGCGCTCGATGCACTTGTCCATCAGCCGAGTGAACTCGCCGCTGTCGTAGTTCCACAAGGTCGGCGTGGCGTAAGGGAGCTTGCTCGGCGGGATCAGGTTGCGGCGCCTGATCTCGGCGGGATCGAGGCCGATCTCGCGCGCAGCCTGCTCGATCAGGCGCTCCATGAAATAAGCGGCCTCCGGGCGTCCGGCGCCGCGATAGGGGCCGGACTGCGAGGTGTTGGTGAACAGCCCCTGCGACATGATGTGCAGGGTCTGGATGTCGTAAGCCTCCGGGATGAAGCGCAGCGAGAAGGCGCCGGCTGCCAATGCGGCGCCGACGAAATAGGCGCCGAGCTGGAACAGGCAGCGCGCCCGCAGCGCGAGAATCTTGCCGGCGTCGTCGAGGGCGAGCTCGCCGTAATAGACCATCTCGCGACCGCTGTGGTCGGTGAGCATGCTTTCCGAACGCGTGGCGACCCATTTCACCGGGCGGCGGAGGCGGCGTGCCGCCCACAGCACGAGCGCGTCGTCGGGGAAGATGTTCTTCAATCCGAAGCCGCCGCCGACGTCGGGCGATACGACCCGGATCTGGTTCTCCGGCACGTGGAAGACGTGCGACATCTCCATCCGCGCGCCATGCGGATTCTGGCTGGTGGCGTACAAGGTGTATTGGTCGTCGGCCGCGTCGTAGTCGCCGATCGCGACCCGCGGCTCCATGGTGACGGGCGACAGGCGGTTGTTCTCGACCCGCAGCTTCACCACGTGCTTGGCGCCGGCGAAGGCGGCGTCGGTCGCATCCTTGCTGCCGAACATCAGCCGGAAGCCGACATTGCCCTGCGGGCAGTCCTCCCAGACCTTGACCGCGCCGTCCTTGGCGGCGTCCTCGAGATCGACCACCGCCGGCAGCGGCTCGTAGTCCACCTCGACCAGCTCGGCGGCGTCGCGCGCCTGGGTCAGCGTCTCGGCCACGACGAAGGCGACGCGGTCGCCGACGAAGCGCACTTTCTCGGCGTTGAGCACGGGCTGGAACGTGCGGTGGCCCTTGGGGGCGCCGAAGTCCTCCGGCATCAGGTGCGCGGTGAAGCTGCCGAGCTTCTCCGCCAGCGCGTCGGCGCCGGTGAGCACGCAGAGCACGCCCGGCGCGGCCTTGGCCTTGGCGACGTCGACGCGCGTGATGCGGGCATGCGCGTGGGGGGAGAGCACCGTCACCCCGTGGCATTGCCCGGGCAAATTGATGTCGTCGACGTAGCGCCCCTGTCCGAGCAGGAAGCGCTGGTCTTCCACCCGCCGCACAGCTTGCCCGATGCCGAACTTGACCATGTCCGCCCGCCTCTCTCGTTCAAGTGTCGTTGTTCGATCGGATGTTAGTGGAGGGCCGGCCCGCGCGCCAGCGTGGGCGGGGTCGCGGCTGCCATCGGGGCGTCGCCGACCCCAGCCGGCCGCGCTATCGGTTCAGCCAGCGCCGCATGAACCCGAGCAGTCCTTGCGGCATGAAAATGACCATGGCGATGAAGATCACCCCGACCGGAATGAGGTAGTACTCGGTGAAGAAGCGCGAGAACGCCTCGCGCAGAAGCAGGAAGAAAGCCGCGCCGACGATCGGCCCCACCAGCGTCCCGACGCCGCCCATGACGTTGTAAATCACGGTCTCGCCGGACACGAGGAAATACACGAAGTCGGGCGCCGCGAAGCGGTTCTGGACCGCGTAGAGCACTCCGGCCAGGCCGGCGAACAGACCGGAGAGCATCACGGCGACGATCTTGTAGCGTTCGACGGGATAGCCGATGGCGCGGGTACGCGCTTCGTTCTCGCGGATCGATTGCAGCACCATGCCGAAAGGCGACTGGGTGATGCGCCGCAGGATGAGGTAGGACGCCGTGACCACGGCGAGCACGAACCAGTGCAGCGTCTCGGTGGTGAAGGGAACCGAGAACAGTCCGGGAATGGACAGCGCCGGCCGGCCGAAGGTCAGGCCGTTCTCGCCGCCGGTCACTTCGGTCCAGGTGAAGATGATGACGTAGAAGATTTGCGAGAAGATCAGCGTGGTGATCGCGAAGTAGATGTCGCGCATGCGCGTGGAGAAGTAGGCCACGAATAAGGCGACCGCGGCGGCTCCGATGAGCCCGTACAAAACGGCGAGCCAAAGGTTGGGCGGCGTGACCATGAGCAGCGCAGCCGCGGCGCCGTACATGCCGAGGCCGAAGAAGGCCGAGTGGCCGAACGACACCATGCCCGTATACCCGATCAGGATATCGGAGGACATGGCCAGCAGGCCCCAAATCAGGATCTCCGTCAGGAAGCGGCGCCAGAACTCGGGCAGTACCAACGGCGCGACGATCAGCAGCGCCAGGATGACGCAAAATCCCGTCCAGTAGACGAGCGTGTGGCGCGTTTTCATTTCGGTGTCGGAACGAACAGGCCGGTGGGCCGGAACAGCAGGGTCAGGATCAGCACGACGAAGGAGACGATCACCGCCTGGGCCGGACTCACCCAGATCGAGGCGTAGGCTTCCAGCAAGCTGATGAAGATCGACGCGGCGATGGAGCCGCCGAGGCTGCCCATGCCGCCGACCACGACGACGATGAAGGCCTTGAGCACCCAATCGAGCCCCATCGCGTGGTTGACGCCGACGAGGGGACCGAACAGCACGCCGCTGGCGGCCGCCATGCCGGCGCCGATGGCGAATACCGCGGTGTGGACCCACGGCACCGGGATGCCCATGGCCTGCGCCATGGTGCGGTCCTGGGTCGTGGCGCGGATCCAGATGCCGTAGGTGCCGTATTTGAGGAAGAGCCAGAATCCGCCGATGATCGCCGCCGAGAGCGCTGCGATCAGCAGCCGGTACCATGGATAGTCGAGATAGAAGAGCTTGAAGTGGCCGGTGAACGGCTCCTGGATCTTGCGCGCCACCGGGCCGAATTGCCAGAGTGCGTAATTCTGCAGCACCAGCGAGACGCCGAACGTGGCGAGGATGGTGGTCAAGGGATCGCGGCCGACCAGGGGGCGCAGGGTGGCGATCTGGATCGCCGCGCCGAGCAGCGCGATCACGAGGATGGAGATGACGAGCGCGATCCAGAAATTGCCGCTCGCCGCCATGACGACCACGCCGACATAGGCGCCCAGCATGAACAGCTCGCCGTGGGCGAAGTTCACCACGTCCATGATGCCGAAGATCAGCGTCAGCCCGGAGGCGACCAGCGCCAGGATCATTCCGGTGACGATGCCGTTCACCGTCTGGATCAGCAGCTGTTCGTAGGGAATGGCCTGGAAAAATTCGAGCACGGTGTCCATGCGGGTTCCGTTCGAGCGTCGGACTTGGGTTCCCATCCCTCTCCCACCCGCAGCCGGGTCAACTCGAGCTCGGATGGGGGAGAGAGCGCCCACCGAGTTTGTGGCGCATGTGCCCTATACTCCCAGATACTGCTGGATGACCGCGTCGTTGACGTTGAGCTGTGACGCCGCGCAATGATGGCGCACGGTGCCTTTTTCCATGATGTAGACGCGCTCGCTGGCCTCCAGCGTGAGCGGCACGTTTTGCTCCACCAGCAGGATCGCCACGCCCTCCCGATGCAGGACTTCGATGATCTGACGGATCTGCGAGACCATGCGCGGCATCAGTCCCTCGGTCGGCTCGTCGAGCAGGATGATCTTGGGTTCGAGCATCATTGCCCGCGCGATGGCGAGCATCTGCTGCTCGCCTCCGGACAGCGTGCCGCCGGGCTGGCTGCGCCGCTCGGCCAGCACCGGGAAATAGGCGAACACCTTGTCGAGCAACTCCTGCTTTCTTGCCTCCGTGACGCCGTGGCGATCGAGGCCCGTGCGCAGGTTCTCCATGACCGTGAGGAAACGGAAAATGCGCCGATCCTCGGGGACGTAGCCGATTCCGAGCCGCGCCAATTTGTGCGGCGGCAGGCTGGTGACGGGCGTGCCGGCGAGCAGCACGGTGCCGCGGTCGGGGTGGACGAGCCCCATAATGGTCTTGAGCGTCGTGCTCTTGCCGACGCCGTTGCGTCCGAGCAGGCCAACCACCTCCCCGCGGCCGACGGTGAGCGACACGCCGTGCAAGATGTGGCTCTTGCCGTAGTAGGTGTGCAGGTCCTCGACCGTGACGAGGGGATCGGCAGTGGCTTCCGGCGCGCTCATGTCTTGAGATAGACCTCCAGCACCCGGGGGTTCTGCTGGATCTCCGCCGGCGTTCCTTCCGCCAGCACTTCGCCGTAGTGCAGCACCGTGACGCGCTGGGCCAGCGACATGACCACCTGCATGTCGTGCTCGACGATGAGGATCGTGAGATTCTCCGCGATGCGGCGCACCAGCTCCATGGTGTCCTGGGTCTCGGCCGCGCTCATGCCCGCCGTCGGCTCGTCGAGGCACAGCAGCTGCGGTTCGGTGGCGAGCGCGATGCCGATCTCGAGATTGCGCTGCTCGCCGTGCGAGAGGTTGGCGGCGAGCTCCTCCGCCTTGGTGCTCAGGCCGACCGCCTCCAGCACGGCTTCGGCCTTCTCGATGAGGTCGCGAAAGTCGCTGTGATGTGTGAGCATGCTCCAGCCGTGGCGGCGAGACTGGGCGGCGATGCGGACGTTCTCCAGCGTCGTGGCGTTGGGGAGGATGTTGGTGATCTGGTAGGAGCGGGCGATACCCTTCTGGGATATGCGATTGGACGGCAACCCGGCGATGTTCTCGCCGTTGAACAGAATCCGCCCCGACGTGGGGCGCAGCACACCGGTGAGGCAATTGAAGAAGGTGCTCTTGCCCGCGCCGTTGGGCCCGATGATGGCACGGACCTCGCCGCGCGGGATTTCGAAATCGACCTCGTCGAGCGCGGTCAGGCCGCCGAAGCGAACGGCGAGGCGCTCGGTGCGCAGCAGCGCAGCCGGGCCGCCCTCCCGGCCGGCATCGGCCAGGAGGGGCGCATCGATGGACCGCGCGGCGGTCACTTAGCTGGAGGCGAACTTGCAGGCCGGCGGAAACACCGTCTTTTCCTTGGGGACGACCTCGACGATGTGATGCTTGCCGTCCTTGATGTCGAAGATGAACTCGCGCAGGAACGCTTGGTGGTCCTCCTTGCGCAGCACCTTGTCCCCCTGCGGGAAGTCGTCGCCTTCCTTCATCTCCAGCCCTTCGAGGGCCTCGATCAACTTCATCGTGTCCTCGCGGCCGCGGAACTTCGATTTCTCCATCCCGAGCTTGAGCGCATTCATCGCTTCATAGTTCGATTGCACGTAACGGTCGGGCAGCGGACCCGACGGGTCGATGGCCTTGAGCCGATTCTTGGCTTCTTCGAAGAACTTCTTGTGCGCCGCGGTGTCGAGCGGCGGGTCGAGCACGGGGACGTAGCGGTTGATGCCGACGAAGCCCTCGATCTTGTTGCCGAGCGCGGGAAGATTGGTGGACTCGGCGATGGCCCCGTCGCCGGCCCACTTGTACCGCTTGGTGAGGCCGAGGTCGAAGGCCTGGTTGCCGATGGTCACCCCGTCCTTGCCGAAGAAGATCCCGAACAGACCGTCGAAGTTGCCGCTGATCTTGGAGAGGAACGCGGTCATGTCTGCGGTGCCGAGCGGGATGCCGGTGGTGCCGACGACCTCGCCGCCGGCCTTCTTGATCTCCTGCGCGTAGGCGTCGCGGGTCGACTGGCCCCACGAATAGTCGGCGAAGGCGATGTGCCACTTCTTGCCCATCTTGTTGACGAGATAGGGCGCGAACGCCACCGCCTGCGCGGGCGCGTAGTCGAACGGCCGGAAGCTGTAGCGGTTGCACTTGCTGGTCGTGAGCGTGGTGTCGAGGCACACGCTGATCATGTTGACGATCTTGGCCTCTTCGTACACCGGCATGCAGGCCAGGCAGATGTTGGACAGGAAGCCGCCGACCTGGACGTCGATCTTGTCCTCGACCACCAGCTTTTCGACCTTGCGGCGGCCGACGTCGGGCTTGGATTCGTCGTCCGCCACGATCAGCTCGATCGGCCGGCCGTTGATCCCGCCCGACTTGTTGATGCGGTCGACGGCCATCTGGATGCCGACCAGGGCGGTCTTGCCGCCGGCCGCGCCCGCGCCCGAGAGCGGCTGCAGCGTGCCGATCTTGTAGGGATTGGCCTGGCCGAAGGCGGCCTGCCACGGCGCCGGCACCAGCATGGTGGCCCCCAGCGCGCCAGCTCCCGCCGCGCCATATCCGATCAAGCGGCGGCGCGAGACCTTGCCGCCGTGCCAGAATTGCTCGTTCCGATCCTGCGCTTTCTCTTGGTCAGCCATCGCGAGTTCCTCTCTGATCTGAGACCGACCCGTTGTGCCGCCGGGTTCTTGCTTGTCCGTGATCCTTAGCAAACGCGATCCCGCGCCCATATTCAACCGGTTTCCCCGCGCTTGGCATGATAAGATGGTCGCGTGCATGTCGTCGGCTCGATGTGCGCCGAGGGAGCGTCATGACCGTTGCCACTGTAGCCCGCGAGGGCGTCCCGCAGACCGGCCGCGCCGCGCGGCTCGCCGCCCGCGCCGGCGTGTTCAAGGGCCAGACCGCCGGCGTCGCCCCAGGCTTCGTGCAGGGCAATCTCGCGATCCTGCCGGGTAGCCTCGCCGGCGATTTCCTGCGCTTCTGCCAGCTCAACCCCAAGCCCTGCCCGCTGCTCGCGGCCTCGGCACCCGGCGATTTCCGGCTGCCGACGCTCGCGGACGATCTCGACATCCGCACCGACGTGCCGCGCTACCGCGTGTTCCGCCAGGGCGAGCTCGTCGACGAGCCGGCCGATATCCGCGCCCATTGGCGGGATGATCTCGTGAGCTTCGTGCTGGGCTGCTCGTTTTCCTTCGAGGAAGCGCTGATCGAGGACGGCATCGAGCTGCGCCACATCACCTGCAATGCCACCGTGCCGATGTACCGCACCTCGATTGCGACCGCGCCCGCCGGACCGTTCCATGGCCCGATGGTCGTGTCCATGCGGCCGATGACGCCGGCGGACGCCATCCGCGCCATCCAGATCACCACGCGCTTTCCGGCGGTGCACGGCGCGCCGGTGCATATCGGCAAGCCCGAGCTCATCGGCATCGCCGACCTGGCAAAGCCCGACTACGGCGATCCGGTGCCGGTCGAGGACGACGAGATCCCGGTGTTTTGGGCCTGCGGGGTCACGCCGCAATCCGTGGTCGCGACGGCGAAGCCGGAATTCTGCATCACCCACTATCCCGGCAGCATGCTGGTGACCGACCGCCGTAACACCGAGTTCGCGATCATGTAATGCCACACGCCGCGCAAATGGGATGGGGCGTGGTTCAAAACAGAAAATGGCCCGGCAAAAAGGCAATTCGGCGAGCATTCGCGGCAGCCCGTGGGCGAGTTCTGTCGAATTCGGAATTGCGTCTGGAGACGCACCCCAAAGACGCTACGCATCGCAAGTTGGGGCCCGCCCGCCAGGCGATCCAATCCTTTGGCGACGACGGGATGATACCTGGCGCTGTTGACGGGGCTCTGACGGAGGAACAGACGTGGTCAATTATCATGGCCGTTTCGCCTGGTACGAGCTGGCTACGACCGAGATGGAGGCGGCCAAGGCCTTCTATGCCAAGGTCATGGGCTGGGGCGCGCTGGACAGGTCGATGCCCGGCCGAGCCTATTCCCTGTTTTCCGCTGGAAACGTCCTGGTCGGCGGGCTGATGGACCTGCCGAAGGACGCGAGGAAAGCGGGCGCAAAGCCGGGTTGGATCGGATATGTCGGAGTCGATGACGTCGACACCTCTGCTGACCGGATCAAGCGCCTTGGGGGAACGGTGCTCGTCCCACCGACGGAGGTTCCCGGCATCAGCCGCTTCTCAATCTTCGCCGACCCGCAGACCGCAAGGCTCGCGTTGTTGAAATGGCAAGGGTCCGGCCCAGCGCGACCGGAGCTCGACGGACCTGGCCGCGTCGGCTGGCACGAGCTGCTCACCGCAGACTGGGAAAAAGCATTGGCCTTTTATAGCGAGCTTTTTGGCTGGCGAATGGCGGACGCCCATACCGGAGAGATGGGCACCTATCAGCTGTTCTCCGTCGGAGGGCGGGCGATCGGCGGCATGCTCACCAAGCCGCCTGAGGTCGCGAACCCCTTCTGGCTTTATTACTTCAACGTCGGCGACCTCGATGCGGCGGCGCAGCGCGTGAAGGCTGGTGGCGGCCAGATCCTCGACGGTCCGTTCGACGTGCCGGGCGGCACGTGCGTCGTCCGATGCACCGACCCGCAGGGCGCCATGTTCGCGCTGGAGGGAAAGCTACGCCCCAAGGCTGTCGGATATTTCGAGCGCGTCGGAGGCGCCCCTTCCGATCCGCGTGGGCAGCGATGGTCCTGGTGAAGCCGGAAACTGGGGGATTTGGACCTGTCCGGCCGAGCACGCTCTTGCGCACGAGAGCCGGCACTCAAGGCCGCGGACTTGGAGCGAACGCGGGTGTCCCTGGCCTTGGCTGGCCGAGCTTCTCGAGCGCAAGCGGCCCAAGCTCGCCGCGATAGCACTACCCAAAAATGGTGCGCATCGCAGGTCGACTTAGCCGCCGTGATCGTCAGCTGGAGGTGCCCGGCCTCGTGCTGCGGCCAAGCGCAAATTGACCGACCGGTCCCTCGACGTGGAATTCGATGCCCGTCATCTTTGCAAACAGATCGATATTGGTGATCCCGACCGCACATCCACCCAGTCCCATGTCGGTCGCCATCAGATAGAGCGTTTGCGTCAATACCCCGACGTCCTTCAGTATGAGCGCATAGGCGAGCGAGCTGTACTTCCATGAAACCCGACCAAAGCGCGCCGCGATCGTGATCAAGATTTGCGGTGCGGCGGCTGCATCCATTGCCGATTGGGCCCCCCGCAGCAGCGCTTCGAACTCTTGCGTGCGGGCGCCGATCGGGACCAGGGCGTGTCTGCTGGCGTCATAATGGTAGAGTCCTCGGGCAAGCCCCTCGCAGTGATCGACTGCCAGATAGAGCTCGAGCTCGTAGCAGGCGCCCGCCGACGGGTACGGCCTGGCGGCGTACGCGACAGTTGGACCCCGCTCGCCGAGGCGGCTTGTCGATTGCGACAGGACGCGCGCGGTGCCGTCGAGCAATCGCGACAGCTCGACGAGCGTGATAGGTCTCTGGTCGTCGAAGCTGCGGGTGGAATTACGTTCACGCAGGAGCTTTGCGAGCCACGAGGTGGGCGGCGCGTGCGCGGCCGCGATCTCGCGCAGATCGATCGGCTTCCCGGGCCAGCGGGGCCGCACCGCCGGCAACGGGGGCAGGACGCCCGCATGAGGATAAACCCCGCCGAGCCGATTCGCGTGTCGGCCTTCGGTGCTGCGCGCATGGAACAGAAGATCGTGGAAATCCCAGAGAACGAGGTCACCTTCCGCGCCTCGCAGGCCGTTGTCGCCGGTGGCGTCGATCTTGAGAAGGATTTGGCACCCGACCAGCAGCGCGAGAAGCGCAACCCCCGGAAAACCGTCCCGCCGGCGGAGCCGTTTGATTGGCTGGGGTGCAGCCAGCATGGCGATCGCGGCCACAATCGTCGGATTGCAAATCCTGAACAGCGCGCCGGCGCGCGGCGATTCCAGCACCATCTCGTTGCCGCGCCGTCGCATGTAGGCGAACCGCGACAGGACGAGAACGTCGGCATTGCCGAGTTCGTGGTGTTGCCGGCCAGTAGTCGGCAACCTGAGGCTCGATGACGACACGGTCCTCGCCGCTCCGTGCGGGCCGGAGGCAGTACTCCAACAGACGGAGCCTGGCCAATCGCCGGACCAATACCTCGATCTCCTTGTCGATGCTCCGAGCGCCCGACGCAAGCGAGGCGAGCGGCAGACCCGTGCGCAGAGCCTGTGCGCGATCCGCGATCTCCGGGCTGAACGTTCCTAACTCGACTGAATAGCCATCGAAACACGCCAGGATTGCTCCGCCCGCCTGCGCTTCGAGCAAGACACGCGCGCTGAGCCGGGCGGAAACTGTCGCCGACGCTGCCCGTCGACCTCGCTTTGTTTCGGGAGCGCGCAAGCCGACGAGGGCCCTCAGGTATGGGGGTGAGCCGGATTGAGTTCGTCCTCCGACAGGGGCCGGTCCCGCAATCCGAGCTTCACCGGGACATCGTAAAGCCGGCCAAGCGCAAAGCGACGATAGAAATGCCGCAATCCCGGCACGATCACTCTGACCACCGGGACATCGATGTCGGGGCGCGTCTGATCAAGGACGAGGAAGTCGAGGCCCTCGCGCTCGGCGAGACGCACGCTGGCCGTCACCTGTTCGTGCGCGTCGAGGCGCCCGAACTTCGCGCCGAAGACCGGCTGGGCGGCTGGCCCCTCGCTTGGCATCAAGAAGGGATGGTCCTGCAGGCGCAGTGGAGTGGAGCCATCGAGGCTTGATTTCTCCCCGGTCCCGCCGCCCATGAGACCGATGGACAGAAACTGGTTCAGCTCGGTCAATGCGCGCAGCAGGGCGACGCGGCTGTCGAAGTGTGCGCCGGATCCGAACTCGATGTTCTCCTTCGCGTCCTGGATCCAGTGCAGTATCGTCACGAAGCTCGGAATCCCGAGGTCGCTGGTGACGTCGAGCACCCAGAGCCGGCGTCCGGTTTCGGCCAGCCGGGCTTGCAGATCACGGACGTAGGGATCATCCATCTGACCGAGGTCGACCGCGGGCCGCTGCAATCGGTTGTACCACCAGATGGCGTACGCATCCCGCTCCACCAGCTCGAGAAAAGCCTGGACGATCGCCTCCTCGAGCGTGTTGCCGGCCGCGCAGCCGTTGGAATCCGCGTCGATCTGGCCGGGACCCCGGTAGAAGAAATACAACAGACTGGTCGGGACATATTTGAACCGTTCGTCGCGCAGAGACCAGACCGGCGACCATTCGATCTTGGCCGATCGATCGAACAGGGTCAGCGTCGACGGCACCTCGTGCGGGTCCGTCGCCGACGCCCGGTCCCGCAACTGGGCGTCGCTGAACAACAGGACCTCATTCGGAAGAATGGCATCGCCCGGCGGGAAATCTGTAAGCCGCCGTTTCACTCTGATCTCGTCACCCTGAAAAATCCCGGAATAACGCTCGATCGCCTCCATGAGCGCGCTGGCTTCGCCCTGCTCGGCCGTGCTGCCCTTTCCGAAGCTGCCACCGCTCAGTCCTGCCCTGAGCTCATTGACGGTCTTGGCGGGCGCCGAAAAATTGTGCCTGGCATAGTAGTTGGTGTTCAAGGGCAGGTCTGCTTCGATCCGTTCGAGGCGCGAGACCACGCCGGTGAGGGGGCTCACGTGCTTGCGGAAGCGTGCAACCGTGGCGCCGGGCGCAACGGTCCGGTAGCCGCCGCTCGTCATGACCAGCTTGCCGCCGGCGCTCAGCTGGAGTGGAAGCGGTGCACGCCTCGGATCGCGCAGCTTCTTGCGGCCGCAGCTCGGACACTGCGGACGGCGAGCCACGTAGTGCTTTACGGTGGACGAGCCCAACAGGTCGAGGCTGATGATGTGATCGCGCAATTCAGTGCGAAAGTCGGTGGCGATCGCTTTCGCGATCTCGATGGCTGCGAGCTGGATGCCGCTTTGTCCGACGGCGTGCCGGGTGAGAGGCGAAACGGCGATGCAGCGGACCTGTTGGCGGTCGAGCA
This sequence comes from uncultured Alphaproteobacteria bacterium, assembly GCA_963758945.1. Classification (GTDB taxonomy): domain Bacteria; phylum Pseudomonadota; class Alphaproteobacteria; order Rhizobiales; family Xanthobacteraceae; genus VAZQ01. The sequence continues at coordinate 36,364 of CAVWXY010000003.1, read as the reverse complement.
GCGCCTTGACCTCCCGGTTCCGTCGCATGCGATCGGCGACACAGGTCCAACAGGCGCCCTTGCCGGGAAGGAACGCGGGTCCCACCAGGGGAAAAATACCGGAGGGTTGGGCGAGGATCCAGGGCGTAGGGTCCGACAGATGCTGCCGGTTCAATTCCTCCAGTCGTCCGTCGAGATAATCGCCCACCAGCGTGACGGTCAGGTCGGGCGAGCGCGTGACGATACGGACGCCCAGCTCCTTCAGGGCGGCGTCGAGCTCCGTTGCGCCGTCCACATCGATCGACCGAATGCGCACACGACAGTTCTGGAGATTTCTGTCTGCGGTCTCCGGCGGCAGACCGAGGCTCGCCCAATAGGCGGGGATGACGCCGGCCGACGCGCGCGATGCCGGTAGAACATAGCGGCGCTCGATCAGCCGCTTCAGGGCCTCGTGGATTGCTGCGGACGGAAAATGCCGCTCCAGCTCGCCAACCAGCTCCCGAACGCTCCTTCCGCCTTCGCCGATTGCGGACGCCAGGGCACAGAAGAGCTCGCCGTGAAGAATGAACTTCCTATCCTCGGAATAAAGGCAGATGGCGTCGGGTGGCAGGACATAGACGCTGAAATTCGGCGCGAACTGCAGAGTATCGTGGAGCTGAAAGCTGTTCCTGGAATCGCCCGTCATAACCGCGCATCAAGTGGGCCGCGCCGCGAGCGGGCACAGCCCGTAAGGTCAAACGTCACCACACTCCGGCACGTCGACTTGCATGTGGCGACATGATCGGAAAGCGTCCGCGGCGCTACTCTCGGCAGCCCTCATTTTCCGTCAGCAGGACCAGATCCAGCCCAAGGGCGTCCATACCTGCCAGCAGGATCCGCAGCCTCCGCCGCAGGCTACGCAGCCGCAGCCGCCGCAACCGCGTATTGCGCAGCCTCGGCACCCACGGCAGCCTGCGCAGCCGCGTGCTGCGCAGCCGCGAGCCGCGCAGCCGCGAGCCGCGCAGCCTCCGAAGCTGTGTGCTGCGCAGCCGCGCGCTGCGCAGCCTCCACAGCCTCTGCAGCCGCCGCAGGCGCGTGCTACTCGCAGGATTTCGCCGGCCTGGACGTAGGTCTTGTCGAAGACATAGAACGTCGCCAAGCTCACGTCGGCGATTTCCTCCTCGCCGAGAAAGACGACCGGACGCGGGGTGTCTTGCGACGGTGCATCCACGGGCGCAGTTGCCGATGCGCCGCCCGCCATTGCCAACGAGACACCGGTCGCCCCCACGACCGACAAGGTTGTCCCTTGGGCTGTTCGCTTGGAAGCTCGTTTCGTGCGCGCCATGGTGGAGGCCTCGCCATGTCCGAGAGCAGGATGTCCGCTAGTTTAAATCGAATAGCATTTTTTCGTTCCCTTTGCCTAGCTGACGGCATGGCATTCAGGCATGATGGTACCTCCGCGAGGATGCTCCCGATGAGCAGATCGGGAGATCGAAGAACTCCGCGTCTTACGGCGAACTCGAGGCCCTGGACGATTCAGCTTGGCGCCATTGCCCTCAGGAAGCTGTAACCCACATCGACATTGGCGTAGCCGATGCTGCCGGAATTGTTGGACAGCAACGCGTTCGAATAGGCATTGCACGTCCTTGCTGTGATGCGCGAAGCACTGTGGATCGGAATCCGCACCCCGCAGGGGTGATCCTCACCCCTTCGGCTCGGCATCGAGACGTACCACCCAGCCCTCGAGGCCGGACTTGGCCGCGGGGTAGCGCGCGAGCACGAGCGGATCATGGCCGGGCACGATGTGGTCGCGGGAACTCGCGAGCCTTTTGAGCCTCTCATAGCCCTCGACCACCTCGGCGATGTTGTAGGTGGTGGGAAAAATCCGGCCGCTGTCGAGATGGGCGTAGAGATGCGCGGCGTCGGCGGCGAGCACGACATGGCCGCGCCGCGTCTTCACCCGCACGCTCTGCAGCCCCTTGGAGTGGCCGCCGATATGGTGGACGGTGACGCCGGGCACGATCTCGTCCTCGCCGTCGTGGAAAACGACGCGGCCGGCGAAGACCTTGCGCACCATCGCCACCACGTCGTCGGCCTCGAATGGGAGCCGCAGCGCGGCGTGGCACATGCAGCGTCCGGTGCCATAGGCCATCTCGCGGTCCTGCAGGTGGTAGCGCGCGCGCGGAAACAGGTCGTAGTTGCCGATGTGATCGTAATGCATGTGGCTGACGACGACGGTCTCGACGTCGCAGGCGTCGATGCCGATCGCCCGCAGCCCTTCGCCGACCGGCCTGATCAGCTCGCGCTGGCGCTTCTTGCCCATCGCCGCGTCGAAGCCGGTGTCGAGGATGACGGCGCCGGAGGATCCGACGATCGCCCAGACGTAGTAGTCGAGCGGCTGCAGCACGTCGTGGGGATCGCCGCCGATATAGTTCTCGGACGACTTGCGATCATGATGTCCGTAATGGATCGCGTAGATCTCGTGCACGTCGTCGGTCATTGGTCTTCTCCATCAGGAGATCGGCAATTGGTGGTCGGTGTCACAAGGAATCCGATTGTCTGTTCCGGCATACCTCATGGGCGTCCCGCGCAATCTGGGACCCGTCTTCCAGAGCCGGTGGTTATGGGTCCCCGCTTGCGCGGGGACGAAAATCACGCGAACTCGATCGCCGGATCGGTCACTTCGGCAGCGGCCTGCTGTCGGGGGGCGGACGGACTTCGACGCCGGCGCGGCGCTCGACCGGCTGCACCACGGTAGTGAGATCCTCGTCCGGTCCGTTCTCGTCGCACGCGGTCTGCAGCATGCGCGTGACGGCTTCCGCCACCTCCATTGGCACGCCCAGTGCCCTGCCCTCGGCGAGGCACAGCTTGAGATCCTTGGTCATCAGTCCCACGGTGAAGCCGAGGTTGAACGCGCGCGGGAGAACGACGCGCCCGAACTTGTCCTCGGTCGCGGTGTTGCGGCCGGTGCCGGCATTGATCACGTCGAGCATGATGCGTGGGTCGAGCCCGGCCTTGACTCCCATCACCATCGCCTCCGAGGTGGCGGTCATGGCTGCGGCGGACAGGAAATTGTTGCACAGCTTCATGGTTTGCCCGGCGCCCGGCCGCTCGCTGATGAAGAAGGTCCTGCCAATGGCTGGCAGCGCCGGTTCGATCGCGCTCACCTGCGCGCGCGGACCCGAGACCATCAGCGCCAGCGTGCCCTTGGCCGCGCCGGTGACGCCGCCGCTCACCGGGCAGTCGATCTGCACGATGTCCCTCGCCGCCAGCGCCGCGAAGATGCGCTTGGCCATGACCGCGCCGGTGGTCGAGAGGTCGACGAAGCGGCGCACGCGCCTGCCCTCGATCACGCCGCCGGGGCCAGTGGCGACCGCCAGCACGATATCGGGCGTGGGCAGGCTCGCCATCACGGTCTCGGCCGCGTCGGCGATCGCGCGCGGCGAAGAGGCCGGCCGCGCGCCCAGCGCGGTGAGACGGTCGATCGCCTCGCGCCTGACGTCGAACACGATCAGGCTGTGGCCGGCCTCGACCAGCCGCCGGGCCATGTGGAAGCCCATTTGGCCGAGCCCGATGAACCCGATATCCATGCTCGTTTCTCCCTCGCTGCAATGCTTCCGCTCGGCCGCAATCTAACACGAAGGGGGCGGTCACGTGTCCCGCTCGCGGTGCGCAAGCAAGTCGGATAGATGAGATGCGACGCGCGTGGACCGTTTCAGTCTGTGGCGATCGGGGGTCAGTGGTGCATCGCTTCGCAAGAGCTGCGCGCTGCGCTGCGTCCGGGCCCCGATCGCGGCCTACGTTGGCCTACGAGAGCCTACGCCTCCGTCGCCACGATCCGCGTCAGCACATCGAGCAGCGCTTGCGGTGCGGTGATGTGAGGGTTGTGGCTGGCGTCGATCTCGAAATAGCGCCAGCCGGGCTCGCGTCGGGCGCGCTCGGCGAATTGGCCAAACACATCCGTCGGCCCGATGCGCCGGCAATAGATGTAGCTGCGCGGATGCGGCGCGCCTGCGCCGGCGAGACGCAGCGGCTGCTCGAAGGTCTTTATCGGCTGCGGCAAGCGGCGGCCGGCCGCCCAGGCCACATCCGCCGTCGGCGTGTCCGCCGGCATCGGGTTCGGCGGCACGCGCCAGCCCTCGCCGCCCGTCCGGGCAAGTTCGCGCATGCGCTCGCGCGCCGGTGCGGGCTGCAGGTCGAACAGGCTCTGGCCATCCTGGGGCACGAAGGCGTCGAGATAGACGAGTTGCGCAATGCGTGCGCGGACGCGGTCGGCGACGCCCGTCGCCACCATGCCGCCGTAGCTGTGCGCGATCAGCACGACGTCGCGCAGATCCTCCATCTCGAGTACGCCGGTGATGTCGGCGATGTGGGTGTCGAGATCGACCGTGGGGCCGGCGAGATGGGCGCGTTCGCCGAGACCGGTATAGGTCGGCGTCCACAAGTCATGGCCCGCCGCGCCCAGCAAGGGACGCATTTTCTTCCACGCCCAGGCCGCCGACCAGGCGCCATGGGCAACGACGAACACCGTCATGCGTGTACTCCTCGATCCTTCGCGGTCGGCATATTAGGAGCGCGAGCACGCTCGGCGATACGTCATTCGTCTTCGTGGCCAACAGGGAGCTGTCGGTAATTGCGCAGTCAGGCCGTGAGCGCCAGCAATAACTCAATACCGCCGCGAACCGCCTTCCGGGGCCGCTACTGGTTTCGCGGCTGCGCGGTCGCCGTGATGTTCCCGTTGATCGCATTCCGGCAATTTCGCTGTTCCGGCGCAATCTCGTGAAGTGAGACGACGAGTTCCCTTGCTTTGCGCCGTGCTGCAGGCGCTGAAGCAGCTTGAGACGGCGGTCGCGCGGGCGCATCATGGGATCGGGAAGCGAGGGGCAGGGCAGCCGAAAGCGGAATTGCCGATGTCGGATCGATTGGACGCGGCAGAGATGCCGAGGCTCGATGTGTTCGACGAAGAGTTCGGGCAGGATCCGGTGGCGATCCTGCGCGTACGGCGGCGCAGAATCGTGCGGCGATTTTGGACCCTTGCCGCGGCGGCGCTCGGTCTAGGCGTCATCGCCGCGCTGGTGTTCGCCTGGTCGACGGCGGACGGGCGGCTGCGGCTGGAGCTGCAATCGGCGGCGTCGGTGCCGCGAGCCGCGACCCGCGAAGCGTCCAATGAGGAGCTCGATCGCCTGCGTCGCGAGGTGGACGCGCTCAGAACCGAGATCAGCGAGCTTGCACAAGCGCAGCAGCAGGCGCAACAGCGCGCCGCCGACACCATCGCGGCCTTGCAGGCGGCGGAGGAGGAAGCGCGAAGTCAGGCGCCGGCGCCCGCGTACTGGTACTCGAATCCGGCGGCGCTGAATCCCGCCATCGCGAGCCAACCGCAACCGAGCGAGGTGGCGCTGCCGCCAAGGCGGCCGGCGACGGGACGCCGCGAATTGCGCGACGTCCCGCGTGGCAGGCCCGCACCGGTGCCGCCGCAGGCCCCGCAGCAGTAGTTGAAGAACGGCGCGGGATGCCGCCCAATTGCCATTTTTGCGCGGTCGCGGCATGGTAGGCGGCGGGCGCGCGGAGAGCCGCATGGCCGGGGAGAACTTGGTCAAGCTGCTGCAAGTTGCCGGCGCGGCGTTGGGAATTCCCGCCGCCGCGGCCGGAACGTTTGCGGCCTACCAGAACTATTTCTCGACCGACGTGACCTGCCAGAAGCTCAGGAACAACATCATCGCCACCATGGAGCGCAGCGTTGCGCCCGAGACCAAGCGCAGCTTGCTCAGGAAGGACGTCACTGAGTTCGACCGGCTGTGCGGCGAGGGCGATCCTGACGCGCGCGCCATCTTCAGGGCGGCTCTCGGCGACGCCCATCATGCCGAGGGCGATGGCGGGCATGGTCCCGCAGCAGCCGGGGCGACCCCGGTCGGCATCTTCGGCGCGGCGGGCGCGCGCGAGCATTGCGGCTGGGTCGCCCTCAGTCGCCGCCAGGCGGGCGAATGGGTGCCGCATTTCAGCGGCTACGACATCGCGGAAGCCTCGTTGCCGCCGCCCGGCACGGTCCTGACGGCCAAGACGATGCTGCCGGTGTGGTCGGAGCCGCAGGCGGGCAAGAACGATCCCACCAAGCTGCAGAGCCGGCTCCCGCAGGGCGCCTGCGTGCGCGTGCTCGCCACCCGCGGCGGCGGCGCGCGGCTATGGGGCGAGGTCACGCCGGCTTCCTGCTCGTGATCAGCGAGCGCACGAGCCGCCGCAACACGCCAGGTCATGCCCGCGACAGCCGGGATCCCTGTTCCAGAGGCCGCAGTTTGGAGCACGAGGGGGCCCACTTTCGGGCGACGACAGCGCGCCAAAACGCATGTCCGCCTCTGAGCACGGGTCTCGTTCGCTACAGCAGTTTGAGCTGCCGGTCCTGCGGCCGGCGACGCCCGGCTTCGCCGGCCTGGTGCTTCATCAACTCGTTCTCGATGTCGCACAGAAACGGCGAGGGCGCGAGCATCTGCAAGCGGCCGCGCCAATGGCGTTGCCGGGCGCGGCTGAGAATCAGCCGGTCTTTGGCCCGGGTCATGCCGACATAAAACAGGCGGCGCTCCTCCTCCGTCGCGTTCTCGTCGCTCTGGTTCCAATGCAGCGGCAGCAAGCCGTCCTCGAGCCCGACGATGAACACGACCGCGAATTCGAGCCCCTTGGCGGCATGCAAGGTCAGCAGCGACACGCGGTCGGCGCGCGCATCGCGGAATTCGGCATCGGTGGTGAGCGCGGCCGCGTCCATCAGGCGCGCGCGCTCGTTGCCGCAGCGCTGCGCCAGCGCGGAGAGATGTTGCAACGCCGTTGCGGCAGCGGCGCCTTCGATGCCATCGCCGCGTTCCCGCATCCGTTGCGCGGCGGCCGCGAGTTCATCGGGCTGCAGCGTCGCCTCGCCGGCCTCGCCGAGCTCCTGCAGCAGCGCCCGCACCGCCGGCTCGTCGGCGAGCGGCGTGTGCGAGTTCTTTTGATAGGGAATGCCGGACCGCTCAAGGGCTTCGCACAGCGCGGACGACTGGGCGGCGGTGCGATAGAGCACGGCGAAGTCGGCGAACGACCAATCAGCCGGGGGCGCGCGCTTCGCGCGCCCGCTGTCGAGGGAGAAAAAGTTGTGGCCGCCGATCAGCTGCTCGATCGTCTTGACGACGAACTCGGCTTCCGCGCGTTCCGTCGGCGCGGCATGGACAGCGATGCGCTCGTGCATGTCGCGCACCATTTCGGCAATGGGCTCGCCGGGGCGTGAGGCGATGACTTGCGCCGCCGCGGTCACGATGGTGCCGGTCGAACGATAGTTCCGCGCCAGCCGCACGATCGTCGCCGCCGGGTAGTCCTGCCGGAAGCGGTCGAAGCACGACGCGTCGGCGCCGCGAAAGCCGTAGATTGCCTGGTTGGGATCGCCGATGGCGCACAGATTGCCGTCGGGGGGCGCCAGCAGCGTCACCAGGCGGTATTGCTGCTCGTCCACGTCCTGGAATTCGTCGACCGAGATCCAGCGAAAGCGGCTGCGGCAGCGCGCGGCAATGCCGGCATCCGCCATCAGCGCGCGCACCGAAAGCGCGACGAGATCGTCGAAGTCGATCCAGTTGCGCAGGGCGAGCGCGCGGCCATAGGCCGCCATCGCCTCTCCCACCTCGGCGCCCGCCCAGCTCTGCGTGCGCTTCTCCTTGGAGATGGCGCGGATGAGCCGCTCGGCCTTCGGCTCGCTCAGCGCCAACGCCTCCGCCAGCAGCGCGACCCGCTCCGCTTCGCCCGCGACGCGAAAGCCGCGGGCGAGCCCGGCGGCGTTCCCGTGCTCGCGCAGGATTGCAAGCCCGAGCGAGTGAAAGGTGTGAACCGAGACCTGCGGCGTGCCGGCGGGAAGCAGGGCGGAGAGACGCTCGCGCATCTCGGCGGCGGCCCGTCGGGTGAAGGTGATGGCGAGGCAATTCTCCGCAGGCGCCCCGCGCTCGGCGACGAGATGGGCGAGGCGACGGGTGAGGGTGCGGGTCTTTCCCGAGCCGGGACCGGCGACGATCAACAGCGGGCCATGGAGGGTTTCCGCTGCCGCGCGCTGATCGCCGTCGAGCTCGGCGAGGATGCCGGGCGCCGGCCCGCTTGGCGCCGACGTGACGAGGCGCAGCCGCGGCCGCGCCGGGTCGACGGTCACCGCGGCATCGGCGGCCGGCTCGGTCGTCGGGCGCGGCTTCGCCGGTCGAGCTGTCTTTCGTTGTGACATCGGCGCATCGAACAGCAATCCGCCGGCGGTCAGCCGCTCCAGCTCGCCTTCCTGGAACAGGCGGATGACGCCGTATTCGCCGTCGTAGCCGGCATCGCGGATCACCTGTCCGGCGCGCAGGCGGGTGATCGCCTCGGCGAGCAGCGGGGAGCTTGCGCGCGCGATATCCTCGACCGGTACGGCCTCCAGGATGGAGAGTTCGGCGCCGAGCTTGGCGATGACCTGATCGTAGCCTGCCGTCACCGCGCGTGACGCGGGACCGCTGGCGGCGAGCTCGGAGAGGATCTCCGGGAGCGGCACCAGGTTCGAGACGGCGCCAGCGGTTGGCGGCGGCACCGCTTGCGCTTCGCTGCGGTCGGCCAGGGTGTCGACGCGGTGCTCGACCCCGATGGTCACGGGCTCCCCGCAGACCGGGCAGCGGCCGTGATGGGCGAGCGTCTCGCTGGGAGAGAGCCGCACCTCGCATTTGCGGTGGCCGTCGAGGTGATACTTCCCTTCGTCGGGAAAGAACTCGACCGTGCCGACATAGCCGCGGCCGGTCTTGAGCGCATGCTCGATGGCGAAATAGTCGAGCTCGCAGTCGAAAGTCGTCGCTTCCCGTCCGAGCTTGCCGGGCGAATGCGCATCGGAATTGGAGGTCAGGCGATAGCGGTCGAGGAACGACACCCGCCAGTTCATCGGGGGATCGGAAGAGAGGCCCGTCTCCACCGCGAAGATGGCATCGGCGAGGTCGCCGTAGCAGTCTACGATCGAATCGAAGCCCGACTGCGATCCCAGCGCCGCGAACCAGGGCGTCCAGATATGCGCCGGCACGAGATAGGCGTGCGGTCCGGCTTCGAGCACGATCTCGAGCAGGTCACGGGAATCGAGGCCGAGGATCGGGCGGCCGTCGGAGGCGATATTGCCGATGCGGGCGAGCCGCGCCGAGATGCGATCGACGGTGTCGAAATCCGGCGCATAGATCAGGTGGTGGACTTTGCGCGTGCGCTCACCCTTTTTGTAGATGGTGGAGATTTCGACCTCGAGCATGAACCGGAGCGGCGTGCGGCACGATGGCGGCAGCGCCTGCATGACGGCGCGCTCGGTCTCCTCGCGTAGCCGATAAAGACCGGCCTCGGCGGGAACGAGCTTCTGCTTGAGCTCGGCGCACCATGCCGGATGAGTGAAGTCGCCGGTGGCAACGACGCCTATGCCTTTGCGGCACGCCCAAGCGGCGAGATGCTCGAGGTCGAGATCCCGGCTGGTGGCGCGCGAATATTTCGAGTGGACGTGCAGGTCCGCGTGGAAGCGCATCCGGGCCACGCCTTGTTCCTCGGCCCGCGCGGCACCCCCGCCGGCGAATCGGGCGCTCCATATAGGAGACGATTCGGCGGCAAGCGGAAGAACAGCTGTGGACAAGTCCGCCCCCTGTCCCGGATGCGATGTGTTCGACGTTAGAGAAAGAGAAGCCCATCCTCGAGGCGGTGGCGGTCGTTGCGGTGACTGCCGCCTTCGTCACGGCGATGCAAGCGCATCAGTGGCAGGCGCGCGCCTGCCAGCGAGCGAGCGTGCCTGCGAGCGCCATATCGTCGTTCGAGGGTCAGCTGCAGGTCGGCAGCTACGTCAAACAACTCCCACTCCAGATCGTGGTCGATCCCATCTGAGCACGCGCCGGATCGGCGGCCCGGGCGTGGAACGGCGATTGTCGCGTCGCGTCGCCCACGCGTCGGCTGGCTGCCGCGCTGATGAGCGCACTGCCCAAGATTGCGTCAGACGATCGGCATCGGTTGTCCGGGCCGCCCCGGCGCCGCTCGCTACCGGATTGATCCGGTTGGTAATTTTCGGCGGCTCCGGGCTTGGCACGGTGCTTGAAATTTGCCCCGCGCGCCATGCAGCCCTCGCTCAAGATCGTCATCGTCGACAAGAATCCGATCCGGGCCGCGATCCTGGAGGACGGGCTGGGCGAGGCCGGCCATGTGGTGCGCGTGGACGACACCTCCCACCTGCTCGCGCGCATCTACGCCATCGACCCCGACGTCATCCTGATCGATCTCGAAAATCCGAGCCGCGACGTCCTCGAGCAGATGTTCCAGGTCAGCCGGGCAGTGAAACGCCCGGTCGCCATGTTTGTCGATCAGAGCGACAAGGCCGCGACCGAGGCCGCCGTCGATGCCGGCGTCTCCGCCTATGTCGTCGGCGGACTGCAGAAGGAGCGCATCAAGAACATCCTCGACCTGTGCATCTCGCGTTTCAATTCCTTCGCCCGCCTGCGCGACGAGCTCGAGCGCACGCGGACCCAGCTCGAAGAGCGCAAGGTCATCGATCGCGCCAAAGGCATTCTCATGAAAGCCAAGAACCTCAGCGAGGACGCGGCCTATGTTCTTCTGCGCAAGACGGCCATGAACGAGAACAAGAAGATCGCCGAGGTCGCGCAATCGGTGGTGACGGCCGCGGAGCTGCTGAAATGAGCGCAAGCGAAGCGAGGCTGCGGATCGGGTTCATCCCGCTCGCTGACGCCGCCGCCCCGATCGTCGCGGTCGACAAGGGCTTCACCGCCGCCGAGGGTCTCGAAATCGAGCTGGTGCGCGAAGTGTCGTGGTCGAACGTGCGCGACAAGCTCAATATCGGCCTGTTCGATGCCGCCCACCTCCTGGCGCCGGTGGCGATCGCGTCGAGCCTCGGGCTCGGCCACGTCAAGGTCCCGATCATCGCCCCCATGGGGCTCGGAATGAACGGCAACGCGATCACGGTCTCGCCCGCCCTCTACGCCGCCATCGCCGCCGCTGCCGAGGGCAACATCGCCGATCCGGCGGCGTCGGCGCGCGCGCTGGCTCGCGTCGTCGCCCGCCGCAAGGCCAAGGGCGAAGAACCGCTGACCTTCGGAATGACGTTTCCGTTCTCGACCCACAATTATCAGCTGCGCTTCTGGATGGCGGCCGGTGGCGTCGATCCAGACGAGGATGTTCGCCTCGTGGTGTTGCCGCCGCCCTACATGGTCGAAAGTCTCGCCGGCGGGCAGGTGGACGGATTCTGCGTGGGCGCGCCGTGGAGCTCGGTAGCGGTCGACCTCGGCATCGGATTCATCCTGCACTTCGTCTCCGAGATCCTGCTGCGCGCGGCGGAAAAGGTGCTGGCGGTGCGCGAGCGCTGGGCGCAGGCGCAGCCCGATACGCTGTTGCGGCTCGTGCGCGCGCATCATCGTGCGGCTGCCTTCATCGACGATGACGCCAACCGCGAGGAGGTCGCAGCCATCCTGGCCGCGCCCAATCGCATCGGCGTCGCCGCGGAGGTGATCCGCCGCACTTTCGACGGTCGCATCAAGATCGCCCCGGACGGCACCACGCGGGTGAGCGACCGCTATCTGCTGATCGGCCGCAAGGGCGCCGCGCGTCCCGACCCGGCGCAGGCGGCTTGGCTGTACGGCCAGATGGTGCGCTGGGGCCAGGCACCGCTGTCGGTCGAGCTGCTGGCGGCGGCGAAGGGGGTCTTCCGTCCGGACCTATTCGACGCGGCAATTGCCGCGGACGGAGCGGGGGAGCCCGGCGAACCGGCCGACGGGATCGGGGCCGTCGTCGGACCTGCCTTCGATCCCGATGATATCGGCGCGCATCTCTCTGCCTGGAATATCCGGCGCGCATGAGCGCGTTCGCGATTTTGCGCTGCACAAAATTGTTGCAGCAATGCCTTGGAGAGGGCAGCCGCGGCTCGCTTAGGATCGCGCAGGAACCGCCGGCTTGGAATTGATCTCATTCAAATAGCATGCGTTTTCGGTTTCGGCGCAACTTGGCATGAAGCTTGAAACGCGGGCGCCGGAGCAATGCCGTCACCGCGGACGGCAGCGCTTGCTCTACCGCAGGCCGAACAGGCAACGCCGCCGCCCTGGAGCGAAGACGCCGCGAGCGTCTTGGGGCGGCTTTTCTGTGTTCGGTCGGCAGCGACCAGCGCGCGGCATCGAGGGCGAAACGGCGTCGAGAGGACCATCAGCGCATATGAGCACGAGAGACATCGGACCGACGAAGCGCCGGGGGGTCAACCGCCGCGCATTCCTCAAGGCGACCGCGGGGACCGCCGGGCTCGCCGGCGCGCTGCCTGCCGAACGGCTGTTGGCGCCCGGCATCGCGCGTGCCGCATTGAAGCTGGAAAAGGAGGACCTCAAGTTCGGCTTCATCAAGCTCACCGACATGGCCCCGATCGCCATCGCGAAGGAGCTCAACTTCTTCGAGGACGAGGGCCTCTACGTTTCCACGGAGCCGCAGGCGAACTGGAAGGTCCTGCTCGACCGTGTGATCACCGGCGAGCTCGACGGCGCGCACATGCTTGCCGGCCAGCCGCTCGGGGCCACCATCGGCGTCGGCACCAAGGCACACGTGATCACGCCGTTCTCCATGGATCTCAACGGCAACGGCATCACCGTGTCGAACGCGGTGTGGGAGGAAATGAAGAAGCACCTCGCCAAGGGCGCCGACGGCAAGCCGGTCCATCCGATCAAGGCCGACGCCCTCAAGCAGGTCGTCGACAAGTACAAGGCCGAAGGCAAGCCGTTCAACATGGGCATGGTGTTTCCGCTGTCGACGCACAATTACGAGCTGCGTTACTGGCTCGCCTCCGGCGGTATCCATCCCGGCTTCTATTCGCCGACCGACATTTCCGGCCAGATCATGGGCGACGTGCTGATCTCGGTGACGCCGCCGCCGCAAATGCCGGCCACCATGGAGGCCGGCACGATCCTCGGCTACTGCGTCGGCGAACCCTGGAACCAGGCCGCGGTGTTCAAGGGCATCGGTGTTCCGGTCATCACCGATTACGAAATCTGGAAGAACAATCCCGAGAAGGTGTTCGGGATGACCGCGGAGTTCGCGCGCAAGAATCCCAACACGGTGCTCGCGCTGACCAAGGCGCTGATCCGCGCCGGCATCTGGCTCGATGAAAACGGCAACGCCAACCGGCGCAAGGCCGTGCAGATCCTGTCCAAGCCGGAATATGTCGGCGCCGATGCGGAGGTCATCGCCAACTCGATGACCGGAACGTTCGAGTACGAGAAGGGCGACAAGCGCGCCGTTCCCGATTTCAACGTGTTCTTCCGCTATTTCGCGACCTATCCCTACTACTCGGACGCCGTCTGGTATCTCACGCAGATGCGGCGCTGGGGGCAGATCCCCGAGGCCGAGCCGGACGGCTGGTACGCCGACATCGCGAAACGGGTCTACCGCCCCGACCTCTACCTCGCGGCGGCGAAGCTGCTGGTCGAGGAAGGCAAGGCGAAGAAGGAAGACTTCCCCTGGAGCAGCGACGGCTACCGCGAGCCGACGAGCGAGTTCATCGACGGGCTCGCCTTCGATGGCCGCAAGCCGAACGCGTATATCGAAAGCATGACGATCGGCCTCAAAGGCAGCCAGCGCGTCGACGGCGCGAAAGTGGTGTTCAATTGAACGCGCGCGGACGGGCGCAAACTCCGCGTCGCTGGCCGCGGCGCTTGGCCGAGGGATCGAACCGATGTCCGTGACTTCCGATCTGGTCCCGGTCGACCCGCCCGTCGCGCCAGCGGCGCGCGCCGCCGGGCGCGAACGCTGGCACCTGCGCATCAATCGCGCCGCCGGATTCCTCGAGCTTGTCGGATTCGGTTGGCTCGTCCCGCTGGTTCGCGTCGCGCTCGGCGAGGATATCCGCCAGCAGGGCGCCGAGCTTTGGCGCCAGCTCGGCGTGCCGCTCGTCGCGATCGTGCTGTTCCTGGGACTCTGGGCATGGCTCGCGCCCAAGGTCCAGACCAGCCTGGGCGCGCTCCCCGGGCCCGTGCAGGTCTGGCAGCAGGCGCAGAACCTGTGGTCCGACCATCTCGCCGAGCGCGACAAGGAGCGCGCGTTCTTCGCGCGCCAGCAAAAGCGCAACGCCGAGATTCTGGAGCGGGACTCCAAGGCCGAGGTCAGGCTGCGGCCCTATACCGGCAAGCCGACCTTCGTCGACCAGATCTTCACCAGCCTCAAGACGGTATTCACCGGCTTCGTGCTCGCGACCATCGTCGCGGTCCCGCTCGGCGTCCTGTGCGGCCTGTTCGCCTCCTTCAATGCGGCGCTCAATCCGCTGGTGCAAATTTTCAAGCCGGTCTCGCCGCTCGCCTGGCTGCCGATCGTGACCATGGTAGTCAGTGCGCTCTACGTGTCGGACGACCCGACCCTGCCGAAATCATTCCTGATCTCGGCGATCACCGTCACCTTCTGCTCGCTGTGGCCGACGCTGATCAACAGCGCCGTCGGCGTCGCCTCGATCGACAAGGACCTGCTCAATGTCGGGCGGGTGCTGCGCCTCACCTGGCCGAAGACCATCGTGAAGCTGGTGCTGCCTTCGTCGCTGCCGCTGATCTTCACCGGGCTTCGGCTCTCGCTCGGCGTGGGCTGGATGGTGCTGATCGCAGCCGAGATGCTCGCGCAGAATCCGGGCCTGGGCAAGTTCGTGTGGGACGAGTTCCAGAACGGCTCCTCCGCTTCCATGGCCAAGATCATGGTGGCGGTGCTGACCATCGGCATCATCGGCTTCCTGCTTGACCGCGTCATGCTCGCCTTGCAGGCGGCGTTCACCCACGGGACCGCGCGCTGACGGGGCTCGGCCATGGCGATGCTCGAGCTCAAGTCGGTCGGCAAATCCTATGGCGTGGGGGACACCCGTACCCACGTCCTCGACGACGTCTCGCTTTCGGTCGAGGAGGGCGAGTTCGTCGCCATCCTCGGCTTTTCCGGCTCGGGCAAGACGACGCTCATCAATCTGATGGCGGGACTGCTTATGCCGGACACCGGTGAGGTCCGCTTCCGCGGCAAGCCGGTGACCGAGCCCGGTCCGGAGCGCGGGGTGGTGTTCCAGAGCTATTCGCTGCTGCCCTGGCTCTCGGTCGAGGGCAACGTCGCGCTGGCGGTCGATGCCGTGTTCGGCGCCCGCAAGCGCTCCGAGCGCGCCTCCCGCGTGCGTCGCTACGTCGAGATGGTCGGGCTTTCGCCCGCCGCCGATCGCCGGCCGGCGGAGCTGTCCGGCGGCATGCGCCAGCGCGTGGCGGTGGCGCGCGCGCTCGCCATGGACCCCGAGGTTCTGCTGCTCGACGAGCCGCTTTCGGCGCTCGATGCGCTCACCCGCGCCAAGCTGCAGACGGAGATCGAGACGATCTGGTCGGCAGAGAAGAAGACCGTCGTGCTCATCACCAACGACGTCGACGAGGCCCTCCTGCTCGCCGACCGGGTCGTTCCGCTCAAGCCCGGCCCGGGCGCCGGCGTCAACGAGCCGCTGTGCGTGCTCACGCAGGAGAGCCTCGCCCAGATCGGCATCAAGTGCACCATCAACAAGATCCCGGGGGCGACCTGGCGCACCGAGCTCAACAAGAAGATCCTGCCGCTCTACACCAACGTGTTCTCGGGCTGGCTCGATTATCCCGAATACTTCTTCATCTGGTGCTATCACGGCAAGAATTCGATCTTCAACACCATGAGCTACCAGTCGAAGGCGCTCGACGTGCTGGTCGACGGCGCGGTGACCGCGGCGGCCGAAGGCGACAAGGCGAGCTACGACAAGGACGTCAAGGGCTTCGTCGATCTCGCCTTCGCCGACATTCCGCGCATCCCGCTCTACCAGCCCTACGTCAACGTGGCGATGCAGAAGAACGTGTCGGGCTATCAGTACTGGTTCCACCGCCGGCTCGATTACCGCGCGCTCGCGAAGGGGTGAGTCAGCGAGTAGCGAATAGCAGCGAGTTTTGCACCTGCACGCCATCCGCCGCTCGCTACTCGCCACTCGCTATTCGCTATTCGCTCAAGCAAGCTGGGGGTACCCGCAGTGCTGATGATGGTGCTCAAGCGCATGCTGGTGGCGGTGCCGAGCCTGATCGGCGTGGTGATCGTGACCTTCCTGCTCACCCGTGCGCTCCCGGGCGATCCCGCCGCCTATTTCGCCGGGCCCGCCGCCACCAAGGACGCGATCGAGCAGATCCGTGTGAAGCTCGGCCTCGACCAGCCGCTCTACGTGCAGTTCGTGCGCTATGTCGGCGACCTCGCCCGCGGCGATCTCGGCACCTCGCTCACCACCGGCCAGCCGGTGGGGCAGGAGATCAAGACCCGGCTGCCGGCCTCCGCCGAGCTCACCTTGCTCGGCCTGATCGTGTCGATGGCGGTCGCGGTGCCGTTCGGAATTGTCGCGGCGACGCGGCCGAACTCGCTCATCGACCACGCCTGCCGCGTGGTCGCGACCGCCGGCGTGTCGCTGCCGGTGTTCTTCACCGGGCTGATCCTGATCTACGTGTTCTATTATCTCCTCGGCTGGGCGCCGCCGCCGCTCGGGCGGCTCGACGTCTTCTATAGCGCGCCGCCGCAGGTGACCGGCTTCTACCTGATCGACAGCCTCGTTGCCGGCGACGGCGAGCTGTTCCTCGCCGCCCTCAAGCAGCTGATCCTGCCGGCGCTGACGCTCGGCATCTTCTCGCTGGCGCCGATCGCGCGCATGACCCGCGCTTCCATGCTGGCGGTGCTCGCCTCCGACTTCGTGCGTACCGCGCGAGCGAGCGGGCTGACGCCATTCACCGTCGTCGTCACCTATGCCTTCCGCAACGCCATGCTGCCGGTCATCACCACGCTCGGCATGGTGTTCTCCTTCCTGCTCGGCGCCAACGTGCTGGTCGAGAAGGTGTTCGCCTGGCCCGGCATCGGCTCGTTCGCGGTCGAAGCGCTGATCGCGTCCGATTTCGCGCCGCTGCAGGGCTTCGTGCTGACAATGGCGGTGATGTACGTGGCGCTCAACCTCGTGATCGACATCCTCTACGGAGTGGTCGATCCGCGCGTGAGGATCGAGGCATGACCAACGTCGCCCTGCCGGCCGAGCGCGCCACGCCGGCTATCGAGGTGCCTGAAATAGCTGCGCCCGCCACGAGCGCGCCCAACACGGACGCAGTCAAGATGGACGCACTCAGGACGGACACACTCAAGACGGAGGCACCCAGGATCGCAACGCCAAGGCCGCGCGCTAACACCGGGCTCGGTGCTGCCATCCGCCACGCCCGCTACATTCTGGGCGAGAACGCGGTCACCGGCTTTGCCTTCGCGCTGTTCCTGGTGATCGTGCTCGCCGCCGTGTTCGGCCCCTATCTCGTTCCCTACGACCCGCTCGCCAGCGACACCGCGGTCGCGCTCACGGGGCCGTCGGCGGCGCACTGGTTCGGCACCGACCAGCTCGGCCGCGACGTGTTCAGCCGCGTGGTGGTGGCGACGCGGCTCGATTGCTTCATCGCCGTCGCCTCGGTCGCGCTCGTCTTCCTCATGGGCGGGCTCGCCGGGGTCGCCGCCGGCTTCTTCGGCGGCTGGACCGACCGTGTCGTCGGCCGCATCGCCGACACCATCATGGCCTTCCCGCTGTTCGTGCTGGCCATGGGCATCGTCGCCGCGCTCGGCAACACCGTGCAGAACATCGTCATCGCGACCGCGATCGTGAACTTCCCGCTCTACGCCCGCGTCGCCCGCGCCGAGGCCAATGTGCGCCGCGAAGCGGGCTTCGTGCAGGCGGCGAGGCTCTCCGGCAACGGCGAGATGCGCATCCTGCTCGGCCAGATACTGCCCAACATCATGCCGATCATGGTGGTGCAGATGTCGCTCACCATGGGTTACGCCATCCTCAACGCCGCCGGCCTCTCCTTCATCGGGCTGGGCGTGCGCCCGCCGACCGCGGAATGGGGGATCATGGTGGCGGAAGGCGCCGCCTTCATGGTGTCGGGCGAATGGTGGATCGCGTTCTTTCCCGGCGCCGCGCTGATGATCGCGGTGTTCTGCTTCAACCTGCTCGGCGACGGGTTGCGCGACATCGTCGACCCGCAGCGCCGCACCTGAGCAATGGTTATGTCGACCGAGCATCCCGGTAACGAGCTGACACTGCTCGATCATTTTGTCGTCCCCGCGAAAGCGGGGACCTGTATTCCAGAAGTCCGGGGTTATGGGTTCCCGCTTGCGCGAGAACGACAGCGGGCGGGGACGTGGCAGGTGCCGACCATGACCGAATCCCTGCCGCTGCTCGACGTTGCCGACCTCACGGTCGAGTTCTCCACCCGCCGCGGCATCGTGCGCGCGGTCGAGCACGTCAACGTCGCAATCGCCAAGGGCGAGACCGTCGGCATCGTCGGCGAGTCCGGCTCCGGCAAGTCGGTCACCTCCTACGCGGTCATGCGCATCCTCGACCGCGCCGGCCGGATCGCCGAGGGCGCCGTGCATTTCACCGGGTTCGACGTGCGCGCCGCCAGCGAGGACGAGATGCGCAGCCTGCGCGGGCGGGAGATGTCGATGATCTTCCAGAACCCGCGCGCGGCGCTCAACCCGATCCGCAAGGTCGGGCACCAGATCGAGGACGTGCTGGAGCAGCATTCGCAGGTCGATTCCTCTGCGCTCTCCGACAAGGCGATCGAGATCCTCGACCAGGTGCGCATCGCGCGCCCGCGCGAGCGCTACCACGCCTATCCGTTCGAGCTTTCCGGCGGCATGTGCCAGCGCGTGGTGATCGCGCTCGCGCTCGCCTGCCGGCCGCAGCTCCTCATCGCCGACGAGCCGACCACCGGCCTCGACGTGACCACGCAGAAGACGGTGATGGACCTCATCGTCGAGCTCACAAAAGAGCGCGGCATGTCGACCATCCTCATCACCCACGACCTGGGTCTCGCCGCCACCTATTGCGACCGCGTGGTGGTGATGGAGAAGGGCCGCGTGGTGGAGACCGCGGCCTCGCGCGCGATCTTCACCGCGCCGTCGCATGCCTATACCCGCAAGCTCATGCGCGCGACCCCGCGCCCCGGCGTGTCGCTGCGCGACCTCCTGCCGGAGGACGCTGCAGGCGCCACAGACTCGGTGGGCTCCCTCTCCCCATTTGGGGAGAGGGTGGGGGTGAGGGGATTACAGGACTATCGAGAGACCCGAACCCCCTCACCCCGGCCCTCTCCCCTCCGGGGAGAGGGAGTAGACCGAGCTCGCGGCGAAACTGAGCTCGCTTCGCCGAAAGCCAAAACCGGTGCACCGCTGCTCATGGTGGAGAAGCTGGTCAAGGAATATCCCCGCAAGGGGGCCAGCGGATTCAAGGCGATGTTCCGGCGCAAGCCCGCGCCCGAGCCCGAGACCTTCCGCGCCGTCGACGGCGTCAGCTTCGCGGTCGGCCGCGGCGAGAGCGTCGGGCTGGTGGGCGAATCCGGCTGCGGCAAGTCGACGACCTCGACCATGGTGATGCGGCTGATCGACAAGACCGACGGCGTGATCATGTTCGACGGCGAGGACATCGGCGCCATCCCGGCCAAGGAATTCGCGCGGTTGCCGCTGCGCAAGCGCATCCAGATGGTGTTCCAGGACCCGACCGACAGCCTCAATCCACGCTTCACCGCCGCCCGCGCCATCGCCGACCCGATCCTGCGGCTCTCCGATGTGAAGGGCGGCGGCGCCGTGCGCGCGCGCTGCGAAGCGCTCGCCACCAAGGTCGGCCTGCCGCTCGACCTGCTCGACCGCTTCCCGCATCAGCTCTCCGGCGGGCAGAAGGCGCGCGTCGGCATCGCACGCGCGATCGCGCTCGATCCCGACCTCGTCATCCTCGACGAGCCGACGGCGGCACTCGACGTGTCGGTGCAGGCGGTGGTGCTCAATCTCCTGCAGGAGCTCAAGGGCTCGATGGGAATGTCCTACCTGTTCGTGTCGCACGACCTCAACGTGGTGCGGCTTCTGTGCGACCGCGTCATCGTCATGCAGGCGGGCAAGATCGTCGAGCAGGGGCCGACCGAGCAGGTTCTCTTCGCGCCGCAGGCGCAATATACTCGCGACCTCCTCGCGGCGATTCCGCATCCGACCTTTGCGTGATGCAATGACAAAGCGAGCCAGGTCGCTGACCAAGGGCAAAGCCAAGATGTCGCGTGCGCGTGCGGCAAGCAAGCCGCCTGCCAAGACGAAGCGCGTGCGCAAGCCCACCGCAGGCGATGCGCTCGGCACCTTCGTCGACGCGGCTGTGCGCGCGCTCCACCTGCCGCTCGATCCGGCCTGGAAGGGCGCGGTCGAGGCCAATCTCGAAATGACGCTGGCGCTCGCCATCTCCTTCGCGGATTTTCCGCTGCCGGACGACGCCGAGCCGGCGCCAGTGTTCGTTGCGTAGGCGCTCCGATGCGTTCGATGCACAAACGCGACACGCACTCGGTGGACTGTCTGTCCGCCT
Source organism: uncultured Alphaproteobacteria bacterium (assembly GCA_963758945.1). Classification (GTDB taxonomy): domain Bacteria; phylum Pseudomonadota; class Alphaproteobacteria; order Rhizobiales; family Xanthobacteraceae; genus VAZQ01. The sequence goes on along the minus strand of CAVWXY010000003.1, from coordinate 16,014 downwards.
TTGCCTCCCCTCGGTTGTCATCGTCCGCGAAAGCGGACGATCCAGTAATCGCCGGACCGCTTGAAAGGCACCGCTTCGGCCTCGATCGTCCCCGCACGGGCTACTGGATGCCCGCTTTCGCGGGCATGACGACGGAGCTCTAGGCCCTCACATGGACACCGCCTGGGCGCATGCGAGCGAGATTGCCGCGGCCGTCGGCGACGGCAGGACCAGCGCAGCTACGGTGGTCGGCGCGGCGCTCGCGCGCATCGCCAAGCACGATCGCGTGCTCAACGCCTTCACCGCCGTGCTCGCGAAGCGAGCGCGCGAGAAAGCTAAGGCGATCGACGCGGCGCGCGCGCAGGGCCGCGCTCTCGGCACGCTCGCCGGCGTTCCGTTCGCGGTCAAGAACCTGTTCGACATCGCGGGCCTCCCCACGCTCGCCGGCTCCAAGATCAACCGGGACCGCGCGCCTGCCGCGCGCGACGCCACCTTGATCGCGCGCCTCGAAGCGCAGGACGCGGTGCTCGTGGGCGCGCTCAACATGGGCGAATACGCCTATGACTTCACCGGCGAGAACGTGCACGACGGCCCTTCGCGCAATCCCCACGACACGACGCGAATGACCGGCGGTTCATCCGGCGGCTCCGGCGGTGCGGTCGGCGGCGGCCTCGTGCCGCTCGCGCTCGGTTCCGATACGAATGGATCAATAAGGGTGCCGTGCTCGCTGTGCGGCACGTTCGGCCTCAAGCCGACCTACGGCCGGCTCTCGCGCGCGCATACGTTCCCGTTCGTGGCGAGCCTCGATCATGTCGGGCCGCTGGCGCGCAGCGCGCGCGACCTCGCGCTCGCCTACGACGCCGTGCAGGGCTACGACCGCGACGACCCGGTCTGCGCCGACGTTCCGGTCGTGCCGGTCGCGCCGCTGCTCGCGCGCGGCACGGCTGGGCTGCGCATCGCGATCGCCGGCGGATATTTCCGTTCCGGGGCGTTCCCGGAGGCGCGGGCCGCGCTTGAGCGCGTCGCCGCCGCGCTCGGCGCCGACACCGAGATCGAGATCCCCGAGGCGAAGCGCGCGCGCGCCGCCGCCTACGTCATCACCGCGAGCGAGGGCGCTGCGCTGCACCTCGAGCGGCTGCGCACGCGCGCGCGCGACTTCGATCCCGCCGTGCGCGACCGCCTCATCGCCGGCGCGATGATCCCCGCCGCCTACGTCGCCAAGGCGCAGAAATTCCGCCGCTGGTATCGCGAGCGCGTGCTCGCTCTGTTCGCCGATGTCGACGCGATTCTCGCGCCGGCGACGCCCTGCACCGCGCCGAAGATCGGGCAGCAGACCTTCGTGCTCGACGGCGTCGAGCTCAACGTGCGCGCCAATCTCGGCATCTACACCCAGCCGATCTCGTTCATCGGCCTGCCGGTGGTGGCGGTGCCGATTCCACTCGAGCCACTGCCGATCGGCGTGCAGATCATCGCGGCGCCGTGGCGTGAGGACATCGTGCTGCGCATCGCCCACGCGCTCGAAGCGGAGGGGACCGTCGGCGCGGCCAAGCCGGCGGTCAAGGAGACGCACAAGTGATGGCAAGTCCTTCGGTTGTCGTCTCCGCGAAAGCGCGGACCCATCGTGCCAAATGCACGGGCCTCTGGAATATGGATTCCCGCTTTCGCGGGAATGACTGCATTCATCGGGGATCGACATGAACAGGGACATCGAGATCGACCGGCCGGAAGTCGTTGCCGAGGTGAGGGCCGCGTTCGAGCGCTACGAGCAGGCGGTCGTCTCGAGCGACGTCGCTACGCTCGATGCGGTCTTCCGCGACGATGCCCGCACCATCCGCTACGGCGCGACCGAGAACCTCTACGGCTACGACGAGATCAAGGCGTTCCGCGCCGCCCGCTCGCCGGTCGGCCTGATGCGCACCCTGTCGAGGACGGTCATCACCACTTACGGGCGCGACTATGCCGTCGCATCGACGCTGTTCCGCCGCGACAGCGCGCCTGGCAAGATCGGGCGGCAGACCCAGACCTGGGTGCGCGTTCCCGACGGCTGGCGCGTGGTCGTCGGCCACGTCAGTGTGATCGATCAGCCCGCGGAGAGCGCGCCGTGACCATCGCCGAGCGCGCCAAACCCGCGACTGCGCCGGCGCCCATGCCCGCGCGCGCCGCGGCGCCGGCCGGCCGCCGCCGCACCCTGGCGGACGAATTGTGCCTGGCGCTCGCCGACGAGATCGTGCGCGGGCTCATCATCCCCGGCGCCGCGCTCGACGAGAGCGAGCTCGCGCGCCGCTTCGGGGTGTCGCGCACGCCGGTGCGCGAGGCGATCCGCCAGCTCGGCGCCAGCGGCCTCGTCGAGGTGCGCGCCCATCGCGGCGCGGTGGTGGCGCGCCCGAGCGAGGAGCGCCTGATCGGCATGTTCGAGGCGATGGCCGAGCTCGAAGCCTTGTGCGCGGGGCTCGCTGCCGAGCGCATGAACGCCGCCGAGCGCGACCTGCTCGAGGCCGCGCACGAGGAACTGCGTGCGCTCATCCACCGCGGCGATCCGCAGCGCTACCACGAGGTCAACGAGGCGTTCCACGCCGCGATCTATGCCGGCGCGCACAATTGCTATCTCGCCGAGATGACGCACGCGACGCGCAAACGCGTGCAGCCGTTCCGCCGCGCCCAGTTCCGCAATCTCGGGCGGCTGGCGAAGTCGCACCTCGAGCACGACCGTGTGGTGGTCGCCATCCTGCGCGGCGACCGCGCCGGCGCCGCTTCCGCCATGCGCCTCCACATCATGACGGTATGCGAGGCCTACGAGGCCTATGCCGAGACGGTGTAGCGCAGATCTCGCCCAAGTCGCACCGATCGCCACGTCGAGTTTATGCAGACCGGTGCCGCGGCGTCCACCTCTCCCCGCAGGCGGGGAGATCGCGCTTGCGGCCTGCGGCGATCACGACTTCGGATGGCGGGCGCGCTGCAGCAGCGCGGCGAGCGTCGTTGCCGCCTCGTCGATGAGGAATTGCTGGTAGCGGTAGTAGAGTTCGTCCCCCATCGGAGTGACGAAGGAGTTGGTCTGGCGCTGGCAGCGCGCGCGCAGTGCCTGCAGCCGCTCCATCAGGGCCTCCGCGGCGGCGCGGCGTTCCGGCGAGGCCATCACCTGCTCTCCCGGAACGGCGCGCATCTGGGCGTGGGTGAGCGCGGGATCGACCAGCTCCTTGAGCGCGGTCTCGAGCTTCTCGCGCGTCGAGTCGATCCGCCACAGCCGAAACCGGCTGTACCCCCGCAGCATGTTGAACAGGATCGTGACCGCCATCACCAGGTAGACCCAGTAGGCCGGCGACATGATGTTGACCAGCCACGGGAAATAGCGATCGGCGAGCTGGGGCTCGCCGGTCGGGAAGAATTGCTGCGCCTCGGGCGCGAGCGGCAACGCCGACGCCGGAGCCGTGGAGCTCGGCGGATTGTCGCGCACGAAGTTGGGGAGCTCGGCGGCCGCGAGCATCAAGAGCGCGATCCGGTCGGCGCGTTGCGCACACGGGCTGGCGATCAGCAGCGTTTGCAGGCGCACCACTTCCTTGTCGGTTGCGGGGATGTGGCGCACCAGGTCGTAACGACCCTCCGGGATATGGCCGAGACTGAGCCACGGGTAGCGTGCGATCAAACCCCGCAGGTCCTGCGGGGCCGCGATGTCCAGGCTATAGCGGCGGATGATGGTGCTGAGGAATTCCGCGTCTTCTTGCATCACGAAGGCCGCGAGGTCGAGCTTGCCCTCGGCCACGAGCCTGGCCTGCTCGGGCAATTCGTGGTTGGAGAGGCGAATGTCCAGCTCCCGAAGGTCGGCGTCCGCGAACAGCTGCTGCATGAGATAGGCGGTGCCGGAGCCTTCCGGGCCGATCCCGATCGATGCGCCGCGAAAATCGGGAAGGGCGTGAAAGGCGCGGCCGGAGCGGCCGAGCAGCAGCAGCGACTCCGGTTGCGGCAGCCGCCCGAGGAGCTCGAGCCCCGCTGCGGCCGGCACGGGGATGCCGTCCTGGATGAGGGCGAACATGTCGGCACAGCCGCCCGGCGCGGCGAGCCGGCTCACGTTCTCGATCGAGCCCGCGGTCGGTATCACCGTCAGCGTTCCGCGCCCGCGCCTCGCCCGCTCGGCGAGCCGCTCGGCCAGCGCGTGATACTGGCCTCCGGGCGATCCCGTCAGGATCGACGCTCGCAGATAGCCGTAATCGCGGGCGATGCCGAAGGCGGCGGCCAGCCCCGCGACCAGCGCGGCGACGGCGAGGAGGAACGCAACGCGGGCAAGTGCCTTGCCGCGCCAGGGGACGGGGAGACGAGCGATCGAATCTTTCCATTGCATCGCCGAGCTCAGCGCGCCTTTCGCTTTCTTTTTCGGCCGCAGGTTGGCAAGCCCGGTCATCGGCCGCGCTTGCTCTCGCTGGCGGCGCTGTCCGGGTTCGCAGGGACGTCCTTCGTCGGAGCTTTCTCCTTCGCGGCGTCGTTGCCGGTCGAGGGCGCAGGCGCGGCCTGGGACGCAACCGCCGTCGGCGGCGCAGCGAAGTAGTAGGGCGCCGGGCGTCCCGCCGCGATGTCGTCTATGGCCTTTCTCCGGGCCTCCAAGAGCTGAGCGGCGGCTTTGGCGTCTGCTTGCGCTTCGTGTACCGCCGCTTCGGGATCGGCCTTGGCCGGGTCCGTGTTCGGCCCGGTCGAAGAGCGGTCCGCCGCACGCGCAGCGACGGAGCGGTGCTCGGCCAGCACCGCGCGGGCGTTGACGAAGGCGCGCCTCAGCTCGCTCGCTGTCAGGACGCTCACCGTGTTCAAGTCGGCGACGCCGCTTCCCGCGGCGGCGGCAACGAGCGCCGGCACCGTCTTCTCGTACGAGGGCGCTTGGAAGAGGAACACGATGTCGTAGTCGCCCGTCGTCAGGTAGTGGGCGAGGAGCTTGCCCCCGACCTGGGCGATGAGCCGGCCGAACGCCGCGATGCAGTCCTCCGGCGCGGCAATCATTCGCTCGCGGCCCTCTTCCGTGAAACAGGCCTGCGTCATGAGAATTGCCATACGGTTCCTCCCGGCGGGTGGAGTGTCGTGTCGTCCCGCGACCGGGGACGCCGTTGAGCGCGATGAGCTCCAGCTCGAATCGTGGCGCGGTGGTCAGAGTTGCTGGGCGCGAAACGTGTCGCAGCTCGCAACCTCACCTGATTTCAGGCCGGTCATGAACCAGCGCGTGCGCTGTGCCGACGAGCCGTGCGTGAACGCGTCCGGAACGACGTAGCCCTGGCTGCGCCGCTGCAGGCGATCGTCCCCGATGGCGGCTGCCGTCTGCATCGCCGCCTCGACATCGCCGGGCTCGAGGACGCGCCACTTCTCCTCCGCGTGATGCGCCCACACCCCGGCGAGGCAGTCGGCCTGCAGCTCGACCCGCATCTGGAGCTGATTGGCCTCCGCCTGGCCCACGCCGCGCTGGGCCTCCTGCACCCGCGGCAGGAGTCCGAGCAGGTTCTGCACGTGATGGCCGACCTCGTGCGTGATCACGTAGGCCTGCGAGAACTGACAGCCCTTGCTTCCGGCGTCGCAGCCGTGGAAGCGCCGCTCGAGATCCTGGAAGAACGAGGTGTCGAGGTAGACCTTCTGGTCGTTCGGGCAGTAGAACGGACCCATGGCGGCCTGGGCGAACCCGCAGGCCGAGCGCGTCGCGCCGGAGAACATGACCAGCGTCGGCGGTTCGTAGGTCTTCCCCGCGCGCGCGAAGATCTCTTTCCACTGGGCTTCCGTGCTGCCGAGCACGGCGGCCACGAACCGGCCCATTTGATCGGAGGGAGCCTCCGTCCTGGCGTTGCCTGGCGCGGGCTGCGACTGCTCCTGCGAGCCGCCCAGGCCGGACAGAATCTCCGCCCCGCCGATCAGGTAGAGCGGATTGATGCCCAGCGCCCAGCCGACGAGAACGAGCACGAGGAGCGTGCCGATGCCAATGCCGCCGGCGCGGCCGGTGGGAAAGCCGCGCGGTCGATCCCCGCGCCGGTCCTCGACGTTGTCGCTGCGTGGCAATTGATCCCAGCGCATGGCTCTTCTCCCCTGCGCTCGCGCAAATCTTACGCCGGTCGGGTGCCCGTCTGCGGGCCGCGTGGCCGCTGCGGAGATCACCCCGGCGGTTTGCGCGCATCAGTTTAGCAGGTCCGTGGACCCTTCGATATTCGCCGTACCTGTCAGCGTGGCTGACGTATTTGCTCTGCCCGGCGCTCCCCGGCGAATTCGTGCACGGCCTGCGAGGCCTACGCCCGAGTGGGCGTGCGCGAATTTTTTCTGTGTCGAGTGAGGACCGCGGCACGCCGTCCGAAGCTACGTGCCGGGAGCGAGCTGCGAGGAGCATTGCTGCGGGACACGGCGTGCCCCTTGGCGATTTCATCGATGGCGAACCGTGTTCCTGCCAGGATCGCGTATCCGAGCGACAACAGCACGGCCAGCGTGACCAGTCCGTCGAGCAGGAATCCCAGCCGCTTGTGCTTGACGAAGTGAAACGGTGTCAGCACCCACATATTGACGTACGACAGGCAATAAGCCGCCAGCGCGACATAGGCGACGATCGCCAAAATCTGCAGCGTCACGCTCCCGCTGGCGTCGGCGAGGTACTGCAGGACGCCGCAAATGAAGGCGTTGCGGAGAAACGGAAAGAACCAGCCGTAGACCGACTGTATCGCCCCGGTGACGGCCCGCTCTTGTGGAAGGGGATGGAAGACGCCCGCGAGGTAGGTCTCGAATTGGGTCAGCAGGCGCTTGGCAGCGCCGATGGTGGTCATATGCGGCGACTCCCCGGTGCGGACGACTGGCCGTGCCGTCCGTGCTTACATGCATTGACATGATTTCACGAGCGCGCAGGGCGGGCAGAGGCGCGGCTCTGTTTTCCGCTCCATCGCCCACTATAATGCAGCGTCGTGGCCACGCGTCGAGAGATGAATGCGGGGCGCGCGACAAGCGCCCGCGCAAAGGCGCGCAGGTGCCGCTGCAGAGGGAGGACCGTCATGAAGCTTCCGCGCCGCGCAGTCCTGCAGATGGCGGCGGGTGCCGCCACGCTTCCGGTGGTCGCGCGCCGCGCGGGCGCGCAAGCCTATCCGGCGCGGCCGGTGCGTATCATCCTCGGCTATCCGGCCGGCGGCTCGACCGACCTCGTGGCGCGCATCATCGGCGCGCGGCTTCAGGAGCGGCTCGGGCAGTCCTTCATCATCGAGAACAAGCCGGGCGCCGGCACCAACCTCGCGGCGCAGGCGGTGGTGAGCTCGCCGCCCGACGGCTACACGCTGTTGTTCGTCGCGACCACCAACGCCATCAACGCGACCTTCCGCAAGACGCTGCCGTTCGACTTCCTGCGCGACATCGCGCCGGTCGCCGCCCTCGTCGACCTGCCCTTCGTCCTGGAGGTGGGCCCGTCGGTGCCGGCGAAGACCGTCGCCGAGCTCATCGCGCTGGCCAAGGCCAATCCCGGCAAGATCAACCTGGCCTCGTTCGGCACCGGCACCATCAGCCATCTCGCCGGCGAGCTGTTCAAGAGCATGGCCGGGATCGACATGGTGCACGTGCCGTATCCCGGCGGCGCGCCGATGGTGACCGACATCATCGGCGGCCGGGTGCAAGTGGGGATCGACGCCTTGCCGAACTCGCTGCCGCACATCCAGTCGGGCGCGCTGCGCGCGCTCGCCGTCACCGGCCCGAAGCGGTCCGACAAGATCCCCGTCGTGCCGACCGTCGGCGAGACCGTTCCCGGCTACGAGGTGAGCGGCTGGACCGGAATCGGCGTTCCCGCCGGCACGCCGGCCGAGATCGTCGCCACCCTCAACCGCGAGATCAATGCCGCGCTCGCCGATCCGCGCCTCGCCGCGCGCCTCGCCGACGTGGGCGGGCGGCCGATCGTGCTCACCCCCGACGAGTTCGGCAGGATCTGGCTGCGCGACACCGACAAGTGGGCCAAGGTGCTCAAGACCGCCGCCAAGCCGAACTGATCCGGGCAAATTGAGTTGCAGCCTCATCCGTTGCTGTCGTCCCCGCGCCAAGCGGGGACCCATATTTCCAGACATCGCGGTGTATGACACGAAGCGGCACGTGCACGGGAAGGGCTAAGACGGCGGCGCTGGGCGCGCTCGTTCTCGCCGGCGTGATTGGCGCGCCCGCAGCGGGATGTGCCGCATCGGTGCGCTTCGAGCCCGGCGCCTGCCCGCACACGGCGGAGCCCGTGCCCGCGCTCGCGGCTGGCATCGCGACAAAAAGCACTTCGATCAGGTGTTCGGGCTTTCCTTCGCCTCGGCCTGCAAATTCCGCTTCCGGCGCAAGATCGGCAACAAGTGGGAACGTTCACCCTCAACGCGCAGCCACGCTCGCTCTACGTGATGACCGGCGCCTCCCGCCATGTCTGGGAACACAGCATCGCGTTCGTCCAGACCACGCACTATTCGATCACCTTCCGTACGATGGCCCAAACCTGAGCATCGGATTCGACCTGAGCGTCCGCGAAGAACGGCGCACTGCCTGCGCCGGCGCCAAGCTCATGGTATCGGACCGTCGTATGAGGCAAGAACAAGCCAAATGCGTCAATAGCGACCAAGCATGATCCGCAGATGTCGATAGGGTTGTCTGGCAGCGCGCCGGCCTTCCGTACCGGGCCGTCGGCAACAGCGGATAGAGGAGTTCCCCATGCGCACTTTGTTCCGATCTTCGGCGCTCTTGACCGCGGCCTTGATCGTCGGGCCGCAGGCACTCGCACAGACCCCGTCGAGTCTTCCCGGGCGGCGGCGAGTTTCTTCCTCCCCCGGGCGCGAGTTCGGCCCCGAGCACTGACGGTGCCACGAGATCGACTAAGCTCCCGCCTGCCGGCGGCGGCGAGTTTCTTCCTCCGTCAACGCGCTAGGGCCTGTCTTCAGTTGGGGGATTCCCAAATCAGTGATTGAGTGATTCATGGGTGGTCGGCCTAAGGAGGGGCCGACCGATGCGGCGCTATGCATTGCGGGACGACCAGTGGGATCGGATCAAGGATTTTCTGCCGGGCCGCGAAGGCCATGTCGGAGGCACGGCAGCAGACAATCGCCTGTTCGTCGAGGCTGTTTTGTTTAGATACCGAGCCGGCATTCCTTGGCGTGATCTGCCGGCGCGCTTTGGCGATTGGAAGATCGTCCATCAGCGCTTCAATCGATGGGCGAAGGGCGGTGTTTTCGAGCGTATTTTCAAGCTGTTGGCCAGCGATCGCGATAATGAGTACATGATGATCGACGCCACAATCGTGCGTGCGCACCAGCACAGCGCCGGCGCACGAAAAAAAACGGCGCGCAAGCGATCGGCCGATCCCGCGGTGGATTGACCACCAAAATTCACGCGCTCGTCGATGCTCTCGGCAATCCCGTCGAATTGATGCTCACGCCAGGACAGGCCAATGACCTCATTTGCGCACAGCCGTTGCTCGAGGAGTCCGATCCAGAGGCTCTGATCGGCGACACCGCATACGACGCCGATGTCTTCATCGAGGCTCTTGCCGAGCGGCAAATCACCCCGGTGATTCCTTCACATCCCCGCCGCAAGAAACCACGGCCCTGCGATTTTGCCCTCTACTGCGAGCGCAATCTCGTCGAGCGCTTCTTCAACAAACTCAAGCACTTTCGCGCTATTGCCACGCGCTATGACAAACTCGCCAGAAATTTCCTCGCCGGCGTCCAGCTTGCCTCGGCTATCATTCTCCTCAACTGAGGACAGGCCCTAGTGCGGCGGTTCAGAAGTCCGCATCATTCTTGCGACGAGTCGGAAATGCGGACTTCTGAATCAAAGCCACACTAGATCAATAAGTTGCTAGTGTCCTTCGATTCCGAAGTTCGCAAACCAGGATTCCGCACAACGATGCGAACTTCGGAATCGGGACACTAGCTGGATGGCTTTAGAGCTGGGTGACTTTTCGTCGAATCTTCGTCCCGCTCGGTCCCATTGTTGGTGAAGACGAGGATTATCGACGCGCGCGTGGCGCGCAGCGAAGGAGTTCGCCGGTTACGCGACGGTCGTGGACGCCTTCCTGCTCGCCGCTACCGCGCGCCCGGCCGTGCCGCGTCGGTGCGCTTCGAGCCTCGCCGCCCGTTGCGACGCAGGCCCCGTAACCGTGGCGTAAAATCGCCATAAAAAGTCGGTATCTTTCGATGGCGTGGGAGACGGATGGCGCGGCTGCTGCTGCGCTAGCCGTTGCCGCTGTCCTAATTTTGCCGCGCATTGGGTCCCTAACTCGGCGTGCCGATTGCTGCCGCAGGGGAGGGGACATGCAGGCTGAATTGATCGCTGACGACGCGCGCGTGCTGCTTCCACAGTGCAAGTGCTGCAACGCGCCGATGCGCATCCGCACCATCGAGGTTCTGGATCACCGCGAACAGATCAGGCTCGCCTGCACTGCGTGCGGCGGCGAGGTGACGCAGAGCTACCGGCTCGGCAAGTAAGCCGCGACGCGGCGTCGCATCTTTCTCCCTTCGACATCGCTTGTGACGGCCGCCTGCCAGCTCGCTTCGGCGCGCGCGCTTCAGCTTGCAGAAATGTCACAACAGCGCAATTTTCACGCCGCACCGTTGCAGAAATGGCGAGTGCCGTATTAGTTTCGGCGCAGTCACGATCCGCCAGACTCTGTGATGAACGTCGCTGCACGAGAACCCCCGGTGACCTGCCACGGCCCGGGGCTTCTCTCTGCCTCCCCGGCACGGATCGATCGTCGGGGCCGTGGTTGTTCCGAAGGAGTCCCTCCATGCCGAGCGAAGCGGAAGTCGACGCGGCCGTCGAGGCGATGCGCGCGGTTCGCACCGTCGGCGGCAGGATCCACGACGAAGTCCTGCGCGCTTACGCGCAGGCGGCGCTCAAGGCCGCGGAGCGCGTGCAGATCGAGGCCTATCAGAAGCGCGCCGAGCTGCGTCAGCAATCGAACAGCGCCAACCCCGTGGCGGAACGGCCCAACGGCGGCGCGGCGCTGGGCTCGCAGCGCTGAGCCGTTCGGCTCGCGCACGCCACGCAATCCATTGCATCCGCTTGCATAGGGTGGGCGCACTCGCCTGACGCATGGTGGCGCCATCGGCGCGCTCGCGCGCGATCCGGCCCGCGCTGGACGGGCAGCGCGCGAGGCTTCGCTTTTCGCGCTCGGCATTAACCGGCGATAAACCATATTGCGGCAGGCTGTGCGCATGCCGACTCAATCCGCCGCCGCCAGCATTCACCCCTTGGTGCGCATATTTCCGGCGCCGCCGCCGCCCGACTCCTCCGACCCGGTTCCCGCCATGCGCCGCGAGCTCGCACTGCTGCGCATCGAGCTGGAACGGCTGCGCGCCAAGGAAAACGAAGCGCGCAAGACCGAGGAATTCCTGTTCGCGCACCTCGACCGCATCATCGACAGCCGCGACCGCTGGCAGCGGGAAGCGCAACGCCTCGGCGCCCTGGTGGCGGACGCGCCGTGCCCGGCGGACGAGGACATGCTCGAGAAGTCGCACCGGTCGCTGTTCTGGTGGCGCAATACCAAATAGCGCTTCCGGGCGGCCGCCTCCTTTCTCCGACTCGTCATGGCCGGCTTCATGAGCTTCATGCCGGCCATCACGTCTTTGGAGCGCGGCGGCGATAAGACTCTGCACACCATGATTCTCTGCGCCGCCCCGTCGCCGGCGGTTTGATGCTATGAATTCCCCGCCCCTCGGGAAGCCATCATGGTCAAGCACGGCGCGCTGGAGAGATCGCACGTGTATCGGATGCTCGCGTCGAAGGACGCGCGCGTGCGCCGCGCCGCATTCGCGCTGCTCGAGGCCAGCAACCCCGCGCTCAGGCGGGACAGCGAGCTCTTCATCGAGATCATGCGCTTCATCTGGGACGCCAACCCGAGCTACGACGTCTATCGCGAGTTCAGCAACCGTCACCTGCTGACCCCGTACAAGGTCCACGAGCTCATCGCCGCCCGCCTGAAGGCGGAAAAACGCCGGCAGCTGAGCGCCCCTGCCGCTCCGCGCCGCGAAGACACGCCGCGCCGCGGCTTCTTCAGGCGGCTGTTTCGCCGCCGCGCGGCGCCGCTTCGACCGATGAGCGCCTATTCCGGCCGGCCGTGCCGCCCACAGGATTGGCGCGATCGTCTCGTCTGACAACGATCTTCATGACGATCGGCGCCCTCCCCACAGCGGCTCCGACTTATGGCGGTGCTCGCAATGTTTGATTCGTCATGCCCGTGCCCGTCCTTGCCCGTCCCGGGCATCCACGCCGATGATGAGTTGAATCAGAGGATGGCCTGGTCAAGCCTGGTCAAGCCAGGCCCATGACGCGGGATGCCGGGGTGAAGTCCACCGGTCGTCGCGACGGCGCGGCGCTGCAGCATGAAAAATGTGCGCCCGAGCGTGCCGTGGTTCACAGAGCGCCCGGCGCCGCCAGCGTCAAATCTATGACGACCGAACAGCTAGCGTTACCGCTGCGCAGCGCCCCGCGGGACATCGATCGAGCGTCCTGTAGGTGCCGCACCGGTTGCGGCGGAAAGAGACGAACGGTTTGCGAGCTTGCAGTATCGATGGGCGGCGGCCGCGGGCCGCTACGAAGGCGCCACAGCGGAAAAGGCCGGGCCGTCCCCGCGCGTCGCCGCCCATCGATCGTCTTCTTTCGCGCGGGCGGCCGAAGCGCGGGATGTCATGAAGACGGCAATGAGTTCCGCCGTAGTCATTGCGGGCCCATAAAGATCGCAATCACGAGGCGGCCGGCATGTGCGGTCATTGCCACGCCGTCACTGCGGCTCGACGCCCAATTCCTTTCCGAGCGCCCGCCACTGATCCTGCTCGCGCCGGATCGTTTGCCCGGTGCTCTCGGGTGTGCCCCCGCCCCCGGTCGCAAGCCCAAGCGACAACAGGCGTTGCTGGATATCGGGACCCTCGAGGTAGTGCCCGATCTCGCGGTTAAGTCGCGCCACCGCCTCGGCCGGCGTGCCCGCGGGCGCCACGATGGCAAAAAAGCCGTCCATGACCGTGCCCGACACCGTCTCCCGCAGGGACGGCAGGTCCGGCAACCCCGGAAAGCGCTGTCCCGAGGTGACGGCGAGGCGACGGACCTTGCCGGCCTGCACCACGGCGTTGGCGGCGGCGATGGAGCTCATCATCACCTGGTTGACGCCGCCGGCGGCATCCTGGGTCATCTGCGCGGCGGAGCGATACGGCACTTCGATCAGGCCGAGGTCGGCGCGCTTGTTGAACAGCTTCGCCGCGAATGCGGCGGCGCCGGCGGTGTTGTCGAAGGCGATCGAGAGCTTGCCTGGATTCGCTTTGGCGTAGGCGATCAGCTCGCCGACCGTCGACACCGGCAGGCTGGCACTCACCGACAGCATCTGCGGACCGAGATTGCACACCAGGGCCACCGGCGTGAAGTCGCGCGTGGGGTCGTACGGAAGCCGTTTGAAGGAAATGAGGTTGATGGCCATGCCCGAGGTGTTGGTGAAGAGGAGCGTGTAGCCGTCGGGTGCGGCGCGCGCGACGAACTGGTGGGCGAGGATGCCCGAGGCGCCCGGCATGTTCTCGACCACGACTGCTTGGCCGAGCGTGCGCGATACGCCATCCGCCAGCAGCCGGGCCATCACGTCGGTGGCGGCACTGGGTCCGGTCGGCACGATCAGCTTGATCGGGCGGCTCGGCCAGGTCTGGGCGCTCGCGTTCGCAGTGAGCAGGACAAGGGCGCAGCACAGCAATGCGCGAAAGAGCACCGTCACGGGCGTGACCTCCGGTTTCTTGCTTCTGCGGGCAGCGTATTGTCGCCGGCGGCGGTCGCAAGCGAACGGAGGACATGGTGAGCGGCGAGCTACTGTTGGTCGGCAGCATCCCGCTCGACACCCCGCAGGAGGTGTTTCAGGCCTTCGGCGCGCCGCTCGGAAAATATCTGTTCGCGATGCCCGACGGCGAGGTCGGTCCGCGCCGCCACTGGATCAGCCGCGTGCATTATCAGGTGCTGGCGGCGCATCCCGAGCTCGAGGTCGTCCAGCGCCCGGCGCCCGACGAGAACGGCGTCGAGCGGCAGCATCCGCGCAATGCCGCCGATTCCTGGTGGTTCAAGGTCAGGGACGGCGTGCGCGAGGTGCGCTTCGGCGACCCCGGCTGGCGGCTGGGCTACGCGCGCGACGCCATCAACTCCTATTTCGTTTTCAGCGTGATGAAGGAGAAGGGCGTGCTGCTGCGGCAGCTGCGGTTCCAGGTGTCGATCCCGATGGTCAACAGCGTGCTGCCGCCGCGCATCTTTCCCGACCGCGACGACCTCGACAAGATCAGGCCCGGCTACGAGGCGGCGACGCGCGCCGAGATCGCCACCATCGTCGACAAGATTCCGGCGGACGAGCTCGCGATCCAGTGGGACTGCTCGACCGAGGTTCAGGATTCCTATGGCAGCATTGCCGGCTTTCCGCTCGACGGTGCGATCGAGCGCAATCTGGCGGAAGTGCGCAACCTCGCCCCCGGCATCCCCTCCGGCGTAGCGCTCGGCTATCACTTCTGCTTCGGCACGCTCGGCGGCTGGCCGCGCTTCCAGCCGGACGATCTCGGCCAGGCGGTGAAGCTCGCCAACGCATTCGTGGCGGCATCCGGCCGGCGGGTGGACTGGATCCACATTCCGGTGCTCGATCGCAGCGACGATGCCTTTCTCGCGCCGCTCGAGGAGCTCAAGCCGCGGGGCGCGCGGGTCTATCTCGGCGCCATTCACAACATGGCGCGGTTCGAGGAGCGCATCGCCGCCGCGCGCAAGTATCTGCCCGATTTCGGCCTCGGCGCCTATTGCGGCTTCGGGAGGCTGCCGGTGTCCGAGCTCCCGAGCATCCTGGCCGATCACCTGCGCGCGGTCGAGCTCGCCGCCCGGCACTAGTGTCCCGATTCCGAAGTTCGCATCGTTAAGCGGCACCGTCGTTTGCGAACTTCGGAATCGAGGGACACTAGTCGCCTGATTTAATCAGATTGCAGGGTCAGTAGTGTCCGGTTAAGTTGAAGGGTGTTGCCGGAAAAGGCAATTGTGACGGGCTTTTTTTGGCTCCGACTGGTGTCCCCGACTTGAATTGAAAATGGCGTGTTGGGCTAGCGTCCGGGATTTCGCCACCCCGGAGTTGCCATGTACGTCGGCAAGACCCTGTTCGCGCAGGTCATGGATTTCCTGCCATGGAAGACTTTCCATCGCATCGTGGATCATTACGGCGGTGATCACCGGACGCGCAGTCTCAGTTGCGCCGAGCAGTTTCGCGTCATGGCTTTCGCGCAGCTGACCTACCGCGAGAGCTTGCGCGATATCGAGGTCTGTCTGGGGGCTCAAGCCGGCAAGCTCTATCATATGGGCATCGGCGCGGCGGTCGCACGCTCGACGCTGGCTGACGCAAACGAGTTGCGCGACTGGCGCATATACTTCGAGTTGGCCCAGCGGCTGATCTTCAAGGCCCGCGCGCTCTACGTCGGCGAGGACTTCGGCGTGGAGTTGGCCAATACTGTGTATGCGCTCGATGCCACGACTATCGATCTCTGCCTGTCGATGTTCCCGTGGGCGCCGTTTCGCTCGACAAAAGCAGCAGTGAAGTTGCACACGCTGCTCGATCTTCGAGGCGCGATCCCCACCTTCATCCACATCTCCGACGGCAAGGTGCACGATGTCAATGTGTTGGACCTGCTGCTCATCGAAGCCGGCGCCTTCTACATCATGGATCGGGGTTACCTGGACTTCGAGCGGCTCTACGCGATGGATCAGGCGGGAGGATTCTTCGTCACCCGCGCCAAGCGAAATCTCGATGCGCGACGCCTGTACTCGGCGCCGGTGAACCGCGATACGGGGCTCATCTGCGATCAGACCATCGTGCTCAACGGCTTCTATGCCTCCAAGGACTACCCCGGCCACTTGCGCCGCATCCGCTATCACGATCCCGAAACTGGCAAGACCCTTGTGTTTCTGACCAATCAGTTTGCGCTGCCGGCGCTGACCATTTGCGCCCTGTACCGGTGCCGATGGCAGGTGGAGCTGTTTTTCAAGTGGATCAAGCAACACCTGCGCATCAAACGCTTCTACGGCACCTCGGAGAACGCCGTCCGGACG
>CAVWXY010000002.1:0-120521 GCA_963758945.1 uncultured Alphaproteobacteria bacterium | reverse complement strand
ATCTTACCATCAGTGCAGGTGCCACGCTCCGCCTTCGGCTCCGCTTCCCCGCCACGCTCCCCTCACGCTACGCGCGATCAGAGATCGCCCTCCGGGTGGCTTGTACCGTGCTCGATGCATCTACGTGGGAAACGGTCCCCAGGACCGCTGGATCGCCGGGCGCGCCTCGATCGCGTCATGCCAGCGCTTGAGGTTGGGATAATCGCCGAGGCCGATGTCCTTGACGCCGTGCAGGTGCACGTCGGAGTACATTGTCATGTCTGCGATCGAATAGGCGCCGGCGACATACTCGTTCACCGCAAAGTGCCGGTCGAGCGTGCTGAGCATGTCGCGCAGGACGGCGTCGTAGTGCTTCTGCGCCGGCGGTACTTTTTCGGGATTGCGTAGCATCCAGAAGCCGAACTGCTGCGCCAGCGTGGTGAAGGTTGCGGAGCCGTAGAACAGCCATTGATCGACCTTGACGCGGGCGGCCGGATCGCTCGGGTAGAACTTGCCGGACTTCTCGGCGAGGTATTTCAGGATCGCGCCGGATTCGCACAGCGACACGGTCGCCCCGCCGGGGCCGTCGTGATCGATGATCGCCGGGATCTTGTGGCCCGGGCTGATCTTGAGGAAGTCTGGCGCCATCTGCGCCTTCTCCCGGATGTTGACCGGGATGATCTTGTGGGCGAGCCCCGTCTCCTCGAGCATCATGCGCGGCTTGTAACCGTTGTCGGTCGTCCAGGTGTAGCAGTCGATCATCGCTTTCCCTCGCTCTTTGTCGGCACCAAAGGTAGTCGAGACACGCCGCAGGGCGCAATAAGCTGGGCGCATTGCGCCCCACGGCCTGCGTATGTCAGAAGTCAATCCGCGCGCGTCACAGCTTGGCTTTCGGCGCTGGGATGGCGCACGGCGAGGAGCATCGGCAATGGCACAGCTCGAGCTTAAGCGCGGCGATATCCGCGACGATGAGGAAGCGGTCTACCTGATGGATCATCCAGATTCGGTCGAGGAAATACCGACGCTCGACATCGCTCCATATCTGCGCGGCCGTCCCAGCGGCCTCGAGGCTCTCGCTGCGCAATTGCGTGAGATCAGCACGACGGTCGGATTTTTCTATCTCACGGGCCACAACATCCCGCAGGACCTGATCGATCGTGTCTTCGAGCAGTCGCGGCGTTTTCACGCCCTGCCGAGCGCGGTCAAAAAGAAGATTCCCTATTTCGAGACCGTCGGCTTCAGGTCGGGCTACCAGCCGTGTTTCGCCGACGGCTATCAGAATCAGAACGTCAACATCATTGCCAATGCCAAGCCCAATCTCGTCGCCAAGTTCTCGATCAATCGCGAGGGCGGTTCGGGCGGACTCAGCATGACGCAGGAAGAGCGGGCGGCGCGCGTCAATGTTTGGCCGGAGAATCTGCCCGGCTTCAAGGAGACGCTGCTCGAATACCATGTCAGCATCGAAAGGCTGGGGCGCAGCTTTCTTCCGCTGTGGGCCGCTTCCCTCAAGCTGCCCTTGGACTATTTCGAGGAATTCTTCGCGACGCCCCACCTAACGATCAGTCTCTTGCACTATCCACCGCAGCAACAGGTGGGCAACCGCCAGTATGGGATCGCGCCGCACACCGACAACGCCTTGATGACGTTCCTGGCGCAGAAGGACATCCCCGGGCTTGCGGTCCGCATGCCGTCGGGTCATTGGCGCAAGGTGGATGTCGTTCCTGGCACGCTGTTGGTGAACACCGGCAATCTCATGGTGCGCTGGACCAACGGCGAATATCTCTCGACCAAGCACCGGGTCATAAACACCTACGGCATCGACCGTTATTCGATTCCGGTCTTCTTCGGCCCGAGCGGCGACGCGCTGATCGAGGTGTTGCCGACGTGTCAGGGGCCAGGGCGGCCTCCGCAGTACGAACCGATCACCTACAAGAAACTGCGCGAATGGTATTACGCGCCGCGGGCGTAAGCGTGAAAGCGTTGGAGTTGTGGCCCGGATAAGCGAAGCGAAATCCCGGAAGGCACTAACCATCGCGATGTGTTCATCGCCGGCGCGACCATCTTCGGCGTCGCCTCGCTGGGCCGTGGTCTCGCCAGGTACGTGCGATCGATCTTGGGGGAGAAGGCAAGCGTCACGGCTCCTCTGCCTCTACTTCAACATTTCCACCGTCAGCGGCTTGAGCTTGTAGGCGTTGCAAGCGTTGAACACGATCGGGCAGTTCGAGATCGCCACGATCTGCGGCATCAGCGCCTGCATCACCATGTAATCGCCGGGCTTGCCTTTGGGCAGGCGGATCTCCCACTTGCCGTCGGCGTCATAGGCGACGGTCATGAAAATGTTGAAGCAGGCATCAACGTTGAAGTTCCAGCGGTCCATGCCGTAGCCGCGGATCGCTTGCTCCAGATTGTCCTGGCAGTTGCGCACGCCCTTGGCCTTCTCGCCGTAGCGCCGCACGTTCATGTGCTCGGAGCAGTAGCCGCCGCCGCAATAGTTCTCACCGGTGAGGTCCTCTTCGATCTTCCACATCGCGCGCGAGAGATTGGAATAAAGCGTCATCGGCGCGGTGAACTTGTAGCTTAGGTTGACGGCGCGGCTGGTGAGCATCGACAGGAGCTCGCGATGGTCGTTGAGGTTGAACGAAATCAGGTCGGCGACCTGCTCGCCTTCGGGCTGGGTGAGCTTGAAGCGCTGGCCGATCTCGATCTCGAAGCTGATGTTGCCGGCCGGTGGCAGCGTGACCGGCACGCCGGGCGTCAGGACGGCGGTGGCTTTGCTCATGCAATTGTCCTCGGACTTGTGGATGGCGAGCCTGCAAGCGTAGTCTCAATCGAGCGGCGCAGCCAGCGTAGTCCCGATCGAGCATTGGCAGCCCTGATGCGCGAAGCGAAATCCTCGGCACTGCTCGAAGCAGCCTTGTGCCGACCCCGCATTCCGCTGCGCTCGATGCGGGCCAACTTGCTTGTGGAAATTTGCGCAAAAACGAGCCACCGGGTCGTCGGAAGAAAGAAGGCTTTGCCTATGATAAGCGCGTGGAAGCCGAGTCAAAATCAGGGCGTAGCCCACACCTCGCCGACTATCACTACGGGTGCTGAGAGCCATGGCTGACATCGACAGGCGCGCCGTTTTCTCCGGTGCCTTGGGCAGCATGCTCGAACGGGCGATCAGGCGGGATCGCGGGCGCCCCGGATGCGCTCGGCATAGAGCGCCGGCGTCACGCCGAACAGGTTCCAGCGGGTGATGTGACCGAGCAGGAACGGGTGCGTGCCCCATTCATAGAGCCGTTTGATGTCGCCGGTCAGCAGCGCCTTGCGCTCGTCATCGCTAAGCGGCCAGTCGGCGATCGCCTTTACGGGATCGGCCTTGATCGACTCGCGAAAGGCCGGATCGTGATAGAGCCGGTGGCAGAGCTTGTTGAGCTGGTAGGTGCTCATGAGTCAGTTCAGGCTCCAGGCCGCGAAGGCATGGCCGTCCTTGTCGTCGTGATCGGCGAGATAGCTCGGCTTGCGGTTGCCGATCGTGCCCAGCATGACGATCCAGTTCAAAAGCTCGCCGCCGATATTGCCAGCCTTCCACATCCGCTCGGGCGTCGCCTCGACGACGATGTCGTCGATCTCGCCATTGCCGATGCGGCGATGGAGATGCTTCGACCATTCGATGTCGGGTACGCCGTTGCGCTCGCCCGGATCGACCCGCGGCCCGGCGATCTCCAGCGAGAAGCTGCCACTCGCCACCACGGCGACCCGCATGTCGCGCGGCAGGCTGTCGATAGCGACCTTCAACATGTTGCCGAGCGCGTAGCAGCGCCGCGCGCTCGGCAGCGGCTTGACGAACGCGTTGACCCAGATCGGCACCACAGGGGTCTTCAGCTCGTCGGTCAGGTAATGCAGCGGCACCAGCACGGCATGATCGACGCCGAAATCCTGCGTCACGGAGAAATCGAAGCCCGCCTCCATGCCGACCTTGAGGACGTGCGCGGCGAGCTCGGACTGCACCGCAAAGTCGTAATGCGGCATCCTGGTCGCGTCGTTCGGGCCGGATGTGGCTTGCGCGACGCCGATCGCAAAGGTCGGAAAGTTGTTCGAGGAAGAACGTGTTGAAGTGATCGTTGGCGATGATGACGATGGCATCGGCTCTGGCGCTATCGAGCTGAGCCTTGATGGCGCGGTAGGTGCGCGCCGGGTCTTCCAGAGCGTCCTTCGGATAGCTGCGCCGGATAGTGCGGCGAGTGGGGAACGCCGATGGCGGCAACAAGCTCGGCCATTGCAGACTCCAACAACACGGAAACAACCAAGAATGTGCCAAAGTCCACAGCGTGACAAGGGCCGCGCCGATCCGCTAGTTTGAGCCAGCGGGCAGTGGGAGTGGCAAGATGCTCAATTGCGTTCCGAACGAGCCGAGCGCCGCGGATCGGGAGAAACGCGCGACCGAGCTGATCGGCCGGGCGAGCGAGCTGATCCCGCTCATCGACCGCGCCGGCGACCGCATCGAACGCGAGCGCAGCATTCCCGACGATGTGCTCGATGCGCTCCACGACGCGCGTCTGTTCCGCCTACTGTTGCCGCGCTCCTGCGACGGCGAGGAAGTGGAGCCGGGCACTCTGTTCCAGGTGGTGGAGGCGATCGCGCAGGGCGACGCCAGCGTCGCGTGGTGCATCGGGCAGGCTTCGGGCGTGTCGATGACCGCCGCCTATGTCAAGCCGGAGGTTGCGCACACGGTTTTCGGCGATAAGCGGGCGGTCGCGGCCTGCGGGCCGAACAATCCCAAGGCGCTCGCAGTGATCTGCAACGGCGGCTACCGCGCTACCGGCCAGTGGGGCTTCGCCAGCGGCTCCCGGCATGCGGCGTGGATATTGGGGCATTGTACGGTGTGCGAGAGCGACGGCACGCCGCGGCTCGGTCCGGACGGCAAGCCGCATTGCCGCTGCGCTCGATGATCTTCCCGAAGTCGGCCGCGACCATGAATGATGACTGGAACGTCATCGGGCTGAAGGGCACCGGCAGCGTCAGCTATTCGGTGAAGGACCTTTTCGTGCCCGACGATTTCACCTTCACGCGCGACACCGACGCCGACCGGCGTGAGGCGGGGCCGCTCTATCGCTTCTCGATGTTCAACATGTTCGGCGTCGGCTTTTCCGGCGCCGCGCTCGGCATCGCGCGCCGCGCGCTCGACGACTTCATCAAGCTCGCGATGACCAAGAAGCCCTATGCGGCAACCACGCTGCTCGCCGACAACAACCAGATCCAGTCGCAGGTCGGCTTGTCGGAAGCGCGGCTGCAGTCATCGCGCATCTACGTGATCGAGACCTTCCGCAAATTGTACGAAGCGGTCGAACAGGGCTTGCGCTTTAACCAGCAGATGCGCATCGCCAACCGGATCGTGACCTGCTACGCGATCCAGCAGGCGCGCGAAGTGATGAACTTCGTCTATCACGCCGCCGGCGCCACCGCGATCTTCGAAACCAATCCGTTCGAGCGACGCTTCCGCGACCTCAATACCGTGACCCAGCAGGGCCAGGGCCAGTATTCCAACTTCGAAGCGCTGGGCCAGACCCTGATGGGACGGACTGCGAACCGGCAGACCTGAGCGGCCGCCACCGGCGATTACGCGAACGCGTCCCAGTCGACCGGGCCGCGCACGTAGCCGTAGCGAAGGTTGCTGCGCGCCGGGCCCTATCCCGGACATGAACGCCTTGAGCACGTCGTGCGCGGAGACCCCACTGCGTGGCTGGGCATCGGTGGCGCGGATGAGTCGATGTCTCCGCAATCTGGGATAAGGCTACGGATCGCGCAAGCCAGTCCTATCAGAGGAGGCGGTGACAATGCGCAACGTCGGGCTGAAAGCAACGGAAGTTATTGTGCGGTCATGACCGCGTAGCATGGCGATCTCTTGCCAGCTCGCGGTAACTAGATGCGAGCGGTCTTGTCCTCTAACGCAGCGATGATACGCGACCGGTGGGGGCTGAAGGCGGCAGAATTCGGCATCGTCGGGCGGCCATCTCCTTGGGGTGCGGCGTCCCAGATGCAGGTTATCGCCTGGTTCCCAGGGTGGTGGACGCTGTGAAGATCACCGGAGACGCTGATCCGAATCTGATCGAGCGCGAGCCCCCGCCGGCAGGGGCTGTTGGCGCATCGGCTATTTTGCAGATGCAACCTCTCTGACCGGCGTTCCTTCGACTTCAGTCTTCTCTCCTTGTTTATTGGCGTCGTTCAGGAGCCGATCAATGACGCCCGCACGTTGCTCTTGCTTGATCTGAGCGTCTTGCGCTTTCTTCTGCTCAGCGAAGAACCGGTAGTCCATTTCCCAACACATTGGATCCTCCATCTGTGACGGAACCAACGGCATAACAACGCGGCAACAATAGCAGATGGTTCCGAGAATGTTGAGGCCGACGTGCGCCCTCCTGGAAGTCAAGGCAACCCTAGCGCAGCTGACCGTCCTGATCACCATCGCCCCACCGGCGCGGCTGACGACTTTCCTCGCAGGATCTCTCTACCTGATCGTCTTTGCGGTTTCGGCGATGACCGGCCGCCAGCCGGTTACAGCTTGCGGAGGGTGCACGACGTGGCTTCCACCGCCCTTCCATCGGCCTTCCACCGCGATTCCAACGGGGGTGCCACCGTCCTTCCAACGGGTGTGTGTTCCACCCCTATACCCCCATGGTACTGGCGCTCGCGCCTGACCGGCGTGGCGCCTGCGTTTACCACGGATGTCAGCTGCCCGGCGGCTTCGTCGGACCCGTGTGGCCGGCACCGGGCTCCGCTAAAGGGGTGATGTTGACCACAACGGTTGGTGGGCTCGGCGTGGTGGAGCTAGTCACCGGCTTAAGAGGGCCCGTGGAGAACGTGGTCGAGGATATAGCAGGCGAGGCCTCGACCGCCCCCGGTCTAATCGTCAGCGTCGCCGCCTTGGCCTTGGAGAGGCGGTCGATCGCGAGATAGGTGCTATCGAAACCGGCTTTGCTCAAATGCGGTTCGAGCCGCACGACTTCGTCATGAATCAGCACAACGAGTTCGTTGCGCTCCTTCGCCTGGATCTTTTTGGAACCGTCATCCGTCCGGTCGTTCGTCAGATGATTGATCTGAGCGCAAAGCTGGCCATAGAGCCGCTCCGCGTCCGGGTCGTTGCGCCTCTTGTACGACGAACTCCCGTAGTCGGTAGCAAGCGTGTAGTTGAATTTGGTGCGATCCTCTCGAAAGAAGAATTCGAGCAAGTTCCTCGCGTGCGAACAGAAACTAACAATCAGAGCGTCGTCGATTGCCTCCGCAACATCGGCGTCAACCTTGGCGCGGTAAGCAGGCACGCAAAGCAATTCGAATTGCGAAACGAATCGCACGACCTCGTAGTAGAGGTGATTCTCCAGGATGCGAGACAGTTCGGCATGGGTGGGCTTAGGCGGGAGTACTTTGGTCATTCATAATCTCGATTGAATAAACAGCGCTGCGATATAGCGGACACAACTCACTGCGGCAAGGGCGCTCGTTTCGTTCGAGGGTGCTCCGCGCTCAAATAAATTCGCGAAATCGCCTCTCTTTTCCCGCGGGTTGGAGCAGCCTGCGGTCACCGGCGCGGCTGACGATTTTCCTCGTAGGATCTCTCTACCTGATCGTCTTTGCGGTTTCGGCGATGACCGGCCGCCAGATCTGCTGCTGTTCGCGGATAAAGTCCGTCAGCCCCTCCGGCGTGGTCGGGTTGACGTAGGTGCCCAGCTCGTCAAGGCGTTTTGCCACTTCGGGACTGACCAGCACCTTGCGCAGATCCTCGCTGATCTTGTCTGCCACTCCTGCCGGCGTACCGGGCGGCGCCATCAGCGCCATCCACCCGACGGCCCGAAAGCCCGGCAAGGTTTCGGCCACGGTCGGCACCTGCGGGAAGGTGTGAATGCGGTTGCTGGTCGTGACCGCCAGCAGTTTGAGCTGGCCGCCGTCGATTGCGCCACGCATGCTCGCAAGCGCGTCGATATCGACCTGGACGCGGCCGCCGAGAACGTCGGGCAGCGCCTTCGCGCCGCCGGTGTAGTGCAGCAGCGTAAATTTCGTGCCGGTGGCGCTGCGCAGCCATTCGCCGGCCAGATGCAGGATGCTGCCGCGGTTGCCTGCCGCAACGTTGAACTCGCCGGGCTTGCTTTTGAGAAGCGCGATCAGCTCGGGCAGCGTGTTCACGCCGAGCGCGGGCGTGACGGCGATCCCGAGCGGCTGCTCGCCGACAAATCCGATCGGCACGAAATCGCGCACCAGGTCGACCGGGAAGTTCTTCTGAAGCTCGGGCAGTGCAATGAAATTCGAAGCGAGCGCCATGTAGAGCGTATGGCCGTCCGCTGTGGCAGGCGCAACCGCCTTGATGGCGACGGCGCCAGCGCCGCCCGGCTGATTGAACACGATCACCTGTTGACCCCACAGCTGGGTCAGATGATCGGCGACTATTCGGCTTATGATATCGGGCGCCGCGCCCGGCCCGACGGAGGTCACGATCTTCACCGGACCGTTGGGAAAGCTCTCCGCATGCGCTTGCCGGATGGTGAGCAGGACGCCCGCCCCGCCCGCGAGCAGCGACCGGCGCGTGAGCTCGCGACGAACACCGTATTGCTTCATCATGCTCCACCGAATGCGATGCGCGCGCGTCCTTCGCGCCGATGCCTTTTCGTCGATCAGTCTAACAGAAATATAAAGACCGCGGGGCGTTTCTGGTCACGCCGATTGAAACCCGCGCGCCGGGGGAAGGGGCAGGATTCGAGAGCATCGTCATCGCGGACGCCGGGCGGAAATATCTTGAGAACCACCGGCGGATGATCGACCGGCTCCGAGGAGCGCTGCCGCCGTTCGGCATGCACGGCCGACCGCCGTGAACCAGCGCCACGGACGGCCGGGAGCATCAACCCACAACAGCTTGAAGGCTTGCGCCAGAACGTCCGCAAGGCCGCTGGTGCGACGACGCGCACGTTCCACTCGCTTCGTTCAAAGGCTGGAGCTTGCTGGCGACATCATCTACAGTCCATGCGGCCCGCAACGTATCGGTGTATACTCCGCCATGAGCGATGTTGATCCGCGATCCGCCGGCAACGAGATACAGGTCGAGCCGGCGCGATCGGACGGGGTGCGCGATCCGCATCCAGCCGCGTCCGGCCGGGAGGACGCGCCGGGCGAGCAACGCACGATCGGCGAAGCAATACGAGCCCATGCCGAGGCGCGTCCGGGGCAGCCGGCCGTGGTCGCTTCTCGGTTTGCTCCCCTGTCATACGCGGAGTTGCAACAGCAGATCGACGAGATCGGCGTTGGCTTGCGCCAAGCCGGGTTCGATCGCCATTCCCGCATCGCGGTCGGGATCGCCAACGGCGCGGAGGCGGCACTCGCGATCGTCGCGGTTGCCGCGGCTGCCACGGCGGTCCCGCTGGATCCCAAGCTGACCTTCACCGAGGTCGAGAAGTGTCTGCGCATTCTTCGCCCGAACGCCGTGCTGGTGCCGCACGGCGCCGATTCGGCAGCGCGAAAGGTGGCGGAGCACTTGCGGCTCCCGATCATCGAAGCGAGCGTCGCTCACAACGGCAGGCTCGGCCTGCGATTGACGGTGCCGACCGTCGGGGCCGCCGCGCCGGGCGATGATCCCGATCCGGAGGCGCCCGCGTTCATTTTGCACACCTCGGGAACCACCGCCGATCCGAATCTGGTCCCCTTCAGCCATCGCAACATGCTGGCGGTTGCCGAACGGGTGAAGTTCTGGTTCCGGCTGACGCCACAGGATCGCTGCCTCAGCGTGTCGCCGCTCTATTATTCCCATGGCATCACCACCACGGCGATGACGCCGCTGCTCACGGGCGGCAGCATCGCGATCCCCGTCAATGCGTCTAAAGTAGACCTGTCCGAGTGGTTCGGCACGCTCGAGCCGACGTGGTATTCGGCCGGCCCCACGCTCCACCTCTCGGTGCTCGAGAAAGCCAAGGCGCGATCCGACGCGCGGACCATGCATGCGCTGCGTTTCATCTCGTCCGCGGGCGCGGCGCTTCCCCCCGACATACGCGAGGACATGGAGGACGCGCTCGGCGTGCCGGTGCTGGAACATTACGGCTCCAGCGAAACCGCGCACATTTCCTCCAATATGCTCCCGCCCGGCCCGTCCAGACCAGGCACCTGCGGCAGGCCCTGGCCCGACACCGTCATCATCGTCGATGCCGCCGGCCGCCGGCTTCCACCGGGGCAGGAGGGAGAGATCCTGGTCGGTGGACCGACCGTGATGTCCGGCTATCTCAACGTGCCCGAGCTCAACCGCTCCGCCTTCGTCGACGGCTGGTATCGAACAGGCGACATCGGCAGCCTCGACGCGGAAGGTTTCCTCTCGCTGCGCGGCCGCATGCGCGAGCTGATCAATCGCGGCAGCGAGAAGATTGCGCCGGTCGAGATCGACCATGCCCTCATGCGCCATCCGGACGTGCTCGAAGCCGCGGCCTACGCGGTGCGACACCCGCGCCTGGGCGAGGACGTGGCCGCCGCCGTCGTGCTGCGCGCGGGCGCGCGCGCGACGCCCGACCAGCTGCGGGATTTTCTCCGCCAGCACCTCGCCGCATTCAAGATCCCGCGTCGCATCAGCAACGTCGATCAACTCCCGAAAGGGATCACCGGCAAGGTGCAGCGCAAGCGGCTGAGCGAGAGCTTACAAGCGAGCCCCGAGCCGTCCACGCGTTCGGATGCGAGCTTGCAGGCGCAGCTGCTGCAGCTGTGGAAGAAGTTCTTGAAAACGGAAAAAGTCTCGATCGACGACGATTTTTTCGAACGAGGCGGCGATTCGCTGCTGGCGCTCGATTTGTACCTGGAGATTCAGCGCCTGACCGGCCAAGAGCTTCCGGAATTGATCTTGTTCGAAGCTTCGACCGTGCGCGAGGTGGAAAAGCGACTTTCGCGCCCGACCGGTATGCTGCAAACTTCCGACTGAAGGATCGTTGTGGCAACGTTCAAATCGGACACCAAATGAGCGCGACGCGGCGCAGAGGCGTGGAAGAAGCACGCAATCAGCTTCCCGATCTTCTCGACGCGGCTGAAAAGGGCCAGTCGACGATCATTACCAGGCATGGCCGGCCGGTCGCGGCGCTGATACCGATCGAGGCATGCGGCGCTGCCCTTCGCCAGCAGCCGCTGATGCCGCTCGCAGGTTCCGGCCGCGGACTATGGGGAAAGGACAGCACGCGCGCGCTACGCAGGTCGCGCGACGAATGGAGCCGCTGGAGCAGTTTCCAGTAGCTTTGATTCGCCCCGCTTCGTCACCCGCGGACTTGACCCGCGGGGTCCATCCAATTCGCAGTAGTCTTGTTGCGAAGCAGATGGATTGCCGGGTCAAGCCGGCAATGACGAGCTCCGGCGGGTCTTAGGTGGAAAATGCCCTAAAACCCCTTGGGCAGGTCCGCCGCCCATTTCGCCTTGATGCGGGCGTCGAGCGCCTTGCTCGAGCGGGCGATGACCGGGAAGGTCTTCTTGCGGCGGAACGGGATGCAGGCGTCGATCACCACCCGAGAATTGCGCCGGTCGGTGTCGCCGTCGTAGCACATCGGATCGAGCGCCGAGCTCCAGCCGCCGTGGATGACGTCGACCTGGTCGCGCGGGTCGCAGCGCGTGCACATGGCCCAGATCACGTCGTTGAAGTTGGTCGGATCGATGTCGTCGTCCACGACGATGGTCCAGCGGTTGCAGTAGGCGCCGGCATGACAGTGCGCCGCCACCATCCCGGCCTGCTTGGCATGGCCGCCGTAGAGCTGCTTGATCGAGATGGTCAGCATGAAGCGGCTGCCGCCGGCTTCGTGGGCCCATACGCCGCGCACCTCCGGTATGCCCGCCGCCTCGAGCTGATTCCACACCGCGCCGCAGCGATAGGTGCCCAGATAGAACGTATTGTCGTTCGGTGGCACCGCCGGGATCGCGCCCATGAGGATCGGGTCGTTGCGATGCATCATGGTGGCGATGCGGATCGCGGGCTCGGGCCGGGTGCCGCCGGCGTAGTAGCCGGTCCACTCGCCGAGCGGTCCCTCCTGGATTTCGTCCCCCGGATGGATGAAGCCTTCGAAGGCGATTTCCGAATTCGACGGAACCGGCAATCCGGTCTTGGGCATGTTGAACACTTCGATCGGCTCGCCGAGAATGCCGCCGGCCGCCTCGATCTCGTTCTTGCCGTAGGGAATCTCCAGGCCGCCGAGCATGAACAGCGCGGGGTGGATGCCGGCGATGACGGCGACCGGGCAGGGCTGGCCGCGGTCGTGGTACTTGCCCATGATGATGCGGCCGTGCTTGCCGGGCGACATCATGACCGACGCCACATCCGGCTGCTGCGACTGGATGCGGTAGGTGCCGTAGTTGATCCAGCCGGAGTCGGGATCCTTCATCACGACCAGGCAGGCGGTGCCGATGAAAGGCCCGCCGTCGTGCTCGTGCCAGACCGGGGTCGGAATCGTTTCGATATTGACGTCCTTGCCCTCGAACACGTTCTCGAGCAGCGGACCGCCGTTGACCGACTTGGGCGCGTGCGACGGCGCAGTCTTCATGTAGTTGCGCCACCACTGGATCAGCTCCATCTCGGAGCCGTCGGGCGGCAGTCCGAGCGCGACGTTGATCCGGGGCACCGAGGTCAGGATGTTGGCGACGATGCGACGGCCTTTCGGGAAGCCCGGAACCTCGTCGAACATCACCGCGGGGTTGCCCATCTTGCGCTGATAGATGTCGACGATGCCGCCGATCTCCTCCTTGGGCTCGGCGCCCTTGATAACTTTCAGCTCGCCGGCGGCCCTGATCCCGTCGATCCAGTCCCGGAGATCCTTGTTGGCCATGTTGCCTCCCTGCGGCTCCCGGACGTATTTTGGCAATTCCTTCGTACAATACAAACCGATGAGCATCTACCTGGGCGTGCGCGGTTCGCGCCTTGAACGGAAGCGGAGCGCACGATGGCAATAACGCTGGGTCAAAGCGGCACCAAGGCCGGTGCGCAGGTGGGGCGCTCGGTGGCGCGGCTCGAAAGCCGCGACAAGGTCACCGGGCGGGCCGAATACACCCACACCATGCGGCTGCCAGGCATGCTGCACGCCAAGATTTTTCGCAGCACGGTCCCGCACGGCCGCATCAAGTCGGTGGACACCGGCGCGGCGAAGAGGGTGCCGGGCGTGCTCCATGTCGTCACCATCGACGACGTGATGAAGGTCCTGCCCGACCCCTATTACGGGCCGGCGTTCCACGACCAGCCCATCCTGGCGCACGAGAAGGTGCGCTTCGTCGGCGAGCCGGTCGCCGCCGTCATCGCCGCCGATCCGCACGTGGCGGACGAGGCGGTCGAGCTCATCACCGCCGACTACGAGGAGCTGCCCGCGGTCTACGACGAGGTCGATGCGCTGAGCAGCAAGGTCTATGTGCACGAGCAATTGAAGCCGGCGGGCACGTTCGCCGACCTCAAGCATCTCAAGGGCGCGAAGGACACCAACGTCGCGCTCGACTACCGGCTGCGGCGCGGCGACTTCGAGAAGGCCTATGCCGCGGCCGCCCACAAGTTCGAGCACGAATTCCGCACCCAGCAGGTGCTGCACCTGTCGTTCGAGCCGTTCGCCTGCATCTGCGACTACCAGGACACGCACGTCACGTTCTACGACTCGACGCAGGGACCCTCGTTCGTGCGCACCGAGATGGCGCGCCTGCTCGGCTGGCCGGAAAACAGGGTGCGCGTCAGGGTGCCTTATCTCGGCTCCGGCTACGGCTCCAAGCTCTACGTCAAGCTCGAGGCGCTTGCGCTCGCGCTTGCCATGATCGCGCGCAAGCCGGTGAAGGTCGCCTGCACGTTCGAGGAGATGTTCTACCAGATCACCCGGCACGCGAGCACGTTCCGCATCAAGAGCGGCGTCGACGAGCGGGGCAGGATCGTCGCGCGCAAGTGCGAGGTGTACTGGAACGGCGGCGCCTATGCCGACATCGGCCCGCGCGTGACGCAGAAGGCCGGTCTCACCGCGTCCGGCCCCTACGACATCGACAACGTATGGATCGATTCCTACGCGCTCTACACCAACTTGACACCGGCGGGCGCCTTGCGCGGCTTCGGCGTGCCGCAGCTCACCTGGGCTTACGAAGGCCACATGGACATGATGGCGCGCGCGCTAAAGCTCGATCCGGTCGAGTTCCGCCGCAGGAATCTCATGCGTGAAGGGCGCGAGCACACCACCGGCCAGGTGCTCACGGACGCCCCGATCGAGAAGGTGATGGACACCGTGCTCGAGCGCATGCGCTGGTCGCGGCCGTTCGACAAGGGCGAAGGCCCCCTTCGGCGCGGCCGCGGCTTCGCCATCGCGATCAAGGCGGTGACCTCGCCGACCACCTCGGTCGCCATGGTCAATGTGTCCGCCGACGGGTCCGTGACGCTCTCTTGCGGGACCGTCGACATGGGGCAGGGCTCCGACACCGCCATGGCACAGATGGTCGGCGAGCTGCTCAACGTCCCGGCCGAGAGCGTGCGCGTGGTGCCGCGCGACACCGACGCGACGCCCTACGACATGGGCACGCTCGGCTCGCGCTCGCTGTTCCACATGGGCCACGCGGTGCGGCGCGCGGCCGAGGAGGCGCGCGCGAAGCTCGCGGCGCTGGCGCGCGAGGTGGGTGAGCCCGAAGGCTCCAACATCCCGGTCGCGGAGCTGTTCCGCAAGCGCTACGGCATGCAGGCCGGCAACGTCATCGGCACCGGCATCTACAAGCCCGACTACGTCTCCCCCGCCGCGGGGACCGGCCTGAGCCCCAACGTGACGCCGTTCTGGTTGATCTCGGGGGCCGGCGCCGAGGTCGAGGTCGACACCGAGACCGGACACGTCAGGATCACCAAGCTGGTCAACGTCGTCGATTGCGGCAGGGAGATCAATCCGAAGGCGGTCGAGGCGCAGATCGCGGGCGCCGCGCTGATGCATCTCGGCTTCACGATGTTCGAGAAGATGCACATCGACGGCGGCCAGGTCACCAATGCCTCGCTCGCCGACTACAAGATCCCGGGCTTCCACGACGTGCCGGTCGAGATGGACAATGTCTCCATCGAGCACGAGCAGTCCAACGGCCCGTTCGGCGCCAAGGGCGTGGGGGAGGTGGCGACCTTCTGCGTGTCGCCGGCGATCGCGAACGCCGTCGACGACGCGGTGGGCGTGCGCCTCACCGAACTGCCGCTCAACGCCGAGGCCGTCTACCGCGCGCTGCGGGCCAAGCAGGGCAGGCCGCTGGAGGAGGCATGAGCAACTGCCCATCTTTCGGATGTGATGAAGGTTAACCTGGCGTTCGAAGGATTGCCCGATAGAGGGGCTGAGAAGGAGAAGAGGGGGTGGGCGAGCGTGAAGTGATCGGTCACAAGAGCTGAACTATGAGCACTCCTACCGTGAGCATCATCACCCCCTCAGGCCTCACCTCAAAAGGCGAGGATAGGTCCCATTTCTGGCAAAGCATTTACAAATGCGTCCAGAAGCAAGAGTTTCAGAATTTTGAATGGCTGGTCCTGGATAACAGAACACAGCCATCGCCGCTTCCGGCGTGGCCAGATGATCGACGAGTTCAACACGTTTCCCGCGCTGGCATGCAGATGACCATCGGCGCCAAGCGTAACGAGCTTTGCCGCCGCGCGACCGGCCAGATCATTGCGATGTTCGATGACGATGATTATTACGCGCCGCACTACCTTAAGCAGATGGTCTCCCTCCTGGAACATGACGGGGCCGACTTAGCGAAGCTGTATGGTTTCTTTCAGTACGACATTCGGAATAAAAAGCTGGGCTATTGGGATCGGTCAGGTAACAATTCGGAAGGCAAATACAGTTCGCTCTTGAATACGGATCTCTTGGGCTTCGGCTTTTCGTACGTGTTTAAGAGGAAGGTGTGGGAAGCTGTCCCATTTCCGAACATGGATTTTGGTGAGGATCACACTTTTATGGGGGAAGCCATAAAAAAGTTTGAGCTGACGGGTGTTCAAGACAGAAATCGACGCTCATGCCTCAAGATCGTGCATGCAGTGAATAGCTCAACCAGCCATTTTCGAGAAGTCGTTCCCAGCGATTGGCTGCCTTTCCTGTTTCCACACTTCAGCGGCGACGGTTCATGAGATTGGATTGCTCAAGAGAAGCGGCACGATCGGTCTCGATTTCTGAGACGTGTGGGCCGAGCATTCATTGACTATCCCTCGAGCTCGCGGCGCACGATGGCCGCGCCGGCGACCATCGCTTGCAGCTTGGCGAAGGCCACCTCGCGCGGCAGGTACTTCAGCCCGCAATCCGGTGCCACGATCAGCCGCTCCGGCGCCACGTAAGGGAGCGCGCGGCGGATGCGCTCGGCGACGCGCGCCGGCGTCTCCACCGCCATGTCGCCGAGATCGAGCACGCCGAGGATGATGCGCTTGTCCGGCAGCCGCTCAAGGATCGCGCAGTCGAGCCTGGGCTCGGCGGCCTCGATCGAGATCTGGTCGACCTTGCAGGCCGCGAGCTCTCCGAGGAACGAGTAGCCGGAAGGCTTCTCCTTCACGCGCGCGGCATAGCCGAAGCAGAGATGGAGCGCGGTGGTGCCGCGCACGCCGTCGAGCGCGCGGTCGATCGCCGGCACCGCGAATCGCCGCGCCGCCTCCGGGCGCGCCTGCAGGAACGGCTCGTCGAGCTGCACCACGTCGGCGCCGGCGGCAAACAGGTCCCTGATCTCCTCGTTCAGCGCCGCGGCGCAGGCCAACGCCAGCGCGACCTCGTCGCGGTAGTGCTCGTCGTGGAGCTGCTGCGTCATGGTGAAAGGGCCGGGAATGGTGATCTTGATCGGCCGGTCGGTATTGGCGCGCAGGAATTCGACGTCGCGCACCTCGACCGGCTGCCGGCGCCGGATCGGGCCGACGACCCGCGGCACGATCTGGATGCGACCCGGCGTGCGCGAGGGGACCTGCGCCGGATTTTCGCTGTCCATGCCGTCGAGCGCGGTGGCGAAGCGGTTGGAGTAGCTCTCGCGGCGCATCTCGCCGTCGGTGACGACGTCGATGCCGGCGCGCTCCTGGTCGCGGATCGCGAGCAGCGTGGCGTCGTCCTGCGCCTGCTCGAGCCAGGGCTCCTCGACGCGCCACAGCTCGCGCGCGCGGGCGCGCGGCGGAACGATCTCGATGAGCCGCCGGCGGTCGATCAGCCAGTCGGGCTGCGGGTAGCTGCCGACCAGCGTGGTGGGCAACAGGGTGTGCGGCGGAGTTTGCGTCATGCGCGGCCGATGCGGTTTCCAGCTGTGCGGCTCTGCACTATCGTATGTGCAAAGGCGGCGCGCCAGAAGGCGCCGGTCATGCGCCGATCCGGCGCCACCGCGGCCGCTGCGGGAGGAATGCATGAAACGCCTGGCACTCGCAATTCTGCTCGCTCTGTTGCCGCCAGCGGGAGCAGCGCTGGCCCAGTCCTTTCCCGAGCGGCCGATCACGCTGGTCAACCCCTACGCCGCCGGCGGCCCGGCCGACCTGCTCGCGCGCACGGTCGCCGAGGGGATGAGCGAGGCGCTGGGCCGTCCGGTCGTCGTCGACAACCGCCCGGGCGCCGGCACCGCCATCGGCGCCCGCGCCGTCGCGCAAGCCAGGCCCGACGGCTACACGCTGTTCATCGGAGGCTCGCCGTCGCACGTGATCACGCCGGCGCTGATGAAGGAGGCGGGCTACGACGGCATCAAGTCGTTTGCGCCGATCGCCACCGTCGCCGACGTGCCGAACGTGCTGGTCGTGCCGCCGAGCCGTCCCTACAAGAGCGTGGCGGAGCTCGTCGCCGCCGCCCGCAGCGCTCCCGGCAACATGACCTTCGCCACCGTCGGGGTCGGCAGCATCCCGCAGTTTCTCGGCCTGCTGCTCCAGCAGCGCGCCGGCGTGAAGCTGATCGAGGTGCCCTACAAGGGCGCCGCGCCGGCCGTCGTTGATCTCATCGGCGGCCGCCTCGATCTGGCGTTTCTCAATGTCCCGGCGGTGCTGTCGCAGGTGCGGGGCGGCGAGCTGCGCGCGCTCGCCGTCGCCAGCGCGACGCGCGCCAAGGCGCTGCCCGACACGCCCACCATGGCCGAGGCCGGCTATCCCGATTTCGCGATGAGCACCTGGTACGGCATCTCGGCGCCGGCCGGAACCTCGCGCGAGATCATCGGCAAGCTCTATGCCGCCATCGCCAAGACGCTGAGCACGCCGAAAGTGCGGGACAAGATCGAATCGCAGGGCGCCCAAGTTTTCCTGAAAGATCCCGAGGCCTACGCCGCCTACCTGCAAGCCGACGCCAAGCTCATGCTGGAGCTGATCAAGCGCGCCAACATGGCGGCGAACTGATCGCGATGGGACGGTTGGCGCGGACAGGCCCGCAGCCGCGCCGTATCTACGATCTGCAAAATCACCTACCGTCGACCACCGGCTTGCCGGCGAAAACGAGCTCGCGGCAGGCCGAAATGCGGCGCGCACGGGCCGCGCAGGAATGGGTTGTGCCTCGAGCGCGTTCACTCATCATCGCTCTCGCGCCGAGACTGGCGCGGTGGGCTGAGCTGCGCTCGACCCACCTACGAGGTCATCATCCGCAAGAGGGAGCGGGCGTATTGCGCATGTGCCGACGATGTAATACGATGGCGCTATGAAGACGTTGACAGTTCGATTGCCGGAAGCCCTGGTTGCCCAGATCGAAGCCGAATCGCGCCGGCGCAAGCTCTCGAAATCCGACGTGGTGCGGGAGCGACTGACCGGGCCTCGTGGGCGTCGGCGACAGCCGGCGCCACTCGACGCCATCGCCGACCTGATCGGCTCGGTCGACGGGCTGCCGCGCGATTTGAGCGCGCGGACGAAAGAGTACCTGAAGTCGACCGGCTATGGCGACAAGCGCGCTCGTTGATGCCGGGTTTCTCGTAGCGCTTCTCAGCCGCCGCGATGCCAATCATCGCTGGGCCGCGGCGCTTGCGTTGCGCATGCCGCCTCCCTGGATAACCTGCGAGGCGGTGCTATCGGAGGCTTTTCATCTGCTCGGGGCGCGCGGGACGCGAAGCCTCGCCTCGCTGCTTGGACGCGGCGCCGTCGTCTGTGGCTATCGTTTCGCCGATGACATCGGTGCAGTGCTCAAGCTGCTGGAGAAATATGCCGACGTGCCGATGAGTCTCGCGGATGCCTGCCTTGTCCGCATGAGCGAGACGCTGAACGAACCCGTGCTGCTGACCACGGACGCCGATTTCCACATCTACCGGCGACACGGCCGCCAGATCATTCCGTGCGTGCTGCCGCGCTGAAGCCGCGCGCTGCGCCAGTCCGCGCCCGGTACTTTCTGAACGATCCGCCCCAACTCGCCGGCGCAGGATGCGCGCGCTCGCCGTCGCCAGCGCGATGCGCGCTGCCGGTCAATCGACACGGGTCGGATCGACGATGAAATTGGTGAAGCCGCCGTCGCGATCGTCCATGCCGGCGAGCGCCTCGTTGACCTGCGACAGCGGGAAGACGCGGTGCTCCAGCGCCGATGCGTCCAGCGTTCCCGCCGCCGCCATCGCCGCCATCTCCTGGCCTTCGCCGGTGGTGAACCAGACCGAGCCCTGCAGCCCGATCCGGTTCGTCATCAGCCAGAACGCGTTCAGCGGCAGCACCTCCATCACCGCGCCGACATTCGCCGCGCGCCCGCCGCGCCGCAGCGTGTAGAGCGCCCGCATCAGCGCGGCTGCGGAGGCGCCCGGCGGCAGGCAATCGAGCACGCCGTCGACGCCGTAGCCCTCGGTCATCGCTCTTGCCCAGGCCACCAACGGAGCCTGGCCGCCGGCGGGCGGCGGCTTGGCGTCCTCGACCGCGAACACGTCGATGCGTTGCGGCGACAAGTTCTTGACCCGGCTGAGCAGCGCAGCGTTGCGGCCGGTCCCGAGGATCTTCGTCGCACCCATGGCCAGGGCGAGCATCGCCGCGTTGAGGCCGAGCGTTCCGCTGATGCCGTTCACCAGCAAGGTCTGCCCGGGGCCGACGCCGAGCTTCTTCATGGCCGCATAGGCGGTGCCGAAATAGCCGAAGCGCGCCGCCACCTCGAAGCTGACGTTGTCCGGCAGCTGGACCAGGGCGTCCTCGGGCGCGGTGATGTACTGACACAGCCCGCCATAAGGGTAGGCCTTCATGATCTCCTGCGAGCGGCCGAAATAGCCCTGGAAGGTGAAGTTGGGGCAGTCGAGCGGCTGGCCGCCGCGGCACATGCGGCACGACCCGCATTTGCGCGCCGGATTGACGTAGACGCGGTCGCCCGGCCGGATCGAGCGCACCTCATCGCCGACCTTGGCGATGGTGCCGGTCGGGTCGAGCCCGAAGATCGCCGGCAGCGGCGGCATGATCTTGAGGTCCGGGGTTTGTGTCCCGAAGAAGTTGGCGACCACGCGCGCGAGGTTGGGAACGATGCCGCAGGCCTTGACCTCGACCAGGACGTCCGTCGGCCTCGGCTCGGGGATCGCAATGCGGTCGAGCCGCATCGGCTCGCCGTAATTGTGAAGGCGCGCTGCCACCATCGTCGTCATCGCTGCTCTCCCCAAGCCTGATCAGTCTTCGAATTCTGGTCGACTGCGGCCCTGCGGCGCAATCCCCGATTTGGCCGCCGCGGCATCTCTCCGATAAAGCCGCGCAATTTCCGACGAGCCGCCCAGGACCTTGCGCGCAGCGGGGTCACGACCTGGTGCGCCGTCAAGCTGCCGTTCGTTTCACGGCGGTTATTTGCCGCACGGCGTGCACGTGATGTCGCGGCGGCGGCCGGCCGCCATCTCGTTGCGCGGCCGGGGGCGATGACCTAGCATCGCCTTGCGGCCCCATTTTAGAGGGCCGGCGACGCGCACGTGGCGCGGCTGTCCGCCATAGCAAAAAACAAAAGTTCGCGTGCGGCCGCACGCCGGTGTCGGGCTTCCCGCGCTCTCGCGCGGGCGCCTCGGCGCTTGCTCCACGTGCGTGCCGACGCTCGCGGGACAACACCAGGGAGGACAACATGCATCTTTCGAGGCGTGCCATCGGCATTCCGGCGGTCTTGGCCGCCGGCGCATTCGCATTATCGCTCTCGCTCGGCGCGGCGCGGGCAGGGGAGCAGAAAACCTATGTGATGAAGATCAGTCTTCCGACCTTGAACGACACCGTGCACCAGGTCGCCAAGAATCTGGCCGCCGCGGTCGAAAAGGATTCCGGCGGACGCATCAAGGCCGAGGTCTATCCTGCGAGCCAGCTCGGCCCGATCGCGCGGCAGATCGAAGGCACGCAGTTCGGCGCCATCCAATGCACGATCATTCCGCCCGAGTTTTTCGTCGGCGTGGACGAGCGCTTCGAGGTGATGACCGCCCCGGGATTGGTTGCGTCGATGCAGCAGGGGCAGCACGTCGCCGCGGACCCGCAGGTGCTCAAGCTGATGCTCGGGCTGGGCGCCGGCAAGGGGCTGCACGGCGCCGGCCTGTTCCTGGCGACGCCGTCCTCGATCGTCTCCAAGAAACCGATCCGCCAGCTCGAGGACTTCAAGGGCAAGAAGCTGCGCATCTTCGCGTCGGACTTCCAATTCGAGGCGCTCAAGCGGCTGGGCGCGACGCCGGTGGCGATGACGCTGGGCGATGTGCTGCCGGCGATCCAGCAGGGCGCCATCGACGGCGCCATCGCCGCGCTCAACGTCTTCGTTCCCATGCAGTATCAGGACGCGGCCAAATACGTGACCGAGACCAACCAGCCCTCGATCTTCCTGATCGTCGAGATCAGCCGCAGGTGGTACGAGTCGCTGCCCAAGGATCTGCAGCAGGTGGTCGACAAGGCTGCCGCCCGGGAAACCGTGGCGATCAATCAGGGCGCGGCCGATTTCGTCGACAAGATGCGCAAGACCTGGGTGGAGCGCGGGGGCGAGCTCATCAGCCTGCCGCCCGACCAGCAGGCGGAAATGATGAAGACGCTGGCGAGCGTCGGCGCCGACGTCTCCGCGCACAAGCCCAAGCTCAGCGCGGCCTACAAGGTGGTGACCGACGCGGCCGCCCGCGCGCACTAGCTAATCCAAAGCGCGTCTCGCTGAAATGGGATCAGTCCGAGCCGCAAACTCGGCCCCTCGCGTCATCAACGCTTGCGCGAAAAATAATCCGGCAGCGCGCGGAACAGCGCCTTGACGCGCGTCCAGAGCGCGGAGCGGGCCGCGCCCGCGGCGTCCAGGACATCGCCCGCGGCGTCGCCCGCGGGCGCGCCGCCGAGCCGCTGCTCGAGATTGCGGGCGAAGAGGCGCGTGAGGTGGTCGGCGACGTCCCTGGCCAGGCCGGTGCGGCTGACCTGCGCCAGCGCGCCCGAGAGCAGGAACTTCACCGAGACGTCGACCTGCGACGCCGTGGCATGCACGGAGCGCACGTCGTAGGCGATGATCGCACGCGCGCTCGACGGTCCTTTCGCGTCGCGTCCCGCACCGCGCACGACGCCGCGACAGCGATCATCGTCGCGCTCGACCGCGAGCGCGCCGCGAAACACGCTGAGCATCGGACCGAGCTTCACGTGGATCTCGCCCTCCGCCAGGCCGCCCTGCGGCGGCTTGGTCAGGCGGGCACCCGGCATGCAGCGGGTCACGCGGTCGAGGTCCGAGAAGAAGTCCCACACCTGCGCGCGGGCAAACGGCACGGCAAACGATTGCCGCAACTCGACGCCTTCCCGCTCGACGGTCGTCCAATCGACGGCTTCGAGGTTCTCGACGGGTTGCGAGGCCGGCGGCGGCTCCTGCGCGTCGCCCCGGTTGCGCGACCGTCGGGAAGAGCTCAGCGCTGCGCTCGGCGGATGCGATC
The DNA here is from genome assembly GCA_963758945.1 of uncultured Alphaproteobacteria bacterium. GTDB lineage: Bacteria > Pseudomonadota > Alphaproteobacteria > Rhizobiales > Xanthobacteraceae > VAZQ01. The sequence continues at coordinate 97,808 of CAVWXY010000002.1, read as the reverse complement.
CGACCGGGCCGAGACCGCGCGTCGGCGCTGCGTCGACACGTTGCGATGCCTGCTGCTGCGCCAGCGCGCTCTTGACCGCGGCGACGATGCCGACATAGCCGGTGCAGCGGCAGAGATTGCCGGACAGCTCGAGGCGGATCCTGCGCTCGTCGGCGGCCGGAAGCCGCAAGAGGATGTCGCGGGCGGTGATCAGCATGCCGGGCGTGCAATATCCGCACTGCAAGGCGTGCCATTCCGAGAACGCCTCGCGCAGCACGGTCATCGCCGGATCCTGCTCCAGGCCTTCGATGGTCGTGACCTCGGCGCCGTCGCAGGCGAGCGCGAGCGTGATGCAGGAGCGGGCGGGCGCGCCGTCGATCAGCACCGTGCACGCGCCGCACACGCCGTGCTCGCAGCCGATGTGGGTGCCGGTGAGGAACTCATGCTCGCGCAGGAAGTCGGCGAGGCTCAGGCGCGGCTCGGTTGCGGCCTCGACCCGCCGCCCGTTGATGGCAAGCGAGAACATGCTCACGACCCGCACGCCTGCCTGGCGGCGCGCCGCAGCGCGACGGCGGCGAGGCCGCGGATGTAGTCGTCGCGCACGCCCTTGCCGTCGAGGAGCTGGCGGACCGTCGCGGCATCCAGGCGCTCGGCGAGGTCGGAGCCGAAGCCGCCGCCGAACAGCGCCGCGGCATCGGGAACGACGATCGGCGCGGTCTCGATGGCCCCGATCACGGCGCGAAACATCCCGCGCGCGGGGTCGTAAAGAATGCCGCCGATCGCATGGGCGAACTCCCCGGCCTTCTGGCTGAATTTGTAGAACCCCCAGCGGGCATGCGGGGAGAATTTCGGGATGCGGATCGAGCGGATGAGCTCGCCGGGCTCAAGCACCGTGGTGAACGCCGCCACGATCAAATCGCCCACCGCGACTGGCCGGCCCGTTCGCGGCGTCGAGACGATGGCCCGGGCGTCGGCCAGCGCCAGCGCGGAGATCCAGTCCGCGGCAGGGTCCGCATGCGCCACGCTCCCGCCGATGGTGCCGCGGTTGCGCACGGCACGGTAGGCGATGCGGCCCGCGACGTGGCGGAGAAGGCCGTTGGTATGGTCCGGAACGCGCTCGTCCTCGATGTCGGCATGGGTGACGCAGGCGCCGAGATCGATGTGGTCGCGCTCGTCCGTCACCGCGGTCAGCTCGGGGATCGACGTGAGGTCGACCAGGAGATCGGGCTGGGCGAGGCGCAAGTTCAGCATCGGCCCGAGCGACTGCCCTCCGGCCAAGGCCTTGGCGGAGCCGTTCTCCCTCCCGAGCAGCCCGGCAGCCTCGGCGAGGGTAGCGGGGCGCGCATACTCGAATGCGACCGGCTTCATGACGGGTTCACCAGCTATGCGGGTTTCGGTAAGGCGAGATCAGAGCGGTGCGGCGCCGCTGCAGGCCGCCGGCAGCGGACGCCGTCGCGTGCTTTGCAGCCGGCTCCGACACTGCGATCAGATCCTTTCCTTGCGCGAGAGGGTGTCGGTCACGAGGTCGCGGACGAGCGGAAGGTTCGGAAGCGGGTCGAGCTGAATGACGCCGGGCCGCAGCTTTGCGATGCAGGCGTATTCGACCTCGCCGTCGATCAACATCGTGCACTCCTTGCAGACATTGGCATTGAAGCAGCTGAAGCGGAAGGCCAAGTCGGGATCGCCCTCGAGCCGGATGCGGACAAGGCCATCCAGCACCGAGTCGCCGTCCTCGTAGGCCACGTCGAATTCCGCGTAGCCGCCGCGGTCCCGGCTGGTGCCGCGCCAGATCTTGAGCCGCGCGGTCTTGCGCGCGGGGGCGCCGGCATTGTCGGAAGCGGTCATGCGTGCAGCCTCGAGAAGCTCGACACCAGCGCGCCGTCGCTCAGCGACAGCCGCTGATTGGCGAGATAGCGGTCGCTCGCTTGCGGGAAATCGTCGCGCTGGTGGGCGCCGCGGCTCTCCTCCCGGCGCAGCGCCGCGGTGGCCACCGCTTCCGCCGCCACCAAGCCGTTGCGCAATTCCAGCCATTCGACCAGGCTCGTATTGTAGGCCGGCTGCGGCGACACCGCGAGCCCGTCGAGATCGTCGCGCTGCATCGTGCGGATGCGGTCGAGCGCCGCGCCGAGATCGCGCGCGTTGCGGAACGGGCCGACCTTGCGCCACATCAGCTCCTTGAGCTCGGCCATCAGGCGCGCGGGTGAGCGCCCATGGCCTGCGTTCCTCCCGACCATGGCACGAACGCGATCGATGTGCGCTCGCGCCGCCGGTTCCGCCCATTCTGCCGATTTGTTTCGCGACACGAACTGCGCGGCTCTCTCGCCGGCGCGCTCGCCGAACACGACCGCCTCCGGCAGCGCGTTGCCGGACAGCCGGTTGGCGCCGTTGGCGCCGCCGGCGAGCTCGCCGGCCGCGAACAGGCCGGGTACGCAGGATGCCATGTCGGTATCCACCTCGACGCCGCCCATCTGATAGTGCGCGATCGGAAACACTTCGACCGGCTGCTTCGCGAGATCGATGCCATTGCGTTCGAAAATCTTGACCACCGGTCCCAAGGCGTTCCTGAGCTTCTGCTCGCCGATGTGCTGGAACGACAGATAAACCCCGCCATGCGGCGTCCCGCGTCCGGCCTCGACCTCCTTGCAGATCGCATAGGTCAATATGTCACGCGCGGTGTCGTAGTTGCCGCCGTCCCCCTCGCCGTAGCGGTGCAGGAACTCGTCGCCGTTGCCGTCGAGCAGGCGTCCGCCGAGCTTGACCCGCGTCGGCTCCCAGGTCGTGGGGTCGAGCCCGACCATGCGCGGCGCAAGATGACCGTTGGGATAGAACTGCAGGAATTCGATGTCGATCACGCGGGCGCCGGCGCGCAAGGCGAGGCCGATGCCCTCGCCGGCGAGATTGTTGGACGCGGTGGTGCGGGCGAACATCTTGGTCAGCCCGCCGGTGCACAGGATCACCGCGCTGCATTTGAGCTTGACCGGCGTGCCCGTGGGCACGTCGACGCCGACCGCGCCGACGACCTCGCCGTCGTGAACGACGAGGTCGCTCACGGTAACGTTGCTGATCCGGCGGATATTCGAGTCGCGGCTGACCCGGTTGCGCAAGGCGGCGCAGATCGCCGCGCCGGTGCTCAGGAAATCGACGTAGACGCAACGCTGGCGGTTGTGGCCGGGCGCCTTGACCTGATTGATCTTGCCGTCGTCGCGGCGCGCCCAATTGACGTTCCACCCCGCGAGCTCGCGGATCCGCTTCGGGCTGCCTTCGCAGAGGAGCGCGGCGAGATCCTCGTTGCAAAGTCCGCGACCCGCCTCGAGCGTGTCCTCGAGGTGGAGCTGCGGGCTGTCCGGCTCGACCTCGCCGAGGGCCGAGGCGCAGGTCATCTGCGCCATGATGGTGGCGCCGCCGCGTCCGACCACGTTCTTGTCGACGAGGACGACGCGGGCGCCGCCGCGCGCGGCGGCGACCGCCGCGAACATGCCCGCGCCGCCGCCGCCGACAACCAGGACATCGCCTTCGATCGTGAGCTCGTCGGACACTGCAAGACCTGCCGGCATGTTCATGGCCTTCGCGGGTGCGCTCAGGCGGCCAGCCTGGCGCGGGCCAGCGCGGCGAGGATGCGGCGCGGCGTCATCGGTATCTCGCAGAGCTCCACCCCCAAAGGCCGCAGCGCGTCGTTGACGGCGTTGGCGATCGCCGCCGCGGGCCCGATGGCGCCGCCCTCGCCGACACCCTTCTGTCCGAACTCGGTATAGGGCGACGGCGTCTCCATATGGAGGATGCGGATATCGGGCACCTCCGGGCACCCGGGAAGCAGATAGTCGGCAAGCGTCGACGCGAGCGGTTGGCCCTGGGTATCGAAAGGCATTTCCTCGAACAAGGCCGAGCCGATGCCCTGGGCGGTGCCGCCCTGGATCTGGCCGTCGACGACCATCGGGTTGACCAGCACGCCGGCATCTTCCGCGACCACGTAATCGAGAATCTCGACCCCGCCGGTTTCCGGATCGACGGCAACGACGGCCGCGTGAACCGAGCCGGTATGAATGCCGGTGAGCCGCTTCGGCGCGTGACCCTCGGTGACCTCGAGCCCGTGCGAGTCGATGTCGCCGGGCAGGTCGGCCGGCGCCAGATAGAACGCCCGTGCGATATCGCCCAGCGAGACGCTTCCGCGCGGGCCGTACACGCCGCTATCGCGCACCTCGACCGAACCGACATCGGTCTGCAACATCGCCGCACCGATCTTGGCGACCCGGCCGGCCAGCTCCTTGCAGGCCCGCGCCGTTGCCCCGCCCGCCCACACGATGCCGCGCGACCCCCAGGCGCCGCTCGAATAAGGCGAGAGCTCGGTATCGCCCAGCTTGACGTGCACGTCGGCCGGATCGATGCCGAGATATTCGCTCGCGATCTGCGCCAGCGTCGTTTCCAATCCCTGTCCGATGCTCTGAATTCCGACCCTGACCTCGAGACGCCCGTCCGGGGTAAGGCGGGCGAAGGCCTGCTCGTAGAGGGCGCGCCGCTTGCCGTCGGCGGTGGTGCCGTGGGCGGTCTGCTCGGAGAACGCCGCCATGCCCAGTCCGATCAGCCGGCCGTCGGGCTCGCCGCGCGCTTGCCGCGCCCGAACCGCAGGCAGGCCGATCGCATCGATCGCCATGCGCAGGAGCTGCGGATAGTCGCCGCTGTCGAAATGCTTGTCGGTGATGTTGTCGAACGGCATCTGTTCGGGACGCACCAGATTGGCGAGGCGGACCTCGTAAGGCTCCCGGCCGATCCGTCGCGCGATGGCGTCGATCATCAATTCCATGGCGTAGCAGACATTCGGCCGGGCGACGCCGCGGTACGGCAGCTGCGGACATTTGTTGGTCACCACCGCCGCCGCCTTGCAGCGGTAGGCCGGGATCACGTAGGGGCCCGGCAGGATGGCGCCGACCTGCGAGGGTTCGATCGCGGACGTGAAGGGGTAGGCGGAATAGGCGCCCAAATCGACCGCCGCCGTGGCCTCGAAGGCGAGAATCCGTCCCGCCTCGTCGGTGTAGGCCGACATCCGGTAGTGATGCTCGCGGCAGTTCGCGTTCGCGGTCAGCTGCTCGCGGCGATCCTCGAGCCAGCGGACGGGATAGCCGCAGCGCATGGCGAGCCAGCACAAGCAGACTTCCTCCGACGCCAGGATGGCCTTGTAGCCGAAGCCGCCGCCGACATCGGGGGAGACGACGCGAATTTGGATCTCGGGGATCTGGAGCACCTGCGCCAGCCCGGTGCGAACGACATGCGGGAACTGGGTCGCGCCGTGCAGGATCAACTGGCTCAGTCGCGTGTCCCATTGCGCAATGAAGCCGCGACATTCGATCGGCGACATCACCTGGCGGGAGGTGCGCAGCTCGCGGGAGACTTTCACGGGCGCCGTCCGCGCGACCGCCTCGATCGGGCCGTCGAAGCCGACCTCGAGGTAGACGTTGCGCTTGATGGTGTCGTGCACGAGCGTGGCGCCGGGCTCCTGCGCCTTGAGCATGTCGACGACCGCCGGCAGCTCCTCGTAGTCGATCGTGACCGCGGCGGCGATATCCTCCGCCTCCGCCCGGGTGTCGGCCACGCACATCGCGATGAGCTCGCCGACGTGGCGGATCTTGCCGGTGGCGAGGACGGGCTGCTCGGATGCTTGAAACCCGGGGAGCGGCGAGACCGCGCGGATCGGAAGGACCCCCGCCAGGTCCTCGGCGGTGAAGACCGAGCCGCGAAGGCGCTCGGGCACGCCGACCGCGAGCAGCCGCGCGTGCGCGACCGGGCTGCGCACGAAGGCGACCTCGCGCATGCGCGGGAACCGCAGGTCGCCGATATACTGCCCGCGGCCGTGGAGGAACCGGTCATCCTCCTTGCGCCGAAGCCTCGCACCCACGCCGCTGCCGTGCTTGTTCAAGGTCGAGCCCACGATCCGGTCGGCGCGCCGCGCCAGGTGAAGGAAGCTATTTTAGCGCCAGTCGAGACGTCCGCTAATAATTCCAATGTGGATTTTGCCGCTTCCAAGGCAGAATCAGCTGTAATCCTGCCGAAACGTTGGGCAACATTGTCGATGATGCATGCGCTACCATGGCCCGTGCTCCCGCCGCTGGCGGGAGTGTCGTGCGGTCGCGGGCACTTTTCCCCGTCCGGCGATCGCCCGTCAGAGCCGCCCCTATGACCTTGGACCGGAGGCAAGACATGCGATCCACCCACGCCGGGTATTCCGGCACCCTCATCGTCGCCGCGGGCCTCGCAGCGATGGCCATCTCGGCGTCTCCAGCGAAGGCTGCCGACATGATCAAGATCGGCGCGCCGCTGGCGCTCACCGGCTCGCTCGCCGACGAGGCCAAGAAACAGGACGTCGTCTGGAAGATGTGGCTGGAGAAGGTCAACGCCGCCGGCGGAATCAATGTCGGCGGCAAGAAAATGAAGGTCCAGCTGGCGGAGTACGATTACCAGTCCGACGGCCAGCGCGCCGCCCAGCTCGCCGAAAAGCTGATCACCGACGACAAGGTCGATTTCCTGCTCTCGCCGTTCGGATCCGGGCATACCAAGATCGTCGCCACCATCGCGGAGCGCTACCAGACGCCGATCATCGCCTGCGCGGCGTCCTCGGAATCGGTCTTCGACCAGAGCCTGAAGCATCTGTTCGGGACGCTCTCGCCCAATGCCGGCATGTTCGCCCCGATGGTGAAATTCTTCAAGGAGAAGTACCCGCCGCTCAAGCGGGTCGCGGTGCTCGGGCGCGACGACATCTTCCCGAAATCGATGGCGCAGGGCGTGTCCGCCGCCGCGAAGGCCGGCGGGCTCGATGTGGTCTACGACCAGCTCTACGCCGTCGGCAGCATGGACCACTCGGCGGCGCTGTCGGCGATCAAGGCCGGCAATCCGGACTGGATCTACGTCACCGGCTACACCCAAGATCTGATCCTCGCGCGCAAGCAGATGTCGGACCTCGGCGTGAAGGCGCCGATCATCTCGATGGTGGCCGGCCCGGCCTACAAGGAATACATCGACGGGCTCGGCCCCTTGGCCAACGGAGTGACCAGCTCGAGCTGGTGGCACCAGACGACGAGCTACAAGGGCGTGGGCATATGGCCGACGACCGAGGACTTCTACAAGGAATTTCTCGCCCGCGAGAAGAGCGACCCCGACTACGTCCACGCCTCCTGCGCGGCGACGGTCGTCGTGCTGCAGGACGCGATCGAAAGGGCGGGCTCCATCGACAAGAGCAAAGTGCGCGATGCGCTCGCGAAGACCGACATCTCCACCTTCTACGGACCGGTCAAGTTCAGCGCCAACGGCATGAACCAGGCGCGCGACCTGCCGATCATCCAGGTGCAGGACAAGCAGATCAAGGTGCTCGCTCCCGCCGACATCAAAAACGGGGACATGCAGCTGATCAAGTGACGGTCTCGCGCTCGCCCGCAGGCGCGGCCTGCGGGCGTCCGCTCCGGCATTGCCGGCGGCGCGGCCGCGTTGCCGTGCTGATACGATCGGCCGCTGCGCGAGCGGTGCCGGACGCCGCGGGCCCGTCGCGGGCAGCGCCGGGGAGGCGATGGCATATCTGCAGACATTGGTGAATGGGATCGTGCTGGGCGCGCTCTACGCCTGCCTCGCGGTCGGGTTCTCGCTGGTGTGGGGCGTGCTCAACATCATCAACATGCTGCACGGCTCGTTCATCGTGTTCGGCGGCTACCTGACCTTTTTCGCCTGGTACGACTTCGGCCTCAATCCTCTCGTCGCGTTGCCGGCGGCCGCGCTCACGCTCTACCTGCTCGGCTACGTGACGCAGCTCATGGTGATCAACCGGGTGGTCAGCGAGCCGGTCCTGACCACCCTGACGCTGACCTTCGGCCTCGACCTCATCCTCTACAACTTCATGACCGTGTACTACACGGCCACGCCGCGGCGGGTGACCCTCGACCTCGGCGCGCTCGACATCGGCGGCATCGTCATGCCGGTCGACCGCCTGCTCGGAATGGCGCTGGCCTTGCTGCTGACCGGCCTGCTCTATCTCGTCATGCGCCGCTCGCGGATCGGCCGCGCGATCGTCGCCGTGCGCATGGACAGCGCCGCGGCCTCGCTCATGGGTATCCAGGTCGAGCGCATCTACGCCATCACCTTCGGCATCGGCGCGCTGATGGCCGGCGCCACCGGCGCGATCTTCGCCATGGTCTATCCCGTCACCACCAATCTCGCCGGCACCTATCTCGGCAAGGCGTTCGTGGTGTGCGTGATCGGCGGGCTCGGCAGCGTGCCCGGCGCACTCGTCGGCGGCATCGTGCTCGGGATCATCGAGAGCTTTGCCGGCCAATTCTTCGGACCGCAACACGCGCTTACCGTCGGATTCGTGCTGATGCTGGTGCTGCTCGTGGTCAGGCCGACCGGACTGACCGGCATCAAGGGGTACGAATGATGCCGCGGTGGATGACCTGCCTCATCTTCGCGGCCTGGGTGATCGCGCTGGCGACGACGCCGCTGTGGGCGGGCAACTACATCGTGCGCCTGGCGATCATGATCGCGATGTTCACGACGCTCACCCTGTCATGGAACTTCATCGGCGGCTTCACCGGATATCCCTCGTTCTCGACCGCGGCCTTTTTCGGTCTCGGGCTGTTATGCCGGCGCGCTGGCGCAGCGGGCGGGCGTGCCCATGGTTCTGGCCTGGACGATCGCGACGCTCGCCGTCGGCGCCTTCGCGGCTGCGCTCGGAGCGATCATCCTGCGCATGCGCGGCCACTACTTCGCGATCGCCTCGATCGGCGTGGTGGAAGTGGTGCGGCTGGTCATCTCGTCCGCCGACAGCGTGACCGGCGGCGGCGACGGGCTCAATCTGCCGCTGTTGAGCGGCGGCCCGGACGTCGTGGCGCGCACCTTCCTGGTCGTCATGATCTCGATCATGGTCGTGGTCTTCATCGTCACGGTGCTCGTCGACCGCAGCCGCCTCGGATACGGCTTGCGCTGCATCCAGCAGAACGAGGATGCCGCCGACATGGTCGGCGTCGATACCAACCGCTACAAGGTCATTGCGTATACGCTGTCGGCCTTCTTCTGCGGGACGGTGGGAGCCGCGTATGCGTCGTGGACGGGCTACATCGACCCCAACGATTCGTTCTCCATTCTCATGTCCATCAAGGTCCCGGTCATGTGCCTGCTCGGCGGGCCGGGCACCGTACTCGGCCCGGTCGTCGGCACTGCCGCCTTCATGCTGCTCGACGAGGTCTTTTGGGCGAATTTCCTCGACTACAATCGCGCCATTCTGGGCGCGGTGATCGTCGTGCTCATTTTCTTCCTGCCGGGCGGGCTGCTCGGCCTCTCCTACCGCAGGCTCGTCGCGCAGGCCGCGAGACGGTTGCGCCCGAGGAAGGCAACGGCATGAGCGGCGTCATCCTGGTGGCCGACCGCGTGAGCCGGCGTTTCGGCGGCATCAATGCCGTCAACGACGTGAGCTTCGCGCTCGAGGAGGGCGAGATCGTCGCGCTCATCGGGCCGAACGGGGCGGGGAAGACGACCCTGGTCAACCTGATGACGGGTGTCTACCGCGCGACGTCCGGCCGTATCCGGTTTCGCGGCGACGACGTCACCGGCCAGCGGCCGTTCGAGGCGGCGCGCCGCGGCCTCGCGCGCACCTTCCAGATCGTCCAGCCGTTCCCGCGCATGAGCGTGCTGGAGAACGTCGCGGCCGGGGCGCTGTTCGGCGGCGCGCGGTCGAGCCTGGCAATGGCCATGGACGCCGCCCGCGAGCAGCTGGAATTCGCCGGGCTCGCCCGATTGGCCGATCAGCCTGCCGCGACCCTGACGCTCGCCGGCCGCAAGCGGCTCGAGCTCGCCAAAAGCATGGCCATGCAGCCCAAGGTCCTGATGCTCGACGAGGTCAATGCCGGCCTCAACGCGAGCGAGATCGACGACGCGCTCCGCCTGATCCGGCGCATCGCCGAACGCGGCGTGACCATCCTGATCATCGAGCATCTGATGAAGGTCGTGCTCTCTCTCGCCCAGCGCGTGCTCGTGCTTCATCACGGGCAGCTCATCGCCGAGGGAGATGCGGCCGATATCATCAAGGACGAACGGGTGGTCGAAGCCTATCTCGGCAAGAAGTTCGCCCGCCGCGTCGCTCAAACCAGCCCGGAGGCGATGGGTGGGTGACCCGCTGCTCCAGATCGAGGGCCTGAGCGCCGGCTACGGCGACGTGCGCGTGCTCTGGGACATCAGCCTGGCGATCGAAACGGGCGCGATCACCTGCATCGTCGGCTCCAACGGCGCCGGCAAGACCACGCTGCTGCGCGCCATTTCGGGCCTGCTGCCGAAAAGCTCGGGCCGTATCCGGTTCGCCGGCGCGGATGTGACCTCCTTCGCGCCCGATCAAATCCTTGCCCGCGGCATCGCCCACGTGCCCGAGGGCCGCCGGCTGTTCCGCGGCCTGAACGTGAGGGACAACCTCCTGCTCGGCGCCTATCTGCGGCGCGACGATGCCGAAATCCGGCGCGATCTCGATTACGTCTTTTCGCTGTTCCCGATCCTGCGCGAGCGGCAGCGCCAGGATGCGATCACGCTCTCCGGCGGCGAGCAGCAGATGTGCGCCATCGGGCGCGGAATCATGTCGCGGCCGAAGCTGCTCATGATCGACGAGCTCTCGCTCGGGCTGGCCCCTCGGCTGGTCGAGCGGCTGAGCGAGGCGCTGCTGGAGATCAATCGGACCGGCATCACGATCCTGCTGGTCGAGCAGGACGTCATGACCGCGCTCGAGATCGCCAGCTACGGCCTGGTCATCGAGACCGGACGCGTGGGCATGCGCGGCACGACCCAGGAGCTCGCGCACGATCCGATGATCCGGCAGGCCTATCTCGGCATGTGAGAGCATGGCCTTCGTTTCAGGACCCAGCGTCGCTGAAGGGTGAGTCGCACATCGTGTCTGAGCCGATGATCTGTCGGCAAACTCGATGCGCTCCCTCTCCCATGGGGAGAGGGAGCGCATCCGATCTCGCGGCGCCGTCCTGCCCGACCCGACGCTCAATGCTCGGCCAGCAGCGAACCGAAACCGCGTATGCGGTCGTCAATCCCGTGGGCGCGCAACGCCGACCAGTAGGTCGCGACGTTGATCGCGATGACCGGGATGCCGAGCCAGCGCTCGGCTTCGTCGGCGAGGTCGGCGACCGCGAGGTCGGTCCCGGCCTGGACGATCGCGTCGACCTTCGCGGCGGCGAGCGCTTGCAATCCTTCCCGCAGATCGGCTTCGGTGGCGTGCCCGATCAGCACCTCGCTCGGCCGCTTCAGGCCTCGCACCGCGCCGACGCGCCAGCCGCTCTCCTCGAAGAAGCGCGCGACCTGCGCATCGCCGACCGGCTGGTAGGGGGTCAAAAGCCCGATGGTGCGGACCCGCGGGAACCGACGCAGCGCCTCGGCGCAGGCCGATGAGCCGAGCGAGATCGCGACCTTGGCGCGCTCCTCCAGCCGCTGGCGCAGGCGCGCCGCGCCGGCGAGGCCGCCCCAGAATGTGGGTATGGACATCGCCATGATCAGGTGGGCGGGCCTGCAGGTCATCACCCGATCCACCGCGCCGAACAGGTCGGGCCCGATGGCGTCGATGACTTGCTCGAACTCCGCGTCGTTGGTCAGCGGCAGGTCGGGAATTTGGATACGGCCGATATGATTGGTCACGCCGTGCGGCCGCATCGCATCCGTCTCCGGTTGGACGATCGTGTTGGTCGACGGAATGACGATGCCGAGCTTGAGGCGGTAGCCGAGACGGTCGGTCATGGTGCAATTCCCTCGCCGGGCTGCGTCCTCGGCGTCGCCGCTTTGGCATCTGTGTTTCGCTTGTCGCCCATACTATGCTCCGACATACCAGCTTGAACGGGAATCCCATGCCGAGCACCGCGTCCAATTTCGACAATCAGAGTTTGCGCAGCTTCCTCAACATGGTCGAGACCGACCATCCCGACGCGTTGCTGCGCGTTCGGGAGCCCGTGGATCTGCGGCTCGAGATGACCGCGATCGTGTTCGAGCTCGAACGCGCCGGGAAAAGCCCCGTCATCGTCTTCGAGCAACCAGGCGCAAACGGCATGCGCGTCGTCACCAACGTGACCGCCAACCGCGCGCTGCTGGCGGCCTGCCTCGGCGTCGAGCCGCCTTCGCTGGCAACGGCGTTCCGCGAACGGTGTCAAAGGTACATCCCCTGCGAGCTGGTCAAGGATGCGGCCTGGAACGAAGTGGTGATCGAAGGCGACGATGTCGATCTCTCCACGCTTCCGATCCCGCTGCAGTTCGCGGTCGACGGCGGCCCCTACATCACCGCCGGGCAGATCTCGGCGCGCGATCCCGTGACCGGGGTCGATACCACCGGCTTCCACCGGCTGATGCTCAAGGGCAAGAACCGGCTCGGCGTCTCGCTGCATTCGCGCCGCCGCATGTACGAATTCCAGCGCCGCGCCGAGCAGCAGGGACACGCGCTGCCCGCCGCGATCGCCATCGGCACCCACCCGCTGCATTACATGGGCTCCATGGTCTACGCCTACCCGCCGCAAGTGAGGAAGTTCGAGATCATCGGCGGCCTGTTCGGCGAACCCTACCGCCTTGCGCGCTGCGGCGTGGGCGAGCTGGAGGTGCCCGCCGGCGCCGAAATCGTCATCGAGGGCGAGATCCTGGCGGATACCCGCGAGCCGGAGGGTCCGTTCGGCGAGTTCACGGGCTATGCGTCCTACCGCAGCACGCAGCACGTCTTCGTCGCCCATCGCGTGCGCATGCGGCGCGACGCGATGTTTCAGAGCGTCACCTCGGGCATGTCGAAAGATCACATCCTGGTCTCCTGCATCACGCGGGAAGGCGAAATTCTCAATGCGCTGAGGCGGAACTTGCCGAACGTACGCGCGGTGCACGTCCCGCATACGTCCTGCGGCGCATTTGCCGCCTACATCTCGATGAAGAAGATCGCGGACGGCGAGCCGCAGACGGCGATCATGGCTACGCTCGGCACGGAGTTCTATACCAAGCACGTCATCGTCGTGGACGACGACGTGGACATTTTCGACACCAACGACGTGATGTGGGCGGTGGCGACCCGGGTGCGGCCGGACAAGGACATTTTCTTCATCCCCGGCGCGAAAGGGGCGATCCTCGATCCGACGTCCGATCAGGAGAATTTCACCGTCACGAAAATGGGGATCGATGCGACCCGCCCCGCCGGTCGGGATTTTGCGGCGCGTCTCGTGATTTCCGACGACCAGCGCGCAAAGGCGCGCTCGATCCTGCAGGCTGCCGGCGTGAGCGTGTGACGCCCTGCTGCGAAATGCGTGCGCCGTCAGCTCGCCTGCTGGATACCCGCCCGCACCACTGGCTTGGGCGCGAGGAATTTCGAGTCCTCTCTGTGCCAGAGGTGATCGCAGGCGCAGAACGGACAGAATTTACGGGTGAAGGGACCGGGAGCCCGGGCGAACTCCTTGGGGTCGACATCCATCCCCATGAACATGAAGTGGCCGGTCAGCCGGCATCGCGTGACGACCTGCGCCATCGCACGCCTCCGTTCTGCATCATCGATCAGCGGTACAACATCGCCGAGCAGGCAAAGTTCCGCCGCGGGACTTGCCCGCCGACGATGTCGCGCCGGCGGCGGGGGGCGGGCGGCCGTTGGCGGCGATCTCGGTGATGAGCTTCTTCAGGATGGCCTCGCCGAACGTCTCGTAGTCCCGCGCGGCGATGACGAAGGCGCCGGGCCCGCCGATGACGCTGTCGTAGTAATAGCGGTCGAGATCGGGCTCGAGCGCGAGGATCGGCAGGCCGTTGATGCCGATGCCGGCGGCGACCGCCTCGTCGCGGGCGAAGGTGACCGGCCGGCCGCGGTTGTTGGAGCCGTCGCCGGAGACGTCGATCACGTGCCGCAGCGCGCGATAGGGACTCCTCGGAAACAGCGTGGCGGCGTAGTCGATGGCGCCGCTGATCGAGGTGCCGCCGCCGAACAATTGGCGCGGCGCGCGTTCGATCGCGTCGGCGAAGGCCTCCGCGCTGTTCTCATCGCCGACGAGGCGCCATTCCACCACCGGGATCTGCAGCGCCGGTCCGGTCCACTGCACCATGGTGACGGCGATCGCCTGATTCGGTCCGGAGCGGATGGCTTGCAGCACGCGCGCGTGGCGGAACGCCGCGACATAGCCGCGTTTCTGCAGCTCGAAGCGAACCTGGTCGACACTGCCGGAGGCGTCGACGGCGAGCACGAGCTGGAGGTCGGCCGCGGACTGCGCCATCGCCGATGACGCCGATGCGGCGAGCGCGAGCAGCATGGTCGCGGCGGCGAGGCGGATGGTACGGCGCATGGTCATGAGCCCTAGATCGGCTGCAGCGTGCACTCGGTCTCGATCGGGATCTTCGCGCCGGCATTCGGGGCACGCATGCGCCGGACCGTCCGCAGCTGCCTGTAGCCCTGCTTGGCACACGCGACCTCGACGTCTTGCGGGTCGACGTCCTTGCCGAAGCCGGGGACCTTGTAGGCGCCGAGCGCGTCGGTACGCGTGACGATGCCGCCGCGGTTCTTGATCCCCACGGTGACCTTGGCATCGGGCAGGGTGGCGCCGTTGGTGTCCTTGACGAAGCCGAAATAGGCCGGCCCTTCCTCTTCGCTGTTGTCGTCGTCGTCGCCGAAGCCCGCACCGCCTGCCCATAGGGCGGTCGACAGGAGAAGGCACGCCGCGCCCACGACCACGCTTGCGAGCGATCCGCGCCGATCTGGGCTCTTCACCCGAACCTCCTGGTGGCTTCGTGCCGCGGCAGCGATATCCGAGGGAGCGGCCGTTCGGCGGCCGGCCGAAAGCGGATCTCGGTCGCCCGCGCCGGCAGGGAAGCGATTCTACCGCATGAGCGGCAGGCATTTCTACGCCGTCAGGAACGGCGCCGTCGGCGTCGACGATCCGTCCGTCCGGCCCGCCACCGCTGCGTCGATCCGCCGGCATCCTCGAGGGGCTTGTTATCTCGATGCGCGAGCCGCAGCGCGTTCCGCGGCATTGGCCTGCCAGGCCGTGCCCGACAGGTGACCGCCGCTCAAGAACCGCAGGCAGCCCGCACTATAGGGCACGTTGTCGTTGTCGGGGCAGGCCGCCGGCGGCGCCGACGAGGCAAGTTCGACGGGTGTCGGAGCGTCGATGACGACGCGATGCCCTTGCTCGATCCAAAGCGCGCCGCCGAAGATGACGGCGACGATCACGAGGAGGTCGATTTTCGACACCGAATGAAACTCCGCTCCGCCTCGCGATCGTTCCCGCGCATCGCCGGCCGGCGCTGCTACTTCGTCCAGAACGGCATCAGCGAATAGGCGAGGGGGATGAACGCCAGGATCGGCAACAGCCATACCAGGGCGAGCGGGATCCTCTTGATCGCGCCTTCGGGCAGCAGAGTCGCGAGCAGGCCGAGGACGAGCCCGACCAGAAGCGACAGCAAGCTCCAGCCGTACCAGTACATCGTCGGCCCTTCCCCGCTCCGTGCCGGTCCCCACCAGAACTCGATGCGGTTCGTCGCTGGATGATAGGTGAACAGCGGCAGGTTGAACCATTCGCAGCACACGTACACGACCGGCAGGGAAATTCCGAACACGATGACAAACGCCTTGAACCGGGCGGAGGTCGCCAACGAAGACGTTGCCGGCGCTGGTCTGCTCGCCGGAGCCGATCGAGTTGCGGCGCTCGTGGTCATGATCCGAACCCCCGGACGTTGTTGAGCACGTGGCCGACGAGGAAGTTGAACCAGCAGATGAAGGCCAGCAGCGCGGTCACCGCCTTGCGCGGCGCATCGTAATCGCGATTCTGCTCGTTCTTCCAGAGGTACCAATAGATCGGCAGCAGGCCCAGGCCGAGCGTCGCCGCGTGCTCCTTCAATTCAAAGAACCCTTGCGTCTTCCAGAAGCCGGCCTGCTCGATCGGAATCCTGACGTAGATGCGATATTTGGTGTAGATCCACGCACCCATGAGGAACGTGAGGATCCACAGCACGCCCACTGCCGTCGCATAGCCGGCGGCGGGCACCGCGCGGAAGCGGGTGACGAATCCTCCCGCCGCCTGGCGCACCGGCATCAGCGCCGCCACCGCCTGGTGCGTGAGCGCTCCCAGCAGGGCAATCGCCAGCAGCCCGTGGATAATGAGCAGGATGGTCCAAAACGTCGTGACCGATATCGGCATGCATTTCCCCAGCGCTGCCGGCATGCTGGACGCCGCTGCCGCGATGGCGCTCGACCGTGCGCGCCGTCGCCGCGCCAGCCCGTGTTCTTGGCCCGCCGCCCGAATGACGGCGTTCGCTCCCTCGAGTTTCGCGTGTCTGTTCTTGTCGGCGTTGAACTCTAGCCAGACGCCGCTGGAGTGACAATTTGCAAGATCGAATCTGAAATAGAAATGTTCAAGGGAAGATTCGCGCAATCCTGCGCCGGGGGGACGACTTTGCGATGGCACGCTCCCCGCTTCCGGGCCCGCACATCGGCTGGGATGGGCGCCCTCCAAGAGGTCCCATGGTGGGAGGCTCGCGGGCATGGTAATCGATATGCCGGGCTCGCCGCCGAGCGCGATCGAGGCGGCCGGCGCGACCGGCGCAAGACCGCAAGGCAAGAACGGGAGGAGGAGCCTCGACCGGCTCTGCAGGCAACCGGGAGCAGGCGATGAGCCACCATGGCGCTTGGCTGGCGACCGCGATCATGGGCGTGACGCTGCTGGGCACGCGGCCGGCGGACGCCGAGACCATCGCCGTGTTCACCAAGAGCGCGGGCAATCCCATCTCCCGCGCCGTGCGCGCCGGCGCCGAAGCCACGGCGAAGGCGCACGGGGTCACCGTCTTTCATTACATCCCGACTTCGCCCGACAACGTGGCCCAGCAGACCGCGCTGGTCGACGAGGCGCTGGACGCCAAGCGCGACGCCATCGTGTTCACCCCCGTCGACGTCAAGGCCATGGTTCCGGCGGCGCAGAAGATCAACGGCGCCAACGTCCCCCTGGTCAATATCGGCGACCGGCTGGCCAGTGCTTCCTCCGTCGCCTTCGTCGGCACCGACGATTATGGCATCGCGCTCGCGACCGCGCGCGCCTTGCTCAAGGCAATGGGTGGCAAGGGCAACGTCGTCGTGCTGGAGGGCCCGGCGGCCGTTCCCACCGCCGCCGGCCGGCTGCGCGGTTTCAAGGATGCGTTGAAGGAGTTTCCCGACGTCAAGGTCGTGCTCTCGAAGAGCGCGATGTACGCCCGCCCGGCGGCCGCCGATCTGGTCGCGACGCTGCTGAAACTGAACGCCACGCCGCAAGTCGACGGCGTTCTCGCCGCCAATGATGCGATGGCGTTCGGCGCGATCGAGGCGTTCAAGCAAGCAAAGAAGAAACTGCCGCCGATCGTCGGCATCAACGCCAGCAAGGAAGCGGTGGAGTTCATCAAGACCGGCGAGATGCTGGCCAGTGGCGACTACAACGGCCTGGTCGAGGGCTGCCTCGGCGCGGAGATCGCCGTCCGCACTCTCCGCAGGCAGCCGGTGCCGAAGGAGGTATTGGCGAAGACCGCAGTGGTCGACAAGACCAACTACCAGGCCTACGAGATTCCGGCCGAGCGGCGGCCGTGTCCGACCCTGGAGAGCATGGCGGCGAAGTGAATGCCACCTGTCGCCACAGGGCAACGCCGGCGATCGGCGCGATCGTTGCGAACCGCGCGAGCCGGCGGAGGCGACATCTCGCCGCCGCAGTGCGGCCCGACAAGCCCATAATGCCTTGCAGCCGCGGGATTTCTCCGATGTCGCGATAGGGCCCGTGGCCTCGAGCCGCTGCTCGCAGGCTTGTCGTCGCCGCCGTTGAATTGTGACATGATGCGCGATGCGTTCGGCTCGGCAATCAGCCATTCGACTCTTGCAGCTGATGATGGTTGCATCAGCGGTGCTGCCGGCGGTGCTGTTCGGGCTCGCCGCTTGGCTCAACTACCGTCACGAGCACGCCCTCGCCGACGACCGGATCGAACGCTCGCTCGACATCCTTCATGAGCATACGCTCAAGGTCTTTCAAACGGTCGACCGGACGATCGCCGAGGTCGAGGAAGTCGTACGCGGTATGTCGGACGACGACCTCCGCAAGGACCAGTCGCGCCTGCACGCGCGCCTGAAAAGGATCGTCGACGCGCTCCCCCAATTGCGCGCGATTTTTCTCATCGACCGCGACGGGCGCCCGCTGGTTTCCAGTCAGCTCGCGCAGGTGCCCGCCGACTTCAACGTGCGCGACCGCAGCTTCTTCGGCGCGCTTATGGCGGGCTACGCCGGAACTTATGTCAGCGACGTGATGATGCCGAGGCTGACCGCGTTCGGCACGCCGTTCTTCGTGCTCTCGCGGCGGCGCCCGTCCATTTCCACGGACGGCGAGTTCAATGGCGCGGTGGCGGTCGCCGTCCTGCCGAGCTATTTCGAGGAATTCTACGCGCTCATCGGTCGCAGCCCTGGAAGCCTCTACGCCCTCCTTCGCGCCGACGGCAAGTTCCTCGCCCGCTATCCGGAGCATCCCGAACGGCAGCGCGGGCTCGAAGCCGAGAGCGGCCTGCACGCGGCGCTGGCGCAGGGGGCGCAGCGCGGCATCATCACCATCCCGGCATCGCAGACCAGTGCGCAAGAGCGGCGGGTGGGCTTTCGCAAGCTTGAGGGCTTTCCAGTTTACGTCGTCGCCGGGATCGACAGCGCGGCGATCGAGGGCGAATGGCTTGCGACCATGGCGGGCCATCTCATCTTCGGCGTGCCTGCCACGCTGCTGCTCCTCGTCATCATCGGCATCGCGTTGCGGCGCACGCGGCGGCTGCACGACGAGGCGGAGCGGCGCGAGGCCGCCGAGGCCGCGTTGCGCCAGGCGCACCGTCTCGAAGCCATCGGCCAACTGACCGGCGGCGTCGCGCACGATTTCAACAATCTCTTGATGATCGTGGGCGGCAGCGCGCAGCGCTTGCGGCGCGACCTGACCTCCGAGAAGCATACGCGCCTGCTCGACATGATCACCAACGCGACCAACCGCGGGGAAAGCCTCACGCGCCAGTTGCTCGCATTCTCGCGCCGGCAGATGCTCAACCCGTCGGTCATCGACCTCACGCAGCGCCTTCCCGAGCTCAAGGAGATGCTGGACCGGTCGCTGCGCGGCGATATGACCACCGAGGTCGTAGTCCCCGAACAGAGTTGCGCGGTCAAGGTCGATGCCAGCGAGTTCGAGCTCGCTCTGCTCAATCTCGCGGTGAATGCCCGCGATGCCATGCCTCAGGGCGGATCGCTTACGATCACGGCCAGGCCGGTGCTTCTCAAGGGCAACGCGGACGAAGATGGATTGAAAGGCGAGTTCGTCGCCGTTCGTGTCGCCGATACCGGTGCCGGCATTGCCGCCGACGTTCTGCCGCACGTGTTCGAGCCGTTCTTCACGACCAAGGAGGTGGGCAAGGGCACGGGCCTCGGGCTCAGCCAAGTCTACGGTTTCGCGAAACAGTCGGGCGGCACCGCGACGATCACCAGTGCAGTCGGCCGCGGCACGGCAATCACGCTCTATTTGCCGCGGACACGCGAAACGCCCGCGGCTGACGGCTTGCGGGCCGAGGTCGAAGCCGCGCCGCAGCGGGCGGGAACCGCGCTCTTGGTGGAGGATAACCCGGAGGTCGCCGAGGTCGCCACCGCCTATTTCCAGCAGCTCGGCTACATGGTCAAACAGGTCGCGAACGCGCGCGAAGCCCTGGAATTGCTCGGCCGCGATCCGAAGGTCGATCTCGTTTTCTCCGACGTGCTGATGCCGGGCGGCATGAACGGCCTGGAGCTCGGACATGCCATTCGCCGCATCCACCCGGGCATGCCCGTGCTGCTCGCGACCGGGTACAGCGACAGCTTCCGCGATGCCGTGCAGCAGGGTTTCGTCGTGTTGCAGAAACCGTTCGATCTCGCCGAGCTCGAACGCAAGCTGCGCGAGGCGCAGCGCGCGAAGGGCGAGCCGAAGTCCGCGCCGCGCGCAACCGGCTAGTCGGACAGCGCGGCGCTCGCGTTCGGTCTGCGCCGCCGCAGCGCGCACGATCGGGGCGGTCGCAAATTCGCGCCCATGGAAATTCTCTCGTGCGCCGTTTGAGACGCGCGTGCGAAGCTCCGCATCACCGAGGCGATCAAGCAGCGTGCTGCGCGCGGCACGGCGGCGGAACCTGTGTGATTTTTGCAACGCTCCAGAATTCTTTCAATGCGGCCACACTGGGGCACATATTTTCTGTTCGGATGTCGCGCATCTGCTACAGGGGGTGTTTTGCATGAAATCACCAGTCGTTAAGCGCTCAATCGTCGTCGCTGGTCACAAAACCAGCGTGAGTCTCGAAGATGCATTCTGGAAAGGGCTCAAGGAGATCGCGGGCCGGCGCCACATGACGCTGTCAGACTTGGTCGGTGCGATCGATTCGCAGCGACAGCAGGGCAACTTGTCGTCGGCGCTCAGGCTCTTCGTGCTCGACTTCTACCGCACCGGTTTTTCCAACGATAAACAGGAAAGCGATGGAGAGCACGATCTGCCGGTGGAACCGGCGCCGGCCCTTTCTTGAGCGTGGCGTGACGGGTCGCGTCCATGGCCCGCGCAGGCGGGCATCAATGCCCTGAAGGCTGGCCAGGGGCGAAACCCGTCACGTCCGCCCGCAAGAGCGGCATCGAATTCTGATCCTCGGCGTGGACGTCGGCAGCGGAACTGCTGGCGATCACGGCGTTAAGCTCGACCCGGCGCAGCGATGGGTGGCCTCGGGCTCAACCCAACCGGCGACCAGGCGATGCGAGCCGGCGGCCGGCGTTCTTGACGCCGGTGTCGGGGACGTGCGCGCCGGCCCGCTCCCTGCGCGTCATCCGCCGATCTGCGGGATCTTCGCGTCGGCGATTACCTTCTTCCACTTGGCGACATCGGTTTTGATGTAGGCGGCGAATTCCGCCGACGACATGCCGCTCGGTTCGAGTCCCAGTGCCAGCATCTTCGCATCGACGTCGGGCAGCTTGACGATGCGCGCGATCTCCGCCTGCAGCAGATCGACGATCGCTTTCGGCGTGCCCGCCGGGACCAGCACGCCCTGCATGGTCTCGGCTTCCTGATTCTTGATCCCGACTTCGTCGAGCGTAGGCACGTCGGGCAGCGCCGGCACGCGCGTCTTGGCGGTAACCGCGAGCGCGCGCAGCTTGCCGGCCTTCACCAGCGGCGTCGCGGGAGGAATCGCCTGGAAGCACATCGGCGTGTGACCGGCGACCACCGACTGGATCGATGGGCCGCCGCCCGGGAACGGCGCCAGCGCGAAATCAAGCCCGAAGGTGAGCTTGAACAGCTCGCTCGAGAGATGCGGCGTGGTGCCGATGCCGGGCGATGCGAAGGTGTACTTGCCCGGATTCGCCTTGAGCAGGTCCACCAGCTCCTTCACCGATTTCGCCGGAATGTCGAGATTGACGAACAGTCCGTTGGGCGAGCCGGCCGCCTTGGTCACCGGCACGAAGTCCTTGTCCGGATCGTACGGAGCCTTGGCGTAGAGGCTCGGATTGACGGTATAGCTCGAGGACGCGAACAGGATGGTGTAGCCGTCGGCGGGCGACCGGGCGGCGGCGGCCATGCCGAGATTGCCGCCGGCCCCCGCCATGTTCTCGATATAGAACTGCTGGCCGAACCGTTCCGTCAGCTTTTGCGTGATCAGCCGTGCCACCACGTCGGTCGGCCCGCCGGCCGCGAACGGCACGATGATCTTGACCGGTCGGTCGGGATAGCCCTGGCTCTGCGCCAAGGCGGCGGGAGCGAGCAGAAGCGCGGCGCAGCTTGCCAGCACCTGCGCGAAGACGATGATCACTCTCATGTGCGTTTCCTCTGGATGTACGATCCGGCGCTGGTTGTCCGCCGCGCGGCCATGCACGCATCCATTCGTGCGAGACTCCGGCGCCGGCCGACGATCGCAACGGGCGCGATCACCGGGAGAGTGAAGAATGAGCCTGCGGAATGCAAACCCTTCCGGGCGCGACCGGATGTCCTTGAACGGCGGCAACCGGCTCAAGCTCGGCCTATTCGGCGCGAACTGCTCGTCCGGGCGCGCGGTCACCAAGGTGCCGGAGCGCTGGTCCGGCACCTGGCCCGACAATCTGCGGCTTGCGCGCATGGCGGACCAAGCCGGTATCGACTTCATGCTGCCGATCGGGCGCTGGAAAGGCTATGGCGGCGAGACCGACTACCAGGGCGCCACGCTCGAGACCATCACTTGGGCGACCGCACTGCTCGCCGCGACCAGGCAGATCACCTGCTTCGGCACGGTGCACGCACCGCTGTTCCACCCGGTCATCGCCGCCAAGGAGATGGTGACGGCGGACCACATCGGCGAAGGACGATTCGGATTGAACATCGTCGTCGGCTGGAACGAGGACGAGTTCGAGATGTTCGGCGTGGTGCAGCGCGATCACGCGGCGCGCTACGACTACGCCCAGGAATGGATCGACGCCATCAAGCTGATGTGGTCGGAGGTCGAGGATTTCGATTTCGCCGGCCGTTACATCAACCTCAAGGGCGTGCGCGCCGAGCCCAAGCCCTACGGCGGCGGCCGTCCCATCATCATGAACGCCGGCGCCTCGCCGACCGGGCAGGCCTTCGCGGTGAAGAACTGCGACGCCTTCTTCATGCAGGCCTCGCGCGTGTCGGTGGTCGAGACCGCCGAGCGCGTCGCGCGGGTGAAGGGCATCGCGCAACAGCATGGGCGCGCGATCGGCGTCTACACCGTCGGCGTCATCACCTGCCGGCCGACGATGCGGGAGGCCGAGGACTATCATCGCCACTGCGTCGTGGACGAGGCCGACTGGCCGGCGGTCGACCGGCTCTTGGCGATGCGCAACATCACGCCTGCGACCGTGTCGCCGGAGGATTTCGCGCGGCAGCGCAGTCAGTTTGCGCACGGCAACAGCGGACTTCCGATCGTCGGCGATCCCGACCACGTGGCGCGCGAGCTCATCGCGCTGAGCCGAGCCGGGCTCACCGGCATAGCCGTCTCGCTCGTCAACTACGCCGACGAACTGCCCTATCTCTGCGACGAGGTGCTGCCGCGGCTCGCGCGCGCGGGGTTGCGGGAGATGCGGTAGGGCGGGGGCCTGGCGGCCGCCGCCTCACGCGTGCAGCTCGATGATTTCCGGGCGCACGCCCCAACTCGAGACGTGAAGGCGGGCGACGGTTATCGGCAGCTTGAACCGGCGAGGGCCAGCGCTGCCCGGATTGAGAAACAGCACGCTTGCGCGCGTTTCGATCGAAGGGCGATGCGAATGGCCGAACACGACCGCAGCGAAGCCGTCGGCGGCCGGGTCGAGAGCAAGCTGTGCGATATCGTGCAGCACGAAGACGCGAAGCGCGCCGACCTCGACGATCCGCGTCGAGGGCAGGCGCGCCGCCCAGTCGCCGGTGTCGATATTCCCGCGCACGGCGAATGTGGGCGCGAGGCCGCCGAGCGCGTCGATCACCTCGGGCTTGCCCACGTCGCCGGCGTGAATGATCACGTCCGCGCCGGTGAGCGCTGCGGCGGCCTGCGGCCGCAGGAGTCCGTGCGTGTCCGAGATGACCCCCACCAGGGTCTGGCGTTCGCGCATGCGGTCTCGGTTGTTCAGGAACGCGGCTGGTCACGTTGGAAGTGTGGGCATTGCGCCTGCCTAGTTCTATCATCCGCACCCGGGAGCGTGGGCGCAATGCCCACGCGCTCCGTCGTGTCGGCAAGGTCGCTCGCGGCAGCGATGCGAATCCTCGATCCGGCCGGACACGCCGCAATGATGGCATGCCGCGGACGGAATTGGAGCCGGTCCCGGCTCCGCAACGAACCGAGGCGATGACGAAGCCGCAATCGATGCCGCCAGTGCCCGCCGCCCGCCTGGCGGGGCTCGCCAACCTCGATGCCGTGGCCGGTGCCGCCGTCACCGTGGTCCGCGACGGCGGGCCGGTCGGCTTCTGGAGCGCGGGTTACGCCTCGCTGGTGTTTCGCGTTCCGGTCTCGGAGCGTACGCTGTTTCACATCGGTTCGGTCGGCAAGCACATCACCGCCTTGGCGGTGATGCAGCTCGTCGATGCCGGCGCCGTTGGCCTGAGCGCTTCCGTGGGCACCTACGTGAAAGGATTGCCCAACTCCTGGGCGGCGACGCCGGTGCGCGCGCTGCTCACGCATACCAGCGGCCTGCCGGACTACGGCACGGTCATCAAGGAGTGGGATCGTCCGCAGGGTCGCGACGTCATCCTCAACGCCATCGGCGCGCGTCCACCGCTGTTTGCTCCGGGCGAGGCCTGGATCTACAGCAACACCAACTACCTCGTGCTCGGCTGGTTGATCGAAGCTGTGAGCGGCACGTCCTACGCCGACTATCTGCGCGATCGCCTGTTCCGCCCCGCGGCGCTGCCGACGGCGCGCGAGGACAGCGGCGAAGACGTGATCCCGGATCGGGCCGAGCCGTACGAGTATCGCGATGGCCGCTTCCTGCACGCGGTGCGGATCGAAAGATCTGTGTCCGCGGCCGCGGACGGCGGGGCGCTGTTCTCCGCCCGCGATATTGCCCCCTGGTCGGCAGCTCTGTCCGGCCACCGCCTGGCGAGCTCGGCGCTGATGGCCGAGGCCGTGACGCCGGTGCGGCTTGCGACCGGCCGCCAGGTCCCCTACGGCTTCGGCTGGTTCGTCGAGCGCACGCGCGGCCACGATCTGCGGCAGCATGCGGGCCGAGTGCCTGGGTTCGGCGCCGTGCTCCTGCAGCTTCCGGCGGCCGCGTTATGGGTGACAGTGATGGCCGATACGACGCCGCCGCCGCCCCTGCTGCTGATGGCGCTCACCGCCGCGGAAGCATTCGCGCCGGGCGCGACCTTCCTCAGCCTGCCCTCAAAGGGCGATGCGCGAGATCCCCTGACCGCGCGCGCGCGGGCGATGCTCGAGCGCGGCGAGACGCCGCCGGATCTTGACTGGTTCGCGCCGGAAATGCAGCTGCGGCTGCGTTCCGCTGCCGGAGGATTGCCCCCCGCACTGCCGGCCGGCACGCGTTTCGACCAACTGGAGCCGCTCGAGTTCGTACCCGGTCGACGGCGGCACCATGGTGCGCTACCGCGGGCGCCTCGCCGGCCATGCCGGCCATTATCTCGTCGGCTGGACCGAGGACGAGCGCATCTTCTGGGCCTCATAGCGCCGCCTCTCGCCCCCAGGCGATTCCCGGCTCGTCCGGCGAAACGCTGCCGTCAACTGCAGCGCTGGGTTTTCGCGCCGGGAGTGCCCGGCTCGCGCAATTCGGCGACCTCGACCGTGCCGGCATTCGCGAATACGTTGGCGGCGATGTCCGACGGAATGTCGTGGGTGAGCGGAGCGAGCGGCTTGCTGTTGTCGCCGCACCTGACGGCGATTCCGAAGCTCCAGGCGTAGAGCGCCGCTCCAGACTTGGTGCGCACGCTGAGATTGAGCTTTGCCTCGTCGTCGGTGGAATAGCCGAGCGACGAGACGTTGCCCGAGAAGGTCATCTTCACCTGGCTGCCGGTTTCGTTGCGCAGCAGAGCCACGGAGGCGTTGTCGAGCAGAAACCGCCGTTCCTTCTCGCCTTCCTTCCCGCGCCAGACCAGGGTCTGACCCTTCTGCACGGTTTCCTTCAGGCTGCCCGTCTTGGGGGAGATATCGAACACCGCGGGCTGCTCCAGCTCCGCGGGTTCCGCGTTCGAGGCGAAGCACCCGCCGGCGATCGAATAGGTGCAAAACTGAATGGCGAGCGACGCGACCAAGCCCGTGCTTCGATGTCGAGAATACCCGGCCATGACCCCGAAAACGTTTCGCGAGCCTCTTGGTTCCAAACGATCGCCTGGTCAACGATTGGGGGCAGCGCTTGCGGCGAAGCCGAGTGAAATGCTTCTGCGGACAGCGCGGTCGGCGGCGCCGAGCATAATTCCGCGGCCGGACGCCGCGGCGCCGCGCTCCGAGGACAGCGGCGTCCTTGGAGCCGCGAGCAGGCAGACCGCGGTTCAGGGGGCGTTCGGGGGGCCCAGCCACGCACGCCGGCGGAGCTGAACCCAGATGATCGTATGCAGCACCATATAGAACGGGACGAGCACCGTTGGCACGAACGACCACGGCATTTGCTGCATGGCAGCCGATCCAGGAGCGGCATGAAAGATCTGCAGGCTCGAGCCTTCTGCTGACGTCACGCCCAGCGTGATGGCCAGCACGAGATCGGCTGCGCCGAACCAGTTCCAAGCAGCGAGCAGGGCGGAATGCCTGGTCCCGGGGTCCCGAGCGAGCCACAGCGCCGGTATCGCGAATACGCCGGTGATGATGTCGCCCCAGCCGGCGAAGAACGGGAACGGTCCCGCAAGCCTGCGCTCAGCGGCCAGGACGAGGAACAATACCGCGAATATGCGGCCGATATTCAGCCCGATCATCAGTGGCATCGGTAATCCCAGCATGGCTTGGCGCGCCGGCTGCCATGGCGCGACGATGGCGGCCGCGAGCAGCGGCAGCGCCACGAAAATTCCGATGACGGGGAATGGCCTGGCGATCGCGAGCCACCCGGCGGAAGCCGCCGCCGCGGCAAGCCCGATCCAAAGGCCGCCAGCGGCCGCCACCGTCAGCTTCGCGCCGCGTGAAATATCCATGAATGTGATGAGCGCATTGACGGCGAGCACCATCAGCGCCCCGGTCACGACGAAGCCCGCAAGGTCGAGCATCTGATCCTCCCGAGATCGTACGTGTATATACATCTTTTTTGTGGCGACCAAGCAGCCCCTGCTGCCGTTTACCGGAACTCAGCGCAGCTTCGAGCGCGAAAGCGTGCGCAGCGCATCGACGCCGGTGGGGCCGATCGCGGCGGCAACCGAGCGCTGCGCCTGACGCCAAGCGCCCACGGACGCTGCGAGCACCGCACGTCCCTTCGCGGTCACCGAGACGGTACGCGAACGCCCGTCGTCGCCCGGGCGAATCCTGACCCACCCCAGAGTCTCGATGCGCGCAAGGTTGCGAGACAGGGTCGTCCGCTCGATACCGAGGCTCTCGGCCAGGTCGCCGATCCGGAGGGGGCCGCGCAGGACCAGCATCACCAGCATCGTGAACTGGGTCACGCGCAGTCCGTGCGGGCGAAGCAAGTGGTCGAACGAGCGGGTAATGCTGCGCGCGGCTCGCCGCGAGGCGAGGCAAAGGCAGTCGCGACATTCCGAGAGGTCGAGCTTTGCCGTCATACTATGTGCGAGGGCGCAGCCGTGGTGCGGCGGCAACGCTCGCTCGCGGCGCAGGCGCAGCGAGCCCTCCGATACACCTTGCCGGCGCGTCTCACCACCGGCGTGCGTACGGCATTGGCGCGTCCTGTGCAGGCACGATCATTTTGCCGATCGGCCAGAGCGCGAGCCCGGCGAGCTTCACGTGTGCCCACGCGAAGGGAATTCCGATGATGGTGACGGCGAGAAGGACGGCGGTGATGAGGTGGCCGAGCGCCAGCCACCAGCCCGCGAGCACCAGCCAGATGACATTGCCGACAACTCCGAGCGGCCCCGTGCCGATGTCGTCCTGGCCGGAATAGTCCGCCCGCGACACCGCCTTGTAGCCGAAGGGGAGCAGCGTATAGGCGGCGATGTTGAACGCCGCCCGCGCCCAAGGCAGGCCGATGATGGTGATCGCCATCACGACGGCGGCGATCACCCAGCCGACCGCCATCCAGAGGCCGCCGAAAACGATCCACAACAAGTTGAGCAGGAGAGACAAGATGGACATGGCTTTCCCGACGAATTTGGTTGGCCGTGACGACGCGAGCCTGATGTAGACACCTAAAGGTCGCTGCGCCAGCGCCGCCGCCCACATTTTTTCCACGGCGCGCGTGCGGCAGCATCGCAAGCGCGCCGCCGCGGGCTCGCGCCGCCGAGCGCGATGGTCGCAGGGTCTTTCTCCGGCTACGGGCGCGTGCCGGCCTGCAGCTCCGCCAGCCGCGTCGGTCACACAGTCCATTTGTCGCTGTTCGACTGTCGCCGTACGCGTCATGCTGCGCGCGCTGCTTTGTAATTATTCCAATTCGAGATCGATCGCCGAACTACGATCCACGGTGTGGCTGCGCGGCGACAGCTAACGACGAACGCGGCAGTTATGATCTCGCCACAAAGGATGTCTTTTGTTTCGGGGGCGAACATGAACAAGTTGCTTCTGAGCGGCGCTGCGATCGCGGTGTTGATGGCGACGCCCGCGACGGCGGCTGACATGCAGGTGAACGCGCCTGTCGTGGTGGACAGCTGGACCGGATTCTATATTGGTGCGCTTCACCGACTCGGACTGGACGACCACTTGTCTCAGCGTGGGCGCGCCCGGCGGCGTTGGTTGTCCGCTCAACGTGATCGGCCAGAATTCGTCCCGCTTCCCGTTGAGCAATCCATCCGGGTTCAGCTCGGCCACGCTGCGGCCGAGCGTTTATCTCGGCTACAACTGGCAGATCGGGAATTGGGTCGTGGGCGCGGAGGGTGATGTCGCCTGGGGCCATGCCCATAACGAGATCGAAGGCATCCCCGGCGCCGAGCCTCTGGTGTCGGGAAGCCCCGGGCTGGATACCGCGACGGTGCGCAACACCTGGGATGCCGGCGCACGAGCGCGCGCCGGCTTTCTGGTCGGCGGCAACGTCTTTCTCTACGCGACTGGAGGGGCGTCCTGGATCCACATGGAGGCCAGTGCCTACTGCGGCAGCGCCCGTCCGCTCGGCTGGTGTGCGGGGCCGGCCGGGCCTTTATCGAATCTCGGCACGGAGAGCACGACGTCGATTACCAGGGTCGGCTGGACCGCGGGAGCAGGGGCGGAGGCGATGCTGTGGTCGAATTGGCTGATGCGGGTCGAGTATCGCTACGCCAATTACGGTATGTTCGGCTTCACGCTGTTCCCGGGTGCCGGCACCTGTGGCCAGGGATGCGACACCGTCGCCGCCGAGGCGACGCTGCGAACGCACACGGTATTGCTCGGTTTTGCGTATAAGTTCGGCGGAACGCTCGTCGCGCAATAGCGCGAGAGATGAGCCATGCCCAGAGGGGCTTGCGCAACGCTCTGCGAACGGGGAAACCACGCGCCGGCGGTCCGGCGATCTGCTGGGCGCAGCCCGTCGTGCGCTCTTGCCGTCTGGCCGCGGCGGCCCGCCCGCTCTATACTTCGCCGCCGCGCGAGGCACGGGGCCTCTCAATGAAAGTCGTCGAGATCATTCCACGCGAACGCACTCGCCTCTACGGGATGCTGGTGGCGAAAGAGGCGGCCATTCGCAAGGGCGGGCGCGGAACCTACGTCCGCGTGGGCCGCAAGCGGCGTGACGCGGCGCGCTGGAAGCACAAGAACTACCGAGGCTCGGTCGAGCTCAAGCGCGGCGCGGCGGAGGTCGTCACCGCCCAGGTGCGCGCCGCGAGTCCGGAGGACGAGCGCAAGCTCTTGTCGTCCTTTCTCGGATTCGTCGATCGCCATTCCGGCGATCAGGTAGCGACCATCACGATCCATTACCGCTAGCATGATCCCGAAAAGTTGCAGACTTTTCGGACGAGATCATGCGACCGCGCAAATGGTGGAACGAAATCGCGATTAACGGTTTTCGCTCCGGCGTCACAGCTTGGACAGTTCGAGCAGCGCACGATCGCCGACCCAGGTCTTGGCGAGCTCCGCCTCGGCGCGGCGCATGGCGTCGGTGTCGCCGCGTGCCTTGTAGAGCTGGGAGAGTCCGTAATAGGACCAGCCGTTATTAGGCGCGCGAGCAAGGGCCCGCCGGAACGCATCCTCCGCGGCGTCGAGCCGTCCGGCCTGCATCAACGCCACCGCGAGCGATTGCCGCACCGGGTAGTACCAGTACGGCGGCTCCGTATAGGGCAACTCGTCCTGCAGCGCCGCCGCCCGTTCGAAGCGTTCGATGGCGGTTTGGGCGTCGCCTTGCGCCTGGGCGAGGCGGCCCGCCAGCACGTTTCGCGCGAGCTCGAGCACTTCGGGCGCCGGAATGCCCGCTGTCTTCAACGCGGAGAAATCCGCCGTATGCTCGATCGCCTCGATGGCGTTCGCCTCCGCCGCCGCGGCGGCGAAATCGCGCAGCGCGACGGAAGCGACGCCGCGCGCGTAGTGCCACATCGCCTTGACATAGGGGATGGCATCGCCGGGGTCCGGCAGCGCGAGGATCGTGGCCGGCAGGCTGAACAGGGCATGGGCGAAGTAGGGCGCCGCCTTTACCGGCTGCGCGCCCGGGATGGTGAGCGCGGCCTGGTCGGGGACGAGGCCGTGCAGCTTCTCCGCCGCCGCGATGCCCGACGGCCCGTCGCCCGACATCAGCGCGGACGCCATGACGAAGTGCACGTTGTGCGGATAATAGCCAAGTCGATAGACCCCCATCGGCGCGTCGCTCGCGGCCAGATATGTCTCGTCGACCGCGGCCGCCGTCTTGTTGACCGCGAGCGCATCGAGATAGCGGCCGACGCGGTAGTAGATGTGGCTCGGCATGTGCACGAGGTGACCGGCCGCGGGAATTGCGCCGCGCATGCGGTCGGCATAGGGCTCGGCGCGCTGCGGTCGGTCCGAGGCCTCGACCGCGTGGATGTAGTAATGACTCGCTCCGGGGTGATCGGGGTTTCGGGCGAGCACTCGCTCCAATGTCGGCACGATATCCGCGCTCTGCGGATTCGGCTCCCGCCCGCCCGACTGCCAGTAGTTCCACGGGCTCAGATCCATGACCAACTCGGCGTAGAGCACCGCGATGTCGTCGTCGCCCGGGAATTGCGCCGCGAGCTTCGCCATGGCCGCGGCATAGGCCGCGTCGAGCTGCGCGCGGTCCGCCTTCGCGTCCACGCCGTAGCGCGCCGACAGCGCCGCGATCAGCGCCTGCTCGCGCGGGCTCGCCTTGGCGGCGAGCGCCTGTGCCTTCTGCGTCGCGGCGAAGGCGGGCGCCACCGCCTCTTCCGCCATTGGCGTGTTGATGTTGGGGCCGAGTACCAGCGCCTCGCCCCAGAAGCACATGGCGCAGTCAGGATCGAGCTTCTGCGCCTTGCGGAACGCGCGCTGCGCCTCCTCGTGATTGAACGCGTAGGTCAGCCGAAGTCCTTGGTCGAAATAGGTCTGCGCGGCCGCGTTGGCGGTGATCTTGTAGGTGAGCGAGCCGAGGCCGTCCCACAGCGGCGGGTCGGTATTGGCGAAGGCGAGGGCGGGGGAGGCGGCGTTCGTTCTCGCCTGCGGCGCCTCGGTCTGCGCCGCGGCCAGGCGGATCAAGCCGCGCGTCGTGGCGCTGCCCAGCCCCAGCCGCGTGTGGCAGAGGATGATGTCCCAATCGACCGGCAATCTCGCGCCCGGCGCGGCCGCTCTCGGCCCGGCGTACGCGGAGGCGAGGCGCGCCGCATCGGATTCTCCCTCCAACGCGAACAACAGAACGCCGCCGATGAACGCTCCGGCACAGGCGGCGCACAGCGGCGCCCGCGATCCGATCGATGCCTTCATGATGTCCCTCCATCCGCGGCGTTGCAGGCAACGCGGGCTCGGCGAGCCGAGAGTTAGCCCAACGGCCGGCAGACTCGCAAGCCGCTAGGGGCAGTTGCCGACGCGCGTTCCATCGATCGACGTGCGCACGGATTGCATGAGCCGGCCCTGCATGAACGAGCGCGCGGTGATGGTAGCGGTGTAATGCTCGGGGCTGTCGAAGGCGAATTCTCCGGTCACCTCCATGTCGATCTGGCCGGTGCATTGCAGCCGCCATTTGAGCCGCTGCGGCGTGCTCTCGTGCTCGACGCGCTCGCAACTCGAGTTGGTGGTGCGGCTGACCGGACTGAACGTGCCGTCGAGATCCGCGACGGCTTCCGGCGTCAGGCAGCGCGCGCCGCGCTGAACCGGGCCGGCGACGCCGTTGATCTCGGGCGTCTGGACGGTCTGCCACTGGCCGGCGCGCAAGCCGTCGGCAGCTGCGCCCGAAGTCGTCACGAGGACGAGCGCCACATACGCGCAGCAACTCACCGCGCCGCGAGGTCCGTCGTGCGAACCGCTTTCGTCCATTTGTTCTCCATATCCCATTCGATTCGCTCGGCGACTTTCGCAGCCGTACAGCCGACGGGGTGTAAGCCGGGTGGAGACATCCTCCCTCGATCTCTTCGTTGATGCTATCATCGTCCTGCGCGGTGCAGTAAGCCGACCTGCGCCGTGCCCCCGCGCAACGCCCATCCGTCTGAACCGAGGGAATTCCCATGACGTCGAAGAAAATCACGCGCCAGGACCTCCGCGACGCGGCCGAGAAATACAAGAACTGGGGCAAGTGGGGAGCGGACGACGAGATCGGCACGCTCAACTACACCTCGCCCGACGACATCGTCGCCGCCGCGCGACTCGTGCGCAAGGGCAAGGTCATCTCGCTCGCGCTCAATTTCGACCATACCGGGCCGCAGGGCGCGAAGAGCACCTATCCCGCCATGGGCCGCACCAACCCGATCCACACCATGATCCGCACCGGCACCGACGCCTATTCCGGCGTGCTCGACAAGCGCGGCATCCGCGCCGCCGACGACATGGTGACCATGCCGCTGCAGTGCGGCACGCAGTGGGACGGGCTCGGCCACGTGTTCTATGAGAGCCACATGTGGAACGGCTACGACTGCCGCGAGGTGACCTCGGCCGGGGCGCAGAAATGCGGCATCGAGAAGACCAAGAACAAGATGGTGGGGCGCGGCGTGTTCCTCGACGTGGCGCGCGCGATGGGCAAGGAGTGCCTCGAGGACGGCTACGGCATCACCTGCGAGGACCTCAACAACACCGCCGAGGCGCAGAGCGTGACGGTCAAGCGCGGCGACTACGTCATCGTGCGCACCGGCCAGATGGAGCGCTGCCTCAAGGCCGGGAGCTGGGACGGCTATCCCGGCGGGGACGCGCCGGGCTTCGCCTTCGAGACCCTGGAATGGGTGGCGAAGACCGAGCTCGCGGCGCTCGCAAGCGATACATGGGGCTGCGAGGTGCGCCCCAACAACACCGAGGGCGGCATCAACCAGCCCTGGCACTGGATCGCCATCCCGATCATGGGCATGACCATGGGCGAGATCTTCTATTTGAAGGATCTCGCCGACGACTGCGCCGCCGACAAGGTCTACGAGTTCATGTTCGTTGCGCCCGCGATCCCGATCACCGGCGCGGTGGGCTCGCCCACCAATCCGCTGGCGATCAAGTGACAGCGAACCGGCGCCCCGGCGCTCGGTCCGCTCGCTTCTCCCGCTCCTCCCGCTCTTTCAACCGGGCAGGGTATACCGGAGTTCGACGGTTACAGTAGGCGAAGTCGGAGATAGCCGACCTCCGCTGGACGTCCGCAGATCGAGGGCATCGTGCTGCGCCAGCTCAGCGTCCCCACAGCCGCTTGCTCGCTATCGCGGCGCCCTCGCTGAGCGCCCGCAGCTTGGCCCAGACGATGCTGTCGGCGACCATCGGATCGCGGCGGACCGACGTCCCGAATCCGCAATCGACGCCGGCGATCAGGCGCTCGCGGTCGATGACCTCGGCGTAGCGCCCGATGCGTTGCGCTACCAGTCGCGGATGCTCGACGAAGTTGGTGGTCGAATCGATGACGCCGGGGATCAGAATCTTGTCGCCGGGAATGTCGATGTCCTTCAGATCCTCCCATTCGTGGTCGTGACGCGGATTGGCGGCCTCGATGCTGATCGCCTGCGGACGCGCCTTGAACGCGATGTCGATGATCTTGGTCAGCGGCAGGTCGTGGGTATGCGGCCCCTCGTAGTTGCCCCAGCAGATGTGCAGCCGCATGCGCTCGGCCGGCAGGCCTTCGGTCGCGGCGTTGAGCGCTGCGATGTTGCGCTCGGCGATCTTGCGGAACTCGTCGTCGCTCAGGTGGCGGTACTGGTTGTTGCGCGCGGAGCCGAGGTCCGGCGCGTCGATCTGCAGCACGAAACCGGCCTCGACGATCGCCCGGTACTCGACCTTGATCACGTCCGCGAGCGCTTCCAAGTAGGCGTCCTCGCTCGGATAGTGCAGGTTGATGATGAACCGCGTCAGGATGCCCGGCGAGGGCGCGGTCATGAACACCTCGAGCGGGTTCGTCTTGCTCGCTGCGGCCTCGAGATGGCCGAGGTCGCGATCGAGCGCGCTGCGGTCCTTGTAGCGCAACGGACCGACGCAGCCCGGAAACGGCGTGTCGCCGAAATTCCTCCGACGGTCGGCGAAATCGGGATGCGCCAGGAGATCGCGCCCGATCATGATGTCGCGGCCCTTCTCGGCCGCGCGCGGGTCCGGCTCGATGCCGGAGACGCGATGCCGGATATAGGTCGTGTAGGACGGCTTGCTCATCTCGCCATCGCTGACGACATCAATACCGGCCGCGATCTGCTGGGCGACGATCGCCCCGACCGCGTTGGCGGTTTCCGCCTCGAACGCGGCGGCATCGATCGCGCGACCCTGCTCCCGCGCGAGAACGAGGTCGACGAGGGCCTTCGGCCGCGGCAGGCTGCCCGTGTGGGTGGTGACGATGCGGTCCGTGCTGGTTTTCATTGCGGCGCTCCGGCGTGACAGGGGGCGGGGTCGATCGTAGCCGGAATCGTATCCGCCCGCTCGAGCTTGATATCTTCCGGTAAACGGCTCCACTTTCCCGACGTGCTCTGCGCCGGCGGAGCGCTGCAATCTTCCGATCGCAAAAATCAGCGCTCGCCCTCTCTTGACGATTGCTCTCCCGCTCAAACTTATTGCGCGACGCGGACGATTTCCGCGTGCAATCCTCGCGGAGACGAACATCCCATGGACTTCGCCATCAATCCGCTGATCGCGCTCGGCGTCCTCGCCTCGACCGCGGCGACCGACGCGGCCTACGTGTTCTTCAATGCGTCGGTAAGCAGCCGGCGCCGGGTCTGGGCCGCCAACTGGAGCGCGATCTGGTACATGCTCTCCGCATTCGCGGTGATCAGTTACACCGAAAACGCATTGTACGTCGCCTTTGCGGCGCTGGGATCGTGGCTCGGAGCGTTCGCGTCGGTGACCTGGCTGCATCGCGCGCAGCTCCTGACGCCGCCGCGCCACGACCCCCCGTGACGCCCGCGGCCCCGCGCTCAAACGTAGCTCTTGCCGCCGTTGACGTAGAGCGTCTGCCCGGTGATGAGGGCGGCATCGTCGCTGGTCAGGAACGACAGCGTTCCGACCAGGTCATCGGGGACGAGGCCGCGCTTGATGGACTGGCGGCTGGCCGCCACCTCGAATTCGTCGGCGGCTTCGGAGCCATCACGCCGTCGCTTGCGTCCGATGGTCCCCGGCGTGCGCACGAGACCGGGTGCAATGGCATTGACGGTGACGCCGTCCTCGCCGAATTCGCTCGCCAGCGCCCGCGTCAGCCCGATGACGCCGCCCTTGCTGGCGATGTAGTGCGCGAAGCCGGTGCGATTGGACAGGAACGTGTCGGACGCCATGTTGACGATGCGGCCCCAGCGCCGGCGCCGCATGCCGGGGGCGAAAGCCTTGATGGTCAGGAACTGGGCGTCGAGATTGATCGCCATCAGCCGCCGCCAGTCCTCGAACGTGATCTCGTCGAACATCTGGATGGGATAGATGCCGGCATTGTTCACCAGGATGTCGCAGCGGCCGAATTGCGCATCGACGGCTTGCGCGAGCGCCGCGACCTCCGCCGGCGCGCTGACGTCGCAGCGCACCGCGATGGCGCTGCCGCCGGCGGCCTCCACCAGGCGGACGGTCGCATCCCCGCTCTGCGCGTCGGCAACGACGATCTTGGCGCCGTCCGCCGCCAGCCGCCGCGCATAGGCCTGGCCGATGCCCGCGGCCGCTCCGGTGATGACGGCGACCTTGCCGCTATGGCTGCTTGCCATCCTGCGTCTCCATGTCATTCTGCGCCCCGCGCGGCGGCACAAACGTTGCCCGCCCAACAGAGGATGGTTCAAACCTCATCATGCTCGGACACAACCGCAAAATGAGCGGGGCGGAATGCCTCGCCGACATGCTCGAGGGCTACGGCGTCACCCACGTGTTCCACGTGCCGGCGGTCTTGCGCAAGACCTTCGCCATAATGGAGACCCGTACCGGCATCAAGCGTTTGCATGTGCACGGCGAGAAGGCCGCGGCCTATATGGCCGACGGCTATGCGCGCGCCTCCGGCAAGCCCGGCATCTGCGCGGCGCAGGTGATCGGCGCGCTCAACCTCGCCGCCGGGCTGCGGGACGCCTGGCTCGCGCATTCGCCGGTGATCGCGTTGACCGGCGGGCGCGAACCCAAGACCAAGTTCCGCAAGGTCTATCAGGAGATCGACGACGTGCCGGCGTTCGAGCCGGTGACCAAGTTCAACGCCACGATCGACGAGGTGGCGCGCTTTCCCGATATGGTGCGCCAGGCATTCCGCGTCGCCACCTCCGGCACGCCCGGCCCGGTGCATCTGCAGTTCCGCGGCAACGAGGGCCAGGTCGATGCCGAGGAGGCGGAGATGGAGCCCCTATGCGAGCCGCAGTTCGCGCGCGTGCCGCCGTTCCGTCCCGCCCCGGACGAGGCGAGCGTCACGGCGGCGCTGAGGCACCTGCAGGACGCGCAGCGGCCGGTGATCGTGGCCGGCGGCGGCGTGCGCGCCTCGGGCGCGGCGGGCGAGCTGGTGGCGCTGGCGGAGGCGCTGCAGATCCCGGTCGCGACCTCGCTCAACGGCAAGGATGCGATCCCCGGCAATCACCCGCTGTCGGTGGGCGTGGTCGGTACGTATTCGCGCGAGAGCGCCAACCGCGTGGTCAACGGCGCCGACCTCGTCTGCTTCGTCGGCAGCGAGACCGGCGGCATGACCACGCATTTCTGGGCGGTGCCGAAGATCGGCACCCCGGCGATCCAGATCGACATCGATCCGGAGGCGATCGGCCGCAACTATCCGCTCCTTGCCGGCGTCAACGGCGACGCCAAGGTGACGCTTGCGCGCATGCTCGCGCTCGCCGACCGCGCCAGCGCCGGCAAGCGCAAGGCCTGGGTTGCCGCGGCGCAAGGCATCTGCGAGCAATGGGCGGGGAAATACCGATCGGCGCTCGCCTCCGAGGCCGTCCCGATCAGGCCCGAGCGCATCTGCGCCGAGCTCACGCGACACGTGCCGGACGACGCCATCGTCGTGGTCGATACCGGCCATGCCGGCATGTGGATGGGCGGCATGTACGATCTCGTCAGCCCCACGCAAAGCTATATGCGCAGCGCCGGCCATCTCGGCTGGGCCTTCCCCGCCGGGCTCGGCGCGAAGTGCGCGTGCCCGGACCGGCCGGTGATCACGTTCACCGGCGATGCCGGTTTCTGGTACCACATTGCCGAGATCGAGACCGCCGCGCGCTGGGGTGTCAGTGCGGTCACCCTGGTCAACAACAATGCGAGCGGCAACCAGTCGAAGCGCGGCTTCGACCGCGTCTATGGCGGCACGCAGACCGAGAAGGCGCGCGAGATGTGGACCTTCAGCAAGGTCAATTTCGCGCGCATCGCCGAGGACATGGGCGCGCTCGGCATAAGGGTGGAGAAGCCGGCGGAGATCGCGGGCGCGATCGAACAGGCGCTCTCCGCCAATCGCCCGGTGGTTATCGACGTCGTCACGGACATCGACGCGCTCGCGCCGCTGGCGATCGCGTCGTAGGTGCCGGTTTCGGGTGCATTGACGCCGGATGCCGCTCAGCGGGGCATGACCGCAGGCGGATGGTACTTCGGTATGAATTGGGGGTCCTGCGCGGTGGCGAGCTTTAGCAAGCAAACGCATTGGCCGGCCCGGGGCGGCGCCCATGGTTTCGCCCTCGGTCCGTCGCCTAGCGGACCGACGACGGCGCGCGCTTGTGTCAAAAGTCACTATCTTCGATTCCGCGTGCCATGCCGCTCCGACGATTCATCCAAGATGCAGCGTTCGCACCAGACGAGGTTTCCGTCCTGGTGGCGGCGTTCGAGGATACCTTGCGGGCGCTGAACCTCGCTAATCGCGCTGATCCGGCCACCGAGATGGTCGCCAAAACGATCTTCGAGCTTGCCAAGCAGGGCGAGCGCGATCCGGTCCGCTTACGCGAGCGGGCGGTGCGGAGTCTTTGGAACAAGCGCCCCGCCGCCAACGGTTAACCGACGAACGTTCCGAGGACCCGCGTCCGGGCGCCTCCCGGGCGCGCGGGAACCCGCGAACGCAGCCTGAAAGCTCCGCCCCGGCCGCTCCGACCGCCCGTGCAGGGGATCGAACTTAGAGCACGCTTTGGGCAGAGCATGCGACCCGAGGCCCGGGCGCCGCCGGCGCGGGTCGGTTTGGCGATTTGCTGGTGTCAGCCGAGACATACCGGAGATCGGACAAGGCGCTCCCAGCGTGACGGAAAGAAATCTCGATCAGCGCGCGCTCATGAGGCTTATGGAATATTCCGTGCCTTCATGCGCATGGTATTGATTGCGACCAGGGTATCCGCCCGTCCTTCAACTTTGGTCCGAAGGCCAAATCCAAGCACGGCGTTCTTGCCGTCACGACCACGGACGGCATGAGGTGAGGCGTCGCTCAGTCGTCGGGGCTCAGCTTGCGCCGCACGCCCCACTCCTTGAGCACGGCGGCCATATCCGACATGACGAAAAAGCGGGCGCTGTCCTGGTCGTAGCCCTCGCGCAACAGCTCGTCGTAGTCGGTGAACATGTGGCGCACATAGGCGACGAGCGACAGCCATGCCGCGGGCTCCGGCGCGCCGACCTTGAGGCCGGGGCTGTCGAGGGCGTGATCGACTACGGCCGCGAACTCGTGCGCCGGCATCCGGGGCGCCAGCCGGGAGAGCGCACTCTCGATGTCATCGCGTGTAGCCACATCGCGGGCTTGGCAGGGGGGAGGTGATTGTGTCAAACCTCGCCGGCATTATCGGCTATCCTCGTCCTGAAATCGAGCAGCGAGCCGCGCCATGCCCACGCCATCCCCCAAGCCGCCCAATGTCTCGCCTGCCGCCGGGTCGGGATCGGGCCAGATCGGCATGGTCGCCGCCGTTGCGATCGGCATCGGCGGCATGGTGGGGGCGGGCATCTTCTCCATCCTGGGCGTGGTGGCGCACGCGGCCGGCAATGCCATGTGGCTCGCCTTCGCCATCGGCGGCGTGGTGGCGCTGCTTTCCACCTATTCCTACGCCAGGCTCGGCGCCACCTTCCCGTCCGCCGGTGGCGCGGTGCATTTCCTGGTCAAGGGTTTCGGCGACGGCGTGCTGTCCGGCGGGGTGAACCTGTTCATGTGGGCGGGCTACATCATCTCGCTCGCCCTCTATGCCACCGCGTTCGGCAGCTATGCCGCGACCTTCGCGTCCACCCCGCCGTCGCCGCTGCTGGTGAAGGTTCTGGCGGTCGCCGCCGTCGTGGCGCTGACGCTGATCAACGCCTTCGGCGCCAAGCTCATGGGCCGGTCGGAGACGCTGATCGTGGCGGTCAAGGGGGCGATCCTCGTGCTGTTCGCCGCGGTCGGCCTGTGGTTCGTCCGCCCAGGCTATCTCTCGCCCGAGCTCTGGCCCGGGACCGATTCGATCCTGTTCGGGGCGGGCGTACTGTTCATCGGCTACGAAGGCTTCGGCCTCGTGACCAACGCGGCCGCCGACATGCGCGATCCCCGCTCAATGCTGCCGCGGGCGCTCTACACCAGCGTGATCCTGGTCATCGCGCTCTATCTCGCCGTCGCCGTGACCGTCACCGGCAGCCTGTCGGATTTCGAGATCGAGCGCGCCAAGGACTATGCCCTGGCCGAGGCCGCCAAGCCGTCGTTGGGCGAGTTCGGCTTCCGGCTGATCGCCATCGCGGCGCTGTTCTCGACCGCCTCGGCGATCAACGCCACGCTCTTCGGCTCGGCCAACGTCTGCTACATGATCGCGCGCGACGGCGAGCTGCCGGCCGGGCTGTCGCGCACCGAATGGAAAGACGCCACCGGCGGACTCCTGCTCACCGCCGCTCTCGTCGTAGCGGTGACGCTGCTGTTCGACCTCTCCGGCATCGCCATGATGGGAAGCGCCGCCTTTCTCCTGATCTATGCCGCGGTGAATGCCGGTCATCTCAATGTGCTGCGCGCGACCGGGGCGAGCGCGGTCATCGTGTGGTTGTCGCTGCTGACCTGTCTCGCCATGTTCGCTGTGCTCGGCGTGTACGTCTATGAGGAACAGCCCGCCGCACTGCTCGCGCTGGTCCTCATCGCGGCCGCCTCCTTCGCCGCCGAGTGGCTTTACCGGCGCTGGACCGGGCGCACGCTCAAGGACCATCCGTAGCGGAAATCAGCCCATCGAGCGGGGCGCCCCCCCGCCGGTGGTCGCGCGCCCTCACCGCGCCCCCGACGCGACCGGCAGGAATTTCTGCACCCGGCGGCCGAAGCCGACCTCGGCGGTGTAGACATTGCCCTTCGAGTTGATCGCGATGTTGTGGACCCACTTGAATTGGCCGGGCTGGCGGCCGTGCCGACCCCATTGCGACAGGACCGTCCCGTCCTCGCGCGTCAGCACGCTGATCTGGCCGTTCGCACCGTCGGCTACCAGGATGAACCTCTGCTGCGGGTCGTTCGACAGCACGAGGTCCCACACCGAGCCGTTGGCGAGCGTCTGCTCGTCGACCCGGAACTCCTTCACGAAACCGCCGTCCTTGCGAAAGACCTGAATGCGATCGTTGACGCGGTCGCAGACGTAGACGAGACCGTCGTGCGAGAGACGCACGCAATGCACCGGGTTGCCGAAGCTGCGCGACAGCGGCGCGATGGGGCTATAGGCAGGAAGCTTGTCGTCGATCGGTGTCGCTGTGCCATAGGCGCCCCAGTGGCGTTTGTACGCCCCTGTTTTCGCGTCGAACACGATAATGCGGCGATTGAGATAGCCGTCGGCGACATAGAGCTCGCCCGCGGCCTCGTCGATCACCATATGGGCGGGCTGGCCGAGTTGCGTGCGCGAATTCGAGCCGCCGTTCGAGCCGGGCTTGCCGATCTGCATCAGAAACGTGCCGTCGGCCGTGAACTTCAGGATCTGATGGTCGTCCTTGCCGTTGCCGGCCATCCAGACATTGCCGTCGCCGTCCACGAATATGCCATGCTCGCTCCTGGGCCAATCATAGCCCTGGCCTGGTCCGCCCCAGGAACGCAGCAGGCTTCCTTCGGCGTCGAATTCGAGGACCGGCGGAGCCGCCGTGCAGCACTTGGTGGCGGGCGGGTTCTGCATTGCGCCCTTCTCATCGTCGAGCAGGCTGCCCGGACGATGAATGATCCACACGTGGTCGCCCCGGTCGGCTGCGATGCCGGCGACCTGACCGAGAATCCAGTTGCCCGGGAGCGGCTTCGGCCAGAACGGATCGGGCCGGAACGCCGGCGCATCTTGCGCCAGCGCCGATCCGGATACGACCGCAAGCGCGCAAAGTGCAGAGATCAATCGCATGGGTCTCCTCCAGGCTTTTGCGCGGCGGCGCGCGCGAGCAGCGGGCGTCCGGCTGCGTTTGGGTTCGCCCCAGCGCTCATTCGGCGCGGATGCCGGCCTTAGCCACGACCTCCCGCCATTTCTGGATGTCGCCGCGGATGCGCATGCTGACCGCTTCCGGTGGGCCGGGCTCCGGCGCCATGCCCTGCGCGACCAGCGCCTCCTTGCCCTCCGCGGAGGCGAGGAAGTCGTTGAGTTCGCGATTGAGGCGCGCGCGGATGGCGGGCGCGGTCGAGGCGGGCGCGACCAGGGACACCCACAGCGTTGCTTCGTAGCCGGGGACGCCTGATTCCGCGACCGTAGGTACCTCGGGCAGCGCGGCGACGCGCGTGCTGCCGCTGGTCACGAGCGCACGCAATTTTCCGGCGCGGATATTGGGCAGCGACGGTGCAATGGTCGCGAACTGCATGTCGAGCCGGCCGGTGATCATGTCGGTCACGGACTGCGCCGAGCTCTTGTAGGGTACGTGGGTGATGTTGATCCCCGCCATGCTCGCGAACAACGCGGTGGCAAGATGAGCGAGCGACGCCACTCCCGCCGAGCCGTAGTTGAGCGTGCCCGGTTGCGCCTTGGCGAGCGCGATCAGCTCAGCGAGATTGTGCGCGGGCAAACCCGGGTAGAGCACCAGCACGTAAGGCTGGCTGCCGATCATGGCGACGGGGGCGAAGTCCTTGACCGGATCGTAGGGCAGGTTGGCGCTCAGGCTGGCCGCCACCGCGTGCGTGCTCGCGGTCGCAATCCCGACGGTGTAGCCGTCGGGCGCCGCCTTGGCGACGGCATCGGCGCCGATATTGCCGCTCGCGCCGGCGCGGTTCTCGATCACGATCTGCTGGCCGAGGCGGGGCCCGAGCTTCTGCGCGACGATGCGCGCGACGATGTCGGTGCTGCTGCCGGCCGGGAACGGCACGATCAGGCGGATCGGCCGGTTCGGCCATCCGACATCGCCGGTCTGGGCCACGGCCGCGGCGGCGACGAGCGCCGATGCCAACGCGATCGCGACCAGCCGGATCATCCCGCAAACCTCCCTGCGCGCGGCGCCGCGACATGGCGACGCGTCCGTTCTTTTAGGGCCCATGCTCCGATGGTCTTGGCCGCAAGGTCAAGGGCGTCACATTGCCAATGGGAGC
Organism: uncultured Alphaproteobacteria bacterium; assembly: GCA_963758945.1. GTDB lineage: Bacteria > Pseudomonadota > Alphaproteobacteria > Rhizobiales > Xanthobacteraceae > VAZQ01. Next base: position 55,390 of record CAVWXY010000002.1, on the reverse strand, counting down.
TTGCCGAGGTTAGTCTCGATCCAACAGTCAGGTCATCCGAGAAATGCCGGCTGTCGTTGCCGCAGAAGCAAATCGGGAGGACGCCATGACTCTGACGAAGACGATTTTGACGCTCGCCGCCGCGGTCCTTCTATCGGCGGGGACGGCCGCGGCCCAGACCGAGATCAAGTTCGGCCATGTCGGCGAGCCCGGGTCCTTGTTCGACCGTTCGGCGCAGGAGTTCGCCAAGCGCGCCAATGCCAAGCTCGGCAGCAAGGCCAAGGTCGTGGTCTACGGCTCGAGCCAGCTCGGCGGAGACACCGAGTTGTTGAAGAAGCTCAAGCTCGGCACCGTCGATCTCGCGTTGCCCTCGACCGTGATGTCGTCGCAGGTGGGCAGCTTCGGCCTGTTCGAGATGCCCTATCTGGTCAAGGATCGCAGTCATATGGCGCGCATTCGCGATCAGATCGTCGTGCCCGAACTGGTCCCTCAAGCAGCGCAGCAAGGTTACGGCATCATCGCGGTGTGGGAGAACGGCTTCCGCCACATCACCAACTCCAAGCGGCCGATCGTGCGGCCCGAGGACCTGCAAGGCTTGAAGCTGCGCGTCCCGCAGGGCGGCTGGCGGGTGAAGATGTTCCAGGCCTATGGCGCCAATCCGAGCCCGCTCGCCTTTTCCGAGGTGTTCGTCGCGCTGCAGACCGGGGTCATGGACGCGCAGGAAAATCCCCTTGCGCAAATCTATCCGGCACGCTTCTACGAGGTGCAAAAATATCTGTCGCTGACCGGCCACGTCTATACACCGGCCTACGTCACCGCCGGCCGCAGCTGGTCCGGTTTCCCGCCCGATGTGCAGAAGATCGTCACCGACGCCGCGGTCGAGATGCAGGCGCAGGTGGCGCAAATCGCGGCCGAGCTCGACACCGACTTTCTCGGCAAGCTCAAGGCCGCCGGAATGCAGGTGAACGAGGCCGACAAGGACGCCTTCATCAAGGCGAGCGCAAAGATCTACGAGGAATTTGCGAAGGAAGTTCCCGACGGCAAGCCGCTGGTCGACAAGGCGCTCGCGCTCGGCAAGAGTTCCTGAGCGGGGCCTGAAAGCCCCACGCCGGGCCGGGTTGCCCGGCTCGGCCGGCGAGACGTCGCGGGTTTTCGGAAGCGCGGGGGGCTGCACGAAGGTGCGGGTCAGTCCGCGCGGGGCGGTTGATCAGTAGGGTGGGCCTTGCGGGTTCTTGATTCTCCCATTCGCAACTGCGGCGCGGGCGCGAGGTCCAAGCGCGCCATCGGCGTGGGCAAAATCGGCCCGCGCGCCGTTGCGAATTGCCGTTCCTCGGCAAGCGATTTTGCCCGCCCGGCACCGTGCCGCGCGCAACGATTCAATTTCATCGGAACCGGCGCTAGATGACCCTGCAATCCCTGCGCGCGGGATTCGAGCGTCTGCTCGAGGGCATCGTGATTGCGCTCATGGTCGCGCTCACCGCCATCGTGGTGATCGCCATCGCCTTCCGCTATTCCGGCAATGCGCTCGCGTGGTACGACGAGGTCGCCTCGATCGGGCTGGTGTGGCTCACCTATTACGGCTCCGCCCTCGCGGCCCTCAAGGGCGCGCATATCGGCGTCCCCGGCCTCGTCAACGCGCTGCCGCCGAAGGCGCGCATCGCCGCTGCGATCTTTGCCGAGGCGTGCGTCTTCCTGTTCCTCATCGTGCTCGCAGTCACTGGGATCGAGGTGGTGGTCGTGCTCGGCGGCGACCGGATGGTGAGCCTGCCCTGGGTCCCGCTGCGGCTCACCCAGTCGGTGATCCCGATTGGTGCGGTGCTCTTCATCATCGCCGAGGCGTTGCGGCTGCCGCGGGTGCTGCGCGATGCCCGCGGCGCGGGTTTCCTCGATACCGAGGCGCTGGAAGCCATGTCGCATGGAGCGCCGCTGGCGGCCGATCCGCTCGCCGCGGGCAAGGACCGCGCGCAGCCATGACCATCACCTTGATGCTCGTCGGGATGCTGGCGCTCGCGGTGCTCAACGTGCCCATCGCGATCGCGCTCGGCCTCGTCGCCACCTTGGCGATCTGGATCGCGCAGGGCCAGCACATGCTGGTCAACGTGGCGCTCGTGATGTTCGAGGGCGCGTCGAGCTTTCCCCTGCTCGCCATCCCGATGTTCATTCTCGCCGGTGCGATCATGAACGCGTCGTCGATCTCGCGGCGGCTGATCGCATTCGCCTCCGCGCTGGTCGGTTTTATCCGGGGCGGGCTCGCCATGGTGTCGATCGGCGCATCCATGTTCTTCGCCGAGATTTCCGGCTCCGCGGTGGCGGACGTGGCCGCGCTGGGAACCATTCTCATTCCGGCCATGCGCAATCGCGGTTACTCCAAGGAGTTCGCCGCCGCCGTGTGCTCGTCGGCCGGCAGCCTCGCCATCATCATCCCGCCCTCGATCCCGATGGTGCTGTACGCGGTCATGGCGCAGACCTCGGTGGTGAAGCTGTTCGTCGCCGGCATCGTTCCGGGAATCATCGGCGCGTTCGGCCTCGCGGTCGCGGCCTACATTCAGGCCGTGCGCTACCAATTCCCGATCGAGGAGCGCTTCCGGCTTTCCAATGTCTGGCGCACGTTCAAGGAGGCGATCTGGGCGTTCCTCCTGCCGATCGTGATTCTCGGCAGCATTTTCGGCGGCATCGTCACCGCGACGGAAGGCGCCGGGATCGCCGTGGTCGCGGCGCTCTTCGTCGGGTCGGTGATCTATCGCGATCTCGATCTGAAGGAGTTGCGCAAGGCCTGCGTGGACGGCGGCATCCAGACCGCGGTCGTGATGTTGCTGGTCGCAAGCTCGGCGCTCATCGGCACCTTCCTCACCGAGGCGCAGCTGCCGCAGAAACTCGCCCAGAGCATTACCGGCATGACGACCGACAAGTACGTGGTGCTGCTGCTGCTCAACGTCGCATTCCTGATTCTCGGCATGTTCCTGCATTCGGCGGCGGCGATCATTCTCGTCATTCCGATCGTCATGCCGATGGTCTTGGCGGTCGGCATCGACCCGATCCATTTCGGTCTCGTGGTCACGCTCAACCTGGCGATCGGGCAGCAGACGCCGCCGGTCGCCAGCGTGCTGATGACCGCATGCGCCATCGCCCGGTCCGACATCTGGGAGACCACCAAGGTCAATGTGCCGTTCATCACCGCCCTGGTGGCGGTGCTGCTCCTGTGCAGCTATGTGCCGGTGCTGTCGCTCGGGCTGGTGGATTTGTTCTACGGAAGCCGGTGACGCCACCCGCGGGCGCCAAGTCGAACCGCGCCGCTGCGACGACCCGGGCTTTGACAATGCACGAAAAATTGCGTTCTTTGACGGGATAGAAACGTCGCCAACGATCCAGGAGGAGCCCAATGAGCAGATTCGTCTCGATTTTCGCCGCGGCCGCCGCGCTGTGCGCGTTCTCGGCCGCCGGCCACGCCCAAACGGTGCTCAAGGCCTCGCACCAATTCCCGGGCGGCAAGGGGGATGTGCGCGATGACATGGTGCAGATGATCGCGAAAGAGGCCAAGGCCGCCAATATCGGCCTCGACATCCAGGTCTATCCCGGTGCCTCGCTGTTCAAGCCGAACCAGCAATGGAACGCTATGGTCAACGGCCAACTCGATATCTCGCTGTTCCCGCTCGATTACGCCAGCGGCAAGGTTCCGGCCTTCAGCGCTACGCTGATGCCCGGCCTCATCCGCAGCCAGGATCGTGCGAAGCGGATCAACGACTCGCAATTCATGAAAGACGTGCGCAGCGAGATCGAGAAGAACGGCGTGATCGTCCTGTCCGATGCGTGGTTCGCCGGCGGCATGGCGGCCAAGAAAGGTTGCGTCGTCAATCCAGACGACATGAAAGGCCTCAAGTTCCGCGCCGCGGGGCCGACCTTTGCGGCCATGTGGGAGGCGGCCGGCGCCAGCATTGTCAGCCCGCCCTCCAACGAAATCTACAACGCGTTCCAGACCGGCGTGGTCAACGGCACCGACACCAGCTTGGGAACCTTCGCCTCCATGCGTCTCTACGAGGTGACGGACTGCCTAACGGCTCCCGGCAACAACGCGCTGTGGTTCATGTACGAGCCCGTGCTGATGTCGAAAAAGAGCTTCGACAAGCTCAACAAGCAACAGCAGGCCGCGATCATCAAGGGCGGCAAGGACGCCCAGGCCTATTACGAAGGCAAGGCCGATGCGGTGAACAAGGAGGCGATCAAGGCATTCGAGGACCACAAGGTGAAAGTCGTGACCCTGAGCGACGCGCAGTACGCCGCGTGGCTCGACGTCGCGAAGAAGAGCTCCTATGCCAAGTTCGCCAAGGACGTGCCCAACGGCCAGAAGCTGATCGACGAGGCGCTCGCGGTCAAATAGCTTCACGTTGACAGGCCGGCCGGCCGGCGCGGGTGCTCGCCGGCCGACGCCGTTCCGGAAACGCGCTCGGCGTTCTGGAGTGATTGCAGCGGAATTCAGCCGAAAAATTCGAGCGTATGGACGCTTACATCCGGGCCGTCACGTTTCTGTCGCGCCTTGCCGGCGTCGTGGCGGCTTGCCTGATAGGTCTCGGCGTCGTCGTGATCTGCGACATGGTGGTCGAGCGCTACGTCCTCAACTTGACCACCATCTGGCAGATCGACGTCGTGACCTACAGCATCGTCGCCGCGACCTTCGTCGGCAGCGCATACGTGCTGATGACCCGCGGTCACGTGAACGTGGATATCCTGCCGCTGCATCTGGGGCCGCGAGCGCGCTACTGGCTCGCGCTGTTCACGACTTTGATGGCGCTCGCTTTCTGCGTGGTGCTGTTCGTGCTCTGCACGATCTATTGGCACGAGGCCTGGGCAAAGGGCTGGCGCTCGGACACCGTGTGGCGCGCGCGATTGTGGATTCCCTATAGCGCGATGCCGATCGGCCTTGGGCTCTTGGTCCTGCAATATTTTGCAGAGCTGATTTGTCTGGTGACCGGGCGCTCGCCGCCCTTCGGCATCGCCGAGGGTGGGACGCACGCATGAGCCCAACCACCCAAGGCTTCATCGTTCTCGTCGTGACCCTGGCGATGCTGCTGTCGGGCATACCCGTGGCGTTCGGCCTGGGCGCGATCTCGATCATTTTCCTGCTGATATTCCAGGGTTTCGACAGCATGCATATCGTCGCCGAGACCTTCTATGCGGGGCTCGACGACTTCACCCTGGTCTCGATTCCGATGTTCGTGATGATGGGCGCGGCGATCGGCTCTTCGCCCGCCGGCAAGGACCTCTACGAGGCGCTCGACCGCTGGCTCTATCGCGTGCCGGGCGGGCTCGCGATCTCGAATATCGGGGCCTGCGCGATCTTTGCCGCGCTCACCGGCTCCTCGCCCGCCTGCTGCGCGGCCATCGGCAAGATGGGCATTCCCGAGATGCGCCGCCGCGGCTACCCGGACGAGGTGGCGACCGGATCGATCTGCGCCGGTGGCACGCTGGGAATTCTCATTCCGCCATCGATCACGTTCATTCTCTACGGCATCGCCACGGAGACCTCGATCGGGCGGCTGTTCATCGCCGGTGTCGTCCCCGGACTCATGCTGACCGGCCTGTTCATCGTGTGGACGCTGTTCACGATCTGGCGCAGCGGGTTCCGTTCCCACGCCGCCGATTTTCGCTACAGCTGGAAACAGAAATTTGCCAGCGTTCCGAAGATCGCGCCATTCATCGCCATCATCGTCGGCGTGATGTACGTGCTCTATGGCGGCATTGCCACGCCGTCGGAGGCGGCGGGCGTGGGCGCCGCGCTGTGCCTGCTGCTGGCGGTGGTCATCTACGGCCTGTGGCATGTGGACCAGCTCTGGCTGATCCTGCGCGACACGATGCGCGAGTCGGTGATGATCCTGACGATCATCGCCGCTGCCGTGCTGTTCGGCTACATGCTCACCTCGCTCTACCTGACGCAGACGCTGGCGCAGGCCATCGCCGATCTGCACGCCAATAAATGGGTGCTGATGTTCCTCATCAACATCTTTCTGCTGGTCTGCGGCTTCTTTATTCCGCCCGCCGCCATCATCCTGATGACCAGCCCGATCCTGCTGCCGATCATCACCGCCGCCGGTTTCGACCCGGTATGGTTCGGCGTCATCCTCACGATCAACATGGAGATCGGTCTGATCCATCCCCCGGTCGGTCTCAACATCTACATCGTGAATGCGATCGCGCCGGACGTGCCGATTGTCAAAGTGATGTGGGGAACCCTGCCCTATGTGCTCTGCATGATGCTGGCGATCGTGATCCTCTGCATCTTTCCCGAGATCGCCACCTGGCTGCCCGACCGCATGATGGGAGCGGCGGCAACAGGCGCCCGGTAGACTGCCATTATCTGTTGCTTTCGAATCACCCCTCGCCGATCTCGCGCAGGATTTCCGCCGTGTGCTCGCCCAGCCGCGGCGAGGGCTGCTCCGCCGCCATCGGTTTGCCGTCGATGACGATCGGCGTACGCACGCCCGGGATCGTGCCGGCCTTGGCCGCGGCACTCGGCCGGTCGATGCGCATGCCGCGGTGGATCACCTGCGGGTCGGAAAAAACCTGATCGAGCGGGTTGATCGGGCCGGCGGGAACCTGCACCGATTCGAGCTTCGCCAGCAGTTCGGCGCCGGCCCAGCGCCGGGTGAGCGCGCAGAGGCGCGCGATCAGTTCCTCGCGATGCTGCAGCCGATCGGAGTTGGCGCGATAGTTCGGCGCGCCGGCGATGTCGGGTTCGCCCAGCACCGCGCACAGTTTGGCGAACTGGCTGTCGTTACCCGTCGCGATGATGATGTGGCCATCGGCCACCGGGAAGACCTGATAGGGCACGATATTGGGATGCGCATTGCCGATGCGCTTGGGTACCTTGCCGGAGACGAGATAGTTGAGCGCCTGGTTGGCGAGGACGCCGACCTGGCTGTCGACCAGCGCGGTGTCCACGTGGCAGCCGCGGCCGCTGCGCTCGCGCTCGGCGAGCGCGGCGAGGATGCCCACCACCGAGTAGATGCCGGTGAAGATATCCGCGACCGGGACCCCGGCGCGCTGGGGTTCGCCGTCGGGCGTTCCGGTCAGATCCATGATGCCGCCCATGCCCTGGGCCATGAGATCGTAGCCGGCGCGCGCGGCGTAAGGTCCGGTCTGGCCGAAGCCGGTGACCGAGCAATAAATGAGGCGCGGGTTCTCCTTGCTGAGGCTCGCGTAATCGAGGCCGAATTTGGCGAGCCCGCCGACCTTGAAATTCTCGATCAGAACGTCCGAGCGCGCCGCCAGCTTCCTGACGATGCGCCGCCCGTCCTCGCTCTCGAAATCGAGCTCGATCGAGCGCTTGCCGCGATTGGTGGCGTGGAAATAGGCGGCGCCGATATGGCCGCCGTCGGCCGCCGCCACGAAGGGCGGCCCCCAGCCCCGCGTGTCGTCGCCCGCGCCCTTGCGCTCGACCTTGACGACGTCGGCGCCGAGATCGGCGAGCATCTGCCCGGCCCACGGCCCCGCCAGGATGCGGGCGAGCTCGAGCACGCGTAATCCGGCCAAAGGCCCGGGCATGAACATCTCCTCCTGGGTGAGCGGCGGCCGCTGCCGCGAAGACCAGCCGCTTCTGTGGCCTGCCGCCCCCGGGCTTGTCCATAGCCCGGGGGCGGTGGGATTTGGCATGATTTGTGAATTCGTCACCTCGGCACTATCTAATCGTCCGACGCGGCGACATATCGGGCCTTCCCGTGAACACCTCTTTTTTCGGCGACATGCTGCAATCCATCGCGGAGCGCGGCCGCGCGCTGGTCGAGCGGACCCGCGACCGGCGCGGCATCGCCGAGCAGCGCTCGGCCAACCTCGCCCAGCTGTGCGAGGACCTTCTCTCCGGCCGCGGTGAAGCCTCCGGCGTCGCGCTCGCCCGCGAAATCCTTTCGCGCTACGGCGAGCTCAAGATCGGTCCCCGTATCGCCTTTTTCGAGGCGTTGGCGCGGCGGTTCGGGCCCGACCGCGCCCGGCTGAGCGCCGCTGCCACCGCTTGGCAGAGCTCGCCGTCGGACGTCACCGCGGCCGATCTTCATCGCGCGTCCGAGCCGAGAAGGCTCGAGCTGTTCCGGCGCCTCAATCTCGCGCCCGGCGGGACGGCGGCGCTCGTGCGCATGCGCGAGCAGCTCATCGATGCGATGGATCATCGCGACGATCTCGCCGTCATCGACGATGACTTCCTCCACCTGTTCTCGTCCTGGTTCAACCGCGGCTTCCTGGTGCTGCGCAGCATCGACTGGTCGACGCCGGCGAGCCTGCTCGAGAAGATCATCCGCTACGAGGCGGTGCACGCCATCCGCGACTGGAACGACTTGCGCGCCCGCATCGATTCGCCCGACCGGCGCTGCTACGCCTTCTTTCATCCGGCGCTGGTCGACGAGCCGTTGATTTTCGTGGAAGTCGCGCTCACTCGCGGCATCCCGGCGGCCATCGATCCGATCCTGTCCGCCAAGCGCGAGCGGGTCGAGCCGGAGCGGGCGACGACGGCGGTGTTCTACTCGATCTCCAACTGCCAGCGCGGGCTCGCCGGCGTGTCGTTCGGCCATTTCCTGATCAAGCAGGTGGTCGAGGAGGTCTGCCGGCAGATTCCCCGTCTCGCGACCTTCGTCACCTTGTCGCCGGCGCCGAACTTCGCCGAGTGGCTCAAGCGTGAGCGCGCAACAGAGGCGTCCGTCGCGATCGGCGAGGAGGACCGCGCCGCGCTCGCCACGCTCGACGTTCCGGACTGGTGGCGGGACGAGGCGATCGCCGAGACCGTGCGCGAGCCATTGTTGCGAGCGGCGGCCTTCTACTATCTGCGCGCGCGCACACCGCGCGGCGTGCCGCGCGATTCGGTGGCGCGTTTCCATCTCGGCAACGGCGCGCGGCTCGAGCGGCTCAACTTCATGGGCGATGCCTCGGAGCGGGCGCTGCGGCAATCGCACGGCTTGATGGTGAACTACCTTTACGATCTCGAGGACATCGAGCGAAACCACGAGGCCTACGCGCAGCAGCATGCGATCGTCGCCGCCAGCGCCATTACCCGCCTGGTGCGCGCGCCTGCGCGCGACGTCGTGCCGGTGGGGGATTGATCGCAGCCGCCGGCAAAGCGGTTCGAGCGGAGCGACCCCCGCGTCGATCTTCGGCTGCTCTGGTCTGGTTGCTATTTGCAATGACGATATGGTATCAACATACCTTTGCGAGCGTGGGCTGTTCTGAGGTTCTCGCGTGCCGGATGACGTTCGGACCGGCTCACGTGCGCCCATAGACCGGCACCACCGCACCCCGGGTGACGCGGTTCTCGGGCGCGGCCAGAAAAAGGATGGTGGCGGCTACGTCCTCGACCTTGGCCCAGGCTGCATGGTCGGTCTTGGGCATGGCCCGCCGGTTCGCCGGAGTGTCCATGGTGGAAGGCGCGATCGCGTTGACCAGGATGTCCATTTTCACCACTTCTTCGGCCAGCGCCACGGTGAGCGCGGCGACCGCCGCTTTGCTGGCCGCATAGGCCACCATGCCCGCGCCCGTGCGCCATTCGAGCGCGGGACGGGTCGCGACATTGACGATGCGCCCGCCCGCCCCGCTGGCGGTCATGGCGTTGACGGCGGCCCGGCAGCACAGGAAGGCAGTGACGAAGTTCATGTCGATCTGCTTCATCAGGTCGGATTTGGTGGTGTCCGCGAGCGGCGCCATGGCGAAGCCGCCGGCGATGTGGATCGATGCCCACAGCTTCGGCACACCGCCGTAAAGCCTGGCGATGGCTGCCTCTTCGGTCAGCTCGGCGTCAGCGACAAGCTTGACCTGCGGGTGGTCGCGAAAGGGAAAGCGCTCGGCTTCCGCGCGGTGGACATAGGGCACGTGGCAGACGGCGCCGGCCTCGACCAGGGCGCTGACCGTCGCAGTGCCCAGGGCGCCGGTTCCGCCGGTGACGACGACATGGCGGTCGCGATAGTCCATCGGCGTCTCCCAAAGCTGCCAACACGCCCGCATCATCTCCCATGCCGCGGGCGATGCAAGGGCGCGGAGCGAACACGACATCTTGAGCCGGCGAGCCGATCCGCGCCATGCTGCGGCGAAAGGAATCAGAAAAGACATGACTGATTTCGATCTCGCCATCGTGGGCGGCGGCATCAACGGCACGGGAATTGCGCGCGACGCTGCCGGGCGCGGGTTGCACGTCCTCCTGGTCGAGCAGAACGATCTTGCCTCCGGCACGTCGTCCGCCTCCACCAAGCTGATCCACGGCGGGCTGCGCTATCTCGAGCAGGGATGGCTGCGCTTGGTGCACGAGGCGCTGGCCGAGCGCGAGGTGATGTTGCGCATGGCGCCCCACCTGATCCGCCCCATGCGCTTCGTGCTGCCGGCGGACCCGGACATGCGCCCGCCATGGATGCTGCGCTTGGGCTTATTGGTCTACGACCATCTCGGCGGGCGGAAGCTCCTTCCCCCCACCCGCAGCGTCGATCTCGCCCGCGATCCGCTCGGCGCGCCGCTCAAGCAGCATCACGGACTGGGCTTCGAATATTCCGACTGCTTTGCGGACGACGCGCGCCTCGTGGTGCTGAATGCGGTCGACGCCGCCGAACGCGGCGCCGTGATTCGCACCCGCACGCGCTGCATCCGCGCCGAGCGTGGGACCGCGTGGCGGCTTGTGCTGGAGGTGCGCGGCCGGCGCGACCTCGCATCCGCCCGCGTGCTGGTCGACGCCACCGGGCCATGGATCAAGCTGTTCGCGGGCGAGGTGCTGCGCCAAGCGGGGCCGATCCCGGCGCGCCTCGACAAAGGCAGTCATATCGTGGTGCGACGCCTGTTCGAGCACGACCGCGCCTACCTCGTGCAGGCGCCCGATCGACGGGTCGTCTTCGCGCTGCCGTTCGAGCAGGACTTCACGCTCATCGGGACCACCGACCAGGGCTTTGCCGGCGATCCGGCCGCGGTCACGCCGAGCACCGACGAGATCGCCTATCTCTGCGACGTCACGAACCAGCATTTCCGCGCGACCATCCGCCCTGCCGACGTGGTCTGGTCGTTCGCCGGCGTGCGTTCGCTTCACGACGACGGCGCCGGGCGGGCGCAGGACGTGAGCCGGGACTATGCCTTGATTCTCGATGAACGCGAGGCGCCGCTGCTGACCGTCTACGGCGGCAAGATCACGACCTATCGGCGGCTGGCCGAGCACGCGCTCGCGCGTCTCGCGCACGTGATCGACGTCGGACCGGCCTGGACCAGGGAGTCGCGTCTCCCGGGCGGCGAATTCCCGTGGGACGGCATCGAGGCGCTGGTCGCCAAGACGCGCCAAGCGCGGCCGTTCCTGAGCGCGGCCCACGCGCGGCGGCTGGTGCGGGCCTATGGGACGCGCGTCGAGCGCGTGCTCGGGCCGGCGCGAAGCTTGCAGGATCTGGGGCCCTGCCTGGGCGCCGATCTCACCGGCGCGGAGGTGCGCTATCTCATGGAACGGGAATGGGCGCAGACCGAGGAGGACGTGCTATGGCGGCGCACGAAGCTCGGTCTGCGCTTCTCGCCCGACGAGCGGCAACGCCTAGCGACATTCATGGCCGGCATGGTCGGCGACGGCCGCGAATGACACGAACCCGGTCATCGGCGCCCTGCGAGCGCAGTCCGCGCAAGCTTGATTGTGGCGTCAGGCTACGCAAGCTGCGCAGGCTTGATTGCGTCCACACATCCGGTGTCCACTTTGGCTGACCATGCATCGAACGTAGGGGACGCACTTGCCGGACTACCTGCTCGCCATCGACCAGGGCACGACCTCGACGCGCGCCATCCTGTTCGATGCGGCGCTGGCTCCGGTCGCGAGCGCGCAGCAGGAATTTCCTCAGATCTACCCGGCGCCGGGCCTGGTCGAGCACGATCCGGAAGCGATCTGGTCGAGCACGGTCGCCACCGTGCGCGCGGCCATAGCGAAGGCGGGGGCCCGCGCCCGGGACATCGCCGCGCTCGGTATCACCAACCAGCGCGAGACCAGCATCGTCTGGGACCGCTCGACGGGCCGTCCCATCCACAATGCCATCGTCTGGCAGGACCGGCGCACCGCGGACGCCTGCGCCGCGCTTCGCGAGGCCGGGCACGAGCCCATGATCGCGGCGCGCACCGGGCTGCTGGTCGATCCCTATTTCTCCGCCACCAAGATCGCCTGGCTCATCGACCACGTCGAGGGTGCGCGCGCGGCGGCGCGCGCCGGGCAACTCGCGTTCGGGACGGTGGAAAGCTTCCTGCTGTGGCGGCTCACCGGCGGCAAGGTGCACGCAAGCGATGCGACCAATGCCGCGCGCACCCTCCTCTTGGACATTCGCCGCGGCGAGTGGGACGTCGAGCTCTGCGAGCTGTTCGACGTCCCTGCTGCGCTGCTGCCGCAGGTGCGCGACTGCGCCTGCGATTTCGGCACGACCGAGCTCTTCGGGGGAGCGATCGGCATTCGCGGGCTCGCCGGCGACCAGCAGGCGGCGATGGTGGGGCAAGGCTGCTTCGCGCCCGGCATGGTGAAGTCGACCTACGGCACGGGCGGCTTCGCGCTGATCAACATCGGCGACCAGCTGATCGGGTCGAAGAACCGTCTTCTCACCACCATCGCCTATCAGCTCGGCGGCCGGCGCATCTATGCGCTCGAAGGCGCGATCTTCATCGCCGGGGCGGGGGTGCAGTGGCTGCGGGATGCGCTCAAGGTGATCGGTGCCGCCCCCGACGTGAACGCGCTCGCGGCAGCGGCCGACCCGGTGGAGCAGGTCTATCTCGTTCCCGCATTCGTCGGGCTCGGCGCGCCCTGGTGGGATGCGAATGCGCGCGGCGCCATCTACGGGCTCACGCGCAAGGCGGGGGTGGCCGAGCTCGCGCGCGCGACGCTGGAGGCGGTCGGCTACCAGACCCGCGACCTGCTCGAGGCGATGCGCGCCGATTGGCCGGCCGCGGCGGATACGGTGTTGCGGGTCGACGGCGGCATGGCGGCGAGCGACGTCACCATGCAATTTCTCGCCGACATTCTCGACGCCCCGGTCGACCGACCCGCGGTGATGGAGACGACCGCCGTCGGCGCCGCCTATCTCGCCGGCTATGCCGCGGGCGTGTGCCCGGATTTGCCCGGCTTCGCCGCAACGTCGACATGCGAGCGGCGCTTTACCCCGCAAATGGACGCCGCCACGCGCGAGCGCAAATGGGCGGGCTGGCGCGACGCGGTCGCGCGCACGCTCAGCCGGGCTCGATCCGGCGTGGAGCCGGAGGCACCTAGGTAGAGATCGCCTGCATGGGTCGAGGCAGCGCGCCGAAACCGTTGCGTCGGTGTTGTGAATTTGCTCTAGCGTGGCGGGATGGGGAACGGCGACACCGACGCGAGCAACGACCGGGGCAGGCGGGACGCGCGCCGCGCGTTCGCGCCCTGGGCGGATTCCGCGGCGCGGGCGCTGGTGCGTTTCGACGGCGTGAGCAAGCGCTTCTCCGGCACTGCCGCGGTCGAGCAGGTGTCGCTCGATATTTTCGCGGGCGAGTTCTTCGCGCTGCTCGGCCCCTCCGGCTGCGGCAAGACCACGCTGCTGCGAATGCTCGCGGGCTTCGAGGTGCCGGACGAAGGACGCATCCTGCTCGACGGCAAGGATATCGCGCCGGTGCCGCCCTATCGGCGGCCAGTCAACATGATGTTCCAGAGCTACGCGCTGTTTCCCCACCTCACGGTCGAGGGCAACGTCGCGTTCGGGCTCAAGCAGGAGCGGCTTTTCAAGGCGGAGATCGCGGCGCGGGTCGAGGAGATGCTGGCGCTGGTGCGGCTCGAAGGGCTCGCCGGGCGCAAGCCGCATCAGCTCTCAGGCGGCCAGCGCCAGCGCGTGGCGCTCGCTCGCTCACTGGCAAAACGTCCGCGCGTGCTCCTGCTCGACGAGCCGTTGGCGGCGCTCGACAAGAAGCTGCGCGGGGAGACGCAATTCGAGCTGATGCAGCTGCAGGAGAAGCTCGGCCTGACCTTCATCATCGTCACCCATGATCAGCAGGAGGCGATGACGGTCGCGGATCGCATCGGGGTCATGGACCACGGCCGCCTGATCCAGGTTGCCACGCCACCCGAAATCTACGAGCTTCCGAACTCGCGCTGGGTCGCGGATTTCGTCGGTGACGTCAATCTGATCGAGGGGCGCGTCGTCGAGACGGGCCTCCCCGGAACGGTGATCGCCAGCGCCACCGCCGGGCGGCTGCGCGGATCCGCGCGAACGGATGCCAAGCCCGGAGACACGGTATGGGTGGCGTTGCGGCCGGAGAAGGTGCGTATCATGCGCGACCCGCCGGCGAGGCCCGAGGAAAATTGCGTCGCCGGGGCGGTCGACAATATCGGGTATCTGGGCGACCTCTCGATCTACAAGGTCCGACTCGAGAGCGGGTTCGTCATGAAGGTGGCGGTGGCGAACGTGACGCGGCTGGTCGAACGCTCCATCGACTGGGACGACCGCGTATGGCTCACCTGGGCGCCGGAGGCGGCCACGGTGCTGACGCGATAGGGGAGGGCGCAGGTGGGTGCAGCGACGAAACGGGTTGGTGATCGTAATGTGGCATGGGGCACGCGGCTGGTCGTGCTCGTGCCCTATCTCTGGCTCGTCGCCTTCTTCCTCGTCCCCTTCCTGATCGTGCTGAAGATCAGTCTCTCCCACACGGCAATCGCGCAGCCGCCCTATGCCCCGGTCTTCGATCCGGGCGCAGGCTGGGCGGGGCTCACGGAATTCTTGCGCGGGCTGTCGTTCGAGAACTATCGTTTCCTCGGCTCCGACTGGCTCTATCTCGCCTCGTATCTGCGGAGCCTGGAGATCGCCGCCGGCTCCACGCTGCTGCTGCTGCTGATCGGCTTCCCGCTCGCCTACGGCATGGCGCGCGCGCCGCGGCGGTGGCAGCCCGCCCTGTTCGTGCTCGTAATCCTGCCGTTCTGGACCTCGTTTCTGATCCGCATCTATGCCTGGATCAACATTCTCCAGCGCGATGGCCTGCTCAACCAGGCTTTGCTCGCGCTCGGCCTCGTCGACGAACCCCCGGCTTGGCTCTCGACCGACAGTGCGGTCTATATCGGCATCGTTTATTCCTATCTGCCGTTCATGGTGCTGCCGATCTACGCCACGCTGGAAAAAATGGATGAGACGCTGATCGAGGCCGCCGCCGATCTCGGCTGCCCGTGGTGGAAGGCGTTCTGGCTGGTGACGCTGCCGCTGTCGGTGCCGGGCGTGGTTGCGGGGGCGCTGCTTTGCTTCATTCCGATCGTTGGCGAATTCGTCATTCCCGATCTGCTCGGCAGCTCGCAAACCCTGATGATCGGCCAGACCCTGTGGACGGAGTTCTTCGCCAACCGCGACTGGCCGGTCGCCTCGGCGGTCGCCGTCGTGCTGCTCTGCCTGCTCGTGGTGCCGATCGTAATCTACCAGCAGATGCAGAGTCGCGATCTCGCGCAAGGGCACTGACCATGCGTCGAGCGTCCTCGTTCAATGTCGTCTCGGTCGCGCTCGGCCTCGCCTTTCTCTACCTCCCGATCGTCATTCTGGTGATGTATTCCTTCAATGCCTCGCGGCTGGTCACCGTGTGGGGCGGCTGGTCGACGCGCTGGTACGTCGAGCTGATCAACGATCGCGCCATGCTCGAATCCGCCTGGGTAACGCTGCGACTCGCATTGCTGTCGGCGACCGCCGCCACCGTGCTCGGCACGCTTGCGGCGGTCGCGTTGGTGCGGCTCGGCCGCTTCCGCGGCCGCCTGCTGTTCACCGGCATGGTGTATGCCCCGCTGGTCATGCCCGAAGTGGTCATGGGACTGGCGCTTTTGCTCCTGTTCGTAGCCGTGAACATGGATCGCGGCTTTTGGACCATCGCGATCGCCCATACGACGTTGACCACATGCTTCGTGACGGTGGTCGTGCAATCGCAGCTCCTGACTTTCGACATGAGCCTCGAAGAGGCGGCAATGAATCTCGGCTGTCCGCCGCTGCGGACTTTTCTTACCGTCACCTTGCCTTTGATCACGCCGGCGCTGGCCTCGGGCTGGATGCTGGCCTTCACGCTGTCGCTCGACGATCTCGTGATCGCGAGCTTCACCACCGGTCCCGGCGCGACCACGCTGCCGATCCGCATCTATTCGGAGGTCCGCCTCGGCGTTAAGCCCGAGATCAACGCCATCTGCTCGATCCTGATTGCAACCGTCGCCATCGGCATCGCCGCTGCTTCGTTGCTAGCGAAGCTCCATGAGGTGGGGCGCAGCGGCGTCGGCAATCTGGCCGCACGGGTATGATGCCATCCGGCGCGGAGGAAAGCGGCCGGGTACCGGCGCCAACTAGCGGGAATCTCGCGGCGCTTCCGGTGCGGTTTCGGCGGCCGCAGGGGTCGATTGCGCGACCGGCGGTGCGCCCTCGGAGGGCGCAGGGGCTCCGGCCAGGGCGGGGGCTGTTGCCGCCGACGGGGCGGTCGCGGGCTCGGCCGGCGCCGACCGCGTCAGCCGTTCGATCGCCGAGCGCACCGCATCACGGGCGCTGTGGCTGCGCACCGCGTCCAGGATGGGCTGTGCTGCGCCCGAGCGTTCGATCCGGCTCTGCGGGTCCGGCAAGATGATCGGATCGTCCCAAGATCCCTGGACCATGAAAGGAAGCTCGAACAGCGGAGCGGCCGCATTGGCGCTGCTCGCCGCCTCCGACAGCAGGCTTGCGGTCCCCTTCAGGTCAAGTTCGCGCTCGGGGATCGATGCCGAGCCCGTCAAAGCGAGGCCGACGTTCGGCCCTTCCATGCGGACGTGTTCGACATTGGCAACGCCCCGCACGATCTTCAGATTCACAGCGAGCGTCTCGAACGGCGTCCTGCCGGTGCGGAATTCGCCGCCGCCGCCGCCCGACAGCGGCCGGCGCTCGATTCGCTTGAGCAATTGCTCGACATTGAACCCGGCAATCGCGCCCTTGCGGCTCACGAGCGTCGCCGTACCGTTGAGGGCCTTGGTCAGGTCGTAGACGCTGTCGCCGGAGCTATCGATCGCGAACGTGAGATTGCCTTTGCCCTCGAGCCTTCGGATGCCGAACATCTCGCCCAGGCACTGCTCGAGATCGACGTCGGAGAATTGCAATTGCGCCTTGAAATCGGCGCCCGCCGCCGACTTGGCGAGCCCGAACGTGCCCTTGACCACGCCCCCGAAAGCCTGCGATTTGCCGACCGCGACCGTGAGATTGCCGCCGCGCAGATTCGCCGCGACCGCCGTGCGTCCGAGCTTGGCATTCGCGACGTTGACGCGGGCAGCCGACAGGCGGAGATCGACGCGAATGCCGTCGAGGCCTTCGAGTGCGATCGGCCTGCTGTCCCATCCCCGTTCGCCGCGGGTGAGCAGTCGGACCGCCGAGACGTAGGGGGACAGGTCGAGTCCTTCCGCCGCAAGCGTTCCTTGCAGCGTTTGCCGCCCGTCGAAGGTCAGCACGCCCTCGCCGCTATTGCCGTCGAGTTCGATGTTGACGCCGGAGAGCCCGATGGTCCCGCCGACGACATTGGTTTGCGCCTTGAGCGCGAAGCGGCCGAATCCGCCGCCGGGCAGAGTTTGCTGGCCGGCCCAGCGCAGGGTGTCGCGCAGGGAGACGGTATCGGCGGCGAGCGTTCCCTCCATCTTGAGGGTGGGGCGGTGACTGATATAGCCATCGAATGCGAACTTGAACGGTGCGCCGGCAAGCCGCAGCTTGAGACCGGACCGGTCTCCGTTCAACGCGGCGACGAAATCAGTGAAGCCGACGGTGGCGTCGAGCGGCTCGTCGTGCCAGGCGAAGCGGCCGGTGGCGGCGAAGCTGCGCGAGATCGACGGCCACGCGAGCGACAATTCCACATTCGTCAGGGTCTCAACGATCTTGTGCGCCTCGTCGCGCAGGATGATCGTACCGCCCTCAATCCGGATCTCCGAGAAAGATGCCGCCCGGCCGGGGCTGGGCTTGAGCTGTCGTGCCAGCGTCTGGATGTGGGGGGACCAATTCGAGCTGTGATCGGCGTTGAAGACGATGGCGATGGTCGGGCGCACCAGCGATACGTCGGCGATCTCGATGCGCCCGGTCAGGAAGGGAAAGAAGCGCAGGCGCGCGACCACCCGCTCGGCCGTGAGCGCCGGCGCGCCGGTACGATTGTCGCCGAGGCTCACGTCATCGAAGCTCACGGTGCCGGTCGGAAACAACGACACCGAGGTGGGGCCGCGCAACACCGGATCGAGCCCGGTGACGGCCCGGATCTCGGCTTTGACCGCCTCGCGCACCGCCTCCGCGGACATCAGGAACGGCCAGATCACGAGGGCGCAGATACCGGCGGCGGCCAAGGCCAGAGCAAAAATTGCGGGGCGTTTGATGCCAACGGTCGCGGTCACGACGCGTCTTTCTCGAGTGTTCGCCGGTCGAGCCGGCCGACCATGCCCAGGGAGTGCAGAGGTGCAAACTTGCAACCCCGACGGTAGCAGCTTGCAATTGCTCTGTGACGCTTTCGTGGCCAGTCTCCGCACCGGTCCGGCAGCGTTCCGCAGCTCTCCCCGCGCAGTCTGTATTGACGCTGCCGAGCCTGGCGGCGCGGCTAAAGCGTGTTCGCGACGCGATAATCGGCTTCGGTCTTGCTCCTGATCTCGTCGAGCGTCGCGCCCGGCGCGACCTCGACCAGGGTCATCCCGCCGCCCCCTTTCTTGTCGATGGCGAAGACGCCGAGATCGGTGATGACGATGTCGACCACGCGGGCGCCGGTCAGCGGCAGGGTGCAGCGCTTGAGCAATTTTGGCTCGTTCTTGGCCGAATGCTCCATGACCACCACGACCCGCTTGACCCCGGCGACGAGGTCCATGGCGCCGCCCATGCCCTTCACCATCTTGCCCGGAATCATCCAATTGGCGAGGTCACCGTTGGCGGCGACCTGCATGGCGCCGAGGATCGACAGGTCGATGTGTCCGCCGCGGATCATGGCGAAGCTGTCGGCCGAGGAGAAATAGCTCGTGGTCGGGATTTCGGTGACCGTCTGCTTGCCGGCATTGATGAGGTCGGGATCCTCCTCGCCCTCGTAGGGGAAGGGACCAAAGCCGAGCATGCCGTTCTCGCTCTGCAACTGCACGCTCATGCCCCGCGGGATGTAATTCGAGACCAGCGTCGGTATGCCGATGCCGAGATTGACGTAGAAGCCGTCGCGCAGCTCCTTGGCGGCGCGTTCGGCCATTTGGTCGCGAGTCCAGGCCATCACACTTCCTCTCCGGTTCCTGCCGGCGCCTCGGTGCGCTTGCGCACGGTGCGTTGCTCGATGTGCTTGACTGCATTGGGCAGCTGCACCAGGCGTTTGACGTAGATGCCCGGCGTGACGATGTGGTCGGGATCGATGTCGCCGGGCTGCACCAGATGCTCGACTTCGGCCACGGTCACCTTACCGGCCGTGGCCATCATCGGATTGAAGTTGCGCGCAGTCTTGCGATAGACGAGGTTGCCCTCGGTGTCGCCCATCCAGGCATGGACGATCGAGAGGTCGGCGACGATCCCACGCTCCAGGACATAGCGCTCGCCGTCGATCTCCCGCTCCTCCTTGCCCTCTGCGATCAGCGTGCCGGCGCCGGTGCGGGTGAAGAATGCCGGAACGCCGGCGCCGCCGGCGCGGATGCGCTCGGCCAGCGTGCCTTGCGGATTGAACTCGATCTCGAGCTCGCCGGCGAGGTATTGCTGCGCGAAAGTCTTGTTCTCTCCGACATAGGACGAGATCATTTTCTTGATCTGCCGCGTGTCCAGGAGAAGGCCGAGACCGACGCCGTCGATGCCCGCATTATTGGAGACGACCGTCAGATTTTTGACCCCGGAATTGCGGATGGCGTAGATCAGGCTTTCCGGAATGCCGCACAGCCCGAACCCCCCGGCCATGATCAGCATGCCGTCCTTCAAAAGGTCGGCGAGCGCTGCCCGGGCATCGGGATAGACCTTGTTCATGAATTCCCCGTGGATTGGGGCCGAGGCGGTCCGGGACAGAGGCCTCGGCGCGTCGGCCGGCGGAATTTTCTACCGCGCTGCGGCAAAGGCCGCAATCTCCGATGCTGGTCCGCCCGCGGTTGTCGCCTCACTCCTGTGAGCGCCCAGCCCCGTTCCCCGCTACGACGTCGGCATAGCGGGTGATGCGGATGACCGGCAGGATGCCGGCGGCGACAATCATAAGGACGGCAAGCGCCCTGCTCGAAGCTGCCGCGGGTGGCGAACTGGTAGATGTAGGTTGCGAGGGTTTCGACATTGAGCGGGCGCAGGAGCAGCGTCGCCGGGAACTCGTCGAGGCTGTGGAGTGATCTTCGGCAACCGGTCTCAGCGTGCGACGACGCGCGGCGTAGGCGAAACGAACGCGATCTCGGCGATCATTTTCTTGATGATCGCGCGACCGAACGAGTTGAAGTTCTCGGCCACCAGCACGAACGAGCCCGGTCCGCCGATGACATTGTCCTGGTAGTATTTCTCGAGCCCGCCGGGCGGGTTGGTATGCTCGGCGTTCCAGGGGACCGGGCGGTCGCTCAGAATGACGAGGCCGTTGATGACAATTCCTTTTGCGACGGTCTCGTCGCGAGCGAGCCTCACGTCGCGACCCGCATTGTTCGTGCCGTCCCCCGACACGTCGATGGTGCGGCGCGTCGCTTCATGCGGCGCGCGGTCCAATTGCGCCGCCGCGAACTCGATGCCGCCGCTGATCGAGGTGCGGTCGGCGAACGAGCGCGGCAACTCGAGCAATTGATCGCCGAATTTGCGTGCCGAGGCAGGGCCGTCGATGATCGTCCAGTCGATCACCAGCTTCTGTGCACCGAATCCGGACCATTCGACGAAGCAGACCGCAATGCGCTGATGCGGGCCTGATCTGATTGCGTCGATCACGTGCGAGTCGGACATGGCCGTTGCATAGCCCTCGCGCTGCAGGAGGAATTTCGGGTGGTCGACGCTGCGCGAGACATCGGAAGACAGCGCGAGCAGGAGATCGGCCTGGTCGGCGGCAACCGCAGAAGCCGTCTGACTCAGAACCAGCACGCCAAGCGCCAGCATGCACCGAACAAACGCCAGCGTGCATCCCACAAGCCGGATCATCGTTGCCCTCCGTGACATCGCCGCCGGCGACGATGCGCAGTGACCGCAAAGTTGATCGAGGATAGCGATTTCGATC
This sequence comes from uncultured Alphaproteobacteria bacterium, assembly GCA_963758945.1. Classification (GTDB taxonomy): domain Bacteria; phylum Pseudomonadota; class Alphaproteobacteria; order Rhizobiales; family Xanthobacteraceae; genus VAZQ01. The sequence goes on along the minus strand of CAVWXY010000002.1, from coordinate 34,306 downwards.
GCCCTGCGACATGGGGTGATTGGCCCGCAGCCGGTCGCATCGAGGGCATGTCCGGTCTCGGCGCGAGCGGGCATACCAGCCCATCAGCCCGCCAGGATCCGGCTCGCTGGAAAGGCGATCTCCGCCAGCAAACCGGCTTTCGGCGCGCTCTTGATGGAGAAGCGCGCGTGGTTCGCCTCCGCCAACGCTTTGGTCAGCGGCAGGCCCAGCCCGGTGCCGTCGGAAACCTCGCGCACCGAAGTCGCCGGCCGCTGCAGCGGCCCGAGCGTGGTGACGAGGTCCTTCCCGCTCATGCCCGTGCCGGTATCACGCACCCGCAAGGCGACCTCGCCGTCGTCGTTGAGCGCAGTCGATACGATCACCTGCCCGCCGGCGGCTGTGAATTTGATGGAGTTGGACAGGAGCTTAAGCACGATCCGACGCACCGAGCGCGCATCGGCGACGACCTGCGGAAGCGTCGGCGGAAGCGAGGTGCGGATGACCACACGCGCTCGATTGGCCTGCGGCCGCATGATGGCGACGCATTGACGGGCGAGGTCGTTGAGCGACACGTTGGCGAACATGAGTTCGAGCTTGCCTGCCTCGATCTTGGACAGATCAACCAGGTCGTCGATCAATGCACGGAGATGGCCGCCGGAGGCACCGATGTCTCTGAGATATTCGCGGTAGCGTTCGTTGCCGACGGGACCGAACGTCCCTCCATCATGACTTCCGAGAAGCCGATGATCGCGTCGAGCGGAGCGCGCATCTCGTGACTGACCCGTGCGAGAAAGTCGGATTTGGCCGACGAGGCCAGCTCCGTCTGGCGCTTCGCCTGCGCCAGCTGCTCCTCCGCCCGCTTCCACCCGCTGATGTCGCGAAAGGCGACGCAGAGGCTGTCGGGACCGTCGCCGATCCGCGCCATGGTCATGAGCAGTTGCAGCCGGCCGCCTTGCCGTGGACGCCCGATGACCTCCCGCCCGTCCTTGCAAGAGCAGGCGGCACCGTCGGCCAGGAGACCGTCGAAGCATTGGTCGGCCTCCTCCACGCTGTCGGGATCAAACAGCTCGCGGAATGCCCGGCCGATGAGTTGGCTCACCTCATAGCCGAACAGCGCCTCCGCGCCCGGGGTCGCAAATACGATGCGTCCCTGCCGATCGAGCAGCAATACGCCGCCGGTCGCGGCGTCCAGGATCGGGGCGAACTCGGCAAATTTCGCTTGCGCAAGGTCGAGCTTGACCAATGCCGGGGCGGAGACGGCGGCAGCGGGCGTGTGCACCGGTGCCTCGTCCGCGCAGGCTGCAGCTCGTCGTCCCGCGATCAGTCCGCGCCCTGGCAGCTCGGCTGCGACGTCCCCGTTGCTCCCGGGCGCGACACCGGCGTTTGCGAGCCGCTGCGCGAGCTTGCGCGAGAGCTCGTGAAAGGCGCCGCGTTCCACCGCGCTCAAGGCCGGCGTGCTCGGGTCGGCGGCGGCGTTCGGGAAAGGCACGACGTTCTCGGCGGCTGTCGCTGCGGCGAACGAGGATCGCGCACCGCTCGCCGGCACGACGGAAGCTGCGGCGGATGGCCCAACAGGCTCCCCGACCCGCGTGACGGAGGGCGGGTGCTGCGGTTTCAAGGCGGCGAGCCGGGCGACGTCGCGGCAGACGCCGAAACCGCGATAGCCGCGGAATATGCGGTCACGGTCGAACACCGGCAGGCCCGACAGCTCGACCACAATCCGTTCCGGGCTTGCGCCAAACGGCCAGGAAACGCTGAGCCCGCTCCAGGTGTCATGGGTCGCGATCGCGCGCGCGATCTGGCCGTCGGGATCGAGGCCGAGTTCGCCCGCCACCTCCGACCAGGGCCGTCCGATGAGCGTTGCGGCGCGCGGGCCGGTGAGTGCGATGAATTCGTCGCCGCCGAGCGTGAAGCGTCCCTCATCGTCCATCTGCCAGAGGAAACGAAGCGGACAGCGCCGCTCGCGCGAGGCTGCACGCGCAGAGTGCGGCGGCTGCCGCGATGGACGGCCCGCGAGTGCTGCAGGCTCTCCGATCGGAGATGCCGCCACAACGGCAGCGACCGATTCCGTGGCCGCGGCGGGCGTACCGAAGCTTGCGATCAGCACCATCGCGGCATCGCCGCCGATGCGATCGATCGAGATCGCGCTTCCGGCGCAGGACCCCGCGGCGTGACCGTTCGCCAGCGCGGCGGGCACGAGATCTTGCGCTCCAAGCGCGGCGAGCGAGCGCGCGCCGTTGAGAAGCGCTTGCGCGCTCTCGGTGGCGGCCATCAAGCTGCCGTCGGCCGTGAAGGCCGCGATTGGCTCTTCGCCGCCCGCCAGGAGCCGAGCGACGCGCTCGCGGAGGGGCAGGTCGGGACCGGTGCGCTCGATCGCCGCCACCAGAATGGCCGTGGTCTCGTCGGACAGGATGATACGCGAGCAGGCACAAGTGAGGGCGCGCCCGATCCCGGCGCCAAATCCCCGCAGCCGTTCCAGCCGCGGCCGAGCACCGACCGACAGGGTCGGGGCGATGCGAACGATCTGAGCTGCGGGAAGCTCGCGTGGGTCGAACCCGCGCGAACCGACCGCCGAGGCGCGCGCCGGGCCGAATATGGCGGCAGCGATTGGGTTCGCCCACAGGAGGCGGCTCGCATCCGGGCTCCACAGCCAGGCGGGCAACGCGCTGGTCGCCAGCGGCGCCAGTCGACTGTCACGCAAACGAGACAGCTGGGATCCGGACGCGCTCATTCCGCGCTCGCACCTTCGATTCACCGCCAACGCCGACTCCACCGGCATCTTATCAATTCATAATGCCGCCGCCCGCCGCAGTCCACGCAACGCCGCGAACGACGCGTGTTCATAGCCGGGATAATGCTAATCGCGGCGCGTCGCAATTCGCAGCAACTCGCACCGCTCATGCCGCCAGTTCGCGCATGATGCCGTGGAGCGCCGATTGGCCTTCAAAACCGATACCTGGCCGGTCGGACAGCGTGAGAAAGCCGTCGTCCAATTCGACGTCGTCGGCGAAACCGCCGAAGGCACCAAACACGCCGGGATAGGACTTGGCCCCGCCAAGGCCGAAGCCGCCGGCGATCGCGAGCGACATCTGGTTGCCGCCATGGGGAAACAGCGCCCGCCGCGGCCAGCCATGGCGCGCGAGCATATCGACCGTACGCGCGTATTGCACGATGCCGTAGGACTGCGGCGGATCGACCTGGATGACGTCGTTGCGGTCCGGTCGCAGGCCGCCGAAACGAACCAGGTTCTCCACGTCTTGGGTCGAGAAGAGGTTTTCGCCGGTCGCGAGCGCCGGCCCGTAGCAACTCGCAATCTCGGCAAGTAGGGCGAAGTTGAGGGGATCGCAGGGTTCCTCGAACCAGCGCAGTCGGAACGGCGCCAGCGCCTTGGCGTAGGCGAGCGCCTCGTCGCGGCCGAACTTGGAATTGGCGTCGACCGCCAGCTGTGCACCGGCGGGCAATACCTCCTTCACCGCTTCCACCCGCCGCACGTCCTCATCGAGCGGGAGCCCGCCGACCTTCATCTTCACCATGGTGTAGCCGGCATCGAGGTGGCGGCGCATCTCGTCCTGCAGGTCGTGCACGGTCTGTCCCGGGACATACCAACCGCCGCCCACATAGCAGAACACCTTGTCGGCGATCCTGCCGCCGTTGTAACGCTCGGCCAGCAGGCGATGGAGCGGCTTGTCGGCGACCTTGGCGACCGCATCCCAGACGGCGACTTCGATTGTCCCGATTGCGATCGAACGCTCGCTGTGGCCGCCGGATTTTTCCCGCTGCATCATGACGTTGAGGATCCTGCTCGGATCGAAATTCGCTTGCGCCTCGTCGAGCAGCGATTGCGGATCGGCGCGCAGGATACGAGGAATGAAGCGCGCGCGCATCGCCGCCCCGCAGGCGTAGCGGCCGGTCGAGTTGAATGAAAATCCGGCAACCGGCCTGCCGTCACGCACGACATCGGTGATGACCGCCACGACCGAGGTCGTCATCTCGGCGAAATCGAAACTCGAATTGCGGATGTCCGATTTCAGGGGGACCGCGCATTCGCGGATGTCGACGATACGCATCGCATCGATTCCTGTTAGAGTACGGTCCCGAGAGCCGCATGTCGCGTTCCGGATGGCTGGTTCGGGCAGGAGCAGCTGGACAGTCTTGCGGGTTGGTACTTCATGAGGTCGCACGAGGCCGACGGCATGGCAATCCGTGCCGAGCTACAGCAGGAGACCGAGCATGGCTGCCACCGATCGTTTCGACGTTCCCCCCGAGATGCGGGCGTTGCCGAGAAGAGCGTCGAACAGGCGAAGCAGGCCTTCGACGGGTTCATTTCCGCCACCCACCGAGCTTTCGATGAATTCGAAGGTCATGCCGAGACTGCCCGCAAAGGCGCCAAGGATGTCACCGTAAAGGCCATGTCGTTTGCGGAGCAGAATATCGCCAGCTCGTTCGAATTCGCCCAGCACGTGTTGCGGGCGCGAGATCTCCAAGAGGTCATGAAGCTGCAGGCCGACTACATCAAACGGCAGATGCAGCTATTCACCGAGCAAGCCAGGGAGCTGGGCCAAAGCACGAACAAGGCGGCAAAGGATGCCGCCACGCCCAGGCGCTGAGGTTCCGGATCGCTGCCGGCGCGCAGCGGCGCGGAAAACGGCTGCTGCAACCGATACTTGATTGTGCGGCGCAATATTTTATTGCATTGCACCAAACCGAGGCTATATATGTCCATCAGCACGGCTGTGGCGTTCCGCTATCGGATAACGGCCACGGACCGTTATCAGCGAGGCGCGGATCGGCTTGGGCGCAGATCCGTGCGATGCCGGATCATCGCCCCTATAAGGACCCGTTCATGACCGAGTTGATCGAAACCACCTCGAAGAAGACCAAGACGGCGCCGACCGCGTTCGAGATGCCGAAATTCGAACTCCCGAATTTCGAGATTCCCAAGATGGAAATCCCGGCCGCGTTCCGCGAGATCGCCGAGAAGAGCGTCTCGCAGGCGAAGGAGACCTACGAGAAGATGAAGTCCGCCGCCGAAGAGGCGACCGACGTGCTCGAGGATACCTACGCGACTGCCAGCAAGGGCGCTTCCGACTACGGCCTCAAGATGATCGAGGTGGCGCGCGAGAACACCAATGCCGCGTTCGATTTTGCCACGCAATTGATGACGGTGAAGTCGCTCTCCGAGATGGTCGAGCTTTCGACTGCGCATACGCGCAAGCAATTCGAGGCGTTGACAGCTCAATCAAAGGAGCTGGTCGCGATCGCGCAGAAGGTGGCGACCGAGTCCGCCGAACCGGTGAAGGAAAGCTTCGGCAAGGCCTTCAAGAAAGTCGGCTGAGTCCGGCTACCCCGCCGCAGGCACGACGGCCTGACCAGGCCCGGGCATTCGCCCGGGCTTTCTTCATTTGAACGTGCCGGCGGACATCGCGACCCGGACAGCCACCGCGGCGCGGCGCCGCGTGTTCCGGCCCCCGGCGACGGGCGCTCTAGGTCTTGTCAAAGCGGAACGGTGCTCCTAGGTTGCGCCCGCCGCGACCACGCGTGCAGCTGTAGCTCAGTTGGTTAGAGCGCCTGGCTGTGGACCAGGAGGTCGGTGGTTCGAGTCCACCCAGCTGTACCAAGTCTCGGCGCCAGCGCAGCGGTAACCGTCGCGGAAGGTCTGCAATCCCCGAACCAGCCCCGGAGGACGGGGACGTTGCGCGAATCTGCGGCGAGCTTCGATGAAAGTGGCGCCGCACGGAAGCGCGCAAGAGCCGAGACGGCGGGAGGTACGCATGCCGACGAGGACGGCAACGGTCGCTCTGATTTTGGGATTGCTCGGTGCGGGCTTCGCCATGTTGCCCACGCGCGCCGACGATTGGCCGGCCCGGCCGGTGCGGATACTCATCCCGTTCACTGCGGGCGGCACCGCCGACACGCTCGGCCGCATCGCCGCAGAAAAGCTTTCGGCCGCGTTCGGCCGGCAGTTCGTGCCCGAGAACAAGCCCGGCGCCAGTGGCCTGATCGCCGCCGCCGAGGCGGCGAGCGCTGCGCCGGACGGCTACACGCTGTTCGTATCCGGCGTCGGTGGGCTGATCATTTCGACCGCCATAAGTTCCAATCCCCCGGCCGACGTGGTGACGGGATATACTCACATTGCCGATTTCGGCGGCCCGCCCGCGGTTCTCCTCGTCAACAACGATGTGCCGGCCAAGAACCTCAAGGAATTCGTCGACTACGCCAAGGCGTCCCCCGGCAAGCTCAACTACGGCTCGCCGTCGCCTGGCTCGTTGGCCAATCTCGCCTTCATGCTGTTCCAGAAACAGGCCGGGATCCAACTGCAAAACGTGGTCTATCGCGGCGCCAGCCAGGCGATGACCGATCTCACGGGCGGCCATATCGCCGTGACCTGCACCGCTCTCACATCGGCAGCCGGGACCATTCTGGGCGGCAAGGTACGCGCGCTCGCGATGACATCGCGCAAGCGCGTCCCCGAGCATCCCGATGTCCCGACATTCGCGGAGCAGGGCTTTCCGGACGTCGTCGCCGAGGTCTGGTTTGGCCTTTCGGGCCCGCCGGGCGTTCCCGACGGCATCGTCCAGAGGATCAACGCGGCGGTGGTCAAGGGTCTGCAGGAGCCCGACGCGCGCCGCCTCCTCGCGCGCGACGCAATCGATCCTCCGCCCTATGATGCCGCCGCTTTCGCGAGTTTCTTTCGGACCGAGAACGAAAAATGGGGGCGGCTCGCCAAGGACGTCATCGGGACGCAGAAGTAGCGCCGGACGCTGGTGAGCTTCGTTTGCCCGATTGAGAGCTTACGGCGAAGTCGGGCCTCCTCCGCGGGGTCGTTCAGCCCCTGCGATGCAAGCGATGCTCCATCCAGAGGAGGAGGGCGTTCGCGACGGCGGCAAATGCGAACAGCAAGATCGCGATCGTCATCATCTCTTCGGTCTGGAGGAGCGACATCGAGTTGATGATCAGAAATCCGAGCCCTTGCTTGGACGCGAACATTTCCGCTAGCAGCACGCCCAGCAGGGTCACGGTGAAGCCGATTCTCAATCCTGCCACGATCTCGGGAACCGTGGCCGGAAACAGCACCGTCAGGATGGTCTGCCAGCTCGACAGCTTCATGGCGCGCGCGGATTTCAGATAGACCGGCGAGATATTGCGGATCGCGGCCATGGTGAGAAGCGCGACCGGCAGGACGCCGTGCAGCGCACCGAACGCCACCTTTCCCGAAATCCCGAGGCCGAAGATCAGCAGGATCATCGGATAAAGCGTGATCTTCGGCAGCGAGTAGAGCGCGACCAGGATCGGCTCGCCTACCGCTCCCGACAAACGATGCGCACCCATCCAAACGCCGATCGCAAGCCCAAGGCCGTAAGCCAGAATCAGCGCGAAGAGGAAGGACGTCGCCGTCGCGGCGGCGTTTTCGCCGAATTGCGATGTCGGCACCAGGCGGACGAGATAGGACAGGGTCGGCCACGGCCCAGGCAGCGCCGTCTCCCCGACGACTTGATGCAGCGCCTGCCATATCAGCACGAGCACGGCAATGACCATCAGCGTGTCGGCGGCTCGCCGCGGCGCGGTCATGTCACCCCCGACCGCGCCGTTCGGCCCAGCGCAGGTCCCACGCATGCAGCAGCAGGTTGACGACGGTCGCGACGACCAGGACGAACAGCATGAGCGCATACATCCGGCGATTGTTGAAATCGGCGTATGCGTCGGCGATATCGCGCCCAAGACCGGCCGGTGCGAGAATGAACTCGGCCGCGATGACCGCGATGAAGCTATAGCTGACCGACAGCTTAACCCCGGTGAAGAGATGGGGCGCCGCGGCCGGCAACTGCAGCCGAGCGGCGGTCGCGAACGCCCCCATGCGGTGCACGCGTGCGACTTTGGTCAGCACCCGCGGCACCCGATCCAATCCGTTCAAGGTCGCGATGATCATCGCGACGATGGCCGTGGCGACGCCGATCACCAAGATCGGTATGAGCGACAAGCCGAAGACGGCCACCAGCACCGGATAGAAGATGAAGATCGGAACCGCGTAGTAGGTCGCGAAAAACGGCTCGAGCGCCTCTCTTAGTCGCGGAAGCGCGTGAATCAGCAAGCCAAGACCGAAGCCGAAGGTTACCGACAGGACCACCGCGAGGACAATGACGCCGAGCGTGCGGATGATGTCGCCGTTGATGCTGCCGGAGGCGAGAATGCCCAACAGCGCGGCGGCCATCTCGGAAGGCGGGACGATGACGCGACGATCGATCAGGCCGCTGCGGCAGGCAAGCTCGAGCGCTCCGGTGGCCCCGACAAGGACCACGAGCCTGATCCAGCCGGCTCGGGTCATGCCGCCGCTCTGCCGGTATGGCCGAGCGCCTTGATCGATTCGCCGCGGAGGTGATCCCAAAGCCGTCCGGTCAGCGCGCCGAACGCTGCCTCACCGACGATGGTGCTGTCCCGCTCCCGCGGCCACTCGGTCTCGACGATCTCGATGAAGCGTCCCGGCCGCGCCGACATCACGCCGATCCGATCGGAGAGCATTGCGGCCTCGTCGAGTGCATGTGTGATCAGAAGCACCGTTGCGCCGGTCCGCCGCCACAGGCGTAGCACCTCCTCACCCATGAGCAAACGCGTCTGCGCGTCGAGCGCACCGAACGGTTCATCGAGCAGGATGAGTCGCGGCTGAAGCACCAGGGTGCGCGCAATGCAGACACGCTGGCGCATGCCGCCGGACAGTTGGGCCGGATAGGCGCGGGCGAAATCCTTGAGACCCATGAATGCCAACGCGTCTTCGACGCGACGGCGGACCTCCGCTTCCGGCGCCCCTTGCCGGCGAAGGCCGAAGGCGGCGTTGTCCCATACCGTCAGCCAGGGGAAGCTTGCATCCTCTTGGAAGACGACGCCGATGCCGTCCGGGACCACATCGACCACGGACTGCCGTTCGAACGTCACCGTGCCCTCTGTCGGGCGCTGCAGCCCGGCGAGGATTTCCAGCAGCGTGGTCTTGCCGCAGCCGGAAGGCCCGACCACGGCGAAGAACTCGCCCCTGCGCAGGTCGAGGTCGATCGGCCCGAGCGCCTGAATCGCGGCGTGGTTCCCTATTCCGGGGAAAACGCGCGTCACGCCCCGCAATTGCGCGTGAATCTCCTGCTGCTGGAGCCTCCCGTTCATTTCTTTACGGCCTGCAGGTCGCTGGGCAGGAACGAAGTATCGATCATCTTGCTCAGATCGACGTCGTGATCCAGCGATCCCACGTATTTCATCGCGCGCACCGCATTCTGAAGCCCTTGCATCTCGATTTGGCCTTCGCTCCAGAACTTGGCCGCCACCAGTTGCCCAATCAGCGTCTCCACTTCCTTCGGGGGCAGCGGGGCGTAGACGCTGCTCAGAATCTTGATCGCGTCCGCTGTGTTCCCGTAGATGAACTTCACGCCCTCGCGCCGCCCGGCGAGGAGCGCGCGCAACTTGTCCGGATGCTTCTTCATCAGGTTGCCGGTCGCGATCCCGATCGCCGGGGGCAGCAGCGGCAGATCATTCGGACCGAGCAGAACGCGATATTTGCTCTCACCGCCCCGCATCATGAACAGGATTCCGGGAATGGTAGTGGCATCGACAACGCCCCCTTCGAGCGCCGTCAGCGCACCGGAGAGGCTGCCCAGCGCCACGCGCTGCACCTCATCCGGCTTGAGGCCGGCCTGCTCGAAGACAAGCACCGCCGTCATTTCCCCCAGCGACTTCGGATTGCTGATGGCGAACTTCTTTCCCTTCAGGTCCTTGACGGATTTGATCGGAGAGTTCGGCATGACGATCACGACATTGTCGGCGAGAGAGCGTGAACCGAGGTTGACGATCTTGATGTCCTCGCCCTGTCCGATGGCGGCGATCGCGGGCGCCGGCGACACGTCGCCGAAGCCGAGATCGCTCGCGATCGCGCTACGCACCGAGGTGCCGCCGCCCGCGCCCGAGATCACGCCGGTGATGTCGATGCCGGCCTTCTTGAAGAAGCCCTTTTCGATGGCGATGCCGTACGGTGCGCCAGACGGGTCCGCCTTGTACTGAGTAACGAGCACGTCTTCCGCATGCAGCGGGGATGCTGCCGCGAAACAGAATGCCACGGCGAGGGCGCCGTCCTTGAGCGTCCGCATATGTTCCTCCCACCAACGATCTGGATTCACCCGCCCGCGTTCCGGCTTTCCTCCGGCCCCCCGGCAAGATAACAGCGCGGCCGTATCTTGCCCAGCGCTGGGCATGGCCGGACGTCGCGTCGACATTCGGGCATGCGCATTCGCATGCGGGCGGGCGCTGCCCGAAGGCAGCAAGGCGTCGCGGGGCGCGGCTTTTACCTCCGCGCTCAGGCCCGGCGCGCCGCAACGAACCGGGCCGCAGCCTTGAGAATGTCGGCAGCGCCGCCGAACGGGTCGAGCGCCGCCTGCGCCTCGGCGACGAGGCCTTCCAGTCGCCGCCGCGCCGCCGTCGGCCCGAGCACACCGACCAGCGTCGCCTTGTGGGCGGCGGCGTCCTTCCCGGTCGCTTTGCCGACCGTTGCCGGATCGCCTTCGAGATCGAGCAGATCGTCGGCGATCTGGAATGCTTCGCCGAGTGCGGAGCCATAACGGTCCAACGCGCTCCGCTGGCTTTGGTCGGCTTTGCCCAGGACCGCCCCGGCGAGACAGCCGAAGCGCAGCAGAGCACCGGTCTTCATTGCCTGCAGGGTCTTCACCTCGTGCTCCCCGAGCGCGGGCGCAGCGGCATCGAAGCGGCCCTCTGCCGCCAGATCGAGCATTTGTCCGCCCACCATTCCGCCGATGCCGGCCGCGCGCGCCAGCGCCGCGACCAGGTCAAGCCTGACCTCGGCATCGGGATGCGTCTGCGGGCGGGCGAGAATGTCGAACGCGAAGGTGAGAAGCCCATCGCCGGCAAGCACGGCGGTGGCCTCGTCGTAGGCTTTGTGCGTCGTCGGGCGGCCGCGCCGCAGGTCGTCGTTGTCCATGGCCGGCAGATCGTCGTGTGCCAGCGAGTAGCAATGCACGCATTCGAGCGCCGCGCCCGCCATCAGCGAATGCTGGCGGGCGACGCCGAACAGCGCCGCGGATTCCACCACGAGGAACGGCCGCAAGCGCTTGCCGCCGCCCAGGCTCGCATAGCGCATCGCGTCGAGCAGCCGCGGCGGCCGCGCCCGCTCGCCGTCGACCGGCGCCGGCGCCAGCAGGCGGTCCAGCAGGGCTTCCGTGTCGTAGGCGATTTGACCGAGTCGGTCCTGGAAGATCGCGTCGATATCAACATCTCTCTTCACAGCATCGATGCGCGCCATGCGTTCCGCCACCCCGACCGTGTTCGGCAACGTCGATGCGGCTTCGGCCGCGAACGCGCGCCGGCGCTATCCCTGCCGGAGCGCGTTCGGGCGGCCGGCCGGCATCCCCGCGGCCTCGAATGCGCTGATCGATAATCTACCAAGGGTCACCCGTCCGTCCAACTTTTCCTAGCTCAATTCATTGAATATGTTGAATAGTTCTTGCGAAGCCGGCGGCGATGGCCGGCGTGGCGCCGTTCCGGGCGCACAGTGGAGGCTCTGGTCGCGCGTGCTGGTTGTTGCTTCCATGGCCCTTGCGGTTTGGCTTTATTTGCTTTTCGCGCGGGGAGGCTTTTGGCGCTGCACCGAGCGCGACGACCGCGTGTCGGCCGAGCCGCGGGCCTGGCCGCGCGTCGCCGCGGTGGTGCCTGCGCGCAACGAGGCGGAGCACATAGCAAAGAGCATCGGTTCGCTGCTCGGGCAGGACTATCGCGGTCCCTGGGCGGTCATTCTGGTCGACGACGACAGCGATGACGGCACCGCTGCGATTGCCCGCCGGGCGGCGAATGGCGACGCCCGGCTGCGCCTGGTGACGAGCCGAGGCTTGCCGGCGGGATGGACGGGCAAGCTCTGGGCGGTGAAGCAGGGCATCAATGCCGCCGCGGGGCTGCCGGACCCGCCAGATTATCTCCTGCTAACCGATGCCGATATCGTGCACGCACCAGATTCCGTCAGTCGGCTGGTCGCGCACGCCGAGGAGAAGCGCCTCGCACTGACCTCGCTCATGGTGAAGCTGCGCTGCCAAAGTTTCGCCGAACGCGCCAGCGTTCCGGCATTCGTGTTCTTCTTTCAAATGCTCTATCCGTTCGCCAGCGTGAACCGGCCGCGCAGCAGCGTCGCGGCGGCCGCCGGCGGCTGCATGCTGGTGCGTGCCGAGGTGCTGCGCGCCGCCGGGGGCATCGACGCGATCCGCGGCGCCCTGATCGACGACTGCGCCCTGGCGAAGGCGCTCAAGGCGCACGGCCCAATCTGGCTCGGTCTGAGCGAGCACGTCCACAGCATCCGTCCCTATCCGGGGCTTGCGGATATCCGCCGCATGGTGGCGCGGTCGGCCTATGCGCAACTGCGTTATTCGCCCCTTCTACTGACGGCAACCCTCGCCGGCATGGTGCTGACCTATATCGTTCCGCCGTTCGTGGCGATTTTTGGCAGCGGCACCGTGCGCATCCTCGGCATCGCCGCGTGGGTGTTGATGGCAGTGGCGTTTCAGCCGACGCTACGGTTGTACCGGCTGTCGCCCTTGTGGGGAATCGCGCTGCCTGCCATTGCTCTGCAATACGCGCTCTTCACCCTCGATTCCGCCTATCAATATGTGCGAGGACGCGGCGGAAGCTGGAAGGGGCGCGTGCAAGCCAACGCGACAGGGCCGCGATGATCTCTCCTGCCGACGCGCGATCGGGCAAGGGCCACCGGGACGAGAATTTTCCCGTGGCTTCGCGGCTCATTCATCCGCGCCATCGCCCGCCCATCCTCGCCTTCTACGAATTCGTACGCACGGCCGACGATATCGCCGATCATGCCGCGCTTGCGCCCCAGGAGAAGCTTGCGCTGATGGACCGGCTCGAGGCGGCGCTGCTCGGCGAGCACGACGACGATCCGGTCGGTGTGGCCTTGCGTTCACAGTTGGCCGCGCGCCGGCTCTCGCCACGCCACGCGCAGGACCTGCTGGTGGCGTTCCGCATGGACGTGAACAAGCTGCGCTACCGCGACTGGGACGACCTCATCGGCTATTGCACCTACTCCGCGATGCCGGTCGGGCGCTTCGTGCTCGATGTCCATGGCGAGAGCCGCGTGCTCTGGCCCGCCAATGACGCCCTCTGTGCGGCTCTGCAAATCATCAATCATCTGCAGGACTGCGGCAAAGACTATCGCAATCTCAACCGCGTCTACATTCCGCTCGACGTCTTCGCGCAGACCGGCGCAAGCGTGGAGGAGCTGGGAAGGAGCTCCGCGTCCGCGTCGCTGCTCGAACTCCATCCACAAGCTCGCGCGCCGCACCGGGGATCTCCTGCGCGATAGCAGGACGTTTGCGCCGAGCATCGAGGATCCGCGGCTCGCCTTGGAGGTTGCGGTCATTCAGACTTTCGCGGAGCGCCTGGCGGCGGTGCTGGCGCGACGCGATCCGCTGAGCCAGCGCGTCCATCTCGGCAAGGCGGGGGTCGCGGGTTTCGGGCTTCTCGGCCTATTATGGGGGGCAACCCGCCGCGCCGGCCGTCTGTTCGGGGCCGGCCACAAACCGCAGGACGCGTGAGCATTGGCGCTGGCAGAAGCACCGGAGACGGCGGCGGCCGAGCGGGCGTCGGGCAGCTCGTTCTACAACGCGATGCGGGTATTGCCGCGCGCGCAGCGCGAGGCCATGTTCGAGATCTACTCCTTTTGTCGTCAGGTCGACGACATTGCCGATTCGAGCGGGCCGCGCAGCGCGCGCCGGGAGCAACTCGAACGCTGGCGCGCCGATATCGACGCCCTCTATGCCGGCAATCCGCTCCCCCGCACCCGTGGGCTGCTCGCGCCGGTACGTGCTTTCGGACTGCGGCGCGAGGACTTCCACTCCGTCATCGACGGGATGGAGATGGACGTGGTCGCAGACATCCGCGCGCCCGACGCGGCGACGCTCGACCGCTATTGCGACCGGGTGGCCAGCGCGGTCGGGCGGCTGTCGGTGCGAGTGTTCGGGATGGGTGAGCAGGACGGTATCGCGCTGGCGCACCATTTGGGCCGCGCGCTGCAGCTCACCAACATTCTGCGCGACCTCGACGAAGACGCAGCGTTCGGCCGCCTTTATCTGCCGGCGGAGGCGCTGCGGGCGGCCGGCATCGCGGCGACCGATCCGACGACGGTGCTGGCGAGCCCCGCGCTCGGGAAGGTCTGCGCGCGTGTCGTTGAGCGCGCGCAGGCGCATTTCACGCAAGCCGAAGAGATCATGGCGCGGAGCGCGCGCCGCTCGGTGCGTGCTCCGCGCATCATGGCGGAAGCCTATCGGCTGATCCTCGACAGCTTGGTCGCCCGCGGCTGGTTGCATCCGCGCCGCCCGATCCATCTGCCGCGGTCGCGGCTGTTGTGGATCATCATGCGTCACGCCTTCATCTGATGCCGCGGACCGTTCACGTCGTCGGAGCGGGACTTGCCGGGCTCGCCGCCGCGGTCCGGCTTGCCGCGCGCGGCATGCGCGTGGTCGTGCACGAGGCTGCCGGTCAGGCAGGCGGTCGCTGCCGGTCCTATCACGATCCCGTGCTCGACATGATGATCGACAACGGCAATCACCTTCTGCTCTCGGGCAATCGCGCCGCGCTGGCTTATCTGGAGACCATCGGCGCGCGTGCAGGGCTCGCCGGTCCGCCATCCGCCGAGTTCGCTTTCATGGATCTCGCGAGTGGCGAGCGCTGGACGTTGCGCATCAATGGCGGGCGCATACCGTGGTGGATTTTCGATTCGAGTCGACGCGTGCCGGGCACCGCGGCGAGCGAATATCTTTCCTTCGCCCGCCTGCTGCGCCCATCGGGGAAAAAGACGATCGGGGGCACGCTGCGCTGCGCCGGAACGCTGTATGAGCGCCTGGCCCGGCCCCTGTTTCTGGCCGCGCTCAATACCGAGCCCAAGGAGGCGAGCGCCGCGCTTGCCGGCGCCGTCGTGCGCGAGACGCTGGCGGCGGGAGGAAGTGCCTGCCGGCCGCTCGTCGCTCGCGACGGGCTCGGTCGCGTTTTCATCGAGCCGGCACTGCGCTTTCTCGCCGAGCGCGATGCGAAGGTCAGTTTCGGGCATCGGCTGCGCGCGCTCGATCGCGTGCAGGGTCGCATTGCCGCGCTCGATTTCGGCGAGGACAAGCTGGTACTCGCGGACGACGGCGTTGTCCTGGCCGTGCCGCCGCTGGTGGCGGCGGATTTGCTGCCCGGCCTCGAAACTCCCTCGCAGTTCCGCGCCATCGTGAATGCGCATTTTCGCCTCGACCCGCCTGCCGGACTTGCCCCCATCATCGGTATCGTGAACGGCACCATCGAGTGGCTCTTCAGCTTTCCCGATCGCCTGTCGGTCACGATCAGCGCCGCTGACCGTTTGCTGGATGTCCCGCGCGAGACGCTGGCGCGGCGCATTTGGGAGGAGGTCGCAACCGTCGCCGGCCTTCCCAAGGTGCTGCCGCCGTGGCAGATCGTGCGCGAGCGCCGCGCGACCTTTGCTGCCACGCCCGGCGAGAACGTCAGACGCCCGGCGGCGCGGACGGCGTGGAAGAACTTGATCTTGGCCGGCGATTGGACCGCGACCGGATTGCCGGCGACTATCGAAGGGGCGATCCGGTCCGGCAATCTGGCGGCGGATCTCGTCGCTCGCGCGTGATCGAAGGTAGGCGAAGGTGGCATTGGTCGAGCCGAAATCGTCGAGGGTGGCGCCCCCGATCGAGCACAGCATCGAGGCGGCGAGTCGTGCGTTGCTTGCTCTGCAGCGGCCCGACGGACATTGGGTGTTCGAGCTCGAAGCGGATGCGACCATCCCGGCCGAATACGTACTGTTGCGGCATTATCTGGCCGAGCCCGTCGATGCTGAGCTCGAAGGCAAGATCGCGGCCTATCTGCGCCGCATCCAGGGCGGCCACGGCGGCTGGCCGTTGTTCCACGACGGGGACTTCGACATCAGCGCGAGCGTGAAGGCCTATTTCGCCCTCAAGATGATCGGAGATCCCCTCGATGCCCCGCACATGCTGCGTGCGCGCGAGGCCATCCGCGCGCGTGGCGGCGCGTCGCGCGCGAACGTGTTCACGCGGCTGATGCTGGCGCTCTTCGGGTTCATTCCCTGGCGTGCCGTTCCGGTGATGCCGGTCGAGATCATGTTGCTGCCGAAGTGGTTTCCGTTCCACCTCGACAAGATTTCGTATTGGAGCCGCACCGTCATCGTGCCGCTCTTGGTGCTGCAGGCGCTCAAGCCGCGGGCGCGCAATCCCAAGGGCGTGACCATTGAGGAGCTTTTCCTCGAGCCGCCGCGGACGATCGGTCTCGCACCACGGGCGCCGCAGCAGCGAGCGTCGTGGTTCTGGTTCTTTCGCGGCGTCGATGCCGTGTTGCGCGCCGCCGAGCCGATGTTTCCGCGAGGCTCGCGGCGGCGCGCGATCGAGCGTGCGGTGGCGTGGGTCGGCGAGCGCCTCAACGGCGAGGAGGGCCTGGGCGCGATCTTCCCGGCGATGGCGAACAGCGTGATGATGTTCGATGTGCTCGGCTATCCGGAGCATCATCCGCAGCGGGCGATCGCGCGCCGATCGATCGACAAGCTCCTGGCGGTGCACGCGCACGAGGCCTACTGCCAGCCCTGCGTGTCGCCGGTCTGGGATACCGGGCTCGCCTGCCACGCCTTGCTCGAGGTGGGCGGCGAGCTTGCGGTCGCGCAAGCCCGCAAAGGCCTCGAATGGTTGGTACCTAGGCAGATCCTCGACGTCGAGGGCGATTGGATCGTGCGGCGGCCCGCGCTCCGCCCCGGCGGCTGGGCGTTCCAATACGCCAATCCTCACTATCCCGACGTCGACGACACGGCGGTGGTAGTGATGGCGATGGATCGCGCGCAAGGCTCCAGTTCCGATTTCAACGCGCCGATCGCGCGCGCGCGGGAGTGGATCTTGGGAATGCAGAGCGCGAACGGCGCCTGGGGCGCCTTCGACGCCGACAACGAATACTTCTATCTCAACAACATTCCGTTCGCCGACCACGGCGCTCTGCTCGACCCGCCGACCGAGGACGTCACTGCGCGTTGCATCTCGATGCTGGCGCAGATCGGCGAGACCGCACAAAACAGCGGGGCCGTGGCGCGGGCGGTCGACTATCTGCGCCGCACGCAGCTGGAGGAAGGGAGCTGGTACGGCCGCTGGGGCATGAATTACATCTACGGGACCTGGTCGGTGCTGTGCGCGCTCAATGCCGCCGGCGTCGACCACCGCTCGCCGGAGTTCCGCAAGGCCGTCTTCTGGCTCGGGAAAATCCAAAATCTCGACGGCGGCTGGGGCGAGGATGGGGCGAGCTACAAGCTCGACTACCGCGGTTACGAGCCGGCTCCGAGCACTGCGTCGCAGACCGCGTGGGCGCTGCTGGCCTTGATGGCCGCCGGCGAGGTCGAGCATCCCGCGGTCGAGCGCGGTATCGACTATCTGTCACGCATGCAGGGCGACGACGGCTTCTGGAGCGAGCCGCGCTACACCGCGACCGGATTCCCGCGCGTGTTTTATCTGCGCTATCACGGCTACGCGAAGTTCTTCCCGCTGTGGGCGCTCGCGCGCTATCGCAACCTCAAGCGCGCCAATGCGCGCGCGGTGGCATTCGGGATGTGACTTTTAAGTTCTTCGAGCCGTGGCGCGGGATGCCGCGGCTACTCCGCCGCCTGCAGCGGCGTGACCGACGGCTTCTCGGCCTTGTGAATCGCGGCGAGCTCCTGCTCGACGTGGCGCGAGAACACGAATTCCGCGGGCCGCTGCTTGTCCAACGGGATTTCCGGCGCCATCGGGCCTTCGGTGCGGGCGCCGAGGAGAGCGACTTTGAGCGCCTGCCACGGCTGCGCGATCGTCGCCGCCGCCGCGGTCGGCTCGTAGCCGCAATGAGCCATGCAATTCGCGCACTTCTCGTATTTGCCGGTGCCGTAGGAGTCCCAGTCGGTCGTCTCCATCAATTCGTGGAACGTCCTGGCGTAGCCTTCGCCCAGCAGGTAGCAGGGCTTCTGCCAGCCGAAGATGTTGCGCGTCGGCATGCCCCAGGGCGTGCAGTGATAGCTTTGGTTGCCGGCGAGGAAATCGAGGAAAAGGTTGGAATGGATGAAATTCCACTTCTTGCCCTTGCCCAGCCGGAAGACGTCGCGAAACAGCTCCTTGGTCCGTCGACGGCTGAGAAAATGCTCCTGGTCCGGCGCGCGCTCGTACGCATAGCCGGGCGAGATCGACACGCCGACGCCAAGGTCCCTGGCGTAGTCGAGAAAAGCCGCAACATCTTCCGCCGGATGGCCCTCGAAGATCGTGGCATTGACGTTGACGGTGAAGCCCTTGGCCTGGGCTGCCTTGATGGCGGAGACGGCACGATCGAACACGCCGGTTTGGCAGACGGATTTGTCGTGATGCTCGCGCAGTCCGTCGAGGTGGACCGAGAAGAACAGGTAGGGCGACGGCTCGAACAGATCGAGCTTCTTCTCCAGAAGCAGGGCATTGGTGCAGAGCGATACGAATTTCTTCTTGGCGACAAGACCTTTCACGATCTCGCCGATCTCGCGATGGATCAGAGGCTCGCCGCCCGGGATCGCCACCATGGGCGCGCCGCACTCGTCGGCGGCATCGAGGCATTCCTTCACCGACAGCCTGCGATTGAGGATCGGATCGGGATAGTCGATCTTGCCGCAGCCGACACAGGCGAGATTGCAGCGAAACAGAGGCTCCAGCATCAGCACGAGCGGATAGCGCTTACGGCCCAGCAGCTTCTGCTTGAAGATGTAGGCGCCGATGCGCATTTCCTTGAAGAACGGGATTCGCATATTTTCAGTCTTTCTGTCTGAACGCTCGGTTCGTCGCTTCCGATCGTGGTCTCACGCCGACGCCAGCTCGCGGGGTAACCGGAACTCAATATGCTCCTCCCGACCGGGAAGAGTCGAGACTTCGACCTCGCCAAGTCTTCGCAACGTGTCGATGACGTCCTCGACCAGCACTTCGGGGGCGGAGGCCCCAGCGGTAATGCCGATCGTCTTCGCGTCCTCGACCCATTCCGGCATGAGCTCGCTGCCGTCGGTGATGAGATAGCTTGGAATGCCGGCCTCCTCGCCGATCTCGCGCAGCCGATTGGAATTGGAACTGTTCTTGGCGCCGACCACCAGGATCAGGTCCACGTGCCGGCAGAGCTCGCGTACCGCCGACTGGCGATTCTGCGTAGCGTAGCAGATGTCTCTGATCTCCGGCCCGACGATGTCGGCGTAACGACGCTCGAGCGCGGTGATGATGCCGCGCGTGTCGTCCACGCTCAGCGTCGTCTGCGTGACATAGGCCACCGGCGTGTCGTCGGGAATGTCCAGCGCCGCGACGTCTTGCTCGTTCTGCACGAGCACGACCGGCGCGTCGATCTGGCCCAGGGTGCCCTCCACCTCCGGGTGGCCGGCGTGCCCGACCAGGATGAGCACGCGGCCCTGGGCGACGTAGCGCTTGCCCTGGTTATGCACCTTGGTGACCAGCGGGCAGGTCGCATCGAGCACCGGCAGCCGCCGTCCCGCCGCCTCATCCGCCACGCTCCTGGCGACACCGTGCGCGCTGAAGATGGTCACCGCCCCCGGCGGCACGTCGGAGAGCTCCTCGACGAAGATGGCGCCTTTCGCCCGCAGGCTGTCGACGACGAATTTGTTGTGCACGATCTCGTGGCGAACGTAGACCGGGGGCCCGTATTTCGCGAGTGCGCGCTCGACGATCTCGATGGCGCGCACCACGCCTGCGCAGAATCCGCGCGGCTGCGCCAGGAGGACCTTCATGGCCGTGCCGCCGGGGCGCGCGAGACGCCCGTCGCCGCGACGTCGCGTCCGAGCGCCGCGAACACCGTGGCTACGATCGCCTTGGCATCGAGGCCGGCGCGGGCATACATCGCCGCGGGGTTGTCGTGATCGATGAACAGGTCGGGCAGCACCAGGGAGCGCACCTTGACGCCGCGGTCCAGCGCGCCGTGCTCGGCCAGGGTCTGCAGCACGCGCGTGCCGAAGCCGCCGATAGCGCCTTCTTCGGCGGTCACCAGCACTTCGTGCTCGCGCGCGAGCCGCAGCACCAGTTCGACATCGAGGGGCTTGGCGAACCGGGCGTCGGCCACCGTCGCCGAAAGTCCGTGGCTCGCCAATATGTCGGCCGCATCGAGGCAATCGGCAAGGCGGGTGCCGAGCGACAGCAGCGCAACCGCGTTGCCCTCGCGCAGGAGGCGGCCCTTTCCGATCTCGAGCGGCAGGCCGACCTCGGGCAGCTCGATGCCAACGCCGTCGCCGCGCGGATAGCGCAGCGCCGACGGCCGGTCGTCGATGGCGGCTTGGGTCGCGACCATGTGCACCAATTCGGCCTCGTCTGCGGCTGCCATCAGCACGAAGCCGGGCAGGCAGCCGAGATAGGCGAGGTCGAACGCGCCGGCGTGGGTGGGCCCGTCGGCGCCGACCAGGCCGGCGCGGTCGAGCGCAAATCGGACCGGCAGGCGCTGGATCGCCACATCGTGCACGACCTGGTCATAGGCGCGCTGCAGGAAGGTCGAATAGATCGCGGCGAACGGCTTGTAGCCCTCGCTCGCCAGGCCGGCGGCGAAAGTGACGGCGTGCTGTTCGGCGATTCCGACGTCGAAGGTGCGCTCGGGGAATGCCTTGCCGAAGATGTCGACTCCCGTGCCGGACGGCATCGCCGCCGTGATCGCGACGATGCGGGGGTCCTTCTTGGCCTCCTTCACCAGGCTCTCGCCGAAGACCTTGGTATAGGAAGGGGCATTGGACTTGCCCTTGGCTTGCTTTCCGGTGGCAACATCGAATTTGACCACGCCGTGATAGCGGTCGGCGGATGCCTCGGCGGGCGCATAGCCGTGCCCCTTCTCGGTCACCACATGCACCAGGATCGGCCCGGCCTGGGCATCCCGCACGTTCTTGAGCACCGGCAGCAGGTGGTCGAGGTTGTGGCCGTCGATCGGCGCGACATAGTAGAAGCCGAGCTCCTCGAACAGGGTGCCGCCGGTGACCAGCCCGCGCGCATATTCCTCGATCGCCAGAGCGCGCTGCTCCAGAAATCTTGGCAATGGCTTGGCCAATTGCTGGAGGGCCTTGCGGACCGAGCGGTAGGCGCGCCCGGAGACGAGACGCGCGAGATAGGCCGAGAGCGCGCCGACTGGCGGCGCAATCGACATGTTGTTGTCGTTGAGGATGACGATGAGGCGCGAATTCATCGCTCCGGCATTGTTCATGGCCTCGTAGGCCATGCCGGCCGACATGGCGCCGTCGCCGATCACGCATATGACGTTGTGGGGCTGGCCCATGAGATCGCGCGCCACCGCCATCCCCAGACCGGCCGAGATCGAGGTGGAGGAATGCGCTGCGCCGAACGGGTCGTATTCGCTCTCGGCGCGCTTGGTGAACCCGGACAATCCTCCGCCTTGGCGCAGCGTCCGGATGCGGTCGCGCCGCTCGGTCAGGATTTTGTGTGGATAGGCTTGGTGCCCGACGTCCCAGATCAGCCGGTCCGCGGGTGTGTCGAAGACGTAGTGCAGGGCGACGGTGAGCTCGACCACGCCGAGCCCCGCTCCGAGGTGCCCGCCCGTGACCGCAACCGCGCTGATCGTCTCGGCCCTGAGTTCGTCCGCGACCTGGCGCAGTGCCGCCTCGGGGAGGCGGCGCAGATCTTCGGGGTTCTTGATGGTATCCAGGAGCGGCGTCGGCTTTGTCATGTGCGACATTTTCCCACATAGGCTCGCGCGGGCACAGGGCAAATCAGCGTAATTTCGGCTGAGTGTCCCTCGACCTCCGGATCGAACTCGACGCGCGTCCGGCGGGTTGTCGGGCAGGTCTGGCAGAGGTTTGGCGCGGGTGTTGTCGGTGCAACCTTAGTCATTGTCAACGCACTGAATTGCCTGATATTGCGCCGCCACAACCGGCTCAGGTTTCGCGCATCCCCGCGGCATGGGCTGCGCTCGATAACTCCTAGGACAAGGCATGTTGCAGAAGGCGATTGTCACGACCGTTGATTTTTGCAGCCGCTATGCAAGGCAAATCGCTGGCATTGCGGCCCTTTTGGGCCTGGTGACCGCGATCTACACCGCCGGTCATTTCGCCATCGATGCCGACGTCAACAAGCTTATTTCCAAGGAGCTGCCTTGGCGGCAACGGGAGGTTGCGTTCCAAAATGTTTTCCCTCCAAAGGAAGAAACCATTCTGGCGGTGGTCGACGCGCCGACTTCCGAATTGGCAACGCAGGCCACGGCCGCTCTGATCCAGAAACTGTCCGAGCGCAAGGATCACATCCGCTCGATTTTCGAGGCGGGGGGCGGCCCTTTCTTCCAGAAAAACGGGCTGCTGTTCCTGCCCACCGATGAGGTGGTCGCGCTCACCAAGAAGCTCGGCGAGGCCAAACCCATCATTCAGACCTTGGCGCAGGATTCCAATCTGCGCGGGCTGACGACCGCGCTCAACTATGGATTGATCGGCGCGCGCATGGGCCACTACACGCTCGACGATTTCTCCGGGACCTTGAACCTGGTGTCGAACACGCTCGACGAGGCCATCGCGGGGCGCCCGGCGAGCTTCTCCTGGCGCGCAATGCTCAACGGCCGGCCGGCCACGCCGAGCGAGCGGCGTCGCTTCATCGGGATCCGGCCGGTGCTCGACTTCAGCGCGCTCATGCCCGGGAGGGCCGCGACCGAGGTGATCCGACAGGCGGCCGCCGATCTGGATATCGCGGGGCAATACGGCGCGAGGCTGCGGCTGACCGGACCCGTCGCGATCGCCGACGAGGAATACGCTACCCTGGAGGAAGGGCAGCTCGTCAACACCACGGCGACCATCCTGGTCGTGCTGACCATCCTGTGGCTCGCGCTGCGGTCGTTCGGGATCATCGCGGCGGTGTTCGGCAGCCTGTTGGTCGGCCTCTGCGTTACCGCCGCGATCGGGTTGACGATGGTGGGCGCGCTCAACCTGATATCGGTGGCATTCGCCGTTCTCTTCATCGGCCTCGGCGTCGACTTCGGCATTCAGTTCAGCGTCCGCTATCGCGCCGAACGCCACGAGATCGACGATCTGCGTCAGGCCCTGCTAAACGCCGCACGGCACGTGGGGGCGCCGTTGACGCTTGCGGCCGCGGCGACGGCCGCCGGTTTTCTGTCCTTCCTTCCCACCGACTACAAGGGGTTGTCCGAGCTCGGTCTGCTCGCCGGACTCGGCATGATCATCGCATTCCTGACCAGCGTCACCGTGATCCCGGCCTTGCTCATGCTCCTGCGGCCGCCGGGCGAGCCGGAAGAAATGGGGTTCAAATGGCTGGCACCGGTCGATCGCTTCATGGAGCGGCGCCGGATCCCGGTCATCGTCGGCACCGGCCTCGTCGTGGCGGCCGGCCTTCCGTTGCTTTACTGGCTGCAGTTCGACTTCAATCCGCTCAATCTGCGAAGTCCCAAGGTCGAATCGGTTGCGACCTTCCTGGAGCTGCGGAGCGATCCGGCCATCGGCGCAAGTTCGATCTTTCTGCTGGCCGCGAACGCGGAGGCGGCGAAGACGGACGTGGAAAAGCTCTCCGAGCTTCTCGAAGTCTCGAGCGTGCGAACCATCGAGAATTTCATCCCCGCGGACCAGCAGCCCAAGCTTGCCGCCATTCGTCAGCTGGCGACCGTGCTCGATCCCGTGCTGCGGCCGGATCCCAACAAGAAGCCGCCGACGGACGCCGACAACGTCGCTGCGCTCAAGTCCGCGGTCCAATCCCTGAACAAGGCGGCAGGCACGCAAACCGGTGCCGGCGCCGCCGCCGCCAAGCGGCTTGCCGACGACCTCGCCAAGCTCGCGGATGGCGGCGAAGCGCTACGCGCGCGCGCCACCGCTGCCATGGTTCCCTCGCTGAAGATCGCCCTCGACGAGCTGCGGGGTTACCTGCAGGCGCAGCCGGTCACGCTCGAAACCCTTCCCCCCGAGATCGCGCGCGAATGGGTGACGCCCGACGGCCGCTACAAGGTGGAGATCCTGCCCAAGGGCGATCCCAACGACAACGAAACCCTGCGCCGCTTCGCGCGCGCGGTGCTGGCGGTCGAGCCGAACGCGGTCGGCGGCCCGATCGCGATCGTGGAGTCCGGCCGCACCGTGATCCGGGCCTTCTTCGAAGCCGGCTTCTGGGCGCTCGCCTCGATCATTATCCTGCTCTGGGCCGTGCTGCGCCGGTTCGGCGATGTCCTCCTTACCATCATTCCGCTCCTGATGGCGGGTGTCGTCACCATGGAGCTGATGGTCATCCTCGGCATGGAGCTCAATTTCGCCAACATCATCGCGCTGCCGCTGCTGCTCGGGCTCGGCGTCGCCTTCAAGATCTACTACATCATGGCGTGGCGGGCCGGCCAAACCGGTCTCTTGCAGTCGAGCCTGACACGCGCGGTGATGTTCAGCGCATGCACCACCGCGACCGCGTTCGGCAGCCTGTGGCTGTCGAGCCATCCCGGCACATCGAGCATGGGCAAGCTCATGGCCCTCGCGCTCGTCACCACGATGGCGGCGGCCGTGCTGTTCCAGCCCGTGCTGATGGGGCCGCCGCGCGAGCGCGCCAAGGCCAAGGAATTGCTCGAGCCTTCATCGGGCGCGCCGGAGCCGGCTCACGACGCCGTCGCTGCCGGCGTCGAAAGATCGACGCATACCTGACCGTCCCGCACCTCGGTGCGGAAGGTCTTGAGGTCGGTGAAGCAGGGCGCCTGCACCGCCTTGCCGCTCGGTACGTGGAACGCGCCGAAATGCAGGCTGCATTCGATGATGTCGCCTTCCAGGATGCCGTCGGCCAGGTCGGCGACGGCATGGGTGCACCGCGCCTCCGTGGCGTAGAAGGTGCCGTCGATATTGTAGACGGCGACGAGCTCGTCGCCCACTTCGAAGCTCCTGACATTGCCGGGCGGCAGATCGGCGGCGGCACAGACGGGAACGGGATTTTCGGCCATGACTGACTGATCGCGTGAGAGCAAGCATGCTGCTGTAGCGGGCCGTCGGAAAAGTTCAATAGGCGAGGGGCGGCGGGGCGCACGGCGGCCGGGCCGCAATTGACCGCATTTCGGGGGAGCCTGTACGCTAGTCTTCCGATTCCGAAGCTCGCAAACCCTCGCGGCACCCGCACGCGTGACCGGCCGAGCCCAAGAGGCGACAGGGGAGGCGACAGGAGATGTCGGTGCGTTCCTATATCGTCGATGACCGCGAAAAGAAGACCTTTCTGCTCGATCGCGAGGTGCTGGTGTCGGAGGACGTGCTGCGCAAGGAGATGGCGCAGATCTTCGGCCGCTGCTGGATCTATGTCGGCCATTCCTCCGAGCTGAAAAAGCCGGGCGATTTCCGCTCGCGCAAGGTGGCAGGCCGGCCGGTGATCTTCTGCCGCGATCAGGCCGGAGCGTTCCACTGCTTGTTCAATACCTGCCGGCACCGCGGCGCCATCGTGTGCACCGAGCGCGAGGGCAATCGGCGTCGCTTCCAATGCATCTATCACGGCTGGACCTACGGCAACGACGGGCGGCTCGCGGGCGTGCCTGGCGCGGACGCCTACGCCGAGACCTTCGACAAGTCCGCCTACGGCCTGCGCCGCCCCGCCCGGTTCGAGGATTATCGCGGCTTCTGGTTCATGTGCCTCGACCCCGACGTCGCTCCACTTCCCGACTATCTCGCCGGCGCCAAGGACTACATCGACCTCGTCATCGATCAGTCGCCGTCGGGGCGAATGGAGATCATCGCCGGCGTGCAGGAATACGACGTCGCAGCCAACTGGAAGCTGATGGTGGAGAACAGCGTCGACGACTATCACCTGCCGTCGACGCATTCGACCTGGCTCAACTTCATGGCCAATTCCGGCGTGAAGATCGAGCCTCCCAAGGAGGAGGGCCTGGTGCTGCCGACCCGCGGCAAGGCGGTCGAGCTCGGCAACGGCCATTTCACCACCGACAACGTCAATTTCCGCGGCCGCCCCGTGGCCAAGTGGATTCCGCTCTACGGCGAGGCCGCCAAGGCCGAGATCGACGCGATCCGCTGCGAGCTCGTCGCCCGCCTCGGCACGGAACGCGCGCAGCGCGTTGCCGACACCAACCGGAACCTGGTGATCTTTCCCAACTTGGTGATCAACGACGGCTCGTCGGTCACCGTGCGCACCTTCTACCCGGAAGGAGTGGGCAAGATGCACGTCACCGCCTGGGCGCTCGGCCCGGCGGAGGAAGGCGAGGGCGCCCGCGCGCGCCGGCTCGACGCGTTCCTGACCTTCTACGGGCCGGGCGGCTTCGCCACGCCCGACGACGTCGAAGCGCTCGAGCTGGTGCAGCAGGGCCTCGCCAATTGGGCCCAGGACCGCTGGTCGGAAATGTCGCGCGGCATGGCCAAGGAGGGCGAGCAGCTCAACAGCGACGAGCACCATCTGCGCATCTTCTGGCGGCGCTGGAACGAGCTGATGGGAGCGGCGCAATGACCGTGGCGGCGCCGAACGTGGTCACGCGGGCCGAGGTGGAGGATTTCCTCTATCACGAGGCCGCGCTGCTCGACGAATGGAAGCTCGAGGAGTGGCAGGAGCTCCTCACCGAGGATGCGACCTATTACGTTCCCCCCAACGATCAGCCCGAAGGCGACCACCGCAGCACGTTGTTCCTCATCGCCGACGACCGCGAGCGCATCCGGCAGCGGATCATCCGCGTGCTCGATCCCAATTGCCACGCCGAGTTTCCCAGGTCGCGCACGCGCCGGTTGATCTCCAACGTGCGCATCGTCGGCCGCGACGGCGATCTCGTCGCGG
This sequence comes from uncultured Alphaproteobacteria bacterium, assembly GCA_963758945.1. Classification (GTDB taxonomy): domain Bacteria; phylum Pseudomonadota; class Alphaproteobacteria; order Rhizobiales; family Xanthobacteraceae; genus VAZQ01. The sequence goes on along the minus strand of CAVWXY010000002.1, from coordinate 7,553 downwards.
TCGCCTCCAACTTCGTGTGCTACCGCTACCGCCGCTACGAGCGCATCCGGGAATATGTCGGCTGCTACCGCCATGTCCTCCAGCGGGCCGGCGATTCCTTCCGCATCAAGGAGCGCCGCGTGCTCATCGACGCGCACGAGCTCGGCACGCTCGGCTCGGTGAGCTTCATTCTTTGAACGAACGCCAATCTCTCTCTCCATCACGATGAGTGCCTGCCCGCAAGCAAGCTCGCGCAGGCCGCGTAAATTCCCGCGTCGTCCCCACGCGGGGCACCCCGCGACGCTTGCGTCGCGGGGACCCCGTTGCGGGGACCCATATTCCAGAGGCCGCGGTATATGGCACGATGGGTCCCCGCGTTCGCGGGGACGACAGCACAGCAAGAATATTCACATTCTGTCAGGATGACGGTCCCACATAAAGGAAACGCCCGATGGCCAAGCTTGACGACCTGATTGAGGAACTTGTGACCGCGAATCGCATCCTTGCCCGCGAAGGCGTCGTGGATTCCTTTGGCCATGTCAGCGTGCGCCATCCCGGCGATCCGCGGCTTTATCTGCTGTCGTGCTCGCGGGCGCCCGACTGCATCGAGAAGGACGACATCATGGCGTTCACGCTCGAGGGGGAGCCGGTCGACGCCAAAGGCCGCGCTCCCTACCTTGAGCGTTTCATCCACGGCGCGCTGTACGAGGCGCGTCCGGATGTCATGTCGGTCGTACACAACCACAGCGAAAGCGTCATTCCCTACGGCGTCACCGGCAGGAAAATCCGGCCCATCTTCCACATGGGCGCCTCGATCGGCCGCGAGGTGCCGGTCTGGGATTCCCACGACCACTTCGGGGACACGGCCTTGCTGGTCGAGAGCATGGAGATGGGGCGTGACCTGGCGAAGCGCATGGGCGCCGGCGCCACCGCGCTGATGCGCGGCCACGGTGCAACCGTCGCGGGCAGGAACATCCGCCACGCGGTCTTCATCTCGGTCTATCTCGAGCTCAATGCGCGGCTGCAGAAGCAAGCCATGGACATGGTCGCTGACTTGGGCGAGGTCAAGTTTCTCACCGCCGGCGAGGTGGACAAGGTCGCTTCCCGTACCGGCTCGTACGGCATCAACCGCGCCTGGGAAAACTGGTGCCGGCGGGCGGATCGCCCGTTCCGGGCGGAGCAGGCGTAACCGGGCGAGCGGGCGGCGCCGCGCGCGCTGGTGGCGGCAGCGACATCGTTTCACCGCCATGCTTCGTGCTCCCGCGGGGCGGTCCGTGCTATAGGGCGGGAGCCGGGCCGGCGACGGGCCAACGTTCGCGCGAGACGGTGGGAGGAGCGATGGCAGCTTTGACTGCGCCGGTGCAGCGGATCGACGGGGGCGCGCCGAAAGCCGGGCCGGCCGACGCCATCCTCGTGGTCGACGACATCGTCAAACGTTTCGAGACCCCTGACGGCGTGCTGACCGCCGTCGACCGTGTTTCGCTCAGCGTCGCGCCCGGGGAGTTCGTCGGCGTCATCGGTCCCTCCGGCTGCGGCAAGTCGACCTTGTTCAACGTGATCGGCGGGCTGCTCGACGGCGACGAGGGCACGGTCGAAGTCGCCGGCGAGCGCGTACGCGGGCCGCATCCGGCGATCGGCATGATCTTCCAGGAGGAGTCCACATTTCCCTGGCGCAACGTGATCGACAATGTGGCGTTCCCGCTGGAGATTGCGGGACTGCCCAAGGCCGAGCGCTACGACCGCGCGCGCCATTTCGTCAAGCTCGTCGGCCTCGACGGGTTCGAGCGGCGCTATCCGGCGGAGCTGTCGGGCGGCATGCGCCAGCGCGTATCGATGGCGCGCACGCTGGCGGCGCAGCCGAAGATCCTGCTCATGGACGAGCCGTTTGCGGCGCTCGACGAGCAGACCCGCCTGCTTCTCGGCGACAAGGTCCTGCAGATCCAGCAGCAGCTCAGGCAGACGACGCTGCTCATCACCCACAACATCACCGAGGCGGTGCAGCTCTCCGACCGCATCCTGGTGATGACCTACCGTCCGGGCACGGTGAAGCGGATCGTCGACATCAGGCTGCCGCGCCCGCGCAGCTCCGAAATCGTCTCGAGCGAGGCGTTCGGGCGCTACGTCGCCCAGATCTGGAGCGACCTGCGCGAGGAGGCGAGCCGCGGGATGCAGGACGAGGAAAGCCACAAGCTGCGCGAGGGCGAGAAGCGATGACCGCCGCCGCCGCGCTCGGCAGGAACAGGTACAGTCCGGCCACGCTCGGCCTCGGCTCGTTCGTCGTGTTCATCGCGCTCGTCGAGCTGCTCATTCGCGTCGGAGTCATCAACCGCTTCATCGTGCCGCTGCCGTCCGACATCATCGCCGCCTTCCCGCGCGTGGTCGTCGAGGAGGACGTGCTGCAGCGCTTCCTGCTCACGGCCGCCGAGGCCTTCTCCGCCGCACTCCTGGTGACCGTTTTCGGGGTTGCCGGCGGCGTCCTGCTCTACCGCTACCATCTGCTGCGGCTCGCCACCGAGACCTGGGTGGCGGCGATCGCCGCCGCCCCGCTGGTGCTGATGTATCCGCTCTATCTCGTGATCTTCGGCAGGAGCGCGCTCACCATCGTGATGATGGGTTTTACCGCCGGGCTTGCCCCCATCATCCTCAAGACGCTCGAGGGCCTCTCCGCCACGCGCCGGGTACTGATCAACGTCGGCAGGAGCTTCAATCTCACGCCCTCGCAGCAGTTCTGGAAGATCCTGTTCCCCGCGGCGCTGCCGACCATCTTCGTCGGGCTGCGGCTCGGGCTGATCTTCGCGCTCATCAACATCGTGGGGGTGGAGTTCCTGATCAATTTCGGCGGGCTCGGGCAGCTTATCAACGAGCTCGCCGAGCGCTACGATCTGCCCGGCACCTATGCCGCGATCTGCTTCGTCATTCTGGTCAGCATCTGCGTGTTCATCCTGATGGAAAGGCTCGAGCGATGGCTGAGACCGGCCGACTGAGCCTGCCGGCGGCGCGGCCGCTGCGGCTGCCGCTGCGCCCGGTGACGGCGCTGCGCATCGCCATCGTCGTGGCGGTGGTGGTGGTCTGGGAAGCGGTCTCCGCGTCCGGATGGCTCTACCGCGACGTCGTGCCTTCGCTGACCGCCATCGGCCGCGCGCTCTACATCACCCTGACCGACCCCAGCTTCTATTTCCACCTCGGCACGACCGCCTGGGAGATCGGCATCGCCATGCTGATCGGCGGCTTGAGCGGGCTCGCGGTCGGCATCCTGCTCGGCGGCAGCAGGTTTTTGGCGCGCGCCTACGAGGCCTATCTCTACTATCTCGGTCCATGCCCGAAGATCATCTTCTTTCCGATCATGATCATGTGGTTCGGGGTCGGGCCCGGATCGAAAGTCGCCATGGGCGCGATCTCGTGCTTCTTCCCGGTTGCGCTCAACATCGCGGGCGGGATGCGCGAGATCGACCAGGTGCTGATCCGCGTGGGCAGGAGCTTCCGCGCCAGCACGTGGCAGATGGTGACCAAGATCTACCTGCCGGCCATGCGCCATCCCATGATCAACGGCATGCGGCTCGGCCTCGGCGTGGCGCTGATCGGCACGCTGCTGGCGGAAACCAAGATGTCGAACCGCGGCATCGGCTTCTTGGTGATCCAGGCCTACAGCATCTTCAACATGCCGCAGATGTACGCGCTGCTGATCATCCTGTTCGTGATCGCGATCGGGGCCAACACGGTGATCGGCCGCCTCGGCGGCCTCGACGACATCAAACGACTCTGAACGCTTCTGTCATCCGCCGGACGCGTCCCATGGCCGCAGTCGCAGCCGCGGCGCAAGCCGGGCCGGTCGGTCCGAATCCGCCGCCGCGTCGCGATCCGCACGATGCGGGCAAGTGGCAGAAGCCGAAGTCTGAGCGCTACGTCGAGACGCAGTCCGGGGTCGGCCGCGAGGGAGGCATCGAGGAACTTTGAGCTTCCCGCGCGAGAACAACATCCACGTCAACCTGGAGCGCCGCCTCGGCGGACATTGAGGTTGGGCGAACCTCGATCGACTTCCAGGGCCCGGCTCAGGGTGGCAAGCGCATCGTACATGGCGCTTTCCCGCACGCCGTCGCGCCCGATATCGCCGTAGCTCTTCCGCAGATGCGTGGTCGGAAAACCGCGTCGGGCGACGGCGATGCATACGAGGCCGACCGGGTTTCCATCCTCGTCGGGCGAAGGGCCCGCGACACCCGTGATCGCGACAGACACATCGGCGGGAGATCGTTCCAGCGCGCCTTCGGCCATCGCGCAGGCGACCTCCTCGCAGACCGCCCCCTTTGTTTTCAGCAGGGCCTCGGAAACGCCGAGCGCGACCGTCTTGTTTCGCTTGGTGTACGTGACGAAGCCTCCGTGCAGCAGCGCCGCCGCGCCCGGAGCCTCCGACAGAACCGAAGCGAGCAGCCCGGAGGTGCAGGATTCGGCGGTAACGATCCCGAGATTTCCGGCTTTCGCGCGCGCGAGAACTTCCTTTGCGGCTTCAACCAACCTGACATTGAATGGCATGACGCCGACTTGGACCTCTGTTGTCGGTGACACCCGACGGCCCCGATTTCATTTTATTCGTATCGGCCCTTGCGACATTCGCGTTTTTTCCGAGCCTGCAGCGCCGACCGCAATGCTCTGCCGGAAGCGGTGCGCCCGCACGCCGCGGACCTTGGTAAAAAAACCCCGGCCGAAGCCGGGGAGGACTCCACGAAGAGCATTTTCTGGCAGGCGGCTTGGTCTAGCGCTGACCCTGCTGACCGCCTTGTCCCGGCTTTTGCTGGCCGCCCTGTCCGGGCTGCTGGCCGCCCTGTCCGGGCTGCTGGCTCTGCTGCCCGGGCTTCTGCTGTCCGCCACCGCCCTGCTGCCCGCCTTGCTGGCCGCCTTGTTGGCCGCCCTGTTGCTGGCCACCCTGTTGCTGGCCAGGCTTCTGTTCGTTCGGATTCATTGGTGCTTCCTTGGTAACGCCCCCCGCAAGGGACAACGAGCCCGGGCGCCCTTGGTTCCTGCATGCCGGTTACGGCGCTCGCGGCCGCCGGCGCGAACTTGCTTTCGGCGGCCCAAGCGCCGAGAGCTGGCTGCTCGCAGCACCGAACATCAGGAGGCGACTTCCGCGATCCCCTCCCGCCCATATCGGGGCCACGGCAGACCGCGGGCCGTATTAAGTCGACCGCCGCGGAACTCGCGCCGCCGTCAACCGTTAGAGGCGCGAACAGTTCAACTTGCCCCGGAGATGCGACATGGGCCTGTTTACGAAAGAGATCCAGACAATGGACGACCTCCTCCTGCACGGGCTGAAGGACATCTACTACGCCGAGAACCAGATCCTGAAATCGCTGCCCAAGCTGATCGAGAAGGCGACCAACCGCGACTTGACGAAGGGGCTGAGCGACCATCTCGAGGAGACGCAGAAGCAGGTCGGACGCCTCGATCAGGTGTTCAAGAAGCTCGGCCAGGAGCCGAAGGGTGTGAAGTGCCCGGCCATCGACGGCCTAATCTCGGAAGCGGACGAGGTCGCCGGCGAGGTGGCGGACAAGCAGGTTCTGGACGCCGCGATCGTCGGCTCGGCGCAGGCCGTCGAGCACTACGAGATCGCCCGCTACGGGACCTTGATCGCCTGGGCGGATGAGCTCGGCCATGACGACGTGGTGCGCTTGCTGACGACCAACCTCAACGAAGAGAAGACGGCCGACAAGAAGCTGTCGACCGTTGCCCTGCGCAGGGGTGTCAACCGCAAGGCCGCGAGCTAGAGGAGACAAAGATGGCCTCGAAGCGAAAATTGGTCGAGCCTCATCCGGGCGACAAACGCTATGTGCGCAGAGGCGCGAAAGGCCGCTTCCAGGAGAGCGACGACGTCGGCAAGTCGCTCGCGCAGGATCGGCGGCGACGGGCGAAGACGATCGCAAAGCATGGAGAAGGAGACCGCGGCGACCGTCGTTCCACCGGCCAGTGAAGCCGGCGGCCAACCTTCTCCAAACTCCGAGGCGACGTCGGCTGCGAATCCAACCCGCACGGAAGCTGGAATGGCAAGAGTTGCACGAACCGAGGAAGATCGGAGCGCGGCAAAGCTCTTCGCGACGATCGCGAACTATGTCGCAAAGCAGGCGGGGCGGCCGATCGCGTTCGCTTTGGCGGCCCTGGTGGTGATCGTCTGGCTCGTCAGCGGGCCGTACTTTGGCTACTCCGACACCTGGCAGCTGGTCATCAACACCGGGACGACCATCATAACGTTCCTGATGGTATTTCTCATCCAGAATTCGCAGAACCGCGACAGCGCGGCGATCCAGGTGAAGCTGGACGAGTTGATTTGCGTGAGCAAAGTGAAAAATTTTTACATCGGGATCGAGCATCTGACCGATGAAGAGCTCGACGAGATTCGCGCCAAGTGCGAATCACGAGCCGCGGCGTCGCGGGCGGCGGGAAAACGTGGCAATGGCTCGACCGGCGGTAAGGCCGGAAAGGTGGCGGACAAGGCCTAGCGTGGCGGCTCGGAGGCCCGCATTATTTCGCGGCAATCCGAAATGCGGACTTCTGAATCAAAGCCACGCTGGATCAGTAAGGTGCCACGGCGTGTATTCATCATCGCGACTGTCCGCCAACCGTTGGCTGATGCATTGCCCGCGAAAGCGGTCGTATGACGGACATCGGTGGACGTCTCAAAAGTGCCATATGCAATTCAAAAATGTCGGCCACATCTCCGTCAAATCGGTCAGCCCACAGATGGTGGCCTGCCCCAGCCTCGATCAACTGCCCGGTGACGCGCACCCGGCCACCCGACCGGCGCACGCTGCCTTCGAGCACGTAACGGACGCCAAGCTCGCCCGCCGACTTGTTTGATGTCGATCGGCTTGTCCTTGTAGGTGAACGACGAATTGCGGGCGATGACGAAGAATGCGCGATTGCGCGACAGCGCTGTGGTGATGTCTTCGACGATCCCGTCGGTGAAATACTCCTGTTCCGGATCGCCGCTGAAATTCGCGAATGGCAGAACCGCGATGGACGGTTTGTCGGAGATGCCGAACGTGGGCTTGGTTGAGCCCCTACTACTCAGAGCGACACTCAGTGCTCCTCTCGAACGGCACCCCACAAACCGCAGGCCCCGTACGCGGCAGGGTTTTGATGAGCCGCTGCTCCTCGCCATTGTCACCGAGCACGGAGCGGGCGGCATTGATCCGGGTGCTCAGGGCGGAATTCCGATACGATTCGGCCATGCCACACCGAAGCGATCAGGTCGTCCTTGCTGACGACATGCTCGCGATTTCGATCAGGTAAAGCAGCAGGTCGAAGACCTGCGGCTCGACCAACCCGCGCCGCTCCGCGACGCAGTTCGCGGCGATCCGCATCGAGCGCATAATCCTCAAACAAATAGCGCACGTTGCAGTTCCGAACAGGTGCGGATGGCTCGACAGATGAAAATAGCACGGCTTGTCGTAAACGAAAATAAAGGAATTCGTGACGGCAAGGTAAGGCCTTCTGAAAGCGAACCTGCACACCGAACGGCGTCCTGGCCGTTCTGCAAGAGGCAGTGTCATCAGGAGCACCGCAATGCAACGGCACCAATTCAATCT
>CAVWXY010000001.1:0-264921 GCA_963758945.1 uncultured Alphaproteobacteria bacterium | reverse complement strand
CATATCCGGACTCTTGCAGCGAATGCGAAGCCGTTCTTGTCAGTTCTTGCGCTTCACCGCTTCGTACGCGAGCCGCTTGAACTCAACCGCAAATGGATGAGCAAACCCCATCTCACGCTGCGCCATTATCAAGCCTGCGGTATTCTTTCTGGGCGAAATCCACCATTGAGTGCCTGCACGTCCGCCCCAAAAGAGCTCGCCTCTCGCATCCTGATGGTCGAACGCTGAAGGCTCCAGGATGAGCGCTCCCGCGAGCCCGTACCCCCTGCCTTGAAGTTCTCCGAAAGCCGCAAAGCGTATCCACACACCCTCAGGTAACTGGTTGGTCATCATCAGCTCAATCGTGTCCGGCTTGAGCAACATCTGGCCACCCGGAAGCAGGCTTCGAATTAGCGCCACCATGTCCGGCAAAGTCGAGACCAACCCGGCACCGCCGTTCTGCCTGGGGAAGGGACGCAGATAAGCACCCGGATAGGGCGAGTCGTCTGTGCGAGTAAGTCCCGGCTTCATGGGATCGACCAGGTCGGCACCGGCATAATAGGCGACGAGGCGATTACGATCTGACACCACAAATCCAGTGTCCACCATGCCAAGCAGGCCCAGAATTCGCGATTGAATGAACGTATCGAAGTGCTGGCCGCTTATCACTTCGACAAGACGCGCCAAGACATCAGTGGCCACTGAGTACTCCCATGACGTTCCGGGATGATAGGCCAGCGGCAGGTCAGCCAATACGTCAATCATCTCCGCAAGCGTGGTGGCGGGATCCATTACTTTTCGCTCGTTGTAGGCATTGAAAATTAGGGTGCCCGGGTCAAGAAGACCGTAGCTCAGCCCCGAACTGTGACTCATCAAATGGCGAATGGTGATCGGCCTAACCGCAGCCTCGGTTTGGTCCAACGACGTCGCGTCGGGACGCAGCACACGGCGGTTCGCAAGCTGCGGAATAAACTGCTCAATCGGATCATCCAGTTGGAAACGGCCTTCTTCGAACAGAAGAAGCGCAGCACAGGATGTAATCAGCTTTGTATTTGAAAAGACGCGGAATATGTGGTCGACCCCCAAGGGTATCCGCGCTTCCTTGTCGGCCCATCCAATGCATTTCACATCTACCAAATCTCTACCGACGAGCACCGCGGAAGAGAATCCAGAAAGAAAATTCCCATCAACGTACCGCTGCATGGCAGCGTGCGCAGGCCGAAAGTCGTACCCGGCGGTTGTGACTTTCATGTCTTCCATGATTTGGCCTCCCTCGTGCTTCGCTGGCGGCGGGCCGGCCTGTGGAGTCGTATCATAGACGCACTCGCCGCCGCCCATGATGCCGCTGTCCAGATGATCGACACCTCGATTGTCCGTGTGCATCAGCACGGTGCATGCATCACTCGGAACGGAAGACAATCCATGGGCCGGTCACGGGGCGGGTTGACGAGCAAGAGTCTACGCCGTCTATCCCAGCAACCGTCTGATGTCGGCAAAAGTGCGCGCCTTTGTCGATCATCTGGCGCGACGAATTGGGCGGATGCCGTATTGGGACAAGGGACTCAACTTAAGGGTGGGGGCAGAGTTCCCACGCATGCACCAGCGAAAAGGCCACTCGGGAGCTAAGCCGAGTGGCCTTTCGGATGAACTGCCGGTATGTCCCGGTTCCGCTCATCCTCTCTGTCGTTTCGGCGATATAACCGCGTAGGAGCGCGGATGTTCCGCAGGCTTTGCACAATGGAGAAAGACATGCCGCAGAGCGACGTCCTGGTCGTTGGCGCAGGGCCGACCGGTCTGGTCCTCGCGCTCTGGCTGACCAAGCTCGGCGTGAAGCCACGCATCATCGACAAGACCCTTGAGCCAGGCACGACATCTCGCGCGCTCGCAGTCCACGCGCGGACGCTCGAGCTCTACCGCCAGCTCGACCTCGCCGATTTCGTCGTCGAGCACGGCCACAAGGTCCCGGCCGTCCGGCTCTGGATCAAAGGCGAACCGCGGGCGCGTATCGACTTCGAGCAAATCGGCTCGGATCTGACTCCCTATCCCTTTCTGCAGATCTTTCCGCAGGACGAGCATGAGCGGTTGCTGATCGCCAGGCTGGAGAAATTCGGCGTCTCGGTTGAACGGCAGACGGAGCTGCTCGACTACCGCGATGAAGGCAGCCATGTCGTCGCGAGTCTGCGCCGACCCGACGGCCAGGAAGAGGCTTGCGAGGCAACCTACATCGCCGGGTGCGATGGCGTTCACTCGATCGTACGCGACAAGATGGGCACGGGATTTCCAGGCGGCACCTACCGGCACCTTTTCTATGTCGCGGATGTGCAAGCCTCCGGCCCAGCGATCGACGGCGAGCTCCATGCCGATCTCGAAGAGGCCGACTTCCTCGCCGTATTTCCGCTCGCCGGAAAAGGACGTGCGCGGTTGATCGGCACGGTGCGCGACGAACGCGCCGAGCATGCCGATACACTCAGGTTCGAGGACGTCAGCCGTCGGATCATCGACAATCTCAAGGTCGAAGTTGAAAAAGTGAACTGGTTCTCGACGTATCACGTCCACCACCGCGTCACGAAGCACTTCCGGAAAGGCCGCGCGTTCCTGCTTGGCGATTCGGCGCACATCCATAGCCCAGCCGGCGGACAGGGCATGAACACCGGCATCGGTGATGCGATCAATCTCGCCTGGAAATTGAAGGCGGTCCTGGCGGGCTGCGCGCCCGAGGCGCTGCTGGACAGCTACGAACCCGAGCGCATCGCTTTCGCACGCCGTCTGGTCAAGACCACGGATCAGGTTTTCACGCTTGCAACCGCCGACGGAAAGATCGCGGACATCGTTCGGACGCGCATCGTGCCGACGATACTCCCGGCACTGACGAAATTCGACGTCTTCCGCGAGTTCCTGTTCCGAACAGTATCTCAGATCACCATCAATTATCGCCATTCTGCCCTGAGTGAGGGAAAAGCCGGCGACATTCACGGCGGTGATCGGGTGCCGTGGGTCATCACCGAAAATCTAGACAATTACGACGCGCTGAAAGCGATGACTTGGCAGGTCCATGTCTGCGGTACCGCGAGCCCCGAACTGGAGATCTGGTGCAAGGACCACGCCCTGCCGCTCCATGTGTTCCCATGGCGGCCGGACTACGAGGCGGCCGGCTTTGCGCAGAATGCGTTCTATCTGATCCGCCCGGACAGCTATGTCGCGCTGGCGAATGGTTCCAGCGCGGCCGATTCCCTGCGGCGCTATTTCGAACAGCGCGGGATAGGCGTCGGAACGCACGCCAGCGCGGGAAAGCGCGCCGTATAAACCGATCCGGTGAGTATGTCTCGCTCCGCAGCCCGAGGCCTTCGAGGTGACGCCCTGTCGTCAGGGCCGCCGAGGCCGCGAGCGGCGAATCACCTGGCGCACGGCTCGTGGCTGGCATTCGGGCGAGCCCTCTCAGCCATTCAAGGCTTTGCGACCGAGCCTTCGGTTCGGCTCGCGGCTCCTGGCGTCCGCCGCCCCGACCAGAGCGGCTCTCCTCGGGGGGCCTAATATCCCCGATACGGTTTGCAGAGACCGTCCTGGACCGTCCAGCCCGGTTGGCAACCGTTCCAGGTTCGGTATCGGCCTGGCCGATAAAAACCCTGTGGCCCGAGGGATCTGCGCTCGCCATAGTAGGGCTCACGCCGGTAAGGCCGCGGGCCGTCGTAGTCGCGGTATCGGGGATAATCGCGATATTGCGGATAGGCGCCGTATCCCGGGCCATAATACTGCGCCGACGCGGTGCCGATGATGCCCACGACCAGACCGGCCGCAAGCACCGCGCATGTGAGCGTTTTCATCGAAACCTCCCTGGACGCCGACCAAAACAAATTCCGTTCCCGATTGCGTCCTTCACGAAGAAAACAAAGGATCACCGAAAACGTTGCAACGGCTTCGTCATGCAGCACGACCAATCGTCAAAATTTTTTATGAATGGTTGTTCAGCAATCCCTGCGAGAGTTTTTCCGAGTTACTCCGCCGCTTGCCCCGTGTCGCCGGTCGATCGCGCCCGCCCGGCAATGACGCCCCGGGTCAAGACAGGCGGAAAATGCTCTAATCATCGTCGTCGTCCCTGCCGCGCCAGATGCCGACGCGCATCGAGCGCGCCTGCTGCTCCAGCGCCCGCAGCTCCGCCGGCGCATCTGGCGCGGCCCGTCCGCCGCCGTTGAACAGCACCACGCGCGAGACGTCCTGATCATCGACACGACATCGGTACGCGTCACCACTGCCGGCCAACTCGCAAACGACCTCGCGCCGTCCGAGATAGCGCCTGAAATCGCGCGCGGCGCGACCACGCACGCCTTCCACCCCGTACAAGCGAACCATGCGCCCCCGAACCTCGAGCGTTGCGGTATTCTTCACCACGGGCACGCCGCGAATGGCAGCGACATCCGGCGACGACTTCCCATCGGTGCCTTCGGTCGCGGCGAGCGCCATCATTTGAACGCGCGCGACCTTTGTCCGCGCGCGAATGGATTGCGTGACGAACTCGGTCCAAATGCGAGCCGGCAGATCGCCACCGGTTACGTTCCTGGTGGGGCTGTTGTCGTCGTTGCCGACCCAGACGCCCACGACCATGTCGGGCGTGAATCCGATGAACCATGCGTCCTTGTTGTGCTGCGTCGTTCCCGTCTTTCCGGCAGTCGGAACGCTCATCCGCGCCGCCCTGCCGGTGCCTTCACGAACAACGCTCGCGAGAAGATCACGGATCGCGGCTCGCGCTTGCGAATCGGCCGCCGGTTGCTGCGGCGCGCTCGGTCGCGCGAAAAGGACCTGATCGCCGCTGCGAATGGCACGGACGGCGTACGGCTCGACGCTTTCCGCATTGGCCGCGATGGCCGCAAATGCGCGCGTCATCTCCAGCAAAGTGACCTCGCCCGAACCGAGGGCCAAACTCGGCACCGCAGGCAACTCGGATTGCACGCCCAGCTTCCGCGCCACGTCGATGACGGCCGGGATACCGACGGCATCGGCCAGCTGAACTGCAACCGAGTTGATCGAGTGCGCAAAGGCCGCACGCAGCGTGACTTGGCCGCGGAAGCGGCCTCCGTAGTTTTCCGGCTCCCACTCGCCGATCTGAACCGGCCGATCGACCATCGTCATGTGCGGGCTGAGCCCCCTCTGGAAGGCCGCAAGATAGACAAAGACCTTGAACAGCGAGCCAGGCTGCCGCTTGGCCTGTGTGACCCGGTTGAACTGACTTTCGTCGTAGTCGCGGCCTCCCACCATCGCGAGAATAGCCCCGTCGGGAGCCATCGCGACGAGGGCAGCTTGACCGACCTTCTTGGCCCGACCTTCCGCTTTCAGCCGACGCGCGACGACGCTCTCGGCAATGCTCTGCAGATCGAGATCGAGGGTGGTGCGCAGGGTCAGGTCCGCGGATACGGAGCCGATGAGACGCTTCACGTCGCCGTTGAGGGTGTCGACGAAATAATTCGTGCCCGGGGGATTCTCGGGAGGGACCCGCAACGCAGCCGGCTGCCCGCGCGCGTCATCCGCCTGCTGCTGCGAAATGGCGCCGGTCTCCACCATCGCATCGAGCACCAGAGCTGCGCGCTGCCGCGCGCCGTCGAGATTGCGATGCGGCGCAAGCTTCGAGGGCGCCCGCACAAGGCCAGCGAGCATCGCCGCTTCGCTCAGCGAAAGTTGCTTCGCGGTCTTGCCGAAGTAGCGCTTCGCCGCCGCATCCGCTCCATAGACGCCTGCACCGAAATAAGCGGTATTCAAATAGCGCGTGAGAATCTCTTGCTTCGCCAGGTGGTGCTCGAGCCAGAGCGTCAAGATCGCTTCCTGAACCTTGCGCTTGATCGTGCGCTCCTGGGACAGGTACGTCATGCGAGCAAGCTGCTGGGTGATCGTGCTTCCGCCTTCACGCGCAGCCCCTGCAAGAAAGTTGCGAAACGCCGCACGCAGCAGGGACGGCAGATAAAAGCCTCCGTGCTCATAAAAGTGACGGTCTTCGATCGCGACGATAGCGTGGGCAAGGTTGGCCGGCACGTCTTCCGCCGACAGCTTGTCGCCCTTGAACACGCCGCGCGTGGCGAAGACTTGTCCGCCATCCGCTTCGACGACGAGGGCGCTGGGCGTGGGTTCGATCTCCAGCCCTCCATCCAGCGGCAAGGTGGCAACGCAGTAGCCGAGATATCCGAGGGGTAGGATGAAGACCAGCGCGATCACGGCCGCCACCGGATGCGCAAGCCGCCAGCGGCGCGCTCGCGCCCGGCGCCAGCCGGCATGAATTTGATCGCCGGTGCGAGAGCGATCGAGACGGATCCCAAGCGCAGCCAAAGAGGGATTTGCGAGAGATAGCTTCCGAGCTTTCTGCAGCAGAACGGAAGCCGTCTCCCTCGTCCTGGCACGGGCGTGCCGAAGGACGTCGACGGAATGCCCGCAGACTACCTGCAGCGACGCCCGCGCGAGCTCGATCCAAGTCCGCCCCAACCCGCCAGGCGCCGACCCGCCATCATGCCGTGAGGCATCATGATCCGTCGAACCGACCATGAGCCAATCATGCTCGGATTTCGATCCGAACCGAGATGCCGTGCTCATCGATCTGCCTCTATTGAGCGGGAGGCGGGTCTACCCATCCACGACGACGGCGAGGGTCGGGCCGGGCAACCCCGGGAGCAAGGAGACGATTTGCACCGTTGACACTGAGCTCGAAGCGATCTGCGCCATCGCGGCCAGGGTCGTCGCGATCCGGCCCGCGCCGCGCGCTCCAAAAATGGCCCCGATAGAAGTGGAGACGCCACCGAGCAGGTTCGATATCGCTGTTCGATTGTAGAGCAGCGCCTGACAGGTTGGGGATCAGCGGCGCTCCAGTGGCCTGCGCCCCCGCGCAACCGAGAAAAATGGCAGCGGCAAGAACAGCTCGGCCCGGTCGCATGAAAGCTCCTCGCAAAGGACGGCGAGATTCTGGAAAAACGCTCGGGGCACCGGTAGGTTCCTCGTACTGCGAGCGGGGGTGCGGTCATATCGCACCCAATGAGCGGTCGTAGCGCTCCGAATTGACGATTGCGGTGCAACCTCAGAAGGCGGCGCTTTCCGCTGCACGCGGAACCACGGGCGCGTTGCATCCATTTCACCGGGGACGGGAATCAAATCCGCCTGCACCCGGGTTTTGAAGGCACCTGCATCCCTCCGCAGCGCTGCGCGGAACCCAGCGGAGCGCTTGATCATTGTTGTTCGAGGAATGCAAAAACCGGGCAATTCACAAGAAACCGGGCAACGCGGGAGGGAGCAATCCAGGATGGGACGCCATGAGCTTGCATGCATCAACCGTTCGCATTTGCGTCCGCGGCTTGGGCGCCATGCTTGCCGTCATCTTGTTCGCAGCCGCCCCGATCTTCCCGAATGAGCTTGCGCCTTCGCAGGCGCGAGCAGCGGTTTCGGTCGAGTTCCATACTGCCCTCGAACCTTACGGCCGGTGGCAGCGGCACGCACGCTGGGGGGAGGTCTGGACACCAGCCAACCGCAGTCGCGACTGGCGCCCCTACACCGCCGGGCACTGGGTGCACACCGAGCAGTGGGGCTGGTACTGGATTTCCGACGACTCGGAGGCCGATTGGGGTTGGGTGGCCTATCACTACGGCCGCTGGGTTTTCGACCGCGACATCGGCTGGGTCTGGGTGCCGGGCGACGCGTGGAGCCCCGCCTGGGTGCAGTGGCGGCGAGGCGCCGACTATGTCGGATGGGCGGCGTTGCCGCCCGACGATATTGTGGTCGAGTATGCGGACGAGCCAACCGTTTGGGTCTTCGTGCGCGGACGGGACTTCATCGCGCCGCGCGTCGTTTCCGTCACCCTTCCAGCGCGGCAATACAGCGCCTTCATCGGCCAGACCGTGATCGTGAACCGGACGGTGCTGATCCGCGATCGCGGACCACGCTTCGCGGTCAATCCGGGAATTTCGCCAGGCATCATCGCCGCGGTCAGCAGGCGGCCGTTGCGCGACTATGAGATACGACCGGTCGTGCTCGCGGGCACGGCAAAAATTCCCGGCGCGTTGGAAGTGCGTGCACAGGATCTGCGCGGCAGAAACATGCGCGCGCGGGTGACGGTACGGCAAACGCAGAACGTGATCCGCCCGACCGATCGCGTGCAGCCGCCGCAGCCGCTCGCGGCCGGCCAGCAAGGACGCCTGGGCGACAACCCACCACGTGCCGCGCGCGGCGAGGCGCCTCAACCGACCACCGGCCAAGGTCGACGGCAGCAGGAGCAACAAGGTCGCGGGGCTGTGCAACAGCTGCAGCAAGAGCCGCAAGAGCACCAGACACAGGGACGTGCCGGAGAGCAGCCGCGTCAGCCGCAGGGGCAGCAAGGCCCGCGGGGCCATGGCAAGCAGCAGCCGGCGATCGAGGGCCACGCCGCTCCAAAGCCGGCCCAGCAGCCGGCAACCGAAGGCCGCGCTGCTCCGCAGCACAAGCAGGCCCCGGCAATCCAAGGCCGCGGTGCTCCGCGGCACAAGCAAGCCCCGGTAACCGAGGGACGCGGTGCTCCACAGCACCAGCAGGCCCCAGCAATCCAGGGCCGTGCTGCTCCGCAGCACAAGCAGCCGCCGGCGACCGAGGGCCGCGGCGGCCCCGGTGGCGGTCAGCCCCATAAGAAGTGAACCGGTACACGAAGCGAACTCGCCACAAGGGCACGGGCGGCCCCATGCCGCCCCTGCCGTTATTACTCGGCCGATTTTGATCCAGCGCAATGACAAGACGACCGCGGCAGCGGCGGATCCATTCGTTCAGCCGAATGGAGGACCCTGTCGGACATCGAAATGGTCGGCGTGGCGCTGACGGTGGCGCTCCTGGTCCTGTGGGCCTGGAGATATTACGCCACCCGCTGACGCGAGCCGATGAGGCCGCCGCAATTCGGCGGCCTCTTCGCCCCGCAGCAAGCGGACCATGTCCGGCGATCCACGGCGGCCGAGGCGGCCTGAACCGTCCCGTCCGCGCGCGCAGGGGACAAATCCTACCGGCGGTCCTTTTTTGATGTAACGCAAGGACATCGACGCTCGAACATCATCGATGATATGGCATGGCGACCTTCGTTTACCGCTGCCCGAAGCTGGGACTCCCCGTCCAGGGATGGACCGCCGACGATCCATCGGCGGACGGCGGCGACGCCTACGAGACCGTGACCTGCACGGCCTGTCGCCAGGTTCACCTCGTGAACCCTTCGACCGGCAGGGTCCTCGGCGCGGACGACGACGGGTAGCGATCCGCCGGGTCGCGCGCCGACGCCGGAGAAGGCGCGCGGCGGGAGGCGGGCTGCGCGAGCAGTCTTGATCTGCGGCCGCGCCCGTGCGCTCACATGGCACTGGCAATGGATCGCTTTCAGGCGCACGCTCGTGCCATCACCGATCACGTCAAATCAGGACGTCGGTGGCTGAGAGACCGGTCGCGCTCCCCCTGGGAACGATGGGGCGAGCGCCATGCCGATGACAGCTTTTCTGGACGGGGAGCGGTTCGATCCGGAGACCATGCGCGTGATGGGCCTCGCGTTCGAGATGGCCCGCGCGGCGTTGCGCCTTGCGGACAATGCCGATTTCGCAACCCAGACACTTGCGAAGAAGATCATCGACCTGGCGAAATCAGGCGAGACCGATCCCAACGAGCTGTGCGAGCGCGCGTTGGCCGCGGTCCGCGCGTCCCAGCCCCCGGCCGCGCCATCTCCGCCAATTGCACCGTGACCCGCGCCAGCGTCGAGGACCCGCTCGCATTTCGCGAATGTGGACACCTCACGCGCGTTCCTGCAGATCAAGATTTCTGATCGCAACCCCGCTTGGCGCGAGCGCTGCCGAACTGGCCGCCTAGGAGCACCCAGCGACAGCCGGATCGCGTGACGCGACGCAGGAGAGCGCCGGTCATGATCGTTCGCGCCGAGCAATCTTGATCACCGCCACCAAGGCGCCATAAGCGGAGGCGGCGACGGCGCACGCCACCAAGTATGCCAGCGCCGCATCCGGGTCGATGCCGAAAACCTCGAAGATGATAACTGGAAGCACCACTCCGAAAAATATGACGGTCGTGGCGAGCCACCAGTGGGACCGTTCCTGCATTGCTGCCTCCGTACCGCGTCTCACCCCCGGTCGAACCAATTGCTGTCGAGCATGACAATATAATTCCCCAATAAGGCGAGGTGATCGCAGCCCTGCCGGCCATTTTCGGGCCAATTGCCGCGAGCCCCCGCCTTCCCGCCGGAGCGGTCGAGGAGGAAAGCCCGTTATCGGTCGCGCGCCGGCTAATGTCTTCAGGTGGTTGGCGGCGGGGCAAAGAAGCAGCGGCGCGACCCGTCGGGACGCTTGCAACGCCAGAACTGGCCATCCGGCGAAGGCTGCGCTTCGCTGAAAGGGACGGTCTCGTGCATCTGCGGGCCGATCCCCGCCAGCGGACTGCGGATGATCACGTAGCCCTCGCCCGTCGTCATGACCTGTTCCTTCGGGATCACGAAGCAGTCGCCTTCTCCGCAGCACCATTCGCCGGCGGCGTTGCGGTGGGCACCACGGCTGATCCAGGAATTGTGTGCGACCGCGGGGATAGACAGGGCCAGTGCGGCTGCGGCGGCGAGAATGAGCCTCATTTCGACTCTCCAACTGCTCGCCAGTGGCAAAGACCAATCCCTCGCGGTGCGGGGCTCATCTCATCGTTTGACGAGCAGATCAATGCGCTGCTCTGCAACGTGATGGTGGTTGCGCGCTCGAGCTTCGCGGTGTCGGGCCCGAGCTCGTAATCGCTTGCGATCACCGTTCTGGAATTCGAGCCAGGAGTGCCCTGCTCCGTTCGTTCAGTGTACGGCCGAGGAAGCCTCGCCGACCGCCGACGATGGCGAGGGCTGCGAGCGAGGCCTCGACCGAGGAGCAAACTCTAGATCGGGTACGTGGTTCCATGCCGATTTGGCCGCCCAGCATACAAGCGACCGCGTGCGGGCACGGCCCTCTGCACACCGGGGACTTTCTCGAAGTTCGCGATTGCAGATCGGCCGGCGGCGCGCCCCCGCGAGACCGAATGGCGACAGTTGCGTCGCCGGCCTCCGAGACTGAAATGCCGTGGTCGCGATCGGACTTGAAAGCCAATCAAGCCGCCCGCCTGATGATCGAGATCGTCCCGTCGTTTTCCAGCAAGGCGATACGCACGTCGGCGATGTTGGCGCAGCCTTCCCGGCGCATCGCCTCCGTCAGCTCCGATATCGAAACCTGCTCCTGCGCCATCACATCGGCGCATCGGCGGCCGTGACGGACCAAAATCTTCGGCGTGCCTTCGATGAGGCGCTCGAGCCGCTTGCTCCTCGAGCTGAGGAAGCTCATCGCCTGTGCCAGCGCAATGAGCGTGGCGGCCGAGACCAGGCCTCCGGTCAAAGACTGATCGTCTCCCACCATTGCGTTCTGCACCGTCTCGCTGAGGATGAGCAGAACGACAAGATCGAACGGAGCCAACTCGCCGACGTGCTTCTTGCCGACGAACCTCAACAGCACGAACAAGAAGACATATACGACGGATGCCCGCAGGATGTGCTCGCCGATTCCAACAGACATGTCCAGCATCGCTGGCTCCTCATGATTGCCTACGACTTCATCTCTGGCCGTCTCCCGGGCGCGGAGGCCCCGCCCGGCGGCAACCGGAAGCATCAGCGTTGGGCATGCCGCCCGGGAGAAACGACCGGGTGCGCGCCGATATCGACAATGCTTCCGGGACGGAGACTCGCTCGATCGCGAGACGCGGCGCGTGCCCCGTCCGCCATCAGCCTCGCCCGGAACATCCCCCCGTTTTCATTGTTACCGTCCGGGGGCGTATTGGGAAGGTTCGCCCGGATGCAGAAAGGTCTTGTTGCGCTGATCGCCGCCGCGATCGTTTCGAGCGCGTTCGCCGCCCTACCCGCCGATGCGCGCGCCAAAAAGAAGAGCCAGTACCGCCCCGACCGAGCCGACACAGCGCCATCGCTCGACGGCCGTACAACGGGACGGCCGCGGACGTGTGGTTTCGATACCTTTCAATACGACGGGTTCGGGGTCCCGTACGGACCCTACTGTCATTGAGCCGATGTCGGCCGCGGCCTCCCTTCGGCCCAGCGAGGCGCACGGTCGGAGCCCTCCCTCGAAGTCGCAAACGGCGAGACGCGCGGGCCCGGCCGCCGCGGGCCCGCTGCTATCGAGGAAACCTTCCGCAGGAACGGATCGCCGCTCGAACGCGTTTGCCGCCCAGCACAGCCAAGGAGCTCCGCCATGAGCAGCACGGATCCCGGCCGGAACCCGCCCAGGTACCAGCGCGCATCGAGCAACTACACGGCATGGATCGTCGCCGCCATCGCCGCGCTCGTCGTCATCGCCGCCATTGCCTACGGCATGAGCGACCGGAGCCGAACGGCAGGCGTACCGGCGCCCGACACGACAACCGGACAGAGCCGGCCGGCACCCGGCAGCCCACAACCTGGCCCGCCTGCCGCCAACCGCTGATCCCCCGCCCCGGCGGATGAGCCGCGATCGCCGGCACAAACCAACCGGCGCCGCGCTGCTCGAGTTCCTGCCGCCGGCAGGTAGCCCGTACGGGGCACGTCATGCGCTGGAGGCGTTGTCACCCGCCACCCCGCCGCGATTCATCCGCGCCCGGCACGCAAACGGCACCCCCGAACATCACCGGGAGGTGCACGCGTTGACGCGTCGATGGGAGGTCACATACGCCGCCTCGAGGGTTCGCTACCGGGGCAGTTCGGAAAGCATATGTTCCTTCTTGAGCTTTACCGGATTTGATCCGATCCTGACACTTGGACGCGCGAGACTACGATTCCATCACCAACGAAGGAGCCGGCGATGGAAGCCACTTTCACCACACCCAGCGTTGCGGCCTGCACGTTTCTGCTCCTCATGATTTGGCACTCCACCCCGGCGATTGCGGAGCGCCAGGAAACGGCAAGAAAGCTCGCCCAACAGGAACAGGTCCTGACGGCAAGAGTTTCAGCAGCCACCAAGGCGGATGCTTGCAACTCATCCATCGACAAGGCTTATAATCTCTGCATGATCCAGGGCTTGTTCAATATTAAGCACGTCTTCTGCGACTGCACTCAAAGTGACATTCCCGGTCCGGCCACATGGGAATGCGTAGGGACTGCAGAATGCCAAAAATAGTCGGAGCGAGCGCATCTCCCCGAGTTCATTTCGCGATCGTAAGAGCGCCAGAGCGCTCGGCGTCAAGCTTCCACCCGCCGCCGCTTGGCCATGGGGCATTGAATGAGCTTGCCGATTGATACGACCGCCGCGGGTTCGAAACCCGCCCGCTTTCGGATCGCGTATTCGGCTTCTGCAGATGCGCCCCCTCGCGACGACCGCGCATCGGCACGACCCGGAGCCTCCCCGATCCGTGGGCGGAGCACCGCTTCCGTCGGGCGCAGGACCTTCCGCCGCAGCAACGCGCGATGAGAGGCGATCGAGCCCACGGCATTCTCGTCGAGCGCCGCGTATCCAGAATCGAAGGAGCTTCATCCCCCCGCTTCGCGCGGTCAACGACGTTGCAAGTGTCCGCCTGGATTGTCGCCCAAGATCGGAATCGACAGGACGATGGCGATGTTGAACACGAGAAGTACGGTTGCGAAATCGGGCATGGTCGGCCTTCCGCCGTCGGTGCGGTCCGTGGCCGGCGCCGAGTGATCAACGGGCTAACGAGCGGAGGCCCGGTTCGTTTCATCTGCCTGCATCGCAAATCGCCGCAACAAATGCCGCAATAGTGAAGTGCCGATGCCCGAGCTGGCGGTGTACCCTGCGCGCGAGGGGAAGGCGGGCCAAACCGGATCGACGAATGGACTCGAAGAGCAAGACCGCGTGGGACACAGCCGCCAGATGTGCGACGCTCGCACAGGAAGCGGATGACCCGCAGGAGCGCGAGCATTACGCCCGAATGCGCGATGCATGGATCACGCTGGCGAACCGATGTGAATTTCTCGATCCGCCGGGCGTGACCGGTTCCGACGAGTAGGCGCGGCGCAGGCCAAGGACGGGGACCCGACGTCCTCCCCTCGCTCGGCCGCACCGCTCCGGCGGGCGTTTTGGTCGCCCACCTCCTCTCAGCCAACCGCGCTCCCGGCGTGTCGGCTCAATGAGCGGGCTGTCGGCACGGCATCGCGACAAAAAACCAGCGACGGGCGGGACGATCAGTGACGTAGCGCACAATCAAAGCCGCACCAATTCGATATAGCCAATTGCAGCCTGCGCGTTCATGCCGCCCCGCCAGGGCGGCGGCGCAGCGCTGTCCTGCATCCGCGACATGCCGGCGCACGTATCAAGGATGTCAGGGGCTTTCGCGACGCCGGCAAGGGAGGCGCACACATGCACGCGCTGGCCAAATGCGGCTTGGCGACCGTAGTGGCGACGTCGGCGGTCGTGTCCAACCTGCTGCTCGCGCTCTCGGTCTTGTCCAGCGCCGGCGCCCAAGTGGGCGGCCAGCAGCCGCAAGACCTCGATTGGCAGACATTCCAAATTCCGGAGTTCGGAACCGCGGTCGACTATCCGGCCGGCATATTCACGGCGCCGCACGGCAAGGCGGAGAAGGGCGTCGGCCAGCGCCTCAACAGCGCCGACGGGCGCTCGGTGCTGACCGTCTACAGCCGCGAGAACGAGGACGGCGATACGCCCGCGAGCTACCTGAAGAGGAACTTGCGCGTCGCCCGCTCCGTGCTCGATTACGAGCGCGTCACGCGATCCTTCTTCGCGATCTCCTCGGAGCGCCAAGGACTGATCTTCTACAGCCGATGCAATTTCTCGAGCGAGGCCGGCGGCGCGATCCACTGCTTCGACCTGGTCTATCCGCGCGAGGAGCGGCGCGGCTGGGACGCGATCGTGACCCGCATCAGCCGCTCGCTGTGTCCGCTCGAAGGTTGAAGCAGCTTCGGTATCTGCGCCAAGCGCGGCGGCGCGCACCGCGCGCGCATTGCGCGGAAGGTCAGCTCGGCCGCGAGCCGCGAATGACCACCTTGCGCGCCGGCGGCTCCCGCCACTGGCAGCCGTAGGGCCACGGCTCGCGCGGACAGGCGGACTTGACGGAAAAGTCGCCGCCCGTGGCCGGGCGAACGGCCGGCCGATCGGCCTTGACGGCGGCCGGCGCGCGATCCTGCGGCGTGTCGGCTGTCTCGGCGCCGGGCGCGGCCGCGGTCTGCAGCTCGGGAACCGGCGGCGCCTTGCTATCGGGTGCAACGGCCTGCGCTTGCGCGGCGAGGTCCGCCTTGACCTCGGGCCGGACACCGGCAAGCGCCGTGACGACCGCCGCGCTCAATGCCAAGGCCGCGAGGGCCGCCGCGAACTTGTACAGGGACATTTGCCACCCACCCAGCCGCCCCCGTGGCGTCGAGCACGCGTGTGGGAGGCACCTGGCCATTAGTCGCAGCAAAATTCCCAAAGGTTCACGGCGCAAGCTCCGCCCGTTTGCCGTAAAACCGCCGCCGTTCCCGGCGGACCGGGCCTCCCGGCCGGCCGAACTCGTCCTATCGCGCATCACCGTCGAACTCCCCCGAACGTGGCGGAAACTTCGTGACCGCGGGTGTGGACATCGGCACGCAACCTGCCGTAGTTTCCGTCCGGGCTAAGGACGAACACACCCCCTGTGATCCCCCGTGAACGTCGTTAGTCCGGAGCCCCGACCGTCCCCTGTCGGGGCTCACCCTTTTTGCGGCGCCCGGCAAATCCTCGGCGGCGCCAGAAAAAGCCCCGCCAGGGCGGGGCTTAGTCAAACAGGGTTGTGGGGATCGTCTCACCCACAGACCCGAGTTTGCAGACGAGCATGTCCTAATTTGGACCACAGCAAGACCGACCGGCAGCATTGCGCGGGCGCGAGCGCGACGAGGCGTATCGAACGCGCCGCGAGGGGCCGCCGCACGAGCGCCGACACCGCAACATCGCGCGCGGCCGGAACCGCGCCGTCGCCTCGGGGTTTATCGCTGAACTTCCATCGGCAATTGCGAGGTCGGTCATGGCGAGATGCGAAACCTGCGGAAACGATTACGACAAGGCGTTCCAAGTGACGATGAGCGGTGTGAAGCACATCTTCGACAGCTTCGAATGCGCGATCCACGCGCTGGCGCCGACATGCAAGAACTGCGGCATCCACATCGTCGGTCACGGGCTCGAAAAGGACGGCACGTTCTTCTGTTGCGAGCATTGCGCCGAGGCCATGGGCGTCAGCGGCCTGCGCGACCGCGTCGGCGCCGCCGCGCGTGCATGATCGAGACGCGACGCAACGTCGCCGGCGCGCGCGACAAACGGTTCCACCGTCGAGCAGACGCCGTTCACGTCCGGTTCAGCCTCGACGAGGTTGACTAGCGACACGCGAAACGCAAATTCCGGGAGACCACCTATGTCGAGCAAGCTTTCGATCGTCGCGGCCATCGCGGCCACGCTCATGATTCCGGTGCTGGCGTCAGCACAACCCTCACCCGGCGCGGGCGGCGGCGGATTCGGGGCGGGCGCGGGCGGCGGCGGACCCGGGGGGCCCGGCGCGGGCGGCCCCGGACCGGGCGCGCGCGGCGGCCCCGGGCCCGGACCCGGCGCCAACGTCAACCGGAGCTTCAACGGCAGCCGGAACTTCAACGGCAGCCGGAACTTCAATGCCAACCGTGGGCCGATCGTCGGCCGCAACTATCACGGCGGCATCTGGTACGGCAGAGGACGGCACTATTGGCGCGGCCAATGGTATCCCTACGGCGTCGGTGCGTGCTGGCTGCTGACGCCGATCGGCTACGTCTGGGTCTGCGGCTGACGCGGCGGCGCAAGCAAAAGGGGGCCGCAATCGGCGGGCCCCCCCGCTCGCATTTTCGGCGCACGCCGAGGTCGCGGCGCCTGCTCAAATACCGCTTACACCCGATAGAGCGAAATCGCTTTAGATTGAATCGCGATTTCGCTCTAAGTATTTGTTTGGTCGCATGATCTTATCCGAAAAGTCTGCAACTTTTCGGGATCATGCTCTAGCGTCCGCACCGCCGACGCTCCAAATCGGCAGCTTTGCGCCGACCAAACGGTATCAGCGACGAAACTTTTATGCCGCTCGAGGCCAGCCATGCCGACGCCGGGGGCAGGCTCAGCTTGCTTGAAAGTGCCGCTTCACGGCCGCGACGATGTAATCGACATCATCAACGCTCATGAACGGATGGGTGCCCCAATAGAGGCCGCAGTCCATGACACGGTCGGCGCCGGCAAGGTCACCGCTGACGCGGTAGGCGTGGTGAGCGAGCGCCGGCTGACGGGCAAGATTTCCGCAAATGACCGGCCGCGTCTCGATGCCGGCACCCTCCAGGTGATCGCGCAAGCCGTCGCGCGCCTCCCGCGAACGACAAAGTACCGTATATCCGAACGGCGCTGGCATGACGCGAGGATCGTGCGTAACAAGCGTGAGCTCACCTGCGTCGGCCACCGCC
Organism: uncultured Alphaproteobacteria bacterium; assembly: GCA_963758945.1. Taxonomy (GTDB): domain Bacteria; phylum Pseudomonadota; class Alphaproteobacteria; order Rhizobiales; family Xanthobacteraceae; genus VAZQ01. Next base: position 247,538 of record CAVWXY010000001.1, on the reverse strand, counting down.
CTGAGACCCATATCGAGACGACGGGCGATCTCGCGCCGCTGCTCATTGAACGACGATAGCTTCTTCAATTGCTCGAGCCCGATCGCGGCGTTGATTTCCGTCGGCCGGACATTGAATCCGGTCGTCAGGAACAGAAAGCGAGGGTCGATGCCTGGATAGCCCGCGGCAATCTCGGCGCGCGCATGCATGTCGCGAACCCATCCGTGCGCACGCATGGCTCGCAAGAGGTCGGCGAGTTGCGGATCGTTGGTCACCACCATCCCGCCTTCGATGGTCGTGATGTGATGGGAGAAATAGAAGCTGAAACTGGCGAGGTGACCGAAGCTGCCCACTGACTTTCCGTTCCAGGCAACGCCGAGCGCCTCGCACGTGTCTTCGAAAAGCCAGAGGTTCCTCCGTCGCGCAATCGCCGCGACGGTGCAGACGTCAACTGCGCCACCCAATACATGAACCACCACGATGGCGGAAGTGTCGGGTGTGATCGCCGCCTCGATTCCCTCAGGGCTCATCTGCAGCGAGCGCGGATCGCAATCCACGAAAACCGGCTTGGCACCGACCTGCAGCACCGGCCAGACCGTGGTCGACCAACTCAGGGCCGGAACGATGACCTCCGAACCGGGAACGATACGGCGCGGCAGGCTACCATCAGAGGGGACGAGCGCATCAGACATTGCGAAGAGCGCGATCAAATTGGCCGACGATCCCGAATTGACCATCACCGCGTGCCCAACGCCAAGGCTGTTCGCGAACTGCTGCTCGAAGGCGCGGCACCGCTCGCCCATAGTCAGGCGATCCGAAGTCGAGCACGGCCCTTGCAGCGTTTTTCTCCTCCTCGCCAATGGTGCTCATGTTGAGGGGAATGTGCATATTAAAAGGTCTCAACTCACGGCGCCCGCGCGCAAAATTCTCGGCGCGCGCATGCATAAGATATCTTTGCTCAAAGGATGATCTCTTTATCCTTCGTCACCACGTGAGCATAAGGCATGGGAAACAGCAGCTTACCGCCTTGCTCGAGATACTCTCTTTCGCGGACGATGATCTCATTCTTGAAATACCACGGCAACACGAGCATCGTGCTGGGACACAGTCTACGAGCGCGCTCCTCCGAGATGAGTTCGAAGTCGGTGCCCAGCGTGCGGAGGCCGACCTTCTCCGGGTTACGCTCGCTAATATAGGGCATTCGTTCCTTTGTAATGCCAAGAAACTGAAGCAACACGTTCCCCTTGGTCGACGCGCCGAGGCCGAACACCTTGCCGCCGCCCCGGATTTCCTGTTCCAGGAACTTGTCGACGCGGCTCGCGAGATTTTGGATTCTTTCGAAATAGCTCCTGTAGGTTTGCGCCTGATCCAATTTTAATCCGTCCTCCATTTCCGCAAGGGCCGTCAGATTACACCGGCGAGCTTCGGTCAGAGCGTTTTTGTTGTCTGCATGCGTAATGAATGCGCGCAGGCTTCCGCCGTTCACCGCATTGGTGCAGGCATCGAAGATGACGAGGCCGTTCCGTTCCATCAGCTTCTTGAGCACGTCGATCGAATAATACGAAAGATGCTCATGGCAGATATCGTAGAAATTCATATTCGTCAGCATGAGCGGCAGATAGCTGAGCTGAACGCACCATATTCCGTCGGGTGCAAGGATCGCACGTACGTCCGAGACGAAACTGTTCGGATCCGACAGATCATAGAACATCGCGTTACAGCTAATCGCCTTTGCCTTTGCCCCGGGGAAATGTTGCTCGAACAGCCCTGCGGAAAAATAATCATCGATGACCGTGATGCTTCGATCGACATGCGACCAGTCAATATTGCGCGCCGGCTCGAAGCCGACGCGGCGCAAGTGAGCGGGATAGAATGCAAGCGTCGTGCAGTCGTTCGCCCCGATATCGACTACGATGTCCTGCGGCTTGAGGTCGAACCTGCCGCGAATGTCCTCCACCACATCGCGCAAATCGTTGCGCATGGTTTCGCTGGTCCCCGAGCGGTAGAAATAGCGCCGATAGAGGAGGTCCGGGTCGATCTCCTGGCGCAACTGCAGCAACCCGCAACCGGCCGCGTTCCTCGACCGGTCGCAGAGCGCCAGTGTCAAGGCCACGCGGATCTTCGCAAGTTCTCCTTCTTCGGCATTGCAGCGCGTGAACGTCGGTGAGAGAAATTGCGGCTTGATGTCGATGACATCGGTGAGCTCGCGCGACCCACAGACTTTGCAGGACTGCAAGAGCGTGTACGGCTTTCGTTCGGCCGGAGTGCTGATAATCCCGTCCGGCACCGCGTTGGCGGTCGGGGCTTGGTCGTCTTTCGCTTCCCGCCGTTTCGGGTGAAAGGCGGAGAAGTCTCGCAATATCAGCTTGGTAATTTGCCAGCCGGTGCGGAAAGGCATCATCTTGCGTCGCCCGCCGATCCTTGCCGGCTCGTGCGCCGGGATCTCGGTAACGCGCATCCCGGCACGCGCGAATCGGGTCGAGCTTTGACACGGCCAGCTCAGGCCGGCGGCGTCCAGAGCAAGCCGCAAAGCTTGCACGCGGCGATAGGCTCGAAATCCGACGAGGACATCGGTGTAACGTGTCCCGAACAACAGGTTCACAATGCGTGTGAACATCCAGTTGCCGGTCGCGGTCAACCAGTCGTCGTCGTCACTCTTGGCTCCGCCGCAATAACGCGATCCGATGACGAGGTCATAGCCTTCGTTCATCTTGGCTATGATTCGAGGGATATCCTCGGGTATGGAATTTCCGTCCGGATTGAACTCGATGATAATGTCGCCCTTGGCGATGTGGATGGCCTCCAACAGCCCTTCGCCGTAGCCTTTTTTCATTTGCGAGTACACTCGCAATCCGGCGCTGCGCAGATATTCCACCGTGCCGTCGGTCGAGCCGCCGTCGACAACGATGATCTCGTCGACCCATTCCCTGCGAATCTGAGGGATGATGACGCGGACGGCTTCGATTTCATCGAGCGTCGGCAGCAGGAGGGTCGTGGTCGGCTTCACTCGATACCTGTCCCAAGATCAATATTCTCAAGATACCAATCATACGTCAGTTCAAGCCCTTGCGGGATTGAAACCTTCGCCATCCAGCCCAGACGTGCGGCTCGGCTGACGTCCATCAGCTTCCTCGGCATTCCATCAGGCTTGTCGGCGTTGAATACGATCTCACCGGTGTAGCCGACAATATGCTTGATCATGCGCGCGAGGTCGTAGATTGCGATGTCCTGCCCGAGCCCGATATTGACGAATGTACCGACGTCTTCAGCATCCACGCTCTGCATGAAGTGGAGCATGGCGTCGACCAGATCTTCGACGAAGAGCAGCTCACGCCGAGTGGCGCCCGTGCCCCAAACTTCGACCGACGGCAGTCGCTTTTGCTTCGCCTCGTGAAATTTGTAGATCAGCGCGGACACGACGTGAGATTTTTTTGGCTCGAAATGGTCGCCATAGCCATAAAGGTTGCAGGGCATGAGATTGAGAAAATTGGTACCGTATTGCCGGTTCGAGTATTCGCACAGCTTCATACCGGCAATTTTAGCGATCGCGTAGCCCTCGTTTGTAGGCTCGAAGGCACCGGTCAGGATGTCGGTCTCCTTCATGGGTTGCGGGCAGTCGCGCGGATAGACGCATGAACTCCCCAGGAACAACAGCTTTGTCACCTTCGCAACGCGCGCGGAGTGAATGGCATGCATTGCGATCATCAGGTTCTCGTGCAGGAATTCGACCGGATGGGTCACACTCGCGCCAATGCCGCCGATGCGGCCGGCGAGATGGAAAACGAAATCGACCGAGTTGTCCTTGAAGAATTGGTCGGTCGCCGCATGATCGCGCAGATCGAGCTGCGCGGATGAAGGTGCGAAAATATTCTCGTAACCGTCCCGGCGCAGATGGGCGATGAGCGCCCGGCCTACCATCCCACTGCCACCGGTGACGAGCACACGCGCCGTTTTGTCCATGTCAAGTGTAACCTGTACCAACCGTCGCCATGGTGGTCAACGCTATGAGCGGCCGATGCGTGATCCAGACCCCGGCGCGTGATCGCCGCCCCAGGAGAAGTCCGACGACGGCGGTGCCGCACACGTAATTCGCACGGTGCAGTTGGCAGACAAGGGCCGCATCGCCGCCCTTGAGCTGCAGGCATCCGCGCCTTCGGCTCAAGGATGGCAATGGCGACGAAGGCTGGCGACATGCGGCCAGAGCGCAGTCGCTTCGCATTGAAATCGCGATTTCGCTTCCGCCATTTGCTCGGTCATCCAACGCTTCCTGCTCCAGAAATTGTCCGAGTGACGCGTATTCTTGACGGCAATCGGGTGCGCCCACTTCCGCCGAAACATGGGCCGCGGCCGTAGCGAGCCTTCGCCGCTCGCCCGCGCCCGACGAATTCCATCCGCGCAGCCCTGCTTTCATCGTCCATTCACCTTGCAAAAACGTAATAGCCGCAGAGCGGAACGCGGCTGGCGCCCGGTGATTAGTGGATCAAGAACTAAGGTGTCCCGACCCAGGCGAGGTGGTCCAATGGTCAACGCGATGTATTTCCGGCGGCAGGCGGAACGGCTACTGGCGCTCTCGCGCGCGACCATCGACCTCGGGATCGCCGTCCGCCTGCGTGCGCTGGCTGGCGAATTCCAGGCCAAGGCCGACGAACTCGACGAGGAAGACGACGAGCTCTCCGCGTTCCCGTCGCGGCGGCGCGGCTCGGTCGAACTGGGAAGTGGATCGGCATTGATGCACGCCACCCGGGCGATCGGAACCAATTCCACGGACCTCGATTGTATGTCCGAAGGTCATGTCGGGGTCGTGCCATGTCCCATGCGAAACTGGCCTGGAGCCGGGCCGCCATCTGCGTCGACCGCGCGCACGCCGCGGATGACGAAGAAACGCGACGGTTTTCACTGCATTGCGGGATTCGTGGGTGCGGGTGGCGAATACCTGCCAACTCGCTGAATCGCTCGAAGCCGATGTCAGGGCGCCGAGCTCGATGCGACAGCGCGCGATCGACGCAGGCACCGCGGCCAAGCCGAGGGAATAGCCCTTTCCCGGGGCTCCCCGAGCAGGCCGCAGCAGCGCGTGCCTGCCAAGCCGCGCCAAGCGCCCATGGCATTTCACTGGAGGGCGCATGTTCGGACCCACAGAAGCCACGTCTCTGCTGATCATCTTGGAAATCGTCGCGCCGCTGCTGCTGGCGGCCGCGCTCGTCTATGCCACGGTCGAGTGGTCGCGGCGACGCAAGGGGACGATGGACGCGGTTCGCGAGCAGGCGACCTGTCGGCTTTACCGCGAAGCCTCGAACGAGGAGGCCCTTGAAGCCGATTTGGCGCCAGCCAATACTCCATCCGACGCGGGAACCGCGGAGGAAACGGCGCAGCCCGCGCCGAGCCCACAGGGCTGGTCGCGGCGACGACGCGAGCCGTCGCGCCGCCCCCGCGCCGCGCCACGTTCGCCATGGCGCTGAAACCGGGACCGGCTGAGCCATAGTTCGCCGACAAGGCCGGCACGACGCGGAGCTTACGATAGGGCGCCAGGGCCGAGGCGGCCTTTGCATTCTTAACCTCGCCTTAACCATACCGAGCGATGCTCAAGGATGCGCGCAGCTGTGCGCGCGGCGTCGCAAACATTCGACAAAATCCGCCCCGATTTCGGATTGGAACCTGCGGGGGAGTGGAGCATGGCAATGGCGGATGGAAAGACGCAGACCCTAATCGATGGACGTGACCACTCGCTTCCGGCGGGAGCCCCCCGGCTGCTCAACGCGGCGGCGTGGATGGAAGCGCTGGCGGCGCTGGAGGCGGAGTTCCAGACGATCCTCGACCGGAATCCGGCAGCCGATTGCGGGCGGGGGCGTCAGCGCCCGCGTTGAGGCTGCTACGCCCGACGCGGCGTCGCCCCGCGACGCCTTGGCCTGTCGGCGACCCCGGCGTCGACACTTGCGCGACCGGCAGCATGAAATCGCGGCCCGCTTGCGGGCGGCGTGCTACTCCTTGTGCTCCCGGCTCCCGATCCCCCACAGCTTGCACAGGTCGTCCAGCGCGGTCTTGGCCCGCTCGGCGGCGGCCGCGTAGGCCTGCGGCCGGCTGCTCCAGCCGAGCGCATAGCCCACCTGCTCAAGCGGGACTTCGCGGCACACCGCCCAATCGAGGACGTGCGAGCCGATCTTGCCCACCGTCTGCACCGCTTCGCGGTAACGTTGCCGATGGAAGAGCTGGCTTTCCGTCTTCGCCATGCCGGAGAAGCCCCCGACATCGCGGGCGAAGACCCGGTCCAGGTCGAGCGAGCCCAGCCGGTCGGCGAGCCCGGCGTGATACCAGTGATGGCGATATTTCTGACCGGCGGAGTACTGCTCCTGGTTGATTACGCTGCGCGCCAGGGCGCGCTCCAGCGGGCTGTCGCGCATCGTGATCTGGCCGGTATCGCCGCGCTCGAAATCTGCGCCGGCCCGGCGCATGCGCTCCGCCGTCGGGCGGGCGCGCTGGTCAACCAGCGGGCGTTCCCGTTCACGTTTTGCCAACGTGCGTAACTCCACCTGGATTTGTCTTGTGCGATTGGTCATCTTTCCACTCCGGTCCGCGTGTGTTCTATGGCTCGTTCGCGTGCTGGTGCGGCATCGGCGCCGGCAGCGCGGCGGATCAACGCCGATGATGGCGCGTCCGCGCGGAAGACGCGCGCCGTCGCCGGCCGATAGGCGCGAGCGCAATGCGCCGCGCAGTAAGGCTTTCCCGCACTCGGCTCCGCGCCACAGAAGCCGAAATGGGGACTCGCGGGATCGCCGATCGGCCACCGGCACGTGCCGCGGTCCAGTTCGAGCAAGGAGCGGCGCTGCGACGACGGGAGGTCCGTGTCGGCGACTGGATCGTCGACGTAGGGCGCGGCTTCTTTGATCCAGGCCGGTAGCCACGGTCGCTGCGATTGCTGCGTCACGCCGACGCCGCGCTCCGCGATGCGCTCAAGCAGCATCTCGTCGGCGCGGCGATACTCGCCTTCCGAAGCCCGTTCCTGGAGCGGGCCCATGCGGGGCGCGAAGGCCGCGATGCCGAGCCGGTGGACCTTTCCGATCACGGCGCTGCGGCTGATGCCGCCCAGCTCCTTCCCGATTCGTCGCGCCGACACGCCCTGCGACCAGCGCGCCTTCAGATATGCGATGCGCTCATTCGTCCAAGCCGCGGCCGCGGATGTGCGCGCTCGCCGTGAGCGGGCATTCCGCCGGTGTATGTCTCGTTTCCCGAGGAGCAAGCTCGCCATCTTGAGTCCATTTAACTACGGTCTGTAGCCGATTGTCAACCACCAAATGTAGTTGTATTATCGTGTAAGGTGGTGGTATGGCGACCACACGCGGAGAGCGGCTACGAATCGCGCGCGAGCGGCGATTCAAATCGGCGCGCCTTGCCGCGAAGGCCATGGGCATCCCGGTTTCGACCTATGGCGCCCACGAGCGGGCGGAAACTCCGGGCGGCCGCGACTACGGCCCGGACGAGGCGAAGCGCTATGGGCGGCGGTTTCGGGTGTCGCCGGAATGGCTGCTGACCGGCCGCGATTATCCCGCCGATGATTCGGAGGAGCCTCCGACGCCGAAGGCACCGGTGGTGGGCTACGTGGGCGCCGGCGCCGAGGCGCATCTCTACGAAGTAGCGCAAGGCGATCTCGATGAAGTTATCCCGCCGCGCGGCTCGACCGAGGACACGGTCGCGGTCGAGATTCGCGGCGACAGTCTGGGCTCGTTCCTGAACCGCTGGCTCGTGTTTTACGACGACGTTCGCCAAGCGGTGACTCCCGACTTGATCGGCGAGCTTTGCGTGGTCGGGCTGGAGGATGGGCGTGTACTGGTGAAACAGGTGCAGCGCGGTCGCGCCGAGGGCTTGTTCAACCTGCTCTCAACCGCCGAAAAGCCCATTGTCGACGTGGCGATCAAATGGGCGGCGAGGGTGAACAGCATCTCCCGCCGCGGACGCGCCTGACCTAACGAGGAAGTCCGGCACCGCCTCAGCGAGACGGAAGTCTTCCTGCGCTCGGCGGCGACAGCAAATCCGCCAAACCACCCGCATGCAGGGGTCGCGACCGCGTTCGAGACCGTGACCGCGCGCGGCCGTCGCCGCCCCCCATACCTCCCTCCCGCTCCTCCCGCTCCTCCCGCTCCTCCAGTTCAAGAATCGCGCAGACTTGTACTGCTACATTTCGTAGTTGACAATGTCGGCTACATAATGTAGCTATTCTCCTCGGGACCACCGTGGAGCGGAAGCGCCGATGCCGAATCGCCAGGACCACGGCGCCACAAGCGCGGCGGCCTGCCGCAGTGCCGACCGCGTCACGCGTTTCATCGCCCGTGTGGACGCCCATCTGCCGACGCTGGCGGACGATACGGCGCGCCGCGCCTTTCTCGACCGGCAACTCGATGGGTGGGAACACCGCTACGCCCGCTTCATTGCGACCGAGGGCGACTCAGAGCCCATAGCGGTCTCGGCCGATCCGCCGCAGGCCGCCGACTTCCTGCTCACCATCACCGGGCTCGCGACGCGGCGCGCCGCACTGAACGGCCGCGGCGAGGGAGGCAACCATGTCCGATCGGAAGGCAAATAAAGCCCTCGGCCGCGCAATTCTCTCGCTCCTGGTAGCAGCCGACCAGCGCTGCCCGGCAATCATCGGCCAAGCGCATCTTCTCTGGCATGGACAGCCGGGCACGACGCCGCAGGACCTCACGAAAACATTCAAGCAGCTCAAGCGGGAAGCGGACGATTTGCGCAAGGCTATCGCCGACGTTGACGCCGCCATCAAGAGGTGCGTCGCCGACGGCGATTGAGCGTCCCGCATCGATCCTAGGAGCTGGTCGCCAGCGCAGAGCGAATCCGGCCTTCAGACCATCAAATCCTTGTTTTCGAGACCGAACATCACGCCACCCCAACTGCTGCCGACGTGTTCGTATTGGTTTGAAATGTGCTGACGCGCCGCCATGAGATCGGCCAGAACTCTCCCGAACGGCAGATCCTCCAACAGGCCAGCCGCCCCAGTTGCCTTGAAGATGCGGGCGGCCAGCAGCGTGCAGCGTTCGGTGACCGCGGTCGATTGAAACTTGTAACGCAAGCGCTCCTCGAGCGGAGGCGTCTCTCCTCGTTTCGCATACGCATGCAGATTGCGAAAATTGCGATGCAGCACGGTCGTCATTTCGTCGATCGCCGCCGCCGTTTCGGCACACAGCAGTTGCACGAACGGATTTTCCGCCGATCGTCCGCCGGCACGCGTTACCCGGGTCTTGCTGTAATGCAAGAGCGAATCGAGCAGGCCCTGCAAGGCACCGAGCGCCGCCGTCGAGATGCCGCGCACGAAGATCTGGCCGAAGGGCAACCGGTAGAGGCTCGCGGTGTTCAGCGCCTGTCCCGGACCTTTCAGCAGGAAATTGTCGAGCATGCTCTGCGAGCGATAGGCCGGTACGAAAACGTCATCGACCAGTACGTCCCAGCTTCCCGTGGCCTGCAAACCGGAAACCCGCCAAGTATCGACCCTCTCGTAGTCGGTCCGCGGCAGGAGAAAGATCCGGCCTTCCGGCGCAGCGCCGGCGCCGCGCGCGACCATGGCCCCGAGCAATACCCAGTCGCAATGCTCGCAGCCGCTCGCATATCGCCAATGCCCCCTGAGACGAAAACCGCCCTCCTCAGCGGTAGCCTTGCCCGCTGGCATGAGCGAGGAGCAGATCAGGGTAGAGCTATCGCGGCCCCAGACGTCCTGTGCCGCGCGATCGTCCAGCAGCGCCATGAACCAGGGATGCACACCGGAGACGCCGTAAATCCACGCCGTCGACATGTCGCCTTCGGCGAGCGCGAGCTGGGTATCGTAGAAAACATCGAGATCCATCTCGTAGCCGCCCCAGCGCTTTGGCTGCAGCACGCGGAAAAAGCCGGCGCGTTGCATGTCGGCGATCGTCTCCACGGCAACGCGGCGCCGGCGCCTACCCTCCTGCGAGCGCTCGGCCAACGCAGGAATCATCGCGCGGGCGCGCGCCACGATCTCCGCCGGCTCGGGTATTGCGCTTGCGATCGTCCTCGCAGCTTCCATGGCGCCGTCCGTCGTCGACATTACAAAAGACGCCCTATTCCGCCGCCGCCAGATTACCGCGGGCGTTGCGCGCAAGGCACGTGACCAGCATGTCGGTCGACATGATGTCGCCGAAGGTCAGATAGAACGCGCACAGCGAAGCGTTGTGATCTTCGTCGGTGACGGCGGCGTTGCCGTCGGTCACCATGATGGTCTTGAAATTGAGCATCATGGCGTCGCGCGCCGTCGACTCGCAGCACACATTGGTCACGGTCCCGGTGACGAGCAGGGTATCGATGCCGCGGCCACGCAAGAGCTCGGCGAGATTGGATGAACCCTGAATGAACGCGCTGAAGCGGTTCTTCTCGACGATGAGGTCCTGCGGCCGCACGTCGAGCGATGCCCAAAGTTCGTGCCCCTTGCTGCCGGCCGTGAGCGCGGCGATGCGACGGGCACCCTGCTGCGGCGTCACTATTTCGAAATAGGTCGACCAGTCTTTGAGCGCGTCGTCCTTGAACGTCGTCTTGACCCAGACTACGGCACCACCGGCAGCTCGCACCGCTTGGGCGAGACGATTGATGTTGGGCACGATCTTCTCCGCCATCGGGCAGAGCGCGTGCGCAACGCCGGGCAGCATGAAGGCGTTCTGCATGTCGACGACGATCAGCGCGGTCTTGGCCGGATCGATGTCCTCGTAGACGCGCTCGCGGCCGCGCCGGCCGACGACACGGTCTATGACCGACTGCGGGATTGCGAGCCTATGCATCGAAACCTCCTCGAGCGCGTGAGCGAGATTATCATTCCGGCACCAGCCGACGGCAAGCTCACAGCTTGCCGGCAAAAGCATCCGCGATGAAGGCATGTGCGAGGGCGTAGCCGTGACGAGTCGCCGGCTCGTTCCACTTGGCGACACCCGGTACGTCGGCGGCCGGATCGGTAAAGGCGTGCACGACGTCGCCGAATGTGAGCAGCGCCCAGCGGGCTCCCGCATTCGTCATCTCGGCCTCAAAGACATCGCGCTCGGCCTTGGGCGCGACGGGATCGGCAGCGCCGTGCACGGCAAGGACGGCGGCCTTGATGTCGCCGGGCTTCGCAGGCTGCGGGGTCGTCAGCGTCCCATGCATGGACACGACCGCCTGCACATCGGCGCCGATCCGGGCGAGGTCGAGGACATTGAGGCCGCCGAAGCAGAAGCCCATGGCCGCGCGCCGATTGATATCGCCGATCGCGCGCCGGTCTGCTTCCCGCGTCAACGTGTCGAGCGCGGCTGCAATGCGCCGGCGCATGCCCGCCACGTCGGACATGAACGGCCGCAGAAACTCCATCGGATTCTCGGTCCCGACCGGGCCATTGCCCTCGCCGAACATGTCGGCGACGAAGACGATATAGCCTTCGCCGGCGAGCATCTGGCCGGTCTCGATCGCCGGTTTGACGACCCCGCGCCAGTTGGGCGCCATCAGCAGCAACGGGCGGGACGCCTTGACGCCTTCGTCCCAGACCAGCGCGCCGCGACAGCTCAGGCCGGACACCGAATAGAATATGCTTTCGACAGCCATCGGTTCACTCCCCTGTGGCATGCAAAGTCCAGCGAGCGGCATCACTCCGCTGTGGCGGCTGGACGCAAGAATGCGAAGTCGCAGCCCTCGTCCGCACCGAGGACTTCCTGCGCATAAAGCCTGGCATAACCGCGCTCGGGCTTCGCCTGCGCGGACTTTATTGCAGCGGCCCGCATTCTCAACTCGGTGTCGCCGACCAGAAGATCGATGCGCCGCTCCTTCACCGAAAGGCGTATGCGATCGCCCGAGCGCACGAGGCCGAGCGGGCCGCCCGAGGCGGAGTCCGGGGTGACATGCAGCACGATGGTCCCGAAGGCCGTACCGCTCATCCGCGCGTCCGAGACGCGGATCATGTCCTTCACGCCGCCGTGGGCGAGCTTCTTCGGAATTGGGAGGTAGCCGGCCTCCGGCATGCATTCAGGCGCGTGCGGGCCGGCATTCTGCAGCACAAGCACGTCCTGCGGCGTAACGTCGAGGTTCGGATCGTCGATACATGCGGCGAGGTCGGCAAGCGAGGAGAAAACCACCGCCCTGCCCTGGTGCTCGAACAGTCTCGCGTCGGCTGCCGAACGCTTGAGGATAGCGCCCCTGGGAGCGAGATTACCGAACAAGGCTACCAGTCCGCCATGCGGCTCGAACGGCTCGCCGCATGCGGCGATGATCGAGCGGTCGACGTAGGGCGCAGCCTCCGCCGCGAGGCGTTCCCCCAGCGTCTCGCCGGTCACCGTCATGCAATCAAGATGCAGGAGCGGCCTGAGCTCCCGCAAGAGCGCACCCATCCCACCGGAGGCGAAAAAATCCTCCATGTAGCCATTGCCCACCGGCTTCAGATTGACCAGCACCGGGGTGGAGTTGGAGAGCTCGTTGAGCCGCTCGAGTGATACTTTCACGCCGGCTCTGCCGGCGATCGCGATGAGATGGATCACGGCATTGGTCGAGCCGCCGAGCGCGAGGAGAACGCGCATGGCATTCTCGACCGATTTCGTGTTGACGACGCGGTCGGGGGTGCGGTTCGAGCCGACCAGTCTCACCGCCGCCACACCGGTCGCTTCCGCCGCGCGCAGGCGATCGGCGTGCACCGCCGGGATCGCAGCGGTGCCCGGCAGAATGAGACCCAGCGCCTCGGCGATACAAGCCATGGTGGAGGCCGTTCCCATGACCGCGCAGGTGCCGGCGGTCACCGCAAGCTCGCCCTCGACCTCCGAAATCTCCTTGTCGCCGACTTCGCCAGCGCGGTAGCGCGCCCAGAAGCGGCGGCAATCAGTGCACGCGCCGAGCCGCTCGCCGCGGTGACGGCCAGTCATCATCGGGCCCGCCACCAGCATGACCGCCGGGCGGCCGGCGGAGACCGCGCCCATGAGCTGCGCCGGCACGGTCTTGTCGCAGCCGCCCATGAGCACCACCGCGTCCATCGGCTGCGCGCGAACCATTTCCTCCGTGTCGATCGACATGAGGTTGCGGTACTTGAGGCTGGTGGGGCTGAGAAAGACCTCGCCGAGTGAGATCGTGGGAAACTCGATCGGCAGCGCGCCGGCCGCCAGCACCCCGCGTTTGACCGCGTCCAGCAGTTCCGGAAAGTGGCGGTGACAGTTGTTGAAGCCCGATGCGGTATAGGCGATGCCGACCACGGGCCTCGCCAGCGCCGCGCGCGAATAGCCCATGGACTGCGCGAAGGAGCGGCGCAGATAGAGCGAGAAATCACGATCGCCGTAATCGGTGAGGCCATGCTCCAGGCCGACCGTGCGCTGCGTCATTGCCTAGCGTCCCCTGCGCCGCCGTATCGCGGTCGCCTACCATAAACGAAAAAATCGGCTGAAGGCCAACCCGCCGAACCGCGGGAGGGCGGAGGCGCCGTTGCGATCCATGCCGCGGCGGAGGCGTGGTTGCCGAGACTTAGAGAGCTCGGTCGGCGCTCGACAGCCTCGTCGGGGTCAGGCACGCCGCAAACCCCGCGTCCTGGGATTACTTTTGATTTGGCTCAAAAACGCGGCGCTGCACCGCGCCACTATCGCCTCGACAAGAGCCCTGGAACGCCTCTAAAAAGAGCTTGGGAGCTTTCCAAACAGGGCCCTCCGGCCTGGAGACGATGGACTCATGGATTACGCCGCGTACTTTGCAGATGCCCTTGCCCAGCTCAGAGACGAGCGCCGCTACCGCATCTTCGCCGATCTGGAGCGGCTCGCCGGCCGCTTTCCGCGCGCGATCTGGCACTCCCCGCAAGGGCCGCGCGACGTGATCGTGTGGTGCTCGAACGATTATCTCGGAATGGGGCAGCATCCCAAGGTGATCGGGGCCATGGTCGAAACGGCGACCCGCATGGGCACCGGTGCCGGGGGCACCCGCAACATCGCCGGCACCAATCGCCCGCTGGTCGATCTCGAGCGCGAGCTTGCCGACCTTCATTGCAAGGAATCGGCTCTCGTCTTCACCTCGGGCTACGTGTCCAACGAGACCGGCATCGCGACCATCGCCAAGCTGCTCCCGAACTGCCTGATCCTGTCGGACCAGTCGAACCACAATTCGATGATCGAAGGCGTGCGGCAGTCGAAGTGTGAGAAGCAGATCTTTCGCCACAACGACATGGCGCATCTGGAGCATCTGTTGCGGGCGGCCGATCCGGACCGACCGAAGCTCATCGTCTTCGAAACGCTTTATTCAATGGACGGCGACGTCGCGCCGATCAACCGTATCTGCGACCTCGCCCAGCGCTATCACGCCATGACCTACGCCGACGAAGTGCACGCGGTCGGCATGTATGGCCCGCGCGGCGGGGGCCAAGCCGAACATCAGGGCGCGATGGCGCGCGTCGACGTGATCGAGGGCACGCTCGCCAAGGCATTCGGCTGTCTCGGAGGCTATATCTCGGCGAGCACGGCGCTCTGCGACGCCGTGCGCAGCTACGCGCCGGGCTTCATCTTCACTACGGCGCTTCCTCCGCCGATCTGCGCCGCGGCGACGGCCGCAATCCGACATCTGAAGGCTTCGAGCTTCGAGCGTGAGCGCCATCAGGAGCGCGCGGCGCGCGTCAAGGCAGTGCTCAATGCCGCCGGGCTGCCGGTCATGCCGAACGACACCCATATCGTTCCGTTGTTCGTGGGCGACCCGGAGAAGTGCAAGGAGGCGACCGACCTCCTGCTCGGCGAGCACGGCATCTACATTCAGCCGATCAATTACCCGACCGTGGCCAAGGGCACCGAGCGGCTGCGCATCACGCCGACGCCCCACCATGAGGACGCATTGATCGATGCGCTAGCGGAGGCGCTGGTCGAGATCTGGCAGCGTCTCGATCTCCCGCTCAAAGACCGAGCGCTGGCGGCCGAGTGACGGGCGCGGGTGCAAACGCAGGCGCCACGCCGGAGAGCGAGCGTAGGCGACTCACGGCAGGTCATCCCGATCGCTCCCAACCGGCACAGGCAGCGCAGCCGTATCAGTCGTCGAAGGCTCCCTGCCCCGACCGCCTCCAGGGCTTCCGCGAACACGCGGGTGCGCGACGAACGAGTTGCCGGGCTGCGATCGCAATGGAAAAGCTGACCGCCAGGAATCGCGCGAGATGGTGAGCCCCGACATAGACCGGGTCGAGATGCATGGCCAGGGCGAGCACCATCATCGTGTCCTGCGCACCGGGAGCGAAAGCGACGATGACGTCCGCGATACGAAACGGAAGCAACGCCACGACCGTCAGCGCGAACGAAGCAGCGACGGTGACCGCAACGGCAAACGAACCAAAGGCCGCCCCCAGATAGCTCAGCAGCGTCCTGGGATTGGTATTCGCGAACCGTGCGCCGGCGACCGCGCCCAGCGTGACCACCGCGGCACTCCCAGCCCACCACGGCAGCGAAACGTGGATCAAATCCGCTCCGTGAAGAAATCCGGAGCCGGCCATGGCGCCGAACAGCAGGCCCCCCGGAAACCGGACGCGCAACATGATCAGGGCCGTCATGCTCGAGACCGCCACGAGCACCGCAAGCTCCGTGAGGGAGGATGCGGCCAACCCCTGCGTCGAGACGACGGGCTCGACCGTCAGGCCGAACAGCGCAAGCCCGGCCGGTAGGCCGAGCACGATCAACAGGACGCGCATTACGTGCACGATCGCGATACCGCGGACATCGGCATCGAACTCGGCCGATAGCGCCATGACCTGTGCCATCGAGCCGGGACTGGCCCCGAGCAAAGCCGACACCGGGTCCCAACCGTGCGCCAGGCGCAAATAGACGGTCGTTGCGCCCATCATGCAAATTGCCCCGACCACCACAAGCGCGATGCTCAACGGCCACGTCACAACCCCTTTCAGGGTTGCTGGGGTGACCACGGCCCCCAGCATGGTACCGACGAGCACGAAGCAGATGCGCGCCAACGGCAGGAGAATCAGAACGGGTCGTCCTGCGAGCGCGGCTATCGCCACCGTCAGCATCGAGCCCGAGACGAGGCCGCCGGGAAAGCCGATGAGATAGAATCCCACGCCGCCAGCCGCCGCCATGAGCAGCGTCGCCGCAACTTGCGCAAGTTTGCATGGGGCACGAAACAAGGGGGGCATCGAAGAAACCCGGACACTCGGGTCGCACGACAAGGCGCGTCCCGCTGTCCGCTCTCGCCAATGATCCATGCCGCGGGCGGCGTGCCGCGTCAAATCCTTGGCGGGGGCGACTGACCGGCCCTCGCAGCTCTAAGCCGCGCTTCTCATCGCCGCAACGGGACGTAGGCCGCAGCGAGCGCGAGGCCTGACAATTCACCAAGGCCCCTTTTCGACGCGCGAGGACCGGACGAGAGATATTCTCGACCGGTCATTCATCCGGTAGGATAAGATTGCCGGCTGGCGCCGCTAGGATGCGAAACTATGCTGCAAGGCTGGGTCGTCATCGCCTTCGCGCTCGGCTATATCGGCCTTTTGTTCGTGATCGCCAGCTATGGGGATCGCACGCGTCGATTTGGACGCGAAGGCCGATCGCGACGTTTTATCTATCCGCTCTCGCTGGCGATCTACTGCACGTCATGGACGTTCTTCGGCTCGGTCGGGCTCGCCTCTCGCACCGGCTTCGATTTCTTGCCGATCTATGTGGGGCCGATCCTGGTCATCGGGCTCTGCTCGCCGTTGATCATGCGCATCGTGCGACTCGCCAAGACGCAGAACATCACGTCGATCGCCGATTTCATCGCCGCGCGCTACGGCAAAGCCCAGACCGTCGCCGGCACGGTGGCACTGATCGCGATTATCGGCACGATTCCCTACATCGCGCTTCAGCTCAAAGCGGTTTCCTCCTCCCTGACCACGATCCTGGTGCATATTGGACCCGCGAGCGGCGCAATGCAGCCGGTCCTGGGCGATATCGCGCTCTATGTGGCTGTGGCGATGGCGATCTTCGCCGTGTTGTTTGGAACCCGTCATATCGACGCCACCGAGCACCAGGACGGACTCATGCTGGCAATCGCCACCGAGTTGATCGTCAAGCTCGTGGCTTTTGTTGGTGTCGGCGTTTTTGTCACCTTCTGGATGTTCGACGGACCGCTTTCACTCCTTGCCCAGGCGCTCGAGCAGCCGAATACGGCGGCCGTCCTCAATAGCGAGCCGGCAGCTGGCACGCTGCTCACGATGACGCTGCTCTCGGTGTTCGCGATCGTGCTGCTCCCGCGGCAGTTCCACGTCACTGTCGTCGAGAACAACAGCGAGGATGAGATCAGGCGCGCCGCCTGGTTGTTCCCGCTCTACCTGGTGCTGATCAACCTGTTCGTGGTGCCGATTGCACTGGCCGGCCTGCTCACCTTCGCGCCCGGGCAGGTCGACAGCGACATGTTCGTCCTGGCCTTGCCGCTTGCAGCCAATTCCGACCTGCTCACGATTGCGGCATTCGTCGGGGGACTGTCGGCCGCGACCGCGATGGTGATCGTAGAGTTGGTTGCGCTCGCGATCATGGTATCGAACGACATCCTCATGCCGCTCGTGCTGCAGCGGCGGGAGGAGCTGATCACCGGGCGCGAGAATGTCGGCGGCCTGCTGCTCATGGTCCGCCGCTTGGCGATCTTCGTCATCCTTTTCCTTGCTTACGTGTACTACCGTCTCGCAGGCGAAGCCCAGCTCGCCTCGATCGGACTGTTGTCTTTTGCCGCCGTTGCGCAGTTGGCGCCGGCTTTCTTCGGCGGACTGATCTGGCGGAGGGGCACTGCGCGCGGTGCGTTGGCGGGAATGACGCTCGGAATCATGGCTTGGGCCTACACGCTGCTGCTGCCTAGCCTCGTGGACGTGGGCATCGTCGGGCAAGGTTTGCTCTCGCAGGGGCCCTGGGGACTCGCGCCTCTGCGTCCGCAGGCGCTGGTCGGGCTCGATCTGCCGCCGCTCGCGCATGGCGTGATCTGGAGCCTTTCGCTCAATATCCTTGCTTATGTCGTGTTCTCGCTGGGGCGAGCGCCTTCCTCGATCGAGCGGCTGCAGGCCGATCTCTTCGTTCCCTCGCACCTGACGCCGATTCCGCCGAGCTTCCGGCTGTGGCGCTCCTCCGTAACGGTGGAGGAGTTGACGACGACGGTTGCTCGCTATCTCGGCCAGGAGCGGACCCGCAGCTCTTTCGACAGCTACGCCTTGACGCGCGGCATCAGCATCGATCAGAAAGTCGAGGCGGACTTTCAGCTCCTGCGCTATGCCGAGCATCTGCTCGCTTCGGCCATCGGCGCGGCCTCGTCCCGTCTTGTGCTCTCGCTGCTTCTGCGCAAGCGGACCGTGTCGACCAAAGCGGCGCTCAAACTTCTCGACGACGCCAATGCCGCCATCCACTACAACCGCGAGATTTTGCAGACCGCACTCGACCATGTGCGCCAGGGCATTGCCGTGTTCGACAAGAGCCTGCATCTCGTCTGCTGGAATCGCCAGTTCGGCGAGATCCTCGCCTTGCCGCCGCAGCTCACCCGCGTCGGGACGGGTCTTGACGACATCCTGCGCTTTCATGCGGAGACCAAGACGTCCAACAGGGACGCGGTCGATGCACTCGTGCGCGAAAGCCTCGCGCGCTACGTTGCAAGCAGCGAGCCGTTTCTTGAGCGCTTCGCCGAGCGTGATCTGGTGATGGAGGTGCGCGCCAATCCGATGCCGGACGGCGGCATCGTCACGACCTTTACCGACATTACGCCAAGTGTGAAAGCGGCGGACGAACTCGAACGCGCTAACGAATTGCTGGAGCGCCGGGTGCGCGAGCGTACCGAGGAATTGACGCATCTCAATAGCGAGCTAGGCCGCGCCAAAGCCGAAGCCGAGCAGGCCAACATTTCCAAGACCCGATTCCTCGCCGCGGCAAGCCACGATATCCTGCAGCCACTCAATGCTGCGCGCCTTTACGTCACCAGCCTGGTCGAGCGACAGGGCGGCGGCAATGATGCCCAGTTGGTCGGCAATATCGACGCCTCGCTGGACGCGGTGGAAGAGATATTCGGTGCGTTGCTCGATATTTCCCGGCTTGATACCGGCGTAATGAAGCCCGAAATTGTCAGCTTCCGCATCGACGAACTTTTCCGCCAGCTCGAAGTCGAATTTGCGCCGCTGGCCCATGAGAAGGGACTGAAGCTGCAATTCGTCCCCAGTTCGCTCGGCGTGCAGTCTGACCGGCGTTTGTTGCGTCGGCTGCTACAGAATCTTGTGTCCAATGCGATCAAATACACGCCCAAAGGCCGCGTGCTGGTGGGCTGCCGGCGGCGCCGACGCCGGCTACGCATCGATGTCTATGACACCGGCCTCGGTATTCCGGCGTCCAAGAAACGTGCAATCTTCCAGGAATTCCACAGGCTCGACCGTGGAGCTAAGGTGGCGCGCGGATTGGGGCTCGGGCTCTCCATCGTGGAACGCATCGCGCGCGTTCTCGACTACAAGATCATTGTCCACTCTGCGGTCGGCCGTGGATCGCATTTTTCCGTCGAGGTGCCGCTCGCGGCCAGTTCTCCCCTGAGCCAGCAACCGCGCGTGGTGAGGCAGGTTGACCGCGTGCCGCTTTCAGGGATCACCGTTGTATGCATCGACAATGATCTCGCCATCCTCGACGGAATGGAAACGCTGCTCGCCGGCTGGGGTTGCCGCGTCCTCAAGGCGGCGGATCTCGGGGCGGCGGTCACCGCCATTGCAGAAGCCAGGATCTCGCCCGATGGTCTCCTGGTGGATTACCATCTCGACGACGGCAACGGCATCGCCGCCATTACCGAGTTGCGCCGCCGCTTCGGCGCCGACCTCACGGCCATCCTCATTACCGCCGATCGCAGCCCCCATGTCCGTGAGGAGGCCCGCGCGAACGGCGTCCAGCTGCTCAACAAGCCGATCAAGCCGGCCGCGCTGCGCGCGCTGCTGACGCAATGGCGCATGCAGCGGGTCGCGGCAGCAGAGTAGTTGCGTCATCCGCAAAGAATGTCGAGCGGAGCGGAGACAAACCCCGGACAGCGTTCTTCGCCGACCCGGATCATCACCCGCTCGGCCTCGAGCACGAAGCACCGAAGGGGCAGGCGCCGGCGTAACCCTCGGCGTATCAGTGCCCGGTGCCGGTGGCGTGCGGCCATTGGCCAAGCTCGATCTTCGATGCGGCGATCACCGCCTGGGTGCGACTTTCGACGCCGAGCTTTTGCAGAATTGCCGAAACATGCGCCTTGACCGTCGCTTCGGAGACGCCGAGCTCGTAAGCAATCTGCTTGTTGAGCAGGCCCTCCGACAGCATCATCAGCACACGCACCTGTTGCGGCGTGAGCGACGCGAGCCGCGTCATCAGGTCGGCCGTCCCGGCATCCGAGCGGGCCCCGAGATCGATATCGGGGGGTGCCCAGACGCCGCCCTCGAACACGCGGGCGACCGCCGTGCGCATGACGTCGATGCCCAGCGTCTTGGGGATGAAGCCCGACGCTCCGAAGTCCATGCAGCGGCGGATGACCCCGGGATCGTCGTTGGCGGAAACGACGACGATCGGGACGCTCGGATACTGCGCACGCAGATACATCAGCCCGGAAAATCCGCGGACACCTGGCATTGTCAGATCGAGCAAAATGAGATCGACCTCCCCGCCGCGTTCCAGCAGCTTTGCGACATCGTCGAACGATCCCGCCTCGGCAATCTCCACGTGCTCGAACAGACCCGAGACCGCCTCCCGCAACGCCCCGCGAAACAACGGATGGTCATCAGCGATGACCAAGCGTGCCGATTCGCCGACCCGCTTCATCTCCCCCTCGACATCTTTCTTGGGCCGACATTTGGCCACTGCCGCAAGAACTAGCACAGTTTCCTCCCTTTGTTCACAGCGCAGCGGCACGATCGACCGTGGTCGGGACTCTTCGGTCAACTGCGATGTCCGTCCCTCAATCCCATAGCCGCTGCGTGTGTGTCGGGGTTCCGGCCTGCGGCTGTCGGCAGTGCAACGCACCATGGCCCCCTCGTCGCCAACCCAGGCGCCGATTGAAAGCATTCGGGCCGCGCTTCTGTCGCAGGACACGAGCCGATCGGGATCACTGCCTGCTGCCGATGAATTGCAGCACCACTTCGCGGATATGAGGCTGTGCGCGATGCTCGAAGACGTAGATGCCTTGCCAGACGCCGAGAGCGAGCTTTCCATCGATCACGGGGACCTGGAGCGACACGCCGGTCAGCATGGTCTTTACATGCGCCGGCATGTCATCAGGACCCTCGATATCGTGAACCCAGCTCCGCATCGGCAGGAGCGAGGCGATCGAGCGCGCTGGTCAGATCGGCGCGCACATCCCGATCGGCATTTTCCTGGATGACGACAGAGGCGGAGGTGTGGCGGATAAAGATGAAGAGCGCACCGTGCTTCGCCGCGGACTGCAGGATGAACCGGGCCACTTCGCGCGTGATCTCGACAAGGCCCTGCCCAGTAGTTTCGACCGCGAGCGTTGCGGTCACGATGATCTCGGGCGCCACGGTGACGGCGATAGACAATGGACCGCTCACGGGTACCTCGCCGCGGCCATCGTTCAGGTCTTCTTCAGCATGTCTTTCTGGAGCGACACGATCATCTCGACGAGTTGGCGCCAGAGCTTCTCGACAAAATTCATGACCTTGTCGAGTTCGGCATCGTTCGGCAATGCCAGGCGCGGTTCATCCGGCTTTGCCGCCGGCGGCTCCGAACTTAACGGCGCCAGGCAGCGGCAGATTGCGCGCGATGAGTTCCTTCTTGAGCGCGGCGTTCTCGCCCTGCAGACGACCGATCTCGGCCTCGAGCGCCGAACGTTCGTCCGGCGCCGCCTGGCAAGACCATCCTACCGAACCGCGTCTGCAGATCGACACTTGGCCGGTGCGCCCATCAAGCCGCAGATAGCCATCGTCGATGCGGTTGAAGCTGTACCGCGTGTCGTCGCTCTCGGGCGGTGAGCTTTGCGCCCATGCCGCCGTAACCGCGACGCCGAACGCGACGACAATGAGGGGAGCGAGGCGGATCATGGAAATTTCTCCTTGCGCAGCCCATGACCATGGCACTGCATCGGCACAATGGCGCCGGGCCGGAAATCTGCACCATGCAAATTCGGAGATTATCACCATCACCCGGTCAAGGAACCGCCACGAGGCGATCGCGCGCCCACGAAACCCTTGTCGCCTGCCTGGCACATCGGCTCGAAAGGGTGCGCTGGCGCCCTGCCGCAGTCGAAGGTTTTTCTTTCGTTTTCAGCCTCTTACACCCCACCCGCCGATTCTCGACTCGCATAGACCCACTCAGTATGGTCCGGCCGGCCTTGGGGCGGCGGAACTGTTACGATCCTGCCTGGACCGCCGCGAGTGTCGAAAGCATGGCCGACGACGCACGCGGGAGAGGTGATCGCGAACAACCACCGGCTGACGAGGCGGCGCTCTCCGCGAGGCTCAAGCGTCTCGGTGAACGGCTCGGCCGCGTCCATCCCGACCGTCCCTCCGAAACTAGCCCGGGTCGAAGTCCGACCGCCGATCCATCGGCGATCGCGCGCGGCTTTCGGCTCTCGACTGAGCTCGTCGCCGGCGTATTGCTCGGCGCGGCCATCGGCTGGCTGATCGATCGTTGGCTGGGAAGCACGCCCTGGGGGATGATCTTGTTCTTGCTGCTCGGCTTCGCGGCGGGTGTTCTCAACGTGATGCGGGCGGCGGGGGTGGTTCCGAGCAAGACCTTGGACCCGCCGGATTCGAGATGATGAAGAAGACCGCGTCCTGAGATCGGCGCGTCGGGCAGTGAGGACGAAGGACTGGTCATGGATCCTATCCACCAGTTTGAGATAAAGAATCTGTTTCCGATCGCTCGCATCGGCGGGATGGAAATTGCGTTCACG
The DNA here is from genome assembly GCA_963758945.1 of uncultured Alphaproteobacteria bacterium. Classification (GTDB taxonomy): domain Bacteria; phylum Pseudomonadota; class Alphaproteobacteria; order Rhizobiales; family Xanthobacteraceae; genus VAZQ01. Next base: position 224,720 of record CAVWXY010000001.1, on the reverse strand, counting down.
AATTCGGCGCTGTTCATGCTGATCGGGCTCGCGCTCATTCTCCTGCTGATGCTCGGCGCCACCCGTTCGCGCGCACTGGTGCCGGGGCGGATGCAGGCGGTCGCCGAAATGTCGTATGAGTTCGTCGCGGACACGCTAAGAAGCACCGCCGGCACGGAGGGCATGAAATTCTTTCCGCTCGTGTTCTCGATTTTCATGTTCATCCTCGTGCTCAACGTAATGGGCATTATCCCGTATACGTTCACGGTCACCAGCCACATCATCATCACGGTTGCTTTCGCTCTGCTCGTCTTCTCGACCGTGCTTATCTACGGCTTTTGGAAGCACGGCCTGCACTTCTTCAGACTCTTTGTTCCGACCGGGATTCCGATTTACATTCTGCCCTTGGTGACGTTCATCGAGGTGCTGTCGTTCCTTTCGCGACCTGTTTCCCATAGCGTTCGGCTTTTCGCCAACATGCTGGCCGGTCACATCACCTTGAAAGTGTTCGGCGGCTTCGTGACCATGCTGGGTGCGCTTGGGTTTCTCGGCTGGCTCGGCGCGATCCTGCCACTGGGTCTCACCGTCGCGCTGACGGCGCTGGAGCTATTGGTGGCATTCCTGCAAGCCTACGTCTTCGCAATCCTTACCTGCATCTATCTCAATGATGCAATCCACCCAGGTCACTAACGCGTCGCCCATCAAACCTCGAAAAGGAGCTCTACCCATGGATCCGCAAGCTGCAAAAATGATCGGTGCCGGCATCGCCTGTATCGGCATGGGCGGCGCCGGCGTAGGCGTTGGCACGATTTTCGGGCACTACCTCGCTGCGGCACTCCGCAACCCGTCGGCCGCGCAAGGTCAGTTCGGCAATCTCATTTTCGGCTTCGCGGTCACCGAGGCTCTCGGCATCTTCTCGCTGTTGATCGCGCTATTGCTGCTGTTCGCGCTTTAGTAGGTATCTGACGTTTGATCCCAAGCGGCGGCGGTGTTACCCCGCTGTGGGGGCTGGGAGCTGGCGATGGCTCAAGACAGCGCGCAACCAGTTGCCTCGGTCGAGCATATTCCTGCGACCGAGCATGGTCGTGGCTTTCCACCGTTCGACCCGCATACTTTCGCCTCGCAACTGTTCTGGCTCACGCTAACCTTCGTCGCTCTCTATCTGTTGATGTCGCGGCTCGCGCTGCCACGTATCGCCTCGATCCTGGATGCGCGCCGCCAGCACGTCGAAAACGACCTTGCTGCGGCGCAGCGCCTCAAGGAAGCATCCGACGCCGCCATTGCAGCTCATGAGAAGGCGTTGGCCGAGGCACGGGCGCGCGCGCAAACGCTCGCCAACGAGACGCGGGAGAAGGCAGCGGCAGCGGCCGAGTCCCGTCGCAAAGATGTGGATGCGAAGCTCAACGCACGCATCGCGGAAGCGGAGAAGACCATTGCCGCGACGCGCTCAGCGGCCATGACGAATGTGCACAGGATCGCCAGCGATACCGCCCCCGCGATCGTCGAACGGCTGATCGGCATCGTACCGGCGGGCAAAGACGTCGCCGAAGCCGTCAGCGACGCCCTCAAGCGCTGAGGACATCGATGTTCGTAGCTGAATTCTGGGTGGCCGTCGCCTTCCTAATCTTCGTCGGCATTCTCGCGTATCTCGGCGTGCACCGGCGGCTGGTGAAGAGCCTCGATGAACGGCGAGATCGCATCAAAACGGAGATCGAGGAGGCGCGTCGGCTCAAGGCGGAAGCCGAGGCGCTGTTCGCCACCTATCAACGCAAGCAGCATGAAGCCGAGCATGAAGCGCAAGCAATCATCGCCAGCGCCAAGGCCGAGGCCGAGCGGCTCGCAGCCGAGGCCGAGACCAAGATCGAGGAGTTCGTCGCGCGACACACCAAAATGGCGGAAAGCAAGATCGCTCAGGCGGAGGCTCAGGCGCTCGCCGATGTGCGCGCTGCCGCCGCCGAGGCTGCTGCCGCCGCCGCCGAAATGATCCTCTCTCGTACCGTCAAGGACAAAGTCGCCGACGATCTGATCGCCAAGGGCATCGCCGACATCAAGGGCAAGCTCAACTAGGCCGTTTCGCCGCGCTCTCAGCGGGAAACGTCGTTCCCGCCCTGTTTGCTCGCATAGCGAATAACCTGTGCAAAAAAGCCTGCCGCGGCGGGGCGCCCGACTTTTGCCATCTGCACAAGCTTCCTTTTGCCGGCGTCGTGATTCGATGGCGCAATCAAATGCGGTGCCGGAGGGCGCGCTGGCGCGGCGGTTGGTGCTCATTTTCGATTGCAACGGAGTGCTGGTCGATAGCGAACCGATCGCTGCGGCGGTCGCTGCGGAAGAGTTTGCTCGCGCCGGAATCCCGCTCACAGCCGAACTGGTAGCACGCTATTTCTCCGGGCGACGCCCGGCGGACATGTTTGCGATTGTCGAGGCGACAACCGGCTGCAAGTTGCCGGCGAATTTCGGCGCCCACGTCGCAGCCGCAACATTGAAACGCCTCGAAACTGACCTTCGTGCCATGCCGCACGCGAGCCACGCACTGACTTGGCTGCGCGGGCCAAAGTGCGTGGCGTCGTCCTCGCCCCGCAACCGCGTCCGCACCAGCTTGGAGGTTGCGGGGCTCGCGCGGTTTTTCGATTTTATATTTTCCGCAACCGACGTGCCTCATGGCAAACCAGCGCCAGATCTTTTCCGGCACGCCGCATCGCGCATGGGCGTTCAAGCTTCGGATTGCATCGTGATCGAGGATTCCCCGGCGGGGGTGACCGCCGCCGCCGCCGCCGGCATGACCTCGGTCGGATTCGTGGGAGGCAGCCATGCAAACGCGCAACTGGGCGATCTGCTCATGCGAGCCGGTGCGCACACAATCGTTGCCGACCTGCGACATTTGAAGAGCGCGGTCGTCGCGCTTCGCGGTTGGTAAGTCGGGCGGGGCACGCTCATTGCTGCCCGGGCACGGACTTTCTCCCGCTCTTCGCAGGCCTCTTCTGATTCTTGTCGCCGATTTCGTCGAAGCCGACATAGATGACGTAAGCCTCGAGTTCCGAACTCGACGGAAGCGGGAAGCTCAATCCTTCCTCGACATCGACGAATTGCACGTGAGTTTGACCGGGTGCAACGGTCACGGGAAACCGCTTGAATTTCGTCGCAATGGTCTGGGGCTGCGGACCTTCTCGGACCACCGCATAACGCAGCGGAACATCGATTCGGCCTGGCGCCCCCATCGGTCCAAGTATGACGCGGCCCTGAACGCCGACCTTGACGGACATGGTGCCGGCCTGCACCAGGCACTCGCGCGCGGTCTGACCAAAGGAAAGTTGATAGCGAAGATCGCCCGCTGTCGGTTGAGCGCTCTTCGCGGCAACCTCCAAGGTCGATGCTCCGGTCCGAATGTCGACGCCAGGGCATTCAATGTCCGGCGCCGAAGGCGTGGGCGATGCTGGCTGGGTAACACCCGGCTTAGCGCCGGAGAAAAGGTTGGCAAAGCGGGTGCTGAGCGAGGGCGAGTTATCGGATGATACGATGCTAGAGGCCCATGAGCAGCCCGACAAGGCCGCAGCGCTCATCAGCACTACCATGACGCGGCTGCCGCCGCGCTTTCGCTCGTCGTCACGCCCCGGCCACATTGAAATTACTCAGCTTTTCCCGACAAGCCGTCTTCCCGACGGGGTTATACCAGTCAAACCATGGCGACCCCAAGGCGGGACGGCGCTAAGGCCCGGGGTCTTCTTTCAGCCGCGCGTAGAGCAGGTGGTCCTGCCAGACGCCGTCGATGCAAAGATATTGACGGGCAAAGCCCTCGCGTTTGAAGCCGGTTTTCTCCAAGAGCCGGATCGACGCGATATTAGCCGGGATGCACGCAGCTTCGATTCGGTGCAGTCTCAACGTACCGAAAGCGAATGGAATGACGGCGTTGACTGCGGCTGTCATGTGCCCTTGGCGCGCATAAGCCGCGCCCATCCAATAGCCGAGGCTGCCCGCCTGGGCGCACCCCCGGCGGATATTGGCCAGTGTCAATCCGCCGACGAGCACATCGTCATACTTGCGGAACACGAAAAAGGCATAAGCGAGATCGCTGCGCTGGTCCTCGGAATAACGCTTAATCCGGCGGCGAAAGGAAGCGCGGGTCAAGTCGTCGGCGGGCCAAGTAGGCTCCCACGGCGTGAGGAAGTCGCGACTCGCCTCGCGCAGCGCCGCCCACTCCGCGCAATCCGACATCTGCGGCGGCCGCAGGACAACTCCCTCGCCCGCGATCGCAGGCATAAGGTCCGAAGAGCTGACTGTACGAAAGAATGCCATGGTGAACAGCTATCAGACGACACCGGACGGACGAGAGAGAACAGATGCCTTCGCCTTGTCCGTCGTCGGTGATCCGATTCACGCGGCCCGGCGGACAAGACTGTCGGCGATCGTGGCGGCACTTTCAAGCCCACTGCCGGGGCCGAGTGCAGCGACCGCGGGACGTCCGCGCGCGATCAGCGCGCGGCCGGCGGCTCGGGCACTCTCGACCGTCACAGCCTCGATCTTTCCAACCAGCTCATCAAGCGGAATCGGGCGGCCCCAGTGAAGCATCTGCCGCGCAAGTTGCTCGGCACGCGCGCTCGAACTCTCGAGCGCCATCAGCAGCCCGGCTTTCATCTGCGCCTTTGCCCGCGCGACTTCCGCCTCATTGATGGTCTCGGCCGCGCCGTCGATCTCGCCCACCACGACGCGCATCAACTCCGCTACGTCGGTAGCATCGGTGCCGGCATAGAGGCCGAACATTCCTATATCCGAATAGGGCGCATGGAAGGCGTAGATCGCGTAGCAGAGGCCGCGCTGCTCGCGCACCTCCTGGAACAGGCGGGAGGACATGCCGCCGCCGAGCACGCTGGTGAACACCTGGAGGCTGTAGAGGTTCGGATCACGCTGCGGCAACCCCTGCATGGCCAGCGCGATGTGGGCCTGTTCGAGGTCGCGGGTCTCGATGCGCGAGCCGCCGATGAAGCGCGCGGGCTCCGGTACCGGCGCCCGCGGACCAGTGAAACTGCCGAACAACCGTTCGACCTCCTCCACCACGGCGTGATGCTCGACCGCGCCCGTCGCTGCGACCACCATCTCGGGGCCTCGATAATTGCGCGCGAGATAGCCGGCGAGCCGGCCGCGATCGAACGAGCGTACCGTGGCCGGCGTGCCGAGAATTGACCGGCCGATCGGCTGGCCAGCGAATGCGGTCTCCTGCAGCCTGTCCCAGATCAGATCGTCGGGGGTATCCTCGGCGGCGCCAATCTCCTGCACGATGACGTTCTGCTCGCGCCGAAGCTCCTCGGGATCGAAGGAAGGATCGGCGAGGATGTCGGAGAGTACATCGAGAGCCAACGGCACGTCGGCGCGCAGGACGCGCGCATAGTACGCGGTCGTCTCGACCGATGTTGCGGCGTTGAGATCTCCCCCCACCGCCTCGATCTCCTCGGCGATTTGACGGGCCGAGCGCCGCGACGTGCCCTTGAAGGCCATGTGCTCGAGTAGGTGCGAGATACCATGCTCGTCGGGCCGCTCGTCGCGGCTGCCGGAACCGACCCAGACCCCAAGCGCGGCGGTCTCCAGATGCGGCATCGCGTCGGTCACGATGGCAAGGTCCGTGGAAAGACGCGTGACTTCGACGCTCATGCGGCAGCTCCTTCGTGCGCGGCGCGACTGACAGATAGGATATGACGCTCGACCGCGATCTGATCGACCGGCAGCGTAGTGACGCGCTCCGGTCGTTGGGCGAGGTCGGCGAGCCATTCGGGAAGCGGCGGCCGTACGCCGCAGGCTGCCTCAACGGCATCGGGGAACTTGGCCGGATGGGCGGTGCCGAGTACGACCATCGGGACCGATGGATCGCGGCTTTCCTTCTCGGCGACGGCAACGCCCACGGCGGTGTGCGGATCGATGACGTGCCCGGTTTCCCGCAGCGTGGTGCGGATGGTCGCTGCGGTCTCGTCCTCGTCCGCGCGGTCGGCGGAAAATACGGCGCGTACCTCCATGAGCGCGCGCGCCGAAAGTGTGAATTGGCCGGACTGGGCGAGCGAAGCCATTAGTGCGCGCACTACGGCCGCATCGCGATCATGGATCTCGAACATCAGCCGCTCGAAGTTCGACGCCACCTGGATGTCCATGGATGGCGAGGATGTGGCTACGACCTCGCGCAGATCATAGCTGCCGGTCGCAATCGTGCGGACGAGGATGTCATTGACGTTGGTGGCGATTACTAGACGGTCGATGGGCAGGCCCAGGCGGAGGGCAACATAGCCTGCATAGATGTCGCCGAAATTGCCCGTCGGCACGGTGAATGCGACCTTGCGCCGCGGCGAGCCGAGCACGACGGCGGCGGTGAAATAATAAACCGCCTGCGCGACAATACGTGCCCAGTTGATGGAATTCACGCCCGCGAGCCGGGCCTGATCGCGAAAGCCGTGATGGTTGAACATTCCCTTCACGATTGCCTGGCAATCATCGAATGTACCTTCGATCGCCAAAGCGTGGACATTTTCCTCCAGCGCGGTCGTCATCATCTGCCGCTGCACGTCGGAAACGCGACCACGCGGAAAGAGCACGAAGAGGTCGACACGGGCTCGGCCACGAAACGCCTCGATCGCGGCGCCCCCGGTGTCCCCCGAAGTCGCGACCACGATCGTGGCACGCTCTCCGCGCGCGGCAAGCGCGTGGTCCATCAGCTGCGCAAGGAACTGCATTGCCAGATCCTTGAACGCGAGCGTCGGTCCGTGAAACAGCTCGAGGATGAAATCGTTTGTCCCCACCTGCATGAGCGGTGTGACGGCGGGGTGGTGGAAATTGCCGTAAGTCTCTCGGGTCAGGCGGCTCAGGTCATGATCCGAAATGGCGTCGCCAACGAATGGACGCATAACGTCGACCGCGACTTCCGCATAGGGCCGGCCGGCGAAGCTCGCGATCGTCTCCACATCGAGCCGCGGCCAAGCCGCCGGAACATAGAGACCGCCGTCGCGGGCAAGGCCCGCCAGCGCGACGTCGACGAAACCGAGGGGCGGCACCTCCCCTCTGGTGGAGACATATCGCACTGACCTGGCGCTCCTAATGAGGTTACGCCGCCGCTGCGTCGGGGCGTTGTGCGCCAACGGACCTGGCCACATAACCTACTGAATTCACTAACCCTTCCCGGCGGAGATGCCGAGCGGCAACGGCCTGCAACATAGTGGCACGGCGCAGCTTGCACAAGGAAGCTCGCCACGCGGATCATGCCAGGTGCGTGGCTCGACGGCGGGCACGAAACCACAACGCGAACATCACGACCACAACCAATGCGAGCCCATACCAGGTGATTGCGTACTGCAGGTGTTCGTTGCGCAAATTCACCTTCAGCGCCCCCGCCCGCGGGAGCCCGCCGGGCGGCTGCGGACTTTCCAACTCGACGTAGAACGGCGCGACATCGCCCCAGCCCTTGGCGGATGCGATCCGGGCCGGATCGCGCACGAACCATAGGTTGCGCGCCGGTTCATCCTTCGGCGAGAAGGTCCCGCGCGGCTCAGGCCAGCGCATCACTCCAACCAACTCGGCCTTACCGGTCGTCGGGCCGCCAGCATGCGTTCCCGGATCCTGCCGTCCCTCGGGTACGAAGCCCCGATTGACGACAACGACGCCACCGGCCGGCAGACGACCGGGCGCGAGCACCCAGTAGCCGGGTCCCGACACATCCCTGCGAAAGGCCGAACCGCTGGTGTAGACAAGCGCTTCAGCACCGGGAATGAACGTAGCGGAGAATTTCACGTGCCGGAACTCGTCCTCTGCCGAATCGAGTTGCACCCAGCGTTCGCGCGGTGGCAGATCGACTGGAGGCGCGGCAAGGCGCCTCTCGAGTGTGGCGATGAGCGCTTCCTTCCATGTCTTGCGTTGGAGTTGCCAAGTGCCGAGCGCAATGAAGCTGACAAATGCCGCGAGCGCGAACACGAGTGGGATAGCGAGCCCGGCTCGCCAGCGCCGCGCCGGCGCAACCTTCACGGGGTGTCGCCCCCAGTAAAGCGACTCTCCGCAGCCTTGTGGTAGTACTGCAGCGCGATAAGGAGGCCCTTGACCGGGCGCAACGGCAACAGCGTTGTGAGCAGGATCAGCGGTATCCACAGCACCGCGTGTACCCAATATGGCGGTGCATAGAGAATTTCCACCGCCAAGGCCGAGCCAGCGACGATAAACCCGGAAAAGAACATGATGAAAAACGCCGGCCCGTCGGCGGAATCCACGAACGAAAAATCAAGCCCGCAATACTCGCAGCGTGGACGCAGAGTGAGAAACCCTTGAAATAGCCGGCCCCTGCCGCAGCGCGGACAGCGGCCACGGAGCCCGGCTACGACCGGCGAAGGTGGAGTATATGGCTCGGCCACCGTCCAAACCTAATTCGCGAAGGCACCGACTGCGAGATGGCGTCTTGCTGCACGATTCTCAAGCCCTGGAAGCGAATTCATATCGCCGCTGCCCCCGACGGTCACTGCAACGGCGCAAGGTCGTCAAGCATGGTCGGGATGAATTCCGAGACAGTCGGGCAGATGTGTATCGCCCGCCTCAGCACCGTCGATGGCGCTCTGGCGTATATGACGTCGAGAGTGCTGTGAATGACCTCGTCACCCGAAACGCCCAACAGGGAGACATCCACGATCGGCTGCTCTGCTTATCGACCAGTATCTTCATGAAACCTTTAGTCTCGCCTTTCTCATAGGCCGGCTCACGTCCTCCATGGCGACGGTCGCGATCAGCGCCGGCCGGCCGGTCTTGCGAACTTCCGCCTCCGCCATGCCGGCGCGGCCGAGCGGCGGCTCGGTGTAGAGCGCATACGCGGTGATGCGATCGGTAACTCGCCGCTGGTCGTTGTCGACAAGATTTGCCGCCACGATTTCGAAATCGTTGTAGGAGGTGTGAGCGAAGGCGCCACGGCCGATCCCCCAGGCCCAGATGCCGGGTACGTTTGCATGCAACTGATCGTCGACCTGGATATAGCCGTGCGGGCCCGTGGCAATGCCGGCCTGGTCGAGGCCGAGATCGTCCGTGTTCGGCCGCCGGCCGATCGCCAGCAAATGGGAGCCGACGACCTGTGATCTCGTTCCTGCGGCCTCGACATAGGGGCGCCGAGCATTGCGGCGTTCACAAGAATTCTCACCACTCGGCGATGAAGCAGGACGCGTGGTTCACGTGCTTGCCAAGATCCCGCGAGGTCGGATGCCGAGCCCGCTGCTGCTTCGCGTCTCAACGCGCCGCTATGCCGATCAGCCGAAGGCCGCGTCGGCGCCGAGGCTTTCTAATGGCCGGCAGCATGTGCTGCGCTCTCGCCGCCGGCCCCCCAAACATAGATGCACGAGAACAGGAAGATCCACACCACGTCGACGAAATGCCAGTACCAGGCGGCGAACTCGAAACCCAGATGCTGTGTCGGCGTGAAGTGACCGAGATACGCCCGGATCAGGCACACGATCAAGAACGTCGATCCGATAATCACATGCGCGCCGTGGAAGCCCGTGGCCATGAAAAAGGTGGCGCCATAGACGTTGCCACTGAAATTGAACGCCGCGTGGCTGTATTCGTAAGCTTGTACGCAGGTGAAAGCGAGACCCAGTGCAATCGTCAGGATCAGGCCCCATTTGAGCCCTTGCCGGTCGTTCTCGAGAAGCGCGTGGTGGGCCCACGTCACTGTCGTGCCAGACGTGAGCAAGATAAGCGTGTTCAAGAGCGGCAGGTGCCAAGGGTCGAAGGTCTCAATCCCCTTTGGAGGCCACACCCCACCGAACAGCTCGTCGCGCGCGATCTGCTGCACGTCGGCCGGGAACAGTGCGCTGTCGAAATACGCCCAGAACCAGGCCACGAAGAACATCACTTCGGATGCTATGAACAGGATCATCCCGTAACGATGCGAGATCTGCACTACCCGGGTGTGGTATCCTTCAAATGTTGCCTCACGCGCAACGTCGGTCCACCAGCCGATCATCGTATAGGCGATGCCGATCACGCCGACCCCGAAGACATACGGCGCGGCCGCGAACATGTGGTGCATCCATGCAATGCCGCCGACCGCCGCGATGAATGCGGAAACCGCGCCGAGCGCCGGCCATGGACTCGGCTCGACCAGGTGGTAGTCATGATGCGGCTTGGCGTGCGCGTCGGCCATTGACTTTCTCCGTCTCCTCGCTGGCGGCGCCTGCGCCGTTCGCTGCTGTTTTCGGTCAACTGCGTCCGGGCGCGGGCACGGCACCATTCTCCACCCGCGGCACTTCCGGCTGGCGCTCCGGATACATGGTGTAGGACAGCGTGATGGTGTTGAGACCGTCCTGTTCCGAATCCTTCGCTAGCGCGGGGTCAACGAAGAAGACGACCGTCATAACGCGCTTCTCGCCCGCCTTCAGCCGCTGGTCGGTGAAGCAGAAGCAGTTGATCTTGGAGAAATAGGATCCCACCGTTGGCGGCGAGACATTGTAGGATGCAATCCCCACTGTCGCGCGGGCCGATTCGTTGACGACCCTGTAACCGACCGTCACCACCTGACCGAGTTTCACCTCGATCGACGTCTGCTCGGGCTCGAAGCGCCAAGGCAGCCCGCCGAGGACATTGGCATCAAAGCGCACCGTCAGCTTGCGATCGAGAACGTGAGACGGCGCCGCGATGGCCACCTGGGTGGTGCCGCCGAAGCCGGTCGTGCGACAGAACCAGTTGTAGAGCGGCACCGCGGCATAGGCCGCGCCCACCATGGCGGCAACGAATACACCGCACGCGGCCGCTATCATGTAATCGCGACGCTTTTGCGTGGAGGGGTTCGGAGCGTTCATCTTGATCACAACGGGCGGTTCAATACCCCTGGTCCCTTCACCAGGGTGACAATGTAGAACAGGATGACAAGGGCGCCGAGGGCGAGTGCAATCGCAATCGATCGCGCGCGACGACGGCGTCTCTGCTCCTCGCTGAGAACGATACTCGGCCGCTGTTCGCCCATGTCCCCACCAGCGTCCTCAGACTGTGCCACCGATGAATCCACCCAGTCCGGTTTCGATCAACAGGACCGCAAACAGGGCAAACAGATAAATGATGGAGAAAGCGAACAGGCGATGCGCCGCACGCTCGGCGCGCTCAGCCTCTTGCTCGACGCACACGCGCCAAGCGAACGCGACCATCAAGGCGCCGGCCAAGATGGCCGTAGCCCCGTAGATCCCTTGTGCGTAACCGAGAAACCACGGCGCCGCTCCGACCGGCACGAGCACCGAGGCATAGAGCAGAATCTGGCGTCGCGTCTCCTGCGCGCCGGCAACCACCGGCAGCATCGGGATGCGGGCACGGGCATAATCGTCCGCGCGAGTGAGCGACAGCGACCAGAAATGCGGTGGCGTCCAGAGGAAAATGATGAGGAAGAGCAGGCAAGGCTCGACCGAGATACTCCCGGTCGTCGCCACCCAGCCGATCACGGGAGGAAACGCACCCGCGGCGCCGCCGATGACGATGTTCTGTGGCGTCGAGCGCTTGAGCCAAGCGGTATAGATCCCGACGTAAAAGAAGATCGTGAACGCGAGCAGCGCCGCTGCGACCCAGCTCACGAGCAGACCGAGCACGCCCACCGCGAAAGCGGCCAGCACCATGCCGAAGGCGAGTGCCTCGCCCGGCGCGACGCGACCGCGCGGAATGGGCCGGCTCGAGGTGCGTGTCATCACCGCGTCGATGTCGGCGTCGTACCACATGTTGAGCGCGCCCGCGGCGCCGGCGCCGACCGCGATGCACAGGAGCGCGGTGAAACCGATCACCGGATGGATGTGGGCCGGCGCTATCATGAGGCCCACAAAGGCGGTGAAGACGACGAGCGACATGACGCGCGGCTTCATCAGCGACAGGTAATCGCCCACGCTGGCGATACTGGGCTCGGAGCGGGGCGAGGTTGCGCCGCCCGTCGCGAATTCCACGCCTTCGCCGACCAGTGACATCGATCCCACGCTCAACTGCCGGATAATCTGTTCATAGACGCCAACCTGCGGCCGATGATTGCCGCGCCGATCACTTGATCAGCGGCAGCTCGTTGTACTGGTGGAATGGCGGCGGCGAAGGCAGCGTCCATTCGAGGGTGGTCGCGCCGGCGCCCCACGGATTGTCCGCCGCCTTCACCTTGCGCATGAAGGCATGGGCGACACCGAAGAAGAACACCAGCGCGCCAAGTCCTGAGAGGTAGGATCCGAGCGAAGAGACCAGGTTCCATCCGGCGAACGCATCGGGGTAGTCGGCGATGCGCCGCGGCATGCCGGCGAGGCCGAGGAAGTGTTGCGGGAAGAACACGATGTTGACGCCAATGAACGTGAGCCAGAAGTGCAGCTTCCCGATCGTCTCCGAGTACATGTAGCCGCTCATCTTCGGAAACCAGTAGTACCAACCGGCGAAAATGGTGAAGACCGCGCCGAGCGAGAGTACGTAGTGGAAGTGCGCCACCACGTAATAGGTATCCTGCAGCGAACGGTCGATGCCGGCATTGGCCAGCACCACGCCGGTCACGCCGCCGATCGTAAACAGGAAGATGAAGCCGATCGCCCAAAGCATCGGCGTCTTGAACTCGAGCGACCCGCCCCACATGGTGGCGATCCAGGAGAAAATCTTAACTCCGGTGGGCACGGCGATCACCATGGTGGCGACGACGAAATAGGCCTGCACCGCGGTGGCCATTCCGACCGTGTACATGTGGTGCGCCCATACGACGAATCCGATGCCGCCGATTGCCACCATCGCATAGGCCATCCCGAGATAACCGAACACCGGCTTTTTCGAGAACGTCGCAACGATCTGGCTGACGATGCCGAATCCGGGCACGATCAGGATGTACACCTCGGGGTGCCCGAAGAACCAGAACAGGTGCTGGAACAGGATCGGGTCGCCGCCGCCGGCGGGCGTGAAGAACGTCGTGCCGAAATTGCGGTCGGTCAATAGCATGGTGATGGCGCCTGCCAGGACCGGCAGCGCGAGCAGCAGCAAGAACACCGTCACCAGCTGCGACCAGACGAACAGCGGCATCTTGTGCATCGTCATGCCAGGCGCGCGCATGTTGAAAATCGTCGTGATGAAGTTGATCGCGCCGAGGATCGATGAGGCGCCGGCAAGGTGCAGGGCGAGAATGGCGAAGTCGACGGCGGGCCCCGGATGTCCGGTGGTCGACAACGGCGCATAGATGGTCCATCCGGCGGCGACGCCGGGAGCGCCGGGCTCGCCCTCCACGAACATCGAGATGACCAGCAGCGTGAACGATGCCGGCAGCAGCCAGAACGAGATGTTGTTCATGCGCGGAAACGCCATGTCCGGCGCCCCGATCATCAATGGTACCATCCAATTGCCGAAGCCGCCGATCATGGCGGGCATGACCATGAAGAAGATCATGATCAGCCCGTGCGCGGTCGTGAACACGTTGAACATATGCGCGTCATGGAAGAACTGCAGTCCCGGATACATCAGTTCGAGACGCATGCCGATCGACAGCACGCCCCCGACCAGTCCACCCATGAGCGCGAACACGAGGTACATCGTGCCGATGTCCTTGTGATTGGTCGAATAGAGATAGCGGCGCCAGCCGTGCGGGTGGGCGTGGTTCTCGTCGCTGTGAGCTATCGCCGTCATGATTTCAGTCCTTCGCAGTTATCGTCCGCTCACGTCCCGCACCGCAGCGCCATCATCGGGTCGTCGCCTGCACCGCCGCGACGTTCGTCGGCGGCGCAATTCCGTCCCGTGCGTACTTCTTCTTCGCATCCTCGATCCAGGCGGTGAAGGCCTGCTCGCTCACCACACGCACTGCGATCGGCATGAATGCATGATCCTTGCCGCAGAGTTCCGAGCACTGGCCGTAATAGACACCTTCCCGCGATGCCTTGAACCAAGTTTCGTTGATGCGTCCCGGCACCGCATCGATCTTGATCCCGAATGACGGCACCGCGAATGAATGGATGACGTCGGACCCGGTGGTGAGCACACGCACAGTCTTGTTCACCGGCACGACCATTTCGTTGTCGACCGCCAGCAGTCGCGGCTGGCCGGGTTTAAGCTGGTCGGCTTTGAGCATAAGCGAATCGAACTGGAACTGGCCGTTATCCGGATAGCTGTAGCTCCAATACCATTGATTGCCGGTGGCTTTTACCGTGAGGTCCGCGGCCGGTATGTTGAGTTGGAGAAACAGCAGCTTGAATGACGGTATCGCGATGACCATCAGGATCGCGATGGGGATCAGCGTCCATGCCACCTCGATGAACGTATTGTGTGTGGTGCGGGAAGCAATCGGATTGGCGCGGGCATTGAACCGCACCATGACGACGATCAACAATACCAGAACGAAACCCGCAATGGCGGTGATGATGTAGAGCAGGAAATCGTGGAACCAAATGATGCGGTCCATCACCGGCGTGGCGGCCTGCTGCAGCCCAAACTGCCACGGCGACGGTTGCCCGAGCCCAGCCAAAGCTTCTCCCCCGCCCGCTAGGATGGCGAAAATCATCACCGCCAATGCGGTCAACGGCCTGGGGATCAGCATCGTGGCCTTTGCTCCTTCGAATGGGGCTCTGAGGCGTCCGCCGCTCCGCGCTCCGCCGGTCGCAGCCGTCGCCGCCGCAGGAAGCGCAGCGCCCGCCAGACCGACACGTTTTCCGCGGCGGGCTCCCCGGCGCACGTGCGGCGGAGCCTGAGGGAATCCTGGGCTTCTCAAACCATAATTCCGGCTCCGTCGCAATGCACCCTTTCTATGTCTCCTATGCGGAGAAGGGCTGCGACTCAACGACGGGCGTCCGATCCCGGTCCTGTGCCGTCTTTTCGTCCCTTTCTCGGCCACAATGCGCTGTTTTACTAATCCTTGACATGTCGGCCCGACCATGGGAGCGGGGTTTGATTTGGCCGGGTCGAGGACAGCGGGGCGCGCGCCAAGCAGGATTTGAGACAGGGGCCATTATGGGTTCGTTCAGCCCGGGAACGCTTTTTCCCGCAACGGGATCACTACTGGCGGTGGCTGCGGCGGCGTTGACGGCTCTGGCGGGGACGGCCGAGCACGCCGCGGCGCAGGGCGCAGTCAAGTCGGTCCACAATGACTGGCAGGTCCGCTGCGACACGCCCCCCGGGGCCCAGGGCGAGCAGTGCGCGCTCATTCAGAGTGTCACGGCGGAGGATCGTGCCAATGTCGGCCTAACGGTCATCGTGCTCAAGACGGCCGACCAGAAGAGCCGGCTCATGCGCGTGGTCGCGCCCGTTGGCGTGCTGCTTCCCTCCGGGCTTGGGCTGAAGATCGACCAGGTCGACGTCGGCCGCGCCGGCTTCGTCCGCTGCCTGCCGAACGGATGCGTCGCCGAGGTGGTCATGGACGACAATCTGGTCAAGCAGCTGCGCACGGGGCAGACCGCCACCTTCATCATCTTCCAGACGCCCGAAGAGGGGATCGGTTTCCCCATGAGCCTGAAGGGCTTCGGCGAAGGCTACGACAAGCTCCCATAAGGTGCTTGCCCAGTGGCCCCGGCCTAGGTCCGAGTTCCCGGGTCCGAATTAAGGCGGCGGCGACCTCGCAAGTTGCGGCGAGGTCGATTATCTTGGGTCGGGCGCCAAATCCGGATTGCATCATGACCTCATCCACCATGTCGCTTCTCGACCGTGCCGGTCTCGACCGCGAGGATGCACGTAGGCACCTCGCTCGCGGTCTCGAAGGTGCCGACGACGGTGAGCTTTATCTCGAATATGCGCAGTCCGAAATGCTCGTGTTCGACAATGGCCGGCTCAAGCAGGCGACCTACAATACCGACCAGGGTTTTGGCCTCCGCGCGGTCAAGGACGAGGCGGTGGGCTATGCACATTCCTCCGAACTCTCTGAGCGTGCCCTGGCGCGCGCAGCGGACGCCGTGCGTGCGGTGAAGGGCGGGTATGGCGGCTGCTATGCTGAGCCGCCTGGCCGCACCAACGTTCGCCTCTATGGAGACGACAATCCGCTCGGGGCTCCGGACTTCGAGAGCAAGGCTCGCCTGCTCGAGACGATCGACGCCTATGTCCGGGCAAAGGACCCGCGGGTGCGCCAAGTTTCGATCTCCCTCGGCGCGACCTGGCAAGTAATCGAGATCCTCCGCGGCGACGGTGCAGGCTATCGCGACGTGCGCCCGCTTGTGCGCGTCAACGTCTCGGTCGTTGCCGGAGATGGCGACCGCCAGGAGGCCGGCAGCTACGGCTATGGCGGCCGCGAGGGGTTCGCTCGTTTCCTTGCCACCCGGGCTTGGCAGGAGGCGGCCGACGATGCCGTGCGGCAAGCGCTGATCAATCTGCAGGCGGTGCCGGCTCCGGCGGGGGAGATGGACGTCGTTCTCGGACCGGGCTGGCCCGGCGTCATGCTGCACGAGGCCGTCGGCCATGGCCTGGAAGGCGACTTCAACCGCAAGAAAACCTCGGCCTTCGCCGGCCTGATGGGGCAGCGCGTTGCCTCCAAGGGCGTCACTGTCGTCGACGACGGAACGATTGCGCAGCGGCGCGGCTCGCTTTCGATCGATGACGAAGGCACGCCCAGCAACCGCACCGTCCTGATCGAGGATGGCATCCTCGTCGGCTATATGCAGGACCGGCAGAACGCGCGTCTCATGGGCATGAAGCCAACCGGCAACGGCCGGCGCCAAAGCTATGCTCATGTGCCGATGCCGCGCATGACCAATACCTACATGCTCGCTGGTGATCGCGATCCCCAGGAAATCATAGCCTCGGTCAAGAACGGCATTTATGCCGTCAATTTCGGGGGGGGCCAGGTCGACATCACCTCGGGCAAGTACGTGTTCCAGGTGACGGAGGCTTACAAGATCGAAGACGGCAAGCTGGCGCAGCCCCTGAAGGGTGCCATGCTGATCGGTAACGGCCCGACCGACCTCAACCGGATCGGGATGATCGGCAACGACCTCCAGCTCGATCCTGGCATCGGCACCTGCGGCAAGAACAGCCAAGGCGTGCCGGTCGGCGTCGGCCAACCTACCCTGCGCATCGATCGCATTACTGTCGGCGGGACGGGCTAACCTGCACGATTTCCATCGCCGGTACGCAGCTCACGCCTTGTGCCGCCGCTAACATGCTTTCCGGCGCATTTCTGATCCGTTCAATCCGCGCGCCGCGGGCCAGCTGTTGGCGCCAGAGTAGTCGCGCAGGAGCGGTGTTCGACCTTCCCCACTGGATTCTGACCGCGTCAGAAATAGGCGATGCTCCGGCCGCAAGCCGCCACCGCGACCCACGTGCCGAGCGACAGGGCCCCCGCAGGCTTGGCGCGCGGCGGCATCGCTGCCCCGGGGGTGAGGCCCCACCGACGGCACGCTTGGCACAGCGTAAGGCAGCCTCCCGGTACATAATTCCATGAGCGCCAGGAAGTGCCGACCTTGGCGGCAAATGCCGCGCACGCATCGGTCAAATCTTTCGGCTATCGCACGACCCCCGAGATGCAGCATGGCTTGCGCAGCGGCCGGGTGATGTGGTTCTTGAGGTAGCAGACCGCCTGCGGCCCGACATAGCCGGGTCGCACATAGGTCCAGGCGCGGCAGCCCTCCTCGGCTTCGCAGGCGGCCCCGCAGCTCTTGCCGCTCGCGTCGGCCGCTAGTTCGAAATGGCGATAGTCGCCGCCGTTGCGATCGACGCCGAATTCGATCCTTTCGTTGCGCGGCTCAATGACACCCGTCCCCCGCACACCTGACACGCAACATGTCGACGCGATCCGCGGCAAGATTTTGGATTTGAGCCAACAAACGGCGTTGGCACTTTCGGTAGCCGGATAGGAAAAGGCCCAGGCGCGGCAGCGGGGGTCCCGCTCGCAGCGGGCGGCGCATTGTGCAGGGTCGCCGGATCGCGTCGGAAAGCTGGCATAATCTCCGCCCGGCCGGTCGAAGCCGACCTGAGCCCGCGCGGGAGCGCCGGACACGGCGAGCAACATCAAGCCAAGATACAGCCCGAGCCAAACACGCCTCATGCCCCGGCCTCTTACCCGCGCCGCCCCGCATTGGATTCCATGTTAGAGAAGCGCGCAGGCGCAGGCGAGTCCATCAGCGTGGCTGGTCTGATCGGCCCGGCGCGCGCTACAGCCTCGCGGCTTGGCCATCCACCGCGGACTCTATCATGCAACACGCCGAATTTGGGTTCCTGACGTTTGGGCTCGTGCTTCTTGCCGCCGCCGTCCTGAGCGTTCCGATCGCGCGCCGGCTCGGACTGTCTGCCATCGTCGCCTATCTCGTTGCCGGGATCGTGATCGGCCCATACGGGCTTGCGGTATTCGGCACGCCCGAGAGCATCATTCCGGTCTCCGAGCTGGGCGTTGTGATGCTGCTGTTCCTCATAGGGCTCGAGCTCGAGCTTGGCCGGCTGGTGGCGATGCGCCGCGCCATATTCGGTCTCGGCGCGCTCCAGCTGGCGCTGACCGCGGTCGCGATCGGCGCACTCGCCCACGCCGTCGGGCTGGTCGATTGGCGCGGGGCGGTGGTCACGGGGCTTGCACTGGCGATGTCAGCGACCGCCATCGCGCTGGAAATATTGGAAGAGCGCGGCCAACTCCAGCAGGATTATGGCCAGCGCGCCTTTGCCATACTTCTGTTTCAGGACATGGCGGTCGTGCCGCTTCTCGCGGCACTCCCTCTGCTCGCGCAGGGCGAGAGCAACCATGCCGGCGTCGGCGACGGCATGCGCGCCGTGGGCCTCATCGCTGGCGCGATCGCGCTGATCGTCGTAGCCGGAAAGTACCTGCTCAATCCGTTCTTCCGCCTTCTGGCCCAGACCGGCTCGCGCGAGGTGATGACGGCAGCCGCGTTGCTTGTGGTGCTGGGGGCAGCCCTGCTCATGCAGCAGGCCGGAATGTCGATGGCGCTCGGCGCGTTCCTGGCCGGCGTGCTGCTCGCCGAATCCAACTACCGCCACGAGCTCGAAGCCGATATCGAGCCGTTCCGCGGGCTTCTGCTGGCTCTGTTCTTTATGGGCATCGGCATGAGCATCGACATGACCGTCGTGCGCGCCAATCTTTGGCTTATCGTCGCTGCCGCCGTCATCATCACCGTACTGAAGGCGGCGATTGTTTGGCTGCTGTTCAACGCGACCTGCGTGCATCGGGGCGACGCCATCCGAGCCGGATCGGTGCTCACGGCCGCTGGAGAATTTGCGTTCGTCTTCATTCCGCTCAGCGGCTCGCTCGGCATACTCGATGCAAGCCAATCCAGCATTCTGACCGCCGTCGCCGCAGTCACAATGCTGTTGGGCCCGCTGGTCGCGACTCTCACCGACACGCTGCTGCGACGCTTGATGCGGCCTGACACCCGCGAACCCGACGATTTCTCCGATGCACGCGGCTCGGTACTGGTGATCGGGTTTGGACGCTTCGGCCAGATCGTGTCCCAATGCCTGCTTGCCGAAAGCATCGACGTCACCACCATCGACAACGATCCCGAAACAATGGAGAGCGCCGCGCGCTTCGGCTTCAGGGTCTATTATGGGGATGGCACCCGCCTCGACGTATTGCGCGCGGCTGGCGCCGGTGATGCGAGGCTGATCGCCGTGTGCATCGACGACCCTGCGGCGGCGAGCTGCATCGTCGATCTCGTGCACGCAGAGTTTCCTGGCGCGCAGCTCTACGTACGCTCGTTCGACCGGCGTCACACCTTGCAACTCATCGCCAAGGGCATCGATTTCGAACTGCGCGAGACCTATGAATTCGGCGCTTGTGTTCGGCCGCAAGACTCTGGAAGCGCTCGGCCTCGAGGCCGAACGTGCCGCCGCCGTCGAGGAGTTCGTCCGCAGCCGCGATCTTGATCGCCTCGCCCTCCAGCAAGCCGAGGGCCTTTCGGCTGGCGTCGACCTGTTGCGCACGCGCATGGTGCACGAGCCGCTGAGCAGGCCGGCCCGAGAGGTGCAGGCACTCAATCCCGAGGCGCAAGAGATCATCGGCCGCCCGCCGGCGGCGGAATGATAGCCGGTGGAGCACCACGGGACGTGCGCCTGCGACCGGAACGCCGCGGGCCGGCCGGATCAGTATGCGTATTCTTTGAACACCGGCTCGACGCTTTGCCGCCAGGCACCATGAAATTTTTCCAGCAGTTCCTCGGCGGGCGTGATACCGCGCGCGACATAATCCTGGATAGAGTGCAAATACCGGCTCTCATCGTTGCCGCTGGCGTCGAGCCGCCGCCGCCGCTCAAGCCCCTTGCGCGCGAGCTCAAGCGTCTTCTGTGCCAGGCCCAGCGCATCATAGCCCGCGATCGTGGCGGCAAATCCCAGCTTTGGCACGTCGTCGCGAAACTTTTGGCGTTGTTCGGCGGTCCAGTTCTTGACCAGCTCCCACGCCGCCTCGAGTGAATCGTCGTCGTAGAGAATCCCGGCCCAGTAAGCGGGCAGCGCGGGCAGCCGCCGCCATGGGCCGCCGTCCGCACCGCGCATTTCCAGATAGCGCTTGAGCCGCACCTCGGGGAAGATCGTGGAGATGTGGTTCGTCCAATCGGAGATCGTAGCGCGTTCGCCGGGCAGGCCTGGCAGCCGTCCTTGCATCAGGTCGCGGAACGACTGGCCAGCGACGTCGATGTAACGCTCACCGCGCTTGACGAAATACATCGGAACGCCAAGCGCATATTCGACATAACGCTCGAAGCCCATGCCAGGCTCGAACACCCACGGGAGCATGCCCGTGCGGTCAGGATCGGTGTCACGCCAGATCTCCGAGCGGAACGACAGAAACCCGTTCGGCCTACCCTCGGTGAAAGGCGAATTGGCGAACAGTGCGGTCGCCACCGGCTGCAAAGCCAGCGATACCCGCATCTTCTTCACCATGTCGGCTTCGCCGGAATAATCGAGGTTCGTCTGTACCGTGCAGGTGCGGTACATCATGTCGAGCCCGTATCTGCCCACCTTGGGCATGTAGGCCGTCATGATGCGGTAGCGGCCCTTGGGCATCATCGGGACCTCGGCGCGGCTCCAGTTCGGGCTCATGCCCAGCCCGAGAAAGCCGATGCCGAGCGGTCGCGCGACCTCCTTGACCTGCGCGAGATGTGCCATCAGCTCCGAGCAGGTCTGATGCACGGTTTCGAGCGGCGCCCCCGAAAGCTCGAACTGCCCACCCGGCTCGAGCGAGATCGCGCCACCGCCCGTCACGTCGAACAGGCCGATGACGTTGCCGTCCTCGAGGATGGGCTCCCAGCCGAGCAGATGCTGCATGCCTTCGAGCAGCGCGCGGATGCTGCGCGTGCCGTCGTAGGGGACAGGGCTATTGCGTCCGACCATGAACACGAACTTCTCGTGCTCCGTGCCGATGCGGAACTGGGCCTTAGGCTTGCTGCCCGCTTCGAACCACGCGATGAGTTCCTCGCGCGTTTCGATCGGCGTCATGTCGACTTGATCGCGGGCCATGCCGGGGGTTCCGACGGAAAGGGCCGCGACCTTACACGGCGGCTGTCAGGGAGGGCAATTGGCCGATGCGCCGCGCCGAGATCGAGCACGATGCCTCACGCCGGTCGCTTGGGATAGGCTCGGCGTCGCCGCTGATCAAGATACCGATTCCGCCTCCGCGGCGCCCGGCCCGCCGCAGCGTCGTCGCCTAGCTCCGCCGGGGACGGTGTCGGACAGATCGGGCCGTTGTCTGCCCGCCGCCCGCTATACCCGCACGAAATTCTGCGCCTTGATCATCTCGCGCAAGCCGTAGAATTCCTGGTTGGTGCTCGCCCAGCTCGGCAGCTTCTTGACGTTGGCGAGCCACCGCTGGACGTTGGGATAGGCCGCAAAGTCGCAACCGATCAGCTCGCCCAGCGTCACGATCCCGGCGCCGAAATAGTCCGCGATGGTGATCTGATCCCCGCACAGATATTGTCGCGGACCGATCCAATAATCGTTCAGCAGCTTGAGCCAATTCTGCGAGTTCCTTTGGCCCCATTCGATGGTGGCGGCGTGCGCCTCGTCGCTGCGCCGCTTGTGGTGAGGAAAGAGCTGCGGATAGGCGAGACCGTAGCCCCAATCGCGATAGAAATTCGTGTTGATCCAATCCATTACCTCATTGACCTTGGCGCGCAGCTTCAGGTCCCGCGGATAAGCCGGCGAATCGGTCTTGTCGGCAAGGTATTTCAGGATCGCCGAGCTTTCCGTAAGCTTGAGGTCACCGTCAACCAGCATCGGCACAAGCCGGTTCGGGTTGAGCGAAGCATAGGGCTCCTGATGATGCGCGCCCGTCATCAGGTCGACCACCTCCTCCTCGCAATCGATCTTGTTCTCGGCGATGAATTGACGGATTGGCCGGCAGGTGATCGATATCGGATGCATATAGAGTTTCATGACGCCGCTTCCATATTCTGGCCCGACCGCGATGGGCGCGGCCGCTCGGCCATACTAGCTCACGTCTGCAGGAACCTTGAAGGCGGCGTCCCAGCGCTGCCCCTTGCCGCGGCGCGCCCCGGCTGGGACTTCCGCCATCCCTCAGCTCGCGATCGGCTCGCCGGACCTGCGAAAGTAGCGGCGGCCGGAGACGTCGCGCTCCATCATGAAATCAACGTCGGGATAATGCACGCGCTCACTGTTGGCGCGCGTGCCGACCTCGAGATAGACCGCGTCGTGGTCAGCGCGGTTGACGAGGCAGTGTGCGACGCCGCTGCCCGCCTTGAAGCCGGCGGCATCGCCGGGCTTGAGCACGGTTTCCCCATCATTCTCTTGAAGGACTAGTTCGCCCGCGAGTACGTAAATGAACTCATCCTCCTGCTCGTGCCAGTGGCGCAGCGCCGAGGCTGAGCCGGGCTTGATACGCGTGATGTTGACGCCGAACTGGGTCAGGCCGACCGCATCTCCGATCCGCTGCTTTTCGCGCCCGGAAATCGCGGCCGCAAACTCCTTCGGATAAGACGCGATCTGCTGCGCCGGAACTTTTCCGATGTCGATCCTGGGCATCTGTTCTCCCCGAATGCGAGTGTTCTGCAAGGCGCGCCTAAAGGCTCCTTGCGATCAAGAGCTTCATGATCTCATTGGTACCGGCATAGATCCGCATCACCCGCGCGTCCCGGTACATGCGCGAGATCGGGAACTCCTCCATATAGCCGTAGCCGCCGAAGAATTGCAGGCAGCGATCGATGATCTTTCCCTGTAGGTCGGTGAGCCAGTACTTGGCCATGGAGGCGGTGACGGTGTCGAGCTCACGGTCGAGGTAGCATTCTATGCAATAGTCGTGAAACACCCGCGCGATGGTAGCCTCGGATTTGCACTCGGCAAGCGCAAATTGGGTGTTCTGAAATTCGATGATCTTCTTGCCGAAGGCTTGCCGCTGCTTGACGTAGTCGACGGTGAGAGCGATAGCGCGCTCGATCATGGCTTGGGCGTGAACAGCGACAATGAGGCGCTCGCGCGGAAGATCGCTCATGAGCTGCGCAAAGCCCTGCCCTTCCTCCGTGCCGAGCAGGCTCTCCGGCGGGAGCCTCACATCCTCGAAGAACAATTCGGAGGTATCCGCGGAATCGAGACCGAGTTTCTTGAGCTTGCGGCCGCGGCGGAAGCCCTGGGCACTCTCGGTTTCCACCACCATCAGCGACACGCCTTTGGCCCCCGCGCTCACATCGGTCTTGGCGACGACGATGATCAGGTTTGCGTGCTGGCCGTTGGTGATGAAGGTCTTTGATCCATTGAGCACATAGCCGTTGCCGGACCTCTTCGCGGTCGTGCACACGCCCTGCAGATCGGATCCGGCATCGGGCTCGCTCATGGCGATTGCACCGACAAGTTCGCCGGCGGCAAGTCTCGGCAGCCAGCGCCGTTTTTGCTCGTCTGTGCCGTAATGCAGGATATAGGGCGCGACGATGCCGGAATGCAGCGGCGCGCCAAACGCGTCGAAGCCTGCGAGGCTGAGTTCCCGGTTGATCACGGCCTCGTGCGCGAACGTGCCACCCGCGCCGCCGTATTCTTCGGGGATTGCCGGGCAAAGGAGTCCCGCCGCCCCCGCTTTGCTCCAGGCCTCGCGATCATAGATGCCCTCCTCGTTCCACCTCTCGAGGTGCGGCACGTAAGCGGCAGCAACGAAACGCCGTGCCTGCTCCTCCAGCAATACGAGGTCCTCGGTCATCCAGCGCGGACGAGGAAGGTTGAGGGCATCCATGGTGAATCCCGTCGATCGTAGGACCTTACATGGCCCGGCTGTGCGGCGCGAGCGGCGCCGCGTGGCGGCCTTAACCGCCTGTTTACCCGAACGACAAAGACTGCCGCGGCGGGCTCAGGGGCGCTATTCATTACAGCCAGACGCGCTTCGACGCCCCAGGGCCGGCCGGCTCTCGCTCCACGGGGTGTCAAAATGCGGCTGCGGCCATGAAATCCGACCTTCCGTGGCAAATCGGCGGGCTCAGACAGCAGGCGCTCGAGGCCGCGCGCGAGGCTGCGCACCGGCGTGGCGTGGCGGTCGGCGAATGGCTCGACGGCGTCATTCTCGATTCGGCCTTGCAACAACAGGTCGTCCAGCCGAGGCCCTCCGGGCGCCCCCAATCCGACCCCCGCGCCAAGGACGCCGACGATGATTTGCGAGCGCCCGGCTGTCGTGATCCGGCTGCCGACAAGCTCCGCGACGAGATCGCCGCAATCGGTTTGATGCTGCGCAAAGCCCTACCGCCCCGTGCGGCGCTCGAGAACGAGGTGCGTAGGCTCGCCGACCGCCTCGACAGCACGCGTCACGCCAGCCACGACGACCCTGCGCTCGCCCGCATCGAACGCGGTCTGGCTGACATGCGCGCCGCATTGCGCTCTCCGCTTCCGGTCGAAGCCCTGCGCGGCGTAGCGCAAGCGCTGCACCACCTCTCGCAGCGGATCGACCGCATCGGCGGCAGTGTACAGGACGCGGTGACCGTCCGGCAGCTCGATGGCGCAATCGCCGCGATGCGCGACCTGCTCGCCCACCTGGCGTCGAGCAACGCGCCGGCGAAGCTCTCCGAAGACCTGCGTAGTCTTGCGGAAAGGATGGTCCGTCTCGAGGAGCTTTTGGCCAAACTGGCCGAGAAGCTCGATGCTTCCGATGCGCGACGCGATCATCTTGAAGCGATCGAGCACGGGCTCGCAAGGCTCCACCTCGAATGCCAGCGCATCTCCAAGCTGGCACCGGCTCCGGCCTCGCCACCAATGGCGGAGATCGACGTGCTTTCGCGCGATATCGCCGACCTTCGGCAGTCGGAAAAGCAGACCCGGGATTCGCTCCAGATGGTCGACCGCACGCTCGGCCGCCTGGTCGATCGGCTGACCATGACCGAGACCGACATAGGTAGGAAGTCCGGGCCGCCGGAGACCGCGGCCGTCGCGGCGGACGCTCCGTGTTCGCCGGCGGCCGCGCCGATCGGGCCTTCCCGCGGGACGACCGACCACCCCGTAGGGCCCGCGTCGGAAGAAGCGCCGGCTGATGCCACTGCGCCGACATCGAAGCCGGCGGCGCAACCCGCGACGGAACATGATTCTATCGGTCCGAGCTTGGCGGTCGATCATCCGCTGGAGCCGGGTTTTGGCGCGGCCGGCGGCCGCAGTCCCGGTCAGCCGCTGGACCGCAGCTTCGGCTCCGAGGCCGCGTTCGACGCCGTCAGGCCGTCCACAAGTCCCGATTGCGGCGGCAAGTCCGACTTCATCGCGGCGGCACGACGCGCTGTCCAGGCGGCGGGACAGCAGGTTATTGAGAAAAACCGCGCATCTCCCCCACCCGAACTCGCCCCCGCTGACGCCAGACCTGGGGGCCGCATCGGCAAGGTGGGGACCCTGATCGGGGTCATGACCGGGGTGCTGGCGGTGCTCGGTGGCCTGCAGGTCGCACGCTTCCTGCGCAATTCCTCCGACGAGGCAAAGGCGACTGCGCTCGGCCGGACTGTGGTCGCGGCCAGCCCCGCGGCACCTGCGGCGGCCGACACCGGGCCCTCCCCTGCCCACCCATCGGCACCGATCCGCCGTCAAGCGGGCGGCGCCCATGCCATCGACGGCACCGCCATCGCCACAGACGGCGCCCCCTCCCACCAGCGCCCGCCCGACGCAAGCCGCCGGTAATCCCCCCGCATGCGCGAGCTTGCCACGTCGCGGCCTCCACAATAAAAGGTGCGGCAAGGCGCGGCGTGCGCGGTGAATCTCGGTAGAACGCGCTCCCTGCCCGCTGAGTCCCGAGCCCATTTCGCGGGGAGTCGTGCCGCGACGCCCTCTCGCCACGATTGAGCGCAAGTCGGCTGCGCCGACTAGTATCGCGGTTTCGTTCCACGATCGTTTTGCAGGGTCGCGGTGCGAATCGGTCGAACTCATTCAGTCTCCGCAGGACCGGCTTGCAGGTTCGGCGGGAGTTGAGCCTCGTATTTGGGACCGCGCGCTTGCAGATCTACCTTCCGATTGCAGACCTGCCGGTCAACGTATTCGTCATCCTGGCCATGGGCCTCGCGGTCGGATTCATCTCCGGTATGTTCGGCATCGGGGGCGGCTTTCTGATGACGCCGCTGCTGATCTTTCTCGGCGTCTCGCCCGCGGTCGCGGTGGCGACCGTGGCCAGCCATATCGCCGCCTCCTCCATGTCCGGCGCGGTCAGCTACTGGCACCGACGCACGATTGATCTTGCACTTGTGTCCATGCTGCTTGCCGGCGGCATCATCGGCACCGCCTTCGGCGTCTGGCTATTCACGACGTTGCGTGCCATCGGTCAGCTCGACATCACCATCGGGATTTCCTACGTGCTCCTGCTCGGAATCGTCGGCGCCTTGATGGTGGCCGAGAGCGTACGTGCGATCGCCCGCGCGCGGCAGGGTAAGCCGGTCGAGCTGCGTCGCCCCGGCAGCCATACCTGGATCCACGGACTTCCGTTCAAGCTGCGCTTCAAACGCTCGCGCATTTATGTCTCCGCGATCCCGGTCTGGGGGATCGGGTTCACCATCGGCTTCGTTGGTGCGGTGATGGGCATCGGCGGCGGATTTCTGCTTGTGCCCATGCTGATCTACGTGCTGCGGGTGCCCACGGCGACGGTGATCGGCACCTCCATGGTGCTCACCCTCGTGACCATGGCCTCCGCAACCGTGATGCACGCGGCCACCAACCACCTGGTCGATGCGGTGTTGGCGTTGTTTCTCATGGTCGGCGGCGTAACCGGCGCGCAGTTCGGCGCGCGCGCCGGTCAGAAGATGAGCAGTGAGCGGCTTCGCCTCCTCCTCGGACTGCTGGTGCTGGCGGTCGGCGTTCGCTTCGCGCTCGACCTCGTAGTGGCGCCAGCGGAGCTCTATTCCTTCCGTGTCCTGGATCCCGGCACATGACTTGGCGCTCTCCTGTCGCGCTCATCGCCGTGCTGGGTGCCCTCACGATGTCGGCCGTTCCGGCCTCGGGTGAGCGACTGGTCGCCTCGCTTTCAAATCACCGGGTGATGGTGACGTCGAACTTCACCGGCGAGGAGCTCGTGCTGTTCGGCGGCGTCGAGCAGGATGCGGCGTCGCGGCCGCGGCGCGGCGGTTACGACGTGGTCGTCACCGTCACCGGACCGCGCCAGACGGTCGTGACCTTCCGCAAGGCGCGGGTGCTCGGCATCTGGGTCAACGCCGATTCGCGCGTGATCGAGAATGCGCCGGCCTATCTGGCCGTGCTCTCGAACCGGCCGCTCGATGCCATTACCAACGTGGAGACGTTGCGGCGTCTGCAGCTGGGCCTCGACAATATCCCCCTGCCGCAGCGGGCCAGCGTCAATATCGCCGACGCCGCAAGCGACGATCCTTTTCGCCTGGCCTTCATCCAGCTCAAGAGCGATCAGGGTCTCTATCGCGAGGTGTCCAACGGCGTCACCTTCCTCACCCCGGCGCTGTTCCGCGCCTCGATTCCGTTGCCTGCGGAGGTGCAGGTCGGTACCTACGAGGTCGACGTCCGGCTGTTCGCCGATGGCACGCAAATCGCCCGCGCACCATCGCCCTTCGAGGTCTACAAATCGGGTTTCGAGCAGATCGTCACCGCCGCGGCACGCGACCACGGCACGCTCTACGGTCTCGCGACGACGATGATGGCGATCGCGACCGGCTGGTTCGCTTGGGTCGTGTTCAGGCGCGACTAGCCTGCAAAGGCATGGGAAGCCCGCTTTCCCCGTCCCCGCGGCCTCGCGCATTGTAAATGGCCGCCTCCCCCGGGCCTGATCCGTCGCGGACGTGGGTGACAGCCCGCCGATGGCAAGAACATCGCCAACCGCGGGGCGCACCCCCACCGCAGCGAAGCTGCCCGCGCGCGGCTTAACTCGGGCAACTGCGGCTTTCCGGCATGATCACATAACAGCATCGAGAAAAATTCAGCCCTGCGCCGCGACCACGACGAGGCCCTCGACCGGCACTCCCTCCTCGGTTCGGGTGGAAGCACGCTCCAGACGAAGGAGTGCAAGGCCGGCGTCCGCGACCGCCGCGCGCACATGGGCGCGGCCGTGCGCATACGCAAGGTGGGTTGAAGTAAGACGCCGTCGCCGGACCAGGTTTCGACCGTGAAGGCAAACAGTCCCCCTGGCGGGAGCAGGCGGGCGGCGGCGGCCGTCACCGCGACGAAATCGCGGACATATGTGAAGACGTCGGCGGCGAGGACGAGGTGGTATCGCGCACGAGCCTCGGCGTCGAGGAAGCGCCGAAGGTCGTCCTCCACCAGCCGATCGTAAATGCCCTTCGCGCGCGCCTTCGTAATCATGGCCGGCGACAGGTCGACGCCGACGAGCCAGTCCACGTGCGGTCGGAATTCGGCGCCACCGAGACCGGTGCCGCAGCCAAGATCGAGCATGGAGCCTATACGCAGCCGGGCATCCACAACGCTCCGAACCGCCTGCAACAGGATCGTAGGCCCGCGATAATGGAGCCGTTGCGTCAGCGTTTCATCGAAGCAGGCGGCGTGTTGATCGAACAGGCGGCGGAGATAGGTCTCTGTCATCGTCGGGGGCGCATCGGCCGCCGCCCCCAAGCGCGCCAGCTGCAATCGCGCGCCGTGATAGTCCTCGGGATCGGCGTCGCGCGCCCTCTGCCAGGCGGCGACCGCCCCCGGACGATCGCCGAGATTATCGCGGATCGCGCCCAGTGCGAACCACGCGGTGGCGAAGGAGGGAACGCGTTCCACCGCCCGCGCCAACACGTCGACGGCGCCGGCGAGATCGCCAAGCGCGACCCGCTCAAGCGCCGATCGATAGTGCCGGTCCGCGACCATGTCGCCGGAAGAGACGAACAGCGACCCACCTGTCATGGCGCCATCGAGATCATATCTGAAGCCAATGCGCCCCGAGGACATTCTTGTGCCGACGCCCGTCGGCGTGTGCTGCGAGATCGGCGGCTTTTATATCGACCCGACGCGGCGGGTCGACAAGGCTTTGATCACGCACGGTCATTCCGACCATGCCCGCGCCGGCCACGGCGCCGTGCTCGCTACCCGGGAGACGCTCGACTTGATGCGGTTGCGCTATGGGGAGGATTTCGCCGGGTCGAGCCAGGCGATCGGCTACGGCGAGAGCGTCATGCCGGGCGGCGCCAGGGTAACCTTCCATCCGGCCGGCCACGTGCTCGGCTCGGCACAGATCGCGGTCGAGGTCAACGGTCTGCGCATCGTCGCCTCCGGCGACTACAAGAACGTCGTCGATCCGACCTGCGTCGCCTTCGAGCTCGTGCCGTGCGACGTAGTCATCACTGAAGCGACCTTCGGCTTGCCGGTGTTTCGCCACGGCGACGCCCGGGTCGAAACGGCAAAGCTCCTGCGCTCCCTCGCGCTTTTTCCTGATCGCGCCCATCTCGTCGGCGCCTATGCGCTTGGCAAGGCGCAGCGCGTGATCGCGCTCATCCGCGAGGCCGGCTACGACAAGCCGATCTATCTCCACGGCGCAATGGAAAAAATCACGCGCTATTACGCCAGCCGCGGCATCGAGCTCGGACGCACCGAGCTGGTGCGCGACGCGAAGAAGGCGGAGCTCGCCGGCGCCGTGACCCTGTGCCCGCCATCGGCCTTGAAGAAGCCGTGGTCGCGGCGCTTTCCCGATCCGCTGACATGCCTTGCCTCGGGATGGATGCGCGTGCGCGCGCGTGCGCGCCAGAATCTCGTCGAATTGCCGCTCGTGATTTCGGATCACGCCGATTGGGACGGCCTGACCGCAACCATCGCCGCCACCGGCGCGTCGGAGGTCTGGGTCACCCACGGTCAGGAAGAGGCGCTCGTGCACTGGGGCGTAACGCAGGGCTTGCAAGCGCGGCCGCTGGATATCGTCGGCTACGGCGACGGGGACGAGATCGACGGCGCAGGCGAAAGCGGCACGACCGGCGAGGCGACATGAACCGGTTTGCGGAGTTGCTCGATCGCCTCGTTTACGAACCCAGCCGCAACAACAAGCTGCGGCTGATGGCCGACTATTTCCGCAATACGCCCGATCCCGAACGCGGATGGGCGTTGGCCGCCCTCACCGGCGCGCTCGCATTCCAGCACGCCAAGCCCGGCATGATCCGCGCACTGATCGCCGAGCGTGCCGATCCGATGCTATTCGAATTGTCCTACGATTACGTCGGTGACCTCTCGGAGACCGTCGCGTTGATGTGGCAGCCTTGCGGCCGGGCCGGCTCCGTGGAGAAGGGGCGCGGCGACGGCACTGGAGCGTACGATGCGCTCACGTTGTCCTCGGTCGTCGGTGGCCTCTCCTCGATCGGCAAGTCCGAATTGCCGGCACGGCTCGCGAGCTGGCTCGATCAACTCGATGAGACCGGCCGCTGGGCGCTGCTCAAGCTGGTCACCGGCGGATTGCGGATCGGAGTGTCGGCGCGGCTCGCCAAGACCGCGGCTGCCGCGCTGGGCGGCAAGGACCCTCACGACGTCGAGCTGATCTGGCCCGGCTTGCGCCCGCCCTACGTCGAGTTGTTCGCCTGGCTGGAAGGACGCGCCGACAAGCCGGCAAACCGCGATCCCGCGCCCTTCCGCCCGGCGATGCTTGCCCATGCGATCGAGGACGGCGATCTGCAGGCGCTCGACCCCGGCGATTACCTCGGCGAATGGAAATGGGACGGCATTCGCGTGCAAGCCGTGGCCGGAATGGACGAGGCCGGCCGCCGCTTCGCGCGGCTTTATTCCCGCACCGGCGACGACATTTCGGGCAGCTTCCCCGAGCTGCTCGACGCCTTGCAGCTGCCCGGCGCGATCGACGGCGAACTGTTGATCGTGCGCGCCGGGC
Source organism: uncultured Alphaproteobacteria bacterium (assembly GCA_963758945.1). GTDB lineage: Bacteria > Pseudomonadota > Alphaproteobacteria > Rhizobiales > Xanthobacteraceae > VAZQ01. Next base: position 193,633 of record CAVWXY010000001.1, on the reverse strand, counting down.
GGGTGCAAAGCTTCAACGTGCTGCAGCAGCGGCTCAACCGCAAGACCGTCACTGGCAAGCTGCTGGTTGAATTTCCCGCGCACCTGCGCGCATACGATCTGCTGGTCGACGGCGAGGAGGACCTGCGCGGGCTTCCCTTCGCGCAACGGCGTGCGCGACTGGAGCAGTTCATTTCACGCTTGCGCGAGCCGCGCATCGATCTGTCGGAGCTCGTGGCGTTCACGAATTGGGACGATCTCGCCGCGGCCCGGCGCGATCCGGCCGTCGCCGGCGCCGGTGCCGATGCCGAAGCGGTCGAAGGCATCATGCTCAAGCGCCGCGACGCGCCCTATCTTCCCGGCCGGCCCAAGGGCCCATGGTGGAAATGGAAGCGCGACCCGTTCATCGTCGATGCCGTGCTGATGTATGCCCAGCGCGGCCACGGCAGGCGCTCCTCCTATTACTCCGACTACACGTTCGGGGTCTGGACCAAGGGCGACGGCGGCGACGAGCTGGTGCCTGTGGGCAAGGCTTATTTCGGCTTCACGGACGAGGAGCTCCTTCAGATCGACCGCTTCGTCCGCCGCAATACCGTGGGACGCTTCGGCCCGGTGCGCGAGGTCGTGCATGCCGCCGAGCAGGGTCTGGTGCTCGAAGTCGCCTTCGAGAGGCTGCAGCGCTCGACACGACACAAATCGGGCTTGGCCATGCGCTTTCCGCGCATCAATCGGTTGCGGTGGGACAAGCCGCCCGGCGAGGCCGACCGGCTGGAAACGCTCGAGCGGATGTTGGACAAGATGGAGACCGAGCGCGGTATCGCGCCAGCGCGAGCTGACAGGAGGCGCCATGAACACGCCGACGGGGAGGCCAATGGGTAACAGCTACGTCGATTGCTTCTTCGGCGGCCCGCCATTGTCGGTGATCTTCCGACTCGTCCTCCTGTCGATCCTGATCGGCGTGATCCTGGAAGTGCTCGGGCTCGAACCCTGGAACATCATCGACAGCCTGAAACGGCTGGTGCTGCACGTCTGGGATATGGGATTCGATGCCGTGCGCTGGCTCTGGCGCTATCTGCTGCTGGGCGCCGCCATTGTGGTACCGGTCTGGCTGCTGGTGCGGCTCGCGCGCATGGCGCAAGGCCGATGACCGGTCGTCAGCCCGTAGAGACATTCTAATCTGCTGCCGTACGCTGCGGCTGGTGCGGCGCCTGCCGGGCCCCTAAATAGCGGCAGATCGAAGCATCAGACGGAGCAGGAGAGCACATGCCCACCTCGCAAGCGCGCGTCTCCACGGCCTCGGCCAGCCGCTACCTGCAGCAGCTCTGCAAGCATTGGAGCCACAAATTTGCCGTGGAGTTCACGCCTGAGAAGGGCCGCATCCCCTTTGCCGACGGGCGCGTCTGCAGCTTGCAGGCGACCTCCGATGCGCTCACGCTGCAGGCCGACGCGCCCGACGCGGAAACGCTCGAACGGCTGCAACGCGTCGTCGTCGAGCACATGAAGCGGTTCGCGTTCCGCGAGGATCTCGGCGAGATTCAGTGGACGCCGATGAATTGAGCGAGCCGCCGGTCACGCCGGCCACTTCTCCGCCGTGATGGCGGCGGCGTCGGCGCCGACGAGGTCGCCGATCTGCGTCTGACCCTGGCGCCGGACGACGTTCGACAGTTCGGACTTTATGGTCGCGACGAGCCGCAAGCCGTGAAACACGAGGGCGGTGTAGAGCTGGATAAGAGATGCGCCCGCCTTGATCTTCGCGAGCGCCGCCTCCCCGGAATCGACGCCGCCGACGCCGATCAGCGGGAAAGCGCCCTCGACCCGGACATAGGTCTCCGCCAGCATGCGCGTGGCGAGGGCAAACAAAGGGTGCCCTGACAGCCCTCCCGCCTCCCGCGCGGTCACGCGATCACCCAGCCCGTGGGGCCGCGCAACCGTCGTGTTGCTGATGATCATGCCGTCGACGCGATGCCGGCGCGCCGCGCCGACCATGTCGTCCAGCTCATTGAGGGTGAGATCCGGCGCGATCTTGATCAGCACGGGGGTCGTCCCCGCCTCTCTGCTCATGCGCGCGCGTGCGTCCACGACGCGCGCCAGCAGGCTGTCGAGCACGTTGGCGCGCTGCAGTTCACGTAGGCCCGGCGTATTGGGCGAGGAAATGTTGACGGAGAAATAGCTCACGACCGGCGCGAAGGTCTCGATCAGGCGCACATAATCCCTGATGCGGTCGGCGCTCTCTTTGTTGGCGCCGATATTGACGCCGATGATGCCGCCTTCGTTCGCGCGCGCGGCGAGACGGCGCAGCACCGCGTCGGCACCCTCGCTGTTGAAGCCCAACCGATTGATGACGCCCTGGTCGCGGTTGAGTCGAAACACGCGCGGGCGCGGATTGCCGACCTGCGGCAGCGGCGTGACCGTGCCGACCTCCACGAAGCCGAAACCGAGCCTGAGCAGCGCGTCAGGCACCTCGGCATGCTTGTCGAAGCCCGCCGCCATGCCGACCGGATTCGGAAAATTGAGCCCGAAGGCGCGCACCGCGAGCCGTGGGTCGTCGGGCACGAGCTTGACGAACGACGGAAATTTCAGCGCGTGGATGGCCACGCGATGCGCGTCCTCGGGGTCGAGCATGCGCAGCATCGGCCGTGCCAGCGACTCTAACAGGCCGATCACGGCGTCAGCTCCGGAAACACATGTTGCCCGTCGCCGCCGAGCGGAAGCGGTTTCACCCATCGCACTGCGGCGAGCGGCAATGCCCCGTAGAGGTGAGGAAACAGGCCGCCGCCGCGCGACACCTCCCATTTGAGCGGCCCCTCGAGCGCGGCGGCGGCGACCGCGATCAGCATCAAGTCCGCCGCCCCCGGGAAATACCGCGCAGCGGTCTCGCGCACCTGATCGGCCGTGGAGAAATGGATGAAGCCGTCGCGCAGGTCCACCGGCGCGCCGCGGAACACCCCGGCACGCTCGGCCTCGCGCCACAGCGCGCTCTCGCAGATCTTGTAGATCGTCTTCGCCACGCTAAGGGCCTGTCCTCAGTTGAGGAGAATGATAGCCGAGGCAAGCTGGACGCCGGCGAGGAAATTTCTGGCGAGTTTGTCATAGCGCGTGGCAATAGCGCGAAAGTGCTTGAGTTTGTTGAAGAAGCGCTCGACGAGATTGCGCTCGCAGTAGAGGGCAAAATCGCAGGGCCGTGGTTTCTTGCGGCGGGGATGTGAAGGAATCACCGGGGTGATTTGCCGCTCGGCAAGAGCCTCGATGAAGACATCGGCGTCGTATGCGGTGTCGCCGATCAGAGCCTCTGGATCGGACTCCTCGAGCAACGGCTGTGCGCAAATGAGGTCATTGGCCTGTCCTGGCGTGAGCATCAATTCGACGGGATTGCCGAGAGCATCGACGAGCGCGTGAATTTTGGTGGTCAATCCACCGCGGGATCGGCCGATCGCTTGCGCGCCGTTTTTTTTCGTGCGCCGGCGCTGTGCTGGTGCGCACGCACGATTGTGGCGTCGATCATCATGTACTCATTATCGCGATCGCTGGCCAACAGCTTGAAAATACGCTCGAAAACACCGCCCTTCGCCCATCGATTGAAGCGCTGATGGACGATCTTCCAATCGCCAAAGCGCGCCGGCAGATCACGCCAAGGAATGCCGGCTCGGTATCTAAACAAAACAGCCTCGACGAACAGGCGATTGTCTGCTGCCGTGCCTCCGACATGGCCTTCGCGGCCCGGCAGAAAATCCTTGATCCGATCCCACTGGTCGTCCCGCAATGCATAGCGCCGCATCGGTCGGCCCCTCCTTAGGCCGACCACCCATGAATCACTCAATCACTGATTTGGGAATCCCCCAACTGAAGACAGGCCCTAGCCCGATGGCCGCAGGATTCGAATATCTTGGGTCATCTCGCCCTCCCCGCCCCTGCAGGCTGCAAGTAAACCCCGACCATGCGACTGACCTCAAGGTCGACAGCGGGTTATGCACCTGCGCAAACGGGCAGAGCATGGATTGTAGTTATTTCTTTATGCCACCTATAGGAGCATTGCACGTGAAGGCGAGCCGGGATCACCGGTGCCAGAACAGCCAGCCGGCGCGGAAGAGATAGACCGCGCTGATGGCGAAGATGATCGCCCGCGTCCACCGTCGAAATCCGTGATCGGTCATGCGTTCGATCACAAAAGGCGCAAGCGAGGTGCCGCCGATCGCCAGGAGGATCGCCGGCCCCGTCGTCCAGAGCGGCAGGTCGCCGATGCCCGAAAGCGAGCCGAAATAGAACGCGCGCACGATGTGACTGAAGGACTGCGCAACGGCCTTGGTGGCGTTCGTTGTCTTGCGATCGAGCATGCTCTTCTGGAAAAAAATATCGAGAAAGAGACCCCCGACGCCGGACAGGATTTGCACGATCGTGGTCGCGATCCCGGTCAGAAGCGGCACGCCCTTCCACTCGATGTTCGGACGCAGCACGGCGGGCAGGGCCTCCACCAGGAACGGCATCAAGCCGAGGGCAAGGTAGACCATTGCCTTGTCCGGGACGAAGGCGATCGTCCACATGGACGCGAACGCGACGGCGGCGCCGACCACATACCATCCGAAAATCGGCCAGAGGACGTAGCGGCGCCATTGCACGACACGCCAGCCGTTGGCGAACAGCTGGATGATGGAGAAAAAGATCATCCCGGTAGCGACGTCGAAATAGTTCAGCAGGACCCCGAGCAGCACCATGCCGCCTGCCATGCCGAACACGCCGGAGAGGAACGAGGAAAAGACGATGGTGGCCCCGATCAGAGCCAGTACGGAGGGGGTCATTTCGGCGCGGGCCTAGACAACGGCGGCAATGTTGCCGAGCCGCCGCGCCCGCGCAAGCCGACTGCCGGGCTCCGCGCCCGTGCCACGATCCGACGGATCCTCGGCTTCAAATGCGAAGGGGCCCTTCGGCGCCGAAGGGGGTTTGCCTAGGCCGATCTCGCCAGCGCTCCGTCGATCATGTCGATCGTGTTCTTGAGGCCGTACACCGCCACGAACGAGCCGAAACGCGGGCCCTTTTCCTGTCCGAGCAGCACCTGGTAGAGCATGTTGAACCAGTCCAGCGCGACGCCCGGCTTGCCGTCCTTGGTCTTGATCTTGCCGGTCTTGTCGAGGAACGGCTCGCGGCGGCCGATTTCGTAGACCACATCTTGGATCTGCTGCGCGCTCGCATCGGCGGGAAGCTGGGAAAGCGCGTCGCGTAGATCGAGGAGCGCTACACGCTCGGCCGCTTCCGGCTCGCGAAACTTTTTGTGCGGCAATACGAAATCGCGGAAATAGTTGATGGCATAGCCGACCAGCGCGTCGAGCTTCGGATGCGTCTGCGGCGTCACGCCCGGGCGATAGCGGCCGATGAAGCCCCACAACGTCTCGGCGTTCTGCGCATTCGAGGATGCGACCAGCGTGAGCAGCATCGAGAACGAGATCGGAGTGTCGGGCTTGGGCGGCTCGCCCGAATGGATGTGCCAGACCGGGTTGGAGAGGCGCTGCTTGAGGTCCTGCCGCTGGTAGGCTTCGAGGAACTGCTGATACTCGTCGACGTGGCGGGGGATGACGTCGAAATAGAGACGCTTCGCCGCTCTCGGCTCGCGATACATGAACAGCGAGAGCGATTCCGGTGAGGCGTAGCGCAGCCATTCTTCGATCGTCAGCCCGTTGCCCTTGGACTTGGAAATCTTCTGGCCCTTGTCGTCGAGGAAGAGCTCGTAGTTGAAGCCTTCCGGCGGCGTACCCCCGAGCGCTCGGCAGATCTCGCCGGACAGCTTGACGGAATCGATCAGGTCCTTGCCCGCCATCTCGTAATCGACGCCGAGCGCGACCCAGCGCATCGCCCAGTCGGGCTTCCATTGCAACTTCGTACGCCCTCCAATGACGAGCGTCGTCACATGCTCCTTGGTGTCGGGGTCTTCATAGGTGATCGTGCCCGTCTTGGCGTCGTGCCCAAGCACCGGCACCTGCAGCACGACGCCTGTGCGCGGCGAGATCGGCAAGAACGGCGAATAGCTCTGCGCCCGCTCTTCGCGCAGCGAGGGCAGCATGATCTCCATGATCGCGTCGAAGCGCTCGAGCACGCGCAAGAGCGCGGCATCGAAGCGACCCGACATGTAGCAATCGGTCGAGGAGATGAACTCGTATTGGAAGCCGAACTGATCGAGAAACGCGCGTAGCCGCGCATTGTTGGCCGCACCGAACGAAGGATAGTCGTTGGAGAACGGGTCCGGGACGCGCGACAGCGGCTTGCCGATATGCGCCGCCATCATGTCCCGATTGGGAACGTTGTCGGGTACCTTGCGCAACCCGTCCATGTCGTCGGAGAAGGTGATCAACCGGGTCCTGATCTTGTCGTCCGTGAGGACGCGAAAGGCATGGCGCACCATCGTGGTGCGCGCGACCTCGCCGAAGGTGCCGATATGCGGCAGGCCCGAAGGACCGTAGCCGGTCTCGAAGATCACCTCGTCCTTGGGGTGCCGCTCGAGCCGCGCGACCATCTTGCGCGCCTCCTCGAACGGCCAGGCGTTCGAATTCTCCGCGACCTCGCGCAGGGCGGGAACTTGGGCCTCGACCGTGGACATCGGTTCCTCTCCGGCCGCGGACACTAAAAACCACGTGTCCCGACGTCAATCGAAACGCCCGTGGAACGGCCGCTCGCCTTCGAATTCTCGCCACGGCAGGTTCTGGATGACACTCATTGCAGCGCGGTATGCATCCACGCGAGGGTCGCGTTCAGCTTCGATCCGAGACCGGACATCACCATGATGATCGCGATCGACAGGCCGGCTGCGATCAGTCCGTACACCACCGTGGTCGCTCCACTTTCCTCGCGCGCGAATTGCGCAAACCGCGTTCGCATGATCCACCGCTCTGCATCGGCCATGGGAGACCGGCGTGGATCTAATCACCGACGTGCTTCGACTTGGTTGCGCCGTTTACTAAAATTGTGCGCAATTCGCCGCTTTCCGTCCTGCCACTGTCATCCCTATCCGGCGCGGTAGGCCGCGTCTTTGCCGCGGCCGAAGCGGCAGTCAAAACGGACTGATCGGAAAATAGCGCAGCCACAAGTCGGTGAACCGCCCCTGTTCCCATACCCGGAACAACGCCCAATTCAGGGCAAGACGCACGGTATCATTGCGCTTTCGGACCGCAATGCCGATGCCCTCGCCGAAATAGCGGCTGTCCATATACGGCCCGCCGCGAAAGGCACAGCAATTCTCGGAATCGGTGCCGTTGAGCCAAAAGGCGAGCGAGATCGCATCGCCGAACAGGAGATCGACCTCGCCATGCTGCAACGCCTGCCGCGTCGCGTCCGCACTGGGATAGGGCCGCAGGTCGACCTCGGTGAACAAGGCCTTGAGGTACGCCTCGTGCGCGGTACCGGCGACGACGGCGACCTTCTTGCCTTCGAGCCGTTCCGGCAACGGATCTTCGATCGAGGAATCCCGCCGCGCCACGAACCGTGCCGGGGTGCGGTAGTAGGGATCGGTAAAATCGACCTTGGTGCGTAATTCGGGCGTCGCCACAATCGAGGCGATGGCGGCGTCGCCCTGGTTCGCGTTCAACGCGGAGATCAGCGTCTCGAAGCGCCGCATCTGCATGGTGCAGGCGACCTTGAGCTCCTCGCACAGCATGCGCGCCAGATCGACGTTGAACCCCTGAGGATTGCCGTCCCGCCCCGCAAAATCGAACGGCGGGTAGTCGACCTCGGTAAGGAAGCGGATCATGTTGATGCGCGACAGGTCGGGCTTTTCGGGGCGCCGTCGCGGATCCCAGAACCCGGGAACCCGTACCCCCGGATCGCCGCCCGCCGGAGCCGCCGATGCCTGCCAGCCGCCCAGGGCCGGGGCGATCAGAACGAGGCCGAGAGCGACGACGGCGAGCCGCCGGATTATCGCGCGCCCATCTTGCAACGAAGAGGCGGACGTCATTTGCAACCGCATCAGGCTATCGATCCTTAGCGAACGCTGATCGGCCTTATAGGCGAGTTGAGGCAGATCGGTGGCGCGGGCCTTTGGAGTGATGGATCGCCGCCTCGATCACAAATAACGGCGCAGATCGGCCGCGGCGGCTTCCGGGGCTCGCTTGAGGCTGAAGGGCGAGACGAAGCGGCCTTCCTTGTCCATCAGATAGACGATCGCCGTGTGGTCCATGGTGTATCCGCCTTCGTCAAGCGGAACCTTCTTGAAATAGACGCGGTAGGCCTTTGCGACCGCCGCAACCGCGGCCGGATCGCCGGTCAGGCCCGACAGATGCGGATCAAAGCTCGACAGATAGTCCTTCATAAGCGCCGGCGTGTCGCGCTCCGGATCGACGGTGACGAACAGCGCGCGCGTGCGGTCCGCATCGGGGCCGAGCGCACGCAAGACCTCGGATACCTCGAACAGGGTCGTGGGGCAGATGTCGGGGCAATGGGTGAAGCCGAAAAACACCAGGAACGGATGGCCCTTCAAGTCCTGGTCGGTGACCACCTTGCCGTTCTGATCGACCAGCTTGAACGGCCCGCCGATGGCTGCGATTTGCTGCACCACCGGCGCCGACAGCCGTCCGGCCACGATCAGGACGACGCCGAAGCACAGCACGAGCCCGGCGCAGAACGCCGCAGCGATCATGAGCAGGCGGGTGCTGCGCGCAGTCATGTGAGAGTCCAGCGAGCGATCATAAACAGGCCGCGATCCCCGCGACGATCATCTCGTAGAACACTGCCGTGCCGTAGCGGACCCAGAGCACCACGGTTCCAGCGAGCAGGATTCCACCCGCCGCAGCAACCAGCACGAGCGGTCGCAATAGCAGGGGTGGGGCGGTCGAAACGGTCTCAGGCATAGCTGTTCCCGATGGAGCGGGTCCCTCGGTCGGGATCAGCCGCGCTCCGCAAATTATCCAGTGGCACACGCTCTCCCTGGCGAACCGATGCCCGCTTCTCCGGAACATGCGCTGAGCCGGCCGGGCCGGCTTTTCGCCTACCAGATAGGCCCGATCGCCGCGGCGGACAATAGGTCCAAAGCGCGCGGCCAGTCAGGACTGGACGATTCCGACCCGCATCGCGAGCGCCGTGACCACGACGTGGAGACGGCGCAGCATGAGCTCGAACAGGTGAAAGGCCTCGGTTCGATATTCGCTGAGCGGATGGCGCCGGGCATAGCTGCGCCAGCCGATGGCCCGGCGCAGGTCATCGAGCATGGCGAGATGCTCGCGCCAGAGATGGTCGAGCGCATGCAGGACGATGAGTTTTTGCAGATGCCGAATCGGCGCGCCCCCGAATTTGTCGTCCTTGCCGGCCATCCAACGGTCGGCCACGCGCGCGATGCGCTGCCGCATCTCGGCAGCCGTGATCCCCTCTTCCTTCGCCCAGGTCCGGAGCGGGAGCGCTAGAGTGAGGATGCCGCGCACGTCGCGGTCGAGCCCTTCGACATCCCACTGTTCGGGATAGGCGTTTTCCGGGACGTGCTTGGCGACGAGGTCGTCGACGGCGGCGTGGCGCATGTCGGCGACGATCTCGTTGACCGCCTCGTCCTTCATCCATTCCACCCGCTGCTCGAAGATCACCTTGCGCTGGTCGTTCATCACGTTGTCGAACTTCAGCAGGTTCTTGCGGATGTCGAAGTTGCGCGCCTCCACCTTCTGCTGCGCCTTCTCCAACGCCTTGTTGATCCAGGAATGGACGATCGCCTCGTTCTCCTTCAGCCCAAGACGCTGCAGCATCGTGTCGAGCTTGTCGGTCCCGAAGATGCGCATCAGGTCGTCTTCCAGCGACAGGAAGAACTTGGAATGCCCGGGGTCGCCCTGCCGACCCGAGCGCCCGCGCAGCTGGTTGTCGATGCGCCGGCTCTCGTGCCGCTCCGTCCCCAGCACGAACAGCCCGCCGGCCGCCAACGCCTTCTCCTTGAGCCGCCCCACCTGCGCCCGGATCTCGGCCGCACGCGGGTCGCGCTCGCGCGCGCGCGCGTCCTCGACCTCGGCAAGCTCGTGCCGGATGCGCATCTCGGCATTGCCGCCGAGTTGGATGTCGGTGCCGCGACCGGCCATGTTGGTGGCGATGGTGATCGCCCCGGGCACCCCCGCCTGCCCGATGATATAGGCCTCCTGCTCGTGGTAGCGCGCGTTGAGGATGGCGAACACCTTGGCCTTGGAGGCCCCGTCGTCGCCCGAATAGAGCGCCGCGAAGGCGTTGGGGTCGGAGAAGTCGTGCTGCTCCCAGCCCAGCTTGCGCAGCATCTCCGCCAATTGCTCCGACTTCTCGATCGACGTCGTCCCCACCAGCACCGGCTGCCCGCGCGCCTTGCAGTCGTCGATCAAGGTCAGGATCGAGCGGTACTTCTCCTCCGCCGTGCGATAGACCTCGTCGTCGTCGTCGATGCGCACCATCGGCTGGTTGGTCGGCACCTCGATCACCTCGAGGTTGTAGATGTCGATGAACTCGTCCGCCTCCGTCATCGCCGTGCCGGTCATGCCGGCAAGCTTCTCGTACATGCGGAAATAGTTCTGGAACGTGATCGAGGCCAGCGTCTGGTTCTCAGGCTGGATCGGCTGGCGCTCCTTGCCCTCCAGCGCCTGGTGCAGACCCTCCGAATAGCGCCGCCCAGGCATCATCCGCCCGGTGAACTCGTCGATGATCACCACCTCGCCGTTGCGCACGATATAGTCCTTGTCGCGCTGGAACAGCTTGTGCGCTCGCAGCGCCTGGTTGACGTGGTGCACCGTCGACACGTTCTCCACGTCGTACAGCGAAGACCCCTTGAGCAGGCCGTCGGCGCGCAGAACCTGCTCCATCTTCTCCATCCCGGCTTCCGTCAGCGTCACCGTGCGCTGCTTCTCGTCAACCTCGTAGTCGGCCTTCTCCAGCCGCGGGATGTAGGCGTCGATCGTGTTGTAGAAGTCAGAGCGGTCATACGGCGCGCAGCCAGCAAAAGTGGATACCGGTTTTGCGTCCGGATGCGCGCCAACGCTTGAAGCTGGCGCGCAATCCGGGCGGCCGACCGGTTCCCACTCGGCCTCATTGCGCGCTGGCCCGGAGATGATCAGCGGGGTTCGCGCCTCGTCGATCAGGATCGAGTTCGACCTCGTCCACGATGGCGTAGATGTGCCCGCGCTGGACCATGTCCTCAAGCCGATACTTCATGTTGTCGCGCAGATAGTCGAAGCCGAGCTCGTTGTTGGTGCCGTAGGTGACGTCGGCGTCGTAGGCGAGCTTGCGCTGCTCGTCGTCGAGCCCGTGCACGATCACCCCGACCTCGAGCCCGAGGAAGTTGTAGATCTGCCCCATCCATTCCGCGTCGCGCTTGGCCAGATAGTCGTTCACCGTCACCACGTGCACCCCGCGGCCGGCGAGCACATTGAGATAGACCGGCAAGGTCGCCACCAGCGTCTTGCCTTCCCCGGTCTTCATCTCCGAGATACGCCCCTCGTGCAGGATCATCCCGCCGATCAACTGCACGTCGAAGTGCCGCTGCCCCAAGCTGCGCTTGGCCGCCTCCCGGCAGGTGGCAAAGGCCTCCACCAAAATGTCGTCCAGGCTGGTGCCGTCCGCCACCTGCTGCTTGAACGCCTGCGTGCGCGCCCGCAGCGCCTCGTCGGACAGCCCCTCCAGCTCCGGCTCCAGCGCGTTGATCGCCGCAACCCGCGGAAGATACGACTTGATCCGCCGCTCGTTGGAAGAGCCAAACAGCTTGCGGGCCAACGCGACGGTCATCGCTGGAGCAAGGCGAACGTCACTTGAGATTGAAGCGGATCGGTACGGTCAGATCCACGTGGTCGCCCCGCAATTCGCGTGGCGGCGCCGGGAAGGGCTGCGCGCGGCGCAACAACGCCAGCGCCTCCTCGTCGAGCGCGGCCGCGCCGGACGAGCGCAGCACCCGGCTCTCGATCACCCGTCCGCTCCGGTCGAGGCTGAAGAAGACCTGGGCGACCCCTTGCTCGCGGCGCGACTGGGACGCCTCCGGATAGCGCTTGTTGCGCTCGAGCAGCGCAACAATCTGCGTTTTCCAGGTCGGCACCGCGGTGGGATTGTCCGGGACGAGCTGACCCTGCGTGGGCGCCGCCGGGATCGCCGCCACTTGGTTGGGGATGGCCTGCGGCGCGGTGGTGGCGGGTGCCGGCGGGCGCGGCTCCTGCCGTTTCGGGGTCTCCTGTTGGATCTCCTGCGGCGGCGGCGGCTGGACCGCGACTTCCGGGTTGGGCGCGGGCGCGACTTCCGGCGGGGGCTCCTCGAGCGGTTTGGTCTCGATCTTTTCCTCGACCTTCTGCTCGAGCTTCGCTTCGACCTTCTGCTCGATCTTCTCCTCGACCTTCTCTTCCAGGCTTTCGACCGGCCTGCTGGGCGAGGCGTCGGACATCACCTGCTCGGGTCCCGGCGGAAGCTCGGCCTGCTGCGTGGCGGGCGCGACCGGCACCGGGGCAAACTCGATGACGATGGCCGCGGCGGGTTCCGCCGACTGGTCCGGGTCGTCCCAATTAACCACGCCCGCGGCAATGCCGCCGTGCGCGAGCACGATCACCGCGCCGCAGATCGCCCAGCGCCGCAGATCGGCGACGTCCTCGGGCGACAATCCCATCACGGCGACGACACCTTCTCCAGCCCCACCAGCGCCACCCTCAGGAAGCCTGCGGTGCGCAGCAGGTTCATGACTTCCATCAGTTCGCCGTAGGGGACGGTCTTGTCGGCACGCAGGAAGATGACCGCTTCCATGTCGCCCCCGGTGGCCGAACTCAGCGTGTTCTGAAGGAGCTCGCGGGGCACGAAATCGTTGCCGATCGCAAGGCTAAGATCGGATTTGACGGTCAGATACACGGGCTTGTCGGGACGCTGCCGCGGCTCGGCCGTGGATGCCGGCAGGTTGACTTGAATGTCGACGGTGACGAGCGGCGCCGCCACCATGAAGATGATGAGCAGCACCAGCATCACGTCGATGAACGGCGTGACGTTGATCTCGTGGACCTCGTCGAGGGTATCTTCTCCGTGGTCGAGGCGAACGCTCATGACGACACTCGCAACTGCACTCTAATTTAGTGATCCGATCTCGAAGTTCGTCAGCACTCGCGGCACGATCACAGACCAACTTCGGAATTTAGGGACCACTACAACTCCATAATTCTAGTGCCCCTGTTGAACCCGACGTTCGCGATCGCATTTGCCGCGCGGTGTGCGCGAACTTCGGGTTCGGAGCACTCGCCTCACTCGGCGGCCGACAGCGGCGCCGCCCTCCGCGCAGCGGACGCCGGCACGGCGGCGGGACGCTCGAGGTCGCGGCTCACCAGCCGCAAGACCTCGGCGGCGGCATCGCCCAGCAGCGCGCGATAGCCGGCGATCGAGCGCGCGAAGACGTTGTAGATCACCACGGCCGGGATGGCGGCGGCAAGCCCGAAGGCGGTGGCCAGCAGCGCCTCGGCAATGCCCGGCGCGACCACCGCGAGGTTGGTGGTCTGCGACTTCGAGATGCCGATGAAGCTGTTCATGATGCCCCAGACGGTCCCGAACAACCCGACGAAGGGAGCCGTGGCGCCGATGGTGGCGAGGACGCTGGTGCCGCGCAGCATCCGCCGGCCATAGTTCGCCTCGAGGCGCTCGAGGCGCGAAGCGATGCGCTCCTTGATGCCTTCCCTTTCCGCCAACCCCGCGGACAGCTTCAACTCCTCGACGGCGGCGTCGAGATAATGCCTGACCTCGCCCTTGGCCTCGGCCAGCCGCTCCATGCCCTCCGACGTGGAGCGCACGCCGGCGAGGACGTCGAGGGCGGCGCGCACTCGCCGCTTGGCGAATATGATCTCGATGGTCTTGGCGAGGCAGACCGTCCAGGTGACGACCGAGGCGAAGGCCAGGCCGATCAACACCGCCTTCACCACCGGGTCGGCGCTGACATACATGCCCCAGGGACTGAGATCGCGCGGCAGCGTCGCGGTGGCCACGACGTTGTCCTGCGCGAGCGCCGGCGAAGGGACGGCGATCCATGCCGCCGTCGCGGCGCTGCGCAGCGCGGCCGCACCTGAGTCCGCCAAGCTGCGCCGGCTCCGAACCGCCTGCCCCTGAGCTTCCAACAATCGCATCCCGACCGGCCTCATCTCGCCGCGCCAATGTTATAATGTAACACCATCATGCTCCAGTCGCCATCTCGTGCTCGAACTCGGGCCGGTGGTGGCGAGGAACCGCGCCGCGCCCGAGCTTTTCCCTCATGCGCTTTCCGCGCGTTCCACTCCGCGCTCATTCCGCCGCTTGCAGCTCGCCTCGCCCGATCGCGCGGTTTGCCGCCGCAGCCCTGCGATTGCGTCTGCCCCGCCACCACATGATGACGCCGGTCACGGCAAATACCAGCGGGAAGACCCCTGTCAGGAACACGATGAATTGCCACACGGGCCCGCTGTGGCTGCCTTCGTGGATCCAGCGCATCCATTGCGCTGCGCGGTCGCCGGCGAGCGGGCCGGGCAAACGTGCGACGGTGCCGCTGCGATCATCGATCGTGACGTTGGCGATCTCGCCGTTCTCGCTGCGCAATTGCAGGCGCCAGACCGGGCCCGTGTCTTTCGCGCCCTCGCCTCCACTGTCACGTTCAGCGCCGCGCGCGCGACTGCGCGAGCCGGTATTCGCATTCGCGGTTGGCAGGAATATGACCGCCGCGCGCGCGCCGTCCTGCGACGCCAGTGCAGCGGACAATGCCTGGTCCGGCGTCATCCGCGCGTCGCGTGCGATCGCGCCGAAGCCCGGGCGCGGGCCCTGCGGCGCCATCGGCGCGACCGACGCCATGAGCTGGCGGGCCGTCTGCGGGAAGCCGAGATAGACGCCGGTGAGCGACACCACCGCGAGCGGGATCGAGATCCAGAAGCCGAGCAGATGATGGAGGTTGCTCGTGACGTAAGGCGCACGCCGCCAGCGCAGGCCAGCGACAAGCGCGCCGCCGCGCGGCCACCACAGCCAGATGCCGGTGAGCGCGAGGATCAGCATGCCGACACCGACCCAGCCGACGATGGCCCGGCCGGAATATTCGGGGATCGTCAGGTTCTCGTGAAAGCGATGGAGGGAGCCGACGAACGACGAGCGAAAATCCACCACGTCGAGCGCCCGCGCGGTGGCTGGATCGAGATAGACATTGACGAGCCGCACCGGGCCGCCCTCGGCCGACGGCGCGCCGCGCGCCATGACGATCACCGGCCAGCCCTCCTCCGCGGGAAAGCGAACGGCAGCCGGCTGTGCACCGCCCTTGAGCGCAGCTGCGGCGCTTTCCAGATACGCGGACACTTGCGCGGACTGCATACCTGTTACCGCATATCGGCCGGGATGGATCAGCGCATCGAGCTGGTCGTGCCAGACCAGCAGAGCGCCGGACAACGCGATCGGCACCAGCATGATCGCGAGCCCGACACCGATCCAGCGATGCAAAGTCCACCAGATCGTCCGCATCCGCGCCCAATTGGACATTTCGTCGAGTCCCCGCCACGAAGCCGGCGAACGGAGCCCCTTTTTCGGTCCGGTGAGGGCGGCCTCGAAGTACCTGCTCGATACAGGTAATCATTGCGCTGATCAACATATTCGACAGCAATTCCTAGTTTTGAATTGTTATAAATAAAATGAAGTGCCCTTTATCTGAATGATAATCACTGTGGCATATTTATCATTGTTGGCTGCTTAACCAACGTGTAGCAAGTAATACGAAAATCAACTGTAGTATTTAAGAGTTCTAAAGTAAAGCGGGCAGGAGTGGGGCGATGTCACGGGCGACGGGGCGAGAACTCCAACGGGCCATTAGGTCCAAAGCCGGGGTGATGACGGCGGCGGCGCTGTTCTATCTCAGCAGTGCGGTCGAGACCGAGGCGGAACCGGCCGCCAACGACCAGCCGGCCACCGAGCAGGCGCCGACGCCGGCGCCGCAGCAATCCCCGCCTGGGCAAAGTCCTTCCACACAGCCGGCGCCACCCGGAGCGGCGCCGGCAGTACCAGAGCAAGCGGTACCGGAGCAAAAGGTCGACGTGCCGTTGCCGACGGTGTCGGTGCGCGCCAGCCGCCCGCGGGCGCCGGCAGCGGTGCGAGCCGCTCCCGCCCGGCCGGCCGCAGCGCCGCCGCCTCCCGCCCAACCGATCGCGACCGATCAGGCCTCGACCAGCTCGAACCCGCCGCTGGGCCCTACGCCCTACCAAGTCAGCAATCCCGGCATCACGCGTCTGCCCGTGCCGTTTCTCGACATGCCGCAGACGGTCAACGTCATCCCGCAGGCGATCATCCAAGAGCAGAATGTCACCACCGTCGAGCAAGCCCTGCAATACATCCCCGGCATCACCTTCAGCGCCGGGGAAGGCGGCCAGCAAGGCGACGGCCCGATCATCCGCGGTTTCGTCGCGCGCGGCGACCTGTTCCGCGACGGCATCCGCGACCCCGGCTGGTACGTGCGCGACGCGTTCTCCATCGACCGCATCGAAGTCTACAAAGGCCCGTCGGCGTTCGCGTTCGGGCGCGGCGCGACCGGCGGCGCCATCAATTACGTCACCAGATTGCCGACCGGCGCGCAGTACATCGAGTTCGACCTCGACGATCAGCACCGGCAACGGCTACCGCGAGGTGGTCGACGCCAGCGGCAAGAGCGGCAACATGTCGGGCCGCGTGCAGGGGCTCTGGCAGGACGTCAACACTCCGACGCGCGATGAGATCTGGACCAAGCGCTGGGGCGTGGCGCCTTCGATGGTCTACGACTTCCAGCAGGGCACCAAGGCGACGCTGTACTACATCTATCAGGGCGAGGAAGGCGTCTCGGACTACGGCTTCACCTATCTGCCGCAACCGGCCTTCAGCGCGCAAACCGGGCTGCTGACCAATCCCGGCTATTACGGCAACGGCAGGCCGACGACCCCGCTGCCGATTCCGCGCACCAACTTCCTGGGGCTCGCGGGCGGGCCGCTCGGGGACATCACCGAGACGGAGACCCACATCATCACGGAGAAGATCGAGCACGAATTCGACAAGAACCTGAAGCTATCCAATGCCACGCGCTACATCGACAACGAGCGCTTCGCACGCGTGACTGCGCCGCGCAATGTCGGCCTCGCCAACAACACCTTTCCCGGCCGACCGGGGTCGCCCTCGGTCTGGGGCCCGCCTGCGTTTCCCTTCAACTACCCGGTGGAGCTCTTGACCTACGGCCGCGAGCGGCGCGAGCGCGAGACCGACAACACCTACCTGGTGAACCAGACCGATCTCGTCGGCAAGTTCATCACCGGCATCGCGGAGCACCAGATGTCGGCGGGGCTCGAGGCCGCCTACGAGACCCGCCACCAGGACCGGCGCGACATCTGCGATTCCACCAACAATATATGCCGCACCAGCGCCTACTATCCCAATCCGAACAGCTCTCCGATCGGCGGCGCGATCATCAACTACCTGCCGATCGAGACCAAGGCGACCGACTATGCCGCCTACGTCTCCGATCAGGTCAAGATCACCAAGTATTTCGAACTGCTCGGCTCGCTGCGCTACGACCTGTTCAGCACCGACTACACCGACCCGAACCAGGCGCTGCCCATCAACCGCAGCCTGCAGCGCACCGACAATCTGTTCAGCTACCGTTTCGGCGGCGTCATTCACCCAACGGAGAAGTCCACCATCTACGCCGCCTACGGCAACTCCTACAACCCGTCGGCCGAGCTCGGAACGCTGGCGAGCGCGAGCGCCGCGGCGCTCGCGCCGGAGCAGACCCGCAGTGTCGAGGTCGGCGCCAAGGCCGACGTCCTCGAGGGCCGGCTCAGCCTCGCCGGCGCGGCGTTCCGCATCGAGAAGATCAACCTGCGCATCAACGATCCGTTCACGACCACGGTGATGGTCCTCGACGGCGTCGCGCGCGTCGACGGCATCGAGGTCGGCGCCACCGGCCAGGTCACGGACCGCTGGAGCGTCTTCACCGGCTACAGCTATCTCGAGTCGGCGATCCTCGACACCCGCGACAAGAGCATCCTCGGCAAGCATCTGCAAAACACGCCGCGCAACAACTTCACGCTGTGGACCACCTACGACCTCACCTCGAGGTGGACCGTCGGCGGCGGCGCGATCTATCAGTCGCAGGGCTGGGCCAACAACGCCAACACCGCCTACGTCCCCGAGTTCTGGAAGTTCGACGCCATGATCGCCTACAAGGTCGACGACAAGTCGACGGTGCAGCTCAACGTCTACAATCTCACCGATACGCTCTACTACTCGCAGTATTTCGGCAACAACGTCGTGCCGGCGTCCGGCCGCTGGGCATCGCTGACGTACCGGACGAAGTGGTGAGGTCGCCGATGCCCCCCGCCATCCGTGCTGGCGTGTCCCGGGCGCAGCGCAGCACGCAACGGGGCGCTGCAGACCCGGGACCGTCCCAGTCCGTGGCGGTCCCGGATCAGCGGTGCACCGCTTCGCTACCGTTCGCGCTGCACCGCGTCCGGGACACGTTGCCCCAAGCGCGCAGGTGCGCCGCATGATGGTGCACATTCCCAAGCTGCTCGCCGCGGATGAGGTCGCTCGCTGCCGCGCAGTGATGGAGCGCGCCGCGTGGGTCGACGGCCGCGCCACCGCCGGGCATCAGTCGGCGCAGGTCAAGCACAATCTGCAGCTGCCGGAGAGCGCGCCCGAGGCGCGCGAGCTCGGCGACATGGTGATGCAGGCCCTCGGCCGCAACGCGCTGTTCGTCTCCGCCGTGTTGCCCAAGCAGGTGTTTCCGCCGCTGTTCAACCGCTACGACGCCGGCATGACCTTCGGCGCCCATGTCGACAACGCCATCCGCGGCTATCTCGACACGCCGCTGCAGGTCCGTACCGACGTCTCGGCGACGCTGTTCATCTCGGCGCCGGAGGATTACGACGGCGGCGAGCTCGTGGTCGAGGACACCTACGGCAAGCACAGCGTGAAGCTGCCGGCCGGCGACATGATCGTCTATCCCGGCACCAGCCTGCACAACGTCACCCCGATCACGCGCGGCTCGCGCATCGCCTCGTTCTTCTGGACGCAGAGCCTGATCCGCGACGACGGCAGGCGGGCGCTGCTGTTCGACCTCGACATGTCGATAAGGCGGCTCTCCGCCGATCACCCCGAGCATGCGAGCGTGGTCTCGCTCACCGCGGTCTATCACAACCTGCTGCGGCAGTGGGCCGAGGTGTAAAGGCGGGACCGCGCCGGCAATGGGCCGCGGCGGCCGGCGTCACGGCGACATGGTCGACGGCAGCCACAACGCGATCTGCGGGACGACCACCAGGATCGCGATCAGGACGATCTGGGCGACGACGAACGGCATCACGCCGCGGAAAATGGTCTCGAGCGGCACGTCCTTGGCGATGCCCTTGATGACGAACACGTTCATGCCGATCGGCGGCGTGATCAGTCCGAGCTCGACCACCATGACCACGATGATGCCGAACCACACCGGGTCGAATCCCAGCGCCTTGATGATCGGGAACACGATGGGAATGGTCAGCAGCACCATCGCCAGGGAATCGAGCAGGCAGCCGAGCACAAAATACATGGCCAGAATGACGACCAGGATGGCTTCCCTGCCGAGCGGCAATCCGGTGATCCAGTCGCTGATCAGCGTCGGCACCGAGGCCAGGATGAGAAAATTGTTGAACAGGATGGCCCCGATCAGGATCGTGAAGATCATCGCCGTGGTCTTGACCGTCTCGATCAGCGCGTTCGTCAGCATCTGGAAGCTGAAACGCCCGTTCAAGATCGCCAGCGCCAGCGCGCCGACGGCACCGATACTGGCGGCCTCGGTCGGAGAAAAAATTCCGATGTAGAGCCCGCCGATGACCACCAGGAACAGCGCCGCGGTTCCCCAGACATCGCGCAGCGCCAGCATTTTTTGGTTGAACGACGAGCGTGCGGCGGGGGGACCGTAACTGGGGTTGAGCCGGGTCACGATGGAAATCGTGAGCATGAAACCGATCACGGTGAGGATACCCGGCATGATCCCGGCCATGAACAGCTGTGAGATGCTGGTCTCGGTCAACAGACCGTAGATCACCATGAGCACGCTCGGTGGAATCAGGATGCCGATCGTCCCCCCGGCGGCAACCGAGCCGGTCGCCAGGCGGTCGTCGTACTTGTAACGCCGCATCTCCGGCAACGCGATCTGACTCATGGTCGCCGCGGTCGCCAGACTCGACCCGCAGATCGCCGCGAACGCGCCGCAGCCGCCGATGGTTGCCAGCGCCAGGCCGCCGCGACGATGGCCGAGCCAGGCGTTGCACGCGCGATACAGCGACTCGCTCAATCCGGCCGCGCCGGCGATGTATCCCATCAACACGAACATCGGAACGACGGACAGATCGTAGGTCAGCGCGGTCTCGTAGGCGGTCTGCCCGAGAAGGGCGAGCGCGGCGCCGGCGTCGATCAGAAACAACGTGCCGAGAAACGCGCTCAAGCCCATCGCAAATCCGATCGGCATGCCGGCCGTGAGCAGGATGAACAGCAGGAAAAAAATCAGCACTGATAGCAGCGTCGGATGCATTGCCGGTCTCGCGATTCAGTCCGTGTACGGCCGTGGCGCCGATGGGGACCGAGGCGGCGCTTGATCGCTCCGCACGCGCGCGTAGTCCGTGACGATGTGAACAACGAGTCCGGTGAGAAAGAAGACAGCCCCCACGGTCATGAGGAGTGCTGTCGGCCAGCGCGGGATGAGCATGATCGGGCTGACGTCGCCCTTGTCGAACAGAACCACCGTGCGCAGCCACAGCCGCCAGACCATCACCGCCAGGAATCCGAGCGCGACAACGTTCGTCACCAGCCCGAGCAGCGCGCGCCGCCGTTCCGAGAGCCGCAACGTCACGATGTCGACGCTGATGTGACCATTATCCTGGGTGACCAGGCCGACACCGAAATAGACGATCACGCCCATCGCGATCTCGGTGATCTCGACCGTGAAACTGAACGGCGAATTGAAAAAGTAGCGCGCTATCACGTCGCAAAACGTCACGACGGCGAGCAGCGCGAGCACTGCCGCCGCAATACGGGCGAGCCATAATGTGGCTCGCCCGTTCCACCGGCCGATCCGGCCGGTCAGCCCCCCGCCCATGGCGGGTCAGCTCGACGCGTCCTTGACCGTGGCCTTGAAGTCATCGAGCAGCTGTTGGCCGTCGTAACCGCGCTCTTTGGCCTTCTTCAGCCAATCGTCGGTCACGAACTGGAGCTTTGGTCGCCAGCGATCGAGCTCGGCCGGCGCAAGGGTCTGGATCGTGTGACCCAGCTTCTTGGCGTGCTCGCGGGCCCTGTCGTCGGCGGCATCCCACGCCTTGCCGAACAGGATCGAGCCTGCCTCGCCGCTCGCCTTCATGAGCGCGGCCTTGTTGCTCGGGGTCAGGTTGTCGAACGCCTTCGGATTGATGTTGATGAAGAACGAGGCCACGTACATGCCGCCGGGAACTTCCAAGTGCGCTTTCACCAGCTCCGTGAGGCGGAAGCTCTCCATCGCCTCCCACGGAAACAACACACCCTCCACGGTTCCGCGTTGCAGTGCCTCGTGCGCCGCGGTCGCCGGCATCGCGACCACGGACATGCCGAGCGCCTTGGCGATCGGCACACCCGCGCCGCCGGCGCGAATCTTGACGTCCTTGATCTCTTCGAGGGTGCTCACCGGCTTGACGGTATGGATGCCGCCCGGCCCATGCATGAAGGCGGTCAGGAGCTTGGTATCCGTGAATTCCTTCTTGGCGAGATCGTGCTTCGCATACCAGCGCCACAGCGCCTTGGCGCAAATCGTCGCGTTGGGACACAGGAACGGCAGTTCGGCCACCTGGAACATTTCAAAGCGGCCGGACGTGTAGGCGGGAACATGCCAAACCATGTCGCGAACGCCGTTCTTCACGAGATCGTACTGGCCGTCCGGCTTGGCGAGCGGTGCCTTGTCCACTTCGACGGTGAGGTTGCCGCCCGAGGCCTCCTCGATGGTCTTGATCCAGGCTGCCTGGGTCTGGACCATGTGATGGCTTGGGCCGGCCCAGTACGCCATGCGCAATGTCTGTTTCTGTGCCGCGGCCGGCGCCGCGCCGAGGGCGAGCACGGCCCCCGCGGCCAAGAACAATAACGTCGATCTTCGTGGCATTTGCGTTCCTCCCTGATTGTGATTGATTGCGCAGGCGAATCTTTCGTGCCTGTCGTCTTGGCTGCAACTATTCAGGATACCGGCAAACGGGATGATCTCCAACCACCCGAACGGCGCATGCGTCGTTTGAGCCTAGGCAAAACGCGCGTGAATTCCGGCGAGCCACGGGCTCCGGGGCCCGACCAGAAGGACGGAAGGGTGCCCGCCGCCACGGGACGCGCCGCGCCTCGCCCGGCACGGCCGGTCGCGCCCGACAGCGCGACCGGCGAAATATTGCGCCTTCTCGGCGCTCCGCCCGCCCCTCAAGGTCGGGTGCGAAAGAGCGCGGGCATGGCATAATTTGACTACTCTGTAACTACGATATTGACTTCGGAACGCATCGTTGCTACATATCACATATCCTCGCTCACGAGGGGTGTCTCCGGAGACGTTCTGAGACGGAGCGGGGGGTGGTGGCAGTCCCGCGCGGCTGCGACACGCGGCGTGGTCGCGCGGCCGGAAAATCCGGCGAACGAGCGCGCCCGCCTGGGCCTCTGGCTTCCCGTGGAGGGTGGCTTGGAGCGGGCGAAGGGAATCGAACCCTCGTATGCAGCTTGGGAAGCTGCCGTTCTACCATTGAACTACGCCCGCGCCGGCCGCTTGCACACTGATATCAAAGTCGCCTCCCGCGGGCCAGAGAGAAAACGGAATCGTGGGAAGCCCTATCCCTTGTCGCCGCCATCGGGCCGACGTGGCATGGTGATCTCGCTTAGCGCCAGGAAGGTGGGCGCGGCTGGTTGTGCACCGGTGCCCGCTCACGATCGATGTCAACGGGAGTTCGATCCATGTCGTACAAGGTCATCGTTCCGAAAGGTTCCGCGCCGCCGCTCGCTCCCTATTCACCGGGGACCAAGGCGGGGAATGTCGTCTACGTGTCCGGGACGCTTGCGCTCGACAGCACCGGCAACCTGGTCGGCAAAGGCGACGTGAAGGCGCAGACGCGGCACATCCTCGAGACCATCAAGGCGGTGCTCGAGGCGGCGGGAGGATCGATGAGGGATATCGCCTTCAATCACATCTTCCTCGCCGACATGGGCGGATACACCGCCATGAACGAGATTTACCGGGAGTACTTCCCGGAGAATCCGCCGGCGCGATATTGCATCCGCGCCGATCTGGTGAAGCCTGAATTTCTCGTCGAGATCGCTTCGGTCGCCCATCTCGGCTCGTAGCAGCTGCACGATACGCGAACGCGACGACGGCGGCGAGGATGAGGGAGGCAGGCGGCAATGAGCGAGGCAAAGCGCGCGGGCGCCGACGAAGGCACCTGGGCGGTGCATTTTCCCGGCAACCTGCGCTGGAGCAACGCCATGCAGATCGTCAAGGGCATGGTGCCTTACGGCGCGGTCGCCATGGACGAGATCGAGCGCGTGGGCCGGCGGCTCAAGGCGCGTGCCGCGGAAGCCGATCTCGACAAGGTCTGGCGCGAGGAATGGGCCGCCATGGCGGACCGTGTCGCCGCCGTCGCCGACAAGGCTGCGGCGGAAAATCGCCAGATCACCGCCGGCAACCACTACATGCGCGCGGGCAACTACTACTACAGCGCGGAGCGGTTCATCCCGCCCGGACCGGAAAAGTTGGCGATGTATCACAAGGCGCTGCACGCCTATCAGGCGGCGATGCAGCGTCTGCATCCCGAGATCGAGCGCGTCGAGGTGCCCTACGAGAACACGAGCCTGCCGGCCTATTTCGTGCACGGCGCGGGCAGCGGCCGGCGCCCCACCGTCGTGCTGTTCGACGGCATGGACAACGCCAAGGAGATGAGCGTGATCTTCGGCGGGCTCGATTTCGCCAAGCGCGGAATCAACACCCTTGCCATCGACGGGCCCGGCCAGGCCGAGGCGCTGCGTCTGCGCCATATCCACAGCCGCCACGACTACGAGGTGCCAGGCACGGCGGCCTACGAGTACGTCGCCGCGCGCCCGGAGGTCGACCCCAAGCGCGTCGCCGTCATGGGTTACAGCTTCGGCGGCTATCAGGCGCCGCGCGTCGCCGCCTTCGAAAAGCGCTACGCCGCCGCGGTCGCTTTCGGCGCCATGCATTGGAGCATCTATGAATGGGTCGCCGGCAACAAGGCCAGGCTCGCGGCCGATCCGCGCACGAGCTCCACGTCGATCTTCCAATTCCGTTGGGTGGTGGGTGCCCCGGACAATGAGACCGCGCTCGAATGGGCGAAGAAGTTCACGCTCGAGGGGGTCGCACAGCAGATCGAATGCGCCTTCCTTGTGCTGCACGGCGAGAACGACCGGATCGTCCCGCTCGCGGAAGCCAGGAAGCTCTACCAGCAGGTCGGCTCACAGCGAAAACACATCAAGATTTTCACCGCAGAGGAAGGCGGCTCCGAGCACTGCCAGGTCGATCACCGCCAGCTCGGCGTCGATTACATCGGCGACTGGCTGCTCGCGAACATGTAGCCGGCCCGCCGATGCGGGCGCGACGAAGTCGCGCCCGCATGCCCCATCGACGCGCAAAGGCGCCCGTGCTCCAATGCCCCATCTGGCCCATAAGCCCGCGAACGGCATCGTGGCCAGGGGAGGAAGATCATGCGCAATCTCGTTCGGTGGTGCTTGATTGCCTGCGCCTTGCTGGGCGCGCCAAGCTTCGTCCAGGCGGAAAATCCGGCGTCCTATCCCGACCGGCCGATCCGACTGGTGGTGGCTTTCCCGCCCGGCGGGGCGACGGACACCTTGACCCGCCAGCTCACGCAAGAGCTCGGCGAGGCGCTGGGCCAATCCGTCGTGATCGAGAACAAGCCCGGCGCGGGCGGGTACATCGCTTGGAACCACGTTGCGACGTCGGACCCGGACGGTTACACGCTGCTGATGGCGGAAAACGCCATCGGCATCAGCCAGGCCCTCTACAAGAAAGCCTCGTCGTCTTTCGATCCGATCAAGCAATACGACGCCATCGCCGTGGTCGCGACCTCGCCGCTGGTGCTGGCCGTCGCCAACAACGTGAAGGCCAATTCGGTGTCGGAGCTGATCGCCTATTCGCGCACGGTGCCGCAGAAATTGAACTACGCCTCCGCCGGTATCGGCAGCGTCTCGCATCTAACTTTCGAAGTGATCAAGGCTGGCACGGGAATGGACGCGGTGCATGTCCCCTACAAGGGCGGCGGTCCCGCCATGAACGACGTGATCGCCGGGCACGTGGCGATCAATATGGCATCGATCCAGGTCGCGAAGGGTTTGGTCGAGGCCGGCAAGATCAAGGGACTTGCGGTCACCAGCGCCGCGCGGTCGCCCGTGCTGCCGAACGTGCCGACCATGACCGAGGCCGGCGTCAAGACCGCGGACGTGGACCTGCGCTTTTGGTTCGGCATCTTCGGCCCCAAAGGCATTCCGGATGCCGTCAGGGCCAAGCTGGACAAGGCCGTCTCGACCACGCTGTCGAACCCGCGCGTGCGCGAGCGCCTCGCCAAGCTCGACATCGAGCCGGCCTACGCGTCGGGTGACGCCCTGAAGCTCAAGCTCGAAAACGAGATCGCCAACTGGACCAAGTTCATCGACGAACACGGCATCAAGCCGGAATGAGCGGCTTTCTCTCTTTCGCCGTTCCGCTTGCGGCGGAACGGGCACACCGGGCAAGGAGCTGGCGTGAGCGCGGGATACGTCCTCGTCGTCAATGGCCGATCTGTTCAAGTCGACGGCGACGGCACGCGGCCGCTCATAGCCGTGCTGCGTGACGACCTCGGACTGCGCGGCACTCGGTTCGGCTGCGGCACGGAGCAATGCGGCGCCTGCATGGTACTGATCGACGGGGAGCCGTCGTATTCCTGCGCGCGGACGATCGAGACCCTGGCCGGAAAAGCCGTGACGACCGTCGAGGGGCTTCCTTCCGGCGGCGCGCCATCGCCGTTGCAGCAGGCTTTCGTCGACGAGCAGGCCGGCCAATGCGGCTACTGCCTCTCGGGCATCTTGATCTCGGCGACGGCGCTGCTCGCCCGCAATCCGCGCCCGAGCCGGAGCGAGATTGCCGCCGCGCTCGACCGCCATCTCTGCCGCTGTGGCGTGCACAATCGTATCATGCGGGCGGTCGCGCGCGCAGCCGCGGCGACGGGAGTGCGTCAGTGACCGAACTGCCGAAGAGTCTGCTCGACAATCCCCTGCTCTCGACGTGGATCGGCTTCGAGGAGCCCGGCCGGGTGCGGCTTGCGACCGGCAAGGTCGAGATCGGCCAGGGCGTGCTCACCGCACTCGTGCAGATCGCCGCCGAGGAGCTCGACGTGGCGCCGCAACGCCTGCGCATCGTCTCGGGAGAGACGCCGACAAGTCCGGCGGAGGGCTTCACGTCCGGCAGCAATTCGATCGCCGTCTCGGGCGGCGCCATTCGCCTGGCCTGCGCCGAAGTGCGCGCCCTGTTTCTTCGCCACGTCGCCGACCGGCTCGCCTGCCCGGTCGAGGCCCTCGCGATCGAGGACGGGCGCTTTCTGAGCGCCGGGCGCCACGTCGGTCAAGACTACTGGTCGCTGGCCGGCGAGATCGATCTCGCCCGGCCGGCAACCGGCGCCGCAGCGCCCAAGCGGCCGTCGAATTATCGCATCGTGGGACGAAGCCTGCCGCGGCTCGACCTCGCGGATAAGGTCCAAGGCGCAGGCTTCATCCACGACCTCCTGCCGGCCAACGTGCTGCATGCGCGGATGCTGCGCCGCCCGTGGCCAGGGGCGCGGCTCGCCGCGCTCGATGAGGCCGCGGTGCGGCGCGCTGCCGGCGCACCGATTGCTATCCTGCGCGCGGGCGACCTGGTCGCATTCACCTCGGACGACGAGACCGCGGTGATGCGGACCGCGGAGGCCGCGCGGCGGCTCGCGGTCTGGGACGGCGGTGCGAAGCCGCCGCCCGAGGCGGGCGAGCCCGACTGGCTCAAACGTCAGGGCATGCGCGACCGCATCGTGGAAACGGGGGCGGCGGTCGGCGCCGCGGGAAATCGGGTCGTCGAGGCCCGTTTTTCGCGTCCATTTCTGGCCTACGGCTCGATCGGCCCTTCCTGCGCGCTTGCCGAATACCGCAACGGCGCGCTCCAAGTCTGGACCCACTCGCAGGGCGTGTTCGAGCTGCGCAAATGGCTCGCGCGCACGCTCGCCATCGAGGAGGCACGGATCACTGTCTTTCACCGGCAGGGCGCCGGCTGCTACGGCCACAACTCGGCCGACGATGCCGCCTTCGACGCGGCGTTCGTTGCCATGCACGTGCCCGACCGCACCGTCCGCGTACAGTGGACGCGCGAGGACGAGTTCACCGCCGCTCCGATGGGCGCGGCCATGGCGGTCGACCTGCGCGCGGTGCTCGATACCAATTCGCGGCCGGCCGACTGGACGATCGAAATCTGGAGCCCGGTGCACGCGCAGCGTCCGGGCATGAACGGCAGGGCGAACTTCATCGGCGCGCAGGCGCTGCCGGACGCTCCGCCGCCACCGGCCGAGATCAATGACGTCGCCGATGCGGCGGGCGGCGGTGCGACCCGCAACGGACAAGCACTCTATGACCTGCCCCGCCACAAGCTCGTGCATCATCTCATTCCGCAGATTCCCGTGCGTACCTCGTCGTTGCGCGGGCTAGGCGCGTTCGCCAACGTGTTCGCCATCGAGTCCTTCATCGACGAATTGGCAGAGATCACCGGCGAGGATGCGGTCGCCTATCGGCTCGCGCTTCTCTCCGATCCGCGCGCCCGGCAGGTCATCGAGACCGCGGCCGAGATCGGCGGCTGGACCGGTGCGGCGACACGCGACGGCCGCGCGCGCGGTTTCGGCTTTGCCCGTTACAAGAACCGCGCCGCTTACGCGGCGGTCGTGGCCGAGGTCGAGGTGGGCGAGGCGGTTCGCGTGACGCATGTCTGGGCCGCCGTCGACGCGGGCCTCATAATCAACCCGGACGGGGCGGCGAACCAGATCGAGGGCGGGATCATCCAGGCCACGAGCTGGGCGCTCAAGGAACAGGTGCGCTTCGAGGACGGCCGCGTCGCGTCAACCACCTGGGGAGACTATCCTATCTTGCGTTTTTCCGAGGTGCCGGAGGTCGAGATCCGCTTCGTCGAAAGGCCGGACGCGCCGGCGCTGGGCCTGGGCGAAGCCTCGCTCGGTCCGACCGCAGCAGCGATCGGCAACGCGGTGGCGCGCGCGCTCGGCACGCGCATCCGCGACTTGCCGTTGACGCGCGAGCGCATCATGGCGACGCTGTTGGCAGGCCGCTAGAGCTTCGTGAAAAGTCGTGAGGGAGGAATACATGCAGCGTCGAACGGCGTTACTTCTGATCGCATGCGCGATCGGGCTTGCCGTCCCGCCTCGGACGGCCGGCGCGCAGGACGTGTCCGCCAAGCCGATCCGAATGATCGTCGGACTGGCGGCCGGCGGCGCGACCGACGTCATGGCGCGGCTGGTGGCGCAGAAGATGAGCGAGAATCTACGTACGACGGTGTTCGTCGAAAACCGGGCCGGCGGCAACTTCATCCCCGCGCTGCGCGACCTCACGAGCGCCGCGCCCGACGGCCACGCGCTGTTCTTCATTTCGACCAGCACGCTGATTACCCAGCCGCTGCACCCGGATTACCCGTTCGATCTCACCAAGCTCACCCCCGTCACCCAGGTCGCCACCGGCCCGCTGATCCTGGTCGTGCGCAACGACCTTCCGATCAAGAGCGTGCGCGCCCTGATCGACCACGCCAACCGCAATCCCGGAAAGCTTTCCTTCGGCGCCGGGGGCGGCACCGGGAGCTCGCTCTATCTCGCCACCGAGCTGCTCAAGGCCAAGACCGGGATCAAATTGGCGATCGTGCCATACAAGGGCGCTGGGCCGGCGCTCAACGACCTCCTGGGCGGACATATCGACGGAATGTTCGACGCGATGCCGGTCATGGTCACGCAGGCCAAGGCCGGCAAGGTCACTCCGCTCGCGGTCACCAGCACGAAGCGCTCGCCCGCGCTGCCCGAAGTCCCGACCATGATGGAGTCCGGCGTGCCCGACTATGAGATTTCCGGATGGTTCGGAATTCTCGCGCCGAGCAATACGCCGCCGGCAATCGTCAAGCGCTTGCGCGACGAGGTGGCGAAAGCGGTGGCGGCCCCCGACGTGGTGGCGCAACTCGGCTCGCAGGGCATGCAGCCCTTGGCCACCCAGCCCGAGGAATGGGACCGCTACCTGAAGGCCGAGCTTGCGCGCTATACCAAGATCATCAAGGACGCGAATATCAAGCCGGAGTGACGGCGAGCGGGAAGGTGCCGATGTCGAAGAACATGCTCGATGGCGGTCAGGTGATCGTCGATTATCTCGTCCGGGAAAAGGTGCCCTACGTCTTCGGACTATGCGGCCACGGCAATATCGGCTTCATCGACGCGCTCTACGAACGCTCCGACGACATCAAGACCATTTCGGTTCACCACGAGACCGTCGCCGGCTTCATGGCGGACGTATACTACCGCGTCTGCGGCAAGCCGACGGCGACGTTCACATCCTGCGGACCCGGCTCGACCAATCTGCCGATCGCGCTCGCCAATTCTTATCTCAACTCGGTGCCGTTTCTGGCGGTGACCGGAAACGTGCCGACGAGCCAGTTCAACCGCGGCGCGTTTCAAGAGCTCTACCGCCATTACCAAGCCGACTTCCCGTCCACGGTGCGGGCCTGCTGCAAGCGGGTCTTTCAGCCCACCCGCGGCGACATGGTTGCGCTCGCGGTGCGTCAAGCGTGGAAGACCATGGTCACGGGGCGGCCGGGACCGGTCGTGCTCGACGTTCCGTTCGATATCTTCAAGGAGGCCGCCGCCGAGGAGACCCCGAAGCCGGGGGAATGGAACGCCAATATTTCCTCCCGCTGCGGGGCCGACCCGGACGGCGTGACGCAGGCGGTGGACATGCTGCTCGCGGCCGAGCGGCCGGTGATCCTGGTCGGCCAGGGCGTCAAATACGGCGGTGCAGCCGCCGAGCTGGTGCGAGTGGCGGAGCGGTTGCGCATTCCCGTGGCCTGGTCGGCGAGCGGCACCGGTGCCATCGACTCCCATCACCCGCTCGCGCTCGGTCTCGTCGCCCGCAACGGTCCTTACCAGGCCAATCATGCCGCGCGCACCGCCGACGTGCTGCTCGCGCTCGGCGTGCGTTTCGACGACCGCACCTCGAGCTCCTGGCTGCCGGGCTATTCGTTCACCATCCCGCCGACCAGGCTTATCCACGTCGACATCGATCCCGACGAGATCGCCCGCAATTATCCGGTCGCACTCGGGCTGATGGCGGACGTGCGCACCTTCCTGCGCCAAGTGCTGGCCGAGCTCGAGTCTCGTCGTGATCGAGATGACGAACACGCCGCGCGCGCGAAGTGGCTCGACACCATCGACGGCTATCGCAGGGAATGGGACGCGTTCATCGCGCCGGGATTTGCCGACGATGCCAGTCCGATCCATCCGCAACGCGCCGCGCACGAGATCGACAAGGCGCTGCCCGCGGATGCCATCCTGGTGAGCGACATCGGCGTCCATCACAACTGGCTGATCCAGTTCTGCAAGCCGCGGCGGCCGGATTCGCTCATCGGCTCGATGGGCTTCGGCCCGATGGGATTCGGCGTGGCCGGCGTGTTGGGCGCACAGTTCGCGGCTCCCGACCGGCCTTGCGTCTCGGTGTGCGGCGACGGCGCCTTCTTCATGCATGCTAGCGTGCTGGGCACCGCCGTCGAATACAACCTGCCGGTCATCTGGGTGGTGTGGAACAATTTCGCCTATGCTTCTATCCGTGGATTGCAGCGCGGCTACCTCGGCGGACGCGAGCTTGCGACCGACTTTCGGCATCCCGACACCGGCGCGCCCTACAATCCCGACTTTGCGGCGATGGCGCGCTCCGCGGGCGTCGCGGGGGTGAATGTCGACCGCGCCGCCGACCTGTCCGATGCGTTGCGAGCCGCGCTGGCCGCACGCCGGCCGTATCTCATCAATGCCAATATCGGCGCCGACAAGAATCCGGGCGGCTCCGGCGTGTGGGAGCTTCCCGGACTGGGCCAGAGCCAGCCCGCCTTCGGGGGGCGCTATCAACCTTGACCAGACGCGGACAAGCCGCCGCCCGGGCGCGTGCGGCTGCGAGCAATCATCGCAGCGAACCAACGGGAGCCAGGAATGAAAAGAATCATCGCGGCATGTGCTGCCGGGGTATTTGCGGCACTGATTGCGAACGGCGCCTTCGCCCAGGCCGCCTTCCCCGCCCGCGCGGTGAAGTTCGTCGTCCCCTTCCCGGGCGGCGGCATCAACGACGTGCTTGCCCGCATCGTCGGCGAGAAACTCCATGGCAAATGGGGTCAGCCGGTCGTGGTCGAGAACAAGACCGGCGCTGGCGGCAATATTGGCGCCGACCTCGCCTACCATGCCGAGCCCGATGGCTACACGCTGCTGCTCAGTCCGCCGGGGCCGCTCGCGATCAATCAGACCCTCTACAAACAGCTCTCCTATAAGCCGCAGGACTTTGTTCCGATCGGCCTCATCGGCGCGGTGCCGAATGTCGTGATCGTGCGCAAGGAGCTGCCGGTCAATACGCTCAAAGAGCTGATCGACTACGTCAAGGCGAATCCGGGAAAAGTCACGTTCGGCAGTCAGGGGAATGGGGCCACCCCGCATCTCACCGCCATGATGTTCCAGGGGATGACGGGGACGCAGATGGTTCACGTGCCCTATCGCGGCGAGACCCTGGTGCTGCAGGACATGATCGGGGGCCATGTCGACGTCTTCTTCGGCAACGTCGCGGCGGCGCGGCCGCAGTTTCGCGACGGCAAAGTGAAGGTCCTCGCGGTGCTCGATACCAAGCGCGCGCCCACGCTGCCCGAGATTCCGACCGCCGCCGAAGCCGGCCTGCCGGAGCTCGTATCCACCGGCTGGTTTGCGCTGGCGGCGCCGCCCAAGACGTCGCCTGCGCTGCAATCGGAGATCGCGAAGGCGGTGGCCGAGGTCGTCAATCTGCCCGATGTTCAGGCCAGGTTCCGCGCGGCGAGCGTCGAGCCCACCCCAAGCACCCCGGAGGAGATGGCCACCTTCATCGGGCGGGAGGCGCAGCGCTGGAGGGAGGTCATCAAGAAGAACAATATCGTCGTGGATTGATCGCAGACCGCGCGAGCGTTGGGCAGTCGGTCCGGACGCAGACGAACGGGACCCGCGCCGTCGATGGCGGCCGCCCCGGGTCAGGTCCGGAAGTGCTTCGACAGTTTGAGCCCCTGTGCCTGGTAATTCGAGCCGATGTGCTCGCCATAGAGCGACGTGGGCCGCTCCAGCATCCGTTCATAGACCAGCCGGCCCACGGTCTGCCCGTGCTCCAGGATGAAGGGCACCTCGCGCGAGCGCACCTCCAGCACCGCCCGCGCGCCGCGCCCGCCGGCCCCGGCATAACCGAAGCCGGGATCGAAGAAGCCGGCATAGTGCACGCGGAACTCACCGACCAACGGATCGAAGGGCACCATCTCGGCGGCGTAGTCGGGCGGCACCTGCACGGCCTCCTTCGAGGCCAGGATGTAGAATTCGTCGGGATCGAGGACCAGGCTCTGGTCCCGACGCGGACGCATCGGCTCCCAGAAGTCGGCAATGTCGTAGCCCGCGCGCCGCTCGATATCGATGAGCCCGGTGTGGCGCTTGGCGCGGTACCCGACAAATCCGTCGGGGCCGAGACCCGACAAGGCGACGCTCACGGCGATGCCTTCACTCACGTCGGCGTCGTCATCGTCGACCAGGCGCTCGTCGGCGTGGAGCGCGCGCAATGCTTCGGCATCGAGCAGCGCATTGCCGTGTCGAAAGCGAATCTGCGAAAGCCGAGAGCCCTCGCGCACCAGCACCGGAAATGTGCGCGGGCTGATCTCGGCATAGAGCGGGCCGTGATAGCCTTTCTTGATCCGGTCGAAGCCGCGGGTTTCGTCGGCGATAACGCGCGTGAATACGTCGAGCCGCCCGGTCGAGCTCTTGGGATTGGCGGCGGCCGCAATGTTGTCGGGCAGGGCGAGGCTTTCGATCAGCGGCACGATGTAGACGCAGCCGGTCTCGAGCACGGCGCCGTCGCCGAGCGCGATTTCGTGCAGCTTCAAGTCGTCGATGCGCTCGGCGACGGTCGTGTGCGGCCCCGGCAGAAAGCTCGCACGCACGCGATAGGCCAATTCCCCGAGCCGCAGGTCGAGGCTCGCCGGCTGCACTTGGCCGGGCACGAAGTCATAAGCGCGCAGGATCGCACCCTCTTGCGCCAGCGCCGAGATCATGTGGTCGGGCAGGATGCCTTTCTGGTCGACTGCAAAGGCGAGCGGCAATGCGTCGGTCCTCGCTAAAGTGTGGCTTTGGTTCAGAAGTCCGCATTTCGGACTGGCTGCAAGAATGATGCGCACTTCTGAACCGCCGCACTAGCCCCCGACCGTCTAGCTGATGGCCGTCTTGACGAAAAGGCTTCGGCCGGGCTAGAGGTTGTTTATCCCGTGGTCATTTGAGCCGGCCGGCTTGCAGCCACGTAAAACAAATCGCTAAAAGGCCGGGGACGCGTAGGACCCGGCGGAACTCGTTTCCGGCCGGGATTTTTTGTTGGGCAAAAGGAGGCCCTGATGACCGTGTCCGCGAAGCGAAGCTATCGCCCCGAAACCCAGCTCGTGCACGCTGGCATCCTGCGCTCGCAGTTCGGCGAGACGTCGGAGGCCCTATTCCTCACCCAGGGCTATGTCTATGACAACTCTGCGAGCGCGGAGCGGCGCTTCAAGAATGAAGAGCCGGGTTACCAGTATTCGCGGTTTGCCAATCCCACGGTGAGCATGTTCGAGCAGCGCATGGCCGCGCTCGAGGGCGCGCAGGCCGCGCGCGCGACGGCAACCGGGATGGCAGCGGTGACTACCGCGCTGATGGGCCAGGTCAGGGCGGGCGATCACATCGTGGCGTCGAAGGCGCTGTTCGGGTCCTGTCTCTATGTGGTCGAAGAGCACCTCCCCCGCTACGGCATATCCTCGACCCTGGTCGACGGCAACGACCTCGAGCAGTGGCGCAAGGCGGTGCGGCCGAACACCAAGACTTTCTTCCTGGAAAGCCCGACCAATCCGGCGCTGGAAGTGCTCGATATCGCGGCGATCGCCGACATCGCGCATTCCGCCGGCGCGACCCTCGTTGTCGACAACGTGTTCTCGACGCCTCTTTTCCAGAAGCCGCTCGAGCTCGGTGCCGACTGCGTCGTCTACTCCGCCACCAAGCATATCGACGGCCAGGGCCGCTGCCTCGGCGGCGTCATCCTCGGCTCGGAAAAATTCATCCAGGACCACATCCACAATCTGATCCGTCAAACCGGCCCGTCCATATCGCCGTTCAATGCCTGGGTACTGCTCAAGGGGCTGGAGACGCTGTGCGTGCGCGTGCGCCGGCAGACCGACAGCGCTGCGACCGTCGCGGTGGCGCTCGCCGAGCATCCGAAGGTCTCGCGCCTCATCTATCCCGGCCGGCCGGACCATCCCCAGGCCGAGATCGTGCGACGCCAGATGCGCGGCGGATCGACCCTCGTCGCCTTCGAGGTCAAAGGCGGGAAAACGGCGGCCTTCGGTTTCCAGGATGCGCTCAAGCTCGTGCGCATCAGCAACAATCTCGGCGACGCCAAGAGCTTGATCACCCATCCGGCGACGACCACCCACCAGCGCCTCACGCCCGCCGCGCGTGCCGAGCTCGGGATCAGCGACGGGCTTCTGCGGCTCTCCTGCGGCCTCGAGCACCCCGACGATATCGTAGAGGATTCTGCTGACCGCGTTGCAGGCGGCGTGAGGAAACGAAGATGGGAGGACGGAGGAAGTCGGCTAAAACGCCGCGGCCACCTCGTCGTCCGCGGTTCGGCTAGCGGGCGACGCGCGGGCCGGTCGCGGTCGCGGTGGGGCGGGTTGCCGCCTCGGCGATCGCCATACCGAGCGCCTTCGCGAGGCAGGCATAGCTCCAGTCGTTCATGTGCAACCCGTCCGCCGAGATGAACGCCTCGAACGGGAGATGCTCGGTGTGGTGCCAGCGCTGCATCAGCTCGAAACGATGAAAGACGCCGACATGTTCCGCCTTGGCGGCCGTGGCGATCAGCGACACCATGCCCTCGCAATCGGGCTTGCTGATGACCTTCGG
Organism: uncultured Alphaproteobacteria bacterium; assembly: GCA_963758945.1. Lineage (GTDB taxonomy): Bacteria > Pseudomonadota > Alphaproteobacteria > Rhizobiales > Xanthobacteraceae > VAZQ01. The sequence continues at coordinate 158,508 of CAVWXY010000001.1, read as the reverse complement.
AGCGTATTGTGGATCGATCAGCACCACGTCGGCGCCGGTCGCCTTCAGGCGCTTGAGGCCTTCGTAGAGAAGCGTCGCGTGCGGCAGTACTGCCTTGCCCCGCAACACGGAGTTCGTGCCGACCTGCCACAGGACCAGATCGGGCTTTTCGGCGATCACGGCGGTGTCGAGACGCGCGAGCATGTCGGCGGCGTCATCGCCGTTCACGCCGCGGTTCAGCACCCTGATGTCATGGCCGGGGAAATAGCGGGCGAGCTCGTCCGCCAGCCGGCTCGGATACGATGCCGCCGACGTGCTTGCTCCCGCGCCATAGGTCGATGACGATCCCAGCGCCACGATCTTGATCGCCGCGCCGCTGGCGAGCAGTCGCGCCGTGCGCACCAGCGGAACATCGAAGTGGACCTGGTCCGGGCGTATGCGGCACGCGGCGGGTGGCGCCGCCGTCGAGGAGGTCGCTGCCGGCAACGCGTTCGCCGCGACGGAGCCGGACGTCTGCGCCTGTACGGAAGCAGTTGCGAGCAGGCTCGCAGTTGCCACCGTCCCGCAGATGGCTGCGTGGCGCAAAAAGAGGCGGCAGTGCATGGTGTGCGTCTCGTCCCTGTTTGGAAGTTTTTGCTACGGTTTTCTTACGACTGCTATTAATCCGCCTTGAACTCGGCCGGCTTGAGATGGGCGGCATCGATGATCATGGCCGCAAGCGTGCGGCCGATACAATCATGAACGCGGTGAGCGAGCACGTTGTCTTTGCTGCCGGCGTAAAGGTCGAACTCGCCGATATCCGACCAGTGTCGCATGATGGCGAGGCGGTCGAACAGCGGGATCTCATACTGCTGGGCGACCACGCGCATAGTGTCGGCGTAGGGGCCGAGCGCGACCATGTTCTCGGTTCGCGGGCTGTACTGCATGTTCATCAAGATGATGTCCGCGCCGCCTCGATGCAGCGTCTCCACCCCCTCTTCCAGCGCGGTCCGGAAATCATCAGGCTCGATTCTCCTGATCGCGTCGAGGGTTCCCGTTTGCCATATCACCAGATCCGGCTTCTCGTCGACCAGCAATTTGGCCATGCCCTTGGCCAGGTTGTCGGCGGTCATCCCTCGCTTGACCACGGGCACGACCTTGACAGCAACCGAGGGTAGCCGCTTTTGCAGGGCGACTTCCAGCCGCGCCGGGTAGGCGGAAAGGGGGCCATCGGGACCGGCCAGGATGGAGGAACCGGTGCCCACCACCGCGATGGTCAGCCGACGGTGCTTGCTGATGGCCTCGGCTACGTGCTTTAACTCATTGCTTCCAAATAGCAAATAGGCGGGAACGTCGCACGCCTGCTTGTCCTCGGCGAGCGCTGCAGCGGACAGCGACAGTAAGGCCAGCAACCCTGCGGCCAGTGCCGCCGCAACAGGGGTCTTCATGCCTCGCCTCCAGCGAGGTCCGCATCCGGCGTCTTCCTGGGACGCGACCCGGAACTGCGTCCTTCCGCGCGCTTATACCACATCAGCAGAACGGCAACGGCAATCATGATGAGGATCCCGAGCGCGCTGAGCAGGACTTGCATCCAGAAGGCGCCCGAGATCTCCACCATGGCGAAATGGGCGGCGAACGAAAGGAAGACGCCGAGGCAGAAGATTTCCAGCGAGTGCTGGCCACAGACGATCGGCGGCCAGGCCCACCACGACTTGAGCAATGGCCAGTCACGCGGCACGAACCACACGGTCACCACCGCCAGCGCGAGGAAATGCGCAAAGCGCAGGACATCGAGATTGACCTTGTCGATTGGGTAGATCAGCTCTTCGAGCCAGTGCGGCACGTATTGGCTCATGCCGGGCAGGTACCAGCTGAGCGAGATGACGAATGCGAACAGGAGATAGGCCACCGCGAGCCAGACCGTCAGCGGAGATTGCAGGACCCCCGAGAGCCGCTGCGCTCCGCCCAGGGCGCACCAGGCGCCGAACACGAACAGCAATTGCCACGCAAAGGGATTGAAGAACCAGTGACCCGTCGGATAGCTCGGCAGGTTCCAGTTGAATTTCCAGGTGAGCACGTAGAGCAGCACCGAGGCGCCGAGCGCGAGAGTGGCTCGACGCTGCAGCAGCCACAAGATCGGCGGAAACAGCAGCAGCAGGATGATGTAGAGCGGCAACACGTCCATGTTGGCCGGCTTGAATTTGAGCAGCAGAGCCTGAATGATCGTCACGTCGGGCTGCTTGAGGAAATCCAGAATGTTCATTTCCTCGGCGTAGAGCGGGTTCTCGAAGCTGGTGGCGATGTAGGAGATCTCGGCGAGGTAGATCGCGAACAAAAAGACGTGGGCGACGTAGATCTGCCAGGCCCGCCGCAGGATGTGGGCGCCGGCGACGATGAAGCCGCGTTCGCGCATCTCCTTGCCGTAGACGAACGCCGCGGTGTAGCCGGAAACGAAGACGAAGATTTCAGTCGCGTCGCTGAAGCCGTAGTTGCGGATGGTGGCCCAGGCGACGAGGTTCGAAGGGATATGGTCGAGAAAAATCAGCCACAGCGCGATGCCGCGGAAGAGGTCAAGCCGCAGATCGCGTCCGGTGGTGACCGCGGGGGTATTCATTCCAGCGATCTTTCGCCCGGCGAGGAATATGCGTAAATTCTAGCGGGCCTCGGCCGGACTTGGAATCACGTCGTGGCGACGATTGCAAGACGCGGGTTTGGCTTTCCGGTAGGATGGAACTTGGTGTCGTGTTCCTGACGCTCTATTCGGTCGGTCGTCATTTCGGGGCGCCGCAGCGCGGGCAGGGCTGCGCGGCCGGCGTAAACATGGCCGCGTGCGGCTGAAGGCTTTTGGCCATGGATGCGCCCAATACAGCGTATCGTGCCGTGACGCGCCAGATCGAGGTCAGGGCGACCCCGCGTTTTCTCCCCGAGCGCTCCTCACCCGAAAACGGGTATTTCTTCTGGGCCTATACCGTCACCCTCACCAATCTCGGCCACGAGACCGTCCAGCTCAAGACCCGCCACTGGCGCATCACGGACGCACAAGGACGCCTGCAGGAGGTGCGCGGAGCGGGAGTGGTCGGCGAGCAGCCGGTGCTCAAGCCGGGCGAGAATTTCGAATACACCAGCGGCGTGCCATTGCCGACCCCGTCCGGTTTTATGACCGGAACCTACGGCATGGTCACCGCAGCGGGCGAGGAATTCGACATCGATATTCCCGCCTTCTCGCTCGACGCCCCGCAGCGGGAGCGAACGATCAATTAGCGTCTCGAGAAAAGTCGCATTCTCTCACGACGGCGGCGGCGTTTCGCTCACCTCCGCGGGCGCGAACACATAGGTCGAGTTGCAGAATTCGCAGGTGACCGTGATCTTGCCGTTCTCGACCATGTGGTCGCGATCGTCCTGGGGAAAGCTGCGAAGCATGCGTTCCACTCCCTCGCGCGAGCATGAACACTGGGCATGCAGGTTCCTGCTGCGGAAGACGCGCACGCCACGCTGGTGAAACAGCCGGTAGAGCAGCTGTTCGGACGAGACGTCGGGGTCGAGCAGCTCCACGTCCTCGACGGTGGCCACGAGCGAGCGGCCTTCGACCCAGGCGTCGTCCTCAGGCAGCACCGCAAGCTCGACGCCCTCCGGCACATCGCCGGGGTCGAGATCGGGCTGGCGCGCCCGCTCGGGGGACTGCGGCAGGAACTGCAGGAGGAGGCCGCCGGCGCGCCAGCGATGGCTGGCACCGCCCGCGCCCGCCAGAAGTTGCTCCGCTACGGCCAACCGCACACGCGTCGGGATCTGTTCGGAACGCAGGAAATATTCATGCGCCGCGTGCTCGAGGTCCTTGCCCTCGAGCGCCACGATACCCTGATAGCGCGCGCTATCCGGTCCCTGGTCGATGGTCATGGCGAGGTGGCCGCGGCCGAGCAATGCGCCCGCATCGGACGCGCCGGCCGTGATGGCGGCGGCGACACGAGCTTTATCGAAACGGGCGCAGGCGCGCACCTTGCCGGGCGTGACGTAGTCGATCACCAGCATACGTACCGGTCCGTCGCTCTGGGTCTGCAGGATGAAGCGGCCTTCGAACTTGAGCGTCGAGCCGAGCAGCACCGTGAGCACGATCGCCTCGCCCAGGAGCTTCGCCACCGGAGCAGGATAGTTGTGACGCGAGAGAATTGCGTCGATTGCCGGACCGAAGCGCACCACGCGCCCGCGCAGGTCGAGCGCCTCGACCTGGAAAGGCAAGACCGCGTCGTCCACGGAGACGGTCGCCGGTGCACGCGCTGGAATTTCGGGATGGGGAGCGGGCATGATGGATGGATATAGTGGCCGATGCGCGAGAATTTGACCCCTCCCGCCCCGATTTTCCCGTGAGCGCAGGCGCCTGCGCCATCCACCCCTAGCAGGCGTTCAAGCACCAGGCCAAAATGCCCTTTTGCGCGTGCAGGCGGTTCTCGGCCTCGTCGAACACAACCGATTGCGGCCCGTCGATCACCTCGTCGGTCACCTCGTCGCCGCGATGGGCGGGCAGGCAGTGCATGAACAGCGCATCCGGCTTTGCCTGCGCCATCAGCCGGGCATTGACCTGGTAGCGCTTGAGCAGATTGTGACGCCGTTGGCCGTCCTTGTCGCCCATCGAGACCCACGTATCGGTTACGATGCAGTCGGAGCCCTTCGCCGCCTGTTCCGGATCGCTGCCGACATCGATTGCGGCGCCCGAGCTCCTGATCCAGTCGAGCAACCACTTTTTCGGCGCCAGCTCGGGCGGGGTCGCCACGCGCAGGCGGAAATCGAAGCGTTCGGCGGCCTGCATCCAGGACGCGAGCACATTGTTGGCGTCGCCCGTCCACGCGATGGTCTTGCCGCGGATCGATCCGCGGTGCTCCTCGAAGGTCATGACGTCGGCGAGCACCTGGCAAGGATGTGAGCGCCGGGTAAGACCATTGATGACCGGGACGGTGGCATGGCGCGCGAGCTCCATCAGGGTGTCGTGATCGAGCGTGCGGATCATGATGATGTCGACGTAGCGGGACAGAACCCGGGCGGTGTCGGCGATGGTCTCGCCGCGACCGAGCTGCATCTCCTGCCCGGTCAGCATGATGGCCTCGCCCCCAAGCTGGCGCATGGCCACGTCGAAGGAAACCCGCGTGCGGGTCGAGGGCTTGTCGAAGATCATGGCGAGCGTGCGGCCCTCGAGCGGCCGGACACCGCGGACGCGACGCGCCTTCATGGCGCGGCTCGTTTCGATCATCCCGCGCAGCTCCTGCGGCGGAATGTCGATCAGGTCGAGGAAATGGCGCACGCCGTTGGCGCTCATCCGAGCGCTCCCTGCTCGCGCGATGCCGTCATCTTGGCGATCCGGGTGCAGGCGCGGTCGATCCGCCGCACCGCTTCCGCCAATTCGTCCTCGCTCACGATCAGCGGCGGCAGCAGCCGCACCACATTGTCGCCGGCCGCGACCGTGATCATCTTGTCCGCGCGCAGCGCGTCGACAAGCTCGGCGCTGGGCACGACGGCGCGCAAGCCGATCAACAGGCCTTCGCCGCGCACCTCGGCGATCACCGCGGGATGGCGGTCCTTGATCTCGGCCAGCTTCTGCTTGAGCAAGAGCGAGGTGCGGCGCACCCGCTCGAGGAAGCCGTCGGCCAGCACCACGTCGAGCACGGCGCCGGCAGCCGCCATCGCGAGCGGGTTGCCGCCGAAGGTCGAGCCGTGCGTGCCGACGGTCATGCCCTTGGCGGCGTCGGCGGTGGCGAGGCAGGCGCCGAGGGGAAAGCCGCCGCCCAGGGCCTTGGCGAGCCCCATGATGTCCGGTGTGACGCCGCAGCGCTGGTAGGCGAACAACTCGCCGGTGCGTCCGACCCCGGTCTGCACCTCGTCGAACACGAGCAGCAGCCCATTGTCGTCGCACAGGCGACGCAGCGCCCGCAGGAACTCGGGGGGCACCACGCGCACCCCGCCCTCCCCCATGATCGGCTCGATCAGGATTGCGGCGGTCTCCGGCCCGATCGCGCGCTTGGTCGCTTCGAGGTCGACGAACGGCACCTGGTCGAAGCCCTGCACGACCGGGCCGAAGCCGTCGAGGTATTTCTTTTGGCCTCCCGCCGCCAGCGTCGCGAGCGTGCGTCCGTGGAAGGCACCCTCGAAGGTGATGATGCGGTAGCGCTCCGACCGACCGCTCGCCGACTGGAATTTGCGCGCCATCTTGATCGCGCATTCCATGGCTTCGGCACCGGAATTGCAGAAGAACACCACGTCGGCGAAACTCGCCGCGCACAGGCGCTCGGCCACGCGTTCGCTCTCCGGCACGCGGTAGAGATTGGAAACGTGCCACAGCTTCTGGGCCTGCCCGGTGATTGCCGCGACGAGATGCGGATGCGCGTGGCCGAGCGCGTTCACCGCCACCCCCGAGGTGAAATCGAGGTAACGCTCGCCGTTGGTTGCCACAAGCCAGGCGCCCTCGCCGCGCTCGAACGCGAGATCGACGCGCGCGTAGGTCGGCAGCAAATGCGAGCTTCGGGCACTAGTCATCGCGAGGCCCAACAACCAATCGAAACGAAATGTGCCGCCTCTCCGGGCGGCACGACGCGGTATTGTATTGCAGCATCATCGGCTGTCAACACGACCCGGAACGGCACGGCCACGGGGCCAAGCGTTAACGCGCCGCACAAAAGTGCAGATAAGTGTGGATGCGTGGCATCGATGCCAATGGAACATGTGGAAGCAGGCTGAGCGGACTCTTGCGCCCGACTCTCGCCATATTGTAGCCTTTCGATTAGGAAGTACGACATTTCGTGCGGCGGACTGGTTCTAGCGTTAATCGTAGCAGAAGATGCGTCGGGGCGAACCTGTCGTTGCCCGGGCCCAGTTGGATTCTGTCCGGACTTCTCCGCCGCGGCGACTGCCGAGGAACTGAGGCATGACCTGGACTGACGAGCGCGTCGAGATGCTGAAGAAGCTTTGGGGGGACGGATTGTCGGCGAGCCAAATCGCCGCCGAGCTTGGCGGCGTGACCCGCAACGCGGTAATCGGCAAGGTGCACCGGCTCGGACTGTCGGGTCGCGCCAAGTCCCCGACCTCGGCCGCACCCCGGCCACGCAAGCCGCGCGCCCACTCGCACGTGCTGCGGGTCGGGCGGTCATCGGTGCGCGGCAACACCGCGCTCGCCCATGTCTACGAGCTCGAGGTCGAACCGGAACAGGAGCTGACCGACAACGTCATCCCGCTCGGCCAGCGCCGGACCCTGCTCGAGCTCACGGCGGAGACCTGCCGCTGGCCGATCGGCGATCCCGGCCAGACGGACTTCTTCTTCTGCGGCGGCCGCGCCGCCTCGGGTCTGCCTTACTGCGCCTACCATTCGCGCATCGCCTATCAGCCCGCCAATGTCCGCCGCGACCGGCGGCCGTTCCGGGGATAGCGTCCCGCCCGCTCTCCGGTTGTCATGCCCGCGAAAGCGGGCATCCAGTACTCGCCGATCGCGCGCGTGGCAGGGCATCGCATCGTCGCAAATGCGGTGTTTACCGGGTCCCAGCATTCGCCGGGACGACACCCGGCTATGCCGTCTTGCCGAACCGATCGTCGAGCGCGTATCCCGCGCCGCGGACGGTGCGGATCGGATCGGTGTCGTGGCCACGGTTGAGCGCCTTGCGCAGCCGCCCGACATGAACGTCGACCGTGCGCTCGTCGATATAGATTTCGCTCCCCCACACGCCGTCGAGCAGCTGCTCGCGCGAGAACACGCGACCGGGCCGCTCCATCAGGAACTCGAGCAGGCGATACTCGGTCGGCCCGAGATCGATCGGGCGACCGCTGCGCGACACCCGCTTCTTCTCGCGGTCCACCTCCAGATCGCCGAAGGCGAGCACGTCGGCGAGCCGCTCGGGCAGCGCGCGGCGCAACAGGGCCCGCACGCGCGCGCTCAATTCCGGAACCGAAAACGGCTTGACGATGTAATCGTCGGCGCCGGTCGCGAGGCCCCGCACCCGCTCGCTCTCCTCGCCGCGGGCGGTGAGCATGATGATCGGCAGCTGCTTGGTTTCCGGGCGCGCGCGCAGCCGGCGGCAAAGCTCGATGCCGGAGAGACCCGGCAGCATCCAGTCCAGGATCACGAGGTCGGGAGCACGCTCCTTGAGCAGCAAGTCCGCCTCGTCGCCGCGCGCAACCGTCTCGATCACGTAGCCTTCGGCCTCGAGATTGTAGCGCAGAAGCAGCGTCAGCGCTTCCTCGTCCTCCACAATCAGGATGTTGGCTTTCATGCGCTCAGCGTCCCCTCATCAGTTCTCCGCGGCCAGTGTGGCGAAGGAGGTCGTGGTGTCGCCTTTCGGCCGTTGATCGGCGATCTCGTGGCCTTCGATCATGTAATAGACCGTCTCCGCGATGTTGGTGGCGTGATCGCCCATGCGCTCGATGTTCTTGGCGCAGAACATGAGATGGATGCAGAACGTGATGTTGCGCGGGTCCTCCATCATGTAGGTCAGCAGTTCGCGAAACAGCGAGGTGCACATGGCGTCGATCTCCTCGTCGCCATTCCACACCGCCAGGGCTTTATTGAGATCGTGGCGGGCGTAGCTGTCCAGCACCTCCTTGAGCTGGGCCAGAACGAGCGCGCCCATATGCTCGACTCCCCGGATCAGCTTCAGCGGATGAAACTCGCTGTCGAGCGCCAGCACGCGCTTGCCGATGTTCTTGGCGAGGTCGCCGATCCGCTCGAGGTCGTTGGCGACGCGAAGCGCCCCGACGATCTCACGCAGGTCGACGGCCATGGGCTGCCGGCGGGCGATCGTCAGCACGGCTTTCTCTTCGATCTCGCGCTGCAGCGCGTCGACCGCGAGATCTTCCGCTACGGTCCCCTGCGCGCGGTCGGTGTCGCGTTGCGCCAACGCATCGATCGCGTCGGCGACCTGCTTCTCCGCCAGCCCGCCCATCTCCGCCACCATGCGGGTGATCTCCTGGAGATCGACATCGAAAGCCTTTGCGGTATGTTCGGAAATGACCATCTGCATTGTCCTGGCTGGGCAGCCGTGCGATCTAGCCGAAGCGGCCGGTGATGTAGTCCTGCGTCCGTCGATCGCCCGGGGCGGTGAACATCTTGCTGGTGGTGTCGAACTCGATCATCTCGCCGAGATACATGAAGGCGGTGAAGTCGGAGACGCGCGCCGCCTGCTGCATGTTGTGGGTGACGATCGCAATCGTGTAGTCCTCCTTGAGCTCGTCGATCAGCTCCTCGATCTTGGCGGTCGAGATCGGATCGAGCGCCGAGCACGGCTCGTCGAACAGAATCACCTCCGGCCGCACCGCAACGGTGCGCGCGATGCACAGGCGCTGCTGCTGCCCGCCCGACAGGCTCAGCCCGTTGGCGACGAGCTTATCCTTCACCTCGTCCCAGAGCGCCGCGCGGCGAAGCGAGGTCTCGACCCGCCCGTCCAGCTCCGACTTGGACATCTTCTCGTAGAGCCTGACGCCGAAAGCGATGTTCTCGTAGATCGACATCGGGAACGGCGTCGGCTTCTGGAACACCATGCCGATCCGGGCGCGCAGCAGATTGAGGTCCTGCTTGGGCGAAAGAATGTCCTTGCCGTCGAACAGAACCTCGCCTGCCGCGCGCTGGTTGGGATAGAGATCGTACATGCGATTGAGTACGCGCAGCAGCGTCGACTTTCCACAGCCGGACGGCCCGATGAAAGCCGTGACCTTGCCCTGGTAGAGGGGGATGTTGATGCTTTTCAGCGCTTTGGCGTCACCGTAGTAGAAGTCGAGGTTTCGGATCGAAATCTTCTCGGCCAGGTCAGCCGTGTTGATCGGGGCGCGGGCGACGGTGGGAACTGCGACCGATGCTACATTCATGACTGTGTTCTCGATGCTGCAAGGGCGCGTGCGCCGATACTGAGCGCGAGCACGGCGAAGGTGATGATAAGCGCCCCGGTCCAGGCGAGCTTTTGCCAGTCGTGATAGGGCGAAAGCGCGAATTGGAAGATGACGACCGGCAGGCTCGACATCGGATAGTTGAGGTTGGTGCTCCAGAACTGGTTGTTGAGCGCGGTGAACAGCAGCGGGGCGGTCTCCCCGCTGACGCGCGCCACCGCCAGCAGCACGCCGGTGAGCATGCCGGCCTTGGCGGCGCGGTAGCACACCTTGGAGATCACGACCGCGCGCGGCGTGCCGAGCGCGGCCGCCGCCTCGCGCAACTGATTGGGCACCAGGAGCAGCATGTCTTCGGTCGTGCGCACCACCACCGGCATGACGATGACCGCCAGCGCGACCGCCCCCGCGAGCCCCGAGAAATGGCCCATCGGGGCCACCATCACCTCGTAGACGAAGAGGCCCACGACGATGGATGGCGCGCTGAGCAGGATGTCGTTGATGAAACGCACGACCGAGGTGAGCCGGTCATAGCGGCCGTACTCGGCCATGTAGGTGCCGGCGAGGATGCCGACCGGGGTGCCGATGAGCACTGCCAACACCGTCAGGATCAGGCTGCCGACGATCGGATTGAGCAATCCGCCGGCGGCGCCGGGCGGCGGCGTCATCTCAGTGAACACCGCGAGCGAAAGCCCGCTGAACCCTTCCCATAGGAGGACCCCCAGGATCAGCACCAGCCAGCCCAGTCCGACCGCGGTTGCGGCAAGCGACAAGCTCATCATGATCGCATTGCGGCGGCGGCGGGCGGCGTAGATACGGTTCATGGCATCACCCGATCCGGCGCTCGATGCGCATCAGCAGATAGCGTGCGATCGCGAGCACGATGAACGTAATGACGAAGAGGATCAGGCCCAACGCGATCAGCGAGGAGGTATAGAGGTCGCCGACCGCTTCGGTGAATTCGTTGGCAATCGTGGCCGAGATGGTGGTCCCTGGCGCCAGCAACGAGACCGATATCCTGTGGGCGTTGCCGATGACGAAGGTCACCGCCATGGTCTCGCCGAGCGCCCGGCCGAGCCCCAGCATCACGCCGCCGATGACGCCCACCCGCGTATAGGGCAGCACGACGTAGCGCACGACCTCCCAGGTGGTGCATCCGATCCCGTAGGCAGCTTCCTTGAGCACCGGAGGAACGGCGTCGAACACGTCGCGCGAGATCGAGGTCACGAACGGCAGCACCATGATGGCAAGAATGAGCCCTGCGGTCAGGATGCCGATCCCGTAGGGCGGGCCGGCAAACAGGGCCGACAGCACGGGGATGTTGCCAAAAAGCGCGATGAGGAACGGCTGCAAGGTCTCCTGCAGGAACGGCGCGAAGACGAACAGGCCCCAGATGCCGTAAATGATGCTCGGAATGCCCGCCAAGAGCTCGATGGCGATGCCGATGGGACGGCGCAGCCACATCGGGCACAGCTCGGTCAGGAAGGTCGCGATCAGCAGCCCGAGCGGCACCGCGATCAGCATGGCGATGAACGACGTCACCAACGTGCCGTAGATCGGCGCCAGCGCCCCGAATTGCTCGGTGACCGGGTTCCAGCTCTCCGTCACCAGAAAATCGAGGCCGAAGGCGCGGAGCGCCGGAAGCGACCCCTCGATGAGGGACAGGATCACGCCGCTGAGGATGATCAGCACCCCGAGCGCCGCGGCAGCGGGTCAACGCGCGAAAGACGATGTCTCTGATGCGTAGCCGGTTGAGAGCTTTGGCCCGCGCCGCTATTGCGTCAATCTCGATGGCACCGCCCTGCAACGCGACGTCAACCACGAATTGCCTCCCGACGGGCTGCATCCAAGCTCTCCCTGCTACTCCCCGGGAGAGGCCAATCAAGCGGCCCGTGGGCCGCCGCGCAAGTCGTCTTTAGGACGGCACTGGAGGACAGAGCTGGACAACGGAAGGGCACCGGGGACGGCGCCCTTCCCGAGCGCGTAGAGCGTCAATGGGCCATCGCGAACAGCGGCTTGCCCGCTGCGTCCTTCACCTCCGACGCCCACGTCTTCTTGATGCTCTCGACGACGTTGTTCGGCATCGGGATGTAATCGAGCTCCTCGGCCATCTTGTCGCCCTTGTCATAGGCCCAGGCGAAGAACTTGAGCGCCTCGGTGGTGGCCGCCGCATCCTGCGGCTTCTTGTAGAGCAGGATCCAGGTTGCCGCGGTCATCGGCCAGGATTCGCGCCGGGTTGATTGGCGAGAATGACGCCGTAGCCGGGAACCGAGCTCCAATTGGCATTGGCTGCAGCCGCCTGGAACGTCGCCGAGGTGGGGGCGACGGTCTTGCCGTCCTTGTTGATCATTTTGGTATGGGTCAGCTTGTTCTGCTTGGCGTAGGCGTATTCGACATAGCCGATCGAGCCCTTGGTCTGGGCGACGTTGTTGGCGACGCCTTCATTGCCCTTGGCGCCGATGCCGACCGGCCATTGGACCGACGTGTTGAAGCCCACCTTCGACTTCCAGTCCGGGCTCACTTCGGCCAGGTAATATGCGAAATTGTAGGTCGTGCCGGAGCCGTCGGAGCGATGCACGACCGCGATCGCCTGTGACGGCAGCTTGGCTGACGGGTTGAGCTTGGCGATGGCCGGATCGTTCCAGGTCTTGATCTCGCCGAGGAAGATCTTGGCGAGCGTCGGCCCGTCGATGACCAGATCACCGGACTTGATGCCCTCGAGGTTCACCACCGGCACGATGCCGCCCATGACCATGGGGAACTGAACGAGACCGGTCTCGTCGAGTTCCTTGCCCGGGAGCGGCGCATCGGAGGCGCCGAAGGTGACGGTCTTCGCCTTGATCTGCTTGATGCCGCCGCCGGAGCCGATCGATTGGTAGTTCAGCCCGACGCCGGTCGCCTTCTTGTAGGCGTCGGCCCATTTCGCATAGATCGGATAGGGGAAGGTGGCGCCGGCACCCGAGATATCCATGGCAAGGGAAGGTCCCATCGCCGCCGCGGCGATGATGCCGGTCGCAGTCAGAGTGCGGAAAAGTTTCAAGGGCTCTCTCCTGTTGCTCGAGACGGATTTGCTTCGAGATGAAAGGCCAAGCCGACGCGGGCGTTCACCCACGGCTCACGTCCTTGCGTCGTGGTTGCTTGTTTTGTGGCGTAGCTCAACAACACGCCCGGGACGATCAGCGAACACGTCGGGGTGCCGATCGATTTCGCGGCTGCCCGCATCCCTACGTGTCGCATGTCAACGTTCTATGATCGCTCCATGACAGTTGGATGACACCCGGGGACTTCGGCCATGCCCTCGATCTACCTAAACAACTGGAAGAGCTATAGATTTCGAGAGGCTTTGCTTGCGTCAGCTTGCAAGGCTGCAAGCGCGACAGCGTAACGGCGCACGCGTGCTATCGGCCGATCATTTCGGCGGTGCGTAAATCGCTTTATCGCGGGCATCCGTGATCTCGGCCGCCCACAGTTTGCGCACGGCAGCGACGACGTTTTCCGGGACCGGCACATAATCGAGCTCCTGCGCCATTTTGCCGCCCTTGGCATAGGCCCAGTCGAAGAATTTCAGCGCAGCCCCGGCCGCAGCCGGATTGCTCGGCCGCTTGTGCACGAGGATGAAAGTCGCACCCGCGATCGGCCAGGCGCCGGCACTCCCTTCATTGGTGAGGATTACGCCGAAGCCGGGCGCTTCGTCCCAATTCGCGCTGCCGGCCGCGGCCGCGAACGATTGAATGGTAGGCGCAACGGGCTTGCCGCCCTTGTTGATCAGCTTGGCGAAGCTGAGCTTGTTCTGCTTGGCATAGGCGTATTCGACGTAGCCGATGGAGCCCTTGGTCCGTGCGACGCCATCGGTTACGCCCTGGTTGCCGTTGCCGCCAATACCGGTCGGCCAGTCCACCGAGGTGATCGATCCGACTCTGGTCTTCCATTCCACGCTCACCTTGCTGAGGTAATCGGTGAAGGCGAAAGTGGTGCCGGAGCCGTCGGAGCGGTGCACCACGACGATCGCCTGCGAGGGGAGCCTCAGGCTCGGATTGAGCTTGCGGATCGCGGCATCGCTCCACGAGCTGATCTCACCGAGAAAGATTCGTGCGACGGCAGGGCCGTCGAGAATAAGCTCGCCGGGCTTGACGCCGTCGATGTTGACCACGACCGCAATGCCGCCCACGACGGTCGGGAACTGCACGAGACCATCCTTGTCCAGATCCGCGGCGCCTAGAGGCATGTCGGTGGCTCCGAAGGTCACCTCCCTGTCCTGGATCCGCCTGATGCCCTCGCCCGAGCCGACCGGCTGATAGTTCACGACATGACCGGTCTCTTTCTTGTAGGCCTCGGCCCATTTCGCATAGATCGGATAGGGGAAGGTCGCGCCGGCGCCCGAGACCTCGGCGCCGCCGGCAGGCGCGATCGCGGCTCCAGCAACGACGGTCGCTGCCGCGAATGCACAAAGAATCCTCACTGCCACATCCCCCTCGCGTCCGAGGTCATAAACCGTCCCGCCACCGAATGGCTTTATGACCATTCCATAACAGTCGGATGACAGCCAAACCCCGGTGGATGCGGAGGAACCGCATTCGCATGAGTTCAATTTGCCGATTGCCGCGAGTGAGCCCAGCCGCCACCGCGATCGAATGGCAGCAGCGAGCCGAAGAAGTCCGGGGTCGGTCGTCGCGATCTTCCTGGCGCAGGTCACTTCGAAGGCATGTAAATAGGCTTGCCTTTGGCGTCCTTGATCTGCGCGACCCATAGCCGGCGGACGGCGGCCACGACGCTGGCCGGCATCGCCACGTAGTCGAGCTCTTCCGCCATCTTGCCGCCCTTGGCGTAAGCCCAGTCGAAGAACTTCAATGTCGCGCCGGCGGCGCCCGGGTCAGTCGGCTGCTTGTGTACGAGAATGAACGTCGCGCCCGCGATCGGCCAGGTCCCGGCGCCCGCCTCATCGGTGAGGATCACGCCGAAGCCCGGCGTTCCCTCCCAGTTCGCACCGGCCGCCGCGGCCGCGAACGCCCCGACATCGGGAGCGATAGTCTTACCCTCCCGGTTCACCAGCTTGGTGTAGGTGAGCCGGTTCTTCTTGGCATAGGCGTATTCCACGTAGCCGACCGAGCCTTTCATGCGTGCGACGCCGTTCGCGACACCCTCGTTGCCGGCGGCAGCGACGCCGGCCGGCCATTCGACGGCGGTGGCCGAGCCGACCCTGGCCCTCCAATCGGGGCTGACCTTGGCAAGGTAGCCCGTGAACAGGAACGTGGTGCCGGAGCCATCGGCGCGATACACGACCGTAATGCCCTGCGACGGCAGTCTTACGCCCGGATTGAGCTTCCGGATCGCCGGGTCGTTCCATGTCTTAATCTCGCCGAGGAAGATCCTGGCGAGGGTCGCGCCGTCGAGAGTGAGGGCTCCGGCTCTGACGCCATCGATGTTGACCACCGCCACGACACCGGCGGTCAGCGTGGGAAATTGCGCGAGGCCGTCCATGTCCAGGTCGGCGAGGCTCAGCGGCATATCCGTGGCGGCAAAGTCCACCTCTTTGCTCTGGACCTGCCGGATGCCGTCGCCCGAGCCGATCGGCCGATAGTTCACGACGATACCGGCTTCCTTCTTGTAGGCTTCGGCCCATTTCGCGTAGATCGGATACGGGAAGGTCGCACCGGCGCCCGAAACATCGGTGGCCGCCGCGGACGTAATCATGGTCGCAGCCAACACCCCGGCTGCCGCGACGGTACGGGAAAGCGTCAAAGGCCCTCTCCTGCTCGCTGCAACACGTTAGCAAAGCGCGGCGGGCGATCAACCCGAGGAACCCCTCGCCGGGTCATTGCGGGGACTGCCCTGCTCGGAAGCGGCGTTGTCGGCACCCCGAGAACATTCGATGAATCCGGATGTCGTGCGGTCGCAGCGCGGTCAGGGATTGCCTTTCGTCGCATCGGCCATCGGCAAATGAGCGGTGAATGTCGCTCCTTGCCCCAGGACACTCTCGATCGTGAGCCGGCCGCCGTGCCGGTTGAGGATGTGCTTGGCGAGCGCCAGGCCCAGCCCGGTGCCGCCCTGGGCCCGGCTTTCGGAGACGTCGACGCGGTAGAAGCGCTCGGTCAGCCGCGGCAGATGCTCGGGCGCGATGCCTGGGCCCCGATCGCGCACCGCGATGCGTGCCTCACGCTTGCCGTCCACCGCCTCGGCGACCGACAGCGCGATATCCACCCGCTTGCCCGACGCGGCATATTTCAACGCGTTCTCCACCAGATTCTCGAACACGCGGATCAACTCGTCGCGATCGCCCGGGACCAGCAGCGGGCTGTGGGCTCCGATGGTCTTGACCTCGACGTCGCGGTCGCGCGCGAGCGTCTGCAGGCTGTCGGCGACCTGCCGCAGGATGGCCCCGAGATCGACCTGGGTGTCGGGACGCAGATGCGCGTTGAGCTCGATGCGCGACAGCGACAGGAGATCGTCGATCAGGCGGGCCATGCGGTCCGCCTGCACCTGCATGATGGCGAGGAAGCGCTCGCGCGCCGCCGGATCGTCGCGCGCCGGTCCTTTCAAGGTATCGATGAAGCCGGACAGCGCGGCAAGCGGGGTGCGCAACTCGTGGCTCGCATTGGCGACGAAATCGGCGCGCATTTCCTCCACCCGCCGCAGCGGTGTGAGATCGTGGAACGCGAGCAGCACGAGCCCGGGCGTGGCGGACAGCCCGGCCGACAATATCGGTGTGACGACCGCTTCGTACCAACGGTCGACCGGCACGCGGTCGAAAAACTCGGCATGCTGCGCGGTCCCGGTGGCATTGGCGCGGCGGATCGCCTCCAGCACCTCGGGCACGCGCAGCCCGAGCGAGATCGGCTCGCCCGGGCGCAGCGCAGGTGCGACCGCAGCGGCCCGCGCGTTGAGCGCAACGACGTCACCGCGGCGGTCGAGTGCGACCACGGGATCTGGCAACCCCGCCAGCACCGCCTCGATCAGCGGATCGCCGATGCGCGCCGCGGGAGGCTCGGTTCTCGGGAGCGCCGTCGGCGCGGCCTCGCGGCTTGCGGCCGCCACCAGTGCCGCCGCGGCGATCAGCACGAAGCCCGCGAGCGCAGGGCCGGCGGCGAGCGCACCCAGCGCCCACAAGCAGGCGAACACGATCGCGGCGACTGGCAGCACGAGGCGCATGCGCTTCGAGCCATGCAGCCATCGGCCGTTGCGGACGTCTCCGCTATCGTGAGTTGCCGTCATGTCACGCCGGAGTCATAGGGCTTTGCGCGAGCAGCGACAATGTCGGGTCGGCGCGCGGCCGCGCGCCTTCCCCGTCAAACGAGCATGGTCGACGCAAAGCGGCTGTTCCGACTTTTTTACAGATGGAGCGCAGACGTGCGGTTTCGGACGAGAGCGTCGTCTACCGCTTTCGGGGTTGACGCGCGCCGGCCGCGCGGCGCCATCATATTCGATTGAAATCGCCGGCTCCGCACGTCGGCGGCGCGCTGATTTCCGGGAGAACGACATGGCATTCGTCCCCTCACCAGAGTTCGAGCAACTCTTCAAGCTGTACACGTCGGATCCCGACAGCGTCGGCAGCCACCTGACGCGGACAGCAGAGCATGCCGGTGCAGCGGGCGAGCTCGTCGTCACCTCTGGCACCGACGTCGCGGTCTTCCCGGGACGAGGCCGTCCTCCCGCCGTGGAGAGCTTTCGGCTCGATACCCGGGGCTTCGTCGAGCTGGCGGCGATCTCGCACCTCGGCCCGGCGGTCGCCGCGCTGGCGCGGATGCGGGAGCTCGATCCCGCGGGCTCGCCCTGGCGCGCGGATGCGCGGCGGCTGCTCGACCAATTGCGCACGGTGCAGGCGGCGAACACGCTGGAGCTCTGGCGCGACAAGATCGCGGTCGCGGCGTGGGCGGACCACGTTCCCAAGCTCGTCGATCTCGTCGACTATGCCTGCACGGTCACCTCGAACTACCTGCGATCCGCCTTGGCGGACGAGGCGTGCCTGACCTTCGAGCGCCTGCGCGCGAGCTATCTGGAGGCGACCGAGCCCGGCGCTCCGCCCATCCCGTTCAATCACGTGATGATCGCGACGTTCTGCCTGACCGCCCTCGACATCGGTCATCGCATGATCGTGTGGCTGCGCGGGAGTGCGCTGCATTGGGAGCGGCTGATGGTGCTGGTCACGGGGCAATCGGGCCGCGCGACGGCAGGGCTCACCTGGTCCAGCAACAATATGTGCCACCTGCTCGCGCGCGCAGGCGAAGGCCGGCTTCCGGCGGAAAGGGTCTATATCGTGCCGTGGGCGCCCGATCTGATGCCGGCGAGCAGCGGCGGCCGCGAGCGCTGGAACCGGCTCGAGGAAGAGTACCGGACGCTCTGGTTCAACACCCGTGCCAATGTCGAGCTCGCCGGCCGCATGTTCGCAGGCTATCCGCGCTATCGGTTCGTGCAGCCGCGCGGCCCCGTCATCGATCGCACCACCGAGGCCGTGAGCGAGCTGCCGAGGGTGTCCTCGGCCCAGGACATGTTCGCGCTCGTCAGCCGGCTTCGATTCGTGCTCGAGGATCCCCGGCAATTGATCTCGAACTGCGTCGCCGACTACGTGATCGATCAGCTCTGCGAACACGATTGCCGCCCTGAACTGGTCGAAATCCCCGGGTTCACCGGCGTCGCCTATTCGGCGATCTCGTCCCGAAGACACTGAACATTCGGCCGCCGGGTCGCGCGGTGCAAGCGAACCGCTTGCAGCTGCCCGCTATCGAAAAATGCGTCTGCAGCCCGGACCCGACACGATCGCGGCATTCTTCAACAATATCGGGCAAGACGACGACCGCCGGTTGCTCGCCCGGATCGAGGCGCCGACCCTGCTGATCACCGGCGCGCTCGACCGCGAGGTGCCTGCCGCGGTGGGACTATTCATGCGCCACCGGATCCCGAACGCATATCTCATGGAGATCCCGGAGGCGATCACTTCGTGTTCGCGACCAAGGCCGGGCTCGTCAATCGCATGCTGGAGCAGTTTTTCGCGGTCGGCGACGATGCCGGAACTGCGCCATCGACGATTCCCGGGCTTGCGCCCGGTCAGCCGTAGCAGGGATCTCGCGACGAACAACCGGCGCGGGACGCGACCCCTATTCTCCCGGTTCGACCGCCTTCCCGAAGCGCCCCGCGGTCGCCGAGAACAGCGCCGCGCAGGTCGCGGCCGCTGCCGCCGCCCCGAGCAGCTGCGCGGCGATGAAGCCCGGCACGTGGTTGATCGCGATGCCCGAGAAGGTGGTGGTGAACCCGCGCGCGAGCGTCACCGCCGGATTGGCGAAGGAGGTCGAAAAGGTGAATCAGTAGGCGGCGGTAATGGTCAGGCCGAGGACCAGCCACGGGATCGCCTGCGGCGCGTACCGCACGCCGCCGAGGATCGCCAGCACCAGCGTGAACGGGGCCACGGCCTCCGAGAACCATTGCGGCGCACCGCTGCGCGCGGTCGTGCCGATGGCCAGCGGCGCAAGGTCGAACATCAGATGCGCGATCACCGTGCCGCAGACGCCGGCCAGGCATTGAATGGCTACGTAGGGAGCCGCTTCGCTCCAGGCGAACTCGCCGCGCCCGGCGAAGACCAGAGTGACCGCGGGATTGAAATGCGCGCCCGAGATCGGGCCGAGGATGGTGATGATCACTACCAGGGTCGCGCCGGTGGGGATGGTGTTGCCGAGGAGCGCGATCGCTTGGTTGCCGCCGGCGAGGCGCTCCGCCATGATGCCGGAGCCGACGACGGTAGAATGGCGGTGCCCAGGGCCTCCGCCAGCAGACGCCGGGAGAGCGGGAAGGCCGCGTCGCTCATTCGGCCGCGGTCGCCGGCGGCGCGGCGGCGCCCTTCGTCTTCCCGATCGAATCCAGCTGCTTCTGCAGCGAGAGCTTGTCGAGCGAGCGGATCGGCAGGTTGACGAAGATGGAAATCCGGTTGTTGAGCATGCGGAACGTGTCGGCGAAGGCGAGACGGATTTCGGCCTCGCTGCCGGTGGCGGCGGCCGGATCGGGTACGCCCCAATGTGCGGTCATCGGCTGCCCCGGCCACACCGGACAGGTCTCGGCGGCGGCATCGTCGCAGACCGTGAACACGAAATCGAGCTGCGGCGCGTCCGGACGCGCGAACTCGCTCCAGCTCTTGGAGCGAGCGGAGCCGACGTCGAAGTTCAACTTGCGCAGGAGATCGAGCGTGTAGGGATGCACGCGGCCCTTCGGCGCGCTTCCCGCCGAGAAGGCGCGGAACTTGCCGCGGCCTTCCCGGTTGAGGATGGCCTCGGCCATGATCGAGCGCGCCGAGTTGCCGGTGCACAGAAAGAGGACGTTGAACGGGGTTCGGTCGGCGACATCGGGCATGAGCTATGTCCTGCGTGGGTTGCTCTTGGGCGCGGGCGTGCAGCAGCCGTCGTCGCGCAGGGCGACCGCGAGATTGCAGAATCTCCGGGTGCCCGTCGCAGCAATCGTTGATCAGGAAACCGACCAGCGCCCGCATTCCCTCGACATCTGCGCGATAGACGATGGAGCGGCCGTCGCGGGTGCCATGGACCAGGCCGGCGCGGGCCAGGATGCCGAGATGGGTCGATAACGTGTTGTGCGGGCAGCCCACGGATTCGGCGATCGCTCCGGCGGCGAGCCCGTCCGGCTCGCGCCGCATCAGCAGCCGCAGGATCGCGAGCCGCGTCGGCTGACCGAGCGCGGCAAGCGCCGCGAGCGCATGAGCGGCTGATATCCGGTCGCCGCGCGGCACCGGACCGACGTGGCCGACCACCGCCAAGGACGTCTTTCGCATCAATCGACCTCGAACCGATATTTCGGCGCCGCCGTTCTAGCGGGCGCCGGCTCCTCGTGACAAGCTGGAATATTTCTAGTATCGTTTAGTACCAGATTTCTCGACATAAGCACAGGCATCATGATGCTTTTGTGACATCCGCGGCGGCAGACTGGCGCCAGCGGCCGACAAACAAGCGCCACCCGAACCCAGCCCGGAGAGCTCCGGCCGAGGGTCGGCAACAATGAGAAACGGGAGGAATGCGATGACGAGCTGTCCGAAGATGGTCGATGCCGGCCGCCGACGATTCCTGTCCGGCGCCGGTTTTGCCGCGGCCGGCATGGCGGCGGCGACGGTGGTACCCGCGCCGGCGCAAAGCGCGCCGGCACCCGCGCGGGTGGAATATCCCTCGAACCGGCTCGCCAATGTCCGCGACCTCAAGGTCGACGAGCCCCTGAACGTCTCCTATCCCGATCGGGATGCGCCCGGCGTGCTGCTGAAACTCGGCAAGCGCGTGCCCACCGGCGTCGGTCCCGACGGCGACATCGTCGGATTCTCCACCACCTGCCCGCACAAGGGATTCCCGCTGGGCTACCGGGCATCCGATCACACGCTGAATTGCCCCGGGCACTATTCGCGCTTCGATTGCGACGCGGGCGGCCAGCAGATCTGGGGTCAGGCGACGCAGAACCTGCCGCAGTACATGCTGCGCGTCGATGCCAACGGCGACATCTACGCCGAAGGCCTCGACGAGCTGCTGTACGGCCGGCTGTCCAACGTGCTCTGAAGCGCATTCCCGCTAAACGCGGGATGCGCTTCAGATTTTTTTAGTGGTCGCATTTTCTGCGGAAAACCGGTTGCCACTTTTCCGGAAAATGCTCCGAGGAGGAAACCATGGCCTACAAGCGTCAGATCGATCGGCTTCCGATCGCGCCGAAGGACGCCAAGGAGTCCAACGTCACTTGCCACTACTGCATCGTCGGTTGCGGCTACAAGGCCTATACTTGGCCGGTGAACAAGCAGGGCGGCGCGGCCGCCGACCAGAACAAGTTCGGCGTCGACCTCGGCGAGCAGCAGCCGGCCAACACCGGCGCGTGGTACTCCCCCTCGATGTACAACATCGTCCGCCAGAACGGCGAGGACGTGCACATCGTCATCAAGCCGGACACGGGGTGCGTGGTGAATTCGGGCCTCGGCTCGGTGCGGGGCGCGCGCATGGCGGAGATGAGCTATTCGCGGGCGCGCAACACCGAGCTGCAACGCCTCACGGATCCGATGGTGTGGCGTTACGGCCAGATGCAGCCGACCAGCTGGGACGACGCCCTCGATCTCGTCGCGCGAGTCACCGTCGCGGTCATCAACGACATGGGCGAGGACGGGCTGTTCGTCTCCGCTTTCGACCATGGCGGCGCCGGCGGCGGCTACGAGAACACCTGGGGCACCGGCAAGCTCTATTTCGGCGCCATGAAGGTGAAGAACATCCGCATCCACAACCGCCCAGCCTACAATTCGGAGGTTCACGCCACCCGCGACATGGGCGTCGGGGAATTGAACAACTGCTACGAGGACGCCGAGCTCGCCGACACCATCGTGGCGGTCGGCACCAACGCGCTGGAGACGCAGACCAACTATTTCCTCAATCACTGGGTGCCGAACCTGCGCGGCACCTCGACGGACAAGAAACGCGCCGAATTCGGCGCCGAGCCGCTCGAGCCGGCGCGCATCGTCATCGTCGACCCGCGCCGCACCGTCACGGTCAATGCCTGCGAAGTCGAAGCGGGGAAGGACCGGGTGATGCATCTCGCGATCAACTCGGGCACCGACCTCGCTTTGTTCAACGCCTGGCTCACCTACATCGCCGAGAAGGGTTGGACCGACAAAGCCTTCATCGCCGCCTCCACCAAGGATTTCGACAAGGCGCTGGCCGCCAACAAGACCAGCCTCGAGGAGGCGGCGCAGATCACCGGACTGACCGTGGACCAAATCCGCCGCTCCGCCGAATGGATCGCGCAACCCAAGCAAGGCGGGGCGCGACGGCGCACGATGTTCGCCTACGAGAAAGGGCTGATCTGGGGCAACGACAACTACCGCACCAACGGCGCGCTGGTGAACGTGGCGCTGGCGACCGGAAACATCGGCCGTCCCGGCGGCGGCTGCGTGCGCATGGGCGGCCACCAGGAAGGCTATTCGCGGCCGTCGGACGCCCACGTCGGCCGCCCCGCCGCCTATGTCGACAAGCTCTTGATCGAAGGTAAAGGCGGCGTGCACCACATCTGGGCCTGCGACCACTACAAGACCACGCTGAACGCGCTGAAATTCAAAGAGGCCTACAAGAAGCGCACGGACCTGGTGAAGGACGCCATGACCGCCGTGCCCTACGGCGATCGCCCCGCATTGATCAATGCCATCGTCGGCGCGATCAAGAACGGCGGACTGTTCGCGGTCGACGTCGACATCGTGCCGACCAAGATCGGCCAGGCCTGTCACGTCTGGCTGCCGGCGGCGACCGCCGGCGAAGCCAACCTCACCTCGATGAACGGCGAGCGGCGGATGCGGCTCACCGAGCGTTACATGGACCCGCCCGGCCAGGCCATGCCGGACTGCCTGATCGCCGCGCGCATCGCCAACCACATGGAGCGCGTGCTGCGCGAGCAGGGCAAGCCGCAGCAGGCCGATGCGTTCAAGGGCTTCGACTGGAAGACCGAGGAAGACGCTTTCATGGACGGCTATCACGGCCATGAGAAAGGCGGGGAGTTCGTGACCTATGCGCGGCTGCGCGCCATGGGCACCAACGGCTTCCAGGAGCCGGCCGTCGGCTTCCAGGACGGCAAGATCGTCGGCACCAAGCGCCTCTATGCCGACGGCAAGTTCGGCGGCAAGGACGGCAAGGCGACGTTCATGGAAACCAAATGGCGCGGCCTGCAGGCGCCGGGCAAGGAAGCGGAAAAGAACAAGTGGCCTTTCCTGATCAACAATGGCCGCACGAACATCGTCTGGCAAAACGCGTATCTCGACCAGGACAACGAATTCGTGATGGATCGCTTCCCCTACCCGTTCATCCAGATGAATCCGCAGGACATGGCGGAGCTCAACCTCAAGCAAGGCGATCTGGTCGAGATCTACAACGACAACGGCTCGACCCAGGCGGTGGTCTACCCGACGCCGACAGCGAAGCGCAAACAGACCTTCATGCTGTTCGCCTATCCGACCGGCGTGCAGGGCAACGTGGTCTCGCCCGGGGTCAACGAATTCATCATTCCCAACTACAAGCAGACCTGGGGTGCAATCCGCAAGATCGCCGACGCCCCCGAGGCCGTGCGACACATGACCTTCAAGTCGGAGGAGTATGCGGCCGGGTGACCAGCGAGAAAACAGCGGCATGCCCCGGCCAGCCGATGTCCGGGGCATGTTCCCGTTGGCGGTGTGCTCCCGGTGATGACGACTTCTTCACGCGCTTGCGTGCTCAGCCACCGTGATACCGGCATCGAATGCGGTTCTTCAGGAAAGAGGTTGCCAAGGGTGCATCGGCGCATTACTTCGTATTTCGTCGATTGGCGAAGAATGGAGTAGTGTCGCATGTCCGCTGTCAAACTCCATCGTGAGAGAGCAGCTTCGACCGAAAGCAGCCAGGAGCGGATCGCGCATCTCGCGAAAGCATTGGCCCACCCGGCGCGCGTGCGGATCGTCGAGACGCTGCTTCGACGAACGACCTGCATCGGCTGCGACATCGTGGAGGAAATCGGTCTCGCCGCCTCCACAACGTCGGAGCACCTACGCATTCTGAAGGAAGCCGGGCTGATTGTGGGCGAGATCGAGCGCCCGCGCGTGTGCTATTCGCTCGATCCGGCGGCACTCGGGCCGCTCGCCACTTTCGTTGATCGCGCCGCACGCGGGCTCACCCCGAAAGAACGAGGCTGACCATGTCCACGTTCGAGCGCTACCTGACAGTTTGGGTAGCTCTTTGCATTGTCGCTGGAATTGCGCTTGGGCACTTCTTTCCCGCAGTGTTCCACGTCATCGGTTCGGCAGAGATCGCCAAGGTCAACCTGCCGGTTGCGATCCTGATATGGCTGATGATCATTCCGATGCTCGTGAAGATCGACTTCGCGGCGCTCGCGCGCGTAAAGGAGCATTGGCGTGGCATCGGAGTTACACTCTTCATCAACTGGGCCGTAAAACCGTTCTCCATGGCGTTCCTGGGCTGGCTCTTCATCGGCTGGCTGTTCAGGCCTTACCTCCCGGCAGAACAGATCAACAGCTACATCGCCGGCTTGATCCTCCTTGCAGCTGCGCCTTGCACGGCGATGGTGTTCGTCTGGAGCAATCTCTCGGACGGTGAGCCGCACTTCACCTTGAGCCAGGTCGCGCTCAACGACCTCATCATGGTGTTCGCCTTTGCGCCGATCGTGGGACTGCTTCTCGGCCTCTCCGCGATCACGGTGCCATGGGAGACGCTGCTCCTATCGGTTGTCCTTTACATCGTCGTGCCGGTCATCATCGCGCAGATCGTCCGGCGCAGTGTGCTGGCGAAGGGCGGGAGCCAGGCTTTGGCGCAGCTCCTGTCAGCGTTGCAGCCAGTTTCGCTGCTGGCGCTGCTTGCGACACTGGTTCTTCTGTTCGGCTTCCAGGGTGAGCAGATCCTGGCACAGCCCTTGATCATCGCGATTCTGGCCGTGCCGATCCTGATTCAGGTTTATTTCAACTCCGGCCTCGCTTATCTCTTGAATCGCGCGGCCGGCGAAGCGCATTGCGTCGCCGCGCCGTCCGCGCTCATCGGAGCCAGCAACTTCTTCGAATTGGCCGTCGCTGCCGCGATCAGCCTCTTCGGCTTCGATTCAGGTGCAGCGCTTGCCACCGTGGTTGGCGTCCTGATCGAGGTTCCGGTGATGCTCTCGGTCGTTTGGCTCGTGAACCGCTCGAAGGATTGGTACGAGCAAGGCGCGGTGCAGAGGCGGAACGCCATTCCTCGGCCTGAGGCCTCGCAAAGGTAAATACTGCGGTCGACTTCAAAGACGTAGCTCTTCGACCACTGGAACTCCGATCCGGGTCGGAGGTGCGCTACCCAGCCCCAAGCGAGTTCAGACGTTCTACGCCGACAGGTTCCTCCGCCTGAAATGGGATCAATGCAACCCGCTTTGCAAGCTGCTCTTTGACTTTGTGTATTAATGGAAGCTCGGCAGCCGCGCGGGATCGCAACACGGGATCACGCGGTTGCGCCGCTGCAAGGCTGCCATTGATGACCCATGCGAACGGCTCGATCTGCGCCCGACGCAAGTCGTCCTGCAGTACGCTGGCTTCGAGCACAGGCGTGGTCTCGGGCAAGGCAACGATCAAGACCTTCGTGTACCCCGGATCCTGTAGCATCATGAGGGGCGTACGAATGCGCCCCGGACCCGCAGTCGCCTGCTGCGTCAGTTGCCGATGGTAGGCCCCTGCGGTGTCCAACAGGAGGAGCGTATGGCCGGTCGGGGCAGTATCGATCACCACCAACTCCTTCCTCGCTCCCATGACGGTGCGCGAGAACGCCTGAAAGACGGCGACCTCCTCGTAGCAGGGCGACTTCAACTCCTCCTCGAAAAGCGCGAGCTTTTCGGCAGATAGGGTCGTCCGAGCTGTTTCCAGCGCGCGCTTCCGATATTGTCGGGCCTCTTGTTTTGGATCGAGGTAGCTTACGCGCAGTCCAGCAACTTCGGACTGGAGCGTCTCCCAGATATGCTGCGCCGGGTCCGTGGTCGTGAGATGCACCGGCAATCCCCGTTTGGCGAGCGAAACTGCCACAGCTGCAGCGACTGTCGTCTTTCCGACGCCTCCCTTGCCCATGACCATGACGAGCCCGTGTTCGGATCGGCTGAGCTCGTCGACTAGATCAGCCAGGCAAGAGATGTCTTGTCGCAATTCAACTGGTTCAGAAGCGGCGACATCTGCTCGCTGCGAGGCGCGAACATGGAACGCAGGGCATCGAGTCCTACAATGTTGCTCCCGAGCAGAGGGATTTCCGTCCGGGGCAGGCGGGCCAGATCTTCGGGGATTTGCGAGAGCGCCTCCGCTCCCCGCCGTTCGAAGGCAGCAGCAAGTCGATCATCGCGGTCCGTGGCGTGAAACACGCCATTAATGACCAGCAGCTGATTTGTCATCGCTTGGCCACGCAGCTCTGCGCTTGTGCGCGCGGCCTCCATCAGCGCAACCCGCTCGGGGCGCGCCACCAGCATGATCGCGGTCAGCTTTGGGTCCGCGAGTGCGCCAACCGTGCGGGCGTAGCGTTCGCGTTGTGTCTTCAGACCGGATAGCGGGCCAAGGCAGGATACATCGCCGGGTGCACTTTCCAGAAATCCGGTCCACGCCGCAGGCAGTTCGAGCAGGCGGAGCGTATGGCCGGTCGGCGCCGTATCGAAAATCACGTGATCAAACTGTTCCGTTCTGTCCGGGTCGCTCAGCAGCAACGCAAACTCGTCAAACGCCGCAACTTCGACGGTGCAGGCTCCCGACAGCCTCTCTTCGAGCAGCATGAGCTCGTGCGGCGGCAGCACGCCTCGGTATGGCCCGACCGTCCGCTCGCGATAATCGCGCGTGGCCTGCTCGGCATCGATGTTCATGGCCTGCAGGTTAGGGACCCCGGTAATAGGGGTCGGGCTATTCGCGAGTTCGGTGCCGAGGACGGCGTCGAGGTTCGATGCCGGATCGGTGCTCACCAAGAGTACGCGCTGCCCGTTATCGGCCAGCAAGACAGCGCTTGCACATGCGAGCGATGTCTTTCCTACGCCGCCTTTGCCGGTAAAGAACAGGTGCCGCGGCGCTGTAGTCAGAAATTCTGGTATGCCGGTCATTAGCGTGTCTTACGTATCAACGCACCCGTCATTCAAGCCCTTTCACCCAGTCATCCCAGTCGTGCCATGGCCTGTCCGGAAGTCCCAAGCCAGTGTCCAACAGCTTTTGCACGATGCGAGCGACCTTGACCCGATCGCCTATCTCGTCCTCCTTCAGCAGATGATCCTCGATCATTTTACGCAGATGCTCCTCCGTGAGGAGAACCGTCACTGCACGTCTCCCTGATATTGCCATAGGCTTCTTCGCCGGGTTTTTGCTCATCGATTACGCATTACGTCTTTGTGCCGCTGAACTGATCGTACGCCCTCAGCGCATCTCCTCCGTACACCGCCGCCGGTCCGCCTCCCATGTAGACGGCAAGAGCAACCGTCTCGGCAAGCTCCTCACGGGTGGCCCCGTGCTGATGGGCCATCTTGGTGTGGTAGGCGACGCAGCCGTCGCAGTGAACCGCGATGCCGATCGCGAGTGCCATGAGCTCCTTCGTTTTCGTATCGATGGCTTTGGGAGCAGTCGCCGCCATCGAAAGAGCGCCAAAGGCCTTCATCGTATCCGGCGCGCCTTGCCGCAACAGTCCGACACCCGTCATCACGTCATTGGCGATCTGTGCGAAATCCTTGCTCATTGCGAAAGCTCCCAAGTCAAGGAACATATGGGCAATGGGACCAGCGGCGGGCGCCGCCGGTATCGTGGCCAACAATCCATCAGCCGACGGCGTTCAAACACTCCGGCATTGGCGTTGCACCGATCGGTTGGCCCTCAGGCGACACGTTCCAGCGCCAGCGCGATACCCTGCCCGCCGCCGATGCAGAGCGTGACGATCCCCTTCCTGATCCCGTCGCGCTGCATCGAATGCAGCAGACGGGTCGTGAGCACCGCGCCGGTCGCGCCGATCGGGTGTCCGAGCGCGATCGCGCCGCCTTCCACGTTGACGACGTCTTCGGACAAACCAAGGTCCTTGGTGACTGCGATCGCGATGGCGGCGAAGGCCTCGTTGATCTCGATCCGCTCGATATCTCCGGCTTTCCAGCCGGCGCGGTCGAGCGCTTGCTTCACCGCAGGCACCGGACCCAAACCAAACATGCCGGGTTCGACCGCGCCGACACCGTAGGCGACGAGGCGCGCCATCGGTCGCAGGCCTTTCTGATCGGCCCAGGCGCGGTCGGCCACGATCATGGCCGCGGCGCCGGTATTGAGTCCCGGCGCGTTCCCGGCGGTGACCGTGCCATCCTTGCGGAACGCCGGCTTGAGCCTGGATAGACTTTCCAGCGTCGTGTCCGGCCGATTGTGCTCGTCCTTGTCGAAGCTGACCGGGCCCTTTCGCGATGCGATTTCGACCGCGGTGATCTCCGCTGCGAACTTCCCGGCCGACTGCGCCGCCGAAAACCGCTTCTGCGAGCGCGCCGCCCAGCGATCCTGGTCCTCACGGGTGATCTGATGCGAGCGGGCGAGATCCTCCGTGTGCCATCCGGAATGCTGGCCGGAGAACGCGTCGTTGAGGCCGTCCATGAGCATGGCATCGAAAATCTGGCCGTCTCCCATCCGATATCCCCAGCGCCCGGAGCTCATGAGGTAGGGCGCCCGGTCCATGTTCTCCATGCCGCCGGCGACCGCGCTGTCGATGAAGCCGAGCATCACCTCCTGCGCGGCGCTGGCGATTGCTTGCGCGCCCGAGCCGCACACGCGGTTCACCGTCATCGCAGGAACGTCGACCGGCACGCCGCCGTTGATCGCCGCCTGCCGCGCCGGGTTCATCTTGTTGCCTGCTTGGATGACGTTGCCCATGACGACAGTATTGATTTCGCCAGGCGGCAGTTTCGCGCGATCGAGGGTCGCGCGGACGACTCCGGCGCCGAGATCGACCGCCGGCACGTCCTTGAGCGTACCTCCGTAGGTGCCGATCGCGGTTCGTACGGGCGAACAGATGACGACTTGTCTCTCGGCCATGGCCATTTTCCTCTCGTCCGTTATCGTCGTAGCGTAACGAATTCCGTTCTCCGCACCACACCTCGCGGCCGCTGAGCCGCGAGACTATGCCGAGCGGGATGTCATGGTGAAGCACCATCCAATTGCCTCGAAATTGGAGCCCGGACGATCCTGCCTTCAAGCTTGGTAGCGGCGGCCACGGTGCTCGAGATCGTGCCGTACTTGCGCACATTGTAATGCAGAAGATCGAGGCGGCGATCGTCCTCGTCCGTATCGACGATCAGCTCGTAGGTAATCGAGGACATGAACGGCGGGCTGTCCTGACGGACGCCGTGGAGGCGAACGTCGACACTGCGGAATTTGAAATGGTTCATCGGCGCAACGCGCTCGATGCCCTTGATCATGCAGGCGGCAACGGCGGCAAGGAACAATTCTGCCGGGTTGAAAGCATCCGGGCGGCCGTTCACGTCGGTGTCGAGAACGATTTCGGCCTGCTTGCAGCGGGCTGAGCTACCGTGGGCATCGATGCGGGTTGCGACAACATCGTATTCGAGCATTGCGCACCTCTCCAGGCTTGCGTGTGCGCGGGTGGACGGGTGGTCGTTTCAACTTGCCGGTTCGCTAGCAAATGATCGGGATGAGCCCGTTGAGATGCATCAAAAACACCGGCCGCGTTCCTGAGCGTCTTGCAAGGACGTCTCACGGATGCCGTTCCATGGCTGACCGGCGCCCTGGCTGTGCTGGCCAGACCTTCATTTCAATCTTCATCGAAATAATGATTGACAGGCGGGATGTAATTCTATATTCGTTGAAACATGGAAAAATCAAGCGCCGTCGTCGCCTTGGCTGCCCTCGCGCAGGACAACCGGCTCGATGTCTACCGGCTGCTCGTCCAGGCCGGACCAGCCGGTCTCCCGGCGGGCCAAGTTGCGGCCGCGCTTGGGCTCGCGCCGAATACGTTGTCGTTTCACTTCGACCGGCTGCGGGCGGCGGGCTTGGTGTCGGTGCGGCGTGACGGCCGCTCGATGATCTATGCGGCGCGATACGACACGATGAACGCGCTGCTGGCCTATCTCACCGACAATTGCTGCAAGGGCGCTCGCATTAACCCCGTGCCCGCTGCCGCCAAGCCCCCGCGATCGAAACGCGCAAAGGTTCCGGCTTTCTAAAGGAGGAGGTGTGATGAAACGCATGCACGTTCACGTCGCCGTCGAGGACCTCGACCGGTCCATCGGCTTCTATTCCGCGCTGTTCGCGACGCAGCCTGCGGTGGTGAAGCCCGACTATGCGAAATGGATGCTCGATGATCCGCGCGTCAATTTCGCGATCTCCACGCGCGGAAAACAGCCGGGCCTGGACCACCTCGGCATTCAGGTGGAAAGCGAAGGCGAGTTGAACGAGGTTTACGCCCGCCTTCGGCAGGCCGGGGGAACGATCCTCGAACAGGGGCAGACGACCTGTTGCTACGCCAAGTCAGAGAAGTCCTGGATCGACGATCCCGAGGGAATTTCCTGGGAAACCTTCTTTACTACCGGCGAAAGCACCGATTACGGCATCAGCGTGGAGAATGATCCACGCGTCGCGCACGAAGGAGCCTGCTGCAGTCCTCAAGCCAACGCAACACGGGGGGCTCGAGTGCCGTCGGCCTGTTGCGATCGATAGGCGCGCGGCCTCGTAGGCTCGTAAATCGCGGCAGGGGCCGAGATGTGCGAAGCGGCTCGCACCCGCCCCCTCGGGATCGACGACTGGACTATTGACGTCCGCCGGACAGGATCGTCAGCTTCTTCTCCTCGTACTCGTCCTTGTGGATTTCGCCTCGCGCAAAGCGCTCGCTCAGGATCTGCAGCGCCAAGTGGCTTGGGCCGCGCCACGGCGGATCCCAGCGATGCGAACCGTCGCCCGAACAGCGAGGAAGATGACGGCGAAAACGACGATCATGAACAGCATCATGAGCGGGCAAATCCACCAATACTGCCAGCCGTAGCCGTCACCCCACATCAACCATGGGCCGGGCCCATACCATTGAGGCGTTTGCGGAGCGGTCGGCGGCTGCGTCTGTCCGGCTGGATTGCGGGGCACCATGTCAGCCTGCAATCGCAGCGGATGAGCAATCTGTAGACCAAGTGATCCATGCGATCCGCGATCAAGGCTTGGCCTCCAGCAATTGCGCAAAGCCGAAGTTGTAGCGCTTGAGCCGCGGATTTTTCACCTTGCTGTAGCGGCCGAAGTCGACGCCTTCGAAACCGCCGCTGAACCGCTCGATGTAGCGGTCCGCAAGCAGCGGCGTGAACTCGGCGAACATCGAGCGCTCGAGCTCGAGCCCTTCGTCGGCGAAGTCGCGGCCGTGATGGTAGTCGTAGATCATCACCAACGCCCACGCGCCGGTGATGAAATGGCCGCCGGCGAGCGCGGCGAGGCGGCCCGATTTGATCGCCTCGAGCGCCTCGGTCGAGGTGTTGATGCCGCTGAACCACGCGTCCAGTCCGGGCTTGCCGCCGCGCTTCTCCCAGGCGGCCATGGCGCCGAACGCCATCAGGTCGTTGCCCGCCCATACCAGCCTGGCGGCCGGATAGCGCCGGTAGAGCCACTCGGCTTGCTCGGCGGCGATCTGCCGGTTCCACTCCGCGTACACCTCCTGCTCGAGCACGACCCTGCGATCTTCGCTGACCGCGCGGCGCATGCCCTCATTGCGTTTGAGCGACGAGGGGGTCGAGCGGTCTCCGGCGATCGCCAGCAGGTGCAGCTTGCCGTCGGGCCCGAACGCCTTCTCCTTCTTGCCGTGCGCGATCAGCGCGTGCGCGGTCAGATAGCCGGCGTCCTCCGCCCGCGGCTCGAGCGAGCCGAGCCAGCCTTTGTACTTGGCGCGGGGAGACCCGATGCCGCTGCGCTGGTCGACCGGAATCGTGCTGTAGGCGAGAAAGGTCTTGATGCCGGCGGCGTCGATGATCTTCACCAGCTGGTCGGCCACGGAATAATCGTCGGTGATCACCACATATCCGGGTCGATTGCCGGCGGGGCGGGCAACCAGCTCGCGCGCAATCTCGAATGTCTTGAGCGGCTCGCGCTGGGCATACTGCACGTCGAACGCCATGCCGAGGCTGTGGGCGGCGGCCTGCATGCCCTGCGTGACGGTCATCCAGTAGACCTCGTCGGACTTCCCGGGATTGATGAAGGCGACCGACTGCGCCCGCGCAACCGAGCCGCACAGCGGAATGGCCAGACATAAAGCAAGGCATGCGGCGAAAGGTCGACGACGAGGCCGTTCGCGGTTCCGTGCGTCCTCGGGCATCGTCCCTCTCCTTGGGCTCGTGGCCAGTTTCCGCGTCGCCGTACGCGGTACGCATCGCGGCCGGCCGATTTCCCTCGCCCGATCGAAGCTCAAATCGAATGCTTTGCCCGCCGACGTCTGCGCACCATGCAGGCCTTACCCCGGCCGGCCCCGACGCCTCGCGCCGGAACCGTCATCCTGGTTGCGGAAGCGGCGACATCATGGGCACGGCAGACCTGCGGGGGTTGCCGATCCGACAGTGACGATCGCCGAATGACTCCGCGTTCACTTCGGCTGCTTCTTGGCGATGTCGTCCAGCACCGGCTGCCACATCTTCTGCTGCTGATGGATGAACGCCGTCGCTTCGGCCGGCGTCATCGGATTGGTGTAGCTGCCGAGCGCCGCGAGCTTCTTCTCCAATTCCGGCTCGACGACGACCTTGCGCAGGTCTGCGCTCACCTTGCCGACGGTGGCTTCGGGCGTTCCGATCGGCGCCACCAGTACGCCCCAGCCGGTGGCTTGGAAACCCGGAATCGTCTCCGCCACGGTCGGAAGGTCGGGGAACTCGGCCAGGCGCTTGGCCGTGGCCACCGCGATCAGCTTCACCGAACCCGATCGCGCCGCTCCCGCGATGCCCGAATAGCCTTCGATGATCATGGCGACACGCCCGCTCGCGACGTCGCTGAAGGCATGCGCCGGTCCGCCGGTATAGGGCACCAGCAGCAGCTTGATTCCCGCTTCGTGCTGCAGCAATTCCCCGGTCAGGTGCGTCAAGCGCCCGACCCCGGTCGTGGCATATTGGACTTCGCCGGGACGCTTCTTGGCGAGCGCGATCAGTTCCGGCAGGGTCGAGACGCCCAGCGTCGGAGAGACCGCGATGAACATCGGGTTCTCCGACACGAACCCGATCGGCAGAAAGTCCTTCGGCACGTGCAAGGGAACGTTCGGCGCCGCCGGATGCAACGACACGAACGTCGACAGCACCGGCTGGTAGAGCGTGTATCCGTCCGGCGCGGCCTCCGCTGCCGACCGCGCCGCCAGGCTGCCGCCGGCACCCGGGCGGTTGACCGCCAGGATCTGTTGGCCCCAGACTTGGCTCAGCCGATCGGCGACGAACCGCAAGGACACGTCCGGGGCGCTGCCCGCCGACGAATCCAGGATGATCTGTACCGCCTTGTTCGGGTAGGGCCCGGTCTGTGCGCCGGCCACGCCGACGGTCGGTACCGCCAGCGAGCACGCCAGCAGATAGCAGCGCCAATTCCCTTTCATCGTACCCTCCCATCGATCTGCACGCGCATTATCGCTCAGCGGGCCTGCTTTGCGCTGGCGGCCTGGATGATCGGCGTAAGGCGCGCGATCTCGCTCTTCACCAGTGCCCGCAAAGGCTGCGGACCGCGCCGGTTCGGCGCGGGGACCTCCGCTCCGAGCCCGAGCAGGCGCTCGCGCGCGAGGTCCTCGTTGAGGCCCTTATTCAAGGCATCAGCCAACCGGTCGATGATCGGCTGCGGCGTGCCCTTGGGCGCGAACACGCCATAGAACGGCGCAACGTCGAACTGCGGCAAGCCGCCTTCGGCCGCGGTCGGTATCTCCGGCAACAGCGAACTGCGCTTGCCGGCGGCGATGGCGAGCGCCTTGATCGTCCCCGCCCGCACATGCGGCAGCGGACCCAGAATGGGGTCGCAGACATAGTCCACCTGGCCGGCGATCAGGGCGTTCATGGCCGGCCCGGTGCCGGTGAACGGCACCATGGTCGGCTTGATGCCGATCGCCGCATTGAGCAGCAGGCAGCCGACATGCGACACCGAGCCGATGCCGGCGTGTGCCATGTTCAGTTTGCTCTCGTTGGCCCTGGCGTATGCGACGAAATCCTTGAGCGTGTCCGGCGGCAAGTCCTTGCGCACCGCCAGCACCTCGGGCTGCTCGGCGACCAGCCCGACGGGCTCGAAATCAACGTCCGGCCTGTAGGCCAGGTTGGGATAGAGTGCGACCGCGGCTGCATGCGTCCCCATGTGGCCGAGCGCCAGCGTATAGCCATCGGGATTGGCGCGTGCGGCACGCGCCGTACCGGTTGTGCCGCCGCCGCCGGCGACATTCTCGACGATGAACTGCTGCCCCAGCGCGCGCGAGAACTGGTCGGCGACGATGCGGCCGGTGATGTCCGCGGGGCCGCCGGCGGCGAACGGCACCACGATCGTCACCGCACGGGTCGGATAGCCTTGTGCCTGCGCACCGCCAATGTCGGCGAGCGTGAGCAGCATGAGCGAAGCAACCAGCCGTCTCATCGGCGTTCCATCCCTGCGCCGACCCCTTCCGGTCGGTCGTGTTGTCTTGATCTTATTTCGATTTGCTCTTCCCGACGACTGCCTTGCGCCGGCGGGTCTTGCGGGCGCCCTTCGTCCTGGATGCCGCCAACTGGGGCTTGGGCTTGATCTTGCGCTTGGCCTTGCCGGGCGGCTTGGCCTTGGCCTTGCCGGACGTCATGGTCCAGCCCTTCCAGTTGACGTCGAAGATGATGCCGTTCGGATCCTTGAACTTGCGCTCGAAGTCGTCGTCGTCCGGGTCGCCGAGATCGAAGAAGAATTTGCCGCCGGCCTCTTCGATCCGCTTCTGCTGCTGCTCGAGATCGTCGCACTGGAAGCCGAAATGGTGAATGCCGACGAACTCGCTCGGATTCTTCAATCCTGAGCCGACCTCGCTCTTGTATTGCAACAGCGCGAGGTTGATTTCGCCGTCGCTCATGTAGACCCGGTAGGCGGTCGGCCCTTCCGATTTCGGCGAGCGCTTGAGGCCGAAGGCCTTCTCGTAGAAGTCGGCCGTCGCGTCGATGTCCTTCACCGACAGTGCGATGTGCCGGATGCGTGCTGCCATGGCCTTACCCTCGTGTTCGGGTCGGATTTTCCCGGCAGTGTGCCAGTGCAAGGAGCCGATTGCCATAGCGATGCTCACGGGACCGCAAAGCACGACATCCGCGGCGATATATCGCGACTCACCAATCGCTCCCTCGCGGCCGTTGCATGTGCGCGGGCTTCCGAGCAATTCGGAAGGCTGTTATCGTGACCAAAAAATCGTGCCGGAGCGGGAGGAAGAAATGCACAGACGCTTGGTCACTTGCCTCGCCTTCACAGCGCTCGCGTCGCTTGCCTTCGCGGGGCTCGTTTGGCTGGTGCCCGCCCGGGCACAAGAGCGGCCGGTCCACATCATTTTTCCGTTCGCGGCGGGCGGCTCCGGGGACGCGACGGCGCGGTTGATTGCCGACAAGATGCGCCTCGATCTCAACAGCCCGGTCATAGTCGAAAACGTGACCGGCGGCGCCGGCCGCGTCGGGGTCATGGCGGTGAAGAAGTCGACACCCGACGGAACGACGCTGCTGTTGACGCCGATCGCGCCGGTGGCGGTCTATCAGCATTCCTACAAGTCTCTCGATTACGATCCGATCAACGATTTCCAACCCGTGGTAGAGTCGAGATGTGGCGCGGTGGCCGTAGGCCGAACATATCTGTTGTCCGCCCCTTTCGTCTGGCGGTGCCTTAGTGGTTCAACCTTGACTCCGTTTCCACATTCCGCTCATCGAACCGGACATGCAGATTTCCCGCATCCGGCTCTCGGACAAGACTTCACGCCTTCACCCACGGCACGTCGTGCCCAAGCCGGCACAGGCGTACGAGCCCGAAGTGCCCGTAAAGGTGCGAGAGTGGATAAGTCCCGCCCCTACTGCGCCTGACCTTGTGCTTGAAGCGCAACCACCGGCGCAGCCGCACAGCGGTGTAGTTGTCGATCGCCCGGTACGCTTTGGTGACGGTGCCTACTTCGAAGTAGTTCGCCCATCCGCGCAGCGTGCGGTTCAACTTCTTCACCATCCCTGTGGTCTCTTGCCATGTCCCCGTTCGGGCGGTCAGCGCGTGGATGTTATCCACCATGCGCTTGATGCTCTTCTTCGATGGCCGGAACCCCAAATACGCCTTGCCGGTTCTCGCTGAATACATCCGCCCGAACGTGTACCCCAAGAAGTCGAACTCCCCTTCCGGCACCTTGCAGATCCGTGTCTTCTCCTCGTTGACCGTGAGCTTCAGCTTTCCCATGATCTCGCGCAGTCGCTGCAAGGCCTCTTCGGCTTTGCCCTTTCGGCACAGGATCACGAGGTCGTCGGCGTAGGTCACGATACGAGAGCCGAGGCTTCGCTCCAACCCGAGCATCTTCCATCCCAGCACGAACCGGCGCATGTAGAGGTTTGCCAGCAATGGTGAGATCGGTGATCCCTGCGGAATGCCGCGCCGGTTGTCCCGAGCCTCGGTTGTGCGTGTCTTCCGTCCTCGATCGTCGGTTTCTTCCACGGGGCATTCCAGCCACATCCTGATCAGATGCAGCATGCGCCGATCTACAATCCGGCGCGCTACCGACTTTAGAAGTTCGGCATGTGGAATGCTCCCGAAGTAGTCCGCGAGGTCGGCGTCGACGACTTCCGGGTGGCTCCGATACAGCAGCGATTCCACCTCGACCACCGCCTGTTGGGCGTTGCGCCCGGGACGGTAGGCGTACTGTTCTGGTGGAAGGTCGGCTTCAAAAATCGGTTCTAGCACCAGCATCGTTGCTGTCATGCATACCCGATCGCGCAAGGTCGAGATGCCCAGCGGCCTGAGTTTGCCGTTGGCTTTCGGTATGAACACTCTTCTGATGGGGTCTGGTCGGTAAGTCTCCTGCTTGAGCGCAAGCGCCAGTTCGCCAAGCCACCGTTGCACTCCATACGCTTCGATGTCCGCAAACTCTTGTCCGTCCACCCCCGGTGCGCCCTTGTTGGAGCGGCACTGGGCATAGGCATGAGCCAAGATGTCGTCGCGGGTGATCTTGTCGTAGAGGGCGTAGAAACGGTAGCCGGCTTCTGCCTTCGCTTTCGCGTGCAACGCCTTCTGCAGTTTCTGAACACTCTTCGGAGTTGATAGGTTGCCCAATCTCCAGGTCCCTCACTACGTCTTGCGTTCGTCTTGAACTGAGGTCCCTTCCCTCCCCCGGCATTACCCGGCTTCCGCGGTACTGCGAACCTCTCCGTCTCCCCAGGGCGTCCGGCCTGTCCCTCGCGGGCGTCCGGTTGGTCATCGCTGACCGCGCCTTGGGTCTCCCGTGTTGCGCGCGCTTTCCTTGTGTACATGCTGTCGCCACTACCCCGGCGCAGCGGCTGGGCGTACTCCTCCGCTCATTCACCCCCAGCCGTGTCAGCCTTCCCCGAAAGGGTTGTCGGGTCGGCCTGCGCATTGTCCTTTTCGAGGCTTGCTCGGCGTTCACTCGCGTTACGGCCTGCACACTCGCGCTGTCACCAATGCGTGACACGCTTTTCCGAAGGCTCCAGCTATATCGTCACCTCCATAGCTGCTCCGGTTGCTTCCGGCTGGAGCGATTGCCGGGTGGGACTTTCACCCACTGGAAAGCGCCGCCTTTCCACGGCGCACACCCAGCTCGCGACCTTCGATTTCGCGATCGCGATCGGA
This sequence comes from uncultured Alphaproteobacteria bacterium, assembly GCA_963758945.1. Classification (GTDB taxonomy): domain Bacteria; phylum Pseudomonadota; class Alphaproteobacteria; order Rhizobiales; family Xanthobacteraceae; genus VAZQ01. Next base: position 120,464 of record CAVWXY010000001.1, on the reverse strand, counting down.
ACGAAGGTTCCCGCCACCACGCTCAAGGAGTTCGTCGCCTGGGGCAAGGCCCATGCCGGCGAGGCCAATTACGGGATACCGGCCGCCGGAACGCTGCCGCACTTTCTCGGCGCCATGTTCGCCCGCGCCGCCCAGGTCGACTTGCGTCCGGTGCCCTATCGCGGCTCCGCAGCCGCGCTCACCGACCTCGCCGGCGGCCAGATCCCCATCGTCATCACGACCACGAGCGACCTCACGGAAATGCACAAGAGCGGCCGCGTCCGCGTTGTGGCGACATCCGGCAAAGAGCGCTCGCCGTTCCTGCCGCAGGTGCCGACGCTGCGCGAGGCTGGATACGATCTCGCGGCGTCCGGCTGGTATGGCATGTTCGCTCCGGCGAAGACGCCGCCCGAGGTGGTGGAGCGGCTCAACAGGGCGATCGTCGCCGCCGTGCGGTCGCCCGATGTCAAGGAGCGGCTGCTGAAGTTCGGGTTGCAGCCGACCGGGACGTCGGCGGCGGAACTGGCGAAGATCCAAAGGGACGATTCCGAATTCTGGGCCGCGGCCGTGAAGGCTTCGGGGTTCTCGGCCGAGCAATGACCGGCGGGCGGGCGAGCCGCGCAAGCATTTCGATGGACGTGTGACTGCCGGTCGCGATCTGCAAACGATCCGAGCGCCGCGCGTCGCGCGCTTGCCCCAATTCTGCTGCGGAAGCAAACAAATGGAAGCAACATGACCCACGCAATGATCGCCCGCCTCGCCGCCGCCCTGGTCGCGCTCGCGCTGGCGTCGTCAGCCTCGGCGGAGACCTACCCCGCGCGCCGCATCACGATCGTGGTCCCGTTCTCGCCGGGCACCTCGTTCGATCTGATCGCGCGCACGGCGGGACAAAGGATCACCGAGCGCTACGGTCAGCCGGTCCTGGTCGACAACAAGCCGGGCGCCAGCGGCACCCTGGGTACCGAAATGGTCGCCGCTGCCGCGCCCGACGGCTACACCCTGGTGACCGCTGGCGCGCCGATCACGGTCCACAAGGCCCTGATCAAGAACCTGCGCTACGATCCGCTGACAAGCTTCACGCCGATCGCGACGCTCGCCGCGAGCAGCGTCGGCCTGGTGATCAATCCGGCGGTCATGCCGGTCAACTCGCTCGACGAGCTGATCGCCGCGATCAAGGCCAAGCCCGGGTTCTACAATTATTCTTCGCCGGGGGTCGGGACCCTGCAGCAATTGGGCTTCGAGCTGTTCAAGCAGCAGCTGGGGCTCGACGTGCAGCACGTGCCCTATCGCGGCGCCTCGCAGGCCATCACCGACTTCGTGTCCGGGCAGGTCCATCTCACCTACCTGCCTATCAGTTCGGCGCTGCCCCACGTGCGGGCGGGGAAACTGCGCATCCTGGCGAATGCAGGCAGCAAGCGCTCGCCGTTTGCACCCGACATCCCGACGCTCGGCGAGCTCGGCCATCCGACCCTCGACTTCGACCTCTGGTTCGGCTTCCTCGGGCCGGCCAACCTGCCGCCCGCGATCGTGCAATGGTGGGAAAAGGAGCTTGCCGCGGTCGCCGAGACGCCCGAGGCGCAGGAGGCGTTCCGTCGCCATGGCCTGACCCCGATGTTCCTCGATTCCGCCGCCACCGCGGCGCGGCTCAAATCCGAGGTGGCGCGCTGGACCGAGGTGGCGGAGAAAGCGGGGCTAAAGCCGGAGTGAGGTGAGGCAATCGAGTTCGCGCGCCGCCCGGCGATCCCGGACAGGTCGCCGGGCTGTCACGCAAAATTGCGACAATGACAGCAAGACCTGCAAAGCAGGTTCAAGCGCCGCGCGCTAGGGTGCAACCGCGATGGTGCCCCTCGCAAGCCATCCTGGGCAGCGACGGGCCAAAGCAAAAGATGACGCATGTCAGCGCACGCGGGTGCGAGTGAGAAGGAGAATCTCCTCCGCGCGTTTTTTCCCGCCGCAGTTTGGAACAAGTTCAACCACGCCTCCGTTTAGTCTTGCCGGGCGAGCTTACCCTTGGTGAATACCCAGATACCTCCGCACGTCACGCTTCCGCGGCGGCGCCAGAAGCCTCGATTTTCGACACACGAATGCCGGCGTTCGAACCTGGCGAACGCCGCAGGCCTGGAGAATCATGATGGCGCAACCATCCTCGACCGCCCGCAAAGGGCCGGAAAAATTTTCGACCCCGACCAAAATGGCGGTGACGCTCCACGTCAACGGCATAGAGCGCAAACTGGCCGTCGCGCCGTGGACCACGCTTCTCGATGCGCTGCGTCTCTATCTCGACCTCACCGGCACCAAGAAAGGCTGCGACCACGGCCAATGCGGTGCCTGCACCGTTCTGGTCGACGGGCGGCGGGTCTATTCGTGCCTCGCGCTGGCGGTCATGAAGGATGGGGCGCAGATCACGACGATCGAAGGTCTGGCACAAGGGAGCGCGCTTCATCCGTTGCAGCAGGCCTTCATCGACCATGACGCTTTCCAGTGCGGCTACTGCACCCCCGGCCAGATCTGTTCAGCCGCCGGCCTGATCGCCGAGGGCAAGGCACGTACGGCCGACGAAATCCGCGAGCTGATGAGCGGCAATATCTGCCGTTGCGGCGCCTATCCCAACATCGTGGCGGCCATCGAAGAGGTGATGTTCGGCCAGCCAGCGAAGTCCGGGGAGGCGGGACGATGAACAATTTCGGATATACACGGGCGAGCGACGTCGCCGACGCCGTGCGCCAGATCGCGGCCGACCCGGCCGCGAAATTCATCGCCGGCGGCACCAACCTCATCGACCTCATGAAGGAGAACGTCGCGCGCCCGTCGCGACTGATCGACATCACGCATCTGCCGCTCCACAAGGTCGAGGAGACCCAGGGCGGCGGCCTGCGGATCGGCGCCCTGGTTCCCAACAGCGACGTCGCCTATGACCCGCGGATCGAGGCGCGCTATCCGCTGCTCGCGAGCGCGATTCTCGCCGGGGCCTCGCAGCAATTGCGCAACATGGCCTCGACCGGCGGCAATCTCCTGCAGCGCACGCGCTGCTGCTATTTCTACGACACCACCACGCCGTGCAACAAACGCGAGCCTGGCAGCGGCTGCTCGGCGATCGGCGGGTTCAACCGCATGCACGCGATCCTGGGGACGAGCGAGCATTGCATCGCCACGCATCCGTCCGACATGTGCGTCGCGCTCGCCGCCCTCGACGCGCGGGTGCTGGCGACCGGAAAGGGCGGCGAGCGCGGCATTGCATTCGCCGATTTCCACCGCCTGCCCGGCGACACGCCGCAGCTCGACAGCAATCTGCGGGCGGACGAGATCATCACCGCGATCGAGCTGCCGCCGAAAGGATTTGCCGACCACTACACCTATCTGAAGATCCGCGATCGGCTGTCCTACGCTTTTGCGCTGGTATCGATCGCGGTCGGCCTCGATCTCGACGGTCGGCACGATCAAGGAGGCGCGCCTCGCGCTCGGCGGGGTGGCGCACAAGCCATGGCGCGACCGCGACGCCGAGGCGCAACTCGAGGGAGCGCCGGCGACGCGCGAGAGCTTCGTTCGCGCCGCCGAGACCGTGCTGCGAGATGCGCGCGGTTTCGGCCACAACGACTTCAAGATCGAGTTGGCGCGGCGCGGGATCGTGCGTGCGCTGGAGCAGGCGGCGCGCGGCACCCCGCAGTCGCAAGCGGACAAGCGGATCAAGTGAACGGGAGGACGGCATGAGCGCCACCAGCCACCTCGGCAAACCGACCTCCCGCGTCGACGGGCGCGCCAAGGTTACCGGAACCGCCAAATACGCGGCCGAATACAACGTGCCCGGCGTCGCGCACGGTTTCGTGGTCTCATCCGCCATCGCCAAAGGGCGGATCAAGCGCATTCATACCGCGGATGCGCTCGCGGTCGATGGCGTGCTCGACGTTCTCACGCACGACCATCGGCCCAAGCTCGCGTCATCGGACGAGAAATACAAGGACGAGGTCGCGCCGCCGGGCTCGCCCTTCCGTCCACTCTACGACGATCGAATCCTGTTCAGCGGTCAGCCGGTGGCGCTGGTGGTCGCGGAGGAGTTCGAGATCGCGCGATTTGCGGCCTCGCTGGTTCGCGTCGAATACGAGCCGCACGCGCACGTCACGGACTTCGAGGCGCAACGCGAACGCGCCATCGCCTCGAAGCCGCCCACGTCGCGCGGCAATCCCGCGAAGGCGTTCGAGCGGGCGCCGGTGCGGCACAAAGCCGAATATCGCATGCCGGTCGAGCACCACAATCCGATGGAGACTTTCGCGGCCACCGCGGTCTGGGAAGGCGACGAGGCGATCACCGTCTACGACAAGACGCAAGGACCGCTGAACGCCCGGAACTACGTCGCCGACGCGTTGGAGATGCCGCGCGACAAGGTGCGCGTGCTCTCGCCTTTCGTCGGGGGCGCATTCGGATCCGGGTTGCGTCCGCAATATGAGTTGCCGCTCGCCGCGCTGGCCGCGCGCGCGCTCAAGCGCCCGGTGCGGGTGGCCCTCACCCGCCAGCAGATGTTCACGCTCGGCTATCGGTCCGCGACCATCCACGAGCTGGCGCTTGCGGCCGACAGCGACGGCAGCCTCGCCTCGTTCCGGCATGACGCTCTCGGCATGACCTCGCAGTTCGAGGATTTCCAGCGGGATTTCGTCAACTGGTCGAGCCTGCTCTACAAATGCGCCAACAGCGAGCTCGGCCAGAGGCTCGTCAAGCTCGACCAGAACACGCCCTGCGACATGCGTGGACCGGGCGGAGCGGAAGGCGTCTATGCGATCGAATGCGCGATGGACGAACTCGCCTACGCGGCGAAGATCGATCCGCTCGAGCTGAGGCTGATCAACTATTCCGACAAGGACCAGATCGAGGATCGGCCCTATAGCAGCAAGCAGCTACGCGAATGCTATCGACAGGGGGCGGAGGCGTTCGGCTGGTCCAAACGCAACCCGCAGCCGCGCTCGACGCGGGACGGGAACGAGCTCGTCGGCTGGGGCATGGCAACCGGCGTCTGGGAAGCGATGCAGATGAAGGCGAGCGCCAAGGCGGTGGTGACCGCCAATGGCAGCGTCGAGATCGCGAGCGCGACCGCCGATATCGGGCCCGGGACCTACACGATGATGACTCAGCTTGCCGCCGAGATGCTCGGAGTTCCTCTCGAGAACGTGACGGCGAAGCTTGGCGATTCCGCGCTGCCGGACGCGCCGGTGGAGGGGGGATCGTTCACGACCTCCTCGGTCGGCTGCGCCATTCACGCGGCCTGTCGAGCCGTGCAGGCGGAGCTTCTCGGGCTGGCGCAGAAGATGGCGGGTTCTCCGCTCGCCGGCGCGAAGCTCGACGAGGTGGTGTTTGCCGAAGGCAAGATCCGGCGCAAGGACGACGAGAGCCGGGAAGTCTCGGTGGCAGACGCGATGCGGGCCGGCAGAGCCGACCGGATCGAGAAAGAGGCGAGCGCCGAGCCGAACGGGAACAGCAAATATTCGCATCTCACGCATTCGGCGGTGTTCGCCGAGGTCAAGGTCGACGAGCAACTCGGCGTCATCCGGGTCACGCGCATGGTCAACGCGGTGGCGGCCGGCCGCGTGCTCAATCCCAAGCTTGCAAGCAGCCAGATTCTCGGCGCGGTGGTCGGCGGCATCGGCATGGCGCTGCACGAGGAGACGGTGACCGACCACCGGTTCGGGCGCTTCATGACGCACAATCTCGCCGACTATCATGTGCCGGTGAACGCGGATGTGCATGCGATCGACGTGATCTTCGTCGAAGAGAAGGACGAGGAGATCAATCCGCTCGGCGTCAAGGGCGTCGGTGAAATCGGCATCGTCGGCACCGCAGCGGCGATCGCGAATGCGGTCTATCATGCCACCGGCAAGCGCGTGCGCGACCTGCCGATCACGCTCGACAAGCTGATGCGGGATTGATGCCGGAAAATGCCTAGCACGACCACGATCGCTCTCGCCACGCTGCTTGTCGCTGCGTCCGCGTCGGGGGTCTTGGCCGCTAGCGACAACCGGGCCGCTCGCCGCGCCCCAGCACGTGCGGGGCAGCACACCACCGGCTCATTTGGAACAGCGCCACCGACCACGAGCCATGCCGTGAAACCATTCACGGCCGAGGAGAAGGCTTGGTTCGACCGCGCGAGCCGGGTTTACTGACGGGGGTTGTTGCCGGAAAAGTCCGGCGAAGCTTACGGCGGCCGGCCGTCATGGCACAGAGGACGGAGGAGTGCAGCGCAATGCGCCATCTCCCGGCCGAACGGCATACCAGCGTCGTCAGCGCGGCTTATCGAAAACCATCACCTTGGAGACGAAGGCGTTCACGTCGCGGCTGTGGACCAGCCCGCAAGCTCGCGCCAGCGCGGCGAAGTCCTCCTTGATATAGCTGAGGTAATAGGGCTCGTGAAAATTCTGCGGGAACAATTCGAGCATGCCGTCGTAGTCCGGCTCGTCGCCGAGTTGGAGGGAGTCCACGACGACCAGGCGGCCGCCGGGTTTGAGCACGCGGGCGGCTTCCCGAAACACCGCGCGGCGCACCTTGGGCGGCAATTCGTGGAACGTGAAGACGCTCGTGACGGCGTCCTGGCTTGCGTCCGGCAGCGGAATGGCCTCCCCCTTCGCGACCGCGAGGCTGAGCCAGCACCATCGCCGCAGATGGCGCCGGGCCTCCGCAACATAAGCTTCCGACAGGTCGATGCCGAGCGCAGGTAAGCGCGGCCAGGCCTGCTTGACGAAATCGAGAAAGCGTCCGGTGCCGCAACCGACGTCGAGCAAGCGCAGGCGGCGCTGATCGCGCCCGGTGAAAAGCTCGTGCAGGGGCGGCAGGGCCTGCCGCCGGGTGGCATTGGCGCTGCCGTTGAATAGCACCTCGACCTGCGTGTCGTAGCGTTGCGCCGAGTCCTGCGTCAGCCAGCCGCCGGACTGAAAATGGAAGTTCTGCAGGTAGTAGCCGGGGCGCTTGCCGCGTGTCGCGTCGTCGAGGACCTCGCGATGTCGGCTGTGCTCGCGCCGGCGGTGGACCTCCGGTAAATCCGCGAAGAACAGGCGCGAGCGTTCGAGCACGATCGGCCACGCGCCGTCGTGGTCCGCGGGCAAGGGGTAGATGCCGCCCTCGACATTGGCGAGGTCCTGCCGGAACAGGGAGGCCATATCGGCGTAGAGGCGGCTGCGATCCGGGACGGGCGCGTCGGTATGGGCGCGCGGCCGCCGGCTGCCGCCGCTCCGCCGGCGCGCTGCCGAGGAGAGCTGTCGCATGACCATGCCGTGCCCGAGATACCAGGCGACCCGCGGCAGCTGCCGGGCGCCATAGGCAACGCGCGTGGCGAAGCGGGAGACGAGGTCGGCCATGGCTCCTTTCCCTTAACGGTCGGCACAGAGCTCATATACGCAGCGGCCTCGGCCGGTTCCACCGGACCGTGGCGCCAGTCGCATCGGGACGGATCAACAACCAACCTTTCCCGCAATCGCCGTCATTCCCGCGGGACGGCGTGAGGACGGCGCGCGCGAGCAATCTTTTTACTCGGCTTGTGACATGGATCACAGGCTTCGGGTCGTGTTCGCGCAATTCTCGGCGCATGCATTGCCAAGAGGAACGGATCGAAGACGCCGACTACCTCTGCCCTCGCCGATGCGGCGATTGCGGGCAGGACATGACGCTCGCGGCGCAGCTGCCTCGATTGGGGGCGCTTCCCGCGCTGAGAAGCTATCGCTGCATGGCATGCGGCAATATCGAGCTGGACGTGCTCGAGCATTTTGGCGAGCAGCCATCCGCGGCAGCGGGGTGACTCGACATTGGGTGGCCCGGCGGTCCGGTCAGCGCAGCTCGCCCTTCTCCTCGCGCGCATCGGTTGCCACGTCCGTCGGCGCCAGCGAAGGAAGCAGCACCACCGGCGGCAGCGGCGTTCCGCGCAGCGCCAGAAAAAGCTCGCGACCGCCGAGGATGCAGAGCGAAAGCACGAACGGGACGATGTAATAGAGCACCCGAAACAGAAGCAGGCCGGCGAGCACGTCTTCCTTGTCGAACTGCCAGAGCGCGACCAGCATGGCCGCATCGAAGACGCCGATGCCGCCCGGCGCGTGGCTCGCAAAGCCGAGCAGCGTGGCGGAGACGAAGATCACCGCGAGCGTGACGAAGCCGATATTGGGCTCCTCCGGCACCAGCATGTACATCGCGAGCGCGCAGAAGCCGAGATCGACGATGCCGATGCCGATCTGCAACAGGGTCAACGGGCCGTCGGGCAACGCGACGCGCCACCCTTCCCGTCCGACCACGCGCGGCCGCCGCCACACCCAGGCGACGTAGAGCCCCAGCACGAGCAGGATCAGGAAGGCGCCGATGCGATTGAGCCAGGCCGGCAATTGGTCGATGGCACTGGCGGCGAGCGGTGCATAGGCGATGCCCAATCCGAGCACGGTTGCATTGCCGAGCCAGAACGTGAGCCCGGCCACGAAGCAGATTTTCGCCACGTCGATGGCGTTAAGGCCCCAGGCTGAATAGACCCGGTAACGGACCGCCCCGCCGGTCAATACGCTCGCCCCCACATTGTGGCCGACGGAGTAGCTGGTGAAGCTGGCGAGCGCAGCCGCCCAATACGGCAGGTCACCGCGCCCGATCGTGCGCAGCGCGAACAGATCATAGAAAGTCAGCGTGAAGTATCCGCCGGCGACGAACAAGGCGGCGAGCGCGATGTCGTGCCAATCGGTGGTCACCACGGCTTCGACGACGTCCCTGGCGTTGGTGGTGCGCAGGATGCGATAGAGCACTACCGCCGCGATCGTGATGATGGCGACGCTGAGCACGACGCCGAGCCGGTTCCATCCGATCTTCTGGTCGCAAAACACCGCGGCCCGGTGCAAGGCATCGAGCACTCTGCGCTCGCGATCCTCCGATCTCGGCTTCATCGGTCGATCCGTCGGCGATGTCCCGGGACGTTCCGCATTTCCCACACATATCGTCGTTGCAGCGCCCGATTTCCAATGCCGACGTTGCGACGGGCGCCTCGAGCGGGCATTCCGGACCGATGAGCGGGGCAACGAGTAGCAAAACTCGCGCGGCGGTGCGAGGCCTCGCCCTGCCGCGCGTCCGGTCGCTCGCCGCGGGGTTAGCCGGCGCGCCACCTGCCCGCCACCCCGTTCTCAAGGGGGCGCGCCTTGGCGTCGGGGCCGGCCTTGCCGCCGGGCTCGCCGCCGCAGCGCAGGGGCAGACCCACCCGGCGCGGGGGGCTAGAGCAAGCGGACGAGCGCCAGATTTGGAGTGCCGAATGCTGAGCCAAGAAGGGCGACGTCGCGCTCAACCTCTGGCGCAAGCGCCTCGCTGGCGCGACGTGCGGCATCCCCGTGGAGCATCATTGGCGGTAGACGATGGAGGCGCGTCTCGTCGCGGTCGCGCGGCGACGACGATCGGGAGCGCTCGGCGCCTCAACGTTGCAAGACGGCGGCTGATGGGGTGTCGGAAGGAGCGGCCGGCATTTTCTCCGTATTGCTCGTCGGCATGGCCGCGTCGGCGGTGGGCGCATTCGCCGACGGAACGGCAGCCCCGGGCGCCGGCTTCGCTCCGCCGGGCGTGGTCTCGTTACCGCCGTCGGGACTTGCCGCCTTCGGCGACGGTTGCGCGCTCGCGCCACCGAGGATCACCGGCAAGCCGTCCTTGCCGTTGCCGATGATGACGACCTTCGAATTGGCGGATTGCGCAAGCTGCAGCGTCGCCTCGATGCCCCGCCACGCGAGGTAGGAGTCCGAGATGCCTTGGCTGACGATGCGCTGGAACTCGTGGATGCCTTCGGCCTCGATCTTCTTGCGTTCCGACTCGCGCTTCTCGCGCTCGACGCGGAATTTGTACTCCTCGGCAATATAGTACTGCTCGGTCTTGCGATTGATGGCGTTCACTACGAGTGCCGGCAACTCGATGCCGTACACCAACGTATCGTAAAGCACGACCGTGTCCGACATGGAGACGCGATACTGCTCCTCGCCCTCGCGCTCCATCATTTTTTCGCTCAGCCTGTCCTCCACCAGGCTGCGTATCTTGTCCTGAATTTCCTGGCGCGCCGTCGAATAGACCTGCTCCGCGGTGTATTGCGCCATGACCTCGCGCGCCAAGCTGCCGATCCCGGGGCGCACGAGTAAGTCGATGTAATTCGGCCCAACCGCCTGGTGAAGCACCGGGATGGCGTCGCGCTGCAGTCGAAAGCGGACATTCATCGTCGCGTTCAGGCTCACGCCGTCGCTGGAAATGGTATTGTAGGTCTGCGTTATGGATTGCAGCCTCAGGTCATAGATGAACAGCCTGTTCCACGGCAAAATGAGGTGCAGACCTTCGTCCCTAAGCTGGCGCGGATCGAGCACCGTGCCCCCGCCGAAGCGCTTCCAGAGCACTCCGACGTGGCCGCTCGGGACCGTCACGGCCACGTGGGGAAAGAGCACGACCGCCACCAGCGTCGCGACCATCAAGTAGATCACGATGGCCGGAAGATGCCGATCCATGAACCACCGCCACCTGGACGGCTTGGTCGGCGGCAGGGTCGCGTCGGGGGACAGGGCGTAGGCCTTCATTGGGTCAATCCTACAGCGCCCTTGCGAAAATGATAGTCCGCGACCCCACCGCAATCAATCTGCCGGAAGCGTTCCCGCGCCTAGCCACTTGCGCAGATCAGCCGATCGACCCACCCGGCGAGCACATCGAGCATCTCGCTACGCACCTGCAGATCGTTTCGGCCGCTGCGGGCCGGCACGCGAAAGGAATGGTCGGCATCCCGGAAGGGCATCAGCACGGCGCGCTCGCCGAGCTCACGGCACAGGGGCTCAAGCTGCTCGGGCCGCGCGAGCGCGTCGCGGGTTCCCTGCAGGAACAGCATGGGTATCCCGACGTCGAACAGGTGCTTGCCACGCTCGCGCGAGGGGCGCCCGGCCGGATGCAGCGGGAACCCGAGGAATGCCAGCCCGCGGACGCCCGGGAGGGGCTGAGCGGCCTGGGCTTGGGATGTCATTCGGCCGCCGAAGGACTTGCCTCCGGCGACGAGGGGAAGCTGCGGCAGCAGGCGGGCGGCCACGGCAACCGCGGCACGGACAGTGGCCTGGGCAAGCTTGGGCGGATCCGGCCGCTTGCCGCCCTGCTCCATGTAGGGGAACTGGTAGCGCAAGGTCGCGATGCCGCGTTGCGCGAGTTCCGTAGCGACCGACGCCATGAACGGATGGGCCATGCCGGCTCCGGCGCCATGCGCCAGTACCAAGCAGGCCCGCCCGTGCGGCGGCGCCTGCAGCAAGGCCGAGACGCGGACAGCGTCATCGACGCTTACGGTGACGGATACTGCATCCGAAGGCGATATCGTTTGCTTGGGGCCGGATGGCATCGAACGAGGTTTCGCTTATATTCGCGCTCGTGAAAAGTCACGGAAAGCCGCCAAGCACCAAGCTGCCCGGGACGCCGACCGCAGCGCATCGCAGAGGAGCGATCAATGTGCCGGAATATCCGCACATTGTTCAATTTCGAGCCGCCCGCCACCGAGGATGAAATCCACGCTTCGGCGCTGCAGTTCGTGCGCAAGCTGAGCGGGTTCGCAGCGCCATCACGGGCCAACGAGGCGGCGTTCACCCGCGCGGTCGAAGAGGTTTCGGACGCCGCCCGCCGGCTCCTGACCTCGCTCGAGACGACGCGCCCGCCGCGCGACCGCGCAACCGAAGCGATCAAGGCCCGCGCGCGGGCGCGGGAACGTTTCGGGTAAAAATGCCGTGATGTCGGCAAGGGTCGATCTCGTCCGAGCTCCCGCGCGCCCCTCGTACCAGCCATGAGCACGCATCGCGGTCACGATCATTCCGGCGGCGCCGACGGCGGCCGCGGCCACGTGCACGCGCCGGCAAGCTTCGGGACGGCCTTTGCCGTCGGCATCGCCTTGAACCTGATCTTCGTGGCCGTGGAGTTCGTCTACGGCTTGCTCGCAAACTCGATGGCATTGGTCGCGGACGCCGGTCACAACCTCTCCGACGTTCTGGGCCTGGTCATAGCCTGGATCGCCAGCATCCTGACCAGGAGGCCCCCGTCGCTGCGCTTCACGTATGGCCTGGGTGGCTCTTCGATCGTGGCGGCGCTGTTCAACGCCGTGCTCCTGCTGGTGGCGGTCGGCGCGATCGCCTGGGAGGCGATTTTGCGGCTGCTCCATCCCGAACCGGTGGCGAGCGGCACGGTGATGATCGTCGCTGCCGTCGGCATCGTCGTCAACGGCGTGACCGCGTGGCTGTTCGCGGCCGGGCGCAAGTCCGACCTCAACATCCGCGGCGCTTTCCTGCACATGGTCGCCGACGCCGCCGTGTCGGCGGGTGTGGTGGCCTCTGCCGCGGTCATACTTTACACCGACTGGCTCCGGCTCGATCCGCTCACCAGCCTCGTCGTCGTCGGCCTGATCGTGTGGGGAACATGGAGCCTGCTGCGCGACTTGTTGGCGATGTCGGTGAGCGCCGTCCCCGCCGCGATCGATCCGGAGGCGGTGCGGCGATACCTCGAGTCGCGCAACGGGGTAACCGCGGTCCACGACCTGCATATCTGGCCGATGAGCACGACCGAGACCGCCCTGACGGCGCATCTGGTCTTTCCGGGCGGCCCTCCCGGCGACGAATTCCTGATGCTGGCAGCGAGCGATCTCAGGCGCCGCTTCGGGATCGGACACACGACCTTGCAGATCGAAACCAGCGAGGAAACGGCCTGCGGTCTCGCGCCCGATCATGTCGTTTGACGCGAGCGCCCTGGCGGCGCGACCGTCACTTCACCGCTATGCCCGCAGCCTTGGCCAAGGCGAGCGCCATCGGGGCCTCGCGTGCAATCCGCGCGTCGAAATCTTCCGGCTGCATGACCATGTCCTCGACGCCGAGCCGCTTCAGCTTAGCCTTGACGCCGGGGTCCTCGAGTCCGTTCACGGTCTCCTGGTGGATGCGCGCGACGACGTCGCGCGGAGTCTTCTTGGGCACGACCATCCCGATCCAGAAATCGAAATCGGAATCCGGGAAACCTGCCTCCACCGTGGTCGGCACGTTGGGCAGCGCGGACGCGCGCTTCGAGCTGCTGACGGCAAGCGCCAGCAGCTTGCCGTCGCGGATGAACGGCATCGCCGGCGTGATCGGACAGAAGTAGAAGTCCACCCGCCCGGTCATCACCTCGGTGAGCGCCTCGGGAGCGCCTTTGAACGGAACGAGTTGCCCCTCGAACTGGGCCGCAAGGCGGAAGCGTTCCGTGGTCAAGTGCGGCGGGGTCCCGATGCCGGCCGCCGCGTAGTTGATCGATCCCGGCTTGGCCTTGGCCGCGGCGACGAGCTCCTTCAGCGTCTTGATGTTCTTCTCCGGCGAGATCACCAGCACCAAAGGCACGTTCCCCAGCGGGGTGATTCCGGCAAAATCCTGCACCGGATCGTAGGGCATGCGCTGGATCGCCGGCGCGGTCACCAGCGCATTGGAGTGAACCAGGATCGTGTGGCCGTCCGGTTCCGCCTTGGCGACGGAACCGACACCGATCGCGCCGCCTCCGCCCGGTCGATTTTCGATCGTGATCGGCTGACCGACCTTCGCCGACACGTGCTCGAAGATCGTGCGCGGAAGTAGGTCGGTGGCGCTGCCGGCAGAGAACGGGACGATGATCTGGACCCTCCTGGTCGGCCAAGTCTGCGCCGGCGGCGTCTGCGCCAGCAGCGGCGTCGCCACGATCATCGCCGGGCCGAGAGCCAACGTCACAATCGCCGCGACCGCGGCCGATCCGCGCGCCTGTAACCATCGATGCATGCTGTCGTCCTCCCGCGCCTGCGGCGGTCCGCGCCGCCCCCGGCCCGGATGAGCCTAGCCGATCGTGGTCCGCTCCACCACCGGCGGAGCGAGGGCTAGCGCGTAAGGACGATGAACTCGGTGTAGCGGCCGGTTTCGCGGCCGAGGCCTTCGTCGGAAATGACGAGCGACGAGCCGGGAATCAGGAGTTCGCTGATGCGGTCGACCGCCTCCTTCGGCATCTGGATGCGATCGAGGGCCTGTGCCGCGGTCGGAGCCTTGAGATGAGCCACGGACTTGGCCGCCTCCCGAGATTTCCTCCGGGCGTCCCTCGGTTCCTGTAGCGGCGAAGGATCGGCCGGGACGGTCATCAGATTCCAGCGCATGCCGGCACCGCCGTCGGTCGAAGCCATGGCGGTGAAGACATGGGTGCCGAGCGGCCGATCGGGCTCGTCGATCACGACCGGCATGTCGAACAGCGGCACGAAGCCTTGCCGGACGAAAATCTTCATTTCCTTGCGGCTGACGAACACCGCGACCTGACCGCGGCGCTTGACCGGCTGATCGGCCGCCCTCAGCCGCGGCGCGAGAGGCTTGGGGGGATCGATCGTCGGCGCAGGCTTGACCACATCGCTGTCGCCGGGCACCGCAGCCGGCTGCAGCCGCTCGGCATCCACCGCCGGTGACGGCATCTCTTTATCGGTGGTCTCAAGCTTTGGTTCGGACCTGTCGGCGGGTTGCGCGCGGGTGCTCGCATCGCCAACACCGACCGGATTCGCCGTCCCGGCCTGCGTATTTTCGCCGCCGTCGGTGCTGCGGTCCGCGCTCGTACCCGCGGAAGTATCCGGCAGCGTGTTGGGCGCGTCGCTCGCGGCATCCCCCGTCGCCGCTTGCGCCACGACGATCGACGCCGCGGGGTCGCGCCCGTCGGTCGCTGCATTTGCCGCCACCTGCGGCTCTTCCGGCTTGGGCTTCGGCACGAATAGCTTTTGGTGCTCGAAGTCGACCGGCGCCAGATTGCGGCGCGTGACAATCACGCGCGCACCCAGCCTGGTGATAGGCCACAGCTTCTGAGCAAAATCGCGCGACATGCGGATGCAGCCATGCGAGGCCGGATAGCCCGGCAGCACGCCTTCGTGCAACGCGACCCCCGACCAAGTGATGCGCTGCATGTATGGCATCGGCGCGGCGCTATAGATGTTCGAGCGATGATAACGGTCCTTCTCGATGATGCTGAAGACGCCCGTGGGAGTCGGGTGGCCGGGCACGCCGGTGGAGACCGGACCCTGCGCGACCCTCACGCCATTGCTGAACAGGGTCACGGTCTGCTCGTCGATCGACACGACGATCTGCAGGGGGCCTTTAGGCACCTCGCCGAAGCTCGCTTCCTTATCCTTCTTCGGCTCGGCTCTTTCCCGTCGGGTCGGCGCGACCCGCGCCCTGCGCGCGGGGACGTCTGCCGGATAGCCGTAGTACCCGGACCAGCCGTAGGGACCGTAGAAAAAGGCCCGGCGCGACGCGGCATCGGCAGAGCCCGCCAAGCAGGCGAGCAAACTCAAAGCGACACCCTGCACCAGCACGGCGCGCAAGATGTCACCAACGTATTGAGGAGCCGCTGTCCCCACGAATTTCGGCAAGAGACACTCTCCCGATCGTTGCCTGGATGTCGCCGTCAGGCGGCTCCTGACTTCGGTCGCTCTCCACAGTAAGCGCGACGCGCGCGCAAAGTCGATCAACTTGTCGGCACCGCAGACGCACGAAGCGAGGCGCAATCCTGCATTGATTCGGTAAACAAATCTGAAGCCACATCGTTGCCGGCCTTCCTGATCACTGCGTCGGGATGAAACGGTAAAGTGGTGTAGAATGTTCTGACCAACTTAACGCTCGAGCGCGCGCGTGGTTTCGTCGAACAGCTCCTCGACGGCAATTCTTCGCGGAATGAGGCTTTGCTGCCGCGCGTAATTGATGATTGTCTGCAGGGCGGGTCGACATGCCTCGACGCCGAACGGGAGAAAGTCGATCTCGCCCGCCTTGGGTAGCCCGGCGGCGGCCTTGGCAGCGAGCAGCAGACGGTAGATTTCCCTCACCGTGTCCGGATGCGAGCTCGCGAGCTGCTGCTTCACGACAACCATGTGGTTGATCGGAACGACCTTGTGCTGCGCGTACCATTTTCGCGCCGCGGTCTCCGGCTCCTCAATCACGCTCTTCAGCGCAGGGTCATTCGGAAGGTCGGCACCGTAGATCGCGGCGTCGAGTTCGCCCTCGCGCAGCATCTTGAGCAAGTTCTTGCCGCCATCGGCCCGTTCGACGCCGGCGGGCTCGTGGTATTCGGCGACATGGCCATCTTCGAACGTCACCCAGCGCACCCGATCGAGGTCGACGCCGTAATCGTTCTGCAGGATGCCACGCACCCATACTGCCGTGGTCTGGCTGTAGGCGCGAACGCCGACGCGCTTGCCGGCAAGGTCGGCCGGACCAAGCGGATGCGCCGCGTTGCACAGAATGGTCCCATGCTGGAACCGCCCCATCATGGTCGCCGGGACCAAAACCAACGGCTTGCCATAGGCCTTGGCCTGCACATAGGTCGCGATCGCCATCTCGCTGACGTCGAATTTGAGTTCGCGCACCATCGGCTTGAAGAACCGGTTCGCCGGCCGGATATCGGAAAAGGCGAACGCGAGCCGCGGGGATTTCAACCTCGCCGCGCTTAAGCGGCAGCGTGTGCGGGTAGTCGTCGAACGCCGCGCTCAGCGTGGCGACCTGTGGGTCTACGCTCATGGTGATCTCATCCCGTGCAGGTGGTGGAACACGCGGAGCGCGTGCGGCCGGCGTCCATAGTGGAACATCTCCCGGACCCAATGCGAGACCCTTGTTGTCTCCGCGCCGCCAGGAGCCGGCCGGCCGCGCACCGTGGCGGACGGGCAAAGGGCCGCATCGGATGAGGGCTGGATTCGGCCTGCTTTGGCTCGCGCCGGTGCCGCCGGAGATCGCCGTCACGCTCGCACCCGAGCGCTATCGAGCAATCCCCCGATGCGCCAAGCCCAATCCGCCCCGCGGAAGCAGGCCGCCAAGGACCAGGCTTCAGGCTAGCGGCGGCGCCGCGACGCGGATAGTCAACCGCGACCGCCGGCCGACAGGATCGCCCGCGTCGTGTGATCCGGGCCGAAGTCGTCGGCACCGTCGATCGAGAGCAGTTCCGCCAGCCGCGTGCGAGCGCGATTGACTCGGCTCTTGATCGTTCCCACCGCGCACTCGCAGATCGAGGCCGCCTCCTCGTAGGAGAAGCCGGATGCGCCGACCAGGATGAGCGCTTCGCGTTGGTCCGGTGGCAGCTTGGCGAGCGCGGCACGAAATTCCTGAAATTCTACCCGGCTGTGCTGCTCGGGATGTGACTTCAGGCTTTCGGCGTAGCTTCCGTCGGTGTCTTCCACCTCGCGCCGACGCTTGCGGTATTCGGAACGGAACAAGTTGCGGAGAATAGTGAACAGCCACGCCGACATGTTCGTCCCGGGTTGAAAAGAGTCGATGTTTGCCATGGCGCGGAGCAACGTCTCCTGCACCAGATCGTCGGCACGATCTACATTGCCACAAAGGGAGATGGCGAATGCGCGCAAGCTCGGAACTGCGGCGAGCATCGCGTCTCGCACGGATGGTCGCATCGTCATGAGCTTGATCCCTTGTCACTCGGGAAAGTCTTGGCCTCGACCAGGCGATCGGGCTCGGGATCACGCCCCCCGTCTGCTTGCGCCGGCCCGGCGATCTTGTTTTCGTCCGCTCTCTCCCCCCTGGACTCCTCGATCTCCTCCAAGAGGTTGCGGAACCGATCGGGGACGCCTTGACGGATGACGTCGTCATAAACCCTTTGCAGGATATCTCCGAGCCTTCGCTGGTCTTCGCGGCTCAGGCGTCCACCTGCCTTGGGCACCGGGGGGTGGGTCTGCATTGTCGCCTCTGGCCTTGGCGGCTGTCCTGCCGGGGATTCCGACCGAGTTCGGCCTGCGCGCGGCCGATCCCGCCCGAACTGCCTTCTGTTGGTTCATCTCTATTCCCGGCGCATATTCCTCGCCCCGGGTCCCTCTGTGCTCGTCCAAGCATAACGGCTTCGAAATCCCTTCGTTCCGTGCAATGGAACTTTTTTCACCTTAGGTCATTTTACGCTTGGTAATATCGCCGGACCGAAACGGGAGGGTCGCGTGCCCAATTCCTCAGCGGTAACTCAATACCTTCCTTTCTTGCGGCGGTACGCGCGAGCCCTGACCGGAAGCCAAGCGTCGGGAGACGCTTACGTCGCCGCCACGTTGGAGGCATTGATCGCGGATCGCGCCATGATCGAGGAGGCGGCTAGCCCGCGGGTCGCCCTCTATCGTCTCTTCACCAAGATCTGGAACTCGCTCTCCATCAATGGCGGGACCGGAGCGCCCGAGACCGCTCTGCCCGGTGAGCAAAAGCTTGCAAATATTACGCCCCTGCCACGCCAGGCCTTTCTCCTGGTCGCGCTCGAAGGATTTTCGGAGCCGGATGCCGCACGCGTCCTCGACATTGACGTGATGAAATTGCGTGGGTTGGTAGAAGAGTCCGGCCGCGAGCTTGCGGCCGAGATCGCGACCGATGTCCTGATCATCGAGGACGACACGTTCATCGCCATGGAGCTGGAGACCCTGGTAGAAGGACTGGGCCACAGGGTGCTCGGCGTCGCACGCACCCACGCCGAGGCTTTGGCGCTCACCAAAACCAAGCGCCCCGGATTGATCCTCGCGGACATCCAGCTCGCCGATGGCAGCTCGGGGCTCGAGGCGGTCAACGAGTTGCTGACGTCGTTCGAGGCGCCGGTGATCTTCATCACCGCTTATCCGGAGCGCTTCCTCACCGGCGAGCGGCCGGAGCCGGCGTTCTTGATTGCCAAGCCGTTCCAGCCGGCGACGGTGTCGGCCGTTGCAAGCCAAGCTCTGTTCTTCGACCGCACCGCCAAGCGTCGCGAACGGCGCGTCACTGCCTGAGACGCGGGCTACCTCGAGCTTCTTCAACCGCGCCCGCGGCGCTGGCTCGCCAAGCCAACGAGAATCCCCACTCCGACCGCAACCGCGAGCACGATCAGCGGCCGCCGCTCCACTTCACGGGAGATGCGGCGCAATGCTTCGTTGCCGAGGTCGGCCGCCTCGTGGCCGATCCTCACCGCTTCGTCGCTGACGGAGCCGGCGCCGCCATGAAACCGCTCGGCGATGCTGGTCAGAGCCGAAGCGATGCTTTCTCCGACGCGGTCGGCCGCCTGCGCTGCGCTCGCGGAGGTACGGTCACCGAGCCGCTCCAGGCGTTGCTCGAGCCCCCGCAAGCGGCGCTCGATCTCCCCGACATCGCCGGAGAAGACGCGCGAATATCTGGATTGACGAAACATGAGTGGCCTCATTCAAAACGCCAGCAACGCGAGCGCCCCTGGCGCGCCCACTTGAGCGACGTCGGGGGCCAACATTGCACGTTACCTTTACCCGACGAACGGCTTGCACGCCGCGCGCCTGCGACAATCTGTCCGCGACGGGACGTTGCCGCCCTCAATTCACGCTGCTGAGCCACGTATCGATTTGGCGCTCGGCCTCGTCCTTAGCGACGCCATAGCGCTGCTGAAGCCGACCCGCGAGCTCGGTCCGCTTGCCCTCGATCACGTCGAGGTCGTCCTTGCTGAGCTTGCCCCACTTCTGCTGCGCCTTGCCCTTGAACTCTTTCCAGTTGCCTTCGATGCGATCCCAGTTCACTGCTTTTGCTCCTTGCATGGGGTTGTTGAGAGATGGCGAGAGAACCCGGGGGTGTGACCGAAAGTTCCGATGCCGCGGCCCTGCTGGGCGCTCCGCGCGTTACAAAAGACAGGGGCGTAGCCGACACATGTCGGCTACGCCCGAGATTGCCGGCCGAGCACGGGGAGGGGGAAATGGGCGGCCGGCTGCCATGACAATGCATCACATCCCGGTTGGTTCCTGAGCCCCGCACCAGGCCAATCCCGAGTCGGCACGCGGCGAGCCAAATTGGCGACGCCGGCGCGGGCCTGCACGCCAGAACTCACCTTCGCCAGCACCCGCCTGCCCTCCTTTCGGGCCCCTCCGGTTTTCGCGATCGACGGAAAAAACGCTCGATCCCTCAAGCGTTTGGCTCCCGGCGGCGAGGGGCCGGTCAGCTTCGCAAAATTGCGCCACCGGGGGGTGAACCTAACGCCGGGTTAACGCGACTAATGGGGACAGGGATCGTGGGAGCACCCCCATGCGGCGTTATTCTCGGTACTTCGTCGGCTGCTGTGGCGCGACGTTCGCCATAGCGTCCTTTCTCATCGGGCTCGAAGTCTCGGTCACCACGGCAGCCCCGTCGGCCGGTCTCGGTCGGAGTTTGTCGACGGTGAACCGCACGCTCAAAGGTGACCGTATGCCGGTCATCCCGGCGCAGAGCCGCAATGCGGTGAACGGACCGATCGACATGAAGGCTCCGCTGGCGCCGACCCCCAAGCCGCGTCTGCTCGACGGATGCGAGCCGATGGTCAGCGCGATCGGACAATCGCCGCTGGCGCAGATTCCGGGGCGCTGCGTCTCCTGACGCTCCCCGGCTTCCCGCCGAACAGCGGCCGACGCCCACGGCTCGCCGCAGCAGCAAACACCTTAACCTTAATCGCCTCGCCCCACCGGCGGCCTACGGGGGGAGCGATCGTAACATGAAAGCGCCGGCCGTATTCGCGACACGGGACGCCCCGGCGGCCCGTCATCACCGCATCGGCGCAATTGCGGCCAGCTAACGTCGCGATCCAGATCCAATAATGACGTTGAACGGAACAACGAACGCCCTTCTTCGTCATTATTGCGAGGTATCGGAAGGGCGCCGCAGTGCCGGCGCCCTTCCGCTCGGTCCTCGCTTCTGAACCAACCCGCCGGGACAGCAGCCAAGTGAGTCGGGTCCGCTCTGCGGTATCTTCATCTTGTGACCTGCGCTCGCCCGTCCTGCCAACGTCGCGGACCGGAGCCAATCGGGACGGACACAAGCATGAATCGGAATGACCGGGAGGAAGAATCGCATGCGCGGTCCCTGCATCGGCGAAGACGCTTCGTTCACATGGCTCGGCGGTCGGGAACCTCCGGCGCGCACTTCGAATCGTTGCACGGTGGTGTGAAAGGTGGCTGAGACCGAACCCAGCGGCGAGAACGGGAATGCTCGGGTCTCCGGGCGGGCGCCGGACCCTCGTCCGGAGCTTGAGTCCTTTCGGGCAGCGCTCGACGCCGGCCAAGTGGGGCTATGGTCATGGGACCTCCGATCGAGCCGGATGACGTGGTCGACGAAGCTCGAAGACTTCCACGGCCGTCCGGAGGACAGTTGCGACGGCTCGCTGTCGATCGTTCCGCAAGACTTACCGCCGCAGGACACGGCAGGAGTCCTCGCGGCGATCCACAGGACCCTGCAGACGCGCGAACCCTGCCGCCTGGAGTACCGGCTTCCCGGACGATCTGAGCGCGAGGAGCGCTGGTTCGAAGCGCTGGTCACCGCCATCGTGCAGGAGGGAGCCGCAGTGCAAGTCCTGGGCATGTGCCGGGACGTGACCGAGCGCCATCGGGTCAATCGCGAGGTTCGCATTCGCGCCCGGCAGCAGGAAACCTTGGCGCGGCTCGGCGAGCGGGCTCTGACTGAGACCGACTTGCAGAAATTCTTCAACGAGGTTGTGCGTACGGTCGGAGAGATCCTCGACGTCGAACTGGTCACAATTCTCGAATTGCTTCCGGGCGACGCCGAGCTTCTGCTCCGCGCCGGCATCGGCTGGCGCGCCGGGGTGGTCGGGTCCGCCCACGTCTCCACCGGTCGCGATACGCAGTCGGGCTACGCACTGGCATCCGGCCGGCCGGTCATCGTCGAGGAGCTCGCGTCCGAGACGCGGTTCTCCGGGTCACCTTTGCTGCACGAGCACGGCGTGGTCAGCGGGCTCGCGACACCGATCGCTGGCCGGGACGGCCGCGCCTATGGCGTGCTCGGCGCGCATACCGGCAAGCGGCACAAGTTCAACGACTATGATGTCTCGTTTCTCGCGGCGGTCGCGAACGTGGTTGCGGGAGCTATCCAGCGCCGGCAGTTGGATCAACGCCACGAACTGATGATACGCGAGCTGCGTCACCGCTCGGGCAATCTCTTTTCACAGCTGCTCGCCTTGTTCTCGCAAACCGCCAAGAATTCGCGCACCGTCGCGGAGCTGGTCGCGAAATACGAGGCACGGGTCCTGGCACTGGCCAACGCCCATCGCCTCATCACCGAAGGCGGCTGGAAATCCACATCGCTCACCGAGCTTCTCAACACGCTGCTCGCTCCATTCCTCGATCGCATCTCGTTCAACGGGCCCAATGTCTTCCTCGAGCCCGACCCGACCTTCGGCCTGAGCATGGCGGTGCACGAGCTCGCCACCAATGCCAGCAAGCATGGCAGCCTCTGCGAGCCCGCCGGCCACGTCGATTTGACTTGGTCGGTCACGCGCACGCAGCAGGGCCTCACCTTGGTGCTCGATTGGAAGGAAAGTCGTGGACCGGCGCCCAAACGCAACCGGCGCCCGGGCTTCGGTTCCCGCCTGATCAACATGGTGATCGAACGCCAGCTCAACGGCCAGGTGCGGCAGACCTTCGGACCGGATGGATTGGACGCCAAGCTCACCGTTCCGCTCACGCACGAGCGATGGCCGGGCGGCGCGCGTTCGACGACGTCGGTCGATCTGCCGTAGCCGCGACCTACTTCTTCTTCGCGTCCTGGTAGGGGTAGATGATGTTGCCGGTCTTGTACTCGGCCGGCCACAGGATCGCCTGATGCGCGGTATCGCGGAACTGCGCGAGATCGTTGCCGCTCACCCCTTGGAATTGAGTGAAGAACTGCCGCGACTTGGTCCATTCCCCACGCTGATGAGCTTGGTGTAGATACCGGGCACGTTGTTCGGGTTGCTCTGGTCGTCGCAATAGACGAGCTCGACAGGGCGCCCGAGCAGCCCGCCCTTGGCGTTGACGTCGTCGCGCCAGATTTCCAGCGCCAGCAGGTTTTGTTTTCCGTTGGGCGCGCCCGCGCCGGTCAGCGCCATGCCGAAGCCGACCTTGATCGGCTCGGCCGCCTGCACCGGGGCGGCCGCCCATGATTGCCCGGCAAGGAGACCCACAAGCGCGGCGCGCACAATGTCTGGTGACGGCAAACATCAGCTGACGTCCTCCCAGGTCCCCGATGGTCAACGCCGAGCGCCCGGGGCTCATCTTCTTGCCGCGGTCGCGCAGTCTGGCGCGGCTGCTTGCGGCACGTTCCCCTCCTGTCGCGGCGCATGTGTCACATTGGTCTGGCGAGAATGGCCTTTTCAATGGAGAATTGGGATGGGAAGATGCGCAAAAGACGAGAGTTCGGCGCAAGCAGCAGGGAGGAAATTTATGCTCATCGGTCGCATCGGTCGGGTCTGCGTCGTTTCACTGGCATTGGTCCTGGGCGCGGCGGTCGCGCGAGCGCAAACGGTCGATCTGAAGCTTTCCCACTTCGTTCCGCCGCAGCACGCCTTCCACAAGTGGGCGGTCGAATGGGCAAAGCGGCTGGAGGACGGGTCCAACGGGCGGCTGAAGATCACGATCTACCCGAACGGCCAATTGGTCGGTCCGCCCAACCGGCAATTCGACGCCGCCCGCAACGGCATCACCGACATCGCCTTCACCCTGCACGGGGTGACCCCGGGGCGTTATCCGATGACCGAACTCGCCAACTTGCCGTTCACCTGGCCGTCGGAGGGCGCGCTGTGCTCGGTCATGGGGAAGCGGATGACCGAGCTGGCGCCCAAGTATCTCGCCCAGGAGCACACCGGCCTGCACATCCTGTTCATGGCCATGGCAAATCCGATCGTCGTCTACTCCAAGGTGCCGATCAAGACGGTCGACGACTTCAAGGGCCTCAAGATCCGTTACGCCTCGATCACCAACAAGAACATGTTGGACGCGCTGGGTGCGACGACCCTGCTCATTCCGCCGCCGGAATTGCAGGACGCCCTGGCCAAGGGCATCGCGCAGGCCGCAACGTTCCCGCATGAAGCGGGGTTGGCCTATGACTTGGCGTCGGTGGTCAAGTATGCCATCGAGCCGCCCCTGGCCTCGGCGACCTTTGCACTGGTGATGAACCCGGCGAAATACGATTCGCTCCCGCCCGATCTGCGCGCCTTGATCGACAAGGAGAGCGGCGTGGCGGGGGCCGTGAGCTTTGGCAAGGCCTGGGAGGCCCAGGAGAAATTCGCCCGCGACCTGGAAGTCTCCAAGAAGGGCCTCGAGATCATCACGTTGCCCGACGGCGAAGTGGCGAAGATCAAGCAGATTGCGAAGACCCAGACCCAGGAGGCAATCGCCGCGCTCGAAAAGCAGGGCAAGCCCGCGCGCCAGTTCCTCCAGGAATATACCAAGTAGCCGGGCTCGAGGCGTTCGACCTTCGGCGCGGCACGCACGGCATCAGCACGAGGGGAAGTAACCGCCCGCTCGAACGCGAATTGCGCGTGCCGGGCGCGCCGGTCGATGGGGCGTCATGAACGGACGAGTTTGGTTGCTGGCGGTGGCCGACAGAGTGCAACGCGCCCAGCTGTGGGTGGCGGCAACCGCGCTCGTCGTGCTGATGCTGGTGACGGTCTTCGACGTCTTCCTGCGCTACCTGTTCAATCGGCCGATCCGGGGCTCCTACGACATGGTGGAAACCATGCTGCTCGTCTTCGTGTTCAATGGGATGGCGGCGTCGTTCTTCGGCCGGCGGCACATCGTGATCGACCTGCTCGACTCGTTCATCGGCGAGCGCGCGACCGCCGTGCTGATCCGTCTCGCCGATATCCTGGCGATCGTTTGCCTGGGACTGCTGGGCTGGGCGATGCTGCTGCCGGCCAGGCAGGCCTATGCGTACGGCGACGTCAAGCTCGAGCTCGGTCTTCCCATCTACGTGCTCTGGTTCACCGCTTTTGTCAGCCTGGGCGGAGCCATGTTCTGCGCGCTGGTAACGCTTCTGGCCAAGCCGGCCACCGCCGCTATCGGGCATTCCGAATGACCTCGTCGCTGGTCGGCGTCGCCGGCATTTTCATCCTCTTCGTTCTCCTGTTCCTGCGCATCCCGGTCTGGATCGCGCTCGTGCTCGTCGGATTCTTCGGCAATGTCATTGCGTTGGGATGGCCCGGCGCGTTTGCGCTGGCGGGAACGGTGCCCTTCGACGTCGCCTCGTCCTACACTCTTTCGGTCGTTCCGCTGTTCATTCTGATGGGCGAGGTCGCATCCGAATCGAAATTATCGGGCGAGCTCTTCAGGGCCGCGCGGGTGATCCTTTCAGGCTTTCGCGGCGGCCTCGCGGTCGCGACGCTCGCCGCCTCGGCATTGTTCGGGGCGGTCTCCGGATCATCGCTCGCCAATGCCGCGACCATGACGCGCATGGCGCTGCCGGAATTGCGCAAGGCCGGCTACGACGACGGATTGGCGACCGGCTGCATCGCCGCCGGCGGCAGCACCGACATCCTGATCCCGCCCTCCATCATCCTCGTCATCTACGCCGCCATCGCCGAGCTGTCGGTGCCGAAGCTGCTCGCGGCCGGCCTGCTTCCCGGCCTCGTTCTCACCGGCCTCTACGCCATGGTGGCCCTGGCGATCGTCCGTGTCAGACCGGATTACGCGCCCGACTCCGAGAACTACCCGTTGCGCGAGCGGATCGCCGCGCTGCGCGAACCCTGGCAGTTCGTGGCGCTCTTCATCGTCACCATCGGCGGCATTTATGCCGGGATCTTCAGCCCGACCGAGGCGGCGTCGATCGGGGCGTTCGGCGCCATTCTCCTCGGCATGCTCGGGCGCCGAATGGGCGCCCGCGACCTGTTGCGCGCGATCGAGAGCACCGTGGTCGTGAGCTGCCTGCTGTTCGTGATCGTCATGGGCGCCAATCTGTTCTCCTCCTTCGTCGTGCAGACCCACTTGCCGGAGCTCCTGCTCGACGCGGCACGGGCGCTGCAGCTCTCCGGCCTGACCGTGATGATGCTCATCATTTTCGGCTACATCATCCTGGGATGCTTTCTCGAGGGCATCGGGATGGTGTTGATCACGGTGCCGGTATTCCAGCCCATCGTCACCAAGTTCGGCTACGATCCGATTTGGTTCGCCATCGTCGTGGTCGTCATGGTCGAGGTCGGACTGATTCATCCTCCCGTCGGCATGAACCTGTTCGTGATCCAGGCGCAGGCGCCCGAGGTCAGGATTACCAGCATCTATCGCGGAATCATTCCGTTTCTGGTCGCCCCATTGATTCTCATCGTGCTGATGTTTCTGTTTCCCGGTCTGGCGCTCTGGCTGCCTAAAGCGCTGTACGGCTGAGGGAAGCTTGCCGTGCAAGGCGGCAAAGTGGCGAGCGACTCAAGCCATTGAGCAACCGACTCGAAAACAGCAGCGCCGCGATGATCCGGGCGGCACTCTTGCGCCACCGGAGTGCCACAAAAAATGCCGGTGAGCGCGAAATTCGGACATGTTCGTTACCGCAAGGCGGGCTTGCACACCGCACGGGTGATATTTGTGCAACAGTGACCCGGAAATTATTAATGGCGCCGGTGATTCAAGCGCTTTTCGATTGAGTCATGGAGGCGGTTAGAGCATCGTTAAATCGTGCAGCGGTGGAAACCGCTCTGGCTAAGTGATGGTGCGAAGACAGGGGGGCGTCCCTCTCGGTTACCCCGTCCGGGGTTGTCGCAAGGCGATGCTGTCCAAACACGAAGGGGATTAGTCATGCTGAAGATTTTAACCGTAACGGCTGCATCCTTGGCCATGCTGAGCGCAGCCGCCGCAGCCGACCTGCCGCGTAAGGAGCCGCCTCCGCCGGTGGCGCCGGTTGGCAAGGCCCCGATCGGAAAGTTCCCGGTCGGCAAGGCCCCGCTGGGCAAGTATCCCCAGCCGGTCGTGACCAAGGGCTGATGTAGCAAACCAAGGGGTGCTCGCGTCCGCTGCTCGCTTGATGAGCAAGGAGCAGAGGCACGATGAGCACCCCTCGGACTTCGTGTCGGGCGCTGCAATGGCGCTGACCGCTTCATCCGTGGTGGAAGCGGATCGAGCTTAGGGGAGCAAGCAATGCAAGAGCCTCGGACCAAAACGCGCAGACTTGCCCTCATCGTGGGCCTTTGCGCGGCCGCGATCTTCGCGGGGCTGCAAGTTCAGCCGGCCGGCGCGCAGGACACAACGGAGACCGCCAAGCAGCAGAGCACGGGCAAGGCGATCTACTACGTCGATTTTCGGGCGCGCACCGCCGCCAGCTACGGACATGCCTTCGTATGGTATGGACGCGCCGACCAGCGAGCGGTTGAAGTCGCGGGGGTCCATCCGGCGACCGAGAGCGTCATCCCGTACATCATCGGCCACATTATACCGGTCCCGGCCGAGACCGGCAAAAGCTACGGCGACCTCGACGAGCAGTATCTGACCGCGAGCTACCGCGTCTACATGACCGAGGCGCAGGCCAAAGAGGTGTTCGCGTATATCAAGCGCTTGGAAGCGGCCTCGGTGGTGTGGAACGCGGCCACCTGGAACTGCGTGGCTTTCATCCAGACCGTCGCGATGCACATGGGCTTGCATGTTCCGGGCAACCATCTGCTGTACCCCGAGGATTGGGTCAACCAGCTGCGGAAGCTCAACGGCGGCCGCAAGTACATGCCGGACAGCAGCCAGGCGATCGCGCGCGCCCCTGCGGCTCCCGCGCACAAACCCACGGCGACGGCGCGTAGGCCTGCCGCCACACCGCCGCTTTCGCAGGTCGTGGAGGCCAACCCGCGCACGTGATGCAAGCGGTCGGTCGGGGGCAACCGACGCGACGACGGCGCAAATATCAGACGGATGGCGGAGGCCTCGCGCCTCCGCTCGTCGTTTGAAAGGACCGTCTAACGGGAACTTGCGCATCGATTTGCCGCCAATTCCGGCCTTTTTTCAGCACGCGCCGCTATGCTACAGTTGCGACGGACGAACGGCATCTCCCGTTAGTTGGATGGGGAGGGGGCGAGAATCGGCATGGCGGGTGCATCGACGCGGCCCGGGCGACGCTTTCAGCTCGTCCTGATCAAGCCGTCGCATTACGACGACGATGGCTACGTCATTCAATGGATGCGCGCGTTCGTGCCGTCGAACACGCTGGCGGTCCTCTACAGCCTGGGGCGCGACTCGGCGCAGCGCGGGGTGCTCGGACCGGACACCGCCATCGACATCACGGTGATCGACGAGATCCACACGCGGGTGAAGATCAACCGGCTGCTCGCGCAGTTTCGGCGCCACGACGGGTTCGGCCTGGTCGGGATCGTGGGCGTGCAGTCGAACCAGTATCCGCGCGCCCTCGACATCGCCCGCCCGTTCCGGGCTGAAGACGTGCCGGTGATGATCGGCGGCTTCCATGTCTCCGGCTGCCTCGCCATGCTCCCCGAGATGCAGGCTGACCTCAAGACGACCCTCGACATGGGGGTGAGCATGTTCGCCGGCGAGCTCGAAGGCCGGATGGACCTCGTTCTGCAGCACGCGGCCAACGGGACGCTGCAACCGATCTACAATTATCTGAAGGACCTGCCCTCGCTCGAATCCGAGCCGACCCCGATTCTCCCGCTCGATCATTTGAAAAAGACCTTCCAGGCGCTGGCAAGCTTCGACGCCGGCCGCGGCTGCCCGTTTCAATGCTCGTTCTGCACCATCATCAACGTCCAGGGCCGGAAATCGCGGCGGCGGTCGGCGGACGACGTCGAGCGCACGATTCGCGAGCACTACGCGCAGGGCATCCGGCATTTCTTCATCACCGACGACAATCTCGCCCGCAACAAGGACTGGGAGGCGATCTTCGACCGGATCATCGCGTTGCGCGAACGCGAGAACATGTACATCCGGCTGATGATCCAGGTCGACATGCTCTGCCACAAGATACCGAGCTTCATCGAGAAGGCCGCGCGCGCTGGCACGAATCGCGTGCTGGTCGGCCTCGAGAGCATCAATGCCGCCAATCTGCTCGCGGCCAAGAAGCGCCAGAACAAGATCACGGAATACCGCACGATGCTGCTCGCCTGGAAGAAGGCGGGCGCAATCACCACGGCCGGCTACATCCTCGGTTTCCCCTTCGACACGCCCGAATCGATCCGCGAGGACATCGCCATCATCCAGAAGGAGCTGCCGCTCGACATCCTCGAATTTTTCATCCTCACCCCCCTGCCCGGCTCGGAGGACCACAAGGTGCTGTGGCAGAAGGGCGAGTGGATGCACTCGGACATGAACCTCTACGACGGCGAGCACGCGGTCTCGAACCATCCCAAGATGAGCAAGGAGAAGTGGGAGCAGGTCTATCGTTCGGCCTGGGACACGTTCTACACGCCCGAGCACATGGAAACGATCCTGCGTCGCGGCGCCGCCACCAATTGCAGCATGTCGCGCCTCGTGAGCTTCGTCTTCCTGTTCAGCTCCTCGGTCCCCCTGGAGAACGCCCACCCGCTGCAAGGCGGGCTGCTGCGCCGCAAGTACCGGCTGGATCGCCGCCCTGGACTGCCGATCGAGCCGATCTGGTCGTTCTATCCGAAGTACGTCTGGAATTTCGTCTCCAAATATGCCCGCGCCGTGCGCCTGCTGCTCTGGCTGCACGCGACCAACCGGCGCCTTCAGCGCGACCCGAATCGCTACAGCTATACCGATCAGGCGATGACCGAACTCACCGAGGATGAGACCGAGCGGCTCGACTTGCTCACCCACAGCGACGCCGCGCGCCAGGCCGTCGCCCATGTCCACAAGATCGACCAGCTGATCCACGCCACCAAGGCCGCCAAGACCGGCGCCGCCGCTTGAGGCGGGCATTCCCAACCTCCGCCGCATTGCAGCCCGACAATCGTACCGGAAGCGAGTTACGGGACGGCCGCCGAGCCGGGGTGCACGCGAGTTGGCGACCCGCGTGTGCGCCAGTGCCGCAAGTGCAAGCCGGTGGCGTCGGAGCGAACGCGCCATGAGCGGGGGGCGGCTGCAGCGAGCCATGGCCAGGAGGATGTCGCGCGAATCATGGGCGGCGCGGCTGATCACGGGGCTGTCGATCGTCAGCGCCGGCGGCGCGTTCGGGCAGACGCCGGCGAGCCTGTCGGAGGCCGAATTCTGCCTCGCCGCTAACCGCACCCTCGCCTTGGGCGCCCCGCTGCCGCGCACCACGGCGCGCCTCAACGCCGGCGATGCCGTCAAGATCGTCGCCATCGGCTCCTCCTCCACCACCGGACTCTGGGTGCTGAGCCCATCGGCGACCTACCCCGAGGTCATGCGCCGCGAGCTCGCCAGGCTGCGGCCGGCGGCGCGCGTCGAGATGGTCAATAGCGGCCGCATCGGCGACACCATCGGCGGCAGCATCGCCCGCTTCGAGCGCGACGTGCTCGCCCACCAGCCGGACCTCGTCGTGTGGCAGCTCGGCACCAACGACGTGGCCTGGGGCGGCCGCGCCGACGGCCTCAAGGAGCGGATCGTCGAGGGGGTCCGCGTGCTCAAGGCGGCCGGCGCCGACGTGATCCTGATGGACCTGCAATACGCGCCGATC
Source organism: uncultured Alphaproteobacteria bacterium (assembly GCA_963758945.1). Lineage (GTDB taxonomy): Bacteria > Pseudomonadota > Alphaproteobacteria > Rhizobiales > Xanthobacteraceae > VAZQ01. Next base: position 90,216 of record CAVWXY010000001.1, on the reverse strand, counting down.
GTGCTCGCCGGCTCGCAGCACGCCATGATGCAGGCAATCATCGCCGAGGTGGCGCGCGAGCAGCGCGTCGGCCTGTTTCCGCGGTTCGCGCTCATGCGTCGGTCGATCGATGCCGGGCTGTCGTCGGGCGCACTCGTATCGTGGGACGGACTGCACAATTCCGCGGCCGGCTACGACTGCGTCGGGCGCGCGCTCGCGCGTGCGGTCCATGCCGGCGGACGCTGACGCTGCCATGGCAGCAGAGACGGACGCAGCTCTGCGCCCGGCGATCGTCGTCACCGGCGCCTCGTCCGGAATCGGGCAGGCGATCGCCCGGGTCGCGGCGCGCGAGGAATCTTTCCTGCTGCTGGTCGGCCGCTCGCAGCCGGCGCTCGACGCGCTCGTCGCCGAGCTCGCCGGGCGCGGCGCACGGGGGGCCGCGCTCGCCGTCGACCTGCTCGCCCCGGGCGCTCCCGAAGCGATCGAACGGGCGCTGTCCGACCGTGGCCTCTACTGCGATATACTGGTCAACAGCGCCGGCTTCGGCGTATTCGGCCCCGCCGCGCAGGCATCGCGCGGCGAGCAATTGGGCCTGGTCGATGTCAATATCCGCGCGCTCACCGATCTCACCCTGCGTTTCCTTCCAGGCATGATCGCCAGAAGGCGCGGCGGTGTTCTCAATCTCGGCTCGATCACCGGCTATGCGGCGGGGCCGAACATGGCCGCCTACTACGCGTCGAAGGCCTATGTGAACTCATTCTCCGCCGCGCTCGCCGCCGAGGTCGCCGGCAGTGGCGTCACCGTGACCTGCCTGGCACCGGGCGTGGTGCGCACCGCTTTCTTCGAGCGCTGCTCGGTCGGCCAAACCCGGCTCATGAAGCTCATGCCGCGGACGAACGCCGCGGCCACCGCGGAGGCGGGCTGGCGCGGCTTCAAGGCCGGAAAGCGCATGGTCGTTCCGCGCTGGATCGACCGGTTCAGCGTGCTGGTGTGCAGGCTCGTGCCGGCGGGCGCCATTGCCCGCTTCGTCGCCGCCATGCAGCGCCCGCGCTGAGCCCCGGAACGCCGCACAACCGAAGAGCGATGCACTCGTGGGATACTCGCTGCCCCTGTAAACAACAGGAAAAAATACAGGGCCCGGCCTGCCGGCGGACGCCCGCAGCCGATCAGCCCTCCGCGCCGCCTCCCCGCAAACAGCCGGTGTGGCGGCGGTCCGCTCCCGGCATCGAGCGCAGTCTTGGATCGTGCCAGAATCATACCTCAATCGCGTAACGTAGTCAACCACAAAATGCAGTCGACACCGGCCACCGCCCATCCCGCACGGCCTAATACACCCCGGGCAGGATGCGCGCGGTACGGGTCATGTAGCGACGATACTCGTCGCCGAAGGTCTCCATCATCAGCGCCTCCTCGCGCCCGACGCGCAGGAAGAACAAGGTCCCGAAGCCGACGAGGCCGGACGGCCCGGCGACCCAGTTCGGCAGCAGCAGCGCCTGCGCCAGCGCCCACAGCCAGAATGCCGAATACATCGGATGCCGCACCCGGCGATAGACGCCGCTCGTCACCAGCGTGTGCCGCTCACGCACCTCCAGCGTCACCGACCAATTGCGCCCGAGGTCCTTGTGCGTGCGATGGAAAAGCCAGAGCGCGGCGGCGAACACCGCGGCGCCGAGCCAGCCCTGCCACGCCCGAAAGGCGTAGTCGGCGAACGCCGGCGCACTGATGAACACGTAGACCGCCGGAATGACGCCCAGCCCGGTGGCCGAGATCGTCATCAGCGCGAGCTCGCGGCCGCGGTCGCTGCGCGGCAGCTTCGGCGTGCGCCGGGCGCGACCCTCGTGCGGATAGCGGATCACGAACCAGCCCGCGACGCCGAGGCACCAGATCGCCTTGGCCAGGAGCGGCGTCATGCCGGCGCCGGCGCAGCCGCGGCGGCGCAGTGCGACGGGCCGCGATAGCTGCCGTCCGCGGCGATGAAATCCAGAAAGCCGGCGGGAGAGGTCGTCCAGGCCGCAAACGGCACCGGGCCGGCAACCATCATGAAATAGTCGTAGGGCGCGCGCCGGTCGTTGGCCATGACCGACCGGTAATGCAGCCGCAACACGTTGCGACGGCAGCGCGCGAATGTTTCCGGCAGCACCATATCGTGAATCTGCACGCGCCGGATCACCGGCTTGCCGTCGAGCCGGTCGCCGGCGATGCGCCGCAACGCGACCGGATCGAACTTGTAGAAGCTGATGGTGTCGTCGCGCGACTGGTATTCGGCCCAGGCGATCGTGGGCTCGTCCGCGATCCGCCCGATCTTGCGACGGATCTCGTGTGCGCGGGGATGCAGTGCGAATTTCGGGATGGTTGCGCCGACGGTGAGCACGCAGATCGCCGCGCCGCGGCGGCCGAGGTCGGGATCGCGGGCAAGCGCGCGGACCAGCGTGTCGAGCACCAGCATGGCGCCCAGGCTATGACCGACGAGCACGATTTCGTCCACCGCGTCCGCGCGTGTCCGCGCGATCAGCGTCTCGGCGAAGCGATCGAGCCGGGCGTCGATGTCGGTGCGGCGGCCGTGCAGGTAGTCGTGCGCGCAGATCCAGTCGTCCAGGAGCTGCTCCACGCGCCAGCGCCGGCCCGGCCACTGCAGCAGGGCGTAAAACACGCCGAGGCCGAGCAACAGCCCGACCGCCGCCGCGCCGACGCCCGAGAGCCCGACCCATCCGGTCAGCAGGTTCGCGAAGAACCAGCCGGCCGCGGCGAACAGGGCCAGGGCGAAAATCGGATACAGGAAGAACGTGGCGTAGCGCGGGTTGGCGGCGACGTAGCGAAACATCGTGCCGGTCGCGACGAAATCGAAATAGACCCGCGCCGCGTCGAGCAGCCGCGTTGGCAGCGTGCGGGTGAAATCGCCGCGCACGATGTCGTCCCACAGCAGCACTTCGTGCACCGCCTCGACCTGCCAGCCGGCGGCGCGCGCCTGCACCGTCCACCAAACGCTCGATTGCTGCTCCGGCTGCTTTAGCCCGGACAAGCTCGCGTCCACGTTCCAGGTCGCTCGGAACACCTCGAGCTGGCGCGTGAAGCGGCGGTATTGCGCGCCGGCGTCGATCGGATCGTAGCCTGCGACGTGATAGACGTGCCGACGCCTCACCATGCGCCGGCCATCATTTGTGCATCTCGTCCGGCGGCATGATGCCCCACAGATTGGATGCGGAGGGGTCCTTGGCCCACACCTTCGGGCGCTGCGGCTGATCGCGGTGCCAGGGCCGCGGCTCGAAATAGCCGAGCTCCTCGTTGACCTGATCGAGCTCCGCGAACAGCTCGGTGATCAAGCCGTTGGGCGCGCGGTGATAGGCGAACAGGTTGTGGCCGATGCCGTGCCGGCCGGGACCCCAGATGAGCTTGTATCCGTTGAGGCTCAGATAATCGCAAGCGGTCTGCAGGTGCGCCCAGTCGCGCAGCTCGAACGCGGTGTGGAAATGCCGGTCGGTGTCGTTCTGCATCAGATTGATGGTGTGGTGGTCGGGACCGCAGCGCAGGAAGGAGAAGAAATCCCCCATCCAGTCGGACACGCGAAAGCCGAGCACGTCGCAGTAGAAGTCGGTCGTGCGCTTGACGTCGGTGACGAAGAACGCCACATGGCCGAGCTTGTGCGGAACGATCCCCTTGCTCGGAAAGCGCTGGCCGGAGAAGGCGTCGCGCTTGAATACCTCCATCGCGGTGCCCTTGGGATCCGCGAACGCGACCATGTCCGAGATCGTAGGCTCGGCATCCTTCCGGCGCTCGGTCTTGATGCCATGGCCCTGGATCTGACGCTCGAATGCGTCGAGATCGTCGTCGGGCGCGAGCTGAAATCCCAGCCGCATGCATCGTGCCTGCGGCCCCTTGCGCAGCACCACCGAGTGATGGTCGACGGTCGAGGCCAGATAAACGGCCTCCTTGTCCTTGCCGGTCAGCGTGAGGCCGAGCACCTCGGTGTAATACTCCGCCTGCTTGTCGACGTCGGGCATCTCGTAGACGGCATGGGTGATCTTCTTGACGCGGATCATGCAAAGCTCCCTTCTTGTTCGGTTCAACCTCCGGGCTTGCGGCGCGGCAGCGCGCCGATGACGTCGACCATCGCGGCGACGTCCTGCTCGCCCAATCCCATCTCCATGAACTTGGCGTAGAGCTCCGTCGCCCGGTCGAGCATCGGAGTAGCCACGCCGACGCTGTCGGCGAACTCGCCGATCATGTCGAAATAGTGCTGCAGGGCCGGCACCGTGCCTTGCGCCGGGAAAAAGCGGCGCTGCGCCATCCACGGCGCGCGGATGCCGAACTGGGTCGATCCGCCGCTGCCGGTGGCGATGGCCTTGATCATCAGCTCGATGTCGACCCCGGCCTCGAGCCCGAGCGCCATCGCCTCCGCGGCGGCGGCGATATGGACGGCGACGAGCATGTTGTTGACCAGCTTGACCCGGCTCGCCGCGCCGAACGGACCGAAATAGAGGCACGACTCGGCGAAACCACGGACGTAGCGCTCGGTCGCGGCGGCGGCGCCCTGGTCGCCGGCGAGGTAGATCACGGCCTTGCGAGCCGACACCATCCCCGGCGTTCCGCTGACCTCGCCGTCGAGGAAGACCGCGCCCTTGGCGGCGAGCGGCGCGACATGGCGCTCCTTGTCGGGGACGGGATGGGAGCCGAGCTCGACGATGATCTGCCCGGGCCGCGCCGACGCGAGGAGCCCGTGCGGGCCCTGCATCACCTCGTCGAGCGCCTGCGTGGACGGCAGGCACGAGAACACGATCTCCGCCTGCGCGCCAATATCGGCGGGCGAGCGCGCGGGGATGCCACCGATCTTCTCGAAATCGGCGAGCGAGCTGCGACGATAGCCCAGCACCCGATAGCCGCTCTTGATGAGGTTTTCGGCGATCGGCAGTCCGATCTTGCCGACGCCGACGAAGCCGATCGTTTCCATGCTCTCCCCCTCGCCTCGCGCCTGACCCATCGTCCTCACGCCAGCTCGAGCGACTGATCGGAAAAATTCACCCTGATCCCGAGCGAGCCTTCCATCACCGTCCATTCGCGCAGCTCGAAGCCGCGCAATCCGTTGACGACGAACGGGTCGGCTTCGGCGATCTCGCGCGCCGCCTCCGCGCTCGCCGCGCGCAGGATGGTGAGACCGTCGCCGCGCGTCGCCCCGTCGGCGGAAGCCAGGGGGCCCGAGGCAAACAGCACGCCCTGCTTCTCCAGGCCGATCATGTATTCGAGATGGCGCGGCAGAAGCTCGGCGATCTTCTCGGGCGCCTCGCCGCCCTTGGAGAGCACGACGTAGAGCTTCTTGCGCAGCATCGACTTGGTCAGCTCACGGATGCGCGCTTCCGTCATTGCGCCCTCCCCTTCCGGGTGCCTCTCGTATGCGTGGCGATCTGCCAAGTGTTACCCCATTTGTCCTCCACCATACAGCGACGATCGCCATAGGGCACGTCCGATGACGCTTCAAGAGACTTCGCACCGGCGTCGAGAGCGCGTTGGTAGGTGGCTTCCGTATCGTCGACATATACGTAGAGAAAGGCCGTCGCCGGCTTGCGCCTGCCGGCATCGCTGATCATGACCACCGAATCTCCGATCCTGACCTCGGATGGACGGGCTTGCCAGCAGGCCGCTCGGTTCATTCCGCGACGATCAGCGCATCGAGCGCGGTGGCGCCTTCACCCTTGGCGCGGACCATCAGCGGGTTGACATCGATCTCGACGATGGCGGGCATGGTCCGCATCAGTCGGCCAAGAGCGAGCACGGCCTTCGCCACCGCTTCGACGTCCACGGGCGGCGCGCCGCGGAAACCGCTGAGCAGCTTAGCCGTGCGCAGCTTATACAGCGCTTCGACGATCTGCGTTTCGTCCGCGTCGACCGGCAGCAGCCGCACGTCGCCCAGCGCCTCGACCCAGATCCCGCCGAGCCCGAGCAACAGCACCGTCCCCCAGGCCGGATCGCGTTTGGCCCCGATCATCAATTCGAGGCCCTTGGGCGACATGCTCTCGACCAGGCAGCCGTCGAGGATCACGCCGGGCGCCGCGGCCTTGACGTTTTGCTGCGTCGCCGCCCAGGCCGCGCGCAACGCCGCCTCGTCGGCCAGGTTGAGCGCGACGCCACCGGCTTCGGTCTTGTGCGACAGCGCCGCGGCTTGCGCTTTCAAGGCGACCGGATAGCCGACGCGCCTGGCGACAGCGACGGCATCCTCCGCCGTGCGGGCAAGCTCGCCGTCGGGCACGCGGATGCCGGCCGCCGCCAGGACTTTCTTTCCCAGCCATTCCGGCTGCGCGCCCTTGCCGAGCTCGGGCATGCCCGGGAACGGCGCAGGGTCGGCGGCGACGCGGGTGCGGGCGAGCGAGCGTCCGTACCGGGTATAGAGCGTGATCGCGCGCAGCATGCGGTCCGACGAGCGCGAAAACACCGCCGGACTTTCGCTGACCGCCTGCATGACATCGGGCGCGAGCTGCCAGGTGTCGCCGAGCGCCACCATGACCTTGGGCTTGCGCGAGGCCGCCATGCCCTGGTTGAAGGCCTTGACCTGCGCGGCGTAGCTGATCGGGAACGAGATGAACAGCATGCCGACATTGGGATCGTCGATCAGCGCCTTGACCGCGACCGGCAGCGAATCCAGCGAGAAGCCAGCGGTGACGTCGAGCGGGTTGCCGTAGTTGCCGTACGCGGGCAACACCTCGCTGACCGTCTTCAGCGTGGCCGGCTCGAGCTCGGGCAGATCGAGGCCGATCTCCTCGGCGAAGTCGTTGGTCAGCCCCACATAGGCGCCCGAGGCGGTCAGAATGCCCGGTCCCTTGGTGGGCGGGGTTGGATAGCGCACGAGGATTTGGACGAGGTCCATCATCTCGTCCATGGTGGAGACCACGATGGCGCCGGCGTCCTCGGCCTGGGTGCGCATCGTAGCCCAGTCCCCGATCAGCGCGCCGGTGTGCGAGTGCGCGGCCTTGCGCGCCTTGGCGCCGCGGCCCGCCAGCATCAGCACGATCGGCTTGCCGGCCGCGCGCGCGTGCCGGCAGGCGGCGAGGAATTGCGCCGGCCGGCGGATTTCCTCGCAGTAGATCGCGATCACACGGGTGGAGCGGTCGTCGGCCAGGAATTCGATGAAATCGGTGCCTTCGAGCCCGGCCTCGTTGCCGGTCGAGATCACGTAGGCCAACGGCAGGCCGAGGCCATCGGCGGCGCGCTGGAAGTGGCCGAGCAGGCCGCCGCTCTGTCCGACGAAGGCGACGCCGCCGGCGACGCCGCGCTTCGCCTCGCGCGCGTGCAGCATGTGCAGCCACAGGCCGTCGACGTTGTTGGTGACGCCGAGGCAATTGGGCCCCACGACCGCAAGCCCCGCCGCCCGCGCGGTGTCGGTGACGGCGTCCTGGGTCGCTCGATCGCCGACCTCGGCAAAGCCGGCGGCGAATATCATCGCCGAGCCGACCTTGCGGCGCGCGCAGGCCTCGATTGCCTCGCGCACCGCCGCAGCCGGCAGCGTGAAGACGGCGAGGTCGACGCCTTCGGGCAGCTCGTCCGCGCTCTTGAGCACGGGCCTGCCGTCGATCGCCTCGCTGGTCCGGCCGACCAGATGGATATCGCCCTTGAAGTCGTTGAGCTTGAGCGCCTGCAGGATGACCTGGCCGGCGCTGCCCGCGCGCGCGGAGATGCCGACGATCGCCACCGAGCGCGGGCGCAGGAACCGTGCGACCGCCCCGGGGCCGCGCGCGTCGTCCGGTCCGCTCATGTCGCGGTCTTGTCGGGTTGGAACATGAGCAGATGCGTGCCGTCATCGAGCGGATGCCAGTACGGCTTCACCTTCATGCCGACCTTCAGTTCCTCGACTGTGCAGTTGACGATATTGGCGATGAAATTGACGCCGACGTCCAGGGTGACGCTCACCACCGCGTAGGGCTCGGCGCCGCGGAAGGCCGGCGTGCCGCGGTGAGTGACGGTATAGGAAAACACCACGCCCTTGCCCGATGCTTCGCGCCATTCGATGTCGCGCCGCCGTCCGGTGAAAATGCTTACCGGCCGCGGGAAGTGCTGGTACTTGCCGGTCGCCTTGCAATACTGGATGAGGAGCTTCTTTTGCTTCGTGCCCTCCCAATAGGGCTCGGAGAAGTCGAAGTGTTTGATGGTGCGCTTGACGCCGAGCGTGTCGTTGAGTGCCTTGTGGCTTGAAGAATCGGCCATGGTCGCCTCGCGTTAGGAATCTTCGGTGGTGGCATTTTTCTGACGGAACCGGAGCCCACTTTTCCTGAAAATGCTCTATTCCGGGACCAGTACCAGGGCCGCGCTGGAGCCCCAGTTGCGCCCGTAGTTGATCCAACCGATGCCGGTCACCAGAGCGTTATCGGTGTTCTTGACCTGGCGTTTGCCGGCCTCGCCCTTCAACTGCCGCACCGCCTCGACCAGGTTGTGCGACGAGCACGCCGCCTGGCCGGCGGAAATCTGGCCGCCGCCGGTATTGAGCGGCAGATCGCCGTTAAAGGAAAAATCGTGGTCGCGGATGAACTGCACGCCTTCGCCCGGCTTGCAGAAGCCGAACGCCTCGAACTGCAGCATGATCGCGATGATGAAGTCGTCGTAGGGGTGGAACGAGGCGATGTCCTTGATGCCCAGGCCGGCTGCGGCGAGCGCCTTCTTGCCGCAGATTTCGTGACCGCTCTTGGTGACATCGACCAGGTTCTCGCCGCCCTTGAAGTTGGTCCGCTCGGCATATCCGATCGGGATGATGGTGCCGGTCAGGCCTTTTTCCTTGGCGCGCTTGCGGCTCATCATCATCAGGCCGGCCGCGCCATCGGCCCGCATCACGCAGTCCAGGAGCCGGATCGGATCGGCGATCATGCGCGAGTTCATGTAATCGTCGATGGTGATCGGCACGCGCAGCTTCTCGCAGGCGTTTTCGTTCAGCAGCGCGTGGTTGCGCTGCGTCACCGCGAGCTTGCCCAGCATCCTGTAGTCGAGACCGTATTTCGCCTCGTAGGCCCGGCTGAGCAGGCCGAAAGCTCCGGGCGGACCCATCAGGCCGTAAGGATCGGTCCATTCGCGCCGGTAGGAGTGGCTGTGGTCGGTACGGTCCTCCAGCACGTGGGTGTCGGCGAACAGCAGGAACGCGACCTCGCACATGCCGTAATCGATCGCGGCCGCCGCGCGGGCGACGCAGCCCGCCGCCGAGCAGCCACCGGTGTGGACCTGCTCGCAGAACCCGACCTCGAGCCCCAGGACGTCGGCGGTGGTCTGCGCCCAGAACGGATTGGCGGCACCGGTGCCGGTCAGGCCGGCCATCACCAAGCCGTCGACTTCGTTCTTGTCGATGCCGGTCTTGTCGAGAAGTTCCTCGAGAATCTCGCCGGCCAGCACCCAGACGTTGCGGTCGCTCTTGTCCATCACCTTGGTTTCGGCGTAGGCCACAATCGCGTTGTCACGCAAACCCATTGCTCACTCCCTATGGCTTCAAGCCGTGCCGTTATCGATTGCCGTTCCGCTAAAGCGCATGCCGTCGAGACGAAATCAATGCAAGCCGCAAGCGGCGCTGTTATGCATCCACCTCACCGGAGCCCAGCGCTATTCCGGGCGAACGCGCGGCGCGGTCTTGTCGAGGAACTGGTGCAGCCGTGTAATCGATTCAGGGCTGCGGGTGTATTCCGCCACCATACGCTCGAAGTACAGGCCATCATCGTAGGACATGTCCTGCAGGCGCGGCAGGCTGTTGGTGATGGCGAAGTTCGACAGCGGCGCGTTCTTGCAGATTTTTAGAGCCAACTCCTTCGCCTTCGCCATCGCTTGTCCCTTGGGCACGACATATTGCACGATGCCATAGCGCTCGGCTTCGTCAACCTTGAGCACGCGGCCGGTGAGCATCATGTCCTGCATACGGGCAAAACCGATCAGCCGCGCCACGCGAACCGAGCCGCCGCCGCCGATGAAGATGCCGCGCGTTCCCTCGGGCAGGGCGAAGAACGTGGTTTCGTCCGCGACGCGGATATGCGCGGCCGCGGCGGTCTCGAGTCCGCCGCCGAGCGTCGCGCCGTGCAGCGCCGCGATGAACGGAATGTTGCCGCGCGCCATCACTTCAAAATAGGTGTTGCGATTGAACGGAAACGGCAGCCGCTCCGAACGACCGGTCTTCCAATTTTCCGCGGCCCAGCGGAGATCCAGCCCGGCGCAGAAATTGTCGCCGTGGCCGAAGATGATGCCGCATTTGGCCTCCTCGCCGGCGCGGACGATCGCCTCGAGCAAGGCCCGCATCACCTCCGGGTTGAAGCAGTTGCGCTTGTCCGGACGGTTGAGGCCTACCAGGGCGACCTCGCCTTCGAGCTCGTAGGTGACCACTTGTTCTTCGCTCATGAACTGCTCCTGGTTTGAACGGGGCAAATCTAGTGTGGCGGTTCAGAAGTCCGCATCATTCTTGCGACGAGTTGGAAATGCGGACTTCTGAACCAAAGCCACACTAGATCAATAAGTTGCTAGTGTCCTTCGATTCCGAAGTTCGCAAACCAGGATGCCGCACAATGATGCGAACTTCGAATCGGGACACTAGCCCCTCGCTGCGCGATGACATTTCTCCGGACCTCGCGTGGACCGCCGCCGATCCGCCCATGATGGCACGGCCGCACCAGTTCCATCTCGCCGACCGGGGCGCTCTCACCTCGCGCCGAAGGTCTTGCCGTGCAAGGCAGGGCTCGATCGGATGGTGACGTCGGCCGGGCGAAGCTCGTGTTTTCGGGGCTGGGAGTCATTCATGCGAGCGCGCGGGCGAGGAGCGAGAGCGTATTCATAAATGCAACTACCGGCAAGGTTGCGACGCCGTCAGGCCGGCGATCGCGGCGTAGCGGCGCCGCTGCGCCGCCGCGTTACCGAACAGCGACGACAGCAGCATCGCCCGCTTGAGATAGAGGCCGATGTCGTGCTCGTCGGTGAAACCGATCGCGCCGTGAAGCTGGATGCAGGCCTCGGTGACGGCCATGGCTTCTTCCGACGCCTTGGCTTTCGCGGCGGCGGCCATCGCGGCATCGATGCAAAAGGGGTCGCTGTTGGCCGCGACCTGAAATATCAGCGATCGCGTCGATTCGATGCGGATATAGATGTCCGCCGCCTGGTGCTGCAGCGCCTGGAAGCTGCCGATAAGCTTTCCGAACTGCTTGCGAATGCGCAGGTAGTCGAGCGTGATTTCCTGCGCCTGTTCCATCACGCCGAGCAGTTCGGAGGACAGCGCCATCAGTGCGAGATCGTAGAGCGCAGCGACCGCATTCCGCGCTGACGGGTGCGCAGCGACGAGATCGGCCGGTGCCTCCGCAAGGCTGAGCTTCGCGAGCTTGCGGCCCTCCACCGTCTGCGACGTCGACAGCGTGCAGCCGGGCGCGTTGCGGGCCACATAGTACAAGGCGGCTCCGTCGCGCCCGCTCGCGCTGACGAGAAAGCCGTCGGCACCGTCGGCGCAAACGAACATCTTCGTTCCGGTCAAACGGAGCGCGCCGTCCTTTTCCACGACTTGGGTGCGCGGCGCGAGCGGTTCGTCGTCATGGGCGCTCTCCTGGAGTGCCGGAACGACCAGTGCCTCGCCTGTCACCACCCGTTCGAGCATCGGATGCGGCGTGCGCCCGTGCCCCAACGCCGCAGCCGAGACCGCCGCAAGCCCGATCGGCTCACAGACGAGTCCCCGCCCCCCTTGTTCGAGCACCAGCGCAAGCTCGGTGAGGCCCAGACCGAGGCCGTCCGCAGAACCGGGAACAAGAATGCCGAGCCAGCCGAGCTCCCCCGCCTGTCGCAGCCGCGCGGGCGCGAAGCCCGGATCCCGATGGCGAAATCCGCGCGCCACCTTCGGCCCCGCCGCCGCGATGAACTTGGCGGCGCTGTCGCGCAGCAGCTTCTGCTCCGATGTCAGATGCAGGTCCATGACGCCCCTTCGCGCCGTCTGCGTCAGCTAGGAAGGTTCAGCACGCGGCGGGCCAGGACGTTGCGCTGGATTTCGGAAGAGCCGCCATAAATCGTCACACGCCGCGATTGAAGGAAGGGCGCTGCGACATCGACGGCGCCGAAATCCGTCGTGATCGGACTTTCCATCGGCGCGTGCCCGCCTGCGGCCTCGATCAAGAGGTCGTTGAGCGTCTGCAGAAGCTCGGAGGCAAAAATCTTGATCACCGACGATTCCGGCCCCGGAGCTTGTTGATGATTGGCGAGCTCGACGGCATGGCTGAACAGCGCCGACAGCGCCGTGACATTGATGCTGGCCGCCGCGAGGCGATCCTGGAAAGCCGGATCCGCCATGATCCCGGAAGCGCGCGCCATCGTCTTGATGCGCTCGAGCGCCATCAATGAGAATTGCGGGTTCGAGGTGGCGAGGCGCTCGTGCCCCAGCAGTGCGTTTGCGATGCGCCATCCGTCGTGCAGCTTTCCGACCAGGTTTTCTGCCGGCACGATGACATCGTCGAAGAACACCTCGCTGAACTCGTCGTCGCCGGCGATCGTCCTGATCGGTCTGATCCTGATTCCCGGACTGTGCAGATCGATCAGCAGGAAGCTGATGCCGGCTTGCCGCGGTTGGGCCTGCGGATCCGTGCGCACCAGCGCGAACATCCAGTCCGAGTGGTGCGCCCAGGTCGTCCAGATCTTCTGCCCCCGCACCACGAAATGATCGCCGTCCGGAGCGCATCCCGATTGGGTTGAATTGGGATGCGCTCCAGATTCATTGGTTGGCGCATGTCCTTTTCGGAAAACCGGTTCCCACTTTTCCGGGACATGCGCCAGCGTCGCCCGGGTCGAAAGGCTGGCCAGGTCGGAGCCCGCGCCCGGCTCGGAGTAGCCCTGCGCCCAGATCACCGTGCCCGCGATGATGGGCGGCAGATGCTGCGCCTTCTGTGCGGCGGTCCCGAACTCCATGAGGATGGGGCCGATGTGATTGAGACCTTGAACCGGCAGATGCGGTGCGCCGACGCGCGCCAGCTCCTCCGTCATGATGATCTGTTCGTTGAGGGTCGCGCCCATTCCGCCATGTTGCCTGGGCCAATGGGGCGCGATCCAACCTTTGCGCGAGAGCGTGTGATACCAGGGCATCAGTTCCGCGGGCGGCGGACGCGTCGTGCGCGCCCGCAGCGCCACTGGAAGATTGGCTTCCAGCCACGTCCGTACTTCCATTCGGAAGCCGGCTTCGGCGGGCGTGTCACGACGGAACATGGCGATTTCGATACTGATGCGACGAAAGGTTCGGCAGGTGTCCTTTCGAAGAATCATATCCGGACGTACGGGTGATGCAAGTCAGCCGGCGATCGCAGCGGCGACAAGCGCCGGTGCGCGCGCCGTCGAAGACGTCGCGCTATGCGATGCGATCATTCCGGCTCGCGCTGCGTGTCTTCCCCCCGAACCTCAGTCCACCTTGATGTGGGCGGCCTTCACGACGGCGTTCCACTTGGCGCGCTCGTCGTCGAGCATCTTGCCGAACTCGGCCGGCGTGCCGATCTTGATGTCGGCGCCGAGGTTGGCCAGCCGCGCGCGGGTCTCCGGCTGGGCAAGGCTGTCGCGGAACGCGGCGTTGAGTTTGTCGATGATGGCGGGCGGCGTTCCGGCCGGCGCCACCACGCCGAGCCAGAACGTGTTTTCCAGATTCGGAAACCCCGCCTCCGTCGCCGTCGGCACGTCGGGTAGCTTCGCAAAGCGCTCCTTCGAAGTGACCGCGATCGGCCGCAGGTTGCCGGCTTGAACTTGCGGCAGGCTGGTGGTGGTCGGGTCGACCAGCATGTGCACCTCCCCGGCCACGGCGGCGGCGAGCAGAGGCGCCGTCCCGCGGTAAGGCACGTGCAGGATGTTGACGCCGGCATCGAGCTTGAACAGCTCGGCCAGCAGGTGCGGCGCGGTGCCGAAGCCCTGCGAGCCCCAGGTCAGCTTGCCCGGATTGGCCTTGGCGTAGGCCACGAGCTCGGCGATCGTCTTCGCCGGCACGCTCGGGTGCACGGCCATGATCAGCGGCGTCTCGATGAGCTGGGCGACCGGCACGAATGCCTTCGCCGGATCGTAGCCGAGGTTGCTGTGCACGGCCGGGCCGGTGGTCAGCGAGCCGCCCGGCGTGATCAGGATGGTGTAGCCGTCGGGATCGGAGCTCGCGACGAACTTGGCGCCGATGCTGCCGCCGGCGCCGCCGCCGCGGTTCTCTACGACGATGGTCTGGCCGAGAACCGCGCCGAGCCGGTCGGAGATGATGCGCGCCATGCCGTCGGTCGGTCCGCCCGCCGGGAACGGCACGACCATCCTGATCGGCCGGTTGGGGTAGGTTTGGGTTTGGGCGTGCGCGAGGCCGATGCCTTGCAGCGCCCATCCAGCGCACAGCGATGCCGCAAGCAGGGCTCTTATCATCTTGGCTTTCCTCCGTTGCTCCAGCGCTGCGGGCCGTCATTTCTATCCCGGGCTCTCCCGGAATTGCTCAGACGAGTCCCGAACTGGCGCGACTATTTGCGTTTTCTTGCCTTTGCGATGTCCGCTTCTCTCATCGGCCGTCTGGATCGAGCGCTTTCAGGCCTTCCATGACCGCGCTGCGTCGCACGAACGCCGCTTCAAACGGACGCAAAAACCTCCCTGATCGTCCGTTTGGGGTCAAGCACATTCGGACCAGTGCCGCAACTTCGATGTCGCTCGCGGACTCGGCGGCAGAAGACGTCGCGCGATGTCAGCAATGACGTGCGAGCACAACCACTTCACGCCGACAGCTTCATGCGCTCGTTCCAGTCGGCCTTGAGCTTGTCGCGCAGCACTTTGCCGCGGTCGCTTTTGGGCAATTCGGCGACGATGACGACTCGTTTCGGCACTTTCGGCGCGGATAGGCTCGCCCGGCAGTGCTCGAGCACGGCGGCTTCGGTCAGGCCGGCGCCCGGCCGCGACACAACGTAGCAGACGACCTCCTCGCCCTGGATCGGATCGGGCACACCGACGGCAGCGGCGTCGAGCACGCCGGGATGCCTGAGCAGCACCTCGTCGATCTCGAGCGGCGCGATGTTCACGCCGCCACGGATGATGAGGTCCTTGGTCCGCCCGGTCACGCGGATGAAGCCGTCTTCGTCCATGACTGCAAGGTCGCCGGACTTGATGCGCTTGCCCCGGATCGGGTCGATCGTGCCGTCGTCGCGCAGATAGCCGATGGCGCAATGCGGGCCGCCGACGGTCACCTCGCCCTCGACATCGGGCGGGCACGGCTTGCCCTGCGGGTCGACGATCTCGAATTCCTGATAGAGCGCGGGGACCCCGACGGTTCCCATCTTGCTGCGGTAGTGCCGATTGCAGCATATCCAACCGGCCTCCGACATCCCGTACATCTGCAGCAGCTTGACCCCGTACATGTCCTCGAACCGCAGCCACTGCTCGGGCGTGAGCGGGGCGGTGCTGCAGCTCATCAGCCGCAGGCTCGGCACGTCCTTGGCGGTGTAGCCCGACGGCTTGTTCAGCAGCATGTTGACGACGGTGGGCACGCCCACCGCGAAGGTGATGCCGTGCGCGCGGATCCAGTCGAAGAAGCGGCTGTGCGAGAAGCGCTTGGCGATGTGCATCGTCAGCCCCTTCTCGAGGAAGGGCATGAGGCTGACGACCTGCGCCGAGTTCCAACCGAACGAGCGGTATTCCAGCGTACGATCGGCCTCGGTCAGTCCCAGCGCTTCGAGCGAGGACAGACCGTTGAGCCAATAGGCGCAGTGGTCGTAGACCACGATCTTGGGCCGGCTGGTCGTTCCCGAGGTGCAGAAGATGCAGGCGACGTCGGCGGCCTCGTTGCGCTGCGGCAGGCTCGCGGCGGCGACCGCGCGCCGGATCGTTCGAAAGAAGTCGTCCTGCGGGTCGGCAGCGGCCGCCTCGGCGCGATAGCTGCCGAACCGGACGAACGGCTTGCCTGCGACCAGCGCGTTGCCGTCGAGCTCCTTGTGCACGAGCGTGAGCACGGGAGCGACCGCGACCGCGAGATCGGCGATCAGCGCCGCGTTGAGCTCGATATTGAGCGGGGCGACGACGGCGCCGAGCCGCCAGGTCGCGAGCCAGATCAGCAGCTTTTCGAGATTCTCGTCGGAGAGAAGCAGGACGCGGCCACCTTTGCCGACGCCGCGCTCGCTCAGCGCCGCGGCGATATCGGTCACCGCCCGGTCGAGACCCCCGAAGCTGATCGATGTGCCCTGGTCGAGGTCGACGATGGCGAGCTTGTCCGGGTCGCGCTCGCGATACTTGGCGAGCAGATCGGCGATCGGCTGGTACGGTATCTTCGGCTCGTGCTTGCCGAACACGTCGCTCATGGCGTCTCCCTCGCCTCTTGTCGTTTTGCGCGTTCTTTTACGCGTTCTCTCGCTCGCGTGCCGGGTCGCGGCGTTGCGAGCGCCGACGGCGCCGTCAGGCCACCGGCCAGCGCAGTTGCACCATGGCGTCGAGCTTCAGATGCTTGCCGAAACGCGCGACCGCGGCCGGAATCTCCCGGTAAAGCCGTGCCTCGTCAATCTTCGTCAGGCGGCCCTGTGCGACCACGCGCTCGCCCGCGACCAACACGTCGCGTACCGAATCCCCGGTGGCGCTGTAGACCAGGTTGGAGACCGGATTGATCAGGGGCTGCCATTCCGGCCGATCGGTGTCGAACAGGACGATGTCGGCTTCCTTGCCGACCTCGATCGAGCCGATGCGGTCGTCCCATTGCGCCGCCTTCGCGCCGTTGCGGGTCGCCATTTCGAGCCCGGTCTCGGGCGGCATCACGCGCGGGTTGATCCGCGTTTCCTTGTAGCAGCAGCAGGCGAGCCGCACCTCCTGCGGCATGTCGACGATGCCGGAGCTGGCGTGATCCGATCCGATCCCCACATTGACGCCGAGCGCGAGGAGCTCGGGCAGCTTGCCGAACAGGAAGTTGCCGTAGCCGTTGTGCAGGCTGGAGCTCGGCGCACAGACCAGCGAGGGCCTGCGCTTCGCCAGGATGGCGACCTCCTCGGGCTCGAGCCAGCCGGAATGGACGATCAGCATGCGCTCGTCGATCACGCCGAGCGCCTCGAGCCGCTCGATCTCGGCCTTGCCGGTGCGCGCCACGCTCGAATCGTGCGTCGAATAGCTGAAGCAGGCGTGCGTCTGCAGCAGCGTACCGTATTTGCGCGCCAGCTTGTCGAGCCCGAGGATCAACTCGTCGGAGGCGTTGTTGAGCCCGCGGAACGAGGCGCTGGCGGAAAGCCGCGGGTTGTCCGACTTGGCATAGCGCGACAGCACCGCCTCGGCGCGCTCCAACGCCACGCTCGTCGACTCGATCATGCGCTCGGGCAGGATTCCCAAGACCGACTTGGTGAGGTCGAAGGAGGAGCGCGACACGATGGCGCGGATGCCGGTCGCCATCACCCCCTCGACCGAGGCTTCGGGGTGATAGTTGCCGGGATCGATGAAGCAGGTCACGCCGTGCTTGAGCAACTCGGCCGCCGCCAGCGTCGCCGCCGTGCGCACGTCCTCGCCCTCGAGCGCCGCTTCGTACGGATACATCCGGTCGAACAGGAACGACTGCGCGTTGGCCTCGTCGGCCAGCCCACGCGACAGCGCGAACGAGGAATGCAGGTGGCAGTCGACGAAGCCCGGCGTCGCCACGGTGCGGCGGCCGTCGATCAGCTCGCGCCCGGCGAAACGCCTGGCGATTTCCGCGGATTTGTCGACGGCGACGATCCTGCCCTTGTCCACCGCCACGGCCGCGTCGCGGATGATGCGGCGTCCGGCATCGATCGTGATCAGCCAGTCGATATCGGCAATGACGAGGTCGATGGATTGCACGCTGGACTCCGGTTACACAATTCGTCCCGGCCGTCATGCGCGGGCTTGACCCGCGCATCCATCTTCTTGCGAAAGAAGATGGATTGCCGGGTCAAGCCCGGCAATGACGACGGAGAAAGTGACGCGCTACTTGTTCTCCCCCACATAGGCCAGGTCGTCGGCGATCTTGAGCTCGACGAGCACGTTCTCGTCGGTCGAATCCTCGCACAGCATGGAGCGGTGGCCGATGCCCTTGGGGATGAACAGCATGTCGCCGGGATGCATGATTTTGACGCCCATCTCGGTTTCCCACTTCAGCGCGCCCTTGACGCAGAGGATGATCTCATGGGCGTCGATATTGCGGTGCCAGAAGCCCATGTCGTGCTTGCGGCGCTTGGAGACATCCACCTTCACCCGGTCGGAGGCATAGAGCCGCAGCGGCGTGCCGTCAGCCTTGTCGAGATTGGTGGGCGTGAACTTGTCGGCAAAAATGTTGATCATGCGGAAGATGTCGGCGTTCTCCAGCACCCCGGCGTTGATGACCGGCGGCTCGTTGTGCGCCAGAACGACGTTCTTGCCGGCGATGGTGACCAGCTCGCGGTAGACCTGCTTGGCCGGCGCGTCCGGCTTGCCCTGCGGTTTGTTCATGGCTTTCTCCTCATTGCGGCTTGTTCCGACGATTGGCGGCTTCGAGAACGGCGGACACGATACCGGCATAGCCGGTGCAGCGGCAGAGATGGCCGCCGAGCACTTCGACCACCTCAGCTTCGGATGGATCGGGGTTGCGCTCAAGGAAATCGGTGAACGACATCAGGATGCCGGGCGTGCAGAATCCGCATTGCAGCGCGTGGTTGTTCTGGAACGCCTGCTGCAGCGCGTTGAGCGTCCCGTTCGGCGCGGCGAGCGATTCCACCGTCGTCACCGCCCTGCCCTCGGCCTGAACGGCGAGCGTGAGGCAGGAGCGCACGGCCGCGCCGTCGACCAGGACGGTGCAGCAGCCGCACACGCCGTGCTCGCACCCCACGTGGGTTCCGGTCGCGCCGAGCACGTGGCGGAGAAAGTCGCTGAGCAGCATGCGCGGTTCGGCCTCGCCCGACATTTTGCGGCCGTTGAGCGTGAGGCTGAGCCTGGCCCGCTCGTTCCTGCTCACGCGGCGCATCGCATGGCCTCCTCGATCACGACGGGACCGATACGGCGCAGCAGGTCGCGCCGCATCCGCGCCGAGGCATGCATGTCTTCGTAGCCTTCGAGCTCCCAGGCGAGCCGCCCGACGGCGTCGCGGATGCCGGCCGCGCCTTCGGTCGCGATGCGGCGGACGGCGGGGCGCTCGGCCATGCCGGCGACCCCGATGCGAATGCTGGTCGCGCTCTCGACCAAGGCGGCGACGGCGACGATGGCGAAATCGCCGTGCCGGCGCGCGACCTCGCGGAACGCCACGCCGCCGGGCAGGACCGGAAAGCGAACCGCGGTGATCAATTCGTCGCCTTCCCGCGCGGTCGCCAGCATGCCCTGCTGGAACGCGTCCGCGGCCAGGACGCGGGTGCCCCGGCGCGAGCGCAACACCACCTCGCCTTCGAGCAGCGCGAGCGACAGCGGAATTTCCGAGGCGGGATCGGCGTGCGCGATCGAGCCGCAGACCGTGCCCTTGTTGCGGGTCTGGAAATGCCCGACGAAGGGCAGAGCCGCCGCCAGCAAGGGCAGCTTCTGCGCGAGCGTGGGCCATGCCATCAGCCGGTTCTGGGTCACCGCGGCGCCGACCTCGATTTTGCCGTCGGCCTCGCGGATGACGTCGAACTCCGGAATGCGCGTGATGTCGACCAGCACGTCGGGCTGGACCACGCGCAGATTGAGCATGGCCAACAAGGTCTGACCGCCGGCGAGCACGCGTGCCTCCTCGCCGTGCTCGGCCAGGATCGCGACCGCCTCCTCGGCCGTCTCCGGCCGCGCGTAGTCGAACGGACGCGGCTTCATTGCGCGGCCTCGCGCGCGGACCCGGCGAGCTCCGGCGGGGGCGCTTCCTCCGCCCCGGCCATGAGCGCGTGGATGCGCCGCGGCGTCGCCGGCAGCGCGACGTCGCGCACGTCGAGCGCGTCGGCGACGGCGTTGGCGATGCAGGCCGGGACGCTCATGCAGTTGCCTTCGGCAATGCCCTTGGCGCCGAGCGGGGTGAGCGGCGACGGCGTCTCCTGGTGCAGCATCTCGACCGCGGGTACCTCCGCCACCGTCGGAACCAGATAATCCGCGAAGGTGCCGGTGAGGAACTGGCCGGCCTCGTCGTAGACGAACTCCTCGTAGAGCGCGGTGGCGATGCCCTGCACGAAGGCGCCGCGCATCTGGCCGTTGGCGATCATCGGATTGAGCAGGCGGCCGGCATCGTGCATCGACACGTAGCGATCGACGCGGACCTGATAGGTGAGCGGATCGATCTCGACGCCGCACATGTCGAACACGAACCCGTAGGTCAGCGACGAGTTGATGCGCTCGTCGCTCGACGGCGGCTCGAGCTCCGGCGGCGACCATACCGCCGTCTCGCGTAGCGCCGGCGCCATGCCTTCCGGCAGCATGACCGGCGACCAGTGCGACGTGCCGGCGACCCGCGCGAACGGCATGGCGTTGTCCGGATTGCTGCGGCTGCGAATCTTGCCGCCGGCGAGCTCGACGTCCTCGGGCAGCACGTTGAGCTGCTTGGCCGCGATGGCCTTGAGCTTGTCCGCCATCCGTTCGGCGGCGAGATGGGCGGCCACCGCGGTGCCGGGCGTGAAGCGGCAGGAATAGGTGCCGGCGGCGATCGACCACTGGTCCTTCGCCGTGTCCATCTCCAGCACGACGTTGATATCGTCGGGGGAAAGCCCGAGCCGTTCGGCGACGATCTGCGACAGCACGGTCTGATGGCCCTGGCCCTGCACGGTGACGTCGGCGGTCACCGACACGGCGCCGAGCGGATCGACGTTGACGGTGACCATCGACACCGCGCCGTTCTTGGGTCCGGCCTTGTCGCGCGCCGCGGGCGTAAGCAGGGTGGAGAGATAGCCCATGTTGGACATGCCGGGCTCGACCACGGCGGCGAATCCGATGCCGTAGCGCCGCCCGGCGGCGCGCGCGACATCCCGCCGCCGTCGGAGGTCGGCGAGGCGTCCCTCGCTGGTCGCGGTCTCGACGGCGCGAAGATAATCGCCGGAATCATAAAGCGCGCCGGCGGCCGCCTGGTAGGGGAACTTGTTTTTGGGCACGAGATTGCGCTTGATCACCTCGAGATGGTCGAGATTGAGCTCGATCGCGATCCGCTGCACCAGGCGCTCGAGCGCGAGATAGAGCTGCGGCCCGCCGAAGCCGCGGATCAGGCTCGCCGGCATCTTGTTGGTGAGCACCACGCGGTTGACGACGTCGACATTGGCGATCTCGTAGGCGCCCGTGACGGCGCCGTGCATGCGGTAGAGCGGGCCGGGCATGGGCGCGCGCAGGAACGCGCCGTAATCCTCGAGCTGATCGAGCCGCAACGCCAGGATGCGGCCGTCCCGGGCGACGGCGGCTTCGATCTCGGTGATCCGGTTGGGGCCCGAGCTCGCGGCGATGAGATGCTCGAGCCGATCCTCGACCCATTTGACCGGCCGCCCGGTGATGCGCGCGGCGAGCGCGGCGAGCACGATATAAGGAAAGACCGACAGCTTGATGCCGAAGCTTCCACCGCTGTCGGGCGGGATACGCAGGCGCAGCTTCGTGCCCGGGACGCGCAAAGCGCGCGCCATCACCGGATGCGTGCTGAACGGACCCTGGAAATTCGCCAGCACGTCGTAGCTGCCGTCGCTCGGGCGGTGCTCGGCGACGACGACGTAGCATTCCATCGGGGTGAACGAGTTGCGGGGATAGTCGCAGGTGAGCGCGATGCGGGCATCGGCGCGCTCGAACGCGCCCTTGGTGTCACCATAGGAGAAGGTGCGAACCGAAATTTCGTTGCTCTTGGCTTCGGGATGCAGCAGCGGCGCCGATTTGCCGCGCGCAGCCTGCGGATCGATCACCGCTTCGAGCGCTTCATAGTCGACGCGCACCAGATCCGCCGCGTCCTCCGCGAGGTAGCGGGTGTCGGCGACGACGAGCGCGACCGGCTCGCCGACATAGCGCACGCGCTCGACTGCGAGCGACCATTGGTTCACCGGCGCCTTGAGCGCGATCAGGAACGGATCGGACAGCGCGCGCACGTCCTCCCCGGTGACGACGGCCCACACGCCGTCCTGCGCAAGCGCCTCGCTCGCGTCGATGCCGACAATCTTGGCGTGCGCGTGCGGAGACCTTATGACGTGGGCGTGCAGCGTTCCGGCCGGCACCGGCAGGTCGTCGGCATAGCGCCCACGCCCGGAAAGCAGGGCGGGATCTTCCTTGCGAAGCACCGGGACGCCCAAAAACCGGGACACAACTCACCTCGTATCGGAGAAAGTCGGCGATCGACGACGCACGGCAGCCGATTGAGCCGCCAGATTGTGCATGCCACGTCGTCGCCGGGGCGGGTAGGCTATCAACAATCGGCAGCCCTAGTATAGGTGATCGGGCATGGCAGGCAAACGGCGCACGCGTCGCCGTCGCCGTCACGATGGATCGGAGACAACCGCGAATGGACCTGATCGTCCCGGTACCGAGCGAGACCTTCGAGGTCGCCCTGGAGGACGGCGCGAGCATCCGTATCCGGCGGCACGGCCATCGCGACGGCATGCGCGTGACGGTCACGCACGGCAACGGCTTTGCCGCCGACGCCTATCTCCCGTTCTGGCAGCTCTTGACGCCGAACTACGACGTACTGGTGTTCGACTTCCGCAACCACGGCCAGAACGTCCCGGTCGACCCTTCCAACCACAATTACGCGCAACTCGCCCGCGATCTCGATCGCGTCGTCGACGCGATCGACGCCCGGCTCGGCCGCAAGCCCACGATCGGCATTTTCCATTCCATGTCGGCGCGCACCGCCATGAAGCACGCCATCGAGATTAACTGGCGCTGGGATGGGCTCGTGCTGTTCGATCCGCCCAACGTCCCGCCGGTCGACCATCCGAGATACCAGGCGATGGAGATTTTCGAGAACAAGCTGACGGAATGGGCGTTGGGCCGCCGCCGGCGGTTCGCCACGGTGGAGGAGCTGGCATCGGAATATCGCAAGTCGCGCGCCACCCAGGGCTGGGTGCCGGGCGCGCACGAACTGATGGCGCGCTCGGTCCTGCGCAAGAGCGCGGACGGCGACGGCTATGCGCTCGTTTGCGCGCCGGAGAACGAAGCCGCGATCTATGCCGAGGCACTCACCCTCAATCTGTGGCCGCGCGCCGCCGACTTCGGCGGACCGGTCAAGCTGATCGGCGCCGATCCCGGCCTCAAGGGCGCCCCCGCCACCGCGCTGACCAACCAGGCGCTGGGAGAAGAAAACGGCTACGACTACGCCTTCGTCCCCGACACCGGACACCTGCTGCAGATCGAGAAGCCGGGCGAATGCGCGGTGCTGGTCGAGGACTTCATCGCGAACTCCGTGCCGCGGCGCCCGTGAGCGGGTGGCCCGCGCGAGCGCTGCAGCGCATTTTAGACGCGTTTTCCGGGCGGCAGGCCGCTTTGCGGAGTGTGCCTCCGGTTGTGCGGCATTTTGTTCTTTGCCAGGATGAAGCAGTTGGCCGATCGTGCCTTGGCGGTCTCGCGGCCGTCGTCGCAAGCGTCGCCGCCGGGGCCGCGCGATCGCCTCGCCATCGGGGCGGTTGTGGCCTCACAATATAAGCGTCGACGCAGGCCGCGCGGATATCCGCCGTGCCCGCCAACGAGCGACACCGGAGGAAGAAACGCCATGCTCAAGCGCGCATTCACGGCTTTTGCCGTCATCTTCGCACTCGGCACCGCAAGCTCGACCGCCTGGTCGCAGCAGCCCAAGGACATCCGCTGGGGGACGCCCCCCGTCGGCACCTCCGGCCACAAGGCGCTCGTCGTCCTGGCCAATGTCCTGAACAAGGAGATGCCGAATTACCGCATCTCGGTGCTCCCTACGGCGGGCGCCATCACCACGGTCAAGGGCTATGCCACCGACGAATACGACGGCATGTACGGCTCTGATATCGCGTTCCACGAGCTGGCGACCGATACCAACCGCTTCAAGGGCTTCAAGGCGCGCGTCAAGCGCCAGCCGATGCAGTCGTTCTGGTCGAACACCATCGAGGTGAGCCTGGCGGTGCACGCGCGCAACAAGGACAAGATCAAGAAATGGGCCGACCTCGCCGGCAAGCGCGTGTTCACCGGGCCATTGCCTTTCGACGTGCGCGCCCAGCTCGAGCGCGCGCTCGCCGCGCTCGACGTGAAGTTCACTTATGTGCAGATCGATCTGGCGGCGGCGGGATCGCAACTGCAATCCGGCGCCATCGACGCCATGAACATCTATACCGGCGGCGAGAAGGCGCCGCCGCCATGGCTGGCCGAGGCTTCGCTTGCCGCCGACTGGGCGGCGCTCAATCCGAGCGCGGAGGAGATCGCCGAGCTCAAGAAGAAGAACTTCGCCGTCATCGAAGTGAGCCCGGACGTGTTCAAACGCGACGTGCATGTCGCCAAGGTGACCGAGCTGCCGTTCTACTACGGCTTCCACGTCGGTCTCGACGTAATGCCGGCGGACGACGTCTACAAGCTTTTGAAGATCGTCGAGGCGAACGCCGCAGATCTCGCCAAGGCCGACCCGACCTTCTCGCAGATCGCCAAGGACATGCCGGGCTTCCAGAAGCGCGGCGTGGAATCGTCGGCCGATCTCGTGCCGATCCATCCCGGCCTCGCCAAGTACATGCGCGAGAAGGGAGTCTGGGACAAGAAGTGGGACTCCAAGATCGCCACCATGTAGGCCCGGTCCGATGATTCGAAGACCGCGCGGGCGCATTCACGCGCCCGCGCGGCAATCCTGATCCGAACGTCGAGACCGTCATGGCCGACAGCTCTCGCCCGCGGGCGCGCATCGTCCTCAACTGCATCTATTACGCGGTCGCGATCTTCTTCTTTCTCTACCTGTTCAACTATTTCTGGACCAGCGAGGGCGGCCCGACCCTGCTGGCGATGACGCTGGTCCCGATTACCTTCGTGCTGTTCACCCTCAATCTGCTGCGCGCGAACGATCTCTATCCCCGGCTGCCGCCGCTCGCCAACTACGCCATCGCGGCGCTCTATGTCGGCTGCGCGCTTGCCGTCTCCGTGTATATGAACTCGGAATATTACGAGCTCGGCACCTCGCGCGCCGGGGCTTGGGACCCGTCCGATCTGTTCATGGGCGGTCTCATGGCCGTGCTGGTGTTGGAATATGCGCGCCGGCGCCACATGCCGCTGTTCGTCCTCAACCTCGTGCTCATCCTCTACGCGGTCTACGGCTGGCTGGTGCCCGGCATGTTCCATCACGCCGGGCTGAGCTGGGGCCGCGTCGTGACCGCCATGAGCGTCGAGAATACGACCGGCGTCTTCTCCAACCTGCCGCAGATCGCGCTCACCATCATCGGCGCGTTCCTGCTCGTGCTCAGCGTGCTCACCGGCTACGGCTGCATCGAATCGCTGCTGCGCGCGACCAAACGAGTCGCCGTCCGTTCGCCGCACGCCCTGCCGCAGTCCGCGGTCATCGGCTCGATGTGCGTCGGCACGGTGAGCGGCAGCGGGGCGGCGAACGCGATCACCATCGGCTCGGCCACCATCCCGGCCATGATCGGCGCCGGCATGCCGCGGGCCACCGCCGCTGCGATCGAGTCGGCGTCGTCGCTCGGCGGCCAGCTGATGCCGCCGGTCATGGGCGTCGCGGCCTTCCTGATGGCCGAATTCCTGGGCCGCAGCTACTTCGACGTCGTCGCCCGCGGCTATGTCCCGGCGCTGATCTACTACGCCACCGTCGCGGTGTCGGTCTATCTGCTGGCGGTGCGGCACCGGACGCGATTGGTCGCCGCCGCGTTCGAACGGCTGACTTGGCGGGACTTGTTCAATCTGGGCGCTTTTCTCGCCGTGATCGGCGGCCTGGTCACGCTGATGGCGGCCTGGCATCTCAACCCGATGTTCGCGGCGCTCTACGTGTTCGTCACGGTCGGTAGCGCGCTGTTCATCGTCAATCTCGTGCCGCTGCTGCTGCCCGGCCGCTGGTCGTTCATGGAATTCATCGCGCCGATCCGGAAATTCCTCGAGACCTATACCGAGATGACGGCCGATCTCACGCTCCTGCTCGCGACGCTGTCGATCATGACCGGCGCGCTCGTCATCACCGGCATTCCGACCAAGCTCGGCTCGCTGCTGATCGACGCGGCGGGGTTCAATCTCGCCGCGATGGTCGTCCTCGCCTTCGTGTTCGGGGCCCTGCTCGGCACCGGGCTGCCCCCCGCCCCGACCTATATCCTGGTGGCGATCGTGATCGCCCCGCCGATGATCCGCATCGGCGTCGATCCCTGGGTGGTGCACTTCTTCGCGTTCTTCCTCGGGGTCTGGGGCGAGCTGACGCCGCCGACGTCGATCGTTGCCGCCGTGACCGCGAAGATCGCCGATGCGTCGTTCTACGAGACGCTCGGACGGGCGCTGCAGATTTGCGTGTCGTTGTTCACGCTGATGGCCGGCGTGTTCGTGCGGCCCGAGCTCGTGATCGAGCCCGGATTGAGCCAGTTGACGGCGGCGGCGTTGATCCTGGTCGCGACCATCGGCATCACCTTCAGCCTGCAGGCTCGTTTCGCCGACCGCGCGGCAGCGGACCGAGGCATTCGATTGCTGCTCGCGGCGTTTTCGCTGCTCGCGCTGCTGCATCCGAGCGAGGAGGTGGCGGCGCTGGCCTGCATCCCGGTCGGGTCGATCGTCGCCTACTGGCTGCTGCGGCGCCGCGTTGGCGCGGATCTCGAGGCCGTTGCGCCGGCCGCCCCCGCCGGCGAAGCCGGCCGGCCATGACGAGCGCGAGGTTCACCGGCACGCGAAAGGCGCGCCCTGCCGGGGAAACGACATGAACAAGATCGCGCTCGAAGAGCATTTCTGGACCGACGGCTTCCCGCATACCGGCAAGATCGGGGCAGATCTGTTCGAGCCGTGGTTCCTGCGCGCGATCGGCGCGCGTTTGCCGGATTTGTCAGAGCTCCGGCTCGCCGCGATGGACGAGGCCGGGATCGACCTCGCGGTGCTGTCGCTGAACTCCCCCGGCGTGCAGGCCGAGCGCGACCATGCCAGGGCGGTGAGCGAAGCACGCCGGGCCAACGACTTTCTCGCCTCCGAGATCGCCAAGCATCCGACTCGATATGCGGGGTTCGCGCATCTGCCCATGCAGGAGCCCGATGCCGCCGCGCGCGAGCTCGAGCGCTGCGTGCGGCAGCTCGGTTTCAGGGGCGCGCTCATCAACGGCCACACCAACGGCCGCTACCTCGACGATGCGACCTGCCTGTCGTTCTGGGAGACGGTCCAGGCGCTCGCCGTTCCCGTCTACCTTCATCCCGTCCACATGCCCGTTCGTCCGCCCGTGCTGGAGGACTATCCCGGCTTGGCCGCGTCGATGTGGGGCTGGACGGCGGAGACCGGCGGCCATGCGCTGCGCCTCGTTCTGAGCGGGCTGTTCGACCGTTTTCCCGATCTCAACATCATCCTCGGCCACATGGGCGAGGCCCTGCCCTACCTGCTTTGGCGCATCGACAGCCGCTTCAAGATCTACCGGCCGAAAGTCGAGCTCGCACGGCCGCCGTCCGAATACATTCGCCGCAATTTCTTCGCGACCACCGCGGGCACTTGCCAGGCGGAGGCACTCATCTGCGCAATGCAGGCGCTGGGGGCGGATCGAATCATGTTCTCCGTCGACTACCCGTTGGAAGACGGCGCACAAGCCGCGCGCTTCATCGAGGCGGCGCCGATCAGCGAGCAGGAACGGGAGATGATCTGCTTTCGGAACGCGGCGCGGCTCCTGCGCCTGAACGCGCCTGCCTGATCCGCCGCCACACCTGCTCGGAGGTGAGCGGCATTTCGAGATCGGCGACGCCGAGCGGGGCGAGTGCGTCGAGCGCGGCGCTGACCAGCGCCGCCGGTGCGCCGATCGAGCCGGCCTCGCCGCAGCCCTTGGCGCCGAGCGGATTGTGCGTGCAGGGCTGGCTTTCGTCGCACTCGGTCACGAACAGCGGCAGGTCGTCGGCGCGCGCGATGGCGTAGTCCAGGAACGAGCCGGAGATGAGCTGGCCCGCGCCATCGTAGGCGCAGCGCTCGAGCAGCGCCTGACCGAGGCCCTGGGCGAGGCCGCCATGGATCTGGCCTTCGACGATCATCGGATTGATCACGGTGCCGACGTCGTCGACGCCCCAGAAGCCGACGATCTCGATGCGGCCAGTGTCGGGATCGATCTCGAGCTCGCAGACATGGGCGCCGTTGCTGAAGGCGAAGCTCGGCGGATCGTAGACCGCGGTCTCCTGCAGGCCCGGCTCGACGGTCTCGAGCGGAAAGTTGTGCGGCACGTAGGCGGCGCGGGCGACCTCGGCGAACGACACGCGGCGATCGGTACCGGCGATGACGAACGCGCCGTCGGCGAAATCGACGTCGGTCGCCGCCGCCTCGAGCAGGTGGGCGGCGATCAGCTTGCCCTTGGCGACGACCTTGTCGGCGGCCCGGTCGAGCGCGCAGCCGCCCACCGCGATCGAGCGCGATCCGAAGGTGCCGGTGCCGTATGGAACCGCGTCGGTGTCGCCCTCGATGACCTCGACTTTTTCGACGGGCACGCCCAGTTTCGACGACAGGATCTGCGCGAACGTGGTGGCGTGCCCCTGGCCGTGATTGTGGGTGCCCAGCATGGTGCGCACGGCGCCGTCGGGCTCGACCCGAATCGACGCCGCCTCGTAGAAGCCGACGCGGCCGCCGAGCGCGCCGGCGAACCGTGACGGCGCGACGCCCGACGACTCGACGTAGCACGCCATGCCGACGCCGCGCAGGCGCCCGCGCCTCGCGGCCTCGGCGCGACGCTTCTCGAAACGGCCATAGTCGGCGACCTCGAGCGCGCGCGCGAAGATTTTGGGGAAATCGCCGCAGTCGTAAGTCGGGCCGATCGGCGTCTTGTAGGGCATCGCGTCCGGCGGAATGAGATTGCGCCGCCGGATCTCGGCGCGGTCGAGCCCGAGCCTCCCGGCCGCGATGTCGGCAAGCCGCTCCAGCACGTAGCAGGCCTCCGGTCGTCCCGCGCCTCTGAAGGCGTCCGTCGGCGTGGTGTTGGTGAAGACGCCCGTCACCTCGACGAAGATCGCCGGCGTACGGTAGCCGCCCGCGAACAGCGCGCTGTAGATCGCGCTCGGGATGGCGGCGCCGAAGGTCGAGACATAGGCGCCGAGATTGGCAAAGGTTGCAACATGCAGCGCGAGGAAATGTCCGTCGGCATCGAGCGCGAGCTCGGCATGCGTCAAGTGATCGCGCGCCTGGTTGTCGGCGAGGAAGCTCTCTGCCCGGGTGGCGACCCAGCGCACGGGGCGATCGAGCCGGCGCGCCGCCCACGCGATGATGCTCTCCTCCGGGTAGAGCTTGCCCTTGTAGCCGAAGCCGCCGCCCACGTCGGGCGAGACGATGCGCAGCGCGCTTTCGGGAATTCCGAGCTGCTCCGTCACCTGGCGGCGGATGTGGTGCGGTGCCTGCGTGGAGGTATAGAGGGTGAGCTTGCCCTCGGGATCGGCTGCGCCGATGACGGCGCGCGGCTCGATCGCCGCGCCGACCAGCCGGTTGTTGACCACGTCGATGGCGACCACGTGCGCGGCGGAGCGTAACGCCGCCTGCACCGCGGCTTCGTCGCCGCGCGCCCAGCGAAAGCAGACATTGCCAGGGGCGGACGTGTGCAGCTGCGGCGCACCGGGCGCCTGGGCCGCGCGGGCGTCGGTGACGGCGGGCAGCGGTTGATAATCGATCTCGATGCGCTCGGCCGCATCCGCCGCCTGCGCCGGAATCTCGGCGATCACCGCCGCGACCGGCTCGCCGACGTGGCGCACGGTCTCGCGCGCCAACGCAAAGCGCGGGGGCTCGGCCATCGGCGAGCCGTCGCGGGAACGGATCGCCCACAACGGCCGCATCGGCGCCATTCCGTCCGCCGCCATGTCCGCCCCGGTGAACACCGCTACGACGCCCGGCGCGGCCTGCGCGGCCGACGCGTCGATCGCTCGAATACGGGCATGTGCATGGGGCGAACGCAGGATCACGCAGACAAGCGCGCCGGGCAGCGCGATGTCGGCCACGAAGCGCCCGCGGCCGGTCAGCAGACGATGATCCTCCACCCGACGCAGCGGCGCGCCGATGCCCTGGTAGTTGCGCACGTTACTGCAATTCCTCGCGCACGAGGTCGAGCCGCTCGAAGGCGGACTTGTCGGTCACCATGAAGAGGTCGGCGTCGCCGCCGCGCGCCTCGTGGCGCGCGAAGGTCCAGTGCGGAATGGTGAAGACGTCGTGTTGCGACCATTCGAAGCTCTGCTCGCCGATGGTCGAGCGGCCTTCGCCGGCCACCACCAGGCAGACCACGTTGTAGGTCGCGCGCTTGGCCCGCGTCGGCGCGCCCTTGCGCAGGCGGGCGGCGTAGCAGTCGAGCGTCGGCATGACGGCGCCGCCGGTTGCCGGGTCGACGTAACGCAGCGTGCACAGCCCGTCGGGACCGGGCGGCGCCGCCGCCAGCAGCCGGCGCGTCGCCTCGCCGGGGTAGCGGTACTTCGGCGAATGCGCAGTCCCGCTCGCCGCGCCCTCGGCGCGCAGGCCGGCTTCCGCCCACAGCGGCTCCTCGCCGGCATCGACCTGCCAGAACTCATTGTTGCGCGGATCGCCCGGCTCGAAAAAGTGGGCGTCCACCGCCCGGATCAGCGGCATGTTCGCGGCGTCGAACCAGATGATGCGGTGATCGCTCTCGTTGATGTGGCCGTGCCAGACCATGGGCGGCGTCAGGATCAGGTCGCCCGCCTTCATCTCGCAACGGCGGCCGTCGACGATGGTGACCGCGCCTTCCGCCCGCGTGGCGAAACGGATCGCCGCGCCGGTGTGGCGGTGCGGGCGGGCGCGGTCGCCGGGATCGAGCACGGTGAAGGCGGCAAGCAGCGTGCTGGTGGTGGTGGTGTCCGCCCCGAACGCCGGATGCGCCATGATCAGCGCGCGCCGCTCGATGTCATTGATCGACACCTCGCCGACCGAACGGTGCAGGAACGGCTCGACGTCGCGCCAGCGCCAGACGAAGGGCGCATCGCGCGGCTGCGGCCTGACCGGCGTGATGCGCTGGTAGCGGTCCCAGAGCGGATGCAGGTGCTTCGCTTCGAGCTCGGCGACGAAAGGGCTTGCGTGACTTGCAGCGGCTGCAGTCTCAGCCATGGCGGGCCTCCTCTCCCAACGCCTCCGCCGTCATGCCCGCGAATGCGGGCATCCAGTACATGTTGCTCTCTCGCGTCGTGACGAACCGGGCCACATGCCTCCGCCGCTGTTTACTGGATCGCCCGCCTGCGCGGGCGATGACGCCGGGTGTTCGGCAAGACCTCGTCACGTCTTCGGCAGCTTAAGGTCGATGTTCGTCCCGTCGATGATGATGTGCTTGATGAAGACGCGCGGCTCGACCTTGTCGCCCTTGAGGTAGGTGGCGAGCACGTCGACCCCGAGCCGTCCCCATTCCACCGGGTTCAATTCGACCGTCATCGCCAGATTCTGCTCCTTCACCGCGCGCAGCGCCGGCGGCACCCCATTCATGCCGGTGACCAGCGTCTTGCCCTTGCGGTTGGCGGCGTTGACCGCCTGCATGGCGCCGAGCGCGACATCGTCGTTGGCGGCGTAGATCGCGGCGAGGTCGGGATTGGCGACCAGCACGTCCTCGGCCTGCTTGACGCCGCGCTCGCGCGTGAGCGGCCCGTCCGCCTTGAACACGAT
Organism: uncultured Alphaproteobacteria bacterium; assembly: GCA_963758945.1. GTDB lineage: Bacteria > Pseudomonadota > Alphaproteobacteria > Rhizobiales > Xanthobacteraceae > VAZQ01. The sequence continues at coordinate 58,668 of CAVWXY010000001.1, read as the reverse complement.
CTGGATGCCGGGATATTTCGCCATCACCTCGCTGTAACCCTCGCCGAGATTGCGGAAGGTCGGCGCGCCGCTCGGTCCCATCAGCAGGGCGACCTTGCCCTTGCCGTTGAGCTTCTTCGCGGTCCATTCGGCGATGTCGCGGCCGATCTGCTTCTCGTCCATGGCGACGTGGATGGTCTGGTTGGGCGAGGCCGAGCCGCGCGCGATGGAGACGATCGGGATCTTGGCGGCGGCCGCCGCATCGTAGGCGGCGTTGACCCCCACGGCGTCGATCGGCGAGATCAGGATGCCCTTGACGCCGCGCGCGACCAGGTCCTGCACGCCGTTGATCTGCTTGAGCTTGTCCTCGTTGGCGGAGACCGTGGCCACGTCCCAGCCGAGCTCCTGCGCGCGCGCCCGGATGCCGCGCAGCATGGCGATGTAGAAGGGGTTGTCGTCCTGCGCGAGCGAGACGCCGATGGTGGTCTTGCCCTGGGCACAGGCGGGTGCGAAAGGCGCCAGCGAGATCGGAACGACCAGCGCCGCGGCGAGCGCGGCCGTGCGAAGCCTGAACATGCGATTGCTCCTCTTCATTGCCGTGAGCGTAACCTTTCGGCGGCGGCGGCGGCAATGATCACGGCGCCCACCGCCACCCGCTGCCAATAGGAATCGACGTTGAGCAGGTTGAGCGCGTTGCCGAGCACGATCATGATGAACACGCCGATCACGCTCTTGTAGAGCGTGCCCTCCCCGCCCTGCAGCGACGCCCCACCCAGAACCACCGCGGCGATCGCGGTCAATTCGTAGAACTCGCCGGCGGTAGCCTGGCCGGATTGCAACCGGGCGGCGAGCATCACCCCGGCGACGCCGGCGAGCGCGCCGCACCAGACGTAGGTCGAGGCTATCACACGGCGCACCGGAACGCCCGACAGGTAGGCGGCCTCACGGCCGCCGCCGGTGGCATAGACCCGGCGGCCGTAGGGCGTCGCATGCATGACGAAGGAGAGCGCGGCCAGGAGCAGCGCGGGGACCCACACGAGATAATGGACGCCGAGGAAACGGCCCGAGCCGAGGTCGACGAACTCGGCCGGCAGGCCCGCGTCCCCGCTCACGGGCGCGCCGCCGGTGATGAGGAACACCACCCCGCGCACCAGCACCATGGTGCCGAGCGTGGTGATGAAGGGATTGACGTTGAGGACGGCGATGATGAGGCCGTTCGCCAGTCCGACCGCGGCGCCGGCCAGGATCCCGGCCGCCACCCCGGCAACGATCCCGGCCTCGAGCATCACCATGGCCGCGACGCAGCCCGCAAGCGCCGCGGTCGAGCCCACCGAGAGATCGAAGCCGCCGCCGACGATGACGAAGGTCATGCCCATGGCGATCACCGCCATGATCGATGACTGCACCAGGATGTTGCCGAGATTGAGCGGGGAGAGAAACCGGTCGGTCAGCAACGCCGTCCCCGCACACAGCACGACGAGCGAGATCAGCGGCATCTGGCCGGCGAGCGCCGAGCGATGGCCTTTCATGTCACCCGCCGATCGCCGCGCGCAGCTTGGGCTCGTCGAGGCCGCCCGCCCGATCGAGCGTAGCCGCGACCCGCCCCTGCCGCACGGCGAGCACGGCGTCGCACAGCCGCACCAGTTCGCCGAGATCGCTCGAATGGACGAGCGCGCCGCCGCCGCGCGCGACGAAATCGCGGATGAGCGCATGAATCTGCGACTTGGCGGCGATGTCGATCCCCTGCGTGGGCTCGTCGAGCAGGAGCACGGCGACGCGACGCGCAAGCCATTTCGCCAGGATCACCTTCTGCTGATTGCCGCCGGACAGCGCGCCGGCCTTGAGTTGCGGCCGGCGCGGACGGATGTCGACGAGATCCATCAGCTCGGCGACGATGCGATCAGCGGCCGCGCGGTCGAGCCAGCCGAGGCGCGCGATCGCGCCGAGGTTGGGCAACAGGATGTTGTCACGCACCGACTGGTTCATGATCAGGCCGAGCGAGCGCTCGCCCGGCACCATCCCGATGCCGGCGGCGATGGCGTCGCCCGGGGCTCGGAGCCGGCGGCTGCCGGCGCCGACCTCCACGTGGGTGGCATCGGCCGCGACCCCGAACAGGGTGCGCATCATCCGCCCGGCGCCACTGCCGAGCAGGCCGGCCAGCCCGACGACTTCGCCCCCGCGCAGGCTCAACTCGGTGACGCCGTCCGGCCGCGCTTGCAGCAGCGGCGGGCCGGAGGCGGCGCCGAGCGTCTCTCCGCTATCCGCCTGTGCGGCACGTCCGGTCATCGCCGCCACCAGATCGCTCACGGAGAATGTGCCGCGCGAGCGCACCGCCGCCACTCGGCCGTCACGCAGCACCGTGCAGCGGCCGGCGATCGCGACCACCTCGTCGAGCCGGTGCGAGATGTAGACGATCGCCGTGCCCTGCGCTTGCATGCGCGCGAGCACCGCGAACAGCCGGTCGATCTCGCGCCGTTCCAGCGCCGCCGTCGGCTCGTCGAGAATGAAGACGCGGCACTGCCGGCGCAGCGCCTTGGCAATAGCGACGAGCTGCCGCTCGGCGAAGCCGAGCGAGGCGACCGTGCGATCGGGATCGGGGTCGAAGTCGAGTTGGGCGAGGACGGCGCGGGCCTCGGCGCGCATGCGCGCGCGATCGACCAAGGCGAGCGGCCCGAAGCGCCGTACCGGCAGATCGCCGAGCGCGACGTTCTCCGCGATCGACAGCGCCGGCACCAGGCGCAGCTCCTGCGGGATGGTCACGATGCCGGCGGCGATGGCATCGTGCGGGCTCGCAAAGTGTCGCTCCTCGCCGCCGACCCGAACGACGCCACGGTCCGGCCGGTGGACGCCGGAAAGGATGCGGATCAACGTCGACTTGCCGGCGCCGTTCTCGCCGACGACGGCGTGGATTTCGCCACGGCCGACGTCGAAGTCGACGCCGTCGAGCGCGACCGTGGCGCCGAACCGTTTGCCGACGCCGGCGACGCTGGCGGCCGGATCGGTCATCGCGTCAACGCGGAACGAACGCCACCCGCATCTTCTCGTCGGTGAATTTGCCGTGCTCGATGATGACGTCGTTGTCGAGCGCGACGGTGCAGTCGCGCATCGGTACGTCGTAATGCCCCTTGGTCGTGCGCTTGCCGCCGCCTTGCGAGTTCGGTCCGGTCGAGAACAGGAAATTCCCGGCGAAGCAGCGCGCGCCGGCGTGGTGACGCACCGGATCGGCGCCGTTGAGCGCGATCGCGTCCCAACGTCCCTGCGGATTGAGCCCCCAGCCGAGATGGGAGATGGCGTGGCCGTCCATGTCGTCGGGATGCGCCTTGTTGCCGTCGAGCCAGTCGCGCATCAGCTTGGCATCGAGGCCGCCCTCGATCTTGCGGATGAAGCCGTCGCGGATGTCGAGCCTCACCTCGTCCTGCACGTAGCGGCAATAGGGCAACACGACGATATCGCCGGGCGCAAACACCACCGTGCCGTTGGCGGAGCCTTCGTTCGGAAAGGTGTGCACGTGGCCGGCGCCCCAGTGGTCGAAGCGGCCCGGCGCCTCGGAATATCCGTACTGGATCATGGTCGGATATTCGCCGAGCTTGACCGTAAGGTCGGTGCCGCCGGGGCGCGTGATCCGCATGGTTCCGGCGCGCTCGAGCCGGGAGCCGGCATGCACGACCGCTTCCTTGAGCCCCGGGGGCGCCATCAGCGTCTCGAGCTCGTCGGGAGCGTCGATGACCATCAGCACGCGGGTGCCGGAGTCGCGCGCCTCCTTGAGCCAGCGTGTGAACAGCGGGATGTGCAGGCAGACCAGCATGTCGGCCGCCTTGATCGCCTCGAGCGTGCCCTTGCAGCGCCCGACGGTCTCCACCCCCACCTTGGTCCACGACGGCATGGCGTTGACGCACATCTCGTAGGCGTCGGCGCCGAAATCCTCGGCGGTGGCGAAGGCGGCGGAGACGTAGTCGCGGCGCGCGCCGAGATCGCTCAGCAGCACCAGGGTCTCGCCCTTGCGCACGTTGCAGAGCTCGAATTCCTTGCGGAACAGCATCGCGAGCTTGGCGTGGTTGAGCGCTTCGTGCATGAGGATACTCCGCTATGTCCGGCCCTTGAGAGAACGCAGCGCTCTTGCTGTGCTGTCGTCCCCGCGAAAGCGGGGACCCATAGTGCCACACACTGCGGTCTCTGGAATATGGGTCCCCGCCTACGCGGGGACGACACGTCTGAGTGTATGCGCTACTCCGCCGCCTCCTTCCAACTGTCGCGATGACCCTTCGGCTTGGCCTTGAGCCGCAACTCCACGAGCTCCTCGCGGTCGCGCACGCTGTTGCGGAACGTCTGCTCCTTGCCGGCGAGATATTGCGGCGGGCAGTACACCTCCGCCGCGCCGTACCAGGCCGCGGCCTTCATCGTGAAGTAGGGATCGACCAGGTGCGGCCGCGCCAGCGCGACGAGATCGGCGCGTCCGGCGGCGATGATGGTGTTGACCTGGTCGGCCGAGGTGATGGCGCCGACGCACATGGTGGCGAGGCCGGCTTCGTTGCGGATCTGGTCGGAGAACGGGGTCTGGAACATGCGGCCGAAGACGGGCTGCGCCTCCGGCGTGGTCTGCCCGGTGGAGACGTCGATGAGGTCGCAGCCGGCATCGGCGAACGCACGCGCGACCTCGACCGCCTCGTCGCCGGTCAGCCCGCCGTCGACCCAGTCGGTCGCGGAGATGCGCACCGACATCGGCTTGTCGTCCGGCCAGGCGGCGCGCATGGCCCGGAACACCTCGAGCGGAAAGCGCAGGCGGTTTGCGAGCGCGCCGCCGTACTCGTCGCCCCGGCGGTTGGTCAGCGGCGAGATGAAACTCGCGAGCAGGTAGCCGTGCGCGGCATGCAGCTCGAGCATGTCGAAGCCGGCGCGGTCGCCGCGCTTTGCCGCCGCCACGTAGTCGGCAATCACCTCCTCCATGTCGGCGCGGGTCATCTCGCGCGGGATCGGGCTGTGCGGGAAGTACGGCAGCGGCGAGGCCGAGATGATCGGCCAACCGCCCTGCTCCAGCGGCTCGTCGATCCCCTCCCACATCAGCTTGGTCGCGCCCTTGCGGCCGGCATGACCGAGCTGCAGACAGAACTTCGTCTTCGATTGCGCGTGCACGAAATCCACGATGCGCGCCCACGCCGCTTCGTGCGCGTCGTTGTAGATGCCGGCGCAGCCGGGCGAGATGCGCGCGTCCCGCGACACGTCGGTCATCTCGGTGAACATCAGGCCGGCGCCGCCGATGGCGCGCGCGCCGTAATGCACGAGGTGCCAATCCCCGGGCATGCCGTCGGCCGCCGAGTACTGGCACATCGGCGACACCACCACGCGGTTTGCGAGCGTGAGCCCACGCAGCCGAAACGGCTGGAACATGGGCGCGACCGGCTCGGCGGTATCGGCTGGAAAGCCCAATGCGCGCGCTTCGCGCGCGACCACCTGATCGACCTCCCGCACGAAGGCGGGCGCCCGCAGCGCGAGATTGTCATAGGTGATGGCCTTCGAGCGCGTCATCAAGCCGAAGGCGAAGCGCGTCGGGTCCATGTTCCAGAAGCGGTCGACGTGCTCGAACCAGACCAGCGAGACGTCGGCGGAGTGCTGCGTCTTCTCCACCTCGTCGCGCCGCTGCGCCTCGAAATGGGCGAGCGCCGGCGCCACGTCGCCGCCGGAGAGGGACGCGCGGGCGGCGGTGGCGCGGAACGCCTCGTAAAGCGCGATCCCGTCCTCCATCGCGAGCTTGGTGCCGGAGCCGATGGAGAAGTGCGCGCTCGCCTTGGCGTCGCCGATCAGCACCATGTTGTCAGCGACCCAGCGCCGGCAGCGGATGGTAGGAAAATTGCGCCAGAGCGAGCGATTGGTGATCAGCCGATGGCCCTGCAGTTCCTCGCGGAACAGCTCCCCGACAAACCGCGCGGATTGCGCCTCGTCGAGCTGGTCGAGCCCGGAGCGCCGGAAGGTGTCCGGATCGGTCTCCGTGATCCAGGTCGAGCGCTGCGGCTCGTACTGATAGCAATGGGCGATGAAAATCCCGTGCTCGGTCTGGCGGAAGAAGAAGGTGAAGGCGTCGAACGGCCGGGTCGAGCCCATCCAGGAGAACACGTTCGGCCGCAGATCGACGCTCGGCTCGAAGCGATCGGCGAACGCCTCGCGCAGGCGCGAATTGATGCCGTCGGCCGCCACCACGAGATCGGCGTCGCGCAGCGCGGGATCGAGCGGTGAAATCTCGGTCTGATACTCGATCTCGACGCCGAGCGCGCGCGCGCGGCGGCCGAGAATCTTCAGTAGCGTGGCGCGCGAGCAGCCGCAGAAGCCGTTGCCACCGATGCGGTGCGTCGCGCCGCGAAAATGGATCTCGATGTCGTCCCAATAGGCGAAGTGACCGATGATGGCGCGGTAGCTCTCGCGGTCATGGGTCTCGAAGGTGTCGAGCGTCTGGTCGGAGAACACCACGCCGAAGCCGAAGGTGTCGTCCGGCCGGTTGCGCTCGAAGACCGTGATGCGGGTCGACGGCCACGCCTTCTTCAGCAGGATCGCGAAATAGAGGCCGGCCGGGCCGGCGCCGATCACGTTGACTTTCATGCGCGCCTTCCTCCGGAGCAGCGGCGGAGCGATATCGGGCGAGTTGCAGCGGTTATATTTTAGGCCTAAAATAAACTCGCGACAAGCTTGAGGCTTCAAAATTTTAAGCCTAAAATGTTTACGTCCATTGTGGATTTGGCGAGCAGACGCATGGCGCTTGCGGGCAGGCATGCCTTCGTCACCGGCGGCGGACGCGGCATCGGCCGCGCCGTCGCCGCCGCGCTCGCCAGCGCCGGCGTCGCGGTGACCGTGGTCGGGCGCGGCGAGGCGGCGTTGCGCGAGGCGGTCGCAACCGGCGCGGCCGCCGGCTATGGCATCGCCGACGTCACCGACGCGGCCGAGCTCGGACGGCAGGTGACGGCGGCCGCAGCTGCGCGCGGCCCGATCGCCATCCTCGTCAACAATGCCGGTTCGGTCGAGAGCGGCCCCTTCGTCGCCGCCGATCCCTCCGTGTTCCGCAACATGTGGAACGTGCATCTCATGGGCGCGGTCCATGCCACGCAGGCGGTGTTGCCGGGTATGCTCGAGCGCGGCTTCGGCCGCGTCGTCAATGTCGCCTCGACCGCCGGGCTCAAGGGCTACCCCTACGTCGCGGCCTATTGCGCGGCCAAGCACGCACTCGTCGGCCTTACCCGCGCGCTCGCCGCCGAGACCGCCGCGCGCGGGGTCACCGTCAACGCGGTGTGCCCCGGCTATACCGACACCGCGCTGGTGCGCGCCAGCATCGGCCGCGTCGCGGACAAGACCGGCCGTACCCGCGCGCAGGTGCTGGCCGACTACGAGAGCTACGCGCCGATCGGCCGCCTGATCGAGCCGCAGGAGGTCGCCGCCGCCGTGCTTTACCTGTGCTCGCCGGAGGCGGCGGCGGTCACCGGCACGACGCTGGCGGTCGCGGGCGGAGAGCTGTGATGGAAGAGACGATCGTACCGCTCGACGCGGAGACCAAGGTCGCGGAACGGCCGCACGACCACAAGGACGAGCTGCGTCTGTGGCTGCGGCTGCTCACCTGCAAGGACGATGATCGAGAGCGAGGTGCGCCGGCGCCTGCGCGACGGCTTCGACGTCACGCTGCCGCGCTTCGACCTGATGGCGCAGCTCTACCGCGCCCCCAAGCCCATGACTCTCGGCGAGCTTTCGCAACGCATGATGGTGTCGAACGGCAACGTCACCGGCCTCGTCGACCGGCTCGTCGAGCAGGGCCTGGTCAACCGCCGGCCGTCGCCCAAGGACCGCCGCGCGCAGCTCGTGAGCCTGACCGCCCAGGGGCGGCGGTTCTTCGCAGCGATCGCGCGCACCAACGGCGACTGGATCGGACAGATGTTCGCCGGCCTTTCCGGCGACGACATCGAAACGCTGATGCGGCTTCTCGGCAAGACCAAGGCCTCCGCGCGCAAGGCGATCGGCAACGGAGGACGGCGATGAGCGCGGCCAATTCCGTCGCCCTGCCGCTCGCGAGCTACCGCGCGCGACATGTCCGTCTCGCTGTCGACGGCAAGGTCGCGACCCTGACGCTCGATCGGCCGGAGCGGAAGAATCCGCTCACCTTCGAGAGCTACGCGGAGCTCGCGGATATCTTCCGCGCGGCGGCGAGGGACAAGGCGGTCAAGGCCTTCGTCATCACCGGCGCCGGCGGCAATTTCTGCTCCGGCGGCGACGTATTCGAAATCATTGCACCGCTGGTCGAGATGGAAGCCGCGGCACTGCTCGATTTCACCCGCATGACCGGCGAAGTGGTCAAGGCGATGCGCGCCGCCCCCCAGCCGATCGTCGCCGCGGTCGACGGCGTGTGCGCCGGCGCCGGCGCCATCGTCGCCATGGCGTCTGACCTGCGAATCGGAACCCCGGGCGCCAAGGTGGCGTTCCTGTTCAACCGGGTAGGGCTCGCCGGCTGCGACATGGGCGCCTGCGCGATCCTGCCGCGCATCGTCGGCCAGGGCCGCGCCGCCGAGCTGCTCTATACTGGGCGTGCGCTCACCGGCGAGGAGGCCGAACGCTGGGGCTTCTTCAACCGGCTCGCCACCGCCGAGGCCGTGCTCGGCGAAGCGCAGCGGCTTGCCGCCGAGCTTGCCGCCGGGCCCACATTCGCCAATGCCATGACCAAGCGCATGCTGGAGATGGAATGGGCGATGTCGGTCGAGACCGCGATCGAGGCCGAGGCGGTGGCGCAGGCGCTGTGCATGGAGACGGAGGATTTCGCGCGCGCCTACCGCGCCTTCGCCGCCAAGCAGAAGCCGGTGTTCGAGGGCAATTGAGATGGGCCTCGACGACACCCTGAGCTGGCCTTTCTTCGACGACGGCCATCGCCGCTTCGCCGAAGCGCTTGCGCGCTGGGCCGACGCCACGCTGCCGGCGCTGCCGCATGACGACGTCGACGCCGCCTGCCGCGCCCGCGTCAGCGCGCTGGCGCGAGGCGGGCTTTCTCAAGGCGGTGGTGCCGGCCGAGCACGGCGGGCTCAATCCGAGGCTCGACGTGCGCACGCTCTGCCTTGCCCGCGACATCCTGGCGTTCCGTGACGGTCTCGCCGATTTCGCCTTCGCCATGCAGGGCCTGGGCACGGGATCGATCTCGCTGTTCGGCTCGCCCGAGCTCAAGGCGCGCTATCTTCCGCCGGTGCGCGACGGCCGCGCCATCGCCGCCTTCGCGCTGTCGGAGCCGGAAGCGGGCTCCGACGTCGCGGCGCTGGCGACGACGGCGAAGCCCGACGGGGCATCGCATGTGCGCATCGACGGCAAGCAAGACCTGGATATCGAACGGCGGCATCGCCGACCACTACGTGGTGTTCGCGCGCACCGGCGAGGGCGCCGGCGCCAAGGGGCTCTCGGCCTTCGTGGTCGATGCCGCCGCGGCCGGCTTGAGCGTGACGCGCCGCATCGAGGTGATCGCGCCGCATCCGCTTGCGACCCTGCGCTTCGAGGGCGTGCGCGTGCCCGTCGCCAACCGCCTGGGTCAGCCCGGCGACGGCTTCAAGGTGGCGATGGCGACGCTCGACGTGTTCCGCGCGACGGTCGGCGCGGCCGCGCTGGGCTTCGCTCGCCGGGCGCTGCATGAGAGCGTGGAGCGCGCAGCGAACCGCAAGCTGTTCGGCGCGCCGCTCGGCGAGCTGCAGATGACGCAAAGCGCGATCGCCGACAGCGCCAGCGAAGTCGATGCGTCGGCGCTGCTCGTCTACCGCGCCGCCTGGACCAAGGACCAGGGCGCGCCGCGCGTCACCCGCGAGGCGGCGATGGCGAAGATGTTCGCGACCGAGGCGGCGCAGCGCGTGATCGACCGCGCCGTGCAGCTGCACGGCGGCCTTGGCGTCACCAAGGGCGTCAAGGTCGAGGAGCTTTACCGCGAAATCCGGGCGCTGCGCATCTACGAAGGCGCGACCGAGGTGCAGAAGATCGTGATCGCCCGCGAGCTGCTGAAGAACCGGCCGGGAAAGCCGGCGCTGGCGGCGGAATGAGATTTGCAGGGAACGCACGCGGAGGGTTGCGGAATCACGATGGATATCGACGAGGAGCGACAGCCATGACCGCGTCGGCGCATATCGACACCTTCGCGCGCGACAACCTGCCCCCGCGCGCGCAATGGCCGGACTTCCGGTTCGACCTGCCGGAGCTGCAATACCCCGAACGAATGAACTGCGCGGTCGAATTGCTCGACCGTTGGATCGCGGCAGAGCACGGCGAGCGGCCTTGCCTGATCGCGCCGGCGGAAACGCTCAGCTATGCCCAACTCGCCGAGCGGGTGAACCGCATCGCAAATGTGCTCACGCGCGATCTCGGCATGGTGCCGGGCCACCGCGTGCTGTTGCGCGGGCCCAACAGCCCGATGATGGTGGCGGCCTATCTCGCCGTCATCAAGGCCGGCGGCGTCGTGGTTGCGACCATGCCGCTCCTGCGCGCCAAGGAGATCGCCTATCCGATCGCGAAGGCGAAGATCAAGCTCGCGCTCTGCGACGATCGGCTCGACGAGGAGATGGAGAAGGCGCGGGCGCTCGCGGGCGGGCTCGAACGCGTCGTCTACTGGGGCGACGGCAGCGCCGAGGCGCTCGAAAGCCTGATGGCGAAGCCGGGCTACGAGCGTTTCGCCCCCTGCGATACCGCGAGCGACGATGTCTGCCTCATCGGCTTCACGTCGGGCACCACCGGCGAGCCCAAGGGCACCATGCATTTCCACCGCGACATGCTGGCGACCTGCGACAGCTACGGGCGCCACGTGCTGCGCGCGAACGCCGAGGACCGATTCATCGGCTCCCCGCCGCTCGCCTTCACCTTCGGCCTCGGCGGCCTCGTGCTGTTTCCGCTGCGGGTCGGTGCCGCGACCATCCTGATCGAAAAGGCCGCTCCTGACGACCTCCTCGCCGCCATCGCCAAGTTCGGCGCGACAATCTCGTTCACCGCGCCGACGGCTTACCGCGCGATATTGGCGAAGCTTGCCGACCACGACGTCTCCTCGCTGCGCAAGTGCGTGTCGGCCGGCGAAGCCTTGCCGAAAGCCACCTTCGACGCCTGGCTCGCCGCCACCGGGATCAAGATCCTCGACGGCATCGGCGCGACCGAAATGCTGCATATCTTCATCGGCTCGCCGGAGGAGGAAGTGCGCGCCGGTGCCACCGGCAAGCCGGTGCCGGGCTACGAGGCGCGCGTCATCGACGACGACGGCAACGACGTACCCGCCAACACCATCGGCCGTCTCGCCGTGCGTGGGCCGACCGGGTGCCGCTACCTCGCCGACAACCGCCAACGCCAATACGTGCAGGGCGGCTGGAATATCACCGGCGACACCTACCTCATGGATGAGGACGGCTATTTCTGGTACCAGGCACGCTCCGACGACATGATCGTCTCCGCCGGCTACAACATCGCCGGCCCCGAGGTCGAGGCGGCGCTGCTCGCGCACCCCGCCGTCGCCGAATGCGGCGTGGTGGGTGCGCCCGACGAGGAGCGCGGCCAGATCGTCAAAGCCTACGTGGTGCTGCGGGCGGGCCACAGCGGCGACGCCGCCTGCACCAAACTCCTGCAGGAGCACGTCAAGGCGACCATCGCGCCCTACAAATATCCGCGCGCGATCGAATACGTGACCGTGTTGCCGCGCACTCAGACCGGCAAGCTACAGCGCTTCGAGCTGCGCCGCCGCGCGGGCGAACCCGCATCACACAAGCTCGCGTCATAGCGCCATAGACAAGGGAGATCGCCGTGGCCGAAAGCTCGGTGCGCATATCGTCCGACGCCAGCCCGCCTCACAAGGTGCTGCAGCCGCCGGACTGGCCGCGGCCGAAGGGATTCGCCAACGGCATCCTCGCCCGCGGCAACATGGTGTTCGTCGGCGGCATGATCGGCCAGGACAAGGAGGGCCGCTTCGCCGAAGGCTTCGTTGCGCAGATGAAGCAGGCACTCGAGAATATCGCCGCGGTGCTCGAGGAAGCCGGCGCCTCGCCGCAGCATATCGTCCGGCTGACCTGGTATGTGCGCGACATGGACGAGTACCTCGCCGACCCCACCTCGCTCGGCGCCGCCTATCGCGCGGTCATGGGCCGACATTTTCCCGCCATGGCGGTGGTCGAGGTCGATCGCCTGGTGGAGCCGCTCGCGCGTCTCGAGATCGAGGCAACCGCGGTGCTCCCGGAGTAGCATTGCCTCGCATGGCCGCGGACAACAGGCCGGCGCATCATCGGCTCAGCCACGCGGGCAGCCAGGTGGCGATCGCCGGAAAGAAGAAGATCAGGAACAGGATCAACGCGCTCATCGTGATGTAGGGCAGCGAGGCCATGTAGACCTGGCGCATCGTGATGGCGGGTGGCGCCACCCCTTTCATCGTGAACAACAATAGCCCGAACGGCGGCGTGAGCAGGCCGAGCTGCATGCAGATCAGGAACAGGACGCCGAACCAGATCGGCTCGATGCCGTAGCGCTGAATGAGCGGCATGAAGAACGGCAGCGTGATCAGCATCATGCTGACCTGGTCGACGAAGCAGCCGAGAAACAGCAGGATCAGCAGCATGGCGACGACGAGGGCGTCGACCGACAGCCCCAGTCCGTTGACCAGCCCGATCAGGCCGTTGACCACGCCCGAGAAGCTCAGCACCTGCGCGAAGGTGGTGGCGCCCACGATGATGAACAGGATGGTGCCGGACACCGCCACCGTGCCGATGAGCGCTTTCATAAGCTTCGCCAAGGTCAGGCTGCGGTAGAGGGCGGCGGCCGCGATGGTGCCGGCGGCACCGATCGCGGCGGCCTCGGTCGGCGTCGCAACGCCGCCGGTCATCGCGCCGATGACCAAGCCGAAGATGAGCACCAGCGGCACGACATGGGTGGCGAACGGCAGCCAGCGCGCGACGCCGCGCGGCCCTTCCTCCACCTGTTGCTCCTGCGGCGCCAGCGCCGGATCGATCGCGGCGCGCGCGACGATATAGCCTACATACATCACGCTCAGCAGCAGGCCCGGGACGATGCCGGCGATCAGCAGCCCGGCGATCGAGATGCCGGCGAGGCTGCCGAGCAGCACCGTGAGCGCCGACGGTGGGATCAGCATGTCGACGCCGCCGATCCCCATGATCGGGCCCATCGCCATGCGCGGGTCGTAGCCGCGCGCCAGCATCGTCGGCAGCATCAGGCTGCCGAGCAGCGCGGTGGTGGCGATGGTCGAGCCGGAGATCGCCGAGAACACCGTGCCGGCGACGATGGCGATGACGGAGAGCCGGCCGGGGACGCGGCGGATCAGCAACGCGAACGCATCGATCGCCTTGAGCGCCACCCCGGTATGGAACAGCACCTCGCCCATCAGCACGAAGAACGGAATCGGGGTCAGCGAAAAGCTGGTGATCGATTGCACCGCGTTGCGCGCGAGCTGGGCGAGGCCCGGCTCGCCGCCGAGGAAGACGAACGCGCCGACCACGTTGAGCGCGAGAAACGCGAAGGCGACCGGGAGGCCGAGCGCCATCGCCGCGACCAAGCCTCCGAACAGCAGCAAGCTGCCCTCGATCCAGCTCATTCAGCCCACCGACGTCGCCTCGATGCGGCGACCCCGCCCGCCCTTGCGCAGGCGGTCGAAACGAAACACGAACTCGACGGCGAGCAACACGAACGTCGCCGGCAGCAAGGCCAGCAGCCACCATTCCGGAAAGACCAAATTCTTGATCGTGATCGCGCCGAGCCGCCAGCTGTCTACGGCCATGGCGAGGCCGTAGCGGACGAGCACGATGCTCACTGCGAAGCCGACGAGGTCGCCCGCTGCCTCCATCAGCCAGGCGACGCGCGCGGGCACGAAGGTCAGGCAGATGTCGATCCGCACGTGCTGGCCGCGGCGGAGCAGCCACGGCGCCGTCAGCAGGGTCATGACGTAGAGCGCGTATTCGGAGACCTCGTTGGCCCAGACGATGCCGGCGCCGACGCTGTTGCGCAGCGCCACATCGGCGGTGACGGTCGCCACCATGGCGAAGAGGATCAGCGCCGCCACGACGGCGAGCGCATCGAAGACGCGGCCGAAGGCGGCGGAGAGGCGGGTCATGGTCGTCCGCTGATCCTCATTGCCCGCCTCGATTGCGAGCCGTCAGGCCCGCGCAAGCGGGCATCCGAGTACTCCGAGCGCGCACGATGATGCGCGACGGTGCCACAAACGACAGACACCGGATACTGGATCATCCGCTCACGCGGATGACGACGGCCGTCGAAATGCCCGTAGGCGAGCGCTCAATTCCCCGCCAGCTGCCGCAGCTTGGGGCCGCTTTCCGGCGCGCGCTTGATCACGGACTGCCAGGCCACGTCATAGGCACGGTCGAGGAAGGCCTTCGAGGCCGCCGGACCGAAGTCGAGCGCCTGGATGCCGGCGGCGGCCTGGCGCTCGCGTTCGGCCTTGATGGCCGCTTCCTTCTCGCTGTCGAGCGCTTCGAGCCACAGCGCCGCGTCGTTGAGCACCTTGCGCTGCGGGTCGTTGAGCCCCTTCCAGGCATCGAGATTGACCAGCACGTTGACCTCGACACTGTAGAACGGCGGCTCCATGCGGAACTTGGTCACCTTGTCCCAGCCGAGATCGAAAATGCCGGTGATCGGCCAGCCGTAGCCGTCGACCACGCCGCGCTCGAGCGCGGTATAGACCTCGCCCGGCGCGGTGGTGATGGGCGTGCCGCCGAGCGCCTCGACCACGTCCTTGTAGACCGGCGTCACCCGGATCTTGAGGCCGGAAAAGTCGATCTTGTCGATCTTCTTGTTGAGATAGATGTGGAACGGAACGTTGTGGAACTGCCGCGCGAGGTACTGCGAATTGAGCTTCTGGTTGTGCAACTGATTGATGTAATCCCAGGTGCCGTTCTTGCGCTGCTCGCTCATCGGCTTGCCGTTGAGCTTGAAGCCGTCGGCCTCCGGCATCAGGTTGGTGTAGAACGCGCCGGTCACGTTGGCGATGTCGACCACGCGCGTGCGCACGGCATTGCCGACTTCGAACGGCGGAACGGCGCGCGGGCCGCCGATATAGTTGATCCTGATCACGCCTTTCCCGTCGGTGTTCACCTTCTCGACGAAGCGCTCGAAATGCTTCGAGAATTCGGTGCCCTCGGCAAAGGACGAGACGGCGCGCAGGGTGATTTCCTGCGCCTGCGCCGTCGATATCGCCGCGATCGCGGCCAAGCCTGCGATGAAGGTCGAATGCATGTTCCCCTCTCCGGAATGAACAGAGAGCCTGTTGGTGATGAGTTGTTTCAAATATAATCGCGGCGGCGTGCGGCTGAGTCAATTGCGCGACGGCGCTGCAAGAGGACGCACGCAGAGGGCGCACAGGGAGGCGTAGGGACGACGGATGGCGGAACGCTCGTTCAAAAGCGAGGTAGCGAAGCTGCGGCTCGGTGCGGGACAGGAATTCCGCGGCGAAGGCATTCTCGCCGTCACCAAGGCGCTGCTGCAATCGGGGGTCTCCTACGTCTCCGGCTATCAGGGGGCGCCGATCTCGCATCTGGTCGATGTGCTCGCCGATGCGCAGGACGTGCTGCAAGAGCTCGGCGTGCGCTTCGAGGCGAGCGCGAACGAGGCCGCCGCTGCCGCCGCGCTCGCCGCCTCGATCAACTACCCGCTGCGCGGCGCCGCGACCTTCAAGGCGACGGTGGGCACCAACGTCGCCTCCGACGCGCTCGCCAATCTCGCCTCCAGCGGGGTGACCGGCGGCGCGCTCATCATCGTCGGCGAGGACTACGGCGAAGGCTCCTCGATCATGCAGGAGCGCAGCCACGCCTTCGCCATGAAGTCGCAGATCTGGCTGCTCGACCCGCGCCCGAACCTGCCGTCGATCGTGCGGGCGGTGGAGAAGGGCTTCGAGCTGTCGGAGGCGTCCAATACGCCGGTGATGCTGGAGCTGCGCATCCGCGCCTGCCACGTCTACGGCAGCTTCACCGCCCGCGACAACGTGCGCCCCGCCTTCTCGCTCGCCGACGCGCGGGCGCATCCCGTGCGCGACGTCAACCGTATCGTGCTGCCGCCGGCGAGCTACCTGCAGGAGAAGGACAAGATCGAGAAGCGCTGGCCGGCCGCCGTGCGCTTCGTCGAACAGCACAAGCTCAACGAGTTCTTCGACGGCGACGCCGACGACATCGGCATCGTCATGCAGGGCGGCATGTACAACACGGCGTTGCGCGCGCTCGAGATCCTCGGGCTGGCCGACGTTTTCGGCGACAGCCGCATCCCGCTCTACGTGCTCAACGTCACCTATCCGCTGCTCGACGCCGAGCTCGTGCGCTTCTGCGCGGGCAAGAAAGCGGTGCTGATCATCGAGGAAGGGCAGCCGGAATTCATCGAGCAGGCGGTCAACACGATCCTGCGCCGCGCCGATGTCGACACCCGCGTCGAAGGCAAGGGCATGCTGCCGATGGCGGGCGAATATACCGGCGGCGTCGTCAAGCAGGGCGTGCGGACGTTCGTCGCGGCCTATCGGCCCGACCTCGTCGCCGAGGGGCGCGCGCCCCTCGCCGCGGCGGCGCCGCCGGAGCGCCTCGGCACGGCACGCCGGACGCTCACCGGCAAGGTGCACGGACGTCCGCCGTCGTTCTGCACCGGCTGCCCGGAGCGGCCGATCTTCGCCGCCATGAAGCTCGTCGAGCGCGAGCTGGGGCCGCACCACGTCAGTTGCGACATCGGCTGCCACCTGTTCTCGATCCTGCCGCCGTTCAATCTCGGCAACTCCACCATGGGATACGGGCTCGGCGGGGCGGGCGCCGCCGCGCTGGGCGGCACCGGCGGCAAGCGCGCCATCGCGCTCGTCGGCGACGGCGGCTTCTGGCACAACGGCCTCGCCTCGAGCGTCGGCAACGCCGTGTTCAACAAGAGCGACAACGTGCTGATCGTCGTCGACAACGGCTACGCCGCCGCCACCGGCGGACAGGACGTGCCCTCCTCCGCCGCCGCCAATAGCATGCGCGCCACCAGGAACCCGATCGAGAAGGCCGTGCGCGGCGTCGGCGTGAAATGGGTGCGCACGCTCACGCGCACCTACGACGTCGCGCGGATGCGTGACGTGCTCAAGGACGCGCTCACCACCGCCGTCAACGGCCCGAAGGTCATCATCGCCCAGTCCGAATGCATGCTCAACAAGCAGCGGCGCGTGCGCCCGCTCATGCGCAAGCGCCTCGAGGCGGGCGAACGCGTCGTGCGCGAACGCTTCGGCGTCGATCCAGATACCTGCACCGGCGACCATTCCTGCATCCGGCTGTCCGGCTGCCCCTCGCTCACGCTCGCGCCCAATCCCGATCCGCTGCGGCGCGAGCCGGTGACCAAGGTGATCAATTCCTGCGTCGGCTGCGGCCTGTGCGGGGAGGTCGCGCACGCGGCGGTGCTATGCCCGTCGTTCTACCGCGCCAGCGTCATCGCCAATCCGACGCGGTGGGACCGGCTGAAGGACAACGCGCGCGCGACCGTGATCGGCTGGCTGCAGCGACGCATCGACCGGCGCCAAGAGCTTATTGCGTCGGAGACGTTTTCTCCGGCGAGCCGGAAGTCCAGTTCGCCGGAAAACACTGCAGTCGCGACCTGACGACGGCGATGGAGGTCCAAGGGAAGCTTCAAGTCCCCAAGCTGCGGCCGATCGCCATCGCCGTGGTGGCGCTCGGCGGCGAAGGCGGCGGCGTGCTCGCCGACTGGATCGTCGATCTGGCGCAGCACGGCGGCTATCTCGCGCAGGCGACCTCGGTGCCGGGCGTCGCCCAGCGCACCGGCGCAACCGTCTATTACGTCGAGCTGTTTCCCGAGCCCGCGGCGAAGGCGGGGGGCCGCGAGCCGGTGCTCGCCCTGATGCCGACGCCCGGCGACGTCGACGTGGTGCTCGCCTCCGAGCTGATGGAGGCCGCGCGCGCCGTGGAGCGCGGCTTCGTCACGCCGGAGAAGACGCTGCTCGTCGCCTCCACCCATCGCGTTTTCGCCATGACCGAGAAGATCGCGCTGGCCGACGGGCGGGAGGACGCCGCGGCGCTGCTCGCTGCCTGCCGCGAGGCGGCGCGGCAACTCGTGGCGTTCGACATGGCGGCGCTCGCGGACGCGGCCGGGAGCATGGTGAGCGCGGTGCTGTTCGGCGCGCTGGCGGGGTCGGGCGCGCTGCCCTTCCCGCGCGCCGCGTTCGAGGCGGCGATCCGCCGCGGCGCGGTCGGCGTCGCGAGCAGCCTTGCCGCGTTCGGCGCGGGCTTCGAGGCCGCGCATGCGGGCGAGGCGATGGTTCCCTGCTCCCCATCCACCGGCGAGGAGGCGCTCTGCGCGACGTCCGCCCCGCGCGAGCTCGTCGAACGAGCCGCGCGCGATTTCTCGGGCGACGCGCACGCGCTCGTCACCGTGGCGCTCGAACGGCTCGACGACTATCAGGATGCCGACTACGCCCGCGACTTCCTGGCGCGGCTCGAGCCGTTCCGGGAGATCGAGCGGCGATGCGGCGACGGCTCCGGCCGGCTGCTCGCGGAAACGGCGCGCCAGCTCGCCCTCGCCATGGCCTACGAGGACACCATCCGCGTGGCGGACCTCAAGATCCGATCGAGCCGCTTCGCGCGGGTGCGGGCGGAGGCGCAGATCGAGGCCGGCCAGATCCTCGAGATCGCCGAATTCTTCCACCCGCGCACGCAGGAGATCGCCGACACGTTGCCGGCTCCGCTTGGACGCTGGCTGATGCACACGCCTTGGGCCAGCGCCATCGTCGATCGCGCGACGCGCAAGGGAAGGATCGTCAAGACCACGTCGATCCACGGCTTCCTGTTGCTGTACGCGCTTTCGAGGCTCAAGCCGCTGCGCCGCCGCTCGCTGCGCTTCGCCAACGAGCAGGCCGCGCTCGCAGCCTGGCTCGGCCTCGTTGCGATGACCGCGCGCGATGATTATGCCCTTGCGCTGCAGGTCGCGCGCATGCGCGGCCTGGTCAAGGGCTATGGCGACACTCACGAGCGCGGACGAATGAAATTCGAGAAGCTCGCCGAGCTCGTCCCGCGGCTGCGCGGGCAAGGCGATGCGGCGGCGCGGCTGGACGGGCTGATCAAGGCCGCGCTCGCCGACGAAGCCGGCCAGGCCTTGGACAAGGCCATCGCCGATCTCGAGCCGGCGAGAGGCCCGCTCCCGCGGCTTCGCGCGCGGTCTCATAGTCCTGGCGCTTTCCGTCGCGATCGGCGAAGCTAGGCCAACCCGGAATCCGGCCGAGTGTCCCGGCACCGCACCGTTGCCGTCGTCCCCGCGGTCACTTCAGGTGCTGGACCGGCTTCGAGAACCACCGACGCGCCTGCAAGGAGCCAACGATGTCCTACGATCTCGATCAGTTCGTGTCCGATTGCCGTGCCATTCTCAAGCGCGACGGCGGCCCCAAGGGCCGCGAGGAGGTGCGCCTGCGCCTCGAGCGCCTGCTCGCGAATCCGGATTTCGTCGAGCAGCATTGCGGCGAGCAGGTACCGCGCGGCTTGAAGGTGCTCTACGAGGATCCGGAGCTGGGATTCCAGATTCTCGCCCACATCAACGACAAGGCGCGGGTCTCGCCGCCGCACGACCATGGCGCGTCCTGGGCGATCTACGGCCAGGCCACCCATTACACCGAGATGACCGAATGGGAGCGCGAGGGCGGCGCGACCGAATCCGGAAAGGCCAAGCTCAAGCCGGTCAAGAAGTACCGCCTGCTGCCCGGGCACGCCGGCATCTATCAGGACGGCACCATCCATTCGATCGATTATCCCGACAATGCCCGCTTCGTGCGCGTGACCGGCACCAACCTCGACAACATCGCGCGCGTGCGCTTCGATCTCGCCACCGGCGACGTCCATCAGATGACGCCGCAACAGGCGACCTGAGACCGCCGTCGCGTGACGGCCGCGCCTGGCGCGGCCTTGCGGAGCTGCAGATGCCGTCGCAAACCATGCCGCCGCCGCTGGAGGCGCGCGCCCTCAAGGCGATGCTCGCCGACGGGCGGGAGCTGGCGCTCGTCGACGTGCGCGAGGAGCTGATCTTCTCGCAGCGCCATCTCCTGTTCGCGCGCTCGGTGCCGCTGAGCCGGCTGGAGCTCCGATTCGCCCGCCTGGTGCCGCGGCGAACGACGCGCATCGTGCTGTGCGACGACGCCGACGGGCTCGCCGGCCGGGCGGCGGACATCCTTCGGCGGGCCGGCTACACCGACGTTTCCGTTCTCGCCGGCGGCGTCGCCGCGTGGGCCGACGCCGGGTTCGAGCTCTTTTCCGGCGTCAACGTCCCGAGCAAGGCGTTCGGAGAATTCGTCGAGCACGCCAGCGCCACGCCGAGCGTCGCCGCCGACGAGCTCGACCGCCTCATCCGCGGCGGCACCGACATGGTGGTGCTCGACAGCCGCCCATTCGACGAATATCAGCGCGTCTCGATCCCGACCGCGGTCAACGTGCCGGGCGCCGAGCTGGTGCTGCGCATCCGCGACATTGCGCCCGCGCCGGAGACCATGGTCGTGGTCAATTGCGCCGGGCGCACCCGCAGCATCATCGGCGCGCAATCACTGATCAACGCGGGGGTGCCGAACAAGGTGGTGGCACTGCGCAACGGTACCATGGGCTGGAACCTCGCCGGCCTCGCCTGCGAGAGCGGCAAAGCGCGGCGCGCGCCCGAGGTCTCGGGCGACGGCCTCGCCTGGGCCAAGTCCGCGGCCGAGCGCGTCGCGCGCCGCTTCGGCATTGCGCGCGTGGATGCCGCGACGTTGGCGCGTTGGCGCGCCGAGGAAGAGCGTACGCTCTATCTCTTCGACGTGCGCGATCCCATGGAATACGCGGCCGGACACGTCGCCGGGGCGCTGTCCGCGCCCGGCGGGCAGCTGGTCCAGGCGACCGACCAATATGTCGGGACGCTGGGGGCGCGCATCGTGCTGATCGACGACGCCGAGGTGCGCGCGGTCATGACCGCATCCTGGCTGCGCCAGATGGGGTGGTCGGACGTGTTCGTGCTGGTCGAGGCGGGCCGCGAGACCGGCTCGCCGCCGGCGCCGGTGCTCGCGTCCGCGCCGCCGCCGGAGCTGCGCATCGATTGCGCCGGCCTCGCCGGGCTCCTGGCGCGCGACGATGCCACCGTCGTCGATCTCTCGCTCAGCCGCGACTATCTCAAGGGCCATATTCCCGGCGCCTGGTTCGCCATCCGCTCCTGGCTCGCGGGCGCGCTGGCAAAGATACCGCCGCGCGGCATGCTGGTGCTGACCTCGGAAGACGGGGTGCTCGCGGGCCTGGCGGCGAGCGAGGCGGCCGCGCTCGTCGACCGTCCCGTTCGCGCGCTCGAGGGCGGCAACGCCGCCTGGCTCGCCGCCGGCCACACCCTCACGGCCGCCGATCCCAGGATGGCCGACGATGCCGTGGACACCTGGCTCAAGCCCTACGAGCGGTCGAAGGACACCACCAAAGCGATGCGCGAATACCTGTCGTGGGAGGTCGACCTGCTCGAGCGCATCGAGCGCGACGGCTCCGTGAACTTTGCTCAATTTCGATCGTGAAGCTGCTGCCCAAACCTTCGATTGCGGGGAAACTCGCTGTCGCGCATCGGCAACACGCAAGTGGCCGAGCGCGCGGCTCGGGTTACCCTTAACCCCCCCTTAACCCCGCGCGCGCGATGTAGGAGCACGGTCAACTCCCGGCCACGGAGCGGCGCCATGCTGGATGGGAAAGCTTACCAGGCTCATTTTCCGGACGATCCGGCCTACGATCTCTCCGGCAGCCTCGGGACCCCCGGTCCGCTCAAGTCCGCAGCATTGATGCAGGCGCTGGCGGCGCTCGAGAACGAGTTCAGGGCCATCCTGCGCGACAGCGCCCCGTCGACCGACTGATCGCGACTTCGCTGGCGAATGACGCACGCCCTCGGCGGGTGACGGCACATCCGCGGCGCAGACGCATCCCCGGCGGGGCTTCCTTTACGCAACACGCGCCGTGATTAAGTCCGGCCGCGCGTCAAGCGCGGCGGCGAGCGGAGGCGCCCTCGCGCGCACCGCGAC
The DNA here is from genome assembly GCA_963758945.1 of uncultured Alphaproteobacteria bacterium. Taxonomy (GTDB): domain Bacteria; phylum Pseudomonadota; class Alphaproteobacteria; order Rhizobiales; family Xanthobacteraceae; genus VAZQ01. Next base: position 36,692 of record CAVWXY010000001.1, on the reverse strand, counting down.
GGCGACCGCGATACCGGCCCGGATTCCACCGGTTCAACACAAATCCAATTCCGAACGTGAGAATCAAGATCAGCAGCACCGTATCGATGCTCATGCAGCCGGCCCCCCGACATGTGGTAACCCCGCGACATCGAAGCAGGAAATCCGCCCGGCAATGTGACCGGGCGAAAAGATTCGTTAACCGTTGCAAAAATCCCACAGGCCGGTGCGGCGCGCGCAAGGCAATGGCCGCTTGGCTGCCGACAGCCACAGTCCAGCACGAAGGGGCGCCGACCGGACCGGCTCACGCAGCGGCGGGCCGCACCACGCGATCGAGGTACTTGTTCAGTGCCGTCAAGTCGCTCCCCTCGCCGCGCGCGGCGACCACCTGATCGGGGCGGACCAGAACCCAGCCCGGGCCGCGCAGGCGATAGCGCTCGCGCGCCTTGCGTTGGGGATCGGCCTGCGGGCCGAGGCGCAGGATCTGCAGCCGGTCGCCGGTTCCGGCCGTGATCCCGTCAGTGCCGATCGGACGCCCGGCATCCTCGAACAGGAGGAGCGAATGGCGCCACTGCGACAGACGCGACCATAGCGTCCCGGTCTTGCTGGTGGCGGGATCGACGACCATCGCGTCGCGCGCCCGGCTGCCGACCTCGCCGCGCCGGGGGCGACGCGGCGGCACCCCCAGCTCCACCAGCGGGCCGCCGCGATAGACGATGTCGGTCTCCGACAGCTCGACCTGGAGCATTCTTTGCACGGCGGGAATATTGCCGAAGATTGCAACCGCGATGTTCTTGGCGTGGCACGCGAGCGCACTCGACGCGAAGGCCAGATGCTGCTTCTGGGCCGCGCCCGCGATCACCGCGCGCGCCACCGGCCGGCGCTCCGTCTCGTAGCTGTCGAGCAGCAGCGCGGCATCGCCGATCCCGTTGAGGGCGTAGGCGAGCTTCCATCCGAGATTGACCGCGTCCTGGATGCCGGTATTCATCCCCTGCCCGCCCGCGGGGCTGTGGATGTGCGCGGCGTCGCCGGCGAGGAAGCACCGGCCCGCGCGGTACCGTTCCGCCAGGCGCTCGTTGATGCGGAAGGTCGACAGCCAGCTCGGGTCGCGCAGGCGAACGCCGCGCGGCCCGTGCCGGTCCATGTGACGTTGCAGTTCCTCGACCGTTGCCGGCGCCTCGCCGGCGCCGGATTCGCGCATGGCGAAGACGCGCCAGACCGCGTCCCCGAATGGAAACAGCGCCACCGTGCCGCCGTCGTGCCAGCGCAGATAGATGGTCCGATGATCGAGGCTGCCGCCGTCGATGCGCACGTCGCCGAGCAGAAATGTCTGCGGCTCGGTATAGCCGTCGAAGGCGACGCCCAGGGATTGGCGCACCAGGCTGCGCGCGCCGTCGCAGCCCGCGAGATAGCGGGCGCCGGCCTCCTCGATGCGATCGCCGGCATGGCGCAGGCTGGCGGTCACGCCGCCGCCGTCCTGGGTGAGGCCGACCAACTCGACGTTGCGCTCGATCTCGATCCCGAGCGCGGCGAGCCGCGCGCCCAGGATCTGCTCCGTGCGCGACTGCGGGAGCAGCAGCGGATAGGGATAGGGGCTGTCGATCCCCGGTCCCACCGCGAGCTCGGCCAGCTCGCGGCTGCCGTCGCCGACCGAGAGCGCGCGCAGCCGCTCGCCGTCGGCGAGGAATTGGTCGATGACCTCCATCCCCTCCAGCGCCTCCAGGCTGGCACTCCACACCGCCAGCGCCTTGGAGACGGCGCTCGACTGCGCCGCGCGGTCGACGATGCGCACCGGCACGCCGAAGTGGCGCAGCGTGATGGCGAGCATCAGCCCGGTCGGTCCGGCACCGACGATGAGAACCTCCGCGGGAGACTTGGTGCTCACGACGTCCACCTTTCGCTACCTTCGTGACTTGCGGCTCTGACCGGTCGCGGACGCTTTGCCGCACGCGACGGGACGAGGATCCGGACGTGGCGCGATCGTGCGCATGGAGCGACGGATCATGATCCGCCCTTTCTCCCGCGTCGCGTCGCGCGCGGTCGACGGCCGTCCAGGCCCGCGGGATCGCGTTGCAGCGCCTCGACCAGCGCGCCGACGGCCCAGGCGGCGACCTCCTGCGCCTCGGCGGGGGCAAAGCCGCAGGTGTCGATCAGCCAACGCCATACCGTCGGCGTCCAGAACGCGGCGATCGCCATGGCGCCGCGGCGGCGCTGGGTCGGCGTCAGCCGCGGCAGCGCGGCGCCGATTGCCGCGATCCAGGCGCCGTGGCGCACGTCGCGGTCGCCGATGCGCTGGCGGTCCCAGGACGGCCTGTTCATCAGATTGCGCAGCAGCGCGCCGTGTGCGTCGTAGAGCGGGAAAAGCTCGCGCGGAAAGGACGGCAATTCGGAAAGCGGCGGCGGCGGCCGGTCGAGCCCCACGCGCGGCTTCACCCACTGGAAGAAGGCCCCCACCAGGTCGTCCATGGTCGGGAAATGCGCGTAGACGGTCGGCGGCGACACGCCGGATAGTTCGGCCACGTGGCGCAGCGTGAGCGTCTCGATGTCGTGGGTCTCGAGATAATCCTTGGCCGCCTTGAATATGCGCTCGCGCGTGAGCGCGGCCTGGGCCGCGCGCAAGGGGCTCTGATAGGAGCGCATGGTAGACATCGGGCGATTGGGCTTTTCAACGGTAGTTGACTATACATATATAAAATGAATTTTCACGCGTTTTGTCAACTCGACCGAGTCGAAGGGGCCGCGCCGGACCGGCGCGCGTGGACTTGTTCGCGCGCGGTGTGTGAGTGCTGATACCCTCAGGCCTCGCGGCCTTCGCCCGCAGCCACGCATTTGGGGATCGCGGCGCGGCAGCGGTCGCCGTGGGAGCCGGCCCGCTCCGTCGGAGGACAACGTGCTCTACATCATCTACCAGGAAGACCGCGACGACGGCGCCGATATCCGTTCCGCCGCCAAGGAGCAGCATTTCGCCTATCTCGAGCAACACCGGGACATCCTGGTGCTCGGCGGCGCGCTCCTCGCCGACGACGGGATCAAGCGCATCGGCAGTTGCCTCATCCTCAACGTGCCGAGCCGCGAGCGGGCGGAGGAGTTCTCGCGCAACGAGCCGTTCCGCCGGGCCGGCCTGTTCAAGAGCGTGAAGATCACGCGCATGCGTCGCGGCCAGTGGAACCCGGCGGCGGCGCCGAAGACGGCGGAAGGGAATTAGCGCGATCGGTGCGGCAACCGCTGCGACGGCCGGCTCGCTGCAAGCGCGCGCGGTTTTGCGTCGGGCAGGTTGCGCCGGCTCCGCACGCCTGTCGCGAAGGCATGAATGCCCCGCGATGCCGCTTCGAATCCGCGCCACCACGAATGCCGGGCATTCAGCCTCTCGAAGATCTCGCGCTCGATTGCAAAGGCGCCGTCCAGGGCCCGAACCTGGCGGCGAAACCGGTCGGCGACCCATTCATAGAGTTGGCGATCGAAGGCGCATTTGTCGTCGATCGCGCGCCGCACGTCGGCGGGGACCCACGACAAGGGCGGACGGTTCGGCGTGACGTTCTTGAGCGTGAACCGGACCTTGCGCAAAGGCCAGCCGAACGTCGAACGCAGAAGCAGGAGCAGATCCGCGAAATGATCCAGCGGGGCGGCGCTCAAGAAATATGCCTCGATGTTGCGCTTGGCGGCTTCCAGGTGCTCGCGCCGCACGGGCGCCGCGAGCAGCGGTCGCCTGCCGTCCCACTGCGGTTCCAGCTCGGGGCATCCGCTCAGGGCCCTGACCTGCACATTGTCGAGACACAGGTCGCTGGCGACGAACTCGCCGAGCGTCATCGTCCGCAGATGCGGATAGAACAACGGCTCCGCAGGCGTCGTGAGCGAATAGTAGAACATCGACACGATGCGGTCCGCGGGCTCGCGCACGAGCGTGACGTACTTGGCGCTCTGCTCGAAGATCGCGTGCACGCCGAACGGCACATGCCCGTTGAGCAGCGCCAGCGACCGCCGCGTCCGGCGCGGCAGGCGGTCGTGACACTCCTTGATCGCGGAGAAGCGATAGAACCCGAGCGCGGAATTCGAGTTGGTCGCCCAGCCTCCCAGCCTTTGCGATTGCGCGAAGTTGCGCACGAGCACGTCGCTCAATGTCGAGCCGCCGGTCTTGCCGATATGAAGAAAAATCAGGAGCTCAGGCTTCGACATGGCGGCGCATTTCCGTATTCCATTCTGGGCAAGGCCGCGTTGATCGCGGCTCGCCCCGGCGGTTTCCGCCACTGATACGTGACGTCCCCGTGCAACCCTTCGCCCCGCGCCTCCGTCGGCTGGATGCCTTGCCGAGGAGTCGCGCCTGAGACTCTCCGGCGCTCGTTGCTCGCGAATGTCGGGATTGTTGAGTTTTGTTTCGGGGGGGCGGTGTGGCAGTTCCGCGCCTTGCGGACGGCGCCGCGGCTCCGGCCTCAGTGAGCGCGCAACGCGCACACGAACGCGCCCTGCACAAATGCGCGGCGTTTGCACAATTTTTCGTCTCACGCGGTCCGCTCGCGCAGAGACCGGGCGCAAGCGCGCGCCCCGTTCCGCGTTGTCGCAGGCCGTTCGATGGCACACGGCTTGCTAGCTCGAAGCGTCAGCGGCTGTTGACCATTCGCCCGGCTGATTTGCGTCCGCCGAAAGATCCGGTGCGCATCCACGACACGCCAGCCCGGTGCGACCTGCGACCGCCGCCAACCAGTGGAGATCAGAGATGGATCCGAGCTTCCACCCGACGCGACGACAATTCTCTGCAAACCGGGAGATCCGCGCTCGCGGCCGCCGCCGCCCTTTCCGCCGGGCGGTGGTTCGACCTCGGGACCGCCGTCGCGCAGGGCGCGAAGCCGCTGTCGTTTCAATTGTCGTGGATCAAGAGCATCCAGTACGGCGGCTACTTCGCGGGCATCGAGAACAACACCTTCAAGAAATACGGCATCGATCCGACCTTCAACTCCGGCGGTCCCAATGTCGACGCGGTCGCCAACGTGGCCGGCGGGCAATCCGTGCTCGGCGACCGGCCGATCGGCCCGCTGCTGGTGGCGCGGGACAAGGGCATCCCGATCAAGGTGATCGGAACGGTGTTCCAGCGCAGCCCGTTCAGCATCATGAGCCTGGCGAGCAAGCCCGTCCGCACGGTCAAGGAGCTCGAGGGCAAGACGATCGCGGTGTCGACGTCCGCGCGGCCCCTGATCCTGAACCTGCTGCGCGACGCCGGCGTCGACGCCCGCTCCGTCAACATCGTCCCCTCGTCCCCCGACCCCGCGGCGCTGGTGAGCGGACAGATCGATGCCTATTCCGGCTATTCCACCAATCAGGGCGTGATCCTGCAGACCCGCGGCGTCGACATCTTCGTCCTCAACGTGCACGACCTCGGCATTCCCGAAACCGCCGGCACCCTCTACGGCCGCGAGGACTTCCTCACCGCCAACCGCGACCTCGTGGTCGGCTTCCTGCGCGCCTCGGTCGAGGCCTGGCGTTGGGCCCTCGACCATCCCGATGAGACGGCCAAGCTGATGGTGGAGAAGTACGGAAACCCGGGGCTCGACTACAAGGCGCAACTGACCGAGATCAAGGCGAGCAAGCCGTTCATCGAAGCCGGCCCGGCCGCGAAGAAAGGGCTGCTCGCGCTCGACCTCGCGCTCTATGCGAACATCATCGAGCTCTATCGCAAGGTCGACATCGTGAAGTCGCCGATGAAGGCGGACGAGCTCTGCGACCCGAGCTATGTCGACGCGGCCTTGCAGAGCTAGCGCGCTGCCGGGAGCCGGAGCGCCGGCACGCAAACCGACTTGATCCGGGAATGTCGAGGGACATCAGCGTCGGCCAAGTGTCCATGGTCTTCTACGGCCGTGGCGAGCCGGTCATTGCGCTCGAAAAGGTCGACCTGCGCGTCCCCGCCGGCCGATTCGCGGCGATCATCGGGCCGAGCGGGTGCGGCAAGTCGACCTTGCTGCGGCTCGTCGCCGACGTGATGCAGCCATTCGCCGGCAGCATCACCTTGGGCGGCGAAACGCCGCGCGCCGCGCGCCACGACCACGCCCTGGGCTTCGTGTTCCAGAGCCCCACCTTGCTGCCGTGGCGAACGGTGCGGCAGAACGTCGAGCTGCCGCTCGAGGTCGTGGGCCGCAAGAGCGCGCGCCGGTCCACAACCTCGTCGCTCGAGCTGATCGATCTCGTCGGGCTCAAGGGATTCGAGAACGCGCTGCCGCACGAGCTCTCCGGCGGCATGCAGCAGCGCGCGGCCATCGCGCGCGCCCTCCTGCTCGAGCCGGACGTGCTCCTGCTCGACGAGCCGTTCGGCGCACTCGACGAGATCACCCGCCAGCGCATGAACCTCGAGCTGCTGCGCATCCGGGCGGAGTCGGGAACCACCGCGCTGTTGGTGACCCATTCGATCGCCGAAGCGGTCTTCATGTCCGACCAGGTCCACATCATGAGCCCGCGGCCGGGCCGTATCATCGCCGCGATCGATGTCCCGCTGCCGCGGCCGCGCCGCCTCGACATGATGCGCACCTCCGTGTTCTTCGACTGCGTCAATCGCGTGCGCGACGGGCTGTTCGGCCAGGAGACGGCGCCGGCGCCGGAGACGCGCGCACGCGTCGAGGCCTATTGATGCGCGCCCGCGCCCGCGCAAGCGGCGGCGGATTTTCGGCGGTCGCACGGCCGCTGGCGAGCCTCGCCGTGCTCGTTGCCGCGGCCGAAGCGGCGAAGTGGGCGGATCTCCTTCCGGTCTTCGTGCCGGCACCCTCGCAGGTGGCCGCCGAGATCATCCATAATCCGCGCCTCGTCTATGGCAGCCTCGGACCGACGGCGTGGAAGGCGAGCGCGGGCTACGCGATCTCGGCGGTGGTCGCCGTCGCCGCTGCCTCCATCGCCGTGCTGGTGCGCGTCCTCTACGCCCCCGTCTACAATCTCGGAGTCATGCTGCACGCCATCCCGATCATCGCGACGGCGCCGCTGCTGGCACTCTGGCTCGGGACCGGCCCGCAGGTGCAGATCGCGATCGCCGCGCTGGCGAGCCAATTCTCCATGCTCGTCGGCACCATGCAGGGGCTCGAGGCCAGCGAGGCGGGCCAGCGCGAGCTGATGCACGTGCTCTGCGCCACGCGCACGCAGACACTGCGCTACCTGCTCGTTCCGAGCGCGCTTCCCTACCTGTTCGCCGGGTTCAAGATCGCGGCGCCGTCCGCCGTTCTCGGCGCCATCACCGCCGAATGGGCCGGCGCCGATCGCGGCGTTGGCGCCATGATGCTGTACGCGCTGTTCTCCTACGACACGCCCAAGGTCTGGCTCTCCGTGCTGCTGACCTGCGTCCTTGCCGGCGGCGGGTACGGGATCTGGGCGCTGATCGAACGCTACGCGATCCACTGGAACCGCGACGTCGAGCTCGCGGAGTAGGCAATGACGGCTCGCGCTTCCGATCATCCGCGCGGTTGGCCCGAGCGCGTCGCGCTCGCCGTCTTCAGCGCCTGCTTGCTGCTGATGGCCTGGCATCTGCTCGTCGCCGGCCTGCGCATTCCCGCCTACCTGGTGCCCGGCCCGCTGGCGGTGCTCGATGCCGTCGCGGTCAATTGGCGGCTGCTCGCGGCCCATACCGGCTTCACGCTGTCGGCGGCCGCGCTCGGACTGGCCATCAGCACGGTCTTCGCGGCGACGATCGCGATGTCGTTCTCCATGAGCCGCGGCGTCGCCCAGGCGTCGCTGCCGGTGGTGATCGCCTTCCGCTCCGCACCGGTCGCCGCGGTCGCGCCGATCATCATGCTGTTCCTCGGCCGGGGTATCAGCACGAGCATGGTCGTGGTGACCATCGTCTCGTTCTTTCCCCTGCTGGTGAACCTGACGCGGGGGCTGGCGAGCGCCGACCGCAACGCCGCCGAGCTGCTTCATGTCTACGGCGCCTCGCGCTGGCAGCAGTTGCGTTATGTGCGCATACCGTTCGCGCTGCCGTTCCTGTTCACCGGGCTGCGCATCGCCGGCGCCAACGCGATCCTCGGCGCCATGCTGTCGGAGTGGATCACCGGCTCCAAGGGGCTCGGCAACCTCATTCTCGAATCAAGCGAGCTACGCGAGACCGAGCTGTTGTGGGCGGCGGTCCTGACCTCGGTCGTCATCGCGCTCGCCGTGTTCTGGGCAACCTCCGCCGGCGAGCAGCGCATGCTGCGCTGGCGATATTAGAGCATGATCCCGAAAAGTGGACACCGGTTTTCGGAAAAGATCATGCTCCAACAAGAAGCTAGCGCGTGCGAGAGAGAGGCAACCGGCGTTTGTCGCCGGTCAGTGACCGGTGTCCTCGGTCCGGCGGGTATCTCGCAGGACCTCCAGGCGCAGCGGCAGCATGCTCCCGAACCAGACGGCGTGATCGGTGTGATCGGCATAGGGATTGCCGGTGCCGGGGTGGAGCAGGATGGTGAGGCCGTCGCGGTTGAGCATCAGCCACGGCAGGAACGAGGCCAGGAGCGCGCACGGGAACGCGATCTGGTACATGGATTGCAGATGCGGGCCGACCAATTCGTCGTGCCAGCGTCCGAGCGTCGCCTGCGGGAACGCCGCCGCCACCCGCTCGCGCAGGCGCGCGGCGCGGTCGCGGCTCGACGCCGGATCGTAGTAGACGTGGGCGTGATAATGCCCGATGGCTCCGATATCGGCGGGCGGTTCTGCGGTTGCCGGCGCGGGGGTGGTGACCATCCGATGCTCCTGGTCCGCGGTATGAGCACGCCCTGCGCGCGCCTGCGGACGCGCAGGAATGCGGTCATCTATCGTCGGGTTGGGGGCCATCGTCAATCCGCGGCGATCTCGCGCCGCACCACCGGCACCACCTGCGTCGCCAGAAGCTCGATGACGTCGGCGACCTTTGCATAAGGCAGGCCGCCGATGTCGATCTGAGCGAGGAAGCGCCGATGTCCGAACAGGCCGTGTTCATGGAGGATCTTGTCCACGATCTGCTGCGGGCTGCCTACGAACAGCGCGCCCTCGCGGCTCGCCAATTGCTCATACGCCTCGCGGGAAACCTCGCGTGCGCGGTAGCGGTCGGGCGCGTGATTACGGAAATAGCCGGCATAGTAGGGATAGAACGTGTTCATCGCGTCCTGTGAATTCTTCTGCACGTGCAGGTGGGCGGCAACCGCAACCTTGAGGTCCCGCGCGCGATGGCCCGCTTCGCCGCCGGCGCGTCGGTAGAGATCGACCAGCGGAGCCAATTGCGCCGGCGGCAGCCCGATATTCGCCAGCGCCAGCGGCAGCCCGAGTGCCCCTGCCCTCACCACGCTGCCCGCAGTTCCTCCGGTTCCGACCCAGATCGGCAATCGATGCTGCACGGGGCGCGGCGGGATCGGCGCATTGTCGAGCGCCGGACGAAAGCGGCCCTGCCAGGTGACGCGCTCGGCGGCATTGAGCCGCAGCAGCAGGTCGAGCTTTTCGGCGAACAGCGCATCCTGATCCGCCAGGTCGTGGCCGAACAGCGGGAACAACTCGGTGAAGACGCCGCGACCCGCAATCACCTCGGCACGTCCGCCCGAGAGCAGGTCGACCGTGGCGAAGTCTTCGAACACCCTCACCGGGTCGGCGGTGCTCAGGATCGTCACCGCGCTCGCCAATCGCACCTTCGCCGTCACTTGCGCGATCGCGGCCAGCACGACCGGCGTTGCGGCGATCGCAAAATCGAGCCGGTGATGCTCGCCGACGGCAAAGACGTCGAAGCCGGCCTGGTCGGCGAGCTTGGCGGCAGCGAGGATATCCTGCAGGCGCTGCTGGGCGCTGATGGCGCGCCCGTCAGCCCAATGCGGCGTCCGTTCTCCGAAGGTATAAAGTCCGATTTCCATCAGGCGGGACGCCGCTCTCGATAGACCGTGCCGATATCAGCCCGTCGCCCGCTAGTGTCCCGATTCCGAAGTTCGCATCATTGTGCGGCATCCTGGTTTGCGAACTTCGGAATCGAAGGGCACTAGCAACTTATTGATCTAGGTGTGGCTTTGGTTCAGAAGTCCGCATTTCCGACTCGTCGCAAGAATGATGCGGACTTCTGAACCGCCACACTAGCTTGTCCAACGCTAAAGCAAAAAGAAACGCGGATGGAGATAACGCATGGATGTGGGGCGAGCTCAACGTCCAATCCGCGGCGTGCCGTGACCGCGGCCGTCGAAGGTCAGCTCCCCGGAGCAATTCGGGAAACATGCGCTCGTTCCGAGCCTTACCGGATTTGACCCCATAGAAGGGCATTCGGAAACGGTGCCCTGCGCGCATGGTTCGGCTAATCTAGAATGACGCAAATGAGCCGTTTGGGACGCGACCATGAATGTGGGGAATTGGCTCCGAAGCTTGGGGCTCGGCCAGTATGAAGGCACCTTCAACGATAGCGCGATCGACGCGGATGTCCTGCCCGAGCTCATCGAGAGCGACCTCGAGAAACTTGGCATTCCACTGGGGCACCGCAAGCGCCTGCTCAAGGCGATTGCGGTTCTAGGCGCAGCGGCGACCGCGCCAAGCGCTACGGCGCCGCGTTCGGACGCGGATGACGCCGAGCGGAGGCAGCTCACCGTGATGTTCTGCGATCTCGTGGGCTCGACTGCGATGTCGCAAAGGTTCGATCCGGAGGACATGCGGGGGATCATCGGCGCCTATCATCGCTGCTGCTCGACGCTGGTCGAGCGCCACGGCGGGTTCGTCGCCCAGTACTTGGGCGATGGCGTGCTCGCCTATTTCGGCTATCCCCACGCCCACGAGCATGATGCCGAGCGCGCCGTGCAGGCCGGGCTCGCCCTCGTCGCGGCCGTGCCCAAGCTCGCGACCCCGGCCGGCTCGCCCTTGCAGGTGCGAGTCGGCATTGCGACCGGGATGGTCGTGGTTGGCGACCTCGTCGGATCGGGGGATGCCCAGGAGCGCGGCATCGTCGGCGAGACTCCGAACCTTGCGGCGCGCCTGCAGGGGATCGCCGAGGCGGATACGGTCGTCATCGCGGAGGGCACGCGCAGGCTTCTCGGCCATCTCTTCGAGCTTGAAGACCTCGGGGCCAGGAACCTCAAAGGCATCGACGGGCCGGTGCGGGCCTGGGCGGCGCTACGAGCGAGCGCGGTGGCAAGCCGCTTCGAGGCGCTGCGCGCGGCCAGCCTGACCGCGCTGGTCGGGCGCGAAGAAGAATTCGAATTGCTGCAGCGGCGCTGGTCGCGGGCGGAGAGCGGCGAAGGCCAGGTCGTTCTGTTCTCCGGCGAAGCCGGTATCGGAAAATCGCGGCTTTCGGCGGCGCTGATGGAACGCCTCGCCGGCATCGCGCACACGCGGCTGTGCTATTTCTGCTCACCGCAGCACACGGACAGCGCACTGCACCCGGTTATCATCCAGATCGAGCGTGCCGCGGGGCTCGCGCACGACGACACGCCGCGAGCTCGGCTCGACAAGCTCGACGCCCTGCTCGCGCAGACCGCGACCTCGACCGAGGACGCCGCGCTCTTTGCCGAACTGCTGTCGCTCCCGAACGACGGACGCTATCCCACGCTCGAGCTTGGCCCGCCGCAGCGCCGGCAAAGAACGCTTCAGGCGCTCGTGGCGCAAATGGAGGCGCTGACACGGCAAAGTCCGGTCCTGATGATCTTCGAGGACGCGCACTGGACCGATCCCACGAGTCTCGAGCTGTTCGGCCGTGCCGTGGACCGCATTGCGACCCTCCCCGTGCTGCTGATCGTGATGTTCCGGCCGGAGTTCAATGCGCCCTGGATCGGGCGGCCGCACGTGACGGCCCTGACCCTCAACCGGCTGGCGCAGCGCGACGTCGGCGCCATGATCGACAGGGTCGTGGGCAACAAGCCGCTGCCGGCGAGCATCCGGCAAGACATCATCGAGCGCACCGACGGAATCCCGCTGTTCGTGGAGGAGATGACGAAGGCGATCTTGGAGGCGGACAGCGACGGCGAAGCGCTGCGGACCGCCGCTGCGGTTCCATCCTCTGCGCTGGCGGTCCCCGCGAGCCTGCACGCATCGCTCATGGCCCGCCTCGACCGGCTCGGTCCCGGCAAGGAGGTGATGCAGATCGGCGCCGCAATCGGCCGGGAATTCTCTCATGCGCTGCTCGCCGCCGTCGCGCGCAAGCCCGACGCGGAGCTCGACGCGGCGCTCGACCGTCTCGTCCAGGCCGGCTTGCTGTCGCGGCAGGGCGTGCTGCCGTACGCGAGCTACCTGTTCAACCATGCGCTGGTGCAGGACGCCGCCTACGGCATGCTGCTGCGCGAGCCACGCCGCGCGCTTCACGCCCGTATCGCCGAGGCGCTCGAGAGCCAGTTTGCCGATGTGGCCCAGGCCGAGCCGGAAATCCTGGCGCATCATTTCAGCCGCGCCGATCTCGCCGGGCCTGCGTCGCGTTATCTGGAAGGTGCCGGCGATCGCGCGGTGGCCCGCTCGGCCTACGCCGAGGCGGTCGCGCATTTCAGCGCAGCGCTTGCGCAGCTGGATCGGCTGGCGGCGTCGACGGAGCGCAGCCAGCGCGAGCTCGCGGTCCTGCTCAAGCAAGGGCCGGCCGTCCTGATTTTAAGGGGCATGCGAAGCGACGATGTCGAGCAGATCTACCGACGCGCTTACGACCTCGCAAAATCGCTGGGTAACGAACCAGGGTTGTTCAAGGCGCTCTGGGGATTGTGGTTTTGCGCCAATTTGAACCGCAGAACCGACATCGCGCGCGATCGTGCGGAAGAGCTGGTCGCACTTGCACAGCGGTCGGGCGACGAGAATCTGTTTCTCGAAGCCATCCATTGCCGCTGGTCGACGGCATTTTTCCGCGGCGATGTGGCGGGCACTCTCGCTGGCGCCCGCGAGGGCCTCGAGCTCTACGATCCTGCGCGCCACAGCCCGCTCGGCGCCGAATTCGGCGGGCACGATCCCGGAGTTTGCGCTCATACCGTTAGCGGTTTGGCTTTCGCGCAGTCAGGTAGCCCGCGCGAGGCAGCAGACCGTGTCGAGCAAGGCATCGCGCTGTCGAGAAAACTCAATCAGCCGCCGAGCGTAACCTTCGCGATCATGAACGCGTTGACGGCCTACCAGATGATCGGCGACCGGGACGCCGTCATGCGCTTGGCGTCGCAAATGACGGAGCTCGCGGACAAGTTCGATTTGCCTGTGCAACGCTCGATCGCGAGCTTCATGTCCGCATGGGCAGGCGCTTGCGGGGCCGGGCTCGATGCCGGGTTGCAGGCGATGGAGTCCGAATTCCCGCGCGTCTCGGTCATGGGGCCGATCCCCGTTTACTACACCGGACTGCTCGCGGGTGTCCGGCTTGAAGCGGGGTGGGCGGCGGGGGCGCTGGAGCTGTTGGACGGCGTGCTGAAGACGGTGACCGAGCCGGGCGTCGGTCTCTATGTGCCGGAAATCCATCGGCTGCGCGGCGAATGCCTGCTTCGTCTCGACCCCGGCGATTTCGATGCAGCCGTGCGCGAGCTCGAAACCGCCATCGCGGCGGCGAAGCAGCAGCAGGCGCGCGCCTTTCAATTGGCGGCAGCCGTCAGCCTGGCGCGCGCCTGGGCTGCGGTGGGCCGGCCCGAGCGCGGCATCGCGCCTCTGCGAGAGGTCGTCGGTGCGTTCGGCGAGAACGATGGCCCTGCGCAACTTGCGCTCGCCCGCGCAATGCTGTCCGCGCATCCGCATTGACGGACACCGTCACCGCTGCGGACCGCATCCGACCCCGAGCGGGTCATATTGCAAACGCAGTCTCTGGACACGCGGTTTCGGCCGGATGATGTCGCAGCGGTGGAGGTTGGGCGCCGTCACCGAACTCGCGGGTTGGCCGCGGAGCCTTGGCTTCGAACAGTTTGAGGCGACATTCGGCGAGAACCGACGAGACGGTCCTGCACGATCTCGCGCAGGATCGTCTCCGCGAGCTGGGTTTTCCGCTGGAGGTACGGCTCAAACTCTTGAAGGCCATTGCTTCGCTCGGTGCGGGCGCAGGAAGCTCGCCGTGCTCGGGCGACGCGGGCGGAGTAGTGGGGTTCGCAGTTTTGTTCCGTATGGTGGAATTTGGCGCGCCACGGTCGATGAAGATGGGCACTACTGCTTCGCCGTGGCGCTATGACGGACCGTCCGGGCCTGCGATAAGCCGCGCTGGTGCGCCCGCGGGCCGTCGGAGGCACTGCGCGTCAGGCTGCCGCCCGCTTCGACAGGCGCCGCGCCTCCTTGGGCGGCGGAATGAGAAGGTCCGCTGGCACACGGAATCGCGCACGCAGACGCTGCACCATTGCCATGCTCAGCTGTTTCTTGCCCCGCAGGACTTCGCTCACCCGGCTCGGTGTTCCGAGGAGCGGGACCATGTCCTCTCGCGTGAGTCCGTGCTGATCCATGAGGTGTCGGATCAGCTCTGCCGTGCTCGGCGGCCGCCGCGGCCACTTGCTCTCCTCATAGGCGGCGAGCAGACGCGCTTGCGCCTGAAGCCGAGCGATATCAGCCGGGTCTTGCGAGTCCCACAGCCGGTCAACGAGGGCTCGAGCGCGCACAAGTTCCGCGTCGCTGTCGATCACGATCAGTGTCACATCCATCACACGATCTCCGCATCAATCCTGTCGTACTCTGCATGGCTGCCGAAGAACCGGATCGCGAGGGCTCCTGCCCGATATTGGACGGCCGCTACCAATCGGTAGTCGTTGCCCTTGATGTTGAATACAACTCGGCCGGCCTTGAGAATGCTCGCTTTCGGATACGACGCCTTGACATCCTCCGGAGTGCGCCAATTGGCGCGGGTCACGATGTCGAGCCAAGCCTGATATTGCGATCGCGCGACCTTGATGCCCTTATGGCCGGCGTGATCGGTCAGATAGCTTTCGACCACGCCCGTGCCAATGACGATCATTGTTCATGGATAGCACGGATTTCCAAAAATTGGAAGTGGCCGCCCGGTGCGCAGGATCGGGTGACCGGCGCCTCGCGGTTGCCGTAGCGTGTTCTGGCGAAGTGGCGCGCCACGGCCGATGAAGATGGGCACTATTGTTTCGCCGTAGCGCTATGATTGCGCCGCCGGTTTCTCGCCGTGGCGCGCAGGCGCCTCCCGTTCTTTCCAAACTTGCACTCCAGCGCGTTGTGCGGGCTTGCGCCCAATTTGGGCGCATGATAAGGTTTTAATGATGCGGATCATTGCCCGGCGCACTTTGCGAGAATTCGTCGAGGGACGCCGGGGATACAAGAATCACGGGGCGCTAAAGGCGGCCCTCGACGCTTGGTTCGACGAAGTCAAAAAGGCGCGATGGTCGAGCGCGGCAGATGTAAAGCGCAGCTACGCGACCGCGAGCATCGTCTCGGCCGACCGGATCGTCTTCAACATCAAAGGGAACGATTATCGGCTGGTCGTAGCCATCGACTTCGAGAAGAGCATCGTATGGATCAAGTGGATCGGTACGCACAGGAACTACGACAAGATCGATGTGAAAGAGGTGCAGCATGACGGCTGAGGTAAGGCCGATCCGGACAAAGCGGGACTATGAGGCAGCGCTCAAGGAAGTGGAGCGCCTTTGGGGCGCGAAGGCAGGAACCACTGAGGGTGACCGGCTGGATGTGCTCGCGACCCTCGTCGACGCTTATGAAACGGAACACTATCCGATGGATCCGCCGGATCCCGTCGAGGCCATCAAGTTTCGTATGGAGCAGCAGGGGCTCACGCGGCGGGACCTGGAGGAAATCATCGGCACGCGCACCCGCATCGCCGAGGTTCTGAATCGAAAGCGCGGACTATCGATCGCGATGATCCGCCGCTTGCACGAGCGCCTCGGCATCTCGGCAGATGTGCTGATCCGTCCGAGCCGAAAGAGCGCGGCGTAAGCGGCGCGTTCTTCCGTCAAGGTTTGACCTGGGCGGTCGGAGCCATCAAATCCTGACGCCTGATCACGCGTGAAAACGGCGGCTTTCGGCGCCAATAGCGAATTCCGAAGTGGCGCGCCACGGTCGATGAAGATGGGCACTACTCGTTCGCCGTGGCGCTATGATGCCGCAATCCGCCACGCGCTCCAATCGGCTAATCTGCGGCGGCCTGCGATTTTGCACTACGCCTCATCGGCGGCTGTGTCCCCGATTTCGCAGGGTGGTCCGGTTACCCTTCGATAGCGGTCCTGTCGCTCAATCCCGGGATCGACGCGATGTGCCAAACGCTTCACTTCGCACTGCAAGAAAAACAGCAACCTTTCTCGCGAGATGACGCTTCGCTCAGCCTAAAGCTGTCAGTCGTCGTGGGTCGCATAATCGACAGGTTAGCACGCCCTCGTTGTTGATCTCGATCTGGAAGGTTTCGGACAAGCCCGCCTTTCCAGACGACGTTAGTTGGAGTGCACGGCTGTCCGACACGCATTTGAGCCATCCGAGCTCCAATAGACGGTCCAGAATCCGAGCTCCGACGAGTCCCTTGAGGTGATAACGACGCTCGCTCCAGTCGAGACAAGGCTGGCAGAAAATTCGCCGAGTCCGCGGCCTCAGATCAGCGCCGAACGCGGAAAGGAAATGCCCACCCGAAGACGTGACCTCACCGCCTTCATCGGTGAGCACGATGTGCCCCATGGCCACAAGTGCATCGGTAACAGCGACCCCTACCTGGCCAGCCAGGTGATCGTAGCAACTTCGGGCAAAACGGAGTGCCTCGTCGTTTGCTGACCGCGGATGACGGCGGGGTGGCACCTCTATGGCGGCGACGACCTTCATGCTCTCCAGCATTGTCGCGACCAACGGGGACGCGATCCGATAATAGCTGAAGCGGCGGTCGCGAATGACAGTCAAGAGCCGCGCGGCAACCAGCTTGCTCAGGTGGCCACTCGCCGTCGAGCGAGAGACATGGGCGCAGTAAGCAAGCTCAGTGGCCGTCAGCGACTGGCCGCCCATAAGGGCGTTAAGCATCGTCGCTCGCGCAGTGTCACCCACGAGAGCGGCCACCTCCACCAGATTTGCCGCCGCGACCATCTCTAACCCTATCGCTGATACCGGAAGCATATCAATCGAAGACAGTTCGGCATGGGCCAAACTGTTCGCGCGAGACAATTGCGAACCCCGCAGCAAGAATGGCTGTAACAGGAGGAACGCATCATGGGAATGGCGGCGGTAATCTACAAGAAAGGCGCACCCGACAACTTCGTGTGGGAGGAGATCAAGGTCGGGTCTCCCGGGCGCGGCCAGGTACGTCTTCGCAGCACGGCCGTCGGCGTGAATTTCGCTGACACGTACCATCGAGCAGGTATCCCACACCCGATGATCGTGGGCGATCCACCGGTTGTCATCGGTTTCGAAGGAGTTGGCGAGATCGAGGAGCTGGGTCCTGGCGTCACCGGGTTCTCTGTCGGCGAACGAGTTTGCACCTGCCTTCCCCCACTCGGCGCCTATAGTCAGGAGCGCCTTTACCCGGCTGACAAGTTGATCAAGGTTCCAGAGGACTTGCCATTGGATGACGTCCAACTGGCAGGACTAATCCTGAAGGGGATGACCGCGCAATATCTCCTGCATCGAACGCACAAGGTGCAACCGGGAGATTATATTCTGATCCACGCGGCTGCTGGCGGCATGGGCCATATCCTTTGTCCTTGGGCGCGGCATCTCGGAGCCACTGTGATCGGTACCGTTAGTACCGACGCGAAGGCCGAGATCGCTCGAAATCTCGGTTGTCATTACGTTATCAATTACTCGACCGAAGACTTCGTAGCTGTCACCCGTAAGATTACGGACGGAAAAGGCGTAGACGTTGTCTATGAGTCGATCGGTAAGGACACGCTGCAAAGGTCACTCGACTGCCTGCGGCTGGTCGGTATATGCGCAGCTTACGGCCAGGCGTCAGGCGTTCCCGATCCGATCAACCTCATCGAAGATCTGGGCGTTCGCGGGTCACTTTTTATCACCCGACCCGTGCTTTCGCATTACATGTCGAACCGAAGCGAAATCGACGCCGGAGCAAAATCGCTGTTCGATGCCGTCGCACAGGGGGTGGTAGCGAGCAACGTTGTCAAAACCTTTCCGCTTCGGGAGGCTGCAGCCGCGCACAAATTCATCGGCGGACGCAAGACAACGGGCGCGATCGTCATGCTTCCGTTCGAGTAAGCGGCCCCAAAAAGGCTGGCGAAACGCCTTCAGCCGCTTTGGTGATGACGTCACGACCGCCTCCCGAGGCACTCAATCCACAGAAAGGGAATATCATGTCGATCATACGCCACGAAATTAGAAAGATATCAGACGAGAATCGCGGTCAGCCGATCATCAGCCAGGCAGTCGTTCACGGCGACGTCGCCTATTTCGCCGGCATCACCCCCAACCCGATTGTCGGCGATATCAAAACGCAGACTGCTCAAGTGCTGCGACGCGTCGATGAGCTTCTCAACCTCGCGGGAACCGACAAATCACAGCTACTAAGCGCCCAGGTCTGGATCGCCGACATGCGTCTGTTCGAAGATCACAATTCTGTTTGGAACGAGTGGGTCGATCCGGCAAACCCTCCGGCGCGGGCTTGCCTCACGACCGACTTTTGGCGACCTGGGATGCTCGTTGAAGTTATGGTGGTTGCGGCCGTGCCATGAGCCATTGCAGTCTGAGAAGCTGACCAGTCAGCGCATGTGATGCCGGGATGTGTGCCTGACCGCGACCCGTCTGCTTGCCGTCTTCCTGCGTTCGATTAGCAAACAACGGGCACAGCCGATGCAGCTCCTGCGTCCTGGCTTCGGTCCATTTGGCGAAGATGACGCACGTGCGGCCCGCCGAAGAGTCGACATAGCGGCTGCAATGAGTCTGCACAGAAACTGCTGCCTGAGCGCTTCGCCTGGTTCTTGTCAGATCGCAACTTAGCGAAGAATTGTGCGAGACTGGCGAGGCGCAGCCCGCCGACCGAGCATGGCAAGATAAAAGGCGCGAGGTGCGCTCCGGTCGGTGAGTGGAAGAAGGCAATAGGATCAGATTATTGCAACGAGGTGCGCTCTTGGCTCGCAGCCCGCGACGTTGCGCAAAGCTGTACAAGATCATTGATTCTCGCACCTCGTCGGCCCCGCGGAGCCACGATACGCTTGGAGCGAGCCACTGCCGGACCGCCGCAGGCCCGTCAAGGCTCGCGCTGCGCGCGCCCGGCTTTGCCGGCTTGCGGCCTTGACCGGCCTGCCGCGGCCCGGCCGTTTGCCGCCAAGCGATCATGGGTTTCCGTGAGCGACATCGCTCCCGGTGCGACGCAGGTGGAGATGGCAGCGTAGGGTGGCGTGGACTTCGGTCATTCTGCGGGCTGGCGACGGGTGCCACACTCGCGCCATGGCTCGCTCCCAAAGACCGCGGCGACAGGGCTCGGTCCTATCAGCCGAAGCGCCAGACGATTTGCACGGACTATACGCGTCGACCAACTCGCCGCCTCAGGCGATCGCGGAAGCCCGCCCGGCTCGAGCAAATCCTGTCGTCGGTGGTCGATCGCCGGAAGGACCGCGCCGAGCGCCGAACGGCGCACATCGCCGAATTGCGCAAGCGCGCGGCCGAAGCGGCCGCCAAGCTCAAGCGGCTCTACGACGCGATCGAGAACGGCATCGCCGACGTCTCCGACCCGATGCTCAAGGAGCGCGTGACCGAGCTCAGGGCCGTCCGCGACCAGGCCCGGGCCGACGCAGAGCGGGCCGAGGGTGCGCTCGATCGGCTTGGGCCGAGCATCGCAAGCGCATGCGCACCGAGAGCGGCGGCTACCGCCGCGATCACCTCCGCGCCCTCGCGCAACGCGTCGAAGTCGATGCGAAAGAAGTTCGTATCATGGGATCGAAAAGCGTACTGCTGCGCACGCTCGTCGCCGCTGCAAGCGCCAAAACGGCGGGTTTTGGCGTTCCCAGTTTTGTACCGAAGTGGCGCGCCCGAAGAGATTCGAACTCCTGACCCCCAAATTCGTAGTCTGATTTCGGCGTTTTTCGACCGCGCTCACGTGCACGCTGCCATACTCTCGCCTTCGAAACAAGCTACTGATTGATAAAGGAATTTCGCACCCTGGCGTACTGTAGCGTAGCGCGACCTCGATGATTCTCATCGAGGACTTCCCCAGACTAAACCCAGACTAAGGCGGTGGAGGTACCATGGCTCATCAGCGTCAGATTCTCACCGACAAGAGCATCGCGCGTCTGCCGTTCGCAGGACAGAAGCAATACAAGGTTCGCGACAGCGAACTGCCGGGGTTTTTCGTGCTCATCGGCAAGCGGCGAAAGAGCTTCATGGCTCAAGGTGAGTTCTGGCGTGATGGTGTTCGTGAGTTCGCGGCCCAGGTGAAGCTTGGCGACTTTGGCGACATGACGACGCGCGAGGCGCGTGGCAAGGTTAAGGAAGCGCTCGGCGCGATTACCAGAGGCCAACGACCCGGCGAAGCCCCAAAGATCAAGCCGGGCTCGATAACGCTCCGGCAAGCTTGGGAGCGATATCGCGATGCGCACATGAAGCGCAAGGGTCGAAATCCCGACACGATCGAGAACTACCGGGACCACATGGAGCGGCTGTTTGAGGATTGGCTCGATAAGGCGCTTGCCCGGCTGGGCCGGCAGCCGACACTGGTCGTGGAGCGCCACGACAAGATCACCAAGGAAAATGGCCCCTACATCGCGAACGGCTCAATGCGCAGCCTGCGGGCTGTCTACAATCACGCGCGGAAGAGCAACACCGATCTGCCTCCCGTAAACCCGGTTTCCGCGATCGACTGGAATAAGGAGCATCGACGCAAGACTGGGATGGGTCCAAACGATATCAGTGGTTGGCTGAGAGAGCTTCGGGCATTGGAGAATCCGCTGCGCCGGGAATTTCATCTCTTGACGCTCCTCACCGGATCACGACCAACGGCCCTTAAGAAGGTCCGCATAGAGCACATCGATTTACAACAGAGGATGATCCATATCCCGAGGCCCAAGGGTGGTGAGGAGAAAGCATTCGATATTCCACTGTCGCGACCGATGATCCGCTGCATCATCCGCGCGATCAGGTGGGGGCGGATCATGTATTCCGAGCAAGCGAAATCATGGTTGTTTCCAGCCGAGAGCGAACTCGGACATATCGTGGAGCACAAGGAAGAGCGTGACGTCCTTTCCAAATGGGGCAACGATCTGCGGCAGAGCTATCGCACGCTCGCGCAAGCGGCAGGTGTTTCGGAACTCGACATCCACCTTTTGATGAACCATTCCTTGCCCGGCGTAAACGCCGGATACATCACGCGCGATCGATTGCTAAGGGATCATCTGCGCCAACAGCAGCAAAGGATTTCGGAGTTGGTCGTTCGAAGCGGCGCAGTGGAGCGAGATCCTTTGTTAGTCTGGTGGCTCAGAAGCGCGAAGGTTGAGGAGACTACGGGTCGGGTTGACGCAGAAAGCCAATCTGACACGATGTCGATGGCTGCATAGAATGCGAGGCGCGGCTCTCGATTGAGTGTTGCCCTCCGAAGGCAGAGGTCACAAGTTCGAATCTTGTCGGGCGCGCCAGATTTCAATGACTTACTAAATGGTATCTTGCACGATCGGCTGTCGCGGAAGCACCGCGGAAGCAGCGACCAGGCGGTAATTGGACGTTTTGTCGTAGTCCTGTCGGGACGCGCGTTCTGACCACGAGCAATCACGATCGGTGCGCGCCGTCGCGCTTCGGCCGCAAGTCGTGGCTGTTTGCCGGCTCCGCGGTGGCGAGCGCGCTGCCGTGATGTACACCTTGATTCAGACCGCGCGGCTCAACGACGTCGATCCGCAAGCTTGGCTCGCCAACGTGCTCGCGCACATCAACGATCATAACATCCAGAGCTCGATCAACTGCTGCCTTGAAATTGGAAGTCGACCCGCTGCCAAGCTCGCCGCCTGAGCACGCCGCGCCCGAAGCCAATGCCACGCGGCGGTCTTCACCGTTCTTCACCGTACGGATACGTAGTTTCGAAGGATCGTCGACCTAATCTGGAATTTCGGCCTCGACGAGCTTCGCAAGCAGGGTCAGCAATTCCTGCCAGCCGAGATAGCAAGCCTCGGCTGGGATGACAGCAGGCACGCCTTCCTGAACAATGCTCACCTCCGTGCCGACGGATACATTCTTGAGGGTAATCGTCGTCTGCATTTCCCCAGGCAAATTTGGGTCGTCGAACTTGTCCGTATAGCGAATACGCTCGTGCGGCGTCAGCTCGAGATAGGTCCCGCCAAACGAGTGAACTCTTGCCGGTGCTGAAGTTGGTGAACGACATCCTATGGGTACCGCCGACCCTCGCGTCCATATGGTGAACCTTGGCCGTGAAGCCGTTCGGCGGAAGCCATTTGGCCATCGCGTCCGCATCAAGGAACGCGCGGTAGATCCGCTCCGGTGTCGCACGGAGCACGCGGTGAAGCCGGATGGTGCTGGTGGTTGTAGCTGCTGCTGACATCACTGCTGATCCTTTTAAAATGACCCATGGATTGCCGTCGCCCGGCCCGGCGAAAAGCACACTGGTACCGCTCTGAAGGCTGGTACTCGCCTCCATGCTCGACCTCCAGAGTTGAGCGAGATCGTTACCAGGCCTAGCCCAAGGACGGACACCGTCCCTTCGAGCCGACAAGGCATGCGAAGGAAATTTGCAAGCCCCGAACCGGAACCGTCCTCGTCTCGCGCGGTGCCCTCTCGGTCGCCAGGGCGAGCGAGCGGTCCCCGCAGGCGACCAGGTCGACTGCCAACGCCGAGCCGATCATTTTGGCCCTCGTCCCAGCGCCTTCGATCGCGACGTTGCGGGCCGTCCATCGTAACCGCTTCACCCCGACACACTGTGCCGGAGCGGGGCGAAAGCGGTACTCCGCTATTGTGGCGAACAACGGTTCGTGTTCGAGCAACGGTCCCTCGACTAACGGCGATCCCCTGGATCTCCAGCATCATCCCCGGCGCGGCGAAGTTCGAGACGGTGATCGGGTGCCGGCGGGAAAATTGCCGTCGGGAAACAGCTCTCGCCGGATGGCGACCGACTACCGAACACACTGAGCGGAGAAAAAAAGGACCCCGCCTTTCAGGACAGCGTGAAAGAGCGGATCGATCGGGCAAGGCAGCTGCCGCGGAAGTGCTTCCTCACGTGCGCCGCGCGCGGCATCTTACCGGCATCTTGAAGGGAAGTGACATCGCCAACGGCGATCATGGCGCGGTGCCACGAAATCGGTAGAGGCGCGCTTCTAGGGTTGAACCTGCGCCTCCCTCATCCCGAACGAGGTCTCTCGGTCGCGGACCGTTGCGGAATCAGAGATTTTTGTCACGTTCGTCGCTGCTTGTTCACATTCGGTTCGCCTGAAGCTGTGGCCGAAGCTGTGGCCGAATAGCAAGTTTCGACGCCGTTTTTAACTGGTCTACGAGTTTACGAGTCAGTGCGAGTTTCCTGTCTGGCTACACGGCCGGGAAACGCCAAGGCGTGGGGCGTAAAAATCGTTCCGTCCTACTTCGCCCTCTCACGGCGAAAGCAGGGGTTCGAGTCCCCTAGGGAGCGTCAATGAAATCAAAGACATGGCTGATCGTGGCTTTTCGCTGTCCAACACGTGTCCAATAAACGTCCGTGGACAGCAGTATACAATACCGCAACGGCTCGCATTTGGCCGCTAGTGCGCTTTGCGCCCACGTATTCGGAAGGCGACCGAGCGGAAAAACGCACACAGAAACGCGCCCACCTGCAAGCGCGGATTTGAAGCGATCGTCGGCGACGGTTCACAAGTAGGCGAGCGCAGCAGGCACAGATGAAACTCGATCTGGGGCAACGATCGTGGCAGTGAGCTTCTTGCCGGTATCCAACGGAGTGGAGGGGGCCGCGATGAGTTTACGCGCCGAGCTCGTGCGCCTGGGGCTGCGCTGGTTCGTCAAGCGCAAGATCGGTCCCACGACCACCCTCGAGGCACTGCGCCGACAGGACGCGTTCCTCGAGCGTCTAGTGCCGCCGCCGCCAAAGGGTACGCAGACGACACACATTGACCTCGACGGGGTCAAAGCAGTCGACGTCGTTACTCTCGCGTCCCTCGGCGGCCGCCTCGTGCTCTATCTCCACGGCGGCGGGTATGTCTCGGGCTCGCCAGCGCTCTATGGTGATTTCACCTGGCGCATCGCCGCGGCGACGCGCGCTCGCACTGTTATCCTTGGTCATCGGCTTGCGCCCGAGCACCCGTTTCCGGCGGCGCTCGACGATGCCGTCACGGCCTACCGGGCGCTCGTGGCCGATGGTGTCGATCCGCGGAGAATGGCGGTGCTAGGAGAATCCTCAGGCGGCGGACTCGTCTTGGCGATGCTGCTCAAGCTGCGTGACGAAGGCTTTCGTCTGCCGGCCGCCGCCGTCGCGCTTTCGCCCTGGACCGATCTCGCGCTCACCGGCGGTTCCTTGCAGCGAAACGCCGAGGCCGATCCGATGGAGCTATGCGGGATTTTGGGTGACGAGGCGATCAGGCGGCGTGGTTTGCCGGCAGTTCGATGACCTCGATGCCATTTTCAAATTTGACACCTGCGACGACCTTCGGCAACTGATTTGTGCCTTTTAGCCGCCGCCAGGTCTTCGCTGCGGCGCAGAGCAGCTTGAACACCATCAACTTGGCAGTGGTTGACGACAACGAGCCTTTCGTACGCACCGTCCTGTGCCGGACCGTCGCGAACACGCTTTCGATGGGATTCGTCGTCCGCAAATGGTCCCAATGCTCGGCGGGGAAGTCGTAGAGCGCAAGCAGTGCGTTGCGATCTTTCGTCAGACACTCGACCGCCTTGTCGTACTTCGCTCCGTATTTTTCGGCGAAGACGTCGATCGCCACTTCGGCCGAAGCTCGGTTCGGCGCCAAGTAGACTTCGCGCAGGTCCTTCTTCATGTTGGCCTGCACCGGCAGGGCGACCTTGTTCAAGATATTTGCGGTTTTGTGCACCCAGCACCGCTGATGCCGTGTGGCGGGGAAGACCTCGTCGAGCGCCTTCCAGAATCCGAGCGCGCCGTCACCGACCGCAATTTCTGGGGCGATCTTCAGCCCACGGCTTTTCGTCTCGACGAGCAGCTCGTGCCAGCTCTGCGCGCTCTCGCGCACGCCGACCTGGAAGCCGATCAGCTCCTTCTTGCCTTCCGGCGTCGCGCCGATCAGCACCAGCATGCATTCGCCGTGGTCTTCCATGCGGGCTTGAAGGAAGACGCCGTCCGCCCACACGTACACGTACCGGCGCGCAGACAGATCGCGCTTCTGCCAGCGTTCGTACTCGCCCTGCCACTCCGCCGTCAGTCTGGAGATCACCGCCGGAGAAAGAT
The DNA here is from genome assembly GCA_963758945.1 of uncultured Alphaproteobacteria bacterium. Lineage (GTDB taxonomy): Bacteria > Pseudomonadota > Alphaproteobacteria > Rhizobiales > Xanthobacteraceae > VAZQ01. The sequence continues at coordinate 11,551 of CAVWXY010000001.1, read as the reverse complement.
TCGGCGCATCCTTGCCCAGGAACGCCGTAGCGGCTAAGAGATAGCCGCGAGAAATCTAAGTCGCGGAATTCGCTGGCTTTTCTAACTAGTGGAAACTAGGAGAGACTAGTCGGACGGGCTCGATAGTTGGTTCATAGTTAGTTCCTCGGAGGAACTAACCTTCGGAGAACGAAATGGCGAGGACGATTCGACCGGCGGCGCTGGGAACGCGGACGGCGCGCGCTAAACTCCGGCGCGGACGCCAACCGCACTGGAACGCGCTCACCGCGAAGGCGCATCTCGGCTATCAGCGATGGCCGGACGAGAAGGCCGGTCGATGGGTCCTCCGGCGCCGGATCGGCGGGCGCTACACGATGATGACGATCGGCGCCGCCGACGATGCGCTCGAAGCCGACGGCGTTTCCGTGTTCTCATATGATGAGGCCCGCGAACGCGCGCTCGAACTCGCCGGCGGCGAGCGCGTCGCCGGCTCGCCGACGGTCGGTCGCGTCTTCGAGGACTACGTCAAGGATTTGAGAGCGCGCGGGAAGAGCGTCGAGGTGGCGCGGACCACGGCGATCTACCTCGCCGAGCTGGGCGACGTTCGGCTCGACGAGCTATCGACCTCGATGCTTCAATCTTGGCTCGCGACCGTCGCCGCCGTTTCGATCCAGCGCGGGAAGCCGGTCGACGGCGACGCCGACGCGCGGCGGCGGAGAATGAACTCGGCGAATCGAATCTGCGGCACGCTCGTCGCGGCGTTGAATCTCGCATACCGCGCGAAGCGCGTGTCGTCCGACGCCGCCTGGCGGGGGATGAAGAAATTTCGCGGCGTCGACGAGCCGCGCACGCGCTACCTCACGATCGCCGAGAGCGTCCGGCTCTTGAACGCCTGCGATCCCGACGTCCGTGATTTGATTCGCGCCGCGTTATCGACCGGCTGCCGATACAGCGAGTTGTGTCGGCTCGAAGTCGGCGATCTCGACGTCGACGCCGAGACGATACACGTCCAACGATCGAAGTCCGGACGCGCGCGCTATGTACCGCTCGGCGCCGAGGCGCTCGCGTTCTTCGAGCGCATCGCGGCGGGGCGAAGCGGCGGCGAGCGCCTTCTGTTGCGCGACGGCGGCGGCGCGTGGCGGCACGGCAATCAATCGAAGCCGATGGCGGCGGCTTGCGAGCGCGCGCGCATCGTCCCGGCCGTCGGCTTTCACATTCTGCGGCACACGTACGCGTCTCACGCGGCGATGAACGGCGCGCCGCTCCCGGTCATCGCCGCCGCGCTCGGGCACACGACCACGAGAATGACCGAACGCTATGCCCACCTCGCGAAGTCGTTCATATCCGACGCGATCCGCGCGGCGGCGCCGGTCTTCGGGGTCGAGCCGACGAACGTCGAGCCGCTTCGGCCGGTTAAGGTTAAGAAAATCCATGCTAGTTAACAAACCCTTTACACGCCCGGGCGAGCGGGCTATAGGTCCCGGTACGTACCTAACGGACGAGCGCGCGAGCGTGCGTCCCTTCGGGGTCGGCGAGACCGGTGCCTCCCGAGGGAAAAAATAGACTAAGGGGTACGCCTGACTCGACGCTGGCCGTGGCGCTTTATGATGGTCACACGGCCGAGGTCTTCGGCACGTTTAGGTGACGTGCCGGTCCGCTAAAGCCGGACCGAACGGAGGTCTCGATCAGACGCACGCGATGCGTCGGTCGGGGCCTTTTTCTTTTTCCCTTCCGACGCATCGCCGAAAAACGAGGCGATAGCGATGCAGGATTGGGTCCCCGGTAATCCCCACGATCGGAGCGTGAAGGGCTTTCGAATTCGCCACGGCGGCAGCCGTGGTCCGATGTCGATTACCCTTTACACAAAGCTGAAAAAGCGCGGCCTCGCTCCGCGCGAGACCGTGATCGGCAACGTCATCGTCATCCTGCCGGAAGACGAGAAGGCGTTCGACGACGCGCGCCGGAATCCGACCGACGACACCGAACTGAAGGCGATCGAGAAAACGCGCGAGCGATGGCATCGCCGCGCGCTCGTCGCCGGCGCGAAGTCGGTGAAGTCGCCGAAGCACATCACCAAGAGGAGAAGGAAATGAAACCCAACAGGAAGAAGAAGGCCCGGACTCCGCAAAAGCCCCGGGCCTCGTCTTCGAAGGCAGAGGATACCCGAGAGACCGAAACGGCCCCCGAGCGCGGCGAGCTTATCCTAAGTCACGAGGCCGAGCCAGACGCGGAGTACGCCGCCCTCGTCGAGCGCGGTAGAGCCGCGGTCCGGGATATGGCTCGCTCCCTCTGGGAGCTGGGCGACGCCGCCTGCGAGGTCGAGACAAAGTACGACGAGAATCGCCTTCAGCGGTTCGCCGCCGACGTCGGCACGAAGTTCAAGACCGTGCAGAGCGCCCGCACGACGGTGAAGAAGTGGCCGGAAAAGTCTAGGCGCCTAGACTTTTCTACCTGTCAGGCTCTCAACGCCCAGATCGATCGCCACAACATCGCGCGGCGACGACCCGACATTACGATGGCTCAGGCGCGCGATCTGGTAAAGCGCCGCAAGAAGAAACGAGACGAGCCCTCCGAAGTCGAACGATTGGTCGGGCAACTAAATCGAGGGCTCCTCAATATTCTGAAGCCGCTGATCGAGGTGAACAAGCGGGAGCTGGCGGAGGTTGACAGCGAGACGAGGCGCGAGCTGTGGGACCGACTGGATACCGTTCGGGAGCAAATGGAAATGCTCTTCAACAAGCTTGAAAACGTCGCGCCCGACGAGGCGACCGCGACCGCGACTATGCACTAGAGGAGGCCCGAGCAAAATGACACCGAAGGCGCAACTACGGCTCGTCGAGGAGAACGGCGATGTCGTTCTCTACGTCGAGTTCGACGGCAAGCGGATCGCGAAGCGATATTCCGGACAGGGCTGGATCAGCCTGGAGCCGGGCTACACGGTCCACGGTTCCGAGCCCGGCGCCGACTACGACACGGTCGAGGTTCGCTACGACCCGAACGCGGCGGAGCGGCGGCAATGAACATCGACAAGATGTCCGACGAGGAGATCGATCGCGTCCTCCAACGACATCGCGACCTCCTCGCCGCCGTCGATTGGGCGGACGCTTCGAGTTCGGACCTTCGGCGCTACCTCGCCGGCAAGATTCGGATGCTGGAGGGCGAGCGCGAGCGGCGAAGGACGCGAGCGAACGATTAACGAGAGTTGAAGCGCGACAACCGACCGCGACGCGCTTCTTTAGTAGAGACGGTCGATGACAAGAGAGAACTACGATGACAGACGTACATACCGGTTACGGCGCCTCCTGCCAAGACCAACGGTGCTTTCGTGCCTTCGCATCTTTCTAATTCCCAATTCAAATTCTTTTAAGAGTACCGCTAGTGTAATGTCACAAAATCCGTCTCGATGAATGTGAATACCTCGAACACGCTTCAATTTCCTGCGAGAAAGAAAGGACTCGTGGACTTCAAGTCCAACCCCTCCCGGGTTTTTTGTCTTCGGGAGCCCGCTATGAACCACGCCGTTTCGAAAAACATCATATCTGTTTGTCGCAATCGGTCTGTAACCCATGTAGTTGTGTAGAAACTCATCAAAGCATTGTCGATTTTCGAACCGAACCTTGCCGGGGTGCTTAAACCGAAGTATCTCACGCCCCGCTTGTTCAATAGCGCATAGAAGTGATACAGCGAGCGTAAGCGTCAACCGGGCTTTCAATGCCCGCTCGAATTCTTCGAGCAAGTCGAAGAAGTAGGAACTTTGACAATCTCCATCTACGAGCGGGTATGGCAGACCTCCACGCCCAATAGCCCATTCTTTGTCAAATCTCGAGATGCGCTTTGTCATTTGCCTCTTTTTAATCACCCGCGCACCCTGCCGCAACTCGATCAACTTGTCAGGTATATGCCGGGGAACGAGGCGCGAACGAAACAGTGGCTAGGAATTGCAAGGACGATGGTCAAAAATAAGCAAAAGGTATAGTATCGGAGAAGTTGAGGTCGCCCGCCCGGCGAGACGGGCGACCTCGAAGCCGGTCTTGGGCAAAGGAGAGACCGGGCTCGGCGCGAAGAATACCACAGCTCGCGCTTCGCTCCTATCCCCTCCGCCCTAAGACCCGAAACCTCGCCTTAACCCCCGCGCTCCCCGCGCGGAGGGATCGATCTCCCGCAGTAAAGCGGCGGGCGCGGCGGGCGCCCGCTCTTCCGGTTTGACGCGCAAGGCGGACTTGCGCGGCCGGCGAACGCGGGGTCTTCGTCCCGATTTTCCCGGCCGCGCCGTCCCCGAGATTTTGGGGAGAGGCGACGTGGAAAAACATACCGGCGACTTCGAAGTCACGGTCCTCACTAAGGACCACGGCATCCTCTCGAAGCGCATCAGCCTGAACGACGACGGGACGATCAAGAGCGACGGATCGGAGTGCAAGATGGTGCGCGGTCGCGCCGAGCGGTGGTCGCTCGCCGGGATCGAGAACCTCGGAGCTTTGATTCACGATCTCACGTCGCCTCAGGGACTCGTGCCCGGGCGGATGCGGGCGGGAATCCCGCAAAAGCAGCTGTGAGCAATCGCAGCAAGCTGCGCACCTCTACTCGATCACCTCGTCGGCGCGGGCGAGCAGTGTTGGTGGCACGTCAAGACCGAGCGCCTTCGCGGTCTTGAGGTTGATGACCAACTCGAACTTGGTCGGCTGTTGGATCGGAAGATCGGCGGGTTTGGCACCCTTGAAAATCTTGTCCACGTATCCAGCGGCGCGCCGCGATAGATCAGCAATATCTGTCCCGTAGGCCATGAGGCCGCCAGCGTCAACAAACTCCCTTAAGCCGTATATCGCGGGCAAGCGGCCGTGAGATGCAAAGTCTGCGATCCGCTTTCGATAGTTAAATGTGAGAGGATCTTCGACTGTGATTAGAGCGTCCACACGCTGCTGTGTGACGGCTGACAGTGCAGCATCGAGCTCATCCGGCCTTCGTAGCTCGATAGATTGAAGCGGAATCCCCAGTATTTGGGCCGCGCTCATTGTCTCCTTAAAGACGAGCGCGGAGTACGGATTGGCGGCATTCCAAAGGATGCCAACGCGGGAGATCAGTGGAACAACCTCCTTGAGCAATTCCAGTCGCTTCGCGCCTAAGTCCGGCGCCATGAGGCTTAGCCCGGTCACGTTTCCACTCGGTCGCGCCAGACTGGTAACTAGGCCACTCCCCAGTGGGTCGCCAGCGGACGACATGACGATGGGAATGGTTGAAGTGGCTCGCTTGGCCGCAAGGGGCGCTAACGTTCCATGTGCCACAATCACGTCAACGTTAATGCGGACGAACTCTGCCGCCAGCTCAGGCAGCCGTTCGAGCCGGTTCTCGGCATATCGTTCGTCGTAGACGACATTCTGTCCTTCAACCCAACCCAACGCGCCGAGAGCGTCACGGAAGACGGCGCGCAAATGTGGGGTGGGCGTGCCTGCGCTGAAAGTGCCTATCCTGTACACCTTGCCCGGCTGCTCCGCTCGTGCCCAGAGCGGCCACGCGACCGCCGCACCGCCGAGCAGCGCCACGAACTCCCGCCGTCCTATGCCGGACATGGGCGTCCCTCCTCCGCGTATTAGCTTCAGCCTGCCATCGAGGAAGCTGGTAGGTCCATGGGGCAGACCTGAATTGTTCTGAAATTCGAGACTGCTGCGTGGCGGGACTTCGACCCGGTTTATGACCGCAGCGGGTCAATCACGTCGGTTCGCGCCCGCGTTGCTCACTTCCGCAGTTACCCCGAAAGCCGACATTCGCTTGCACCGCAATATCTGACGCAGAGGGCCAAGCACATGAAGCGACGTGAGCAAGTGCAGCGCAACTGCCAATGTGCGAGCACAAGTCGACAGAAAACGCATCAAGCCAAAGCAGACCGTGCGCCAAGATTTCGACAATGTCTGATAATCGCTCCTCGGTCGTCAACCTGTCGCGTCGAATTGCACTGGCGCCTCGGACCAGGCGCCGATCACGGCCGCATGGCGCGCATCGCGGAGGCCTGGGACAGGTCAACAGCGCCGGGCGCGACGTCGCGGAGTACAATCTCGAGCGCAAGCGTACGTCTTCAACGTCTTCGGCTGGCTTGCCGAAGCGGCGCGCAGTTGATACCTATCCTTGCGACGCGTTATGGCTGGGCCCGTCCTGGCCATGCATGTCTTTGGACAGATATACTCAATCCACTTTGAACGTGGCCCGCCATGCCAAAAAAAGCGAAGTCGAAGGCGAAATCGAAAGCCAAATTGAATCTCAAGAAGTCCAAGAAGGGCAGGCGAGCAGCGCCGCCCAAGCGGCGGAAGGTTGCTGTCAGCATTCCGGCGCTGGAGGCTGCTGCAACGGAAGCAGCCGACTTCGCCGCCAAGCACGAAGCCGCCGCAGCGGAGTCAAAAGGCGCCGCGGAGCAACGTCGTTCTGACACAGATGCGGCAAGGCAGGAGGTGGCGAAGCTCGAGGCCGCTGCAAAGAAGGCAAAGCGCGATGCCGCTAAAAGTGCGGCTGCGGTCAAGGAGGCAAACAACAGGGCTGCAAAGCTCGACGCGCTTGCTAAAAAGGCCAGGCGAGAGGCGACGGGTCGCGAAGCCGCAGCCGAGCGAGCAAGGCTTGCCGCCGCGGCGCTGGAGGCTGCTGCAACGAAAGCAGCCGACTTCGCCGCCAAGCACGAAGCCGCCGCAGCGGAGTCAAATGGCGCCGCGGAGCAGCGTCGTTCTGACGCAGATGCGGCAAGGCAGGAGGTGGCGAAGCTCGAGGCCGCTGCAAAGAAGGCAAAGCGCGATGTCGCCTGGGGTGCGGCTGCGGTCAAGGAGGCAAACAACAGGGCCGCAAAGCTCGACGCGCTTGCTGAAAAGGCCAGGCGAGAGGCCACGGGTCGCGAAGCCGCAGCCGAGCGAGCAAGGCGTGCCGCCGCGGAGAAAGCCCGGCGCGAAGCCGCGCAGCAGGCGAAGCGCGAGGCGGCAGAGAAGGCGAGGCTCGAAGCCATCGAGCGAGCGAAGCGTAAAGCTGCCGAGAAAACGGAGCGCGACGCTGCGCGAAAAGCCGAGCGCGAGGCGGCGAGGCAGGCAAAGCGCGAAGCCGCTGAGAAAGCGAAGATCGAGGCTGCCGAACGCGCGCAACGCGAGGCGGCGGAGAAGGCGGAGCGTGAAGCCGCCCGCAAGGTCGAGCGCGAAGCGGCCAAGGAGGCAAAGCGCGAGGCTGCCAGGATCGCGAAGATAGAGGCTGCCGCAGAGGCAAAACGCCAAGCTAAGGTCGGTGAACCAGCCGAAAGCGAGGTTGCCGCCAAACCAGAATCCGGCAACTCCGACGGGCCGTCGTTTACAGATGGCATCCGACGGAAATGAATGCGGCGGCAGAGGCCTTTAGATTTCAAGCTTTGGCTAAGGAAATCGCCGCCGAGCTGCGCGCAAAGTTCGATCTGAATACGAGACCATGCTCAATATGAAGACCGCCAAGGCGCTTGGCCTCGATGTGCCGACATCGATCCTGCTGAGCGCGGACGAGTTGATCGAATAGGAATACCGCAACGCAAGAAGACTGGATCGCCGACGGCGGCAATGGGTCAGACTCGGTCATTCGGCTTTGTCGGCTCGATATCCGGTTTGCCCGAAAGCGGACACGGCTGGGCGATTTATGAGTACACGCCCTAAACAATCACCGCGCCCCAGAGCGCGATGGTTCATCCGCGTGGAATTCCTCGAGATTCGCGCCCGATCGGTTAGCCGCGCCGGCGGAACGGCGATCTCGGCGGCTGCGACGGCCGGTGCGGCTGTTCGAGGTCCGCCGCCGGCGCGTTGAGGAACTTCGGCTGGATCTCAGCGATGACGCGAGACAGAAGTCCCGGGCCGGCGGCGCGGCCGGCGAGGGCGGCGTCGACGGCCTCGAGGAAGGCGGGGCGGGATCGCGGCGCGATCGGCGCGACGGCGGTCCTGAGAGTCTCGAGCAGTTCCTCGTCCAGCGTCAGCATCTTGGTGGCCTCCTCCGCCATTTTTCGCCGGTCGACCGGTCGTCGTCCGGACTTGGTCCGGGGACAAGTAACCGCTCGGTTACTTGAAGTAACCAGATGGTCACCTGACTACCCCTTCGACCAATTGTGTCAAATGTGTCGAATTGCTCAGCAAAATCAATTGGGCTCAAAATTGTCCACTCCGGGCGCGCCGCGGAAAATGGGGACCTCGGATTTTTGGGACCTTCCCCCGCCCGTAGGGACCTTCGCTATAGGCAGCCCGCGCATCCGGAATTTCAGAACGATTTCCGGCGGCCTATAGGCAGCGTGGATACGTCGAAGTCGGCGCCTGATGAGCTACGGAACCGACCTCGCGGATACGCATCGTCAAATCGGCGCCTATACCGGCCTCCTCTTCGAGAGCGCGAAGCCCGCCGACCCGCCGGTGGTGCAGTCGACCAAATTCGAGTTCGTCATCAACCTGCAAACGGCGCGCGCCGGGCCGCCAATGCGCCAATGCAGTAGCCCATAAAGAAGTGAAGTTCCCCCGGTTTCGTGGACACCCGAGCATTTGTGTTGCAGGAGTCCACGATGGCAAGAAAGAACGCACCTTACACGCCTGAGTTTCGGCGTCAGATGATTGAGCTGGTTCGGTCCGGGCGAAGTCCGGAGAGCCTGTCGAAGGAGTTTGAGCCGACGGCGCAGGCGATCCGGAACTGGGTGGCGCAAGCCGAGCGGGATGCGGGCCGCCGGGATGACGGTGTGACGACGGCAGAACGCGACGAGATCAACCGTCTTCGGCGCGAGGTGAAGCAGCTCAGGCTGGAGCGCGACATCCTCTCAAAAGCCGCGGCCTGGTTCGCTCGGGAGACGGATGTGATCCCGCCGAAGGGTTCAGATTCGTGAGCGCGCACCAGGCCGAGTTTCCGATTGCCACCATGTGCCGAGTGCTGGGCATCTCGTGCAGCGGGTACTATGCGTGGAGAACGCGATCGCCCTCCCAACGGGCGCGTTCGAATACTGCGTTGACCGAGACGGTACGCACGATCCACGCGGTATCGCGCGGAACCTATGGCGCGCCGCGGGTGCACGCTGAGCTTGCGGCGAACGGCGTGCAGGTCGGCAAGAACCGTGTCGCGCGGCTCATGCGCGAGGCGGGTGTTGCTGGTATCAGCCGTCGCAGGTTTGCGATCACAACGGTGCGTGATGGAGCCCGCCAAGCGCCCGATCTGGTCGAGCGCAGGTTCACGGCGGATGCGCCGAATGTGCTTTGGGTGGCTGATATCACCTACATTCCGACATGGGCGGGCTTCCTGTACCTGGCGGTCGTCCTCGATGTGTTCAGCCGCCGGATCGTCGGCTGGTCGATGGCGACGACGTTGCACACCACGGTCGTGCTCGATGCGTTGAGCATGGCGCTGGCCATGCGTCGTCCGCGCGGCGTCATTCATCACTCCGATCAAGGCGCGCAGTACACGTCCATTGAGTTCGGCAACCGCTGCCGCGAGGCGGGTGTGCGGCCTTCGATGGGGAGTGTGGGCGACGCCTACGACAATGCGATGGCGGAGAGCTTCTTCGCCACGCTGGAATGCGAGTTACTGGCTCGCAGCCGGTTCAAGACGCAAGCCGAGGCACGCAATGCCGTCTTCGAGTTCATCGAAGGCTTCTACAATCCGCGCCGGCGGCATTCGTCGCTCGAGTATCTGTCACCCGTCGAGTTCGAGCGGCGGCACTGGGAGCCTGCGGTTTCCCCCGGCTCACTCCATCCTGCCGCCGTGCTCGGGGCCGTCAAGGTCAAGCCCTCGCGCGCGCGCAAAGTGCGCGACCTTGACCGCCCCTGCGCGCGACGGCGGGTCGAATGTGCGGGCCGGGACATGGCGTAATCGCGGGGTAACGAATGCCGGCGCAGGCTGGTCCTCCCCGCAACGCCAAGGAGCGAGATCATGTCCAAGAGCAAGCAGTATGTCGGCCTCGATGTGTCGCTGAAGGAAACGTCGATCTGCGTCATTGACGATGCCGAGAAGATCGTATGGCGCGGCCAAACCAACTCGACGCCGGAAGCTATCGCATCGGCTGTGAAGCAGCACGCGCCCCATGCGGCTCGGATCGGACTCGAAAGCGGGCAGCTGTCGAACTGGATGTTCCACGAGCTGAAGGCGATTGGCCTGCCCGTGATCTGCGTCGATGCGCGCCACGCCAAAGCCGCGTTGTCGCTCAAGGTCAACAAGACCGACGCCAACGACGCCCTCGGTTTGGCACAGATCATGCGCGTCGGCTGGTACCGCGAGGTGACGGTGAAGGGCCTTGACAGCCAAGCCGTCCGTGCACTGCTGGTAGCACGCGGCCAGATCGTGTCGCAAATCACGACGCTGAAGAATTGCGTGCGCGGCATTCTGAAGACCTTCGGTCGGGTCCTTCCCAAAGGCTTGCGCAGCCAGTTCCCGGCGCGCGTGCGCGCGGCGATCGACGGGCATCCTGTACTTGGGGCGATCATCGAGCCGACGTTGCAGGTGCTGGAGGCAACGCGGGCCCAACTCCTCGTGTACGATAGGGCCGTCATTCAACGCGCTCGCAGCGACGACATTGCCCGTCAGCTGATGTCGGCACCGGGCGTCGGCACGGTGGTTGCCTTGGCCTATATCACCGGCGTTGAGGACCCAGCACGCTTCAAGCGATCGTCGTCAGTGGCGGCGTACTTTGGGATGACGCCCAGGCGTTATCAATCCGGCGAGGTCGATCACGCAGGGCGCATCTCCAAGTGCGGAGACGGCATGGTGCGCGGCCTTCTGTTCGAGGCCGCCAAAGTGTTGCTCAGTCGGTCAACGCGACCAAGCGCGCTGAAGACCTGGGGCGAGGCGCTTGGCAAGCGTATCGGAGCTAAGAAGGCAACGATGGCGGTTGCCCGAAAGCTTGCCGTCATCCTGCATCGCATGTGGACCTCAGGTAGGACGTTCCGATGGAACGCTGAGGCTGCATCTGCAGCCGCCTGAGATCGATCGAATATCCCTTCGCCGCATCTCGCGGCGGATCGCTGTCCCTGCTGGGACGGGCCTCGATGACCGCGCGATTCTTCCTGCGCTGAGCTTCTGTTGAGCGCGTTCGGGACATAGCGGCGTCGAAACCCTGAGGCCATGGTGCGGCCAGCGACCCTGGACCGCGGAGAGAACGGTGGACCTGGCAGCGACATCAATCCGCGCGAGCAAAAGCTAAAGGGACCATACTCGATAGCAGAGCGCTCTTCCGGCCCGTGACCATCCAGTCTGCCGCCGTGCTCACGGCTGTCAAGGCGCGGCCTGGAAACGGTGGAGTGCGCCGCATGGCGGAGTGACGGCCGACCTTGACAGCCTCTGCGCGCGGCGGCGTTCGAAATCTACGGTCGGGGCGGAAGAGCCTGCGGCGCGGTCAACCCAAAGAAAGCCTCCAGGCAAGCAAGAGAACAAGCAAGAGAACAAGCAAACAAGGAAGAAAGAAAATGCTTGCGTTCGTGGTGGCGATTAGAGAACGGAAGGATGAGCTCCGCAGGGGCCGAACAAAAGGATGAGCAGAAAAGGCAGAAAAAGGAGGACACCTTTGACGGCAGACACTGTAGCCTGATCCCAAGACGTCAACTGTCCACGAAATCGGGGTAGGTCCACT